>JACOUT010000014.1 GCA_016177705.1 Deltaproteobacteria bacterium
CCGGTGGTGGAGGGCCTCAAGCAGGCGCAGTCGGTGTCGCTGCTCGTCGACCTGGGCGGAGTGCTCAGCGCGCTGCTCGAGCGGATCTGCATCTTGCCGGTGACGGGGATCGCCGAGAGCGTGACGCTGAGAGAGCCGTCGTCGTTCTCGTAAGCGATGCCGATCCTGGTCCAGAACGCCCTCGCGCCGCCGGACGGCTCCGGCACCTCCTCCACCATCCACACATGCTTCATCTTCTTGTTCTTCATTGTGTTTCTCCACGCTCGAGAGAGCGTTCTGCGGGGCCTCCAGCGCGCGCGAGGGGAGGCCCGCAGGTTTGGCGCTCACCGCGGGCTAGGTGAGAGTTGTCAGCTGGAGAACGCGAGCTCGGCCTGCGCCTTCGTCCCGTAGCAGACGAAGAACTTGTTGCCGCGCTTGCCCGCCCAGTGGAACGTGACGCCGTCAGTGGAATGCGCGACCGGCTCTCCCATCGCGAAGCACCCGCGTGCATAGATCGGCGGCAGGACGTTCAGCATGTAGTCGTGCTGCTCTTCGGTGATCTCGACGAGAACGCCTGGGCTCTCGCGGTCGGATTTGAAGTCCATGTCATGGCTCCGTGAGACTATCGAGGGGACGCATCGGCGCCGGCGAGGGCGCGTCGCGGTTCGCGTGCTGAAGGGTTCGTTGGTGAGCTGCGCAATCTGGGCAGAGGTGCGTGGAGTCGAGCTCCAGCGTCTTCTCGGGGTCGTGCTCGGCGCCGCAGATGGAGCACGTCACTTCGGCTTCGATGAGTGTGTTCATGTTGTTGGAGAGAGGCGGCTCGGTTGGATCCGCCTCTTGCCTCCGACTCATGCCTTCGCCGCGGACTGCTTGAAGCGGCGGACTTCGCGCATCTGGTACTTGAGCTGCTGCGCGTCGCCGCGGTCCCCGATGAGGAGGGAGAGCGAGTCGTCGCGGTTCAAGAACGCGACGCCTTCCCGGGACTTGAAATCTACGTTCTTGTTAGTCGCGTCGAAGATGCTCGCGTACGGCTTCCGCCTCGGCTCATCGCCGGGGCGCGCGTTGCCTTCGCCGTTGTTGGGGCCGTCGAACTGGCTGTTGGGGCAGACGAGGTAGACCTTCTGCTTGGGGTCGCCCTTCTTGCCGATGAAGACGCGGTGGGACGTGCCGCTCTTGGTCGGGAAGGCGACGCCGACCTTGTTCCACTTCGCGTCCTTGCCCTCGCCCTCGATGACGAAGATCTCGTGGGAGGGGACGTTCTTCTTCGCGGCATCGGTCTTCTGCGTCGTCGTCGTGTTGCTCATCATGTGCTCGCTCTCTTTCTCTTTCTGGGGTCGGTCTGCCGCCCCTTCACCGGGCTGAGGGGCGCGGACACGACCCAGGAGCGACCGACGTCGTCGGGACGAAGCGAGCGAGGCGAACGGCGTGACAGGAGCCGGGCTCTGCCGGCAGCACTGCGCTTTGGCGGAGCGGCCTGGCGCGACGGTTGACGAAGCGAGTGAGGAGCAGACGGCCGGCGCTCGAGAGAGCGAGATGGTCAGCAGGCGCCGCAGGCCGTTTGCGGTGACGCCCTCACCCGCGGTATCGCAGGCCATGAACGAACGCACTCAGCGCGAGCTGCAGGATCGAATCGAGGCCTTTGCAACCGACCTGACCGAGATTCTTCGTCGCACCGTGGCTGACTCCGTGGCGGAGGCGCTCGGCGGCATTCGCCAGCCAAAGAGCGCGGCGCCAGCGCCGCGTGGCGGGAAGATCGAAGCTGCGCGTGCTGCTCGGGCGGAGGCGCTGTTCCGAGAGGTGACGCGGAAGGGCGACCGTCGCATCGAGCAGATCGCCAAGAGCATGCGCATCTCGACGAAGGAGCTGAAAGCGCCGATGGGGCGCCTCCTCAAAGCGAAGAGGGTGAAGCGCGCCGGTGCTGCGCGCGGGACACGCTATCGCGCCGTGTAGAAGGCACCTCTGCCGGAGGCGCCCACGCGTTCAGAGTCGACAAAGTGATGTAGTTTCAGCACGCTAGATCACCGCTCGGTTGTATCGCTCACGAGATACGTACCTTGCACAGGATACGTATCGCTGATAGGATACGACCGTGGATAGGTGCTCGCTGCCGACAACCCGCCTCAGCGACCTCAAGGGCGCCCTCGCGGTCATGGTGCTCGAGGCGCGCGCGCGCGATGACCGGGCCATCGAGCTCGTCGTCGAGTTGCCCTTCGTCAGCGCAAAGACGAACCGTGAGGCGAGCGAGTTCATGAAGCGCGTCGCCCCTGACGTCCGCTTCCGCCTGGAGGGGCGCGCGGCGTCAGGGGTTGAGACGCCGGGCCAAACCTCCGCGAAGCGCGCGACGCGAAAGGGCACGAGCGAGACGTTCACCGACTTGAACCAATGGCTCCTGAAGTACCTGCTCCTCGCCCCGAACCGCGAGCACCCCAGGAGCCTGCGCGGGCTCGCGGCGGCGACCGAGTCGTCACTGCCGTCTGCGCAGCGATTCGTCGATACGTTCGCGGAGCTCGGGCACGTGGTCCGGGGCCCCCGGGGCTTCGAGGTCGTGCGAAGGGACGAGCTCATGCGCCTGTGGTTCGCGTCGATGGAGCTCACGCGCGATTGGCGGATCCCCGTTCGCACTCGGTACGGCGCAGCGCGCTTGTTGGATGCGCTCGCCGCGAAGGTGTCGCGCGGCGAGGCGTCGGCAGCGCTCGGCGGATTCGCCGCGTGTGATGCGCGCGGGATGTTGCACGTCGTGGAGCCCGGTCCCGTCGAGGTTCACGCAGATGGGCGCACGATGGTGATCGTTTGGGATCATGCCGAGCGCGTCGAACGACGCGACGCTGACGCTCTCATCGTTCCCTCGGCGGCCTATGCTGCATCGATCTTTCGTCCGCTGCGATGGGAGCCTGAGATGCGCGGCCCCGGACCGTTGCAACCCGTGGATGTGATCCAGTCCGCGCTCGACGTCTGGAGCCTGCCCGCGCTCGGCGGGCGAGAGCAGGCGCGCTACATCGTCGAGAACGTGTTGAAGTGGTCCGATGGCGACTGACGCCGCGCTCGAAGAGGCGAAGAAGCTCTTGATGAGATGCGCTCGCGCGTGCGCCGACTACGGTGTGGACGTCGTGATCGGCGGGCGCATGGCGCTCATCCTGTATCGCCTTCATGGCGACCTCCTCGCGGTCGACCGCCCTGCACTTGCGACGCGGGAGGTCGACGTCGTCGTGCCGCGCAGGCTCACCGTGCGCGGAGTACCGATCGTCGAGCGCCTCGCGGCGGTCGGCCTCGTGCCGCACGACGCCCCCGGTCTCAGCCGCAAGGAGCGCGGGAAGCGGGTCTTCCAAGACAAGCGGCACGGCACGGATCGCCCGGCACCCCAGTTCGTCGAGTTCGTTGCACCACGTGTGACGGAAACAGACGGAATGCTCGAGCCGCAGCCGGGGCTGATCGCGTCGCCCCTGCGGTACATCGAGCTCCTGTTGTTCGAGCCGCTGCCGGTCGTGGTCGACGAGGTCATGATTCACGTGGCGGGCCCGGCGATGTTCGTGGCCCAGAAGGTCCTCATGCGGGACAGCAAGAGCGGCCGCCGGCAGGACAAGGATCTCGTCAGCGTCTACGAAGCGTGTCTGTTGAGCGCGCCGCGGTGGGCCACCGAGCGGGAGACCGTGGTGCGCGCGGCGGCGTCGAGCGAGACGTGGGGAAAGTGGCTCGGTCGTGTCGACGCGCTCCTCATGGGGCACTTCGGCAGCGCGACCTCGCCAGGCGCGGTCGCCGTTGAGGTCGCGCTCCGTGGCCAGGCGAACGCACCGCGCGCCGCCGCCGTGTCTCGGGTCGTGATGGACGCGGTCGCGGCCATGTTTCGGTCGACTGCGACTTGAAGCCGCCCGAGGGTCACGACATCAGCCTCGCGAAGAGCTGGTCGGACAGTCTCTCTGGGACGAGCGCCTGCAGGGTGATGACGTCGGTCGTGAGCGCCGCGAGAACAGCGGGGGCGCGGGCGCCGATGTGCACGGCGTAGGTGGAGAGGCCCTCGCGGAGCGCGCGCCTTCGCCACTCAGCGAGAAAGTCAGGGGAAATCTCCGCTTCGCCGTCGGTGATGAGGACTACGTCGGCGCGCTCGAATGCGGGCTCGCGATCGATCGCGTCGCGCGCAGCTCGAAGCGGCAGCTCGAAGTTCGTTCCGCCGTCGACCTCGCCGGCGAGGAACGCGAGCAGTGCCGGTGTCGAGTCCGTTCCGGGGCGGAGGTCCACGGTCGCGTTGATCCGATGGCTGAAGCGCACCAGTCGACACGCGCGGCGGTCTGTCAGCGCGAGGTCGGCGAGCGCGAGCGCGGTCGCCTTGGCGAATGTGGAAGGGGCGCCATCCATCGAGTCCGAGTCGTCGATGAGGACGACGACGGGACCGCGTCCTTCCCGCTCGTTGCCCGTCAGCTCGTACTGGAGGAGCGAGCGCTCGACGAAAGAGCGAAAGAAGTCGAGCGCGAGAAGCGGATCGGTGAGCTTCATCAGCTCGTGGGGCAGCACGCGCGCGAGGTCGTTGCCGGTGGCGACATCGCTCAGCTCGGACGCCGCCGCGCGCGTGCGCGAGCGCCGCTTGCCCATCGCGAGGCGGCGCATTCGGCCGGCGAGGATGCCGAGGCGCTTCATCATGTCTGAGCTCTTGATCGCCATAGCAAGCGAGGCTTGTGTCTGGTCGGAGACGTGGCTGCTGCCGCCAAGGCCGGAGAGGCCTGCTGACGCGGTCGTGATCTCTTCGACCTCGAGCGCCGCGTCGTCAACGGATCGGCGGAGCGCCGGGCGGACGTCGTCCGGGCGCACGGCGTCGCCGAACGCGGCCATCGCTTCGACAGCCTCCTTGCCGGCGCGTTTGGCCCTGTCGAGCGCGGCTTCGAGGCGCTGGCGCCCGGCAACGTCCTCGGGGCTCGTGGCGTTGAGGAAGTCGAGGAGGCCGCGCACTTCCCTGCGTTGCGCCTCGGGATCGGCGAGTGGCGCGGGTGGCTCGGGCAGCTTGTCCACGATCTGTTCGAGCAGGTTCGCGGTGGCAGCGCTCGCAAACTCCTTGTTGCGCGCGCAGTACGCAGCGAGCTTCTTGAAGGTCGGCAGCTCGTCGAGCGCGTCGTGCAGCGTCTTCGCCCACGCGTCCTCGGGCCGCGTCTTAGCGTGCGACCTCGGCGGAGAGTAGAGGCGCGCGAACACCTCGCGCGCGAACGACGGGAACGTGGGCAGCTTCCGCTTGCCGCGCTCGACCTGCTCACGCACCAGCGCGCTGTCCTTGACGAGGGCCTTCCAGAGGTAGGCGGTCCACTTGTCGACCGCGTAGATGAGCTCACGCATGGGTCACGCTCCCGTGGAGTACATCGCGTTCACCTGCTCGGCGATGCGTTTCTTGAGCTTGGTGATCGAGGCGGCGGCGTCCAGCACCTTGCGGCTGGTGCCGAGGCCTTGGAGCTCCTTGAGCATGGAGTCGAGCTCATCGCCGACGAGGCTCGCCGCCGAGAGCCACTCGGCGCGCTTCTGCGGATCGCGCTCGGGGGTCTTCAGGTTCAAGACTTTCTCCTTCGCGGCGTCAACGATCTCCGCGGCGCGGGCCGCGGTGGGGTTGCTCGCGCCCGCGACGGTCGCGGTGATGGCCGCGCGCGATGCGGGGTCGCGCCAGAGGAGGTCGGGTAGGACGTCACAGTGGTCGATGCTGACCGCGTCCTTGCCGTCGAGGTACGCGTACGCCTGAAGGAAGCGGACGATCTGCTGCCATCGACGGTCGCTGGCGCGCACCCCCTGCTCCTCCAGCTTCGGCTTCACTGCGTTCACGATGACGTCGATGAACGCATCGGGCACCTCAACGGCGTTCGCCTCGTCTTGGCAGGCGACAAGCTCGTCTAGCGTCATCGTCGCCGCTGGGATGGTGGTCTTCTCGGAGAGGAGCCGCCTCACGTTGTCGGGATCGGCGATGTACGGAACCACGAGGCGGAGCGCGAAGCGGTCAAAGAGCGCTTCGAGATCGTCGCCGTCGGGGAGCTCGTTGGACGCGCCGATGAGCGTGATCAGCGGACATTCAAGGGTGGCTGTGCCGTTCATGAACTGGCGCTCGTTCATCAGCGTGAGGCACGCGTTGAGGATCGCGCTGTTCGACTTGAAGATCTCGTCGAGCAGGGCGACGTGCGCTTCTGGAAGCTTCTTCGTCGTGAGACGTTCGAAGCGCCCTTGTTGAAGCGCTTGCAGCGAGAGCGGGCCGAACACGTCCTCGGGTGTCGTGAACTTCGACATGAGCCAGGTGAAGCCGGTCGTCCCCTCGATGGACGTTACGATCGCCGACGCCAGCGCCGACTTGCCCGTACCCGGGGGGCCGAGCACGAAAACGTGGACGCGCGCGAGCACGGCAGTGAGCATGAGGTCGATGACGTGGTCGCGCTCGAGGAACCGAGCGCGGAGGGAGGAGCGGACGGAGTGGAGCCGCCCGAGGGAGGGAGTCTTTGCAACGGCGAGCTGAGCCTTCATCGGATGCACCTCGTGAGCGCGGGGGCGCGCACGTGAGGTGCGCCCCTGCGCTCCATGTCGAGGTGGCCCTGGCTCGGCCGAGCGAGTAGCCGCGGGAGATCCGGTAGCGCCAGTCGCGCAACGCCTCGACGGTCCGCTTCAGCTTCGCGGTGGGGCGCGCGCCGACGCGGTCACCGCGCCGCGCGCTGTCGCCGGCGGGCTTGCGGGCGCTCCTCGCGCTCTGCGCTCTCCCGCCAGCGGCGACCGCGTGTGCCGTTGTCGCGGCAGAAGCGCGCGCTGGTTGGCGTTCGGGTTGATCAAGCGCATGCGCGCGAACATCGCCCGCGCCTCGGAGACACGATGACGGCCGGGGGGCTTGATTGATGGCCCAGCCGTTGCCGGTGCTCGCGTCGCCAGCCACCCTTGCTTGTCATGTCTGCCACCGGCACCTGCTACGCCAAGTATCTCGGAGACTGCGGTGGCGGCATCTCGAGGGAGCATTACCTCAGCGCCGGCATCCTCGAGATCCTGAACGATACTCGGCAGCTGACCGTGCGTGGCTATCCATTCCTCGACGGCGCCGAGATGCGACTGGCTCCTGCGGCGTTGCAGGCGAGGGTGCTCTGCCGCCGGCACAACTCGGAGCTCTCCGGGCTCGACGAGATCGCCGTCAAGCTCTTCCGCTGGGTGCAGTCGGTACAGCGGGGCACCTGGACGCGCGATCGCTTGGCCGTCGACGGCGTATGCCTCGAGCGATGGGCGCTCAAGCTCTACGTCGGGCTACTCGCGTCCGGGCAGGGCGCCACCACCGATGGCACCCGCCTGCCCTCGGACCCTCCTCCCTCGCTCGTGGACGTCGTCTTTGGCCGCAACCTGCTCCCCCCCGGCGCCGGCCTCCACTACACCCTCGACAAAGGGGAAGTGCACGAACGGCGCAGTACCGGAGTGACCTTCAGGCCCTGGTCCAACCTCTCGTTCGAGCCCGCAGCGATCGACATCGACATCAACGGTTTGCGCTTCATGTGCTCCTTCGATCCGGCATTCGAAGTCGCGACACGTCACTACCGCCCCGCCGAGATCCGAATGACCTCGCCATCGTGGAGCCGACCCAAGCGTCTCGTCTTTGCCTGGCCGGGCGCCCATCGCGGCGTGACCATCACCCTCGACGCTCGATGGCACCGCGGCGAGCGGCACCGCCCGGCGTGAGCGCCGTGGCGGGCTCCTTCGTCCGGTGCCCGGCCGCCCGCTGGATGGCCTTGGCACGCGCGCCCTGCCTCAGCGCGGCCCCTTCCCCCGACCGCGTACGGCCGCTTCGGCGGATGGGAAGTCGAACAGCATGCACGCGTTGTCGGGTTGGCGATGGGACGCGTCGGCAACGGCGTCGAGGGCGCGGTCCCTAGCGCCGACACGCTTGAGGAGCATCAACCCCATGCGGCGTCGGGCACAGCTCGAGCCCGTCTCGAGATCCTGGATGGCAAACGACTCGCGGTCGACTGAGGCACCGCGCTCCTCCAGGATGGCGAGCGCGTGGTGCCGCTGCCACCAGGTGCCGGAGCGCGTCAGCTCTTGCAGTGCATCATCGACATCGCTGTCGGCGCTGGCGGCGAGCCGCCGTCGGGCGTCGCCGGCATCCTGCACGTCGAGCCGCTCGATGAGCGCGTCGAGATCCTCTGACTCGGCGGTGTCGGACGCGGTGCGCGGCGCACCGGTGCCGAGTACGAGCGCGACCACGACCGCCAGCACGACCAGGGCCGCAGCGACGAGCCTCGGTCGGCGCGAGAGCCCGCGCAGGGCGAGCGCGATGCGCGGCGCGGCGTCGCTGACCCCGCGTGTCAGCTCGATGAGGCCGGTCTTGACGCGACGCTTGGTCTCCTCGAGCGGGCTATTCTGTTGCACGCGCGCCAACGCGCGACCTCCGAAGGGAAGCGCGCCGGCCGTGGCGTCGGGGGTGGCGGCGTAGACCTGCACGGGGCGCTGAATGCCCTTGAAGGTGTGGGCGCCGCGAGGCGCGAGCCGCACCTCGGCGGTGTTCATCGTCGCGTAGACGGCGTCGGTGATGAGCACCTCGCCGCACTCGCCGACGGACTCGAGCCTCGCGGCGAGGTTGACCGGCTCGCCGAAGATGTCGCCGCGCTGCAAGCGCACCTCGCCGGCGGAGATGGCGACGCGCACCTCGATGCGATCGCCGGCCCCCGCCGCGCGATTGTGGACGAACAGGCGATCCTGAATGGCAGTGCCGCACAGCACTGCGTCGGTGGGCGAGGTGAAGGTCACCAACAGCGCGTCGCCGATATTCTTGACGAGCGTGCCGCCGAAGGCGCGCAGCACCGGCAGCAACAGCTCGTCGTGGAGCGCCAGCCAGCGCGCGGACTCCTCTCGGCTCTGCTGGCTGGTGCGCTCGGTGTAGCCGGCGATGTCGGTAAGCATGACCGCGAGAGACTTGGTCTTGATGGCGAGCTGCGGCCCGCTGACGCGCAGCGCCGGGTCCGAGGGCTGCGGTGTCGGTGGCGCCACCGTGTCAGGCGACACCAGCGCATTCGACACCGGGCCCATCGGTGGGTCGAGACTCGCAGCGCTGCTCGCCGTCAGCGCCAGAGCCCGCAAGGCGGCGTCGAGCTCCGCGTAGTCGGCGAAGCGCGCCGCGGGGACCTTCGCGAGCATGCGCTCGATGACCGCGGCCAGCGCCGCACCAGCCGCCGGGCAGGTGTCGAGCAGGTGCGGCACCGGCTCGACGATGTGCGCCGCCAGTGCTTGCACCGGCGTGGCTGCCGGGTAGGGCGGCCGCGCGCACAACAGCTCGAACGCGGTCGCGCCCAGCGCGTAGATGTCCGACGCGATGGATGCGGGAGCACCGCGCCCGAGCTCGGGCGCCATGTAGTGCGGTGTGCCCACGACCAGGCCTGCTTGCGTGACGCTCGCCGAGCCGTCCATGGGGCGCGCCAGGCCAAAGTCGGTGAGCTTGGCGCGTCCGTTGACGACGAAGAGGTTGGCGGGCTTGACGTCGCGATGCACCAGCCCCTTGTGCGCGGCCGCCGCCAGCCCGGCGACGCAATCGCGCAGCACCGTCACGACCTGCTCCGGCGCCAGCGGACCCTGCCGCAGACGGTCGGACAGATCCTGCCCCACCAGCTTCTCCATCACGATGAAAGGCGCGCCGTTGTCTTCGCCGACCGCGTACACAGCGACGATGTGCGGCGAGGAGACGCTGGCCATGGCGCGCGCCTCGCGCATGAAGCGCGTCTTCATCTCGGGCAGGGCGGCGAGCTCGCCCTTGAGGACCTTGACGGCGACCAAGCGCTGAAGCGCCGGGTCGTGGCACTCGTAGACGGTACCCATGCCGCCTTCCCCGAGCACCTTGACGACGGAGTAGAACCCGATCGCCGACGGGGCCCCTTGCGACGGAGGATCGCCGAGCGGCTCGGCGCTCGGCGGTGCCGCGCTGCCGAAGATCTGTGTCGAGCTCGCGGGCCGCTCGGTCATCACTCGACCCCAATGGGGCGCAGCTCGGTCTTCTTGTTGCCGTTGGCATCGATGGCAACGATTTCGACGGTGCGCTGGCCTCGCTTCACGATCAGCTCGACGCGCCATCCGCCGAGGAGATCGACGGGCACCTGCTGACCATCGACGAAGACGGCGCTGCCGCGCTCGACCCTACCCTCCACGACGACTTTGACGGTCGCGGTGACGTCGGGCGGCGTGGTGTCGACCGTGAGGGCGAGCCGCGCCCTGCCCTCGTTGCCGGCCTCGTCGACGGCGCTCACTTCGACGACGTTGTCGCCCTCGACCAACGTCAACCGCGCGGCGTAGATGCCCGGGCGCTGGCGCGCGGCGCGCTTGCCGCCGATCTCCACGCGCGCGACGTCCTGGTCGGGCGCTTCCACGACCACCTCGACCTCGGGCGACAGCACCGTGCCCTCTTTCGGGCTCAGCACCGTCAAGGACGGCGGCTGGTTGTCGAAGCCGGTGAAGCGCAGCGTTGCCTTTACCTCCTCGACCTTGAGCCCGGGGTGCGCAATCCGTCCGATTTCGGAGCGCAGCGCGTGGAGCGAGCCCTGGTACTGCAACGAGTACAAGACCTCGCGCGGCTGCTTCTTTATCTCGCAGCCGACGACACCGCGGATGCCGCACAGCGTCTCCTTGAGCGCCTCTTGCTCGTCGGCGCGCAGACCGCCGACCAACACTTCGACTGCGAGCGGTGGTTCGGCGGGCTGCGCCGGCCCTTGGAACGCGGGCAGCGAGGGCAGGTTGGCGCAGGCGGCACCGACGAGGGCCATGCCGAGCACGAGCGCGATCCTCATCGCTTGCCCCCCTTTTGAAGCTCGCGCTGGATGGCCCGATCGAGCGCCTTCACTCCTCGATCAATGCCCTTGACGATGTCGCCGAAGAACCGCTGCCACTCGATGGTGTCCGCGGCGGCAGTGGCGCGCCGCGCCGGCGATGGGCGCTGGCCACGCTCCACCCGCGTGCTCTCTTCCTTCTGCAGTATCACCGTCCCTTGCTCGTCGCTGTCGCTGACCTCGACGCTGCCGCTGACCACGCGTACGTCGGTCTTGTCGTCGCCGGCGTCGACGATGAACGAGGTCCCGAGCACCCGCACGGTCGCAGTGCTGGTGGTCACCTCGAAGCCGCCCTTTCCTTCCTCGGGCAGGCACCAGACCTTGCCGTACTCGAGCGCCACGCTCTCGCCGCGCGCGCCGAGCGCGAGGCGGCTGTTGGGAAAGACGCGCAGCGTCCCGCCGCGCACGAGCGCAAGCTCGAGGGCGCCGCCCTTCGGCACCTCGATGACGTCGAGCGCGCGCAGCTCGGTCGCCTCCTCGAGGGTCTGGCCCGCGACCGTCGCCGAGCTGCTGTTGGTGACGACGGCCGCGAGCGGCATGGCGCCGTCGCCGCCGCCCTTCGGCACCAGCACGACGAGCAGCACGACCGCGACGGCCCCGGCGGCGCCGAGCGCCCAGCTTCGGCGCGCCGCCCACAGCAGGCGGTCGACCAGCTCGGCGAGCGTCCTGTGTGGCCGCCGCGCGGCGCCGTCGTTGTCCGGGAAGACGGCGCGCGCCGCGAGCGCGCCCTGCAGCTTGATTTCCTCTCGTGTCGGCTGGTTCACGTCGCCGGCGAGCGCACGCAAGACGACGCGCTGCCGGTCGTAATACGCCTGGCACTCCGCGCAGGCCTTGAGGTGTTGGCGCAGCGCGCGCTCGTCGGCTTCGGGCAAGCCGTCCGCGACGTAGCGCTCGATGGCGGACCTAGGGTGCACGCGGGGCTCCTGTCGCGGTACGGCTCAGGGCCGCGAGCAAGGCGCCGTCGTTGCGCGCGCGCGCGGCGAGCACCTTCTTCATGTACTTGCAGCGGAGCTTGGAGATCTTGAGGTGCGCAGCGACGTCCTGGTAGGGCAGGCCCTGAACGAAGTGCAGATCGAAGAAGGCCCTCCACTGCGGCCGCATGCGGCTGGTGAAGGCGGCGACGGCGGCGCGGATCTGGTTTTCCTCCGCGAAGTCGGGCGTCTCCTCGGCCGCGGGCTCTGGGGCGTCGTCGAGCGACACAGGCCGCGGCGGGCCCCTCAGCAGATCGAGGCAGCGGCGGCGCGCGACTACGGCGATGAAGCCGCCCACCTCCTGGGCGCGGTCCGCGTCGAGCGCGCCGCGGTTCTTCCAGATGTGTAGCCAGACCTCCTGCATCGCTTCCTCTCGATCGAACGCGCCCCGCCAGAAGCCGTTGACCACGCGGCGCACCACGTGGGCGTAGGTGCGCTCCACCTCCTCGAACGCCGCCCGCTCGCCCCGCGTGAAGGCCTCGATGGTCTGGCGCGACAGCATTCGTCTCCAGCACTTACGCGGGGGTGGGTCCGCCGGGAGAGGATCGGATCCGGCCGGATCCGGCTTTGTCCCGGCCGGCGCAGAGCACCGTACTCCCCATGGTTCGCGGAGGTGAAGTCGATGTTCCCGTTTCGCAAGCTCTACATGGGCGGGGCCGAGAGCGCGCCGCGGCCGGGTGATCGGCTGGTCTACGACGAGACCAACGGCACCCTGTTCGTGCACCGGGAGGAGGGCGAGGTGATGTTCCAGGACCACGAAAGCGGCGACCCGTCCGCGCGGCTCTTCATCGGGCGTGGCTGGACTCGTGAGATGACCAAGGCCTCCGCCGAGCTCTATGCGCGCCTGGGCGGCCTGAGCGGCAGCGTCGTCGCCGTCGAGGGCTCGTTCCCTACGCTCCACGTCTTCGAGGTGGCGGAATGATCGATGACAAGACGGAAGACCTGGCCGTGCTCCAGCGATGGGTCGTCGTCATCACAGGTGCCGCAGCCGTTCCCGACACCCTGGTCTTTGCGGAGCCGATCGTCATCGGCAGTGACGCGGCTTGCGACATCGTGATCGATCACGCGACGGTCTTGCCGCGCCATCTTCGCCTGGTCCCAAACGAGGAGTGCGTCGTCGTGGAGGAAGCGGGCGGACAGGTTGGTAGGAGCACCACCGAAGAGACCAAGCTGCTCGTCGGCCAAGAGCGTGGCGTGGGCGTGGCGACGCTCTCCATCAAGCGGTCGTTCTAAGCGGACGCGCCGAGCAGCTCAGGGAATGCCGCTGTTGTCGACCAGCACCGCGCTCGAGCTCGGCACTACGGCGTTGCCGACGAAGGTGTTGCGGATCAGCGAGACGCCGTTGCCGGTCACGCTCGCACTGTCGATGCGGTTGAACGCCGCCGAGAAGCCGTTCGCGTTGGTGGTGAGCGCGCCCTCGACACTGACGCCGCGCATTCGGCCGTTGCCGCCGAGCCAGGTGACATCGCCCTCGATGACGCTGGCGGGCTCCAGGTTGTCCAGGCTGAAGGAGCCGAACAGCAGGACACCCTCTGCGCGCACTTCGAAGTTCCCGATATGTCTGCCCGGCGCGAGCACGACGATCGAGCCGTCCTCCTGCGCCGCGTCAACGACGCTCGCGCCCGGCTGCACCACGACGACATCGCCGCCGACCGGGTAGCGCACCGCCGGCACGATCTCCTCCACGGCGCCGGACCGAACCGCGACCACCACGTCGTAGAGCTCGCGTTGCTGCACGACCTGCACTGTGATCGCGCCCTCCTCGTCGAACCGCAGCGTGTTCGGTCCGGTCAGCGCCGGCGACAGGACGGCGAGGCCGGTGTCGTCGGTCGTGTCGGAGACGCTCGGCGTCGTCTCGGCGATCGAGACCACGATTCCCTCGCGTTGGGTGCCGGGTTGAACGGTCGTGTTCGAGCATTGGTTGATCGCCGGGTTGACGATCACCACCATGCTCGCGACGTCACCGAACAGACCCGGGACCTCGTCGTCGTCGTCATCGTCGCCGCGAGGCCCGCAGGCAGCCGCTACCAGCAGCGCCGCCACGATCAGCGCGAGCCCGCACCTGCACGAGAATTTCGCCCAGGCGTCAGCTCTCATGCTCAAGTGCTTTCTCATGTCTACTCCGCGCGCGCGAACACGATATCGGTGTTCGGTCCGTTTCGATTCTCCTGCCAGGCAACATAGACCGTCCCGAACTGGTCGGTCGCGACGGCGGGCTCGTCGGCGACGATCCCTCCCTGCCCCGCGCTCGTGCTGGGTGCGAGCGGCGGATCGAAGGTGCCCTCCTCGTTGAAGCGCGAGAAGACCACGCGCTGCCCGTTGGTGGTGTCGTGGAACGCGACGTAGACGTTGCCCGCGACATCGACGACCGCTTGGGGACGGAACTGGTCACCGCCGAGGCCCACGCCGACGTCGATGCTCGCCTCCCACGTCGCACCGCCGTCCGTCGAGCGCGAGAAGTAGACGTTCGCGCCCCCGCGCCGATCCTCCCAGGTCGCGTACAGCGTGGCGGTCTGAGGGTCGATGGCCAGCGAGACCTCGAGCTGGTTCTGGCCTTGCGTGTCGTCGTCAATCCGGACCGGTGAGGCGCCGGCGCTCGACGAGCCGTAGATGTTCGAGTCGCCGGCGCCGTCGACCGCAGACCACGCAACCAAGGCGGCCTCGCCGCCTGCGTCCGCCGCGACGCTCGGCGAACGCGACTGCGACAGGCCGGCGTCGAGGCGAGTGGCGGCTGAAAATGTTACGCCGCCGTCGTCGGAGCGCGCGAGGGCGACGCCGCCGGCCTGCTCGAGGGCGACGTAAGGGCCCTGTCATAAACAAGTCGATCACGTTGCGCACTTCGGGGATCGACGCGGGATCGCGTTCGTGATCTACCGGTGCCGTGCACGACGAGAAGGCTCTCCGCCGCAAGTTCACGAAGCTCAAGGGCGCGATGGATGAGCGCATGACGCGTCTGTGGGCAGGCGCCGAGGCGGACGCGCTCGGGTACGGCGGCCTGGCGGCCATCGTGCGCGCGACGGGGCTGGCGTCGAGCACGGTGCAACGGGGGCGACGAGAGTTCCGCTCGGGCGTTACGCAGAAGGACATCGTGAAGGTTCGTCGCAAGGGCGGCGGGAGGCGGCCGCACGAGGAGGTGTACCCCGACCTCGTCACGAAGCTCGAAGCGCTCGTTGACCCGGTGACACGCGGCGATCCTGAGTCGCCGTTGCGCTGGACGTGCAAGAGCACTGTGGTGCTGTCGGACGAGATGTTCTGGCGCCACGGGATTCGCGTGAGTCACCAGACCATCGCGCGACTTCTTCGCGACGCGGACTACAGCCTCCAAGCGCCAAGCAAGACGGTCGAGGGAGCGCAGCACCCTGATCGAGATGCGCAGTTCAAGCACATCAACGCGAAGGCCGCGCAGTGCCTCGCGAACGGCGAGCCGTTCATTTCGGTCGACACGAAAAAGAAGGAGCTCGTCGGCAACTTCAGGAACCAAGGCAAGGAGTGGCAACCCCAAGGCATCCCTGAGCTCGTCGACGTCCACGACTTCCCCGACGATGCCGTCGGCAAGGCAGTCCCCTATGGCGTCTACGACGTAGGGGACAACAGCGCGTTCGTGAGCGTCGGAACCGACCACGACACCGCGGCGTTCGCGGTCGCGTCGATCGAGACGTGGTGGAAGCGCATGGGCTCGAAGAGATACCCGGACGCGAACGACATCTACGTGAGCGCCGACGCCGGCGGCAGCAACGGCAACCGATCGCGTCTTTGGAAGACTGAGCTTCAGCGTCTCGCCGACAAGCTCAACAAGAGCATCCACGTGAGCCACTTCCCACCGGGGACGAGCAAGTGGAACAAGATAGAGCACCGCGTCTTCTCGTTCATCACGATGAATTGGCGAGGGCGTCCACTCCGCACGTTTGAGGCCGTCGTCAACCTGATTGGCTCGACGACGACCAGCGCCGGGCTCGTCGTGCGAGCGAAGCTCGATCAGCACAAGTACCCCACGGGCATCGCAATCCCCGACGACGTGATGAACGAGCTCAGAATCGAACGGGAAGCGTTTCACGGCGACTGGAACTACGTGATTCGGCCGCGAGGCGCCTCATGACCGGTCGAGTTATTTATGACAGGGCCCTAAACCACACCGAGTGAAATCGACAGGTCGGGCGCGGCGCCGCTCCCGATTGAGATCTCCTCGGAGAGGGCGTCGCCGTCACCATCGAAGAGCGAGACCAGCACCTCGCCGGAGCGATCCCAGGCGACCACCGCGGCCTGCGGGAGCAGCAGCGTGATGCCGTCCTCAGCGAGCACGGCCTCGCGCACGGCGACGCTCGGCTGCTGACCGCTGGCGAGAGAGCGCGCGGTCCAGGAGTCGCCGAAGTCGTCCGAGATGCCGAGCATCACGGCGCCCTCGTCCTCCCACACCAGATAGAGCAGCTCACCGTCCGCGCTCGCGGCGATGTCGGGGTTGCGTTGATCGCCGCTGCTGTCGCCTGGGATGAGCACGTCTTGGGTGAACGCGAGCACATGCGGCACAGCGACGACCTCACACGAGCGAAACGACGGATCGCCCGCGCCGTCGAGCGCCTCGATGACGATGAGGTAGCCGATGTCGTTCTCGAGGGGGCGGAGCGTCGCCTGGCGATCCTCCGGTCCCACTTCGAGCGCCTCGACGTAGTCATTGGCGGCGACCTTGATGAGGACGCTGAAGCCGCCGGCGTGATCGAGGTCGCCGTTCATCTTCCAGCTGACGCTGAGCGCGCGATTCGCTTCGGCGACGAGCACATCGAGCCCCTCAGGGTCGAAGCAGGCCGGGATACGACCGGCTGACGCCTCCGGCACGCACACCGCACCGTCCCCTGACGGGCGGCAGATGAAGTCGTCGGGGCAGCTGCCGGAGGCCGTGGGATCGCAGGCGCACACGTCCTCGACGTTTGGATCGCAGGGATCGTCGTCGTCGTCCGGCGGCGCGCAGGACAGCGCAGCCAGGAACCCCAGTGCGGCGGTGGTGCATCGAAGCGCCGAGCTCAAGGTGTTGCCTTCATTGCTGCCCTTCCTAGCCATGTGAAGTCCCCAAGCTGGTGCCGGTCGCAGCCCTCGGCTCCTTCCACTACGCCGTGCTGCACGGCGCGGGAGAGAAACGGATCTGCCGGAGCGCAAGCGCTTTACTTACATAGGAGGTGGTGCCGGTAGACCGGGGGCTGCCCCCGGGTGGGTATGGGTACGCCGCTTCTACCGAAGCGAGGCGTGCAGCTCCTTGCCAAGCGCGCGCGCACTTCTCACGCGTCGAGATGCGCCAGTCGTCCCCGCGCTCGTTGTGGCGCACGATCGACCCGGTCGTCGCCATCGGCGCAGGGGCTCACGTCTGGAACCACGGGTGTCGCCGCCGCGCTGAAATGGATCCACTGGGGCGCGCTGAAACGGAGCCGCGGTCGCGGACAGCGTGTTCTTTGGCGGCGTGCTCGTCTTCACCCAGGGCATGCCGCAAGATGTCGCCTCGCTCACCGGTGCTCAACTCCGGTTCGAGGTCAAAGCGGGCCCGGCGAGGCCGCTGGAACGAAGCGCGGGGCCGCTGCGTTCCCTCTCCCGCGCGGAGTGCGGGGCGGGTACCCTGCCGCTCGAGCCGATGCCGCCGACCCAAGAGTTTCAGCACCGATGGCGAAGACCCAGAACCCCGTCCTACTGCTGAGCGACGCCGAGCGCGCCGCGCTGAGGAAAGCGCGGATCAGGGTGCGTGACCTCGGCGAGATGCGGCCCGAGGACGTCGTGGCAGCGACGAAGGGAAAGATGTCCCTCGAGCACGCGCGCGAGAACTGCGCTCTGGTCGCGCACTACGCAATCGACGGCATTGGGATGTCGCTCGCTGGAGACTTCTGGCGCTTGGGGTTCGCTCACCCGCGGGAGCTGGTGGGGATCACCGTACAGCAGCTCGCACACCGAATGGAGGGCTCTGGAGGCCGGGAGCTCGACGCGAGCTACTTGCGCGCGCTCGAGGCTGCGCTGGTCGGCGTTGCACGCACCTTCGGTGGCCGCGACGCGCCACGGCTCATGCTCGAGCCAGTAGCGCCGAAGCTCAAGCCATTGCCAGGGGGCACCAAGCGCGCGGAGGTGATGAAGAGGCCGTACCCGTCGACCATCGATCAGGTCCGAGTCACGCGCGAAAACGGCACAGCGATCCTCGAGTACGCCGAGCCCGGCGTCTCCACCGTGCACTTCCAGATCGGTGCGGGTTTGGCCTCGATGACGGATGAGGACGTGATCGCGCTGCACAACGGGACGCTTGAAGCGATGGAGGAGATGCGCTTGGAGAGCGACCTCCCCGCGCTGGAGATGCCAATTGGCGTCCACCAGATCGAATGGTTCGAGCGCGGCTACCAATGGAGCGCGCGTGGGCACGTCCTCCGGTGCCTCATCGACAACGGCGATGACGACGGCCCGAGCGTGATCATCGATGACAAAGAGCTGACCTGGGCGCAGTTCGGCCGAATCGTCTCGAGCTTCGCCGGCTGGGGCCTGCGAGCGATCTTCGTGGACCACGATTCTCTCCATGAAGAGCCGCGTATCGAGGTGCGAGAGCCCGACGAGGAGCCTCGCCGATGAAGGACGTCGCCGTCGCCGCTTTGGAGCACGCGATCGAGGCCGCGCTCATGCCAGGTCGGTACATCGACTGGCGGAGCCGGAGCATGTTCATCGACGGGCTCCACGAGGTCGAAGAGCAGGTTGAGGAGCTCGCGGCGCGCGATGCGGGTGCTGCCGCCAGCGTCCTGGAGTCCTTCATCGCGGCCGTGAACGCGAAGATGGCGGAGCTCGACGACGACGGTGACATGGGCGTCGTCGCCACCGACCTTTACATCGCGTGGATCAAGGCGCGCCAGGCGAGCAGTGCGCCCGCGGCTGAGACCATCCGAACGCTCGTCTGGTGGGTTGAGCACGACGACTATGGGCTCGCGTTCGAGATCGAGCGTGGTGGAACGATCAAGGCGCTCGACGCGGACGGGCTCGCCGCGTTCGCAGAGGTGGCGCGGGGGAAGCTTGCCGCTGCGGAGGCGATCACGGACGACCAGCAGCGTCGCGTCCAGCATGCGACGTGGGACCCAATTCTCCGGTCCGTGCTAATCGCGCAGGGGAGGGTCGCTCAGTTCGCGGAGAAGGCCGAGCGAGACGGCGTCACGCCGGGCGACTGCCAGGTCATCGCGGAGATGCTGACGGCCGAAGCGAGGTACGAGGATGCGCTTGCGTGGGTGACGAGAGGACTCGCGCTCGAGGCCACGAAGCGATGGCCGGAAGACTTCGGCCACGACCTCGGCGGCCTCCACCGTCGGCTCCTGCAACAGGTCGGCCGCCACGACGAGGCGCTGGCGTCCGCTTGGGCGGCATATCAGAAGCACCCATGGGAGCACTCCTATGACGAGGTCATGAGCTTGGCCCCGCAGCGCGAGCGAGACGCGTGGCATGAGCGCGCGATGGCCGCGACGGGCGGCGCGGACCTGTGGTCGGTGGCCGCACTCCTCGTGAAGTGCAAAGAGGTCGCGCGGCTCGCCGAGCGCGTGCGCGCGCTGTCGGATTCCGAGCTCGAGCACTTGAGCCACTTCAGGGCGGAGCCCGTCGCGGGCGTGCTCGAGGAAGCTCATCCCGATCTCGCCGCGTGCCTGTACGCCGCGTGTGGGTTGCGCGTCGTCAACCGTGGCAAGTCCAGGTACTACGCTGAAGCGCTCGTCAACTTGGGGCGGGCTCGCGACTGCTACCTGCGCGCGGGCTTGGCGTCGACATGGAATGCGCTCGTCGACGAGGTCCGCGCCGCGCACTCACGAAAGCCCAGCTTCATGCCGGCCTTCGTTCGGCTCGTCGCTGGCCAGAAGAGAGCGCCGGAGCCCTCGTTCCTCGAACGCGCACGGAACAAGTACAGCCCTGGCGTCGACTGAGCACGCGCAGCGGCGGGACGACTGCAACCTCAGAAGCCAACGTCGGCGTCGAAGGGCTGGAGCCGCGGCGGTTCGTTCGAGGCTGTGTCCGTTGCCGGCGATGCGAGTGGCTGCAGGTCAGGCTCGCCAAAGAGGCGGCGCTTCACGTCCTGCTCGAGCGTGATGAGCTTCTCGAGCAGCGCGTCGGCGCGGAACGAGAGCGCGCCCGCCATCAAGTTGGTCCTCCCACGCAGCTCATCGAACTTCTTGAGCCGGCGCTGGAGGGTGCTGTCGCGCGTATCCACGTCCCGGGCGTCGAAGGCGGCGAGCTCCTGCTCGACGGCGCCGATCTCGGCGTCGAGCGTCTCGTGCGCGAGCGAGCCGAGCATTGCGGCCGCATCGCCGAGGTTCGCGACCGGGAGGGACCACGTCGTGTTGCTCCCGACGGCGCGCAGCACCTCGGCGAGAGCCCGCAGCGTGTCGGAGAGCGCAGGCGGTATGAAGTACACGCCGCCCGCGTGACGGATCGAGAGGCCAGACTTCCTCACGAAGCCGAGCACCATCGCGCGGATGTCCTCCGTGGTGATCGCCGAGTAGTGGTCGAGGAGCGCATCGAGGCCGTCGAGGATGTCGTGCTTCTCGAGGAGGGCGATCATCTCGGTCTTCTTGTTGAACGCAGCGCGCGCGAGCACCTCGTAGCGAAGGTCGAGGTTGAGGACGTCGGGATGCTCGCGGACCACGGCGACGACGAGCTGTTCGGGGGTCTCGGCGATCTCGCGCAGGAGCAGATCGTCGCTGGTGCGGCGCGCCGCCGCGCGCCATGCGCGCTTGAACGCCGTCGCGGCCTTCACGGCGCTCGGGAGAAGCGCTTTGTCGAGACCTGCCTGGTCTGCGTGCTCGACGAGCGCGCGGTGTTCGACGCGGTTGTTGCCGAGGTCCCACCAGAAGAGCGTGCCCAAGAGGCCGGCCTTGTTGGCGGCGGCCTCGAACGAGCTCTGCACCTTGCCGAAGTTCATGTCGCCTCCGTGCCGCGGAGCGCGGCGTCCGAAGGCGCGCCGTCCTCCGTCGGCACCGGGCGAACCTCAGCTCGATGTAACCGCATGGTCGTCGATGTCGTCCTCGTCGCGCACGACGTCCTCGTTGGCGCCGGCGTCTGGCGCCCCGCCGACAGCGCGCCCAGTCGGCGTCTTCGCGGCGGGCTCCTTCTTCCGGCGCTCGCGTCCCCGCTTCCGGGCCGCCTTGATGTCGATGCCGAGGATCTCGTGCAGCACCTCGTCGTGAGAGGGCTCATGCACCGGCCGCTCGACGAGGATGCGCAGCGCGAGCAGCAGACGATCCTTGTCCTTCGTCTTCTTGTCTGTGAGCGCGCTCTGCGCGTGCGCGAAGAGCGCGGCGTTCGGCGCGTCGAGGTAGAGGTTGCGGCTCTGCTTGCCCGCGGCAAGCCCGAGCTCTTTCCGGATTATCTCGGCCTCGTGGTAATGGACGCCGTAGCGGCACACCATGAGCGTGGTCGCGAGGACGAGCTCGCCGACGTCCAGGCCGGCCGCCTCCGCGAGCGCCGCCTCCCGCACGGCGCGCGCTTCGTAGACGCGCTGGTCACGCCGCTCTTGTTCACGCTTCCACGCGCCAGCGTCGCGATTTGCGCGGGTATGGGCAGGAGAACCGGGCAGCGACGCCTCGTGCGACGGACGCATTACCTTGTGTGCGTCCTTGTGGCCGAGATCCCAGAGCATGGTCGCGAGGTCCGCCTGGGTGATCAGCCGGCGAGCGTGGCCGTCCCTGTCGAGAGTGACCCGAATGCGGGGGTGCTCGATGCCGATGACGTCGGCCCACGTCTTCGTCGGCCCCTCTGGCTCGGGCTCGAAGTCCTGCGGGAGCTCGGCGAGCTGATGCTGTTCGAGGTAGGCCCCCGCGCGGAGGCTCCACTGGTCGAGCGCCGCTTGGTGGGCGGCCCGCTCGGGGAACACGTCTTCGAGGGCGCGCTCGCGCTCGGCGGTGGTCGCGTGGTGCTGCCGCTTGATCGCCCACTCAAGGTGGTGTTCAACGTCGATCCACCCGTCGACGGGTTCGCCACCAAAGCGCCAGAGCGTCTTCGCCTCCTTCGGGTCAATGACGTCCTGCCCCTTTTCGAACGCGGCTGCGAGATCTCTGTCGGCTTGCGCGGTTACCTTGCCTTCCCAGCAGCACGCGTCGAGGCAGGCGTCGTGTGAGTCGGTATCGCCGATCTGGAACAGCTGCGCCTGCGCATGCGTGCGCTTCCCACAGGAGAGGCACGAGCCCGCCGACGAAACGAGCTCGGCACGGTCGAGCGCCCACCGTGCATGCATCAACTTCCTCGACCCCAGCAGGATGAAGTGGTCGATCTCGCGATGGCTGAGCACGGCTCCCTCGTCGATGAGGAACTCGTACCGGGTGCGAATCGCCTTCAGCGCCTGGTGCTGCGCCTTCTCGTCGACGCGGCCGAAGAGGAGCGCCGAACGGATCTGGAGGTTCCCGCGGCGCAGGAGCTCCTGGACTTCGGTGATCAGCTCGGTGAGCTTGAGGCGCTGGTAGACGTGCGCGTCTGAGCGTCCGACGTCGCCCGCAATCTGGGCGACAGGGAGGCCATGCTCGTCGCGCAGCTGCCGGTAGCTCTCGGCCTCCTCGAGCGGGGGGACGTCCGCGCGCTGGCCGTTCTCGACGAGCGCGGACGTCCATGTCCCTCACCACCACGCGGAAGCTGGAGACCCCGGCGCTCGTGCAGGCGCGGAAGCGCCGGTGTCCTGCGACGAGCTCCAACGCTCCAGGCTCCGTGGGGTGCGGGCGCGCGAGGCCGGGCACGATCTGTCCCATCTGGCCGATCGACGCCGCGAGCTCTTCCAGGCCATCGAAGGTCTTGCGCGGGTTTTTCGGGTTTTCGCGCAGTGCGCCGAGCGGGACGACGCGGTAGTCGGCCTGCGCGTCCTCCTTGCGCGGCTTGTGCTTGCTCTTCTTCTCAGCTCCGACGCTCGACATCGCGGCCTCCTTCGGCTCAAGCGCGGAGGGGTTCGGGTCCTCCGCTTCGACAGCTGAAGCGGGGACCCGTGGTGACTTCTCTGGTCACGCCCACTCCACGCCGCGGAGGCGGCAGCGCAGGACGACGTCTCGCGCGGCGTCCGTGTCGTCGCGGACGGTGCGGCAGGTGTCGCAGCACTCGATATTGAAGCTGCCGTCGCTCTCCTCGTTCATCCACAACCAACCCGGGCAGAAACACTCGCGCGCGCCCGTCGGTTTCCAGTGCGCCTCGATGGCGCCGTAGTCGTGCGCCCACGACGCGCGGATGTCATGCGCGACGTCGCACGCGGAGCAGATGGCGTAGGTGCGGTCGTTGTCGACCGGGTGCTTGCACAAGAAGCAGCGGCCACGCTGCAGCGTGCACTCGGCGTCTGCGCAGTCGCAGCCGCGCTGGCCAGTATTCAGCGACAGGCCGGGGACGGGGCCGAAGAACTTGCCTCCGCGTGCAGGGCGAAGCCGAGTGTCGCGTTTCATCATCACCTCCGGCGGCTCTGTGCCGCTCGGTCGGCGCACAGAGCCGCCGCACGGGGCGGTGTCGCCCGCGTGGCGATCACGTCCGCTGCGACCTCAACGAGCGCGGCCGCGAAGATGACACCGTCGTCGTGATAGAGGTCGAAGGCGTCGGCGGCGCGCTTCGCGAGCGAGACCGCGAAGACGTACCCCGTGAGCGGGTCCGACACTTCGGGGAGCACGCGCAGCATGAAGCTCCGGACGAGGGGGCTGCCTGCGAGCTCCTCCACGTCGATGTTGGTTCGGCGTTCCATTGCATCCTCCGGTCGCGCCGTCGTGGCGCTCACCTCGCGGAGCGCCGACGGCGCGACGGCGACGCCGCGCGGCCCATCATGGGCCGCGCGCGGGCGGAGGAGTCACGCTGCAAGCAGCGTGTGGTCGAGCTGATCGTCGAGGAGGGGGGCATGTGTGCGGTAGTAGCTGCGCTCCTCTGCCGCCATCTCCTCGAAGAGCGCGACGACGTTTCGGAGCGCCATCACCTTGAGCGCGTCGCGCATGTAGCGCGCGGTGTCTTCGGCATGCCAGCCGAAGAGCTCGAGCTCGTCCTTGATGTTCGCGAGCCGGTACTTGAGCGCGATGGATTCCTGCGTGGTCGAGGTCTTCATTCTCTCTCCTCGAGGGGCGTTGTCCGTTGGGCCCCTCTCGAAGAGCCGGTCGAGGGGCCCAGCGGCACAACGAGCGACGACGGCGAGACGGCCGCAGGCGTCGAGGCGGCGGGCGTGCCGGGCCTCGTCTGCGAGGAGCGCAGCGTCCCGGCGCGACCGTTGACGAAGACGACCAGGCCGGCCGGCGGCGGCGCGACCGTCGACGGAGACCAGACCGACCGCTACATCGCGAATGCTCGGCAGCGGTCGGGTCGAGAATCAGCGCCGTGCACGTCCGCGAGACGAAACGCTCCACAGCGGATGTGGGCGGAGCCGGCTCACGCTGCGACGTCGCGCTTGCGGACCACGGTGCGCGCGGTGGTGGCGGCCGGCGCAGACTTGGCTGGCGCCGAGTCGGCGGCCGGGGCGTCGTCGGCGCGGGGCGGGGCCTCCCGGCGGAGACGCATCTGGAAGCGCGCCTTCGGCCCATCGCGCACGCCGTCGTCGACGATCAGGCTGAACGAGCTGTCCTTGTTCGTGAATCCGACACCGACGCGCTTCCACTCGTTCGGTGCTCCTTCGACCTCCACCACGAGGTAGAGTTCGTGGGTCGGGTGTTTCTTCGGGTCGGCGCCCTCGTTCAGCGGGCGCTTGTCGCGGTCGATGCGCCGAAGCTGAAGCCGCTTCGGCTCGGGGATCCCAGGCTGGTAGAGCAGCACCGAGTGGCTGCCGTCGCGGTTCTCGAACGCGGCACCCACCCGGTTCCAGAACGCCTTCTGCCCTTCGCGCTGTTGCACGTCGAACAGCTCGTGCGTCGGCAGCTTCTTGATCGTCGTCGTCGGCTTGGTCGTCGTCATCGTCTCCTCCTTGGGACGGGTTGCTCGTCGTCCCTTCACCGCACGGAGGGGGCGACGAGCCGCAAAGAAAGTTGGCCGTCATGGCGCCCGCGGCGACCGCCCACGGGGCGCGGACGCGCGCCCACGCCCGCAGCGGTAGGGATGCGCGTGGTTCTGCTGCTCAAGAAGATTGGAGCGGCGATCGCGTCATGCTCGCTGTCGTGTTCGCCTGCTGCTCGTGGGTCAGGTGAGTCAATTCTTGAAAGCTTGGGTCGCCGCCTACAATGCCGCTCGATCTGTGTTCCCGACCGCAGAGGCGTCGTGCATGATCCGGATCGACAAGGCGCAGGACGACGATGGAACGACTGAGCGAGATCGCAGCACACGCGCGTGCAGCCGGGCAGTTGCCTTTCGGCGCGCCCCTCGACGTCCGCGGCCTACTCAAGGAAGGACGCACGCTGCGGGCCGCGCTAATGACCGGCGGCGAGATTGACCCCGAGTTGAAGAGACAGCTCAGCTTGTCGGAGCTGTCGACGTTGCTCGACTCGCTCAACACGGTTCAAGAGCAGCTCCTCGACCGATTCACGACCAAGGACGGTCCGCGCGTGCTGGCGGCCTTCAACGCGATCGCCGAGGTCTGCGCTGCGGCGGCGAAGCGCGTCTCGGCCGGCCCCAGCGCGGTGCCGCCGGCAGCTGGCGACGTCGAGTTTCGTTACACGGATCTCAAGAAGATCGATGACGGCGCGTATGCCGATCTCTACCGCGCGTTCGATACCCGGCTGACGCGCGCGGTGGCGCTGAAGATCTTCCGCTCGAAGAAGACCTCGACGTACGTGATCAAGCAGGCGAGAGCGACCGCAACGATCAAGAACGAGTTTGTCGTCACGATCTACGACACCGACACGATCATCTACGAGGGCGTCGAGTGTGATTGCATCGTCATGGAACTCATCGACGGCGACAGCCTTCAGAGAGTGCTCGCAGCGCGTCAGCTCGATGCTGCGGATGCGCGTCGCTATGGCGCGCAAATCTTGAGCGGCGTAGAGCTCATCATCAGCGAGAAGCGCTATCACGAGGACATTCACGCGGGGAATGTCCTGGTCCGCCGCGACGGGAGCGGGGTCGTCATCGTTGATGCGCAAGGCACTCCGCCACCAACGCGCCCGGCCTCCCACGCCGAGCGAGAGGCCTATGACCTTCGTTTCACCCAGATAGTGCTCGTTGAGCTCATCGAGAACGCGTTGGGCGCCGACGCGGCGAAGATGATCGATCAGGCCACGCCCACCTCGTTTGCGGCGCTGCGCACGTTGTTCGGCAGTGCGTTTCCTGTCGAGGTCGGCGCACGCGCCGAGGTCGTCGCGGTACACGCGGTGCCAAGGCTCGACACCGCCCCGCTCGGTGCAATGAAGCTCGACGCACTTTTCTCACGAAACGCGGTGCCAGCGTTCCTGTTGAACGAGGTCTCGAGCACCAACGACAGGAAAGGCCGCAAGATGCGCTACACGGTGCGCGTCCGCAGGCAGGACAAGATCCCACTCACCGGTTCACCCGTCATCGAAGGGGCGACATCCGCGGTGCTCGGCAACCTCGGAGTCGGTCGCGAGGAGGACACGTTCGAGCTCGTCATGGCCTTCCCGGCGGGCGTCGATGAGTTGATCTCGACCATCCGGCTGCAGTGCACGATCCACAGCGGCGAGATGCTCCGGTTCGAGTTCGAGCTTCTGGGCAAACTGAAGGGGCCCGTCACGAGCCGCCGCGTGAAACTTGAGCTTCTGGGCGAGCAAGGCGTCATCGAGGTGAAACACGACGCGAGGCCGCCGCCAGCCGTGTCCTGATGCAACGCCCACGCGACAACCCCGGTTGAGCCGGTGCGGGCGGTGTCCGCGTTCTTCGGGTACATGGAGGCGCGCTGCACTCGGGGTTGCGCGCTGCGGAGCGTGTGCGAGCGGTGTCTCGTTGGATCAGCGCGTTGGCTGGGTGATTCCACGGGTGGATACCGGGAGCCGATGCTTCCGGTCTTTGGGATGTGCCAGCGACCTCCGGCCGCCCGTCGCGAAGCGACACACGGCTCTGCCGTGTGCGGCCAGCGATTGGCGAGGACGCTGTTGCGGACTTGCCAGCGCGTGCCGGCCCGTCGCGTCAGCGACACCCGAAGGGTGCCGGCAGACGAATGCCCCTGTTGGGCGTGAGGCTGGAGGTTGCTGGCACCACGTCAGGACGTGTCACATGGTTTGGATTCGGTGGTTTGGCTGGTCCAAAAGTGTCACATTCGCCCCCTGGTTGTTCTGACACCAATTGACACCAATTGACGGGACGCTGGCGTCCGCCTCGATCGTCGTCGGCGATGCCGGAAACGAGAAGAGGCGGCGCCCGCTGGGTGCGCCGCCTCTTCTTCGGCGTTCATGATGCAGAGGATCGAACGCTACGGAGCGATCAGCAGGGTCTTGAAGCCGAAGCCGGCGAGCGCGCGAGTGAGCGCTGCGGCGAGGTCGCCCCGCCCGGCGGTAGACAGCTTGCCGGCCTGGCGGAGGTCGATGACGCACCTGTCCGCGGTGACCACGACCGGCGGCCGCTCGTCGCGTGCTTCGTCGTTGCCGCTGTTGCCGCGCGGGCGCGGGTCCTTCGCCCGGGCGATCTCCTCGCGGAGCCGGCGCTTGCTCCACCCCTCCGTCGCACACGCGAACGCGAGGCGCTTCGTCGTCTTCTCGGCCTGCGGCCGGAACTGCTCACCGCCGAGCTCCTCGAGCTGGAGCGCGTCGCTCTCGCGCATCAGGTTGTAGAGCGCGAGCAGCTCGGTGAGGTCCGTGAACTGCAAGCCAGGGTACTTGTAGACCTCGATCACCGGCCTCTTGGTCTTCGGGTCGAGGACGACCTCACCTGCGTCGTCGACCTTCTTGCGCGGCACCTTCACCTCCCTCGCGTAGTCGCGGAACCACTCCGGCGAATTGGCGAGCTGGAGGTAGCGGTTCAGGTTGCGCTTGGTCCAGCCGAGGCTCTCCGCGAGCTGGGCCGCCTTCACGCCGGATGCGACGGCGCGCGCCACCGCGTCGGCGATCTCGGCCGCGCTCAGGTCGCTGCGATTGAGGTTCTCCGCGAGCTGGAGCACGGGGACCGCCGCGTCATCGACGTCGACGGCGACCGCCGAGACGCGCGCGAAGCGCTTGTCCTTCGGGTGCTCCTGCGCGAGCTCGCGGAGCGCTTGGAAGCGGCGGTGACCGCCGATGATCTCGTAGACGTCGCCGCGCGGGCACACGACGATCGGCTGCAAGAGGCCGTTCGCGAAGATGCTCTTCTTGAGCTCCTCGAAGGGCTCCCTCTCGACGCTGAGCCGCGGGTTCGTCTCCGAGGGTGCGACTTGCTCGAAGGGGAGGTGGAGGAGCTCACGGGACAGCTCGGGGAGGATGGTCTTGCTGGTGGTCTGCTCTTCGATCATGCGTTGCCTCCAGGTTCTTCAGGAACGCGAGGTGTTCACGCCTCGCGAGGGGACCGAGCACCACCTTCGGCATCGGGAGGACGGCCAAGGGATCGACGGGGATGCCGGCGAGGTGGAGCTCGTAGTGGAGATGGGGGCCGGTCGATCGGCCCGTGTTGCCGCTGTCGGCGATGTGCTGACCCTGCTCGACGATGCTCCCGATGCGGAGCGCTTCCTCGACTCGGTCGAGGTGGAGGTAGAACGACTGGTAGCCGTCGGCGTGCGCGAGCTTGATGAAGTTGCCCGACGAGCTTGACTTGCCGATCGCCGCGACGCGTCCTCGTCCGACGGCGGCAACGCCCGTCCCACGGGGCACGCCGTAGTCGACGCCGTGGTGGGTGCCCGCCTTGCCGCTGACCGCGTCGAAGCGGTCACCGAAGCGGGAAGTGATGCGGCGGAGGTGCACCGGTCGGGCGAGGAGAGTCCCTGTCATGAGCCGCCCGTCGGCGTCGTAGAAGCCGCGCGGCGCGCGAGGACCGTCGTAGAGCGCCGCGAAGATCGACCGGCCAGGCCCGACTTCGAGCTTGGCGGCGACGAGCATCTGGGCGCGCATCCACAGTGAGAGTCGCCGCCCCGCGCGCGCGTGAGCGAAGAGGTCGGTGCGCCCGACGAATGCCTCGTCGATGGCGTCGACGAGCGTTGTCGAATCGATGCCTGCACGACGAAGCGCGGCGTCGATGCCGTCGCCCTCAAGGACGAAGTCGTGGCGCGAGACGCCGGCGTCCCGCACCGCCTGGTTCTCGTGCAAGGCGACAGGCATCTGCGCCACCACGGCGTCGCGGGGGCGCGGCCCGGCCAGAGGAGCAGGGGGCGCGCTCGCCGCACGCACATCGTCACGACACGCCGTCAGAAGGACGGCGGTCGCAACGGCAAGGAGCAATGCTCCAGCCTTCGACGTGCGGCGGCGAGCGCGAGGGGCGCTCAAGCGAGGTCTCGCGCGAGCTCGTCCGAGACATTTTGCCACTGCGCGCGCTTCGGATCGGCGAGGCACTCGAGCTCCTCGCGCGCGTGCGCCAGCACGAGCGCCTCTCGCTGGTTCGGCGCGGACGGTGCCACCGCGGCGCGGACGCTCGCCTCGATGGCGTCGTTGCGGAGGTCGGCGAGACCCGTCTCGAGCGGGGGGTAGCGTTCGAGGCGGGAGCGGCCCTCGGCCTCGATCTCCTTCATCTGCTCCCGTGGCATGTCCCAGAGGTCGCGCAGCAACGCACGATGCTCGGGCGCCTTGGCGATGACGGCGAGCGTGAGCATGTGGACAGTGTTGCGCTCGCTCTTGTCCGCCTGGAACTCGCGCACGGCGGTGGGCAACGCCTCGCGCGCCGAGCGCTGCGAGTGGTGGCCTTCGACGATGAGCTCGCGCGCCGAGCCCTCGATGGCTCCACGGAGCGGCGAGGATAGCCCTCGCACCGTCGAGAGGGCGGTCTCCATCTGCTGCTCGATGGTCGGTCGCTCGCGCTCGAGCAGGCTCTGCTGTCGCGGCTGCTGCGGGGCAGCCGGATCGTTCTTCATCACCTCCTTCCTGCTCTCCCCGGCGCGGTCGGCGCCGATGGGAGGATGCTCGGCGCTGAAGGCATCGATGCGCTGCTTGAGCTCCTTGACGCTCGCCACCGGTCGCGCGTCGCGGAGAGCCGAGAAGACGACGGCGTAGGCGACCTGAATGCGCTCGCGCTCCGCGTGGTTCCCGCGGTTCGCCTTGAACTCCTCGATGTCCTTCTTGGTGAAGCGCTCCCACGAGCCCATGACGTGCTGGGCGTCGAGCGGGTAGCGCTTGATCTTGTCGGCCATGGCGAGCGCGCTCATGCGCAGCTCGCCGTTCACGCCCTTCTCCTCGACCTCCTTGATAAAGCGGTACTGGATCTTCCCGACGCGGACGCGCCCGGTTGGCTGCTCCCGCCCGGTCGGCCGCTCGCGCTTGCCGCTCCCTTCGCGAGCCTGGGCTCGCGGGGGCTGGCTGCGCTCGCGCTGCTGTTCCTGTTCCTGGGCGTCGGCTCGGCTTCGGTTTCGCATGTTGCGGCCTCCTGCCCGGACAAGTCGCGGCGGCCGCGGAACGCGCTCGTACTTCGCTCGTGCGCGAATTCACCTGGATCACGAGCGCAGGCCTCGGCTGATGCGACTCGTCCAAGATGCCCGATGCTGACGGCCCCTCTGACCCGCCCTACGCTTCGCGTCTCCTCAGCGGCGAGCTGCCGTCGGGGAACGTGACGCGCCTCCTCCGTGTGTTCGCGCGCGGCTCGCTCGATCCCGCCTCGTTGGTAACGCGCAACGAGGCGATCGCCGCGCTGCCGTTTCGCACCGGCGGGGACGTCTGGCTCGACGAGAACGTGAAGCCTGGCGTGCAGGCCGGCGGCGAAGCGCTCTATCGGTGGGGCGACGTCACGGCCGCGCTCGCGTCAAAGAAGGGCGGCCCGGCTGCGAGGCTCGCGATCGATGCCCGCTTCATGACCTGCGACGAAGCGGCGGCCTACCTCGGCTACCGCTCGACGAACGCGCTGCGCATGGCGGTCTCGCGCAAACAGATCGTGCCCACGGCTCGTCGAGGAAGGACGTTGCTTTTCACGCGCGCCGATCTTGACCGACAGCTCCTGGTCGGTACCATCGATGTGCTGCGGCCTCGTCCTTCATCGTTGCTCGACGACAAGGAGAGCGACGATGAGACGCGGAAACAAAGGGATCCATCCGGGAATTCGCCCGGATGGGAAGAACGGGTTCGTAGTGCGGATCACGCTCCGCAACGAGGAGGGCACCCAGAAGGAGAGAGAGACGAGGGTGATGGGCACCCCGACGGAAGCGATTCGCGTGCGGGAGGATCTCCGGGAGGAGCTGCTGCGCGAGTTCGCGGACGAGGCCAAGCTGAGGGAGCTTGGCCTCGAGAGAGCCAACGCGAGGAAAGAGATCCTTACGGCCTACGCCAAGCGCTGGCTCGAACACGTGGAAAAGAGCGGCAGGAACCGGAAACATGTCGTCGATCAGCACGCAGACATGCTCGAACGCTTCATCCTCCCGAGACTCGGGCGGATGGAGGTCGGCCAGATCACGAGGAGAGATCTCGTGATGTGGATGGAGGGCCTCGGCGATCTGAAGAGCAGGAGCGGTGAGCAGTACGCGAAGCAGACCCTCGCAGGGGTGTGGGCGACGCTGCGGTGCATGCTCAAAGACGCGCTCGTCCTGTGCAACCTGAAGCAGGACGTGACGGCGGGTGTTCGGTTCCGCGTGCGAGGCAAGGAAGCGACGGAGAAGGACGTGCTGACGCGAGACGAGCTCGGTCGCCTCCTCGACGAGACCCATGCAGAAGCCCCGGACATGCGCGCCATGATCTGGGTCGGGTTCACGACGGGGATGCGCTTTGGCGAGCTGAGCGCGCTTCAGTGGAGCGACATCGACTTCGAGGGTGGGCTCATCCACGTTCGCAAGTCGCAGGTGAACGGGAACGTGGGTCCGACGAAGACGCGTTCCCGCCGCACCGTGCCGCTCCACCCCGTCGTCGCCGAGATCCTGCACGCGCACGCGAGCTGGCAGCAGGAGAAGCGGATCCGCGGGCGCGAGTCCGGGTTTCTGTTCCTGCCGACGAGGACGCGGACCACCGGTGACGACGACGGCGTCGTCTCCGAGGCGCTGCGGCTTCGCTACTCGAACGTGTTGTCAAAGCCGCTCGCGCGCTGCGCTGAACGGGCGAAGGTGAACAAGCACGTCACGCCGCACACGATGCGGCGGACGTTCAACAACCTCGCGCGCCAGGCGGCGGGAGAGATCGTGGCGAGGTCGATGACGGGCCACACGACGACGGCGATGACGGAGCACTACAGCCACGTGACGATCGAAGAGAAGAGCCGTGCGCTGACGGTTGCGCTCGGTTTGTTGGGGACAAAGCCCGTGGTGACGACGTCTGCTGGGGTGCACCCCAGCAAAATCGTCAATTCACCCCAGCAAAGTGAGAAAGACGAGGTTTGTAACTAGCTGAAAAGTAAATGGTCGGGGCGACACGATTCGAACGTGCGACTTCCAGTACCCAAAGTGGGTTTGACCTCGACGGTAGTAGAGCAGAGCTAGGAAAAACAAGAACTTGGCAACGCATGGAAACGGACCGCAACACCATTTCCAGTCAAAAAAACAGTCCCACTGGCGAAGCCAGGCGGAAAAGTCGCCGGCCAGGCGGCGCGAAGTTCGAACGACGGAGTGGAACGCGCCGCGCGTTCGAGTCGAGAAGTCGGCCGCGACTTGAACGACGGAACCGAAGTTCACGCGAAGCGAATCTTCCAGGAGCTTCGGCAACGTCTGTGGCCGAGAAAACTCGGCCAGCCAGGAAGCCAGACAGAGGTGCCTGGCAGCCAGTCTGGCTGCCGGGACGCCGGCGTCCCGCCACAACATCGACGTGGGCGCGGACGCGGTCACGTCCGCGCGCTCCGCGCCGGCTTGACGCGCGAGAGCGATCGCACCTGCGCGTACGCAGTTTCGAGGATGCGCATGAGCGCGCCTGCGGCGCTGCGGTCGAGCTCATTCGACTCGCGCAAATGACGGCGCACCATCGTCAACAGATCGAGCGGCTCCGTTCTCGCTCGTCGCGCGCGTCCCACACGCATCGGCCCGATCCAAGTGCCGATCTTGATCGCGTTGTCGACGCCCGGCCGCCTGCCTTGCGCGAGGCGCGTGAGGGTTGAAGCGCTGACGCCGATCTGACGAGCGGCTTCGCGCCGCGAATACCGCTTCGCGTATCGCGTCGCTTCGACGGCGGCATGAAGATCTTCGGTGTCGATGAACCCTGGGTCGATGTGTTTGCGTCGCGCCATTTCGCGAGCTTAGCGCGCTGAAGTTGCTGGGCCTGCGCAACGCTGCCTGAGCTCTGCGCGTGAGGCTCGTCTTCGCGGTGTCCCTGAATTCGCGGCCTCCGTGCGCCGGGCCGTGCCCGCGCCCCCGCGTCACGTGAGGGGCGCGGACACGCCCTGCAACATCAGGAGGACCCATGATCACATCGACACCGCCGAGGAAGAACCTCCCCCGCAGTGAGCTGCGTCCCGTCAGCGTCGCGCTGCTCGCCGCGCTCGCTCGCCTCGGCGTCGTCGCCGGGGCCGCCGCGTGGCTGTTCGTGTTGCTGCTCAACGAGATCGCGACGGCGCTCGTGTACGTGCTCGCCGCGATGCTCGCGCTCTTCTGGTCATGCGGACCTTGACCACGTTCTCGCTGTCTCCCGTCGCCGTCGGCGTCGCCCTCGCTCTGCGGGGCGCGTCGACGGCGTGCCCGCTCTCCCCGAGCCTAAGGCAGAGCCCTCACCTGCGGCGCTTACGTCGGAGGCAAGGCCAGTGCGGATGGCCGGAAGGCAAAGCACCATGCGAGCCGGCGCTGAAGCGGCTCGTTTTCGAGCCGCTCCGCGCGATGTCGACGACGGGCAATGCTCTGCTCGACCCATCGAAGCTGGCGCTTGGGCCGCGTCGCTCGCGCTTGCGTGTGACAGCGCCTCGCAAGGTCCTATGGAGCCCCTCGAGGTGCGGACTCACGGTCGGCGCTTCCCGACGTCGACGCGCTTCACACATGGAGCTACGCGCGATGCAGCGCGACCGTCTCGGCTGGACCGCGTAGTTCGCCGACGCAAGCAACGGTTCAACCGCCGAGTGGATCGTTGCCACGCATAGCTCAACCACTACGATGGACGAATGGCGCGCGTTTGCCACTTCTGCGGCGGGAGCCTCGCGGGAAACAAGTCCCGCGAGCATGTCTTCGCGGACTGGTTGCTCGAGTTCACCGGCCAAGGCGACGCGATTGTCGAACCCACTCATCAGAACTTTGAAGGCGACGTCGTCTACCACCGACGCAACCCCCACACGTTCAACGGCCTGCTCCTCGGCGGTGTGTGCGAGCGCCCTTGCAACAACGGCTGGATGTCGACCATCGACGCGAACGCAAAGCCGGCGCTCATCGCGCTCTGGCAGGGACGCGCAGCCGCATCGCTCCTGCAGCACGATCGGCACGCGCTTTCGGTCTGGGCTGCGAAGACGACATTCACCCTGAACCTCTCGTCGCTCTCAACATTTCGCCGCATCATCCCGCAAGCGCACATCGAGGCGCTCTTCAAGAATCCGAAGGTCCTGCCGCCCGGCGTGCTCGTGATCGCGGAAACAGGCCTCAAGAACGACGGCCTCGGATGGGCACAGAGCCAGAGTTGGTACGCGCACCTTGAAGATCGCGAGACCGCGCTGTGTAAGGCACTTGAGGGCTCATCCTTCAAGACGACGCTACGCATCGGACCCAGCGCAGTCACCACGTCGTTCTGGCCCAACGACGACTGGATGATCTCTCTGCGGGACGGACGCCACGTCATGATGGGCAGCGAGCGCAGCTTGATCGGCTGGAACGCCGCACCAGGCTACGTGAAGTCCAACTACGACCACGTCGAGCACGCGTTCGAGATCCAGGTCCTTAGCCCCGCGACGGTCCGCGCCCAGTACGGGGACGCGCCCTTCGGAGTTCCTTAGCCATGGAGAACAAGCGACAGCACTTCGTTCCAGTCGGCTACCTGAAGGCGTGGTCGACACACTCTGAACGGGGCCGCGCCGCACCGATCTGGCGCATCGACGATCGACGGGAACCACGTCACGTGCCCTGCGAGAGCGTCTGCGCCGAGGACTTCCTTTACACGCGGACGCGGACGCTCGTCGAGAAGGCGCGCTTTGATCGCCCCGACGGAACCTTGCCGGAACTCGTTCGCCGACTCGCTGCCGCCGACCTCTACGAGCAACGCCGCGACGCGGTCGCGCGCCAATCGCTCCTGCTCTACCTCACGCTGTTGAAGGTGCGGAATCCCGACTTTGACGTCCCTGAGTCAGTGGAGCGGCTCGACGTCGTCAGGCCCGCGTGGCTCGCGGTGATGCCGACGCTCCTCGGCAGTCCTGTCGCGCGCGGGGACTCTGTGGACGACGTGGTCGCTAAGTGCGTCGCGATGTTCCGCAGCTTTCGCATGTCGGTCCTTCTCGCGCCCACGGGCGGGTTCTACACCTCCGAGAACCCGGTTCAGCTCTTCTTCGACGCCGACGGGAGCTTTGAGCTCTGGGCTCCCCTGACTCCGTTCCACTGGGTGCGCTTCGCGAAAGGCCGGGGAGAAACGTCGTTTGAGTTCGCGAGTGCGAAGGACGTCCACTACCTCAACTTCCTCACCGTGGCTCGCTCCGACGGCGCGGTCTTCTCGCGTCAGCGACCCGCGGACATCACCGTCGAGGAAGTCCGCGAGTGGATAGCCGGCCGAGCAAAACGCACCGAGCGCATAGACACCGAGAACGTTTGGGCGGCCGTCGCTCCACAGCCAGAGGTCTCGGGTTTTCGCACGAAGGGCGTCTCGCCCGAACTTGCTGAGGCCCTCGTGAGTAGCGGGAGGATCGCCACAAGGCCGACTCGGCCCTCGACCCCTCCTGCCGCACGTTGAACGTCGCGCTGCGCTGGAAGCGCGAGTGACGAACCAGCAACTCCCCGCACCCAGAAGGCCCCGCGCGCGGTCGACGACGGGCTATGCTCTGCTCGACCCATCGAAGCGCGGGCGCGGCCCCCGCGCTTGGCACCTGCGGGAGAACCTGAGAACGCCGCGCAAGCTCCTTCGGGGCAGGCTCGACGAGGTCGGAAGGCGTGCGGTCCTTCCGACCTCACCGTGGATGGCGGTGGCCGTCGACGGCGGCCACTGCGCGCCTTCTTTCGCTGGCAGCTGACGCAAAAGTTCAAGATGCTGCGGGCCATGAACGCCGCCACCTTGCTCAAGCGGAACATCGAGCAACTGGGTTCGTGTCCGCCCATCGACGTCGCTGTTGTCGCGCTCGCGATTTGTCGAAGCCACGGGCACGAGTGGACGACGACGTTCAACGCGAGCGGAGCGCAGGAGTTGTTCGAGCGAGCGCGCGAGGAGGCGGCGACCTTCTTCGAACGCTTTGAGGGAGGCCTCTTCTCGAAGGGCGAGATCGTGGAGGTCGCGGCTTTCGCGGAGAAGCTCGTTCGCGACACAAAGGCGCTCGTGCTCGGGGCTCGCGCGCTCGCGTTGGCAATCGACGAAAAGTTCGGGGACACCTACGTGAACCGGTTCATTGCGCGTGAGCGAACGACGCTGAGAGCCGACGTCGGGTTTCCTGTTCGCGACCATGACTCGGAGTTCCTCGGGCCGCAGCCGGACGCGACTGCGCGGTTGAAGCTGTTTCCCGGTGGAGCGTCACCGACGGTGCCCGTCGTGCTGTCGTTTGAACACGCGTCCGCTCTCGCAGACTTGCCATCCGACGCGTGCGTCGCGACCATCTTGCCGAACATGGCGCCGCCGCATAGGGCCGCGGCGGCAAATCTCGACGAGATCAAGGAGCACTTCGAGGTCGAGGCTGATGTGAACCTTGAAGCTGGCAAGTTCTTCTGGGTCAGGCCCGCGAACGCCGATCAGATGGATCGCATCCGCAAGCTCGTTGAGGTCGCTGAGCGAGAAGGCGCGCGCATCGCGCTCATGCCTGAACTCTGCGTCACCGACGCACAGCAACGGGAACTCATCGAGTGGTTCCAGAAGGACCGCAAGCGGATGCTCTTCACCGCAGGGAGCGCACACAGTGAAGACGGCGGGCGCCGCATGAATCTCGCGCGGACGCACGTGCATCAGGACCTGCACCTCGTCCACGAGAAGTTCAACCCGTACATCTTGAACGGACAGCTCGGAGAAGACCTGCACGAGACGAAGAGCGAGCTCACTGTTTACGCGCTCGGCGACTTGCGAACGCTCGTCGTTCTCGTTTGCAAGGATCTCTTGGCCCACCGCGTTGCGGACGTTCTCGCCGAAATGCGCCTCTGGCTGGTGCTCGTGCCCTCCTTGTCGCCGAAGACGGACGATTTCCGGACGGTCGCCGGCATCTTGGCGACGACGGGGCAGACGTCGCTGCTTGCGGCAATCGCATCTTTCGGTGACCCGAAGGAAGCCGTCGTCGTCGCGGGTAGGCCACGAAAGGCCGGATCAAGCAATCTTCCAGCATTTAGGACGCGCGAGGAGCTGGAGGGCCCAGCGGTCGTTACAACGCGACTTACGAAGGTTAAGGATATGGAGCCAGATCAAGGGCTTGCGTTGGTGATCCACCGCCTCTAGATGGTTGACGATTGCTTGACAGCGGCTAGAATCCTCCTATGGAGAGCCTGACCAAACCTGCTGGTGAGCTTGCCAAGCCTCGTCGAGAGAGCTGGGCGACGAAGGTCGTGCAGCTGCTTGGGGAGAGCGTCAGCCGCGAGTCGCTCCGGCTGGCCGCGCTGGAGCTCGGAACTGCGGCGCGGATCGAGACGGACCCAGAGGTGTTTCGCACACTGGAGACGGAGCTCGCGCGCTTGCCGCTCGGTTCGGACAAAGTGCTTCAGGCGTATGCGCTTGCGCTGACGGACCTCGTCTCGTCGCTCGTGCGGCGCGTGGAAGCGGAGATTGAGGACGGCCAGACGAGGCAACTCGCGTTGCGACGTTTGAACTATCTCGCCTGCCTCAAGGAGAGCTGGCAGACGCCGTCGCAGATCGCAGAGACGATCAACAAAGATCTGGCGCAGGTGTCGAAGGAGCTCGGCGGGCTCCGGGATGCCGGTCTGGTTGAGGTGTTTCATCTCGGCGATAAGCGAGAGAGACCTCATCGTTTGACGCTGCGGGGGCGGCGCGCGTTGGCGGACGTGGCCGCCGAAGCAACACCGACAGAGTCAGCGCCAGCAGTCGCACCTGTCGTTGAGATTGCGCGCCCGGCGCAGGCGCTGCCGGCGCGCGTGTTCCGTCGGTCACTCGTGCTCTCGGCGACCGTGCGCATCGATATTCAGATCAAAGCAGTGCTCACGGAGCTTTGGCTCGAGAGCGCGCCGCCGGAGTTCTTGCGAGAGCTGACGCGTCGCGCGCCGCCCGAGCACACTTCGCTCGTTGTGCGGTCACAGGCGGTCAGCGCTTGGCAGCACCTCTTCCTCGCGTCGTCGGCGAACCATCGGTGGCGAGAGTGCTCGTACGTTCCCGCCGCGATGGCGAATCCGCTCTTCGCGCACGTTCCCGACGAGAAGTACGTCGTTCTCTACGATGACCCTGAGCAAGCGAAGGTCGACCGGGGAAACGAGTTCGGACAGCGGCTGCTTGGCAACGCGGAGGGCGCGTGTCTCGTGCGTCCGAGCGCCGTCAGCAAAGAGCTCTCGTTGGAGTGGCTGTCATGAGCGGCAAGCGCGTGCTCGACCCGGCAATTGTTCGCGCACTCGTTGAAGCGCGCGCGGACTTCAAGTCGCACGCGGACACGCTGACGAAGTTGTTGAGTCGGACGGGCGGGATACTCGATCACCACTTCGAGCTGCAGAGCGGAGCTCACGCGCAATATTTTCTTCGCTTTGCAGACGTCGCGCGTCGCCCTGAGGACGTCGCGACCATCGCGAAGGTGTTCGCAAGCGTAGTACCCAAAAACAGCGTGGTTCTCTGTCCGGAGAGCTCCGGCGTCGCGCTTGCAGCCGCGCTAAGGGACGTTCTCGGCGCCGAGCTCGCAATCGTAGGTGTGGATGAACATCGCCGCCCGCTTCCAGCGCTTCGCAAGGGGGAGATCGCGTGGCGCAAGACGTTCATCGTGAACGACGTCGTGACGACGGGAGCATCGTTGGCGCGCCTGGTTGCCGTTGCGAGGGAGCACAAGGCGGAGTTGGCGGGTGTCGTCGCCTTCGCCGTCCACAAGGGGGCAAATCTCGGGGCGCTGCCAGCGCTCGAGGGCCTGCCGATCCACGTGCCGCTTCAGCTCAACTGGGAGACCTATTCGGCGCCGTGCCCACTGTGCGCGGTTGCGGGCCCGGCGATCCCTGCACTGGAGCTCAACTGATGAGCGGCATGAGCGCGATCTCGTTCCTGTTGCCCGGCAGATCTGCCGCGGATCTGCGGATCCGTTCGGCTTGCGAGCGCGGCGGGCAAGTTGCGCGCGCGCACGCGGTGACGACGTCAAACACGTTTCGTTTCCCGATTTGAAACCGAACTAGAACCAGAATTGTTCACGGCAAACGTGTACCCAACTTGTCTCGCTCTTGCGCGGTGGGTACGCTAGCCCTACGCCGCCCGCTTTCCTTGGGTTGGCTCAAGGAGGCCTCGTGAGCGTTCACTCCATCAGCTACGACTTGCGTCAACCTGGGCAGGACTACGGCCAGCTCATCGAGCAGTTGAAGTCGCTCGGTGGATGGTGTCGTCCGACAGCATCCCAGTGGCTCGTCGACACGCAGCTGACGATCGGACAGGTGCAAGACCGGCTCCTCCCGTTCATCGACGCGAACGACAAGCTGCTGATCTCGGAGGTCACGGGTGCGATGGCGTGGCACGGGCTGGCGCCCGAGGTCGTGCAGTGGATCCGGAGTCGCTTTGGTCGTGGCGCCGCGGCTCGCCGGTACTGAGGCGCAACATGGCGTACGGCGACGACGTTCTCCGACAGATCCATCAGAAGACCGACGGCCGCTGCCACCTGTGCAGGCGAGCGGTCCGGTACGCGCTCTACGGTGCCTACGCAGAGCCCGCGGGTTGGGAGGTCGACCACAGCAACCCGCGCGCTCGCGGTGGCACCGACCGCAAGAGCAACTTGTTGCCGGCGTGCTGCTCGTGCAACCGGACGAAGCGCGCATCGTCGACGCGAAGCGCACGCAAGCGCAACGGGTTCAGCCGTCGTCCCAAATCGCGCGGCGAGAAGACCGCGACGCGAGAGAAGAACGCCGTGGTGGGCGGCGGCCTCGGCGCCGTCGCTGGCGGCCTGATGTTCGGACCCCTTGGTGCGCTTGCAGGTGCGCTCTTGGGTGGCGGCATCGGCCACGACATCGATCCCGAGTGACAGATGAGGTGACCCATGCCCGCGGACGGAGACAGTAGTCAGCCCAAGCTCAAGATCTCGCAGTGGTCGATGTCGATCTGGCGGGTCGCAGCGTCGACGCTGGGCATCCCCGTCGCGGCGGTGCGCACGGACGACGAAGCTCGGGCGTTCGTCTCGCAGCCGGGGTTCGAGTCGCAGCCGCTCGTGAACGAGCTGTTGGAGCTCGAAGAGGAGTTCGGCGAGGCCGGGCACGACGCGCTCGAGGAGGCGCTGCGCGAGCGGGGCGTGGACCCGCGCGCGTGGGGCGACTTGAACGCACCAGACATGGTTGCGCGCGCGTTCGTCGAGCTTCACGACGAGGTTGGGCGCGGTGAGTCACGCGTGCGCGACGCGATCATCAGCGCGCGCTTCAGGACGCCGGCGCTCGTAAAACGGACCACGTTCGAGTTCTGCGGCGAGCGCGGGCGTGCGCTGTTGATCGACCTCGTCAAGATGAAGGGCACGCTCGCCATCACGTTCTTTGGGGAAGGGTTCGGGACTGATGTGCTCGCCGAGCTTCTGGACGGGGCACTGTACGTCGGGCGCGGCGCGAAGCTTCGCGCGCCCGTCGTGCTCGAGCAGGGCCAGCGCAAGGCGCTCGTCCATCGGCCGGCTGTCACGGACATCCTGCGCTACGACGCCGCCACCGGGAAGTTGCAGGTGACGGCGCGCTCGAGGCGGCTCGCGCGCCTCTATGCCGATGCGCTTGGTGAAGTGCATTTCGGAACGAAGGAGTACTTCGGCGAGGAGGAGAAGCTCACGCTGGCGCCGCTCAAGCGTGGCGTTTCGGTCCTTCAGCACGCGCCCGATAGCGTCGTCGAATGCGTCACCCTCGTGAAGTTCGCAGGCTGCGAGGGCACGTTCTCCGGCGGAGGTTCGGCGATGGACCTCGACCGATTCGTCGAGTCGTATCCGGAGATCGAGCTGACGGAAGCGCGTCTGCGCATCGAGTTGAAGGATCGCACGCGCATCGCGGTGACGATCCGTCCCGACAAGGGCGTCATCGTCGACAAGCGCGAGCACGAGAAGCTCGTCGACGGATACCTCACCCACGTTGGCATTCGCGCGCCGAGCGCGGACGCGTTGAACTTGTGGACCGCGCACCCGTGGCGCCTGGGTGAGGGCGAGTGGCGCGGCCTTCTGGGCAACGAGCTCGATCTTCTTGTTGCCGACGGCGTCGTCGTCCCTGCGCGGCTCGCTGCGATCTTGAATCCGGCTGGACCGGAGACGCTCGTGGTCCACGAAGGTGACCACGGTGTTCTCTATGGCGTCGGCCACGATGCCGAGGACAGCGCGCGCGCCCTGAGCGCGAGCGAGATCGGAGGGCTGCAGCTCTTGCCCGACAAGCTCGCGTTGCGCGTCGCGGTTGGCCTGCGGTGCGAGCTGAATGTCGTCGACCTCGACGGCGGGCGCGTCTGGCGCCTGGGCATGTGCGAGCTCGCGGACGGGCATGAGGTCGAGCTCGTGCTGGTGCTCGGCGAGCCGCGTGCGCCACTTGCCGACATCGTTCGCACGACGCTCGGTGCGGCGCCGTTCATCGCTCTCGTTCCGAATGGCCTCTCGGTCGGCGAGGTGCGGGCGGTGAACGTGAAGTCGTGGACTGACTTCCGCAAGACGCGGGTGCGAATCGCCAACGTCTTGAACGTGCGGTCTCTGCTGCCGCTGCAGGAGCAAAACCCCGACGGCGTCTCGATTCGTCGGTCGACGGGCGAGATGTCGGTGAAGGACAAGGTCGTTCAGATCAACCTGAGCGCGCCGTTGCGGCTCATGCTTGCGCTCGCCGACTCCTATCCGAACGACTTCGACACCAACGCGCTCGACGAGGAGATCAGCAAGCAAGAGACGCCGGGTGAGGGCCTGAAGCAGGCGAAGAACCAGCTCAAGCGCTTGCTGCGTGACGCAGGGATCGACATCGACGACCTGCTTGTCGCGAAGCAGCGCGGGTCGCTGGGCCTGAAGCTGCCGACGAAGGTTGTCTAGAGGTTGCGCCTCGCGGGCTCTGGCACGCGGATCTCGCAACCCTCCGGCAACGGTCGTCGATGTCGAAGGGGCGCATGTTCTCCGTGATGGCAGCGTGGTGCTGCTGTCGAAACGGAGAAAGCCAAATGACCGCGCTCGACAACAAAGACAACCAGAACAACAACGACAACAAGGACAAGGACAAGGGGGATGACCACAAGGATCGCGAGATCCATGTGTTCATCAACCGCAAGCGCTTCGAGCTGAAAGACCCGGTGCAGACCGGCAAGGCGTTGAAGGAGCTCGCGGGGATCCCGCTGACGGACGTGCTCTTCCTGCGGCAGCCGGGGAAGGACGCGGTCATCGGCAACGATGAGAAGGTGAAGCTGAAGGACGGCGATCACCTGTACTCCCAGCCGGCCGCCGACTACGGCAACGCGTCTCTCCAAGTGTCGAGCGTGCTCGACGGCTTGGAGGGGTTCACGCTGCAGCGGCAGCCGGATGGGTGGACCTTCGCGATCCATGACGCGTACGAGTTGCCCGACGCGTACTTGCCGCGCGTGGTGCGGCTGCTCGTGAAGTTGCCGCCGACGTTCCCGGACGCGGCGCCCGACATGTTCTTCGTCACGCCGATCTTGCGCGTGATGAACGGGGGGCCGCCGCGCGGCACGTCGGCGACCAACATCCTTGGTCAAGCATGGCAGCAGTTCAGCTGGCACCTGAAACCGGGGGCTTGGATGCCCGGGGTGAGCACGTTCCGCGACTTCATGCGGTGCGTGCGCAGCCGCCTCGAGAAGCGCGACTAGGTCGACGAACAAGAACAAGAACAACAAGGAGGTGGTGTATGCGACTCAAGGTGAGCGAGGCGTCCTGGAACGCGTTTGCAAGTCACCTGCTCGAGCGGACCGACGTCGAGAGCGCGGGCATTGTGCTCGCCCGCGCTCTCGACGCGGCCGACGGGCCTCTTCTCGTGGCCGACGAGCTGCTCGTCGTCCCTGACGAAGGGTTTCTGATCCGTAGGTTTGATCAGATTCGGATCGACCCCATCGTCATGAGCGGGATGACTCAGCGCGCGCGCGATGAGGGCTTGTCGATCTTCACGGTGCACACGCACCCGATGGCCAACGAGGCGTGGTTCTCGTGGGCCGACGACAACGGCGACAAGCGCCTGATGCCGAGCCTGCACGCGCAGGCGCCTGGCCCGCACGGATCGATCGTGATCGTTCCAGGGGGGGGCGTGCTCGCGCGCGCGTTTGACGAAGATGGCGGCATGACGATGGTCGACTTCGACGTCGTCGGGCGCCGTCTCGTTCGGCATCTGCAAGAGCGCGACGTTGTGACGGACGAGCGCTTCGCACGGCAGGAGCTGGCGCTCGGCCCGGCGGGGCAAGCGCGGTTGCGCGGACTCCGCGTTGGCGTGGTCGGTCTTGGCGGCGTCGGCTCTATCGTCGCCGCGCAGCTCGCGCACCTTGGCATCGGGGAGCGCGTCGATATCGATGGCGATGATGTGTCTGTGTCGAATCTCTCGCGAGTCTTCGGCGCGCGTCGCAGCGACGTCGGCAGAAGGAAGGTGCAGGTGGCGGCGAGGTACGCGACGGATGCTGAGCTGCCGGTCCGTGTCGTGAGTGTGGACGAGCCGCTCGGCGCTCAACACGGCGCGCTCATGCGTTCGTGCGACGTAGTGTTCTCTTGCGTCGACACGCACACGCCGCGTGCCCTGTTGAACTCGCTCGCGTACGAGGCGCTCGTGCCCGTGATCGACATGGGCACGGCGTTTCGCGTCGACGACACGAGCGGAATCATCACGAGCTGCGGTGGTCGCGTCGTGGTGGTCGGTCCGGGTCGTCCGTGCCTGGGATGCTGGGGGCATCTGAACGCTGACCGCCTTCGAGAGGAGGCGTTGTCGACGGCCGAGCGCGTGGAGCTGGGACGGCAGGGCTACCTCGTTGGCGTCGACGTGGCGCAGCCGAGCGTCGTCGCGTTCAACACCTACGTTGCGGGTTCGGCGGTCATCGAGTTCTTGCGATTGGTTACGGGCTTCGCTGGCGCAGACGATCCGCCGAACCGCCTGGGGTTTCGCTTCGACGATGGGAGCGTCGTGCGCAACGAGGTGAACGCGCGGGCGTCGTGCCGGTGCTCGCGCTGAGCTAGCCCTTGGCGTTCTTGCCGAGCTTGACCATGAGCTCGCTACCGAACGCCGGGGCGACGACTTCGATCTTCCTGAGTCGACCGACGACGATGCTCGGATCGACAGCGATGGTTCGCGCGAAGCGCACAACGTCGTCGACAGTGGGTGTCCCGCCCGCGAGAAAGGTGCGTAACGACCTGGTGTCGATGAGGTAGTCGGACGCGAAGCGATCGGCCTCCGCCTCTTCGACTTTGTGATCAGGGCCGTTGCCGTCGTCGTCGATGAAGAGCTCGCGCTTGCCGTGGAGCAGGATGTGACCGGCCTCGTGAAAGAAGTTGAACCAAAAAATGTCGAGGCGATCGTAGCGGTAGCTGATCTGAATCAAGGCCCGTTCTTGCGAAAGCCAGCGGGCAGCGGCGTTCACGCCAGCGCCGGCAAACTCTTCAACCATCACGACGACGACGCCGGCCTCAGCGCAGAGTCGCGCGAGCTCAGGCAAGATGTCCGTGAGCTTCCTCTTCACAACGAGCGATGCGCGAATCGTTCGAAGGGCAGCGGAAAAGACGTCTTTGTCGAACGGCGCAGCGTGCGCCTTCTGTCCGAGAAGCTCGCCTTGACGCAGCCAGGCGGCAACTTTGCCGGTCTTCTCTGAAACGTTCGCCGCACGGCGCCACTTCGCTTGCGGCTCGACATAGAGCGCCTCCCAGTTTTCGGGCGTGGCGACGCCGAAGAAGGAGAGGAGCTCGCGGGTCCGATCGATCTTTGTCGTGGCGGGCTGCACCCATTTTCGCTTCACGAGCTCGTTGAACGGCACGTTCCACTTGGCGATCTCCGCGTCGTAGCCGGCGAGACGTCGCTCCTCATCCAGCCGCGCCAGAGACTCTTGGTACTCCTGTTCGCGTCGAAGCCAGAATCCCGCGGATGGCTTGCGCAGCACACGCTCGAGCTCGAGAGCGGTCTCGGGAGTGATCGTCGTCTTTCCTTTGACGATTTCGTTGATCGTCTTCTTCGGCCGCCCCATGCGCTGGGCGAGCTCGGCCTGCGACATTCCGTGCTCGTCAAGCACTTCCAGAAGCGTCTCGCCGGGGAGCGATACGACGCGCGGGCGGTAGGTGTTCGTCGACTCAGTCATCGCGAGCTCCGATCCCGAGCACGCGGATGGCGGTCACGCCTGCCCAGTTGAGCTTGCCGGCGCGTCTGGCAGTGCCATCGTCGACGAGCTCGAAGAGAACGCTGTGCGTGCCCTGCACGGCGAGGTGAAACCGACCAAGCTTCTTGTCGCCCACTTGGGCGACCGCACCGGGCAGACCGCGAACGTCGCGGAGACACGGCGCCGCGCGTAGATCGTCGAGGCGTCTGCGGATGCAGCGAGCCACGTCAGGGCCCCACTTCTTGACGAGCGCGGCGTCGTCGTGAAGGAGCTCTCGGGTGTTGTCCGTCTTGAAGGTGATATCCACGGTCGTCATCCGCGGCCACTCTTGTTCACGGAAAAGGTGAACGAGAGCGGTAGCGCTGGAAGTGGTGGCATTGGGTGTCTGATAGCTCACCCGGGATCCGGCGGTCCAGTGATGGGACGGCCTTGTGCTGCGGCGATCGACCGCACCGCGGGCCGGGTGCAAGAATGGCGGTCCCTGGAGGAGCACATGGCGGTGAGCTTGTGGAACCAGGCGGGCGTTCCTCACAAGGGATGGACCGAGGTGGACGTCGTCGACCTGGACGAGCCTGCGGAGACGTGCGGCATGTGTCGCTCGGCGCAGGTTCGGTACATCCACGTGATGGTCCACGCCGACTACGCGGACGCCCTTCGCGTCGGCGTGCACTGCGCGGAAAGGATGGCCGACGACTACGCTGGCGTGCGTGAGACAGAGCGCTGGATGCGTCGTCGGACGGCATTTTCGGTGAAGGAGTGGAAACGTGAGCGGCCGAGTGGGCGATCGTTTCTGAGGTCGAGAAAGAAGCGCGCAACGGTGCTCTTGGAGAAGCGGGCTGGCGGCTGGTACGTCCTCGTCGAGGAGACAGGGGCGAGGAAGCCGCGTGGCGGGCGCAAAGCCTACCCATCGGAGCGAGCCGCTCGGATGGCGGTCTACGAGTGGATCTATCCGCGTCCGCGGGTGCTCGCAGGAAAGCAGCTGTGATGCCCGGAGCCGTCATGAAGCAGAGGTCACCGCTCAACGCCGGCCTCGACGGCGCCGGCAGGCACTGGCGGGCCGTGAGCGGTCGCCTCCGTCGCGTCGAGTTTGCATGTCAGCTACCAACCAGCGGAGGCCCGAGGAGGTCCTCTAGCGAGGCTCGTCGATCGGGTGGCAAATGCGGCGGATAGTCGTCGGTGACGAGGCGATAGCGCGTCTGCTCGTACGGGCTGCCGTCAGCTTCGACGAAGCGACAGAAGATGTGCGGGCCGCCGTAATACTCGTCGCCATGCTGATCGATGTCGGCGATGTTGCGATAGGGGATGCACGCGATGACGTGAGCCCGGACGCGATGCGGGTGTTTGAGAACTCGTTCGTCCGTTCGGAACTCGGGCTCAACCGGCGCCCAGCGGCCGTCCTCGGCGATGACGACATCGGCGTGTGTCCGCAGACATTCGATGCCTGCGTGGTAGGTGTCGAACAGCAGCAGCTTGAACCAGGGGCTTATCTCGTCGTCATTCGTTTCGTCGTGCGAGGGATACGTCTTGTCATCAACGGATCGAATGATCACCTCTTGGTTCGAGAACGCCGTGCGTCGCTTCGCGTTCGGACCGCCGAGCGGCTCGATGAGCTCCGCGCGTACCCGGCGCTTGATTTCGAGGTCAGACGTGCGCGCGGCTGCAGGTTGCTCTTCGAGAGCCGAACGGAAGAGCGCCTCCAGCTCGTCGAGTGACTGTGCCTTGCGCGCCTCCTGTCTGAATTTCTGCGCGACGTCGAGGGATGCGGCGTGCTGGACGAGGTCGGTGAGGAGCCCCGAGAGCTTTCGTACGTCTGCGACAATCGCCGCGTCGCGAGAGACGGTCGACATCGTCGCGCGCGAGCTCCAGTACTGCAGGTCGATGATAATCGGCCGATCCTGCTGTGCAACGATGAGGACGTTCTCGTCGTGCAAGTCGCCGTGTGTAAGTCCCGCCTGATGGATATGACGGAGGCCAGCAACCAAGCCCGTCCCGATGCGGTCGACTCGCGCGCGATCTAGCGAGGAGCGCAGGACTGTGGCCAGGTCAGGGCCGACGATGCGTTCCATGACGATGCACTCACTGACCTCCGCTGTCGCAGGGTTCGGTAGGTTCGCCAGACGCAGAACGGTGACGACGTTACTGTGGCCGCCAGCGCGTGCCAGCGCGCGCGCCTGTGTTGCGGCTGTGAGCGCCGTCGGCGCTGACGGATTCAAGAACTTGATCGCAACGACCCGCCCTAACGCGACTTCCTCGGCTTCGTACGTTGCCCCGTGCGCACCAGCGCCGAGCCGTCTCAGGTTGCGGAACGGAGGCACCTGAAGGGTGGGACCCTCAGGTGGCGCCCGAAGGAGTCGCAGGTCGCTCGGACTTGGTGGCGACTCCTTGTCGCTCGGGTTCGCGAGATCATCCACTTCGATGTCGAAGCTCTTTTCGATGAGGTGAACATCGCCATCGGCTCTGCCGAGGCCGCCGGACATGCCGGTCCAAGCCATGCCCTGCCGCGCCTCGTTGAGAACGTACATGGAGGGCGCGATCGCGAGAGCTGAAACGCTTGCGCGCAACGCGAGCTCTTCAAACGGCCACCGTTTGTCCGGTGACTGCTTAAAGGCCTCGCGCGCAGCCACGAGAACCTTGGATGCAGTCAGCAAGAGCTGGCGACCATCATCGCTGTCGGACAAAACCAATCCGCGACGCGTGAGGCGAAAACGATCACCTGCGTCGTCGATAAGCTTCATGCCGACCAGCTCGTCGATGGTTCGTCGCTGCGACAGATGCTCGACGCGGAAGCGCTTCTTTTCGGGGAATGTCCCTGCGGCATTCGCAACAGCTATGTGGCGGAGCAGCTGCACGTCATCCGGACGCAGCGGTCGTTGCACCGGTGCCGGAGGGGCGTCCTCGATCTCACGCTCGGCGAAGACGGCCGCCTCGGTGACGTCGAGGATGCTCTCGCGGATTGCGAACTCCGTCCAAACTCCATCCTCGCCGCGAGCACCCCTCGGCTCGACCGGCCAAACCTTAGGGACATCTGCGAGGACGCGCAGCGCTCGCGTCACCGCTGCGGGGGGGACCGTCGGCGTGCCGAAATCGTCAACCCGGCCGAGCGCTGCATCGGGATCGCTAACGTAGCGAGCGCGCAGAGGCTCGATGAGGTCCACGGCGTGACGTAGATCGGCGAGCGCGTTCGGGCTTCGGCAAGCGAGAAGACCTAGACGCGTCAGGTGGTAGTGATCGGCGCCTTCAACGCGCACGAGCCCACGGTCGTGCAGCTTGTCCAGCGCAATTCGGTTATCGAGATACGACATGCGGAATGCGTGTCGCTCAGCTCCGGTACCACTCTCGACGACCTTGTCTTGCAGAGCGGTCAGCACGTCGCGTGCTCTTCGCGTGAGAATCGCCGACATCGGCGCAGGGCCGGAGCCGGCGCGCACGGGCTCGGCGCGAGCGATGATGTTCGAGTAGAGGGTTGGCTCGGCGTCCTTGAGCCACGCGTCGATGGCAACCTGGTCGGCAGCGAGCTGAAGGATGTTTCGATCCTTCCCAACGATGGCGCGAAGGGCTCTCAAGACTTCCGCCGGATAGTCGTCATCATCGAAGTTCATCGCGCGGAGGAGACGCGGAAAGTCCTTGGTGAGATTCACGCGGCCGATGACACGCGCCAGCGCATGCCAGCGCTGCTCATCGAAGGTGGCGACGACGCAGCGAGCAAGCGCGGAGATTGCTGTATCGAAGTCCACATCATCACGGAGCATGCGGCGACCTTCATTGCGTGGCGGGTTCTGCTTGGTCGAACGAGCGAGCTCAAGGCGGAGCGGCAACAGCTCCATCGCCTTTGGGTGCCTCGTCAGGACGAGACTCTCAATCACCGCGAGGAGGTTTGACGTAGCAATCGGATCGCCTTTCACAGTGGTCGCGATGTGGCGAATCGTGGAAGGTACGTCGCGCGTGTTCGTCATGATCAGTGCGCCGCTGATCGACCCCTCGCGCCGATCGGCGAGGAGCGCAAGCGCCTCAGCGGCCTCAAGCGCATCAAAGCGCGCCCACTCCTTGACGACCCCGAGGAGCTGCCAGACCTCCTGGGCGTTGATCGCGACAACGTCCGCGAGGTCACGCAGCACGCCCGCCCAGCCCTGGATGAGCAGGCGCTTCGCCCCGTCGTCGAGCGGCTTCGCGTCCGGGAGCTCGTAGACCAAGCGCCCCGCGAGGCTCAGAATGATCTCGTGTGACGCTGCCGCAGCAGATCGAGCGCGGGCGTTCGCGGTCACGACCCGCAGCCAGACACGAGCAGGAGCTTCGGCTGCGCTTCCCGACAGCCACGCTTCTTCGCGCATCCACCAAAGGACGCCATGCAGCGAGCGCACCGGAATCTCGTCAGTCGCGAGCTTCTCAAGCCAGGCACTCGCTGCGGGATGGGCGAGAAAGAGCGCGGCGTATGCGAGAAGGCCGCCGAGGGAGAGCCGCTCTCCGTCCCGTAGCGTTGACCAGCGCGTTTCGGCATCGATGGACAACGCGATGACGTCGTCACGACGAACACCCAGGAACTGCCACATCGATCGACGTACCAAGAGCTCATCTGGCGGCTCGCTCGCCCAGAGTGCAAGCTCGCGCCACGCCCAGTCCGCGTCGAACCGATGCAGCGCGATCAGATAATTCCTGAAGTCGGAGCTGACGACCTCGATGCCCTTCTCCGTCTTCGCACGACCCGACTCAAGCCATTCCCGATGCTCGGCATCCAGCGTCGGGACGTGCTCCATGAGCATGCAGGCCAAGTCAACAAACTCGTCCTCGGGACTCTCGCTCCTTCGGCGACCGAGGCGAAGTGCGGTGCGGCAGAGCTCCAGTTGGGCGTCGTTTGCATCCTCGAGAAAGAGGAGCGGACGGCAGCCGCGCAAAAGGCCTTGAACGAGCACATCGCGCAACGATGACTTAGGAGTCTTCGTGATCGCGTCCGCGAGATCAGCGAGGACCGGCACGATTGCGCTCGCGGCTTCTTGCGTCGGCGCGTCGTTCAGGTGCTTGGACCAGAACTCGTCGGCCGCGTCACGTAGGCGGATCGTTTCGTAGTTGGCCTCGACGTCGATCTTCTGCAGGCGCAGCCACCAGTGGGGATCCGGGAGCGCAGCGCCCGAGACGCTCCCATAGCTCGGCTCCATGTCGTCGGGTGAGGCGCGCGGCTGACCGTCGCGAAGTTTCAGCGTGTACGCCCGAAGGTCGGTAGACGCGAACTTCTCTTCATCTAGACAGAAGAGGACTGCGCGAAACGGATCCGGGGTTCGGGCGATAGCCGCTTCGAGCGCCTTTGCAGGCTCTCCTGCGTCGGCAAAGATCGCGACTGAGAGGGCGGCGAGCGGCTTGCGGGCCTTCGACGCAAGCACCGGTGAGAGCGCGAGCTCCCAGAGCGATGGTCGCAGCGTCGCATCATCGGCGGCACGTTGTGCGAGCCGCCGCCAGAATGCGATGGGCCAGGAAGTGCCGTCGAGGGCGGCAACGAGTGCGGGGTCGGCCGCAATCGCGGCGACAAAGCGATCGACGACGGCGCGGAGCTCATAGTCATCGGCGGCGATTGCATGATCGATGTCACGCGACTTTTCGCTGTCGTTGACGATGAACGAGGTTTTGCCGGCAAGCTTCAGCTCCCACACCTTTGTGCGGCGGACGGGCTTGATGTCGCCCTTCTCGTCTCGTTCCCACTCGTCGTCGGGGTTAGTGCGGCTGTCGGCGGCGAGGACCGCAGCGGCAGCACGAAGACCTTCGCGGTCGTCCTTGAGGTACTGAAGCGCATGCCGAATCAGGTACCACTCGTGCTGGTCACCATCAGCCGGCATGCGCTCAGCGACCCAGACGAGAGCCCGCGGCGCAGCGGCGGCGAGGTCGTCAGCGTGCGATGCCATCCAGTACAGAGAGCGGCGACCAACGGGCTCAATGGTGCCGTCGGAGAACGCGCGTAGAATCTGGCTGCCGTCCCCGGCTGTTTGGCAGATGCAGTTGATCGCCGTCAGGACTGCGAAGCCGTCATCGTCCACCTGCCGACGAAGAACCAGATGAAGGATGCGCTCGGCGACATCCGCGGCGCGCGGATGCAGCTCTTTTCGAAGCGTCGTGGGAACTTGCTGCGGGAAGCGGCTGAGCAGAGTTTCGGTCGCGAGACGCAACAAGGACGCGTCCTTGGTGCCTTCGACGCCGGAGATGCTCGCCTCAAGGAGGGCAATCCACGTCTCGTCGGGGAGCGGGGGCCTGCCGGCAGTTGTCATGATGCCGCCCTGTGCTCGAGGCGCTGAAAGACATCGGCCGCGGCGCGGTCCCCCGCCTGTATGCGTGTGATGAGCTGCGCGACGTCGTCTGGCGTTGCGGCGCGAGCCGGCGCAAGCCAATCGACGATCGCTTCAACGTCGACGATGAGGCACGCGATGTCCCAGTACGAAGTTTTGTCGTGAACGAAGTGCCGCTCAGCTTCAAACTCAATCGATGGCAGCGCCCAGCTCCTCACGACGACGTCGACCTCGCGCAGCCATGCAATGAGTAGCGCGGGAGGAAACATGCGCTGCAGGACGTGACGGGCGACGGCGTAGTCGAGGAACACGTCGTGCTGAAACGAGACGACGTACTCGTTCGTTCCGCTGTACGCCAGGATCCCAGCACGAACCAGACGGGCAACCGCGCCGGCGTGTTCTGGCGCGAACAGGTGTTCCCGCTGCCGTTGGTCCAAGAAGAATTTCGCGAGGTAGATAAGGCATGGCTCGTCGTCCACCGTCACGTTGTCTTGTGACCAGAAGGCCTCCAAGTACTCGCGCTCCGAGCTGAGCGCGACTTGCTGGTCCGTCCTGCGTAGACGGCGCGAGAGCCAGAAGAAGAAGGGCGCACGTAGTACGGGTCTCGATCTCGCCGGAGGCAGGGGCGCGCCTTCCTGCGCGCAAAGTGCGTCAAGCTCTGCATCGTCGAGCGGTGGGATGTCGACCTGCACGGAGCCGTCGAGCGCGAGCGCGATGTTCGTGTTGAGGACGTTGCTCAGAGCGCGAACGGTGACGATGATGCTGACACCAGAACAGTCTTCAGCGAGCGATTCGAGCTCGCGCAGCTGCTTCCCGTCGGCGATCTCAAGGCCATCGACGACGAGGCAGCCCGCGTCTCTCGAGAGCTGAGACCGAAGTGCATGCGAGAGCTCGCCATCCGACTCCTTGTCGGTTCGGCCGAGATCATCAGCGTCAAGCCAGATTGCTCGAGGGAAGGATTCGGCCAGCTCGGCGACGAGCAGCGACTTTCCTACGCCGCGGCGCCCAACAACGAGAAGGCGCTTCGTCTGCGCGAGCTTCGGCTTGAGTTCTAGGAGGAGCGCCCGGCGCTTGACGACATGCGCGTGCTTGCCGAGCAATTTCGCAATTTTCCTGCGGCTTCGTGCAAGCTCTTGTTCGTACTTGGACCGCTCGATGCCTTCGAGCAGACCCACCGTCCAGTCATCGCGCGCCGCTTGCTGAACGCGGCCGATGAGGTCGTCCCTGTGTGACGGCGTGAGTTGGCGCTCGCCTTTCGCATCGCGCGATGACGCGCGAATGACTTCGTGTAGAAGGGAGGAGAGAGCGAGCTCGGAGAGCCCGCCGACGCGGGGGTCCTTGCGAAGACGATCAACGAGATCCAGCTCAACGCGCTCGAACGACGGCGCGTCGAATTGCCAGATGATCGACTTCTGGAACATTCCCCAGGCGCCTGCGAGCTTGTCTAGTCGAACTGCGGCGGCGAGGAACGTTGCCTTCTGATTCTGGTGCCGGGCTGGGGTGGGATCCCAAGAGTCGAAGAGAGCTTTGACGCGCGTTTCGAACGTCGTCGCGTCGAGGCCATGCCAGTCTCTGATGAGGTTCTCGGCTTGTGCCTTCTTCGAGGCGCCGACGAAAAGCTCAGCTGGAGTAACGAAGACAAAGCGAGCAACCCACTTGCCTTCCGCTGCGTCCACGAACGTTTGCGCGAAGTGAGCGATCACGCCGCGGAGGTCGTAGACGCTCTGCGAATCGGCGAGCTCCTTGAACTGGTGGCACAGCGTCTCCGCGCTGTTCACGACGTCGGCGTCCTCGAGCCCTTCGCAAATGAGGCGCTCGTCTGCCTTCAAGTCTAGCCAGAGCTCGATCGTGCGAAGCGCCTGGGCGAGGTACCCCTTGATCGTCGCGTCGGCGCTTCGCTTGTTGTCAGTGCTCACGCGCCTTCCCCAGCCGGGGATGGAGGGTTCGCGCCGTTCTGCAAGACGTCAGCGAGCCGGACAAGCACATCCGCGTCGACAGCGGCGTAAGCGAGCTGACGCGCACTGAGCGGGCGGCGGGCCCAGTTGCTCGTCTGCGACGACTTGTCGAGCATGACGCCGAGCTCGCGTGCGCACACTGCCTTCAACCCGTGGCCGCCGTCGATCTTGCCTCGCAGCTTGCGAGAGAGCGACAGCGTGTCGACGACCGGCTCGATGGCGATACCAAAGCGCTTGAAGACGGACCGCTCGAAGGATGCGTTGTGAATGACCTTCGTCACGTTCTCGTCCGTAAGAACGCTGGCGAGCGGCTCGAGGTTCGCCACCTCGAGCGCGTCGATGAGATAGATCGTGTCGCCTCCGGCGACCTGGATCAGACAGAGGGTGCGGCTCCCGAGGGTCGTCTCGACATCGACGCCGATGCGCGTCTCCTGCGCGAGCTTTGCGCAAACGGCGAGAAGCGCTGCGTCGCTTGCGATCCACTCGACAGGGCGGCTCGCTTCGATTGTGGGCGGCGCTTCCGGCTCCCGCGGCGGCAACGCGAGCTCCGCTGCGCTTGGTTGGCGGAAACCCTCAGGCAGCTCAGGCGCGCCTGTGTCGTCGTTGGCGCTCGCGACCCACCGCCACGCGCCCGCTACGTCGATCAGGTACTCGGCGAGCATCTCGCGCTCGACCCATGGCGGGACGAGCGGCTGAAACTTGCTCAAGCGGTAGTTGGGCAGCGACGTGGCGACGGCGCGCCACATGTCCTCGTCCTCCCAGAAATCGAGATCGGCGAGCCGGCGGACGGCTTCGTGAAAGTCGTCCTGCTTGTAGTTGCCGCGGATCTTCACGACGAAGTTGTCGGGGATGACGCGCCAGTCCGGGTGAAGCGCTTGGAGCGCGTAGCGGAGCGTGCTGTTGACGCGGCCACCCGCGAACGTCCACCAACGAATCTCGTCGCCATGAAACTCGACGCCGCCTCGGCGGGGGCGAAGCCCGCCGCCGTACGAGTCACGCTCCTTCTGAAGGACGACGCGCGCCTCGTCGTTCAGGTACGCGGGCTCGTCCGCTCCGGTGAGGACGTCGAGGATCTTCTGGCAGAGGTCGAAGCCGAGGTACTGCGGGAGGTAGCCGCCCCATGTGGGTTCGCGCCCGGAGGGCGCGGGCTTTACCTTCACGACACGCTCTGGATGGTTGATGGCACTGACGAGCCAGGGTCGTCCACCGAGGAGGAAGCAGCTGACGCTCTCAACGAGGCGATCGACGAACTCTTGATTCAGCGTGCCGAGCTCGGCTCCGGCGTCGAGCTGCACGGTGTAGCTCTGCGGGCTCGTGAAGACCGCGTAGAGCTCCATGAAGTTCTTCCTACCGAACTTCTTCTCGGCCTTCGGCCCGATGAGCAAGCGCCCGTCGAGGAGGACAAGCGATTCGTCGCGCAGCATCCAAGCGACGAGGCGATCGAACTCGGCGCGATGAATGCCCTGGAAGTCGGGCACCCTCGATAGGTGGGTCCATGCATCCTGCGCGGAGATGCCTTCCTCGCCGAGTGACATGGCGAGGAGCTGGTGGACGAGGACGGGCCAGCAGCGGTCCTGCACGTCGACGCTTTCGACCCAGCCGACGCGCGCGAGCTCGATCAGCGCGATGGCCTGGACCACCGCTTCGGAGCTCTCGCAGAAGAACGTCGTGTTCGCCGGCTTCCCAGCGCGTCGCCCGGTGCGACCCATCCGCTGCAGAAACGAGCTGACGGTGGCGGGTGCTTCGGCCTGCAACACGAGGTCGAGGTCGCCGACGTCGATGCCGAGCTCGAGCGTTGAGGTGCACGCGATGCAAGCGTTCGTGCCGTGGTGGAAACGTTCTTCGGCGAGGTGGCGCTCTTCCCTCGACACCGCGCTGTGGTGGACGAACACGTCGGTGCCCGAGCCGCGCATGTTCTCGGCGACGGTCTCGGTCATGGCGCGCGATTGGCAGAAAAAAAGGCTCTTCTTGCCGAGAGCGAGCTTAGAGGCGTCGCGTGCGAGTGCCGGAAGTGTCGGCCGGTGGACGACCAAGAGCTGCCGTTGCGCTTTGCCCTTCGGCGGATCGACGACGACGCCATCGCGCTTCGAAGTGCCGCGAATCCACTCAAGGATCGCCGCCGGGTTACCAACGGTTGCGCTGAGGCCTACGCGTTGGACGTCGTGGGCCGAAACCGCGGCGATGCGCTCCATCACGCTCATGAGGTGCGCGCCGCGGTCGGTCCCGGCGAGTGCGTGCACTTCATCGACGATGAAGATGCGCACGTTCTTGAAGAGCTTCTTCTCGTCGATTCGCTGCGAGACGAGCATGACCTCGAGCGACTCGGGCGTCGTCATCAAGAGGTCGGCGGGCTCGCGGAGGAACTGCTTGCGCTCGTTGTCGGGTGTGTCGCCGTGCCAAACGAAGCGCTCGAGCCCGACCATCTCCGTGTAGAGGCCGAGCCGCTCTGCTTGGTTGTTGAGGAGCGCCTTGATGGGCGCGATGTAGATCGCGCCGATGCCTTCGAAGGGCTTCTCCATGAGCAACGACAGGGTCGGAAAGATCGATGCTTCGGTCTTGCCGCCCGCCGTCGGCGCAAGCACGACGGCGTTTTTCCCTTCGAGTAGCGCGGCGCCCGCTTCCTCCTGCACGGGTCGCAAGCTCGACCAGCCAAGGCGCGACGCGATCGCCTCCTGGAGCCGCGGGGGGAAGCGCGCGAAGACGGTCATTGCGACGTCACCACGCGTCTTCCTGGGGCACGAGCTCGTCGGGCTCGGCATCCGGAGCGGTGAGAGCGGCGCCCGTGAGCGCGTGCTGTTCTTCCACTCGCAGGGTCGGCGGCTCGGGCAGCTTGAAGCCGTACTCAGCGCTCGGATCGTAGTCGGCGTGTTCTTCGACGAGATCGAGCTGGCGCACGAGCTCGCGCAAGAACTGCCGGGGGACGACGCCGACGTCACCCTTGAAGCCCGCAGTGACTTCGGCGACGAGCCGGTCGATGAACACATCGCTCACGGCGCGCTCCAACCGCGACCTGTCTTTCGCGGGAAAGAGCTCGCGAAGGCGATGGGCAACGGCTCTCAGCCGTTCCGCGTCGAACGGACGGAGCTCGAGCTGTGCTTGGCGAAGGCTCGTGAAGCGACCGTCCGACTTGAACGCGATGCGCTCGTGGAGAGGTGCAAGGCCGGCGACGCCGTGTCTCGTGTCGAAGAAGTCGGGAGTGCCAGTGAAGAGCCAGAGGAGACCGTGGTACTCGGCGGCCGCGTCGGCGATTTGGCGAATGCCGTTGAGCGACTTGTGCCGAGAGTCCTTGCGCATCCGCAGGATGGTCTCGGCCTCGTCAATGACGATGAGCATCCCCTTGTAGCCGGCGGCTTTCACGATCTCGAGAACTCCACGGAGGTACGCGAGCGCGTCGGTGCTGTTGATCTCGCCCTTGATGCCCGCCTGCTTCTTCGCTGAGGCAGCGACGTTCGTACTACCGCAGAGCCACGAGATGAGCGCACCCGCTTCTGCCGCCTCGCCCTTCTGTTTCAAGTCGAAGATCGTCTGCACGACGCGGACAAAGTCGTGGGGGACAGCCCCGCGCGTAGCGGAGTCGAGGTCCGCTTGGATGCGTTGGCGCACCTTGCTGTCGAAATCATCAGCGTCGGCATCTTCGCCTCCGTCGATGAGTGCGTCCTCAACGTTGCCGATCCAGCGATCGAGGATGTCGCTGAGTGCGCCTCGCGGGCACGAGCTCGTCCCGAGCTCGTTCATCACTTTGCGGTAGACGTCGTCGAATCGATGGAAGTGAAGGTCGTTGTCCGAGACGACGACGAAGCTTGTAACGAAGTTCTTCTGTTGCGCGTCGAGAATGGCGAGCCGTGCCGTGAACGTCTTGCCGCAGCCGTAGCCGCCGCGGAGGAACTTGATCGTCCCTTCGCCGTCCTTCGCGAGGTCGAGCTGGCGGTGAACCTCAGCGCGTCGCGCTTCGATGCCGACGGCGAACGCGTCGATGCCGCGCTCGGGGACGAGGCCCTTACGGAGGGCCTCGAAGATATGGGCGATGTCGCGCGACGTGAGCTCGCTCATCCTTCACCTCCTTCTCGAACGTACCGCTTGATGCCACCGACGATGTCGATGCGCACGCGGAACGGCGCGCGCGCCGCGTGCGCTTCGAACTCGCGAGCAAACTTCCGCAGCTCGCGCTGACTCCCAAGCATGCCCGCCGCTTCGGTCTCTGTGATGGCGCCATGCGCGGCGAGGTGCTCGAACACCTGGCGAACGCCGCTCGTCGGCAGCTCCTGTACCCACGTCGTCGAGGAAGTCGCGGTGGTGGGCGCCTTTACGGTCGCGGTGGGTGCGGCGACCGGCTGCGGCGTCACGGCAAAGCGACTGTCGATGACGGCTCCCCTCACCGTCGCGTCACCGCCTGTGTGCCAGAGCTCAACGCGAAGGCGGGCGTCGGTGGGGCCGAGGAGACGGAAGAAGACCTCGAATGAGCCGCCAACATCCGCGTGAATCACGCTGCCGCCGACGCGCGCGCCGCCTCGGGTTTGACCGATCTCAACGATGACGCCGTCAGGCGCGTCGAGGGCACGGAGACCGAGCTCGATGCTCTTCTTGCCGCCGAACAACGAATCGACGGCGACTTCGACACGCCCTTGGAGACAATGCATGCCTGCGACGCCATCGGCCGCTTGCGCGCTCACAACGTACGTGTGCGAGTCGCTGCCTGCGGGCTGCTTGTGGATGAGCGTGAGCACGGGGATGACGCGCTCTTGTGGGCTGTTGCCGCCGTGAACGAAGTTCTGTGAGCGCGTGCCGGTATCGAAAACGGTCACGGTCTCTGGGAACATCACGTGGCCGTCGACGCCGTCGTAGCCGAGGTCCTTGAGCGCTACGCGGATCTCGCCCGTGTGATCCGCCGGGACGGGCGAGAAGATGTGCCGGCGCTTCGGATCGATCTTTCTGCCGTGGGCTTTGGCCTCGCCGAGCCGGTCATCGAGGAGGAGAAATCCGTGATCGGCGGTGATGACGAAGCGGCGCACGCCAGCTTCGCGCAACAGCCGCCACGCAGCACGCAGATCCTGGAGCACCTTGTCGAAGACGGACGCGCCGACGCCCTTTTCGCCAGCATTGTCGATCTCCTGGCTGTGCACGACGACGAGCCGAGCTTGCTCGATGGCCTTCTTGAGACTCGTCGCTTCGCGCGTGAGCACGTCCTCGAGGGTGAGCCATGGGCACGTCTTGCCGCCGATGCGCTCGAACATCGCGCGCTTGCGTGTCTCCGGATTGAAGACGCGGTATTCGCCGGTGGCGAAGCCCTTGACCGCGTCCACTTGGAGAGCGGGCTTGAGGCGACCGTTCTCGACGACGGGCGCGAGAACGTTCATGCCGACTTCGGTGACGGTCGGCAGTTCGGCCAGGCGCGCCTTCAACTGCTTCTGGGTGGCGGGAATGTCCCCGAGCGCGTCAAAGAGCTCTTGCGCCATCTCGAAACGGAGCGCATCGACCATGAAGTACGCCGTGATGTCGTTCGGCGTCGCGCTGTCGACGGCGAGGTTCTTCACCACCTGATCGAAGAGCGTTCGCTGCTGCAGATCGGGCGAAGGGAGAAAGCCGTGAGTGCGGCAGATGTCGTTCCATTGCTGCGCCCACGCGTCTGCCCACGCGCGCCAGCGGCCGCGCATCTCGTCGAGTCGTGCGCGCAAGACTTCGAAGTGCGGCACCTGCGGGTAGAGGACCGCGAGGCGGCGCTGTTCCAGAAGGCGATGGGCGCGATCGACTGAGGCACCCTTCGACACGTACCGGTCCATGGCGCCGTCAACGGATCGCACCGGTCCGAGGCTGCTGCCCGCGTCGACGATCGCTTTGCCGAGACGCGCAGCGTCGAGGATGAGCTGCCATGCGTTCTGGCGAAGTGGAGCTTGCTGCGTCCAGAACGACTTGGCTGCGGCGCGAGGCAACGCCCACGCGAGCACGGGGTCAAAGTTGCTGGCGTTGAGTGCGTCGAGCGCGGCCTTCAAGATCGCGCTCTCCTCGAAGAGGAACGTGTCGATCTTCCCGAGGTCTTCAGCGCGCACGATGGAGGTCTCGTCGGGCAGCCATGTCTCGGTCTCGTTCGCGGTGTTCTCGTAGAACGCCGGATGACGGGTGCGGAGGTGGTCTGCGAGTGCGCGGCAGGCTTCGATGACAGACTTCGGTAACTGTGGAATCCGCGCCAACCGCGGGTCCGCCGGTCCGCGGTTGAAGAGGTCCATCGTGTATTCAACGACGAGAGCCCAGCTCGCGACCGTAAAGGCAACGTCGCGCGCACGCGGCACCTTGCGCCCTTCGTATTCGTCGCGCCACTCATCGGGCAGGCCCGTCGTGCGTGCAAAGTGTTGCCACGTGGCTTCGGCGTCGTCGGTCGTTTGGATGCGACCCGCGATGAACCCGGCGCTCAACAAATCGTCGACGATCGCGGCAAGCGACATGTTCCTGAGCTGCGCCGTGAGCCCTTCGCCGGCGTCAGCGACCAGCGCGCTCAGCCAAGCGTCCGCACCATCGAGCGTGAGACTTCCCTGCGTACGGAACGACTCGATCTGCTCTGGACGGACACGTCCAGCGGCCGCTGTGGTGATGAGCGTGTCGAGGGAGCGCTTGAATGAGACGCCGGCAGCGCGTAACTCATAGAGCGGCGAGGTCTTGACCGTCTCTTCGGTGAAGCCAGGCAGATGGACAAGCAGCGGTGTTGCGTCGACACCTGCCGCGTGGTGCTCAAGCGCGAGCATCAGCTCAAGGAAGCTCCCGCGGAACGTGCATACGGGATACGGCACAGCCTCGCTTGTTGCGGCGATCCTGTCGATTAAGCCCGTGTACGCGCCCTCTTTGTCGAGGAAGAAAACGATGCCGTTGCGGCGCACTTCCTCGCGCAGCTCCGCTTCGAGTTTGGCGGAGACCGGCCCCATGGAAGCGGCTTCGCTCTTCATTGCGCGGCCTCTTCGTCGTCATCAGCATCGTCATCATCGGCGTCCGCGTCCGCGAGAAGTGACATTGGCTCAAGCTTCGCGAGCATCTGCTCGCGTTTCTCGACTTCGGCCGCATTCTCTTTGATGTACTGCTGGCGCGCTTCGGCTTCATCGGGCGCAAGGAGAAGGAATTCGGCGCCCTGCTTTTCCGAAATGCGCAGCTCGAGCGCCCAGCACTCGTGTGGCAATGAGGACCAAAGGCCCGGTTCGAGAAGCTTCATCCCGGACTGCGGCTTCTTGTGCTTTCGGACCCGGCGGAGCACTTCTCTCTCGACGGTTTCAAGGGCTTGGCTTGGCTGGTCCTTCAAGTAGCGTGTGCGATGCTCTGCATCGCCGGTGTCGTTGCAGAGCTTGCCTCTACCGAACGGGTCGTAAGCCTTCTCTTCGATCTTGAACGCGGGCCCGATTTCGCCTTGGAGCCAGAGCTCCCATGCCCAGGCCCGCGCTGGATGGTATCGCCAGAAACATCCGTGCGCGACGGCGACAGAAGGATCCTGCTGGCACTTCTCATCAACGCGCTTCGGCCAGTAGAGCATTGCTAGCCGCGACCAGTCGTAGTCCTTCTTCCCGCTGGCGTTGCTGATTTCCTTCCACCACTTTTTCGGGTCTTTCCACTGCGGATCGAGGAGCGGCCACAACGCCGCGCTATTGATCATCACACCGTCGTCGAGATCGGGCGCGAAACGCTTGTCTCGTTCGCGCGGCCGACAACTTGCGTCGACTGGTCCCGCGCCACGTTCAGCACATGCTTCGACGTCTCGAAGAAAAAGCTCAAGTTCACCATGCGCTTTCTGCACGCTTGCTAGTCGCTTCTCCGCGACTTTGGCCGCCGGCTTGTCCGGCCCGTCTCGAACGGCGCGCAAATCTGCCATTTCGCCTTCGATCCGCTTGCGGGTCGGCTCCAGATGGTCTGCGAGCAAGACGCGCAAAGTGAGTTCATCTAGGCGATGAATATTCACCAAGGCAACGAACGTCTTCTGCCTCGACGAAAGGGCCCAATGGATGGGACGATTGTCGTACATGTCTTTGTGTACGTCGGAGAAAAACTTCGTCCGTAGCCACGTCCGCAAGTCGACATTTTCTTCAGACGTTGACGCGCGCCGTAGCCACGCCTGCTTGAGACGCGCGCACGCGGTGTGCCCTAGGCTGTCGCGGAAATCGTCCGCATCTAGAGTGCCATCAAGATAGCAGACGCCAGCAGTCAGCGAGCGGTGAAGGTCCGCGCCGGCAGCGTCAACAATGCCCTCGTCTTTGTCGCCAAAGCGTCCGACAGCGACGCCGAGCGCGTAGCTGAGATGATCGGTATCCGGCTCAGCGTCGACCTCCTCGATGAAAGGCTCAAGAGGCGCTCCAGCAGGTCGATCCACCGCATCCTGCGCCCAACGTTGCGCAGCTCGCCAAGGGCTCGGTCCGGGCTGGCGAAACTCAGGTGATGGCTCGCGGTGCGACTCGTGGCGCCCGAACGCTTCCTCAAGGAGACGAAAGATCTCGTCGCTCCCGTCAAGTACGCGCAAAGGGAGCCTTTCCGCGTCTTCCAGACCGAAGTTGATGGTTGGGTTCAGGTCCGCGAGAATGCTCTTGGCATAGCGGCTATTGAGAAGCGCGAGCGCACGAGCAGGGTCTGGCGGAAATACGGCGGGCGCTGCGTCACCAAAAATGCTCGGCACGCGAAACATTCGCGCGCTGAAATGGTAGCCGATCTTGGGGAAGGTCAGTCCGATGCGACCGAATTGATCTTCGCTTGCGAGCGTGAATGCCTCTCGCCGTTGCTGAACCGACTTATCAAGCTTTATCTGGATTCCTGAATCCGCCCAATTCAGTAGCGTTCGCTGGGGTTCAAACCACTCTGCGCCATCGGCGCCGCCGACGTAGGCGAACCATCGCTGCCGTCCATCCGTGTTTTTGCTTGGTGCCACTTCCCACACGTGCCGCCGGTACCGCGCGTTGTCACCGGTCGACTGCGCCGTGGCGGTGGTGGCGACAGCGCCAAGAAGCGGGAGGGTACGGAAGTCATTCAGAAGACTGGCGCTCCACCAATACACAAGGGGCCATTCGGGAACGACACGAAGTTCATTTGGGTCGAAGTCGTGACGCCCGACGTGGCAACGCAGCGACGCTTCGGTTCGACGAGGCTGAAGGTCGTCTCTCTTGAGTTCGTAGTCAGCATAGGTTCGGAGGGCGGGTGACGCGCCGCCCGGCGTGCTCCGCCTGAAAATCGCAGTACTGGTCGAGATAAGGGTACCGCCGGTCGAGAAGGCGGCCTTGCCGAAATCCGCCAATGCCACGAGTCGCGTCTTAAGAACGTGTTCGCGAAAAGACGAAAACGACTTTAGGAACATCCAATTCGAGAGGGTCACGAACCCGCAAATTCCTCCTGGTGCCACGAGCTCTAACCCGCGCAGAAAAAATCCAGCAAAGTAGTCGGCACCTGCGACGCCGTAGAGCTTTTTATAGATAGCATTGTCGCGCATTCTCGCCGTCGCAAGATAGGGTGGATTGCCGACAACGAGATGGAATGTACCCTCCTTGAGGAACCGGACGAAACGAACACCGCTTGCAAGCTGCTCACCTCGCATCCGTAGCCCGAGTTCGTCATTCCTGGTGTGTCGCGCAAGAAATCGTTCGAGGGCGTCGACAACACTCGCGCGGGTCTGTGACGAGCGGGCGGGATTTTCGGCGAAGAGAGTTGGCTGTGTCGGTGTGTCGCCCCCTACATCATGCTCGTGCTTCACGATCGCGTCATCGACCGCGCGATCGAACTTCAGGAGGGTGCCCAGATGATCAGCGTCGCGGAGTGCCTGAACAATCGTGTTGGTCAGGGCCGTCGGGATGCCCGCATCCTCTTGGAGCTGTCGGCCAAGGTCGACTAGGGACGGGTCATCATTGGTCAGCTTTCCAACTCGGAGCGCGGATGCGACGAGATTCATGTGGGCCGCGTTGGCCCCGGCGTCGATCTTCCGCGCTTTCATCCAGATGGCGGCGGCGGCAATCTGGACGGCCCGAGGATCAAGGTCGATGCCGTAGAGATTGTTCTCAAGAATGCTCTCGACGATCGCTCGGGGCTGCCACTCGGCCGTGTCTTGAAGTCCACGATGGCGGGCTTCCTCGCAGTAGAAGGCCAGCAGCAGATCGAAAGCGACAACAAGGAAGTGCCCCGAGCCAACGGCGGGGTCGAGGAGCTTGAGCTGGCGCACCGTCTGCGGCGCGCTGGCAACGGCGTCTGCGGTAACCGGTTGCTGGAGGTAGTACGCCCAGTGCCGCTCCACGTCCGAATGGAGCGGCATCAGTTCGGTGACGGGGACCTGCCCAGCGATGCGACGGCTGCGCCACTCCTGGCGGCGAGCCTCTAAGGCATCGATCACGCCTTCGCTTTCGACGTCTGGAACCCAGCCATTCTTCTTGCAGATCGCCAGCCACGTCGGTCCGAGACTGTTCTGCAACAACCAGTCGACCATGTAGCGCTCGGTGAACATTTGCGTCTTCGACGCAATCTCGTGTGGATCGACTTTGCCGCCCTCGTTGATCTTCGCGTCGATCATCTCGCGCTCGGGGTCGTTCCAGTATTGGTAGACCCAACCGAGGGTCATGTCGTCGCCCCAGCAGGTCTCCAGCGCACCATCGTTCAGCGCCTCGACGAGATACTTAAGTGTTGCCGCCGGTATCGGGATCAAATCGGCGATTCCAGCTGGCCCGAACAGACCAGGAAGCTCCACGGCTAGATCGTCGAAGATGAGTCTGACTAGGAACCCGTAACCCTCGGTGTCATCGTCGCGGAGCGCCTGCGCGAGCTGCCGAAACGCCTTGTAGCCTGCGCTTTCCCAACCGTTCGTGATGACTTCAGGTTCGCGCAGCTTGCTAGCCTCCATTAGCCGCAAAATGACGACGCGATTCAGAAGCGTGTATGCCGCCTGTTTCTCCGCATCACTGCGGAAGCGTGCTCGCAGCGCAGCCTCATCGGCGTCGCCCTTCTTGCGTGCGGCGTTTACTTCGATGCGGACCTGCTCGTCGATCCACTCCTCGAGGCGGCGCCTCTTCCTACGCGGAACCTCGGTCAGCCCCGACTCGCGCTCGCGAACACTCATCCGGTAGGCGCCTTCGACGGCGTCGTGCAGTTTCTCGAGCAAGAACACGCGAAGACCACGGATCGTGGTCGACAGTGCGCCCTTTGCTTCCGGAGTCATCGTCATCGCGGTTGACCTCAGAGAATTCTGACGCGCGTGCCCTTGGACTGCGCGGTTTCGTCGAGCTGCTTGAGGAGGCGCTCGCGGATCTCCGCGAGCAACGCGTCGATATCGGCGATCGACGCGAGCTCACGGTTCTTGAGGCCGAGGTCGACCTTCACGACGAGCGTCGCGCCTGACACCTTCTGCGCACGGAGCTCGTCGAGCCGCTCGATCGCATCGTCCTCCGCCTTTTGGAGGCGCACGTCGAAGCCATCCTTGAGCTTGCTCAGCGGCGGAGCGATGGCCTCGGCGGTCGTGTCGGTCTGGGCCTCGGAAATCGGACGTAGGACGTGGTTCGACTGATCGGCCGTGAGCGTGCTGAAGCCGTCGCGCGTCTTCACACGGCTGCGTGCCTTGTTCGCGAGCTCCTCTTGTCGTTCGAGGAGGTGCGTGCGTTCCTTGGCGTAGGCGGCGCTGACGATCGCCGCGGAGGCCTCCGACTCGGCGACCGTGCGCCACGGGCGCTCGCGTGAGAGGTGGTCGCGAAGCGCAGTGATTGCGCTAGCGACGCTGTCGTCAACGCCGCCGATGTCGAAGAGTTGCGCCGCCTGATGATCGCGCACGTCTGCGAGCGCGCTCATGCGCTGGACGACATCGCTCGTGAGCTCGGCGTCGTACATGTTGAGGAGCTGGACGCCGTCGCCGAGTGCGTCGAGGTGGCTCTTGACCGCCTTCACCGTCGGCAGCGTGCTCCGGACGTTACGCAAACACGCTTCGATCGCCGTTTGCAGCTTCACCAACACGTCAGGCGGCTTCGGTCGGCCCGGCATGCGCGAGTGCCGGTCAAGCACGTCGCGCGTGCGGCCCGCGAGTAGCGGGAAATGATGCTGCACTGCTTCAGCGATGTGATCGTCTTCGCGATCCATCTTGTGCTTGAGCTGGTCTTCGAAGAACTTGCAGATCTTGGCGCGCGTCGGATAGCCGATGCTGTCGTCGCCGGCGGGATAGAAGTTCGCGCGTTTGAAGCCTCGGTCTTTGTCGAAGAGGTCTCTTGCTCCCGCGTCGCGCACACGCGCGATGTCGTCACCCGACTCCGGAGAGATGCGGAGCTTTCCTGCACGGAGAAGTCCCGCCACGCACGCCTTCACCACGTTCGGCGGATAGCCGTACGGAGGTCCGCCGAACTTAGCGAGCAGCGTCGTGCCACCGACGCCGTCTTCATCGGTGATGAACTCGAGGATGCGCTGCGGAACGACCCCGGCGCAGGTGGGCACATAGCGGCCGGCATCCATTTCGAGAAGACCGAGCTCGGTGTTTAGAAATTTCGGCGATGGCCCAGAGAGCTCCGGCTCGAGGAGCTGCATCAACTCGGAGGGGGCGACCGTGGAGGCAATGAAACGGTTGTAAATGTCGGGCAGCTTCTTCGTCGCGACGGCGTGGAGCGCTGTCACGAAGCTGCTGCCGAAGCTCTTGGGATCTAGGGCCTCGCCGCGGAAGTACACCTTTCCGGCAAGCCAAGCCGCGCCGACCGCGGCCTTGATCGTGTTCTCCAGCTCCTCGGCGCGGTTCTCTTCCTGCTGGAGGAGCATCTTCCGCGCTGCGTTCATCGACTCGCGGCGTGGCTTGTACTTCTTCACCATCGCGCGTGACTTCACGAGCTCCTTCGCGCGCTCGTCGAGGTCCTGATTGTCGCCGGCGATCCACAGGAGAATGCTCTCGAACGCGGTCTCCGCGCTGCGCTTCACCCAAATGTTGTCGCCGCGTTCGGCGAGCGTGAGCAAGCGGAAGTCGACCTTCACGGTGGCGTCGTCGCGCGACTCCGTGAGGACGGCGTTGTCGGCCTTTCGGCCATCCGAAAAGACCCCCTCCCAGGAGAACGGGCGGCCGTCGAGCTTCGGCTTCTCTGGCGCGGCGAGCAGGAGCTTGAGCGCTTCCTGAACGACTTCGCCGATCGCCTCGCGCGGCGCGCCCATGTCGCGGCGCTCGCCTTCCCACTCCTCGCCTGCGGACGACTGCAGTTTGTAGCCATGCTTCTCGGAGTAGCCGAGGAGGTTGCGCCGACGGAGATCCTCGAGAGCGTCCTGCACCTGCTGCACGTTGCTGCCGCGGTCAAGGCGATCGTAGAGCACCTGCGCGACGAAGCGCGCGTCCGTCGGCGTGTGCTCCTGAATGAGCTCAAGAAGGGCGACGGCCTTCGCGACGCTGACCAACAATCCGCTCGCATCGCTCGAGCACTGATCGAGGATGCGGGCCATGCTCGCCTGCGCGTCGGAGTCGAGCGCCGTGTGCTGGACCTCGTAGATCTTGTCGAACGTGATGAGCGCGCCGACATCGGCCTCCGCGAGCTTCTGGTCACGGAAGAGCTCGCCGAGGAGCTGGAGCAAACCGCGGATGGCTTGGTCATCCCCCTGGGCGCGCGTGGATCGCGTGCGAAGCGCCGTCGTGATTTGGAGCAGCAGATCGATGTGCCCCGGCAGCAGCGGGTACACCTCGACGAAGTCTTCGGCGGTGATCGAGTCGCAGCCGTACGCGAAGAGCTTGAGGTCGGTGCGCGACTTTTCGAAGAGCGCGCGGAGCTCGGCGCCTCGGTCGTCCTTCTTCGAGAGCAGTCGCTTGTGGACGACGTCACGGATGTTGGTCGGCGCGAGGTGGACGCGCAGCTTCTGAGGGAAACGGTCCTTCGCCCAGAGTAGGAACGAGTCGTCGGCGTCTTCGTCGAGCTTTTGCTGGCCAAGCGCGAGCAGCCACACTTTGCCCTTCAACGTTGCCCCGAGCGCAGTCGCGAACGCGCGCAGGCGATCAACGCGGTCTTTGTTGCCGAGGACGTATTGGGAGACTTCGTCGACGACGAGGAAGAGTGTCGCGTCAGGCTTTCGGAACTTGAGCATGTCGCGAATGGCTGCGACAGCGTCTTCGGGTGAGCCGACGCCGCCGTGCATGCCAGCGCGGCTCGTGTACCAGGCCATCGCGTCGGAGTACCGCTCGGGCTGCAACGCGTGCATGACCGCTGAGAAGTCTTCCTCCGCGAGTGCGCGGTCTTTGACGGAGGCCCAGGGCTTCTTCAGCACTTTCTCTGCCGTGGCCTCGAAGCGCTTCCACTCCCCGTCGCGCTCCATGTCGAGTTCGAACTTGGCGACGATCGGGTCCGTGCTGCAGTAGCCAAGCCGCTTCTGCACCTCGCGGACGATCACGGAATGAATTTGCTCGTTGTCGCGCGCGCGCGCGCCAACGTCGAAGACGACAGCAATCGGATCGACCTTCTGGCGCAGCTTCGCCCACGCATCGTGAAGCTCCTTCGCGCGCGGCGAGGTGTCGCGCTTGAGCCACGCGTCAGCGAGCGATTTCCCTCCAGGGAGCGGCTTCCCGTCGAGGGCGAGGCCGAGAAGTTTCGCGAAGCTCGACTTGCCGGAGCCGTAGAACCCGGAGATCCACGCGTTCGGCAGATCGGTGCCGCCCTTCTTGTCGAGCTCTACGGTGATCGCCTTCAGTAGATCGACGTACTCCTCGTGAATGCCCTTCGGCACGCGGCGGTGATTCGGGTGCTCTTCCGGCCAACCGCCGGTGACGATGTATTCCTTCACCTCGTCGGCGAGCTTCTCTGGGCTCTGCTCGTGGAAGTAGACGACAGGCGGGATGTCCCGCGTGACGTCAGATTCGAAGAGGTCTTTGATCTTCATAGAGGATTTCTCGAGGAGCTCACGGCCCTCACGGATAGATGCGAGGGCGGTAGTCGGAGTCAGGGTCGAGCATGCCCATGAACGACAGCCCGGAACTGGCGCGGCGCTCACCGGGATAGAGGAGGACGACGGGCACTTGGTTGGTCTTGCCGTCGAGGTGTTTCAGCAGCGCTGACGAGCGGAAGAAGGGGTAGAGGGAGCCGCCACGACCGATGAGAGCGAGCGTTCGCTCGCTCTTGTCCGGGTGCTTTTCAGAGAACTCGCGAATCAGCTTGGCGCAATCGTGCGCGATGCCGCCGACGGCGTCGTCGCCTTCGACGAGGGGGGTGAGCTTGTCGCGCAGGTATTGAAGAGCCCGCTCGCGGTCGCCGACGCGTTTCTCCATCGAGATCACGCGCTCGAGCCACTCCGGTCCCTTCGCCCGCACTTGGTCGAGCACGAGCTTTTGTAGGGAGATCGAAAGGACGACCCAACCATGGGCAACGAGATCGTTGGTCAGCTTCTGCACTTCGGCGCGCAGACGAAATTCGTCCGTCGGCGCATAGGGCACGATGGCGAAGCGGTAGTTGCGCATCGTGCTGATGCGCGGTCCATCTTCGTGCACGAGGTCGTTGCGGAGCGCGGCGAACGCCTCCTGCAACTGCGACTTCGTGCCGAACAGCGGCATCGTCATGTGATGTCCCTGCGTTCGTCACGAGCGGCAACCGTCGCGTGGGCCCACCCTTCGAGGTCGCGGTAGACCCAGCCGAAGTCGACAAGGTCTCCTTGGCGGCGGAAATGCAGCGCTTCGAGCGCTCGAAAACGGTCCTCGGCGAGCCGCGACGTGAGGCCGACTGATGCGAGGTAAGGGTTGTCGAGCAGCGTGCCCTCGAGCTCGACTCCGCGGAGAAGATAGAGAAGGTAGGTCAGTGCGTCGTCGCCGACGCGCGGGAACAAGAGACGACGCGGCCCGCGAAGATTCTCGATGAGGCCCGCCGCTTTCGCGCTGACGAGGAGTTGGCTGGCGAACTGCACTCGCGTCTTCATCGTCCATCTGCCGGGGCCTTGATCGCCGACCCAGCGGGTCACCATGTCGCGCGTCGCTTCGGCGCGCACCGCGTCGTGTCTGCCGACGAGGAAGTCACCGGTGAACGCGCGATAGAGCGGATCGGTTAGTTGCAGGTGCCAGTGACAGATGAGCGCGCGCGTGCCCGGCTGCATGTGCTGCCACTCGCGCAGGACGCGCAGCGCGTGCGGATATGCATCGAATCGCGAGCGCATGTTCGAGACTAGAACCTTCACGCGGGGCAAGGACCGCGCGCCGAACCAGGACTCCGCGAATGCGCGGTCCGCCACCGTGCGGTCAGCTGTGTCGCTCGGCTGGCCCCACCATGCACGCGAGCTCTCGATCTCGAGCGTGCACTTGAGGAGGTTCGTGTGTATCTCGCGAACTTCCGCCGGCTTGGCCGGCGCCGCTGTCGTCGTGGTCGCGGTCATCCTGTGGCCCGCCGGTAGTGGGGCATGGGGTACGCGTCGGCGAGTGGGTGGAGAGCGGCGACGAGCTTCTTCACCAGGAGTTCCGCCGACTGCGGCTCTTCGCCCTTCAAGCGCCGACCGACGGGAGCGGAGACAACGGCGGTCTCGCCGTGCCCACTGATCCAGTCGGTGAAGGCCGGCTTCGACCACTTTTCGACGATGACGTCGCGCAGACCCGCAAGCGCATCGGCGGGCGGCTGCCCCGAGCGCTTGAGGTCCGCGAGGTGCTCGTCGACGTGCTCGTCGATCTCGAAGCCCAGCCGAAAGAGCGTGATGAGGCGGTCGGGGTCCGCGTCTTGGGCTCGAAGCTCGGCGTCGCGTCGGCGCGCGGCTTCGCGCGCGCCTTCGAGAACCGCCCACTGCCAGGTATGCGGGAGGAGCCGCTTGAACAGGTCCTTGCCGCCGAACTCGCTCGCGAGATCGGTGCGCCACCACTTGAGCCGGGGGGCATCGCCCGCTTCGCCTGCCCACGCGACGATCAGCTGCGCGGTTAGGATCGCGTCCAACACCACCTTCGGCTTCGCCGTGGTGACGGCGGCCGTTCCGTTCACGATAGTCGTCGCCAACGTGCTCTCCCCGATGCCGTCGACGAGCTACCACGTTTCTCGACGTGACGGGAGACGGGAGGCGAGCAAAACCCGTGAGATTTCGGCGGGTTCCAGCGGCGCCGCTTAGCGCGGGCCGACCGGCGTCAGCCACCCGGCCTCGACGACGATGCCTACTCGCACGGTTGGCGATGCTGTCCACGCAGCGAGGAGGGTTGGACCGGCGCGCAGCGCGAAGCTCTCGACAATGCGCCAGTCGAACAGGGCCGTGAGTCGCAGCGCGGGTCCAACCTGCAGTTCGTCTGTGACGTCGAACGGCAAGCGCGCCGGTTTTCCGCTCGCGTCGAGCTTCGTGGGATCGGCGAACGCGCTGCCAGACCAGAAGGTGACGACGGGACCGATGTCCGCAGCCAAGATCGCGCAGAGGTCGTAGCCGGAGTCGATGCGCCATGACGCATTCAGCCCCGCGAAGCCTTCGCCGTAGGCGCCCGTGACGACGTTCCCTGCGACGCCGCCGATCGTGACGGCGTTTGTCACGACGTTTGGTGTGGCCGCGACCGCAAACACGACGCCCGCGTGCAGATCGTTCGTGATGCCGACGTCAGCGGTCAACGCAATGCGCGGGAGGAACGCGAACGCGGTGCTGGCGTCGGGAAGGAGAGACGGCGGCGCCAGCGGGTGACGGAGCCACGCGCCGCCGATCTCCGCAGCACCGCCGATGTGGAGCTCGCCCTCGTCTGCAGCAGCTGGCGCAGCAGCGAGCACCGCGAGCACGACGAGCGCGCGCATCACTGCTCCTGCTCAAGCTCGCGTGTCTGGCCGGAAGGGATCGCCTGCGTGGTCTGCGTCAAGAACGACGCACTCGCGATCGTGCCGCCGATCTTTCCTTGCGCGTCGATCGTGCGGCCCGACGGCCAAGTCCACGTGGCGTCGAGGTAGTCGTCAAAGTAGCGGCCGTAGCGGCACTCGTTCGTCGACGTGCCCTTGCACTCGGTGAACGAACCTGACTTCACCCAGAGCAACCGTCGCGGCGGCGCGGGCTCCGCGGCGGACGGCAGCGACGCGTCGGCGATCACCCAGTGGTCGCTCGGGAGAGCGAACATCTGCGCGACGAACGTCCCGGCCGAGTTGCGCACAGTGCACGTGTCGTTGAACCCGAGCGTCCCGAGCTGACCGCCGAGCACGGTCGCTGTCTTGAGCGTGAGCGCGTTCTGCGGAACCGGCGCCCGCAGGAGCAGGAGTCGGTGGCGCGAGCCTGGCGAGCTGCCGCCCGCGATGAACGAGACGCTCTCGCCGGAGTCGATGAGCGTTCCCGGCAGACCCGTGACGGTGTTGTAGCTCCAGACCTCGAGCGACACGTCCGGGAGGGGGATGTTGAAGTTGAACGTCTGCCCGAGCTCGATCGTGTCTGCGTTCGTCGGGTACGAGTCGGCGGGGCTGTGGGAGAACGTGGTGTCGTTCTCGCCGTCGATGTTCTCCTGGTGCTCCATCTGCACGCTTGCGGAGAGCAGGGTGTTTCCCGTCGGTGCGTAGAGCGCCCACGAGGCGTCGGTCGAGCACTGGTCGACAGTCGCGCCGTTCCAGGTCGGGTTGTTCGGCGGCGAGTTCGCTTCGTTCGCGACGATGCAGTCCGGGTTGACGAGGTCGTCGTCCTCGTCGTCGACCGAAGTGTCTTGGTCGTTGCCGTCGAGCGAGTAGCACCAGTTGAACGCGCGCTGCCGCGAGATGTGCAGCGTCTCGCGGTGTCGGACGGCGATCGTTGGGGCGGTGCCATCGTCGAGCTCGTAGACGTAGCTGTAGTTCGTGATCGTCGACGGCGACACGAGATAGGCGTGCGCGAACACGCGGCCAGCGGAGCCTTGGCCGCTTCCGCCGAGGACCTCGTCGTCGTCGCCGTCGTCGAACGCTTCCACGTCCTCTTGGAAGGCGCCCGGCGCATAGCCGCCTGCGTTCCAGAGCATGAAGAGCGGCGCGGGCGTCGCCTCGTACTTGAAGAAGTGCGTCGTGATGGCGCCCTTGTTCCCGGCTTGGTCGCTGGGCCGCATGCTCAAGCACAACGTGGCAGCGCCGGTTTGCTCGCGGAGGAGCGTCGGGCTGAAGGTGAGGTTCTGCACGTCGGCGATCGGGACGTCGACGAGCCCGACGGCGTTGGCGACGAAGGTGCCGCGACTGCGGTTCTCGAACGCCGCGTTGTCGGTCGTGCACGATGCGTCGATGCGCGCCTCGACAGCGACAGCGGGCTCGGTCTTCAGGCGCAACGTCGGCGCGCGGTTCTCGACGGGCGGCGTGGCGAGCGTCGACGGGTTCGTGAGCTGGCCAGCGAGGTGCTGCCAGCGGCGATACGTGTCAACGCTGTTCGCCGTCGGGCGGAAGACGACGTCCTTCGTTGTCGTGTTTCCGTTGATGTTGAAGATGCAGCCGGTGAACGGGAAGACGGAGCATTCGGGCGAGGTCGCGAACGCCGTCGTTGCCGTGAGCTGAAAGTGACGGAGCGGATTGCCGTCGGCGGCCGCGAGGTTTGCGAGCGCGGGCGCCGCCGTGTCTTTGGTGTAGCTCTGCTGCGCGCTCGTCGAGTTGCCCGCCGCGTCGACGGCCGTGACGACAATGGTGCGGAGGCCGTCCGGCTGAGTGTCCGTGAACGCTGGGAATGTGACGGCGTTGTTCGCGCCGATCGTGCCAACGAGTCCGAGCACCACCGGGATCGCGTTGCTCGTGACGTCGGCGGTCACAGAAACGAGGTTCTCATCGATCGCGGTTGCGACAATGGCCGGTGGAAGCGCACGGAACGAGCCGGCTGTTGGAGCGTTGATCACGACGGAGGGCGGTTCGAGGTCGACCGTATACGTGAACGTCGAGCGGGAGACGGTGCCGCCGATCTCGACGACATCGACGTCCAGCGCAGCGGTACCCGCCGCGAGCGGGACCGTGAACGGCACGAACGCGTTGCAGGTGCTGCCTGCTGCGACGGCTTCAGCGTTGCCGAGTGAGTTGCCGCCTTGGCTCACGACGCCAGCGCAGGATTCGAGGTCGAACGACCCCGCCGCATTGAAGGTGACGCCGCCACGCGCGGGACCGACAAACAACGATGCGTCCGTGGTGACGATCGGTCGCGGTCGGGTGAAGCAGTGGACGCCGTGCGCGATGTTTGCGAGCGCGTCGGTCGACTCGACGCAGAGGCACACCTCGCGGGTCGGGTCCGCGACGCTGAACGGTGGATCACCGATCTCGATGCCGCAACGCGCGAGCACGTCGTCGTGGTTCGGCGCGTGGGAGCCGTCGATCTCTACCCGGACGTCGGCGACTGGCGAGAACAGGTCGACGACGTCGGGCGCGAGCACGTCGAACGAAGAGATCCCGCTCAGGTCTGAGACCGTGCCGATGATCGCGACCACGCCGTCGAGCGCGCTGCCGAACGTCGTCGCGTCATTCGGGGCGGCGAACGCGAGCTCGATGGTCGGCGGCGTCTGGTCGAACGGGTTCACGGGCGCGTCAGCGGGGAAGAGGATGGAGCGATCGAGGGAGATGTCGTCGTAGAGGAGGCCAGGCCCTGCGAGCGCGTCGCTCGTGATCGACGAGCTGTTGCGAACGGCTTCGAGAACGACGACGCCGTTGTCGCGGAACGGCGCGTTCTTCACGAAGTTGTCGATGCCGACTGCGAGGCGAGTGCGGAGCACATCGGGATCGCTTGCGATGCTCTGCTGGTCGAGGAAGAGCGGCGAGCCGGTGTCGGTGCCGTCGAGCACGCCGTCGTTCAGATCGAGGAGCAGGACGTCCAGAAGATCGATCGCCGTCACCTGGCCCGGGGAGCCGCCGGCATCGATCGACACCTGCGCGGCGACGCGAGACAGGCCCGCATGCGCGAGCGCGAGGATCGCCGCGGAGTCCGACGCTGCCGGGTTGTCATCGAGCAGGTTCGCAGACGACGAGGACGTGAGTGAGAGCGAGCCGGGCCGGAGGAAGTGCCCTGCAACAAGGTTCGAGTTGAACGTGACGGCGGCGGCGAACGACGGCGAGTCGGCTTGCGTGACGACGGCGCGCTTGCGAGCGAGCGTCGTCCATGCATTCACGTTCGCGATGACGTCTTCTCCGAGAACGGTGACGTTGATCGCAGCGGCCAGCTCCTGTCCGGCGCGAAGCGTGAGCGGTTGGCCGGTCGATGAGTCCTCGAAGGCGCCGCCGGTCGCAACGATATCGATCGCACCGACGAACGACGCGTTGTCGATGATGTACTCGCCGACGTCGTTGCTTGTCGCGGTGCCGATGACCGCGCCGCGGGCGCCGTCGATCAGCTCGAAGACCGTGACCTCGGCGCCCGTCACGGGAAGGCCGAGCTCGACGACGCCCGCAACGGTTCCAGTGGGAACATTGTCGAGGAGAACCTCGATCGGGCTGAACGCGGTCTTGTTGGTGACGTCGGTTGCTTCGAAGGTGAGCGTCAGGGCTCCCTCGCCCGCGGCAGTGGTGTCCCAGAGGATGTCGATCAACGTCGGGTCCGGCTCTCGATCGCAGTTGGTGGTCGTGGCCGGCGGCGCGCACGCGGGAAGGAACACCGCGCCGGGCGCCGAGACCGTGAAACGGTCGATGCCGACAGCGGACTCGGCGCGCGCGGCGATGCTGACGGTACCGCTCAGGGTGCCCGCGCTCGGCGACGTCACGGTGATCTGCGGAAGCTCGTTGTCGATGGTGACTGTGACGGACGCGTCGCTCGATACGCCGTCGACGTTCGTTGCGCGCGCGGTGATCGTGACATCACCCGGCGGAAAGAGCGCGGTGTTCAGCGTCCCGGTGAGCTCACAGTGAATCGGGCTCGAGCAAGCGGACGTCCCTGCGCCGACGAGCGCTTGCGGTGCGATGAAGGCGAGCTCGTCGATGCCGGCGGCGTCGTCTGCGAGCACGCGGATAGCGGGCGTACCAGCCACGGGTCCCTCAATCGGCTCGGCGATCGAGATGAACGGCGCGGCGCCGTTGCTTGCGCCGTCATCATCGAAGAGCGGGCTTTCGTGGTTCGTGAGCGCCGCCGTGAGATCCTTCACCTCATCCACGCCGATCCCTGTCTTGTTCTGCGTGCCGACGAGAAAGCGCTCGACGGAGAGCGCGAGCCCCTCCGGCGCACCGCGCAGCGTGTTCGATGACAGCGGAACGGAGGCCTGGGCAAGTGCCGTTCCGGCGGGGCCCTTGCCGTCGAAGACACACGCGCCATCGTCGAGATCGCGCAGAAGCTCATTCGTGAGCGTGGCGGATGTGACGCGGACGCCGGGGTCGATGTCCGACTCGAGCGAGATCTGACGCGCGGACTCGGAGAGCCCAGCGAGGAGCAGCCCATGCCAGACATCGGCTGCGAGGCTCGGCGCGGTCGCGCTCGTCGTGTCGAAGACGGGCGTGGCGCGGAGATCGAAGCCCGGCGTCCCCGCCGAGAAGAAGGCGTTGAGCAGCTCCGCGGCGCTCGCTGACGCGGAACCGAGGTCGCCGACGCGCGAGCTCTCGACGAGGCACGCGGTGAGCGACGCGTGCATGCTCGTGAGGGGCGTGATCAACACCCCCGAGGTCGGTTCGCCGAGCTTCTGCTCGTCGATGAGCGCGCAGAGCTCGTTCGGCCCAAGGCTCACGAGGCCGCCGGTCGCTTCCTCGACGAAAGTGCCGTCTTTGGCGCACGCGAGCGTTGGCCCGAAGTGGCCGCCGACATCGATGGTGAAGGTCGCGTCACCAGCGCTCTTGGCGCTCCCTACTTCCTTGGCTCTGCGTCCGCGCGCGTCGACCGAGTAGGCGACGAGGGTCGCGCCGGCGACCGGGCCCTTGACGACGGCGCCGGAAATGGAGCCGCGCACGGGTTCACCCACGTTCGGCTGGCAACCTGCGAGAGCGATGACGAGAAGAACGATCTGCTTCTGGCGATCCATGGCAACACCTCCACGCAGGAGGACAAGTTGCCGTCGCGAGCCTCGTCGTACGGGAGATGTGCTCGCGGTCCGGTACGGCGGTCACTCCTACACCCGCCTCTCCACCGACGGTTGTTCCCGGCCGGTGTCCAAACCGCCGATCACCCCTCGTGTTCAACGATGATCGATCGCGAGATGGTTTCGACTTCGACCGTGGGCCTGTGAGCATTAGGCGGCGGAACATGACTTCGCTCCGGAGAGGGACGCGCCAGCGGTCAAGACGACAGCGATTGCACGTAAACCGCAAAGCGCACGCCGCGGTTGGTGACGACGAGCTGCTCTTCGTTGTCGATCACGGTGGTCTTGTTCACTGTGGGCGCGCCTCCGCCGCGAATGATTCCCTGCGCGAGCGGGTTGTCGGTCGCGCCCGCGGCGAGGTCGACGAGCCCCTGAACGGCGCCGCCTGCGCCACCCGCCGCGACGTCTGAAACACCGCCCACGCTCTTGGCTCCCGGAACGCCGCTGCGTCCATCGCTGCCGATCGCGTTTCCTTTGAGCGGGACGTTTCGTCCGTTCACGATCGCGAACGTGAACTCGACGAGGATGCGCGGCCCGCTCGTTCCGATCGTGCGACCGTGAAGCTCGGCGTTCTTCGGCAGCTCGATGTCGCCCACCTTCGTCGGCGCCTCGACGATGGCGATGACGGGACCGGCTGGTGCACTGGCGATCGCGTCGCGGACGCGAACAGGGATCTTCACGCCGGCGATCGGCGCCGCTGTGCTCGCTACGGTCGAGCCGCTCGCGTCGGCTGGGGCGACGCTTGAGTTGAAGCTCGTGCGCGTCCCGTATCGACGTGCCCACGGGTCGTCCGTCGGTGGCGCCTTCGGCTTCTCGGCGATCCGCGTTCGGTGATGGCTGCTTCGGCTCGGTGTCGAACCGGGAGCTTCGGGCGGCGGCGTGCTGTCGGCTGGAGCGTCGGTCGGGACGACGATCGGGAAGAATGAGCTCTGGCGCTCCCGCGGCACCGGCGCAGGCGCGCGTCGGGTGCGCTCGACGTCGAGCGCCTCAAGCTCCTGTTGCGCACGCTCCTGCCGCTTGAGCTCGTCGGGATCGACGTACGCCGTATTCTTGGACCGTGAGCGGCCCTTGGCGGCGCTGTCGGCCCAGACGATCAATGTCCCGCCGACGCCGAGGACCGCGAGCGCAGCGGCGAGCGGGAGCAGCAGCGACTTCTTCGCGCGCGCCTTGGCGTTGCTCTGCGGTTCGGCCGGCGCCTGAAACGACGGCTGCGCGAGCTGCGCGGTGGGCGCGGTCTCTTCCGTCTTGCGGCTTTGATGATTGAAGAGCGACGACTCCTCACGCGCGACCGGAGTCGCCGAGGCAGCGACCGTCTGGCTGTCGGCGGGCGTCTTCGGCGCGGCGGCGTTCGCCTCGACGAGGCCGTCAACCGGCGGCGGAATCTCCGCTGCTGGCGCGAGAGGCGCGGCCGGCATCGCGGAGAGGGCGAGCGGCGAGATTGGAGCCGCCGTGAGCGAGAGCGCTTCGAGACGCTGCGCGGCGATGCGCGCAGACGGAATCCGCTTCGCAGGGTCGGGCTCCATCAGGTCGTGGATGAACTTCGCCCACGCATCCGGGACGTCGGGGCGCGCGGTCTTCACGGGCGTGAAGCGGGCGTGCTCGATGAGGTCGAGAAGCTTGATGTCGTTCTCAGCCTCGAACGCAGGCCGCCGACACGTGAAGGCGTAGAGCAGACAGCCGAGCGCCCAGAGGTCGGTGAGCACCGTGTGCTCACCGCGGTGGTCCCTCGATGCAGCGACATACTCGGGCGCCAAGTAGTTGTACGTGCCCATCGCGCGGCCGGTGCGCGTCACGTTCGCATCGGTCTTCGACTTCGCGAGGCCGAAGTCGATGAGCATCACCTCGTCGTCCTTGCCGATGAGCATGTTCGACTGCTTGATGTCTCGGTGAAGCACGCCACTCTCATGCGCGTGCGCGAGAGCGTTTGCGACCTGAAGCGCGATGCGACGCAGCCGCTCGGCGTCGGGACTCTCCTGGCGAATCCATTTACGGCCGTCGCGCGCGGCGAAGTAACTCATGACGAGGAACGGCGAGCCGCCCATCTCCCCGATCTCGTGGACCGGGATGATGTTCGGATGTCGCAGCCGCGCGAGCGTGCGCGCCTCGCGAAGGAAGCGCTCGCGGGCTTGCTTCACTTGCGCTGCTTGGCCGTTCAAGTCGTCAGCCCCGGAGATGACCTTGAGCGCGCGGTCGACGCGCAGCTTCCGATCGTGGACGAGAAACACTTCGCCCATGCCGCCTTTGCCGAGGCGCTCCTTGATGACGAACCCCGCGACGACGCGGCCAGGCGAAAGCTCCCGCATGCGGTCCTCCGTCAGAAGGTGATGTCTTCGATGACGATGTTGTTCTCGCCGTCCACGCCCTCTTCTATGACGGTGAGCTTGAAGCTCACGGCGCCGTCGACGGCGCCGGCGACTCCGGCGATGCCGAGGCCGCGCTCGTTGAAGCGGAGCGTCGCCTTCTCGAGCTTCTCGCCAGCGCTGCCGCGCTGCTTCGTGTCTTCGAGCGTCGCTGTCGTGAGGAAGATGTCGTCCCGTCGACGGTTCTCGACCTCGAACGTCACGTACGTCAGCGTGCCGTTTCTGCAGAGCTGCTTGAGGCGGACGACGACATTCCGCGAGCGGTTCGGCCGACCCCAGAAGTCCTTGCACGTCGTGCCGGTCATCAGCGCCGCGAGCATCAGCTCGTTCGCGAGCGCCTTGGCGCGATCGTCGAAGCGCGCCTCAAGGTCGCGCTCCTTCTTTGTGAGCTTGGTGGCGCCCTTCTCGTCGTCGGGCAGCGTGAACTCGACGCGCGCATCGGCCTGCTCAGGGAGCGACAGCTCCACGAACAGCGTGATGGCCAGCCCGCCGTCGAGCATGACGTCGATGTTGGTGACGAACGCGGACGACGGGAGGTCGGCACCGGGGAGGCGCGTCGGCTTGATCGAGAGCGTGCGCGCGTCCGGGAACAGGTCGACGCGCCAGAGCTGGGCCTCGGGCTTTGCGTCGCCGAAGACGCAGTCGCCACACGTCGGCTTCACCGACCACGGCTCAGGCAGCTCGATGACGGTGGCAAGGCCGGGCGCGCCGTTCACCTTGTAGACGCCCTTTGCCCGGCGCTTGTCGAGGGCGATCGAGCGCAGCGCCGGCCCGTGGCCGCTCGACACCATTGGCGGCTCGGGCGGCGCGTCGACCTTTGCAGCGGGTTTCGCGGCGGTCGCACTCAGCGCGAAGCTCGCGACGACGGTGAAGATGGTCACGCGCGCGGTCATTTCTCGCTCCTCTCGCTCGCGTCCCAGAAGTCGACGAGCAACCCATCCAACGTCGTCTGCGTGACCGCGACCTCGATGAAGCTCGCGCGGATGTCGAGCACCTTCTTCAGCTTTGGGTCGTCGATCGGGCTGCCGGCAAGCGGCTGGATGCGCATCGTCGCGCTGCCTTTGCAGTGCCAGACACCGTCGGTCTTCGCGCAGCTGACGCTGTCCCAGTCGAGCTCCAGCTCGTTTCTGATGCGGGCGAGCACATAGGTGCGCAGGAGCGGCGCCTTCCCTGACGCGTCGACTTGCGCGGGCACCGGGACGTCGGCGTTCATCTCGGTGACAAAGCGCTTGCGCCAGGGCGTCGTCATCAGGAGCGACGCAGCTGTGAGCTCGTCGACCACGTTCGCGGACGACCAGCCGTGGAGCTTCAACGCCGTTCGCTGAAAGAAGCGCTTCGCGTCGATCTCGCGCGTACCGACGTCGCCCGCAGCGACGATTCGCCGCGGCTCGCTCGGGTCGTCGCTCGTCACGACGACCGGCAGCGGGCGCGTGAAGCTCAGGAACGCGAGCGCCATCGCGAGCAACGTCGTGAACGCCGAGAGCAACGCTGTGAGCCACGAGCGGCGCGCACGCCGCACGAGCTCGTTGTAGGCCTCGAACGGGTCGGGGACGGTCGAGATGACGGTGGCCTTGGGTGCCATGGCTTCCTCACGTTTCGCGGGAGCGTTCGCGTTCCTGTTTGCGGATGGCGCCGTCGCGCGCGAACGCGTCACGACGATCTTGACCGGCGTCGCCACTCGGCTGCTGGTCGCCCGCGCGGTCCGTGCTCGGTGACGTCGGGTTCGTCGCTCGCTCCTCGCGGTCGCCGCCACCCGGCGCGAGCGCGGCGCCGGCCTTCTTGCCGATGCCGGCGGCGCCACCGGTTGCTGCGGATGCTCCCGCCGTCGCCGCTCGCTTCGCCGAACCCATCGCGTTCTGGGCGATTCCTGCCGCTCCGCCGCGAAGGATCGTGGCCGTCGCGACGGGGATGACGAGGAAGCTCATCCCGTAGACGAGGTTGAAGACGATGTGCTCGGCGAGGTTCTGCGTCACATTCGGGTTCACGGTCGTCGCTCTCTCGGAGGCGATGAGCATCGCGAGGAAGATCTTCGCAGTGATGCCCCACGCCGTGACCTCGATCAGGCCGAGCAGCCAAGCGGCGAGGTAGCTCGATGTGAGGCCAGGGATGGATGCGAAGGCGATCATGATCGGGCCCAGCGTCAACAGGACGTTGAGCATCACCTTTTGGATCACCTTGAGGATGAAGACGCAGGCGGCGGCGAGCGTGAACGTGAGGTACGTGACGACGTCGAGCAGGCTGTTGACGAACGCGGTGGCCGACAGCTCAAGGTTCGACAGTGAGAACGAGGCGTCGTCGCCCAGAGATTCGGAGAACGCCTCGGCGCGCGCGGCGAACACCGACTTCTTCGCGCTCGCGGGGTCGATCGACTGCAGGTCGCCGAGCGACGACACGAGCTCGATCATCGAGCGCGCGACGAGCGAGTAGAAGCCGAGCAGCACGCCGAAGACGAGCAAGCGCGTGACGGGGCCGGCCCAATCCGGTCTCTCGCCGCGGAGCTGCTTGCGCCACTCGAGGATGACGGACGCAAGGAACGAGACCGTAAGGATAGTCGCCGCGGCGCCGTTGATCTTGCCCTGCTCGCCGAACACGCCGACGGCCCCGCGCACGAGGTGATCGAAGTCGAGGCCGTTCATGGTGCGCCTACGACGCGTCGGTCGTCGAACGAGCCCGGCGGGCGCTCGACGAAGGTATCCGCGTGCTCTTCGTCTGTCGTTGGATTGACGGTCTCGTCGACGGTCGCGACGACGGCGGCGAGGCCGCGCGCGTGGTCGAGCTTCTTCGCGCTCATGCGCGCGCCGTCGTCGAGCGTGCGGATGGCCTCGAGCTTGGCGAGGCGGAGCTGCTCCGTGGTCACCTCGGTGATGATGCGGAGCGAGGCCGCAGAGATGGCCTGCGACTTGGCGCCGAGGACCGCGGCCCGCTTGAGGTCGAGGCCGCACACGGAGTGCACCTCGCCGTTGGCGTCGGTCTCGAGGCGACAGCCCGGGTCCATCGTCTCGCGAAAGACGGCGGCGCCTTGGCCTGCGAGCTCGTCCTGGCGGGAGAGCATTTCCAGCCGGCCCTCGGAGAGGCCGTAGAGGCCTTCGTCGAGAGCGATGAGCGTCTCGTAGAAGTTCTCCTGTGTGCGGCCGATGTTGTTGAGCGTCTCCTGCAGGGCGTAAGGGTTCAGCTCCCCGTTCGGACCCTGTTCGAGCGCACGACGAAGGGCGTCGGCTTCGCGCTTGATGCCCTCGGCCTCCGGGAACGTCTTCACGAACGCGGCGTTGGCCGCGTCGAAGATCTCGTCGGGGTTCTCGGTGAGGTAGCGGAACTCGTTGACGGTCTCGGTCGCGCTCCGCAGCACGGCGAGCGAGCTCTGGGCAGTCGCAAGTGACCCTTGGACGGCGGTCAGCAGCTGGCCTGCGCTCGCCGTTTGTTTGAGGCTGTCGAGGAGGAGCGCGAACAGCGTCGCGGAGTCGCCGTCCGGGATGCCCGCCGCGCTCGCCTGTGCAGGTCGCGCGACGAGGAGCAGCGCCGCAACGAGCGCCAGCACTGCGCGCCCGCGCGGGGTCGTCCGCGTCGGATCACGCAAAGGACACCTCGAACGAGCTCTCGTCCGACGTGTGTGCGGCTGGTTGGCGCGCGCGCGTGGTGCCGAAGCTCGCAAGGGAGCGGAGCACGTGGGTCTTCTCGTTGCCGAAGTTTGCTTCGACGTAGTCGTAGGCCCTCGCCCACTGCCACATCGACGGATCGCGAGTGCGGAACTCGGTGAGCGCGTGCTCCGCAGCGATGCGGCGCTTGAGCTCGTCGCGCTCATTCGATTCGTGCTCGGGGATGCCCGTGTTTCTGTTGGGCCGTGGTTCGCGCTCGTACATCTTCTCCTCCAGTTGGTGCGGTGATGCGTTTCAGTTCACTGCGCTGACGGCGCGGATGAATCCGCGCGGCCGCTCGTCACGGTCGTGATGCAAGAGCGCCCCGTTGCAGAGGCAGAGAAGGAGCTCGTCGACGATCGCGCAGAGCGCGTCGTCCTCCGCCTCGGTCCACTGGTAGTTCGGCTTCGCGAACGCGCGGGACAAGTCCATGAACAGGTTCCCATGAATGTCGTCGAGGTTCTCGTGCGCAGGACGCGCGCGTGCGCGAAGCGACCGCTGCACGCGGATATCGCGGATGAAGTCGGGCGCGTCGTCGTCGTCGCACGGGCCCTCGGTGAAGAAGAGACTGACAGTGGCGGTCGTAGTCATGCGCTCCGGTCCTTTCGTTCGGCTCCGGCGCGCGGCGCGCCGTTTGGGTAGTTCGCGGCACAGAACCGGATGGCGTCGACGAGCGAGCAACGGCGCTCGCTGCGCACGCGGTCGCGGAAGCCGACGTCGACGGGGTCCGTGGTGTTGAGCCAGAGGTCGAAGGGCGTCGGTCGAAGCTTGAGGACCGAGGCATCACCGGTGCCGCGCTCGACGAGGAGCATCTCGGCGAAGAGGCCCTTCTTGAACTTGAGCTGCTTGAAGAGCGAGAGCTGACGAGCGTTGAGGCTGAGCAGCCCGGCGACCTTCTCGTGATCACCTGCGTGCTGGAGCAGGAGCGTGAGCGCAGCGTTCTGAAGGACGGCGGAGTGGATCGGCGACGCGAGGAAGTCGGAGAGGCTCTGCGTGATCGCCCACGTCGACGCATTCCACTTGCGGCCGGTGCGAAAGAGCTCGGCGACGATGGCGCTCGCGGTGTCGTCGGTGAGGAACTTCCAGCACTCATCGAAGACGACGAACTTGCTCATCTCGCGCGGGTGCTTCCGAATCGTCGACCAGATGTGGAAGCTGACGGCGAGCAACAGGACGGTGGCCAGCTCCTTGTCCTTCTCGAGGCCGAACAGGTCGAACACCTGCATGTGGCCGGCGGCCTTGAAGCGCGACGGCCGATCGACGAGGCGGGCGCGCGTCGGGTCGGTGGTCCAGGCGCGCAGCTTCAAGAACATCTCGCGCGACAGCAGCGCGTACTCGGGCTCCTTCGGCGCGCAGCGCTCGAGCTCGGCCACGACGTCGCTGAGCAGCGGCGTCGCGCGGCCCGCAGTCGCCTCGTAGGCGCGGGCGATGCAGATGCGCGCCACTTCCTTGGCAAGCGCTCGGTCCGCGCGGCGCTCGATGTCCGGCAGCGCCATCAGCGCGACCAGGTCGCTCATGTAGCGCATGGCGTCGTCGTCGACGTCATCGTGCGCAAAGAACGGGTTGAACGACACGTCGTCGGTCGCCGTCAGCGCGGTGTAGCTGCCGCCGAGCGCCTCTGCGAGCACGCGGTACGAGGAGAGCTCTGGGCCCTGCACGTCGATGATGAGCAGCGGGCTTCCTTCGATGAGGCACGCTTGCTCGAGGGCGCACGACACGCTGAACGACTTGCCCGACCCCGAGCTACCGAAGACCAACGTGTTGTTGTTCGAGCGCGAGCGGCTCGGCAGGTGGCTCACCGCGCGCAGCGTGCTCTGTCGCGTTTCGAAGAGGAGCTGCGGCTCGTCGTCGCCTTTCGATGTGTTGAAGGTCGGCACGAGGTCCGCCGCGTTGTTCGTGACGAGCTGGTGCGTCTTCGGTGCGCGTGCTCCGTTTCCCGGCAGCGTTGCGAGGTAGGCGCCGAGCTGTCGGCCGGTCTCCGTCGTGAGCGCAGCGCCGACGTCGCTGAAGCCGTCCTTCAGCTCGCGCGTCGCGTGATCGAGGGCGGCGTGGTCGGCGCCTTGCACGATGACCGTCAGCGACGTCGAGAAGACGCGTTGGTCGTGGGTGAGCATCGTCTCGAGGACACGCTCGTACTCGGAGAACGCGACGTTCGCGGCGACGTCGCGCACCACGCCGCCCGCTTGGGCGTGCGCGATATTGCGCTTGCGGATCAGCCGCTCCGTCAACTTCTCTCGGTCGGTGGCAACGAATGTGGCCACGATGCGGAACGGGCTCGCACTCCTGAACTGGACGCCCATGAGGAAGTCCGGGCGCGTGAACGCCGGCAGTCGCTCGAGGCTCAGCGCGCGGTGGAGGATGGGCGGGTCGTCGAGCGTGAAGCTCGACTCGCTCCAAGCGAGGTCACCGAGCGGGAGCTGTTCCCGGAGTGAGAGCGGTCGATGGATCAGGTACGCGCCCTCTCGTGTCAGCGCTTCGGGCAGCTCTTCGGGGCGGTCGACGGGCACGAGCGGCAGGGACAGCGACGTGAGCGGGTTGAGCGCGCGGTGGCACTCGGCCAGGAGGCCGCGCGCATCGAGGGGCCGCAACGTGCTGCCGGTCGCTGCGAGCTCCTCGCGTACGCGAGCCGCGGTCTCGCTCAGGGCGGCGACAGCGGCGTTGAAGTCGGCAGGCGTGATGGTCTGCGGGTCCTTTCGCGTCGAGAAGAGACGCGAGAGCGCGCTGCCTCGGTGTGGTCCGAGGCGGCCGAGCGCCCCGCGCTGCCCGACGAAGTAGACGATGCGGCCCGCGACGATCGATGGATCTTCGCGGAGCGCGCGGGCGCGCTCCCTGCGTTGCTCGATGAGCACGCGCGCGTGGGCATCCGTGGACGTCTGTCCGCGCCGCTCGTACGCGTCGATGAGCGGCCGGCTTGAGAGGCCGGTGTGCCATTCGGCCTGGAGGAACGCATCGGGCGGCAAGGCGTTCAACCCGCGACGAATCCCTCCCGCATTTCGGTTGAGGCGGGCGTTGTCGGCCGAGAAGACGTCGGCGCCGGAGCTCTCGAAGCCGACGACGAGCGTGCCGTCGACGAGCACGAGGACGCCGACGTCGCTTGCGCCGACCTTCACGTCGCGGCACGTCCACTGCGGCAGCATGTGCCCGAGCGACGGGAGCGTCATCGCGGAAGCCCCTTCTCGTCGAGCGGGAACGGCCGGCAGAGGAGGTCGCGCTCCTTGTGTGAGAACCGCCGCGGCGTGAAGGCGACGGCGATCATCCGTTCGATGTGGTCGTCGGGCTTCCGCCACTTCATCGCGACGAGCGCGGCGGCGATGGCGACCGCGACCAGCACGCCCCACAGCGACGAGAAACCGATGAAGACGCCTGCGACGAGCACGACGTTGCCCGGCACGAAGATGAGCGGCAGATCGATGGGCGTGAGCCCGAAGAGCGCGCTCTTGTGCTCGAGGTTCCGATAGACCGGGGAGAGCTCGAGCTCGACGTCGTTCACGACGGCTCTCCTGTGCCCGCGGGCGGCGTCGGGGCCGCACGCATGCTCGCGAGGAACCGGCCGGCGCGCGGAAGCTGTGAGAAGAGGAGCGCTGCGACTGCAATGAGGCCGACGCCCGTGCCGACCTGCTCAAGCGCGTGCTGCAGGTCGAGCGAGAGCACGTCCTCGTCGCGGACGAGCTCGACGCTGCGCCGGCCCTCGATGGGCTCGGCGGGCAAGTGGATCGGCGGGTTCGCGTCGCTCATCCGATCGCGCTCTTCAACGCTTGGACAATCCCGGCGGCAGCGAACGAGAAGAACGCGCCGATGGCGATGCCCTTCACTTGCTCGCGGGCGTGCGGGTCGCCGCTGAAGTACTTCATGCCGGCGACGAGGCAGGCGGCGACGCCGACGACGGAGGCCACGACCGTGAGGACGTTGATCACAAGCGTGCCGAGGTTCTGCACCTTGTTCTCGAGGTTCTGCGCGAAGGCGGGCGCAGCGACGCTCGTGAAGAGAATGCAGGCGAGGTAGGCGCTTCGGCGCGCGGCGTTGCTGAGCTGCTTGACCTGGCTACGCATGTGTCATGTCCTTTGTTCTTCGGTGCGGGCTCAGGCGGAGCTGGAGCTCCGGCCTGATGTCGACGACGTCGGCTGTCGTGGAGAATGGGAAGCTGTGCTTGTCGCCGCTCTCGGAGAACGCGCGCAGCAACGCACGGTGGCGCTCCCCTTTCGCGACCCAGCGGGACTTCGCGCGATCGAAGACGCTGAATGGGTCCGTCGTCCGCAAGACGATGGGGACGCGCGGCTGCCCGGCGATGCGCAGCGGGAGCGCCCGCAGTTGATCGATCAGGTCCCGGCCCGGCTCGTCGACGAAGACGAGCAGCACTTCGCGGGTGCCGGTGGCCGTCCGCCACGCGACGTCGAAGGACAGGTGGTCCACCTCACGCATGGCGCCCTTGCAGCGGCGCCCGGTGTGGCGTCGGTTGTCGTGAAGTTCGTTGCAGTCGGAGACGTGGCCGCACTTCGGACACTCGAAGCGCCGTTCTGCGAGCGCCTGTTCGGCGCGACCCCGACACGTGGGGCACGCAGCGATCGCCGAGCCGAGCGGTCCCTGCCAGCGGCAGCTCGCACAGCGTGAGCGAAACAGCGGCGTCAGCGCGGGCTCGCTGCGCAGCGCGGTGAGGACGCGCGCGGCGCTCCCGCCGCCCGCCGCGCGCTTCGCTTGCTCGTCGACGAGGAAGCGACGCAGGGCGAGGACCTCGTCGCGTCCGCGACCGACCCGGTACCCGCGCGTGACGAGCTCGGCCCAGAGTGCTGAGCGCAGCCAGCAGTGGTCGGCGTCCTCGTCGGTCAGCGGCTTGCGACTGTTGTCCGTTGAGCGCACGCGGACACGCTCCGAGAGCGAATGCGCGGCGTGCGCGAGGCGATAGACGGAGCGCTTCTCGGCGAGCTGCTGGCGCGCGAGCAGCCCGTGCGTCACGAGCGACGTCAGGCGCCGGTAGGACGCGCTTCGGCAGTACGAGCGCGCGAAGTAGAGGACATAGAGGGCGTCGCCGCCCGCCGCGCGCAGCGTCGTCAGCAAGAGCAACAGCTCCTCGTGCTCGGTGGCGAGGGAGGCCGCAGCTTGCGCCGTGGGTTTCAGCTCAGGATTGAGCATGTGCCCCCCGTGATGTGTCGGACGCGCGACGCGGTGCGGTCGCGGTCGGCGAACCAAAACGCGTGCTTGTAGAGGCGGCGGAAGCTCTCGTGCTTCTCGCGGATGTCGGCGCTCGTGTACTTGCTCGTGACGTACTCGACGGCGATGTCGAAGCGCTGCTCGCCACCCGCGTCGGGCAGCGAGACGGTGCAGACGGCGTCCGGGAACGGCTCGAAGTCGTCGCCGCGGCGTGTCTTTCTGCCGCGCTGCTCCCTCGCGCGGAGCTGCGGCTCAAGCGTGAACGAGACGACGCGCCCACCACGCGCTTTCACGGAGCGCTCGAGCTCGTGGACGGCGTCGATCGTGCGGATGTGATGCACGCGCGAGCGCGTGCCGATGCTGCGTCGGGACGCGTCGACGCCGAGCGGATTGTCGGCCTTCGTGGCGACGCGCGCCATCACGTGCGGCTTCCCGGCGATGCGGACGCGGTCGAGCTCGATGTAGCCGTGCGCCCGCAGCGCCGTCATCCTGCGCTCGCACGCCTTGAGCGGATTCGTGTTCCGGGTCCTCGTGAATGGGTTCTTGGCGAAGAACCGCTCCGCGAGGAGCGGCAACGGGAACGAGCGGTGCTTCTCGAGGAACGAGAGCAGCTCCATATCGCGCTCGGTGAGGACGAACGACGTCATGCCGTGGCCTGCGCCACGAGATGAGGGAAGCTCGCGCGATACGCCTGCACGTCGGCGTAGGTGGCGGCGTCGATGCGACGGTCGCAGCGCGAGCACGCGGCGCCGCTGTCACGCGGAAGGTACGTGTGCGTGCCGCCGCGCGCGCAGCCGAAGTCGGGGTGCAAGAGCGGGTGGAACACGTGGTGCCGCAGCTGGAACCAGGGCGTCACCTCCATCGCGCACGCCTCTCGCTGGCCGTCATTGGTGTAGAGGTGGACGACAGCGCGGTTGCGCGGCAGGTGTTGGATCTCGTGCTGCGAGAAGCGCGGCCGCATCTGCTCGCTGTACGAGGTGCTCTGCGACAGGCCCTGGTCCTTGCCGCGTACGCCCGCCACGAAGACGCCGTGCCGCACTCCTTGCAGCGACGCGTTCGTCGAGGTGCTCGCGACCATCTCTTTGTGCGAGCCGAGCAGCTCCTCGAAGCGGCCGAGCGTGACGCCGTCGTTGACGCTCAGGAGCGCCTTCGTCCGGAAGTTGCCCTCGACGGTCGCGCGGTACGGCTGTGGAATCTGGTCGAGCGACTGCGTGAGGAACACGCTGCATGCACGCGCCTGGCGGCTGACGGCGGTGAAGCTCGCCACGCCTTTGTTCATGAACGCCCAGCACTCATCGACGACGTTCATGACGAGGCGCTTTGTGTTGCCGCCGCTCTCGGCGAACTGCGACGTCGAGCGGCGCAGCACCTCGGTGTGGAACGCGCGCATGAACATGATGCCGAGGACGCGGCACAGCTCGCGCGAGTAGATCGCCTCGGGCACCGAGAACACCACGATGCCCGGCTTGTTCACGACGAGGTCGATGAAGCCGGGAAACGGGCGCGTCGTACGCATGGAGACGGCGTCCGCGCAGAACGTGCTCGCGACCGACGGCGACGTGAGCTTGCTCAGCTTCGCGGTGAGGCCGGAGATGAGGTGGCCCTGGTCCTCGGGCTTCATCCTCTGAAAGCGGTTCTGGAAGTAGAGCTGCGCGGTGGTGCCCTCTACACGGCGGTCCTCGATGAGCTGCTGGCGCGCCTTCGGGTCGTAGGCGAAGCGGTAGACGTCGAGGAGGTTCACGTTGCCGTGGCCGAGGACGATGTCGAAGAGCTGCACGGTGGCCGAGAGGAACTCGGACTCGACGTTCTCGAAGTATTCCGCGCTGCCGCCGAGCTTCGGCCCGTCGTTGGTCGCGGCGAGGCCGTCGAGCAAGAGCGACGCGCGCAGGTCGGCCGGCGCGTTTCCGCCGACGGGGTTCCACGTGAGGAAGCGGTCCCGCGGGATGATCGGGCGGCCCTTGGCGTCGAGGACCGGGCGCTGCGCCTCGTCGAGGATTTGGTTTCCTGGAGAGATGATCCACATCTCGTCTTCGCGGCCGAGCTTCTTGCAGAAGTCGTAGATGCGAAGCGCGTTGTCACCCTTGAGGTCGAGCAAGACGATCGAGGGGCGGAGCTCCTCGTTCTGCTTGCACTTCATGAGCGCCTGGATCACGAGGGGATACGCGAGGGACGACGTCTTGCCGGAGTCGATGCCGCCGAAGACGAACAGGTTCGTCCACAGGCTGTGCTCGCCGAGCACGAGCCACTTCTTCGGGCCGGTCTTCGCGCACTTCCAGTCCTCGGGGTACTCGACGCCGAGGACGAAGTCGTAGGTGTCTTTGAGCGCCTCAACGATGGTCTGGTAGGGCGCGAGCTTTTGCCCGTCGTCGTCGCAGAGCGGGTGCAGCCAACCGGCGTACGCGACGATTGAGAGGACGAGCGACGTCGCCAGCGCCGTGAGCTGCTCGCGTGCGTCGAAGAGCAAGGCGCGGAGGTGCGCGTCGTCGCCGGCACCTTGGGCGATGAGAAACAGGTGGATCGCTGTGGTGAGCACGAGGCCGTAGCCGAGCGCGCGATTCGCGAGCAGATAGGTCGGCAACCTCGGCGGCTTGAGCCGGCGTATGTGCTCGACGACCGCGAGCACGAGAACGAGACCGCCGATGCCCGCGGAGATCCAGCGAAGGAGGTCGGGTCTCTTGGCGATCCCGAAGATGAGCTCTGCCAGCGGCGCGTAGCTCCGCGCGCCGACGAGCGACATCGCGACGGCGGCGACGAAGCACGCGGTGCCGAAGACGGGCGCGAGCGCGGGCTTCTTGTGAAGCCCTGCGTCGCTCGCCGGCGCAGTAGAGCTCTTGCTGTTCATTCGTTCGGCTTCTTTCGCTCTTCGTCGATGATGAGGGTGCTGGCGTCGTGCTCGGGCGTCGGCCGCGACGGCTGCGCGAGCGCGAGCGCGTAGACGTACGCGCGATGGAGAACGACCTCGTTGTTCAACGCCGCGTCGAGCTCGCGACGACAGAAGTGGCTGTCGTTCGCGCCGCCCTTGTCGACAAACGACTCGAAGTCCGCGTAGACGGCCTCACGCTTGTCCGTCGGCAGCAGCGGGAGCTCGTTGACGAGCTGGTCACGAAGGGCGCGCATCGTGTCGCGGTAGCGGTCGTCCAGGTCGCGCGCGACGAGGGCGATGGCGATGACCTGGTCCTCGTGCTCCCTGAGCCGCTCGGGAGGCGCCTCCTCGAGCGCGACGCGTTGCCGAGCGTGGATCGCGAGCACGCGCTCACGGTTGCTGAAGACGTCGGAGGTCTTCAGGGCTTCGGCGACGGAGGTGATGTGCTCGGCGCGCCGCGGATCGTCCGACTCGATCGTCAAGAACCTGCGCTGCGAGTCGTACATCGACGCGACGAGCGCGCGCTCGTGCGCCGTCGCCAGCGCAACGCGGTCACGCGGCGACTCTTCGCGCTGGTCGTCCTGCACCGGGATGTCGCGCGCCGCGTGGTACGTCGCCGTCGGCGCCACCTGCCGCACGTCGAGGTCTGTGGGCCGTTCGTCGAAGCGCAGCGGCCGATCGCGCGGCGTCGGCGGCTCGGGGACGAGCGACTGGAACACGTCCGACGACGAGCGACCGCTTCGGTCGTCGGGCATGGTCGGCGGCTCTTGGCCGCGCACGTCGACCGGCGCCGGGACCTGCTTTGCGCCATCCGGGACGTCGCGGAGCACGTCATCGACGAGGGCACGCGGAATCATCATCCGCTCCGGGCCGCGCGAGCGCAGCTCGAAGATGTTCGCGCCTCCTTCGAACGAGCGCTCCGGCTGCGTCGGGGCTTCATGCAGTCGCATCGTGCTGTCGTCGAGGTTGTCGCCCGGGCGCACGAAGCGGCGGGCGCCCTCGTCGAGCGCGCGGACCGGCAGCGGCCGCAGGCGTTCTCTGACGTCGTTCATCGTCCGCTCCGGGTCCGGCCGTCCTTCCGAGCGGGCGCCGACGTCGTCTGCGCGCGCTTGGTCGAGCTGGGCGTGTTCGCGCGCCGCGTCGTCGGCGCGAGGCGTCCGTTCGTCATCCTCGGGGCGTGGTCGGGCCCAGCCGGGGGGAGGAAACGGGCGGACTTGTTCGTCGGCGGAGTCGAGCGCGCGCAGTCGCTCTTCGGCAGACTCGATGCGTTCGAGCGCCTGCGGTCGAAGCTCCGAGAGCCCGCGCTGCTCAGCCTTCCCCGTCCGGTCTTCATGCTGAAGCTCGGCGTCGACGCCTCGGTGCTGAGGTCGAACGTCGGCTTCTGCACCTGCGTCGCGTCCTCGCGCTTCCGAAGGATCGTCTGGGAGCTGGCGGCTGCGCATGGTGTCTCCTTGCGGAAGGGGCGGTTGATGCGGACGGGCTCGTTGCTCGGCGCGGGACGCCGGCGTCCGGCGTCTCTCACGACGCGCGCGACGTGCGCGGCCGGGTTCGTGATCTCGATGCGGCTGGGGTTGTCTTCGGGGAGACCCAGGAGGCGCCGCGACGCGCGAAGCATGCCGATCTTGTTCGCGGGTGCTGGCGTGCGCACGTCCTCGGCGTCGGCTTTGAGGCGGTTGAGCACGACGTTCTCGTGCGTCGACCGCATCATGCCTGCGAGCGCGACGAGGTCATCGTTGAGACGATGGCGATCCGCGAGGCGCTCTTGGTCGGCGGACTTGAAGATGTCCTTTCCGTTGATGGTGCCGCTGGTGAACTCGCCGGTGTCGCGCTCTTCGAAGCGAAACTCCGGCGCGTCGCGCATCATCCGGTGATCGCCGCGGATCGCCATCGCACAGGTCTTGCGCGCGACGCCGATCAAGTACGCCTTGTCGCTCTGCGTCGCTCGCTTCCTGTCGCGCGTCTTCCAGAAGTTGAGCTTGATCTCTTGAACGATGTCGTCGAGGTCGGCGCCGCTGAAGTTGCTCGCCTTGGCGATCGTGACGATGAGGCCTTCGTTCTCGCGAATCGTCTTGTTGTAGGTCGCTTCGTCCATGACTCACTCCATGAGCGACGGGGCGCGTCGCCTTGTTCGGGCGCTTGCGCGCGTTTGGTTCTCGCGGCGCGTCGGCGCCGCTACTCGGACTTGGGCTGGGGCATTTCGTCGTTCGGCAGCGCGACGCAGCGGCCGTCGACCGGCGACGCCTGCAGCACGATGTTCAGGCCGCCCTGCTTGTTCGGGAACGCCGCGCCGATCTCGGTCCAGCGTCCCTTCTCCACGCCGTCCTTCTCGTAGTTGCGCACGACGAAGATGCGGTGCGACGGCTTCCTGCTGGTGTTGCCGCTGTTGGTCTCGTCCACGGGTTCCTCCTGGGCGCTGCTCGTCATCCGCAGACGCAGCGCTCATGGAGACCAGTTGCCGCGGCGAGGCACTTCGATCGGGACGAAGCGCACACGGTGACGCGGCACACGAAACGGCCCGTGTCTTGCTCAGCGCATTGCGTCGAGATTGAAAGCGAGATTTCATGGGCGCTGTGGATCGCAGCTGGCGTGCCTAGGCTGCGTGTCGACGTCACGTGCATGAGATCGTCGCGAATAGTCTGCGGATTTCGTGCAGCGCCCGCGCATTCTCTCCGTCGGCGCGTTCCGCTTGGCGCGGAACGCGTTTCAACTGCGTTCCAGGTGGAACGCGGTCCGAACGGATTCCGCGGACGCTCGCCGCTTTCTCTTTGGCACCGCGGTTGCGGATGGGAGCGCTCATCCACAACAGGAGAACGCCATGCGCCGCGCTCGTACATTGACCCTTATCGTCGCCGTCCCCGTGTTCGCTGCTTGCTCGGTCGGAAAAATCACCGGCGAAGTCGACGGCGATCTCGTTCCCGCGTTCAACACGGGGATCGTCTACGAAGCCAACCAACTCACCGCCGATGACGACGTCGTCGCGGTGGCGGCCTTCTACACCTTCGGCGGCGGCTGCGACTTGGTCGCGGAGCAGATGGATGTGAAGGCGGACGGCATCCGCGGCCTTGTCGACGGCAAGGACGTCGAGAAGCTCATCGACGACGTGAAGGCGTTCGAGGACGACAACATGCCCGAGGACTACTGGGCGGCGTACGTGATCCTCGCTGGCGAGAACGAGAACGACATCGAGGACGACTTCAAGATCGACGACGGTGACGAGACCGCCGTGCTCGTCTGTCATCACACGGGTGGTGTCGATGCTCCCCGCGAGGAGCCGCAGGCCGCGCTGCTCCCGGACTACGGCGCCGCGTTCTTCAAGGACTCCAATCGCGACTGCTTCGTGGCGAACGAGGGCGAGGTGCGCGTGAGCCTCTACGACGGCAAGAGCATCTCGCTGGTGGCCGAGGTCGAGCTGGTCGACGCGGACGACGATGACGCGGGAGAGGTCGAGCTCGGCGCGCTCGCCGCGCATTGTCCGGCGACAGAGAGCGCCGTGGACGGCTTGCTCGAGGAGGCATCGGACCTCGTCGCCGCGGACGGCGCTGCCGGTGGCAACGACAGCTGCCAGTTCGCGAACGACGGCGAGTGCGATCACCCCGGCGTTGGTACCGGCGCTTGTGAAGACGGCACGGACATCTCCGACTGCTAAGGCGGTTCCTTGCGCATAAGCCTTGCGCAGGGAAGACCGCTCTTGGGTCAGCGGTAGCGTTGGTCGCGTGGGTGGCCGGGCAGGATCCCGAGGCGGAACAGCGACGCGAAGCCGTCGTCACCGAGCAGAACGATGTCGAGCAGAGTGACGTCAACGAGCGCACACGCGGCCTGGAGCTGCTCAGCCATCTTCGCGTCGTCGACGGTCGGGACCGCGCGACGTCCGCGGCGGTTCACCCCGATGACGACGCGAGTGACGCCCGCGCCGAGGGTCGCCCTCAGGACGAGCGCAGGCTCAAGCGCCGTGCTCGTCGCCTTCGCGACGGTGAGGCGGCGGTCGAGTGCGATGGTGATGTCCATCGCATCGTCGTTCACGAAACGCGGGGCGCAGATGGCCGCGACATCGACGGGCGCTCGGACCCGTCGCCCCGCCGGTGAGGGGAGCATCCAAGCGCGGCGGCCGAGCTCCAGCGCGGCCGCCAAGCGAGGTCCGCTCCGCAGCGCGCGCACCGCTACGTCGCGCGCCGCGCCGACGAGGCTCAGCGCCTCCTCGGCGGCTCGTGCCTCGTCGTGCTGGACTCCCGCGAGCGCAAGCAACTCGCGCGTCGGCAGGCAGTGAGCACCGAGCGCCGTGATGTCCCGCTTCGTTCGTGACGTCATCGATGTCGAACCTCCTCGCGCACCGATGCGGCGCGCCAGCGGCTCGGCGCCGCAACGGTGGGTCGAAAAGGCAGATCTGCCCTCAAGTTCGGGTGCGGCGTGCCGATAAGTCGAGAGTGCGCAGGTGTCTGTTCGTCGATGACGAGCCCCTCATCCCCTCGTCCATCCGGCGGCTCCTGCGCGCTGAGCCATACGAGTGCGTCTTCGCCGAGCACCCGCACGCGGCGCTCGTCGCGTGCCGCGCAGGTCCGTTCGACGTTGTCGTGAGCGACTTTCGCATGCCGGAGATGAATGGCGTCGAGCTCTTGCGCGAAGTCCGCGTGCTATTGCCGGAGTCGGTGCGACTGCTCCTGACGGGGCAGAGCTGCCCGATAGCAACCGTCGCTGCGCTCCGCGACGGCACCCTACATGACGTTCTCCTGAAGCCGTTCGAGCGAGAGACGCTCGCCGGGGCGATCCGCGCCGCGCTCTCCGGGGAGCTTCAACAGCAGGTCCGCTCGCATCCATAGGTTGCGGCGACGTCTTCGTCTGCCGCATTCAGGGGTGTACCAGCGTCCGACGCCGCTCGACGGGGCGCCCTACGATTGCTTCGCAGAGTCCGCGCGTGATGGGAGCGGCCTCGGTTATGTCGCCCGAAGCGCAAGTTCCATGCGGCCAGCGGATTCGTCGAACATCGTCCAGGCAATCGTCCAGGGATGAGCACTTCCCTTGAGCAGGAAGCGGTGTGTCGCCGGTTGGCGGTACCAGGACACGTCGCTTACCCATTCGGCGTCGATCGGGCGTCCACCACGCTGTCCCGAACCGTGCGTCATGCCGAACACAAGCTCAGTCGCGGATATCTCCCGCAGACGTTCGAGGACGTACGGGGCGGCGTTGTTTCTGACGACGGCGGGGTTGTCTTCGACGGACATTGACCAAGCTTCAGTGCGCATTCTGTTTGCCTCGTGCATGACGAGCCGACGAAGCCATGCCGCCACGCTGACTCCATCCTCAGCCGCACGCCGGCCTACCCAACGTGCGAGCGGAGCGGGAAGCCGTGTCTGGATGAGTTCGTCAGATGCCATGATGTTTTTTACATCATGGCATATCAACCACCTCGCTGCAATGTTGGAATCGTTACACGACGCCAGCCGCCCGTTGCCGGAGCCAATTCGGTCGCACTTATCTTCGGGCCGTACACGAAGTCGCGCGCGCGGGTGAGCAGCACTTCAGAATGGATCGCGCGTGAGCTCGATCGCCTCGCTCATCTGGGCGTCGCTCACGGTGCGGTCGCCCGCGAGGCACGCGATGGTCTGGGCGACTCGGACGGCGCGGTCATGCGCGTCACGCGACGGAAGCAAGCTGCTCTCGAGCGCGCGAACGACGAGGGACTTCGCGCCAGCGCCGAGGTTCGCGCCCAGGTGTCGCTCGGCGCGCGCGGCGGCCACGCGTTCCGCGATGACGGCGGAGGCCTCGCCGACGGGCTCGGTCTCGATCGCGGCGAGGTCAATCGGCGACACCGAGACACGCACGTCGAAGCGCTCGGCGAGCGCCAGAGGAACGCGAGAGCGGTAGCGAGCGCGGTCGGCAGCGCTGCATCGACAGCGAGGCGAGGGGAAGCGGCCACATGGACACGCGGCCATCGACGCGACGAGGAGGCATCGAGCGGGGTAGCGCAGCGTTCCCGATGCCCGCGCGAGCACGACTTCACCGCTCTCGATCGGTTCGCGGAGCACTTCGAGCGTCACCCGCGAGAACTCGGGAAGCTCGTCGAGGAACAGAACGCCGTGATGCGCCAACGTGACCTCGCCCGGTCGCGGGATGCTCGCGCCGCCGCCGACGAGGCCGGGTGGCGTCGTCGAGTGATGGGGCGCGCGGAACGGCCGCGTGTGGATGAGACCGCCGCCGATGTTCAAACCAGCTGCCGAATGGACGCGCGTCACTTCGAGGGCTTCGGTGTCGGTGAGCGGCGGCAGGATCCCGGGCAGGCGACGCGCGAGCATCGTCTTGCCCGCGCCGGGACCGCCGATGAGCAACACGTTGTGACCACCAGCGGCGGCGACCTCGAGCGCTCTGCGTGCTTGGTGGTGGCCACGGACATCCCGCATGTCCTGCTGCGCACCGAGCGGCTGCAGTTGCCGGCGCTGCGCCTTGACGACGTTCGCTCGCTTGCCCGCGAGGAAGTCGAGCGCGTCGACCAGGCGCCGAACGACAACGACCCGGACGCCGTCGACGAGGGCAGCCTCGTCCGCGTTCTCGGGCGCCACGAGCACGACGTCGACGTGCCCTCGGAGCGCCTCGACGGCGGCGAGAGCGCCACGGACGGGGCGCACCTCGCCGCTGAGCGAGAGCTCGCCGACGGCGCCAACGCCGTGGTGTTCGTCCGCGTTGGCGACGGCGAGAGCGATCGGGAGGTCGAGTGCCGTTCCGTCGATGGCGCGCCCGCCGGCGTCGCACGAGACCGTCACCCGTCGGTCGATCGTGTAGCGCGCGTTTGCGAGGGCCGCTTGCACGCGCACGCGCGACTCGCGCTCGGCGGCGGAGGCGAGCCCCTTGATGATGAGCGTCGTGAGGCCGGGCTCGCCCTGAGCGGCGACGTTCACGACGTGAGCTTCGATGCCGCGGAGTGTTGCGCTGAGGATCATCGCGCTGCTCCACGCGCTTCGTCGGCGCCGAGGACGGGAGTGGCGTCGCGGATCTGCATCTTGCCGGACACGGGCACCGCCGCGAGGTGGAGGCTCAACGAGCCGTCCTCGTTCTCGTAGGCGACGCCGATCTTGGTCCAGAACGACCTCTCCCTCCCCGCCGTCGACGGCGCGTCCTCGACCATCCACACATGCTTCATCTTTCTGCGCTCGCTCTTCATTGCGTGTCCTTTCGTGCGCGGCCTCCCGCGAGCCTGCGATGGGAGCCGCGCATGAAAGGGAGAGGTGTCGCGTATGCTGGCGACCGCGATGGCGCTCCCCGACGAGTACGAGAGACAGCAGCGGTGGCGCCGGTACGGCGACGCGCTCAAGCAGGTGCCGCTCGTCCGTGGTCAGCGCGTGCTCGACCTCGGTTGTGGCGTCGGTGCTGCGAGCGCGTTGTTCGCAGCCGCGGGTGCCGACGTTATCGGCGTGGATGTCGACGACGCGCTGCTGCTCCGCGCCCGTGAGCTTCACGCGGAACTTCGCTTCGAGAAGCACGATGTCGGCGCGCTCGACGCGTCGACGTTTGGGCGCGTCGATGGGATTTGGGCGAGCTTCGTCGCCGCGTACTTTTCGGATCTGCCGTCGTTCGTCGCGCGGCTTCGCGAGTTGCTCGTCGATGGTGGTTGGGTCGCGCTGGTGGAGATCGATGACCTACTCGGTCATGAGCCGCGGTCGGCGGCGTTCGCCGCGGACATCGCGGGCTTCTATGCGTGGGCGCGCGCGCAGGGCGGCTACGGCTTTCTCCATGGCCGCGCCCTCGCACCGGCTCTGCGCGACGCCGGGTTTGAGCTCGTGCATGAGGGGACGCTCGAGGACGGGGAGCTGTCGTTTCGGGGACCGGCGTCGGCCGACGTGGTGGAAGCGTGGCGCAGCCGGTTCACGCGCATGGGCGGGATGCGGACGTATTATGGCGATCGCTTCGGTGAGGTCAGCGGCGAGATCCTCGCGGCGCTCCAGGCGCCGTCACACCGCTCGTTGTGTCGCGTCGACATCGTCGTGGCCCGCCGCTGACCTGTCGCGCGTGACAGCACGCCCGATGCGGACAGGCGCAGATTCACAACGCACATTCTAGATTCGCCACCGTCACCGTCGGCGTCGCCCTCGTCCGTCGAGGCGCGCCGACGGTCTGCCTGCGCTGCCATCGTCGGGCGCGCGCCACCCGAGCTGGAGGCCGAGCCCTCGCTGTCCGGCACCGTCGCGGATACGTCGGCGTCAAGGGGCATGGGATTGCGGTCCAACTGACGCCTGTCCGTGAACTCCGCTACGCTCCCGGCTCCTGTGACGACGTCGATGTTCCTGCAATTCCTCGATGCCGCCGGCTATCAGACCGGCGTCCGCCGCGAGGGGTTCACGGAGATTCTCGCGGTTCTTGGCTCCGAACGTTTCGTCGGCCGAGGCATCACGGATGACGAGGCTGAGGCGGACCTGCTGCGCGTCATGTTTCCGTCGACGGTGGCGCGTGAGCTGCTCGCGGCGAGGATCGCCACGATGGCAGTGCCGGCGCCGGTGACCTTGGCTCCGACGCTCGATGAGCCGCCCGATGCGCCGGTCGCTGTGGAAGTCGCGGAGCCCGTCGCCTCCGTCACTCTCCCCGTGGACGCGCCCGCGTCGCCGAGCACCACGGTTGAGGTCGCGCCGACCGTCGCTCTCGCGCTCGATGCCATCGCGGTCGAGAGCGCGCCGCTCTCGGCGCCTGAGCCAGTCGAGGGACCGTCCAGCAAGCTGGAGAGCGTCGCTGCGCCGCTGGAGCTCCCCGCCGCTCTCCCGGCGATGGCGACCACGTCGCCGGTGCCGTCGACGCCTGAGCCTTCGCGCCCGAAGATCGACGCGCGCGCGGAGCTTGCGACGATCGAGGAGATCCTCGCTGACATCGAGGACCAGCTCGATGACCTCGGTCTGCTCGCCCCGGAGGGGCAGCGGCTGTTGATGCTCCTGTTCATCTGTCGCGCGCGCGCGTGCGTCGAGCGAGCGCCGACCAGTGAGGTGCATGCCGCGACTGCGCGCGTCGCGAAGCGGCTCTCGGATCTGGCGAAGGTGTTCTGGCCTGGCTCGGTCCGCGCGCTGCAGATGCACGTGATGCCGGCGGATGCGCTGCCGCGGCGGACGCGCGTCCAGCCGACGACGTGGGCGGAGGCTGCGAACGGCGTCGAGATGCTGATTGCGGACCGTCGCTACGCCGATAACCGCGCCGGTCGCGACGAGTACGGCTATGCCGACGCCGACTCGCTGAGCCCGCGACCGCCGAAAGAGGAGGCGCTCATCGTCGAGGTGCGCTCGGTGCTGCAGTCGCTCGAGGTGAGCTTCGACGTGAGCAAGGCCGAGCGCGCAGCAGCGCAGCTTCGTTGGCTCCGTGGCCGCGTGCCCGGGCGCGAGTGGGGAACGCTGATGGGCAAGCTTCGGCAGAAGCTGACGCTGCTCGGGAGCGAAGGAACCGTGTTGCGGGATCTGCTCGATGCCAACTACGCGCCAGCGACCCACTGGAAGGAGCTCCTCGGCGGGAAGCCTGCACCCGCGCCAACGCAAGCGGCGACCCCAGCGCCAGTCGTCGTCGACCTCGCGAAGTTGCGCGCGGAGGTTCCAGCGACGGGTTGTGCGGAGGACGTGCTCATCTCGTACTTGCAGCGCGCGCTCGTCGCCTTCGACACAGCGGGGCTCGTCGAGGTCGTTCGTCCGCTGAGCACGGACCTCGCGAAGATCGCGCACGTCGATGTATTCGCGGACCGGCGCGCGCGGCGGCGGTGGCGCGAGGTTCTTTCGGCCCTCTCGCTCGTTGAGAGCGATGCGCCGACGTCGTCACAGGAAGGTGCTGCCGTCGAGCAGCCCGACGATGACGAGTCTGTCGATGTCGGCAGCGAAGAGTTTCAGGCGCTCCTGGCCTCGGTCGTCGCCGAGACGAAGGGAAAACGAGCGCTGTTCGTCTCGAACCGCGAGGATCCGGAGCTCGAGGCGAAGCTGAGCGAAATGCTCGGCATGACGATCACGTGGGCGGAGGCGACGCCGCGTCGCGCGCAGGCGGCGTGTGAGAAGATCGCTCGAGGCTCCTTCGACTTCGTGCTGTCAGCGACCGGCTTTCAGCGGCACAACGTCGATGAGATGCTGACGAACGCCGCCCGCTCCGGGGGCATCGTGCGCGTCCGCGTCAACCGCGGCCGGCCGGTGACCTGCGTTCGCGCGATTGCGCGCGAGCTCGGGCTCGACCGCCGGCCGCGGACGTTGGTCCACGAGCGCGCGCTCAGCGACGGTTGATGCGCGCTCGTTACCGCGAGAACGCGAGCTCGGCTTGCGCTCTCGTTCCGTAGCACGCGAGGTACTTTTCGCCGCGCTTCGCCGCCGAGTGATAGGTCGCCCCGGCGGCGGTGTGCTCGACGGGCTCGCCCATCGCGAAGCAGCCGCGGGCGTAGAGCGGTGGCAGTACGTTGAGCATGTGCTCGTACTGCTCCTCGCTGATCTCGACGAGCGTTCCGGGCGTTTTGCGATCCGTTTTGAAGTCCATCGGGGGCCTCTCCTTGGTGAAGTCACTCGGCGTCGCCGGTGACGACCGCCGGCACCGGCGACGCCGGACGCGGTTGGTGAAGTGCGCGCTGCGCGCTCGCGCAGGCCGCGCACAGGTGCGTCGAGTCGATGTCCGGCGAGTCGTTCGGATCGTGGTCGGCGCCGCAGATCGAGCACGGCACGTCGGCTGTGGTGATGGTGTTCATAGTGGTGGTGAGGGGCGGCCCGCGAGAGCCGCCCCTCGTTGCCCTCACGCCTTCGCAGCGGGCTTCTTGAAGCGGCGGACTTCGCGCATCTGGTACTTGAGCTGCTGCGCGTCGCCGCGGTCGCCGATGAGGAGCGAGAGGGACTCGTCGCGGTTGAGGAACGCCACGCCGTCCCTGTTCTTGAAGTCGACGTTGTTGTTCGTCGCGTCGAAGATGTTCGCGTAGGGCTTGCGCTTCGGCTCGTCGCCGGGGCGGGCGTTGCCCTCGCCGTTGTTCGGTCCGTCGAACTGGCTGTTCGGGCAGACGAGGTAGACCTTCTGCTTGGGGTCGCCCTTCTTGCCGACGAAGACGCGGTGGGAGGTGCCGCTCTTGGTCGGGAAGGCCACGCCGACCTTGTTCCACTTGGCGTCCTTGCCTTCGCCCTCGATGAGGAAGATCTCGTGGGAGGGGACGTTCTTCTTCGCTGTGTCCGTCTTCTGCGTCGTCGTCGTGCTGGTCATCATGTGCTCGCTCTCTTTCTTTTCTGGGGTTGGTCTGCCGCCCCTTCACCCGGCTGAGGGGCGCGGACACGACCCAGGAGCGGCCAACGTCGTCGAGACGAAGCGAGCGAGGCGACCGGCGTGACAGGAGCCGGGCTCTGGCGGACCTGGCGCGACGGTTGACGAAGCGAGGGAGGAGCAGACGGCGGACGCTCGAGAGAGCGAGATGTTCGCCACAGACGATGCAGAACGTTGCGGCGATGGCCGTCCCCGCGATATCGCAGCCTCATGAACGAACGCATTCAGCGCGAGCTGCAGAAGTCGGTCGAGGCCTTCGCAACCGATGTCACCGCTATCCTTCAGCGTGCAGTGGCGGACGCCGTGGCAGAGGCACTCGGCGGCTCACGCAGAGCGACGACAGCGGCGAAGGGCACGTCTGCGCTGAGAGGCGGGAAGACGGAGGCTGCCCGCGCGGCGCGTGCCGAGGCGCTGCTCCGCGAGCTGAAGCGCAAGGGTGATCGCCGCATCGAAGAGATTGCGAAGAGCATGCGGACGTCGACGAAGGCGCTGACGGCGCCCATGGGGCGCCTGTTGAGCGCGAAGCAGGTCAAGAAGACGGGCGTCGCGCGCGGAACGAAGTACCGCGTCGCGTAGCGCGCCGGTAATCTGCGTCGCTCACGTCACCGTCGAACCGCGGCGGTTTTACGTCACGCGAAGAAGCGCTCCGGTTCGTTCGAGACCACGTCGAGCGATGCCAATGACGTCGTTCCGCCACTTCTCGTCCGCACCGACGGTCTTGTCGACGTCGAAGTCCTGCACGCCCCCCAAGAGGAGCGAGAAGCTGTCGATGCGCTTCCTCATGATCTGTACGAGCCGATGGTCGCGCGTCCCCTTGAACGCGGGGTACGCATAGCGGATGGGATCGCCGGTCACGGCGGCCCAGCAGTTCACACGGCGAAGCCTGCCGTTGCGTTGCACGGTGCGAATGGGGCTCGGGTCGAGCTCATAGTGAACGAGGTGCCGGCAGTAGCGGTGCAGGTCGATGCCCTCCGAGAGCTTGTCGGTGACGACGAGAACGTCCGGGCCGAACGGGCTGTTGAACATCGCGAGGAGCGTGTCGGGCTCTCGTTGGTGGCTAAAGAGGACTTCATCTTTCACATCGTCGGTCGGCTCGCACAGGGCGAACACACGCGACCCGGCGCCGCCAGGCAGGAGCTCGACGCCGTCGAGCCCGTCAGCCGCGGCGTTCTTCAAGACGGCGCGCGCCGAGCGCGATGACAAGAGCGTCGCGTATAGCCGGCTCGCCGCATCTGCGAGCGTCTCCCTGGCGCTCGCGCTTCGCGGCTTCACGCTCGAAATGCGCTCTGCAAGTGAGTCGCCGAGCGGCGTCTCAGAGAGCCACTGGCCCGTCTGCGCACGGACGACGTCCGTGACAAGCCACTCGATGAACGCAGCCCGCACGTCCTCGCTGTCGTGGGCGCTCGCGCCCCCGTCGCCCTCGTCGTCGTGCTCGACCTTCTCAGCGAACAGAACCTCACGCCACGCCTGGGCGAGCGAGCCCCTGGGCGGCATGAGGCGTGTCGGCCGGAGCGGCGGTAGCCCCGCGTGCAGCTGAGTCGCCAATTCCTGCGCAGTGGCGATGTGATGGCAAAACAGAAGGACCTTCTCGCCTTGTTTCAAGACGGCGCGGACAGCCTCGGTGACGGCCTTCATCTTGGAGTGCACCCCGACGCGCGAGCGCACGGGACCGATCGCATTCAGGTGGTGGGCGATGACGCTGACATCGCGATGCGTGGATGGGAGTGTCGTCATGGCTGATGAGAGTTCCGCACGCTCCTCGTCGAAATGCCGCCATCCGACGTGAAAGCGCGCGTCGTTCGTCGCCCCCGCTCGCTCCATGCCCGCTGCCTTCGCAAGGCGTAGCGCGCGGTCCATGCGGAGCATGAGCGTCAGCTCGTCCTCTTTTGCCACCGGTACATCGATGGGCCAATCCTGCGAGTGCCCAAAGGAAGAGCGCTCGTTCCGAAGTGCTTCGACATCATGTCGAATGACGAAGCGGCTGATTGCTTCGACAGCAGCGTGCGCCCGCTCTCGGAGCCTCTCTGCGACCACCTCGGGGCTTCGGGCCGTGCTCCCGTCGTAGAGGTCTTTCAGGGCGTTCTTGTAGGCGCGCACCGCCGGTTTCGCCTCCTCTCCGCCGATGAGAAGAAGCATGCGGTTCAGCTCCTCGATCTCGATGCTGAACGGCGTAGCCGTGAGGATGAGCACGCGCTTGGCGAGCTTTCGCTGGTCGCGAAGCGCTTGGCTGAAGCTCGTCCCGTCGCCCCGGGCGCGGTGGGCCTCGTCGACGATGAGGAGATCGCACGCGAGATGGATGGACGCCGCAGCCGAGTGCTTGGTGACTTGGATGGCGCCGGCGCGAAGCCTCGAGACGTCCTTGGTTGCCTTCACGCGCCTGGCGTCGACCTGCAGATGTTTTGCGCACTGCCTGAGTGGCGCAACGTGAGAGAGGAGCTCCTCCTCCCAGCGCCGCACCATCGCGTCGTTGGGGACGAGGATGCGAACGTTGCCGCGCTCTCCCGCGCCCGCGACCACCCAGGCGACGAGCGCCGCGACCGTCGTCTTTCCGAGACCAACGTCGTCTGCGAGGAGGACGCCGCGCCGCGCCGGTTTGCCGTGGCTGCCGTTCAAGCGCGCGAGGATCTCCGCCGCTGTCCGGAGCTGTCGCGCGGTGCTCTCGGGAACGAGCGGGCGCTTGCTCGAGTGCACGTAGCAGTCCGGCGAGTGCATGAACTCCCACGACTGGGCGGATAGGCCGAGACGCTCAACGGGCAGCATCAGCTCCTCCCACGCGCATGGAGTCCAGCAGCACTTGATGTTGCTGCGGCTCGAGAAGCGCTGCGCGTCGGCTTCATTCGGAGCGCGAGCTCCTCGGCGGCGAGCGCAGGCCCAAGGCCTGCTGTGGGAGACCGAGCCTCTTCGCGCACCTGCCGACGCATGAGTGCCTCGATCAGCTTCTCTCCGTCCTTCCGCAGCAGGACCTGCTCGAACTCGTCCTCAAGCGAAGTTGCCTGGTGCATGCGCTGCGCCCAACAGTCGACGCACGCGAGATAGCGACGCGCCATCACAAACGCGGGCACCGCGTAGCTGTCGCCGCGCGAGGACAGCCCTTCCTCGTCATCAACATCGAGGCCATTCGGAACAAGACCGTCGTCCGAGCTCTCGGCTGCAGCCTCGCCCAAATCGCTGTCCTCGTCGTCGCCGACGGAGTCGTCGTCGCCGTCGTCGTCGCCGTCGTCATCTCCAGCGCCATCGCCTTCGGCCGCGTCAACGTCGTCGCGCGCGGGCCCGTTGAACGCTGCGAATAGATCGTCATCGAGGATCTCCTGTGCGAGCTCGTCGTCCACGTCGGGCGGCAGCATCGCCTCGCGCTTCTCGATGGCGCGCTCATCGAGGACGCTCACCGTGAGCTGCGCGCCGCCTGAGGACATGTTCACTGCCACCGGTGCCGGCGTGGCGTGCGGATAGCGGATCTCGGCCCTGCGCAACTCGCTGGCATCGCCGTTCCTCCACTCTTTGATCGGCAAGCTCTCGGCGCCGCCTGTCCCGGCGGCGAACCGAACTTCGGCGATCAGCGCGGCCGCGGGAGCGAGGCGACACTCGACGGAGATGGTCTCGCCGTTCCACCGCGCCTGTGCCCAGAGGATGCTCGGCGGGACATTGCGTGGCACCTGCTCGGAGACGTAGAGGGCACCAATGTCGTCGACCGCATCGAGGTTCGAAAACGGCCACGCGTCCGCCTCCGGCTTGAAGCAGACACCGAGCTCGAAGTTCTGGATGACGACGGCGCCATCGGCTTCTTCTTTGCCCCACGCTGCTTGGCTGAAGTTCGCCGATGTAACGAGGAGCCGCTCGGAGCGCCCGCGCGAAAAGGAGTAAGCCTTCGCGTGGCTCCAACGCGGATCCGTGTGTCGATGCTCCTCGTGAAACCGGTCCGTCTCTTCCGGCTCAGTCGTCTCCCGCCGCAGCTCGAGGAACGTCACGCCTTGCGCACCCATGCCCTCTGCTGTCGTGCGCGGCAGCACCCAGTGTTTGCCGCGGGCCCATGGGTGATCCTTCTTGAGCCACACGAGCGACAGGCGCGACGGATCACCGTCGTAGCTTTGACAGAAGCGCCCGAGCGTTTCCCTGTCGCCGAAGCTGCCCACGTACGGCGCAAGGACGGAGAGGCTCACACGGCCCTTGCCCGGCGGGCCGGCTCTCCGCAGACCCGCCGCACCCCACGGCGTTTTCCTGAGCGTCGCGCGCGGATGCGCACCCGGGACGCTCGCCACGAAGGTCGCGTCGTCAGGCGCGCTCGCGCGCCTGAGGAGTGCGATGAAGCGCTCAAGCTCCGCGACAGCAGCGGCCGAGCGCCCGAGTTCCTCGAGAAACGCGGGAAGGATGCCCCAGGCTGCACGGCGCGCATCCGACGGCTGCTTCTGCAATGGCAGGAGCACGCGCCAGGCGGCCTGCAGTTGCCCGCGAAACGCCGATCGCGTCAGGTTGGCCGACGAGACGACGATCTCGAGATACTCGGAAGATGTCTCGGCCTGCCCCGCGTCATCGTCATCGTCCGCGAGCAATTCGGCGCTGCTCCAATGAAACATCCAAAGCTTCGCGTGCTGCACGGCGCGCTCGCTTCTTCCGACATGAAAGTGTCGAATCGACGACCAGATCCAAGCGTACGGCGTCGTCCCGATGCCATCTGAGAAGTCGTCCTCGTCGGCGTGCGGCTCGTCGCGGGCAGACGACGAGACGAGCACGACGCGGCCGTGAAGTTGTTTGAGTCGGTTGTCCAGTTCGACGAGAAACGCGGTGCGCTCGCGGCCTTCCCCGGCCGGATCGCGGGAGAGTCGAAGGAAGGTAGGCAGGAAGTCTTCGGCCAAGAACCGCTCGTCAGGCTGGTCGTACGTCGTCATGAGCGCCGCCTTCAGCCGGCAGCCGCTCGGCGCGTCCGTGGATAGGAGCGGCTCCCAGCCAACCGATGGGCGCTCTTCTCCTTCGCCGTTTTGTCGGCCGCCGCGCTTCACGCCCCCTCCCCGTCGCCGTCGTCTGCGCTCTCGTCTTCGATTTCCCCTTCGTTCAACAGCTCGGCGTCCGCGGCGTGGCGCACGCCCTCTGGGAGCTCGTCGATGACGCCGCACTGGACGGCGAGCCGGCAGAGCGCGAAGAGTCGGAAGCGATACAGCGAGCCGACGGCACTTGCTGGTGAGCGCGCCTCGACAGTCTTTCCACGCAGCACGAACCAGCGCAGGCCACCGCCCGAGAGCTCATGGTGTTCGAGAAGCGGTGCGTAGCAATTCTCGGCCTGCGCGTTCTGAAGCCGGGCCGCCAGGACGTCGACGGTGTCGATGTGCCGCAGCACAGTCCCGTCGCGCTTCAGCCATGCTTCGCGTGCATCGACGAGCTCGCGGGCTACCTCCTTCGCGTCGGACTCCTCGAGCACGCGAGAGAGCGGCACCGATGTCTTGCCCGCGAGCGCCCGCGAGACGACAAAGAGCGCGTTCATTGCCGCATCGGCGAGGCGCGAGAACGTGGGGAGGAGCTGAACGGCCGGGATCGTCTTGAACGTCCGCCCGAGGTGGGCGCAGACATCTTGATGCTCATCGCCGTCAGCCTCGAGGACCGCCTCGGCGACGTCTCGGCGACGACGGCTCGCGGGATCCTTGCCGAAGAGCACGGGTGCCAGAATCTCCGCCTCCAAGAGCGCTGCATGCTCGTCGCGCGGCCGGGGCAGCGTGTGCACGTCGGCGTTCTTTCCCGCGTTGAAGACCTCGGGCCACTTCTGCACCCAGAAGCGATCCTCTGCGCCGCGGGCAAGCTTCACGCTGCGCGACGAGAGTCCGTCGCCATCATCATCGCCGGCAAAGAGGCGCCACGATGGCCGGGCCCCGCTTAGCTTGCCGTCGAGGTGCTCCGCGAGGGCGTGCGCGCGCGCGCTCGGCGAGTAGCCGTCCTTGCCGATGCTCATCCCCGGCCACCGTCGAAACCCGAGCCGGTAGCCGCCGTAAATGCCAGTGTTTCGGTACCTGCGGAACTGCTCTTCGCTGAGCCCGATGCGAGGGACATCTTTGTCGCCGTCGTCGAGCCACTCCCGCACGCGTCGTTGGCCCGGGAGCTGCCGGCCACGCCAGTCGTCGGGTGCAAGCTCCATCGTGCGCGCGACCCACAGAAGCTCGAGAGGCCGAAGCCAGGAGTAGCGGGCGCGCTGATCGCGGCGCGTGAGCAACGAGCGGCCGCCGCTCTTGTGGTAGGCCTCGTGGGAGCGCGCGAGGCACCAGGACAAGATCGTGACCCAGCGCGCGTCGTGGATGCGGTTGTTGATGTCCGGTGCAAGGGCATCCGCGAGTACGTCCGTGAATGCCCGCAGCCCGAGCGCGTCACCGCGGCGGACGACGACCGGATCCCATGGGGCGCTCCACAACATGCGGTCCTGCGGCAGGCCGTTCCTCAACGTCGACGTCATGAACGGTCGCTCCACTGGCTCATGACGAAAGCTCGCGCAGCAACGTCTCGAAGCGCTGGTCGCCGAAGAGGCCCTTGAGCTCGACGTTCACCGGCGCCTTCTCAGGGCTCTTCCGCCATGCCTCGAAAGACCCGCGCAGCCACAGGTATCGGTCGAGCTCACGAGGCCGACAGCCGATTGTGCTGAGCGCGTGAAAGAACGGCTCGGTGAAATCGGCGTAGCGGTTGCCGGCGTCGCGCCCGATGCGCTTCCCGACGTGCGTCGAAAGGACGCGTACGGCGTGGGAGTCGTAGATGGGAAAGCGCTCCCCGTCGATGAAGAAGTGGCAGAGCTTCGACGCAAAGCTCAGGTGGGTCCACGTGCGTTTTTGCTCGGGCGCCTTCGGCAGCGCGGCGATGCGATCCACGACTGCGAGCTCGACGCGCGTGCTCGGTGGTGTGGCGCCGAGTACTTGCTCGACGTGCGAAGCCATGCGGCCGACGGCATAGAGGTTCGTGCCGTAGAGCTGGTTGATGGCTGCGATCTTGAGGAGACTCGACGACAGCGACCAATCGGGGAACGCGCGCTTCAGCGCCTCCAAGGCCTTGTCCGTCGTGTGCCACTGGATGAGCTTCGAGTGGAGCTCGCACGCCGCTTTTACCTGTCGATCGTGGATGGGAACAGCAAGTGAAAGCGTCATGTCTTCCCCGATGCGCGCTGCCCGGCGCGCTTGCTGCGGCGATACGTGGTGGCTGCTGCGGCGTGAGCATCGGCCACCGCCCGGCGGAGTGACCGCGGCGCAATCACTTCGACGTGTGGACCGAACCCGAGGATCCAGGAGCGGAGGACACGCGTGTCTGGAACGGTGGCGCGGACGACGATGGTGCCAGCAGCGCTGTGGAGAACCGTCTGTTGAGGATGGAGCGGGGTCTCCTCGACCGCGCGACCGGCGCCGTCGGTGAACCGGAGCTCGACGCGGATATCGCGGTCGCCGATGCGGAAGCCGATCTCGCCGGCCGCGATGTACTCATCGAGATCGAAGCCGCCGACAGCGAACGCGCGCGTCTCGAGCATGACGGCGTCATGAAAGCGGTGAAGTGGAAAGAGGCGCGGGTCGGTGAACTTGGGCACGGTAGCGACGAGGTAGGCGACGCTGTCGCGGTAGACGAGGCCGAGCGGATTCAGCGTCATCTCTTTCGCGTGGTCGCTCTCACGAGCTTGGTAGCGCGCGCGGATCTGCCGCCCCTCGAGCAGTGCCTCGTGCACGACGCCGACGATCGCGCCGTCCACCTTGGGCGGATCGAGCGGCTGACTGCGCGGGATGAGGCGCACCTTGTCGAGCCAGCGCGCGACCGGCTTGCCGGTAAGCGCCTTCTGCGCGGCGGATAGGTGCGGCTGCAGCGCGCGAAGCGTCGACTTCGGCAACATGCGCGTCAGGTGAAGCTCCACGAGGCGGAGCGCAAGCGCGGTCTGTGGATCGAGGCCCGGGCCGAAGAGCACGACGCTCGCGCGCTCGGAGAAGCGCCACTTGTACGGCTTCGTCTTGTCGACGCAGACGAGGCCGAACCCCATCTGCTCGAGCTTCACGAGATCGCGTTGGATTGTGCGGCGCGTGGCTGCTCTGCCCTCGTTCCCGAGGATGGCCTCAAGCTGCTCGGTGTCGATGAAGCGCGGCGCGCCTGGGACGAGCTGCAGAAGGCGCAACAGGCGGTGGAAGTTCTCGGCCACGGACCGACCTTGTAGCGCGCCTGCGACCGAAATGGTCGCTGCTAAACGGCAGGCGCGCCGTCGGACGCTGATGTGCGACCATTCCCGTCGCAGGGTGCTGCGAGGATGTGATCGTGCGGCCGGCCTACTCCCCCAGGATCTCAAAGACGCGGTTCCTCGCCGGCCGTCAGTGCCATCGGCTTTTGTGGTGGACCGTTCATGATGCCGAAGAGCTCGAGGTCGACGCGGGCGTGAGCGCGACGCTTGCGCAGGGGCTCCTCGTCGGAGAGGAGGCGCGGCGGCAGTTCCACCACGGCGCGCTCGTCGACGTACCGCACAATGACATCGACGAGCGCATCAAACGGACGCGGTCGCTGCTCCGCGCCGGCGCGAAGGTGATCTTCGAAGCCGCGTTCCGCCATGCGGGCGTGTTCGTCGCCGTGGATGTTCTGCGGAGGCACGGCAGCGGTTGGGATGTCATCGAGGTCAAGTCATCAACGAAGCTGAAGAAGGAGCACGTCGTCGACGTCGCGGTGCAGCGCTGGGTCATCGAGCGGTGCGGGCTTCGCGTGAAGCGCGCGTTCGTGATGCACCTCAGCCGAGACTCTCGAGCGCCCGAGATGTCGAACCTGTTCGCCCTGAAGAGCGTGACGGCCGCTTCCAAAGCGCTGGCGCGCGACGTCGCAAAGGAAGCTCGCGCACAGCTGCGCATGCTTCGCGGCCCGCTGCCGGAAGTCGACGTCGGGGCGCATTGCACAGATCCCCGACCCTGTCCGTTCCTCGACCGATGCCACGACGACGTCGAGGAGCACCATGTTTCGACGCTTCACGGCATCGGGAGCCGCGCGCTCGGGCTTGTCGCGCGCGGCATCACGAACGTGGCGGACTTGGACGAGGGAGCGGTGCGCTCCGTGGCAGCGCAGCGACAGATCCGCGCGGTGAAGACGCGCAAGATCGTCGTGGAGCCCGGCCTGCGCCGCGTCGTCAAGCGGCTGAGAAAGAAGAGAATCGCCCTCTTCGACCTCGAGACGGTGGCGTTCGCGGTCCCGCGCTTCAGCGGTTGCCGCCCGTGGGACCAGGTTCCGGCGCAGGCGTCGATCGACGTCGAGGCGCGCGACGGAACACTGAAGCACCACGAATTTCTGGCGACGTGCGACGAAGATCCGCGCCCGGAGCTGGCGCGGTTCGTCATCGAGAGGCTGCGCGGCGCGGACACGATCCTGTGCTGGAACGCCGGGTTCGAGCGCAGGTGCCTGCAAGAGATCGGCAACGCGTTCCCCGAGCTGCGGCGCCCGCTGAGGGGGCTCTCTCGGCGCATCGTCGACCTGCTCTCGATCGTGCGCGAGCACGTCTACCACCCGAAGTTCTACGGCAGCTTCAGCTTGAAGTCGGTGGCGCCCGCGCTCGTGCCCAGGCTCTCGTACGACGAGCTCGCCGTCGGCGGCGGCCAGGCCGCGAGCGCGATGCTGTTTCGGCTGTTCAACGACGTGACGCTGACGAAGCGACAGCGGCGGCGGATCCGCGACGATCTCCTCGCGTATTGCGCGCTCGACACGCGTGCGATGGCGGGCGTCCTACGGGCGCTCCGGCGGCTCGCGCGATGAAGCGTCGTCGTCCGAATAGATCGGCACCTAAACGAAATCGAAATTTGCGCCGTAATAGAGGGATGGCCGTCGCAGGAGGTCCCATGCCTTTGGATGATGTCGCTCTCGTCGGCGTCGGTGACACAGGAATCCGCATCGAAGCTTGGCTTAGGCAGTCTGGGCTGGGCTTCGGTTTGCTCGGCGACGTCGCGGCAGCCGATGTGTCGTCCGCCCTCAGAGTGGCGATCGTCGTTGCGGACGGCGATGACTCGGAATCGGTGGACGAGGTCCGCGCCCTTGAAGCGCGCCTCGCTCTCCACGCCGTTGTCCCCGTCTGGATCATGCTGGGCAAGGCGCCGCTGTTGGCGGACCAAGTGGTGGTTGTGCGTTCGCTCAGCGAGCTTGCTGCCGCAGTGCGCACTCTTCACCGCCTCGCCCGCGAGAAAGACGTCGTCTCCGGCTCCTGCTCCCTGCTGGACCTCGTGGCGGACACGGCCATGAGCCGCGGCGACCTTGAAGTCATCACAATCGACGCTCTGACCCCGGGCCAGTGCGTGACAGAGTTTCTGCACCGACTTCGAGGGCGAAGTGTCCATCGTCTGTTCGTGCTCGCCAGCTTTGCCGACGACGTCGGCGTGCCGCCGGACCTGCACTGGCCCGGCGACCACCCTGCTCTCGTGCGCTTCGACCGGTCGCCGCACTGGGATCGAGGGCCTTGGCTCTCGGCATTCGTCCAAACCGAGCGGGCTTCGACAGCGAGTACGCGACCCGGCGATCACCTACAGTTGCCGCTCACCTCTGAACGGAGGCGCCGTGCTTGAAGCGTATTTTGTTCGGCACAAGCTGCTCGCTGGTCCCAAAATCCTCGAACGCCTCTGGACCGAGGGACTCGTCGCCCTGCACTACGCGGACAACATGAGCACGAGGCCCCAGGACTATGAACGCTCAGGAGAAGTTGCGTTGACTCGGCTCCACGAGGCCGCCAAGCACGGAGCCGTAGTCGGCGCCGAGTACCGCGCGTTCCGGCAGGGCTCCATCAGGGTGGGCCGCATCGACGCCGGCTCGAAGGTCGAAGCCGAGGCGTTTGTCGACGCCTCGTCTGGCAGGACGAGCATCTACAAGTTCGTGAGGATGACCGCAGTCAAGGAGGTTCGCTATCTTGACGCCCCCGCGCTGGCGGGCCTCCGCCCACAGCAAGCGACGATCACGAAGTGGCCGTCAGCGCGCGTGCTGTTGAACGCCATTACCAACAATCTGCCGTTGCCGGTCGAGGTCACGACGCTCGATCCCGCGCAGCTCGAAGTCCTCTGCTTCGAGTACCTCCGGATGAAGGGCATCCTCTCCCGGCTGCTGGCTCCCATCGGGCGGACGATGATCGACGTCGACATCCTCGGGCTCGACTTCGCCGGTCGTCGCGTCGCTGCACAGGTCACACACCAGCAGAACCCAGCGCTCGTGCAGGCGAAGGTCGCTGCGCTGAAGGCGCACGCCGCTGTTGGCATGCGGCTCGTAATGTTCGCTCCCAAGGGAACGGTTACCGACGCGTCGGTGGAGCACGTACCGATCGAGGATGCTTTCGCGACATTGCTTGGAGACGTCGAGGGGCATGGCAAGGCAATGGTCGCCGAGATGTTGGGCCAGCGGAGGCTGCCGTGATGTCGTTGCCGGAGCTCAAGGGCAAGATTGACGGCTGCGCCACCGCCCTCCGCGTGCTTGCTCTCCGGAACCGCACTGACTCCCCGGCCATGAGCCAGGTCGTGTACTTCGCGCAGCTGTTCGCCGCCGCAGGCGCGAGCGGCGACCCTGCGGCAGCGAAGGCTCTTCTCGCGCCTGTAATCGCCCAGGCCGAAGCCGGCACTGTCCACCTGCTTGCTGCGACGCCGCCCGTCTTTGACGACGCTTCAGATGCCGAGGTGAAGCATGCGCGCGCGGTTCTCAGCGCCGCGTTGGCGGCCTTTGAGGCGATGTGAAAGTGAATTCGTCGATGAGATCGGTTGGTGACGTCACCGCGCCGACGGCAACATCGTCCTCGCGAGCATTGATGGCGAACCTGGCGAGGCGGCCAAGCGAAGCGGCGAGCATGTCGTAGAAGAGCGGGGCGCGGAACGAGAAGGCTTGTGACTGGCAAGCGCCGCTGTCGAGGATTGTGCGAGCCTCGATGTGTGAACTCGCAGCGTGAGCACCTGGCGAAGACGATCGAGTGGGCGCGGCGCATTCGCGCCGAGCTGCAGCCGCTCCTCGATGCGCACGGCGATCGCGTTCACTTTCGGCCGTCGTCTGAGGGGGTGGCGCTCGTCGGACTACTTCCGAAGAGACCGCAGCGCGGGCGCTCGGGCGTGCGCAACCTTGCCGCGCTCGTCGCGAGCTTCGAGGCGGAGTTCAAGGAGCACTGCCTCGATGTCGATCACGGCCGACCGACGCCGGAGAAGGCGCTCCAGTCGTTCCTCATCCGCAGCGCGCAGGTGCGGCATCGGAAGCTCGAACCAATCAACGCTGCGTCCCGCAGCACGTCTTCACCGGTCGAGCTGCTGTTCATCACCGACGAGCTCGCGCTGCCTGACGGCAACAGCGGGAAAGTGGTGTGCGATCTCCTTGCGCTCCGCGTCGACGGCGGGCGAGTGACGCCGGCGGCGATCGAGCTCAAGAGCGCGCGAGAGATGACGCGGTTGATCGAGCAGGTGGCCGAGTACGCGGCCGCGGTCGACGCGCACGCAGACCTCTTCGCCGAGCTGTTCGGCGCCTTGCTGGGAAGGTCGGTGGTGTTCGACGCTCCATGCGAGAAATGGATCGTCTGGCCGCAAGCCGGCGCGTCCCGGGATCCCCGAGAAGTCGTGCTCGGCACCAAGGGCATCCGCGTCGTGGGGTACGTCCCGAGCGGGGACAACTTCGTGATGCGCGTCGGAGAAGCGCCGTAGCCATGGATCGCGTGTATCCGTTCGGCAGGCCGGTGACGCCGCGCGCGCCATCCGCGAGCGGGAAGCGCGCGTTGTTCGTGCTCGGTGCGTACCCGAGCGCGCTGTATGTGGAGTGGACTCCGCCGGCGCCTTGGCAACCCGTGCAGGCGATCGCGGTCGACGATGAGCCGACGCCGTTCTGGGACGGTCGTGGCCAAGCCGCGCTGGTCGCTGCGTGGCGCGAGCGCGTGAGCTTCAACCCCGCGTGGGGCGTTGCGGGCGATACGCCGAGGTTCAACGGCTCGTCCGGCGCGTGGGTTCACGAGCGAGTGCTCGCGGTGCTCGGCGTTGCCGCAGCGGACACGTGCGTCAGCGACTGCCTCGACACCTATCGGGTGAGCCGCGGCGCGGCTGCGCGCATCGACGACACCTACGCGCCGTTCGCCAGCACGGCTGGTCTGACGCCCGCACACCTGGATGCGCACCCGTCCGAGGACGAGATCGTCGACGAGGCGCTCCGACTGCACTCTGCGCGACTGATTCGCGAGTTATCGGCATGCGCGCCCGAGATCGTCGTCACCCTCGGCAACGCCGCGCTCAGGGTCGCGCGCGAGCTGATCGACGGTGCCAACGCCGCACCACGACGGCTGCGACCCGACAGGAGCTATGGGACCGCTGTCGACGTGCGCATCTCCGGGCGCGCGACGCGGCTCATCCCGCTTGCACACCCGGCGGCCCCCGCCGCATACCAAGCAGCGCAAGCCGCGTGGCGAGTTGCGAGCACGTGACGGTGCAGCGGCTACTCGTCGTCGTCGTCGTCAGGCACCAAGCGGAACGCCCAGAAGCCGGCTTCGGCGTTGGACGTGTACGGCCCGACGAGCACGAGATCGCCCGATGAGTTCGACATCAGATCGAGTGACGCGGTGCCTTTGCCGCCGCCGTGGTCCGTCCACGTGCACCTGAACGATCCTTCGCTCTCGTGGTCTTCGTTGGCGATGACCTCGTATGGGACGTCGTCCTGGGATCCCTCGATTGTGATTCTCCGCCGAGGAGCCGTGCCGGACGCGACCGCGCGCTTGACGACGAAGTCGGCGCGGGCGCCCTCGACAGCGAACGCGTAGCCAGAGAGTTGCTTGGTCATTGGTGGGGTCCTCGCGATCGGGGCGCTGCGGCGCAGGCGACGCTGTGTGCCGTCGGGCGACGCTGCACCTTCGACGAGCACACGCTGCTTCCAACGCGCCTCGAGCGCCGGCGCCAAGCGTGTCGCGATGCGCTCCGCGCCCGTGCCCTCGACGAGAAGGACGAGCAGGTTCGTCGGCTCGTTCATACGATTCGCGCCGACGATCTCGCCGAGGCGGAAGATCGGCTCGGACGCGGACCCGTTCTTCGCTCTCGCCGCATCCCAGGCGGCCCAGATGTCCGCCTCAATGTCGAGGCCGTGTCCCACGCGTGCCGAGAGCGTGTCGACGTCGGTGGTGACTGCGATGCATGTGGACTGCGCCTTGATCATCGTTTCCTCCTTGAGGCTACTCGAAGAGCCCGCGGGGTCGGCCACCTGCGAGGCGCAGCGCGCTTCGCTCGACGAGCTCCTTCGTGATGGTGCGATGGCCCGCCGCGACGGCGGCGCCGACGATGCGCAACGCGAGTGCGATGTTCGCGTCGCGAGGCGTGACGCACAAGGCCTCCAGAGCCGGCAATGCGCTGTCGTCGATCACGACGCGCGCGGCAGCAAAGCGCGCCTCAAGCAGCGCCTTTCCGATGTCGCGCGCTGCAGCGGTGTCCACGCGAACGGTCGCGTCCGCTGGATCCTCGCCGCGTGGATCCGGCATGTGAAGGACACGGAACGCGGCGAACGCATGCGCCTTGCGCGCCCGCGCGGCCATTGCGCGCGGCGCGCCGAAGTCTTCCTCTCCCTCGTACGTCACGAGGGCAAGGGCACCGTGGGACACGTCGGTGTGTGTGTCGTTGTCGCGGGCGCTGCGTTCACCGCCCTTGCGCTCCGCGACGTGCGCGAGGGTGAGCTCCAGAGCGGCGCCGATCGCGTCGACGAGGCCGGCGGCGATGCCCTCGGGCGCGACGATGTCGATGACCGGCTCCGCGAGCCCGAGGCGCGCCCGCGTGATCGCCCCGTCGGCGTCGAGCGCGTGGCGGAGGATATTCACGGCGGTGTCGAAGCCATCGACGTTCTCCTGCCGCAACCGGGCGAGGAGAGCGTCGTGCTCGACGAGCCGCCGCGCCGCGCGGTTCTGGCGCTGCAACGCTGAATCAAGGACGTTGGTGTCGAGCGGCGCGTCGCGGACCTCGCAGAGCGCGGTCGCTTCGAGCACCGCGTTCTTGATGAGGCCGCCGCTCAGGACGTGGCGTGCGAGCCCGCGGAGCGTGTCGTCGTCGATGTCGGCGGCGCGCGGGAGATGAGCCCGAATCAAGCGTTGCCGGCACTCGGCGTCGGGATAGGGGAACGACACGATGCGCTGGATCCGACGATCGAGCGAGTCGCGGACTTCCAGCGTGCGGTTCGTCGCGAGGAGGAGAACACCCTCGAACGCTTCGAGTCCGAGGAGGAGTGCGTTGCTTTGTCCGCGACGCAGGTCGTCGAGGAGGTCATCGACCTCGTCGATGAACAACACGCCGTCCTTCGGGCGCCAGGCCTCGAGGAGCTTCGCCGCGTGATCGTCGTTGAGCCCAAGCTCGGACGCGCGCGCGCGATCGTAGGACGCGAGGGGAACGCCAAGCGTCTTCGCCACGACACGCGCCGCGAGCGTCTTCCCGGTTCCAGCGGGGCCGTGGAGCAACACGCAGAAGCCGCGGCCGTACTCGAGGTTGAGCGCGCGGCGACCGCCCAGGGCGTGGCGGGACAGCTCGACGACCTCGTCGATCTCAGCGCGGAGCGACGCTGCGACGATGAGGTCGTCCATGGTCTCACGCGGAGCTTCGACCCGCACCCAAGGCTTCGGCCAGGCGAACGTGTCCGAGATGTCCCCGAGCTCTGCGAGGAAGCGGGGGTTGGGGCGCACAGCGAGATACGGATCCGAGCGGCGTGAACATCGCCACGCGGACGTGATCAGGCCGGCGGTCGACAGCCGGCTCGTCGGTGAGAGCTGCTCGCGGGAGAGCGGCCCGAAACGGCCCAGCTCGACGAGACGAATCAGCCGAAGCGGCGTCTGGAGATCCTCGTCCTCGGTGTCCTTGTCGTGGATGCCTTGAGTGGCGACGCGAGCGCCGCACTCGAGCCCGATCAGCAGTCCGAGCGCGTCGCGCTCGGCATCGTCGAGCCGCGCATTGTCGAGCCGCGCAGCGACAACATCATGGCCGCGCCACCATGCGGCGCCGAGCGCCTCGGTTCGCGTAGGCGGTGCGCGCGTCGACGCCGGCGCGGCGCGGCCGGACACGGTAGCGAGCTCTTCCTCGAGCTCCTCGACGAGCTCCTCGGCGAGGCTCTTTCGCCCTTCGTCCTCCTTCAGAGCGCGTTGGAGCGCGCGGGCCCGCTCGAATGCGATGCGATCGCAGCGGTCGACGACGCGCGCGGACGTGGACGCGGTATCGCGGACTTCGCCGTTCGCTGGCGCCAGCGTGCCGTTGTGCTTGCCCGTGATCATGGCGTGGCTCCGCTGAGGAGCCGCGCCTTGCCCTCGATGCGGTCGGCGACGCCGTAGCGAATGGCCTCTTCGGCGTCGAGCCACACATCGGTCTCTCGGAGCAGCAGCTTCATCACTTCGTCCTTGGTCTTGAGCGCGGTGTGGCGGAGGTAGTGCTCGACGATCCGCTCGTGCGAGCGATCTTCTTCGCGGCGCGCGGCCATGTGCTCCGCGTGGGTGCCAGCTCCGAGCCACCACATGCGGTGAGACAGCAGGCTCGTCCGCGGCGTGATCACGCGGTGTCCCTTCGCGCCCGCCATCAGCACGAGTAGGCCCATCGACGCGACTTGACCGAGACCGACGGTGTAGATCGGGATGTTGGACCACTCCATCACGTCGAGGAGCGCGAAGCCGGCGCCGACGTCGCCGCCGGGCGAGCTGACGATGAGCTGTAGACGCTCATGGCGGCCCTTGAAGTTCGCGAGCAGGATCGCGCGAGCGAGCACCTCGCTCGACGCGGATGTGATCGCGCCAGTGAGGTAGAGGATGCCGTGGTCTTCGATAGAGTCTGCGCGACGGTCCATCAACCTAGCGTCGCAGCACCCAGCGACAGAAGTTGTCGTACGCGAACGTCGGGCCGTCTTGTTGTCTCGTAACACCAGCGGGCGTTACGCCGGCGCGAGCGCGAGACTGATGGACCCTGGCGCGAGGAGGCCTTGCTCAAGGGGTGGCAGGAGTGGAGCGAAGACCCCTGTCAATGTGAGCGGGCCGTCGATCGCTTCACCATGAGTTGCACTCTCAGCGATGGCACGGAGAAGCTCCGGAAGCCCTTCCTCGGCGACCACATGCTCGTAGGAGAGCGCGAAGTCGTGAGCTAGCTTCGCGCGGGCGCTCTCGATCTTGAGTGGCAACTTCGCTTCCTCCAGCAACGCGTGCGGTTTGGAGTTCGTGCGCCTGAGTCGCTCGATGACCTCCTTCAACCGAAGAACTGCGGTTAGCGAAACGCCGATTCGTTCTATGCGGTAGCGGGAGCCGTGCTGACGTCCGAGCTCCAGCTCGTTCACCGTGAACACGGCGGTCTTCGGCGGGCCGAAGATCGAGGACTTCACCTCAAGAAGCCTCGGTGGCGACACCCTCACGGAGAAGTCGAAGCTGTTGTCCCGCCCGCCTCGCCACTCGATTTCTTCGCTGGAGTTCAAAAAGAACGCGAGCTCGCCGCTCCACCCAATCAAAGCTGGGAGGTCGACGCCGGCGGGCGGCTCTAGGAGCGCGAGCCTCGTGAACGTCACGACCTCGACGAAGCGCTTCCACTCGGCGCGCACGGCGGCGACAGCTTGCTCAAGTGCTGGCCGCGTCCTGTCGGCCAAGCATGCCCGAAGCGCCACGCAACAGACACCGGGAGTTACCCAAGGATTTTCGGCTCCGGCGCGCTGAGTCCAGATGAGCAAGCCGTCATCGACGGGATGGTCATTCGGGAATGCAGTGAGCCGGACGCGGCAGCCGACGGCCTCAAGCTGGTCACGCAGCCAAGAGGAGAGATCGTCGGCGCCGCGCTTCTTTGTGAGCGAAGGAAGCCAGACGTCCACTTCAAGGACGTCGTCGGCTTCCGTGCTCGCTGGCAGGCGGTCGGGGAGGATCGCGAGCTGGGCTCCGCGCTTCGTCGTCCCCCATGACACTGCAGCCTTCTCGCCGTGCGATCCCGCGACCGCCGAACCCTTTGCGTCGGGCTTCTCGGTGACGATGTCCAACAGCGCACGTAGCTCAGTGGACAACATCCGTCGCGCCTCGCGCACCCGCTCTCCAGCGCTCGGCGGCGGGGGCGGCCGAAGACGGTCCAGAACGGTGCGGAAGCCGTTCCACGTAGCGCGGAGACCGTCGACCGCCTCGGTAACCACTTCCTCGACGGAGCCGTTGGCCCAGGACCCCAGCGGAACGCGCACCGCAACGTCGATGCAGTCAGCCGCGTACCACGCGTGGCCAGGAGCGTCGGGCTGTGGTCGCCAACAGAAGACACCGTCTGGCGGTGGCTGGCCGTTCGGAAAATGTTGCATCGGAAGCTCGACGACGGCCTCATGTGCCGTCGACGAAATGGGGAGGCGGACATCAACCTCGACGGCGGCGCCTTGAGGCCTCCAGGCAGTGTAGCGTTGAGGTTCGCCCATCAACTCGAATGTGGACGGCTCCAGGTAGAGGCCCACCCCGCCCCATTCAATCGAAGAGACATCGTAGAGCGCAGCGGCCTGTCCGACGTCGCGGGCCGCAACACGCTTCGGCTTGAACTTCACAGGCGTGGCGAATCGCATGACCAGGGCATCGAGTTCATCGGCGAAGCGTTCTTGAACGCCTTGCATCACCTGACGCGCGCGCTTCCCCTGGTAACTCGCGCCTGCAAAGCGCCTCGCGGCGCGCGCAACATCGAGGAACGTCGCTCGGACTTCGCGAACTGCGGCGGCGGCGGCGGCGGCCACCGCCTTTGCGTCGTCGGTCGGGACGTATGCGGGGGCACGCAGCACAACGACGAGAGAGCCGGGCCCGTTGAGCAGATGATTCTCAGCCGCTTCTTTTGTGAACCGGTTCCAGCTCAGGAACAGCGTTGGCTTGTTCGGGTGTGCGAGCTGCGTTGTCCCGGGGTACTCGACGGTGAGGCCCTGCTCCAGATTGAATTGCTCGCGCAAGTGAGGAAATTCGCGGAGCAAGATGCCGGCGAACTCGGATGCGAGCGACTCGGATGTTTCGTCGGGACGCCGAGAGACATCAAACCAGAGCGAGACTTCTAGACATTGGCCGACGAGCTGAGCGCGTATCGGATCGGCTGTCGTGAAGTGATCTGCATCGACGTCGACGAAAAGGCTCGTCGCCTCGTCGACGCTCTCCCAGCTCACGTAAGTAAGACCCCAGACATTCGGCTGGCCGCCGCTGTCGTAGTTCGGGCCGGTGAGGAGCACCGCAGGCGCTTCAGCGCTGAAGGAAATCCTGAGTTCCTCGGCGAGCTGTCGCAGCTCGGGCTCAAGCGCTTCCCGGGCAGCAGCCGCAAGCTCAAGCGGGTCGGGCGCCACGGATTCGTGTGGCGGCAACCGAGGATTCTTCTTTGTCCCCATGATCGATCCCCTGTGCGAACTTAGCGCAAGCGACATGTTGGATAGTCGCGAACAGGCCGCGCGACAACGAAGTCATCCGTAGGCGCAAGCCGATCCAACACCATCCCGAGGCGACGAGCGCTATCCGAAGCGCTCGACGTCACGTCACGGACGACGCGCGGCGTTTCGAACCGTCTCTGCGTTCAGCCTGCGGCCCCACGCCGCGAAAGTGCGGCGAGCGTATCGCGCGGCGCCGTTGCTTTGGTTGCAGGGGCCGGACGCGTCGATCACATCGCCGCTCGCAGCGACCTCCACGGTCGCATGCTCGCCGCCGACCTGAACGTGGAAGATGAACGTCTCGCCGTCGACGGCGTCGCGGGCATGCGAGCCGACGCAGTGATGCATGAGTTCACCCTCGCGAATCAGCTCGCCCACGGTTGCGAGGAAGCGCCCGCCTTTCGGCGGCGGGATGGGCGGCGGTCGCGTCGGCATGCTCGGGCTGAGCCCGCCGCTCTTTGCGCTCCCCCGCGCGTCGACGATTGAGCGCCGCACGAGCGCCCGCAGGGTCTCAGCTCCGACGCGAGGGCCGGCACCGCCAACGACCTCGGCGAACACGTGATCCCGCTCTGTCTCGGCCGCGCGCTCCAAGCCGAGCGCGCGCGCGACGCGCGCGCGCAGGTCAAGGAGCTCGGACTCCTCGGCGTGCTGGATGAGCGCAAGGTGCTCGTCGCGGGCGCGCTCGCGCCCGCGGGCGCGCTGGGCGAGAACGCGCAGATGGAGGCCGCTCCGTATCGGGCGTTCGAGTTGGACGAGGCGCAGCGCCCACAGGTCCGCCGCTGCAGCGTCGACGGGCGGGTCGGCGAGCGTCTTGTTGAGGGCGCGGCTCGCTTCGCGTTTCGGAGAAAACAAGGAACGCCACGACTGGAAGTGCGGACGCATTGCCGCGGCGCAGTCGGCGCTCTCGCTGCCGATCGGCAGCGTCTCGATGAACGCGGCGGCGATCGCCGCAGAACGAAAGCGGACGACGTCGCGAGTGAAGAACGCCGCATCGAGAACGGCGCTGGAGAAGACGAGTGGCGTCGCGCGCTCGCGGCCGACGGCAGCTTCAATCGCGTCGATATCGTCGGTCTGGCGACGTGCGGCGCGGCGAAGTGCCGCGAGGAGGTACCGTTCGATGTCTTGCTCGCCGACGGCGCGCGCGCGTTGCGGACCGAAGGCGAATAGGTCCGCCTGCGTCCCGAATTTCTCGCCGCTGGTCCGCTGCTTCGGGGCGATCCGCACGTAGCGGGCGAGGAGATCGACGGCCGCACGCACTCCGGCGCGGGACGCCGCGAATGCGCGTTGTCCACCGCGCCGAACCGTGATCTCAATGGCATTCCTCCCGGTCTCGACGGTCGCGACGTTGCGGCCGTCGCACTCGATGAGGATTCCTGTGTTGAGCTCGTGCACGATCATCTCGGCGATGCTGCCGCCGTTGAGCGACCGGATTGGTCGCATGGGCCTTCATCCAGTCAGCGCTCGCCAGAACTGCCGCATCTGCTTGCGACGAAGGTCAGAGGAGCGCTCGACGCGCCGGCGCCGCGTGCGCGTTCGGTTGCTACCCTGAAGCAATTGCCGAGAAGAGACTCTCCTCAAGACGGTCGGGCAACAGGCTCCGCAACTCGACGACGTTCGGCGTCAGCGCCCGAAGAACCGCCGGCGCGGACCCGCCGACGTGGACGGCGTACGTCGCGAGCCCGGTTCGCGTGGCGTACCGGTGCCACTCGTTGAGAAATTCAGCTGACAGCTCCGCCTCGCCATCGGTGATGAGGACGACATCTGCGCGCTCGTAGATCGGCTCATCGTCGACGGCTGCGCGTGCGATCCGCAGCGGAATCTCGAAGCTCGTCCCGCCGTCGACGCTGCCCGCGAGAAACGCGAGCAGCGCAGCCGTGGAGTCCTGGCCAGCGCGCAGATCGACAGTGGCGTTGATCCTGTGGCTGAAACGTACGAGGCGGCATGGGCGGCGGTCCGTGAGCGCGAGGTCAGCGAGCGCGAGCGCCGCGGCCTTCGCGAACGTAGAGGGCGGCCCGTCCATCGAGTCCGAGTCGTCTATGAGGACGACGACGGGTCCGCGTCCTTCGCGCTCCTTGCCCGTGAGCTCGTACTGCAGGAGCGAGCGCTCGACGAAGGCGCGGAAGAAGTCGAGCGCCAGGAGCGGGTCGGTCAGCTTCATCAGCTCATGCGGGAGGACGCGAGAGAGATCGTTGCCGGTGGTGATGTCGCTCAGCTCGGACGCCGCGTTCCTTGTGCGCGTGCGGCGCTTTCCCATGGCGAGCCGGCGCATGCGTCCTGCGAGCATGCCGAGCCTGCGCATCGATTCCGACGACCTCAGCGTCGAGCTCAGCAGCGCTTGCGTGTCGTCGGAGACGTGGCTGGCGCCGCCAAGGCCCGACAAGCCAGCGCTCGCGCTCGTGATCTCCTCGACCTCGGTGGCGGTGTCGTCGACGGATCGACGAAGAGCTTGGCGGAGCGAGTCGGCGTCGAGCGAGCTGCCGTACGCGGCCATTGCGGCGACCGCGTCTTTGCCCGCGTGCGTCGCTGCGTCGACGCCGGCCTCGACTTGTGCACGTGCGGCGTCGCCGGCGTCGAGCTTGTCGAGGAAGTCGAGCAAGCCGCGCACCTCTTTCCGACGCATCTCGGGATCTGCGAGCGGCGTCGGCGGGTCAGGCAGCTTGTCGACGATCTGCTCGAGCAGGCTCGCGGTCGCGGCGCTCGCCAGCTCCTTGTTGTGCGCGCAGTGTGCCGCGAGCTTCTTGAACGCGGGAAGCTCATCGAGTGCAGCGTGCAGCGCCTTCGCCCATTCGTCCTCGGGGCGCGTCTTCGCCAGCGGCTTCGGCGGGGAGTAGAGGCGCGCGAAGACCTCGCGCGCGAACAACGGGAACGTCGAGAGCTTCGTCTTGCCGCGCTCGACGTGGTCGTTGACGACGCCGCTCTCTTTCACGAGGCGCTTCCACAGATACGCGGTCCACTTCTCGACGTTGTAGATGAGGTCGCGCATGGTCATGCCCCCGTGGAGTACATGGCGTTCACCTGCTCGGCGATCTTCTTCTTGAGCCTCGTGATCGACGCGAGCGCGTCTTGCACCTTGCGGCTGTTACCGAGGCCGGAGAGCTCCTTGAGCATCGAGTCGAGCTCGTCGCCGACGAGGCTCGCCGCCGACAGCCACTCAGCGCGCTTCTGCGGCTCCCGCTCGGGCGTCTTGAGGTTTGCGAGCTTCTCCTTGGCGGCGTCGACGATCTCTGCGGCGCGGGCGGCGGTCGGGTTGCTCGCAGTTGCGACGGTGGCGGTGATCGCCGCGCGCGACGCCGGGTCGCGCCAGAGCAGATCGGGAAGAACGTCGCAGTGGTCGACGGTGACCGAGTCCTTCCCGTCGAGATACGCGTAGGCCTGCAGGAAGCGCACGATCTGCTGCCACCGACGGTCGCTGGCGCGGATGCCCTGCTCCTCGAGCTTCGGCTTGACGGCGTCCACGAGCACGTCGATGAACGCGTCTGGGACCTCGACCGTCGCGGCCTCCTCTTGGCAGACGAGGAGCTCGTCGAGCGTCATCGTCGCCGCCGGCACTGTGCTCTTCTCGGACAGCAGCTTCTTTACGTTGTCGGGATCGGCGATGTACGGGACGACGAGGCGCAGTGCGAAGCGGTCGAAGAGCGCCTCGAGATCGTCGCCGTCGGGGAGCTCGTTCGACGCACCAATGAGCGTGATGAGCGGGCACTCGACGACGGCTGTGCCGTTCATGAACTGGCGCTCGTTCATCAGCGTGAGGCACGCGTTCAGAATCGCGCTGTTGCTCTTGAAGATTTCGTCGAGCAGCGCGACATGTGCCTCGGGCAGCTTCTTCGTCGTGAGCCGTTCGAACCGACCTTGCTGGAGCGCCTGAAGCGAGAGCGGGCCGAAGACGTCCTCGGGCGTCGTGAACTTCGACATGAGCCACGTGAAGCCGGTCGTGCCTTCGATCGATGCGACGATGGCGTTCGCCAAGGCCGACTTGCCAGTGCCAGGCGGACCCAAAAGGAAGGAATGGACGCGGGCGAGAAGAGCGGCGAGCAGCAAGTCGATGACGTTGTCGCGCTCGAGGAACCGGGCGCGGAGCGATGAGCGGACGGAGTGGAGCCGCCCAAGGGCGGGAGTCTTTGCAACGGCGAGCTGGGCCTTCATCGATGTCACCTCGTGATGCGCGGGGCGCGCACCTGCGGTGCGCCCGGCGCAGAGCCGTTGCGCTTCTTGCCGTTGTCCCTCTCGGCGATCAGACCGATCGACGTGACGAGTTATCTTCGAACGCGCGGCTGGCGGGACGAGCGAAAGATTCGGGTCGTTGGAGAACTCCGTAAGGACGGGCGGTCGTCGGTGCTTCGGGGAGCACGCGACATCGAAGCGCTGCTCGACGACATCGACGGCGTCGACCATTGACGGGGAGTTCAAGGCGGCGGTGCCGTGGAGGCCGCCTTTCGTCCACCTTGAACGAGACGCTTGACGGTGCCACGGTCGAGCTTGCCCGGCACGAGCAGGCTAGCGGCGAGGGGACCAATGACAGCAGCAACAGCGAACGACGCGTTTGATGCCTATCTGCGCGGCGAACTCGGGAAGATGAAGGACCCCTTTGAACTGAACAAGTTCGTCAGCTTTCTCGGTCCAGATCAGAAGCACGTTCTGACGACGGCGCTGAGCAAGTCGAGAGCGAACGGCGTCGTTGAGAAGATTGTCGCGGCGACGAACGTCACGCGCGTGACCGTACCGATTGCGAGCATCAAGGTCGGCGCGATCGGCACGCGGCACATCAAGGAGATCGTGGCCAGCGTTCAGCACCAACTCGATCGCATGCGAGCTGTCGCGGACGCGCTCCGCAGCGCGGAGAAATCCCCCTTCGAAAAAAAGAAGGACGTCCACGCGAAGCAGTTTCTCGCCGAGAAAGTCGATGCAACCAATTACGTCTTGCTCGACGGCAACCACCGCGCAATCGCGTTGGTGATCGATCATGGCGCTGAGGCGCTGGAACTACTCGTCCTGGAGACTCGCGGCTAGCGTGAAGAGCGTGGGGGGGTGCATTCGAACGCGCACGCTCAGCGCGCGTGCGGGCGACCGTCATGCGGTCCCTGCTCGCGCTTTGGCACATCGTGCCACCAGTGACTCGAAGGCATGTCGTTCTGCCGCTGGGGATGGAGCGGGTAGTAGATACGGTTGTCACTCTTATCGGCCTCGCCACCGACGAGCAGTGTCGCTTCTGTAGCAGCGTTGTTGATGAACGTATGGCAGACGCCGGTGCCCGCGGGGAACGCCGCGAAGTCACCAGGCTTCATCGGATGCAGCACGCCGTCTATCCAGGCGTCGACGTTGCCGTCGATGAGGTAGACGAGCTCCTCCTCCTTCTCCTCGGCGTGCGGCCACGATGTGCGGCATCCGGGCGGGAGCCGCACAAGGTTGATGCCGATGCGCAGCAAGCCGGCTGCGCGGCCGATGCGGCGCGTGAAGCCGAGCAGCTCATCGCTGTGCGGATACTGGCCGCGGGTCTCCTCGACTGCGTCGCTCGAGATGATGAAGGGCGGGCGAGGGGGCTGATCGCTCATCCGACGGGGGTACACCCGATGACTCCCGAGGTCATCTGCTGGGAGGTGGCGATGTTGGTCGCGTCAGAAGCCGACGTCGGCGTCGTAGGCCTCGATGATGGCGGCCTGCTCGCCAGCGGCAACCAGGCTCTGCTGAGCGGGCTCGCCGAGGAGCCTGCGCTTCACTGCACCTTCGAGAGTGACGAGCTTCTCCAACAGCGCGTCCGCCCGGAACGACAGCGCGCCGGCCATGAGATTCGTGCGGCCGCGGAGCTCATCGAACTTCTTGAGCCGACGTTGCAGCGTGCTGTCGCGCGTATCCACGTCGCGCGCGTCGAAGGCGGCGAGCTCGGCCTCGACGGCGCCGATCTCGGCGTCGAGCGTCTCCCGGGCGAGCGAGCCGAGCATCGCCGCCGCGTCGCCGAGGTCGGCGACCGGCAGCGCCCACGTCGTGTTGCCGCCGATCGAGCGGAGCACCTCGGTGAGCGCCCGCAGGGTGTCAGAGAGGGACGGCGGGATGAAGTAGACGCCGCCCGCGTGGCGGATCGAGAGGCCGGATTTTCGGACGAAGCCGAGGACCATCGCGCGGACGTCCTCCGTCGTGATGGCGGAGAAGTGATCGAAGAGCGCGCCGAGGCCATCGAGGATCGGGTGCTTCTCGAGGAGCGCGATGCTGTCGGTGCTCTTGGCGAAGGTCGCGCGGGCGAGCACTTCGTAGCGGAGATCGAGGTTCAGCACGTCGGGGTGCTCGCGGACGACGGCAACCACGATTTGATCGGGTGTCTCGGCAATCTCGCGGAGCAGGAGGCCGTCGCCGATCCGCCGAGCTGCCGCGCGCCAAGCGCGCTTGAACGCCGTCGCCGGCTTCACGGCGCTCGGCAGCAGCGACTTGTCGAGGCCGGCTTTGTCGGCGTGCTCGAGGAGGATCCGGTGATCGACGCGATTGTTACCGAGGTCCCACCAGAAGAGCGTGCCGAGGAGACCGGCTTGCTTCGCCGCGGTTTCGAACGAGCTCTGCACTTTACCGAAGTTCATCTCACCTCCGTGCCGCGGAGCGCGGCGTCCGCAGGCGCGCCGGCTCCGTCGGCACCGCGACCTCAGCTCGTGGCGTCAGCTCGAGCGTCGGCGGAGTCGTCGGTGGCGGAGTCAGTCGCTCCGTCGTCGTCGCCCTCGGTGGTGTCGGGAGTCGGCGCGGCCTTCTCGGCGAGCGAGTGTTTTCGACGCTGCCTTCCGATCTTGCGGGCCGCCTTGATGTCGATGCCGAGGATTTCGTGCAGCACCTCGTCATGAGAAGGCTCCTGCACGGGACGCTCGACGAGAATGCGCAGCGCGAGCAACAAGCGCTCCTTGTCCTTGGTCTTCTTGTCGGTGAGCGCGTTCTTCGCGTGCGCGAACAGCGCCGCGTTCGGCGCGTCGAGGTACAGGTTTCGGTTCTGCTTGCCCGCGGGAAGGTCGAGCTCTTTCCGAATGATGTCGGCCTCGTGGTAGTGGACGCCGTATCGACAGACCATGAGCGTGAGCGCCAAGACGAGCTCGCCGACGTCCAAGCCCGCTGCTTCGGCAAGCGCAGCTTCTCGCACCGCTCGCGCTTCATAGACGCGCTGGTCGCGCCGCTCTTGCTCACGCTTCCACGCGCTGTCGTCGTGCTGGCCGCGGGAGTGCGCGGGGGAGCCTGGCAGCGGCGCCTCCTGCAGCGGACGCATCACCTTGTGCGCGTCCTTGTGACCGAGGTCCCAGAGCGCGGTCGCGAGGTCGGCCTGCGTGATCAAGCGACGCGCGTGACCGTTCCTGTCGAGCGTGACGCGGATGCACGGGTGCTCGATGCCGATGACCTCGGCCCACGTCTTCGTCGGCTCTTCGGGCTCGGCCTCGAAGTCGCTGGGCAGCTCGGTGAGCTCGTGCTCTTCGAGGTACGCGCCGGCGCGGAGGTTCCACTGCTCAAGCGCGAGCTTGTGGGCGACCCGCTCGGGGAACACGACGTCGATAGCGCGCTCGCGCTCTGCGTTCGTCGCGTGGTGCTGCCGCTTGATCGTCCACTCGAGGTGGTGTTCGACGTCGATCCAACCGGCCACGGGCTCGCCGCCGAACGTCCAGAGCGTCTTCGCCTCCTTCGGGTCGATGAGCTCCTGGCCCTTCTCGAATGCGGTCGCGAGATCTCTATCGGCCTGCGCGGACACCTTGCTCTCCCAACATCCGCTGTCGAGGCAGGCGTCATGCGAGTCGGTGTCGCCGATCTGGAAGAGCTGCGCCTGCGCGTGCGTGCGCTTGCCACAGTCCAAGCACGAGCCCGCGGAGGGAACGAGGTCTGCGTCGTCGAGCGCCCATCTCGCGTGCGTCAGCTTCATCGAGCCAAGGAGGATGAAGTGATCGACTTCGCGATGGTTGAGCACGGCGCCTTCCTCGATCAGGAACTCGTAGCGCGTGCGGATCGCCTTGAGCGCTTGGTGCTGCGCCTTCTCATCGACGCGCGCGAAGAGGAGAGCCGAGCGGATTTGGAGATTCCCGCCACGCAACAGCTCCTGCACACCCGGGACGATCTCGGTGAGCTTCAGCCGTTGATAGATGTGCGCCTCCGAGCGCCCGACGTCGCTCGCGATCTGCGGGACGGCGATGCCGTGGTCGTCGCGGAGCTGGCGATAGCTCTCAGCTTCCTCGAGCGGCGGGACGTCTGCTCGCTGCCCGTTCTCGACGAGCATGACCTTCAGTGCGGTCGCGTCGTCCATCTCTCTCACGACAACCCGGAAGCTCTCGACGCCGGCCTGCGCGCACGCGCGAAATCGACGATGTCCAGCGACGAGCTCGAATGCGTCCGCCTCTGTCGGGTGCGGGCGCGCGAGGCCCGGCACGATCTGCCCCATCTGGGCGATCGACGCGGCGAGCTCTTCGAGGGCGTCGAAGGTTTTGCGCGGGTTCTTTGGGTTCTCGCGCAGCGATCCGAGCGGGACGACGCGGTAGTCGGCCTGCTCCGTCTGCTGCTTCGGTGCTCTGCGCTTGGGTCTCTCCGCTGCGACGCTGGACATCACTGGCTCCTTGGGTTGAGTGCGGAGCCCGTTCGGGTCCTCCGCTTCAACGGGCTGAAGCGGGGACCCGAGCCTTGTCAGAAGTAGTTCCAGTCGACGCCGCGGATGCAGCAGCGCACGACGACGTCTCGCGCGGCGTCGCTGTCGTGGCGAACGGTGCGGCACGTATCGCACCGCTCGATATTGAAGCTGCCGTCGTCTTGCTCGTTCATCCAAAGCCAGCCGGGACAGAAGCACTCGCGAATCCCGCTCTGCTCGTGCTGCGCCTCGATGGAGCCGTAGTCGTGGGCCCAGGACGCGCGAACTTCGTGTGCGTCGTCGCATTCGACGCACACGGCGTAGGCGTGTCGGTTCACGACGTCGGACTTGCAAAGGAAGCATCGGCCGAAGGGGCTTCGCGGCGCATCGAGCGGCGTCAAACCGGCCACAGGGCCGAAGAACTTGCCGCCGCGCTCCGGTCGCAACGAGTCTCGCGCTTCATGATCACCTCCGGCGGCTCTCTGCCGCGACGCGCGGGTGCAGAGAGCCGCCGTCACTTGAGGCGAGCGAGGAGGTCGTCGCGCCACGCGAGTGCGTAGCGCAGACAGTTCGCGCATCGGGCGTGATCGCAATCTGGGTGCGGCGGGTTCTTGCGAGCGTTCAAGGACCACGCGAGCGAATCGCTCGACGCGAGGCTCTGCCAGGCTGACGTCAGCCCGCTCGTCTTGAAGCCGAACGCGTGCACGTTGAGGCCGATGTCGTTCAGCTCGTTCATGAGGATCGCCGCGCGCAAGGTGTGTTGCCGGCGGCAGACGCTGCCGACGCCGACAACGGGAGCAGATGTGAGATCGACTCCCGCCCGCGCGTAGGCATAGAGGTGGTCAAGGTAGTCGCCGCGCGTCCAGCCTTGGAGCACCGGCGCCCACGGCAACTCGGGGGCGATGCTCTTGAGCTCAAGCCAGCTGTCGATGGTCGCGCGCTGGTGTTGCGCGACGCTTCGGCCGGTGCGCTGAAGGATCGCCTCTTCACACATCCAGTCCTGGATGGCGGCCCACGCGAGCCCACCGATCTCGTCGGCGGCGCGGGCCACGAACTCCGCATAGCGCCGCGGTTCCACTGTCCATCGCCCATGGAGCGACAGCTCGCTGAAGCCGCCCGAGTCCAAAGCCCAAGATCCGCGCGCTCGCGGGAGCGTCGTCCGCCCGTCGAGCGATCGCCGGCTGATGAACAGCGGGACGTCGGTGCGCGTGAGCCATGACGCGTGATGCGTGCCGAGGAAGAACGTGAACCCGCTGGCGTCGGGTCGTTCGTCGCCGTCCACGACAGCGTCGTGGATGTCGTGAGCCGGAAACAGGTCGAGCTGATCCTTCACGTACGCGCCAGCGCGCACACGAGATCGAGCGCAACGACCTGCGCGGCGACGTTGAGCAGTGCCCGTGCCTCGGTGCCGTCGTCGTGGTGAAGGTCGAAGGCGAGAGCTGCCGCTGCCGCCACGTCGGTGACGAGGACAACGCCGCTCGGCGGATCACGATGCTCATCGAGCGTTCGGCTCATGAAGGCGCGAACGAGCTCGCTCTTCGCAAGAAGCTCGACGTCGACGTTGGTACGGCGCTCGTTGCGCATCTGACCTCCTTCGCGCCGGCGCGGCGCTCGGATGAGCGCGCCGCGACGGCGCGGATCAACCCGTTCTCACTCGGCGCGGATGACGTCCACGCGCGGCGTCAGCGACGCGCCTTCACAGAGCACGCGCTTGAGTCGAAGGTCGGCAGCGCGGAGTGCGGGCCGCACCGCGCATCTATCGCGCATCTCCCATTCCCTCTCGTCCATCCACTCGGGGCGAATGGGATCGTTGAAACGCGCGCCGACGAGCCGCTGGCCTCGTGGAAGCCAGTCGGACGTCGGTCGGTCGTGCTGGTCGAACGCGATGCGCGCGAGCCAAGTCATGTCGATGGTCTTCGGAAGTTCATCCATAGGTTCGTCCGTTTCGCCACGACGGCGCTCTCGCGAGCGCTGTCGTGGCCAGCGCGCTCACGCGGCGATGAGGGTGTGATCGAGCTGGTCGTCGGCGAGCGGAGCGTGCTGCCGGTAGTAGCTGCGTTCCTCGGCCGCCATCTCCTCGAAGAGGGCGACGACGTTCGCGAGCGGCAGCGCCTTCAGCGCGTCGCGCATGTAGCGCTCGGTGTCTCTGGCCTGCCAGCCGAACAGCTCGAGCTCATCCTTGATGTTCGCGAGCTTGAGCTTGAGCGCGAGGTTCTCTTTCGTTGTCTTCTTCGTCGGGTCGTTGTTCACGCGTTTCTCCTTGAGGGGCGTCGTCCGTTGGGCCCCTCTCGCGCGCTCGAGGGGCCCGGCGGAAACGACGAGCGAGACCGACGAGACCGCCGTGGGAGGGAGGCGGCGGACGTGACGGGCCTCGTCTGCGAGGAGCGCAGCGACCCGGCGCGGCCGTTGCCGAACCGACAAGGCGGGCCGGAGGGTGAGCGACCCGGAGAACGCGCTAATCGCGCATGCGAACGGGGACGTCGATCTTGTTGCCCCAGTGACGAGCTTCCTTGGCGAGACGCCGAGCTTCGTCATGCTCGCCAACTCGCTCCGCCGCCTCCGACGCCGCAGATAAGACCGCGGCATCGCGAGGGTTCAACACGACCGCAGAGGCGAACGCCCAGTACGCCTCTGCGTGCAGCTCAGTTGCCGTGTAGGCAGCGCCGAGCAGCGACCACAGGTCCGACGAACTTTCACCGCCGTCGATGACTCGAGCCGTCTCGAGCTCCTGTCGCGCATCGTCTGGTCGACCTGCCTGAAGCAAGAGCCAGCCCAGCTGAAGACGGGCGGGCAGGAGGGCCGGAGCAAGCGTGATCGCGCGCGCGCAGGTCTCAAGTGCGAGGTCGCTCTCGCCGCGCTCCCCGAGCGCGATGGCGAGCATGAGCAACGCTGTGGGATCGTGGGGCGCGGCTCGCATTGCAGCGATTCGTGCAGAGAGGGCGTCGTCGCCGCGACCCTCGACCTCGGCCTGCGACGCGTACGCAGCTGCGGCAGCGCTCTCAAGATCGCGCGGAAATCCGCCTGGGCCTTCGCTCAGGGGAACGATGCCGCCGTCCGCCGGTGCATCCCAGAGCTCGTCGATCGAGAACGAGAACGCAGCGTTGAGGATCGCTTGCACGCGGAGGTCTCTCGTTTCCACGCCGAGCGCCTTTGCATCGCGCTCCCAAAGTTGTCGCTGATGTGCGACGCCACCAAGCATCGCGACGTGCATCTCGATGAAGCGCTGCTCGACGCGCGCGAGCAGTGCTGCCCGCCACGCGCTGCGCACCGGTTCACGCGCGGCGACCGCGCACCTCCATGCGTACGCCTGCGCACCGATCTCGTCGTCGGTGTTCGCATTGCCCTCTTCGTTCAGCATCGAGAAGAGTCTGCCTTCGAGCGCGACGTTGACGCCGTACCACGCGCGTTGCTCGACAGAGAGCGCGCTGCCGTGGACGCGCGCGAGGTCTGTGAAGCCCCTCTCGATTTCATCAAAGAACCCGTTCGTGAGACGCACGAACGCATCGTGCACTTCCTGCACGAACTTCGCGTTCTTGAGCACACGCTCCAGCAGGACCGTCGCGCGCCAGCCCGCATAGTGGCGACGGAGCCATCGAAGCTTCTCCTGGCGCTTCCGCTCGTTGACCACACCGGCGCGGTCCTTCGCTAGGAACTGCGCGACATTCTTCATGCTCTCGTCTTCGACGATCCAGCGAGGGCCAAACCACTTCTCGAACGTTCCTCGCGAAACGCCGATGAGCCCCGCCATCTCCTCATGCGTGAGCTTGCGTCGATTGAGCTCCGCGCGCAGAAAGTCAGCAGGTGTCGAGTCGACGATGAGCCACGCCTCGAGGTGGCCGAGGGCGGCGGCGTGGCGCAGGCCGGCGAGGCGAATCGCAGCGTCGATCGCGACGATGCGAACGAAAGCGCGCGGCGCATGCGGCAGGTGCGCGACGGAAGCGACATGAAATGCCGCGCGACCGGCGAGATCGTCCCAGAAGAGCGCGCACTCGCGAAGCTGATGCTGCACGAGGTGGAGGTCGAGCTTCGGACAACGGAGTTGCAGCACGTCGAGCGACCAGGCCTGAGCAATCACGCCGTCAACGTAGCTGCGCATCATCGACTCTTTCGCTCGCCCGCCGTGCTCGATGGTCGTGCGCGTGTTCGCCGTTGCCGCTTGCGGCGCCAAGCCGAGGATGTCCGCGAGGCCGGCGAACAGGGTGTTGCTGTGGGGCGGAATGAAGACGTTCTTCGTGCTCATGTTGTGCGGAGAGCCCGCCCTCGATGGAGGGCGGGCATCTCCCTCCTTCTTAGTCTTCCGCCGTTTGCGCTTCGCCTTCGGCTTCGACACGCTCCTCCCAGTCGTCAGGCCGCTCATCGTAGCCGCGCGACTCCCAGTACGCGTCGTTGTTCGGGTTCAGCTGGTCGGCGCGGTTGTCGTCGTCATCTCGGGGACCCATTGCGTGCTCCTGCTCGCCCGAGGGTTGTTGTGGTGCTCGGGAAGCAACCGCAGGATTTCAAGCGACGAACGACCGCCGGTCCCGTCAGCTCGCAAAAACGCGGAAGCCGGCGTCTCCACATCGGAAAACGCCGGCCTCGACGACGGTCACGCTGCCTTGTTCGCATTCTTGCGAACGACGGTCCGCGGCGTGGCGGCGTTCCTGGTGGGCGGCGTCTCGGGCGCGGGCGCGGGCGCCTGAACGTCGCGGCGGACGCGCATCTGGAAGCGCGCCTTCGGGCCTTCGCGCACGCCGTCATCGACGATGAGGCTGAGCGAACCGTCCTTGTTCGTGAAGCCAACGCCGACGCGCTTCCACTCGTTCTGCGCGCCCTCGATCTCCACGACGTAATACAACTCGTGCGTCGGGAACTTCTTCGCGTCCGCGCCGTCGGGCAGCGGCCGCTTCTCTCGGTCGATCGTGCGCAGCTGCAGTCGCTTGGGCGCGGGGATGCCCGGCTGGTACAGCAGCACGCTGTGGCTGGCGTCCTTGTTCTCGAACGCGGCACCCACCTTGTTCCAGAACGCGCGCTGCCCCTCGCGTTCCTGAACATCGAACAGCTCGTGTGTCGGCAGCTTCTTGGTCGTCGTCGTCGTGGTCGTCATCGGCTCTTCTCCTCGGAACGCTCTGCTCGTCGTCCCTTCACCGCACGTGAGGGGCGACGAGCAAACCCGGGATCGGACGATGGCGAAGCGCGCGCGTGGCGCCGATCGGTGCCGGCGCCGGCATCGGCGCCGCGACACAGGTTTGGCGGTGACGGTCGTGACTGCGTTCGTGTTCTTGCCGTGCGCGGCCGTGACGGGCGCGGCATCGTGGGGCGCGCTCGCGGCGGTGTCGTGGTTCTTCTTCAGCTACAGATGCCGGACGTCGTGAAGGTGGACCTCGGCGTCGGCCTGGCCGTCGCGGAAGCGCCTCGGGGCAGACGGGCGCCAGCGAGAGCGATTCCGATCAAGTCCGCTGCGCGTGCCGGCTCACGCGCGGCGGGCGAGTTCCGGAAGATCGCGCACGGGGCCGTCGGCGTGGTCTTGTTGCGGGCACCGCGCGACCCTGCGATCATCGCGTCATGATCCCAGAAGAGTTTCTGCATCAGCACATCGAGCTTCTTGCGCGCGTCGAAGGCGGGTGGCTCCGAGTAGGAGCCGGTGTACTCCGCGAGATCGAGAGCGAGGTCGGGTACGTCTCCTACGTTTTGGGCGACGAACCCGCCGCGCGCGTAGCGCTCTCCGTCGGCAACCACCTTATCCGTGAAACGCGTACGAAGCGCTGCGTTCGCGTTGTTGCGAATCCGTGGGCTGAGCACATGCAGCCCTGGTAGTCGCTGCATCGCATCAGCGCCGAGGCTTCGGCTGCAGTGTGCCCCTGAGGACGACGTACTCCGGCGGTGCGCCGTCGCAGAAAAGAGCGCAGCGCATCTCGATCGATTCGCCCGAGCTGAGGTTCCCTTCGTTGAGGTAGGCACCGGAGAAGGCGATCGACATGCCCGGATGCAGGACGCGGCGGTCGAGAAGCTCGAAGACGACCCCTTTGCCGAGCTTCGCTTCAGTCGTTTCTCCGAGCTGGCGCCACGTCTGACGATCGACGGCGTTCAAGTCTGGATGTCGCTCGAACGCGATGGCGAGATCGCGCGCTGTCGCTCGTCCGGCGTTGTGGATGTCAAACTCGAGCGACCACGCGAATGACGATGGACCCTTTCCGTAGGGGAACGTTTTCGGCGCGTGGATCTCGAGCCTTGGCCGAGGTCGCCGCCCAAACATGTCCGCGAGTTGCGCGTGAGGGGCGACGACGAAGTTCGACGTCGTCCGCATGTAGTAGTGGTTCTGGACCTCGGCGTGCTTGATGCTGACGCGGTGCGGCCCAGAATCACTCTCGGGCACGAAGAGAACTGCGTATCCGGCGGTCGCGTCATCCTTTGTCGCGATGAACGCGCCGTCCATTCCTGCAGGAGGCGGGTCCGTCGACATCGGCGCGGCGTCGAGGACGTTTTTCAGGAACGTCTGGATTTCTTTGATCGGCTTCGGGTCCAGTGAACCGTCTTCGATTCCCCAGATCAGAATGCCGCCGCCACCGTTCGCGAAGCCGGAAACCGCTTTGGCGAGGTTCTTTCGGTCGCTCTCCGCGAGCTTGGCATCGCGTCGATCATGCTTCTCCTTGTAGTCGTGATGGAGGCCTTCGACGGTGCTCAGGTAGTTTGCGCAAAAGTCGAGGAACGCGGCCTCCGGCGCGGGAGCGGTTGCGATCGCACGGAGGCGCTCGAACATGAATGCAGCGGTAGCGATCGGCATAGGCGCTCCTGCGTCTCGATCGCAAGCATCCTTCATCTCGCCGTGGTTTGCTTGCACTGCCAGCCACCTCCCGCCGCACGTCGCGAATGCGACACACCGCTCCTTGCGGTGTGCGGCGAGCGCTGCGGCGAGGGCGCTGATGCGACCTTGCTGCGGCGTGCCGGCCCGTTGCGCTCCATGCGCAACACGCGAAGCGTGCCGGCCGGCGAGTGGGCCTTGTTGGCCTCGAGCCGGGAGGTGGCTGGCGCCGTCCTCCGTGGAGGACGATGAGTGTTTACGTGCTATTATCGCGCTATTTGGAGGACGATAGGTCGAAGGTCATCGTCCTTCCTATCGTCCTCGCTTACATAACCGGGACGCCGGCGTCCCGGTGAGCTTCGTCGACGATTCGCCGAGGCCTTACATCATGGAACGCCGGTCTATGGCGTGATGATGATGCTCTTGAATCGGAAGCGCGCGAGCGCATGCGTGAGCCGGGCGGCGAGCTCGCTCCGCTCCGCGACCGAGAGCGAGTCCGCGCGGCGGAGGTCGAGCACACAGCGCTCGTTGGTGATCACGACCGCTGGCTGTGCGCTTCGCTCCCCCGAAGCGCGCGGCCTCGGGTCCTTCGCGCGCTTGATCTCCTCGCGCAACTTCGCGCGGCTCCATCCCTCGGCGGCGCACGCAACGGCGAGCCGCTTTGTCGTTCGCTCTGCTTGCGGACGGAAGAGCTCGCCGCCCATCTCCTCGAGCTGAAGCTTGTCGGCTTCGTGGAGCAGGTTGAAGAGCGTGAGCAGCTCGTGGAGCTCGCTGAAGCCGAGGGCGGGGTGGCGCTCGACTTCGATAGCCGGCTTGTTCGACCTGGCGTCGATGACGATATTGCCTTCCGGGTCGAGCTTCTTCTTGGCGACCTTCACTTCCTTCGCGTACTCGCGCAGCCACGGCGGTGCATCCGCGAGCTGGAGATAGCGATTGAGCCCGCGCTTCGTCCAGCCGAGGTTCTCCGCGAGCTGCGTCGAGGTCACGCCTTGCTTGACCGCGCGCGCCACGCCGTCGGCGATCTCGATCGCGGAGAGGTCGCTTCGGTTGAGGTTCTCCGCGAGCTGCAGGACCGGCACGAGCTCATCGTCGACATCAACGACGACGACGGCGATGCGCGTGAAGCGTCGATCCTTCGGGTGGTCGGCGGCGAGCTCGCGCAGCGCGCTGTAGCGCCGGTGTCCGCCGATGATCTCGTACACATCCCCCTTCGGGCGGACGACGATCGGTTGCAGGAGGCCGTTGGCGTGGATGCTCTTCTTCAGCTCGTCGAACGGCTCGCGGTCGAGGTTGAGCCGCGGGTTCGTCTCCGACGGCACGACCTGATCGAAGGGCAGGTGCAAGAGCTCGCGCTTGAGCTCGGGGATGTTCGTCTCACCGGTGCGTTCTTCCATCATGAGTGTCCTCCATCTGCTGCAGTTGTTTGATGAACGCGAGGTGTTCTCTCCTCGCGAGCGGTCCCAAGGCGACGGTCGACGACGGCATCGTCGCAAGCGGATCGAGCGCGATGCCGGCAAGGCGAAGCTCGTAGTGCAGGTGTGGGCCGGTCGAGCGGCCGGTGTTGCCGCTCCGAGCGATGACGACGTTGGCGCCGACGATGTCGCCCTTGGCAACGTCGATGCGGTCGAGATGCAAGTATGCGGATTCGTAGCCGCCCGCGTGAGCGAGCTTGATGAAGTTGCCGGCTGACGTCGACCTGCCGACGGACTTGACGCGCGCGGCGCCAACGGCGACCACAGGAGTCCCGACGGCGACGCCGTAGTCGACACCGCGGTGAAAACCGGCCGCGCCTGTGAACACATCGAAGCGCTGACCGAAGCGCGACGTGATTCGCCCGAGGTCGACGGGCCGCGAGCGCAACGCGCTCGTCATGCCGAGCCCGTCCTTGTCGTAGAAGCCGACGGGCGCAAGATCTCCATCGTAGCGCGCGACCATGAAGGCATCGCCGCGGATAGGCACGCTCGCCGCCACGAGCGTTCCGTCGCGATGCCACACCGAGAACGCGTCGCCGGCGCGCAGGTGGGCGAAGAGGTCGACGCGCCACACAAACGCATCGTCCACTTCGTCGACGAGCGACACTGGCAGGTCCGCGTCTCGCATCGTCTCGACCAAGCCGCTTGGTGCGATCGTGAGGTCGGCGCGAGCGACCTGCGTCGGCACATCGTGGACCACAAGGGGCGCCGTCGCCGTGGCCTTCACGGCCGGGAGAACAAACGCGGCGCGGTCATGCACGCGTTCAGGCGCGCACGAGGCGAGGGCCACGAGGAAGAGCGAGCGCGTCGCCGTCGACGCGCTCGCTCGAACCATCACCTTCACGCGAGGCGCTCGGCCAGCTCTTCGCCGACGCCGTCCCACTGGAGGCGCTTCGGATCGGCGAGCTCCTCGATCTGGTCGAGCGCTTCTTGGAGCACGAGGGCCTCGCGACGCGTCGCCGGCGTGGGGTCGATCGCGTTGCGCACGCTCGCGGCGACGGCGTCGCGGCGCACATCGACGATGCCCGTCTCGAGCGGTGGGTACCGCTCGAGGCGGGAGCGCGCCTCGTCCTTCAGCTCTTTGTGGTCGGCGTAGCGCAGCGAATCGATCTCGGCGCGGAGCTCGCCCGGAGGCGGGCTACGCGCGATGACCGCGAGCGTCAGCGTGTGGACCGTGTTCTTCTCGCTGCGGTCGGCCTGCAGCTCCTTGATCGCTTCGGGCAGCGCCTGACGCGCTGACTTCCACGTGTGGTGACCCTCGGCGATGATCTCCCGCGCCGACGCCTCGATCGTCGAGCGCAGCGATGAGGACAGCTCGCGCAAACGCGCGAGGGTGGTGTCGAGTTGCTTGTCGATGAGCGGGCGCTCCCGGTCGATCAGCTCGCGCTGTTGCGGCTTCTGCTGCTGCTCGTCCTGCCTCGGCCGCTCACGCTCCGGCGCGCGCCCTCCGCCCGGCCCGATGTCGAGCGACTGGACCCGAGACTGCGCGTCGGCCTGCTTCGGCGCCGGCTCTTTGTCCCGCATCGCCGCGAACAGGACGGCGTACGCAGCGTGCTGGCGGTCGCGCTCCGGGCTCGGCCCGTTCTTCTTGAAGTCCTCGATCGCCTGCTTCGTGAACCGCTCCCACGAACCCATGACGGCGCGTTCGTCGAGCGGGAACTTGCGGATCTTCTCGACCATCTTTAGCGCGTCGCCGCGCGCCGTCGTGGAGACCCCTTTCTCCTCGAGCTCCTTGAGGAACCGATACTGGATCTTCGGGACACGAACGCGCCGATTCTTGTCGTCGTCGTCGCGCTCACGCTCGCGCTTGTCGGGCTCCTTTCTGGTTTCGCGGGTCGGCTCCCGCTGTTCGGTGCGTTGTTCGGGTTGATCGTCGGAACGGGCTCTGTTGCGCATGCGACCTCCTGGGCAACGAGTTGCCGCGGCGAGGCACTTCGTACGGAGCTGGTCGTGCGCGCTCTCACGCGTGCGTGGTCGCGGTGCGCGCGTCACTCGTGTCGGCGTCGATCAGCGCGTGCACTCATACGCGGGGACGCTGGCGTCCCGCCCCGCCGTGACCGTGACGACGGTGCGTCAGCTCACGCGTGTCGGCGTCGATCACGGCCTGCGACGGCAACTTGCATCTCCACGAGGTGCACCGTGCCAGAGGGCGAGCGTCCGTCAGGTCCTCTCGAGATGCGTGCGCTCTTCACGACGGAGACGCCGTCTGGTGACCTCACGCGGCTCCTGCGCGCATCAGCGCGGGCGTCGCTGAAGCACACGGCGCTCCTCACGCGCGCGGAGACGATCGCCGCGCTCCCGCTGCGCGCGAAGCAAGCGCCCTGGCTCGACGCAACAGTGAAGCCGGCGCGCGTCGTCGACGGAGAGCCGCTGTTCTTGTGGGGCGACGTCGCCATCGCGCTGCTCGGCGCCGCCGCGCCGCCCGTCGTGCCGACGGACCCGCGCTACATGACGTGCCGCGAAGCCGCCGCGTACTGCGGCTATCGCTCCGTTGAAGCGCTGCGCATGGCGGTGTCGCGCAAGCAGCTCGCGCCCTCCGCACGTCGAGGACGAACGCTTCTGTTCACGCGAGACGATCTTGACCGGCAGCTGCGCGTCGGTACCATGACGACGTTGCGGTCCGTTGATCAGGCGTCGTCCTTGAAGGAGAACGACGATGAACGACGGCAAGAAAACGACCTATCCCGGAATCCTCCGGGTGGGCGAGGGCGAGTACCAGGTCAGGGTGACGTACCAGTTCCCGGAGGGAGGACAGAGGGAACGCAAGCTGAGAGTGAAAGGGACTCTCATCGAGGCCGTGCGCGCGCGCGAAGACGAACGAGAGAAGATGCGCGTCGAGGCGGAGAGAGAAGCGAAGCAGATCGGCTACGGGATGGATCCGAAGCTCGCAGGGAAGGAGACCCTTTCGGTCTACTCCAGGCGGTGGCTGACGCACTTGGTGAGGACGGGAAGGAACCGCGTGCACGTCGTCAAGCAACACACCCACATTCTGACGAACTTCATTCTCCCCGAGCTGGGAGACATGAAGGTGGAAGCGTTGACGAGACGTGACCTCGTCGTGTGGATGGAAGAGCTCGGCGACAAGCGGATCAAGACGAAGGACGGCGATAGGCCCTACGCGAAGCAGACGCTCACCGGGGTCTGGGCGACGTTCCGCACGATGCTCCACGACGCGCTGGTGCTCTGCGACCTCAAAGACGACCCGACGCAGGGGCTCCGTTTTCGAGTGCGGGGGCTCGAGCCGGTCGAGAAGGACGTCCTGACGAAGGAGGAGCTCGCCAAGGTGCTCACCGCGACGGAACACGAGAGCCCGGACATGCGCGCCATGATCTGGGTCGGGTTCACGACGGGGATGCGCTTCGGTGAGCTCAGCGCTCTGCAGTGGAGCGACATCGACTTCGAGCGTGGGCTCATCCACGTCCGAAAGTCGCAGGTGAAGGGCGTCGTCGGTCCGACGAAGACGTCTTCACGGCGAACGGTGCCGCTCCATCCCGTCGTCGCGGGGATCCTGACCGCGCACAAGGCGTGGCAGGAGATGAATTTGGTGCGCGGTCGCGAGACCGGGTTCCTGTTCCTCTCGGAGCTTGGCGGGCTGCGCTTCTCGAACGTGTTGACGAAGCCGCTGAAGAACTGCGTCGTGCGCGCGGGGATCGGGGACAAGAAGGTCACGTCGCACACGATGCGACGGACGTTCAACAACCTCGCGCGCCAGGCGGCGGGCGACATCGTGGCGAGGTCCATGACGGGCCACACGACGATGGAGATGACCGAGCACTACAGCCACGTGACGTTGGAGGAGAAGAACAAGGCTGTGGCGAAGGCGCTCGGATTGCCCGAGATGACGACGTGACGACGCGACTGGCTTAGCCAGGTGAACGAACGCCCAAGTACAGTTTTCACTGGCTTGGGCGTTGTGGAAGTGGTTGAAAAGAAAGTGGTCGGGGCGACACGATTCGAACGTGCGACTTCCAGTACCCAAAACTGGCGCTCTACCAAGCTGAGCTACGCCCCGGTTTCGCCGTTGTCCCACGCGCATCCGACCAGCACAACCGCGTCCCGCCGCATCCCGCCGCGCCCGCGCGCCGCGGTAGCCCGAGGTGGGACACACTTGCCGCCGAACCTCCGACCTCGCTACCTATGGGCATGGTGGCCGACATCCAGCCAAGCCCGGCCCGCCTGCAGCGGCGCGCGCACATCCTGGAGGCCGCCCGCGCGCTCCTCGGCGCCCGCTCGCCCGAGCCCTTCGACCCGGTGCGCTCGCCCCTGTGCGCCATCGACGTCGTCATGGTGGCCGGCAGCCCCTGGCTGAAAGACGGCCTCGAGCGCGACTTCGCCAAGGACGAGAGCGGCTACCGCAAGATCGGCGGCGGGGCCAACGCTCCCACCCAGGCCTACTTCTTCCGGTCGCCCTCCAACCTGATGCACTACCTGAAGCGCACCGGCTTCTACGTGCCGCGCGGCAGCCGCCCCGAGCCCTCACCCGGCATGGCCTGCTTCCTCGACTGGGACGACCGCGGCCGCTTCAATTTCACGCCCGATCGTTCAGGCATCATCGTCGACACCAAAGAGGGGCAGGTGTCGCGCATCGTGGTGGCCAAGCGCGCCGACCCGGCCGACAAGGCCTCGGCGCTCGTGGTCACCGCGCTCGCCGTCGCGCCCGGCGACGCCAACGACCGCGCGCTCATTGGCTATAGCGATCTCCCCTGACGAACCTGCCGAGCGCTACTCGCCCGGCTTCTTGTCCCGGCACTTGTCGCCGAGGAACGACAGCAGGCGGCTCTCGAGGTCGGCCGGCACCTTCTGCAGCAGCGTGGCGCGCGCCTGCGCGGGCGCGAAGCGGTACTGCCGCAGGAAGGCCACGCAGGGCGCGCACTGCGAGATGTGATCGTCAAAGGCGAGGCGCACCTCGTCGGGTAGTTGCTCGTCGACGTACTCGCCGAGCAGGCCCACGAGCTTGCGGCAATCGACGTGCCGAGGCTCCTTCTTGTCGTCGTCCCGGGCGGTCATCGCGGAGGGTTCCCCCGAAGCCCCTCGTCGAGGAGCTGGCGTAACAATAGCCGAGCCCGGTGCAAGCGGCTCTTGATGGCCGGCACCGTAGTGTTGAACTGATGCGCCAAGTCCTCGTGCGATGCGCTCTCGAAGGCCCGCAGCAGGATCAGACTGCGATCCTCGGCCGTTAGCCGGTCGAGCGCGGCGTCGAGGGCGCCCTCGACCTCCCGGCTGTGCAGGGCGTCATCGGGGCGGCGCGCCCACTGGGTGAGGGCATCGAAGGGGGAGGTGCCGGCCGTCGAGAGGCGCGGCTCCAGGTCGTAGGTGTCCCCCTGCGGCTCGGGCTTCTTCTTGCGCAGGCGCATCAGCGCGTGGTTGGAGGCCACCCGGTAGAGCCACGTGGAGAAGCGCGCGTCGCCGCGGAAGGTGCCGAGGTGGGAGAAGGCCGACAGGAAGGTCTCCTGCACGATCTCCTCTGCCTCCGCCGGGTTGCGCAGCATGCCGAGCGCCAGCGCGTAGACGTTCTTCTGGTGGCGGCGCACCAGCTCCTCGAAGGCCGGGTAGTCGCCGGCCTGCGCCGCTGAAACCAGGGCCTCGTCCTCGTTCTTTGGGCCGGCGGCGTCGCGCGACACGTCGTCACCCTACTGCTGGAAAAACAAGAAGGCGACACCAAAGGCGAGCCCTGCGATGGCGAGCACCGCCAGCACGATCAGCCCGATCTCGACCGGGCCGACCGCCTTGGACGGCGGCGGCGGCTCGTCGTCGTCGTCGAAGGCGCCGGGCTCGGGGCCCTCGACGTCGACCGCCACCGTACCCTGGATGCGCCCGGTCTTGGTGGGCGCGGTCGGCCCCGGGCCGGGCGGCGCCGGCTCCGCCTCGGCCTCGGGCTCCGGGGCCTCGGCCGACACGCCACCGCTCTCGCCACCCTCCTCGTGCGCGCCCGGCTCGGCATCGCCGTCGCCGTCGGGGTCGGCCTCCTCGGGGCCCTCGGCGCTGGTGAGCTGCTCCTGGAAGGCCGGGATGTCGTCGAGCTTGCCCAAGAACTTGGCCGACGGATCGATGTAGGTGAGCCGCATGGCGCCGAGCATGATCTCGTCGCGGTCGCGGAGCGCCGTCGGGCGCGTGATGCGCCGGTCGTTGATGACCACGCCGTTCTTGCTGCCGGCGTCCTCGATGGTGATGTCGTTCCAGTCGCGCCGGATGATGGCGTGGCGACGCGACACGTTGGCGTCGTTGATCTGGAAGTCGCAGTCGGTGCCGCGGCCGATGGTGGCCTCGACGATGTCAGGCCCGACCTCGAGCTTCTTGCCCTCCTCGGGGCCGTTCATGACGCGCAGGTAGGGCATGGCGCCGGCGTCGTTGCCGATCTGCGCCAGCACCTCCTCCACCATCTTTCGCGCCAGCGCCTCGGTCTTCTCGACCGAGTAGTCCTGCGAGCGCTGCTTCTCGGCGTGGAAGGTGATCTTGAAGTGCACCAGCTCGACGACGTCGAGGTCGCGCAGCAGCTTCTTGCCACCCTGCCCCACCGGCTTGCCGTTGTGGCGCGTGCCGTGGGTCGACTTGAGATCCTCGAGGTACCACTCCTTGTTCTCGTAGGAGAACACGCAGTGGCTGCGGCTCACCGTCGACAGCGGCACCTGGATGTCGTTGGTCTGATCGCGCCCGATCGAGATCTTGTCCTGGTCGAACTCGTACTCGAACTCCCGCGGATCCTTACCGGGGATGGTCATCACCACCTGGAGCTTGACGGGGGGCATGCGGAGGGTGCGTCTCGAAGGGTGGGATACCCTATCGGGACCGCCAGGGAGAAGCGGTGACGCTGGTCGCGTACCGGGCTGGCGCCGACGGAGCCGTACCGAGGCGGATGAAGAGCGCGGAGCGCGACGTCTTGGGTGGGGGACCCGCATCGGGCTTCGCCCGTGTGCGCTGCACGGCCGCCCTACGGCGAGCGAGCGAAGCTCGCGGCCCCGGCGGCTGCGGGGGAGGGGCTGGCGACAGCCCCTCCGGAAGTTACTGGACTTCTAGGGCCTGCACGATGGCCTTGCAGTCGGCCACCTCGGAGCCGTGCTTGCTCTCGCCCGCGCACTTGATTAGGCCGCGGCAGTTCTCGAGTGCCAGGTCGCGGTTGAGCACGCTCTTGTAGTGCTTGGCGAGCTGGTAGTGCGACAGGCACAGCGTGTCGTCGAGCTTGAGCGCGTTCTCGCACTCGGTCACCGCCTGCTCGACCAGCCCCTTGTCGAACAGCGCCAGGCAGAAGCCGTAGTGGCCCTGGCCATAGCCCGGGTTCGCCACCAGCTGATCCATGTACTTCTTGAGCGCCTCGCTCTTCATGGCGCTGCCGGCGTAGGCCTGCTGGATCTCGGTGGCGCAGATCGGGTTGTTCTTGTCCACCGCCAGACACTGGACGAAGTGGAACAGCGCCTCGTCGAAGCGCCCGATGGCCAGCAGCATGTGCGCGAGGTTGGCGCGGCACTCCTTGTTGGCCGGCATCAGGTCGAGGCAGCGCACGTAGTACTGCTCGGCGTCGTCGATGAAGGTCTTCTTCTGGTTCTCGGTGGTGGCGACCTTCTCGGCGCGGTAGCTCATGATCACCCCCATGTCGCCGTAGCTCTGCGCGTGCTCGGGGTAGAGCTCGAAGATCTTGCGGTACTCGACCTCGGCGTTCTTGTAGGCCGGCGACGGGTCCTTGCCCTCGATGATCGCCTTCTGCCCGAGGCGCAGGTGTGAGAGCGCCAGGTTGTAGCGGGCGGGCAGGAAGCGCGGATCGATCTCGATCGCCAGGCGGAAGTGGTTGGCCGCCTCGGCGTAGCTCTGGTTCTCGAACTCGAGCACGCCCATGTTCGATCGCGGCTGCGCGAAGTCGTTGTTCTCGCGGATGGCGCGCACCCAGTAGCTGCGTGCCCGCTCGTCGTCGCCGCGGGCGTACCAGATGAGCCCGAGGCCGTTCAGACACTCGGCGTTGCGCTCGTTGAACTCGAGGCAGAGCTGGCAGCGCGTCTCGGCCGCGTCGTAATCCTGCTTGTCGATGTTGGCGATGCAGGCCTGCTCCTGCACCAGCTCGGGGCCGCTCTTGCCGGCCTTGTCGCCGCACATCGCGGCCCCGAGCAACGGGGCAAGCGCCGCGGGCAAGAGAAGGCTAAGGAGGTGGGGACGGAGGCGGGCGATGGCGGATTCCATGACGGTTTTCATTCGGATGCTCGGGTCGAAGTTGGGGGGGAAGGTAGCAGATGCCTGGCAAGGTGAGGCGCGACGCGCCACCAGCGGTATCGCCGCCGCGGCCGCGCGGGTTGCGCGCGCGGCGCTGGTGCTCCCGCTGCTCGTGCTGTCGCTCGCCGTTGTGTCGTGCGCCGGCGGCGCCGCGCCCGCGCTGCCTGACCCTGGGCAAAACGGCATCGCCTTCACGGTCAAGAGCGAGCCTGCGGGCGCCAGCGTCGTCGTCGACGGCGTGGTGGTCGGCGCCGCGCCCGTCGAGGTCAAGCTGCGCCCGGGGCCGCATCGCGTCCACGCCACGATGTCGGGCTACTACCCGGCGCCCTCGACGCGCGTGCAGGTCGGCACCACCGAGCCAGCCGAGGTGACGCTGCACCTGGTCGCCTCGCACTGAGCCACGCCATGATCGTCGACGTCGCCGTGCCGGTCGCAGGCCTGGACGAGGCCCTCAGCTACGCCGTGCCCGCGGCGCTGGCGGCGCGCGCGCGGCCGGGCGTGCGCGTGCTGGTACCAGTGGCGGGGCGGCGCCTCATCGGCGTCGTCGTCGACGTGCGCGCGGCGCCGCCGGCCCGCGAGCTCAAGCTGGTCGCCGACGTGCTCGACGACGATGCGGTGGCCACCGAGCAGCAGCTCGCGCTGGCGCGCTTCGTCGCCGGCTACTACGGCGAGCCGCTCGGCGCCTGCGCGCGCCTGGTGCTGCCGCCCGACACCGACGTCGTCGCCGAGCCGCGCTTCGCGCTCACCGAGCGCGGCGAGCAGGCGCGCGTCTTCTCGGCGGCGCACGAGTTGTCGCGCGTCGACCTCGAGCTGCTCGGCGCCTTCGCACCCGGTGAGCGCAAGCGCGAGCGACAGCTCGCGCGCACGCCGGCGCGTCGCGCGCGCCTGCGCGGCCTCGTCGAGCGTGGCCTGGTGGAGCGCGTCGCCGACGAGCGGCTGGTGGGCGCAGTGCGCTTCGACGAGGCGGTGGTGCCGCTGGACGACGGCCAGGCGCTGCCGCCGCGCGCGCCTGCGCTGGCCGCCTTCGACGCCTGGCTGCGCGCCTTCTGCGCGCAGGCGGGCCGCGGCGCCACGCGGGCCGAGGCCGACGCCGCCATGCCCGGCGCGCGCGGCAAGGTCGCCAAGCTGGCGGCGCTCGGCCGCGTGCGCGTCGAGCGCACCGTGCGCGCAGCCGCGCGCGCGGCGCCGGCCGTCCCCGGCAAGCGGCCGGCGACCGCGCTCAACGACGCGCAGCAGGCCGCCGCCGACGCCGTGCTGGCCGCGCTCGCCGCCAAGGCGCCGACCGCCTTTCTGCTCGAGGGCGTCACCGGCTCGGGCAAGACCGAGGTCTACCTGCGCGCGCTCTCGGCCGCGCTCGCCCAAGGCCGCGGCGCGCTGCTGCTCGTGCCCGAGATCGCGCTCACGCCCCAGCTCGTCGGCCGCGTGCAAGCCGCGGTGGCGGACCCTGCGCTCGTCGTCGTCTTGCACTCGGGGGTCTCGGTGGCCGACCGCCGAGACGCGCTGGCGCGCCTGCGCGCGGGCAGTGCGCGCGTCGTGGTGGGCGCGCGCTCGGCGCTGTTCGCCCCGGTGCGCGAGCTCGGCCTGGTCGTGGTCGACGAGGAGCACGACGGCAGCCTCAAGCAGGACGAATGCCCGCGCTACCACGCGCGCGACGTCGCGCTGTGGCGCGCCAAGCACGAGGGCGCGGTGTGCGTGCTCGGCTCGGCCACACCCTCGCTCGAGAGCCGGCACAACGCGACGCAGGGCAAGCTGGTCACGCTCGAGCTGCCGTTGCGCCACGGCGCCGCCTTACCGGCGCTGTCGGTCATCGACCTGCGCGCGCGCGGCCAACAGAAAGAGGCGCGTCGCCGCGATCGCGACAACGCCGACGAGGGGCCGGGCGTAGTGCTGTCTGGCCCCCTCGTGGAAGCCATGGCCGGGACGCTGGCGGCCGGCCAGCAGGTGTTGTTGTTCCTCAACAAGCGCGGTTACGCCTCGGCGCTGTTTTGCGAGGCGTGCGGCCACGTCGAGAGCTGCCAAAGCTGCTCGGTGTCGCTCACCTACCACAAGCGGCGCCACCTGCTCGTGTGCCACCAGTGCGACCACGAGCGGCGCGCGCCCAGCTCGTGCCCCGCCTGCGCCACCGAGGGCATGCTGCTGCTCGGCCTTGGCACCGAGCGCGTCGAGAGCGAGGTCAAGGCGCGCTTCCCCGACGCCCGCGTGGCGCGCCTCGACCGTGATACCGCGCGACACAAGGGCAACCTCGAGCGCGTGCTCGCCGACGTGCACGCCGGCCAGGTCGACGTGCTCATCGGCACGCAGATGGTCGCCAAGGGCCACGACTTCGCCGGCGTGCAGCTCGTCGGCGTGGTGCTGGCCGACGTGGCGCTCTCCCTGCCCGACTTCCGCGCCGCCGAGCGCGCCTTCGCGCTGCTGGCGCAAGTTGCCGGCCGCGCGGGCAGGAGCGGCACCCAGGGGCGCGTGCTGGTGCAGACCTTCCAGCCCGAGCACGCGGCCGTGCGCTTCGCGCTCACGCACGACGCCAAGGGCTTCGCCGCCGAGGAGCTCGAGCTGCGCCGCGCGCTCAAGTACCCGCCGTTTTCGCGCGCCGCCCTGGTGCGCGTCGAGTGCGCCGACGAGGACGCCGCCGGCGCGCTCGCCTCCTCGATCGCGGGCAAGGTCAAGCGCGCGGGCGCGGCGCTGCCGCAGGGCACCTGGAGCGTGCTCGGGCCTGCGCCCTGCCCGCTCGAGCGACTGCACGGGCGCAGTCGCTGGCAGGTGTTCGTGCGCGCGCAGACTACGGCGGCGCGGGCGGCGCTGGTCGGCTGGGTGCGCGGGGACGCCGCGGTGCGCGCCGACCTGGCGCGGGCCGAGGCGCGGCTCGTCGTCGACCTCGACCCGGTGCACCTGCTGTAGATCGCGGTTGCGAGCTGTGACGCGAGGGGCGCGCCCGTCGGGGCGACCCCCGCCTTCCCGAGCGCCCCTCCTGCGCAGCCACCGCGACGAGAACCTGATGACTCGCGCAGTATCCGCCAAGATTCCATCATGGCGGATACTCCATTCTCCACCCTCCAGACCAGAGCACTCTCGACGCTGTTCGACGACGTCGAAGGCCACGCGCTGCAGCAGTCCACGGTCTTCGTCGGCACCGCCGGGACGTGCCTGGCGGCGGCGAGCACCCGGGTCGGCGCGCGTGCCCCGCGCGCGCTCGAGGAGCTCACCGCGTAACGCTCCGCAGTCCCGCGCAGCGACCGGGGAGGCGGGGGTCGCCTCGAAAGGCGGTGTGACAGCGGCCGCACGCCGCGACGCCAGCCACCAACCCAACGCAACCCGGCACGTGCGCAAAGGCCGCGCCACACCGCCGCAGAGGCGACCCCCGCCTTCCCGGGCGCCCCACCTGCGCTTCCGTGCCCCACCAAGGACGCCCCTCGCGCGGCCCGCTTTTTGGATCACCCGATCCCCGCGTGCTATCGCGGACTGTCGACGAGGACGCTCCACCTCGTCGCCGAGGTTCGCGTGGCGGTGCGCGTGCTGGTGGTGACCTCACGAACGGCCTTCGCCGAGGCCCTGTCGGTGGCGTTGCGCGCCTCCGACCTCGACTACGTCGGCGCACGCCGTACCGCAGACGCCATCGTCTCCATCGGCGGCGAGCTGCCGGGCGCGGTCATCGTCGACCTGGTGAGCCCCATTGGCGCGCTCGAGCCCATCACCGACGCCGTGCGCGCCCAACGCTCGGGCGCCGACGTGCCCGTCATCTTCTGCGGCGACGGCACGCAGGCCATCAAGTCGACCACCGACTCCCTGATCGTCGGCGGCGACGGCTTCTTCCTGCTGCCGGCGGAGGCGCAGCGCGTCGTCGCCAAGATCGCCACCTACGTCGGCTGCCAGGTGCCCGAGCTGCCCGCGACGCTGCTGTTGCCCAAGGCCGGCCCCGACGACGAGGAGCACGAGCAGCTCGAGGCGCCGCCCGCGGAGCTGGCCGACATCACCACGCCGGTGCCGACCCCGCGGCCGGTCAGCATCATCGAGGAGGCGAGGCAGCGCGAGCTTGAAGACGCCACCGACTCGCTCGCGCTGCAAGCGGTGGAGGCCGCGATCGCGGCAGCCCGCACGCGTTCGGGCGAAGGGCCCACGCTCCGAGACCAGGCGGTCGAGGCGGCGCGCGAGGCCGACGCCGAGCGCGACGCGCAGGCGAAACGCGAGGCCGAGGAGCAACGCGAGCTCGCCGAACAGCAGCGGCGCGAGGCAGAGGAGAAGAGCCGCGCCGCCGAAGAGCTGCGGCGCGAGGCAGAGGAGAAGAGCCGCGCGGCAGAGGAGCAGCGACGCGAAGCGGAAGAGCGAGGCCGCGCCGCCGAAGCGCAGCAGAAGGCCGCCGAGGCGCTGCAGAAGGCCGCCGAGGAGCGGCGTGCACAGGCAGAGCGCGAGGCCGCCGAGGCGGAGGCGCTGGCCCAAGAGCGCCAGGCCGAGGCCGATCGCCAGCAGGCGGAGCTGGCGCGCCTCGACGCCGAGGCGGGTGAGCGCATCCGCGTGCTCGAGGAGCAGCGTGAGCGCGCCGAGCTGGCCGCGCGGCGCGCCGCGGACGCCGCGCAGCAGGCCGCCGAGGAGGCGGCCGAGCGCGAGCTGCGCGAGCGCGCGCGCCTCGAGGAATTGGAGCGGCAGCGCAAGCAGGCCGAAGCCGAAGCCCGACGCGCGCTCGAGGAGGCCGCGGCGCGCGAGCGCGAAGGCCAGCGCAAGATCGGCGAGGTGCTGGCGGCCGAGGAGCGCGAGCAGGCGCGCCTCGACGAGCTGGCGGCACGGCGCGACGCCATCGAGGCAGAGGGGGCGCGCGCGCTCGACGAGTTGGCGCACAAGCGTGCGGAGGCCGAGCAGGCGGCACACCGGGCGGCGACCGAGGCGGCGGAGCGCGAGGCGCAGACGCGCGCGCGGCTCGAGGAGCTCGAGCGCGAGCGCGTGAGGCGCGAGGCCGACCTGGAGCGCGCCCAGCTCGCGCGTCGCCAGCGCGAGGCCGAGGAGCGCATGCGCCTCGAGGAGCTTGAGGGCGAGCGGCGGCAGTTGGAGGAGCGCGCGCAACGCGAGGCCCAGGCGCAGGCCGCGCGCGAGCGCGAGGAGCAGGAGCGGCTGGCCACGCTCGAGGCAGAGCGACACCAACGCGAGGACGACCTGCGCGCCCTGCTCGACGAGCGCCAACAAGAGGTCGCCGCCGAAGAAGAACGTCTGGCCGAGCTGCACGCCACGCTAGCGCGCGCCACCGAAGCCGAGCACGCGCGCGCCGAGGAGCGCATGCGCCTCGAGGCCGAAGCCGCGGCGCGCTTGGAGGCGGCGCGCGCCGAGCGCGCTCGACTCGAAGCGGAGGCGGCCGCCGAGCTGGAGAAGCTGCGGCACCTGCGCGACGAGGAGGAGCTGGCGCGCCGCGAGCTCGACGAGAAGCGCGCGCGCGCGCGGCTGGCATTCCAGACCGGCCGCCTCGACGCAGTGCCGCCGGGCGATCGCGCGGCCGGCACCGACGTCGGCAGTCGGCTGCGCCCGAGCACCGACGCCGAGGGCCAGGTGGTGGGCGGGCCGCTGTTACCGCAGCTCTCCATCGACGCTACGCCACCGCCGCCGCCCACGATGGTGGCGCTCGAGCCGCCCGCGGGTCGCTTCGGCGACGGCGAGCTGCCCGCGGTGCTGTGGGCCTGCGCCAACCTGCGCGTCACCGGCGTGCTCGACGTCACCTTCGATGACGGCCGCGTACGCACCGCCATCTTCGAGGAGGGCGAGCCGGTGTTGGTGACGAGCGCGCTGCCGGTCGACCGCCCCGAGGAGGGGCTGCTGCGCGCCGGCCTCATCACCGCCGCCAAGTACAACGAGCTGCGCGCCGGGCCCCTTCGCTCGCCGCGCCGCACCGCCGCGGCCTTGGTCGCCGAGGGCGTGCTCAAGCCCGAGGAGCTGTTCCCGGCCGTGCGCGGCGTGCTCACCGAGCAGGTGTTGAGCCTGCTCGAGCACGACGTCGGCGCCTTCGCCTGGCGCGAGGGCCTGGCGCACGCCGCCGACCGCGTGCGGCTGGAGCACCGGCTCGACGCGTTGTTGGCCGAGGGTATCCGCCGCAAGTTCGACGAGCGCCGGCTGTGGCAGGTGCTCGGCGGCCCGTCGTCGCTGGTGGCGCCCGACGGCCGCGCGCGCGAGCTGCCGCCGCTCTCCCCCGAGGAGAAGCTGGTGCTGGTGCGCCTCGACGGCACGCGCGCGCTCGAGGACGTCATCCTCGAGACCGGCATCGCGCCGCAGGTGGTGCTGCGCACCGCGCTCATCGCCATCTCCTGTGGCGCCGCGCGCATGCTCGCGCGTGGCGTGCCCGCCGACCCGGCCGAGCGGCAGGCGCAGCGCGCGCGCTCGGTGGCCATCGATCAAGCGCGCGTGCTCGATCGGCTGCACGCAGCGCGACACGGCGACTACTACGCCTTCCTCGGCGTCGACGTGCATGCCTCGCCCTTCGAGGTGCAGCGCGCCGCCGAGCGCTTGCGCCAGCGCTTCGATCCGCAGCGCTACCCCGACCCGGCCTTCGCCGAGCTGCACGCGGCGCTGGCCGAGATCATCGAGGTCACCTACGACGCCGAGGCGGTGCTCGGCGACGAGGCGCTCGCCGAGGGCTACCGGAAGAACCTGCTCGGCGCGTTGCCCCGCTTGCAGAGACGACGAGCGTAGCGCCCGCTCAGCCGCCGAGCCCATCGGGCGTGCAGGTGCCATAGCCGTCGCACAGGTAGCCCTCGTCGAAGCGGCACTGGCTGTCGGAGACGCACTGCACCAGGCACACGGCGCACGGCCCAGTGTCGCACTCGAGCAGCTCGCAGGCAGCACCTTCGCCACAGGCGCCGTCGAGGTCGCACAGGCGCGAGCAGTAGCCACCCGAGAACGACGTGATGCAGGCGGCGTCGGCGGCGAAGCGACAGTCGCCGTCGTCGGCGCAGGGCGCGCCCACGCCGCCCTCCACCTCGGGGATGAAGCCGCCCAAGATGGTGAAGTCGACGTCCGCCACGCGCGCGTCATCGTCCACCTGCACCCACTCGGGCGCGTCGCTCGCCGGGTAGGCGCCGGTCGACTCGCGCTGCGCGTCGTAGACGCCGTCCTGGTTGTCGTCGCCGACGGCGAACACCTGGTACTCGCCCGCCGGCAGCCCCTCGATGGCGTACGTGAACCCTTCGTCGCGCCGCGCGGTCGCCGAGGCGACGCGCTCGAGCTCGCCGCCGTCGCCCTCACGATACGCCGTCACCTCGATGATCTGGATCTGGCGCGGGCTACGGCCCTGGTCGTCGTTGAAGCCGAGGTTGACCACGGCCTGTTGGCCGGTGGCGTCGCCCTCGCCGACGATGACCAGGTTGGCGCTGCCCGCTTGGAAGGTGCCGCGCGCGAGCGTCACGTTCAAATTGACGCGCCCGCCCGGCTGGGTGGCGACGTCGACCGCGCCGGTGGACGGCGAGACGTCGAACAGCTCGGCCTGCGCGCCTTCGATCAGCGTGTGGAAGGTGAAGGGCGCGTTGCCCAGGTTGACGACCGAGAGCTGTCGCGACTGGATGCCGGGCGCGAAGAACACCGAGGTGGTGTCGGACACGAGCAAGGGCGTGAGCTGGATCTCGCCGCCCGCGAGCAGCAGCGCAGACATGGCGTCGAGCCACCCGGCGCCGCAGCCCTCGGAGCAGATGCCGCGCTGGTCGGCGGAGTTCCTGATGATGCTCTCGACCTGCGCTTGCGTCAGCGTGTCGTTGGCCGAGAGCAACAGCGCGATCACGCCGGTGACGTGCGGCGCCGCCATGCTGGTGCCCTCGCGCAGGTCGTACTCCATGCCGGAGAGCGACAGGATGGCGTCGTCCTGACCGTCGGAGTTGAGATCGGTACCGGCCTGGCCGCCCGGCGCCATGACGTCGATGGTGGTGCCGTAGTTCGAGTAGCTCGCGCGCACGCCGCTGATGTTGCTGGCGCCGACCGCAATCATGCCGGCGCAGTTGGCGGGCGTGATGTTGGCGGCGTCCTCGTCGGAGTTGCCGGCCGCGGCCACCAGGATTGGGCGCTGCGGGTAGCGACCGGCGGCGTCGTTCAGGATGCTGCCGACGACGTCATCCCACAGCTGCTGGCTCGCCTGATCGCTCGGTCCGCCCAGGCTCAGGTTGACCACGCGCGCCGGCTTGACGTTGCTCGGCACGCCCTGCACGTCGGGGTCGCCGATGGCCCACAGCAGGCCGTCGATGATGTCGTCGTCGTAGCCGCTCAGGTGATCGCCGAGCACGCGCACCGGCACGAGCTGGCCCACCCAGGTGATGCCGGCCATGCCCTCGCCGGCGTTGTCGGTCTCGGCGCTGATGGTGCCGGCGATGTGCGTGCCGTGGAAGCTCGACTGCGCGCCGAACAGGTGATCGCCCGGGTCCTCGGGGTTGGTGTCGCGGCCTGGGATGTCGTCGAGGTCGAGGCCGCCGTCGCTGATCAGGTCGGCGCCCACGAGCGTGTTGTTGACCGGGTCGCGCGCGATGCGCCCGTTGATGTCGGGGTGTGCTTGCACCAGGCCGCTGTCGACCACCGCCACCACCAGGTTCGGATCGCCGACGGTGATGTCCCAGGCGGCGTTCATGTGAATGAAGTCGAGGTCCCACTGATAGCCGAACAGCTCGTCGCTCGGCGTGCGAAAGCCGGTCTTCTTGAGGTTGCGCGCCACCACCTTGACGCCGGGCGCGGCGGCCTTGACCTCTTTGGCGTCGAGCGCGGCAACCGCGCGTGCGGTGCTCTCGGCATCGAGCACGCGCCCCTGCCGCGAGAGCACCACCTTGCAGAAGCGCTCTGCCGAGCAACGCACCACGTCGCCCGCCACGCCGTCGAGGCCCGCGTGCTTGATCATGCGGGCGAGCGCAGGCGCCAGTGTCTGCTGGTCGTAGGCCTTGGGCTCGAACAGCACGAGCGCGTCGCCCGCACGCCACTCGAGCGGCGGCTTGGAGCCACGCACAGGGGTCGCCGCCACGGTGCGCGCGACCGGGCGCGGCGCGGGTGTGAGCGAGAAGCCGCCGGAGGGCCCCTCGATGCCGACCGTGCCGGTGATGGCGCCCTCGGGGTCATCGCCCACGCCGGCGTCCGGCCGCGGCCCGAGCTCGAAGCACCCCGCCGTCGACAGAGCAGCCAGAACCGCCAGACCAACCCAGACGAGCCGCATGCCGGCCTCCGTGCCCCACACGAGCCTACCACCCGCCCTGCGGGCACGCCGTGACCGGTGGAGTATCCGCCGCGCGCGCAGCGCCGTTGCCTGCGACGGCCGGTCAGCGTGCCATCAGCGCGCGGCGCAGCTCCTCGATCCGCGGATCGCCGGGGAGCAGCTCGGCTGCCATGTGCATGAGCGCGATCGCCGCCTGGCGCTTGCCGGCCCGCTGCTCGGCGAGCGCGCGCTCGAGCAGCAGGTTGGCCTGCACGCGCGCCGCCTGGTCGGGGCCAGCCGGCTTGGCAGCGGCCGGCGCCGGGCGCGCTGGCGCGGCGGGCGCGCTCGCCGGAGCCGCCTGCTGCCCGGGCAGCGGCATGGCGGCGGGTTTGCCGCCCTGCCCCGGCAACGGCATCACCGCCGGTCGCGCGCCTTGGCCGGGCAGCGGCATCGGCGACGGGCGCGGCGGCGCTTGTGGTGGTGGTGGCGGCGGCCTCGGTGGCGCCGCGGGGATGGTCGGGTGGGGGCCGCTATCGGCCAGGTCGTCTTCCTCGAGCATGCCGCGCACGTCGGGCTTGAAGCTCCCCAGGACCTCGATGGCGCCGCGGTCGGCCAGCATGCCGATGGCCACCTTGAGGTCGGCGAAGGTGAGCCCGGCCTTCTTGCGCAGCCGCGCGAGCGGGCGCTTGCCGTCGAGGAAGGAGAGCACGTGCTGCTCGAAGGGCGAGAGCACGGCGGCGTCGAAGCCCGTCTTGGGGCGCAGCACCACCTGCGGCTGCACCATCGCCTGTCGGTCGGCGCGGTGCGTACCGGTCTCCTCCTCGAAGATGCCGGCGCCGTCGACGGGGAAGGCGCCGGTCCTCTCCTCGAGGAAGGCCTGAAAGTCGTCCGCGGGCGCTTCGGACTTGGCTGCCGGCGGCATTGGCGCGATCGCCGCGTTCGGCGCTGGCGCCGGTCGAGCCGGCGGTTGCTGCTCCACCGGCGGCGGCGGCAGGTCCAACGGCGGCGGCGGCAGCTCGACCCGCGCCGGTGGCAGCTCCACCGGCAGCGGCGGTAGCTCGCCGAGCGGTGGCGGCGCCACGTCGGTGCGCTCGTCAAAGCCGCCCATGTCGATGGCGGCGAGCACGGCGTGGCGCTCGGTGGAGCCCTCCGCGCCTGAGCCGACATCAACGTCCGGCGCCATCAAGTTCGGTGACGTTTTTGGGTCTTCGTCCGAGCCGGCGTCGATCAGGTCGGTGTCGATGATGGCGCCGCAGCAGCCGCAGAAGCCGTCGTCCTGCTCCATCGGCTTGGCGCATTGGGGGCACGGGACGATCGGCACCCGCCCATCCTACGACCGTCCGCGGGGTCGCCGATCGAAAAAGGAGCCCCCGGAAAGCACGAGCCCGGCCAAGGGCCGGGCTCATGCGAACGATGGTGCGGCCTGTCGCCCTACACGGGCGCGGCTTCTACCGTGCCCTCGTCCTTGGCGTCCTTGGGATCCTTGGCGTCCTTGGCGTCCTTGGCGTCCTTCGACTCCTCATCGCCACCGCCAACATCGTCGTCCTCGGTCTCGGCGCCGAGCGTGCCGGCCGGGCGGCGCGCGCGAATGACGTCGACCTTCGGGCCCTTCTTGCCGCCGCGCGGACGGCGGTCGTCGCGCTCGCCGCGCTCGGCCGGCTTGGCGGCCTCCTCTTCCTTGCCGTCGGCGCCCTTGCTGCGCAGGTACTCCTGGTGGCGGGCGTTGCCCTCGGCGCAGGCGTCGGCCACGCGCGCGGTGAACAGCTTGATGCTGCGGATGGCGTCGTCGTTGGCGGGGATGAGCAGCTCGATGCCGTCGGGGTCGCAGTTGGTGTCGACCAGGGCGACGATGGGGATGCCCAGGCGCTTGGCCTCGTCGACGGCGATGTGCTCGCGCTTCGGGTCGATGACGAAGATGGCGCCCGGCAGCTTGTTCATGTCGCGGATGCCGGCCAGGTTCTTCTCGAGCTTCTGCAGCTCGCGCGTGAGCTGCACGACCTCCTTCTTGGGCAGGCGGTCGAAGGTGCCGTCGGTCGACATCTTCTCGAGGCTGCGCAGGCGGTCGATGCCCTGCTTGATGGTCTTGAAGTTGGTCAGCATGCCGCCGAGCCAGCGGTTGTTGACGTAGAACTGGCCGGCGCGCTTGGCCTCTTCGGCCACGATGTCCTGCGCCTGCTTCTTGGTGCCGATGAACAGCACCTTCTCGCCGCGCGCCACCATGTTGGCCAGGCGCTCGTAGGCGCGGTCGAACAGGGTGACGGTCTGCTGCAGGTCGATGATGTAGATGCCGTTTCGCGCACCGAAGATGTACGGCTTCATCTTCGGGTTCCAGCGGCGGGTCTGGTGCCCGAAGTGGGCCCCCGCCTCCAGCATGTCGCGCATCGCAATCGTAGCCATGACTCTCTCTCGACTTTCTCTGCCCGGCCTTGGCCGAGCCCGTGGGTTTTGCTCCGCCACGCCCGAAGCGTCGCCGTGTGCGACGCCGACCGCGTCACCAAGGAGGCAGCAGCCTCCCTGGCACCCCGCGTTCCCCCGGGCGCTGGCCCTATGCCGGCGCCCAGGAAGGACGTGTGTGTTGGGGGCGATTCGACCAGGGACCGGAGCCGAGAGCCGAGGCCCAGGGTGGGCCGGTCCAGGACGGTGATCGCCCCTCTTGTAAGCGTGTTTTCCGTACCAGAGCGGTGCCGGGGGAGCAAGCACTGTGCTGCTTTGCGCCGCGCGTAGCGCGGCGGGGAGAGACCCAGGGTCTCTCCCCCGTCGCGGGCATAGCCCGACGACGGCTCCCCCTCTCCCTCCGTCGCCGCGGCTCCTGCCTCGCTCCGCTCGGCCTAGTTCAGAGCTGTAGGGCGTTCGAATCGCACCGGGCGCGCCAATCGTTGCCCTTCGTCATCTCGGACAGGATGGCGAAGGGCTTTTTCATGTCGTAGCGCACGGTTACGCCATCGAGCCGCGGGTTCGAAAGCACCATCTCGAGCAGTTGGCGACGTTCCGCAGGAGTGCGCTGGTTCCATAGCGTTCTCGCCTGCTTGGCGAGTTCGAAAGTGCGGTCGGCGGTGACGAGGTATTTGTCGTCGAGATCCTCGCTGGCCGCGCTCAAGCGGTCGAGCGCCGCGTGCCTCTCGCTCATCAGCATGTCGCGCTGGCGCTGGTAGGTGACGTCGTCGAGCTTGCCGTCGACGTACAGGCCGACCACCTTGTCCTCACGCGCCTGCAAGTCCTCCACCGTGCGCTTGAGCACCCCGATCTCGCGGCGCCGCTCTGTGCGCATCACCTCGTGCGTCTCGCGCAGCACGCGCGAGATCTCATCGGCGAGCGCGTGGGGCATCTCGATGTTGGCGATGGCGGCCTCGAACTGGGCGAGGAGCTGCGCCTCGGTGACGTGGACGCGCTTGTGGTGGACGCGATGACCGTTCGAGCAGCGGTAATAGTCGTAGCGCTTGCCGCTCGCCTTGATCTTCGGGTCGTAGGTGATGAGGCAGCCGCACTCGGCGCAGGTCATGAAGCCTTGCAAGGCGCCGCCCGTCTCGAGCGGCGAGCCGTAGGGCGCCCGGTGGCCGAACGTGGCTTGCAGGCGCTCCCACTCGTCCTGGGTGAAGACGGGCTCGTGCTTGCCGCGGTAGCGCTCGTCCCTCCAGGAAAACCAGCCCGCGTAGAACTCGTGCTTGAGGATGTGCTCGATGTCGCCGGCGACCAGGCGGCGGTTCTTCCTGCCGAGCGCTGCCCATAGCCCGTCGGCGACGACGGCCTGACCGATGGCGTCGAGCGAACGGCCGGCGAGGCGCAGCTCGTACATGCGGCGCAAGAGCGCGCGGCCCTCGGCGAGCAGCACGATGGTGCCGCCGCGGTCCTTCACCACGCCGTTTGCCCCAACGAGCTTGGCGTTGCGGTAGCCGAGCGGCGGACGCGTCGGATACCAGCCGTCCTTCGCTTTCGCGTCCTGCGATTCCTTGGCCCGGCGCGAGAGCTGGCGCGAGTAGGTCTTGGCGACCAGCGTGTTCATCTCCGCCTTGAGCCAGTCGCCCTCGTCGCTGCCAGCGTGCAGTTGCCAGCGCTCGTGCGCCACGTGCAGCACCATTTCATCTCGGCGGATTAGATCCTCGAGCAGCTCGTAGTCGGTGAAGTTGCGCGTGGTCCTGTCCCAGACCCAGAACACTAGGTGGCGTACCTTCTCCTTCTTGGCGCGCGCGAGCGCGGCGTGAAACTTCACGCGCGCGTCCGAGGACTTGGCGCTCTCCTCGAGCATGACGATGTCGACCACGTGCAGCCCGAGCGCTTGCGCGTGTGCCGTGATGCCTTCGCGCTGCACGCCCGGGCTGTTGTTGTCGCCCTGCTTCTTCGAGGAGACGCGCACGATGCCGAGCGCGCGCGGCGACTTGCCGAGCCAGCGGGGAGCGTTGATGGTCATGGGATCACCTCGCAGATGGAGAGGAGGTTCGATCAGATCACGACGGCGCGCGCGCGTCAGGCGTCGTGGTCGCTGCCGTCCGGGCGCACTTCGCGCGCCCAGCGGTCGAGGAGCTCGAAGACCTCCACCATGTTGTTCACGTCGCCACGCGTCAGACGCACGGCCGCCTCCGGCTTGGCGGGCGAAACCAGGCGCAGGTTCCCGCTGGGGGTTTCTTCCAGGAGCATCGAGACCTCCGTGTGCTGAGTAGCTGTTGCGGTCTGGGTGTCGGCGGTGTCGTGAGCCGCCGCACGAGCGCAGCGTCGATGCCGCTCTTCACGGTGGTGCTGAACGTGTCGCCGTCGCCGTCGCCCACCTGGGCGGCGACGGCGACGGCGCTGCGATGTCGCTTGAGCCCGAGCCCGGCCGCGCACGGCGCTGCTGGTCGGTCACGCGCGCGATGACGCGCGGCTCGGTGCACGATTCAATCCTCCTCCGAGCGCTGCTCACCACCCTTGACCTTGTGGCTCGCGCGCTTCGTCCTGCTTGATCGCCAGCCACCTCCCACCGCCCGTCGCGACTGCGACATGCGCTCTGCGCGTGCGGTGAGCGATCGGCAGCGGGCGCAATGCGCACGAAGCCGTCGCGTGCCGGCCCGTCGCGCTCCGCGTGACATGCCCTTGGGCGTGCCGGCCGGCGAAGGGGCCTTTGTGGCCTCGAGCCGGGAGGTGGCTGGCGCCTTGGAGTTGACGCGATTGCGTGTGTTTTCGGATGGTTGATGCCGAATTGGGGCGGACCATCGCTCTAGCGTCATGGTCCGCAGCGCAACTGCTTCAATAAGCGAGCCACTGGTGGCCGGCTTCAGAGGTCATTGACTGCTGCGCGGTCGTGCTGCGGCCGCCAACGTACTCAGGCATGACGCGCAGGCCGTATACCGCAGCCGTCGCGCGTGGCTCACCGCGCGCGAGCTGAGGATTCGGCTCGCGCGTGGTTCCTCGGCGGTAGCGCGCGGCACGAGGCCGACGACGCGCAGGCAGCATGGTGCCCAGAACCCGTCGATCGACGTGCACAACGTCGCGAGCATCCCGTCGGGAAGATCAAGTCGCCGCCACCTTCGCGACACGTCCATCGGCTCTGGGACCAAGCTATCCATCTCGTCCAGCTCGTTGACGTGCGCCTTCACCAACCACAACCCGTCGAAGTCCGCGCGGCGGCGACAGCGCTCGATTACCGCTCACAGCGTCCGTATCTCCGCTTTCGCAGCAACCAGGATTCCTCCCTCACCGTCGCCGAATCCCCACAGGTGATTCTTCTTCCGCGCCATCCCGCGAGCCAACCACGATTCGGCTAGGCGGTCACCACTGGCGCGGGCGAAGTCAAGGTCCCAGGCGCTACGCGGTCGTCGACGGGTTACGACGGATCAAAAGGCGCGGCCCCCTCGCCGGTCGCCCCGCAGGGGCCGCTGCCCGCGCTTGGCAGCGGCGACCTTGGGCCGCTCGCCTGCCGGGTCTCCGCCAGCCGCGGCGCCGACCGCCTGGCCGCCGACACGCTCTTCCGCTTGGTGGCGCCCCGGCTACGCATGGTGCCGCTGCGCAGCGAGCGGAACGTCGACCGCGGCGCCGATCTGGTACACGACTCCCTCCTCGTCGTGTTCGACGCCCTCGCCGGGCAGCGCGTGGAGGCATCGGAGCGCATCTCCGCCTTCGGCTTTCCCCTGCGGCAGCAGGCGAGGTCCACTGTCTCGCGATCGCACGGCTGTATCCGCGCGCGGTACGCTCACCGACACACGGGGGTCAGCATGACAAGACGCTTGCCTTTGTTGGCCGCCGCGATCGCGCTCGGAGGGGCGGGCTGCGACGATCCGCTCTCCGGGCCGACCGGCGGCATTCTACTCATCATCCGCACCGAACCCGCTGCTCTGGGCTCACGCTTTGGGGACGTGCGCTCCTTGCGCGTTGAGCTCGAACGCATCGTCGTCACCACGCAGGCTGGCCAGGTCACCGTCTCGACGCAGCCGCAGTCGCTGACCCTCGAGAACGCCGCGGCAGACGTCATCGTCGCGCAGGTCCAGGCGCCGGTCGGTGAGGTCGGCCAAGTGCGCCTGTTCGCTACGGGCGTGACGGCGATCCGCTCCGATGGGACTGAGGTCGCCCTCGATCCCGACGAGCCGGGCACTCTCCCGAGCTGGCGCAACAGCGGCTGGAAGATCTCGCTCTCCGACGGCTCGGCGATCCCGATCGAGGAAGATGAGCTGATCGGCGTGCGCGCCACGCTCGACTTCGACGATCGGCTGGTCATGCAAGGCAATGATCGGCTGAAGGTGAAGCCGACGCTCCCGGCTGAGCTGGTCGACGTCACGCCGGAGGACGGCGCCGGCGTGTTCGCGGATCGCCTCACCGTCGCCTTCCAGCCTGGCACCACGCGGGCGCGTGTCGACGAGATCTCCGCGGAAATAGACGCCAGTGTCGAGATCGCACCGGTGTCGTCGACCTGGTACCGCATCAAGTTGCCGGTGAGCTCGCCGGCTGACGTGGCGGTCGCGCACTTCCACTCGAAGGGCGAGGTACGTCACGTACTGCCGGCGGTGAATTTCGGCGTGTTCCTGGATGCGAATGACGACGACGCCAACGTCGGACCGCTCGATCTCGCGCGTGTGCGCGACGCTTGGGACGTCGCGGTGACGGAGACCGGCGACATCGGCAGCATGACCACGCGCGTCGCCATCGTCGAGCCTGGTTGGTTCGATCTGGCGCACGCCGACCTCTATCTCAACATCGCGATCAACCAGGGCGAGTTGCCCCTCGGCCTGTTCGACGTGAACCCGCCCGGCGGCGACGGCGTGATCTCGCCCGCGGAAATCGCGGTCTTCGACGTGGACCCTCCAGCAGCACCGGACGGGGTCATCTCGTTTCGCGACCTGGAGATCATCGCGGGTGCGCCGGCCGACTGCTCAGCCGGCAGCACCACCATCGCCCCGTGCGACGCCAACAGCAACGGTCGCGTCGACGCCATCGACCTGTTGAGCGACGGCCGTTGGGCCGATCTGCGCGACGACGACGACTTCGACGGTGACCCAGAGACCTACCAGGACGATCTGTGCGGCTGGGACTTCGCGCAGAACGACAACCGGCCGCACGACACGACGGTCAATCTGCCAAACGGTCACGCCATGGTCAACGCCGGCATCATCGCCGCCGAGGTCAACAACGCTACCGACATCGCAGGGGTAGGGGGCCGCGTCTCGCTCGTGCCGATCGTGGTCGCAGACCCCGGAATCGCGCTGGCCGACCCAACCATCGTCGAGCCGTTCGCCCCCGACGTCCTGTTCGGCGACTCGCTCGACTATCTGAACCGGACGACGCGCATCGACGTCGCCAACATCAGCTTCGGCTGGCACTTCGCGAAGCAGGGCTATGCACCGGCGTGCGCGGCAGATGAACAAGGCAGGCAGACCACGGGAGACGTGCCGGACAAGGATCCCAACCACGTCTTCACCCAGTCGATCGCCGACGCGGAGGCCGAATATGCAGAGCTCATCGCTGGCGGAAACGATACGTTGTTCGTCGTCGCGGCGGGAAACTCGGCGCACGACATCGACGATCCGGACCTCTATTCGGCGCCCGCAGAGCCGCTGGCGGCCGCAGAAGCAAGCGCAACGCTGGTTGTCGGCGCGGCCGAGTCTTCGACCACGGCGTTCCCCTGGTCGAACCACGGCGACGGGATGCTGTTCGCGTCGGGCGGGCCCTGGGTCGGGCTCAGCCCGGGCGGCGGCGTGCTGGCGGCGGTGCCGTTCAGTGATGACCCCTACCAGGGCACGTCGCAAGCCGCGCCGCTGGTCGCGGGCGCTGCCGCGCTGGTCATTGACGTGCTCGGCTCGGGCACGACTCCGAGCACCGTTCGCCAGCGCCTCGTGGACAGCGCAGTTGGGGCGGTCGCGCCATCTTGCCCCGGCGCAGGGGGAGGTCCGCTGCTCGATTCGGCAGCGGCGGTGGCGCCATGACCAAGGCCCCCATCGCGTTTTCCTTCTCGATCGCCCTCGCGGCCTGCGCGCCGCGCGACCCTCGATGTCAGATCGAGATGTACGACGGCGGACATGTTCGCCAATGCACGATCGGCCAACCCTACTCTGAGTACGCGTACTCCCCGCGCTCGAACCGGTGCTCCCAGGTCATCGGCTGCGAGTGCGACGAGATCTGCGAGAGCGGGCTGTTCGAGACGAAGGAGGAGTGCGAGCGCGTCTGCGTCGAACCCTGGCCGTAGCGGCACCGGTAGTTGACGCCGTTCACTGACGATGCTGCGAGCTCGGCCCCACCTCGTAGCCGTAGGTCTCTTTGGCGTCTGCACATCGTCGTGCGAAGGGGAACCGACCGCCAGTGGCCAGAGAAAGGCGGGCCGGCCTCCGGCGATGACCGGCGTTCCGGCGCCCCCGGACGCGGCGCTGCGCGTGTTGCCCAGGATTGGATCCACACCCGACGAGGGTGTCTCGATCTGATGCGAACTTGGGGCAGGTTGCCGGGTGCCGTACCCTGCCAACGGGGGTGGGGATGCGGCGTTTCTTCTGTCTCTTTGCGGCACTTGCCACGACTGCGTTCGTCGTAACGTGTGTGTCGGATGCTCCGGGTGATGGCTTCGTCTCGCTTGAAATCGTCGCCGACAACACCGGCGCCGAGGACATCGAGGCGATGACGATCACGGCGACGCGCATCGACGCCGTCGTCAGCGACACAGCCGATGGGGCCACACGTGTAGTGACCATCGCTGGGAGCGAGGGCCAAGTCCTCGACCTCATCTTCGATCCGAACCACGTGGCCTCGCGCACCGTCGTCTTACCAGTCCCACCGGGCTTTCTCTGGCAGATCCGCATTATCGCAGACGGCGTCGAACTCGCTGGTCCCATCGCAACTCAGCTCGCTGGGTGTGATGGCCAGGTGCACGACCCCACGAAATGTGAGCGTTCGCCTCCTGGCGGCAACCCTGTGGCAAAGATCCCGTCAGGGTCACAGACCGGCGTCAAGATCAATCCCGCAGACGGTAACGCGTTTGAAATCTTCACTGGGCGGGTCACGAGTCTGCTCGTTCGCTTTCTGGTTGCTGAGCAGCTCGTTCGCCCGCCGGGGCAGGGCTTCCTTTTCCATCCGGAACTCACTGCTACCCTCGTCGCGCCTGGGGAGACCGTTCCGCCGATCCTCGACGGGCAGGTCGTTGTTCGGTTCCGTGACGGAACGAGTTCGTCGGATATCACGAGCACGATCACGGGCTTTGACGCGAACGCCACAGTAATCAGCGTTCTCGTTCCCGAAGCGAACATCTACGTCGTGTCCGTGCCAACAGGCCGGACGGTCGTCGACGCGCTTCAGTACTTCGTTGGCCAAGCGACAGTCCTGTACACGGGCCCTCGTGCGTTCATCTACCCGCACGCCGACAACCCGCGACCGGCAGGGGCACCAGACGACCCGAACTTCACGGGCGGAGATCAGTCGTATCTTGACACCGTGAATGCTCAGGGTGCTTGGGATCGGCAGATCGGAAGTCATGATGTCATCGTCGCGGTCCTCGACACTGGACTTGACCTCACGCATCCCGACATCGTGCCGAACCTCTTCTTCAACGTCGGTGAGATACCGGGCTCAATCACGATCGTCGACGCGGATGGAGACGGCGTCATCACGTTTCTCGACTTGAACGACCCCGCAAACGGGAATTCCGTCGCTAACACGAACGGCAACGGGATCATTGATGGCGACGATGTCTTGCAGCCAGTCAATATCAGCGGCGGCATCAACCAGGGCGGGCTCGCTGACGGCGTCGATGACGACGCGATTGCGGGTGAAGCGACCAACATCGTTGACGATCTCGTCGGGGCGCGCATCGGCACGTTCCCTGCTGGATCCAGCACGCGCACGCTCGACAACTTGTCTGACGACGACCAGGCCCCAACGGCGAGGAATGCGGCGAACGGACACGGGACGAACGTCGCCGGCGTCATCGGCGCGGTAGGAAACAATGCTACCGCAATCGCTGGCGTCGCCTGGAGAGTGAGAATCCTGCCTGTCAAGGTCTGCGACTCGTCGCCAGCGTGTGACCTCACCGTCCTTCTCAGTACGGGCATGCGATACGCGCGCCGAATGGGTGCGCGAGCGATGAACATCAGCCTCGGCGTCACGCAGGTCGACACATCAGTGAGCGACACCGATGTGCAGAACGTCGTGATCACTCCCGGTACCGGCGCGTACAACGACGGCCTCTCGGGATCCGCTGAGACCGCGTTGGTGGTCATCGCGTCCGGCGATGGTGTCGACAAGGACGGAGATGGCGTCCCGGAGGGCCAAGATTGTTCCAGGACTGCGGTTGTCTGCGTTCCCGCCGAGTTCACGATCCAACACAAGATCGTCGTCGGCGCAACCGAACCGGACGGGAGCGAACGGGCGTTCTTCTCTGAGTTTGGGACATCGCAGCCTGCAGTGGGAGCAGGCGTGGACATCGGAGCCCCTGGTCGCCAGGTTTTTAGCCTCGACCGCGACGGTGGCGTTCAGGGGCCGCTTGCCGGCGCGTCTTATTCCGCGCCGCTCGTTGTCGGCACCGCGGCCCTGATCTTTGCTCAGGACGCGGCGCAGACTCCCGACTCGGCCCTCCGCCTCATTCTGGACAATGCTGACACGCCGTCGGCTCTGTCAGACGACTTCATCCTCGGTCGTCACCTGAACATCGGGGCGGCGGTGAATGCGGTTCCCTAGCGTCATCGGACTCGTCGGCGCGGTCGTCGTGATGTTGGCCTCATGTGGCGATGCCCGCTGTCCAGGGCGACCAGGCGTCGACTGGGTTGAAGGGCAAGTAGTGGTTCGCTTCGCGGGCACAATCAGGACCAACGCCGCTGCGACCGAGTTTCTCGAAGCCCGCGGACTCACGGTGGCGTCGTTCATCGACGCGGGCACGATTACAGCAATCGCGAATACTGCCCCAGACGAAGAGTGTACGACGATCCAAGTACTCGGCGCGGAGCCAGAGGTCGACACGGCTACGCTCCGCTATCTGGCTCGACCAGCCTCGTGACCGCGCCACCCTGCGAGCCCGCACCTTTCTTGACGTCAACGGGCAGGCGCAGGCGGGGGCGCGGCCACGGCCACCCCTCGAGCAGTGCGGTTCGAAAATCCTCACACCGGGCGCGCTACAGTGCCCGCCCATGATCGCGCTGACCGCCGCTCTGTGCCTCGCCGCCGCGCCCGTGCTGCCGCACGCGGTGGGCACCACCCGCGGCGGCCTGCCGCTCGTGGTGGTGTCGGCGCCGGCGAGCCCATGGGCCGAGCTGCAGCTCCACGTCGCGCTCGACGCCGCCGAGCTGTCTCCCACCGATCGCTCCCGCCTCGTCGAGCTGGCGAGCGCGCTCGCGGGGTCGATCGACCTGTCGCCGGTGGGCGGTGTGGCGCGCGCCCGCGCCGCGCCCGATCACCTGGTGGTCTCCTGGGGCGCGCCCGCGGCTGCGCTCGACGCGCTCGTGCGCGGCGCCCAAGATGCGCTGTTGCGCCACCGCATGCTCAAGCCGGCGCGCGTGCCGGTGGCCACTGCCAAGAGCAGCGAGCCCGACCTCGACGCGCGCGCGCTCGCGCTCGCGTTCTCGAGCACGCCGCTGATGCTGGCCGTGGCCGGTGGCGCCGGCGCCGAACCGCTCGGGCTCTTGGCCGCGCGGGTGCTGCGCCGCGAGCGACTGGCGATCGCGGTGGTCGGGCCCCTTCCCGAGGCCGAGCTGCTCGAGCGGTGCGCGCGCACGCTCACGGCCGGGTTCGTGCCGGGCGCCTCGGCGGCGACGTCGGTACCGAGCCCGGTGACTGGCGTTCGTGTGGCGGAGCTCGCGGACGCCGACGTGGCGGGCGCGCGCTCTACCGTCTGGTTCGTCGGCCAGGGGCGCGGCGGCCCGGGTGCTTCGCCCGCCGATCGCGCCGCGCGCGCGGTGCTGGCGCGCCTGGTGTCGGGGCGGGCGGAGTCGAGCGCCATCGCGTTCGCCATCGCGGTCGACGTCACGAGCCCGCGCGCCAGCACCATCGCCCGCGCAGAGGGGAAGCTGCTCGCGGCCTTCGAGGACATCGCGCGCACGCCGCCGCCCGCCGACCTGGTCGTCGCCGAGGCGGCACGCGAGCGCGCCGCGCGGCTCGAGCGCCTGCAGGACGTCGAGGCGCTGGCTGACGCGCACGGCCGCGCCCTGCTCGCCGGCGACGCCGCGCTCGTCGATCGCGAGCTCGAGGCGCTCGCCGCCGTCACCCCCGACGCCGTGGCGGGTGCTGCGCGCGCCGCCGCGCTCGGGCCGCGCGTCGTCTGGCGCGTCGTGGGCGGGGGCGGCTGATGCTGGGCGTGATCGCGGCGGCGCTGTGCGCGCTGGCGCCGCCGGCGGCCGCGCTGGTGGTGCTGCCGCGACCCGAGGTGCCGTGGCTCGTCGCCGTCGCGGCGCCGCAAGCGGCGGCCGCCGCGGCGGCGGAGCGGCGCGCGCTCGAGGAGGCCGGTGGCCACGTCGCCACCTCGTCCGTCGACGGGGTGTTGCTGGTGAGCGCCGAGGGCCCGCCCGAGGCAGAGGCGCTGGTGCTCGCCGCCGTGCGCGCGCTCGCGCCCGGCGCGCCGGTGTTCCTCGAAGGGCGCGCCACCGCCACCTCGAGCGGCGCGCTACCGCCGCCGCGCGGAGCACCTCGGCTGCGCGCGCGCGCGGCGCCCGGCGACGGCCCGCGCTGGGCGCTGCCGCTGCCGTTCTCCCCCTGGCTGCTCGACGACGACGGCGAGGTGCTGCGCCTGCTGGTGGCGCGCGAGCTGGCGCGCAAGGGCGCGTTCTCGGTGGCGTTCGCGCTGGACGGTCAGGGAGCGCGCCTGATCATCACCGCCGAGGGCGCGCGCAGCACCGGGGACGAGCTGGTGGGCCTGCTGCGGGAGCTGGCCGGGCGGCCGCTGACACCGCGCGCGGTGGAGGTGCTGCGTGGTGACGCCGCCGCGCTGCGCGCCCGCCGGGGGGCGCGCGTCGGCGTGGGCGCGCGCCGCGCTGCGGTGCGCTGTCGGTGGTTCGGCAATGTGCCCGACACCATGGACGACGAGCTCGGTGTGCGCCTGCGCGCCGCGCTCGTGCCCGAGACGCTCAGGGCCGAGGCAGGCGCGCCGCGGCCGCCCTGAGCCGGCCGGCGGGCAGCGCCACCGAGGCGGTGCGCCCGTCGCGCTCGAGCACGACGGCCACCACGCGCCCGTCCATCAGCACGGGCGCGCCGGGGGGCAGCGGCAGGTCGAGGCGCCAGCGGCCCCGCGCGTCCACCCTGCGCAGGCCGCCCAGGCTCGGCGACGGCTGCCCCTCCTGCACGCCCAGGCCGACCAGCCACACCTCGGCCGACACCACGCGATCTTCGTCGACCACTGCGAGCGCGGGCAGGCGCGGCGTCTCGCCGGCGGTGAGCGACAGGCCGACCAGCGCGAGCCCGTCGGCCTCGCGCAGCAACACCTGTCCTTGGCGGCGCGCGCCGCCGGCCAGCTCGACGATGACGTCGGTGACCCCCTCGGGCAGCACAGTGACCGCCGTGCCGGCCGAGGTGACGAAGAAGCCGGTGCTCGCACCCTCGTCGGCCCAGCGCACCGTGACGAGCGCGGGACCAAAGCGGCCCGCCGCCGCCTCCACCGACGGCGGCGCGGCGGCGCTCAGCGCCGGGGACAGAGCCAGGAACACGGCAAGCAGCACGACCCGAGGCTACACTCGCCGGGCCGATGGTGCCCGCCCTCGCGATGGTGTCGTTGTTGTCCGCTGCGGCCGACGAGCTGGCGCTGCTGCCGCTCGCCTCGGTTCATCGGCCGGTGCCGCTCGAGGTCGAGCCCGGCGAGGCGGCGCCACCCCTGCGCGGCTGCCCTGGGCCGCTGTTGCCGGCGATGCGCGAGCGCCTGCCGTTCGGCCCGGGCGAACAGATCGCGTACGACATCACCTACCTCGGCGTGCGCACCGGCCGCGCGCACCTGAAGGTCGGCGAGCGCGCCGTCGTGGACGGCGTCGTCACCTACCCCTTGCAGGGCCAGCTCAAGACCGACGGCTTCTTGTCCGTCTTTGGCGAGGTCGACGCGCGCATGGTCAGCTTCTTCGACCCGCGCGCGCTGGTGCCCGTGCGCATGGTCAACCGCGTGGAGGTGCGCGAGCCCTTCGCCGCCGGGCCCACGGTGTCGCGCGAGGACGGCGCCTTCGCGGCCGCGCGGCTGACGCCGGAGGGGCCCAAAGGCGGCGAGGTCAACACGCGCCTGCGCCGCACCGGCCCGAAGGGCGACTACGACCGCGGCGGGCGCTTCTCCACTGCCGCCGAGGTGGTCGATCTGGTGAGCGTCATCTACTACCTGCGCGCCCACCAGTTGCCGCCGGACGCGCCCTTCTGCTTCGAGCTGTACCACCGGCGGCGGCTGTGGCGGGTCACCGGCACCGTAGCCGACGTCGAGGTGGTGTCAGCGCCCGCCGGCAGCCGGCGCGCGCGCCGCCTGGACGCGATGCTCGCGCGCACCGGCAAGGGCGCGCCGGCACCGCGTCCCGTGACCGCGTGGATCAGCGCCGACGCCGACCACGTGCCCTGGCTGGTGCGGACACCCGAGGGCATCGGCCAGCTCGAAGCACGGCTGAGCTCGATCACCGCCGGCCGTCGGTTGGTCGAGAAGTAGCGTCGCGCGAGCTGCTCAAGGTCAGGGGCAGGTGCCGCCGGTCGGACACGCGGTGGGCGTGCCGGTGCCGCCCGGCGGCGTGCAGCGGTCGGCGTAGCCGGTGCCCTCGTCGGGGATGCAGGCGGAGCCGGCGGGCAGCACGCACGCGCCCTGGGCGTTGTCGCAAGTGCCCGAGCGGGCGTCGCAGTCGACGTACCAGGCGAAGCCGATCTCGGCGACGCAGCGCAAGATGTAGTCGCCGCCGATGCAGCGGTTCTCGTCGGTGGTGGCGCAGGTGCCGGGGCCACCCTCGCACACGGCGGTGTTGCCCGACGTCATCATGCAGCCGACTCCCTGATCGGCGCAGAAGGCAATCACCAGGTTGGCCCCGTCGTTGACGATGCAGTCGTTGCCGGCGTCGGCGGTGCACATGTTGAGGCCGAAGGCCGCCTGGCACTGCAGGTCCGGCGTGTAGTTCGAGCAGTTGTCGCTCTCGACGGTGTTGGTGTCCGGGTTGCAGTACTGCGCGGTGTTGCCGACGCAGACGCCGGTCTCGGGCACGCTGCCGCAGCCCGGCTCTCCCTCGCCCTCTCCCTCGCCCTCGCCCTCCCCCTCGCCCTCCCCCTCGCCCTCCCCCTCGCCCTCGCCCTCGCCCTCCCCCACGCGCCGGCAGTCGCCGTCGTCACACTCCTCGTCGTCGTCGCAGTCGCGGTCGTTCTCGCACTCGACGCACTCAGCGTCGACGCACAGGTCGGAGCCCGTGCAGTCGCTGTCTTGCGTACAATCGGCGGCGGGACCGAGCAGACCGCCGAGCAGGTCGCAGGCGGGCAGCGACAGGCACAGCAGGGCGACGAGGGCGAGGATGGTCGTGCGCATGGTCCGGGATGGTGCCAAACGAAAAGGCGCCCGCAAGGGGCGCCTCTCCGTGCGTCCGAGCGCCGAGGGGTGACGCTACTCACCCCCGGCGACGTCGCTCACTGGCAGGTGCCGGCCGCGCTGTCCGCGTCCGCGTGGTCGCAGTGCGTGTTGTCGCCCGCCGCCGCGACCGCGTGGTAGGTGCGGCACTGCACGTTGTTGCCCGTGCTGGCGCCGACCGTACCGGTGGTTGGGAACGCCGCGCACGCCGTGGCGCAGGCCGCCGCGTCCGCGTACGTCGCCGGGCACGAGTCGGCCATCTGCGCGCAGTAGACGTCGCACCAGTGGCCGCAGGTGTCGTCGCCCGACGGACCGGCGTGGCCACAGTGAGCATCGTTGGCGGCGGCGCCAGCGTGGTACTGGCGGCAGCCGATGGTGTTGCCGGCGGTATCGGCGGTGGTGCCCGCGGTCCAGGGCGCGCCGTTGCAGAAGGTCAGGCAGGCGGCCTCGCTGGCGTACTGCGCCGAGCCGGCGGTGCAGTTGGCGGTCACGGCGGTGCAGTAGCCGGCGCACGTGCCAGCCTCGCCCTCGCCCTCGCCTTCGCCCTCGCCTTCGCCCTCGCCCTCGCCCTCGGCGCCGCACTCGATGCCGTAGCCGTTCTCGTCGTTGCAGTAGTCGCAGGCGACGTCGAAGCAGTTGCCCGCCGTGCAGCCGCCGCCCTGGCAGTCCTCGTCGGCGACGCCGCAGCCGCAGTCGCAGCCGTCGTCAGCGCCCTTGTAGGTCGGGTCGCAGGTCCAGCCGGGGACCAGCGGGGCCGGCGGCTCGCCGCTGAAGCACGGCGACGCGCCCGCGATGCCCGAGTCGGCAGTGGCGTAGTACTCGGCCTCGCAGGTGGTGAGGTCGGGGTTCGACAGGTCTTCGCAGGTGTTGTCGGTGACGCACTGGTAGTAGGCGAGCTGCGCGGCGGCCGCGGAGTCGCAGATGGGATCGCCGACGCCCTCGGCGGCGTCGATGGCCGCCTGGATGTCGGCCTCGCTCGAGCACGCTGCCGGGTTGAAGCCGCACGCTTCGATCTGCCCGCAGAAACCGGCAACGGCGGGATCGATGTCGCCCTCGCCCTCACCTTCGCCCTCGCCCTCACCTTCGCCTTCGCCTTCGCCTTCGCCCTCGCCCTCACCGCCGTTGTTGATGATGCAGGCCCCGAAGGACAGCAGCAGGGCGGCAGGAGCAGCAAACGCAAGAATACGCAACATGGGAGACCTCCGGAGGCCGTGCGTAGCCGGTGCGCGGCCCCGCGTCACGGGGGTTCTTTTCTGCCGGTCGCTCGTCGTCACCCCTTGCCCGGCGCCACCCGACCCGGCATGGAGCCCGGCAGACACCCTTTCACGACAACGACCAACGAACGATCGAGGGACGAGCCATGGCCGAGATCACCGCCCAGATGGTGAAGGAGCTCCGCGAGAAGACCAACGCGGGCATGATGGACTGCAAGAAGGCGCTCGGCGCCACCAACGGCGACTTCGAGACCGCCGTCAACTGGCTGCGCGAGAAGGGCCTGGCCGCCGTCGCCAAGAAGGCCGGCCGCGTCGCCGCCGAGGGCCTGGTCGGCATCGCCGCTGACGCTGGCGCGGCCGCCATGGTCGAGGTCAATTGCGAGACCGACTTCGTCGCCAAGAACCCCGACTTCCAGGCGCTGGTCACCAACCTCGCTAAGGCCGTGCTGACCGGCAAGCCCGCCGGCGTCGAGGACTTCCTCGGCCAGAAGCTCGGCGCTGTCACCGTCAAGGACGCGCTCGCGGAGAAGGTCGCCACCATCGGCGAGAACATGACCATCCGTCGCTGCGCGCGCGCCGAGGGTGTCATCGGCACCTACGCGCACATGGGCGGCGCCATCGGCGTCATGGTCGAGATGTCGGTCGCCGACGCGGGCAAGGCAACCAACGAGAGCGTCAAGCTGCTCGCCAAGGACGTCGCCATGCAGGTGGCGGCCGGCAGCCCGCTGTACCTGCGCCGCGAAGAGGCGGACGCAAAGACGCTCGACAACGAGCGCAACATCGCGCGCGAGAAGGCCAAGGCCGACGGCAAGCCTGAGAAGATCCTCGACAAGATCGTCGAGGGCGCGGTCAACAAGTTCCTGGCCGAGAACACGCTGCTCGAGCAAGCCTTCATCAAGGACGACAAGCTGACGGTGCAAAAGCACATCGACAAGGTGGCCAAGGAGCTCGGCACCACCATCGGCGTCAAGGCGATGCACCGCTTCAAGGTGGGCGAGGGCATCGAAAAGAAGAGCGACGACCTCGCCGCCGAGGTGGCGAAGATGGTCGGTCCGAAGAGCTGAACGACGCCCCCTCCACGGCTCCACCAGCGTTCACCGACCCGCTCCCCCGAGATCGGGGGAGCCCAGGTGGCGCTCCGCGTGGCCTCCCCCGGCTTCGGGGGAGGAGCACGACTCCCAACAACGAACCCGAGGGAGGGGGCCTTGCGAGGCCCCGTCGCCCTGCTCGCTGTCGTGCTGAGTGCCGCTGGTGCGGCAGCGGCGCAAACGCCGCCTGCCGAGGTGCCGCCAGCTCGCCTGGCGTACCGGCCAGGACCCTGGGCCGAGGCGTGCCCGTCGGTGGACGCGCTCACGAGCGGCATCGTCGCGCGCCTGGGGCTCGACCCCTTTGCCGAGCCCGCCGAGCGGGTGCTGCTCGTGACCGTCGAGGGCGACGCGGGCGCGGCGGGGCCGGGGGCGCCACGGCGTGCGCGCATCGAGCTGTTCGACGCCGAGCTCTCGCCGCTCGGCGAGCGCGTCATCGAGAGCGAGGAAGGCTGCGGCGAGCTGATCGAGGCGGCCGCGCTCGCGGCCAGCATCGCGCTCGCGCCCGAGCGCGCGCTGGCGCCGCCGCCCCCGCCCATCGGGGCGCCGCCGCCCCCGCCGATCGAGGCGCCGCCGCCGCCGCCCGAGGTACCGCCGCCCGAGGTACCGCCGCCCGAGCCGCCGCCACAACAGTCTCCGCCACCCGCGGGCTGGCCGTTCCTGCCCGAGGGCGCCGTGCTGCTCAGCGGCGTCTCGTCGTCCTGGTCGTTCTTCGTTGGGCCCGGCGCGGCGCTCGGCCCCACCGCGAGCGCGTCGGCCCGGGACGGGCTCCTCGAGCTGCGCTCCGAGTTGGCCGGGCGCGCCGGCTTCGAGGGCGACATTGGCACCGTGCACGGGGCGCTCGTCGCCTCCGTGCTGCCGTGCCTGCACCTGCCGCTCGTCGAGCTGCGCGGCGACGATCCGATCGGCGTGCAGGCCTGCGCGATTGGCAGCGCGGGGCTGGTCTGGGCGGCGGGCGGCATGTTCGGCGCCTCGCCCTCCATCGGCGCCGGCGGCCAGCTCGGCCTCGAGTGGGTTCAGCGCGACCTCGCTGCCTTTCGCGTGTGGGCACGCGTCGAGGCCGCACTGTTTCGCCCCATCTACGTCGATCTGACCGGCGGGCCGCTCATCGACCGGGCTGCGCCCGCCAACGCCGCGATCGGCGTCACCTTCGAGATCCCCGTTTCGCCTTGAGTCGGTTGTTGTAGCCCTCGTCGACGACGGACGGGAGCACTGGGTGACGGACGAACGGCCAATCGGGGTGTTCGACTCGGGCGTGGGCGGGCTCACCGTGCTGCGCGCGCTGCGCGAGCTGCTCCCCGGCGAGAGCACCGTCTACCTCGGCGACACCGCGCGCGTGCCCTACGGCACCCGGAGCGCCGCCACCGTCGAGAAGTACGCGCTCAACAACGCGCGGACGCTGTTGCAGCAGGCGGACCTCAAGGCGCTGGTGGTGGCATGCAACACCGCCACCGCGGTCGCGCTGCCCGCGCTGCGCGCCGCGCTGCGGATCCCCGTGGTCGGCGTCATCGAGCCCGGCGCGCGCGCCGCCATGGCGGAGTGTCGCGGCGGTACCATCGTCGTGCTCGGCACCGCCGGCACCGTGCGCTCCGAGGCCTACCCGCGCGCGCTCCATGCGCTCGGGCACAAGGGCGACGTGTTCGCGCGCGCCTGCCCGCTCCTGGTGCCGCTCGTCGAGGAGGGCTGGCTCAGTGGGGACATCCCGCGCCTGGTCGTCGAGGAGTACCTGCGCGGCATGCCGTCCGACACCGACACCGTAGTGATGGGCTGCACGCACTACCCGCTGCTGCGGCCGGTGCTGCGCGCGGCACTGCCCGAGCGCGTGGCGTTGGTCGACGGCGCCGCCGCCACCGCTACGGAGGTGGCCGGGCTGCTCGCCGAGCGTGGTCTCGCCCGCGCTGCCCCCGGCCCGTTGCACCGACTGCTCGTCACCGACGCGCCCGAACAGCTCGCGCGCCTGTCACGCACCTTCCTGGGCGTCGACGTGCCCGCGGGCGACGTCGAGCTGGTCGACGTGCTCATGACGGCCTAGGCATGGCCGACTCGCGCATCGCCGGGCGCGCGCCGCTGCGTATCCTGTGCCAGCACGAGCAGGGGAGCTGCGCCGCGTGCTGCGGCGTCTACAACTTCCGCGATCGCAGCGCCGAGGCCGAGCAGGCGCGGCTTTTGCGTCGCACGGAGCGCGTGTGCGCCGCGTGGCCGCCCGGGAGCGCGCCCGATGAGGCGGCGCTCGCGCGCGTGCGCGACGAGCTGCTCGCGCTCGAGGCGCCCGAGATCCTGTTCGCGGGGGTCAAGGTCTGCCCGTTCGCCGGCTTCGTCGACGGCGAGCGCGTCGGCTGTCTCTTGCACCCGTCGCGACACCCGAGCGGCGCCGACCTGCGCGACCTCGGCGTGTATCCGCGAGAGATCTGCGGCGGGCATTTCTGTGCGCCGCACGACTGGCTGCGCGCGCGCGAGGCGGACCTGGCGGCGACCGCGCACGGGACGTTCTATGGCCGCGTGGTCACCGACGCGGGCCTGGTCAAGGCGCTCGTGCGCCTGCTCGACGACGCGCTCGGGCGCGCCTTTCGCGGGGAGGAGCTGGCGCGCGCGCAGCCGGCGCTCGAAGCAGCGCTGGCGACACTGTGGGCCGAGCTGCGCGACTGGCCGTGGCGCGACACCGACCCCGCGCGCTTCGGCGGCTTCGTCTTCGTGGGCAACGAGGCGACCGAGCGAGGCGTGCCGTCGTGCCTCGCGGGGCTGTCGCTTCCGGTCGAGCCCGCGGCGCGCGCGGTGCTCGACGCGCTCGGCACGCGCGCGCTCGACGAGGAGGGTGCGCGCGCGGCGCTGGTGCGGCTCGACGAGCTCGTCCGTGCCGTCGCGACCGCCTATGATCGTGCCGGATGAGCACCGTCGACCCGCCGCCCGCGCCCTCTACGCGCCCAACCCTGCGCCTCGATCACTTCCTCAAGCGCGAGGTGCTGGTCGGCAGCGGCGGCAACGCCAAGCAGGCGATCCAGAGCGGCCTCGTCTTGGTGAACGGCCAGGTGGAGACGCGGCGCAAGCGCCAGCTCGTCACCGGCGACGTGGTGCGCTTCGAAGGACGCGAACGCGTCGTCGGCGTGCTCGAGCCGCGTTCGTGAGCTCGGCGCGCACGGTGGCTCGCGTGCAGCCGCTCGCCGTCACCATCCCACCGCCCCTCGGCCGCGACACGCGCGCGCGCCGCGCCGCGCGCGACGCCCTGGCGCGCGTGCTGTGGACCAAGCAGGGCGAGCGCAGGCTGCCGTCGGAGCGCGCGCTGGTGGCCGCGCTGTCGAGCTGCCGCGCCGACGACGTGTGGTGGGTGTGCGAGACCTCGAGCGCCGGGCCGGTCTACCTGCTGCCGACGCGCGAGTGGGTGTGGGCATTGGCGCGCTTCGTCGCGCAGCAGCGGGTGCGCAGCGTGCTCGAGGTCGGCGCGGGCGACGGCTTCCTCTCGGCCTGTCTCGCGCACGCCTGCCCGCGCGTCCGCGTCATTGCCACCGACACCGGCGCATGGGCGCGTCCGGCCGGGCGCATGAACGACGCCGATCGCGCCGAGCTCGCCGGCGTGCCGCTCGCCGGCATCTCGGCCGGCGCTCACGTGCTGCGCATGGCCGCCGCGCGCGCCATCGAGCGCTTTCGCCCCGACCTGGTGGTGGTGAGCTGGGCGCCGCCGGGGCTGCTCGTCGAGCGCGCCATCCGTGCGCCCTCGCGCCTGGTGCTCGACATCGGCGTCGACGGCGACGTGTGCGGCAACGGCATGCGCACCTGGCGCTTCGAGAAGGACTTCCTCGAGGGGCCGCTCGAGACGCGCGCGCTGTGCCGGCTGGACGCGCGTCCGCGGCAGCAGCGGCACACGCGCGTGACCCTCTACTACGGCGCCGCGCACCGGCGCTGGCGAGCGCCACGGCGAGGGACGTGACCCCGTGCGTCAGTACCCGCCGCCTCCGTCCTGCCCACCGCCGAACAAGACCGCCAGGATGATCGCGACCACGATGCCGAAGAACACCGCGATGCCGATCTTGATCGGGCTCCACGGCCGCTCGCCGTTCACCTGCCCCGTCACCGCGTTGACGACGACGCGATAGGGCTTGCCGCCGTAGCGATAGGCGAGGATCCAGACGGGCAGCAGCACGTGCTTGTAGGTGAGCGCCGAGTAGCTGGTCTCCTGGCTCGAGATCTGCTGCACGTCGCCGCCGATGCGTCGCTTGACGTCGCTGGTCAGCTCACCCTCGATCCGCTCCTTGCCGAGCTGAAAGCCGGCGCCGAGCTCAATCTCGTAGGTGTGTGCCAGCTTGCCCGCGAGCGCCTGGTCGGTGAACGGCACCAGGCGCTCGGTGGGCCAGGGCTCGAGCCCGTGCAAGAGCTTCTGCGGCAGCGACTTGAGCGCCGGGATGCACACGTCGTCGAAGAAGCGCTGAAACGAGCCCGACGCCGGCGACCAGCGGATCTTGGCGACGCGGCGCCGGTTCTTCCCCGAACCCACCGACTCCCAGTAGGTGTCGCCGCGCTGGCCGCGGTAGCGGGTGAAGGTCATGGCGTCGAAGGTGAAGAAGGGCATGTAGACGCCGTCGAACTTGCCCTGCACGCCGCGCCGCGTGAACTCGTTGGGCGCGAACCAGCGGGAGCGCACCCAGCCCTTGAGCTTGTCATCGGCAACGTTCTTCTCGACCGCGAACGGGCACACACCGTCGACCGGCAGGCGGTGCGTCAGCTCGTGCGCCTTGTCGCGCTGGATGGGCGCGCCACAGTAGCTGCACGCCGACGAGGTCAGTGAGCCCGAGAACGCCACGCTGGCGCCGCACGCGCTGCACGTAACCTCGTGGGTGCCGACGAAGTGCGCGCCGGCGGCGCCGATGCGCTGCCCCGTCTGCTTGTCGAGGGCGCTCATCAGGTCGCGCTCGTCGACGCGCGCGCCCTCGGCGAAGGTCAGCTCCTTCTCGGTGCCGCAGTGCTCGCACTTGAGCTTCTGCGCGCCAATGGAGAAGACCAGCTTGGCGCCGCAGGTCTCGCAGGGGAATTCCTTCTTGGCGCCGCGGTCGCCGAAGCCGCCTTGCCCCTCGGAGGGGGGAACCGTTGAAGGTGGGACGGTGGAGGAGGTCATGCGCCGCCGATAGCCCAAAGCCGGGTGTGCGAAAACGCAGCGCTTCCCGTCGGCGCTGTGCGGCTGCCCACGACCTGGGGCCGTGCGGGCGCGCTCGGCTCGTGATCGCGGCGGCACGGTTCGAGCAGTACGCGCGAGCGGAGGCACCCATGACCAGCGAGCACGGCACCACCCTGAGCCTGACCCCGGACGAGAAGATCGCGCTCTCGACCGGCGGCCTGACCCAGCAGACCCACGCACTGCTGGCGTTTCTGGCGCGCCGGCGCGGGCAGGATCTCCATCTGTCTGCTGGCGCGCCGCCGTCCTTGCGCCTCGACGGCGAGCTGGTGAGGTTGCCCTTGCCACCCTTGACGCCCGAGAACATGCAGCAACTGATGAGCGAGCTGTTGAACGACGAGCAGAAGCGCGCCTTCGTCGACAACCTGGAGCTCGACTTCGCCATCTCCATGCCCGAGCTCGGCCGCTTCCGCTGCAACCTCTACCGACAGCGGGGGTCGCTGTCGTTCACGGCGCGCTTCCTGCGCGACGTGGTGCCCTCGGCCGAGGAGCTGCGGCTGCCGGCGTTCCTGCACACCTTCGCGCTCAAGCCGCAGGGCCTGGTGCTCATCACCGGCCCGAACGGCCACGGCAAGTCGACGACGCTGGCGTGGATGATCGACACCATCAACCGCGAGCGCAACGCCAACATCGTCACCATCGAGGACCCGATCGAGTACCACTTCCACCACCGCCGCTCGAACGTGAACCAGCGAGAGGTAGGCGCCGACACCAGGAGCTTCGCCGAGGGGCTGCGCCACGTGGTGCGGCAGAATCCCGACGTCATCGTGATCGGCGAGCTGCGCGACCACGAGTCGATCGCGACCGCGCTCACCGCCGCCGAGACCGGCCACCTGGTGCTCGGCACCATGCATGCGCTGAACGCCACGGCCGCCGTCGACCGCATCCTCGACTTCTTCACCGGCGACATGCAGGCGCAGGTGCGCGCGCAGCTCGCCGAGGCCTTGCAGCTCGTGTTCGCGCAGCGCCTGCTCAAGCGCGTCGACGGCAACGGGCGCGCGCTCGCCTGGGAGTCGATGTCGCAGTCGTTGCGCGTGCGAAACGCCGTGCGCGAGGGACGCACCCACATCCTGCGCGGCCTGATGCAGGCCAACCAGGACGACCTGGTGCCGATGGAGAAGAGCCTGGCCGATCTGGTGGCGGGCGGCGTGGTCGCGCGCGACGAAGCGCTGCGCTACGCATCGGCGCCCGACTATCTCGACGACCTGGTCAAGGTACGGAAGGAGCGCGGTCACCGCTGACGCTGCCGTCGCTCGACGCTGCTCTTCACCGTGGGCTAGCGTCGACGGATGGTGGAGGAGCCGAATCGACAAGGTAGCGATCGATGGCGCGGCCGCACCATCGCCGGCCGCTACACCGTCGAGGAGGTGCTCGGGCAGGGCGGCATGGCCGAGGTGTTCGTGGCGCGCCAGGCGCCGCTCGGACGGCGCGTCGCGCTCAAGCTGATCCGCCGCGACTACGCCGACGACCCGCGCCTGATCGCGCGCTTCGAGCGCGAGGCGCGCGCGCTCGCGCACCTGTCCGATCCGCACGTGGTCACGCTGCTCGACTTCGGCGTCACCGAAGGGGGCGAGCTGTTCATGGCCATGGAGCTGCTCGAGGGCGAGACCTTGCGGGCGCGCATGCGCCGCGTCGGCGCGCTCGAACCGCGCGCCGCGCTCGACCTGGCGCAGCAGATCTGCCGCGGCCTGGCCGCCGCCCACCGGGCCGGCGTGGTGCACCGCGACCTGAAACCCGAGAACATCATGCTGACCCGCGTCAGCGCCGCCGGCGGCGATGCCGACTTCGTCAAAGTGCTCGACCTCGGCGTGGCGCGCGTGCCCACCGGCACCGACCACCAGACCTTGACCGAGCACGGCAAGCTCGTCGGCACGCCCGGCTACATGGCGCCCGAGATGCTCTTGCATGGCCAGCTCGAGGAGCCGCGCTCCGACCTGTACGCGCTCGGCGTCATGCTGTTCGAGATGCTGACCGGCGAGGCGGTGTTCTCGGCGCCAACGCCGATCGCGCTCGTCACCAAGCACGCGCACGAGGTGCCGCGCCACATCGACACCGTCTGGCCGGAGGTGGACGCGCTGGTGCAGCAGTTGTTGCGCAAGGATCCGGGCGAGCGGCCGCCCGACGCGAGCGCGGTGTTGCAGCGCATCGCTGACATCCTCGGCCGGCCGCACGGGGTGACGCCGCGCGCGGTGGCGTTGCGCGACGTCGACGTCAACGCCGCCACCATGCCCAAGCTGGCGACCCCGCTGACGTCGTCACCGCGGGTCGACCCGTCGGTGACGGTGCCGACCTTCGTGCCGCCGAGGCGCCGCTCGGGAGCGCTCGTGATCGCCGCGGCCGTGGTGCTCGCCGCCGCGCTCGGCGCCGCCGTGGTGGTGGCGCGCGCGCTCGGCGCTCGAGGTGACGCCGACGACCTCGCCGCTGACGGTCCGCCGGCGACGCCCGCGCCACCGACCGTGGTGCCGCCGACCGTCGTGCCGCCGACAACACTCGAGCCGGCGCCGCCGCCCGTCGCACCCGTCGCGGTGTCCCCGCCACCACCCGCCGTGCCACCAGTCGCGCGCCCACCGCGACCGACGCGACCGCCGCCGGCGCCGGTGGCCAAGCCGCCCGATCCGAAGCCCCGCCACGTGCCGGACCTGACGCCATGAGCGCGGCCGTCGCGTTGCTCACGCTCGCGCTGGCGACGCCGGGCAGCGACGGCGCGCTCGTCGCCATGGGCGACGCCGCCATGCGCGCCGCCGCCGAGCAGCGCTACTGCGACGCCTCGTTCATCTTCCTGCAGGTGTACGGCAAGTCGCGCTCCGACCTCGCGCTCTACCGCGCCGCCGAGACCGCCTACGCCGCCGACGACCGTCAGCTCGCGCTGCGCCTCTACCTGTCGCTGGTCGAGAACCACCCGCAGGCCGACAAGCGCGCCGCCGCCGCCGATCGGGTCAAGGAGCTGCGCAAGCTGTTGGTCGAGGGCGGCCCCGGCCACGCGTGCATCTTGCCGCCCAAGGCGTGCGGCGATTGGATCGTGGCGCCGGGCGAGGCCTGCGACGACGGCAACCTGACGGACGGCGACGGCTGCGACGCCACCTGCGTGCCGACCGGTTGCGGCAACGGCACCGTGAGCATCGGCGAGGCGTGTGACGACGGCAATCTGGTGGACGGCGACGGCTGCGACAGCAACTGCACGGCGAGCGCGTGTGGCAACGGCGTCAAGGCGCCGAGCGAGCAGTGCGACGACGGCAACAGCGACGACAACGACACCTGCACCGCGAGCTGCACCACGCCGCTGCCGGAGGTGACGCGGCCCTCACCGCTGCCCTGGCTCATGCTCGGCGGCGGCGCGCTCGCCGGCGTGGTGGGCGCGGCGAGCACCGGTCTCGGCCTGTTGCCGCTCGCCGCGCACGAGACTGCGCGCACCGACGTCGAGGCGGCCGAGGCCGGCATCGCGAACAACCCGGCCGCCGCGCTCGACGCGGCGCGCGCGGCGCAAGCGCGGCAAGGCCAGGCGGCGAGCGATTGGGCCGCGTGGGGCGCGCCGCTGGTGATCGCCGGCGCGGTGGCGGGCGGCCTCGGCGTCGTCGGCCTCGGCGTCGGCGGCTGGCTCGTCTTGGCGGAGGGCGAGTGACGCGCGCTGCCGTGCTGTTGCTGGTGCTGCTCGCCGCAGGTGCGGCGCCGATGGCATGCGCGCTCAAGGACGCGGTCTTCGGCCGGCCGTGCGTCCTGAACGGCGACTGCCCCGAGGGCTACCGCTGCTTCACCGGCGCCTGCGTGCCCGACGACTTCCCCGACGACCAGGTCGATGCCGGGCCAGGCGAGCCGGGCGCCGACACCTGCGATGGCGCCACTGTGCTTTCGCTCGGCGTGCAGGTGCAAGGCACCACGGGAGATGCCTTCGACGACGGCGAGGCGCCCTGCGCCGGCGACGGCGCGCCCGAGCGCTACTACGCCGTCGACCTGCCGGCTGCGGCCTCGTTGGTAGCGCGCCTGACGCCGACCGGCTGGGACGCCTCGCTCTACGCGCTCTCCGGCTGCGGCGCCGTCGATCTGTTGCCAGACACCTGCACCGACGACCCCGACGACAACTACGCCGAGGAGGTGCTGGTGCTGCCCTCGGTCGGCCCCGGGCGCGTGGTGTTCGTCGTCGACGGCGCAACCCCCGCAATCGCGCCGGTGGCCGGGCCCTACACCTTCGTCGTCGAGGAGCTGGACGATTGCCCGGTGGGCCTGCAGCGCGTCGGGCCCGGCTGCGTCGGCGTGCTCGCCACCGCCACCATGACCACCGCCCGTACCAACATGACGGCGACGCTGCTCAACGACGGCCGCGTGCTCGTCGTCGGCGGGCGCACCGGCGCCACCATGAGCACCACCACCAGCGCCGAGCTGTTCGATCCCACCGACGACTCCTTCTCGCCGACCGACGACATGCTGAGCGATCGCGCGCGCCATAGCGCCGTGCTGCTCGCCGACGGGCGCGTCTGGGTGGCGGGCGGCGTCTCCGGCGACGACGGCGTCTACACCGCCATCGACGACGCCGAGATCTGGGATCCGGCGACCGAGACCTTCGGCACCTCGGCACCGTTGCCGAGCGCACGCGACCTGTTCACCGCCACTCGGCTCGATGACGGTCGCGTGCTGGTCGTCGGCGGCCGCGACGGCGCCGTCACCCACGACGACGCCTGGCTGTTCACCCCCGGCGGCGGCTTCGTTCAGATGGCGGGCATGCTCACCGGCGGGCGCTTCGGGCACACCGCTACCCTCTTGCCAGGCGGCGACGTGCTGATCGCCGGCGGGCGCCTCGGTGCCGACAGCATCACCCTCGAGGACGCGGAGCGCTGGCAGCCCGGCACCAGCGCCTTCGTGCCCGCCGGCTACGGCCAGTCGCGCGGCGGGCACACCGCCAGCTTGCTGACCGATGGTCGCGTGCTGGTGGCGGGCGGCTTTCAGCGCGAGACGGCCGGCGACACGGTGGCGCTCGCCGACGCCGACCTCTACGCCATCGCCGAGGATAGTTGGGACTTCGGGCCGTCGCTCGCCCAGCCGCGCCTGTTTGCGGCGGCGGCGCACCTCGTCGATCAGGGCGTGCTCGTGCTCGGCGGCGACGCCGACGCCCCGCTCGCCGCCGTCGAGCTGTTCTCGCCGCTCGACGACTCGTGGCAGCGCGTGCCGGCGCTCACCACACCGCGCCTCGCGCTCGCGGCGGTGGCGCTCGACGACGGGCGCGTGCTCGTGCTCGGCGGCGACGGCGGCACCGGCAGCGAGCTCGCGCTCGACTCGGCGGAGCTGTACGGCTTCGCGGAGTAGGGGCTACGCCTTCGCGAGCTGCCGCGCCAAGGTCGCGAGCGGCACCGCCTCGATGCCGTCACCGAGCGAGAACGGTTCGTCGGTGGGACACACCACCAGCCTGCGCGCAGGCTCGAGGTCGCGGCACGCCTCGTGGAAGCCGCGATCGACCTTGGGCGTGGCGCCGCGCTTTATCTCGATCGCCCACAGCCGACCGTCGTCGAAGGCGAGCACGAGGTCGATCTCGGCCCCCCCGCTGGTGCGGTAGTAGTGGCCCGTGACCCGATCGCCACCGGCGGCGAGCAGGTTCTCGACGACAAAGCCCTCCCAGCTGCCACCGAGCACCGGATGCGACAGCAGGGCGTCGCGATCGGCGATGTCGAGCAGCGCGTGCACCAGGCCGCTGTCGCGCACGTACACCTTGGGGGACTTTACCAGCCGCTTGCCCACGTTGGCGTGCCACGGCGGCAGGCGCCGCACCAACAGCAGGTCGACGAGGAGGTCGAGGTAGCGGGCCGCGGTCTTCACGTCGACGCCGAGGTTGCGCGCCAGCGCCGTCGCGTTGAGCAGCCCGCCCTGCAGGTGCGCCAGCATGGTCCAGAAGCGGCGCAGCGTCTCCGCCGGGATGCGCGGACCGAACAGCGCGACGTCGCGCTCGAGGTAGCTGCGGATGAAGGAGCGGCGCCACGCGAGGCTCGCCGCGTGACTTCTGGCGAGGAAGCTGTCGGGGAAGCCGCCGCGCAGCCAGAGGGTCTCGGTGGCCGCGGCGCCGACCTCGAGCACGTCGAAGGGGCCAAGCTCGACGTGCGCAACGCGACCGGCCAGCGTCTCGCCCGAGTGGCGCAGCAGCTCGAGGGAGGCGGAGCCGAGCAGCAGGTAGAGGCCCGTGCGGCGGCGCGCGCGCCGTGCGCGGTCGATCAGGCCGCGCAACAAGGGGAACAAGTCGGGGATGCGGTGGATCTCGTCGAGGACCACCAAGCGGTCCTGGTGCGCCGCCAGCCAGGCCTCAGGCTCGAGCAGCTTCCTGCGATCGAGCTCCGACTCGAGGTCGAGATAGAGGCCGTGTCGCTCGTCGACCAGGTCGAGGGCCAGGGTGGTCTTGCCGGACTGCCGAGGCCCGACCAACACGACCGCGGGCGAGTCGGTCAGCGCCGCCACCATCGCGCCCCGGGCTCGCCGAGCAATCATCCTTGTAATTATGGACTGTCATGCCCTGATTTGCAACGTTCCTTGAACGTGCCTTGGTGACGCTGTCTACCGCGGGCAGTCGTCGGCGTCGTTACTGTCGAGCAGATCCTCGACGCACACGCTGCTCGCCGTCGCCACCACGATGGCGACGTCGCGCCAGCGCGCGCTGGTCGAGCTCATCGCGATCGGCGACGAGGTGAAGACGCTGGCGCCGCCGTAGCGCAGCGTCGCGGTCACGTTGGTGCTGAGCGTGGTCGCTGCGCTGGTGTAGACGTAGACGCCGAGCAGGTACTCGCCGGCCGGCAGCACGTCGACGTTGATGTTCTCGGGGCCATAGCCCGTGAGGTCGTCGATATCGAGGTGGGGATCGCCCGGCGAATTGCCGGTGACGCCGTCCCACTGCGGCCGCGTGGTGGTGGTGCTCTTGCAGCTGACGTAGTTGCAGTCGAGCGGCGCCGGCTCGCATGCCTCGGAGAACGGGCCCGGTGTGTCGGTGCCGGTGAGCGCGTCGATGCAGAAGCGGCCGGTAGCGTCGCTCTTGGTCAGGTGGATGTCGAGGTCGCCGGTGGCGGCGTCCCAGGTGATCTGCGCTCCCAGCTCATGCTCGCCCTCGCCCTCGCCCTCGCCTTCGCCTTCGCCCTCGCCCTCCCCTTCACCCTCGCCCTCGCCTTCTCCTTCGCCCTCCCCTTCTCCTTCACCCTCACCTTCACCTTCACCTTCACCTTCACCCTCGCCCTCGCCTTCACCTTCCGAGGGGCGGCGGCGCTCACAGGCGCCGTCGACGCAGCGCTCGTCACGGTCGACGTCGCAGTCGTCGTCGGTGGCGCAGTCGAGGCACAGGCCGTCGATGCACATGCCATCGCCGCCGCAGTCGGCCGAGACGGCGCACTCGCCCTCGCAGGAGCCGACGAACAATAGGGGCGCGGCGCCGAGCGCCGCGAGCAGGACGTTTCGCATACGCGGATGTTACCGCGGCATCGGCGGCGGGCCACCGCCCGGCAGCGGCGGCGGACCGCCCACCTGACCGAACAGCACCGCCAGCGCCGGCACCTGCCCGGCCGGCGTCCACGCCGCCATGCCCTGCGTCCAGCACAAGGTGTCGGACTTGATCTGCCCCATGGTGACGAACTGCTTGGCGACGTCGAGCACCAGCGGCCCGACGTTCTGCCCGTTGATGCCGAAGAAGTAGCCCTGCGCCTGCGGCAAGGGAGGCGGCCCCGCCATCGCCGGCTGCTGTTGCACCTGGTTGGCCATCTGGCCCGCCATGGCGAGGCCCATGCCGAGGTCCATGCCCGGGCTCATGCGCCCGCCGGGCTGGCCCATGGCGGTGCCCATCTGGAACTGCTGGAAGGCGGCGAGGTTCGGCGCCGGCCCAAGCGTGGAGGAGCCGAGCGCGCCCATCGAGGCGCGTTGATCGAGCGCCTTCTGCACGCCCTCGGGCACGTTGATGTTGACGATCTTGAGGTTCGGGACCTCGAGGCCGTACTCGTCGTCGACTTGCGTCGCGACCTGCTTCCTCACGCTCTCGCCGAAGATCTCGTAGGACGAGAGCAGGTCGAGCGCCGGCACCTTGTTCTGCCCGAGCACCGTCGCGAAGCTCGACTGGATGATCGAGCGCATCACGTCGTTCACTTCGTTGGTGTCATAGACGCCGTCGGTGCCGACGAGCTGCTTGAGCAAGAGCTTGGCGTCGGTGCAGCGCAGCGTGTAGGTACCAAAGGCGCCCAGGCGAATGGCGCCAAAGTCGGGGTCGCGCATCATCAGCGGGTTCGGCGTGCCCCACTTGAGCGGGCCGATGATCTTGGTCGAGACGAAGTAGACCTCGCACTTGAAGGGCGAGTTGAAGCCGTGCTTCCAGCCCTTGAGCGTCGAGAGGATCGGCAGGTTGTTGGTCGCCAGCTCGTGGCGCCCCTCGGTGAACACGTCGGCCAGGCGGCCCTCGTTGATGAACACCGCGCTCTGGCCCGGACGCACGATGAGCTGCGCGCCGTTCTTGATCTCGTTTTGGTAGCGCGGGAAGCGCCACACCAGCGTCTGCCCGTTGGTGTCGTCGACCCACTCGATGATGTCGACCAGCTCGCCCTTCAACTTGTCGAACAGACCCATGGCGTCCTCCAGAAACGTGCCCGTGCCCGTGCCCGCATGCGTGTACGCACGATCTACCGCGGAAGCGGTTCGAAAAACGAGCCAGCCTTTGGAACGGGCGTGATCGCCGTCGTCAGACCGAGCCGGCGACCGTCTGCGCGGTCGCCGTCGGCCCGAGCGACGCCACCAACTCGCCCGCGTTCTGCGACCGCTTGGTGTCGACGTCGGCCGGCTTGAGCTCGCCGCCCGGCATGCGCAGGTTCTTCTCGAGCACGCCGCTCTTGCGCAGCGCGGTGCTCGCGAGCTGGAAGCCCTTGCCGAGCAGCATGGCGATGGCGCTGTTCACCGAGGTCGGATCCTTCTGGCGCTCCTCGTCCTTGATCTCGCCCAGACGGCCGCTGACGGTCTCGAACACCGAGGTGAGCGCTGCCTGCTGGTCCTCGCGCAGCTTGCCGAGCTGCTCCGGGGTGACCTCGGGGAGCTTGCTCAACGAGTCGGCCGAGGTACGCAGCCGCGCCACCTTGTCGGCGGCGTCGCCCTTGCCGGCGCCGCGCAGCGCCGCCTCCATCAGCTCGGCGTTCTGCGCCAGGAACGGCAGCGCCGCGGTGATGTCCTTCATGCTCGCCTGCTCGGTGACCACCTCGCCCCGCTCGGCCTTCTTCTTGTCGGAGGAGCGGATGGCCGCGTCGGTGCCGATCTTGGCGAGCGAGCCGCCGAGCGCCACCCACGGGAAGGCGATGCCGACCGCCTGCGTCAGGAAGTAGGCGCCCTCGTTGGCGATCTTCTTCATGTCGTGCGGCTTCTTGAAGAGCTGCCCGACGAAGGTGGCGCCCGCCATCAGCGTGGTGCCGACAGAGATGACGTTGCCGATGACCGGGATCGCCTTGCCCGCCGTGGCGCCGACGGTGACAGCACCTGCAGCGCCCGCCTGCACGCCCACCTTGGCGCCGACGGTGGCCGCGGTCTTGCCGATCTGCGGCGCGAGCCGGCCGGCGGCCTCGATCAGCTTGGCATTGCCGGTGGCAGCGGCGAGCGCCGGCAGCTTCTCCGAGAGCTTCATGCTCGCGTCGAGCGCGGCCTTGACCGCCGCGGGGTTCATCGCGTCGGTGCCGGTGGCGCGCGTGAACGCGGTGCCGAGGTCCTTGACCGACAGCTTGAGCGCCTCGCGGAAGCCGGGGGTGCCGAGCTTGGACAAGAGCGACGACGCGTTGGCGAGCAGCTCGGGATCCTTCATCACCTCCTCGACGGTCTTGCCGGCGAGGTTCTCGAGGTGCGGCAGCGTGGCGGCGAGGGCGGGGCTGCCCTCGGCCTTCTCGTGCAGGTAGGCCGTGCCTTTTTGCTTCAGCTCGTCGGCGACGATCTTGGCCGCCTTGTACTCGGGCGTCAGCTCGTTCTTGGCCACCGACGTGCCGTTGTGGCTCGCCTGGATGTTCTTCTGCTTCTCGAGGCGCGCCTCGGAGCCCTGCTTGTGCACCTCGGCGCTGTGGCTGGCCTCGACGGTCTGCGCGGTCTTGTCGAGGCCTTGCGTCACCTCGCGCGACGTCGTCTCGCTGTGCGCCTGGCGGCGGAAGAACAGCTTGGAGAAGTCGGTGCCGAGGGCCTGCGAGAGCTTGGAGAGCGCGACCTCCGAGATGTCGACCGGCTTGCCGGCCTGCTGGCGCTTCTCGAGCTCGGCGGTCAGGTGGGCCGCCGCCTGCTCCTTGAGCGCCTTGGGGGCGTTCTGGATCAGGGCGTCGAGGCCCTTCTGCTCCTTCTGCGAGAAGGTGCCGTCCAGCAGGGCACGATCGAGCGCGTCGGTGACGTCCTTGAGCCGCAGCGCGGGGGCTTCGACCGGGATCTCGTGCTTTTTCGAGACCTTGGGTGCTTCGACCTTGCGGATGACCACGGCGCGGGCCTCCCCTGGGATGTACGGACGCAGAGTATATCGGCTGCGCGAGCGCTTCGGCGCGGCGAAATGCCGTGATGGATCGCGCTACTCCACCACCACCACGTCGCCGTCCTGCAGCTCGAAGGCGACGCCCGCGCCCACTGCGCGCGCGAGCCGCTGGTAGTCGAAGCGCACGCGCAACCCCTGGCTCCGGCGCACCACGAAGATGGCGTCCTTCCGCGCGAACTCGGAGAGGCCGCCGGCGCGCGCCAGCACCTCGAGCACGCCCTCGCCCGGCCGGAGCGGGAAGCTGCCCGCCTGCTGCACCTCGCCGAGCACGCTGACGGTGGGCTCGCGCGTGCCCGCGAGGCTCACCGCCACGTGCGGCTCGACGACGAGGCCGGTGAGCTTGCGCGCGACGGCCTCGGCCGCCTGCTGCGGCGTCACGCCCGCGACCTGCACGTCGCCCATCAGCGGGAGCGTGATGTTGCCGTCGGGCCGCACCAGCACCTCGCCCGACAGCGGCGGCTGGTTCCAGACGTTGACCACCAGGCGGTCGCCCGGCGCCACCAGGTAGGGCGCAGGTTTGAGGTCCTCGCGGTCGAGCTCGTCCACCCAGACGAACTTGCCGTCGGTGGCGCATCCGGACGCGGCGAGAGCAAGCGCGAGCGCGAAAGCTGGTCGAAGCACGGGCCGACCCTACCATCCGTTCGCGTGGTCGTGTACGCCGGACACGATCACGCTATACGGGCGACGGCCCGGGGGTCGGAGCTGACGGCGATGGACGCCTATACGTTGCAGTACAGCGCGCTCGGCGTCTTCATCGCGGTGGCGGTGATCTTCCCCTTGGTGCCGCTGTTCCTGTCGTCGTTGATCGCGCCCAAGAAGCCGTCGTCGGTGAAGCAGAGCGCCTACGAGTGCGGCCTCGAGAGCCACGGCGATCCGTGGGGCGCCTTCAAGGTCAACTACTACGTGTACGCGCTGGTGTTCGTCGCCTTCGACCTCGAGGCGCCCTTCCTCTACGCCTGGGCGGTGGTGTTCCACGGCATGGGTGTGGTGGTGTTCGTCGAGATGATGGTGTTCGTCGCAGTGCTGGTCGCCGGCCTCGCCTGGGCCTGGAAAAAGGGCGTGTTGGAGTGGAGGTAGCGTGGCGGTTGACGAGGGCCTGAAGCGCGAGCTGGCGCGCACCGGCGTGGTCACCACCACGTTCGAGGCCATCTACAATTGGGGCCGCCGCTCCTCCATCTGGCCGCTGCAATTCGGCCTCGCTTGCTGCGCCATCGAGATGATGGCGACGGGCGGCGCGCGCTTCGACCTGGCCCGCTTCGGCGCCGAGGTGTTCCGCGGCTCGCCGCGGCAGGCCGACCTGATGATCGTCGCCGGCACGGTGACCAAGAAGATGGCGCCGCAGGTGGTGCGCCTGTGGAACCAGATGCCGGAGCCCAAGTACTGCATCGCCATGGGCGCATGCGCCATCGCCGGCGGGCCCTTCAAGGAGGGCTACAACGTCTTGAAAGGCATCGATCGCTTCATCCCCGTCGACGTGCACATCCCCGGCTGCCCGCCGCGGCCCGAGGCGCTGTTGCACGCCATCATCACGCTGCAAGAGAAGATCGACCACCAGCACTTCACGCGGCTGAGTCACCCGATAGCGCGCGAGATCGACGAGCGCCCGGCCGAGTACCCCATTCCCAGGCTCGGCAAGCACGACCTCGAGCCGCCGGCCAACCCCGTTGTCTGGCAGCCGCCCGAGCCGGTGCGCTCCTTGCCGATCGTCGGCCAAGGCGCGCTCGCGCCCGCCAAGGAGGGCAAGGCGTGACCGAACCCGCTGCCCCTCCTGCTGCTCCTGCGGGCACGCCGCCGGCCGCACCACCGGCGCCACCTGCGCCCGCGAAGCCCGCGCCGCCGCCAGGCCCGCTCGACCTCGGCCCGTTGGTCGCGCGCATCGCCGCCGAAGTGCCGGGGACCGCCGGCCTGGTGGCGGCCGAGGGCCCCGCGCTCGTCGTCGATCGGCGCGTGCTGCTCGAGGTGATGCGCTTCTTGCGCGACGATAAGACGCTGCGCCTCGACTTCCTGTCGAACCTGTGCGCGGTCGACTGGCTCAAGCCGGTGGCGGTGCTCGAGGTGGTCTACCACCTGTTCTCCGTCGAGAAGCGGCACGGCCCGCTCACCGTCAAGTGCCGCACCGCCAACCGCACCGACGACGCGGTGGTGCCGTCGGTGGTGTCGTTGTGGCGCAGCGCCGAGTACCAGGAGCGCGAGGCCTTCGACCTGTACGGCGTCATCTTCGCGGGCCATCCGGACCTGCGCCGCATCCTCACCTGGGACGAGCTGACCGACTTCCCCATGCGCAAGGACTATCGGCCGCCCGACAACTTCGAGTGGGAACCCACGCCGCACGACGAGGTGCTCAAGCGCGCCGCCGCCCACCAGGCCGAGCGGCGTGAGAAGGCGGGCGGCTGATGCGCGACGTCGACGAGCCCGTGGGCGCCGCGCCGGAGCCCGAGCCGCGCTACAAGCTGACGCCGGTCGAGTCGGCGTTCGATCAGCAGCAGCTCGAGGTGTCGATCGGCCCGCAGCACCCGTCGACGCACGGCGTGTTCCGCATGGACGTCACGCTCGATGGCGAGGTGGTCACCAAGCTCAAGCCGGTGATGGGCTACCTGCATAGAAACCACGAGCAGATCGCCGAGCGCACGACCTACCTCGGCACCATGCCGTTCACCGATCGGCTCGACTACTTCGGCTCGCTCGCCAACAACTGGGGCTACGCGCTCACCGTCGAGAAGCTGGCCGGCATCACCGTGCCGGAGCGCGCCGAGTACCTGCGCGTCATCATGTGCGAGCTGACGCGGGTGGTGAACCACACCTGTGTCGCCGGCTTCCTGCTGCAAGACCTGGGCGCCTGGATGACGCCGCTCGTGTGGGCCCTGCGCGAGCGCGAGAAGGTGCTCGACGTCTTCGAGTCGGTCACCGGCGCGCGCATGATGTGCAACTACTTCCGCTTCGGCGGCGTGCGCGTCGACATGACCGACGACGACCTGGCGGTCGTGCAGAAGATCATCGACGAGTATCCGGCGTTCCTCGACGAGTTCGAGGCGCTGATGACCAAGAACGAGATCTTGCAGCAGCGCTGTCAGGGCGTGGGCGTGCTGTCGAAGGAGCTGGCCATCAGCGCCGGCATCAGCGGGCCGATGGCGCGCGCCAGCGGCGTGCCCTACGACGTGCGCAAGGTCGACAAGTACGGCATCTACGACCGCTTCGACTTCAAGGTGCCGCTCGGTGAGAAGGGCGACGTGTTCGATCGCTACTACATGCGCGTGCTCGAGGTGGCGGAGAGCCTCAAGATCCTGAGGCAGGCGCTCAAGGACATGCCCAAGGGGCCCATCCAGGATCCGAAGACCAAGATCCGGAACTTCCGACCCGCCAAGGGCGAGGCCTACGGGCGCATCGAGAGCCCCAAGGGCGAGCTCGGCTTCTACATCGTCAGCCAGGGGGACAAGTCGCCGTACCGCTACCACGTGCGCGCGCCGAGCTTCGTCAACCTGACCATCCTCGAGGACATGTGCCTCGGCCACAAGCTCGCCGACGCCATCGTCATCCTCGGCGCGGTCGACATCGTGCTCGGCGAGGTCGACCGATGAGCTTCGGCGGCGGCATGCTGAAGAGCTTGGCGATGACGGCGAGGAATTTCGTCGGCAGCTACTTCGACAAGAAGCGGCTCGTCACCGTGCAGTACCCCGAGGAGCGGCTGACGCCGAAGGAGAACTTCAGGAACATCCCGTTCCTGGTGTTCGACGGCGACGCTGAGACCGGGCTGCGCTGCACCGCGTGCAAGATCTGCGAGCAGGAGTGCCCGCCGCAGTGCATCTTCATCGAGCTGTTGACCGACGAGAAGGGCATCTCCAAGAAGAAGCCCAAGGTCTTCGACATCGACATGACGGTGTGCATGAACTGCGGCATCTGCGCCGAGGTGTGCCCGTTCGACGCCATCAAGATGGATAGCGAGTACGAGCTGTCGACCACCGACCGCTTCACGGGGTTGCTCGCCGACAAGGTGCGACTCGGCAAGTCGAACGAGTACTACCACCGCATCAAGCACACCGAGGCCGTCGGTGTCGACGAGCGGCTGGCGGCGAAGAAGAAGCCGGCGCCCGCGCCAGTCAAGCCCGCTGCTGCACCCGCAGCTCCCGCCGCTGCGCCTGCGGTGCCGGCGCCCACCCCTCCCACAGAGCCGAAGGGCTGAGGCCGTCGATGACCGTCACCCTCGACCAAGGTTTCGTGCAGGCCTACCAGTGGATCCTGGGCGTGGCGCGCGACCTCGGCCTGCCCGTGTGGCTGGTCACGCTGCTCTCACTGGCGATCCCGGTGGTGGTGGTCATCGCCATCTACGCCGGCTTCTTCGCCTTCCTCACCTGGCTCGAGCGCAAGGTCATCAGCCGCATCCAGAACCGCTACGGCCCGAACCGCGTCGGGCCCTTCGGGCTGTTCCAGCCGGTGGCCGACGGCATCAAAGCGCTGACCAAGGAAGACGTCATCCCGGCCGGCGCCGACCGCCTGCTGCATTGGCTCGCGCCATGCGTCGTCGTCGTCCCCGCCATCACCGTCTATGCGTTGCTGCCGCTCGGCCGCAACATGACCGCCGTCGACACCGACGTGTCGGTACTGCTGTTCTTCGCCATCAGCTCAGTGTCGACGTTGGCGCTATTCATCGCCGGTTGGGCCAGCCACAACAAGTACTCGATGCTCGGCGCCATGCGCGCCATCGCGCAGATGATCAGCTACGAGCTGCCGCTGGTGCTCGGCGCGCTGCCCGCCATCATGGTGGTCGGCTCGATGAACCTCGGCGCCATCGTCAAGGCGCAGGGCCCACAGGCGACCGGCGAGCTGTTCGGCGGCATCGCGCACTGGAACCTGTGGACGCCGTGGGGCTTCGTCGGCTTCGTCGCCTTCTTCATCGCGGGCATGGCGGAGCTGAACCGTTCGCCCTTCGACATCGCCGAGGGCGAAAGCGAGATCATCGCGGGCTTCCACACCGAGTACTCGGGCTTCAAGTTCGCGCTGTTCTTCATGGCCGAGTACCTGTCGACCATCGCGTTCTCCGCGTTGGCGTCGTCGCTCTACTTGGGGGGCTGGAACGGACCCGCGTTCTTGCCGAGCTGGCTCGTGCTGTTCCTCAAGATCTTCGGCCTGATCTTCGTGATGATGTGGATCCGCTCGACGCTGCCGCGCCTGCGCGTCGACCAGTTGATGGCGTTCTCCTGGAAGTTCCTGTTGCCGCTCGCCATCGTGAACATCTTCGCGACCGGCCTGTGGCACGTGCTGCCGCGCGCCACGCTGGCCGACAAGGCCGTCGCCTGGGGCGCGGCCGCGCTGGTGCTCATCCCGACCTACCTGCTGCTCGCCAAGCTCAACGGCGGACGCGCCACCGAACAGCGGCGCTACCGCTACGCGGACCTGTGACCATGGACATCGCCCAGCTCGGCTTCGTGCTCCTCTCCGCCGTCACCATCGCCGGTGCGCTCGGCGCCACCACCATCAACGACCTGCCGCGCGCGCTCTTGTCGCTGGTGCTGTTCTTCTTCGGCGTGGCCGCGCTGTTCTTCATGTTGCACGCCGAGTTCATCGGCGTGGTGCAGGTGCTGGTCTACGTGGGCGCAGTCGCCGTGCTGTTCGTCTTCGCCATCGTGCTGACGCGTGCGCGCTTGCAGGCAACAGAGATCGGACGGCTGGTGCCTTCGCGCGTGCTCGGCATCCTCGGCGCCGCCGTCGTCGGCGCCGGCTTGGTCGGCGTGGTGGTGCGCACCACCGACGTGCCGCTGCCGGCGGTGGCACCCCTCGGCACCACCGCGCCCATCGGCGAGGCGCTGATGACGCGCTACCTGTTGCCTTTCGAGATCGCCTCGGTGCTGTTGACCGCCGCGCTCATCGGCGCCGTGGTGATCGCGCTCGAGGACGGCGAGCAGCGGAGGAGCGCATGATCTCGCTCAACGCCCTCTTGGTGCTCTCGGCCATCCTGTTCGCCGTCGGGCTCGCGGGCGCGCTCACGCGCAAGAACGCCATCTTGGTGTTGGTCTCGATCGAGATCATGATGAACGCGGCCAACTTGAACTTCATTGCCTTCTGGCGCGCCGGCATGGTGGAGCTGACCGGCCCCCTGTTCGCGCTGTTCACGCTGGTCATCGCCGGCGCCGAGAGCGCGGTGGGCCTCGCGTTGGTCATCGCCATCTACCGCCACCTCAAGTCCGTCGACGTCGGCAACATCCAGTCTCTTTCTGGCTGACCTGTCCAACTGAACTTTGGAGCGCCCCTGATCGATCCGTCACTCACCTGGTTGGTGCCACTGCTGCCGCTGCTCGCGGGCGTGGTGGGGATGCTGTTGCCGCTGTCGCAGCGACGGCTGGCCTTCGGCCTGGCGGTGGGCGCGCTTGGCGCCTCAGCCCTGATCTCAATCGGCCTGTTGCTCGGCGCCGTGCAGGCGGGCGGCGAGGCTGCGCCCGTCGTCGTCAACTTCACCTGGCTGTCGTTCGGCGGCTCGGCCTTGAAGCTCGGCTTCGTGCTCAACCCGCTGACCGCGGTGATGATCGCCATGGTCTCGTTCGTGGCCCTGCTGATCTTCATCTTCTCGCACGGCTACATGCACGACGACCGCGCCTACGCGCGCTTCTTCGCGTTCTTGTCGCTGTTCTGTGCCGGCATGCTCGGCCTGTGCGTGGCCAACAGCCTGGTGTTGCTGTTCCTCGCCTGGGAGATCGTCGGCGTCAGTAGCTACCTGTTGATCGGCTTCTGGCACGAGAAGCCGTCCGCCGCCGCCGCCGCCAAGAAGGCCTTCCTGGTCACCAAGCTCGGCGACCTCGGCTTCCTGGTCGGTATCCTTTGGCTCTACGGCCAGACCGGCACGCAGTTGTTGTTCGACGACGGCTTCGGTGTGCTCGAGGACGCGCAGTTGCAGAGCCTGCGCGCCGCCACCGGCGTCTTCTTCGGCATGAACCTGGCCGGCGTCCTCGCGCTGCTCATCTTCTGCGGCGCCATCGGTAAGAGCGGCCAGTTCCCGCTGCACGTCTGGCTGCCCGACGCCATGGAGGGCCCGACGCCGGTGTCGGCCCTGATCCACGCCGCCACCATGGTGGCCGCCGGCGTGTTCCTCGTCGCGCGCACCTATCCGCTGTTCGCCGCTGACCCGATGGCGCTCGACGTGGTCGCGTGGGTGGGCTCCTTCACGGCGCTGCTCGCCGCCACCATCGCGGTCGCCCAGCGAGACATCAAACGCATCCTCGCCTACTCCACGGTGTCGCAGCTCGGCTTCATGATGCTCGGCCTCGCTGTCGGTGGCGTCGCGGTCGGCATGTTCCACTTGATCACGCACGCGTTCTTCAAGGCGCTGCTGTTCCTCGGCGCCGGCTCCGTCATCCACGGCAGCCATCACCAGCAGGACATCTTCAAGATGGGCGGGCTCAGGGGCCCGATGAAGACGACGTTCGTCACCTATCTGGTGGGTACGGCCGCGCTCGCCGGCGTGGTGCCGTTCGCGGGCTTCTGGAGCAAGGACGAGATCCTGCTGTCCGCGTGGCACCAGCACGCCTACGGTCCCTTCGCGCTCACCATGGTGGCGTCGTTCTTGACCGCGTTCTACATGACCCGTCAGGTGGCGCTGGTGTTCTTCGGCGCCAACCGCAACGTCGACGAGCACGGTCACGCGCACCACGCGCACGAGTCCCCGCTGTCGATGACCGCGCCCTTGATGATCCTGGCGGTGTTCGCCGCGGGCATCGGCTTGGTCGGCACCCCGTGGGCCAACCTGTTCGGTCACTTCCTCGAGCCGCGCGCCGAGCACGCCGAGGCGAACCTCGGCTTCATGGCCGTCGCCACCGTGGTCGCGCTCGCCGGCATCGGCGCCGGCTGGGCGCTCTACGGTCGGCTGGCGCCGAAGAGCGCTGGCGACGATCCGCTCGCGCGCGTGCAGCCGCTCTACCGCTGGCTCGAGCACCGCTGGTACTTCGACGAGCTGTACGCCACCACCGTGGTGCGTCTGCTGCGCATCCTTGCCCAGCTCGCCGAGCTGATCGACGCGCTGCTCGATCTCGCGGTGATGGCGATCTCCGGTGGGCTGCGCGCGCTCGCGCAGGCGTTCTTCTGGACCGACGAGCACCTGGTGCGCCCCGCGGCGCGCCTGCTCGCCGCGGCGGCGCGCGTGGGCGGCGGCGCGCTCTCGCGCTTGCAGACCGGCCGCGTGCAGCGCTCGCTGTCGGCGGTCACCTTCGGCGCCACCGTACTGCTTGGCCTCCTGCTGCTGGTGATGTTCGCGCGATGAACCTCCTCGACTCTCACCTGCTCACCTGGTTGACCGCCGTGCCCGCGGTCGGAGCCGTCGTCGTGCTGCTGGCGCGCAGGCAGCGCCCAACCGTCTCGCGCGGCCTGGCGCTCGCCTTCACGGGCGTGGCCATGTTGCTGACGCTGCGCGTGCTCTGGCTGTTCGATCCGAGCAAGGCCGGCCCCCAGCTCTCCGAGCGCTTCACCTGGATCCCGACCTTGCACGCCGACTACGTGGTGGGCGTCGACGGCTTGAGCATTTTGCTGTTGCTGCTGTCCGCGCTGATCGTGCCGCTCGCCATCGCCGCCTCTTGGCGGTCATCGGGGAAGGGTAACGACGACGCGCGCCTCACCTCGATGCTGATGCTGCTGTTGCAGTCGGGCATGTTCGGCGTGTTCACGGCGCTCAGCTTCTTCCACTGGTTCCTGTTCTGGGAGGTGGTGCTGATCCCCGCCTTCTTCCTGGTGCGCGCGGGCGGCACTGCGCTGGCGCGCCGCGCGGCGCTCAAGTTCTTGCTGACCACGTTGGTCGGCAGCGTCGCCATGCTGCTCGCGTTCCAGGCCATGCTGTTCGCCGCCAACACGCTCGACTTCGCGGAGCTGGCGCGCTTGGGCAAGAGCGGCGCGCTCGCCGGCAAGCTGGCGCAGCTCGCCGCAGACGCCGGGCTCGGCTGGTCCGCGTCGACCTGCGCAGCGCTCGCCTTCGGCGGCGTGCTGCTCGCGATCGCCATCAAGACGCCGATGTGGCCGCTGCACACGTGGCTGCCCGACACCTACGCCGAGGCGCCCTCGCCGACCACGCTGTTGCTCACCGCCGGCATGTCGAAAATGGGCGTGTACGCGCTCTTGCGCATCGCGCTGCCCATCTTCCCCGACACGGCACAGCGCCTGGCGCCGCTCTTGCTCGGCTTCGCCGTCGTCACCGTGGTCGCCGGTGCGTTCGCGGCGCTGGCGCAGACCGACCTCAAGCGCATCATGGCCTACTCGTCGGTCAACCACGTCGGCTTCTGTCTGGTCGGCGCCTTTGCCGCCGTCGGCGCCGGCACCGGGCTCACCGACGATCGCGCCGCCGCCATGAGCGGCGCCGTGTTGCAGATGTTCGTGCACGGCGTCACCGCAGGCGCGATGTTCTTCCTGTTGAACGCGCTCGAGGAGCGCACCGGCCACCGCGGCCTGCACGACTTCGGCGGGCTGCGGCGCGCGGCCCCCTGGTTCTGCGGCGCCTTCGGCGTCGTCACCTTCGCCTCGCTCGGCCTGCCGGGACTCGCCGGCTTCGTCAGCGAGCTCTTGGTCTTGCGCGGCACCTTCATGCTGGCGCCGCTGATGGCAGCGCTCTCGCTCATCGGCGTCTTCGTCACGGCGGTGTTCCTGCTCACCGTCATCCAGCGCGTCTGGTGGGGGCCGCCGCGGCAATGGACCGTGCCGCTGCCCGACCTGACGCCGCGTGAGCTGGTCGTCGCGGGCGTGTTGGTCGCGCTCATCGTCGCGGTCGGCGTCATGCCCGGGCCGTTCGTCGCGCAAGGCAGCGCCGCCGTCGACGCGCTGGTGGCGACGTTCGCCGGAGGTGCCCGGTGAACGCGCCGCTGTTCTCGCTCGCCCGCCTCGACTGGACCATCTACCTGTCGTGGATCGGCGTGCTCGCGGTCCTGCTCATCCCCGCCGGCAAGAAGGAGGCGATCCGCTGGACCGCGCTCGCCTTCGCGGCCGCGAGCCTGGTGGTCGCGTGCGTCGGCCTGTTCACCTGGGCGCCGGCGACGGGCGGCAGCGGCATGGACGCGCTGCGCGCGTCCTTCAAGCCCTTCGAGGTCACCCTGCCGTGGATCCCGGCGCTCGGCGCCAGCTACCACCTGGGCGCCGACGGCATCAGCCTGCCGTTGCTGGTCTTGACCGGCGTGGTCGCCGTCACCGGCATCCTGTTCTCGTGGAACCAGGAGAACCGGGTCAAAGAGTTCTTCGCCTTCCTGCTCCTGCTCGTGAGCGGCGTCTACGGCGTGTTCCTGTCGCTCGACGTGCTCTTGCTGTTCGCCTTCTACGAGCTGGCCATCATCCCCAAGTACTTCATCATCGCCATCTGGGGCTCGACGCGCAAAGAGTACGCGGCCATGAAGCTGGTGCTCTACAGCTTCGCCGGCAGCTCGCTGGTCTTCGTCGGCATCATCGCGCTCTGGGCCAAGGCGGGCGGCACCACCTTCGATCTGCTGGCGCTCAAAGAGGTCGCCTTCGCCACCGACTTCCAGGTCTTCTGCTTCCCGCTCATCTTCGTCGGCTTTGCCGTCTTGGCCGGCATGTGGCCGTTTCACACCTGGGCGCCCACCGGCCACTCGGCCGCGCCCACGGCGGCGTCGATGCTGCTCGCCGGCGTGGTGATGAAGCTCGGCGCCTACGGCTGCCTGCGCGTCGGCATCTTCTTGTTCCCCGAGGCGCTCACCGCCTACGGCGGCTTCTGGCAGCTCACCATCGCCGTGCTGGCGGTCATCGGCATCGTCTACGGCGCCGGTGCGGCGCTGGTGCAACGCGACTTCAAGTTCGTCGTCGGCTACTCGAGCGTCAGCCACATGGGTTTCGTGCTGCTCGGGCTGGTGACGCTCAACACCGTCGGCCTCGACGGCGCGGTCTTGCAGATGTTCTCGCACGGCATCGTCGCCAGCCTGTTGTTCGCCACGGTAGGCCGCATGGTCTACGACCGCACGCACACGCGCGAGCTGTCGGAGCTGCGCAGCATGCGGTTGGTAACGCAGCTGCCGTTCGCCGCTGTCGTCTTCATCATCGGCGGCCTGGCCTCCATGGGTCTGCCCGGCTTCTCCGGCTTCGTCGCCGAGATGCAGGTGCTGGTGGGCGCGTGGCAGCACTTCCCCTGGCTGACCATCATCACGGGCGCCGGCATCGTCGTCACGGTCTGGTACACCTTCCGCGCCTTCCTCACCGCCTTCTTCGGCGAGAGTGGTGCTGGCGGCGAGCACCTTGAGCCGTTGCCGCCGATCACCTGGCAGGAGCGGACGGCCTCCTTCATCCTGCTCGCGCTCCTGGTGCTCGTGGGCGTGCTGCCGTCGATCTTGCTGGATCGCATCGACGCGAGCGCGCAGCTGTTCATCAACTCCATCACGCAGGCCATCCCCTGAACCCGCTCGCCCTCGCCCAAGCCACCGCCCCCGAGATCGCGCTGACGACGTTGGCGCTGGTCGTGCTCCTGGTCGACGTCGGGCTGCTGCGCGCCAAGGAGCCCGCCAGCCGCGCCGCCTGGATCGGCGGGCTGACCGTGCTCGGGCTCGTCGGTGTGCTGGCGCTGCTCGGGCAACACCTGGCGGTCACCGGCGACCTCTACTTCATGGACCGCGACCGCGTGCTCGTGATCGATCGCCTGGCCATCGTGCTGCGCATCATCATCGTGGCGCTCGCGCTCGGCGCTTCGCTCTTGTCGATCCGGTACCCGTTCACCAAGCACTACGGCGAGTACTTCGCGCTCTTGTTGTTCGCCACCGTGGGCCTCAACCTGCTGGTCGCCACCGAGAACCTGCTGATGTTTTTCGTCGCGCTCGAGCTCTTGAGCGTCTGCCTGTACGCGCTCACCGGCATGCACCGCGGCGTGCTGCGCTCGGCCGAAGGCGCGGTCAAATACTTCATGGTGGGCGCGCTCTCCTCGGCGTTCCTGCTCTTTGGTCTGTCGTGGATCGTGGGCAGCACCGGCGCCACCGACCTGCCCGCGCTCAGAGACGCGCTCGCCGGCGGCGGCAATGCCCTGCGCCTGACGGGCCTGGTCTTCGTCGTCGTGGGGCTCGGCTTCAAGCTCGCCGCCGTGCCCTTCCACACCTGGACGCCGGACGCCTACCAGGGCGCGCCTACCCCGGTCACCGCCTTCATCGCTACCGCGTCCAAGGTGGCGAGCTTCGTGGTGGGCGCCAAGATTCTGCTGGTCGGCTTCGCCGGCATGGCGGGCTCGGCGCACTGGCCGTGGCGCGAGCTGTCGAGCGGCACCTTCGGCGCCGCGCGCATCGAGCCCGGCTGGGTGCTGCTGCTCGCCGTGCTCGCGGCCGCCAGCATGATCTGGGGCAACCTGGCGGCGCTCACGCAGAAGAACGTCAAGCGCATGCTCGCCTACTCGAGCATCGCACACACCGGCTACCTGCTGCTCGGCGTGATGGCGGCGAACCAAGCCGGGCTGACGGCTGTGCTGGCGTATCTCGTGGCGTATGCCGTCACCACGCTCGGCGCCTTCGGCGTGGTCGCCGCGCTCACCCGTCAGCTCGGCGGCGACGACCTCGAGGACCTCGACGGCTTGGCGCGCCGCGCCCCCGGCATGGCGCTGTTGCTGCTCGTGTTCGTGCTGTCGCTCGCCGGCATCCCGCCGCTCGCCGGCTTCATCGCCAAGTTCAACCTGTTCGCGGTAGCGGTGCGCGCCGACGCGCAGGAGCTCGGGCTCTTGTGGTTGGTCTTCGTCGGCCTCGCCGGCAGCGCGGTGTCGCTCTACTACTACGTGCTCATTCTCAAGCACGCCTTGGTGCACGCGCCCCGCCGCTCGGACCCGGTGCGCGTCGACACGCTGTGGATGGTGCCGCTGGTCGTCCTGGCCGTGCTCGTCGTCGTCATCGGCGCCTGGCCGCAGCCGCTGCTCGAGCTGTTCGGCGCCTTGGTCGAAGGCGCCGGCTTGATCCGCTGACCGCCGACCGGCTCACTGCGCGATGGGGTTCACCCAGCGTAGCTGCGGAAACCGCGCGAAGTCGCTGTCGTTCGAGTGCAGCTCGGCCTGGTGCTCGATGGCGAAGGCCGCGAGCTGCGCGTCGGTGGTCAGCTCCCCGGCGGAGCCGACGGAGCGCAGGAGGCCGAAGGTGATCTCCAGGTGCCGCGGCCCTGGCGCCAACAGGTGCACGTGCGGCTGCTCGAGCCAGCGTTCGACGATGCCAAGCGCCAACTCGAGAGGCAGCGGTGGGTTGAGCACGCGGCGGTGCGTGCCGACGCGCAGGAACGCGAAGATCGCTACGGGCACGAGGGCGACGTCCTCGTCGCCGTTCATGATGCCGTCGAGCCAACGGCGCGCACGCGGGTGCTCAGCGAACGCATCGACCGTGGCGTAGAGCAGCAGGTTGGCGTCTGGGATGATCATCGGCCTGGCTTGCCGAGCAGGGCCTCGTCCTCGAGCTCGTCGGCCAGTCGGTTGAGGTGACCGGGATCGATGCCGGCCTGCAAACGTGCATGGTGGACCTCGACCTGCAAGCGCTTCTTTCGCTGTGGACGCCGCGTCAGCCCGCGGCGCAGCGCGTCGTTCACGACCTGCTTGAACGGCTGGCGCAAACGGTGCGCCTCTTGCTCGAGCAGCGCAGCCACGTCGGGGTCGAGGGTCAGCGTGGTGCGCATGAAAGCATCATGATGCCTCACCAGCAAAGCGTCAAGATGCGCCCCCGTCACCGGGCGCGTTCCCGTAGGGCCGCGTCGACCTCGCCGCTGACAGCGGCTGGCTACCGGCGCCGGACCTGGCTCGGCACGTCCTCGACGTCACCCCGGGCGCCGACTGGCCGGTGCGCAAGGCGGCGCTCGAAGTGCTGCTCGCGCGCATCGAGCAGGTCGGGGCGAACGAGCTGGTAGCGCACCCGCACACGCGCATGCCGGGCCCCGGCTGGTACCGGGTGCGCCGCGCCCCCGGCATGGAACAGATCGCGACCCTCGTGACCTCGACCGCGCCCGCGCGCGCGAGCTGCTCCTGCGCCGACTTCCTGCGCAGCTCGCTCGGCCTCTGTGTGCACACGGTCGCGGCTGTGACGGCGGCTCGTGCGCGCTGCGCGACCGCGGCACCGTTGCGTGCGCGCGCGCTATCGGCTCGCGCTCACCGGCACGCCGATGGAGAACCGCCTCGACGAGCTGGCCTCCGTGGTCGGTTTCATCGATGAGCAGGCGCTCGAGCCGCGCTGGCGACTCGATGCGCAGCACGCGACCCGCGTCGACAGCAGGCGCGAGGTGGCCGGCGCACGCAACCTGTCGAGCTTGCGTGAGCGTCTGGCGCCGTGGCTGTTGCGTCGCTTGCGGCGCGACGTGCTCGGTCAGCTGCCGTGTCGGCATGACACCAAGGTGCCGGTGGGGCTGACCCGCGCACAGGCCGTGGCGCACGACGAGCTCGATCGTCCCATCCGACGCCTCGCGCAGCAGGGCGCCAAGCGCCCGCTCTCCCGCCCCGAGTTCGTGCGCCTGATGTCGTTGTTGACGCAGCAGCGCATCATCTGCGACGGCATGGCGCTGCGCGAATTCGCGGAGCGCTGGCCACACCTTCGCGAGCAGCGTCCCGAACCCAAGCTGCTGAGCGCGCTCGACGCGCCCAAGCTCGCCGCCGTGCGCGAGCTCATCGAAGAGGTGGTCGTTCGCCAGCGCCGCAAGGTGGTGGTGTTCAGTCAGTGGCGTCGCATGCTGCAGCTGCTCGAGTGGGCCACACGCGACCTGCTGGCGAAGAACGGCGTGCGCGCGGTGTTCTTCACCGGCCAGGAGCGGTCGCAGCGGCGCACCCATAACCTGGTCGACTTCCACGACGACGACGCCACGCGCGTGCTGTTCGCCACCGACGCCGGCGGCGTCGGGCTCAACCTGCAGCGCGCGGCGGCCACCGTCATCAACGTGGAGTCGCCGTGGAACCCCGCCGTGCTCGAGCAGCGCATCGGCCGCGTACACAGAAACGGCCAGGCGCGACCCGTGGACGTCTTCCTCGTCACCACCGAGGGCGGCATCGAGTCGCGCGTGTGCGAGCTGGTCGGCAACAAGCGCGCGCTGTTCGACGGCCTGTTTCGACGGCCTCGCCGGCATCCTTCGTGCCGCGGCGTGAGCTGATCGGGGCGCCGACTTGCTCGGTCACGGCCAGCGCCGAGCATGCTACTGCCGTCGCGTGAAGATCGAAGCCGATGCCCGCGTGGCCTTTCCCCGAGCGATCGCGTTCCACACCTACCGCGACGAGCTGCAGAACCTCGTGCCGCACCTGCCGAACGTGCGCAGCATCGAGGTCAAGGAGTCGGAGGACGCACCCGGCGGGGTGGCATCTCGCACGCGCAAGCTGAACCTGTGGCGGGCCAAGGCCGACATCCCCGCGGCGGCGCAGCGGCTCATCAAGCCGGAGATGCTCGCGTGGGACGACCACGCGCTGTGGGACGAGGCCGACTGGACCTGCGAGTGGCGCGTGGTGCCGCACTTCTTCGGCGATCGCATCCGCTGCAGCGGCAAGAACCGCTACCTCGTCGACGGCGAGCACACCATCCTGCAGATCCGCGGCGACCTGACGGTGGACGCCAACGGGCTGCCGGGCGTGCCGCGGCTGATCGCAGGAACGGTCGCTGCCGCCATCGAGCGGTTCGTGGTCGCGCTGCTGACGCCCAACCTCACCTCGGTGAGCAAGGGCCTCGAGGCGTACCTGCGATCGAAGCAGGCGAGTTGACCGGCAACAGCCCTCGGACACGGTTCAGACGTACGCCAGCCGTCGGCCGCGGCTCGGGAACACCGCATCGATGCGCGTGATCTCGCCCGGCGTCAGCGCGAGTTGCGCGGCCATCGCGTTGTCGTCGACGTGTGCGACGCTCGACGCCTTTGGGATTACCACCACGCCCGGCATACGCAGCAGGAACGCGAGCGCGACGGCATGCGGCGTCGCGCCGTGCGCCCGCGCGACCTCCTCGAGCACTGCCCGCCTCGCCGTGGCGTCGCGCCCGGGCCGAACGAGCTGTCCCTGCCCGAGCGGGCTGTAGGCGACCAGCGCCATGCCGTGCCGTCGGCACCGCTCCAACAACGCGCCTTCGGCGTAGCGCTGCTCGAGGTGCAACAGCACCTGGTTGCAGGCGCAGCGCTCGAGCGGCACCAGCCGCGCCAACTCGTCCAGGTCGTCGACGTCGAAGTTGGAGACGCCGAAGCTCCGGATCTTGCCGGCGGCGAGCAGCGCCTCGAAGCCGGCCAGCGTCTCCGCCAACGGGTGCTGGCCGCGCCAGTGCAGCAGGTAACAGTCGAGGCGGTCGGTCCTCAGGCGTCGCAGGCTCTGCTCGCACGCGCGCACCGTACCCGCGCGCGAGGCATTCTCCGGCAGCACCTTCGAGACCAGGAAGACCTCGTCACGTCGGTCGGCGATCGCCTCGGCGACGATCTCCTCGCAGGCGCCCTCGCCATACATCTCGGCGGTGTCGATGTGCGTCAGGCCGAGGTCGAGCCCGCGTCGCAGCGCCGCGATCGACGCCGCTTGGTCCGTTTGCATCTCCCACGTGCCCTGGCCAACGACGGGCACCGCGCCGACGCTGCCGAAGGGACGCGTGGGCAGCGCCGGCACGCCCGTCACTTCTTGTCGGAGATGGTCGGGTCGTCGGCCTCGAAGTCGTCGAGGCTCGGCGACTGCGGCGGCTCGCTGCGGAGCGACGCCCCCTCGCCGCTCATGGTCAGGGCCGGCAGCATGCGGATCAAGGTCAGCTCGCGGCCGTCTGGCTGCACCGCGGTGAAACGCACGCCACGCCGATCGAGCTTCTCGAGCTCCTCGACGCGCGTCTGCAAGAACTGGATTCGCGTCGCCAGGTCCTTGAGCGCGGTCTCGCCCGGGCCGAACGGGTCGCTGCGCACGAAGGTCTCGCCGCAGAAGTAGAGGGGCCCGCGCAGGTCGTTGTTGTCTATCAGCTCGTCGCGCTCCTGCTCGGCGCGCTGGCAAGACAGCTCGAGCAGGAAGACGCGATGGCGCAGGTCGTGATCGGTCGGGTTGGCCTCGGACTTCTTGCGGTCGTGGCGCACGCGGCCGAGCAGCTCGCGCACCAGCTCGTTCTTCGCCTCGATCTCGTCGTTGAGCGCCTTGGGCAGGGCGCCGCTTTGCACCATGCGCTGCACCGCGAGCAGCCGGTCGGCGGGCTTGGCCTTGGCCCACAGCTCGTCGAGTTGGCGCATGCGATCGTGCATCTGAACGCCAGCGTGCTTGAGGCCGGCGCGGGCCTCGTCGAGCTCGAGGGCGATGCTGGTGGGATCTGGGGCGCCGGGCATCCGCTGACCCGAGTCTAGCGCAAAGCGGTCACCCGCGCGTCGAGCGCGACCAGCGCGTCCTTGGCACCAGACGACAGGCCGATGCTTGCACCCTCGGGCTCGCGCAGGTTGATGCGCACCACGACGGCGCCGGCCGCCATCAGGCGCTCGGAGAAGCGGCGCACGCTCGGGATGGCGGTGCCGGCGCCGCACTCGACCACCATGGTGCGAGCGCTGCGCGCGCCGCGCAAGAAGCCCTCGAGGCGTGCCCCCTGCTCGTCCGAGCGCGACGAGTCCCAGCCCCAATCGCCGAACATCAGGATGTTGGGGCGCGCGAGCCTGCCGCACCTCGGGCAGGTCGGCAGCGGCGGGCGGGCGCGGAAGGTCGCTGCGTCGACGTCGACCGTCACGCCGTCGGCCGACCACAGCCCCGCGCACCGCCCCTCCGTGCACTGCAGCACGTCGATGGCGCCGTGCACCTCGCAGACGCGCGCGGCGTCGAAGCCCGCGCGCTGAAAGGCGCCGTCGACGTTGGAGGTGAACACGAACGCGCCGGCGGGCGCGCGCTCGGCCCACCGGCGCAGCACGTCGAAGCCCGCATGCGGCGTGGTGGCGCGGTAGAGGGCGAGGCGATGGCCATAGAAGCCCCAGGCCAGCTCGGGGTCGTCGTGGAACCAACGCGGATTCGCCAAGTCCTCGAAGGCGAGACCGAGCTTCTGATAGGGCGGGTAGGCACGCCAGAAGCCCTGCGGCCCGCGGAAATCGGGGAGCCCCGAGTCGACGCCCATGCCCGCGCCAGCGGCGACCACGAGCGCCTCGGCGGCGGCGATGGCCTCGGCGGCGCGCTCCACGTCGAGTTCGATCACGCGGGCCTCGGCGTCACGGACAGGTGCTCTCCAGCCGCAGCCGATAGGTCGCGGTCGCGCCGCCGAAGCCGAACACGCGCACCACCAACCGCGCCCCGCTGGTCGCGGGGAAGTCGACCTGCTCGGTGTTGGTGGTGCCGCGCGAGCTGGCGAGCACGGCGCCGCTCGTGTCTTGCAGCTCCAGGTCGAGGTCGCCGTAGACGTCATCGAACGCCAACGACACGTGCAGCGTGCAGCCCGCTTGCGGCGTGGTGTCGAAGAAGTCGTCGTCCGCGCACACCGCGCCCACCACCTCGTCGAGCGCGGCCTTGAGGTCGGGCGCTCCGCTGTTGGTGTCGTTCGGCTCCCAGGGGTCGTCGCCGGGACAGGCGACCGCGCACACTTCGTCCACGACGAGCCGGTAGACGTTGGCCGGATCGGCGACGCCGAAGTACACGCGGTAGCTCATGCCTCCCTCGACCACCACCTTGGTGATGCGCTCGCTGTCGGTGACGCCGCGCGACGCCCCCTGCACGGTGGTGCCGTCGGCGCGGCGCAGCTCGATATCGACGTCGCCGTTGGCGTCGACGAACGACAGGCGCGCGTCCGCGATACAGCCGACCGCCACCGGCACCCGGAACCAATCCTGGTCGGTGGCACACACGATGGCGTCGACGGAGACGCCGTCCTCCAGCGCGGCCAGCGCGGCCGCGTCGTCGTTCTCCTCGTGGGCATCGTCGGCGGGGCAGATCAGGTCCTGCGGGCACGACGCGGTCATGGTCATGCTGTACGGGATGCTGTCGCGCGTGCCGCCGCGCAGGCGTGCGGCGTAGCGGCCGGTGGTGCCGGCCGCCACGTTCAGTGCCTCGTGGTCCTCCAGGCCGCCCGCGCTCGCGATCAACTGACCGTCGGGATCGAACAGCAGCAGATCGAGGTCGCCACCGCTCGGATCGAAGTCGAGCTCCACCAGCACGTTGCAGCCGTCGTCGACGTCGAGCGCGTACCAGTCGTCGTCTTCGCCGCAGTAGCGGCCGTCGGTGGTGGTGCCCGAGCCGAGCACAGTGGCGGCGTCGCGCGCGTCGTTGTCCTCGTTGGCATCCTCGTCACACACCACCGGGCCTGCGTCGCGCGTGTAGGGATCGCCCGCGTCGGGCTCGTCGATGGGCGGCCCCTCGCCGATTCGGCCGGCATCGACCGCCGGCTCGGGCTCGCAGCTACAGCGCGCCAGCGCACCGATGGCCACGCCGAGCACCACCACCACCAGCACACGCGCCCTCGCCCGACATTCCATGAAACGGGAGCGTAGCGCCTCTCGCCGCGCTCGACACGGAAGCGCCCGGCGAGGCAGGGTGCGAGACATGGCGGAGGCAGGCGCGCCCATCATCGAGGCCATCGGGCTGACCAAGACCTTCAAGGTGGCGCAGAAGCCGCCCGGCTTCGCCGCGTCGGTGCGCCACTTCTTCAAGCGCACCTACAAGGAGATCCCGGCGGTCACCGATGTCTCCTTCACCATCCGACCGGGCGAGATGGTCGGCTTTCTCGGCGCCAACGGCGCCGGCAAGACCACCACGCTCAAGATGCTGACCGGGCTGCTGCACCCCACGGCGGGCCGCTGCGTGGTCGACGGGCGTGAACCGTTTGCGCGCACGCGCGACTTCCTCTCGGCCATCACGCTCGTCATGGGCAACAAGCAGCAGTTGCTCTGGGACTTGCCGGCGCGCGACACGCTGCGGCTCAATGCCGCCATCTACGGCATCAGCGACGCCGACTACAAAAGCCGCGTCGACGAGCTGTCGGGCATGCTCGAGCTGACCGACAAGCTCGACCAGCCGGTGCGCAAGCTCTCGCTCGGCGAGCGCATGAAGGCCGAGCTGTTGGCCTCGCTGCTGCACGGGCCCAAGGTGCTGTTCCTCGACGAGCCGACGCTCGGCCTCGACGTCAACGCGCAGGTGGCCGTGCGCGCGTTCCTCCGGCGCTACAACGAGAGGACCGGCGCGACCATCCTGATGACCAGCCACTACATGGCGGACATCACCGCGCTGTGCTCGCGCGTGCTCGTGATCCACGAGGGTAAGCTGGTGCACGACGGCGAGCTGGCGGCGCTGTTGCGCCGCTTCGGCACGCGGCGTGAGCTGCGCGTGGAGCTGTCCCATGCTGTCGACGACGCCAAGCTGCGCACGCTCGGCGAGGTTCTGAGCCACGAGGGCAACGTGGCGCGCCTGGCCGTCGAGCCTGCCGCGCTCGTCGCCGTGGTCGGGCGCGCGCTCGCCGAGCTGCCCGTCGTCGATCTAACGGTGCACGATCCGCCCATCGAGGAGGTGGTCGGCCGCGTCATCGGCAAGAGCCAGCGCGCCCTGCCCAACGTTGTTGGCGCGGAGCAGGGCGCGTGAACGCCGCGCTGCGCAAGATGGGCGGGCTGCTGTCCGTCTATTACGCCTACATGACGGCGTACCGCGCCGAGCTGATCCTGTGGGCGCTCGCCAACTCGCTGCCCTTCATCCTGATGGGCGCCTGGTACCAAGCTGCGGCCGGCGGCGCCTTCGGCTTCACGCCCGTCGACGTCACGCGCTACTTCCTGGCCGTCTTCGTCATCCGCCAGCTCACCGTGGTGTGGGTGATCTGGGAGTTCGACCAAGACGTGCAGCGCGGGCGCCTCTCGCAGTACTTGTTGCAGCCCGTCGACCCGGTGTGGCGCTACCTGGCCGCCCACCTGTCGGAGCGCGTCGCGCGCCTGCCCTTCTCGGCGCTGATCATCGCGCTGTTCTTCTTGATCTTCCCGCCGGCGCGCTTCGTGCCGCACGCGAGCGACGTGCTGCTCGCCATCACCTTCGCCACGCTCGCTTTCGCGCTGCGCTTCGTAATGCAGTACACGCTGGCGCTGTTCGCGCTGTGGACCGAACGCGCCTCGAGCCTCGAGAGCTTGATGTTCATCCTCTACCTGGTGCTGTCGGGCGCCATCGCCCCGCTCGAGGTGTTCCCGCCCGAGCTGCGCGAGCTGGTGATGTGGACGCCCTTCCCCTACTTCATCTGGGTGCCGGCGCGCCTGTTGATCGGCGGCGCCGACGTCGATCTGATGCGCGCGACCGTCGTGTGCGTGAGCTGGATCGGGTCGCTGCTCGTCGTCAACCGTGTGGTCTGGCGGCTCGGCCTCAAGCGCCACTCGTCGATGGGTGCCTGATGCGACGGCTCGGCGTGATCCTGTGGCGCTACTGGTCAACGTCGCTGCAGGCGGAGCTCGAGTACCGCTCCAATTTCCTGGTGCAGGCGTTCGGCTCGAGCCTGGCGCTCGCCGGCTCCATCTTCGCGCTCACGCTCTTCTATCGAGGCGGCGGCTTCCCCGGCTGGACCTTCGAGGAGGGGCTGGTGGTGCAAGGGCTCTACTCGGCCTTTTCCGGCGCCATCGCGTGCGTGCTGTCTCCCAACCTGAGCCGCATCGTGCAGCACGTCGAGGCGGGCACGCTCGACTTCGTCTTGCTCAAGCCGGTCGACGCGCAGGTGACCCTCTCCTTGCGCGTCATCTCACCCTGGGGGCTGCCCGACCTGGTGTTCGGCCTCGCGGTCATTGCTTGGGGCGCCGCGCGCGCGCCCGCGCGCGACGGCAGCGTCTCGCTCGCGCTGCTCGCCGTCCTGTTCGGCGCCCTCATCATCTACGGCCTGTGGTTCGTGGTCGCCACTACCAGCGTGTGGTTCACCAAGATCTACAACGCCACCGAGGTGCTGCGCGGCCTGCTCGACGCCGGCCGCTTCCCCATGGCCGCCTACCCCGCGGCCTACCGCTTCGCCTTCACCTTCGTCATGCCGGTGGCCTTCATGACCACGGTGCCCGCGGAGCTGCTGCTCGGGCGCGGCCAGCCGACCATGCTGCTCGGCAGTGCGCTGATCGCGCTCGTGCTGTTGGTAGCCTCGCGCGCCTTCTGGCGCTTCGCGCTCAAGAGCTACACCGGCGCCTCCGGCTGAGCGGCGCGCGCCACGGCCGCTGCCCCCCTTCCCCGAGGCGCGCGTCGCCGTAGGGTGCCGCCATGGATACGGCCAAGCGCATCGCGCTGCTCTCGACGGGCGGCACCATCGAGAAGACCTACAACGAGAGCGACGGCACCATCACCAACCAGCGCTCGGTGCTCGACATCATGCTCGCCGGCCTGATCTTGCGCGGCGTGGTCATCGAGCGTGTGCCGGTGATGAACAAGGACTCGCTGTTGATGAGCGAGGCCGACCACGACCGCATCGCCGCCGTGGCCGCCCTCTACGCCGACAGCCACGAGGGCATCGTCATCACGCACGGCACCGATCGCCTGCAATTCACCGGCGAGCGCCTGGTGCAGAAGCTCGGTCCCGGCCCGCGCGTGCCCATCGTGCTCACCGGCGCCATGCGCCCCTATGAGCTGCGCAATACCGACGCGCTGCAGAACCTCACCGAGGCTTTGCTCGCGGTGCAGTTGGCGGCGCCGGGCGTCTACGTCGCCATGCACAATCAGGTGCTGCGCTTTCCCGGCGTCGTCAAAGACGCCAAGGCGCAGCGCTTCGTGCGCTCCGACGGCGGGAACACGGGGAGCGCGTGACCCGCGTCGATCCGCGCTTCGAGGCCATCTCGCGCAGGCTCACCATGCTGGAGCTGATGGACCCGGGACCGAACGCCCCGCCCGAGGGCAGCGAGTCGCCATTCGCGCGCGCGCAGCGCTTCGTGGCCACCTACACCGAGGCCGGCCTGCGCACGGCCATTCGGGAGTTCGGCCTCGACGACAAACTGCGCGCGCTCGGTCTGTCGGACTTCGAACTGCGTATCACCGAGGAGGATCCGTTCCGTCACCGCCTCGAGGTGCTGCTCGATGATGACGCGCTCGGCGATCGCCACCTCATGGACCTGCGGCTGCACCTGTCGCGCGTCGGCCTGGCCGGCGTGGATGAGCGCGCCGACGTCGTCGTGGTCGAGTGGTTGTTGATGCAGAACCCGCGCGGCGCGTTCACCGCCGAACGGCCTCGCTTGCCCGGGCAGCACTACCCGGGCACCGGCCTCGGGCGCGACATCGCGCAGATGCTGATGCTCTTGTGCCGTCGCGTACAACGCGAGGCGCTCATCACCATCCCCGAGCGCTTTCACTTGGCCGAGCTCTATCGACGCGCGGGCTGGCTGCCGGTCAACCTCGAGGAGGAGCACGCGCTCGCCGACGTGCTGCACGCCACCCGGTCGCTCACGCTGGCTGCGCGCGCCTGGGCCGTGGAGCGGGGGCTGGTGCGCGACGCCGAGGGCGTCCCCTTCACGTATCACCCCCACGAGCGGGTGTTGCCAATCTCCGAGCGCCTCGAGCACGCGCTCGCGCCCGGCGGCTTCCTGTTGCTCAAGGAGGTGCTCCGTCCGTCGCGCGCCTTCAGCGTCGACGTGGCCGCGCTGCGCCGTTCGCTGCGCGACGATCCGGTCGATGGGCTCGACGCCGACGCCATCGAGGCGTGACCGCGGTCGAGGTCTCGGATGCGCCGGCGTAGTGATGTGCTAGAGACCGCGCATGTCCTTCGTCATCGGCATCGCGGGCGGCACCGGCTCGGGCAAGACCACCATCGCGCGCGCCGTGGCCGCGGCGCTCGCGCCCGAGCACGTCGCCACGCTGGAGCACGACTGGTACTACCGCGACCGCTCCGAGCTCTCGCTCGAGGAGAAGAGCCAGCTCAACTTCGATCACCCCGACAGCCTCGAGACCAGCCTACTGATCGAGCACCTGCGCGTGCTCAAGAGCGGCCGGGCCGTCGAGGTGCCCGGCTACGATTTCAAGACGCACGCGCGCACCGTCGACACACGGCGCATCGAGCCCAAGCCGGTGCTGATCGTCGAGGGCATCCTCGTGTTCGTCGAGCCGGCGCTGCGCGAGCTGATGAACGTCAAGATCTTCGTCGACACCGACGCGGACATCCGGCTGATGCGCCGCATTCGCCGCGACATCGAGCACCGCGGCCGCACCTTCCAGCAGATCCGCGAGCAGTACTACAAGACGGTGCGTCCGATGCACCTCGCCTTCGTCGAGCCCTCCAAGCGCTGGGCCGACGTGCTCATCCCCGAGGGCGGCAACAACGCGGTGGCGCTCGATCTGGTGACGTCACGCCTGCGCGAGGTCATCGCGCAATCGCCAAACGCCCGCTGAGCAGGGCCGGCTCACTCGCCCTGCTCGAGTACGTCTTGCTGCTCGAGCAGCGAGACGTGCGCGGCATCCTCTCCGTCGTCGAACACCAGCGCCACCGCCGGCGGCAGCGGCTGACCGCGGTCGCGCCCGGTCCAGCGCACGCGCACCACCCGGCCCTCGCGCACGATCGATCGCCCACCGCGCAGCAGCGTGGCGCGCGCCCGCGCACCGAGCGGCGGCGGCGCGGTGCCGGCGTCGATCTCGACGAGCGCGCCGCCCGCCGACAGGTCGACGATGCGGGCGACCGCCAGCGCCGCGCCGAGCACCTCGAGGCGGGCCGAGACGACCGAGCCCGAGCGTGCATGACGACGGCGCTCACCCTCCACGCGCGCGCCTAGAACTGCGCCGAGAAGCCGACCTGGTGGAGCTCGCTGCGGTTGGAGAAGCCGATCAGCATGCGACCCGACGAGACCGGCAGGAACGCGGACGGTCGATCTGCGGAGCTTTGGAACGCGCCGCGCTTGACGTCGTTGGTGACGTCGTCGGTCTGATCTGCGGGCAACGGGATGGAGAAGCCGACTGCGGCAGTGGGCAACACGTACGCGAACGCTACACCGTCGAAGTTGGTCTCGCGGAGGAACAGCTTGGTGGTCGCCGCGGGAATGGTCGACGGCACGTTGGCGCCGCCGAGCGAGACCCGGGGAAAGCCCGACTCCGGCGCGACGCTGTTCAGGTCCTTGCCGTTCTCGGTCTCGTAGCGGAGGAACAGCGCCTCGCCGCCAGCGCCCTCGGTGGGCAGCGTGATCACGACGTTCGGGATGTCCTCGTCCGCCGCGCCGGTGGTGAGGTTGTGCGGATCGGGGATGCCGGGGTTCGTGCGGAACAACGCGCCGTGCGTGCCCTCGGGTAGCGTGATGATCTGCAGGTCGGTTGTGCCTGTGAAGGGTGGCCCATGCCAATCGAGGGCGCCAAAGTGCCGCTGCACGGGCACCAGGCGCGGCAACGAGCCCCCTGATCCGCGATCGAAGACCAGCACCAGGTCGCCGAGCTGGTTGTCGCCCTCGACCAGCGGCCAGATGCCGGCGATGGCGTCGAATTGTACGGTGCCGATGAATGGCTCCGAGTAGCGCGCTGCGCCCTCCTGGTCGTCCGGCTCGAAGCGCACGATCTTCAGCTCGTTGCCCCCGCGCTCGGCGAACACGACGCGCGCGTCGCCGTTGGTGTCGTCGGCGCTGTCGACGAACGCCGCCAGGTCGATCTGATCGAGCGCCGTGTCGCGGAAGGAGAGCGCGAAGATGAGGTCGGTGTAGTGGACGACGGCGCCGCCGCCCACCTCACAGGAGAACCAGAATTCGTCGCCCTGCGGCAACTGCAGCGGCGCAGCATCGGCGAACCAATGCAGCTCGTCGACGTCACAGCCGCCGCTGATGTTGTTGAAGTCGAAGCGCGGCGAGTTGGACATCTGGTTGGTCGCGATGTCGAGGTCGCCGATCTCGTCGAGCGCGCCGCCGGCGCTCCACGTCGCCACCATGGCCACGCCCTGGTCCTCGGGGTCCTGCAGGATGGCCGTGACGGGCGCGTCAATCTGCTCCACGCGGACCACGCGCAGGTTGTCGTTCGGCCCGCCGTCGTTGCCGGGCCCGGCGTCGTAGCCCGAGCCACCGTCGCCGGGCGGGCCGCCGTCGCCAGGGGGCGGCGGCACGAAGTCGTCGACCTCGCACACGCCCGGCGCGACGCAGACCTGGCCGACGGGACAGTCCGTGACGTGCTCGCACTCGCGCTGCGGGCAGCCTGCGACGACGACGGCGACAAAGGCACCGAGCAACGCGATCAGTACGAACGTGGGACTCAGGGTGCGCACGGCTGGTTCTCCTGGCACTTGGCCGCGACGTTGGCACACGACGGCGTTTGCTCATCGGGGAACGACGGCAGCGTCGCGAGCTGCACCTCGACGAAGCCGGTGACGCCGAGCGCGGCGGCCTCGGGATCGTCGGTCGGATCCGGGTAGACGTCGGCGACGGTGCAGCCGCGCAGCGCCGGCAGGCCTTCGGCGCTGGTCGCCTCCGCGAAGAACACGCGCCGACCGGTCTCGACCGCGTCGAAGGAAACGCCGCCGTCCGCGAAGGTGCACGCCGGCTGGTTGAGCGAGGTGGCGAGCGGCTGCAGCCCCGCCGGCGCGACCGACGACTGCACCGAGAGCGCGCGGCAGATGGCGTCGGGGCTCGTGTCACCCGTGCCCTCGCCGTCGTAGACCGACAGGGACACCGTCTCGGCCAGCAGGAAGGTGCGCTCCGAGGGGAAGCGCAGGCGCACGCCCACCGCCTCGCTCTGGCAGGCGAGGGAACACAAGAGCAGGAGCGGCGGCAAACCGCGCGCCGGCGACATACCACCCACAGCATAGAACCCCCGCGGGCGGATGCGAGTTTCCAACGGTCCCGGCCCCCGACCCCTTTGGATCCGATGGGGAAATCGGCCATCACCCGGCCATGCGAATCGCCCGCCTCGACGCCCGCCCCCTGTCCATCCCGCTGCGCGAGCCGTTCGTCATCTCGAGCGGCCGGGTCGACAGCACCCGCGGCGCGCTGGTGGTGGCCCGCATCGTCGACGAGCGTAGCAGCACGGTCCACCGCGGCCTCGGTGAGGCGGCCGCGCTGCCGGCCGTGACCGGCGTCGACCAACCGGACCTGCTGCGCGCCATTGCGCGCGCCAACGGCGTGCTCGCCGGGCAGTCCGTCGAGGGCCACTCCGACCTGCGCGCGCTGCTCGACGACGCCTTCGACGATCCGGTGTCGCGCGCCGGCGCGGAAGCGGCGCTGCTCGACGCCTGGGGCAAGAAGGAGCGGCTGCCCGCGCACGCGCTGCTCGGCTCCGTCAAGAACGGCGCCGGCGCCTTTCACGTCACCACCGACGTCACCCTGCCCATCGCCGAGCCCGCGCACGTGGGCGAGCTGGCGAGCGGCTGGCAAGGTGCCGGCTTCACCGCCTTCAAGGTCAAGGTCGGCCGCGACCTCGACGACGACGCGCGCACGCTCGAGCAACTCGCGCGCCGCTGCCCCAAAGCCGAGGTGCGGCTCGACGCCAACGGCGCGCTGGCCGCGCGCGACGCGATGACGCTCATCTCCATCGTGCGCGGCCTGCACCTGACGCTCGGCTGCTTCGAGCAGCCCTGCGCCGCCGACGATCTCGAGGGCATGGCACACGTGACCTTGCTGGCGGGGGCGCCGGTGGTCGCCGACGAGAGCGTCAAGACCATCGACGACCTGTTCACGGTGGCGCACAAGAAGGCGGCAACGGCCGTCAACCTCAAGCTGATGAAGCACGGCGGACCTGTCGAGGCGGGCCGCATCGGCCGCGCCGCCCAACGGCTCGGCATGAAGATCATGGTCGGCGCCATGGTCGAGACGCGCCTGGGCCTGGCGGCCTCGCTGCACCTGGCGAGGAGCCTCGGCAAGGTCGACCTGGTCGACCTCGACACGTCGCTGTTGCTGCGCTGGGATCCCTTCGAGGGCGGCTACGCGCAGCGCGGCGCGGAGCTCACCTTGCTCGAGGGCGACGGCATCGGCGTCGGCGAGGCGGCGGCAGCGTAGCGAGCGTCAGCGGGGCAAGAACGCGACCAACCGGTGCACCGCGCCCCCGTGGTCGGCGACCCACAGCTCGCCCTCCTCGTCCTCGCCGAAGCTCGAGATGCGCGCCGAGATCTGGCCGGCCTTCGCCCACAGGAAGCGCGCGCCCTCGCGCTTGATGGTCCACAGCCTGCCGCTGCAGTAGTCGCCGACGACGTAGCTGCCGACCAGCGCCGGGAACTTCTTGCCGCGATAGACGAAGCCGCCGGTGATGGAGCAACCGTCGTCGCCGTGGCGGTACTCGAAGACGGGCGTCGCCATGCCGGTGGTGTCGCAGCCGCTCTCCGGCCGGAAGCAATGCGCGCCCTCGGCGACGCTCCAGCCGAAGTTGAGCCCGCGCTGCTCCGCTGGCCGCTCGACGACGTGCACTTCCTCCCACTTGTCCTGGCCTACGTCGGCGATCCACAGGTCGCCCGTCTGGCGATCGAACGAGTAGCGCCACGGGTTGCGCAGCCCCTTGGCCCAGCGCTCGGGCGTGACGAACAGCGGCGCCATGGGCAGCGCCTCGACGTCGACGCGCAGCATCTTGCCGAGCAGGCTCAGCTCGCTTTGCCCCGTGCGCTGCGGATCGCCGCCGCCGCCACCGTCGCCGGTGCCGAGCCAGAGCTTGCCGTCGGGCCCGAAGGCGAGGTGGCCGCCGTTGTGGTTGCCGGCGAAGTCAGGGATCGAGAAGAGCACGCGCAGGGAGGTCGGGTCGACGCGCGAGCGATCGGCGACGGCGCGCAGCTCGGCGTAGGCGTCGTTGCCGCTCTTGTCGGTGTAGCCGATGAACAGCCGGCCGTTGTCCTTGAACTTGGGGTGGAAGGCGAGGCCGAGCAGTCCTTGCTCGCCGTCGGCGCCGCCGAGCAGGGAGCGCACGTCGAGGAAGGGTGCGTCGACCAGCTTGCCGTCCTTCAGCACGCGAACCAGGCCGCGCTGCTCGACGACGAACAGGCGCCTGCTGCCGTCGTTGGCGGCCACCAGGCCGATGGGCGCGTTGGCGGCGACGGGCGCCTCGACGTCGAGCTGCACCCAGGGCGCCGCCAGCACCGCGGTGGCGGGCGGTGGCGGCGGTGGCGCGGTGCGCGCGCCACCGCAGGCGAGCAGAGCAGCGACGACGACGGGCAGGGCGGAGAGGCGCATGGCGCCAAAGAGAGCACGGCGGCGACCTTGGGTGCCAGCCGGCGCTATCGGCGATTTTCTCGATCGGCGCCGCGGGCTCGCGGACAGTACGCTCCATGAACAGCTTGACCCGCACCAGCATTCTCTCCCTAGCACCGTCGGTCCGCGCGCCCGAGCTCTCGCGCGTGGTCAAAGTGCTGTTGGCCCCGCCCGACGATCGCCGCGCCAAGATCCAGCGCGCCCTGCTCGCCAAGGAGGGCGCGCTCGACTGCCCGGCGTGCGGTGTGATGTTTGCCGCGTCGGGGTACCGCGCCACCCGCACCAGCTACGGCCACACCGAGAGCCTGTGCTGTTCCGGCTGCCGCACCACCTTCATCGTGGACGAGGGGCAGATCGTCTGAACGGCCGGCCCGCGCCGGGGCGCGCGGGAACCGTCCACCCCCGGCGAGCGGTCTGCTAGCGTCGGAGGGGACGCATGAGCGCCGACGCCGCCGCTAAGCCCGCACCGGCCGCTGCCTTGACGGTGGCGGGAGCTGCCGCGCGCGGCGTCGACGCGCGTACCGATGAAGAGCTGATGGCCGCCTACCGCGGCGGCGACCCGACCGCCTATCGTGTGTTGGTTGAGCGCCACCACGGGCCCGTCTACCGCTTCTGCCTGCGCTCGCTGCGGAACCCCGAGGCCGCCGCCGACGCCGTGCAGGAGGTCTTCCTGCGCGTGGTCAAGAACGCGGCGTCGTGGGAGCCGCGCGCCAAGTTCACGACGTGGGTCTACACCATCGCCCGCAACCACTGCATCGACGAGGCGCGCAAGGGCCGCTTCCGCAAGACCGAGAGCCTGAACGAGACCGTCGGCAAGGACGGCGAGGGTGAGGAGAAGATCGAGCGCGTGACGGCCGAGACGCCACTCGCCGATCGCGTGGCGCATGGCACCCGCCTACGCAAGGCGATCGACGCCGCGCTGGCCGAGCTGCCCGAGGAGCAGCGCGAGGTCTTCTTGCTGCGGGAGATCTCCGGCCTGCAATTCAAGGACATCGCCGACGCCACCGGGGTGGGTGAGAACACCGTCAAGTCGCGCATGCGCTACGCGCTGACCGCGCTGAAAAAGACCTTGAGCCAGAAGGGGTTCGACGACACGGGCTGACCGCTAGATCGCCGCGCGCCGCCGCGCGTTCGTAAAACCAACATCAACCGACCGACCTCCGACGAGACCTACATCACACCGCCAGCCCTCCGAAGACCGCACTGAGAAGACCGCACTGAGAAGACCGCACTGAGAAGACCGCACTGAAGCGAGCACCGAAGACCGCCATGCCCCTCGACGAGACCACCGAAGCTGAGCTGCTCGCCTACGCCTACGGCGAGCTGCCTGCTGCTGCCGCGCGCGCCTTCGAGCAGCGCCTGCAGGGCGACGTCGAGCTGCAAGCGGAGCTGGCCGGCATCAAGGCGACGCGCGAGCTGTTCGGCCGCGACCACCGCTGGGGCACGGACGCCAAGGTGGACGTGCCGCCGCCGCACCTGCTCGACGCCATCGTGCGCGCCGAGGCGCTGGCGCGGCCGGCGGCCATCCGCGACGCGCGCGCCATCGCGCCGAGGCCGACGTTGACCGCGCGCCTGTCGCGCTGGCTGATCGGTGGCGGCGTGCTGGTGGGCGCCACCGCGGCGCTGTTCATCGTGGTCACGCAGTCCGGCCGCGACGCCGTCATGGTGTCGATGCCGACCGCCGCCGAGCCCGCGCCGCCGGCGCCGCCCGCCGACCAGCCGATGGCGGCGGCGGACGCGCCGGCGCCTGAGGGCGCGCTCGCCAAGAACGAGGAGACGGCAGGCGACAGCGTGACCGAGAAGGCGGACGGCAAGCTGGCGGCGAGGGCCCCCGAGCCGCTGCCCGACTCGTTCAAAGCGCTCGCCCACGCCGACGAGAAGCCCAAGCCGACCGACGACGCCACCGACGGCGAGCGCGACCGCGCGCGCGACCTGACGACGGAGGATCGCGGTGGCGAAGCACTCGGGTTTGCCGCCGGCTCCGCGACGTCTTTGGGCGGCGCCGCCGGCAGGAGCGCTGGGGCCGCGCCGGCCAAAGACGCCGCGGAGCCATCGGCCACGACGGTCGCACGCCCCGCCGACGCGCTGCGCTCGGTCCGCGTAGACGCTCCCAAAGGCAAGGCGCAGGCGTCGTTCGGCGGCGCCGACGACGAGGCGCTCGGCTTCGACACCGCGGGCGCCGTCGCCAGCACCGGGAGCATCCCCGCAGCGCCGCCGCCGCCGCCCGCCAAGCCGGCACCGGTGGTCGCGTCGCCGACATCGGTAGCGCCGACGACATCGGCGCCGCGCCGCACCAACGCGCCCTCGTCACCGCCGAGCGAGGCGCCGGCGCTGGCCGAGCGGCCGAGCGTGTCCTCGCTCGACGTGATCACGCGCGAGGAGGCGAAGGCGGAGCGCCGCCGCCTCGGCGACCTGCGCCTCGAGCAGAGCGAGAAGAAGAAGAAGGCCGCCAAAGAGAGCGCGCCCGCGCGCGAGGTCGTCGGGGGCAAGGGCGCCGAGCAGGAGCGCCAGGCCAAGGCGCCCTCCTCGTACAGCAAGGCCGACGACGCCAAGAAGAGCGCGGACAAGGCGCCCGGTCCCACGCCGGCAGCGCAGGCCGGCCCAGAGCAGAAGCGCGCGCTGCAAAGCGAGATGGCGTTGATGAGCGGCTATCGTGAGCTGAAGGAAGGCCGGGCGCTCGGCGCCCTCGACGAGTTCCGCTCCGCGGAGCGCTTCGACGCGCGGCGATCGCTCGGCTCCGATCCGCACGTCGGTCAGATGCGCGCGCTGGTCACGCTCAAGCGGCCGGCCGAGGCGCTCGCCATCGCGCGGCGCCTGGTGACACGGGACCTGGCCGAGGTGGGCGTCGCCGATGGGCTCTTGCTCGGCGCCAAGATCGCCGAGGACCTCGGCGACCTGCGCAGCGCGCGCGAGCTGTGGAGCGCGCTCGTCAAGGCGCCAGCCCACAAGGCGGCGGCGCTCGCCGCGCTGCAGCGGCTGGCGAATCCGCCGGTGCGCGCGCAGGTCGATGCGGACGCCGCCGCCGAAGCGCCTGCAGCAGCCGCGCCTGCCTCCAAGGAGTGAAGCGGCAGCAGCGAACCTGCTAGCGTCCTCGTCGGAGGCTGCGCGTGGTCAAGGGTCGGCGAGCGGCAGACCGGCGGCGCGAGCGTCAGGGCGGCGGCTCGGGCGAGGGCGGCGGCGACGACGAGGGCGGCGACGGCAAGACCTCGCCTTCGATGGGCGCGCCCAACGCCGAGCCACCTGGCGCGCCGCGCGAGCCGTCGCGCAGCGTCGCACGCGGCCCGCCCGAGAGCGCCAAAGCCGAAGCGTCCAAGAGCGTGGCGCGCCCACGCTCGGGCGCCAGCGTGGCGCCGCTCGACTCCGAGGTGGCGCCCGACGACGACGACCTGCCCGTGGTCAGCCAGATCCGCGAGGTCGAGCCAGACCCGCCCACGCGCACCGCCAAGGCGCGCGGCGGCCGCGCCGGCGACACCGACGGCGACGCCGAGGAGTCGTTCGTCAAGGCGGTGCGCGACGCCTCGGCCGATGCTCGCCGCGGTCCGGGCGACATCACCGTCGATGGTGGCCAACCAGTCGCCGCGCCGCGCCGCGGCGCGCGCCTGCTGGTGCTCGAAGGGCCGGATCAAGGCGCCAAGCTCGACGTCGCCATCACGCCGGCCCTGCTCGGGCGCACGCGCGACGCCGACCTCAAGCTCGGCGACGCCATGGTGTCGCTGCGCCACGCCGAGCTGGCGCTGCTCGACGACGGCTGGGTGCTGTTCGACCTGGGATCCACGTCGGGAACGCTGGTCAACGGCCGCCCCTTCGGCGCCGAGCAGGTGCTGCGCCACGGCGACGTGCTCGCGGTGGGTCAGAGCGAGCTGCGTTTCCTGCGCGCCGATCGCCTCCCCGCGGAGCGGCCGGAGCCCGAGCCGGAGCCGCTGCCCGTCGAGCAGGCGCCCATCGAGGCCACCGAGCGCCTCGAGAGCACGCGCTCGCGCCTGGCACGCTTGCCCAAGAGGGCCGCGCCGCCGCCGCCGCCGCCAAACGTGGCGCGCGCGCGCGTGCGCCTGGCGGCCGTGCGCGTCATCGCCGCCTGCGTGGCGCTGCTCGGCCTGGCCGTGGCCGGCCGCGTGGTGTGGGACCGCTTCGTCGGCGACCGCTCGGAGGCGCAGGTGCGCACGCAGGTGGCGTCGCTGCTCGCCGAGAGCCGCCGCCAGCTCGCGGCGCTCGACGTCGAGGGCGCGCGCGCCTCGGCGCAAACCGTGCTGGCGCTCGACGCGAGCAACAGCGACGCCGCCAGCATGCTGCGCCTCACCGACACCGAGCTCGAGGCCAAGAGCGCGGTCGACCTCGCCTTGCGCCTGGGCGACGAGGAGCGTGACGCCGAGGCGCTGCAAGTGCTCAAGCGCGTGCCCGACTCGAGCGTGTTCGCGGCCTCACGCGAGCGACTGCGGCGCACGCTCGACGAGCGCGGCGTGCAGCGCTCGCGCCGCCAGATCGCGCTCTTGCTCGACCAGGACCGGGTGAAAGAAGCGCTCGCGCTCGCCGAGCAGCACGTCGCGCAGTGGCCGAACGACGCCGAGGGCGCGGCGCTGCGTGAGCGCGCCGCCGGCGCGGTCGCCGCGCGGCCCAAGAACCCCGAGCTGTCGGCCGCGCGCGCCGCCTTCGCCGCCGGCGACCTGGCGCGCGCGCGCGCCACCGCCCAGGCAGCGAGCCTGGCCGGCTACCTGCGCGACCTCGAGGAGTTCGAGCGCAAGCTCGCCGCCGGCAAGGCTGCGCTCAAGCGCCTCGAAGGCAGCGAGGCGCTCGAGCCGCTCGACGACGCCTGGAGCCTGCTCGGCACGCTCGGCGGCAACGCCAGCTCGCCGGTGGTGGCCGACGTGAAGAAGCCCTTCGCCAACGCGCTCTATCTCGCCGGCACCGAGCTGCTCGACGGGCCCAAGCGCTGCGAGGGCGCGCGGCTGCTGTTTCGCGCCGCGCGCGTCATGAGCGGCGACGCCAAGATCGACGCACAGCTCCGTGACATCGACGAGCGCGCCGTCGCCGGCCTCGAGCGCGCCCGCGGCGCGCGCGTACAGGACGCGGCGCGCGCCGCCGCCATCGCGCGCGAGCACCTGTGCCTGGCCAAGACCGGCACGCGCACCTACGAAGAGCTGCGCGCTCTCTCCCGTTTGTGACGTCGACGCCGCGGCGCGCGCGGCACCAGCGACACCAGCTCGGGGAAGTCAGCGTCGGGCTCGGGCGCCATCGGCGTGCCACCCGCACGCTCGAGGTGCCGCCGCAGCGCGTCGACGTCGACCGCCTCGCAGCGACGATCGGCGGTGATGACGTCGCCATCGAGGTAGATCGGGAAGTCGGTACACGAGGGCGGCTTGAGCGCCGTGCCATAGACGGCGCAGCGGTGCGTCGCCTGGTCGAAGGCCGGGCACGGCTGTCCGTGCGCGAAGTAGCGATCGCCCTGCCGCCGGATGTGCTCGGGCCCGGTACCGGCCGCGAGCCGCGCGTCGAAGGCGCGCCGCGGCTCGTCGATGCGATAGAGGGCGCACAGGCGCCGCCAGTCGAGCTCGAGCACCACGGTGCGCAGGCGGCAGCAGGGCTCGAGGCAGCCCGCGCAGTGGGGCACGATGATGCGCGCCTGCCAGTCCGCCGCTGCGCCCGCGAGCACGTCAGCGCGCCGCGGGCGATCAGGCACGCAACACCGCGAGCACCGCCTCGGTGCGCTCGCGCATCAGCGCTTCGTCACCGCGCGCCTCGACGTTGACGCGCACCACGGGCTCGGTGTTGGAGGCGCGCACGTTGACGCGCCACTGGGCGTGCTCGATAGAGACGCCGTCGGTCTCGTCGACGGAGACGGCGCCGGCGGCGAAGGCGGCGCGCACCTTGGCGAGCGCCACCTTGGCGTCGGCCAGCTTGAGGTTGATCTCGCCAGACGCGGGATACCGCCGCTGCATGTCGGCCACCAATTGCCCGAGCGACTGCTTGGTGCGCGACATGGTCTGCGCCAGCAAGAGCCACGGGATCATGCCCGAGTCGCAGTAGGCGAACTCTCGGAAATAGTGATGCGCGCTCATCTCGCCGCCGTAGACGGCGTTCTCCTTGCGCATGCGCTCCTTGATGAAGGCGTGGCCGGTCTTGCACAGCACCGGTCGCCCGCCAGCGCCGTTCACGAGGTCGATGGTGTTCCACACCAGGCGCGGGTCGTGGATCACCGCCGCGCCCGGGTGCTTGCGCAACAGCTCCTGCGCGAACAGCCCGACCATGTAGTAGCCCTCGACGAAGGCACCGTGCTCGTCGAAGAAGAAGCAGCGATCGTGATCGCCGTCCCAGGCGAGGCCGAGCGCCGCGCGCTCGCGCGTCACCACGTCGGCGGTGGCGGCGTGGTTCTCGACCAGGATCGGGTTCGGCACGCCGTTCGGGAAGCGCCCGTCGGGCTCGTTCATCAGCTTGACGAAGGAGAGCGGCAGGCGCGGCTCGAGCTTGTCGATGACGAGCCCGGCGCAGCCGTTGCCCGCGTTCGCGACTACCTTGAGCGGCGCCAACGCCTTGGCGTCGACGTAGCTGAGCAGATGCTCGATGTACGCGGGCCAAACGTCGTGCTGCTCGAGCTTGCCCTTCGCCTGGCCCTTTGGCGTACGCCTGCCCTTCTCGGCCAGCGCTTCGATCTCCCGCAGGCCCGAGTCGCCGCTGATCGGCACCGCGCCCTTCTGCACCAACTTCATGCCGTTGTAGTCGGCCGGGTTGTGGCTGGCGGTGACCGCGATGCCGCCGTCGACGCCCTCCTTTCGTAGGTGAAAGGCCGCGAAGTAGACCAGCTCGGTGCCGCCGAGGCCGATGTCGACGACGTCGGCGCCCGCCTCGCGCAGCCCGTCGGCCAGCGCGCCCGCGATGGCCGGCGAGGACAGGCGCATGTCGCGCCCCACCACCACGCGCCGCGGCTGGAACAGGTCGACGTAGGCGCGGCCGATGGCGCGCGCCAGGTCTTCGTCGAGCTCGCTCGGCACGCGGCCGCGGATGTCATAGGCCTTGAAACACGCGAGCCCCATGGCGCTCTCCTTCTGAGAAAGAATCAGACGTCGACTACAGCTCGAGGTCGTCGAGCGACGACACCAGCGACTTCAATTCCTCGGCGCGCGCGCTCGGCATCACCAGCGTGCGCTTGCCGGCGCGCACCACCACCAGCCCTTCGACGCCGAGCAGCGCCACCAGCTCGTCGCCGTCCGCGCACCACACCACGTTGTCGCGCGCCGCATGCGCCGTCACCCGGCCGCGGTGCGCGTTGTCGCTCGCGTCCTTGGGCAAGAAGGGCGCGAGCGCCGGGAAGCTGCCGACGTCGGCCCAGGAGAAGGGCGCCTTGACGCAGCGCGCGCGATCGGTGCGCTCCATCACCGCCTTGTCGATCGAGATGGCCGGCAGGCGCGCGAACGCGCGTTTGAGCGCGGCGGCACCGCCGCGCCCGTGCACCGCCTGCGTCAGCGCCTCGAGGTGGCCGGGGACGAAGCGCGCCAGCTCGTCCTTGATGGTCGACGTCGACCAGACGAACATACCGCTATTCCACAGGAAGCCGCCTGCCGCGAGCATCTCGGCCGCGCGCGCCGCCGCCGGCTTCTCGACGAAGCGCGCCACCGCGTGGTGCTCGAGCGCGCTGTCCACTTCGAGGCGCGCGCCCAGCTCGAGGTAGCCGTAGCCCGTGGCCGGGTGCGTGGGTGGGACGCCGAAGGTGTAAAGGCACGGCGTGACCGCCGCCTGCGCCACCGCCGAGCGCACGGCGGCATGGAAGGCGGCCGTCGGGTGGATGACGTGGTCCGAGGGGAACACCGCCATCACGCTCGGACCGAAACGCTTCTCCACCTCGAGCGTGGCCCAGGCGATGGCCGCCGCCGTGTCCTTCTTCTCGGGCTCGGCCAGGATGTTCTTCCTCGGCAGCTCGGGCAGCGCGCGCGCGATGGCCGCGCGCAGCGACGCGGAGGTCACCACCAGCACGCGCTCGCGGCCGACCAGGCCGGCGACGCGCGCCACTGTCTCGGCCAGCATCACGTCGTTCGAGACCAGCGGCAGCAGTTGCTTCGGCCGCGCGCGCGTCGACGCGGGCCAAAAGCGCGTGCCGGTGCCACCCGCGAGCAGCACCGCCACGGTGTTCGCGGCGCGCGGCGATCGTGTCGACTTCGCTTTCGCCGCCATCACCACCACCTCTTGCGCTTGGTGAACCAGGCGATGGCGCCGCCGATCAGCAGCATCAGCGACAGCACCACCGGGTAGGCGATGGGCTCCTTCAGCTCCGGCATGTGCTGGAAGTTCATGCCGTAGACGCCGGCGATGAAAGAGAGCGGGATGAAGATCGCCGTCACGATCGACAGCACCTTCATCACCTCGTTCATCTTGTTCGACAAGGACGCGTGGTAGATGTCGAGCATGGAGGCGAGCACCTCGCGGGTGTGCTCTACCGACTCGCTCACCTGCACCACGTGGTCGTGGATGTCGCGCAGGTAGGGCTCCACCGACGGCGTGATGAGCTGGGGGTCCTCGATGCGCGCCAGCGTGCCGATCAGCTCGCGCGCGGGCGTGATCGACTTGCGCAGGAACAGCGTCTCGCGCCGCAGCGTGTGCAACTCGTCGGCGCGCACCTTGTCGGGCGTGTCGGCCAGGCGCTCCTCGAGCGAGTCGACGATCTCGGCCAGCGCCTCGAGCGCCACGAAGTAGTGATCGATGATGGCGTCGAGCAGGCGGTACGCCAGGTAGTCCGCTTTCATCTTGCGGATCTTGCCGGCGTTGTCCTTGATGCGGCTGCGCACGGCGTCGAAGACGTCGCCGAAGCGCTCCTGGAAGGTGAGCAGGAAGCCGTCACCCAGCACCATGCTCACTTGCTCGACGATGATCTGCTGCTCAGCCTCGTCGTAATCGAGCATCTTGATCACGATGAAGACGCAGTCGTCGTACTCGTCGAGCTTTGGGCGCAGCTCGGTGTTCATCACGTCTTCGCGGATCAGCGGATGCAGCGAGAATGCCTTGCCGATGGCCTCGACGGTCTTGGCCTCGTGGATGCCGTCGATGTTGAGCCACAGCACCGACTTCCTGTCGGGGAAGGCGCGCACCGTTTGCAGCACCTCGTCGATGTTGCCGGACAGCTCGCGGCAGGAGTACGCGTCGTCGACGTACTCGATGGCGGTGATGCGCGGCGCCTCCACCAGGCGCTGGCCGATGTGCACCAGCGAGCCGGGCGGCAGGTTCAGCTTCTGCGTCTGGTGTTCCTGCCGCGTCGTCATGCGCGCCGCTTCTAGCACCTTGGCGTGGGAAGATCGCGTAGGCTGACCGCGCCACGGAGGTGCCATGTTCGAAACCGCCGAGCTCGGCCGCACCCTCGACAAGGCGCACTACGCCAAGCGGGTGCCGGCGCTGCGCACCGAGCTGCTCGAGCTGCAGGAGCGCGCGCGCGAGGCGCGCCTGCCCATCTTCATCCTCATCAACGGCGTCGACGGCGCGGGCAAGGGTGAGACCGTCAACCTGCTGCACGAGTGGATGGACCCGCGCTACCTGAGCGCCTACGCGTTCGGCGCGCCCTCCGACGAGGAGCGATCGCGGCCGGCCTGGTGGCGCTACTGGCGCGCGCTCGCGCCCAAGGGCCGCATCGGCGTCTACTTCGGCAACTGGTACACCGAGCCCATCGTCGGCCGTGCGCTGCGCCGCCTCTCCAAGGACGCCTTCGACGCCGAGCTGACCCGCATCAAGTCGGTGGAGCGCGCCTTGGTCGACGACGGCGCCTGCTTCGTCAAGCTGTGGTTCCACCTGTCGAAGAAGGCGCAGAGGGACGCCTACCACGAGCTGCGCTCGTCCAAGCGCACGCGCTGGCGCGTCACCAAGGAAGACCTGAAGAACCAACGCCGCTACGACCGCTTCCGCGACGTCAGCGAGCGCGCGCTGCGCGAGACCTCCACCGGCTTTGCGCCCTGGACCATCATCGAGGCCGCCGACGCGCGCTACCGCAACGTCGCGGTCGGCGACACCATCGTCGCCGCGGTGCGCGAGCGCCTCGACCACCGCCCGGCGGCGCGGCCGTCGGCCGAACAGCGACCGCCGCCGACGGACGGGCGCACCATCCTCGACACCGTCGACAACACGCAGAAGGTCGGCGACAAGCGGTACCAGAAGCGCCTCGAGGTGCTGCAGGGCCGGCTGCACACCGCCTTCGAGGAGCTGAAGGCGCAGCGCCGCTCGGCCATCGCGGTGTTCGAAGGCTCGGACGCGGCGGGCAAGGGCGGCGCCATCCGGCGCGTCACCGCGGCGCTCGACGCGCGCGACTACCGGGTCATCCCCATCGCCGCCCCCACCGACGAGGAGCGCGCGCAGCACTACCTGTGGCGCTTCTGGCGCCACCTGCCGGGCGCCGGGCGCATGAGCATCTACGACCGAAGCTGGTACGGCCGCGTGCTGGTCGAGCGCGTCGAGGGCTTCGCGCGCGAGGAGGAGTGGCAGCGGGCCTACAACGAGATCAACGAGTTCGAGGAGCAACTGGTGCGGCACGGCACGGTGGTGGCCAAGCTCTGGCTGCACATCGACCAGGCCGAGCAGCTCAAGCGCTTCAAGGAGCGCGAGCAGACCAGCTTCAAGAAGTTCAAGATCACCAAGGAGGACTACCGCAACCGCGCCAAGGCGGGACTGTACGTGCACGCGGTGCACGACATGGTCGAGCGCACCAGCACTGACGTCGCGCCCTGGCACCTGGTGGCCGCGTGCGACAAGCGCTTCGCGCGCCTCGACGTGCTCGAGCACCTGTGCCGGCGCATCGAGGAGGCGCTGTGAACATGGTGGAGCGAACGGGCTTCATTTGCGCGCTCGTTCGTGCAAGGCGGACCGGGTGAAGCTCGTCGTCTGGTCGCTGCTCGCCGTGTTGTTGTTCACGTCTGCCTGTCCCGGCAAGCTCGAGCCGGCGCCCCACGTCGTCGACGCCGGCGCCGCCCCGGTCGCCGTCGTGCTCAAACGTCCACCGTTCCCCAACCTCGCCACCGCCGCCTACGGCCAGCGCGTGCTCGAGGAGCGCAGCGCCGCACTGCCGCCGGACGCCACCGGCACGGTGGCCGCGACGCTAGCGGCGCTGCACGACGTAGCACCCGGGAGTGAACAACGGGCGGCCGTGCTCGGGCTGGCGGCGGCGCGCGGCGCCAAGACCGAGGCGGAGCGCGCCACCGCGCTCGCGCTCGCCTCGGCGGCGTTGGTGCTCGACCCGGTTGTCGAAGGCTACCAAGAGCGCTTGACCGACGCCTTCGGCCTGGCCGCCTATGCCGCCACGCTCGATCAGTCGGACAACGTGGCCCAAGGCGCGCGCGCCCTGGTCGGCGCCGCGGCCGGCGCGGTGGCCCAGGCGCGCGGCCTGATCAAGAGCGTCGACGACAACCCGGTGCCCGCGGCCGTATCCGCGGACGTGCGGCTGTTGTTGGCGCTGAGCCGCCGTGTGATCGGCGATCGAGGTGACGCGCTGGTGGCCGACCTGCGCGCCGTGCTCAAGGCCAACCCCACATCGCTGCGCGCGCGCGCGCTGCTCGCCGAGCACCTGCTCGAGCTCGGCCTGTTCGACGAGGCGATCGCGGCGGCGGGCTCACCGCCGGTCGCGCCGTGGCTCGCCGCGGTCGCGGCGCGTGCCCGCGTGCTCAAAGGCGAGGTGGCGGAAGGGATCGCCGCATTGCGCGACATCGAGGGCAAGGTCGACGAGGGGCGGCGCGGCGAGGTGATCTATTGGCTGGCGCGCTCGCTCACCCAGACGCCGGACGGCGCCGCGGAGGTGCAGAGCCTCGCGTCGGCGCTCGCGCCGCGCCCCGGCTTCGCCAAGGAGAGCAAGGTGCTCGAGGCGCTGCTCGCGCAGGTCGCCGGCGACTACACGAAGGCGCGCACGCTGCTCGAGCCGCTCGTGCCGGGGCCGCCTCGCCTGCCGGTCGACGTCGACGCGCTGTGGCTCTTGGTCGACGCATGCGCGGGCCAGGGCGACCTCCCCTGTGTCGAGAAGGCCGGCGCGGTGGTGCTCGAGGTCGACGGCGACGAGGGCCGGCTGCAGGTGGCGCGCGCCGCGTCCGTGCTGGTCGGCAAGACGGACGGCGCCGCGCCGGAGGCGGCGGCCAAGTCCGTGCTGGAGGCGTTCCGCGAGGCGCACCGCCTGACGCCGTTCGACGACAAGCTGGCCGCCAAGGTGGGCGAGCCGGTGGTCGGCGGCGGCGCTGCGGCTGCCGCACGTGTGCGGGCCGCGCGGCGCGCGCTCGCGCGCGGCGGCGCCGGTGGCCTGGTCGAAGAGGCGCTGGCGCCCGTCAAGGACGCCGCCTGCCGCGCCTGCCGCGCGCTCGCCGCCGCCGCCACGCTCGACGGTCAAGAGGGCGCGCGGCGCGCGCTCAAGGCGCTCGACGGCGCCGGGCCGCCGCTCGCCGAGTCCGACCTGATCCGTGTCATCGACGCGCTCGGCGGCTTCCCGATGGACGGCGTGCGTGCCGCGCTCGCCGGGCTCGAGGTCGATGCCCGCCCGCGCGTCAAGCAGGCGGTGGCCAAGGCCAAGGCCGATCTGCAAGATCCGAACGCGCGCGCTCGCCGTGGCATCGAGGCGCAGCACCAGCACGGGGCCAAGCCATGATGCGCGCGCTCGCGCTTGCCGCCCTCTTGTGCCTGGCCGGCGCGACGCTCGCGGCACCGCCGGCGGCGTCGCCCACGACGCCCAAGGAGCTGCGCGAGGCGCGCGAGGCCGAGCACCGCCGCGCCGTGAAGGCGTTCGCGCCGTTCGACGGCGGCGATCGGCGCGACGTGGTCCGCCAGGGCGCCAAGGGCAAGAAGCGCGCGGCGCACCCGATGGTGGGCGACGCGGCAAAGGTGCCTGGCGAGGGCCCGCCGCCGCCGCCCTTGCGCGTCTCGCCCGACGTGCCGGAAGCCGCACTGCTTGCGCCCAACGTCGTCGGCGCCGGCCTCTCTGCCAGCCCGCTCTTCCTGTTCTCGCTCGGCTACCAGCACATCTTCACCAAGCTCGATGGCCCGCGCTGCGCCCACCTGCCCACCTGCTCGCGCTTCGGCTCCCAAGCGGTCGCGCGCCACGGCGCGCTCGGCATCTTGATGACCATGGACCGGCTGATTCAGCCCAACGACTCGAGCGCGATCCGCCACCTGCCCGAGGTCGAGGGGTACGGCATGGTGCGCGTCTTCGATCCGCTCGAGGACTACGAGTTTTGGAAACCCGAGCGCTTCACCGGCTTCTTGTTGCCGGCCGCCGAGGTGTCGCTGGTGCTGCCGCCGCTTTCGCCAGCTTCCCTGGCCTCGTTGACCGCCCCGCCCCCGGAGACCCCACGCCCATGATTGCCACCCTCGCCCTCGCCACTGTCGTCGCTGCGCAGGCCCCGGCCACGCCCGAGGCGGCGCCGGCTGACAGCCCCAAGGAGGCCGCCGAGGATACCGACGAGGACGCTGACGAAGCCGCGGTCGAGGCGCCGCCGCCGGCACCGCTCACGCCGGAGCAGGCAACGATGGCGACTCACAGCCTGACCTTTGGCGATCACCTGTTCCTCGACGGCGACTGGTACCGCTCCATCAGCGAGTACCGCCGCTTCCTGTACCTGGTGAGGGGCTCCGGCCCAGACGCCGAGCGCGCCGCCATGGCCATCGGCGAGGCGCTGTTGCGCGGCGAGCAGTGGGACGCCGCCGGCCGCCAGCTCGACGGCATCGCGCAGCGCGCCGGCCGCCTCGAGCTGCGTCAGCAAGCGCTGTTCGGCGCCGGTCGCGCCTACCTGCTCGATCAGCGGCCCGAGCTGGCCAAGCCGCGCTTCCGCTTGTTGGTCGAGGACGGAGGCACCGAGGCCAAGCTCAAGAGCGAGGCGACCTGGCTGCTCGCCTGGGGCCACTTCGACGCCGGCGAGCTCAGCGAGGCGCGCGCCTACTTCCAGCAGCTCGCCGACGCCAAGGGCGTGCACGCGGAGGCCGCCAAGGGCGTCGTGGCGGCGCTCGACGGCTACGACAAGCTCGAGACCAAGGACCCGCTGCTGGCGGGCGCGCTCTCGCTCATCCCCGGCCTCGGCCACGTCTACCTCGGCCAGTGGGGCATCGCGCTCACCTCGGCCTCGTGGAACGGCCTGTTCATCTTCGCCGCCGTCAGCGCCTGGCTCGCCGGCGACTGGGGTGTCGCCACCGTGCTGACCTTGATGGAAGTCGGCTGGTACGCGGGCGGCGTGTTCGGCGCGGTGGCGGGCGCCTACCGCTACAACCGCGACGCCGTGCGCAACTGGCGCGACGAGGCGCTCGCCACCTGGGGTGCCACGCGTGAGCTGCCCGGGCTGCACGCCGTCGAGGGCGCGCTGCCAGGCACCATCGTTCGCTTCGCGTTCTGACGAGCGCGACTACTGCAGGAACAGGCAGCTCGTCAGGTCGATGATGCCGATCGATCCGTTGATGTCTGCGGTACCGGCGTAGAGCGCGCCCGCGCCGTCACGGAACGCGAAGCGCTGCACGTTGAGGGTCGTGTCGACGGTGCCGACGACGGCGAGGGTGGTCGCGTCGATCAGCGCGATGCGCATGTCGGTGCCCGCAACGACGATGAACCGCGGGTTGACGTTCGGCACCATGGTGATCGCCGTGATGGGGCTGATCGCCGGCGTGTTGAGGGCTGCAAAGTTGTAACCGCCGGACGCCGCGCTCGGCGTCGCGGCGGTGATGGCGGCAAGGCCGGCATCGCCGCCCGCGATGAGCACGCGCTGGTTGTTCGGGTCGAAGACCGCGGCCTCGGGCCCGAGCGGCTGCACGTCCTCGACGGGGCCGAGCGACACCGCGAACAAGTCGGTCGCGTTCAGGCCTACGCGCGACACGGTGCCGAAGGCGTTGCGCAGTGCGATCGCCTCGTGCCCTGTCGCAAACGGCGCCGGCACGAACACGCTCGGCGCGTAGAAGGTCGTTCCTCGTACTGCGCTCACCACGCTGGTGTCCGCGCTCAACGAAATGAGCGCGTCATAGTTGGCGTCCCACACGCGTACGCTCCCTTCGTCGAGGACGATGGGGTAGGTGAGGCTCGCGTTCACCGTACCGGGCGCGACGCCGAGCGCCGAGGCGTAGCGGGCGTCGTTGGTGGGATAGAGGGTTGTCCCGACGGGGGCGTAGGCGAAGCCGCTCCGCTGGAACTTCGCGATGCGCGCTCCCGGCCCGGCCCCATCGGCGATCCACAGCACGCCCGCCCCGGGCGAGGCGATGCCCTCCGGCCGCACGTACTCCGTGACCATGTCCACCTGCTGCGGCGCGAACGGATCCGCCAAGTCGTAGACCCAGATTCCGTCCGCGCCCATCGTGACCATCGCGGGTGGAGCGGCGCCGTCGATCACGGGGAAGCTCCCTTGCACGGCGCCGACGTAGCTCGGCGTACACCCTTCTCCCTCGCCTTCTCCTTCTCCCTCGCCTTCTCCTTCTCCCTCACCCTCGCCGCCGACGAGCACCCGATCGATCTCCGCGACCCACGCGCGCCGCGCGTCGGGCAGCGGCGGCTCGAAGAACGCGCCCCAGGTGGTGACGAACGCCGCGAACTCGCCGGCGGCTGCGAGCGAGAACATGTCGATGGGCGCGTCGCCCGCGAGCAACTGCCCATCGGCGAACAGGCGGCCGCCCGAGGTGTAGAGCACGCGCCCGCCACCCTCTGCGGCGGGCAGGCACGCAGGCATGCCGCCCGGCACGCAATGGGTCCCCGGCGGCGTCACGCGCTCCGCCATGCCCTGCGGCGGGTAGGCGATGCGATAAAGGTCGATATTGGTGTCGGTGTCCGCGGCCGCGAGCGGCCACTCGGTCCACGTCAGCACACCCGTGCCATCGGGCGTGAACACCAGGTCGGTGGGCGCGTCCTCGGGAGGCGCCACCGCGATCTCGGAGCTGAAGTAGACGTCATCGTCGACCACGCCATCCCAGCTCGCGGCGGCGCCCCTGGTCAAGCGATAGGCGACGCGCCAGCGCAAGGCGACCTCGTCGTGGAACAGCGACAACGACGGGCCATAGGTGAACCCGGTGACCGGCCCGCCCGCGCCGTTGTCGGTGATGCGCAGCAGGTAGGGCAGGCGATCCGGGTAGAGGTACTGCGCGAGATAGACCTGGGGATCCTCGTCGAGGCGCGCGCCGATGAACGCGATCGAGGTCCAGCCATAGTCGTCGGCCACCGCCGCGATGGCGGTGCCGTCGAGCACGCCGAGCGCGGCCGGCTCCTCTGCCGAGGCGAGCGAGAACGCCCGATAGCCGTGGTCGTAGAGGTAGGCGTCGCGTGCGCCGTTGGTGTCGGCCGGGTTGAGCGAGGCGGTGGTGGTGAAGGCGATCTGTCGGCCGTTCGGCATCAGCAGGAGCGGAGCGGTCGGCTCGTCGTCGACGTGGAAGGTCTCGCCGTCTGAGCAGGTGACGCAGGTGAACACCGGCGGCAAGAAGCGGCGGTCGACCAGCACCACGTCGAGCGTGCTCGGATCGTCGTCGTCGGTGACGCCGGGCAGCACCACGTCGGGGCAGCGCAGCGCGGCGAACATCCCGTCGTCCGAGATCGCGGCCGCCGTGCAATCGTCGAGGTCGGGGCCGGCGGCCAGGTCGATGGGCCCGTAGGCGGGCCGCTGGAACGGATCGAACACTTCGGTGGACGACAGCGGCGCGCCGCCCGGCGCGTCGCGACCGCCGACCACGAAGACGCGGCCGTCGCCGAGCTCGACGGCGCGGTGCGCGCCGCGGCCCGCCATCATGTTGGCGGCGGGGGTGAAGGTGCGGGACACGGGATCCCAGAGCTCGGTGCTCGCGATGGCCTGCCCACCCGAAAAGCCGCCGATGATGACGACGCGCCCGTCGGGCAGCACGGTGGCCGAGTGCCCCTCGCGCCCCTGCGCGAGCGTCCCGGCCGGCTGCCACGCGGTGCCGTCGCGACTGATGATCTCGGCGGTCGCCGGCGTGTCGGCGTCGCCGCTGCCGCCGATGACCAGCATCTCCTCGGTCGCCGGCAGCCAGCTCGCGGTGAAGTTGACGCGCGGGTGCGCCATCGTCGGCCCGGCGGATGGCGTGAGCGTGCCGTCGACGTTCAGCACCAGAAGGTCGACGCCGGCGAGCGGGGCGCCGCTCCCGTCCTCGCCGCCGATCAGCCACGCGGTATCCGTCAGGCAGATGCTTCGGTGCCGTGCGCGCGCGGTCGGCAACTGCTGTGACGTGAGCGCGCCGCCGCCCCCGAAGAAGACGGAGTTGTCGCCCGACTCGAGCAACGCGGTGGCTGCGCCGCCCGCATCGACGCCGCCGGCGAAGAGGTACCGGTACTGGCTGTCGCCGGCGCTCAGGAAGTCGAACGATCCATAGGCGCGGCCGGTCAGGCCCGGCGTGTAGCTGGTGACGTGCAGCTCCTCGGGCGTCATGGGGAAGAACGACAGCACGTCGCTCCGTACGAAGCCGTCGCCGTCGAAGCCGCCGGCCACCAGCGAGTCGCCCTGGTAGCGCGCGAAGCCGAAGTGCGCCGGGTAGTCGCCGGGCACGTCGTCGACGGTGACGCCCGCCACCGTGAACTGCCCGCCGGCGAACGGGTGGGTCACCAGCACGTCGCCCGAGGCGGCGCCAGCGCCCATGCGCAGGTTGACGACGAACAACGCGTCGTCTGCCGGGAAGAACAGCACGTCGGCGTCGCTCGCGTCGTAGCCGCTCGGCACGAGCGGCCCCGGCTCCCACCGCCCAAGCCCGCCACCGCCGACCACCACGCGCGGCGTGACGTCGTTGGTGCCGGCCTGGCAGACCACCGGGTCGTTGGCGCGGCACTGCGGGAAAGCGTCCGAACCCGAGCAGGCGCCGTCGCCGTCGAGATCGGTGCCCTGCCCGAGGCCGTAACATGGCGGCGGCTCGGTGACGTCGGGCTGGCCGTCGCCGTCGTCGTCGCAGTCATAGACCGCGTCGGCGCCGTCCACGGTCGCCTCGCACGTGGCGTCGCCGATGGCCTCGCCGAGCGTGACGCCGTCCCAGCACTGGGGCGCGCACGCCTGCCACAACGGCGTCGACGCCGTGGTCAGGGGCGGCAGCGCCTGGTCGTCGTCGTGGTCGCAGTCGCGGATGCCGTTGTCGCCCTCGCACGGGTCGAAGCCGAAGGTCAGCACCGTCCACAACGGCGGCACCGTCTCGTCGGCCGGCGGCGGCAGCGCGAGCAGGCCGGTGGTCACGCCCGCGCGATCGTCGTCGCACACGTACAGGTCCCACGCGCCGATCGGCACCTCCACCTGCGCGTCGCCGCCCGCGAGCGAGCTGAGCGCCACGCGGCCGGGCGTCGTGGTCGGGTCGTCGCACGAGGCTTCCCGTCCCTGCGGCATCAGGAAGGCGCTGCTGGTCGAGCCCGGCTCCGGCGTCACCTGCACCTGCACGCGCCGCGAGGCGAGCACGCCGATGGGCGGCAGGTGGATCTCTGGCACGGTGACGGTGTCGCCGGCACGGCCCTCGACCGAACCGGCGCCGATCGCCGCGCGCGCGGCGCCGATGCTGTTGCCATCGACGTCATAGAGCACGGCGCTCAGGTCGACCCTGCCCTCGATGAGCGCAGTGAGCTGCCAATCGCCTTCGGCGTCGGCTGCGGTCTGCGCTTCGGCGCCGCCCTCGATGCGGTCGGCGAGCGTGTCGGTGTCGGCCGGGTCGCAGTCGGCGGCGGCGGTCGCGATCGGGTCGGCGGCCGTCAGGCCGAAGCACTGGCCGCGCGAGGCGTAGAGGATGACGCTGGTGCCGGGCGGCGGCGGCACGAAGGAGCCGGTGCCGTCGTCGATGAGCACGCGCCCCTCGACCTCCATGGTGCCGGTGAGGTCGACCTCGCCGAGCAGCACGAAGCCGACGGTCAGGTCGGGGTGCATGGGCAGGATGGCGCCGGCGAAGCCGCCGCGCTCGGGCCAGCCATCGCCGTCGGCGTCGTCGGACAGGCGCAGCGACGCAGGGCCGGCCTGCAGACCCTTGACGGCGAAGCCGCCGCCGGCGAGCGCGCGCGTCACGCGCCGCGAGCCGAACAGGTCGATGCGCGCGAACGCCGCCGGCTCGTCGGCCGAGGCGCGCACCGCCGTGCCCGACAGCTCGCCGGGCAGGTGGCCCTCGGCGCGCGGGAACTCGTAGAAGCAGGCGGTGCCGGCCGCGACGAGCGCGGCGGCGGTCAGGGCGAGGCGACGGACGTTGCTGGCCATGGTGGCTCCAGTCGAGATCGTCTCAGGCCATAGCAGGTGTGCAGCGACGTTGGACCGGGGTTGAACTGGGGACCACCTGCCGTCGTATCGTCGTGGCCCCGGAGGTCCGCATGGGTCGTGGTCGCCCCCCCGCTCGTGGCCGCTCGCACGGCGCCAGTCTGCTCATGGTAGCGCTGGCCGCCGCCGCCGCCACCGTGGCGGCGTACCCGGCGCACGCCCAGTCGTGGCCCTCGGTGTCAGGCGAGCTGCCGCGCACGGGCGGCGGCGAAAACGACGTTGCCGTGGTGGTGGGTATCACCGACTACGCCTTCCTCGACGACATCGCAGGTGCGGCCGACAACGCCAACGACTGGTACCAATATCTGGTGCGCGTGCGCGGCGTGCCGCCCGAGCGCGTGCGGCTGCTCACCAACAACACCGCTATCGACTTCGCCATCACCAAGGCGCTCAAGGAGTCCGCCGCGACGTCCAAGCGCGGCGGCGTCGCCTGGTTCATCTTCGTCGGCCACGGCGCGCCCTCGCCCACGGGCGACGACGGCCTGCTGCTCGGCGCCGACACCCAGCCCGACATCGACGCCATGCAGGCGCGCGGCCTGCCACAAAACAAGGCGCTCGAGCTGCTGCGCGCCGGGCAGCAGGACGCGACCGTGGCGCTGTTCGACGCCTGCTTCTCGGGCAAGACCGCGGACGGTGAGCGCGCGCTCTTTCCCGGCATGCAGGCGACCCCGCCGGTGCGGCGCGCGGGCCCGGGCGCCAAGAGCGTGGTGCTGTCGTCGTCGGACAGCTTCGCCGGCCCCCTGCCCGGCCAGAAGCGCCCGGCCTTCTCGTACCTGATGCTCGGCTCCTTGCGCGGCTGGGCCGACGGTGATCGTGATGGCGCCGTGTCGCTCTCCGAGGCCACCGGCTACACCACCTCCACCATGCGGGCCGCGCTCAAGGCGAGCGACCGGCTGCCGAGCGTTCGCGGCGAGGCGCCCGGCCTCGTCCTCGCCAAGAACGTCGTCGAGACGAGCCCCGAGGTGGAGGCGATCCTGGTCGGCCGCTGCCCCGAGGGCACGCGCTGGGAGGAGCGGCGCTGCAAGACGGTGGCCTGTCCCGCCGGCATGAAGTGGAGCGGCGAGGCCTGCGTGGCCACGCAAGCGGCCATCCAGTGCCCGCCCGGCACGTCATGGGACGGCACCCACTGCGCCACCGGCGCCGTGCAGTGCCCGCCCGGCACCACGTGGGACGGCAGGGCGTGCGCGGCCGCCACCGTGCAGTGCCCCGCCGGCACCACCTGGAACGGCTCCTTCTGCGCGGGCAGGAGCGTCGTCGTCGACAGCGTGGCGCCGACCGATCTGTCGCGCCTCAACCTCGAGGCCGAGCGCGCGCGCGACCGTGCGCTCTCGTCCGAAGACGGCAGCTCCATCGAGGAGCGCAAGGCCGCCTGGTGCGCGCTCGCCGAGGTGAGCGGCGACAACCGCTACCGCGACGAGGCCAAGGTGCGCTGCGACCAGTACGATCAGAAGCTGGTCGCCGCCGCCAACCTCGAGCAGCAGGTGGGCCGCGACTACGAGAACCTGGGCGGCTTCCTCGATCTGTCGCGCCGCACCTCGACCGAGAAGATCCAGGCGGTCGACGTCTTTCTCGACACCTACGGCAAGCTCGACCGGCAAGAGGTGCACGCCGCGCGGAAGGCGCGCGAGGAGCTGGCGGCCAACGGCTCGGCGAGCCTGCTGCGCGACAGCGACGGCGATCGCCTGCTGATCGACGCCTGCCCGAACGAGGCGGAGGACTACGACGGCGACAACGACACCGACGGCTGCCGCGACGTGCAGGCGGGCGAGATGATCGGCGACGTGGTCGACGACACCGGTGACTTCTTCGGCGACATCTTCAAGGGCATCGCCGGCAGCACCGTGCTCGACGAGTACGACGACAAGGACGAGCTCGGCTTCATGGGCTTCGGCGTCAGCGGCGCGGGCACGCTCGGCGCCGACGTGCCCGCCATCGGCACCATGGACATGCGCCTGTCGTGGGGCGTGATCGAGGGCGGCATGGGCATGGCGACCGACTTCAGCACCGATTCGGACAAGACCTTCAAGACGCTGTTCCTCGACGGCTACGCGGGGCTGCAGCTCTTCGAGATCCCGCACGAGGACGAGTTCGGCCTGATCAAGCCGAGCGCCGGCGTGTACGCGCTGTGGAACCCGGGCGCCTCGGACGCCGGCCAACAGGGCCTGCTCGGCTCGCTCTACCTCGCCAACACCAGCCGCATCGCCAACATCGTGCAGCTACGGTTGTTCTACCGGTACAACCTGTTCGGCCAGCTCGACGGCGCCTCGCCGGGCGAAGACCCCAACACCTTCGAGGCGCTGCCGCCCGCCTGGACCATGCGCACGGGCACGCACGTGGTCGGCGCCGAGGTGTCCATCAACATGTTCTCGCTCATGGAGTAACGCGCGCGCCGCTACATGCCCTGCACGCCGGGCGCGAACGCCATCACGTAGGTGAGCGACAGCCGCATGCGCGACGCGCCGGGCAGCGTCATCTTCCAGGTGACGATGCCGTGCTCGTTCAGCTCGGGTGCGCCGCTGGTCTTGTCCGCCACCAAGGTGACCTCGACGTGCTCGATCTCGCTCACCGGGATGCGCTCCGACACCTCGAGCGTCTTGTCCTCGGCGCCGAGGTTCGACAGGAAGATCGAGACCGCGTGGGTCTTGCGGCGCCACTTGTCGACCTCGTCGACCTCCTCGGTGGTGTCGACGGTGCGCTGCACACGTACGTCGCTGTCCGGCCCGAAGCCGAGCGCGAAGCGCTCGCCGGGTGCTACGTAGAGCGTGCGCGTGGTGCCGACGAACCCCGAGGTCCGTAACAGCTCGACCGGACCGGCCAACACCGGGTGCTTGCCCGTGTGCGTCTGCACGCTCTTGAACAGCGCCTTGCCGTCGAGCTCGGGCATGGAGACCAACGAGCTGGTCGCCTCGCTCTCGAAGGTGAAGATGGGCACGAAGCTCGGCCGGCCGTCGGACGGCACCGTGACCGGGTGCAGCGCACGCAGGTTCTGCACGTCGCCGCCGTCGTCGACGCCGGGGAGCTGCACGCCGCCCGGCGGCGGCCCGCCGCCGCCCCCGCGCCCAAGCCCGGCGTTTTGCACCGCCACCTCGCGCGCCTCCACCACCACGCGCTGCTCGCGCTTCTTGGCCTGCAGCTTGTCGTCCGTGAGCTTGGGCGGCTCATGGCCGAGCGAGCTGCGCGCCGTTGAGAACACCAACTGCGCGTCGGTCCAGTCCTCACCCGTGTTCTGCCACACCGCCGCCTGGCAGGTGAAGCGCAGCGCGCGCGCCATCAGTTGCGCCGTGTGAAACGGCCGCCACAGCGCGTTCGGCACAACGTACTCGAGGCCGAGCGTGACCGTGCCCGCGGCTGCCGCGTCGAGGTCGATCTCGGCCACGCACTCGAGGCGGTGGTCGGGTCGATCGATCAGGCTGCGCTTGGTGACGACGTGCGCTGCCTCCTCGGCGAGGCGCTCCATGGTGGCGCGCTGCACACGCTCGTCGGCGAGCAGCGCGCGCGAGGTGCTCGACAGCGACTCGAAGGTGTCTTCCCAGGTCTTCGGGTGCCCGAGCCCCCAGCCCGCGTCCTCCGGCACCTCGGCCATCGCCTTGTGCATCATGTCGTCGACCACGGCGGCGCGCGTGGCGGCGCGCTGCCGTTGCTCGGCCGCGTCACGGTGCTGGCGTTCGAGCGCGAGCAACTGCTGCTCGAGCGCCGCGGCGGCCTCGGGCTTCTCGGCGTGGCCGACGCGCATGGCGCGGCGCACGCGCGCGTCGACCACCTTGGCGCCGCCCTGCACGTCGACGCGCAGGCTGACGTCTTGCGCGACCGGGGCGAGGCCCCACAGCGCCAGCCGGTTGCGCCCGGCCTGCAGCGCCACCGCGGCCTCGCGGCGCACCTGGGCGCGGTCCTCGAGCAGCGTCACCTTGATGACCGGCAGCGCGACCTTGACGCGCGTCTCATCGAGCGCGGGGTGGTGGGTGATGAGCGCAGCGGTCAGTGACGTCGTCGTCATGTCAGGCCTCCCGGCGGTTGCCGCCGACCAGCTCGTTTTGCGCGTAGATCTTGACCACGTAGCGCGCGCGCAGCTTGTCGGCCGCGCCCTTGCCGACCTTGACCTCCCAGCGGCGGCCACCCTCGATGATCTGGCCGCGCTCCTGCTGGTCGTAGGGCTGCCAGGGCGGCGTCACTTGCAGCTCCTCGACCACCACCTCGGCGCCGGGCGCGGGCACGGGCACGCGCTCGCGCACCTCGATCTCGATGTCGCGCTCGAGGTGATTGACCACGTCGATGTCGACGTCGTGCACCAGCTCGGCCATGGCCACCACCTTCTCGCCGCTGCGCGCCTCGGTGAAGCGCGTGTTGCGCGCCACCTTGATCGCCTGCTCGGCGCCGAGGCCGAGCTTCAGCTCGCCGCGCGCCGGCACGGTCGGCAGGCGCGTGGTCAAGACGTACTCGCCGCCGACGTAGACCTCGGCCGGGCCGGGCAAGAGCGGCGCCGGGATCGGGTTCATCAGCATGGCGACGCGGTAGACGCTCGCCTCCTCGCGCGGCACCGCGACGTAGCGCATGCGCGCCTCGCAGGCCCGGTCGCCGAGCGCCACCGAGTGGAAGCCGCCGTCGCCGACGATCTCGACGGTGCCGTCGGCCTCGTAGGCGAAATCGAAGTGCGAGGAGATGTCGTCGGCGTCGACCGCGCCGTCCGGCAGGGCGACGTCGAGCACGCCGCGCGCCTCGTCCTCGGCGCTCGCCACCGCGCTCATGATGTCGAAGCGCAGCGGGCGGCCGGCGCGCGCTGCGGTCGCCTGGTAGTGCTCGCGTACATCCATCGGCACCAGCCGACCGCGCCCGCCGAGCTGGTCGGCCGAGGGCAAGCGCAGCAGCGGGTAGGCGTAGATGCCGAGCGCCTCGTCGACACTGGCGCCACCAGTTGGCCCGCGCGCCGCCTTGGCCGCCGGCGCCGAGCGGCCGAGCACGATCGAGTCCATGACCATGGAGGCGGCCGGCGCAGGCGAGCGCGGCGAGGGTGGCGGCGCCATCGAGCGCTCCATCTCCATGTCGCCGAGCTCGGCGGCGTCGGCGTCGTCGAACAGCTCCTCCCTCGCCTCCGCGGCGGGCTCCTCTCGGAGCGCACGCGCGCGGCCGCCCAACTTCTTCGCCTTGGCGTGTACCTGATCGCGCCTCGGCTCGGGCAGCGGCGGGGGCTCGGGCTCCTCCTCGAACGCAGGCGCATGCCAGGAGCGCGGCGGCGGCAGCGCCTCGGTGGCCTTGCGCAGCTCGCGATCGAAGTCGCGGAACAACACGTCGCCACCTTGGGGCGGCGGGCGGAAGCCGGGCTTCTTGGCCGGCGGCTGCGCGCGCCCGATCTTGATCGCGGACAGCTCGGGCAGCTCCGAGAAACGCAGCGGCGAAGCCGTCGAGAGCTTGAGCGAGACGCCGCGCCAGTCTTCGCCGCTGCGCTGCGCGATCCAGGCGCGAAGCTGGATCTCGGCCTTGCTGCCGTCGCGCGACAGCTTGCACTGGTAGGCCGGCGCCCAGCGCGCGCCCGGCACCACGTACGACAGCTCGAGCGTCACCTTGCGCGCGGCGGCACCGGCGCCCTTGAGCCGCACCACGGCGCTCTTCTTCAGCTCCGGCAGGTGGACCTCGGCCGCCGACGAGGACGCGGCGATGCGCTCGACGATGCGCGCCTCGGCCTCCTCGAGCTCGCGCGCCTGCTCGCGCAGCGCGCGCCGCTCGGTCAGGCGCCGACGGGTCGCCTCGTCGACGAACTGCTCGAGCTGCAAGCGGGCCGCCATCGGCGAGGCGGGCGGCGCCTTTCCTTCCTCGCCGCTCGGCCGCTCCGGCACCGGCACGCCCTGCAGGATCGCCACCTCGGCCTCGAGCACCGCGAGCTGCTCGCGCGCGCCGCGCAGCCGCAAGCGCACCTCCTCCAGCTCGCGCTGCTCGGGTGCCTTGGGGGGCGGATCACCGGGTCGCACCCACAGGCCAACCCTGACACCCGCGGCCACCACCTCGGCGCCGGCGGGCTCGACGGCGAGCACGCGCACGCGCGCGGTCGGGTCGACCAGCGTGAGCGGCAGGTCGGCCAGCTCGATCTCGTCAGGCAGCGCGCCCTCGAGTGTCAGCTCCGCGGTGCGGACGACGGTGGCACCGCGTCGGTACACCTGGACACGGTCGATACGGGACGGCAGGACCGGAGGCGACGGCATGGCGATCTCCCGTTGCGGGGTCGGCAGCATCCCACATCCCGGACGCGGATCACGATCGTCGCCGACCACGCCTTGACCAGCGACGAGGGAGCACCTAGGCCAGCAGCTCCACGTTTCTGGAGGCGCTCCCGCCATGATTACCGAGCTGATCGTTCGCCTTTCCCGCACCGGCGCTGGTGAAGCGGTCATGTGGTTCACCGTCCTGCTGAGCGTGATCTCCGTGGCGGTGATGATCGAGCGCCTGATCTTCTTCACGACGCACAAGGACGACGTGCGCTCGCTCGCGGCCGAGCTGAACAAATTGCTGCTCGGCAACGACTACGTCGCCGCGCAGAAGCTGCTCGAGACCTGCAAGGGCTTCGAGACGCGCGTCTTGCGCGCCGCCCTCGAGGTGGCGCCGCTCGGCAAGCACGCGGTGCAGGAGCTCGCCGCCAGCGCCACCAAGATGGAGCGGCTGCGCTTCGAGCGCGGCCTCGCCTTCCTCGGCACCGTGGGCAACAACGCGCCCTTCGTCGGCCTGTTCGGCACCGTGCTCGAGATCATCTCGGCGCTCTACGAGCTCGGCACCCAGTCGGGCGGCAACGTCGGCGCCGGCGCCGTCATGGCCACGCTGTCGCAGGCGCTCGCCGCCACCGCCATCGGCCTGTTGGTGGCGCTGCCGGCGGTCGCGGTCTTCAACTACTTCAACCGCCGCATCAAGACGCTGCAGACCGGCGCCGAGGCGCTGGTGCACGTGCTGCTCGCGCACATGGGCCCGACCGAAGGCAAGAAGGTAGGCTAAGGCATGGCGGGCACCACCAAAGGCAGCGACGACGGCGACGCGCTCATCTCCGACATCAACGTCACGCCGCTCGTCGACGTGATGCTGTGCCTGCTGGTGATCTTCATGGTGACCACGAGCTACGTGGTGGCCGACTCGCTCAAGGTCGACCTGCCCGAGGCCGCCACCGGCGATCACACGGAGCCGTCGATCGTGATGATCACCTACGTCGTCGACAAGGCGACCAACGCGCGCCAGTTGTTCCTGAACGGCGAGAAGGCCGACGAGGCGGGGCTGCGCGCGCACATCCAGAAGGTCAAGGCCGAGGGCAAGAAAGACGTGCAGGCCGTGATCGCGGCCGACCGCACCGCCAGCCACGGCGAGGTCATCCACATCATCGACGTGGTCAAGCAGGAGGGCATCCTCAAGTTCGCCCTCAACATCGACTCCGGCGCGTGAGGAAGACCCGCGGCCGGGCCTGATCGCAACGCGATCGGGATCAACGGGCTGGATCGGCAGCACCCCTGATTCGTTGGCATACTCGCGGCACCCGATCGCCCATGGCCGACAGCACCACCTCCCAGGCTGCGCTGCACAACGAGATCCTGCTCGCCGGCTTCGGCGATCGGGACGCGGTGTGGCCCTTCGGACTCGGCCTGCTGTTCGCGCTGGTGGTGCACGGCTCGCTCGGCGCCACCACCACGCTCGCCCCGACAAGGAAGCTCGAAGAGCGCGTGGAGATGGCCATCTACCACCCGCCGCCGCCGCCGCCGCCCGAGACGCCGCCGCCGCCGCCGCCCGAGCCCGAGAAACCCAAGCCCAAGCCGAAGGAGCCGCCACCGCCGCTGCCTGAGACGCCGCCGCCGCCGAACCAAGAGCCGCCGCCCGAGACGCCCAAAGAGCCGGTGCCGATCGTCACCGGCATCTCGATGGCGAGCACCGTGCAGGGCAACACCGGCTTTGCCGTGCGTGTGGGCAACACCACCTTCGGCGACCCGAACAAGGAGCAGTTCGTCGACCCGAAGGACATCAAGCCCTACGCGGGCGGCAGCACTGACTTCAAGGCCGCGCGCGCCTCCACCATCACCAGGGAGGCGCGCGTCATCAAGGACTACAAGGGGCCCTACCCGCGCGACCTTGCCGATCAGGGCATCGAAGGCGCCGCGGTGCTCCTGATCGAGATCGCCAAGAACGGCGACGTGCGCAGCGTGCGGCTGGTCAAGACTTGCGGCAACGCCACGCTCGACAAGCTGGCGGTGGAGTACGTCAAGCGCGTGCGCTTTGCCCCCGCCGAGGTCGACGGCGCCGCGGTCGACTCGGTGCTGCGCTATACCTACCGCTTCGAGCTGTACGACTGACGCGGGTTCCTTGACCCACCGCTCGTCCGATTCGAGACGCCTTTGTCTCAGTGCGACGGCGCGTTGGGAGCCCGCTGTGACCCGGGTCATACTGCCGGCGTGAGCGCCGGCGAGCACCGCCAACACCCCCGTTTCCGCGTTGCGCTGCGCGCGCACCTTTCGCTGCCGGGCGGCGTGGTGGCGGCGCAGACGCAGGGCGTCTCGCGCAGGGGCTGCAGCGTGCGGCTGGTGCCGCCGCTGCCGGACGTCGGCAGCGAGCTGCCCATCACGCTCGAGTTGCCGTCGGGCACCAGCATCGACGGCCGTGCCACGTGCAGGAACCACCTGCAGGGCGGTATCTGCGGCATGAGCTTGGCCCTCGCCGGCGACGCCGCCCTCTTGTGGGAGTCCTTCGTCGACGAGGAGGAGCAGACCGGCAGCCTATGGCGCATGATCGGCCGCATCGCGCGCGCGCCCGACGACGCCATGGCGCCACGCGGCGTGCACGCGCGCGTGGCACACGACGAGGTGCGCTTCCACACCGTCGGCGAGAACGGCGAGGCCTACCGTGTCGCCTTCGAGCGCCACCCGGCCGATGCGCCGGAGAGCTGCGACCTGGCGGCGCGCCTGCCCGCCTTCCTCGAGGTGGCGCGCCAGCAGGTGACGCGCATGCTGCGCGAGCCGCTGCAGCTCTCCTTCGACGATGGGCAATCGGTGGTGAGCGCGCGCGTCGGCGAGCTCGCGCGCGGCGGCTACGCCTACGTCAGCGAGGCCGACGGCGTCGGGCTGGTCGCGCTGTGCGTCGGCGAGCTGGTGCTGGTGTCGAGGAACGGCCAGACAGTGTTTCCCCACCTGACCGGCGACGACCTCGAGCGCGTCGCCTGCGACACCTTCCGCCGTGACCTGCAGCGCCAGGTGTTCGCGCGCCCGCGCGGCTTGCGGCCGGCACCGGTGACGCTGCCGCCCCTGCCGGTGCGCCCCACGCCGCCCGCCAAGTTCAAGGAGGGCCTCGGCGCCGTGCGCTTCGCGCAAGCGGCCGCCGAGGACGTGCAGATGCGCGTCTACGGCGATCGACAGATCTGGTTTCACCCCACGGTGTGGGCGCGGGTCGACGACGAGGGCACCGAGCTGATGGGCCCCACGCTACAAGACGGCGACCGCGTCTGCGTGCTCGCGCTGGTCGGCCCCGGCGCGCCGCGCGTGGTGCGGCTCGAAGAAGACAGCCGGGTCAAGCTGCTCAAGCCACCGGCCAAGACCGGCTGAGCGCGCTTACGGATAGGTGCTGACGACGGCGTTCGGCGTGTCGCCGTCGCCGTCCACCACGGTGCGATCCTCGTAGCGCTGTAACTGATCGAGGAAGCTCTGCGGCTGCTCACGCCCGCGGCCGCCGGTGAAGAGCGTGAAGTCGCCGCGGCCCGGATCGGGGTTGTAGAGGTAGGCGGTGCCGTCGGGGCGACGACCGATAGTGACGAAGTGATCGGCCTGCGAGCCCGAGTCGTCACCCGAGACGCGGATGGTGGCCGACTCGCCGGGCTGCATGCCGTCGAGCAACTGGCGCAGCGAGGTCTGGTCCATGCGCACGTCGCGGCCGCCGGCGCCGCCGAGCGTGCCGAGTCGGCGCAGCTCGTCGTCGCCGAAGCCGGAGCGATCGGTGCGGCGCAAGGCACCGCCCACCTCGACGCCGACGAAGCGGCGGCTCGCGTCGCCCGGGTGCTGCGGATCGTCGTAGCCGCGCACCGTCACCTGCTGGCCGAACGCCTTGGTGAGCAGCCGCGACAGGGTGGCGCCGTCTTGCGTCGTCATCGAGCCGCCGTTTTGCAGCGAGGTGCGAAAGCCGTCGACCTGGCGACGCTCGGCGGCGCTGAGGCGGCCGGTGCGCACCGCCTGGTTGCACGCGTCGACGACATCGGTGCGCGAGTTACCCGCCTGGTAGAGCAGGCCCTGCGCGCGAGAGAGCTGCTCGAAGGTGGCGGTGCGGTTCTGTACGGCGTCGGCGATGCCGCGCAGCTCGGTCTTCTCGGCGGCCGACAGGCGCGAGTCCGGCGTCTGCTCCGCCGTGCGCCGCAAGAAGCGCGCGGTTGCGTCGGGGCCGTTCATCACCGCCTGCGCGAGCATGTTCGACGGCCCGCAGCGATAGACGCTGTTGCCGCGGCCACCGCCGGCCGGCGTCTGCGTCAGGCGGCCGACGATCTGCTCCGGGTGATCCCACGCCGAGGCGGCGATGCGCCCGCGCGCCGACGCCAGGTGGCCGCTGCCGTTGTTGAGCCCGCGCCCCGAGCCGTTTCGGTCGAGGCCGCCGAGCACGTCCTTGGTCACGCGCCCGCTCGCCATCGACGTCGGCAGCGTCAGGCTGCCCTTGTCGAGCGCGACCGCGCTGGTGGCGCTGCCGACGCCGAAGTCGTCGCGTGGGCCGATCGGCGTCGTCTCTTCCACGCCGCCCGCCTCGAGCGTCTGCTCGACGGGGACGGTCTCTTTGACGTTGTTGGTCTGCTGGGCGGAGGAACGTGTGACGCGCACCATGTGGGAAGCGTAGGCCGCGCGACCACCCGGGCGCGTGTGAGCCGCGTCGTGCTGTGACCGCTACCGATCGAGGTGCGCGGCGAAGAAGGCCCAGGCCTCGGACGGGCCGTCGAGATCGTCGGAGGTAGGACCGACGGCGTCGATGTAGGCGTCACAGAAGCTGGTGCCAGGAGTGCAGCCGTAGTCGGTGCCGGGCCAGGTGTGACCGGCGCCCTCGATGGTGCACAGCTCGACCTCGGCGCCGGCGCAGCCGTCGCCGAACTGCACGCAGGTGGCGGCGCCGTCGGCGGTGCTGCGAGTCTCGACGTCGGCGCAACCGTTGCGCGCGCGCCAGCCGGCCGCCTGCTCCGGCACGGCCTGGCAGGGGAAGGTGTCGCTGTCGTCCTTGGCCTCGCTCCCCGTGATCTCCTCGATCGCCTGCGTCCAACAGCCGCCGCACACCTCACCGCCGTCGTAGAGCGCGCACGGATCGGCGGTGCCGTGGAGGATCTTGACGGGCACGGGGCGCGAGGGCTCGCACGGTTCGACGACGACGGGCGCACCCACCGGCACCACGGCGTCGATTCGCTCGGCCAGCTCGCACGCGAGCCGGTGGCTCATGTCGCCGCCGTTGCTGATGCCGGTGGCGAACACGTGCTCGACGTTACCGCCGTGCTCCGCCGCCACCACGTCGAGGAGCTGCGACAGGAACGCCACGTCGTCGACGCCCTGCTCGTGTGCGGTGCAAGGCCGCAGCGCACGCGCGCTCACCGCGCAGCGCCCTCACGGCATCGGACCGCACACTCCTTGACCGCCGCGAAGAACTCCGCGGTCTCGTCCGTGGACATCGCCGCCAACCGCTCGTGCGCCTTCACCAAGGGTGGCGCGCACGCGATCTGCAGGCAGTACCTGGCAAGGAACCGCGCGCGCTCTGTTCCGGTGACTGGGAGGTCGGGCAAAGGGGCTGGGCTTGGCTTCCGGGGAGAGGCCGCCGGGCGGCGGCGCGGGACCGATCCGGTGGCCTCGTCGACGGTACCCTCCAGGGGTTCGACGGGCATTTGATCATCGCGTGCCGTGCTCGGTGGCTGGGCGTCCGGTCTCGGCTCGACGATCGGCGCGAGGGGCGACGTGCGGTCCTCCGCAGGTTTCACCGAGGCCGACTGCGCCACGGGGGGTGCCGGCGTCGAGATCGACGTCGGCGGTGAGCTCCGTGACCATGCCCACGTGAGCGCGACGGCGATCGCCGCTGTCGTGAGGCCGATCGCGAGCGCCGCGCGCAAGCTGCGCGGCCGCAGCGGCAGTACCAAGGTGGCCGCGCGCGCGGCGGCGGCCGGCTGCTGTTTGCTGGTGACCGTCGAGGTCTCCGCGTCCTCCGTTGGCGTCGCCTGGATCCGCTCGTGCGCCGCGGTGGACTCGTCGGACGACTGCTGCGTCGACGTGGCGAAGCGCACGGTGCGAGTCACCTCTCGTGGCGCCTCAGGCGGCGGCGTCGCGATCAGCTCAGCGCGCGTCCGTCGATCCTTTGCCTCCTCGTCGGGAAACAGCTCTGCCATGAGCTTGCGCAGCTCGGCCGTGCTGCCAACCCGTTGTCGCCGCAACTGGTACTCGTGCAGCGCAACCTTGAGCTCCCCGCACGAGGAGAAGCGGGCCGTGGGATCGGCGGCGACGGCGCGTTGGACGATGTCGCGCAGCTCGACGGGTAGCCTCGCCAAGCCCGGCGCCTCGTGCGTCCCCTTGCCGACACAGAGCCACACATCGTCCATCGAGAGACCCTGGTAGTACCGCTCGCCGACCAGCAGCTCGTAGAGCAGCACGCCGGCCGCGAACACGTCGGTGCGGCGGTCGATGGGATCGCCGCGGGCCTGCTCGGGAGACATGTACTGCAGCTTGCCGAGCACCACGCCCGGCTCGGTGCGTTCGAGCTTGTGCGTCGAGGTCGCGAGGCCGAAGTCGATGAGCTTCACCTCCCCCTCGAAGCTCACCATCACGTTCTGCGGAGAGACGTCCCGATGGACGATGCCGAGCGGCTTGCCGGAGCGCGCATCGACCATGCGATGTGCGTAGTCGAGCGCCTCGAGCACCTCTCCAATGATGTGCAGACCCAACGCGGTCGGCAGCTCGCGCTGCTGGTTCTTCGCACACTCCGCGATGGTGCGCAGATCGCGACCGGCGATCAGCTCCATCGCCAGGTAGTACTGGGCGCCGACGGCGCCGACGTCGAGCACGGGGCAGATGTTGCGGTGCGCGAGCTGCACGACGGTGCGAGCCTCGTCGACGAATCGCCTCACGTACTCGTCGTCGCCGAGCAGGTTCGCCCGGATCGACTTGACCACGCACAGCCGCTCGATGCCGGCGACGCGGCCGACCTTGGCCAGGCAGACGTCGCCCATGCCGCCGCGCGCGATGCGCGAGAGCAGCAGGTAGGGGCCGAAGTGCTGCGGGTAGCGCTGCGGTGGCACCCGATCCGGCAGCACGAAGCGCGCGCTCTCCGGCGAAGACGGTCGATCGGGGCTCGCTGGAGCGCTCATCGCCGACGCATGATAGCTGGCTTCGGCTCGCCGCCATGCCGGTGAGGCAGACCGAGCCGATCGGTAGGCGCCCGTCGCCCGTGTGGACGCGAGCTTGAGGGTGGACAGGAGGCGGTGCATTCCGAGCACAGCGAGCCACTGGCGCGGAGGGGGCGCAGCGCGCTCCAAGCGAGGCCGATGACCCCCTGGCAGCGCCTCCTTTTCCTTTTCCCGGTGCTCGTCGCCGTCGGCGGCGCCTGGCGCCCGTTCCCCCTCACCGGCCCGGCGCATCTCGAGGTTTGGGCAGCGACGGTGAGCGCGCCGCCCGACGTCGTCGTCGACTGCAATCAGACCATCAACACGCAGGCGTTCGGGGACGGGGCTCGGCCACCATCTGCGGCGGCGCGAGCGTTTCTGTGCACGTGACGACGCAGCCCGGGAATACCCCCGAGCTGTTCGTGCTCTCGATGCGTCGCCTCACAGTCACCGCGACCGGCAACCTGCGCTTTACCGGCAGTCGTAGCGTGGTGCTCGTGGTCTTCGGCGACGCCACCATCGACGGCGTGCTCGACGTGTCGGGCAGGAGGGAGGCGGCGGGGCCTGGCGGCGCGCAGTCTTCTGCCACGTTCGGCGATTGCATCCAGGGCGCCGGCGGCGCCGCCGGCAACGCCATGGACCTTGGGGGCGCGGGTGGGGGCGGTGGCGCCCCGGGGGTCGCCAGCCCGACCGGTTCAACCCCCCCGCAGCGCGGGTTCGACGGGATTCTACCGGGCGCGGGTGGTGGTGGCGGCGGCGCAGGACGCGCCGGCGGCTCGCTCGTCGTCGTCGAGTTCTAATCGGCCTCGCGGGACTGGTAGGCTCGGGTGATGCTGGCGTCCGTCTGCCTCGCGCTCGCGCTCGCTCCGCAGCCGAAGATCGCCGTGGTCGTCCTCGACGGTCCGACGACCGTTCGAGCCGAGCTGGTCGATGCGCTCGCGGCAGACGGCGCGGTGAGCGCGCAACCGCAAAGCCTCGTCGACCAACTGCTCGCGAATGCCGCCACCATGGGCCTGGTCTGCACCATCGACGACCTGCCGTGCTGGATCAAGATCGGGCTAGACGGCGAGCTCGATCAGTTGGTGGTCGCCGGCACCGGCGCGAGTGGCGCCTTCGAGTTGCGACTGGTCGACGTCGGCACCGGGCACGATGCCGGCCACGTGACCGTCGCGCCAGGGGCACCGCTCGACGCACGCGCGGCGATCGCGAGCCTGCTGCACCCAGCTCCCGCGCCAACCGTCCTGCCGCCGGCCGAGCGCGCGGTGGACGAGCCGAGGACGGCGACGCCTGCAGCGGAGCCCCGCCCCGTTCCCGCGCCGCCGGCACCGGCGACGTCGCCCATGCTGATGATCGCTGCTGGCGGCGCGGCCGTGGTGAGCGTGGCGTGCGGCATCGGGGCCGCGACCGTCGATGTCGGCCTGACCGAGATGTTGGTCTCTGCCAGGGACACCGGTGTGCGCCTCGACCTCGAGAGTTATCGCGAACAGGAGACCACGCAGAACCTCTTGATCGTCTGTGGTGCCGTCGCGGGAGCCACGGCGATCGCTGGCGCGGCCGGCGCGCTGGTCGTCGAGTGAGAACCGGCGACGCGTCCTCCTGGATGATGCGGGCCCTGGCGGCGCTGCTCGTGATCGGCGGTTTCGCCTGTCACCGGTTCGTGGCGATCGTGCCCTGTGCTGTCGACGATGACTGCGCCGACGGCGAGCGATGCGGCGCGGCCGCGGTCTGTGTCCGCTCCGTTGCGGAAGGCGAGGGTGAAGGTGAGGGCGAGGGTGAGGGCGAAGGCGAGGGTGAGGGCGAGGGTGAGGGCGAGGGTGAGGGTGAAGGCGAGGGTGAAGGCGAGGGTGAGGGTGAGGGTGAGGGTGAAGGCGAGGGTGAGGGTGAGGGTGACGGCGAAGATGGCGACGTGGGCGAAGGCGAGGGAGAGGGCGAGGGCGACGCTGACCTCCTCGCCTGGTGGGGCTTCGACGCGCTCGACTCCACGAACGGGCTCGTGCTCGACCAGAGTGGCAATGGTCACGACGGCTCGTACTCGGGAGCCGCCTTCGCGCCGGGCCGCTTGGGCGTCGCCCTCGATTCGTCGGCAGGGCGCATGACGCGCGTGGACGTGACGTCGTTCACCTCCGACCTGGTCGCCGTCCAGTCGTTCACGGTCTCTTTGTGCTTCGAGCAGCACACGTCGGTGGACCCTTTCGATATCCCCTTGCACGCCGGTGCCGCGTCGGCAGGCAACCCGGGATTCTGTTTCGAGCTCGGCGAAGCAGGGTGGGTCGCCCGAGTCATGGACGCCGACGACGAGCTCACCGTGGTGACCTTCTCGGGTGTACCGCTGACGGGCATGCACTGCCTGGCGTTCGTCGTAGATCGAGAGCGCTTGAGGGCGTCGGCCTTCCTCGACGGCAACCTCGTTGACACTGCGACCTTCAGCGGTGGCTCGATCGGAGGGTCTCAACCGCTGTCACTGGCATCGTACAACGGCTACCAGACGGACGGGCTGCTCGACGAGGTGCGCATCTTTGGCCGCACGCTCACCGCCCAAGAGGTCGCGGCGCTGCCGTGAGCGCAGTAGATGGTGAACCGCACGCCGCTACGCGCGGGCGCACGCGAGACCCGAAGCGGTATGGTCGCTTCATGCCTCGTCCATCGACCGCATTCCCATCCATCATGCAGCGCTGTGCGGCGTGCGTTGCGTTCCCCGCGCTGCTCGGCATCGCCTGTGCGGGCGACCCCTATGGTACGCGGACCACCTCCTGGGACAGCTCGACGCCCTCAACCACGTCGAGCGCGCCGGCAGCACCGACGGCCACCGGCGAGAAGAAGAAGCTCACCGCCGCCGAAGTGGCAGCGAGCGCCAAGAGCGCCGAGGACTGTCAGGCGGCGGCGCGCGACTACTACAAGGACGACAAGAAGCGCGGGCTGACGCTGCTCAAGGCCTGCGCCACGCGCGACGATTTTCTCGAGCTCGCCTGGTTGATCGCCGGACCCTGGAAGGCCGACGTGGTCGAAGACGAGGCGCTGCAGCTCACCGTGGCCGAGGTGATCGCGCGGCGCGGCGGCTTCGTCGAGGCCGACACGCACGCGTGCCGCAAGGCCGGCATCCTGATCTACGACGTCAACACGGCCGTGAACCGCGCCGAACAGCTCGTGGGCAAATTGGTGTTGGCGCGCGCCACCGTCGTGGGCGTGGCGCGCGAGAAGACCGACAAGGGCACCGCGCAGATCGCGACGTTCGCCGAGTCCACCTGGGCAGACGAGGCCGAGGACGAGACCAAGGCGCCGCCGCCGCTCGACGAGCTGAACCCGAGCACGGGCAGGAACGTGTTCGCGCAGGTCGAGCCCGGCGAGAGCCGACTTGTGCAGAAGCGGCAGATGGTGGTGGCGCTGCGCCTGCTGGAGCGCAGGGACAGCGGCGACGATCCGAGCGTGCTCGGCGCGCTCGCCGGCATCTGGCGCGCGGCGCCGACCTTGTACGATCGAGGAAGCCCGCGAGAGTGAGCGCATGGCGCACCGCGAAACCCACCGCACCGATCGCATCGGCTGGCTGCGCGCGGCGGTGCACGGCGCCAACGACGGCATCGTCTCCACGGCAAGCCTGCTGGTCGGCGTCGCAGCCGCCGACGCCGGCCACGCCGCGATCCTCACGGCGGGCTCCGCTGGCCTGGTGGCGGGCGCGATGTCGATGGCGGTGAGCGAGTACGTCTCTGTTGGCTCGCAGGCCGACTCGCAGCAGGCCGACCTCGTCCGCGAACGGCATGAGCTGGACATGCAGCCCGATCACGAGCTGGCCGAGCTGACCTCGATCTACGTCAAGCGCGGTCTGTCGCTGGCGTTGGCGGCCCAGGTCGCCAGCGAGCTGACCGCGCACGACGCGCTCGGCGCTCATGCCCGCGACGAGCTTGGCATCATTGACGCCACCGCGCCGCAACCGCTGCTGGCTGCGCTGACCTCGGCGGTCGCCTTCAGCTCGGGGGGCGCGCTGCCGCTGCTGGTCAGCGCCGTGGCTCCGAGCGCGGTGCTCTTGCCCGCGCTGGCCGCGAGCGCGCTCGTCGCCTTGGTGACGCTCGGCGTGCTCGGCGCGCGCACCGGCGGCGCACCGGTGCTCAAGGCGGCCATGCGCGTCGGCGTCATGGGCGCGCTCGCCATGGCGCTCACCGCGGCGGTGGGCGCGCTGGTCGGCGTCGCGACCTCCTAGCGAGCTGTTAGGGCACGCTGGTCAACGAGCCCGGCGCGAGCGTCGCCGTCCACACGGGGTGGTCCTTCTGCGACGAACCGGTGCTGTGCGTGCGGATCACGCTGTCGATCGTCAGGTTGGCGCGCGCGAACACGTGCCCGTCGGCGGTCTGGAAGCGCACCGGCCAGGAGCCGCCCTTGCCGCGCCGCGCGATCTCTTGCCGAAACTCGGTGGGCGTGGGGTTGTTGTTGGTCCAGTTGGAGCGGCCGACCGCCCCGAACGTGCCCTGCGTGTGCTTGACGTCGCCGAGCCGGCTGTCGCGCAGGCCGCCGCCGTCGGCGATCGACACGGTCACCACCACCTCGCGGCTCGCGGGGTCGAGCTGGAACACCGAGTTCACGCGCCCGCTCCAGTCGGTCTTGGCCGTCAACGTCGCGTAGTTGCCGGTGTTCCAGTCGTAGGTGGAGAAGCCGAGCTCGATGCGCTCCACCGCCACCTGCAGGCGATCGGGCGCCGCGTTGCTGCCGACCGGCGCGGTGCAGGCGCCAAGCGCGCTTGCGTTGCAGCCCACCGTGTGCACGCCGAGATCGACACGCAGCGACGGCTCGTCGAACGCGTGCAACAACTGGATCGAGAGCTTGTCGCCGACGTTGGCCGACAGCGGGCGACAGAAGCTGCCGTCGGGCCCGACCGCGGTGGTGGTCTTCTTGCCGGTCGACTGGTTGATGACGAGCACGATGCTGCCGGGGGTGGCCGCGCCGGGCGCGCCCTTCAGCTCACCTTGCGACAGCGTCATGCGCGACAGCGAGGCCTCGAGCTTCTTCTGCGTGCCCGCCGCCGGGTTGTCGACCACGACTGCCTCGCCACCGCCGGCGGCCAGCACCACGCGGCGCTCGGTCGGCTTGGCGCCCTGGCCCATGCTCCACGGGGTGGAGTGATCGAACACGCGCAGCACCACCGCGTCCTGCGGGCCGGCGTCCCAGGTCTTGATCTCGAAGGAGCCGTCGCGCTTGACGTCCTGCGTGTAGTGACCGGCGTCGAAGGGCGGCTTGTCCACCACCACCTTGCTGAAGGGCTCGAGCGCCAGCTTGCCCTTCTTGGGCGTCAGCGTGAGCTCCCAGCGGTCGTTCTGCTTGCTCAAGCGCTGGCACAGCGCCGCGCCGTCGGCGGCGGGCGGCGTGGCGTCCGCGTTGGTGATGAACTGCGCGCGTGCCTCGCTGCTCTGCACGCCCACCCACGAGGTCGGGCCGGCACCGAGCGGGCTGCCGATGCGCGCCCCGGGAGCGCGCTCGTTGATCGCCACCCAATCCGAGCCCGAGACGTTGCCGGCTTGATCGACCTGGAAGATCTCGAGCACGTCGCCGCCGCCGATGCCGAGGCGCGCGGCCTCGGCGTCGGAGACCACCACGTTGGCGCGGCCCTCGGCGTCGAGCTTGCCGTCCCACGGCACCTTGACCCAGCCCGCCTTGCACTGCTTATCGGCGTCGAGCTGAGCGCGGCGGTTGATCAGGTAGACGCTGGCGTCGCTCTCGAGGTGGGCGAAGCGCAGCACCAGCGGGTCGCGGCCGCGCGCCGGCACCTGCGGATCGGCGAAGGCGCCGAGGAAGACTTGCGTGTATGGCGTCTGCGGCGGCGTGACGTCCTGGCAGCCTTGGTTGCCGCCACCCTGCACCGGATCGGTCTGCGCGGGCGGCGTGTTCGGGCCCTGCACGCCCTGCACGCCTTGGCGGCTCGCCTCGAAGGCGTCGCGCTGCAAGGCCGTGCGCAGGAGCGACGCACCGAGCTCGCCGCCGTCGGCGGCCAAGCGCACCGCCTCGGTCAGCTTCGAGCCGTCGAGCGGTCCGGCCTGCAAGAGTCGCGAAAGTCGCTCGATGGCGGTGAGCTGGACGGTGGTGAGCCCGGGCATGGTGTGCCTCCCGGGGTCTCGTATCGGCCGCAGATGTCGGCTGGTGTGCGCTCGTGTGTGATGGGTTTCACCCCTTCCGCGAGGCGCGACGCCGCCATGCGCGCGCCGTGACGAGCAGCACGAGCGGCAGCGCGGCCCACGGCGCGCCCGTCGGTGGCGAGGCGCACGCGCAGCCGCCGCGCACGTGCAGGTCGTCCGAGGGCTCCGCGATGCCGGGCGGCTCGGACCCGTCGTGGGCGCCGTCGTCGTGCTCACCGTCGCCGCCGTCGTCACCGTCGTCACCATCGTCACCGCCGTCACCGTCGCCCCCGCCCTCGACCAGCTCGATCGACTGCATCGGCGAGCTGGCGCTGTTGCCTGCGGTGTCGGTCGCGCTCACGTGGAAGGCGCGCGCGCCCGTGCTGACCGCGAGCGACCACGTGTAGCGTGAGCCGGCAACGGCGCAGGTGACGTACTCGGCCTCGAAGGGGCACGGGTAGGTCTCGTCGCTCTTCTCCCAGTAGAGCCCGACCTCGGCAACGGCGACGTCGTCCGTGACGTCGGCGACGATGTCGATGGTCTGGTTCGCGCCCAAGACGGCGCCGGGAGCAGGGCTGTCGATGGTCACCACCGGCGCTTGCACGTCGCTGCTGCCGCCCACCACCAGCGTGATGGTGCGATCGGAGGTGGTCACCGTGTGCTGGCCGAGGTCAGTGGCGCGCACGCGGAAGGTGCGCGCGCCCTCGCCGACGTTGATGGTCCAGGTGGCGGTGCTGCCACTCTGCGTGCACGAGTAGTGCTCGCCGCTGCCGGGGCAGGCCATCTCGCCGTCGTTGTAGTCCCACTCGAGAACGACGCTGCGCAGGCCGACGCCGTCGCTCGCGTTGGCCACGATCTGGATCTCGGTGTTGGCTGCCAACACCGCGCCCGCCACCGGAGCGACCAGGCTCACGGTCGGCGGGTCGGGATCGTCGACGGGCGGTCCGCTGGGGCCGAACAGGTCGAGCATCTCTTGCACGCTGTTCTGCGTGGCGCCCGTGCAGTCGCACTGGCGCGGCGAGTACTCGCCGCACTGCGCGTCCGTGTCCTGGAAGGTCTTCTCGCCACAGCCGTACAGGTAGGTCATCGGGTCTTCGCACAGGTACTCGTGGTCGAGGCCGAAGGCGTGCACCACCTCCTGCGCCGCGGTCTCGCACACGTCGCGCCACCAGTTGCCGCCGCCGTAATAGACGTCGGCGAAGGCGTAGACGATGCCGCGCGGGATGACGCCGCACTGATAGGGCGCCACGCCGCCCACACCGCTCGGCATGCCGACGTCGCCGGGGTTGCCGCCGATGACCGCCTCGACGTAGTCGCCGCTGCCGGGCTCGACGTCGGTGATCTCGACGTTGAAGCGCGAGAACAAGTCGGTGGAGCAGGCCATGAAGCTCTGCCACTCGGCGTCGGAGCCCGGCCACGGACCCACGTCGCCGCCGCCGCTGCACGCGATGGTCGAGCTGTTGGTGCGCGAATCGTTGTCGCCGCAGGTGTAGCGCCCGCCGTGGCGGTTCATGAAGATGGGGAAGGGCGCGTCGCCCGCGCCGTACGCGATGCTGCCGTAGACGGGCTGCTGGAGCGGGATCACTGCCGGCAATGGGCGGCCGACCTGCTGCGCGAGCACGGCGGCGTCCGCCGGCGAGAGCGCTGCGGCGAGCGATTCGATCAGGGATGCGATCACGAGCGACGACGTCATGCGACCACCCCACACGTTGGAGTCGCATGCACGGTAACGGCGCACGCCGCGCGCGCGCGTTCGGCCGGTCGACGGACGTCGACGTAGGGAGGATGGCTAGGACGGTCCTACATCTTCGGACTGTCGAACATCCACGACTTCAGACGCTGCCAGAAGCCCTGCTCGCCGTCCGGTGGAGGCAGCCCAGTCGGCGGCTCGACATCGCGAGTCACCTTGGCATTTGGCGTCCTGCCGAGGTGCCAGTCGGTGGGCCGGTGGCGCGCGCCCTCGGGCACCACCAGCGAGCCGACGTAGTCGCCGCGCGCGTACACCTTGTCGATCTGCTGCTTGGCGTCGGCGAGGTCGGCGTCCGAGATCACGCCGTTGCTGGTCGCCTTGTAGAACTGCACCGTGACGCGCACCGGGAAGCGATCGTCGCGCTCGAGCTTGAGCTTGTTGCCCTCGACCACCGGGCCGAGATCCTCGCCGTGGCCGATGACCGCGGTCTCGACGTCGGAGCGCGCGCTCCTACGCTCGCTCTTGGCCGGCGCCTCGTCGGCGGGCGCCGCGCTGGCGGGCATGGCCATCTCGAGGCCGTCGCCACCCGAGCCGCCGCCGTAGCCGTGGTACGCGGGCTCCTTGAACTTGAGCGGCACCTGCACGATCAGGAGCATGTCGGCGCCCTCCTCGAGCGCGCCCGCGTCCTGCGCGGTCGCCTGGCCCGCTTCGATGCGCGCCTTGACGTCGCTCTTGCGCTCCGCCGTGAAGGTCGTCTTCTGCCCCTGGTTGTTGTGGAAGAGCTGCTGGCCCCAGCCCTGGAAGCTCTGGTCGCCGCCGTTGTTCTCGATCACGGCCACCGACGTGCCCTGGCGTGTGCATAACAGCGTCAGCACCGCGGGGTTTTGCGGCTGCGACTGGTAGTTGAAGATCACCGGGTTGAACTCGGCCTTGCCGAGCTTGGGGATGGGCACGAACACGTGCTGCGCGCTCACCAGGAAGTGCGTGTCGCGCTTGGCGAGCAGGTTGGCGTCGCCGAGCGCGCTGTCGGGGTCGGTCAGGTACTCGCGCAGGTGCTCGAGCACCTCGGTGAGCGGCACCGTCACCACCTGCGCGCCGCGCGTCTGGTTGCCGACCTTGATCCACAGCTTGTCGGCCGGCACGTCGGCGGTCTTGTCGGAGAAGTTGGGGAAGCGGATGACCGGCAGCAGGTGCGTGCGTGTGCCGCCACCGACGGGCTCGCGCACCTGCAGCGTGACGTCGGAGATGTTGGGGCCGACCGATGAGCCGGCGTTGCGCCCAGTGTCCTCCCACAGCACGTTGAGCACGTTCAAGCCGAGGCGGCCGGCGCGCGCCTGCAGCTCGCCGTCGTTGGGCATGTTCTCGACGGCGCTGATGGCCTGCCGGAAGGCGGCGAGGGTGGCCTCGTCCATGCGCTGCTGCGCGCCGAGCGCGTTGCCCTGACCGGCCGCCTGGCCCGGCGGCCCGACCACGCCCCAGCCGCTCGGCTTGTCGGCGTGAGCAGCGCTGCCGACGCCGATGCCGGCAGCGAGCGCAAGCGCGGCCAGGCGCGCACGGCGGCGAGAGGAGAGACGGCGAGAGGGGCGGATGGTCTTCATGGCGACTCCAAACGGCCGGGGTGCGCGCCCGATCTGCGCGCACGCGTGGGCGGTGACGCGCGCACGCGCACGTTCGTCCGGGCGGTGGGCCCCGCGCAAGCGCCGCATCCGGACGCGCTCGGCGGCCCGGTCGCGCGCCGGGTGTTCTTGGGTAGGATGCCCGCCATGGCGCCGAAGACCGCGGGAGCCTTCGACCTCGGCGAACCGCTCGGCAAGGGCGGTATGGGCGAGGTCTTCCGCGGCAGGCATCAACTGCTGCAGCGCGACGTGGCGCTCAAGCGCCTGGTGATCGGCGGCGAGGTGCCGGCCGACCAGCACGACGCCTGGCGCGAGCGCTTTCTGCGCGAGGGCCGCGCGCTCGCCAAGCTGCAGCACGAGAACGTCGTGGTGGTGCACGACCTGTTCGAGCACCGCAAAGAGCTGTGGCTGGCGCTCGAGCTGGTCGACGGCTTCTCGCTCGCCGATCTGACCAAGGGTGGAGCCCTGCCGATCGACGTCGCGTGCATCATCGCGCTCGGCGTCACCGGCGCGCTCGAGGCCGCGCACCGCGCCGGCATCGTGCACCGCGACGTCAAACCGCAGAACATCATGATCACGAAGTGCGGCGTGGTGAAGCTGATGGACTTCGGCATCGCCCGTGACGACGCGCTCGACACCTTGACCCAGACCGGCAGCGTGGTCGGCACGCCGAGCTACATGGCGCCCGAGATCGTCAAGGGCCGCCCCGCCGACGAGCGCAGCGACCTCTACAGCGTCGGCGCCGTGCTCTACGAGCTGCTCTCCGGTCGACGCTTGATGGCGCACGCCACACCCGAGCGCGTGTTCGCGCTCGTCGCCTCCAACAAGTTCCCGCGCTTGGGCAAGGTGGCGCCCGGCATCCCCTGGCGCCTGGTGCTGCTGACTGAGCGCTGTCTCAAGGGCGAGGCCAAACGCCGGCCGCAGAGCGCCTCCGAGCTGCGCGCGCTCATCGAGACCTTCCTCGTCGACCACGGCGCGCCCGACGACCACGTCGGGCGCCTGGTCGGCTGGCTGGTCGCCGCCGGCAAGCTGTCGGAGGCCGAGGGCCTGACGGTGGTGCAGGACACGTCGCTGTTCATCGCGGCCCTGCCGATGAGGCGGCGCGCCCCGCCCTGGCGCACGGCGGCGCTGGCCTCGATGCTGGTGGCGGCGCTCGCCCTCGCGGCGCTCGCGGGCACCACGGACCTGATCGATCGGCTGTTGCAGGTCGTGGCAGGGTAGCAGGCAGACCGGTGGCCGCCGATACGCTCGGCATTGCCGGCGCGTTGCACGTGCGGAGGTTGCGATGACGACTTCGATCGTTCGCCCGCCGCTGTTCGATCGCCTCGCGCCGGCGCGCCGCGTGCTGATCGCCGGCGCGGGCGGCGGCTTCGACGTCTTCGCCGGCCTGCCGCTCTACTTCGCGCTGCGCGCGCAGGGCAAGGACGCCTACCTCGCCAACCTCACGTTCAGCTACCTCGGCGGCACAGCCTGTGACTGGCTCGCGCCCGGGCTCGCGCGCGTCGACGCGCGCACCGACGGCGAGCCGCAGTACTTCCCCGAGAAGTACCTGTGCGCCTGGCTCGAGACACGAGGCGTCTCGACCAGCGTCTTCTGCTTCGAGAAGCGCGGCGTCGCGCCGCTGCGCGACGCGTATGCGCTGCTGGTCGCGCGCCTCGACCTCGACGCCATCGTGCTCATCGACGGCGGCACCGACATCTTGATGCGCGGCGACGAGGCTGGCCTCGGCACCCCCGCCGAGGACATGGTCAGCCTGGCAGCGGTCGCCGGCCTCTCGTCGGTGCCGATTCGGATCGTGAGCTGCCTCGGCTTTGGCATCGACGCGTTCCACGGCATCTGTCACGCGCACTTCCTCGAGGACGTGGCCGCCCTCGACGCCGAGGGCGCCTACCTCGGCGCTTTCTCGCTGCTCGGCTCGATGCCCGAGGGCGCGGCCTTCAGGGACGCCGTGCTCTGGGTGCACGATCGCATGCCCGATCGGCAAAGCATCGTGAACGGCAGCATCGTGTCGGCGCTCGAGGGACGCTTCGGGGACTACCACCGCACCGAACGCACGCGCTCGAGCACGCTGTTCATCAACCCGCTGATGTGCCTGTACTGGAGCTTCGAGCTGGCGGCGGTGGCGCGGCGCTCGCTCTACTTGCCGTTGCTCGAGGGCACCGAGACCATCTTCGACGTCGGCGTGCGCATCGAGGCGTTCCGCAACGCCGTCGAGTCCCGGCCGCGTGCCATCATCCCCGTGTGAGCAGCCTGCGATCGGAACCGGAGGACCACATGCCCGAGAAGCGCCTGGAAGCAGTCGTTGACGGGCGCCGCATCGTCGCCATCAACACTTGGTTCTCGGGCGAGCGGCTCGAGATCGACGGCGCGGTGATCGCCAAAGCGAACCACGGCTTCAACGTGCAGGAGGACGAGCCGCTGCTCTCCGCGGTGGTGACCGGGGACTCGGGGCTGCCGCTGCACGTCGAGGTGTTCATCGCGGCCGTGCTGACGGTGCGCATGATGATCGTCGTCAACGGCCGCTATGTGGCCGGCGATCGCATGAACGACAAGGAGGCGGCGGCTGGGCGGCGGGCCGAGGAGCGGCTGCGCGCAGCGTCATCCGGCGGCGGCGGCGGCACGTCGGTGGCGGTGCCGGCGGCGGTCGATCGTCGCCGCTCGTAGCGCACCGCACCAGTCTCCGGACCGCGTCGGTGTCGGTCGCCGGCGACGCTCGACGCCGTCGTCCACCCGCGGACACACGCTCGACAGCGGCGCGCAGCCTCGACCGGTGTGGCGTTGGTGCGGCGCCGTGATCGTGATCATCGGAAACGAGCGGCCGCGGCTGGCGCGCGGGCTGCACTTCAGGTCGCCATGACCACCAGCGCGCTCCTCCTCGCTGCCACCCTCGCCCACACGCTGGTCACGCCGGGGGCCGGCAGCTCGTCGACCGTCACGGCACCGGCTACCGCCGACGAGGACGCGGAAGCCGACGCGGCATCGCTCGCGTTCGCCATCGCCGGCCCAGCCATCGGTGGGGCGGTCGGTGCCGTGGGCGGCTTTGGCGTTGCGGCGGTGGTCGCGCTCGTCGCCTTCAGCGTGCCGGTCGTGAGCGTCGGCGCGTTGCTCGTTATCCCCGCGGCGGCCGCCGGTCTTGGCGCGGGGGTCGGTGCGCTGCTGGTCGGTGAGCTGTTCGGCGCGCTGCTCGCCGCGCCCGGCGCCGCCATCGGCGGTGCGCTCGCCGGACCGGTGGCTCTTGTGTCCATCTACGTCGGGGTGATCGGGGGTTTCATGGTGGGCGGCGCCGTTGACCTCGTGGCCAACGGGTCCAGCGGTGGCTTCGTCAACAACGGCATGGTGGTCGGTGCGCTCGTCGGCGGCGTGGCCGGTGTCGGCGTCGGGCTCGCGAGCGTCGTCGTGCTTCCCGCGGCGGGCGGCGCCGCCGGCGGCGCGGTCGGCCGGCTCCTGGGCGCCGCGATGGAGTAGCGCCTCCTCGCGGCAGCGCGGTGGCGCTCAGCGGGCCGGGTTTCGCCGCACGACGCCGTCGAGCGGGTCCATCCACGTGAGCCGCGGGAAGCGCCCGAAACCTCCGTCGAGCGTCGCCAAGATCGCGCCCTGCTCGATCGCGAGCGCCGCCAGCGCCGCGTCGGGGACCATGCGTCCGGTGGCGCCAGTGGCGACACACAGCTCGCGAAAGACGGCGAAGTAGCGCTCACCCTCGACGACGCGCAGCGCACGTGGCGCCTCGCGCGCCGTGCACACGTACGCCAGCGCCTCCTCTTGCGTCGACGGCGCGGTGAAGATGCGGGCGCTCGTCACCAGACGAACGACGGCGACCAGCACCGAGTCCGGTAGGCCGACGGGCTCGCGGCCTACCAGTGCCGCCGAGAGCCAGGTGCGCGCCGGCAGGTGCACGGCGTTGTCGCGGCGGAAGGCCGCCACCAGCACGTTGACGTCGCAGAGGATCAACCGGCGTCCTCAGCCTCGAGCGCTTCCCACAGGCTCTCGTTGCGTCGCAAGTCGACGCCGGGGCGCAGGCCACCCTGCGCAGTGGAGACCGGCAGCTCGAGCACGGCGCCCTTGGCCGGCTTGCGCTCGAGCTCGGCGCGCACGGCGTCCTCGACCAGACGCGCGAGGGAGACACCTCGGGCCGCCGCCGCCTGCTTGGCGCGCTTCAGCACCAGGTCGTCGAGGGAGACGGTGGTACGCATGCATCAATGTGTAGCAGCTAGAGCATCATGATGCCACCGGTGACCCTGGAGGACCTGGTCGGGACACCCTCAGGATCCGCTGGTTGTGCGTTCGGACACCCTTGCCGCAACGCGGCATCGATTCGGCCGAGAACCTACCTGCATTCACCTACACCGGAGCACGTATGCCTACCGCCACCGACCTCCTGACCGCTGCCCGCCTGCCGACCAGCCGCTCCGGCGCCAAGATCTCGAGCGGCGAGCTGCGCGAGGCCTTCGCCGCTGCCAAGGCGCCGAGCGCGGGTGACCCGGCGGGCAAGCCGATCACCGCCGAGGAGGCCGCGCTGTTCCGCGGGCTCGCCGCCAACGAGATGACCAGCTACGCGGCGCGCCACGTGCTGCCCGGCCTGCTCGCCGAGATCCCGGGCCTGTTGCAGACCGGCGGCACCAGCACGGTCACCACGCTGCCCGCCAAGCGCGGCAATGAGGTGTTCCTCGGCGGCAACGGCTTCTGCGTCGACGCCGCCGGCACCGCGCCGGCAAACGCGCTCGAGACCACGCGCACGCTGCACAAGGCCGGCAAGTGGCTGCAGGCGAGCTTCGGCACCGACGACAACCTGTTCGCCGCCGCCCGCCTCGACGTCGCCGGCAAGCGCGCGGTGCTGCAGCAGCTCGACGCCGCGATCACGGGCGACCTGTCGAGCCTGTCGGCCAAACAAAAGGAGCAGCTGCTCGGCTCGAGCGGCGCGCTCATCGCCGAGCTGATCAAGTCGATCGAGTTCGTGCCGCAGGTGCCGGCGCAGAACGCGCCGCTGCTCGCGCTGCGCGATCAAGCGATGGCCACGCTGCTCAAGGTGCTCGACCACGCCGACAGCAGCGTGCTCGTCAAGCGCGGCCTCGTCGGCTACCTCACCGGCAGCGACACCCTCAACGCGCGCCTGACCACCGCGCAGAAGGCCGAGCTGACGACGCGCAAGGACGCGCTCGCCGTCAAGGCGCCCGCCGACTACGCCGCGTGGCAGGCGGCCGGCAAGGACCGCATTGTCGTCGACCACGTAGCCGGCGCCGGTGAGAACTTCGTGTTCGGCTTCGTCAAGCAGCTCCAGCAAGACGGCATCGACGGCCGCTCGGTGAATTCGCCGCGCTTCACCGTCAAGTCGGGCGACACCACGAACGGCCCGTGCGTGCTCGAGGCCAAGGTGCCGGCCGGCCACCCGCTCAACACCTGGGGTCGTGAGATGACCATCGAGGTGCGCGTGCGCGAGATGTCGCGCGACATGTACCGCGGCATGGGCGACGCCGGCATCGACATCGTGCACTACGGCGGCCACTCGAACTTCGGCCAGAACACGCTGCAGAGCCTGAGGAACGCGCCCACGCAGAACGGCCACAAGGTAGTGCTGCGCGACCTATGCGCGGGCGCCGACACCAAGAACGCCGAGGCGCACGTCTACCCCGAGGCCTCGCTCAACAGCGTCACCTCGGTCGGCTCGAGCTACTTCCGCACCACCGACGACCCGACCGTGGGCAAGTACGCCTACGCCAGCGAGGGCTACGACATGCTGATGTCGGTGACGCGCGGCCTGCTCGGCAAGAAGGACTGGAAGGTCATCGGCGAAGACCTCGAGAAGCGCGCCAACTGGTACGGCCACGACTCGAAGAACAACTGGACGCACCCGGGCGACCCGCGCGCGGGATCGATGGTCGACGACGACGACGACGGCGTGCCCAACATCTTCGACCTGATGCCGGCCTACGACACCACTGACGTCGACGGCAGCACGGCGAGCGAGTTCGAGCTGACCGCACCGACGCAGCGCGCCGACGAGATCAGCGGCCGCCGCGCCTTCCAGGCGATCCAGTTCGCCAACACGGCGGTCGCCTACAACTCGGCGCTCAAGCCGCTCAACAGCGAGCGCCTGCTGCACGCCGATCCGAACGGCATCTTCTTCGACGCCAAGGACCACCCGAACGAGTACGTGCGCTTCCGCCGCGGCCAAAACGGCGAGCGCTTGGTGCAGCTCTCCTCCGCGCTCGCCGACATGACCATCGAGTCCTTGCGCGCCGTGATGTTCTACGAGCTCGCCATCCAGCTCGGCCGCGAGAACCCGCGCCTGTACGCCGATCGCGCCGAGCGCACCGGCATGGCGTTGGTGTTCGCGCAGGCCGCGCTCGAGTTCGACGACTCGTGGCGCGATCAGCAGATCTTCGACGGCCTGAAGAAGCTCTACAACCTGCCGGCTGGCGTCTCGCTCTCGACGGTGAGCACGGCGCGCGCGCACGCCGACGAGCAGCGTCACAACTACACCGGCGACCTGCAGGCGGCGCGCGACGTCGCCACCGCCTACCGCACCGAGCTGTCGGCGCCCGGCGCGGGCGACCCGGCGTTGGCCATCGCCTGAGCGCTCAGCGCTTGCGGGTGGCGGCGTCGCCGAAGAGCTGGGCGCGCGTGCCGCGCCACAGCGGGCCGGTGTCGTCGCCGAGGTAGGGGCGCGCAGCCATGATGGTCGCGAAGGTGCTGCCGTTGGCGTCGGTGACGACGTCACCGAGCGGTGCGCCACGCAACCAGGCCGGCAGGAAGTACGCATAGAACACCGGCGCGACGTTGCTCGCAGGGTGACCGACGAAGCTGCGCGCACCGAGCGCGAGCCACCGTGGGCCCTGTGACGCGTCGCCGGCACCGGTGTCGTAGACCAGCCTGAGCGGCGGCACCTGGTCGGTCGGCATGGTCTCGACCCACGAGACGAAGTCGTCGCCGTGCGCCAGGAAAAACAGGTCGACGGTGCACGCCTCGCCGTCATTCGCCGCTCGCGCCTCCGCGAGCGCCGCCGCGAGGCCAGCGCGGCCGTCGTCGACGTCGGTGGCCTCGAGGTAGTGCCAGGAGTCGTAGGCGCCCAGCAACAGCGGCACGGTGAACAGCTTGGTGCCGAGCATTTGCTCGGCGGGCACCCGATCGCGCAGTGCGATCGCCGTGGCGCAGGGGCGTCGGGCGCGCACGGTCGTCGAGGGCGCGGTCGGTGACGGCACCGCGGCGACGGCGAGCGCACACGACACGACGACACCGAGCGCAGCGAGCAGCCTGCCGTGAGTCATGGGCGGACTATGCGCCGCTTGACGGAGGCGGGTTGTGCGCGGCGTCAACGCGCCGGCTACGCGAGGCGGGCGAAGCGCGCGTTGGAGTCCGGGAAGTCGACGGAGGCGACCAGCCAGGTGACGGCGACGAACACCAGCGTCGCCCAAAGCCCGGCCATGCTCGCGCTCGGTGCCGGCGCCGCCGGCGTGCCGGGCACGCAGGTGATGACCGCGCCGGCAATCACACACGCGAGCGACACCCACTGGTAGAGCCGCAGCCCACGGTAGACGGGGGTTTGCGGCTCGCCGCGCCACGCCTCCTCGACGAAACGGCACAGGCCCATCAGCACCAGGTACAAGCCGGCGATGAGCGCGAGCGGCGCGTGCCCCGCCCACAGGCGCGCCAGCACCGCGCCGATACCGAGGTTCGACAACGACGAGTAGAGCTGCGTGGGGTGGAGCGGCACACCGCGCAGACCCGCCAGCCGTACCGGCCGCGTCATCGGGTGGCGATAGACGATGCCGAGCGCGGCAGCGCAGGGCGCGCCGTGACAGCAGCCGTTGGCGACGCAGCGCAGGCGCGCGACACCCTGGATGACGGGGGCCGCGGTCGCCGTGGCGCCGAGCAAGAGCCACGTCGGCGTGCCGAGCCACGGCGCCGCCAGCGCGAACAGCGTCATGCCGAGCACGCCGCCAAAGAAGCCGTAGGGTCGCGCGAGCGCGGGTGAGCCCTCGACGAGCTGCGCCCACAGCGCCGCGCCGACGATGGCGGCCATGGTGGCGACGAACGCGACCCAGGCGTGGTCCGGACCTACCAGCGTGGTCAGCGCGAGCACGCCGACGCCGCAGCCGAGCGCGCCGATGGCGCCGTGGTTGATGATGCGCACCGGGCCGAGGTGCCAGTCGCGCCACGAGTTGGCGAGGCGCTCGGTGATCGCACACGCGGCCCGCCACATCATCGAGCGGCCGGCGACGAGCAGCGCGGTGGCGATGGTCAGCACTTGCTCGATCACCGTTGCCTCGAAGGCGTGGGCCTGCACCACCAGCGCCGCGACGGCGCTCGCGACCATGGCGACGGGCGCGCGCAACGACGGCACGGCCGCGAGCGCGGCGATGGTCGGCAGCACGACGGCCGCGCGGATCGGCCAGACACCGCCCCAAGGACCGCCGGGGCCGAGCACCAGCACCAGCGCCACCACGGCGAGGCCGAGCCACGCGCGCGCGACCGTGGCGCGCAACGCGCTGCGCGTCGCCGCGGCGGCGAGACCGGCCGACAACAGCAGCGCTGCCGCGGGGTGCGCCCACAGAACCGTGGCGCTGTTGGGCGCCGACACGCCGAGCTGCGTCAGCGCTTTGCCGGCGGCCAGGAAGGTCAGCATGACGACGAGCAGCGCGCCGACGCGCTCGCCGATGCTCGGACGCTCCTCCCCGGCCAACGGCAGGTGCAACAGCACGGGTCGGGTGCGTGGGCCGAAACGCTTGACCAGGTCGATGGCCTCGTAGCCGAGCACGAGCGCGATCGCGGCGAGCGCCACCACCGGCGTCACCAGCCACAGCCCCGCAGCCGAGCCGACGGCGAGCGACAGGCCGGCGCAGGCGAGCGTGAAGCCGAGGTAGATGGGATGCGCGACCAGCGCGTACAGGCCGCGCGCGACGTGCTTGACGGGCGGCCACGGGTTCATTGGCAGGCCCTCGCCGTGCACGCGCAGGCTGATCATGCCGGCGACGACGAGCGCACCGCCGACGGCGACCAGTGACCAGCCGAGCGTGGGTGCGCGAATCGAGGACACGCCCAGGTTGGCCTCGGCGCCGCGCGCCCACCACCAGAGGCAGACCGGCAGCGCCACGTTGAACAGGAGCGCGTAGCCGAGCTTGGCGACCGTCGGAGGGACCTTCAGCGCCATCGCACCACCTCGTGGATCGCCCAACCGTCGTGCCCAGCGCCGCTGGCGCGCGACAGCCACTTGCTCTCGTCGAGCAGCAGCTTGTGCTTGGCGAGCAGCGCGCGCACCGCAGGGACGCGGGCGAAGGCGGTGCTGGCGACATCGCCGGAGCGGAGCGTGGCGCGGCGGGTGAGCGTCACGCGCAGCCGGGGCGTATGCACCTCGTCGTCGCCGACGGCGCCGTCCACCAGTGCGCCGTCGACGAAGACGCGCGTCGTCGGGCGTGGCCCGCGCCAGTCGATCCACACCAAGGTGTGCGGGCCGAGGTGCGCGCGACCCCAGCGCAGCTCGTCGACCGGGAGCTGCCACGGCGGCACGCGCAGCTCCACGCGCTCGAGGTAGCCCACCCCGTGCAGCCGGCGGCGCTGGTGTGTCAGCTCGACGGTGGCGCGCGGCTGGAGGCAGGTCCACGTGAGGGCGCCCGGCTCGTCGAGCAGCTCGACGGGCGCGAGCGGCGCCGCCGCCGGTGCCCAGCGCCCGCTGATCTCGAGGCCACGCACCGCCCAGTGGACGCCGTCGGCGTGCTCGTCGGGCAGGCGCGCCTCGCGCAGCCGCGTGTGCGTGCGCGGCGCGCGCACGGTGGAGGCCGACAGCAGGCTCGCGTAGCGCTGGCGAAGCGCACCGGCATGCAGCTCGGCCGCGTACCCGAGACGCACCTCGCCGTCGTCGTCGACGGCGTCGAGGTACCACTTGGTCAAGGCGAAGCCCACGCGACGCACCATACTCCGGCGACGTCGCGGGGCGGGGGTGCGCTAGGGCCCCTGGTTGCTCGGCGGCTCGATGGGCCCGATGGGCTCACGCGGCGCGCCGTTGTCGACGGTCCCCTCGGGCGGCGTCACCGGGCCGAGCGGCAGCGCGATCAGGTCGCGCACCTTCGAGGTGGGCCCCTCGATGTCGCTCAGCACCAGCGTGAAACAGCGTCCCTGCCCGTCTGCACAGGCGTGGCAGTTGCCGTTCGACAGCATCGCCAGGGTGCGGCAGGGATCGTTGGGCGGCACCAGCTCGCCGAGCGGCCGGGGCGCGCTCTCGTCGAAGACGATGGTGGGCCGGCCGGGCACGGGACGCGGCTCCGGTGGGCCCGCGGGCGCCTTGCCGGGCACGCGCACCTCGGCGACCAGCCTGCCGTCATCGAGGCCGCTCGGCGTCAGGCCGAGCACCAGCTCGACGTCGGTCATGACCAAGGAGCCGGTGCCGAGCGCCAACTCCAGCACCTTGGGCGTGAGCGTGACGTAAGGGTTGTCGCGCAGCGAGACGTTGGCCACCTGCAGCGGCCGCGTCAGGTCCTGCCGCACGGTGCCATCTTCCGCGGTCACGCCGGGCGCCAGCGCCACCATGGCGCTCACCTCGTCGACGCGGACGAACTGCGCCAAGAACGCAGGCGCGAGCTGCCACTTGAGCAAGAGCGCGCCGAACGGGTCGCGCGGCGCCGGCTCCTCCCACGTAGCCTCCCGCAGGTCGATGTCGAAGGGACGCGTTCCCAGGTTCTCGTCGAGGTCGGCGAGGGGGTGGGTGAGCGCGCCCACCGCGAAGGAGCCGCTCACCTTCTTGCCGCACGCGCGGACGGTCCAGGTGACGACACCGTTTGGCTCATACGGCGCGGCCGGCACGAACACCGCCTGCCGGTCGCCTCGGATGGTCTCGCCGATGGCGGGGTGGCCGGCCGAGACGACCCGGATGTTCATGGGCCCAGCCTCGCCGCTCCAGCGCACGGCGACGGGGGTGAGGCGGTGCAGCGGGCCGGCGCCGTCGTCCGGGCGCACCGTAGGGTTGTCGAAGTGGCACGCGCTGGTCCCTGGGGTCTGGTCCGCGGGGACGAGCGTGCCGTCTACGTTGTTGCCGCAGCCGGCGCTCAGGGCGCTCAAGGTTGCCGCGGCGAGTAGGATCATTAGACGCATAAGGCACCTCCGGAATGACCAGGGGTGCGCAAGGGCCGCGCCAAGCCATCGCCGCGATGCGACGTAGCGAGCTTGTCCGTGAGCGAGCCGATCGGCACCGTAGCAGCGCCACGCGGCACAGATCGACGTGCGGCGCTCCTCACCACCAGAGACACAGGTGCGGCTGGGACGTTCACGCAGCGACGCGAACACCGGCGCGGACGATTGCGTCGGCGGCGAGCTGCGCCACGGCCGCGATGGCGAGCTGCGGGTTCACGCCGGTGTTGCTCGGGAACACGCTCGAGTCCGCGACGAACAGCCCATCGACGTCGTGGTGCTGGAAGTCGAGGCCGACCACGCTGGTCATGGGGTCGCTGCCCATCCTCGCCGTCGAGAACAGGTGCGTCATCGACATCGCGTAGGCGCGCGCGTCGAGTGGCCCGTCGCGCTCGATGCGCGCCGCCTGCTCGCGCGTCGTCACCAGCTCGGGCAGGCCGGCCACGCCTGGGTAGACCTCGAGCGCGCCAGCGGCAAGGAACAGCTCGCACATGACGCGGGTCGCGCGGCGCGCCTTGTGCACGTCGCCCTGCGTGAGCGCGTAGCGCACGAGCGCCCGACCACCCATGCCCGGCAGGCCCGGCCGGACGGTGCCCCGCGCTTCGGCGCGCAGCCCGGCGCCCCATACGGCGTGACGACGGAGCGCGGGCAGGCGCGCGGCGAAGCCGTGGCCCACGCCGGGGATGCGGCTCGCGAGGATGGAGAGGTCGAAGCCGAGCGCCTCGATCTTGATGCCCTGGTGGCGCAGCCCAGTGACCTCGTGGCCCTGGGTGGCGCCGTGGTGGTTGTCGACGTCGTGATCGAAGCGGCCGCTGACGCTCACGCCTGGGTGCGCCATCAGCCCGTCGCCGACCGGCGCGCGAGAGAGACCGCTCGCGCGCAGCAGGTTCGGTGTCTGGATGGCGCTCGCCGCCAGCACCACCGCGTGGCGCGCGCGCACGGTCACAGGCGCGCCCGCCGCCGAGCGCGCGCGCACACCGACGGCGCGCCCGCGCTCGACGATGACCGAGAGCGCGGTCATGCCCGCGAACACGCGCGCGCCAGCGTCGACGGCGTCGTGCAGGAGCGTGCGGTCGACGCTGCGCTTGTTGCCCTCGGGGCAGCCCTGCAGACAGCGGCCGAGCCCGCGGCAGCGCTCGACGTTGCGCTCGATGGGCCGGTGCTCGAGGCCGAGCGCTTCCGCACCGCGGGCCAGCAGCAGGTTCTTCTCCCCTGCCACGCGCTCGTCGGTGGGCTGCACGCCGAGGCAGGCGGCCAGCTCCTCCTCGGCCACGCGGTAGCGCTCCCAGGGGAGGGCGTCGGCGAGGGCGGGGTCGGCGCGCACCCAGCCTTGCCAGACGTCGTGGGGCAAGCGCCAGTTGATGGCGCCGTTCACCACCGAGGTGCCGCCGACGGCCTTGCCTTGCAGGAACGGGATGATGGCGGGGCCGAAGGCCACGGAGGTGCCAAGGTCGCGGTACCAGCGCGCCATCGCTTGCAGGCCGCTCTTGGGAAAGGACTCGGGCTTGGCCTCGTGGCCCTCCTCGACCATGAGCACGTCGAGCCCGGCGCGCGCGCAGGCACGCGCGACCGACGCGCCCGCGGGGCCCGAGCCCACCACCACGACGTCGGCGCAGGCCTCGTGCGCGCGCGCGAGCTGCCGGCCGTCGAGCGCCACCAGCGGGCTGGGTTGCGCGGCTTCGATCACGCTCAGGCCGCGCATGCGTGGTCCTCGCCCGACGTCGCGTCGTCGCCGCCCAGGCGCGTGCGCACGGCGTCGTGCTCGAAGGTGGCGAAGCAGGCGAGGATCTTGGCGGTGGCCACGAGCTGCCGCAGCGCGTAGCGCGGGCTCCTCGACAGGCGCTCGAGGCACTCCGCGCGCGCGGCGCGCGGCAGCGCCGCGAGCGGACGGCGCACGCCCGAGAGCAGGAGCGGCGCCAGGTTCAGCGCGTGTACGGTGGCGCGCAGGCCGAGCGCCGTGTGCGGCGCGCTCGCGCCCTCGAGCGCGCGCCAGAAGCCGGCGTGGTCGAGCTCGTCGAGGCGCGGCAGCGCACCGTCGGTGGCGATGATGGCGTCGAAGATCTGCTCCGCCAAGCGCCGCTCGAAGGGCAGAAGGTGCTGCGCCGGCGGCTCGCCCGACAGCAACATGCACGGCGGCACGTAGTCGATCGGATGGGACCGCTCGAGCAGGAAGAAGGTCGGCGTCTCGATGCAGAGGCCCGGCAGCAGCAGCAAGCTGACGCCGAGCAGCAGCTCGCCGCTGCCATCGCCCACGTCGACCAACGGGTCCTTGACCAGGCGCACGGTGTCGAGCATCGGGTTCTGCACGCGCGCGTAGTCGATGACCAGGCCGTGGGCGAGGTCGGTCGGCCACGAGGCCGGCAGCGGCGCGGCCGCCGCCTCGAGCACCTCGTAGTGCCAGGTGGTGACGGGCGCGCCTCTGCGCATGGTTTTCGGCCGACTCGGCGCGTCGAGGCCGTCCTGGTGCAGGCGCACATTCCAGCCGAACAGCCTGCCGTTCTCCGGGTGGCGCCAGAAGCACTTCTCGAAGCTCTTCCAGGTGAGGCGCTCGACGAGGCGCGGCAGGCCGAGCGAGGTGCCGCGATAGGCGAAGCCCTCGAGCGCGCGCGGCATCACGGCGCGGCCCTCGGCCAGCCATCGACGCAACTCGCCGCGATCGGCGCGCAGCAGCTCCTCCTTCAGCGCACGGGTGCTGGTCGCGGTCGTCGTCATCGCGGTCGCTCCTTGGCGCCGCGGAGGCGCGCGCCCGCACGCGCGCGGGCCTTGCGGGTCGCGCTGGTGGCGGCGAGCGCGTGCAGCGCGCGCTCGTCGGCGGCCTCGAGCGCGGCGCGCAGCGTGTCGCGCGCGGCCGCAGCATCCTTGGCGCGCAGCAGCGCCAGCGTGAGCGCATAGCCGGCCAGGCTCTGCTCACGGTCGGCGATGAGCGCGTCGGCGAGCACGGGGTGCGCGTGCCAGACGGGCACGAGCGCGTTCATCACCAGCAGCGCGGCGAAGGAGCGCGCGGCCTCGAGCACGGCGCGCGCGAACTCGAGGTCGCGCGCGCGGTAGCGCGCGTCGTCGGTCTCCTTGGCCTGAAGGTCGGCCAGCGCCTGCAGGCGCGCCAGGTCGGCGTCGGTGGCGCGATCGCAGGCGGCGGCCACCGCCTCCGCCGCCACCGCACGCCGTAACTCGAGGAAGGAGCGCGCCAGCTCGGGCTTGGCCGCGAGATCGAGGTGCGCGAGCAGCCCCACCGTGCCGTGCTCGCGCACATCGAGCACGCGCACCCCCTCGCCCTGGCGCGCGCGCACCAGGCCTTCGGCCTCGAGGCGGGCCAGCGCCGCGCGCAGCGTGAGGCGCGAGACGCCGAGCGCCTCCGCGAGCTGCCGCTCGGGGGGGAGGTGCTCGCGGAAGCGCTCGGCCAACAGGTCGGCGCGCAGGCGCTCGACCACCGCGTCGACCGGGCGGGCCGGGCGGGACAGCGGGGCGATGGCAGCGGAAACCGACATGGTTCAATGGTTAAACCATTAGAGAGGCGCTGGCAAGCGCTATCCTTGGGCAGATGCACGCGCGACCCGTCACCCTGGCCACGCTGGCCGTGCTCCTGCACGCTGGGGCCTGCGACTGCGGCGGCGAGCCCATCGTGGCGACGCAACCGCGCGCGCAGGCACCTGCGCTGCTCGACTTCGGTCCCATCGGTGAAGGCACGACGGTGACGCGCCCCGTGGTGATCGAGAACGTCGGCCAGGCCGAGCTCGAGCTCACCGGCGTCATCGGCGCCGGCAGCTCCCCTGAGCTCACGCTCGAGACGCCGTCGCTGCGCATCGCGCCGCGCGAGAGCGGCGAGGTCAACGTCCGCTTTGCGCCCATCGGCGTCGGAGAGGACAACGGCAGCGTGGTGTTCGCCACCAACGATCCGCGCGCACCGGAGCTGACGGTGGCGCTGCATGGCGGGCCCATCGAGCCCACGCTGAGCGCGCCCGAGCTGGTCGACTTCGCGCCCGCCGACGCCAGCATCGTGTCGCGCCTGGTGGTGCTGCAAAACGACGGGCTGGCCACGCTGCACCTCGACAGCATCGCCGTCGACGTGGGCGCCAACCCGCAGTTCCAGACCGACGCGCCCTTCGACGTCGACGTGCTGCCCGCCGGCCAGTTGCAGTTCCAGGTGACGCACGCGCGCGCGCTGCGCACCGACGAAGGGCGCCTGCTGATCCGCTCGAGCGACCCAGCGGACGCCCCACAAGGCGGCGTGCGCGCGGTGCGCCTGCTGCCCGATCCGCTCGGGCCCTGCGAGGACGGCCTCGACAACGACGGCGACGACCTGTCCGACTTCCCCGACGACCCGGGGTGCTCGGACTACTTCGACGACACCGAGGAGAACCAGGTCGAGTGCGTCGACACCGCCACGCGCATCTGCGGCACCGACCTGGGGGTGTGCGAGCCCGGCCTGCAGACCTGCGCGGGCGGTGCGTACGGGCCGTGCGAGGGCGAGACGTCGGGCAACCCCACCGAGGCGCAGTGCGACGGCGCGGACGACGACTGCGACGGCCGCACCGACGAGGAGATCACCGAGGCCTGCGTCATCAACGGCTGCGCGGGGCTGCGCGCGTGCGTCGAGGGCGACGCCGGTGTGTTCGGCCCGTGCATCCCCAACGTGTCGAGCGCCGAGGTGTGCAACACGCTCGACGACAACTGCGACGGCACGCCCGACAACCTACCGCCGCAGTCGTGCGTGGGACCGGGGAGCTGCGCCGGCTCACAGCTCTGCGACGCGGCCACCGGCAGCTACGGCTCGTGTTTCTGCAATGGCGTGTGCGGCGACGGCGCCGTCGACCTGAACGAGCAGTGCGACGACGGCGACACGCAGAGCGGCGACGGCTGCAGCGGCGCCTGCCGGGACGAGTTCTGCGGCGACGGCCTGCGTCAGATCGGCCTGGGCGAGCAGTGCGACGACGGCAACACCGTCCCCGGCGACGGCTGCGAGAACGACTGCACCGTCTCCGTGGCGGCGTGTGATGCCACCGGCAGGTACACGCTCGCCACGCCCATCAGCTACGCGTGCTGTTTCTTCATCAACCAGAACATCACGCAGTGGGTGATCGCACCGAGCGACACGGCGACGACAGGCTCACCGGCCGGCGTCGGCATGATCGGCAACGCCGCCATGTGCCCGAGCGGGACCTTCAGCCAATCGTTCACCGAGGCGGGTGGCTGCACCGAGACCTACAGCATCGACGGCACCTTCACCGGCGCGGACACGTTCTCCGGCACCTACACGCTCGAGTTCATCGGCCAGGACTGCGACTGCTCCGGCCTCGATACGCCGTGCGTGACCACGACGTTCCCGTTCACCGCCACGCGCTAGGGCTCGGACGAGGGAAACCGACGCGAACGGGCGTAGGTGCGCCCGGTCCGTGCGTTCAACCGTCGTCGAAGCCGAGCGCGAAGTGCAGCGCCGCGCGCGCATGCGTGAGCTTCCTCGGCGTCAAGGTGGCGATGACGGCGCCGATGCGCGCCTTCTGCACCGTCTGCAGATGATCGAGGTTGACGGCGCACTCCTTGGGCATGCCGTCCTCCGGTCCGAGCACCACTTCGCTCGGGATGCCGCGGACGGTGCTGGTGACCGGCGCCACCGTCACCTCGCCGAGGTACTCGATGGCGGAGGTGCGGGTGAGGACGACGACGGGCCGGCGCTTGTCCGGTGCGGCGAAGCGATACCAGCGGACCTCACCGCGTCTCATTCGGGCCAGACCTGCTCTGACTCCCAGCCGTCGAGCTCGCCGGCTCGGGCCGGCTGCTTGCGGTAGCCCTCCCGATGACGGCGCTCGAGCTCGCGGATCGCCTCCTTGCGCAGCGCGGCGGCGAGCGCTTCCCGCGTGAAGGCCGAGCGCGACAGGCCCAAGCGGCGAGCGGCCTTGTCGACGGCGGCGACCAGTTGCTCATCGAGCGTCATCTGCACGGTGCGCATGTGGATGATTCTAGCTAGACACATAGCTATCAGCAACGAAGCGACTGGCTGCGCTCGTGCCCCCGCTCCCCGCGCCCCCGCCCGCGGTGGTAGATCCACCACCGATGAACCTCGCGAAGTACTCCCCCAAGTGCCAGGCCGTGCTCGTCGAGTCGCAGAAGGTAGCCCGCGCTCGCCAGCACCAAGCAATCGAGCCCGAGCACCTGCTGCGCGCGCTCCTCTCCGACGAGGGCGGCAAGGCCGTGCTCGAGCGGCTCGGCGTCAAGCTCGCCGAGATCGAGCAGAAGCTCGAGGTGGAGCTGACCAAGCTGCCCAAGGTGGCGGGCGCCTCCAACTACCTGTCGCCGCGCTTCTTGAAGGTGACGGCCGCCGCCGAGGCGCAGGCCACGCGCCTGGGCGCCAAGCTGGTGGACGCGAGCCACCTGTTGGCCGCGCTCGCCGACCCGGCGAGCAATTCGGGCTCGCCCGGCCGCCTGCTGCGCGACCACGGCGCCGCCAAGGACAGGATCGAGAACGCGCTCAAGGTGACGCCCAAGGGCGGCAGCGCCGAGCCCACCGACAGCAAGGACGGCAGCGCGCTCGCCAAGTACGCCATCGACCTCGTCCAGAAGGCGAAGGACAACAAGCTCGACCCGGTCATCGGCAGAGACGACGAGACCCGCCGCATTATCCAGGTGCTCAGCCGCCGCTCCAAGAACAACCCGGTGCTGATCGGCAAACCGGGCGTGGGCAAGAACGCCATCATCCAAGGGCTCGCGCAGCGCATCGCCGCCGGCGACGTGCCGACGACGCTGAAGGACAAGCGCCTGCTCGCGCTCGACCTGGGCTCGCTGCTGGCCGGCGCCACGCTGCGCGGTCAGTTCGAGGAGCGCATCAAGTCGATCATCACCGAGGTCAAGGCGGCCGAGGGCGACGTCATCCTGTTCATCGACGAGATCCACACGCTGGTGGGCGCCGGCGGCGAAGGCGCGTCCGACGCGAGCCAGATGCTCAAGCCGCCGCTGTCGCGCGGCGAGATCCAGGTGCTCGGCGCCACCACGCCCGACGAGTACCGAAACAGCATCGAGAAGGACAAGGCGCTCGAGCGGCGCTTCCAGTCGATCCTCGTCGAGGAGCCCGGCTTCGAGGAGTGCCTGCGCATCCTGCGCGGCATCAAGCAGAAGTACGAGGTGTTCCACGGCGTGCGCATCCAGGATCCGACGCTGGTGGCCGCCATCCGCTTCGCGCAGCGCTACATCGCGGGCCGCCAGTTGCCCGACAAGGCCATCGACCTGATCGACGAGGCGGCGAGCCGCCTGCGCGTCTCCATCGACTCCATGCCCGACGCGCTCGACATCGAGGAGCGCAACCTGACCCAGCTCAAGATGGAGCTGAAGGCGCTGGTCGACACCGACCGCGACACCCTGGAGATGAAGGGCAAGCTCGCCAGCAAGGTCGACGAGGCAGCCGGGCGCACCGCCGCGCTGCGCGCGCGCTGGGAGAAGGAGGTCGAGCTGGTCTCCGCCATCCGCATGCTCAAGGAGAACACCGCGGCCGCCGAGAAGGAGCTCGAGGAGGCCGAGCGCTTGGGTCAGGTCGACCGGGCGAGCGAGCTGAAGTACGGCCAGATCAAGCGGCTCACCGACGAGCTCGGAGAGAAGAGCAAGGCGCTCGCCGACGCACAGGCCAGGGGCCGCCTCATCAAGGAGGAGGTCGAAGCCATCGACATTGCGGCGGTGGTCGGTGACATCACCGGCATCCCCGTCGCCTCCATGCTCGAGAGCGAGAAAGAGAAGCTCCTGAAGATGGAGGAGCGCATCGGCGAGCGCGTCATCGGCCAGAAGGAAGCGCTCAACGCCATCGCCAAGGCCATTCGTCGCAGCCGCTCGGGCTTGAACGACCCGAACCGCCCCGTCGGCTCGTTCTTCTTCCTCGGGCCCACCGGCGTGGGCAAGACCGAGCTGGCCAAGGCGCTGACGCAATTCTTGTTCGACGACGAGAAGGCGATGGTGCGCCTCGACATGTCGGAGTTCCAGGAGAAGCACACCGTGGCGCGCCTGATCGGCGCGCCGCCCGGCTACAAGGGTGCGGACGAGGGCGGCCAGCTCACCGAGGCGGTGCGGCTAAAGCCCTACTCGGTGGTGCTGTTCGACGAGGTGGAGAAGGGCCACCCCGACATCTTCAACATCCTGTTGCAGGTGCTCGACGACGGACGGCTCACTGACAGCCAGTCGCGCCTGGTCGACTTCAAGAACACCGTCATCATCATGACCAGCAACGTCGGCAGCCACCATCTGCTCGAGGCCAGCCTCGACGACGGCTCGCTCGAGGAGAGCGCCAAGGAGGCCGCCTTCGGCGAGCTGAAGAAGACCTTCCGCCCGGAATTCCTCGGCCGCATCGACGAGGTGGTGATGTTCCACGGCCTGACGCGCGGCAACATCGAGGCCATCGCCGACATCCACTTGAAGAAGATCGCGGGCATGCTCGGCAGCCGCCGCATCAAGCTCGAGCTCAGCCCGGAGGCGCGCAAGTACGTCATCGACATGGGCTACGAGCCGCGCTTCGGCGCGCGCCCGCTGCGCCGTGCCCTGCAGCGCTACCTGCAAGACCCGCTCTCCACTGCCATCCTCGAGGGCGGCTATCAGGAGGGCGAGACCGTGCTGGTCACGCTCAAGAACGCAGAGAAGGCAGAGGACGGTTTGGCGTTCCAGAAGAAGGGCGCCGAGGGCAAGGCGGCGGCGTAGGTGCGGGCTCCGGCGCGTCGACCGCAACGCGCTGCTTGAGGCCTCCCTGCGCCTGCGCGATGATCGCCGCGTGGCATCAACCAGACCCGCGGAGCGCATCATCTCCGTCACCGTGCCCGGCCGAGGCACCGGCGAACCGACGACACCCGAGCAGCGGCTGCGATTCCTCGAGGAGCTGATCCGCGACGCCTGCGTCTTCGCCGGCATAGACGCCACAATGCCGCTGCGGCGCGACGTGGTCCGCGTGCTGCGCCGTCGGAGACGGCGGTGACCGCGCGGCTCGAGCTACACCGCGACTATCAGGACATGCTGGAAGCGCTCGCGCGTACCGGCGCCGAATTCGTCGTCCTCGGCGGCCATGCGGTTGCCGCGCACGGCTTCGTCCGCGCTACCAAGGACCTGGACATCCTGGTGCGCCCGTCGCGCGAGAACGGTGAGCGCGTGGTGCTCGCACTGGCGCGCTACGGGGCGCCGCTCCTCGGCGTCACCGCCGACGACTTCGCAGCAGAAGGCCTGGTCTTCCAGGTAGGCGTGGCGCCGCGACGCATCGATCTCCTCACTGCTGCTACGGGGCTTTCATTCGATGAGGCGTTGGCTGGGCACCTCGAGGTGCAGAGCGGCACCGTGAGCATTCCGATCGTGAGCCTGCACGCGCTGCTCAAGAACAAGCGAGCCACCGACCGACCGGAGGACCGCCGGGACGTGCGCGAGCTCGAGAAGCTGCACGGCCTGGCGCAAGCACCTCGTGCGCCGAAGCGGCGTGCCAAGGCGAGCGCCAAGCCGCCCCGACGACCTTCACCTCCAAGCCGTCGCCGCTGAGCGGGCTCACCGCGCCCCAGCACCCCGCAGTGAAGCGATCGACCAGCTACGCGACGCCGCGAGGCGCGGTGGGCGCGCTTCCCAAGCCGCCGTACAGCTTCATGAAGATCGCGAGCGGCACCTCGAGCACGTCCTTGTCGCCGATGATGCCGAGCGTGTTGTTGCGCACCGACCAGGGGTTCGATCCCCAGGGGTTGCGCACCTTGACGTAGCGCTCGCCGCCGCGCTCCTCGACGCCCAGGATCGAGTAGGCGTGGTCGCCCATGACGCCGCTGTTGGCGAACGGCAGCGTGGGCGTCTCGACGCGCGACCAGGTGACCATGGCCTCGTGCGCCGCGCTGCGCTTCTTGAGCGCGAGCCACATCGCGTCGGCGGGCGTCGCGTCGCAGTCGAAGTGCCGCCCGGCCGCGCCGAGGATGGCCTCGAAGGCCTCGAAGGGGTAGCCCGCACGCACACCGTCGTAGCCGCCCTTCCACTGCGCGTAGGCCTTCTCGACGATGGGAAACCAGATGTCGCCGGCGCTCGACGATCCGTAGAGCGGCTTGCTGCCGCGCAGGTACACCTGTTTGGTGACCGTCACCTCGTCGGCGAGGTAGCGCCCCTTGTCGTGATCGAAGCGTTGGAAGGTCACCGTGTAGGTGCCGTCCTTGTTCTCCTTGATGATGTTGCGCAGGTGCTCGGGATTGGTGGACGCGATGGCGTCGCAGGCCGCCACCAACCAGCAATCGCCCAGCTCCCCCTGCACGGCGGTGCGCGGCGCCGGGCCGCCGACGCCGAACAAGGGACCGGTGAGCGGACCCATGGTCGCGTTCTGTGTTTGCGAGGTCGGGCGCGGCTCGGCGCTCGGCTCGGCCGGGGGCGCCATCAGGTAGCCGAAGCCCGTGTCGACCCGTGTGACGCCGTCGCTCGTCGACACCTGCCAGGTGTCGCCCCGCTGCCCCGTGAGTCGGGCGTCCCGCGGCAGCCGGCCTTCCTCGTCGAGGATGAAGGTGGTGACCTCCTTGGTGCGCGAGTTGGTCAGGATGAGCTGGTTGCCGGCGGCGCCGATGACGTCGTTCTTGCTGACGTTGCTGAAACGGAAGCCGTCGCCGTCGGGCACCAGCCGAATGCCTTGCTGACGTACCACCGGTGCGCGGCCATCGATGGACTCGATCTCCTTGAGGCGCACCCGCACGGTGCTGGCGCCGCTCTTGAGGCGGAATTGGTCGCCGTCGCGCGCGGCGGGCAGCTCGACGGCAAAGGAGCCGTCGGCGCCCGCCTTGGCATGCACGTAGACGTCGCTCGCGTCGGCCGGCGCGAACGGCGCCTGGCTTTTGTTCTCGACCACCACCTCGGCGTTGGGGGTGGTCTTGCCCTCGAGCACCACCTTGGCCGTGGTGCCAGGCACTTCGCCCTTCTTCGGATCGGCGCGCTTGAAGCGCACGCCGTCGATGGTCACGGCGCGCCTCGCAGCGCCTGCTCGACTTCCTCGACGGCGTAGCTGTCGGGGCCGTAGCGCCCGAGGATGTTCGCGTCGGCGTCGAGCAGGAACGGGCCGCGCACGCCCTTGTGGAGCGCGTACCCGGCAGGCGGCTTGGTGACGACGATCTCAGCACCTGGCGTACCCCGCAGCGCGCGGGTGACGCGCAGGGTCACCTGCTGCGCGGGACGGGGAGCCGCGCTCTCGATGGGCGCGCCCTTGTCATCGCGCGGCCAGGCGCCGAGGTCGCGCACGGCGGTGACCTCGGCCTCGACCACCGTGCGAGCGGCGGGCAGAACCTCGTCGAGCGGCTCGGGGGGAAGCGCCACGGGACCAGGGTACCGTCGCCATGAGCGCGCCCGCAACGGCGGCGGCTCGTGGCGGGGAGGGACCGTGACGTGAGACGCGCGCTATGCTGCGCCGGTGGAGCCCGGCAGCGACGACCTCGCGCTCGAGCGCGTCGCCTTCGACGTCAAGCGCGAGGGCTTCGACCTGTTCCGCGCCGCCTGCCTGGTCTCGCGCGTGGCCGACCAGACCGCCGACGTGCAGAGCAGCGTCGAGGTGATCGAGCGCTGGGCCGACCTCGTCCGTCCCGCGTCCGGCAACGTCAGCGACGCGCGCGTGCGCCTGGTGCACCACCTGTTCATCGACCAGCGCCTGCGCGGCGACGTCACGCTGCAAGACGAGCCGACCGCCCTGTTCATCGACCGCGTGCTCGAGTCGCGGCGCGGCCTGCCGATAGCACTCTCCTTGATCACGCTGGCGGTCGCCGAGGCCGCCGGCTTGCCCGCCTTTCCCGTGGCGCTGCCGCAGCACTTCTTGATCGGGCTCGGCCGCCACGAGTCGTTCGTGCTGGTCGATCCCTTCGCGGGCGGCCGGCTGCTCAAGCTCGAGGACGTGTTCGCCATCAGCGGCGTCAGCACCGTCGAGGGGCTGGCCGAGGCCATCGGCGCCAGCACGCCCGATCGGGTGCTGATGCGCCTGCTCGCCAACCTGCACGCCTGTTACCTGCGTCGCGGCGACCGCGGTCCGCTGGTGCGCGTGCTGTCGCGCATGCTGATCTTCGATGCGAGGAATGCCGGGCTGTGGTTGCAGCGCGCGCAGCTCCGCATGGAAGACGCCGATTTCACGGGCGCGGCCGACGACGTGCAGCAGGCGCGTCAGTTGCCGCTCGAGGGCGACTGGCTGCGTGTGGCCGACGACGTCGCCCGCCGCCTCGACGCGCTCGCCAAGACGCCGCAGTAGCGACGCGCGACCGCGACAGCGTTGTCCTACGACGTCGTTGTCAGAGATGGGCGTCACCGTGTCCGGTGCTGGATCCGGGAGTAGAGTGCCCGGCACTTGGAGAGGACACCCATGAAATACAACATGACCTTGCGCTCGTTGACCGCGTGCACCTTCGCCATCCCCGCGCTTTTCGCCTGCACCAACATCGACAGCGTCGACCTCGACACCGACGCCATGCAACCCACCATCAACGTGCGCTCTACCGAGGGCGCCGACGGATCGAGCGTGTCGGTGGTGCTGCACGTCGGCAACTCGCCCACCACCTTCGTCGAGCTGCAGGGCGACGACACGCTCACCGGTACCGCGGGCGAGCAGACGGTCACGCTCGAGGTCTTCGAGCTACTCGGCGTGCCCGAGTACACGGGGGACGTCGACACCAAGGCCGCCGGCGACGTTGTCACCATCGCCTTCACGCGCACCGAGGAGGGCAAGGAGAGCGCGCCCGACTCGAACGTGGCGCTGACCGAGCCGCTCGCGCTCACCGCGCCCGCGGGCGGCGCCACGTCGTCGCGCGCGGCCGACCTCGCGATCGCCTGGACCAGCGAGGCCAGCGAGGATCAAGTGAGGGTCGGCTGGAGCGGCGAGTGCGTCGAGGGCGGCTCGCGCGACGTCACCGGCGGCGCCAGCAGCCTGACGCTCGAGGCCGGCAGCATCGTCAAGCGCGAGCAGGGCGAAAACGAGGAGGAGCCGGTGCCGGACAACTGCGACGTGACGCTGACGCTGTCGCGCAGCAGGAGCGGCACCATCGACGCGGCCTTCGAGGGTGGCTCCATCACCCACACGTTCTCCGACAGCGTGACCTTCGCCTCCCAGCTCTGATCCAGGCCGGCACCCCCCGGGCTCGCCGCCGAGCCCGGGCCGGACAGTTTCTCGCGGGATCGACGGTGATCTAGAGTCGCCTGGTCGTGGCCGCCTCCCGCTTCGAGTGCCCCCGCTGTCAGACGGTGTTCGTCAAGGACATCGGCGACGCCGCCTTCGTCGAGTGCCCGTCGTGCGGCGCGCTGGCGCTGCCCGCCGGAGACGCCACCGAGGGCATGCTCGGGCGCGCGGTCTCGGGCTCGCACCCGAACCCGGTGGCCGTGCCGACGGCGAGCGCGCCGTCGCAGCCGAGCGCTCCAGCGACGAGCGAGCCGGGTGCGGCGCCCGCCGGCGGCATCTTCGCCGCGCTGCTCGAGGACAGCGCGCAGCGCATCGAGATCCCACCGGCGGCGCTGGCCTCGAGCCTCGACTCGCCAACTGCGCCCGCCGGCTACGATCTGCCGCGCACCGCCGAGCCCGCCGCCGACCCGGGCGCGAAGGCGCCGCCCGACGTGGCGCTCGACGTCGACTGGAACAAGGACCTCGGCGACTTCGACTTCCCGTCGCTGCCGCAACGCACCGTCGGCCCGGGCTCCGATGGGCCGACCAGCCCGTTCTCCACGCCCGTGCCGCCCATGCAGCAGTTGCCGCGCGAGGCGCGCGACGCGCTCTCGAGGATGACCGGCTCGGGCAGCGGCGAGGGTGCCGCCTCGAGGAGCGGCGAGGGCGACGCCGAGGGCAGCGGCGAGGGCGATCCCACCGCGCCGGGCGGCAAGGACGCGCCGTGGAGCGCGCTCTCCGACGAGGCCTTCGGCGATCTCGAGCGCGCCTTCGACGATCTGGCGCTCAAGCCGCCGGTGCGGCGCAGCGGCGGCCTCAGCCCCGACGAGCAGCGCCTGCTGCGCGGTGCCCCGCCGCCGCGCGGCAAGGGCAAGCCGCCGCCAATGCGCAAGAAGGCCGGCGACGACGGCTCGGGGCGATCGGCGCCGCCGGTGCCGACCGGCAAGAAGGGCGGCAAGGGAGGTCGGCCGCGCCCGACGCACTTCGAGCTGTCCGACGAGACGCGTCGCGCCGCCTTCGTGGCGCGCACCTCCGAGGGCCGCACCCGCCCGCACCTCGACCAGGGGCCCGCGCTGCCCCCCGAGCCCGCCGAGTCGGTGGCGGTCGGCTCGCGCGCCACCGCGTCGTCGAGCGGCGAAGAGACCGACCTGGTGCGCGAGCGCAAGGAGCGCCCTGCGCGCCCCGTGCCGTCCTTGTGGAAGGGCCTGTCCGCCCCCGTCGTGATCGGGCTGATCTTGCTCGCCATCACCGGCGGCAGCGCGCTCGGCGCCTTCGTCATCGCGCCGCAGCCAAAGCCGGCCTCGACGCCGCGCGCGCGCGCCGAGCTGAAGCTGGCCAACGGCAATCGCTTCTACGATCAAGGGCGCTTCGACGACGCGCTCGGCGAGTTCCGTGCCGCGCTCACCATCGACCCCACCTTCTCGATCGCGCACCGCGCCAAGGGCACGGCGCTCGCCAAGCTGCAGCGCTTCGACGAGGCGCAGACCAGCTACACCGAATACCTGCGGCTCGAGCCCGGCGCGCTCGACGCCGTCGACGTCAAGGCCGCGGTGGAGCGCCGCGGCCCGCCGCCGACACCGGATGGGGGTTGACCCTTGACCAGCGCCGAACGAGCGCCCGAACGACCCGACACTCCGCGCACCGAGGGCCAGCGCGCCGAAGGCCAGCGCACCGAGCCCCAGCGCTCGGAGACCTCGCCGCCGGTGCGGCTGCCCAAGGGTGAGATCCCGAGCACCTGGTCGCGGCCCGCCGAACAGGTCTCGCAGGTGCCCATCCGGGCGCCGAGGCCGCTCACTTCGGCCTTCATCGTCGTCGGCGGCGCCGTCGTCGGTTTCCTGCTCGCGGTCTGGCTCGCGCCCGCGCGGCAGCAAGGCGCGCAGCCCTCGCCGGAGCCCGCGCCGCCGCCCGTCGCGGTCGTCGAGCCACCGCCGACCGTGGTCGCGACCCCGGCGGCGGTCGCTATCGCCGACACGCCGCCGCCGACCGCCATCCCCGAGCCGCCGCCCACGTCGTCGACCAAGCCGGGCGACGTCGCCCCCGAAGACCAAGGAGGCGACCAGGGCGGCGACCTGGCCGAGACCCCCGCGCGCGCCAAGGCCAAGCAAGAGACCGTCCGTGCCAAGGCGCTGTTCGCGAGCGGCGAGCTTGTGACCGCCGAAGCCCCCCTGATCCGTGCCACGCTCGGCGACCCGAGCTACCCCGACGCCTGGGTGCTGCTCGGCACCGTGCGCGACCAGCTCGGCAACGCCGAGGGCGCCAAGCGCGCCTACAAGCGCTACTTGCAGCTCGCGCCCACGGCGCCGGACGCGCGTGCGGTGCGCGCCGCCCTGGCGGCGCTCGCCGCCCTGCCCCAGCCGGCACCCGCGGCCCCGCCTGCTGGCCCGGCGTCGCCGGATCCCGCAGGAAACTGACACTCGCGCCCGCGTGAGGCCGGCGTCATTGCTGGTGGACGGGCCGGGGGCTAACCTCGTCGGACAGCACGCTTTTTGCTCGCGAGGACCGCATGCTCCTTCGCACCGATCGCTTTGTCTCGCTGCTCGCGCTGGCCACGCTGCTCGCGCTCGCCGCCTGCCCCGGCCCGCCCGGCGACGGCGAGGCCGACGCGGGACCGCGCGGTCCCATCATCGGCCTGGTCGACGCGGGACCGTCGACGCCCCCCGTCGGTGACGACGGCGGCGTCAACCTGCCGATCAACGAGACCACCATCTTGGAGAGCGTGACGCCGCCGACCGGCCCGATGGAGGGGCCGATCCAGGAGGGCACGCGCCGCGTGCTCTTGAGCGGCTTCGGCTTCACGCCCGAGGCCTCGCTGGCGTGCCCCGGCTGCGTCTTGCAGGTGTTCTTCGGCGGCGTCGAGAGCGCCTCGCCCTTGTTCTTGAACGAGCGCAACATCTCGGCTGAGGTGCCGCCCTGCCCGGCGGCCGGCCCGCTCGAGGTGCGCGTGGTCACCGCGGTCGGCATCGGGCTGCTCGACGGTGGCTTCACCTGCTTCTCGCCGGTGACGCTCGAGGGCCTGGCACCGTCGTCGGGCAGCACCGAGGGCGGCACGCCGGTCACGGTCACCGGCGAGGGCTTCACCAGCACCATGATCGTGCTGGTGGGCGGCCGCCAAGCGGTCGGCCTCACCGTCAACGCCGACGGCACCTCGGCGACCTTCCTGACGCCGCCCGCCTCGTCGCCCGGCCGCGTCGACGTGCAGGGGGTCGACACCTTCGGCCGCTCCACGCTCGAGCTGGCGTTCACCTACGAGCGCCCGCTCGCGCTCACCAGCGTCACGCCCGACGTGGTCGACGACACCGGTGCCGTCGTCGAGCTCGGCGGCGGCGGCTTCGCCGGTTTGTCGCCGGTGGCGGTCACCATCGGCGGCCTGGCGGCGGGCATCGACAACCTGATCACCGACGCGCGCCTGCGCGTGGTGGTGCCGAGCGGTCTGTCGGGCGCGGTGGACATCGAGGTCACGCGCGGCGTCGACGTCGCGCGGCTCGACGACGCCTTGGTGGTGCGCCCCGCGCTCAGCGGCGCGCTCACGGTCACGGCCGCCTTGCCCGCGCGGCTCGACGTGCTCGGCGGCGCGCTGCGCCTGGTCGGTGAGGGCTTCGCCGCCGGCGGCGGTGTCTCGGGCGTCACCGTCGGTGGCGCTGCCGCGAGCAACGTCGTGGTCGTCGACGATCGCACGCTGACGCTGGACGCACCTGCCGGCGTCGCGGGTGCCGCGCCGATCGTGGTGACGCGCGTCGACGCGGCCACGGCCACGCTGAACGGCTTCGCCTACTTCGAGCCCGTCGTCATCGCCGTGGTTGCGCCCGGCTCGGGCGACGCGGCCGGCGGCACCGCCGTCACCGTCACCGGGCGCGGCTTCACCGGGGCCACGGCCATCGCCTTCGGCGGCCTCGCCGCCACCGACCTGGTGGTGGTGAGCGACACCGAGCTGACCGCCACCACGCCCGCGGGCGCCGCCGGCGCGGTCGACGTCGTGGTCACGCGCGGTACTGAGCGCGGCGTGCTCGCGGCCGGCTTCCGCTACGACGCGGCGCTCTCCGTGCTCGGCGTCCTGCCGGCGCGCGGCGGTGTCGGCGGCAGCACCTTCGTCACCGTCACCGGCGCCGGCTTCGCCAAGGGCACGCCCGCGCTCACCTTCGACGGCGACGCTGCCACCGAGGTGACCGTGGTCTCGGATAGCGTGCTGACGGCGAGGACACCGAGCGGCGTTCCGGGCCTGGTCGACGTGGCGGTGACCATCGCCGCCGAGAGCGCGCTCGCCGACCGCGCCTACACGTACTACATCCCGATCAGCATCGTCGGCGGCGCGCGCGGCGGGCCCATCGACGGCGCGGTCTACGTCAGCGCGATGGATGCCATGACCGGCTACCCCATCCCAGGCCTGACCGCGTGGGTCGGCACCGACGACACACCGGTGGCCGCAGGGGTGACGGACGTCATGGGCGTGGCGACCATCTCGGGCCCGGAGATCTACGGCCCGCAGACGGTGACCGTCGCCGGCTACGGCTACTCGCAGGCCACCTTCGTCGACGTCGACGCCACCGACTTGTCGGTGTTCCTGTTCGCGCTCATCGGCGCGCCGCCCTCGCCGCAGCCGCCGCCGCCAGGCCCAGAGCCCGCCACCATCCGCGGGCGCGTCTTCGGCTTCGCCAAGGAGTTCTTCGACCCGGCCGCGCTCGATCAGTCGGGCTGCAACAGCGGGCCGCCCCTGCCGTGCGAGATCGCCTTTGCCGAGGTGCGCACCACCGCGGCCGATGAGTTCTCGGGCAACTGGGATCCGGGCGGCGACAACGTGGTCTTCGAGGAGGGCGGCGAGTACTTCATCGCCAACTCGCGCCCCGGCCGCCTGGCCGTGGTGGCGCTCGCCGGCATCTTCGACATCAACAACGACACCTTCCGCCTGCGCCAGCTCGGCGTGCGCCGCGAGGTGTTCCCCGAGTACGGCGTCGACCTGGTCGATCAAGACATCGAGCTGACCATCCCGCTCGACGCCGAGATCGCGGTCTCCCTGCCCGACGCGCCGCTGCGCGCCGATCCGCCCTTCGTCGACCTGTCGCTCATCGGCTCGCGGCCCACCATTACGCGCGTGGTACCGGCGCTGCAGTTCGGCGGCGAGGGCGCCTACGTCTACACCCAGGCCATTGAGGGCAAGCGCAACCACGCCGTCGAGGAGATGCCCGACGTGCCGGGCAACATGCTCACCTTCATCGCCGGCGCCTACACCACCGACGGACGCAACCTGTTCACCGAGCAGGGCACCGTGGGGCTCACCGAGGGCTCGCGCGAGGTGAGCGGCTTCGGCACCAGCGACTGGGGCATCACTGCCGTCCCCGGTGCACCGCCGATGGTCATCGGCATGGCGTTCGTCACCAACCGCCCCGACGGCACGCGCTTCGCGAGCGTCATCTTGGGCTCACCCGACAGCGCCACCTTGCAGTTGCAGGACGCGCCCGACTTCTCGGCGTCGAGCATCGCCTACCACATCGGCGACTTCGGCCTGCCGTCCTCGGAGGTGGTGCAAGACGGCGCCGGCGACCTGCGCGGCGGCGTCACCATCCAGCCCGTGCTGGGCCTGCCCGAGGTGCTGTCGCCGCTCGAGGGCGCCGCGCTCACCGACCGCACGCTGCGCTGGAAGGCGCCGGTGGGCCAGCAGCCGAGCATCCACGACATGTTCCTCTACGATCCCTTCGAGTTCGCCTTCGTCACCGAGATCTACGTCGACGGCGCGCGCACCAAGGTGATCCTGCCGCGCGTGCCCCAGAAGGACGAGCTGTTGGCGGTGCTGCCCGAGAGCCAGCGCCACCTGCTCGAGCACGAGGACTTCATCGACGCCAACGACCTGTCGCGCGGCGGCATGGCCTGGCAGCACGAGAGCGTCTACGTGCCGGGCATGTCGTTCAACAACTGGTCGCTGCTCGACACCGGCTCGCGCGGCAGGCGCGCCTGGACCACCGACGTGCGCACCTTCGTCTCGGGCGACTGAGCGCGCATGCGCTCGATCAGCTCGGGTAGGCCCGCGCCGGTCATGGCCGAGACGCAGACGGCGCCGCGTCGCGCCGCCTCGCCCGCGCCATCGTCCTTGCGCTGATCCATCTTGTTCAGCACCAAGAGGCGCGGCGTGTCGTGCAGGCCGAGGCCGTCGAGTACGTCCTCGACGGCGTCGATGTGCTGCTCGCGCCGCGCATCGGACGCGTCCACCACGTGCAGCAGCAGGTCGGCGTCACCAAGCTCCTCGAGCGTGGCGCGGAAGGCGTTCTTGAGCGTGTCGGGCAGATCGCGGATGAAGCCGACGGTGTCGATCAGCACCACCTCGTGGCCGACGCGATCGGCCAGCGTGGGGAAGCGCAGGCGCCGTGAGGTGGGATCGAGCGTGGCGAACAACTGGTCGGCGACGTAGACGTCGGCGCCGGTCAAGCGGTTCAACAGCGTGCTCTTGCCCGCGTTGGTGTAGCCGACGATGGCGATGACCGGGACGTCGCGCTCGTTGCGCGGCTGTCGTCGACGCTCGCGCTCGCCGGCGTAGCGCTCGAGCTCGTGCGTGAGGCGCTGGATGCGGTCCTTGGCGCGGCGCCGATCGATCTCGAGCTTGGTCTCACCCGGTCCCTGCCCGCCGATGCCGCCGGTCAGGCGCGACAAGCCAGTCTGTTTCTTGGCCAGGCGCGGCAGCGAGTACTGCAATTGCGCCAGCTCCACTTGCAGCTTGCCGCCCTTGCTACGCGCGCGGCGCGCGAAGATGTCGAGGATCAACATGGTACGGTCGACGATCTTGAGGTCGGTCAGATCGGTGATGGCGTTGAGCTGGCTCGGCGACAGGTCGCGGTCGAAGATGATCACCTCGGCGCCCTGGTGCAGCGCCAGCAGGCAGATCTCCTCGAGCTTGCCCTTGCCGACCAGCGTCTTGCCGTCGAGCGTCGGCCGAAACTGCAGAACGACGTCGGCGACGCGCACGCCCGCGGTCTTGGCTAGCTCGACCAGCTCGTCCATCGACGCCTGCGCGGCACCGCGGGCGCCGCGCTCCGCCGTCGAGTAGACGCCCACCAGCAGCGCCACGTCGCGCTCGCCCGGCACCTGCGCCGCCGTGCGCGCGCTCTCGGCCTTGCGCGCCAGCTCGGCCTCCAGGCTCTCCACGATCTCGACGAGCGCGACCTTGGCGAGGTCCTGCGCCTGCGCGAAGGCCTCGACCCGGTGGCGCTGTTCGCCGTGGGGGCCGCGTGCAGGATCGGGCAAGAGCGTGGCGAGCGCGGCGCGGCCGGGCAGGCCGTCGTCGTGCGCCTCGATGAACGCCACCGCGTCGAGCTTGAGGCGCTCGAGGTCGGTGATGAGATCGTGATCGACCGGCAGCGGGCCGCGCGCGCTCTTGACGTTCGGTTTGGCGACCACCAGGCGCAGACCGCGCAGACGGCCGGGGCCGGCGCGCAGGCGGCCGACGTCGGGCAGGTACAGGCGCGTCGGCTCGCCGAGCGCCACCTCCACGACGTTGCCGCGCCGATCGGCGAGCACGCCGACCATGCGGCCGGTATCGGCGGCGCACTCGGCCAACGCACGCGCCAGCTCGGGCGTGCACGCCACCTTGTTGCCTGCGCTGCGCTGCGCCAAGCGCTCGAGGCGGCGCAGCTGCGTCGCCTTCAGTCCTTGGGTCTTGCCGAACACGTCCTTCACGTCGCGTCGCCTCCTCGATCCACGTTGGCGCAGGGCGTTGTACGCAACACCGCCCCCGTCGACAACGCGGCGCGCCCGGCTAGACTGCCGCCATGCGCAAGCTCCTCCTCCTCCTCGTGGTTGCCGCCGCCTGCACCGGACGCCCGGAACCGCTCCCCCCGCTGGTGCTCGACACCGTGCTCGGCCCCGGCGAGGTGCGCTGCGGCCAGGTCACGAAAGAGAGCGAGCTGATCGGCGGCCCGCAGGCCTTCGCGCAGGTGGGGCGCTCCTGGCGCTGCCACAACGCCAAGATCCGCTTCATCGTGCAGGACACCTCGCGGCCCGTGGGCAACTCCTCGGTGGGCGGCAACCTGATCGACATCGACCTGGTGCGCGCGGACGAGCTGGCGCCCGGCGAAGACACCTTCCGCGAGCACGTCAGCGCGGTCGGCGCCAACGAGGTCAGGGTCGAGAAGATCGAGGTGATCAACGACGGCCGCGCGGGCGGCGACGGCATCCTGCGCGTCACCGGCACGCCCGGCGTCATCACCATCATCCCGCAGGCGGCGCACCTGGCGCAGGACCTGTCGGGCACCACGTTGGTCACCGACTACGTGCTCCACCCCGACGTCGACTACGTCGAGATCGTCACCACCGTGAAGAACAACGGGCCTCCCATCCCCACCGTGCAGCCGGCCGACTTCATCGCGTTTGGTGGCTCGACGACGCCGCACACGCCCGAGACCGGCTACGGCCCGGTCGAGATGTTCTCCGCCGTGTCGTACCTGTCGGCGGCGCGCGGCGAGGCCGTCAGCTACGCGGTCGCCTCCGACGAGGGGGACGTGATCGTGCCGGTGATGGAGCACGGCATCACCGCGCCCTTCTACGGCCTGGGCGCGCCGGTCGGCAGCGAGCGCAGCTTCGTGCGCTGGTTGATCGTCGGCGACGGCTCGCTCGAGAGCACCACGCGTCGCGCGCTCAAGCTCAAGGGCATCGCGACCGGCACCATCAGCGGCACCGTGCGCGTCGACGGCCTGCCGCCGGGTCGGCGCGTGATCGTGAGCGCGCTGTCGGCGCCGCTCGGCGAGCCGGGCTCGCACGTGGTCAGCGAGGCCTACACCTCGAGCACCGGCGACTACACGCTGACGCTGCCGGGCGGCGACTACCTGCTGGTGGCGCACGCCGCCGGCCTGGCACGCAGCCCCGAGGTGGCAGCGCACGTGGAGCCGGGCGCCGAGACTGACGTCGCTGAACTCACGCCCGGCGCCTCCGGTCACCTCGACGTCACCACCACCTTCGTCGACCGCGCCGGCGCATCGCTGAGCGCGCGGCCGGCCAAGCTGACCTTGGTGGCCAGCGCCGGTTCGCAGCGGCCGAGCGACGTGCTCGGCGACTTCGACGAGGGCGGCGCCACCTTCTACTTCCTGTCGAACGACGGGCGCTTCGCGGTCGACGTGCCGCCCGGCAGCTACGACGCCTACGTCACGCGCGGCTTCGAGTTCTCGCGCTCCCAGACCGACGTCGACGTCGTGGCGGGGCAGACGGCCACGCTGGTCGCCACGCTCGAGCACGCGCTCGACACCACGGGCCTCATCGGCACCGAGCTGCACCAGCACTGCATCGGCAGCATCGACGCGCAGGTGCCCTACCCGGTCAAGGTGCTCGAGAACGCCGCCGAGGGCGTCGAGCTGGCGGCGTCCACGGACCACGACACCGTCACCGACTTCCAACCGTGGGTGGACGCGCTCGGGCTCAAGTCGTGGCTGAGCGTGGTGGCCGGCTCCGAGGTCACCTACACCGCCATCGGCCACTTCAACGCCTTCCCCTGGAACCTCGACGCCACCGATCCGCACAAGGACACCGGCTCGCGCTTGTGGTGGATGAAGAACATCCGGCAGACCTTCGCCGACATTCGCGCCGCCGCCGGCGACCCGGTCATCCAGATCAACCACCCGCGCTCGCAGATGGCCGGCTACTTCGGCTCGCTGCCGATCGATCCGACGACGGCCGCACGCATCGCGCGCGACGCGCCGAGCATCGAGACCTTGCCCGCCGACGTCTACAGCGCGTGGTCGGGCGACTTCGAGGCCATCGAGGTGAACGGCAGCCTGGGCGACGTGACGCTCTACACCGCCGAGCGGCGCGCCGAGCTGTCGGCGATGGCCAACGACGCAGCCTTCGACGTCCCCGTGTTGGCCGACTGGCTCGCCATGGTCGGCGCCGGCAAGAAGGTCTCGGCGACCGGCAACAGCGACACCCACCGCCTCAACAACGGCGTCGGCTACCCGCGCACCTTCCTCACCCTCGACAAGGACGACCCGAGCACGGTGACCGGCGACGACCTGCGCGCCGCGCTGCGCGCGCAGCGCACCGCCATCGGCGAGGGCTGCTTGCTCGAGCTGTACGCCGACGGCGCGCGCCGCCAGGGCGTCGAGCAACTGACCAGCGCCGGCGCGACGCTGACCGCCAAGCTGCAGGCGCCGCAGCACGTCACTCCCGGGCGCTTCGAGGTCTACGTCAACGGCCTAGCGCGACCCATCGTGCTCGACGCCGACGGCATCCACCTCGACGCCGCCGGCGTACTCTCGCCGTCGGTGAGCGACGCGGCCGGCACCGACGCCGTCACGCGCGTCGACCACGCACTCTCCGGCCTGCCCACCGACGAGGGCGACCTCGCAGTGGTCGTCGTCAGCAAGGGCGGCAGCGGGCTGTCGCCCACGGGCGGCGGCTCGGTGTTCTGCTTCTCGGGCGCGCTCTACCTCGACGTGAACGGCGACGGCGCGTGGACGCCGTGGCTCGCTGCCACGCAGCAGGTGGTCGAGTAGCGGTCGGGGGCGGCACGCTCAGCGCGTGGACGCGGGGCGCGTGGACGGGTCGTGGACGAGGGTAGGTCCGCCTCCGCGCCTTGCCGGTCCGGACCTTTGTCGTCGTGGCGGGTCGCGCCGCCACGAGCGGCGGCCCCTTCGTGAGTGTAGCGGCGGTGGTGTCCTGCCCGGATGGGCGCTGCGGCGGACCCACCCTCGTCCGCGACCCTTCGTGCGGGGTTGTGGGGCGTGTTGCTCGCGCCGATTTGCGGACATTAGTCGTCGATGAGCAATGACTCAGGCTTGACGCTGAAGAGTTGCGTCACGTCCACGTTGATCGACGGCGTGTACGTCGTCGTCGCCCCGCCGCTGCCGTCGGGCTTGGTGTCCTCCGTGAGGCGACGCAACAACATCGTATCGGGTTGAATGTAGAGCGCGATGCCGTCGCCGGTACGCGGATGAAACCCGCGCACGCGGAAGCACGGTCCAACGTCATCGAGCGCTTCTTCATTGAGGACGACGTCCTCGAGCTCGGTGATGCACCACCCTGTGACCTCCGTCGGGAGCAGCATGCGCGGCACAGTGTGTGCGCTGCCGGCAGAGACACCTGTGAACCCGGCGATCGCCCTCGCGAATTCCTCGACGTCGGGCCCTTCGCGATCGGGCGGCGCGTAGGATCGGAACGCGCGCGTCGGTCCATTGTTGCGCCAGATCAACGATCGCTTCCACGACTGAGCCCAGGGATAGCGGTCGCGGTACAGGAAGCGGAAGCGACCGGGGCGCTCGAACGCGGTCGCGAAGAACTTGTCGTCGATCCACGCGTCATCAGCAGATCCGAGGTTTCGAGAGACGACACCTTCGTCAACGTAGCTCGCGCACCGCGCGTAGGTGCGCGCCATGGCATCAAGAACTTCGGTGGCCGTTGGCAATGCGCTCCTCGTCGACACGCAGCATAGCAGCGCCGGTCTACCGCTCCTCCACGCTGCTCAAGGCACGCGTTGATCAACCGCCTGCGCGCTTTCTTCCGAACCCACCCCCGCGACCCCCGCTGCTCAAGGCACGCGTTGATCAACCGCCTGCGCGCTTTCTTCCGAACCCACCCCCGCGACCCCGCGCGAAGGGCCGGGGGGTGAGGGTGGGTCCGCCGTAGCGCCCATCCGGGCAGGACACCACGCCCTCCCCGCCACCACCAACCCGCCGATCGTGTCGGCGCGACCCGCCACGACGACAAAGGTCCGCACCGGCAAGGCGCGGAGGCGGACCCACCCTCACCCCCCGGCCCGTCCCTCGCCTACGCGAGTCCCGCGTCGCCGCGTCCGCTCACAGCCGCCCGTCCGACCGCAGCGCCTCGCGCACGTTGTCGTAGTCGGAGTCGCGAATGGGCGCGAAGCCAGAGATGCGCTCGACCACGCGCCGCTCTTCCTGCCATCGAACGTCAACAGCGCCTTCTTGAGCTGCGCGCGCATCGGCTGCGACAGCTTCGGGCCGGCGCACACCGCGTCCTGCGGCGAGCGCCCGGTCATGGCGAGCTGGCGCAGGCGCTGCACCGGCACGCCCGCGCGATCGGCGGCCAGGTAGCCGCCCGAGTAGACCGCGCCCGCGTCGCAGACACCCGCCGCCAGATCGCGCAGCACCGCGATGTGGTTGCCGCTGATGTGCGAGATGACGTCGCGGTTGGGATCGATGCCCGCCTTGCGCAGCGCGGCGCGCGGGAAGGCGTAGCCGGTGGTCGACTTCTGGTCGGCGTAGCAGAAGCGCTTGCCCTTGAGCTGCAGCAGCTCGGTGATGCCGCTCAGGTCGTCGACGTAGAGCACGCCGTCGCTGCCGGTGGAGCCGTCGACCAGCTTGACCGCGAGCGCTTCCAGCTCCGGGTGCTCTTTCTGCGCCAGCACGAACAAGGCAGGTGGCACCACGCCGATGTCGACGGTGCCGGCAGCGAGCCGTTGCTGCAGCTCGTCGTAGCTACCGGTCACCTGCACGTCGATGGTGCGGTCGAGCTCGTCCTCGAGGTACGCGATCAAGGGCCGTACGTCGTCGAGCAGCATGTCCTTCTCGGCGATGGGCGCCCAGGCCATCACGAGCTGCGGCCGCCGCATGCGCATCAGCTTCTGTCCGCCGACGAACGCGCCGATGCCAAGGGCGAGCAGCGCCACCACCGCCACCGCGGCCCAGGGCAGGCGACGACGTCGCCCGGCAGCGGCGGGCGGCTGGCCGAGGTGCTGCACGGTGGGTGCGGTGCCGGTGCGCGGCTGTATGGTCACGGCAGCGTCGCGCTTGTGCGGCTTGTCGACCAGCGTGGCCTCGTCCGAGGGAGCACCCTCGGCGGGCGTGGCGCGCGTGCGCTCGACTGCGGCGGCGCGATAGCCGGCCTCGCGCTCAGTGTGCAGCTGCCCGATCAGCGGCTTGACGAAGGCGGCCACGGTGTCGACGTCGCAGCGCACGCCGGCGGCGCGCCCGGCGTCGAGGATGGCGGTGCGCATCTCGGCGGCGGTGGCGTAGCGGTCCTCACGCTTGGGGCGCAGCGCCTTCTCGACGGCGGCGACCACGCCGGCCGGCACCTCGCGGCGCAGCTTGCGCAGATCCTTGAGGTCGCCGGTGACGATGGCCTGCATGGCGTCGAGCTCGCTGTCGCGCTTGAACAGCCGCTCCTGCGCGAGCAGCTCCCACACCACCACGCCGAGCGCGAACACGTCGGCGCGCCGATCGAGCGGCTCCTGCTTGCACTGCTCGGGCGCCATGTAGTGCACCTTGCCCTTGAGGGCGCCGGTGCGCGTGTTGTCGTCGAGGTCGGCCGCCTCGGTGGCCTTGGCGATGCCGAAGTCGAGCAGCTTGGTGTGCCCCTCGGCCGTCACCATCAGGTTGTGCGGCGAGATATCTCGGTGCACCAGGCCGAGCGGCTGGCCGCTCGGATCAGTCAGCTCGTGGGCGGCGTGGGCGCCGGCGCAGGCCTGCGCGATGATGCCGAGCGCGGCGCCGATGGGCGTGGGGATCTCGCGCTCGATGGCGGCCACCACCACGTCGCGCACCGACGAGCCCGGCACGTACTCCATCGCCAGGTACGGTGCGCCGCCGTCCTCGCCGAGCTCGTGGACCTGCACGATGTTCGGGTGGTTCATGCGCGCCACCCAGCGCGCCTCGGCCAGGAACATCTCGACGAAGGAGGCGTGCACCGCCAGGTGCGGCAGGATGCGCTTGACGACGACCAGCCGCTCGAGCCCGGCGTGGCCGCGCTCGCAGCAGATGAACACCTCGGCCATGCCGCCGGTCGCCAGGCGGTCGATCACCTCGTAGCGCGCGATGCGCTTGGGGATGGGCAAGATGGGAGCCGCGGGCAGCCGCGGCTCGCTCTTCGAGATCGCCACACCGAGAGTGTAGCCGCGTCGACGCGGCTGCTCCATCTTCCGGCGGGATCGCCCAGCGGGCCTACTCCGCCGGCGGACCACCCACGATGGCGTCGCCGTTCACCTGGAAGGTGATGGTGACGAGCAACGTCGGGTTCTCGAGGTCGGAGAGCGTGCTCGGCACCGTGAAGGTGGGCGGCACCGCGCCGTCGCTCGCCATGGTGGCATAGGCGGAGGCGTGGCCCTCGCCGGACACGTTGACGCCGTCGTTGATGGAGGCGTTGGCAGCGTCCGACAGCGCGGTCGCGTCGACCACGGTGGTGACCGGCGCCTGCACCGTGCCGCCGTCCGTCGTCACGCGCAGCACGCCCGAGGTCTCCTGGTCGAGCATGCAGCCATCGCCGTCCATGCCGACACACGCCTCGTAGCCGGTGATGACCGAGGCGAGCGCCGCGGTGATGTCCGGGTCGTCCGGCCCGCTGACGTCGTCGATCAAGGTCACGCTGTCGATGGTCGGGGTGATGGTGTTGATGCGCACCTGCACGGTCGCAGGGTCGAGGCCGGCCTCCTCGACGGAGTCGTTGACGCTCTCACGCACGTTGGCCATCGCCACCAGCACGCCGCTCCAGTCGGAGCCGAGCTGGCAGACGTCGGAGTTCGGCACGTGGCGCCACGTGACCGTCGAGTCGTCGCTCGGGTCGTCCGGCGTGCCGTTGTCGTCCGGCTCGGTGCCACTGCCGGTGCAGTCGGCGCCCGGCGTGTGCAGCGAGAGCCGGATGGTGCCGGTCGAGGTGGTTTCGAAGGGGAACGCGCACCCCTCGCAGCCGGCGGCGACCACGAGCGAGGCGAGCACGAGGAAAGAGAGCTTCTGCATGAGATGGACCTCCCGGTCGGGAAGGTAGCGGTCGGACCCCCGCCCGCAAGGCCCGATGGCGCGTCTTCCTCGAGCGCCTACGCCCAGGGAAAGCCACCCTTCGACAGGTCGCGCGCGATGTTCTTCTGGTGCGCCTCGATGGTGCCGCCGCCGATCTCGAGCAGTTTGGCGTCGCGCCACAGCCGCTCGACAACGTACTCGCCGACATAGCCGTAGCCGCCGAGCACCTGCATGGCGCGGTCGGCGACGTTCTTGCCCATGGTGGAGGCGACCAGCTTGGCGCCGTCGGTGTCGAGGCGCATGCCGTAACCCTCGAGCTCGAGCCGCTGCGCGGTGGCATAGACATAGGCGCGGCACGCCATCAGCTCGGCGTAACTCTCGCCGATGTGGCGCTGGATCTGGCCGAACGACGACAGCGGCTTGCCGAACGCCTGCCGCTCGTCGGCGTAGCGCACCATCACCTCGAGCGAGCGGCGCGCGATGCCGAGCGACATGGCCGCGAGCGTCAGGCGCTCGATCGCGAGGTTTCTCATCATGTGCTTGACGCTGCCGCCCTCGTCGCCGAGGCGATTGGCGAGCGGCACGCGACAGTCGTCGAGCACCATCTCGGCGGTGTTGGAGGCGCGCATGCCGGTCTTGTCCTTGATCTTCTGCCCGACCGCGAAGCCCTTCATGCCGCGCTCGACGACGAAGGTGGAGAGCTGCGGCCGCTCGTCGCTGCCGCCGGTGCGCGCGTAGAACAACATCAGATCGCACGGCGTGCCCTGCTCGTCCTGCACGCCGTTGGTGATCCACATCTTCCTGCCGTTGACCACGTAGTGGTCGCCGTCGCGCCGCGCGGTGGTCGTCATGCCCATCACGTCGGTGCCGGCGCCGGGCTCGCTCATGCCCATGGCGCCGACGTGCTCACCCGAGATGAGCTTGGGCAGCCAGCGCCGCTTTTGCGCCGTGTCGGCGTTGTGCGCCAGGTTGTTCACGCACAGCATGGCGTGCGCGAGGTACGCCAGCGCGAAGCCGGGATCGGACGCCGACAGCTCCTCATGCACGATGACCGCGGCGGCGGCGTCCATGCCGGCGCCGCCGTCGTCCTCGGGCACGGTGACGCCGAGCAGCCCCATCGAGCCGAGCTTGCGCAGCAGGGGCAGGTTGAAGCGCTCGGCGCGATCGTGCTCGAGCGCCTGCGGCTCCACCTCGGCGGTGACGAAGGCGCGCACGGTGTCGCGCAGCATCTGGTGCTCTTCGGTGGGTGCGGTCGGGTCGCCGGTAGTCATGCCGGCCGCTTGGCGCGCCGGCCGCGGCCTCGCAACCCGTGTGTCGTGCTCAGCCGGCAGCGGGCGACGGCGCCGCGGCGGCCGGCGGCGTGGGCGCGGGCAGCGGCGTGGGCGGCGCGGGCGGCGTCTTGGCGCGAGCCGCCAGCGCGCGCTTGGCGTCGTCGGCCTCGGGGGCGCCGGGGTGCTCGCGCACGAGCTGTTCGTACAGCAGTTGCGCGGCGGCCGCGTCGGCCAGCTTGCCGTCGGCGATCTGGGCGGCGCGCAAGAGCGCCGAGGCGGCGCGCGGCGTGTCGCCGTACTCGTTGGCGACGCGCTGGTAGCGCCACAGGGCGCCCTTCCACTTCTCGCGCTCCTCGTAGAAGCGGGCCGCGTACAGGTCGTTCTCGGCCAGGCGCGCCCGCGCGTCCGTGCGCAGCTTCTTGGCCTCGGCGGCGTGCTCGTCGTCGGGGAAGCGCGCCAGGAACTCGTCGAAGGCACGGATGGCGTCGCGCGCAGCGCTCTGGTCGCGCTCCACGGCGGAGGGCATCCACCACACGTCTTGATCGATCTCCTTGGCGTAGGCGAGCGCCACTCGGTAGGTGGCGTAGCCCACCTTGTCGTCGCGCGGGTGGAAGCGGCAGAAGATCTTGTAGGCGTCGGCGGCCTCGAGCCACTTCTCGCGCGCGAAGTGCGCGTCGGCGGTGCGCAGCTCCGCCTGCACCGCGAACTTCGAGTACGGGAACTTGTTCTTGGTGTGCTCGAAGAACTTGACCGCCTCTGCGTAGCGGCCGTCTTTGAACGCTTGCTCGCCCTGATCGAAGTTCGCCTTGGCGGTCTCCGCGTAGTTCACGTCGGTGTCTTGCAGGTTGGTCTCGAACGCCGTGCAGGCGACGCACGCGACGCATGCGGCAGTGACGGGGAGCGCGGTGACGAGGAGGCGAGCAGCGGTTGACGGCACGTGCGCCATGTAGCCGAGGGTGGTCGTTGTCGCAAAGCGGGAACGCGTCGCGTCTTTGCGGCGGGCGCGCTCGACGTGCTACCTGGGGGGAACAGCCCGACGACGGGCGCCCCAGGAACCGCAATGCAGATCAGCTGCCCCCAGTGCCAGGCGCAGTACAACGTGGACGAGGGCCGCATCCCGCCCCAAGGGGTGTCGATCAACTGCCCCCGCTGCAAGCACACCTTCGTCGTGCAGTCGCCGGGTGGCGCCGGCGCCGTGCCGCTGCCCGGGGCCGGTGGCGGGGGCGCCGTGCCCCTGCCGGGCGCGGGCAGGGGCGGCGCCGTGCCCCTGCCGGGGGCGGGCGGCGGCGGTGTTCCCTTGCCCGGCGCGGGCAAGGGTGGCGCCGTGCCGCTGCCGGGCGCTGGCGGCGGTGGCGCCGTCCCCCTTCCAGGCGCCGGCAAGGGCGGCGCGGTGCCGGTGCCGCGGCCAGGCACCGGCGGCGCGCGCCCGCAGGCGCCGCTGCCGTCGATGGAGGACATCTTCGGCGCGTCGCCGGCGCCGCGGCCGGCGCCCGCGCCGGCGCCCGCTTCGCCTGCCGGCTCCAAGTCGATGTCGATCGGCGACATCTTCGGCGACGTGCCCGGCGACTCGAACACCGCCGACAGCCGGCCGCCGCTGCCCTTCCACGGACAGAGCACGGTGTCGCCCGCGCCCGGCGACCCCCTCGGCTTCATCAATGACGCGGGCGCGCCGACCGCGCCGCCGCGCGAAGAGAGCTTCCAGATCCGAAAGCGCTCAGGGCGCGTGCTCGGCCCGCTGTCGACGACACAAGTGCTCACCATGTTCCACAAGGGTGAGCTGCTCGGCAGCGAGGAAGCCTCCACCGACGGCGTCACCTGGCGGCCGCTCGCGCAGATCCCCGCCTTCGCCGAGACCATCCAGAAGGCGATGGCCTCTGCCTTGGCGGGCCTCGGCGACCTGCCGGTGCCCAAGGGCTCGGGCTACGAGGATCTGCCGGCGCCGCGCGACGGCTCGCTCTCCGACTTGCCGTCGCCGCGCGATCCCTCCCTCACCGACCTGCCGTCGCCACGCACCGGTGGTCGCACCGCGTCGGGCGAGCTGCTGGTCGACACCAACCAGCTCCTCGACGCCGAGAAGGCCAAGGCCAATGTCGAGCGGCGTCGCGCCGGCGGGCGGGCCGGCAAGATGCCCATCGTGCTCGCCGCCGGCATGGTCGTGGCGCTCTTCATCGCAGCGGGCGTGGCGGTCAACTTCGTCACCGACTACGGCTACTTTGGCCTCAAGTGGATCTTCAAGCCGAAAGAGGCGCCCGTCGTCGAGAAGCCGAAGCCGATCGAGGAGGCGCCGCCGCCCATCGCGCTGCCGTCGGTCGACCAGGACTTCGACACCCTGCTCGCCGACGACACCTACGTCAGCTACCGACAGGGCGCCGAGCAGGCGGGCAAGACGGTGGAGGCCGGCAAGGCGGTGGCGCCCTTCCCCGAGAGCGCCAAGAAGGCGGCTGGCCAGCAGGCGCGCTTTCTCGCCTACCTGATCGCGGTCGACGACCTGGGTGCGTTCGTGCCGCAGCTCCGCTCGGCGCTGCCGCTCGCAGAGGGTGACGAGGTCGGTCGCGCGGTTGGCGAGGCTGCGTCCGCCTACAGCGACAAGCAGTGGGAGAAGGGTATCGCGGCGGTCAAGCCGCTGACCGAGACCGGCAAGACGCCGGAGACCAAGGCGGAGGCGTGGGTCTTCCTCGGCCTCGGCTACGAGGGCAAGGGCGACTTCGACGGCGCGCTCAAGGCCTACGACGCCGCGCTGCAGGTCTCGACACGTCGCATCGTCGCGCTCTTCCTGCAGGCGCGCGCGCTGGCCGCCACCAACGCGCCGGACGCCGCGCTCGAGTACCTCGCCAAGGTGCTCGAGCAGAACGACAAGCACCCGCGCGCCAACCTGCTGCGCGGCAAGCTGCTCGCGCTCAAGAGCGAGACGGCCGACGAGGGCAAGGGGCTTCTGACCGACGTCAGCGAGGGCAAGCTCGGCGAGCTGGCCGCGCCGGCGCAGCGCTCGCAAGCGTTCATCGGCCGCGCCGAGATCGCGCTGTCGGCCGGGCAGAACGCCGAGGCGTTGCGTCACCTGCAGCGCGCCATCGACCTGGTGCCGCAGAACCGCCAGGTGCGCGCGCAAGCTGCCGAGCTGGCGCTGCGCTTGCGCGACTACGAGGCAGCGCTGGCCAACGGCAAGGTGCTGCTCGACCTGAACCCCGACGACGTCGATGGCCTGATCATCTCCGCCCGCGCCAAGATGGGTGGCCGCGACGCGCTGTCGGCCTATTCGGACTTGCAGGTCGCAGCCAAGAGGTGGCCCGACAACGCCTCGCTCGCCTTCTGGTTCGGCGTCGCAGCGCGCGAGATGTCCAAGCTCGACGAGTCACGGCAACAGTTCGAGAAGGCGGTCAAGCTCGACCCCAAGCGTGGCGAGGCCGTCGTCGAGTTGGTCTACGACCTGATCGAGCAGGGCAAGCTGACCGACGCCGTCAAGCGCGCCACCGAGGCCGAGGACCACGTCGGTCCCACCGACGCCGCCAAGGTGCGCGCCGCCAAGGCGTTCGCCTACGCGCGTCGACGCCAGTTCCAGCAGGGCGAGAAGGAATACAAGAAGGCGCTCGAGGAAAACCCCAAGGACACCGATACGCGTGCGCGCTTCGCCGCCATGTTGATCGCCATGCGGCGCGTCGACGAGGCCGAGCGCCAGGTCAACGAGGCGCTGCTGCTCGACGCCAAGAACCCGATGGTGATCGTGGCGTCGGGCGACGTGCTGGCCGCACGCACGGACTACAAGGCCGCGCTCGGCAAATACGAACAAGCGATGCAGCTCGCGCCCAACGCCTTCCAGCCCTATCTGCACGCCGCCGTGGCCGCCATCGAGCTGAAGGACCAGATGCGCGCCAAAGGCTTCGTCGACACCGCGGGCCAGCTACGTCCGAACGTCGCCGAGGTGCTCGCCATGCAGGGCATGGTGCTGAAGCAGAGCGACCCGAAGGGCGCCGAGCGACTCCTCAAGCAGGCCATCGATCTCGCACCCGAGGAGCCCGTCTACGCCTACCAGCTCGGCGTGGTGAACCAGGCGATGGGTGCGCCGCTCGAGGCGATCGACGCGCTCAAGAAGGCGACCAGCATCGATCCAGATTTCGTCGACGCCTACTGCATGCTCGCCAAGGTGCAGCGCGACCTCGGACGCATCAAGGAAGCCAAGGAGTCGCTCGACGCCGCCGTGCGCATCGACCACAAGCGCGCCGATGCCTGGCTCGAGCTCGCCGATATCCTCGGCGCCCAGGACGACGACGCCGGCGCGCTCAAGGCCTACGAGAAGGCACTCAAGGCCGACCCGTCGAACCCGGCCTCCGTCTGCGCCATGGGTGAGACGCTGGTCCAGCGCATGGGCACCGAGGTCGCCAACCTCAAGCGTGGCGTCGACGTGCTCGAGCGCTGCGTCAAGCTGGCGCCCAAGCACGCCACCGCGTGGAAGGTGCTCGGCAACGCGTACAAGACCGTCAACAAGAAGAAGGACGCCATCCGGGCCTATAACACGCACATCGCCGCCAACCCGGAAGACGTCGAGAACATGATTCTGCAGGACTTCATCGCCGACCTGGGACGCTGATTCTCTGGGAGGGTCTGTCTCCAGACCCTCCCCCCGACGGGCATAGCCCGATCGGGGTCCCCCTCCCGAGAACCTCCCTCCGGTCGGCGATCGTCATGCTCCGATGATCCGCGCCAGCTCGTCGAGCAGGCGCTCGGCGTCCTGCTCGACGAAGAAGAAGCGACGCGCGCGCTCGGCCACGAAGCCGGTGCGCGCCGCCTGATCGATGAAGGTGATCAGCGGCGCGAAGTAGTCGTCCACGTCGAGCAGCGCGATCGGCTTGGCGTGGGTGCCGATCTGACGCCAGGTGAGCGCTTCGAACAGCTCGTCGAGCGTGCCGTAGCCGCCCGGCAGCGCGACGAAGCCGTCGACCAGTGCGGTCATCATTGCCTTACGCGTATGCATGTCGGGCACGCGCAGCAGCTCGGTCAAGCGCGGGTGGCCGGGCTCCCGGCCGCCGAGCACGTCGGGCAGCACGCCGATGACCTCGCCGCCGAGGTCGAGCGCGCCGTCCGCCATGGCGCCCATCAAGCCGGTGGAGCAACCGCCGTAGACGAGCCCGATGCCGCGGCGCGCGGCCGCCGCGCCAAAGGCGCGCGCGGCTTCGCGGTACTCGGCGGGCAGCCCATCGGCGGCGCCGCAAAAGATGCACAGCCGTCGCTTGCCGCTCACCTTGCTCACGGCATCTTCACCTTCATCAGCCGGTCAGCCTCGACCTTCTCGAAGGCGCCGAGCCGCAGCAGCGCCTCGACGGCGTCCTGCTGCTCGCGCTCGCTGCGACCGCCGGGCGCCGGGGCGAGCTGAATGAGCACCCAAGTGCCTGCGGTCTTGCGCGCCAGCTCGACCTTGAGGCCGGTCTTTTTCTCGATCAGCGCCTTGACCTCCTGGGGGTCGGTGCCGCGCTCCTTGGGCTTCACCAGGATGCGGTCGTAGATGCTGCTCTTGGCTGGCTTGGCCGCGGCGTGATCGGGCGGTGGCCCGACCGGCGTCGGGCTTGCCTGCACGCCGACGTCGCCGACCGGCGCCGCCGTGCCGGCGTCGGCGGCGGACGCGCCACCGGCATCGACCCGCGCGCCGGCGTCCGTCGCGACGACGTCGGCGGTGGGCGGTGGCAGGCCGGCGTCCGTGCTCGGCGGTGCCTTCGGACGGTCGGTGGTGCACGCGCTCGCGAGCAGCACCATCAGCAGCGTGCAGTGCAGGGATCGGCTCACGTCGCTCCTCCGGACAGCGTGGGTTCTACGAAGCGGCGCCAGAAGTCGGCAAGTGCTGGACGGGCGCCGATGCGGGTGAGCGGCGGCAGCGTGTCGAGGAAGGCGCGGCCGTAGGGGCGCGTACGCAGCCGGCCATCGAGCACCGCCACCACGCCCGCGTCGTCGACGTCGCGCAGCAGCCGCCCCGCGCCCTGCTTGAGGGCGAGCGCGGCGTCCGGCAGCGTCTGGTCGCGGAACGGATCGCCGCCCTGCGCCTTGCACAGCTCGGCGCGCGCGCGCACCAGCGGGTCGGTCGGCACGTCGAAGGGCAAGCGATCGACCACCACCAAGCGCAGCGCGCGGCCGCGCACGTCGACGCCCTGCCAGAACGACCGGGTGGCGCACAAGACCGCGCCACTGACGCCGTCGGCCTGGCGCAGCTCGTCGAGCAGCTTGTGCTTGGCGCCCTCTCCCTGCTGTAGGAAGGGCAGCCCGAGCTGGACCGCGATCGGGCGCAGCGCCTCGGCCGCCGCCTCGAGCGCGCCGTGGCTGGTGAACAGAAAGAGCGCGCCGCCCTTGCTCAGCTCGAGCAGGAAGCGCGCCTCGTCGACGAAGCGCGCGAAGGAGCGCGGGTCTTTGGCCTCGGGCATGTCCTTCGGGCAGTAGAGCGCGCCGCGATGAGCGAAGTCGAAGGGCGAGCCCCACACGCGCGCCGTGGCCTGCTCGACGGGCACGCCCACCTTGCGCAAGAAGGCGTCGGCGCTGCCGCTGACCGCGAGCGTGGCGCTGGTCATCACCACCGGGGCCGCGCCGGCGAACAGCGTGCCGGCGAGCGCGCCGGCGACGTCGACGGGCGCGGCGGTGACGAGCACCCCTCGGCGCTCCGGCTCGGCGACCACCACGAAGCGTCGATCGTCGAGCGCGCGCTCGAGCACGAAGCGCTGCACCTCGCGCGCCTCGACGACCCGCGCGATCAGCGCGTCTCGCTCGGCGCCGCGTAGCTCCGTGTCGACGTCGCCGACACGCGGTTGCTCCGGCAACGCTTGCAGCGCCTGCGCCAGCTCCGCCAGCGCTGTGGCGCTGCGCTCGCGCTGCTTGGCCGCCGTCGGGCTCAACTGCAGGCGGGTGCGCGCGCTGCCGTCGAGCGTGATGGCGGTGAACAGCGCGGCGCAGGCCTCCTCGGCGGCGAGGGTCGCGTCGAGCGCGAGCGCCCGTTGGTCGCCACCGAGCCCGTCGGCGAAGCGGCGCAGATCCGTCAACACGCGGCCAAGCTCGCTCGACGACGCCGCGACCCCGAAGTGGTCGCTGGCCACGTCGGGCAGCGCGTGCGCCTCGTCGAGCACGTAGGCGTCGGCGTCGGGAAGGACGCGGGCGAACGTCGCCGACGCCTCGGCCTCGCCCTCTCGCCGTGTCTGGTGGCGCAGGTGCAGGTCGGCGCACAAGAGATGGTGATTGGTGATCACGAGCCGCGCGCCCTCGGCGCGGCGCCGTGCCAGCGTAAGGAAGCAGCGCGCGTAGTGCGGGCAGCGCGTGCCGACGCAGCTCTCGCGGCGCGCGTCGAGGTCGGCCCAGGTGGTGTAGCTGTCGGGCAAGTCCAGCTCCGCCCGATCGCCGGTGCCGGTGGCGCCGGCCCAGCGCTCGATGCTCGGCCAGGCGCGCGCCTCGGCTGCGAAGGCGAAGGTCGGCTGCGCTCGCATGCGATCGAAGCGCAGCAGGCAGAGGTACGACTGGCGGCCCTTCAGCACCACCGCGGCATCGGCGTCGTCGGCACGGCGGCCCACCAGCTCGGCGAGCGCCGCCAGCGCTACCGGCACGTCCTTGAAGAAGAGCTGGTCCTGCAGCGCCTTGGTGGCCGTCGTCACCACCACGCGCCGCTCCGACAAGAGCGCAGCCACCAGGTAGGCGAGCGACTTGCCGGTGCCGGTGCCGGCCTCGACCACGAGGCGCCCGCCTTTGCTGACGAGCGCGTCGAGCACGGCATGGGCCATCTCGATCTGGGAGACGCGCGGGCGATAGCCGGGCACGCGCGAGCGCAACGGCCCCTCCGCGGCGAACACCGCGTCGACCGTCTGGTGCATCTCCTGCGCGCTCACGTCGTCGACGAGAGTGCCACACCGCAGTCGGCGCAGGCGCCGCCGGCCTGGCGGTAGCGGACCAGACAGCGAGGGCACCACGCGACCTGGCCGGCGCGCAGCTCGGGCGTGCGCGCCAACGCCGCGACGTCGACACCGCGGCCCTCGGCGCGCTTCCTGGCCGCGTGCAGCAGGCGCGCCCGAAAGTCAGCCTCGATGGCGGCGCCCGCGGCGTCGAGCGCCATCGGGCGCGGCGTCTGCAGGTCGCGCAGCGCGCACAGCACCGCGTGGTGGCCTCGATCCGGTTTGGCCAGCGCGAGCGCTGCGGCGATCGGGTGCAGCCCGGCCAACAGGTTGCGCCCGAGGCGGTCGTTGGCACGCAGCGCGGTGTAGGGCGCTAGGAACATGAGCACGAGCTGGCCCCAGCGCTCGCCGCGCGTGGCGCCGAGCGTGTCACCGCGCGGGCCGTACAGGCCGCGGTGCGCCATCCACGTCGACAACGCGGTCAGCGCCACCCAGGCGAACAACAGCAGCACCAGGCGCGGCCACTGCTCGAGCCCGCGCTGCGACACCTCGAACGGGATGGCGCCGAACAGCGCGAGGAACAGGCCGAAGCCCGCGATCAAGGGCGCCGAGCCGAGCGAGCGGTGGCGCGCGGTGCGTTCGAGCAGCTCGTCGGGGTCGACGTGCGCGGCGATCACCTCGTCGAGCGTGCGCTCCCTGTCCTTGGGCTTGGCGTCCTTGAGCGCCTGCAGCGCTCGCAGCGCCGCCTCGGCGTGGTGTCGGCTGGAGCAGCTCGCGAAGGGCGCGCCGTTCAGGAGCAGCGTGGCGTCGTCGCGCCCGAGCGTCTCCACCTCGTCCCAGCGAAAGCTTTGGGTCCGATCGAGGGGCCGCTGCTCGCGCCCGAACGCGAAGGTGCGCGCCGAGACCACGCCGTCGACACCGAGAGAGCACGGCCACGGCTCGAGCACGTAGGCGCGCCCGAACGGCGGCAGCGGGTTGAGCAGCGCGAAGGCGCCGCGCTCGTTGCCGAGGCTGCTCGACAGCGTGGTGAGCGCGCCGCCCCAGAAGTAGAGCGGCACGCGCAGCACGACGGCGCCGTGCCGAACCCACCACGCACATTCGGCGAGCGCCAGCGCGACGACAACGAGCCCGAGCGACGCCAGCTCGCCCACGGAACCGTTCAGCTCTTCTTGCCGGTGATCTTCTTGATCCAGGAACCGACGACGCCGAAGAGCGCGACCACGCCGACGATGATCGGCTTGATCAGCTTGCCGAGCAGGCCCGACTTGGCGGCGAGCGCGACGCCGCCACCGGCGATGAGCGCGGCCAGGCCGTACTCGGCCATCTTGTCGCCCTCGCGGTACTCGGCGTAGCGCTCACCCTCCTTGAACGCGAAGCCCTTCATCAGCTCGCGGAACTCGGGCAGCGCCTGCTGCAGCGTCACCTCGCCACCGAACATCAGCGTCACCTGCGCGACGCCGCGGCGACCGAGCACGCGCGTGTTGAAGTTGAGGCTCGGCTCGCCGCCGCTCTCGGCGCGCACGCACCACTCGAGCACGTGGGCGGCCTCGTTGTAGGTCGGCTTCTGCTCCCAGCCGACGATGTTCATCGGCGGCAGGCCGGCAGGGATGCGCGACTCCTTGTTGAAGCCGTCGGTGCCTTCCTTGATGCTGTCGAGCAGCTCATCGGCCTTCAGATCGTCCTTGTCGTCATCCTTGACGTAGCCGACGTCGTCGAACTCGAACAGCACGAGCCAGCGCCCGTCGTCGGGACCGATCAGGCCAATCTCCTTCTGGCTGACCGGGTTGGTGGTCAGCTCGCCCCACTTCTTGGCGCCCGCGCCGTCGGTGAACTGCATGCCGGCAGGCACGTTGATGGTGGCGATGCCCATGTCGCCGGCCAGCGGGCCCGGCTTGTAGCCGACCGCCTTGCTGAACTCCTCTTGCTCCTTCTTCATCTGCTCGAGCAGGGCGGCGAGCTGCTCGGGTGTGGGCGCGGCGTCGCCGGCAACACCAGCCTCGGCGGCGGGAGGCGGCGGCGGGGTGCCGGGCGGCGTTCCCTCGGCGTTCACGGTGGTGGCGAACGCGAACGCGGCGGCGAGGATGGGGAGCGTCCTTCTCATGACGTGCCTTTCGACGGGGAGGCGGGGCCAGGCGCCTCGGTAGCCGGCCACCCCGACGCGGTCAACCGCACCTGTACGCCCGGTGTGATGGCGGCACCGACGAAGCCGACCGACTGCGCGGCGACTACTCTTGGCCGCCGACGTCGAAGATGGGGATGGTGCGCGACAGGTCGCTGACGGGCGGTGGCGGCGGCATGGTGCGGCGAGGGCCGAGCAGCTCGCGTGCCCAACCGCCGACGTCGACGGGGGGCCGGCCGGCCAGCCACTCCTCCAGCTCCAGCTGCAGCGCCTGCGCGGTGGGCGTGCGCTCCTCCGGCTTGCGCGCGGCGGCGCGCAGCAGCACCGCGTCGAGGCTGGCGGGCACATCGGGCCGCAGCGCGCTCGGCGCCGGCAGCGGCTCGCGCATGATGGCGATCATGGTCTGCTCCATCTCGCGCCGCGAATAGGGCAGCCGCGCCAACGCCGCGTACAGCGTCATGGCCATGGCGTAGACGTCGGTGCGCACGCTCGGCGGCGAGCCGTCGAGCAGCTCGGGCGCCAGGTAGGCGACCTTGCCGCGCACCATGGCGGCGCGCTCCTCGCTCTCGGCGCGCGCCTCGAGCGCCTTGGCGATGCCGAAGTCGGTGAGCTTCACCTCACCGCCGACGCTCACCAGGATGTTCTGTGTCGAGACGTCGCAGTGCAGCACCGGCACGTGGCGGCCGTCGGCGTCGACCGCGCCGTGCGCCGCGTGCAGGCCGGCACAGGCCTCGGCCACGATACGCACCGCGACGTCGAGGGGCACGGCGCGCGCGTTCTTCTTGCTGCGGTCGACCAGGTGATACAGGTCGCTGCCGTCGACGTACTCCATGGCCAGGTAGATGTCGTCGCCGTTCTTGCCCGCCGTGAGCACGCGCACGACGTTGGGGTGGCGCACGCGCCGCGCCAAGCGCGCTTCGTCGAGCAGGTTGCGCACGAAGTCGGTGTCGGTGCGGTGCTGCGGCAGCACGCGCTTGATGGCGACGAACTTGTCGGGCGCGTCGGCTGAACGACCGCGAAAGACCTCGGCCATGCCGCCGACGCCGATGCGCTCGAGCAGCTCGTAGGCGCCCGCGCCGGCCTTGGGCGCGCGCACCATGCGCGCACGATAGGCGCGCTCGATCTTGGTGCGCAGCTCCTCGACACGCGACAGCACGTAGGGGCGCAACGAGCCGGCCGGCACCGCGCGCGGGTCGAGCTCGGCCAGGCGCGCCTCGTAGGCGCGCTCGACGGCGCCGAACGACGCACCGGGCTCGACGCCGAGCAGGCGATCGTCGCTGCGCTCGGGCTTCAGCTCGAGGTAGAGCGCCAGCACCTCGGCGCCGCCGCGGTCGGGCAAGCGCGCGAGCTGCGAGAGCTGCACGTTGTCCTCCGCCACCAGCATGGGCGCCATGCCGCTCGGCGCGCGCCGGCGATCGACCAGCGCCTCGTCGAGCGGCCGATCGAGCACCTCGACCAGTCCGGCGTCGAGCAGCGTGCCGATCACCAGGCCGCCAACGAGGGGATCGAGGCGGATGGTGCGATAGAGATCGTCGGATCGCAGCGTGCCGTCGACCAGCTCCGACAGGTCCTCGCCGCCGGTGAAGGCGCGCAGCCGCGGCGCGACGTTGGCGAAGCCGGGAAGGGGCGCCGGATAACGGTTGCCCAACGACTCACCGAAGCGCAGCAACTCCGCCGGCTGCAGCGAGCGCCGCTTGTGCTCGAGCAGCAGGCCGAAGGGACTGACCACGGTGAGCGGCGTGAACTCGAAGAACTTGCTGTCATCGAAGAAGCGATAGGTGCCGTCGTTGGCCGCGAGCAGCGCGCGCACGAACGAGCGCACCTCGTCGCGCAGCGCCTCGAGCAGTGGGATGGGCTGCACAAGCCGACGGCGCACCAGCGACGAGACCAGCGGCACCCCCGGCTCGGGCTTCTGCCCAGGCGCGACCAAGCCGCGCGTCACCAAGCTGGCCAGCAACGCGGGCTCACCCTCGATGCGGGAGGCGTGGACCGGCTCGCCGCGCAGGAAGTAGATGCTGCCGGACAGACCTGGCGGGGCCGCCACCACCATCAGCCGGCCGGTGAGCTGGGGCGCGAAGATGGTCATGAGCAAGGAGGCGCCACAGCCCGGCGCCATGCGGCCGGCCAGCGCTGCCTCCTCCGACGTCGGGCGCCCGTCGCCGAGCGTCGCGGCGACGCCGGGGAAGGTGGCGCCGATCGCCACTCCCGGCGCGATCGGCACCGGGCCGGACGGGTCATCGAGGCTGATCCGGCTCCCCACGGGCGCATTGTGCGCTCAGCGAGGGGGCGTCGCGCAACCCCGAAAGGCAGTGTCCATCGCTCGGCGCTTCCGTTTCGCGCCCGTCCGATGCAGCCTGCGCGCATGAGCGACCACCCGTCCCCCCCCGGCGGGGCCAGCCCCCGCGGCGCCACCATCGTGGTGCGGTCCGGCGCCGGCTTGAGCCTGGAGCGTCCCACCTTCGAGCTGACCGAGACGCGCACCGGCAAGAAGCACCGCTTCGACGTGCTGGCCGCGCGCCTCGGCGCCGGCCCGGGCAACGACCTGCTGCTGGCGGATCCGACGGTATCGTCGGTGCACGCGGAGATCGTCGCCACGCCGCAGGGCTTCCGCCTGCGCGACCTGGGCAGCACCAACGGCACCTCCGTCGGCGGCGTGCGCATCATCGAGGGCTTCCTCGACGACGGAGCGACCATCAAGCTCGGCGAGGTCGAGCTGACCTTCCGGCTCGGCAAGGACAAGGTCAGCCAGCCCATCTCGGAGGCGACCGAGCTGCACGGCGCCGTCGGCACGTCGCCGGCGATGCGCGCGATCTTTTCGCGCATCGATCGCGTGGGCAAGACCGACGCCACAGTGATGATTCACGGCGAGACCGGCACCGGCAAGGAAGTGGTGGCCTGGTCGATCTACGAGGCGAGCAAGCGCGCCGACAAGCCGTTCGTCGTCGTCGACTGCGGCTCGATCGCGCCCACACTGATCGAGAGCGAGCTGTTCGGTCACGAGAAGGGCTCGTTCACGGGCGCGCACCAGCGTCGGGTCGGCGCCTTCGAGCGCGCCAACGGCGGCACGCTGTTCCTCGACGAGCTGGGTGAGCTGTCGCTCGAGCTGCAGCCCAAGCTGCTGCGCGCGCTCGAGCGCCGCGAGGTGCAACGGGTCGGCGGCGATCGCCCCATCACCACCGACGTGCGCATCATCGCCGCCACCAACCGCGACCTGCGCTCGATGGTGGCGCGCGGCGAGTTCCGCGAGGATCTCTACTACCGGCTCGCCGTCGTCACCATCGAGCTGCCGCCCCTGCGGGAGCGCAAGGAGGACGTGCCGGTGCTGGTCGATCACTTCCTCACCGGCATGGGCCTCGATCGCAGCGCGTTGCCCGCGGGCGCGATGGAGCGGTTCCTCGAGCACCCCTGGCCCGGCAATGCGCGCGAGCTGAAGAACGCGGTCGAGCGCGCGGTCGTGCTCGGCGAGACCCGCTTCCTCGGCGCCGACGCGCCGACGGCGCCCACGGCCACGAGCGGCACGGCCGCGCCCTCCGGCGCGGACGACGCGCGCGGCAGCTACCTGGTCAACACCCAGGATCCATACAAGGATCAGAAGGCCAAGGTGACGGCGGACTTCGAGGAGCGCTACGCGAGGTTACTGATGAAGGAACACCAGGGGAACGTCAGCGCCGCGTCGCGCGTCGCCGGTATCGACCGCATGAGCCTGCACAAGATCCTGGCGCGCTACGGCCTCGACGCTCGGGAGCTCGGCAAGACGTGAGCTGCGCCGCCACGGTGACGTTGCTACAGCGTGATCCGCCGCCGGCGGCGCGCAGGAGAGGATGGCGATGATGTTCGACTATGTGGTGCCCGGCACGATCGAGGCCGCGGCCAAGAAGAAGAAGAAGGCCGAGGGCGGCAAGAAGAAGAAGCCCGGCGACGGTCCGGTGCGCACGCAGATGGTGCCGGAGAACCCTGCCGACGGCCTCGGCTACGACCCGGCCACGGTGCCGACGGAAAAGATCTAGCGCCCGGTCGACAACATCGAGCGCGCCAAACTCGGGGGCAACGACGTGGACGAGAGCCGGACCATCCTGGTCGTCGAGGACGATCCGCACCTGCGCCGGATGCTGTGCAAGCACCTCGAGCAGCAGCGGTTCGCCGTGCACGCTGTCGACAACGGCGAGTCCGCGCTCGGCTGGCTCGATGGCAACCCGGCCCCCGCGCTCGTCTGTCTCGACCTGGCGCTGCCCACCATGAGCGGCTTTCGCGTCTGCGAGTCGATGCGGCTCAAGCAGAAGACGCGCGCCGTGCCGGTGCTGGTCATCACCGCGCGCACGTCGGTGCAGGACCACACGTTCGCGCTCGAGATGGGCGCCGATGCCTTCCTCGAGAAGCCGTTCAAGCTCAAGGATCTCGACGAGCAGATCCGCCGCCTGCTCGAGCCGCACGCGTGACGCTCGAGCACGATCGGGTGCCGCTCGGCCGCATCCACGCACATCGACTTCGCTTCGACCAAGCGATCGACGCCATCGTCGCGCTCGCGAGGGCGGGCGCGGGCGGCACCGTGCTCACGCCCAACGTCGATCACGTGGTGTTGGCCGAGCACGACGACACGCTGGTCGCCGCCTACGCCGGCGCGTCGCTGTCGCTGGTCGACGGCAAGCCGCTGGTCTGGCTTGGGCGCATGCTCGGACGCCCCTTCCCCGACAAGATCTCCGGCAGCGATCTGGTGGAGCCGCTCGCTGCCCGCGCGGCCAAGGACGGGCTGTCGCTGTTCCTGCTCGGCGCCAAGGAGGGCGTGGGCGCGCGAGCCGCCTCGGCGCTGTCAGCGCGCTACCCGACGCTGCGTGTCGCCGGCGTGCTCGCCCCGCCGCACGGCTTCGACGCCGACACCGAGCACGACCGTGCCGTGGTGGAACGAGTGAGCGCCGCGCGGCCCGACATCGTGCTGGTGGCGCTCGGCGCGCCGCGCCAGGAGCGGTGGATGGAGGCTCACCGCCATGCGCTCGCGCCCGCGGTCCTGCTCGGCGTCGGCGCCACGCTCGACTTCCTGGCGGGCGAGAGGGTGCGCGCGCCCCGCCTGGTCTCGGAGCTCGGCCTGGAGTGGGCGTTTCGGCTGGCGCAAGAGCCGCGGCGCATGGCCGCGCGCTACCTGGTGCGCGATCGTGCGTTCTTCGGCATCGCGCTGCGCACCTTGCGCGAGCACCGCCGGCGCTGACCCTCGCAGGGGACAGGTCCCGTCAGCGCGGCTTCTTGAGGTCCGACATCTTGACGCCCGGATTGGTGTGGTCGCGGTCGTCGTCGAGGTCGGGCGAGAGCTGCCCGGCGGCGGCGATCGCGCGCGGCACCGGCCGTGACGGCACCGCCGGTAGCGCCGGCTTCTGTGGCGGGCCCGGCGATGCCGCGAAGCGCTGCGTGCTCTCATCGGGCAAGGCGATGCCGGCCACCCGACCCGACACTTCTGCCTTCTTGCGCTCCTGCTCGCGCAGGCGGCGCTCGTAGCCGGCCTCCTCGATGGTGTCGAGCCGCACGATGGCCGCGCGCGGATCGGCGCCCGCCACCGCCGCCTTGGGCGGCGCGGCCAAGGCCCGCGCGATGCCGGCCGCGTCGCGCGGGCCCGAGGGAGGAGCCGACGCCTGCACCGGTGGCACCGTCACCACCTCGTCCGGCCGGGGCGAGGGCGCGCCGCCCCGCGGCGGCGTCATCTGGTCGTTGGTGATGTCGGCGCTGTCGTCCTCGGCGTCGCGCTCTTGCCCCTCCGACGCGCGGTCGAGGTCGATCATGTCGACGTTGAGACCATAGCGGCGCGTCTCGTACTTGGTGATGCGCCCGATCTTGCGCACGATCTCGGCCATGCGCTCGGCCTGCCGGAAGATGGTGTCGACGGGGCGGCGCAATCGCTCGTCGGCCTCGGGCACGCGGTTCTTCAGCATCTCGGCGTAGCCGAGCACGCTGGTGAGCGGCTGGTTCAGCTCGTGCGCCGCCATGCCGGCGAGCTCGGCGGCCACGCGCGCCTTCTCCGTCTTCGACAGCAGGTCCTTGGCCTCGTTGAGCTGACGCTCCACGGCCATGCGTTCGCGCAGGTCGGTGAACACGCCCACGGTGGCGACCTCGTCGCCGTCCTCGTAGATCAGGCTGGCCGTCATGGAGACGGGCACGACCTCGCCCGAAACGTTCAAGATCTCCCGGCGATGGGCCTCGAGTCGGCCGCGACCGCCGAAGCGCTCCTCGCGCAGCTTGGCCATCACCTCGGCGGCAGCGCCGGCCGGGTAAAGCTGGCTGACGTGCACGCGGCCGATGACGTCCTCGGCCTTGAAGCCGTAGATCTTCTCGGCGCCCTTGTTGAACAGCATGACGTTGCCGTTCATGTCGGAGGCGACGATGGCGTCGACGGAGTTGTCGATCAGGTTCTCGAGGAACTCCTTGGTGGTGCGCAGCTCGCCTTCCATCTCGCGCGTCTCGGTGACGTCGCGGAACGAGACGATGAGCAGGCCGGTCTCCTGACCGCCGCCGCCGGCCGACAGCGAGAACACCCGCTCGTTGCCGTCGCCGCGCGCCACCAACACGTCGAAGCTGCGCTTGAAGCGACCGTGGCGCACCTGATCGACGACGTCGGCCCAACGCCCGCGCGACTCCTCGAGGATCAGGTCCTGGAAGGTGAGCTGCAACAGGTCGTCGCGCGTGCGCCCGAGCAGGCGGCGGCCCTCCTTGTTGACGTAGAGCACGCGGCCGTCGCCGTCGATGATGGCCATGCCGTCGGCGGCGTACTCGAAGAAGTCCTGGTACTTGCGCAGCGCCTCGGTCTGGCGCTCGGCCAACATGCGCATCGAGTTGATGCGCTCGTTCTGGTCCTTGTACTGGTCGAACAGGCGCGCGTTCCTGATGGCGACGGCGCAGGCCGACGCCACCGTCTGACCGAATTGGATCTCGCTGTCGGCCAGGCGCCGCGCCGACTTGGAGGAGCGCAGGAACAGCACGCCGGTGACGCGCTCCTCGAAGACGATGGGGAACAGGGCCATGGTGCGCACCCCCTTCTCGGCGATGCTCTTCTGCACCCCGAGCAAGAGCGGCTCGCTCTGCGCGTCGTCGATCAGGACCGGCGCGCCGCTCTCCACGCAGCGCTTCAGCTCAGGGTAGTTCGACAGCTTGATGCGCAGGTCCTTGACCGTGCGATCCTCCGAGGCCGCCACCATGATGGCGTCGTCGCGCTCGGGGTCGAGCAGCACGATCGAGCAGCGCTCGAGCTCGATGACCTCGGCGATCAGGCGGCTCACCGTGTGCAGGATCAGTTGCATGTCGAGCGACGAGGCCAGCGTCTGGCTCAGCTCGAGCAACAGCGCGGCGTCACGGCGCTGCTTGTGGATCTCGCCGACGTTGCGCGCGCTGCGCAGGTTGGCGGTGGCGCGCGCTAGGATCTCGACGTCGTTGTCGCGGTCGCTGACGAAATCGTCGAAGCCGTCGGCCAGCGCACCCGCGATGGCGGCGGACGAGGGCGCGTCGAGCAGCGCGACCACGCGCGTGAGCGCGCCCGGCCGAATGGCGCGCAGCCCGTCGGCGAGCGAGCCGCGATCGGCCAACGGGCCGGGTTCGAGCAGCGCCAGGTGGGGGCCGAGGCTGCGGCACAGCTCGTACAGCTCGTCGGGCTCCTTGGCCTCGACGGCGTTCCAACCATCGGCCCACAACAGCTCGACCAGGCGGCGGCGGCGGGCGGCCTCCTGCACGCACACCACGGCGATCGGGTTCGCCTCCTCGGCGGCCCGCTGCACCCGCTGGTGGCGCACCACCTGCGGCGAGGTCTTCTCGTCCTCGAAGCCTTCTGCCGCTTCGTCAGCGTCCGTCGTCATCGTCGTCGCCGCCCTCGTCCTCCGCGCCCTGTTGCCCCGCGCCCTGCTTCGCCACGCGATCGTGCACCGCGATCGGTTCGCGCCCGACGGCGGCCTCGGCTGCCGCCACCGCCGCCGCCGCGATCGCGTGCTCGCCTTGTCGCGAGCGACGCGCCGCGGCCTGCACGTCGTCGAGCACGGGCTCGACGCGCACCAAGCGCCCGGCGCTCGAGGTCACCTGAACCCGCACCGACGCCTTGGTTCTACCGCGCCCAACGGTGACGGTCACCTCCAGCCGGGCCGGCGTCCATCGATCGGCCCAGGTTCGGAGCACCTCGGCGGCCCCGGCTTGCCAGAGCGCCTCGCAGAGAGGTTCGGTCGCCGCGGCCGGGGCCGCCAGCGACAGCGCCAGGCGCGCGCCGGCACCGAGCCCGGTGACCTGCGGCGTCAGGTGGACATCGAGGGCGCCAAGCGCGCGCAGCCGCTCGACCAACAGCGGCGTCGCGTCGACCTCGGACAGGCTGGCCGAGAGCGCCACGCACGACGCAGCACCCGCCTCACCGCCGCGGGTGGCCAGCGGCACCGGCGGCCCGATCAGCGCGCGCACCACGGCGCCACCGGCGGAGGCGCCCGCAGGTGCTGCGCCGATGCCTTGGCGCGACACGCCGGCGACGCCGCGGGCGCCAAAGCGGTGCACCACGGCCCAGGCGGCAGCGGCGCCCGCCACGTCGACGTCGATCCACGGGCGATCGTGCTCGACCAGCGGCACGCCCGCCAGCGTCTCGAGCAGCCACGGCGAGGGTGTGGGCCAGTCGCTCGCATCGACGACGCCATCGGCGGCGGCCGCGACGCACGAGAGCCCCACGGGCGTGGCGGTGATGGCGGCCGGCGAGAGCGCGTCGACCAGCGCCGCCAGCGCCGTGATCTCGGCGAGCATGCGCACGGCGGCCGCGCCCGACAGTCGTACCTGCGGGCCGGCGACGCGCTCCAGCGAGGACGCGAGCCGGCGAGCCGCTTTGTGCGCCAGCGCCTTGCTCACCGCCGGCAACGACGACGACGCCAGCGCAGGCGCCAGCTCGTGGATGGCAGCGACGCCCCCCGAGCGCCAGGCGTCGAGCGCGCGCGGGGCACGCGCGGAGCGCGACGCTGGCGGCAGCACGAGCGCACCCGGCACCGGCATCGCGGCCTGTTCGGCGGCGGCAGGCGAGGACGCTCGGCGCACCCCCGTGCGCCGCGCCTGCGCCACGCGAGCACGCCGAGGTGCACGCGCGTGACCGCGCACCTCGAGCGGGGGGCGCTCACCCTCGCCGGGAACGGTCAGTCGCGCCGCGGTCGCGATCAGGCCGCGCACGCGCACGTGCTCCTCGACCAGGCCGACGTCGCCGAGCCCGACGGCTGCGAGCGCATCCAGCGCGGCCGCGCGCGGCGCCCCGACCGCGAGCAGCGCGCCGACGATCAGCTCGGCGCGCGCGCCCAGGGCGAGGTCGAGGTGGAGGTGCTGCTGGCTCATCGCCCGCTCCCGGCGTTCTTGGGGATTGCCCCGGCGCGTGCGACGCTCCAATGTCCCCGCGCGAGACGCAAGCCGAGATGAGCCAGCCCCTCGTCCTGTTGGCCTTGGCCGACGATCCGGTGGCGCCAGGATTGCACGCGGCGTTGCTCGAGCATTCGGCGCGCTTGCGCGTGCGCGCGTGCAAAGAGGCGGCCGAGGTCGTGGAGACCTGCGCCACCGAGGTGGTGTCGCTGCTCGTGCTGTCGCACCACATCGACGACAACGGCGGCGGGTCGCTGCTGCGCGAGATCGGCGCCTTCTCCACCACGCCGCAGGCGGTGGTGTTGTTCGACGATCCGGCCGATCCGCGCCGCGCGCTGATCGCGCAGACCGGAGCGCTCGACCACGTGCTGCCGCCGGGGCGCGAGGTGCAGCCGTTGGTGGCGCTGATCGATCGCATGTTGTCGCGCCGCGCGCTCGAGGCGCGCCTCGACAGCGCCAGCCGACAGTTCCGCACGCTCGTCGACAACTCGAACGACGGCATCTACATCCTGCGCGAAGGGCGCTTCATCTACGCCAACCATCGCTTCGAACAGATGGTCGGCTTCTCCCTCGACGAGGTGTTGGCCGACGACTTCAACCTGGTCGAGCGCATCACCAGCCCCAAGAGCCGCGCCTATATCGCGGAGCGTGCGCGCCGCGCCGCCGCTGGCAGGCCGCTCGAGCCGCGCTACGAATTCGTGGCGCTGCGCAAGAACGGCGAGGAGTTCGACGCGCAGGTCTCCATCTCCTACATCGAGCTCGAGGGGCCGGAGCGCACCAAGGTGCCGGGCGCGCTCGGCATCATGCAGGACATCACCGAGCGCAAGCGCTTCGAGGACCAGTTGGTCCGCAAGAACCGCGAGCTGGCGCTCTTGTCCGAGCTGCAAGACGCCATCAACGAAGCGGTCGCCCTCGACGAGACACTGCGTCGAGGCTGTGAGCGGCTGGCCACGCTGGTCGGCGCCGAGGCCGTCGGCATCACGCTGGTCGGCAACGACGAGCGCACCTTGCGGCTGCGCTCCTCCAAGGGGCTCGACGACACGCTGACGCGCGCGCTCGACGCAGTGGCGCTCGACTCGTCGAGCCTGCTCGCCCAAGCGGTGCGCAACAGCGAAGTGCTGGTGGTGGACGACATCCGCCAGGACCCACGGGTGGCCATCGGCGTGGTGCGCGACGCGTCCTTCGGCGGCTGCATCGTGGTGCCGCTCAAGACGCACGCCGAGGGCGAGCACGACCGCCGCGAGCGCGAGCGCGTGCTCGGCGCCGCCTTCGTGTTCTTTGCGGCGGGCAAGAAGCCCTCGGTCGACGATCGCGAGCTGTTGGTCAGCGTCGGCACCGCGCTCGGCAACGCGGTCGAGAAGGCGACGCTGCTCGAGACCGCGCGCTCGTCGGTGAAGAAGCTGGTGGCGCTCGACGAGATCGCGGTGGCGCTCGCCTCCACGCTCGACGTCGCCGAGGTGACGCAGGCGGTGGCGCGCAACGTCTACCGCCTGTTCGGCGCCACGCGCGTGATGGTGGCGCGCGTCGCCGGCGAGGCCGGCACCTTGGTGCCCGCCTACGTGCTCGACGACGGCGAGCCGGTGCAAGCCGCGCCCATCCGCATCGCCGACAGCATCATGGGCCTGGCGCTCACCGAGGGCACGCCGGTACAGCGCGTGCGCCCGCTCGCCAGCGGCGACCCGCACTGGTCGGTAGACCCGCTCGACGGGCGCCCGGTGCGGCTGTTGCCCTACGAAGAAGAGATGTTCGCGCTCGGCGTGGGCGCGGCGGTGGCCGTGCCGGTGCTGCTCGACGGCCAGCCGGCGGGCGCGCTTTGGCTCGGCTACGAGGAGGCGACGCCCTTGTCGTCGCAGGACCTCGGCCTGTTGTCGTCGATCGGCACGCACGTCGCCATCGCCACCAAGAACGCGGCGCTGTTCGCCGCGCGCAACCAAGCTCTCGAGGACCTGCGCGCGGCGCAGGACAAGCTGGTGTCGAGCGAGAAGCTCAACGCCATCGGCTTGATCGCGCACGGCGTGGCGCACGACTTCAACAACATGCTCGGCTCCATCCTCGGCCGCGCCCAGTTGCTCAAGAGCCAGTTGCGCGATCCGGCGCTGCTGCGCCACGCCGAGGTCATCGAGAAGGCCGCCATCGACGGCGCCGAGACGGTGCGGCGCATCCAGGAGATCGGCCGGCAGGATCGCGCCGACGACTTCGTGCTGGTCGACCTCGACGCCATCGTCGCCGACGTGGTCGAGCTGACGCAGCCGCGCTGGCGCGACCTGACGAAGAGCGAGGCGCGGCCCGTCGAGGTGGTGGTCGAGCGTTGCCCCGGCGCGGTCGTAGCCGGCAACCCCTCCGAGCTGCGCGAGGTGCTGGTCAACCTGGTACACAACGCGGTCGACGCCATGCCCACGGGAGGCACGCTGCGCCTGTCGACCGCCATGGCCGATGACTCCTGCTACGTGCGCGTGGCCGACACCGGCACCGGCATGCCGGACGACATCCGCCACCGCATCTTCGATCCCTACTTCACCACCAAGGGCGATCGCGGCACCGGGCTCGGCCTGTCGGTCAGCCACTCGATCATCCGGCGCCACGGCGGCGACATCGAGGTGCACTCGCGCACCGAGGGCACCGATCGCGGCACCACCTTCATCATCTCGTTGCCGTCCGTGCCCAACGTGCGCCCCAACCTGCCCACTACCTTGCCGCCGAGCGCGCGGAGCAACGGGCGCGCGCGGGTGCTCGTGGTCGATGACGAGGCCAACATCCGCGAGATCTTGGCCGAGATCCTGATGAACGGCGATCACGACGTGGTCACCGCGGCCGACGGCGCCGAGGCGCTGCACCTGCTGCGCGAGAGCGCCGACTTCGACCTGGTGTTCACCGACCTCGGACTGCCCGGCATGAACGGCTACGAGGTGGCGAGCGAGGTCAAGCGCATCAACCCCTCGCTGCCGGTGGGCCTGGTCACGGGCTGGGGCGCCACGCTCGACGCCGAGAAGGCGCGCGCGCACGGCGTCGACCTCGTGCTCTCCAAACCGTTCCGGTACGATCAGGTGCTCGGCCTCGTCGAGGAAGCGCTGCTCGCGAAGCAAGCGGCCAAGGCGAAGGCGACGGTGTAGGACAAGGTGCGAAGCGCGCGACATGTAGGCAGAGATCGTGAGCCGCGGCAAGGACAGCGCCCGTCATCCTCCCGATACTGAGCAGGCAAACCTAAACTGGAGCGCACCATGGCAGTCGACGGAATCAAAGGTGGCGGCAAAGACAGCGTCTACGGGTTGATGGCCGAGGGCCTCGACCTTGCCGACGACGCGTTCAACCCCGAGAAGCAGCTCAAGAAGGCCGGCAACATTGCCGGCCAGCTCGGCGACGCGGTCAAAGGCGCCACTGGCGGCGGCGGCGGCGGCGGCGGCGGCCTGTTCGGCGGCGGCGGCGGCGGCCTGCTCGGCGGCATCATGAACATCGCCAAGATGGTCTTGAGCGTGGTGTGCCCGGCGGCGGGCATCGCGCTCAACCTCGTCTCGGGCCTGATGAACAGCCAGGGCGGCGGCGGCGGTGGTGGTGGCGGCATGGGCAACGACATCCTCGGCTCGGTCGCCAACGGTGTGCTCGGCGGCGCGCTCGGCGGCTAGCGACACAGCAGCGGCGCAACACGCGGCGGGGCTCCAGGAGCCCCGCTGTCGTTTTTGCCGTGACCTTTGGCTATGGTCGCCTCGTGAACACGCTGGACGAAATCCTCTCCAAGTACCCGTCCGAGGACGTGAAGGCCGCGGCACCCATCATCGCGGTCATGGGCCTGCTCGCCGTACCCATCGACGAGATTCCGCGGCCGGTGCTCGCCAGGCTGCTCAAGGCCGCCGAGACCGTCGGCCTCAAGGAGGGCGACGGGCCGGAGCAGACCATCCTCGCCATCAACGCCTACTGCGAGCGCGCGGCCGTCAACCCCGAGCTGCTCTCCGAGATCGCGCTGACGTATCGCGACAAGGAGATCCAGAAGACGCTCAACGTCGCTGCGGCGCGTCGCAAGACGGCCATGAAGGCCGTCGGCTCCAAGGCCAACACCGAGAAGGTGCCGAAGGCGCAGGAGAAGAAGGCCTCGGCCAAGGTCAAGGCCAGCCGCGGCCTCAAGAAGAAATAGCGCCGAGCGCGTCCTGCCTCACGAGGGCGGGGTCTTCGACGGCGGCCGCTTGAGGCCGCGCGTCGTCGTCACCACCATGCGGTCGACGCCGGTCTTCTCGTCGGGCGGCACCAGCGGTGTGACGCGCGTGCCCGGTGGGCTCGGCGGCGCGTCGAAGGCGATCGTGGCGCGCGCCAACAGCACGTCCTGCGCCTTGCGCAAGCGCAGCCCGCGCAGCAGGTCTTTGTGCAGCCCGGGGTTCCGGTAGAGGATGCCGTCGAGGTCGAGGCTGCCGAACATCACTGCCAGCGTCTTCTTCAGCTCATCGTCGTTCACCTCGAGGCCGAGGGTCGCGGCCAGTGCCTCGAGCGCGCGTTGTTCCCAGACGATGCGACGCGCCTCGCCGCGCAGCGTTGGATCCTGCAAGTAGGCCTGCTGCGACTTCTTCTGCGCCGGCAGCGGCACGCCCTGGCGCGCCTGCGACTCGCCCTGCAGCCCGCGCCACTGGCGGGTGAGCTCCTCGTCGACGAGCTCGCCGGGCACCTCGTCACCCATGCTCTTGATGTACAGCTCGCGGAGCAGGAGGAGGCGTGCGTGCTCCACCATCTGCTGGCCGCGGATGACGATCAGCTCCTTCTTCAGCTCGGCCCTGAGGTCCGCGAGCTTCTTGTTGTTGGTCACGGCCACGAAGATCGGGTCGGTGACCGCCGGGACCTTGCGAGCACGCGCGGCGCGGATCGCCACCGCGAACACCACGGTGCGGCCCGCCTGCTGCGCCACCGGGTAGTCCGGCGGCAGCGTGACGTTGATCAGGCGCTGGCCCGGCACCTTCTGACCCACCAGCGCCTCGAAGAGCCCCGGCAGCAGCCGGTTGGGTGTCACGCGGTACCAGGTGTCGGTCTCGGCGAGGAAGACGTCGCCACCGAGGTAGCCGAGCAGGTCGAGCTGCACCTCGTCGCCAGCGTGTATGTCCTCGCCGCTGCCGCGGCTGGCGGTGTGCGAGAGCTGGCGCTGCATGGCCGCGACGCGTGCATCGACGTCGCGCTCGCGCACCAGGCCGACCGGGATGTGCAGCTCGATGCCGCCGGCGAGGTTGAGCAGACGCTCGGCGGAGCGCTTGGCCGCAGCGTCGATGGCCACCGAGGAGGCGGCGCTGGCGCCGGGCGCGCTCTGCAGGATGCGCTGGAGCTGCCGCCCCGCCTCGAGCGTGGTGGAGCGCGCCGAGGTGCGCTTCTCCTCGGCCGCCCGCTGCTTGGCGGCGGTTTGGCCGCGGACCTTCGGTGGGGGGGGCTTGGGGGCCATTCGCTCTCCGCGCTCCAACACTACGCGAGGGCCGCTGCTTTGCGGAAGGGCTCAAACGCGGCGCGCCCGCGGCGGGCCTTGTGGGCACGCTCGCGGGCGCGTCGTCGAGGCGGCTTCGATCAGCCGGCCTTGATGTGGCGGATGGCGCTCTTGGCCAGCTCGTCCATGGTGTTGAGCACGTTCGACATCGCCTGCTGCATCTGGGAGAGCTTCTGCATGTCGAACTTGATCTTCTCGAACTCGATGTTGCGGCTCTCCTGGCCCTTGTCGTTCTTCTTGCCCTCGGCTTGCTTGGCCTGATCGGAGAGCTTGTTGAGGCGCTCCTCGATCTTCTTCTGGAAGTCCTTCACCACCTTGCACATGAGGGCGAAGACGCGATCCTCGAAGCAGCCGCCGCTGCCGAGCTCGCGCAGCGCTTCGCCCATCTCGTCGTTGCCGAAGCGCATGTCGTCGCCGATGCGGCTCGGGCTCTGCAGCGCGCCGAAGGACTGGGGCTCGTCCTCGCCGACCTCGTTGTTGCGCAGCGGGTTCGACGCACCGTTGCAGAAGCCCTGGTTGGAGGCCGACTGCAGGCCGCCCACTTCCTGGTCGATGGCGCGGCTGGCGAACTCCGCGATGTTGCGGATGTCGCTGATGGCCTGTTGGCCGGCCATCATGCGGTTGGCGTCGCCGGTCATGGCGCCGCGCTGGAACTGGTCGAAGGCCTGCGACAGCGCGCCGCCGACCTCCATCAGCTGTTCCTGGGGCAGGTTCTCCAGGCCGCGGATGGCCTGGCCGCCCGAGGCTTCGATGAAGCGGTTGATGTCCCGTGCGAGCTTGAGTTTGCCGTTGATGTGGGTCATGGATGTTTTTCCCTCGGTTATGGCCATGCCCGAGGGCGTGGCCGAGGTGGTCGGGAGCAGTATCGCCGCTCAGCCGCCCCGGTTTCCTCTTGGCCTACAGGATCTTAGGTCTGCGCAGATGTAGGCGCACGTGCGCACCCGCGTTCGGACGCGGTGGCGCCTTCCCTCGATCTTGATGGGGGTCATCCCGACCAGGCGGTCGCGATCGCCTTAGTCCGGCCGCTTGGTGGACGGAGCGGTGCTGGACGCGCCGGTGTCGCCCGGCTCCTTGTCGTCCCGGTCGTCCTTGTCGTCCTTGCCCTCGAGCTTGTCCTCGTCGAGCGCCTCGGCCTTGGCGTTGGCCGCCGCCGCCTCCTGGCGCAGCTTGTTGAGGTCGCCGGGGGCGATGGGCTTGCCGTCGGCCGTGATCGGCGGCTTCTTGGCGTCGAGGCTGACGCCCGGCTCGAGCAGCTCGATCTTGGCCTGCGTGCGCAGCTGTTCGAGCAGCTCGCGCGTGGCCTTGGACTTCTGGCGCGCCTTCAAGCTCGTCAGGATGGTCTCCTTGACGTCTTCGAAGGTGCGCTGCTTCTCCTCGGTCTTCTCGTTGACCTTGATGACGTGGTAGCCGAACTGCGTCTCGACCGGGCCGACGATGTCGCCCGCCTTGGCAGCAAACGCCGCGTCCTCGAACTGCTTGACCATGCGGCCGCGCGAGAAGGTGCCGAGGTCGCCGCCGCGCGCCGCGGTCGGGCCTTCGCTCGAACGCTTGGCAATCTCACCGAAGTCGGCGCCCTGCTTCTTGGCCTCGGCCGTGAGCTTCTTGGCGAGCGCGAGCTTCTCCTTCTTCTGCGCGTCGGTGGTGTCCTTGTCGGTCTTGAGCAGGATGTGCTGCGCGGTGATCTGCTCCTTCTGCAGGTACTTGTCCTTGTTCTCGCCGTAGTACTTCTCGGCGTCGGCCTCGGTGGGCTCTTGGCCGGCGAGCAGCTTGGCGAACAGCTTGTCGCGCAACAGGTTCTTCTCGAGGTCCGCTTTGACGTCGGCCTCGGACTGCTGGGTGCGCTCGAGGAACGACGAGAACGCCTTGTCGGAGCCGAAGCGCGCCTTGTGCTCGGCCAGCTTGGCCTCGAGCTCGGCAGCGTCGATGGTGACGCCCTCGGCCTTGGCCTTCTGCGCGATCAGCTCCTCCTCGACCATCTTGCGGATCAGGTTCTCCTTGAGCCGCCCCTCGAGCTGGGGTGCGATCTGCCGACCGGCGCGCTGGAAGCGCGCGCGCGTGCGCTCCATCTGCTTGCTGAATTCCGCGCGCGGGATGTCTTGGCCGTTGACGCGCGCCACCGGGCCCGTCGGGTCGGCGGCGGCAGGCTGGTCGGTCGAGCCTTCGCTCTTCTTGGGGCAGCCGAGCGTCGCGGCGAGCGTGAACGCAACCAACGCGGCCAGGACGACGACGGCGGAACGATGGAGTCGCTGCACGGGTGCTCCTCTAGGGACGTAGCGCCGTGCTGTAGCGAGGCACGGAGGCATGGTCAACGGACCGGCGGGCGGCGCCATTCTGCGTGGATCCGATCGACGACGTCGGCGGCGACCTCGGCGCTGCTGCCCGGCAGCGCGACGGCGCAGGAAAGCTGCCCGGCGGCGGCTGCGCCCGATTGCAGCACCGCGTCGGCGATGCGCGCGCCGGCAGCGACGCGGCAGCCCTTGCCGACGACGGCGAACGACAGCTCCGCGTCGGCGCCGACGTCGGCGCCGGCGTCGACGAGCGCCGGCCCGGCGAAGCGCGCGCTCGGATGCACGCGCGCGCCCGCTGCGACGAAGACGCGCCCGGGCCGCTCCTCGAGGCCGGCGAAGGGGCGCAGCTCGCCGCTCGTCCAGGCGCCGGTCAACACCGCCAGGTTGGCCTCGAACAGCCGATCGGGCGTGCCGACGTCACAGAAGGTGCCGGCGTGATCGAAGCCGCGCAAGAGCGCCCCCTGCTCGAGCCAGCGCGGGTAGCCCTCGTCGTTGATGCCCGAAGCGGCGCCGCGCACTACGCCGCCCTCGAGCGTCACCGGCGGCAGCACCTCGAGGGCGCGCGGGTGGACCACGTGCACGCCGCAGAACATGCGCTCCCTGGCCACCGGCCCGCGCGGCGCGACGCGACCGGCGAAGGTGACGATGCGCTCGTCGACGTCGGTGCCGATGGCGCCGTAGCGCGCGGTCTCGGGGTCGTCCTTGAGCACCAGCGTGGCGAGCGCGTCGTCGGGGCTTTTGAGCACGCCGGCGAGGTCGAGATCGATGAGCGCATCGGCGTTCAGCACCAGCACGCGCTCGCCCGCCGGTGCGGGGCATGCGGCGGCCAGGCCGCGCAGACCGCCGCCCGTGCCCATCACCTCCGGCTCGTACGTGGTGACGACGCGCATGCCGAGGAGCGAGGCGCCGAGCGCGGCCGGCACCTGCGGGTGGAGCCAGTGCGAATTGACGGCGACCGTGCGGATGCCGGCGCGCGCGAGCAAGCGCAGCGCATGCTCGAGCAGCGGCGTGCCGCACACCTCGAGCAGCGGCTTGGGGCGCTCGTTGGTGAGCGGGCGCAGGCGCGTGCCGAGGCCGGCGGCGAGCACGTAGGCGACGGTGACGGGCACGCTCCCCTCTATCGCGGCGCGCGCGCTTTGGCCAAACGGGTCGCGATGAGCGCCATCGTCCTCGACGGCACCGACCCCGACGCCGTGGCGCGCGCCGCGCGCGCCATCGTCGACGGCGCCGCGCTCGTGGCCATCCCCACCGAGACGGTTTACGGGCTGGCGGCCAATGCCCTCGACGAGCGCGCGGTCGCCCAGGTGTTCGCCGCCAAGGGCCGCCCGCAAGACAACCCGCTGATCGTGCACGTGCCCGACTGGGCCCACGCGCTGCCCTTGTGGGCGAAGGACGACGCCGTCGCCATCGAGCGCGCGCGCGCGCTGGCGCACGCGTTCTGGCCGGGGCCGCTCACCATCGTGTGCTGGAAGAGCCTGGCCGTGCCCGACGTCGTGTGCGCGGGGCTGCCCAAGGTCGCCGTGCGCGCGCCGCGCCACCCGGTGCTCGACCTGCTGTTCGCGCGCCTCGACGTGCCCATCGCGGCGCCGTCGGCCAACGCCTCGGGGCGGCCGAGCCCCACCTGCGCCGCCGACGTCGTGGCCACACTCGGTGAGCACATCGAGCTGGTGCTCGACGGCGGGCCGTGCGCGCACGGCATCGAGAGCAGCGTGGTCGACGTCACCGGCGAGCATCCGGTGCTGCTGCGGCCGGGTGCGGTCGAGGTCGCCGCGCTGCGCGCAGTGGTGCCCGATTTGGTGGTGCGGGCGCCGGGCACGGCCGCGCACGGCGACGAGGCCTCACCGGGCCTGCGCCACCGCCATTACGCTCCGGCGCTGGCCCGCGTGCGCCTCGCCGGCGCCGCCGAGCTGGGCGCCGCCTGGCCCGGCGCGGCCACGCTGCTGGTGCGCGAAGGCACCGCGCGCGCGCTGCGCGCACGTCACGGGACGCGCGCGGCGCCGCTGCATACGCTCGACGACGAGCCGGCCGGCTTCGCGCGCGGGCTCTATGGCGCGCTCTACCGCATCGAGCGCGAGCGCCCCGCGGAGCTGGTCATCGAGGAGCCACCGACCGACGAGGCCTGGCTGGCCGTGTGCGATCGGCTGCTGCGCGCCACGAGCTGAGGCCGACGGTCAGTTGTTGGCGAGCCAATAGCCCCAGCCCGGCGCGAACGCGAGGAACAGCACCAGGCCGGCGGTGAGCGCGAGCGCGAGCGCGACGCCGAGCGAGAGCCGCGGGCCCTCCTGCTTGGACTGCGCGAGCAGGTCGGGTACCGGCCGCAGGTAGTAGATGACGCCGATGACGCCGCCGAGCGCCACCAGCGCCGTCGGCACCGGCCCCCACGCCTTCCACGCCGTCATCAAGACCGCGAGCTTGGCCCAGAAGCCGGGCAAGGGCGGCACGCCCGCCAGCGAGGCGAGCGCGAGCACCAGCGCGAGCGCGCGCGCGCGGCCGAGCCCGTTGCCGAGGCGTGCCACCGGGAGCTGGTCGTCGTTTGCGGCCGAGCCGGTGCCCGCGAGCGCGGCGAAGGCGAGCAGCGCGGCGGCGCCGTAGCAGACGACGTAGAACAACGCCGTCGGCATGCCGAGCTTGGGGCTGCCGGCCGCGATGGCGAGGAAGCCCGCGTGTGCCACTGCCGAGTAGGCGAGCAGCCGACGCAGCTCGGTCTGGGCAAAGCTGGCGACGACGCCGAAGCCGATGGTGAGCAGGCCCGCCCCCAACAGCAGTTGCTGCACGGACGCGCCCGACGCCGACGCGATCTTGGCGATGCCGGCGGCCGCGCCGAGCTTGGAGGCGAGCATGACGAAGCCGACCAGGCTGGCCGGGCCGGCGGTGTAGGCGTCGAGCGCGCCGAAGTGCACGGGCAATAGCGCCAGCTTGAAGGCGAGGCCCATCACCATCAGCGCGGCGCCGGCGAGCGCCACGCCTCGACCGGGGCCGAACACCTCGTTGAGCGCGTCGAGGCCGAAGGAGCCGTTCGCCAGAAACAGCAGCGCCATGCCGAACAGGAACATGGCGAAGGTGACGGCGGAGAGCAGGAAGTACTTGAAGGCCGCCTCGAGCGGACGCTGCCCGCGGCCGAGCGCGACCAGCGTGGCGCCCGACAGCGACAGCAGCTCGACGCCGATCGCGATCTCGAGCAGCGAGCGGGACGCGACGATGACGAGCGCGCCGAGGCCGCCCACGACGACGAGCGCCGCCGCCTCCGGCCGCTGCCGCAGGTCGAACAGCTCGGCGACCTGCAACAGCAGCATCGCCACCACCACGCCCACCGCGACCACGAGCATGCCGAGGCGAGGCAGCCCCTCCACTTGCAGGCCGCAGGCGCCGGCGCCAAGCGCGCCGAAGACGCCGAGCAGCGACGTCGCGGTGGTGCTCTTCTCAAGGCGCGGGGCGAGCGCCAGCAGCGCCAGCATGGTGCCGACCAGGATCAGCTCGGCGCGCGACGTCCAGCTCAGGTCGGCGAGCAGGTCGGTCATGGCGCTGACCCCTCGGCGGGCTTGGCCGGCGCTTTGAGCGGCTTCAGGTCACCGCGCGTGGCGTCGAGCCGCATCTCTTGCTGCTGCTCCTTGCGCTGCTGCTGGCGGCGCGCCCGCTCTTCCTGTTCCTTCTTCTTGCGGCGCTCCTCGTCTTTCTTCTTGCGCGGATCGGTCGGCACGTAGGGGCGGCGCTTGGTCTCGACGGGGGGCGGTGCCTCCCTGCCCGCGACCGGCGCCACCGCCACGCCGATCGAGACGGCGACGCCGAGCAGCACGATGAGCGCGTAGCGGCTGACGCGGCCGGTGTGCAGCGCCGCCACGCCCTCGGGGATGGCCTGCGCCTCGCCCCAGAGTGCCTGCCACAGCTCGGCGAACGGCGGCAGCGGCAGGCACTTCGTGCTGGTGCGGGCGAGCAGCGCGCCGGCGGCGACGCCGAACAAGCCGATGGCGAAGGCGCCGAGCCCGAGCAGCGTGGGTTGCACGTGCACGGGCTCGCCTACCGCGACGACGTCGTGCAGCAGGCCGGAGAGCGCGCCGGTGCCCGCCTCGAGGTAGCCGAGCGCGATAGCGCCGGCCGCGAGCGGCAAGAGCGCGAGGTCGAAGATCTTGCCGGGGTGGTGCGCGTGCTCGGTCGCCGGACCGGGCGCGCCCAAGAAGACGCCGAACAGCAGGCGGCCGGCGTAGGCGCCGGTGAGGAACGCGCCCGCGAGCAACAGCCAGCCGAGCTCGGGCCAGGGCGAGGCCAGCGTGGCCTCGAGAATCGCGTCTTTCGAAAACGAGCCGGCGGTGACGATTGGAGTGCCGATGAGCGCGGCGGTGCCGAGCACGAAGTAGCCGAACGCGAACGGCAGCTTCTTGGCCAGGCCGCCAACCTGGTCGATGCGCTCCTCGTGGTGCGTGGCGGCGATGACCGTGCCGGCCGAGAGGAACAGCATGGCCTTGAAGGCCGCATGCGTGACGAGGTGGAACAGCGCTGCGAACGGCGCGCCCACCGCCACCGCGGTGAACATCCAGCCGAGCTGCGAGACGGTGGAGTAGGCGAGGCCGCGCTTGAAGTTCGGCTGCCACAGCGACGCGACGCCCGCGAGCAGCGCGGTCCACACGCCGATCCACGCCGTGGTGTAGGCCACCGTCGGCGCGTCGACGATGACGCCGGCGGTGCGCACCAGCAGGTACACGCCGGCCGCCACCATGGTGGCGGCGTGGATGAGCGCGGAGACGGGCGTGGGGCCGGCCATGGCCGACGGCAGCCACCACCACAAAGGGCCCTGCGCCGACTTGGCGCAGGCGGCGATCACCAGGCACCAGGCGAGCGCGGTGGCGCGCTCGGGCGCCTCGTGCGCGATGGCGCCGAGCCCGCTCAGCTCGCCGAGCCCTGACGGCACCAGCACCACCGCGACCAAGAGCGCGGCGTCGCCGATGGCGTTGGCGCCGAGCGCCAGGTAGCCCGCCTTGAGCGGCGCGCCGCCGTCCTTCTGCCACCAGAAGGAGATGAGCAGGAACGACGCGATGCCGACGCCGGTCCAGCCGATCAACAGCACCATCAGGTTGCCGGCGACCACCAGCAGGCACATGCAGGCGACGAAGAAGTCGAGGAACGCGAAGAAGCGGTGCGGCCGCTCGTCGTGCGCCATGTAGCCCTGCGAATAGACGAACACGCAGGTGGAGACGAAGCCAACGACCAGCAGCATGACGCCGGCGAGCGGATCGACGGTGAGGCGGAAGGCGCCGTCCGGCAAGAAGCGCACGAAGTCGGGCACCGCCACCTTGGCGGAGCCCGCGCCCTGCGCGAGCCATGCGACGCCGGCGACCAGGATTGCGAGCGGGCTCAAGAACGAGAGCGCGCCGGCGCGCTTGGGCAGCCCGAGCGCCGACAACACCAGCGTCGGCAGCGGAAACAGGAAGGACCACAGGAGCAGGTCTGCGGCACTCATCCCCGGATCTCCTGCGGCGCGTCGACGTCGACCACGGCGCGGCGCCGAAACACCGCGAGCGCGAGCGCGAGCCCGACCACCGCCTCGGCGGCGCCGAGCACAAGCACGAGCAGCGCGACCGTCTGGCCCATTGGGTTGCCGTGCACGCGACTGCCGAGCACCAGCACGAGGATGGCGGCGTTGATCATCAGCTCGACGCTCATCAACAGGCCGATGGGGTTCTTGCGCAGCGCCACGCCGGCGGCGCCGCAGCAGAAGATGAACACCGCGGTGGCGACGATGATGGGCTCGGGCTGGAGGTTCATGGCCGCGCCCCCTCGTCGTCGGCGGTTGGGCGCGACTCCTGCCGGCGCCACAAGGCGATGGCAGCGACAATGGCGGCGAGCAAGAGCGGCGCCGTCAGCTCGAAGGGCAGGAGCAGCTCGGCGAACAGCGGCGCGCCCACTTGCTCGACGGAGAAGACCTCACGGTTGGCGTGCGCGAGGCCGGAGGCGAGCACGGCGGTTGCGAGCCCCGCGAGCATGGCCACCAACACCACGGCGCCTGCGGCCATGCGCGGCCAGCTCGTCTGCTCGGCGCCGCCCGAGGGCAAGAGCGCGACCACGATCAGGAACAGCACCACGATGGCGCCGGAGTAGATGAGCGTCTGGGCCGCGGCGGAAAACTGCGCGGACATCGCGAGGTAGAGCGCCGCCAAGGACAGGCTGTGGCCGAGCAGCGCCACCGCCACGTAGACCGGGCGGCGCAGCGCGATGACGCCGATGCCGGTGAGGGCGGCGAGCGCGCAGCAGACGACAACGGGAACGAGGGGTAACACGCCGCGCCTCCAGGAGCCGGGTCGCCGGTCGAGTAGCCGGTTTTCAGGTCCGGTCAACGGGCCTCGACCGGCCGGGCGAGACAGGCCGACGCCTGCACCAACGCGGTGGGAATCGGAGTGCTACCGTCGAGCCATGCGGTGGACGGCTCCCGCGTTCGTGTTGGTCCTGCTCGCCGCTTGCTACTTCGACGCGGCGGTCCCGCCCGCCGCCAAGATCCTCTGCCAGAGCGATGACCAGTGCCCGACCGGGCGGCTCTGTCGCGTCGACACCGGCCAGTGCATCGATAGCGGGGCGATCAACGAGCCAGACCCGCGCCTCCTTGACGGGTCGGTGGAGCCTGCCGTGGCAGGGCGCGGCACGGTGCTGCACGCCGTCGTCGTCGTCGAGGGTGCCCTGGCGGCGCCGCCCGAGGTCGTGCTCGCGGTGCCCGGCCAGCCGCGGGCCTTTCAGGCGACTGACGACGGCTTCACGCTGGCGCTGGTCGGAGACGAGCCCGAGGGCACGCTCGAAGTCGCGGTGACGCTGCGCGGCGCCAACGGCGTCGACGTCGAGGACATCCCGATCGGCGCGGTACGGGTCGATCGCACCGCGCCCGTCGTCATCCGGGAGCTGAGCGCGCTCACCTTGTCGCCGCCGGCCGGCACGCTGGTCGCGGTCGAGAGCGTCGGGCGCGGCACGCAGGTGCAGGTCGCGTTCGTGCCCGACGAGCCGGTGGCCGCGTCGCCAACGGTGACCGCGCTCTCGCCGGGCGGCGAAGCGCTCGCCTTCACCGTGCTGCCCGATGTCGCCGACTCGCGCGCGGTGCGCGCCGCCGTGGTGCTGCCCGAGGGCGCCGCGGTCGAGCAGGGACGCTGGACCGTGCGCGCGGACCTCGTCGACGAGGCGGGCAACCGCGCCGAGGCCGAGGTGGGAGTGTCGTTCGTCGTCGACACCGAGGCGCCGACGCCGCTCACCGCAGCGCAGCGCGCGCGCTACGTCTACCGGCGGTCGCGCTACGGCGAACCCCTGGGCGACGGCCTGCCGCGCTTCACGGTCGCGGGCACCTCCGTCGGCGCCGCCGAGCCCGGCGCCTGGGTGGCCGCCTTCGACGTCGACGAGATCGCCTTCGCCAGCATGGTAGGCGTCGGGCGCGCCGACGCCGAAGGCCGGGTGCCCGAGTTCGTGCTGTCGCGCTCGAATCGCCCGGTGGTCTACCTCGCGCAGATCGACGCCGCCGGCAACCTCGAGGGTGCGGTCGCCGGCGTGGTCGGCCTGGTCGACTTCGTGGTGGCGAGCGGCGGGCGCGTAGTGGGCGGCTCGCTCGCCAACCCCCACCGCTTCGCGCTGCGCGACGCGCTCGACGTGGGCGTGCGCCTCGAGCCGCGCGAGCTCGAGATCGCGGCCGGCGAGCTACGCCTGGCAGACGGGGCGCCGCTGCGCGTCGAGGGCAGCGTCGAGCGCTCCCTTGCGGCGCCGGTGGACTTGCGCACCGTCGGCCTCGCTGACGACGGCGGCGCGCTGGTGGGGCTGCAGGCCACCGCGGGGGCACCGGCGGGCCCGGGGCGCACCGTCGCGTTCGACGACCAGGGCCTGCGCGTGCTGGCGACCGCGCCGCAGCTCCTCACCACCGCCACCCGTCCGGCGGTGCTGTGGGACGCCCCGCGCGGGCGACTGCTCGCCGTCACCGGCGCGCGCGCGCTCACCACCTGTGACTACGGCATCTACGACTGCTGCGACGAGTATTGCGACGACGTGTGCTGCGACGGTTCGGTCATCGACGCCGCGCGCGGACCCGACGTGTGGGTGCGCACCGACGACGGCTGGCGCGCGCTGCCTACGTCGGACCGCGAGGGCGATGGCGAGCCGGGGCCGAGCCTCGAGTGCTGCACCGACGTGCGCCTCGAGCAGACGACGTGGTTCGACGGCGCGGCGCGGCGCGTGCGCGCCATCTCGACCAACGGCGTGTTCGAGCTCGACGACGACGACAGCGCCGGTTCGTGGCGCCGCATCGCGGGGCCGCTGCCGCCGGGCACCGGGCAGGCCACGCTCGATCCCGGCAGCGGCCGCGTGTTCCGGCACGACAACGTGCGCACCTTCGAGTGGAGCGTGGGCGCGCCGACGTGGACGCAGCTCGTCACCACCGATCCGGAGGGCGACGGCAACCCGGCGGGCTGGTCGCTGTTCGTCGACGATGCAGGCGCGCTGCGCACCATCGCGGGCCCCTACGTCTGGACGCGCACCGACGTGAGCTGGCGCAGAAGCCCGCTGCTCGCGCTCGCGCCCACCTTCCCGGTCGCGGGCGTCGCCACGCCGCTACCCGGCGGCACGGGCGCGCTCGTCGCCGACGGCACGGGCGCGGCCTTCCGGGTGCGCGGCGATGCCGTCGAGCTGGTGGCGCCGCGGCTCGGTGCGGGCGGCGAGACCGTGATCGACCGCTTCGCCTCGGTGGCAAGCGCGAGCCGGCGCTACCTGCTCGGCGGCAGGAACAGTGCCGGCGCGCCGGCGCGGGCGGTGTCGTCGTGGTCCGGCAGCGGCGCCGATCCGGTGTCGGCGCAGGGCGCGCCGCGCTTCGCCGACGCGGCCGCGGCGCTCGACGAGCTGCGCGCGCGCGCCGTGTTGTTCGGCGGCGCGCTTCCCGACGGGACGCTCGACGCCACCACGCGCATCCTCGATCTCGCCTCCGGCGCGCTCACCGCGCTGCCGCCAGCCGCGCCCGCATCGACGCCGCCGGCGCGCGCGCGCGCGTCGGCCGGCTTCTCGCCCGCCGCCGGTGCCGTCGTGCTGTTCGGCGGCCAGGGTGCGGCGGGCCTGCTCGACGACACCTGGCTGCTCGACGCCGGCGACAGTTGGCGCCCGGCAGCGCTCGCCGATCCCGAGGGCGACGGCTCGCCTCCGCCGCGCGCGGGTGCGCACGTCGTCGTGGACGCCGTCGATGGCCTGGTGCTGTGCGGCGGTTGGGACGGTGGCTGGTTGCTCGACCGCTGGGCCTTCACCGGCGCCTCGTGGGCGCGCCTGCCCGACGACGACGACGACAGCCAGCGCGCGCGCCTGGTGGCGGCGTGGGCCGCCGAGCCCATGCCGCTGCCGCCGACGGTGGTACGCCTGGTGGACGGCGCCCGCCCGCCGGCGCTGGTGGTGACGCTCGACCTCGACGCCGCCGGCCTCGACGTCGCCGCGCTCGAGGATGTCGTGCTCGAGGGCGCGGCCGACGGGGACGTCGAGCTGTTCGGCTGGGACGGCGTGCGCTTCGCCTCGCTGAAGCGCGGCGCGCTGCCGCTGGCGGCGCCGGCGCGCACCATCGACCTCGCCGACTTCACCGTCGCCATCGGCCCGGTCACGACGACGTCGGGCGCGAGGCCACGCCGCGTGCTCGACGCGCTCGGCGTCCGCCTACGCTACCGGTTGGTGGCGCCATGACGCGCTGGCGTGTCGCTGCCGCGCTGCTGATGGCGCTGCTGATGGCGCTGGGCGCCGCGTGCCCGACCGAGGCGCTCATCGAGCGGTGCGACGGCGGCGCCGACGACGACGGCGACGGCCTGATCGACTGCGACGATCCCGAGTGCGCGCGCACGACCTGGTGCGCCGCCGAGGGCGAAGGGGAAGGCGAGGGCGAGGGTGAAGGCGAGGGCGAGGGTGAAGGCGAGGGCGAGCCGTGCGGCGACGGCACCGTCGGGCCTGGCGAGGCATGCGAGCCCGGCGACACCGTGGCGTGCGCGACGCTGGCGCCGCTCACCACCGGGAGCGCGCCGTGCCGCGACGACTGCCGCGCCTTCGACACCGCCGCCTGCGCCGAATTCGAGACCAGCGAGACCGAGCCGAACGACGACGCCGACAGCGCCGACGCCTGGGCCCCGCCCTACACCGCCACCATCGATCCCGCCGGCGACGTCGATTGCGTCACGGTGCATGCGCTGGCCGGCGAGCTGTTGGTGGCGCGCACCGTGACCCTCGACGGCGACGCGTGCGACGCGGCGCACGACACCTTCGTCGAGATCCGCGACGTCGACGGCATCACCGTGCTGGCCGATGACGACGACGGCGGCGCGCCCCCGTACTGCTCGCGCGCGACCTGGCCGGTCGCGAGCGAGGGCGACTACCTGGTGTGCGTGCGCGGGCTCGCCGACGGCGTGTTTGGCTACCAGCTCGTCGTCGAAACACCCGCGTGCGGCGACGACGTGGTGGAGGACCGCGAGCAGTGCGACGGCGCCGACCTCGACGGCACCAACTGCGCCACCCTCGGCCTGGTGGGCGATGGACTGCGCTGCAATGCGCTGTGCGCCTTCGACACCTCGCGCTGCGTGCCGCCGTCGTGCGGCGACGGCGCGCGCAGCGACCCCGAGGAGTGCGACGGCGGCGACTGGCTCGGGGGCGACACCTGCGTCGCGCGCGGCTTTCAGAGCGGCGCGCTCGCGTGCACGCCGTGGTGCACCACCGACACCGGGACGTGCTCGTTGGCACCGGTGTGCGGCGATGGGCAGCACGGCTCGCTCGAGGAGTGCGACGGCGCCTCGCTCGGCTCGGCCACTTGTCAGGGGTTCGGCTTTCCGTCGGCACAGCTCGCGTGCGGCCCGAGCAACTGCCGCTTCGATCTCGGCGCCTGCCCGCAGTGCGCCGCCGGCCAGAGTCGCATCACGGTGTCCGTCAACGGCCCGCTCGCCATCGCCGACTTCGCCACCGTCGACAGCGGCGCCGCCGTCAGCGCGCCCGGCACCGTGCGCAGCGTCTTCCTGCAGCTCGACGACCTGGCGCACCCGGCCGACGGCGAGCTGACCGTCAGCGTGCTCGCGCCCGGCGGCGGCGCCGTCGTGCTGTCGAACCGCCGCGGCGGCCGCGACTTCCGCGAGACCACCTTCGCCGACGGTTGCGCCACCGCCATCGCGACCGGCGCGGCGCCCTTTCGCGGCTGCTTCGTGCCCGACGCGACGCTCGCCGCGCTCACCGGCGGTGCAGCGGCCGGCACCTGGACGCTGCGCGTGGTGGACGCCGGCGACTACGCCTACACCGACTGTTGCGATGAGTACTGCGAGGACCTCTGCAGCGGCGTCGTGCCGACGCCGGGCACGCTCAACCGCTGGACGCTCGGCCTGTGCGTCGAGTGAGGCGAGGGCGCCGCTTTCTGCACCCCGTCAGTGCATCCAGTGCGGCCCGACGTTGACCTCGACCTCGGGCGGCACCGTCTGCAAGAGGGCGCGGTGCGCCTCCTCCATCTCCTTCTTGACCGCCTTGGCGACGCGCTCGCCGTCGACCTCGTCGCACTCGACCACCAGCTCGTCGTGGATGGTGTTGACCAGTCCGGCTGCGCCCTTGGTCTCGTCGAGCAGGCGCTCGTGCACGCGCACCATGGCAAGCTTGGTCATGTCGGCGCTGGTGCCTTGGATGGGCATGTTCTTGGCGACACGCCCAAGCTCGCCGCGCGCGTTTGGACCCTTGAGCGTCTCAGGATCGAAGAACAGGCGCCGGCCGAGCACGGTCTCGGCGTAGCCCTTGGCGAGCGCAGTCTCGACGGAGCGCTCGAGCGCGTCCCTGACGCGCGGGAAGGTGCGGAAGTATTGCTGCAACAAGCGCTCGCCCTCGTCGACCGGCACGCCGAGCTGCGCCGCCAGCGCGGCCGCGCCCATACCGTAGACGAGGCCGAAGTTGATGGCCTTGGCGCGCTGGCGCAGCTCGGGGTTCTTGGTCTTCGACACCTCGGCCTTGAACATGGTGGCGGCCACCGTGCTGTGCAGGTCTTGTCCCTCCTCGAAGGCGCGCAGGAACACCGGGTCCTTCGACAGCTCGGCGACGATGCGCAGCTCGCAGGTGGCGTAGTCGGCGGTGACGAGCGCGCGGCCGGGCGGCGCCTTCAGGCAGCGATGGAAGCGCGCGTCGGACGGCAGGTTCTGCAGGTTCGGATCGCGCGAGGCGACGCGGCCGGTAGAGGCGCCGAGCGGCACGAAGGTGGCGTGGATGCGGCCGGTGCGGCGGTCGACGTGCGAAAGGAACGCGTCGCCGTAGGTGGAGACCAGCTTGTTGCTCTCGCGCCACAGCAGGAGCGCGCGCGCGATCGGGTGATCGAGGGCGCCGAGCGTGCTGCGCGTGACATCGTCGAGCCGGCGGCCGGTGACGCGCTCGAGCAGCTGCTTGACCTCTGCCTCGGCGTCGAGGTTCAGCTCGGGCACGCCGAACAGGTCGCGCTGCACGTGCGGGCCGGCGAGCGCCAGCAGCTCCTCCTTGGCGACGCGCGCCTTCTGCTGCTCCTCGTCGATCAGCTTCTTCCAAGCGTCGACGTCGACGGGCAGGCCGCGATCTTCGAGCGCCGCGAACGCGCGCAGCACCAAGCACTCGAGGCGCGCCACCTTCTTCTGGCCGCGCTCGTCGACCTTCGCCAACAGGCCCTCGAGCTTGTGCACGATCTTGTGGGCACGCTCGAGCGCGCCAATCGGCTCATGGAACAGCGGCTGGTGGAAGATCTGTGGCGCCTCGCCGTGCCCGACCCCCACGTCGGCCAGTTGTTCGAGCGTGGCGCGGCAGGCCGGGCGCGCCACGTCGACGCCAGCGCGCAATAGCCGCCGCAGCGCGGGGCGCGCCTCGTCGAACAGGAACACGCGATCGGCACGCTTGGTCCACGCCGCGAGCAGCGCGCGCCCGGCGTCGTCGAGGACCAACTGCGCCTGGCCGTCGAGCGCCGCCAGCGCCACGCCCGCCGGCGCGTCGAGCAGGTCGCCCGACGGCGCCCACGGGCACAGCGCCACCAGCGAGCGGCGCGCCAGCAGCTCGGCCGCCGAGCTCGTCGTCACGGCGGCCTGCCGGCGTCTTTGGGCGTCGACTCGAGCGCGCGCATCGGCGGCGGCGTCATGGTGGCGGTGCGCTCGGCCAGCGCCGCGATCTCGTCGTAGTGCCCGGGCGGCACCGGCATGAAGCCGTCGACGGGCGAGAAGGCGCGCAGCGCGGCGCGCGCCTCGGCATCGTGGATCGACAGGCGCAGGAGCGCGCGCTCGACCAGGCGCAGCGCCGCCGGGTCGAGGTTCGCGCGCGCCACCACCAGGTCGTTCGGCATGCGGCCGACCTTGGCGAGCACGGCGAACTGCCCGGCCAGGCCAACGTTGCCGATCAACAGGTCGCTCGACACCGCGGCGACGTCGACACGCCCGTCGAGCGCCGCGTTCATGCTGGCGGGGTGGCTGCCGCTCAACACCAGCTCGACGTCTTTGCCGATGGCGATGCCGTGGTCGATGAGGAAGAAGAGCGGCAGCGCGTAGCCGGAGGTGGAGAGCGGCGCCACCAGCGCCAGACTTAGGCGCTTGCCGCCGCGCAGGTCGTCGATGGTGTGCAGCGGCGAGCCGGCCTTGACCACCAGGTAGCTGCCATAGGACGCGCTGCCGCGCGCGACCGTGGCGGCGAGCGGCACCAGCGGCGCCTTGGCGCGCATGGCGTCGGCGTACTGGTAGGGCGACAGCTCTGCCACGTCGAGCTCGCCCTGTCGAAGTTGCTCGACCACGCGCTGGTCGTACGCGACCGACGCGGTCAGCTCGACGTCGAACCCGCACGATTGCTCCAGGTAGCGCTCGAGCGCGGCCGCCGAACCGGCCGCCAGCTCGTCGGAGTAGTAGGGCGGCACCGCGAAGCGCAGCGGGCGCGTCAGCGTGGCCGGCGCGAGCACGCCGGCGTCGAAGCGCACCGGGTCGAAGCCGCCGCCGAAGCCGGCGAGCGGATCACCGGCGTCGAGGCGGCAGCCCACCGCGACGAGTGCGAGCGCGCAGGAGAGAACCGCGCGCACCATCACACGGCGCCGCTCCCGGTCGAGGGCGCGGGCACTGGCGCGAGCATGATGCGATTGCGACCGGCCGCCTTGGACGCGTACAGCGCCTGGTCGGCAGCCTCGAGCACTCGGTCGACGTGGTCGCCGTGGGTGGGCCACTCGGCGACGCCGATGGAGATGGTGACCTTGCCGAGCGGCTGCTCTTCGCCGAAGGGGAACGCGTGATCGGCGACGGCGGCGCGCAGCTTCTCGGCGGTGACGACGGCGGCGTCCGCCGCCGTGTCGAACAACAGCACCAGGAACTCCTCGCCGCCGATGCGGGCCACCACGTCGGAGCCACGGAGAGCTTCGGTGAGGATGCGTGCGAGCCGGCGCAGCAGCTCGTCGCCGCGCGGGTGGCCGTGCTTGTCGTTGTAGTGCTTGAAGTTGTCGAGATCGAGCATCAGGACCGCGAAGGGCCGGCCGGCGCGTCGCTGGCGCGTGATCTCGAGCGCCAGCGTCTGGTCGAGGTAGCGGCGGTTGAACAGGCCGGTGAGCGGATCGGTGAGCGCCACCTTCTCGAGGCGCTCGTTGGCGCGCTGCAGCTCCTCGGTGCGCCGCGCCACCTCCGCCTCGAGCGCCTCCTTGGTGCCGGAGAGCGCGTGTGCGGCCTCGTTCAACGTGGTCGCCAGCTGTTGCAGCTCGGCGGCGCCGCGCGCGTGCGCGCGCGCGCGCCAGTCGCCGCTGGCGAGCCGCCGCGCGGTCTTGATGATGTCGTCGAGCGGCCACAGCACCTCGACGGACAAGAGCGCGAGCAGCACCAGCAGGCCGGCGGTAGAGACCGCCAGCGCCGAGGCCACCAGGCGCCAGCGCCGCTCCATCACCGACTGCTGGATGCGGTCTTGATCGAGCGTGCCGATCAGGGTGGCCCAGCGCACGCCCGCCTGTACCGGCACGCTGACGCGCAGCGGCCAGCGCGGCAGCGGCGGGTCTTGCAGCGCCTGCGACGACGCCACCGCGCGGGCGACAAAGGGGTCGAGGCGCGCCAGGTCGGCGCCGTAGGTGCCGTCGGTGGTGCCGGCGACGGCGACGCCGTGACCGTCGATCAGCATGATGCCGGTGAAGCCGAGCGTCTCGGCGCGCTTGGCCAGGTCGCCCATCAGGTTGTCGATGTCGGCGACGCGCCCCTGCGTGAGCAGCACGCTCATGGGTGGCGCCAACGTGGACAAGAGCGCGGCGGCGCGGCGGCTGGTGTTGTGGCGCTCGCGCACCTCCTCGGTGCGCAGCACCAGGCCGAGCGACGCCGCCAACGACACGCCCAGGCCGAGCGTGACGATGAGGATCAGGCGCGCGCGCAGTCCCACTGCGGGGTGCCTACCACACGATCGGTCGCGGGACAGGGCGGCGGGCGGCGTTGGCGGTGGCGTGCGCAAAGGACGGGCCGGGGACGAGGTTGTGTCCGCCTACGCGCCTTGCGGTCCGGACCTTCGGCGTGGTGGCGATGCGCGCCGACACGATCGGCGGGGTTGCCGTGCGAGGTGCGGTGGGGTGTCCTGCCCGTTGGGCGCTTCGGCGGACACAACCTCGTCCCCGGCCCTTCGGGTGGTGTTGTCGACGTGCGCACGAAGGGACTGCGCTGGCATGGGCGGCCGATCTCTCAACGCACGACTGGGACGGAGAACGAAAGCCGGTCAGATGCGGGGAGGCGGCGCAGTCCTGCGCTACTTCCGCTCGGGGAGCCGCTCGCGCCCAGAGACGACGTGGAGGATCTCAATGAACCCCTCGGCGTCGTTAGCGGCGAGCTGGGCATGGCGCGCCGGCACGTCCGCCAAGGCGTCCGTGCCGGCTTCGATCGGCTGGCCTCGAGCTGGCGGGACGGCATAGCCGAAAGTCACGAGCGCGCTGATCGCTATGCGTCCTGCGAATGCCGCAACGACGTTCTTTCTGAAGTCCATGCGACCCCTCGTCGAGCATCTTCTTGATGTCATCGGCACTGAGGAATCCGAACTGTGTCACGTTGGGAGCGTCAGGCAGCTCCTCGCGGCGAACGAGAACCGAGTGCATCAGGGAAACGCAGTACGCACAGACCACGGCGCCGTTGGGGCCCCGAAGTCGTGGACCGTCGCCACGACCGCAGAACGAGCAGATCACCTTCGTCGTAGGCTTCGAAGTCATGGGGGCGGCCAATGTCCCGGGCGGCGAAGCCGCAAGCCGCGGGCAATCCATCCGGTGCCAATCGGTTGCCAAGCAGGAGCATGGTTTGCTCACGCACGGACGTGCGTGAGCAACCCCGCGCGTAGGGCCGGGGGCGCGGGTGCTCCGCCGCAGCGCCCATCCGGGCAGGACACCACGACGCCCCAGCCACCACGGGCCCGCCGATCGTGTCGGCGCGATCAGCCACCACGACAAGGGTCCGGACCGGCAAGGCGCGGAGGCGGAGCACCCTCGCTCCCGGCCCGTCCCATGAGGTCTTGCCCCCCAACAGGGCTTCTGCACTGCGCCCAAAGCCGCTACCACGCGGCCCATGGCGCGCATCCTCGTCGTCGATGACGAGCCCTCGCACCGCGACAGCCTGCGGCGCATCTTCGAGCGCGCCGGGCACGAGGTGCTGGTCGCCGACGACGGCGAGCAGGCGCTCGAGGCGCTGCGGCGCGAGACCATTCACGTGCTGCTCACCGACCTGGTGATGCCGCGCATGGACGGCCAGGCGTTGCTCAAGGCGGCCAAGACCATCCAGCCCGAGACCGATGTGGTGGTGATGACCGCCTACGGCACCGTCGAGAACGCGGTGGCGGCCATGCGCGAGGGCGCCTACGACTTCATCACCAAGCCGACCAAGCGCGGCGAGGTGCTGGCGGTGATTGGGCGCGCGCTCGAGCGCCAGGCCCTGCTCGAGGAGAACCGGGCGCTGCGCGCACGCATCGCCTCGGTGGAGGGCGACGCCTCGTTCATCGGCTTGGTGGGCCAGAGCGCGCCCATGCGCGCCGTCGTCGACACCATCCGCCAGGTGGCGCCCTCGGCCGCCACCGTGCTGTTGCTCGGCGAGAGCGGCACCGGCAAGGAGCTGGTGGCGCGCGCGCTCCACGCCCTCTCGCCGCGCGCGCACAAGCCGTTCGTAGCGGTCAACTCCGCTGCCCTGCCCGAGAGCATCCTCGAGGCCGAGCTGTTCGGCGCCGAGAAGGGCGCCTACACGGGCGCGCTCGAGCGGCGCGCCGGCCGCTTCGAGCGCGCCGACGGCGGCACGCTGTTCCTCGACGAGGTGGGCGACCTGCCGCTGGCGATGCAGCCGAAGCTGTTGCGCGCGCTGCAGGAAGGCGAGATCGAGCGGCTCGGCGGCACCAGCGCCACCAAGGTCGACGTGCGCGTGGTGGCCGCCACCCACGTCGACCTGCGCGAGCGCGTCGCGCAGGGGACGTTCCGCGAGGATCTGTACTACCGCCTCGACGTCATCACGGTGCGGCTGCCGCCGCTGCGCGAGCGCGAGGGCGACGTGCCGCTGTTGGCCGCGCACTTCTTGAAGAAGCTGGCGCTGCGCCACGGCAAGCGCGTGCAGGGCTTCGAGCCCAAGGCGCTCGAGGCGCTGTCGACGTGGCCCTTCCCCGGCAACGTGCGCGAGCTCGAGAACGCCGTCGAGCGCGCGGTGGTGCTCTGCCCCGGCGACACGCTGCGGCTCGCCGATCTTCCCTCGCCCATCCAAGAGCGCGCGGCCGCGGGCGCGCCCGCCGTCGGCGACGGGCAGACGCTCACCTTCCGGGTGGGCCAGACCATGGAGACGGTGGAGCGCGCCGCCATCGACGCCACGCTGCGCCACACCGGCGGCGACAAGCAGCTCTCGGCCAAGCTGCTCGGCATCTCGCTGCGCACGCTCTACCGGCGGCTGGGCGAGCGCTCGCCCGACGCCGGCGTCGACGAGGAGGCGTGAGCGGCGATCGACCTTCCGACGCGCTGCGCGTTCGTGTAGACGGGGCGCCGCACGAGACGTGCCCACGGGCGAGGTAGCAGATGAAGAAGCGGCTGGGGGAGATCCTGTTGGAGCGCGGCATGATCGACGTCGATCAGCTCAACTCCGCGCTCGCCCACCAGCGCCAGTGGGGTATGCGGCTCGGCACCGCGCTCGTCGCCAAGGGCTTCATCGCCGAGGGCATGCTGACGCGCGTGCTGGCCGAGTCGCTCGGCATCCCCATGGTCGATCTCTCGCGCTTGGTCGTCGACCAGAAGGCGCTGCAGCTCGTGCCGCGTCGCATCGCCGAGCAGTACGACGTGTTTCCCATCTCGGTGCGTGAGCAGGGCAAGGGCCGTCGCATGCTGCTGCTCGCCATGGCCGACCCGCTCAACGCCACCGCCATCGACGAGATCGGCTTCACCACCGACACCATCGTCAAGCCGGCCATCGCGCAGATCTCGAGCCTGGAGCAGGCGATCCGCCGCTTCTATTACGGCGAGCACCTGGACGTCGCGCCGCTGGCGATGCGCAAGAAGGGCTCGGCCGACATGCACGACGACTCGGGCGACATGACCATCCTGGTCGGTCACGGCGAGGAGCGTGTCATCTCGTCGCGCGGCGACCAGCCGGTGCTGCACCTGACGGACGAGGTCACCAACTCGGGCGGTGCCCAGCGCGAGCGCGCGCCCTACGAGCAGCAGCAGCCGTTGCCGGCCGATTATGCGGGCCTGTCGACCGGCGTCTTTCAGATGCCCTTGCCTTCGGCCGAGGGACAGCCGGTGTCGTCCGCCGACGTCATCTCGGTGACGCGCCCGGCCGACCTCGAGGACCTGGAGGCGCTCGAGAAGAAGTTCTGGGCGCTGATGCGCATCCTGGCGCGCCGCGGCCTGGTGACCAAGGAAGAGTTCCTGGCCGAGCTGCGTCAAGGCGACTGAAGCCGAGGGTCGATCGGCCGCCTCGCGCTGGCCAATCGGTCGTCGCGCCGAGATCGCGATCCACCGCGCCGGAATCGCTTGCCCACCGCTCAGGTTGCGGTCGGAGGTAGGCTCCCGCGCGGAGGCACCATGCACCGGATGCTCATCGGCACGTCCTTGACGTGCGCGCTCCTCGCCAGCGCGGCCGTCGCTGGCGATGCCCCCAAGAAGCACGAGACCGATACGGGTGTGCCCATCGGCAAGGGCACCACCAAGCCCACGGTGACGCTGACCGCGCCCGTCGGGGGGTGGACCGTCGATCGCATGCTGAAGGTCGAGGGCTCGGTGTCGGACGCCACCGTCGACCCCATCGTGATCTCCATCAACGGCGACCGCTACCTGCTGCGCACCTTCGGCGGGCGCTTCTCGCGCAAGTTCCCGGCGTCGAGCGGCAAGAACGTGGTCAAGGTGTCGGCCACCAACAAGGGCGGCACCACCACCTCGGAGTCGACCGTCACGGTGCAGGCACCGCCGACGCCGTTCAAGACCGTGCTCACCTCCGACATGGACGACGTCTACACCGACCTGCACCTGTGGGAGCCGACCGACGTCTCGCAGGCCCAGCTCGACAAGGACGGCACGCTCGACGTCGCCAAGATGGCGCACGTCTTTTGGGCCAACACCAGCTCGCCGTCGGGCGGCACCTTCTACCTGAACGAGCAAGGCGGCGACTTCGACCAGCCGGGCTACGGCCCCTACCTCTACATCCACCGCGCGCCGCCCGCGGGGCTGTACCTGGTCGCGACCAACTATTGGCCCTCGGGCGACAAGCCGCACACGCTGGCCAACCTGTCGCTCACCTTGTTCGAGGGCACCGCGCAGGAGGTGAAGCGCACCATCAAGGTGCCGCTCGGCACGCCCGGCACCACGCGCGTGCTCGCCTGGGTCTTGGTGCAGCCGGGCAACCGCGCGCAGATCTGGGTGCCCTCGCAGGAGCGCGCGCCGCCGCTCGACGGCAAGCTGTGGCCGAAGAACCTCGAGGCCGCCACCGCCGGCGTCAACACGCAGGGCGGCGGCGGGGGCGACTACTGATGCGCGCGTGGGCCGGTCCGTCGGCGCTCGCGCTGGCCGCCGCGCTGTTCGTCGTCGGCGCGAACGCCGCGCCGGGCGAGCCCTCCGCCGCGGACGCCGCGCGGAACGGTGGACCGGCCGACGGCGTGGTGCGCGAGCTGATCGCTGAAGCGGCGACCGCTCAGGTGAAGACCATCGACCCGACCTGGCAGGAGCAGCAGCGCGACTGTGCCGGCCTGGTGCGCTTCGCCTACCGCAGCGCCTTCGCGCGCCTGCGCGCCGACGGCAAGGCGCCGGCGCTGTTCCTCGACGACCGCGGGCGTGCCGTCGACTTCGCCGACGCCGAGACGCTCGTCACCAGGAGCTTCGTGCAGCTCGGCCGAGGCGCCGACGCACGGCGCGCGCTGCGCTCCGGCGATCTGCTCGCCTTTCGCAGCGAGCGCGGCGACGGCGAGGTGGTCTGGCACCTGATGCTCGCGGTCGTGCCAGCACCTGGAGTCGCGGCGCGCGTCGTCTATCACCCAGGCGAGCCGGGCGCGCGCGTGCGCACCGGCGAGCTGGCCGCGCTCGAGCGCGACGCGCCCCTCGAGTGGCGCCCGACGCCCGACAACCCGAGCTTCCTCGGCTTCTTCCGCTTTGCTCAGTTCGCTCGCCCCCTGCCCGGAGGTCCGTCGTGAACGTCCGTGATCCGCGCGTCATCGCCGGCATCGCCCTCGCGCTCGCGCTCGTCATCGGCGGCGCCATCTGGCTGTCGCGCCGCCCGTCGACGAGCGAAGGCGCCGGCCCCACCGCGAGCGACGGCCCGAGCACCGACGCCCCCGAGGAGACGTCGGCCGCGACCGCGCCCTACGACACCAAGCAGCAGCTCGAGGTGCAACAGGACAAGCCGCGCGCAGCCGCCCTCGTCGTCGACGTGCTCAACCCGAGCGCGGTGCGCACCGCGATCTTCGAGAACGGCTGGCTGTCGAGCGCGGGCACGGCGCCGCTCGGGCGCGGCTACCTCGGATCCTGGGCCGCGTTCCTGGGCTCGGCGCGCGGCGACGTCGGGCTCTCCGGCGCCGGTCTGGTGCGGGACGCCATCGTCGACGCGCTGGTGCAAGCGCCGGTGCGCGTGGTGCTGTTCGAGGGCGACACGCCCATGCCGCCCGCGCTCATCACCGCCTCCTCGCCGGCGACCTCGACGGCGCTCAAGGGGCTGACGCTCGCGCTGCAGCGCGGCGGCTTCATCGTCGACGCCTGTCCGGGCGAGACCGCCGAGGTGGCCGATGCGGGCGTGCTCGAGGCCGTCGACGGCGGTGAGGCGCCGCCGCCCCTCACCAAGCAGCGCATCGAGATCGTGCGCTGGGTGGTGGCCGAGCACGACCTCTACCTCGCCGACACGCGCGGGCGAGTGGTGTTGGCGAGGAGCCCGCGCGCGGTGGTGAACGGCGTCTGCACCACGCTGCCGGAGCTGACGCCTGCTCCCGGTGTCGACGTGCAACTGCGCCCGCAGGTCGCAGGCCTCGGCCGGCCCGCCGACGTGCTGACGCGCATGCTCGGCCTCGGCACCGACGTGGCGCTGTCCTGGAAGGTGGAGGGGACGCGCCTCGTGCCGGTGGGCATCGGCGCCACCGTCGAGCACGGCGATCGCCTCGACGCAGCACCGCTGCCCGCCTCGCTGCTCGCGGCCGTGCCGGCCGACACCGCCGTGGCGCTGGCCGCCGGCATCAAGCTGCCTGCCAAGCTCGACGAGGCGTCGCTCGCCGCCGCCTGGGGCGAGGGCGGCATGGGCGAGGCCGGCAAGACGCGCACCGTGATCGCCCTGTGGCAGCCGCGCGGCGATGCCAAGGCGCCCACCGAGGTAGCGCTCCTGTGGAGCGACCCGGCGGACAAGGACGCGCTGCGCGCCTTGTTCTCAGGCAAGAACGCCATGAGCATCGACGAGGTATGTGGCGGCGTCGCGCTGTCGTCGACGGCGGCGCTCTTGTCGCGCATCAAGGCGAGCTGCAAGGGCACCACGCCGTCGATCGCGTTTGCCGAGCCGGCGGTGGTCGCCGGCCTCAAGGAGGCGCAGTCGGTCTCGCTGGTGGTCGACCTCGGCGCGGTGCTGACCGCGCTGTTGGAGGACGGCTGGCGCGCCGAGCGCGCGGCGCAGGGCGCGGGCGCGAAGGACAAAGACAAAGCGCTGCCGACCGAGATCGACGACGCCAGGAAGCTGCTCGACCAACTGCCGCGCCAAGGGCTGGTCGGCACCAAGAGCGGCGCCTCGCTGCAGCCGCGGGGGTACTCGTCATGAGCAACACCGTCATCGCGCGCGCCGCGCTGCTCGGCGCCATCACGCTCGTCGCCACCACGCTCGGCGCTGCCGCGCCCGCGTTCGCCAAGCCGCTCTACCTCACCGTCAACCGTACCTTCTCGACCACCGAGCACCCCGTCGTCGACGTCGCGTTCCAAAACCGCGGCCCGGTCGAGCTGCGCGTGCTCAAGCCGAAGGACCTCGACATGTACCTGGCGAGCCAGGCGAACCTGCGCCGTGTTTGGGACGAGCCGAACACCACGCACAACCCGGGACGCGCGCTCTCGCAGGGCATCAACGCCGCTCGCGGCCCAGGCCAGTATCTGCTGTTCGCGCTCGACCCCGAGCTGCGCACCGCGCTCGCGCCCGCGCTCGGCGAGCGCGCCGAGAACGAGAGCAGTGCCACGCTGCACGTCGCCGAGGGCCCGAAGAAGTTGGTGGGCGTGCCCGACGGCATGGAGCAGGTGCGCTCGCAGTGGCTCAACCTCGATCTCGGCGGCGCCGACCGCGCCTTCGACGTGCCGGGCTTCGACGCCTGGACCGGCGACTCGGGCTTCCAGGAGCGCCGCGTGTCGCTGCCCGAGCTGCCGGCCGGCGTGTACGTCGTGCAGCTCGTGCAAGGCAACGTCGACGGGCAGGTGGTGCTCGTCGTCACCGACCTGACGGTGGCGGTGAAGCAGACCGACGGCAAGGTGCTGGTGCGCGCGGCGAGCCGCGGGCAACAGCCGGTCAAGGGCGCCAACGTCGTGGTGCGCACGCCGAGCGGCGCCTCGCTCACCGCCGTCACCGACGCGAGCGGCGAGGCCTTCGTCAAGACCGCCGAGCCGCGCCTGTTGGTCACCGTCAAGAACGGCGCCGACGTCGCGCTCGTCGATACCGAGTTCTTCTCGACCTTGATGACCACGCCCGATCTGTTCCTCTACACCGATCGGCCCATCTATCACCCGGGCGACGAGGTGCAGTTCCGCGGCGTAGTGCGCAAGCCGGAGTCGTTCCTGGCGCGGCTGTTCGTGCCCGCCAAGCGCAGCGTCGTGGTGGAGCTGCGCACCGACGACGGCGGCGGCGCCAAGATCACCGTCACCGTCGACGCCTACGGCAGCTTCAGCGGCAAGCTCAAGGCGCCCGACGACGCCGTGGCCGGCGTCTTGCGGGTCACCGCCACCGTCGACGGGCGGCCCTACCAGGGCGAGACGCGCGTGCAGGACTACGTCAAGCCCACCTTCTTCATCGAGCTGACGCCGGAGAGCGAAGCCATCGTCCCCGGCCAGAAGCTCAAGGCCAAGCTGCATGCCGAGCGCTACGCGGGCGGCGCGCCCACCGCCGCCTTCGAGGTGATGCTGACGCGCTCCTCGCTCGACACGCCTGCCTGGGTGGACGACGCCGGCAAGGGCGGCCAAGGCAGCGCGGTCACCTACGGCAGCGCGTCGACCACCGAGGGCAAGCTGTCGGTGCCCGACCGCGTCTACTCGTCCTTGTCCGAGCGCCTCGACAAGGGTGAGGCGGAGGCGAGCGACACCTGGGCCTCGGCTGCCACCTTCGACGACAAGGGCGACGCCTCGATCGAGATCGACGTGCCCGCGCTCAAGGAGGGGGAGGAGCGCGTGCCCTGGCGCTACTCGCTCTCGATCCGCGCGCGCGACGACCAGGGCACCTTCGCCTCTTCGGCCGCCACGCTGTTCCTGTCGCCCTACGACGTGCTCGGCGCGCTGCGCGTCGACCCGAAGGTGGTCAAGGTCGGCGGCAAGGCCTCGCTGGTGGTGCGCTCGACCACGCTGTCGGGCAAGCCGGCGCCGAAGACCGCGGGCAGCGTGCGCTTCGCGCTCCGAAGCAAGAGCGGCGCGCAGCAGGAGGGCGGCGCTGTCACCAACTTCACCACCGACGAAGGTGGCCGCGCGGCGGTCGACATCCCCACCACCGCGCCCGGCTCGTGGGTCGCGCTCGTCACCTTGACCGACAAGAAGGGTGCTGCCTGGCACGGCGAGGATCGGCTGATCGTGGTCGGCGCCGCCGGCGAGGCCGTCGAGTGGGTGCCCGAGCTGACGCTGCTCTCGCCCACCACCACGCTGTCCTCGAACGAGAAGGTCGACGTGGTGGCGCTCCTGCCCGACGAGTGGGGCCCGGGCGGCAAGAACGAGGGCCCGCTGTGGCTCACCTTGTCCGGCAACGACGTGTACGAGACGCGACTGTTGCCGAGCAAGGGCAACACCGTCGTCGTCTCGGTCAAGGCCGACAAGCGCTACGGCTCCGCGGTGTACGCGGCGCTCTCGTACCCCACGCGCAGCGGCCGCTGGGAGGAGCGCACCGTGCCGTTCCGCATCGTGCCGCGTGAGCGCGTGCTCGACGTCAAGGTGGACGCCAAGCGCAGCGAGGCCGAGCCGAACGGCGAGCAGACGCTGACCCTGCACGTGACCGACTCGTCGGGCGAGGGCGTCGCCGCCTCGGTCAGCATCGGCGTCGTCGACAAGGCGGTGTACGCGGTGCAAGCCGAGTTCCGCCCCGGCATCCTCGACTTCTTCTATCCAATCACGCGCAACAACGTCGCCAACTTCTTCTCGGTCGAGTTCCAGGGCTACGGCTACGGTCACGTGCTGGCGCGCCGCGCGGCGCGCTACGGCGACGTGCAGTTCGCCGCGCTCAAGCCGCCCAAGAAGACCCGCGAGAAGGACACCGCCTACTGGAACGGTAACGTCGTCACCGACGCGGACGGCAACGCCACCGTCACCTTCACGCTGCCGTCGAACCAGACCTTGTGGACCGTCACCGCCGTTGCCGCCGACGCCTCAGGCCGCGTCGGCGAGGGCACCTCGCAGTTCGCCACGCGCGGCAACCTGACGCTCGCCACCGCGGTGCCGCTGCACCTGCGCGTGGGCGACGAGGCGACCGGCATCGTGCGCGTGACGCGGCCACCGTCGTCGTCGTGGAAGGGCGGCAAGCTCGAGGTCACCTCGACGGTCGGCGGCGCTGCCAAGACCGACGCCCTCGATCTCGCGGGCACGGGCACGCAGTTGTTGCCGCTGCCGCTCAAGGGCACCACGGCAGGGCGCACCGAGGTCGCCGTGGTGGTGAAGGGCGGGCCACAAGCGCTCGCTGATCAACGCTCGCTGCCGGTCGACGACGGCGCGGTCACCGAGCGCGTGCGCGCGAGCGCGGTCGGCGGTGGCGCGCTCAAGCTCGACCTGCCCAAGGGCGCGCGCTTGACCGACGTCGAGCTGGTGCTGGCGCCGACGCTCGCCGACCTCGCGCTCGGCGACCTGCGCGAGCTGCTGGTCTACCCCTACGGCTGCCTCGAGCAGCTCGTCTCGACCACCACGCCGGTGCTGGCGCTCTCCTCCGTGCTCGAGAGCGGCGCGGTGGCGGCCTCGCTCGACGTCGACACGCAAGGTCTCTTGGCCGAGGCCCGCTCGCGCGCCTCCTGGGGGGTCACGCGCATTCTCGAGCACGCGAACAAGGGCGGCGGCTTCGTCTGGTTCGCCGGCGGCGGTAACGAGACCCCCACCGTCGAGATGACGCTGATCGCGCTCGCCGGCCTGGTGCCGGCGCACGAGACCGGCATGGTGGCGCGCACCGACCCGCGCGTCACCGCCTCCTTGCGCTGGCTCGAGGCGCAAGGCCCGCTCGGCGATCCGCTCGACGCGGTGCGGACGCAGGTGCTCGCGAGCTGGGAGGGCGACAAGCATGCGGCGCGCGTGCGCACGCTGATCGCGGGGCTGTCGCCGACGTCGAGCCCGTACAGTGTCGCGGTGGCCACCATCGCCGCCGATCGCGCGGGCGTGCTCAAGGAGGACCAGGTCAAGGCGCAGCTCACGCCGCTGCTCGCCACCGTGCGCAAGGCCTTCCTCGCCGACGGCGCGCCCGGCTCGAGCTTGCCGGCCGAGGTCGCCTGGCGCTACCCGCTGCACGGCTACGGCATCGAGGCGACCGCGGCGCGCGCGCTCGCGCTCGTCGACGCGGACACGGCACCCGTGGCCAAGCGGCTGCGCAACCTGTTCACCGCGCCCGCGCTCGCCACCTTCGACCGCGCCTCGCTGGTGATGGCGGCGCTGCCGCTGCTCGAGAAGGACGCCGCCCGCTTGGGCGTGCTCAAGCCGCCCACCGTGCAGGCGGGCAGCGCCAAGGTGGAGCTGGCGGCGCGCGGGCTCGGCTTGGTCGCGTCGCTGCCCGACGGCACGTCAACGGCCACCGTCGGCACCTTCGACGGCGTCGCCACGCTGCGCGGGGTCGTGCGCATGGCACCCGCCGATGCGCCGCCCATCGCCGAGGGCTTCAAGCTCGAGCGGCGCTACTGGCTCATCAGCGGCGACCAGAAGACGCCGCTCGAGGCCGGCGCCAGCGTGGCGCAAGGCGCGACCGTCTTCGTCGAGCTGGCGTTGTCGTTGAACGGCCGCCGCGACTATCGCTCGAGCTACGCCGTGCTTGTCGACCCCACCCCGGCCGGCTTCACGGCGCTGCAAGAGGACAAGGAGTATCGCGGCGGCGCGCTCTCCCTGCCCATCACGCACGAGTCGCTCAAGAAGCGCGCGTTCACCGCCGAGCAGGTCACCTTCTTTCTCGAGGAGCCCGCCTGGTGGATGGATCAGGTGCGCACCGTCGGCTACGTGATGCGCGCCGACTTCGCCGGCCGCTTCACGGCGCCACCGGCGACGCTCGAGGACATGTACTGGTCGAAGGCGCGGGCGCGCACCGCGGCGGCGACCTTGACGGTGACGCCGTCGGCGAAGTGACGTCGTGACCTTCGCTGCTGGCGCGCTCGCGCTCGTGGTCGCCCACGGGCTGCCGGCGGCGCCGGCCGGTCCGATCGAGGTGCCCGTCGAGGTGCCCATCGAGGTGGTCGTCGATGGCGACGTCGGTGACGTCGCCGCGGTCCGCTCGACGGTGCACGGCGCGCTCAACGGTATCGAGGCCGCCGTGCGCGCCGCGCTCGGCGCCGGCCCGCCGCTGCAGCATCGACTGCCCACGGTGCGCGTGCGGCGCGCCTTCGCGCTCGCCGGCGCCAAGGCCGCGGCATCGTCGCCGGGCGTGATCGAGCTGCGCGCGCAGCCCGCGCTCGACGACGCCACGCGCGCGGCGCTGACGCACGAGGCGGCCCATCAGTTCCTCTGGAGCACCTGCCCGGCCAGCAGCGCCGACGCGCTGTTCCACGAGGCGTTCGCCGTGTGGGCGAGCGGCGAGGCGCCGGCGTGGCTCGAGGGCGAGGACTACCTGTCGCTGCCGCGGGCCCAAGAGGCGCTCACCAAGAACGGGCTCGACAGTCGCGCGGCGCGGCGCGCGCTCGCGCGCCTGATCGTCGAGGAGCGCGGCGTGCCCGCCGCCCTCGCGCGACGCTTGCGCGCGTGTGCCGACGGCGCCGCGGTGCCGCGCCTCGAGGTCGCCGAGTTGGCCGCGCACCGCGCCGCCGACGTCGACGTGCTGCTGGTGCTGCAGCGCGCCACCGGCGAGGTGGTGCTGGCACGCGGCGACGTGGATCAGCCGCTGCCCTTCGGCTCCACCCTCAAGCCCTTCGTGGTGGCGGCCGCGCGCATGGCCAAGAAGGCGCCGCCCGTGCTGCCGGTGCGCACGACCGATCCGATGTGGGCCTGTCCGCTCGCGCAGGGCACACGCACGCTCGACGTCGAGGCGGCGCTGCTCAAGAGCTGCAACGGCTACTTCCTCGACTGGGCCAAGCGCGACCCGGACGCCGCGCGCCTGGGCGAGCTCGGCCCGCTCTTGGTCGCCTACGGCCTGTCGGCGCTGCCCGACGACATGCGCCAGGCGATCGGCGTGCAAGCGACGCTCACCATCGCGCCGCGCGGCCTGGCGCTCGCGTACCGCGCGCTCTCCTGGGCGCGTCCCGACGTCGTCGCCGTGCTCACCAACAACGCCGAGCGCGGCACCTTGGCCGGGCGCGCGGAGCTGCGCGGCGTCGCCGCCAAGACCGGCACGGTGCGCGGCCTCGGCTCTGCGCCCGACGTGGGCTGGCTGGTCGCCGTCACCGACGACGTCGTGGTGGTGCGCGCGCGCGCCGGCGTGACGCCGCAAGCGCTGGTCGAGGACGTGGCGACGAGCCTGGCCGAGCTGCCGCGCGCGGCGCGTACCGTCTCGGTGCAGACCTTCGGCCTGCTGCCGCCCGAGCAGGTGCTCGCGCGCTGCGACGACGGCGGCGCCGTGCTGTCCAATGGCGGCGTCGAGCGCGTGGGCGCGGTTCCGGGGTCGCTGTCCTCGTGGGCCAGGCAGGGCGCGACGCTGTGCCATGGGCCATGGCACGTCTCGTTCTCCGACGACGCGCGCGCGCGGCCGTACCACGGCGTCTTCACCTGGAGCTCGCCGCCCGAACCGGCCGCCGACCTAGCCAAGGACCCGCTCGCCACGCCGCGCCAACTGCGCGCGCGGCGCGGCTCGGACTTCGTGCTCCAGACCTCGCTCGGGCGCTACACCGCGGGCGTGCTCAGCGCCGAAGACAGCGCCATCGGTGGTACCGCGCGCGACGCGCTGGCGCGCGTGATCGCGCACAACGTGCTGCACGCCGACGAACGGCACGGCGGCCGACCACCGTGCGACACCACGCACTGCCAGGCCTTCCTCGGCACCGGCGTGGGCGCCGCTGGCACGCCGCAGCTCGCGCCGCTGGCGTCGAAGGTGTTCCTGACCTTCTCCAAGGGCGGCACCGAGCCGTGGCGCGCGCAGCGCTCGCTCGCCGAGTGGCGCGCCGCCCTGCAAGAGCGGCTGCGCCTCGATGGCGGTGAGGTGCGCGTGGTGCGCGTGCAAGATGGCGCGCTGGCGCTGCTCGTGCGCAGCGCCGCCGGCGACGCCGAAGAGGTGATCGAGGTCGCCTGCGAGCCCCTGCGCAGCGCACTGCGCCTGCCCGCCTGTCCGACCAGCGTCGCCATCGTAGGGACGCGGGTGCGATTTCAGGGCAGCGGGCTCGGCCACGGCCTCGGCCTCGACGTCGAGCGCGCCAAGGCAGCCGCGGCCGCCGGTGCCAGCGCCGAGGCGCTCTTGGTGGAGGCCTACGGCGCCGCAGTGCTCGGCAGGCGCTGACCTCCCACCGGTCCCACGCCCGACGGCGACGGGCTCCGTGCTCGGCTATCCTCGCGGCGTGGATCACCGGCTGCCCCCGGCGATGCTGGCGATCGGCGCGCTGGCCATCCTTGCGCTCGTCGTCGTGACGAACGCGAGCTGTCCGGGTGTCACGCCCAGCTATCGCTGCGAGCGCGACGCCGACTGCCCAGGCACGGGGAGCTGCGTCGACACGCTGTGCGTGTTCCGCCACGACGCCGGCCCGAGCGAAGGTGAGGGTGAAGGCGAAGGCGAAGGAGAAGGCGAAGGAGAAGGCGAGGGCGAGGGCGAGGGCGAGGGTGACGGCGGCGGGTTCACGTTCCTCCCCGATCAGCTCGATCCGACCACGCTGACGCCGAGCGGCGTGCTCACGGTGCCCGCCGGCTGCGCGGTGCGGCTCGACACCGACGCGTCCACCTTCGACGACCCCTCGTCGTGCCTCACCGCCCCCGACGCCGCGGCGTTCGCCTCGTTGCCGGGCGGCAGCGTCGCGCTGGTGCTCACCGGGCTCGACGTCGATGGCGAGCTGGTGGTGCACGGCGCTCGCGCGCTCGCGGTGGTGGTGTTCGGCGACGCGAGCATCGCCGGCGCCATCGACGCCGGCGCGCGCGGCGCGCGCGCAGGCCCGGGCGCGCGCGAGCGCGTGACGTGTGGCACGTCGGCGGGCGGCGTCGCCGGCGACCGCAGCAAGGGCGCCGGCGGTGGCGGCGGCGGCGCCTTCAGCGGCCTTGGCGGCCGCGGTGCTGCGGGCGGCGACAGCAATCAAGGGACTGCCGGAGCCGGCGGTGTCCTGCTCGTCGAGCAGGCGGCGCGCGCCGGCGGCTGCCCGGGCGGCGGCGGCGGCAACGGCAACACCAGCACGAGCGGCGGCGCGCCGGGCGGCGGCGGGGGCGCGTTGCAGCTCGTGGTCTCGGGCACGCTCACGCTCGGCGGCGCCGTCGGCAGTCCGGGCGGTGGCGGCGGCGGCTGCACCGCGGGCGACGCGGGCGGCGGCGGCGGCGGTACCGGCGGTCGCGTCGTGCTCGAGGCCGGCCACCTCGTCGTCACCGGCGCCGTCACCGCCAACGGCGGCGGCGGTGGCGGCGGCTGCGGCGATCAACGCAACAGCGGCGGTGCCGGCAACGACGGCCCGCTCAGGTTGGCGGCGCCAGCCGCGGGCGGCGCCGGCGACCGCGGCACCGGCGACGACGCCGGCGACGGCGCCCAAGGCGGCGCGGGCAACGCCACCGCCGGCGGTGATGCGCCAGACACCGGAGAGAACGGCGGCGGCGGCGGCGGCGGCGGCGTGGGCCTGGTGCTGCTGCGCGCGCTCACCTGCGAGGTGAACGGCATCATCAGCCCGGCCGCGAGCTGCACCAACCCACCGCCGGCGCCGTGATCCGTCGACGCCGCGGTGGGCGCGTTACACTGACACCGTGCTGACGCTGCTGCTCCTGCTCTCGCTCGCCCCACCCGAGGGTGGTTGGCAGGAAGCGGCCAAGGTCGACGGCATCGTGATCTACAACCGCACGCGCGCCGGCTCCGACGTCAAGGAGGTGCTGGCCATCGGCACCTTCGACGCCGCGCCCGCGCACGTGCACCGCGTGCTCGACGACAACGCGCGCTACCAGGACTTCATGCCCTACACCAAGGTCTCGCGCGTGCTCAAGCGCGACGGCGACACGGTGTGGAGCTACGAACGCATCAACGCGCCGCTGGTTGCGGAGCGCGACTACGTCGTCAAGATCACCCACCGCGCGGAGACGCGCGCCGATGGCGCCGTGGTGCTGCAGCACGCCTTCACGCAGTCGAACGCCGACGGCCCGGCCCCCGTCGACGGCGTGGTGCGCGTCGCCGTGCTCGACGGGCGTTGGCAGCTCGAGCCCATCGACGGCGGCAAGCGCACGCGCGCGACCTACTGGGTCTACACCTCGCCCGGCGGCAGCGTGCCGACCTTCCTGGTCAACGCCGCCAACACCAACGCGGTCCCCGGCCTGTTCGACGCCGTCAAGAAGGCGCTGCCGTCGCACTGATCGAGGACGTCAGGGCGCGGCCGGCGGCGTCTTGTCGTCAACGCTCGACCACGGCACGCCGACCAGCGACGCGCCGATGGCGAGGATGGCGGCCCGCTGCTCGACCTCGTGCAGGCGCCAATCGGCGGCTGCATCCACGCCGAACGCGCGATGCACGGCGGCGTCCTCTTGGCGGTACAAGCCCTGCACCACCTCGAGCGCCGCGCGCCAGTCGGGCGGATCCTGCGCCACCAGGCGTCGCACCTCGACGCCCGCCTCCTCGGAGGAGCGCACGAGCGACTCGGCGAGCGGGCCGACGCGCACGTCGCTCTCGTCGACACCGAGCATGTCGGCGAGCTGTGCGCGTTGGCCGGCGAGGTTGGCCTCGCGCATCTGCGGGCTCGGTGGCTCGTCGCGCAACAGCGCGGCGCGGATGCCGTCGGCCTCCTTGCGCCAGGCCTCGGCGGCCTTCTCACGGGCGAGCTGGCATTGCAGCTCGTCGAGCAGCGCGCGCGTCACTCGTCCCGAGTCGTCCGCAGCGCCGGCTGCGGCTGCACCGCGGGGCGACGGCGGCGGCGATCCGCCGCCGGCCGACACCGAGCGGCGCGCCGCCTCCACCGCCGTGACCACGGCGACGAACGATGACGCCGCCGCCTCGGCCGACCCCGGCGCGGCTACCGCCGGCGACGATGACGCGCCCGCCGGCAGGGAGCCGGCCGACGAGGAGCCCGTCGGTGCCGAACCCTCAGCGCGCCACAGCAGCCACGCGTTGAGAACGAGTGAGGCGCCGAGCAGCGCCGCCAGCGCGAGGCTGCGGCTCATGGCGGGCCCGCTACGGCGTCACCTCGAAGGGCTGATCCTCCGAGAAGCCCTCCATAGTGGCCTTGAGCGTCTTGGCGACACAGGTGTTGAGCGGGTCGGTGGTGACGCTCCGGATCTTGCCGCCATTGCCGACGCGCACGACGCCGTTCACCGCCTCCTCGAGCTCGCAGTCGCGCAGCTTGGCTTCGGCGCGCGCGCGCATGGCGGCCGGTGCCTCGATGCTCAGCTTGACCGGCCGCGCCGCGCGCGCCGGCTCCGCCGAGCCGATGATGCGGCGCTCCGTCGAGGAGGCCTTCTCTGCGCGCTCGGCCTTGGGCGCGGGCTCGGCCTTGGGCGCCTTGGCGACCGGCGCCGGCTTGGCGGCGGGCTCGGGACGCGACACGGCCTCGTGCTTGGCCGGCTTCTCGACCTTGCTCGGCTTGGCGACCTTGACCGGCTCGGGCGCGGCCTTGACCGGCTCGGGCGCGACCACCTCCGTCGGGCGCACGGCGGCCTTGCGGCGCGGCACGCCGATCGGGCGCGAGCCGGGCGTCGGTGCGCCCCAGGCCGGCGCGGCGTCGCCGACGGGCGCGGCGTCGCCGATGATTGCTTCGGCGGGCGCGGCGTCGAACAGTGCGCCGCCCTCGCCGGCCGGCTTGGCCTTCTCGAGCTCGGCGGCGAGCGCGGCGAAGGCGGCGGCGAGCTGCTGCTCCTCGTCCTTGGTGAGCGCGGGCAGCTCGCCACCCGCAGGCGCGGCGGCGGCGGGCTCGTCGCCGAATGCGGTTGGCGCTGGTGCGTCGAGCGCCTGCAGCTTGGCGAGCTCCGCGGCGAAGTCCTCGCCGTTGGCGCCACCGAGGCCGGGACCACCGAGCGCGAGCCCAGTGCCGCCGCCCTCCACTGGGGACGGTGCCGAGGACAGCGCCGACGAGAACGCGGTCATGGCGAGCTGGTCGAGCGAGAGATCGGAGTAGGGGATCTTGGGCAGCGCGGTCCCGGTGACGCGCGACAAGGGCGGCTCGGCCAAGACCCAGAGCGCGGCCAGCAGGTTGACGCCGACGAGCGACAGGAAGGCCCACGCGATCATGCGCGAGAACAGCGGCCACTTCTTCTTCGCGGGCATCGCCGACTGGACCTTGGCGGTCGGCCAGGCGCGGTCGGCGGCCTCCTTGGCCTGCACGGCCTGGTCGATCGACTGCGCCGGCGTCGTCTTCGTCGGCGCGTCGGCGAAGAACTGCTCGGCGCGCTGCTTGGCGCGCTGCTCGGCATACTGCTCGGCGAACTGCTCTGCCAGCGCGGCGACGGCGGCTGGCTCGCGCTGCGTCTCTTCGGTCGACGGCTCGTCGGCGGCGGGCGGGGCCGAGTTGGCGAAGGGCACGAAGGGCGGCACGCTGCCCGGGTTGGTCGCTTCCAGCTCGTCGGTGGGCGCCTCGTCCGTGAAGGGCGCGAACGGCTCCTGGCGAGCCAGCTCGGTCTCGGTCTCGGCGTCGGGCGGTGCGTCTTCCTGGCGTACGCCGCGCGCTGGCGTGCCGAGCGCGGCGCCGAGGCGCGCGTACTCCACCGCCTTCTTCAGTCGCGCAGGGCCGTCGCCGAGCATGGTCTCGAGCGTCTCGAACACGCGCATCACCGCAGCGGCGTTCTTCAGCCGCTTGCCCGACGGCGCCACCAGCGCGTCGAGCGCGTCGATCAGGCGCTCGGGCAGGACACCGCCGAGCGCGCGCGTGTCGATCCAGCCGATGGTGCGCTCGAGCGGGCGGCCGAGCGCGGCCTCGATTAAGAGGCCGCCGAGCGCGTAGATGTCGTCCTCGGGGCTGCCGACGCCGCCGGCAGCGCGACGCTCGGGCGAGAGCAGGCGGAAGAGCTGCTCGGGGCGGGCGCGGCCGAGATCGGCCAGGCGCACGTGGCCAGCGGCGTCGACCAGCACGCGCTCACCCGAGAGCGCGCCGTGGAAGCTGCCGGGCTCGCGGTGCAGCTCGACCAGGATCATGGCGATCTGGCTGCCGACGCGGCAGACGGCCTCGGGCGCCAACGAGCCCGCCAGCATGCTGACGGTGTCGAGCGTCATGCCGTCGACGTGCTCGACCACCTGGATCGGCCAGCCGTCCTGATCGACTACGCCGATGGTCTGCACGATGCCCCAGTGGCGGTGGCGCCGCGCCAGCGCCGCCTCGGCAAAGACGCGCTCGATGGCGTCGGCGTCGGCTGGCACGCGCAGCAGCACCGGCGTGCCGTGCGCGTCCTCGGCGACCGCCTCCTGCATGCCGGGCGTCACCGGATCGAGCACGCGCGTGACGGTCCAGTCACGCACGCGGGTTTCCACGTCGAGCACGACCGGCGGTTGAGGGTTCTTCATGGAGGTTTGGCGTTGGGTGAGAAGCATGGGACGCGGACCGTAATGGAGCGAAACGCGCTTTCCCATGACGCGCATCACCCGCGCGATCCGTCGCACACCGACGTCGCGCACACCTACATCTTCGGTCAGCGCAGCGCGGATTAGAAGGGGCGCAACAACGAGAAGGTGCCGTCGTCGACCGCCGCCGTCAGATCGGCGCAACCGGCGGAATCTGCCAACCGCACCTCGTGCCACCAGCTCTGCTTGGGATCCGGGTGCTGGGCGCGGACGGTCTGGGTCTTGAGCAGATCATCGGTGGCGTCGATCACGGTCGCCTCCTTCTTGTGCTCGAGCAGGCCGAAGGACTCGTCGGGGCCGCGCACCACTCCCGTGAAGGCCAGGCCCTTGCGCTGCGCGAAGTAGACCTCGCCGCTCACCAGGCCCGAGGTGGTCATGGTGGCGCCGGGGTTGCCGTCGCCGTCCATGTCGTAAAAGTACGTGGAGAAGCGCGCGTCGTCGGGCGCGGTCGGCATGTCCTCGTCGGGCGACAGGCCCCGCACGGCCCACAGCTCGAAGAAGCGCTCGGTGGCGACGGCGCCGCTCGCGTGGTCGATGGTGATCACCACCGGGACCTGCGGGATGGTGTGCACGGTGTCCTCGCTGACCGCGCTCGACAGGCCCGCCACGTCGTAGTTGATGACGCGGCAGATGGTGTTGGTCTGCGCGTAGCCGGCGCCGTCCCAGGCGCGCGTCACCAGCGCGAAGGTCATGCCGCCGCCCACCTGCTCGCCGAGCAACGGCACCTCCGCGAGATCGGCGGCGGTCGAGGCGAGGCCGAAGGTGCCCGCGAGCGCGCCCTCGTCGGTGGGTACGCCGGCGACACCCAAGCGATCGTCGTACACCGGCTCGACGCAGGCAGAGGAGGCGATCGCGACCAGCAGGACGCGCCCGATCATGGAACCCGCCCCTGCAGGAACAGCGCGCGCGCCACCTCGACCAGGTGGCGCTCGACGACCACCGCGGCGTCGGCTTCGCTCTTGGCCCCCGTGATCATCTTCAGCTCGGCGGCGTTGTGCAGCGAGTAGCGCACCATCAGGTGCGTCAGGCTCTGCAGGCGGATCTTGACCTGCGCGGCGTCGAGACCGAAGACGGGCGCGAGCGCGGCGGCCACGTCGTCGAGGAAGGCGCCCAGGTAGCGGTCACGCCGCTCGGGGCGCATGCCGCCCTCGTCGAGGATGGTGCGCAGCAGGATGCGGTTCGCCTGCCGATGCTGGCGCACGAAGGTGAGCGCCGCCGTCACCGCGTCGTCGAGCAGCTGCTCGACGCCCACCCCAGGGCGAAAGGCAGTGAAGATGGCGCCGCGAAGCTGATCGAGCTCGGCGTACATGGCGTCGATGCAGGAGTCGTACAGGCCCTCCTTGCTGCCGTAGTAGTGCAGCACGGTGGCGAGCGAGACCTTGGCGCCGGCGGCGATGTCCCGAATCGACGTGCCGTCGATGCCGCGCTCGGCGACCAGGGTCACCGCCGCGTCGAGGATGCGGGCGCGCGTGGCAGCGGCGTCGGCGCCGACCGGTCTGGCCATGTCGGGTGTGTAACTGAACGTGTGTTCGGTTTCAAGGGGTCGGCGCGATCAGCCCGCCATGCGCTTCTTGATGGCGGCCTCGGTGCCCTGGATCTCGAACAGCATGCAGGCGTTGCGCAGCGGATCGGCGCCGAGCGCGCGCGCCGCCTCGAGCGCCGTTTGATCCTTGCCGAAGCGGCGCAACAGGCCGAGCCCATAGCGGCGATCGGCGCACTCGACCGAGGTGACGTCGAGCAGCGCCACCCGCACGCGCTCGTCGTCGGAGAGCTGCTTCTTCTGCTCGAGCACCGCCATGGCGTTGTGGCGCCGCCACCAGGCTTCGTCCTTGAGCAGGCGCCGAAGCTCGTCGGTGATGCCGGCGCCGGGCCAGGCGGCCAGCACCTCGACCGCGCCGTCGTGCTTCTTCTCCTCGATGCCGATCAAGAGCGCACGCTTCATGGCGTCGTCGACCACGCCGAGGTTGACCGCCTCGGCGAACGCGGCGAAGCCCTTCTCGCGCGCGCCGAGCGCCAGGCGCGCATGCCCGATCACGGCCCAATCGACGCCGGTGCGCACGGCCTCCGCGACGGCTTCGGTCTCGGCCAACACCTCTTTGGCCTCGCCGTCCGCGATGCGCGCGAGCCGATCGTCGCCGAGGTTGGCGAGCACCACCACGGCAATCGCCACGGCGGCGGCGGCGCCGAGCGCGACCAACAACTGCGGGCGGCGCATGCGCAACAGCGCGCTCTTCATGGCGCCGGCGGCGTTCTGCGCCTTGGCGACGGCGATGGGCGCCTGCGCCACCAGGGCGTCCATGCGCGTGTCCTTGACGCGCGCCAGCGCCCGCGCCCCGAAGGGCGGCTGCTCGAGCACGCCGTCCGGCTGCGCGGCGTAGACCATCACCGGCCGCGAGATGCCCTTGAACGACTGCTCGCCGCGCGAGGTCAGGCGCACCTCGGCGGCGTTCATGGTGGCGTAGACCGCGTCGGTGAGCAGCACCTCGCCAGGCTTCGCCACCGCCTCGAGCCGCGCCGCCAGGTTGACCGGCTCGCCGAAGACGTCGCCCTTGGCCAGACGCACCTCGCCGGCCGAGAGCGCGATGCGCACTTCGATCTGGTCGGCGGCGCTGGCGCCCTTGTTGTGCTGCCAGAGGCGGTCCTGCACCGCGCATGCGCACAAGACGGCGTCGGTGGGCGACGGGAAGGTCACCAGGAAGGCGTCGCCGAGCGTCTTGACCACGCGGCCGCCGAAGGCGCGAAAGACGGGCTGCAAGAGCGCGTCGTGCAACGCGAGCCAGCGCGCGCTCTCCTCGCGGGACACGCGGCCGGTGCGCTCGGAGTAGCCGGCGATGTCGGTCATCATCACCGTCAGGGTCGACGTCTTGACGCGCGGCGCGGCCGCCGCCAGCTCGCCCGAGGTGACCACCGACGCGGGCGCGGCCGACGACGACGCGGGCGCCGAGCTCGACGCGAGCGCGGCCGTGCCGGGCGTCGCCGACGGCGGCGCCACCGCCATGGTCGGCAACGAGCCGCTCGTCAGCAGACCGCCACCGTCGGGGACGCCGGGGATCGACGGTGACGCCGACGACGGCGGCGCGGCGGACGCCGGCAGCGAGCCGAACAGTTGCGTCGAGGCCGCGCGCGGCGCGGCGTCCGCCGGGAGCTCGAGCAGGCGGGTCAGCTCGGCGTCGAGCGTGTCCCAGCCGGTTGGTCGTGCCGCTGGGTCTTTCGCCAGCATGCGCGCGACCAGCGCGGACAATGCCGGCGGCACCTCCACCAGCGAGCGCAGCTCGGGCGCGTCGGTGCGCAGCGCGGTGGCGAGCACCTCGAGCGGGCTCTCCTCGGTGAAGGGCGGTCGCCCGGCGACGAGGTGAAAGAGCGTGGCGCCGAGCGAATAGAGGTCGCTTTGATGCGTGGCTGCGTTGCCCCGGATCACCTCGGGCGCGAGATAGGCGGGCGTGCCCACCACCAGGCCCGCCTGGGTGACGCCGGCGCCTTTGACCTCGCGCGCCAGGCCGAAGTCGGTGATGAGCGCACGCTCGCCGACCACGAAAAGGTTGGCCGGCTTGACGTCGCGGTGGACGATGCCGGCGCCCTCGGCTGCCTTGAGGCCCTGCACGGCGTCCTTGCCGTAGCGCACGGCGGAAGCCCACGGCAGGCGTCCCTCACGGCGCAGGCGCGCTTGCAGGTCTTCGCCCTCCAGGTACTCCATGACGACGAAGGGGCCGACCACCGGATCTTCGCCCACGGCATAGACCTGCACCACGTGCGGCGACGACACGCGCGCGAGCGCGCGCGCCTCGCGCAAGAAGCGTTGCCGCATCTCGCTTTGCTCGAGCAGCTCGGGCAGCAGCACCTTGAGCGCGACCTTGCGCTGCAGGGCGGCATCGGTGGCGAGGTAGACCCGCCCCATGCCACCGGCGCCGAGCTCGCGCTCGACCTGGTAGCCGCCGATGGCGGGCAGCAGCTCGGTCGTCACCCGCCGGACCATACCAGCGGGGGCGGCGGCGCGGTCGAGGGCGGTTCTACCGGGCCCGCATCGGCGTTAGTGTCGCTCCGTGGACAACGGCCGTGATCCGATCGAGGTAGACGAGGGCGTCCTCGAGAAGCTGCTCGCCGCGCTGCTCGAGGCGGCGGCGCGCAAGGACGCGCTGCGCGCCTGGCCACGTGAGCAGCCGCCCGAGCGCGATCCGCCGGTGCAAGCGCGCCGCGACGCCGATGGCACGCTCGGCGTCTTTCGCTTCTTCACCATCGTGGCGAACGACCCCGATCCGACCCGCCAGCTCACCGTCGAGGAGGCGCGCGCGCGCATCGAAGGGCTCGACGACAGCTTGCAGGCCGGCGACGAAGTCGGCGTCGAGCTGCCGCTCGGACGCCTCGCCGCCATCGCGCTCGCCGACGTCGACGCCGTGGCGGCCGGCCTGGTGCAGCTCTTGCCGCCGCGCATCGTCGAGATGCTCGGGGACGCCGCGCTCGCCAAGGCGGTGACGGCGCGCTTGTCGTCGCTGCGCGGGCCACCGCCGCACGTGCCGCTGCGGCGCTTGGTCACCGACTACGGCGGCGATGCCGTGCTGTGGACGGCGGTGGCCGCCGATCCCGGCGAGCTGATGCTCTTGATCGCGCGCGGCGACGACCACCGCCTGGTGGTAGTGCCGTGCGCGACCTCGGCGGCCGGCTACGCGGCGCTGTTGCGCGCGCTGGCGCCGGCGCCGCCCGAACGCAGCCTGTGGCGCTTCCTCGAGGCCGAGGGCGCAGCCTTGCTGTGCGGCCCCGAGGGCGCGGTCTGGTCCGAGCCGGGCGCCGCGGGCAGCGGTGATGACCCCGCCTTTCAGCGCCGCTTGTCGCTCGAGGTCAAGAGCATCGCCATCGCGCGCGACGCCACCGTCTACGGCGTGGCGCGCGCGCGCGCGCGCCTGCTCACCTGGGTGGGCAACGGCATCGTCGACGACCGCGAGGCCACCGTCGGCTTGCCGGTCGACCTGCCGCGGCTGTTCGCCACGCCGTGGCCGGACGACGACGCGCGCACGCGCCTCGAACAGGCCGCCGTCGCCTTCCGGGGGCGCGTGCAGGCGCGGCTGTCGGCGCTCTTGTCGGCGCGCGAGCCCGCGGTCGAGGACGTGCTCGGCGGCGCGGCCTTGTTGCGTGTGCTGGCGCGCGCAGCCCAGCCGGTGGGCAGCGTGCTCGCCTCGACCGAGGCGGAGCCGCTCGTCATCCGCGAGGCCGACGGCGCCGACGACGAGCTGTGCGTGCGCGTGGTCGACCTCGGCGTGCTGGTGCTGTCGCCGGCCGACGACGTGGTGGCGGTGCGCACCGGCGCGCGCGACCTCGAGCTGTTCGCCGACGGCGCGCTGGTCGACGGCGATGCCGAGGCGTGGACGCAGATCGCCGACGCGCTCGGCCGCGCCATCGCCGACAGCGACCAGGACCTCGAGCTGGCGTTCGACCCGAGTGACCAAGCCGGCGACGAGACCGGCGACGAGGATGGCGGGCAGGACGACGCCGAGACGGTGCTGCTGTCGGCCTGGCTCGCCGGGCTCGGCGAGCGGGAGCGCGGCACGCTGCGCTGGCCGCCGCGCGCCACCGGCGCTGAGAGCGCCGCCATGCTGCACGCCATGGTCGATCGCTTCGTCGACCCCGGCCCGCCGCTGGCGCCGGACGGCGACGGTCGAACCGATCCGCGGAGGCGGTCATGACCTACCAGTCCCCCCGCGACCAGCGCCGCGACCAACGCCGCTTCCCGCGCTACGCGGTGCAAATCCCCGTGCTGGTGCACCGGCGCGGCAGCGACGTCACCATCACCACCGCCGACGTCAGCCGCCACGGCGCCTTCCTGCACACCACGGAGCGACTGCCGCTGCGCCAGCTCGTGCAGCTCCGCTTCCGCTGCCCCGGTGTCGGCGACGTCGAGGCGATGTGCATGGTGGCGCGCCTGGTGGGTGCCGAGCACCCGCGCGGACCGGGCGCCGGCGTCGATCTGTTCGCGCTCTCCAAGGACGCCAAGAAGGCTTGGGAGCACTTCATCGCCGAGCTGCGCGCGCACGACACCTTCCACGACGCCACCATCGCGACAGTGCCAGGGAGCGCACCGCCGTTGCCGGTGTCCGGTCAGGGCGCCAAGGGCCACCCCGACTGGTTGATCAACCGGCCGATCCTGGCCGAAGCGCTGCCGCGCACCTCAACGCCGTTCGCCCGCGTCTCGGCCTTGTCGGTTGGCACCGAGGCGGCGCCTGCGCCACCGCCCGCGGCCATCGCGCCGAGCGTGGACGAACACGGGCGCGCCACCACGCACGGCAGCGTGGTGATGATGCGCTTCCCCGACGTGAGCACGCTGCGGTACTTCCTCACCACCGACCTCGAGCGCGGCGGCACCTTCCTGCACACGCCGCTGGTCAAGGACGTGGGCCAGAAGATCGACGTCGTCATGCTGCACCCCGAGACCGATGACGAGTTCCACCTCGAGGGCACCGTCATCCGCCGCGTCATCTCGGGGCCGGACGACACGCGCGGCCTCGGAATCTTCTTCAAGGCGCTCACGACGGCGACGCGCGAGCAGCTCGAGGACTTCGCCGCCGGCGGCATCGAGGTCGTCGACCTGGCCAACGTGGTCACCGATCGCCAGCTCGAGCTGGAGCTGGCGGTGGCGCGCGAGCCCGACAGCGCCGAGGCGCTCGAGGCGCTCGGCAGCTACCTGCTCGACGAGGCCAACGACCTCGGCGGCGCGCTGACCGCGTTGACACGCGCGCTCCTGCTCGGGCCGAGCGTGGTGTCGATCCACGCGTCCTTGGCGCGCGCCTACCGCAAGATCGGCGACACCGTGCGCGTGCGCGCCCACGAGCGCGTCGCCGAGGCGCTGCTGCACATGCAGGACCGCCTGCGCGTCAGCTTCGGCGTGGGCGAGCCGCCGCCGGCCGAGTAGCCAGCCTGGCAGCGACCGCTCCGTCATTCGACCGATGCTGGTGGATCAGCATTGACCCGAGGGTCAACGGCGGGCGATAGCTGCGCCCATGTTCAGAACAAACGTTCTCTTTTGCCTGACCGCGCTCTCCCCCCTGGCCGGCTGCCTGCACCAGCTCGACGACGCGCCAGCCGCGGAGGCTGAGCTTGCGGCCGAGGGCGCGCCGCTCGTGCCCGCGCCCAGCTTCCTCGGCGACCCCGAGGCGGGCGCGGTGTTCGCGCTCGACATCTCCTTCTGGGAAGGGCCGGTCTCGGAGGAGGAGATCGAGTGCTTCTGGGACTCGGGCGTGCGCCACATCGTGACCGGCACGCAGGTCCTGGAGATCACGCGCCAACAGCTCGACGTCGCCATCGCGCGCGGCATGACGGTGGACGCCTACGAGTACCTCTACTGGGACCAGGACATGGCCCAACAGGTCGACGAGGCCATGGCCATCGTCGAGGACCGGCCCGTCGGCCGCCTCTGGCTCGACGTCGAGGAAGACCCGGACGATCTCGGCGCCAACACCATCATCGCCAAGGTGCAGCAGGCGGTCGATCGCTGCCGCGAGTACGAGCAGAGCCACGGCATCGAGTGCGGCATCTACACCGGCCCGGGCTTCTGGCGCACCTACCTGAACAACACCACGCGCTTCGCCGACGTGCCGCTTTGGTACGCCTGGTACAACTTCCGCACCTCGCTGTCGTCGTGGGACGAGGAGCGCTTCGGCGGCTGGGACACGCCGACCGCAAAGCAGTGGGCCGAGCAGGCCATCTGCGGCTACGGCGCCGACAAGAACACCATGATCGTCACCGAGGTGCCCACCGTCGTCGTCGAGCACGACCCGGCGCCCATCAGCGCCACCGCGCCGCCGGCGCCCGCGCGGCTGTGGCCGTCGACCGGCACCGTGACGCTGCTCGACTACACCAAGCTGATGAGCGGCGTGGTGCCGGGCGCCACGCGCTACCAGTTCGCGCTCGAGCGCTTCACCGGCACGCGCTGGCTCACCTACTTCACGTGGACCACCGCCAACGCGTTTCGCTCGGTCTACCCGGCGTCGAACCTGCTCGGCTACGTCTATCGCTTCCGCGTGCGCGCGCAGAACGCGCGCGGGTGGGGCGAGTGGTCGTCGTGGGCACAGTTCGACTGGGGCAACGTGGCCGGGGTGCGACCCGATGCACCGCCGCCGCCCGAACAGCCGCCGCCCGAACAGCCGCCGCCCGCACAGCCGCCGCCCGAACAACCGCCGCCAGTCGCCGGAGCACCGACGGGGCTCGCGCCCGACGGCGCGCGCGTCACGTCGACCAACGTGACGCTCTCGTGCGCCGCCATCGCCGGCGCCTCCGATTACGCCTTCACCATCGAGACGCGCGACGCCGCGGGCGCGTTGCACCCCTACTTCAGCTACCAGCGCACCGCGCCCGCGGCGACCTTCTGGCCGCAGCTGCGCAACGCAACGTATGTCTGGCGGGTGCGCGCGCGCAGCAACGGCGCCTGGGGCCCGTGGTCGACCGACGCGTCCTTCACCTGGCCGTGAGCGACGCGCGCTTCACATGTCGTCGTTGGTCTCTTCGTCGAGCGCCGGGTTGAGCGTGCCCGGCACGCGCGCCGGCCCGTCGCCGACCACGGAGCGCACGCAGCGGAACGTGACGTCGGCCGAAGGCCGATCCTCGTGGCTGCGGTTGCCGATCTGCGGCGGCTCGACGCGGTTGCGCCACGGCCCGCCGCGCACCACCCAGGTGCCGCCGCGGCCGGCGTCCGCCGTCCACTCCCAGGCCTGGCCGACGTCTGCGACGCCGAAGGGGCTGTCGCCCGTGGGCGAGTAGCTGCCGACCGGCACGGTGCCGCGCGTGCCCCAGGGCTTCATCCAGGTCTGCGGCATGCGGTCGCGATCGAATTCGTGGCCCCAGGGCCAGGCGCGCCCGTCGAAGCCGCGCGCCGCCAGCTCCCACTCCACCTCGGAGGGCAGGCGCTTCTTGGCCCACGCCGCGTAGGCGGTGGCCAACTCGTGGCTGACATTGACGACGGGACAATCGGCCAGCGCCTCGGGATAGACGCCGCCCCAGGGCGGGCTCGTGGCGGTGGCGTCGAGGAAGGCCTTCAGCTCGCGGTGCGTCACCGGGTGCTTGTCGATGAGGAAGGGCTTGACGTCGACGTAGCGGGGCGCGTCGAGCGCGGTGCCGAACAGGAAGCGGCCGCCCTGCACCGTGATCATGCCGGCCGGCACCTCGAGGTCGACCTGCTCCTCGAGGAAGGCCGGACCCTCCTGCGAGGCGGGGCGGATGTGCAGCTTCCTGGTGACGGCCTCGCGCACTTGATCGCTCTTGGCGAGCCGCTTGCGTAAGCGCCGCGATCGCGCCTGGTCGCGCTCGAGCATGGCGTCGTCGGCGGCGTGCGCGTCGGCGAACAGCTCCGCCATCACCGCGGCGCAATCGGAGAAGTGCCCGCCGCCGGCCGCCTTCATCAAGGGCTCGAGCAGGTTGAGCAGCTCGCGCGCGTCGTGGTGCTCCATGCGCATCGCCTTGGCGACCGCGCGGTGCAGCTCGGCCGGCACGGCGCCGAGCGGGCCGCGCGCCGTGGTCACCTCGACGTTGGCGTCGAAGGGCATGCCGGTGCAGCTCTCGACGATCAGGCCGGCCACGCCGTAGGCGTCGGCGTAGGGCTTGAGGCGGCCGAGTGCCTTGGGCGGCGTGAAGCGGCGCTCCTCGTCGTCGGGCGTGGCTTGCTCGTAGCTCGTGCCCAAGAACACCGGGCGGCCGCTCCAGCCGAGGATGACGCGGCGCGGGTGCACCAGCGGCGCCACCGAGGCGTTCGGGCCGCGGTCGGCGCGGTCGCCGGTTAGATCGATGAGGGCGGCGGCCACGCAGTAGCAGACGGTCAGCGGCAGCGCCTTGTCGGTGTACTCGCGGTCGACGGCGCGCTCGATGAAGCGATCGAGCGACACTCCGGGGACGTATTGCGAGGCCCAGTACGGCACGCCCTCGATCTCGCCGTGGTCGACGTGCGAGGCCACCAGCTCACCGTGCATACGCTGGCGCAGCGCGGCCGCGTCGGTGAAGTTGCGGTGCTCGCGCTGCGTGAAACGGCCCCAGCGCGGCAGGCGCCGCACCGTCACCATGGGCGACAGCTCGCGGCTCAGGTCGACGGCGCGGCAGGTCTCGGCGCCGTGCGCGTCGAGCTGCTCGAGCAGCACGAAGCGCCCGAAGATCTCCTGCTGCAACAGCCGGCCTTCAGCCACGCCGACGGTTCTAGCACCCCCGCGCGCCCGGCACGGCGCGCGGGACACCTGCCGCGATCGCGCTACTTGACGAGGTCGAGGGTGAGCGGGAAGCGGTAGTCCTCACCGCGGTGCGCCGCCAGCGCCGCCTTGATCGAGCAGACGATGTCGGTAACGAACAGGATCACCAGCGCGGGCACCACAACGATGGCGCCGAAGCCGACGGTGAGGAAGGTCGCCAGCGCGCCGACGAGCGCGGCGAGGACGAAGGTGAGCTGGAAGTTGAGCTGCTGGCGTGCGTGGTCCCTCAGGAACGTGCTCTTGTCCTTGAAGAACAGCCAAGCGAAGGCGGGCACGAAGACGTGCAGCAGACCGCCCGAGAACAGCATGGCCGCCAGCGTGGCGAGGTGCGTCAGCACGGCGTAGCTGCGCTCCTCGGTGGGCGCGATGGTGATGAGCGCGCCGCGGGGCGCCTCGCGCTCGGCCTCGTGGCGCGCGGCCAGGGCATTCAGCTCGGCGTCCAAGACGGGGTCGATGGTGGTGCTGCTCATGGTGATGCCCTCCTGTGGCACGAGCAGCGACGATAGGACCGGCGCGCTTCCAATTCGGCCGACCGTTTCCACGGTGCGGCTTCGCGCTCGGCAGTGGCTACAGCGCGCGCGCCGCCGGGTGGTCGCGAAGCAAGCGCGTCAGCGTGTCCACCAGCGCGTCCGTGCGCCACGCGGGCGCGATGGCGACGATGGTGGCGAGCGCGCCACGCGCTCGGTCGAGGTGCAGGTGGGCCGAGGCGACGAGCGCGCCGGTGTGATCGACAGCACCGGCCCACGCTAGTGCAGCGACCAAACGACGCCGGATCTGATCGGGACCGGCGCCATCGACGGCGCCGTGCAGCGTCACCGCCGCGTCGAGCTGGCTGGCCTCCATGGCGCAGCACAGCCGCACACCCGCCGGTCCTTGCAGAAAGGCGGGCGTCTCGGCCGCCGGATTGGCGGCGGCGATGAGGGCGACGGCGCGCGCGTCGCCCGGCTCGCCGCGCCGCCACAGCCGCTCGAGCAGCGCGCGCACCTCGTGGGGTTGCTTGTTCTGCGCGAGCTTGGCCTTGCCGTCGATGCGCTCGGGCAGCACGCGCGCCACCAGCACGCCCTTGACCTCGCCGGCGTAGAGCGGGTCGTCGTGGGTGATGGGGCGAAAGCCGCCCTCGGGCTGGAAGCGCACCATCAGCGCGTGCAGCGCGCGCGCTTTCTCAGCAGCGTCGTCGACGCGCTCGAGCGCGCCGTGGAGCTGCACCGAGCGATAGAGCGCCGAGGCGAAGCAGGCGCGCTCGTCGTCGACGAAGGTGCTCGGTACCTGTGCCACCAGCTCCTCGGCGGCGAGCACCACCGGGCCGGCAAGCATGGCGGTCTTCTCGCCGGCGACCGCGCCGTGAAAGTACCAGGCGCCATCCAGCTCCACGACGTTGACCGTCTTCAGCACCGGCCGGCCAGCCGCGCAGCCGGCCAGTTGGACGAACGGCGCGGCGCGCAGGAAGGCGCGCGCGTCGTCGTCCGCCATGCGGAACACCTCACGGCGCATCGGTGGAGCCGGCTGGTTCATGCTGCACTCCTCACGGCAATCGCTGACGACAGGCCTGGTAGCGCGCCTTGACGCTCGAGGCGAACCACGCGGTGGTGCGCGGCTTCTTCAGCTTGGGCGAGGACAGCGCCACCTCGGGGACGCGCGCGTAGCGCGGCGCCGCGCCGTGCAGCTCTTGCCAGGCCTGCCGCACCGCGCGCCAGCTCTTGGTGTCCTCGAACGCCGCCGCCTTCTCCTTCTTGGCGTCGCCGTCGACGGTCCACGACGACAAGCCGTGCGCCTTGCCGAACGCGCGCAGCGCGCGCAGCGACTGGGTCTCGACGCTCTTGGCGTCGCCGTCCTTGTCCCAGGCGAGCAGGTCGCCGTCGGGGACGAGCGGGATACCGGTCAGCTCCGCGAGCGCGCTCTGGAAGGCGGCATTCCTGCTCGCGTACACGCCGGCGTTGTAGTCGGCGAAGCGATAGCTGACGTCGTCGTACGAGGCGGCGTAGGCGAGAAGCCTGGCGGTACCGAAGCGCACGCCGCCGCCGCGCGTGTAGAGCAGCTCGCGCACCGCGTCGTCGTCGAGCCCTTCGTCGCCGCCGAGCGCGCGCGCGAACGAGACCTTCACCTGCATCGAGCCGGCGGTGGTGACTGGATTCAAATCCTCGAAGCTGCCCTTGCCGAGCAAGAGCGAGAGCGCGGAGGCGACCGCGAAGGTGCCGGGCGCCTGCGCGCGGTAGGCGGCGGCGATGTCGCGAAACAGGCGATCGAGGTCGCGCTCGGTCATGAGCTCGTCGATGCGCTGGCTGAAGGTCTCCGCGGATCCGGGCGCCTTGCCCTCGAGGATGGCGGCCAGCGCGGGCTCGGCGAGCGGCCCGAGCGGCGCCAGCTTCTCGACCAGCCCCGCGCGCACGATGCGCGGCAGCTCCGGCACTCTCGGGTCGGGCACGAAGCCGCTCTCCTGCCCGATGACGGCGATGACGGCGCAAGCGCGCTCCGCCGTCGGCTCCTTGCCGGCGAGACGGATGGCGACCAGGATGTCGTCGGCCCAGCCCTGGCGATCCTTCACCTTGTCGGGCAGCGCGCGCGCCGTCTCTTCGACGGTGACGGTGCGCGGCGGCGGCGGCGGCGGCGCTGCAGGCGCGTGCGCGCAACCCGCGACCAGCAGGGTCGCAACCAGGGCCCTGCGGCGGGCGCGCACCGATGGTCTCATCGCCTCCTCGCCGCGCGGGTCTGCCGCGCCGATGCGCTACGCTGGTCGCGGCGCGACCGCGCGCGCTGCACCCAGCCGTCCCAACGTCAGGCCTCCGACTCTAGCGCATGGTCTTTGCCGCTCCGTTCTTCGTGTTCGCGTTCCTCCCGGTGGTGCTGGCGCTGCACGCCGTGTGCCCGAGGAGCCTGCGCAACGCCCTGCTGCTGGCGGCGAGCCTGCTCTCCTACTTTTGGGGGGAGATCGACGCGTTTCTGCTCCTCATCGTGATGACGACGCTGAACTGGCTGGTGGCCGCATGGCTGCCGGGCCGGCCGCGCCTCTTGCTCGCGGCCATCGTCGTCAACCTGCTGCCGCTCGTCTATTTCAAGTACCAGGCGTTCCTGCTCGCCATCATCGGCATCGAGGGCGTCCAACCGACGCTGCCGCTCGGCATCTCGTTCTACACGTTCCAAGCCATCTCCTACTTGATCGACACCAGCAGGAGCGGCTGGCCGCGCGGCCGCCTGGTCGATGTCACGCTGTACACCGTGTTCTTCCCCGGCATGGTCGCCGGGCCCATCGAGCGATACGCCGACATCCGCCCGCAGCTGCAAAGCCGCGGCGCCGTGCACGACTTCGCCGCCGGCATCCCGCTGTTCGTGCGCGGCCTGGCGAAGAAGCTGCTGGTCGCGAACGCGGTCGCCGTGGTGGCCGACGACTTTTTCGTGCTGCCCGTCGACCAGATGGGCTGCGGCGCGGCGTGGCTCGCCATGGTCTGCTACTCGCTACAGATCTTCTTCGACTTCTCGGGCTACTCGGACATGGCCGTCGGGCTCGCGCGCATGTTCGGCTTCCGTTACCCGCAGAACTTCAACCGGCCCTACAACTCCCGGTCGGTCACGGAGTTCTGGCGCCGCTGGCACATGACGCTGTCGAGCTGGTTTCGCGACTACCTGTACCTCCCGCTCGGCGGCAACCGACGAGGTGCCGCGCGCACGTACCTCAACCTGGTCATCGTGTTCCTGCTGTGCGGCCTCTGGCACGGCGCCGCCTGGACCTTCGTCGCCTGGGGTGCCTGGCACGGGGCCTGGCTGGTCATCGAGCGCGCCGGCCTCGGTCGGCTGCTCGCGCGTCTCCCCGCGCCGCTGCAAAACGCCTACGCGCTCGTCGTCGTGATCGTCGGCTGGGTGCTGTTCCGCGCGCACGATCTGCCGCAGGCCGGCGGCGTGCTGCGCGCGATGGTCGGTGCCGGCGCCACCCCGACCGTGGCGGGCCCGGCGCAGTGGCTCTCGCCCCACCTCGTCGTCGTGCTTGGCGTCGCGCTCGTCGCCACCCTGCTGCCCGAGCGCGCGGCAAATCGAGTGGACGCCTGGCTCGGCAAGCGAGAGCCCGCGATGATCGCGCTGTGCCTCGCCGGCTTCGCGCTCTGCGCGCTCGCGCTCGCGGCGCGCACCCACAACCCCTTCATCTACTACCGCTTCTGAATGCCGACACCCGACTCGCCCCCCGAGAGCTTGAAGCGCCCGTCGCCCGCCGACGTGTGGACCGCCGTGTTCGCGGCCGCGCTGGCGCTGCCGCTCGTGGTGCTGCTCGCGACCGGGCCCAGTCACCTCGACGACAACAGCCCGCCCGCGCGTTGGCCCACGCTTGCCGACCCCTGGCACGCCATCCCGCGACGCGTCGACGTCGCGTTCGAGCGCACCTTCGGGCTGCGACCGATGCTGGTCGCCGCCTACCATCGCCTGTTCGTGCTCGGGCTCGGTGCGCCAGCGCTGCTGCCGGGCGCGGGGGCCGGAGCACCCAGGCGGCAGGTGCTGCCCGGCGCGCAGGCCGAGCTGTTCTACGTCCTCGACGGCACCGAGCCGCACCGCGCCGCCCGCCCCTGGCCGAGCGAGCTACGGGACGCGTGGCGCACGGAGCTGGTGGCGCGCTCCTCGTGGTTTGCCAAGCGAGGCGTGCGCTACCTCGTGGTCATCGCCCCCGACAAGCAGTCGCTCTACGACGAGGCGCTGCCGGGCTGGGCGCGCCGGGTCGGTGCGCCGTGGCTCGACGCGCTCGTCGATGACCTTGAGAAGAGCGGCGTCGAGGTGGTCGACGTGCGGCGCGCCTTGGCGGCGGGAAGAAGCACGGCTCGCGTGTACCTGCGCACCGACTCGCATTGGACCGGCTTCGGCGCCTGCCTGGCCGCCACCGAGGTGCTCGCGCGCTTGCAGCGCCCGCAGCCGTCGTGTGCGCCGGTGACGACGTCGCGGCGGGCGGGCGGCGATCTCGCGGCGTTGCTCGGGCTGCGCTCCACGCTGACCGACGACGCCGTGGAGCCCGTGACGGCAGCGACACCCGCGCAGGACGGGCGCGCCGTGCTCGCCGGCGACTCGTTCGCCGACGCGCTCGCGCTACCGCTGCACGCCGGCTTCGCGGTGCTCGGGCGCGTCGACACCGACGGCCTCGACGCGGCCGCGGCGCTGCGCGAGCGGCCGGACGTCGTCGTCGACGAGCTGGTGGAGCGCAAGCTCGGCGCCGCTCCCCTGCCGGCGAGCGTGCCGGGAGGGTGAGCGACCACGCGCCTACTCGCCGAGGTAGGCCTTGCGGATCTCGGGGCTGGCCAACAGCTCCTTGCCGAGGCCCTCCATCACGACCTCGCCGGTCTCGAGCACGTAGGCGTAGTGGCACAGGCCGAGCGCAAGATGCGCGTTCTGCTCGACCAGCAAGATGGAGACGCCCTTGCTGTTGATCTCGCGCAGGATGGTGAAGATACGCTCGATCACCTGCGGCGCGAGCCCGAGGCTCGGCTCGTCGAGCAACAACAGACGCGGCCGGCTCATCAGCGCGCGCGAGATGGCAAGCATCTGCTGCTCGCCGCCCGAGAGCGTGCCGGCGCGCTGCTGCCAGCGCTCCTTCAGGATGGGGAAGAGCGCGAAGCACTGCTCGCGGTCCTTGTCGATCTCGGCGGTGTCGCGCCGCAGGTAGGCGCCCAGGTCGAGGTTCTCGGCCACGCTCAGGTTCAAGAAGATGCCGCGGCCCTCAGGGGCATGCGCCATGCCGCGCGGCACCAATTGGTTCGCCTTGAGGCCGGTGACGTCGCCACCGTCGAGCAGGATGCTGCCGCGCGTGGGGCGCAACATGCCGGAGACGGCGCGCAGCGTCGACGTCTTGCCGGCGCCGTTGGCGCCGATCAGCGCCACCACCTCACCCTTGCCGACGGACAACGAGACGCCGCGCAGCGCGATGATGGCGCCGTAGCTGACGTGCAGGTCCTTGACGTCGAGGAGCGGATCGCGCGGCGCGCGGCTGCCGAGCACGGTGGCCATGGGCCGCGGCTAGCACGCGGCGACCGCGCCGTCGACGCGGGAGGCGCTCACCAGGAGCCGGAGCTACCGCGACCCGACGAGGAACCACGCGAGCCGCTCGAGGACGAGCGCGACGACGACGAGCTCGTCGACGGCTTGGGCAGGCGCGGGATGGTGCGGGTGTAGGTGCGCGCGTAGTCGCAATGGCCGCAGCGCTCGGTGATCTCCGCCAGGCCGCTCGAGTACTGCGTGGCCGCGTTGATGGTGCGGCTCGTCGACGACCGCGTGCGGAAGTTGCAGCTCGGACAGCTCGAGAAGCGGGTGATGAGCGCGCCCCAGCGGAGCTTCTTCATGTCGCCGCACTCGGGGCAGCACCAGATGTCGTAGTCGACCGAGCCCAAGCGCTCCTCCGCCTTCTCGCCCGAGCTCAGGTGTCGATCGTCGACCTCCTCACCGAGCCGCTCCATGCGCACGTGACAGCGCGCGCATTTGCGCGGCCAGCGACGGACGATCTCGCGCACGCCGACCCCGCCGCCGATGACCGCGAGCGCCATGCCGGCGAACCCGTAGGGGCCGCCCGGCAGCGCGTCGGGCGCGCGCAGCCCGCGCCCGCCGCCAGGGTTGTCGCTGAGCTCCTTGGCGGCGCTCTGCGCGCGCTCGGCCGCCATGGCCATGCGGGCCAGTCGTTCCTCCTCGCGGATGCGCGCCTGCTCCGCCTGCCAGCGCGCGAGCTCGGCGTCGAGCGCGCTCAGCGAACGAGCCGCCTCGATCGTCGCGGCGCCGCGCTCCTTCGGGTTCGCCGAGGCGCGCAGCGACCAGGCCGCGCTCACGCGCGTCGCCGTGGCCTCGGCGAGCTCACGCGGGTAGTCCGCGCCGAGCACCAGCTCGGCGACCGGCGGCGCGTCCCCCGCGTCGGCCGTCGCCGGTCGCGCGACGACGACCAAGAGCGCGGCGCGGGGCGCGGCGCGCGCCTCGTGCAAGCGCTCGAACAGCGCGCGCGCGAACACGCTGGTCGACAGTCCGCCGGTCGCGCTCGCCGTCACCACCAGGATGTCGCCGCCGCCCTGGCCCTCACGCATGCCGCGCAGCTCGGCGAGCTGCTTCTTCGACAGCAGGCGCGCGCCGTCGACCACGCCGCCGCGCTCGCGCGGGTCGGGCACGCTCTGCACCACGGGGTCGTCGATCGCCGCCAGCACCTCGCGCGCGATCTGGCGCGACGCCGCCGCGTCGGCGGGCTCGGGCTCCGTGCGCGTGGCTGCGCCGCCGGTGGCCGCGGGCGCGTCGCGCAGCAGCACGCGATCGACCAGGGCGCGCGCGCCTTGCACGAGCGCGCCCCGCGGATCGCCGGCCTTGAAGCGCGCCACCACCACGCCGCTCATGATCGCGTCCGTCTCGTTGGTAACGCCGGCGGGGAAGCCGTCGCCCACCACGATCTCGGCCTTGCGATCGCCGATGGCCGCCAACAGCACCACGCCGCGGTTGCGCGCCTGGCCGTCGACGCCGAGGCGGTTGAACACCGCGGTGGTGAAGGCGCGCGGGTTCATGCCGTCGGTGCTCGGCACCACCGCCACCAGGATCTCCCCACCTGCGGCGCCGCGCGCCGCCTCGGCGTCGATGGCGGCGATGTCGGCGGGGCCGAGCGTGCCGGTCAGGTCGACGACGTGGTGCGCGGGGCGCGGGTCGGCGAGGTCGCCGGGCGTGGAGGCGACGAGCAGTACGGCGACGAGGGTGGCGGCGGTCGACATGGGCGCGATGGTAGCGCGTGTTGGCGCGCGCGCGCCGCGCTCGGCTCAGGGTGCCTTGCTGGCGTCGACCCCGGTGTCCTTCACCACCGACAGCCAGTTGTCGTAGCGCGATTGGATCTCGCTCACGTACTTCACCGGCTCCTCGCCGCGGCAGTAGCCGTGGCGCGCGCGGCGCGCATACTTCGGCTGCTGCAGCAACAGCATGGTCTTCTCGACGTTGCCGAACCAGCGGTTCGGGTCGAGCCCTTGCTCGGCGGCGAGCAGGCGCGCGTCCTCGACGTGGCCGCGGCCAGCGTTGTAGGCGGCGAGCGCGAAGCGCACGCGTTGCTTGAAGGGGATGCGCGAGTCGAAGCTGTCGATCAGCTTGGCCATGTACTGCGCGCCCGCGTGCACGCCCTGCCCGGGATCTTCGAGGTCGGTGAAGCCCATCTCGCGCCCGGTGGCGGGCATCACCTGGAAAAGACCTTGCGCGCCCACCCAGCTCTTGGCCTTCGGGTCGAAGCGGCTCTCCTGGTAGGCCTGCGCGGCCAACAGCCGCCAGTCGAGGCCGTACTGGCGTGCGCGCTCCTTCATGAGCGCGTCGTAGTCGGAGACCGAGCCGCTCGACGGCGCCGCGGCGGTACCGCCGGCAGAGGCGCGCCGCTCGGTGAAGTAGCGCTGCTTGAGCACGTTGTACTCGAGGCCACGGAAGCGCTTTTTGACGAAGGCGTCGAGCGCGCCACGCAGCGCCGTCGACGTCGGGCGCACGGCGAAGGCGATCTCGGCGCCGGTCTTGAGCGGCAACGTCGCTTGGACGTCGGTCCGATAGGCCAGCTCGACGGCGGCGATGGTGCTGTCGGCGACCGTCAGCGGCATAGTGCCATCGCCCACTTTGGCGATCAGCTGCTCGGTCTCCTGGTCCTCGGGCGCGTCGACGACGGTGAAAGGACCGTGCTGCGCTTGCAGCGCGTCGAGCGTGCTGCGGTAGCTCGAGCTCTTGCGCACGTGCAGCGTCGTGCCCTTGAGCTCGGCGAGCGCTGCCAGGGGAGGCGCGGCCGCCGGCTGCACCAGCACCTCGTCGGCGAACAGGTAGGGCGCGGAGAAGGCGACATCGCGTTTGCGCGCGTCGGTGACCGTGAGCTGCGCGGCGATGACGTCGCCCTTGCCGGCGAGCAGCCACGGCATCAGGTCGCTCGCCTCGGGCGGCACCACCACGTCGACGCGCAGGCCGTGATCCTTGGCGAACAGCTTGATCAGCTCGTAGTCGAAGCCCTGTTGCTGACCCTTGTGCAGGAAGTAGCTGACCGCGTTGTTGCGCGTCAGCACGCGCAGGGAGCCGCGTTTCTTGATCTGCTCGAGGTCGAGCTGCGCCGCCTCGGTGGCATGCGCGTGCAGCGCGTGCTGCACCAGCCAGGCGTCGGCGGCGGCCTTGAGCTTCGGGTTGGTCGGGCGCAAGCCGAAGGCGATGACCCGCCCCTCCTTGAGCGGGAACAGCGCGACCGCGTCGGGTTGATAGGCCGACACATGCGCGAACAGATCCGAGTCGCAGGCGGTGAGCGCGAGCTTGCCGGCAGCGACGTCGGCCACGAGCAAGGGCGTGTCACGATCCTCGGGGGCGTCGGCCACGAGCAAACCCTGCGCGTCCTTGGCGGCGAGCGCGTCGAGCGTCTCCTTGTAGGACGAGGAGGCGCGCACCGTGACAGTTGCGCCCGCCAGCTCGGCGAGCTTCTTCGGCACCGCCGCGTCGCCCTTCTTGCCGATCAGCAGCTCGCTCACGGTGGTCGTCGGGCGTGAGAAGGCGATCCGCTGCCGGCGCGCCCTGGTGTCGGCGAGGCGCGCGGCGATCAGGTCGCCCTTGCCCTCGAGCAGCATGGGGATGAGGTCGGCGAAGCGCGGCACCGCGATGGTCTCGACCCTGACGCCGAGATCGTGCGCGAACGCCTCGGCCAGCACGACGTCGGTGGCGGTGGACGCGCCGTTGCGCGGCAGCACCGTCTCCTCGGCGCCGAAGATCAGTACGCGCAGCGCGCCGCGCTTGAGCACGGCGTCGAGGTCGCCAGTGTCGACGAGCAGCTCGCGCTTGGGGGCGCCCTCGGCCTTGACCTCGACGATCTCGGGGTCGGCGGGCGCAGCGGGCGGAGGCGGTGGCGGGGGAGGCGCGCGCTCACAGGCGAGCAGCGACGCGGCGGCCACGAGCGCAAGCGACGGTGAGAGACGCGCCATGCGGCGAGCCTACTGCGAAGGGCACATCGACCGGCATCGCGTCGGTGCTAACGTGTACCTGCATGCGCGCGCTCGGTGCCGTCCCCTTGGTCCTTTGGTTCGTCGCCATGGTGCTGGGCATCGGCGCGGCGTCGATGATCGCCGGAAGCTGCGGACTCGAGGCGCCGCCGCTCGGATCACCGTGCACGACCAGCGTCGACTGTCCACGAGGCTACGCCTGCGACGTCACCGCAGCGATGTGCTTGCCTGGCGCCGGCCCCGACGACGCCGGCCCCACCGACGCAGGCCCCACCGACGCCGGCCCCACCGACGCAGGCCCCACCGACGCCGGCCCCACCGATGCCGGCCCCACCGACGCCGGCCCCACCGACGCCGGGCCCGCGCCGTGCGAGGTGATCGTGGGCGCAGATCGCCCTCCGGTCGCCTTCGGCACCACGGTGGTGGTGACCGCGTCAGCGTCGGCGACGCTGCAGCTCGTCGCCACCGACCCGGACGACGTCACCCTCCAGTACGCGCTCGTGTCCGCCGACGGCGTGACCGTCGACGTCACCTCGACGGGCACCGCCACCGTCACGGCGACCGCCGACGGCAGCTTCCGTTTCCGCGCCACCGGCGCGGGCCGCGCGTGCAGCGAGGAGCAGGTCGACGTCCTGGTCGTGGAGCCGTCCGCCTTCGACTTCCGCTTCGTCGGCGCCGCCGACGCCGATTGGAGCGCGCCCACCTCGTGGGATCCCGCGGGCCCGCCGGGCGCGGGCGCCTCGGTGTTCATTCCGCGTGACGCCGCGGTGGACGTCGATACCTCGCCCAACGTCGGACGCCTGGTGGTGGCGACGGGCGCGGCACTCGACCTCGGCCTGCAGGTCATCACCGCTGGCGACGCGCTGGTCGGCGGCAGGATCACCGGCAACGCGCCCATCAAGCTCCGCGCCTCCGGCGGCGAGCTTGGCGGAGCGCTTCCCGCGGTCGACGTGTTGAGCGCGAGCACGGTCACGCGGCCCACCACCGTCGGCAGCAATCTCACCGTCACCGGCGGCCCGCTCACGGTGCTCGCCCCGCTCGCGGTCGACGGCAACCTCACGACGTTGAACCTGGGCGCGCTGACGCAGCCCGCCGACGTGCGTGTCCATGTCGAGCTGGCCGCGAACTTCTCGGGCGAGCGCAGCGAGCTGACGGCCGGCACGGTCTCGGTGCGCGGCGGCTTCTTGCAGTACGCGACGCAGAGCTGGGGCGCCTTCGCCGGCAGCGGGGCGCACACGCTGGTGCTCGACGGCGCCGCGCGGCAGCAAGTCACCCTGACGGGAGCGTCGGAGACCGGGCGCCCGAACCACGTGGAGATCCGAGGGCCCGTCGAGATGCAAACAAACTTCCATTGCAGCGGTGACGTGCGGGTGCGCACCGGCGGTTCGCTCGACGGCCCGTTCATCGCCGACACGCCGGGGCGCCTGTTCGTGGACACCGGCGGCACGTTCTCGCCACTGACGTACCTGCTGCGCAACGACTTCGAGGTCGAAGGCGCCTATGACGTCGACACCACGCAGCTGATCCCGCCGATGGACCTGCCGGTGGGCCTGCCGCTCAAGGACGTCGTGATCTTCAACGTCATCGGCGTGGTCGCCGACGAGGTGCTGCGCGACGTGCAGGTCGCGACCGGCATGAGCCTGACGGTGCAGGGCGGCACCCTGACGACGCGCGATCTGACGGTGTCGGATTACTCCTACTTCGGTACCGCGCTCGGCACCTCGCGCGTCGTCGTCCTCGGCAACGCGTCGCTGCAGCCGCTCGCGCCGGAATGGACGCTCGCGGCGGGCAGCTTGAGCTTCCGCGGCCCCTCGGTCAGCCTGTTCAACAACGGCTACGGACAGACGCGCGGCTTTGGCGCGGACGGACACGCGTGGCTGTTCGATGCGGAGGGCACGACGGTGCTGACCAGCAACATCACCGCGCGCGGCTGCGAGCTGAACCGCACCGTCGCGTGCACGATCGACGCTGACTGCGCGGCGACGTCGCTCGGCACCTGCAAGACGGGTGGCGCCTGGCTGCGCGATGTGTCGGTGGCGTCGGGCACCACCCTCGAGCTTGGCAACGGCGTCACAGTGGGCGCCGGCATGATTGTGCTCGGCGACCTGACCGTCGCCGCAGGCGGCTCGCTGATCGTCCACGAGCCGCTCGAGGTGCTCGGTGGGCTCGACCTCGCCCCCGGGTCGGTCACCTGCGACGTCCAGGCGCTCTCGCCCATCTGCCCGTGACCAGCGCCGCCTACGGCGCCGCGGCAGCGACTCCCGGCGCGGGCGTCAGCAGCGCCCCCGCCACGACGCCGGCGCCGATGCCGACGAACGCGGCCCCGACGACCACCAGCGGCTGGCCCCAGCCGTCCCAGGCGGTCTTGCCGGCGTCGAAGACCGCCCGCGTGTCGGCGACGTCGGTGGCGTAGCCCTCGCGCGCGGTGCCGACGTCACGCGCCTCGGCGTCGAGCGAGGTGAGCCCGGCGCCGGCGGACGACGCCTGCAGGAACGGCCACGCGCCGACCGCGACGGCGGCGGCGCCGAGCAGGGCTACACCGCTGCCCGCGCCGATGGCGACGAGCGGCGAACCGGCCGTCGGCGCCGAGGGCGGCGCCGACGTGGCGACGTCGGGCTCGACCCACGGCGGCGCTCCGTCGAGCGCGGTCAGCGCCGCCTGCAGCGAGGCGCCGAGGTCCGACCCGAGCGGTGCCTCGACCTTGCGCAGCCAGCGCGCCGACGTCACGTCGACGACGGCGAGCGTCACCCCGCCGGGGCGCGCGCGCACCAACACCACCTGCTCGGCGCCCACCACCACGCCCACCTGCACCAGACACTCGAGCTCGGTGAGCGCACAGCCCAGGCCGTTGGCACGCGCGGCGTCGTAGCGGGCGCGCACCGTGGCGTCGTCGAGCGCGCCCGGCCGCGCAGCGAAGGCGCGGCGCGCGGCCGCGTCGATGGGCGTCAGCTCGTGCACGGCCAAGCCGTCACCGACCGACGGGACGAGCGCCACCGGCGGCGACTGGCAAGCGATCAGGAGCGACAGCACGAGCATGCGTGGTTTGGGTACTCTACGCCGGATGCCGCCCACGACGCTGCACCCGGGGTTCCCGAGGCCGTTCGGCGCGTACCTGCTGTTGCAGTCGCTCGGGCGCGGCGGCATGGGCGAGGTCTTCTTGGGCCTGCGCGGCAGCCTGGCCGGCGCCGAGCGCCTGTGCGTGCTCAAGACCGTGCGCGCCGACCTCAAGACCGAAGCCGAGTACGCGCGCCGCTTCGTCGACGAGGCGCGCGTGGTGGTGACGCTGCACCACGCGGCCATCTGCTCGGTGTTCGACGTCGGCCGCGTGGGCGACACGCTCTACCTGGCGATGGAGCACATCCCCGGCTTCACGCTGCGCCAGGTGCTCGATGCGCTCGCACTGCACGCGCGCACACCGCCACCAGGCCTGGCGGTGCACATCGTCGGCGAGCTGCTCGACGCGCTCGACTACGCCCACCGCCACCGTCACCCCGCCACCGACGAGCCGCTGCACATCGTCCACCGCGACGTGTCGCCACAGAACCTGATGCTCTCCTTCGAGGGCAACGTCACGCTCATCGACTTCGGCCTGGCCGAGAGCACCATCAAGGCCGAGGAGACCTCGAAGGACGTGGTGCAGGGCAAGGTGATGTACATGTCGCCCGAGCAGGCGCGCGGCGACGACGTTGACGGGCGCAGCGATCAGTTCGCCGCCGCGGTGCTGCTCTACGAGATGCTGGTGGGCGAGCGCTACTACGCGGGCCTGAAGCCGATGCAGGTGTTGGCCGCGACGCAGCAGGCCGCCTACCACCCGCCAGGCTGGGCGAAGCTCGACGCCGCGTTCACGCCCATGCTCGCGCGCGCGCTGTCGTGGAGCGCGGAGGGGCGCTTTTCGTCCTGTGGCGACTTCGCCGCCGCGCTGCGCATGCTCATCGGCAAAGCAGTGCCCGCCATGGGCAGGAGCGACCTGCGCGCGCTCATGCACCGCGCGCTCGGGGCGGAGATCACGGCGGCGGAAGCGGGGGTGGCGCTGCTGCGCCAAGCTGCAGCGGCGTCGGCCACCACGCCCACGCTCGAGCTGTTGCAGGCGGTGCCGGTCGAGACGTCCGAAGCCTCGGCACCCACGCCGGCGGTGGCTGGCGAACCGAGCTTGGCGGCGCGCGACGTCGACACCTCGGAGACGCACCGAGTCATCCGGCAGAGCGGCGTTCACCGTAGCCGCGCCGTGCCGCTGATCGCGGCTGCCACGCTCGGCTGCGCGGTGATTGCCGTAGCGGTGATCGCGCTGCGTGGCGGCCATGGCGATCCTCCGCCCCCACCCGCGTCCCACGACGCGGGCGTGAGCGAGCTGCGGCCCGTCGTCGTCGAGCCGGCCAGCGTCGAGCCGGCCAGTGTCGAGCCGGCCAGTGTCGAGCCGGCCAGTGTCGAGCCGGCCAGTGTCGAGCCGGCCAGTGTCGAGCCGGTCGTCGTCGAACCCGTGGCACCGCCGCGCGCGAACCCGCACAAGAAGACGCGCGGCCCGGCGGCGCCACCCACCCCCGCGGTGGTACCGAGGGAGGCGGCCCCGCCCGTGGAAGCGCCGGCGTCTCCGTCAGCGCCGCCGCCGCGCGCCGCGTCGCTCGACGAGATGGTGCGCGCGGTGACGACGTGGTGCCAGCTCCCCTGCACGCGCGGCCTGCGCGCGCTCGCCGCCAAGGGGGTCAAGCTCGAGATCGCGAGCGTCGCGCCCTGCTACGAGCGCTGCGTCGGCCGCTGAGACCGTTTGAGCCTGACGTCGAGCCGGCTATACGCCCGGTGCGGCCGGCCCAACGGGCGGGGTGTGGGCGAGGGCCGCCGAAAGGGTTGCGCATGTCGAGGGAGAGACCCCCGGTCCTGGTGACGGAAGCGTTGTGCAAGGGCTGCGGGCGCTGCATCGAGGCCTGCCCCAAGAAGGCGATGACGCTCGGCAGCGACATCAATCAGACCTCGGGCCTGACGCCGATCCACATCGACTACAACCTGTGCAACTCGTGCGGGCTGTGCGTGGTCGCCTGCCCCGAGCCCTATGGCCTCGGCGCCGAGGTCTATGACCTCGAGGATCCCCGCCACCTCTATGGCGAGCAGGCCCGTAGCAAGAGGCCCGCGAACGTCGCGCCCAGGAAGATCCCGCTGCCCAAGGTCGAGCCCATGGTGCTCAAGGGCAATTACGCCTCTGCCATCGGCGCCATCCTCGCGGGCTGCCGCCACGTCTACGGTTACCCGATCACGCCCTCGACCGAGGGCGCGGAGCTGATGGCCAAGCTGTTGCCCAAGCTCGACGGTGTGTTCCTGCAGGCGTGCAGCGAGGTCGCCACCGTCAATCACATGTACGGCTGCGCGGCCGCCGGCTTGCCGGTGATGACCTTCACGAGCGGCCCCGGCTTCTCGCTCATGCTCGAGGGCATCTCCTACTTCATCGGCGCCGAGTTGCCCGGCGTGTTCGTCGACGTCATGCGCCCCGGCCCAGGCCTCGGCTACATCGGCCCCGAGCAGAGCGACATCAAGCTCGCCTGCCGCGGGCTCGGCCATGGCAACACGCATGCCATCGTGCTCGCGCCCACCTCGCCGCAGGAGATGCTCGATCTCACCATCGAGGCGTTCACGCTCACCTACAAATACCGAAACCCCGTCGTCATCGCGGCCGACGGCTACCTCGGGCAGATCACCGGGCGCGTCACCTTGCCCGATCACCTGATCGAGCCCGGCCTGCCCGACTGGGCGGTGTGGGGCGACGCCGCGCACAAGAGCAACCTGATCTCGAGCATCTTCCAGGACTGGTCCGAGCTCGAGAAGCACAACGAGAAGATCTGCGCCAAATACCGCGTGATGGAAGAGCACGAGCAGCGCTCGACCGGCTACCAGCTCGACGGCGCCACCACGCTGGTGGTCGCGTGCAACACGCCGGCGCGCATGGCCAAGGCCGCCGTCGAGCGGCTGCGACGCGAGGGCAGGCCCGTCGGCCTGTTCCAGCCGCTCACGCTGTGGCCCTTCCCCATCAAGGCGCTGCTCACGGAGCTGGTGCACGCGAACCGCATCGTCGTGGTCGAGGCGAGCGACGGCCAGCTGGAGGACGAGCTGCGCCTGGCGCTGCACCACGCGCGCGGCCCCGACGTCGACATCCGGCACCTGCGCCACATGGGCGGCATCCTGCCGACGGACCAGGAGATCTACCAGATCGCGCGTAGCTGCACGGAGGTGGCCCAGTGAGCCAGTCGCACGAGACCAAGGCCGCCGACAAGAAGCCGGGCGCCGCCTTCTTCGACCACTTCGATCGCCACGCCCACGGCAAGGGGCTGAAGGGCGGCACCACCCACTACTGCCCCGGCTGCGGCCACGGCCTGGCGCACAAGTTCCTGGCGGAGGCGTTGGTCGAGCTCGGCGTCGAGGACCGCACGGTGATGATCTCGCCGGTCGGCTGTGCGGTCTTCCTGTTCTACTACTTCGACACCGGCAACACGCAGGCGGCGCACGGGCGCGCGCCCGCCGTGGCGCTCGGGCACAAGCTGGCCAACCCGAATTCCATCGTCGTCAGCTACCAGGGCGACGGCGACCTCGCGGCCATCGGTCTCGCCGAGATCATGCACGCGGCACAGCTCGGCATCCCCATCAGCGTCATCTTCATCAACAACGCCATCTACGGCATGACCGGCGGCCAGATGGCGCCGACCACGTTGCCCGGCCAATGGTCGGCGACGACGCCCGAGGGGCGCGGCCCCATGCAGGGCCAGCCGATGCACGTCTCCGAGGTGATCGCCAAGCTCGACGGCGCCAGCTACGTCGAGCGCTGCGCCCTGTACGACCAGCGCGAGCGCAAGCGATGCAAGGCCGCCATCAAGAAGGCGCTGCAGTTGCAGGTGGAGGGGCGCGGCTTCGGCTTCGTCGAGATCCTGGCGGAGTGCCCGACGCACTGGCACATGACCTCGCTCGAGTCCGAGCTGCACGTGAAGAACGTCATGGCCAAGGAGTACCCGCTCGGGCTCATCAAGGACGTGACGCGCGAGCCGTGGTTCTCGCCGGCCAAGCCCACCTTCGACGTCGAGCGGGTGCTCGACGTGCTCGAGACCGAGCGCGACACGGTGGAGCGCTTCTGCCAGAAATTCCCCGAGCACCTCGACCCGCTCGACGTGTCCATCAAGCTGGCCGGCTCCGGCGGCGACGGCGCGCAGACCGCGGCCATGCTGGTGACGCGCACGGCCATCTGCGAGGGCTACGACTCGACGCACATCCCGAGCTACGGGCCAGAGTCGCGCGGCGGCACCTCGTACGCCGACGTGCACATCGCCAAGAGCGAGGTGCTGTCACCTGCGGCGCCCCACCCGCACGTGCTGGTCGCCTTCAACGCGCCGAGCCTCGACAAGTTCGCCGGCGACGTGCGACCGGGCGGCATGGTGATCTACGACGCGAGCGTCATCGCCAAGGCGCCGAAGGTCGCCGAGGGCGTGCGCGTGCATGCAGTGCCGATGTCGGCCATCGCGCAGCGGCTCGGCAACGTGGTGGTCAAGAGCGTGGTGGCGCTCGGCGCCTTGCAGCAGGCGGCGCAGGTGCTCGACGAGCGGAGCTTCCTGGGCGAGCTGCGGCGCAGCCTGTCGCACAAGGCGGGCATGATCCCGGTGAACGAAGAGGCGTTCAAGGCGGGCGTGCAGGCGGTACGCACACCGGCGTAGCCTCAGGCGGATGAGCGTCGACCCCTCTGCGATCGATCGCTGGCAGCGCGACGGCGTCATCAGCGCCGAGCAGGCGACGACCCTGCGCGCCGACCTCGGGAAGCGCCGCGGCAACGTCGGCACCACCATGTTGATGGTGGCGGCCGCGGTCAACGGCGTGGTGCTGTGGCTGTTCACGCGCGTCTACGGCGTCGACATTGCCGTGCACGCCATCCTCGCGCTCTGGCTCGCGTGCGTGCTGCCGCTCGCCTACGCGACGCGCGCCAAGGCGGTGGCGGCGGCGTGCGGGCTGCTGTTTTGCGCCTGGGTCGCGGCTTTCGCCTTCCGCGGGCTGTCGACGTTCTCCGTGGTCGACCGCTGGTCGTGGCTGTCGCCGCTCGTGCTGCTCGGCGGCGTGTGCGCGTTTTCGCTCGGCGGCCTGCACTACCAGGTGCCCGGCTTCGACGGCGTGGCGCGCGGCATGCGGCTCGGCGCGCTGCAGGCCGCGATCGTGGCGCTCTTCACCATGACCTTCGAGCTGGTCGCCTCGGGCGCGGCCTTCTACGACGAGCTGCGCGACCCCGAGGCCTCGACGCAGGTGGCCGTGGCGGCCGTCTCGATCGGCGTCATCACCGTCGCGGCCACGGTCGCCGGGCAGGCGTTGGCGCGAACGCGCGAGCGCATCACGCGCGTGGAAGGCCCGGTCAACATCGCGCTCGTGTGCACCGCGCTCGCCTTCGTGGTGGTGCCGATCCCGGCGCGCAGCTCCGCATTGCTCGCGGCGGTGGTGCTGTTCGGCATGGTGCTCGCCGTCGTCGTCGTCGGGCTGCGCCGCGGCGACAAGCGGCTGATCCGCATCGGCGGCGTTGCGCTCAGCGTGTTCCTGGCGCTGCGCCTGGGCGGCTGGCTGTGGCCGACGCAGGGCATGGCGATCGCCATCGGCGTGGCGGTAGCGGTGGCGGTGCTCGGGCTGTTCCTCACCGGGCTCGCGGCCAAGCGCGCGAGCCCGCGAGCCTGACGATCAGGCCTCGTTTTCTCGAGGACACCGCGGATCTTTGAGGCCCCGAGCCGCATCTGCGCGCGCGCGGGCATTGGCACGCCGCGTGAGAGCAGCGACGCCATGAGCAAGCTCGCTACTACGTTGATCCTGCTGGGCGTCGCGCTCGGCTGTTTGGCCTGCGCCGATGCTGACGGTGGCAACGACTGCCGCTCGGACGCGGACTGCGCGTCATCGGCGTCCTGCGCCTCGGCCAACGACGACGGGCCGCGCTGCGGCATGGGCCCGCCCGCCGACGAGTGCAGCGGCGATGCCGACTGCGACGCGCCCGCGCGCTGCGGCGTGGTCGATCGCAACTCCTGCCAGGAGCACGTGGCCTGCGTGGCGCCATGCGACGGCTCGTCGTGCCCGGCGGACGAGAGCTGTGGCGCGGACGGCCGGTGCGCGCCGACGCCATGCACGGGCGGCTTCACCTGCGCGGCCTGGCGCAGCTGCGGCGGCGAGGGCGGTGCCGTCGACGTCCACGGCTGCGTGACGCCGTCCTGCGCGACCGACTTCGACTGTGACGATGGCACGGTCTGCGTCAACCAGCTGTGCGCACCGGACGCGGGCACCTGCGAGTTGCCGGTGCCCTGAGCGTGGGCGTGGGCGCTGTTGTCCGGCGCGCGCCCATGCCTACAATAGGAAGAACGGTCGCCATGGGGGCGAACCGGTCTCGACGAGGGAGGAAAGCGATCTGCAGCACGCCGCGGCCTTCCCAACTCACCGCGCAAAAAAGAGTATGGGAAACACAAAAGCCAACGACAACGTTGAGCTCGCTCTCGCAGCCTAAAAACTGCTAGCGACGCCGGTTCCCAGGTCCGCCTCTACGAGGGAGACCCGGCGCGTCTGATGAGGCTGGCACCGACGAGCCCCTTGCCGTCGGCGGTGTGAGAAACAGGTGAGGGACTCGGCGCGAGAGGACGTTCGCCTTCGCTCGCGTCGAGAACAAACGGCGAACTAAGCGTGTAGCGGCAGCTCGGGGACTTCTTTCGGACGCGGGTTCGATTCCCGCCGCCTCCACCACGAACGCAGGAACGGAGCCGTGAGGCTCCGTTCCTGCGTTCGTGGTCGGCCGTGGCACCGGGCGCGTCACTTGTTGGCTGGCGGCTTGTTGCGGCAGTGGCGCGCCTCGGTGCAGCCGCGCTCTCGCGCGGCTGCGGTGTTCGCCCAGTCCCTGGGCGAGCACCGCTACGGCCGGGAAGCTGTGCTTCCCAAGGGGGCTGCGCCCCCTTTCGAACCCCTGCTTCTTTGTGTCCGTCGATAGGCATCCCCCAAATCCCTCGTTCCACGACGCAGCCCGGGGAGTGCTTGGGGGGACTTTTCGGACGGGTCGTCGTGGTGCCACCTTCATGCTTGGGGAGGTGATCGCCCTGGCGCACATCATCGAAGCCGCGAAGTCGGGCCGCGCTGCTTGTCGCACCTGCAAGCAGCCCATCGCCAAGGGTGAGCTGCGGCTCGGCGAGGAGGTGCCAAACCAGTTCGCCGGCGGCGAGACCACCCACGTGTGGCACCACCTCGCCTGCGCCGCCAAGAAGCGCCCCGCGGCGCTGTTGGCCGCGCTGCACGACGCCACCATCGACGTGCCGAACCGAGCCGAGCTGGAGACGGCCGCCGCCGCATCGTCAAGCAGCGACAAGCCCTCGGCCTTCCCCTACGCCGAGCGCGCGCCCACCGGCCGCTCGAGCTGTCTCGCCTGTCACCAGGCGATCGCCAAGGGTGAGCTGCGCGTCGCCGTCGAGCGCGACGTCGACACCGGCAGCTTCGCCGGGCGCGGCACAGGCTACCTGCACCCGGCCTGCGCCAGCGGCCACACCGGTGACGACGCTGCGGCGCTCTACGCCAAGCTGAAGGCCAACAGCACCGGGCTGTCCGCCGACGACGCCGACCACCTGCGCACGGCGCTGGCGGCGTGACCACGCCGGCCCTGATCGCCGCCACGGCGAGCCAGTTCCGGCGTCGGCCCGCTGGCCGCTTCGTGGCGCACGCGACGTCGGTGCACTTCTGCGTCGAGCCGACGCTGTGGGGGCTGGTGCTGTGGGGCCGGCCCACGGAACAGGACGCGCTCACGCTCGGCCGCTCGCTGGTGTTCGAGCTCGACAAGAGGACGCCGCCGCATCGCTCGCTCGTCGACGCGAGCCGGCTCGAGGGTGGCGACGAGGGGGCCTTCTCGCTGTTGCAGCGCTACTTGACCGAGAGCGCCGCGGAGCTTTCGCGTGCGGTCACGCGCCTGGCGCTGATTCGCCCGGACGGCATGCGCGGCGCCCTGGTCGCCGGTGCCTACCAGGTGGTGAAGAGCCCCTACCCCGTGCAGGTGTTCGACGACCTCCTCGCCGGGCTCGCCTGGCTCGATGCGCGCGAAGCGCACGAGGTCATCGCGGACATGACGCGCTCAGTACTCGGCGCGCCGCACGAGGTGACTGCGCTGCGCGCCTTCCTCGACGCGCACCTCGATGCGGCGCTCGCCGACGCGGCGCGCGCGCTCGCCATCTCCGAGCGCTCGCTGCAACGCAGGCTCGCCGAGGCCGGCGTCACCTTTCAGGCCGAGCAGGCCGACGCCCGCGTTCGCGTCGCGCAGCGGCTGCTCGCGGACAGCGACGCCGCGCTCACCACTGTGGCGCTCGAGGTGGGCTGCGCGTCGCTGCAGCACTTCAATGCGCTGTTTCGACGGCGGACGGGGCTGTCGCCGAGCGCTTGGCGGGCGCGCGCGCGTCGACGAGGCGCCGCACCTCCGTGACCACGCGCGCCACGCTCGGCAACGCCGCCGCTTCGAGGTGGCGCGCGAACGGGATGGTGTCGTCGGTGCAGACGCGCGCGAAGCGCGCGGCCACGCCGTGCTCCGCGACCACCGCGGCCAGCTCACCCGACAGGCCGAAGCGCCGATAGTCCTCGTCGACGACGAGCAGGCGCCCGGTGCGGCGCACCGACGCGAGCACCGCGCCCTCGTCGAGCGGGAGCACCGAGCGCAGGTCGAGCACCTCGGCTGAGATGCCCTCCGCGGCGAGCAGCTCCGCCGCCGCCAGCGCGCGGTGCACACCGACGCCGAGCGACACCAGCGTGACGTCGTCGCCGCGCCGCCGCACTACCGCCTTGCCGAAGGGCACCGGGCGGCCGCTCACCTCACCCTCGTGGCCGTCGGCGGGGACGTCGAACGACAGCCCGGCGCGGCCGCCGCTGCCGACGAACTCGAGCCAATTCTTGGTCAGCAGCTTGTGCTCGAGCAGCACCACCGGGCCGTCGTGCGCGAGCGCCGAGGCCATCAGGCCGTAGGCGTCGTCGGGCGTCGACGGCGCCACCACGGTGAGGCCGGGGATGCCGGCGAGCAGGCCCCACAGGGTCTGGCCGTGCTGGCCGCCGTCGCCGTAGCCCGCGCCGCAGGCGGTGCGCACCACCAGCGGGCAGCGCCAGCGGCCATGCGTGAAGCCCTCGAGCTTGGCGGCGTGGTTCAAGAGCGCGTCGAGCGCGACCCCCATGAAGTCGACCATCATGATCTCGACGACGGGGCGCAGCCCCGCCATGGCCGCGCCCACCGCCGCCGTCAGGTACGCGCCCTCGCTGATGGGCGCGCCCAACACCCTGCCCTCGCCGAAGCGCGCGTACAGCCCCGCGCGCAGCATCGGCACGTCGAGACCGAACAGCACCACGCGCTCGTCGCTCGCCATCGCGTCGGCGATGGCGGCGTCGATCGCGTCCTCGAAGATCCTGCGCGTCATGCCGCCTCCTTGGCCACGGCCGCGACCGCGGCCCGCACCTCGGCGTCCACCGCTGCGTCGATGCGGCCACGCGCGTCGTCGCTGAGCCCGAGCGTCCCCGCGGGTTGAAGCGTCGGGTCGTTCTTCTTGCCGAGCCCGCGCTTGAGCCTCACCACCGACTTGCCCATGCGCGCGAGCGCGCGCAGCCGATCGCGCATGCGTCCACCGTGACGCGCGGTGGCGTTCTCGACGACGTTTCTGCCCATCTCCGCGCCCTCTTCGAGGTCGCGCGCGGCGCGCACCATGCGATCGCCGAGGAAGTGCCCGTCGAGGCGCGTGCAGCGCGCGTGCAGCAGCGCCGGCCCGCGGCCCGCGCGCACGTGCGCGAGCAAGCGCTCGGTCGCATGCCAGACCGCGATCGGGTCCATGCCGTCGACACGCTCGGCGACGAGCCCAAAGGCGCGCGCGCGCGTGACCTGGTCACCGGCGGTGACGTCGCGCGACCAGGTGGTCACGCCCCAGCCGTTGTCCTTGCACACGAGCAAGAGCGGCAGGCGCCACACCGAGGCGAGGTTGAGCGTCTCGAGGAACAGGCCCTGGTTGGCCGCGCCGTCGCCGCCATAGGCGAACGCGACCGCGGCGGGTTGCAGGCGCTTGAGCGCGAGCGCGAAGCCGGCGCCGAGCGGCGCGGGCGCGCCGACGATGCCGGTGGTGGCGATCAGGTGACGCCGTGAGAACAGGTGCATGTGGCCGCCGCGCCCGGCGCACAGGCCGCGCTCGTCGCCGAGCAGCTCGGCGAGCACGTCGACCAGCGGCACGCCGCGCGCCACGAACTGGCCGTGCGGCCGGTGATCGCACGAGACGGCGTCACCTTCGCGGTGGTGCGCCATCACGCCCGCCGCGAGCGCCTCCTCGCCGCGGCACAGGTGCATCTCCCCCGAGATGCGGCCCTCCTGCCAGAGGGCGCGTACCGCCTCTTCAAAGGTGAGGATGCGGCGCATCGATCGGTAGAGCGCCTCGCGGTCGGGCCGGGTCATGCGTTGCTCCTGGTCGTCGACGTGAAGCCTCGCCGCGCGCCCCACCAATCGAGCAAGGGAGGCGCCACGCCGTGGGTGATCGCGACCAGGCGCGCCAGCGCCGGCACGAACAGGCGCGCGCGACCACGATCGACGGCGCGCAAGGCCCTGGTCACCACGTCGTCGGCGCTGACGCGGCGACCGCGCAGGATGGGCGGCGTGCCGGCGCGCGCCAGCATGGGAGTGTCGACGAGCAGCGGGAACACCGTGGTGAGGCCGACGCCGCGGCGACGCAGCTCCGGGCGCACCGCCTCGGCCCAGTTCTCGACGGCGCCCTTGGCGGCTGAGTAAGCGCCGAGCAGCGGCCAACCGTGCAGCGACGCCGTCGACGCCAGCGCGACCACGTGCCCGCGCGCGCGCGTGAGCTGCGGCAAGCAGGCGTGCGTCACGTGCACGGTGCCGAGCAGGTTGACCTGCAGCACGCGCGCGAAGTCGGCGACCGGCTGATCGGCGAAGGCGCCCGCGCCCAGGATGCCCGCACAATGGATCAGCAGGTCGATGCAGGGCTCGTGCGCGGCCAGGTTGTCGCGCAGACGCTCGATGGCCGTGGCGGAGGCGAGGTCGACGACCTGCACGTCGTGATCCCCGCCGAGGTCGAGGGCGACGACGGCGAGCGCCGCCTCATCGACGTCGACGAGCACCAGCCGGTCGCCGCGCGCGGCCAGCGCGGTCGCGAAGGCGCGGCCGATGCCCGAGGCGGCGCCGGTGACGAGCGCGGTGCGGCGGCGAAGAGACGGTCGAAGATCCACGGCGCGAGACCATGTCGTGCGCGCGCCGACGCCGCTTCCGGGCGCGCGCCAACCGGTGGCGCAAACGCGCCAACATCGATCGCGTGCGCTCAGCTCACCCGCAGATGCCGTCGCCGTCGGGGTCGTCGCACAGGCATGGGCACTCCCCGTCGTTCGCGTCGGCCGCGCACTCGAGCTGCCAGGTCATTGGATCGCAACTGCACACCACGCCGTCGGTGTCCGAGAAGCGCACGCCGTCGTCGGCACACGTGTCACGGCAGCGCGTCTCGGTCTCGCCGGCCAGCGCCACGCACGTGCACCAGTCGGTGCCGTCGAACCAGCGCTCGCCGACCAGGTGGTCCGACTCGCCGCCGTGGCGCGAGGAGCAGATCTGCGCCTCCTCGGACCCCTCACCGAGCGTGCGAGCGCGGTCGACATCGACCACAATACAGGCCGCTGTAGTGCAAAGGAGGACGGCGATGGCTGGCGAGGTGAAATGCATGGGTGCTCCGCTCACGACGCGACGAAGTTGCCGCGCACCGGTTTCTTGGGCGCTGCTTGATCGGGCACAGGTGCATTGGCGGTGCCGAGCGGGATCCGTGTCACGCCTGACAGGGCTGTGCGCCGTGCTGTTCGCCGCGAGCTGCGGCCCCTTCATCGACCCCGCCGGCGCCTTCGCCACCCAGGTGCACCCGCTGCTCACCAGTCGGTGCACGCCCTGCCACACCGGCGATCAGTCGGTCTCCGAGCGCGGCCCCGGCGCCTTCGCGAGCCCGGACCCGGGCGCCGCCTACACCGCGATCCAGGACTACGTCGCCCCCGGCGACGCCGCGGCGAGCCAGCTCATGCTGCGCCTGACCGAGGCGCCCTTCATGCCCCCCGCGCCGGCCGAGCCACTCGCCGACGTGAGCGCCATCAGCGCTTGGATCGACGACGGCGCCAAGCCCTGAGCGTGAACGTGCTCGCGCGCGTCGCGGTTACCCCGACGTCAGCTCACCCGGCAGCACGCTCATCACGAGCACGTCCTGAAAGCGCCCCTCGCGAAACGTGGCGCCGCGCCTGGTGCCATCCAGGCGAAAGCCGAGCTTCTCATAGCTCCTGATGGCGGGCTGGTTGAACGGGTAGACCTCGAGCTCGACGCGATGGAGGCCAAGCTCCTGCTGCGCGTAGCCGACCAGCAAGCGCATGGCGTCGGTGCCGAGGCCCTGGCCGCGGTAGCGCTCCTCGCCGAGCACGATGCCGACCATGCAGGTGCGGTTCTTCCAGTCGACGTGATGGATGCCGCAGGTACCGATGTGCACGGCGGTGCCGGTGCCGTCCTTGGTGTCGATGGCGAAGACGAAGTCGTTCGCGCTCTCACTCATCTGCTGTAGCCAGCGCTCCTCGGCGTCCTGCGACAGGTGTCGATAGGTGTAGATGCGCCGCAAGATCTCGGGGTCGTTCATCCAGCGCTGGATCTTGGGGAGGTCCGCCCGCTCCACCGCGCGCAGCACCACTCGCTCGCCGACGATCATGCACGCTCCCTCGTGAGACGCCCGCGACTCTACTGCGATTCCTCGAGCCGCCGGACGCGTGAAGGCCGTTGCCCGCGCGCGAGCGCCCGCCCTACAAGCGCGCCATGCGCACCCACCCGATCCCCTCGCTCGTGCTCGCTGCCCTGACCGCGAGCCTGCTCGCCCCTTCTGCGCTCGCCGCCGCGCGCGCCGCCGCCGTCGACGTGCCGCCCTTGCGCTCGCGCTACACGCCCGAGGAGCTGGCCGCCGGCTGCGCCAAGGCCGAGCAGGACGCCGACGCCAAGCTGGCGGCGCTGGTCGCCGTCCCCGACGCCAAGCGCACCTTCAAGGACTCCTTCGAGGCGCTCGACGCCATCCTCGGCGACTACGGCGAGACGGTGGCGCGCCTGTCGTTCCTGAAGGACGTCCACCCGCAAGCGCCGGTGCGCGACGCCGGCGCCGCCTGCGAGGAGCGCGCCGGCAAGTGGTCGGTCGCGGTGTCGGCGAGGAAGGACCTCTACCTCGCCATGAAGGGCTTCCTCGACAACGCGGGCAAGACCGCCAAGCTCGACGCCGAGCAGGCGCGCCTGGTCGAGATCACCATGCGCGACTTCAAGCGAAACGGCCTCGAGCTGTCCGACGCCGATCGCGCCAAGCTCGTCGAGCTGCGCTCGCGCCTGACCGAGCTGCAGACGCGCTTCTCGAAGAACCTGAACGAGGACGCCACCAAGGTCGCGTACACCAAGGCCGAGCTCGCGGGCCTGCCCGATGACTTCATCGCGGCGCACGAGGACAAGGCCAAGAAGGGCACGTACGTCCTCTCCACCAAGTATCCCGACTACTACCCGGTGATGGAGAACGCGTCGAAAGAGGCGACGCGCAAGAAGATGGAGACCGCCTTCATGAACCGCGGCGGCAAAGAGAACCTCAAGCTGCTCGACGAGGCCATCAAGCTACGCGCCGACTGCGCCAAGCTGCTCGGCTATCAAACGCACGCCGACTACGTCGCCGAGGACCGCATGGCCAAGGACGCCGCCACCGTGCAGTCCTTCCTGGCGCGCATGAAGAAGGGCCTCGAGCCGGCGTTGCTGAGCGACACCAAGAAGATGGCGGCACTCAAGGCGGCGGACACCAAGAGCAAGAGCGCCGTCATCAACGCCTGGGACTGGCGCTACTACCTGAACCAGATCAAGAAGAACGACTTCGCCATCGACGACGAGGCGGTGCGCGCCTACTTCCCCGCCGACAAGGTGCTGCGCGGCATGTTCGACGTGTACGCGACCGTGCTCGGCGTCGAGATGAAGGAGGTGGCCGGGCCCGACACCTGGTTCGAGGGTGTCAAGCTCTTCGAGGTGCGGGACGCCGGCACCAAGGCGCTGGTCGCCAAGTTCTACCTCGACCTGTACCCGCGCGACGGCAAGTACGGCCACGCCGCCGAGTTCACCTTGTCGCCGGGCCACGCGGTGCCGGGCGGCTACCGCGTGCCGCTCGCGTCGCTCGTCGTGAACTTCCAGCCGCCGAAGGACGGCAAGCCCGGCCTGCTGTCGATGGACGAGGTCGACACGCTCTTTCACGAGTTCGGCCACGTGATGCACGAGTCGCTCACCACCGCGCGGTACACGCAGCAGTCCGGCACGCGCACCGCGCTCGACTTCGTCGAGGCGCCCTCGCAGATGCTCGAGAATTGGGCCTATCAGCCCGAGGTGCTGGCGCGCATCTCGGCCGACCCGAAGGACCCGAGCAAGCCGATCCCCGCGGAGCTGGCGCAGAAGCTCGCCGCCGCGCGCAAGTTCGACGCGGGCGTGCGCTACTCGCGCCAGGTCTTCCTCGGCACCTTCGACTCGGCGATCCACGCCGTGAAGCCCGAGGCTGCGACCAAGCTGAGCGCCGATGCCGTGGCCAAGAAGAGCTGGGCCGACGTCATGAAGCTGCCCGAGGACAAGGGCGCGCACTTCGCCGGCACCTTCGGCCACATGATGGGCGGCTACGACGGCGGCTACTACGGGTACCTGTGGAGCGAGGTGTTCGCCGCCGACATGTTCACGCGCTTCGCCGCCGAGGGCGTGCTCAACCCCAAGGTGGGCCGCGAGTACCGCGACCTCGTGCTCGCGCGCGGCCGCACCGTCGAGCCGGGCGTGCTGCTCAAGGACTTCCTTGGGCGCGAGCCGAACGAGACAGCGTTCCTGAAGATGATCGGCATTGCCGCACCGTGACGAAAGTCCGCACGGGCGTGCGGCGGGGGATCTCGCCGCACGCGCCAGGTTTTTCCCGACCGCATGCTCCTTTTTCCCCGCGCTCGCTGGCGGCGATCTCGGCATGCTGGTCGCGTCACCTGGAGGCTCCCATGCGTTCGTCCCTGCTCGCTCTCACGCTCCTGGCCGCGGCCTGCGGCGCTCCCGTCGCGGACGGCACCTCCGGCACCGACGAGACGGACGGCTCGGGCGCGACCGCGCGGGTGGTGCTCGACCTCGACGTCGAGCACCTCGACGTCGCCCGCCTCGACATCGACCTCGACGTGCACATCGCGCGCTTCTTGGCGCCTCCCGACGAGCTGCCGCTCGACCGCGTGTACCTGACCTCGGAGGAGCAGCCCGCTGAGAACCTCGCCGGCACCATCTACTCCTGCTTCGAGCACCACGAGGAAGACCTGACCAACGGCGACGGCTTCATCGTGACCTCGGCCGAGGACGGCATGACCGAGCCTCGCGGCGGCGACTGCCTGCCCTGCGGCCTGGCCTTCATCTGCACCAGCCGGCACATGGAGTTCGGGCCCGGCGAGCCGCCGCCGCCCGGCGATAGCTCGTCGTACGACGTCGACCCGCCGCGCGAGGGCGATGACTGCGGCACGGGCGACACCAACGGCGGCACGTCCGACGGGTCCGCCGGCGGCACCTCGGGTGGCAGCTCCGGTGGCTCGTCCGGCGGCTCCTCCGGCGGCTCGAGCAGCTCCGGCAGCGGCGGCGGCAGCGGCGGCAGCGGCGGCAGCAGCGGCGGGGCCGGCAACCCGGGCTGGGGCTGACGGGCAGGGCGAGGGGGACTAGCCTCGAGCCATGGCCAAGAAGGGCCCTGCCCAGCGAAGCCAGCTCGTCGACCTGGTGCTGCACACAGCGGCCGCGCTCGGCGTCGAGAGCGATCGCGAGCTGGCGGCGCTCGCCGGCGTCAGCGTCGACAACATCGACAACTGGAAGAGCGGCGCCACCCAAGAGCTGAAGGTGCAGACGCTGGCCGCCATCAAGGATGGCCTGGCGCGGCGCGTGCTCGCGCTCAAAGAGCAGGCGCGCGCGGTCGACGACGCGCACGACGCGGGCCTGCTCGCGCTCGAGATCGAGGAGGGCTCCGGCCCGGCGGCGCTGCAGCGGCAGTTCCACGACCGCGTCACCTACGACTACCTCGGCCACCGCTTCCTCTACTTCGACTCCCAGGGCGCGCTCGCCTGGGAGAACCTGATGCGCGCGGGCTATGACCAAGGCTGTTGGCTCGCCGGCGTCGAGGTGTGCGCCAAGAAGCTGGTCGATGACGGCATCATCGACAAGAAGCGCGGCCTCGACCTGATCTCGCTCGGCCCCGGCGAGGCGGCCAAGGAGGCGCTGATCGCCGCGCGCGTCGCCGCGCTCGGTCTGCCCTGGCTCGCCGTCGCGCTGGTCGACGTCTCGATCCCGCTGTTGGTGAGCGGCACCAAGGCGTGCCGCAAGAAGGCATCCCAGGTCCTGCCGTTCTGCGCCGACTTCGAGGAGGGGCCGCTCTCCTTCCTGCGCCGCCTGCCGACGGCGCACCACGACGGCACGCGACTCGTGGTCATGCTCGGCAACGTCTTTGGCAACGTGCGCGACGAGGAGGCGCTCGTCACCGAGCGCCTCTCCGCCATGCTGCGCCCCAACGACCTGCTCTGGCTCGAGGTGGCGCTGCGCCTGGAGAAGGTCGAGGACGATCCGCTCTTTCGCATGACGCTGCCGGCGCAGGGCGAGCTGACCGCGCCCGAGGCCAACCGGCGCTTGCTGCTCGAGGGCCCCTATCGACGCTGGGAGGCGGCGCACGGCCGGCGCCCGAGCGACGTGCACACGCGCGTCTGGGTGCGCGAGAACGACGAGACCGCGCGCGTGCCCGGCTCGCTCAACTTCTGCCACGACCTGGTGTTCGAGGAGCAGCGGCGCGCATGCACCATGCTGTACTCGCGCCGCTACGACGTGGCCGCGCTCGGCCGCTGGCTCGAGGGCCTCGGCTACGCCGTGGAGGCGGTCGTGCCGGTGCCCGACTCGCAGAAGCGCACGCGCGTGGCGCACCTCGTGGCGCGCAGGCGGTAGTGCGTCCGATCGCTACTGCGTGAGGCCGCAGCGATCCCAGCAGGCGCGCACGGCGGCCTTCCACTCGCGCAGCTCGTCGGGCGGGATCTTGCCGTAGTCGTCGCGGTGCTCCGCCACGACCGCGGTGCACGCCTTCGCGGCGCAGCGCCGTTGCAGCTCGTCGACGCGCTCTTGCCAGCCGAGGTCGTCGTAGCCGCGCCTCTTGTCGACGGGCGGATCGGGTGGGGTCGGGTTCGGCGGCGGCGGGTCCGGAAGCGGCGCGGCATCCGGCGTCTTCTTGCCGTTCGCCTTCTTGCGAGGCTTCTTGTCGGACGGCTGCTTCTCGGGCGCGACGCCGTCGATGGGCGGCGGCTCGGTCGGCGTCACGCCGGCGTCGACGACCGCCGGCGGCGGCAACGGTGGCGTGGGCGGTGGCAGCGGATCCGGTGCCACCACCGCCGCGGCGTCGACGGGCGCGTCGACGACGGCGGCGCCGCCGAGCTGGCGCGCCAGCAGCACACCGACGACGACGCCGAGCACGGCCACTGCGGCCGCGATGGCCACCACCGGCGGTCGCCGCTCGCGCAGGCCGGCCTGCTTGATCATCTGGTTGGTCGGCTCGGTCGGCTCGCGCACGACCGGCACCTCGGGCGGGCGGGCGTTCGGCAACGAGGGCGCGCGCGCGATCGACAACGTCGCCTCGGTGCCGAGGCTGACCACGCCGCCCATCGCCTGCTTGGGTCGCGCCGAAGACAAGACCGCGATGGTCTTCTTGCTCTCGTCGATGTCGGCGGCGAACACCTTCTGCATCAAGGAGCGCAGCATCGGCCCGTCGCCGTGCAGGCCGCGCGCATAGCGATAGGCCTGCAAGGCCTCGCGCATCTCGTTGCAGGTGGCGTAGCGGCCGTTCGTCGTGGCCGCGAGCGCGCGGTCGAGGATGGCCTTGACGTCGTCGTCGAGCACGTCCCAGCCGCGCGGGCGAAAGCCGCCCTGCGCCGCCAGGCCCCAGATCTCGTAGGGGCTGCGCCCGTCGTAGAAGCGCTCGCCCACCAAGACCTCGTAGAGCATGACGCCGACGGCGAACTGATCGGCGCGCCCATCGACCTTCTCGCCGCGCACCTGCTCGGGCGCCATGTAGGCGAGCTTGCCCATGACGACGTTCGGCGAGGTCTGCTCGATCTTGAGCGACGACGCGGCCAGGCCGAAGTCGATCAGCTTGACCTCGCCCTCCCAGCTCACCATCACGTTCTGCGGCGAGACGTCGCGGTGCACCAGCAACAGCGGCCGGCCGGTGGCGGCGTCGGCGTGGCGGTGCGCGTAGTCGAGCGCCTCCAGCACCTCGCACACGCAGTGCAGGGCGAGCCCGGGTGCCAGCACGCCGCCCTGCTCCGACACCGAGTAGGTCACGGTGCGCAGGTCGCGGCCCGCGATGTACTCCATCGCCAGGTAGTAGCGTTCGCCCACCGCGCCCACGTCGAAGACGTGGCAGATGTTCCTGTGGTTGAGCTGCACCACGATGCGCGCCTCGTCGATGAAGCGGGTGGTGTACTCGCGGTCGTCGGTCAGGTGCGGCCGCAGCGTCTTGACCACACAGTGCTTCTCGAGGCCGGCCACGGTGCCGTGCTTGGCCAGGAACACCTCACCCATGCCGCCGCGCGCCACTGGCGCCAGCAACAGGTAGTTGCCGAACGTGCGTGGGAACTCCTCGGGCGGAGGAGGCGGCAGGTCGGGTGTGGCCTTCCGGTCTTCGTTCACGATCGCACGGGCCTCGTGGCACTATAGCGCCCCGTGCGCACCCTGCCGTGCTTGCTGCCTTTTTACGACGACCGGCGTCACGCTCCGCGACGGACGTTTGTGGGCCGTCGAGCGCCCGCGGTGACGACGTGCGCTGCGCTCGCGGCGACCCTGTTGGCCGCGATGGGCGCCCACGCCGAGCGCGCGGCGGTGCTCGAGTTGCAGGCCCCCGGCCTGCTGCCGGGAGCGCAGCACGACCTCGACGCCGCGGTGCGCGAGAGCATGGCCGGCCTCGGCTACCAGGTGCAGCCGCTCGAACAGACCCGCGCCGCCATAGAGGACGCCATGAGCGCCGGTCTGCAGTGCGTGTTCGCCAAGGACGAGTGCGCGCTGAAGGTCGGGCTGGTCGCCGAGGTGCAGGTGGTGGTGACGACGTCGGTCGAGACCATCGACGACAAGATGGTGCTGCGCGGCCTCTTCCTCCAGACCGAGGGGAAGAAACAGGAGCGTCGGCGAGCCGCTGCCGCCATCGTGCTGCCGTCGTCCGACGGCGGGGCCAGCGTGCGCGCCTTCGTCGAGCGCTTGGTCACCGGGCGGGGGGCGCCCACGCCCTTGCCGGTGCGCGTCGTGGTCGAGCCGGTCGACGCAGCCGTCAAGCTCGACGGCAAGCCCACCACCACCGGTGTGCGCTGGCTCGCCCCAGGCGACCACGTGCTCGACGCCGCCGCGGCCGGCTACACGCCCGGCACCCTGACCTTCCACGTCGAGCGCGACCTGGTGACCGACCCCGTCACGCTGCGCCTCGAGGCCGAGCCGGCGAAGACGCTCACCTGGGTGGGGTGGACTGCGGCCGGCGTCGGCTCGCTGATGATGGTGGGCGGCGGGCTCGGCGCCGGCGTCACCGAATTGATGCTGCGCACAGGCTCCGTGGCCCACGACAACAGAGACGCCGTCGTTACGCTCGGCCTGGTCGGCCTGGGCACCGCCGCCGCCGGGCTCGTCGTGGTGGGGGCGGGGGTCGCGGTGGCGCTCGCGGACGGGTAGACCTTCTGGGGTGAGGGGATCAGCCCGCGCCATGGTGCTGCTGCCGCCGCTGTTGGCGGCCGCGGCCGGCTGCCAGTTGTGCGGCCTCGAGCCGGCGCGCTGCGTGCCGCCCCTCGACGACTTTGGCGCCTGCGGACCCGACGACTACTGCGCCGCCGATGGCTACTGCCGCCCGGTGCCGCGCGCCGAGCTGCGCGGCGAGTGCAGCGAGGCGGGCGCAACCGTCGGCGAGCGCGAGCTGCACCTCACCTTCGGCAACGGCGGCGCTGAGGCCATGGGCGACCTGCTCGGCGGAGCGCTGCCGGCCTTGAGCTGCGGCTCGGATGCGCTCGCGTGCGGCATGGAGGCGGTGGGCACGCCGAGCCTCGAGGCGTTCGTGCCGGTTTCGCTGCGCGCCGCCGACGACCCGGGGACCACCGCGGTGCTCGACACGGTCGCGTTCCGCACCGCGCAGGCGCCGCTCGACGTCGGTGGAGGCTTCGCGCTCGAGGTGGTGTTCCGCACGCCCAGCACGCGCACGACCACGCCGATCGTTGCCATGTCCGACGGCGTCACGGGGTGGGAGCTCGGCACCGATCCGTCGGGTTACCTCGGCTTCGCTGTGGGCGATCAGGTGCTCGCGCTCTCGCTGCCCACGCTGCGCACCTGGCACCATGTGCTGTGCGTGGTGAATACGCCCTCGCTGCTCGTCGACGGCGGCGACGACGATGACCTGTTGTGCGTGCTCGACGGCGCGCTGGTGCAGGCGCGCTTCAGCGGCCCGACCGCGTCGCCGCTGTTCGGCGGGCCGCTCAGCGTCGGCGCCTACGACGACGGTACGACCTACGCCGACGCCGCTGTCGCCGAGCTGCGCCTGTGGCCGGGCGATCCCTTCGCCGGCATCCCCACCTCGAGCGCGCGGCAGGACGCGTTGGTCGACGCCGCCAACCAGCGCCTAGCGGCGTTTCACGGCATGGCGCTGTCGGCCAGCTCGACCACCTTGCGCATCGCGCGCCTCGGCCTCGATGTGAACGGCGCCAACCTCAAGCTGCAACCGCTGACCCGCGTCGGCGTCACGCGCTTCGAGGCGGTGCCCGCGCGCTGGCCGCGCACCGCCATCGCCGCCGAGCTGCCCGGCCTCTTGGTCGAGCGCTTCGGCCAGGACCTGGTGGATCCCGCGAGGGCGCCGCTCGGCTGCTATGGCGAGATCCCCACCGGCTCGCCGGTGGAAGGCCCGGGGGGCGCGCTCGGCGCCTGCTCCTTCACCACGCCGTATTCGGTGGCCGGCTCGGTGGCCGCGACGCCGGAGTTCGTGCCCGAGCAGGACGACCTCACCTTTTCGGTCTTCGTCGAGCGCGACGGCGAGGCCACCATCGGCCTCGGCGCTACCTCGTGCAGCGTCGCCGCCGGCGCGCTCGACGACAGCGGGCAAGGCACCGGCGAGTGCCGCCTGGAGCGCGACTTCGCCGACGGCTACCTGCGCCTGGTCGCGCGCGCCGATCGCCCGCCCGCGGGTGCGCCCTACAGCGCCACCTTCACCGGCACCGTGTGGTCGCCGCAGATCGAGATCGGCCCGGACGCCTCCACGCCCTTCGCCGTCCCCATCGTGCAGGGCGACGCGCTGCTGCCGTCGGGCTACCGCATCCCCGACGCCGTGTCGCTCGAGCGCCTCGGCTTGACGCGCGGCGACTCGACGTCGGTGGCGGTGCGGGTGGTGCCGCGCGGCGACCTCGATCTCGGCAGCATCACGCTGAGCGAGAGCGTCGACTTCGTGAGAAACCTGATCCTCGACATCGAGGAGACGTCACCCGGCGTGGCCTCCGGCGGCGGCACACTGAAAGGCCCTTATACCGACGTCGTGATGCGCGGCCAGGATCTCGAGTGGGATGGCGCCGAGCCGTTGGTGTTCGGCGTCGACCTGGGCACGCCGGTAGAGCGCTGCGGGGCGCGTTGCAACGCCGGCGTCGGCGTCGGCAACATCGAGTCTCCCGGCCAATGGGAGGTGCTCAAGATCCGCGGCTTTGGCGCGCCCTTCGTGCTCACCGACGTCGATGTCTATACGCGCGGCACGCCGCCGCTCGAGGTGGCGCTCGAGCTGCACCCTGAGGTGGCGCCGACCGGGTGCATGCTCGGCCGCTACCCCGACATCGCCATGGTCGGCTGCCCGAACGGCGCGTGCACCGAGGGCACTGTCTCCCACGTGGTGTGGCAGGGCGACGTCGTGGCCACGGCGCCGGGGCCCGGGCTCGGCGACACGGCGGTGACCGGCCGGCTCACCGCCGAGCACCTGACCATCCCCGTCGACGCGCTCTACTTCGAGGTGCGCTTCCTGCCGGCGGGCGACGGCACCGTGCTGGCCCTCGACCAGCGCGCCGGCACCTTCCTCTCGGTAGTGGTGCAGGACGGCGTGCTCTCGCTCGATAGGGACGGCCAGCAGGCGCCCTTCGTGGTGTTCAACCCCGACCTGGACGCCGCCGACTCGCTCATCCCCTACGCCGTCGTCGACGGCACCTGGGTGCAGGCCTCGTGCTGGGTGGGCTCGGACACCGTGTGCGCCGCCAACCTGGCGTTCGTCGAGCAGCGCGCCGGCGAGCCGCTCGACACCACCATCACGCGGGCCCACGTCGGCGAGGCGGCGGCGGCAGTGGCGTTCGCGCGCGTCTGGGCACAACCGGCCGAGACGCCGAGCATCGACATCATCCGGCTCACCTCCGAGCGCATCGCCACGTCTTTCGGCCTCGGCATGCGAGAGCGGCGCAGCCCCACCGTCGTCGTCGAGGGCCGCCGGCTGGCGGCCACCACCACGCACGACGGTGTCAGCTTCACCGTGGGGCCGTCGTGGCCGAGGGTCGAGCTGGTGGACGGCGCGCCCGCCTATCTGTCCGACGTCGATCGTGGTGAACAGCTCTGGCTCGCCTACGCCTTCGACCTGGTGGGCGAGAACCGCGGCATGCTCGAGGTGAAGTTGGCGTCGCTGCCCGAGCCCGACGGCCAGTTCGCGGTGGTGCTCGACGCCTCCGACTCCATCGCCCGCTACGCGGACGGCCTCCGGCTGTCGCTGACCAGCGAGGCCGCGACGCTGTCGCGCAGCATCGACGACAACACCACCGACCGCGTACCCGCCGAGGTCGTCACCGTGACCTTCGACGGCGTGCAATCGCCGGCCGTCGATCTTTCTTGGCGCGGCGGCGTCGTGACCGCCGAGGCCGGCGGCGGGGCAGTGGCGGTGCGCGAGGTCTGGCCGTTCCCGCTGCTCGGCTTCGTGCAGGTGGCAGCGTTCGGCACTACCCGGACCGACGGCGTCCTCGAGCCGCGCGCCACCGCGCTGCGCCACCTGCGCCTGTCGAGCCGCTGACGGCGCTGCCGGTCAGCGAGCGCCGAGGCGCGGCCCGCCCGCGAGGTCGACGGGCAGCGTGCCCGTGCCAGCGACGCGCGCGGTCAACGCCGCCGCGGCCGCGCGCTCGCTCTCGTCGCGCCACCCAAAGGCGCACAGGTACGCCTCGACGCGCGGCAACTGCGCGAGCACGTAGGGCGTGCCGAAGCTGACCACCACGATGGGCACGTCGGGATAGGCGACGCGCACGCGCTCGACCACGGCGCGGTGCTCGGCGCTCTGCATGCCGACCACGACGACGTCGGCGCCGGCGGCCAGCTCGATCAGGCGCGCGGCGTCGGCGTCGATGCGCTCGCGCGTGGTGCCGACCGGCAGCACCACGCCGCGCGCGCGCAGCGTGCGTCGCAGCTCCTCGACGAACACCGGCTCGGTTGCCGCCACCGCCACCACCTGCCCTCGTCGCAGCGGCAGCACGTTGCCCTGGTTCTTCACCAGCGTGATGGCGCGCCGCGCCACCTCGGGCACCACGTCGCGCTGCGCGCGCTCGAGCTCGCGCAGCGCCGACTTGATGGGCAACAGCTCGGTCGTGAACAAGCCGCGCTTCGCCTTGGCGGCGAGCACGCGGCGCACCGCCTGATCGAGCCGCCAGGCGGGGATGCGGCCGCTCGCCACCGCCTCGAGCAGCGCGTCTCGCACCTCGCGCTTCTTCTCGGGGTACCAGAGCACCATCACCATGTCGGCGCCGGCCAGCACCGCGCGCACCGCCGCTTCGCCCGAGCCGAAACGCTGCACGATGCCCTGCATCTCGAGCCCGTCGGTGATGACCAGCCCGTCGTAGCCGAGCTCGTCGCGCAGCAAGCGAGTCAACACGCGCTCGCTCACCGTCGCCGGCAGGTCGCCGCTGTCGGTGAGCGCGGGCAGCGCTATGTGCGCGGTCATGATGGCGTCGAGCCCCTCGGCGAAGGCGCGCCCGAACGGGTACAGCTCCACCTCGTCGAGGCGCGCGCGGTCGTGCGCCAGCACCGGCAGGTGATAGTGGCTGTCGCTGTCGGTATCGCCGTGGCCGGGGAAGTGCTTGGCAACGGCGAGCACGCCCTCGCTCTGCAGGCCCTGCGCGTAGGCGGCGCCGAGATCGCCCACTACCTTCGGGTTCGAGCTGAAGGCGCGGATGCCGATCACCGGGTTGTTGGGGTTCGACGCCACGTCGAGCACGGGCGCAAAGTTCATGTTGAAGCCGAGCAGGCGCAGGTCGCGGCCGAGCGACTGACCGAGGCGCCGCGCCAGGTCGGCGTCGCCGGCCGCGCCGAGCGCCATGGCGGAGGGCAAGATGGTCGCGTGCTTCTTGAGCCGCACGACGTTGCCGCCCTCTTGGTCGACCGAGACGAACATCGGCACGCCTGCGGGGTCGTGCGCGCGCACCTGGCGGATCAACGCCATGGTCTGCTCGGGCGCGTCGATGTTGCGCGAGAACAGCGCGACGCCGCCCGGCTTCATGTCGTCGAGGAAGGACGCGATGGTGTGATCCATGCGCGTGCCGCCGAAGCCGAGCATCAGGAGCTGGCCGACCTTCTCGCGCGGCGTCAGCCGGGACAGCACGGCGTCGACGTCGACGCCATCATCCGCCCACGGGTTGGCGGCGGCGGTGGCCGCCTGCGCGCGCGCGCTCGACGAAACGAGCACGGCCGCGGCGAGCGCGACGACGACGGCGGGCATCTTGCGGGCCACGGAGCGAAGCTACCGCCGTCGTGCGATCGGCGTCGAGCGCGCGCCCTTCAGCTCACGGCGCCGCATTGCCGGCGACCTCGACCACGCCGGCAAAGCCATGGCGCGTCAGGCGAAAGACGATCTGCTCGGCCTCGCGCTGGGAGAGGCGCGGGTTGTCCGAGATGATCACGGTGCCGCCCACGGACGCCAGCGCCGGCAGTGCCAGGCGCTCGAGCGCCGCCGCGCGGGTCACTACCAGGTCGCCGCCGATCGATTGCAACTCGGGCGCAGTCAGACCCACCACCGTCGTCGAGGAGATGATCAGGTTGCCGTCGACCGCGCGCGTGCCGGCCAAACGCCCAACGTCGCCGGGCGCGCGGATCTCGAGCGGCCCGCGTCGCGTGGGCGCGTGCTCCAGCGCGGCGTCGGCCGCGCCCACCTCGGTGCCGGGCAAGAAGGCCGCGCGCGTGCCGCCGGCACAGTCGACGAACACGCCCGTCGCCTCGCTCTTGACCTCGCAGTCGGCCACCGCCGGGCGCCATTCGGGCGGCGGCGGCTCGGTGCGCGCGCGCGGCTCCTCGGCGTCGTCGGGGGGCGGATCATCGGTGTCGTCGTCGCCGTCTTCGTCGCACAGCGAGGCGCAGGCCGCGCGCGCCGTGATCTCGAGGCAGGCGCCGAGCAGCTCACCCCCCACCTCGCTCGCGATCTGGGCACAGCCTAGCGCCGGCAGCAGCGACACCAGCGCTACCGACGACCACGACCAACCTGCCCGACGCGCACGCCTCACGACGAGGCCGAGACTACTCGATGGTGGCGAGCTTGGCCCCGGCCTCGACGGCGTCGCCCTCGCGCACCTTGATGTCGCGCACCTTGCCGGCCTTGGGCGTGCGCAGCTCGTTCTCCATCTTCATCGCCTCGACGACGACGATGCCCTGCCCTTCCTTCACCTCCTCGCCCTCCTTGGCGAGGATCTTGATGACCTTGCCGGGCATGGGCGAGTCGATCGAGACCACGCCGCCGACGTCGAAGCGGAAGCCTTGCGCCTCCTTCATCTTCATGCGCCGCTCGTCGAGGATCTCGAAGCGCAGCACGCGACCGCGCACGCGCACGTGGATGCGCCCGTCCAGCGTGTCGTTCTTCTTGGCGATGCGCTCGAGGTCGACGTCGTAGCTCTTGTTGTCGATCAGCAAGCTGACGATCTGCGACGGCATGCGCCGCGCGTCGATGCGGTAGCTGCGCCCGTCGAGCGACATGTGGAACAGGTCGGGGTTGTGCTCGTCCCGCTGGCAGTCGATCTGGTACTGCCGGCCTTCCTTGGTGGCGACGAACTTCATCTTCGGCTGCTGCATGGCGAGACCTCGCTACCAGCGGTTGGCGCTCTTTGGTGGGATGCCGCGCTTCCAGGCGTTGACGTGCTTGCCGGTCTTGCCGGTGCCGCGCCCGACCACCACGCGCGTGTGCGCCTCCTGCTCCTCCTCGTAGCGGAAGAAGGCCGCCGCCAACATGGCGATGACCTTGTGCTCCTCGGTGACCCAGGTCGACGGCGACTGCTGGAAGCGCTCGATGATGCCGGTGTCGTAGCTGCCGGAGGCGAACTCCTCGAAGCTGATGATCTCGCGCAGGAACGCCGTGTTGGTGGTGGTGCCCTTGAGCGTGAACTCGGAGAGCGCGCGATCGAGGCGCAGGCGCGCGGTGGTGCGGTCCTTCCCCCACGCGATCACCTTGGCGATCATGGGGTCGTAGTCGGTGGTGATGGCGAAGCCGGGGTAGATGCCGGTGTCGGTGCGCACGTAGGGGCCGCCCGGCGTGCGCAGGTGGCTGATGCGGCCCGGCACCGGCACGAAGTTGGCGTGGGCGTCCTCGGCGCAGACACGCGCCTCCATGGCCCAGCCGCGCGGGCTCTCCGGCTGGTTGCCCCACGGCAGCGGCTCGCCGCGCGCCACGCGGATCTGCGCCTCGACGAGGTCGAAGCCGGTGATCATCTCGGTCACCGGGTGCTCCACCTGCAGGCGCGTGTTCATCTCCATGAAGTAGAAGTTGCGGTTGGCGTCGACCAGCATCTCGACGGTGCCGGCGCCGACGTAGCCCACGGCGCGCGCCGCGTTGCACGCCACCTCACCCATCTGCTTGCGCATCTCGGGCGTGACGAAGGGGCTCGGCGCCTCCTCGATCAGCTTTTGGTGCCGGCGTTGCACCGAGCACTCGCGCTCGAACAGGTAGTGCACGTTGCCGCGCGTGTCGGCGAACACCTGGATCTCGATGTGGCGCGGCTTGACCAGGAACTTCTCGAGGTAGACCGCGTCGTCGCCGAAGCTGTTCTTGGCCTCGCTCCTCGCCGAGCGCCACGCGGACGCGAAGTCAGCCTCGCGGTCGATCTTGCGCATGCCCTTGCCGCCACCGCCGGCCGCCGCCTTGAGCATGACCGGGAAGCCGATCTTTTTGGCGTAGGCGAGCGCCTCGCCCTCGTCGGCCACCGGCTCCTCGAGGCCGGGCACGATGGGCACGCCGGCCTTGGACATGACCTGACGCGCGGTGGTCTTTGGCCCCATCAGCTCGGTCGCGAAAGGCGGCGGACCGATGAAGATGAGCCCGGCGTTCATCACGCGCTGCGCAAACTCGGCGTTCTCCGACAAGAAGCCGTAGCCCGGGTGGATGGCATCGGCGCCGCTCTTCTTGGCGACGTCGATCAGCTTCTGCATGTTGAGATAGCTCTCGCGCGGCGCCGGCGGACCGATGTGGTACGCCTCGGTGGCGTAGCGCGTGTGCAGCGCGGAGCGGTCGACGTCCGAGAACACGGCCACGCTCTGGATGCCCATCTCACGACAGGTGCGCATCACGCGCACGGCGATCTCGGCGCGGTTGGCCACCAGCACCTTCTTGATCGGTCCGGTCTTGACGGTGCGGGACAGCTCCAACGTCGTCGGGGTGTAGGCCATGACGTCGGCATGGCGCGTTCCCGGCGGCCAGGCAAGGGGCGGCCCCTCTGCCTGGCCACGGCGAGCCGCACCGCGTTGACCGCGCCGCGCGCGCGCGCGAACACCAGCGGGTGCGAGTGTCGTTGCCGTCATCGCTGCTGGCCGTCGGGCTGTGCACCGCGTGCGCGCACCACGTGGTGCTCGACCGTCCGCCCTCGGCGAGCGCGCCGCTCGAGCAACGCACCGCCTGGTTCGACGACCATGCGCTGGCCAAGGCGAAGCGCGGCGAGCTGGTGGTGCGGCAGCGGCTGTTCGCGGATCACCCGGCGGTGACGCGCGTGCGCGCTGCGTTGAAGAACGGCTTGCCCATCGAGCGTGTCGAGGATCTGCGCCCGCTCGTGCCCGAGGGCAGCGCCTCGGTGGTGGCGATGGACGTCGCCGTCGAGGCGCGCGGCCGCGCCGACGGCTTCATGATGGCGGGCGCGCTCGTCGCCGGGCTCGGCGTGGCGGTGGGCGGCGCGCTCGTCGCCACCGACCTCGGCGTCTTCCCCGGCACCGCGCAGGTGCCGACGCAGGAGCAGGTAGCACCCCCGCTGATCCTCGGCGGCATCGCGGCCGCGGCCGTCGGCGCCACCATCGGCGGCGTGCTGGTGGCGCTCGGCACCGCCGCGCGCGACGAGGAGGAGGACGCCACCACGCACGCGTTCGCGGCCTACGACGGCGACCTGCGACGTGCGCTGGCGCTGGACGCGGCGCCGTGAGGCGCGTGCTCGTCGCCGCGACGGTGGTGGCCTCGTGCGCCACGCCGTCGTCGGACGAGAAGCACGCGGCCACGCGCGAGGCGCTGGTCGAGTTCTCGTCGTCGCTGGCGCAGGCGGGCATGAGCGTGCCGCTGCCACCGCGCGTCTGCGAAGAAGCGAGCGGCGCGCCGCGCTGGGACGACGACGTCGGCTGCCTCGACGGTGACGTCGGCGATCCGAAGGTCGCGCTTTCGGTCTACGCGCGCGCGCTGGTGCGCGAGCGGCTCGGCGCCAAGGCGGAGGCGCGTGCCACGACGCGCGGTGACGAGCTGGCCGACGCCTACCTGCGGCGCGGTGAGCGCTTCGCGTCGTTGGCGCTCGCCATCGAACGCGACTTCGACGCCAAGCGAGCCACCAGCAAGGACGCGCCGAAGAAGCCGGCGCCGAAGAAGCCCGCCGTCGACGACGCCAAGGGTGGCGCCGACGCCAAGAAGGGCGCGAAACCCGACGCGCCCGCGCCGGCCGCGGACGCCGGCCCGGTGGCGGAGCCCGAGCCCGCCGTCGACGCGGGCGTGGTCGTCGATGCTGGCGTCGTGCTGACGGTGCGCGATCGCCTGGTCGGCACGTGGGTGGTCGAGATGCCCGGGCCGGTGCTCAACGTCTATCACCTGTGCGCCGACGGCAGCGCCAGCGTGAAACCTGAGAGCAGCGTCGCCGCCATCGCTGAGCTCCTCGGTGACATGCCGCCGACGCGCGGCACCTGGGAGGTGACCGAGGGCGAGCCGGCCAAGGTCGCGTTCGTGTGGGCGGGCGGTGAGCGGCTCGAGGGGGAGATCACGGCGCTGTCGGCCGAGAGCGTCACGATCGACTATGGGGACGAGGTCGTGACGGCGACGCGGCGGTCGGCGAGCGCGACCTGCGAGTAGGCGCGACGGAGCGGGCGCCAGGGGGTCGTGGCCGCGCCGCTGGTCCTCGGCCCCTTCGGGGGTTTGCCGGGTTGCGCGGCCGCCGCCAGAGCTTGGTGGTCGTTTGTTCCAGGGGTGATGTGCCGATGGTTGCGGCTACGCGGCGTTGGGCGGCGGCGTGCCGTTGGCGGCGTCACGCGCGATAGCGGCGATTCGCTACGGGGTGCGGGCCTCCGGGCGCGGCGCGGCCACGACCCCCTGGGTCCCGCTCCTCGTGCAGGGGTGTGGGGGATGGTGGACATTCCCTCGCGGTCGACGTGCGCGGCTGTGGGTGACGCGCATCGGAGGGATTGGGCTTTTCTAGTGCGACCAAAACTGTCGCGTCGCTGGGAGACACTGCGGTGGTGATCGCCCACGAGCTCTCTGCCGGCCTGCACATCGAGGACGCGGACAAAGCCCAGGATCTCTCGTTCGCGCTCGAAGGCGCGCCGGTGTTCCGCGAGGGCGCGGGTTTCGCGATCGACACGACCGACACGGCACATCGGCGGATCCAGTGAATCCGTGGCGCGCGCAGGTGACATACTTTTTCCAGGGGGCAACGTGACAGATCAAAGGCCATCGTCCGCCGTCTTCTCTGAATCGCTGTCCGACGACTCCGCGATCGCTTGGCGGATGGGCCGGATCGTCGCCGAGCTGAACGTTGGCCGCGCCGTGCTCGACGGCGTGGGCGCGCCGTTCGACGTCACCGATTTCGCGGACGAAGGCAAGTGCACCGTGCGCCTGGCGCCCGACGCGCACTCCCAGATGCGCACGGCTTGGAGCCGGGCGCACGGCCTGCGCGTCGCGCCCGTGAACGCGGTCTACGACGTGACGTGGGAGGGCAACCGCCTGCGCGTGGTCGTTGCCGCGTGGCGGGCGGGCTTCGAGCGAGTCGAGCAGAGCATCGTCGTCGCCGACACCGACGCCGTGGCGCGCGCGTTCACACAGGCGGTGTGCATGTTCTGCAACGCGCCGGGGCGGTCGGTGCTGCGCTTCATGGGCGGCTGCTGGTCGAGGAGCCACGACCTGTGGGAGCAGGTGCAGGGCGCGTCGTTCGACGACCTCGTCCTCGCCGGCGACTTGAAGGCGCGAATCCAGGAGGACTTCACGACCTTCCTCGCCGCGAAGGCCGAGTACGAGCGCTACGGCGTGCCGCACAAGCGCGGCGTGTTGTTCCTCGGCCCGCCGGGCAACGGCAAGACGCACTGCCTGCGCGCCGTGATCAAGCTGCTCGACGTGCCGTGCCTCTACGTGCAGAGCCTGAAGGATCGCTACGGGACGGAGGACGCGAACATCGAGCAGGTGTTTGCGCGCGCGCGGGAGACGTCGCCGTGCTGCCTCGTGTTCGAGGATCTCGACGCCATGATCCACGACAAGAACCGCTCGGCGTTCCTCAACCAGCTCGACGGCCTCGCGTCGCTCGACGGCGTGCTCACGCTGGCGACGACGAATCACCCGGAGCGCCTCGATCCGGCGATCCTCGAGCGCCCGAGCCGGTTCGATCGCAAGTACCACTTCGGGCTCCCCGAAGCGCCTGAGCGTCATCGATATCTGGGAATGTGGAACGCGAAGCTCGATGCCGCGATGCGCATTGCCGACGCGGAGCTCGCCACGCTCGTCGAGGCCACGCACGACTTCTCGTTTGCGTACTTGAAGGAACTCTACGTGTCGTCGATGGTGCGCTGGATGGTGCAGCGCAAGCCCGGCACGATGGCGGCCGAGCTCAAGGAGCAGCTGGAGGCGCTGCGCGCGCAGATGAAGACGGGCATGGCGGCCATGGCGCTCGTGGCGGCGCCGGGGCCGATCGACGACGACGAGATGTAGGTTGGGCCTCAGGGTCTCTCGCTGACGCTCGAGGTCGAGCCGGTGTTCCGCGCGGAGGGGAGGCGCGCGCGGGCGACCGTCGAGGAGGTGGTCGAGGCCTTGCGCGGGTGGCGCGCGGCGGCGAAGGCGGTCGGGCTTTCGCGTGCCGCGCAGGAGGCGTTGAGGCGCCCGTTTCGCGCGGCGGAGGCGGCGTGATTGGCACCCGTGCTTCCCTTGGTGGGCGGCTTGACCGGCACGCGGCGCCAACCCGACGGGATCTCGGTCGGTCGGGACTTCGGTGCTCCCGCCGCAGTGAAACAACCTGTCCGCAACGTCGCGCAGGGTGAGCCGCCAGACGCCGCAAACGACGCTCGCGCTGCCGAGGTGGGCGCCGGCCTCAAGGTGCGCGAGGTAGCGTGCGGCGGTACCGTGGAAGCCCGCGCCGACGGCCGGGGGTTCGAGCAGCGTGTGGGTAGAGTTCTTGGCGCAGCTGGGGCTCGCCGCGGGGCACTGCGGGGTTGTACTCTGGCGGGAGGATGGGGAGAGGGTGCGACGAGGATGTCGCGCCAAGGCGCAGTCGGGAGTTGATAGAGGATATTGAAGTTACTGGCTTCGATTGTGAGTATGTACTATGTATTTCGCACTTCGATGCAGTTCAGATACTGAAACAGTACGACACATCATCTCCGCGATATTCCGCGAGCAAGGGAGACTCGCCCGGAATGGTGACGCCGCCGTTGCCGCAGGAGCCGAGATCTGGCGATCAGGCAAAGACGTTGTTTGTGCGTTCTCGACAAGAAGTTGGGGCGAGGCGTTAATGAGCCGCCTCCCCGCAGGCACCGCCGGTGACGCCGTCGTAGTGGAACTTGCCAAGCCCTATGGGCGTTCCTTGGGGCCCGATGGTCGCAGATGGGGACCCCGTCTGGCGCCCACCATCGAACCTCCTCGCCCACATGTGGCGCTTGCACAGCGATGCTCCATTGGCGGCGACGTTGCTGAGTGGGAAGACTGTGAAATAGATGTGGAGCAGGCGATTGATCTGGCGACATCTCACTTCGATGATGACCCGGAGATGCAGGCGGCCCTTGCTGTCTTAGGGGTAGAGCATGAAGGTGATGTCGAAGCAATCCAGTTCTCCTGATGGTTTGCCGTGCATGATCTAACTCATATGACAGGAGATATATGATGTCTAGGGCACTACGGTTGTCAACGATCGAAATGGCTGTCTTGGGTGGAATTGCCAAGGCATCCACCACGGCATACGATACCTTTGGTGTATGGTTGAATGAATTTCCCGAGTACTATGTAACCTCAAAAGTGGCCGACCGCGTAGCTAGGGCCGTGAACGACAGAGGCTGGGTCCACCTTGAACAGCAACGATCGAGGGTGCTCAAGGCGGCCAAGGCCGAGCGACGTGGTCGTCGTTCTCCATCGACACCAAGCGGCGCAAAATTCGACTTGATTGTCTACTACGCAAACGACAAACCAAGGGTAGTTGTCGAAATTAAATCTCCAGTATTCACATGGAATAGCCAGATCAATCGTGACGTCGTGCGTCTATGCGATACTGTTGCTCGGTCACGTGATGCCTCATCGATTCAATGCGGGATACTGGGCGTATACACCGATGCGTCGCATCCGCGTCGCAAGGACGCCGATGCAGCCACACGTGTGGAGCGCCTTCTGAATGAATGGGAGGACCGCGTACGCAAGTGTACGGAGAAAAAGGGCCTGAATGCTGTATTCTCGCGAACGGTCGGCAGCAGGCGCTACTCCAAGAGGGCTCGGAATGAGGCTTGGGCCGCGTGGATTGCGGGGATTACGGTCGTCTGATCGCGTCAAGCGCCTGGTCCGCCGTGCGCCGTCGTGTGCGGTCATCCGTGCCCAAGCCACAGTCACGTCGCTGCCCGGCCGCAAGGTCTCCCCCATGGAGGTCCGGCACCGCGCACGACAACACGCCCGACACCCTAGAAGACCACAGCATCCTCGATCTCACCGGCACAATCACGTCGGACTGGAGCGAGGCCCTTGCGCAATGCCTCCTGCTCGCGAACCTCTAGGGCCGCCACCAGCGCCTCCAGCTGATCGTCACCTCCACCGGCGGCAACGTCGCCGCCGGCAGAGCGTTTGCCGAGGTCATCGCGCGGTCCTGAGCAGCTCCGGGAACGTCGGCCGGGTGCATCGTTGCCCCATCGCCAGAGGTGCAACGAGGCTGGTCCTGCGAGCCAATGCCAGCGCGATCAAAGTGCGCCGCCCATGGACCTGATACGCCTCGCCACCTTCAGTGGCGAGCCCGAACGCCCGGCAGCGTCGACCACTTGTCCTTGTAGCCCTTGATCTCGTCGGGCAGGAGCCAGCTCCCCCTCCACTTCTTCTTCACGTCCTTGTCCACCCACCTCCACTCGAGCGCGCCCTTGACGATCTTGGCCCCCTTGTCGCGCTCCGGCAGGATCCGCTTGAGCACGCTCTGCCATTGCCTGCAGCTCATAATGTAGAAGCCAACGTCGCTGACGTCGGCGCAGTCGACGAAGACGATGTACTGGTCGTTGGTGACGATGCCCTTCACCGCAGGCCACTTGGGCTTCGCCTTCCCCTTGACCGAGACCTGGTACCGCTGCCCGCCGGGCGTCGTCACCTCCAGGTCGGTGACGGGGTGATTGTGGTGGAGGTCGTTCAGGTTCACCGCCTTGCCTCGCGTGAGCTTCTCGATCCTCTCGCGCACCAGTTCTTCGCAGGTCGTGCCGAAGTAACCTTTCTGGTCATCGCTTCCCTCCTCGCTGTGGTTGCCGAACCGGGAACCTGACAATCTATCGCAACGGTCGCTCGCAGCGCCCCGCGCCGCGCTCATCCCCCAAACCCGATCTTGCCGCGTGCCGCGCCCTTCTTGTGCGCGTGCTCCTCCTCTAGCGCCGCCAGCACCTCCGCCGCGCTGCTCGGTTCGCAGAAGCCAAGCCGGCGCTCGACCGCGACGAAGTCCCCGGCGCACAGCTTGTCGAGCGCGGCCAGGCGCGCCGCCTCCTCCTCGCCCGGCGGGGGCACGCCGACGGCCTCGCACAGCGCCGCGAGCAGGCGCGTGCGCTGCTCCAGCTTGAGCGGCCGCAACTCCACTTTGAGGTCGAAGCGGCGCAAGATCGCCTCGTCGAGCCGATCGCTGTTGGTGGTGGCGACCAGGATCCCGTCGAAGCTCTCCACTCGCACCAGCATCTCGTTGGTCTGCGAGATCTCCCAGCTGCGCACCGCCTCCGCGCGGGGGAACAGGTACGTGTCGGCCTCGTCAAGGAGGAGCACGGCGCCGTCGGCCTCGGCGGCCGCGAACGCGCGCGCCAGGTTCTGCTCAGTCCCGCCCACGTACATGGAGAGGAGGTCGGAGGGCGTGCGCACGAGGAGCGGGCGGCTGAGCGAGTCGGCGAGCGCGCGCGCCCACGCCGACTTGCCGGTGCCCGGCGGCCCCGACAGCAGCACCGTCGCGTGGGGTCGCTCTTGCATGCGCGCGCTCACCGCTGACAGATCGAGCGATGCGTTCATGAGCGACGGGTCATAGGTGATGCGCGTCGGGCGCGCCTTGCTCGGCGGCGCCTTGCCGCTCACAGCCAGAAAGCCGCGCGCCACCTGCTGCACCACGCTGCGCTCGTCGGGGCCGGGCGGCAGCGAGGCGGTGGCAGCCGTCCCCGTGCTCGCGCGCGTCAGCGTCATGGTATTTCCGATGGTCTCGAGCAGCGCGAGCGGCAGGCGCTCGTCATCGGCGACCTCGCGCAAGAGCCCAGGCTCGATGCGCGCCTCCCCGGCACGCCGGTCGGCGATGGCGTGGCGCTGGGCCCGCGCCGGCGCCCGCAGCTCCACGATGAGCGAGAAGCGTCGCAGGTGGGCCTCGTCGAGGTTCTCCGGCGTATTGGAGGTCCAGAGGATCGGCGTGCGCGTGGTTTCCAGGAGCTCGTTGTAGAAGCCCTTGCCGCCTACGCTGCCGGACATGAAGCCGCCGAACAAGGTGCGCTCGCGGCGCGGCAGGAGATCGTCGGCCTCGTCCACCAGGATGCAGTAGCGATCGCGCTGCGCGCCGGCGACGCCGTCGAGCAGCCGCAGCTCGCTCGCTCGCCCGGCGGCGTGCAACGCGTCGCCGTCGTCATCCTCGGTGGGCACCTCGCACAACCGCGCGCCAGCAGCGGTCGCCAGTGCGCGCGCCAGCTCCGACTTGCCCGTGCCCGGCGCGCCATGCAGCAGGACGTGCACGGGGCCGGCCTTGCTCTCGAGCGCGCCGGCCAGCAGGTGCGAGAGCAGCGGCAGCTCGCGCACGTAGGCGAAATCGGCGAGCGAGAAGCGCGGCGCCGGGCCGGTGGCAAGCAGACTCGACAACACATGATCCTCGGTGGGCCTCTCCACGCCAAAGAGCGCGCGCAGCTTGCGCGGCAGGGAGAAGGAGCAAGTCGAGCCGTTTTCGTCGAAGATCACGAGCCCGTGCTGCAGCAGCGCACCCTTGCGACCCAGAACGGGTTCCAGCGTGCGACACGGCAGGTTGAGCGCGGACGAGGCGAGCAGCAGGCGCTGGCGGTGCGTGTCAAGGTCGCCGACGCGTGACAGCGCGGCGTACTCATCGTGCAGCTCGCAGGCAGCGAACCAGGCAAGGACGCGCGCGTAGAGGTCGCCGAGGCCGAAGATCTTCGTGATGCGACGCGCGGAGCGCGAGAGGCGGCCGACTTTGCGGTTGCACTGCCGCTGCAGCGCGTCGATGCGCTCTTCGAGGGCCGCGATGGTGAGGGCCCGCCGCGTGGGCCGCGGCATGCGACGCCGCTTCAGGATCCGGCCGTCCTCCTCGATCTCTTCTGGCAGCTCCACGCTCAGGGTGCGGCTGAGCGCGCCGGGCAGCTCCTCCTCGCTCCGGTCGGAGAGGAATTGGTGCAGCGTGCCGCGCGCGAGCCACAGGCGCGCCTCGGCGTCGAGATCGAAGAGCGCCGGGGTCTCCTGCGCCTGCTGAAGCTTCAGATTGCGGTATCGCTTGCGCGCCATGTCGTCCTCCGATGGGACCAGCATGGCGGGTGGCTGCGTCAGCTCCTGTCGCACCAACGGGGTTCCGCAGAGCGACAGGATCCGTCGCTTGAACCTGACACGATCGAAGCATGGATAAGACAGAACGAATGAAACGAGGGAGCTCGAGCGCGAAGGGCAACCGGCGACCCGGCGTGCGTACCTCGGCGACGGACCCCATCAACGTCGCCTGGCTCCTCGACGAGCTGCCCGGCAAGATCGGCATCACCTTGGCGCCGGGCAAGCACGCGGGCTCCAAGTCAGGCACCCGCTGGGAGCGCGACCTGGCCCTCGACCTCGACCAGCTGGTGCGTCGCCACCGCATGGGGATGCAGGTGTGCCTGCTCGAGGACGAGGAGCTCGTGCGCCTCAAAATCGCCAATCTGGTGGAAGAGGCGGTGCGGCGCGGTGTGAAGGTGCTGCGTCTGCCCATCCCTGACGGTGGCGTGCTGCCGAGCGGCGAGCCCGTGGAGCAGCTGGTGGAGCAGATCCTCGCCGCCGCCAGCACCGGCACCAACGTCGTCATCCACTGCATGGGGGGCCTCGGTCGCGCCGGCACCGTCGGCGGCTGCGCGCTGGTCGCCTACGGCATGCCGGCCGAGGACGCGCTCGCCCGCCTGCGCGAGCGGCGCGGGCCCAACTGCCCGGAGACCGAGGGCCAGCGAGCGTTCATCCGGGCCTTCGAGGCCATCGCGCGCGCGCGCCGCGCGCCGCCGCTGCCGCTCGACACGAACAAGCCGAGCCAGCCAGGGGTGTTGCGGCGCACGTATGAGATCAAGTCCTGGCGCACCTGGGACGACGAGGTGCACGCGTTCGCGTGTGCCTTCAAGTCGATGTTCAACGCCTATCCGAACGTGCTGCTGGCGTCGTCAGCCACGCTCGCCCACATCGACATGGCCGCCAAGAAGAAGCACGTCCGCGGCCCGGGCGGCGAGCGCCCCGACGAGACGACCTGGACTCCCCTCGAGAGCTTCGCGGGGCCTGGCTACTCGCTCGCGTTCTGCATCGACGAGCACCTGCCCGGACGCAGGATCTCGCTCATCTACGACTCCGATCCCGGCGGCGGCTTGCCGGTCCCCGACGAGGACACGGTCATTCGCTTCGCTGACCTTTGGTCGTGGGGATGGGGCTGAGGTGCGAAGGGCGCACCCGTGGCTGCCGGTCGCCCCGCCCCAAGGGAGCCCATCACAACAGCAGCGCGGCCATCGGCTGGCTACCGGTTTCGCAGTCTCCACGACCACGCCGCAGCATCCCATGTGCCGTCGAGGTCGCCGGCGAGGATGGGATCCAAGAGCTCACGCACTACCCGCGTGACCTCCTCGATGGTGGTCCAAGGAAGCGCATCATCACGCGCGATCTTCTCGAACGGCAGCCTCCACGACGGCGGCGGAGCCGGCACCATTCTCGGCAGCGCGTGGGTCTTGCGAAACCCGAAGGTCTGCTCCAGCGCTGCGCGCAAGATCCTCGCCTCGAGCGCGCCAACGGCGCCGAGCAGCGCGAGGTCGGGGAGGTCCTTCACGCGGGTGTTCGGGTGCGGCCGCGGCATCGTGTACGCGTGCAGCTTCTCCGCGACGTGGGTCGCGACCGGGTAGATGCGCAGCGTCGGCGGCGAGATCCCCGCGAACGCGAGCGTGTCCTCGGCGGTGACCAGCTCCGGCTCGCCGACGATCGGGTCGCCGAACGCGACGTCGACCCCGAAGGGCTGGCCATAGAGCCTGCCCGCGATCTTGCACTCGGCGCGAAAGCGCATGCCGTCGTACTGCATGCCGGCGTTCTGGATTTGGGGCCGCTCGACGTCGGGGACGACCTCGAAGCTCATGAAGTCGGCGAGGTCACGCCGGCCGACGCTCTGCAGCCTCGCTAGCACGTCGTTGGACGGGCCGACCACCCGCAGATCGACGTCCTTGGTCGTGCGCGCGCGTTCGAGCCGCAGTTCGAGCGCCATCCCTCCCTTCAGCGTGGCCGCGTCGCCGAAGACCTGCGCGACGCGAGCGAGAAAACGATCGAACACCAACAGCTGCCGCCTGCGCTCGAGCTCAGGGCCGCTCGCTGTCGACGCGCGCAGCCGGTCGTCGAGGGCCCGCTTGAACGCCTCCGGGGATCGATACGTCCGCGCCGTCATACGCCCACCCCTCCAAACGCAGCGAGCGCGCTCTCGACGTCGTGAAGCTCGTCTCGTCCGACCAGGCCGCGACCAAGCGCCTGTTGCGTGGCCTGACGCAGCAGGTCCGGCGCGAGCCCGTCGACGGCGCAGTCGCGCAGCGTTCGCCGCACCGACGTCGTCGGCACGGCGCCGAACCAGGTGCGCTCCGCGCTGGGCACGTCGGCGTGGTGAAGCACCACGCCGGCAGGCACACGAAAGCGGCGACGACGCCACGCGGCGGGGAGCGTCAGGTGGATGCGCGCCGGCAGGACGTCGGAGAGCCCGTGCAGCGCCAGCGCAGTCTCGTGCGACACCACCCCAGCACGCTCCGACCAGAGCCACGCCACCACCAGGTCTTCATGCTCGGTCGGCGGGAAGTAGACGAGCCGGTAGATGCCTCGCCGGACGCGCGAAAAGCGGTCCGCGCGCACGTGGTGCGCGACCAGCTGCTTCGAGTAGCCCGCCTCAAGAGCCTGCCGGGCCGTGAACATGCCGCCCTGCTCCGAGGCGGTCTCGAACAGACGGTCCCAGTCTGGCTCCTCGCTGGACACGCACAAAGGTATCGTAAAACAGGACCTTTATGCAACTAGTGGTTTTAGGGCATCACGAACGTCAAACCTTGCTGTACCTTCGTGCGTCGATCGAGGCCACGGCGTCAACTCCCGGCGCGCACGGTCACGAAGCGGCGCGCGGGCAGGATCACCGCAGTCAGCGCGCCGTCGGATCGCCCGCAGCCGGTGTCGATGCCGATCGCATGCCCCGCGTCGATGGGCGCCTGGCGCGGCACGTGGCCGTAGACCACCGGCCCGTCGAGGACGCCCATGTTGTCGGGGTCGAGCGCGCTCCAGCGCAGATCGCAGTGGTGCTCGGGCAGGATCTCGCGCATCCGCCGCACCGGGTCGACGCCGACCGCGAGCGACAGCGGTACGCCCGCATGCGCGATCCAATAGGGCGCGCCGTCGACGACGAGCCGGATCACCACCGGTAGCGCGGCGAGCCACTCGCGATGGGCGAGCGGCACCTTGGAGCGCTGCGCCTCGATCTCGCGCGGCGAACGTCCCTCGATGCCGTAGGAGCGCAGCGTCGCGGCGCCACCGAACATGGCGTTCAAAGCAACGCTGTCAAAGCCGCGGCCGTCGACGAACTGGCACAGCCAGTCCTCGTGATTGCCGCGCACGCCGCGCGCGCCGCGCGCGACCAGCTGCTCGATGACCTCGCGGGTGTCGGGTCCGCGGTCGCACACGTCGCCGACGACGAACACCGGCATCTGGCCGAGCTGCGCGAGCAGGCGCGCCAGCAGATCGGCGCGGCCGTGGATGTCGCCGATGACCGCGACCGGGCCGCTCGCCTCGATCACGTCCAGCCGCGCGGCACCCGCGTCGAACGCGCCCACGTCAGACACGTGCCCTCCCTTTGCGCGCGGTCGAAGGCGACGCTCGCGTGGGCTTGGCCGCTTGCTGCGCGGCAAGCTTGCGCACTACCGCGAGGATGGCGGCGAGAGCGCGGGTGTCGAGCGCGCAGTACTCGAGCAGCGCCGCGCGGGCCTTGGCCTCCGCCGTGGCGTCGAGCTTGCCGGACAGCAGGTGGTAGAGCGCGGCGCTCGCGTCCTGCCCGCCGCCGATCGCGAGCTCGTCGTAGCCGAGCGCGGGCACGAGCGCAGGCGCCACCGACTTCAGGCTGAAGCTGCCGTTGAAGTCCGGGTGGTAGAGGTGATCGCGCACGATCGGCAGGAGGTCGACGATGCGCGCGCACACGTCCGCGAGCGGCTTCTTGAGCTTCGGGATGACATTGCCGATCTCCGTGAGCCGCCCGCGTTCGAACTGCGCGTTCCAACAGAGGATGGTGCGGGCCTCGCGCAGATGCTCGATGACGAAGCTCGCCAGTGGCAGCCGCGGATCATCGGTCCCCGTCGCCAGGTGCTCATAGTGCACGAACTCGCCGTCGATCTCGACGTGAATGGAGGCCTGAGCGGCGACCATCTCCCATGGCTTGCACCCCTGGTAGCGCGGGATGGCGAAGGCGACCGTCTCGAAGTCGAGGAACGCGAGCGGCGCGCGCAGCTTCCCCAGCGCGGCCTCGAGGCCCGGCTCCACCACCACCCGCTTGGTCCTGACGGCACGCACCTGACGCTTGCCGATCGCGGAGCTGACGCTCGCAGGGTCGAGATCGCCCACGCTCTCGACGCCGTCGGCCGCGTACTGCTCGAGCGCAGCCGCGCCGATGCGGTACAGCGTGGAGATGTGGTGCGCGGGCACCTCGTCGTGGCAGCGATCGAAGAAAGGGCACGGGTAGGGCTTCTGGCAGTCCGTCCCCTCGGCCACCTCGGGGCACTTGCCGGCGAGCATCGAGAGCTGCGCGGTCGCCTCCTTGGCGACCGCGCGCTCGAGCGCGCGCGCCTCCTCGGTGAGATCGGCGCGCGTGAACAGGTCGGAGAGGTCCGGGTACCGACACGCAGTGTTCAAGTGCATCAGGTAGGCGCGCTCGACGTCGACGCCGGCGCCCATCGCCACCCACCGTTGGATCGCGACATCGGCGTGGTGCTCGTCCTTGACCTTCGTCGTCGACTTCACCTCGATGAGCTGCCAGCCGCGCGCCGTGCGCCGCAGCACGTCGACCGCGACGAACACGCCCCGGTGGAGGAAGGACGCCTCGAAGATGACCTTGGCGCCGCCCGCCAGATGAGCTTGCGTCTGCCGAACGCGGCCGGTGATGTCGTAATGGGGCAGGTCGACCAGCACCCCGCCGGGGAAGCGGCGTCGCGCCTCCTCGCCGACCTCGTGCCCCTGCGCGAACACCACCTCGGTGCTCGCGTCGGGCGCGAGCTCCTCGGCGTCGGGCTCGTGCACCGTCCACCACAGGCGACGGTGGCACTGGCGCCCGGTCATGAAGCGCGACTTGGAGAGGCGCGGAGGTGCTTTGCGTCGCTTCATGGGTGCTGGTGGTGCCTCTGGCCGCGGGTGCTCGTGCGTTTCGGTCGCGCCCCCGCGCGGTAGCGCCGTGCGGCCGCTCGGTGCGCTTCGGCAACGGCGTCGCGCAGTGCCTTTGGCCGCAGCACCTCGACGCTCCCCCCAAAGCCGAGCAGCCACGATCGCAGCACCATCGTGTCGGGCACCACGGCTCGCACTACCACTTGCCCGTCGGCCTGTCGGTGGATCTCCTGGCGCGCGGACAGCGGCGTCTCCTCGAGCAAGATGGCGGCGCTCTCGTCGAAGCGCAGCTCGACCGCCATCTCGCCGTCGCCGAGCAGGAAGTCGATCTCGCCCTTGGCGATGTACTCGTCGATGTCGAAGCCGGGTGCGGTGTTGGCCATGTCGTCGAGCAACTCGGCGTCGACGAAGCGGTGCAACTGGTATTGCCGCGTGTCGGTGTAGCCGAAGGTCGTCGCCAGCAGGCAGCCGACGGCGTCGCGGTAGATGAGCCCGAGCGGGTGCAGCACCACCTCCTTGGCGTGCGTCTCGCCGCGCTTGCGGTAACGCGCCTTGATCTGTCGACCCTCGAGCAGCGCCTCATGCACCACGCCGGTCACGGCGCCGTCGACCTTGGGCGGCAGCAGCGGCTGGCTTCTAGGCACCAGCCGCACGCGGTCGAGCCAGCGCGCCACCGGCTTGCCGTCGAGCGCGCGCTTCGCCGCTTGCAGGTGTGGCTGCAGCGCCCGCACGGTGGAGCGCGGCAGCGCGCGCTCGATGTGCATCTCGACCAGGCGCAGCGCCAGTGCGCTCTGCGGGTCGAGGCCGGGAAGCTGCACTACCGCGGCGTCCTCGGTGAAGCGCCAGCGATAGGGTTTGCTGTCGTCGAGGCACTCGAGCCCAAATGCCAGGCGCGAGAGCTCGATCAGATCGCGCTGGATGGTCCGCCGCGTGTAGTCCGTTCCCTCACTCTTGAGGATGGCGTCGAGCCGCTCGGCGTCGATCGACTTGGGGGCGCGCGGCACGAGCTGCAGCAGGCGGAGCAAGCGGAAGAAGTTGTCGGCCACGGCGTCTCCCTTTCGAGCAGGATCGCGCAACGCTGCGACGGATCCTGTCGCACGTGAACCGGGCGCACCCTGCCGTTGCACTGGCTCGGCGCCTCGAGCGAGGGCCAGCTCACGTCGTCTCGCATCCGTCCTCCACGACAGTGTCATGCACGCCGCGCTTCGACAGCACGCTCACGATCACGCCCTTGTCGTCGAGCGCGAGCACCTGGCGCCGATCGGCGACCAGCCACTCCCTCCCCTTCACCGCGCGCGCCGCGTGCGCTTCGAACCACTCGACCAGCTCGTCGAGGGACCGGCGCGTCTCGGCCGCTCGCCGGTGGAACTCGATCAGGCAGGCGCCAAGCGTCGCGAGCGCCGTGACACCGCGCGGGATGTCGGGCGCGGGCTCTACCCACGTCGACCAGGAGAGCTCACCGATGCGAGCGGCCCAGAAGCCTGCGCCCCACGCGGCGAGAAGCTGCCGGCCATGCTCGGCCGCAACGTTGCACTGGTTGCGCGGGCCGGCGGCGTCCACCACGGCACCGCGGCAATCGACCTCCACCGTCGCATGCTCGCCGTCCACCACGACGTGGAACAGAAACGACACGCCCTCGGTCGCCTCGCGCGCGTAGGAGCCCACGCAGTGCTCCATCTGCATCCCTTCCGCTACGACCTCGCCGATGGTGCAGAGGAAGCGTACTCCGCTCGGCGCCGGGATGGGCGGCGCGCGGGTCGGCGTATCCTTGGCGAGCGAGGGCGCCTCGCTCGGCCGTCGACGAGGGAGCAAGAGCGCCCGGCGCACCAGCGTGCGCACGGTGTCGCGTCCGCGCGGGGCGCCGCCGCGCGCGACGGTCTCGACGAAGACGTGGTCCTTGGCGGCATCGCTAAGATGCCCGACGCCGAGCGCGCGCGCCGTGCGCTCACGCAGCTCGACGAGCTCGTCCTCGTCAGCGTGCTGCAGGAGCGCGAGCTGCTCGTCCCTGAACTCCCCTCGGCCGCGCGCGCGCTCGGCGAGCAGGTGCAGGTGCAGGCGGCTTTGCACCGGGCGCTCGAGCTGGATGTTGCGCAGCGCCCAGACGTCGGCGGCGTCGGCGTCTTGTGACAGGTCGGCGAGGGTCTTGTTGAGCGCGCGGCTGACAACACCGCTCCTCGAGAACAACCGCCGCCAATCGCCGAGCTGCTTGAAGATCGGGTGCGCGCAGGTAGTGGTCTCGGTGGCCTGCGGCAGGGTCTCGAGCATCGCGGCCGCGACGGCTGCCGCGCGAAAGCGCACGACGTCGGCCGCGAAGTACGGCAGAGCAAGCACCGGCGCCGAGCACAAGAGCGGCGTGGGCCGCACCGCGGCGACGACGGCGTCCGCCTCGTCGAGCGTCGCACAGCGCGCGCGCGCGCTGCGTCGGAGTGCTTCGACCAGCAGCGTTTCGAGCTCGGGCGTCTCTATGGTCTCGCGCACGCGCGGCGAACCGAGTTGGAACAGATCGCCTTGCATGGAAGGCCCATCCTCGTGCTTGCGCGCGGCCTGCGCATACCGTTGCAGCACATGGACGGCCGCTCGCAGGCCCTCGCGCGACGCCGCATACTCGCGGCGCAGGCCTCGCCCCACCGCAAGCTCGAGGACGCCGCGGCGCGTGTCCACCACCACCAGGCTCCTGGCCACCGTGGCAAGGCGCAGGCCGGTCGCGTGCTCCTCGACGATCATGCGCATCCCTCGCGCCGCATGCGGACGGCACAAGCGCCAGATCTGACACCTGCGTGCGACAGCAGCCGTCGCACGGCGTCTCGGGATGCGCAGGTGGGCACGCAGAGATGATCCAAGCCCGAGAGTGGCGGGACCCTCATGCCCGAGAGAATCCACTCGGCGATCTTCAAGATCTCAACGCCCCACCCCGGCACCAGGAGCGGGGCACCTGGGGTCATGCCCGAAGCCGCCTCCGGAGGCCCGCACGGCGCGCCGCCCAGCCACCACCCCGCGTGACGACGCCAACCGCACGCCGGCCCCAGCCGCCACGGCGCCACAACCCTCGGCACGACCGAGCGCCAACATCACGACCACCAAGCTTTGGCGGCGGCCGCGCAACAAGGCACCACCCGCCAAGGGGCCGAGGACGGGCGGCGCGGGCATGACCCCAGGGGCCCCGCTCCACCCTGCACGTCGACGACGCACCCACGCGCATCCACGAACACCACACCGAAAAAGCGAAGCGGCGGGCCTCAGGGCCCGCCGCCTCACCGCTGCGAACGAACGCTCAGCTCAGCCGCCGAGGCCGTTCTCCGCCGCGTTCTGCAACGCGCCCAGGATGCCGTCGTCGACGTCCGCCAGCGTGGGGATGCCGAGGTCCGCAAGCGGCACGTCGAACGGCGCCGGGCAGCCGGTGGCGGCGTCGCCCTCGGTCTCGACCACCGTCTCGGCGCCGGCCTCGTCGGTCACCGTCACCTGGTAGTACTGCTGCTCCACCGCGGCGTCCCAGCACTCGGTGCCTTCGCCGATGTTGGCGCCGGCGTCGCCGCCCGTCAGCAGCACCTCGCCACGCCCGATGCCCCGGTTCCACAGCACGAGCTGCATGTCGAGCGTCTCGGCGGCCGTGGTGTCCTGCAGCACGTTGCCCTCGACGGCGAGGTTCATGAAATCGATGGTGTTGCCGTCAGCGCCCGCCACGTTGCCCCACAGGTGGTCGACGTCGATGGTCTCGGTGCCGCCTTCGCCGTTGAAGCCGCGGAACGAACCGACCACGAGGGTGACCATGCTGTCGCTGCCGTCGTCATTCGGGCCGCGCGCGAAGCCCGCGGCAAAGCGGCCGCGCGCCTCGGCGCTCAGGTCGGCGCCGTTGGCCTCACCAAAGGCGCGGCTGGCCTCGAAGTCGAGCAGCAAGACGCCGTTGCCCTGATCCTCGACGTCGGGGGTGGGGTTGACGCCGCCCCAGATGACCGGCGCCGCGGTCGCGATGTCGTCGCCCATGAGGCGCGCGAAGGCGAACACGAACTGGAAGTCCTCACCCTCGTCCTGCTCCTTGATGTAGACGAGCGCCTTGTCACCCGCGAGCGGCGAGTCGCCGTTGTCGAACGGCCCCCACACGAACTCCCTGGTCTCCGAGTTGTAGAGGGTGGGCGGCAGCGCCACCACGGCCTCCACCGTGTCGAGGATGTTGCCGATCATGGTGTTGACGCCGACCACGTGCGGCACGGCCATGGCCGGGTACACGGCCGGATCGCCCACCAGGGCACCAGCGCCGCCGGCGCTCTCGGGCAAGGTGGCCGAGAGGTTCTGCTTCTTCGGCACGGCGCTGCGGTAGCGGGCCAAAAGCGCCTGGTCGATGGTGGGGTCAGGGGTCTCCACCGGCGGCAGGGTGCAGGCGGTGGCGGCGAGGAGCAGGGCAGGCAAGGCAAGCGTCTTCATGGTGTCTCCCGGTTGGCGATCGGTTGTTTGACCCGGCGGCCGGCCGCCGTGGAAAGGCGCCGCGACCGATCCCGACTGCGGGATGTTACCCGGGACACACTCCTGGGCTGCGGTACGCTGAGACATGCACCGTGGTGCCGCCCTGCTCGCGCTCGTGTGCGCGGCATGCCCACCTCCGCCGGATCTGACGCCACACGCGCGTGTGCGGCTCGAGGACGGAGCGGCCGCACCCACGGACGATCCGCCGCCCGCGCTCGCGGCCCCCGACGCGCCGCAAGGCGTCGAGGTCTTCGAGCTCGGCCCGCTCGCCATGACCGACGGCGTCAGCCCCGAGGTGCTCATCGACGTCGACGAGCAGGTGCGCTCTTTCACCCTGCTGGTGTCCGCGCAGCCCGAGGCTCACGTGATCGTCGATCGCGTCCTATCACCCGACGGCGCCCTTGTGGTCGATCCTGACACCCCGACGGACGCGTCGCGTCAAGCGCGGCAGCTCTCGCGTGGCTTCGTCGGCCCGCTGCTCTCGATGAACCGCATGGTGCCCAAGCGCGGCGGCGGCGCATTCATCGTGCCCAACACGCCGGACGTGGCGCTCGTGCCTGGCACCTGGCGCGCGCGCGTGCGGCAGGGGGTGGTGGGGGTCGGCGCGGACGGCACCTTCGAGCAGGCGCCGCTCGATCGATCGGTCCGGCTGACCGTGCTGGTCGACACGCGTGCGACACCGTCGCGCGCGCGCTTGGAGGTAGCGCTGCACTTCACCGGTGCGAGCGGCATCACCGCAGCGAGCGCCGCGAACGATCCGCTCGTGCAACAGGTGACCTCGACCCTAGGCGACACCTTCGACGCTGTCGGCGTGGACGCCATGGTCGCGGGCTTGTTCGACGTCGAGAGCGGCGACGCGCTGCGGACGCTGACGCTCGCGCCCGACCTGTGCGAGGACGGCGACCTCGCCACGCTGCTGCGCGCGCTCGAGCCCACGCGCGGCGCGGTCGACGTCGTCTTCGTCGATCGCATGCGCTGCCTGGTGCGCGGCGCCACCACGCTCGACGGCTACGCGGGCCTCGCCGCGGCCATCCCCGGCGACGTGCTGCACGAGGGCGGCGCCCACGGCGGCGTCGCGGTGGCGCTCGACATCGTCGGCGACGACGCGCAGACCGCCGCCTTCACCGTGGCGCACGAGCTCGGGCATCTGTTGGGGCTCTTTCACACCATGGAGCTGGTCTCCGGCGCCGATCTGCCGATCTACGACGTCATCTCGGATACACCGGACGACCCGAGCTTCAACGCCAACCTGATGAGCGCGGCGCCGCAGCCCTCGACGTCGCTGTCGGACGGCCAGGCCTTCGTGCTCGCAGTCAACCCGTGGCTGTCGGCGAGCGCCGAGTAGCGTTTCTCTCCTTCTGTTTCCCAGCGCGACCCGATAGAGGTCGGCTGTGCGCTTCGACGAGCTCCCCATCGCCCCGCCGCTGCTCGAGGAGCTGGCTGCCAAGGGCTACACCGAGGCGACGCCGGTGCAGGTGGCGGTGCTGCAGGCCTCCATCGACGTCGACGCAGGCCGTGCGTACGCGCGCGACCTGCTGGTGTCGTCGCAGACCGGCTCGGGCAAGACGCTGGCGTTCGGCCTCGCGGTGGCGCCGCTGCTCGATCGGCACCGGACGCCGCGCGTCTTGGTGATGTCGCCCACGCGCGAGCTCGCCCAGCAGGTCGCGCGCGAGCTGCAGTGGGTGTACCGCAAGATCGGCGTCAAGGTGACGACGTGCGTGGGCGGCATGGACATCCGGCGCGAGCAGCGCGCGCTCGACGCAGGTGCAGCCGTGGTGGTGGGCACGCCTGGCCGCGTCATCGATCACCTCGACCGCGGCTCGCTGGTGCTGGCTGACCTGCGGGCCGTGGTCCTCGACGAGGCCGACGAGATGCTCGACCTCGGCTTCAGGGACGAGATCGAGCGCATCCTGCAGGCCGCCCCCGAGGAGCGGCGCACGCTGTTGTTCAGCGCGACCCTGCCGCGCGAGATCGTGGCGCTCGCCAAGAAATACACCAAGGACGCGACGCGCCTCGCGGTAGGCGCGCAGACGGCCCACGCCGACATTCAGTACCTGGGCCACCTGGTGGCGCCACGCGAGCGAGAGCATGCCGTAGTCAACGTGCTGCGCGCGCACGACGTCGGCACCGCGCTGGTCTTCTGCGCCACGCGCGAAGGGGTGGCGCACCTGCACGGCAGCCTGGTCGAGCGCGGCTTTCGCGCTGTGGCGCTCTCCGGCGAGCTGTCGCAGGCGGAGCGCAACCGCGCGCTGCACGAGGTGCGCGAGGGCCGCGCGCGCGTGCTCGTGTGCACCGACGTGGCCGCGCGCGGCATCGACCTGCCCGCCGCCGCGCTGGTGGTGCACGCCGACCTGCCGCACAACGCCGAGGTGTTGCAGCACCGCAGCGGCCGTACCGGTCGCGCCGGCAAGAAGGGCACCGCCGTCATCCTGGCGCCCATGCATGCGCGCGGCGGCGCCGAGCGCCTGTTGCGCGCGGCGCACATCGAGGGCGGCTGGAGCCCGGTGCCCACCGTCGACGACGTGCGCGCCAAAGACAACGAGCGCCTGCTGCTCGACGTCGGCGCGCTGGTGGGTGAGGGCGAGCCCGAGGATCTCGACGTCGCCAAGGCGCTGCTCGAGCAGTACCCCGCGCAGCAGCTCGCCGCGGCGCTGGTGCGTAGCGCGCGCCGCTCGCTACCGGCGGCGGAGGAGCTGCCGCTGACGACGAGCTACAAGGCCGCGGCCTTCGACCGCCACGGCGCGCGCGACCACCGCGAGGATCGACGCCGCAATGAGCGCCCACGGGGCCACGACGTCGGCGAGGGCCCAGAGGGTGTCTGGTTCCGCGTCAACGTCGGCCGCGCCAAGAACGCCGACCCGAAGTGGTTGCTTCCCATGCTGTGCCGGCGCGGCCACATCCAGAAGCGCGACCTCGGCCGCTTCAAGATCTCGCGCACCGAGACCTTGTTCGAGGTCAGCCCGAAGAAGGCCGACGCCTTCGAGCGGAGCGCGCGCGAGCCCGACAAGAAGGACCCGCACCTGCGCATCGAGCGCGCCGACGGCGAAAGTCCCTGACGGCCGCGCCGCTACAGCGGGATGTTGCCGTGCTTCTTCGGCGGGATCTCGTCCCGCTTGTTGCGCAACAGCATCAACGCCTGACAGAGCCGAGGCCGCATGTCCTCGGGCAGGATGACCTCGTCGATGTAGCCGGCCTCGGCCGCCTTGTACGGGTTCTGGAACTTGTCGGCGTAGTCGGCGACCAGCTCCTTCATCTTGGCGTCCTTGTCACTCGCCTTGCCGATCTCATCGCGCTGGATGATCGCCACGGCGCCGGCCGCGCCCATCACCGCAATCTCGGCCGTGGGCAGGGCCAGGTTGACGTCGGCGCGCAGGTGCTTGGGCGCCATCACGCAGTAGGCGCCGCCGTAGGCCTTGCGCAGGATGACGGTCATCTTCGGCACCGTCGCCTCGGCGTAGGCGAACAGCAACTTGGCGCCGTGCCGAATGACGCCGCCGTACTCCTGCTGCGTGCCGGGCAAGAAGCCGGGCACGTCGACCAGCGTCAGCAGCGGGATGTTGAAGCAATCGCAGAAGCGCACGAAGCGCGCCGCCTTGTCGGAGGCGTCGATGTCGATGGCGCCGGCCATCACCTGCGGCTGGTTCGCCACCACGCCGATCGACTGGCCCATCAAGCGGGCGAAGCCGATCACCATGTTGCCGGCGAAGTGCGGTTGCACCTCGAAGAAGTGGCGGTCGTCGACCACCGCCTTGATGACGTCGCGCACGTCGTAGGGGCGGTTCGGGTTGGCTGGGATGAGGGTCTTGAGCGCCTCGTCCTTGCGCTCGGGGTCGTCGCCGATCTTGCCCTGCGGCGGCTCCTCCGAGTTGTTCGACGGGATGAAGCCGAGCAGCTCGCGCGTCACCATGATGGCACGCGTGTCGTCGTCGACGGCGAAGTGGGCCACGCCCGACTTCTGCGAGTGGGTCATGGCGCCGCCGAGCTGCTCCATGGTCACCTCCTCGTGCGTCACCTGCTTGATGACGTCGGGGCCGGTCAGGAACATGTAGCTCGTGTCCTTGACCATCACCACGAAGTCGGTGAGCGCCGGCGAGTAGACGGCGCCGCCCGCGCACGGCCCGAGGATGACCGAGAGCTGCGGGATGACCCCGGAGGCGAGCGTGTTGGCGCAGAAGATGTCGGCATAGCCGGCCAGCGACGCCACGCCCTCTTGGATGCGCGCGCCGCCCGAGTCGTTCAGGCCGATGACCGGCGCGCCTACCTTCATGGCCGTGGTGTACAGCTTACAGATCTTCTCGGCCGCCACCTCGCTCATCGAGCCGCCGAACACGGTGAAATCCTGCGCGAACACGAAGACGTGCTTGCCGTCGACCTGGCCGTAGCCGGTCACCATGCCGTCGCCCGGCGGGTGGCTCTTTTCCATGTTGAAGTCGAGGCAGCGGTGCGTGCGCAGCCGATCCATCTCGACGAAGGAGCCCGGGTCGAGCAGCAGCTCGATGCGCTCGCGGGCGGTCAGCTTGCCGACCTTGTGCTGCTTCTCGATGCGCTCTTTGCCGCCGCCGGCGAACGCCGCCTCGGTGATGCGCTGGAGCCGCTCGCGCTGCGCGCCGCGTAGAGCGTCCCAATCCGTCGCCCCAGCCTTCACGTCGGAACCGGCCATGATCGAACCTCGCTCGTCGGACGCGCGCCGACGGTGATGCAGGGATAAGCAGCGCGCGCGCAAAAAAGAAAGGCCTTGTGCCGCCGACGACGCCTGGAGGGGTTGCAGGGCGTCGTCGGGCGTGGCTCAACCTAGGGGAAGGAGCTGCATGCGACGCTCAGCGACGATCTTGACCGGCCTGCTGGTGGCGATGTTCGCCACCTCGGCCGCGCGCGCCGCGCAATTCACCGCGCTCACGGTGGACGCGCCCGCGCTCGCGCAGCCGCGCTACTCGCAGGCCATCGAGGTGGTGCTCCACCTCTCGCTCGCCACCGACGGCGCCGCCGTGCCGGGTACCGCCTGCACCCAGGGCTGCCGTGTGCAGGTCTCCATCGGCCCCGAGGACACGCCGGGCACCTTCTTCTTCGTCAACGATCCCGTGATCGACGCAGTGGGCACCGCGTCGACGCGCCTCACCTTCGTCGACGGCCGCTACGGCACCGACAGCGCCTTCCTCGCCGCCGACGACGGCGCGCCGTGGGTGGTGCGCGCCTGCTTCCTCGGCCACGGCGTGGCGCCGGGCGCGCCCTGCGAAGCGAGCCCTGCCGCCGCCTGCGCGCCCGCAGCCGTGGAAGACCCGAACGGCGACCTGTGCCCGTCGTCGGCCACCCGCACCGTCGCGCTCTACCCCGAGATCCCGTCGGTGGCGCTCGGCCTGGGCTTCGAGGGCAAGCTCGGCACCGAGCTGGTGGTGTCGGCCGAGGTGTCGGACGCCACCGGCGACGCCGCGCCCGGCGGCACTGACGTCGACGGGCCGCAGCCGACGCTGTTGGTCGGCGTACCGGTGCAGTTCTTCTACGACGCCGACAACGACGGGCGCCCGAGCTTGAACGAGTCGATCGGCTCGGCCGAGACCAACGCCGCCGGCGTCGCGTCGGTCCCCTTCCTGCTCGACCCGCAGTTCGTGCTCGCCGGCAGCTACGACAGCGGCATCCACGCCGAGTTCTCGGGCGACGACCGCTTCGGCGTCGGCCGCTCGTCGGCGCGACTGGTGGTGCGCCCCGGCGACCTCGACCTCGAGCGCACCATTCTCGAGGTCGAGCCCGACGTCATCCCGGCGGACAACGTGTCAATCGCGCTCATCCGCGTGCGCCTGGTCGATGAGTTCAACAACCAACTCGACGAGACCAGCGAGCCGCACGACGTGCAGATGACCACCGACCTCGGCCGGCTGCTCGACGAGGTCGAGCGCGACCCGACGCTCGGCTTCTACTCGATCGAGCTGCAGGCGACGCGCAAGGTCGGCACCGCCACCGTCACCGTCACGGTCGACGGCACCGAGGTCGGCACCGCCGCCGTCGAGATGACCGGCGAGAGCTGCACCTGCGGGCATGCGCGCTCGAGCGACTCGACGGCCGCCGGCGGCGCGCTCCTGCTGCTCGCGCTCCCGCTCGCGCGGCGACGTCGAGGTCGCGCGTGACCGACCTCGCCCGCGAGACGCGGCTCGCAGCGCACCGCGAGCTGCGGCGCGAGCTCGCGCAGCTACCGGCCAAGAAGCGTGTCGACCGCATGCTCGAGCGCAAGGACGCCATGAAGGTGGTGCGCGCGCTGCCGGTGCAGGACCTGTTTTCGACGCTGCAAGAGGTCGGCCTCGACGACGCGCACGAGCTGCTCGAGCTGTGTTCGGCCAAGCAGGTGCAGGCCTTCCTCGACCTCGACGGCTGGCGCGGCGACCGCGTCGATCCGGCGGCGATGTCGCGCTGGCTGCAGGCGATGTTCACCGCCAACCCCGATCGCGCGGTCGGGCAGCTCCGCGGCCTCGACCTCGAGCTGCTCACCTTGCTCATCAAGACGAGCTGCCAGGTCTACGACCTGAGCCAAGAGGAGCAGCCCGAGGGCGACGTCGGCCTGCACACGGTCACGCCCGATCAGCGCTACCTGATCGTCTATGGCGGCATCACCGACGACGAGCGCACCCAGCTCGTCATCAAGGAAGCCCTCGAGCGCCTGATGGGCCGCGACCTGCTGTTCGTCTTGCGCTTGTGCGAAGCGGTGCGCTGGGAGCTGCCGAGCCAGCTCGAGGAGGATGCCTTTCGCTGGCGCAACGGCCGGCTCGCCGATCTCGGCTTTCTGCCCAAGCACGAGGCGGCCGAGCTGTTCTCCTGGCGCGACCCCGACGGCCCGCTGGAAGGCGCGGGCGCGCCGCCGCCGCCCCCGGACGAGGAGGGGCTCGCCACCGATCTGTCGACGTCGGTGGTGTTCCCCTGGGACGCGTTGGCGAGCGGCACCAAGGCCTTCGCGCAGGCGGCGTCGGCGCTGCCGGAGGCGGTGCGCGCGCGCGTGCTGCACGAGGTGATGATGACCGCCAACCGCGTCCACTGCGCGGAGGGCGGCGACCTCGGCGATCCCGGCGCCTTGCGTGGCACCGTGCAGGGCGTGATCGAGACCGTCGGCGTCGGGCTGTCGTACCGAGCCGCCGGCGACGCGAACAAGCTCGGCGAGCTGCTCGGCACCAAAGCCGTCGCGGCGCTGTTCGCGGTCGGCAACGCGCTCGCGCTCAAGCTGCAACGCGAGCTGCAAGCGCGCGTGCACGCGCGCGACTCCGGCCTCGACGACGCCGGCCTGTTGCGCCTCGACACGCCGCTGCGCGAGACCGCCGCGGGGCTGTTGCGCGCGCGCCCCAAGCTGTTCTCAGGGCTGCTCGATGAGCGGCGTGTCGACTACCGCGCGCCCGGCTCGCTGGTCGAGCTGGCCGCGCTGTCGCGCGCCGTCTCCGAGATCGGCTTTCGCGGCGCGCTGCTCGGCCCGCGCGGGCTCGGCGTCACCGACGACTTCCTGGCCGCGCGCGGCCTCGCCGACCCCGCCGAGCAGCCGAGCCACGGACAAGTGCTCGGTGCGCTGCTGCTCGCCTCCTTGCTCGCGCCCGGCGACGTTGCGCCCGCTCCACTCGACGACGAGGCGCTGCGCGCAGCGCAGCGCAGGCTCGGCGACACCGAGGCCTGCGCCGATACCGTCCTGCGCGTGGCGCGTCGCTGCCGTGCCGCCGCGCCGCTGCCGGGCGCCCCCACCGCCGACGACGTAGAGGCGCGCACCAAGAGCTACGCGGAGCAGGTGCTGCGCGCGGTGCAAGACGAAGTGGCGAAGGTCGGCGCGCCCGAGGGGCGCTTTCTGACCTCGGTGTGGACGGCGCAGCAGCGTCCCGCGCCGGCGCGCACGGGCGACGACGAGCGCTGATCGGGCGCTACTCGAGCATCCACAGCCCGACGGCCGAGCCCACGCCGGCCACGCCGAGCACGCCGGTGCCGAGCCCGACCAGGCCGAGCGCGCGCGCCTGTTCCTTGGCGTCGCCAAGAGAGGTCGGATCCTCGAGCACCGGCTCGGAGGTCGCCACCAGGATGACGCCGGCACCGAGCGCAATGATGCCGACGCCGCCGGCGAACAAGGCGCCGCTCTTCATCGGCGTCAGCTCGAACGTCGTCGGCGCGGTGGTGGGCGGACCCGAGGGCACCAGCGGCGGCGCGGGCGCCAGGCCCTTGGCCCAGGCGGCGATCTCGGGCGGCAGCACCGGCCCGCCCGCGAGCTGCGCCTCATCGAGGCTGGCGCCGCCGGTCGCTCGCCGTTCGCCGGACGCCCCCGTGGCGGTCACCTGCACCACCGGCCCGATGCGCACCAGCTCGACCACCAAGAGCGCGTCGTGCGGCGCGCTCGCCGCGGTGCGCGCTCCCTCGACGCAGCCGGGGTCGGGCGTGCACGCCGGGTCGACCGCCGCCGCCTCCACCACGGAGAGGCCGAGCTTCAGCAGCTCGTCTTGCACACGCGACACGAGCGCGCCGGCCTCGTCGGGGCTCAAGCCGACCGCGGGCTGCACGGCCAACCCCACGGTGGGCGACGATTGCGCAGCGACCAGGGCGAGCAGGGTGGATGCCAACATGGGCACAGATTACTTGGTCTTGCCGAGCAACGCGAAAGCGCGGTTCAGCTTCTTGTTGGCGTCCTCGTAGTTGCCCGCCGCAAACGCCTGACCCGCCTCGCGTGCCAGCGGCTCGACCTTGTCGGCGACGTCGGCGCGCTTCTTCTTGTCGTACTTCGAGTTGAAGCGCGCGAGCTTGCTGAGCACCAGCGCCCGATCGATCTTCTGCCCGTCCACCGCCGCCTTGGCGTCGGCGACCAGCCTGTCCGCCTCGGCGCGCTTGTCGCGCATGGCGATGAAGTGCGCGCGAACCAGGTCGGCCTCCGCCTTGGGGAGGTCGCCGGTGATCAGGCCCTTCTTGGTCATGGCGGCGCGCACCGCCCTGATCTTGCCGTCCACCACGGGGTCGGCCTTGGGCCGCTTAGGCGTCACGCCGGGCACGTCGGGCGGCACCAGGTCGGGACCCGCGTCGATGTCGCCGAAGTCGAGCACCTCCTCGCCGGCATCGACCCCGTCCTCGGTACCGGCGTCGGTCGCCGCCTCGACGGCGCCCGCGTCGACCGCGGCGAGCTCGCCCGCGTCCTCGTGCTGCGTCACCACCAGGACGTCGGTGCCGGCGTCAGCGTCGGCCACGGTGTCCTCGTCGTCGCCGCCGGCGATGAGCGCGATGAAGCCGATCACCGCCACCGCGCCGACGCCCGCGGCGATCAAGATGCCCTTGGGCGGGCCCTTGGCCACGGCTCGCGCCTCGGCGAAGTCGAGATCGGGCCGCGCCACCCGCACCGTCGGCTCGATAGGGTTGGTGACGACGACCGTGGGCGCGGCCGCCGGCAGCGGCGGGGGAACGCTCGACGGCTCGGGCGCCTCCTCGGTGCGGCCACCGGTCTCCGGGTCGGTGCGCACGGCGAAGGTGCCCTCGCCCGACGTCTTCGGCTCGCCCGACGGGATCGAGACCGGCCGTGGCGCCTCCGAGGTAAGTGCGTCGTCGCCGGACGTGCCGTGCTCGCCCGCGATCTCGCGCTGCTCGGCCGAGCTGACCTCGACCACGCCGGTGACGAGCGGCAGCTCGGTGGCGCCGGCCGGCGCCAGGCTGCCGAGCGTGACGTCCGGCGCCTGCACGTCGACCGCGGTCTTGCCGGCGAGCCCAGCGTCCTCCTCGTCCTCGGCCTGCGCGAGCGCCTGCACCGGTGCGACCTTGGTCGGCTCGGCGTTCGCCGCCGGCGCGCCGCCGAACGCGGAGGCGAACGCCGCCTCGAGATCGCCTTTTCCCGCCGACAGGCTTGCGACGGCTGCAGGTGAGGTCACCTGCGTGACGTCCGCCTTGGCGGCAGGCGTGGCCGGCAGCGTCTTCGCCGGCGCGTCGGCGGTAGTGACGGGCGGCTGCGGCAGCGCCGCACTGGCCGGCGGCGGGGCACCCGTCATCTCGGCCTCGACGCCGGCGAGCGCGTCGTCGAGATCCTTGGCGCTCTTGTAGCGCGCGTCCGGTGCCTTCTCCATCGCCTTGGCCACCACGTCGGCCAGACCCTTGGGTATGTCGGGCTGCACGACGTCGAGCCGCGCCGGCGGCTGTGTCCTGATCAGCTCGAGCATCTCGATGGCGCCGGCCGCCGCGTTGTAGGGCAACTTGCCGGCGAGCACGACATACGAGACGACGCCGAGCGAGTAGACATCGGTGCTGATGGACGGCGAGACGCCGGTGAACACCTCGGGCGCAATGAAGCGCATCGAGCCAACCGCCGTGCCCGGCCGGGTGACGCGCGAGACGTCGCCGGCGGTGGCGGTGCCGAAGTCGAGGATCATGGGCGCCTCACCGGCGCGCACGATGATGTTGGCGGGCTTGAGGTCGCGGTGGATGACGCCCGCCTGGTGCGCTGCCGACAGCGCCTGACAGACGCCGCGCAGGATGCGCACCGCGCGCAACGGCTGCAAGCGGCCCTCGTTCTTCAGGATCGAGAGCAACGTCTGGCCCTCGACGAACTCCATGGTGATAAAGAAGGCCTCGCCCTCTTCATGCAGGTCGAACAGGCGGCACACGCCCGGGTGCGCGATACGGCGCGCCAACAGCAGCTCGCGCTTGAAGCGGTCGCGCACCGCCGTGTCCTGCGTCAGCCAGGGGTGCAGGATCTTGACGGCGACCAGCGTGTCGAGCGCGGTGTCGGTGGCGACGAACACCACGCCGTGACTGCCCTGCCCGATCTCGCGATCGAGGCGGAAGCGACCGAGCCGATCACCGACCTTCCACATGCCCGGGGCATCTTAGGCCCACTCCGGGGTCTGCGCGCACTTCCTGGGCGGGGCGGAGCCACCCCGCGGCAGGGGGCGAGAATCGGGATCGCCAAAGGCGGCCCTGGTACACTGCCAGCCATGCGGATCGGCCTCAGGCGACCCCTGCTGTTGTGTCTCCTTGCCCTTGCCGCGCTGGCGGGCGCCGCCGCGTGCGCGTTGATCGCCGGCGGGTACGCCTGCGACGGCGACCAGAACTGCCCCACCGGCATGGTGTGCGTGGAGAGCCGATGCGAGGCGGGGACGCCGGGCGAGGGTGAGGGCGAAGGCGAGGGCGAAGGCGAGGGCGAAGGCGAGGGCGAAGGCGAGGGCGAGGGTGAGGGTGAAGGCGAGGGTGAAGGCGAGGGCGAGGGTGAGGGCGAGGGTGAAGGCGAGGGTGAGGGCGAGGGTGAGGGTGAAGGCGAGGGTGAGGGTGAGGGTGAAGGCGAGGGCGAAGGCGAGGGTGAGGGTGAAGGCGAGGGTGAGACCTGCGTGCCGCGCGCCGGCACCATCAACGTCAGCAACCAGAACGGGCTCGACACCGACGCCGCCGCGCTGTTCGGTGCGGCGACGTGCGTCGACTTGGCCGGCAGCGTGACGGTGTCCGGCCAGTCGGTGAGCTCGCTGGCGGCGCTGGCGCCGCTGCGCTCGGTCAACGGCGGCCTGACCATCGCCAATACCAGCGTGGTGAGCCTGAACCAGCTCACCCGCCTCGCTCACGTAGGCGGCGATCTCGAGGTGACCAACGACGGCGACCTGGTGGCCATCGACCTCCCGGCGCTCCTCGACGTCAGCGGTAGCCTGCTGGTCAGCAACAACGGCAGCCTGCTCGGCGCGGCGTTCGACCTGCTCGAGAGCGTCTCCGGCAACCTCACCTTCACCAACAACCCGCAGCTTTGCGTCACCGCCGTCATTCAGGCGCTGTTCGATCGGCCGAGCCTGACCGTCGGCGGATCCACGAGCCAGAGCGGCAACGACGGCGGCTGCTGAGGAGACCCGTGCGCACCTGGTTGATCGCACTCGTGCTCGTCGTCGTTGGTGCCGGTGCTGGCGCCTGCGCCCTGCTATCCGGGTACGCCGCATGCGCCGGCGATCAGAACTGCCCCGACGGGTTGCGCTGCGTCGAAGGCGCCTGCGCACCGGGGTCCGAGGGCGAGGGAGAAGGCGAGGGTGAAGGTGAGGGTGAAGGTGAAGGCGAAGGCGAAGGCGAAGGCGAGGGTGAAGGAGAGGGTGAAGGAGAGGGTGAAGGCGAAGGTGAAGGCGAGGGCGAGGGCGAGGGCGACCCGTGCGCCACGGTCAGCTATACCGTCGACGCCAACAGCAACGGCGACGTCAACGCGCTCGACTCGGTCTCCGGCTACGCCGCGGCGCAGTGCGTCCATCTGGTGGGCAGCGTCACCATTGGTGGGCAGGTCAACCAGCTCGATTCACTGCGCAAGATCGTCGACATCACCGGCGACCTCACGTTCAACGACGCGGATGCGCTCACCGCCTTCGACCTCGGCAACCTGAACAGCCTGGAGTCGATCGGCGGCGGCCTGCGCGTGCTCGAGTGCGACGACAACATGATGACCGCGCTGCCCTTCGACGGTCTCACGACGATCAGCGGCGACCTCGAGCTCACCGGCAACGGCAGCGTGCGCACGCTCGGCTTCTCGCAGCTCACTTCCGTCGGCGGTGCCATCACCATCGCCGACAATGCGCAGCTCTGCGAGGTCGCGGACATCGACGACTTCGAAGGCCGCACCGGCCTGACCGCGACCTCGAGCGGCAACGACGACGGCTGCTGATCAGCGCACCAGCTTCTTCAGCTTTGCGAGCAGCTCGAAGTAGGTCTTCTTGTCGTAGGGCCGGTTGAGGATGTGGAAGTCGCGTTTGGAAAGGCCCACGCAGGCGAAACAGTACGTGCAATCGGCGCACGACTCGCAGTGCTCGAGGTACTTGCTGCCGACGCAGCGCGCGCTCTTGACGCAGTAAGCGCACAGGTGACAGCCGACGCAGTCCTTGCAGTGCGTGCAGTTGGAGCACTGCTGGCACCGCTCGCAGTGCGTGCAGTGGTAGCAGTCCTGGCAGCTCGAGCAGAACATGCAGCTCGAGCAGGACTTGCAGTCGCGGAGCTGGAAGCCGTTCGGGTTGTCGGCGCCGCGCTGGAAGCTGCCCTTGAGGTCGGCGAGCGCGCGCTCGAACTCGCGCGCGTCGAGCGGGGGCAAGGCGTGCCCGTCGGCTGTCGACCCCTCCGTGGCCATCACAGCTCCCATTGGAACAGCAGCGTGACGCGGTTGTCCGACAGGTCGCGCGCCACCACGCCGGCGCCAACGTCGCCCAGCTCGGTCAGCAGCGTCCCGTCCAGGAACAGCGCCGCGGGCAGATCGGCGGGGCCGCTCAAGCGCACGCCGAGCGTAGTCTCGAGCAGCTGATCGGTTTGAAACGACGACGACGGATCGTAGAAGGCCGAGCGCAGCGCCGGCTTGAGGTGCCAGCCGGCGCCGAGCAACGGCACTTCGGGCAACGCGACGTCGTAGGCCACCGTGCCCATCACGCCGGCGGAGCTCTCCTGCCCCGCCGTGCTCTCCGGATTCGGGTCGGGCCCGAGCGTGGCGAGCTCTGTCTGCCGGTAGACGCCCGTCAGCACCAGCTCCGCGCCCGCGGCCGCGAGCGCGACGTCGCCGAAGCCGACGGCGTCGGCCTCGGTGTAGAGGTTGGGCAGCGTACCGGTGGTGCGCGGGTTGTAGCGCCCGCCCAGGCCGACCTTGACCAGGTCACCGGCGAAGCCGGCGCCGACGCGCAGGAAGGCGGCGGGCCACTTGTTGTCGTTGCCGCTCTGGTTCAGGCCGTTGCCGTTGGCGAGGCCGAACCGGTACTCGAGGCCGACATCGGCGACGGCGGCGCCCGGCGCGCTGCCGACGACCACGCCGACCTGCCGCGACGGCGAAAGCCCTGCCACCGCGATGCCGTGGCCGGCGCGCACGCCCGTCGACAGCACGCTCTTGCTCGAGAACGGCAGTGCAGCCTCGACGTCGCCGCCCTCCCAGTCGGTGGGCATGTACTGCTGACCCGCCTGCAACGACAGCCACGGCGATGGCGTCCACGACACCCAGGCGTCGCGCAGCGCGCCGACGAGCGGTGTCAGCGCGGCGTTCGGCGCGGCGCCGGGCAGAAGGCTCGCGGCCTCGAGGGTCAGCTTGAAGCCGATGCCGCCGACCATGCTGCCCTCGGCGCCAAGGCGCGCCTGGTCGATGAAGAAGCCGTCGTTCTGACCGATGTAGAGGATCTCCGGGTCGGCCTCGACGAACTGAAAGCCGGTGCGCACCCGCAGCTTGGGCCACAGCGCCACCAGATCGTTTGCGTAGCAGACAAGGCGGCCCTTGCACGGATCGAGCGGCGCCGACGCGGCCATCGGCGGGGCCGGCGGCGGCGGCGGGGCGGTCACCACGGGCGCCTCGGGCTTCGCGACAGCAGGCGCGGCCTTTGGCGGTTCCGCCTTGGGCACCTCCGGCTTGGGCGTCTCCGCCTTGGGCTCCTCCGCCTTGGGCGCTTCCGCAGGTGGCTCGCTCTTCGTCCCTTCGGTGCCTTGGGCGAGGGCGGGGAGTGCGGCGAGGGCGGCGGTGAGCGTGACGGCGCAAGCGGCGCGCATGGGTCCTCCGGAGGCGCCGCCAATAGCAGCCCGCGCACCCGCGGGCTACGGCTACCGCGGGGCCGACGCGCCGCCCGCTATTGTGCTTGTGCGGCGATCAGCACGCGCGCGATGCCCACCGACTTCACCCGGTCCATCACCTCGACGACGCGGCCGTGCGGCACCGCGGCGTCCGCTTGCACGATTACCCAGCCGGTCGGGTTGTCCTTGCGCCACTCCTCGAGCAGCGCCGGTAGCGCATCGGCGGCGACCGCGGCGCCGCGCACCACGATCAAGCCGTCGGTGGTCATGGCCACCACCACGTCCCGCTCGCGGACCTGTTGGTCGGCGCTGGCCGCCGCCGGCAAGTCGACCACCAGGCCGGCGCTGGTGGCGCCGGTGGTGAAGCTGGTGGAGAGGATGAAGAACACCAGCAGGTTGAAGATGATGTCGACGAAGCTCGTGACGTTGAGCTCCACCTGCAGGCGCCGGCTGCGCCGAGTGCCACCGCTGAAGTCCACCGCGCGACGCTAGCGCATTCGCACACGTGATCCACGCTCCCACCTCGTGCCCGCGCGTCTCACGGTGGTCGGTTCCTGTCAGGGGCCATTCCCCCGTTGGTAGGATGGCGAGCGATGGTGCGATCACGCTCTGGGAAGGATCCCCCGGAGCTCTTGGCGTCCGACGACTACGGCGACCCGACGGCCGCCGTGGACGGGCTTTTCGTCGACGCCGCCACCGAAGCGGTCGACGAGCCCGAGGATTCGGCGGCCGCGCCCTCCGCGCTGCGGCCGTCGTCGGAGCCGCTACCCGAGAAGGAGCGCGGGTTCGGCCGCTACACCTTGCTGCGCCGCCTCGCCTACGGCGGCATGGGCGAGGTGTTCCTGGCGCGCCAGGGCGGCGCCGGGTCGCTCGCGGGCGTGGCCAAGCTCGTCGTCGTCAAGCGCATCCTCGGCCACATGCGGCGGGACGACAAACACCGGCGCATGTTCCTCGACGAGGCGCGGCTGCAGGCGCTGCTCAACAACCCGCACGTCGTCCAGATCTACGACATGGGCGAGGAGGACGGGCACGTCTACCTCGCCATGGAGCACGTGCTCGGTCCGTCGTGGCGCATGATCGTCGACCGCATGCGGCGCCTGCGCACCTGGGTGCCGCTGGCCCACGTGTGCTCGATGGTGTCGCAGGCGGCGCGCGGCCTGTCCTACGCGCACAACCTGGTCGACGTCAGCGGCTCGCCGCTGCGCATCGTTCACCGCGACATCAACCCGCACAACGTGCTCGTCAGCTACGACGCCGAGGTCAAGATCATCGACTTCGGCATCGCCAAGAGCGAGCTGCAGGAGGGCAACACCGAGACCGGCACCATCAAGGGCAAGTTCAACTACATGTCGCCCGAGCAGAGCGCCGCGCACAAGCTCGACAACCGCTCCGACATCTTCACGCTCGGCATCTGCCTGCAAGAGCTGCTCACCAACGAGAACCCGTTCCGACGACCGAACGTGGTGCTGTCGCTCGAGGCCATCCAGAAGGAGGCGCCGGTGCGCATCGCGCGCCGGCGCCCCGAGGCGGGACTGCTGCAGCCCATCGTCGACCGCTGCCTCGCCAAGGACGTGAACGACCGCTACGCCGACGCCATCTTCCTGTCCGACGAGCTCGACGAGCTGCTCGCCTCCGGCGCGGTGCCGGCGCCGCCCGAGCCCTTGTCGTCGTGGCTGCGGCGTCTGTTCTCGGAGGAGATCGCCGAGCACCTGCACATCCTCGAAGCCACCGGCTCGGGCGGCGCCATGGTGCGGCGCGACGACGCCGGCTCGGCACGATCGCGCGCGGCGCCGCGCGCGGTCTCGGGCGTCCGGGCGCCCGCCAACATCGCCGACCTCGACACCAAGGTCTCGGACTCGCCGCTGCTCGACGACCCGTCGTTCGACGTCGACGCGGTCTCGGGCGAGGACACGGCGCTGCCACTGGACGACGACAGCATCGGCTCGCAAGAGAGCACCGCTGCCACGCCGCTCGGCATGGCGCTGTCGAGCCTGTCATCGTCGGCACCGCGCGCCGCCTTCGACCCGTTCGCCGAGGCCGCCAACACTGAGGTGCCGTTCAGCTCGGTCTCCGACGAAGCATCGGTGCCGCCGCCTGCGCCGACGGCCCTGCGCGCGCACGAGCTGACCGCGCTCGAAGAGGCGCCGGCGGGCGGTGGCCGCACGCTGCTGATCGCGGCCGGCGCCGTGCTGGTGGTCGGTGCCGTGGTCGCGGGCGGTCTGTACGCCGCCGGCGTCTTTGGCGGCGGCGCACCCGCCGCAGTTGCCATCGTCGAGCCTGCGCCACCCGCGCCACCGTCGCCGGTCGATCCGGCCGCGGTCGATCCGCCGCCGACGCCGGACCCGGCCAAAGCGCCCGATCGCGCACCGACGCCCGCGAGCGACCTGCCGGCCGCCGCGGTGCCCGGGGCGGCGACGCCAGGCGTCGGTGATCCCGAGCCGCAAAGGACGCCAGTGCACGAGCGCTCGCCGCGACGAAAGAAGAACGAGGAGCGCGCCACGGCGTCCGCCCCGTTGCTCGGCTCGGTGGCGATCAGCGCCGAGGGCTTCGCGGTCAAGGGCCGCCGCAAGGTCGTGCAGGGTGAGAGCTCGGTGCTCGCCATCTCGGGAGGTCCCTTCGAGCTGCGCCTGAGCGTCAAGGCATCGACGTCCGACGCGGCCGTGCTGGTGGTCGAGAGTGAGCCATGGGCCCTGGTGCAGGTCGACTCCATGGGGCGCGGTCGCACACCGCTCGGCGGCATCGCGTTGCCCGGCGGCAAGCGCGTCACGCTCACGCTCAAGTCGCCCAAGGTGCCGCAGGCGATGACCGTCTCCGTGACGTGGACTCCCGCCGGGGGCTGAGTTACATCAGGCGGCGATGTCGCACCCGTTGAAGCCGCGCTTCGATGCGATCCGCCGTGAGCTGGAGCAACGCTTCCTCGCCAAGGAGGAGATCATCCGGCTGATGATGATCTCGACCATCGCCGGCGAGCACATGGTGCTGATCGGCCCGCCCGGCACCGCCAAGTCCGCGCTCATCCGAGCGTTCGCGCGCCTGATCGACGCGCGCTACTTCGAGTACCTGCTGACGCGCTTCTCGGAGCCGAACGAGCTGTTCGGCCCGGTCGACATCCAGAGCTTCCGCGCCGGCTCCTACCGACGCGTGCTCACCAACATGCTGCCCGAGGCGGAGATCGTCTTCCTCGACGAGGCCTTCAAGGCCAACAGCGCCATCCTCAACTCGTTGCTCACGCTGTTGAACGAGCGCCGCTTCAACAACGGCGCGCAGCTCGTCAAGGTGCCGCTGATCTCGTTGTTCGCGGCGTCGAACGAGGTACCGTCCTCCGACAACCTCGACGCCATCTTCGATCGGTTCCTGCTGCGCGTGCACAGCGACAACCTCGACAGCTACCACTTCCACGAGCTGATGACGAAAGGCCTGGCGCTCGAGCGCCTGGCCGCCAAGGAAGACGAGCGGCCGATCGCGCCGCAGTTGCCCAAGCTGCCCGAGATCTCCAACGAGTACGCGCGCCCGAACGTGCCGGCGCCGCCGCCGCTGGCTCCGAAATCGCCTGGGCTGCTCGCCGCCGCCGACCTGCACGGCTGCCGGCGCGCGCTGCTCGAGCGCGTGGAGCTGCCCGAGGACTTCCTGGCCACCTACAAGGGCCTGTGCTTCCAGCTTCGCGGCGAGGGCATCTCGCTGTCGGATCGCCGCATCGTGCGCCTGCTCAAGCTGTTCGCTGCCAGCGCCTTCCTCGACGGGCGCACTCGCGTGCACGAGGGCGACCTGTTCATCCTGCGCCACACCTGGAACAACCTCGACCAGCGCGAGATCCTCGACGCGGTGGTGGAGCCGGTGGTCGCGCAGTACTACGCCGAGCACCCCGACGACCGGCCGCACGCGGTGGCCGCCGACATCGATCGCCTCGTCACCGAGCTGAACCTGGTGCACAAGACGCTCACGCAGGGCGCCGAGCTGTCCGATATCCAGCTGTTCACGCAGCTTCGGAACCTCAACGATCTCCGCTCGGCCTTCTCGTCCCACGGCGGCGACACGGCGCAGCGCATGGTCAAGCAGATCGACCTGTTGCTCGAGCAGATCTTCGAGGGCGGGCGCTTCGCGGGCGCGGCGCGCGCATAGCCTCGAGCCTTCTTTCGAGGCCACGCTGCTGAAGAGGCAGCTGCAAGGCGGCGAGGAGCGAGCGAGCAAGCGTACCCGTGTACGTGTCGCGAGCGAGCGACGAAGCCAACGCCGCAGCTGCCTCTTCAGCAGCGTGGCCCAAAAAGAACACCGCCCAGGGGAATCCTGGGCGGTGCAAACTCACCTAAACATATACAAATCAGATGGACGTGTTGTTGCCGTCGGTGAGCACGTCCTCTGAGTCGCCGCAAGCCTCAGCAGCCGCGGTAACATTGTCGATGGCCGAGGCCAGCGCCTCTTCGTCGATCTGTCCCGGCACTTCAGTGCAGACGCCGCACACGCACTCCGTGGTCGGCTCGCCGGGGACGAGCGAAGCACTCACTGCCTGAGCCGCGTTGGCCGCGCACATCGCCGCCGCCACCGCATCGTTGATGTCGTCGTCAGTCACACCCGAGCCGGTCGCGGGCGCCGACGTGTCGGTGCCACAGCCGTTGCTGTTGCTCTCTTCGAGCACCGCCACTACTTCGCCGGCGCGCTGCTCCACCATCGCCGCCACCTCGGACGCCTGGGTGGCGGCGAGGGCGGCGGCGGCCTGATCGCGGGACAGGCCCGCGTCGGCAGCGGTGAACGAGACCTCGGCGGCCTCGCCCATCGCCAGCGCGATCTCCTCGATCATGGCCATGCGCACCTGCTCCGCGGCGCTCAGCTCCTCGCGATCGTCCCCGGCCGGCGCCACGCCGTCCTGGCCGGTGAGCGGCTCGCCGGGCGCGCCGAAGCAGGCGGTCAGGGCGAGGGCGGCGAGGGGAGCGGCGAGGATGCGCATCAGGCCTCCGGGTCAGGTGAGCCGTTCTTTTCATGCTCCGTGCCCGCCGGCCGAGCGCGTCCGAACGCGGTGGAGGCAGCCCCGCCCCCCTGGGGCACGAGGCCCCAGGGGGGGAGGACTCCCCCAGGGCTCGCGCGCGCGGAGCGTATCGACGGCGCGCCAGGGCCCGCGCGCGCGGACCTCGGTGAAGAGGAGCCAGGGCCCGCGCGCGGGTCCATGAAGCCCGATCCATGTGTTACGCATGATTGATAGGTCTTTGATGTGTCTGTTATGGTTTCTTTTGGAGGTCCAATGCGCCACGCTCTCCTGGTCGCCGCCCTGACGCTTGCTGCTCTTGCCGCTGCCGCCGACCCCGGCCGCGATCCTTTCGAGGCCTACGAGCAGCCGACGATCGCGCCCGGCAGCGCCCCGCTCCAGCGCTTCACGCTGGAAGAGCTCCGCCTGCGCGGCGTGGTGAGCGCGATCGCGGCGCCGCGCGCCCTGCTCGAGAGCCCCGACGGGGCGCACCACACCGCCCGCGTGGGCGACCTGATCGGCACCAACTGGGGCCGCATCGCCGCGATCAGGGGTGACGCGATCGCGGTGGTGGAGCGCTACCGCGACGCCATCGGCGGCGTTCACGAGCGCCGGGTCGAGCTGGCGCTGCCCGCGCGAGCAGCCACGCCAGCGCGAACACCAGGCCCTGGCCCACGGGCACACGGCCGCTGACGCTGCACGAGCAGCCGTCGGGCGGCGCGGGCGCGAGCCAGAGGTAGCTCGTGATGGTGCGCGGCACCAGCTCGCCGCCATCGTCGACCTGCACCTCGGCGCGCACGCGATCGGCGCCGCCGTCGACGGGCGTCAGCGTCAGCTCGAAGACGTGCGGATCCTCGGTGACCTCGACGGGCAGGTCGAGGCCGAGCCCGCCGCGCACGAAGCGAAACCACGAGCCGACGCCGCCGCTGACCGTCGCGGTCAGCGTCACCTCGGCGGCGGTCACGGTGTCGCCGACGCGCGGCGGCGTGGTGTCGAGCACGACCATCGGGTCGCTCGGGCCCTGCATCTTCACCACCGTGCGCGAGTCGAGGATGCCCTGGCGAAGCGCCGTCACCGACAGGCCGTCGGCGAACACAAGCGTGGTCGGGTCGCCGATCGGTGAGCCGTTGCCCTGGCCGGCCTGGTGGTCGTCGGAGCCGCCGATGGCGGCCAGGTGATGGCCCTCGTCGAGGAGCTGCTCCCACAGCGCGATGGCGTCCCACGCGAACAGCCGGCCGGCCTGTCGCCAACCGCCGGTCTCGATCTCGACACCGTGGATGGCGCCGACCGCTGGGTGGGGGTGGCGCCAGGCGCAGCCGATGCAGGCGTCGCCCAGCTCGAGCGCCGGGTGGTTGATGGAGACCAAGGCACCTTGCGCGGCGAGGTCGTCGAGCGCGCCCTCGATAGTCCGGCCCTGCCAGCCGATGCGGTGATCGACCCAGCCGGTCGCGCCAAAGCCGGTGGCATGACCCTGGTAGGTGGTGAACTCGACGCCGGGCACGAAGAGCAGCTCGGGGTGCGCGCCTTGCGCGGCGCCGAGGCGGTCGATCTGCGAGACGGTGTTGTGGTCGGTGACGACGACGAAGTCGAGGCCGCGCCCGCGCGCGAAGTCGGCGATCTCGGCGAGCGGCGGGCGCGCGTCGCCCGAGTCCTCGGAGTGGACGTGGAAGTCGCCGGCGTAGAAACGCGCCTCCGACGCAAGCGGCGCCGCCTCGAGGTAGGGCGCGCGGTCGGTGGCCGGCGGCAGCGTCGCTTCTGTGCGGAAGGTGACCTCGACGTGGTAGCCGGGCGCGCTGCTGTTCACCTTCGCCTTGCCGACGTAGAGCGACCAGGCGCCGGGCGTGATCGGCCCGGGCAGGTAGCTCCTCGACGACGCCGCGACGCCGACGATCGCGTCCTCCAGGTTGCCGCCGCCGTAGCCGCGGAAGCCCTCGGGTGCCTGCACGCCGAAGTCGAGGATGTCGCCGTCGTCCAATGGGCGATGCGCGATCTGGATCTCGACCGTGCCGGCCGGCACCTCGAAGGGCACCTCGAAGAACTCGCCGTCGGCAGGCACCGCGTCCTCGACGACGAGGTCAGCGGCCCCTTGCGCGAGGGCGCCACGTGCAGCGAGCACGACCAGGAGCGGCAAGGCAAATCGCATGCAGCTCAGGCTAACGCGGTCAGACGCCGGCGGTATCCTCGGGCCGGAGGAAGCGGGCGAAGCGCTGTTCCGCGGCGCGCGTGAGCGCGCCGAGGTCGCGCGTCAGCCAGTCGATCAGGTCGTCGGTGACGCCGAGGTACAGGTCGCTGGCGGCGAGCAGCACGCCGGCGTTGACCGCCAGCGTGTGCGCGCGCAAGGACGGCTTGAGTGGCGCCGCTCGGCCGTCCTCGTCGAGCTGGAACAAGCCGAAGGCGCGCGACGAGAACAAGGTGCGGCCGCGAAAGCGCGCCACCGCGTGGATCTCGAACGGCGCCTTGGCCACCGCGCGCACGCCGCGCGCGTCGCCGGTGAGGAGCTGCGTGCCCGCCGCAGCGACGATCTGCAACTCGGCGTCGAGCGCGAGCGCGGTGATGCGCGCGCCGCCCTCGACCGGGATGGGGCGCAGGTCGCCGACGGGGCCGTACAGCAGGTCGCCATGGTCGCTGACCGCCGCCACGGTCTCGCCCGCGCACGAGAGCACGCGCACCGCGCGTCGTGGCCCGCGCGTCGGCGAGCTGCCGTCGGGCGGGAAGACCCACAGTCGATCCTCAGCGGCGAGCAACGCGCCGCCCGCATAGGGCGCCAGCGTGCGCGGCGCGGCCAGCTTGTGCTTGCGCCCGTTCACGTGCACCACCTCGCGACCGTCGAGCACCATCAGCGTGCCATCGGCGCAGACCGCGAGCGCGGGCGCGACGCCGAGCAACTGGTCGACGATCTCGAGCTTGCCGGGCGAGAGCTGCACCACGAACGTCTCGGCGATGTGCTCGGCCTCCTCGTCGAAGCGCACGCCGAGCGCGCGCAGCTCGGTGAGCGACAACGGCACCGCTGGGCCCCAGCGTACGGCCATGGAGCGCGGACGGGAGCGAGCAGGTGGCGCCGATGGGGCCATGGTCGAGCAATCTCCGACGACGCCGCAAAAGGAAAGGGGCACGCACGCGACGACGATCACGCACCCTCGAGCTATCGATCTTGACGGTCGCGCGTGTCAAGAGTGTGGGCGCGCGTGTCGCGCGTCGAGCCAGCGTCCAGACGGCGTCAGTCCAGCTCGCCGGAGTCACCGGTAAGCGTCACGGTGCCGGCCTGGCCGCAGGAGTCCTCGACGTGCAGCTCCAGCCGGTAACGCCCCGCGTCGCGCTCGAGGAAGCACGCCGCGAAGCGCTCGCCGTCCCAGGCAAATTCGAAGCCGCGCGCAGCGTCGTCGTTGCCGTCGTGCGCAGCGGCGCGCAGCGCCAGGTAGCTGACCTCGCAGCCCCGGGGCGGCGCCGGCACGGGCGCGCAGCGCCGACGCCAGGCGACCGGGCCCACCGTGGCCTCGTGCACCGCGCCCAGGCGGGACTCGAGCAGGTCGTTCTCGTCAGCGCAGCCATCGACCATGACCGCGCGCTGACGCCCCGCGCCGCCGCCGGCGAAGCGCGCCCGCGCGCAGCACAGCCGCCGAGCGTCGACCGCGCGGCAGCCGTCGTCGCCGGCGAGCACCTCGAGGCGCGCCAGGCCGTCCTTGGCCCACACCAAGCGGCTCACGCCGTCGGCGACGTGCAGCTCGCCGAGGCCGGGCAGCGGCACCACGCGCGCCGGCGGCCGCAAGACGTAGCTGGCGGGCCCACGCCACAGCACTTCGCCGGTCTCGGCCGCGGTGACGACGAGCGCGTCGCCGTGGTCGCGCGGCGTCGGCGCGGCACAGCTCGCCGTCGACAGGGCGAGCGCGCACAGCAGCACGGCCGGCAGCGTGCGCGGCCCGGCGCGACGAAGGTGCTTGTTCGCTGGCACGACGGTCAGTATGCACGAGGCGCGACACCCTCGTCGTCAGGAGCCCCCTCGTGCGCACCCCGTTCCTCTTCGCTGCGTTCGTTTTCGCGCTCACCGCCTGCCCGGAGGCAAGCTCGCAAGCGCCGGCGCCGGCGCCCAAGGCGCCCGCCGCCGAGGCAGCACCCGCGCCGATCGCCGGCCCGATCGGCGATGTGCTCGGCACGTATGACGAGATGCAGCGGCGCTTCGCCAAGGACGACGCCGGCACCGGCGCGCTCGCCGCCAAGCTCGCCGCCGCCGCGCAAGCCGCTGCCGCCGCCGCCACGAGCGCCACGAGCGCCACCAAGCAGCCACTCACGGACCTCGCCGCCACCGCCGGCAAGCTCGCCGAGCAGATGAAGGCCGCGCCGCCGCCGGCGATCGACGTGCAGCGCAAGGCGTTCGCCGAGTTGTCGAAGCAGCTCATCGCGCTCTTGGTGGCCGACCCGTCACTGCAGAAGGGCAGGTTCATCTTCGAGTGCCCGATGGCGCCCTCCTACAAGAAGTGGGTGCAGACCCACGGCAAGCTGCAGAACCCCTGGTACGGCAGCAAGATGCTCGAGTGCGGCGAGAAGGCCGACTGGAGCGTCTGAGCTCGCGCCTCGGGGGAGGAACCGCACCAGCACGTGCCCACCCACCACTACCTCTGCGCCGCCGATCGCCCGCTCGACGACGAGCTGGTGGCGGCGTTTCGCGGCGCACAGGTCGCGGGCGCCGACGCGCTCGTGGTGGTGTTTCCGGGAGAGGCCAAGCTGTCCCGCGAGCTCGTACCCGTGATCGTGGCGCTCGCGCGCGGCGCTCCCGGGCTGACCGCGCTGGCGCTCGTCCATGAGAGCCCGACGCTCAGCTTCGTCGCCTCGTCGCTCGCCTTGCAGTTGCCGGGCGTGCGCGTGCGCTCTGCCGCCAACGTCGAAACCGCCGGCCTGTGACGTCGCTCAGAGGCGCGGCGGCACCACGCCGGTCTGGCGCTGGTACTTGCCCTTCCGGTCAGCGTAGCTGACCTCGCAGGGCCGATCGCCCTCGAGGAACAGGAACTGACAGGCGCCCTCGTTGGCGTAGATCTTCGCCGGCAGCGGCGTGGTGTTGGAGAACTCGAGCGTGACGTGGCCCTCCCACTCGGGCTCGAGCGGCGTCACGTTGACGATGATGCCGCAGCGCGCGTAGGTGCTTTTGCCGAGGCAGATCACCATGACGTCGCGCGGGATGCGGAAGTACTCGACGGTGCGCGCCAAGGCGAAGCTGTTGGGCGGGATGATGCACACATCGGTCTCACGTTTGACGAACGCCTTGTCGGAGAACTGCTTCGGGTCGACCACCGCGCTGTCGACGTTGGTGAAGATCAAGAACTCGTTCGACACGCGCGCGTCGTAGCCGTAGCTCGACAGCCCATACGAGATGACGCCGCCCTGCGACGTCTCGCGCTCTTGCCGCTCGACGAACGGCTCGATCATCTTGTGCTCGCGCGCGAGCCGGCGGATGGACGCATCGGACAGGATCGACATGGGCGCCTCAGTAGCGGGGAGGGGGCGGCGAGAACGGCGCGGGGCAGACGGCAGGATCGTCGCTCGCGCACGAGGGGAACGGGTCCTCGCGCGGCTCGCAGCGCCCGTCGCCGTCGAGGTCGGTGCCGCGGCCGGGGCCGAGGCAGTGCGCCGGCTCGGTGACGTCGGGCTGGCCGTCGCCGTCGTCGTCGCAGTCGATGGCCGTGCCGCCGACCTCGCAGGTGGCGCCGTCGCCGTCGGGGCCGAAGGTGTCGGCGCACGCGGCAGCGCACGCCGTCCAATCCGCCAGCGCCACGGGATCGTCCGGCGAGCGCAGCGTGGCTCGGCCGTCGTGGTCGCAGTCGCGCGCGCCGTCGGCGTCGAGGCACGGGTCGTCGGCGGCCAATTCGATCGGCCCGGCGATGGCGCCCCAGGCGGCGAGCGGCAGCACCAGCGCGCCGCGCAGATAGCCTTCGGTGACGTCGGTCGAGTCGGGCGACGGGAACACACCCACGTCGTAGAGGCCGACCGGCGCGTCCACCACCAGGTAGCCCGCGAAGCCGCTGTTCTCGGCGCGCTGCAAGGTACCGTCGGGCGCTGCCACATCGCCGCCGCCCGGCAGCTCGAACGAGACCGTGCCGACCTCGACGTCGGTGAAGGCGCCGGTCAGCGCGAGCTGCACGCCGGTCTGCGCGGGCACGGCCTGGTCGGCGATGAGCGCGACGTCGTCGTCAGCGGCGGCGGCGGCCTTGGTGCCAAAGAAGGTCGGCACGTACGGACCGGTAGCGGCGTCGAACACCAGCACGGTCAGATCGACGCCATCGTCGTCGTCGCGTAGGCCCGCGAGCGCGAAGGTGCCGTCCGCCGCCACGCCCGCCGCGGCCTCCACCGGTCCCTGCAGCGCGCCCTCGTCGTCGCTCTCGGAGAAGGCGGCGCCGCTGGTGCGCACCACCAGGGCACGCTCGCTGCCGGTGAGCAGGCGCGGGCCGCCGCCGTCGTCGAGCCGTACGGTGCCGTCGAGCGAGCGCGTCGGCGCCAGCACCACGTCGCCGAGCAGCACGCTGGTGGGCACCACCGGCGGCGTGCCGGCGCAACCGTCGGTAGCGTTCTTCGGGATGGCGGCGTTCACCAACACCGCAGTGACGCGCGCAGCGGCGTCGGGCGTGCCGTCGCCGTCGTCATCCGCGGTCACGAGCAGCACCACCGGCCCAGCCGCCAGGCCGCGGACAGCGAAGCGGCCGTCCGCGTCCGCCTCTGCCGCGCGCAGAGTGCCCTGCACCACCACGCGCGCCGATGCGATCGGTGTGCCATCCGTGTGGACGGCGCGGCCGCGCACCTCGCCGTCACCGAGGCCTTCGGTGCGGGGCAGCTCGTAGAAGCAGCCGAACACGAGCGGCTGCACGATGATTCCGGCCACGAGGACGCGGGCGAGGCGCATGGAGCCTTGTCGTGTGGCGCCCGATCCGCGTCAAGCGGTGCATTGGCTCGGTTGATGAAATGCGCGGTTGACGCCGGGCGTCCAAGTGCGAGCCTGGTGTGGGAGAGCCTCATGCAGCGTCGCCGCATCGCCGTGTCGTCCCTCGTTTCTCTGGCGGCGCTGGTTGGCCTGGTGCTGACGGCGCCCGCCGCGCGCGCCGCCGGCAAGGACCGGCTCACCGCGGAGCTGAGCGCCGAGGAGATCGTCGACAAGGCGCTCAACCGGGGCGCGGTCGGCTTTCAGCAAGGCACGGCCACGCTCAAGATGACCATCGTCACCACCAAAGGGGACGCCAAGGAGCGCACGCTCGAGATCAGCGCCATGAAGGACGGCGACGGCATGCTGAAGAGCATGGTCAAGTTCTCCAAGCCGGCCGACGTCAGCGGCACCGCCTTCTTGGTGGTGCAGAAGAAGGACGCGCTGCCCGACCAGTACGTCTACGTGCCCAAGGCCAAGGTGGTGCGTCGCATCGCCGCCGGCAACGCGACCTCGACGTTCTTCGGCTCCGACTTCACCTACGCCGACCTGATGCCCCTGCCCGTCTCCGAGAAGGACAAGGTGGCGGTGCAGAAGCTCGAGGACGGCACGGTCGGCGGCCAGGCCGTGTTCGTCTTGCAGGTGACGCCCAAGGTCGAGGGCTCGCCCTACGGGCGCGTCGTGGCCCACGTGCACAAGGAGCTGTTGGTGCCGCTCAAGATCGAATTCTTCGATCCGCAGGGCCAACCGCTCAAGTCGCTGCTGGTGCGCAAGCTGCAGAAGATCAACATCTGCCCCGAGAACTCCAAGAAGAAGGACGGCTGCGATCAACACGTTCCCATGGAGGTCGAGATGAAGGCCGCCGTGGGCTCGCGCACCGAGCTGGTGCTCGAGAAGGTCGATCCGAACGCCAAGCTGACCGAGGCGGACTTCACGGAAGAGGCGATGCAGCGCTAGGTCTTGCCGACGTGCTCTGCGCCGTCCAGTCGCAGACGCAGAGCCCGGTAGATGCCCTCGAGCAGCGTCAGCATGCGCAGCGCGCGCGGTCCCTCGACGTCGACGACGGCACCCAGGTCGCGCGCGGCCCCGAGCACGCCGCCGGCACAGCCGCCGAGCGCGCGTGCCGCCAGCGCGCGCAAGTCGACGAAGCCGCGCTTGGGCTCGCCCTCCTGCGCCAGCAGATCGCGCGCGTAACCGCCCCACGACACCTGGGTGAACGCGGGCCCGAGGAAGTCGCGAAAGCGCGCCAGCGCGATGGCGGGCTCCTCACCGCGCTCGAGCTGCTCGCGCGGCAGGCCGAGGCGCGCGGGCACGTCCTCGGGCAACCCGCGCCGCGGCCGCAGCACCGCCTGGAAGCTCGCGCCCGTCGACGGCCGCAGCGCTACCAGGTGCAGCAGCTCGGGCGCGCCGGGTGAGCGCTCACCGCGCGGGTGCGCGTTGGCCTCGCCGTAGACCAACACGGCGCGCGCGGCGTCGAGCGCGACCAGCTCGGAGAGCCCGCGCGTGTGCGAAGCGCGCGGCGGTGTCGGTCCGCGCTTGCCCACGCGCGGCCGCGCGAAGCGCGCGCGCTGTTGGTCGCGCGCGGCCTCGAGCTGCCGCTCCACCATCCACTCGAAGGGCTGCAGCAGCGCCGAGAACCTGGCGGCGTCACCCTCGAGCGCGCCGAGCACGGCCGCCACGGCCTCGATGGTAGCGAGGTGCTGGTCGGAGGGCTCACGCCGGATGCGGTAGTTGCCGGGCGAGGTGGGCAGGAAGCCCAAGCGCGGCAGCGCGCCGAGCCGTGGGTTGAGCTTGAGCACCTTCTTCGCCTGCGCCCAGGTGCCGTCGACCACCACCAGGGTGCGCGGCGGCGCCGGCAGCCACTGGTCGAGCGGGCGCGCGCCGTCGGGGTAGAGCACGGCCACGTGCGCGTCGTGCGCGAACAAGTGCTGCAGCGCCGCGTGCTCGTCGAGCGCCAGCCCCTCGACGAGCTGCGAGCCCTCGAGCGCCAAGTGCGCCATGCGCGCGGTGCCGATCGCCACCGTGCGCTCGCGCGGGTGCTGCACGAACACGACGCGCGTGCGCGTCTGCAGGCGCGGCAGCTCGGCGCACCAGCAGTAGCTGCGCGGGCGGCGGCAGCGCCAGCACACCTCGCGTGGCGACGAAGCCTGGTCATCGTCGGTGCGCCGCACCGCGCGCTCGCCGTCAGTCGGCACGGCAGGCTTTGGCCAGCGCCTTGATCGACGCGCCGTCGACGCCGACCAGCACCCACTTGGACGGCCAACCGACGTCGGCGCCGAACATCGCCGCGTCGCGCCGCTCGAACACCAGGCCGAGCCGCGCAGCTGCGCCTTTGCAGGTGCCCTCGAGGTCGACGACGGCGCGGTCGCCGGTGCGCGCCATGCCGCCGAGCGCGCGCCAACCCGGATTGACCGTGAACGGGCCGAGCGCGCGCGTCACGCGGCCCTCGAGCACGGCGCGGCGCAGCTCGGCCACGCCTGTGGGCGCGGCGGCATCGCCCACCTGCGCGCTCACGACGCCGATGAGCGCGCCGAGCAGCGCCGAGCCCAGATCGGTGCCGCCCACGCCAACCTGTTCGGCCGCGAGCGCGCCGGTCACCTCCACGCTCGCCTTCACCAGCGCCTCCAGGTCCGCGTAGCGCTCGACGCGGCCGAGATCCTTGTCGTCGAGCCCGCGGTCGATCTGCCAGAGCGCGAAGTACGGCGTCTGCCAGGCCGCCTGGGCGCCGAGCGCCACCAGCGCGAGCACCGCCAGCACCACCAGCTTCTTCACGAGCTTCATGCGTCCCTCAGTTGCTCGACAACGGCACGAGCGACGCGAGCACTCCCTCGAAATAGGCCCGCGCCTGTCGTTGTACCGCAGCGCGTCCTTGCGTGCGCAGCGCGCGCAGCGCGATCTCGGCCGAGAGCGACGACAACAGCAGGTCGGCCGTGTGCTCAACCGATGCGCGTGGCGTCACGCCGGCCTGCTCGAGCAGCAGCGCCAGCAGGCTGCGTCGCCAGGCGTACGGGGCGCTCGCCCACCGCGCCGCCGGCTTGGCGCTCGCCTCGGCGGCCGCGAGGATGTCGGCATGCTCGACGACGAAGTGGTGCAGCTCGCCGAGCAGGTGCAGCAACTGCGTGCGCGCCGCCGCGCCGCGGGTGCGTCCGTGGAACGCGGCGCGCACTTGCTCCTGCAAGGCGCGCTCGTCCTCGTCGAGCAGCGCGTGCAACAGCGCCGCCTTGTCGACGAAGCGGCGGTAGAGCGTGCCCTTGCCGACCTTCGCCTCGGCGCACAACGCGTCCATGCACAACGCGTCCGCCGGCATGCGGGAGAGCATGGTGCGCGCGGCGTCGAGGATGCGCGCGCGATTGCGGAGCGCGTCGGCACGCTCGCGCGGCGCCTCGGGTTGCCCTAGGACCTGCAGCTCTCGAGTCGGCATGGTGTCCGAGCGCCAGGGTTAGCGCGTCGAATCGGGAAAGTCGCGCAATTCAGTCAGGAATTGATAGAAGGGCGAAGCATGCGGATCGCGGTCGTTGGCGGCACGGGTGGCATTGGTCGGCACGTGGTTGATTTGGCGCTGGCCGCCGGTCACGAGGTGCGGACTCTGGTCCGAGACCCGCGCAAGCTGCACCGCGTTCATGAGCGGCTGGCACCGTTCGCGGGTGACGCGCGCACCGGCGCCGGGCTGCTCGAGGTCGTCGACCGCTCGGAGATGGTGCTCTCCTGCCTGGGCACCCGGCGCGGAGAGCAGCCAGTTGTCGCACCCGGCACGCGCTCGATCATCGAGGCGTGCAGCGCCGCCGGCGTCGGGCGCATGGCGATGATCAGCTCGATCGGTGTCGGCGACAGCCGCGCGCAAGCGGCGCGCACCGGCCTCGGCGGCAAGCTGTTCGTGCACGTGGTGGTACCGCTGCTGTTGCGGCGAAGCTTCCGCGATCTCGAAGAGGCCGAGCGCCTGGCCGCCGACGCGCCCTTCCCGGTCGTGCGTGTGCGGCCCGGGCAGCTCCTCGACCGGCCGCCGGTCGGCAGCGTGGTCGCGGTCGGCCCCAACCTCGACCTGCCGGGGCGCATCGCGCGCGCCGACGTCGCTGCCTTCCTGCTGTCGCTGCTCTCGGAGACGCGCTGGGACGGCAAGGCCGTCAGCGTGGGCGCGCTTTGACGACACGCGGTGCTCGCGCAGCGGCGCGCCTCGCAGTCGCAAGCAGCCGCGGTCAGCGCAACAGCTCGCCGAGCGGTGTGAACGCGATGCCGTGCGCCTCGGCCACCGCCCGATAGGTGCACTGCCCACGATGGGTGTTGACGCCCGACGCCAGCGGCGCGTCGCCCTTGACCGCCTCGACGAAGCCGCGCTCGGCCAGCTTCTTCAAGTACGGGAAGGTGGCGTGGTTGAGCGCGAACGTGGATGTGCGCGGCACCGCGCCCGGCATGTTGGCGACGCCGTAGTGGATGATGCCGTCGACCTCGAAGGTGGGGTTCTCGTGCGTGGTCACCTTCATGGTCTCGACGCAGCCGCCCTGATCGACCGCGACGTCGATGATGACGCTGCCCGGCTGCATCTTCTTGAGCACCTCGCGCGTCACCAGCCGCGGTGCGCGCGCGCCCGCCACCAAGACGGCGCCGATGACGAGGTCGGAGTCGATGCACTGCTCTTCGATCTCGTGCGGCGTGGAGTAGAGCGTCTGCGCGCGGCCGAGGAACACGTCCTCGAGGTAGTCGAGGCGATCGAGGCTGTTGTCGACGATGGTGACCTCGGCGCCCATGCCGACGGCCACCTTGGCCGCGTTGGTGCCGACCACGCCGCCGCCGATGATCAAGACCTTGGCGCGCGGCACGCCCGGCACGCCGCCGAGCAGGATGCCCTTGCCGCCGTGCGCCTTCTCCAAGCACCAGGCGCCGACCTGCACGGCCATCTTGCCTGCCACCTCGCTCATCGGCTTGAGCAGCGGCAGCGTGTTGCCCACCTGGATGGTCTCGTAGGCGATGCCGCTCACCTTGCGCTTGAGCAGCTCTTGCGTGAGCGCCGGCTCGGGAGCCAGGTGCAGGTAGGTGTAGAGGATCTGCCCCTCGCGCAGCAGCGGAAACTCGGGGGGCAGCGGCTCCTTGACCTTGCAGACGATGTCGGCACGGCCCCAGACGTCCTCGGCCTTGTCGACGATGTCGGCGCCGGCCGCCTTGAATTCTTCGTCGGGGATGCCCGAGCCGACGCCGGCGCCCTTCTGCACGAGCACCTTGTGGCCGCCCTTGGCGAGCGCGGCGACGGAGGCGGGGATGATGCCGACGCGGTTCTCGCGCGTCTTGATCTCGGTGGGGCAGCCAACGATCACGGTGGTTCTCCTCGTTCGAACGACGCGCGGAACAGGGCACATGTGAGCGCGCGCGGCAAGTGCGTCCCGCTCGTGCCGACGGTGCGACGCGACGCGGCGTGCCCGTGCCTTTCTCGAGCACGGCGCTGCGCCTTTCTTGACCGCGGCGCCGTCGCCGTCGACGCTGGGCCCGTGTACCCCGCCGGCGCGCACGCGCGCGCGTTTGCCTCGATGGTCTGGTTGGTAGCTGGCGGCGCCTGCGTCACCGACGGCGGGCCGGCGACCGCGACCGACGCGGCCCTCGACGCGCACTTGCCCGCCTGGCTCGCCGCACCTGCCGACGTGGCGCGCGACCCGGCGCTCGAGGAAGCGGCGGCGCTGCTGTGCGCGCGCGACACCGACGCCGTGCTCGACGACGACGCGCGCCACGCCATCCACCTCGCCGACGGCCAGGTGAGCGGCCTGCTGCGCCGCGCCGCCACCGCGGGCGAGGCGCGCACCGCGCTCGCCGCGGCCGGCGCGCCGTTGCTGGCGAACAGCCGCGCGACCCACGCGGGCGTGGTCGAGGGCAGCACGCCCGACGGCGCTGCCTGCGCCGCGTTGGTGTCGGTGCGTCGCCTGATCGACGTCGACGCGCCGGCCGTGTCCCTGCCCGCAGGTGGCACGCTCACGCTCGCGCTCGCCGTGCCCGCCGACCGGCTGGCCACGCTCTATCTGCTGCGCCCCGACGGCTTCGTCGACCGCCGCGCGCTGCCGCCGGCCGCCCAGGGAGGCGCCGGGCGCGCCACCATCACCGTGCCCTCGTCGGCGGGCGAGGGCCGCTACGTCCTCGAGGTGATCGTCGATCGCGCGTCAGGGCCATCGGATCCCGAGGTCGCGCTCTTGTGGCCGTACCTGGTCGGCGCCGCGCGCGACGCGCCCTTCCCCGAGGTGTTGTTCCCCGACGAGGGTCACGACGACCTCGCGCTCACGCATCGGGCCGAGGCGCTGGTGCAGCGGCTGCGCAACGAGCAGTTGATCGAGCCCTTCAAGGTCTCGCCCGCGCTGGTCGAGGTGGCGACGTCGCGGGCGCGAGCGCTGGCCGAGCACGGTCGCCTCGGCCACCGCTTGCCCGGCGGCGCCGACGCCGCACAGGACGTGCGCGCGCGCTACGCCGACGAGCCGCGCGCGCAGTTCCTGCGCCTGGCAGAGGTGCAGGCGCAGGCCTCGACGCTGGCCGACGCCTGGCGCGCGCTGCTCGACAGCCCGGCGCACCGGCGCGAGCTGGTCGACGCCGCCTTCACCCACTGCGGCGTAGCGGTGGCGCGCGGCGCCGACGCCGCCGGCCGCCCCACCATCACCATGGTCGCGCTGTTGGCGCGCCGCCCGCCGGCGCGCGCGCCCGACGACGTGCGCGCGCTCATCCTCGAGCGCGCCAACGAGGAGCGGGGCAAGCGCGGCCTCGACCCGCTCCTCGAGAGCGCGCACTTGCACCGGCTGGGCGCGCGCCTCGCCACCGCCATGAGCGAGGCCGGGCGCGTCGACGAGACGCTGCTCGGCGGCCCGGTGGGCAAGCTCGCGCTCGAGAGCGACGCCACGCTGTCGCGCGTGCGCCCGCTGGTGGCGCGCCTCGACGATCCGCTGCTGCTGGTCGAGGGCAAGCTGCCCGAGCTGCTGCTCGACCTCGACACCGCGCAGCTCGGCGTCGGCCTGGCGCTGCATCCGACCGAGGGCGTGTTCTACGTGGTGTTGCTCGCTGGCGAGTAGCGCTCGCGCCCAGCGCTCACGCTTGCAGGCGCGCGCCGGTCTTCTGCTTCGCCTCGTCGAGGCTGACGCCCTCGGCCAGCTCGAGCACGCGGAAGGCGCCGGCTGCCTTGTCGACGCCGAACACGCCGAGATCGGTGATGACGACGTCGACGCAGCCGAGCCCCGTGAGCGGCAGCGTGCAGCGCTCGACCAGCTTGGGCGCGCCGTTCTTGTCGGTGTGGGTCATCAAACAGACCACGCGCCGCGCGCCGCTCACCAGGTCCATGGCGCCGCCCATGCCGGTGACCTTCTCGCCCGGCACCTGCCAGTTGGCGAGGTCGCCGTTCTCCGCCACCTCCATGGCGCCCAGCATGGCGACGTCGACGTGGCCGCCGCGGATCATGGCGAACGACAGCGCCGAGTCGAAGGTGCTGCCGCCCGCCACCACGGTCACGGTCTGCTTGCCGGCGTTGATGAGCTGCGGGTCTTCCTCGCCCTCGAAGGGGAACGGGCCCATGCCGAGCAGGCCGTTCTCCGAGTGCAGCATGACGTCCTTGTCGCCCAGGTGGTTCGCTACCAGGGTCGGGATGCCGATGCCGAGGTTGACGACGTCGCCGTCGTGCACTTGCAGGGCGGCCTTGTTGGCGATCTGCTCGCGGTCCCACACCATGGCGCGGGCACTAGCACTACGGGCCGACGCGCACCACGACCACGGCGGCCGCGTCGTCGCCGGCCACGATGGGCTCGAGCACGTGCGCCGTGGGCTCGCGCTCACCGGCGAAGACGTCGAGCACCAGACCCGCGCCGCCCTCGATGGGGCCGAGCATGTGCCGGCCGCAGGCGTCGCAGCGCGCCACGCCCTGGCGCGAGGCGACCGCGACCACGATCCACGCGGCGCCGGCACTCGCCGGCGCCGCGGCGAGCGCGAGCCGCGGCCCCGCCACCACCACGGGCTCTGCGGCGAGGTTGACGCCGGCCAGCCCGCGTTCGGTGCCGCCCGGAAACGCCAGCGTGCCGACCACCGCCTGCGGCGGCACGGCGCCTGCGTGCGTCACCGTCAAGGGCGCGCCATCGAGGCTGCCTTCGTAGCTGAGCGCGGTCAGCGACAGGTCGGAGCCCTCGGCAGAGGGCGCCAAGCGCGACAGCGCGACGTCGTCGAAGCGGGCGCCGTCCGCGGGCGCGCCGCGCGCGGCCACGAAGGCGACCAGCACGCCGCGCGACAGCGCCGGCACCACCGGCACGGGCGCGAGCGGCGCGCCGTCCGACGTCACCACCTCGCTGTCGACCTGCACGTCCGGTCGCAGCCCGAGCACGAAGGGCCGGCCGGCGTCAGTGGTCAGGCCGGTGACCGAGGCGTGCTCGACCTGAAACCAGGAGGCCGGCAACGCGGTCGTCGAGAAGCGCACCTCGTCGACGTCGCCGATCCACGGGTCGCCGAGGTCGATGGCGCTGCCGATGGCCACCACCTCGAGGTCGTAGCTCGAGGGGATCGGGCCGGTGCGGGTGGCGCTCTCGCCGTCGACGACCAGCTCGCGCGCCGTCCCCAGCCAACGCACCGCCACGTGGTGCCAGCCGCCGTCGGCGAGCGCTCCTGGATCTTCGGTCGAGCACTGCTGCGTGACCGCCTCGTCGTCACCGGCGCCAACGAAGCCGCAGGCCTGCTCGGCGGCGTCGGTGTAGAGCGCGACGCTCTCCGGGTCGAACGCGCCCTCGGCCAGCTCGCAGCCGACGCCGACTGCCACCTGACGCGCGCGCGCCGTCACCGGCGCCACCTTGACCCACGCCGACAAGGCGCCCTGGTCGGGCGCGTGCGCCACGGCGGCCGCGAGGCCGTCGTTGGCCGCGAACGCCGCCGCGCCGCCGATCACGCCGTCGGTCGGCGTCGCCGTGCCGTTCAGGTCGTCGGCGCCGTCGCCGATGCTGGCGTCGGCGTCGTCCTCGAGATGCCAGACGCCGACGAACTGCTGCCATGGCGCGGCGGTCAAGAGCGCGCCCGCGTCGCCGGTCACGGGCGCGTAGTAGAGCCAGACGCGCGCGCTGCTGGGCAGGGCGAACCACAGGCCATCGCCGTCGGGCTCGAAGGCGACGTCGACGGGCGCGCCGCCTTCGATCGTGAGCAGGCGCGGCGCCGCCTCGAGCGCGCCGGTAGGGATGCGATCGGCGGCGAGGAAGACGGGCGCGCCCGCGGGCACGGTGGGGTCGTGCAACAGGCCGTTGGTGTCGACGGAGATGAGCTCGCGCTCGCTGCGCTCCAGGTCGAGCCAGTCGGAGGGGACCAGGCGCACCGTCAGCGACACCTCGACGTCGCCGGAAGCGCCGGTGAGGGAGAGCGGCACGACCAGCGCGCCGAGGCGCAGCTCCGTGCAGGTGAGCACGAGCGAGACCGGGAAGGTGGCGGCCGCGTCGACCGCGGTGAGCGCCACCGTGCAGTCATCGACGCCGACCGTCTCCATCGCCAGCTCGGCGGGGTCGAGCGCCAGCGGCAAGGTGAAGGACCGACCGGCGAGCGCGTCGATGCCCGGCAGCACCACCAGCGCGTCGAACGACAAGAGTGGGTCCCGCTCCCCCTCGCCCCCCGGGCCACCCTGCTCGAGCGGCACGCACGAGCCGGCCGCGCAGGTCGCGGCCGGACCGCAGTCGGCGTCGGCGGAGCAGGGCGCCAGCCTGGAGCACGCCGCCCCGGCCAGGGCGGCGGTCAGCACGGTCAGGGGAACGAGGGCGTTCTTCACCTGCGTCAGGTCCTGAGGCAATTGTCGTCTCGTTGTCGCACCGGGTCCGGCGATCTCACATACGACGAACATCCTGTAGGTTCAGGTGGATATGCCCCCACACCGCACCCAAGCACCCATCGAGGTCGTCATCGTCGGCGCCGGGCCCATCGGCCAGGGCGTCGCTGCCGCCGTGGCGCGCCGCCGCGGGCTCGTGCTCGCCGCCGTCGTCGACGTCGATCCCGCCAAGGTCGGCACGCAGGTCGCCGGCGTCAGCGTGCGCCGCGAGCTGCCGCCGCCCGCCGACGAGCCACGCGTCGCCGTGCTCACCACCACCTCGTCGCTCGCCAAGCTCGAGAGCCAGGTGCTCGACTGCCTGGACCGCGGCATGGCGGTGGTGTCGACGTGCGAGGAGCTGGCCTGGCCGTGGGGCGCCCCCGAGCCGGCGCGCCGCATCGACGAGGCCGCCCGGCATGCGGGCCGCGCCGTGCTCGGCACCGGCGTCAACCCGGGCTTCGTGATGGACGCGCTGCCGCTCGCGCTGACGGCGCCGTGTCTGCGCGTCGACGCCGTGCGCGTGGAGCGCGTGCAGGACGCCGCGAGCCGCCGATTGCCCTTCCAGGACAAGGTCGGGGTGGGACGAGAGCCGACCGAGGTGCAGGCGGCGCTCGACGCCCAACGTGTCGGTCACGTGGGCCTGCGCGAGAGCGCCGCGCTCGTGGCCACCACCCTCGGGCTGGTGACCGATGCCTTCGTGGAGACTCGCCGCGTCGTCGTGGCCGACGCCGCCATCGAGCGCGCTGGCCGCCGGGTAGAGCGGGGACAAGCTCTCGGCGTCGAGCAGCTCGGCCGCGCCACGCGCGCCGGCCAGGTGATGGTCGAGCTGGTGTTCCGCGCCACCTTCGGCGAAGCGCAGTCGTACGACCGCGTGCTCATCGAGGGCGAGCCGCGTCTGGACGTGCGCATCGAGGGCGGCGTGCCGGGTGACGTCGCCACCTGCGCCATCGTCGCCAACGCGGTGCCGGTGGTGGCCGCCGCGCCGGGCGGCCTGCACACCATGGCGGACCTGCCGCTCATCGTCGGCGCAGCGGCGCCGGGCTGACCCTCATGCGCGCGCGACGTTCCAGCTCCAGGCACCATCGGAGACCACGTCGCCCTCGAGCAGCAACGTGGCCCTGCGCACCGCCTCGCCGCCGAGCTTGGCCGGCGGCTCCACCACGGCGCGGCCGCGCACGTCGAAGCCAACGCGCAGCCCGCCGACGCCCGCGATGAGCGTCGCGTTCGGCGCCGCGCCGGGCGCCGCGATCAGCACGCGCTCGGCGGTGAGCGCCACCGTGCGCGCGCTCGGCGCCAGCGCGGCCCAGAACAGCACGCCGCCCTCGAGAGGGGCGGTCTCCACCACCACGCCGCCCATGTCGATGACGGCGCGCTCGCGCAAGGGCGCCGTGCCGACGAGCGTCACGCCATCGACGCGCGTGCCGCCGCGGCTGTCGAGATCGCGCACCACCAGCGCGCCGTCCTTGCGCTCCACCTGCACGTGCGCCCGCGACAGCATCGGGCTCTGCAACACCAACGCCGCCTCCTCGCCGCGGCCGACCACGAGCGGCCAGGTGCCGAGGATCAAGCGCTCGTGATCGCGCGCGCGCAGCCGCAAGCGCCGCGGCTTGCCCAGGCGCTCGACGAACCGCGCGTGCATCTCGGCGTAGATCGGGTTCTCGGGCCACAGCGAGTGGGCGCGCGTCAGCGCCTCGAACGCTTGGTCGCGCGCGCCCACCAGCCACAGCGCCTCGAAGCGCTCGAGCTCGAGGCGCGCCTGGTGGCGCGCGCCGCCCTCGTCCCAGTGGATCTGCGCGTGGGTCTCCTCGAGCGCGTCGATGGCGCCGACCTGCAGGAACAGCTCGGCCGCCTGGTGCTTCTTGCCGACGCGTAGGAACAGCGTGCCGGCGCGCTCCTCTTCGCCGGCGCCGATCAGCGCTTGGGCGCAGCGCTCGACGCGCGCCTCGAGCAGCGACAGGTCGACGCCGGCGCCCTCGGCCAGCCCAGACAGCTCGCGGTGGTAGGCGAGCGCGAGCGCCCGCTGCTGGGGCGTGCCGGCGGGCGTCTCGGCGAGCGCGCGCTCGAAGGCGTCGAGGCGGGCGGCGCCGCGCGGCACGCTCAGCACGTCGCGCGTCGGGTCGATCACCAGGTAGCTCGGCTCCGACGAGGGAGCGACCGATCGTGGCGTCACGCCCTGCTTGCGGCGCGAGAACAAGGCGCGCACGGCTGCGAGCATGCCGCCGCTTGGGCGCGGCCCCTCCTCGTCGGGCTCCTCGAAGGTGGCCGCATCGTCCGCTTCACCGTCGACGAGGTCACGGTCGAGCTCGCCCGCCTCGGCGGCGGCGGTGCCCATGGGCGCCGCGGGGCCACGGCGCTTGCGCCGGCGCCAGATGCGCCGCCCCACGCTGCCGCGGTCCTTCACCAAGCGACTCATCGACGCTCCTGCTACGAGGCTACGCCGTCCGTCGGCAGCGTGCTAAGGGCGCCACGGGAGGTCTCATGCGCACCACCACCATCGGCGCCGCGCTGCTCGCGGCCCTCACCTCGTCCGCCTGCGTCTCGCTCGGCACCCACGAGGAGCTGGCGAAGCTCCACAGCGAGACCAAGGAGCGGCTGGCCAACGCGCAGCTCGACCTGGGCGCGCGCGACAAGCAGCTCGACGCCGCCAAGCGTAAGGAGACCGACCTGCAAGCAGCGCTCGCCGCCGAGCAGCAAAGGAGCGCGGATCTGGATGCGCGCCGCCAGGGGCTCGAGGGGGAGCTCGCGACCGCGATGGCCGCGCTGCGCTCCACCGCGGGCGAGCTGGCGCAGGTGCTGAAAGACAAGTCGGCGCTCAAGGGTTCGGTCGAGGAGATGAAGCAGGCGCTCGACGAGCTGGCGCGCAGGAAGGCCGAGGCCGACCGACGCATCGCCGAGTACCGCTCGCTGTTGTCGCGCTTCCAGAAGCTGATCGACGCCGGCAAGCTCAAGGTCAAGATCGTCGACGGGCGCATGGTGGTGCAGCTCTCGAGCGACATCTTGTTCGCGTCGGGCTCGGCCGCGCTCTCCAAGGACGGCAAGGTCAGCGTCGTCGAGGTGGCGGGCGTGCTCGCGCAGATCCCCGAGCGCGCCTTCCAGGTGGAGGGCCACACCGACAACGTGCCCATCAGGACCGAGCAGTACCCGTCGAACTGGGAGCTGGCGAGCGCGCGCGCGCTCACCGTGGTGCGCGCCATGACCGACAGCGGCCTCGCCGCCAACCGCGTGAGCGCCGCCAGCTACGGCGACACCAAGCCGTCGGCCGCCAACGACACGCCGGAGGGCAAGACGCAGAACCGGCGCATCGAGATCGTGGTGGTGCCCGACTTGTCGTCGCTGCCGGGCTTCGAGGAGCTGCAGAAGGCGGGCGGTTAGCGCGCCCTCACAGCCGCCCGTCGCGCATGTCGCCGTAGATCTCGTTGGCGGCGGCCAGGCCGGAGCGGCACGCGCCTTCCATGAAGCCCTGCCACTCGTAGAACGAGTCCGCGTGCTCGCCGGCGAACTTGAGCGCGCCGGCCGACTGCCCCTCGAGGCCGCACACCGTGGTGAACTGCCCCGGCAGGTACGCCGTGTAGCTGCCGCGCGAGTAGCGCTGCGGCAGCCAGTGGCCGCGCGCGACGCGCCAGCCGCCGGCGTCGACGGTGGCGCGCGCCTTGGCGCCCGGATACACGCGGTCGAGGTCGGTCAGGAACGCGTCGACCTGGGCGTCGATGACCGGACGCTTGATGTCGAAGAAGCCGCCGGGCCCGTTGTGGCAGTTGCTGCACGAGCTGGTCGAGCCCGCGGGAGGCGGCGGCAGTTGCAGCGCGCGGCCGCGCGCGCCGCCGGTGTAGTCGGTCAGGATCGAGGTCGCGCCGGCGCGGCTGTAGTTGGTCTCCCACGTGGTCTGCAGGTTCGGCAGGTCCGCGTAGACGAGGCCGTTACCGCCCTGCTCGAGCCAGGGACGGCCGTCGAAGCCGATCATGGTCTTGGCGTTGGCGCCGTAGCCGAGCGTCTGGATGGCGTTCAGCTTGTCGGCGCTCAGGCCCAGCGACGCGTCCAGCGTCACGCGGCGTAGCACCGTGAATGGCAGCGCGAGCACCACGCAGTCGGCGAGCTCCGGCGTGCTGGCGTTCCTGAACCACAGCTCGAAGGCGCCCGAGGCGTTCTTGCCCAGACGCACCAGCTCGGCGCCATAGACCACGGGCCCGGGCAGGCGCGAGCAGATGGCGTTCGGGATGGCGTCGTTGCCGCCCACCAGGTGGTAGCGCTCGTCCGAGAACACGCCGTACTCGCGGAACTTCGACGAGTTGTCCGCGTGCAGGAACAACAGCATGTTCAAGCAGCTCATCTCGGAGGGCTCGAGGCCGTACTCGGCGACGTAGGCCTGCGCGAGCACGCCGCGGATCAACGGCAGGTCGGCGGCGCGCGTGTCGAGCCAGCTCTGCAGATCCAGGTTGTCGAGCAGCACGTCGCCCGCGGAGTGATCGAAGAAGGTGGGCGCGCCCGACAGCGTCTGCAGGTCGGCCCGGATGCGCGGGGTCAGCTGGCGGTACTCCTCGACGACCGCGGCCTCGCCGTAGCGCTGCCCGCCGAAGTAGAAGTGCTTGTCGCCGGGCGCCTTGCCGAGGTCCTCCTTGAGCAAGCCGAATTCGTTGGCGTAGCCGAGCATGTTCTTGTGCAGGTTGTCGATCAGCTCGCCGCCAAGCTCGGCGGTCTGGCCAGGGAACACGCGCGTGGTCGAGATGCGGCCGCCGACACGCGAGTTTGCCTCATAGATGGTGGTGCTGACGCCGAGGGCGCGCAGCCGGTCGGCACAGACGAGGCCGGCCATGCCCGCGCCGACGATAGCGACGCGGGCGTTGGCGCCCAGCCCGGCGCGGGCCCGGCCGCTGCCGACGCCGGCGGCCAGCAAGGCGCCACCGGCGACCGCGCCCTTGAGCAGGCCGCGGCGGCTGATCGCGCGCCGTCGCTGGTGCTCGGCCTCCTCGAGCCGGGCGAGCCCTGCGGCGGCGCTGCCGCCGTGCTGCTCGCAGTTGCGCGCGGCCGCGATCACGCGGCGGACCTGGGCGAAGAGCGGACTTCTGGCCATGGGGCGCTCCCGGCCCGCGGAGGCACGGGCACATCCTCCTTATCGGAGGTGGGAGCGTGTAGTTGTGTGTGCGCCGGCGATCCGCGCGCCCACCGCGCAGCGCTCAGGCCGCCTTCGGCTCTTTCTTCTTGGTCGCCGCCACCGTGACCTCGCCGCCGAGGCCGGTGCCGATGCGCATGCCGTAGAAGGAGCGATAAACGAACACCGCGGAGACGACGAAGAACACCGCGGCCAGGCCCGCGCGCAGGCCTGCCGACGAGATGCCGACGGCCAGCTCGACGGCGAGGATGCCGAACAGCGAGGTGAACTTGATGACCGGGTTCATCGCCACCGAGCTGGTGTCCTTGTAGGGATCGCCGACCGTGTCGCCGACCACGGTGGCCTCGTGCAGCGGCGTGCCCTTGGCCTTCAGCTCGACCTCGACCAGCTTCTTGGCGTTGTCCCAAGCGCCGCCCGCGTTGGCCATGTAGTTGGCCTGGAACAAGCCGAACAGCGCGATGGCGACGAGGTAGCCGATGAACAGCCACTCGTTCAAGAACGCGAACGACAGCGCGGAGAAGAACACCGCCAGAAAGATGTTGAAGGTGCCCTTCTGTGCCGCCTCGGTGCAGATCTGCACCACCTTCTGGCTGTCGGTGATGCTGGCCTTCTCGACGCTGCCGTCGAGCTTGATGTTGTCGCGGATGAACTCGACGGCGCGGAAGGCGCCGGTGGCGACGGCCTGGGTGGCGGCGCCCGAGAACCAGAAGATCACCGAGCCGCCGAGCACGAGCCCGAGCAGGAAGGGCGGGTAGAGCAGCGACAGCTTGTCGACGTTGATGGTGAGGCCGTTGGTCAACGTGACGACCAGCGAGAAGATCAGCGTCGTGGCACCAACGACGGCGGTGCCGATCAAGACCGGCTTGGCCGTCGCCTTGAAGGTGTTGCCGGCCGCGTCGTTGTCCTCGAGGTATTGCTTGGCCTTGTCGAAGTCGACGTCGAAGCCGAACTGCTTCTTCACCTCGTCCTTGAAGCTCGGCAGGCTCTCGACGAGCGACAGCTCGTAGACCGACTGCGCGTTGTCGGAGACCGGGCCGTAGCTGTCGACCGCAATGGTGACCGGGCCCATCGACAGGAAGCCGAAGGCGAGCAGGCCGAAGGCGAAGACGCCGGGCGCCTGCATCACCGTCGAGGGGATGTCGACGGCGACGAGGTACGCGACGCCCATCAGCGCCATGATGCAGAGGCCGAGCCAGTAGGCGGCGAAGTTGCCCGCGATGATGCCCGACAGCACGTTGAGCGACGCGCCCTGACGGGAGGCGTCCACGATCTCCTTCACGTGCCCCGACTTCATCGAGGTGAAGACCTTGACCACCTCGGGGATGAGCGCGCCGGCCAGCGTGCCGCAGCTCATGATGGCGGCCATGCGCCACCACAAGCCGGCCTCGGGCTCGACCGTGCCGAGCAGCCAGTTGGTGACGCCGAAGGTGGCGGCGATGGAGACGATGGCCGTGATCCAGATGAGGCGCGTCAGGCCCGCCTCGAAGTCCATCTTGTCGGCGTTCTTCTTGGCCGAGTCGAGGAACCACGAGATGGCGTAGGAGAGCAGCGAGGTGAGGATCATGATCGCCGCGATGACGAAGATCCACGTGATCAGCATGCCGCGCAGCCCCTCGGCCACCGCCAGCATGATGAAGGTGATGAGCGCGACCGCCGTGACGCCGTAGGTCTCGAAGCCGTCGGCCGTGGGGCCGACCGAGTCACCGGCGTTGTCGCCCGCGCAGTCGGCGATGACGCCCGGGTTCCTCGCGTCGTCTTCCTTGATCTTGAAGACGATCTTCATCAGGTCGGAGCCGACGTCCGCGATCTTGGTGAAGATGCCGCCCGCGATGCGCAGCGCCGCGGCGCCGAGCGAGGTGCCGATGGCGAAGCCGATGAAGCAGGCACCCGCGATGTCGCCAGGAATGACGAGCAGCGTGACCAACATGATCAAGAGCACCAGCGAGACCAGCACCATGCCGATCGACATGCCGGCCTTGAGCGGGATGGAGTACGCCGGGTAGGGCTTGCCCATCAGCGAGGCGAAGGCCGACGCCGAGTTTGCGTAGTTGTTCATGCGCATGCCGAACCAGGCGATGAACGACGAGCCGGCGATGCCGAGCAGCGAGTACGCGAGGATGATGACGACGGCGCCCGGGCCCGCCTTGAGCGGGTGCAGCACGCCGAAGTAGGCGACCACGACGACGGCCACCAGTCCCCAGAGGATGCCGATGAACTTGATCTGCGTGATCACGTAGGTCTTGCAGGTGGCGTAGATGAGCTCGGAGATGTCCTTCATCGCCTGATGGACCGGCAGCTTCTGCACGCCGAGGAACATCACCAGGCCGACGACGAGGCCGAGCACGGTGATGCCGACGCCGGCGCCGAGCAGCGTGGTGGCCGGCATGCCCCCCACCGACACCTCCGCGAAGCGCGGCAGCGGAATGTCACCCTCGCTCGCCAGCGCACCAGGGGCGCCCAACAAGAGGGCGGCAAACGCCGACAGCCACAGCCACACCGACCGCATGCGATCCTCCAGGGGGGAAAGAGCCAGGACGCGGCCTGCTAGCGGAAAGGGCCGGCCCCGTCGAGGGCCGGAGAGTGGCTCGCGGCGGTGGTTCGACCGGTTCGCGCCCGCCGCCCTGTTGCCCGCCGCCCTGTGAGCGCTATGGGGCGCGCGTGTCCGCCCGCACCCGCCTGGTCCTGGCCCTTTCCTGTAGCGGCCTCGCCCTCGGCGCCCTCGCCGGCCAGCTCGCGCACCCGTGGTGGGCTGCCGTGCTGGCGCCCGCGCCGCTGGTGGTCGCGCTGCGCTGCCTGCCGCTGCCGGTCGGGCTCGTGCTGGCCGCCGCCGTCGGCGCGGGGGCACGCGCGCTCGGGGCGCTCGGGGTGGAGGGCGCCTCGATGGCGACCGCCGCGCTCGGCGCCATGGCGCTCTTGCCCGCGCTGTTGGCCGACCGCGCGTGCGTGACGCGCCGACCCGGCCTCTGCGCGCTCGCCCTACCGTTCACGGTGCTCGCAATCGATGCCGGCCTGCGCGCGGCAGAGCTGCAGGTGGCCGCGCTGCCGGTCGATGACCAAGGCGCCCTCGGCGGCCTTGCACGATCGGTCGGCTGGTGTGCGCCGACGCTGGTGTGCGCCATGGCCGCGCAAGCGGTGGGCGGCCTGTGCACGCTCGGCAACTGGCACCGACCCGACCCGCTGCCGCAGGAGGCGCGCGAGGCCAGTGTCCGGCGCTCGGCGGTGGGCGCTGCGCTGCTGCTCGGCGCTGCGTTCGTTGGCGCCGCGCTGCTGCAGCGATCCACCGGGTAGCTTGGCATCGGCGCCGGTCCGTGCCATGCGCTGGCCATGGCCGCGCGCAAGTCGTCGTCCGGACAACCCATGTTCCTCGGGCGCAAGCTCGCGATCGCGGTGGTGCTCGCGCTGGTGCCGATGGTCGGCTACCTGCTGTGGGCCGGCATGCGTGAGGGCCCGGCGCCCGCGGTCGAGGTGACGAGCGACCTGCCTGCCGTCGGCCAGGAGACCAAGCTCACCATCGCCGTCAAGGAGCCCGTGCGCGGCCTGACCTCGCTCAAGGTCGTGGCTGGCGGGCCCGCCCTGAAGGCGCCGGTGACCCTGCTCGAGCAGAGCTTCGAGGCGGCGCCGGCGCACAAGCCCTGGGTGACTCCCTCGACGACGGAGACCACGGTCACCGTCGTCATCGGCAAACGCGCCATGCCCGAGCTGGTGCCCGGGCAGCTCCTGGTACGCGTCGTGGCCGGGCGCGCGGGCACCTGGCTGCGCCAGCCGGCGCCCACCGAGGTCGAGAAGACTTTCGAGGTGCGCTTGCAGCCGCCCGCGCTCACCGCGACGTCGTCGTTCGTGCACCCCGCGCAGGGCGGCGCCGAGGCGGTGGTCTACGAGGTGGGGGCCTCCTCGGTGAAGGACGGCGTCCAGGTGGGCGACTGGTTCTTCCCCGGCTCGCCCCTGCCCGGCGGCGCGCCGTCGCAGAAGGTGGTGCTGTTCGCCGTTCCCTACGACCTCGAGCTGAGCGAGGCCGATGCCAAGGAGAAGATCAAGCTGGTCGCCGTCGACGACGTGGGCAACCGGGCCGAGCAGGGCTTCGTGCACAAGTTCTTCCCGCGACCGATGGGCAAGGACACGATCGAGCTGAAGGAGGCCTTCATGCGGAAGGTCACCGGCGAGATCTATTCGCGCACGCCGGAGCTGCAGCAGAAGGGCTCGCTGGTCGAGGACTACCTGCAGCTCAACGGCGACCTGCGCCGCGCCAACAACGCCACACTCAAGGAGCTCGGGGCCAAGAGCGTGCCCCAGTTCCTGTGGAAGGAGACCTTCCAGCCGATGCAGAACGCCGCCGTGAAGGGCAGCTTCGCCGACCGCCGCGCGTACATGGTCGACGGCAGGCAGGTCGACAGCCAGGACCACCTCGGCTTCGATCTGGCCAGCCTGGAGCGGGCGCCGGTGCAGGCGGCCAACGCGGGCACGGTGGTGTTGGCGCGGTACTACGGCATCTTTGGCAACGCGGTGGTCATCGACCACGGCTTCGGCCTGCAGACGCTCTACGCCCACCTCTCGAGCATCGGGGTCAAGGAGGGCGACGCCGTGGCGCGGGGCGCGGAAATCGGCCGAACGGGCGCCACCGGCCTGGCGGGCGGCGACCACCTGCACTTCACGACGGTGCTGCACGGCCTGCCGGTCAACCCCATCGAGTGGTGGGACGCCCATTGGATCCGCGATCGCCTGAAGCTGAAGCTGGGCGACGCCCTGCCCTGGGCGGAGCAAGCGCCGGTGCCACCGCCAGGATCGCCTTGATTTTCCGGTCGGATCCGCGCTCATATGCGCGCGTCGAAGCGAGGGAACGCATGGCCGCCAAGAAGTCCAAGAAGCCCGCGAACAAGCCCGCCAAGAAAGCCGCCAAGAAGGCAGCGCCGAAGAAGGCCGCCAAGAAGGCTGCGCCGAAGAAGGCTGCGCCGAAGAAGGCTGCGCCGAAGAAGGCTGCGCCGAAGAAGGCTGCACCGAAGAAGGCTGCACCCACGAAGGCTGCGCCGAAGAAGGCCGCGCCGGCGAAGGCTGCACCCACGAAGGCAGCGCCGGTGAAGGCAGCGCCGAAGGCGTCGTCGAAGTGGGACACGCCGATCATCAAGACCGCGGCGTCGGCGGTCAAAGCTCCGGCGGGCGCGCGCGTCTGCTGGCACGACCTGATGACGACGGATCCGCGGCGCGCGCGCGAGTTCTATGCGGCGTTGATGCCGTGGAAGACGCGCCCGCAGATGCTGCAACCGCTCGGCGAGACCCAGCGCATCGAGGCCGGCGGCACCGAGGTCGGCGGCATCGTGTCGCTGCCGGAGTCCGAGGGCATCGCCTCGCACTGGATGCCCTACGTGCAGGTCAAGAACCTCGACGGCGTCATCAAGCGCGCCAAGGAGCTCGGCGGCTTCGTGCCGGTGCCGGCCACCAAGCTCGACGGTGTCGGCCGCTTCGCGGTCATCGCCGACCCGCGTGGCGCGCACATCTCGCCCATCGAGCTCTCCGCGGCCATGCCGATGCCCGCCGGCTCGCAGCCGGGCTGGTCGACGTGGAACGAGGTGCTGAGCGACGACCCGGCCGCCTCCGCGCGCTTCTTCGCGGGCGTGTTCGGTTGGAAGGTCCGCGAGTCCGAGATGGGCAACCTCGGCAAGTACCTGATCTTCGTCGACGGCAAGGACGACGTCGCCGGCGCCATGAAGGCACCGGACGGCGTGGCACCGCACTGGCTCTGCTACTGGGCGACCAACGACCTCGATCGCTCCGTCGCCAAGGTCAAGGAGCGCGGCGGTCAGGTGCCGATGGCGCCGATGAACATCCCCAACATCGGCCGCATCGCGGTCGCCGTCGATCCCACCGGCGCGTCGTTCGCACTGCACCAGCCGGCCTGACGGACCCGGCAGCGTGAAGCTCGCGCTCACGTCCATAGTCGCGCTCGCCCTGCTGCCGGTGGCGGCGGCGCGAGCGCAGGTGGCGGTGGTGCCGACGCACGCCGCCGATGACGCCCGGCAAAGCTGGCTGGTCGGCACCGTGGTGGATGCTTCACGCGCGCGCTGGCACATGTTGTCGCCCCAGCTCCTGCCCGCCGACCTGCGACGCTGCCCGGGCAACGAGGTCGGCTGCCTCGGTGACGTCGCGCGCAAGCACGGCGCGTCGCACCTTCTGATCGTCGGGGTGGCACCGCTCGGCGCGCGCGACGCGGTGGTGTCGGCGCAGCTCTATGCGGTGGGCACCGATCAACCGCTGTTCGAAGGGACCGTGGTGCAACCGGGCGATGCCGGTGACGACGACGACGGGCGCGCGGCGGTCCGCGATCTGGCCGCGCGATTGGTGGCCGCGCAAGGACCGCCGGCCGCGCGGCCGGCACCGCCACCCGCGCCCGTCGACCCGCCCGGGGAAGGGCTTGGCGCCGTCGGCATGACCGGCCTTGGAGCGCTCGGCGCCGGAGCGATAGGCGTCGGCGTCACGGCAGCGCTGGCGGCCGTGCAGTTCTCGAACAGCTACGACTACCCGGGAGCGACGTCGACGATGCTGATCGGCGGCGGCATCTCGGGCGCGCTGTTGCTCGGCGGTGTCGTGTTGCTCACCGTCGAGACGATGTGACGGTGACGGTACGCGCTACTTGCACTTCTTGATCTTGACGCACGCTTCGAGTGCGGTGCGGAAGGCGAGGTCGCCCTTCTTGCGGCGCCAGTTGTTGAGCTCCTGATCGCAGCGCCCACCACAGATCTGCGCCAGCTCCTCGGGGGTCTTGGGCGCCGCCGCCGCCTCCTCCTTCTTGCGCTCGGCCTCCTCCTTGGCCTTGCGCCTCGCCTCGTCGGCCTGCCGCGCCTGCTCGTCCGCCTTGGCACGCTGCTCGCGCTCGAGCTCCTTCGCCCGCTCCGCTTCCTTGCGCTCTCGCGCTGCTCGGTCGGCGCGCCGCTGCTCGAGCGCGCGCTGCTCGCGAGCCGCGTCGGCCGACAGCGCCTCGACGGGGAAGTCCGGCGGCGGCGCGACCACGGGCTCCGGCGCTGGCGGCGGCGCGGGTGGCGTCGGCGGCGGTTCGGGTGACGCCATCGGCGGCGCCGCCGGCGGCGGCTCGGCCACGGGCGATACCGTTGCCGCCGCCGCTGGCGCCGACGGTGCTGCGCTCGGGGGCGCCTCCGCCGCCTCGGCCTCTCCCCCCCAGTCGACGGCGACCAGGGCGATCACGCCGGCCACCACCAGGGCGCCGAGCCCGGCAGCGATCAAGGTCGGTGCTCGGCTCTTCGGCACCGTTGACGAGGTCACCGCTTCGAGGTCGAAGCTCTTCACCACCGGCCTCGACCTGGTCTTGGCCGTGCCCTGCGGGCGCGAGACCCGCTGCGTCGCCTCGGCCTGGGGCCGCGTCGAGGCCGGCGGTTCGGCGACCGACGGCGCGGTCGGCCCCGGCGCCGAGGCGCGTGCCTGCGTCGACTGCTCATCCGTCGACCCCTGCTCGCGCGTGTGCGACGCGGTGTCCTCGGGCGCGAGCAACTTCTGCGGGTCGGTGGTCAGACGCGTCGGGTCCTGATGCAGATCGCGCGAGCCCGGCGGCGGCATCGGTCCGCCGGGCGCCGAGCTCGACTTTTCGTCGCGCATCAGGCGCGTGCTCTGGTGCGCGGTCGACACGTCGTCACCCGCGCGCGCCAACGAGACGCTCTGGCTCTGGGTGTTCTCGAAGGTGGTGCGGAAGCTCGCGACCGTGACGCGGCCGAAGCGCGACATCAGCTCGCGCTCCTTCCTGATCTCGTCGGCGAACAGCTCGGCGATGACGTCGCGCACGCCGCGCACGCCGGTGCCGGGGAAGCGCCAGTGCAGGTGCGAGGCCAGCGCCTCACGGAAGTCGCCGCAGGTGGCGAAGCGTTTCTTTGGGTCGGGGTGCAGCGCCTTGGCGAGGATCTTGGCGACCTCGGGGTCGAGCGCCTGCCACTTGGGCGGCACGAAGCTGCCGCGCCCCGCCACCTGCCAGATGTCGTTGGCGCTCATGCCCTCGTAGAAGCGCTCACCGGCGAGCAGCTCGTAGCCAAGCACGCCGCAGGCGAACAAGTCGGCGCGCGAGTCGATGGGGTCACCGCGCGCCTGCTCGGGCGCCATGTACGCCATCTTGCCCATGACGACGTTCGGTTGGGTGCGCTCGACCTTCAGCTTGGAGGCGGCTAAGCCGAAATCGATCAGCTTGACCTCGCCCTCGAAGGAGACCAGCACGTTTTGCGGGCTGACGTCTCGATGCACCAGGTTGAGCGGCTCGCCCGTGATCGGGTGGTTGCGCCGGTGTGCATAGTCGAGCGCCTCGAGCACCTCGCACACCAGGTGGAGCGCGGTCGCGGCGGGGATGGTGCGCTCGCGTTGGCGACAACGATCCTGGACGGTGCGGATGTCGCGGCCCGAGATGTACTCCATCGCCAGGTAGTACTCGTCGCCGACGCGCCCGACGTCGAAGACGTGGCAAATATTGGCGTGGTTGAGCGTCACCACCACGCGCGCCTCGTCGATGAAGCGCGTGACGTACTCACGGTCGCGTGTCAGCTCGGCGCGCAGCTTCTTGAGCACGCAGTAGCGCTCGAGACCGGCGATGGCGCCGAACTTGCCCAGGTAGACCTCGCCCATGCCGCCGCGCGCAAACCGCTGCAACAGCAAATAGGAGCCGAACGGGCGCGGGAACGCATCCGGGTCGTCGTCGTTGAAATTCTCGACGCTCGGTGATGCCTTGGACATCCGTCCGTTCCGTTGGGGCCCCGCGCAGCCTACCATCCACCGGCAACGCGCGCGCCGGTTCGACGATCTCCCCCGTCACAGCACCGATCGGCCGATGCCGTTGGCAATGTACGGGCGGGGCGCACAGCCGGCGACCAGCCACACGGGCTCGGCTACTGCGCGCCGGTCAGCCGAACGCACGGCGGACCACGGTGTCGAGCTCCGATCGTCGGCGAGCCGCCGCCTGCGCCAGCGCCCACTGCCCGCGCGCCCGCAGCAGGTTGTGCTCGCCGCGTCCAGGGAAGCGCCGCTCGTCCCAGCCGAAGTAGCTCTCGTCGAGCGCGTCGGCGCAGAAGCGTGCCGACAGCTCGACGCAGATGGTGAACAGACCGTCGACGAGCGCCGACGCCTCGGCCGCGCTCGGCCGGCCGCCGCCGGCGGCATAGCCCTCGACCGCGGCGGCGAAGATGGCGACGTCCACGTCCGCGTCGTCGACGTCTTCGCCGCGGGGGTTGCACCAGGAGCGGAGCGCATCGCCGAGCTCGAAGGGGAGGATCATGCGGCCGAGCGTGTCGAGATCGACCAAACAGAGCCCGCGCGATGTGCCTCGCTCGAACAGCACGTTCGAGATCTTGAGGTCACCGTGGCAATGCCGCAGCGGCAGCGCGGCCAACGAGGGCAGCGTTGCGCCGACCTCGAGGATCTGCGCGCCGAGCGCGGAGGCGTCCTGCCAGAGCCGATGGGCACCGTGACGCTCGAGCGCGTCGTCGAGGGCGAACAGGTGCTTGTCGGTGTCGTGCACGCCGACCCGCACGTGGCGGTACTGCCAGTCGAGATCCTCGAGCGCGGTGTGGAAGCGCGCCACCAAGGCTGCGGCGGCGTGCGCGCGCGCGGTGCCGTCGATGGGCGGCGTGTCGAGGCGGTCGACGCTCTCACCCTCGACGTAGGAGAGGGCGCGCCACGGGCGACCGGTCTCCGGATCGTCGACGCTGGAGGCGCCGTCGTCCGTCAGCAGCAGGCGCGGCGTCAGCAGGCCCTTGCGCTCGAGGTGGCGCGTGACGGCATCGATGTCCTCGTTGACCGAAGCGGCGAACACCGGGTGCAGGCGCTGGAAGACCGCGCGCTCGCCGCCGGCCTCGACCAGGTAGGTCTTGTTGATCAAGCCGGTGCCGAAGGGTCGCGGCGTTGACGCTGCGAAGCGCGACCAGCGCGACAGCACCGACGAGGGGATGGTCACTACGCCTGCTCGCCCGCGCGCGCGCGTGTCAGCTCCACCCACAGGTCGAGCGCGGCGCCGAGCAACACCGGCGCCTGGTCGCCCGGCAGCTCCTTGGCGCTCACCGTCACGCCGGCGTCGTCGACGCGCGCGTCGGGTCCGACGGCGGCCATGGCGCGCAGCGGTCGCAAGAGCGCCGGGCGCACCGCGCCCGTGCCGCGCACCGCCAGCGCGGCGTCGATGACCTGGTCGCCGGTCTTGACGGCACCGAGCGCGAGCGCGCCGCGTTTCTCCACCGTGAATCCCTCGCTGCCCGCCGGCAGCGGCGCCTCGAAGGTGAAGGTCGTGGTCAGCGCGGGCAGGCGGGGGATCTCGGCGACGCAGCGCGCGCCCTCGGTGAGGCCGACCGGGTTCGGTACGCGCGCCTCCACGCTGTCGCGCACTCGCTCAGCGCCCCCACCGAGCGACTCAGCCACGGTGTCGAGCGCGCGCAGGAACACCGCGGGCAGCTCCGCCGGCGGCACGCCGAGCAGGCTCTGCGCGCCCTGCTGCAACGTCTGCAGCAGCGCGGCGAACAGCGAGAACAGCCCTCGCAAGCGCGGTACGTCTCGAATAATGCCGCTCTCGGTGAAGGTGAGCACGTCGACCGCGGGCCCGTAGCTCGGCCCGAACAGTCCCTCGTCGTCGTCGATGCGCACGCTGATGCGCGGCTGCGCCGCGATCAGGCCGCGCAGTCCGGCGTCGGACAAGAGCGCGCGCACGTGCGCCTCATCGCTGCCCTGGATGACGAAGTCGTCATCGAAGCCCGCCACGCCGATCTCGAGATCCTGCCGTCCGAACGCGGTGGCGAGCGCCGAGAAGTAGGAGGCGCGGAAGATGCGGAAGCGCAGCTTGCTCGGGTTGACGAAGGGCGCGCGCAGCCGCGTGTAGGTCTGCGAGCTGTTGTTGCTCGAGACCTGGTAGGTGTCGAGCACCAGGTCGTAGCCGCCGAGGCGCGCGCGCACCGCGTGCGCGCCGAAGAAGCCTCCCGGCTCGAACGTGGTGCCGAGCTCCGCCGCGAGGCGCGTCCAAGCGTCCTTCTGGCTCTCGCCGAACAGCTTCTGCCAGACGCTCACGACAGCCGCCCGAGCGCCGCCGTCAGGCGCGCCACCTTTTCGTCGAGCGCACGCAGGTTGGCGCGCCCCTCGTGCACCACCTCGGGCGGCGCCTTGGCGACGAACTCCGCGTTAGCGAAGCGCTTCTCGAGGCCCGCCTTGTCCTTGTTCGCCTTGTCGATCTCGCGCTGCAGGCGCGCCTTCTCCTTGTCGACGTCGATCAGGCCCTCGAGGTGCACGACCACGTCGAGCACGCCGTTTGACTGCGTGCCCGACAGGCGCGGCGCGGCGTAGCCGGCACCGGTGGCGCGCGACACGCTCGAGAGCACGGCGAGGCGCGCGATCAGCTCTGCCTGCCGACCGAGCACCTCGAATACCGCCTTGTCCTGCGTCACCAGGTCGACGGCGACGGGCGCGCGAGGGCCCAGGCCCGACTCCTGGCGCACGTTGCGCGCCATGGTGACGGCGTCGAGCACCGTCTGCATCTCGCGCTCGGCGACCTCGTCGACCATGGCCAGGTCGGGCGTGGGCCAGGGTGCCAGGGCGCAGAAGCGCGTGCTCGGCCAGCGCGCGTCGCGTCCGGGCAGCTTCTGCCAGATCTCCTCGGTCTGGAACGGACAGAGCGGGTGCAACAGGCGCAGTGAGGTGTCGAGCACGTGCACCAGCGTGGCGCGCGTCGCGGCCTTGTCGATGGCGCCCTTGGTGACCTCGACGTAGACGTCGCACAGCTCGGTCCAGAAGAACTGGTAGTGGGCGTTGGCCGCCTCGTCGAAGCGGTAGGCGTCGATGGCGTCCGACACGGCCTGCACCGCGCGCTGCAGCCGGCTCAGGATCCAGCGGTCGCCGAGCGACAGCTCGCCCTTCACCTCGGCGAGCGCCGGGATGGGCGCGTCGCCCACGCGCATGAGCACGAAGCGCGTGGCGTTCCAGATCTTGTTCAGGAACGCGCGATAGCCGGCGGCGCGCGGGATGCTGAGCTTGACGTCTCTGCCATGCGCCGACAGCGCGGCTAAGGTGAAGCGCAGCCCGTCGGCGCCTGCGGCGGGAATGCCTTCGGGGAATTCCTTCTCGATGCTCTTCAAGACCGCGGTGAGCTTCTTCTCGGGCACCGGGTAGGTCTTGGTCTTGGCGAGCAGGTCTTGCAGCGAAATGCCCGCGATGACGTCGAGCGGGTCGACCGCGTTGCCCTCGGACTTCGACATCTTCTTGCCGGCGCCGTCCCGCACCATCGCGTGCAGGAACACGTCGGCGAAGGGGCTGCTTCCCATGAAGTACGCGCCCAGCCACACCATGCGGGCCACCCAGAAGAACAGGATGTCGCTGCCGGTCTCGAGCACCGCGCCCGGGTAGAACGCCGCCAGCTCGTCGGTCTTGTTGGGCCAGCCGAGCGTGGAGAACGGCCACAGCCCCGAGGAGAACCAGGTGTCGAGCACGTCGTCCTCTTGCACGAAGCGCTCGGGCTGCTTGGCCTCGAGCTCCTCGGTGGAGGCGACCGCCAGCTTCATCACCAGCTCGTCGTCGAGCGTGCCGAGCGCGATGCGCAAGAGCTCGCGGCCGCGCACGCCGTCGGCCTGCGCCTTGACCGCCGCCGTGTCCTTGCCCTTGCGATTGGCGTCGGTCTCGATGACCTCGTCGAGCTTGGTCAAATCGTAGAACACCGGCACCCGGTGGCCCCACCACAGCTGCCGCGACACGTTCCAGTCGCGGATGTTGTGCATGAAGTGGTCCCAGGTCTTCTTCCACCACTCGGGGATGATGCGGGTCTCACCGCTTGCGACCACAGCCAGCGCCTTCTCGGCGAAGGGCTTGGTCTTGACGAAGAACTGGCGCGACAACAGCGGCTCGATGACGGCGCCGCTGCGCTGCGAGACGCTGACGTTGTGCTTGATGGGCGTGGTGCCGCGGAACAGCCCGAGCTGCTCGAGCGCGGCCTTGACCTTCTTCCTCGCCACGAAGCGGTCGAGCCCCTCGAAGACGCCGGCGTTCTCGTTGGTGGCGGCGTGCAGCGTGAAGATGTTGACCATGGGCAGCGCGTGCCGTTGGCCGAGCTCGAAGTCGTTCGGGTCATGAGCCGGCGTGATCTTGACCGCGCCGGTGCCGAACTCGCGGTCAACGGCGGCGTCGGCCACCACCACCACGCGCCGCTCGGGGAAGAACGGGTGCACCAGCTCCCGCCCGATGAGCGCGCTGTGCCGCTCGTCGTCGGGGTGCACCGCCACCGCCACGTCGCCGAGCATGGTCTCGGGGCGCGTGGTGGCGACGACGATCTCGAGCGCGTCATCGGCCGGCAGCATGACGGTGGCGGGGCGCCCGTCGTCGTGCTGTGGCGAGGCGAAGCTCTTGGCCTGCAACGGACCCGCGTCCTTCACCTTGTAGGCGAAGCGCCATAGCTCGCCGTCCTTCTCCTCGTGCTCGACCTCCTCGTCGGACAGGCCGGTGCCGGTGGCCGGGTCCCAGTTCACCAGCCGCTCGCCGCGGTAGATGAGGCCGTCGTGCCACAGGCGCACGAACGCCTCCTTCACCGCGCGGTTGCACTGCTCGTCCATGGTGAAGCGCTCGCGCGTCCAGTCGGCGGAGGCGCCCATGGCCTTGAGCTGCTCGACGATGCGGTCGCCGTTCTTCTCCTTCCACTGCCAGACGCGCTCGAGGAAGCGCGCGCGGCCGAGGTCGTGGCGGCTCTTGTTCTCGTGGCGCTTCAGCTCGCGCTCGACCACGGTCTGGGTGGCGATGCCCGCGTGGTCCACGCCCGGCAACCACAGCGCCGCCTCGCCGCGCATGCGGTGGGTGCGGATCAGGATGTCTTGCAGCGTGACGAACAGCGCGTGCCCCATGTGCAGCGAGCCGGTGACGTTCGGCGGCGGCATCATGATCACGTAGGGCTTCTGGCGGCCGGCGCGCACCGCCGCGACGTCGGGCGTGAACACGCCGGCGTCCTGCCACACGCGATACCAGTGTCCCTCGACGGCGCGCGCGTCGTAGGCCTTGGGCAGCGTGCCCTCGTCGGCGTCGGTGGTCGGGTCGGGCGTGCCGGCGGCGTCGGTCATGGCGATCCTCGTCGGAGGTTCGCTACCAGACGCGTGCGCCTCGAGGAAGGCCGCTCGACGGCCTCACCACATGCCGTCGATCCAAATGGTGGCGGCGATGCCCTGCGCCGCGCTGCCGCCAATGCCGTTGAAGGTGACCTGGTTGTTGTTCTTGGCGCCCACGTGCTCCTCGGCGATGATCTGGCCGAGCAGCGCACCGTTGTTCTTCCAGCCGATGCTCCCTTCGGTCTGCATGATGCCGCTGAAGGACAGGTTGTTGTTGCTGCAAATGTTGCTGTGCGCGTACGCGGCGCCGCGCAGGTTGGCGCTGTTCTTGAAGCAGATCCCCGACGAGGTGTCGCAGAACAACGTCGCCGGCACACCGCCCATCGGGCAGTCATAGGGCCCGGGCTTGGGCTCGTGGCTCACCAGGTCGCCGATGAAGCAGTCGCCGTTGTTGCTGACGATGGTGTCACAATCGATGCGTCCGACCAGGCCGGCGGCCGCGCCGCCGAAGTCGCAGTTGCCGTCGGCGCGGATGGCGAAGCCGTTGGCGTCGAGCGCGATGACGTTGGCGCTCTCGGGGTCGCATTGGCCACCGTTGATGGCGCCAAGCGTGGCGCAGCTGCACGTGGGGCAGCACAGCTTCGACGGGTTGGTGACCGCGACGCCGCCGTTGGCGAGGATGGTGAGCTTGGCGGTCGCGGCCACGCCGAGGTCGACGGCGACATCAGGCACACCACCGCCGAATACCGTGCCGTTGGTGGCGGGGTCAGCGGCGTTGGTCTCGAAGATCAGGATGGCCGGCGAGGGGAAGTTGGCCGCCGTGATGTTGCCGACCTGAAACGCCGCAGGCGTGCTCAGATGGGTGACGGTCTTGCTCGAGGCGCCGCAGCCGGTGCAGCCGCCGCAGAAGTTCGCCCAGGTCTTGGCGGTGTTGGCGATGTTGGGGATCGCCGTCTTGGCCTCGAAGTGGTCACCCCGGTTGGGGTTGGCGGTCGACGCCAGCTCGGGGATGGCGGCTCCGCCGCTGGGATCGAAGTCGGCGACGCCGGTGCCATCGCGCAAGTGGGCGACCAGCTTCCAGCAGCCGCTCTGGCCAACGGCGCAGGTGACGCCGTTGGGGACGCCCCCGCCGTCGAGCGGCCAGTTGCACGGCGCCGGCACTGGGTCGCTGGTGATGTTGGTGCAGTTGTCGGCCGGCACGCCGACGGCGCTGCCGCCGAACTTCGCGTTCAGCGTGGTTTGCGCGTTGGTATCGAACGAGTCCCAGAGGAACACCTGCGCCCGGCCCGAGCCGGCGCCGCCCGGGAAGCCTGGTGTGGGCGTGTCGTCGTCGCGGAAGAACAGCTTGCACACCGAGGTGCTGCCGAGGTTGTTGCCGCTCGACTCGGGTAGGCCGAAGCTCTCGTTCGACAGGTAGCCGCCGTACTCCGGCACCTCGACGTTGGGGTTGGGGCGCGGGCCGGCCAGCACGCTCGACCCCGTGTTCGGTGCGCAGGTGGTACAGCCGGCGCAGTCGGGCGGCGGCTGGCTTCCCAAGATGAGCTGTGCGTCGAGCATGCCGCACACACAGGCGCCGCCGGTGACCGAGTCGGCGATCAGGCCCGCCTGGTCGCCACAGATGCTGCCGTCGAGGTTGGCGGTGTCGCCGGCCTCGATCGAGACATCGTCCGAGACCGGCGGCAGCGTGCGCAGCACGGTGAGCGACGCGACCGCGTGCGCCCTGGGGTAGAGGTCGGCGAGGTTGGATCGGTCGGGCACGATGCCGACCACGGTGATCATCATCGCGCGATCACGATCGCGCTGGGGGAGGTCCGCGCCGGTGCCCTCGCCGGCGTCCGTGAACCGTTCGAACGCGGCATGCGTGCTCGAGTCATCGCTGTTGTCGTCGAAGCGAACGAAGCACGCACCCTGGCCACTGACGCGAAACGCCCGGTACTGGTGGAACTGGTCATTGACGCCGGGCGGGATGGCCAACACACCGAGGTTGTTGGGCAGCAAGCCGGTCGGCGGCAGGAAGTTGTCGACGGTGGTCGAGATCGTGTCGTCGGGGTCGAGCAGCGCGTCAAAGTCGCGGCGCGTGTCCTCGAGAGCGTAGTCCTGCAGATAAGCCTCGGCCGCTTCGAGGCAGCCCTCCGCGACGTCGCGGGCCTTCATCTCCTCGGCGGCCCGGACCGCCATGATGCTCTGGTTGTCGACGGCGGCGAGCTGGGTCGCGAGCACGACGCTCGTCGTCGCGATCACCGCCAGGATGATCAGGATGGCGAAGCCACGCTTCCTCGACGTCTTCATGGCACACCTCTATCTGTTCCTGATCGACGCACTGCCGACGATGTCTTGCAGCACCGCGCGGCCCTGCGTGGTGCGCTCGAGCACCATCACCCAGTCAATCCGCCGCACCAGATCCTTGGTCGCGGCCACGCCGCCGGTAGCGTTGAAGTACGTGAAGGTCAGGCTCCTGACGTTCTTGGCGATGACCTCCGGACCCACGCAGACGTTCGCCGTGCCTCCGGTGGGAGTGACGGCGAGGGCCGCCATCGACGGCAGCGCGTTGGTGGCGAGATCCGGCCAGCCGGCGGCCTGCGGATCGGGGTCGCCGCGGCACTGGATGCGCACCAGGTCGGTGCCCTGCAACGCGAAGAACACGCGATCGAGCGTGGTGACGATGCCTTGGCCACTGATGCCGACCGGAAAATCACCGACCGCCACGTTCGGCCACGACGCATCCCAGTTGGTGGCCAAGCGCAGCGACATGACGCCGCTCGGCACCCCGATCGCGTCCATGGTGTAGGCCGCGCCAAGGCCAGCGTGGGTCCACGCATGGCTGCCGGCCACCACCTGGATGCGCTCGTTGACGACGACGCGCCGCATGCCCCAGGGGCAGGTGCGGTCGTTGCCGTCGCTGGTGGCGTCGCAGCCATCTTCGCCCGGGAAGAACTTGCTCGTGTCGGCGGTGCTGCACGTCGTGCCGCCGGTGTCCGGCACGCAGCGGCCGTTGTTCTCGTTCTCCCACATCACGTTCTGGGTGGAGCCGCCCGGCCGGTTGTGCAGCAGGCCAAGCGCGTTGTACTGCGCGTCGGGGCGCGGCATGTCGCCGACGATGCCGACCTGCGTCGCGTTAGCGAGGATGACGACCGTATCGAAGGTGGTGGCCCCGGCGCCCGCGTAGGCGGGGGCGATGTGCTGCCCCGTCGGTTGCGGCACGCCGAGCCCCGCCATGCGCAGCTCCTGGTGCATGACGCGCGACGCAAACAAGCCCTGGCGCGCCATCTCAGCGCGCGTGCGCGCGCGCGCGCCGGAGCTGACCACGCCGACCAGCAGGCCGACCGACACGCTCAAGATGAGCGCGAGCAGCGAGAGCGACACCATCAGCTCGATCAGCGTGGCGCCGCGCGGAGCAGGGGGTCGGAGACGCTTGGTCATCGTCGGGTGTCGCTCACGGGGTGTAGATGCGGGTCTGCAGCGTGACGATCTTGTTGCCGTAGTCGTGCGTGTTGAAGGACACCGTCACGGTCACTTCTTTGAAGTTGATGACGTTGGTGCCGATGGTGGTGCTGCCGACGGTCTCGTTGCGCGTTCGCGTGTACCGACCCGACAGTCCGCTCGGCACGCCGATGTCGCCGCTCGAGGTGAGCGCGATACCGGCCGCGCGCGACTGCTCGATCGCCTGTTGCGCCAGCATGGTCGCGGTCATCTGACGCGACGCGAAGGTGGTGCGATCCATGGCGGCGCCGGTGTTGACCAAGAGCGCGCCGATGATGACCGACGCCATCACCCCGCCCACGGCCACCTCGACGAGCAGCCAGCCGCGCGGGTCGTTGCCTGGTCGGTGGCGGCGCTGCGACATGGGCGTCCTTGGCTCGGTGGTCGGTAGCATCAGGGGCAGGTGAAGTTGGGGGCGGTGCCGCCGGGATCGACGCCGCGATCGAGCACGCAGATCAGGCCCTGCGCCTCGACCAGGATCTTCTTGGTGTCGGCAAGGCCGGCCGCCATCGCGGTGTGCGTCAGCTTGAGCACGCCGTCGTCGTCGCTGACGACGGTGTCGGAGGAGAACAACCGGCCCGACGGACGAAAGCGGAGCTGATCGGGCTCGGTGCCGCCGAGCGCCGCCGCCGTGGTCTCGGTCGGCGCCGGGTCGAACTCGATCTCGAGCAGGTCCGAGTCGAGCACCAACCGGTCGAGCTCGATCCATTGGGGGTCGGCGGCGACAATCTTGGTGGTCGGGTCGACGTCGCAGTCGTAGCTGTTGAGCCGCTCGGCAACGACCGTCTGGTCGTCGGCCAGGCGCACGCGCGTGCAGCGCTTGGCCGACATCGCCTCTTCTTGCGCGCGCGCGACCAGCGAAGCTACCGCCTCGGCTGAGCCCTCGAGCTTGGCAGCGTCGACGAAGGGGCCCATGGCCGGCACCGCGAGCGCCGCGATGACCGCGAGGATCGCGACCACCAGCATCATCTCGATCAAGCTGAACGCGCGCATCGGTCCTTCACTCGCGCGGGCAGGGCCGCGCACCCCGCATGGTAGTGAATGTTCCCTCAGGTGAAGTCTGGAGCCAAGGAACTGTCCCGTTCCGGCGCCCGGGCGCCGACTGGCTGCGGTAGGTGGATGTAGTAGCGTCGTTTCATGGACCTGCTCGTAGATCGCCTGATCGACCTCGCGCTTGAGGAGGATCTGGGCGCTTCCGGCGATCTGACTACGCGCTCGACTGTGCCACGCGACCTGCGAGCGGAAGCGCTCGTGCGCGCCAAGGAGCCGCTCGTGCTCGCGGGGGTGAGCGTCTTTCGACGCGTGTTCGAGCGCGTCGACCCCGCGGTTGCCGTCACTGTGGTCGAGCACGATGGCGCCCGCGTCGCGCCAGGCGCCGTGGTGCTGCGCGTGGCGGGCCGCGCCCATAGCCTGCTCGTCGGCGAGCGCCCCGCGCTCAACTTCATCATGCGGCTGTCGGGCATCGCCACGCAGGCTGCGCGCTTCGCCGCGGCCGTGCAGGGCACCCGCGCGCGGGTCGTCGACACGCGCAAGACCACGCCAGGCTGGCGCGCGCTCGAGAAGGAGGCGGTGCGCATCGGTGGCTGCGCCAACCACCGCATGGGCCTGTTCGACGGCGTGCTCATCAAGGACAACCACATCGAGGCGGCCGGCGGCATCGCCGCCGCGGTCGCGGGCGCGCGCGCGGCCGCGCATCACCTCCTCAAGATCGAGGTGGAAGCCGCCACGCAAGCGCACGTGGAGGAGTGCCTGGCGCTCGGCGTCGAGGCCATCCTGCTCGACAACATGGACGACGCGGCGCTCGCGCGCGCGGTGCAAGCCGTGCGCGCGCACGAGCAGCGCACCGGCGCCAAGGTGGTGCTGGAGGCGAGCGGCAATATGACGCTCGAGCGCCTGCCCAAGGTCGCCGCTACCGGTGTCGACTTGATCTCGATGGGCGCGCTCACGCACCAGGCGCGCTCCGTCGATCTGTCGATGAAGCTGACGCTCTCGTCGAGCTGAGACGTGCCGACCATCCACCGCCTCGACGAGGTCGCCAGTACCCAGCAGGTGGCGCGCGCGCTGCTCGACGAGGGCGCCGAGCACGGCACGTTGGTGGTCGCACGACGCCAGACCGCCGGGCGCGGTCGGTTGGCGCGCGCTTGGCAGAGCGGCGAGGGCGGGCTGTGGCTGTCGATGGTGGTGCGCGGGTCGCTGCCGGCCGCGCGCGCGCCGCGGCTGACGCTCGGCGCAGCCGCGCTGACGCTCGAAGCGCTCGACGTGCTCGGCGCCCACGCGGCCGTCAAATGGCCGAATGATCTAGTGCTGCCCCACGCGGTACCGGCGGCGCGCCTCGGGCCGTGGCGCAAGCTCGGCGGCGTGTTGCTCGAGGCCGTGCTGATCGAGCCCGGGCACCTCGAAGGCGCGGTGCTGCGCAGCGCCGTGCTCGGGCTCGGCCTCAACGTGCGCACGCCGCCGGGTGGCTTCGCCGAGGAGTTGCAGGACGTCGCTATCGCGCTCGACACCGCCGGGCTGTCGCTCGACGTCGACACGGTGCTCGGCGCGCTGGCTGCGCCGCTGCAGACGCGCCTGCTCGACGTGATCGACGACACGGTGTTCGCGGGCACGCTCGCGTTTTTGCGCGCCCGCTCGGCGACGCTCGGCATGCGTGTCGAGGTCGATGGCATCGCCGGGCTGGCCGAGCGCCTCGACGACGAGGGCGCGCTGTGCGTGCGCGACGACGGCGGTGTGCTGCACACGGTGCGCGCCGGCGACGTGCAGTGTATGGTCTGACCATGCGTCGGTTGCTCCTGCTCCTCGTCGCGCTCTGCGGTGCGCCCGCGCTCGCACAGGACGACCTGAACCAGGTGCTGTTCGGCAACAAGCCCAAGGCCTTCATCGAGCCCTCGGGGTATTACGCCGTGATCCTGCCTTCCGGCTTCGACTGCGTGGCCAAGGTGGCGCGCCACGTCGATTGCAAGAGCAACCGCGGCACCAACGCGCTGTTGACGCTCGACGTGCTCGACGTGCCGGCGTCGGCCACCTCCGACATCGCCATGCTGAACCAGATGGATCGGTTCAAGCAGAAGCCGCACTTCAAGAAGATCTCGGAGGGGCGCACCAAGGTCGACGGCTCGCCCGCCATCACCGTCGCCTACCAGTACGACTACCTGGGCAACGTCGAGTACACCGTGGGCGTCCAGCAGTTGATCATGGTGCGCGGCGGCAAGCTCTACCTCATTCACCTCGAGACGCCGCTGGTCAGCTTCGCCGCGCACAAGGCCGACCTGGAGCAGGTCTACCGCTCGTTCAAGCCCGCGCGCCTCGACGCCAGCGGCAACCCCATCCTCGAAGACCTGCGGCCGGTGGCGCCCAAGAGCGACGGCTCGTCGGCCGACATCGAACGCGCGCTCAAGGGCGGCTTCTGAGAGCGCGCTCGCGCACAGGCAGGGGCTAGACTGCGCGCGGCTTGACGTGCGAGGAAAACGCCGTGGCGCTGACGACCGCGACCCCCGAGACCACCGATCCGCCGAAGAAGGCGCCGGCCGAGCGCCGCCACCTCGTGCTGCTGCTGGTGACGGTGTTGCTGGCGCTCGGCGGCGGTGCGCTCACGTCGGTGGCGGTGGGCGCGCTGCTCGCGTTCCTGCCGGCCCTGCTCGGCGTCATCGTCGGCATGCTGCTCGGCTACGTGTTGCCCACCTTCCTGGCGCTGCGCGCCAGCCAGGCGCTGCGTCGCCGGAGCCTGCCGCCGCTGTTGCGACGGCTCGCCGTGCTGTTCCTGATCGGCGCCACCCAGCTCGCCATCTTCGGCGCCGTCTTGACCTGGAGCGCGCGCACCACCGCGCACCTCGCGGCCACCGCCGCCGAGGCGCTCGACGTGATGGGCGGCGTGCCCATCCTCTCGGGGGTCTTGAAGAAGCACGCGGCGGCCGGCGGCGTCTCGCTGAAGGGCCAAGCGCCGCGCCCCGCTGTCGGCCCGGACGGGGGCGTGCTGCACGGTCCGGACGGCGGCGTGCTCGCGAGCGATGGCGGCTACTTCGTCGAACACCCCGACGCCGGCCCGCTCACCCTCGACGGCGGCGCGCCTGCCGCCAAGGTCGACGCGGGCGCGGCCGCGCCGCCGGTGCCGCCAGCGCCGGTGCTGCTGCCGGCGCCGCCCGCGCCCAAGGCTGGCGTCGCGCTGTCGCCGCGCGGGCCCGGCAAACCGGTGCGCACCGCATGCGCGGCGCTGGTCGCGCACAACGGCGATGCGCTGCTCGCCATCGCCACGCTGCAGGGCGGCGGCGCCGTCACCTGGCGCACCGTCGAGCTCGGTGCGCTCGACAAGCTCGGTCCGCCCACCTTGGTCGAGTGCGCCGAGGACGGCACCACGGCGGCCATCCTCGGTGGCACGCACCTGGCCCTGGCGCGGCCGGGGCGCGCCGGCCTTGACCAGCCAAAGGCGCTCGCGCCCGGTGCGAAGCTCGCGGGCGGCGAGGTGCAGGCAGTGCGCGACGTGGCGGTGGGACCGGGCGGCCTGGTGCTCGCCGTCGTCGGCGTCACGCGCGCGACCGACGGGGGCACCGAGGTCGCACAGGCGCTGGTCGCGCTCGGCGCCAAGGGCGTGCTCACGGTGTTACGCAAGAGCGGCGACGCCGTGCCGGGCGCCGATGCGGGCGACGTGGTGCACGACTTCGCGCTCAAGCGCCCGGGCGGCGGCAACGGCGTGCTGGTGGTCGAGAGCTACCTCGAGGGCAGCGTCGACAAGGGCGTGCGCATCTCGGGTGAGGAGTACGCGCTCAACCCGCAGCGGCTGCTGGCGGTGCGGCTCGACACCCCCAAGGCGATGACCGAGCTGTGCGGCAGCGGCGTCGAGCCCTCGGGCATCGACGCCGTGCATCTGCAAGCCTTCGGCGACGCCGTGCTGCTGCCCGACGGCCGCGCGCTGCTCGACGCCAACTTCGTCGAGAAGGGGCCGGACGGCTGGTTGTTTTCGGCGCGACCGGCCGGCGGTGTCGCAGCCATCGGCGCCGAGCTGCGCGGCGGCGGCGCGGCGTGGACGTCGGCGGCGCCGCGCGCGCAGCACCTCGACGCCGACCTGTCGGGCACGGCGCTGTTCCGCCGCGCCGACGGCGCCGTGGCGCTGTTCACCATCGACAAACCAGCCCAGGTGAGCGCCGGGCTGCGCGGCGCCGAGGCGCTGACCGGCGCCGGCGTGGTGCGCGGCGCCGTCGTCTCGGTGGACGTGCCGCTGCTCGCGCGCGGCGGCGGCTGGGTGCTGGCGAGCGCGCAGCTCAAGGACGCCGGCGGCACGCGCGACGCGCTGGTGCTCGCCTCGCTCGCCGACCTCGACGCCGGCAAGGCCGAGGTGCTGCTGGCGACCGGCGACCCGGTGCCGGGCGCCGTCGGCACGCCACGCACGGTGCAGTCGATCCGCCTCGGCAAGGGGCGCGACGAGCTGCTCTGGCGACGCTGACCGGGACCGCGCCCAGTCAGGGGCGCCCAGTCAGCGACGCGCGACGACAGCCTTCTGCTCGCGCTCCTTGGCGGCGAAGTAGCTGCGCAGCGCTTCCTTGGCCACCCACGGCGCCTTGACGTGCCATTTGCCCTGGTTGACGACGACGGTCGCCACCGCCACCTGCGGGCGGTCAGCGGGCGCGAAGCCGACGAACCAGCTCGTGTCGAGGCCGGTCGTGTAGTCGGTGAGCGAGCCGGTCTTGCCGGCAGCACCGTGCTTGAGCCTCGGCCCGCTGGCGAAGGCGCGCCGCGCGGTGCCGTTCGTCACCGTCTCGGCCATCATGCGTCGCAGCGTCTCAGCGTGGCGCTCGTCGAGCACGCGGCGCGCGTCGCCAGCGCCGTCGTGGTCGGTCAAGCGCGGCGGCACCAGCACGCCGCCGGTCGCCACCACGCTCGCCAGCACGGCGCCGTGCAGCGCCGACAGCTTGACGTCGCCAAAGCCGGAGGCGGACTCGGCGAAGCCGAACGGATCGTCGGGGATGAGCGCCACGCTCGGCGATGCCTGGTGACGTTCGTCGAGCGGCGCATTGGGCAGCGTCGAGATCGCCAGGGGCGCGTCGAAGCCGAAGCGGCGCGCCTCCTCGCGCAGCGCCTCGGGGTCGAGGTGCTTGAGCGCGAGCTTGGCGATGGCGGTGTTCTGCGAGCGCGGCAGCGCGTCGAACAGCGTGGTGCAGTCGCGGTCTTTGCGCGCATCGTCGACCAGCAGGCGCTCCTGCAAGCGGCGCATACCGCCACGGGCGCACACCCGCTCGCTCGCCGGCACGCCGGCGCGCAGCAGCGCCGACGACGTCACGATCTTGAAGACGCTCGCCGCCGGCGCCATCGGCCGCAGCGCGAGACCCTCGGCGTCACCGCGCGTCGAGTGTTCGGCGATGGCGAGCACGCGGCCGCTGCCGACCTCGAGCAACACGGTGGCGCCATAGGGCGTCTTGCCGTCGACCAGCACCTTGGTGAGCGCGCGCGTGAGCACGCGCTCACCAGCGCGCTGGTCGACGGCGACGGGGGCGGGCGGCGTCGATGCCGCGTGTGGCCGCAGCACCGCGTCGCCGATCTCCACCGTCGGCGCAGGCGGCGGCGTCGGCTCGCGCGACGGCGCGGGCGTGACCGCGGAGGCGTCGGCGGGATCGAGCGGCGCCGGCGGCTCGCCGAGCGCGCGATCGACGACGACGGCGAGGCAGAAGCCTGCGGCGAGCGGCACCAAGACGATGGGCGGCGGGCCGCGTCGCTGCGCCAGGATGGTGGTGTGGGCGTGGCGGCGGCGGCGGGCGATGACGGTGGCCAGCGGTTGCATGGAGGCCCCAGCCTGCGGGCAAGAGCGCACTGACGCCAGTTTTCGACCGCGCCGGCGCGACCGAACGCCGATGCAGCGGCGCGTCACGGTAGCTGGTGATGTGGCGCCTGGTGCGAGCGCTGCCCACCCTCCACCCGACGTCGGAGGCCCCTGCACACCCCGACGACGCCGACGTGTGGCAGCATTGTGGGACTTGGCGAGGACCGCTCCGTCCGGTGTCGTCGGCGCTGCCGTGCTGTGGCTCGGCGGTGGTCTGTTGTTGTGCGCGGCCGGCGCCGGCACCGGCTTCGCAGTACGCGCGCTGCGCACCCCGGCGGCAAGCGCGCCGTCGATCGCCGCGGCAGCGAGCCCGACCGCGACGGCGCCGCACGACGTCACCACAGCGCCGCGCGCGCTACCACCGAAGCCCGCGAGCTGCCCGCTGACGCCGAGCGACCCGCCGTGGCTGGCGGTGACGCCGCCGCTGGCACCTGCGCCGCCGGTCGAGCCGACGTCGCTGGCGCGTCGCGTGGAGCTGTGGCGCAGGGTGTGGGGCGAGCTCGGCGACCACCAGCACCTGCTGGTCGACGAGCGACGCCCCTGGGTGGTGCATGCCGAGGTCGACTGCCGGGAGCTGTTCAACGGCGCCGACCAGGACGCGAGCAAGGCCTCCTGCGGCGCGCGCATCGCCGACGCGCGCCGAGCGGTGCAAAAGCAGCTCAAGAAGGGCGCCGGCTCGCGCGCGCTGATCAAGCGCTACGACGGGGACAAGAAGCTCGCGCGCACCGCGGCCAAGAACCTGATCAACCTGCAGGGCAGGAAGGACGCGCTCGCCCGCGCGCAGGCGCGCGCCGCGCCGCACCTCGGCCACACCGAGGGCCTCTTCGAGCTGGCCGAGGTGCCGCGCATCTACGCGCGCGCCGCCATCGTCGAGTCCTTGTGGCGCCCCGAGGCGCTGTCGCGCTCAGGCGCTGCCGGCGCCTACCAGTTCATGCCCAAGACCGGCGCGCAGTTCCTGCTGGTCGACGAGGGCGTGGTCGACGAGCGCCTCGACCCGCTGCGCTCCGCGTGGGCGGCGGCGCACTACATGAGCCTGATGTCGAGAGACCTTCGTGAGTGGCCGCTGGTGCTCACCGCCTACAACACGGGCCCGGCGCGCCTGAAGCGAGTGATGAAGGCGCGGCGCACGCGCGACCTCGGCAAGATCGCGGACGCCGGCGACTTCGGCGAGTTCGGCTTCGACGGCCAGAACTACTACGCGCAGATCGTCGCCATCGGCCAGCTCACCGCATCGGCCCGCTTCGAGCCCGAGCCGGTGGTGGGCCGCGCGCTGCGGCTCGATCAGGCGCTCGCCTTCAACGAGCTGGCGGCCTGCGTAGAGACGGAGCCTGCGGCGCTGGCGCGCGACAACCCGGCGCTCGCGCAGGCGGTGCTCGACGGTACCGAGCGCGTGCCGGCCGGCTATGTGGCGCGCGTGCCGCCCACGGTGGCGCCGGCCTTGGCCGTGCGCTGAGGCGTCAGGCGTCCAAGTCGCAGTTCGAGCGTCCTATCCTGGGACGGCCACCGAACGGTCGTTCGAACGGCAGCTCGGAAGGCTATATCCTGCGTTCGTGGCACACGTCGCCAAGCCGGCCGAGCCGAGCGTCGATGGCCACGAGGTAGGCGCTCGCGTGGCCAGGGCCATCACCGCGCTGACGCTGCCCGCGCTGGTCGCGCTCGCGTGTTGGGTGCCTTTCGTGGGGTTCCGGCCGCGCGAGGGGGTCGCGCTCGTCGGCATCCTGGTCATGTTCACCTCCGGCAGGCTGCTGGTTCGCCTGCGCCACCCAAACGCGGCCGCGTGGGCCGGCCTTCTCGTCGCTTCGGCGATCGTGGTGTCGCTGTGCATCGTCGACGGCGGCGTCTACTCGCCGGCGGCGCCCACGTACCTGATCGTCATCGCGTACGCCGCGGTGGTGCGGGGGCCTCGCGGTGCCATCGCCCTCACGCTCATCGGTGCGGCGGCCTTCGCGGGTCTCGCCGTTGCGGGGCGGTTGGGGCTCTTGCCGCCGCCCGACCCTGGGGCAGAGCGGGCGATGACGGTTTCGATGTTGATCAACACGCTGCTCGCCGGCGGCCTCGCCGCCTACGGCGCCAAGCTGACCAAGGCCGCCTTCGCCGCGTCGCGCCACAGCGCCGCGGAAGCGGAGACCGGCCGACGCCGGCTCGAGCTGCGCGCCCGCGAGCACGCCACGCTGGCCGAGCTCGGGCGGCTGGCGCTCAGCAACTTGGAGCTCCCCGAGCTGTTCACGCGCGTCGCCCGCGACCTGACCACGACCCTCGACGTGGCGTTCGTCGACGTGCTCGGCATCGATCTGGCGCGGCGTCAGGCGCGCATGCTCGCGTCGACCAGCAACACCCCCACGCTCGCGCCCGAGGTGCACCTCGAGCTCACGCCGGGCTCGCTCGCGACCGTGGTTGCCGAGGCGGCTGGCGTCACCGTCGTGCCCGACCTGGCCGAGCGCCGGGATCTGGAGGCGCCGCGGCTGGTCGCAGCGGGCGTGCGCGCGAGCCTGTGCGTCCAGCTGCGCGACCACGACCAGGTCATTGGTCTGGTGGCGGCGCACAGCCGAACGCCGCGCCAGTTCGACGCGGATCAGATCCACTTCCTGCAGGGCGTCGCCAACATCGTGAGCGCCGCGCTCGGCCGCCGCCGCGCCGAGGCGGAGTTGGCGGCAAGCCAAGAACACCTGCGACAAGCCGCGAAGATGGACGCGGTCGGCCGCCTCGCCGGGGGCATCGCTCACGACTTCAACAACCTGATGACGGGCGTGTTGTCCTTCGCCGACCTGGCGCTCGCCGACCCGCTGTCGGAGCAGCAGCGCTCCGACATCGAAGGCGTGCGCACCGCAGCGCAACGGGCGGCCGCGCTCACGCGCCAGCTGCTCGCCTTCAGCCGTCGGCAGGTGCTCCGTCCACAAGTCGTCGATCCGAACGCCTCCATCCGTGACCTCGAGAAGCTGCTCACACGCGTCATCGGCGAGGACATCGCGCTAGTGACCGAACTGGACGCCGCGGCCGACGGCGTCCTCGTCGATCCCGTCCAGCTCGAGCAGGTGCTGCTGAACCTCGCCGTCAACGCGCGCCAGGCCATGCCCGACGGTGGCACCGTCGAGCTTCGTACCGCGCTCGTCACCGTCGTCGACGACGACGTGCTGCCCGCCGGCGCCTACGCTCAGATCTCGGTGAAGGACAGCGGGCACGGCATCGCACCCGACGTGCTCCCCCACGTCTTCGAGCCGTTCTTCACGACCAAGTTCGACGGGACCGGGCTTGGCCTCGCGACCGTCTATGGTGTGGTGAAGCAGAGCGGCGGCGACGTGCGCGTCGAGTCGCCCCCCAACTGCGGCGCCACCTTCCGCGTGCTGCTGCCCCGGGTGGCGCGCGTGCAGGCGAACGTCGCCACGCCGGTGCTCGCCAAGCCCCCCGGCACCGGCCCGCGCCGCATCCTCGTCGTCGATGACGAGCCAGCAATCGTGAGCGTCGCCGTGCGCGCCCTCAAGGCGGCGGGCCACGTCGTGCTGGGCGTGACCAACCCCGTGGACGCGGAGCGCGCCTTCGAGCGCGAGCCCTTCGATCTGGTGCTCTCCGACGTCGTCATGCCACAGACGACCGGCCCCGAGCTGGTGAAGCGCCTGCGCGCAAAGTGCGCAGCGGCGCGCTTCCTGCTCATGTCCGGCTACGTCGGCGACGCGCTCGATCGCCGACACCCTGCCGACTCGAACGTCGAGCTGATCGCCAAGCCGTTCTCGCCGGCGACGTTGCGGGAGGCGGTGGCCCGCGCCTTCAGGGCGGCGCCGGCACCAGGGGACGCCGAGGTCGCTGCCTGACACCGCCCTGAAGAATGGCGAACGTCACCGTGCCCGTGCCCGTGCCCGTGCCCGTGCCCGATGACCGCGTGGTCTCTCCATGGGCTCGCGAGCGGGAGCAACTCACCCCAAGCAGCTCAGATCGAAGCGGCGCTCCTCGCCCGCATCGACCTGCTACATTCGCAGCGTGACCGTGACGCCTGCCGATCTCCGAGCGACCTTGTTGGCGCGCGCGCGTCAGAAGCGGGCGGGAGAGGAGGCGCGCCGACGCGTCCTCGTCGAGGGTGCCGAGCGCGCGGCCGCCGACCTGGCCGGCACCGGGCGCATCGTGCGCGCGTGGCTCATCGGCTCCGCGGCCTGGGGCGGCTTCGGCGAGCGCTCCGACGTCGATGTCGTGGTACGTGGCCTCGACGTCGCACATCGCGTGGCGGCGGAGGACCTCTTCGGTGCGGCCTGTCACGGGCCCGTCGACCTGCTGCGCTTCGAGGACCTCGATGCTGCGTTCCAAGCGCGCGTCGAGCGCGAGGGCCGGCGCATCGCATGACGGAAGACGAGCGGGTCACTGCCGCGTTGATCGCTCGCCTGCGCGGCGAGATGGCGACTGATCGTGCGCTCGTTGCCCGATGCGTCGCGGACGCGCAACTCGCGCGCGGCGCGCTCGCGGTGACCCCGGCAGACCATGCGGCCCTTGCGTTAGCGGCCGTCGCGCTGCACGCGTGGTACACGGGCGTCGAGACGATCCTCGAGCGCACCGCGCGCGCCCTCGATCGAGAGGTCCCCGAAGGAGAGCGCTGGCACCGCGAGCTGCTCGCGCAGGCGAGCGTCGAAGTTCCCGGCCTCCGACCCGCCATCGTGCCGGCGGCGCTCACGCCCGACCTGGCGGAGCTGTTGTCCTTTCGACACTTCTTCCGCCACGCCTACGGCATCCTGCTCGATCCCGTTCGCATTGGCGCGCTGCTCGACGCGCTGGCGCGCGTGGAGCCCCACGTCGGCGCCGCACTCGACGCGTTCGACGCCTTCTTGGCGAGCGCGGCGCCGCGCTGATGCGCTCCGCCACCGGGGACCAGCTCAGATCGAGAAGGTCGTGTCGAGGTAGAAGCCGCTGAAGTTGTTGTAGAGCTGGCCGTAGTTCCAGTCGGTGCCGTCGAGCGAGCCATCCGAGGACTGCGAGGGATTGCCGCCCGGCACGATCCACTCCGAGTACGGCACGCGCACGCCCTTGCCGTCCGAGGTCAGGAAGGGCGAGGAGCTTTGCAGGCCGGCCGAGAGCACGAACCACGAGACCGGCGTCCAGCTCGCGCTCAGGTTGGTGCTCAAGCGCTGGCGCACGCCCAGGCCGGGCACGGCGTTGTCGGCAGTGTAGTCGTCGTCCTTGCCGACGAAGGCCGAGATACCCTGGCCGTAGGACAGCTCGGCCCCGAGCGAGAGCTTGCCGTCGAGGCCGGTCCAGCCGCCCGACGCCGTCGCCGACCAGCTGGCGATGCTCGGCAAGCCGCCGTCGAGGCAGCCGTAGCTCTGCAGCTCGGCGGGATCGCGCAGGTTGCAGGCCACCGGCGTGATCGAGTTGCCTAGGCGATCTTCGAACGGCCGCACCTCACCAGAGGCGACGCGCTGGCCGAGCTCGGGCACGAGCAGGCTGTAGCCGCCGCCGAGGTTGAGCCCGGCAGAGACGCCGCTTGCGTCGTGGCTCCAGTTGGCGCCGGCCGAGGCCTTGAGCGCGCCCAGGCGCCCGATCTGCCGCGAGTACATCGACACCGGCAGGTCGAGGCCGCCGCCGAAGGAGAAGCCGAGCGACAGGTCCGGCAGCTTGACGCCCGAGTAGCTCGTCGTCACCGTCAGGTCCGACAGCTCGACCTGGTTCATGTAGGTGGTGCCGTCCGATTGGGTCCACTCGAGGCCGAAGGACTGGCGCACGCCGAGGTTCCACGCCTCGGCCAGGCGCGCGGTGGGCGCCAACGTCAAGGACGACGAGATGGTCGGGTTCCACGGGCTCGTCACGAAGGTGCCAGAGCCGACGCTCTGGGTGAGCGAGGCGCTGCCGTGCAGCGGGAAGGCCGGCGCCTTTTGGGGCTCCGTCGCGGTCCCGCTCGCGGTGGCCGTGGCGTCGGCGGGCGCGGGCGCGGCGTCCGCGGCGGCGAGGGTCAGGGCGAGGGCGACGGGGGTCGAAAGCAACATGAAGGCCTCACGAAGCAAGCCGCGTGCACGCCAGGAGGTAGCGGCCAGGGATCGGAAAGAAAAGAGCTTTTCGGGCGGTGATCGGGGGCTGACGACGTGCGCTCGGGCGTGCGCAGCGCGTTGTCCCGATGGCGATCACCCGATACGGTGCCGCCATGGCCGGCACCCCCGTCCGCTATCGCATCTGTCCCAAGGAGCCGCGCGCCCACCTGCTAGCCGTCGAGGTCACGGTCGACCTGCCGGTGGCCGACGGCCAGGTCTTCTCGCTGCCGGTCTGGATCCCGGGCAGCTACTTGGTGCGCGAGTTCGCCCGCCACGTCGTCGACATCAAGGCCGACAGCGGCGGTCGTCCGGTGCCGCTCGTCAAGCTCGACAAGCACCGCTGGCGCGCCGCGCCCGTCGCCGGGCCGCTGACGGTCCAGCTCACCATCTACGCCTGGGACCTGTCGGTGCGCGCGGCGCACGTCGACCAGACGCACGCCTTCTTCAACGGCACCTCGGTGTTCCCGCAGGTCGAGGGCTTCGAGGCCGCGCCCTGCGAGGTCACCATCGACCCGCCGTCCGACGAAGCGTGCAAGGGCTGGCGCGTCGCGACCACGCTGCCTCCCGTCGACGCGCGTCCGGTCGGCTTCGGCACCTACCGGGCCGACAGCTACCAGCACCTGGTCGATCACCCGGTGGAGATGGGCACCTGGGAGTCGGTGGACTTCCTGGCCGAGGGCATCCCGCACCAGATGGCCATCACCGGCCGAGTGCGCTTCGATCGCGAGCGCCTGGCCAAGGATCTCGCCGCCGTGTGCGGCGAGCACCAGCGCATGTTCCACGCCGCCCCGCAGGGCGACGGTGCTGCCGCCATCGAGCGCTACCTGTTCCTCACCACCGCGCTCGGCGACGGCTACGGCGGCCTCGAGCACGCGGACAGCAGCGCGCTCATCTGCAAGCGCGACGACCTGCCCAAGCCCTCGCCTACGTCGACGCCGAACGCGGAGCCCTCCGACGGCTATCGCTCGTTCCTCGGGCTGTGCTCGCACGAGTACTTTCACCTGTGGAACGTCAAGCGCATCAAGCCGGCGGCGTTCTCGCCCTACCGCCTCGACAGCGAGAGCTACACGCGCCTGCTGTGGGCCTTCGAGGGCGTCACCTCCTACTACGACGACCTGGCGCTGGTGCGCGCCGGCGTCATCACCGTCGAGAGCTGGCTCGAGCTGCTCGGCCGCACCGCCACGCGCGTGCTGCGGGCCGCGGGCAGGAAGCGCCAGAGCATCGCGGAGTCGAGCTTCGATGCCTGGATCAAGTTCTATCGGCCCGACGAGAACACGCCGAACGCCGTCGTCAGCTACTACACCAAGGGCGCCTTGGTGGCGTTGGCGCTCGACCTGACCATCCGCCAGGCCACCGACGAGCGGCGCTCGCTCGACGACGTGCTGCGGGCACTCTGGCTGCGTCACGGCAAGACGGGCGTGGGCGTGCCGGAGGACGGCGTCGAGCGCCTTGCCGCCGAGATCGCGGGCGCCGACCTTCGGCCGTTCTTCGACGAGTACGTGCGCGGCACCGCCGACGTACCGCTCGGCCCGCTGCTCGCGCCCTACGGCATCGAAGCCGTGCTGCGGCCGGCCGAGAGCGACCACGACCAGGGCGGCAAGGCGGCCAAGAAGCCGGTCGAGGAGCTGGCCGCGCGCGGCGTGCTCGGCATCACCCTTGGCAGCGGCGACGACGGCGCGCACCTGGCGCACGTGCACGACGGCGGCGCGGCGCAGGCGGCCGGCTTGTCCGCCGGCGACGTGGTGGTGGCGGTCGACGGCCTGCGCGCCACGCGCACCAACCTGCTGCGGCTGTGCGGCGAGCGGCCGCCCGGCGCACGGCTGCACGTGCACGCCTTCCGCCGCGACGAGCTGCTCGAGCTCGAGGTCGTGCTGCGGGCACCCGAGCACGACGTCGCCTACTTCACGCTGCGCGCGGGCGACGACGCCGCCGACGGCAAGCGCGCCGCCTGGCTCACGCCCCACAAGCAGGCCTGATCAGCGCTCGATCAGCGCTCGATTACCTTGACGCCCTGGTCGGTGCCTACGACGAGCGCATGCGTCAGTCCACAGAACAGCCCGTGCTCGGCGATGCCCGGGATAGACGAGAGCGCGCGCGCCAACATGGGCGGGTCGTCGATGGGTGGGAAGCGGCAGTCGAGGATCCACAGGCCGTTGTCGGTGAGGTAGGGCGCGCCGTCCCTGGTGCGCAGCATAGGCTGGCCGCCGAGGCGCACCAGCTCGCGCGCCACCACCTTCTCGGCGAAGGGCACGACCTCGAGGGGCAAGGGGAAGGCGTGCAGCTTGTCGACCAGCTTGGCGTCGTCGACGACACAGTAGAAGCGCTCGGAAACGAACGCGACCACCTTCTCGCGCAACAGGGCGCCGCCGCCGCCCTTGGTCAGGTTGAGGCCCGCATCGGCCTCGTCGGCGCCGTCGATGCACAGGTCGAGGCGGTCGGCCTCCTCAAAGGAAAGCAGCGGCACGCCCTGCTCGAGCGCGAGCTTGCGCGTCGCCTCCGAGGTGGGCACGCCCTTGACCTTGAGGCCCTCCGCTTTGATGCGCCGGCCGAGCGCCTCCACCGCAAACTTGGCCGTCGAGCCGGTGCCGAGGCCGACCTTCATGCCGTTCGTGATCAGCGAGACGGCGTGGTCGGCGGCGTTCTTCTTCTTCTGATCGACCGGACCGAGCGTCACGAGGCCTTCCTCCGCGGCGCGCGCTGTTTGGTGGCCGCGGCGAACGTCTCCCACGCGGCCAGCGCCAAGTCGAGGGTGCGGTGCTCGGGGAAGGCGTGCGGCGGCTGCCAGGTGACCCAGGCGTAGTCGTCGTGGTCGGGCGTGTGCACCAGACACGGCCCCTCGGCCTCGACCGCGAACAGCACCACGCTCTTGGTGACGCGAGCGCCCGAGCGCTTGGTGGTGACCCAGGTGGTGACGAAGCGGAAGCCGTCGACCACGCGCACGTCGTCGCGGTCGATGCCGGTCTCCTCCTCCATCTCGCGCAGCGCGCAGTCGAGCTCGTCCTCACCGCGCTCGAGCCTGCCCTTGGGCAGGTCGATGCTGTCGTCTTCGTGCAGCAAGATCAGGAAGCTCTTGCGCGGCCGGCGCTGAAACAGCAGCACGCCGCACGCGGTCTCGTGACGCATCGGGGACGATTGTTGCATCTGGGGATCGCTGCTGTCGATCCCGTCGCCAAGGGTGTCGCGCTTCAGCCGGCGAGCGCGCCCGGGTCGACGTCGGGGAAGACGCTGTCGCGCTCTTCCAGTTGCGCCAGGTCGGCCTCGTCGACCCGCCCCTGCTCGAGCATGTGCAGCAGCCGGTGCAAGCGCGACAGGTGCACCACCGGGCGGCGCTGCGCGTAGCCCATCTGGGTGCCCATGGTGAGGATGAAGGGCCAGTCGGAGGACTGCGCCAACATGAGCTCGCGCGCCGCCTGCTTGGTGGCGCGCGCCGTGACACCCATGCCGGTGCCGCGGCTCTTGACGACGTCCTCGAAGCGCCGCTGGCCATCGTGCACCTTGCGCCACAGCCAGTCGTTCTTCTGGTTGACCCAGACCTCGAAGGCGCCGCCGTCGCCCCACGACGACACCGCGGGGTAGGCCACCTGCTGTGTCGGCTCGAGCTCGAGGTAGTGGTAGGCGGTGACGGGCCGGGGCGTGGGCTTGCCGTCGACGCTGCCGGAGGCGAGCTTGCGCAAAAAGGCGTCGAGGAACCAGGGGCCCTCGTGCCACCAGTGGCCGAACAGCTCGGCGTCGAAGGCGGCGGTGATGCACGGTGCCGTGCCGAGCGCCTCCTCGATGTCGGCGGCATCGGCGGCGCGCCGCTCGGCGAAGTGCTGCGCGTGGCCCTGCACCGCCGTGCGCGCCGCGTCGGGGTCGTAGGGCTGCTTCTCGTCGAGCGAGACGCGGCCGGTGATGCGGTGCAGCTTGGCGCCGACGTTCTTGGAGGCGCCCGTGCCCTGCTTGTGCGCCGGATCCTTCAGCTCCTCGGACGCGTCGTAGCCGAGGTCGCGGTAGAACTCGCGGTAGCGGGAGTCGCCGGGGTAGCCCTCCTGCGCGCTCCACACCTCCTTGGCGCTGCCGGGATCGCGCGGGAACACCGCCACGCCCTCGGGCGACCAGATTGGCCGGTAGACGTCGTGCTGCGGCGGCGGCCAGGCGAAGCGCACGGCGCGGTCTTCCGAGAAGGTGAAGCACAGGTTCTCGTCGGCGAGCGCGGCCAGCGCGTGCGGGTGCAGCCCGCACTCGGGCAGCCAGATGCCGCGCGGGCGCATGCCGAGCGCGCGCTCGTGCGCCTTGACCGCCTCGGCGACCTGCGCGCGCAGCACGTGCGGGTCTTGCAAGATGGGCGCGAGGCCGTGGGTGGCGGCGCAGGTCATGACCTCGACGCGGCCGGCCTGGTGGTGCTCGGCGAAGGCGCGCGCCAGATCGCCGCTGACGCCGTCGTAGCGCGCCTCGGCGTGCTCGGCCTCCTCGCGCGCGAACAGCGCCGCTTTGCGGAACGGGTGGTCGTGGCTGATGGTGCCGAGGTAGCGCTCGCACAGCGTGCGGCGCGCATCGAGGTAGCGGTGGGTGCGCTCGCGCAGACCGGGCGTGGCCATCATCGCGAGCAAGGGCGGCGACAGGCCCATGGTGAACGACGCCGGCACGCGATCACGCTGCCAGCCGTCGAGCATGGACAGGAGCGGCAGGTAGCAGTCGGCCACCGCCTCGAAGAACCAGTCCTCCTCGAGGAAGTGCTCGTGCTCGGGGTGGTTGATGAACGGCAGGTGGCCGTGCAGCGCCAGGACGAACCAGCTCACGGCTTCCTCCCCGACGAGACCGACGAGGCGGACGACGACGAGGAGGCCGCGGGCGACTGCAACCAGGGCAAGCGCATGGCGGTGGCGGAGGCGGGCAGCTCGTCGTCGATCTCGACGCCGCGCGCGTCGCTCTCACCGAGGCGCGCCAGCGCGGCCTCGGGCACTTCGCCGCGCAGCAGTCGGCCCTGGCGCAAGCGGCGCCGGTCGATCGAGGGGGGCAGCGTGGCGAGCCACAGCGGGCCAGGCGGAGCCGGGCGCGCGGGCGGCGTCAAGGTGACGTTGCTGGCCGCCAGGCGCGCGCCGTCGACGACCAGCGCGGCCGCGATCGCCAGGCGCTCGCCGGGCACGGTCAGGTACCAGCCGCCAGCCGCGAGGTCGACGTCGACCACGAGCGCCGGCTGTTGGCCGAGCAGGTCGCGGGCGCTCGGCGGCTCACCCAAGAAGTCGCGCCAGCACAGCTCGAGGCGCGCATGCCCGCCGCGCGCGCGCTCGGCGCGGGCCACGTCCCACGTGCAAAAGAGCAGGCGCGGCTTGACCGCGATCAGGCGCAGGAAGGTGCGCTCAGCCTCGGGCAACAGCAGCTTGGGCTCACGGAAGCGCGGCAGCGCGTGCGGGTCGTCGCCGTCGTCGAAGGGGGGCGGGGGCTCGGCGGCGCGCGCCAAGAAGGCGTGTGACGAGGGGGCTGGTCGCTCAGCCGACGACGGGGCCGGCACCACCAAGCGGAGGCGTTGCAGGGCGTCCTTCAGGTCGTCTTCCCGCATGCGCTCGACCCCGCGCACGCCGTTGGCGCGCAGGAGCTTCAAGAGCTGGATGCGGCGCGGCAGCGTCATGGCTTCCCCGGCGCGCGCCCCGCGGATCGGAGCGAGCGGGCTCGGCATAGCCCGACGCCGGGGGAACGCCTAGCGCCGAAACGCGCCGCACGACGGTGCGAAAAACACCGCCGGCCCGACCGGTTGCCCCGCGATCGCGCGCAAGCGCTCAGTCGTACGAGGTGGCCTCGCCCGAGAACTCGAAGGTCTCGCCGTCCTCGTCGACGCAGGAGCCCGCCGAGGTCACCTTGACGCCGTCGCGGTCGACTGACTCCTCGGCGCCGCTCCAGTTGCACGCGAAGGTGCCGTTGGCGCCGATGATCTCGAGGCTGGCGCTGGCGGTGGCGTTGTCGGCGTCGACGCGGTGGCCCTCGGCCGCCATGCGGACGGTGACGCTGTCCTCGCGCACGCCGTTCTCGTCGACGAAGGCGAGCAGGTCGAGCTGGCCCTGCGCGCTGTCCTCGGTCTCGGACGCCTGGAAGCGCAAGCCGACCACGTTCTCGGTCTCTTGTTCGATGCCGTCGTCGAACAGGCCGCGCTCCTTGCGCACCAGGCGCTGGTCGAAGTCGGAGGCGAAGATCAGGTCGATCGAGCTGTCGTCGACGGCGCGGCTGCTCTCGAGCGCGATCTGGCCGACGAAGGAGTCGAGCGTGGTGTCGTCGTGCGACGCCATCCAGTCCTGGAACTCGATGGACAGCGTGCTCCGCTCCACCTCGGCGTCGATGACGTTCTTGAGGCGGAACTTGATCTTGCCGCGCGCGTCCTCGTCGCCCTCGTCGCCCACGCGCATCAGGCAGGAGTCGATGGTGACGTCGGCGTCGCACTCTTCACCGAGCTCGCAGCCGTCGAAGGTGGCGAGGCCGGCGACCAGGCCGCCCACGCAGAAGACATCGCCGGCGTCTTCGAGCACGCCGGCCTGCACACCCGGCACCGGGCGCACCGCGTTGCCGCCGCTGTCACTCTGGTTGGTCTTGATCAGCTGCGCCAGCGACTCGGCCCCGGTGGCGCGATCGGCGCCGAACAGGTCGCGGGTGACGCGGCCCATGGTGTCCGGGCCGACGTCGCCGGTGGGCGCGTCGAGCAGCTCGCGCACGCGCTCGGGGGTCAGGCGCTGGCCGCAGCCGGCGCCGGCGGCGAGCGCGGCGGCGATGGTGAGGAGGGGGAGCAGACCGAGGTTCGTGCGACGCATGCTTCTCTCCGCGGTGCGGGCCACAGGTGTAGCCGACCAAAGCAGACTCTGCCACGGTGGCGGGCCGCCATGGACGAGCTGCCCCTGTTTGGCGAGAGCGATGCTGATCTGCGTGCCCAGGCGCGCATCCTCGCCTTCGACGTCGACGACACGCTGACGTGGCGGGGCCAGTTGCCGGAGCCGGCGGCGCGCGCGCTCTACGCGGCGCAGCAGGCGGGCCTGTCGTTGATCGCGGTCACGGGCCGCTCCTACGCCTGGGCCGAGATGTTGCTCCGGCTGTTTCCGCTCGAAGCCGCGGTGGCGGAGACCGGCGCGGTGGCCTTGCTGCGCGGCGCCTCGTTCGTCGAGGTGCTGCACCACGAGCCCGACGAAGCGGTGCGCGCCGCCGGCAACCGCGAGCGCGACCGCGCCGCCGCGCGCGCGCTCGCCGAGGTGAACGGCGCGCGCCTGGCCATCGACAACCCCGGGCGCCTGTACGACGTCGCCTTCGACTTGATTGAGAGCGGCCCGCCGGTGCCCGACGAGGACGCGCGCCGCCTGCGCGCCGTGCTCGAGCAGGAGGGCCTGACCACCGCGCGCTCGAGCGTGCACGTCAACGCCTGGAAGGTGGGGCCGCACGGCCCCTTCGACAAGGCGACCATGACCGATCGCGTGCTGCGCCGCCTTGGCCACGGCGGGCTCGACGACGTCGCCGGCGCGCTCTGCTACCTCGGCGACTCGACCAACGACGGCGCCATGTTCGCGCGCGCGCGCCTGTCGGTGGGCGTGGCCAACCTGCGACCGCACCTGGCCGCGCTGCGCTCGGCCAAGCAGGCGCCGCGCTATCGCACGGCGGGCGAGGGCGGCCACGGCTTCGCCGAGGCGGTGGCGGCGCTGTTGGCGCCGCGGCGCGCTTGACGGCGGGCAAAGGACGGGCCACCGACGGCGCCCTTCGACATGACCGACGTCGGTTGCTGATCGACGCAAAAAACCGTGGATCTTGATGCGCCGGTCGTCCGTCGACCGACGGACCGGGCAGATCGCGGCGTCGCAACGCGCGCACACGGCTGGCACGCGCGGTGCAATTTCGTGACGCATGCACGCGCTCCTACGGCCCCTCCTGACGGCGCTCGCCGTGACGATCGCCGCCTGCGACTCCCAGGGGCAGCTCGGCCAAGCCGAGCTCGCCCCCGACTGCACGGCGAACGACGACGGTTGCGAAAGTGGGCCGCTGCGCCCCCTCGCCGTCGGTGCGCGCCAGCTCCTCACGGTCCGGCCGCTGCAGCCCGACCCGGGCGGACAGACGTCGGCCACCCACTTCGTCTCCGCAAATAGCGACGTCGCCGTGATCGACGACGGCGGCGTGCTCGCTACCGGTGACGGCGTGACGGCGATCCTGCTCGTCGCGGCTGACGACTCGGTGCTCGACTTCACCCACGTGGCGGCGGCCAGCGCCGTGCGCCTCGGCCTCCATCCCGGTTCCGGCGACGTCGCCACCCGCGCGCTCTCGGGGACGGTGCCGGTGGCACCGGGAGCCACGTTCACGATGACCGTGGCGCCGCACAGCGACACGCAGGTTCTCGGAGGCGCGTTCGACATCGTGGTCGACAGCTCGAACCGCACCTTCAGTACGGTGCCCACCGGCGATCCGGCGATCTTCTCCTTCGTGGCACCGAGCTGGGGATGGACCGAGATCGACGTGACGGCGCTTGGGCTCTCGGCCGCGGTGACGCTGGAGGTGGCTCCATGATGCCAACTCGCCCGCGCGTGGCATGGTGCGTGCCCGCGCTGTTGTGCGCGCTCGCAGCGTGCAGCCAGACGAACGTGACCTTCCTGACGACAGCGCTCGTGGGAGCCACCGCGGACGTCGACGTCGACGCGCGAACGCTCGAGCTGTCGAGGGGAGCGGCCATTGCTTTCGAGTGCAGCGAGGCCGATTTTTTCGCCGACTACTTCGGCCCCTGCCGCGACTTCTCCGTCGAGAGCGACGGCGACGCCGTCGATGTTCGCCGCGTCCACCTCGAGCAACTCGAAGACACCAGGCCACCGGAGACGCACACGGCCACCGGCGGTGGCGTGAGCCTCACGGCGGAGAACGAGCGCACCGGCCGCGTCCTGGTCGGCCGAGCCGCCGGCGCCGCGACGCTCACCATCTCGTCGTTGACAGGGTCGGCAGAGCTCGAGGTCCAAGTCCTCGAGTAGCCGGCGCCCGGTCAGATGCCGAAGTCGAACACACCCGTGATGGTGATGGCGGGCGCGAAGAAGAACGCCCCGGGCGCGCGGCCATCAGCGCAGGCCGAGTCGATATCGGAGGCCGAGACCTCGGCGGCGGGGAACTGCTCGCCGACGTATTTGTCGACGTTGACCCGCTGGCCGCCGACGAAGCCGTAGCCCTGTTCGCCCTCGGTGCAAAAGCCGGTGCGGTCACTGTAGTTCGAGAAGCGGTAGGGCTCGTAGCCCGGGTGGCGGAAGGGGAGGTCGAGGCCGATGGCGAAGTTGGGCGTGATGTAGGCCTTCACGTCGAAGCCCCACTGGAAGTAGCTACCCTGGTACGCGTAGTCCTCGCCGATCATGGTGTAGCCGCCGCCCATCGAGAAGCCGAGGTCGAAGGGTCGGTCTTTCCAGGTCACGTCTTTCACACCGTCCGGCCCGAGCGCGGGCAGCTTGACGGTGTCCGGCAGGACGTAGCTCAGCACCTCGAGCGGCGTGACCCGCACCACGCCGCCGACGTAGCCAGCGCCGCCAGGGTCGCCTCCGGGCCAGCCCCACCAATGGCCGGTGAAATGCGCCTCGGCGCCGGCCCAGCCAAACAGGTTGAAGCCGGCCTTGAGCGACGGCACGAAGGTGGCCACCGGGAAGTCCGACTCCTCGCCCGAGTCTTCCTCGACGATGACTTCCTCGGTCGAGTAGAAGCCCCACGAGGGCGCCAGCTCGAGGTAGAGGCCGCCATTGCGCGCGCTCGCCGACGGCGAGAACAGCGCGAGGGCCAGCAGGGGAGCTAGAGCGAGGACGGCGCGCATCCCACCTCCGGGCGGCCGCGAGGCCGGCGAGCAGTGGAGCGGGTTGTGCACGAGGGGGCGCGGGAAGGAAAGCCCGATCACGGTCGTCAGCGGCGCGGCGGCGGCACCTCGGGCAGGCGCGGCTCCAGGAGATCCAGGCCGAGCGCCTCGCGCAGCACCTCGTCGAGGATGAGCGCCGTCAGCCCCCAGATCGGATGCGGCCCGGCGGCGAAGTAGGGCGCGCGCAGCTCGCCGAGCATCTGCGTGGCGCGCTTGTCCGGATCGACCAGCTCGTCGAGCGTGAGCGCGAACGCCTCCTCGACTTCGTCGGCGCGCGGCGACAGGCGCGCCGGGTCGAGCGCGCCGACGAAGGCGAGCACCGGGGTCACGCGCAAGCCGGTGATCGACATCATGTCGTGGAACGGTCCGAGCACCTCGACGTCGACGGGGGCGAGGCCGACCTCCTCGTGCAGCTCGCGCAGCGCGGTAGCGACCTCGTCTTCGTCGCCGGCGTCCATGCGTCCGCCCGGGAAGCTCACCTGCCCTTTGTGGGTTCCCACCGTATCGGTGCGCTTGGTGAACAGGATGGCGGGCTTGCCGCCCGACAGGCCGAGCGGCACCAGCACCGCCGCGCGCGGTGCCTCCTGGTCGGTGATGCGTCGCCGCACCAGGCGCGCCAGGCGCTCGCGCAGGCGCGCGCGCACCTCGGCGTCGAGGTTTGGCAGGCGGGGGCGCGCAGGGATCGACGGCATCGCCGGTCCATGCAAGCGTCTCGCGACGACAAGCGCAAGGAGCGTTCGCGGTGGATGCGTGGCAAGCGGTGGTCTACGGCGTCATCCAGGGCGCCACCGAGTACCTGCCGGTGTCGTCGAGCGCGCACCTGGCGCTCGCGCCCTTCCTGCTCGGCTGGGACAAGCCCTCGCTCGCCTTCGACATCCTGGTGCAGCTCGGCACGCTCGGCGCAGTCATGGTCTACCTGCGCGATGACCTCGTGAAGATCGCGCGCGCCATGGTGGCGGGCGTGATCGCGCGCCGCCCCTTCGACGACCCGTGGGCGAAGAAGGGCTGGCTCATCGTCGTCGCAACCGTGCCCGCCGTGGTGTTCGGCCTGGCGATCAAGGACTTCGTCGAGGAGGCGTTCGGCGATCCGCAAGAGGTCCTGCTCGAGCTGTTGCTGACGGGGCTCCTCCTGGTCGCCGCCGAGCTGATCGCGCGTCGACGCGCGCACCTCGAGGGCTCTCCGATGACGACCGGCCGTGCATTGCTCGTCGGCTTCGCGCAGGCGCTCGCCATCCTTCCCGGCGTGTCGCGCTCCGGCGCCACCATCGCGGGCGCCCTCGCCGTCGGCGTCGCGCGCGAAGAGGCGGGGCGCTTCTCCTTCCTGCTGTCCATTCCCGTGATGCTCGGCGCGGGCGTGCTCGGCGCGAAGGACCTCGCCGACAAGCCCGAGTTGCTCGAGACGGAGGGAGCCGGAATTCTGATTTCGTTTGTCGTGGCGGCGTTGGTGGGGTTCGTCGTGATCCGCTGGTTTCTCGGCTACATCCGTCGTCACAGCCTGCTCGGCTTCGCCGCCTACTGCATCGCACTGTCACTCGTTGGGTTACTTGCAACAAGGCTGTGACAAAAGCCATCGACGTGCGAAGCTACGCTGGCCTCGTCGCCTACTGACCGATTGGCCCTTCACGAATTCTCGCGCGACTTGGCTCGACTCGATGGGAGTGCTCATGAGCGGAGCGTCAGCAATGACCACTGATCTGCCACGTCGTCCCGGCCGCCCCGCGCGGCCCGTCACCCGCGAGCACTTGCTCAAGGTCGCGCGCGAGGCGTTCTCGCAGCTCGGCTACGCCGGTGCGTCCATGGGCGACATCGCCGGCCGCGCGGGCATCCGCAAGTCGTCGCTGTTCCACCACTTCGCCACCAAGGACGACCTGTACCGCGAGGCGCTCTCGACGGTGGTGGCGGACCTCGGCGTCTTTGTCGGACAAGCGCTCCAAGGCGATGGCACGTTCGTGGAGCGGCTCGACCGAAGCATCCTCGCGACCCAGCACTACTTCGGCGCCCACCCGGTAGCGGCGCGGCTGTTGATGCGGGAGTTCGTGGATGGTGGCGCCGCGATCACCGCCGCGGGCGACGCGGTGGCGGCCGTGCTCGAGACCTCGGTGGCGATGTTCGAGCAGGGGATGAACGAGGGCATCTTGCCCAGGACCGACGCGCGCCACCTGGCCATGACCGTGGCAGCCGTGCAGATTCAGTTCTACGCCACGCCCGAGGTATCGGCACGCCTGGTCGGCGCTGACGTCTTCGCGCCCGACGTGGTCGAGCAGCGCTCGCAGATCGTGGTCGAGCACCTCCACCGGCTCCTCGGCATCAAGTAGGCAATCCCCGCCGGCTTGATCCGCGTCACCGACGGAGCAGTCGTGAGCCGCTACTGGTAGCGCTCCGCTCTTCTCCCGATCCGTTCCGCACAACACCTGCCGGGGGTCCCTCGCCCATGAAAGCCGATGCCCTTCGTTCCGCCAAGGAACGCACGCTCTACGTCTTCGCGCTGATCGTCTCGATCTTCGCGTGGCTGCTGGTCTGCATCACCATCGTCGGGCTGTTGTACGCGCCCTTCATCGCAGTCTTCGTGGTGCTCGGCCACGCGCTCGCGCTCGCGCGCATCACCGGGCACTCGATCAGGCTCGGCTCGCGCCAGCTCCCCGAGCTGTACAAGAAGGTGGAGAAGGCAGCCGAGCGGCTCGGCCTCGAGCGCGTGCCCGAGGTCTACATCGTGCAGGGCGGCGGCTTCTTGAACGCCTTCGCCACCAAGCTGTTGTCGCGCAACTTCGTCATCCTGAACGCGGAGATCGTCGAGGGCTGTGAGCGGGCCGACGCCGACAAGCCCGCCGATCAGCCGCAGACCATCGACTTCGTCATCGGCCACGAGATCGGCCACCTCGCGCTCGGCCACCTGTCGTGGAATTGGCTGTTGTGGCCGGCGCAGCTCGTGCCGCTGCTCGGAGCCGCCTACTCGCGCGCCAAGGAGTACTCGTGCGACGCGTGTGGCCTTGCCGCCTGTGAGGACCTCGAGACCTCGTCGCGGGCGCTCGCGGTGCTCGCCGGCGGCGGCAGCGTGGCGCGCCAGGTCAACCTCGAGGCCTTGATGGAGCAGCGCCACGAGGCCGGCGGCTTCATCATGTCGCTCATCGAGCTGAACAGCACGCATCCCTTCATCGCCAAGCGCGTCGCTGCCATCCAGCAGCTGCGCCGCCCCGGCATCGCGCCCGACGGCGGCCGCAACCCGCTGTCCTACGTGCTCGCGCCCTTCTTCGGCTTCGCCTCCGGCGGCGCCGCGTCGATCCTGCAGCTCTACATCATCGTCTGCGTCATCGGCATGCTGGCGGCGATCGCCATCCCCAACTTCATGAAGTTCCAGGAGCGCGCCAAGGCGGCGCAGCTCGAGCAGCTCCAGGGCGACCTCGGTGCGCTCGGCGGCGCCGAGAGCGGCGCGCTCGGCGGCCCGGTCGGCATCCTCGGCGACGCGCAGGACGCGCCGGCGGACAGCCTGGCGGCGTTGCTGGCGCAGGCGGCGCAGCAGGCGCCGACGCCGGAAGCGGCCCCGCCGCCGCCGGCAGACGAGCCCCCACCGCCGGCGCGCGTCGAGGCCAAAGGCTGGCTCAAGGCGCAGCAGGCGATGAAGAACAAGGAGGCGGTCGCCGCGCTGGCGACCGGGAAGGCCATCGCCTTCGTCGACAAGCTGTACAAGACGGGCGCGAGCAACGTCTACGTCGTCGACGTGCAAGCCGATGATCAGGGCCTGTTCGCCAACGCCATCACCGCCGAGCTGCCGGCCAAGCCGGCGCTGCGCAAGAAGCTCGTCGACCTGTGCACCGCCGAGTACAAGAAGCTCGGCTACGAAGACCCCTGTGTCGACGAGGGCCAGCCCGAGCTGTGGTTCTCGTGGAATGAGTAGCTGACCGCGCGGTTGTTGACCGTACGGTTACCGACGATGCGTTGCTCGCGTCCGGCCGCACGCTCCGCTAGCGTGCGGCCGTGGCGGACGAGCCCAAGAAAAAGCTCGGGGAGATCTTGGTCGCGCGCGGGCTGGCGGCGCGCGAAGAGGTCGCCGCCGTGCTGGCGAGCCCGGGGCCGGGGCGCCTGGCCTCCGAGCTGTATCGCCTCGGCATCACCGCCGAGCGCGAGCTGGCGCAGGGGCTCGCCGAGCAGCACGGCCACCCCGCCGTGGTGCTCTCCGAATCGAGCATCGACCTCGAGGCGCTCGACCTGGTGCCGCGCGCCATCTGCGAGCGCTACCACCTGCTGCCGGTCGCGGTCGACGCCGACACCTTGACGGTGGCGGCCGCCGAGGTGTCGACCGCCGCGCTGCCGCGCGCGCCCATCTTCGATCAGATCGAGCTGGCGAGCGGGCGGCGCGTGCTGCCCTACCTCGTCATCGACGCCGTGGTCGCCGAGGCGATCCCCATCGCCTACGAGGCGCGCGCCGCGGGCGAGACCACGTTGGTCGGCCACCGACCGCGCCCGTCCGGCGTGCCCGCGATGGCGCCGCTCGCCGTCGTGCGCGCGCCCACCGCGCCCATCCCGCTCACCTCGGACCCGCTGTTCGCGCCCTCGGACGCGCCGCCGGGCCCCGCCGAGGCGCCGATCACGGCGCCCGTCGTCGTCGGCACCATGCTGCCCGACCAGCCGGTGGTGCTGGTGGTCGAGGACGACCCCGACGTGCGCGCGCTGCTGCACAAGGTGCTCGGCTACGACGGCTACCACGTGCTCGAGGCGGCCACCGGCGGCGCCGCGCTGCAGGTGCTGCGCACCGAGCGGCCTGCCTGCATCCTGCTCGACGCCATGCTGCCCGAGGTGCACGGCTTCGACATCTGCGCCACGCTCAAGAGGAGCCCGACCTTCGCGGCCACACCGGTGATCGTGGTGTCGGCCGTGTACCGCGGCTGGGAGCATGCGCGCACGGTGCAGGAGACCCACGGCGCCGACGCGTTCGTGGAGAAGCCCTTCGATGTCCACTACGTGCGCCAACTGGTGGCGCGCATGGTGGGCCGTGAGCTGCCACGCCCGCCCCTGACCCCCCAGTGGCAGCAGGACGTGCGCGCGCTCGCCCAGGAGGCCGAGGTCGCCTACCGCATGGGGGACCTGGCCGCCTGCGAGGACGCGAGCCGGCGCTGGCGAGCGCTCGACCCGTTCGACGCCCACGCCTGGCTCATCCTCGGCAATGCGCGCTCCAAGGCCGGCGACCCCGACGGCGCCATGAAGGCCTGGGAGCGCGCCGCCACCTTCGACGGCCACCTGTTCCCGGCCTTCAAGAACCTGGCGGCCGTGTATGAGCAGCTTGGCTTCGCGCAGCGCGCGGCCATGGCCTGGTCGCGTGCGCACGATCTCGCACCCGATCCTGACACCCGCCGGCGCATCGCGGAGCGCCTGGCGCTGCGCCGCGGCCCGTGATCTCCCGGGGCTGGCCAGGGACTTGCGTGCTACCCACCTGGCCGCGCGAGAATCGGCGACGCCGCCCCGGCCCTAGCTCCCATGCCTGATCCGTCAACCCTGAACATCCGCTTCCTTCGGCCCGACGGCCTCGAGGCGATCGTGTTCGCGGATCCGGGCAAGAGCGTGCTGCTCGGCCGCGATCTGTCGTGCGACGTGCGCCTGGACGGCCGCAAGGTGTCGCGGCGCCATCTGCGCATCGAGAACCGTCCCGACGGCGCGGTCATCCTGTTCGACAACGGCTCGCACAACGGCACCTTCGTCAACGGCCAGCGCGTCAACGAGGTGGCGTTGGTCGACGGCGACACCGTGCAGTGCGGCGAGTGGGAGGGGCGCGTCGAGCTGCGCGTGGCGCGCACCTCCGGCCCGCAGCGGGCGCCCGGCATGATGCCGGCGTTCGAGACGCCCGCAGCGCCCCTGCGCCAGCAGCCGATCCGCGCCTCGGCGGACACGGGCACGGGTACGCTCAAGACCTCGGCCAAGGGCCCGAACACCGCCTCCAAGGACGACCCCGACGACGTGTTCGAGGGGGTCACCGACCCCGAAGGGAGGAGCGGGCCGGCGTCGGTCTCGATCGCGCAGGGCCCGCGCGTCACCACCAAGCCGAAGATGACCCCGCCCGTCACCACGCGCGTCTTCCAGGTGCCCGAGAACTGGAAGTGGGAGGACACGCCGCAGGCGGCCGAGGCGCTGCGCACCGCGCGCGTCGACGACAACCCGCTGATCCGGCGCTTCACCGAGAGCCAGGTCAACCTCGACTTCAAGGGCCTGCAGGAGCTCTCCCGCGAGCTCACCGACGACAAGACTGGCGCCTTCCGGCCTAGTAGCCCGCAGGCGCTCGACGGCATCGCGCTGCGCCTCGTGTTCAAGGTCACCGAGGCGCTCGCCAACGCCGACAGCATGGACCAGTTCCTGGCCGAGATGTGCGAGAGCCTGCAGGGCGCCGCGCGCGCCAAGGCCGTCATCGTGCTCTTGCCCGACGACACCGGCCACCTGGTGCCGCGCGCCGTCAAGCTGCGCCGCGCCGAGGAGAAGGTGCAGCTGTCGCGCACGGTCATCGAGCACGCGATCAAGAACCGCGCGGCGCTCACCACCGAGGACGCCTCGGCCGACGAGCGCTTCGCGCGCGGCGAGAGCGTGTTGCGCTTCGATCTCAAGGCCGTGTTGTGCGCGCCGCTGGTGCGCAGCGGCGAAGTGATCGGCGCGCTCTACCTGACGCGCGACCTGCCTTTCTCGAACACGGAGCGCGACCTGGTGGCCGCGCTCGGCCAGCTCATCGCCATGGGCCTCGAGCGTTCGCGCCTGCGTGAGCAGTACGCCGCCGCCGAGCGCACCCGGCGCAGCCTCGAGCGCTTCCACGCGCCGCGCGTGGTCGAGCGCTTGATGATGGAGCACTCGGCGCCCATGAGCGCGCGCGGCGACGGCCTGTTCCTCGAGCCGCTCACCGCCACCATCCTGTTCTGCGACCTGGCCGGCTTCACCAAGTGGTGCGAGGCGCACGACTCGGAGACCGTCGGCCTGGTGCTCAACCAGTACCTCGGCGCCATGACCGAGACCGTGTTCAAGTTCGGCGGCACCGTCGACAAGTTCATCGGCGACGCCATCATGTGCATCTTCGGCGCACCGTTCATGAGCCCGGACGATCCGATCCGCGCGGTGCGCTGCGCCGTCGAGATGCGCAAGGGCTTTCGCGAGCTGGTGGCGTCGGGCGCGTGCGGCGAGGCGGCGCGCGGCCTCGACGTGCACATCGGTGTCAACACCGGCAAGGTGGTGGCGGGCACGGTCGGCTCCCAGCAACGTATGGAGTACACCGCGCTCGGCGACACGGTGAACATCGCCTCGCGCCTCGAGGGCGTGGCCAAAGCCGGCATGATCGTGGTCGGGCCCACCACGGCGGCGCTGGTGCGCGATCAGATCCCGCTGCGCTCGCTCGGCCCGGTCGCCCTCAAGGGCAAGAGCGACATGCTCGAGGCCTTCGAGGTGCCGAACGAGGTCGGCTGACCTCGTTCGAGCTCATCACTTCCGTCGACAGTCGCCGCACAAGCCGTACAGCTCGAGCTTGTGGTGCGTGACCACGTAGCCGTGCTTGCTGGCCACGCGCGCTTGCAGCTCCTCGATGGTCGGGTTGTGGAACTCGACGATCTTGCCGCACGACGTGCAGATCAAGTGATCGTGATGCTCGGCCGACTGCACCGGCTCGTAGCGCGTGTGGCCGTCGCCGAACTGGCGCGCCCCTGCCAGGCCGACTTCGGCGAGCAGCTTCATGGTGCGGTAGACGGTGGCCTGCCCCACCTTTCCGTCCTGCACACGCACGCGCTCGAGCAGCTCGTCGACCGACAGGTGGCCGGCGGACGCGAAGAACACCTCGGCGATCAGCTCGCGCTGGCGGCTGGTCTTCAGGCCATGCTTGGCGATGTACGCCTTGAGTGTCGCGCGTGGATCGACGTGGCGGTGGTCCTTCATGTCACCTCACGGCCTCGGAGCAGAGGCCAGCGCGTCGACCACGCCACCGCCCCAGACGGTGGCGGTGACGCCGCCCGCGACAGCGGTAGCGATCCACAAGGCCGTGCGCCAGCCGAACAGCGCTCGCGCCCGTTCGGCGGCAGCGTCCGCGTCGAGGCCGGAGCCGGGCCGCACCTGGTCGTAGGCGAACGAGGTGGCGAGGGCGCCGCTCGCCAGCCCCACGGTGGCGAGCAGCCCGCCGTAGCCGCCGATGCCGAAGGCGAGCGCCTTGTCGTCGTCGCCGTTGTAGGCCTGCCCCCAGCCGGGGGCCACCAGCGAGCGTGCCGCCGCCTCGAGCGGCGTGCGCGTCTCGACGTCGGCGCGCGCCACCACACCCTCACGCGGCAGACGCGCGCTGCCGGCGCCGAGCACGACGCCGCGCTCGACGTCGACCAGCCGCACTTCGAGCAGGAACACCGGGCCGGCGTCGCTGACTGCGCCCAAAAGCACGCTGTCGGCGCCGAGCAGCTTGCCCACCTTGGGGCCGCTGTCGTCGTCGAGCGCAGCCGCCACCGCCATCTGGTCGAGCGCCGCGATCAGGCGCGCGCGCTCGACCAGCAAGAAGCCACGCTCCGCGAGCACGCGCGACAGCTCGGCCTGCACGAAGCGATCGAGGCGCGCGGCGGCGGCGGCCCCCTCGGCGCGCGGCAGCCCGACCGCGACCTGGTGTGTGCGCACGTCACCGCCTTGGCCCTCGAGCGCGGCGGCGAGCTGCTCGACGACGCGCTCGACGCCGCGCTGCACGCTCGGCGCCGCGGCCGTGCCGGCGCGGCCTGGCTGCCCCAGGAGCGCGTCGGCCTGGCCGAGCACCGCGCCGCTCTCGGCGTGGAGCAGCGTGAGGTGCAGCACCGCCTGGCCGCCCTGGTCGAGCACCGCCGCCGTCAGCACGTGGTCGCAGGCGAGCGCGCGCAGCTCCTCGGCCGGCAGCTCGAGCGCCTGCGCTTCGGCCGCGGCGTTCAGGCGCGCGCGCAGCGTGGCCGACGTCACCACCTGTTCGCGACGCCGCGACAAGACTGCGCGCACCAGCGCCTGCTCGAGCGCGGCGCGGCGAGGCGCGTCGTGGTCGTCGACGCCGGGCAGCGCCACCCGCACCGCGTCCTTGCCGTGCGCCAGCAGCTCTTCCACCGCGTCGACGATGGGCCCCTCGTCGAGCTCGAGCCCGGCCGCGGACGCGGCGGGCGAAGCCGGCGTCGTGGCGGTCAAGGTGAGAGCAAGGAGCAGAGGTGACATCGGCGACATCATGCCCCAGGCGTCGCCCTCGCGCGAGGCGAGCGGCGCATCAGAGCGAGACATTCGACGGGGCCAGCGTGGACCGTTGCTAGCCTGGCACCATGGTGCGCGCGTCGCTTCTCCTCACGTTGCTCGTGTCCGCGTCGATCACCGCTTGCGTGAGCGCCGCGCCCGCCATCATCGTCGAGACGCCTGTCGAGGCCGCCGCCGTCGAGCCGCTGCCGCCGCCGCGCACACCTGCCGAGGCGCAGATCTTCCTGTCGGCCTCGATCGCCGCGCTGCGCGCTGGGGAAGGCGCGCATGCCGCGCTCTTCCTCGACGCCATCTTGCGCTCCGATCACTTGACCGACCGCGGACGCGCCAACCTTTATTGGCTGCTGGTCGACGCGCACCGCGCGCGCCTGGCGCGGCTCGGCGCCACGCACGCGGACGTCGCGCTGGTCGACGCGCTCGGAGGCTTCCTGGTGGCCGCCGACGTGCTCGAGGCTGATGCAGACATGGCGCTGCAGCAGGCGGAGGCGCGCGCCGTGTTGACGGCGACGCGCTTGCGCATCGATCCCGATCTCGGCCAGAGCCCTGCGGCGCCCATCATCGTCGAGGACGCGAGCGACCCGGCCGGCGTCATCGCCGCGCTGCGCTGCGGGCCGCGCGATGAGCCCTACTACGAGCGGCAGGTGTCGAGCGTCGGCGGCCTCGAGTCGCGCGAGCTGGTGTGCGCGGGCGACGGCACGCTGCGCACGCTCTGGTTCGACGTCTCGCTCGCTCGATAGCAGCGTGCTGTCAGGAACCGGGTAGCACCGGCTTGGCGAGCTGCCAGCCTTCGTCGGTGCGCAGCCAAATCTCGCTGAACGTGCCCGCGGTGACGGTCATGGTGCTGCGGTCGACGCCGGTGGCGCGCACGATCACCTCGGCCTTGTCGCCGTCCGGCGACATGACCACGCCGACCACCTCGAGGTCTTGCAGCTCGCTCGCCGCCAGGCGCTCGGCCCAGACGCGCACGAACTCGCCGCGCATCGCCGGCGTCACCGCCTGCGCCGCGTTCTCGAGGCGGCCCCAGCGCAGGTCGATGTGGTGCTTCGACAGCGTCAGGTCGAGGTCGTTCCTGCCAAAGCCGTGGCGGCCGCAGCCGACGTGGAGCAGCGTGCCGAGCGCGACCACGAGCGTGAGCACGAGCGCGCGCGCGCTCACGAGCGTCTCCGCAGCGCGGCCAGGAGCGCGATCAAGAGGCCCGCCGAGACGCCGCCCGAGGAGCAGCCGCAGCCGGTGGGATCGAGGATGGTGTCGGGCGGATCCTCGCGGCCTGGCCCAAGCGGCACGCCGCCGGGATCACCCTCACCTTCACCCTCACCCTCACCCTCGCCTTCGCCTTCGCCTTCACCCTCGCCTTCACCCTCGCCTTCGCCCTCGCCTTCACCCTCGCCTTCACCCTCGCCCTCGCCCTCGCCCTCACCCTCACCTTCGCCCTCACCCGGATTGTTCGGGTCGACGCACAGTCCGGCGATGCATTGCAGGCCGGCGGCGCAGAAGAGGTAGATGTTGTCGCACTCGCCGCCGACGCCGTTCTCGCAGATCGGCCCGATCTCCGGGTCGTCGACGCAGCTGCCGTTCTGGCTCGCGCACGAATAGGTCACCGCCTGATTCCATGCCGTGCAGTTGAAGCGGAGGTGCTGCCCGAGGCAGGCCGGCAGGCCCAGGATGCAGAAGCCGGACGCCGGGCTGCAGCCAGTGCGGTAGTCGCAGACATAGCCAAAGGGATCGTTCGGCTCGCCGCAGCCGAAGATCACCTCGCCACCGCTGCCGTCGCCGAAAGCGCACGGCGTACCCTGCGGGAAGGTGCACCAGGCGCCGATGCCAGAGAGCACCTCGCAGGAGCCGTGGATGGTCAGGCTCGCGTTGATCTCGAGGTCGGCACAGGCGAGCGTGTTGCGCGTGCCCGCCACCGGGTCGGAGGAGGAGCAGTAGACCGCGTTGTCGCCCTCGCAGCGGCCGTCGACGGTGAGCACGCCGCCGTCGGGCTCCTGGCAGTTGGTCTGCGCGCGCGCCGCCGCGCCGGCGACGAGGACCACGAGGACGAGCGCCAGACGCGACATGACCGGCGGGATCGCCGGCCATGCGCGCCTCGTCAAAGGGGGCAGGAGACCGTCGCCGTGACGCAGGTCGCGCCGGTGCGACACGCCGCGCTACTTGCAGCCGTCAGTCGGCCGCTGGTAGTCGCGCGTGTTGAACGAGAAGAACAGCGCGTACAGCTCCTCGGCCTCGGCCAGCTCGGTGTCGTCGAGCACGCAGTCGCTGGTGAGCCAGGTCGAGTGCGTGATGGCCGGGCCGATGACGCAGTCGGAGCCGGCGCAGAGCTGGTTCAGGTAGGTCGCGAGGAACTGCTGTGAGAGCTGCAGGTAGAACGTCGTCGGCGCCAACGCCATGATCTCGGCCGCGCTCATGGCGCCCGCCTCCTCGCTCCAGCAGAAGGGCCAATCCGTGATGTCGTGCGACCAGGTCGCGGGGTCGGTGCCCGCCCAGTACTCGACGGGCTCGATGCACTCCTCGGGCGAGGGCGGCTCGCAGCAGCCCGTGTACAACGAGTACCAGGCCCAGCGCGGCGTGGCGAAGTCGACGCCGTCGCCCCACGCGGTCTGCTCCTCGACGCCATCGCCGACGCGGCGCTCGACGACGGCATGTACCGCCACCTTGAGCGTGTCGTCGCAGTCGACGCCGAGGCCGGCGAGCGGGACGACCTCGGTGTAGCTTGTGACGCCCGGCGAGAAGCTGTGCGCATAGGGGAAGTGACCGGGCACCGGGATTCCCTTGCGGTTGGTGGGCACCGCGCCGGTGCCGGCGAAGACGTGGGTCTCGGTGAGCAGCCAACCGTCTTGCGTGGTGACTTCGATGTACAGGTTGGTGTCGTCATTGGTGACGCGCACGCCGCCGGCGTCGATGTGTTGGCCCGCGATCAGGTTGCTCGCTTGATCGGGGCAGACCTCCTCCTCGTAGGTGGCGAGCGAGCTGCTGCTGGCCACATCGAGCTCGAGCGAGGCAGAGCCGCAGGCAGCGGCGAGCATGACGGGGACGAGCAAGATGGCGCGCATCGGGGGACCTCCAAGGTCTCCCGGTGGTTATCTGTAGTCCCAGGTAGGATGTTGTGCTGGATCTGACGATCGGACCGTGACGGAGCCTGGGCGCACCCGGCCGGCAGGGCAGCGGCGTAACGGCGCTAGCTATCTCTCGAATTCGTACGAGACCTGGCGCAGACGCTCGTGGTCGAGGTCACCGACCACCGAGACCACGTTGCCGGCGGCAGAAAAGGTACGAACGCGCAGGCCGCCCTGCTCGAGCTCGACGGGGCCGCCGCCGAGGGTGCGACCGAGGCCGCCGTCAGGGTCGGGCACCGCCACCACGCTCAGGCGCTGGCCGAAGCCGCCGGCGTAGACCAACTGGGCACCGCGGCTGTTGCCCACGTCGACCACGCGGGCGCCCGACAGACCGTAGCCGAGCGCGTCGAGGCGCGGCACCTTGAGGGCGCCGACGCGCGCGGCCAGGAACTCCTGCACGCGCCGCGGGTCCGGCGTGGCGACGTCCACCGGCACGTCGAGGGCGTGGCGCGCGAACGCCGCCTGCGCGACGGCCGGGGGCGCCGCTGCCGGCTTGGTGCCTCGTGCGGTCACGAGCACGGTCGCGAGCGCCGCCGCCACCGCGACCGCCGCGATCAGGCCGGCGGCGTGGCGCGCGGTGCGGCCGCGACGATGGGCGCGGACGTCGGCGCGCACGCGCGCCTCAAGGGCGGGTGGCAGCTCGACGGTGCGCCCGGCCGCGGCCAGCATCGCCTTCAGCCGACGCTTGCCCTCGAGCCGCGCACGGCATGCCTCACACGCGCCGACGTGGCCGTGCAGCGCCGCGCTGTCGTCGGCCAACAGCTCGCCGTCGACGCTCAGGTCGAGCAGCGCTTCGACGTCGGCACACTGGACAGCTCTCCGTGACACGGCGTGCACGAGTCTCTCCCCGCTCGGCCGGCGGCACAAGCCGACGACCGACCGAACACCCTGGAAACAGGGGTCGGGGTGGGGGGATTCCCGCTCGGGGCCGCCCGCGATCGGTCAGCTCCGGGCGCGGCGCTTTCGGTAGTCGGCCAGGGACAGGGGGCCGTTCTCGCCGCCGTCGAGCGTGGGGTGGAGCACGCCCTCCTCCACGGCGTAGGCGAAGAGCTGCTCCTGCAGGATGCGGCGGCCGCGAAACAGGCGCGACATGACGGTGCCGACCGGGATGTCGCACAGCTCGGCGATCTCCTTGTAGGAGAAGCCCTCGACGTCGGACAGCATCACCACGGTGCGGAAGTCCTCGGGCACCGTGTCGAGCGCCTTCAAGACCTCGTCGCCGAGCGTGCGATCGACCAGCTCGCCCTCGGGGTCGAGGAAGGCGCGCTTGGACGGCAGGTGCACCAGGTTGTGCTCGGCCGCCTGGCGCTCGGGGCCCTCGAGGATCTCGCGCTCCTTCACGCGGCGGCGGTACTTGTTGATGAAGGCGTTGGTCTGAATGCGAAAGAGCCAGGCCTTGCAGTTGGTGCCGGTCTCGAACTGGTCCCAGGCCTTGTAGGCCTTGAGCATGGTCTCCTGCACCAGGTCGGCGGCGTCGTCGGGCGAGCGCACCAGGCGCATGGCGGCGCCGTAGAGCGAGCGCATGTGCGGCATGGCCTCGCGCTCGAAGGCGCGGTCCTTGGTCGAGGCGCGGCTGAACAGGGAGGAGAGCGTCATCGTCGACCTCGTGGAACGGACACCCGGTTGGGGCGTCGGGTTCACGGAGGTGTGTAAATCACGGTTCGTGCCACCGAGCGTTCCAAAGCGAGACGGCGTTGGGACGCGGGAATGAACCGGCGGTTGTGTCCGGGCGGACACACGTGGGCGTGTCTGGGAATACGCGCGAGGGTTCGGGTTCGACGTGCTGGGATGTGGGGCGGAGCGGGGTGCGGGGGTCCGTCGACGCGCCGCAATTCCTCGGGCCCCTTCAGCTCATCGCCACTTCGCGCGGCCGCCGCCAAAGCTTGTCGGTCGTGGATCGACGAGCGCGCGGTCGAGGGGTGGAGCATCGTCGAAGAAGGGGCCGGCGTGCGGTTGGCGGCGTCACGCGGCGCGGCGGCGCTTCGCTGCGGCGTGCGGGCCGTCGGAGCGCGGCGCGTCGACGGACCCCCGCCCCCCGCTCCTCCTGCCGGGTTCCCGTATTTCCTTCCAGATGGTATGGTTTTCCATATGAAGACGACGCTCGTGATCGATGACGGTGTGCTCGCCAAGCTCCGCCGCGAGGCGGCGCGCGAGGGCAAGACCATCTCCGAGCTGGTGGAGGCTGCCTTGCGCCTCTTCCTCGAACGCCGACCGCCAGCGGTTGCCTTGCCGCCGCTGCCCACCTTCAAGCTCGGGCAGCCCAAGGTGGACCTTGCAGACCGCGACGCGCTCTATCGCGCCATGGAGGAGGACGAGGGCTGATGTTCTGCGTCGACACCAACGTGCTGCTCTACGCGCTGAACCCCGACGTCGGAGAGCACCAGGCCTGTTGGCGGCTGCTGGAGCGCCTCCGTGCGCAGCGAGCGCCCTGGTTCACGACCTGGGGCATCCTCTACGAGGTGCTGCGGGTCAGCACGCATCCGCGCGTGTTCACCGAACCGCTGGCCCCGAGCAAGGCGTGGAGCTTCGTCGAGAGCATTCTCGCGTCGCCGGGCCTCCAGATCCTGACCCACACGGAGCGCCACGCCGCGGTGGCCGCCGAGGTGCTCAAGGACGCGGACGTCAGGGGCAACGCCTACTTCGACGCCCAGGTCGCGGTGCTGATGCGCGAGCACGGCGTGAGCCGCATCCTCACGCGCGACGTCGGCTTTCACCGTTTCCGGTTCCTCGACGTCATCGATCCACTTGTGGCGTAAGCACCCGCCAGTGGTGGCTCGCCGCCACCACTAGAGCGAGCGAAGCGGGCTGCGCCCGCGCAGCGAGCAGCAAGCCGCAACGCCCCTCGGCGTCCGGGGCAACTGAGGGAACGAACCCCAGCAGAAGGGCGCGAGCGGATCCTGGCCCAACGAAACGCCGCGAAGTGCCGACGTGCTGAAGGCCAGGTCCGCTCGCGCAAAGATTTTCTGGCGACCTCGTCGTCGCCGGAAAATCAGCGCTTACTGAACTGGAAGCGCTTGCGGGCGCCAGGGCGGCCGTACTTCTTGCGCTCGACCTTGCGGGCGTCGCGCGTGAGCAGGCCGGCCTTCTTGAGGCCGCCGCGCAGCTTCTCGTCGGCGTTGCAGAGCGCGCGCGCCAGGCCGTGGCGCACCGCGCCCGCCTGACCGGCGAGGCCGCCGCCCTTGACCGTGGCGACGACGTCGTAGGAGCCCTTCAGGCCCTCGGCGGTCTCGAAGGGCTGCTGCAGGATCATGCGCAGCACTTCACGCTTGAAGTACTGCTCGATGCCCTTGCCGTTGATGGTGATGGCGCCGGTGCCGGACTTGATCCAGACGCGAGCGCTGGCTTCTTTGCGACGACCGGTAGCGTAAAAACGAGTTGCCATGACGATGATCCTTGAAGAAAAGAAGGGGTGGCCGAGGGTTCAGCCGAGGGCTCAGCCGAGCGACAGCGGCTGCGGCTTCTGCGCGGCGTGCGGGTGCTTGTCGCCGCCGTAGACCTTCAGCTTCTTGAGCATCTCGCGGCCGAGCGTGGTCTTCGGGAGCATGCCCTGCACCGCGATCTGGATCATGCGCTCGGGGTGGGTGGCGCGCAGCTGCTTGGCAAGCACACCCTTCTCGCCGCCGTAGAAGCCCGTGTAGTGCCAGTAGGTCTTCTGGTCTTCCTTCTTGCCGGTGAGCACGATCTTGTCGGCGTTGATGACGACGATGAAGTCGCCGGTGTCGGCGTGCTTGGTGAACGTGGGCTTGCTCTTGCCGCGCAGCGCATTGGCGATCTGGGACGCGAGACGGCCAAGGACCTTGCCTTTGGCGTCGACCACGTACCAGGCGCGGTTCGCCTGCTGTTCGGAGATGCTCGGGGTACGCATTGCCATCCTTTCGGCCAGGCCGGCCCGCTGCCAAACGGCAGCGCGGACGACGTAACCTAGCGCCATCGCGGCGCGTGCGGAGGGGAGCTTCACGAAGGAAGGTCCCCCACGGGGTTGTCGAGCCCGGGATCGGGATCGCGGCGCGGTCTTTGCCCACCGGACGCGAGGTGTCAAACGGTGGGTGTGCGCGGATACGCCCTGGCGAGCCTCCTCGTAGTCGGACTGGCCGCCTGCCCGCGGCCGGCCGCGCCGACCGCCCGGCTGGTGCTCGGCACCACCAGCGAGCCCGACACGCTGTTGCCGCTGTTGACGACCAGCGCCACCGCCCACGAGGTGCATGCGCTCTACTGGCGCGAGCTGACGCTGCGCGACCCGTCGTGGTCTCTGCAGCCAGACCTCGCCCTGCGCGTGCCCTCGCTCGACAACGGCGACGCGTGGCTCGAGGGAGAGCGGCTGGTAGTGCACTGGCGCCTGCGCGCCGACGCCCGCTGGGCCGACGGCGCGCCGATGGTTGCCGACGACTTCGCGCTCGCGCTCGAGGTGCAGCAGGACCCGACCCAGCAGGTGGTCGGCCGCGACGACGCGCTGCGGATCGAGCGCCTCGCGCCCGACGCCGACGGCCGCGGCTTCACGGTCACCTGGCGCGAGCCCAACCCCTTCTTCGCCGAGCCGCGCGTACACCGCGCACTGCCGGCGCACCTGTTGCGCGCGCGCCTGCATGACGACGACGGCAAGCTGCGGCCGCTGGCGCAGGATCCGTTCGCGCGGGCGCCGGTCGGCAACGGGCCCTTCCGCCTGGTCGAGCATGCGCCCGGACAGTTCCTGCGCTTCGCTCGCAGCGAACGGGCCTCACCGCGCGCGCAGCTCGACGAGGTGGTGGTGCGGGTGGTGCCGTCGGCGGCGGCGCTCACCGCCGCGCTCGAGGCGGGCGAGCTCGACGCCACCGTGGCCGCGGGCGGGCTGCCGCTCGACGCCGCGCTCGGGCTGGTCGAGCGCGCGCCGAGCCGCTTCGTCGCGCAGCGCGCGCCGGGCGCGCAGTGGGCGCACCTGGAGCTCAACGTCGACGATCCGTGGCTCAAGGACGTGCGCGTGCGCCGCGCGCTCGCGCTCGCCATCCCGCGCGCGCAGATCGTCGCGGCTACCAGCAAGGGCGAGGCGGCGCTGGCCGAGAGCTACTTCCCGGCGCGGCACTGGGCCCACGCCGCGCTGCCGCCCCTGCCCTACGACCCGGCGGCGGCGCGCCGCCTGCTCGACGAGGCCGGCCTGCCGGCGGGCAAGGGCGGCGTGCGACGCGACGCCACCGACCGTCCGGTGTCGTTGACGCTCTCCTCGTCGTCGGAGAACGCCGACACCGAGCAGACGTTGCTGTTGGTGCAGCGCGCGTTGGCCGAGGTCGGCATCGAAAGCAAGCTCGAGCTGGCGCCCTTCAAGGTCTTCTTCGGCGAGGGCGTGCGCAAGCGGCGCTTCCCGCACGTCGCCTACCTGGCGTGGACCGTCGACGCCTCGACCATCGGCACGCAGCTGTGGCGCAGCGACCGCATCCCGTCGGAGGCAAACGGCTTCAAGGGGCAGAACACCACGGGCTACCGCAACGACGAGGTGACGGCGCTCTTGGCCGAGGTCGACCGCACGCTCGACGTCGAGCGGCGCCGACAGCAGCTCGCGCGCGTGCAGCAGATCCTGCGAGACGAGCTGCCGGCGATCCCGATGTCGTTCAAGCCCGTCGTCGTGGTCCATCGAGTCGGCGTCGCGGGCCTGCAACCGACCGGCGGGACCACACCGCTCGCCTGGAACGCGCACCTGTGGTCGGTGGCGCCGCCCGCACCGCGGTGAGGGGTCACGCCGGGCGCGGCTGGCGCAGCTCTTCGACCACTCGACCGCCCACCAGGTGCTGGTCGATGACCCGATCGACCTCCTCGATGGTGCGCAGCGTGTACCAGACGCCCTCGGGTGGATCGGCGGCGCCATACACCACCACGCTGGGGCCAAGCGCACAGGCATCGAGGCAGCCGGCGTTGTTGATGCGCACCCGGCCCTTCAAGCCGAGCTGGTGGCAACGCTCCTTGAGGTGCTGCTGCAGCGCCCCTGAGCCCTTGCGCGCGCAGCTGCCCTTGGGGTCCTCGGCGGCGCGCTCGTTGGTGCAGACGAAGACGTGATGATCGAAGCGAGGCATGGCCACGGCTTACTGTTGCCCAGGACGGCAGTCCAGTATTGTCGGCCGATGGCGACTTCGCCGCAGCGCATCCTCGTCGCCGAGGACGACAAGGACAGCCGCACGCTGATTAAGCGTTATTTGGAAGGCAAGGGCTACGCCGTGGTGGCGGTGACCAACGGCGACGAAGCGCTGGCCGCGCTGTCGAACGAGGTCTTCGATCTTGCCGTGCTCGATCACATGATGCCGGGGCTGACCGGGCTCGAGGTGCTCGCGAAGGTGCGCGCCGCGGGCAACACGATGCCCATCATCATGGCGACCGCGCTCGCCAACCCCGACCAGATCGTCAAGGGGCTCGAGCAGGGCGCCGACGACTACGTCACCAAGCCGTTTTCGCCGAGCGTTTTGGCCGCGCGCATCGCGCTGCGGCTGCGGCAGCGCCCGGCGGCGGCGGCGCGACCGATCACCCCCGGCACCACCGTCGAGGTCGTGGACGGCATCACGGCGACGGTCGAGATCCCGGCGGTCGAGGTCGAGGTCGATGGTCCGCCGGCGGCGACGCGGGAGCGCACCGCCAAGCTGGCAGGCCCGCTGCCGATGGGCGCGCGCATCGGTGGGCGCTACCAGATCACCGGCGTCATCAGCGAGGGCGGCTATGGCACCGTCTACAGCGCGCGCCACCTCGATCTCGATCAGGACGTCGCCGTCAAGGTGGTGCGCGGGCGCTTGCAGCGCTCCACCGTCGATCAGTTTCGCCGCGAGGCGCAGCTCGCCTGCCGGGTGCGACATCAAAACGCAGTGCGCGTGCTCGACTTCGGCGTCTTGCCCGACGGCGCGCCCTTTCTGGTCATGGACCTGCTCGAGGGGCCGACGCTCGAGAACGTGCTGCAGCGCTCGGCTCCCTTGCCGGTGGAGCGCGCCATCACCATCCTGCAGGCGGTGCTGGCCGCGCTGGCCGCCACGCACCGGCAGCAGCTGGTGCACTGCGACGTCAAGCCCTCCAACATCATCCTGCGCCACATCGATGGGCGCGAAGTGCCGACCCTGTGCGACTTCGGCATCGCCACCGACGTCAAGAACGCCAAGGACTCGGCCACCAAGGGCATCGCCGGCTCGGCGGCCTACATAGCGCCCGAGCGCATCGACAAGCAGCGCTACGACGGCCGCGTCGACGTCTATGCGTGCGGCATGATCCTGTACCGCGCGCTCACCGGCGGCTTCCCCTTCGATCCGGGCGATCTGGGCGGCGTGATGGAGTGGCACCTGACCGGCGAGCGACGGCGGCCCTCCGAGTGGCGCGCCGAGCTGAGCCCGGCGATCGACAGTGCCGTGCTGCGCCTGCTGTCGCGCGACCCTGCCCTGCGGCCGACCGCCGAAGAAGCCGAGACCATGATGGCGTCGCTGGTCTGGGAGGCGTGAGCTCGCCGTGACTGCGCCGTGACTGGGCGTTGACGTCGCCGCGCCCCGCGTTGACACCACGTTGACAGCACAGTGGGTGCGGCCTACGTCGACGGCGTCCAGTCCCCGTCGTCGCACGAGGTCACGCCATGGCGCGCAGCTACCTGTTCACCTCCGAGTCCGTCACCGAGGGCCACCCCGACAAGATGGCCGATCAGGTGTCGGACGCCATCCTCGACGCCATCCTCGGCAACGACGGCAACCCCGCGCAGGCGCGTGTCGCCGTCGAGACGCTGTTCAAGACCGGCCTGTGCGTGGTGGCCGGCGAGGTCCGCACCAGCGCGCACATCGACGTGCCCGCCATCGTGCGCCGCACCATCAACCGCATCGGCTTCGACCACTCCGACAAGGGCTTCGACGGCAACACCTGCGCGGTGCTGAACGCCATCGAGGGGCAGAGCCCCGACATCGCCATGGGCGTCGACAGCAAGGCCAAGAAAGGCAAGGACAAGGAGCAGGGCGCGGGCGATCAGGGCCTGATGTTCGGCTTCGCGTGCGACGAGACCGACGAGCTGATGCCGATGCCGATCGCGTTCGCGCATCGGCTGACACGGCGCTTGGCCGAGGCGCGCCGGAGCAGCCTCAAGTGGCTGCGGCCCGACGGCAAGAGCCAGGTGACCATCCAGTACGTCGCGGGCAAGCCGGCGTGGGTCGACACCGTGGTGGTGTCGACGCAGCACAGCCCCGAGCTGAGCGCCAAGCAGATCAAGGACGCGGTGATGGACGAGGTCATCGTGAAGGCGCTGCCGCGCGCGATGCTGACCAAGGACACCAAGTACTTCATCAATCCGACGGGCAGCTTCGTCATCGGCGGCCCGATGGGCGACGCCGGCGTCACCGGCAGGAAGATCATCGTCGACACCTACGGCGGCATGGGGCGCCACGGCGGCGGCGCGTTCTCGGGCAAGGACCCCTCCAAGGTCGATCGCTCGGCCGCCTACATGGCGCGCTACGTCGCCAAGAACGTGGTCGCCTCGGGGCTGGCGCGGCGCTGCGAGGTGCAGGTGGCCTACGCCATCGGCGTCGCCGAGCCGGTCAGCGTCATGCTCGACTGCTTCGGCACCGAGGTGGTCGACATCGAGCTGCTCGAGAAGGCGGTGCGCGCGCTGTTCCCGCTCAAGCCGGCCGGCCTGATCGCGCACCTGAAGCTGCTCACCCCCATCTACGAGCGCACCGCGGCCTACGGCCACTTCGGTCGGCCCGAGTTCTCCTGGGAGCGCACCGACCTGGCGAGCGCGCTCAAGAGCGAGCTGTCCGCCAAGAACGGCGCTGCGCGCGCCAAGCGCCCGAGCGCGCGCCAGGCCGCCTCGGCCTGATCAGAAGCGCTGCGCCACTCGCGTGTCGACGTCGATCGCCTCGGACTCGACCAGCTTGGCCGGGCGACCCGGCAGGCGCGGCGCGCGGATGCGCACCACCGTGCCCGTGACGCGATAGGTGCGTGGCACCAGGCAACCAAGCGTGCAGGTGCCGATCGCCGTGTCGCCGCAGGTGTGCTCCGACTCGTAGCGAAGACCGGTCGCGCCGTCACCGCCGCGCTTCTGCACTGCGGCCCTGATGTCGGCGGCGAGCAGGTCGCGCGGCGGCTTGCCGAACAGCCCCTCGACGAGGAACCAGTGCCGACCCTCGACCGTGAAGGTGCCGAGGCTCTCCTGGTCGGCGGGCGTCAGGTCGTTTCTCAGCACGCCGGGCAGCTCTGCGTTCATGGTGAAGCAAGCGCAGGGCGCGAGCGCCAGCGTCGCCGCGAGGAGCAGGCGGGGGTTCACGGCGTCACCGCTCCCGCGCTCGGCGGGCGATCGAGCGCGGGCGTGGGCGCGGCCGCCGGCGGGTCGGCGAGCGGCGGCGCCGTGCCTGAGTCGCGCGCTTCCGGCACGGCCGTCGGGCGCACCCGCGTGCCGGTGAGCTGCACCGTGAAGGACGGCAGCATGACCACGGTGCCGACGTCGACACAGGGGATGGGCAACGTGCACGCGAGCAGCGCGGCGTCGAACGGCGTCAGCTCCTCGTGCAGCGTGAGCGCCCGCAGCGCGCCGTCCTTGCCGAGCGCGGCCGCGATCTCCTCGTTGGCGCCGTCGCCGAGCGGGAACAGGCGCAGCGCCCAGAAGGCGCGATCCTCGGCGATGACGGTGGTAGCGCCGGCGGTCCCCGCTCCCTTCATCCACGACTCGAGCCCCTCGCGCGCCGCCTCTTTCGGCAGCGGCCGCGTCTCGAGCGGGGCCTCGGCGCCGTCGGAGCGCAGGTCGAGCGTGCCCGGCAGGTCGGTCTGGTAGTGCTGACACGCGGGTGACGACGCCAGCGCGACCAACAGCGCGACCGCGCGCGCGGTCGAACTGCGCTGCGCGTTGCCTGCAGAGAACGCAGTGGTGACGACGACACGCCGCAACGGCACCCTCGAGTCCTGCGCGCGATAGCAGAGGGCGCGGCGCGCTGCTAGAAGCCTCGTCGTGCGCCACGTGTGCTTCTTCGTGCTGCCGCTCGCCGCCGCGCTGGCCTCGACGGCACGCGCGCAAGAGGCCGCCCCGTCGGCGAGCGAGGCCGTGCCCATCACGCCGCCCGAGGTGGTCGAGGCCCCCGAGCCCATCTTCCCCGACGACGCGTTCAAAGAGGGCGTGGCCGGCGACGTGGTGATGGACATCGACATCGACGATGAAGGCGTGGTGCAGCGCGTCGCCGTCAAGGTGAGCCCCGACGCGCGCCTGTCGTGGGCCGCGCTCGGCGCAGTCACCAACTTCTCCTTCCTGCCGGCCCGGCAGGGCGAGCAGACCATCTTCGTGCGCATCGAGTACCGCATGAGCTTCACCATCGACGAGGTGGTACGCGAGCGCATGCTGGCGGAGGACGAGGCGAGGAAGCTCGCCGAGCGCGCGGACACGGCGCCCATCAACCTGCGCGGGCGCGTGCTGGTGGCGGGCGAGCGCCTGGCCATCCCCGGCGCGTTCGTCTCGGTCGAGGGCACCGAGCTCGAGACGGTGTCGGGCGACGACGGCTCCTTCGAGCTGCGCGGCGTACCCGAGGGCAAGCGCGCCATTCACGTCGAGGCGAGCGGCTTTCTGCCGGGCGACGTCCTCGAGGAGATCAAGGCGAACGTGGTGCTCGACGCCAACATCTTCCTGGTGCACCGGCCGGGCGCGGAACACGAGACGGTGGTGTACGCGCGGCGCACCGAGCGCGAGGTCACCAAGCGCGTGCTCACGCAGAAGGAGCTGCAGCGGGTGCCCGGCACCTTCGGTGACGCGGTGCGCGTGGTGCAGCGCCTGCCCGGCGTGGCGCGCGCGCCCTTCGGCCTGGGGGCGCTCTTGATCCGCGGCGGCGCGCCCGACGACTCGACCATCCTGATCGACGGCCATCTGTCGCGCATGCTGTTTCACCTGGGCGCCGGGCCGAGCGTGATCAACACCGACCTGGTGGAGCGCCTCGAGCTGTACCCGGGCGGCCAGGGCGCGCGCTTCGGCCGCGCCATCGCCGGCGCCGTCGACGTCGTCACGCGCGATCCGCGCACCGACACGTTCTCCGGCCAGGCGAGCGTCGATCTGTTGCAGACCTCGTTTCGCTTGGAGGGCCCGCTCACCGAGGACCGGAAGATCGGCTTCTTCCTGGCGGGCCGGAAGAGCTACGTCGCCGAGGTGCTCAACATCGGCGACCTGATCGTGGAGTACGCCGACACCGACCTGAACTCGTTCACGCTGGCGCCGCGCTACGCGGACTACCAGGCCAAGCTGGTGTGGAAGCTGCCGCTGCAGCAGACGCTGGCGCTCAACATGTACGGCTCCGACGACGACCTCGACCTGGCGTTCGACGCCGGTGGCGTCGGGCCGATGATGCCGACCAGCGTCGGCGTCGGCATGGGTTTTTGGCGGCTCAACCCGGTGTGGCGCATCCAGTCGCCCGACAAGAACGCCGACGGCTCGCCCAAGCTCAAGGCGTTCGTCTCTCCCATGGTCGAGACCAACTACAGCGAGAACCGCTTCGACGCGTCGCAGTTCCGCCTCGAGGTCAAGCGCGCCTCGCTGCGCGCCGAGGTGGAGCTGCGGCCCCTCGACGGCTTCGGCCTCGTGCTCGGCACCGACGATACCTTCGCCAACTTCCACTCGGTTACCGACGTGCCGATGGTGCTGCCCGACGAGCGGCTGTTCCCTCGCCCCGCCACCTCGGACGCGCCGCGCTACCTGCTCGAGGAGGACGTGCTCGGCGGCAGCCAGAGCTTCTACGCCGAGGCCGACGTCACGCTCGGCACCTTGACGGTGGTGGCGGGCGGGCGCGCTGACCTGTGGACCTACTACGACCAGGTGCGCACTGCCTTCGACCCGCGCTTCACCTTCCGCTGGGACGCGGTCACGCACGCGACGCTCAAGGGCAGCCTGGGCGTCTACCACCAGACCGCCTCGCCCTTCGAGCTGGCCAAGAAGTTCGGCAACCCCGACCTGCCGCTCGAGAACGGCCTGCAGGGCTCGCTCGGCGCCGAGGTCGACCTCACGCGCTCGCTCGAGGTCGACGTGCAGGCCTTCGGGCGCAGCGCCGACGACATCGCGGAGTTCGTGGTCTCACCCATCGCCTTCTTCGCGTCAGGCGCGGCGCGTATCCAACCGGTGGCCGAGGAGCGCGTCTACGGCGCCGAGCTGTTGCTGCGCCAGCGCCTCGATCAGGCCGGCTGGTCGGAGCTGTTCGGCCAAGCACCCTGGGGCAAGGCCTTTGGCTGGATCGCCTACACGCTGATGCGCGCCGAACGGCGCGGCGACGCGCCCGTCGGTGTCGAGGGCGCCGAGGCGTACGACTGGGAGATGAGCGACTTTGATCAGACGCACATCTTCTCGCTCGCGGTGTCGAGCGAGATCCCCTGGGGCCTCGAGGTGGGCGCGGCCGTCCGCTACGTGACCGGCTTCCCCGACACCTTCGCGCACGGCGGTATCTACGACGCCGACACTTCGCGCTACCGCAGCTACGACGCGCCCTACAACTCGAGCCGCATCCCGCCGTTCTTCCAGCTCGACCTGCGCGTCGACAAGCGCTGGGTGTTCGACACCTGGAGCCTGGCGGCGTTCTGCGATCTGCAGAACGCCACCAACCAGCGCAACTTCGAGTTCTACACCTACAACTACGACTACACGCAGGTGCAGGGTTTCCCGGGTCTGCCGATCATCCCGGTCATCGGCGTCGACGCGAAGTTCTGAGGCAACCTTCGCGTCGACGCTCCGCAGCTCGTCAGAACGTGCAGCCGCCGTTGCTCTCGCAGGTGCCGCCGGCGAGGCAGACGGTGGCGTCGTTGCCGTCGACGTCGGTGACGTCGACCGCGTCGGTGTCCCCCGCTGCGCAGGCCGCCTGGTCGCCGACGAGGGCACACTTGTGGAAGCCGGTGGTGGTCTCGACGCAGCGCTCGGAGCCGTCGCAGTCGGTGTTGGCGGTGCACGCGTGGTCCTCGGTGGAGGTCGCCGAGTCCGGGTTGAGCAACTGACAGTCGAGATCCTCGGTGCACTCGCCCTGATCGGCGACGCAGATGCCCGCGTCCGTGTCACAGGTGGGCGTCGGATCGCCGACCGAGTTGGTCTTGCCCGTGCAGTCGGCGTCGGAGGTGCAGGTAGCCGCGCCACCGCAGTCAGCGCCACCGAGGACGACGACGACCACGGGGAGGGTGAGGGCGAGCACGAGCAACTTCTTCATGGCGTTCTCCTGTGCGCGCAGGGCGCGGGATCGGGGCACGGAACCGCGCGCACTCTTGCGCGAAGGCTCGGACGCAAGCAAGCGCCGCAGGATTCACGCCACGGCGACCACGACACCGCTGTCGCGCACCCCCATTTCATCGTGCGCTCGCGCACGCTCTACGTCGCTCCATGGCACGTGAACCGATCCCCACTCACGCCTTCTCCCTGGTGCTGGTCAAGAACGGCCGGCGCTTCTTGCTGGTGCACGAGCGGAAGCACGGCGGCTGGTACATCCCCGCTGGGCGCGTCGAGCCGGGCGAGACCTTCCAGCACGCCGCGCTGCGCGAGACCAAGGAGGAGGCGGGCATCGACGTGGTGCTCGAGGGCGTGGTGCGCGTGGAGCAACGCCCCGGGCCCGGCTTCCTGCGGCTGCGCGTCATCTTCACGGCGCGGCCGAAGGACGACACACCGCCCAAGACCGTCGCCGATGAGCACACGCTCGAGGCCGGCTGGTTCTCGCTCGAGGAGGCCAAGAAGCTGACGCTGCGCGGCGACGAGGTCGAGCAGCTGCTGTCGTCGATCCTCGATGGCACCGCGCCCATCGCGCCCCTGTCGATCCTCGGGCTCGAGGGCTAGCGCCGGCGCCGGTTGCGTCGAGGGATCGAGCGACGCTATGCCGCTCGCATGCTGTCGCTGCGCTCCGCACCACCCAAGGTCACGCTGACCAAGTGGTTCTCGTCGCCGATGGACAACGCGGTGGCGACGGCGCGCACCTGCTACTCGTCGCGCGTCATCACCGACCACGACGTCAAGTCCAACCTGGCGCTGCGCGATCGCATCGCCCGCTCCACCTTCAAGGCCGGCCACCACACCACACTGCAGCACGCGCACTTCCAATTCGCCGTCGAGCACGTGTCGCGCCAGGCGCTCTGGTCGTTCTTCCACGCGCACCCCTTCTACAACTCGGAGCAGGTGAGCCAGCGCTACGTCGAGGTCAAGGGCGGCCGCGTGCTCAAGCCCGAGCTGTCCTCGTGGGGCCCGGCGTTGAACGCGCGCTGGGACGCGATCGTCGAGCGGCAGATGCGCGTCTACCACGAGCTGATCGAGCTGCTCTCGCCCACGGTGGAGCGCCTGTACTTCGACACCTTCCCGGCGCGTCGCCGCGACCGCAACAAAGGCGAGGGTGAGGTCGACAAGCGGTGGCAAGGCTCGATGCAGAAGCGCGCGCAGGAGGTGGCGCGCTACGTGCTGCCCATCGCCACGCACGCGCACCTGTACCACACCATCTCGGCGCTCACGTTGCTGCGCTACCACCGCCTGGCCGCGAGCCACGATTGTCCCACCGAGCAGCGCCTCGTCGTCGATCAGATGGTGCAGGCGGTGCTGGCGCTCGATGGCGACTTCGCGCTCGTGCTGGAGCAGCCGCTCGAGCTCGACGCCACGCCGGACGCGCGCGCGCTCGCCACGGTGGGGCGCTGCGGCGTCGACGTCGCCATGACGCGCGAGCTGATCCAGGAGTTCGACGCGGCGCTCGAGCACCGCACCTCCAAGTTGGTCAGCATGACCGAGCAGCCCGAGCGGGTGCTTGCGCGCGCGCTGCGCGAGGCGCTCGGCGTGCCGCGCTCGCGCCTGCCCGACGAGGCCGCGGTGCGGCTCTTGCTCGACCCCGCCAAGAACGGCGCGCTCGGCAACAGCCTCGACCTGTTGACGCTCGGCAAGGCGTCGCGCGCGCTCGAGCTGGTGCAGCTCACCTTCCAGCGCAAGATCTCGCATGCGGCCGACAGCCAGGCGCAGCGCCATCGCATGACGCCGGGCGCGCGGCCCATCTTGTGGACGCAGGTGGTGCCGGGCGAGGCCGACTTCGTCCTGCCGGTGATCTTCGAGGAGCCCGACGCCGAGCGCGCGCGCCACGTCTACGAGAACGAGCTGCGCGACGTGGCGCTCGACGTCGCCCACTTCCACGACGCCGGCGTGCCACCCGAGGCGTGGCAGTACCTGCTGCCGAACGCGGTGCCGGTCCGCTACACCGAGACCGGCTCGCTGCTCGACCAGCACCACAAGTGGACCACGCGCCTGTGCTTCAACGCGCAGGAGGAGATCTGGCGCGCCACGCTCGACGAGGTCGAGCAGGTGGCGCAGCGCGCGCCCGTGCTGATGGAGCACGTGCTGCCGCCGTGCGGGCAGCGCTGCCGCGGCGGCGTTACGCCCTACTGCCCCGAGGGCGATCGCTTCTGCGGCCAGCCGGTGTGGCAGAAGGCGCGCAGCGAGTACCTGCGGGTGCTGTAGGCGCTCACGGCGCGCGCTAGCGTCGATCCATGGACGAGCGAGCCGCGATGGTCGCCGCGCTCGGCGACATCCTGCGAGGCGAAGGCACCGAGGCGGTAGTGGCGCGCACGCTGCGCGCGCTCGCGCTCGACAGGGCCGGTCGCCGTCGCGTCGCGCGCACGCTGTTTCGCGCCAGCGTGCTGCGTCTGCGCCTGGCGTTCCTCGCGCACAGCGACGCGCCCGGCGCCTTGCTCGACGCGCTCGCGCGCAGCGACGAACAGCCGCCCGACGACGACGTGTGGCCAACCGATCCGCTGGCGCGCCTGTCGGTGGAGCAAAGCTGCCCAGCCTGGCTGTGCGCGCGCCTGGTCGAGGCGCTCGGGCTTTTGGGCGCGCGCGCCTTCCTCGCCGCCTCGAACCTGCCGGGCCCAAAGACGCTGCGGGCCAACACGCTGCGCACGACGCGCGCGCGGCTTGCGGCGCAGCTCGCCGCCGAGGACATCCGCACCTCGCCCGGCGCGTTGTCGCCGTGGTCGTTGCTGGTCTCCGAGCGCGACGACGACGACGCGCCGCGCGCCAACCTGACGGCGAGCGCGGCCTGGCGGGACGGACTGTTCGAGATCCAGGACGAGTCGAGTCAATGGTGCGCGCTCGCATGCGGCGCGCACCCGGGTGACGTGGTGGTCGACCTGTGCGCGGGCCGCGGCGGCAAGGCGCTCGCGCTCGCCGCCTGCATGGAGGGCCGCGGCGCGCTGTGGCTCCATGACGTCGACGAGCGCGCGCTCGCCGACGCGCACGCGCGCCTCGAGCGCGCCGGCGTGCGCTGCGCGCAACGTGGCCTGCCGGCACCCGCCACCGCCGACGTGGTGCTGGTGGATGCCCCCTGCTCCGCGCTCGGCCCGCTGCGGCGCTCGCCCGATCTCCGCTCCACGCTCACGGCCGGCGGCCTCGACGCCTTGCCGCCCGTGCAACGCTCGCTGCTCGCCCAGGGTGCCGCCCTGGTCCGGCCCGGTGGCCGCGTGGTGTACGCCACCTGCACCGTGCTGCCCGACGAGAACGAGCGCGTGGCGTCCGCGCTCGCCTGGCCCGTGCTCGAGCAGCGGACACTGCTGCCGCACGTGGAGGGCTGCGACGGCTTCTTCGTCAGCGTGCGTGCCAGGCCCCCGCGGGAGTGCTAGAGCCGCCCCCCGATGGCGTGGCTCGCCCGGCTGATCGTTCGCCTCCGCCATGTGGTGGTGATCGCCTACGCGGTGATCGCGGTGGTATGCGCGACCTTCGGCGCCGGCGTGCTCGGCGAGCTCAAGCCGGGCGGTTTTCGAGACCCCGAGGCGGAGTCGACCATCGTCGCCGAGCGAAGCCGCCACTTCGTCAGCGGCGATCTGGTGGTGGTCTATCGCGCGAACGCGGGCACGGTCGACGACGTCGAGGGCTGGGCGGCGCTGGTGCCGGCGCTGGCGCGCGCGGAGCAGGATCCCTCGGTCGAGAAGGTGGTGTCGTTCTTCACCACCGGCGCGCCCTGGCTGTTGTCGAAGGACCGCACCTCGACGCTGGCGTTGGTCACGCTGCGCGGCACCGATCTCGAGAAAGTGGCGGCCTCGCAGCGCCTGGTGGGCGTGCTCGCCGCCGACGGCTTCACCATGACCCGCGGCGGCTACGCGCCGGTGTTCGACGCCATCACCAGCACGGTCGAGCACGACCTGCGACGCGCCGAGCTGTGGGCCATGCCGCTCGTGCTGGTGTTGTTGCTCTTGCTGTTCCGCTCGCTGATCTCGGCCGCGCTGCCGGTCATCCTCGGCGGCGTCGCCGTCTCGATCACGCTCGCCATCCTGCGCGCGCTCGATCACGTCGGCGAGGTGACCATCTACGCCGCCAACGTCGCCACCATCCTCGGCCTCGGCCTGGCCATCGACTACGCGCTGTTCGTGCTGATGCGCTACCGCGAGGAGCTGCCGCGCGTGGGAGAGCGCCGCGCGGTGGTGCGCGCCATGGCGACGGCGGGCAAGGCCGTAGCGTTCTCGGGCGCCACCGTCGCCGTCAGCCTGTGCGGGCTGTTCCTGTTCCCGCACGGCATGCTGCGCTCGGTCGCCGTGGGCGGTATCGCAGTCACGCTCGCCACCGTGCTGCTCGCCACCACGCTGTTGCCTGCGCTGCTGGCGCTGCTCGGCCACCGCGTCGACGCGCTCAAGATCCCCTTTGGCATGCCGCTACCCGACGAGCACGACGCCAACGCGATCGAGCACGGCGTGTGGCCACGCATCGCTCGCGTGGTGATGGCGCAGCCGGTGCTCGTGGGCTCGGCGGTGGTGCTGGTGCTGCTCGCCTGCGCGGCGCCGTTCGCCCGCTTCTCGCCCTCGATCGCGGACGCGCGCGCGCTGCCGCGCGGCATGGAGGCGCGCGACTCTTTCGAGGCGATCGAGGCCGACTTCGTGCCGCACCTCGGCACGCCGCACGAGGTGCTGATCACCTGGCCGGGCAAGCAGGCAGGCGCCGAGGAGGTGCGCGCGCTGCTCGCCTACGCGCGCCGCTTGGCGAGCGTGCCCGGCATCGCCAAGGTCACCTCGCCGGAGGACGCCTTCCCCGGCGAGCCCGAGCGCGCCGTCGCCGCCGTGCTCGGCACCGACGAGGCCGGCGCGGCGCTGCGCGGGCTGTTCCTGCACGGCGACACCGCGCGCCTGGCTGTGCTGTCGCGTTTCGACGTCGACGACGAGCGCGCACTCGAGCAGCTCGAGCTGTTGCGACGGGTGGCCGCGCCTCCGGGCGCCACGGTGTTGGTCGGCGGCCAGAGCGCCTGGGTCGCCGACGTGCGCGAGGCGTTGCTGCGCTACACGCCGCGCATGGTGGTGTTCATCGCCATCGCCATGCTGGTGGTGCTGTTCGGCCTGTTCGGCTCGGTGGTGTTGCCGCTCAAGGCGGTGGCGATGAACCTGTTGTCGTTGACGGCGAGCTTCGGCGCCATCGTCTGGATCTTCCAGGACGGGCGCCTGACGGGCCTGCTGCACTACGAGCCGCTCACCACCACCGAGTCGACGGTGCCGGTCTTGATGTTCGCGATCGTGTTCGGCCTGTCGATGGACTACGAGGTGCTGCTGCTCTCTCGTATTCGTGAGGAGTACCTGGCCACCGGCGACAACGCGCGTTCGGTCGCGCGCGGCCTGGCGCGCACCGGGCGCTTGATCACGAGCGGGGCGCTTTTGCTCGTCACCGTGGTGGCGTGCTTCGCCACCTCACGCCTGGTGCTGATCAAGACGCTGGCCGTGGGCATCTCGTTTGCGGTGCTGCTCGACGCCACCATCGTGCGCTCGCTGTTGGTGCCGGCGACCATGCGGCTGCTCGGGCGCTACAACTGGTGGGCGCCGGCGTTCTTGCGCAAGGTCTGGGATCCTTAGTTGGCAATGGTCGGTTGATCGTCGCAGCGATCGCCCAGGTCGTCGCCGTCCAGGTTCTCTTGACCCGGGTTGAAGTTGTAGGGGCAATTGTCCTCACCCGGCTCGAGCACAGCGTCGCCGTCGCCGGTCGGGACACCGTCGTCGTCATCATCGGGGTCGCACGCGTCACCCGTGCCGTCGTGGTCGCCGTCCGCTTGGTTCGCGTTGGCGGAGGTCGGGCAGTTGTCGCAGAGATCCACCCGGCCATCGCCGTCGCCGTCGCCAGGGCCGCCGCCCGGGATGGTCGGACAGGGGTCGGACTCGTCGGCAACGCCGTCGCCATCGTCGTCCGGTGAGCAGACGTCGGCCGGTTCCATCTGGTCGGTGTCGGTGGCGAAGGGATCGGGGTCGAACGGGCAGTTGTCGCAGCGATCGGCCAGGCCGTCGGCATCGGCGTCGTACAGGCCGCGATCGTCGATGGCCGGGCAGGTATCGCAGGCGTCACCGGCGAGGTCGCCGTCGTCGTCGGCTTGCTGCGGGTTCGCGATACCGACGCAGTTGTCGAACGCGTCGATGATGCCGTCGGCGTCGTCGTCGGCGTTGCCGGGGAGCCCCGCGCGCAGGTTCTGGCGCACCTCGTCGGGCGTGAGCGCGCGATCGTAGAGGGCCGCGAGGTAGACGCGGCCGACGAACTGGCGATTGGCCAGGTCCTCGTCGCCGATGAGCAGGCGGTAGTCCTGATCCCACGCGAAGGTGGACGGCGGCGGCGCGATGTCGCCGATGGCCGCCTGCTCACGGCGCAGCTCGCCGTCGACGTAGAGCCGCTGTAGCCCTTGGTCGTAAATGGCGACCAGGTGGTGGATCCCCTGGTCGATGAGCACGTCGCGTACCTCGAGGTTGTCGGTGGTGCCGTTCAGGCCGGTCGACGGCGTACGCAAGCGAAAGTCGAGCTCGGTGGTGCGCACCCCGAGGGTGACGTTGCGGTTGCTGCCGTCGAGCGAGTAGCTGACCAGCCGCGTGGGACCGTTCTGCTGGAGCAAGTCGCTGGCGGCGAACACCTCGATGGTGAGCGCACCGGTGTCCTCGATCGACGCGGCGATGCGCGCGGCGGTCAATGGTGGCGCGGCGAACCGGCTGCCGTAGCTGTCGCCGGTGAAACGCACGCCGCCGCCCGGCAGCCACTGCCAGCCGGCGCCCTCGACCTCGAGGTCGATCGCAGGCACGCCGCCCGCGCGATCGAACACGGTCGTGCCGTTGCCCTCCCTGAACTCCCAGCGCGCGAGCAGCCCGATGTCGATCCGAGCCGGCGGCGTGCTGCACTCGGCGTCGCGGGGCACTGAGGAGGCGGGGGGCGGGCCGTCGCGCACCGCCACGATGCTGTAGCGGTAGTCGACGAGCGGTTCCGTCGTGTCGTCGAGCAGCTCACGCGCGTCGCCCGCTCCCATGAGCATGCTCGCGCTGCCGCCGTCGCTGCTCGTGCGCGTGAGCTGCCAGCGGTCGGGCGTGCCGGTCGCTTGCCAGGAGAGCGCGACGTGCGTGGCGTCGAGGGGGATGGCGGTCAGCGCGGACGCGGGGGCCGGCGCCGGCTCACCCTCTCCCTCGCCTTCACCCTCGCCTTCACCCTCGCCTTCGCCTTCGCCTTCGCCCTCGCCTTCCCCTTCGCCCTCACCCTCGCCGCTTGGGTTCTGACACAGGCCGTCGAGGCAGACGCCGACCAGGCAGTCGCCATCGGCGTTGCACTTCTGGAAGGCCGAATCGTCGGGGCAACCGAGGAGGCAGAGCGCCACGAGGAGCGGGGCCGACGAGCGCACCAGCAAACCGTACCCCGGGCCGGTGAGCGCCGCGGCACACCCGATGTGGTCAGCGCCGGCGACGTCGCTCCGGGATCGCGTCGAGTTCCACCTTATTGCACTATTGCGCATGATGGAATACTCATGGCGTCATGAGCGCAGCATGCGACCGCTTGGAGCTGTTCCGTCTGCTCGGCGACGAGGACCGCGCGCGCCTGCTGGCGCTGTGCGCGACCGAGGAGCTGGCGGTCTCGGAGCTGGCTGCGCTGCTGAGCGAGAGCCAGCCGCAGATCACCAAGAAGACCCAGCCACTGCGCGAGGCGGGCCTGCTGTCGGCGCGCCGCGACGGCACGCGCACGCTGTTGCGCACCGAGCCGACCGACGACCTGCTCGTCAAGGCGGCGCTCGAGGAGGGCCGCGCGCTGTGCACCGGAGACGGCAGCCTGGCGCGCGTGCCCGCCGTGATCGCGCAGCGCGAGGAGGGCGCGCGCCGCTTGTTCGCAGAGGCGCGAGAGGCCGCCCCCGTCGTCGTCGACGGCGCGCAGCTCTTGCCGTTCCTGCCGCTGCTCGCGCCGCTCCTGCCCGCGCGCGCGCTCGCGCTCGACGTCGGCACCGGTGAGGGCGCGCTCTTGCCGTTGCTCTCGCCGCTCTACCAGCGTGTGCTCGGCCTCGATCGCAGCGCCGCGCGGCTGGCGCGCGCGGCCGAGCGCACCGCCGCGCTCGGCCTCGCGAACGTGCGCCTGCTCGAGGGCGACGTCAGCGATCGGCACGTCGTGGAGGAGCTCGACGACAAGGGCGGCGCCGATCTGGTCGTACTGTCACGCGTGCTGCGCTACGCCTCGCGCCCGCACGAGACGGTGCTCGCGGCCGCGCGCCTGCTGCGCGCGGGCGGCCACCTCGCCATCATCGACGCCGCGCCCACCGACGACGAGAGCCGCCGCGAGCCCGGTCAGGTGTGGCTCGGCTTTGACGAGCGCGCGCTCGCGGCCTTCCTGCGAGAGGCGCAGCTCGAGCCGACCTCGATCGGCCGCCTGCCGCGCATCGCGGGCGGGCCCGTGGATCTTCAGTTGGCGGTGGGCAAGAAGCCTCCGCAGTAGTGCCAGGACCGAGCGAAACCCCGAGGAGAGAACCATGGACAAGCGCACCGAATTCCCCACCTACCTCGTCAAGGACATCAGCCAGGCCGAGCTGGGCCGCAAGAAGATCCGCATGGCGGAAAAGGAGATGCCCGGCCTGATGGCGATGCGCAGCGAGTACAAGGGCAAGCACCCGCTCAAGGGCGCGCGCGTCGCCGGCTGCCTGCACATGACCATCGAGACCGCGGTCTTGATCGAGACGCTCAAGGAGCTCGGCGCCGAGGTCAGCTGGACGAGCTGCAACATCTTCTCGACGCAGGACGAGGCCGCCGCGGCCATCGCCAAGGGGGGCACGCCGGTGTTCGCGTGGAAGGGCGAGAGCCTGCCCGAGTACTGGGCCAACATCGACATGCAGCTCGAGGCCTTCCAAGGTGGCAAGGGCCCGAACATGATCCTCGACGACGGCGGCGACCTGACGTTGCTCTTGCACAAGGGCGCCGAGTGCGAGAAGGCAGGCAAGGCGCCTGAGCCGTCGACCGCGACCAACGACGAGCTGCGCGTGGTGCTCACCACCATCAAGAACAGCATGGCGAAGGACGCCAAGCGCTTCACGCGCCTGGCCGCCGAGGTGAAGGGTGTCTCCGAGGAGACCACCACCGGCGTGCACCGCCTCTACGAGATGGCGACCAACAAGGCGCTGTTGTGGCCGGCCATCAACGTCAACGACTCGGTCACCAAGTCGAAGTTCGACAACAAGTACGGCTGCCGCGAGTCGCTGTTCGACGGCATCAAGCGCGCCACCGACGTGATGGTGGCGGGCAAGGTGGTGGTGATCGCGGGCTTCGGCGACGTCGGCAAGGGCTGCGCGCAGGCGGCGCGCGGCCTGGGCGCGCGCGTGGCGGTCACCGAGGTCGATCCCATCTGCGCCCTGCAGGCGGCGATGGAGGGCTACGACGTCGTCACCATGGACGAGGTGGCAGGCACCGGCGACATCTTCGTCACCGCCACCGGCTGTGTCGACGTGGTCACCGGCAAGCACATGCAGGCGATGAAGGACGGCGCCATCCTGTGCAACATCGGCCACTTCGATAGCGAGATCGAGGTCGCCTGGCTCGAGAAGAACCCCGAGATCAAGGAGGAGAACGTCAAGCCGCAGGTGGACGAGTTCATCTTCCCCGACGGCAAGCGCATCACGCTGTTGGCGCGCGGGCGCCTGGTCAACCTCGGCTGCGCCACCGGCCACCCGAGCTTCGTCATGTCGAACTCGTTCTCGAACCAGGTGATGGCGCAGATCGCGCTGTGGAACTCGTCCAGCAAGGGCAAGGACGAGCTGACCGGCATGAGCTTCGCCACCGGCACGGTCTCGGTGCTGCCGAAGAAGCTCGACGAGAAGGTGGCCATGCTCCACCTCGCCAAAGTGGGCGCCAAGCTGACCAAGCTGACGAGCGAGCAAGCGAAGTACCTCGGCACCGCGGTGGAAGGGCCGTTCAAGCCCGAGTGGTACCGCTACTGATGGGCGCGCTCGCGCTCGTGGCGTCGATCGCGCGGCTGCACATCGTCGCGATCGGCGCCATGGGCGCGCTCACCTTCGGCTTCGTCTTCACCGGCGAGCGCCCGTGGCTCGTCGCGGGGCTGGCCGCGCTCGACTGGTTCGTCGTCAACCTGCTGAACCGCGTCGTCGATCTGCGCGAGGACACGGCCAACGGCATCCGCGGCGCCGACGTGGTGGCGCGCCACCGCGGCCTTGTGTTGACGGTCGGCGTGGCGGTGCTGCTCGCGTCGCTCGTCGCCACCGCCGTGCTGGCGCCGCTGTTGCTGCTGCCGCGCCTCGCCTTTCATGCGCTCGGCTTCGCCTACAACTGGCCGCTGTCCGGCGGCCGGCGCCTCAAGCAGCGCTATTTTTGGAAGAACACGGCGAGCGCCACCGGCTTCGTGCTCACGTGCTTTGCGGCGCCGCTGTTGGCGGCGCACCAGCTCATCACGTCGACGACGGCGATCGCCGCCACCGCGGTGTTCTTCGTCTTGTTCGAGCTGTCCTACGAGGTGCTCTACGACCTGCGCGACGTCGAGGGTGACCGGCTCGCCGACGTGCGGAGCTACCCGGTGGTGCACGGCATCGACGGCGGCTGGCGCATCGCCTTCGGCCTGATGGCGGCGTCCTGCGCGGCGGTGTTCAGCGCCTTCGCGCTCGGGCTCGTGCCGTGGCGCGTCGCCATCATGGGTACGGCGCCGTTGATCCAGCTCGCCTGGAGCGCGCGCGTGCGCCGGCGCGGCATCACGTCGAAGGACTGCATCGGCATCACCTGGATCGGCGTGGCCTTGCTCGCCGGCTGGCACGTCTGGGAGGCGCTCGGGCTGCCGGGCGCGTAGCCTGTCGTCGTCAGTTGCCGGTGAGGCGCGCGACGATGGCGCCGATGCGGCGCTTGGCCTCGTCGCTCATCCAGGCGTCGACGAACAAGCGGCGGCTCTCGACCGCGCGCATGCGGGCGCGCGTCAGCGCGTCGTGGCGCAGCTCGCGCTTGACCTGTTGCACGGCGCCGGGCCCGAGCGCGGCGATGGCGCGCGCCCGCGCGGTGGCCGCGGCCACGACGTCGTCGGCGCGCTGCTGGGCGATGCCGGCGACGAGCGCCTCGCCTGGTCGGTAGCGGCGCCCGAGCGCGATCGCCTCGGTCCAGCGCTCGGGCGGCACCGCGAAGCGCGCGACCTCGAGCGCCGCCGACGGCAAGGGCAGCCCGAGCTCCACCTCGATGAGCCCGAGCTCGGCGTCGTCGTGGGACGGCAGCACGCGCTCGTCGCAGGCGAGCGCCAGCACCGCGCCGCCGGCGAGCGCGTGGCCGTTGACGGCGGCGACCACGGGCAGGCGAAAGATGAACAGCTGGAGAAACAGCGCCTCGAAGGCGTCGACGTAGTCGGCGAGCGCCGGGCGATCGAAGGCGCTCGCCTCCACCAGGTCGAGGCCGGCGCCGAACACGCGGCCCTTGCCGGTGAGCACGAGCGCCTTCGCGTCGCTCTGCTCCAACTGGTAGAGCGCCTTCGACAAGGCGGTGATGGTCGCGCGCGACAGCGCGTTGGCGCGCGGCTCCTCGAGCCGCACCATCGCCACGTCGCCGTCGCGCGCGATGCTGGTCACGCGCTCACTTCTTCTTGCAGGTCGACTCGGCGAGCGTGAACCACTTGCCGTCGGGTCCCGCCATCTCGATCAGCGAGGCCATCTCCTTGGCGCCCTTCTTGGTCATCGTGTCCTTGATCTGCATCTTCTGCGGGCCCATCTGGAACTCGCCGGCGAAGGACAGCTTGTCGCCGTCCCAGCCCTTGGACGCCATGTGCGTGATCATGCCCATGCCGTCGAGGTCGGTGCGCGCGAACTGCGACTTGCTCGGGTCGTAGGCGATGAACGACGACATCACGTAGGGCGTCGCGTTGTCTTTGGTCTTCTTCTCCTCGTAGCGCATCGTGCGGAAGTAGCCGTTCAGGTCCGACTTGACCTCGACCGAGGCGCTGACCGGGTGGCCCTTGCCGAAGCTCGAGTCGTTCATCTTGCCGTCGCACTTCCACTTGCCCTCGATGGGCGCCAGCTCGCCGAGCTGGGCGGCCGGGGGCGGCGGACCCGCGGGCGCGGCGGCGGCCGGCGCGGCGGCGGCGGCGGCCGGC
>JACOUT010000015.1 GCA_016177705.1 Deltaproteobacteria bacterium
CGCCGCCGCGCTCACCGGGCCGGCCTCGCCGGTGGCGCCGCTCGTGCTCGCCGTCGGCGCCGCGCTGGGCGCGCTCTTGCCGGCGCGGCGCCTGGCCGCGTCCGCGCCCGCGCTGGCCTTCGCGCTCGCGGGCGCCGCGCGCTTCGCTGGTGAGAGCTGGGGCGCCGTCGGCGCCGCGGCGCTCGTGACGCTCGGCTTCTGCCTGCTCGGCCGGGCGCTCTTCTTCGGCACGCTGCGCGCTGTGCAAGTGCGGGAGGCCGCGCGCGTCGACGGCGAGCTATTGCGCCTGTACGACGACGCACGGCTGTTTCGTTTGGTCGGCCGCGACGACGACGACGACGGCGGCTCTCGACGCCTGGCGGCGCGCACGCTGGCGGCGCGCGACGGCTGCTACCGCATGCTGCGGCTGGCGGTGCGCGCGCTCGCGCCCGACGCGGCCGCGCTCTACCTGCTCGACGGCGCCGGCAAGCAGCTCGTGTTGAAGGAGCAGATCGCCGACGTCGACCCCGAGCCGCGCGCGCGCCTCGACGCACGCGTGGGCGCGCCCGGCTTGGTGCTCAAGCGCGGCGCCGCCGTGCGCCTGGTCGACGCCGACGACGGCGCCGCGGTGCAGGCCCACCGGCGCGGCGCCAAGAGCGTGCTGGCGGTGCCGCTCAAGGAGGGCGGCCTGCTGCGCGGCGTGCTGGTGTTCGACCGCGCGCGGGCCGAGCTGTTCTCCGAGGAGCAGGAGACGCTGGCGCTCGCGCTCGCCGAGGAGCTGGTGGCGCTGCTGCGTACCGAGCGCGTGCTCGACGAGCTCGACGGCGAGCGGCGCCACATCGCGCGCATCTTCCAGGCGGCGCGCGCCTTCGGTGGCGTGGTGCGCCCCGAGGACGCTGTCGAGACCGCGGTGCGCGCGGTGCGCGATCTGGCGCCCGGCGCGTCGGTGGCGCTCATCGAGCTGGTGCAGGGTGCAGAGGCGGTGCTGCGCGTGACCCGCGCCGATGGCCCCCAGGCGGACCGCCTGGCCCCGTCAGCGTCGTTCGCGCTCGACGGCGAGAGCTGGCTCGGCCGCGCCATCGTGCAGCGCACCGCGCTGCCCCACGTGGCGCTCGAGCAAGCGGGCGCTGCGCGCGGCCTCTACAGCGCCGACGACGACGGCGCCGCCGCCTTCGGCGACCTGCGCGTGGTGCCGCTGTTCGCGCAGGGCGAGCCCATCGGCGCGCTCGTGGTCGCGCTGCCGCCGGGCGAGCGCTTGCGCGCGCCGGTGGTCGACGCGCTGTTGGTCGCCGCCGACCTCGCGGGTCTGGCGCTCGGCGGCGCGCGCTTGTTCGTCGCGGTCGAGCGGCAGGCGACCACCGATGGGCTCACCGGCCTCGTCAACCGCCGCGCCCTCGACGAGCGGCTCGCCGAGGCGTTGGCGCGGGCGCAGCGCAGCAAGGCGCCGCTCGCGGTGGTGCTGGCGGACATCGATCACTTCAAGAGCGTCAATGACACCTACGGCCACGGCGCCGGCGACCAGGTGCTCAAGGCGGTGGCCGGCGCCGTGCAGGGCTGTGCGCGCACGACCGACGTGGTGGCGCGCTATGGCGGCGAGGAGCTGTGCCTGGTGCTCGAGGGCACCGACGCCGAGGGCGCCGCCCGCCTGGCCGATCGCATGCGCCTGGCCATCAAGGCGCTCACCTTCGACACCGACAAGGGGCCGCTCACGGTGACGACGTCGTTCGGTGTCGGCACGCACGAGGCGGGTGACGACGTCAGGGCGCTGCTGGCGCGCGCCGACCAGCGGCTCTACCAGGCCAAGGCGCGCGGTCGCGACCGCGTCGTCGCCTCGTAGCCAAGGCCCCTTCGACACCGTTTGCGCGCGAGGCGCCATCCGTGGGATCAAGCGGCATGCAGCAGCGTGCCAAGAAGCAGGCGTCGGACGGCAAGGGCAAGAAGTCCAGCAGGAAGGGCGACAAGAAGACCTTCGTGCTCGATACCAACGTGCTCCTGCACGACCCACGCGCCATGTTCTCCTTCGAGGACAACGACGTGGTCATCCCCATCTACGTGGTGGAGGAGATCGACGCGTTCAAGAAGGACCTGAGCGAGCTCGGCCGAAACGCGCGCCAGGTCAGCCGCTACCTCGACCAGTTGCGCGACGACGGTTCGCTCTCCGAGGGCGTCAAGCTCGATCGCGGCGGCACGCTGCGCGTCGCCATCACGCACCGCACGCTGCCGGCCAACGTGTCGACCGATCGCGGGCAGGACAGCAAGATCCTGGCGGTGGCGCTCGAGCTCACCGAGGAGCGCAAGAAGAAGCCCGGGCCGCGCGTGGTGTTCATCACCAAGGACACCAACCTGCGCATCCGCGCCGACGCCATCGGCATCCCCACCGAGGACTTCGAGCCCGAGCACATCGTCATCGACGAGCTGTACAAGGGCTGGCAAGAGGTCGACGTCGACGGGCCGCTGGTCGACAAGTTCTACGCCGAGGGTGGCGTCGAGCTGCCCGACCCCTATCACCCGCCCAACGAGTACGTGTGCCTGCGCGACCAGTCGAGCGGCAGCCGCACGGCGCTCGGCCGCGTCCGGCTCGACGACACGCGCGCGCGCGTCTCGCCCATCGACGCCTTCAAGCAGGGCATCTGGGGCATCCGCCCCAAGAACCGCGAGCAGCACTTCGCGCTCGACGCCTTGCTCGACGACAAGATCAAGCTGGTCACGCTGGTCGGCAAGGCCGGCAGCGGCAAGACGCTGCTCGCCATCGCGGCGGGTCTGGCCAAGACCACCGAGGAGAGCGTCTACCAGCGCCTGCTGGTGAGCCGCCCGATCTTCCCGCTCGGCAAGGACATCGGCTACCTGCCGGGCGACGTCGAGGAGAAGCTCAACCCGTGGATGCAGCCGATCTTCGACAACGTCGAGTTCCTGATGGGGCTGACGCAGAAGGACAAGCGGCGCGGGCGCTCGTACAAAGAGCTGCTCGACATGGGCATGATGCAGATCGAGCCGCTCACCTACATCCGCGGCCGCTCCATCCCGAGCCAGTACATGATCGTCGACGAGGCGCAGAACCTGACGCCGCACGAGGTCAAGACCATCATCTCGCGTGCGGGCGAGGGCACCAAGATCGTGCTCACCGGCGACCCGTACCAGATCGACAATCCGTACGTCGACCAGACCAACAACGGCCTGGTGCACACGGTCAACCGCTTCAAGACCGAGAAGATCGCCGCACACGTGACGCTGGTGAAGGGTGAGCGCAGCGAGCTGGCCGAGATCGCGGCCAACGTGCTGTAGGCAAGCCACCGACGGGCGCATCGCCCCGTATGGCCGGCCACAGCGTGATCAGCACGGCGGCGATCGCGCACCTCGCGTGGTACCCTCGTGCAGGTGAGCACCCCGCTGCGCGCACTGATCGCCGCCGTGCCGATCGCGCTCTGGCCGCTCGCGCTCGCCGGCTGCCCTGCCGACGAGCCGCTCGGCACCGCGTGCTCGGTGAGCACGGATTGCCCGGCAGGCCAGCTCTGCGTCGACGAGGTGTGCGTCGACGATCCGGCCTCGCTGCCGGTGGGCGAAGGTGAAGGCGAGGGCGACCCGGGTGAGGGTGAGGGCGAGGGCGAGGGCGACCCCGGTGAAGGCGAGGGCGAGGGGGACCCCGGCGAGGGCGAGGGGGAGGGCGAAGGAGAAGGCGAGGGGGAGGGTGAAGGAGAAGGCGAGGGGGAGGGCGAGGGCGAGGGCGAGCCGCCCCCCACCTGCGCGCCGGTGTGCGGCGACCTGCAGAGCTGCACCGCCGCCGACGTGTGCACCAACGACGGCGGCGCCGCGCTGTGCGACAACTTCGGCGGCACCACCATCGACTTCTTCGCCGATCAGAACCTCACCGTGAACGGCACCAGCGGTGAGCGCTTCGTCTACGACAGCAAGGATCGCTGGTACGTCAACCGCCTCACCAACATGCGCCAGGGCATGCTGGTCGAGGTGGCGGTGATCGCGGGCTATGACACGGTCGCCTACGTGATGGACGACAGCGCCGGCCAATGCACCCAGCTCGCGCGCGTCGATCAGAGCTTCGGCGACGAGCGCTTTCAGCTCAACTTCGGCTCCGGCCTGACGCCGCCCTACTCTGGTGGCGCCGGCCTGCCGCTCGACGTCGTGGTCACGAGCTATGCCGCCATCAACGGCGGCACCGACAGCGGCGCCTTCACGCTGCAGACGCGCGGCATCCTCTGCACCGACGGCAACGCCGCCGGCGACGTCACCGACTCGCAGACCACCTACGACCAGTGCTTCCGCGCGTTGTTCGAGCGCACGACCACGCTCACCTGCGCGGCCAGCAACCCGTGCGCACGCGACAGCGCGGGCAACACCACCGGCAAGTGGTGCGCGCTGCAGACCACGGGCGGCCACGTCACCGGCAACGACATCATCCGCGTCGACGACGGGCCCACCGGGCCCTGCTGCGGCGCCGCCGCCGGCTGTCCGGGCGCGGGCTGCCCGGCCAACTGCCAGTAGAACCGCGCGTTCGCTTGCGCGCTACCATGGCGCATGGACCAGCGGCTCGCGCGCGCGCTCGTCTCGCTCGACGGCCTGTCGGTGGGCGACGCCTTCGGCGAGCGCACCTTCGGCCCGCGCGGCGCCGAGCGCGTGGCGGCGCGCGAGCTGGCGCCAGCGCCCTGGCGACACACCGACGACACGCAGATGGGCATGGCGGTCGTCGAGGTGTTGGCGGCGCACGGCCGCATCGACACCGACGCCTTGGCCGCGCGCTTCGCGGCGCGCTACCGACGCGACCCGGCGCGCGGCTACGGAGGCGGGGCGCATCGCTTGCTCGCGGAGCTCGGCGCCGGCGTGCCGTGGTGGCAAGCCGCCCCCGCGCTGTTCGACGGCGGCAGCTACGGCAACGGCGCCGCCATGCGCGCCGGTCCCATCGGGGCCTACTTCGCCGACGATCTCGCCGGCGTGGTCGCGGCCGCGCGTGACAGCGCCGCCGTCACCCACGCCCACGACGAGGGCAAGGCCGGCGCCATCGCCGTCGCGCTCGCCGCCGCAGCGGTAGCGCGCGGCGAAGCCGTCGACCTCGTCACGGTGGCCTTGGCGCACACGCCCCCGGGGCGGACGCGCGACGGCCTGGAGCTGGCGCGCGACCTGCCGCTGCAGACGACACCTCGCGAAGCCGCCGCGGTGCTCGGCAGCGGCGCAGAGGTGGCGGCGTTCGACACGGTGCCCTTCTCCTTGTGGTGCGCGCGTCGTCACGTCGAGCCACCGAGCTACCTCGAGGCGCTGTGGGCCACGGCCACCGGCCGCGGCGACGTCGACACCACCTGCGCCATCGTCGGCAGCATCATCGCGCTCGCCGAGCCGCCCCCCGCCGACTGGCTCGCCGCGCGCGAGCCGCTCGACCTCGTGCTGAGCTAGCTCGTCGCGACACCACCGGCGACGGCACCGTGCGGGCGCGCTCCTCGGCGCCACGCGCGGCGCGCAACAGCACGTCCCAGGGGCCGCGGCGCTCGACCAGGGCCTCGGCCAGCTCGCCGATCAGGTGCTCGGTGCCCTCGAGCACGAGCACGCCGCGCACCGCCAAGGCGGTGCGACCGGGCAAGAGCCCGCGCTGGACGGCATCGTAGAGCAGCCAGGCGATCCAATCGGCCGCCTCGTCCTTGGTGCAGCAGAAGTGCTGCAGCTTGACGATGCGCTCGGCGCGACCAATGGCGATCGGCACCAGCCACTCCTGCGAGCGGTTCTTGGTCATGGCGTCGTGCACGAGCTGCAGGTGGCCGGCGAACGGCAGCTCGCGCGCGGCCTCGCCCGCGCGCGCGGCGATGGCGGCGCGCGCCTCCTCGCCGCGCAGCAGGTTGGCTTGCACCGCGGCGCTCACGTCGTCGAGCACGCGCAGCCGCTCGGCGGGCAGGTCGAACAGCGCACCCGGCAGGAACCGCGTCCAGCCGCGCTCGACGCCCTCGGCCTCGGCGATCAGCTCACGGGCGCAGGCGTCGCGCGGCGGCGGCCGATGCTCGAGGCGGCCGAGCTCGCGCTCGGCGTGCTCGGCGCGATAGCGGAACGCCGGGTGCGTCGAGCCGCCGCGCTCAGCCTCGAGCTCGCGCGCCGCCGCGTGCAGGCCGCGCGCGGCCAGCGGGTCGTCCCAAGCGCGCCGCAGCAGCGTGAAGGCGTTGTCGACGATGTAGCCGTGGCGCGCCAGCACGCCGAGGTCGTGCAGCAGCTTGAGCCACAGCACGTCGACGCTGCGCAGCGTGCGCAGCGAGCGCTCGACCGCGCCGCGCCCGGCGACGAAGCCGCCCCAGGCGTCGGCCCGGTGCTCGTGCTCCTGTGAGGTCAGCAGCAGCTCCTCGAGGCAAGCTTCGGCCGCGGCGTTCGCGGTCGCGCGCAGCGGATGAGGCAGCCTGCTCAGCACCTTGAGGGCGTGCCACGCGCGCCACTGCGGGTGCAGCACGTCCTCGCCGTGCACGTGGCCGAGCTCATGGCCCACGATGGTGAGCAGCTCCCAGCGCAGCATGGTCGCCAACAGCGGCATGCCGAGGCCGACGACGTGCCGGCCCTGGCGGTGGCTGGCGAAGGCGTTGGCGGCGGGCAGCACCTCGACCTCGTCGAAGGGCGCCAGTCCCATCTGCGCGGTCGCCTCGTCGATGAGCGCGAACAACTGCGGCTGCTGCGCGCGCCGCAGCCACAGACGCGGGTCGACGTGCTCGGCGTCCGCGCGCACCGCGCGGCGCCAGGTGGCGAGCGTCGCGAGGGGCCAGAGCGCGAGCAACGCGAGCGGCGCCCACAACAAGCCCGTGAGCGCGAGCAGCACGGACGCCACCACCTGGAGGGTGACCAGCCAGGCAACCGCTTGGACCGATTGGTACTGCAGGGCGACGCGCCAGCGCACCTCGCGATGGTAGGGCGTGGTCGCGCGACCAGTCGCCGCGAGCGACGGCGTGTCTCGTGCTGAGGCGGCGTTGTTGACGGACGCGCCGGCGTCGCGAGGTCAGCGCGCGCCCGGCAGGTCGCCCTTGCGCAAGCTCTCCTCGAGCTTCTTGCGCACCTCGGGCGGCAGGCCCTCGAGGCCGTGCATGCCGCCACCAGGACCACCACCAGGGCCGCCGCCGGGACCGCCGCCCATGCCGCCGGGGGGCGGCGACGGCTTTTTGAACAGGTCGGCGGGCTTGTCGTAGCGCTTCTTGGTGTAGCCGGCGACGACGTAGACGAGCTGATCGGCGCCGCCGGTGGCGTAGAACTCCTTCGGCTCCGGCGTCTTGCCGGCCGGCACCGCCTTCAGCTCGTCCTCGGTCAGCGGCACGGCCGCGCCGATGCGCACTGTCTGCTTCTTGCCGCCCTTGAGCACCAGCTCGACGACCGTGCCGGCCTTTTCCACGCCCGACGCCGCGAGCGGCACGTCGGCGAGGCGCGCGGCGCGCACGCGCAGCGCCGCGGCCACCTGGTTCTGCACCTGCGCGAGGTCGAAGTCGGGCGGCGGCGCCTTGGGCTCCACCAGCGCCCAACCGTCGCCGCTACGCTTGACCACCACGGTGCCGGAGGCGCCCTTGAAGGTTGCGCGCTCGACCTCGTCGGCGGTGGCGGAGAACAGCAGCAGGTCGCGGAAGTCATCGAGCTTGCGATCGAGCTGCTTGGCCGAGTAGTTCGGCAACAAGTAGCACTGCGGATCGCCGTCGACCTTGGCGTAGACACGCTTGTCCGCGTCCTCCCTGCCGACGTGCAACACCAACTTGCTGCCGTTCTTGTGGCCGATCTCGATGACGGTGTGCGGCGCGTCGAAGCCCGCGACCGCGTCGGTGGCTCCGTCGGCGAACTCCTGCGCGCGCAGGCCGGCCAGCAGGGCCGCCGGCCGCGTCAGTTGATTCTTGTCGAGGCGGAAGCCCGCCGGCAGCGTGGCTGGCTCGACGACCTTCCACTCCGCCTTGGGCGGCGGCGGTGCCGGTTGGTCGGGCGCGGGCGGCGCCTCCGCAGGAGCCGGCGTGCTCTCGAGCACCCAACGCCCACCGCTCGCCGTCGTGGTGGCGACGCGGGCGATGTCGTCGGCCTTGAGGTCGAACATGCTCTTGTTGCGCCAGCCGCTCACCTCTTTCATCAGCAGCGCGCCGAGGCGCCCCTTGGCGACGAACACGTCGGTGCTGCCGGGCGCGCGCACCGTGACGTTGCCGCTCTTGATGGGTCGGCCGAACACCACCGCGAGCGTGCGCCCGTCCGCGGCGTGCACCGTGACGCGATGACCGTGCTCGTCGTCGATCTCGAAGCCGGCCAATTGGTCCTGCCGGTTGGCGATCAGCTCGCCCGGCTGCAGCTCGGCGACGGCGCCGAGCGCGGAGGACACCTGCGCCTCGTCGGCAGCGAAGCGCTGCTCGGGCTTCTTTGGGTCATAGACCTTCCACGTGCCGCCCTCCTTGAGCAGTACCACCTCGTGCGCCGGCTCGACGGCCTGGGCGACGCCCGCGTCGGGGGCGCTCGCGGGCTGCTCCTTGACCGGCAACCTGACCTCGATCTTGGTGATCTGGTCCTTGTGGAGCTTCTCGAGCTTCAGCTCCCTGACGCCCACCTTATCGCCGCCCTTGCGCTGCGCGACCGCGACGAAGATGAGCAGGCACAAGACGGCGAGCGCGAACGGGACGACGCGAGACATGGTGGCGACCTCGGGAGATCTTCAGTTCGGAGTGGTGACGGCGAGCGCGTTCCTGCGGCTGCGGCGACGCAGCATCAGGATGCCGGCGAAGGCGCCGTCGAGCAGCACCGCGGTGGCGACGTTGCCGGCCTTGACCAGCGTCTTCGCGCCCGGCGACAAGTCGGGGTCGATGGGCGCCTCGGTCAGGCTGCGCGCGCGCATGTCGAGCAGCTTGGCGTCGAGGCTGAGCCAGTCGATCATGTTCAAGATCAGGCCGGCGTTCTGCGGGCTCAACACCGCCTCGTCGAAGATGCTCGAGGTGCCGGCGACGATGACGCGCGCCTCCTTCGCTGCCTTCTGCGCCGGGTCGACGAAGCTCGGCACCTGCCCGCGCGCCGTCGCCATCAGCGCGTAGGGACCTGTGAAGCTCACCTGCGCGCTGCCCCAGTCGCGGCGCGGATCGAGCGCGGCCGCCGTGCCGTCCTCGAGCCAGCTCTTGGCGGTGCTGCGCGCCAGCACCTCCACCGCCACGCCCTGCAGGTCGGTCTTCGGGTAGATGGGCGTGACGAAGGGCAGCGTCAGATCGGCGAGCCCCTTGGAGAGCGGGCTGTCGCCCTCGAGCGTCTTCACCTGCGGGATGAACGGCGCCTTGATGGGCATCTGCACCACCATGAAGCCGCGGCGCTCCGACACGCTCAAGGTGGCGCACTCGACGTCGGCCACGAGCTGGCTGCCGAGCTCGACGCCGTAGGCGCCGACCAGCGCGTCCAGGTTGTGCCCGCTCGGCGTCGGTTGGAAGGACTTGAGGTCGACCTGGAAGCGATCGAGGAAGAACGCCACGCTCTTGCCCTGCATGACCCACGCGTCGATCGCCTTCAGCTCGGTGTCCGAGAATGGTTGGTCGGGGCCGATGATCAGCAACACGTCGACGTCGTCGGGCACCTTGCCGTCGTCGAGCTTGACCGGCTTCATCTCGTAGTTCTGCTTGAGCATGCCGATGACCTTGTCCATCTCGGACTGCAAGTCCGGCTCGCCGTGGCCTTGCACCACGCCCACCATGGGCGCCTTCTCGCGCACCAGCCGCCGCACGATCGAGGTCAGGTCGTACTCGAGCATCGACACGTCCTGCACGTAGGGCAGCGCCTCCTTCTGCTCGCCGTAGCGCACCGCCAGGCCCATGTAGGCGCGCATGGTCTTGGCCTCGTCCTCCTCGAAGACGCGGACCTCGACCGGCTGGATGCCGAGTTGCTCGAGCTCGGTCTCGACGCTGGTCTTCTCGCGCACGCTGCGGCCGAAGATGTCGCGCTTGACGTCCTTCTTCTTCTCGCGGTCCTCCTCGGTCTCCTGCGACTGCGGGTCGAGGAACTCGAAGGAGAGCTGACCGCCCGATGTCGCGCGCATCTCGGAGAGCAGGTCCTTGGTGTAGCGCGCGTTGTCCGAGAAGGGCGCCGGCAGGTTCTCGGTGAAGTAGGCGGTGATGGTGATCGGCTTGTCGAGCTTGCCCAGCGTCTCGGTGGTGGCCTCGGCGAGGGTGAAGGCCTTGTCGCGCGTCAGGTCGATGCGCCAGCCGGGCAGGCCGACCAGCAGCACGTTGAGCACCACCAGGATGCCGACGAGGATGAAGGCGAGTGCGCTCTTTTGCATGGCGTCGTCCTACTGGCGGGTGGCCGCGATGGTGCGCGTGGTCAACACCAGGCCAATGGTGGTGACGGTGAGGTAGTAGAGGACGTCGCGCACGTCGATGACGCCGCGCGCGATGTTCTCGAAGTGGTAGTTGACGCTCAGGTACTGCACGGCGGCGCCGAGCGACGCCGGCAGGATCAGGATCGCCTTGTCGGGGATCCACAGCGCGAAGCACAAGAGCAGGCCGAGGATGAAGGCGATGATCTGGTTCTTCGACAACGCGCTCGCCCACATGCCGAAGGCGATGAACGAGGACAGCAACAGCACCGCCGACAGATAGCCGCCGATGATCGGTCCCATGTCGAGCGCAGAGCCGGGCGCCTTGATGAGCGCGAGCGACACCGGGTAGACGAACGTGCACAAGAGCCCGACGCACATCATCGAGAGCGCCGCCAGGAACTTGCCGAGCACCACCTCGTGCTCGGCCACCGGCAGCGTCATCAACCCCTCGAAGGTGCCGCTCTTTCGCTCCTCGGCGATCAGGCGCATGGTGATGGCCGGCACGAACAGCATGAACAACAGCGGACAGAGCGCGAAGAAGCCGCGCATCGACGCCTTGCCGACGATGAGCAAGCCCGAGAAGTAGAAGAACAACCAGCCGGAAACGACCAGGAACACCGCCAGCACCACGTGGGCGACGGGCGAGTGGAAGTAGCTGGTCAGCTCGCGGCGGGCGATGGCGAGGGTGTTGTGCATGGGTGCCTCACGCAGCCTTGCTGTGGGGGTGGTCCGCGTGCTCGGCCTTGCCCGCCTCGGCGGTGGTCAGCTTGCGGAAGGTCTCCTCGAGCCCGAGCGCCTTCTTGTCGAGCGAGAGCAGCACGAGCTCGGCGTCGACCAACGCGGCGAACAACGCGCGGCGCGGATCGGCGCTGCCCTTGGTGGTGAGCGAGAAGGCGAGCGCGTCTTTCTCGCCGGTGGTGCGCTCGTGCACCTCGGCGACGTCGGGCAGCGCCTTCAACAGCGCGCGCGTCGCGGCGAGGTCGGGCGCGCCGCGCTTGCCGGTCACCACCAGGTCGATGTGGCCGCCGTCGGAGGAGAGCTGGTCCGGGGCGCCGTCGGCGACGATCTTGCCCTCGGAGATGATGAGCGCGCGGCCGCACATGTGCTGCACCTCGGGCAGCACGTGCGTCGACAGGATGACGGTCTTCTCCTTGCCGAGCTCACGAATCAGGTTTCTGATCTCCACCACCTGGTTCGGGTCGAGGCCGGTGGTGGGCTCGTCGAGGATCAACAGGTCGGGGTCGTGCACGATGGCCTGCGCCAGGCCGACGCGCTGGCGGAAGCCCTTCGACAGCTCGCCGATGTCCTTGCCGCGTACCTTCTGCAAGCCACAGCGGGCCACCGCGGTGTCGATGGCGCCGCGCACCTTGTCGGCGGGGATGCGCCGGATGCGGGCGATGTACTCGAGGTACTCCTCGACCATCATGTCTTCGTAGAGCGGGTTGTTCTCGGGCAGGTAGCCGATGCGGGTGCGCGCGCCCACCGGATCGTCGGCGACGGAGATGCCGGCCACCTTGACGATGCCGCCGGTGGCCTCGACGAAGCCGGTCAGGATCTTCATGGTGGTCGACTTGCCGGCGCCGTTCGGCCCGAGGAAGCCGACCACCTGGCCCTTGGGCACCTCGAAGGTGATGCCGCGCAGCGCGTGCGTCCTGCCGTAGTGCTTGGTCAGGCCCTCGATCTGGATCATCGGCGGAGAAGCCGGGGCGTCGCTCATGGGGGTACCTCAAGGGTCGGCGGGCCGCGTGCGCGCGCCCGACGAGGCCGGAATCTGCGCAGCAGCCGGGCCGTCGTCAAGGCTCAATGTGGCGCAGTCACGGCCGCACCCGCTTATTCCCGGAGATCCGCGGTAGCCGGCGCCTGCCAGCTACCGGAGCGCCCCTATTTGAGTGACTGCGTGCTCTCGAAAACGGTGGCGCCGCTCCTCACGTTGTACAGGCGCAGCGCCTCCACCTCGAAGGCGACGCCCTTGACACCCTTGCCGCCGCCGCTCATCGCCCAGGTCCTGCCGAACTTCCCCACGATCTCGATGCCGAGCGCGCCGGTGGACGCCAGGCGGCGCAGGTCGCTCTCCATCAGCTCGTCGGGGCTCTTGCCGTCGACCGGGCGCTTGCCGATCACCACGTTGCCCGACTCCGAGATCTTCTGTGGCTTGCCCACCGTCAACGCCAGCCCGTTGCCGACGTCGTAGAGCGGCCCCCAGACGAAGCGGGTCTTGGCCCCCGTGCCGCCGCCGTAGGAGAGCAGCGACTCGTAGCCGCTGCCGAGATCGAGCGCCACCTTCTTGCCCGTCACCTCGTCTTTGAGGCCCTTGGTGTTCTCCAGGCACTCGCCGCTGACGGCGCCGTCGGTGACCTCGCAGGCGCCGACCATGGCCGCGACGGCGGCGGCCGGGCGATCGAGCACCTTGGCGGCCGCCTTGGCGGCCTCGAACGACGGGGGAGCGGCCAGCAGGACCAGCGCGAGGGTGATCATGGAGAAAGGCTAGCCCGCCGCCCGGCGCGCGCGGCCGGGTGAGACAACCGCCGCGATCGGACGTCCGCCCGAGGGCGGCTCGGCCATCAGCCCTTGAGCGGCGTGCCGCCGGCCGGCCAGCGCAACGGTGCCGGCCAGCGGTTACCCCAGTCCTTCTCGGTGAAGGTGACGCACAGATCGCGCGCCGCCGGGGCGTCGCCCGAGACCTTGAGCAAGAAGCGCCCGCGCGGCGAGGCGAACGGCACGCGCGCGCGCTTGCCGATCACCACCTCCGAGCGCACCGCCGGCTCGCCGTCGACGTCGACCTCGAGCACCAGCTCACGAGGCGCGTCCGGGCGGCTCGCTTGCTTGACGAAGGCGGTACGCAGGCGGGTCAGAAACGGCAGGAAGGGTGCGTCGTCGACCTCGATCTCGAGCGTGCCGCCGTTCATGGGCGCGTTCACCACCACGCAGTCGCGCACGCGGCCGCCCGCCTTCTTCTTCAGGCGGCCGAGGAAGGGCGGGTGCTCCTCGCCCGGGCACTCGCGCGCGCCCGTGGGGTCGTTCGGGTCGACCTGGCAGACCACGGTCTCCGCGTCCTGCTCGCCGGCCGCGCCGCGCGCGGGGCGCCGCACGCGCACCTCGGCGCGCGCCAGCAGCTCGCCCTGCACGTCGAGGTCGTTGCCGATGGGCGGCGTGGTCGTGACGAAGTCCATGACGCCGCGCGAGAACAACAAGGTCTCGCTCTCGAGCGCGGCCAGCTTCTCCGGCGGGGCCTCGGCGATCAGGTTGTGCCGCTCGTCGGGGTCGACGCGCAGGTCGTACAGCTCTTGCACACCGGTGCGTGTGTTGAGCACGTACTTCTCCATGCCGTCGAGCAGGCCCACCCAGAGCTGGCCGTTGTTGGCGCCGACGAAGACGCGGCGCGGCTCGCGGTCGGGCAGCAGCAGCGAGACGCCGTGGTGGCGCGCGTCGGCCGGCAAGCCGAGCAGGTCGAGCACGGTCGGCGCCAGGTCGACGTGGCTGCCCATGCGATCGCTGGTGGCCCCCGGCTGCCACATGCCGCGGTTGAGGATGACGAACGGCGTGTTGAGGCTCGGCTCGTAGGCGAGGCGCGCGCCGGCGGTGGCGCGCGGGCGCTCACCGATGGTCTCGCCATGATCGGCCAGGAAGATGACCGCCGTGTCCTGGTCGAGGCCGCGCTGCTCGAGGCCGACCATCAAGCGCTCGAACGCCTCGTCGAGGAACGACACCGCGCTCAGGTAGCGCTCGCGCGAGCCGAGCCCCGGGAAACGCGGCTCGACGTCGCTCGGGATCCAGTAGGGCCAATGCGCGGTGATGGGGATCATGACGGCGGCGAAGCGATCGCCGGGCGCGAGCGCGTCGATCCAGGCGAGCGTGTGGTCGACGGTGGCGCGATCGTCGACGCCCCACTCGCCCTCCTCCCAGCGCGCGTAGTCGGACATGATGCGCGCGTCCTCCTGGATCTCGTAGCCGCGCATGCCGAGCAGCATCAGCTTGTCGTAGAAGCCGAAGTCGCCGCCGTGAAACAGGCCGGCGTGGACACCCTGGCGCTGCAAAACCTCGGACAGCTCGCCGCAGTCGATGCGCGGGTTCAGCTCGGTGATGTTGATGCCCGTCGACGGCGGCCAGGCCGAGCAGGCCATGGAGAAGATGGCCGCGATGCTCTTGTGGTAGGGCGCGTAGTAACGGGTCAGCTCGAGGCCGTCGCTCTTCGCGCGCCGCGCCACGTTGGGCGTCGAGTCGTGCACACCTCCGAGCGAGGTGTGCTTGCGTGCCACGCCCTCCGAGAAGAAGACGATGACGTTCTTGACGCTCGCCTTGTGCATCGGCGGCGGCGGCGTCGTCTCGCTTGGTGACTTGGCGAGCGCGAGCCGGCGCAGGTCCGGGCGCTCGGTGCCTTCGAGCGCGGGCGCGGTGGCCTCACTCAGCTTCACCTCGAGGAAGCTGCGCGCCAGCGTCAACACCGGCGTGTCGGCGACGCCGAAGTTGCCGGCGCGCCACAGGCGCGCATCGGCGACGTAGACCGCGAGCGCGAGCGCGCACACGACGGCGAGGTGGCGGGCGCGCAGCTTCGGCCATCGCCGCGACACGCGCGCCGTCGTCCAGAGCAGAGGCGGCAGCGCCAGGAGCAGCACGACACCGAGCAGCACCGCCGGCAGCGCGTCGTTCCAGCGGATCAGGTGGGCGTCGTGCATGCGCACGCCCTCGTCGCCGCGCAGCCGCGTGAAGGTGATGGGCGCCTGCGTGATGGTGAAGCTCACCATGTTGATGGCCACCCACCAGGCGTTGGCCAGCGCGGCGGCGAGCGCGGCGGCGAGCGCGATGCTGCGCGGCAGCACGCGCGCGAGCGCGAGGTAGAGGAGCGCGATCAGGCCGCCCATCACCAGCTCGGCAGCGACGCCCACCGGCAGCCACGTGAAGCCGTCGAGCGCACCGGCGTCGTCCCAGAGCTGGTAGGCGCGCCACAGCTTGGCGAGCACGCCGGTCGCCACCACCCACAGGCACAGGCCGAGCGCGTGGCCGTCGAGCCCGCCTTGGGGGCGGTCGCCGCTCCGCACGCGCGGGCGCGAGGCCGTGCCAGCCGACTGAGGCATGCGGGGTGCTTAACGCGCCGAAACGGCCATTTCTACAGGTGCGTCGTCGCCGGTGCTGCGCGAATTGGCACGCGCTGGTCAGTGGCCGGGGATCTGCGTCTGCGCGATGGCCTTGAAGAGCGCGCGCATCTCCTCGAAGTCGCCCTGCACGCGCACGCGGCCGGGCAGGATGGTGCCGCGGAAGGCCGCATCCATGGCCTCGAGGTCGGACTCCCAGGTGACGGTGGGGCTCGGGTGCACGCCGAGCTGGGCTCGGCCGCCGTCGCCGTCGACCTGCACGAACCAGTTCGAGCGCTCGTCCTGCGGCACGCGGAACTGCGCGACCATGGGCGTGCGGCTGCCGAGCTCGCGCCAGAAGCTCGGGCTCTGTCGCATCAAGAACGAGATGCCGCGCACCTGTTCGTCGACGGAGATGGGCTGGTCCGCCGCGGCGGGCGCCTTCTCGACGGGCGCGCTGGTCTTCGACTGCCAGGGCTTCATGTGCTGCTCCCGCCGCCGACGGTGACGGTCTCGCTGCTGGCACCACCGGGGGTGCGCTCGACGGTGGTGGTGACCTTGGGCGACGTGGAGGTGGTGGGCGTGAGCGTCAGGTTGGCGCCCTCGACGCTGGCGCCGGCCAGCGCTTCCACGAAGAGCGCGAGGCGCTGCCTGGTGCGAATGACGACCCTGACCTCGATCTCCTCCTCGCGGTCGATGAACCTGCCGTTCTCCGACGGCACCATGGTGGAGTTGAGCAGCCGCGGCTGGCCGACCACGACCTGCATCTCGTGGCCTTCGAGGTTGACGCCGGCGTTGACCAGCACGTCGTGCACGATGCTGGTGCTCAGGTTGCCCTCGAGGCGGTGCTCGGCCTCGACGGTGGTGCGCGCGGTCAACGTCTCGCCGTTGCCCGAAGCCGCGCCGGTGAGGATCTCCGGCGCGGCGTTCGGCAGGGGGCCGCCCTCGCCCGCGTTCTCTCCTCGGTGCGAGCGGCGTCGCACCAGACCGGAGAGGAGAGAACGGAGGTTAGGCATGGGATGACTCTACCTCGACGAGGTGGCTATCGCGCGAAGCGCCTCAGGCGTTGGCCGCGCGGCGCGTACGGCGGCGGGGCAAGGTGGCGTCCTGCTGGTGCGCGGTGCTGCCCATCGGCTGCGGCGTGGGCGACGTCGGGTCGCTGCCGAGCTGGCCGCCGGGCTGGGTGCCGGCCGGGCACGGCGAGGTGATGGCGGTGGCGCCGGCGTTCTGCAGCTCGCCGCCCTCGACGCGGGCGAACACCTCGGCGTGCACGCGGGCGTTGACCGCCACACTCAGGTTGGCGTCGGCGCGCACGGTGAACGCCTTCGAGTCCGAGGCGCTGGTGACGATGTGGCCGCCGCGCAGCCGCGCGAGCAGCGACGCCGGGTCGGCGCAGTGGATGCTGGTGTTGCCACCCGAGCCCGTGATCTCGGCGGTCACCGACGAGTTGCCCGAGGAGCCCGTGGTCAAGACCGCGCCGGCTTCGGTGGCGTGGTTGACGTTGGCCGTCTCCGAGCGCTGGGCGTCGCTGATGCGGGTGGCGGACAGGCTGTTGGTGGGATCGAGGGTGACGGGCATGGTGTGGTCCTTCTTGGTGAGAGCGGCCCCGCCGCTGTGTGATGGTGTAGGTATCGGGACTACCGTGGATCCGTAGCTCCGACCTTGGCCCGACGGACGAGGAGCGGACGGGCACCCGGTGGAGGGCGCTCGACGTAGGACGTTGTACGGAGGCCGCGCCAGGCTCAGAACAAGCCGAGCACGTCGTTCATGATGGCGACGAGCATGAGCGCGCCGACGAGCAACAGGCCGACCTTGAGGATCTTGAGGCGCGTCTCGAGGCCGATGCGCCGCCGCGTCACCGCCTCGATGGTGAAGATCAGCACGTGCCCGCCGTCGAGCACCGGCACTGGCAAGAGGTTCAAGACCGCCAGGTTGACGCTGAAGAAGGCCATCCACTGCACGAAGCCCTGCGCGCCGCTCTCGGCGGCCTCGCCCGAGATGCGCGCGATGGTGATGGGCCCACCGATGCCGGCGAAGCCGAAGCGACCCGTCAAGAGCAGGCCGAAGCCGCGCAGCACTTCGCCGGTCATCTCGACGGTGCGCGTGCAGGCGCGCTCGACGGCGCCGACCACCGAGGTGTGACGCTGCACCGTGGGTCCGTCGCCATAGGCGGTCATCAGCGAGGCGCCGAACACCTTGAGGCCGGCGAGCTGGCGCTTGGGTGAGGGCAGCATGCGAAAGACCAACACGCGCGCGCCGGCGGGGCCGAGCACGCCGACGACGTGGACGTCGTCGGGAGCGGCCAGCAGCGCGCCGTGCAGGTCGCTCGGCACGCCGGCGTCGCGGCCGTCGATGGCGACCACCGCGTCCGCGCCCTCGCGCACGCCGAGCTCGGCGGCCACCGTGCCCTCCTCGACGTCGACCACCAGACCGGTGGCGCGACCGAGGCCCTTCCTGCGCTGCCGCTCCGCCTGCGCCTCGATCACGCGCATGCGCGTCTCGCCGATGCGCTGCGCCAGCGCGGGCGAGGCCAGCTCCTCCCTGAGCACGCCAAAGCGCACCAGCGTCGGCTGCGCCGACGGTTGCGGCGGCGCCATCGTCACCGTGCGCACGAAGCCGGGCGCGCTTGCGTCGCGCGGGTCCGGCGTAGCGACCTCGAGGCGCAGCTCGCGTCCCGAGGCGGCGTCGAGTGCGGCGAACAGCGCGCGGGCGTCGGCCACGGCCATGCCGTCGACCGTGCGCACGCGGTCGAGCGGCTTGATGCGCCGGTCATCGTCAACCGCCACCACCGGCAGCTCGACGCCGGCCACCACACCGAGGCGGCCGCTGGTGTGCGCGGCGTCGGCGAAGGTGGGCGCGGGCGCGGCCCGCGGTGTCACCGCCAGGTCGAGCGTGCGCCCGTCGCGCTCAACGCTGAAGCGCAACGGCACCCCGGCGCTCTTCTCGATCACCTGCTGCACATCGACGAAGCTGACGACCGGCGCGCCATTGATGCCGACGATGCGGTCGTTCGGCTGCAAGCCGGCGGCCGCGGCCACGTCGCCCTTGACGACGTCACCGACGATGGGCGCGGGCTCGGTGCTGGTGCCCACGAACAAGAAGAACAGCACCACGACGGGCAGCACGAAGTTCGCGAGCGGCCCGGCGACCGAGATGGCCACCTTGCGCCCGTAGGGCTGATGCAAGAAGGAGCGCCGCTGCTCGGCGAGCGGCACGTCCGCTGTCGGGTCTTCGCCGAACATGCGCACGTAGCCGCCGAGCGGGATGGCGGAGAGGCGGTACTCGGTCTCGCCGCGGGTGAAGCCGACCAAGCGCGGGCCGAAGCCGATGGAAAACACCAGCACGCGCACGCCGCACGCCTTGGCGACAAGGAAATGCCCGAGCTCGTGCACCGTGATGAGCACGCCGATCAAGACCAGGAAGGCGAGGACGGCGGTCATGCGACGGGGCGACGGGCGGCCCGCTGCCGAGAGAGCTAACGACTACTTCTTGCCGGTGGCAGGCGCGGCCTTGCCGCGGCCGGATGTCGCGGCCGGTGGCGCGGCGGGCGACGACTCCTCGGGCAGCGGCTCGTTCTCGTCGGCGTCGGGGTCGGCCTCCTCCGCGCGCTTGATCAGGTCCGCCAGCTCGTCCTTGGACATCTTGGTGGTGGCGCCCGCGCCCTTGAGCGGCGGCGCCTTCTTCTTGTCCGTCATGGCGTCACCATACCGCGGATCGGGCGGTGGCGACTGCTCATCTCAGGCTGGAACAGACGGCGCCACCGGTGACGACGCGCACCTTGACCTTGGCGGCGACGCCGTCGGCGAGCCGCTGCCAGCGAGCGGCGTCGACCTCGCAGTCCCAGTCGCGCTTTGGCCCGTGCACCTTGACGGTCAGCACCTCGCGGCGCGCGCCCTCGCGCTCGCAGCCGAGGCAGGAGCCGGTGCGCGACAATCGTACGGGCGGCCAAGTGGGAGCGGGGCTGACGCCGACGCCTTGCGCGCGCTCGGTGCGCGACACGCCCCAGCGGTTGATCGTGAAGTAGCACTTGTCGTCGTAGACCGGCTCGCTGCGGTACTTGGTGCTGCACTCCTGGCTGGTCGAGTAGGTACCGTCGCCGTTGTCGCGGCGCACGGTGTGGCACTCCTGGCCATCCGGCACGTCGCGATGGCTGCGCACCTCGCGGGAGCGGCGCACCGAGTAGGCGTCGCCGGGCATGGAGCTGCACCACGCGGAGTCCGCGCGCGCCGCCATCTGCTCGACGTCGATGTCGCGCTGCCAGGCGTGCCCCGCGATGGTGACCGCGGTGTCGCGCGTCCAGAAGATCGCGACCACCAGGGCGAGCAGCAGCACGGCGCCGAGCACGCTCGCGAGCACGAGCCAGCCCTTCTTGCTGCCCGACGTCGACGTGGGTGCGAGGCGCGCGGCAGCCGGCGGCCCGGGGCGTGCTGCGGGCTGATCGTCGACGAGCTTGACGGCCGCGTTGCCCTCGCGCGGGTTGCCGCAATTGACGCAGAAGTCGGCTGCCTTGCTGTTCGGCGTCTCGCAGGCGGCGCAGCGCCAGTCGACGCCGACGTAGACGTGGCCTTCCACCGGCACCTCCTCGCCGGCGGGCGGGAAGTAGCGCTTGGTGGGATCTTGCGGCGCGCCGCAGTGCGGGCAGCGGCGGTGGCTCTTGCCGAGCAGCTTGTTGGTGCCGCACGAGGAGCAGTCCCAGAGCATCTCGTAGGTGGGCACGGCGCTCGACTCTAGCAGGCGGCCGGGGGGCGCTGATGCTTGCGCGCCTGCTCGCGTTCTTGGGTCTGCGCCGCTTCGCTTGCTCGAGCTTGCTTGTGGGACGGAGCGGGGGCGAGCGGTCGCCGCCGCTGCGCTGGTCCTCGGCCCCTTGGCGGCGGTGCCGAGTTGCGCGGCCGACGACAGCTGTAGGCGTTGGTGGCGTTGGGGTTGGATCGTGCTGCGATTGGTGCGGTGGTGCTGTTGGTGATCGCCCGACGGTTGTCGTCGTCTCGCGGGGTGGCGGCGCTGCGGGTTGGCGTGCGGGCCTCCGGGCGCGCAGCGTCGACGACCGCTCGCCCCGGCTCCTTGTGGAGGGTTCGGCGGGGCGGACGGACCGCTTGGTATCGCAACTCGAGTGCACACTTCGACCGCGTTTCGCATCCGGTCGAGACAGAGGCGCGGCACCAGGTTTGAGGTCGCCATCACCACCACGTGCTCGACCGCCGGTCACGGCACCTCGTCTATGAGCACGTCATGTCGGATAGAGTAATGTTCGCCACGGGTTGCACTGCGTTACCATATCCGGTAACCTACCTCCACGATGAGTCCGACGCACAAGCCGATCGTGTGGCTCGCTGAGCCCGCGCGCACCCCGCCGATCGCGCGAGGTGCACGGATCGAGATCGGCTATCTGCTTCGGAGGCTCCAGGCGGGCGAGAGGCTCGACCTGCCAGCCTCGCGGCCGATGCCCGGGATAGGGCGCCGCGTCGCCGAGCTGAGGGTCACCGATGGTGCTGGCAACGTTGAGTGGCGGGTCATCTACCGGATCGACGAAGACGCCGTCATCGTTGCAGCCATCTTTAGCAAGAAGACGCGCGCCACCCCGAGCCAGTGGATCGAGACGAGCCAAGCACGCCTGCGCCGGTACGACCAGCGCATCGCTGAGGAGGAATGATGGATCCCAAGAAGCGCAAGAAGCTCGAGGCGGACGGCTGGCGCGTCGGGACGGTCCAGGAACTCCTCGACCTGACCGACGCCGAGGTTGAGCTCATCGACATGCACATCCGTCTCATCGACGAGATCAAGCGTCGCCTGTCCGCGCGCCGCATCAGCCAAGCGGCGCTCGCGAAGGAGCTTGGAACGTCCGCCTCGAGACTTTCCAACATGCTCGCGGGCCGCGAGGTCTCCGCCGACGCGCTCGTTCGCGCTCTACTGGTGCTCGGCGCAACGAGCCGTGATGTTGGGCGCGTCATGGGCGGCGACGGCAGAAAGCAACGACGACGAGCCGCGTAGTACCGGGCCGCGCGGCGAACAGTCGCATGGCCGCAGAGGCCCGCCGCCGCCGCTTCACTCATGTTGCGTCGCCGGCGGCGGGCACACCGGCCGGTCGCAGCGACATGCAGCGCCGCTTGAGTCCGTGGCATCATGAAGGGCGTGCCCGGCCGGTGTCGGCCATGCACCACGTTCGCTGCTGAGGTCTGCTTGGATCTTGCGATAGGCATCGACGTCGGCTTCTCAGCGTCAAGGCGATCAACGGGCGTTGCGATCATTGATCGCGCGACACGCCAGCTAGCCGCGGGATCTTCGATCGTTGTCGACACTGCCGCTGGCGCGCTCACCCAACTAGGGGCGAGTCTCTCTCGGCTCAAGCCAGCGCGTGTCATCTTCTGCGTCGATGGTCCGTTCGCCCCCGCAAACCTCGGAGGCACCGCGCGTCTAGTCGAGCGGTTCTTCATGTCCGGACCGTTCGCGAGTGCCGCCGTGCCGCGGCTCCGTCTGTCACCAGCGCCGACCGGGCTGAACAGCGCGTTTCTCGGGCAAACCCTCGACGTATTGGCACGGCTTCGGGCACTCGGCTACACACCATCGGTGTTCACGGGGAGCACGCTTATCGGGGACGCGCTCGAGATCTTCCCGACGATATTCATGGCCTCGCTTCTCGGACCGCACGCGTACATCGGCACTCGGAACCGCCACACCGATGACCTCTGGGAGCGGTTGACGCTGCCGTCGGTCCACGCCTTCTTTCAACCATATGAGCCCGTTGTTGCGGCCGTGGCTGCTCAGCCTCGGCTTGCCCAGCACGACGCGCGCATGGCTGCGCTCTGCGCCATCGCTGCCGATGTCACTGCGTCCAACCCGGTAGGAGCCGGCCAAGCCGCCGCGACGTTCATCGGGGAACCCAGCGAGCACGGTTTCATCATGCCGAGCCGAGCCAGCATGAATCCGCAGTTCCTGGCGATGCTCTCGAACCACTGGAAGGCGAGGGGAGGAGCGCCGCTTTGCTGGGCCTAGCCGCGTGCCCCTACGCCGCAGCGAACAGAGCATGTGCGCTGGCCCGGAGGGCCACCGCTTCGCGGTGACCCTCCGGGTCACCCGCGCTTCGACGTTGATCGCCAATCGCTCGGCTTCGTGGCATCATCAACCGGGGTGCTGCGCGGGTGCCGCACATGCTCAACGTTCGGCGGCTGGTGTTGAGGCTAGAGATTTGCGGCGTGCTTGATTGGAGGTGCGTTCGCAACGAAGTGACGAGGTGCTCCGCGCGCCTGCCGCCCGCAGCACGTTCGTGCCGCTCCGAGCCGGCGCCGTGTTTTTCAGACATGAAGTGCTCCAAGCCGTCGTGCACGTGCCTGCGCGTTTCCGACTCGCGACGCGGGCGCTCCTCTCCCCGTGCCGTCGTCGTGCTGCAGGCGGACGCCTCTCGGACGTCTGGCTGAACCACCGCAGCGACGTGCCCGCGCGCGCTCGCGACGGCAATCA
>JACOUT010000016.1 GCA_016177705.1 Deltaproteobacteria bacterium
AGAGAACGCCTCATCGACCCCCCGAAGCCGCCGGCAGTCTACCGAAGGGGATAATCGATTGACCAGCCGCAAAAGAATTTGCGCACGAGCGTGCGTGCACTCGCGACCACGCACGAAGGGCCGGGGCCGAGAGTAGGTCCGCCGCAGCGCCCATCGGGCAGGACACCACGACGCCCCTAGCACCACCAGCCCGCCGATCGTGTCGGCGCGAATCGCAACCAGGACAAGGGTCCGGACCGGCAAGGCGCGGAGGCGGACCTACTCTCGGCCCCGGCCCGCCCTACGAGATCAAGGCTCGCCGACGCTCACGCACGCTCCACAGCGGACCTCGTCATCCGCGTCCTTGACCGCGAAGAAGTCGAGCGGCGCCGGCGTCACGCCCATGCGGGCGCACTCCCGCGCCACCAGCGCGGCACACCAACCAAGCAGCGGGCCAAACACGGGGTGAGCGGCCACCGCAGGCGCGCTCGCCACCGCCGGCACGAAGCCGCCGAGGTGCTCGCGCAGGAACGAAGCGCGCGCCTTCTCGACGATGTCCGTGCCCTCCGCGTCGTCCTGCAAGAGCTGCTGCTTGTGCAACAACAGCGCGTAGAACTCGAGCTCGACCGCCAGGTGATCAGGCATCTCGGCGCCGCCCTCAGCGAGCTGCAAGCCGAAGGCGCGATAGAAGGCCATCACGTCGGCGAGGTCCTTGCCCTTGGCCAGCCCGCGGCCCCGGCCGTACTCCGTCTCATAGAGCGGCGCGTGGCCCGCGCCCACGTCGAAGCAGGCGCCGTAGGACGTGCGCAGCGACGTGAGGCCGTCGCTCGCCTCGGCGAGCATGGGGCCGAGCCCCGCGTGGGACGACAGCTCCTCGCGCAGCAACACGAGGGTGTCGAAGGCCTCCTCGGACGGGTAGCCGGTGGCGAGCGCGGCCAGCGTGAAATCCTTGGCGCGGGCGCCGAGCAGCTCGTAGTGATCCATCACTGCACCTTGAGGGGGACCCAATTCATGGCGACGCACTTTCGCGAGCCGACCTCGTGCAGGCCGCCCTGCCAGACGGCCCAGGCCACCGAGGTCGAAGCGCCCGGACGCAAGGTCGAGGCGCCCTCGATGACGAGCGGGCGCGTGATGACCACGGTCCAAAAGCCGTCCTTCCACTCGCCGCGCGCGACGCTGCCGTGCCCCGCCTGCACCGCCGAGGTGGCGAAGCCCTCGGCGAGCAGCTCGTCGACGCCGGACTTCTTGTACGACTGCGGGTTGCCGAGCGCGACGCCCGGGTTGAACTGCTCGCGCTCCTCGGTGGAGCCGCTCGCCGCCTCCTTGAAGTCCATCGCGTACATGTCGATGGAGGCGTTTGGGTACAGGTCCTTGATCTCGGGCTTGCCGCGCTCGGCGTCGCGCTGGTACTGCGCGCGCCAATGAAAGATGTGCACCGGCATGCCGGCGGCGCCCATGGTCACGGGCGGCAGCCGGTCGTTCACCACCGGGAACTGCAGCGCCACCGCGTCGGAGTGCTCGCCGAGCCGGCCGGCCTCGCTCGGCTCTGCGTCGTGCCAGCGCAAGCGAAAGGCGACGCGCGTGCCGTCGTGGATCGCCTGCACCTGGATGTCGTCGGTGGTCGCGTGGTCGGGCCGCGGCGGCAGCATCGGCTGCGCGATGAGCGCGAAGCTCGCCGGCCGCGAGGCGTTCCAGTAGGCGGCGAACGGGTCGGCGGCGGACAGGTCCGCGGCGACCTTCGGCACCTCGACCTCGATCATCGGCGTCGCCGTCTGCTCGACGAAGGTGGTGGAGCTGGTCGCGCACGCCGCGGAGAACACGAGCGCGGCGGCGGTGGAGATGACTCGGAGACGCAGCACGGCCTCGCTCCTTCGCTCAGGGAGTGTTGTTGCGGATGGCGCCGATGCGGGCGTCCCACGGTGGTCGCTCGATCACCGGTTCGCTGACGGGCACCGTGACCAGCTCGGCGCCGGCCTCGTCGTAGCCGGAGGCCTTGCCGTCTTTGACGTCGAAGCGGTGGATGATTCGGTCGGTGCTGCCGATCAAGCACAAGAGGCCGGCCGCCACCGGATCCTTCGGCAGCTCACGGTAGCGCGCGATGGCCTCGTGCACGCGCGGGCCGAACATCTGCTCGAGGTACTGACGGTCGGCGTGGATGGGCGGCACGTAGTAGATGTTCGGCTCGAGCCCGAGCTGCGGGTAGTAGGGGAGCGCCAGCCCCTTCTCGTGCACCAGGAAGTCGACCGGGTTATCCGCGCGCGCGCGCCAGGGCGGGCTGATGAAGCCCATCACGCGGATCTTGCCGATGCAGTTGACCACGCACTGCGGCTGCACGCCCTGCTCGACGGCGGGATAACAGCCGACGCACTTCTCGCTGGTGCGCGTGTACGGGTTCTCCATCGACTTCTTGTAGGGGCAGGCGCGCACGCACTCGCCGTAGCCCTTGCAGCGCTCCTGATCGATGAGGACGATGCCGTCCTCCTCGCGCTTGTAGATCGCTTTGCGCGGACAGGCCGCCAAGCACGCCGGATAGGTGCAGTGCGCGCAGGTGCGCGGCAGATAGAAGAACCACTTGTCGTGCGGCAACACGCGCAGGTGCGCGCCGCCGTCGAGCGTGCCGCCGCCGCAGTCATCTTCGCCGATGTTCGGGTACTGCCAGTCTTCGTCGCGCGGAGCCCAGTGCAGCACCCGCTCCTTGTCGTCTGCTGCCTCGATGACGGTCTTGCCGAGGTAGGCGCCGTTCTTGTCCCAGTCCTGGCGGCCGAGCTGCTCGAGGATGCGCATGTCCCACGCCAGCGGGTAGCCGCCCCAGGGCTTGGTCTCGACGTTGTTCCACAGCATGTACTCCTGGCCCTTGCCGCTGGTCCAGGTCGTCTTGCAGGCGAGCGTGCAGGTCTGGCACGCGATGCACTTGTTGAGATCGAAGACGATGGCCCACTGCTTCTTGGGCCGGCTCTCCGGGTACTGGTAGGCGACGTCACGCCCGAGCTGCCAGTTCTTCACGTTGGCCACGGCAGTCTCCTTCAGGTGCGGCGAACGAATTGGCCGGCGAGGTACATCTTCATCGGCGCGCTCTCGTAGGTGGGGCGGAAGCCGAGCGCGGCGGGCCGCCACAGGCCGGTGCCGCCCAGGCCACCGTCTTCTGCCTTGACGAGCTTGACGAAGGCCTCGCGCGGCGCGCCCACCGGGCAGTGCACGTCGGGCAGGAAGCCCTTCATCAGCCCTTGGCCGAACATGTCCTTGTGCACGAGCGAGTCGGTCATCAAGGTCGGCTTCAACCACGCGCGCGTGGCGCTCTGGTGCGAGCCGAAGCGGTACATCGCCTGGTAGTTGGTCTCGGGGTTCTTCGCGAGGCCGTCTTTGCGCGTCAGGTGCCCGTGCACGCTGCCGTAGGTGGCGCCGTACATGTTGTGCCACGTGCGCGTAATGCCGCGCGGCGTCCCCGGGTAGTAGCGGACGCGCAGCATGACGCGGGAGAGCTGGTAGGCGTCGGTGCCTTCCTTCCAGCCGCGATAGGGGCGATCGGCCGGGTCGGCGTCGATGAAGACGTAGTCGCCCTCCTCGAGCTTCAGGCTCTTGGCGTCAGCCGGGTGGATGTCGACGTAGCCCTCGGTGATCGACGGCATGCGCTTGTCGTGGCGGTACAGATCGCCGAACGGACCGAAGAGCATGCCGGTGAGGTCGGTGTCGACCGGCGTGGTGTGCGCGCCGTGGCGGTATTTGGGCGTGTGGTAGACGAAGCCGTAGCCCTGCGCGCGCAGCGGGTGCTGCGTCTTCAGGTGCTCCTCGACCGTGTGCTGCACGTGGCGCCCCATCCGCACCTCGCAGGAGCGGTCGTCGCGTGACAGGCCGTAGTCCTCGGGCGTCTTCGGGCGGATCGCCGGGTGCGGCGCCGCCACGATGGCGTTCGGATCGCGGAAGGTGGAGTCGATGGGCTCGCGGTAGACCACCAGGTTCTCGCCGCTGTCGATGAACTCGCGCTCGTGCCGATACAGCTCGAGGCGTCCGCTCTTGGTGTGCCAGGGCTGCTCGCTCTTGGCCTGCTCGTAGGACGACGCCCTTGGGTAGGTGCGCATGTTGACCAGCGCCGGGATGCCGTCGGCGGCGTTCTTCGCCAGCGTCGCCACGTCGTAGCCCTTGAGCGAGAACGACGCGTCGATGATGCGCTGCAGGTAGACGTCGGTGCGGTCGTCGTCGACGAACTTCCACGCGTCCGCCCAGCGGCGATCTTTCAGGCGCGCGCCGACGGCGCGGCTGACGCCGGCGATGATCTCGACGTCGCCCTGGGTGTCGAACACGCGCTTGATCGGCGACTTCGGAAACAGCTGCACGAACGGGTTGGTGCAGCTCGCCGTCATGTCGAGGTGGCGGAACTCAGCCCAGGAGTCGCACGCGAACACCAGGTCCGAGTACTCGCAGCTGCCCGACCACCACCAGTCGGCGAAGGCCACCATCTCGACGCGAGGCAAGGTGTTGTGCACGACGTCGAAGTGCCACTTGATGTTGCCGATCACCGAGTTCGAGTTGTTGAGCCACATCGCCTTGGTGGGCGTGGGCAGGTGGCTCTTGCCCGTCAACAGCGCGTTGCCGACGCGCAGCGGACGATCGCCGTTGTTGAAGTAGTGCAGCGACTCGTATTTCGAGTACTTCTTGGTCTTGACCGGCCCCTTCGCCTCGAGCTGCAGCTCGAAGGGGTCCTCCATGATGAACTGCGGCATGCCGCCGAAGATGGCGCCGCGGTAGTTGCCCGCGTAGCTGCCGACGTTGCCGCCGGGGAAGCCGAGGTTGCGCGTGATGGCGGCGACCAAGAGGATGGCGCGGTCCTTCAGGTCGGAATTGAAGAACTGGTTTGGCCCCATGCCGACGGCGAACAGCGAGCGCTCGGGGTTGGCGGCGATCTGCCGCGCGAGCGACTCGATGGCCGAGGCGGGCGCGCCCGTGATCTGCGACGCCTGCGCTGGCGTCATGTTGCCGTCGAGGTACTCGAGCAGCAGCGACAGGTGCGTGCGCACCTCGACCTCGGCGCCGCCCTTGAGCTTGACCTTGGTCCTGACGTGCAAATCGGGGTTGAGCGAGCGCGCGCGCGTGCCCACGTGATCGCGCGTCACCACCACCGGGCGCTTGCTGTCCGCGTCCCAGATGAGCTGGCTGCCCAGGTCGGCCAACAGCGCCGCCGGCGCGAGCTGCTGCTTGTGGTCGAGGCCGGGCGGCGGCTTCTCGCCCGCTTGCAGCACCGTGAGCCGGCCCATGCCGGCCGCGAGCTCGGGCGCAGCGACGCCGTCGACGTCCTCGGGGCGCAGCGGTTGCAGCGTGTCCATGCGCACCAGGAACGGCAGGTCGGTGTTGGTCTTCACCCACGCGTCGTCGTAGAGCTTCTCCTTGAAGATCACCTGCGCCATGGAGAGCGCGAACGCCGGATCGGTGCCGGGCTTGATGACGACGACCTCGTCGCACTTGCTGGCGGTGGCGCTGTACTCGACGGTGACCGCGACGGTCTTGGTGCCCTTGAGCCGCGCCTCCGTGAGCCAGTGGCTGTCGGGCATCTTCGTGGTGATCCAGTTCATGCCCCAGGCGATGCAGAGCTTGCTGTTCTCCACCGTGAACAGGTCGAAGTCGTTGGTCTGCGCGCCCGTCACCATCGGGTGCCCGGGCGGCAGGTCGGTGTGCCACGAGTAGCTGTCCCAGCCACGCGCGCCGTGCGCATGCTCGGGGCCGACCTTGCGCAGGTGATCGTCGAGCAGCGCGGTGAGCGCGGCGAAGCGGTACAGGCCGAAGATGCGCGTGGCGCCGAGGAAGGCCATGCCGCCGCGGATCTTGATGGTCTGCGTGCCCGCCTCCTCGAGCGCCTCGATCATGGCGGGGTCGTAGCCCTGCGCCGTCAGGCGCTCTGCGCCCTGCTTGCCCGAGTAGGTGGTGGCGATGTCGATGAGCGCGCGCGCGGCGTAGTCGTAGGCCTGTTCCCAGGAGAGCCTGATCCACGGGTCCTTGCCGCGCTGGAAGTACTTCTGGTCGGGCGCGCCGCTGGTGGCGTCTCTGGGGAAGCCGGCGTCGACCCAGTCCTTCCAGCCCTTGCGGATCATCGGCGCCTTGACGCGGCGGTCGCCGTAGATGCGGCGCACCAGCGCCAGGCCCTTCTGGCACAGGCGCGGATCCCAACGGTGCGAGGCCGTGTTGCCGTCGAGGTCCTTGGCCTTGCCGTAGCCGAAGGTGGGGCCGATGCGCACGATGACGCCGTTCTTGACGTGGGCGCGCAGCAGGCAGTTGTGCGTGTCGTTGGGGGCGCACAGGAACACGAAGGACGAGTCGGCCGTAAAGATGTCGCGATAGGCGCGCTCCCAGTCGCGGTTGGGATACGACTTGAGCGGGTTGTCGACGTCGATGGGCGTCAGGTAGCGGATCGGCGCCGCGCGCGCGGCCCCGGCGATGGAGACGCCCAGCACGGTCTGCAAGAAGGTTCGCCGGGTGGAGCTCATGCGGTCCGACATGGGGCGTTCCTGTGGCGGAGGTTCACTGCGCGAGCATCAGCGTCGCGCCCGCGTCTGGTAGCACGAGCATCGTGCGGTGCCTCCAACCTCGCATCGATCTGTGACTGCTCGGGTGACATTCGAGATCCGCTGTGACCGACCGGGCGACATCGCCTCGTCGTCGCGGGAGCATCCGACGCCGGGCCAGCCGCCCGCTCGGCCGCGCGCCGACGTCCGTGCAATTGGTGGGCCGTCTCGTCGAGAGAGAGCGGCACGTGCCTTGCTCACGCGTGCCATCGCGCTATAGGAGGCGGCCGTGCACAGGGTGTCGAACGGGTTGGCGCAAGCGATCGCCGTCGGCGTCCTCGTCGTCGTGTGCTGCTCGCAGGCTGCCCTCGCGATCCCCGCGTTCGCGCGCCGCACGGAGATGGCGTGCACCGCCTGCCATCAGGGGCACTTCCCGCAGCTCAATGCGCTCGGGCGCCTGTACCGCGAGAACGGCTACCAGCTCCCCGACGGCGCCGAGGCGGTGCTGCGCAGCAAGGCCGGCGCCGGCATCGAGGGGTTCCTGGCGTCGGTCCCGCTGAGCGCCCGCGGCCAGGTCTACGGCCTGGTGCCGGCTAGTGCCGACGAAGGGAAGCCGCCCGCGGCCGTCAGCGTGATGTCCTACGTGATGGGCGGCGGCAGCATCGTCAAGGACGTCTCCTACTTCTTCAGTTGGACGCCGTTCCCGACGCCGATGCTTCACCACGCGCGCGTGGGCGTGCACAACCTCTTCGCCGATGCGATCGGCGCCGGCAGCCTGAACGTGCGCGCGGGCTCCTTCTTCCTGACGGACTTCCAACGCCCGGGCCATCGGCAGCTCTTTGCAGCACCGGCGACGGCAACGGCGGTGAAGGTCGGCAAGAACACCTTCGACCTCGAGGACTCGAACCTGGGCGTCGAGCTGTACGGGCGGCCGCTGTGGGGCCCGCTGCACTACGAGCTGGCGCTGGTCGCCGGCGACATGGGCGGCGGCCTGGAGCGCGACAACTGGAAGGACCTGTTCGCGCGTGGCTCGTACACGCTGTTTCACAACACCGATCACGAGCTGGCGCTCGGCGCCTTCGGCTACCTCGGCCGCTCGGACATCACCACCACGACGGCGGATCTCATCTTCGCGCAGCGCGACGACTTCTGGCTCGGCGGCGGCGATGCGGAGCTCGACCTCGGCCCCGTCAACCTGTTCGCCATGGGCTACGCGAGCCAGCACGGCGATCCGAACCTCGACGGCACGCCGGTGCTGTTCGGTGCGCTGCGCACCGAGGCGCTGTGGACCGTGACGCCGAGCTGGGTGGCCGGGCTGCGCTACGACCTGGTGGTCGCCGACGAGCCGTCGCTGAACGCCCAGCAAGCGTCGGTGCACCTGAGCTACCTGCTCGCGCCGAACGCGCTCGTCAGCGTCGGCTGGCGCCACGACGTGCAGGACCTCACCGCCAGCTCGGCGCTCGCCGCGTTCGACGGTGCCTTCTAGGGAGCGACCATGAAGTACGCGATGCTGCTCGCTGCTTGCTGCCTGTCGGGGTGCGGTGACGACGCGCTCGGGGTGCGCTACCTCGGTATCGACCTGGCCGGCACGGCCGAGCTCGCGCTGCCCGCCGAGCTCGCCGCGGTCGACGCGGACGTGCTCGGCGCCTCGACCGGTCGAGTCGACGTCTTCCCCGCCGAGGGCCATTTGACGGTCGACGTCGTCGGGCTGCCGACGCTGCCGGTCGACTTCACCTACGTCCCCGCCTTCGCCTACGGAGCCGGCGCGCGCGACGCGCTCGGTCCGCACGGTGAGGAGGGGCACTCGCACGAGGGCATGGTCTGGGATTTGGTCGGCTCGGCCCTCGAGGAAGACGAGGACGGCGGCATGGCCACCATGGTGATGCTCGGCGAGGACGCCAAGTCCGACCTCGAGTCGATGCGCAACGCCGCCCTGCTGGTGGTGAGCGTGCCCGAGCTCGAGCCGCCGACGGCGCCGGTGCTGGTGCTCGAGGGCGAGCTGGTGGTCGACGAGAACGACAGCGCCGAAGGCGGCACGGCCGAGCCCGCGGGACACAACCATGGCCCGTGAGCACCACGCGCGGCTGTGCTGGTCGGTCCTCGTGGTGCTGTGCGCCGCGCTGTTGGCGCAGCCTGGTGCGGCCGAGCGCCCCGCGGCCGACGTCGAGCGCGGGCGGCAGCTCTACGGCAGCCGCTGCGCCGTGTGCCACGGCGCCGAGGGCGACGGGCGCGGGCCGGTGGCGTCCACCATGGACCCGCCACCGCGCGACTTCACCAAGGGTCAGTTCCGCGTACGCTCGACGCGGCCGGGCGATCCTCCCTCCGACGAGGACCTGTTCCAGACCATCAGCCGCGGGCTGGCCGGCACCGCCATGCCCGCCTGGGCCGGTCTGCCGGAGGCCGATCGGTGGGCCCTGGTCGACGTCGTCAAGTCGTTCTCGCGGCGCTTCCAAGGTGACCGGCCCGTCGCGCTCGCCGTCACCGAAACGCCGGACCTGTCGGGTGCGGCCGTCACGCGAGGCCGCACGGGCTTTCGCCGCTTCGGCTGCGTGGACTGCCACGGTGAGGGCGGGCGCGGCGACGGGCCGTCCGCCAAGAAGCTCGTCGACACGTCGGGGCGACCGATCCGGCCGTTCGACATGACCACCGGGCGTCCCAAGCGCGGCAACGCCGCAGCCGATCTGTTCCTGGTCGTGCGGAGCGGCATCGAGGGCACCCCCATGCCCGGCTACGCCGCCGCCCTGAGCGCGGCGGACACCTGGGACCTGGTCGCGTACGTCCGCTCGCTCTCCGACCGTCCCACGGCCGCCGCAGCACCTGGCATCTCGCCCGCGAGCTACGCCGCGGCCGCGCCCAGCGCCAAAACCAACTGATGCCCCTGAGGAGGCCGCCATGCGTCACGTCAAGCACTTGCTCATCTCATCGTTCATGGCAGCGTTCGTCGTCACCACCGGCGCTTGCCCGGCCGCCAGCGACCAGTGCGTCGAGATGATGGCGGGCACCTGGGAAGGCAGCGGCGACTGCTTCGCCATGCCGATGACTAACACCGCGGCGGTCGACGGCTGCGAGATCACCTTCGCCGACTGGAGCATGACGGGCGAGAGCCTGCCCACCGGCGCCGTGGTTGTTGGGAGCGCGGCCACGCTCACCGGCGATGGTTGGTCCGACTGCACCGGCGTGCTCGCCGACAGCGGCATGATGATCGAGGGCACGTGCCCCGACGGCTGCGCCTTCATGCTCGAGATGCAGGAGTGAGCGATCGGCCGCGGCCCGCCACGCGGGCCGCGCCAGCGCCGGTGCAGCGACGGCGCGCGATACGACAGCGCCTGATGGCCGCGACCATGCTGCTGGCCGCAGCGGTGGTCGCGGCGCTGTCGGTGTCCGCGGTGTCGCAGGCCGTGCTCGCGGCGCGGGCGCGCGACGTGCGCAGCGCCGATTCGGCGATCGCCGCGGTGCAACGCGTGAGCATCGCCGTGCGCGACGCCTACGCGCACCAGGCGCACACCGTGATCCTGCAGAACCGCACCCACCTCGGGCACTACCAGAAGGCGTTGCACGACGCGCGCGCCGCGCTCGCGACCGCGCGGCCGCTGCTGCGCGGGCAAGATCTCGAAGGGCTCGAGAGCATCGCGCTCGGCCTCGAGGCGCTCGACGAGAACTTCACCACCAGCCTGTTGCCGAACGTCGAGAGCGGCGGCGCGCCGCTCGAGGAGGCCCACGATCGCGCGCTCGACTTGATCATGGAAGCGCAGGAGAGCGCCAACCACATCGCCGCGCACCTCGAGGCGGCGGCGCGAGAAGCGGAGGCGGCGGCGCGGGTGGCGGAGCGATGGACCGTGGCGCTGCAACTCGCCGTGCTCGCGATCGCGCTGCTCTTGTCGGCCACGGTGGCGCTCTCCGTCGACCGCACCATCTCGCGGCCGCTGCTCGCGCTCGAAGCGGCCGCACGGCGGCTCGCGGCGGGCGACCTGTCGGCGCGCGCCGCGCCCGAGCGCGACGACGAGCTCGGCTCGCTGGCGCGCCGTCTGAACGAGATGGCGGTCGAGCTCGACCAGCGCGAGAAGCGCCTGCTCGATGCGGAGCGGCTGGCCGGCATCGGGCGCCTGGCCGCGGGCGTGGCGCACGAGATCAATAACCCGCTCGGCGTGATGCTCGGCTATGCCCGTTTAATCGAGCGGCGCGACGATGAAGCGATCCGAGAAGATGCGCGCGCCATCGTCGACGAGATCGCGCGCTGCCAGAGCATCGTCGGCGGCTTGCTCGATCTGGCGCGCCCGCATCGCTTGAAGCTCGCCGACACCGACTTGGCGGCGCTGGCGCACGAGGTCGCCGAGCGCATGGGCGACACCCGCCGCGTCGAGGTACGCGCGCGCGGCGACGTCGTGACCGCGATCGACGACGGTAAGGTGCGCCAGATCCTCAACAACTTGGTGCAAAACGCCATCGAGGCCGCGCCGACGGGCGCCATCGCCATTGACGTCGACGGCGAGGACGCGGAGGTGATCCACGTGCGCGTGAGCGACGAGGGCCCGGGCATCGCCGCAGAGGTGCGCGGCCGCCTGTTCGAGCCGTTCGCCACCACCAAGGCCAAGGGCACCGGGCTCGGGCTCGCGGTGTCGGCGTCGCTTGCGCGCGCGCACCGGGGCGAGCTGTCGCTCGTCGACACGCCGCGCGGCGCCTGCTTTTCGCTTCGCATACCGAGGACGCTGCGCACCCCCGCTCCGGGCGCGCCGAACGATGGGCCGACGCGCACGCCTCTGGGGGTCTCGGTATGACGCAGCGTGGGAAGGTGCTGGTCGTCGACGACAAGGACTCGATGCTCGACCTGCTGCGCCGCGTGCTCGGCGAACAGGCCGACGTCAGCACCGCCAAGGACGGGGCGGAGGCGCTCGCCATGCTCGAGGCCGGCGCCTTCGATGCCGTGCTGTCTGACATCCGCATGCCCAAGCTCGACGGCCAGCAGTTGCTCGAGGCCATCAAGGCGCGCGCGCTGCAGGTCGAGGTGGTGCTGATGACTGCGCACGCCACCATTCAGAGCGCGGTCGATGCCATGCGCGCGGGCGCCTTCGACTACCTCGAGAAGCCGTTCGAGCCGGACGAGGCGGTGCTGCGCGTCACGCGCGCCGTCGAGCACAAGCAACTGCGCGATCGCGCCTCGCGCCTCGCGCGCGATGCCGGCGAGCGCTACGACTTCTCCGCCATCATCGGCAAGAGCCGCGCGCTCGAGGCCGCGTTCACGCTGATGCGCAAGGCCGCCAGCCTCGACCTGACCGTGCTCATCACCGGCGAGAGCGGCACCGGCAAGGAGCTGGTGGCGCGCGCCATCCATCACGCGAGCGAGCGCCGCGAGCGGCCGTTCGTGGCGGTCAACTGCGGCGCCTTCCCCGCCGAGCTGATCGAGAGTGAGCTGTTCGGCCACGCCAAGGGCGCCTTCACCGGTGCGGTCAGCGATCGACGCGGCCTGATCGAGGAGGCCGCCGACGGCACGCTGTTGCTCGACGAGGTCGGCGACCTGCCGCTGCCGTTGCAGGTCAAGCTCAACCGCGCACTGCAGGAGCGCGAGTTTCGCCGCGTCGGCGAAGTGCGCGATCGCAAGGTCGAGGCGCGGGTGATCGCCGCCACCAACGTCGACCTCAAGGCGCGCGTCGATGATGGTCGCTTCCGTGACGATCTGTTTTACCGGCTGAACGTCTTCCCTATCGTGCTGCCGCCGCTGCGGGACCGGCGTGACGACGTGCCGGCGCTCGCCGCGCACCTGCTTGCCAAGGCGCGGACGCGCATGGGTGACCGCGGCCCCACCCAATTCGCGCAGGCCGCCCTGCGCGCGCTCGCCAACTACGGCTGGCCGGGCAACGTGCGCGAGCTCGAGAACGTCGTCAGCCGTGCTGCCGCCATCGCCGACACCGACGTCATCGCGGTCACCGACCTGCCGGTCGAGGTCACGCAGGGGCTCGGCAACGTGCTGCCCGACGGCGGGCTCGCGCGGCTCGGCTACCGCGAGGCCACCGAGCTGCTGCACGACCGCGCGACGCGCGAGTACCTGATCGCGCTGCTCGGCTCGACCAAGGGCAATGTCTCGCGTGCCGCCGAGCAAGCGGGCCTCGCGCGCGAGTCGCTCCACCGCCTGCTACGGCGCCACCGCGTCGATCCCGACACGTTCCGCGAGGGCTGACGAGGCGGCAAACGCCATCTTCGTGACCGAACAGGTCACCAAGGGGCCCTGGGCCGTAACCGGCCTCGTCACAGGTGGAGCGTCGTTGCTCCGCTGGACACGCTGTCCCGCTTCTTGCAGTGTGCGCCGCGCCTCCAAGGAGATGTCCCATGCGCCTTTGCCTGCTCGGCCCGATCGTGATGCTCGCGTTGCTTGGAGTCGGCTGCGTCGACAGCGGTGAAGGTGAGGGTGAAGGTGAGGGCGAGGGTGAGGGCGAAGGTGAAGGCGAGGGTGAAGGTGAAGGCGAGTGCGTCGCCGCCATGGCAGGCGCATGGACCGCGAGCGGGACGTGCTTTGGCGGCGACATGGGGCTGACCACGGCAGTCGCTGGCTGCGCGCTGACCTTCAGCGACTGGGACATGGCGATGTCCGTGCCGGCCGGTGCCGACGTGACCGGCGACGAGGTCACCTTCACGGGATCGGGCTGGACCGAGTGCACCGGCACCATCAGCACAAACGGCATGACCATCGACGGCGGCTGCACCGATGGCTGTACCCTGACTATGGTGATGTCCGGGTGAGCCAAGCGCGTCGCCATCACCCCAAAACGGCCGGTCGATGCACCGGCACAAACGACGATGCCTGACAGCAGCGCTGACACCTTCCTTTCCTCTTGCTGGAAAGTCGTTCCTCGGGCCTACTCAACCCCGCCTTCTCACTCGGAGCCAGTCATGGTGAAGCTCTTCTTCGGTCTCGCGTTCGGCGCCTGCGTCCTCGCCGCCACGCCCTCCCTCGCCGACGACGGCTGCGGCGGCAACGGCTGCAACTCCGCCCGCGGCAAGAGCGCCCTGGTCAAGAACGTCGAGGGTGAGTGCGGCGGCAACGGCGGCTGCCACTCGGCACGCGGCAAGGGCGTGCTCGCCAAGAACACTGCCGTGAAGAACCAGGCCGGCTGCGGCGGCAATGGCTGCAACGCCGCCCGCGGCAAGGGTGTTCTGACGAAGAACGTCGAGCGGGCCGGCTGCGGCGGCAACGGCTGCAACTCGGCCCGCGGCAAGGGCGTACTCGTCGACAACGTGGCTCGCTGAGCGCGCATCGCCGGACCGATGCTGCACGACCCGGAGCGACGCGCGCTGCTGCTGCGCGCCGCGCTGCTGCTCGGCGCCGGCGCGCTGCCGCTCGGCGCCTGCCGCGGGAGCTGCGGGCGCACGCCCGCCTCGACACAAGCGCAGAGCCTCGAGCCCGCGGCGTGGGCGACGGTGGAAGCCGCCACCGCTCGTTTGATCCCGACCGACGACCTGCCGGGCGCGCGCGAGGCCAACGTCGTCGGCTTCATCGATCGTCAGCTCGCACTGCCGCACTTCGCGGTCTTCAAGGACGAGTTCCGGGTCGGCGTCGGCGTGCTCGACGTGCTCGCGCTCGCGCACGCCAAGTCCCGCTTCGTCGCGCTCGACGTGACGGGCCAGGACGACGTGCTCACCGCGCTCGCCGACGGAGACGGCAGCGTGCACGGCTTCGACGCGGCGCACTTCTTCGACGTGCTGTTCACCTTCACGCTCGAGGGCATGTTCTCGGACCCGGTGCACGGCGGCAACGTCGACCAGGCCGGCTGGCGCCTGCTCGGCTACGCGCCCGGCGGGCCCGGACCAGGGCATCACCATGGCTGATCCGAGCAGCGACGTCGTCGACGCATGCGTGGTCGGCTCCGGCGCAGGCGGCGCGTCGGCCGCGCTCGCGCTCGCGCAGGCCGGGCTGCGCGTGGTCGTGCTCGAGAAGGGCCCGCGCCTGCGCCGCGAGCAGTTCGTGCACGACGAGCTGACCATCGTGCGCCGCGACCTGTTCGTGCCCTTCGTCGCCGACGAGCCGCACCTGATGCGCGCCCGCCCCGACGACGAGGCCGAGCGCGGCACCTTCGGCTGGATCTCGTGCGTCGTCGGCGGCGGCACGGTCCATTGGGCCGGCTACGCCTTCCGCATGCACCCGGACGACTTTCGGCGCCGCACGCTCACCGGCGGCGTCGCGGGCAGCTCGCTCGCCGACTGGCCGATCGGCTACGACCAGCTAGAGCCTTGGTACGACCAGGCCGAGCGCGAGCTCGGCGTCAGCGGGCGCGCGGGCGCCTCGCGCCGTGAGCCGCCGCGCAGCACGCCGTACCCGCTGCCGCCGGTCGAGACGCACCCGCTCGGCGCGCGCGTCGACGAGGCGGCGAGCGCGCTCGGCTGGCACGCGGACCCGACGCCGCGCGCGGTCTTGTCGCAGCCCTACCAGGGGCGCGCCGCCTGTCAGTACTGCGACTTCTGCGCCTCCTACGGCTGCGAGGTCGGCGCCAAGGGCAGCACGCTCGAGGCGATGCTGCCGAAGGCCGAGGCCACCGGCCGCTGTGTGGTGCGCGACCGCGCCATGGCGGTCGAGGTGCGCGTCGACGAGCACGGCCGCGCGCGCGGCGTGGTCTGGCGCGACGCGCAGGGCGTCGAACGCGAACAGCGCGCGCGCGTCGTCGTGCTCGCGTGCTCGGCCATCGAGACACCGCGCCTGTTGCTGCGCTCGAGGTCGAGCTTGTTTCCGGACGGGCTCGCCAACTTCTCGGGCAACGTCGGCCAGCACGTCATGTTCCTGACCAAGAGCGGCGCCAGCGCCGACTTCGCGTTGTCGCGCGCCGAGCCCATCGCGGGCCTGCTATCGCCGCACCCCTTCCTCGGCCGCACCGTGCGCGACCACGAAGCCGACGCGGGCACGCTGGTGGTCGAGCTGGCGCCGCCGAGCCCGATCGCCACCGCCGAGCGGCTCTCGGTCGGGGAGGACGGCGGCACGCTGTGGGGTGCCGCGCTCAAGGACCGGCTGCGCCGCTGGTACCGCGAAGGCAAGCACGTCGACGTCGAGGGCTTCAGCGAGACGCTGCCGCGCGAGCACAACAAGGTCGAGCTCGACCACGATGTGCTCGACCGCTTCGGCTTGCCGGTGGCCCGCGTCACCTTCGAGCACCATGACGACGACCTGCGACGGAGCGCCGCGCTCGGCGCCCGCGCGCACGAGCTGTTGCAGGCGATGCGGCCCGATCACCTGGAGGCGCCGCAAGCGGGCGGCACCTTCGACGTCTTGCAGGCGGGCTCCTGCCGCTTCGGCGACGATGCCAAGAGCTCCGTGCTCGACCGCGACTGCCGCGCGCACGACGTCGACAACCTGTACGTGGTCGACGGCAGCTTCTTGCCCACGTCGGGCGCGGTGCCACCCACCTTGACCATCGTCGCCAACGCGCTGCGGGTGGGCGACGCCATCGCGGCGCGGGCGAAGCGCGGCGAGCTGCCGGGGTGAGGCGCGCTCACCACAGACCCGGCACGAACCTCCTCGGCACGCGTCGCTGGTAGGCACGATAGCTGTCGCCAAAGGCCTCGAGCAGCACGCGCTCCTCGAGCCGAGCTCTCAGCCAACCGCCGAGCACCAGCAGCACCGCGGCGGCCAGCACAGGCGCCGTGGGGACACACAGCGCCGTTCCCACGGCAAGCGCGTCGAGGGCGGCATAGATGGGATGGCGCACGAGCGAGAACGGCCCCGAGGTACACAGCCGGTGACCGGCGTCGACCTCGGGGCGCAGGCGCCACGAGGTGAAGACCCTGGCGGTCCACGTCACCATTGCTGCGGCGGCGGCGACCATCGTCAAGCCGGCGAGGGCGGTGGGGGTCTGCGGCGTCAGCCAGTGACCGCCGAGGACAGCGATGAAGATGCCGAGATAGAGAAGCAGCAGCGCCGCGCCATGGACGGTGAGGGCGAGCAACGCGCCACGCCGCTCGGCGACGTGCACGGCGCTGCTCAAGCCCGCCGTGGCGCGTGCACGACGCTGCACGGCGGCGCGTACCAGCAACGGCGCGAAGAACAGCGCGTGGAGTGTGAGGAGTGCGGCCAGCATCACCATGGGCGCTCCCCTGCGAGCAAGTCTCGCGCCGTGCCGGGGCAGCTACGGAGGCCGTGCCGCGCCGCCGAAGCGGGCTTCGAGGTCGGTGAGGTCGCTCAGGACCTTCCGCTCCCGCGCGCGGCGTACGAGATCTTCGTCAATCACCGCGTCGAGCCCGAGCGGCAGGCGCGTGTGCATCGTGTACTCGACGCGCGTGGCGGGCCCTCCGTCGACCGTCGACGGCAGCAGGCGCAGATCGACCTCGAGCACGCCGCCGGGCCCAGCGTCCGTGACGTGGAAGTGCACCAGGCTCGGTACCTCCCGCCGCAGCTCGAGGACGTGGCAGTGGCCGAGCAGGCGTGAGTGGACTCGCCACGACTGGCCGGGCGCACGGCCCTTCCGTCCGCGGCCCTCCTCCTCGATCCGTTCGACGTCGCTGAGCACGCTCGGCCAGCGCAGTGGATCGGAGAGCACCGCGAACACCTCGGCCGGCGTCGCGCGCAAGACCACCTCACCCACCGTCGTGCGGGAGGAGCTGGCGCCTCCGCTGCCCGACCGCAGGGTCGGGGTCGCGCGCGCCCCCGCGGCGAGGAGGCCGGCGACCGCCAGGGCGATTGCGCGTGACGTCACTCGACGCGGCGATGCATCAAGGGGGCCATCGGGTTCTCGGTGAGCCACGCCCGCCGTGGGCCGCCGCTTCGGCGCGGCCGTGACCGTTTGTGGCACAAGGCGCTGATTCGCACTGCGATCGTTCGTTTTCGCGCTGGAACCGCGGCGGTCACAAGCGCCGCCTCGACGTCGTCAGCGCCGGCCCCTCTTGCAGCGCGGGGCGGTGGCACGCTTCTGGATTGCTCCGCCGCGGAGGTTCTCATGACCCGCAAGCCAACATCGTGGCGGTTTCCTGCCTGCGCGACGGCTGGGCTCGCAGCCCTCGCCGTGGCCGGTTGCCAGACGCCGGGCGCGCGCCCCGAGGACATGCCCGCCGACGCCCACGTGGCAGAGGCCGCCGAGCACGGCGCAGAGGCCGCCGAGCACGCCGGGCGGTACGACGAGGCCGCGGAGTCGATACGGCGCGTGTCACTCGCGGGCGTCGCTGAGGGCTGTCCGAACGAGGGCGCCAAGCTGCCCGCGGGACGCTGCTTCGCGCTCGAGATCTACAACCCGACCGAGCGCCATCTCACGGACGCGCGCCGTCACGAGAAGATGGCGAACGATCATGCCGCGGCCGCGACCGCGCTCAGGTCGTACGAGGAGGGCGCGTGCAAGCACTTCGATCCCGCACAGCGCGCGGGCTGCCCGCTGCTCGGTCAGCTCGAGCGCGTTGAACCGCTCAAGAACGGTGTCCGCCTGACGCCGAAGCCCGGCGTCAACGTCGCGGCGTGGCAGGCGCACATCGGCTGTCACCTCGCGTTCGCGGCCGCACGCGGTGCCGAAGGCATGGCCTCGTGCCCGCTCGGCCTGCGCGGCATCGACGCGGCCACCGCGGGCTCCGCCGTCGAGCTGACCTCGAACGACCCCAGCACCACCGCCAAGCTGCTGAGCCTCGCCAAGACCCACGTCGACTGAGGGCCGTCGATGCCGTCGAGCGTAGTGACGAGCTGCCGATGCGCATCGAACGCGAGCTGGGCTGGGCCGCCCGCGTGGTCGCCGAGCGCGAGACGTTCACCATCGATAGGGGCACGTGATGGTCGCCGTCGCTTCTCTCAAGTTCCCGGTCGACTACGAGCGCGGACGCTCGCCGGCAGAGGTGACTGAGCTCCTTGCCGAGCAAGGCAGGAACGAGATTGCGACCGCGCCGCCGCCTTCGAAGCTGAAGCTCCTGATCGGTCAGTTCAAGGGCGCGATGGTGTGGCTCCTCATCGGCGCGACGTTCCTGTCCGCCGGGCTCGGCGAGGTGAAAGACGCGATCGCCATCGGCGTCATCCTCGTCTTGAACGCGCTCATCGGGTTCATCCAGGAGTACCGCGCCGAACAGGCGGTGCAGGCGCTGCGCAGAATGACCGCGCCGCGCGCGCGTGTCTTGCGCGACGGGCAGACCGTCGAGATCGAGGCGGCGCTCGTCGTTCCCGGGGACGTGCTCGTGCTCGACGCCGGCGACGTCGTCGCGGCCGACGCGCGGCTCATCGAAGCGCATCGTTTGAAGACGAACGAGGCGGCGCTGACGGGCGAGAGCCTGCCGGTGGAGAAGCGCGCCGGCGCGGAGGAGCAGGGTGCGTCGCTCGCCGAACGACACGGCGAGGTCTTCGCCGGCACTGCGGTCTCCGACGGCAGCGCGCGCGCAATCGTGACCGCGACGGGGATGCGCACCGAGCTCGGCAAGATCGCGAAGATGCTCGGCGAGACCGCCGACGAGGAAACGCCACTGCAGAAGCGGCTCGAGCGTGTCGGCCGGCTGCTTTTGCTGCTCTGTCTCGGCGTGGTCGTGCTCGTCGCCGCGGTCGGCTTCCTGCGCGGGATGCCGTGGCTCGAAATCCTGATGGGCTCAGTGTCACTCGCGGTCGCGGCGGTACCGGAGGGACTCGCGGCCATCGTCACCATCGCGCTCGCCGTCGGCGTGCAGCGGATGGTCGCGCAGAAGGTGCTGATTCGCAAGCTCGCCGCCGTCGAGACGCTCGGCTGCGCGACCGTCATCTGCACGGACAAGACGGGCACGCTCACCACCGGCCGCATGCGCGTCCGCGAGGTGTGGGGAAAGGACCACGCGCGCGTGCTGGCGGTGGCCGCGTCGTGCAGCGACGCCGAGCTCGCGGCGGACGAGCAGGACGGCAGCGGTGACCCGACGGAGGTAGCGTTGCTGGTCGCGGCGGCACTTGTGGGGCACAGGCGCCCGGACATCGAGGCGACGAACGCGCGCAAGGCGACGTTCCCGTTCGACGCTGAGCGCAAACGCATGAGCATCTTTCGGGCCAACGGTGTCCTTTATGTGAAGGGGGCCGTCGAGCTGCTGCTGCCGTTGTGCGCGAGCGGCGGCGACGGCGCGCTGCAAGCGAACGCGGAGATGGGCGCGCACGGGCTGCGCGTCCTCGCGGTGGCTGTGGGCAAGACGCAGGAGGAGCGGGATCTCGAGCTGGTGGGTCTCGTCGGCATGGCCGATCCGCCGCGCACCGAGGCGATCGACGCCGTGCGCGCGGCGCGGCAGGCCGGCATCCGCACGGTGATGATCACGGGCGACCACCCGATGACCGCGGCTGCAATCGCCAAGGAGATGGGCATCCTGCTCCCGGGAGATGACCCAACGGAGGTTGTCCACGCGCGAGCGACGCCCGCCGACAAGCTCACCATCGTCAGGGCGTGGAAGCGCCAGGGTGACGTCGTGGCGATGACCGGCGACGGCGTGAACGACGCGCCTGCGCTCAAGGAGGCGCACATCGGCGTGGCGATGGGGAAGGGCGGCACCGAGGTGACCCGTGAGGCGGCGGACATGGTGCTGGTCGACGACAACTTCGCGAGCATCGTCGCCGCCGTTCGAGAGGGCCGCGGCGTCTACGACAACATACGCAAGGCGCTCGTGTATTTGCTCATCGGTAACGTTGGCGAGCTGCTCCTGATGCTCAGCGCGTCGGCCGCAGGACTGCCGCTGCCGCTGTCGCCGCTGCAGATCTTGTGGGTGAATGTCATCACCGACGGGCTGCCTGCGCTCGCGCTCGTGATGGATCGCCCCGATGGTGACGTGCTCAGGCGCCCGCCGCGGCGACCGGCGGAGTCGATCCTCGGGCGCTCGCAGTGGACCACGATCGCGCTCACTGGCCTGCTGGAAGCAAGCGTCGTTTTCGGGGTGTTTCTTTGGATGCTCGAAACGCGCGATCTCGCCACCGCACGCAACCTCGCGTTCTCAGCGCTCGTGGCCTGCGAGCTCCTGCGTTCGTTTGCTGCCCGCTCGACGACCAAGGTGTTTCTGCAGGTCGGCATCTTCGGCAACGTGACACTGCTCGCCGTCGTTGTTGCGAGCTTGCTCGTGCAGCTCGCGCTCCATCACGTCCCGATCCTGCAGCACCTTTTCGGCCTCGGCGCGTTGTCGGCGACAGAGTGCGCACTGTCGTTCGGCGTCGGGCTCATCCCGGTGACGGTCATCGAGGTGTCGAAGCTCCTCCGGCGAGCGCTCGGCACGTCCGGAGCGTCATGACAGGCGCGCTCGCTCTCCTCATCCTCACCACCGCGCCGCCTTCACCGTCCGCCGTCGACGTGGGTGCGCTGCGGAAGGGCGAAGGCATCAGCGACGACGACTGGCAGCGCCTGAAGACTGGCGATGTCATCACGCACCGAACGCCGTCGCGCGGCAAACCGCCCGTCGGTGAAGGGCGCGGTGCGTTCATCATCGTTGTCCCAGCGCAGCACGTCTTCGAGCAGCTCGGACGCGTGGAGGAGATGCCCGAATACAGCACGTGCCTGAAGGCCATTCAGGTGCTGCTGCGGGCGCAGCACGATGGCGGCAGCCACATCAAGGCGCGCGAGACGCATCAGTCGTTGTGGATGAAGGCGAGCTACACGCTCGACTATTGGGAAGATCGCGAGCGCAACGAGATCCGTTGGAGCCTCGATCCGCGCGCGCTCCATGATGTGGTGAAGATGAGCGGCTCTTGGCGGGTGGTCGCGCTCGACGACGCCTCTGCTCTCGTCCTCTACCGCATCAGCGCGAGCGCGGGGCGCGCGCTGCCGCCGGTCATCGAAGACTACTTCGCTGGCATGATGATGCCCGGCTACCTCAAGAACGTGCGCGCGCACATCGAGAAGGCCCATGCTCGCGGCGAACATTGACCCTAGCCGTTCCGACGCAGGGGCGCCGCTCACGCGCGCCGACAAGCCGTTCGCGCAGTGGCGGCGCTACGTGCTCGACAATGACAGCGACGCCGACGCCATCGCCCGCGAGCTGCGCGCGTTGCACTTCACCTCCGCCGGACACTCCCATGAGCTCATTGGGTTCGAGGCGACAAGAAACGAACCGACGGTGCTCATCTCGCCGGGCTCCGGCGGCCACGCCTATGTCTTCGCCGAGCTTGCTCATCTCCTGCACCTGCGCGGCTTCAATGTCTTCGTGATGCCTCGACACGGCGGCCTCACCATCGACGAGCTCGTCTCGCGGCACCGCGACGCGATCGACGCGCTCGTTGCGCGGTACCGAGGGCATGTCGGCGTGTTCGGCGAAGGCCTCGGCGGTTTCGCCGCCTTCTACCTCGCGCTCGCAGGCGCGCCGATCGACAGCGTCGCGTGCCAGAACGCACCCGCGATCCTCGACGAGCCTGCGTTCCAAGCTGCGGTCCTCGGCGACGAAGCGCAGGGCCGCATGCGACGGCGGCTGCTGCCGGTCATGAAGGCACTCGCCAAACACGCACCGCAGCTGCCGGTGCCGATCCGGGCGTACCTCGACTTCAGAAGGATGGTCGACATGCGCGGCGCAGCGCACGCCGTGGAGTCTCGCCTCGTCGAACAGTACCTCGGCGATCGTGACTTCGACAGACGCTATCCATTGCGCGCTGTGCTGTCGCTGCTCACGACTTCGCTACCGCGGCCATTGGCGTCGATGACGGTACCAACGATGTTCATCGTCGCGCGGCGCGGTTTCGCGCCCGAGTATGTTCGCGCATTGTTCGAGCGCTTGCCACAAAACAGAAAGGAGCTCGTCGACGTCGACGGCGGCGTCTTCTTCATGGTCTCGCACGCGCGCGAGGAGGCGCGGATCCTCGGACGGTGGTTCGATCAAACGCTCCGCGGCGACGCTCGACGCGGCGATGACGCGAGATGAACCGAGCCGTCCCGTGGCGGCCGCGCCGCCCTCGCCATCGACAACGCCGGACACCGTCGACGCGAACCGCGAACCGCGGACCTGACGCGGTGACCCGCGCGGCGCTCACTTGGTCGCGGCGGGTGCTGGCGGCTTGGGCGCAGGCGCCGCCGCCGCCGCGGGCTTCTCGACCCGCACGCTGCGCGCCTTGCCGAGCACGGTCGCCTGAATGACCACGGCGGCGTTCCGATCCGCGGCGACCGCGAGCTCCCCCACGAGGTGATCGTCGAGCGTCCCATCCGGCTTCTTCGCGATCGGCAGCACGACCTTCTTGACCTCCTTGCCGATGACGACGGTGCCTTTCGCGTCGGTGGGCAGCGCCACCGGCGCCAAATGCGCGTCGTAGAAATAGACGGTGAAGGCACGCTCGCCGAATACCACCTCGACGTGCGTCTCCTTGTCGACGGTGACGACGACGCCGCCGTGGGGTGAGGCATGCGCGTGATCGCCAGGTGCTTGCGCTTTCGGCGGCGGTGGCGGCACCTTCGGCGCGTCATGGTGCTCACCCGGCGGGTGCGGCTCGTCCTCGTGGGCGAGCGCGACCGGGGCGGCAAGAACGAATGACAGGACGAGGGCTCGCTTCATGTTGCTTCTCCATCTGCTCATGGGACGACTTGGGGCGCCGCGAGCTTCACCTGCTCACCGCGCGCACGTCGCTCGAGCGCGGCGCCGCCGAAGCGGTAGAAGATCGCGGGAGTGACGACGAGGTCGAGCATCGTCGACGACAACAGGCCGCCGAGGATTACGACGGCGACCGGGTGCAGGATCTCTTTGCCCGGCGCGCCCGCCGCCAGCGCGAGCGGCACCAGCGCGAGGCCGGCGGTGAGCGCGGTCATCAACACCGGTACCAATCGATCGAGCGAACCCTTCACGATCATCTCGCGCGTGAAGGGTACCCCCTCGCGCTCGACCAGGTGCAGGTAGCGATCGATGATCATGATGCTGTTGCGCGAAGCGATGCCGCAGAGCGTGATGAAGCCGACCAGGGTGGCGACGGAGAAGGGCAGCCCGGCGATCCACAGCGCGGCCACGCTGCCGATGAGCGCGAGCGGGACGTTCAACAGCACCTGCCACACGAAGCGCAGGCTCCGCAGGTGCGTGTAGAGCACGAGCGCCATGCCGAGCAGCGAAAAGATCGAGAGCGCAGCGATGGTGCGGGTCGCCTGCTGCTGGCTCTCGAATTGCCCCTCGTACGTGACATAGGTGCCGTCGGGCCGCGGCAGCGCGTCGACGGCGCGGCGCACCTCGGCGACCACGGCACCCAGATCGCGCCCCTGCACGTTGGCGCTGACCACGATGCGGCGCGCGCCGTGGTCGTGCACGATTTGGTTCGGCCCGCGATCCTCGACGACGTCGGCGATGGCCGACAGCGGCACCTTGGCGCCGCCGCCGGTCTCGATGAGCGCGCCGCGGATACCCTCGAGCGACGAGCGCGCCTCCTCACCATAGCGGACGATCAGATCGTAGCGACGCTGACCGTCGATCACCTGACCGACCACGGCACCGGCGAGCGCGCGCTCCAGGTGCTCCGCCAGCGCCCCGGGAGCAACGCCGTGGCGCAGCGCCCGCTCGCGGTCGACGCGCACGCGCACCTGCGGGATCAGCACCTGCTTCTCGATGACGAGGTCAACCACGCCGTCGACCTTCGACATCGCCTCCTCCACACGCGCGGCTTGGCTGCGCAGCACCGCGAGGTCGGGACCAAACACCTTGACGACGAGCTGTGCGCGCACGCCGGAGAGCAGGTGATCGAGGCGATGCGAGATCGGCTGGCCGATGCCGACGTTCACGCCGGGGATGAGCGCGAGCTTGTCGCGCATCTCGGCGAGCACCTGTTCGCGCGGCCTCAGCGGCCGCCGCTGCCCGGACACCTCGTCGCCATGGAAGTCGACGTCGATCTCCGTGTAGTGCACCCCCTCGGCGTGCTCGTCGAGCTCGGCGCGCCCGGTGCGGCGGCCCGTGCTTCTCACCTCGGGGATGGAGCCGATCAGCTCCTCGGCGATGGTGCCGAGGCGATTCGATTCCTCGAGGCTCGTGCCGGGCGCGGCGAGCACGTTGACGGTCGCGGTACCCTCGTTGAACCTCGGTAGGAACTCGGCGCCGAGGAAGGGCACGCTCGCCGCCGCCATCACGACCAGCGCCGCGGCGCCGGCCATCACCGGCAGCGGGCGGTCGAGCGTATGGGCCAGCACCCAGCGCTGGCCCGCCTTGAGGAAACGCACCAAGAGCCCGTCCCGATCATGCGCGGTGGCCTTGGCCGTCGGCAGGAGCAGCGAGCAGAGCGCAGGCGTCACCGTCAGCGAGACGAACAGCGACGCGATGATCGACACGATGTACGCCACGCCCAGGGGAACGAACAGGCGTCCCTCGATGCCGCTCATCGAGAACAGCGGGATGAAGACCAAGACGACCAGGATGGTCGCGACCACGATCGAATTCCGGACCTCGCTCGATGCCTGGTAGACGACCTGCACCGCCGGTTTGGGGCTGCCGGCGGCGCGGTTCTCCCGCAGCCTGCGAAACACGTTCTCTACGTCGACGATGGCATCGTCGACCAACTCGCCGATGGCGACCGCCAGGCCGCCGAGCGTCATGGTGTTGATGGTCAGCCCGAACGCCTTGAACACGAGCGCGCTGACCAGCAGCGAGAGCGGGATGGCCGTGAGCGTGATCAGCGTGGTGCGGAGGTTCATCAGGAACAGCACCAGTACGATGACGACGAGAATGGCGCCGTCGCGCAGCGCCTCCGCCACGTTCTCGATCGCGGTCTCGATGAAGGTCGCTTGTCGGAACAGCTCTACCACCTCGACGTCGCCCGGCACGCTCGCGCCAAGCTCGGAGAGCGCGCGCTCGATCTGCTCCGTCAGATCGATGGTCGACGCTCCGGGCTGCTTCTGGATGGACAGCACGACCGCGGGCTTGCCGTTGACGCCCGCGTCGCCGCGCTTGATGGCCGGGCCGAAGCGGACGTCGGCGACGTCGCGCAGGCGGATGGGCACGCCGGCCTCGAAGCCGACGGCGGTGGCGGCGATGTCCTCGAGCGAGGCCGTGCGCGACACGTTGCGCACCAGGTATTCCTGGCTCTTTCGCTCGAGGAAGCCGCCCGTGGTGTTCGCCTGCGCGAGGCCGGCGGCGCGCTCGACGTCCTCGAGCGTCAGGCCGTAGGCGAGCAGCCGCTCGGGCTTGACCAGCACCTGGAACTGTTTGACGCCGCCTCCGATGGGGATGACCTGCGCGACGCCGGGGATGGTGAGCAAGCGCGGGCGAAAGACCCAGTCGGCCGCCGAGCGGATCTCGAGCGCCGACGTCGCTCCGCCTTTCGAGGTGAGGCCGACCAGCAAGATCTCGCCCATGATCGACGTGACCGGCCCCATCTGCGGTGCGACCTCGGGCGGCAGGCGCTCCTCGACCACCTGCAGCCGCTCGGCGACGAGCTGGCGGTCGCGGTAGATGTCGGTGTCCCAGCCGAACTCGACGTACACGATTGACAGGCCGACGCCGGAGGTCGAGCGCACGCGCACGACGCCGGGAGCGCCGTTCATCGCCTGCTCGATCGGCGCGGTGACGAGGGTCTCGACCTCCTCGGGCGAGAGCCCGCCGGCTTCGGTCATCACCGTCACGGTCGGACGGTTGAGGTCGGGGAAGACGTCGACGGGCAGCTTCGACAGCACCAGCGCGCCGTAGACGCAGACGAGCGCCGCGCCAGCCACGACCAGCATGCGGTGCTCGAGCGAGAAGCGGATGATGCGGTCGAACATCGTCGCTACCTCGCGGGTGCGTTTCTGAGCGTGTAGGCGCCGACCACCACCACGCGCGCGCCCGCATCGAGGCCCTGCAGCACCTCCAGCAGCTCGCCGTCGCGCCGGCCGACCGAGATCTCCCGCGCTTCGAACTCCTCGGGCGCTACGTGGAGATAGACGACGCGCCGGCCGTCGATGTCGAGCACGGCTGCGTCCGGCACCGCGGTCACGCTCCGGTCGGCGCCTGCGCCGATCTGCACGCGCGCGAACATGCCGAGCTTCAAGAGCCCCTCGGCGTTGGCGACGGTGAAGACGACCTTGGCCGTGCGCGTGACCGGATCGATCACCTGCCCCTGCGCGCGAACCGCGCCGGCGAAGCTGCGGCCGGGGAAGGCGTCGACGGAGACCAGCGCGTCGCTCGAGCCGAGCAGGCGCGCGAGCTCGTGCTCCGGCACCTTCGCCTCCACCGTCAACTCGCGCGGGTCGACGACGAGGAACGCTCGATCCCCTGCGCTCAAGATCTCGCCGGGCGAGACGCCGATGTCGGCGACCACACCGGCCAGCGGCGACACGAGCTCGAAGCGGGAGGCGCCCGCGGAGGTGGTGAAGGCCGCGCGGCGCGCCTCGGCCCCTGCCAGCGCCGCGCGCGCGCTCGCCACCTCGACCTCCGCAGCTTCTCCCTGTTGCCGCGAGGTGACGCCCGCGAGCGACGCGAGGCGCGCTCGTGCCTTCTCGGCGGCGTCGAGCCGGGCGGCGGCGGTCGCTGCGTCCGCGCGTGCGCGCGCTTCCTCAGCGAGGAACGAGGCGCGATCCGGCGCCGACAGCACCGCCTCGACGACGCCGAGCACCTGCCCCTGCTGGACACGCGCACCGAGCTGCGGAAACCCGCCCCGCGGCGGCGCGATGCGCCCGCTCTGCGGTACGAAGATGGCGGCGTGGCGCTCCGGCGGGGCGGTGACGGTGCCGGGCACGATCACCCGATCGGCGAGCGGGCGCGTCTCGACGAGCGCCGTGCGAATGCCGAGGAGGAATTGCGACTCCTTGGCCACGAAGACACGCCCGCTGCTGCCGGGCGACGCCGGCGCAGCGGCGGGTGCCGGCTTTGCGTCCCCGTGCTCCTCGTTGCCATGCGCTTGCGCAGCGCTCGAGAGCAAGAGCGCCACGGCGGTGGCGACCGGCGCGGCGGCGCGAGCACGACGTCGGCGCCGGAGCAGGAGCAGCGCGCCGAGCGAGGCGACGATGATCATGACCGAGGCAACGACACCCCACGGAGCGCCACCGCGGGCCGGCGCCGCGCCAGCGAGAACGGGCGGGGGCCCGACCTCGAGGTCGGGGATGGCGACGACGTCGACCAGCTCGCCCGCGATGATGGTGGCGGCCACCGCGTAGTGACCGTCGGCGGGGAGCTGCACCTCGCCTTGATAGACGCCCGGGCTCTTGGTCGCGCGCGCGCTCGCCACGACGTCCGCATGCCCTGGCGTCGATAAGCTCAACTCGATGTGCGCGCCTTCGAGCGGCGCGTTGCTCGCCCAATCCGAGGCGAGGACGCGCAGGTGCAGCGGCCCGCCCGCGGCCGCCTGCGTGGGCCAACGCACCACCAGCTCGATCGCCGCCGTCGTCGCGGTCGCGCTGCGCACCTCGGCGCTCGCGCTCGGCGGCGGCGGCGGCTCACCGTGCTCTTCGTCGCCGTGCGCGACGACGCTCGTGGCCGCGAGCGCTTGGGTCGCGAACGCCAGGCACAGCAGCGAGCGTCGGGAGCGGCTCATGGCGCGACCTCGACGCCGACGGCGCTCGGCTGCGCGAGCGCGACCAGGGCGGCGGCGTGCGCCTGCACGTGCCGGCGCTTGGCATCGACGAGCTCGAGCCGGCTGCGTAACAGGAGATCGCGCGTGGTGAGCGCCTCGTCGAGCGCGAGCGCCCCGGCGACGTAGGCCGCCTGCACCTCCGAGAGGGCGCGCAGCACGTCGGCCTCGGTGGCCGAGAGTCGCTCCGCGCTCGCCTTCGCCGCGTGCAGGCGGGCGCGGGAGCTCACAACGGAGGACGTCGCCCTGCGCCGCAGCGCGCGCAGCTCGGCGTCGGCGTGCGTCGCCTCGGCGCGGGCCTGCGCGACCTCACCCGACTTCCAGTCCCAGACCGGCAAAGACACCGCCAGCGTCACTCCCGCGAGGTGGTCCGGGTCGATGACGTTGTCCGGCAAGATCGGCGAGTCGAAGACGCCTTGGCTGAATGCGTAGCCGAGGCCGAGGCGCGCGCTCGGGATGCGCTCGAGCTCGGCGCCGTCGACGACGCTCCTGGCGGCTTCGAGGTCGAGCGTCGCCGCGCGGACGTCTGCCCGTGTCATCAGCTCCGGTGGCGGCGGCAGCGGCGGCAGCTCGGGCCAGGTGGCCTGCTCGGCGAGCGCAACACAGTCGTCGCGCGCCAACAGCGCGCACAGCGAGGCGGTGTCGGCTTCGAGCACCGCCTGCGCGTTGTCCAAGGCAGCCTCCGCGAGCGCCTCATCGGCGCGTGCCAGCGTGGCCTCGACGGAGCCCGCTGCGCCTGCTTCGACCTTGCGGCGGGCGGCGGCGGCGAGGGCGCGCGCACCCTCGGCGATGTCGCGACGGACCTTGCCGGCGTCGACCGCCGCCGCGACCGCGCCGATGCCCGCCTCGACGCGGGCCGCGACCTCGAGCCGGGCAAGCGCCAGCTTGAGCCGTGCGCTGTCAAGCGCGCGCTCCGCGCCGTCCTTGCGCGCAAGCCGCGCCCCAGGCCAGGCCAGCTCCTGGACGAGCGCCACCTCGAGGTCGAGCTCTCCTTGGCGCGCGAACAGCACATCGCTGCTGACGGCACCCTCGACCTCGGGGTTCGGCAGCACCACGGCAAGGCGCTCGACGCTCGCTTCGGCGACGGCGACGGTGGCGGCGGCGCTGGCGACCTCCGGGCTCGCCCGCCACGCCTCTTGCACGAGCTGATCGAGGGGAGCCGCGGGGAGCAGGGAGAGCGTCACGAGCACCAGCACGGTGCCAACGGGAGCATGCCGCGTGCCGACACGCAGGCCGCGTCCGAACGGGCGCGGCGGTCGGACTGTGGCCGGACGGGTTACTGTTCCCGTCGCTCGATCAGTGAGTACACGACAGGTACCTACCCGAGGGCGGCAAGGTGGCGTCGGTGGAGCTGACCACCGAGACCAAGGTCTTCAAGGGCGAGAAGCCCGCGACCACTGCGGACATCGAGAAGGACGCCCGCGTCATCGTCGAAACGGACGGCGCCTCCGAGAACCCGAAGGCGCTGGTGGTCCGCTTGGCGCCAAGCAAGAAGTGACAACGACCGAACGTCCGACACACCGCACTACAGGCCCGTCCAAGGCGCGAGCATCTTCGCCTCGACGACGATGTGATCCTGCACCTCGTTCATGAGCCGCATCAATCGCCGGGCGATCGGAGACCGTTGATCGATCAAGCCGATCGCGGCGCGCAGCGCATCGAGGGCAGAAAAGAGGCGCAGCGCGTCCGCTGCCCAGGCCTCGAACTGTTCGGGCGCCGCACGCCTGCCATTCTCGAACGCCGGAAAGATCCGGAATTCTTGAAGCAGGTGGTGCGCGCGCAGCTGCACGTCGAACGCCGCCAGCGCACTCGACACGTCGCGGAAGCCGGTCCAGTTCTTGCGGATCAGCTCGCCAAGCAGCGCGACCTCGTCATCGAAGGCGCGGTGATAGTGCTCTACGATGAAGTGGGTCTCGAGCCCTCGCGTGCGAACCATGGCATCGGGCGTGACGATTGAAGACGTGCCGTCCATTGAGTGGCTCCCCCCGGGGCTGGCGGCAGGATCCGAGAAACGTGCCAGGCCGGTGCGGCGTCCTGTGGCGGCGAGCAACGGGCAGCCGGGTGTTTTGGCCCAAGCGCGGTGAGCTGATCCGACCGTGGTTCTCTTGCCCACCGTTTGCCCTCGGATGCGGCTCATTGACGACGGAGACTGTGCGCTACGGGCAGATCTCCGCCCTGTTGCTGGCGTTGTCGCACAGGTCACCGCACGCAACAGGCGTCGGGTCACCGCCCCGCCGCGCGTTCGCCCGGCATGGTCCGCCGCTCCCCTGGTTGGGGCCGCTCGTCCTCACGAACTCGGACTCCGACGTCATCGTGTCGTTGGAGAACCTCCACGTACCCGACTCCTCGTAGTCGCCGTCGCTCGTGCCTTCAGGCTCCACGTCCTCCGAGGCTTCCCACTCGAGCGTATCGCCGGCGACGATACCGATGAACGTGTCGAGGACGTCTGAGCCGCAGTCGTCGGTGAGCGTGAACGTGCTCTGGTCGTCGCGCTCGCAGGTCGCGGTCACCTCGTCGAAGCAGACGAACGACTGGGTCCAGGTGCCCTCGAAGCGCGCGCAGCTCGCGCCGGGCGGCGGCCCGCAACCGTCGCACGGGCCGCACGACCCCGCAGCGAACAGACAGAGCGCGAGCCGCACCGCGGTGCTCCCATGGCGAAGCGAACTTGGCGTTGTCGAAAGGAGCATCATCGCCTCACCCTCCCGCGCGGCTCGCGCGCCATCATCGCAGCTGCCAGCTACCCGCTACGCCTGCCCGTCGCCGCTGCGTGGTGCTGCGGCGGGCTCACGCCGCTCGATCAGGGAGTACACGACCGGCACCACCACCAGGGTCAAGAGCGTGAGCGTCACCAGGCCGCCGAACATCGGCGACGCCAGCCGCTTCATCACGTCCGCGCCGACGCCGGAGGCGCCCATCACGGGGATGAGCCCGAACACGTTCATCAACACGGCCATCAACACCGGCCGCAGTGACTTGAGCGCGCCCGCCATGGTTGCCTCGCGCACGTCGGCCGCGTCCTTGATGCCGCCCTCGGCGCGTCGCTTGCGCCACGCCTCGTCGAGGAACACCACCATGATGGCGGTGGTCTCGACCGCCACGCCGATGAGCGCGATGGCGCCCGCCCAGACGGCGACGCTTGTCGAGTAGCCGAGCGCCCACATCAGCAGGATGCCGCCCGTGAGGGAGAGCGGCACCGACAGCATCACCAGCAGCGTCTTCTTGGTCGAGCGCAGCGCCAGGTAGAGCAGCACGAACACCAGCACGAGCGTCACCGGCAGCACGATCGTCATGCGCTGCTCCATGCGCTCGAGGTTCTCGTACTGGCCGGTCCACTTGAGCCAGGTGCCGGGCGGTCGGTGCACGCTCTTCTCGACGGCGGCCTTGGCGTCCCGCACGTAGCCGCCGGTGTCGCGCCCCACCAGGTCGACGTAGACGTAGCCGGCGAGCGCGCCGTCCTCGTCGAGGATCATGGGCGCGCCGGGGCGCAGCTCGAGGCGGCCGAGCGCCGACAGCGGCACCTGCGCGCCCGCGGGGGTCTTCACCTGCACGCGCCCGACGCCGTCGAGCGTGTCGCGCAGCTCGCGCGGGTAGCGCACGTTGACGGTGTAGCGCTCGCGCGCCTCGATCACCTGGGCGACCTCCATGCCGCCGACGGCGCTCTCGAGCACGTCGAGCACGTCGCCGACCAGCAGGCCGTGGCGCGCGATCATCGCCCGATCGGGCTCGAAATCGAGGTAGCTGCCGCCGCGGATGCGCTCGGCGTAGACCGAGCGCGTGCCGGGCACGTCGCGCAGCGCGCGTTCGATCTGCTGGCCGACGTGCTCGATGACCTCGAGATCCTTGCCGAACACCTTGATGCCGACCTGGGTGCGGATGCCGGTCGAGAGCATGTCGATGCGGCCGCGCACCGGCTTGGTCCAGGCGCGGTTGAGGCCCGGCACCGCCACCGCGAGGTCGAGCTGCTGCACCAGCTCCTCTTCGGTCAGGCCCGGCCGCCACTGGTCCTTGGGCTTGAGCTGGATGGTCGCCTCGATCATCGACAGCGGCGAGGGGTCGGTGGCGGTGTCGAAGCGGCCGGCCTTGCCGAACACGCTCGCGACCTCGGGCACGGCGCGCAGCGCCGCGTCTTGCCGCTGCAAGAGGTCGGTCGCCGCCGTCACCGAGACGCCCGGCAGCGTGATCGGCATGTACAAGAGCGAGCCCTCCCACAGGGGCGGCATGAACTCGGAGCCGAGGCGCGTGAACGCGGCCCCCGCACCTGTGACCAGCAGCGCGGTCAGCACCAGCACGACGACGCGCGCGCGTAGCGCGGCACTGAGCACCGGGCGGTAGAGCGCGGTGATCGCCCGGTTGATGGGGTTCTCGCGTTCGGCGCGCACGCGCCCGCGCACCATGAGCCAGATGAGCGGCGGGGCCACCGCGACGGTGACCAGCGCCGCCGCCAGCATCGCCAGCGTCTTGGTCCAGGCGAGCGGGTGAAACAGCCGGCCCTCCTCCGCCTGCAGGGCGAAGATGGGCAGGAAGCTGACTGCGATGATCAAGAGCGACGAGAACAGCCCGGGGCCGAGCTCGGAGCAGGCCTCGGTCACCGCCTCCTTGCGATCGCGCGTCGGGTCGTCGGCGAGCTTCTTGTGGGTGTTCTCGATGAACACCACGATGCCGTCGACGATGTCGCCCACGGCCAGGATCAGGCCGCCGATCGACATGATGTTGAGGCCGATGCCGAGGTAGCTCGTCGGCACCATCGAGATCAGCAGCGTCAGCGGCAGCGCTATCGCCACGACGGCGGCGCTGCGCAGGTGCAGCAGGAACAGCAGGATCACCAGGCAGACCACCGCCACCTCTTCGATCAAGGACTCGGTCAAGGTGGCGACCGCTTGCTTGATCAGGTCGCTGCGGTCGTAGGTGGTGACCAGCTCGAGGCCGGCAGGGAACGCCGGCTTCATCTCCGCGATCTTGTCCTTGACGCGCGCGATGACCGTGGCTGCGTCCTCGCCCTGACGCATCACCACGACGCCGCCCACGGTGTCGCCCAGCCCGTCGAGGTCGGAGACGCCGCGGCGCAGGTTGGGGCCGAGCTGCACGCGGCCGAGGTCGGCGATGCGGATCGGCGTGCCCGCCTCAGTGGTGCCGACGGCGATCTGCTCGAGGTCGGCCGTGCTGGTGATACGACCGCGGCCGCGCACGTAGATCTCGCGCTCGCTCACCTCGAGGGTGCGCGCGCCGACGTCGCGGTTGCTGCCGCGCACGGCGTTCACCACCTTCGACACCGACAGGCCGTAGGCGAACAGCCGCGCCGGGTCGAGCTCGATCTGGTACTGCTTCTCCATGCCACCTACGGCGGCAACCTCCGCCACGCCCGGCACCGACGACAGCCAGTAGCGCAGCGACCAATCCTGGAACGTGCGGATGGCGGCGGCGTCGTTCTTGCCGCTCTTGTCGACGAGCGCGTACTGATAGACCCAGCCGACACCGGTGGCGTCGGGGCCCATCTGCGGCGTTACCCCTTGCGGCAGCTTCCCTTGCAGTTTGGACAGGGTCTCGAGCACGCGTGAGCGTGCCCAGTACAGATCGGTGCCGTCCTCGAAGATGACGTAGACGAAGGACATGCCGAACATCGAGAAGCCGCGCACCACGCGAACCTTGGGGCTCGCGAGCATCGAGGTGACCAGCGGGTAGGTGACCTGGTCCTCGACCAGCTCCGGGCTTCGCCCCATCCACTCGGAGAACAGGATCACCTGCGTGTCGGAGAGGTCGGGGATGGCGTCGATGCGGATGCTGCGCAGCGACCACGCGCCCCAGAGCGCGAGCGCGAGCGCGGCGGCGAGCGCGAGCTGCCAGTAGCGCATCGACAGGCGGATGACCCGCTCGATCACGTCACCCTCCGCCGTGGCCGGCGTGGCCCTGTGGCGCGGCGCCCTCTCTGAGCGCGGCTTGCAGGCGGCTCTCGGCGTCGATCAGGAAGCTCGCGCGCACCACCACGTCGTCGCCTGCGCCGACGCCCGAGAGGACCACGAAGCCGTCGCCGACGCGCGGCCCGAGCACCACCTCCCTCGGCTCGAAGCGCGTGGCGGCGGACTTGAGGAACACCAACCTGCGCGCGCCGGTGTCGATGACGGCGTCGGCGGGCACGAGCAAGACCTCGCCGAGGTCCTTGGCGATGGTGACGGTGGCATACATGCCGGGCTTGAGCGCCCCGTCGGGGTTCTTCAGCTCGATGCGCGCCCGGCCGGTGCGCGTCGCCACGTCGAGCTCGGGATAGACGTAGGCCACCTTGGCCGTGATGGCGCGCCCCGGCTGCGATGGCAGATCGATGTTGACGTCGTCGCCCGCCTTCACGAGCGCGATCTCTGTCTCGTAGAGCGACGCGACCACCCACACGTCGCCGAGATCGGCGATGCGGTACAGGTGCATGTCCGGCGTAGCGTAGATTCCCTGCACCGCCATCTTCTCGACGACCACGCCGCTCGACGGCGCCTCGACGGCCAGGCTGCGCTTGACGGTGCCGCTCTGCTTGAGCGCGGCGAGATCGCGCGGCGACACACCCCACGCCGCCAGCCGATCGAGCGCCCCCTGCGCCACCTTCTTGCCGATCTCGCCCTGCCCGCGCGCCGCCAGGTACTCCTGCTGGGTGGCGACCAGCTCGGGGCTGTAGAGCCGGTAGAGCAACTGGCCCTTCTTGACCTGCTGGCCGACCGCGTTGACGAAGATCTCGTCGATGAAGCCGGCGATGCGCGTGTGCACGTGCGCCTCGCGCCGCTCGTCGACCTGCACCACGGCCACGGTGCGCAGCGTCGGCGCGACGCGTTGCTGCTCGAGCCGCGCGGTGGCGAGGCCGATGCGCTGCTGCTGCACGGCCGGCACCTCGATGGGTACGCGCGGCTCGTCCTTGGGCGGTGCAGCCGGCGGCGACGGGGGCGACGGGGGAGCGGCGTGACCCGCATGACCCTCGTGTTGCGCGGCGGCGCCGTGCGCGAACAGCGCGAGCGCGAGCGCCCCCGCGGCGGCGAACGACCGGACCATGCGGTGCCTCTCGTCGGTGCGCATCACATGCCTCCCATGCCGCTCGTGCTCTGCTCCGCGCCGAGCAGGCCCGGCGCCGGCGCGGACATGCCGGTACCCATGCGCACCGGCGTCGCGCTCATTGGCCGCATACCCGCGCCGGTAGCGCCCATGGCGCCCGTGCCCATCGCGCCAGCCCCCATGGCGCCGCCGAACAGCGTCGGCGACGAGGGCGCGAGCACGAGCGCCGCGCCGGTCGACAACAGCTCCGCGAGGCGCAGTCGCGCGAGCGTGATGTCGAGCGCGGCGGCCTCCGCCTCGAGCGCGACCTGGTGGTAGGCGCGCAGCACGCCGAGCACCTCGACGAGCGGGGCCTCGCGGGTGGCGTAGGCGGTCTGCGAGGACTCGAGCGCCAGCTTCGTGCTGGGCAGGATCTTCTGCTGGTAGAGGGCCGCCGTGTCCTCGGCGCTCGCCAGGTCCTGGCGCGCCTGCTCCCACTCGGCGCGTAGCGCGAGCACGAGCGCCTCGTGCTGGGCGCGCTCGGCGTTTGCGCCCTGCAGGGCGGCGTCGGCCTGCGCTGCTTGTTTCCACGGCGCAAAGATCGGCAGCGCGACGCCGACCATGGCGCCGGCGTTCGACGGCTCCATCGCCATCAAGGACTGCATCGCCATCACCTGCACGGTGAGGTCGGGCCAGGCGCTCAAGCCGCGCGCGCGCGCCTCGGCATCGGCTGCGGCGATGCGCGCGCGTGCCGCGGCGAGCTCGGGCTGCGCGGCCACCGCGTCGTCGAAGGTCGCCGGCGGCTCGATGGCGACGTCGATCTCGAGCGCCGGCGCACCGGCGCTGCTCGCGGCCGCGACCGCGTCGGGCGCGCGCCCGCGCAAGGCGGCCAGCTCGATCAAGGCGGCGCGCAGCGCGCGCTCTTGCAGCAGTCGGTCGCGCTCGAGCACGGCCAGCTCCGCGTCGGCGAGCAGTGCGTCGTGGTGCCCGCCCCCGCCGCTGACGTAGCGCACGGCCGCGCTCGCCTGCACCTCACGCACTGCCTGCTGCAGGAGCGCGTTGGTCGCGAGCGCCTTCTGCACGTAGACGGCGCGCAGGAAGGCCTGCGTGGCGACGACGCGCAGCGCGCGCGTCGTGGTCGACACCTCGTCGCCCGCGGCCGCCGCAGCGGCGCGGGCGGCCTCGGCGCGCGCGGAGCGCTTGCCGGGGAAGGGCAGCACCTGCGAGAGCTGGTAGCGGATCACCGGCAGGTCCTCGGTGAGCGTCAGCTCGTCGGGGCCGACCGCGACGAAGGGCTCGTCCCAGAAGCCGGCGCCGTCCGCGGCGCGCGACTGCGCCTGGGCGCGCGCGCGCTCCGCGGCGAGCGCGGGCGAGCGCTGTTCGACCTCGGCGAGCACCTCGGAGAGCCGCAGCGTCGTGGTCGCCGGGGTCGGGGGCTCGGCCGTGAACGCGAGGGCCAGCAGCACGACGATCATGGCGCCACCCGTACCGCACCGTGGCGGCCGCATCGAGAGCCCGGGTACCTACCGATCGTCCTCATTGGTGAGCCCCTGGTGGGCCAAAGCGCGGCGCGTGCCACTGGCCGGAATCGACCCGGTCACAGCCGCACCGTCGTCGCCGGGCCGCAGCGCCGCGCAGTGACTTGCGAGGTTCCAGCGGCAGAGAGCGCAAGGCCCCACCAGCCTGCGCGGAATCCCCCACGCGTGCTCGGAAGCAAGCGTCGTGATCAGAGGCGGTACGTGGCCCACAGGGCGTCGGCGCGCTCGAGTTGGCCGGCGCTCAGCTCGAACATGCAGGCGTCCTCCGTGTAGTCCATGAAGTTGGTGATGGGATCGACGCCGGCGGCTGCGCAGGTGTCGCGCCCCACGGGGCAGCCATAGGCGGCGCTCTGCTCCGCCGCCGTGTCGGCGACGTAGTCGCCCGGCTCGGCGCAGCCTCCCTGGAACGTGTGGTAGAGGCCGAGCCAGTGGCCGACCTCGTGCGTCGCGGTGTCGCCCTCGTTGTAGGGCGCAGCACTGCCGCCGGGCAACGACGAGTGGAGCACCACGACGCCGTCGAGCGTCGGCGACGACGCGGCGTCCCACGGGAAGGTCGCGTAGCCGAGCAACTGCCTGCCGAGGTTGGCGGTGTAGATCCACAGCACGTCGGGTCCATCACCGGGATGCAGTGCGCGCGCCAGTTGCTTGCAGCGGCTCTCCGAGCGGAGCGAGGCGCACTTGCGGTCCTCGACGCGGTCGACGCTCAAGAGGCTGAAGCTGGCGATGCCGGCGTAGGCGTCGTCGAGCACGGCCAGTTGCGCGGCGATCTGCGCGTCGCTGACGTCGTAGCGCCCGCGGTCGGTGAAGACGATGAAGCGCACCGGGATGGCACCCACGGTGAAGCCGCGCACGCGCGGCAGCTCGGCGTTGGGGAACACGGCGTCGTGCGCCAGGATCTGCTCGTCGAAGGTCGCGCAGCGGATGAACCCGTCCGGTCCGGGCAGGAACAGCTCGGCACGGTCGATGTCGTCGACGTTGAGCTGGGGCGTCTCGTCGGTCCCGCAGGAGGCGAGAGCCGCGGCGCAAAGTACCGATGCTGGCAGAAGCCGGGGTGAGCTGGTCATGACGCCCTCCGATGACGTCGACCCCGGTGCCAGATCCGCGCCACCGCCGCGCCGCGCCAGCGCGCGCTCAGATGACGACGAGCGTGCGGAAGGCGACACCCCCGACGGGCGAAGGGACCCGAACGCGACCCGAGTCAGCGCCCGCTCCGATAGACTTCGCGCATCATGCGCCTGACTGCCGTCGTCGCGGTCGCACTGCTCGCCCTGGCGGACTGCCGCCTGATCGGTGCCTTGCCGTGCGCCAGCGACGACGATTGCCCGTTCGGCCAGGCCTGCGTCGGCGCGGCCTGCCTGGCTGCCAACGCGGTGGTGGCCGAGGGCGAAGGCGAGGGAGAGGGAGAGGGTGAAGGAGAGGGCGAGGGAGAAGGCGAGGGGGAGGGCGAGGGAGAAGGCGAGGGCGAGGGCGAGGGTGAAGGCGAGGGCGAGGGCGAGGGTGAAGGCGAGGGCGAGGGCGAGGGCGAAGGCGATGTCAACGACGAGGACGCCGACGGCTTTTTGAACGGCGCCGACACCTGCCCGGGCATCGCCGATCCCCTGCAGTTGGACGGCGACGGCGACGGCGTCGGCGACGCCTGCGATCCGCGCCCGTCGGCCACTGGCGACGTCCTGATCCTGTTCGACGGCTTCAACGGCGACGTGCTCGACCCAAGCTGGCTGCAGGTCGGGCCCGGCCCGGTCCAGTGGTGGCTCGGCAGCGGTCACCTGTTCCAAAGCGAGCTGGCCGAAGGGGACGACAGCTACCTGGTGTTCCCGATCGCCGCCGCCGACGTTGCCGTGGAGACGCGCGTCTCGGTCCTGCAATTCTCGACTGCGGTCTCGCGCAACCTCTATCTCGGGCTGCGCGCGTTCGACAGCGGCGGCTCGATGGCCGGCTACACCTGCAGCGGGCGCGATGACGGCGCCGCCTCAAACGTTCAGGCCTTCGAGCAGCCGGCGCCGGTCTCGCTCGGGGCCGCGCCGGTGCCGCGCCTCGCCATCGCAACGAGCTACCTCCTCACCGGCGCCATCTCGGGCGTGACCATGGCGTGCGGCTGGGACGGCATTCCTGCCACCGGCACTTCGGCGACGTACGCGAGCGGCGACGGCGTAGCGCTCGGCACGCTGCGCCTGAGCGCCGCCTTCGACTACCTCGCCGTCTATGCGCTCGGTGGCCCGCTACCGTGAGCGAGCCTGGTGATCAGGGGCTGATCAATGCCGTCGCGATCGAGTAGCGCGCCAGCGCGCCGCTCGTCAGCGAGAACACGCGCAGCGTGTAGGTACCATCGAGCGGCAGCACGTGCTCGAGGTGCTCGCCGTCGCCGGTGCCATCCGCGATGGCGAGCACCTGCTGGCCGTCGAGGCCGAGCAGCACGACATCGAGGTCGCCGTCGCCTTGGCGGAACGACACGTCGACCACCAGCTTCTTGCCGGCGGAGCCGTCCACCGTGAAGTAGTCCTGATCGCTCTCGCAGATCGAGAGCTGCGTGCCGACGGTGGGCACGGGCGTGGCGGCGGCGACGCTGTCGTTCGGCTCGCCGAGATCGGCGGCGCAGTCGAGCTGGTTCTCTTTGAGCACGCTCAAGGTGTACGGCCCGATGGCGCCGCCGGCGCCGCTGACCCTCACCACCACGGTCTCGGCGCCCTGCGCGTCGTAGGAGACGGCGGCGCCGCCCGTGGCGGCCGGCGCGGAGGCAAGCACCTGCGTGCCGCTGCCGTCGAGCACGTCGATGGCCAGCTCGACGTCGGCGTCTTGGTAGCTCGCCAGCACCACCAGGCGCTCGAAGTCCTCGAGCGGCGTCGTGATCAGATCGAGGTCGCCCGCGCACACGGTGCGCGCCTCAGGGCCGAGCGCGCCGCCGAGCGGCAGCACCGGCGCGCTCACGGTGTCGTCGTCGGGCTCGGCCGCGTCGTCGGCGCAGACGAAGGGCGGCTCGTGCGCCACGCGCAGCGTGTAGGGCCCGCTCGAGTAGCCGAAGCCGCGCACGCGCAGGTAGACGATGCCGGCCGAGAAGAAGCGCTGGCGCAACAGCTCGGGCGCGTCGATGCCGGCCGCCTGCGCCACCACCTCGCCCTGATCGTCGAGGAAGGCGAGGTCGAGATCGGCCGCGGTGCCGTCGAAGGTGAGCGACGCCGACAAGGCCTCGCCGGCCGCGACGGTGAGCTGGAACAGGTCGAGGTCGCCCGGGCACAGGGTGGCGGTCAGGTCGACGTCGTCGGGCACCAGGTCGGGCGACGTCGCCGTCAACAGCGAGTCGTTGCCGTTTGCTCCCTCGAAGAAGTCGACGCCGCACGGCTCGCCCGAGCCGCGCTCGATGGTCAGGTCATAGGGCGTGGCCGCGAGCAGCGCGTTCAGGCGCAGGAACACGGTCTCGTCCTCTTGCGCGACGTACTGCACGCGCCCGTCGCCGTAGGGCGGCGTCATGGCGAAGCGCAGCGAGGTCTCGCCGCCCTCGTCGAGCAGCCACAGCGTGGCGCGCGCGCGCGCGTCGGTGCCGGTGACAGTGGCGACCAAGAGATCACCGGCCGAAAGCGCCACCGCGTAGACGTCGTCGTCGTCGGGACAGAGCGACAGATCGTCGAGCAGCTCGACGCCGCCCGGTGGTACGTCGCGCACCTCGGCGTCGGCGGGCGTGTCGTGGTCCTCGAAGCGATCCTCCTCGCACGGGCCGTCGGGCAGCTCGCAGCGGTTGGTCTGCACGTTGCAGATCTCGGAGAGGGCGCAGTCGAAGTCATCGAAGCAGGCGGGCGGCGGCACCTGGCACAACAGCGTCACCGGATCGCAAATGAGCGGCTGGTCGCAGTCGTCGTCGCTGTGGCACAGGTTCTCGCTCTGGCAGCGGCCGGCGCGCGCGTCGCAGACCAGGCCGGGCCCGCAGTGCTCGTCGGCGATGCACTGCACGCACTCGCACGAACCGTTGCACTGCATGCCTTGGCCGCAGTCCTCGACCACGGTGGGCACCGTGCACTCGAACTGGCAGGCGCGCACGCAGCGGCCGGAGAGCGCGTCGCAGGTCTCCTCGGGATCGCACTGCAATTCGGGGAAGCTGTCGGCCAGCGTACAGGGCGCCTCCTCGATGCACAGGTTGTGGTCGCGGTCGCAGCCCTGGCCCACCGGGCAGTCGGTGCGCCGCGTGCACGAGCCCGACTCCTCGATGACGCGGCAACGCCCGAGCGCGCAGAACTGGCCGGGGATGCAGGGCGCCTCCGCGGAGCACTCCTCGCCGAAGCCGGGCCGCAGGTCGCACACCTGCGCCGGCAGCACGCACTGGTAGGCGGCCGACGGGCAGGCGTCGTCGTCCTCGCACTTCGGCCGCAAGACGCAGTGGAACTCGACGCAGATTTCGTCGGACAGGCAGCCGTTGTCGACGCCGTTCGGCCGCGCCGGATCGCACTGCTTGGGGCGCGCCGGCAGGTCGTCGCGCGGGCACGAGGCGAGCGCCGCCGCGGCGACGGCCGCGAGCACGGCGACCTTGGAGAGGTGGAGGGCGCGGGGCACGGCGGCTCGGTCAGCTGTACGAGAGGACGGGCTCAGAATGGGCGCGGGAACGGCGTCACCTGCCCAACCTGCGTGATGGTGGCGGGCGCACCCTGGATCGCCGGCCAGTCGATGTCGAGCGCCTCCCACAGCTGCTCGTCGCCCTCGAAGGTGCGCGCCACCTCGATGACCTGCTGGCCGTAGACGAAGACGCGCACGGTGGCGGTGGTGCGCGGATCGCCGTCGGTCTGCGCGCGCCAGTAGTGCGCATAGACCGTGAAGCGAGCGTTCGCCGCCGGGTGCACCACGTTGGTGTTCTCGGGGCCGTAGCCGCTGTCGTCGTCGACGTCGAGGCGGGGGTTCTGCTCCGGGTCGTCCGACCAAGGCGCGCCCACCGGCTCGCGGTTCGAGAAGTAGACGTCGGTGTCGTGGTTGAAGGGCGCGCCGTCATCGCGCGTGACGTGCAGGTCGAGGTCGGCATCGGGGTGGTCCCAGACCAGCTGGATATGCAGGTCCTCGGTAGGCACGACGTCGAAGCACACCTCGGCCGGTTCGCACGAGCGCACGCCGGTGTTGTCGTAGACGTGCAAGAGCGCGCAGTACTCACCCGGCACGTCGGTGGGCAGCTCCACCCGATCGGCGCTGGTGCTCGACAGCACGGCCGTGCTGCCAGGCGGACGGATCGACTGGGTCCACTCCCAGGCCTCGATCAACGTGTCGGGCGTGCCGGGGGTGCTGCAACGCCCGTCGATGCGCACGGTGTCGAAGGGCTCGATGCCGTCGGCGCCGTCGACCAGCTCGGCGCAGGCGATGGGGCACTCGGCCGCCTGACCGCAGGCGGGCATGCGCACCTCGGGCTCGTCGGGATCGTTGGAGCGGATCACCAGGTCGCCGCAGTGCCGCTCGAGGTCCTCGGGCGCGAACACGAAGTCGAGCGCGATCTGCTCGATGGTGCCCACCGGGTAGTCGATGGGTCCGCTCGGGTTGACGCGGATCGCCTCGTCACCCGCCACCTCGGGCTCGAACAGCACCTCGTCGAGGATCAGGTCGCGGTTGCCGCAGTTCTTGACCGGGATGGGCGTGCGCGCCACGTCGCCGCGGCCGATGCGATCGAACTCGATCGACTCGGGCACCTCGCAGATGTCGGGCATGCCGGCGTCGATGGACGAGACCGTGATCGGCACCTCGACGCGGCTCCTCGGCGCGGCGTCTTCCTGCGCGGTCACGATCAGGGTGGCGGCGATGTTCGACACCACCAGCGGCCGCACCAACACCACCACCTCGACGAGCTGGCCAGGCAGCACCTCGTCGGGGGTGCCCTCCTCGAGGCGGAACGCGGGATCGGAGTCGTCGGTCAGCTCAGCCGCCAGCTCGTGCAGCGTCAGCGTGCGGTCGTTGCGCACCAGGAAGGCGATGCGCGTGTCCTGCGTGACCGGCACGGCGGTCAGGTTCGCCTCGCCGGGGCTGACGCGCAGGCCCGGGTGCGGGCGGTCGAGCGGATCGGCGACGCAGCGGCAGCCGCCGACGGCGGTCAGCACGAGGAGGGCAGGGAGGAGCGCACGGGGGAGCGGGTGGCGCACGGGGAAACCCTCGGGCACGGGCACGGGCACGGGCGTTCAAGCAGTGTACCGAGGGTCAGGGGCCCGTCCAATGGCGCATGGCCGGAAATCGGGGCGCTTGTCAGCCACCCCGATCACACCGCTGATCCGCGGTTTTCTGATGGTACGGTCGGCCGTGGACTTCGCCGCCCATCTGTCGCCCGCGCAGCTCGAGGCGGCCACGCGCCTCGACGTGCCGGTGTGCGTGCTGGCCGGCGCGGGCAGCGGCAAGACGCGCGTCATCGTCCACCGCATCGCCTACCTGATCCTCGAGAAGCGCGTCGCGCCCGAGCGCATCTTGGCGGTCACCTTCACCAACAAGGCGGCCGGCGAGATGCGCGAGCGCGCCGGCCGGCTGGTGCCCGGGCGCGGCGAGCATGCGCAGGTGGGCACCTTCCACGGCATCGCCGCGCGCCTGCTGCGCCGCTATGGCCGCGCCGTCGGCGTCAACCCGTCGTTCGTCATCTACGACGACGACGACTGGCAGCGCCTGCTCGGCAAAATCGTGGTCAACGACCTGAACCTCAGCAAAGACACCACTGGGCCCATCGCCCGCTACCTCGAGAGCTGGATGGCCGAGGGCCTGGCGCCCGATCAAGTGCCGACCAACCACGACCTGCTGTTCGAGTGGGCGCTCAAGGCCTACGCCATCTCGCGCGAGCGGCTCGACTCGATGGGCGCGCTCGACTTCGGCGGCCTGCTGCTCAAGCTGCGCGCGCTCGTGCAGAGCGAGGCCGGCCCGCTGCTGCGCGAGCTGGTGCGCCACGTGCTGGTCGACGAGTACCAGGACGTGAACCGCGTGCAGGCCGACATCGTGCTGGCGCTCGGGCGCGGCGCCGACAGCATCGCCGTCGTCGGCGACGACGACCAGGCGATCTACGGCTGGCGCGGCGCCTCGGCCGAGAACTTGAAGCGCTTCTTGGACGCCATGCCGGGCGCGCTCCTGGTCAAGCTCGAGGAGAACTACCGCTCCACCGCCACCATCCTCGAGGCCGCCAACGGCATCATCGCCAGAAACGAGGTGCGGCTCGGCAAGACGCTGCGGCCCACCGGCGAGCCCGGCCGGCCGGTCCACGTGCTGCGCGGTCGCGACGACCTCGAGGAGGCGCGGCGCGTCTTGTGGGACATGCTCGACGAGATCGGCCGCGGCACGCGCCTCGACCAGCTCGCCGTGCTCTATCGCACCAACGCGCTGTCGCGGCCCTTCGAGGACGCGCTGCGCCAGAACCAGCTGCCCTATCGCGTGGTGGGCGGCGTGCGCTTCTACGACCGCAAGGAGGTCAAGGACGTGCTGGCGACGCTTCGTTGCGCGCTCAACCCGCGCAGCGACGTCGACACCTTGCGCTGGCTCGCCGCCGTGCCGCGCGGCATCGGCGACACCACCGTCAAGAAGCTCGAGGCCGCGGCGCGCCGCGTGGGCGCGCCGCTGTTGCAGGCGCTGCGGGACGACGCGTTGCACCAGGACGCGGGCTTGAACGCGGCGACCCGTCGACGCTGCGTCGCGGCCGCCGCCGAGATCAGCGAGCTGGCGGCGCGCATCTCGCCCATCGACGCGGCGGCGCGCGCAGGACAGCACGACTTGTTCGCGGCGCGCGACACCGCCGCGCCCGCCATCCCGTCGGCCGCCGAGGCCATCGCGCTCGCCATCGACGCGAGCGGCATCAAGGAGCGCCTCGAGGGCGAGGAGGGCATCGAGGCCGAGGGCCGGCTCGAGAACCTCGAGGAGCTGGTGTCGGCCGCCGCCGAGTGGGGCGAGCAGGTGAGCGCACAGGGTCAGCCCGACGACGTGATCGGCTTCCTCGAGTCGGCGAGCCTCTTGTCCTCGGCCGACACCAAACCCGACCCACGAGGCCAGGTCACGCTGATGACGCTGCACGCGGCCAAGGGGCTCGAATTCGAGGTGGTCTACCTGGCGGGCCTCGAGGAGAGCGGCTTCCCGCATGCGCGCGCGCTGCGCGAGGGAGGGCACGGCGACGAGCTGGAGGAGGAGCGGCGGCTCGCCTACGTCGGCATCACGCGCGCGCGCCGCCGCTTGGTGCTGTCGTACGCCGACGTGCGCATGGTCAACGGCCAGCGCAAGGCGCGCATGCCATCGCGCTTCTTGACCGAGATTCCGCGCGGCGTGCTCGATGGCGACGTGCCGCGCCGCACGATGTTCGACGGTGACGCGCCGCGCGGCTCGCTGTTCGGCGGCGCTGCGCTGCCCGCGACGCCCGCCGCGGTCACCGAGGCGCGCGTGGTCTACGACGAGCCGGCGCCGACCGCGCCGCGGCGCACCCGGCTGGTGCTGACCGAGCCCGACTTCGTGCCCCCCGCGGCGGGGCTGCGCATCGGCGAGGAGCACGCCGACGAGCCGGCGGGCGCGTTCGCGGCGGGCGCGCGCGTGATCCATCGCGATTTCGGCGCAGGCACCGTGGTCGGCCTGCGCGGCAGCGGCGCGCGCGCCTCGGCACTGGTCCGCTTCGACGACGAGCGTGGCCCTCGGGTCATCATCGCCAGGTACTTGCGGCCACAAGCGGACCCGGGGCTCGCATCCGACGGGGAGGTCGAATAGTGTCAGGCGCGGGGTCGTCCATCGGGGGGCGGAGCGCTTCGTGATCGTCACCTGTCCGGGATGCTCGTCGAAGTACCGGGTGCGGAACGAGTCGGTCCCCGCCGACGGGGCACGTATGCGATGCCCCAAGTGCGAGACGCTGTTTCTCGCCAAGCCGCCTGCGGACGGCTCCACCACCGCCGACGACCCGTCGTCGCTCTACCAGCAGCTCGCGCCGCAGGGCGCGCGCGGCAACTCGGGTGCGTTTCCTCCGGTGCTGCCGCAGCCGAGCACGACCGGTCACGCGCCTGGCGCACCGGGCGTTGGCACCGCGCACCGCGGCCCCGTGACGGCGCTCTTTGCCGCCGCCGATCCTTCCATGCTGCCGCCCCAGGCGCTGCCGCCCCAAGGGCTGCCCCTGCCCGCGCCGCTGGCGTTCCCGACGCCCACCACGACCGCGCCGCCGCCCGGCGGCCTCGGCGCGCCCGACGGGCCGCGCGTGCGCACCGTCGCACCCTCGTCGGTGCGCGAGCCCAGCGCCGCCGCGCTCGCCGCGAAGACGCCGCCGTCGCGCCGCGCGGTGATCGGCTCCTGGGCCGCGCTCGGCGCGGGCGCGTTCGTCTTCCTGTGCGGCTCGCTCACGTGGGCCTGGACCAGCGAGGCGCTGCCGCTCGACGGCGCCCTCATGCCGGTGGCACGCGCGCTCTTTTCGGCTGAGCGCCCGGGCGAGGCGGCGCTCGACGCCGAAGCGCTGCGGCGCGCGGCCAGCGAAGCGACCGCGCGCAAGGATCTGCCGGCGGCGATAGTCGCCTGGCGGCGCGTCAAGCCGATCTCGGACGAGACCGACCGGCGGCCCTCGGAGGCGCTCGCCAAGATGCTGGTGGCGCTTGGAGAGGTGCCATGAGCGTCGCGGCGCGCCCGCTGCTGTTGCTGGCGCTCATGACCGGCGCCGCGCTACCGGCGCGGGCAGGCGGCACCTACGTCGTCGCGTCGGACCAGCCGGCCTTCGCCATGGCAGCGCGCGCGGCCGTGGACGCGCTGCCGGGCGCCAAGCTGCTGCGCGCCGACGACGAGGCCAAGGCGGCAATCGCGGGCGCCGAGCTGGTGATCGTGGTGGGACCGCTCGCCGAGCGGTTGGTGGGCGCCGCGCTGCCGGCCACGGCGTGGGCGGTGGCGGTGCTGACGCCGCGCCTGTCGTCGCTTCCTGCGGCTCGCTCGCTCGCGGTGCCGGTGGCCGCCAGCGCAACCGAGGTGCTCGGCCTGATGCGTGTGGTGGTGCCGTCGACGCGCAAGGTGGCCGTATTCCCCGCCGGCAGCTCCGACGTCGCTGCGCTGGCCGACGCCGTGCGCGCGTCCGGGCTCGAGCCGCTCCTGCCCAAGGCGGGGGAGCCCTTCCCTGCCGCCGTCGATCGCCTGGTGCGCGCCGCGGACGTCGTCTGGATCGAAGAGACCTCGTCGGTGCCCGCCGGCGGCGGCGCGCTCGTCGTCAAGGCCGCGGCCGACGCCGGCAAGCACGTGGTGGGGCCAAATCGCGCCACCGTGCTGCAAGGCGCGCTGTTCGCCGTCGTGCCCGACCCGGCCGCGCACGGCCGCCTGGCCGGCGAGCTGGGCGCACGCGTGCTGGCCGGCGATCGCCCGAGCAGCGTGCCTGCGCCCGAGGGCCGCATCGTGCTCAACGCCGCGCGCGCGCGCGCGCTCGGCGTCAAGCTGCCGCAATCGGTGGCGGCGCGCGCCGAGGCCGTCGAGTAGCAGCGTTGTCGGGAGGGTCTGGTGCAGACCCTCAACGCGCTGCGCACCCATGGCCTTCCATCACGCTGAGCTTCATCCCGCCACCTGCGCTCGGTTCGAATCGCACCGGGCGCGCGTTCTTACAAGAGCAACGAAACCGGGCCGTTGGCCACGCGCCTTCTGCCCGCTTTCGAACTGCTGCATCGCCGCGGCCCTGCTAACATGTCGCTGTGGCGAACGTCGTCCTGCTCAAGCGCATCAAGGTGGACCCCGCGGTCTGCGGCGGAAAGCCGTGTATCCGTGGCCACCGCATCTGGGTGTCGCTCGTCCTCGACTTTCTGGCTGCCGGTAACACCATCGACGAGATCCTCGCGGAGTACCCCGGCATCGAGCGCGACGACGTGCTCGCGTGCATCGCGTACGGCTCCGAAATGAGCCGCCTTCGTGAGATCCCCGCACGTCCTGCCGCTGAATGAGGGTCAAGCTCGACGAGAACCTTGGTCGACGCGGCGTTGATGCGTTTCGCGCTGCGGGTCATGACGTGGATACCGTCGTAGACGAAGGCCTGGCCAGCGCGCCCGATGATGAGGTCCGCATCGCCGCGACCGGTGCGCAACGCGTCCTGGTGACGCTCGACCTCGATTTCGCGAACCCTTTTCGCCACCCGCCGGGTCCGACAGCGGGCATCGCGGTGCTGCGCCTGCCTGAACCGCTTACACCGGCGGTCATCGGAACCGCGGTGTCTGTGCTCCTCGCGGAGCTCGCGCGCCAGGATATTGCCGGCCGACTGTGGATCGCTGAGCTCGATCGAATTCGCATCTACGAACCCGAGAGCTGACGAAGCGCGGTTCGAAATTCCTCACACCGGGCGCGCGTTTCGAACATGCTCGCGCCAGGCGGATGTGAAACCCCGCCCAGCCCGGCCGGCCGCGTCACCGGATGCGTCTCGCGTGCACATCCCAGGGGATGCTAGCATTGCTACCGAGGTAGCATCATGGCGAGCACCGAGAAGGTCAGCATCTCCGTCGGCAGGGAGGACCTGAAGTGGCTGCGCCAACGCGCGAAGCGCTCCGGTGGGAACCTGTCCGCCGTCATCGGCGAGGCGACGCGCCTGCTCCGCCAACGCGAGGCGCGCGAACGACTGCTGGCGCGCTTTGGCCCTGATGCAGACGTCTCGCCCGCTGAAGCGGACGCGATCCGGGCCGAATGGCAGGGCTGACCTTCGACACCGGCGCGCTGGTGGCGCTCGAGCGTCGCCGCCAGCGGATGCGCCGCGTGCTGGCCACTGCAATCCGCGACAACCTGCGGGTGAGCGTACCCGCCGTCGTCATCACGGAGTGGTGGCGCGGGCGCACCGACCTCGCCGACGACATCCTGGCTTCCGTGGACGTCGAACCGATGGACGAGGACCTTGCGAAGGTCGCCGGCGAGGCGCTCGCCGCCGTGAAGCGTGCGACTGCGGTTGATGCGATCGTCATGGCCTCGGCGGCCCGACGCGGCGACGTCGTGTACACGTCAGACTTCGACGATCTCTCGCGTCTTCAAGGCCACTTCCACTCCGTCCGCGTGCTTGGGATCTGACGGCACGAGGTTCATTGTTCCCAAAAACGGCTCAATTGACGTTTCCGTGGGTCAGATGGGCCGGATCTTGTCGGGGCGGGGCTTGTCCTAGGGCGATCGCAGATCCGTCGTGGAGGGGCTCGGCGCCGGACTGGATCGCCCTAGGACAAGCCCCGCCCCGACAAGGACCACAGCGACGACGCGTCTGTTCAACCCACCTAGCCCACGGAAACGTTAGGAGACCCCTACAAACGCGCTCATCTCCGCAGGTCGATGCGTACCCATCCGTTCTTGGTCGCCGTGCCCAAGTGCGTGAGCCCGGCCGCCAGGTAGCCCTCGCGCACCGCGCGCTCCTGCTCGACCAGCACGCCCGACAAGAACAACCGTCCGCCGCGCGCGAGCGCGCCCACGATGGCGTCCCTCAGCTCGAGCAAGGTGCCGGCCAGGATGTTGGCGACCACGACGTCGTGGATGGCGCCCTCGACGTCGGGCGCGCGCGCGTCGGCCGTGAAGCCGGTGACCGCGTTGTCCTTGGCGTGATCGAGCGCGGCGTGCACCGCCACCGGGTCGATGTCGGTGCCGCGGGCGCGCGCCGCGCCGAGCTTGAGCGCGGCGAGCGAGAGGATGCCGGTGCCGGTGCCGACGTCGAGCAGGTAGCGCGGCGGCGCCGGCAGCGCCTCGATGGCCTCGATGCACAACTGCGTGGTCTCGTGCGTGCCGGTGCCGAAGGCCATGCCGGCGTCGAGGTAGAGCACTAGCGGCGGCGCGCCCTCACCGACGCGCTCGGCGCGAAAGTTAGCGCGCTCCCATGACGGACAGACCCAGGTGCGGAGGCCACAGCGAAAGGGCTTCCACTGCGCGCGGAAAGCGGCGTTCCAGTCCTCGGGGAACAGGTCGGCCCACGACAGCTCGAGGTCGGCGGTGCCCTCGACGAAGCGAGCGAGCGCGGCCAGCCGCTTGGCGACCCTCGCCTCGAGGCCGGGCGCGCGAGAGAACGTGGCGGTGACGGCGGCGCGGCCCGTCGGCGAGCTGGCGCGGCCGGGGACGGCGCGCGTCTCGTCGTCCTCGATCTCGAGGCCGAGCGCACCCAGCTCGACGAGCGCGCCCGAGACCGCGTCCACCGCGGCGACGGCGACGTCGACGGTGGCGCGCCGCCAGGGCGACAGCTCCGGCGGCGCCTTCTTCTTGTGCTTGGGCAAGCGCGGTCGAGCTCAGCCGCCCATGGGCCCAAGGATGCCTGCCGCAATGAGGAAGGCGAGCAGCACCAGCGACTCGATGAGCGCCAGGCCGAGGATGAAGGGCACGAAGACCTTGCCCGACGCGCTCGGGTTGCGCGCGATGCCCTCGAGGGCGGAGCCGGCCGTGCGGCCCTGGCCCATGCCGCCACCGAGCGCGGCAAGGCCGACGGCGAGGCCGGCGCCGATGCCGAGCAGGCCCTTGGCGCTGGCGGCGCCATCCTCGGCGAAGGCCGGGAGGGCGAAGAGCACGGTCATGATGGGGAGGAGGAAGCGAGCGAAGCGGGTCATGTTCCTATCCTGTCCTGGTGAAACAACGCAGCGGGCAAGTCGGGGAGGAGGGATCGTCAGTGGTGGCCTTCTTCGGCTTCGGCGGTGTGCAGCGCGATGTACACACACGAGAGGATGACGAAGACCGCGGTCTGGATGAGGCAGACGAGCAGGCCGAGCGCGTAGAACGGTAGCGGCAACAAGAGCGGGAAGATGCCGGCGAAGGCGAGCAACACGGCGTGGTCGCCGACCATATTGGCGGCGAGACGCAGGCCGAGCGTCACCGGGCGTACGCACACCGAGATCAGCTCGACCGGCAGCAACAGCGGCATCAGGAACCAGCCCCACCAGGTGCCGACCGGGTTGGCCATGTGCAGCAGGTGATGGATGCCGTGCGCGCGCAGCCCGTGCCAGTTGAAGTAGATGAAGACGATGATGCCGCACGCGAAGGTGGTGTTGAGGTTGTCGGTGGGCGGCAACATGCCGGGGATGAGCCCGATCAGGTTGGAGCAGAAGATGAACAGGCCGAGCGTGCCGATCAGCGGCACGTAGCGCTTGTAGGTGGGGCCGATGATCTGCTCCATCAGCCCGAAGACGGTCTCCAGGAACAGCTCGAAGAAGGCGACCACGCCGATGCGCGAGGGCGGGATGATCGCCTTCTCGAGGTCGGCGATGCGCAGCTTGGCGATGGTGGAGCCGATGAGCAGGATGACCAGCACCAAGAGCGCCGCGAAGATGTGGTGCACCGTGGTGATGCCGCTCTTGCCGATCATCTCGGTGTGGCCGAAGTTCTGCTGCACGTAGTGCAGGGTCCCTTCGTACCCCGGCAAGAAGCTGAACCACGACGTGTGGTGTTCCATCGGCCCTACCCTCGATCACTGCCTCGAGCTGCGTCGATCTCTGCGTCGGACGACGCCGCTATGCCGCCTTGGCCGCCCGCGCGCAAGCCGCTTTTGCCGACTCTCGTTGACCGCCGGCGACCGGGATCGCTCGGGGTGGCAAAGCGCCGCAGCGGGGCTGCCGGTCGAGGCTACCGGTCGAGGCTACTGCTCGAGGCTGCGCCCGTAGAGGATGCCGGCGAGCGCCGGCGTGGCGAGGCCGATGGCGAAGCCGACGCTCCACTCGCGGTGGGTCATGACCACCCAGAAGCACAGCAGGATGAGGCCGACGAAGGAGCCGCCGAAGGCGAGCAGCGCGCGCCAGCTCGCCTTGCCGTCGACGCCGGCGTGCCCGCGCATGAGCGCGAAGAAGCCGCCGGACAAGAGCCAGAGGTTGAGCGTGGCGACCGCGGCGCCGAGCAGGTAGCCGACCGTGGTGTCGAAGCCACCGCCCTTCACCAGGTCGAAGATCAGCACGGCGGCGCCGAGCGACGCGGTCGCGATCGCAGAGGCCCTGAGCAGCTTGTGCAGCTCCCCCTGCGCCTGCGCCACTCGGCCTTCGACGTCGGGCGGCGCGTCGGGGTCGGGCTGGTACTCGTCGTCGGGCGCGTCCTGCTCCGCGCCCTCGGCGGCGTCCGGCCCTGACGCCGGGGCGTCGTGGTCGGGGGCGCCGGTCATGGTCGGTCCTCGGCGTTTTTCGGCTGCTGTTCGGCAGCGTCCTCGCGCTGGTACGCCTTGACGAGGCGGTAGAGCGCCCGCACCGCCGCCGCCACGCCAAAGAAGAGCCCGGCTGCGGTGCCCCAGGGCGCGAGCTCCGGCAGGCGGCCGTCGAGCAGGCGCCCGAGCAACAGGCCGACCACGACGGAGACGGGCGCCTCGAGCGCCCGGCCGCTCCACTTGAGGTAGCTGCGATACTGCGCGCCGTGCTCGCGGTTCTTTCTGCGCTTCTCGAGGAAGCGCTCGAGCACGCGGTCGTCGGCGGAGCCGGTCATACCTTCAACTCCGCCCGCTTGAGGATGCGCCGCAGGTTGCCGTGGTGTCGCGCCACGATGACGACGACGCAGAGCGCGAGCGGCACCAGCGACACGTCGCGCGGGCCGAGCACGGCCAGCGCCACCACAACGCCGACGGCAGCGGCGAGCGAGCCGACGCTGACCAGGCGAAAGACGCCGTAGGCGACGCCGAACACCACCAGCCCGACCGCGGCCACCTCGGGGCGGTGCGCCAGCATGACGCCGAGCCCGGTGGCGACACCCTTGCCGCCCTTCAGCTTGAGCCAGATGGGGAAGCAGTGGCCGAGCAGGGCGCACAGGCCGACCGCGCCCTCAGCGAACACGCGCTCGACGGGTGCTGCGTCGGCGAACAGCACCTGCCCGGCGATGACGACGGGCACGGCGCCCTTGGCGGCGTCGAGCACCAGGGTGACGATGCCGAGCTTCTTGCCGACCACGCGCGCCACGTTGGTGGCGCCGATGTTGCCGCTGCCCGCCAGGCGCACGTCCTTCTTGCCGACCAGCAGCGCCAGGATGAGCCCGAAGGGGATGGAGCCGGCCAGGTAGCCGCCGCCCAGCAGAAGCCAGGCCGACGAGGACGACAGGACGGCGCGCGCGGCCTCCATGGCGACGTGGTAACGCGCGCGATCGGATCGCGAAAGGCCCCGTGCTCGTTCGTGAGCGCCGTCGGCGACGTGCCTGCCGTGGCCGGTCAGCTCGCCTTGCGCTTGCCCGCGAAGACCTCGTCGAAGTACTGCACCGCGCCCTGCGTGTACCAGTCGCGCGGCCCGGTGAACTTGGCGACGACGACGCCCTCGGGGTTGATCAGGAAGGTCTCCGGGAACTTGCGTGAGCCGTAGGAGAAGGCGGTCTTCTTGTCCTTGTCCCACACCACGGCGAAGGTGGGCGCAGTGGCGCCGAAGAACCGCCCGACCTCGGCCCAGTCGTCGTCGACGGAGACGGCGACGAGCTGCACCGGGCTGCCGTCCTTGGTGAAGCGGCGGTTGAGCATCTCGAGCGAGGGCATCTCGTCGCGGCAGGGCGCGCACCAGGTGGCCCAGAAGTTGAGCAGCACCCACTTGCCGCGCATGGTGGCGATGTCGACGGGCGCGCCGCCCTCTCCCGGCGACAGCGCCACCGACGGTGCGGTGCGGTTGCCCCAGGGCTCGGGCTCGATGGCGCCCTCGACCATCAACTGATGGAACTCCACGCGCTTGGCGGTGGAGTACCAGGCGAGGCCGCCGAAGCTGAGCACCACCACCCAAAAGAAGCCGGCCTTGAGCCAGCGCGGCACGGCCCAGGGACGATCGGAGTACATGATGCCGACGAGCGAGCCCACGTCTTCACCCTCGAGGGCGCCGCCCTCGGGCGCGGCGGGGGTCTTGTCGGGGGCGGTGTCGGAGGCGGCGGGCTCGGTCGCGTCAGCCATGCCGGTGGTCTAGCAGCGCGGCGGGCCGCGGCAAAGCGCGCGTGATCCACGCCTCGTCAGGCGACGAGACGGGAACAGGGCGTCAGCGCTTTTTCAAGAGCTCGGCCAGCAGGATCGGCCAGGCCATGACGAAGACGACCGCGAGCACCGAGCGCACCGCCGGGCGGTCGCCCTCGTCCTCGAGCAGGATGTTCATCTCGATGTCGTCGCCGTTGTGGACCCAGGCGAGCGTGGTGGTGAACAGCCCGACGCACAGCCAAGCGATCGTCATCACCAGCAGGGGGCTCGCGAGCATCGGCGCCACCTCTGTAGCTTAGCGGGCGCCGGCGGCGATTTCACCTCGACGGCCGAAGTGTCCGGTGGCAAACGTCACGACCATGAACAAGAACCCGATGCTGTTGCTCGGCGGCGTGCTCGGCGCGCTCGGCGTCGCCATGGGGGCGTTTGGCGCACATGCGGTCAAGGGCTGGCTGGCGACCGCGGACGACGGCGCCCTTCGCCTCGCCTGGTGGCACACGGGCGCGCAGTACCACCTGCTGCACGCGCTCCTCATCGTCGCGGTCGGTGTGTGGGCAACGTCGTACCCTGGTGGCTTGGCGCGCGCCGCCGGTTGGTGCGCTGCGGCCGGCGTCGCGCTGTTCTCGGGCAGCCTGTACGTGATGGCGCTGACCAACACGCGGTGGCTCGGCGCCGTCACCCCCCTTGGGGGCGTGGCGTTCTTGGCGGCGTGGCTCCTGGTGGTCGCGGGCGCCTGGCGCGACCGCACGCCTCAGACGTAGAGCGGCTCGGGCTTCTCGGGGTTGGTGCGCACCAGATCGCGCGCCACCAGGCCGAGCCGGCGATGCGACTCCTCGGGATCCTGCACGAGCTGCTCCACCAGCGCGTAGAAGGCCGCGGCGTCGGCCGGGCGATCCTCGGGCGTGGCGCCGAGCGCCTGATCGACGAGCGCCTTGATCTCGATGGGCACGTCGAGGCCGCGCGGCCACGGCGCCCGACGGTTGTTGGCGTGCGATCGCAAGAGCGCCTCGTCGGTGGCGCTCTCGATGGGGAAGGCGCGCTCGCCCGTGAGCAGCTCGAACATCACCAGGCCCACCTGATAGACGTCGACGCCCTGGGTGAGCTGGTCCTTCTTGGCCTGCTCGGGCGCCAGGTAGCCGGGCGTGCCGATGACCTCGACCGAGGGCTCCTCGCGCAAGGACAGGAGCGCGGCGCCGAAGTCGACCAGCTTGGCCTGGCCCTTCAAGTCGAGCATGACGGTCTTGGGCGTCACGTCTCGGTGGATGAGCCCGAGCGTGCGGCCGCGGTGATCGGTGAGCTGTTGCGCCGAGGAGAGGCCGGCGAGCACGTCGGCGGCGATCGACGCCACCAGCTCGGGGCGCAGGCGCACCTTCTCCTGCTGCATGACGCGAAAGACCGTGGCCAGCTCTTCGCCCTCGACGTACTCCACCGCGGTCCACACGCGCCCGCCGGTGACGCCGCGCGTGATGAACTTGACGATGTTCGGGTGGTCGATCATCGCGAGCAGCTCGGCCTCGCGCGAGAAGAGCTGGCTCATCTTGTCGTCGCGCGCGGCCACGTCGCGCAGCACCTTCAAGATCACGTGGTCGCCGGGCGCGATGCGCAGCGAGCGGTCGCGCTTCTCGGGGGCGTAGAGGGCGCGGAACACGCGCGCTGCGCCGCTCGACTGCAGCTCGTCGGAGAGGACGAAGTCACCGACGCGCTGCTCGCCCTTCTTCTTTGACGCGGCGCCCGAGCTGGACATGGACGGGAGCCTATACCATCGGCGCGCCGCGCCGACCGAATGCCCGGTTTCTCGGAGCAGGTGCGCACCCAGTCGGTTGCCGCGCCGCCGTCCCGCGGTCGCGTCCGAGCGCTCGGCTGTGGCAGCGTACGGCTGGGGAGGGGCGCGTGGAGATCGACGCTGTCGACGGGCTGGTCGCGCTCGGGCTGGTCACTATCGACCAGGCCACGGCGGCGGCGCGCATCCCCGACGTCGCGCTCGGGCGCTTCGGCCGCCTCGCGCTCGTCGGCGTCGACGTGGCAGCGCTGTTGCCCGCGGTCGCCGCCTTGAGCGGCGTCAAGGTCGCTCCGCCGGAGGTGCTGAGCGCGCCGGGGCACGCGGGCTTGGCGCCCGACGTGCAATCGGCGTTACGCGCGCTGCCGGCGTGCCCGCTGCGACGGCCAGAGAACGGCCCCATCGACGTCGTCATCGCGGATCCCGCTTCCCGCGCGCGCGTCGCCGAGCTGCTCGGCCCGATGTTCCGCCCGTGGATCGCGGCCGAGCCGACCGTCCGCTTGCTGGCCGCGCAGCACCTCATGGCCGGCGCCGCGCCCAGCCCGACCGTCGAGGCGCCCAAGGCGGCGGTGGCGGCGGCCGCGCCCCTGCACCGCGCCGATGTCGCGAGCAACCAGATGGCGGCGTTCGTCGAGGGCCCTCGCGCAGCGTCGAGCGGGCTCTCGCCTGCCGTCGTCGCCGCCGCCATGGCGGAGCGCGTCGACCTGAGCGACGAGGACAAGCGCCGCATCCTCGACCTCGACGGCAAGATCGATAGGTCCTCGCCGGCCGAGCTGCTCGGCGTGGCGCCGGACGCCACCGACGACGAGGTCAAGGAGCGCTACTACGAGCTGTCGCGCGCCTTCCACCCGGACGCGCACTTCAGGAAGCAGCTCGGCTCGTTCAAGCCGCGCGTGGTGCGCGTGTTTCGCGCGCTCAAGAAGGCATGCGACACGCTGGTCGCCGAGGTCGAGGAGCGCGATCACCTCGACCTGGGCGCGGGCGCGGCGGACGCGGCCGGTGCGGCGGCGGCGGCCGCGGCGGGCGCGGCGGGCACGACGGGCACGACGGGCACGACGGGTGCGGCGCGCGCGCCGGTGGCGCCGCTGGCGCCGGCGCCGGCACCGGCGGTGACGGCGTCGAGCTCGCAGAAGCTGCGCGGCCTGATCAGCTTCGACAGCATCGCGGACCGCGAGCGGCCGGCCCCGCCCACGCCGGCGCAGCCCACGCCGATGCCGAGCGCGCAGCCACGAGCGCGCCTCAGGTCGGGAGGCGAGCTGGAGATCGAGCTCGACGCCGGCGGCGCGGTGCCCGACGTCGCCGTGGTGCCGCGCCGTGCCGAGGTCGCCGCCATCGAACCCGCCTCCCTGGTCGTCGATCCGGCGGTGCAGGCGCCGCCGCCGCGACCGCGCCAGGTGAGCGCCGTGCGCGCGCCCGAGGGCAGCAAGCCGCGCGCCGGGCTCGATCGGCGCGTCATCTTCGGCGCCGCGGCGGGCGCCGCCCTCGTCATCGTCGTCGTGCTGGTGGTGGCGCTGCGCGGCGGCAGCGGCGAAACGCCGTCGCTGCCCACGCCCGCCGAGAAGCAGGCGGCGTTGCTCGACCAGGCGCGCGCCGCCGCCACGCGCGGTGACTTCGCTGTGGCCACGGCGTTCGCGAGCGACGCGCTGCGCCTGGGGACCGACGGCGAGCTGGCCGCGCGCGCCTTCGCCATTCGGGGCACGGCGCTGGTGAAGAACGGCGACCCGGCGGAGGGCCGCGCCGACCTGCAGGAGGCGGTCAAGCGGCTCGAGCCGGGCGACCCGCTGCGCGGCGAGGCCGAGGCGGCGCTCGCCGGCATCACGCGATGACGGCACGGCGTACAGCGGCGGTCGTTTGGGTTGATCGAGCCCGGCGCTGGGATTTCCGACGAGCCCAAGGAGCCCCGCAGGCGCGTGGCCGTAGCCACGTGCCGAGGACGCGACGCCGGGATCGCCGGAAAGACCAAGCCCGGCGACGCATCAACCCAAGTGACCACCGCTGTAAGGAGCTGCCATGAGCGAACGGGTCATCGGCATCGATCTCGGCACCACCAATAGCTGCGTGGCGACCGTCGAAGGCGGCGAGCCGAGGGTCATCCCCGTCAAGGGCAAGCAGACCACGCCGTCGATGGTTGCGATCACGGCGAGCGGGCGCCGCATCGTCGGCGCGCTCGCCAAGCGGCAGATGGTCACCAACGCGACCGGCACGGTGCACTCGGCCAAGCGCATCATCGGGCGTCCGTTCCACCACGAGGCCGTCAAGGCCGCCATGACGCGGCTGCCCTACCAGGTGGTGCCCGGTCAGACCGGCGACGCGCGCATCGGCTTGTTCGACAAGGTCTACACCGTCCCCGAGATCTCGGCGCTGGTGCTCAAGGAGATGAAGGAGGCGGCCGAGGCGCACTTCGGCGCGCCCGTCGACAAGGCGGTCATCACCGTGCCGGCCTACTTCAACGACGGTCAGCGGCAGGCGACCAAGGACGCGGGCCGCATCGCCGGTCTCGACGTGCTGCGCATCATCAGCGAGCCGACCGCCGCGGCGCTGGCCTACGGCCACAACAAGCACAAGGAGAAGACGCGCGTCGCCGTCTTCGACCTCGGCGGCGGCACCTTCGACGTCTCGGTGCTCGACATCTCCGGCGGCACCTTCGAGGTGGTCGCCACCTCTGGCGACACCTACCTTGGCGGCGACGACTTCGATCAACGCATCGTCGACTGGCTGCTCTCCGAGCTGAAGCGCGAGCACGGCGTCGATCCGCGCGGCGACGTCATGGTGCTGCAACGCATGCGCGACGCCGCCGAGAAGGCCAAGATCGAGCTGTCGCTGGCAGCCTCGACCACCATCGGCCTGCCCTTCCTCTACACCGTGACCCGCCCCGAGGGGCGCGTGCCGGTCCACCTCGAGCGCACGCTGACGCGCGCCGGGCTCGAGCAGCTCGTGGCCGATCTGATCAAGCGCTCCATCGACATCACCGCCAAGCTTCTCGAGGACGCCAAGATCCCGCTACGGCAGATCGGCGAAGTCGTGTTGGTCGGCGGCATGACCCACATGCCGGCGGTCAAGCACGCGGTCAACGAGTTCTTCGGCATCACGCCGGCCTGGAACGTCAACCCGGACGAGGTGGTCGCGCTCGGCGCCGCGGTGCAAGCGTCGGCGTTGATGGAGACGGCGGGCGGCGGCAACCCCGACTTGCTGCTGCTCGACGTCACGCCGCACAACCTCGGCATCATGATTGCGGGCGGCTATTTCCGCGCGCTCATCCCGGCCAACAGCACGGTGCCGACCTGCGCCACGCACGTGTTCTCGACGGTGCAAGACCAGCAGACCTCGGTGAAGATCGTGGTGCTGCAAGGCGCCAGCGACGTGGCCGCCAACAACGAGCTGCTCGGCGAGTTCACGCTCTCCAACCTGCCGGCCAAGCAGCGCGGCGGGGTCGAAATCGAGGTCACCTTCGACATCTCGGCCGAGGGCATCGTGTGCGTCTCGGGTCGCAACCTCGAAACCGGCGCCGAGCAGAGCATCGAGGTGACCGCCAACGACAAGCTGAGCGAGGCCGAGCTGCAGCGCATCATCCGCGAGAGCAATCGCTTCGCGGTGGCGGACAAGGGGCGGGAGGAGGAGCTGATCAAGACCACCGCGTCGCTGGTGGCCGACGTCGAGCGCCTGCTGCCGAACGCGATCGTGGCGCTCAGCGTCACCGGGCGCGACCAAGAGGTGGTGCAGAAGGCGCAGGCGTTCCTGGCGCAGACGCGCCGGGCCGCGCAAGCGCGCGACCTTGCGGCGCTCGACGCCGCGCAGGAGCAGCTCACGCGCATGCGGATGCTGTTCGACGGGCTGGTGACCGGCGCACGCTGAAGGTCCCTTGAGCGCGCGCGCCGCCGCCACCGACGACCGCAACCGGCATCATTCGTCGCACGAAGCGCAGTCGCACCCCACAGGCGCCGAGAACGCCCGCGCGCGCGCGCCGTCACCGCCGTGCAGCTCCTCGTCCGCGTCGTCCTCGGCCTCGAAGGGCTCGACGAACGACAGCACCGCCGGCGCCCGCGGCGCGGCCGCGCCCAGCCGATGCAGCGCCCCGAGGTAGCGCGGCACCTGCAGCCACAGCACCGTCGGCGCCGCGAGCTTCGGCAGCACCACGGTGGTGATCTCGTCGCCGAGCGCGCGCGCCGTCGAGCCGTCGCAATCGCACGAGTCGAGCGCCAGGTTGCTCGAGGTGACGCGCAGCGGACCGCCGCCGTTGACGACGACGCGCAGCCCCGGCCCCCACTGCGAGAAGCCGGCGCCGAGGCGCGCCAGGCGCTGCTGGTGGACCGCGAGCGCCGCGCGCTGCTGCTCGGCCGCGGCGGCGGCGAGTGCGCGCGCGTCGTCGTCCTCGAGACCGGCGTCGTCGATGGCAGGTGGGCAGGGCGGACGCACGTCGACGCGCAGCACGCAGGCGTCGGGCGGCGCCACGCCGGGGCGCGGCTCGCCTTCGAGCAGCAGCGCGCGTCGACGGTCGCCACGGCAGCCCCACACCAGGTCGACGCGCTCGACCACGGCGGGGCCGGCCTGCGGGTCGCCGACGACGGCCACCGCGGGGCGCTCGAGCGAGAACAGCTTGCCGTCGGCGCGCAGCTCGAGGGCGCCGCCCGGGTAGGGTGGAGCGGGCGGCTGGGGGAGCGGTGGCGAAGGCGGCGTCGCCGCCACGGGCGGCGAAGCGGGCGGCGCCGCGGCGAACGCGCACGCGACGACGAGCGCCGCCGCGATGCAGCTCAATGGACCTTGGCGGGCTGCTCGTCCTCGTCCGGCGTCGGCCGGCGGCGCTTGAGCGCCGACTCCTCGAACACGTCGGCCGGCGTGGCCTCGGACAGCCGCTTGAACAGCGCCTCGGAGTCGTCGACCGCGAGCGCGAGCTTGAGCACCTCGTCGACGTGCTCGACCGCCACGAAGCGCAGCTTCTTCCTGACCGCCTCGGGGATGTCGGCCAGGTCGCCCTCGTTGTCCTTGGGGAAGACCACGGTGCGGCAGCCGGCGCGGTGCGCGGCCAGCGACTTCTCCTTGAGCCCGCCGATGGCCATGACGCGGCCGCGCAGCGTGATCTCGCCCGTCATGGCGACGTCGTGGCGCACCGCCACGCGCGTCAGCGCCGACACCAGCGAGGTGGCGATGGTGACGCCGGCGGAGGGGCCATCCTTGGGGGTGGCGCCTTCGGGCACGTGGATGTGCACGTCGATGCGCTCGTAGAAGTCGGGGCTGAGCCCGAGCTGGCGCGCGCGCGAGCGCACGTAGCTCATGGCCGCCTGCGCGCTCTCCTGCATGACGTCGCCGAGTTTGCCGGTGGTGACCAGCTTGCCGCGACCCGGCGTCACGCTGACCTCGGTCATCAGCATCTCGCCGCCCACGGGCGTCCAGGCCAGGCCGTTGGTGACGCCGATCTGATCGTGACTGTCCTTGTCGTGGCGACGGAACTTCTCGGTGCCGAGGTACTCGCGCACCTTGGCGGGCGTGACGCGCAGGCTCTCGCCCTCGAGGCGGGCGCGCAGCGCCGCCTTCTTGCCGTCCTGCACCACCGGCTCGCCGTCGGTGACCGGCGGGCCCTCGTCGGTGTCGTCGGTCTCCGGATGCGCGCTCGGCGCGCGCCCCGGCAGCGGCGGCGGTGCACCGGCGGTGCGCTCGGCCGCAGGCTCCGGAGCAGTAACCTCGGCGGGCGCCTCGGGCTCGACCACGGCGACCGCAGCGGCCGCGCCGGTGGACTCGCCGACGCGCTTGAGCAGCTCGATGGCGGCCTTGCGGCAGCACGTGCCGATCTCGCGCTCGAGCCCGCGTACGCCGCTCTCGCGCGTGTAGGAGTTGATCATCTTCTTGACGGCGGCGTCGTCGAACGCCACTTTGGCGCCGGAGAGCTGCTCGCCGCGCGTCGACACTTGGTTTTCGTTCTTCTTGAAGAGCGCGAGGCCGTTGCCCTCGAGCTGCTTGGGCACCAGGTACTGCTTGGCGATGGCCAGCTTCTCGAGGTCGGTGTAGCCGGAGAGCCGGATGATCTCGAGCCGATCTTGCAGCGGGCCCGAGATGCCCTGCAGCGAGTTGGCGGTGCAGATGAACAACACCTTCGACAGGTCGTAGTCGAGGTCGAGGTAGTGATCGACGAAGGCGTGGTTCTGCTCGGGGTCGAGCACCTCGAGCAGCGCCGCAGCCGGATCGCCGCGGAAGTCGGTCGACATCTTGTCGATCTCGTCGAGCAGCAGCACCGGGTTGCTGGTGCCGGCCCGCTTGAAGCTCGCGATGATCTTGCCCGGCAACGCGCCGATGTAGGTTCGGCGGTGGCCGCGGATCTCGGCCTCGTCGCGCACGCCGCCGAGCGACAGGCGCACGAACTCGCGGCCGGTGGCGCGCGCGATGCTCTTGGCCAGCGAGGTCTTGCCGACGCCGGGCGGGCCCACCAGGCACAGGATGGGGCCCTTCATGCGGTCGACGAGCTTCTGCACGGCCAGGTGCTCGAGGATGCGCTCCTTGATCTTCTCGAGGCCGTAGTGGTCTTCGTCGAGGATCTTCTCTGCCGTGCCGATGTCGATCGGGTCGTCGCTGTAGTGGCGCCACGGCAGCATCGCCACCCAGTCGAGGTAGCTTCGCACCACGGTCGCTTCCGCCGACATCATCGACATCATGCGCAGCTTCTTCAGCTCGCGCTGCACGCGCTCGCGCGCCTCGGAGGTGAGCGGCTTCTTCTTGAGCCGCTCCTCGAGGTCGTTGAGCTCGTTCTTGAACTCGTCTTGCAGATCCTCGGGGCCGCCCTGCTGCGGCGGCGGCGCGGCGCCGTCGGCGCGCTGCTGCTCGCGTTGGCCTTGCTCGGGCCGCTTGGTGAAGCGCCCGCGCACTTTGCGCTGCATGCGCACCACTTCGCACTCCTGGTCGATCAGCTCGACCAGGCGCTTGATGCGCGCTTCGACGCTCATCTCCTCGAGCAGCGCCTGCTTGTCCTGCGGGCGGATGGGCACGTAGCCGGCGATGACGTCGCAGCGCCGGCCCGGGTGGGTGATCTCGGCGACGTTCTTCGACACCTCGGGCTGCAGGCGCTTGGACAGCCGCGTGAACTCCTCGAAGCTGCCCTGCAGGCGCCCGATCAGGTCGGGTACCAGGGACTGCTCGGGCAGCACCTCGAGGTGGGCGACCCGCTCCACCTCGACCACGAAGGGCTCGACCCCGGCGCCCTGCGGGAAGCCGCCCGGCAGCTCGGCGGCGGGCGCGAAGCGCTTGATGCGCGCGCGCTCCTCGCCCGCCACCAGCACCTTCATCATCGAGTTCTGCAGGGGCAACAGCGTCTTGACGACGCCGATGGCGCAGACGGCGTGGATGTCCTCGGCGCCCGGCTCCTCGGTGCGCGCGGTGCGCTGGGCCGAGAGCACGATGCGTCGCTCGGTGCCGGGCGCGGTGGCGCGGATGGCGGTCTCGAGCGCCGACACCGAGCGCGGCCGCCCGACGAAGAGCGCTTGCAGCGACTCCGGGAAGACCACGATGTCGCGCAGCGGCAGGAGCGGGAGAATCAGGGTTTCGGCCATGCCGTCCTCGTCGCCCATCATGGCGACGGTCCGCCCGGGGCGCAAGCACGGCCCGTGGTGCGACATCGGAACGATGGCGCCTTGACCCGGGGAACGCTGCTAACGTGGAGGCCGGTGGATCTCGCTGCCTACATCGAGCGCGGCCGGGCCGGTCGAGCAGCCCGGTGACCGCCCCCTCGACGCAGCTCGGCCGCGGTGAGCGCCTCGCCGTCGCGGCGTCCTTGGTCGTGTGCGCCGTCACCATCGTCGTCACGGTCGGCGACGGCTCGCCCGCGCTGCACAACGACGGCCCCCAGTCGTTGTTCGCCGCCGAGGTTCATGCGCGCTATCACGAACCCGGCCTCGGCTGGACCGAGCTGTACACGCTTCACCGCCCGATCACCTCGCGTGGCTCACTCGAGCTGCACCTGCTCGCGCGCGCGCTCGGAGCGGGCCGCGAGCTGGCCCACACCGTCGTGCTCGACGTCGCGCTGTTGGCGTGGCTGCTCGCGACCTTCGTGCTGGTGCTGCGGCTCTGCCCGCGGCGCTGGCCGGTGGCGCTCGCCGGCTTCGCCACCGCCTTTCAGCTCTCCTTCGAGCTCGGCGTGTTGCCGTTCTTCCTCGCCAGCTCGGGCGCGATCGTCGTGATCGCGCTCGAGGCCGGCGCCAGCCGCGCCGGCGTGCTGCGCGACGTGGCGCTGGCGCTCGCGCTCTACCTGCTCGCGCGCATGCACGTGCACCCGGCAGCGCTCGCCGGCCTCGTCGTGGTGTCGCTGCGCGCCGTCGGCCCACGGCCGGTACGCAACGTCGTGGGCGCGGGTGCCTCGGGCCTGCCTGCCCTGGCGGTCGCGCTGATGACGCTCGGCGGCTTCGGCGGCGCCGGGCGGTCGTACCACGCCTCCTGGCCCACGCTCGACGGCGTGCTGTCGTGGGCGCGTGACTTCTTGCCGGGCACGCCTTGGCGCGGCGCCACGGTGCTGGCGCTCGCCGTCCTCTCGTTGGTGCTGCTGGTGCGTGAACGCGGCGTGCGGCCGCGCGCCGAGATGGTGCTTGGCTGGTCCGCCGTGGTGTTGCTGATCGTCGCCGCGCTGGTCCCCGAGGACCTCGGCGGCTGGCAGCTCTTTCGCCCGCGGCTGTTGCCGCTCGCCTTCGCCTTCCTGCTCGCGCTCCTTCCCGTCGAGCGCTTGGCCGCGCGCGAGCGCGCGCTCGTGGCGGCGGCCTTGTTCGCGCTCGGGCTGCACGGCGCGCTCACGTCGCGCCTCGAGGTCGATCGTTGGCGCCGCATCTTCGACCCGGTGGTCGCGGGGTTGCGTCAGGCGCCGCCGCAGCCGCGCTCCTGGGCCGCGCTGGTAACGGTCGTCGACGAGCCGGTGCCGCCGACGCGCATCACCCCTTGGCTGCACGTAGCGCAGCTCGCCGCCGTCGACCTCGGCGGCCGCCCGGCCTACATGCAGGACGAGGAACCCACCGTCCACCAGATCCTGGTGCGCTCGCCGTCGACGAGCCTGGCGTCGGCACCGCTCCCCGTCGTCTGGGCCAAGGCGTGGGCGGCGGACCTCGATGGGCCGCGCCACTTCGAGGTGGTGCGCGCGCTCGCCGCGTGGGGCCTGACCGTCGACGGCCTGGTCGTCTACGGCCGCCCCGACGATGGCGCCGCGCTGTGGGCCGGTGGGCAGGACGTGGTCTTTGCGCGCGAGCTGGCGTTCGACCGTGTCGTGTACTCAACCAACAGCGTCGGCTGCGCGCTCGACGTCGAGGTGGGCGGGCCGGCCGAGCCGCTCACGGTCGGCGTGGGCTTCACGCCCGGCGACAGCGCGCTCGACGTGGCAGTGGCCGACGGAGCGGGCGGGGTCGCGCGCTTCACCAAGGCGCCGTGCGGCGCCGTCTGGATCGAGGTGGAGGGCGCGCCCTGTGCCGGCGCCGATGCCGGTGGTCGCTGGCACCTCGTCGTCGACCGCGACCTGCAACCTGCGGTGGCGCGCTGCGAGCGGCCCTTCTCACCGCCGGTAGTCCAGTAGCTCAGGCCGGCACGCTCCAGCGGCGCAGCGCTTCTTCGGATCGCGCTACCAGCAGCCGCCAGGAGTTGTCGTTGCGCGAGGTGAGCACGAATGGCAGCCGGCGGCTCGTCGCCCAGCGCTGCAGCTCCTCCTTCGGCAGGTACTCGACGAGCTGTGGCACCAGGTGGTCGTAGACGATGTGCTCGAGGTAGCGCCGGGGGTAGCCGCGCAGATGACGCAGGTAGGCGTCGTAGCCGAACGCGGTCCTGGTCGGAAACGTGCGCGCGTACAGCCCGGCGCCGAGCGAGAGCGCGGCGGCGGCGGCGCGGCTCAGGCCGTACAGCAGCGGATCGGGCAGGCGCGAGGTCACCTGGGAGCGGATCGGTGAAACGACGCGCTCGATCCACTGGTTGTTCTCCTTGCCGTAGACCCAGGTCGAGAGCGCGCCGTCGTCGGCGACCGCGTCCAGCAACGAGGCGAACGCTCCCTCCGGGTCCGGCGTGTGGTGGACCACGCCGATGCTGTAGCAGACGCTGGCGAACTTCGAGGGAAAGGGCAGCCGGAAGATGTCGGCCCGCACCACGTGGACGTTCTTGAGGTGCCGGGTGTTGGCGAAGGCGGCGCGGGCCACGTCGGAGTAGTCGAAGCCGATCAGCGCGCGCGGCGCGTGGGGCGCGGAGGCCGCCAGCCACCGTCCCATGCCGCAGCCGGCGTCGAGCACCACGCGACCTTGGAACAGCTCGGGTGACAGCGGCGCAATCCAATCGCGGAGCAGATCGTCGTTGAGCGCGGGCTGCGCCAGGATGGCGTCGCTGTACCGCTTCCAGTTGGTCGCGAAGCCGGCGGTGGTCTGCTCTACCGACGACTCGGCACCGGCGCCGACGAAGTTCGGCACGCCGTCGGCGATCGGGTAGCCGACGAGGCAACCGGCACAGAACAGCGAGCCCTCCATGACATGGGGGCCCTGGCGACTGCTCTCGCGCAGGATGAGCTCGCCCCGGCAGACCGGGCAGCGCAGGTGCTCGACGAGTGCCGGGCGCACGGCGGCGAGCGTGTCACAGTCCGGAGGCTTTTACACCGGTCGTGGCGTGCGCCCGCTCGGCTCGGCGGCGGCCAGATCCTCGCCACCGACGACGATGAGCGGCGGCTCCTTCTTCAGGATGGCGCGGTCGTTGACCACCACCTCGCGCACGCCCTTGTGGCTCGGCACGTCGAACATGACGTCGAGCATGGCCGACTCGAGGATCGAGCGCAGGCCGCGCGCGCCGGTGTTGCGCTTGATGGCTTCGCCCGCCACCGTCTTGAGCGCGTCGTCGGTGAAGCGGAGCTGCACGCCGTCCATCTCGAGCAGCCGCTTGTACTGACGCGTCAGCGCGTTCTTCGGCTGCGTGAGGATGTTGATCAGCATCTTCTCGTCGAGGTCCTCGAGCGCGGCCACCACCGGCAAGCGGCCGATCAGCTCGGGGATCATGCCGAACTTGAGCAGGTCCTCGGGCTGCGCGAGCTGCAAGAGCTCGCCGGTCTTCTTCTTGCCCTTGCCCTGCCCCTGCAGGTCGGCGCCGAAGCCGATCGCCTTCTGGCCGATGCGCTGCTCGATGACCTTCTCGAGGCCGGCGAAGGCGCCGCCGCAGATGAACAGGATCTGCGAGGTGTCGACCTGCAGGAACTCCTGCTGCGGGTGCTTCCTGCCGCCCTTGGGCGGCACGTTGCACATGGTGCCCTCGATGATCTTCAAGAGCGCCTGCTGCACGCCCTCGCCGCTGACGTCGCGCGTGATGCTCGGGTTCTCGCCCTTGCGCGCGATCTTGTCGATCTCGTCGATGTAGACGATGCCGCGCTGCGCGCGCTCGATGTCGTGATCGGCGGAGTTGAGCAGGTTGACGATGATGTTCTCGACGTCCTCACCGACGTAGCCCGCCTCGGTCAGCGTGGTGGCGTCCGCGATGGTGAAGGGCACCTTGAGGATCTTGGCGAGCGTCTGCGCCAGCAGCGTCTTGCCCGAGCCAGTGGGCCCGATGAGCAGGATGTTGCTCTTCTGCAGCTCGACGTCGTCGGTCTCGACCTGGCTGTAGATGCGCTTGTAGTGATTGTGCACCGCCACCGACAGGATCTTCTTGGCCCGCTCCTGGCCGATGACGTACTCGTCGAGCACGTTCTTGATCTCGCTCGGCCGCAGGATGGTGGGCGACGACGAGGTCTCCGCCTCGGCCTCCACCTCCTCGGCGATGATGTCGTTGCACAGGCCGATGCACTCCTCGCAGATGTACACGGAGGGCCCGGCCACCAGCTTCTTCACGTCGCGTTGTGACTTGCCGCAAAACGAGCAGTTGAGCTGGGAGTCGTCGCGTCGCGTCGCCATGCCGGGTCTCTAGCAGGGGGTGCGGGCTCGCGCCAGATCGCGTGGCCGCGACGTCGACCACGCGCTAGCGTGACCGGGTGCAGCGCCGCGCGATCCCCTGCTGTCTTGCGCTGGCCGCGCTCTGGGCGTGCCCGCGGCCCGCCGTCGACGGCGACGCGGGCGTCGGCGAGGGTGAAGGCGAGGGCGAGGGTGAAGGCGAGGGCGAGGGTGAAGGCGAGGGCGAGGGTGAAGGTGAGGGCGAGGGTGAAGGTGAGGGCGAGGGCGAAGGAGAGCTGCCCGCGTGCAGCGCCGAGCACCTCGCCCACCCGCCGCTGACACCGACGGTCGGCGAGGTCTTCTGGCAGCAGATCGGTCTGGGCGGCCTCTCGATCGGCGAGGCCGCGCTCGTGGTGCTGCCCGACGGCACACGCGCGCTCGTCGACGTCGGCAACGACTCCCACGACGACGACGTGCTCGACGCGCTCGCCGAGCACTTCAGCGACGCGCGCGTCGACCTGATCGTGCTCACCCACCACCACGCCGATCACGAGGGCGCGCTCACGCAGTTGCTCGGCCAGCTCGAGGTCGGCCGCGTGGTGCACCGCGGCTTCGTCGACGTCACGCCGGCCGCCAACGGCACGGTGGTCGCGGAGCTGTGCGCCGCCGTCGAGGGCACGGCACGCGACGGCGCCCTGTGCTCGCGCGCCGTCGCCGGCTGCGACCCGGCCTCCTTCGGCGACGCGCCGCTCGCGTGCGCGCTCCCTACCGTGGTCGCGGGCAGCGGTAGCGACGCGCTCGAAGTGCTCGCCGTCGACGGCTTCGCCGGCGGCGCCTCCTACCAGGCCATGGTGGGCGCGCTCTTGACCGACGACAACAACGGCGAGAACGCCAGGAGCGTCGTCGGCGTGGTGCGCCACGGCGCCTTCCGCCTGCTGTTCGCCGGCGATCTGACCGGCGGCGGCTCCGACACCGATCCGGTCGAGGCCTTCATCGCGTCGCGCCTCGGCGACGACGTGCTCGCGCTCGGCGCCGACGTGCTCCACCTGTCGCACCACGCGCGCGACACCTCCTCGTCGACGGCGTGGCTGGACGCGCTCCTGCCCGGCGACGGCCGGCCGCGCAGCGCCATCGCCGGCATCAGCACCGCCCACGTCAACTCACCGCACGCCAGCGTGGTGCAGGCGGTGCAGGACGGGCGGCTCGCCGACGGCGGCCTGTTCGTCACCACGGTGGCGCCGGGCGGCACCGGCGGCACGGGCGTGATCGACGCCGAGGGCGGCTCGGTGCGCGTCGCCACCGAGCGGGGCGGCGACGTTGTCTATGTGCAGGCGGTGCGGCCCGACGGCACCGTCGTCGACACGGTGCGGTCGAGCGCGGTCCGCGCCTGCGCGCCCTGAGAAGGCCGCTGCCTCAGATCAACCCGAGCGTCGTCGCCATAGCGACGCCCTTCTGCTTGGAGGGCGTGGCGCCGCCCGGGAAGAGGATGGGGAAGAGCTTGTCGATCGCCTTCTCCGTCTCCTTCTGCTCGGGCGTCTGCCAGATGGCCTTGTCCTGCAGGTCGGGCAGCTCGTGGAAGCGCGGCAGGCCGTTCAACTGCGCGGCGCCGCTCAGGTTGCCGGCCCAGCGCTTCTGCTCCGACTCGGAGGAGAAGGACTGCAGGCTGGTGGGGCGTGAGCCGCCCGACGACGAGCGCGACGACGAGCCGGGCGCGTTGATGTACTGGTGGTCGATCTCCATCTCCACCATGTACTTGGTCTCGAGCTTGCCGGTGACCGGGTGTTTGACTTGGACGAAGTCGACCGACACGTCGATCTCGAGGCCGCCCTGGTGCTTGAGCGTGAAGCGGTGGCGCTCCTGATCCATGGTGAAGGCGACGTGCTTGCCCTGTGGTCCGTTGGGCATCAGCGCGCGCAGCGCCTCGCCCGCCGGGTTGTAGGGCGACATCTCCGTGCGCAGCCAATCCTCGAGCTTGGCGCGGGAGACGTTCTTCGACTTGAGCGTGTAGCCGTACTCGATGCGCTTTCGGATCAGGCCGCTCGGCTTCTTCTTCGACGTCGAGGAGATATCGCCGAGCAGCACGCCCGGGCCGGGTTTCAGGTTGAACACGCCCTCGGCGATCTTGTTCGAGCGGATGCGCTGGATGATCGAGGCCTTCAGCTCGTCGGAGGTGCCCGAGTACTTGTCCTCGAGCGGCAGCGGTGCGCCCATCTGCACGCCCTTCAATAGCGTCGCCAGGTGGGTGGCCTCGGTCTTGTTCTTGGCCAGCCCCGCCTTCACCAGCGTGTCGGGGTCGAGGTACTTCTTCATGCGCGCCGAGGTCTTGACGTTGCCGGCCGGGGTCTGCTGCCACCAGTGCGTCACCGGCGAGATGCTCCAGCCCTTGCCGAGCGCCTTGTCCGCCGCCGTCGGGTCGTTGGCGAGCTGGTAGAGCTTGGCGATGGCGAACTCGAGCTCCTGGGCCGACTGCAGCTCACCCTTCAGCTCGGTCTCGAGGCGCGAGGAGACCTTGACCTCGGAGCCGAAGATGCCCGCGGGCGCCGCGTTCTTCACGCTGGCCGGCATCTTGTGCTCGACGTCGAGCGGCAGGTTGGCGGCGCCGCTCTTCTTGCGCGTGGTGGTGACGGTCTGCGTACGCGTGCCGATGGGCGACGTGGTCGCCGGCGGGCTTGGCACCTCGAAGACGCCGCCGCGGTTGTAGCCGCCCCAGCAGTGGCCGGTGTCCCACAGCGCCGCCACCGCCAGGTTGGCGCCCGGCACCAGCTTCAGGCCCGGCTTGTAGGTCTGCAACAGCTTGTTGATGTCGTCGTAGGAGATGCGGAAGGTGTGCTCACCTTCGTACGCGCTCTTGTTGTTGCAGGGCGCCTTGTCCTTCAGGAAGGACAGGTTGAGGATGCCCTCGTTGTTGCCGTCCTGCACGCGGCACTGCAGGACGAGCGTCATCTTGTCGTCGTCCTTCTTGCGCGGGCCGGAGTAGCTGGCCGCGTGGTGCGTCTTGACCGTCAGCAGGAAGCTGTTGGCGTCATACGGCGCCGAGTCGACGTCGATCTTGCCGCGCGTGTAGCCGCCCCCCGAGGAGCGCGTGCCGACGCTGTTGACGCCCTGGTTGGTGGTGCCCGCCGAGGGGATGGTGTTGGACGCCGAGAACGACTTGCCGCCCATGCCGGAGACGTGGTGCAACGGCGGCGCGACGCGCCCCCGCGACGACGGCACGTGGCCGGGCGTGATGGTCGACCTGGTGGTGCGCGTTGCGCCGCCGCCGGTCCCGGTGGTCCGGCTGGTGGAGGTCGTGGAGGTGGTGCGGGTGCGGGTGCGGTTTCCGACGACAGGCATACCGCATACTAGCGGCGCCCCGGTCCGTTTGGCGCGACCGCGGCCACAGGGCGGCAGGCCTGCAAGCCGCCGCCGGCGCGCCCCTACGCCAGGGCCGCCAACAGCGGATCGAGGGGCTCTTCTTGCAGCAGGTCGGGCAGCACGCTGGCGAGGCGGATCGCCCCCTCCGAGTCGACCACGAACCAGGCGCGGGCCAGGTGGCCGCGCAGCGGTGCGTCCGCGATCTGTACCCCCCAGCGCGTGCCGAAGTCCCAGCCCAAGCAGGAGAGCAACGCGGGGCCGTCGAGCGACTCGAAGGCCTGGAAGCGCTTGAGCGCGTAGGGCGAGTCCGCGCTCACCACCACCAGCGCCACGTCCTCCTTGGCGTCGAGCGCGCGGTGCAGGTTGCGCACCGCCTGCGCACCCTCGGGCGCGTCGACGGAGTGGACGGTGGCGATGACCACGCGGCGATCGTGGAAGTCCTCGAGGGTCACGGCGCTCAGGTCGGGGGCGACCAATTCGAGCGCGGGGGCGTTGGCGCCGACGATCGGGAGGGAGCCGGCGAGCTTGAGATCGGAACCGCGGAATTTGACGGTGGGCATGCGCGGCTTCTAGCAGGTTGTCGATGTTCTGCGGACTGATGGTGCCCGTGCCCGTGCCCGATGGTCCGCTGGCCGCCGCCCGTTGGGCGATCGTCCGCAGGCCGACCGTCCGATCACCGAGAACGACGAGGCCCGCCGATTGGCGGGCCTCGTACGCAAAGGGCGCGGCGACGAGCGCCGCCCGTTCGAGATCAGGACAGGTGCTTGGCCACCAGCTTGGTCATCTCGAACATGTTGACGGTGCCCTTCTTGAACACGGCCTTGAGCTTGTCGTCCGCGTTGATGTTGCGGCGGTTCTGCGAGTCCTGCAGACCGTTCTTGCGGATGTAGGCCCACAGGCGCTTGGTGATCTCGGTGCGCGGCATCGCGCTGGCACCGACGACCTCGGCGAGCTCGGCGCTCGGCGTCACCGCCTTCATGAACGCAGCGTTCGGCTTGCGCTTGCTCTTGACCTTCTTGGCCGCCTTCTTCGCGGGCTTCTTCGCGGCCTTCTTCTTCGCCGCCTTCTTCGCTGCCTTCTTCTTCTTCTTTGCTGCCATGTGGCTGCCTCCAGTGAGAATCGAACCTTCGGACTCGAAAACTGCGGCGCGCTGGCCGCGGGAGGGCAGAGCCTGCACGAAAAGCCGGGTGTTCGTCTATGAGGTCCGCGCGTTTCTTCTGGCGAGCGCTCCCAGTGCTGTCCGTCCGGACCGGTGGCCACGGCGGCGGGCGGGCCGCCACCGGGGGTACACTGCCGCCATGCACCTGCTCCGCCACCTCCCGCGCACGTTGCTGCTCTCCACCGTCGCCGCCGCGCTGATGGCGTGCCCGGGACCGCCCGTCGACGAGCCGGCGCCCGACCTTCGCATTCTGCCCGTCGCGCTCGACCTCGGCGCCGTGCTGCTCGGCGTGGGCGCCACCGGTACCGTCTCCATCGTCAACAACGGCGACGCCGCCTGGGATCCGGGCGAGGCGCCGGGCCTGGCCGGGGCGGACCTGGCCGCCTTCGCCATCACGGAGCCGTGTGCGCTGCCGCTCGCTGCCGGCGGCCTGTGCGCGATCGGGGTCACCTTCACGCCCACCGAGGCGCGCCCCCATCGGGTGGAGCTGACCATCCCGAGCGACCCCGCCGTCATCGTGCCCATCACGGCCACCGTGCGCGGCGTGCGCTTCACGCCCGCCACCCTCGACTTCGGCGGCGTGCAGCCGGGGGACACGGTGAGCGGCTCCATCTCGATCGAGAACGTCGGCAGCGACGTGCTCGATGTGCCGCTGGCTGTCGAGGGCGCCGGCTTCGTGCTCGCGGGCGGCGCGCGCACGGTGCCCATCGGCGTCGGCGCCTCCACCGACGTGCAGGTCACCTTCGCACCGAGCGGCGTGGGCGCCATGAACGGGCGCCTGGTCGCCGATCTCTGCGCTGACACGGACTGCGATCCTGGCGCTGCGCTGATCGGCGAGGGGGCGGTGCCGGTGGTGGCCCTCTCACCCGCCTCCGTCGACTTCGGCGCGGTCGCCGCAGACAGCACCGCCAACGCCACGGTGACGGTGCAAAACAGCGGCGGCGCAGAGCTGGTGGTGAGCGCCTTGGAGCTCGCCGACGCCTCGGGCTTCACCACCATCACCGCCGCGCCCACGCTGCCCGCCACGGTCGCAGCCGGGGAGTCCGTCACGGTGACGCTGCGCTACGCGCCCACGCAAGGTCTGGCCGCGCTCGACGGCCAGCTGACCGTGACGAGCAACGACCCGGCGACGCCGAGCGCTACCCTGGCCGTGACCGGCTCCACCCCCGGCCCCGGCCTGGTTTCCTCGCCCACCGCGCTCGACTTCGGCGTGCTCGACGAGGGCGAAGCGGCGGAGCTGGACCTGACGGTGCGCTCGTCGGGCACGGCCACGGCGGTCATCGACGCCATCGCGCTCGACACCGGCGCGCCGTTCTCCATCGTGGGCGCGCTGCCCACGCTGCCCGCATCGGTCGCCGTGGGTGACACGCTGACGGTGCGGGTGCGCGCGAGCGCCGGTCCGAACGACCTGGTCGGCCGCGCCGACGTCGTGCGCTTCACGTTGCAGGGCGCGGGTGACCGCGCGGTACCGGTGTCGTTCGCCGGCGGCGCCAGCGGCTGCGTGCCGACCGTGGTCGAGCCCTTCGTCGACATCTCGAACGTGGCGCTCGGCACCACCGAGTCGGCGAGCATCTGGATCACCAACGGCGGCACCACGCCGTGCGTGCTGGTGTCGGCGGTGCAAGCGCCCGACCTGCCCTTCTCCTCCGAGATCACCTTCAACGCCGGCGGCCTGGCGACCATCGCGCCCGGCGCGACCGGCGCGCTGGCGTTCTCCGCCGCGCTGGCGAGCGAGATCTCGGTGGCCGGCAGCGTCGACGTCACCTTTCAGAACGTGGCGGCGATGCGGCTGACCGCGTTCGCGGCCGGCGTGGTGCCCACGCTGTTCAGCGAGATTGACGGCGTCGACCTCGGCATCCTGCCCGACGGCTGCGTGTTCGGCGAGCAAGCCGTGGTGCTCGAGAACACCGATACGGTGGACGTCATCATCCGATCGATCACGATCGAGCCGCCCGGCTCGCCCTTCGTGGTGCTCGACGGGCCAAGCCCGCTGCCTGCCGGGCTGGTCGCGGGCCGCAAGGACGTGATCACGGTGGGGCGCGTCGTTGCGCCCGAGGGCAGCTACCAGGCCTGGCTGGTGGTGCGTGGCTCCGCCAACGTGGTGCGCGTGCCGCTCGCGATGGAGGTGTCGGCGCCGGGGACAGCAATCACGCAGCGCTACCTGGCGCCGAGCGCGGCCATGCTCGACGTGCTGTTCATCGTCGACAACTCGGGCTCGATGTCGGACGACCAGGAGGAGCTGGCCACCAACTTCCCGCTGTTCCTGGCCCAGCCGCAGTTCAACGACGGCAGCGTCGATCTGCACCTCGGCGTCACCACCACCGACACCGACGCGGGCGGTGAGGAGGGCCGGCTCATCGGCGACCCGTTCGTGGTCACGAGCGACACACCGAACATGGCCACCGAGTTCGCCGACAACGCGCGCGTCGGCACCGGGGGCAGCGGCGACGAGAAGGGTCTGCTCGCTATGGAGCTGGCGCTCAGCCCGCCCAACGTGCCCGGCTTCAACGACGTCTTCTATCGGCCGGAGGCGGCGCTGGCGGTGGTGATCGTCTCGGACGAGCCAGACAGCAGCCCGGACACGGTGCAGTACTACGTGGACTTCCTGCGCGGCATCAAAGGCGGCGGCCTGGCCGAGGGCCTGGTCGACCTGTCGGCCGTGATCGACGGCGTCTATGGCACCGGCTACATCGAGGCGGTCGCCGCCCTCGGCGGCATGAGCCTCGACATTACGACCAGTTGGGGCGCGCAGCTCGGCTCGCTCGCCGACGGCCTGGCGGACCTGCCGCAGATCTTCCGCCTTGGCGACGTGCCGAGCGGCGGCGTGGTCAACGTCTCCGTCGACGGCGCTCCCGCGGTGGGCGTGCAGGTGGACGCGCCCAACAAGATGTTCGCGCTCGGCGTCAGGGCGCCGGTCGGCTCGCTGGTGGAGGCGGTCTACAACGGCGCGTGCTCGCCACCCTGATCGTCGTCGTCACGGTTGGAGCAGTACGACGTTCTTGTTGCCGCTCATGCTCTTGGGCGTCGGCTGGCGATAGCCGGCGCGCACCCACTTGGCCCAGCGCACGCCGCCTCGGTCGGCCAGCTCGATGATGATGCCCTCGCTGTTCGCCTCGCCCCACGCCGAGGCGCCGCACAAGGACTCGAGCGGGCGTCTGCCGATGACGCCCGAGAAGATCGGCTCCACCACCGGCAGGCCGGCCTCGCGCAGCCGGCGCAGCGACTCGGCGCGCGCCACCAGCCGTCCGCGCGGGTCGCGCATGCTGTAGAGCAGCGCCGCCGAGGGCAGCGTCTGGTAGGCGACCTCGAGGCGATGCCACAGCCACTCGCCGTACACGTGGCTGCCGTCCTTGACGAGCGGCATCAGCTCGCGCTCGCGCTGGCGCACCCACAGGTCGGCGGCGCGCAACACGCGCCCGCCGAGCGCCGGCAGCCAGTCGGCCTTGAGGCCGGCGCGCACCTCGCCGTCAGCCGACAAGCGCACCGTCAGCGACACGCCGTCGGTCTTCTCGCTCACCACCACGCGGCGCGAAAAGAACGGCGCCGCCTCGTCGGGCGTGAGCACCAGGTCGTCGTCGCCCACGACGCTGCCGGGCAGGTGCGGGATGCGCGGGATGGTGCCCCTCATCCGCGCCCCCCCGAGCCGCGCAGGCGGCGCGCCAGGCGGTCGGCGAGCGCCTCGACGTCGCCCGCGACGCGGACGCGCACGGCGCCCTTCGGCACCAGCGCGGGCGCCGCGGCGCGCGTGCGATCGATCCGGTCGCGCGCGCGCATGGCCGCCACCAGCCTCTTGCTGTCGGCGCCGGCGCGGCCGCGCACCAGCGAGGCGCGCACCCGCTCGTCGACGTCGACGTAGAAGGAGGCGACCGCGTCCGGCCGCAACACGGTCTTGACGTCCCTCCCCTCGACCACGGCCGCGCGCACCTGCACTGCCGCGTCGAGCACCGGGCGCAGCGCGCGACGCACGTCGGGCAGGCGCGCCCAGGCAGCGACGCGCTCCTCCACCGGCAGCGTGTCGAGCGAGGCGAACAAGGGCACGCCGTCCACCGCGATGCCGCCGTCGTCGGTCAGCACCATCGGCGTGCGCGCGAGCAGCCGCAGCAGGCGCGCCAGGTCGGCGGGCCGCTCGGGGTCGAGGCCATGCTCGAGCGCGAGCAGCGTCGCCGCACGGTAGGCGAGGCCGGTGCCGACATGGGGCACCCGAAGCCGACGCGCGAGCGCGCGCGCAAGCGGGCTCTTACCCGAGCCGGCGGCGCCGTCGATGGCGATGACACCCGAAAAGGCGCGCCGCCTTGACCGCTCGAGCTTGACGGGGCGCTCGAGCAGCGCCGAGAGCTGCGCCTCCACCTGCGGCCGGCGTGTGGCGAGCCACCCCGGCGCCGCGCGTCGACGTCCTGCCGCCGCAGCCGCGTAGTGCGACGCCGCCGACAGCGCCGAGAACGCGGCGGCGATCGGCCGATAGAGGAAGTAGCGGTCGAGCCGGTCGGCGCGCGTCGCCTCGCAATAGGCGTCGAGCAGGCACAGCTCCTGGTGGCGCGACAGGGCGGCGAAGCTGGTGAAGCGCACCAGGTCGATGAGCGGATCGGCGATACCGGCCAGCTCGAAGTCGATGAGCGCCGCGCGTGTGCCCGAGCCGCGCCCCGAGAACAGCAGGTTGCGCGCGCGAACGTCGCCGTGACAAAGCGCACGCGGCGTGTCGTCGTCGAGATCCCACCAGTGATCGGCGACCGCGCGCCCGGCGGCTTTGACGAGCGCGCGCAGCGCGCTGTGGTCCCGTGCCGACAGCACCTGCTCGGCGGCGAGCAGCTCGAGGCAGCGCTCGGTGAAGCGCACCATCGAGGGCGCCGCCACGCCGCCCATGAGGGGCGGCCCGTCCTTGACGCGCACGCGATGCAGGGCCGCGAGCGCGCGGGCAGCGGCGGCGAGTGCGTCCTCGTCGAGCACGGCGCGCTCGACGCCCGGCACGGCGGTCATGACCAGCACGGCGCCGCCGGGCACGTCGATGCGGCGCGGCGCGCGTGCGGCGCTGGCATCGGCGCCGGCGGCGACGGTGGCGACCACGCCGCGCACGCTCGAGGCCCACACCAGGCCGGGCGCCTCGACGTCGCGTGCGCGCGCCAACAGCTCGAGCGCCCAGCGCTCGCACACGGCGGCGTCGGTCGGATCGGTGCGCAGCTTGGCGAAGAAGGTGCCGCCGGCGGCGCGCACGCGCGCGACCACGCTGCCGCCGCCTTCGGTTCGCGGGAGCGGCGAGACCCTCGCGCGCGCGAGTCGGTGGTCCGACTCGGCGGCGAGGGTCAAAGCCGCTTGCAGGAAGCGCGAGGACCGATCAACCACCGTAGGGGCTGAACGAGACGCTGCGCACCGCGTTGCGAATCTTCTTCTCGAGGTCGGCCAGCTTGCCGGCCTTGCCGTCCATGTTGGCGCCGAGCAGCTCGCGCGCCTCACGGTAGGCGGCGCCGGTCAGCGGCCAGTTCCGGTCGGCCGCGCGCACGGTCTTGGCGAGCGCGTTGCGAGCCGCCGCCAGACCCTTCTCGGAGTCGGCGCCGTTGTACTCGGCCTTGATCTGGTTCATCCCCTTGGTCACGGTCTTCTTGACCTCGGCGGCGCTGATGCGCCCGCCGGTCGCGGCCGCGGCCTTGAAGTCCTTCATGAGCTTGGGGAAGATGCCTCGGTCGATGGTCAGCGACATGTACTCTCCGAAAGAGCGCATCGGCGCTCGGGTTGGGTGCGCGCACAATGTGTGCGCTGGTGGACTCTGCACCTACATTCTCGGAACGATCCGGCAGCGGTTGCGTGGATCCCCGGCGCAGCCGCCGGATCCGATTCGCCCGCACGGTCAGACGTAGGGTTCAGGCGCCGTAGGGGCTCGCGGTCTCGCTCTTGGCCGCCGCCTGCACCCGGGCGATGAGCTGCTCGAGCGCCGGCGTGCGCTCGGTGCCGAGCAGGCGTCCGACCAGGTCGCGCACCCGGCCTTGGGCGCCGGTCCCCTCGAGCTCTTCGCGCAGGCGGCGCTCGACCTGGTCATGGCGGCTTGGGCGAGAGACCTTGTCGGCGGCGCGGGCGTTGGACTTGGTCGCCGTCTTGGCGGTGCGGGTCGCTTCGCCGTCCTGGCGCTTGCTGGCTCGCTCGGTCGCTGTACCTGACCGCCGATTTTTCTTGTTGATCTGCATGGACCGCCGCCTTGAGGATGCTCCACGGTAGCACGAGCGCGCGCGCATGACCGAACCCCTCGACGAGCTGATCCAAGAGCTGATCAGGGAGCCCCCAGAAGAGGTGTTCCGGCTCTACTTGTCGCTCCTCCAGCAAGACCGCGATCGCGCGCAGGTGGCCGCGCTGGCGCTGCGCGATCAGGCGCGCGCCGGGCTCATCGAAGCGCGCATGGTGCCGCTGCTCGACGCCTGCCTCTACGAAGCGCCCGACGGCCCGAGCGTCGTCCACCTCGGCAAGGCACTGGCGGCGTTTGGCCGCAAGGCGGCGAGCGCGGCGCCGACGCTCGCCGACCGCATCCGCGAGCTGCACGTGACCAACGACACGGAGTACTGGATCCTCGACGGCGCGCTCTGGTCGCTCGCCTACCTCGGCGGTGACGCCGCGCGCCGGCTGCTCGACGAGCTTGCCGACGAGCAGCCGGCGCGCGCCGTGCGCTCGCAGTCGGTCTACCAAGGCACCATGACGCGCGAGGCGCGCGCCAAGCGCTTCACCGACACCTTGATCGGGTGCGGCAAGCTCGTCGGCGGGCCCGACCCGGGCGCGTGGCGTGAGAAGAAGACGACGCTCAAGCCGCAGAAACGCGCGCCCGAACCTGCGCGGCACAATGCGCTCAGCGTGCGCGCTCGTCGCTAGGGACGAAGCGCAGCAACCACGCGCGCGCCAGGCGCGACACCTGGTCGATGGCGCCCGGCTCCTCGAACAGGTGCGTGGCGCCCGGCACCACCGCCAGCTCCTTGGTGCACGAGAGCGACGCGAGCGCCGACCGGTTGAGCCCCAGCACCTCCGTGTCGGCGCCGCCGACGATCAGCAGCGTGGGCGCCCTCACGTCGGCGAGCGCGCGGCCGGCCAGGTCGGGGCGGCCGCCGCGTGACACCACGGCGCGCACGACGTCGGGGCGCTCGGCGGCGGCGGCGAGCGCGGCCGCCGCGCCGGTGCTGGCGCCAAACAGCCCGAGGGGCAAGTTCGCCGCCTCGCGCTCGGCCCAGGCGATGGCCTCGAGCACGCGCGCGGCCAAGAGCGCGATGTCGAAGCGCAGCTCGCGCGTCGACTGATCGAAGCGGTCCTCCTCTGGCGTCAGCAGGTCGACCAGCAGCGTGGCCAGGCCGCCGTCCTCGAGCGCGGCGGCGATGGCGCGATTGCGCGGGCTGTGACGGCTACTGCCCGAGCCGTGCGCGAACAGCACCAAGCCGCGCGCATGCCGCGGCACGCTGAGCGTCGCGCAGGTGTGATCGCCCTCGACGGGGATGGTGATCTCGCTCTGCACGTCTCGCCTCGCAGGAAGAGCCTGGGGGGCGGCAATGCAGTCGGCGTGCCCGCGGTCGCCGCCGGCCCGGCGCGCGCGCATGCGCGCTCGCCGGGCGCATGGCGCTGCGCGCGGTGCCATACCCCACACGAGACGCGTGTTCGCGCGCTATTACTTGCCGGGGGCGGGAGCGGCGGCGTCGGGCTTCGCGCCGGCCTTGTCTTCGGCCTTGGCGTCCGCCTTGGCCTTGGCCTTGCCGCCCTTGTTGCCCTTGGGAACGAGCTGGAGCACGTGGTAGGTCACGGCCCAGCGCTCCTCCTCGGAGAGCTGCGGGTAGCCGACCATGGGCGTGTCCTTGACGCCGGTGGTGATGGTGGTGAACACCTGCTCCGGCTTGGTGCCCTGCTTGAAGGGATCCTTGGCGAAGTCGCGCGGCGGCGGCACCAGCGCCTGGCCCACCGGCCCCTTGCCGTCCCCCTTCTCGCCGTGACAAGGCACGCAGTTGACGTCGTAGACCTTCTTGCCCGCCTCGAGCAGCTCGGGCGTCTTCTTGGGCGCCTTGGGCGGCTGCGGCTTCTCCGGGTTTGCGGGTGTGGCCGGGGTAGCGGGCGTGGCCGGGGTAGCGGGCGTGGCAGGGGTTGCGGGCGCGGCGGGCGTGGCGGGCGCTTGGGCAACGGCCGGCAGCGCGGTAGCCGTGACTGCGGCGACGGCGAGGGCAGCGAACGAGCGGATCATCTCAGGCTCCTGGGCAGGCTGGTCGAGCTTGACGCTCGCGGCATGATTGCATATTCAATGGATAACTTGATTTCAAGAGGACGCGATGCAGGCTCGACAGAACGCCGCCCGGCGCGACGCACCTCCGGTTGATCCGGCGGGAGCTGGGCGCGAAGCGGCTCTTGCCCACTACGACGAGCTAGCCCGACTTGGCAAGGCGCTGTCGAGCCCGATCCGCTTGCGCTTGCTCGACCTGCTGCGCCAAGGGCCCCGCAGCGTCGAGGTGTTGGCCGAGCGTGCCGGGGTGACGGTGGCCAACGCATCGCAGCACCTGCAGCAGCTTCGCGGCGGACGGCTGGTGGAGGCAGACAAGCGTGGCCAGCAGGTGGTGTACCGGCTGGCGGGTTCCGCGGTCTCGTCGTTCTTCGCCGAGCTGCGCGCGCTCGCCGAGGCGCTCTTGCCCGAGATGGACCGGCTCAAGCATGGGCTGCTCGTGGCCGAACCCGAGGCGCGCGCGGCGCTGCTCGCGCGCGTGCGCGCCGGCGCGGTCACGCTGCTCGACGTGCGCCCCGCCGAGGAATTCGAGGCCGGGCACCTGCGCGGCGCCCTGTCGGTGCCGCTCGCCGAGCTGCCGGCGCGTCTGCCCGAGCTGCCGAAAGGCCGCGAGGTGGTGGCCTATTGCCGCGGCCCCTTCTGCCACCTCGCGCTCGAGGCGGTGCGCTTGCTCGAGGGCGCGGGCTATCGCGCGCAGCACCTCGACCTCGGCCCGCCCGACCTCGGCGCCGACGACCTGGTCACCGGCGCCGCCGCGCCGCCAGCGCGCTCGCCAGCGCGTGCCGCTCCGAGGAGGAAGAGATGAAGTCGTTGGTGTCGCTGTTGTTGCTGTCGCCGCTCGTCGCTGCTGCTGTCGCGCACGCGGAAGATCCGTTCATCGGCGTCGAGGACGCCAAGGCGCTGGTCGGCAAGACCGATGTGCGCTTCGTCTTCGCTGACGCCGAACGCGACTGGGACAAGGGCCATATCGCCGGCTCGGCACAACTCTATGCGCACGACTGGCAGCTGCTCGACGACGTCAAGGCCTGCACGGGCCTGCCGATGTGCGAGCCCACTGCCGCCAAAGCCATCGGCGCGCTCGGCATCGACGACAAGACCCAGGTGGTGGTCTACGACGCGGGCACCGGCGTCAATGCGAGCGGCGCCTGGTTCTTTTTGGCGCTGTATGGCCACAAGAACACGCGCATCCTCGACGGCGGCCTGGCGAGCTGGAAGGCGCACGGCGGCGCCGTCGACACCGGCAAGGCCAGCGCCATCGCGCCCAAGGCCTTCGTGCCCAAGGTGCAGCGGGACATGATCGCCGACGTCACCGAGGTGAAGAAGGCCACCGGCGACGCCGCGCACTACCTGATCGTCGACGCCCGCCACAACCTCGAGGAGTACGCCGGCAAGACGCTGCAAAGCTCGCTGTCCTCGCCGGGCAAAGAGTTCACCGTGGCGCGCGGCGGCTTCGTGCCGGGTGCCGTGTTCTCGCCGTGGACCAAGTACGCCGGCAACCGCAACGCCGAGGCTGACAAGCCGACGCTGAAGGACGCGCCCGAGCTGAAGAAGCAGATCGAGAAGCTACAGAAGAACGGCTACGCGCCCGACAAGACCGTCATCAGCTACTGCCACGTCGGCCTCGGCCGCGGCTCGTTTCAGTACCTGGCGCTCAAGAAGGCGGGCCACGACAAGGTGAAGCTCTATGTCGGCTCGTGGGCCGAGTGGGGCAGCGATCCGTCGCTGCCGCTCGGCACGCAGCCCTGACCATCGGTATCAGGTGGAGAGGAGGACGCCATGCTGTCATTCGTCTCGGGAGCGTTGACCGGCGCCGGCTTCGGCGTCGTGCTCTACAAGGTCGGCGCCACCCGCTACTCGCGCGTCATGGGCATGGTGACGCTGCGCGACACCAAGGTGATGAAGTTCGCCTTCACCGCCATCGCGGTCGCGTCCCTGTGTTACGGCCTCGCGGCCACCACCGGCCTGGCGACGTCGCTGCACCTGGTGCCCCGCACCATGCCCTTCCTCGGCTGGGCGCACGTGCTCGGCGGCGTGCTGTTCGGCGTCGCCATGGGCGTGAGCGGGCTGTGCCCGGGCACCTGCGTGGCCAAGTTCGGCGGGCGCGGCGGCGCCACCAAGTGGCAGACGCCGGCAGCCATCGCGGGGCTGTTCGCCGGAGTGCTCGCCTACGACGTCCTCAAGGCGCCGCTCACCGACGCCGGCATCATCGCGGTCAACCAGAAGGCGCTGACCGTTCCAGGCGTGCTCGGGCTGCCCTACGGCGCGGTCGCGCTCTTGTTCGGCGCCGTCATGCTGGCGGTGACCTTCGCGGCCGATCGCGTGATGCCGGAGCACTCCTTCGCGCCCGCGCGCGCCAAGGTGAGCGCGCTCGATTGGCTGCGCGGCGAGTGGAGCTGGGCCGCGGCCGGCACGGTGGGCGGGCTGTTGGTCGTGCTCGCCACCGCACAGAGCGGCTACCTCGGCTTCTCGGGCGCGGTGCTGGCGCTGACCGGTTGGATCGCGCACGCCGTCGGCATGCCGCTCGAGGTGGTGCCGACCATCACCGACGACATCATCTGGCGCGCCGCGCTCATCGTCGGCGTGCTGCCCGGCGGCATGTTGGCGGCGGCGCTGTCGCTGCAGTCGAAGGCCGCGGTGGAGAGCCCGCTGCCCAAGGTCTTTCAGCCCCGCATCGTCACCAAGAGCTTCTTCTCGGCGGGCGCCATGAGCCTCGGCGCCATGATCGGCGGCGGCTGCACCACGGGCGCGTTCATCTCCGCCTGGCCCACCCTGTCGATCGGCAGCTTCTGCATGGGGGGCACCTTCTTCGCGGTCTCGATGTTGACCGGCAACGGCCGCATCTACCTGAGCAAGACGCTCGACCTGGCCACAGCGCAGGCCGAGGGCGATCGCGTCTACGACTGAGCACGACGTCATCGACGATCCGCGCGAGGGGAGTCCCATGAAGCTGCAGCTACGTCTGTTGTTCCTGTTCGCCACGCTCGCGCTCGCCGCCGGTTGGCTCGGCCTGCGCGGCCAGAACGCGGCGCTGTCGGCGCAGCTCGGCGGTGCACCGTGACGGGCGCGCGCAGCAAGCTGGTCGAGCCTGCCGTGTGGCTGTGCCTGCTCGCGCTGTTCGGCGCGCTGCTCGCGCGCGAGGCCGCCGCCAATGCGCGGCTGCAAACGCAGGTGCCGCTGCAGCCCAAGGAGCTGTACCAGGCGATCGCGACGTCGCAGCAGAAGCTCCAGCTCGTCGACATCCGGGCCGCGCTCGACGACTTCGAGGACACGCACGTGCCGGGCGCCATCCCCCTGCCCGGTTGCGACCCGGCCAAGGCGCCGCCGGCTGCCGCAGAGCGCGTGCTCGCGTCGGTGCCGACCATCATCATCTCGGCCGACGGCGACAGCGCCACCTTCGAGGCGTGTGCCGCGCGCTTCACGGTGGCGCGCAACCTCGCGGGAGGATTGACGGCGTGGGTCGACGCCAACCTGCCAGAAGACAGCGGCGAGTACGTGCCCCCGAAGTCCGGCGCCGGCGGCGGCTGCCTGTAGCGAGGTCGACGAGACATGCCGTTTTCACGCCGCGAGGTCGTCAAGAGTCTCATCGCCGCCACCGCGGCGGCGCCGGCGCTCGCGGGTGTGAAGTCCGACAAGGCGCCCAGCACCGCCCCGACCGCCACGCCGGTGCGCGTCGACGACCCGCGCGTCGGGCCGCCGAGCAAGGGTGCCACCGAGCAGCAGTACCGCGCGGAGTTCGCCGCCACGTACGGCGACGGCGAGGAGCACGGCTACGCCTACCACTGCGTCAACTGCCAGGGGAACTGCGCCTGGGAGGTGTGGAGCAAGGACGGCGTGGTCACGCGCGAGGCCCAGAGCGCGCAATACCCGCAGCTCGCGCCCGACCTGCCCGACGCCAACCCGCGCGGCTGCAACAAGGGCGCGCAGCACTCGCACGGCCTCTACGCCAAAGACCGACTGCTCTATCCGATGAAGCGCGTGGGCGCGCGTGGCGAGGGCAAGTGGCAGCGCATCTCGTGGGACGAGGCCATCACCATGGTGGCGGGCGGCCTGTACGACACGCTGCGCAGCGTGGGGCCCGCGGGTAACTACGTGCACGTCGGCGCCGGGCTGCTCACCGAGGCGCGCGCCGCCTCGATCAAGCGACTCGGCAACTTGCTCGGCGCCGTGCGCCCCTACATCGCGAGCTACGTCGGCGACATGTTCCCCGGCGTCTCGGTGGTGTACGGCGAGGGCAATATCGGCTGTACGTGGGACTTCATCTACACCGCCGACGTCAACGTCTTTTGGGGCTGCAACCCGAACACCTCGCGCATCCCCGACGCGCACTACCTGTGGGAAGGCAAGTACCGCGGCAGCAAGATCATCGTCATCGCGCCGGAGTTCAACTCGACCGCCATGCATGCGGACTTGTGGGTGCCGGTCAAGCCCGGCGCCGACGGCCACCTGGCGCTCGCGGTGTTGCACCGCATGCTCGAGACCAAGCGCTACGACAAGAAGTTCCTCCAGGGCTTCACCGACCTGCCGCTGCTGGTGCGCACGGACACGCGTGAGCTGCTGCGCATGCACGACGTCGACGAGGCGGACGCGCGCTTCGATGCGTCGTCGATCGCGCGCTTCGCGGCCGCGCACGACAAGCACCACGAGGTCTTCCTCGCCTTCGACGCGAAGAAGAAGAAGCTGACGGCGCTGCCGGGCTGCGAGGGCTCGAGCGTGCCAACCTTGCGGCTCGCCGACGTCGACTGGGACCTGGAGCCGGCGCTCGAGGGTCGCTTCCGGGTCAAGCTGAAGGGCGGCGCCGAGGTGGAGGTGGTGCCCGCCTTCGCCCACTTCAAGGAGGCGCTCGCCGCCTTTTCCGCCGACAAGACGCGCGAGATCACGGGCGTCCATCCCAGCGTCGTCGACACGCTGGCGCGCGAGCTGTCCGGCGCCAAGGTCGCGCTCATCTCGCTCGGCTTCGCCGTCGGCAAGCACTTCAACGGCATGCTCTCGCAGCGGGCCATCGCCTCGCTCGCCGCGTTCACCGGCAAGCTCGGGCCCTATGGCGGGCTCAACACCGAGAACGAGTGGAACATCACCGGGCTGCAGGGGCTGTCAGGCTTCGACGGGCGCTACACGCACCGCTTCGCTTCGGGAGCGGTCTCGGAGTTCATGCTCGGCGACGGCTTCGACGACTACGCCAAGGCTTTCTCCGACGACGACGTGCGCCGCGCCACCGGGCGCTCACAGGCGGACTACGGCAAGCAGATCGCGCTCGAGGTGGGGCGCAGCAAGGGCGACGCCGGTGAGAAGCTCGGCAAGCCGTGGTGGCCCGAGTGCGAGACCTTCCTGATCTTCGCCGACGCGCGCTTCCGGCGAAACAAGGGCAGCTACCGCGACGCCTTCCTCAAGAAGGCCAAGCTGATCGCGTACGGCGACACGCGCATGAGCGACTTCGCGGTCTATGCCGACGTGCTCTTGCCCTGCACCGCGCCCTACGAGAGCTGGGATCTGCGCACCAACCCGGGCTACCACCGCTACGCCAACTTGGCGTTGCCGCCGGCGCGCTGGCAGAAGGTCGGCGAGGTCAAGAGCGAGTGGGAGATCGCCACGCTCGTCGCCGAGAAGCTGCAAGCGCTCGCGCTCGCGCGCCACGCCAACAGCAAGGACGCGCGCGACCTCAAGATCCCCGACACCACCCACACCAAGGAGGGCGTGCACGACCTGGCGAAGCTGGTCGAGGAGTTCACCGCCGGCGGCAAGCTGCGCACCGATCGCGACGCGGTGGAGTACGCGCTCGAGCACGTCGATCAGTTCAAGCCGAACCACCCGGCGACCATGGTGGCGCGCGGCGGCTTCCTCACGCTCAACGACAAGGCGGGCAAGTCGTCGCCGCTTTATGCCGACAAGCCCTACAACACCTTCGAGAGCCAACTGTTCTTGCACCAGCGCTTCGACACCGTCAGCGGCCGGCTCACCTTCTACGTCGACCATCCGCGCTGGATCGAGGCGGGCGCCGCGTTGCCCACCGCCACGCCGTCGCTGGCGCAGCGCCGCTACCCGCTGTTGTTGCTGACGCCGCACGCGCGTTGGTCGATCCACTCGACCTACAAGACCTCGACGCTGTTGCAGCGGCTGCAGCGCGGCAAGCCCTACGTCATGATCAACCCGGCCACCGCAGCCGCGCGCGGCATCAAGGACGGCGCCGACGTGCGCATGTCCAACGACCTCGGCGACGCCGTGCTGATGGCCAAGGTGGTCGCAGGCGTGCCGCCGGACGCGCTCGTCATGGAGCACGGCTGGGAGCCGTTCATGTACCCGGGCAAGCGCGGCCACAACGCGCTCAACGCCGACATGCTCAACCTGCTCGAGGTGAGCGACGGCTGGGGCCACCTGAAGTTCGGCACCAATTGGGACGGCAATCAGCATGCCTACCAAGCGACCGTCGAGGTGGTACCGGTCGGCAGCAAGCACGGGGGCATGCGATGACCGACGTCGCCGCCCCGCCGACCTCGCGCCAGCTCGCGATGGTGATGGACCTCAACAAGTGCATCGGCTGCCAGACCTGCACCGTCGCCTGCAAGACGCAGTGGACCAACAGGAACGGTCGCGAGTACATGTACTGGAACAACGTCGAGAGCCGACCGGGCACGGGCTATCCGCGCCACTGGGAGGAGCTGGGCGGTGGCTTCGATGCGCAGGGCAAGCTGCGTGACGGCGTGGTGCCCGGCCGCGGCCAGGACTACGGCACGCCCTGGGACTTCAACCTCGAAGATGCCGCGCTCGGCGCGGAGCTGCGCGCGACGCAAGCGCCGACGCACGGCCCCAACTGGGACGAGGACGCGGGCGGCGGCGAGTTCCCCAACAGCTACGGCTTCTACCTGCCGCGCATCTGCAACCACTGCACCAACGCCGCGTGTCTGGCGGCGTGTCCGCGCGGCGCCATCTTCAAGCGCGCACAAGACGGCGTGGTGCTGGTCGACCAGCAGCGCTGCGAGGGGCTGCGCTACTGCGTCGCCGCGTGCCCCTACAAGAAGGTCTACTTCAACCCGAAGATCTCCAAGTCCGAGAAGTGCATCTTCTGCTTCCCGCGCGTCGAGAAGGGTCTGGCGCCCGCGTGCGCGCACCAGTGCGTCGGCCGTATCCGCTTCGTCGGCTACCTCGACGACGTCGACAGCCAAGTGCACAAGCTGGTGCACGTGTGGAAGGTGGCACTTCCACTGCACGCCGAGTACGGCACACAACCGAACGTCTTCTACGTGCCACCCCTGCCCGGCCCGCCGAAGTTCGACAAGGACGGCAAGCCGATCGAGGGCAGTACGCGCATCCCGGTCGAGCTGCTCGAGCAGCTGTTCGGCCCCGAGACGCGCCGCGTGCTCGCGACGCTCGAGGCCGAGCGTGAGAAGAAGCGCCGCGGCAAGAAGAGCGAGCTGCTCGATCTGCTGATCGCGTTCTCCCACAAGGAGATGTTCCGCCTCGGCGAGCCCGTCGCGCCCGGCCTGGTGCAGCTCGGGCGGCGCGGTGCCAAAGCGGTTCACGAGGGCGCGCGATGATCGCTACGCTCGCGCTCTTCGCGCTCGCCGCCTCGCCCGCCGAGGAGCGCTTCCTCGCCACCGAGGTCATCGACGTGGTCCGCGTGCCCGGGCCGCTCGTCGCCAAGCCGGAGGCCGCGGGCCTGTACCTGCCGCCCGCGACCCGCATGTGGCTCGCACCGCAACGGACGGTGCGACTGCCCGACCGCGACGCCAACGAGGCGCTCGACGTGCTCGGCGCGCCGCGCGCGCTCGAGGTGCGAGCGTTCCGCGACGACAACGACCTGGCCCTCGTGCTCGAGTGGCGCGACGAGACCGAGGATCGTGGGTCGAGCGCCGAGACGGATCGCTTTGGCGATGCCGCCGCCGTCGAGCTCCCACTGGCCTTCGGCCCGGGCGTGCGCCTGCCCTACGTCGGCATGGGCGACGATGGCGCGCCGGTGGCGCTCTACCTGCAGCGCGCCGTCGAGCACGGCACCCTGGGGCGCGAGCTGGTGGCGGCGGGCTTCGGCTCGTCGACACGCACGGCGGCCAGCAGCGTGCGCGCTGCCATGCGCTACGACGCCGCCAAGCGCTCCTGGCGCGCGATGCTGGTGATCCCGCTCGTCACGCCGGAGCGCGACCTGCGGGCCGGGCTCGTGCCCATCGGCTTTGCGCTCTGGGACGGCGCGCACCGCGAGCGCGGCGGCAACAAGGCGTTGTCGTCGTGGAAGGTGCTGCGCATGCCCGGCCAGCGCGTCGATGACCGTTACCTTACGGAGCTGGCCTGGGGCTTCGATGGCAAGGGCGACGTGCTGCGCGGCAAGCAGCTCATCGACACCGTGTGCGGCGCTTGCCATCGCGCCGGCGACAAGCGCAGCGCGCCCGTCGGGCTGGCGCCGCCGCTCGACGACATGGGCCTGGTCGCCACGCCCTCGTATCTGCGCGACTCCGTGATGGCGCCCAGCGCCGTCGTCGTGCCGGGCAAGGGCTGGTCGGTGCGCGCCGCCGACGGCACCAGGACCTCGGTGATGCCGCCGTTCGCGGCGCTGCCGGCCGCCGACCTCGACGCCATCGTCGCGTACCTGCGGACGCTCGGCGTGCCGGCTGTTACGTCAAAGGCAGAGGGGACTACGCCATGAGCTTCGCCGCACTCGCGCTCTTGCCGCTGTTCTTGGCCGCGCCGCCGGCGCCCCAGGCGCTACCTCGGCCCAACGACGAGGTCGACGTCACCGCCGGCGCGGTGACCGCGCTCTCGTGCGCGCTGGTGGCGCGCGACCAGGCGAAGCTCGCCGCGCTTACGGAGTGCAATTTCGCGGAGGCCTTGCGCGAGATCGTCGTCTACGACGTCGCCGAGAAGCAGGTCTATCGCCTCACCGGCAAGCGCGTGGCGCGCTGGCAGCTCGAGAGCGCTTTTGGCGGCGGCAGCATCGACTTCACCGGCAGCGTGAAGAAGGCCGACGCCAAGAGCGGCGTGGTCGTGGTCGAGGTCGACGAGCTGACCGTCACCGCCAAGCCAAAGGCCGGCTCGTTCAAGGGGTGTCTCTGATGGTCTCTCGTCGATCGTTCCTGCGTGGCGCCGGCGCCGCCGTCGTGGCCGGACTGGCTTCGACCGGCGGGCGCGCCGCTGAGGCGGCGGGCCTGGTGCGCCAGAGCGAGCGTCCCACCAACTACGAATCGCTGCGCAGCGCCTTCACCACGCGCCTCACGCCGCTCGACAGCTTCTACCTGCGCTCTCACCACGACGCGCCCGCGATGGATACGGCCGCCTGGCGGCTGCGCGTACACGGCTTGGTCGGCGCCGAGCTGTCGCTCTCGCTCGACGAGCTGCGCGCCATGCCGCAGGTGACGGTCGAAGCGGTGCTGCAGTGCTCGGGCAACGGCCGCGCGCTGTTGCGTCCGCGCGTGCCCGGCGTGCAGTGGCAGCGCGGCGCGGTCGGCAACGCCGAGTGGCGCGGCGTGCGCCTGCGCGACGTGATCGCCAAGGCCAAGCCCGCCAAGGATGTGCGCTGGCTCCACCTCGCGGGGGCGGACGCGCCAGTGCTGCCGACGACGCCGAAGTTCCTGCGCGCCATCGACGTCGACAAGGCCAAGCACCAAGACACCTTGATCGCGCTCGAGATGAACGGCGTGCCCTTGCCGCCCTTGCACGGCGCCCCCGCGCGGCTGGTGGTGCCCGGCTGGGTGGGCGACGACTGGATGAAGTGGCTCAGCGACCTCGAGCTGTCGGCGACCGAGCCCGACGCGTTCTTCTACAAGACGGCCTATCGCTTCCCCACGCAGCAGGTCGAGCCGGGCGCCGCGGTGCCGCCCGAGATGATGGGACCGATGACGACGATGAACGTCAAGTCGCTCATCGGCTCGCACGAGAGCGGGCAAGCGACGGCGCCCGGCAAGACCGAGATCGTCGGTGTCGCGTGGTCGGGCGGGCACGGCGTCAAGGGCGTCGAGGTGTCGTTCGATGGCGGGAGCCGCTGGACCAAGGCAGCGCTCGAGGGCCCAAACACTCCCTATGGGTTCCGCGTCTTTCGCGCCGCGTGGGACGCACCGCCCGGCCGTCATCGCGTCGGCGCGCGCGCCACCGACGGCAAGGGAGCAACGCAGCCCGATCAACCCGCATGGAACCCGAGCGGGTACCTGTTCAACGCCATTGACTGGGTCGACCTCGAGGTGCGCGCATGATCGGCGCGTGCTCCGTCCGACTCGCGTCGGCGACGATACTCGCCCTTTGCTGCTCGATGGCCGGCTGCGAGCGCTCCGCGCCCACGCCCACGCCCACGGCCCCGGCGGCGCCGCCCGCGCCGGTTCCTATCGCCGCGGCGACGCCGCCGCTCGACGACGCGCGCCTGGTGGCCGGCGAGCTGCCGGACGGCACGCCGCAAGCCGCGCTGCTGCGCACCCGCTGCGGCGTCTGCCACTCGGCCGACTACGTCACCCAGCAACGCCTGAGCGCCGCGCAATGGGACAAGGTGCTCGCCAAGATGGAGAAGTGGGGCGCCTCGCTCACGCCCGACGAGCGGGGCCAGCTCGCGACCTTCCTGGCGACCACCTGGCGCGCCGACCTCGCGGAGCGCGCGCCCACCGTCGTCGTTGCGCCACCGGGCGCGACCGGCTCCAAGCCGTGAGCCTGCTCGCCCCCGCGCGGCGCACGCTGCTGTTCACGAGCGGCAAGGGCGGGGTGGGCAAGAGCACCATCGCGGTCAACGTCGCGAGTGCTCTGGCGCGGCGAGGCCTCTCGGTCGGCGTGCTCGACGCCGACGTCTATGGTCCGAGCGTGCCGCGGCTGCTCGGCCTCGAGGGCGAGCGCGTCCGCTGGAGCGACGGCCCTCACTCTCAGATGCTGCCCGCCGAGAACTTCGGGCTCAAGGTGATGAGCGTGGGCCTGACCACGCCCGAGAGCGACACGCCGCTCGTGTGGCGCTCGTCGGTGGCGGTGAGCGCGCTGCGGCAGTTGCTGACGGACACCGCGTGGGGCCAGCTCGATGTGCTCGTCATCGACGCACCGCCCGGCACCGGCGACGTGCAACTGACGCTCGCGCAGGACGTGGCGCTGAGCGCCGCCGTGGTGGTGACGACGCCGCAGCCGCTCGCCACCGACGACGTGCGCCGCGCGCTCCGCATGCTGCAGGAGGTGCGCGTGCCCATCGCCGGCGTCGTCGAGAACCTGAGCGGGTTCCACGCACCCGACGGCGGCGTGCACCAGCTGTTTGGCGAGGGTGGCGGACGTACGCTCGCCGACGACTACGGCGTGCCGTTCCTCGGGCAGCTGCCCATCGATCCCGAGCTGCGGGCGCTGTGTGACCAGGGACGGCCGGCCGCCGCTTGCGGCGACGACGAGCAGATGCGGCGCTTTGCCGACCTCGCCGCGCGCATCCTCGAGCAGCTTGCCGACGCGCGCCGGCAGTGACACCGCGCGCGCGCGCGTCGCGGCGGCGTACACTACGGCATGGAACGACGTGAACCCGAAGCAACGGCACCGGTGGCGCTCTACGAAGGGCCGCGCGTCACGCTCTTTCGAGGTTGGCGGCTGATCGCGCTGGTCGCCGCATGCGTGGCGGTCGGTGTAGCGCTACATGCGGGGCTGGCCGCCTGGCAACGCGCGCGCGTCGAGCACCTCGTGGTCGATGTCGATCTGCTGCCACGCGTACCGCCGGCGACGTCGTCGTCCAGCGTGGTGACCTGGCCCATGACCCTGCCCGGACCGGCCGAGACCACGGTTACGCTCTCGGGCATCGCCATCGTCCATGTCTGGCTGCAAGGGTGTCCGGACTGCATGCCCGCGTTCGAGGCGATCAAGCGGCTCGCGCCTGAGCACCGGTTCCGCGTGCCGACCTTCAACGTCGCGTACGGCAACGCCGACCCGTCGTGGGCGCGCAGCTACGGCGTCGACACCAACCTCGGGTTCGATGACGGCAGCCACCTGGTGCGGCCGCTCGGCATCGGCACCTTCACCACCTTCGTCGTCGACACGCGCGGCACTGCCGTCCGGGTCGGCTCGCCGGCCGAGGAGGGCTATGCGTCGCGCCTGCAGGACGCCGTCGACGAGACCACGCGAGCTTCCCAGGAGGTTCCAGGCGACACGATGCGAACCGTAGCGACCTTCGCCTATCTGCGCGGCCGCTCCGGTGAGCTTCGTCGCTGCGTCGATTGGTGGCGCGGTACCACCGCGACGGTCGTGCTGTCGCTGCGCGTCGACGCCGACGGCGCGTTGGTCGACGTCCACGCAGCGCCGGCGACCACTGTGGCCGCCGACCCGCGCTCGAGCGCGCCCGCAGCGGCGTGCATCGAGCGCGCGGTGCGCCGCTGGCACCTCGGCACCCTGGCCCCGGAGCCGGTGGAGCTGCGGGTGCAGATCGCGCTCGGGAACGACGACCGCGGCGAGTAACACGCCTATCCGCCACTCGCGCCGGCGCGTGGCGCTCGAGGGGGAAGCGGTGCCTCAGTCCGAAGCAGACAGGCTGGTGGCGGCGGCGGCCACGCGAACGGCGACGGTCGCCGACCTCGAGGCGCTCGAGGCCTTGTGCCGCCGCGCCCCGGGCGAGGTGTGCGCTGCCCTTGGTGACGACGACGAGCGCGCTTCGTACCTCGTGTATGGCAGGGCCACGCTCGCTTCCGAGGCGGGCAGCCGGCTGCGCGTGGCGCTCGTGGAGACCGGCGCGCCAGCGATCTTCCGGGCGCTGGCGGACCCGCACGGTTTTGGACTGCTGGTCGGCCAGGCCACCCACATGGAACCGCTCGGCGCCGCCCTCGAGCGCGCCGGACGGGCGGAGCTGCTGCTGCCGGGCATCGAGTTGTCCACGCGGCTGGCCTTCGACGTCATGGTCGGTGCGCGCGACCGCGATATCGACATCCGCAGCCTGGACGCCGACGTCGACGCCCTGGTGGCCGAGCTGCGGCGGGTGCCGGCGTCGCTGCAGCCACGGCTCGCCCAGGTCGTGGTCGAGGCAGCGGCGCAGGTCGCTCGCGCCGGCCGCCATGTCGCGGACGTCGACGACATGCGCAACCGTGTGCTGCAAGCGCTGGCAGCGGAAGGTTGACGTAGGCCAGGCCGCTTTGCGTCGCGGGCGCACGACGCGAGTTTCACCTCGCCGGGTTCCTGCTAGCTTGCGCGCCGAGGTGGAGCGTGACGGACTGGATCGTGCACAAGTTCGGCGGCACCAGCGTGGCGGACGCGGAACGCATCCGCCACGTCGCCAGCCTGGTGAAGGGGCGCGGCGCCGGCACCGCCGTGGTGGTGTCGGCCTTCTCGGGTGTCACCAACGCGCTGTTCGCGCTGTGCGCGCGCGCCGCGCGCCGCGACGATGGCTGGCGCGGCGACCTGCACGCGCTCGTGCAGCGCCATCGCGAGGTCGCCGGCGGACTGTTGTCCGGCGACGAGACGGCGCGGGTTCTGGCGGCGATCGAGGACGAGGCCAGCGACCTCGCCGATCTGCTGCGCGCGCTCCACGTGCTCGGCAGCCACCCCGAAGCGCTCGACGAGGTGGTCGCCGGCCATGGTGAGGTGTGGTGCGCACGCATCGTCGCCGCCACGCTCGGCTGGCGCTGGCTCGACGCGCGCAAGGTGCTGGTGGTCCGCCCAAGTGAGCTCGGGCCGGCGATCGACTGGCCGACCTCGAGGAAGAACCTCGACACCTGGCTCGGCGAGGATCGCGCCGCGCCGTGCGTCATCACCGGCTACGTCGCCTCGCTGCCAGAGGGCACGCCGACCACGCTCAAGAGGAATGGCAGTGACTTCTCCGCGGCCATCTTCGGTGCGCTCTTCGACGCGCGCGAGGTGGTGATCTGGACCGACGTCGATGGCGTGCTGTCGGCCGACCCCCGCCGCGTGCCCGAGGCGGTGCTGCTCGACGAGATGTCCTACGAGGAGGCGATGGAGCTCGCGTACTTCGGCGCCAAGGTTGTGCACCCGCGCACCATGCAGCCCGCAGTGGAGCGGGGCATCCCCATCTGGATCAAGAACACCTTCCGCCCCGAGGTGAAGGGCACGGTGATCCACCGCGCCGCCGCCAACCCGTCGCCCGACGCGCCCGCGGTCAAAGGCTTCACCACCATCGACGACGTCGCGCTGGTCAACCTGGAGGGCACCGGCATGGTGGGCGTGCCCGGCATCGCCGAGCGGCTGTTCGGCGCGCTGCGCACCGTCGGCGTGTCCGTCATCGTGATCTCCCAGGCCTCGAGCGAGCACTCGATCTGCATCGCGGTCCCCGAGGTGCAGGCCGACCTCGCGAAGGAGACCATCGAGCGCGCCTTCGTCGCAGAGCGCGCGCAGGGGCACGTCTCCGGCGTGGCCGTGCAGCGCGGCTGCGCCATCGTGGCCGCGGTGGGTGACGCCATGGCCAAGCGCGCCGGCGTCTCGGGGCGCTTCTTCTCTGCGCTCGGCGACGCGGGCGTCAACGTGCGCGCGGTCGCGCAGGGATCGTCGGAGCGCAACATCACGGCGGTCATCGACCAGAAGGACAGCACGCGCGCGTTACGGGCCGTCCATGCGCGCTTCACGCTCTCCGACACCGCTATCTCGATCGGCGTGGTCGGCCCCGGCCAGATCGGACGCGCCCTGCTGTCGCAATTGCACGCGCAGCGCGACGAGCTGCAGCGGCGTAGCCACGTCGACCTGCGGGTGCGCGCGCTCGCGTCGAGCAAGCACATGGTGCTCGCCGACGACGCGCGCCTCGCCGATCTTGAGGCCGGCGCGCCCGCCGACCTCGACGCGTTTGCCCGCTTCGTGCGCGCCGAGCACCTGCCGCATGCAGTCATCATCGACTGCTCGGCGAGCGACGCGGTGGCCGATCGGTACGCCGCTTGGCTGCGCATGGGCATCCACGTGATCACGCCCAACAAGCGCGCGGCCTCCGGTCCGATCGCGCGCTGGGACGCGATCCGCGAGGCGAGCCGCGCGACCGGGGCGCGCTACCTCGGCGAGGCCACGGTAGGCGCGGGCCTGCCGATCATCACCACGCTCAAGGATCTGTTGCACACCGGCGATCGCGTGCGCGCGGTCGAGGGAGTGCTGTCGGGCACCTTGTCGTGGATGTTCAACACGCTGACCCCCGACACACCGTTCTCGGCGCTGCTGCGCGAGGCACGCCGGCTCGGCTACACCGAGCCTGACCCGCGCGAGGATCTGTCGGGGATGGACTTCGCGCGCAAGCTCGTCGTGCTCGCGCGAGAGATGGGGCGGTCGGTGCGGCTCGAGGACGTCGTGGTGGAGGATCTGGCTCCCGGCGCGCCCTTCGGCGCATCGCTCGACGAGCTGGTGGCGTCGCTGCGCCCGGTCGACGCTCGCCTGCGCGAGCTGCAAGAGACTGCGCGGAGCAAGGGCGAGGTGCTGCGATTCGTCGGCGTCATTCCAGAAGAGGGGACGCCCAGGGTGTCGTTACGTGCTCTGCCAGCGACGCATCCGTTCGCGCGCTTGCAGGGGACGGACAATGTCATTGCCTTTCGCACCGCGCGCTACGACGCACAGCCGCTCGTCGTGCAAGGGCCGGGCGCGGGGCCGGAGGTCACCGCGGGCGGGGTGTTCGGCGACCTGCTGCGCCTGGCCGCGCACCTGGGTGCACCGGTGTAGGGTTGGACACCACCCGAGCGAACGCCGAGCAGTTCACGGCGCTTCCATGTTCGGAGGCTCCAGCGTGATGCGAAGGGGCGCTCCGGCAGCGCGTGCGCGCGCGATTGCCGCGTGGGAAAGGGAGATGGCCTCGGCGCGCGGACGACGCACGACAATGGTCCTGCCTTCCCGATGGACCTGGAGCATCAGGTTCGTCGCTGTTGCCGGCTCATGACCGAATACCTCGGTGAAGATGTCGACGACGACGTTCTGCGGCGTGTAGTTGTCGTTGTGAACGACGACCTCGAGCTCCTCGCCGCCAGGGAGAGCCTCGTCCGGCAGCGATGGTGTGACCGTCCCGTGGGTCAGGAACACCTCCAGCGAACGGCGACGGTAGCCCGCGCCGGTCAAGAGCACCTCGCATTTCGCGTCCGTGTCGGCGAGCGCGAGGAGAAGGTCGCCACACGTCGTGGTGGCCGCTTGTGCTTGACGGGTATGGACAACGGCGGCTTCCAGAACGTCAAGTGCGCGCTGGTGGAGCACGGGGTTCGGCGACCAGTCGGAGGCGGTCGCGAGCAGCGCACGCTCAACCTCAGAAGCGACTGCGTCAAGGTCAATACCCGTCTCGACGCTGAATCGACGCAGGCCTTCGTTTCTAAGCAGCGCCACCAGCAGGTGCGGCGCGCTTACGCCTGCGTGACCCCTTGCGCGCGCTTCCCGAAACGCCTCATGAAGACACTCCTTGGCATCTGGGGACCAACTGACGGCCTCGAGGATGTCTGCTTCGTCGCGACGACTGCCAGTTGAGCGCGAAGGGAACGCCGCATTGAGCAGCCTGAGAGCACGTGCCCACCACGCATGCGGCCGCGGAGCATGGGGATCCGTCCAGGCCTTGGTTGGCGTTGTTGGATGATCGGGCACGCAGCTTCCCGGAAGCGGACGTTAAGCATGTGCGGCACCTGTCGCCGCACGCCGGTTGATGATGCCACGATGCCAAGCGAGTGGCGATGAACGTCGAGGCGCGGGTGACCCGGAGGGCCACCGCGAAGCGGTGGCCCTCCGGGCCTTGGGCGAGTAGGCGCAGCACTCTCGGCTCGGCGGTGACGTCGTTTGCTGTGCCACCGCATCGGGAAGGCGGTGCCGCGTCGTCGTCGTCCAACCGATTGCCGCTGCGCCCCTCTCAGAACCGGACGAGCGTCTTTCACGCATCCGGCTCCCCGCCAGCGCATTCACACGAAGGCCGAGTTGAGATTGACGACGAGGCGGCGCGGCGCAGCGAGCTGCATCCGGTCGACGTACGCGAGGTACGTCTCCGGCGAGAAGCCGTTGCGGTTGCTGCGCCGGTTCAGCCACTTGTAGAGGATCCACATCGTCGACGTCCGAAACGCCAGGAGCATCGGCCAGTTGTCGCTGACCGCGTAGTACGCGTAGTGCCCCTCGAGCTTCCGGTTCACCGTCGACCACAGCTCCCGAATCGGCAGGGTCCGGTTCTCGCGGATCCATGCCGTCATGGACCGCAGCTTGGCGCGGAACCGGCTCTTTGCCGTCCGCCACTTCAGCTTGAACCGACCTTTCCGACTGAGCCCGACGTGGTGCGTGAGGCCGAGGAAGTCGAACGTGCCGACCCGCTCGCCGCGACGGGCTGCGTCTCGACGTGCGAACCGGCCGAACATCAGCAATCTCGTCTTCGACGGCTCCACCTCCAGCCCGAACCTCCCAAGCCTCCTTGGCAGGTCGTCATGGAAGCGGCGCGCGTCAGCCTCGTGCTGGAAGCAGGCGACGAAGTCGTCTGCATACCGCACGAGGTACGCCTCCCCGCGACACTGGGGCTGCACCGCCTTCGCGAACCACTCGTCCAGCACGTAGTGCAGGTAGACGTTCGCGAGCAGAGGCGAGATCACCCCGCCTTGGGGAGTCCCCTTCTCCGTGTCGAGGCGTTGGCCCTCGACCATCACACCGGCGCGGAGGAACCGCTTCACGAGTCAGAGCACGCCGGGATCATTCACCCGGTGCGCCAGCATCGCGAGCAGCCTGTCGTGGTCCACGTTGTCGAAGAAGCCCTTGATGTCGGCCTCCACCACGTAGCCCACCTTCTTCGTGCCGATATTGCGGCTGAGCTCCTTCAGCGCGTCGTGGCATCCCCTCCCTGGGCGGAAGCCGAACGAGAAGGGATGGAACTCCTCCTCGTAGACCCGCTCCAGGACGTGAGCCAGCCCGCGCTGCACGAGCTTGTCCTCGATCGTCGGGAACCCGAGCGGACGCTGCGTGCCGTTCGCCTTCGGGATCATCTTCCGACGCGTCGGCTGTGGCCGGTAGCTCCTTCGGTGGAGCCGCTCGACGACGCCCTGCAGCTTGTGCTCCAGGTCGTCCGCGTACTCCTCCTTCGTCACGCCGTCCACACCCGGCGCGCGGTCCTCCTTCAACTCCTCGAAGCACTCCGCCATCAGCTCGACGTCGAGGAGATGGAAGAGGTTGCTGAACCTCTCGGTGCGGTGTGTTCGAGCTCTCCGTGCGACGCGATCGAGGCGGGTTTGCACCGTGAGCCCGCCGCTGAGTGCGGACGGTGCCCTCCTCGAGCGCCGCGCTGGCGTCGCGTCCTTCCCTCCATCGGAGTTACCCGACTTCATCGGTACTACGACGCGATCCGACTTCCCTGTCGCCGTCTGCCTCCCTCGTCTCTTCGACTCGTCGGGCATACTCGTCACCTCGCGGCGAAAAGAGCGGCAGGGATCTCCCAGGTTGCCGCAGCAGCATCATGTGAAGCGCGATCGGGTCTTCGACCCCGGGTGCCGTCGACGGGCTCGCCATGACGCCCGCCTCCGTTTCGCCTTCGGTGTGTCCGACCACCTCGGCGCGGTCCATCAGGAACAATCTTTCGGGGCTCAATCCCATTCACGGCCGAGCCGCCAGCTCGGGCCATTCGACCTCGCTTCCTTTCTGTCTACGCTTCAACGTCGACGTTGCCGTCGACGCTGCAAGACTCGATACGACGCGGTTGGCTACTCCTTACGTCGGCGGGTCCTTCCTCCCGCTTGTTGCTGCGACCTGGCCTGGTCGCTCCGCACATGCTTTGTTGGGCGCGGCGACCCGGGGCAGACGCTCGCGTTCCTACACGTCTTGCTCGCGCCGTCGCCGACCCAGCGATCTTGCGCATTCCCAGGCTGAGACGATGGTCCACGGCGGTTCCTGACGCATCGCTTGCGGCGTTCACCTAATGGGTGTATCCTTGCACATGATCCGTCGCGTCGTGTTGACGAGGGAGGCCCAGAAGGACATCCGCAAGGTGCCAAGACACGTCGCCGCGAAGCTGGCGGGCTGGATCGAGGACGTGGAGGAGAAGGGTTTGGAGGAAGTGCGGAAGGTCCCAGGATTTCACGACGAGCCACTGAAGGGCGCTCGAGCTGGCCAGCGATCACTGCGCCTGTCGAAGGGGTATCGGGCCATCTACCGGATCGCCGCTGAAGGAACCGTCGAGTTCGTGTCGGTCGAGGAGGTCAACAAGCATGCGTACTAAGAAGAAGAGCCCGGCAATGAAGTTCCTTGAGGGCATCATCGGAGGTCCGCTCACTCTGGGAGCGCTCCTGTCGGCTATCCGCGAGGGCGAGGAGGAGACGCAAACGGAATTCGCCGCAAAGCTGGGCGTCTCGAAGTCTCACCTCTGCGATATCGAGAAAGGACGCAAGACCGTCAGCCCGGCTCGTGCCGCGAAGTTCGCGCGGACCCTCGGGTACAGCCAGGAGCAGTTCGTGCGCTTGTCCTTGCAGGCACTCGTGGAAGAGGCGGGCCTGGAGATGACCGTTCACCTCGACGCGTAGACCAACGAGGCGGCACGATTCAGTGACCCCACCTAATGAACGCCTTGATCGGTGTCGCTGGTCTGCTGTGCTTCTTCGGTGGCACCGACACCGAGAAGACGCGCTGCCGTAATGGTGACGACGGAGACGTTCATGAGATCGTTGACATCCGCGGCGGTCTTCAGGTTCGCGGCAAGGCAAAAGATCGCGGACATGAGATCCAGTCGGGAAGACGACAGCGTTCCGGCGAGGCGGGTCAGGAGTGCGTTCGCGACAAGCAGATCGTCGACAGTTCGAATCGGGGGTAGCCCGGAAAGGTCTTCCGCCGCGTCGTGCAGGTGCGCGGCCGATACTGCACCAGCGACGTGTTGCCGAACGCCTCGGTCGATCCATGTGAAGGCAAGGGCGGTCCGTTGCTCGGCAGAGCACCGCAGGGTGCGATTCACAACGCGGTCGGCGTGTTCGGGTGCAGAAGACATGAACACCCCCTCGAATAGGATCTACCGGAACAGCCTCATGTTCGGAGCACAGAAGCCGACGATGAAGTCGAGGGCATCCCGCACTAGGTCGTCTTCGCGTTCACCCTGACAGTGTGGTGTCGCGAGGAACTCCCTGAAGAGCGCCTCGACGTCAGCTTGCGACGCGCCTGAGTCACGAAGGTCGCGGGCAACACCGAGAAGTGCCGCGAGCGGTTCCGGCGCGCTCAGTGCTGTGATCATTCGGGCAGAGGTTCGGGGTTCCACGGTTTCCGCGCCCAACGTTGAGCATGTGCGGCACCCGCGCTGCACGCCTGTTGATGATGCCACGATGCCAAGCGAGAGGCGATCGACGTCAAGGCGCGGGTGACCCGGAGGGTCACCGCGAAGCGGTGGCCCTCAGGGCTAGCGCACATGCTTTGTTGCCAGCTGGTGAGGCACACCCGCCTGGCGTGCAGCTGAGGATCTCGGACTCCATGCCCGGTCTTTCGTGATGCGTCGATCGAAGAGCCGGTAGTACACCTCGATGATGTCGTCGTTGAGGGCGTAGATGAACGGCTCACAGACATCGAGGATCTCCTCGAGTAGCCATCGCTCGCCCACGCCGTCGTCGTGAAGGTACCCGTCGTCGTCCTGTTCTGACTTCCAAAGCTTATCGCGCGCACGCTCTTCTGACGTCGCACGCACTAGGACGATTCGCTCCTCGCACACCTGCAGACCGCGCGACTGACCCTCGATCTGGCGAACAAGTCTGCATCGAATGCTATACAGCCGGGTACGCGATGCCCTGCTGCGTGGCGCGGGGCGCCCGTTGATCTTGTCAACGGTGATGTGGGTTACGGGAAGCGCGGCCAGCGCACGGAGTTGCCCAGCGCTCAGAGTACCGGTGAGGTGCGAAGGGCGTCCTTCGTACGCGACCACCCGCGGGCCCCGGAGTCCGGGCCAGAATGCAAGCGTCTCGGAGAGGCGCGCCATATGCCGCACCTCGAAGACTGCTGCACGTTGCGCAATCGAAAGCGTCGGATCCAAGGGGACCTTGGGTTCGTAGAAGTCCACAGTGACGTGGACAGGGGCGGTTCCGAGGCGCAGCAGTTGCACCGTCGACAGCCCGAACGCGCGTGCTCCTTGGATCTCGACTGCAGGCAGCGGCCACCTCGAGAGCATCTCGAATGGGTGCTTCCTGTCGGACCTGGCATCACGACCACGCATGCTCACTAGCCCCATTCGCCCGTCACGCCCCAGCACGAGAAGCTGGCAACGTGGTGCACAAGCGGCAGCCGTGCACCACGGAGGTAGAAGGTAGCACGGTGCCCTTGGGACGGCTGACCACGCCGCCGGCGATTGAACCTCTGTGAAGCGGCGGCGGCGTGGCTCTGCGCTTGTGCGACTGTTCGTACGCGCGAGGTCGGAGGCGCAGGGCGGCACCGACGAGGCCGGGCCCCGTCACCGGTCTATGAGGCACGATGTCCGATAAAAGGGGCCCGGCCCATGGCTGCACGATCGTATCGAGCAGCCACGAGCGGACGTAGACGAAGGCGCTCGGCATGAAGGTCTTTGACGTCGACGAAGGCGCAGCACCGACGTACGAACGTTATGCATGGCCGACACCGGCCGGGCACTTCATCCAAGTTGGCAGGTCGCATGCTAGGCCGGTGTCCCCGCCGCCGGCAACGCGATCATCTGTGAAGCGTCGGCGGCGGGGCTAGCGGCCATGCATTGTTCGCAGCCGCAAGCCGGCGCATCGACACACTCTCCCCCCTGCGCGTCCGGCGCCAAAGCGGAGTACCGCTCGGTCGTCGTCTTGGCATGAACCGCACGGCGAAGGTCCAAGGTAGCGAGGCGCGAGCGGGGCGGCCCCCTCGTCGCGCACAAGATCGCGCAAGACCGGCTAAAGAAAATCGGGGTTATTGAAGCTCTCTGCCCAGATGTCCGGATGGTCCTCGGCTTCGAACATGAAGACGACGGAGTTGACGGAAAGCGACGAGAATCCCGACGCAGACCGTGCTTGGTCCAGTGGCCGCGAGCAGACCATGAACCTGAGGCCGAGACGCTTGACCAGTTGGCCGAGGTTCTTGGGGAGCGGTGCGTTCTCGTCGGAGATGCGGAACCGCGTGGAAGGGACTGCGCGCATTAGCAGCGTGCGCCACGCGTGGGATTGGCTGATGTCGCAGACAACGTCTTGAAGGTGACGTCGATGCAGCGCGGCCGCCTTCATGGGACCGCCAGCCCGCGAAGGACGCGACGGTACGAGTCAGCGGGTGCCGGCGACGCGGCAGTCGTCCAAGCAGGCGAAGTCACGGCTGCTGCCGCCCGTGCCCGTAGAAGAGCTCGAGAGTAGTGCGCACCTCATACGTCCTCCCAACGGTGAGGTTTGAGATGCGCAAGGGAACGCGTTCGCCAAACTCCTCAACCAGGCAGGCGTCGCGGCCAGCGTTGGCCCTTCGGAAGATTTCGATCATCGGGCAACACCCCGGCTGCGAACGTGGTGCATGGCCGACACCGGCCGGGCACGGCCTTCATGATGCCACGGACTCAGGCGGCACTGCACATCGCTGCGACCGGCCGGTGTGCCCGCCGCCGGCGACGCACATCAGTGAAGTAACGGCGGCGGGCCTCAGCGGCCATGCGACTGTTGGCTGGCCCGCACGCCGTCTCAGCTCTCCGCGGGCTTCCTCCGTGCCATGCAGAGCTGCCTGCATCTGGTGGCAGTCGCCTGCACCCGTGCGAGCGTTGGCGGCCGGTGCGACGTCCCAATCAAGACGTGCCGGCTCTCTGTGTCGGAGCTACGAGATCCACGCGTTGATCACTGCAACAGCCGTCCAGAGGTCGTCGTCATCCTTCTCGATGACGTACCAAACTGCCGTGGCGCAGAGGTCGCCGCACCACCGCACGTGCGCAATGACGGCCTCGTGGCATCCGATGCCGGGACGCGAAAGTTGGATTGCGCTGGTGGTCCCGTACTCGGCCTCGAACCTCGCCCACTCTTCACCTCGCCTATCTGCATTGATGGGGACCGCGCTCTTCTCGACCATCGTTAGTGGGTGCGGATCGACGTCGAGTAGCGACGGATCGACATCGATCGGTTCATCGCTACGACGGATCATGTCGTCGACGACGACGCTCGGCGGTGGCGGTGGCTCCTCGCTCAGGTCGATCGTTCGACGAAGCTCCTCGTCTTCCGCGTAGGAGGGGCCCGTCGAGCGGATGACAACAAAGGGACCGTCCGTTGCAGGGCCTCCGCCTGGGTTGTAGAGCAGCGCGGCTGCGATCACGGCATGCTCGTCCGCGAGCGACGCTGCGATGGCACAGTCCGCATCCGTCGGCGCCATGCACGCGGACTGGCTAGCGCCGGCTGTCGCCGCCAACACGATGTGCGCCCAGTGCCGGAACATTCAGGTCACCTATCGCCTCTGGTTTCCGTCAAGGGGCGGCCAACGTTAAGCACAGCCGGCACTGGCCGGGCAGGACGTCGATTCTAGCAGGGCGCACGCCCGGCCGGTGACCCCGCCGCCGGCGCCGTTGAGCCCATGGTAGGTGCCGGCGGCGGGGCTAGCGGCTGTGCTGTGTTGGG
>JACOUT010000018.1 GCA_016177705.1 Deltaproteobacteria bacterium
GGCACGGCCGACGACGACGGCATGGCCGCGGGCGGCGGCGGCGGACCTGCGGCGGCACCGAGCGCCGCGGGGGGCGGCGGCGGGCCCGACGCTGCGCCAAGCGAGGCGGGCGGCGGCGGTGGGCCCGACGGCTTCGCCAACGCTGCGGGCGGGGGCGCCGCACCTTGCGCGAGCAGGATGGTCGCGGGGTCGAGCTCCTGGGTGTCGGGCGGCAGCGTGGGCGGGTCGGGCGAGGGCGCTGGCGCAACTTGTGGCGCGGCCGAGGACGACGGTAGCGCTGCGGGGGGCGGTGGCGTGCCGCGCGCGGCGGCGGGAGACGGCGCGCCCTTGGGCAGCGCGCGCACCTGCGGTGACGCAGCGACCACCACGCCGCGGCCCTCGCCGCCGCGCGGCGTCTCGCCAGGCCTGGGCCCGCTCGGCGCTGCCGGCTCGCGTAGCCCAGGCGGCACGTCCTCGACCCGCGTCATCTGGGCCGAGGCGTTCTCCGCCTCGTCGCGCGGCATCACTGCCGTACTGAACGGGTCGCCCGCCGCAGCGGCCGCAGGAGCTTCGACGCGCGCAGCCGGCGCGTCGAGCGCGCGCGCGCCACCGCCCGCGCGCACGGCGCCGCCGCCCTTGGGGCGCTGCGAGGGCAGCGCGTCGCCCGCCTTCACCGACGCGGGCAAGGCGGTCGCGGGTGCAGCGGGCGGTTGCGCCGCCGGCGGCGGCGCCTGCTTGGCGGAGGCGGGCGCACGCGCGGCCGGCACCGCTGGAGCACCGTCGCGGAAGAGCTGGCTCTTCAGCTCGACGTGGCGCGTCTGCACCGGCACGCGCTCCTTCGACTGCATCTCGGCTGGGAACACCTCGCGCATGGTGGCGACGATCTCGCCGGTGCGCGGCAACAGCGAGTGTTTCTCGGCGATGCCGGTCAGCTCGCGCTCGAAGGTGGCGGCGTCGGACGGACGGTTCGCAGCCTCGCGCTCGAGGGCGCGGCGCATCAGCGCTTCCAGCTCCGGCGGCACGCCGAGCGCGGGCGGCAGGCGCGGCACCATGGCCGCGCGCATCTTGTCCAGCGTGTCGAGGTCGGACGCGCCCTGGAACAGCCGGTCGCCGGTGAAGGCCTCGTAGAGCACGATGCCGACGTTGAACAGGTCGCTGCGGCCGTCGAGCGGCTTGCCGCGGGCCTGCTCGGGCGACATGTAGCCGAACTTGCCCTTGATGACGCCCGCCATGGTCTTGTTGGCCGACGCCTGCACCTTGGCGATACCGAAGTCGGTCAGCTTCACCCTGCCGTCGTAGGTGATGATGATGTTGTGCGGGCTGACGTCGCGGTGCACTAGCTTCAGTTGGCGCCCCTCGGAGTCGGTGGCGTTGTACGCGTAGTGCAGCGCCTTGAGCGTATCGCGCGCCACCTGCACCGCCATCGACAGCGGCAACTTCTTCTTGCGCTGGCCGGCGAAGTAGATGACGTCGGCGAGGTCCTTGCCGTCGGCGAACTCCATGACGATGAAGTACTCGCCGTTGTCCGACATGACGAGGTCGAAGACCTGCACGATCTGTTCGCAGTTCAAGCACGCGGCGACGCGCGCCTCCTCGATGAACATGCGCACCAGCTCCTGCTCCTTGGTGAACTGGGGCAGGATCTTCTTGACCGCGTAGATCTTCTCTGTGCCGTCGGGGTTGGCGACGCGGGCGCGGTACACCTCGGCCATGCCGCCCTGGGCGTGCAGGTTCAGGACCTCGAGCTCGGAAAGCTTCATCGTCGCGACGATCGCAAGACTGGCGCCACGCCTGCAACTGTCGGCCTCGGCACGGAACCATTTGCCCCGAAGCCCCCGGATTCACTACCGTGCTTGCCCGGCGCCCGGCGCCTGGGAGCCCACGTGGCGAAGAAGAAGAAGCAGGACCTGCCCAAGGCTGGCGGCGACAAGGGCAACGAGGCCGACGGCGATCGCGGGCGCGTCGTCGCCATGCTCGCCGTCTGCGCCGCGCTCGGCGTCTCGTGTGGTGCGCTCGCGGTCGGCAGGTTGCCGGTCCGCGACCTGCTGCCCGGCGCGCGCGCCGCCGGCGCCTTTGCCAAGGGCGACGCCGCGGCGCTCGCCGCCGCGGCCGCGGCCGACCGCGACGGCCCCGCCGAGCTCGCGCGCGGCGCGCTCGCCGACGCGCTGCTGGTGAACGATTTCGCCGCCGCAGCCGAGCTGCGTGAGCGGATCGCGGCGCTCGCCAAGGCCGATGTCGGCGCGCGCAAGCTGCCGGAGGCGCTCTATGCGCGCGCCCTGGCCACGCGCATCGGCGTCGACGACCCCTCGCTCGACGGCGACCTGGCGGCCGCCGGCGGTGACGACGGCAAGAAGGACGACGACGGCAAGAAGGGCGACGACGCCCCAGAGGGCGCTGCGGCGCCCGAGGTGCACCCGGCGATCCTGCTCGCGCGCGCCGCGCGGCGGCTCGACCGGCACATCCCCGACCAGCAGGGGCTCGACCGGAAGGGGCTCGACGACGCCTGGCAGGAGACGCGCCAGGCGGCGCTTCGACCCGACGCGCCCATCTACGCGATGACCGCGGCGGCGCGCGTGGCGCTCGCGCGTGGCGAACCAGCAGAGGCGCGCGTCTTCCTCGAGCGCGGGCTCGAGCGTGCGCCCAAGAACGGCATGCTGCTCGCGCTCCTGGTGGTCGCGGGCACCTTCGACCGCCCCGAAGACGAGCAAGCCGCCAAGGCCCCCGACGAGGAGCCCGAGCCAAAGCCGAAGAAGGACGGCGGCAAGCAGCAGGACCCCGACGAGGACAGCGCGCAGAAACAGCCGAAGAAGAAGGCGCTACCGGTGACGACTGCCGAGGTGCGCGCGAGCCGCGCGCTCGGCGAGCTGTCGCCGCGCGACGCCGCCGTGGTCGCCTTCACGTTGGAGGCGCTGGCGCTCGCGCGCGGCGATGCGACGCAGGCAGCGAACCACGCCAAGCGTGTGCTCGCCGAGGCGCCCGCCAGCGGCACGCTGGCCGCGTACCAGGCCGGTCTCTCGCTCTTGACCGGCGACGTGGCAGCGGCAGAGGAGCTGGTGACGAAGGGGCTCAAGGGCGCCGCAGCCGATCCGGACCTTTTGCTCGCGCGGGCACGCGTGCGGGCCATGAAGCTGGCGCCGGCGGAGGCCCGCAAGGCCGACGGCCGCGCCACCGCAACCCGCGGCGACGTGCTCGCCCTGCCGCTCGGGCGCCTGGCGCTCGACGCGACCGCGCCCGGCTTGCCGTGGCGCATCGAGCTGGACCAATCGGTCTCGCCCGATCGCTGGCTGCGCGCCGAGCGCGCCGCGCGCATGGATGACCTGGAGGGACGCCTGAGCGTGGTCGAGAACGTCTGGGCGGCGGAGCATGCGCTCGGGCTCGGCGACGTCGCGACCGCCGCCGAAGCCGCCGGCGCGGCGCGCGCCAAGGCGCCGAAGAACGTCGACGCGCTGTTGGTCGACGCCCGCGTGCGCCTGCTCAAAGGTGATCGTGAGGGCATGCGCGCGGCGTTGCAGGCTGCGCTCGCGGCCGGCAGCGACGACGCGCGCGTGCCGCTCGCCGCCACGCGCATCGCCTATGACGCCGAGGATCTGGCGCAGACGCGCAGCTACCTCAACGAGCTCGGCAGGCTCGGGTACAAGAGCCCGGCAGCGCTCGCGCTCACCGCCGTGCTGACGGCGCGCGAGGGCGACGCGAAGGGCGCCCAGGCCGCCATCAAGGAGGCAGAGACGCTCAGCCCGGACGACGTCGACGTGCTGCGCGGCCGCCTCATGATCGCGCGCCTCGGCGGCAACCTCGTCGAGGTGCGCAAACAGGCCGATCGCCTGCTCGAGGTCGACGACGCGAGATCGCCCGACCCGCTGGCGCGCGCCTGGGAGGGCGAGGCGCTGTTCCGCAAGGGACAGGGCGAGCGCGCGCAGTCGGTGCTGGCGAGCGTGCTGGCGGCGCGCCCGGGGCTGGTCGACGCGCACCTGGCGATGGGCATCGCCCTCGCCGGGCCTCGCCCGCTCGACGCCGCGGCCTCGTTCGCGCAGGCCATCCAGATCGGCGGCGCCGGCGACACGGCCATCGTCGCCGAGGCGACCAAGCGGCGTGCGGCCATCGCCGACGCGCCGCCGCTGCAGAAGAACAAGTAGCGCGCGTTTCGCCGCCGCGCTGCCATGGGTCCATTGGCGCGTGCTGGGGCCGGGCGGACCTGATCGCGGGACGGGCCGGGGGCGAGTGTGGATCCGCCTGCGCGGCCTGGCGGTCCGGACCCTCAGCAACGGGGCGTTTCGCGCCGACACCGTCGGCGGCTTGGTGGCGACTCCGCGGGCGTGGTGTCCTGCCCGCTGGGCGCTTCGGCGGACCCACACTCGCCCCCGACCCTTCGTGCAGATTCGCAGACGCTCAGGGTGCCGCGGCGCTGATGCGCGCGTCCTCCGCGAGCACCGCCACTGCGATGTAGGCTCCCGCTCGATGCTTGCGTCGCAGGAGCTCCGCCGCCTTGTGCGTCATCGCCAGAGTCGGTTGATTCGCGCGCGCTTCGTTGATGGTTGCGCACGGCCGGCAGCCGCGGGCACGTCGCCGACTCCCGCGCATCGCCTCTGCGGGGAGCAACCCGGCGCGCGCAGCGCAGCGAGCACGCCGCGACCGCGGATGTCCCCTCGCTAATCGCGGGGCCAACGGCCGTGCGCTGTTCGTCGGCAGGGCGCCCGAGGTCGCGCTGCTGGGCGGCCCATTGATGCAAGAAGATAGCCGCCAAGTGGCGACCAGCACCTGAACAGATGGGTGGGTGGCTTTTGGTGGCGCGAGTGGGGTGGTTCTTCCTGACCGTTGACAGGCCTGGTCCCCTTCGATTGTGAACGCTGGCACGCGGTGGCAGGGTTCAGTCCGTGAAGAACTACGACGACGAGTACGCGACCTGCGCTGCCACATACGCCACGCTGCGTGTCTATCCGGGCGCGCTCGATCCCGATGTCGTGACACGTCGTCTTGGGCTCGAACCCTCGGACATTCAACACGCCGGAGAACAGGGTGCCTCGCAACGCGCCCACGGGCGAGGCGCAACGCCACCAATTCGCACCGCCGCCCGGCCCAATGGGTGGTTTCTGTCCTCCGAGCGGCAAGTGGTGTCGCGCGACTGCAGACGCCACATCGACTGGCTGGTCGACCGCGTGATGGGCCGACGGGAGGAGCTGCTCGCGTTGCGGCAGGGCGGGGCACGAATGGACGTTTCGTGTTTCTGGGCCTCGCGGGGCGGGCACGGGGGGCCGTCGCTCCTACCGCAGCAAATGGCAGCACTCTGCGCGCTCGACCTCGAGATTTGGTTCGACTGCTACTGGTGGCCGGCGGAACAGACGTGAACGTCGAGGCGGAAGGCCTTTCGGCCGTACGCGAACGGCACGAAAGCCCGGGCCGCCTATGCCAATGTCAACCGACGCAGACGCTCGATGGTTGGCGCTGCCCTTGCGTGGTGTGTGGCATCGGCGGCGCTCGGGAGCGGTAGGGGCGCGCCGCATGCCTCGGCACCAGGGGCGGCAAGCGGGGGCCGTCGACGCGGAGCGCCCGGAGGCCCGCACGACGGCCGCGTCACCAACTCCCCGCGTGACGACGCCAACCGCACGCCGGCCCCACTGAGGCACGACGGCCGCTTACGCGAGACGCCCGTCGCCAAACGACGCGACCGCCGACGGCTGGCGGCGGCCGCGCGAGCCGGCACGACGACGAAGGGGCCGAGGACAGCGGAGCGGCGACGGCCCCCGCTCACCGCCCCGTCGCCCGAACCGGGTCAGCCGAGGATCTCCCGCGCCTACATGCGCGGCAGCGGCTTGTACTTGATGCGCTTGGGACCCACGTCGCCCACGCGCTTCTTCTTGTCCGCCTCGTATTCGCTGTAGGTGCCCTCGAACCACTCGACATGGCTGTCGCCCTCGAAGGCGAGGATGTGCGTGGCGATGCGATCGAGGAACCAGCGATCGTGGGTGATGACCACCACGCAGCCGGCGAAGGCGAGGATGGCCTCCTCGAGCGCGCGCAGCGTGTCGACGTCGAGGTCGTTGGTGGGCTCGTCGAGCAACAGCACGTTGCCGCCGTTCCGCAGCAGCTTGGCGAGGTGCACGCGGTTGCGCTCGCCGCCCGACAGCGTGCCGACCAGCTTCTGCTGATCGGCGCCCTTGAAGTTGAAAATGGTGCAGTAGGCGCGGCTGTTCATCTTCTTCGGGCCGAGCTCGAGCACCTCGGCGCCGCCGGTGATCTCGGTCCAGACGTTGTTGTCGGCCTTGAGCGAGTCGCGGCTCTGGTCGACGTACATCAGCTTGACCGTGCTGCCGACCTTGAACTCGCCCTCGAGCGGCTTCTCCTGGCCGGTGATGAGCTTGAACAGCGTGGTCTTGCCGGCGCCGTTTGGGCCGATGATGCCGACGATGCCGGCGGGCGGCAGCCGGAACGACAGATGCTCGTAGAGCAGCTTGTCGCCATAGGCCATCTTGACGTCTTTCGCCTCGATGACGACGTCACCGAGACGTGGCCCGGGCGGGATGTAGATGTCCGCCTGCGTGACCTTCTCCTTGGTGCTCTCGGCCAGCAGCTCGTCGTAGCGTTGCAAACGCGCCTTGTTCTTGGCCTGCCGCGCGCGCGGCGACGCCTTGACCCACTCGCTCTCGCGCGCCAGCTCGCGTTGGCGCGCGCTCTCGCCCTTCTCCTCCTGCGCGAGCCGCTTCTGTTTCTGCTCGAGCCACGAGGAGTAGTTGCCCTGCCAGGGGATGCCCTCGCCGCGATCGAGCTCGAGGATCCAGCCGGCCACGTTGTCGAGGAAGTAGCGGTCGTGGGTGACGCACACCACCGTGCCCTTGAAGTCGTGCAGGAAGCGCTCGAGCCATGCCACGCTCTCGGCGTCGAGGTGGTTGGTCGGCTCGTCGAGCAGCAGCATGTCGGGCTTCTCGAGCAGCAACCGACAGAGCGCCACACGGCGGCGCTCGCCGCCCGACAGCGTGTTGACGTTCTGGTCGGCAGGCGGGCAGCGCAACGCGTCCATCGCCTCGTCGAGGATGCGCTGCAGGTCCCAGCCGCCGACCGCGTCGATGGCGTCTTGCAGGCGCGCCTGCTCGGCCATCAGCTTGTCCATATCCGCATCAGGCTCTGCGAAGGCGTTGTTGACCTGGTCGAAGCGGGTCAGCAGGTCGCGGATCTTCTTGACGCCGCCCTCGATGTTCTCGAGCACGGTCTTGCCGGCCTCGAGCTGCGGCTCCTGCGAGAGGAAGCCGACGACGCGGCCTTCTTGCAGCGTGGCGTCGCCCATGAACTCCTTGTCGATGCCCGCCATGATACGCAGCAGCGTCGACTTACCGGCGCCGTTGGCGCCGAGCACGCCGATCTTGGCCCCGTGATAGAAGCTCAGGTAGATGCCCTTGAGCACCTCCTTGCCGCCGGGGTGCACTTTGCGCAGGTCGCGCATCTGGAAGATGTAGGGCTCGGACATCGCGTACCTCTGCAGGCTGTGCCTTCTCAGAACTGTCGACGCCCTTTGGTGCGCCGGCGCGCCCGACGCAACCCCTTCGCGTTGCGCGTCGCCGAGGTGGGCTGAGCTTGCTACAAGGAAGCGCATGTCGCCGCTCGACGAGCTGAAGCTGCTGCTACGCCCCGCGGGTGGCGGTCTGTACCTGGTCTCCACGGGACGCGCCGAGCAGGTCGCGCTGCAGCGTCGCTTCTACGCCGTCGACTCCGACGAGGACGTGACGCGCGCCTTTCACGACGTGCTCGCGTGCATCGCCGACGCCAAGGTGGTGATGCTCGGCATCCCCTCCGACGTCGGCGCCGGCTTCCGGCGCGGCGCCAACCTCGGGCCGCAGTCGGTGCGCGCGCAGCTGCTCGCCGAGGATCCGGAGTGGGCCACCAAGAACCTGGCGCGCGGCGTCATCGACATCGGTGACGTGTTCGTGGTGCCGCAGTTGCTCGAGGACGAGATGCTGGCAGAGGCGCAGTTACAGCGCTCGCGCCGCGCGCTCTATCCGGACGTCGGCGAGGCCGAGCGCGCGTCCCTGCCCTGCTCGCCGCTCAGCATCGCCGAGCGCGCGCTCGCGCTGGTGCAACGCATCAACCCGCGCGCCAAGCCGCTGGTGCTCGGCGGCGATCACTCGGTGGCGTGGCCGGTGGTGAAGGCGATGTTCGACGGGGGTAAGCGCTTCACCATCGTGCAGTCGGACGCGCACACCGACCTGCTCGAGGAGCGCCTGGGCATCAGGACCTGCTTCGCCACCTGGACCTGGCGTGCCAACGAGCTGCTCGGGCGCGGCGGGCGCGTGCTGCAGGTGGGCATTCGCGCCACGCGCTTCACCAAGGAGCACTGGGAGTCGACGCTCGGCGTGCGCCAGTGGTGGGCGAGCGACGTTCGACGCGATCCGGACGCAGCGCTGCGAGAGCTGCTCACCGCGGCGCGCGCGCGCGGGGAGCCCGTGTACCTGTCGAACGACATCGACGGCACCGACGCCGCCGACGCCGACGCCACCGGCACGCCCGAACCGGACGGCTTGGCGGTCGACTGGCTGTGCACGCTCATCGACGAGCTGGGCCGGTCGCCGGGGCTCGTCGGCGCCGACCTGGTCGAGGTCGCGCCGCTGCTCGGCAAGGACGGCGGGCGGCGCACGCTCGAGGTGGCCGCACGCTATCTGCGCCACAGCGTCGACGCCCTGCTACACTGAGCGCGCCGTGGCGACCAAAGTGCCCCCAACCGGACGCAGGACATCGCAGCCCGACTCGACGGAGCTGTCGGTCGTGCCGGCGCTCAGCGATCCGATGAGCGAGCCGATCGGGCGAGAGCGGTCGGGCGAGGTGTTCAGCGGCACCGGCACCAACGCCGCCGATCCCGCCACCTCGGAGGTAAGCGTCATCGAGGCCATCGAGGACGCGTCGACCGGTTCGCGAGAGCTCGACGGCGGCGGCGAGGCGGCGCCGCCCGACGATCGCGCACCGACGCAGGTCATGAAGGTCGCCTTCAGCGACCTTGGGCCACCCGACCTCGAATCCGGCGCGCGCTCGCTCGAGGTGCGCACCTGGCGCGGACAGGCGCCCGTCCGACCGGCCTCCGACCTGCGCTCGGGCGGCTCCGCCTTCGCCATCGCCGACACCAAGCAGACCGCGATGCGCGACCCGACCCGCGTCGACACCGAGCTCGAGGCCTCCGAGCACGCCGGCGTCGACGTCGACGCCTTGCGCAATGACCTCGAGGACATCGAGCGGCTGCTGCGCGCCACCAAGGCCCAGGTGGCGGGCCTCAACATGGAGGCGGTGCGCGGGCTGAACGCGCAGCTCACCGCGGCGCTCCACCGAGTCGTCGAGGCGCGCAGCCGCCTACGTTGAACCGCGTTGAACCCGACGGGCGGAGCGGGGCGCGGTCCGGATCCCGCGCGACGAACGAGCGTGCGGGGCATCTGACAGACCGGACGTCGAGCCAGGAGAGCGTTGGTGGAAGCCCATGGGGAACCGATGAGCGCCACGTCGAGCGTGATCGAGCAGCTTGTTCGTCAGAGCATCCTCGCCGAGGTCGCGGCGATGACGCTGTACACCAGGCTGGCGAACCGAGTGACCGAGGACGAGCCACGCCGCCTGCTGCGTATGCTGGCGGCGGCGGAGGAGGGCCACATCGGGCGCCTCACGGACCTGGTGACGTCGCTCGGAGAGGAGGGCGCAGGTGCGCTCGGCAAGGTCGGCTTCGTCGCCGGGCTGCGCCAGGAGGCGGGCAAGCAGCTCGACGAGCAGCTTCGCGACCTGGGCCTGTCCGAATCGTCGACCGTAAGCGAGCTGGTACGCTTCGCCGTCCGCATGGAGACCAAGGCAGGGGGGCACTACGAGCGGCTCGCCGTCGAGGCCGTCGACGTGCGTATCCGCGACTTCTTCGCGGTGCTGGTCGAGGAGGAGGCGGGCCACGCGAAACAGCTCGAGAACCTCCGTGAGATGCTCGAGGCGAGCGCGCCGCCGTCCTGATCACCGCGGCGCGGCACGGACAGGCGGTGCCACCGCGGGCGCACCGACGAATCGTCTTGCGGGCGCCAGGCCGGTGACCGATCGTGTGGCGGATGCCCGCCTCGCCCGACAACATCGGCAGGTTTCAGATCGTCGCCGAGCTCGGCCGCGGCGGCATGGGCATCGTCTACAAGGTGAAGGATCCACGCAGCGGCCAGCTCATGGCGCTCAAGATGATCCCGCCGGAGGCGCTGGCGCGCGCCGACTCCGAGCTGCGCTTCAAGCGGGAGTTCCGCGCCATGCAGCGCGTCGAGCACCCGAACGTCATCCGCGTGTTCGACGCGGGCACGCACGAGGGCTGCCCCTACTTCACCATGGAGCTGATCGAGGGACGCGACGTCCGTCGCTGGCTCGACGGCGACGAGCCGGTGGTGCCGAGCGGTAAGGATCCGCCGCCCGCGGGCCTGCTCACCGAGGAGCAGCGGCGACGACTAAACGATCCGGTGCGAACCAAGAAGCTGGCGGACGCGGTCGTGCAGGTGGCCTACGCGCTCGCCGAGATCCACCGACACCGCATCGTTCACCGCGACCTCAAGCCCGACAACATCCTGGTGTCGAAGGCCGGCGTCGTGAAGCTGATGGACTTCGGTATCGCCAAGCAGCTCTCGGCGGCGTCGGAGCACAGCTCGGGCGGCATGGTGGTCGGCACCTTCAAGTACCTGTCCCCCGAGCAGGCGCTCGGGGCCGAGGTCGACGGCCGCGCCGACCTCTACTGTCTCGGCATCATCCTCTACGAGCTGCTCGCGGGCCGGCACCCGTTCTACTCGGAGAATTCGGTCGGCTACGCCTACCACCACGCGCGCAAGCCGCCGCCCGACATCACCAAGTTCAACCCGGAGGTGCACAAGGGCCTGAAGGCGGTGTGCGAGCGGCTGACCAAGAAGGATCCGCGTGAGCGCTATCCGACGGCCGAGGACGTTGTGGTCGCCATTCGCGAGGCGATGACCGGCTTCGCCGAAGGGATCTCGACCAAGTACCGGGCGGCGCCCAAGGGTGCCAAAGACCTGCCGTTCGAGTTGGCCAAGGACCAGCTGTTCGCGCCCTCCCTGGTGGGACGGGCGCCCGCGCAGCGCCAGTTGCTGTCCTGCGTCGAGCAGTTGCTCGCAGGGCGTGGCGCCGTGGTCGCGCTCACCGGGCCGCGCGGCATCGGCAAGACCCGCCTGGTGCGCGAGGTCGCGGGCCTAGCCAAGGCGCGCAACATCGACTTCCTGTGGGGCACCTGCGGCGGGGGCGGCCTGCCCTACCAACCCTACCTCGACATCCTCGACCAGCTCGTGCAGCGCGCCGCTGACACGCTGCCCGCCGACGAGCTGCGTCGCCTGCTCGGCGACGAGGCGCGCGTGCTGGCCCGGCACGTCGCCGCCTTCGAGCACCTCGAGCCCGAGGTGCGGCCGCGCCCGGCGCCGCAGCTCGACCCGCAAGGTGAGCGCGTGCGCTTCCTCTCGGCGGTGACGGCCTTCCTCGGGCGCAGCGCGGCGGCGCAGCCGCGCGTGGTGGTCGTCGACGAGATCCACGCTGCCGACGAGATGTCCCTGCAATTGACGCGTCACCTCGCCGACACGCTGGCGCGCGCCGACCCGCCGGGCGAAGGGCCGGCGCAGCGCTTCTCGCCGCTCGCGCTGGTATTCACGCTCGATCCGGCCGAGACCGGCGCTGAGGAGGCGCGCGCGCTGCTGTCCCGTCTCTCACAGGAGCGCGGCTTCCTGTCGCTGTCGCTGTCGCCGCTCAACCCCGTCGAGGTGCAGGAGATGCTCGCCTCGATGATCGGCGGCGGCGAGGTGGCCCAGGCGCTGGCCGACTACCTGCACCGAGAGACCGAGGGCATCCCCGGCCACGTGGAGGAGCGCGTGCGCGCCTGGGCCGAGAGCGGCGAGCTGCGACGGAAGGGCCGCCAGTGGGTGCTGCAGCGCGCGCGCACGGCCGCGAAGGTTTCGGCGGCCGACGCCGGTGTCGCCGACGTGCGTCCACAGGCCCGCGCGGAGACCGGCGTGCTCGCCGACGCCGTCGCCGACGACGTGGTCGCGATCAAGAACGCGACGCGCGCCGACATCCCGCTGCCCGACGTCGTGGCGCAGCCGAGCGCGCGCCGCATCGGCCGCCTGTCGGCGCTGGCGCGCGACGTCGCCGAGCGCATGGCCATCGTGGGGGAACGCGTGCCGAGCGCGCTGTTGGTGCGCGTCGCGCTACGCGGGGAGGACGAGCTGGTCGATGCGCTCGACGAGCTCTTGAAGCGCGAGATCGTCGTCGAGGACAAGCTGCAGGACTTCTTCCGATTCAAGGAGGGCGCCGACGCGGCCGCCTTGGTCGCCGGCCTCACCATCGAGAAGCGCCAGCACCTGCACCTGTTGGTGGCGCGCACGCTGGAGGAGGACGCCAAGCGCAACCGCCGCGCCGTGGACCCCGAGGAGCAGGCGCGCCACTACCAGCGCGGCGGCGACATGGTGAAGGCCATCGAGCAGCTGATGCAGGCCGCGCGCATGTCATTGGCCGCCAGCGCCACCCAGAGCGCCGCGCAGCGCGTGGGCGAAGCGCAGGAGCTGTTGCAGGCGCAACTCAAGCTGCGGCCGAGCGACGCGCAGTTGCTGCGTTGTGACGTCGAGCTGGTGCTGCTGCGCCTCGACGTGCTCTCCGCCGTCAACGTCCACACCGAGTGCGTCGATCTGGCGCGGCGCCGACTGCCCCGCATGCGCAACCTGGTGGACGCACGGCTGGTCAGCGAGACGCTGTTGCGCCTCGCCTCGTCGGAGCGCGTGCTCGGCGACCTGGACGAGGCGCTGACCCACGTCGGCGAGGTGCTGGCAATGACCGAGCGCGGCGGCAACCACGCGCTGCGCTGCCGCGCCAAGAGCCTGTGCGGCTCCATCTACGAGCAGCGCGGCCAATTCGAGCTGGCCGCCCGCTACTACGCGGACGCGCTCGAGCTGGCGCGCATGATCGGCGACGAGCTCGAGGAGGAGCGCGCCCGCTTCGCCATCGCGCAGCGGCGGCTGACCGCCGGCGACCTGGCGCCTGCCAAGGAGGACTTCGAACGCCTGCTCAAGCTCGCCGAGGCCCGCGGCGAGAAACTGCGCATCATCAGCTACGTCAACTCGCTCGGCATCATCGCGCACGAGGAGGGCCGCTACGAGGACGCCGAGCTCTCCTACCGGCGCATGTTCGAGCTGGCCAAGCCCACCGGCGACCGCCGCTCGCTCGCCATCGCGCACGGCAACATCGGCGTGGTGCGGCGCGACCAGGGCCGCTTCTCGGACGCGCTCGGACAGTGTGAGCGCGCCGCCAAGATCCTCAAGGAGCTGAACCAGACCGACGTGCTCGCCTACGTGCGCATCGTCGAGGCGCAAACGCTGCTCGATCGCGCGCTGTTGCAGGGCAACGACGGCGACAACGCGGCGGCGCGAGACAAGGCCGACGAGGCGTTCGACCTGGCCGAGAAGGCGAGCGCGGCGCTGCGCCTCGCAGAGGCGTCGATCTGCCGCGGGCAAGCGTTGGTGCGCCTCGGCAGCACCGAGGACGGCCGCAGCGACATCACGCGTGGGCTCGAGGCCGCGCGCTCGCTCGGCGCCAACCGGGTGCTGTTGTTCGGCTTGTGCGCGCAGGCCGAGGCGCTGGCGCTCACCGGCGACATCGAGGGTGCGCGCGCCACCTGGCGCGAGGGTCTGCAGCGTGCGCAGGCCACCGGCTTCCTGCGCTTCGTCAAGCGCTTGAGCGACCTCAAAGAGAAGCGAAAGATCTGAGGGTCACTCGAGCGCGTCGGGATCCGCACGCTCGACCGCCGTGCGGAGCAGCAGCGGATCGGCCAGCGCCGCCTGGATCAGCTTGGCGACCACGAGCAGCGCCGCTCGCGGCCCGAGCGCGACGAACATGCCGGCCTCGGAGTCGTAGCTGAGCTGCTGCGCCAGGTCGGCGTGGCGCAGCTTGACGAGCGAGCGCACCACCGCCTCCCAGGTGTAGCCGCCGCCCTGCAGTCCGAGCTGCTCGAACAGCGGCATGGGGGGCATGGCGTAGTCGTCGAAGCAAAGGCTGAAGCGGCCCCCGCCGTGATCGACCAGGCGGCACGGCGCGACCGCGCCGGCTTCGACCTGCAGGATTTCGCCGTCGGAGCGCAGCCCTTCAGCGGCGACCGTCGCCATCTGCGCGGTGGTGATCGCGTGCTGCTGCAGGTTTGGGCCGCGGAAGTGCTGTGCCGCCGCCGCGACCGCCGGTGCAGCCGCTGGCTCGCGCCTGGCCTGCGGTGCCGGCTTCTTCTTTGGCGCCGGTTTCTTCTTTGGCGCCGGTTTCTTCTTGGGCGCCGGCTTCTTCTTGGGCGCCGGCTTCTTCTTGGGCGCCGGCTTCTTCTTGGGCGCCGGCTTCTTCTTGGGCGCCGGCTTCTTCTTCGCGGGCATGGTCACTCCGCCGCGTCGAGCGCGTCGTCGAAGTCGTAGTCAGCAGCGTCGTCATCGAAGCCGTCGTCGCCGCCGTCGCCGTCCACCATCTGGTCGGCGACGGCGCGGGCGATGGCGGGGTTCTCGAGCGGCGCGGTCGCGATGGCGGCGCGCTCGAGCGCCTCGAACACGTCGCGCACGGCCTCGTCGCCCACGTGCTCGACCAGGCACTGCAGGTTGCGTTCGGCGTTCTTGCGGTAGCGCTGCACCATGCGCAGGCCCTTGGGCATGGGCACGACGCAAGCGACCCGATGGTCACGCCGGTCGCGGCGCTTCTCGACGAGCCCGAGCTTGACCAGCTTGTCGACCAACACGCTGGTGGTGCTCTGCGCGAAGCCGAGCATGTCCTTCAGCTCGGTGACGCTGGCCTTGCCGCGCGACGCCAGGAAGCTCATCGCGTGGTACTGCGTCAGCGTCAGGTCGCTGCGCGGACCGCCGCGGCTCATCGGCTTGATCAGGCGGCGCTGCAGCAGCGCCACGCACTGCTCGGCGCGCACGAACAGCTCGCCGTTGATCTGGGGGCCATCCGGATCGACGTGAAGCGGTGCCGACATCAGCCACTCCCCTTGGGCAGCGGAACAAAGCCGGACCAGCGTTTCGTGTCAACCGCGCGTGTGGCGGAACCGATCACGCGCGGAATCGCTCGGCGCCCAGCGCGCGATCACGCGAGGCCGCGCACGATCGCGGACGAAGCGAAACTGCTTGACACGGTAACGGCCCGACAACAGCCTGTGCCGCGTGTTCGTCATCAGGAGCGCAACCCCGGCCGACCTCAAGAGCGTGCGGCGTCTCGCCGCAGTGCTGAACACGGTCAACCTCCCCGACGATCTGGCGTCCCTCAAGAAGCTGCTCGACTTGTCACAGCGGTCCTTCGCGGGACGCGTGCTCGATCCGTTGCAGCGCGAGTTCCTGTTCGTGATGGAGGACACGGAGCACCGGCGCTTGGTCGGCACCAGCCAGATCATCGCGCGCCACGGCACGCGCGAGGCGCCCCACATCTACTTCGACGTGCTCGACGAGGAGCGCTACAGCGAGACCATCGATCGGCACTTCCGCCACCGAGTGCTGCGCATCGGCTTCGACTACGAAGGACCGACCGAGATCGGCGGCCTGGTGCTCGACCCGCAGTACCGCGGCGCACCGGGCAAGCTCGGCAAGCAACTGTCGTTCGTGCGCTTCCTGTTCATCGCCATGCACCGCGCGCACTTCCGCGATCGCGTGCTGGCCGAGCTGCTGCCGCCGCTCAGCGACGACGGCAAGAGCGCCCTGTGGGAGGCGCTCGGTCGGCGCTTCACCGACATGGACTACGCCGAGGCCGACCGCATCTCCAAGACCAACAAGGAGTTCATCCGCAACCTGTTCCCCTCCGGCATGATCTACGCCTCGCTGTTCGACCCGGCCGCGCAGGACGTGATCGGCAAGGTGGGGCCGCAGACCGAGGGCGTGAAGAAGATGCTCGAGGGCGTGGGCTTCAAGGCGCTCGGCCGCATCGACCCCTTCGACGGCGGCCCGCACTTCGAGGCGCGCACCGACGAGGTCTGGCCGGTGACGCAGGCTCGCCGAGCGAGCTGCGCCGTGGTGGAACGACGCACCATCGTCGAGAACGCGGGCGAGAGCGCTGACGGGCTGGTGGCGTTCGAGCCGCCGCGCGGGCGCAGCAAGTCGCTCGGCTACTTTCGCGCGCTCACCACCGACTTCCGCTTCACGCGCGCCGGCAAGACCGTCGAGATCCCGCCCGAGAGCGCCAAGGCGCTCGGCGCCAAGAAGGGCGACAAGCTCTGGGCGCTGCCCTTCGCCAAGCACACGCGCATGTAGCGCTCAAGGGACATCGCAAAATCGGCTGCGGCGGTGTTGCCCGCCTGCGGTGCTCGCTCACCTCCACGAGGAGGATGTCGCTTCGCTCCTCGGCGGGCGCCTTGCCTCGCTCGATTTTGCGATGTCCCATTACTGGCAGGGCGCGAACACCACGGCATCTTCGAGCGCCTGTTGGCAGGCGGCCACTGCGTCGGCGATGTCCTCGCCGCTCGCGGTCGGATCGGTGGCGCGCTCGCGCAACACCAGCGACGGCTGACAGCCCGGGTTGTCGGCGCAGCTCGCGGTCGGCTCATCGGCGCCGCAGGTGCGCTCCACCAAGGTCTGACACGGCGACGCCGTGCACGCGGGGAAGGTGAGCTGGTTGTCGAGGCCGGCCTGGCACTGCTCGGGGCGGTAGTCGCGCGTCAGCTCGGCGGCGACGCACGCCGCGGCCTCCTGGCAGCTCGGCTCGCAGGAGCGCGCCACCAGCGCGGCGCAGGGGTCGTCGGCGCCCATGGGGCATGGCAGGTCGCCGCCGTCGCCGGTCGGGCCGCAGTCGGCGACGTTCTCCTGTTCGGGGCCGCCGTCGCCCGCCAGCATCGAGGGGTAGTCGGCGGCGGTGCAGCCGGCCACCACGGCGAGCGACGACCAGGCGAGCAGGCGGAAGGACACGCCCGCGATGATACCCGGTCAGCGCGAGCGCCGCAGCGCGCGCTCCATCTCGCGATCCGCCTCGCGCCGCTTGACGGTCTCGCGCTTGTCTTCGTGGCTCTTGCCGCGTCCGATGCCGATCAGCACCTTGGCCCACGGCCCTTTGAAATAGAGCTTGAGCGGTACCAACGTGTGCCCCTTGAGCGCGACGGCCTTGAAGAGGCGCTCGATCTCGGCCGGCTTGGCCAACAGCCGCCGCGTGCGATCGGGCTCGAGCGTCTCGTGGGTGCTGGCGTTCTTGAAGCGGTCGATCTTGAGGCCGAGCAGCCACAGCTCGCCGCCCTTGACGAGCGCGTAGGCGTCGCCGAACGAGACGTTGCGCGCGCGCAGCGACTTGACCTCGGCGCCCTTCAGCTCGAGGCCGCACTCGACGGTGTCGAGGATCTCGTAGTCGTGCCGCGAGCGCCGGTTGTCGGCGATAGTGGCGTCTTCAGGACGTGACTTTCGCTCCGTCATCGCGCCCGGACGCTACACCGAAGGAGTGCTCGGCGGCGGGGAAGGTGCCGCCGCGCACGTCGGCGACGTAGCGCGTGAACGCGTCGAGCACCAAGGAGGCGCCCTCGAGGTACTTCTTGACGAACTTGGGCTGAAACGCCGGGTTGAGCCCGAGCAGGTCGTGCAGCACCAGCACCTGGCCGTCGCAGCCAGCGCCCGCGCCGATGCCGATGGTGGGGATCGACAGCGATGCCGTGATCTCGGCGGCCAGATCGGCGGGGATGCCCTCGAGCACCACCGCGTAGGCGCCCGCCGCTTGCAGCGCGAGCGCGTCTTCCTTGATGCGCTGGCGCGACGCCGGGTCTTTCCCCTGCACCACGAAGCCGCCCATGGCGTGCACGCTCTGCGGCATCAGGCCGACGTGGCCCATGACCGGGATGCCCGCCTCGACCAGGCGCGCCACCGTGGGCGCGATGCCGGCGCCGCCCTCGAGCTTGACCGACGACGCACCGGCGCGCAGCAGCAGCGCCGCGTTCTTGAGCGCCTCCTCGGCGTTGGTCTGGTACGACATGAAGGGCATGTCGCCGACGACGTGCGCGTGCGACGTGCCGCGCGCGACCGCCGCCGTGTGGTACGCCACCTGCTCGATGGTGACGCCGAGCGTGTTCTGCTCGCCCTTGATCACCATGCCGAGCGAGTCCCCGACCAGCAGCACGTCGACCCCCGACGCGTCGATCAGGCGCGCGAAGGTGGCGTCGTAGGCCGTCAGCATGGTGATCTTCTGCCCCGCGCGCTTCATGTGCTGAAGCGTGCGCAGCGTGACCTGCTTCTTGTTGGGCTCCGCATGTGCGGACATAACGGCTCCGGGGTGCGAGCGCGCCGGCCTCTCGGAGAGGAGGTGCGCGCCGGAGGATTCCGGTCGCGCCCTGGCTTCCAGGCGACCCACAACCCGTGGACGGGCAGAACCCGTCCTGTACGGTATCGTAGCCATCCGGGCGGCCAGGTGAAGGGCCTGATGGTGGGCCGGGCGAGGGGTCAGGTGACGGGTCAGGTGAAGCGCCGGTGGATCCGGCGCGTCACGGAAACGGCCGTCGGGCGCCAAGCCTGACCTGGGGAGGCGGATGCGCTTCTGTTATTACCTACATAGCTCTCGGGGCCTCGCCCCGCTGGTGCTGCTGGCCACGCTGGCGTCGCCCGGCCTGCACGCCGACAGCTCGGTGGCGCTCGGCACGCAAGGCGCGCTCGCCCGCGTGGGCCAGACGCAGGACGCCCTCAAAAACGGCACGGCCGCCTCCTTCGGCTCGCCGGTCACCGACGATCGCCGCCTGTTCAAGCTGCGCTGGCGCCTGCCTTGGCTGTTGGTGGGCGGCGGCGGCATGGGCGCCGTGCCGTTTGCCACCGGCTTCACCGCCACGTCGGTCGGGACGCCCCCGGGCGTCTCACTGCTCGCCGAGCCGGTCGAGACCGGCGGCCTCTCTGCGCTGATCCCGTCGCTCGCCATCGGCGAGGCGGACAAGCTCGCGCAGGCGCAGGTCGGCGTCATCTCGAGCTCGGTCGGCCACGCCACCATCGTCGATCGCTACACCAACAGCCCCGACGGTACGCCGCGCATGATCGGCGCGCTGGTCGAGGGCAACCTGGCGGGCCTCGGCGGCCAGGCCATGGTGGGCGACGTGCTCGACGCGCCGTCCTTCTCGGCAGCGCGCATCTACGGCCGCCCGGTGATGTGGTTCTTGGCGCCCGACGCCACCTTTCAGCCAAACGAGCTCGACCTCGATCCGCGCACCGAGCTGACCGGCATGTGGGTCTCGGGCCTGACCGGCGCGCTCGACGCCGCCGCGCCCTGCGCCTGCGACGCGAGCGCGCTCGTGTGGATGGCAGGCTGGGACAACGAGGGCGCGTTCCTCGACAACCAGGTGGTGAAGACCATCCTCTACCTCGACCTGAACGCGCTCGGCGCCACCGCAGGCGCGGCCCAGCGCACCGGCGTGGGCGCTCACCCGGGCGTGCAGGTGATGTTCGACGCCGCCGGCTTCCGCGCCGATCTGTCCGGTGAGATGAACTTCGGCACCGACGGCTATCAGGCGCGCTACTTCGACCGCCTGTATGCGCTCGAGCGCGTCTCCTCGCTCGGCGACGTCGGCAAGCCGAAGGTGGACGTGGAGCGGCCGGCCTCGTGGGGCTACTCCGCGCGCCTGGGCGCCGGCTTCGCCGAGATGATCACGGCGTTCGTGGAGGCGCGCGATCAATTCCCCATGGACCCGCTGCGCGGCGCCAACAGCGGCCAGCTCACCGTGGGCGCCTCCACGTTCCTGTTCTTCTTCGGCGGCGCCGTCACCGCGAGCCAGACCGGCATCACCGACTACCTGCAGCCAAACCTGCTCGGCCCCGGCTTCGTCGTCACCGGCGAAGGCCGCGTGGCGCTGGTCGCCAACGTGCTGCACCTGGTGGGGCGCGCCTGGCGCGCGCACCTGCCGGCCGGTGACTCGCCCGACGACTTCATCGTCAGCGACGGCACCACGCTCGGCGTCGAGGTCAACCTCGACTTCTTGTGAGCGTGCCGCTCATCGATGCAGGTAGCCGGCCAGCAGCAGCGCCGAAAACGCGTTGGACGCGCCGTGGAACACCACGGCCCCCGTGATCGAGCCCGAGCGCCTCGTCAGCGCCGAGAACACGAACGCCGGGAAGAACGGCCCGAGCCGCGCTGGGTGGTACTCGCCCAGGAAGTGCCCGAGCGCGAACAGCGCCGAGGCGAGGATGACGGTGCGCGATATGGGGATGAGCCAGACGTGCACGCGCGTCGGCCACAAGCGCTCGAGCCGATGCTCGAGGAAGCCGCGGTAGAACATCTCTTCGGGCAAGGCGACCAGGAAGACGTTCTTCAACAGCGTGGCCACGAGGTCGTCGGGCACGCGAAAGGCGAAGGCGCCGGCGCCGAACGCCTGCTGCCAGTAGTGGTGCCCGATCGCGAACGGTGGAAACACCAGCAGCGCGATGCCGAGCGCGAGCCCGAGGTCGCGCACGAGCGGCCCGCCACGCAGCTTCGCGCCGCGCCCGTAGAGCGACAACAGGCGGGCGAGGCGCGTGGGCCGTCCGCGTGAGCGGCGGCGGCGGCGCGCGTGCACGAGGCGCCGGCGCAGCGCCGCCACCGGCCCGAGCAGCAAGCCGTGCGCGTGCAGCGCGTAGCTCTCGGGCGCCTCGCCACGTCGCTGAATCAGCCACAGCGGCACGTAGATCTGAAAGCCCGCGATGACCGTGAAGATGATCTCGCCGGCACCGACGGCGCGCACCAGGTGCTTGCCGGCGCCGAGCAGCACGAGCAGCACGGCGGCGGCGATCAGCGCCTCGCGCGCGCCGCTGCGCGCGTCGAGGTGAGGTAGTGCCCGGGAGGGTGTGCTCACGCCGGAGGGAAGAGCGCGTCGAGGCGCGCCGACAGCTCGGGGGTGATGGTCACCGACAGCGCCGCCAGGTTCTCCTCGAGCTGCGCCGACGCGGTGGCGCCGGTGATGACGCTCGAGATGCCCGGCTGCGCCAGGCACCAGGCGAGCGCCAGGCGCGCGCGGCTGGTGCCCACCTCGGCGGCCAACTCGCCGAAGCGCTTGACGCGCGCGCGGTTCTCCTCGGTGAGCGCGCTGCCGCGCAGCCACTCGATGCGCGCCAGGCGCGAGCCGGGCGGGATGCCGTCGTCGTACTTGCCGGTGAGCACGCCCGAGGCGAGCGGGCTCCACACCACCAGCCCCATGCCGGTGTCGGCGGCGGCCGGCATGACGTCGCGCTCCACCGCCGTACGCGTCAGCAGGTTGAACTGCGGCTGCTCGACGACCGGGCCCGTCAGGTTGCGACGGTCAGCCAGCGCGTGCATGGCGCGCAGATGGGCGCCGCCCCACTCGCTCGTACCCCAGTAGAGGATCTTTCCCTGGCGGACCAGGTCGTCCATGGCACGCGCCGTCTCCTCGAGCGGCGACTCGGGGTCGAAGCGGTGGCAGAAATACAGGTCGAGGTAGTCCGTGCCGATGCGCTTGAGGCTCTTGTCGATGCTCTCGAGGATGTGCTTGCGCGACAGTCCCCGGTCGTTGACGTCGTCCGACATGGGCCAAAAGACCTTTGACGAGATCACTAGCTCGTGCCGCGGAAACTGGCGCAGCACTGCGCCCATGACGCGTTCCGCCTCGCCGCGCGCGTACACGTCGGCGATGTCGAAAAAGGTCACGCCCGCCTCGAACGCCGCGCGCAAGATGGACGCCACCGCCGCCTGGTCGGCGACGCTCGAGCCGAACGTGGTCCAGCCACCGAGCGAGAGCGCGCTCACCTTGATGCCCGCCTCGCCGAGACGTCGATAGGGCATCGCCGGCTTGCTCATGTCAGTCGTCGTCGCTCGGCCAGGCGTTCTTGTAGCTCGGGCGCTCGCGCAGCCGATCGCGCCAGGAGCGCACGCGCGGGAAGGCGTCGAGGTCGATGGAGAGCTGATCGAGCAGGTCGAGCAGCGGCGTCGACAGCGTGTCGGCCACCGAATAGTCGCCTGCCAGGAAGGCGCGGCGCGCCAGGTGGCGGTCGAGCACGTCGAGGTGCTGATCGAGCTCGTGGCGTGCGCGCGCGAGCACGCGCGGGCTGCGCTCGGCGTCGGCGAACACGTGGGTCTCGCAGTAGGTGGTCCAGAACACCTCGGCGAAGCCGGAGCTGATGTAGCTCAGCCAGGAGTAGGCCTCGCCGCGTGCGGTCAGGTCGGTGAAGCCGAGCGGTGACTGCGGGAAGCGCTCCGCCAGGAACAACAGGATGGCAGGCGACTCGAAGATGGCCAGCTCGCCGCCCGGGCGATGCTCGACGAGCGCCGGCAGCCTGCCGAAGGGGCTGCGCTTCAGGAACGCCGCGGTGCGCGGCTTGGTCAGATCGACCTCGCGCGGCGTGAACGTCACGTCACACTCGTTCAGCCCGATGCGAACCGCGATGCAAAACGGCGACGGGCGGTACTCGTACAGCGTGAACGGCGGGGCCTTGGATTGGGCCATCGTCATCCAGACCTCATGCGCGGTCCGCGCCAGTCACACGTGACGGCCGGAGCAGCGGCGGGCAGTGTACGCCGAACCCGGAGGGTGAGGCGAGGAATCATCCATGGTGGCTGGCGCGCCTGGCGCGAACTCTGCAAAGATGGGGCGATCCTTCATCGACCCCTGAGGCACCATGCGGCGCACCCCGGCAGGCTTCACGCTCATCGAGCTCATGATCGTCGTTGCCATCATCGGCATCCTGGCGTCCATCGCCATCCCTGCGTACCAGCGCATGACCTGTCGGGCGAAGCAGGGCGAGGCCAAGTCCGCGCTCAAGGCCATCTACGTGGCGGAGGAGTCCTACCGCGGCGAGTACGACACCTATCTGGCCGGCGCCGAAGCCAACCTGGTCATCATGGGCTTCATCCAGGCAGGCGACAAGTCGCGCTACGACGTCCAGGTGACCGCGGCGAACGCAACCACCTTCTCGGCGAGCGCCGTCGGCCTCAACGACATGACGGGCGACGCCTGGCAGACGACGCAGCGGAACGACATCACGGCCACCAACATGATATGCGACACTCTCTGACCTTTGGCCGAAAAACGTCACCCGAGGCCGCTCGAGTGACGTGCCTCGACGCTCCTGCCTCACTTTCGGCCAGCAAGTGCCGGACAAGCGGTGGAATGTTGATGGCACGGCGGCTGCTGGCGTAGCGTACGCGCAGGTGTTCCCCCGCACCCCCTCGCGGGCCCAAAAAGGAGAAGTAGATGAAGAAGCTGCTCAAAGGATTCACGCTCATCGAGCTCATGATCGTCGTCGCGATCATCGGCATTCTGGCGGCCATCGCCATCCCGAACTTCGTCAAGTTCCAGTGCCGCTCGAAGCAGTCGGAGGCCAAGGGCAACCTGAAGGCCCTCTACGTCGCGGAAGAGGCCTACCGCGGCGAGTTCGACACCTATCTCGCGACCGGGTCCGCCATCGGGTTCATCCCGAAGGGCACCAAGATCCGGTACACCTACGCCATCGCCGGCAACACGGCGACGGTGTTCGGAGCGAGCGCGACAGCCAACACGTCGGACCTCAGCAGCGACGCGTGGCAGATCACGCAGCGAAACGATCTGACGAACACGACCAACGGCTGCTTGTGACCTCGCTGCCGGGTTGACGCGTGCCCACGCAGCGAGCGTGGCGACGCGAGAGGCTGCCCCCGACGCGGGGCAGCTTCTTTTTTTTTTCCCGGGGCTGCTAGCGTAGGCCCATGTGGCTGGTGTTCGCTGGCGTCGCCCTCGCGGCTGCCGTGGTGCTTGCTCCCGCGGCGCTGGTGGCGCCGGCCGACGGGACGCCGCCACCGGAAGCAGTGGGCCGCGCGGCCGCGCTCGGCCGTACCTACGCCGCCTCGGACCTCGCGTGGCTGCGCACGGTGCAGCTCATGGGCGACCCCGTGCTCGAACAGGCCCGTTGGCCGCACCTCGAGGAGTGGGTCGACCTGACTACCCGCTTCGACCCCACGTTCGAGACCCCCTACCACTTCGGCGCGCTGCTGCTCGTCGGCGACCCCGTGCGCGCGCAGGTGGCCGATCGCATGCTCGCGCGCGGCGAGGTGGCGCAGCCGACCAGCTTCTCGCTGCCGGCGATGCGTGGCTTCATCGCGTACTTCTCACAGCTCGACCCGGCCGCCGCGGCGCTGCACTACCACCGCGCGGCTCGACTCCCCGGCGCACCACCCTTCTTCGAAGCGTTCGCGCGACGCCTCGAGCACCAGGGCCAGACCTGCGCCCAGATGCTGCGCGATCTGAACTCGCTCGCCGCCGGCGAGACCGCGGAGAAGCGCCGGGCCTTGCTGGCCGGCCGCGAGCAGATCGTGCTCGGCTGCGTCGAGGGCCAGCTCAAGAACGCCGCCAGCGTCTATCGCACCAGGCATGGCAGGAACGGCAGCCTCGACGAGCTGCGCGCTGCCGGCCTGCTAGCCGAAGAGCCGTTCGCGCCGCCTGGCCGCTGTTGGCAGGTCGTAAGCGGCCGCCCGTCCCTGGTGTCCTGCGCGCCGCCGGGGGCCGGCCCATGACCCAGCCCGTCGTGGTCGACGCGCTCGACAAGCTGATCGCCGTCGGTTTCTGGGGAAAGAAGAAGCGGCTGCTCGACGCGGTCAGCTTCGTGGTCGAGCAGGGGCGGACGGTCGGCTTCGTCGGCGTCAACGGCGCCGGCAAGTCGACCACCATCAAGCACCTGGTCGGCTGTGTGCGGCCGACGCGCGGCTCGGTCCGCGTCCTCGGCGACGACCCGTGCCGCCCCCTGGTGCGGCGCCGGGTCGGGTACATGCCCGAGCTGCCCTACCTTCCCCCGACGCTGACGACGATGGAGGTGCTGCGCCTGCATGCGGCGCTCACCGGCGTCGACGAGGCCAAGCGGCGCGGGGTCGCCCTGCTCGAGGTGCTTGGCCTGGCGACGCACGCGAACGAGCGCGTGGGCGCGTTCTCGAAGGGCATGCAGACACGGTTGACGCTCGCGCTCGCGCTGCTCGCCGAGCCGGAGCTGTTGATCCTCGACGAGCCCATGAGCGGGCTCGACCCGGTCGGGCGCCAGCTCGTGCGACGGCTGTTGCGCGAGCAGGCGCACGCGGGCCGCACCATCCTGTTTTCGTCACACGTGCTGTCGGACGTGGAGGCGCTCTGCACCGACGTGGTGGTCATCGACGCCGGCCGGATCGTCTACAGCGGCCCCACCGCGGGAGCGGTGGGCGAGCCGACCGGCCGCTGGGTGGTGCGCGTCGCAGACCATGGGACCGCGCCGAATCCGGCCGAGGTCGGCGAGGCGCGGCGCGAGGGCGACACCTACGTGCTGTCGCTCGCCGCCGCCAGCGGCGACGAGGCGGCGCGGCTCGCACACGGCGCCGGGCTGGCCATCGTCTCGCTCGAACCCGAGCGGCGTTCGCTCGAGGACCGCCTGCTGGCCATCATCGGCGGGAGCGCGTCGTGAGGCTTCGCCAGATCGGGCACCTCGCATGGGCCGGCGTGCTGCAGCTCGCGCGCACGCGCGTCTACCTCAACATCCTGGTCGCCGGGGTCGCGCTCGTGCTCGCGGCGTTGGCGTTCGACCGCATGTCGGCCGGTGAGGGCGGTCGGGTGCTGCTCGACGTCGGTACTGCCTTCGTCGCGCTGTTGGTCGCGGTGCTCGCCGGCGTGGTCTCCATCACCGGCGTCACCCGCGAGATCGAGACCAAAGTGGCGAGCGTGGTGACGGCGCGGCCGCTGTCGCGTGTCGACTACGTGCTCGGGCGCTTCGCCACCGCAGCCGCGCTGGTGGTGCTGTCGAACCTGGCGCTCGGCGCGGTGTTGGCGGTCGTGCTGGTCGCGACCGACAGCGCCCACGCGGTGCTCGCCTTCGGCGCGGTGCTGTTCGCCAGCCTCGAGGGCCTGGTGATCGCCGCCATCGCCATCTTCTTCGGTGTCGGCTCGTCGTCGACCATGAGCGCGCTCTTCACCGGCACCATCTTCATCCTCGGCCGGCTCACCGAGGAGCTGGCCCGCCTGATCGAGCACGACAAGTTCGGCGGCGCCACAGCGTTGCTGAAGGCCGTGCACGCGCTGCTGCCGCACCTGCCGGCGTTCGATCTAACGCCGCTCGCCCACGGCGCGAGCGCGTCGGCGCTCGACCTTGCGCAGCGCGCCGGGTACGGACTGCTCTACGCCGGCGCGTTCCTGGCGGCCGCAGCATTTCGTTTCTCGCGTCGGGACCTGCTGTAGCCGCGCAGGCCAGCACCGTATTTCACAGGCGAAAGCCGGCCGGCTCGTGCGCGAGGAAGGTAGCGAGGTCATCGCTCGCCATGCCGGCCAGCGCCGGCCGCGTGCGCTCGTAACATCGTCGCCGGAAGTCGAGGAAGTCCGCGCGCCAGGGCGGCCACGGCTCGACGGACGCGACCAGCTCGACGCACTGCCCGCGCACTTCGTCCTGGTGGGCCTCGATGCTCGCAGCGGCGGAGCGGCGTAGCTCGTGGAAGTTGAAGGCCGCGTACGGGGCGGCGAGCGCGTCGGCCAGCGTCGCGTCGGCGCCGTGCAGCGCGCCGAGGCGCTGCAGCACGGGCACGACGATGCGGTCGGCGGGCCACGGATCGAGCGCGCTCGCGCGGCCGGCTTCGGCGACCAGCGCGGGCAGCTCGGTCATGCGCCCGTCGGTGAGCGCGGCGTTGACGGCGATGAAGGCGGCGTCGGCGACGTGACCGGAGCGACGCACGCCCTCGAGGTCGATGACCAATTGCGCGCGCTCGGCGGCAGTGGCCGGCAGCGACGAACGCGCCGCCGCGTACACGGCCTGCTCCAGCGGGTCGAGCGCACGATCCAGAGCAGCGAGCGCGGCGAACGCGGCGACGCTCGCCGCCGGCCGCCCGGTCGCCCAGGCGCGCAGGTGCTCGGGCAAGAGCGCGCCGATGACGCCGGGCGGCACCTCGTTGCGCCAGGCGAAGGGCCGGCCGCGCTGGGCATCGACCGCGTCCCAGGAGACCTCGCCGCGCACCAGCGCCCGATCGTCGGCGCGCGCATGCGCAAGCTCGAGCAGCGGCAGGCGCAGATCCTCCCCGCGCATGCGCCCGACCGAGCGCGCGAAGCGGAATTCGAGCAGCGGCTGGTCGTCGGTGGTGACGTCGCCTCGCGCGGCGGCAAGCGCCGCCACCAGGCGCTCGTTGGCCAGCTCGAGCGCCAGCACGCCCTCGGCGCCGCTGACGCCGATGACGCGCTCGAAGGCGGTGCGATAGGGCTCGATCGCGAGGCGCGCGCGCACCGCCTCGACGTCGACCACCAGCGGCTCCATCGACGCCAGGAAGACCATGTCTCCGGGGCCGAGCTGCCAGATCGAGACGTGCGGGAACACGCTCGACAAGGTCGCCGCCACCATCTGCACCGAGACCGCGTCGACCTCGTACGCTTGCACCCACTGGGCCAGCAGGCCGCCCGGGCGCAGGCGCGTCGCCACGCTGCGGTAGAAGTCCTGCGAGTACATGCTGGCGATGCCGGCGCGGTACGGGTTCGAGGGCTCCGACACGATGACGTCGTAGCGCTCACGCGTCGCCAGCAGGAGCTCGCGCCCGTCGGCGATGTGCAGCTTGACCCGCGGGTTCGCCAGCGCGCGCTGGTTGGTGGCCTCGCACAGCTCCGCCACGCGGGTCATGGCAGGCTCGATCTCGGCGACGTCCACCCGCTGCATGCCGGGTACTGCGCCGAGCCAGCCCGCCGTCTGGCCGGTGCCAAGGCCGATGACGTAGGCAGACGTGGCGGCGCCGTGGAGCACCGCCGGCAGCACGCCGAGGCCGACGCCCGTCGGCGCATCCGCGTACGACGAGCCGTCGCTCTTGCCGTTGACGAGCGGGGACACGCCTGCTGCCACATGGATGCCGAGCGCCGACTCGCGCCCCTCGTGCTCTTCCAGGATGGCGCGGCGCAGCTCGTGGGCGAGCGCGCGGCGCTCGTTCCAGGTGGTGCCGTCGGCGACGGCGCGCCCGGCGCCGATGGCCGAGTGGCGCCACACCGCGGTCGGCCCGCGCGCCGCCGAGCAGACGAGCGCGGCGGCGGCCGCCAGCGCCGCGAGCGTGACCACGCCGCGCTCCCGACGTCCCACGGCCGCGGCCATGGCGGCGACGCCGACCAGGAGCGCGCCGACCAGGCGCCAAGCGCCGAGCGCGTGCAACAGCGGCAGGAAGCCAAAGCCGCCCGATAGCGACCCGACGATGGAGCCGAGCGTGTTGGCGGCGTACAGCTCGCCGCTGTCCTTGCCGACGTCGTGGTCGGCGCGACCCTTGAGCGCGAGCAGGAGCGGGAACTGGTAGCCGGCGACGATGGAGGCCGGCAGCACCAGCACGGCCGTCACCAGGCTCCAGCCGACCACCGTGAGCGGGAACGACACCTGCCCCCAGGCGCCGAGGTGGAGCGCCAGATACGCGAGCTGATCGCCCATGGCGAACGGCATCATGACGAAGAGCGCCTCGAGCGCGCAGGTGAGCGCGAAACGGGCGGGCGTGGTCTCCTTCGGCGGCAGCGCGGCGTAGAGCGCACCGCCCACGCCGATGCCGAACAGCGCGCACGCGAGCAACAAGCCGAACGAGTAGGTCGAGCCGCCGAGCAGCGGTGCGGCCATGCGGTACCAGACCAGCTCGACCAGCAAGAAGACGAAGCCGGTGACGAACGCCGCCACCAGGATCCAGCGCTCACGGCGTGCCATCGGCGCGGCGCGCACTTCGACGTCGGCAACCGGCAGCGCCGGCAGCGCGCGCCCCGCCGATCGCGCCGACAGCCCCACCAGCGCGTTCAGCAGGCACGCGATCCACAGCGCCTGCCGCGCGCCGAAGATCTCGAGGAAGGCGAAGGTCGCGAGCAGCACGCCGGCGACGGCGCCGAGCGTGTTGACGCCGTAGAGCACCGCCAGCCCGCGCCGTCCGACGTCGCTGGCGTGGGTGACCGCGCGCGCCGCGGCCGGCAGCGTGCCGCCCATCAGCACTACGGGCACCCCGAGCACCACCGTGGAGAGCGCGAGCCGCACCGCGGTGGAGCCGACGCCGCCGAGCGCCTCGCTGCCTCCCATCGCCAGGTAGACGGCGCGCGCCAGGTCGACGAGCAAGGGCGTCAGCGCCGCGCTCGCCGCCACGCCGAGCTCGAGGTTGGCGTAGAGCACGAGCGGCCGCTCTGCGCGCTCCACCCTGCGCCCGAACACCAGGCCGCCGACGCCGAGCCCGCCGAGGAAGATGGCGAGCACCGCCGCGGTGGATGGCGTGGAGGCGCCGAACACCAGGCGGAAGGCGCGCAGCCAAACGGTCTGGTAGACGAGCGCGCACAGGCCGCTGCCGAACAGGCAGCTCGCCGTCACCAGAAGCGCGCGCGACCACAAGCTCGCCCGGTCTAGCGCGCGCTCCTCGAGCGATCACGTTTTCCGCCCTGCCGTCGACGGTGCGTCAGCCGCCGAATGGCGAGCAGGTGCACGTCGCCTGGTTGCAGATGTAGCCGGCGCCGCAGGTGTCGCCGCAGTTGGGCAGGCAGTCGCAGCGACACGCCGTCAGGTTGGCCGTGTGGGTCGTCGGACAGGCGAGCGCGGCCGCGTCGCAGGCGCAGTCGCACACCGCCTGGTCGGGATTGAAGGTGTAGCCGGGCGCGCAGGTGGCGCTCGCTGCGCACTCACACGCACACACGGCCGGATCGGCGTTGCAGTCGGTGTAGCCGGTGCAGGTGGCGTTGCAGTCGCCCGCACACTCCACGGCGCACGTGGTCGGGTTGCAGCGCTCCGTCGGCAACATGGTGGGGTCACCGCAGTCGGCCGCGCACTCCCAGGTGCAGCCCGCGCCGCAGGACCAGCCGGGGTTGCCGTTCGGTGGCGAGCCCGCGCAGCCACCGGGCGCGCACACCGGCAGGCAGGTCGCCTGGTCGCACACCTGGGTCGGTGGCAGCGGCGCGCCGGTGTTGCAGTCGGCCGGGCACTCGCACGCGCAGGTGGGGCTCGAGGTGTTGCACACGTGGCCGCTGCTGCAGCCGCCGCAGTCGGGCAGGCACTCGGGCACGCAGCTGGTGGCGTTGCAGGTCTGGCCGGGCGAGAGCCCGCCGGCGACGCCGCAGTCGGAGGGGCAGATGCAGTCGGTGCCGTTCGGCGCCAGCACGAAGGGCGGCGTGCACTGCGCGTTGTTGCCGTCGGGGTTCGGGCTGTCCTCGATCCAGTACTTGTAGGAGACGGCGAACGGCACGTTGACCTCGGTGCTCCTCGGCCGGCAGGCGCCGAAGAACGAGACGCTGTTGGTGGTGCCGTCGTAGTCGAAGCCGTTGACGCGCGAGCGCGGGATGTCCGAGCAACCCGCCGCGGTACACGTGGCCGAGCACTGCGCCATGTTCTCCACCTCGAACTCGCCCGCCACCTTGATGGTCGACGAGATGGGCGGCTTCTGCAGCACGTAGGGCGAGGCCTGCGCCACGATCTGCTGCAGGATGAGCCGGATTGCGTCCTGGATCTTCTGCGCGTTCTGCGGGTCGGCGTTGTCCGGCAGCGCGGCCTCGACGCCGCCCATGGCGGCGAGCAGCGCGCGGTAGCGCGTGTTCTCATAGTTGCCGGACTCGTCGCTGCAGCCGGTGCCGGCTGGGCACACGATGCCGTGCACCAGTGCGCGCGACAGCGTGGGGTCGGGGCCACCGTCGAAGTTCTGGAAGAACGCGGTCCACGACGGGATCGAGTGCGTCGCCACCGCCTCCGTGACCGAGCCGGCTGTGTAGCGTCCGTCGGATTGCTCGTTGGCGTCCGTGATGAAGATGACCGCGAGCTGCGCGCCCACGCGCAGGCGCGCAGCGCTGCCGTCGAGGCGCGGCAGCATCTCGTAGCCGGCGGGTGCGATGGCGAAGGTGTTGCCCGCCGCGTAGGGCGCGCGGTTGCCGTCGCGCCCGCAGTGCTCGCCATCGGCGGCGCCGCCGAGCTCGCCGGCACCCGTCAGATCCGTGGTGATGCCGGGCCCAGCGACGTTCCTGCCGAGCAAGCAAGCAACCGGGCGGAAGCCGTTCTCCTCGCCAGAGCCGCCGGTGCCCATGTTGTTGACGCACTGCTGCACCGTGGCTGTATTGGTGGTGAAGGCGCAGTACTTTGGCGTGCCCGCGGGGTTGGCGATGCCGTCCCACGTGGCGGTGGCGTTGCCGAGGTTGTCGGCGTCGGTCGCGACCACGCCGATGCGGAAGTCGACCGTCGAGGTCGCGAGCTGCGTGCCGATGGCGGTGGCGGCGTTGGCGGTGGCCGTCTGCTCGTTGTCCATCGAGCCCGAGTTGTCGATGACGAGGAGGAAGTCGACCTTCTGGTTGACCTCGACCTGGAAGCGGTCGCACTGCACGCCGGTGTCGTCGCCGAACTGGGCGACCGCGGTGCCGTTCGACAAGTCGTCGAGGCGGAAGAAGCGCTGCTCGTCGGCGTTCGACTGCGCCAGGTTGGTGATGGCGATGACGACGATGGTGCTGGCCGCGGAGCGATCGAGCACCTCGACCTGCATGCGCATCTCGCCGGTCTCGGTGGAGCCCGAGGTGTCGAGCAGACCGGTGGCGCCGGACACCAGCGCCTGCACGATGTCGTTCATCGATTTGGCGACGGTGTCGCCGCCGTTGGCGTCGGTCCACTGCAGGCGGCCGATGGCCGCGTTGTTGGCGGCACCCGCGTCCCACGAGGTGAAGGTCTGACTGGCGAAGGACGTGACGTTGCCGACCGCGCCGTCGAGCGTGGTGCGCAGCGTGTTCAGCTCCGAGGTCGGATCGGCGCCGGCGACGTCGAGCTTGAGCGCCACGCCCGCCACCTGCTTGACCGGGTCGAACACCATGGCGCCGATCTGGTTGCCGCTGGCGTCGCGAAGCTCGGTGATGCGGCCCACCGGGAAGTCCTGCGGCACTGCCAGGATCAGGTCCGCGGTGTCGTCGGGGCGCTGCACCAAGGTGACCTCGCGCAGGTTCTCGAGCCCGCAGGCGTCGACCTCGCTTTGACCGACGTCGTTGACGTTGGGGTTCAGCTCACCGGCGGCCGGGTCGTAGAAGCCGTCTTGGTTGCCGTCTTCGGCGCCGTCCGGCACCTGGTCGCCGTCGGTGTCGGCGTTCCTCGGATCGGTGGTGCTGCCCGGATCGGCGTCCGCGATGCACAACCCAGCGTCGACGCACGACTGCGCGGTCTGCGTGCCGACAGTACAGATGGTGCCGGTCTCGATGCCGTCGGTGATGCCGTCGTCGTCGCTGTCGCGATCGACCGGCGAGGTCTGCAACACCGCCTCCTGCCCGTCGTTGACGCCGTCACAGTCGCTGTCGACGCTCAACGGGTCGGTGCCGCGCTGCACCTCGAGGCCGTCGGCCACGCCGTCGCCGTCGGTGTCGGCGGCGTTCGGGTTGGTGCCGATCAACGCCTCCTGCGGATCGGACAGGCCGTCGCCGTCGGTGTCGACGTCGGGCACGCGCGGGTCGGTCTCGCCGGCGTCGATGCGGCCGTTGCGATTCAAGTCCTCGCCGGCGGTGCAGCCCGCCGCCGAGGCCGGGCCGTCGCACAGGCCGTCGCCGTCGGTGTCGGCGCTCCGTGGGTTGGTCTCCTGCACGCCGGTCGGGTTCGGCACCGCCACCGCGCCGTCGCGGTCGCGGTCCTCCGTGCCGTCGTTGGTGCCGTCGTTGTCGCTGTCGGCGTCGAGCGGATCAGTGGTGCTCGCACTGTCGGTGTCGAGCGGCGGCGCCTCGGCGCAGCCGTCGTTGACGACGCGCGCGGTGCGGCCGAGCTCGAGGCCGTCGGTCAGCAGGTCGCCGTCGGAGTCACGCACGCGCGGGTTGGTGCCCGCCGTCTGCTCGTCGAGGTCGGAGAGTGCGTCGCAGTCGGTGTCGGGCTTGGTCGGGTCGCTCTCGCCCGGGTCGACCACGCCGTCGACGTCGCGATCCTCGCCGCCCACGCACACGCCGGGCGCGGTGCCTGGTCCGTCGCACAGGCCGTCGTCGTCGCGGTCGGCGTCGTTCGGCGCCGGGTCGACCGCGTTGGGGATGCCGTCGAGGTCATCGTCGGGATCGGCGACCAGCGGATCAGGGTCGACGCCGTCGGGGATTTGATCGCCGTCCGTGTCGGGGTTGGTCGGGTCGGTCTCGCCCGGGTCCACCGTGCCGTTGTGGTTGGCGTCCTCGACGCCGTCGTTCAGGCCGTCGCCGTCGGTGTCGGCGCTGCCCGCGTCGGTCTCGCCCGTATCGACCACGCCGTCGCAGTCATCGTCCTCCTCGGTGTCGGAGATGCCGTCGCCGTCGCTGTCCGGGTCGGTCGGGTCGGTCTCGCCGGCGTCGAGCCGGCCGTTCTTGTTGGCGTCCTCGACGCCGTCGGGCACGCAGTCGCCGTCGCTGTCGTTGGTCACCGGGCTCGAGGTGGTCGAGGTGTCGGCGTCCCGCCAGGTGGCCGGGCACTCGGCGTCGATGTCGGCGTCGCGGCCGGCCTCGATGCCGTCGGCGATGCCGTCGTCGTCGCTGTCGTAGTCGGCCGGGCTGGTGCGCGCGCCGCCGGCGTAGACGACCGCGTACTCCTCCTCGTCGGTCAAACCGTCACAGTCGCTGTCGAGGTTGGCGTTGTTCGGGTCGTTGGGGTTTGGATCGCGGATCGGCTCGGTGGGCGGCTGCGGATCGCCCTCGCCCTCCCCTTCCCCTTCGCCCTCGCCTTCGCCCTCGCCCTCCCCTTCCCCTTCGGAGGGACCGGCGTCCACCACAGGTGGCGTCGCGCACTCGCAGGCGCCGAAGGGGAACGCTCCAGCGCCGAGCAGGAGCGCCAAGCGGACCATCGAGAGACGAACATGCACGGGGAAGAGCATGGGGCTCCTCTGGGGTGGGATAACCTACCTGCAACTCTAGCCGACCATACGGCCAACGTCGCGACACGCATGCAGCCTGTCCTACTCGGTGCTACCTCGAGATCGCACGCCAGCGGTTGCCGACGCCGTCACGGAGGCGCAGCCTCGCAGGGTGGAGCGCGAGCCCGCAGCCATTGACGACGACGAGCAAGCGCTCCGACCCGCGTTCGGCGACCCGCGCGCCGTCTGCCTGCGCTGGCAGGTGCCGCCGGATTGCCACGGCAAGACCACCGTGGAGGCGCTCGCGCACAAGGTACGCAGGCTCGGCGTCGCGCGCGCCCGGCGCGTCGTGGAGGGGGGCGATCTCCGCGTGCTGGGGCGCCCCTGCGATGCCGGCGAGCGCCTCACCCGCGGCACCGTGCTCGAGCTCTGGCGCCTCGCGCCCGACGCGCCCGAGGACGCGATGCCGACGCCTGCGGTGCTGGCCCGCGCGCACGGCCTCCTCGTCGTCGACAAGCCGGGCGACCTCGCGGTGCACCCGAGCGCGCGCTACCTGCACCGCACGCTCACGGGCTGGCTGTTTCGGCAGGGCCTGCGCGCCAACCCCTGTCACCGCCTCGACCGCGAGACCAGCGGTGTGCTGGTGTGCGCCGAGCCGGGGCCCGTCGAGGCGCGCACCAAAGGGGCGTTCGCCGCCGGGCGCGTCGACAAGGAGTACCTGGCGGTGGTGCGCGGCGTGGTGCAGCAGCCCTTCGTCGTCAATGTGCCGCTCGCGCTGCAGGGCGAGCGCGGCCTGGTGCGCATCCGCATGATCGCCGACGCGGCAGGTCAGGCGGCCGTCACCGAGGTCGAGCCCGTGCGCACCGACGGCGCGCGCTCGCTGGTGCGTTGTCGGCCACGCACGGGCCGCCAGCACCAGTTGCGCGCGCACCTCTCGCACGCGGGCTTCCCCATCGTCGGCGACAAGCTCTACGCCATGGGCGACGCGTGGTTCGACGCCTTCACGCGCCGCGCGCTCACCGACGACGATCGCAAGGCGCTCGACGCGCCTCGCCAAGCGCTGCACGCTGCACGGCTGACGCTGCTCGATGAGCGGCTCACCTTCGAGGCGCCGTTTCCCGCCGAGCTGGCCGCGCTGGTCGCTTGAGCGGTCGCGCGCGCGTCGCTGGCGGCTCGACGCCGACCTTGTGGCACCAGCGCTCGATGGGGCACTCCTCGCAGCGCGGCTTGCGCGCGTGGCAGATGCGCCGGCCGTGCCAGATCAGCGAGTGGTGCGCCTCGAGCAGACGCTCCCGCGGCAATAGCGCCGTCAAGTCCGCCTCGACCTTGGAGGGGTCGTCGTTCGTGGTGAGACCCATCCGGCGGCTGACGCGGCCGACGTGGGTGTCGACCGCGATGGCCGGCTCGCCGAACGCGTTGGCGACGATGACGGCCGCGCTCTTGGCGCCGACGCCGGGCAGCTCCTCGAGGAGGGCGCGCGCGCGCGGCACCTCGCCGCCGTGCTTGGCGACGATGGCCTGCGCGGCGCCCACCAGGCTCTTTGCCTTGTTGCGAAAGAGCCCGAGCGACTTGATGTACCCCTCGACCTGCTGCGGCGTGGCGGCCGCGAAGGCGCGCACATCGGGCAGCGCGGCGAACAGCGCGGGGGTCACCTTGTTGACGCCCGCGTCGGTCGACTGCGCCGAGAGCACGACGGCGACCAGGAGCTGCCAGGGGTCGTGCGCCCGGAAGTCGAGCTCGATCTTCGCCTCGGGGAAGCGCTCGGCCAGGCCGTCGAGGATCTTGAGCGCCCGCGCTCGTTGTTGCGTCGTCGGCATGGCGTCAGGCGCCCGGCTGCGGGCGCGGCTTCTTCTTCTTGAAGCCCTCAAACTGGAACTTCACCTGATAGGCGCTGACGTTGCCGCAGGAGATGCAGATGAAGTGGTAGATGTCGACGCCACCGAGTTGGAGGAACGCGTCGACGTCACCCCAGTGGCGGTTGCCCACGCCTTCGGCGATGGCCGTCTTGCGCTGCATGAAGCCCTCGCAGCGCGGGCACACCGACCGGGGCTTCATGCGCACGTTGCCCATCGACGAAAGCCTAGCCGTTCACGGTAGCTGTTTCACGGTAGAACAATGGCCAGATGAGCAAGGGGACCATCAACCGACCCGGCCAGCAGCCCGCGCCGGTGCGCCCGCAGCGCCAGGAGGGCGCCAAGGCGCCCTCCAAGCCGAGCGCGCCGCCCGGCTCGTCGGCGTCGGCCAAGCTCAAGGAGAAGAAGAAGACCCAACACGCTGAGCGGCCGAGGGTGCAGCGGCCGTCGCGGCAGCACCGCGCACACGGTGGCGGCGGCGCGCACGGCGCCGGTGGCGCGCACGCGGCCGATCACGAGGGCGAGGCCGAGGCCCATGGCCTGGCAGGGCTCGGCGGGGCCGAGAGCGGCGACGAGCTGCACCGCCATCGCGGCGGGGAGATGGAGCACGTCCACGAGGACGAGAAGGTCGAGCACCACGAGGAGCTGCACGACACCGGCGCGGTCGGCCCCGACGCCATCAAGCGCAGCAAGGGCGACCAGCAGCAGGGCGGCGGCGACGGCTTCGATCAGGGCAAGGGCCAGCGCGAGGCCTACGAGCGCTACCTGAAGGGCAACGTCGCCGCAGACAAGGCGCGCTTCGACGAGCTGCGCACCAAGGGCACCAAGGACGACTTCCGCCCCGACAAGGCGCCCAAGGACGTGGAGGCGCTCGGCGTCACGCGCGCCACCGCGCACGTCGTGCGCCTGTTCGATGCCTGGACGCTCGATGGCCTTGGCCGCACCGAGTCGGTCGAGAAGATGGCGACCTTCATCGGCCAGTTCAGCAACACCACCACCATCAAGAAGGTGCTGGCCGAGCTCGAGAGCAAGCCGATCCGCGACGTCTACCCGCTCGAGATCGTCATGCACCTGCTCGACACCCACCCCGAGCTGTTGCCGGGCGTGCGCAAGGGCAGCGTGCTCGGCAACATCGCCGAGGTGGCCGACGGCAAACGCATGCTGGCGGGCGTGCCCTTCCCCGTCGAGGTGCCGAGCGACGTGCGCCTCAAGTCGTTCGCGCTGCTCGGCGGCGGGCGGCCCGGCTACGAGTTCGCGCCCACGGTCGAGGCCGACAAGTACTCGCTGCTCGTCGACACGCCGGGCCGCTACACCTTCGCGTTGCTGGCGGCGACCTTGACGCAGCTTGGTCGCATCCAGAAGGAGAGCGGCGAGGCCATCCTCGAGGTCTTCAACGTCGTCGTGAACGCGATGGACAAGAAGGGCGAGCCGCTCACGCCCGAGCAATGGGCCAGGAAGATGGAGGAGGAGCTGGCGCTCGCCGGTGACGACGACGACGGTGGCGACGCCAGCGATGGCGGCGGGGCCGACGCCGAGGCCGCGACCGCCGCCAGCACCGCGGCGGCGCCCGCGCCCATCATCGCCGTGCAGATACGGAAGGCGCTCGACACCATCGTGCGCGACGAGACCAGCGGTCCGAGCGCCACCACCTACTCGTGGGACGCGTCGTTCTACCGGCCGGGCGCGCCCATGGACGGCGAGCCCATCCTGCACCTCGTCGTCAAGAGCGCCGGCCCCTTCGACGGCGCCTGGGTCAAGGCGCGCGAGGCGCTCGCCCAGAAGCAGAAGGAATTCGAGCCCGGCCGCGCCGTGGTCACGCAGGAGGACTTCACCGCGGCGCTGCGGCGCGCGCGCGTTCGCTGATCGGCACCGGCCGCCGCCGGCGGCACGTCAAAAGCGATAGCTCCAGCCGAGCGCGAGCGCGTGCACCGCGCCGCTCGCCGTCCAGTCGCCCAGCTCGTCTTGCGGGTTGGTCTTGATGGCGGCGCGCTCCTCGAGCAGCTGCGCCTGATAGCCGAGGTCGGCGGTGATCGGCTGGTTGAAGACGTGGGGCAATCGAAAGGTGACGGCGAGCCCGAGCGCGACGACGTGGGCGTTGGCGTCGACGATGTTGGTGCCGCTCGTCTGGTCGGGCACCGGCGTCGGTCGGAACTGATAGCCGGCGCGCAGCGCGAGCGGCACCAGCGGCCGCCACTCGACACCCGCGCGCCACACCAGCGTGTCCTGGTAGCCAGGCGAGCGCACCCGATCCTGGCCCGGCGCCGGCGCGTCGAGCGTGGCGTCGAGGCCAAGCGCCTCGAGGCCCTCGCCGCCGAGGTCGACGCGCGTCACCAGCATGGGCGGTGGTGCCAGCGACCACATGGCCCACTGCGCCTCGACGTCGACCACCAGGTCGTGGGCGATTTCGACGGAGGCGCCGCCGGTGAGGCTGCGCGGCTCGTAGTTGGCGACCACCAGCACGTCGAGGATGGCGTCGACGTCGGCGCCCTCGATGGCAAGCGCGGCGGGCAGCGCCACCTCGAAGGCGATGGGCTCGCGCCAGACGACGCCGAGCGAGGCGCGCGCCACCTCGTCCACGCCAATGGGGCCGAGCACCAGCCCCGCGGTGGGCGCGAAGGTCGGATACTGGAAGGTGTCCATGCTCTGCTGCACCAGGCGGCCGCGCACCGGATCGACCGCGAGCTGCACGTCCCCGCTCTGCCCCGCCGCCAGGCGCATGCCGGCGCCGAGGTGCAGCCAGTCCACCAGGCGCAGACCGGCGCCCACCGAGATGTCGTAGTGCTCGGTGGCAGAGTCGTAGACGGCGAAGAACGGTCGCATCGGATCGAAGGCGCGCGCGCGCACCAGCACCGAGGTGGGGAAGTAGGCGGCGGCGCCGACGAACAGGCGATCCGGGCCCACCAGGTCCACCGGCTGGGTGAAGGCGAGGTTGAGCGCGCTCACCGCCGGCGGGCGCGCCGGGGCCAGTGGATCGTCCGCATTGCGGGCAGCCGCAAGCGAGACCTCGAGGGCCGGCACGTCGAGCGAGTAGCTGACCGCGACCGCCAGCGCCGAGTCCGCCAGCCCGAGCGCGGCCGGGTTGGTGTGCGCGGCGGCGATGTCCGGCAAGGCGACCACCGCATGCGCGAGCGCCCGGCTGCGCGCGTCGGCGCCATAGGTCTCGAAGGCGCCGTTGGCGGACGCATCGGCGGCGCACGACAGCGCCGCCACCGCGGCGGCTGCGATCCCGCGCGCCGCCATCACTGCTCGAGCCCCCGACAGGCCTCGACGCCGTCGACCAGGCCGAGCAACTCGTGCAACGCGCCCTGCCCCTGCACGGCGAGAAGGGCCGTCACCAGCGCGGGTGCCGCCCGCTCATCGACGAGCTCGCCGAGCACCAGCACGACGTCGCCGGCCAGCGCCGGTCGATCGTCGACCGCGGCCAGCATGTCGATGATGGCGAGGCGCAGGTCGGTGGCGGTGTCGACCGCCGCGGTCTCGGCCGCGTCGTCGAGGAAGGCGTCGAGCGGCAGCGCCTCCACGGTCAACCAGTCGTACAGCATGCCACCGATGGCCGCGTCCTCATCTGCCTGGTTGACGCAGCCCATCAGCGCCTGCGTCTGCGGGAACACGTCGGCCGACGGCTCGGCGATCAAGAGCGCGACGTCGAGCAGGGCGTCGAGCTTGGCGCGCGCCTCCGCGTCGGTGATGCGCAATGACAGCGCGTCCTCGAGCATGGCGCGCGTGCCCACGGGGTCGAAGTCGGGGGCCGCGAGGTTGGCCACCAACAAGGACGAGAGGAGCTGGAAGGCCTCGCGCCCAACGCGAATGGTGCCCTCTCCCTCGGCCTCGTCCTCGAGCTCGAGGTCGGCGAGCGCGGCCACGAAGATCGGATCGCTCGCTACCACGCCCAACGCGTCGAGCACGGCGCCGAGCCACGAGCGCGCGCCGGTGCCGGGCTCGGCCAACACCCAGGCGCCCGTGCCGTCCTCCGTCACCTCGAGCTCGAGCAGCCGGCGCGCGGTCGAGAGCGTGGCCGGCGCCGGGCACTCGGCGAGCATGGCGTGCACCGCCGCGAGCGGCTCGGGGTGCGCACCCGCGATGTGCGCCGAGCTGCCGTCGACGTAGCGCAGCACTTCGACCAGGTGGGGCGTGAGCGAACCGAGCCCGACCTCCGGATTCAATCCCGCGCGCAGGTGCGCGAACGCAACCTGGTCGACGTCGGTGAGCATGGCGGCGAGCCCTTGGATGAGCACGCGCAGGCCGACGTGCTCGACCAGGATGCGCTCGAGGTGCGGCTTGAGCGCCGCCACGCCGGGCAGGTCGAGCGATGCCTTGGTGTGGGCGAGCGCGTCGTTCGCCGCCGGGCAGCCCGTGTCCTCGTGCGCGCCGATCACGTGCGGCGCCGCCACGCCCACGGCGCCGCAGCCTGCGGTGATCCCGACGACGAACAGCAGGCGACGAAGCGGCAGGGCGCTCTCCGGTTACTTGAGCGTGCTGGTGATGGTGAGCGTCTCGCCCTCGCGCAGCTCGACGGTGTGGGCCTCGGTCTTGCCTCGATTGCCGCGCAGCGTGACGGTGAAGGTGCCGGGCGGCAAGGGGTAGGGGTTGAGCGACGCGTCACGGGCCACGTCGACGCCGTCGATGTTCACCTGGGGTCGGCGGCCCGAGTACTTGACCGCGAGACCAGCCGACAGCTTGCGACAGGTCATGGTCACCTTCTGCTCGGCGTCGCGGCGGCCGGTCGGGTAGACCGTCAGTGGTTGCTGGTCGCAGCCGGGTCGCGTGAACACCACGTGCGCGCTCTTCTTCTCGGCCTTGACGGTGATGACACCATCCTTGCCGCGCGACGCACCCTCCACCAGCGCGTCGGGGGGCGTGACCGTGATGCGCCACCGCGTGGTCGAGGTGGGCAGCTCGTAGCGCCACACGCTCTCGTCGTCGACGTTGCGGGTGACCTCGAGCGGATCGAAGCCGTCGTGCGTCAGCTTGAGGCGCACCGCGGCGCCTGCGGCGAGTGGCGGCAGCGTCAGCGGCGTCTGGCCTGGCAGCGGCTTGCCGTCGAGCTGCACGTGCGCGTTCGGCGGGTCGGTCTCGACGCGCACGTCGTCGCGCATGCGCACCAACACCACCTCGACCGGCGGCGCGCCCTCGGGCCTGACCTCGACGGTGCGGGCGATCTCCTCGGCGCCGGGCGCGCGAATGCGCACGTCGTGGCGCCCGACCGCCAGCGCGACCGCGCACGGCGTCTGGCTGCACAGCACCTCGTCACCGCGACGCACCTCGGCTTGGCGCGGCGTGGCCACGAAGACCACGGGCGGCGGTGAGCCGCCGCTCGCGAGCCAGCCGATAGCGACCACCCCCGCGCCGATGACCGCGCCGAGCGCGGCGGCGATCAGCACGGGGCCGGTCGGCACCACCGGCGGCGCAGGCAGCGGCGCTGAGCGATCCGCGTGCGAGCGCTCGCCGACGCCGCGGGCACGAGCGCCCCGCTCGACCAGGTCGGTGCGGTTGGAGGAGCGCGAGGGCTCCGATGGCTCGCCGCTCGGCCCCGGCGCCGACACCGGGATGCGCGACGTCTCGCCGGCGCCGTCGTTGTCGGCCAGGCGCGGCGAGGACACCTCGGGGCGCGCGCTCACCATGCGGCTCTTCCTCGGCACCTCGTCGCGTGACACCGGGCCGGTGCGCACCGGCGGCGCCGCGCGCGGGGTCAGTGGGTCGAGCTGCGTCTCGTCGACGGCGCGAACCAGCGCTGGGCGCGCCGACGCCCCGCTCGGAGCGGACAGCGGCGGCGGTGGCTCGCTGTCGGTGCTGTGGCGGGCCATCGGTCCGGTGGCGCCGTGCTCCTCGGGCAACGCGGCCCCGATGGCGCTCGCCTCGGCGCTGGCATCGATCTCGTCGTCGTCGACGTCGTCCGAGTGGCCCGGCGGATCGGCGACGCGCGCGCTGCTCGACGCACTCTTCGACACGCTGCTCGCCTGCTCGCGCAGCGACGCGAGCAGCGAGGGCGCGGCGTCGGCGCCGGTGGTCGCCTGCGACGTGCTGTGGCGCGGTGCTACCGCCTCGGTCGCCTGGTCCTCGAAGCCGCCGGCGCTCTCCTGGCTCTCGATCGTGCCGTCGTCGCTCTGGCCGGTGGCCGGGTCGAGAGAAGGGCGCTTGCCGCGCACCATGGTGGCCGCGCTCATCTCGCCATCGTCGAACAGTGCGCGGTAGGCGGCGAGCCGGCGCTTCTCCTCGTCGTGCTCGGCGCGGAAGGTGCGCTGCACGAAGGCCGCCAGCTCCTCCTTCGACGACGAGAACGCCTGGTCGCTCATGAAGCGATCGAGGTCGCTGCCGAGTGAGCTGGCCCAGGCGTAGCGATCAGCCGCCTCCTTGGCGAGCGCCTTGGCAAGGATACGCTCGAGGTCCTTCGGGATGTCGGGGCGCAACTGGCGCGCCGGCAGCACGTCGACACGGCGCACCTTCTCGAGCAGCACGAAGTCGGTGTCGGCTTTGAAGGCGCGCTCGCCGGTCAGCAACTCGTAGAGGATGACGCCGATGGCGAAGATGTCGGCGCGGTGGTCGGTGGGCTCGCCGCGCGCCTGCTCCGGCGCCATGTACGCGAACTTGCCTTTGAGGATGCCGGTCTGCGTGCGGACGATGCGGTTGGCCGCCTTGGCGATGCCGAAGTCGATGATCTTGAGGTCGCCGTCGTAGGAGATGAGGACGTTCTGTGGGCTGACGTCGCGGTGGATGATGCCGAGCGGACGCCCCTTGGCGTCGCGTCGACGATGCGCGTAGTCGAGGCCGTCGCAGATCTTCTTGACGACGAAGCACGCCAGCCCGATGGGCATGGTGGTCTTGCCGTCCTTGCCGTTGTCGCGCGTGCGATCCCAGAGCGCGCGCAGGTCGTGGCCCGACACGTACTCCATCGAGATGAAGTAGCTCGCGTTGATCTTGCCGAGGTCGAGGATCTGCGCGATCGACGGGTGGTTGAGCTGTCCGGCGATCTTGGCCTCGTCGATGAACATGGCGATGAACTCTTCGTCCGACGCGATGCTCGGCAGGATGCGCTTGAGCGCGACCAGGCGCTCCTGCCCGTCGGGGCGGGCCAGGTAGACCTCGGCCATCCCGCCCATCGCGAGGCGCTCGACGAGCTGGTAGCCGCCGAACGGAACGGGTTGGATGCCCTCGTAGGATTTCGCCACCTGGCGCTCTCGAGCCTCCCGTCGAAGCTACCAGCATTCGACCTGCTGGCGCCAAGGCGCCACACCGCCGTAGAGTGGCGCACCGTCGCGACGCTCGGTAGCCGAGCACCGCCGGTCAGCGTTGCTGACGCACAGGGAGGGACCATGTCGCTCACGCACCTCGACGCCCAGGATCTCGTCGAGATCTACGGCGCCAAGAACGTCATGGAGGCGGACCGCCTGGTGCTGTTGCTCGGCGACGAGGACATCGAGGCCATCCACCGCGCCACCACCATGTCGTCGTTCCCCACTGCCGCGGAGGCGCACTATCTGGTGTGCGTACGAGCGGACGACAAGGCGCGGGCCGTCGAACTGATCGAAGCCGCGCGCACCGACGGCGCCATCAGCACCGACGGGGCGTTCCTCTAGGTCGGCACGGGCACGACCCCGCTTGCGGATCCGCCCCCTGTCGGCGACGGTGGGGGAGCCAGGAGGCTCCCTTGCTGCGACCTGTTCACCTTTCGCTCTTCACCCTGCTCGCGCTCGCGCCGCTCGCGTTTGGCTGCCCTGCCCCCGAGGTGTGCGACGACGAAGTCGACAACGACGGCGACGGCTCGGCGGACTGCGACGACGCCGACTGCAGCGAGGACGGCGCGTGCGCCGGCGAGGGTGAGGGTGAAGGCGAGGGTGAGGGTGAGGGTGAAGGCGAGGGTGAGGGTGAGGGTGAAGGCGAAGGTGAGGGTGAGGGTGAGGGTGAGGGCGAAGGCGAAGGCGAGCCCCCCGAGACCGAGTGCAACGACTTCTACGACAACGACTTCGACGGCACCTTCGACTGCCTGAACGAGACCGACTGCAAGGACGGCAGCCAGTGCGTGCCGGGCGCGACGGCCGTGGGCGGCGCGTGCACGAGCCAGCTCGACTGCCAGGCCGACAACAACGACCCCTACTGCTTCGAAGCTGATTCGGGTTTCGTCGGCGGTGCGTGCAGTGAGTTCTGCGTCACCAACGACGACTGCACGGGCGACGGGGTATGCGTCCCCTTCGCCGATCCCATCGACTACTACGCCACCGTGGGCCTGTGCCTCGACGGCTGCACGCTCGACACCGACTGCCGCGACGCGACGCAGATCTGCGAACCGCTCGAGCGCGCGGCCAACGCCACCGCGTGCGTGCCGGCCCCGGTGTGCGGCAACGACACCTTCGAGGTGCGTGAGGAGTGCGAGGACGGCAACACCGCCGACGGCGACGGCTGTAGCGCCACCTGCACGCTCGAGGCGTGCGACGTCGGCGGCTTCGCGACGCTGTCGCTCGGCGCCAACAGCGGCGACACCACCGGCAGCTTGATCGACGACTTCGTTGGAAGCTGTGAGTACGGCCCGCTGCTCGACGTGGTCGCCACCTACACGCCGCCGGGTCCGGGGCGCCTGCACGCGCGCGCCACCTCGGCTACCTCGTCGCTCACGGTGTTCCTGCGTGACACCTGCGAGGACTATGCGAGCGAGCTGGGCTGTGAGAGCTATGGGCCGGTCGCCGCCGACGTCACCGGTGAGGTCTTCGTCGTCGTCAGCAGCAGCACGGGTGCCCCCTACACGCTCGACCTCGTGTTCCGTCCCGAGCTCTGCGGCGATGGCGTGCGCAGCGGCACCGAGGCGTGTGACGGCAACGACTTTGGCGCCACCACCTGTGCGGACTCACAGCCCGGCACCGTGGGCCCGCTCACCTGCAACGCATGCACGGCAGTGGACGACACTGCCTGTGTCGCGCCGGTGGTGAACGAGGGCAGCAACAACGGCACGCCGCCGACCAGCGTCGACACGTACGCTGACCCGTACGTCGGCAACCTCGAGACCGACGACGACGTCGACTGCGTCGCGGTGCCGGCCACCACCGGCCAGACCTTCTCGGCGCACGTCGAGGACATCGGCAACGGCGCGTGCGCCGCCTACGACCTCGATCCCGACCTGTACGCCTACGACACCGACGGGACCACGCAGCTCGATTACACCTATGGCTGCAACTCGGCCGTGACCTTCACGGCGGACGCTGACGGCACCTATTTCGTGTGCGTCGCGAACTTCCTGTCGACGGGCCAGTCATATCGCCTGGTGGTCACGGCCGCCGGGACCGTCTGCAACAACGGCTCCGTCGAGGGTACCGAGCAGTGCGACATCTTCGACTCTCCCTCGAGCTTCTGCATGCAGCTCGACCAGGCCACCAGCGGCCGCCTCGGGCCGTGCAGCGAGACCTGCACGCTCGACACCACGGCGTGCACCGCCATCACCTTCACCGAGACCGAGCCGGGCAACGACGCGACGGCGACCGCCGACGCCTATGCGGACGGCTACACCGGGCGCATCGACGAGGGCACCGATCAGGACTGCGTGCGCGTGACCGGGGCCGCCGGGCAGCGCATCGTCGCCACCACGCTCGACTTCGGCGAGGGCGCCTGCGCCGCCAACGTGATCGACTCGGCCATTGACGTGCTGCCGCCGACCGGCACCACGCCGCTCATCTCCGACGACGACGGCGGCGAGGGCTACTGTTCGCGCGCGGTGGCCCTGGTGGCCACGCCCGGCGACCACTTCGTCTGCGTGCGCGGCAGCTACACGGACGATCTGTTCAGCTACCGCCTCGACGTCGACGTGGTCGACCCGGGCTGCGGCAACGGCTTCATCGACGGCACCGAGGAGTGCGACGACGGCAACGCCACGCCGGGCGACGGCTGCAGCGCCACCTGTACGGCCGACTACTGTGACGCACCGGCGGTGGCCGCCGACGGCGACCAGACCGGTGACACCAGCGCCGCCGGCTCGTTCCTCGCCGGTAGCTGCACGGGCAGCAGCTCGCCCGAGCAGGTTTGGCAGTACACGCCGTCCACCACCGGCAACGTCACCTTCACGGTGTTGCCAACCCAGGCGGACGACGACCTGAGCATCTACGTTCGCACCGCGTGCGCCGACACCGCGACCGAGCTGGACTGCTCGGATGCCGGCTACGGCGGCGAGGCCGACACCGTCACCGTGCCCGTGACCGCGGGCACACCGGTGTTCGTCATCGTCGACGGCTTCTACGGCGACGCCGGGCCCTACACGCTGACCATCGCGCCGCAGTAGTCGGCCCGGCGAGGTTGCGCCTTCGACCCCCGGTCGGCGACGATCGAGGGGTCTGGAGGTACTCTGTGCCGCGATCGCGCGTGTGGTGGCCGATCGTGGTGGTGTCGGCAGCGTGCGCGTGTCGACCGCTGGAGATCTGCGACGACTTCCTGGACAACGACGGCGATGACGCCGTCGACTGCCGCGACGACGAGTGCCGCCGAGCCGAGGAGTGCGCGCTCGTCGGCGAGGGCGAGGGTGAGGGCGAAGGCGAGGGTGAAGGCGAAGGCGAGGGTGAAGGCGAAGGCGAGGGTGAAGGCGAAGGCGAGGGTGAGGGTGAGCCGGTCGAGCTCGACTGCAGCAACCTCAGGGACGACGACTACGACCTCACCTTCGACTGCTGGAGCGAGACCGACTGCCGCGATCAAGGCCGTTGCGTGCCGGGCGCGACGCCGCTCGGAGGCCCCTGCACCTCCCAGCTCGACTGCCAAGCGAGCAACGGCGATCCCTTCTGCTTCGTCGAGGGCCTGGGCAGCTACCTGGGCGGCGCGTGCAGCGAGTTCTGCGTCGTCGCCGCCGACTGCCTCGGCGCCGGCGTCTGCGTCCCCTACGCCGATCCGACGGACCAATTCGGCGTCGCCACGGTGGGCCTGTGCCTCAAGGCCTGCACCGAGGACGCCGACTGCCGCGCCGGCAGCCAGGTCTGCGAGCCGGTCCCCACCGCCGGCGGCGCCTTCGCCTGCGTGCCCGCGCCCGTCTGTGGCAACGACTACTTCGAGTGGTGGCGCGAGGCGTGCGAGGACGGCAACCAAGCCGGCGGCGACGGCTGTAGCAGCACCTGCACGCTCGAGTCCTGCGACGCCGGTTCTTTGCCCGCGCTGATCCTCGGCACCAACGTCGGCGACACCAGCACGAGCGGGCTCGACGACTTCGTCACGACCTGTGAGGACTGGAGCTACGCGATGATGTCGGACGTGGTCGGCACGTTCACGCCGAGCGTGCCGGGCAAGCTGTTCGCGCGGGCAGAGGCAGAGTACGTCCAGCCGACGCTCTTCGTGCGCGACACCTGCGACGAGCTCTTGAGCGAGCTCGCCTGTAGCCCGCTCGGGCAGCTCGCCGTCGACGTGACCGACACGGTGTACGTGGCCGTCAGCACCGCCCCCGGCGCGCCGCTCGAGCTCGACCTGGCGTTTCGCGCCGCGGTGTGCGGCGACGACATCAAGAGCGGCGACGAGCGTTGCGACGGCGCCGACACCGGCGGTGCCCGGTGTGCGGATACCCGGCCCGGCACCATCGGTCCACTCACCTGCGTCGGCTGCGCCGCGCTCGACGACACCTCCTGCGTGGTGCCGACGGTCAACGAGGGCACCGACAACGGACTGCCACCGGACGCGGTCGACGACCTCAGCAATCCCTACGTCGGCCTGCTCGACAGCGACGACGACCGCGACTGCGTCGTCGTGGCCGCGACGGCCGGCGATCAGTTGAGCGCGTTCGTCACCGACATCGGCGACGGGGCCTGCGCAAACGACGTGCTCTACCCGCTGGTGATGCTGGTGGACACCGACGGCAACCTGCTGCTCGATTGGCGGTACGGCTGCTACCAGACGGCGGCGGCCGCGGCGCCGACCAGCGGCAACTACTTCGTCTGCGTCGAGAACCCGAACGGCTACTCCACCGGCCAGCGCTATCACCTGTTGGTCGAGCGAAGGTCCCCGCGCTGCAATAACGGCGTGGTCGAGGGGACGGAGCAGTGCGACGTGCTCGACCGCCCACTGACGCACTGTCAACAGCTCGACACGGCCACGAGCGGCGTGCTCGGCAGCGCGTGCAGCGAGGCCTGCACGGTCGACACCTCGGCGTGCGTGCCAGTGGTCCCCACCGAGACCGAGCCGACCAACGACACGCCGGCGGGCGCGGAGCAGTTCCTCGCCGGATTCATCGGCCGCATCGACCGCGCCGCCGACCAGGACTGCGTTCGCGTCACCGCAGCGGCCGTCGGTCAACGCCTGGTGGCGATCACCTCCGACCTCGGCGACGGCGCATGCGCGGCGCGCTTGGCGGACTCGGTGCTCGACGTCTTCCGCGCCCCGTTCACGTCACCGCTCGCCACCGACTTCGACGGCGGTGACGGCTACTGCTCGCGCGTCTCCGTCACGGTCTCCACCCCAGGAGACTTCGTGGTGTGCGTGACGGGCACCGACCCGGATGACCTGTTCGCCTATCGCCTCGACGTGGTGCTGCAAAACCCGGGGTGCGGCGGCGGCTTCGTCGATGGCGCCGAGCAATGCGACGACGGCAACACGGTCGAGGGCGACGGCTGCGACGCAAGCTGCGCCGCCGAGAGCTGTGCCGCGCCGCAGCCGGCGGCGACCGGCCAGCAGGCCGGCGACACCGCCGGCGCCGGTGCGCTGCTCGCCGGCGGCTGCACGGGCGACGGCGCGCGCGAGGACGTTTGGCGCTACACGCCGGACCAATCCGGGACGGTGTTGGTGACGGCGCGTCCCGTCGACGCCGACTACGACATCGGCCTGTACGTTCGCGATCTCTGCGCCGACGAGGCCGGCGAGCTGGCGTGCGCCGACACCTTCGGCAACGGCCACGTCGAATCGGCGCTCGTCCCGGTCATCGGCGGTACCCCTATCTTCATCGTCGTCGACGGCTACTACAACAGCGACATGGGCCCCTACACCCTCAGCGTGACGCCGCAGTAGCCACCTGGGGGCTAGCCAGTTGCGCAGGGCGCCCGCGCCCGTCATCGAGGCGGTGTGGGAGCAGAGCAGGCCTTCGCCGAGCTGCAGGAGCGCGCGCGACAGCGGCGATCTGCCCGCGTCACCGGCCTGTTCGGGCTCGGCCTGGCGCACACCGCGCTCTCGCTGGCACGCACCAGGCCCGTGGTGCTGGTGACCCGCAGCGCCGGCGTCGATGACCTGCTGCGCGACCTGCGTTTCCTCGCCGGCGCCGACGCGCAGCGCATCGTGTGCCTGCCAGCCGACGATCGCACGCCCTATCACGCCTCGTCGCCTGACCCGCTGGTGGTGATGGAGCGCGTCGCCGCGCTGCACAAGATCGCCGCGGGCACGCCGTTCGACGTGCTGCTGCTGCCCGCCGAGAGCCTGTGCCGGCGCGGCCTGCCCTTCGAACGCTTGCAGTCGATGGCCGAGGTGGTGGCGGTCGGCGAGGAGCTCGATCGAGCGGCACTGCAGCGTAAGCTCGCCGTCGGTGGCTACACCGCGGTCAACACCGTCGAGGATCCTGGCAGCTTCGCGGTGCGCGGCGGCATCGTCGACGTCTTCTGGGCGGGCGCCGAGCGGCCGATACGCATCGACCTTTTCGGCGACACCGTCGAGTCCATCAAGCCCTTCGACCCGGCGACCCAACGCACCGTCAGCGGCGCCGACATCGCGGAGCTGAGCATCGGCCCGGCGCGCGAGGTGCAGCTCGACGACGATACCGTCGCCTGCGCCAAGAAGAAGCTGCGCGAGCTGGCCGATCAGCTCGAGTTTCCCACCAAGAAGCTGCGCGTGCTCGTCGAGGATCTCGAGCACCGCGTGCTGTACTTCGGCATCGAGGGCCTGCTGCCTGCCTTTTTTCCGCGTCTCGAGACGCCGCTCGAGCTGGTTGAGCGCGCCCTCGGCAGCGACGGGTTCACCGTGCTGCTCGACGATGCCGGTGCGGCGCGCGGCGCGGTCGACGCGTTGCATGCCGACTTCGAGGATCACCGCCGCCAAGCGATCGCGCGCGGCGATCTGTGCTTCCCCATCGACGAGTTCCTGCTCGACGCCGACCAGGTGCTCACGCGCGCGCGCGCGCGGCCGGTCATCGAACACGATCCCCTGCCCGCGGCTGGCGATGAGGTGCTCGAGCTCAAGACCACGCCGACCGCAGAGCTGCGCCAGGACATTCTGCGCGAGACCATGCGCCCCGACGGCTGCGATCCGCACTCGCTGCTGGCGCCGCTGGTGCGCCGAATAGGTGAGCACAAGAGCAGGGGGCGGACGGTGCTCTTGCCCACCGCCTCGCTCGGCGGCGTCGAGCGGCTGCGCGACCTGCTGCGCGGGCACCATCTCGAGGTGCGCGCGTGCAAGGAGCCGCCCGACCTGGTCGGCGGGCCGGCCGGCGCCGAACTCGACCCGCTGCTGCGCGACCCCTCGGTGCACGCGTGGACCTGGGTCGCCAAGCCAGTCGACCCGGCGCGCGGCGCCGAGCTGCCGCACGTCGGCGCCGCTCTCGGGGGCAATGGTGTCGTCGTCATCGCCGAAGAGGAGATCTTCGGCAAACGCGCGCGCCGCGGCACGGGCAAGAAGCCGAGCGGCTTCAAGACCACGCTCGCCGATCTCGAGGTGGGCGACGCGGTCGTGCACGTCGACCACGGCGTCGGCATCTTCAACGGGCTGACGCGCCTCAACGTGCGCGGCGTCGAGGGCGACTACCTGCTGCTGACCTACGACGGCGGCGACAAGCTCTACCTGCCGGTGCACCACATCAACCTGGTGCAAGGCTGGTCAGGCGCCGGCGGCAAGCCGCGCCTCGACAAGCTCGGCGGCACCGGCTGGGAGACCACCAAGAAGCGCGTCAAGGCCGCCGTGATGGCGATGGCGCAGGATCTGCTCGCGCTCTACTCGAAGCGCGAGATCGCGGATCGACCGCCGCACCCGACGCCCGACGAGGCCTATTGGCAGTTCGAGGCGCAGTTCCCCTTCGAGACCACGCCCGACCAGCAGAAGGCGATCGACGACGTGGTGGCCGACCTGGGCAAGGACAAGCCGATGGACCGCCTGATCTGCGGCGACGTCGGCTATGGCAAAACCGAGGTCGGCATGCGTGCGGCCATGGTGGCGCTCACCGGCGGGCGCCAGATCGCCGTGCTGGCGCCGACCACGGTGCTGGCGCAGCAGCACTTCCAGACCTTCAGCGAGCGCTTCAAGGGCACGGCAGCGAACGTCGAGGTGGTGTCACGCTTCAAGAAGCCGGGCGAGGTCAAGGACATCCTCGAGCGCGCCAGGGACGGTCGCCTCGACATTCTGATCGGCACGCACCGGCTGCTGTCGCCCGACGTCAACTTCAAGAGGCTCGGTCTCATCCTGGTCGACGAGGAGCAGCGCTTCGGCGTCAAGGCCAAGGAGCAGCTCAAGCGCCTCAAGGTCGACGTCGACGTGCTGACGCTGACCGCCACGCCCATCCCGCGCACCTTGCAGATGGCCTTCTTCGGTATCCGCGACATGAGCGTGATCGAGACGCCGCCGGTCGATCGCCGCGCCATCCGCACCTCGATCATCAAGAAGGACGACGAGGTGATCCGCGAAGCCGTGCTGCGCGAGCTGTCGCGCGGCGGCCAGGTCTACTTCGTGCACAACCGCGTGCGATCCATCGCCACCGTCGCCGACTGGCTCAAGCGGCTGGTGCCCGAGGCGCGCGTCGGCGTGGGTCACGGGCAGATGGGCGAGGAGGGGCTCGAGGACGTCATGCTCCGCTTCATGAAGCACGAGATCAACGTGCTCGTCTGCACGGCCATCATCGAGACCGGCATCGACGTGTCGACCGCCAACACCATGTTCATCGACCACGCCGAGGACTTCGGTCTGGCGCAGCTCTATCAGCTGCGCGGGCGCGTCGGCCGCAGCAAGGAGCGCGCCTTCGCGTACCTGCTGATCGAGGGCTCGGCCGAGCACCTGCACCCCGACGCGCGGAAGCGCATGGAGATCCTGCAACGCTTCTCGGAGCTCGGCGCCGGCTTCCAGGTGGCGCAGCACGACCTGGAGCTGCGCGGCGCCGGCGACCTGCTCGGCAAGTCACAGCACGGCCACGTCACCGCCGTCGGCTACGACCTATACGCGGACCTGTTGCGCGAGGCGGTCGAGGAGCTGAAGGGCCGCGCCCACGACGACACGCCCGATCCCGACATCAACCTGCCGATCGCGGCGCTCATCCCCGACAAGTACATCATCGACATGCACGAGCGACTGCTCGCCTATCAGCGGCTGGCCACCGCCAAGGACACGGCCGAGATCTACGACGTCGTCGGCGGCCTCGGCGATCTGTACGGCGATCCCCCACCCGAGGTGAGCGCGCTCGCCGACGTCATGGCCCTCAAGATGCGCCTCAAGGAGCTGGCCGCGCGCGGGCTCGAGGCGAGCTTCGAGGTGCCCAAGCCCGACCCGTCGGCGCGCAGCAAGGCGCAAGCGGCGAGCGGACCCCCGCGGGTGGCGCTCGTGCTCGGCGATCGCGCCAGGCTCGACGGCGACAAGCTCGCGCAGCTCGTCGCAGCCGACCCGGATCGACTGCGCCTGACGCCGCAAATGAAGCTGGTCTTCGTGCCGAGCGAGAAGGAGTGGCGCCTCGCCGGCGAGCAGTTGATCCCGCTGTGCCGCGACTTTTTGCGGCGGGTCACCGAGGCGGCGGGCGCGCGCGGAAAGGAGCGGGTGCGCTAGCCTCGACCCGTGCTCGCGATCTCCCTCACGCTCCTGTGCGCCGCCGCGCCCCTCGACGAAGGGATGGCGCTCTATCGCTCCCTCGAGTTCGAGCGCGCCGCCATCCTGTTTCAGGGCGTCGCGCTCGACGCGGAAGCACCGGCGCAGGAGCGCGCGCAGGCGGCCATGTGGGCCGGCCTCTCGCTCGGCCAGCTCGGCGACGTCGAGGGCGCGCGTAAGTCGTTCGCGCTCGCGGTCGTCACGGATCCGCAGGTGGCGGCGCCCGCCGACGCGCCGCCCGCGCTCGCCGCCATCCTCGAGGAGGAGCGCGCCGCCGCCGCGGCGCGGGCACCGGCGGTGCTGCCGCCGACGCTCACGCCACCCGTCCCCGCGGAGCCGCCGCCCGACGTCACCGGGCCTGCCCCTACCGCGGCGCCGGGTGCGAGGACGGCGCCCACCGATTGGCCTGCCATCGGGACAGGCGCGGCTGCCGGCGTGCTGGTCGTCGCCGCGGCGGCGACCGGCGTGTACGGAGCGGTGCAGTACGCGACCTCGGCGGATCCCACCGTGCCCGCACGACCCGCCTTCGAGGCCTACGACGCGTCCGTGGTTGCGGGGTGGGCGGCGGCGGCCCTCGGCGGCGCGGCCGCGGTCGCTGGCGGGGTCGCCACGGCGCTGTTCCTCATCGAGTAGGTGCCAAGCAAAACGGGCCCAAAAGGGCCCGTTCTGCTTGGTTGGGGAACCAGGACTCGAACCTGGATACTCGGAATCAAAATCCGATGTCCTGCCGTTAGACGATTCCCCACCGCGCGGGCTGGACACGTCATCGCTACACGAACGGTGCGCCCCCTTCAACGAGCGGCGACGCCTGTCCGCCCAGGGCGCGGCGCCCGGGCCCTCTGCTAGCCTCCGCCGAGATGTCCCAGGCCCTTGGCGAGCTGCTCGACCGCCTGCGCGCGCCCGACGCGGACGTGCGCGCGCGCGCGGCACGCTCCCTCGCCGAGATGGGCGGCCCGCTTGTGCTCGCGCCGGTGTCACAGCTCATCCTCGAGCGCGGCTTCCCAGGCGTGCGGGAGGCACTCGACGTCGTGGTACGCCTCGGCGGCGCACAGGCCATCGCCATGCTCGAGCACGTGCTGACGCACCAGGATCCAGCCGACCGGGTCACCGCTGTACGCCTGCTCGGTGACCCCGCCGTGGTGGGACGCGCGCCGGCGAGCGCCGTGCGCGCGCTCGCCATTGCCGCGCGCGACCCGGTCGAGTCGGTCGCCGGCGCCGCCATCACCGCGCTCGCCGCCGTCGCCTCCGAGGCCGACTACCTGCCCCCCGCCGTCGCGCTGATCGACGGCAAGAACCTACGGCTGGCCGCAGTGGCGCTCGACGGGCTCAAGCGCTTCCCGAGCGCCCGCAGCGCCGCCGTGCTCGAGCGGCGCCTGTTGGTCGGCCCGCAGACGCTCCGCTTCGGCGCGCTCGCCGTCATCGAGGCGGCGCAGGCCGACGCCTTTCTCGGCCCGCTGGTCAAGGCGCTCGGCCACCCGCACCTCGCCGTCCGCAAGCGCGCCGGCGACGTCATGGCCGCCATAGCCAAGAGCGGGCGCGTCGAGGTCGGCCGCACCATCGTGTGGCTGCTGCGTTCCACCGACGTCAACGTGCGGCGCATGGCGGCCGACGTGCTGCGCAGCGTGCCCGACCCGGCGGGCGAGCTGTGGCCCAAGCTGGTCAGCTCGCTCAAAGACGACGACTGGTGGGTGCGCGAACGAGTCATGGATGCGCTCGTCGAGCTGGCCGGGCGCGGCTTGTCACAGTTCATGGTGCAGTGGCTCGCCGACCCCTCCGACGTCGTGCGTCGCTTCGCGCTGACGGTACTGGTGCGCCTCAAGGACCCGGACACCATCGCGCCGTTGGTGCAGTGCGCGCTGCACGACGTCGACTGGTGGGTGCGCGAGAAGGCGATCGAGGTGATCGCCGAGTTCAAGGACGCGCGCGCCGTGCCCACGCTGGTCGAGCTGATGCAGCAAAGCCCCGAGCTGCAGCTCTCCTGCATCGCGGCGCTCAAGATCATCGATCCGGTGGCGGCGGCTCCGCACGTGCTGCCCTTGATGCAGGCGCCCGACGCCGACGTCCGCCTGGCCGCCCTCGCGTTGATCGAGGAGCAGAACGACCCGGCGCATGCGGCTGCCGTCGAGCTGCTGGTCGACGACGAGACGCCGGCGGTGCAACGCAACGCGCGAGCGTTGCTCGCGCGTTGGCGCGTCGCGCGCAGAATGGAGCCGGGCGTACCCGGCACCGTGCCCGTCCAAGGCGGCGACACGACGCCGCTCGACACCCTGCTGCTGCGGGTGGTCGAGATGGGCGGTGACGACGTCATCATGGCGCCCGACCGCCCGGTGTTCATGAAGCGCCGTGGCCAGGTGCTGCCCATCACCGACCAGCCGGTGAGCGGCGATCGCGTGGCGGCACTGCTGACGCCGCTCTTGTCGTCGTCGCAGGCGCAGCGGCTCGAGGCCAAGAAGGACGTCGATTTCTCCTACGTCGAGAAGTCGAGCGGCCACCGGTTCCGCCTCAACATGTTCCTGGCGCGGGGCGGCCTGTCCGCGGTGTTCCACAGCGTGCACGGCAAGGTGCCGGCGCTCGAACAACTCGCGCTGCCGAACGTCGTGCCCTCGTGGTGCAGCGCCAAGAACGGCCTGGTGCTGATCGCCGGGCCAACCGCCTCGGGCAAATCGACCACGCTGGCGGCACTGCTCGACGCCATGAACACCTACACCTCGCGGCACATCATCAGCATCGAGGATCCCATCGAGGTGATGCACCGGCCAAAGCTGTCGCTGGTCAACCAGCGCGAGGTGGGCACGCACACCCGATCGTTCGCCGCAGCCTTGCGCTCGTCGTTGCGCGAGGATCCCGATGTGCTCATGATCGGCGAGATGCGCGACCGCGAGACCATCCACCTGGCGCTGACGGCCGCCGAGACCGGTCACCTCGTCTTCGGCACGCTCAACACCATCTCGTCGGAGCAGGCGATCGAGCGCATCATCAACGCCTTCCCGCGCGCCCAGCAGGAGCAGGCGCGCTCGAGCCTCGCCGATGTGCTGCGAGGCATCTTGTGCCAGACGCTCGTGCGCGGACGCGACGGCGTCAGCCGTCACCTCGCCTGCGAGGTGTTGGTGGCGACCGAAGCGGTGGCCACGCTGATCCGCAAGGGCAAGAGCGTCACCATGTCCGCCCTGATCGGCGCCGGCGCCGAGGCGGGCATGCAGTCGCTCGAGAACGATCTTTTGCGCCTGATCAAAGCCGGCCTGGTCGACCCCGAGGACGCCATGGCCAAGGTCAAGAACCGTCGCGACATCGAGGGCGCGCGCGAGGCTGCGTCGACGACGCAGAAGATCCGCATCTCCTGAGCTGCGCCATGCCTGCTCGCGACGGTTGGCGCGAACATCGCTGCGCCGCCGTGGTATCTCTGCCGGGTGGCGCGCATCGATTCCTTTCTGCGGCTGGTCGTCGAGCAAGGCGCGTCCGACCTGCACTTCGACTCCGGCAAGCCACCGCTCATTCGCCACAACGGCGACCTGTTGACGTTGCCGTTTCGCGCGCTGTCGGAGGCGGAGACGCGGCGCTTCCTTTTCGAGCTGCTCACGCCCGAGGAGCGCGAGCGCCTCGGCACCGCGCAGGAGCTCGACCTCCTCTACGCCCTGCCCGGCGTCGGGCGCTTTCGCGTCAACATGTTCGTGCAGTCGGAGGGCCTGGGCGCCGCCTGCCGCATCATCCCCGATCGTCCGCCCGAGCTCGGTGCGCTCGGCTTCCCTGCCGGAGTGCGTCAGCTCTGCAATCTGCAGGCCGGCTTGGTGCTGATCGGCGGCCCGACCGGCTCCGGCAAGACCACCACGCTCGCTGCCATCGTGCACGAGATCAACAAGACCTCGCGGCGCCACATCGTCACCATCGAGGATCCGATCGAGTTCCTGCACGACCCGATCCAAAGCGTCATCACGCAGCGCCAGGTGGGCGCGCACGTCGAGAGCTTCGCTGCCGCGGTGCACTCCGCGCTGCGCGCCGCGCCCGACGTGCTGGTGGTCGGCGAGGTGCGCGACCACGAAACCATGCAGCTCGCGTTGCAGGCAGCGGAGACCGGCGTGCTGGTGTTCGGCACGCTGCACACCAACTCGGCGCCAAAGACGCTGTCACGCGTGCTCGACATCGCCCCCGAGGACTACCGCGAGCAGCTTCGCGCGACGCTGGCGGTGCACCTGCGCGCCGTCATCGCGCAGCACCTGGTGAAGCGCGCCGGCGGCGATGGCCGCATCGCCGCGGTCGAGGTGCTGCTCAACACGCCCGCGGTGGCCACCATGATCCGGGAGAACCGCGTGCCCCAGCTCGAGGGACAGCTCCAGGCCGCGACGCCCGAAAGCGGCATGCAGAGCCTCGACGCCTGCCTGCTACGCCTGCTGCAAGACGGCGTGGTGGACGCCGATGACGCGCTCTCCACGGCCGAGCACCCCGAGCAGTTGCGGCGCGCCTTGCTGCAGGTCGCGCAGCAGGGCGAGCAGGAGGCCTGATCGATGAGTGAGGCGCCGGCCGACGCGCAAGACCGCGGGCGCGCGCTCGAGCGCGCCGGCGACCTCGAGGGTGCGTTCTCGCTCTACACCTCGGCCGGCCTGCTCGACGACGCCGTTCGAATGCTGCTCGATCGCGGCCGTTTCACCGACGCCGCCGACGTCATCCTGTCGTTCGTCACCACGCGCCCGCGGCCGCTCGGCGAGGCCGACCGTGCGTGGGCCTTGCGGTGTGCCGAGCTGTTCGAGCAGGGCGGCGCCGTACTGCGTGCGGTCGACGTGCTCGCGTGGGTCGGCGCTGCCGCCGAAGGCGAGGCGGTGGCGAAACGCCTGCTCGAAGCCGGTCAGAGCTTCGCCGCCGGCTCGTGTCTGGTGCGCGTCGGCGACCCCTCGCGTGGCATCGAGCTGGTGGTGGCCTCGGTGCCGCGGGGCGGTCAGCGCTACGGCGCCGCCTGCGTGGAGGTCGCACGCGGCCTGTCGCGCAGCGCCGCAATGACCATGGACGTCGACCGCTGGCTGGCCGACTTCATTCGTCGCGGTCCCGACGACGAGGAGGAGGCCGAGGCGCTCTACGCCATCGCCGCAGCCTTTGCGCGTGAGGGCCTGCCTGAGAACGCCGTCGAGTGCTTGCGCAACCTCGAGGCACGCCGGCCGGGATTCCGCGACGCCGCCGCCCAGGCAGCGCGCCTGGAGGCGGGCGTGCGCGGCGCCGTGCAGGACTTCGCGCGCGTGCTCGACGAGGACGCGCGCTTTCTCGGCGTCCAACCGCCGGCGTCTGGCCGGCCGGCGCCGATCGGCTCGCCGACGCTGATCACGCGTGATCCCGCCACGGAGGCGGCAACCGCCATGGCGGAGTCGTTCGCGCCCGGTGTGGTGCTGGCCAAGCGCTACCGCCTCGAGGAGCTGATCGGTCGCGGCGGCATGTCGCTCGTCTACCGCGCCACCGATCTCGAGCTGCAGGACTCGGTGGCGCTCAAGATCTTCACCCAACCGACCAACGAGGACGCGCTGGCGCGCTTCAAGCAGGAAGTGCTGCTCGCGCGCCAGCTCATCCATCGGCACGTCGTGCGCGTGTACGACCTCGGCACGGCGCTCGGCGCGCGTTTCCTCACCATGGAGCTGTTGCTCGGCGAGGACATGCACACCAAGCTGACGCACGGCCTGTCGCTGCGCGACGGCATCGACTACCTGATCCAGGCCTGTGCCGGTCTCGAAGCCGCGCACCAGGTGGGCGTCATCCACCGTGACGTCAAGCCGGAGAACCTGTTCATCACCCGTGAGAACGTCCTCAAGGTGACCGACTTCGGTATCGCCAAGGCAACCTTCCAAAAGGGCCTGACGGTCGCAGGCATGGTCGTCGGCACCCCCGAGTACATGGCGCCGGAGCAGGCGCATGGCCACATGGAGGTGACGCCGCGCGCCGACCTCTACTCCATCGGCGTCATCCTCTACTTCCTGTGCACCCGCACGCTTCCCTTCCGTCACAGCGAGCTGGTGCCGCTGTTGATGATGCACGTAAACGACCCACCCGAGGCGCCCCGTTTGCGAAACCCGGCGCTGCACGCCGACGTCGAGCAGCTCGTCCTCGAGTTGCTGGCCAAGGACCCGGCTGCCCGTCCTGCGTCGGCGCGCGCGCTCGGCGAGCGCCTGATCGAGCTGCGCCTGCGAGGTGTCGTGTGACGGCGGCGATCATCATCCTCGCGGTCTTTTCGGTACCGTTGACGGCCATCGTCTCTTCCGCGTGGCTCAAGGCCAAGAGGCTCGATGCCGAGCGCAAGCCCGCGCCCGAGGTCGAGAAGCGCCTGGCCCTGCTCGAGGCGAAGAACGCGGAGCTGCGCGAGCGCGTGGAAACGCTCGAGACTATCGCGACCGGCATGGACGCCCGCCAGCTCGGCGCGGAAGGCGCGCAGGAGCTGAAGGAGCTGGAGCAGCGCCTGCAGACCGTGACCAAGAAGGCGTAGCGGTCAAGCCTTGAGCGATCGCAGCCGCTCCTCGAGCCGCTCGATCGCCAGGTTGCCGGCAGCGCCAAGCGACCGCCTGGCGCGCAAGCTCTCCTCCGGCGTGCGCTCGCTGAGCGTCGGCATCTCGGCTGCCGCCCGGCGATAGGCCTCGCGGAACGGCACGCCCTCACGCACCAGCTCGAGCGCGCGATCGGTCGCGTACATGTCGGGCGTGATGGCGGCGCGCAGCGCGGCCTCGTCGAACGTGAGCGCGTCCACCAGCGCGGGCACCAGCTCGAGGCCGGCGAGGCCACGGGCGAAGGCGCGCAACAGCGGCGCCTTGGTGGCCTGCAGGTCGCGGTGGTAGCCGGACGGCAGCGCGAGCACGCCCGCGATCTCCGTCATGGCGCCCTCGACCGTGGGGGCGAGCGTGCGCAACAGCTCGACGACGTCCGGGTTGCGCTTGTTGGGCATGAGCGAGCTGCCGGTGGTGAAGGCGTCAGGCAGCCGCACGAAGCGGGCTTCCTGGGAGGCGAACAGCGACAGATCCCAGGCGAGGCGCCGCACGTCGAGGGTCGCGACGTGCAGCGCCTGCAGCGCCAGCAGGTCGAGCTTGCCGCGGCCGCTCTGCGCGGCGTGCACGTTGAGCGCGAGGCGAACGAAGCCGAGCTCGGCGGCCTCGCCGTCGCGATCGAGCTCGACGCTGGTGCCGAAGCCCGCGCCGGTGCCGAGCGGACAGGCGTCGACCAGATCGAGGGCGGCGCGCGCCGCATAGGCGTCGTCGAGAAAGCCCTCGGCGTGGCCGGCGAGGAAGGCCCCAAGGGACGTCGGCATGGCGCGCTGCAGGTGCGTCCAGCCGGGCATCGGCACCGCCGCCGACGCCTTGGCGCGGGTGAGCAGGCGCTCGCAGGACGTCGTGCACGCCGCGGTCAGGCGCTCGAGCTGCGCGCGCACGTACAGGCGCAGCGCGGTGAGCACCTGGTCGTTCCTGCTCCTGGCCGTGTGGACCTTCTTGCCCACCTCGCCGAGGCGCTCCGTCAGACGCGCTTCGATGGCCGAGTGGCAGTCCTCGAAGCGCTCGTCGAGGGTGAAGCGCCCCTCCATGAAGTCGCGGCCGAGCGCGACCAGCTCGCCGGCGAGCGCGTCGCGCTCGGCGACCGAGAGGATGCCGGCGCGGTACAACGCGTTCACATGGGCGATGCTGCCCTTGACGTCGTGCACCAACAGCTCTCGATCGAGCACCACGTCGTCGGCCGCGCAGAAGCGCTGTACCGCGGCGTCCAGCTCCACCCTGCCCTTGGCCCACAGGGGGCTCGCACCGCTCATGTGGGGATCCCTTCAAGCTCACCGTGGCCGAGCGCCAGGTTCAGGTTCTGCACCGCTTGCGTGGCGGCGCCCTTCAGCAGGTTGTCGAGCGCCGCCACCACCACGGCGCGCGTGCGCGCCTCGTCGACCGCGAAGCCGCCGATCAAGACCCGCGGCGTGCCGCGCGCGCCCTTCACCTCGGGCGGCTCGCTCGACACCACCACCAGGGTCTCACCCGCGTAGCGAGCGCGGGCGCGCGCCAAGAGCGCCCGCGCATCGATGCCGCCGGAACGTGCGGCAGCCGACAGCGGCAGGTTGAGCGTCAGCGAGATGCCGGCCCAAAACGGCGCCACGTGCGGCAGAAACGCGACGGGCCGGCCCAGGTGGCGGCCGATCTCGCGCTCGTGGGTGTGGTCGACGAGCGTGTAGGGCAAGAGGTTGTCGGCCAGCCGCGCGGGATCGTTCTTGGGGCTCGGCGTGCTGCCGGCGCCCGAGTAGCCCGAGACGCCGAACACGGCGGGCACGCCCTCGATCAGGTCGAGGAACGGCGTCAGCGCCAGCTGCGCGCCGGTCGCGTAACACCCAGGGTTGGCGATGCGCCGGGCGCCGCGCAGGCGCTCGCGGTGCAGCTCGGGCAGGCCGTAGGCCCAGGCGTCGGTGAAGCGGTGATCGCTCGAGAGGTCGATGATGGCGACGTCGCCGCCGCGCGGGCTCGCGTCGATGGCGCGCACCCAGGCCTCGCTCTCGCCGTTCGGGGTCGCGAGCAGGAGCGCGTCCAGGCCGGCCGCGGCCGCCTGCTCGGGGGTGAGCGGGCGCTCGCTCGAGGCCGCGAAGGCGAGCTCCACCCGCGGGTGCGCCTCCAGCAGGCGCACCAGCTCGCGTCCCACCACGCCACGGCCACCGACCACGCCCACCCTGGCGCGCGCCGCCTCGCTCACGACGACGCCTCGGGCTTGGCCTTGAGGCTCGCCGGCATGTCGAGCGCGCTCTGCACGCAGCGCTCGATCTCCTCGAAGTCGGTGAGGCCGTACCAGAACACGATCCACCGCTCCGATCGGTAGCTGCCGGTCGAGCGCGCGAAGTACCAGGGGTTGACCTCGTTGTCGACGCGCGCGCGCCAGAAGAACTTGTCGTTCTCGGCGACCAGCCGCTGCCAGAGCGAGGCGCCAATGCCGTCGCCCTGCGCGTCCGTGGTGACCGCGAACTTGTCGAGGTAGGGCACGCCCTGCTCGAGCGTCAGGATGGCGGTGGCCCGGTAGGAGTCGGCCAGGTAGATGCGGAAGAACTTCTTCTTCTCGAAGTAGTCGAGGAACAGCTTCTTACCGAAGCTGTCCTCGAGCAGGCCGCGCAGCCGCTCGACATCGACGCCCTCGAGTGTCTCGAAGCATCGGATGCGTTCGCCGAGGCGGATGAGCGTGCCGGCGCCCTTGTGGGTGAACAGCTCGCGCGCCAGGTTCTCGGGCGATGCCACCGCCACCGACGACGAGCGCGGCAGCACCTCGAGCATGGCCTTGGCCTCCTCGAGCTTCTTCTTCATGCCGGCGGAGAGCCAGGGTGCCGCCATCAGCTCGTCGTAGTCCTCCGCCAGGTTGACTGCCGAGCGGATCTGCCCGTGCTCGTCGCGCAGGCCATCGTGCGGCGACAGGAACACGACCTTGAAGGGCTGCAGCGCCTTGGCCAGCTCGCGGGCGGCCTCGTCGGCGTTGACCGCCAGCGTCTGCCCCGTGCTGGTCTCCGCCAGGCTCGCGATCACCGGGATCTGCTCGCCGCGCACGCTCGAGTCGATGAGGTCGAGGTGCACCTTGGTGACCCGGCCGACGAAGCCGACGCGTCGCCGGTCGATCAGCTCAGCCTCGAACACCCCCGTCGGCACCGGCCGCGCGTCGACCTCGAGCGACTCGAGCGCGTCGACGATGCGCAGGTTCTCCCGCTGGTACACCTTGCGGGCGATCTCGATGCCCCGGTCGGTCACGCGCCGCTCGCCGTCGTCCGTGTTGCGCGACACGCCCGCCTCCTCGAGCGCGGCCGTGAGCTGCGGGCCGGCGCCGTGCAGCACCACCGGTGTCAGGCCCACGCGGTCGAGGAAGGCGATGGAGGAGGCGAGCGCGTCGAGCTCGTCCCTCACCACGCCGCCCGAGACCTTGATGACCGCGAAGCGCCGGCCGTCCACCTCGGCGAAGAGCTTGAGGTACTGATCGACCTCCTTCTTGCTGCCGAGGTTGCGCAGCAGCTTGACGATCAGATCTTCGGCGCGATCGCTCACGGCATGCCTCCCGCTGGCTCCGGGCTCAGCAGACGAGCATACGCGCGCGTCGCCTCCTCGAGCTGCGCCAGCGCCACCCACTCGCCGGCGGCGTGCGCCTGCGCGATGTCGCCGGGGCCGAACACGAAGGCGCGCGCGCCGCCCTCCGAGAACAGCGCCGCCTCGGTGAAGAAGTCGACGGGGTCGCCGAGCGCCAGGCCGAGCGACGCCACCAGCCGCTCCGCGTCGTCGGAGCGGCGGCCCGGCGCCGGCAGCGGCGGCGCCACGTAACCCGTGATCCACTCGACGCGATCGCGGTCCGGCGCCAGCGCGCACAGCTCCTCGACCACGCTCGCCGAGTCGATGCCGAAGGGCGGGCGCACCCCGAAGCGCAGCTGGCAGCTCGCCGCCACCATGTTCGACTTGATGCCCCCCTCGATGGTGCCGAGGTTGAAGCGCAGCTCCGGCCGACCAGCCGCCAGCTCGAGCGCGCGGTGCGCCCAACGCACGGCCTGGTGGTTGGCGCTGTCGGCGAGCGCGTGAGGTCGCGAGGCGTGCCCGCCAAAGCCGCGAAAGACGCCGACACCGGTGCCGATCCCCCGGTGGACGCACACGGCCTTGCAGGCGGTGGGCTCGGCCACCATGACGTCGAGGCTGGCGGTGGGGTGCTCAGCGACGAACGTGCGCACGCATCTGGACGATCCCGCTTCTTCGTCCGAGGTGAGCAGCAGCGCCGCCGGACCGCTCGTCTCCTCGGCGGCCCGCAAGTAGCACGCGAGCGCACCCTTGATGTCGCAGGCGCCGAGGCCCACCGCGCGCGCGTCGGCGCGCGGCGTCGTGAGGTCGCCCGGGTCGAAGCGCCGGGGCGCCGCGTTCGAGCCGTCGTGCAGCGCCAGCTCGAAGGGGTTGGTCTGCCACCCGTCGTCGAGCGGCACGGTGTCGACGTGCACGTTGACGAGCGGTCGTCCGTGCGCGGCGCCCCGCTCGAGCAAGAGCCACCGACACCCCTCGCCAAGGTCGCGGTCTTCGACGACGGCGTAGCCATGCGCGCCGAGCGCCCCGCGCGCGTAGTCGTAGAGGGCCGCGACCCCAGCCGGGTCGCGCGGCGGGTTGCGCGTGTCGCAGCCGACCAGGCGCGCGAGGTGCTCGAGCGTGCGCTTCACTTCGTGCGCGGCTTCTGGTTGATGCGCGACGACAGCGTCGACGACATGCCGTAGAGCAGGATGAAGCCCTCCGCCTCGGCGGCGCCCCAGTCGGCCGACTGCGCGTACACCGCGCCCTTCTTCCTCAGGATGTGCTCGCTCTTCACCTCCACCGGCAGCGCCTGGCCGCCCCAGGTCTCGAGCGTGACGTCGCCGGTGACGAAGGCCTGGCTCTCGTCGAGGTAGGCCTCGAGATCGTCCTTGAGCGGCTCGTAGAAGAAGCCCTTGTAAACCAGCTCCACCCACTTCTTGGCCACCAGGGGCTTGAAGGCGTTCTGCTGCGCGGACAGCACGCTCTCCTCGAGCGCGCGGTGCGCGGTGATGAGGCCCGACAGACCCGGACACTCGAAGACGATGCGGCCCTTGAGCCCGATGGTGGTGTCGCCGGTGTAGATGCCGCGGCCTACGCCGTAGGCGCCGAGCTTGGCGTTCAGCGCCTTGAGGATCTCGGGACCGGCCATCTTCTTGCCGTCGAGGCTGACCGCCGCGCCGCGCACGAAGCCGATGGTGACGCGCAGCGGCGTCTTCGGCCACGCCCGCGGGTGCGCGCACACCGTGTAGGTCTCATCGCCAGGGGCGAGCCACTCGTCGACCTCCGAGCCCGACGAGGTGGTGCCGAGCACGTTGGCGTTGATGCTGTACTTGCCGCTCTTGCTCGGCACGGAGAAGCCGCGCGCCTCGAGGTACTGCGCCTCGTAGGCGCGCACGGAGGTGTGCTCCTTCTGGATCTCGCGGATGGGCGCCAGGATGGTGTAGTCGCCGAGCGAGCGCACGCTCTGGTCGAAGCGGAACTGATCGTTGCCCATGCCGGTGCAGCCGTGGGCGAACAGCTTGGTCTTGTGCTGGTCGCAGAGCGCGAGCGCCCGCTCGACGATGACGTAGCGGTCGGAGACCAACAGCGGGTAGACGTCGCCCCAGAGCTGTCCGCCCTTGACCAGCGGCACTACCACGTCGTGCCACACCGCCTGCGAGGCGTCCTCGGTGACGTGCTCGACGGCGCCAAGCGAGAGCGCGCGAGCGCGGATCGCCTCGCGCTCGGCGGGGGTGGTGGCCCCCGTGTCGACGAACACGGTGACGACGTCGTAGCCCTTCTCCTTCAGCCAGGGCACGCAGAAGCTCGTGTCGAGCCCACCGGAGAACGCCAGCACCACCTTTTCGGCCATGTCCTACTCCTTGCGGGTGTGCGGTCCCCGAGACCCGCGCTCAGCGGGCGATCAGCCGGCGCAGCAGCGCCTTTTGCACGTGCAGCCGGTTTTCGGCCTCGTCGATGTGGATGGCGCGCGGGCTGTCGAGCACCTCGTCGGTGACCTTGACGTTTCGGCGCACCGGCAAGCAGTGGGAGAAGAGCGCGTTTGGCGTCTGCGCCATCTTGGCCGCATCCACCATGAAGTGTCGCGCAGCCTCGCGCTGCGGCTTCTCCTCGTCCCAGCGGCCGAAGAAGGGGAGCGCTCCCCAGCTCTTGGCGTAGACCACGTCGGCGCCCAGGTAGCCCTCCTTGGGGTCGTGCGTGATCTTGAGCGCTCGCCCGTGGTGGCGGCACATGTCCTCGGCCGCCTTCAGGTAGCGCTCGTCGAGCAGGTAGTCGGCCGACGGGCAGAGCAGCGTCACGTCGAAGCCGAACTTGGCCGCGATGATGAGCGCGCTGTTGGCGACCGCCGTGTTGAGCGGGCGCGGGTGGTAGGTCCAGGTGAGCGTGAAGCGCTTGCCGTCGGTGGCCCCCAGGCGCTCCTGCAACGCCATCAGCAGCGCCAGCTCCTGGCAGGGGTGCGTGATGGTCTCCATGTTGATCACGGGCACGGTGGCATGGCGCGCGAAGGCCTGAACGACGCTGTCTTTGCGGTCGTCCTCCCAGCGCTGGAACTTGGGGAAGGCGCGCACCGCGATGGCGTCGACGTAGCGCGACAGCACCTTCGCCACCTCGCGCACGTGCTCCTCGGCGTCGCCGTCCATCACCGGCGTGCTGCCGTCCAAGAGCTCGGCGAACTCGATGGGCCAGGCACCCTTGCCCGGCTCGAGCACGATCGCCTTGCCGCCGAGCTGGTGCACGCCGAGCTCGAAGGTGGTGCGCGTGCGCAGCGACGGGTTGAAGAACAACAGCGCCACGCTCTTGCCTTCCAGCTCCCGGCCGATCGGGTGCTTCTGGAGTGCGCGCGCGTCGTCGAGCAGGCCCTGCAGCTCGGCGCGCGACCAGTCGAGCGTGGAGAGGAAGTGGCGCGTCATCTGCACATTCGTATGCAGCGCGCCCCGCGCGTCAACGGCCTCCCCGACGAGCGGCGGCTGTAGTAGCAGAGCCGCCATGAGCTCGAGACCGCGCGCCTCCTGCCGTCCGCTCCTCGCCCGTTTGTTGGCGCCGCTGCTGGCGCCGCGGTGCGTGCAGCTCGCGCTGCTGCTCGCGCTCGTCGGGGCCGCCGCGCCGGCGCTGGCGCTGAAGGCGGTGTTCGTGGTGCGCCACGCCGAGAAGGCGAACCAGACCGACAAGGACCCGGAGCTGTCGCTCTACGGCGAGGACCGCGCCATCGCGCTCACCCGCCTGGTGCGCGGCACCACCATCGACGCGGTCTTCGTCACCGAGCTGCGCCGAACGCGCGACACCGCGGCGCCGCTGTGCAGGCAGCGCGCGCTCAAACCAACCGTGGTCAAGGCCGGCGACACCCCTGGCCTGCTGGCGCAGCTTCGGGCCCTGCCCAAGGACGCCGTCGCCGTGGTGGTCGGTCACTCGAACACCGTCCCCGAGATCCTCGCCGGGCTCGGCGTCAAACAGAAGATCGAGATCCGGGACGACGAGTACGGGCGGGTCTTCGTGGTCGTGCCGGGGCCCGACGGCGCCGCCACCATGCTCGAGCTCGAGTACTGAGGGTCCATCGCAAGATCGGCTGCGGCGGCGTTGGCCGACTTCGGCGCTCGCTCACATACGGGGAGTATGCTCGCTTCGCGCCTCGCCGGCCGCCTTGCCTCGCTCGATCTTGCGATGTCCCCTACGGCCGGTGGCCGGCGCCCGCTCAACCGTTCTTCTTGCTTCGTCCGCCGGCCTTGTCCGCGGTTGGCGCGAGCAGCGTTTCCTTCTTCACACGCAGCTTGACGGCCCCGCGCGCCACCACCACGTCGTCGCCGTCGACCTCGAGCACCGTCAGGCGCGTGCCCGGCATGGCCTCCACCTCAACCGCCGCGCCCACCGTCACGCTCGCGGGCCGCGCGCGCTCGAACGGCGAGCGCGCCTCGGCGAGCGCGCGCTGCTCCAGCTCCTGCAACTGGTGGCTGGCGGTGTTGAGCGCGCGGGCGTCGGCGCCGCCCTTGGCGGCCTCGATGGCCTTGGCGACCTCGCGTCGCGCCTCGGCCAGCTCCTCGGCGAAGGCCCGCTTGCCCTCGCGGCGCAAACGCTGGCTCTCGGCCGTCACCTCGGCGATGCGTCGCTCCAGACGCTCCGCGTCCGCCGCGAGCGCAGCTTTGGCCTCCTCGGCCTCGCGCAGCCGCTCCGCCAGGTGCGCGCGCTCCTCGGCGAGCGCCTTGAGCACGCCCGAGAACTCCTTGTCGTCCGGCGAGACCAGCCGATCGGCGCGCTCGATCACCGCCTCGGGCAGGCCGTAGCGCCGGGCGGCGTCGAGCGCGTTCGAGGTGCCGGCCTGATCGAGCGCGAGATGGAAGGTGGGGCGACCGGCGGGGTCGAGCGCGACGGAGGCGTTCCTGAACGACCCGCCGGCCAGGCCGAGCGCCTTGAGCCGCTCGTAGTGCGTGGTGGCGACGATGTAGGCGCCCTGGTCGACCACGTGCTCGAGCAACGCCTGGCCGAGCGCCGCGCCTTGCGCCGGGTCCGTGCCGGCGAGCAGCTCGTCGAGCAGGCACAAGACCGGCCCGCGACCGCGGTGCGCTTCGATCTCGGCGAGCACCTCGCGCAGCAAGACCAGGTGGCCGGAGAAGCTCGACAGCGCGCCTTCCAGGCTCTGCGCGTCACCGATGACGCAGGCAACCGCTGCAAACGGCGCCACCGCGGAGTCCTCGGCCACGGGCGCGGGGATGCCGGCGCGCGCGAGCAGCGCGATCAGGCCCGCGGTCTTGAGCGCCACCGTCTTGCCGCCCGCGTTCGGCCCACTGATGACCAGCGCGCGCGCCGCGCCGAGCGCGATGTCGTTGCCGACCACGGGCGGCGCGTGCTGTCCCGCGCGCTCGGCCTCGCCCTTGAGCCAGGCGAGCAGCGGGTGGCGCGCCTTGCGCAGCGCCAGCGGGCGCGCGGCGTCCACCTCCACCAAGCGGCCGCCGGTGCGCGCCGCGAGCGTGCCCCGCGCGAACGCCGCCTCGAGGTGCCCGGCGTGGATCAGATCCGCCCGAAGTCGCGGCGCCAGCTCGGCGACCTCCGCCGACAGCTCCGCGAGGATGCGCTGCTCCTCCTGCTCCACTTCGGCGGTCGCGATCTTGATGCGGTTGCCGATCTGCAAGAGCGCACGCGGCTCGACGAAAACGGTCTGGTGGGTCTGCGAGGCGTCGTGGACGATGCCCTCGACCCGCCCCTGGAATTCGCTCTTGACCGGCAGCACGTAGCGGTCGTTGCGCACCGTGAAGTTGCGGTCACGCAGCAGCCCCTCATCGTCGAGCTCTCGGATCAAGGTGCCGAGCAGCGTCTGCGCCTCGCCGCGCAGGCCGCGCACCTTGTGACGCAGCGCGCCCAGCTCGGGGGAGGCGTCGTCCGTCAGCTTTCCTTGCTCGTCGATGCTGCGCACGACGCGCTTGGCGAAGCGCCGCTCCTCCGCGATGGCACGACCGATCGCCCCAAGCAGGGGCGCCGCTTCTCCCTGGAACGCCATCACGTCGTGCAGGCGTCCGAGCGCCTCCTGGGTGCGCGCGACATCGAGCAGGTCGAGGGTGCCGAGCGTCGTGCCCTTCTGCGCCGCCACCAGCGCCGGCCGGATGTCCCTCACCGAGCCGAAGTCGGGTGCGACCCGCCGCTCCACCGCCTGCGCCGCCTCCATGGCCTCCGCGCCGCGCTCGTGCAGCAGCGCGCGCGCGGTGGGGAAGGGCGCTTGCGCGAGCGCCTCCTTGCCGAAGGTCGAAGGGCAGAGCGCGGCGAGCACGCGCTGGATCTCGACGAAGCCGAGGTCGCGCGCGGCGCGGTCGGAGAGGTGCAGCGGCTCGAGATCCACGGCCGCGTTGTGCCCGAAAGGCCCACCACGCGAAAGCCGGGGAGTTGCCCAAGCGGGCTGGCGCGCGCTCCCGCTGATCTGTCAGGGTTGGGCATGGCCGCGCCGCGCCTGCCGATGCTCGCCACGCTCGCGGCGGTGCTCGTCGCCTGCGCTACCCCGGCGGCGCCACCGTCACCCCGCCACCACCTCGGCGCCGTGCTCGGCGACTCCGCGGCGGCGACCACGCTCGAGCCGGCGGCCGGCGGCAGGAGCGAGAGCGATCGCTCCCAAGCACAGGCGCTGGTCGACGCGGCCGCCGAACGCCGTACGCACGGCGACTTCTTCGGTGCCGAGACCGCCGCTGCGGAGGCGCTCCGCCTCGACCCGGGGCTCGCGGCCGGCCACGCCGAGTGGGCGCTCGCCGCCGAGGCGCTCGGTCGCCCGGTCGAGCTGGTGGCCGCCCACTACTCGCTCGGCGCTCGCCTCGCGCCCGACGACGCACGCGCGCAACTCGTCGAAGCCGCCTGGCATGTGCGCAGCGGCGACGGCGGGCGCGCGCTCGAAGCGATCGACCGCGCGCTGCGCGCCGAGCCCAAAAACGCCGAGGCGCTGACGCGCAAGGGCGACGTGGTGCTGAGCCAGGGCGCCGCCGCGGCGGCGCTCTCCTACTATCAGGCAGCGCTGGCGCTCGAGCCGAACCGGGTGCCGGCGCTGGTCGGCATGGCGGACGCCGCCGAGCGGGCCGGCGACCTCGCCGCGGCGGAAGCTGCACTGCGCGCGCTGATCGGCGAGCTACCGGAAGCCACGCTGTATCGCTCGCGCTTGATCGCGTTCTTGCGGCGGTCCGGTCAGGTTGCGCGTGCCGACGCGGAACAACGCCTGCTCGACGCCAAGGAGCCGAAGGACGCTCGCAAGCTCCGCAAGCTCCGGCGTTGACGGCTTCTCCTCAGCCCTTGACGCACGCCGCGCCCTCGGCGACCCGCCGACGTAGGATGCCGCGCAGCTCCCGCTTGAGTAGCTCGATCACGCTTGGGCCAACCACCCTGCCGGTGCGCCGCTCGATCCAGGTGCACGCCAGCGCGACCGCATCGTCGCATGCGCGGGCGTTGGCGCGGGCGTTGGCTCGCTCGAGGAAGTGCGCGACGCCGAAGCGCTCGACCAGGATGGCCAGCAGACGGCGGCCGCGTCGCACGTGCTCGAGATCGTAGGTTGCTGCGGTCACTCGGCGATCTTGTTCGGCGCGCGTGCTCACGGCCATTTCTTCGCCGCCGGCGCCCTCGGGAGCATGGCGTCGCCCGCCGTCGCCACCCGCCCACACCACCGCCAACGGCACCAGGGTCCCTGGTCCGGCAGTTTCACTCGATAGTTGAATGCTTGGCGCGCTGATTTCAGGGGTGCGCGGCCCCTTCGGCGAATCATCGACGCTGTACGGAAAAGAACGACAACGTCGAAACGCCTCGCTGGCCGCCGTCTTTCAACGGCGGCCAGCTGGGTCGTCCACTTCGGGACTCCCCGTTGCTGACAATGTCAGCGAGGCCCTCTCGAAGAGAGGCTTGGGCAGAGGCGAAGCCTAGTGCTTCTTCGCCTTCTTCTTGCCCTTCTTCTTGCCAGCCTTCTTCTTCTTCTTGGCAGCCATCGCTTACTCCTGTTCGTGGAACCCACGGGCCTCGACGAGAAAAGCACCTCTGCTTCTCCGCTCGGCAACCGCGGGGGTCAGCATCCGGCCCGATGCACGATTGCGCACGGTCCGGAGACTTTGGTGACGCGCGCCTTCCGCAGCGAGCAGTGCGTGACGCACCAGCTCCTCCGCTTCTCCCGATCGACGAGTCAGCGTGCGACCAACCTTCCTCTCGCAGCCACTCGAACCGTCGCGGTCGTTGCCGCGCGAGGTTTGAATGTCGAGGGGAAGAAGGGTCATCTGTTCTCGCCGTTCGTGAGCTTGCGCGCTCAAGTACCTTTTTAATCCGTCAGCGCACACAAATGCCAGTCTTTTCTTCGTGCGGTGCCTTCGCGCAGCGCAAAACAAACGCCGCGCGTGTTCGTTCACGCTGCATGCAACGCGAGCATCGTGCGCGCATCGATCGATGACGTGCGCGTTTTCTCGTCGACAATCACGATCACGAGCGCGCAACGCGATGATCAAAGCGCAGCACGCGCGTCACGCGCACGCGTTCCAAAAAAAGTTCGCGCGATGTGTCTCACTTCACGCGTCGAACGCGTTCGGCACGAGCGTTGAGCACCGATCGCGGTGATCTGCGCGCGGTGATCGACTCCGACAGATCACTTTCGGCGCTCGCCGCGGTCACTTCACGATGCGCCAGCACCGATGGATGGGCGGCCGCCGCGAGAAGTCGGGTGACAACGTCTCGTCGGTGACCTCGACGACGGCGTGAGCGCTCACCTGTCCGAGCGCGAACCGCTGCAGGTTGGTGGAGAAGTACAGCACGCCGCCCGTCACCAGCCGATCGAGCGTGCGCGCGATAAGCCACGGGTGGTCCATCTGCACGTCCAAGGCGCGCCGCGCGCGCTTGCTGACCGACACGGTGGGCGGATCCAGCACCGCGAGCTCGAACGCCGGCGATCCCGGCGGCTGCTCGAGCCACGCGAGCGCGTCGGTCTGCTCCACCACGTGCGCGGCACCGCTCAGGTGGTTGCGCTCCAGGTTGTCCTGCGCCCACCGACAGTAGGTCGGCGACAGGTCGAGCGAGCGCGAGCCGGCCGCGCCGCCGGCGGCCGCATAGACGGTGAACGCGCCGGTGTACGAGAACAGGTTGAGGAAGCGCTTGCCGCGGGCCTCGGCGCGCACACGCGCGCGGGTGCGGCGGTGATCGAGGAACAGCCCGGTGTCGACATAGTCCGTGAGGTTGACCAGGAAGCGCAGGCCGCCCTCCTGCACCTCGAGGCGCTCGCCGCGCTCGGCGACCTTCTCGTGCTCGACACCTTGCGCGCGCCGCTTGAGGTGCACGCGCGCCTGATCGACCGCCAGCGCGGCTGCTGCGGCGTCCACCCAACGCAGCACTGCGTCTTGCGCAACACCGTGGCGCGGTTCGAACACCGAGACGTGCAGGTGCACGCCGTCGCTCGCGGCGTAGCGATCAATGGTGAGCGGAACCTCCGGAATGTCGCGGTCATAGACGCGAAAGCTCGAGACGGCCTCACGCTTCGCCCAGGGCTCGAGCCGGCGCACGTTCTTGCCGAGGCGCGCACGCAACGCCGCGGTCGCCGCGTCGCTCACGGGGTCAACTGCCACTCCACCACCGTGTCGGCGAGCGCGCTGTGCAGCTCGAAGCGCACGGGACCACCTGCCGCGGGCAGCGGCCCGGGGAAGCGCACCAGGTAGAGATCATCGAAGCGGTCAATGAAGGGGAAGACCTCGGCCGCGGCCGGCGAGTTCCTCAGTGTCTCCATTTTGCTCGGGCGCAGGCGCTGCTCGCCGATGACCAGCTCGGTGTCCCAGATGGTGTAGCCGGCGCTGATGTCGCGGTTCTTCTGATCGGTGACGTAGAGCGCCACCAGCAGCACGATCTGCTGCTCCGACTCCGGCGCCGCGCGCATGGGCGCGTCCACGCCTTCATCGGGCTCACCCAGGCCGACCAGCTCGGTCTGCAGCTCCTTGGCGAGCTGCCCGTGGAAGGACGTGCGCGCGTCCAGGAACGCCTTGCGCAAGCGCGGCGTCACCAGGGTGGCGCGCAGGTCCGCCTGGCGCACCAACCAGTCGAAGCTCTCGGCCTGGCGCGTGTGCTCGGCCAGCACCGGCCGCCACTCGCCAGAGTTGGGGGCGACGCCGACCGTGCCGGTGTGGGGGATCGACGAGCAGCCCGCGGCGCTGCCGAGCACCGCGAGCAGCACGGTGCCCATCACCGTGAGCGCCGCGGCACCGCCAATCCGAGCCCGTCGCGCCATCGTCACCCTCCGCCAGTTCCCGGCACCGGGAAGTCCTGCAGAGAATACAGCGAAGACAGCCACAGCCCCTCGGCCGCCAAGGCCTCGCGCCCGCCGGCCTCGCGATCGACCAGCGCGAGCACGGTGTCGACCACGAAGCCGCCGTCGCGCAGGCGGCGCGCCGCCGTCAACGACGCCTTGCCGGTGGTCACCACGTCCTCGAGCACCACCACACGCGCCCCCGCGGGCACGGCGCGCGTGCCCTCGAGGTAGGCGCCGGTGCCGTGACCCTTCGGCTCCTTGCGCACGAAGATGGCGTTGAGCTCGCGCCCGTTCATGGTCGCGAACAGCGCGAGCGCCGAGCACAGCGGATCGGCGCCCATGGTCAGGCCGCCACAAGCGTGGTGCTGCGGCAGCTTCGCGTTCGGGTGGAGGTTCTCCGCGCGACCGAGCAGCTCATGCAGGCACATGCCGACCAGCACGTGCCCCTCGCCGGTGAGCGCGGTCTGCTTGCAGTCGATGTAGAAGTGGCTCTTCTGGCCGGACGAGAGCGTGACCTCACGCGCCTCGTACGACAGCTCTTTGAGCATCGCCAGCAGCGCGGCGCGCGCCGACGCATACGACGCCGCCTCGACGGCTTTGCCGCGCTTGGCCACGGCTCACTTCCGCTTGACAATGACGCGCGTCTTCTGCGCCTTTTGCGGCAGGCCCTTGGCCGCGGGCGGCTCGAGCGGCGTGACCGTCGCCGGCCGAGTCGGCTCGGGCGCTTTCTCCGGCGCCTTCTCGGGCGCTCGTTCAGCCGGTTTTTCGGGCGCCTTGGCAGCTGGCGCCAGCGCGGGCTTGGCACCCGGCTTGGCGGTGACCGCTGGGCGCGCGGGGGCCACCGGCGCCGCTGGCCGAGCGACCGGCGTCGGCCGCGGCCGCTCGGCCGAGGGTTTGCGCGCGGGCATGTTGGCGATGTCGCCCATGTCGACGTTGCCGCGGAAGCTGGCGCCGTCGACGATGATGATGCGCGGCGAGAAGATGTCGCCGACCATGCGGCCCTCGCGCGTGATCTCCACCGACTCGCTCGCGTGGATGTTGCCCACCACCACGCCCGAGATGACCGCGTTCTTGACGCTCACCTCGGCCTTGACGATGCCGCTCTGCGCCACCACCAGCGTGCGCTCGAGGTCGACCCTGCCCTCGACGCGGCCGAGCACATGTAGGTCCTCGCCGCCGTTGAGCTGGCCGCGGATGTGGACGGACTCGCCGATGATGGTGGCGCCGTCCGAGGAAGTTGTCGGGGTGCGTGCGGTTGCCATGACGAATCACCGCTCCATGTCGACGTTGCCTTTGAAGACGGCGCCGTCGGCGATCAGGATGCGCGGGGCCTTGATGTCACCCACCATGCGGCCATCGCTTTTCAGCTCGACGCGCTCGGTGGAGGTGATGTTGCCCGTGACGTTGCCCGAGACCTCGACGTTCTTGGTCTCGATGTCGGCCTCCACCGTGCCCGAATTCTCGACGATGAGGCTCGCGGAGAGCGCGATCTTGCCCTTCACGGTGCCGCGGATAGTGAGATCCTCGTCGCCCGAGATCTCGCCGTCGATGACGATGGTGTTGCCGATGACGGTGTTGGCCATGAGTACTTCCTCGTGAACGCTGCTCGTAAACGCTGCTCGTGAACGCTGCTCGTGAATGCTGCTCGTCAGCGCGACAGGTGAAAGGGAGACGCCTCAGACGCCGGGCGGAAGCTGCACGTCCATCTCGATGCGTCCCTTGAAGCGTGCGCCGTCCTCGAGCACGACCCGCGGCGCCTTGATGTCGGCGACCACGCTGGCCTCGGCGGAGAGCGAGACCAAGTCGTTGGCCTCGATGTTGCCGCTCACCTGCCCGTGCACCATCAGGGAGTGCGTGGTGATGTCGGCGGTGATGCGCCCGGTCTCCTTGATCGTCAGGTGGTTCTTCAACGAGATGTGCCCCTCGACGGCGCCCTCGATGACGAGCTGCTCAGCCCCCGACAGGTTGCCCTTGATGGTGATGCCGCGACCAATGACACAGGGAGCGTCGGCCATGGAGGCCTCCTTGGGCGCGTCAACCTAGGGGAAAGCGGCAAGGTGCGTCAACGGCGCGCGGAACCGGTACCCGGCACCACCTGGCCCTCACGGAAGGCCCGCATGCGGACGCCATCTTGGCCGAGCACGATGGTGATCTGGCCGTTGACCGCCGTGTCCCACAGCCGCGCACCCGCCGCGCGCCATCGATCGAGCACGGCCGCAGCGGGAAAACCGAACTGGTTGCCGGGCCCGGTGCAGAAGACCACGTGCCGCGCGCCGACGCGCTCGACGAACGCCGCGATCGACGAGGTCGACGAGCCGTGGTGCGGCGCTTTGACGACGGCGGCGCGCACGTCGACACCGCTGGTGAGCAGCTGCTCCTCGCCGAGCGCCTCGATGTCGCCGGGCCACAGCGCGCAGCTCGCCGCGAAACAGGCGCGCAGCACCAGGCTGTTGTCGTTCGCCGACAGCTCCGGGTAGGTCGCCGTGCGCTCGGCGGGCGCTGGTGCCTGCACTTCGACTGTGGTGACACCGAAGCGGTGTGTGCCGAGCAGCTCGGGGGTGGTGCGCACCCGCGTCCCCGGCGGCAGCGCGGCGAGCAGGCGTTGCACGATCCCATCCTCGACGCCGTCGCCCTCGCTCGATGCTTCGGTGAGCCACAGCTCCCCCACCGGCAGCGCGCGCGCCACCGCCGCCAGGCCGGCGCCGTGGTCGGGGTGCGGGTGCGACAGCACCATCACGTCGATGCGGTCGATGCCGCGCCGGGCGAGGAAGGGCAGCACCACCCGCGCCGCCGCGCCTTGATCGTCATCGCCGGGCCCGCCGTCGATGAGCAGCACGGTGCCGTTGGGAAGCTCGAGCACGGCGCTGTCGCCCTGCCCCACCGGCAGGACGGTGATGCGCATGCCCTCGGCCTCGAGGTCGCCGGCGCCGACTACGCCGAGCGCGATCGCCGCCACCGCGGTGGCAGGCAGCCACGCCCGGCGCGCCACCGCCACCACCGCACCAACAGCCAGAGAGAACAGCGTCAGCGCGGCAAAGCCGGTGGGCGCCTCCACCAGGCGCATGCCGGGCAAGAGGTCGGCGAGGCCCGCGGTGAGCGCCTCGAGCAGGAGCGCGGCCTGCGCGCCGATGAAGGAGAGCGCATGCCAGTCGAGCGCGGCGCCGAGCGCGCCGCCTACCAGCGCCGGCACCTGCAAGATCGACGCGGCCGGCACCAGCACGATGTTGGCGATCAGGCCCGCCGGCGCGAGCTGTCCGAACAGGAAGGCGCTCACCGGCACGGTGACCACGCCGGCGCCCACCGCCGTGAGCGCGGCGTCGCGTAGGCGCGCGAGCAGGGTCGGGGGCGTATCGCCGGCGCTCGACGATCGACGGGAGGAAGCGGCCACCAGGCCGATCACCGCCGCATAGGAGAGCAGGAAGCTCGGATCGATGACGGCGGCGGGCGACAGCAGCACGGAGAACAGGCCCGCGACGCCGAGCGCGTCGAGCACCGAGGCGCGGCGCCCAAGGAGGCCCGCGACCAGCACGGCGCTGCCCATGGCGCCGGCGCGCACCGCAGACGGCGGCGCGCCGCACAAGAGCACGAAGCCCCACACGCCGGCGAGCGCGACGACACCGGCGAAGGCGCGGCCTCGGCCCAGTCGCCCGTAGGGTGTGAGCAACACGAGGCTGCGCACCAGGCGCGCGAGCAGCACCGCCAAGAGCGTCACCTGTAGCCCGCTGACCGCGAGCAGGTGGCCGGCGCCGGCGGCGCGATAGATGGCGCGCTGCTCGTCGTCGATGAGCGAGGTGTCGCCCACCAGCAGCGCGAGCACGAGCCCGGCCTCGCGCGGCGTCAACTGCGCCACCAGCCGCTCGCGCAGCGCCAGGCGCGCTTCGGCGAACGGACGCCACGCATGCTCACCGTCGAGCGCGGCCAGGTCGTGCGCGGCATGCACGTGCAATCTTGCGTCGATGCCGCGGGCGAGCCCGAGCGCCGCGTCGTCGAAGGCGCCCGGCGCGAGCGAGGGCAACAGCGGCGCGGCCCTGCCGCGCACGCGCACGCGCGCCCCCGGCGCGGGCGGCTCCATGCCTTCGGGCAGGTGCACCGCCAGCCGTGCCGACAGCGGCTGCGGCGCGCCGTCGACCAGCGCACCGCTGACCGCGAGCGCGACCACCGCGCCCTTCTTTCCGAACCAGACGTCGTCGACCACGCCCTCGAACACCGCCACGGTGTTCGGCAAGGCAGCCGCGCGCCTGCTGCTGCGCGCGCGCTCGAGCGCGCTGCCCGTCATGGCGAGCGACGCCGCGAGCACCAGCACGAGCGTCGCGCGCGCCGGCGCGCCGCGCGCGAGCAGCGCGCCGAGGAACGCCAGCGCGACGCCGGCCAAGAGCGGTACCAGCGGCCACTCGCGCCCGAGGCCGGCGAGCGCACCGAGCGAAGCCGCGACGAAGAGCGGCACCGCCGGCGAGGCGGTCTTCATCCCGCGGGCGCCTTGGCCTCGGGCTTGGCGGCGTCGGCCGGCTTCGCGGCTGCGGGCTTGGGCGCGCGCGCCAGCAGGTAGTAGCGCACGCGGCCGTCCGGCAGGGTGTAGACGTTGATGCCGTCCCATTTGCCGGCGTCTGCCGTGTTGGTGATGTGCACGTATTTCACGGCCGGCAAGCTCACCTCACGCGACCACTTGATGGTCTTCCAGCCTTTGAACTTGTCCCGGAAGAACTTCAAGGTGCCGTCCCAGTCGCGCGGCGACTCGTAGCGGCGTTCAACCAGCTTCTTCGACCAGGGGATCAGCTCGAGGCCGAGGTCGGTCGGCGTGTCGGCGCTGGCCGACGCGGGCAGCGCCGCCAGCGCCGCGCTCACGGCGGCGGCGACCAGCAGGGGACGCAAGAGCGCGACGGGTCGTCGAGCGACAGCCATGGCGCAGTCATCCCGCGTTTCCCCCCGAGCGCGCAAGGTGGGCGGACCTGCGGGTGCGTCTGGTAGGGTGGAGCCATGTGGGGACGGCCGTCGCCGGTGGTCGGAAACTGGAGCCGCTCGGATCCAAGCCCTAGGCTCGAGGCACCGCCAGGGGAGCCGCCCTTGTCTCGCACCGTGCCGACCACCCGATTCTCCCGTCACGCCCTGCCGCCCACCGGGCGGCTGCGCCACCGCCCCGACCTCGGTGTGGCCCCCGCGGTGCTCGCCACCGGGGCGCTGGTGCTCGCGCTCTGGGTCGACAGCGCGCTGGCGGCCGGTCCGCGCGGCGCCGTGCTGACGGTCGCCGAGGGCACCGACCTCGACGTCGTGGTGTCGGTGGAGGCGGCGAGCGCGCCGACGTTTCAGGTGTTCCGCGTGCCGGGGCAGCCGCGCTACGCCGTCGAGCTGCCGGGCGTCGCCTTCGACGGCGCGCCGCTCGTGACCGGCGAGAACATCCTGCTGCTCGACGCCGCGCTCGAGCCCGCGAGCAAGAGCGGCCCGCAACGCCTGGTGCTGTCGTTTTCGGCCGACGTCGACTACGACGCCACCACGCGCGGAGCGGCGCTGGAGGTGCGCTTCTCGCACCACGGCGACAAGGCCGCGCTGGTCGCCGCCGCGCGCGACCGCAAGGAGCGCGCCGCGGTGATCGCGCGCGCGGCGCAGACCGCCAACGAGCGCGCCGCCGCCGAGGCGAAGATGCGCGCCGACGAGGCGGAGCGCGGCGCGCGGGCGGCCGAGCAGAGCCGCCTGGCGGCGCTCGCAGCCAGAGAGAACGCCGAGCGGGAGCGCTTGGCCGCCTTGGAGAAGAAGCGCCAGGAGGACGAGCAGCGGGCGCTGGCAAAGCAGCGGGCCGAGCAGGATCGCCTGGCGGCGCTCGAGAAGAAGCGACAGGAAGAGGAGGCCGCCCGCCTCGCCGCCGCCGAGGCCAAGAAGAAGGCCGACCAGGAGAAGAAGGACGCGCTCGAGAGGAAGCGCCAGGAAGAGGAGGCCGTCCGTCTCGCCGCCATCGAGGCCAAGAAGAAGGCAGACGAGGAGAGGAAGGCCGCGCTCGACAAGAAGCGCCAGGAAGAGGAGGCCGCACGCCTCGCAGCCATCGAGGCCAAAAAGAAGGCCGATGAGGAGAGGAAGGCCGCGCTCGAAAAGAAGCGCCAGGACGAGGAGGCCGCACGTCTCGCAGCCATCGAGGCCAAGAAGAAGGCCGACGAGGAGAAGAAGGCCGCGATCGAGAAGAAGCGCAAGGAGGAGGAGGCCGCGCGCCTCGCCGCCGCCCTCGCCAGGCAGCAGGCCGACGACGAGAAGAAAGCCGCGATCGAGAAGAAGCGCAAGGAGGAGGAGGCCGCGCGCCTCGCCGCCGAGGAGACCAAGAGCCGCGCCGAGGCCGATCGCCGCGCGGCAGAGCTTCGTCGGCAGCAGGAGGCGCACCAGCGCGCCGAGGCCGAGGCTGCGGCCAAGGCAGAGCGCGAGCGCGAGGCCGCGCGCCGCGCCGAAGAAGAGCAGCGGCGCGCAGAGGCCGAGGCCGCGCAGCGCGCGGCGGCAGCCAAGCAGGCGGAGGAGCTGGCCAAGAAGGAGCGCGCGCGCGCCGAGGATCTGGCGCGCCGGGGGGCCGAGGAGCGCGCGCCCCTGGCGTCGACGCGATCGTCGAGCAGCGAGGTGTCGACGGCGGTCGCCGACCGGGACGGGGCGCCGGCTGGCTTCGGCTTCGGCGGCAGGAGCATCGAGATCGGGCCGCCCACCCGCTACCAGCGCTATCAGCTCGGCGAGGGCGACGAATTCGGCGGCGGCGACGAAGAGCTGGACGAGGCCGAGGGTCGCGGTCTGCTCTCCAAGGTGACGGTGCAGCGGACCGCCGACGGCAGCCGCGTGGGTGTGCGCGTCGACGGCGGCGCGCGCTACGACCTGCGCCGGCGCGGCAAGAGCCAGCTCGTACTGACGCTGTTCGACACCCGCGCCGAGAACCTCAATGTGCGCCGTGTGCTCGACGCCCGATCGCTCGAGACCTCGGTGGTGCGCGTGCTGCCCTCGGTGGAGGAGGACGCGCGCTTCCGCGTCGAGCTGTTGATCGAGCTGCGCGACCAGGCGCCGGTGCGCATCGGTCAGGGCGACGGCATGCTGTGGCTCGACGTGGGGAACGGATGAGCGCCGCAGCTCGCCACGCTCGCCCTTCACTCGCCCTGCTCGCGGTCGCGGGTGCAGCGCTCGCTGCAGCGGCGTGCGCGCCGCAAACGGCCACCGTGCGCCCGAGCCATCCGCTGCTCGGCGGTCCCGACGGCGCGGGCGCCCTCGGCGCCCCCGGCGGGTGGCGCGCCCCCATCTTCAGTGATCGCAAGCCCGACGACGACGCCGAAACGACCGCCGCGCGCGTGCGCGTGGCCGACGCGGCGGCGCGCTCGGTGGGCAAGGGGCCGCTGGTGGTCGACGGTCAGCGCTTCCGCATGGACTGCTCGGGCGTGGCCCACGCGATCTACGCGCGCGCCGGCTTCCCGCTCGGCATCGTCGGCGACACGCGCCGCCTGTTCGAGCTGGCGCGAGGCCAGGGTTCGCTGCGACGCGTCGATCCCCTGCCCGGCGATCTCGCCTTCTTCGACTTCACCTGGGACGCAGACGGCAACGGCGCCTTCGACGATCCGCTCTCGCACGTCGCGGTGGTCGAGCGCGTCGAGGCCGACGGCACCGTGCTCTTGGTCCACCGGGTGGGCGACCGCATCGTGCGCGCGCGCATGAACCTGGCGCGCCCGCACGACCGCCACGACGAGCGCGGCGCACCGCTCAACCACTTCCTGAGGAGTGCCACCGGCGGGCACCCGGCCAAGACCACCGCCGAGCTGTTTGTCGCCTTCGGCAGCCTGCCGTTGGCCTCGCGCACCGCGCTCGCCCGACGCTGAGCTCGCCTGTCGCGTCGGCAGCGTCGACAAGCGCACCTGTGCTATCCCGCAGTCGTGCCGGAGCCCGACGGATCCCAGAGGGTGGAGCGCGCGCTCGCGTCGCTGGACGCGCTGGTCGACCACCTGCGCGGCGTCGAGCAGCTCCGTGAAGACGTCGCCGCCGTGGTGGTCGAGAGCCAACGGCTCAAGGCCGACAACGTGCGGCTCGCCAAGGCGCTGGTGCTGGCGCAGCAGGGCAAGGAAGGCGGCGCCGAGGGCCTGGCGACGCTGCGGGTGGCGCAGGAGAAGGCGCAGGTCTACCAGCAACAGGTGCAGGATCTGCTCGAGGTGCAGACCGACCTCGAGAGCCGCCTGCTCGAGCTGGAGGAGCTGAACAGCTCGATGATGAGCATGTACGTCTCGTCGTTCCAGCTTCACGCCACCCTCGATCTGGCCGAGGTGCTGCGCGTCATCGAGGAGATCCTGGTCAACTTCATCGGCGCGCGCACGTACGCGTTGCTGTTGCTCGATGACGACGGCGAGACCTTCCGCGTGGCCGCCTCGCAGGGGCTCGACGGACGCCTGCCGAGCGCCGGCATCCGACCGCGCGGCGTGCTCGCGGAGACGCTCGGCTCGCTCACCGCCTACGTGCACACCTCGTCGCGCTCGGCGCGCGAGAGCATCATGGCCGCGGTGCCGCTCGCGATGGGCAAGACCTGTGTGGGCGCCATCCTGGTCTACAGCTTGCTGTCGCAGAAGGAGCGCTTCCTGCGCAACGACGTCGAGCTGTTCTCGCTGCTCGGCGGCCACGCGGCGAGCGCTGTGGTGAGCGCCAAGCTCTACATGAAGGCCGTCCGCAAGGTGAAGACGCTGCAGGCGATGCTGTCGCTGCTCGAGGAGCCGGCGGGGGACGAGCGCGGATGAGGGCCTACCTGCTCGGCGGGCGGCCGCTGGTGTTCCCGTTCTTCTCCGGGGCATTGCGCTACGACTGCCCGAGCTGCGAAGCGCCCTGCTGCAAGGGCGCCGCGCTCGGCATCGGCTCGTCGCGTGAGCTGGTCACCATCCAGGAGGCCCAGCCGAGGTCGCCGCTGTTCGCGGTGCCCACCTTCCAGCAGTCGCAGCGCCTCGCCCTGCAGACGCCGGCCGAGCGCTGCTGGTTCCTCGACAGCAAGCGCCGCTGCCGCCTCGAGCGCGTCATCGGCCGCCAGGCCAAGCCCGCCGGCTGCCGGCTGTTCCCCTTCGTGCGCTTCAGGAACGCCGGCGAGACCGTGGTGGTGCTGCCCGACTTCCTGTGTCCGATCACCATCGGCGCGCCCACCGGCGTCGGGCCCTCGTCGCACGACGCGCTCGCGCTCGAGATCCACCACTCGCAGGTGGGCCGCTCGGGGCACAAGGAGCTGCCGGTGCCGCGTGACCTGCCGTGGGCGGACGCCATGCCGCTCGAGCGCCGCGTGGTCGAGGAGGCCGAGCGCCACCTGTTCGAGGAGAGCTACCTGCCCTACGCCGAGCTACAGCACCTGCTCGCGCTCGCCGCCCTCGGCATCGACGGCAAGACGGGCGCCCTCGCCAAGGTGGAGGAGACGGTGCGGCGCTTCATCGGCGCCACCGACAAGCCGTCGCGCGAGGCGGTGCGCGAGGTGGTGGCGCTCACCGGTGTCTTGCGCCTGCAAGCGAGCTCGCTGCCGCGGCGCGAGGTACCGGCAGTGCTGGTGGCGCTGTCGGTGTTCGTCGCCGTCGCCGAGGGGATGCGGGGTGCTTCGCGCACGCCGCGCACCGCCGTGTCGATCTGGGAGGCGCAGCTCCCGCTGTTGTACGCGCTGGCGCATTTGCAGAGCCGGCCGGTGGTCAAGAGCGGCGTCACGCTGCGCGAGGCGGTGGGCGAGCTGCCCACCGTGCGCGCGCCGCTGTTGAAGGTGCTCGACGAGGTGGAGCGGAACGGCCGCCGGGGCGTGGCGCAGCCGCTCGAGGACATCCTGCGCGCGCAGCGCGAGGCCTTCGCGGCGCCTTTGTCGGCCGACGCGGTGGCGATGCTGCACGGCCTCGGGCGCGTGTTGATCCGGGCGTGCACCTTCGTGCCGCTGTAGGGGGCCATTACGGTTGACAGCGAGGCGGCCCACGCCCATCCTCGGCGTCGGTGCGGGAGTAGCTCAGTTGGTAGAGCACGAGCTTCCCAAGCTTGAGGTCGCGGGTTCGAGCCCCGTCTCCCGCTCCAGTAATGCCCCTGAATCCTCAGGGGTTTTTCTTTGCCCTCGGCTCCGGTGAGGCCGATATCGGGTGGGAATCGTCCCTGCTCCCACCCTTCAGTCCCACCGCCACGCCGAGCACGTCACCGAAGGCGGCGGCGTGCGCGCGGGCTTTCTCCTCGTGATCGACGTTGCTGTACAGGCGCGTCATCTCGCTCGTGGCGTGCCCGATCATGGCGCGCACCACGACGTCGCTGCTGCTCTGCCGAAGCAGGTTGTTGGCCGTCTTTCTCAGGCAGTGCGACGAGATGTGCTTGCCCACCCCAGCGAGCTTGCAGCAGCGGGCGAGCGGCTTGGCCAAGAGCGAGGGGGTCCGGTAGGTGCCCGTGCTCGACGGGAACACCAGGCCCTTGGAAAGCCCCGGCACCTGTTGCTGCACCTGCCAGCGTCGATGCTCCCGCAGCACCTCGACGACGGCCGGTGACAGGTACACCTCGCGCCGGGTCACCTCGGTCTTCGGCGGACCGACCTGCCCCTCCACCTGCGAGCGCTCGATGCGCAGCCGCGCGGCATCGAGGTCGATGTCGCGCCACTCGAGCGCCGACAGCTCGCAGAAGCGCAGGCCCGTGGAGACCTGCACCACGATCATCGCACGCACATCGGGGCTCTCGTGCCGAGCAGCCTCGAGCATGCGGGCCAGCTCGTCGCGCGTGAGGGTCTCTTTCGGCTTCTTCGCCGGCCGCTCTTCGCCGCCGACGTGGTCGCCGAGGTCGAACCTCACGCCCAGGGTGGGGTCATGGTCGAGGTCGCGCAGGATCACTGCGCGCTTCAGCATCGCCCTCAACGTCGCCCACACGCTCATCAGCGTGTGTTTGCCGTAGAGCTTGCCGTTTGGTTGCCGCTTGCCCGCCACGCTCGTCATCCAGCTCACGACGTGGGAGCGGCGCAACGAGCGCAACTCCAGGTCGCCGATGAGCGGCAGGATGAACGTGCTCAGGTGCTGCAACCGCTTCTCCACCACGTGCTTCCTGGTCTTGCCCGTCGCCGCCGTATGCTCGAGCCAGCGCGGCGCGAAGTCGCCAAGGGTCTCCCTCGGCGTTGGTGCCCCGCTGGCGTCGGCCTCGGCCTCTTGCCTCAGCTCGTCCCGTAGCCGCTCGAGCACGTCCTCGAGCTCCCGCAGCTCCTTGCGCGTCGGCTTGTCCGGCGCGCCGTCGATCACCTTCTGTCGCTCCCACCTCCTGCCGTTTCTGCTTTTCACGACGGCTCGCAAGATCCATCGTGACCCGTCCCGGCTCAGGCCCGGGATCTCCGTCGGTGTTCCTCTTTTCGGCATGTCGACTCTCCTCGCATGCCTCGAGCACCACGGACCGCGTGTCGATGGTAGCGACGTTGGCGCTCAGTTGGCGATGCAAATCCTCGACGGAGAACAACAACCGTCGGCCGATCCTCCCGGTGGGTTTGAGGTGGCCGCGCGCTAGCGCCATGCGGAAGGCGCCGAGCGAGAGGCCGAGGGCGCACGCGGCCTCGGCGGCGCAGACGAGCGCGCCTGCGCGCCCGGAGTCGGACGCTCGCGGAGAGAGCGCGGCCAGCACGTCAGCCCAGGCGAAGAGCTGCGCGCCGTCGTGCTCGTGCGTCGGGCGCACGTGCGCGTCGAGCCACGCGGCGCCGAGCGGGCGCGGCAGCGCGGCCAGCACCTCGGCCCGCGCGAGGAGCGAGGCGGGCGAGAGTGCGGTGCGCGCGGTGGCGCGGAGCAGGCGCGAGACGTCGCCCGAGGGAAGGTCGCCGCCGAGCAGCGCAGCGAGGGTCGGGAGCGCGGGCGGGTCGTTCTGCACCACGGAGAACAAGTCGAATTCGGTGAGCGATCTCCTCGACGCTGGCGGTGATGAGCGGCACCGTAGCCAGGCGATTGGCCACCGGTGGCTCGCCTATGTAAGCGGCTCCGATGTCAGCATGACGTGGAAATGTCACTGACATCCCGAGCGAAGCTATGGCCGCAATTCATTATCGTAGTGACACGTAGTGACATGGTGCCAGCGACCTCCGGCCTCAGCGCCAAGAAGGCGCCGAGGCCGCCGGCACGCTTCGCGTGTCGCGCACATGCGCGACGGGCCGGCACGCTCTGGCGGGCGCGCGGGTGTGCACGCGCCAATCGCTCGCCGCACGCGCAGAGCGCGTGTCGCTAACGCGACGGGCGGCGGGAGGTCGCTGGCGAAGGAGGGTCAACCATCGGCGCATTGCGCGCATGCAAGGCGCTCGACTGCGCTCAGCTGCGCGTGTCCCACTCCTCGCCTGGTGGCGTCGGTGATGCAATGCGTCGCGCAAGTCGGCCCGCGAGCAGCGGCGCCGTCACAGGTACCGGGCCCCACCGCAGAGCCGTCTCCGCAAGGAAGGCGTTCGGGTACGAGCGCGGCCTACTTCTCGTTCGTCAACCTTCGTTCCCCGGGCTGGGGATCGAGGTCGAGTCGGGGTTCACGAGTACCTGTGGCGCCGGGACCGGTTCGTCAGGTTGGCTATCGGCGATCGCCGCTTCGCTTGCTGACGGAGGCGCTGGTGCGACCGCGGGCTGGCCCGGCGCGGGGAAGCGCGCGAACACGCGGCGGTAGGCACCGACGATGAACGGCCGCTCGCGGAACAGGGCGATGGCCGCGGCGATCGAGATGGAAAACAGCACGGTGCCAAAGACGATGGCCTCGATGGTCCCGCCTTCTTTTGCGCCCGCTTGCGCTGGCAGCCCGGCGAGCACGGCCGCCGCCAGTCCCTTCGGCGCCAGCGCCGCGGCCACCGTCGCGTCGGCGCGCGTGGTGTTCTTGCTCGAGAACGCGGCATGCACCGCGATGGGCCGCACGACGAACACCACCAGCGTCGCGAGCCCGCCGAAGACGAAGGGCTGCCAGCCGTCGAGCTTGAGGGCGGCGCCGAGGTAGACGAAGAAGAGCACCTTGAGGAGGAAGGCGATCTCTGCGAGGAACATCGACTCACCCTCGGCGAGCGCGAGCTCCTCGGGCTTGACCGCGCCGCGCGCGAGCAGCGTGGCGTTGCCGAGCGTGACCCCGAACGCGAGCACGGCGATGGCACCGAATGCGCCGAGGGCCTCGGTCGCCGCGAACACCAGGAACACCGCGGCGCCGACCGCCACCATGCTGGTGCGGCCACGTCGAAGGACGCGCAAGCCGTAGGCCCAGCCTACCCCGGTGACCACGCCGATGGCGATGGCGCCGAGAAACGCGGCGACCAGCGAGCGCCCCACGCCGAGGGCATCGACCTCGCCAGCGGTGAGCATGCCCACCAACGCCAGGGTGAAGACGATGCACAGCACGTCGGTGAGCGCGCTCTCGAGCGTCAACGTGGTCTTGACGTGCTGCGCGAGCGGCAGCGTGGCGAGCATGGGGATGACCACCGCGGACGAGGTGCCGCCGAGGATGGCGCCCAGGCACACCGCCGCGAGCGGCCGCATGCCAAAGAGCGCCCACGCGAGCGCCGCAATGGCTCCCGCGGTGACCACGAAGCCAACCACGGTGATGAGCAGCGAAGAGAGCGCCGCCGTCTTCAGCTCGGAGAGGCGCAGGCGGACCGAGCCCTCAAACAGGATGAGGACGAGCGCGGCCGTGGTGAAGATCTTGTCGAAGCCGCGCAGGTCCTCGACCTGAAAGACGCCGAGCACCGACGCGACCAGCCCGAGCACGAGCAGCACCAGCACGTCCGGGACGCCGGTGCGCTTGAAGAGCCACTCGAGGCCGAGCCCGACGAGGACGAGGGCCGAGAGGGCTGCGAGGATGAGGGTGGCCACGATGCACTTATATAGCAGCCGGCTCGCCGATGACATGCTGGTCGTCGCCGCCGGGACTGGCGGCGGGTACGAGGATTTCGGAGTTGCATGATCGGGACGCAGCGGCGAAGGTTGGCCGATGGATCAGCACCGCCATCGCAGCGCGACCTGGGAGGGTCGCGTCCACCTGCCGCGCGTCGACGAGCCCCTCGATCAGGACCAGGAGTGGTGCGAGGTGCAGGAGGGCCAGGGGCGCCTCCGCCTGCGCTTCCACGACTACGCGGAGCTGTACCGGCGTACCGGGCTGTACGAGCACCTCTTCTATGGCCTGCTCGGCTGCTGCTCCCCGGAGCGGGTGGCGGGCATGTTGGCGGAACTCCGCAGCGACGGGCTCTGCACCGGGCCGCTGCGCGTGCTCGACCTTGGCGCCGGCAACGGCATGCTTGGCGAGGAGCTACGCAAGCTCGATGCCGAGGCGGTCCTCGGCGTCGACATCATTGAGGACGCCCGCGTGGCTGCAGGGCGCGATCGGCCCGGCGTGTACGACGATTACCTGGTCGACGACCTGACGAATCCGAGCGCCGCCACCCTGACGCGCCTCACGGACTTCAGGCCGACCTGTTTGTCGTGCGTGGCCGCGCTCGGCTTCGGCGACGTACCGCCGCTTGCCTACTTCAGCGCGCTCGCACACATCCCCGTGGGCGGTATCCTGGCCTTCAACATCAAGAGCGACTTCCTCGACCACCGCTACACCTTTGGCTTTTCCGAGCTGATCCGCCGCATGATCGGCGAGCAGTACATCCGCTTCGAGGCGACCCGCCGCTACCAGCACCGACGCAACGTGCGCGGCGAGCCGCTGTACTACACGGCGATCATCGCCACCAAGCTCGCAGAGGTGCCGGAGTCGCTGCTGGTCGACGAGCGATGATTCGCCTGGCGGGCGCGCGCTGCTGCTTCGGCGGAGGGCCCGCGCTCGCCGGCGTCGATTTGCACGTCGCTGCCGGCGAGCTCATCGCGCTCATCGGGCCCTCCGGCTGCGGCAAGACCACCACCCTGCGTGTCATCAATCGGCTGGTGACGCTCGACGCGGGCAGCGCCACCGTCGAGGGCCGCAGCGTCTATGATCTCGACGCGACCGAGCTGCGGCGGCGGATCGGCATGGTCTTTCAACGCTTCGCGCTCTTTCCGCACCTGACGGTGGCCAACAACGTCGGAATTACCCCTCGACTCCTCGGCTGGGAGTCCGCGCGCATCCGTGCGTGCGTGGACGAGCTGCTCGCCCTCGTCGGGCTCGCACCGGCAGAGTACGGGCCGCGCATGCCTTCGACCCTCTCGGGCGGGCAGCAGCAGCGAGTCGGTCTGGCGCGCGCGCTCGCCGCTGAGCCGCGCGTCGTGTTGCTCGATGAACCCTTCGGTGCCCTCGATCCTGTGACGCGCGACACGCTGCAGCGCGAGCTGCGCCGCTTGCACGAGGCGCTCGGCCTCACCACCGTCCTCGTCACGCACGACATGAACGAGGCGCTGTTGCTCGCCGACCGAATCGTCGTCATGCAGGGCGGACGCGTCGTCCGCGACGGTGCACCTGCCGCGCTCCTCGCGGAGCCCGGGCATCCGCTCGTGGCCGAGCTGCTCGAGGCGCCCACGCGGCAGCTCGCGCGCCTGACGGCGCTGCGCATGGGTGCAGCAGTGGAGGCCGCGCGATGAGCGAGCCGCTTCGCGAGGCGCTCGCGCGCCTGCCGGAGCTCTTCGCGGCGCACGTCATGGTGACGGGCGTTGCCCTCCTGGTCGGAATCGTGCTCGGCCTGCCGCTCGCGGTGGCGGCGCGGCGCAGGCCGCTGTTGCGCAGCGGGGCGATCGGACTTGCCGGCGTAGTGCAAACCATCCCGAGCCTCGCGCTGCTTGCGCTCATGGTGCCGTTGCTCGGCGCCTTCGGGCTCTTGCCGGCGCTGGTTGCGCTGGTCCTTTACAGCGTGCTGCCGATCTTACGGAACACCCTCGTCGGCCTCGAGGGGATCCCGCGCGAGTTGCTCGACGCGGGGTCCGCGGTCGGCATGACGCCAACCCAGCGCCTGCGCCTGGTGGAGCTTCCCCTCGCCGCCCCGGTCATCATGGCCGGCGTGCGCACCGCGGCCATCTGGGTCGTCGGCACCGCCACGCTGACGACCCCCGTCGGCCAGCCGAGTCTCGGCAACCTCATCTTCGGTGGCCTGCAGACGCGCAGCTGGGCCACCGTCCTCGTCGGTTGCGCCGCCGCCGCCGTGCTCGCGCTCGTGCTCGACGCGCTGATCGCGCTCTGGGAGCGCGCCGCGGCGCGCCGCGATCGGCGGCAAGGTGCGCTCGCGCTCGTCGGCGTCGCGCTGCTCTTCGTCGGCGGCTCGAGCCTCCCCTCGTCGCGCCCCGACGCGCCGGCCAACGCGGTGAGCATGGCCACTGCAACTTCGGATGTCCCGGCAGACGCGAAAGACCGCGCAGCGCTCGAGCGCGTGGTGGTTGGCGCCAAGACCTTCACCGAACAGTACATCCTGGCGGCGCTCCTCGAGGCGCGCCTGCGCGAAGCCGGCCTGCAGGTGGCGCGCGCCGACAGCCTCGGCTCGTCGGTGGTGTTCGACGCGCTCCGCACTGGCCGCCTCGACGTCTACGTCGATTACTCGGGCACGCTGTGGGCCAACGTGCTCAAGCGCAACGACGTGCGCCCTGCCTGGGAGATGGCGCACGAGGTGGCGGCGCACCTGGCGCGTGAGCACGACATCCGCGTGCTTGGTGCCCTCGGCTTCGAGAACGCGTATGCGCTCAGCATGCGCCGCGATCGCGCCGAGGCGCTCGGCGTTCGCAGCATCGCCGATCTCGCCGCGCACGCACCGAGGCTGCGCCTCGGCAGCGACTACGAGTTCCTGCAGCGGCCAGAGTGGGCGCGAGTGCGTGACGCCTATGGGCTCGCCTTCAAGGATCTCGTGAGCTTCGACTCGACCTTCATGTACGACGCCGTCCACAAAGGTGACGTGGACGTCATCAGCGCGTTCTCGAGCGACGGCCGCATCGCAGCCTACGATCTCGTGGTGCTCGAGGACCCGCTGCCTGCCTTCCCGGCGTACGACGCCATCGTGCTGCTCGGCCCGCGCGCGGCCAACGATCGTCGCGTGGTGGGCGCGCTAGCGCCTCTGGTGGGAACCATCCGGGTCGAGCGCATGCGCGCGGCGAACCTGATGGTCGACCGCGACGACGACAAGCGCACGCCGCGGCAGGCGGCCGGGTGGCTGCTCGAGCCCGCGCCGTGATGGGCGCTCAGCCCCCGGCCACCAGACACCAGGCGATCGCCACGCCTTCGATCACGCAGAAGGCGACCAGGCCCGTGCGCAGGAAATCGAAGAACGCGAAGCGGATCGGCTCGCCGTCCGCCGCGGTGAGCTGCGCGCGCTCGATCATGCCCTGCGCGAGCGGCCCGGCGGTGGCGGCGGTGAGAAACAGCGAGCTGCCCGCGCACACGCTGAGCGCCAGCGCGACGTAGACCACATCAGGCTCCACCGCGCGCGTGAGACCGCCCGCGACCACAAGGAGGGCGGCCATCGACGGGCCCGCGGAGAACACGCCGGTCAAGATCCCCGCGGCGAGCGCGAAGACCACGAGCTGCGCGCGCGGCGGCAGGGGCAGCGCCAACAGCTCAGCGGCGAGTGCGTCGAACATGCCGGTCTGCTGCACGGCGCCGACGAGCACGAAGAGCGCGAACAGAAAGAGGGTGGCCTCGGGATCCACGGCGCTTCGCACCGCACGGAGCCCGGCGCGCCCGGTGGCGAGCGCGACGAGCGGCACGCCGAGCCACGCCACCAGCTCCGGCGGCAAGAGTCGCGTCGGCACGAACGCCCAAGCGAGCAGCATGGCGACCAGGCCGATAGCGCTCGGCACGAAGACGCGCGGCTCGATGCGCAGGTTGCGGTGCAGGGCGCGCACCACGGCGACGGTGATGCGCTCGGTGACGGGGCTGGTGCGAAGATCGCGGGCCGGGCGGACGACCAGCGCCACCAGCGCGAGGAACAGGACCAGCGCTGCGAGCGTGAGCGGCAACGCGCGCAAGAGGTAGTCGTTGAACTCCATGGCGCCCGCGCCCAGGAGCAAGATGGCCGGGAAGTCACCGATGGGCGTGGCCGCACCGCCGAGGTTGCAGGCGACCAGGATGACGCCAAGGGTCCAGCTCAGGTGACGCTGCGAGGTGCCGACCTGGCGCAGTAGCACGAGGAGCACGGGCAGCACGAGCAGGATGGCCGTGAGGTTGTTCACCAGGCCGCTCGCCGCGTACATCACGACGGCGCCGATCAGGACGAGGCGCGCGGGGTTGGCCCCGCCGCGGGCGCTGATCAGCACCGCGACGCGCTCGAAGACGCGCGAGGCGCGAAACAGCTCGGAGACAACACCGAGGGCGACGAGGAGGATGAGCACGTCCCAGGGCACTGCGCCGACGATCTGGCGCGCGCTCGCGCGGCCAGACAGGCCCGCCTCGAGCACCGCCAGCGCGGCGGCGAGCACGACGATGGGGACGCGCCGCCGGGGCAGCGCCGCCTGCGCTATCACCGCACCCACCAGCAGGAGCGCCGGGATGGTGCTCACACGCGCGCCTCTGCGTTGCTGCGGCCGGAGATGAGCTCGGTGAAGTCGGAGGCCGAGGTCTCCGAGAGCCAGCGCGGGTACTCGTTCAGGGGTGCGCCGAGGAGGTTCCAGCCCAGTAGCGAGCGGAACTGCGTGCGCGCATCGGGCCCGAAGATGCGGACCCAGCTCGAGCACACCGCGGCGCGGAAGCCGTCGGTGCCGTAGATCGCCGTGACGAGCGCGCTCTTGTGGCCGGAGAAGCGCTGGAAGGAGGTGAGCGGCACCAGCGAGACGCCTCGCTCGCCGACGGCTTCGAGGTTGGCGCGCACGCGCGCCTCGTCGTGTGGCAGGTTCATGTCGAGGATGACGCCGACCGTGGCGCTAGGCACCTGCGCCGCGAGAGCTCGCGCGACCGGCTCCACGCAGTCGACCTCGAGCCCGACAAACAGGACGCGCGTGCAACCAGCGAGCGCCTCAACCACGGGCGTGATCGATGGCGCCCGCACCGGATCGTCCGCGAGCGCCCGGCCCGCGACGGCGTCGAGCACGGGGAAGGCGCTGCCGAGCGCAGCCTTGAGGTCGCCGATGGCCCCGTGTCCGCCGGCCGCCTCGGCCTCGTTCACGAACAGGCGCGCGGCGCTCAGCATGCCGAGCTCGCCCGCGACGAGCGCGAAGGCGTCGGCGCCCGGCACCAGCGCTCCAACGCGCTTCACGGCTGCTGTGCCTTCGCGACGTCCTCTGCGTCCTCTGCGTCCTCTGCGCCCTCTGCGATCGCGCGGTCGATGAGCGAGAGCATCACCACGTTGGCGAGCACGTGCTGTGGGGGGCCGTGCGTCAGGCAGGCTGCCATCGCCCGGCGCTCCTCGTCATCGTCGGACAACAGCGCCAGCAGGCGCACCGGCAGCCCGATGGGGTAGGTGGCGTCGTCGTCGTCCCTATCGCCGCGCTCGTCCTGCAGGTGGGGCGGCAGGCGCATGGGCACCGCCTCGCAGGCCGAGGGGTCGGGCTCGCGTCGACGCGGCAGGCGCGCCAGCAGCCGCAAGAGCACGTCGTTGGCGCCGCGGTGGTGCGCCGGGCCTTCGTCGACCAGGCAACGCACCAGGAACGCGCGGTCCGCCCGCGCCGGCACGAAAGGTGCGACCACCTCTTCGAGCGCCCGCGGATCGACGAAGTCGGTGGACACCTCGTCGTGCCGACGGTGCTTCTTGTGCTTCGGATCCTTGTGGGCTTTGTGGGGTGGGTGGGGCGGCATCGGTCATCCCTTTCTACCGCAGTTCCGCCGGCCGCATCGGTAGTGCTCAGCCCTTGACCGCGCCCGCGACGAGCCCTTTGACGATCCAGCGCTGCGCGACGAGCACGAGCAACGCCAAAGGCAGCGTGGCCAAGGCGCTGGCCGCAAGGATCTGGTTCCAGGGGACCTGGTGTTGGCCTCGCAGCATGGTGATGGCGACGGGCACGGTGCGCAGCTCGGGGCTGACCGTGAACGACAGCGCGAACACCAGCTCGTTCCAGCAGTACACGAAGGTGAAGATGCCGGTGGTGGCCAAGCCGGGCAGCGCAATCGGCAGGATGATGCTCACCAGCGTGCGCAGCGTGGAGGCGCCATCCATGCGCGCGGCGTCCTCGATCTCTCTCGGTAGCTCCTTGAAGAACGCCACCAGCAGCCAGACGGCGAGCGGCAGCGCGAACGTGACGTAGGGCAGCACCAGGCCGGGGCGTGTGTCGATGAGGCCGATCGACTTCAACACCAAGAAGAGCGGGCCCACGATCGACACCTGCGGGAACATCGACACCGCCATCACGGCGCCGAGCACCAGCGCCTTGCCGCGCATCTCGAGCCGCGCCAGCGAGTAGGCGCAGGGGGCCGCGAGCACCAACGCCAGGCAGGTGGTCATGGCCGCGACGATGAGCGAGCTCACGATGGCTCGGGCAAACGCGCGCTCGAACAGCACGGTAACGTACGACTGGGTGGAGAGGTCGACGGCGGCGGTGGCGTCGAACAGCGCGGCGTCGGGGACGAGCGAAGCGTAGACGCACCACAAGAGCGGCATGAGCGCCAACGCCGCGAACACGAGCGGCGGCAGCGCGCGCGAGAGCGCGGCGGCGACGTTCAAGGGCGCCTCGTCAGCCGGACGAACAACAGCGCGAGCGACATGGTCAGCGCGAACACCATCATCGAGAGCACCGCGCCCTCACCGAAGCGCAGCTTGCGCAAGATGGCGTCGAAGGTCAGCAGCGTGAGCGGCTCGGTGGCGGTACCGGGGCCCCCTCCGCTGAGCACCACCACCAGATCAAAGACACGCACGGCGTCGAGCGCGCGGAACACCACGGCGGCGACGAGCGCTGGCGCCAACAGCGGCAGGGTGATACGGGTCAGGCGCATCCACCAGGAGGCGCCGTCCATGCGCGCCGCCTCGTCGATGGACTCGTCGATGCCCGCGAGCCCCGCCAGCAACAGCAGGGCCACGAACGGCGTGGTCTTCCACACGTCGGCGAGCACCAGCGGGATCCACGCGAGCAGCGGGTCCGAGAGCATGGAGGCCTCGGCCGGCGCGGTTGGGGTGAACAGGAAGCGCCACAGCACGCCGGCGACGACGGTGGGCATGGCCCAGGGGACCAGCACCGAGCTGCGCACCAACCCGCGCGCAAAGACGGCGCGGTGCAGCGCGAGCGCGAGCACGAGGCCGAGCACGATCTCGAGCGTCACCGTCGCACCCGCGAACCAGAGGGTGTGCCAGAGCGCGGAGACGAACCGCTCGCTCGAGAGCACCTCGAGATAACCGTCCAGCCCCACGAAGGGGGCGCCGCGCCATGGCGAGCGCAGGTCGCGGTCGTGCAGTGACTCCCACGCGGTGAGCGCGAGCGGCACCGCCGCGCACAGCGCCATGGTGGCGAGGGCCGGCAACGCCAACATCCACGAGACCCTGTGTTCGCCGCGCAGAGTGTAGGCGGCGAAGGCGAGCGTGCCGATGGCGAGCAGCACCAGGAGCACGCGCACCGGGGGCGCGGGCATGGGCCTTCGGAGGTCGGCAGGCGGCGTCGCCGAGGAGCGAGCGTCCATCAGCGCGCGCAACTCGCGCGCGGCGTCTTGCAGCGCCGCGGTCGCGCTCGCCTGCGAGGTCAGGGCCCGGTGCAGGTGCACCTGGAGCAGCGACGACAGCTCCGTGTAGATGGGCGTCACCGGCCGCGGCACGGCGCCCTCGATGATGACGCGCGCCACGTCGACGTCGACCGGCAGCGCCGCGGCCAGCGCGCCGTCACTCCGGTAGAGCGAACGGCGCGGCGGGTACTGGCCCGCACGGCGGGCTCGCTCGAGCAGCGCTTCCTCGGAGGTAAGGAAGGAGACCAGACGCGCTGCCTGCTCAGGCCGGCTGGAGCGCGCGTTGATGGCGAGGGCGGCGCCGCCGAGCGTCGCGGTAGCGCGCCCTCCCTCAACGTGTGGCATCGGCGACACGGCCCAGCGGCCGCGCACCCTGGAGGTGTCCTCGTCGAGCAGGGCAGCGGCGTACGGCCAGTTGCGCATCAGGCGTGCCTGACCGTTCTGGAACGCGAAGCGCGCGTCCTCCTCCTGCATCGCGACCACGCGGGCCGGCGAGGTCGTGCCCACCCAGCGGCGCATGGTGTCGAGCGCGCGGATCGCCTCGGGGGAGTCCACCACCACGCGGCCCTGCTCATCGAGGATGCGCCCACCATGGCCGCCGAGCACCTCGAGGAACACGCAGGTGAGCCCCTCGTAGCGCGCCCCCTGCCACACGAAGCCGCCAGCACCCGCAGAAGCCTCGAGCTCGGCGAAGGTGCGCGGCGCTGGCACGTCGTCGGCGCGGTACAGCATGCCGACGTCGACGAACCAGGGTGCCGCCCAGGAGCGTTCCTGCCAGGTGACACCTGCGCGCGCGCCCGCGAACAGATCGTCATCGAGCTCGACGGGCGCGAGGAAGCCGGCGCTCGCCAACTCCGCGGCCCACACCACGTCGATCTGAAGGACGTCGGGCTCGCTCGCGCCCGCGTTGAGCCACTGCACGTACAGCTGATGCCGCTCGTCGCCGGCGTCGGGGGTGCCGCGAATCGCCACGACCGCACCGGTCTCGCGCTCGAAACGACCGAGCAGGGCGCGCAGCACCACGCCCTCGGCGCCGACGTCGCTGGCGGCGATGACGAGGTCCGGCTTGGGGGGCGACGGCGCGCAGGCGATTGCGGTCGCCAGCGCCATCAGCAGCGGTGCGGTGGCCGCTCGCATGCGCGCGAACATAGCGGTTCCGCCGCCCGATACGCTGGCATCAATTGGATGCCTGATTCGCAGGGGTCCGGCGAGGGGTGACCGCGTCGGTGAAGGGCAGCGTGAAGTGGAACGTCGCGCCGCTGCCTAGCTGGCTCTCGGCCCAGATGCGTCCACCGTGAGCCTCCACGATGCCCTTCGCGATGAACAGGCCCAGCCCGGTGCCCTTGATCCCGCCCGCGTCGGCCTTCCAGAACCGGTCGAACACGTGAGGAAGATGAGCGGGGACGATGCCCGGCCCCGTGTCGGCGACCGAGAAGCGCACTTCGCCGCCGGTGCGCTCTGCGGCCACCGTGATCTTGCCCCGCTCGAAGGTGAACTTGATTGCGTTGCCGACGAGGTTCGTGAGCACCTGCCCGACGCGAGATCGGTCCGCCATCACCGCGAGGCCCGCTTGTGCTGCGCGCGCCTCGACGCGAATCGACTTCGGCGTCGCCAGACCCTCGAAGGTCGTGGCCGCTTCGCGCAGCATCTCCTCCACGTCGCATGGCGCCGGGCTCACCGAGAACTTGCCCGACTCGATGCTCGCTGCGTCGAGGAGGCTCTTGACGATGTCCTCCATGCGCATCGCGATGCGTACGATCGCTTCCGCGCTGGCTCGCAGGCTCTCGCCAGCGATCGCCTTGCTGAGCACGCCTGCCCTGATCGCGATAGCGCTGAGCGGGCTGCGAAGGTCGTGGGCGACGATGCCGAGGAGCTGATCGCGCGCCGCCAGCGCCCGGCTGGCCGCGCGCCCAGCGTCTCGCTCGTGCCGGTGCACGTTCGCGAGATGCCGGCCCATCAGCAGTGCGAGCACGGCGCTGACGACGAGCGCCAGCGCCAACGCCATGCCCGAGATCAATGCCGCGCTGGAGGTCGCCGCCCGCCTCTCCTCGGACTCTCCTCGCAGCCGCCTCTCTTTGTGGGCAACGAACGAGTCGATCGCCTCGCTCAGCGACCGGCGCTTGGGTACGACGTCCCGCACGAACAGCCGCCGGATCTCCGCGGATGCAGCGCCGTCGGCGCTCACGACCAGCGCGGCGTGCTGCGTCCGCGTGTAGTCGGCGGCCGCGCTCGCCACGCTCTCCAGGAGCCCAGCGCCTTCCTGCAAAGTGACCCGCTGCCGTAGATCGCCGTAGGCCCGATCGAAGGCGAGTTCCGCCTCCTCGAGGCGCTCGAGGAAGTGGGGGTCTCGGGTGAGCAGGTACCCCCGGCCGGCAGCCGCCTCGGCGTCTTCGGCCGAGCGCAGGCGTTCTGCGAGGATGACGTCCTCCACATCCAGCCGTTGGGAGCGTTCGTGCTCCTCCACAACCCGGGCGAGCGAGCGGACGGTTGCTACCCCGGTCCCGCCAAGCACCGTCAGCACCAGACCAAACCCGATGGCCAGCTTGACCGCAAAGCCCAGGCGCGGACGAGGCGCACCGCTCCCCGCATCAGGCAAAAACGGTTGCCGCAGCGGTGACTTGCCAGCGGTCATGAGCGCCTCGCGGCCAGCTTCGTTCCATCAACCAGCGACTGCGCCACCGCATTCCCCGCTGCGACCTGTCGAGTGACGGAACCGGTGGCTGTGCCGCTGGCGCCCCCCGTCACAGATGGCCGCACCCGCGCGCCGGTGGCCTCACGTCCCGCCGAGCGCGCCAATCAACTGGGGCGCAGCGACGCCGCGCGCCACGAGCGCGACGGCCAGCGCCTTCTTCACGTCGAGCGCGCGCCCGCCTCGTCGTCGCTCCTGGTAGGCGCGCTCAAAGTCCGGCTCGACGCGCAGGCGCCAGTTGTCATCCGACACCACCCCCGGTCGATTGTAGGTCTCCGTGTAGCCGAGCAGGTCCGAGAAGAAGATCATGACGTTCTCCGCGGGCGACGCGAACAGCTCCGCCAGCATCGCCTGCGCGACGTCGCTCGGCGTCACCGGCCGCGCGCCGAGGCGCGCGGCCAAGAGCGCCGAGCGCACCGGCAGCATCCCCGCCCGCTGCCACTCCTCGACGACCGTCCAGATGGGCTTGGTGTCGTGGTTGCCGATCATGATCCAGTCGGCCGGCGCGGCGTTCTCGGCGCGATAGACGTCGCCGGCGTCGACCAGGCTCGCCTTCTGCGTCACCCGGAAGCGGCCGAGGCCGTGCCGGTGCATCACGCGCTGCAGGGGGTAGGGCAAAGTCGACAACACCTCGCAGAGCAGGTCGTCGACGCTGCGCCCGTGGCGGCGTGCGGCCGCCACCATGGCGTCGAGCACCACCCCGTAGCGCGCCACCTGACCCTCATCGAGCTCGCGCACCCAGCCGTCGTCCCAGCGCCGCCTCGCACCGTCGAGCTGCGCGGCGCGCGCGATCGAGAAGCGGCCAAGAGCCGGGTGGTCATTGAGATCGGGCGAGGAGAACAGTCGCGCGCCCCGTTGCACGGCCCCGAAAGGGTCGGCGTCGCTCGGTAGGTAGACCCACGGGTCGCAGTGACCGTGCGGGTGATCGATGCGCACGCCATCGTAAAGCGCCAACATCCGATCCATGCGCATCGCCACGAACTGCAGCGCCGGGCCCGGCGCATCGACGTCGCCATACTGCGCGGGATCGAGCACGCCGTAGCCCCACGGCTGCCCCTCGGGGTTGGTGCGCGACGGTGGGGCGCCCATTCGATAGGGCTCGAGCAGCAGGCCGCGCCGCGCACGAACGTCGACGGGCGACAGCCCGATCTGCAAGTCCCCGTACAGCCTCAAGCGCAGGGCCGCGCAGCGCTCCCGCAGGCGCAGGTGCTCTCGCTCGGCAAGAAACTGCGCCAACACGTACTCATCCACGTCGGCGGAACGGCCGTCGAGCGCGGCGGCGCAGCGCGCATCGTCGTCGAGCCACGCGGCGTTGCGCGCACGATAGGAGCGGAGCGCCTCGTGATCCGTGAAACGCGCGCGCGCCTCCGTAAGGAGCGCGCGCATCGCGTCGTGCGCGAACGCGGGGTCAGCGCGCCGTTCGCTCCCCGCGGGCCGCGCCGCCACCAGCGCGTCGACAGTGTCGGCGCGCACCAGCCCGTCGTCCACCAAGGAGCGCGGGGCGATGGTCAGCGGGCTACGCGACAACGCGGTGCCGTCGTAGGGTGAGGGGTTGAACGCGGTGGTGGCGCCCTGCGGACCGAGCTGCACCGCGGTGAAGCCCTGGGCCGCCGCGAAGTCGAGGAAGCGCGCGGCGCCAAGGGTGGTGGCGGCGCCCTGACCGATGTCGTCGCGAGCGTCGGCAGGGAAGCTCGGGTCGTGGATTGACAGCACGAGCTTGCGCTTGCCGAGGAGCGCGAGCGCTGCATCGATGGCCGGGCGATCGTCCTCCATCATCTCCGTCTATCATGGCAAGGATGACGCCGCTGACGCCCGCCTCGACAAGCCGCTTCTTCGAGCAGCAGCACCACGCCCAGTGGTTCACCGGCAGGGATCGGCCGATCGCGAAGGTCGAGGCTCTCGCCGAGGTGGAGCTGGCGCCTGGTCTTCGCCTCGCGGTCCTCGACGTCCATTACCAGGATGGAGGCCGTGAAACCTACCACGCGCCGCTCACGGTCGACGCAGGAGCCGCCGACGCTGTCGGCGACGCGCTCGACGATCCGCGGTGCGCGCGTGCCATGGTGGCTGCCATTCGCGCCGGCGCATCCCTCGGCGGCGGGGTCGTCGGGATGCCCACGCCCGGCTCGGCCATCCCCGACGTCGAGCAGGCCGCGGTCAGTCGCATCGGTGGGCCGCAGTCGAACACGTCGCTGCGCCTCGGTGACGCTGTGCTGCTCAAGGTGCTGAGGAAGCCCGAGCGCGGCATATCCATCGAACGAGAGATCGGCGCCTACCTGGCCGCGCGCGGCTACGCGAACACTCCGCGCCTGCTCGGCGCGCTCGCGTTTCAAGACATGACGCTGGCGCTCGCCTTTCAGTACGAGGCCAACGACGGCGACGGCTGGTCCCATGCGCTCGCCCGTCTGGCCGCGCGCGCGGCAGCGACGCTCGTCGAGGACGCAGCGCTCTTGGGGCGACGCATCGGCGAGCTGCACGCAGCCCTCGGCGCCAAGACGAGCGACGACGCCTTCCAGCCCGCGCCGATCGCTCGCGCCGACCTGCACGCCTGGGCCGCTGCGCTGCGCCGCGAGGTCGACGACACCATCGCGGTGGCGAGGGGCGCTGCGCCAACCGTCGCCGGTGCGCTGTTGGATGCGCGCGCCGGCCTGCTGGCGCGCGCCGACGCGCTCACGCGCGTCGAACCGTCAGGGATGAAGACGCGAATCCATGGCGACCTGCACCTCGGTCAGGTGTTGGTGAGAGACGGCGACTTCCTGGTGCTTGACTTCGAGGGCGAGCCGGCGCGCCCAAAGGACGAGCGCCGGGCGAAATTCACGCCGCTGCGCGATGTCGCCGGCATGGTGCGCTCGTTCGCCTACGCGGCCGCGGAGTCGTCGCGCCGCGGCGTCGACGTGCCGAGCGGCCTCGCGGCGCGCGCATCGGCGGCGCTCATCGACGCGCACCAGCGCACGCTCGCCGCCACGGCGCTGCTGCCGTCGACTTCTGCGGCCTTCGATGCGCTGCTGTCATGCAGCGAGCTGCAGAAGGCGCTGTACGAGGTGCGCTACGAGATCGCGCATCGGCCTGGCTGGGTCGCCATCCCCGTGGCGCGCATCGTCGAGCTTGCCGGCGCGGTTGCGTAATCCGCCGCGGCACGGCGTCGTGGTCGAGCACCGCGCCACGTCGGGCCGGGGGTGCCTCCGGTGCCGCGCGGCGAATTCCGTCCTCTGTCGGGGATGGCCAATGCTAAACGGACCGCATGGGACGCGTGCTCATCGTTTCCAATCGCCTGCCCATCACCGTCAGCCGTGAAGGCGGCGAGCTGCGCGTGGAGCGCAGCAGCGGCGGGCTCGCCACCGGGCTGAAGCCGCTGCACGAACGTGGCGGGGGGGTCTGGGTCGGCTGGCCTGGCATCTTCGGCGAGGCCACCAACGAGGAGCGCGAGGCCCTCGACAAGACGTTCGACGGGCTCGGGGTCGCGCCCGTCACCCTCACCGCCGACGATGTAGAGAAGTACTACGAGGGATACGCCAACAGCGTGCTGTGGCCGGCCTTCCATTCGTTCACCGGGCAGCTCCCGCTCGAGATCGTGGGCTTCGACACCTACGAGGCGGTGAACCGCCGCTTCGCAGACGAGGTCGTGGCGCGGCACCGCCCCAGCGACACGGTGTGGGTGCACGACTATCAGCTCATGCTGGTACCGCAGATGATCCGCGAGCGCTTGCCCGAAGCGCGCATCGGCTTCTTCCTGCACATCCCCTTTCCACCATCCGACATCTTCTCGACGCTGCCGAATCGTGAGGAAATCCTCGCTGGTCTGTTGGGCGCCGACCTGATCGGCTTTCACACTGCGTCGTACATGCGGAACTTCGCGTCGTCGGTGCTGCGCTGGCTTGGCGCTACCACCGACGTCGACTCCGTCTCTTGGCACGGGCGGGTGAGCGTCATGGGCGCCTTCCCCATGGGGGTCGACGCGAACGCGTTCGGCGCGCTCGGCCGGAGCGAGCCGATCAAGCGCCTCGCCGCCGAGGTGCGCGGCGCCGGCGAGGAGAGGTTGCTCGTCGGCATCGATCGCCTCGACTACACCAAAGGCATCCCGCGACGACTGCTCGCCTACGAGCGGCTCCTCGAGGAGCATCCGGAGCTCCATGGCAAGGTGCGTTTGGTGCAGGTCGCGGTGCCCTCGCGCATCCGGGTGGAGGCCTACGCCGAGTTCCGCCACCAACTCGATGCGCTGGTGGGACGCATCAACGGCCGCTTCGGCACGGTGCGCTGGGCGCCGGTCCACTACGTCTTTCGTAACCTCCCTCCCGACGAGGTAGCTGCGCTCTACGTCGCCGCCGACACGATGCTGGTAACGCCGCTGCGCGACGGCATGAACCTGGTCGCGAAGGAGTTCATCGCCACCCGGGTCGACGGCACCGGTGCCTTGGTGCTGAGCGAGTTCACGGGCGCCGCGTCCGAGCTCGCCGAGGCCATCCACGTCAACCCGTACGATGTCGCGGGCATGGCCCAGGCCATTCACCGCGCGCTCACCATGAGCGCACGCGAGCGCATCACCCGCATGACCGGCCTGCGCCAACGGGTCACCAAGTACAACGACGACTGGTGGAGCCGCACCTTCATGGAGACGCTCGAGACGGTGAGCGCGCGGGCCGAGCACCGCCCCGTCGGCTACACGCCGGCCGCCGACATCAAGGCCGCTGTCGACGAGCTCCGCAGCGCCGAGCGCCTGGTCTTGATGACGGACTACGACGGCACGCTGGTCCCCATCGCCCCCACTCCGGATCTCGCGCAACCGGACTCCGAACTGCGCGACTTGCTGGCCCGTCTGACCCGCCGCGCCGGCCTCGAGCTGCACGTCATCAGCGGGAGGGGACGCGATGTCCTCGAGGACTGGTTCGGTGGACTCTCGCTGCACCTGCACGCGGAGCACGGCGCGTTTTCGCGCGACCCCGCCGGGCAGTGGAGCTCAATCGAGCAGCTCGGCGACGAGTGGCGCCGGCCGGCGCTCGAGATCCTGGAGGAGTTCGCCGCGCGCACCCCCGGTTCGCTCGTCGAACAGAAACGGTCGGGCATCGCCTGGCACTACCGGATGGCGGACGCGGAGTTCGGCGCCCGTCAAGCGAAGGAGCTGGTCGTTCACGTCACCGCCATGCTGTCGAACGCACCGGTCGAGGTTCTCTCGGGCGACAAGGTGGTCGAGCTACGGCCGCACGGCGCCAACAAGGGTCGCGTGGCCGCGCAAATCCTGCGTGGCATGCCGGCAGGGGCCAAGGTGGCGGCCTTCGGGGACGATCGCACCGACGAGGATCTCTTCAGCGCCATCAAGTCGGTCGGGGCCACATTCCATGTCGGCCCGTCGATGAGCGGCGCGACCTACCGGCTGCGCGGAGTGAATGACGTACGTCGCCTCTTGTCGACGCTGGCCGAAGACGCAGCCTGATCGCGGCTCGGAATATTCGTCACCGGCTCACAGGTGAGACGGCTCGTCGTCGCGCGGCTTCTTGGCGAGCAGCTTCTCCTCGAGGTAGCGCCGCGCGACATGGCGGCCGCCGAGGCCGAAGGCGAGCGCGCCCGCCAGCATCACCGCGCCGAAGGTGATGGCGAACCCGGTCTGCACGACCTGCGCGCCAATGCCGATCTGGTCGAGCCCGATCGCCACCGACGCCAACAGCACCATCGCCCGCACCAAGGCAGCCAGCAGGGGCGCGCCCTCGATCCGCATGTTGACGGCCGCAAGCAGCACGAGGCGCCACAAGAAGTTCGCGATGCCAAACCCGATCAGCACGACGACCATCGCCGCGAGGAGGCGCGGCAGGAAGCGCATCAGGTCCGCCGCGAGCGTCTCGGCGCCACCGATGCCGGCGGCTTGCAGGGCCAGGAGGGCGAAGCCGACGAAGGTCAGCCAGAGGGCCACCGTGCCGAGCAGCGCGTCGGGCTTCTCGACGCCCACCTTCTGCAGCGCCGCGCCAGCGCCGGTTCGCTCGAGCGCGCGTCCCAGTCGCAGCAGGCGGGCCAGCCACCTCACGACCCGTTGCATCACGAGCGCCGCCAACAGGCCGACGAACAGGATCACCAGCATCGACAGAAGGCGCGGCAGGAACGCGAGCAGCGCATCGATGAAGCCCGATACCGTCGTCGACAACACTTCGAGCAGTCGTTCGCCCATCATCCACCTCGCGGAGCTTGTCCCGGCAGTTGCGATACGTACTCGGCACGAGCCGCCTGCATGGCATCGGCCAGCGACGTGTTCCTGGCCGAGGCGCCCTCGTCACCGAGCGCGCTGGTCGCCAAGAGGAACCACGCGGCTCGCCCCTCATAGAGCGGCAGGAGCGCCATCGCGACCTCGTCGACCGGCAGCACGCGCCGGACCGAGGCGGCGACGGCATGAAACAGGACCGTCGCCCACAGGGCTTCGTCGAACGGGGCGTCACCGGCAGCGACGCGCCCGAGGGCTGTCATGGTCTCGTTCGGCAGGAACGTGGCGAGGATCGGCGCCAGCGTACCCATGCCTTCCGCGAACGCGGCTTGCATGTCGTCGACGGGGAATTGCGGCGGCGCGACGGTGCGTGGCTGTGGCGAGCCCAGCGTAGCGAGCGGGGTCGCGCTCGCGGGCGAGAGAGCGGTCCAGGCAGCGTGGTCCTCCAGCAGGCTTCGCAGCGTCGCGCCGACGACCTGGCGGAAGGCCCGCGCCAGCGGCACGGCCGCGTGCGCGGCGTGAGCGTCCTCGGTGGTGAACAGCTCACCTGCCCGCCACGTCGGCTGCAGCGCCAACGACGACAACCGCACGTCGATGGCCTCGTCGGCCGCGCTCCGTTCCCACAGGTCCATGCCGGCGTGCGCGGCGGCGAAGCGGCGCGAGCAGGCGAGCTCGGTCGCGGCCGGCTCGGCGAAGCCGCGGCCCCACGCCGCCGCGATCAGCGGCCGCACCAGCTGCGTGATGAGCGGGGCTTCGTGCGGCGAGCGCGGGGGTCGCGGTCGCACGAAGTCGAGGCCGGTGGCGTGGGGGGCGAGAAAGAACGTCGCCAACGCGGAAGGATCGGGCGGGCCGCGCGCCGGGTCGACGATGGCGACGGAGCGGACCCCGAGCAAGTCGGCGGCGGCCAGGACCAGCCGCAGCGCGCCGCTGCGACCCGGAGCGCCGTGGTAGGGCACTGAGATGCGGTGGACCGTGCGCAGCGGGTGGCGCACCGCGACCAGCTCGTCGGATCGCGAGCCGCGCCGGATCACCTCGGGCGTGCCGTCCGAGGAGCCGAGATCGATGTTGAGCAGCACCGTACGTTGGCGGTGCAGCGGCCCAGCAAAGGCGGCGCCGATTGCCTGGACTACCGGCCCGATAGTGTGGACGTCGTTCAAGGTCGGGATGCCGACGAGCACGTCCGCCTGCCCGGCGGCGACCAGGTCCTCGAGAAGCGCGTCGGAGAGGATGCTCTGGTGCCCCACGGCGTCAGATCCGCCGCAAGCGAAACCAGTAGAACCCATAGGGCGCCATCGTCAGCATGTACGACGTTGCCTTGATCCGCGGAAACAGGCTGCCGCCAAACATCTCGACCGGCACCGCGCCGGCGAAGTCCGCGAGGTCGAGCTCGACGGCCTGCGCGGTCGCCGCCAGGTTGTTGACCACCAGCACGTCCTCGGCGTCCAGGCTGCGCAGCCAGCAAAGCACGCGGTGGTTCTTGGGGGTGAAGAAGCGGATGGTGCCGCGCCCGAACACGTGCGTCTGCTTGCGCACGCGCAACAACGCCTTCACCCACGACAAGAGCGAGCTCGTGCTGCCGCGCTGCGACTCGACGTTGACTGAGGCGAAGCCGAACACGGGGTCGTCGATGAGCGGCGCGAACAGCGACGTGACCTCTGCCGGTGCGAAGCCGGCGTTCCGACGGCTGCTCCATTGCATGGGCGTGCGAACGCCGTTCCGGTCGCCGCGGGTGACGTCGTCTCCCATGCCGATCTCGTCGCCGTAGTAGAGGAAGGGGCTGCCGTTCAACGAGAACAACATCGCGGTCAACAGCTCGATCCGGCGCCGGTCGTTGTCCATCAACGGCGCCAGCCGGCGGCGGATGCCGAGGTTCAGGCGAGCGATCGGATCGCGCGCGTACTCGTCCCACATATAGTCGCGCTCGATCTGCGTGACCATCTCGAGCGTCAGCTCATCATGGTTGCGCAAGAACAAGCCCCATTGCCCCCCCGGGGGCAGGGACGGCGTGCGCTCGATGATGTCGATGATGGGCTTTCTGTCCTCCAGACGCAGCGCCATGAACATGCGCGGCATGATCGGGAAGTGGAAGGCCATGTGGAACTCATCGCCGTCGCCGAAGTACGGCCGCACGTCTTCCGGCCACATGTTCGACTCCGCCAACAGCACCTTCGCGTGACCCGGGTAGGCCGTATCGACGCGGCGCCGAAGCTCCTTGAGGACGCCGTGTGTCTCCGGCAGGTTCTCGCAGCTGGTCCCGTCGCGCTCGATTAGGTAGGGCACCGCATCGACGCGGAAGCCATCGACACCCTGATCGAGCCAGAAGCGCATCACGCCCCAGATTTCCTCGAGCACCTTGGGGTTGTCGAAATTCAGATCCGGCTGGTGTGCATAGAAGCGGTGCCAGTAGTAGGCCTGTGAGGCCTCGTCGAAGGTCCAGTTGGACTTCTCCGTGTCGCAGAAGATGATACGGGCGTCGCGGTAGCGCTCCGTAGTGTCGCTCCAGACGTAGAAGTCGCGCAATGGGCTGTCGCGCGAGGCGCGCGCGGCGATGAACCACGGGTGCTGATCGGAGGTGTGATTCAGCACCAGCTCGGTGATGACCCGCAGGCCGCGCGCGTGCGCCTCCGCCAAGAACAGGCGGAAGTCGTCGAGCGTGCCGAAGGCCGGGTCGATCGCGCAGTAGTCGGCGATGTCGTAGCCGTCGTCGCGTCTGGGCGAGGGGTAAAACGGCAACAGCCACAGGCAGTCCACCCCGAGATCGACGAGGTGATCGAGTCGCTCGGTCAAGCCGAGGAAGTCGCCGACGCCATCGGCGTTGCCGTCGGCGAACGCCCGCACATGAAGCTCGTAGAAGACTGCATCGCGGTACCACTCAGGGTCGACCAGAAAGCCTCCGGCGCGCACGCATGCAGCGAGGGAATACCCCGTTTCCGCCGGTCCAGCGAGGCGGCGCATGGCAGCTGCAACCGGTCACGTGGGCGCGCATCTACCGGGAATTCACATGCCGATACCGGGCACAGGCATTCTCCCGGTGATGAGGGCTCACGCACAGCGCGTCGGTCGTGTATCAACAGCCTATGAGGCGCTGGGTCGATCGCCTGCAAGCCTGGCTGCGGATCATCCTCGATCCGGCGCGGCTGGCGGCGTCCCCCGAGATGCGCTTCCTCGGTCGCACGCTGTGGCTCGCCACCGTGGTCGGCGTGGCATGCGGCCTCATCGGCGTCGCCTTCGTGGCCGCCACCGACCTCGTCGAGCGCCTGCTCATCGAGCGCGTCGCGGGCGTCGCGCTCTTGCGCGCAGCCGGAGAGCGTCCGGCCATCACCGCCACCAGCGCCGGCTTTCCGTTCGCGCTCGCGCTCATCCCCGGGCTCGGCGCTCTGCTCGCGGGCCTGCTCTTGCGCCTCGCGCCCGAGGCGCAAGGCGGCGGCGTCGACGCTGCCTTGCGCGCGTATCACCACGAAGCAGCACACGTGCGCCGCCGGGTCGCTTTCATCAAGCTCGCGGCCAGCGCGCTCACCCTCGGCTCAGGTGGGTCGGGCGGGCGCGAGGGGCCGACCATGCAGATCGGTGCCGCCATCGGCGCCGGCCTCGCGCGTGTCTTCACGCTCGACGAGCGCGAACGTCGGCTCTTGTTCATCGCCGGCATCGCCGCGGGTATCGCTGCGGTGTTTCGCACGCCGCTCGGCGCCGCGCTGTTCGCGGTCGAGGTGCTCTACAAGGAGGGCTTCGAGTCGGACGCGCTCATCCCGGCGGTGCTCTCGAGCGTCGCCGGCTACACCGTCACCGTGCTGTTCTTCGGCGAGCACACCCTGTTCTATCTCCCGCGCACGCTGCACTTCGTGCCCCAGCACCTGCCCCTCTATGTGGTGCTCGGCGTGGTGTGTGCGGCCGCGGGCCGGGCTTTCATCTCGGCCTTGCATCGGGTGCGAGCCCTGGTCGCCAGCTCCGGCATTCCGGTGTGGGCAGCTCCCGCGCTCGGCGGGCTTGCCATGGGCGTGATGGCGTCGTGCGCGGCGTTCGCCGCCGCGCGCACCTTCGACTTCGGGGTGACCGGTCTTGGCCTGGTCGGCAGCGGCTACGGCATGTTGCAGGCGGTGTTCTCGCATGCGGCGTGGATGCCCGCGGGCTTCGCCGGCTTTGCGTTCTTCGTTTCGCTCGCGATCTTGAAGATCGCCTGCACCGCCTGCACGGTCGGCAGCGGGGGCAGCGCCGGGGACTTCGCGCCCGCGCTCGTCGTCGGCGGGCTGAGCGGCGCCGCGCTCGCGCTCGGGGTCGATGCGGTGTTCCCCGGGCTCGACGTCGATCCGGCGGCGTTCGCGCTCGTCGGCATGGCGGCGATGTTCGGCGGCGCGGCGCATGTGCCGCTCGCCGCGCTCGTGCTGGTGTGCGAGATGGCGGGCTCCTACGCGCTGCTCGTGCCCACCATGCTCGCCATCGGCGTCACCTCGATCCTGTTCCGCCATCGCTCGCTCTATGAGGCACAGCGCAGCTCGCCGCATCGTGCCCGCACCATGGCGCCTGGGGCGGAGACGAGCGGCAGCTTCGCGGTGCCGCCGAGCAAGCCATAGTGGCGGGTGGGGCACGTACGCGTCGCGCGCTACATGTCGCGCACCGCCTCGGCGACCGGCCAGCGCTCGACCGCCCTGAGCGCCGGCCACTGCGCGACGAACAGCACGGCGAGTACGCCGAGTGCCGCGACCACCACGGTCGCCGGTGACACGACGAACGGAAGGGCGAACAGGTCGCTCGAGTACAGGTCGAGCGCGTACCGCGTGGTGAGCAGGCCAAGCGGCAACCCGAGCACGAGCCCGAGCAATGCGAGCGCACCGTTCTCGAGCGTGATGGTCAGGCGGATCTCACGCATGGTGCGACCGAGCGCGCGCAGCGTTGCCAGCTCGCGCCGGCGCTCCAGCACCGAGAGGGTGGCGGTGTTGAACAGGATGGCGGAGGCCAACACCACGGAGCACGCGAGCATCATGCCGGTCATCGCCCAAGCGAGGCCCATGACGTCGTCAACGAGCGCGCGCAGCTCGGCGAGATCCTCGATGCGCGCGAGGTCGGTGCGCGCCCACAGCGCCTCGCGGGTGGCCTCCAGATCCCGGCTCTGCAGTGCGAGCGACGTAACGAGGCCGTCACCCGCCGTAGCGCCGCCCACGCCCTCGCCGTGGAGCCCGTCGCGACCAAGATGGAGCGTGTTGCCGACGGTCGCATCGGCGAAGTCCGCGATCACGAGCGCGAGCTCTGGCCCGTGCGGTAACAGGCGCACCCGCACCCGATCGCCGCGCGTCGCGCCCACGCGATCGGCGAGCGCGTGGTTGAGCACTAGTCCGCCCGTCGGCGGTGGGTGGAAGGCGCCGTCGAGGTCGATTGGACGCAACAGCGTGGCGCCTTCCGCTGTGGCATGAGCGAGCGCGGATGCGGTCTTGCCTCGGAAGGCTAGCTGCGCCGGCAGCAGCAGCGCGCCTTCTACGCGTGTCACCCCGGGCAGCGCCGCGAAGGTGCGCTCCGCTTCCGCGGCGTCCAATGGTGCCACCAGATCGACCCACAAGTCGTAGCGGCGCGCCTCGTGAAAGAGCATGTCGGTCAGCCGCTTCATCGAGTCGATGAGCGCGCTGGTGGTGAGCACCAGCACCAGCGCCGCGGCGACGCCGAGCGCAGTGCCGAGGCTGCGCAGCGGCCGGCCGAGCACCGAGCGCAAAGCCATGCGTAGCGGCATGGGCAGGCGGGAGTGGCGCAGCAGCACCGCGGGGCCGCGCGCCACCGGCGCGCTCGCGCGCATCGCCTCGGCGGGGAGCACGCGGCTCGCGCGCCAGGCAGGCAGGAGGCCCGCGCCCAGGCCCATCAGCAAGGCGAAGCCGAGCCCGATGGCGGCGACGTCGAGGTGCCATCGAGTGGCGACGAAGGGGATGCCGAGCTCGCGCGCGTAGCTCTCAGTCATGGCCCCGGCCGCCGCCACGCCGAGCACGCCCCCAACGAGAGCCCCGAGACCTGCAAGGCCCATGGCGCGTGCGAGGAAGTGGCGCAGCACGGCGGCGCGGCTCACGCCGAGCGCCAGCATGGTGCCAATGGCGCGCCGCTGCGTATCGATGAGGCGCGACAGCACGCTCGCCGAGATGAAGCCCGCGATGCCGAGGAAGAACAGCGGGAAGAACGCCGCCATGCCCTGCAGGCCCTCGAGGTCCATGCGCAGCAGGCGGACGCCGGGCAGATCGTCCTCGGCGGTGGAGCGGATCACCCGGTCCCCGAGGACTGCGAGCGTCACCCGCGCGCCTTCGGCGCCCCGCTCGTGCTCGAGCAAGAGCTGGTTGCCGGCGGCATCGCTCGCGGCGATGTCGATGCCGGCCAGGCCAGCGACCGCCAGCGGCTCGCTCTCGACCAGGGCGCGCGCGAGCCCGCGCAGCTCACCACGACGCAGGTAGCCGACGCCGAAGGTGTCTGGCGTGGGCATGACGTCGTTTTCGCTGCGTGACACCCACAGGTACTCGGCGCTCACCACCACGCCGCTCACGCGCAGCTCGCGGCGGAGCGCGCCGAGCACGACTGCGAAGCGCTGGCCCGGCGCGAGCGCGAAGCGCGCGGCGACGTGTTTCTCGAGCGCGATCTCGCCCGGCGCTGACGGAAGCTGCCCTTCCACGACGAGCAATCGATCGAGCGCGGGCTCGCCCTGGTCCGGCAGGCTCACCAGGCGCAGCTCGATGGGCCGCGCGCGCTTGCCCGGCTGGGGCAGGTGTGCCGGGACCGAGGTCTGCACCCGCGCCAGCGCGGCCGTCACACCCGGCTGTGCGCGCACCCGCTCGACGTCGGCGGCGGCGACCGGCTGGGTGTCGGCGTGCAGATCGGCCAGCGCCAGGCGCGCGCGCGAGTGCGCGTAGCTCGCGTCGAGGTCGGCGTAGCTCGCGGCCGTGGCCACGAACAGCAGCACGCCGAGCGCGGTGACGAGGAGCAGCGCGACTGCCTGCCCGGGCTGCGCGAACAGCTCGCGCCGGAGCTTGGTCGCAAGCACCGTCACGGCGACGCGCTCGCGTCCGTACGGCGATCTTCAACCACCGCGCCGTCGCGCAGGCGCACCACCCGGTCGGCGAAGGCGAGCGCCGCGTCGTCGTGGGTGACCACTACCACGGCGCGGTCGGTCTCGTGGGCCGCCGCGCGCAAGTGCCCGAACACCAGCGCGCCCGCTTCGTGGTCGAGCGCACCGGTGGGCTCGTCGGCCAGGAGGAGCGCCGGCTTCTTGGCGAGCGCGCGCGCGATGCCTACGCGCTGCTGCTGCCCGCCGCTCAGCTCACCGGGGAAGCGGTCGGCGAGCTCGCCGATACCTACCGCCCCCAGACAGGCTGCGACGTCCGCCGCTGTCGCGCCGACGAGCTCGCCCGCCATCAGCACGTTCTCGGCCGCGGTGAGGCTCGGCAACAGGTTGAAGAACTGGAAGACGAAGCCGACCTGCTCGCGCCGGTAGCGCCCCAGCTCGTCGTCCGAGAGGCCCGCGAGATCGCGCTCGCCCACGACGACCCGCCCCGCGCTCGGGCGGTCGAGCCCGCCGAGGAGATTGAGCAGCGTGGTCTTGCCGGAGCCGCTCGGCCCAAGCAGCACCACCAGCTCGCCGCCGCGGATCTCGAGGTCGGTAGGGGCGAGGGCCCGCGTTCGCACCAGGCTGCCGTAGTGCTTCTCGACGGCCTCGAGGCGTGCGCGCGTCATCATCCCCTCCACAGTCACCCGGATAGCACGGCTCGACCGCGACGGAGGCGAGCGGATTGTCGCTCGCGCGTGCCTCTGGTAGCGCGCTCGCATGCGCACCCAATCGACGACCGCCGCCGTCGTGACCGCGCTCGTGATCGGTGCTGGCGCGGCCCGCGCGCAACCGACGCCCTCAGAACCGACGGCGACCGCGCCGGCCACAGCGGCGGTCACAGCGCCCCCAACCGTCGATCCCGCTTCGCCGCGTGCGGCGGTCGAGCGTTTCCTGCACCAGGCGCGGGCGGGCGCCTTCGAGCGCGCCGCCGAGCAGCTCGAACCGACCCAGGACGGCACCAGGCCCGCCGAGCGCGCCCGCCGCCTCGGGCTCGTGCTCGACCGCATGATCTCCATCGAGCCGGAGCGCCTCCCCGCCGAGGTCGACGGGCGCGAGTCTATCGAGCTCGGCGTCATTCGCCTCGACAGTGGTGTCGCCGTCCCCATCCGCCTGGTGCGGCGGCCGAGTACGAGCGGAGAGGCCCGCTGGCTGTTCTCGCGCGACACGCTCGGCGCCGTCGACGATGCCTACGAGGCGCTGCCGCACCGGGCACTCCTCGAGCACCTGCCCGACGTGCTCGTGCGCGCCGGACCGCGCGGGGCGCTCTGGTATCAGTGGCTGCTCCTCTCACCGCTTCTGGTGCTCGCCTGGGGTATTGGCTGGCTCGCGAGCCGCGTCGTGCGGGCCCTGCTCAAGCGCATCACGCGGCGGACCTCGGCCGTGTGGGACGAGCAGCTCGCGCAGCGGCTGGGCGCGCCGCTCACGCTCGGTCTGACCGTCGCGGCCTCACGCCCGCTGCTGCCCTGGCTGGCGCTGCCGCCTGCCGCGGAGTCCCTCGTAGCCGCGCCGCTCGAGATCGTCGTGCTGGTGGCGATCTTCTGGGGCCTCTTGCGCGCGGTCGACGTCGTGGTGGCGCGCCTGCTTCAGACCTGGGCCACCAGCCGCCCAGGCTCGCGCGCGCTCCTGCCGCTTGCCGGGCGCATCGCCAAGGCGCTGCTCGTCGGCATCGGCGCCATCGCCGTCGTCTCGTCGCTCGGCTATCCGATCGCAAGCATCCTGGCTGGCCTCGGCATCGGCGGCCTGGCGGTTGCGCTGGCCGCGCAGAAGACCTTCGAGAACCTGTTCGGCGCGTTCGCCGTCGGCATCGATCAGCCTCTGCGCGAGGGAGACTTCGTGGCGATCGATGACTTCGTGGGCACGGTCGAGAGCATCGGGCTGCGCTCCACCCGTATCCGCACCCTCGATCGCACGCTCATCACCATCCCGAACGGCCAGCTCGCCGAAAAGCGCATCGAGTCCTTCGCCGAGCGCGACCGCATCCGGCTCTTCCTCAAGGTGGGGCTCGTCTACGAGACCACCAGCGAGCAGATGCGCCAGGTGCTCGACGGCATCATCGCCGCGCTCAAGGCGCACCCGGACATCTGGCCCGACAACGTCATCGCGCGCTTCGTCGGCTTCGGTGAATCGAGCCTCGACGTAGAGGTGATGGCGTGGTTCAAGACCACCGACTTCGATCGTTTCTGTGTCATCCGCACGGAGGTACTCCTGCAGATGATGACGGTCGTGGAGACGGCCGGCAGCTCGTTCGCGTTCCCCACGCGGACCGTTCACCTGGCGAGCACGGGTGCGTAGGTTTCGGCCCTGCCACCATCGTTGCTGAGCCGGAATCCTCTGGTGGCGGTCGCGCGTTACTGCCAGACTGCCGGCGAGTCGCCGAGAAGGGTGCAGCCGCGCGCTGCAGGATCTGGATGGTCGGGCCGCCATCCTGTGCATCGCAGCCCCCCTTGGAGGCGAGAATGGCCCATCCGATCCCTGTTCCGGTCGGTGATCGTGTACGGTTCGAGGACGCACACGCGCTGACCGTGGCGCAAGTCGCCGAGGCGTTCGACACCTCACCCGCGGGTCTCGAGCCACACCAGATCGCCGTGCGTCTCGAGCGCTACGGTCGCAATGAGCTGCCGCGCACCAAGCCGCCTGGGGTGCTGGCGGTCTTTCTTCGTCAGTTCCTCAGTCCCCTCGTCTACGTCCTGCTGGCGGCGACCGCGGTCTCGGTGGCCATGCGCGATTGGACGGACGCGGGCTTCATCCTCGTGGTGCTGACCGCCAATGCCATCATCGGGACCGCGCAGGAGTTCGGCGCGGAGAGGAGCGCCGATGCCTTGCGCGCGCTCGCTGTCGCCAAGGCCTACGTCGTGCGCGGCGGCGAGGAGCATGAGGTGCCGAGCGAGGAGCTCGTGCCCGGCGACGTCGTGCTGCTCGAGGCCGGCAACAAGGTCCCTGCGGATCTACGCCTGATCGCAAGCAGCGGGCTTGAGGCAGACGAGTCGCTTCTGACCGGCGAGTCGCTCGCCGTCGGCAAGAGCGCCGGGCAGCGCGTGGCAGGCGATGGCCCCGTCGGTGATCGAGTCAACATTGCCTTCGCGGGGACGCTGATCACGCGCGGTCGCGGTCGCGGCCTTGTCGTCGCCACCGGGCTGCGCACGCAGATCGGGCACATCGCCACGTCGATCGCCGTGGCCGACACGGCGAAGCCGCCGCTGCTCATACGCATGGACCGCTTCTCGAAGAAGATCGCGCTCGCGGTTGGCGCCGCGGTGGTGGTGCTCGGCGCGGTCGCCCTTGGGCGCGGCGCCATGCCCGCCGACGTGTTCATGCTGTCGGTCGCTCTGGCGGTCGCGGCCATCCCCGAGGGGCTGCCCGTCGCCCTGACGGTCGCCCTCGCGATCGGGGCGCGGCGCATCGGGGCACGCAAGGTGATCGCTCGCCGCCTGGTCGCCGTCGAGGCGCTCGGCTCGTGCACCTTCATTGCATCGGACAAGACCGGCACCCTGACCGTGAACGAGCTGGCCGTGCGCCGGCTCGCCTTGCCGGCGCGGCCTGCCTGCGAGGTCACCGGCCCTGGCACGGCGCCCGAGGGCACTATCGACTCGCCCGAGGGGGCACTTCTCGCGCGGCTCGCGACGGCAGCGGCGCTGTGCAACGACGGCTTCCTCGGTCACCGCGACGGCGCGTGGACGCACCACGGCGACTCGGTCGACGTCGCGCTACTCGCGCTCGCCGCCAAGGCCGGACTGAACCAAGTGACGCTCGAGGCCGAGACGCCGCGCATAGCCGAGATCCCGTTCGACCCGGACCACCGCTTCGCCGCCACCTTGCACCGCGCGGGCGAGACACGGCGCGCGCACGTCAAAGGAGCCGGCGAGAAGGTGCTTGCCATGTGCTCGCGCATGGCGACTCCCGACGGGGACGTGGCCCTCGACCGCGTCGCGCTCGAGCAACAGGCGAACGGGCTCGCGGCCGACGGCTTTCGCGTTCTAGCGGTGGCGTCGGGCGACCTGCTGCTGCAGGATCGCGACCCGAGCAGCTTTGGGCCCGCGGACCTCGAAGGGCTGGTCTTCCTCGGCTTCATCGGCATGATCGATCCGCTGCGACCCGAGGCCAAGGCGTCTGTCCAAGCATGTCAGGGCGCCGGCATCCAGGTGGCGATGGTCACCGGCGATCACCCCATCACCGCCCTGGCCATCGCGCGTGAGCTCGGCTTTGCCCAGAGCGAAGCGCAGGTGGTGACTGGCGCGCAGCTCGCCAGGGTGGCGGCCCAGGGCAACGGCGCGCTCGACGAGCTGGTCCGCGAGGCGCGCGTGTTCGCGCGCGTCGAGCCGAACCAGAAGCTGCAGATCGTGCAGGCGCTCATCCGCCTCGGTCACTTCGTGGCGGTCACCGGCGACGGCGCCAACGACGCGCCCGCGCTGCGCGCCGCGCACATCGGCGTCGCCATGGGTGAGCGCGGCACCGACGTGGCGCGAGAGAGCTCCGAGCTCATCCTCACCGACGACAACTTCGCCTCGATCGTGGCGGGCGTGGAGGAGGGGCGGGTCGCCTACGCCAACGTGCGCAAGGTGATCTTCCTCTTGATCTCGAGCGGCGCGGCCGAGGTCTTGCTGTTCGTCCTGACGACCGCTGCGGGCCTGCCCGCGCCGCTATGGCCGGTGCAGCTCCTGTGGCTCAACCTCGTCACCAACGGTATCCAGGACGTGGCGCTGGCGTTTGAGCCGGCCGAGGGCGGTGAGCTCAAGCGCCCCCCGCGGTCGCCGCGCGAGCCCATCTTCAACCGTTTGATGATCGAGCGAACGGTAGTGTCCGCGTCGGTGATGGCGCTGGTCGCGTTCTTCTCCTACCGCTGGATGCTTGAGCAGGGCTGGACGCAGGCGGCCGCGCAGAACGGCGTGCTCCTGCTTCTCGTGTTGTTCGAGAATATCCAGGCGGGCAACTCGCGCTCAGAGACAGGGTCGCTGTTTGCACTGAGCCCGGTGAGGAACCGCATCTTGTTCTTCGGCACCGTCGCCGCGCAACTGCTCCACGTCGCGGCCATCTACACACCCGGGCTGCGCGTGGTGCTCCACCTCGAGCCGGTGAGCCTAGAGCAGTGGGGCATCACTCTGGCGCTGGCGCTGACGCTGTTCACAGCATCCGAGGTCCACAAGGTCGTGCTCCGAGCGCGGCAACAAGCTCAACCGAAGAGCGAGGAGACGAAGCCATGACCATCCTGTGCGGTACCGATCTCTCCGAGCACGCGGCCCGTGCCGTCAACGCGGCCGCCGCCATCGCTGCACGCGCGCGCGAGCCGCTCAAGCTGGTGCACGTCATCGACGAGCTCGGCGCCGAGCTGACCGAGGCCAGCGCCGACAACGTGCTCTACGACGGGCGCCGCCGCGCTCTCGCGGAGCTGGCCGGCGCGGTGGCCCGCCGCTTCGACGTTCAGGTCGAGCACGCGGTGATCGCTGGGTTCGCCGACGAGAAGCTCGTCGAGCAGGCGCTGGCGTGCCACGCGCGCCTCATCGTCGTCGCCGCGCTCGGCTCGAAGCGCCAACTCCGATGGCTGCTCGGCAGCGTCGCCGAGCGCGTGGTGCAGGCCTCGCCGGTGCCGGTGCTGGTGGTGCGCGACGCCGCGAGCGTCGAGGAATGGGCGGCGGGCAAACGCCCGTTGCGCGTGATGGTCGGCGTGGAGGTCTCACGATTGGCCAAGGAGGCGCTCGTCTGGGCTGCGGGGCTGCGGGAGCTCGGTCGCTGCGAGCTGCATGCGGCACAGGTCGCTCCCTTGTTCGAGGGTCCCGCGGCCCGTGGACTCTCCTTCGCGGTGCCCGTCGACTACCTGGCACTCACGCGCGAGCTGCGCGCATGGGCAGGCGAGCTGCCGGGCGAGCTGCCCGGCGTGGGCGCCACGCTGTTCTCGGTGATCCCAGGCGCGAACCGCGTCGAGCAACATCTGGCGGCGGCCGGCTCCGCCTGGCGCGCCGACCTCCTTGTAGTTGGAACCCATCAACGCGCTGGCGTTGCGCGGCTCTGGCAGGGATCGGTCTCTCGCGGCGTGCTCCACCAGGCCACCGGCAACGTCGTCTGCGTGCCGCGCGTCCGCTCCGAGGCCGAGCTCGACGACGTCCCCTCGCTCCGGCGCGTGTTGGTGCCTACCGACCTCTCCCCCGCTGCGAACCGCGCGGTGCCGTTCGCCTATGGTGTGGCCTCCGCTGGCGGCGTCGTGCAGCTACTTCACGTCGTCACGCAGGCCTCCGGCCTCGCCGCGCCGGACGCGGCTCGTCGCCTTCGCGAGCTGCTGCCGATGCAGGCGTCGACACGCGGTATCGCGACCGAGATCGAGGTGGTGCTGGATCCCGACGTCTGCGCGGCCATCGTGCGGGCGGCCACGCAGCTCGGTGCCGACGCCATTTGCATGGCAGCCACCAGAAGGCCTTCGGTGGACGGTGGCGTGCTCGGCGCGACCACGCAGGAGGTGCTGCGCCGAGCAGGCCTGCCGATGGTGCTGGTGCCGCCGATCGGCCGCATCGCAACAGTCAGAGCGTGAACTGTGGCTTCGGCGGAAGGCCCCGCGCGTGGCATTCGCGGCAGGACGACACCATGGCGTCCACCGACGCGAGGTCGGGCGGGTCTTTGGCCAGGCCTGCCTGGGCCGCGGTGGCGCGCGCCTGGAAGCTGGCGAGCCCCTTCTTGACGAGGGGGTGCCGCTGGGCGGCCGGATCGACGCCGAGGCCCGCCGCGAGCTTGGCCACGTCGTCGACGGCGTGCTTGATGCGCAGCAGCTCCTCGGGCGAGCGCATCTGCTGCGCGAGCAGCGTGGCGATGCCGTTGGTGTGAACGGCGAGCGACCACATGGTGCTCTGCACGGCCGGCGGCTTCGACAGGTCCGGCGGTTCCGCAGATGCGCTGTCCTGACACGCGCTCGCGGCGACGAGCAGCGCAGTCACTGCGAAGGGTGCGAAAGAGCATCGCATGTGGGTGTCTCCTGCGCCGCTGCTAGCACGTCGACCCGCAGAGATCAGCCGACCGGCCCCATCACAATCCAAGCGTTCAGGCGCGCCGCCAACGTGCCCGGTTGGCGAGACCGCGGCGCCTGTCGAGGTGTCAAGCCACCGTCGACTGCTCGGCCTCGTCTGCAGTCTGCGCAGCGCCAGGCATCGTGACCGGTGCCAGCAAGAAGCGCCCGAGCAGCAGCGCGAGCACGCCTGCCACGGCGCTCGCCGCCAGCACGCCGAGCTTGGCCCCAGCCAGCAACCTTGCATCGGCGAAGGCAAGCTGCGCGATGAACAGGGCCATGGTGAACCCCACCCCGGCGACCACGCCGAGAACCCACAGGTGCCGCACGGTAAGGCCTATTGGCAGCAGCGCCACGCGCAGCCTGATGGCGAGCCAGCTCGCGAGCACCACCCCGACCGGCTTGCCGACCACCAGGCCGAGCCCGACGGCGAAGAGCACGCGCCACGAGGTCTCGTCCATGGCGCCGCTCGACAAAGTGACGCCAGCATTGGCGAGCGCGAACACCGGCATGATGACGAAGGCCACCCAAGGGTGCAGCGCGTGGATCAGCGCCTCTGACGGCGCCATCGCCTCGCGTCGGGCGTGGTCGATGTGGTGCAACGTGACCGTCAGCTCCCGCGTGTCGATGCGCGCCGCGCCGCGCTGCTCAAGGCGTGCGACCTGCTCGCGCGCGACATCGAGGAAGCCGCTCGGCCCGAGCCAGGCGCGCACAGGGGTGATCAGGCCGACGATGACACCCGCGATGGTCGGGTGGATGCCGCCGGCATAGATGCCAGCCCAGGCGACCACCGAGGGCACGATGTAGGCGAGCTTGCTGCGCACGCCGAAGCGCTGCATGGCGAAGACCCCGAGGAAGCCGACGGCGGCGAACAGCAAGCTGGCGGCGGACAGCCCCCCGGAATAGAAGAGCGCGATGACGAGGATGGCGACGAGGTCGTCGATGATGGCGAGGGCAAGAAGAAGCACGCGCAGCGCGGCGGGGACCCGCTTGCCCAGCAGGCCAAGCACGCCCACCGCGAAGGCGATGTCCGTCGCCATCGGCACGCCCCAGCCCACCCGCGTCTCGGAGGCGCCGGCGACGAGGAGGTACAGGAGCGCGGGTGCGGTGACACCGCCTAGCGCGGCCGCCGCGGGCAGGGCTGCGCGCCGCCATTCGGAGAGTTCGCCTCGGTGGATCTCGCGCCGAATCTCGAGGCCGACCACAAAGAAGAAGATGGCCATCAGGCCGTCGTTGACCACCCACTCGAGGGTACGCTCGAACGCAAAGGGGCCGACGCGTATGCCGAGTGGCGTGCGCCAAAAACCACCCCAACCTTCGGCCCAGGGTGAATTGGCGGCCAGGAGTGCCAGCGCGGCGGCGAGGAGGAGCAACACGCCGCTGGCGGCCTCGACGTGCAGGAACCGCTCGAGAGGGCGGCCCGCCAGGCTGGCCAGGCGCACGAGTGACGCCCAGGCCTCGGGCGCGGTCGAACCGGGGACGGGATCCGTTGCGCTGGCAACTTTGGGTGGTCCGGGGCTCATGGCGCGAGAAGCTATCTCGGCCCGCCGTCCAGTCACCAACCTGACCTGCTCCGGTTCTTCGGCCCAGGCGGACGTGTCTCGACAAGCGCGAGCCGCGCGGGTGGGACTGACCATCAGTCCCACCCGCGCGTCCCACTCCCTGCCGTGATCTGCCGCGATTGCCGGTCGCGGTCCGTGGTGTCGAGACGCGCAACGGGTTGTTTCTCCTCGACACCGGCATCACAGCTCACCACCCAGGCGGCATTCCCAAGCTTGAGGTCGCGGGTTCGAGCCCCGTCTCCCGCTCCAACGATCCCTGACCCGTGCGCTACTGCCACGAAATCCTGGCCCAACTGACCAGGGTGCCGGGCCGCGACGTCAACGTGGGCGGTTCGAGCCCCGTCTCCCGCTCCAGTACTTTTTTGACTCGCAATGGTCGCGCGTCGGTTTGACTCACTGAGGCGCCGGCCCAGGCGAACGTGTCGCGTCGACGATTTCCGTCAGGTGGTGGTCCGTGGCGCCGACGGTCCCGGCCCTTCGGCCTCGGGTCGAAGCGGCGTACCGCTCGAGCCCGCGGGCGTAGCCCGCGGTTCTCGCTGCGCTGCGGCGCGCTCGACGACGGCGTAGAGGGCCGGCAGCACGAGCAGCGTGAACAGCGTCGACGACACCAGGCCGCCGATCATCACCACCGCAAGCGGGCGCTCGAGCTCGGTGCCGGGCAGGCGCAGCACGAGCAGCGGCAGCAAGCCGAGGATGGCCGTCCCCGCGGTCATCAGCTTCGGTCGGACCCGCGCGACGCTCGCCTCGCGCAGCGCATCGGTGAACGGCCGGCCCTCGGCGCGCAGCGCCTTCACCTGCGTCATCAGCACGAGGCCGTTTTGCACCGCGATGCCGAACAGGCCGATCAAGCCGACCAGCGACGAGACGTTCCAGCTCTCGCCGGAGAGCGCGACGCCGATGACGCCGCCGACCACCGCGGTCGGCACCGAGAGCAGGATGAGGGCGGCGTCGCGCACCGAGTCGAGCGCGAGCACCAACAACACGATCACCAGCACGACCGCCAACAGCGCGGCGAACAAGAGCGCGCGTTGTGCGCGCGCTTGGTGCTCGATCCTGCCGCCGACCTCGAGGAAGTACCCCGCGGGGAGCTCGAGCGTCGATAGCGCCGCGCGCGCCTCGGCGGCGGCCGAGCCGAGGTCGCGCCCCTCCACCGCTGCCTCGACCGCGATGCGACGCGAGCCCGCCTCGCGGCGTATGGCGCCGGGCGCGTCGACCACGTCGATGGACGCGAGCTGCCCGAGCGGGATGCGCGTGCCGTCGTGCGCGTCGATCAACAGGCCACGTAGCGCGTTGACGTCGCCGGTGTGGTCGTCCTCCAGGCGAACCACCACGTCGTAGCGTCGCTCTCCCTTCCACAGCTGCGCGCCTTCCTCGCCGACCAGCGCGACGCGCACGGTGCCGATGACGTCGCCGGGCGTCAGGCCCGCGCGCGCCAGCGCCGCGCGGTCGACCGCGATGCGCACCTGCGGCAGGCCGCTGACGCGCTCCGCGCGCAGATCGGTCAGGCCCTCGACCCGAGCGAGCGCGTCGCGCGCCCCGTCGGCGAGCTCGGCCAGCGTCTCGAGGTCCGGCCCGTAGATGCGTACGGCAAGGTCGGCGGGGGTGCCGCCGAGGCCCTCGTCGATGCGCATGCCGAGCGGCGTGGTGAACAGCGCCGACACGCCCGGGACGCGCTCGAGCCGCTCGCGCATGGCGTGCTCCAGCTCCTCACCGGTCCGCTCCCGGTCCGGGTTGAGCAGCACGAGCACGTCCGACAGCGTGTGCGGCATCGGATCCTCGGTGCGCTCGGCGCGGCCGGTGCGGCGGACCACGTCCTCCACCTCGGGGAAGGTGCGCAGCACGTCCTCCGCGCGGTGGTTCAGGCGGTCCACCTCGTCGAGCGAGGCCTCGGCCGGCAGGTTGGTCTGGATCAGGAGCGCGCCCTCGTCGAGCTGCGGCATGAAGTCGGTGCCGAGCAGGGGCGCGAGCGCGAGCACCGGCACGGTGACCGCCGCCGCGAGCGCCGCGGTCAGCCGTGGGCGCGCCAGCGCTCGATCGAGCACGCGCGCGTACGCCGCCTTCGCGCGCCTCGTGATGGCCGCTTCTCGGCTCGCGTGCGGCCGCAGCAGCAAGCCGGCGGCGACCGGCGTCAGGCTCAGCGCCAGCACGAGCGCCGCGGCGATCGACGACGTCACCGCGAGCGCCAGCGGCGAGTACATGCGGCCCTCGATGCCCGTCATGGCGAACAGCGGCAGGAACACCGCGATCACGATCAGCGTCGCGAACAGGATGGGTCGCGCGACCTCGACCGCGGCGGCGGCGGCGACCGCCCGCCGCTCCGGTCCGCCCCGTCCCGCGAGCCGGTGGACGATGTTCTCGGTCATGATGATCGAGGCGTCGACCAAAATGCCGACCGCGATCGCCAGACCGCCGAGCGTCATGGTGTTGAGACCCACGCCGACGCGCCGCAACAGCAGCGCCGCCAACGCCAACGACAGCGGCATCGACAGCGTCACCAGCACGGCCGCCCGCAGGTCGCCGAGCAACAGCACGATGACGAGGACGACGAAGATGGCGCCGATGCCGATGGCGCGGCCGACGCCGCTCAGCGACTCGTCGACGAGCGTCGACTGATCGTAGACCACACGCAGGCGCACACCCTTCGGCAGGCTCCGCTCGATGCCGGCGAGCGCCTCGCGCACGTCGGCGGCGACCTGCACGGTGTCGGCGCCGAACTGCTTGCTGATGCGGCACGAGACGATCTCGCCCGCGAGCCGGTGGGCCAGGCCGCGGCGGATCGCCGGGCCCTCGCGCACGTCGGCGATGTCGCGCAGCAGGATCGGCGTACCCGCGCGCAACGCCACCACCACGCCGCCGATGTCCTCGGCCGTCTCGGCGCGTCCGACGGCGCGCACCGACAGCTCCATCGGCCCCTGCACGAAGAAGCCGCCCGACGCGTTCTGGTTGCTGCCCTCGAGCGCGTGCAGCACCTCGGACAAGGCGATCTGCCGCGCGCTCATGCGATCCGGGTCGACCAGCACCTGCACCTGCCGCAGGTAGCCGCCGAGCCGCTCGACGGCGGCGACGCCGGGCACCGCCATCAGCCGGTTCTTCACCTCGTGCTCGGCGAGGTCCCGCAGCGTCATCAGGTCGGTCGTCCCGGCGTCCGCCTCGAGCGTGATCTCGAAGATCTCGTTGAGCCGGCCGGTGAGGCTCGACAAGAGCGGCGGCTCGGTGCCGGGCGGCAGCGCGCGGCCCACCTCGGCCAGGCGCTCCGCCACCAACTGGCGCGCGCGGAAATAGTCGGCGTCGGGCTCGAACTCGACCGTCACCTGCGCCACGCCGAGCTGGCTGGTCGACCGGACCCGACGGACGTCGGGGAGCCCCGCCAGCGCCGTCTCGACGGGGATGGCGATGGCGATCTCGAGCTCCTCGGCGCTCATGGCCGGGTTCTGCGTGATGACGTTGAACACCGGCGCCGAGAGGTCGGGGAACACGTCGCGCCGCAGGTCCATGAACGCGTCGGCCCCCGCGGCCACGCCGAGCGCGGTGCACAGGACCACCAGGAAGGGCCGGCGGAAGCAGGCGTCGATGAAGTGCTTGATCATGTCAGTGCGGGTGCTCCTCGCCGCCGCCTGCCGCCTTCTCGACCTCGGCCTTCAACAGGAAGGCGCCCTCGACCACGACCTCGTCGCCAGGCTCGAGTCCGCTCACGATCTCGACCTCGTTGCCGAGGTCGCGCCCGCGCCCGAGTCGCTTGACCGCGAAAGTGCCGGCGTTCGCCCCCCCAAGCGGGACGAAGACAACCCAGTCGCGCTCGATCCGCTGCAAGGCCCGCAACGGGATCGCCACCACCGCCGTCCCCGCCGCGTCGCCGAGCGGCACCCACGCGCTCGCCGACATGCCGGGCCGGAGTGCGCCCGCCTGGTTCTTCACGTCGATGCGCACCGGGATGGTGCGCGAGGACGGCTCCACCTCCCGGCCGATGTTGGTCACGACGCCGCTGAACGCCTCGCCGGGCAGCGCCGGGAAGGAGATGCGCGCCTCGCTGCCCTGCGCGACGCGGACCGCGTCCCGTTCGAACGCGTGCACCACGAGCCACAAGCTGCGCTCGTCGGCGATGCGAAAGAGCGTGTGCTCGGCGTCGACGCGCGCGCCGCGAACGGCCCGCCGCTCGATCACGGTGCCGTCGATGGGCGCGCGCAGCGTGATGGCCCCACCCGCGTCCGCGGTCTTGTCGACCTCGGCTGGCGAGACGCCGAAGGACAAGAGCGCCGCGCGCGCGGCCTGCAGCGCGGCCTCGGCCGCGCGCAGCTCGGCTTCGGTCTCCTGGATCTCGCGGGCCGGCACCACGTTGTCGGCCGCGAGCGGCCGCTTGCGCTCGAGCACGCTGCTGGTGAGGTCGACGCGTGCGCGCGCGTGCAGCAGCTCCGCGCGCACGCGGCCGACCTCGGCGCTCTCGACGTCGGCAAGCGCTTGCCCGGCGCGCACCTTGTCGCCGAGGCCGGCAGACACCGACCGGATGCGCGCAGGGATGGCCGCCGCCACCTCGGCATAGGCGTCGTCGTTCACGCGCAGCTCGCCGAGCAGCGTCACCCCCTCGCCCGCGGCGCGGCGCTCCGCCTTGGCGGTAGTTACGCGCAGGTCGCGCAGCATGTCCGGGGCCACGCGGACGACGTCGGGCTCGTCGCCGGCCGCGGCGCCGTGGCCGTGCTCTCCGGCCTCGGCCGCCCCGGCGCCGGCGGCCTCCTGCTGTCGTGGGTGGTCATGCTGGTCATGCTGGTCATGCTGGTCGTTGTCTCCGTGGTCGTCGTGGCTACGGCGACACGCGACCGAGCACGCGACCACGGCGGCGACCAACAGCACGTGTGACCGGCGTGATGTGCTGCTCATGGTGACGCTCCCTCGGCGATGAACGCGGCGAGCGCCTGGCGCGCCTCGTCCGCCTGCACGGTGATCTGCTCCTCCTCGATGGCCAGCGCCTCGCGCTCGATGACCAGCAGGTCCGCGAGCGAGGTCTCGCCGGCTTCGTACGCGCGGCGTGCGAGGCGCGCGCCCTCGCGCGCGGCGTCGACGGCGTCGGCGATGGCCGTGCGCGCGAGCCGCCGCTGCTCGAGGGCGGCGCGAGCCGAGGCGACCTCGGTGCTCGCCGAGGACCTCAGCGCCTCGATCTCGAGGTCGAGGGCGGCACGCTCAGCGCGAGCGGCGGCGGCGGCGCCCTGGCCGCGCGCGAACAGCGGCAGCTGCACCGCGACCGCGGCGCCGAGCAGGTGGTCGCCGCCGTCCAGCGCATAGCCCGTGCTCGCCTCGAGCGAGGGCCAAGCAGCGGCGTCCGCCAGCCGCAGCTCGGCATCGACGCGGTCGCGCGCCGCCTTGGCGACGCGAACGTCCGCGCGCTCGGTGGTCTCGCCGGTGGTGAGCACCGTCTGCCAGTCCGGCGCGAGCGTGATCGCGGTGTCGGACGATGCGCCGAGCGCGACGCGCAGCGCGCCGAGTGTGACGGAGCAACTCGCGCCGGCCGCTGCGATGCCGGCGCGGGCGCGCGCGAGCTGTGCATCGGCCAGGCGCGCGTCGACGCCGGAGATCTCGCCCGCGGCCTGGCGCCTCGCGGTGACGCGCGCGAGCTGCTCCGTTCGGTCGAGCGTCTGCTTCGCGAGCTCCAAGCTCCTCGCGGCCACCACGGCGTCGATGAACGCCTCGCCGGCGTGCGCCATCGCGAGCCGCACCGCGTCGTCGGACAGCGCGGTCGCCTCCGAGATGCCGGCGACGCCGGCGTCGCGGCGCGCTGCTTGCTGGCCGCCGATTTCGAGGGCCTGCGCGAGCGAGACGTCGAGGTCCGCGCTGACGCCGGCGCGGGCGGCACGCGCCGCAGCGCCCGCCGCGAGGGTCGGGTTGTCGGCGAGCCACGGTTGCGCGGCGAGCAAGCGGCCGCGCGCCACCGCGACGCGCTGACGCGCGAGCACCGCGATCGGGGCGCGCTCCGCGGCGAGGCGGAGCGCGTCGTGCAAGGTGAGCACGAGCGAGGGAGCGGCGGGCGCGCTCGCTTCGCCGTCGGTGGCCTGGGCGGCACCGGCAACGAGCACGAGCACCGCCGCGAAGGGGCGATGCATGGTGAAAACCTCGAGAAGGGAATGGTGCGAATGAGCGCGGGGCTCACGCCGCGATCGGCACGTGCGCGATGGCGCGGGCGAAGCCGTCAGCGGGCACGCCGCGCGCGACCTCGATCGGGCCGCTCGTGGCCGTGGCGGTCTCGTCAGGCGGCACGACGGTGATCGTGCGCGCGGTCGGCTCGATCAGGCGCGGCGCGCACGAGCAGGACGTGCACGTCGGCGGGCAGCGGCCCTCGTCGTCGTCCTGGTCACACGGTGCCGAGCACGCGACCGCCTCGCTGACGCCGGTCGCCTGGCTGCCGAAGGCCACCGCGACCGCGATGAGGAACGAACGCACCGCCACGGCTTGGTTCTACCGCCCCGCGCGGCCGTTTCCCACTGGCTGGACCGGCGCAAGCCCCTTGCCAGATCACGCCGAGGGCGTCGGCACCTTGCGCGTGGGATCGCCATGATCGGAGGGCGGCACGCGGAAGGGCAGCTCTGCCCACGGGCTCTGGTCGTCCTCGCCGCTCATGGACGACACCGTGAGCGGCAGCAGCACCGCGTCCTCCTCCGTGATGATCGCCTCGCCTTCCGGGATGGTCGTGGGCTCCGGGGGGTTGGTCTGCGGGTTCATGGCGCGGACCAAAGCACGATCGCGCCGGCGCGCCAACCGACACCCGCGCTCCGTCATGCCGCGTTGCGTGATAGACGCACGGGCATGCGCGCCGCTCTGCTGTCGTTTCCTCTGGTGCTGCTCGGCTGCGTGGACGACACGCCCGAGACGCTCACCGTCGTCGTCGACGCGAACCGCGCGCGCGCGCAAGCCGACCAGGACAAGCTCGCTGAGATGCAGCGCGCAGTCGACGAGGCGCGCGATGAGCTGGTGCGCACGCGCGAGGACCTGACCGTGCTGCGCGAGAAGCTGGTGGCCGCCGGCGCGGTCACCGCCGAGGAGGCGAAGAAGCTCGAAGGCAAGGAGCGAGCGCTCGCAGCGCGCGAGGCCGGGCTGCCGGCGGGATCGCGCGCAGCCGGCGCCGCCGGCTTGACGCGCGCGGACGTCGAGGCGCTGTTGCAGGCACAGGAGACGCGGCTGGCCGCGCTGCTCGGCGGTGCGCCGGCGCCCGAAGCCGCGCCCGCCGCGATCAAGACTGACAAGGGCGTGGTCGAGGCGCTGCTCACCGCGCTCGCCAGGGAGCGCGATGAGCGGGGCCTTCATGTTGGCGACCTGCCGCGCGGGCGCGAGCTGCTCGCGCGCGCCGAGGCGCAGCTGCGCGCCGGCCGCACCGACGACGCGCTCGCGACCGCGCAATCTCTTGGGGCCGAGGCGGCCATGACCAGGGTCGACCTCGCCTTCGTCCAGCGGAAGTACGCGCGCGCCTCGGGCCTCTTGCCCGCCCTGCCCGGCAGCGCGCAGGGCAAGGCCAAGGCGCTCCTCGCCGAGGCCAACGAGCGGGTCGCGGCGGGCGACGCGGTGGGCGCGAGCCGCAAGCTGACCGCGCTCCTACTGTTGGCGGAGTAAAGGTCTCGATCGGCGCGCGCCAAACGCGGGAATCGGGCGGCGCGCCAGTAGGCTTTTTCGTAGCTTTTCGCCAAGATGTGCCCCACTGGAGGTGCGGATGACCACGCCGCTCTCGTTTGACGACAATCGCCCGTCCGGCGGGCAGGACTACTCGTACTCGGCGCCGCCCCCGTCCGGAGGCTCCGGGCGCATGCCGCTGTTCATCGTGCTTGCGGGCGCGCTGTTTGGCGCGCTGTTCTCGGCCATCTCCACCTCGGACTTCATCAGCCACCTCGACCGGCAGGTGCACTCCATCCACTGTTCGTTCATCCCGGGCGCGGCCGCTGAGATCGGCGAGAGCGGCTGCCGCACCGTGATGATGTCGCCCTACTCCTCGATGTTTCGGGACAGCCTGTGGGGCGGGATGCCGATCGCGCTGCTGGCGGTGGCGGTCTACGCCTACCTGGTGATGCACGCCGGGCGCCTGTTGCTCGCCAACAAGCCCATCACCAAGCACGACTCGCTCTACCTGGTGGCTGCTGCGCTGTTGCCCGCGCTCATGACCGTCATCTACGCCTACATCGCGATCGTCGAGATCGGCGCGGTCTGCAAGCTGTGCGTCGGCGTCTATGTCTCTTCCGGCGCCGTGCTGGTCGGCGCGGTGCTCGCGCATGTGAACGCAGCACCCGCGCCCTCGAGCCAGTTGCCGATGGGCCAGTTCGGGCGGCAGTTCGGCGAAGGCGTGCTCTACGTCGCGGTCTTGGCCATCTTCTACGCGCTCTTTGCCCCCACCTCGCCCAAGAGCACGCAGGGCTGCGGCACGTTGGTCAAGAAGGACGACGGTAGCGGCATCTTCATCCCCATGGGCAACGGCAAGGGCACGTCGGCGGTGGCGGTGGTCGACCCGCTGTGCCCCGCCTGCAAGGGCTTCGACGACCGCATGCGCGCGAGCGGCTTCTACAAGAAGCTCGCGTTGCAGTCGGTGCTGTTCCCGCTCGACTCGGCCTGCAACTGGATGGTCAAGGACTCGCTCCACCCGGGCGCGTGCGCCGTGTCGGAGGCGATGCTGTGCGATCGGGAGGGCGCCGAGGCGATCCTCGACTACGCCTTCGCCAACCAGGAGAACCTGCGCGCGCTCGCCAAGAAGGACCGCGACAGCGGCCAGCAGAACGATCCCAAGCTGCGCGCGCTCCTCGAGGACAAGTTCCCCAAGGTGAAGGGCTGCCTCGGCTCGGCCAAGATCAAGAACCAGGTGAACAAGAGCCTCAAGTGGGCGGTGTCGAACGCGCTGCCGGTGCTGACGCCGCAGTTGTTCATCGGCGACAAGCGCGTGTGCGACGAGGACACCGACCTCGGGCTCGAGTACACCATCGCCAAGATGCTCGAGGGTGGCGGCGCCTCCTCGGGCGGGAAGCGGAGGTAGGCCATGCAAGACATCAAGGGACTCGGGCTGTTCGTTGCCTGCCTGGCGGTTCCACTCGTCTTCGTCGTCATGAGCGAGCGCTCGGCCGCCGCGCGCATGACCGAGGCCAGCGACGCCGCCTCCGAGGTGCCGATCGCGTCGGCCGCCGAGGATGCCTACTGCACCATCGGCCTCAAGCAGGTGGTGCGCCGCGTTGCCGGCGCCTGTGGCCTGCTCGAGAGCGGCGCGCGCGGCTGCAAGCCTACCGACGCCAAGAGCGTGGCCTCGCTCACCGGCGACGACTTCAACGCGCTTTTCAAACCGTTGCAGAACCGCGCGCACATCATCCAGTACGACAAGGACAACGTGGTGCTCGACGACGGCGGCATGAAGGAGGTGGAGGAGAGCTGGGCCGAGAAGCGCGGCGCCTCCTTCTACTTCGTGGTGGCGCGCGCCTCGACCGACGGCGACGCCGCCTACAACACCGATCTCTCCCAGCAGCGCGCGCAGGCGGTCTACAACCACCTGCAGAGCAAGTTCACCGGTGACGACGACCTGAAGAAGGTCGGCCTGCTCTGGCTCGGTGAGGAGTACGCGCAGCTCGGCCAGGACTTCTGCAACTGGAGCCGCAGCCGCGACGGTGTCGAGTGCACCGACAAGGACATCAATCGCAGCGCGTTCGTCGCCTGGATCGACTGCGCAATTTGAGCCGGGAGCGACCATGCGTAGCACCACCGCCGCCCTGCTCGGGCTGACCGCCCTGCTGCTCTCGGCCGGCTGCGAAGAGAAGAAATCGGAGGGTGAGGCGCCGTCGCGCTTCGCCTCGGTCAAGCGCGAGGGCGCCACCAAGGCCGCCTCCACCTTCTGCGAGAAGCAGTGGCCGACCGGCGAGGGCGGCAAGCGCTACACCGCGCCGGCCGAGCGCCCCATCCCGGGCGTCGCTGCGGGCGCTGCCGCCAAGGCGGGCGCGTGGCGCTGGGTCAACCTCTGGGCCACCTGGTGCCTCCCCTGCGTCGAGGAAATGGGCCTGCTCGCGCGCTGGCGCGACTCGCTCACGGCCGACGGCGTCAACATCGACTTCGAGCTCTGGAGCATCGACGACGAGGAGGCCGCGCTCACCGGCTGGCTCGGCAAGACCAAGCTGCCGGGGCGGGCGCGTTGGCTGCGCGCGCAAGAGGACCTGACGCCCTTCCTCCAGGGCATCGGCGCCGATGCCGCCTCCGCCATCCCGATCCACGCGCTCGTCGACGGCAACGGCAACCTGCGCTGCCTGCGCGTGGGCGCCGTGCATGACGAGGACTACGGCGCGGTCAAGGCGTTCTTGACCGGCGCGTGAGCGCTGGCCCGGGTGGCGACGTCGCAGGACGGGCGCCCGGTCAGGCGGGCATCGCCTCGACGGCGGTGTGACGCGGCCTTCAGGTACGTACCGAGATGCTGGGCGCACGTGGCCACTGCGACGGCTTGCTGCCGCTGACACACCGCCTTTCGAGTCGACACCCGCCTGCCCGGTCGCTGCTCGCGGTTGGGCAGGCTGCGGCGCGCAAAGCGCTTGGCACCGGGCGTGGTGTGCGGCGGGTGGTACCCTTGGGGTGATGCGCAACGCCGCGCTCGTCCCCGTCGTCTGTGTTGCGAGCCTGGGCTGCGCACCGCGGGTGCCGCCGCCTCCCGCGATCCTGCCGCTCGACACCGACGCCCTCGCCATGGAGAGCGTTGAGGTTGCGCAGGAATCCGCCGAGCGGATCGTGGCGCTTGCCGGCTTGGTCGGCGCCTTCATCGGCAGCGACAGCGAGCTGTCCGACGCGGTCAGCGAGGGTGGGTTCGATCGGGTCGCCGATCGGGCGGCGCTCGCTTCGGCAGCCTGCGACGCCCTCATCGTGCGCGACTACGCGGGTGCCGTGCATGCGGTCTGGCCGGAGGCGTGTACGCTGGCGACCGGCTCGGTGGTCACCGGCGACGTGAGCGTCGTTTTTTCAAGCGACGGCAACGCGGTCACCGTCCTCTTGGCCGCGACCAGCGACGGCTTTGCTTTGAACGGCTTTGTTGGGCTGACGCCGCAGTTCTGGCCGGTCGCGTGGCTCATCAGCGACTTCGTCGGCGGGGAGGGCATTGCCTCGGTCGTGCTCTTCGACGCGAACGTCAGCGTCGCCCGCGACGACGCCGGGGTCTTCGTCGTGGACCTCCCGCAGGTGCTGGTCGGGGAGATGCCCTACGACGCGAGGATAGGTGGCGTCGGTGGCCGCGTGTGTGCGGTGGAGAGTCGAACCACGGTGCTTCACGATCTCGGCCGTCGCGCCGAACAGTGCTCGATCTCTCTGACCGGGCTCGACGTCGGGCTGCTTCTCGGCTGCGCACGGGTCGAAGGCGAGGTCTATCCGGTGACCGGCGCCATCGAGCTCGCCGTGTCCCCAGCGACGCCCGGATCGCACGACGTGAGCATCACCGAGCAAGTCGACCGACGAGAGCAGGCGCACACCGCTTCGCTCGACCTGCGCCCGCTCGGCTGCCGCTAACGCACCGACCTGCCCTCCCGCGTCACTGGGCCTGCATCGCCGCCGCGGGCGCAGCCGCCTCTGCCGCCTTGTCGGCCTTCACGTCGGCCTCCCAATCCTTGAAGCCCTTCTTCTTGACGCGCACCTTGTACTTGCCGGCATCGACGTTCTGGAAGCGGTACTGCCCCGAGCGCGTGGTCACGCTCCGCTGCATCACGCGCCCTTCGCCGTCGACCAGTTCGACCTCGGTGTTGGCCATGTCGTCGCCGTCGAAGCTGACCGCGCCCGCGACGTCGCCGGTGCTGGCGCGCTGCGCCTCCCAGGTGTCGTGCGTGAACAGCACCTCTTCGGTGTCGCGCACCTTGCCGGTCGCGTCGACCAAGCTCACCTCGGCGCGGAAGCGGCCGCCCTGCTTGCCGGCGAAGGACCACGCCATCGGGCCCTCGGCGGCGGACAGCTCGGCCTTCTCGACCTCCTTGCCGGTCTTGTCCTCGAGCACGCGCACGCGGATCTTCCCCTTCATGGTGTCGGGCGCCATGTTGCGGAAGCCGAGCATGGTCTTGCCGTCCTCGAAGCGGGTGCCGAGCTCGTTGACGAAGGTGTCGCCGGCGTAGACCACCAAGCGGCGCCTCGTCACCTTGCCGCCCGGCGCGGTCGCCGCGACGTCGATGGTGTGGGTGCCGGTGGCGAGCTTGGCGGCGTCGATGGGCGCCTCGAGCTTGGCGCCGCAGGCCTCGGTCACCTTGACGTCGTCGACCACCAGCTCCATCTTGGTCACGCCCTGGCCGCCGTTGTCGGCCGCAGTGGCGGCGAGCTTGATGGTGCCGTCCAGGCGCTGGCCGTCGACCAGGCCCTTGACGTCGATGGAGACGCGGTCGAGCGAGACGAGGCCGAGCACGGCCCACATCGCCTCGGCCTTGCCGAAGCCGCCGCCGCCCCAGCTCCCGTCCTGCTGCTGGTGCGAGATGAGCCACGCGGTGCCGCGCTTGACCGACGGATCGCCGTCGCTCCGGCCAGCCAGGCGCAGCGCATACACGGCCTGCCCGGTGGCGAAGGGGGAGGAGGCGCCGCCGCCGTCGAGCGCGAAGCCGCCGTCCTTGTTCTGCTGCTTCTCGACCACGCGCGCGAGCGCGCCGATCAGCTTGTCTCCCGAGCCGGCACCCGCGGCGACCAGGCCGATGACGGCGTGGTCGACGTCCTGCAAGCGCCCGCCCTCGTCGCTCATGCGCTTGGCCTGCAGGGTGAGCCACTGTTCGGCCTTCCGGATAGGCACGAGCCAGCGCGCGTCCGCGGTGCGCGCGTAGGCCTGGCGCCAGGTGACGAGCGCCTGCGTGGTCGCCTGCACCGCGCCGGTCGCGACCGGCTCGTTGGCGTAGCTGCCGGGCATGGAGCCGCTCGCTTGCTGCATCGCCGCCAGCTCCTCGGCGGTCTTGACCAGCTCCGGGCGCAGGCGCGGGCCAACGCGCTCGTCGTAGTGCGCGAACGCCGAGCCGCCGAAGGCTTTGCTCGGCTCGAAGAGCTGCTCGTCATGGTACGAGAAGCCGTTCTTGCGCTGCGCGCCGCCGGGCAGCTCGAGCATGCCCTTGACGATGGCGTTCATCTTGCCTTCGTCGACTCGGTACTGGTTGGCGCGGCCCACCGTCAGCGCCTCGAGCGTCACCGCCTGCACGTGGCAGCCGTAGCACTTCTGTGAGTCCTGCCAGGCGACGGTGGCGCCGGCGAGCCAGTCGAGGCCGCGCTGGGCGCCGGCGCGCGCGGCGGGATCGCCGGCCAAGGTGCCGCTCGCGGTCTTCACCGGCTCGGCGCACTCCTTGGCGGCGTTGGCGGGCGCCGCAGGAACCAGGCTGGTGGCGAGCAAGAGCGCGCCGGCGGGCGCGAGGAGGGAGAGCTTGGGTCGTGGGTGCGACATCATGGACCTCGGGTTGGAGGTGAAACGCGCGAGCCGGCGCGAGGATCTGCACGGCAGGTCAAGGTAGGGCAAAATGAGCGGCGGCCGCGTCCCATGGCCGCGGCCCGGGGGGTCTCATGTCTAGACGCTCTCTTACTCTGGCGCTCCCGCTCGCGTGCGCGGCCGCGCTCTTCGCCGCCGACCGCGCGGACGCTTGTGGTGGGCTGTTCTGCGACTCGGCCTCGCCGACGCCGGTCGATCAGCAGGCCGAGCGGGTGCTCTTCGAGGTCAACGAGGACCAATCCGTCACCGCCACGGTCGAGGTCCGCTACAACGGCGACCCGAGCGCGTTCTCCTGGATCATCCCGGTGAGCGAGGCGCCCGACTTCGTCGACGTCGGCAACGCCGCGGTCTTCCAGCTGCTCGACGCAGCTACCCGGCCGTCCATCCTGCCGCCGCAGGGCGATTTCTCGAACTGCCCGAGCTCCCCCTTCGGATTCGGCTGCGGCCTGGCGTTTTCTCCCGCGGTCGGCGAGGGCGAGGGCGAAGGCGACGTCACCGTCACCGAGTACCCGAATGTCGGCCCCTACAGCGACATCATCGTGGTCGAAGGCACCGACACCAACGTGGTGATGAGCTACCTGAACGACAACGGCTACCTGGTCACCGAGGCGATGCGGCCGGTCTTCGAGGAGTACACCGCCGAGTCGCAGCGCTACCTCGCGGTGCGGCTGCAGCCGGACGCCACGGTGAAGGACATCGTGCCGGTACGCTTCCACTGCCCAGCACCGGGGCCGGTGATCCCGCTGCGGCTCACCCAGGTGGCGGCGCTGCCCGAGATGGGCATCTTGGTCTTCATCGCGGGCGCGCAGCGCTACCGCCCGGCCAACTACTCGGAGCTCTTGATCCCGGCCGAGGATCTGCGCACGGACGGCTTCGGCCAGACCAACTACTTCCCGCTCGTCTCCAAGCGCATCGACGAGCTCGGGGGCTTCGGCTTCGTCACCGAGCGTGCGCAGCCGAGCGCCACGGTGCGGGGGCTGGTCGGCAATGTGTTCCTCGGCACGCCGGAGGAAGACGCTGGTCGCGCCGAGGTCGAGCGCTTGCTGACCGACCGCCCCTACCTGACCCGGATGTACACGCGCATGAGCGGCCACGAGATGATCGTCGACCCGGTGTTCACCGAGAGCGATGGCGGCGACGTCGACGGCACGCTCGATCTCTCGGACCAGACCATCGACGCTTGCGGCGGCGGCCCGGTCGCCCCTCCTTGCGGCCTGCTCTACTGCGGCGACGTCGACTCTTGCGCCTCGACGGACCAGGGCGACGGCTGCCGCTGCTTCAGCTCCCGGACCGCGCGCGCGTCGGTGGCGCCGAACGGCCAGCCGACGGTGAGCTGTGTGCCCTCCGACTACGACTTCATCGGCGGCGCCGGCATGCGGGGGTGCGACGGCGTCGACTGCGGCGAGGGCACGTGCCTGCCGCAAAACGGCACCGCCACTTGCCGATGCACGCCCGAGGCCGCGGCCATCGTCGACACCTCGAGTCCTGCGGGAGTGCGCTGCGTGGCGGCGGGAGAGAGCTACGCGTCAGACCAGTTGCTGTGGCCCGAGCCCGTGGCACCTGGGACCACCGCGTGCAGCGGCGGGCGCGGCGACCGCGCCGGGGGAGCCCTCTCCCTCGTGTTGCTGCTCACCAGCTCGCTCGCGCTGCGCTTGCATCGACGCCGTTAGACTGAGCTTTGTGTCGGTGGCGTCGGGTTTCTGAGCGCGTGCGCGCCGCTTTCGGCGCGTCTGAACGCAATCGTGATCCCTGGCACGCCACGTGGACCGGGTCGCGGTCGGCTGTTTCGCTCGACTCTCGGACCGCGTCGTCGTTCTCTCCTGGAGCACCCATGCGCAAGGTCGTCATCGCCGTCACCTGCTCGCTGCCGCTCGCCCTGCTCGCCGCCGACCGCGCAGAAGCTTGCGGCGGGTTGTTCTGCGCCTCCACCTCGCCCTCGCCGGTCGACCAGCAGGCCGAGCGCGTGCTCTTCGAGGTCAACGCCGACCTGTCGGTGACCGCGACCGTCGAGGTCAAGTACCAGGGCGATCCGAGCGCCTTCTCCTGGATCATCCCGGTGAGCGAGACGCCGGACTTCGTCGAGACCGGTAGCGCCTCGGTCTTCCAACTGCTCGACGCCGCCACGCGCCCGACCATCACCCCCCCGCAGCAGGACTTCTCCGCCTGCGACCAACCGATGGGCTTTGGCTGCGGGCCGATGGCCGCGATGGACCGCACCTTGATGGCCGTGCCCGTGGCTGGCGGCGTCGACGACGGCAACGGCGGGGTCAACGTCACGCAGTACCCGAACGTCGGCCCTTACTCGGACATCATCCTGGTCGAGGGCCAGGATCCGAGCGAGGTGATCAGCTTCTTGAACACCAACGGCTACCTGGTCACCGAGTCGATGCGACCGATCTTCGAGGAGTACTCCGCGGAGTCGCAGCGCTTCCTCGCCGTGCAGCTCCAGCCGGACGCACAGGTGAAGGACATCGTGCCCATCCGCTTCCATTGCCCAGCACCCGGGCCGGTCATCCCGCTGCGGCTCACGCAGGTGGCCGCGGCACCGGAGATGGGCATCCTGGTCTTCATCGCCGCCGAGCAGCGCTACCGCCCCGCCAACTTCTCCGAGTTGCTGGTGGCTCCGGAGCAGGTCCACTTCGACAGCTCCGGCCGCTCCAACTACTTCCCGCTGGTCTCGAAGATGATCGACGACCTCGGGGGCCTGGGCTTCGTGGTCGAGCGCGCCCAGCGATCGGCGACGGTGCAGCCGCTCATCGACGGCGTCTTCCTCGGCGTCGAGGACGAGGAGGCGGCGCGCACGGAGCTGAGCCGCCTGCTCGGCGAGCGCCCGTTCCTGACGCGCCTGTATTCGCGCATCAGCGGCCACGAGATGTACGTCGACCCGGTGTTCTCGCCGAGCGACGGCGGCGAGGCCGCGGGCACGCTCGACCTGTCCTCCCAGACCATCGACATCTGCGGGGACGGCGGCGCGGCGCCGCCCTGCGGCATGCTCTACTGCGGCGACGTCGACGCCTGCGCCACCACCGCCGTCGGGGACGGCTGCGCCTGCACCGCCTCGCGCACCGCGCGCGCGTCCACGGCGCCCGACGGGACCCAGACCGTAAGCTGCGTCCCCACGGACTACGACTTCATCGGCGGCGCCGGCATGCGCGGCTGCGACAACGTCGACTGCGGCGACGGCCTGTGCTTCCCGCAGAACGGCACCGCGACCTGCCGCTGCGCCGAGGGCGCGGCGGCCGTCGTCGACAGCAGCATCGCGGGGCTGCGCTGCGTGCCTTTGATCATGAGCTACTCGTCCGAGCAGCTCACGTGGCCCGAGGCGGGCGTACCGCCGTCCCCCGAGGGGTGCAGCGGCGGCCGCGGCACGCGCGTCGGTGGCGGCCTGTCGCTCGCGCTTTTGTTCGGCGCGTCGCTGGCGGTGCGGCTGCGTCGCCGGGGCTGATCAGCCCTTGGCTTGCGCGTCCGCGATCGTGAGCGCGTCGTCGAAGGCGGCGACGCACTCATCCATCTCGGCCTCGGTGATGATCAACGGCGGCGCCAGCACGAAGTGCGTCAGCCAGCCGATGGCGTAGATGCCCTTCTCGAGCAGCTTGGCGTTCACCTGGTCGACGAGCATGGGCTTGCGCGCGTACTTGTCGTGGAAGGTGCCGAAGGGCTCCTTGGTCTTCCTGTCCTTGACCAGCTCGACCGCCCAGAACAGCCCGAGGCCGCGCACGTCGCCGACCGAGGGGTGGCGCTCCTTGAGCTTGCCGAGCTTGTCGCCGAAGACACGACCCATGGTCTTGCTGCGCTCGATCAAGCCGAGGCGCTTGTACTCGTCGATGGCCGCGACGGCGGGCGCCAACGTCAGCGGGTGGCTCTCGTAGGTGTGGCCGTGCGCGAACCAGCCGTCCTCGAACCAGTCGGCCACCTTGCGGTTGGTGCCGACGACGCCGAGCGGCGCCATCGCTGAGGTCACGCCCTTGGCCGTCACCAGGATGTCGGGCTCGACGCCCCAGTGGTTGACCGCGAACCACTCGCCGGTGCGGCCCCAGCCCGCCATCACCTCGTCGGCGATCAGCAGCACGCCGTACTTCTTGGTCACCTCGCGCAGGCGCGGCAGGTAGTCAGCGGGCGGCACCAGGATGCCGTTCGTGCCCACCACCGGCTCGACGATCATAGCGGCGACGTTGGCCTCGTTCTTGAGCACGTACTCGACGTAGTCGACGGTGTCGGACGCGCTCGCGAAGGGGCCCGGGCGGTACGGGTTGCACTCGGGGACGTGGATGACGCCGTCGATGGTGCTCTGCACGGGCTCGGCGAACCAGCGGCGGAAGTCGCCGGTGAGCGCGGCCGAAGTGGCGGTGGAGCCGTGGTAGCTGTTGTAGCGCGCCAGGATCTTGTGCTTGCCGGTCATCATGCGCGCCATCTTGATGGCGCACTCGTTGGCCTCGGTGCCGGACGTCGCGAAGAAGAATTTCTCGATGCCCTTCGGCACCACCTCGAGAAGCTTCATCGCCAACTTGGCGCGCACCTCGGTGGCGAAGCCGGGCGCGGCGAAGCACAGCTCACGCGCCTGCTTGCAGATGGCCTCGACCACTGCCGGGTTCTGGTGCCCGAGGTTGCTGCACATGAGCTGCGCACTCATGTCGAGGTAGCGCTTGCCGTTCGCATCCCAAAAGCACGTGCCCTCGGCCTTCGTGATCGTCATCGGCTTCCAGCCCTTTTGTGGGCGCCAGGTGCCGTAGGTGTGCTTGGCGACGATCTCGGAGGTGTTCAGCTCGGGCATGGGGTGGCTCCTCGAGGGAGCGCATACACCTCCACGTCGTCGCTGTCAGGGGGCCGTCAGGCGCCCTTCTTGTCGGCGAGCAAGCCGAGCGCGGTGGCGCGACGCCAGAAGGTGGTCTTCGGCAGCCCGAGCGCACGCGCCGCCTCCGCCGCGGAGCCGAAGGACTTGAGCGCGCCGCGGTAGGCCTCGCGCTCCACCTCGTCCATGGTCATGCCGGGGCGATAGACCTGTCCGACCAGCGTGGCCTCGGCGAGCGTCACCGGGATGAACACGATGTCCTTCTCTGTTACTTGCTTGCCGTCGCCGACGATGAGCGCGCGCTGGATGACGTTCCGCAGCTCGCGCACGTTGCCCGGGAAGGGATGGCGCTCGAGCTTCTTCCTCGCCTCGGTGGTCAGCTCGGGCTTGCGCCCGCCCGGCGACAGCGTGCCGATGAAGTGCTGCGCCAAGTGTCCGACGTCCGCGCGCCGCTCGCGCAAGGGCGGCAGGTTGACCGGAATGACGTACAGGCGGTGCAGCAGGTCCTCGCGGAACTTGCCCTCGCGCACGTGCTGCAGCAGATCGCGGTGGGTGGCCGCCACCACACGCACGTCGACGGCGATGTCGCCACGGCCACCCAGGCGCCGCACCGCGCGCGTCTCGAGCACGCGCAGCAGCTTGGCTTGCACGTCCATCGCCAGCTCGCCCACCTCGTCGAGGAACAGCGTGCCCTTGTTGGCCTCCTCGAAGGCGCCCTGACGCTGGCGGTCGGCGCCGGTGAAGGCGCCCTTCTCGTGGCCGAACAGCTCGCTCTCGATCAGGTTCTGCGGGATGGCGGCGCAGTTGAGCGGCACGAAGGGGCCGTGCTTGCGGCCCGAGAGCTTGTGGATCGCCTGCGCCACCAGCTCCTTGCCGGAGCCGGTCTCGCCAAAGACGCACACGGTGGCGTCGTGCGGCGCCACCTTCTCGATGAAGGCGAAGGTGCGCGCGAACGTCGCATCGGCGGTGTGCAGGTCGCAGCAGCGCCACGGGCCGTCACCGCTCGGCGCCTCGACCTTCTCTTCGCTCTCCTTGCTGTCAGCCACCAGCTCGGCCTTGCCGAGCTTGATGGTGCTGCCGAGCGGCACCTCGGCCTCGACCACGCGCACGGCGCCGACGAAGGTGCCGTTGGTGCTGTCGAGGTCGCGCACGAACAGCCGCTCGCCGCGCAGGAAGATCTGCGCGTGGAACGACGACACGAAGCCATCATCGATGACGACGTCGTTGTCGGGGTGGGCGCCGATGCGCAGCCCCTCGGGCGGGATCTCGAGCACGCGGCCGCCGGCCGAGGCGGGCAGCCGCAGCCGCAGATCGAGCCGGGTGAGCGCGCCGTCGCCCGCGCGCGTGCGCAGGATGCCGGTGTGCTGCGCGCCGTCCTTGCGTGCCGTCGTGCCGCTCTCTTCGGCGCCGACCAGGAAGCGCGCGATCAGGTGGCCGAGCCGCACCTCGTCGCCGTCCTCGAGGTCCTTGTGCTCGTACTCGGCGCCGCCGACGAACACCCCCTGCCCGCCGCGATCGACCACGCGATAGCGCCCGCCGCCCTGCGGCTCGAAGGAGCAGTGCAACGGCGGCATGGCGTCGTCGGGCACCGAGACGTCGTTGGCGGACGAGCGCCCGACGCTGACCGCCTGCCCATGCAGCGGGCAGCGCAGCACCGGCTTGCCATCGGAGGTGAGCACCAGCTCGGGCATGGCGCGCTTTTTTGCACGATCAGTCGGGGGGCGCCACCCGGAGGTAGGCCTCGAGCTTGGCCAAGGTCTTCGGGCCGATGCCCGGCACCTCGTCGAGCTCCTGCCAGTCACGAAAGCCACCGCGCGTCTCGCGGCTCTCGATGATGGAGCGCGTGAGCGCCGGACCGACACCCGGGATCGCCTCGAGCTCGCGGGCGCTCGCCGTGTTGATGTCGAGACGGGCGCCGACGAGCCACGCGCGCGCGCCGGGCGGTGCGCCCGTGCCGTCGCAGACCAGCACGCCGCCGCGCAGCCCCGGCCTGGCGCATGCTTCGGGCGGCGCGCCACCCCCAGCCGCTCGGGCGACGACGCCCGCGACCGTCAGGGAGACGCACAGGGTCGCGAGGGTCAGGCTCCGGCGCCGCTGTTCGGGAGTGGCAGGGTGGGCGGTGTCGGCCACCGCACGACGATAGCGCGAAGGCGCGCGGTCACGGGCAGTAGGTCACCGCCGCGTCGAGGTCGTAGCTCTTGATGACGGTCGAGAGCCCGAGCGGCTGGGTCACCGCGCAGACCGCCGCCGCCTGTGAGGCGGGCACGTACTCGATGTGGAACACCGGCTTGCCTTCGGCCAGGAAGTTGTCCGCATAGGTGTCGCACTCGTTCCAGGTGAAGCACTCCTCGTTGACCGCGAACTCGTAGGCCTGCGCCACGTCGCCGAGCTGCGCCAGGTCGTTCTTGAGCCCGACCGCCAGGCCGCGCACGTGCGCCGCGGCGGCGAGCGCGAGGTTGAAGTCGCGCATCTGCGCTGGCGTGATGGCGAAGCCGGTGTCGTGGTCGAACAGGTCGACGTTGTCCGGGTCGACCGCGTCGCAGCCCTTGGTGACGGCGAGGTCGAGGCGCGCCGCCATCAGCTCCATGACGATGGGGTCGGTGATGTCGAGGTAGCGCTCCTCGACGAAGGCGGGATCCTCGTAGTTGTTGCCGAGCACGGCCGGCGGAAAGCTCGCCGAGTCGGGACGACCGGGCTCGTAGGTGCCCGCCGAGAAGTAGCAGATGACGCGCGTGCCGCCCGCTTGCAGCAGCTCAACGGTCGCGCTCGGGGTGTCGAAGAGATCGAGGTCCCACGCCTGCACGTCCTGGTCGCGCGCCGTCGGCACCACCGAGAGCGTGATCTGCCAGGTGGTCCCGGTGGCCGGGCGCCAGAGGTCGCCCTCACCCTCGCCTTCACCCTCGCCTTCACCCTCGCCTTCCCCTTCGCCTTCACCCTCGCCCTCTCCCTCCCCCTCGGCAGGTGGTGGGCAGGCCGTCAGGACCGGTGCGACCAGGCAGATCAACGTGAGCACGCGCATGGTCCAACCGATAACGCAGGGAGGCAGGGTCGGCCATCAGCACCTTGCCGAGGGGGGCCCGGTATGGCACCGACCCGCATGGTCCGCGCGCTCTTGTTGACGACGTCCCTGGTGATGCTGCTGCCGAGCGCGGCCTGCCGTCGGCCGTGCGACACCGAGCAGCACTGCAAGCGCACCTGCGAGTGCCTCGACAACACCAACGACACGCGCCTCGACTGCACCATCGCCTTCCGCTGCGAGGGCGAGGGCAAGGTGTGCGAAGACAGCTACGACACCATGGCGTGCGACGATCTGTGCTCCACCTACGCCGCGCGCGCGCTGTGCGGCACGCAGCGCTGCTCCTCCAACGCCAACTGCGAGAAGGTGGTCTCCTGCCCTTTGCTCGACGAGAGCGGCAACCCGGTCGAGCCCGCGCAGAGCTTCACCTGCACGCGCACCTTCGAGTGCGACCTGACGCTCGAGGTCTGTGACGCCGAGATCACGCAGGCCGACGAGGCGCACTGCGCTTTCTGCCGCGCTACCGCAGGCCAAGGGGGCTAGCGTGGTCGCGCGCACCGTCACGCTCGACGGCAGGACGCTCTCCCTCGCGGACGTCGCCGAGGTGGCGCACGGACGCGCTCGGGTCGAGGTCACACCGGCGGTGCGCGCGCGGCTGGTGCGGGCGCGCGCCCACGTCGACCTCTTGGCCGCCGGCAGCGAACCGCACTACGGCATCAACACCGGCTTCGGCGCGCTCGCCGAGGTCAAGATCGCGCCCGACCAGGTCGGGCTGTTGCAGAAGAACCTGATCGAGAGCCACGCCGTCGGCGTCGGCGAGCCCCTGCCCGCGCCCGAGGCGCGCGCGCTCTTGTTGTTGCGCGCGCAGACGCTGGCGGTGGGCCACTCGGGCTGCCGCGACCTGGTGCTCGATCACCTGGTCGCGCTGTTGAACGCCAACGTCGCGCCGCTGGTGCCGAGGAAGGGATCGGTCGGTGCCTCGGGCGACCTGGCGCCACTCGCGCACACGGCGCTGCTGCTGCTCGGGCAGGGTGACGCGTTCCTTGAGGGGCGCCCCGTCTCGGCCGCCGAAGCGCTCTCAGCCGCCGAGTTGCCGCCGCTCGAGCTGAAGGCCAAGGAGGGCCTGGCGCTCATCAACGGCACCCAGGCGATGATGGCCGTCGGCGTGCTCGCGCTGCTCGAGGCTGAGCGCCTGGCCAAGCTCGCCGACGTCGTGGGCGCTACCTCGCTCGACGCCCTGCAAGGCACCTGGAAGGCCTTCGATCCGCGCATCCACGCCGCGCGCCCACACCCGGGCCAACGCGCCACCGCCAAGAACCTGCTCGCGCTGCTCGAGGGCAGCGAGATCATGGAGTCGCACAAGGACTGCGCCAAGGTGCAGGATCCCTACTCCTTGCGCTGCATGCCGCAGGTGCACGGCGCCACGCGCGACGCGCTCGCGTGGGTGCGCTCGGTGCTCGAGCGCGAGCTGAACAGCGCCACCGACAACCCGCTGGTGTTCCTCGACGGCGATCACGGTGTCGCCGGCGACGAGGTGCTGTCGGGCGGCAACTTCCACGGACAGCCGGTGGCGATGGCGCTCGACCTCTTGGCCATCGCGGCCGCCGAGCTGGCCAACATCTCCGAGCGGCGCATCGAGCAGCTCTTGAACCCCTCGCTGTCGTCGGGGCTGCCGCCCTTCCTGGCGCCACAGCCTGGGCTCAACTCGGGCTTCATGATCGTGCAGGTGACGGCCGCGTCGCTGGTGAACGAGAACAAGATCTTCTGTCACCCGGCCGTGGTCGACAGCATCCCCTCCTCGGCCAACCGCGAGGATCACGTCAGCATGGGCATGACCTCGGCCAACAAGGCGGCGCTGGTCATCGAGAACGTACGGCGCGTGCTCGGCCTCGAGCTCTTGTGCGCATGCCAGGGGCTCGACCTGCGCAAGCTCGCGCCCGGCCGCGCGCTGCGGCGCGTATACGCGCGCGTGCGGCGCGAGGTCGCCTTCGCGCCCGTCGATCGTGCGTTCGGCGTCGACCTGGCGGCGATGGAGCGGCTGGTGCGCACCGACGACGTGCTCACCGCCGCCGGCCCGCTCGCGTGAGTGTGCCGCGTCGCGGTGGCGCGCAGCGTCAGAACGTGCCATAGCAGGGCGCGATGGCCGCGCGGACCGAGCACGACGTCATCATCCTCGGCGGCGGCGTCAACGGCGCCGGCATCGCGCGCGACTGCGCACTGCGCGGCATGCGCGTGTTGCTGGTGGAGCGAAACGATCTGGCCAAAGGCGCGTCGGGTGCCAACACCGGCATGATCCACGGCGGCATCCGCTACCTGCGCTACGACGTGCACACGACCAAGATGGCCTGCACCGACTCGGGCTTCATCCAGAAGATCGCGCCGCACCTGTTGTTCCGCATCCCGTTCCTGGTGCCCGTCGCCAAGCCGCCGCCGGGCGCGACCTTCAAGACGCTGTTCGACACCATCTACCTCGAGTTCGCCGAGGTCTTCTTCGAGGCCTACGACCAATACCAGCCGCTCAAGCGCGGCAAGCCGCACACGCGCCTGACGCGCGAAGAAGCGCTCGCGCTCGAGCCCGGGCTCAACCCCGAGATCCTCGGCGCCGTCACCATGGACGAGTGGGGCATCGATCCCTTCCGCCTCACCGTCGAGAACGCCATCGACGCGCACGAGAGCGGCGCAGTGGTGAAGACCTACACGCAGCTCGTCGCCTTCGACAAGGACGCCGCCGGCAAGGTGTGCGGCGTGCAGCTCGAGGACCGCATCAGCGGCGCGCGCGAGCGCCACGCGGCGCCGCTCGTCGTCAACGCCACCGGCGCCTGGGGCCCGCGCACCGCCGCGCTCGCCGGCGCCTGGTATCGGCTGCGCCCCGGCAAGGGCGTGCACCTCGTCTACCCGCACCGCATCTCCAACTTCGGCATCGCCATGGACAGCGCCGACGGTCGGCAGATGTTCTTCATGCCGCACGAGAACGGCACCATCGTCGGCACCACCGACGACGACTACTACGGTGACCTCGACAACCCGCGCGCCACCGAGGACGAGGTCAAGTACATCCTGCAGGGCGCGCGCCGGGTGTTCCCCGGCATCGACAAGCACCGCATGAGCCGCACCTACGTCGGTATCCGGCCGACGTTGTGGGCGTGGGGCAAGAACGAGGACCGACTGTCGCGCGAGCACGAGATCTACGACCACGCGCCGCAGGGCGTGCCTGGCCTGTTGTCCGTGTGCGGCGGCAAGCTCGCCGCCTACCGCCAGCTCGCCGAGGAGGTGAGCAACGTGGTGGCGGCGCGCATCGGCAACACCGCGCCGTGCACCACCTGGCAGCGGCCGCTGCCGGGCGCCGAGGACAAGGTCGACGTCGAGGGGTGGACGCGCTCGCTCACCACCAGGAGCAGGCTCGGCGTCGCACGCATGGCCTTCCGCCACGGCGCGCGCACCACGCGCATGCTCGAGGCGGTCGCCGCCGATCCGCGGCAGGGCGCGCACACCTGCCAGTGCGAGCCGGTGTGTGAGGCCGAGCTGCGCTACGCCGCCAAGGCGGAGCTGTCGACGCGGCTGGTCGACCTGCGCCGCCGCACGCGGCTCGGCATGGGCGCATGCGGCGGCACCCATTGCCTCGCGCGCGCGAGCCAGGTGCTCGCCGAGGAGCGCGCGCTCACGCCGGCCGTGCAGCTCGTCGAGCTGGGCGACGCCATGACCGCGCGCTTCATCGGTCGCCGCCCGGTGCTCGAGGGCGCCAACCTCGCGACCGAGGAGCTGAATCAGGCGATCCACTTCCTGAGCGGCAACCTGGCGCCGTTCCTGCGCGCGGCGCGCGCCCAGGTGCCATGGGCGCTGTCGGTGCCGTCGACGGTGTCCGCCGACGCGCCCGCCACGCGCGGCAAGGCCACCGTGCGCGCCGACGTCGTGTTGCCGCCGCCGGTGCCGGACCGCGCATGAGCGAGCTCGACCTCTCCCCCGACGTGCTCGTCGTAGGCGGCGGTATCGCCGGCGCGCTCGCCGCGGTGCGCGCCAAGGAGAAGGGCGCGCGCGTCATCTTGGTGCACCGCCCCGGCGGGGGCACCGCAGCGTCGTCGGGCGCGCTCGACTGCGGCGACGAGCTGTACGGCCTCACCCCCGGCCCGGGCGTCGACGCGCTCGATCGCGGCGGGCGCTGGCGCCGCGGCGTCGAGCTGCTGGCGGCGCGCCAGCCGCGCCACCCGTTCTCCCGCGTCGGCGACAAGGGCCGCGAGCGGCTGCGTGAGGCGCTGGCGCTGTGCAAGCAGGTGGCGCAACGCGGCGGGCTCGAGTTGGTCGAGCGCGACGACGGGCAGAACCACCTGGTCGCCACCCAGCTCGGCACCGTCAAGCGCGCGGCGCTGGTGCAAAAGAGCCAACAGCTCGACCTGGCGGCGCTCGAGCCTGACGCCACCGTGGCCATCGTCGACCCGCTCGACCTCGCCAACTTCGGCGCGCGGCCGGTAGCGCACCTGCTCGGCTTCATCGCCAGCATGAGCGCGCGAAAGGTGACCTTCACCACGCTCGGTGTCGAGCGCGCACTGCCTTCAAACGCGCTGGCGGGCAGCACGGTGCACGACGACGCCTTGGCCATGGCGCGCGCGCTCGACGACGAGGGCAAGCGCGCGGCCTTCTGCGAAGCGCTGAGAAACGCGCTCCGGCGCGCGGCGCGGCCGGCGCACCACCTGCTCATGCCGCCCATCCTCGGCGTCGACAAGCACGTCGCCGTGGTGAACGACATCGAGCGCGCGGTCGGCCGTCCGGTCAAGGAGCTGTTGGCGCTGCCGCCCTCGGCGCCGGGGGCGCGCCTGGCGCGCGCGCTGCTCAAGGGCGCCAAGGAGCGCGGCGTCGTCGTCGTCGAGGGCGCGGCGCGCGCGGCCAACGTGCAGGGCCGACGCGTCGCCAGCGTCACCGTCGAGGGGCAGCAGCTCACGGCGGAGCTGACGCCGCGCTCGGTGGTGCTCGCGAGCGGCCGGTTCCTCAGCGGCGGCGTGGTGCGCGATCAGGTGGCGCGCGAGCCGCTGTTCTCACTGCCGGTGACGGCCGACGGTCGCCCCCTCGACGACGGCTTCATCGGCCTGTTCACTGGGGAGGTACCTGAGGCCGAGCACGCGATCTTCCGCGCGGGCGTCGCGGTGGACGCGAACCTCGCGCCGATCGATCGACGCGGCGCGGCGCTGTTCGAAAACCTGGTCTGTGCCGGCAGCGTCGTCGAGGGCTGGGATCCGGCGCGCGACGGCGCAGCAGGCGGCGTGGCTGCGTTGACCGGCTTGCTCGCCGGCGAGGGAGCCGCTCTGATCGCAGGGTTCAGCCGCTCCGGACCGGTGGCGCGCGCAGGGTGAGGCAGGCTTTCCCATGACCATGACCGCCGTACGAGCCTGGGCCGAGAGCGCGCGCGTCGTCGTGGTCGGCTGCGGCGGCGTCGGCGGCTGCACCGCCGCTCGGCTCGCCGACGCCGGCCGCAGCGTGGTGGCCGTCACCGGCAACCCCGAGATCACCCGCTCCATCGGCGAGCAAGGCCTGCACGCCGGCCTGCCGGGCGGCGAGCGCGTGGTGCGCATCGACGTCGTCACCCGGCCGGCGGCGCTGCCGGCCGTCAAGTTCGACATCGCGCTCCTGGCGGTGCCGCCGAACCGCATCGACGCGGCCGCGGACGAGGTGCTGCCCCACCTCGCCGACGACGGCGTGCTGGTGCCGCTCGCCAACGGCCTGCCGGAGGAGCGGCTCGGCGAGCGCTTCGGCCACGAGCGCGTGGTCGGCGGCATCGTCGGCTTCGGCGCCTCCATGCACGGCCCGGGGCGCGTCGAGCAGACCAGCGAGGGCACGCTGATCGTCGGGCGCCTGCACGGCGGCATCGATCAAGGCGCGCGGCGCGTGGCGGCGCTGCTCGAGCACGCGGACCCGGGAGATGGCATCGAGCTGACGGCCAACCTGCGCGGCGCGCGCTGGTCCAAGCTGGCCGTCAACGCCGCCATCTCGTCACTCGGCACCATCGGCGGCGACCGCCTGGGCGCGCTGATGCGGCACCGCTTCGCGCGCCGGCTCGCGCTCGAGGTGATGACCGAGGTGACGCAGACGGCGCTCGGCGCCGGCGTCAAGCTCGAGAAGATCTCGGGCGCCGTCGACCTCGAGTGGCTGGCGCTCGACGCCGACGAGCGCGTGGCGCCGGGCTCGCCTAGTCTGCTCGCCAAGCACACGCTTCTGTTGGCGGTGGGCGCGCGCTACCGCCGGCTGCGCTCGTCCATGCTCGCGGCCATCGAGCGCGGCCGCGAGCCGCCCATCGAATTCCTGAACGGCGAGGTGGTGAGCCGCGCCGCCGCTGTGGGTGTGGCCACGCCCATCAACCAGGCGGTGGTCGACGCCGTGCGCGCCATCGCCGCCGGCGGGCGCCGGCCGTCGCTCGAGGGGCTGCGCCAGCTTTTCGACGACACGCGGCCGTTGCTGCGCTCGCTGCGCCTGGCGGCGTGACGGCGCTGCGGTCGTTGCCACGGACGTCGCAGCATCGTAGCATGAACGTATGAAGGGCAAGGATCGCCTGAGCGCGTCCGTCGACGCGGCACTCCTCGCCGCCGTCGAGCGCGAGGCGACCAGCAAGCGCGGCGTGACCGTCAGCGCCTGGGTGAGCGACGCGCTGCGCCTCAAGCTCGAGACCGACCGCCGCCTCGACGCGCTCTCGGCGCTGATCGACGAGTACGAGGCGGCGCACGGGGAAATCCGCGACGACGAAATGCTCGCGGCGACGCGCCGGGCGCGCCGACAGGCAGCACCGTCGCGCGCGCCGCGCCCACGTCGGGCGGGCTAGTCGTGTCACTCATCCTCGACGCCGGCGCCTTCCTGGCGGTCGAGCGCGGCGACCGAAGCATCATGGCGCTGCTCAAGCAGGAGCTCTTGCTCGGCAGGCCGCCCGCCACCCACGGCGGCGTGGTTGGGCAGGTGTGGCGCGGCGGTGCGCGGCAGGCGCGCCTCGCCCAACTCCTGCAGGCGACGCGAGTCGCCCCGCTCGACGATGAGCTCGGCAGGAAGGCCGGCATCCTGCTCGGACGCGCTCGCAAGGCCGACGTGGCGGACGCGGCCCTGGTGCTGATCGCGGCCGACGGCGACCTGCTGCTCACCTCGGATCCGCACGACCTGCGGGCCTTGGCAGCGGCCACAGGCATGCACCTCGACGTCGTCCAGGTGTGATCCGCGAACCTCGCGGCGTTGCGCAGGTGGGAATCGCCAGCGCGGGGGCCCGGTTGCGCCCTCACCACCATGCTCGCGCTCGCCCTGAGCCTTGCGCTGCTACCCCCCGAGGCCGCCGACCGCGCGGTGGCCGAGGCGAGGAGGGCGCTCGGCACTCCCTACGTGCTCGGCGGGCGCCTGCGCTCGGCGGACGACGGACTGGACTGCCAGGGCTTGGTCTTCTTCGCGCTACAGGCGGTGAGCGGCTGCGGCTGGCGCTCCTGGTCGGTGATGCCGACCACCTCGGTCACGGGTGAGCTCGGCCTGCCGGTGGCGGGGGCGGCGCCGGTGTCGGCCGCGCGCCTCGCCGAGGTGCTGCCGGTGCTCGAGAAGGGCGACGTGCTCTGGTTCGTCGACGTCGCCGAGAACCCGGCCGAGCCGAGCGTGGCCCGCCTCGACGGCACCCCCGTGTGGGTCTGGCACGTCGGCCTCTACGCCGGCGATGGCCGCTTCGTCGTCGGCGATCACTTCGCCGGCAAGGTGGTCGAGGAGGAGCTGGTGCCCTACGTGCTCGAGCACTACGCGGGCGTGCTGGTGAGCCGCATGCGAGACGGGCCGCGCCCGTCGAGGTGCCGCGCCCATGCGCCCATGCGCCTGGTCGAGCCGGCGGCGGGGGCGCGCTGAAGGGTCATCGCGAAATCCCATTTCGCGGTGCCCTTCAGGGGAGCGGAGCGACCAAGGATGGGGGTGGGTCCACGTCGAGCTTTGCCCGCGTGGATGGGGGGCGCAGCCCCCCAGAAAAACTGGCCCCCTTTTCATCCCATCGCCACGCGCTAACGAGTGGCATGGCCGCCGCCAGCTACTTCGACGTCGACGGAACACTGACCAAGTCGAACCTGTTCGACTCGCTGTTGTTCTACGTGCTGAACCAGCAGAACCCCATCGCGGGCGTCGGCCGCATCGCGCGCACCTTCGCGAGCGTGCCGGCGTTGTTCGCCGCCGAGCAGGTCGACCGCGGCACCTTCAACGACCTGCTGTTCCGCGGCTACCAAGGGATCAGTGAGGATCGCCTGCTCGACCTGGCCGACGAGGCCTTCGACAACGTCATGCGCCCCGCGCTGTTCAAGGGCGCGCTCGATCTCGTGGCGCGCGCCAAACAGGCCGGGCACCGCGTGGTGCTGCTCTCCGGCAGCCCCGACTTCCTGCTGCACAAGATGGCGCGCTTGTGCGACGCCGACGAGGTCATCGGCAACCGCCTGCAGATCAAGGACGGCCTGGCCACCGGCAAGCTGCTGCCGCCCATCGTCGCCGGCCCCGAGAAGGCGCGCATCATCAAGGACCACGCGAAGAAGCACGGCTTCGACCTCGACGAGTGCGCCGCGTACTCGGACTCGATGAGCGACGTGCCGATGCTGTCGGTGGTCGGGCGTCCGGCCGCCGTCAACCCCGACTTCCGCCTGCGCATGTTGGCCAAGACGCACCGCTGGCCCGTGCTCGACCTGCGCTGACCCCTTCGTAACCCGGTCGAGAACGGGTGTCGCCGCGACGGATAGGCTAAGGTCGAGGGGTGCGGTGCCCGAAGTGTGGCTCCGAGAACGTCGCGGGGGCGTGGGTCTGCAGTCGCTGTGACTTCGTCCTCGACTCGTCGTTCCTCGGGGAAGACATCCTGAACGACCCTGGCGCGTCCGCAGCGCCGGCGTCCGTCCAGACCAAGCCGGTCAAGATGGACGGGCCATCGCGCGACGAGCTCGGCGGCGACGCGCTCATCCTCGGCCAGCTCGGCGAGGGCGAGATCCAGTCGTTCGTCTCCGATCAGACCGGCGGCTTTCTCAAGGTAAACTCCGACGACGTCGAGGAGGTCGCGCCGGCCGCAGTCTACCTCGGTGGCGACGTCGCCGCGCTGCTCACGCCTACCGCCGTGCTGCGGCACACCTCCGACGCCGGCAGCCGCCGCTCGGCGCTCTCCAAGTTCGAGCTGTTCGTCTTCGACCTGATCGACGGCAGGAAGAACCTCGGCGAGGTGCGCGGGCGCACCGGCCTCTCGCAGGGCGACGTGCGCATCGCCGCCGCCATGCTGATCGACAAGCGCATGGTCGAGAGCGCGGCGGCGCGCGCGCCGGTGGACGTGCCGCGCAGCCCGGGCACCGCCACCATCGGCCGGCGCGGCCTCGGCAGCGCCGAGACCAGCGAGCTGCCGCCGCTCGAGGATCAGACCCGCGAGCTGGCGAACCTGCCGCCGCTGGATGAGTCCTACGAGGTGGTCTCCGCGAAGTTACCGCTCGCCGACGAACCCGAGCGGGAGGAGGCGGTGGTAGTGCCCGTGGCGCCGCGGGCCGCGCCGCCACCACCACCCGCAGCTGCGGCGCCGGCGCCACCGAAGCCTCCACCGCCGAAGGCCACAGTGGCCGCGCCCCCGCCCCACGCCGCACCACCGCACCAGGCCGCACCGCCGGCAGCGGCGGCGCCGGGCGCCGGCTTCCGTCCCGCGCTGCGCGCCGCGCCGCTCCGGCCGATGCGGCATACGCCGCCGCCGCCGCCGAAGCGGGCGGCCGGGGCGGCGCCTCTGCCGTCGCCGCCGGGATCGCAGGCGGTGCTGCCCGCGCCAACCTCCGCGGCCGTCCGCGAGCCGAAGGCCCGCGCCGCCGAATATTACGAGCTGGCGCTCAAGGACCTGCGCGAAGGGCGTCCGGCGCGGGGCTTCAGCTACGCGCGCATGGCCGCCGACGCCGACCCGGGCGAGGAGAAGTACCAGCAGCTCCTGCGCGACTGGGACAAGCGCGCCGCCGGCCGCGGCGCCGACGACGATCCTGTGGGCGCCGCGCAGCAGGCGGAGGCCTCGGGCGACTTCGAGCGGGCCATCGAGCTGTTGCGCAAGGCGTGCGAGCTGTTCCCGAAGTCGGCGCCGGTGCACAACCGGCTGGGAGTGCTGCTCGCCACGCGCGCCAAGGACTTCAAGGCCGCCTACAACGCGTCCATGCGCGCGGTTGAGCTCGAGCCCGAGAACGCGACCTACAAGTCGAACATGATGAAGATCCTGGCCCGCGTCGAGAGCGACGACATGCCGGTGAAGGACAAGCCGAGAGGTGGGCTGCTCGGCGGGCTGCTCAAACGGTCGTAGCTCGGTCGTCGGCGCGATCAGCGCAGCAGCGCTCGTCCCTCGTCGCGCAGGCCCACCAGCACCGCGGTGCCGTCATGCCCCACCTTGACCTCGGCGTAGCGCGCGCGCTCCCAGGTGTCGCCGGCCCCCTCCGAGAAGAAGTACGAGTCGGCGCCAAAGGCGTAGCCGGTGTTGGTGCGCAGCGCGCGCAGCAGCAGCTCGTCGTGCGCGAGCGCGCTCGCGTCCTCGAGGCGGACGAAGCGGGCGATGCCGTCCGCGCCGAGCTGGAACACCACCACGCGATCGCGGCGCTCGTCCCATCCCGTGGCCGCGAGCACGTTGGCCGAGTCTCGGTAGGCGAGCGCGACGTAGTCGCCCTGCAACAGCGAGCGCGGATCGCGTGGGGCGAGCTCGAGCAACGCCGTGGTGCCGGTGCGCAGGATGCCCTCCTTGTGCACGATGAGCCCGAGCAGCACCGCCACCACCGCCAGCGTCGGCAGCGCCAGCCGCAGACGGCGATCTGCGGGCCGCGTGCGCGGTTGGGGCGACAGCACCGACGCACCCACCGGCGCCGTCGGCGCCTGCCCGCCGCGCAGCAGCCACGCGCGCGCCGCGATGACCGAGACACCGGCGACGACCAGCGCCGCCGACGTCCACAAGAGCGAGACGTGCATGCCGTAGTAGAGCCAGACCGCGAAGCCGATGAGGCCGACGACGCCAAGGCCCTCGAGCACCGGCTCCTTCCTCATGCGCCCGAGCGCGATGACCAGCACGGCCGTCAGGATGGCCGGTGACTGCGCCGCCAACGCCGCCAGCGCCACCACGCCGACGAGCGCGAGGCGCACAGCGCCGCTGCCGCGCTCGGCCGAGGCCTCGCGCGCGGCCCGCATCGTCACCACGAAGAGGACGCCGGCGAGCGCCACCGCAGTCGCGAGCGGCACCGACGGCCGCGCGTCCTCCCAGGTGGTGAGCGAGAAGGTCGAGAGCCAGAGCAAGCCGGCGGCGAGCGCAAAGCCGGCCGGCCGCACGGCGCGGCCGGCGCGCGTCGCCGACAGCCTGGCCTCGCACAGCCAGAGCGCTGACAAGGCGACGGCGGCGCCGACCAGCAACACGTCGATGTCGGCGAAGCCGCCGTGCTCGAGCGCCACGCCCCAGAGCGCCAACAGGCCGCCGAAGGTGGCCTTGAAGCGCACCGGCCGCGCCGCGATCAGCGCGAAGCAGAGCACCTGCACGCACGCGACGCCGAACAGCGTGCCTGCCTTGCTCAGCTCCACGCTGTCGTCGAGGAAGACCATCAAGAGCGCGGTGCTGCCGGCGTAGGCGATGAGCGAGACGTGCAGGCGCGCCAGGCCGCTCGCGGCCCGCGAGCAGACGGCGCCGATGCCGAGCAGCGTGAGCGCGCCGACGAGCTGGGCGGCGCCGGAGTTGAAGACGCGGATGGCCACCAGGAAGCTGCCGAGCGAGACCGCGCCCACCCAGATGGTGATGGCGACAGCACTGGCGACGTACCAGGGGCGAGGCTCGGCCAACGACAGCGTGGCGGCGCGGTGCTCGACGAAGCCCGGGCGCGCGCTCACCGCCTGGATGACGTCGCGCAGCATCATGGCGACACCCCGCCAACGTGCGACGATACGGCGCCGAGCCGGCGCCCCTGCTTCCAGGCCGCGCCGAGCAGCGCGGCCAACGCGGTCGCCTCACCGAGCACGAAGACGCCGAACAGGAACATGCCGCCCTCGTCGAGGTTCAGCTCCTCGAAGACCACGCGCGCTACGAACAGGCCGAGGTGGAAGGCCGCCGACAGCCCGAGCAGCGCCGCGTCGGGCGTTCGGCCCGCGACCACCGTGCGCCACAGGCCGACGATGTGCACGGCGATGGCGCACAGCACGAAGGGCGCCTGGATGGCGAAGGCGACGCGCATCTCGCCCGCGACGCTGGCGCCGAGGAACGGGCCGAGGGTCGAGAGGCCGAGCAGCAGGAACACCAGCGAGGCGCGCCCGGCCGGCGCTCGCAGCCACGCGAGCGCGACCGCCATCGTGTCCACGGTGAGGCAGCCGAGCGCGACCAGGAGGGCAGACTCGCGCGCCTCGCCGCGGCCGGTCAGGTAGAGGAAGGCCGCGCCGCGCGCGAGGCCGAGCACCACGGCCCACAAGAGCGTGCCGCGCACCACCAGCGCGAACGGCACGGCGAGCACGGCCCAGCCGGCGAACAGCTCCCAGGCGTCGGCGCCGGTCTGGTACGCCTGCCCGTAGGTGAGCAGCGCGGGCCCGATCAAGAGCGCGGCGCCCGCCGCCGCGGCTCGGCCGGCCGGCCGGCGCAGGCCGAGCACTGCGGCCGCCACCACGGCGACAACGTGCGCGCCGAGCGCCAGGCCGATGCGCGCGCTCTGCGAGACCGCGTCCCAGTTGGCGGCGAAGAAGAAGATGACCCCGGTGACGATGAGGCCGATGCCGGTGCCGAGCAGCAGCTTGTCGGCGAAGCCGCGCCAGGCCGCCCGGTCGGCGCGCCCGTCGATCAGGCGCAGCCCCGCCTCCAACTCGGCACCGCCGAGCGCGCCCGCCTGGGCGAGCTGCCGGAGCATGGTGGGCGTGGCCGGCCGGTCGAGCGCGCTCATCAGGGGTGGCAACGGGCCACCAGGCTCTTGGATTTCCGATCCGCGGGTGCGTAGCGCGTTACGCACCCCCCTCGCCCGGCCTTGACGTTGACGCGGCGTGCCGCCATCTGCCCCCACGATGTCGAACGCCCAAGTGCACTATCTCGACGCCGACAGCCCGCCGCGCGTGCTGTTCTCGGGTGAGCAGTTGCTGATCGAGCACCTGCCGGCCGGCACGCGCGTCATCTATCCGAAGCCGCCGATCGTGGGGTTGAAGGATCCGGACGCGGCCATCCGCTACGCGCTCAACCACCCGCTCGGCATGGATCCGCTGCACGCGCTCCTGTCGCCCGGCATGAAGGTGACCATCGCCTTCGACGACATCTCGCTGCCGTTGCCGCCGATGAAGCGGCCCGACATCCGCCAGCGCGTGCTCGAGATCGTGCTCGAGATCCTGGGCGATCACGGCGTCGACGACATCCACCTGATCGCCGCGCTCGCCATCCACCGGCGCATGACCGCCGACGAGATCAAGCACACCGTCGGCGACAAGATCTTCAACGCCTACTGGCCCGACCGCCTCTACAACCACGACGCCGAAGACCCGGACGGCATGGTCGACCTCGGGCGCACCGACAAGGACGAGCTGGTCCAGCTCAACAAGCGCGCGGCCGAGAGCGACCTGCTGATCTACGTCAACCTCAACCTGGTGCCGATGGACGGCGGCCACAAGTCGGTGGCGACGGGCCTCACCGGCTACAAGGCGCTGCGCGCCAACCACAACCCCTACGTGATGCGCGAGTGCAACAGCTACATGGACCCGCGCGAGGAGGCGAGCCCGCTGCACGCGTCCGTCATTCGACAAGGGCGCGTGGTCGAGCAGCACGTCAAGGTCTTCCACATCGAGACCGCCATCAACAACCGCATGTTCGAGGGGCAGCTCGACTTCTTCATGAAGAAAGAGGAGAGCTACACCGACTTCGACTGGCAGAAGGCGCGCGCCATGAAGGCCACGCTCGATCGCCTGCCACAGGCGGCGCGCCAGCAGCTCATGTACGCGGCCCCCGCGGCCTACGAGATGATCGGCGTCTGGGCGGGCGAGTGCGAGGCCGTGCACGAGAAGACCATCGCCAAGTGCTTCGAGCAGTACTGCGTGCCGGTGAAGGGCCAGGCCGACATCACCATCTTCGGCGTGCCCTACGTGTGCCCGTACAACGTGCACAGCTACCTGAACCCGCTCTTGGTGCAGGTGCAGGCCACCGGCTACCTGCACAACCTCTACCGCTACCACCCGCTGCTCAAGAAGGGCGGCACCACCATCGTCTGCCACCCGATGGAGGACCGCTTCGATCCGGTGCACCACGCGCCCTACATGGAGTTCGTGCACCGGCTCTTGCCCGAGACGCGCGACACCATGACGCTGCACAAGAAGTACGAGCAGCGCTTCGCCGAAGACCCGACCTACGTCGAGATGTACCGCAAGGGCAACGCCTACCACGGCGCCCACCCCTTCTTCATGTGGTACTGGGGCGAGGCCGGACGTCGCCACATCGGGCGCGTCATCGTCGCCGGCGCGGTCGACCCCTACATCTGCGAGCTGTTCGGCTACGAGCCGGCGGCGAACCTGCAAGAGGCGATCGCGATGGCGCAGGACACGGCGCCGGCGAACCCGCAGATCACGGCGGTGCACGTGCCGCCGATCCTGATGGTCGACGTGACCACCGGCGATGCGCCCGCGCTGGCGGGCCCTGGGCCACAGAAGGGCTGACGGCCACGTCGCATGTCGACGAGCGGAGGTCGCGCCGCAACCGGCGACTCGTTTCCTTGGCGATTACCGGTGGCAGAGGGAGTCCGTGCCGCACGCCTGCTCGCACTCCTCGGTGGTCATGAAGAACTCGCCACAGTCGTTGTCGAGACAGCCGCAGCCGCTGTCCGCGAAACAGCAACCAAGCTCGGGGTCGTAGAGGAAGAGCACTTCCATGTCGCACGCGCCAACGGCTGGAGACTGCTCCCTAGTGAGCAGACATCGCTCATCCGCCGGCATATCCCGCGTTACACACGACGCGAGGGCGAAGGCGAGGATAGCGCCTGCGCGCCTCATGGCGCGGAACTCATGAGCGCCGCTGCATCGATGAACGGCTGATCGTCCGATGCCGATTCGCAGTCGATGGCGACTGTTCTCGATGCCGAACCGATGACCGCGCCTCGAACCGTCTCGATGGACTCGAGAAACTGAGGTTCGACATCCAGCAGCAGCGCCACAATCCCTGCGACGGCCGGAGCGGCGAAGGAGGTCCCGGTCCAGTTCCCGCCGTCTGGCCGCACAAGCGAGGTGTCGCCGTGGGGGACCAGGCCGTTCCATGGCCCGCCATACGCGAACACGTCCGCGTGGCCGTAGCTCGACGTCACGCGTGCCCGGGTGCCGCTCATGGCGGCGCCAACCTCGATGACTGCGCCGCTGACCAGCGAGGCGAGCATGGGCTCGGCGGGGACGCGGTAAAGGTCGTCACTGCGCCGATCTAGCGCTGCATTCCCTGCAGACAAGGCGAACATCGTTCCGCTCCAGCCATCGAGCACGTCGGCGTACGCTGCTTCGGCCCGCTCGATGCCGCGCGAGTACACCGGAGCCGAGGACTTGTCGGGCACGTCCAATGTTGTCTGGTCGAGGTTCGAGCACAGTGGATCCCATCCCACCCGGGCGAAATGCCAACCGAAACTGATATTGGCGACGTGAATCCGCGAAGTTCTCTGCACGTACTCGAGCGCCTCGATGAACACCTGATCTGGGACGAACGCTTCCTCCTCGGCGGGACCGTCGATGCCGAACGTGAGCAGGAGGGGAACGAGAGAAACGCGGCCCGCCATGCCAGCGGTACCCCGACCGTTGTTGATCTCCGCAGCGATGATGCCGGCTGACGTCATCGCGTGCCCTGCAACCACGGAGCTGTCGTCTGCCCAGGCAGGCTGCTTGCTGTCGTCGACGAAGTTCCAACCGAACAGATCGTCGACGAACGTCAGCGGGTCATCATCGAAGTCGTCGTCATCGACATCGTCGACCCAGCGCGAATCCTCGAAGACATCCTCGGTATCGATGCGCCCGTTGGTGTTGTGGTCGCAGGGCGCAACCGTCGGCGTCCCGAGGTCGCACGCGATTCTCGGAGGATTCGCGATGGCCTCCAGATCCCGCAGCGAGATTACCCCGTCGGGGGCGCCAGCGGGATCGACGTCGTATGGCGCAATCTCATCCGGTGAAATGACGCCATCGGCGTTGGTGTCGAACAGGCCCTTGGGCAGCTCGCCCTGGTTGATGCCGATGTTCAGGTACAGGTCTGGATGGACCAGGTCGAGCGGCCCGGCCTCCATGAGCGCCACCCGGGTCCCCATGGTGCCGATATCGCCCGTGCGATCGATGGCGACATCCCACGCGGCGCGGATGTTCATGTCCGGTCCCCAGGGGAGGTCGAAGCCCGGATCATCGGGATCGAGGTCGACACCAAAGTTGACGGCCGGCATCACGGCGAGGACTTCGTCGAGCTCATCTAGCCGCCGCACAGCCTCGTCGGCAGGAAGGCTCACGGGTAGCTTGATGCGGTACCAAGTGGAGAGCGTGGGCGCCATCTCAACGGAGGCGCCGAGGTCCGCGATGATCTCTCTGGCGCGGGCCCGACCTGTCGGCCTCGTGAAAGCGACCGTGAGTTGATCAACAAAGACCCCCGGGTTGGCGCCGGGGTTCACCTCGAAGGTCTCCGCCGGGAGGGTCGGCTTCACCTTCCATCGAGCACCCTGACCTGGCGCGACAAGGCGGTCATCGAAGTCGAAGGTCGCGCGAACGCCGGTGAGCTCGCCCTCGACTATCGGGATCGGCTCGCCGTTCTCCAGCGAGACCTTCCATCCCGTGTTCTGCCAGCTCGGCAGCTGGCCGGGGGCGTCAGGATCGAGCACGATGACACGATCGTCGTTGAGCGCCAGCCGCACTTCGGCAGCGAACAGGCGCAACTGGCCAACCTCGCCGACCGGCGCTTGCAGTTGCGCAATGATCAGGTCGCGCGCATCGTTCTCCAGCGACACCGTCTGCGTCTGCGTGGTGAGGACGACGTTCCCGTCCTCCGCCGTCGCCTCGATCCGCTCGAGGTCGATCTCGACTGAGCGCACATCGGCGAAGCGCGATCCGGGCTCTGCTGGGTCGCTGCGCAGGACAAGCAGGATGCCGCCTACCTGGCCGTCGAGCGGGTCGTCGCAGCCCCCCCTCCCACGAGGATCATCGTGACCAAAGCAAGTCGTTTCATCGGCAGCCCCCTGAGCAACGGTAGCAGCGGGTGAGCGTGCAGCTCGCCGGTGTCTCATTCCATCGACGTCGTCATGGTTGGTCGCCCTCGACCGGCCAGCCTGTCGCTTTCGACCGATAGGCGGCTTTCCTTGCGCTCAACCCTTGGCCCCGGCGCTCCGTCACCCGGCGGACCAGCCGCACCTTGTCGCACGGTCATACGGTGGAGCCGGTGTGGGTCCGGCACGCCGAAAACCATGACGTAAGACACAACGGAGGTCGTCATGGCGGTCGGACTCGGTCTCGATCTCGAACAGCTGCTGTCTCGCGCCCAGGCGGCGAACGATCGCGCGCGCCGCGAAGAGGCCGCGCGCACCCAGCGCGCGCAGGAGGCCGCGCAAGCGGCGCAAGGCGCTTCCGGCAGCGGCTGCCAGATGGGCAACGGCAGCGGCGGCGAGCCCCAGCAGCAGCGCGCCCAGGTGAACCCGAACGACCAGCGCGCCGCACGCCAGGTGGCGGCCGGCAACGAGGCGAGCTGCCGTCGCTGCCTCGAGAGCCAGGGGGCGCGCCAGGGCGAGCGCCAGCCTGATCAGCAGGCCGACCCGAACGCGGTGCGACGCGCCGAGCCGCGGCGCGGGCTGTCGAGCGAGCAGGACGCGCTGCGCCGAGGCGCCCGCGGCGACGAGGTCAAGGAGCTGCAGCGCAGCCTCAACGAGCGCGGCGCCCGGCTCGCGGAGGACGGCAAGTTCGGGCCGAAGACCGAGCGCGCGCTCAAGGACTTCCAGAGGGACAACGGCCTCGAGCAAGACGGCGTGCGCGGCAAGAAGACCACCGAGGCGCTCAAGGCCAAGCCGCAGCGTCGCGTCGACTCGCCAAACGAGCCGCGCGGCGGTCAGCGTCCCTCGGGCGCCACCAGGCCCGAGGAGCCCGTCGCGAGAAACGGCCAGCCGCCAAACCGCACCGCGCGCATCGACCGCACCACCAAGGCCGGTCAGCGCGACCAGATGGTCTCCGGCCAAATCACGGTGAACGGCAACACCTACAACTTCAACAGCGGCGGCTACGGGCGGGGCAGCCTGCCCAAGGGCGACTACACCATCTCGAACCTGAGAAACCGCGATACGCGCGGCATGGTGAAGGACGGCGTCGGCTTCAGCGCGGACATGAGCGACAAGTACGACGCGCGCGTGGGCGGCACCCGTAGCGCGCTGCGCATCCACCCGGACGGCGGCTCGGCGGGCACGCAGGGCTGCGTCGGCATCGTCGGCGACGCAGCCACGCTGCGCCGCTTCCGCGAGGACCTGCGCCAGGAATTGCAGCGCAACGGCGGCCGCTTCACGCTGCGGGTGCAGTAGCCATGGCGACCGGTGGCGCTCATGTAGGCGGCGCTCCCCTCGGGCGGGCGCGCGAGGTGGGATCAGGGTCGATCCGCCGAAGATCGATCGGTGGACCGCCGCCATGCCCTTGCCCTGCCCCTCCTCGCCGCGCTGGCGGGCTGCCAGTTCGGCGTGGAGATCGTGGTGTGCAGGAACGGCGGGGACTGCCCTGAGGGAACGGCGTGCAACGCGGAGCTGGGCGTTTGCCGGGCGATCGATCAGGGAGACGCCGGCACGCCGTCGGACGACGACGACGAGGACGGCAAGCCCGACGGCGGCGCCCCGGTGCCGGCAGAGGGCGAAGGTGAAGGCGAGGGCGAAGGCGAGGGTGAAGGCGAGCTGCCCGCCCCGTCTGCCACCATCTGCGGCAACGGCGCGCGCGAGGGACGTGAGCAGTGCGACGACGCGAACCGGCTGAGCGGCGACGGCTGCTCGACCACCTGCCGCGCCGACTCGTCAGTCACCGAAGTGGAGCCGAACGACTACCCGGGTGACTCGGGCTCGGTGGCGCTACCAACCTCGAGCGTGTTCGTCGCCGGCATCACCACCATGGTCTACGACGACGTCGCGCAGCAGTCCTACCCCGAAGCCGACACCTTCTGGTTGAGCCCGACGGCGCCCGCCGTCGTGCGCCTCGAGTCCTACACCCGCAGCGACGTCGACGATTGCAGCGGCACCTCCGGCTTCTTCGTCGACCTCTACCGCGAAGACGTCGCCACCGACATGCCGGCAGCCTACCTGCGCGGTGCCTGGGGCAACGGCAATGGCCGCTGCAGCGTGCTCACCACCACGTTGACGGCGCGCCCGCACATGGTGGTCATTCTGGAGGACACCGGCACAGCGCTGATCCCGAGCTATCGCGTGCAGGCGACCGTGCTCGACGACCGCGGCGTCGAGGCCGAGCCGAACGACAGCCTGGCCGACGCCGAGAGCGCGGCCGTCGACGGGCTCGACGCCACCATGAGCGGTACGCTGGCCGACGTCGACGACGTCGACGTCTACCGCGTCGACGTGCCGCCGGGCCGCGGCCTGCGCGCCGAGATCATCCCCGACACCGAGACCACGCCGTGCGATGCCTTCAACACCCGCGTCTCCCTGCTCGACCAGGGCGGCGTCGAGCGCGCGTCGCGCGCCAGCATGCTTGACGCGTGCCCCTACATCGACGGCACGGGCGACTCGCCGAAGAACCCCGAGGCGCTCAACCTGACCTTCGAGACGCGCACGCTCTTCGTCGCGGTCAGCAAGGGCGCGAGCGGCATGGTGGGAGCGCTGCCCTACCGCGTGGCGCTCACGGTGCGCTGAGCTCGCCCGCCGCCGCCTCCTCGTCGACCAACCACCAGACGCCCGCCACTGCGCCGGTGGCCGCGGCCACGCTCGTTAGGCCCGCCAGCACCCAGAAGGTCGTGTTCATCGCGTCGTAGGAGGCGTCGAGCGGCACGCCGCTTTCGGTGGCACGGATCTGGTTTGCCACCACCGCCGAGACGCCGAGCGTGGCGGCGCCGAGCAGCACCGCCGCGCCCGCGCCGGCGGCCGCGGTCACCAGCAACGGCGTGACGCCGTCGCTGGTGGCGGTGGGGGTCTCCTCCGGCGGCGGCGACCGGCGCCGCGGGCCCGTCGCGACGTCGGGCTCGTCGTCGTCGCGCTCCAGCTCGTCGGGCTGGTCCTCGACGGGCGGCGGCGGTAGCGGCGCGCTCGCCTGCGCGGCCCGCTCGAGCGCCGCCCACGCGGCGCGCGCGCTGGCGGGGGCGCTCGCCCCTTTGCGCGTCTTGGCGAAGGTCGCCGTGCGCGCGGTGATGCGCGCGATCGACAGCGACTTGCCGGACACCTCGAAGGCGATCAGCTCGTCGACGCGCGCCAGCACCAGGATCTTCTGCAGGCAGCGTGCGTCACTGATGGAGCAGACGATGCCGAGCTTGGCGGCGTCGGCCACCACCATCGCCGCCTTCTTGGCCGGCAAGGGCTCACCCGCCAGGTCCGGCAAGGCGCGCAGGGACTGCGCCAGCGCAGGCTCGGGGCGCACCGACAGGTCGGCCACCGCCGTCTGCGGCGGCGCGGCGATGGCGAAGAGCAGGAGCGAGAGCGGCACCACGGGTGCGCCGAGCATACCGTCAAGGCGCCACGCGAGGCGCGGCGCGTCGTCGACGCGCCAGAGCACCGATCAGGTTGGCGGACCGAGCCCGGCGCACCCTCGGCGAAGAGGGCAAGGAGCCCCGCAGCCGCGGGCCCGTAGGCCCGTGGCGAGGACGCGACGCCGCCATCTTCGGCGAGGGTGCGCCTGGCGATGGGAGCCAACCTGTTCGGTGCTCTAGGCTCCCCGCATGGCCCTCGACCTGCCCTGCCGGCTCGGGCCCTTCGAGCTCTTGCGCCACCTGGCCTCGGGCGGCATGGGCGACGTCTACCTGGCGCACGGCGACGGCGGTGCGAGCGAGCGCCTGTGCGTGGTCAAGACGGTGCGCCCTGAGCTGGCCACCGACAAGGTGTCGCTGCGCCGCTTCGTCGACGAGGCGCGCACCTCGGCGCTGTTGTCGCACGACAACGTCGTCACCGTGCTCGACGTCGGCGAGGCTACCGGCACGGCCTACATCGCGGTCGAGTACGTGCTCGGCCGCGACCTGATGGCGGTGATGGCGCGCGCGAGCCGCCTGCGCCGGCCCATCCCCGAGCCGGTGGCGCTCTTCATCGTCGCCGAGCTGCTCGACGCGCTCGACTACGTGCACGGCGCCTGTCACCCGCGCACCGGCGAGCCGCTCCACGTCGTGCACCGCGACGTCAGCCCGCACAACCTGCTGATCGGCTTCGACGGCGCGGTCAAGCTGATCGACTTCGGCATCGCGCGCAGCACCGTGCGCGACGAGCGCACCCAGGCCGGCCAGCTCATCGGCAAGGTGCGCTACATGTCGCCCGAGCAGGCGCGCGGCGAGGCGGTCGACGGCGCCACCGACGTGTGGGCCGCCTGCGTGGTCGCCTGCGAGCTTCTGACCGGCCGCCGCTTCTGGGGCGCGCGCACGCCCGAGGCGGTGGCGCCCATGCTGGCGGCCGGCATCCCGCACGAGCCGCCGGCGTTCTCGTCGCTCGCGCCCGAGCTGCAGCGCCTGTTGGCGCGCGGCCTCGAGCAGGACCACACGCGACGACCGCGCGCCGGCGAGCTGCGCGACGGGCTGCGCGCGGTGCAAGAGCGCCACCACAGGGTCGGCTCACGCGCGGAGACGGCCGCGCTGCTCGAGGTGCTGTTCGCGGGCGAGCTCGAGGGCGAGCGCGCGGCGCACGATCAGGTGCTTCGCGAGCCCACCATGGCGTCGGCGGCGGCCTGGCCGGAGCACACGGCGTTCGAGGAGCACAGCGAGCTCGACGACGACCTCGGGACCGCGTCGCGCTCGGAGTCAGCGACGCGCTCGCTGACTCCGGCGGCGCCGCTCGAACAGACGCGCCGCGCTCGTAGCGCGCGCGGCGTCGCGCCGAGCGGGGAGCGGCGGCGGCCGCCGCTCGTCGGCGTCGTCGCCGCGGCCGCCACCGGCGTCGCGCTCGCCGCCGGGCTCGCCGGACTCGCCGCGGCGCGCCTGACGCGCGCACCGGAGGAGCGGCGCCCGCAGGTCGTCGAGGTCGCGCCGCTGCCGCCGCTCGCGGTCGAACCCGTGGTCGCCCCGGTGGCAGCAGCGCCGCCCGTGACGCCGCCCCCCGCGGAACCGCCGCCCGTGACCCCGCTGCCCGCGACAGTGCCGCCCGTGACAGCGCCGACCGTGGCCCGTCCGCCAGAGGAGCAGCCGCCCGCGACGCCGCCGGCCGTCGACCGCCGGCCGCCTCGCCGCACCCCAAAGGCGACCGCGATCCCGCTGTTGTTCAGCGACCGCGTGGACGCGCTGCGCGCCTGCTCGCCGCGCCCGGCATGTGCCGCCTCGGTGCTGCGACGCGCCGATCTGGTGGCCGAGCTCGACGTCGAGGAGCTGCGCGACCTCGACGACGCGCTGCTGCGCTGCCTGTCACGCTGCGCCCACTGAGGGCGCCGGCCACGCGAGGGTGTTGACGTCGTCACCCAAGCGGCCAATCACCGCCCCATGGCCACCGAGCGACGCTGGGACTCCGAGGGGCGAAGCTACGCCCCCGGCTCGCGCGTGCCGCCCACGCCCCTCGACCGCCGGCGCACGCTGCCTGCCCTCGACGTCACCGAGACGCTGCGCGGCAAGAACCTCTTGATCATCGGCGGCACCGGCTTCCTCGGCAAGGTGCTGGTCGGCCTGCTGATCGCCCGCTACCCCGACCTCGGCCACATCTTTCTGATGGTGCGCAGCAAGGGGAAGATGTCGCCCAAGGAGCGCTTCGAGGAGGAGCTGTGGCCCACGCCCTGCTTCGACCCGCTGCGCGAGCGGTGGTCGCTCGGCCCCGAGGCCGGCAAGACCGACCTGTACACCAAGCTGACGCCGGTGCCGGGCGACGTGGTCGAGCGCTGGGCCGGCATCACGCCGCAGTGGCTCGACCGGCTCAAGTCCGAGCGCGTGCATGCCGTGCTCAACGTCGCCGGCGTGGTCAGCTTCGACCCGCCGCTCGACGAGGGCATGCGGGTGAACGCCGTCGGCGTCTTGAACCTGCTCGAGCTGTGCCGCGAGCTGGCGCTCGTCCCCGGGCAGCAGCACAACGTCACCGGCGCGCCCACCGACGCGCCCATGCCGGCGCCGGTCGCGGTCCCGCTGTTGCACACCTCGACGTGCTACGTGGCGGGCGCGGCGCGCGGCGCCATCTGGGAGGACGACCCGCGCGACCAGCCCTTCCCCCGCGCCGTGCCGCTCGCCGGTCGCTACGCACCCGAGGTGCCGCCGGGCCACGGCGAGCGCCTCGACCGGGTCCACTGGGATCCGCGCCGCGAGCTCGACGAGGGCATGAAGATCGCCGCGCACCTGCGCGCGCGCGCCGAGGACGCGCAGATGCAGTCCTTGTTCCTGCAGCGCGCCAAGGCCAAGCTGCGCCAGCTCGATCGCCCCACCACGGGCGAGCCGCTCGCGCAGGCGCTCAAGAAAGAGAAGCAGAAGTTCATCGACGACGAGCTCGGCGACGTCGGTATGAAGCGTGCGCAGCACTGGGGCTGGCCGAACACGTACACCTACACCAAGCGCATCGGCGAGCAGTTCCTGGCCGCGAGCGGGCAGCCGTTCACCATCGTGCGCCCGGCCATCGTCGAGAGCTCGGTGGAGTTCCCGTTCAAGGGCTGGAACGAGGGCATCAACACCTCGGCGCCGCTCATCTACCTCGGCTTGCAAGGGCAGCAGCAGACGCCCACGCGCCCGGGCCACATCCTCGACGTCATCCCAGTCGACATGGTGTGCGCCGGCACCGTCGTCGCCGCCGCGGCGCTGCTGCGCGGCGAGCACGCGATGGTCTACCAGCTCGGCAGCAGTGACGCGAACCCGCTCACGATGGAGCGCATCGCCGAGCTGACCGCGCTCTACAAGCGGCGCTACCTGCGAAGCCAGAAGCGCGGCAACCCGATGCTGAACCGCACCCTGGCGCGCTTCGGCTCGATCGGCGTCTCGCCCGAGCAGTACCAGCGGCTGTCGGCGCCCGCGCAGGCCAAGGCGCTCGGCGTCGCCATCGACGGCGTCGCGCTGTTGAAGAAGACGCCGGCCGCGAGCCTCGCGCGCGCCGCCGAGAAGAACCTCACTGCGCTGCAGAAGCAAGTGAAGATGGCAGCGTTCATCCTCGACACGTTCTTGCCCTTCATGGCGCTCTACAACTACCAGTTCCGCTGCGACCACATGCGCCAGGAGATGGCGCGGCTGGCACCGGCGGATCGTGAGCGCCTGCGCTTCGAGCCGGACCTGATCGACTGGCGCGAGTACTGGAACGACATCCACATCCGCGGCCTGCGCAAGTGGGTGTTCCCCCACCTCGAGGCCAAGCTGTCGAAGCGCCCGCGCGCCGAGGATCGCTACAGCGACCTGGTCAGCTTCTTGGACGAGGTCGCCGAGCGCGAGGGGCAAGCCATCGCGGTGCAGCGCCTGCTGCACGTCGAGACCAAGGGCGAGAGCAAGCCGGTGCTCGCCGCCGTCACCTACAAAGAGCTGCGCCGCCGCGCGCATGCATGCGCGAGCCGCCTGGCCGACGTCGGCGTGCACCCGGGCGCCAAGGTCGCACTGGTCGGCAAGAACTCGCCGGAGTGGGCCATCGCCTTCTTCGGCATCCTGTGTGCCGGCGGCACCGCGGTGCCGCTCGATCCGGCGCTCGACGCCACCGAGCTCGGCCGCCGCATGCGGCAGGTCGAGGCGTCGTTCGCGCTCGTCGACGACGACGCGCACGCGCCCGAGGATGCCGCCTGCCTCGACCTGCGTGAGCTGGTGGAGGCGCCGTCCGCCGACGAGGCGGTGGAGCCGCCCGAGGTCTTGGTGGCGCCCGACGATGTCGCGGTGGTGGCCTACACCGCCGGCACCACGGGTGCTTCGAAGCCGGTGGTGCTGACGCACAAGAACATCACCGCCGTGCTCGCGTCGGTGGCGCCGCTCTTCAAGCTCGGCCGGCGCGACAGCGGCCTGTCGGTGCTGCCGCTCTTTCACACCTTCGAGCTGACCTGCGGCCTGCTGCTGCCCATGCTGCGCGGCGCGCGCGTCACCTACGTCGACGCCGTGACCACCGAGGCGCTGTCGCAGGCCTTCCAGGTGGCGGGCATCACCGCGATGATCGGCGTGCCGCAGGTGTGGGAGGAGCTCGAGGAGAAGATCCAGCGCGACCTCGAGGACTCGGGGCCGTTCGCGGAGGCGGCCTACCAGGCGGGCGTGTTCTTGAACCGCACCGTCGGGCGCGCGCTCGGCGTCAACCTCGGGCGCGTGCTGTTTCGGCCCATTCACGATCGACTCGGCGGGCGCGTGCGCTTCCTGATGTCGACCGGCGGGCCGGTGCCGAAGAAGACCGCCGAGACCTTCCGCTCGCTCGGCATCGAGCTGAAGCAGAGCTACGGCCTCACCGAGGCAGCACCAGTGCTCGCGGTGGGCGACGCCAAGGGAGCGCAGGCGGTGCCGGGCGTGGAGGTCGAGATCCGCGACGTCAACGAGGACGGCGTGGGCGAGATCGTGGCGCGCGGCGACGCGGTCAGCCGCGGCTACCTCGACGACGACGAGCTGACCGCCGCCGCCTTCGGCAAGGACGGCTGGCTGAAGACCGGCGACCTCGGGCGCATCGACAAGGACGGCCGCATCACGGTGGTGGCGCGCCACAACGAGGTCATCACGCTGGCCGACGGCCGGCGCATCTATCCGCGCGGCATCGAGGAGCAGCTCGCGCAGGTGAAGGGCGTCGTCGAGGCCTGCGTGGTCGGCGTGCCCGACGGCCAGGGTGGCGAGCGCGTCGCGGGCCTCGTCGTCTGCCAGCCCACCGACGACAGCAGCGCCATCGAGCGCGCGGTCTCGTGGGCCGCCCGCAAGCTCGAGGAGCAGGAACGACCATCCATCGTCATCGCGACGTCGAGCGCGCTGCCGCGCACCGCCGATCGCAAGGTCAAGCGCACCGAGGTGATCGCGGCCATCGTCGCCGAGGAGTCGCGCCGCGCCACCAAGGCGAGCGCGGCCATCGCGCCGAGCGAGGTGCTGGCACCGGGCGAGGCGGTGGCGCCCGAGCGTGAGCCGCGCCTCAAGGCGCCGGGCAGCAGGCGCGCGGTGCAGGACAACGAAGCGCCCATCGCGGTGCCGCGCACGGTGAAGAGCGCGATCAAGTCGGTGCTGGCCGGCGTGCAACAGCAGTTCTACCAGCGCGGCCTCGACGTCGACATCGAGGGCGAGGAGAACATCCCGTGGAACCGCCAGACGCTGGTGGCGGCGAACCACGCGAGCCACCTCGACATGGGGCTGGTGAAGTTCGCGCTCGGCAACTACGGGCGTGAGCTGGTCGCGCTGGCCGCCAAGGACTACTTCTTCGAGGGCAAGTGGCGGCGCAGCTACTTCGAGAACTTCACCAACCTGCACCCGCTCGACCGCGGCGACAACCCGCGCGAGGCGATGCGCGAGGCCTCGCTGCTGCTCGACAGCGGGCGCACCGTGCTGATCTTCCCCGAGGGCACGCGCACGTCGACGGGCGAGATGGCCGCCTTCCGCCCCGCCGTCACCTACCTGGCGCTGCGCCACGGCATCGACATCCTGCCCATCTACTGCGAAGGCACCTACCGCTCGATGCCGCGCGGCAGCTTCGTACCCAAGAACCGGCGCGTGCGCGTGCACATCGGCCAGCCCATCTCGTCGGCGGCGCTCAAGCGCGCCACTGAAGAGGCGGGCCTGCGCCCAGCGGCAGCGTCGCAGAAGACCGTGCTGGTGGTGCAGCGGGCCGTCGAGGCGCTCAGGGACGGCAAGCACTTCGTGCTGTCACGCGCGCTCGATGAGGCGCTCGGCAAAAAGCCCGCGCTCGCCGCCGGCAGTGGCAAGGGGGGCAAGAGCGGCGGGAATGGCCAGGACGCGGCGGGCGCCGACGAGAGCGAGGCGGGCCGCGCGCTGCGGGAGATCTTCCAGGACCTCGAGCGGCGCTTCCAGCGCGAGGCCGTCAAGGACCCGCTCACCTACTACTTCTCCCTCGGCGAGGGCAAAGACGCCAAGTGGACGGTGCAGGTGGCCAAGGACGGCTGCCGCATCGTCAACGACAAGCTCGACGGCAAGGCCGACTGCGTGTTCAAGACCGACGCGCGCATGTTCACCAAGATCATCAAAGAGCACTACATCCCCGACGTCAGCGAGTTCTTGGACGGTACCGTCAAGACCAACGACCCCGAGCTACTGACGACGTTCCTGTCCATCTTCAAGATCTAACGGAAGATCTGGAGCACGAGAGAACCATGAGCGCGCGCCTCGCCCTCCTCACCGGCGCCACCGGTTACATCGGCCGCCACACCGTCGACGCCTTGCTCGGCGCCGGCTGGCGCGTGCGCGCGCTCTGCCGCGGCGACGAGCCCGAGCTGGTCAAGAAGGGCGTGCAGGTCGTGCGCGGCGACGTGTTGATCAAGGACTCGGTGGTGCGCGCGCTCGAGGACGTCGAGGCCGTGATCCACGGCGCCGGCCTGGTGTCGCGCAGCGTCGATGACGCGTCGCAGATGTTGCGGCTGCACGTCGTCGGCACGCAGCACGTGGTCGGGCTCGCCTGTGAGCGGGGTGTGCGCAGCATCGTGCACCTGTCCACCTCGGGCACGGTCGCGGTGGGCGACGACGCCGAGATGGTCTACCGCGAGGACGACCCGGTGCCGTTCTCGCACCTGGTGCGCTTCCCCTACTACCTGTCGAAGTGGCTGGCCGAGCGCGCTGCCGACGACGCAGTGCGTATGACCGGCTCGCGCGCGCACTTCATCACGCTCAACCCGTCGCTGGCGCTCGGACCGGGCGACACGCGCGGCAGCTCCACGCTCGACGTGCAGCGCTACCTCAAGCGCGAGATCCCCATGGTGCCGTCGGGCGGCTTCTCCTTCGTCGACGCGCGCGACGTGGCGGCGATGGCCGTGGCCGCGCTCGAGAGCGGCAAGAGCGGCGAGCGCTACTTGCTCGGCGCGCTCAACTGCACCTGGGCCGACTTCTTCCGCCGCATGCAGCAAGTGAGCGGCGTGGCGGGTCCGCCCGTGGCGATCGCGATGCCCAAGCGCGTGACCACGCTCGGCGTGGCGCTGCTCGAGCGCGTCGCCGGCGCCTTCGGCGGCACGCTGCCCGTCACCACGCTCGAGGCCGAGATGGCCTCGTGCTTCTGGTACTGCGACTCGCGCAAGGCCGAGCGTCAGCTCGGCTTTGCGCCGCGCGATCCCATGGTGACCATCCTCGACACCGTCAAGGATGTGCGCGGCGAGGGGCGGCGCGAGCGCGTCGTCTAGCGGCTACGGAACGGCGGGGTCGGCCGCGGTCGGCAGCCGGTTGAGCGAGACGCGGTAGCCGCCCGGCGCCTGGTTGCTGACGCGGAACGCGCCGCGCATCGAGACGCGCGTGCCGACCGCGGCGTTCAAGCACTCGTCGACGCTGCCGCAAGCGGTGATACCGGCGACGTCGGTGATGCAGGCGGTCAGGAAGTTGGGCGCGCCGGCCGCGTCGCGGATTTCGAATGCGCTGCAGCGCCGTGGCACTCACATACGACACCGCGGCGAGGAGCTGGATGGGCCGCGCGGCCACGATGCCGCGCGCCTCGTCGACCGTGAAGGGTACGCCTTCCACCTCGAAGCTCGGCTGGTAGCCGCGCGCGCGCAGCCAGGCGTCGATGGTGGAGATGGTGACCGGGCCGACGTTGCGGATTGCGTCGAGCTCGGCGATCGACTGGAGCAGGTCGTCGTCAGCGGTGCAGAGCAGCGAATCCGCGCCGCGCACGTGGCGGACGACGCTGGACGCCGCGATCGACTTGATCCGCACCTCCTGACGGAGCGTGGCCTCGGTGGCCTCGGGGCCGTTCAGGAAGCTGAGGATGGCCTGGGCGTCGAGGGGGTGGGCGTCATCGGCGGTGCTGGCAGCGTTGGTGTCGACGTCCGCCTCAGTGCCGCACGCAGCGGCAAGCAGAAGCAGCAAGAGCGTGGCGGCGGTAATACGCGTGAGATCCCTGGATGTGGGCAGTTTGCCCACATCGTCGATTTCAGGCTGGCAATCACGAGGCGGCGCGATCGCGATCGCCGCCCGGCGCCGAACGCAGCGAGGACGACGTGCCCGCCGTGATCGTCCTGTTAGCTTTGGGTCGTGCACCCCCTGGTCGCGCGCTGGCGCCAGCTCACGGACCACCTCGGCGCCGATTTCCTCGGCGGACCGCGCGTCATCCGCCTCGCGTGGTCGGTCAACCTGCAGAAGGGCGGCACGCTGCCGTTCGTGCTCGCGCTCATGGCCTGGTTCGACAACTTCTCACCGACGGCATGGACCTACGCCGCGCTGCACGGCTCCTACGGCTTGTGCTGGCTCTTGAAGGACGCGCTCTTTCCCGACCCGAACTTCCGCCGCATGGTGACGCTAGGCGCGGCCCTCAACTCCTGGCTCCTCGTGCTCGGGCTCTATTGGATCGCACCGGTAGTGCTGGTGACGCAGCGCCTGGAGCAGCCGCCGTGGGTGCTCGCCGGCGCCTCGGCGCTGTACGCGCTCGGCGTGGTGCTGATGATGGGCGCCGACGCGCAGAAGTACTTCGTGCTCAAGGCGAGGAAGGGCCTCATCACCGACGGCTTCTTTTCGCGCGTGCGCCACCCGAACTACCTGGGCGAGATGATGCTGTACGCGAGCTTCGCAATCGTCGCGGGCCATTGGGCTCCGTGGCTCGCGCTCGCCTGGGTGTGGCTCGCGTTGTTCGTGCCCAACATGCTCGCCAAGGAGGCGAGCATGTCGCGCTACCCGGAGTGGGCTGCCTACGCCAGCCGCACCGGCATGCTGCTACCGCGGCTGTTCGCCAAAGGCGCAGCCAGCGACGAGGAGCTCAGCTCGACAGCTCCGCCGCCGCCATTGGCGCCGTAACGCCCTCGCGGAAGAGCCCGTAGGCGCGGCTGACCGCCGGTGGCGCCGTCCGGGTGCGGCGCGTCCCGCAGGTCGCCGGCGCTGGTGGCGAGCACGTTGTTGTGCACGTCCTTGAGCTGCAGCTCGTAGTAGCTGCACGTGCCGAGGTACTGCCAGCGCTCGTCATAGAGCGCCACCGACAGATCGATGTCCGTGGTGTAGCCGACCGGTGGCTGACACCAGTGCAAGACAGGCGCACCACCTTGCCGGCCGGCACGTCGACGCGAGAGCCGCGCGCCAACGCCACCGCCGCGCGGCTCGCGGTGCGCTCGTTGAACGGCACCAGCACGGCGCCGAGCGCGCGATGCGGTCGCGCAGGCGCGTCGAGACGGCGTAGCCGAGCGCGGCCACCTCGAGCTCGGCACAGCTCGCCGAGACGCAGGCACCCGGCCGCCACGACAGGCGCCGCGACGGCTGCTAGATCGCGACTTCGATGACGAAACGCAGCCGCGAGCCCGGTCCATTCAGCCAGGAGGGCCAGTCACTCGTTCGCTGGTCGGATCTCGCCGCCGCCGGCGAGGTCGGCGTCGCGACGGCCTTCTCCGATCAGGACGTGATCGCGCGCCGCGACGATCCCGCGACCGCCTGCTGGTACCACGCGACCGGCGCGCTCGAGGTCTTTCAACCGGGCGCGGACGGCCGCTCCTACCTCGCCCGCTTGCTGCTCGCGCCCAACATCATCTGCCTGAAGGAGTGCATCGCCGGCGAGCAGCGCTACCTGCAGACGGTGCGGGCGCTCGAGCGCGCGTCGCTGATGCGCATCGAGCGCGAGCGTGCGCTCGCGCTCTTGATGGCCAACCCTGCCCTATCGTTGCGCACGCTGGTCGAGGTGAGCCGCGCGTTCTGTGGCGCCGCGGGGCTCGAGGCGAACCGGCTGCACGGCACCGAGAGCCTGCTCGCCAACGTGGTGCTCGCGTACTGCGAGGCATGCGGCGAGCCCTGGGACGGCGTCGTGCGCATGCGGGTCAAGCGCACCCAGGCGGACCTGGCCGATTGCATCGGCGCCAACGAGCGCAGCGTCAACCGCATCCTGACGACGTGGAAGGCGCAGGGCCTCGTCGACAAACGCGACTCCCGCCTGCTGGTGCTCGACGCCACCAGGCTCGCCGAGCGCGTCGAGGACGGGCGCCGGGCGCTCGTGCACCACGGTGACGCATGACGCTCCCTCGCGGCTGAAGCCATGGCAGACTGCTAGGCCATGCCCGGTTTCCGGCTCGTGCAGGGGTACACCGAGGCGCGCCTGCAGCGCGGCCTCGACGCACGCGAGGTCGCGGAGCTGCAGGCGTTCGTGCTCGACGGCCGCGGCACGCCGAACGAGGTGCAGTCCGAGCAGTTGTTGCGCGTCAGCGCGCTCTACGCCGAGTACTTCACGCCGGCCGCCAAGAAGGCCTGGCAGAAGCTCACCGGCATCGACGTCGACAAGGCCGAGGTCACCTGGAAGAAGAGCGCCAAGCTCTACGCCAACGTGCTCGACGCGCGGCTCGATCTTGCCGCGGAGAAGAAGCGCATTCGACAGGACCACTCGCTCGTGGCTCATGCCGGCAAGCTCGAGGTCGCCTCACGCTTGATCGCGGACGAGGTGGCAGCGCGCACCGCAGCTGCACCAAAGCCGGCCGCGCTCTCCCACGCCGAGGCGCTCGCGCTCAAGCTGCCGCCGCCGCTGTTGCTCGCCGGCCTGCAGCACGGCCGCGTCGTCGACGAGCTGGCGCGCGACCTGACCGCGCTCGAGAAGGCGGTAGGCGACGGCGACGGCGTGCTGGCGCCGCGCGACCTCAAGGGTGCACCCGCAATCGTGCTCGCGATCGCCGAGGCGGTCTGGCAGCAGACAGGCAAGCGCGCGCTCTCGATCGCCAAAGAGCTGCGCCCGGCGCTGGCGCAAGCGGTCCACGACGTCGTGCTCGGCGGGTCGCGCCAACAAAACCGCCTGCACGGCGAGACCGCGGCGCTGTTCGTGCGCGTGGCCAACGACGGCCTCGATCACCTGGCGGGCGCGATGCAGGCCGACGCCGTGCGCGGCGACGTACCCTACACGCTGGTGCTCGAGCGCCACGGCATCAACGCGCCCGCGCACAAAGGGGACCTGCTGCGAGCGCTCGAGGCGATGATCCCGCCACCGACGCTCGCCGAGATCGCGCGACTGTACGCGCGTGCGTGTGCGGGCCAACTGCAGGCGGGCGACTTCTACGCCATCACGCGCCTCTCCAAGGAAGACCTATTCCAGCTCCAGGCGACTTTCCCCGCCGAGCTGCCGCGCGCCCCGGGGCAGAAGCACGAGACCGCGCTGCCGGCGCCGCGCGTCTTGTCGGCCACGGCCACGTCGACCACGCTCAAGAACGTCGACGACATCGCGACGGCGTGGGCTGCCGAGGTGGCGACCGGCCAGCGCTCCGTCGAGGAGTTTGCCCGCACCCACGCCTTGCGCACCAACGTGCTGACGCGCATTCGGCAGAAGGATCCGAGCCGCTTCCCCGATCCGCCGCGTAACGCGTCGCCGGCGGACCGTCGATTGGCGGAGGCACTGGCGGCGGCGATCGTGCGCGCCGCCGCCGCCGATCCGTTCGCCAAGGTGCCGGAGCTGATCGACGCCATCAACAAAGGCGAGCGCGCGCTCGTCAAGGAGTTCGGCGCAATCAGCTACGGCCGCTACTACGACGTGCGCAAGAAGAACCCCGAGCTGTTCGGGCGCGTCGACGACTCGAGCCGCTGGCAAGCGCCGGTGGCGGCGCGCGTGCGCGAGCTGATGAAGGCGGAGCCGAGCCTGTCGAGGAACGAGCTGGTGGCGCGGCTGAAAAAGACCTGGCCGGCCATGACGTACAGCCGGCTCGCGCACCTCAAGGAGGCCGACCCGGCGCTGCCGATCGCCGGCAGCTACAACCGGAAGAGCGCCGCCGACATCGACGCCATGGCCACGCGCATCCTCGAGCTGTTGCGCAAGGACGCGACGCTCAGCCACAGCGACATCGCCAAGGTGCTGACGCGGGAGCGCAAGGAGGAGGTCACGCGCGCGTACGTCTCGAGCATCGTGCGCGACTTCCGGCCGCACCTGTTCGCCGGCGTCGGCAACGTCGATGAGCGACGCATGCTGCCGCGCCGCACCGGCCTGGTCGCCCAAGGGCTGTTGCAGCTCGCCATCCGTACGGCGCCGCCCGGCGCGCCTACCGAGAACATCCTCGCCGTGCTCAACCAGCTCCTCGAGGAGCGCGGCGTCGGCAAGCTGGCGGACGGCTACCTGCCTCGTCTGACCGAGCTGGCGGAGAAGCAGGGCCTCCCCGGCCCGTCGCAGGTGCACGCGCGCACGACGGCGGCCATCGTCGCCGAGTACGCGGCCGCGGCACCGCGAGGCGCCACCGAGGAGCAGATCCTCGCCGCGGTGCAGCAGGACTGGCCCACGCTTGACGGCCGCTCGCTCGGGCGCTTCCGCGGTCTGTGGCGCACCGCGCCGCGCGACTTCCCGGAGCTCGAGCCGTTCCGCAAGGGCCGCGAGGTGGCGCTGGTCGGCCTCGGCAAGCCGATCACGCCGGCGCGCTACCTCGGCGGGCACGATCCGGCGCGGCAGCTCGCCGCCGCCTCGCCGGCCGAGCAGCTCGAGATGGCGCGCTTTACCGAGCTCGCCTCCATCCCGCTGCGCCTGCCCGAGATCGACGCCGTCGTCGACGATCTGCAGGGCGGCACGCCACTCAAGCAGGCCAACGTGCTGTGGGTCAGCCACCTGCTGGCGGACGTGGTGCCGATGGGCTTCGCGCTCAAGGACGCGGGCGCGGAGTCGAGCCGCACCATCGTGGTCGGCACGCCCTACGGCACCAACCCGTCCGTCAAGGCATGCCTGCAGGACCAGGGCTTCTCGGTGCGCCAGCCCAAGCTCGACATCGAGGACTACCGGCGCACCGTCACCAAGGCGATCGACGACGCCATCGCGCTGCACAAGAAGAACGGCGAGCCGATCGTCGTGCTCGACGACGGCGGGCTGGTATCGCACATCCTGCACGCGGACCCGAAGTACGCCTCGGTGCGCAAGAAGTTCCGCATCGTCGAGCAGACCACCGGCGGCGTCCAGCTCGCCGAGAAGCACGCGCTCGAGAGCGTGGTGGTCAACGTGGCGCGCTCGAAGTCCAAGGAGCTCGAGGGCGAGGCCATCGGCGAGGTGGTGGCGGCCAAGACCGTGCAGGCGCTGGCGCGCTTCGGCGCCGGGCTCGACAAGAAGGACCTGGTGCTGATCGGCTATGGCGTCATCGGGCCGGCGATCGCCCAGGAGATGCTGGCGCGCGGGGCCAAGGTCACCGTGGTGGAGCGCAGCCGCGAGCGCGCCGCGCTGGCGAAGAAGGCAGGCTTCCATGTCATCCTCGACGATCCCGCCGACCCCAAGTCGCAGGAGCGACGGCGCGCGGCGCTCGCCAAGGCGGATCTGGTGGTCGGCGCCACCGGCCGGTGCACGCTCTCGCTCGACGATATGAAGGTCTTGAAGGATGGCGCGGCCATCGCCTCGGCGTCCTCCAAGCGCGGCGAGCTCGACATGGAGGGCCTCGAGCGGGAGGCGAGCAAGCGGGAGCCCGTCCCGTCGGACGAGCCGCTCGTCACGCTGCCGACGGCGCGCTACCGCCTCAAGGGGCGGACCATCACGGTCATCGGCGACGGCTATCCGGTCAACTTCGACGGCGGCGCACAGAGCGTGCCGCCGGAGAAGATCCAGATCACCGACGCCGCCATGCTGTCGGCGCTGTTTCAGGCCTCGCGCGTCGGCAACACCCAGCGGGGTCTGATCGACCTCGATCCGAGCACGGACGCGCGCCTGCTCGATCGGCACCGCGCCGAGCAGCGTGCGCACGGTCACAGCAAGCTCGCGGTCTATGACCCGACGCGTTGGCGAGACGTGGTGCGTGACGTCGCGGCGCGCCACGCGGCCCTGGCAGCAAGCGGCGGCTGACCGCTTGTTCGGCCGGCACGGCGAGTTTCGCTTTCCCGCCACGTGTCGTGTTCGGGCCACACCGCGTCTGGTTCCATTGCCGACGTCGCGATGGGCGACAGGAGGCTTGAACCATGATGAAGCTGCATGACGTCCTCGCGCGTTGGTGCGTGATCGGAGGGGTGCTCGCCGCGCTGGCCGGAACGCTGGCCGGGGCGGGCTGCCTGGTTCCGATCGGGCCGACCACGGATCAGGACGACGACGACAACGACGACGACAACGACGACGACGACAACAACGACAACGACAACAACGACAACGACAACAACGACAACGACAACGATAACAACGACAACGATAACAACGACAACGATAACAACGACAACGATAACAACAACAACGACGACGACGACACGAACTCGGACGACACCGGCCAGTACTGCGAGTCGAACGACGACTGCCAGGAGATCTGCATCTTCGAGGTCGACGACCCGGGCGCCGGCATCTGCTCCAAGCGCTGCGAGTCGTTCGCCGACTGCCCCTCGTTTTGGGACTGCAGCGACATCGGCGCGGCGGCGGGCACCTACTGCACGCCGTAGCAGGGCGCCAGGGCCCCGCCTTCCTCGCCGCGTTCCTGGGTCACACGGCCTCCGGACGCGGGTTGCCAGAACGCATCGCGTGCGGTGGGCTCCCGCGCCGGAGGCTTCCCATGCAGCGCATTCGTCGTCACTCCAACAGCGCCCGACTGTTGCTCGCGGCCGCCACGGTCGTCAGCCTTGTGGGCTGCGCCGGGACCATCGAGGGCGAGGTCGATGGCGACACGGTGCCGCCGTTGATCTCCGGCTTCTGGCTCGAGGGCGACGGCGACGGCCTGCAAGTGAGCGCCACCGCATCCTCCATGATCGATCTGTGCGGCGCCAGCGCCGCCTTGACGCGCGACATGACCGAGCGCGTCCTGGCCAAAGCCGACGAGGTGGACGACGGCGACGACGCCGAGGAGGTCTACGAAGACCTGAACGACGAGTATCAGGACGCCTGGCAGCGGCACCTGCCCGAGGACTTCTGGACCGTTGTCGCGTCGGTGTTCGTCGAGGATGAGGATGACTTCGTCGATGACTACGGCCTCGGCGCGGACGCCGACATTGACCTCACCAACCCCGCGTTTGCCACCTTCGCCGTCTGCCACCAGGAGGGCTTCCCCGACCTCGATGACGACGGCACCGACGATAATCGCACCTGCTTCCCCGCCATCGGCGGCGAGCTTGAGGTGGTGGCGTTCGACGACAAGGGCGGTATCGAGCTGACGGTCGACGCCGAGCTGGGTGACCCGGACGATCTCGAGGATGAGGTGGGCGAGGTCACCGCCACCACGCGCATGGGGGGCTGCGAAGCGCTCGACGAAGCCAACAAGGACATGGAAGACGCCCAGGAGGATCTGCGCAAGGCGCTCGGCTTGGATGACGACGACCCGCCCGCCGAGGGTGAGGGCGAAGGCGAGGGCGAGGGCGAGGGCGAAGTGACCTGTTCGCTCGACGACGACTGCCTCAACGGCGGGCGGCTGTGCGACATCTACTACGGCACCTGCGTCGACCCGGTGCTCTTGACCGGCACCTGCGCGGGCGCGAGCTACCTGGCCCCGCGCTCGGGGTCGGGCCCCGTGGTCTTCGCTGATTCCAGCCAGTCGACCGAGACCTACTGCACCTACGAGCTGACCGTCACCTTCAGCGCCTACGACGCGGATGCCGACGTCGGTGCGAGCCCGCTGGTCAGCGGCGTCGATGACTCGGGCTACACCGTCGAGGTCGCGAGCGTCACCGCCTACGGCAACCAGATCACGGCCGTCGTCTGCCTCAACTCGTCGACGCCGTCGGTGGCGCTCCAGGTCGAGGACGAGATGGGCAACCTGTCGAACCCGCTGTGCGCGTCGTCCCCTTGAAGGTTCCGGCAGGGTAGCTGCTGCCTGGAGCACGCAGCGCCCCGAAGGCAGCAGGCACCGACGGCGCCCGGACGCGCCCCGGGCGCTGGCATGGCGCGCGCATCGGCCTCGACCATGGACACCCGGGTCGACGGCCGAAGCGTGGACGCGTTGGACGAGACCTGGCTCGACGAACGCACTGTGCCCGACCTTGACGCGACCACGCTCGAGGGCGACGTGTGGCCACAGCGGCGCAAGGTCCAAGGCGTGCATGGCGCGCCGGCACCGCGATCCGAATTCGATTGGCGCTGAGCGCCACCCCGGCGCGCTACCGCGCCGACGCGACCGCGCCCTCGAGCCACTCGAGGATCGCGGCCGTGATGGGCGCGCCGGTCTTCAGCTCGATGTCGAGGTAGACCGGCGCCGAATTGGCCTCGAGCAGCAAGTAGCCGTGCAGGCCGCGCTCGCCACCTGGGTGCTTGAGATCGATGCCGGACAGGGTGTGCCCGAGCGCCGTCGCGACGCGCAGGCAGAGGCGCTCGACCTCCGCGGGCAGCGGGTGCGGCAGATAGCGCGCCTCGCCGCGCTGGTAGGCCGCGCCCGAACGGTAGTCGAGCGTGCTGCTCTCGATCGCCACCGAGGACACCACGCGATCACCGACGACCGTGACGCGCACGTCGGGTCCGCCGACCTTCTCCTGAAAGATGGCCGGCGCCGTGCTGATCAGATCGAGGCGCGCCAGCAGCTCGGCGTCCACCGCGCGCGTCTCCGCGCCACCTGCAAGCGGCTTGCAGATGGCGTCGCCCACATCGTCGACGAACAGTCGTGCCGCCTGCGGGAAGTTGGTGACGATCGTGCGCGGCAGCGGCGCACCGAGGCGCTCGAGCACGGCGAGCTGCAGCGGCTTGTGATCGTAGAGCTGGCAGGCGCCGAGCCGGTTGACCATAGGCTTGCCGCGCAGCTCGAGGTCGAGCAGCAGCGATTGCGCGAAGGCGGAGCGCTCTTGCTGCTGCATGCCGCGGCGAAACCAGTCGGCGGCGGTGTGCGTGGTCTCGGAGGGCGCGAGCAGTGCATGGGCGGCCGGGTATTGGCGCAGCACGAAAGCGTCACACGAGGCGACCTCGTGACCGGCGAACAGCCACTCGCTACCGTCGAAGGCGCCGGGCGTGCCGTCGACCATGGCGGAGAGCGGCAGGCGCGCCACGTCGTGCCCACGGGCGCGCGCGGCCTGCTCCGTGTGGGTGGAGAGCGGATCGTCGAGGCGCCCGAAGATGCCGAGCCGCATAGGATCTTCTCCCACGCGCGCGACACCGGGCACAACCACGCGCTTGGTCCCTCGCTAATGCCAGTAGGCGCCGAGCTGCACGAACACGCCCATGGGCGACAGGCCGTACTCGCTGCGAGCTCCGAGCGTTCGCATCGCCTGCTGGAACGCCCCGGTGTTGCCGATGACGTCGGCGCCGCCGAGCGCGCGGAACGTCGCCACGTCCAGGCCCTGGGCGATGGGGATGAAGCCGCCGGCGCGCACCAGCACGCGCTGCTCGAGCCAGTACTCGAGCGCAGGCACGAGCAGCACGCCCGGGTCGCCGACGTTGACGAGCGCGGTGGCGCCGAGCGTCACCAGGTCGTCGGCCAGCCAGGAGGCCACCACGCCGACGTAATGCCGGCCGGCGCCGAACACCTCGCCGCGCACCACGCGCGGGTCGCTCAGCTTGGCGACGACGTCGGCGGCGTGCTCGGCCCCAAAGCCGTTCCAGCAGTACTCGGCGCCGAGCACGAGTTGCTCGAGCGGTCGCCAGTCGGCGCCCGCTACCGCGCGCACGAACTCGCCGTCGACGTGCGCGTCACGCAGCCAGAGATACGGATCGTCGGCGCGCAGGTCCACGATCGGCAAGGTCCAGGCGACCTCGGCGTGCACGCCGAGCGGACCGAGGTCGCCGGCGGCGTCGGCACCGAGCACCAGATCGTCGATGTACTTGGCGGCGCTGCCCGAGATGTCGGTCTGCCACACGTTGGTCTGCACACGCACCACGAAGCCCTGCTCGTCGAACGCCTGCCGCGGCAACCACAGCACGTCCATCTGGGTCAGCTCGGCGAGCGGCAGTGACAGCCGCACCGCGTCGGCGCCGCGCCGCACCTCGCGATCGACGTCGGTGGGCGAGAACGGACTCACCAGGTCGGTCGGGTTCCACAGCCGGCCGGTTCCCCACGAGATGGCTTGGCGGCCGACGGTGAGCGCGAAGGCGCGCGTCTGCCACCGCACCAGCAGGCGATCGAGGTTGTGGTGCAGGCGCAGCGTGCCCTCATCGAGCAGGTAGGGATCGAAGTCGATCAGGCGCCGCTCGGGCACGACCAACGCCGTGCCGAGCACGCCAGCCTGTGCCGAGCCCGCGCCGAACGCCTGGGACGACGACAGCACCAGGGCCGCCTGCCATGCCGCCTCGAGCTCCACGGCGTCGAAGAAGGTGGCGCGCCCTTGCGCGCGCCCAGTCCAGCTCGCGATGCCGACGTGCTCCGGCAGCATGACGTCGTCCGGGATCTGGCCGCGGTACTCGGGCGGCAACAACGCGCGCGTCTCGTCGAAGACCCGATCCAGCTCGGCGGTGGCCTCGACCAGATCCGGCGGCAGCACGAACCAGGAAGCGTGGGGCTTGAGGAAGGCGCTGGCCTCGACCACGCGTGACCCGTCCTCGGCGCGCTCGATCTCGACCGCCTGCGCGGCGGCCGCGCTGACGAGCGCGCAGCCAACCAGCCAGACGAAGCGTCCGCCGTGCATCACGCGACCGGGGCCGCGACCGCGCCGGCGACGGTTTCGCCTCGGCGCTCATCGCTCGCGATCTTGCCGTCGACCAGGCGCACCACGCGCTCCGCCTGTGCCAGCACCATCGGGTCATGCGTCGAGAAGATGAAGGTGACGCCGTGCTCGTGGTTGAGGCGGTGCATCATGTCGATGAGCGCCTTGCCGGTCACTTGGTCGAGGTTTGCCGTCGGTTCGTCGGCCAGCACCACCGCGGGCATCGACGCGATGGCGCGCGCCACCGCCACCCGCTGCTGCTGGCCGCCGCTCATCTTGCCGGGCCAGGCGTCGAGGAGCTCGCCGATACCGAGCTCGGCGAAGAGCTGCCCGATGCGGGTGCGGCGCGCCGCGCGCGGCATGTGCTTCAGCTCGAGCACGTACTCGGCGTTCTCCGCCGCCGTCAGCACCGGGATCAGGTTGTAGGCCTGAAAGACGAAGCCCACCTTGTCGCGCCTCAGGTCGGCGAGCTGTTTGCGCGACATGCCGGCCAGATCGACGCCGTCGATGCGAAGGGCGCCCGCGCTGGGCGTGTCGAGCGCGCCAATCAGGTTGAGCAGCGTGGTCTTGCCCGACCCCGACGGCCCGGCGATCGCCATGAACTCGCCTTTCTCGACGGTGAGGCTGACACCGGCGAGCGCACGCACGGTGGTAGCGCCGGCCTGGTAGTGCTTCTCGACCTCGACGACCTCAACGGCAGGCATGGCGACTCCTTCAACCGGCGCGTAGCGCGTCCACCGGGCGCATGCGCGAGACGCGCCATGCCGGGTAGAGCGCGACCAACAGCGCCATCAGGTAGACGTAGAGCGCGGGCAGTAGCGCGGCGCGAACGGAGAACTCGGTGAGGAAGGCGGCGCGCATCACCGTGCCGCCGAACTCGATCCCCTCGCCCATTTGCTCGGAGAAGTCGAGCAGCGCAGACCTCGAGCCGAGCCAGGTGAACGACAGGCCGATACCGAGGCCGAGCGCGACGCTGAGCGTGGCGATCCAGAACGACTCGGCCAACACCATGCGAAGCACGCCACCCGGCCGCGTGCCGAGCGCCTGCATGACGCCGAACTCGCGCGTGCGCTCGAGCACGGACATCAACATGGTGTTCAAAATGCCGAGGCCGACGAGGAAGTAGACGAAGATGGAGCCGACCAGGATGGCGCCGTTCACCAGCGACTCCATGGCCTCGAAGATCGGGTAGATGTCCGCATAGGTGAGCACCTCGACGGTCGGCCCGAGCTTGGCCCGCGCCTCGCCTGCCCAGCGCGAAGCGTCGGCGGCGCGGTCGATCTGCACCACGATCTGGTGCGCGCTACCGCCGACACCGAGCAGCTCCGCTGCCGCCGCGCGCGAGATGAGCACCCGGCGCTGCCCGATGCCGGGTGACAGCGTGTGGAAGACGCCGCGGACGCGGAATAGCGCCGCGCCCATCTCGCCGTCGGCCCGCTGCACCGTCAGGCGCAGCTTGTGTCCCACCTGCAGCTTGAGCCGCTCGGCGAGCTGCTCACCGACGAGGATGCCGTGCGCGTCGTCGTCGGCGGGAACGGCGCCCTGTCGGATCTCGCGCAGGTAGAGCGCCACGGCGCGCTCCCGCTGCCAGTCGACGCCGTGGACCTCCACGGCCTCGTTGCCGCGCGCGCCCGCCAACAGGCCGCGCGACAGCACGCGCACGCTCACCTCGGCGCTGGCAGGCACCGGTAGGTCCTGCAGCTTGGCGTCGAGGTCGGCGATGGTCAGCTTGCCCGAGCGGTGCTGGCGCCAACCCGCCGCCGTGACCTCGAAGTGTCCGAGGCCGGTGGTGTCGAGCTGCTCCTTGGCGTCGCCCATCAATCGCGACACCAGGCCGCCGTAGATCACCACGAGCGCGAGCCCGAGCCCGATGGCGCTCATGCTGATGACGGTGCGCCGGCGGGTACGCCAGAGGTTGCGCCAGGCGATGGTGAGCGTGCCGATCATCAGCGCGACCTCATCGCCTCGACGGGCACCAGCCGCGCCGCACGCAGCGCGGGCAGCAGGCCACCGACGAGCATGGTGACGATGATCGTGACGCCGGCGCTGATCGCGGCGCTCAGCGGCATGCGCAGCTCGACTCGCGTCGGGAAGCGGATGCCCATCACGTCACCCGAGGCCAAGCCGCCGAGATCGACGCTGCCGAAGCCGTAGAGGATGGCGGCAGCGAGCGCAAGGCCGATGGCCAGACCGAGCACCCCCTGCAGCATCGACTCGGTGACGATGAGCGCCAGCACGCGCCGCGGCCGCGTGCCGAGCGCGAGCATCACGCCGATCTCGCGGGTGCGCTCGAAGACGGACATGGTCATGATGTTCAGCACGCCGAGCCCGACGATCAGGAACACGATGACGTCGATCGAGTGCTGGCCCTGGCGCTTGATTTCGATGGTGTTCTTCAGCTCCGGCAGCATCTCGTTCCACGACAGCGCCTCGAGGGCCTTGAGGTCGAGCGCACCGCGCGTGGCTGCCAGCGGTGACGAGAGATCCTCGTCGTCGGTGGGCAGCCGCAGCACCAATTGGTGCACGCCGTCGCCGAGACCGAAGAACGACTGGGCGTCCTCGAGCAGAAGGAACACCGCCGTGGCGTTGAGCTCATGCGTGCCCGCATCGGCCAGGCCGACGACCAGGTAGCGATCGTTCGCCACCGACCCGTCCTTGGCTTGCCCGATCAGCACCACCTCCCCGCCGACCTCGACGCCGAGCTGCGCCGCCAGATCGACGCCGAGCAGGGCGCCGGCGGGCTGCGCCGACGCAGCGTGGGTGAGGGACTGCCCCTTGGTAACGGTGAAGCTGCCCTGCCCCGCTTGCACGCCCATCACCAACGCACCCGCCGCGGTGTCCTCGGTGCCGACCAGGCCGGCGCCGAGCACGCGCCGCTCGGGTCGCACGCCCGGCAGCACGCCTCGCACGACCGCCTCGACCGTCACCGGGTCAGCGACGACGTTGCCGATGTCGGGCGCCTCTTGATAGCCGCGTCCGTGGATCTGGATGTGGCCGACGAGCTGGGTGGTGATGCTCTCGAGCATCTGCGCGAAGGCGCTCTCGCGGTAGCCCTGCAGCGAGACGATGCCGGTGACACCGAGCGCGAGCGCGCTCAGCGTGATGATGGTGCGCCGCTTGTTGCGCCACAGGTTGCGCCAGGCGAGCTGCACCAGCACGGCTCACCTGCCTTGCTGCAAGCGGTGCAGGCTGAAGGTGTCGTCCGTGATGTCGATATCGAACGCGATGTCTTGGTAGACGATGGTCGTCTGCCGACCGGGCTCGGCGGGGTGGATGGTCATGCGCGTCGGGAAGTCGCGCCAACCGATCCTTTTGAAGTCGGACAGCTCGAGGCGACGCGTCAGCTTGTCGTCCTCGTCGAAGAAGCGCTGCTCGATCGGCAGGCAGGTGGAGCGGTCGATCAGCAGCTCCACCCTGCCCCACACCACCGCGGCGCTCGGCTTGGGCACGAGCGAGACTTGCCAGGCCCTCTTGCCCTGCACGTCCACCGTGCCCTTGACGGTGGCGACGAAATCATCAGCGAGCGAGTTGCCGCGCACCAGGTCATCGTTGGTGAAGTCGCTGCCCATCCACGAATCGCCCAGCATGCCGGAGGGGAGCTTCATGACGCGCGCCGCGCGGGGCAGCCAATTCCACAACTGCTTGTCGCGCTTGAGCGTCATCATGCCGGTCTCGCGCGGCCCGCCCTCGACGACGCGTAGCAGCGCCAGCTCCTCGCCCTTGGCCCAGGTCTGCAGCTTGAGCGTGCGCGTCCACTGCGGCGTCGTGATGGTCATGACCATGGTGCCGGTGCTGGTACGACCCTGCAGCAGCGCCTGCGTTCGCTCGACCAGGCGCGCGACGTCGGGCGCGTCGGTGGCGCTCGGGCAGGGCGGGACCTCGACGCGCGGCGCCGGGCTCGCCGCAGGGCTTGCCCAGAGTGGCGCCGCGAGCGCGACCACAGCGGCGACGACGGCACGGTGCATGGCGACCCTCCGCTGCGTGCGAGTGGGTCGCTAGCACGCTCCAGGCCAGCCCGGCAGCGCCCGCGCCACGCCGTGTCGGAGAGGCGGGCGCGCGGGCTTGGGCCAGACGGCACAGCCCTGGGGGCCTCGCTGCACGGGCTGCGTCAGCGCCGGATCGTCTCAGGCTCCGTCGCGCGCGCGCGCAGCGGATCCGATCAGCGTCGCCGCAGCCGAGGCGAGGTCGCTCTTGCCGAACAGCGCCGAGCCGGCGACCACCACGTTGGCGCCGGCCTTGGCCGCATCCCCCACCGTGCGCTCGTCGATGCCGCCGTCGACCTCGATGTCGAGCGCGGGGCGCAGCTTGCGCAACGCCGCTACCTTGTCGAGCGTCTGGGGGATGAGCGGCTGTCCGCCAAAACCGGCCTCGACGGTCATCACCAGCACCTCGTCGACGACGTCGAGGTGGGGCAGCACGGCGCTCACTGGCGTCTTGGCGTTGATGGCGAGCCCAAAGCGCGCGCCCAGCTCCGTCGCGCGAGCGCGCAGCTCAGCGACGTTGGCCTTGCCATCCACCGCCGTGCCCTGCCCCACCGTCTCCACGTGCACCAAGAACAGCTCGGCGCGCTTGCCGATGGCGTTCATGGCGGCGAGCGGGTCCTCCACCATCAGGTGCACCTCGAGATCGAGCGGCGGTTTGAGGCCCACCAGGTCGTGCGGCTGCACCGTCGTGTTCGGCACGAAGCGGCCGTCCATGACGTCGAGTTGCGCGCGCTTGGCCACGGTAGCGGCGAGCGCCAGCCGCTGCACCAGCTCCTCGCGCGTCTTCACCAGGATGGCCGGCACCAGCTCGAGCGCACGCGGCGCGGGCTTTTTCGCCGCCACACGCGCGACCCCGGCCGCCGCGCGCGGCGCGCCCGCCTTCACCTTCATGAGGTCTGGCCCTGCTTCGCTGGCCGCTCCATGCGGCGCACGCCGCGCGTGGAGGCGACGAACACCACGTCGGCCATCTCGAGGAACAGGCCGTGTGCCTTGACGTGCGCGCGCCCGTCGAGCGCGGAGGCGAGCGCGCGCGGGTCGTCGATGCCGCCGTCGAAGCGCACATCGAGCACCAGGTTGCCGTTGTCGGTGACGAAGGGGCTCTGCTCGCCGCCGCGCAGCGTCGGCCTGCCGCCGAGGGTCTCGAGGTAGCGCGCCTCGGTGCGCCACTGCGCGCGCGTCACCTCGACCGGCAGCGGGGCCTTGGTGCCGAGTTTTTGGACGATCTTGGTCTCGTCGACCACCACGATGAAGGTGGTAGCGCGCACCGCCACGGCCTTCTCGCGCAACAAGGCACCGCCGAGGCCTTTGATGAGCCAGAGCGAGGGATCGACCTCGTCGGCGCCGTCGATGGCGACGTCGAGCTTGTCCTTGCCGTTCCAGGGCAAGAGCGGAATGCCGCCGCCCTTGGCCTGCTCCTCGGTGGCCTGCGAGGTGGGGCAGCCCTCGACGTCGCGCAGCTTGCCGCTCGTGAGCCGCTCGGCGATGGCCGCAACGGCGTGCTTGGCCGTCGAGCCGGTGCCGAGACCGACCTTCTGCCCACTCTTGACGAAGGCGACCGCGCCAAGCGCGGCCTGCCGCTTCAGCTCGTCGATCGACGGGCTCGGAGCGGTCGTCGGCCCGCCGCCGCGCACCTTCACGTCACGTCCCCGACGAGGCGAGCACGTCGATGCCGGCTGCCGGCCAGGCGCCGTTCTTGATGACGGCCGGGTCATCGCCGGCGCCGCGCTTCATGCGCGCGTCGTGGTTTTGCAGCTCCTTGCCGCAAAAGGCGAGGATCTGGTCGTGCGTCGCCTGGTCGATCTTGCCCGCGCGCAGCGCCTGCACCGCGATGTCGGCCACCAGCGTGAAGCGATCGCACTGGTTCACCACCATCATGTCGAAGCGCGTCGTGGTGCTGCCCTCGTTGATGTAGCCGTGGTTCGACACCGTGCGGTCGCGCCCCTGCCACAACCCGTCCATGGTGCGCTTGAAGCCGCCGAAGTTCATCACCACGGGCGCGCCCTTGGGGAAGAGCTTGTCGAAGGTGGCGTCGTCGAACACGGTGGCGTCGGCCTTCTCGGGCGCGGCGCGGCCGGTAGCGCGCAGCGCGGCCATCACCAGGTTGCCGTCGCCTTCCTTGGCGCGCAGCTTGAACGGCTCGGCGACGTTGACCACCTGCACGCCGACGCCCTTCTTGCCTTGCGCCTCGAGCTTGGCGTTGAAGGCCTTCACGATCTGCGCGGCCGCCAGCACCTCGTCGGTGTGGTAGCCGCCGCAGGCCGCGAGCACGACGTCGGGCTTGGCGCCCTTCTTCACGGTCGAGGCGAAGTCGAAGACCAGGCCGCCCTTGTCGCCCAGCTCCTTCGCCTCATCCATGGTGAGGAACTGCTTGCGCGGCTGCTTGTCGACGACGAGCGCCACCACCTGGTCGGTGCCGCGCAGCGCGCGGTCGCTCATGTAGACGGCGCTGCCCGCCTCGGCCGGGAAGAACACCTGCACGTGCTGGCGCGGATCGGCGGCCAGATCGTCAACGAGGCCGGGGTTCTGGTGCGAGAAGCCGTTGTGGTCCTGCGCGAAGGCGAGCGACGACAGGTGCAGCACCAGGTTCGGCACCGGCGGGCGGAAGTCGCCCTGGTGCCCGAGCGTCTGCGCACGGTCGTTGGCCTCGACGGCCTGCTTCCTGAACTTGACGAACTGGCGCACCAGCGAGGCCGACACCTGATGGAACGCCTCGTAGTTGGTGATGAAGGCCTGCTTGCCGCTGTTGACCACGCCCTGCGCCATCGAGGTCAGGTATTGCTCGGAGAGGATGTCGATGGCGTTGCCGAGCGGGCCCGTCGACGAGGGGTGGTGCTCGCCCTTGGGCGTGTTGAGGCGACGGCCGAGGCTCGTGACCGTGCCCTTGAGCTTGTTCGACTCCGCAGTGTCGGCGCCGAAGAAGAAGGCATCGCCGCGGTTCTCGTTGAAGTACTTCTGCAGGAACTTGTCGACCAGGTCGTTGCTGCCGCGCACCTCGACGCCGCGCTCCTTGAGCTCGGGCACGAAGGCGCCCGGGTCCGAGAAGTCGAGCTTGGCGTCGGTCTTGCCGAGCGCGAGCGGGGCCTCGCCGAGCCGCATGCCGTTGTCCGGCAGCACCAACTCGGCAGCCTCGCCGAGCGCCGTGCCCTGGGTGGGCACCAGGCCCTTCACGCCCACGTCGCGCGTCAGGTCGTCGAGCCAGCGTTGCAGGTACTCGCGGGTCTTCGGGTCGTCGGCGACGAGCGCTTGCGGCGACAGGATGATCTGGTGGCTCGGTGGCGCGCCCTTGGTCGGCTTGCCGTCGATGTAGGCCGGCGCGTGGCCGCCGCCCTTGGCCTCGCGATAGACGATGAAGGGCGTGCGCGTCAGGCGGAAGCGGTCGAGCGTCTCTTGGTGCTTCTCCTCCGCCTTCTGCTTGCGCTTCTGCGCCACCTCGTCGCTCGGCCGCTCGCCGGCGGCCTTGGTGGCCTCGGCCAGCTCCTTGGCGGTGCCTTCCAGCTCGATCGCGACCGCCTTCTTGTTGGCGAGGTTGACGATGCTGCGCTGGATGGTCTTCTGCATCTCGGCGTTGGTGAGCAGCGCGCTCTCGTCGCGCAGCGCGCGTACCTCGCGACGCAGCTTCTCGATGTCGCCGTCGAGGCCGGTCTTGCCGCCCGCCTTCTGCTCGAGCAGCCCCTCGAGGTCCTTGGCCTTGGCGTTGGCCTTCTTCATCGGCTCGGTGTCCTCGGCGTCGATGATGCGCGGGTGATAGCCGAGGCCCCACAGGTACGAGCGCAGCTCGTCGTTGCTGCGCGACGAGATGATCGAGGTGCCCGAGATGCCGAGGCCGTTGGCGTGCACCACCGGCAGCACCAGGCCCTTCCGGAAGTCGTAGACCGCGTTGTGGTTCTCGATGGCCGCCTGCAAGGGGCCCACCTCGGCCTCCTTGTCGCCGATCTGCGCGAGGATGAAGGAGTCGGCGTTTGCGAGGCCGGCGCCGGCCGCGATGCCCATCGAGTAGCCGAGCTCGCCGCCCTCGCTCACCGTCGGCACGCCGGGGTTGACGTGGCTCGGCAGCGCGCTGTGCGGGCGGCAGAAGTCGGCGATCAGGTTCTGCAGGCCCTGCGCGTTCTGCGGGTAGCGCTCGGGGTAGATCTTGCCGAGCACGCCCTCGAAGAACAACAGCGCGAAGTTGGCGGCCGCGCCGTGGCCGGGCCCGGTGACGACGTGCGCCTGGTCGATGCCCGCCTTGTCGAGCACGGCCTTGACGCGCGGGTCGGCGAGCGCGGCAGAGGCGTTGGCGTAGGTGCGCGAGATGGCGGTGGTGGCGCCGATGTGGCCGACGATCTTCTCGGCGACGTCGGCCGGCTTGATGCCGTTGCCCTCGGGCACCTTCTGCAGATAGGTCATCGCCACCGCGAGCGCGTTGGCGGCGTTCTCGTAGGTGCCGAGCGCCTTCACCAGCTTGGCGAACTCGGGATCCTGCGCGAGAGCCTGGCGGGCCTCTTTGCGCTCCGCCTTGTCGAGCTTCTCGAAGGCGTCCGAGAGCGCGCCCTGCGCCAGCTCGACGCCCTGCAGCTCGGGCGCCTTGCCCTCGACCTTGCCCGCGCCCGGCTTCGACTTCCCCTCGAGGGCGCCCGGCTTCTTGGTGGCGGGGTGTTTGGCGACGTGGCCCTGTTTGGCAGCAGAACCGCCGGGCAGCTTGGTGACGGGCATCGGGACTCCGCGTTTCAGGGCCTGGGGCAATTAGCCTAGCGCGGACCGATTTGGCGCGGCGCGAGACCGCCCTGCTCCGCGTCCAGAGGCGCCCTGGCCGCCTCAGTGCACGGGCTGGCAGCGCACCTCGAAGCGCACCGATCGCGCGAGGAAGCACTCCTCGTGCGCCGCGTGGTGCAGCGCGTCGACCTCGGCGGCGCTGGCGGGCTTGCCGGCAGCGAGCAGCGCGCGCGGGCGCAGCGTCACCGAGGTGATGGCGAGCTTGCCGTCGGCGTCCTTGCCGAGCACGCCCTCGGCGTCGTCCTGGTAGCTCTCGATGACGTGGCCGGCCTTGCTCGCCAGGTAAAGGAACCACAGCAAGTGACAGCTCGCGATCGACGCCACGAAGGCCTCCTCGGGGTCGACCGCCGCGGCGTCGGTCCAGGGCCCAGCCACCAACGCGGGCGAGGCGGACGCGGCTATCTCGGCGCCGCCGTCGAAGCGCCAGCGGTGCGAGCGGCTGTAGCGCGCCTCGGTGAAGGGCGCGCCCTCGCGCTGCCAGGTAATGGTGGCGACGTGCTTGGACATCAAGGCCTCCGGTGCGCGGCCGGAGCTACCTCATGACCTGCTGGGGCGCCAGCCGCCAGCGCCCTCCCTGCCCGCCAGCCCCTTGGAGTGGGCGGGCCTTGCGGCGCTCCCTCCCCGATGGGAACGGTGGGCCGATGAGCAGCGCCTCGTCGACGCCCGCCACCATCGCCCCACCCCGACAGCAGATCCTCGGGCCCGGGGTCATGCCGGTCACGCGCAAGGGCGTCCCCCGCTTCACCCTGGGCGACGCCTACCACGTGGTGTTGACCATGCGATGGAGCCTGTTCATGGCCGCCATCGTTGGCTCACAGGTGTTGGCCAACGCCGGCTTCGCGGCCCTCTACAGCCTCGAGGACGCCAACGTCTCCAACGCCCACGGCCCCGTCGACCTGTTCTTCTTCTCGGTGCAGACGTGGGCGACCATCGGCTACGGCGGCATGACCCCGGTCACCGCCTGGGCCAACACGCTCGTGGTGATCGAGTCGATCACCGCCATCGTCTTCACCGCGGTGACGACCGGCCTGGTGTTCGCGAAGTTCGCGCGCCCGACGGCGCGCGTGCGCTTCGCGAACGAGGCGGTGATCACGCGGCAAAACGGCAAGGACATGCTGATGCTCCGCGTCGCCAACGAGCGCGGCAACCAGGTCGTCGAGGCTGCGGCGCGCGTGACGCTGATGCGCGACGAGGTGACCCAAGAGGGGCAGGAGATGCGTCGTCTCTACGATCTGACGCTCGTGCGGGACGTGCAGCCCGTGTTCGCGGTCAGTTGGACGGTGATGCACGAGATCGACGAGCGCTCGCCGTTTGCCGGCATGGATGAAGCGGGCGTTCGTGCCGGCGGGTGGCTGCTGATCTTCAACCTGACCGGGCACGACGGCACGCTGGCCCAGACCATCCACGCCACGCACTACTACGGTGCTGCGAACATCCACTTCGGCGCGCGCTACCATGACACGGTGCGACGCCTGCCGAGCGGCGCTCTGGAGCTCGACCTGACGCGCTTCGACGACTGGGAGCCCCAGCAGGTGCCGGCGCGGCCGTAGCCCGACCGCCGAGCAGAGCGCCAAGCGAAGGCGCTACGGCGCGATCAAGCACCACGAGGGCGCGCTCGACGGCAAGCTGCCGCTCCAGGGCGACGCTCCGCCCGCCACGCTCATCGGGTGGTCGAGCATGAACTGCCAGAGGAACGCGAAGCGGGTCACCCCGGGCGGCGCCTCGATGGGCGGCACCGCGTGGCCGGCGTCGTGCACGCACTGCACGACGAAGTGCGCGTCGCCGCGCAAGGCGTCGCGGTAGCGGATGCTGGCGTCGCGGAAGGACAGGCCGAGCCAGTCGTCGTCGCCGCCCCACAGCACCACCGCCGGGAACTTGTTCGGCTGCGGCGCGTAGGGCATCGACCAGCCGCCGCCGGTGAAGCCGAGCGAGCCGAGCCCGCCCGACAGGCTCTCGACGGCCGCGAGGTGGTTCGCTCGATCGGTCGTCGACAGGTACGTCACCCACAGGGCGCCCGCGCTGACGCCGATGCCATAGACGCGCTCGCGGTCGATGGTGAACTGGCCGGTGACGCACGCGAGCAGGTCGTCGAAGAACGTGAGCTCGGACTCGGTGCCCCAGGTCTCGGCGAAGGGCCAGTCGAACTGGTAGCTCTTGCTGCCGTCGGCGTTCTCGCGCTTGTCCGGCAGCACGATGATGAAGGGGAACTGCTCGACGGCGCTCTCGAGCTCGCCCTGCGAGACGAAGGAGTCCGACTCGGCGTTCAGCCAGTGCCAGGCGAACATCAGCGCGTAGGGCTCGCTGCCGTCGTAGCTCGCGGGCACCAACAGGCGGAAGCGGCGCTCCTGATCGCCCGTGGCGAAGCCCGTCACGATCGACGTCGCGGAGGTCGGGCCGCCCGCGAGCGTCGGGCAGGTGCCGTGCGAGTAGCTCGGCAGCGGCGGCACCAAGCGGCCCAGCGGCGGCTCGCCCTCGCCTTCACTCGGCGGTTCACCCTCGCCCTCGCTCGGCGGCTCGCCTTCACCTTCTGCCGGCTCGCCTTCGCCCTCGCCCGCGCGCTCCCCCTCGCCCTCGCCACCGACGACCGAGCTGCAGGCTGACGAGCAGGCGAGCAGGCCGATGACGACGAGGTGGACGGAGGCGCGCATCAGCTACTCCTCGCACGTCGCAGCCGCCGGAGAAACCGCACGCCTTCGGTCGACCGCCGGAGATCGGCGCGGTGGCGACGTCGGCCGATCGCCCGAGCGCCAAACAGAATCATTGTTCCGATACTCGGCCTACCTGTAGGAGGAGGTAGGCAATGCTGATCACCCGAAGCCACTCGACGTTCGCCAAGCCCGCCAGCACCCAGCTCGAGCGCGACGCCGCGCGCACCGCGGCCGAACAGACGCTGCGCCAGGTGTGCGCGGACGGCGTCGTCACCACCGCCGAGGGCGCGCTGCTCGACCAGAAGCTCGACCTGCTGGTGGCCGCCGAGGCCGCCGCTCGTGGCCTCGGTGGCCAGGACGTCAACTACGACTTCCGCTTCGAGAGCCGCGGTCCGGTGCTGAGCCTGAGCGCGCTGCGCATGTCGCCGGCCGTCCCCAAGGAGGGCAGGGACTACTTGATCCGCCCGGGCGACTCCTGGCCGCGCCTGCTGCGGCTGCTGCTCAAGGACGTCGCCGCCTACCAACCGTCGTCGTTCACGGCCGCCGGTCTCAGCGACAGCGACGTCTACGCGGCGATCCTGGCGAAGAACGCGCTGGCCGACGGCAACGCGGTCGGCGTCGGCGCCATCATCAAGATCCCCACCGCGGCAGAGGCGAGCGCGGTGAAGGCGGCGGCGCGCGCCGCGCGCGCGGCAGAGCTGACGCCGGGCACGAGCTATCGCGTGAAGCAGAACGAGTCGGCCTACAGCCTCGCCGCCGAGCTGGTGGCGCTGCACCCCGCGATCCTTGGTGGCCTCGACGCGGCCTCGCCCACGACGGTCGCCGCCGTTGCGCGCGCCGTCATCGACGCGAACCCGCAGCTCCCCGGCTTCGCCGTGCGCGCCAACGTCAGCATCATCAACCTGCCCGACGCCGCGGCGGTGCTGCGCGCGCCGACGCCGAACCCGATGGCCGGCCGCGCCTACCTGATCGCGCCCGGCGACCTCGGCGTCTCGGTGCTGGCGGCGCGCCTGCGAACGTCAGACCCAGCCTTTGCCGCCAAGACGCAGGCGCAGGTCGAGCGCGCCATCGTCAAGGTGAACGGCCTCGGCAACGCCGCGAACCCCATCCTGGTGCTCGGCGCGCGCCTGCTGATGCCGACGCTCGCTGAGGTGGTCTGACCACGAGCGCGCGCCGAGCGGAAGTGCACTGCGGATCCGCTCCGCGTAGGGCGCGGCACCGAGCGACCTCCGCGCGCATCGAAAGTGCGCCGGAGGTCTCCATGGCCACGCCCGATGCCGTCCCTGCCGCCACCGCGCCGCCCGACGGCCCTTCCCCCCGACCAACGCCGAGCGCAGCGGTCGCGGGCGATGACCGCGAGATCGTCATCAGCCGCGTGGTCGACGCGCCGCGCGCGCTCGTCTATCGCGCCTTCACCGATGCCGCCCACTTGCCCCACTGGTGGGGGCCGTTCGGCTTCACCACCACGGTCCATGAGCTACAGGCGCGGCCGGGCAGCACCTGGCGCCTGACGATGCACGGCCCGGACGGTACCGACTACCCGAACGTCATCCGCTGTCAGGACGTCGAAGATGGCCGAAGGCTGCTGCTGCATCACGGCTCGGGCGAGCCGGGCGACGCCGGCTTCGAGGTCGAGATCACGTTCCTCGACGAGTGGGCCGGCACGCGCGTCACCCTGCGCCAGACGCACCCGACCGCCGCCAAGGCTGCCGAGATCCGCACCCCCGCCGTCGACGCTGGTGAGCAGACAATGACGCGCCTGCAGGGGTATGTCGGCACGCTGCGCGAGCGCTGGCCTGCGGAGCTGCTCGAGGGCGTCGAGCCCGGTACCGAGGCCGACGACTTCGTGCTGTTGCGTGTGGTGGACGCCCCGCGCGAGTTGGTGTTTCGCGCGCTTACCGAGACCGAGCACCTGACGCGCTGGTTCGGCCCGGCCGGCATGGGCTTGCGCGTGCTGTCGAACCAGCTTCGACCCGCCGGCATGCTGCGCTACGCGATGAAACCCGGCCCCGAGGAGAGCTACGGCCGCTTCGTCTATCGGCGCGTGCACGCGCCCGACCAGCTCGCCTACGTGGTCTCCTTCACCGACGCGGGCGGCGAGCCGATCCGCCACCCGCTCGCCGCCACCTGGCCGCTCGAGGTGCTCGCGCTCGTCACCCTGACCGCGCACGGCGAGCGCACGCTGCTGTCGACCCGCTCGATGCCCATCCACGCCGACGAGGCCGAGCGCGCCACCTTCCGTGCCGGGCACGACGGCATGGTGAAGGGCTTCTCGGGCACCTACGTCCAGCTCGATGCGCACCTGCAGCGACCGCGCTGACGTCGCCAGCGATACCGGCGCGAGGAGGACCCCATGAAGGACCAACGACTGATCCCCTGCATCTGGTTCGACGACCAGGCGGGCAAGGCCGCCGCCGACTACATCCGCATCTTCCCCGACACGCGCGTGGTGAACAGCTCGCGCTACCCCGAGCACGCGGAAAACCCGAGCCACCGGCCGCCGGGCAGCGTGCTCACCGTCGAGCTCGTGCTGGCCGGGCAGCGCTTCACGCTGTTGAACGCCGGCCCGATCTTCAAGGTCAACCCGAGCATCTCCTTCTTCGTCAACGTCGACACCGCCGCCGAGGCGGACCGGATTTTCGGCGCGCTGCTCGACGGCGGCGAGGCGCTCATGCCCATCGACCGCTACCCGTGGGGCGAGCGCTACGGCTGGGTCAAGGACAAGTACGGCGTCACCTGGCAGGTGATGGCGGGCCGGCGGCCGCCGAGCGGCGCCACCATCGTCCCCTGCCTGATGTTCGTCGGTAAACAGCACCGGCGGGCCGAGGAGGCGATGCGCTTCTTGACCGGCATCTTCCCCGGCGGTCGCATCGAGAGCATCGAGCGCTACGGGCCGGGCGAGGGACCCGAGGACACGGTCAAGCACGGCCGCTTCACCCTCGACGGGCAGACGTTGGTCGCCATGGACAGCCACGGCGACCACCGCTTCACCTTCAACGAGGGCCTGTCGCTGCAGGTGATGTGCGACGGTCAGGCCGAGGTCGACCGCTACTGGGACGCGCTCTCCGAGGGCGGCGAGCCAGGGCAGTGTGGCTGGCTCAAGGACCGGTTCGGCATCTCCTGGCAGGTAACGCCGAAGGAGCTCGTCACCTGGATGTTGAGCACGGACCTGCAGAAGCGCGATCGGGCGTTCGCCGCCCTGCTGAATATGACCAAGCTCGACGTCGAGGAGCTGCGCCGCGCCTACGGGTGAGTTGCGAGACGCGGCGCGGCAGGAGTCGGCGCCACCTCGTTTCGAGCGTGTGCGCTACCATGGCGGGATGCGTCTGGGGGTCCCGCCGTCACCGAGCGTGGAGGTCGCGCGCGCGCGCACCGCGCCGCTGGCCGCCGCGCTCGCTGCGCGCGGCGTAACGGTCGAGCTGGTGTTCGCCGACAGCTACGACGCGCTCGGCGACCTGGTGCTCACGGGCAAGGTCGATGCAGCGTGGGCGCCGCCCATCGTGTGCGCGCGCGTCGAGGCCGCAGGTGGCGTCGCTGCGCTGCGTGCCGTGCGCGGCGGCTCGACGTCCTATCGCGTCGCACTGGTGTGCCGCGCCGGTCCGGTGGTCGAGCTGGCGCGCCACGCCGAGCTGACGGCCGCGTGGGTCGATGAGAACTCGGCCGCCGGCTACCTGTTGGCGCGCTCGTGGCTCGCCGGCCGCCACATCGACGCCGTCAAGGGATTCAAGCGCGCGCTCTTCCTTGGCAGCTACACCGCAGCGCTGACGGCCGTCGCCGACGGTCGCGCCGACCTGACGTCGATGTTCGCCTCCACGGCCGCAGCGCCGGCCCGCACCGCGCTCGACGAGGTCGACGCCGCGCTGCGCGCGCGGGTGCAGGTGTTCGGCTACACGGCCGAGACCGAGACCGACGGCGTCGTGCTGCCGCCGAACGCGCCGCCCACCACGCGCGACCGGCTGCTGCAGGGCGTGGCCGCGCTCACCGCCGACGCTGCCGGAGTCGGCGCGCTCCGCGAGCTGCTCGGCTGCGAGGAGCTGCGCGCGGTGCCGCCGCGTCCGACCTCGCCGGCGCTGCAAGCGCTGATCATGACGTCGCCGCGCTGATCTCGACCAGCGCGCCCTGCAACGGCAGGTGCACGAGCAGCGCGAGCACGGGGCGACCGGTGGCAGCGGCCAGCGCATCGCCGTAGGCCGCGAGCTGCCCCGCAAACGAGGCCGCGGTGGCGGCGACGTCCTCGACCCCGAGGTAGGTCTTGTGGTCGACCACGGCGAAGCCCGCGGGCGTCTCCACCACCAGGTCGATCTGCCCGCGCACCACGCTGCCGTTCTTGAGGCGCCGTCGGATCGGTCGCTCGCGCGCCAGCCTGGCGCCGGGGAAGCGCCGCGCCAGGCCATCCGTCAGGCGGCGGCCGATGGCGACGAGCGAGCTCGCGTCGAGCAGCCATGCCACCTCGAAGCGAGACAGCACCGCGGCAGCGAGCTCGAGGCGCGCAGCTTCGTCGATGCCCCAGTCAGCAGCGAGGAACGCATGCACCGCTGAGCCGAGGTGGGTCATGTCGTCGTCGGTGGGCGTACCCGACAGCGCCAGCGGGCCACCGAGCTGATCCACGCCCATGGCGGCGCCGCCACCCGTGAGCGACGACGGCTGCACGAAGGCGGGCGGGTAGCTCGCGGGCGCCAGCGCGCGCGGCACGCTCGCACGACCTGCCAAGGGCGGAACCGCAGCGCGCGCGCGCGGGCGGCGCAGCTTGACGTCGACCGTTTGCCCCGCCCACGACGCGCGCCCGCGCTCCTCGGGCTCCGACAGCAAGGGCGCGTCGCCGGCGCGCAGGTGGCGCAATAGCGAGCTCTTGCCTTGCCACAGGTCGAAGCCCTGGTGGCCCGGCGGCGGCCCCACCAGCACCAGCCGATCGCGCGCGCGCGTGAAGCCGACGTAGAGCAGGCGCAGCTCCTCCTCGTCGTGCCGCCCTAGGAGCGCGCGGTGCGTGGCGCCCGCCTCGGCGACCTCGAGCAGGCCGCCCTGCCAGCGGCGCGCGTACGGCTTGGGCCAATAGCGCACGCGCCGCGCGCGCAGGGGATCGGCCAGGTCGACGCGCGCCGCGTCCGACTCCACGTGCGCGCCGAACGCGCTGGCGCGCCCGCCGCCGTTCAGCCCGGTCAGCACCACGACGGGCCACTCGCTCCCCTTGGCTTTGTGCCAGGTGACGAGCTGCACCGAGTCAGGCGCGGCGACCATGCCCTGACGATCGTCCTCGTCGTCGTCGCGGCCGGGCCCTGCGCGCGCCAGCTCGTCGAGCCGGGCGAGCAGGCCGGGCACGGTGGCGCCGAGCCCGCGCGCCGACTGCTCCTCGACGAAGCGCACCGCGAGCGCGCGCAAGGCGCCGAGGTTGGCCAGGCGCTGCGGCGCGTCGCCCCAGGCCACGCAGACCTCGCGCAGGCGTAGCGCTTCCACCACCACGTCGACCGCGGCGACCACCCCCGCCGTGCGGTGCGCCTGCGCCGCCTCGACCACGGCGCGGACCAGCGGCTCCTCGACAAACGCCTGACCGCGCGGTGCCGCCAGCAGCTCGGCGAGCCACGCGTTCGGATCGGCGGCCCCTCGCGTCAGGCGGGCGATGGTCGCCGAGGCCGGCGCGTCCCGCCCGTCGACGAAGAGCGCCAACCCTGCGACGAGCGCGCGCGCCTCGAGCGTGGCGGACAGGCCGCTGCGACGCAGGCAGGAGGCGACGCCGAGCTGCGACAGCTGCTCGGCGATGGCGCGCGCGAACGCGTTGGTGCGGGCCAGCACGGCGACGTGGCCGGGCTTCACCTCCACCACCTCGCCCCGCTCGCGCACGCGCACCTCGGCGTCCTCGAGCAGCTCGGCGATGCCCGCCGCGATTTCGGAGGCGAGCGGGCGGCCGGGGGTCAGGGTCCAGCGCTCGAGCACCTGCCCGAGGCCGGGCGGCTCGTCGACGAGGGAGGCGCGCGCCTTGACGCGCGCAGGCGCCAGGCCGTGGCGCGCGAAGGCCGGCGCGAACAGCGCAGAGGTGAGCGCCACCAGCCCGGGTCGGCTGCGGTAACAGACGTCGAGCACGTCGTCGCCGGTGGCGATTTGCTCGGTGACGGCCTGCATCAGGCGCGGGTCGGTGCCGCGGAAGCCGAAGATCGCCTGCTTCTGGTCGCCGACGAACAGGCTGTGGCGCGCCAGCGCGGACAGCTCGCTCAGGATGGCGAGCTCGATGGGGCTCGTGTCTTGCAGCTCGTCGACCAGCACCAGCTCGATGTCGTCCTGCAGCCGCGCGCGCACGCCCCGATCGCGCAGCAGGCGCAGCGCCTCCACCTCCTGGTCGACGAAGTCGAGCGCGCGCCAGCGGCGCTTCTCGTCGCGGTAGCGCCCGAGCGTGCGGCGCGCCACCGAGAAGACCAGCCGCGTGGCGCGCTCGAGGTCCTGCCGCAGCAGCGGGTGCGCGATGTGCTCGGCGCCGAAGCGCCGCAGCGCGTGGTGGGGGCCGTCGCCAAAGTCCAGCCACTCCGGCCAGGCGAGCGGCTCACCGCGCAAGAGCGCGCGCCGAACCTCGGCAAGACGCTGCCGCTCGTCTTTGCCCGCGTCGCTCGTCGGCGCTGGCGCCGCCAGCACGAGGTCGAGCAACGGCGCGAGCTCGGCCTCGAGCTGCCCCGGCCCGCCGGGTGTCGGCAACAGCGCCGATAGGCTCGCCACGCTAGCCTCGACGCTGCGATCGAGCGCCGCGTCGTCGAGGTCGTTGGCGCGCGCCAGCGTGATCAACTGATGCACCTCACGCACCCAGTCGAGCCCGCCGAAGCGGTCGGACAGCTCCTCGAGCGCGGCGCGCTCCTCGTCGCCAAGCTCGCTCTCCAGCGCGAGCCGCGCCGCGTGCTCCGCCAGCCGATCGTCGAGCACGCGCGCGCCCGGCGTGAGCCCCAGCTCGAGCGCGTAGTCGTCGATGAAGCGCGCGCACACCGAGTGGACCGTGCCGATGCGCGCCGCGGCCAGGCGGCGGGCCAGCGCGGGCTGTCCAGCGCCGAGCAGCGCCAAGCGCACGCGCGCCGCCAGCGTGGCGGCTGCGGCGCGCGTGTAGGTGACCGCGACCACGCGCTCCGGCGCCACAGGTTGCTCGACGTCGAGCAGGCGACGCTGCAGCTCCTCAGTCAGCCTGGTGGTCTTGCCGGTGCCCGCGCTGGCGGCGACGACGACCGTGCGTCCGGGCGGGTTCACGACCGCTCCTTGCCGCCCGGCAGCAGCCGACCACAGAGCGCGCCGAGGCCGCACACGGCGCACGGCGGCGGGACGTGCAGCGGTCCTTCGACCACGTCGGACGCGCTGGCCTCCGCGGCGCCCACGCCCGGCGCAGTGACGACCCCGTCCGCCAGCGCGCGCTCCGCCTGCTGCACCGCGTGCTTGAGGCGGCGGTACGCCTGCTCGACCGTCAGCGGCGGGTCGAACGCCTGCTCGCCGCCGAGCGCGACGCTGGTGGTGAGCAGTCGCCCGCTGCGCACCATGAAGTAGGCCAGCTCGGGCCAGCGCTGCTCGGTGGCGCGCACCAGCGCCGCGTAGGCGATGAGCTGCACTGCCCGGCCGGCCTCGAGCGCTCGCCGGTGCTCGGCGTCGCGCCCGCTCTTGATGTCGACCACCACCAGCGGATCACCGACCACCAGATCGGGGCGCCCGCGCACCGCGCGCCCGTCCTTCTCGACCACGAGCTCGCGCTCGACGTCGCGCACGCGCAGGCCGCGATCCGCAAGGACCTCGACCAGGCGACCGGCAGCGCGCGCGATGGCCTCGCGTACGTGCAGTCGGCGGCTCTTCTCCTCGGGCCGCAGCAACACGGCGGCCTGCTCGGGCACGGCGCGATCGAAGGCGGCGCGCGCGCGTTCGACCGCGCTGTCGCCGTCCACTGGCGCGTCACGGCGCACCTCGGTCGTCACTGCGCTTCGCTGGGTGGCGAGCACCTCGCCAATCACTCGATGCGCCAGCTCGCCGAACAGGCGGCGATCGTCGGGCAGCGCGTGGGCGCGCTCGCTGAGGCCGGCGCGGCGCAGCGTCGCGGCGAACGCGCAGCCGAGCAGCGCCTCGCGGCTGGTCGGCGACTCGCCCATCGTGACCGGCACGCTGCCGGCAGCGACGCGCCAGCGCGCGCGCGGCAGGGGGAGCTGGCGGTCGCGGAAGGGGCGGTGCTCGAGGTGCCGCTCGTGCTGCGATTGGCGGGTGACGAGCGACGCCACAACCTCGTCGCCGCGTGCGCGCGCCACCACCTCGTCCCAGAGTGGGTGCGGGTGCTGCTCGTCGCCGCGCGCGTCGCGCCGGGGGCACGCGAGCAGCAGCGTGTTTGACGCGCACAGAAGCGGGCGGGCGTAGGCGCGCGCGCGTCGCTCGGCGAGCGACGCCGGCGACTCGAGCACGGCGCCGAGCGTCGCCATCCCCGCGCGCTCGGCGGCGCTGAGCGACGGCAGCGCGAGCGGGCGCTCCGAGGCGGCGGCAAACCCCCACCACACGACGTGGGCGGCGGGCCCGACCACGGCGGCCGCGTCGCCCACCACGCGCAGGCCGGCGAGCGCAGGTCGCGGGCCCGGCGCGCGCGACGCAGCGGCCGCCTCGGCGAGCACGCGCGTCACGTCGAGCCGCGACAACGGATTGCTGCCGAGCGCGCGGGCGATGCGCGCCGCGTGCTCGAGCTGCGCGAGGGCGGCGAGCGCGGCAGGCTCCGTCTTGCGCGCGGCCCGGCCGAACAACCAGCGGCGCACCAGCGCGAGCCGCTCCTCGAACACTGCGACCGGCATGGTGTCGGCAAGGACGGGCGCGGCGAACACCTCGTCGATGCGGCGGGCGGCGGCGGCGCGCTCGTCGGCCGGCAGGGCTTCGAGCGCACCGGAGAGCGCCTCGCGCCAGCGCGGCGAGCCGACGCCCGGCTGCTCGGCCAGCGCGCGCGCCAGGCGCGAGCCGACCGACCGGCGAATCGGCGACGTCGCCAGCGACAACAGCTCGAAGGCGCGCTCGGGATCGCGCTCCGGCCAGGCGAGCGCGAGCACGAGCGGGATCACCTGCGCGAGCGCGTCGTCGGCCGCATCGCCGCGGGCGCCGGTGGTCGGCAGCCCGAGCCGCGCCAGGCCGGCGTCGAGCGCGTCGTCGGGCGCGATGACAACGATCGCGGCGGCGCCGTCATGGCGCAGCAGTCCCGCCGCGTGCGCCGCGACTGCCGCGGCGGTCTCCTCCACGCAATCGCCGCGCACGAGCTGCAAGGTGCCGTCGCCGGCCGGCACGAACGGCGCCGCTTGGGCGCGCGCCAGATCGCCGGACGCGTGTGCCGGCTGCACCGCTCGCTGCGCGATCTCGACGCCGGACGCCGCCAGCGCTTCGAGCGCGCGCCCCAACAGCGGCCACGGCGCGTCGTCCACCAGCTCGATGCGCGCTACGTCGACGCGACGGCGGCTTGCCGCGCTCGCCACCGCGGCGAGCCGCTCCGGCAGGCCCGCGCGCACCTCGCGCGTGACCTGCAGAAACGCGCGCAAGCGAGGTCCGAGCGGCACGTCGGCGTCGAGCAACGGTGGCACGCCGGACAGCACCAACGCGTCGCGCGTGCGAAGCACGGCGCGCGCCACCGCCAGATGATCGGCGTCGCCCTCGAGCGAGCGCGACCATGGCCCGTCGAGCGCGCGCAGCGCCGGCACGATCGACGCGGCGCGCTCCGCCTCACTTGCCTCACGCGGACCGGTCAAGCCGAGCGCGGTCTCGAGCAGGCCAAGCAGGCCGAGCGGCCCCACCCAGGCATCGTCGTAGCATGCGTCGCGATCGGCGAGCGGGCCGGGCCACGCGCCTTGATCGAAGGCCTCGCCGAACACCACCCGCATGGGGGCGGACGCTACTCTTTGGGCAGCTTGCTGTAGAGGCTCTCGACGTCCTTCTTGGTCTTCTGGAAGAGCACCGCCTCGGTGTACCTCTCCACGACCGCCGCATCGGGGAGCCTCGACAAGTCGGGCTTGCCCTTCTTCTTCTCGGCGAGATCCGCCTTGGCCTCGTTTCGCGCCTCGCGTTCGGTCTTGATCAGCTCGTAGTAGGCCAGGCCGAACGTCGACAACCCTGAACCGGTCTTGTTCTTGACCAGGATGGGGTTCTCGGTCAGCCGGCGCTCGATCTCGGTGCGCTTCTTCTTATAGGCGCCGTAATCGCTGCCGCCGCCGTCGGTGACGATGCTGGCCTTGACGTCGTCGCCCTTCTCGACCTTGTCGTCGCCCTTCGGGTGATCGGCCTTGTCGCCCTTGTCGTCACCTTTGGCGCCCTTGTCGTCACCCTTCGGGTGGTCAGCCTTGTCGCCCTTGTCGCCCTTGTCGTCGCCCTTCGGGTGGTCGGCCTTGTCGCCCTTGTCGTCGCCCTTCGGGTGGTCGGCCTTGTCGCCCTTGTCGCCCTTGTCGCCCTTGTCGTCGCCCTTGTCGCCCTTGTCGTCACCCTTCGGGTCGTCTGCCTTGTCACCCTTGTCGTCACCCTTGTCGTCGCCCTTGTCGCCCTTGTCGTCGCCGTCGGGCTTGGTGGGGATGTCCACGTTGGGCACGGCCACACCGCCGCGGAACGCCTGGATGGTGCCCCACACCGCGCCGCCGATGTTGGCGACACCGCCGAGGATGCTGAGCACGAACAGGATCTTGCAGACGATGATCACCCAGTTGGCGCAGCGCCAATACTTGGCCCAGGCGAGCATCAGGTAGACGAGGATGAGGCCAGCGATGGCCATCACCGCCGCCGGCAGCACGTTCAGGATCAAGAAGCCGCGCCCGACGCTCGACACCAGGCGCGCGACCACTCCGGCGAACAACACCGTCAGCGCGCTCGCGCCCTGCAGCAAGATGAACGCGACCAGCGACATCACCGCGTAGTTGGAGCGCGACTTCTCGTCGGTCTCGCCCTTGCCGATCTTCTCCACGACGAACTTCGTCAGCGGATGCATGATCAGGCCGTAGACGATGCCGGCCACCACGCCGATCGCCGCCGAGATGGCGGTGCCGACGACGAAGCTGCCGATGGCGATGGCGCCGGCCACCGCGGCCGCGATGAAGGCGGCCACGTTGCCGGCCACCATGGCCGCCAGGTACGCGGGGATGGCGAAGGCGATCAGCTCGATCGGCCGCATCGCCTTGACCTTCTGCTCGGCCACGCCCTTGTTGATGGTCCCGATCGGGTTGACCAGCATCAACGGCACGTTGGCGAGGTAGTAGCCGATGGCCTTGGGGATGGCGGCCATCACCTCGCCGGCACCGCCGCCGCCCCCGCCCATCGCCTCTTGCAGGTAGGGGTCGTCGGCGACCGGCTCGTCTTGCGGCATCTGCCGCGATGTGCCGGCCACCGGTTGCATCGATGGTCCGGGGCGCGAGCGCGATTGCTCGGGCGGCAACAGCGGCTCGACGTCACCCGGGTCTTGCTGGGGCGCGCGCCGCTGGGGCGGCGACTGCGACGGCTTCGAGCGGCGCGGATCCGACTCGCGCTGGCGTGAGGTGCTCGGTCCGTCGATCGAGGTCACTTCGAACTGGTGCTTCGACAGCGAGAAGGTGAAGCCCTGCTGGATGGGCACGGGCTCGGTGATGCGCCGGTTGTTGACGACGGTGCCGTTGACGCTCTTGAGGTCCTCGAGGAACCACTGCCCGTCCTTCATGAAGACGCGCGCGTGCCGCTTGGACACCGACTGGTCCGAGATCGACACGTTGGCCGGACCGCCGGCGCGCCCGAAGACGAATCCCTCGGGAGGGATCGAGAAGGACTCCGAGGTGGAGCAGTTGCGGATCTCGCACTTCATCGTTTCGTGTCTCGACCTCGACGTTAGGGGTCCGAGGTGGGGGGTGGCAATTAATCTGGTGGGGACGGGACGGGCCTACATCAGCCTACACCTGGCGTAGCGCCGCTCACGTCGGCCTCACTTGCCACAGCAGCACCAATCACGCGAAGCACGCGCCTCCGAGGTGTTCCATGAGCTTCACGCTGCGTGAACGGGCCCGCTACGCGTTCGACAACACGCTCGCAAAGGGCACCATCGCGCTCATCGCCTGGCTCGCCATCGTGTCGCTGCTGGGCATCGCCCTCATCGCGGGCCTGGTCGTGCTCACGGGCGCCCACCCGCCGGACGGCGAGGAGCTCAGCTTCATCGAGGCCGCCTGGGGCAACCTGATGCGCACGCTCGACGCCGGCACCATGGGCGGCGACGAGGGCTGGTTGTTTCGCGGCTGGATGTTCCTGGTCACGCTGCTCGGCATCTTCATCCTCAGCACCTTGATTGGCGTGTTGTCGAGCGGCCTCGAGGGGCAGCTCGACAACCTGCGCAAGGGCCGCTCGCGCGTCGTCGAGCAGGACCACACGGTCATCCTCGGCTGGTCCGAGCAGGTCTTCCCCATCATCTCGGAGCTGGTGGAGGCCAATGCCAGCCGGCGCAGCGCCTGCATCGTACTGCTCGGCGAGAAGGACAAGGTGGAGATGGACGACGCCATCGCCGAAGCGGTCGACGACACCAAGACGACGCGCGTGGTGTGCAGGAACGGCTCGCCGCGCTCGCTGCACGACCTGTACGTCGCCGGCATCGACAGCGCGCGCTCGATCATCATCGTGGCGCCGGAGAACGAAGAAGGCGAGAAGAGCGCCGACCCGGACGTCGACGTCATCAAGTCGTTGTTGGCCATCACCAACAACCCGAACCGCAAACAGTCGCCGTACCACATCGTCGCCGAGATCCGCGATCCGAAGAACTTCGCGGTGGCGCAGATGGTGGGCAAGGACGAGGTCGAGCTGGTGCTGGTCGGCGACCTGGTGGCGCGCATCATGGCGCAGACCTGCCGGCAGTCGGGCTTGAGCGTCGTCTACACCGAGCTGCTCGACTTCGGCGGCGACGAGATCTACTTCAAGGAGGAGCCCGCGCTCGTGGGCAAGACCTACGCGGACGCGCTGCACGCCTACGAAGACTGCGCGGTCATCGGCATGACCAAGCCGGGTCGCCCGCCCATGCTCAACCCGGCGACCGACACGTCCATCGAGGCGGGCGACAAGGTCATCGTGGTGGCCGAGGACGACAACGCCATCAAGCTCGGCGCGTCCCCGGCGCCGGCCAACGCCGCAGCCATCGTGGCAGCGGGCGAGCACGTCGCGCAGCCCGAGCGCAGCCTGATCCTCGGCTGGAACTGGCGTGCGCCTGCGGTCATCAACGAGCTCGACAACTACGTGCCGCCGGGCTCCACCATCCACGTCGTCGCCGACTCGGAGAGCGCCGAGGAGACCATTCGCAGCGAGTGCGGCGCGCTCAAGCGTCAGAAGCTGCAATTCCGGCGCGCCGACACCACCGACCGTCGCGTGCTCGACGCGCTCAAGGTGCACAGCTACGACCACGTGATCGTGCTCTGCTACTCGGACACGCTGGACGTGCAGAAGGCCGACGCCATCACGCTGATCACGCTGCTGCACCTGCGCGACATCGCCGACAAGACCAAGCAGCGCATCCCGGTGGTGAGCGAGATGCTCGATATCAAGAATCGCGCGCTCGCCGAAGTGACGCGCGCCGACGACTTCATCGTCAGCGACAAGCTGGTCAGCTTGATGCTGTCGCAGATCTCGGAGAACAAGGAGCTGAACAAGGTGTTCGCCGAGCTGTTCTCGTCGGAGGGAAGCGAGATCTACCTGAAGCCCGCCACGCAATACGTCACCACCAACGTGCCGCTCACCTTCTCCACCGTGGTGGCGGCCGCGGCGCAGCGCTCGGAGAGCGCGTTCGGCTACAAGCTGGCGGCGCAGTCGTCCGATCCGAGCAAGTCCTACGGCGTGGTGGTGAACCCCGACAAGAGCGCGTCGGTGACCTTTGGGCCGCACGACAAGATCATCGTGCTCGCCGAGAACTGAGGCCCACCCAGGCGGCGGGCCGCGAGGGATCCATGAGCGACGACCACCTGCAACGCTTCGCCAAGAAGGTCGTGGAGCTGCAAGAGCGCCAGCAGCAGCGCGTCGACGAGCAACTGATGGTCGAGGTGGCGAAGGACCTCGGCATGTCGGAGGCCGAGCTGCTCAAGGTGCGCGACGAGAGCCGCGCCGCCAAGGAGCGCGCGCGCGCGCTGCGCTCGGCCGGCAACCTCGACGAGGCCATCGAGCAGCTCGAGACCGCGTGGGCCTTCAACCCGCTCGACGTCGAGGTGGCCTTCCTGCTCGCCGATGGCCTGTTCACGCGCGCGCAGAAGGGCGGCGACGTGCGCCAAGAAGAGTGGCAGCGCGCGCTCGACCTGTGCCGACGGGTGATCGAGGTGGCACCCGCGCACGGAGAGGCGCCGGCGCTGTTGAACGCCATCAGGAACAACGACCCGTCGAAGAAGAGCACGGGCGTGCCGGTGGGCCTGATCGCCGCCGCCATCGTCGTGGTCGGCGTCGTCGTGCTCGGTCTGCTGGCCTGGCTGCTGTAGCGGCTAGGGCGAGGCGCCGATATCGATGGTGCGCCAGCGGCCGGTGCGGAAGCGCCACAAGAGCACCAGCGCCAACAGCGCCAGGTAGACCACCAGCCACACCATGGCGACGACGTCGCCACCGCCTTGGGAGCGCACGCTCCACCAGGCGCCGGGCGCGAACACGCCCCACGCGATGCTCGCGCGCACCCAGAAGGTGAAGGCGGTGTCGCCCGCGGCGCGCAGCGCCTCGGCCAGCACCATGCTGCCGGCGTCGACGAGTTGCCACGCGGCCGACAGCATGAGCACGCGCACGCCGGCCTCGAGGAAGTCCGCTTGGGAGGCGCCGTCCTTGATGAACACCGAGAACAGCAGCGCCGGCGCCAGCAGGTAGCCGAGGCCGACCCCACCCTGCCAGACCGCCGCTACCGAGAAGGTCAGGCGCACGGTGCGCGGCACGTCGTCGTGGCGTTTGGCGCCGATCGCTTGGCCGACGAAGATGGCGCCCGCCGACGCGAGCGCGAACGCAGGCATGAAGGAGATGGAATTGAGCTGGAACACCGCCATCACCGCGGCCAGGGCGGTGGTGCCGAGCCCCGCCACCACGACGTTGATGAAGAACGAGAAGGCGGCGAACTCGACGAACCAGTTGAGGCCCGACGGCAGCCCGATCTTGAGCATCTGGCCGAGCTCAGACCACGCGAGCCGCGGCATGGCGCGCGTGCGCTGGCCGACACCGGTCAGAAAGCACGTCAGCAGGAAGGCGAAGCCGAGCAGCGTGGCGATCGACGACGCCAGCGCGGCCCCGGTGACGCCGAGCGCGGGCGCGCCCAGGTGGCCGAAGATGAGCACCCAATTGAGGCCGACGTTGGCGACCATGGCGATCACCTGTGCTGCCATCGGTAGCCGGGTGTTGCCGAGCCCGTTGTAGTAGTTGCCGAGGGCCTCGAGCCCGATGGCGAAGCCGCCCGACGGCAAGCGCCACCACAGGTAGGCGGTCATCAGCGCCGTCACCTCGGGCGTGTAGTGAAACAGCGACAAGAGCGACGGCACGGCGGGCAGCGCGGCCATGCACGCGACGCCCGCCGCCGCAGCCAGCACGAGCCCATAGAAGCCGTAGCGCCGCGCGCCTGCCGCGTCGCCAGCGCCCACCTTCTGGCTGGCGTAGGTCGAGACGATGAAGGCGACGCCCATCGGCAGGATGAGGATGTTGAAGACGTTGGTGGCACCCGCGGTGGTGGCTGCCAGCTCGCTCTCGCCCAGGCGCGCCACCATGGCGGCGTCGGTGAAGCCGACCACCACCTGCGCGCTGCGCGTGATCACGACGGGCCACGCCAGGTGGAGCAGCTGGCCCACGCTCGGTCGGGTGATGACAGGAGCGGCGGCGGCGTCCATCCCCTGACCTACCAGGTGGTCGTGGCGGCGCAACGGCGCGGGCGTTGCCTCCCCTGCCCCGTGGTGCAGGCTCCGCGCATGGCGCGCCCGCACCTGCTCGCCCTGTCCCCCGAGGAGCTGGTCGAGCTGCTCGTCGCGCATGGCGTGCCCGGCACGCCTGCCGAGGCGCGACGCGTGCTTGCGCACGTGGTGTCGGACGGGCAACGCGATCTGCGCACCATGAAGCGACCGGTATCGCGCGGGGTGCGCCAAGCCGTGGAGGCGCTGACCGTCGACGAGCGCCCCACCGTGCTCGAACGCGCGCGTGACGATGCCGACGGGTTCGAGAAGCTGCTGCTGCGCGCGGTCGACGGCGAGACCTTCGAGGTGGTGCGCATCCCGCTCCATCGCCGCGGGCGCTTCAGCGTCTGCCTGTCGTCGCAGGTCGGCTGCGCCATGCGCTGCGCCTTCTGCGCCACCGGGCGCCTCGGCCTGCAGCGCAACCTGGCGGCGCACGAGATGGTGGCGTCGCTGCTGGCGGCGCGCGAGCAGCTCGGGCCGAGCGAGCGCGTCTCCGGCGCGGTCTTCATGGGCCAGGGCGAGCCGCTCGCCAACTACGACGAGGTGCTGCGCACGGCGCGCGTGCTGTCGCACCCCTGCGGCGGCCGCATCGACGCCAAGAACATCTCCATCTCGACGGCGGGCTTGGTGCCGCAAATCCTTCGCTACGCCGAGGAGGGGCACCGCTACCGCCTGATCGTGTCGCTGCACTCCGCGATCGCAGACAAGCGGCGACGCCTGTTGCCGGTGACCGGACAGTGGCCGCTCGAAGAGCTGGCGGCGGCGATCCGCCGCTTGCACGCGACGACCCGCGATCGCGTGACCGTCGCCTGGGTGGTGCTCGGGGGCATCAACACGGGCGCCGACGAGGTCCAGGCGCTGCAAGCGCTGCTCGGCGGCGTGCCGTTGCGCATCAACCTCATCGACGTCAACCCGATCGACCATGACGCTGGTATGGACAGCCAGCTCGGCCGCGGCGCCAACGACCCGACGCGCTTCACGCGCGCCACTCCCGCCGAGCTGGCGCGCTTTCTCGACGGGCTGCAGGTGCTCGGGCAGCCGATCGTGCGCAGATACTCCGGCGGCCAGCACCGCGACGCCGCCTGCGGCATGCTCGCGTCCCGGCAGCAGGCCGCGGGCTCGACGCCGCTGCCGGGACCCAGCGACGCTCAATTGCCCTGAGCGACGCTGTAGACTCGCGCGGTCGTGACCGACCGGGACGAACGCGCAGCGATGGATGACAAGACGGCGCCGATGCCCGCGACGGCGGCGGCGGCGGCCGCGTCACCGAGCGAGCCACCGCGCGACCATGAAGCGACCGAGAACCGGGAGCCGCAGGGCGAGCCGGCCCCGCGCGAGGGCTCGGCCTTGTACGCGGCGCCCGAGTTCGGCAGCGGCGACAGCTTCGACGTCGAAGTCGAGCGCAAGCGCGCGCCGCCGGCCCGCCCCGCCGTCGGCTACACCGCCACCTTCGCCGCGCCTGCGGCGCCTTCCATGGAGGGGCGCGAGCGCCCTCGACCGATCTCGACCGGCCCGGCGCCCGCCGAAGTGTTCGCCTCGCGCGCCTCGTTCGTCGGCGACGATGACGGCCAGAAGACCTTGTCGCCTTCGGTGCTGGCGCCGCCGGCCGGCGTCGGCGACGGCCGCCCGCGCGAGCGCATGCCAATCGGACTGCCGCTGCCGTCGGAGTCATCGCAGCCGGTGCCGGCGAGCGCCGCTCGCGCGGGGCCCGATGACCCGACGTACGCCGGCGCCATCGTGCCCGCGTCGCCGCCGCCGGCGGTGACCGGCGATCAGCACGAGCTGGTGATCACGGCGCCGATGGCGCTCGGCACGCTGACCGCGCTGCGCGCCAAGGCGGTGCCGACGCAGCCGCACGTACAGTTCGAGCCGCCCGCCGACGTCGACGACGAGCCGCCGCCCATCCACGATGAGCAGACCCACGCCGCCTTCGACGACCCCGGTCACGTCGAGGTGACCGACGAGGTACCGACGCCTGTCGCCAATTCGGTCGCGCACGTCGAGGTGACCGCCGAAGTGCCCACGCCGATCGCCGATCCGACGCAGCCCGTCGAGGTGACCGCCGAAGTTCCGGCGCAGGAGAAGGCGCCGGAGCCGACGGGGACGCCAACGCTCGAGCTGCCTGCCGCACCCGCGGTCGCGCCCGACGACCCCACGCTGTTGCGGGGCGCGCCGTCAACGCCGAAGCGCCGCAACCTCGCGTGGCCGCTCGCGCTCACCGTCCTTGCCGTCCTCGGCGTGGTGGGCGGCCTCACGCTGCGTTCCCTGCTGTCGCGCCCAGGGGACGTGAGCCTGGCGCTCGCCGAGCCTGCGTCCGACGCGTCCGCGACCGTGACGGCATCGCCTGCGGCGCCGGAGCTCGTGCCACGGTCTCCGGTGGTCCCGCCGCCCCTGCTGCCACCGCCGCCCGTGGCAGCGCCGACCGTGGCACCACCGCCAGTGGCAGCGACGCCCATGGCACCGCCGCCCGTGGAGCCGGCGATGGCGCCTGCCGCCGCTGCGCCCGAGCGACCGACGCGCGCAGCCGACGGCTTCGGGCCCTTCGTCGACGCCAGCGGCGCCGCGTCCGGACTCGGGCGTGCGCTCGGCGGCGGCGTGCGCGCGGTGCTCGGCGATGCCCTCGCCGGCAGCACGGTCGGCGTGCGCGGCGAAGTGCGACGCGCGCGCTTCAAGAACGGCGTCGCCACCGCCGAGTGCGGCCTGACCGTGTTCGATGCCCGTGGCCTGCGCGCAACCGTTCGCGGCGCTGCCACGGTCGAGGTGGCGGGCGCGGCCGCGGTCGTGGCGCTGCCAAAGGCAGCCGAGGCTTGCGCGCGCGCGGTCGAGGGCGAGCTGCGCGCCGCCGTCGATCACGCCAAGGCAGCGCGCTGACGCGCACCGCTGCACGAATCACTGCTGCGCGAACAGCTCCATGATCGGGCCGACGCGAGCGGCCCACGCCGCCTCGTTGTGCTGCGCGCCGACGTCGAGCACGTAGGACAGGTCGACGCCGTCGACGTAGCCCTCGGCGAGCAAGAGGTCGCGCATCTGGATGGTCTCACACGAGTTGTCGCCGCCGTCCCGGTCGTCCTCGATGCCGTCGCCGTCGTCATCCGCACACGGCGCGCCTTGGCCGCCGGAGTCGAGGTAGACGACGAACGGGCGACGTCCGTCGCCGCGCCAGAGATCGATGATGGTGTCGTCACCGTCTGCGACGCCCGCGGCGAACGATCCCCAGCCGAGCGTGCCCGATAGGCTGGCGACGAAGTCCCACGCCGACGGGTTGCGGTCGGCGATATACATCGAGACCAGCCCGCCGAGCGAGCTTCCCATGACACCCACTGGCCCCGGCTCGCCGTACCAGCGACGGGCCAGCGGCCGCACCTGCTCCTCGACCAGGCGCGCGTAGGCGTCAGCCTGGCCGCCGACGACCTCGGGGATCGCGTCGGCGACGTGCGTGTACTCGTCCATGCGCGCGTCGGTGTTGTCGATGCCCACGACCAACATGCCGGCAGGGACCGTTGCCTCGATGTGCCAGGAGCCGAACATCGTCTGGTCGTCGGGGTGAAACAGGTTTTGGCCGTCGTGAGCGTACAGCACGTGGGAGATGGTCCCCGCGGGGACCAACGCGCGCACCACGCGCGCTTGCAGCCCGAAGCCACCGACGTCGAAGTGGCGCTCGCGCCCGAAGCCGAGGCGCGACACCTGGCTCATCTCGCCGAAAGCATCGAAGGTGTAGGCGCGCGAGCGCGGGTCGGCGAGCCAGGAGGAGCCGTCGGTGAACTTGTAACCGCTGCCGTCTGCGGCCGCACGCGCGAGCCACGCGAAGGCGCCCTCGTCGGTCATCGGCTCGGGGGTCCAGCCGTTCAGATCGCCCGCGAGCTGCCGCTCGTCGACGAAGGTGCTGACGAACAGGCGCGTACCGTCGTCGAGCGCGAGCGGCAGGCCGTGGCTCTTCGAGAGCGCGAGTAGGGCGGCGTCGGCATCGGCACGCAAGAGCGTGAGCGCCTGCGCGAGCGACGGCGGGCCCTCGCCCTCGCCCTCGCCTTCCCCCTCGCCTTCCCCCTCGCCTTCTCCCTCGCCTTCCCCCTCGCCTTCCCCCTCGCCTTCACCCTCACCTTCACCCTCGCCTTCACCCTCACCTTCACCCTCGCCTTCACCCTCGCCCTCACCCTCGCCTTCGCCCTCGCCTTCAGACGGCGGACCGTCGTCCACCGGGCATGCCGTGGCCAACGCCAGCGCCAGAATCGGGATCCACGAGATGCGCATCGACGCTCCAAGGGCCGCGAGTCGCGGAACCCGACATCATGACCGGCTGCGCCGCGCTGTAAAGGAGCTTGGATCGGGCGCTTGTCACGTCGCCGATTCGTGCTAGCCCACCGCTGCATGACGCTCCTCGATCGCGCCGTGAAGTTCCTCCTGCCGCGCGAGGCGGGCTTTTTCGACCTGCTCGAGCGCGGCGCCGCCTGCGCGCGCGACTCAGGCGCGGCCATGCTCGCGCTCTGCGAGGCTAAGGCCGGCAGCGACCGCGAGGAGAAGCTCAAGGTGTTGCGCGACATCGAGCACGCCGCCGACGCCGTCATCCACGAGACCTACGACGCGCTCAACCGCACCTTCGTCACGCCGCTCGATCGCTCCGACATCTACGCGCTCTCGACCCAGCTCGAGGAGATCGTCGATCTCAACCACGCCACCGCGATGCAGCTCATCGTGCACGCCATGGAGGATGTCCCCGAAGGCAGCATCCCGCTGGCGCGCTTGATCGCCGAGTCCACGCGCGAGGTGGCCGAGGCGGTGGTGCTGCTGCGCACGCTGCGCCGCCTCGATGAGGTGCAGCAGCACACTCGCCACATGAGCAAGCTCGAGCACGACGGCGACGAGATCTTCCGCAACCGCGTGGGCGAGCTGTTCCGCACGCAGAAGAACGCGGTGCAGCTCATCCAACACAAGGAATTCCTCGAGGGGCTCGAGCGCACGCTCGACGCCTGCGACCACGTCGGCACCGCGCTCAAGACCATCGTCATCAAGAACGCCTAGGCGAAGCCCATGTCGATCTTCGCCATCGTGGTCCTGGTCGTCATCGCCGCGGTGGTGTTCGACTACATCAACGGCTTCCACGACGCCGCCAACGCCGTGGCCACGGTGGTCAGTACCGGCGTGCTGCCCATGCGCACCGCCGTGATCGTGGCAGGTGTGCTCAACGTCGGCGGCGCCTTGATGGGCACGGCGGTCGCCAAGACCATCGGCGCCGATCTGATCGATGGCGCGCAGGTGACGCAGACCTTGGTGTTGGCCGCTTTGATAGGCGCCATCGCCTGGAACCTGATCACCTGGTACTTCGGCATCCCGTCGTCGTCGTCGCATGCGCTCATCGGCGGGCTGGTGGGCGCCGGCATCGCCAAGGCTGGCGTCTCCGCCATCAAGTCGGAGGGACTGATCAAGGTGGTCAAGGCGCTGGTGCTGTCGCCGATCATCGGCTTCATCTTCGGCTTCGCCGTCATGATCCTGGTGCTGTGGATCGTGCGCCGGGGCCGCGTCAGCGTCATCAACCGCACGTTCCGCCGCCTGCAGCTGTTGTCGGCCGGCTTCATGGCGGTGTCGCACGGCAGCAACGACGCGCAGAAATCCATGGGCGTCATCACGATGGCGCTGGTCGCCTATGGCTCATTGGCGAAGAACAGCACCGGCAAGTTCGACGTGCCGCTGTGGGTGGTGCTGACATGCGCTGCTGCCATGGGACTCGGCACCGCCGCAGGCGGGGTACGCATCATCAAGACCATGGGGGCCAAGATCATCGACCTGAAGCCGATCCACGGCTTCTGCGCCGAGACCAGCGCGGCCGCGACCATCCTCGGCGCGTCGTTCCTTGGCGTACCGGTGTCGACGACGCACGTGATCTCGAGCTGCATCATGGGCGTGGGCTCGTCCCAACGGGTGAGCGCGGTGCGCTGGGGCGTCACCGCCAAGATCGTCTGGGCGTGGGTGCTGACCATCCCACTGAGCGGGCTGGTGGCGGCGGGCGCGTATCTGGCCGCCGCCACCGTGTTTGGCGGCTGAGCGACGGCGCTGCCGCGACGACGGTGCGCACCTTGTCGCACACGCGACCGTGAGCGCGGACGATCCCGGCGTAACCCTGCGCGCGTCGATCGCGGCTGCTACCATCGAGGTCATGAGCGCGCCCCTCCTCGATCTGGTCAACCGCACCGTGCTGTGCTTCGGCATCGCCGCCGCCGTCTACAGCGTCTCCGTCACGACCGCCGATCCACCGCCGCCTCCCGACGCGACGTACGCGACCATCGAGTTCGGCATCATCGACGGCAGCGGCAGCTTCGTTGCGAGCGACGTGGTGCCACTCGCGCTCGGGCAGGAATTCGGCTGGCGCATGCACGTCGACGACGACGAGACCCACGCCTGGCGCGAAGTGATGATCGCGCCGGCGGCGCCGCGTGAGTGGATCGGTGATGATCTGTTGGTGGCTGGTGACGGCACAGTGGGCGTCACCGAGCGCATCGAGAACGCGCGCGGTGGCATTCTCAGTCACGGCTGGTCGATCACCGAGGGCGACCCGGCGGGCCCCTACCAGCTCCACGTCTTCCTCGACGGGGAGCTGGTGCAAAGCACGACGTTCGTCCTGCGCTGAGCGCTCAGCGGCCCAGGCGTGCCCACAGCTCCGCCGGCACGCCGTTGTCTCTGGTCAGGTGTCGGAAGACCTCGACCGAGCCTCGAGCGCTCCGGCTACAGCCGGCGTCGTAGTCGATCGCGTAGAGGCCGAAGCGAGGCGCGAAGCCCTCGGCCCACTCGAAGTTGTCGACCAGCGACCAGTGGAAATAGCCGCGCACGTCCGCGCCACGCTGTACGGCTCGCGCCATCGCCTGCGTGTGGCGCACCAACTGTCGCTGCCGACGCACGTCATCGAGCGCCGCCTCGGCCGTGCCGTTCTCGAGCACGTAGATGGGCTTGCGGTAGCGCCGCGACAGCGCCACCAGCCGATCCTCGAAGGCGTGCTCGTCCGGCGCCCAGCCGAGCTCGCTCGCATCGTCGTCTGCATCGCTGGGATCAGCGTGGCGCACTTGGTAGGCGAGCGGCCGGCGCAGCTCGGTCTCGACGTAGGCGCGGCCGTACTCGTTCACGCCGACGTAGTCGCAGCTCGGCATGGCTTGGTCGAGGAAGCGGCGCACGAACAGCCGCTCGATGACCGCCGCGGTCACCACGTCGAGCGGCGCGCGGTTGCGCCAGGGCACGAACGTGCGCACGTGCTGCGCAATGCCGACCTGCACCGAGGTTCCCCTGCGTCGGGCGCCCTCGCGCAACGCGGCCGCCGCCGCCTCGTGCATGCGGAGCAGCGCCGCGAGCACGGCGTCGGCGGCGAGCGGGCCGCCGCGCTTCTCGTTGGGCGGGAACGTGCCCTCGAGGTAGCCCAGGTAAGCGAGCACCACGGGCTCGTTGATGGTGCACCAGTGGCGCACTCGATCGCCGAACGCGTCGATCAACGTCGTCGCGAGGTGCGCCAGACGGTCGGGCGCATCAGGGCGCTCGATGCCGCGGCGGTCGTCCCTATCTGGCCGCCACAACCACGCGGGGCTGGCGAAGTGAAAGAGCGTGACGAACGGCGTCATGCGCTGTCGGTGCAGCTCGTCGAGCACGCGGCCGTAGAACTCGACGCCCGCCGGATCGGGGGCGGCCATGTCCTCGCGCGGGAACAGGCGCGCCCACGACATCGAGAAGCGGTGCGCGCAGTGGCCCATGTCCGCCGCACGCGCCACGTCGTCGGCGACGTGCGAATCGAAGTCCGACTTGTGCGCGAGCCATCGTGCGGCCTGATCGACGCCGGCGATGCCGCGCCGCTCGCGCACGGCGCGCTCCTCGAACGCGGTCCAGTCGCTCGGCTGCTGGCGCTCGATCTGCTGGTCGGCGGTGGCGGCGCCCCAGAGAAAGCCGCTCGGCAACGCCAGCAAACGCTCGCCAGCGCCGAGACGCCGATGCGCTCGGCGCTTCGGCAAGCCGAGCCGCTCACGGATCACGTGCGCTCCAGTCGGTAGCCGACGCCGCGCACGCTCTTGAAGTTGAAGGGTGACGCCGGCGTCCAGCGCAGCTTCTTCTTGAGGCTCGAGATGAAGTTGTCGACGGTGCGCTCATCGACCACCACGTTCTTGCCCCACACGCGGTCGAGGATCTCGTTTCTCGACAGCGCCCTGCCCGGTTGCTCGACGAACAGCACCAACAGGTCGAGCTCGGTGCGCGTCAACGGCACCTCGGCACCGGCGCCGTCGAGCACGCGGCGCGCGTCTTTGTCGATGCGCAGCTCGCCGAGTAACAGGCCGACGGCTGCCGGCGTCGCGACGTCGGCGCGCCGCACCAACGCCTTGACGCGCGCCAGCAGCTCGCGCAGGCGATAAGGCTTCCTCAGGTAGTCGTCCGCGCCGACCTCGAAGCCGCGCTCGAGGTCACCGTCGAGCGTGCGCGCGGTCAGCATCAAGACGCGTGCCGTCTTGCCGTCGCGGCGCAGACGCTCACACAGCGCATAGCCGTCGCCGTCGGGCAGCATCAGGTCGAGGATGACGACGTCGAACGAGGCGGCTGCCAACAGTGCCGTGGCCGACGCCACGCTGTCGGCCGCGGCCACCGAGAAGCCCTCGTCGCGCAGCACCTCGTCGAGCGTGGCGCGCAGATTGGCGTCGTCTTCCACCAACAGGATGCGGCCGGTCTCGGTCACGCGGGGAGCTCCAGCACGAAGGTTGACCCCTGCGGGCCGCTGTCGGCAAGGCGAACGTCGCCGCCGTGCAGGGCAGCGATCTCGCGGCTGAGCGCCAGACCGAGGCCGGAGCCGCGCGACGGCGTCAGCGCGCGCTCGAACGGGCGGAAGATGCGGGCGCGCTCGGCCGGGTCGATGCCCGTGCCGTTGTCGCGCACCGAGATGCGCACCACGCCGTCGTCGGCCGCGACCGCCAGGCTCACGCGTCGGTCGGTGCGGGCGTTGTGGCGCCAGGCGTTGCGCACCAGGTTGCCGAGCACCAGGCGCAACAGCTCACCGTCGGCGCGCACGCTTACGTCGTCGCCGCACAGCTCCACCTCGAGCCCGGGGTGCTCCTGTTGGGCGCGCTCGAGAGCCTCGCGGCCCTGCTCGAGCAGCGCCACGTCGGTCTCGCGCAGCACCACCCCGCCGCGCGCCACCCGGCCGTAGCACAGCACGTTCTCCACCATGCTCTCGAGCGCATCGACGTCCTCCTGCATGCGCCCGAGCGTGCTCCGTGAGCGCCCGTCGGTCAGGCGGCGCTCGAGCGCGTCCGCCTGCAGGCGCAGCGACGCGAGCGGCGTCTTCAGCTCGTGCGCCACCGCAGCGATCAGGTCACGCCGCAGCGACCTCACCTGGCGCCGCCGGCGACGGTCGAGCGCCAGCAACAGCACGGCGCCGCCGGTGAGCGCCGCGCCGGCGAGCCCGACGGCGCGCAAGGTGGCGTCGACCCGCGCCCGGGAGGCCGCGAGGCCTGCGAGCGCCACGGGTCGCGCCTCGGCGGTGTCGAGCGCGGTCCAGCGCGAGCTGTCGGTGGCGGTCAGCTCGGCGGTGACTCCCTCAGCGGCGATGGCGGCGCGCGCCTCGCGGATCGGCAGGTCGCTGCGTACCAGCAGCGCGGCGCCGTCCGGCAGCACCTCGGCGAACAGTCGATCGCCGAGCACCCAGCGGCCGGCTGTGGTCGGTGGCGTCTCGCTCGGCAACGCGCGCCATGCGCCGAGGGTCTCGAACATGCGGGCGTTGCCGGCGCCGCTCATCACCAACAGGCGGGCCACCCGCTGTGCGACGACGTCGTCGCACAGCGACGGCAGCGCCCGCAGCGCCTGTTGCAGCAGCGCGGGCACGTAGCTGTCACCGACCGCGAGGCCGTCGACCAGCAGCGAGCGCTGCAGCGCTGGGTCGAGCAGGCCGCTCGCGACCAGCGCCTCGAGCGGCGCCAGGCTCGCCACCAGGTCGGTGGCGGCCTGGTGGCGCTCGTTGGCGCGGTGGGCGAGCCAGCGGCGCACTGTTCGCTCCACCGCGACCGCGTCGTGGGCGTGCGCGGCCTCGGTGACGTCGTCCGCCAGCTCGCGCAGCTCGCTCGGCGCCGGGTCGTGCGGGCTGCACGCGAACGCGGGTGGCAGCACCCGGGACCCGCCGCTCCATCGCTCGACGCCGGCGAGCGGCGTGGTCACGTCGTGCTCGGCGGCGCGTACGACCTCGGCGGCGCGCAACAGCTCCGCTTGCGCGCGTTCGCGGAAGACCTGGGTGGCGCGTTCGGCGCCGCGCTCGAGCACGCGCTGCAGCTCTGCGCTCCGAGCATCGACGCGGTCGCGCAGCAGCAGCGGCAGGGCGCCCACCGCAACCGCCGCCGCCGCGCCGGCAAGCGCCAGCAGCAGCACCAGTGCGCCGCGCAGCGGGGCGGCGCCGGGCCGCGCCACCGCGCGGCGGGCCCGTCGCCAGCGGGCGCGCCAGCCGTTCATCAGCGCCTCGTCACCGGCAGATGGTCGAAGTCCATGGTGGCGAGCGGCGCCTCGCCTTCGAAGGGGTCGCCGCGGCGATCGAGCGCGCCGGCCTTGCTGATCAGCACGCCGAGCTCGGCGACATCGTCGCGCCGTCGCAGCTCGTCGGGCAGCGAGCGCCACTGCGCCTCGATGTCGCGCCAGGCGAGGTTGCGCACCCAGTAGCTGCCGCGCAGCTTCTCGGCGAACGCGGACGCGACCAGCGCGAGCCTGCTCGTGCCCGACACCTCGGCGAGCGAGCGCCGCACCAGGCGCGTGGACAGCTCCTCCTCGATCAAGCGGCTTTGCTCGCCGCCCGGCTCCTTGGCGCGCAGACGCAGCCAGCCGAGGCGGTCGGCGCCGGGACGTAGCTTGACCTCGTAGAGCGCCGTTACCTCGTGACCGGCGCCGATCTCGCCGGCGTCGACCCTGTCGTCGGCGAACTGGTGGTTTTCCAGGCGCCGGTTCTCGAAGCCGAGCAAGCGCCAGCGCTCGACGGCGTCGGGGTCGAGCTCGAGCTGGATCTTGACGTCGCTCGCGATGTTGACGAGCGCGCCGCTCAGGTTCTCGACGAACGCTTTGTGCGCCTCGGCCAGCCGGTCGACGTAGACGTAGCGCCCCTGGCCTTTCACCGCGAGCCGCTCCATCAGCACGTCGTTGTAGCCGCCCATGCCGACGCCGACGGTGGTGAGCGCCATGCCGTGCTGCGCCCGCTCGTCGATGGTGGCGAAGATGCCGTCAGCGTCGGTGACGCCGTTGTTGGCGACGCCGTCCGAGCACAGGACGAGCCGGGTGACCCGGCCGCCGCCCGCTCGTTGCTTGGCGACGTCGTAGCCAAGCAAGAGCCCGGCCTGCACGTTGGTGGAGCCCTCGGGACGCAGCCGCGCCAGCACCTGTTTGATGCGCGCCTTCTCGGCGCCGCTCGACGGCGGCAGCACCACGTGCGCGCTGTTTCCGTAGACCACCACCGACACGGAGTCGTCCTCGCGCAGGCGGTCGACGAGCACGCCGAGCGCGTCCTTGACCATCTGCAGGCGCTCGCCCTCCATCGAGCCCGACACGTCGACCACGAACACCAGGTTGGCCGGCGGCCGCGCGCGCTCGTCGACGACGCGGCCTTTCACGCCGAGCACCAGCACGTGGTAGCCGCGCCGATTGGGCGAAGGAAACGCCTCGGCGACGACGGAGAACGGCTCGGGGCGAGCAGCCGTGGCGAGCGGCGGCGGGTAGTCGTAGCGGAAGCTGTTGACGAACTCCTCGACCCGCACCGCGGCGCGGTCAGGCAGGTAGCCGTTGCCGAGCACGGCGCGCGCCACGGAGTAGGACGCGGTGTCGACGTCAATCGAGAAGGTCGAGGTCGCCTCCGCTCGCGTGTCGACGGTCGGGTTGGTGCCGTAGTGCTCCACCAGCATCGGGCCGACCGCCGGCTCGTCCCTGTCGGTGCGCACCACCGGCAGGTCGGCCATGCCGTCGGCCGCCGCAGGCGCCTCGGCAGGCGGCGCGGCCGCCGCCGGCTCGGGAGCGTAGAAGGTCGGCTTCTCGCTCGCGGGCGCGAGGCCGCCTTGGTCCGATGCGGCGGGCTTGTAGCTGGCGCACGCCGCTGCCAGGAGCATGAACAACGCGCCGGCCAGCGGCGTGCGGCCTGCGCGGCTCACTCGGCGCCCCCGACGGCCGCCACTGCGCCCTCGTGCGGCCGTGCAGCGGCGAGGCGGCGGACCTGCGCGACCACGGCGTCGCTGATCTTGGCGGTCGCGGTCTCGAGCACACGCTCCTTCAGCGCCTTCTGCTTCCGTTCCGTGTCGAGCACGGTCTCCTCCTGCTTCTCGCGCATGCGCTCGAAGGTGGTGAACAGGATGGTACCGGTCTTGACGTCGAACAGCGTGGCCTCGATCACGCCTTCGGTCTCGAGCACATTGGCGGGCGCGATCATGGGCCCCACCAGCGTCGCCCAGGTCCAGCCCCAGCCGCTCGGGTACACGGTGTCGACGAAGCGGTGGCGATAGAGCAGCAGGTAGTCGGCGCGGTAGCGCGCGGCCAGCTCGCGCAGGCCGGCCAGGCTGCCGGTGGCGGGGAAGTCGGTCGACACCTCGCTCACCACCTCGAACAGTCCGGTCTCGTCGAGCGTGGCGGCGAGCGCGCCGGGCACGCCGGCGAGCGGCAGCTCTTCGTCGGCGCCGTAGCCCTCGCGCACGGGCACGATGCCGACGCGCGCCTTCTCCTCGAGGAAAACCGGGGCCTGCAGGATGTCCTTGAGCTGGGCTTCGGTGAGCGTGCCCATGCCATCGCGCGCGAAGTGGTTCTCGGTCAGCAGTGTGGGGGCGGCGGGCGCCGCGGTGGTCTCGGCGGCGAGCGCCAACGGCGGCAGTGAGGCGACCTTTTGCGCGGCGGCGCACGAGGTCAGCAGGAGCGTGGTGGCGATGAAGGCGAGGGTGCGACGCATGGGATCCTCCGGGCTCGTTCTTGAGCGTGCCCGAGGGAACGCGCACGACCTCCATGAGGGCGTCGGCGGATCTTCATGGTTTGGTCACGATCAGGGCACCAGCCCCGGCTCGGGCAGCGTGGGCCGCGCGCCGCGCAGGTGGTCGACGGCCGCGGACAGCCCGTCGAGGGTCAGCTCGAACATCGGGAACACGCGACGGATCACCGCCACCGTGGGCGCGTTCCAGATGCGCCGCGGCTCCGGGTTGAGCCACGCGGAGGCCTTCGGCCGCTCTGCCAGCCGTTTGAGCCACTCGATGCCGGGCGTGCGCGACGTCGACATGCCCCAAGCGATGCCGCCCGACTCGGCGCCGAGCTCATAGGGCCCCATCCAAGCATCGCCGACCAGCACCAACGTCCAGCTCTTGTCGATCTGCTTGAGCACCTCGTCGGTGCGCGGCCCCTGGTAGCGAGAGATGTCGGTGTAGAGCCGGTCGTAGACGCAATTGTGAAAGAAGTAGTGGCGGAAGGCCTGGAAGTGCGTCGACTTGTGCGCGGCGCTGAACAGCCGCTCGCAGGTGTCGGCGTGCGGGTCCATCGAACCGCCCACGTCCATCAACAAGAGGAGCTTGACGCGGTTCTTTCGCGGTGGGCGCAGCACCAGCTCGATCTCGCCGCCGTTCTTGGCGCTCTTGTCGATGGTCTCGTCGATGTCGAGCTCCTCGGGGCCGGCGTCGCGCGCGAGCCGGCGCAGCCGCCTGAGCGCGGCGCCGAGCTGGCGAACGTCGAGCACACGGTCGCCGCGCAGGTTCTCGAAGCGCCGCTCGCTCGCGATCTGCACGGCGCTCCGGCCGCCGCCGGCGCCGCCCACGCGGATCCCTTGCGGGTTCCTACCGCCGTGGCCAAAGGGCGAGGTGCCCCCCGTGCCGATCCACTTGCTGCCGCCGTCGTGGCGCTCGCGCTGGGTGCGCAGACGTTCGCGGAACTGCTCCTTGAGCGTCTCGAGATCCATGCGCTGCAGCTGCTCGCGCTCCTCGTCGGTCAAATCGCGCGGCAGCGTCGGGTTCTCGAGCCACTGCAAGAGCTGCTCGTCGAGCTGGTACTGGTCCTCGAGGCCACCGAACCACTCGGCGAACGCGCGGTCATACAGGTCGTAGTGCGCCTCCTTTTTCACCAACAAGGAACGCGCCAGCGAGTAGAAGGTGCCGAGGTTGGCGCGTTCATGCCCACGCGCCAGCGCGCGCAGCAGCGCCAGCCACTCGGTCAGCCCTACCTTGAGGCCGCGCGCGCGCAGGTGGAAGAAGAAGCCGCTGAACATGGCTATTGCCGAATGGAGCGCACCTTACCGGTCTTGACGTTGATCAGCGCCTCGACGTCCGCCTCCTTCTTGAGGAGCAGGCCGACGAAGGGCAGCTCGCCCTCGAGCCGCTCCACCGGCACGCCGGCGCGACGCAGCGCCGCGATCCAATCGATCAGCTCGGAGGTGGACGGGCGTTTCTTGATGTCCGGCTGTTTGCGTAGCCAGTAGAAGCGCACCAGGCACGACGACAGCAGCTTCTCCTCGACGTCCGGCTGATGGACGCGCACGATGTCCCGCATCATCTCCTCGTCGGGGAAGGCGATGAAGTGGAACACGCAGCGACGCAAGAAGGCGTCGGGCAGCTCCTTCTCGTTGTTCGAGGTGATGATGACGATGGGACGCCGCCTGGCGGTCACCACCTCGCCGGTCTCGTCGACGGTGAAGCTCATGCGATCGAGCTCGTGCAGCAGGTCGTTCGGGAACTCGAGATCGGCCTTGTCGACCTCGTCGATCAACAGCACCACGCGCTCGTCGGAGAGCAACGCGCGTCCGAGCGGGCCGTACTTGATGTACTGCCGGATGTCGCGGATGTCGCGGTCGTTGAAGCGCGCGTCGTTCAGGCGCGCCACCGTGTCGTAGACGTAGAGACCGTCCTTGGCCTTGCTGGTCGACTTGACGTTCCACACCAGCAGGGGCGCGCCGAGCGCTTCGGCCACCGCCTCCGCCAGCCGCGTCTTGCCGGTGCCGGGCTCGCCCTTGATCAGGAGCGGCTTCTCGAGGTCGACCGCCACGTTGACGGCGTCACGGAGGTCGGAGGACGCCAGGTAGCCGGCGGTCCCGTCGAAGGTTTTCGCAGCCATGGCCGGCAGCATATCGTCTCTTCGACCATGAGCCGCAGAGCACCCCTGCTGGAGCGCGTCGGCACCAACGCGATGCTGCGCTGGTCTGCCGGCGTCGCGTCCGCCGGGCCCCAGACCGTGCACCTGCTCGACGCCACCGAGCGCGCCGCCCTGCGTCGCATCGAGCGCGCGGCGCTGGTGCGCGCCGGCCTGGCGGGCGGTCTGTCGGCGTTGGCGGCCGCGCTGGCGGACGCCGCCGTGCAGTCGCACGAGGACGCGAACCCGGTGCTGTACTGGGCCGTGGTCGGCGGTGTCTCGGCGGTCGCCGCCGTCGGCGAGATCGGCTTTCTCTCGTGGGACGCGCTGCGCTCCGCGCACGCCATCAGCGTCGCCGCCGGCGTGCTCGTCGATGAACGGGTGGAGCGCGAGCAGACGCTCGCCGTGCTGGCGCGCGCAGCGCTCGAGATGCCGTCGCCGCCCGACGCCGTCGCCGGCGTCAACCCGCTGCGGGAGACCAGCCGTTGGCGGCTGGTGTTCGCGGGGCTCGCCTACAAGGTCAAGGTGTCGGCGAGCAACGTGGTCTTCAAGCAACTGCTACGCCGTGCGCTCGGCCGCGCCGCCGTACGCGCCTGGCTGCAGTTCGTCTCGATACCCATCACGGCGGCGTGGAACGTCGCCACCTGCGCGCGCGTGTTGCGCGAGACGCGCATTCGGGCGTTCGGTGCTTCGCTGGCGCAGGACGTGGTGGCCCGCCTGCTGCCCGCCGCTATGCCGATCCCGCCGTCGCTCGCCGAGGTGCTGCTGTGCGCCGTCGGTGCGTGTGTAGTTCGCTCGGCGGACGCCCACCCAAACCTGGCGCGCCTGCTCGAGACCTTGTCGCGACGGGTCGCGATCCCGCATCCTCCTGGCCTCGACGACCCTGCGCAGTTCCTGCGCGGCTTGGCGTCACTGTCCCCCGAGCACCGGGGGCTCGCGCTGCGGCTGTTGCGCGCGGCAACGGTGTGCGATGGGCGAATCGCTCGTCGGGAGCGCGCCCTGGTTGCCGAGGCGTGCTCGCTGGTCGGCGCGCCAAATGACGACGGGGTGCTCGACCAGGAGCGCCACCGCATGCTCCATGGCGAGGAGCTCCAGCTATCGTGACGACGTGATCAGGCGCGGGTCAAGGTGAGCCGAGTGATCTCACTTGGCGTGCGCGTGGTGCGTAGCGGCGGCCCCCACCAGCCGGTGCCGCTGTTGGTGTAGATGTGCATGCCCTCGTGCACATGCAAGCCGGCGGCGAACGGCTGCACCAGGTGGATCAGCAGGTTGCCGGGGAACATCTGGCCACCGTGGGTGTGCCCCGAGAGCTGCAACTGGAAGCCCGCCTTGGCCGCCTCGAAGGCGCTGCGGGGCTGGTGCGCGAGCAAGAGCTTGAAGGCCGCGTCGGCGGGTGCGCCGCGCATCGCGGCGTGCGGATCGCTCTTGTGGGACGGCATCATGCCGGCCGCGGTGTAGTCCGCCACGCCACCGACGACGATGCGGTGACCGCCGTGCTCGATGACACGGTGCTCGTCGATCAAGACCGTGAGGCCGAGGCGCCGCACCTCCTGCACCCACTGCTCGACGCCCGAGTAGTACTCGTGGTTGCCGGTGACGAACCAGGCGCCGTGGCGCGCTGACAGCTTGCCGAGCACGTCGGTGTGGCGGCCGAGCTCCTCGACGCTGCCGTCGACCAGATCTCCGGTGACCGCGATCAGGTCGGCGTGCAGCGCGTTCACGATGTCGACCACGGTCGTCAGGAAAGGACGCTTGAGCGTGGGGCCGATGTGGATGTCCGAGATCTGGACGATGACGAACCCCTCGAGGGCTGCCGGCAGGCCCGCGATCGGCACCGACACGTCGACGACCGTCGGACGGGCCAGGGCGCGCACCAGGCCAACGCCGAAGGTGCCGGCGGTGAGCGCGAACACGCCGAGGTTGGTCAGCTCGAGCATTGCCTGACGACGCTCGGGATCGACAGGCAACAGACGCGCCAGGCGTCCGGCCAACCAACCAACGTCGCGCAGCAGCGTGAAGGAGAGCAGCAACAACAACAGGCCCATGGCGACGTAGGCGAGCCACGAGAGGGCATCGCCGACCACCTCCTTGTGCAGCACGAAGCGCACGACGAACGAGGCCGGCTGCACCAACACCACTGCCACGATGGCAGCCCAGGCCCACAGGCGCGCCGACGTCGACCAGCCGGCAGGGATCAAGCGCAGCCCGAGGTAGGCTGCCAGCGTGCCGAGCACGGCCGTCATGACGGAGAGGAAGATCAGCATGCGCGCCACACGTCCGTCCCGGACGGTACCGTAGCGGCTCACCGGGAGGCGCGCAGCGCGCTCGGGCAGCGGTGTAGGCTGGCGCTCGATCGCGGGAGGACCATGTCAGGCCACGCCAATCCGCTCCGCCAAGGGCTCGTCGAAGACCGAACACCCGAGCCCTCGACGGTGGTCATCTTCGGCGCCTCAGGCGACCTCACCAAGCGCAAGCTGGTGCCGGCATTGTTCTCGCTGTTCACCGAGCGCCTGTTGCCGCCCGGCTTCGCGGTGGTCGGGTACGCGCGCAAGCCGATGACCGACCAGGAGTTCCGGGCCGAGCTGCACGAGTGGTGCAGCAAGTTCGCACGCCACCGTCCCAACGACGAGGAGTGGACGCGCTTCGCCGAGTGTCTGTCGTACCAGGCCGGCGACTACGAGGACCCGAAAGCGTACGCGGCGCTCAAGGCGCGCCTGGCCACCATCGAGGCCGAGCGCGGCATTCCCGGCAACCGCATCTTCTACCTGTCGACGCCGCCCGCAACCTTCCCCATCGCCGTGCAGCGCCTCGCCGAGGGTGGCCTGACCGACCGCCGCGGCGACGAGCGGTTCACCCGCGTCATCATCGAGAAGCCGTTTGGCACCGACCTCGACTCGGCCCGAGCGCTCAACGAGCACTGCCGCTGTTACCTGCGCGAGGACCAGATCTACCGGATTGACCACTACCTCGGCAAAGAGACCGTACAGAACCTGATGGTGTTCCGCTTCGGCAACGCGCTGTTCGAGCCGCTGTGGAACAACCGCTTCGTCGACCATGTGCAGATCACGGGCGCTGAGGCCATCGGCATCGAGGGGCGCGGCGGCTACTTCGATCACGCCGGCATCGTGCGCGACATGGTGCAAAACCACCTGTTCCAGGTGCTGTGTCTGACGGCGATGGAGCCGCCGGTTTCGGTGTCGGGCGATGACCTGCGCGACGAGAAGGTCAAGGTGCTCAAGGCGCTGCGACCGATCCCCGACGGGCGCTTCGACGAGTTCGTGGTGCGCGGCCAGTATCGGGAGGGATCGGTCGCGGGCAAGCCGGTGCCGAGCTACCAAACCGAAGCCGGCGTCACGGCGGGCTCCGCCACCGAGACGTACATCGGGCTCAAGCTGTTCATCGACAACTGGCGCTGGGCCGGCGTGCCATTCTACCTGCGCTCGGGCAAGGCGTTGCCTAAGAAGGTCACTGAGGTCGCGCTCGTCTTCAAGGACACGCCGCATCGGCTGTTCGGCGAGCGCAGCGCCAGCGAGCCGAACGTGCTCGCGATCCGCATCCAGCCCGACGAGGGCATCAGCGTCCGCTTCGGCTCCAAGGTGCCCGGCAACTCGCTCGACATCCACCCGGTCAACATGGAGTTCCGCTACGGCACAAGCTTCGGCGCCGAGCCACCCGAGGCATACGAACGTTTGCAGCTCGACTGCCTGCTTGGCGATCAATCGCTCTACACCCGCGCCGACGAGGTGGAGGCGAGCTGGCGCTGGATCTCCCGCCTTCACGAGGAGTGGGCGGCGAGCGCGAGCAATGACGTGCCGCGCTACGAGGCCGGCTCGTGGGGACCCGAGGAGGCAGACCAGCTGCTTCGCCGCTCGGGCCACGTCTGGAGGCGTCCGTGAAGACGCGCGAGGTGGTGCTGGCGCGCGACGTCGGTGTCGACGTCGGCGGCATCGAGCGCGAGCTCGGCGCGCTCTGGCGCGACGCGAGCAAGCGCTCGCGCCATCACGGCCAGGTGACGCGCGCTTGCTCCTGGAACCTGGTGGTGCACTGCGCCGACGACGCCACCTATTCTGCCGTGCGCCCGATGATCGATCAGGCGGTGCGCTTCGTGCCGTCACGCACCCTGTTGCTCAAGCCGCGCCCCAACGCGCCCGTGGCCGACGGCAAGGCGGTCGAGGCCTGGGTGACGGCGGCGTGCCAGGTGGCCACGGGAGGCGGCAAGCTCTTGTGCACCGAGGAGATCACCATCGAGTCGCGCGGACCCGAGGGTGTGGCGCACCTACCCGGCCTCGTGCGCGCGCTCACCGTGCCCGATGTGCCGACCGCGCTGTTGTGGGCCGGCGCACCGCCTACTAGCTCGGCGGCGCTGCGCATCCTGCTCGCCGGTGTCGACCGCCTGGTGTTCGACACGCAGGCACTTCCCGAGGGTGTCGAGGGCGGGCTCGCTAAGCTCGCGCACCTCGGCGGCCTGCTCGACGGCCTGGCGCTCGCCGATCTTGCATGGCTGCGCACCGCGAGCCTGCGCTCGGTGATCGCCTCGCTGTTCGACGAGCCGATCGGCTCGGCGCCGCTCGATCGCCTCAAGCGCGTGCGGCTCCGGTCGACGCCACGTGGCGTGCCCGCGGCCAAGCTGCTGGTCGGCTGGCTCGCGTCGCGGCTCGGCTGGGGCACGCCCGAGCGCGCGGCGCGTGGCCAGCTCGGCTGGCAGCTCAAGATCGGCACGGGCTCGACACTTCGCATCGACATCGACGTCGATCGGGTGACGAGCAGCCGCGAGTGCCACCTGCACAGCGTGGTGCTCGAGACCGCGCAGGGTGAGCACTTCGCCGTAACGGACGCCGGGGCTCCTGCGCTCGAGGTCTCTGTGCCCGGACTGGCGTCGCGCAGCGTACTGGCGCACGAGCCGACCGCACCGCAGGCGCTGGTGGCGGCGCTCGGCGCGCGCGGCCGCGATCGGCTGTATCCGGTGGCGCTGCATCGCGCGGTCGAGCTCGACCGCTAAGCGTCCTGTCAGATGCAGTCGGGCTGCGGCGAGAAGCGCGCGTGCGGCGTCGCTGGGCAGGCGGCCTGCAGGTCCATGCTGACGCGACCCATGCCGCCGCCACCGCCGCCCGCGCCCCGATCGCCCACCGAGCCGTTGTCGGAGTCGCCCGATGTCGCGTTGTCGACCGTGCCGTCAGCCGCCGCGCCGGCGCCGTCGCCACCCGCGGTGCCGTTGGTGCCGCCGCTGGCGCCGCCCAGCGCCCGCAGCGTCGGGTCGGTCGGCGCCGTGCTGCCGTCGCCGCCATCGCCGCCAGCCGAGGCGCCGCCGCCCTGCGCCACGATGGCGGCCGCGCTGCCGACGACGACCTGCACCGCTTGGATATAGAGGTCGCCACCGCTGCCGCCGCCGGCGCCTCCACCGTCGGTGTCGCCCGGCCGCGTGCCCGCGCCGCCGTTCGCCGACAGGGTGCCGTCGATGGTGACGGTGCCGCCCGCTGATATTTGCAGCGCGCCGCCCGGCTCGCCGCCCGGCGCTTGCGATGAGGTGTCGCCGCCATGGCCGCCGCGGCAACCGCGTTCGAGCGTCACGTGGGGGTCGCTGGTGCTTGGGTTGGTCGCGCTGCTGCCGTTGGCGTCCTGGCCGTCGCCGCCGTCGCCGCCGCGCGAGCCATGGCTGCCGCCGGCACCGCCGCCGTCGGTCGACCCGCCGGACAATGGTCCACAGGCTGCCCTGGCACCGGCGCCGCCGCTGGTGGTGATGCCGTCGACGCCGATCCGCGCGCCGGCGGCGATGGTGACGTCACCGTAGACCACGAGCACCACGTTGCGCGCGCCCGTGAACCGAACGTTGGTGCTCGCGGTCAGCGTCAGGCTCCTCATGGTGTAGACCAGCACACCCGAAGTGCCGACGTTCACGTCCATGATCTCACCACAGATGTCCCCGCGGTTACTGGAGCCGGTGGTCGAGCCGGTGTCGGCGGTGTCGGCGCAGTTCCAGGTGACGTCCCGCAGGTAGGGGTCGGTCGCGCTCGCGCCGGTCGCCGGCGGGGGCGTGCGCTCGGGCGCGCCGTGCGCCACCGTGCCGATGTCGTGGTAGCACTCGGTGGCGCCACCGGTGAGCACAACGCACACCTCCACGCCCCAGCGGCAGCCGTTGCAGCCTCCGCCGCCGTCGCACTGCTCGAAGGCGTCGACCACGCCGTCGCCACAGCCGAGCGTGCAATCCGCGCGACAGGTGGCGGCGACGGCGTTGGAGTTGACGCCGTCGCCGAGGTCGCATTCCTCGCCGTCGGCGGTGGCGACGATCAGGTTGCCGCAGCGCGACAGCGTGCAGTTGCTGTCGCAGTCGTCGCCCTCGATCAGGTTGCCGTCGTCGCACTGCTCGCCGTCAACTGCCGAGGTGGCGCCGTTGCCGCAGCGGGGTGTCGTGCAATTGTCGTCGCAGAAGTCACCGTTGATCACGTTGCCGTCGTCGCACTCCTCGCCCACCTGGGTGACGGCGTTGCCGCACATCTCATCGAGGCAGAGCGCGTCGCAGCCATCGGCGCCCACTTGGTTGCCGTCATCGCAGGTCTCGGGCGCGACCGTGTACCCGTTGCCGCAGCCAGGAAAACGACAGTTGGGGTCGCAGCCGTCGCCGGTGTCCTGATTGGCGTCGTCGCACTGCTCCGGGGCGACCGTGACGCCGTTGCCGCAGCCCGGTGCTGTGCAGTTGTTGTCGCAGCCGTCGCCATCGATCAGATTGCCGTCGTCGCACGCCTCGGGCGGCACGGTGCGGCCGTTGCCGCAGCGCGGCAGCGTGCAGTTGCCGTCGCATCCGTCCCCGTCGAGCTGGTTGTCGTCGTCGCACTGCTCGGCGCCCGCCGTCACGCCGTTGCCGCAGGCGCTGGCAGTGCAGTTGCCGTCGCAGCCGTCCGCGTCGACCGCGTTGCCGTCGTCGCACTGCTCGCTCAGCGTCAGGTCGTCGGTGATGGCGTCGCCGCAGCGGGCCGAGGTGCAGTCGCTGCGACACGACGCGTTCGGCAGGTCGGAATTGGCCACGCCCTCGTCGCACTGTTCATCGGTGTCCGGCTGGCCGTCACCGCACCCGGGATCACCCTCGCCCTCACCTTCGCCCTCACCTTCGCCCTCACCCTCACCCTCACCCTCACCCTCGCCCTCGCCCTCGCCCTCGCCCTCTCCCTCGCCCTCTCCCTCGCCCTCTCCCTCGCCCTCTCCCTCGCCTTCACCCTCGCCAGCGACGTCGACGCAGACGCCCTGGGCGCAGACCGCGTCCCGTGGACAGTCCGAGTCTTCGACGCAGGAGAGGCTCACGCCGGTGCTCGGACAGGCCGCAGCGAGCGCGGTCACCGCCAACGCCACCACCAGGCTGTAGGCACGCATCGGCGTATTGTACGGCCTCGGCGGCCGAACGCGATCATTCGACCGCGCACCTTCCACCACACCGGATCGACGGCGACCGGCCGTTCGGTGCACGATGCGCCGATGGAGCGACGCCACGTCTTCGGCAGCACCGATGCCATCGCCGGGGAGCTGGTCCACCTGACGGTCGAAGCCGCAGCAGCGGCGATCGCGTCGCGCGGGTGCTTCTCGATGGCGCTCACCGGCGGCTCGGCTGCCGAGCAGTGTTACCCGGTGCTTGCGCAGGCGCGGCTTCCCTGGGAGCGCGTGCACGTCTTCTTCGGGGACGAACGCTGCGTGCCGCCCGATCACGCCGACAGCAACTTCGCGCTCGCCTCGCGCACCTTGTTGTCGCGCGTGCCGCTGCTGCCCGCGAACGTCCATCGCATGCGGGGCGAGCTTGCGCCGGCCGCTGCCGCCGCCGAGTACGAGGCGACGTTGCGCGAGGTCGCGGGCGGGGAGCTCGACGTCGTTCATCTCGGGATGGGCCCCGATGGCCACGTGTGCTCGCTGTTCCCAGGGCACGCGCTGTTGTCGAGCGATCGCCTGGTTGACTCGCTGGTCGACGCCCCCAAGTCGCCGCCGTCGCGCGTGACGCTGACGATGCGCACGCTCGCGCAAGCGCGCGCGCTGTGGTTCGTCGTCACGGGCGCCGCCAAAGCGGAGGCGGTGCGCGCGGCGGTGCTCGAGAGGGAATCGCCGCTGCCGGCGGCGCGCGCCGCCCGCGTCGGGCGCGAGGTCCGCTGGCTACTCGACGCCGCGGCCGCCGCCTACCTCAAGGCGTGACGGCGAGTTGTACGCCGTCGGCCGCCGCGCTACTCGTCGACGATCGGGAGTGACCATGCCGCTTTCGCCCCCCGCCCCTGCCTCCGCCGACGTCGGCCTCGTCGGCCTCGCCGTCATGGGGCAGAACCTCGTGCTCAACATGGCGGACCACGGCTTCAAGGTCGCGGTTTTCAACCGCACCACCGCCACCACGGAGCGCTTCGTCGCCGACAACCCGCCGTCGGTGTTCGGCGCTGGTGGCGGCGGCCTGGTGCCCGCGGCGGACGTCGGCGACTTCGTCCGCTCCATCAAGCGACCGCGTCGCATCGTCATCCTCGTGAAGGCCGGCGGCCCAACGGACGCGGTCATCGACGCACTGGTGCCGCACCTCGAACATGGCGACGTGGTGGTCGATGGCGGTAACGCGCTGTTCACCGACTCCATCCGCCGCGAGGCGGCGCTCGCCGCCAAGGGGCTGTTCTTCATCGGTAGCGGCGTCTCTGGCGGCGAGGAGGGCGCGCGCTTCGGCCCGTCGCTGATGCCCGGCGGCAAGCCCGAGGCCTGGAAGATTCTCGAGCCGGTGTGGACCGCGTGCGCCGCCAAGGTCGACGCCGCGACCGGCAAGCCCCTGCCCGGCGCCGCGCCCGGCAAGCCCGTCGAGGGTGGCGTGCCGTGCACGGCGTACATCGGGCCCGACGGCGCCGGCCATTACGTCAAGATGGTGCACAACGGCATCGAGTACGGCGACATGCAGCTCATCTGCGAGGCCTACAGCCTGCTGCGCCACGCGCTCGGCAAGACGCCCGAACAGTGCGGCACCATCCTGGCCGAGTGGAACCAGGGGGACCTCGACTCGTTCCTCATCGAAATCTCCGCCGACGTGCTGCGCCAGAAGGACCCGGTGACCGGCAAGCCCTTCGTCGACGTCGTGCTCGACGCCGCAGGGCAGAAGGGCACCGGCAAGTGGACCAGCGTGAACGCGCTCGACCTTGGCATCCCGGCGCCGTCGGTCGCCGAGGCGGTGTTCGCGCGCTGCATCTCGGCCCAGAAGGACGAGCGGGTGCGCGCGAGCAAGGCGCTCGCCGGCCCGAGCGGCGCCGCCGGCATCACCGTCGACGTCGACGCGGTGCGAGACGCGCTCTACTGCTCCAAGCTCTGCTGCTATGCGCAGGGCTTCGCGCTCTACCGCGCGGCCTCCGAGCACTACCGCTGGAACCTCGACCTGGCGCAGATCGCGCAGATCTTCCGCGGCGGCTGCATCATCCGCGCGCGCTTCCTGCAGAAGATCACCGAGGCGTACCGCAACAACCCCAAGCTCGAGAACCTGCTGCTCGACCCGTACTTCGCGGGCAAGGTGGCGGGCGCACAGGCCAACTGGCGCAAGGTGGTGGCGCGCGCCGCGCTCGACGGCACGCCGGTACCGGTGTTCTCTTCAGCGCTGTCGTACTTCGACAGCTATCGGAGCGAGACGCTGCCCGCCAACCTGCTGCAAGCGCAGCGCGACTACTTCGGTGCGCACTTGTACGAGCGCATCGACGCGCCGCGCGGCGAGCAGTTCCACATCGACTGGCCCGATCCCAAGCGGCCGCAGCTCAAGGCGAGCGAGCTCGGCATGAGCCGCTAGCGCGTAGCGCTCCCGTGCCCGTGCCCGTGCCCGTGCCCGTGCCCGCCCCTCGCGCCTTCGGCGCGGCGTTGCTCGTTGTCACGGTGGCCGCCTGCGCGAGCGCCCCCGGCTTTCGCCCTGCTGCACCCGAGCTAGGCAGCGCCGTCGTCGAAGCGGGCGTCGGCCCACACGTCGCCTTTGGCCGTCAGGACATGGCCGTGGGCACGAGCGCCTGGGTGACCGGCCAGGTGAGCGACGGTGTATCGCTGTTCGTGCGCGGCTCGGCGGCAGACTTCTTCTCGTACCAAGGTGATCAACAGCCGCTCGACGACGTGCTGGCGAGCGGCGGCGGCGGCGTCCGCTGGACGGCGCGCTACCTGCCGCACCTGGTGCTCGGCGCCGAGGGGAGCGTCGAGTACGAGCACCGCACCGGACCGAACGCCGAACAGATCGTCATCGTCACCGCGGGCATGCCCGTCGCAGAAGAGGCGGCGGCCGGCATCTGGGCCTACACGAACGTGCAGCTCGGCATCGCGGTGCCGCTCGTCGAGGACGCGCGCGGCCCGTTCTTCGGCTACGCCGAGGTGCCGCTCGGGCTCGCCTGGCAGCCCACGCCATGGCTCGTCGTCCTTGGCGAGGGCGGCCTGTTCCTGCCGCTCGCCGGCGGCTACGGGGCCGTCGCGGTGGCGTTCCGCCTGTAGGTGCGTGCGCGACGCCGGACGACCCGCTCCGACATGCCCTCCACCGCCCTGTCTCGAAAGCTCGCGCCGAGGCGGGGCTCGTCTACACTTCGGCCATGCGTACCAAGAACCTCTGCCCTCTCCTTGCGCTGCTCGCTGGAATGTCGTGGACCGCGTGCAACTGCGACGCACCGCCAGCGGTCGCCGAAGGCGAAGGCGAGGGTGAGGGTGAGGGCGAGGGCGAGGGCGAAGGTGAGGGCGAGGGCGAGGGTGAAGGCGAGGCACCCTGCACCGTCGACACCGACTGCAATGCCGGTCAGCGGTGCATCACCGGCGTGTGTGGGGACGCGCCTTGCACCAGCGACGCGGACTGCGGCGCAGGCTCGGTGTGTGGCGGCGGCGGCACCTGCGAAGCAGCACCGTGCACCGTCGACGGGGACTGTGGCACCGACCAGACCTGCACCGGCGGCAGGTGCGTCGGCGCCCCGTGCACGACGGACGCGGACTGCGTAGCCCCGCAGGTCTGCTTTGCCGACGGCACCTGCGGCGCGAGCCCGTTGCAGGATCCGTATCAGGCGTTTTGCATCGGGACGGGGACGGTGGTCGGCGGTGGCGTCGGCAGCGGTGACGTCTGCCTGGGCGACATCGCCGAGCAGACGTTCCAGTTCGCGTTCTGCTCCTGCGGCAACCTCGCGGGCGACGCGTCGCAGATCACCACCGACGCGTTCGACTCCACCCAGGGGCCCTATGGCGGCACCAACGTCCGCAACGACGGCCATGTCGGCGTCAACGGCAATTTCGAGCTGGGCGCGAAGATGAACGTCTATGGCTCGTTCGTCGTCGGCAGCGGCGACCTGACGATCCCTGGGACGAGCGACATCAAGGGCGACGTCTATGCGTTCGGCGACATCACGACCGATGGAAGCGGCGGCGACCTTCCCGTCGGTAACGACGTCTATTGCGGCGGCAGCGCGGTGCAGAACCTCACCATCGCCGACGAGCTCTACATCGGCGATCCGACCACCGCTGACTTGTCGGGCACAACCGTGGATCCGGCGAGGATCGTCACGCTCGCGGTGCCGGCGATTGCGCCCTGCCCATGCGCTCCAGCGGAGCTGGTCCCGATCCAGGACATCATCGACTTCGGCGAGACCGCCAACGACAACAGTCTTTTCGACGATCCCAACACCCCCGAAGACGAGTCGTTCCAGGCGAGCCAGTGGGCTGACCCTCTGAGCCCCGGTCCGAGCACCATCGAGCTCGAATGCGGCCGCTACTACATCACCAGCGTGAACCAGGATCAGGGGCTGACCATCCACGCACTCGATCGCACGGTGCTCTACGTCGACGGTGACTTCATCGCCAACTCGCTCTCCATCACCTTGGCGGACGGCGCCGAGGTGGACATCTTCGTCGCCGGCAACATGGTGTTCGACTCCGCGACCACCCTCGGCGATGAGGCGCATCCCTCGGCGGTTCGCACCTACGTCAACGGCGACCTCGTGCTTGGGGCCTCGGCACGCTTCGGTGGCTTGATCTACGCACCGCACGCGGACGTCAGCTTCAACGCCTCGGCAGACATCTATGGTGCGCTGTTCGTGAACACCGCCGCGTTCTCCGGCAACACCACCATCCACTTCGACTCGGCCGTGCGCTCGGCGGGCGACGCCTGCGAGGGCGAAGGCGAGGGTGAAGGCGAGGGCGAAGGCGAAGGCGAAGGTGAGGGCGAGGGCGAGGGCGAGGGCGAGGGCGAGGGCGAAGGCGAAGGCGAAGGTGAAGGCGAGGGAGAGCCGGGCGGCTGCTTCCAGTGCGACACCGACAACCAGTGCGGCAGCCAGGCTTGCTTGGGCGACACGCCCAACGACGGCGTCGGCACCGGCACCTGCGGACCCTGCGCGACCTCGATCGACTGCTGCTTCCCGCTCGTGTGCAGCGCGGGTCAGTGCATCCTGCTCGGCGGCTAGCGGGTCGCTGAGAAGGCATCTGCGGCGTTGGCTTCGTCGCTCGCTCGCTCGCGACGCGTACGCGGGTACGCTTGCTCGCTCGCTCCTCGCCGCCTTGCAGCTGCGCTTCTCAGCAACCCGCTAGGTCGCGCGTCGACGCTCAGCTGGCGCGCGCGGCGATCTTGCCGATGGCCTCGGCCAACTTGGCGATGGCCACCGCCTCGCCTGCCAGGTGCAGTCGCTGCGTGACCAGGCCGTCGGCCGGCGACATGCGACCCTCGACCAGCGCCACGAAGTCGCGCTCCTGGGCGCGCACCAGCGCCGCGAACTTGGGCGCCTTGGGGCCGGCCATGGTGACGGTCTTCTGCGAGAAGTCGACCCACCAGACGGCCCCGCCGTCGCCCTCGATGGTGAACTCGACGACGCCCTTGAGGTCGGCAGGCGGCGCCGCCTTGAGCAGGGTGGGCAACTGCTTCTCGAAGAACTGGCGGGAGGTGAGCTGGTACATGGTGGTGCTCGCTACTTGTCCATCAGGATGACGCGGGCCTGCACGATCATCCACTCGCCGTTGACGCGCGCGACCTCCATGTCGACGGCGTGGCCCTTGTCCTTCTCGATGACCTCGTTGAAGTATTTCTCGGTCTCGAGGACGATGGTGCGGAGCTTCTGCATGTCGGCGTCGGTCACCTTGGTGCCCATGACGTCGACCGCGCTGCCACCCTCCTCACCGTTGGTGATCTTCACCTCGAGCTTGCCTTGGTGGATCACGCCCTCGGTGGTCTTGCCGCCCTCGACACCGCCGCCGAAGCCGTGCACGAGCTGGAAGGTGACGTCGCCGCGCGCGCCGTTCTCGATGTCGCGCGAGATCATGACGCCGGAGATGTCCGGCTCGAGGCAGTGCTGCACCGCCACGGTGGGGCCGATGAACGGCAGGTAGAACTGCTCGGCGACGTTGTTCTCGACCGGCTCCGGCATCCAGGTTGACTCGAGCACACCGGCGACGCCGATCAGGCGCGCTACCGGGCTGTGCAGATGGTGATAGGACTCGTACTGGCCGGCGCCCGACTTGCCGGGGCGGTCTTCACCGGTGAACGACGAGCGGGCAATCCAGCTATCGGACCCGGCCAGCGTCGCGCTGCGATTGAGCCCCTCGTAGAGCTTCTTGCCGGTGTCGGTCAGCTCCCGCGGCACCACCCGCAGCTCCTTGGGCAGCGGGTCGCCCTTCTTCAGGCCGTTCAGCTCGCGTAGCGCCTCGACCGTGGTGTTGTACTTGACCGTCAGCGTGGCAAGCGTGTCGCCCTCGACGACGGCGTGCTTGACCTCGGGGAGATCCTTGACCCACAGCTTGACCAGGCCGTCCAGCGTCGCGTGCTGCAGGTTCTCGATCGTCTGCGCACGGTACTGACGGTCCGTGTAGAACGCGCTGTTCAGGTAGTGGTTCGGGTTGGTCTCCTTGGTGCCGTCGGCGTTGACCGAGCCGATCTTCGGGTCTTGCGCCCACACCGCGGTCCACAGCTCGTCGAGCGTCTTGCCGGTCTTCGGGTCGATGGCCTCTTTGAGCGCGTCCTTGATGTCCGCCGGCGTGACCTCGGAGCCCTTGGGCACGTGCTTGCCCAAGACCGGGTGCGCGCCGAGCAACGCGAGCACGGTGCCCTTCTCGCCCGCAAGGTGGCGCGCGTGGATGCCGAGCGTGGCCAGCTCCTCGAAGGTGGGTGTGTGCGAGACGCCGCGCACCTGCTCCTGCGGGATGAACAGCTCGACCTGGCGGGTCTTGCGCTTCTCGTTGATGATCGCCTCGTGCTTGGCGGCGATCTCGAATGCCGTCCCCTCGGAAGTGGGCTTGATATAGCTGACGGAGCGGTTGACGCCCGGGCGCAGCTTCTCGATGGCGGCCTCGATGGAAGCGGGGTCGCCCACCTTGGCGCCGGGAATCAGGCCGTCCTCCACCGCCTTCTGCAGCGTCATCATGCGGAAGTTGCCGCCGCTGTCGTCGACGTAGACGCCGCCTTCCTTGCCGGCGTTCTGGAAGAACTCGCTGTATTTCGTGCGCAGGTCCGGCAGCGCCGCCACCGGGATGCCGTTGTTCATCGCGTACATGTTCAGGTGGCTGTTGCCGCCGGGCGCGTGCGCCGAGTCGACGAACAGGCCACCGACCGCGACCATCTTCTTCTCTTCGAGCTTGTAGAGCACGGCGAGCTGGTCCTTGGAGGTGCCCATCTTGGCCAGCTCTTTGGCGCTCTCGGCGAACACCACCGAGGTGAACACCACCGGGCCGACGCCGTTCAGCACGCGCATGCCCTCGACGTTCTCGATGCTGCGCGCGCTGATCTTCTCCTTCAGCCCGACCGTCATGCCCTTCTGGGCGAGCGCGGTCACGTAGTGAAGCGGGCTCTCCTTGGCGAGCTGATCCATGAACTGCGGATCGAGCTTGATGTTGGCGGCCGCCAGCGACGGCGTGCGGCTGTCGAAGAAGGAGCGCGTGTTCTGCGTGACCACCGCCGAGGCGACATACACGCGCGACATCAGCTCGCGGTACTGGTCCTCGCCGATCTTGCCGCCGGCGAGCGCCTTGTCGACCTCCGCGAGCAAGACGCCGAGCCCTTCGCCCTTGCCAGCCGCGGGGTCCTTGGGATCGACGATGTGCTCGAGGCCCATGGCCACCGCGGAGCGCAGGCCGGTCTGCACCGCGAGCAGGCACTCGGCGCGCTCGGCGTCGGTCTTGACGTTGCCGATGCGGTCGACGGTGCCGCCGAGCTCCTCATTGGTCAGTCGGTTGAGCTGCGCGTCGAGCTTGATGAGCTCGATGCGCTCGTAGCCGGTCTTGGCGCCGATGATGGCGTCGCGCAGGGCCACCCGCGCCTCGCCGAGGTCGCGCAGCGTGCCCGCCGTGTTGCCCTTGCCCATCTGCACGATGACATCGGCTACCTCGCCCCAGGCGTCGCCGGCGCGGAACAGGTCGCGTTGCAGCGTCTCGGCCGAGGGGCGCGAGTCGACCACCACCCGGTACAGGTGCGCGGTCAGCGAGAGGAACTTCTCGGTGTCGTGCTCGATCTTCTGGGTGCACTTGGACGCGATCACGTCGCGCAGCTTGTCGGCGAACTGCGCGTTGTCGACGGTGGCGAGCTCGCCGAAGCCCTCGAGGCCCGGGTTCTTCTTGAGCAGCTTGTCGACGTCGGCGCGCGCCTTGGCGACGTCGCCGCCGCGCGCGGTCTCCATCGCCTCCACCAGCGTGACGAAGCTCTCGGCGCGCAGCTTCGCGTCGCCCGCCGGCAGCATGGTAGTGCCGAGAAAGTTGGCGATGTGCTTGGGCGTGTCGCGCGAGAAGTTGTGGTGGATCGCCTCGTAGGGCGACTCGTCGTTCGACTTGGTGAACGAATACAGGCGCGCCATCTCGGCGACGGTGTTGCGCGCGTCGAAGATGCTGTTGACCGAGCTGGTCGGGTGGCTGGCGATGACGGCCGAGACCAGTGCCAGCTCGCGCATCTTGGTCGGATCGTTGGCGTCGAGGTCGGCGGCTGCGGCAAGCATTCGCTGCTCGGCCACCAGGACCGTACCGACGCGGTCGATACGGTTGTTCTGGTAGTCGATCTTGGTGCCGGCCGTGTCCACGCGGCCACGGAACTGCAGCAGGATGTCGGCGAGCGCCGCCGCGCGCTTCTCGGGGTCCTTGATGTTGACGGCGGCGAGCACGCTGTTGTCGCCCGCGTCGACTATCTTGGCCTGGCCAGTCTCGAACGACGCAGCCTTGGTCTCGGCGCGCTTGACGCGCGTCGAGAACTCGGTCTGGATGTAGCTCGAGGCGCCGTAGCCCTCGGCGCGGTTCCACGAGAACTGGTTGCTGCCCTGCTGCGTGTAGTCCTTGCGCTCGGCGTCCATCAGCCAGGCGATGTCGTCGGGCACGCGGCCGCCGATGGCCTTGACCTGCTCGAGGTCGACGAACTGCTTGGACTTCTCCGCGATCAACAGGCTCATGGCCGAGCGGCGAGCGGTGACGCGCGGGTCACCCTCGCCGTTGATGGCCTCGGCCTCGCCCTTGACGTCCTTGAACTGCGTGACGACGTCGATGGCCTTGAGCGCCGTCTGCTTGGCGATCTCGTCGCGCTGCGCCTGCGTGACCGTCACGTTGGCTTCGGCGACGCTGGTCGTCACCACGCCTTTGGTCTCGGCCTGCTCGACCGGTGCCTCCGGTGCCTCCGACGCGCCGCCGGTTTGGCGGCGCGTACCGGTCGAGCCAGTGGACGTGCTGGGATCGTTGCGTCGGATGGGCATGGTTGCTCGCGGTTACGAGACGACTCGTGCTCGTTGGTCTAGTGCTCGTTGTTCCACTGCGTCTGGCTGACGTGCGTCGCCGCGCGGCTCAGGTTCTGCTCGGAGAACTGGGTCGTGTGGTTCTCGACGCTGATCGAGCCGTCCATCATCACGTCGTTCGGCTTGAGCTTCGCGTTCGACGCGAAGTTCTCGAGCTGGCCCGGGTGACGATCGCCCATGCGCCCGCCGTACGCGGAGTCGGCGCTGACGTTCACCTGTCCCCACGTGCGGTCGATGATGTACAGCTCCGTCGAGGGGCGGTACTGCACGTGCACCCAGCCGTGGTCGGAGCCGCCGAAGTGCGGCTGGCCGCCGCGCGGCACGTCGCGGTAGCAGGTGCCGTCGATGAACTGGGTGTCGAAGCCGAGCGCCTTGGTGAACGGCTGCAGCATCGCGAACATCACCGAGGCCTGCTCACGGCACATGCCGATGCCACGCACCGCGGCCTGGCCGCAATCCGTGTGGTGCTTGCGCCCACGCGCCGACAGCTGCTCGGGCGTGCCCGACGGGTACTTCATGTCGATGACGTCGTGGATGATCTGCAGGCACTGCTTCTGCACTTCAACCATCTTCTCGCCCGAGCGGCCGCGCCCGAACAGCGCGCCGATGGCGCCGCCTGCGGTCTCGACCTTCGGCTTGGTGAAGTCGAGCTTGGCGACCAGGTCCTCCATCTTGATGGCGGCCTCGGCGACCTTGGCCTTCATCAGGGGCGAGTTGTAGTCGGCGACGTTCTGCCACCAGTCGGACACCACGTAGCCGGTGCCGTACTGCGTGCGCACCTTGCGGCAGGTCTCGAGGTCGACGGGCTGGTTGAGCGCGTAGATGTCGGTCTTCGGCACCTTGAGCGGCTCGTTCTTGCCGTCCACCTTGACGAGAAACTTGTCGCCCTCTTCGCCGACCAGCACGGCGCGGTAGGTCACCGCGGTGGTGCCGCCCTCCTTGTAAGCGAGGAACGCGGAGCGCGGCCCGTCGATGTTCGGGTCGATGGTGGTCTTGACCATCACCTGGCGGCCCGGGATGTAGCGGGCGACGCTCTCGAGCAGCTCGATGTTGCGCGGCGCGGTGGTCCACAGCCCCGACGCGACGAACGAGTCGGCGCCGGCGGCGGGGTTGATGGCCGGCAGCGCCGAGAAGAGCGCGAGCGCCTTGGCCTGCAGCTCCTTGTCGACGGTCGGCTGGCCATAGCCGATGGCGGCGTCATAGTAGGCGTTCAGCTTGCCCTGCTTGATGACGTTCTTCAGCTCCTTGACCGCGGCCTTCTGCGCCTCGGGGATCTCGAGCATGTTGACCTGGCCGACGGCGCCCGCCTGCGACAGCGGCCGCACCTCGGTGACCTGGTTGGTGCTCGTGACGTTGCCGGTGCCGGTGACGTTGCCGGTCTCGTTGCCGCCCTGGTTGATGCGGACGCCGACGCCGGGGAACTTGGGATCGTTTTGGATGGGCATGTTCAGGCGTCCTTGGGGATGAAGCCGGTGTGCTTGAGGCCCGCGACCTCACCGACGGTGAGCTGCGTGACCCAGTAGGTGTTGGTGGCGGCGAGCGCGTCAGTCTTCTTCAGGTCGGGGATGAGCGCGGACGCCTCCGCCTCGCTCTTGGCCCAGCGCCGGATGTAGGGCTTGCCCTCAGACTCAGAGTGGACTGCCCACAGCTTGGACGGCTTGACTGCCGCCTCGGGGTCGAAATTCTCGATGAAGTCAGCCAAGGAACACCTCCTGCCGGGAGACTAGCCGCGAACGGCCGTTTTTGGCGTGCTTGGTAGATCGCTTTTCCCGGCCTTGGGACGCGCCCGGGCGCCCCTGTGACCCCTGCACGTGAGGCCGCGGCCTTTCCGCTAGAGTTGCGACCATGGGTTGGGCCAGGGCCACCATGCACGTCGACATGGACGCGTTCTACGCGTCGGTCGAGCAGCACGACCACCCCGAGCTGCTTGGCCGGGCGGTCATCGTCGGCGGGGCCGGTCGTCGGGCCGTGGTGTGCGCCGCCAGCTACGAGGCGCGGCGCTTTGGGGTGAAGAGCGCCATGCCGATGTACGCCGCCGAGCGCCTGTGCCCACACGCCGTGGTGCTGCCGGTGCGCATGGGCCGCTACCTCGAGGTCAGCAAGCGCCTGATGACGCTGTTTGGCCGCTTCGGCCCCACCGTGGAGCCGCTCTCGGTCGACGAGGCCTTCCTCGACGTCACGGGCACCGAGGGCCTGTTCGGGCCGCCGGCCGAGCTCGCCTGGAAGGTGCAGCGCGCCGTGCGCGAGGAGCTCGGGCTGTCCTGCTCGGTCGGCGTCGCCGCCTCCAAGTACGTCGCCAAAGTGGCGAGCGACCTGAAGAAGCCGGGCGGGCTCGTGGTGGTGCCGCCGGGCGAGGAGCGCGCCTTCCTCGAGCCCCTCGACGTCGAGCGGCTGTGGGGCGTGGGCCCGAAGGCCGCCGAGCAGCTTCGCGCGGCGGGCTACGCCACCATCGGCGACGTGGCGCGCGTCGAGCGCGCGGCGCTCGAGCAACGCTTCGGCGCGCTCGGCGCCCACATCGCGGCGCTCGCGCGCGGCGAGGACGAGCGGCCCGTCGAGGACGGCCACGAGCGCAAGAGCCTCGGCGCCGAACGCACGCTCGAGCACGACATCCGCGGGCCCGAGCGCGTGTTGCGCGAGCTGTTGCCGCTGTGTGACGAGGTGGCGGCGGGCCTGCGCGCCAAGCGGCTGCGCGCCGGCAGCGTGCGCTTGAAGCTCAAATACGCCGACTTCAAGAGCGTGACCCGCGAGGCGCGGCTCGAGGAGCCGGTGCAAGACGCGGCCAGCCTGCGCGCCGCGCTCGAGCGGTTGGTCAAGAAGGCAGACACCACGCGGCCGATGCGCCTGGTCGGCGTCACCGCCAGTGCGTTGGTCGACGAGGACGCGCCGCGCCAGCAAGGCCTGTTCTCGCAGCCAGTTAGGACGAAGGACGAGCAGCTCGAGCGCACCGTCGACAAGATCCGCGACCGCTTCGGTGACGAAGCGGTGGTGCGCGGCACGCTCGTGGACGAGGCGTCGGCGCCGGCGCGGCCGCGCGGAAGGTGATGAGGATGCCAAAGGACGAGGATCCGACCATCTACGCCTGCATCCACGGGCACTTCTACCAACCGCCGCGCGAGAACCCGTGGCTCGAGGACATCGAGCGCGAGGAGAGCGCCGCGCCCTTCCACGACTGGAACGAGCGCATCGCCGACGAGTGCTACCAGCCGAACGCGGCCGCGCGCATCCTCGACGGTCAGGGGCGCGTGGTCGACCTGATCAACAACTACCGCCACCTGTCGTTCAACTTCGGGCCCACGCTGTTGCGGTGGATGGAGCGCCGCCGGCCGCGCGCCTACGCCGAGATCCTCGACGCCGACAAGCGCGCGGTCGAGGAGCGCGGCCACGGCAACGCTGTCGCGCAGGTCTACAACCACGTCATCCTGCCGCTCGCCAACCGGCGCGACAAGGAGACGCAGGTGCGCTGGGGCATGCGCGACTTCGAGCACCGCTTCGGGCGCAAGCCCGAGGGCATGTGGCTGGCCGAGACCGCGTGCGACAAGGAGACGCTCGAGGTGCTGGCCGACAACGGCATCCAGTTCACCGTCTTGTCTCCGCACCAGGCCAAGCGCTGGCGCTTCCTCGACGGCAGCGGCTGGACGCCGTCGACGAACGGCGACATCCCGACCGGGCGCGCCTACCTCTACCAACAGCACCGCGGCCGACCGCTCCACCTGTTCTTCTACGACGCCGCCATCGCCAAGGGCATCGCCTTCGACGGCATGCTGGCCGACGCGCACCACCTGGTCGGCGCCGTCGAAGGAGCTTTCGCGAAGCGCAACGCCGCGCCGGGCGGGCCAAAGGAAGGCGAGCCGTGGCTGGTGCACACCGCCACCGACGGCGAGAGCTACGGCCACCACTTCAAGTTCGGTGACATGGCGCTCGCCTCCGCCTTCGCCAAGCTGCGCGCCGACAAGCGCGTGTGCTTGACCGGCTATGCGCAATTCCTGGCGAGGAGCCCAGTGCGCGCCGAGGCCGACATTCTCGACGTCAGCGCGTGGAGCTGTGCGCACGGCGTCGGCCGCTGGTCGAGGGATTGTGGCTGCAACGTCGGCGGTGGGCCCGGCTGGAACCAGCGTTGGCGCGAGCCGCTGCGCGCGGCGCTCGACGGCGCGCGCGACACGCTGGCGGCCCACTACGAGCGCGAGATGGGCAAGCTCGCGCGCGATCCGTGGGCGACGCGAGACGCCTACATCGACGTCGTGCTCGATCCCTCGCGCACCGACGAGCTGGTGGCGGACCGCGCCAAGAAGAAGCTCTCGGCCGAGGAGCGCGTCACGTTCTTCCGTTTGCTCGAGATGCAGCGCTGCGCGCTCTTGATGTACACGTCGTGCGGCTGGTTCTTTGACGACATCGGCGGCGGCGAGAGCGTCATCCTGATGAAATACGCGGCGCGCGCGCTCGCGCTCGGCATCGCCACCGGAGGGGCCACCGGCGTCGACGCCGAGGCCGCGCTGATGGAGACGCTCAAGGGCGCACGCTCGAACGTGCCCGGGCCGAAGGGCGAGCCGGTCACCGGCGCGGACATCTACCTGCAGCGCGCCAAGGTCGCTGCGATTACCCCCGACAACGTCGCCGTCAGCCACGCGCTGCAGGCGCTGGCCGAAGGGCCGCGTCGCTCGAGCCGCTTGTACGCCTACGACGTCACCTTGAAAGACGAGACCGCCTTCAAGAAGGGTCGCGTGCCGTGCGTGTTCGGCCGCGTCACCATCACGGATACCCGCACCGACGAGGCGGCCGACACCGTCTACGCGCTCGCGCACTTCGGCGGGCTCGACTTCCGCTGCTGCACCGCCCAGTTCGCCAGCGACGCCGACCTGCAAGCGAGGCTCGAGCGCGTGCGCGCGGCCGCCGTCGAGGGCAGCACCCCCGCCATGGTGCGCGCGCTCGACGAGGCGTTCGGGCATCGATCCTTCAGCCTCAGGGACGCCTTCAAGGACCTGCGCCAGCAGGCGGCGCGCGCGCTCGGCGCCGAGAAGATCGGGCTGCTCGAAGCGCTCGGCGACGAGCTGCTCGAGAGCCATCGCGCGCTGTTGTTGGCGCTGCGCGACCTCGACGTGCCGCTGCCGCTGCACGTCGAGACGCTGGCGTCGCACGTGCTCTCGCGCCGCGCCGACGCCTTGGTGGCTGAGCTGGTGACGCCAGTCGACGATGACGACGCCGACTTCACCTGGCGCGCGCTCTCCTCACAGCTTCGCGGCGTGGTGGAGGAGACGAGCGCACTCGGGCTCACGCTCGGCGTGGCGAGGAGCGGCGAGCTGCTCGGCGACGCGCTGGTGGCCGCGCTCGACCGGCTGCGCGAGGAGCCGGGCGATGCCGAAGCGGCGGTGGCGCGTCGCCTGGTGGACGCGATCGCGGTGCTCGGCATCCAGCCCCGACAGTGGCAGGTGCAGACCTCGGCCTACGCGCTCGCCAAGGGCGCCCGCGAGGTACCGGCTCTTGGTGACGCGCTGCGTAAGCACCGCGACCTGCTCGAGGCGCTCGACGCTCTGTGTCACACGCGCTTTGCCGCGCTCGCGCTTCCCTAGCGCGGCCGTCCCGGTGACGCCGGACATTCGATCCGCCTGCGCCCGCGATCTAGCCTGGGTCGTCCGCTGGACTAACCAATTGTCGCACCCGCCGTCGCCCCCAAAGCGCGGATCGCGGTCGGAGCCATCGCTCCGACGGGGCAGGCGCGTGCGTTTGAACGACCTGAACCCCTACTCGCTCGACGCCAACGGCTGGTGCGACCCGACCAACTCCCGCGCCGATGCCTACGAGCGCGAAGGGCCACCCCCCGACAAACGGGCGACGGATGAGACCGCGGCCGGCGAGTTGGCGCGTCGCCTCGCAGCCCTCAAGCGAGCGCCCAAGCGGCCGCTCGCCGTCGACAAGCTGTTCCGCTGCTGGGCCGAACACCCGCGGCGTGAAACGGTGCGCGAGCTGTTCCCGCTGCTCAAGGGCGCGGAGCGTCGCGCGGCGCTGCGGCGCGAGGTGGGCCGCGTGCGCGTGCGCAGCACCAGCGGTCACGTCGTCGACCTTGCCGCCAAGGTGCGGGAGTGCGGCGCGCTGACGCCGCTCGAGAGCCAGCGCATCGTCGATGTGCTGGTCGACCTGCGCCACGCATGGAAGACACGCGACGCCGACGCCGGCTACGACGACATCAACTGGCGCCACGCGGTGGCCGAGATCGGACAAATCCTCGACATCGCCGAGCAAAACGGCCTGTCGCCGATGGCCACCGAGGACGCGGTGCTGGCCTCGATGTTCTCGGACGCCGCCAAGCTCAAAGACAACTTCCTCACGCACCACATCGACGGCGCGGTGGCGGCGGCGCTGGTGCTGCCGCGCTTCCTCGACGTCGAGCGCGAAGGCGCGCGCGCGCGCGTGGTCGCCATCTGCCAGTCGATCCTCGAGCACCAGGTAGGCCCGCCGCGCTTCATGGCGCAGATGGTGCGTATGGGCATCGAGGAGGCTGCGCGCCTGCGGGGCTTCTCGCTCGACGGGCTCGAGGGGCTGCACGCCAAGATCGCCGATCCGTTCAACCCTGACCACCTGGTGCTGCACGCGGACGGCTACGGTGTGCTCAAGCTCGAGGAGCGCGAGCGCGCGTTGCTCGCGCACGTCGGGCTCGCCGAGTGGTACGCGCCGCACCCGTCGACGGCGTGGTTCGCGGCGTCGAGCGCGGTCATCGACGCCGACAGCTTGGTCAACTACGTCACGCCCGACGGCGTGGGCAAGATCGTGGCCATCTGCGGTCCGGGCACGCCGTTTCGGGACGCCACCGTGTTCCACTCGATCTTCTCCTGCGGCGCGTCCTTCGTCGACGCGGTCAGCGTCATGAGCGACGTCGCCATGCCGGCGGTGCGCGAAGGTGTCGCGCACACGCGCTCGGTCATCGAGGACGTGCGCGCGCGCGTCTCCACCGAGATCGACGAGGGTTGGCTGCACTTCTCGCCGCGCGAGCTGAAGGTCATCGTCGCCGAAGAGGCGGTCGACCTCGACAAGCTGGTTACCAAGAAGCGCGACGGTGAGATCCTGGTTGACGTGCCGTGGCTCGACAGCGGCAACCTGCCCTATTGGAACACGCAGCTCGATTACGCCGCCGACGGTGCCTCCTTCGAGTTCGCCAAGCTGTTGCGCCGGCGCGTCGCCGATCTGCTGCGGGAGACCTGATGGCCAAGAAGAAGAAGGGCGCCAAGGCCGCCGATGGCGCGAGCGGCGGCAGCATCGATCACCGCAAACACCCGCGCGTGCCGCTCGAGCTGTTGGTGCAGGTGACCAGCGACTCGATCGCGCAGTTTCGCGCCGTGCACGCGAAGAACCTGTCGGTGGGCGGCATGTTCATCGAGACGCCGACGCCGCGCGCGCTCGGCGCCTCGGTGTTCTTCCAGTTCACCGTCAAGGACGGCGGCACGCTGATCGAGGGGCTCGGGCGCGTGGTGCACGCGTCGAAGACCGGCATGGGCGTGGAGTTCGTCAGCGTGCTCGAGCCGAGCGCGTCCATCATCAAGAAGCTGGTGGCGGATCGGCTGGCCAGCTCTCGGGCGTGACCGGGAAGCCCGGGAAGCGCGCGTCCGCCGGGATGCCAGCGTGTGCCAGCTCGTCCGGGTAGTAGACCTCCTCGAGCGTGAGACCGCATGCCGGCGCAGTCACGCCCGCCTGGGTGCGATCGCGCGCTGCCAACAGGCGCGGCATGTCCGCCGGTCTGAAGCGGCCGCGGCCGACGTCGACCAGCGTGCCCGCCAGGCAGCGGATCATGTGACGGCAGAAGGCGTTGCCGCGCACCTCATAGACCACCTGGCCGTCCTGCTCGCGCAGCTCGCTCATCCAGAGGTAGCGGCGCGCGTGCGCGGCGTCGCAGTGCTGCGAGCGGAAGCTCTCGAAGTCGAGCTCGCCGACAAACGCGCCGGCCGCCTCCTTCATCGCCTCGAGGTCGAGGTGCTTGCGCACGTGCCAGGAGGTCGAGCCGCGGAAGGGATCGTGCCAGGCCGCCGTGTGCAGGCGGTAGCAGTAGCGCTTGCCGACGCTGTGGCGCTTGGCGTCGAAGGCGTCGAACATCGCCTCTGCGCGCACTACTGCGAGGTCGTCGCCGAGCTGGCTGTTGCACGCGAGCACCATCTTCTCGACGGGCACGCGCGAGGAGAAGCGCGCGCTCACTACCTGGCCGCGCGCGTGGACGCCCGCGTCGGTGCGACCGGCGCCGCGCACGCGCACCGGCTCGCCGGCGAGCGCCGACAGCGCGCGCGCGAGCTCGCCCTGCACCGAGCGCTCGCCCTCCTGCGCGGCGAAGCCGACGAAGCGGGCCCCGTGGTAGGCGACGACGAGGCGCCAGGTGGCGGTGTGGCGCTCCAGGGGCATGCGCGGCGTGCTACCAGGGGCGACGTGCACAGTGAACCGGTCACGTCGGACGCGCGCCCATCGACGCTCGGCCTCGCCCTCATGCTAGCGGTCGCCGCCAGCGCAGGCTGCGCGGCCGTCGACGTCAAGGGGCGCGAGACCTTGCGGGTCGGCCCGCTGCGCGGGGTCGCGGTGGCGCCGAGCGAGGTCGCGCCTGAGCCGGTGCGCATCGACGCCGGCACCGACGCGCTTACCGACGAGGAGCTGGCGGGCGTCGCGGCCGCCCTGCCCGGCGAGCTGTCGCGCGCCCTCGCCGCCCGAGCCGCGCAGGCGACAGCGCCGCGCACGCTCGGCATCGCGAAAGTGCTCGGCTGCCGCCTGCGCGCCGGCCCGGGCCGCGCCGCCACAGTCTACGAGGCGCGCTGCAGGGTCTCGGTGTCGGTCGCCGACGTGCCCATCATCGAGGTGCACGCCGAGGCGCTGCGGCGCGTGCGCTCGCGCGCCATCTCCGAGGACGAGGCCAAAGCGATCCGGAAGCTGGTGCGAAATCCGCTGTTGTCGACCGAGGACGGGCGGCTCGCGCTGGTGGCCGCGCTCGAGGCAGCGGCCACCCTGATCGTCGACGGTAGGCTGCCGGCCCCGCCCGACCTGCCCGGTGCGCCACCCATGACGCGCGAAGGACGCGCCGCGCTGGCGCGTGAGCAGCTCGCACGGCGAGGCCAGGGCGAAACGGTTGCGACGCGCGCCGCCTTGTTCGATCTGTCCTCGAGCGGCACGCCCGCCGACGCGGAGGCGGTGCTGCCGTTCCTCGCCCACGACGACGCCGGCGTGCGCCTGGCAGCGGTCGATGCGCTCGGCGAGCTGTGCGCCCCGTGGAGCGCCGAACGCTTGGAGCCGCTCACCGTCGAGCACGCCGAGGAGCCCGAGTTACAGGCGGCTGCGGGGCGCGCGCTCGCGCGCGTACGTACGTGCGCGACGTTCTCGCGCTGACGCAATACTGCGTGTCGCGCACCGAGGCAGTGCCATTGGCCTGCTCGACTACGGCGCGATGTAGCTCCAGCACCTCGGCGACCTTGAGGAGCTTCATTCAGGCAAGGCGTCGGTACAGCTCGTGATTCTTTTCGAGCACGGCCGCGAGGATCTTCTTGAGTTCGGGATCGGACGTCGAGAGCCCGTCCTTCAAGACCGCCGCGGCGAGGTCCTCGGGCGCGACGTTGAGCTCCCGCGCGCGCTCACGCAGACGTTGCTCTTCCTGCTCGGACAGCTCGACAGAGATCGTGGTCACCTGCCGACGATAGCAGAGCGTCCCGCAAGACGCCGCTTCCACTCACTGGACGTCACAAACGTCTCTTCGTTCATCTCATCGAAGACGATCCAGCCGCCGCACTCCTCCGCAAGCTGTCGCAACCGTGCGACTTGATCGTCCGTGATTTCCGTTCGCCCGAAGGAGCGCGACCCGCCGTCGATGGCGCGCCACAGCGAGAACTCGAGTCCCTCCATCCAACCGGCGTGGTACGCCCGCTCCGAGAGTTCCGACATCAACTCGGCGAGCGCGCGCTGTTTCGGCTCAAGGTCTCCGAGCACGGCATCCCCCCATTCACCAACGTGGTGCACGGCCGACAGCCGCACGCAAGGCGGTCATGATGGCGCGGCGTTGCAACGGAGCACAACCCTGCGGGCGCAGCGACGAAGGAGCGAGCACGCAGCGCCCGCGGCTGTCCCGCGCGAAGCGCGGGCTCTGCGGCCGTGCGAGTGTTGGCAGCACGAGCGACGCAGCATGTCTGCGGCCTGCGCGTCCCTCGTCATTCCTCCTCGTCACCTTCTGCGTCTGCCAAGAGGGTGGGGTCCTCGTTTTCTGTCAGTGCAGCGTATCTCTCAAAGAGTTCCGTGAGCCGCTCGCTGTCCGCAGCAAAGACCGCCCTGCCGCGGTAGAGCCGTTCGACGACACGATCGAGGGCGAGGTGCGCCTGCACGACCGATGGAGGAGTCGCAGAGGGGTTGTAAAGGTCTGCGAGGCAGGTGTTGGGAAACGCGGCGCGGGCAACCTCTACTTGTTTCCCAGCTTCGATAACGCGGTGACGCGCCGCTGCATCGATCTCAGGAAGAGGGAACGGGTTGTATACGACAGACGCCGAGAACCGGAGATCGGACTTCAACATGCCACCGACGGTCCGCATCCAGAGGATAAACAGCTTGGATGAAAGGATGCCGAAGAGGAAGCCGTCAGGATCGATGGCTGTGAATAGTGCATCTGACGCGATCGTCGTGGCTGGGAATCGCGCGACGGTAAACCAGTGACGATTCTCGGATACGTGGCGCGGAATTGCGATGTAGTCGGTGGTTGGTTGAGGAATGCGAAAGAATCGTGTCGGCATCTGCGCGTAACGACGAGTGTCGGCGGCGGTGCTGGCTTCCCGATACTCACGCACTTTGGCAACGCGCTCTTGGATGAACGTGGACGAGGCAATCTCTCCGGGATCGGCGTCGAGGAGCCAAAGACACCAACGCTTCTCGTTGTGCAGGAGTTCCTGCGCGCCGACGTACGGCCGAAGGTACTTCAGTGCGATCGGGTCCGCGGACGTTCTTGCCGCTGCGTCGACAACCAAAAAGCCACCGTCAGATGGCTTGTTCCCGTAGTTCACCTGCGGGAGGGCGCTTGAAAGTGGCGTGCTCCGCGCATGAACGAGAACGGTCGGGCCGGCCACAAGATATGGGTTGATCTCGTTGACCGTGCGGGCAACCGGATCAGCCGCAATGTCGTCGTACTCGAACAGCGTCTTGCGTCCCGGCCGCCCGCCCTTCGAGAATCCAACGATCACGCAATGCACGTGCGCCTTCCCGCGCGCTTCACTTGACCATCGGAAGGTACGGTGAGCGAAGTCGATTCTGATGCCGGATTCGATAATCGGCGACCACACACGGCCGGCTTGCTCGCCCTGTGTGATCGAGTTCGTTGAGACGAAAGCAACGCGAGCGGCGGGGGCGAGCTGAAGGTAGTCAGCTGACTTCTTGTACCAGCCGGTCACATAGTCGAGCCAGCGCGCGTACTGCTCGCCCCATACCCCGCGAAGATCCGCCGTCTGCTCTCCGGATCGGGTCGTCTGACCCGCGAAGGGCGGGTTCCCGAGGATGTACGAGCAGCGATCCGGAGCGACAACGGAAGACCAATCGATCGTGAGCGCGTTACCGATGCGGATATGCGCAGTCTTCTGCAACGGAAGATCAACAACATTGACGCCGAATGTCCGGCCCAGCGCCTCGTTCTCGAGATGGTCTGCGAGGTACATCGCCGTTTCCGCGATTCTCGCCGGGAACTCCTCGATCTCAATCCCATAGAACTGCTCTACTGACACCTTCCTCCACTGGTCGAGTTGGATCGTCAGCTGAACGTTTTCTGGGTGGAGACGGTGGAGAATCTCAGTCTCGATGCGCCGCAGCTCGCGGTAGGCGATGACCAGGAAATTGCCACAGCCCATCGCTGGGTCGAAGTACGTCTGCGACGCGATCCGGTCGTGGAGGTTCTTGAGCTTTTGTCGCGATGAACCGGCATCGGCAAGATCCGCGTTGAGGTCGTCGAGGAAGAGTGGTTCGATGACGCGACGTATGTTTTTTTCTGTGGTGTAGTGCGCACCTAGCTGTCGACGCTCGCCCTTGTCCATCACAGACTGAAACATCGAGCCGAAGATCGCGGGCGAGATGCCGCTCCACTCGAATTCTGAGGCCTGCAGGATTCGGTCGCGGATCCTTCTCGTGCAATCTGGAGTGCGGACACGCTCCGAGAAGAGTCCGCCGTTGACGTAGGGGAACGCGGCGAGGTCTTCATCCATGGCGGATGAGCGCTGGGCTTCGGGGGTGTTCAGGACGTCGAAGAGGCGGCTGAGATGCATGCCAAGGTCATGCCCGTCATCCGCGGTTCGGTTTCTGAGGTACTCCTCGAATTGGCTGCGCGCCCAAAGGTCTGCGTCGTCGGCAAATAGGATGAAAAGCAGCCGTACGATAAGAACCTGGAGTTCGTGTCCCGTGTATCCGATTACCTCGAGTTCCTCGTAGACAAGGCCGAGCAACTCCGCCGCATCGACGTTGACCGCGTCTTGCTCGCGAAAACTTCGCCTCTCGTATCCAGCCAGGAACAGGAAGCGGTCAACCTGCCGAGGGAGATCCTCGAGGGGAAACTCAACTTCCTCGCCGCGTTCCTTTGTGTCTGGGTCAAGGTCGAGCACCCGGAACCTGGCGAAATCCGAGGCGATGACGAGCCGCGGGAACTCGTTTGACGGAATATCTCCGAGGTAGTCGAGCGCTTGTTGCTCGATGACGGCGGTTAGGTTCGCGCCGCGGGACTTGTGCTCCGCGATCAGGTACTTGGGCCAGAACACGTCGATGAAGCCGGCACGTCCGGTGGAGATCCGCTTCGCGTGACGTTCAAAGGTCGCGACCTTCCGGCGTTCGACGCCGAAGATCGCGAAGAACTCGTTCCAGAAGGTGTCCTTCTCGGCGCGCTCGCGCTCTTCGGAGGACCAGTCGTTGACGAATTTCTTCGCGCGCGAGCGGATCTCATTCCGCGTTAGGGCAGTTGGCATCGGCGGTTCCTGTAGGTGTCACGCCCCCGGAGCACAACCTGGGGATGGGTGCATCATGTACATCCGCGCCAGGGGGCAAGATCTTGCGGCCGCGCCAGCTGAGATCCGCGTGCGGGGTCAAGGTGCTGCCAACATCGTGCACGGCCGTCAGCCGCGCCGTAGCGAGAAGCCGAACTCATGCGGCGGTGCCCGTTGGTGGCCGAGGCGGCCACTCTCGATCGCCACTGTGCTTTGATCGCAGAGTACCACCGCGCCCCTGAGGCCGGCTCGGGCCCCGGGCCATGCCAATGACGACCCTTCGTGCCGAGTGGCACCGAGGGGCGGGGAGCAGGGGTCGTCGACGCGGCGCGCCCGCAGGCCCGCACCACGCCCACGGCACCACCGCCCCGCGCGACGACGCCAATCGCAAGCCGACCGCCCTGAGGCACGAACGCAGCAAGCGCGAGCCGCCCGTCGCCGGGCGACGCGAACGACGACGGCTGGCGGCGTCCGCGCGAACGAGCACGACACCAAAGGGGCCGAGGACCAGCGCCGCGGCGGCGACCCCTGCTCCCCGCCCCGCCGCCCGAACCACATCGACGAACGGTCCTGCGTTGCCGCACGGCTGCCTACGCGAGCCCCTCGAACAGGTCCGGCGCGGGCGCCCGACTGCCGGCCTTGATGCCCTGCTCCTCGAGGAAGCGCTCGATGTGCGCCATCAACGCCTGCTGCTCGAGCCGGGCGAAGCGCGCCCACGCGGTGCGATCGTCCTTCAAGAGCGCGATGGCGCGCGCCAGACCGCCGGGGCCGGCGGCGGCGTCGCCGAGCTTGCCCTTGAGCGCGCCCCCGCTCGCGGCGATGAAGCTCTGCAGCACCCTTTGGGTGAACTGCTTGTCGACGGGGCGGAGCGCCGCGAAGCGCGCGGGGAAGGTGCGCAGCTTGCCCTGCAGGTCGGCCTCGTCGTCGAAGCCGGGCACCAGCGTGACCACCTCGCCGGTCTCCATGTCGAGCCAGCTCTTGGCGCCGCTCGCGTCGCGAAAGGCGATCTCGAGGTCGGCCCAGTCGATGTCGAGCGTGCGCATGGCTCCTCCGGCAAGGGCGGATCTGCGCGTGCCGTCGTCGACGCGCAACCACCTGACGTCGACCTGGTGCTCGACGTTATGTAACTGACAGCATAGCTCCGCCGGTTGACATCCGGCCAGGGCATGCGACCCCAAGAGCATGCTCGCTACGCCGCTCTTGCTCGCGCTCGCGCTCGTTGCCGACGTCGCCGTCGGCCTCGACCCCTCCTCGGCCCCTCCGGACGCTGCGCCGGCGCCCGACGCGCGCTTCCTCTTCGAGCGCGCCTACCGCTCGGCGGGCCGCGAGGTGCCGGTGATGCCGCGCGCCGACCTGCTGTTGGTGCGCCTGGCGCCGACCACGCCCGCGGCGAGCGTGGCCTTGCTCGTCGAGGAGCGGGTCGAGGCGCTCCGCCAGACAGACCCGACGTTCCCGGCCGAGCGCGTGCAGGTGACGGGCGCGCGCCGCGTGCGCTCCCACGGCCTGTTCCTCGTCGAGCTCGCCGGCACCGCCCCGCGCGCCGCGCTCGCGCAGCTCGCCGCCGATCTCGCCGGCCACAGCGACGGCGTCTGGCCCGTGCTCGGCCGTCGCACCGGCCGCGCCTTCGCCGACGACCGGCTCGTCGTCACCGCCAAGCCCGGCCGGCTGCGCGCGGTGCTGCCCGGCCTGCTCGCGGCGACGGGCGGCGTGCTGGTGCGCACCTCCTCCATCCCCGACACCGCCGTCATCGCCGTCGGCGCGCCGTTCGCGCGGGACGCCGTGGCGGCGAGCGCCGCGCTCGACGGGACCGCCGGCACCGTCGCGCTCGAGCCCGAGCTGTACCGGGAGCTGCAAGCGCGCGCCACCGTCGACGACCCGCGCTTCCCCGAGCAGTGGCACCTGTCGCACGGCGCCGACATCCCGGGCACCGGCGAGGTGTTCGCCGACGACGCCTGGGACGTGACCCTGGGTGATCCGAGCGTGGTCATCGCCGTGTTCGACACCGGCATCGACGTCGACCACACCGACCTCGCCGCCAACATGGTGGGCGGCTTCGACGCCGCCGCCAACGACGACGACCCGCGCGCCGAGTGCTCGATGAGCTTCGACGGCCGCGACGTGGCCGCCGGCTGCCCCGACGACACGCCCTTCCGCGAGTCTCACGGCACCAGCGTGTCCGGCACCATCGCCGCTGTCGCCAACAACGGGCTCGGCGTCGCCGGCGTCTGCCCTGGCTGCAAGATCATGCCGGTGCGCCTGCTCGGCGATGAGGCCGGCAGCGGCCTCACCATGGCCGAGACCTTCAGGCGTGCCGTCGACGAGGGCGCTGCCGCCATCAACAACTCCTGGGGCCCGGGCTTCTCGCTCTACTTCCCGCTCTCCGAGTCCGAGAGGGGCGCCTTCCGCCACGCGCGAGACGCCGGGCGCGGCGGCAAGGGCACCGTCATCCTGTTCGCCGCCGGCAACGAGACACGCGACGTGGCGGTGGACGCCTACGCGTCCGACCCCTACGTGATCGCGGTCGCCGCCAGCACCAACCTCGACGACTGGGCGCCCTACTCGAGCTACGGCCCCGCCGTGGACGTGGCGGCGCCGAGCCAGGGGCTGCCCGCCGACCAGGACGGCGTGCCCGACGACGACTCGGGCATCGTCTGCACCGACGTCATGGGCGACAACGGCTACGACGCCGGCGACTACAACCCCGGCTTCTCGGGGACCTCCGCCGCATCGCCGGTGGCGGCGGGCGTGGTCGGGCTGGTCTTGAGCGTCAACCCCGCGCTCACCGCCGAGCAGGTGCGGCTGATCCTGACGAGGAGCGCCGACAAGATCACGGCCGACAAGATGCCGTGGGCCGACCTGCTCGGCGAGGACCAGGCCTTGCTCGACGAGTTCTTCGGCTACGACGACACCGGCCACTCGCTCGCCTTCGGCTACGGCCGCGTCAACGCCGCGCGCGCAGTGCAGCTCGCCGCCGATCCCGGCCTCGCCGGCGGCCCGTGCGACGCGCCTGGGTGCACCTTCTGCTCCGCCGAGGGGCGGTGCCTGACCCGCTGCGACGCGCAGGACGACTGCATCGACGGCAGCGTCTGCGACCTCGCGCTCGGCGCCTGCGAGCTGCCGCGCGAGCGCCCCGGCGACTTCCTGTCGCCGTGCACGGCCGACTGCGCCTACTGCACGTCGACGGCGGACACCGAGTTCACGCCCGTCGAGATCTGCACCGTCTCGTGTGCCTCGGACGACGACTGCATCGACGGCTTCGACTGCCGGCTGACCGAGCCAGGCGGCGCCTCCATCTGCACGCCCGGCGAGGCGAGCGCTGGCGAGCCGGCCGACTTCTTCGCCTGCTTCTCGGGCCAGATCGGCACCGCGCTCGTCGGCGTCACCGAGGAGGGCCGCGAGCTGTGCGCCGACCTGTGCTTCGGCGACGGACCTGGCGCGTGCCCCTACGGCTTCTCGTGCGTCGAGGCCGACTGCGAGTGCACCGCCGAGAGCAACTGGGGCTGCTTCGAGTACACCTGCGCCGAGGCGCTCGGCGCGCCCGACTTCCCCTTCCCGGTCTGCCTGCCGAACCCCGGCTTCGGCGACACCTGCGACACCGACCTCGAGTGCCAACGCGGCGACTACTGCTCGGACGGGCGCTGCGAGCTCGACGATCGCGCCGGCTGCGACGTCTGCAAGACCTGCGCGTCCGACGACGACTGCGTCGGGCGCGGCGTGTGCATCGGCCTGTCCGACGACGGCATCGGCCAGTGCGCCTGGGCCTGCGGCGACGCCGACCTTTGCCCCGGCGACTCCGTGTGCCGCACCGTCAACGCGCGCCGCGGCGACATCGACGTCTGTCTGAGCCCGAACGGCGGTGTCGAGGAGGCCGATCGGTGCGATCCCGCCTACACGTGCGCGGTGGCCTGCCGCGACGACGTGCCCTGCGCCGAGGGCCAGGTGTGCAGCGGCGGCGTGTGCGAGCTGGCGCCGCCCGACGACGAGGATCCGCCCGACATCGCCGGTAGCTGCCTCGGCTGCTCGCAGGGCGGCTTGGCGCCGATGGGCGCCGGCCTGTTGGCCATGCTGTGGTGGCGACGACGCCGCGCTCGGTAGCGGCGGGCGCTCAACGCCCCGGCGGGGTCGGCGGGCGCGGCGCGCCCTTGCTGCGCGCGATCGCCTGCTGCACCTCGACCCAGCTCATCTTCAACTCGTAGAGCGCGGCGTCGATGAGCTGCTGCTCCTCGGCGCTCAGGTTGCCCACGGTCTTGCTCTTGAGCATGGCCAGGATGTCGACGGTGTCGCGCGCCTGCTCGAGGTGCATCTCGCGCTGTCCGTGCGGCCACGGCATCAAGCCGAGCTGCATCAAGCACTGCTGCGCCAAGCTCTGCACGAACAGCGAGAAGGACAGCGCGCCGGCGGCTTCGGGGGCCGCCTTCTTCTGCTCGGGCGGCGCGCCCGCGGCCTTCTGCGCCTCGGGCTTGGCGCCCGGTGCGGGTGCCTTGGCGGCCTGCGGCGGCGGCGCTGCCGGTTGCGGCATCGGCGGGTCCTTGCGCGGCGGCACCGGCGGCGCCACGTCCGGCCCACTGCGCTCGTCGCCCTCCTCCGTGAAGCGGCGGCGGTCGACGACCTTGAAGCTCTTCTTTTCGCCCTCGCCCTCGGTCATGGCCACGTGCTCACTTGCGCTCGCCGTAGACCTTGTCGGCGATGTTGTCGGCCTGATCGGCCAGGTCGGGCAGCGACTTCAGGTGCGCGTCCAGCTCGGCCTTCGACAGCGCGCCCTTGGTAACGGAGCGTTCCACCACGCGCTTGTCGAACAGCGTTGCAGCCTTGTGGTCCTTCTTCTTCTCGTCGGTCTTCTTCTCGGCCATGGCAGTCCTCACGTCGGGGATGGGGGCGACAACCCGCCAGATATGCGGTCTGGAGGCGCCCTCGTCAAGGCCGCGCCAACGCGGCGGGCGGCCTGCTAAGGTGCCCCCATGGCCACCAAGGAGTCGATCAACGCGGTGCTCGAGCACTCCGGGGAGTGGGCGCGCGACCGCTGGGGCGCTTTTCGCAAGGAGAGCCCGTACTTCCAGGCCCGCGTCTGGCTGATCGTCGGCTACCTGGTCATCGTGGTGGCCACCGTGTTCCTGGCCCCGCCCGAGGGCGAGCACTGGCAGATCAAGGCCGAACGCCTGGGCTTCGGCCTGTCGTTCAAGACCGCCATCGGCGTCACCAACGTCGACAACGGCGACCTCGAGGGCGTAGTGATCGAGGTGCGGGGCGAAGGCGTCGAGTTCGACGGCAAGAAGGTGCCGGGCTTGTGGCGCACCAAGCCGATCAACCTGCCCGAGGAGGTCGAGGTCAAGATCCTCACGGAGCACCTGTTCGACGCCAAGGGCATCTCGCCGCCGTACGCGCTGTCGGTCACCAAGGTCACGGTCATCGACGGCGACGACGTGCTGGTCGCGATCGCGCCACGCCAGGTGGGGGGCGGCTAGTGCTCATGAGCTGCGACGGGAGCACCAAGTGAGGCTGCTCGTCACTGGTGCGTGCGGCTTCATCGGATCGCACGTGTGTGAGGCGCTGGTGGCGCGCGGCGACACCGTCGTCGGCCTCGATAACTTCAACGACTTCTACGACCCGCGCCTGAAGGAGCACAACCGTGCGGCGCTCGAGGCCCGTCCGGGCTTCTCGCTGGTGCGCGGCTCCATCCTCGATGAGGAGGCGATGGCGCAGGCCTTTGTCGCGCGTCCCGACGCGGTGGTGCACCTGGCGGCCTGGGCGGGCGTGCGTCCGAGCATCGAGCGGCCCGCACTGTACGTGCGCGAGAACGTCGACGGCACCGTGGCGGTGATGGACGCACTGCGCGCGCAGCCGCGCGTGGCGGGTGCCCTGCCCAAGCTGGTATTCGCCTCGTCCTCCTCGGTGTACGGCACCAACGCCAAGGTGCCCTTCGAGGAGGACGACCCCATCGCGCATCCGGTGAGCCCGTACGCCGCCACCAAGCGCGCCGCCGAGCTGCTCGCCTACACCTACCATCACCTCTACGGCCTCGACGTCACCTGCCTGCGCTTCTTCACGGTCTATGGCCCGCGCCAGCGGCCGGAGATGGCGATCCACAAGTTCGCGCGCCTGTTGCTCGACGGCAAAGCAGTGCCGCGCTACGGCGACGGCACCACTCGGCGCGACTACACCTTCATCGCCGACATCGTGCAGGGCGTGCTCGCCTCCATCGACCGCTGCGCCGGCTTCCACATCTACAACCTGGGCAACTCGCGCACCGTGACGCTCAACGAGCTGATCGAGAAGCTCGCGACGGCGCTCGGCGTGACGGCGAAGGTCGAGGCGCTCCCTGAGCAGCCCGGCGACGTGCCCATCACCTACGCCGACGTGAGCCGCGCCGTGCGCGAGCTGGACTACCGCCCTGACTTCCCGCTCGAGCGCGGCCTGGCCGAGTTCGCGACCTGGCTGAAAGCGCGCGGATGACGAGGAGCGGTACCAGGGCGCTGCGGCTGACTCCGCTCGGCGGCGTCGGGCGCTTCGGCAGGAACTGCCTGCTGGTGGAGCTCGAGGAGCGGGGCGCAGCCGGGCCCGCACTCCTGATCGACTGCGGCGCCCGCTTCGTGCACGACGAGGCGCCGGGCTTCGACCTCGGCCTGCCCGACCTCGAGCGCATCGGCGCGCTCGGCGATCGCCTGCTCGGCACCGTGGTGACCCACGCGCACGAGGACCACATCGGCGCCCTGCCCTATGCGGCGCGCGAGAACGACAAGCCGCTGTGGGCGACGGCGTTCGCCGCGCGCATGATCGAGCGGCGCTTCGCCCGCGTTGGGCAGCCGCTCGGGCCGCTGCACGTCGTCGAGCTCGGCGAGCGCCGCGACATTGGGCCCTTCTCGGTGCGTTGGCTCGCGGTCAGCCACTCGATCCCGGAAGCCAGCGCGCTCGTCATCGACACGCCGGTCGGCCGCCTGGTGCACTCGGGCGACTTCCGCGTCGACCGCGAGCCGGTGCTCGGGCCGCCCACCGATCTCGAGGGCCTGACGTTGGCCGGCGACGAGGGCGTCCTGTGCCTGCTGGCGGACTCGACCGGTGCGCTCACCGAGGGGGACAACCCGGGCGAGGCGAGCGTCGCCGCCGCGCTCGACGCTGCCGTCGCCGACGCACCGGCGCGCGTGGCGGTGGCGCTGTTCGCGAGCCACGTGCAGCGCCTGCAGCTCGTGGCCGATACCTGCCGCAAGCACGGTCGGCGGCTGGCGCTGGTCGGTCTCGGCCTCAGGGAGGTGCACACCATCGCGCGCGAGCTCGGGATCATCACGCTCGACGACGTGCTGATCGACGAGGCCGACCTGGCGAGCTTCCCGCGCTCGCGCCAGTGCCTCGCGGTCACGGGCACGCAGGGCGAGCCGCAGAGCGCGCTGTCACGCCTGGCCGCCGACGTACACCCGACGCTGCGGCTCGAGCGCGGTGATCGCCTGGTGATGTCGGCGCGCGTCATCCCGGGCAACGAGGTGGGTGTGCTCCAGGTGCTCGAGGCCATCGCCGAGCGCGGCGTCGACATCGTCGACGGTGCGCGCGCGCCACACGTCAGCGGCCACGGCTACGCCGGTGACCTCGAGGCGCTGCTGCTCGCCACCCGCCCATCGACCTTCGTGGCGCTGCACGGCAACGCGCGGAACCTGCTGGCGCACCAGCAGGTGGCGCGGCGCGCCGGCGTGCCCGCCGATCGCGTGCTCGACCTGCGTGACGGAGCCACCGTGCGCATCGACGACGACGGTAGCGCCACGGTGCAGTCCGGCGAGCGCGCCAAGGAGCCGCTCGCGGCCTTCGGCGCGGTCGAGCACTTCCCCGACGGCGCGGTGGCGGCGCGGCGGCGCATGGCGCGCGCGGGCGTGGTAGTGATCCACGCGCAAGGTGGCGCCCCCGACGTACTGCTGCGCGGCCTGTCGCCCGCCCTCCCCGACGAGCTGTTGCTGCAGGTGCGCGGCCAGGCGCGCGCGCTGCTCGCGGCCGCCGGCAGCGAGGCGGAGGCCGAGCTGGTGCGTGGCGTGGCGCGCCTGTTTCGCCGCGCCGGGCGCCTGCCGCCCGAGGTGATCGTGATCCCCGACGACGACCGCCCCTGACGGATCCGCGCGCGCCTGGTATGGTCCCGCGCCGTGCGCGCTCGCCCTGCCCAGCTCGTCGTCGTCATCCTGGCCGGGGCTGCTGCCGCGCTCACCGCCTGCCCCATCGGCACGACCCCGGATCCCGACCGGGACGCCGGCCCCGAGGACACCGGCTACCCGCCGCCGCGCACCGACCTGACCGACGCGCTCGGCACCGACGACACGCTCGACCTCGGCGCCTGGAACCTGAAGAACTTCCCGTGCGGCAACGAGTCCTTCTCGAACGTGTGCCGCGACGACCAAGCGGGCTCGGTGGAGCTGGTCACCGACCTGATCGCGTCGATGGCGCTCGACGTCATCGCGGTGGAGGAGATCGCCGACGTCGACGCCTTCGAGGAGATCGTGCAGCGCCTACCCGACCACGAGGGCGTGCTGTCGACGGACGAGTACTTCGACGGCAGCTACCAGAAGATCGGCGTCATCTACGACGCCACCGTGCTTGAAGCCGGCGAGCCGGTCGCCCTGTTTGCTTCGAGCGATGACTTCCCGAGGCCCGCGTTCCAGGTCGAGCTGCGCTGGATCGGTCCGGGCGACCCGCTGACGATCCTGGTGATCGCGCTGCACTTGAAGGCGGGCGAGACCGGCGCCGACCGCGGCGAGCGCACGCGCGCCATCGCCCAGCTCGAGCAGTACGTCGGCAACCTGGTCGACGGCGACGGGCAAGACAACGTCGTCGTGCTCGGTGACTTCAACGAGACGCTCGACGCCGAGGGCCTGCCGGTATTCCAGCCGCTGCGCGACACCGCGCGCTACACCATCGAGACCATGGTCAACTTCAACGCGGGCGAGGCCACCTACATCTCGTCGGACGCCATCATCGACCACATCGTCACGACCGCGGCGTTGTCGGGCGCAATCGGCGATGGCCACAGCGTCATCCCGCGCCTGCAGTTCGACGTCGACGACTACCGCGACCTCGTCAGCGATCACCTGCCGGTGACGCTGTCGCTCACCGCGCCGTAGCCGCTCAGAAGATCGCGCCGGGATCGGCCGCGACGATGCGGAACACCACGTTATCGGCGTCGTCCGTGACCAGCAGGCTCTGGCCGTCGAACGCCACGCCGCTCGGGCTGTTGAGGTTGTCGATAAAGACCGTGACCGTGCCGGTGACGCGCTCGACGCGCAGCACGCGCCCGTTGCCGCGGTCGGCGAGGTAGAGGTTACGTTCCGGCGCCGGGCCGAGCGCGAGGTCGGCCAGATCGTCGTCACCGATGCCTCCGACACTGTCGAGTGAGAGGTCACCGCCCACGACCTGGGTCAGCGTGGTGCGCCCGCTGTTGAAGAGGTAGCGACGAATCACCCGGCTGCCGCCGCTTGCCCGGTTGAGCGCGACGTACAGCAGGTCGTCGTTGTCGTTCGACACGCCGGGGTCGCCCGGCGGGTCGATGGCGATGCCGCGCGGTCGCAGGCCGTTTACCTCGAGCTCGGCCAGTCGCGTCGGCGCCGCCGGCTCAGTGTCGAGTCCGCCATAGCAGTAAAGGTGGTCCTGGCTGGTGATCACCATGCACAGCGCCGGGGTGCCGACCTGGTTGATGGCCAGCTGGGTCACGAACTGCTGCTGTTGGATGGCCTCGGATTGGCCGCCGGGCAAGGCGTTGTCCACGAAGATGGTGTCGACGAGGCTCGGCGACACCCGGATGATACCGGAGGTCCCCGCGCCGCCGTTGACGTCATCGACGCCGAAGAACAGGTAGCCGGCCAGATCGGCCGCAGCGCCACGCACGTTGCGCAGGTCGACGCGGTTGTTGGTCTGGTCGCGCAGCTCGAACTGCATGCGGTCGATGGGCACGCCAATAGCGCGGTCGTTGTTGCCGTCGGCCACGTAGAACATGCCGATGGCCTCGTCGACGGCGATGCCGGCGGGGCCGTCCAGTCGATCCTGATAGGCCGCGATGGTGGTGAGGAAGCCTACGGGCACGGTCAACTGGAACGGGTCGAGGATGCTCAAGGTCGCGTCGGCCTCGTTGCGCGTGTTGCCCGCCTGGTCCGTGGCTTGCGCGACGAGATTGACGACGTCGAGCGGTACGGCGCAGTTCGGCACGGAGAACGAAAAGCTGCGGCTCTCGGCGGTGGTCCCCGAAAACAGCACCGGGCCCCCGGTGCGCACGCAGGCGCCGTTGTCACCGAAGGTGGCGACGTACCGCAACTCGGAGAGCGCGCGGTCGTCGGTGACGTCGACCCGGAACACGACGCGCTGATTGCGCACCACCTCGGTTGTGGCGACTGGCGCTTCGATGGTCACGTTCAAGGTCGGCGCTACCGTGTCGAGCAATCCCTGGACCGAGACGAACTCGCTGTCGCAGATGGTGCCGAGCACGCAGGCGGTGATGGAGAAGGAGCCGGGCCGATTGCAGGTGAGCTGGTTGCCGTTGCGCGTGATGGCGGAGGGGTCGGAGAAGGTCGTCGTCACGGCGGCCTGGTCGAGCTGGTTGCCGAAGCCGTCGCTGGCGCTGAACGTGATGGTGCCGAACTCGACGGCCAAGCTGGACGACAGCACCAGGTTCAGACCGGCCAGCTCGGGATTCGGCTCGATGTCGAGCGGCTCGACGTCGTCGGCCAGCGCGCTGCCGCCGAGGTGGCCGCGCACCAGGTAGCTGCCGGCGTGCACCAGGCCGTCGATCTCGGCGGCGCCCTCACCATCGTCGACGATGGAGACGTTGGCCGCGTTGATGGTGATGGACAGGGTCGCGGTGCCGGTGGCGTCGTTGCCCCACGCGTCGGCCATCTGGTAGGTGAGCGCGACCGGATCGCCCGCGAGGTGCGGCCCGCCGTCGTCGACGATCTGCAGGAAGTCGGCGTTGATCGGCGCCCCCGGCAGCACCGCGAAGCTCACCTCATCCCACGCGGCAAAGCCGTCGACGTCGGCGACGTCGGCCTCGGCGCGCACCGTGAAGATGCCCGCGACGCGGCGCTCCGACAAGGTGACGTCCGCGTGACCGACGCGGTTGAACGCCACTGCCAGCGGGGCGAACGAGGCGTCCTCGGTGATGGTGAGGGTCACGCCCACCTGCGTCAGATCGACGCCCGCCTCGGCGTTGCTGACGTCGACGCCGAGCACCACGTCGCCGTCGTCGGCCGAGATGGAGACGTCCCGCAGCGTGAGCACCACGGTCTCGGCGCGCGGCGCCTGGCGCGTGATGGTGACGGTCGCTGCCTCACTCACGTTGCCGGCGGCGTCGGTGGCGGTGACGGAGACGGCGTTGTCGCCGAGCGTGAGCGGCAGGTCGATGGCGAAGCGCCCGGTGCGCGAGTCGGCCGTCGCCGTGAGCGCGCCATCGGTCGCGCCTGGCGCGGTCAGCGACACCCGCGCGTTGTACTCGGCGACACCGCCGATCTCGATCTCGGTGCGACTGGTGACGGCGGGCAGCTCGTCGAGCACGGGCGTGGCCGGCAGGTCGTCGTCCTGCAGGCAACCCGCCGTCGAGCACAGCACGAGTGCGGCGACGGCGGCGGTGAACGGGCGGTGCAGCGTGGCGATCATGGCGAGCTCCTCATCAGAACGCGAAGGTCATGAGCACGGCGAGGCGGAAGGCGGACAGGTCGCCGGACAGGCCGGGGGTGGCAGGCAGCTCCGCGCTGGCCGAGTCCCACTCGCCGACCACGCCGATGCCGAGCGCCGGCCCCATGGCGACGTCGAGGAAGCCGCCGAGCGAGTACGCCGGCAGCACCGTGGTGAGGCTGCCGGTGCGACCGAAGGACGCGGCACCGATCAACGCCACGTCGGCGCCGCCGCTCCCCTGCAATCCGACCACCACGGGTGCGTCCTCGGCCGCGATCCCCAGGCGCAGCCGCGCGCGCAGCGGTATCCGGTGGGCCATCAAGAGCGCGTGATCGTCGACACCGAGCACGGGATCCGCCACCGACTGCTCGCCCGCCACGTAGGAGTAGCCGGTGGCGAAGCCGAGAGCGCCGACGATGCCGGGCGCTAGGGTCGTGCGCCAGTCGAGCGCCAGCCGAGTCGAAGCCATGGGGAATCGCTGTGCGCCGGGGATGTCGAGCCCGAGCTCGAGCCCGACGGCGATCGGCTTGAGCGCAGCAGGCGCCGCCGGCGTCGCGGGCGCTGCAGGTGCCGCGACACCCGCGGCTGGGTCTGCCACGGGCCCCGAGGCTGGCGGCTCGGCGGCGTCGATGGGAGGGATCGGCAGCTCGGGCGGGGCAGCCGCGGTGAGCACCAAGACGACAGACAACCACATGGGTCGCTCCTCAGGCGCCGGGTCGAACGCGCGTTGAGGTTGCTACGCATGCGCCCGCGCGCTGCGATCAGCGCGGTCACCGCTTCGTCGGCCGCACCACCAACTGAGACACCGGCGCTCGCGCGCTTCCGCAGGCGCCGGCTCTTGCCTATCGTTCGCCGAACGGTGCGCAGTGCGCGACACGTGGGTCGTCCGCGTCGAGCACCTCGGCCACCACGTCGTAGTCCTTCACGTCGGTCACCAACACCGACACGATCTCGCCGGTGGTGAGCGGGCGCGGCGACGACAGGTACGTGACGCCGTCGATCTCGGGCGCCTGCGACCACAGGCGGCCCTTGACCAGCAGCTCGTGCTCCTCGCTTCGCCCCTCGACGATCGCCTCGTGCACCGTGCCCACGAGCGCGCGGCTTTGCTCCTCGTGGATACGGCGCTGGCGGCGCATCAGCTTGTCGTGGCGCGACCGCTTGACCGCGGCCTTCACCTTGTCCGGCAAAGTGAAGGCCGCGGTGCCCTCCTCGTCGGAGTACTTGAAGACGCCCAGGCGGTCGAAGCGCACCGCCGCCGCGAAGTCGAGCAGGCGTTGGAAGTCCTGCTCCTCCTCGCCGGGAAAACCGACGATCACCGAGGTGCGCAGCACCGCGTGCCGCACCTTGGCGCGCACCTCGGTAAGCAGCTCGGCGAGCCGCCGCTGGTCTTTCCCTCGACGCATCAGGCGCAACATGCGGTCGCTGCCGTGCTGCGTCGGGATGTCGAGGTAGGGCAGCGCGTTATTGCCTCGGTCGAGCACGGCGAGCAGCTCGTCGGAGAGCGTGCGCGGGTAGAGGTACATGCAGCGCACCCAGCGCAGGCCGGGCACGCCGCCGAGCGCCTCGAGCAGCGCGGCCAGCGTGGGACGGCTTTGCAGGTCGTGGCCGTAGCCCGACAGATCCTGGGCGATCAGGTTCAGCTCCACCACGCCGCCGGCTGCGAGGCGGGTCGCCTCCTTCAGCAGGTCAGCGATGGGGCGGCTGCGCTGCTTGCCGCGCAGCTGCGGGATGATGCAGAAGGCGCACGCGTTGTCGCAGCCCTCGGCGATCTTCAGGTACGCGGTGTAGCGCGGCATCGAGTTGACCCGCGGCAGCTCGCAGCCCGCCACGAACGTCAAACTCTCGGAAACGAGACTCTGAACGTGCCCGTGCCCGTGCCCGTGCCCGTGCCCGTGCCCGATCGCCGCGGCGTCCTCGGGCAACACCTTCAACAACGACGACGAACGCCTCGGCGGCATCGCGGGAGCGAGCACCTCCCCGATGCGCGGGTAGTCGCTGGTGCCGAGGAACGCGTCGACCTCGGGCAGCTCGCGCTGCAGCTCGCCAAGGTAGCGCTGCGCCATGCAGCCGCTCACCACCAGCTTGGCGCCGGTCTTCCTCTTGATGGCGCCCATCTCGAGGATGGCCTCGATCGACTCCTTCTTGGCCTCGCCGATGAAGCCGCAGGTGTTGATGACGATGGCGTCCGCGTCGGCCGGATCCTCGACGATCGAGTGGCCGCCCTCGACGGAGAGGCCGAGCATATGCTCGGCGTCGACCCGGTTCTTGGGGCAACCCAACGAGACGAAATGGACGCGCGCCATCAGCCCTTCTTCGGCGCCACCGAGATGCCCTTGAGCTTGTCGGCGAGCGGGTTGAGCTTCTGCCCCTCCGCCGCCTCCTTCTTCTTGTAGTCCTGGTAGGCCTCGCGCGTGTCGCCCTCGATGACGGCGCGCGCCGACACGCTGACCTTCTTGAAGCGTCGGTCGAAGCTCTTGACCTCGACCTCGATCTCGGAGCCGACCTTGACGGCGTCCTGCGCGCGCTCGACGCGGCCGTCGCCCTCCTTGCCGACCAGATCGCGCACGAAGCAGAAGCAGGTGATGCCGTCCTCGACGCCGAGCCAGGCGCCCTTGTCGTCGACGCGCACCACCTTGAGCTTGAGGCGCGCGCCCTTGCGGTACTTCTTCTCCCAACCGTCGTAGGGGTTGGCGCTAGTGCGCTTGATCGACAGGCCGACGCGCTGCTTGGCGACGTCGACGTTGACCACCACCGCCTCGACCTCCTGGGCGATGTTGAGCAGCTCCGAGGGGTGGTTCGGGTGCTCGGTCCACGAGATCTCGCCGATGTGGATCAGGCCGTCGATGCCGTCGGCCAGCTCCACGAAGGCGCCGAAGTCGGCCAGGCTCTTGATCTTGGCCTTGACGACCGTGCCGACCGGGAACTTCTCGGCGACGGCCTCGAAGGGGTTCTGCTCGAGCGCGCGCGTCGACAGCGAGATGCGACGCTCGGCGGTGTCGAGGCCGAGCACCTTCACCTTGATGACGTCGCCGATGCTGAACTTCTGGCTCGGGTGCTTGACCTTGGTCCAGGAGATCTCGCTGATGTGGATCAGGCCCTCGATGGGCTGCTGCGACGAGGTCACCGGCAGCCGCACGAAGGCGCCAAAGTCGGCCAGCGCCACGATGGTGCCCTCGACGACCGAGCCCTCGGCGAAGGCGCTGCGCACCTCGGCCCAGGGATCTTGGTGGAGCTGCTTGAGGCCGAGCTTGATCTTGCCGGTCTCCGGGTTCTTGGAGATGACCTTGGCCTGGAGCCGGGCGCCGATCTTGAGCACCTCAGCGGCGCGCGCGCGGCCATCCCAGGTGAGGTCGCTTTGGTGCACCATGCCGTCGAGGCCGCCTACGTCGAGGAAGGCGCCGTAGGGCATGATGTTCTTCACCACCGCGGTGACGACGTCGCCCTCCTTGACGTCGGCGAGCCGCTGCACGAGCTGTTGCTTGCGCTCGGCGGCGAGGCGCGCCTTGCGCGTCACCACGACGTTGGCGCGCTCGGGGTCGAGCTCCACCAGGTCGAAGGTGCCGGCGTCACCCACCACGTCGTCGCCGCTGCGGGGCCCGAAACGGGACAGCGTCGCCTGGCTCGCCGGCAGGAAGGCGCGCACCGCGCCGGCCACGTCGTCCTCGTCCCTGCCGCACAGCGCTACCGAGTAGCCGCCCTTGACCTCGCGCACCACGTAGCCGGGTACGCCGTCGCCCTTGCTCTGCTGCGCGAGCAGCGCGTCGAGCGCGTCGAGCGCGCGCGCCTGCGCTACCGAGGCGGTCGCCACCGGCTCGCCCGCCTTGGGGGCGTCGAGCAGGCGCACGCGCACCGCCGCGCCTACCGTTGCGCCGGGCAACTCGGCCGCCGGCACGGCCGCGCGCACCGGCGCATGCCCGAGCGCCTGTACGTCGACGAAAACGGCGGCCTCGGTGACGTCGGCGACCGTCGCTGCGTGCACCGCCTGCCACAGCGGCGGACCGGCGAGCGCGGCCAGCTCGTCGACGTTGAAGTGGGGCGGCGACAGGTCGAGGCGCGGGCCGCGGTGATCGCGGTGATCGCGGTGGCCGCGACGATCGTCGCCGCGCCCGCCGCCCCCCCTGCGCGCGTCGCGCCCGTCGCGCCCATGGCGGCGCTCGCGTCCGCCGCGCTCCTCCCGGCCCGGCCCGGTGGACGGGGCGGTGGTGTCGGCGGCTTCCTGGCTGGTGCTCGCCTCGGTGGCGGCGGTCTCGGGCGTCGTCATAGTCGGCTCTCCGCGGCCGGGTGGCCGCCATCTGCGCCCCGGACGATGCCGCCCTCCTACCGCCAGGCAAGGGGGTCCGGTTGGCGTCGACGGTGTCGGTCGTCGTAACGTCGGGCGCCCCTGCCACCCTGGCCGGGCCCGAGGAAGCAGGCATGCGCATCGACTGCGAGCAGTGCGGCGCCGCGTTCAGCATCGACGACAAGATGATCTCCGACCGCGGGGTGCGTGCGCAGTGTCCGAAGTGCGGCCACCAAAAGGTGGTCAAGAAGCCCGATTCGAACCCGCTGACCTCGCCGGCCCCCGTGACGGCGATGCACCAGGCCCCACCGCTGCCGCAGGCGCCGCCGCCGCCGAACCCCTTCGCGGCGCCGCCGGGCGCCACCGGCCCCTTCGGCGCCGCCCCGGCGCCGAACCCCTTTGCACCGCCGGCCGGCGCGCAGAACCCGTTCGCGCCCCCGGCCGGTAGCGCCGACCCGAACGCGACCATGCCGCGCGCGGCCGCCCCCTTCGGCGCCACCGTGCCATCGGCGCCGCCGGTGTCCTCCGCCAACCCCTTCGGTGCGGCCGCCAGCTCCGACCCCTTCGGCGCGCCGTCGGCGCCAGTCGGCAGCCCGTTCGCCGCACCGCCGGCCGGCTCGCCGTTTGGCGCCCCGTCGTCGGCGAGCCCGTTCGCGCCCTCGTCGGCAGCGGCGCCCACCCCGTTTGGGGCCGGGGCGAGCCCATCGCCCTTCGGCGCACAAGCGCCGGCCGCAGGCAACCCGTTCGGGTCCGGGGCGGCGCCGGCCTCGCCGTTCGCGGCACCAACGAGCCCGCCGGCCTTCGCCGCGCCGCCGAGCCAACCGCCCAAGCCGGTCGACGACCCGTTCGCGCGCCTCGGGGCGGCCCCGGTGCGCCCCGCCATGGGCGGCACCGCCCCGGCGGCCCACGCGGCGATCGCCGGCCCGGCGCACCTGCACGCTGCGCCCGCAGCGCCCGCCCCGGTGCCCGCGCTGTCAGCGGCCCCGGACGACCCCTTCGCCAAGCTCGAGCTCGGCGGCCCGGGGCCGGCGGCGGCGGAGGCAGCGCGCCCACAGCGCTGGCAGGTGAAGACCGCCGCCGGCATGGACGCGGACGTCGACTTCCAGCAGCTTCGCGACCTGATCAAGGCTGGCACCGTCGGTCCCGACGACGAGGCTGCGCCGGTCGGTGAGCCGCTCAAGAAGGTCGGCGCGCAGCCGCTCTTGGCGGTGCCGCGGCCCGGCACGGCGGGGCCGCGGGTGGTGTCGGGCGCGCGCGCCAGGAGCGCGCCGTCGTTCGGTCGCATCGCGGCAGGCGTCGCGGTCGTCCTCGTCGTCGGCGGTGGGCTCGCCGTCTACAAGCTGAAGCCCGAGCTGTTCGAGGGCGGCTCGGATGCCGGCGTCAACCCGCTGCGCGGCGTCAAGTCCACGTGGGAGATGCAGTTTCCCAACCCACCGCATACCGCGCAGGAGCACGTCGACGCCGGGCGCGCCGCCATGCGGCTCGACACCGCCGCCGGCTACCGCAAGGCCGACGACGAGCTGCGCCAGGCTCTCATCCGCGAGGTCGGCAACGTCAAGGCCATCGCCGCCTGGGTGGAGAACTTCGCTGGCCTGCCCGCCATGCAATCGGACATCGAGACCGGCCGCGTGGCGAAGGACGCCATCGCCTGGGCGTTGCGCAAGAAGCCGGATGACCCCGACGCCAACCGCGCCGAGGGTGCGCTTTTGCTGGCCATGCAGAAGGTCGACGACGCGCAGCGCCGCCTGATGAAGGCGCGCGACGACGACCCGAGCGACATGCAGACGCTGCTGGTGTTGGCGCGCAGCCACCTCGACCGAAACGCCGCCGAAGCGCTCAGCCTCATCGGGCAGGTGCGCAGGAAGGCGCCCGAGCTGAAACAGGCCATTGTCGTCGAGGGTGCGGCGCAGCGACGCCTAGGCGCCTTCAAGTACGCGCGCGAGGTGCTCGGCGAGCGGCTCGCCTCCGACCCGGCCAACACCGGCGCGCTCAAGGAGCTGGCCAAGCTCGAGCTGGACGTCGGCAACCCGGAGCAGGCCATCGAGGCGCTGTCTCGGCTCATCGCGGCCGAAGAGCGCGACGTCGACGCGCACCTGATGCGCGCCAAGATCGCCTACCAGATCCTTGGCGGTCAGGAGGGCCTGACGCGCGCCGAGCAGTACCTCGACCTGATCGTCGAGAAGTACGACGCGGTGGCCGGCGAGCTGCTGTTGCCGGTGCTGGCGCACGCCGCGTTCGTCAAAGGCGAGCTCGGCAAGCTCGACGACGCCATCAAGCTCGCCGAGCGGGCGCGCGGCTCGGACGGCGCGCACCCGCCGGTGCTGTTCGTGCTCGGCCGCGTCTATGGCCTCAAGGGCGATACCAAAGCGTCGCGTGAGGCGCTCGAGCGCGCCGTCACCTCGGTGTCGTCGCGAGACTCCTTCTATGAGCCGGTGGTGCGCACCGAGCTTGGGCGCGCGCAGGGCGCCGACGGCGACACGGTCTCCGCCATACGCAGCTTCGAGCAGGCCATCGAGTACGACCCGAGGAGCGAACGCGCGCACTTCGGCCTGGCCTCGCTCTACGTCAAGAGCGACAAGATGAGCCAGGGCATGACCATGATGGCGCGCGCCATGCAGAATGACCCCAGCCTCGCCGACGAGAAGCGCATCCTCACCGACTACCCAACGGCGCGCCGCGACTTCCTTGCCATGGCCGACGTCTTCAAGGCCGCCAAGGCGCCGGCGGCGGACTCGTCGTTGGCCGCGCAGAAGGAAGCCACCGAGGGCGTGTTGCGCTTCCACGGCGGCCAGAAGAAGGAGGCCGAGGTGCTACTGCGGCGCGCGCTCGCCGAGGACCAGTTCAGCCACGCGGCGCTGCTCTACCTCGGCGTCATCGAGCTGTCCGACAGCCGCCTGTCCGACGCGCGCAAGCACCTGCACCTCGCCGCCACCACAACCGGCAAGGGCCACCTGGTGACGCAGATGTACCTGGCGCGCGCCGAGCTTCTGACCGGTGACCCAGAGAGCGCGCGCAAGCGCTTGCAGGACGTCATCGACCAGGACGCGACGCTGGTGCAGGCGAGCTACAGCCTCGGCATGTTGCTGCGCCAGCAGAACCTCGAGGGGCAGGCGCTCGAGGAGCTGCGCAAGGTCATCAAGGCCGACCCCGACTACACGCCCGCCAAGCGCGCGCTCGCCAACGCTCGGTAGCCCGCGCGGCCGGCTACGGCGCGTAGAGCTTGAGCGCGTTGCCGTCCTCGGAGAACCACACCGCTACCGGGCGGCCGCCGGCGCGCAAGGCAAGGTCGAGCCACGCGTCGTCCTGCGTGCCCTTGTCGAGCACGGTGCGGCGAGTGCGCGTCGGGTCGCCCTGCGGCACCTCGACCAGGAACAGGCCGGGCGCGTCTTTGTCGTGCGGGTCGCGCGTCAACAGCCAGATGGTGCCGTCGGGCGCGCGCCGCACGACGGAGGGGCCGCGCGCCCGCGCCACGCGCGCGCGCGCGTCGAGCGGAGCCGGCGCCGCGGGATTGAACGCGCCCACGGTCAGCGATTGGTCGTCGAGCCGCACGGCGGCGGCGTCGATGGTGCCGGCGGTGCCGCGCCACAGCGCGCTGGCCACGCCGTCGAAGCCGGCCTTGGGGCTCTCCCGCGCCGGCGTGACCACGAAGGAGACCTGCCCGGGCCTGCGCACCGCCAGGCGCCAGTGGCTCATCACCACCTGCCAGTCGCAGTAGCTTGCCACCACGGTGGCATCGTCGAGCACGCGCAGATCGGCGCGCACCTGGGGCGAGGGGCCCACGGTGTCGACGTCGATCTTTTCCCAGTGCCCGACACCGCCGGCGCCGAAGGCCGGCGCGTCCGCCGGACGGCGCGCGTAGCGCAGCCGATCGCCGCCGGTAGTGTAGAGCAGGTGGACGCGGCCCTTGCCGTCGACGGTGAGCGCGCTCTCGGCGCCGGCCTCGTCGCCAAACGCGATCTCCTCGAGCACCCAGCCGGGCGCGCCGGGCCGGAACGCGGGCGCCGGTGCGGGCTCGTCGTCGATGAGCGCGCCGGCCGCCTTCATGGCGGCGCCATCGCGCGGCCGGTGCGCGACTTTCAGCGTGTGTTCGCCTTGGTGGTACAGGGTGACGACGGGCGCGCCGCCGGGCGCGAGCGCGAGCCGCACGAAGCCGCCGGCGGCGCCCTCGGTCTCTACGGGTTCAGGCGGCCCGGGCTGCACCGCGCCCGCGGGCGAGACGGCGTAGAGCACGTCGCCGACGTCGGCGTCGGTCCAGGCCAGGTGCACTCGGTCGGCGTCGTCAACGGCGACGTTCGGGTACCAGCCGACGCCGCGCTTGGCCTCACCAGCGGCGACGCGCTCCGCCGGCGGCGCGGCGACGACGATCACGGTGCCGGGTGCCGGCTCTTGCGTGGGAATGGGCAGCTCGCGCCGGCAGCCGGTGAGCGCCAGACCGAGGACGAGCAGGGTGGCGGCAGGCCGCCTTGGCGAGCGCATCGCTTGTTGCTTAGCTCCGTGGATGACCGACGAAAAGAAGAGCGATCCCTTCGGCTCCCTGTTGAACGCAGCGCTCGGCCAGATCGACGAGATCCGCGACGTCATCGTGCGCGGCGGCCACGCCGGCAAGGCCAAGATCGACGCCGAGCTGCTCAAGCGGCAGCGCGACCGAGCGCTGTGCGAGCTGGCGGCGCTGGTGCTGCACGAGGCCGAGCAAGGTGCGCTCGCGCTGCCGCCGGCGTGCGAGGAGCACGCCAAGCGCGTGCGCGAGCTGGACGCGCAGATCGCCAAGGCCGAGGGCGAGGCGGCGCGGGCCTTCGGCGACAAGAAGCCACCACCGGACGGTGCCGGCAGCGGCGGTGAAGGGTCTTGAAAAGGGCGCCACGGGATGCGAGAGGTCGCCGGTCGCTCCCGCGGGGTCATAGCTCAGCTGGGAGAGCGCCTGAATGGCATTCAGGAGGTCGGCGGTTCGATCCCGCCTGGCTCCACCACCGAGAGTGACGACGACGACGGCGCCCGAGAGGGCGCCGTTGTCGTGCCCGAAACCGGGCGGCTGACAGGGCTTTCTGACAGGGAATGACCTCAGCCAAGCCCGAGAAGCGCGCCAAGGCGGCCGGTCGCTTCGGCGATCTTCGGCTGGCTGGTGTGCACGTAGGTGTCGAGCGTGAACGCCACCCGCGCGTGGCCGAGCGTCGCCGAGAGGGTGGCCGGATCCTCGCCGGCCCCGAGCATGAGCGTCGCGGCGCCGTGGCGGAGGTCATGGAAGCGGACGTGCCGCACGCCGGCCCCCTTGCACAGCGCGGCGTGAAGGCTCGCCAGCGTGCCGCCGTCGATCGGGTGCCCGCGCTCGCCCGTGAAGATCAGCCCAAGGCTGTCTGCCCATGCCTCGCCGAGCCGTAGCTTGTCCTTGGCCTGCTTCGCCTTGCGTGCTTGCAGCACCGCCACCGCGGCCGGGCTCAGCGACAGCGTGCGCAGCGCGCGCTTGGTCTTGGGCGGCGCCAGGTCCATGCCGTCGTCGGTGCGGACGAGCTGGTGACGAACGGTGACGCGGCCGGCGTCGAGGTCGACGTCGCGCCACCGTAGACCGAGCACCTCCCCGCGCCGCAGCCCGAGGCCAGCGGCGAGGAACCACACACCACCGAGCGGGCGCGAGCGCGCGGCCTCGAGCAGCTTCTGAGTCTCCGCCAGATCGAGCGGGACCGGGATGCTGCGCTCGACCTTGGGGCCGTGCACGTCGGTGGTCGGTTGCACGAGCACGGCACGGCGCATGACCGCCAGCTTGAACGCCATGCGCAAGACCATGAGGACGTGGTGCACCATCGACGGTGACAGCCCCTCGCGGACGCGGCGGTTGATGAAGGCTTGCACGTCGTCGGCCGTGAGGCTGCGCGCCCGCATCGCGCCGATGTGCGGCTTGATGTGGTGGTCCGCGAGATAGCGGTAGCTCTCGATCGTGCGCGGCCGCGTGCGGTGCTGGCGCTCGTCGAGAAAGCGGTCGAGCACGACGGCGACGGTCAGCCGGTCGTCGCCGAGGTTGCCGCCCGCGTCGAGGGTCGCCTTTGCGGCCGTCAGCTTGGTTTCGACCTCGCCCGCGGTGGCGCCATAGATGAACTTGCGACCGCCACCCGGCTTCGGCAGCTCGGCGCACCACCGCCCGTCGCGGCGCCGGTAAATCGAGCCGCGCCCTTTCTTGCGACGTCGCGTGGGCTTGCTCTGGGGTTCCTCTGTCACGGTGCCTTGCATGTCGCCTCCGTTGATCTAACGTCTATCATAGACGTAACGTCTACCAACGACAACCGAGGTTGCGCTATGCAGATCAAGGTGCCGCCTGTCCCGAAGGAAAGCCAGGTATCCGGCTCTCAGCTCGACGCCGTGCTGATCGCCACCGGCGTGAGCGGCGTGGATCTGGCGGCCCGCCTCGACGTGACCCCCGAGACGGTCAGCCGGTGGCGGCTTGGCAAGCTCACGCTTTCGCGGTCGCGGTGGGTGGCGGTGCTCGCGGTGCTCGGGTTGCCGCTCGACTGGCGGCCGGCGGCGCGGGGGCAGGCAGCGGCGGCAAAGCGCGGGCGTGGGCGGCCGCGCTAGTGCTGTCACGGCGTGACGTGTCCAACCGCGTTTGCTCTAGACTGGTCACGAGGGGGGACGGATGCACGCTTCACTGCTGGTCCTTGGACTGGCGATCGCAGGCGCTTTAGACGACCGGTCGGAGGCGGGCTCAGCGGCGGCGCCCGAGCAGCCGGCCGCCGTCGATGTGCGGCAGTGGTTGCCGCTCCTCAATACCGAGGTGCTCGTCGAGATGAAGGACGGCGGGTTTTTTGCCGGGTTGCTCGAGGGTATGAGTCCGAGCGAGGTTCGGCTCCGCCTCGTCGACGGGACAACCCGAACGGTCCAGCCATGGGACGTGGTTCGCCTAACAGCAAAGCCTGGCGCCAGTCCGCCAGCGGCGGTTGCGTCACCGGCAACGAAAGCGCCCGTCGATCGACCGAGCAAGACCGTCTCGGGGCCTCCGGAACGTCTCCTCGAACTCCTCGTCGGCAAGCAGGTGACCGTTCGCGCAAACGATGATGTGCGCGTGAGGGGGCGCCTTCTCAGTTTTGACGACGACTCGATCGAGATCGACTCCGAACGAGGACGGTTCGAGATAGAGCGCTCCGCTGTAACTAGGATCGAGGAACCCTCACGGGCGGGTCGCACAGCGTCACGGGTGCACCTTGACGGCGACGATCCCATGCCGCAGCGCGAGTCGTCCGCGGAGAAGGCAGCAAGGAGCGACGTTGCGACTCACGCCGCCAATAGCCAGATGTGGTTTGTCGGCGGTGCCGTGAGCGCTGGCGTCGGGCTCGCCCTGTGCGGCGTCTGGCTCTTCGTCTGCGCAACGCCTTACGTGTTGGTGCCAGGCGTCGCCCTCCTCTGCGCTGGTGTCGTCGAAGGGGGCATCGGTGCGCTTGAACTCGGCGCCGCGAGCGCGGCCGAGAAGCGGGCCGCCGCGGAACAGCCGCGGATGGCGTACTAAGACCCGTCGGCGACGGCCGTGCACCGCACGACAAGCGCTCGCGGCGCTTCATCGGCGCGTCGCCACCTGCGCCTCGAGGCGCTCAAGCCGGGCGCCGATGTTGAGCCGCTCCAGCCGCAGCGCCTCCAGCTCGACGATGCGGCACGCCAAGCGCTCTCAGGTGCGCCACCACATCCGCGGCGGCCTCTGCGGCGGCCGGGATTCCTGTGCCGTCCAGCATTACCGCGACCAGCAACGATGCGTGCGTCGCGGGATGACGGTTGCGAGCTGGTGCGGTGGCGTCGATTGGAGGCCATTGCCGCTCGGCGTCAGCCACGCGGCCCCGCCTTCGCGCGCTCCTCGTCCGCCTTGGCTGCCAACTTCACGATCAGGTCGCCCGAGCTGCGCACGCCGTCGCCGTAGGCGAGCCTCAAGAGCCCCTCGACCGCGGGGGTGATCACCCACGGCGGATCGTGCTCGTCCTCGGCAGCCTGCGGGCGTCCGAACACCCGCGCAGCGCACCACTCCGCGGCCCTCACCCGCAGCTCGTCGCGCTCCACGGGGACGGCGCCGGTCGCAACGTCGAGCAGATACCGGAGCGCCTCCGCGCCTCCGTCGCGGAACCAGCCGGGCAGGCGCGGTCGCCCGCCGGGGTTGCCGGACGCGCCGGGCGCAAACCGCCCGTGGGCGTCTCGTCCTGCTTCGTCCCTGCCATGTGGGTTGTTCATGTCGCACCTCCAAGCCACTCGCCCGTCTCGTCCCCGTCCCCGTCCGTCCCCAGCGGTCCCGGGGACCGCTCGGCGCGCTGGTCCCGGTCCCCATCCCTATAGAGGGATGGGGACGGGGACAGCGTCGGCGGGTCAGCCCAGGCCCACCCTCGGCGGGTCCGCCGCGTCTTACCCTCGCGCTCAAGGTCTTTCAGGGGGCCCGTAACCTCGCCGTGGCGCACGTTGAGGCGCTTCTCGATCTCCCGAACACCAAGCGGGCAATCGGCAGCGCGCAGCACGCCTGCGACCGCCTCAATGCGGTCGGCGGCAGTCTGTAACTGGCAACCGCGCGCGCCCGCTCCCGATCGATCGAAGGTCCACCTGGCGGCCACAGCCTCGCCGTTCGCGTCGTCCTCGACCGTCAGGGTCAGCGAGAAGAACCCAGCGGAGCGCGCCCGCTTGACCTCGGCCTGTGCCTTCATCACCCATTCCGTCTCGAGGTTGCCGGTGAGGTCGAGCAGGTACAACCCGCCGTCGACGGCGCCGTGGATCGCCGACGATCCGCGCATCCGTTGCCCCGGGCGCCTGCCCTTGCCCTCGGCGCCGGCCTTGTGGCTGTGGTGGACGAAGACCACGGCGCACCCGAGGACCGTGCGCAAGGCGCGGAGTGCGCGCATGACCTCGGCCATCTCCGTGGAGCTGTTCTCCTCCGCGGTGTGAACGTCCCGCAGCGGGTCCAAGACCACGGCAGCCACGGGCTCCGGGATCGCCCAGACCGAAGCGACCAGGCGAGCGAGGTGCTCCGGGTTGCGGACGTCGAGCGCCGCGAGGTTCTCGACGTGGAGCCGCGCGCACGCCACCTCCGGCGCCAAGCCCCGCGACGTCGCGAGGGCGCGCAGCCTGTTGCGGGTGGACTGCGCATCGTCTTCGACCATGAACAGGGCGACCGAACGGGGCCCGCCGACGGCCTCGAGCTCCCCGAACGCGGGCGTTCCCGTGCCGAGCGCCATCGCGATCTCGAGCGACGCCCAGGTCTTCGCGGTCTTCGGCTCACCCGCGACGGCGAACACCGCGCGGTCCGTGAGCAGCCCACGCACCAACCACGGGGTCGACGGGAACGTGCGGGAGAACAGCTCGGCCGCGGGCGCGAAGAAGGGTGCTGCCTGGTCACAGTCCGCACCTTGGCCGGCGTGTCCCACGCCGACGGCTGCGAGGGCCGCGCGCGCCTCCGCCAGCCTGGACGCCCACGACTGCGGCGCGTCGAGCGCGGCGCTCAGCTCCGCGGCCGTGTGCTCGGCGAGGAAGTCCGCCGCATCGCCCTTCGGCGGCAGGTCGGGCAACTCGACCGCCCGCGCCGATGCCGCAACGCCGCGCAGCGAGCGCAGCACGTCCGCCGCGTGCGCACGCCCGGGCTCGTCGTTGTCGGCCAACACGACGACGCACGCGCCGCGGAGGTGGCTCGCGTGCTCGGCACGCCACTTCCCGGCGCCGTCCTCGTTCGTGGTGGCGACGAAGCCCGCCGCCGCAAGCACGTCCGCGCACTTCTCGCCTTCGACGACCAGGACCGTTCGTCCTTCGCCGATGGCGCTGACCACCTCGGGCAGCCGGTACAGCGTCGGCGCCCAGGGCTTCGGCTGACCGCGGCACCCGTCCGGACCCTCCCACGTGAAGCTCTTGCGCTTGCCGCTCCCGTCGTGCGCCGGTTCCCATCGGCGTTTCGCGCCGAGCAGCACGCCTGCGGCGTCCTCGTACCGGTACACCGCGACCTCGCGCGGCGCGGCGACGGTGGGCGCTGCGGCCGGCACCGTGATCCCGTGGTCCCCGGCGATCCGGCGCAGGGCGTCGGCGAACGACGACCGGTCGAGCCGCTCCACGAAGCGGATCGCATCCCCTCCCTGGTTGCATGGGTCGCACTTCCACACCCCGCCGTCCTTTGTCGGGTTGACGCGCAGGCTTGGCGTTCCGTCGTCGTGAAACGGGCAGCGGCCGATCCATTCGGCGCCGACCTTCTGAAGCGCGATCCCGCGCCCTTGCACCACGTCGAGCACAGACACGCGACGGCGCACCTCGTCACGGAGCGCTTGCAGGTCGCCGTCCCTCATGGGTCGCGTCACGGGCGCTCCTCGTCGCGCAAGCGGAGGAAACGGCGCATGGCGTCGGCAACCGCCTCCCGCGTCGGCACGGAATCCGCGACGATGACCGGCGGCTCAGCGTCGCCGATGCGTACCTCCAGCCCGACCTCGGTGACGTCGCGCGCGCGAACCGCACGGAGGTGGTTGGTCAGCCACCGTTCGAGCGGCGGGAGCCGGGGGATGCCGCGGGGCTGCCGGGTCATCGCTCGCCCTGGCGCTCGATCTGGCGGTCTGCCATGCGCGCCGCGATGAACCGCTCCACTTCGCTGCGAGGGACGATCACCGCGCGCCCGAGCTTGATGCTGCGAAGCTCGCCGCGCGCGATCAGCGAGCGGACGAGCGTGATGCCAAGGCCGAGCGCCTGAGCGACCTCGCGCGGCCGAAACCCCATCTTGTTCTCCATCGCGTCCTCCTGTCGGCGGTGCCCTTGGGCGCCGTTGACAACCGCAGGATGCACGCAAAGAATGGGTATGAAACCGCGTTCTCTAAGCTAGTTACAAGAATCGGGGACACGATGCGGGACAACATGAAACAGCCCGCGATGCGACGCGCTCCGCCGCGCCGAAAGAACCTGCGGCCAAGGCGCCCGTCGGGCGCCACCACGGCGGGCATAGGGCTTTGGGTTCATGCCCGCGCGGAGGTCAAACACCTGGAGCTGCGCCGCGAGAAACTCGGGCGCGATCTGCCGTGGCCCGGACTTGCCTACCAGGCGATCGAGGCACCGGGGCTCCTGTTCCACGCCCACCACTTCCAGGTAGAGGGCGAGGAGGTCGCCTCCCTCGGCGGGCAGCGCGTCGTCGTCGACGGCGAGGAGGTCGTGATCCCCCGGATCACCGGTTCTACTCGCAGCTCGAGCACCGCGGCGGACCCGGCCCTTTTCGATCGCTTCCTCGCGCTTGGAGAAGCCGACGACGAGGAGATCCGTAACTTCGCTCAGCGCTACGGGCGCCTCGGCGTGTGCGCGTGCGGGACGCCCATCGCCGCGCCAGGCCACGGTCGCACGTACCCCCTCGATCCGCGCTGCATGCTGCCGCTAGCCGAGCAAGCCGAAACCCTCGGCAGCCGAGAATGGGAGCCGCTTACCGGGTGGCGCGCGTATTCAAGGCTCGCCAGCGCTTTCGTCGTGGCGAATCAGCGAGTGCAGACGGCCGCAGCGATCGGTGGGCACATCCCGATGGGCGCCGAAGTCGAGGGCATCCTCGGTCGCCGTGTCGCCGGCGTCGACAACGCGCGGCGAGAGCTGTTCACTCGCCTCAACGAGTGGTTGCAGGCAGCGCCCACCACGTTCACCGTTCTCCAAGACCGCGTGACAGGCCGGCCCATTCCCGGGCTGCGGACGGTTGGCGTGCTCGGCGTCGTCTTCCTTCACCTTCAGGCGCTGCTGTTGAAGCGCGCGGCAGTCCCGGCCGTTTGCCGCGGGCCGACGTGCAGCCTGCCCGGGCGCCTGTTCTTTCCGAGCCGCAAGGACGACGCCACGTGCAGCGGGCGGTGCAAGCGCGCGTGGTCGAGGCTCGAGCCGATTGCGCAGGTTCCCCCCGATGCGCGGCTCGCGCTCGAGAACGAGGAGCTGCGCAGGCAGCTCCGCGAGCTGCGGGATCTCCCGCTCATGGACGCGCCGGCCGCGACGCGAGCGGAGCCGTTGCGGGCGCACGCGGCGAAGCAGCGCGAGAAGCGCGCCCGTCGCCTGGCGCTGCGCGCCACCGCGAGCCGGCTGTAGCTCCCCCGGCTGACAGGGAATCCTGACAGGGGAGCCCCCGGTGACCAGCGATGCGCGGCGGCGCTCGACGACCGGCGCGAAGCGCCCGCGGTGCTCGGCGGCGCACGCATGCCCTCATGGCATTCAGGAGGTCGGCGGTTCGATCCCGCCTGGCTCCACCACAGAGAGTGACGACGAGAACGGCGCCCGGGAGGGCGCCGCTTTCGTTGGCGAACCCCGGCCTTCATAGCTCGAGATCGAAGGCCACGACGCCGAGCGGCGCGCCGGCGCGCGCGAGCGTGAAGGTGACGCGCCACGCGCCCGGCATCGAGAGATCGACGGCGCCGACGTACTCGCCGTCGGCCCGGTGGGCGGGCGCCGGCGGCGCGGCGGCGCCGTGGCCCATCGCGGGCATCTCAGCAACCGCTTGCACGGTGGCGTCGTCGACCGCCGTGTAGTTGAGCTCGCCGCTTTGGGTGTGCACGGTCAGCACGTAGGCGTTGTCGCCGAGCGCCGGCGCACCGTTTGCGGCCGCCCCCTCGGCGAAGCTGAGCGTCACCAGGTAGCGCCCGCCGTCATCGCCGTCGACGAGGCGCACGCGATCGCTGGCGGCGACCGCGAGATCCGCCAGCTCGAGCACGTGCTCGGCGGCGCCAGCCGGCTGCGCCGGCACCACGGTCAGCGTGACACCCCACGGGGCCCCGGCCGCGCTCGGCATCGGCAGCACCACGGTGCCGAGAAACAGCCCGTCCTCGTCGGCGACGCCGGCCGGATCGGGCGCGGGGCAGCCGTGGCGCGTCGGCGCCATCGCCATGTGCCAACGCTGTGTGATGGCGGCGGCGGTGATGGGCGCTCCGGTCGCGTCGTCCGTCAGGCGCAGCGCGATGGTGTTCCTGCCCGTCGACAGCCCGGCGGCGCCGCGCACCAGCAGGTCGGCGGTCACCTGCCCGTCGGACGCGCTGGCGACGACGACGGGGGCGAGCTGCTCCGGTGGCGCGGCCTCCAGGCAGGCGGTGCCGGCGAGCACGGCGACGAGCACCGCGGCGAGCGCACCGGCGATGGCCGGGCCGGCGCGGCGTGCTTCAAAACGCTCCATAGCGGACTCCCAGCGAGGCGGTGACGCGACCTGGGCGGTTCTGGCCGAGGCCGTCGAGGAACAGGCCGCTCGAGGTGGAGGCGACCAGGGTCCAGTGACCCCACAGCGTGTAGGACGCAAACAGGCCAGCGCTGGCGAGCGTCGCCGCCGACGCCGGCACCTCGTCCTGGCCGAGCGTGAGCGGGCGATCGTGCACCACGCCGACGGTGGCGCCGAGCACCAAGGCATCGACGGCGAGGCCGCCGATGGAGGCCGCGGCCGCCACGCTCGGCCCAAAGCGCTGCGCCTGGCGCAGGTCGCTGCGCACGAACGGCGCGTACAGCACCGCGCCGCCGTCGAGGCGCGCGAACAGGCGCCCGAACAACTGCTCTGCGCTGACGGCGGCGCCGACGCCGGGGGCGCCCCGGCCGGTGGCGTCGACGCCCCAGGGTGCCTGCGCCTCCTCTGGGCGCACCGCCGTCGGCAACAGCGCCGAGGCCGTGACGCCGAGCGCGGGCAGCCACGGATGCTCGCCCGTCTCGAGCAGCTCGTAGCGCACGCCCAGCTCGAGATCGCCGAGGCCGCCGGCCGTACCCAGGTCGTCGCCGTGGCCGCGGCGGTTGGTCACCACGGGCGCGAGCGCGTAGATCTGCCCGCGCTGCCACAGGCGCAACAGCGCGGTGACGTCGACGCGCAGCTCGTCGTCTTGGTAGCCGGCCGGACTCGGGCGCCAGGAGCCGTCCGCGTCCCAGGCGCCGAGCGTGCCGGCGCCGGTGGCGCGCAGGCCCACGGCCGACTGCTCCCAGAGCGCGAGCCGGCCGACGCCGAACAATCCGGAGGTCATGCAGCAGACGGCGGCGTTTGCGGGTGCCGCCGCGGCGAGGCACAGGAGCGCGGCCACGACGCGCATAGCTACCGGTACCGTCACCCCGCACGCCTGTCGTTGCGACCGATTGTCGCACCGTGTCGCGTCGCCGCGGAGGGCGTCACGACGGCGGTGGGTGCTTCTGTAGCTTCCGCTGCAAGCTCCGCCGGTGCATCTTGAGGCGACGCGCCGCCTCCGAGACGTTGTTGCCCGAGTCGGCGAGCACGCGCTGGATCAGCTCCCACTCGGCGCGCGCCAACGACACCTCGGTGACCGTGGCGGGCACGCCGCCGGTGAAGGCCGCCAGTACCTCGTCGACCGTGCACGGCTTCTGCTGGTAGCCGACCGCGCCCAGGCGCATCGCCTCCACTGCCGTGGGCACGCTGCCCCAGCCCGTCAGCATCAGGATGCGGGTGTGCTCGTCGAGCGCGCGCAGCTCGCGCACCACGTCGAGGCCGCTCATGCCCGGCAAGCGCAGGTCGACGATGGCGTACTCGGGCGACTCGGCACGCGCGGCCGCGAGCGCCGCCGCGCCGTCCTTGACGTCGCGCACCGCATAGCCGCGCTCGGTGAGCGCGCGCGCCAGGCGTTGGCGGAACACGTCGTCGTCGTCGACCAGCAGGAAGGAGGCGGCGCTGTGCTCGCTCATCGGCCGACATCCTCGGCGAAGGTCCAGACCGCGCGGGTGCCGCGCCCGACCTCGGACGTGTGAACCAGCGTACCACCGAGCCGCTCGGCCAGCGTGCGCGCCAGAAACACACCGAGGCCCATGCCCCGCCCTGGCGCGCGCGTGGTGAAGAACGGCTCGCCGATGCGCGCCAGCAGCTCGGGCGCGATGCCTTGGCCATGGTCCTCGACGACGATGCGCGGCGGGTGCGCCTCGATCACCACCGTCACGGCCTCGCTCGCCTGCCGCGCGTTGTGGATGAGGCCGCGAAGCGCGGTGGCCACCGCGCGCGCGGGCACGCGCGCCACCGCCGCCGGGTCGGAGCGCACCACCACGGCCTCGCCACCGACGACCCCCTGCAGCGCCGACTGCACCACCTCGATGAGCGGCGCCAGCACCGGCGCCTCGCCGAGCGCCTCGCCGGCTTGCACCGAGAGCTGCTCGAGGATGTGCTTGCAGCGCTTGACCTCGGCGAGGATGAGCGTGGTGTCGGAGCGGGCGCCGTCGCTCGCGTCGTCCAGGCGGTGGGCGAGCTCGCCGGCGGCCACCGCGATGGTCGAGAGCGGCGTGGCCAGCTCGTGGGCGGCGCCGCCCGCCAGGGTGGCGAGCGCGGCCAGGCGCGTCTGCCGCTCCTCGGCGGCGCGCAGCCGCTGCTCCGCCACCTCGCGCTCGGCCAGCGCCTGGCGCGCGCGCGACACGAAGAAGGTGACGAAGGCGGCGGCCACGGAGAAGGCGATCCACATGCCGCGCAGGTGCAGCACCATGCGCGCGTGGTTGTGGTGCGCGAGGTCGCCACCGGTGACGAACAAGAGGCCGTAGCCGGCGATGGCGCCGAGCGCCACGGTCCAGGCCGCCCGGCGCGCGCACACTACGGCCGCGAGCGCCACGTGCACCACGTAGAGCGCGGTGAACGGGTTCATCGGCCCGCCGGTGAAGAACAACAGGCCGGTCAGCGTGGTGACGTCGGCCAACAGCACGGCAGGCAGCACCCAGGCGGCCACCTCGCGCGCGCCGCGCGCGAGCCACAGCCCGAGCGCCACGTTGCTGGCGGCGTTGACGGCGAGCAGGAGCGCGGCGAAGCCGAGCGCGGTGTCCTCGCCGAGCAGCCAGCGCAGCAGCACCACCATGCCGAGGTGCGCGAGCACCGCACCCCAGCGCAGGCGCACTAGCCAGCGCAGGTGCAGCGCGGTCTCGCTGGCGACGGCGCTCATGGAGGAAGCTCGGTGCCGCGCGCGGCCACCGCCAGCGCCTCGGGTACGAGCGCGGCGGGCGGCGTCACCAGCACCGGGCGGCCGAGCGCGGCCAACAGCACGAAGCGGCCGCCCTTCTTGTCGCGCGACAGCGCCTGCTGCGCGCGCTCGGCGTCGAGCGCGAACGGCGGCAGCGGGCCGAGCGCGGCGACGGTGGGCCGCAGCCACGACGACACCGCGCGATCGAGCCCGAGCAGCTCCTCGGAGAGCCACAGCGTTGCCAGCAGGCCGCGGCGCACCGCCTCGCCGTGCGACAGGCCGTGCACGCGCTCGAGCGCGTGGCCGACGGTGTGGCCGAGGTTGAGCGCCCGGCGCAGGCCGCGTTCTCTCGGATCGCGCGCCACCACGCCGGCCTTGATGGCGAGCGAGCGTCGCACCCAGCGCGCCGGTTCCGCTTTGTCCTCGAGCGGCGTGCCGGTGAGCCAGGCGTGCTTGAGCGCCTCGGCCTGCCCGTCGGCGAGCTGCACCGCGCTCGCGCTCGCCAAGAAGCCGAGCCACAGCTGCGTCTCGTCGGGCGCGTGGAAGGCGCCGAGCGCGTTCTTGGTGTCGTCGAGGTCGAGCGCGGTCTTGCCGCCGAGCGCGGCGTCGGCCATGGCGAGCGGCGTGGTCGGCACCGCGATCCACGGCGTGCCGCGCCGCCACAGCGCCGCCGCGGTGCCCACGACGTCGAGGAAGGCGCCGCCGCCGACGGCGACGATGGGCTCGGCGTCTTGGCGAGCGCGGGCACGTCCGTACGACGCGTGCAGCACGCGCAGCACGCGCTCGAGGCCGGCCGTGGTCTTGCTGCGCTCGCCGCCCGGCAGGCGCACACCCGGCACGGCCTGGGGCACGCCGTCGTCGATGAGCGCCAGGCCGCCGGCAACCAGCCCCGACGGCTCGGCCGCGGCGCGTTCGACCACGCGCGGCTCGGCCAAGGCGTCGCCGCGCCACTCGGCCACCGGCAGCGGCAGCGCGGCGACCACGTCGGAGAGCGCGGCGGCGGCGACGTCCGGGGCGGCGCGGCCGTCGACGCGCGCGGCCGCCAGCGTGGCGCGCAGCGCGCGGCGGCGGGCCTCGCGCAGCCGATAGGCGGTCCGCTGCTCCTCGCGGTCGGCCGGCAGCCAGGGGCGCGCGCCGGCGAGGCGAAGGAGCGCGGTGTCGTCGTCGACGTCGAGCCAGATGACATGGGCGCGCGCCAGCGCTGTGCGGTTCGGCGCCGCGTCGACCACGCCGGCGCCGGCGGCGATGACGACGTTGCGCCCGTCGAGCGCCGCGTGCAGCGCCGCCGCCTCGCGCACGCGGAAGCTGGTCTCGCCCTCGGCGACGAACAGCTCGTCGACGCTGCTGCCGGCCGCACGCGCGATCTCGTCGTCGAGGTCGAGAAAGGGCAGGCCGAGGCGCCGGGCGGCGAGCGCGCCCACCGTGCTCTTGCCGGCGCCGGGGGGGCCGATGAGCACCACCGGCCCGACCAGCGGCTCGGGGTGCGACTCGCCGCCGCTCATGGCAGCCGGTGCCCGGTGGCGGCCAGGTGGGCGCGCAACTGCGCGAGCGTGTCGCCGCCGAACTTCTCGACCAGGGCGTCGGCGAGCACCAGGCACACCATCGCCTCGGCCACCACCGCCGCGGCGGGCACGGCGGTGACGTCGCTGCGCTCGACGTGCCCGGCGCTCGGCTCGCCGCTCACGAGGTCGACCGAGTCGATGCCGCCCGCCACCATGGCGAGCGGCTTGACCGCGGCGCGCACCACCAGCGGCATGCCGTTGGTCATGCCGCCCTCGAGGCCGCCGGCGCGGTTGCTCGAGCGGCGACCGTCCATGTCGAGGATGGCGTCGTGGAGCTGCCGCCCGGAGCGCGTGGCCACCTCGAAGCCGACGCCGAAGCCGACGCCGCGCACCGCCGGCACCGACGCGAGCGCTGCCGCCAGGCGAGCGGACAGTCGACGGTCGGGGTGGGCAAACGAGCCGAGCCCCTGCGGCAGGCCCTCGGCCACCACCTCGAGCTCGCCGCCGAGCGTGTCGCCCGCGGCAGCGGCCTCGTCGATGGCGGCCAGCATGCGCGTGGCGGTTGCCTCGTCGACGCAGCGCACCGGCGAGGCGTCGGCGCGCGCCGAGCGCTCGGTGAAGGGCAGCTCGAGGTCGGGCGCCGACACGCCGCCGAGCGAGCGCACGGCGCTCGTCACCTGCACGCCGACCGCGTCGAGCAGCGCGCGCGCGAGCGCGCCGAGCGCGGTGCGCATGGCGGTCTCGCGCGCCGAGGCGCGCTCGAGCACGTCGCGCAGGTCGGCGGCGTCGAGCTTCTTGGCGCCGGCCAGGTCGGCGTGGCCGGGGCGCGGGCGCGTCACCTGCACGGCCGCAGCAGCGTCGGGCTCGACGTGGAAGGGGTCCATGGCCGCCGCCCAGCGCGCGGCCTCGGCGTTCTTCAAGAGCAGCGCCACCGGCGAGCCGAGCGTGTGGCCGCCCCGCAGGCCGGCCAGCACCTCGACGTCGTCGTGCTCGAGGCGCTGGCGCGCGCTTCGGCCCGCGACCAGCCGGCGGCGGCGCAGATCGCGCGCGAGCGCCTCGCGCGACACGGGCACACCGGCCGGCATGCCCTCGAGGATGCCGACCAGCGCGGGCCCGTGGGACTCGCCAGCGACGAGCATGCGCAAGCGCTGCAGCATGGCGACGTGCTAGCGCGCGCCGTCGACCTCGTCGAGCGCCTCACCGAAGCCGGGGAAGCTCTTGGCGACGCAGGCCGGCTGGTCGAGCCGAACCGCTACGTCGAGCGCGCGCCCGAGCGCCAGCGCGGCCATGGCGAGGCGGTGGTCGCCGCCCGTCTCCACGTGCACGGGGCCGCGCGGGCGCCGCGCCGGCGGGTGGACGACCAGGCGATCGCCGCCCTGCACCGCGCCGCGACCGCCGAAGGAGCGCGCCAGCGCCGCGAGCCCGCGCAGCCGGTCGCTCTCCTTGTGCGCCAGCTCGGCCACGCCGGCGAAGCGGCTCGGACCGCGCGCGCACAGCGCGGCCGCGACCAGCGCCGGCACCTCGTCGATGAGCGCGGGCACCTCGGACGGCGCCACGTCGACGCCCGACAGGCGCGCGCCGGTGATCGTGAGCTCGCCCACGGGTTCGCCCCGGCGCGCGCGCACACTACGCTGCGCCACGCCGGCGCCCATGCGCGCCAAGACGTCGAGGAAGCCGGTGCGGCGCGGGTTCAGCAGCACGTCCTCGAAGGGCGCGTGCCGGCCCGGCCGTGCGACCACCGCCACCGCGAGCAGCGCGGCAGACGACGGGTCGCCTGGCAGCGTCACGCTGCCGCCGCGCAGCGTGTGCGGCGACAGCGCAACCCGCCGGTCGGTGACGACGACGCCGGCGCCGAGCGAAGCCAAGAGGAGTTCGGTGTGGTCGCGCGTCGAGGAGGGCTCGCGCACCGCCACGGGCACCCGCGCCGCCTGTGCGGCCAACAAGAGCGCGCTCTTCACCTGCGCGCTCGGCAGCCGCGTGTCGATGACCCGGTTCGCGCGGGCCGCGCGCGGCGCTACCCGCAGCGGCAACAGCAGCGGGCCGCCGCGCGCCTCGGGCACGAGCACGGGGCCGCCGAACAGCTCGGCGAGCGGGCGCGCCAGCCGATCCATCGGGCGCGCGCGCAGCGACGGCGCGCCGTCGACGACTACTACGCGCCCGAGCCCGGCGGCCAAGCCGAGCAACAGCCGCGCGAGCGTGGCGCTCTCGCCGCACCAGACGCGCCCGGCGCCGCGCGAGAGGTCGCGCACCGCCGCCTGCGCCGCCTGCACGTCGTCACCGTGGGGCAGGCCGCGGATGGCGAGCGCGCCCTCGGTGAGCAGGCGCAGCAACAGCGCGCGCTGGGCGATCGACTTGTCGCCGGGCAGCCGCACGTCCGCTCAGGCCTCGAGCGGCGTGACGCCGAGCGCGGTCAGCCCGTCGATCACCTGCTGCGCCACCTCGGAGGCGCGGTTGCCGAGCGGCAGGCGGTGGTCGACCGACGGCATCTCGTCGAAGGCGTCGTCCGAGCTGATGACGAGCACGCGCGGCCGGCGCGACATGCCCTCGAGGTGCGACAGCCCGTGTCGCGTCTTGGCGTCCGGGCGCGGGCGCACGAACACCAGCGCGTCGAGCCGTGCCAGGTTGGGCAGCTCGACCGCGCTCGACGCGTCCGGCGCCTCGAACAGCTCGTCGTAGCGCGGCAGCAGGTGGCGCTTGAGCCGGTCGCGAGCGCGCGCGTCCTCGACGACCAGCACGATGGAGCGCCGCACGCTGGTCGCGGCCGCGTCCGACGGCGACGGCAACGCCGCGGTGGCATCGGCGAAGACGTCGCTCTCGGCCGAGGGGAAGGGCGCCTTCAGCTCGGGCTGGACCTCGACCACGCCCACCTGCGTGCTGTCGCCGGCGCCGGCGACGGCACCGAGCGCGGCGCGCACGTCCGCGAGCGACACGCCCTCTTCGGCGGAGTTGCGCGCCGCCGGCGCGGCTTGCGGCGGCGGCGTCACGCGTTCGTCGGTCGGCTCGGGCTCGCCCGACGACGCCTCGATCGCCTGCACCTCCATGCTCGGCAGGCTCGGCAAGGATGAGCCGGACTGCGACTCCACCGGCGACAGCAGCGGCGGCGGCGGCAGCGGTTCGTCGTCGTCGTCAAACACCGACGGCGGCTCGAAGCCCGCGCCGCCAGGTGGCACCACCGTCACGGCGGCCTGGCGCGCGCGCAGGGCGCCCGCGCGCATACGCAACTCGCGCGCCTCCGCCTCGAGTGCGGCGGCGCGCTGCTCGAGCGCGGCCGCATCGACCTCCGCGTCGTCGCGGTCGGTCGTGCGCTTGAGCAACCCGAGCAGGTCCGAGGGGTGGAACGGTCGGGTCTTCGGCTCGTCATCGTCGTCATCGTCGATGATCGGCGGCGCCGCTACCGACGGCACCGGTGGGCGCGCGTCAACCGTTCCCGGCATGCTCTCCGGCAGGTTGATCGAGGCGGTCTCGGCAGGCTCGAGCGCACCGTCGTCGGCCGGCGCGAACAACGGGCCGGGCTCGGCCTCCGCTGCCGCCCGCTCAACTGCCGCGCCGCTGTCGTCGTCGGCGCCCTCGTCGTCATCGGCGGCGGCGAGCGTGTTCGGGGGAGCGGCGTCGTCGGGGGGGAGCAGCGCGAGCGAGTCGACGACGGCGGCAGGTGGATCCGCGCCGGGCGTAGCGCCGGCCGGCGCATCGGCCGCCAGCGGCTCCTCCTCGGAGGGCTCCTCCATCGACGGCCCGGGCGCGGCGGGCTCGGCGGGCTGACTGACGGTGGCGTTGGTCGCGGGCGGCGCGTCGTCGAGCGTCGGCACGACCGGCGGCCGATCGAAGTGGAAGCCCGCGGTGTCGTCGCCCGCGTCGTCGTCCGCCGGCACGGGCGCCACTGCGCCCTCATCAATGTCGTCACCCTCGTCGAAGCCGCGCGCGATCGACTCGATCTCGTCGGAGGGGATGCGGGCGCTCACGGGCGCGACCGCGCCGGTCGGCGGCGGCATCTCGGCCGCGTCTTCGCCCGAGGGGCGCGCCGGCGGCGACAGCACCACGGTCGGCTGCGCGCCGCGATCCACGGAACCGGCCGGTAGCTCGGGCATGGACGCCATCGAGACCGGCGGAGGCGCTGCCAGGCTGACCGTGCGGTCGGCGTCGCCGTCGATGTCAGCGCCGTCGCCCTCGGTGCCGTCGGTGGGCTCGGCGGAGTGGCCGGTGCTCGGCACTAGCGGCAGACCCATGGTCGCAGGCTGCTCCTCGGCCGGGTCCGCGGCCGGGTCATCGGCCGGCGCCGCAACCGGCCCGCCGAGGGCGTCGAGCGCGCGCAACAAGGACGACTGCTGCCGCAGCGAGATGCTGACGGTGCGGATGTCGTCCTCGTCGTCGGCGACCACCGGCTGCGGCAGCGGCACCGCGTCCGACGCCGTGCTGCGCATCGGTACCGGCGCGGTCTCGACCGGCTCGTCGTCTGGGTCGAGGATCGGCTCCGCCTCGTCGCTCATGTCGGGAGCCTCGCCCGAGGCGGACTCCTCGCTGAGCGCCTCGTGCACCGCGGCGAGCTGCTCGTCAGAGAGGTTCTGGGTGCTCGGGTGCGCGGACGTGTCGCCCACCGCCTGCGTGTGCTCGTCCTCGCTCCACGCACCCCCGCCGGCCGGCGCCGCCGACTCGTCGTCCGCCATGTCGACGTCGACGTCGATGCCGTGCTCCTCGTCGGACGCCGCTTCGAACATGTTGCGCTCGCGCACGCGCAGCACCACACGCGTGATGCGCACCAGCGCCTCCTCCGCCTCGGTGTCCTCGGGCGCTCCGAGCGCGCGGCCCTGCCCGGCAGCCACCTTGGCGGCGCCGACGTGGGTCACCACCAGCTCGCCCGAGGGATCGATCTCGACCGCCACATCGTCGTCGCCGACCTGCATGGTGCCGCGCGCGCGCGCCACCGGCGCCGCCAGGCGCGCGTCGATGCCCAGGCGCGCCAGCGTCTCCAGGTCGTTGTCGAGGCGCACGCGCAGACTCTCGTGCGCCTCGCAGATGGCCACCGCCAGCGCCTCGCCGGTCTGCAAGCCGGGCACCCAGAGCGAGCCGAGCGCGGCCAGCTCGGGCGGCTTGGCGAACGCGAGCGCCTCCTCGGAGGTGACGTCGATGGCAGCCTCGCCCATGAGCGCGCCGCCGAACACCGACGACAGGTCGAGCGTCGCCAGATCGAGCGACCAGCGCGCGCCGGTGCCCTTTGCGCCGAGCGCGGTCAATGCGGCCTGGATGCCACCCGCCATCACCCCGACTCTAGCGTGTCGGTGTCGCGACGCAGCGTTTTCGGCCGTTTGGCGAAGCTAGGCGACCGCCCGCAGGCGCGCTTCCTTGACGGCGCGACGCACGCGTGCATCGGGGTCGTCGTGCAGCGCCGCGGCGTCGTCGTGGTGGCCGTGGCGCGCGAGCAGTTGCACCGCGAGCGCGCGCGCCTCGGGCGCAGGGTCGTTGAGCGCGCCCTTGCCGGCGGCGCGCGCCTCGAGGCCGCCAACGACGATGAGCGCCGCCAGCCCGGCGCAGCGCACGTCGACGTCGGCGTCGCCGACCGCGCGCGCCAGCGCCAGCCGGTCCGCCGCGCCGGCCAGGGCGCCGGTCAGCGCGCACAGCGCCGCAACGGCAGCGCGCCTGACCGTGGCATCGACGTCGGCGAGCGCCGCGAGCGCCGAGGCGGCGGCGCGGCGGTCGCCGAGGGCCGGCAACGCGTGCAGCGCTGCCTTGCGCACGCGCGCGTCGAGGTCGTGCGTGGCGCGGCGCAGGCGCGCGCAGGCCTTCTTGTGGCACGGCGCACCGAGCGCGCGCGCGGCCACGGCGCGCTCGGCAGCGTCCGCCGAGTCCAGGCGCGAGAGCAACAGCGCGGTCGGCTCGACCGGCACGTCCGCCATGGCGCCGGCCAGCTCGAGGCGGTGCTCGAGCGGCAACGCGCCGTGAAACAGTCGCGCCGACAGCGCGCCGGGAGCGAAGCCCTCGGGCTCCGCCAAACCGAGCACCACCACCGAGCCCGTGAGCTGCCGAGCGCGCGCATCGTCGGCCCCGCCGACGTCGTCGAGCAGCGTGGGCCAAGCGGCTTGGTACATGGAGCCTCCGATGCGGTGGGGGCGAACGGTATCGGCGGGCGGCCGGCTGTCAACGCGCTCGCTGACGAAGGTGTGATGCGCCTGTCGCCACGCGCTGTTAGAGGTGCTTCATGATGCTGTGGATCAAGGCGCTGCACGTCATCGCGGTGATCTCGTGGATGGCCGGGCTGCTCTACATCTATCGGCTGTTCGTCTACCACGCGATGGAGAGCGAGGCCGTGGTGCGCGCGCGCTTCGAGGTGATGGAGCGCAGGTTGCTGAACGCGATCACCACGCCTGCGGGCATCGTCGCGCTCGTCACCGGTGTCGCCATGATCGCGCTGTCGACCGGGTTCCTGCGCCAGCCGTGGATGCACGCCAAGCTGACCCTCGTGGTCGGGCTACTCGGGTCGCACGTCTATGCCGTGCTCGCGCGCAAGCGGCTGCTGACGGAGCCGGCCGCCGTGAGCCACAAGCGGTTCAGGTTCCTGAACGAGGTGCCGACGCTCCTGATGATCGGCATCGTCATCCTGGTGATCGTGCGACCGTGGGCGCGGTGAGGCGTCCGGGCTTGACGGCGCCAGCGCCCGGTGGTTCATTGGTGCGGCTGGTCCGACATAGCTCAGTTGGTAGAGCATGTGACTGTTAATCACAGGGTCCCTGGTTCGAGCCCAGGTGTCGGAGCCATTTCTTCCTCCTCGCGAACTTCGCGAGAGGCGTCAGTAAACAGCGGCCCCCAGGAGCGATCCTCGGGGCCGTTGCCTTTTCTCCCCTGATTCCCCGAGGGTTTGCGCGTCGGCGAGCATCGCGCGCGCCGGGACAGCGTTCGCGCAGAGAGCGCCGCTGGCGTGAAGACGAGCGCGGCGAGCGCGCGCGGGACGGCGTTCGCGCTCTCATCTCGGTCCCGTGGGGAGAGAGAAGCCGAGACGCGGTTAACAGCCGACCCTCGGTTTCTGGGACCGTGACCCGGCGATCAACTGTCCCGCGCGGGGTAGGACTGTTGACCAACGGGGCGCTGTCCCGCGCGAGCGCGGAACGGGCGCCCACGTTGGCGCGTGGCGCGCGCAACGCGCCGGTCCCGAGCGTGGCGCGAGCCGTGGGCATCGGCGCGCACGTGGACGCCGTTCTGCGCGACGTTGGCCGTCTACGCGAGGAGTGCTCCGATCGTCAGCGCCGTCTTCTTCAGCTCGACCGAGTCGAGGCCCTTGCCGTCCTCCTCGGTCGACGTGAAGAGCGTCTTGCCCTCGGCAAAGCCGTTCTTCTCGTACCAGGCGCGCTTCCACTCCCAGCCTCGCTTGTAGTCAGGGCGGCTGAGCATGCCGAGGTGCTCCCAGACGAGCAGGTCGCCATCGGCCGTGACGAACGAGAAATCGGGGCGCAGGCGGCCCGCTGCGGTCGTCCCGTCCAGCACGCGCTCGTACTCGTACGGGATGCCGAGCTGGAACAGCATGTTCGCGATCACCAGCTCCGACTTGCTGCGCACCAGATGCCCCTTCTCGGTCCGGTGGATCAGATGCTCGGCAAAGGGCACGGAGTCGTCGGCGGCGCGGATCACGCTCTGAAATATGTTCGTGTTGCGACGCGCGGTCTCCGAGCGCTCCGGCCGCGTGAGATCGAAGAGGACCGTCGCGTCGTCCCCCTCGATGAGCAGCACGAGCTGCTCGCGCGACCGCGTGAGCGCGGTGTAGACAAGCTCGCGCGAGAGCAGCCTGCAGTTCCTCGGCAGGATGACGAAGACCTTCTTGAACTCGCTGCCCTGCGACTTGTGGACGGTGAGCGCGTACGCCAGCTCGAGCGGGGCGTAGCCGTCGGAGAACTGGTTGGGCCAGTAGTCGAAGGTCAGGTTTGGCCGCCCGGCGAACACGCCCTTGAGCATGTTCTTCACCTTCGACATCAAGGCGACCTCGCCGTTCGCGATGTAGTGCTCCTCTACTGCGCGCTCGACCCAGTTGTAAGCCTTGCGGCGCTGGTTCGTGGTCTGGATAACCTTGTCCTTCGCGACGATGGTCTCGTCGCCGAGGCTCACGCCCCAGGCCGTCGCCGCCGCCTCCAGCTCCTTCGCGCGGAACTGCCGCTGAACCCACCGATTCAGGTCATGGACGCCGTGCGAGTGCATGCGGACCGGCGACAGGATCTGCCAGCGCTCCGAGCCCTCGGGCGCATCGAACGGCACCCAGCCCTTGTCATCGAGGCCAAGCGCCTTGTCGAACCCGGCAACGTCGCTCGGGCCGCTCAGTGCGAGGTGCCGTTGGAACGCCGCCAGGAGCTGCGCGCGGAGGTCGTCGGGCGTCCTCCACAATGCGATCTCGAGGTCATTGAACGTCTCGCCCAGCTCGAGGTCGCTGAGCACGCGGTCGGCGTCGACGGGCTGCTGTTCGCGCGTGAACCAAGACGCGAGCCGGAGCGCATCCGAGGCCGACGAGGATGCCGCTGCAGCCGCGCGGACCTCGACCGAGAGTCGGGCGAGCGCGTGACCGAGCGACGAGCCGTCGTCCGCCTTCGCGTCCGTCGTTTCGAGGAACGTGACGAGGTCGGCGAAGGGGCGCCCCACGCCGATGGGCGGAAGCTGGTTCGGATCGCCGACGAGGATGACTCGCTGCACGTGCGCGAGATCGAGCGCCTCGAGGACGGCGACCAGGTCGTCCATCGTGAGCATCGAGCACTCGTCGATGACGACGGTCTTCTCCTTCCGGTACTTGTCCTTGCCCTCGAACTTCGGCCGCTGGCGAGAGCCGTCGTAACGGCCGAGGCGGTGAAGGAACTGCGCGACGGTCATCGCCTCTGCGTTCGTCGCCTTGCCGAGGCGGACGCGCGCCTTGCCGGTCGGCGCGAGCAGCAAGATGCCGTCCTTCGTAAGCGCGTCGGAGAGCATGAGCGCACCCATGACCGACGTCTTGCCCGTGCCCGCGCGCCCGACGAGAACGCTGAGACGGCGCGAGAGAAGCCGCTCGAGGGCGACGGCCTGTTCCTCGATTGCCTGCCGGTGGATCTCGTTCGTCTTGTCGAACTTGCCGCCCGCTTCGGAGATGGCCGTGACGAGCAGGTTCCGCCAGTCGGCCTTGATGGGCGCCGCAGCCTTCGCAGCGCGCTTGCCGAGCACGGAGCGAAGTCGGTCCTCTCGACCCTTCAGCTCGGTGAGCTGGAGCGCCGCCGTCGGCGCTCCCTCCGCGGCGGGGATGTCGATGAGCTCGATGACGCCGGCGAGCGTCGAGCGGTTCGTGCTCGGCCAGTCCGAGCCGATGACGCACGGGTGCGCCAGGTCGAGCGAGCCCACACGCTGAAGTGCCTCCGGCACGCTGAGCAGCGCATCGCCGTTCTTTGATGCTTCGCGCAGCACCGCGACCAGCGCGGCTCGCAAGCGGCGGGCGTCGTTCGGCGAGCCGACCTTCGACGGCTCCGGGACGGGGTGCTTCGCCGCGATGGTTGCGTCGGGCAGCAGCCCGCGATCGATGGTGCCGACGGACACCGGCGAATCGTTCCAGTCACCGAGGTCCAGCTCGCTCATGCGGTACGGGTTCGCGAGGATCTCCTCGTCGGTCACCTTCGCGGCCGTGCCTTTGGCGCGCTCCTTCGGATCGAACCAGCGGAGCGCCTGCTCCGACGTGAGCGCGAAGCGAGAGAGCAGGTTGAGCAGGGCGCGGCGCTCTTCGGGGAGGTCCGTCCACGTCTCGCGGATCGCCTTCAGGTCCTCGGCGTAGGCGGGCTGCGGAGCCTTCTGCTTCCCGCGAACGATCGCATCCACCGTCGGCCACGGGTCAGCGTCGGCCTTCACCGTTCCCGATGACCGCAGCTCCAGCGCGAGCGCCGTCCCAAGCCGCATCCCCAGCGCTTCGAGCACGGGGCCGAGCCCGGGGAACGGTCCTCGGTCCTGCCACGCTTGGGCGATCTGCTGGTTAAGCCATTCCTCGCGGCGCTCCCACGGGCCCTTGGCGATGCCGTGCTCGCGGATCTTCCGCACCGACTCGAGGCAGCGGACCAACGTTGAAAGCGCGATGTCGGCGGGCGCGAGCTCGGCCGCATAGGAGAAGACGCGAACGTGTGCCGGGTCGGCGGGCACCGCGATCTCGTGAAGGAGCCGCTGACGTCGCGCGTCCTCGGCGGCGTCGCCGGTCGGCTCCAAGTAGTCGTGGTACGGGAGCAGGAACCCGTCCTCGCCATCGGGGCGGATCGTGTGGCGGATGAGCAGGTCCCACATGAGGTGCGTGGGCTTCTCCTTCGAGACGTCGTAGGCCTTCGGCTGCGCGACGTTCGCGATGCGCCCGACGCCCATCACGAGGCGCGTGATGGTGTCGCCGAGGGGCTGGCCCTCCTTGCAGTAGAAGAAGACCAGCGACCGCTCCGGCGTGAGGCGGCTCGCGAACAGCTTGAGGATCGCCTCCTGGCGCTCGCGCCCGAAGACCCACGGGCTGTTGAACGGGGCATCCTCGTCGAGCGGCAGCGGCGTCGGCAGTCGCTCGTCGATGGCTTCTTGCTCGCTCTTGAGCATCCACGCGAACGGCACGACGAACGTCGCGTACGACGGAATCTTCACGAGCGTCGGCTTCAGGTGCCCGTGCGTGTCCTCGGCCTTCTTGATGCCCGAATACGGGTGGACGAAGCGCCGGGACCACTCCTCGTCGTTCATGAACGCGCCCGACTCGGCCTTGCAGGCGGGCAGCTCGTCGGGCTCCAGCGTGGTCCAACGCTTGCCCGCGATGGCGTCCTCGCGTGCGTCGTCGCGCTCTTCACGGATGCGGTCGAGCGCGGCGCAGAAGGAGTTGCACGAGGGCTGGCGGCAGACGGAGCCGTTCCAGCGGGAGTCGTGCCAAGCAACGCGCGCGGTCAGATGGAACGTCATGCGTTGCCCCCGCTCACCTCGACCCAGCCGATCAGCTTCGCGGCGTAGCTGCCGCCCTCGGGAACGATCTCTCGGTGCTGCAGCTCGCGCTCGAGCATCGGCTCGACCTTCTCGTGGAGGAGCGCCTTGCGCGCCGACGCCGTGGTGCCGTTGACGTGGCCCGTGCGCGAGAAGACGCCCACTCCGAGGCGTTCGAGGCGGGAGTTGCGCTTGCCGTCGTCGCTCACGCCGAGGGGCAAAACGGTGGCGCGGTGCTCGCCCGAGAGGCCGCGCGTCTCCACGAGCCACCAGGTCAGCACGCCCGGGCCCTCGGAGCCCGACACGGCCACGCCGATGCTCTCGGGCGACACGGCCTGCCAGTGCTTGATGGCCTCCTGCACGAGCGGATGGTCAAGACCGAGGAGGTCGAGGTCCGCCCGCGCGCGGGCAGCGTCGCGGTCGAGCGTGAAGCGGCAGACCATCTTCTGCTCGGCGTCCTTCACGACGTAGGTTCCGTCGTTCTGCGCATCAACGCGACGGCCATCGGCGGCGATCGATGCGCGAAGGAACTCCAGCACGCGCTCGAGCCCCGGCCTCACGTTGGCGAAGGGCTTGTAGTCGTCGAGCGAGAAGCCGTCGAGGTCCTGGAACAGCTCGAAGACGACCTTGCGCGCCTCGGAGGCGTTGGAGAGCGCGGCTTCGAGTTCCTCCTTCGTGCGGCGCAGCTCCGGGTCACCGAGCGCTTCGCGATAGAGCTTGTCGTACGTGAGGCGCTCGGAGAGCTGGCCGAGCACCTGGCTGCGGAGGTCCTCGGCGACGTTGCCGTGCTCGTCGACCTTGCCGAGGGTCTTCGCGATCTCCTTCAACTTCTCGTCGAGCAGCAGGAAGATCTTCCCCTCGATCGTGTCCGAGAGAACGAGGTTGTAGACCTGCGCCGTGTGCTTCTGGCCGTAGCGATGGATGCGCCCGATGCGCTGCTCCATGTCCATCGGGTTCCACGGCAGGTCGAAGTTGAAGAGGATGCGCGCGAACTGGAGGTTGATGCCTTCGCGTCCGGCCGCCGTGCAGACCAGGACGCGCGGGCCGTCGGCCTTCTTGAACCTCCGCTCGGCGGCGAGCTTCGCTCCGTGGTCGCCACCGCGCAGGACGACGACGCCCTGGCCCGGGTACGCCTTCTCGATCTCGCGACCGAGCAGGTCGACGGTGCCGAGGTACGTCGCGAAGATGACGACCTTCTCGGTCCGGTCCTGCTCCCACAGGGCGCCGAGGCCACGCAGGAGCTTCTCGACCTTCGTCTCGCGGCGCTCGGGGAACACGCGGAGCAGCTCGCGGATGCGCAGGCGCTCCTCGGGCAACGCAAGGCTCACCGCCATCACGGCCATGTCCTCACCGCCCGTTGCGGCGTACTCACCCGCTGTCGAGTCGGATGCCAGCTCCAGCTCCTCCTCGTTGAGCTTCTTGAGGAGCTTCACGCGAAGGTCGGCGAGGATGGCGTCGACTTGGCCGCGCCCCACCGAGTCGCGCGCGACCTCGAACTCGTCGTGGATCAGCTCGCGAGCTTCGGCGAGGAGCTGCTCGCGGGCGTCGATGTCCAGCTCCTGGTCCTTGAGGATGGCCTCGTGGAGCGTGAGCATGAGGATGCGGCGGCGAAGCGTGCGGCGAACGGCGGCGAAGCTCGACGCGGCGATCTTCTGGAAGATCGTCATCACGAAGCCGAGCGCGCGGCCCTGGTTGCCCTGTCGCTGGGCGAGCGCGAAGCCGTCCTCGAGGTACTCCTTGAGCGCCGCGTAGAACGTGCGCTCCTCCTCTTCCATCGTGAACGACTCGGTGTGGACCCAGCGCCGGGCGAAGAGCGGCGAACCGTCGGGTCGACAAGCGTCGGCCTTGGTGCGCCGGAACACCACCGAGTTCAGGCGGTGCCGGTTGTCGACCATGTCCTCGGGGCTCTTGAACAGCGTCGGGTTCAGGAGCTGCACGAGCATCCAGAAGCGGAAGTGATCGCCCTGGTGCGGCGTGGCCGAGAGGAGCACGAGATCGCGTGCGTGGCCCTTCAGCGCCTCGGCGAGCTTGTAGTTCTCGGTCTTCGTGACCTTCTTGCCGTTGCGGAAGGCCGTGAGGTGGTGCGCCTCGTCGAACACGACGAGGTCCCACTGCGGCGCTTCGAGCAGGCGCTTGATGCGGGCCGGGCGCTTGAGCGTATCGATGCTGGCGATGAGCCTGTCGTGCTTCGCAAAGGCGTTGGACTTGCGGTCGGTGACGTCCCCCTCGCTGCCGAACACCTCGAAGTCGAGGCGGAAGACCTCGTTCATCTCGCGGTGCCAGTTGTTCACGAGGCCCGCAGGAACGACCATCAGCGCTCGGTTCAGCTCGCCACGGCTCGCCAGCTCGCGAAGAAGCAACGCGGCCTCGATGGTCTTGCCGAGGCCGACCTCGTCGGCGACGAGGTAGCGGCGGGGCGAGGCTGTCGCGATGCGATGGGTCAGCACCACCTGGTGCGGTAGAAGGTCGATCGGCGCCGCCGTGAGCGCGGCCGCGCTCTCCATGAGGGGCAGCGCGTGCGCCTCGTACTCGAGCCACGCCTCGCGCCGCCGATCGTCGCCACCCGCGACCGAGCTGATGACGCGGTCGGTGCGCGAGAGGAACGGCTGCAGAGCGGTGACCGCGACGAGGCGCTCGCCGCCCGCGAAGAACGCACGTACGTAGCCGTTGCGCTCGGAGTCGACGACGACGCCCTCGCCATGCTCGGCGTGGCTGACGCGCTGTCCGGGGGTGAACGCAACGGGGCTGCTCATTACGAAATCCTCGGGTGGTGCAGGCCCACGTAGGCGTCGCCGTCGAAGTCGGGGTCCTTCTCCTCGGACACGAGGATGCGAGCCACGTCAGCTTCCGCGCCGCCCCACAGGCAACGGCCAAGTGCGAGCCGCGCACCGTCACGACCAGTGCCGACCTTCCAGAAGTACTCCTCGTCGGCGAGGTCCATCCCGATGCGCGTGCGGCCCGAAGCGAGCCAGAGGATGAGCGCGGCACCGCCCTCGTAGTGTTCCTGGAAGCTGAGCACCGCTGACTTCAGGTCGGTCTCCAGCCAGGATGCCGCGTCTTGCTCGGTAAGCGAGTCGAGGCAGCCGTCGAGGCCGGCGACGACGAGCGCGTCGCCTTCGGAGCCCGGCAGGTCATCGGGCCACGCCTTGCGCAACGCGAAGAAGTCGCGCATCGACACCACGGCGGTCGGCGCGATGACCTCGGTCAACACACGCGGCTCCCAGAGAAGAGAGAAGCCGCGACGCATCCATCGCTCTGATCTCTCGACCCTCATGCCGCACCCTGGTCTTCGAAGAAGAGCGCCATCTGCTGCTGCTTCGGCGACTCATGCTTGGCGCGCCACGAGCGCAGGATGGTTTGCGCGCGCGACGAGGCGTTGCGGATCTCGGAGGTCGCGCCGCGCACGGCGAACCATTCGAGGAGCGCGCTGAGCGCCGGGTGCGGCTTGAAGTTATCGTTCGACAGCGTGTCCGTCGCGTTGATGCCGCTGTTCTCGAAGCAGGCGCCGATGAGGAACGCAGCCTGGTCGTAGTCGCTCGTCATGCCGCGCCGGTGTTTGCCCTGCCAGTCACGGGCGACGTCGAGCGGCGGCGTGAGGTGGTAGGTCTTCTTATCTTCCGAGCACCAGCCGCGCGCCTCGAAGTCCGACGGCGCGATGCCGGTGCCGCGCAGGAACTTCTGCATCTGATCCCGCGGCAGCTCCTTCACTCCGTCGAAGAGTCGCAGGAACTGACGTGTGAACGGCTCGGCATTGACCGGCGGCGGGTCCTTGATGCCACCCGTCTCTTCGTCGAGGAGCTGGTTGATGCCGACGAGCGCCTCGAGCACTGTCATCGAGCGCCCATCGTCGACGAGCACCTTGCCATAGTGCCGGGAGTAGTACTCGAGCGCCTTGCCGCGACGGATGACCTGGAGGTCGGCTTCAGGAAGACCCGCCTTCTGATGATGCTCAAGCATGTGCTTGAGTCCGCGGACATCTTGTAGGACCTGCCTGCGCATCTTCGCCCAGCTCACCTGAGTCGGATCTTCGGTGCGCTTCCGACAGACGTGCAGGATGTCGTACTCGATCTTCTGGGACCCGAACGTTCCCGGCTTCGACCCTTCGCCTTTCGTTTCGTCGCTACGAATCGGCCATGTTGCCTCAAGGTAGAAGCCGGCCTCAAAGAGGCTTTCCAGCACCGAGACCCACGGAGCGTCCTCACTATGATGGAACGTGAACGCGAGCGTGCCGCCCGGTTTGAGGATGCGGTGTGCTTCCTTCCAGCTCGCCGTGAGGAGACGCTGATAGTAGGCGTCGGGATCATCAGGGTGGCGCGCGCGGTTGGAGACCGCCTCGAGAGTCTTCGGGGTATACTCGCCCGTGAATTTGTCGGGGTAGTAGCCTTTCAGGACAAGACGCAGCCAGACATAGAAGAAGTCGGCGAGCTCGGCGTAGTGGAGCAGCCCTCCGAACGGCGGATCGGTGATGACCAGATCGAACGACGAAGTTGTCACGCTCTCCAAGTCGGTCGCAGATCCGCACACCAACTGGACTCCCGGCATGGGGGGGTCACCCGGCAATGCCTTCTCACTTTTGCCGGAGATCTCCTTGGCAATAGCTGGGACCTCGGTTGCGAGCCGCTCATTGCTGACCAGCTCCCATGGCGACTCCCGCCAGTTGATGGTTTCCAACAACGACTCAGCGCATGAAGCCCAATTCCCGCGTCCGAGTGTCGGAAACACGCAATTCTCCACGACCGTGGACTTGGGATGGTAATTGTTGTTCGCAAACATCGGCTCGAGCTTGTCGGCCTGCGTGTTCCAGAGCGTGAACATGTTCTGATTGCGCACGTACTGCTGGAACGCGGCGAGAACGTACTCGCGCGTCTCCCAGCCATACTTGTCGCCCCCAACCTCGTTGATCGCCTTGAGCAGCAGCGTGTTCACGAGCAACTGGCGCGGGTTGAACATGGTCCACCAGTGCGTGAACCCGTGGTTCGGAATGCCGCCGTTGTTGTGATGAGTCATAAACCCATACGGCACTTCGCTTCGCGGCCAGTAGTTGGCGAGGTCCGCATCCTTCCGCGCGGCCCACTCTCGGTCGGCTGCCGCGATGGCCCTGTGGTCGGACGCAGGAAGGAAGTACCGACCGCCGTATGCGACGCCGTCGCGATCTCGCTTGGGGCTGTAAGCCTGGATGGCGTAGGGCGCGACCGGGCCGCTCTTGCCCGACGCTTTCACGGTCGTGAGGATGTCCTGCACCGTGCCGCACGCGCCGCATGCGTAACTCGACCTCTTCGGGATGGTTCCCGTCGACGTGCTGACCGTGACGCCAGTGTCGGGACACGTGACTTCCTCGGGCAGCGTGCCTCGAACCTCGAGGAGTCGAAGCGTCTTCGCGCGCGCTTCGTACCAGCGCGCTGACGAGTCGGCGTCGTCGGTGACGCTGCCGCCGTAGGGCTGGCCCTTCTTGTCCTTCGACTTCTCTCCCTGCAGCCATTGGGGATGCACGAGAAGCGAGAGCGAGACCTTCTTTTTCGTGCCTTTCTGTCGACCGACGTTGACCAGCTCCTTCTCGCCGCAAGACGGGCAGATGACCGCGCCAGTCTTCGCATTGATCGGTGCAAAGGGCGTCTCGCCGTCGGCAACGACGAGCGTCACGTCGGGAGCCATGCGGACCTCCGACTCTTCGATGTCGAACGACGTCTTGCACTTCGGACATTTGTGCGGCCACGCCTTGATCGAGAGCTCCTTCACCGCGAGGACTGGTGAGGACATGACCGGCGTGCGATGGCTGCAACCGGTCACCTGACACGGCCCGTGTTTTGACCAGAACACGTAGATGATCTCGGGGCCGTCGTACTTGTACGCCTTCCGCTCCTCCGGCTTGAGTGCCAGCGGGTCGAAGTCGGCGCCCATGACCTTGTTGTCCGCGATGCGCGTCCAGGTCCCGCGCTCGCCGTGCGGACCGTTGCACGCGTAGAACGGCATGATTTGCGGCTTCACCTCGGCCTCGATGTCGGCGAGGAGCGCTTCGACCTCGGCTTTCTTCACGTCGGCCAGCTCGGTCTTCACGACGAACCACGCGACGGGGTTCAGATCGTTGCCAAACATCTGCATGCCGAGGCGGCTGCCCTCGACGACGGTGGTGCCGCCGCCCATGAAGATGTCGGCGACCTTGAGGTTGGCGAACGAGCGCTTCTTCTGATGGTTGGCGTAGTAGACGTCCCACACGGCCTTCGCCGCTTGCGACGTGTCCTCGGGCGCCTTCATCGACGCGGACAGCAGCAGCGAGCGGAAGACGCTAGAGCGGCGTCGCGCCCACCACTTCGACATCTGGTAGATGGGTTTGCCCGCGTTGCCCTCGATGGCCGCGACCTGGTTCACGGGGAGGATGGGGAAGTCGACCTCGAGGCAGGTCTTCGGTCGATTGGGGTCGCTGAAGTCGACCGTCTCGACCTGCACCGCCTTGCCCGCGCCGACGGCGTCGGCGACCGCTTTCGCCACGCGGGCGGCCTTCGTTCCACTACTTGCTGCTTTGGCCATGTCTATGCTCCACCCGTGCGGGAAAGCTCGATGAACGGTACCGCTACTTCGAGGAGCGAGAGGCCACCGTGCGTGAGAGTTGGATAGCCGCCCTGGCTCTTCCACTTGCGACGACCGAGCGCGAACGTCGCGTCGGCGTGGGCGGTCTTCAGCGGCAGATCGAGCGGCGGCACCCACGCGCCAGGGGCGGGCTGCTCGAGGTCGGCGACCTTCGCCCAGCGGCCACTGGCAAAGCGGTCCTTCAGGTACGCCGCCTGCGCGGGATCGGCGGTGTCGGGGAAGTGTCCGCTCGCCGCGTAGCCATGGTCGGCGGTGATGACGAGGCGCCGTCCCGTCGTGAGCGTGTGGACCAGGGTCCAGAAGGCGTCACTCGAGAGCTGCTCGGCGGCTTCCTTCGCCAGCGCCGCGAGGCCATGCCCCGGCGAACGCAGCTCGTGGACGCGCTCGTCGAGCCAGTCGTGCCAGAGCAGCCAATCGTGCGTGGCGTTGATCTGGGCCGCGCAGTCTTCCCACGGGAGGTTGGTCGAGTCGGTCGTCGCACCGGTGAGGCGGCCCTTGCCGGCGCCGAGGTTGTTCTGGAGCGAGCTCCTGCTTGCGAAGCCGAGCGCCTCCGCGAACGGCGTCGTATCGGCCGGAAGCTCGGCGCCAGTCGCGCGTGCTTGGTGAACGGCGTAGCCGCGCTCCTTGGCACCCTTCAGCAGCCACGGCACTTCACGCAGCGAGAGCGCGTCGAGGATGAGGACGGCGCGACCAGCGCCACGCTCGGCCCACCACGACGCCAGCACATTGGCGGTGCGCGGGACCACCGCCTCGTACGACTTCCAGAGGTCCCAGCCCGCCGTCGCGACGAAGAGATCGGCCGCCCCGAGTTCGGCGTCACGCTTGGTCACCTCCGACGGGGCTTTGTCCTGCGCGAGCGGCACCGAACACGTGTTCCACGCGTGCTCGAACAGGCTCGCCCAGGCGCTGTCGGGAGAGGCTGCCTGAAGCTGCCGCAGCAAGGTGAGCGGCAACGGCATCACTTCTCCTCCTTGTTCAGCGTCAGCTCGTAGGTGATGCCGTCGGGTAGCTTCTTGAGCAGCTCGTTGAGCTGCGCGCCCGTGAGGTTCGCGACCTTGAGCTGGACGTCCTGGACCTGCGTGCCCGTCGTGATCCCCCAGCTCTCGACCTTGCCGAGCAGGTTGAGCGCGGAGGTCGCGCCTGCGGTGCTCAACTGCTTCAACGTGGACGTCGGGCCGTTGCCGAAGATGCTGCCTCCGGGCGGCGTCGAGATCGGGGGCTGCGCGCTGTCACCGCTAGCTTCACCGCCCGTGACGGGCGGCTGAGGGTTCAGCGGGAGCTGACCGGTGCCACCGTTGATCGGCGAGACCACGGGCGGCTGCGGCGGCACCACACCCTCCGCGTGCGGCACGGCCTGCGGGAGGAGCACGTAGGTCTCGTCGAGGTGCTTGCCCGTCCCGAGCTTGCCGCGCATGCGCTTCCACGCGGTCTCCTCGTTCTCGCCCGCGCGCACCTGCAGGTACTCCATGCCGCGCAGGTTGATGGCGACCTCCCCGCGGGCGCAGATCCTGACGAGCTTCTCCTTCATCGCGATCTCACCGAGCCACGGGATGCAGTCCTCGCCACCCGGGCGCGGCTCCTGCAGCTCGCGCAGCAGCTTGCCGATCGACTCGTTCTGCTGGGCGGCCGCGAGGACGAGCGCGTCGAAATCCTCCGAGACGAACAGGTTCTTCCCGACGAGCTCGTCGACCTTCTCGGGGATCTTCGCGCCTTCTTCCTTGTGGCCCTCGACATGGAAAGTGCATTGCGACGGGGTCTGGAATTTCCAGGTTGCGAGGATGGCGAAGCGATCGAAGCGGCGCTTGAGGATGTCGCGCAGCTCGCGCTCGTACTTTTGGTGCAGCTTCTTGAACTCGGGGTTCTGCGCCTTCCACTTCTCGGCGAGCAGCACCGCGCGCGCGAGCACGAGGAGGTCGCGGTCGTAGAACAGGTTCTCGCTGCCGTCGCGCGGCAGCAGGAAGCGCACGGCGTTGCGGCGCGTCTGCAAGCGCTCCTTGAGCCAGGTGCCGAGGCGCGCATCGACCTTGTCCGGTGGCTCCGGCACGACGAGCAGCGGGATGCGGTCGTCCCACTGCGCGGGAAGGTCGGCCTCGTCGACACCTGCCCACGGATCGGCAGTCCAATTCGCGCCGAGCACCACGACGCGGAAGGCCTTGGCGACGCTCTCGGCGCCACCGAGGACGTAACGCACCTCGCGCGCGAGCTGCAGACGGTCGTTGAGCTTGTCCGGCGTGTCCCCGAACAGCTTGTCGTTGCGCGCGTTGGCGATGAGCTTCGCCTGCGGATTCTCCTCCTCGCGGAAGACGAGGCGCGAGCCCTCCTGGTGGATGTTGAAACTGTTCTCGACGATGGTTGACAGCTCGGCCGAGAAGAAGTTGTCGTCGACCGCCTTGGCCCGCGTGATGTCGACGTGCAGCTCGGCGGGCTCGGCGCCGGCGTTCTTGATCGCCAGCGAGCGGAGCCATAGCGCGCCGACGATGTCCGCAAGGTGCGGAACGGTCTGCGCAGGGTCCTTCATCGCGTCGAGCACGGCGCTCAAGTTGCGTTGCGCCTTCTCGCGCAGGTTCGCGTGGTGCTGGTTCGACACGGAGTCGAGCAGCGCAGCGATGCCGCTCTTTTCGTCGTCGAGGCGGAAGTCGGCTGCCGTGATGATGGGCGAGCTGGCGTTCCGCGACTTGAACACGTCGGCGAGGATGCGGATCAGGTCACGGGTCTCCTGCGCCTGCGTCGCGACGAGCACTTGGTCCTCGAGCAACGTCATCAGGTGCGGCGCGAACGGCCAAGCCTCGACGAAGTCGGAGCGGACGCGCTGGTGCTCGGCGGGCGCGACGTCGGCGAGGCGCAGGTGCTCCGAGACGTGCTTCTCGATGGCCGACTCGATCTGCGCCGGCTGCACATTCATCCGGTTATCGAACAGGCGGTGCAGGAGGAGGCGAAGGCGGTCGCGGCGCGCGTTCGGTCCCTTGAAGTCGATCTGGCGCGGGTTCACGCGGTGAACCTGCTGGTACGCCTCGGTCTCGCCGTTGCGGACCGAGACGACGAGCACGAGCAGCTCGGGGTGCTCCTTGGCGATCTCTGAGAGGAGCTGGATGAAGTTGAACGCCCACGTCTTCCACGGGTACTGCTTCGTGTTCGTGAGGCCGTCGTACCAGGTCTGGAATTCGTCGAGGACGAGCGCGGTCGGCGTGTGCTTGAACAGCTCGACGATGAGCTTGTCGCCGGGGATGTCGGTCCGCTTGTCGCCCTGCGCCTCCCACTTGCCCTTGATGTACGCGCCGTGCGGGTGACGCTCGAAGAGCAGGTCCCACAGGAACTTGTAGTTCTGGCGGTGCAAGCTCTCGCTGACGACGAGCGTCTTCGGGCGCAGCTTGATCTCGGCGAGCTTCGGCTGGCCGAGGCGAATGCCCCAGGCCTTCAGCCACTCCGTTGTGACCTCGGGGCTGTTGAAGCCGTGGTAGAGGGCAGCGAGCAAGTGCGACTTACCTTGGCCGCGCTCGCCGATAAGAACGACGGGTTGCCCGTGCCCCGGGCCGATCGCCTCCATCGCGGAGACCACGTCGGCGGTCGGGTACGTGATGCCGAGGAACTCGGCGGCGCCAATCTGCGTCGCGCCGGTGTTGTTCTCGTTTGCGAGCTCGATGGCCGTGCCCTTCAGGCGGCGGCCCTGGAATTCTTCGCGTAGTGTCAGTCCCAGCATCGTTCGGCTCCGTTCAGCAGATGTCGCAGTCAAGTCAGTCATCCTCGCGGTTCGTGTCTGTTCCGCGCGACTGCTCGGAGATCCACCGCTCCAGATCCTCGCGCCGGAACCGCCAGGAATTGCCGACCTTGAACGCGGGGAGCTTCCCGTCCTGCACCAAGCGGTAGAGCGTTCGCTCGGTGACCTTCAGGTAATCCGCGACCTCACGGATCGTGAGGATGTCTTCGGGCATGGCTCGTCCTCGCGCAGGCATCTGGCGGGCGCCATGATACGGCAAGGCTTTCGTTAGGACAACGCCATTGGCGAAGTTTTCAAGAGGGTTCCTGCGCCTTCCGGGCGCGGTCCTTCCCCGGTGGGGTTGCGCCCGGGCATCTCGGCGAGGCTCAGAACAGCCCGAGCTGCTTCTCGGCCGGGATCGGCAGGACGCCGATGATGACCCACGGGTTCACGGCCACCTGGTGCCACTGCTGGGTGGTGCCGAGGAAGAGATGCAGATCCTTCTTCAGGAACTCGTCCATGTACTTCTGCCGGACCTTCGCGATCGCCTTCGACTCGTCGCCGTCCACCGAGCGCAGGCAGTTCCAGTAGAGCGCACCGATCTCCCAGTCGAGGATCTGCTGCTCGCTCTTCTTCCCGGCGGCGTCCTCGAACCTGTACGAGAACTTGTAGGGCAGCTTCGGGATCACCCTGAAGGTCTCTCGCCAGGTGTTGTCCTCGAACAGCTCATGCTGTCGCGAGGCCTCGCGCATCTCCTTGACCTTGTTAATGTCCCACTCGCGTTCGTCCTCTTCGACGACGAACGCCAAGATGCGGGCGGGCTTGAATACGGCGAGCGAGATCTGGTTCGCCTTCGCGCCCGCGATCAGCTCCTCGAGGTTGTCGTAGACGCGGGCCTTCTTCAGCAGGACCTCGCGACGCTCACGCCAGTTGTGGTCCGTGCTCATCTCGCCGACGGGCACGAGCTCGCGCTGATCCACGGGGCGAAAAGTCTCCGGGCGGACGTCCACGGTGTTGCGTTGGAGGCGGCACTCGACCCAGTCGTACTTGCTGTACTGCTGCTTCTCATCGAGACGCCGGAACGGCACCGGATAGATGCGCACCCAGCTCCCGTCCTCGCGGACGCCGGCGGTACACACCGTCTCGCCGTACTTCCGAGAGAGCGTGGGGTACGTCTTGACCGTGATGAGAACGCGCTGCTTCTCCATCGTGCCCCCGACATTCTCACAAGTGCTTAGCCGTGAGATCCTTGCTGGCCTTGCCCGCGAGCGCCTCGGCGACGCAATGGCGGTGGCACTGGTTCGGCTGGTGCTCGTAGCAGGTGAGCGTCACGCGCTCGCCCGCTTCGATCCAGCCCTGGATCTTCTTCAACGCCGAGCCCTGCTTCGGGAGCCACGTACGCTCGTAGTCGGCGAACAGCGCATCGTAGTCGGCCTGCGTGTCGAGTGACTGCCGCTGCTCTGACGCGATGCCGAGCTCGGGCAGGTGCTCGTAGCGGATGCCGACGCCCTCGCACCCGCGCGCGAGCGTGTTCTTCGAGAAGCCGTACTTCCGGCTGATGGGGTTGCGGCGCACGTCGCAGAGGAGCGTGACGCCGCTTTTCAGCAGGATGGTCAGGTAGCTCTCGAGCGTGTGGCCCTCGTAGCCGATGGTGCTCAGCGCAGAGCCGGTCGCCTTGGTGCGGACCGCCTTGATGCGCGCGAGCGCGACGTCGTCGCCCTTGAGGACGCGCTCGGCGATCTCGCTGCGGGTCGCGAAAAACGGAAAGCGCCGGTATGTGTCGGCGACAAGCGCGTCCCCGTGCAGACCACGGTGCTGCTTCGCGAAGGCCGCGAGCTGCATGTCCATCGTGCGCCCGATGATCTTCCGCCCCTCCGCGGTGATCTGCCAGCCGTCCTCGTCCTCGAGGAGCCCACGCTCGATGAGCTTCCGCCGATCCGCGTAGGACGTGAATGAAAACGCGCCGAACTTGTACGGGACGAAGTCGTAGGGAGCCTCCCCCGTCGACGACTCCTGGCAGTACAGGAACAGTAGCTTCTGGAAGTCGAGCATGCCCGACGTGCCGCCGAGGGCATCGAGGAGCTGCAAGAGCTGGCGCTGCCGCGAGAACAGCATCGGCGTTGTGCGCGTGGAGGTGCGGGTGGTCGTGGCGGTCATTTCGTCTTCCTTGTCGTCGTTCGCCGCACCGGCTTGGCCCGCGTACGCGCTTGGTTTGCTCCACCGGCGCGGACCCAGTCGTCAACCTCCGAGAGCTTGAACTTCCAGAGCTTCCCGACCCGATGGGCAGGCAGTCCCTTCGCGTCGATCCAGCGGTACACCGAGTCCTTGGCGACGCCGATGTGAGCCGCCACGGCGTCGACAGACACCCAGGGCTCAGCGCTCGTCATCGGGGCCACGGCTCGCATGCGGCGAAAAGCTATCAGGATCCAGGTAGATGGACAAGTTTCGGTATGAGTCGGTCAAAGTCGTTCAGACCCAACAATACGCCGCCACGCCGCCCGCTGCGCGGCCCACGTCCCCGCGTGGGCCACCGCCCGGAGGGTGCGCTCGGCCAGCGGCTCGGCGCCCTCCACGGCATCGAGGGCGAGCACGGCGTCTTGGAGGTCAGGCGCCAGGAGCAAGAGGTCGAGGAGCTGCGTCACCCGCGCCCGCGTCAGCCCCAGCTTCCGCGCCACGTCGGCCCGGTCGGCGACGGCGCCCCGGTCGATGGCCGCCTGCAGGTGGTGCGCGAGGGCGAGCTGCTGGGCGACCTTCGCGGGCCGGCGCACGGGCTCGGACTTCGCGGGCGGCGGCGTCTCGGCGAGCGTGACGCTCCGGCTCTTGCGGCGGAAGAGCGGCCTCTCGATGACGCGGAAGCTGTCGCCCTCGGCGTCCGTGTTCTTCCTCGCGCCCGCCGCGCTGCTCTCGGCGCCTCTCATGCGGCCTCCTTCTCGCCCGCGACGGCGTCGAAGTTCACCAGCTCGACGCGGCACATCCCGGTCTTCTCGTCGACGCTGACCCCGGCGACCAGCGCCCGCAGCAGGCGCCCCTGGTTCTCGGGCGTCATGTCGCCCCACACCTTGCCGAAGTTGCGGAGCGCGCCGACGAACCACTCCCGCATGCTCTCCACCAGCTCGAGGTTCACGGTGTCGTCCTCGAGCGCGCGAAGCCTGCGTTCGGCGTCGTCGAGCCGGGCAGCCTCGTCGCGCAGCTTCACCTCGACGAGCTCGCGCGCGCGGCCGTCGAGTCGCACGACCTCGTCGGTCAGCCTCGAGGTGGCGGCCGAGGCGTCGGCGAGCTGCGCCGACAACGCCTTGCGGACCTCGACGAAGGTCGAGCGCTCCTTCGCCACGCGCGCGGCCAGCTTCGTTTGGACGCGCTCGGCGAGCGTGCCGTCGGCGGTCGCCTCCGTGAGGCGCGTGACGACGAATTCCTCGAGGGCGCCGGCGGGCAGCGGCCTCGCGGAGCACCTGTCCGTGCCGTACTTGTCGCGGGTCGAACATCTATAGAATCGGTAGGCCTTTCCGCTCTTCTTCGTCGTCGAGCCTGGGCACATCGCCTCGCCGCAGCCCCCGCAGCGCAGGAGCCCGCGCAGCACGTACTCGGGGTTCGTGCCGGTGACGCGCAGCTCGCGGCCCGCCTCGCCGAGGAGCCGCTGCGCCTGGCGGTAGGTGACGTCGTCGATCAGCCGAGGGTGCTCGCCGTCGTACAGCTCGTCGCCGTACATCATTCGCCCTGCGTAGAGCGGGCTCCGCAGCACGCGCGCGATGCCGTCCTTGCTCCAGAGCGGTCCGCCCTTGCGCCCGCGCTTCGAGGAGCGAGGCAGGAGCCCGCGCTTGTTCAGCTCGCGGGCGACGACGGCCATCTGCCGGTGCGCGAGGTAGAGCATGAAGGCCTCGCGCACCACGTGGGCCTCAGCCTCGTTCACGACGAGCTTCTTGTCCTTCGCCGTGTAGCCGAAGGGCACGGGTCCACCCGTCCACTTCCCCTTGCGGCGCGCGCCGGCGATCTTGTCGCGCGTCCGCTCACTGATCATCTCGCGTTCGAACTCGGCGAACGACATCAACATGTTCATCGTCAGCCGACCCATCGCGTCGGCCGTCGAGAAATTCTGGGTGATGGAGACGAAGGACGCGCCCGCGGAGCTGAGGCGCTCCATCACCTTCACGAAGTCGAGCAGCGAGCGCGAGAGGCGGTCGACCTTGTAGACGACGATGACGTCGACCTTGCCGGCCTCGACGTCGGCCATGAGGCGCGTGAACGCGGGGCGGTCGATGTTCGCGCCGGTGAAGCCGCCGTCATCGTAGCGCTCGTCGACGAGCGTCCAGCCCTGCTGCCGCTCGATGTACGCGAGACACGACTCGCGCTGGGCGTCGAGCGAGTTGAACTCCTGCTCGAGGCCCATCGTCGTCGACTTGCGGGTGTAGATGGCGCAGCGCTTCGTCTCCGGCGCCGGCGCGCTCGCTCGCTGGCGCGGCTTGCTCATCGCGCCTCCTTCGAGGGCCCCGGCGTGGGCTCGCCCTCGGCGGGCTTTGCGGTCTCGCGCTCGACGACGGCCAGGAGCCGCTCGAGGTTGTCGTTGAGGCGAGCCAGCTCGCGCGCGATGGACGGCATCGTCGACTCGTAGAAGCGGTGGCCCATTTGCGTGCGGAAGAAGTCGCTCATGCTGCGGACTCCTCGCGCGCCGACTCGCCGCGCTTCTTGAGCCCGAAGAAGAGGAACCCGTTCCAGCGCGTGCCGGCGATCTCCGTGGCGATCGCCGAGAGCGACTTGTACCGCCGCCCCTCGTACTCGAAGCCCTCCGCGCAGACCGTCACCTCGTGGACCTTGCCGTCGAAGACGCGGCGTAGGACGGTGCCCACGGGCGGCACGCGCGGATCGCGCGGCTCGGTCGCCTGCACCACCTGGAGCGCCTCGGCCGGCGCGGGCCCGTCGCTCGCGGCGTTGCTCTGGCTCTGACGCATGCGCCACCGCTCCGGCATCTGGTCGCCGAGTTGGTGGATGCGCGCGAGCGCGCCCTGCGAGAGCCCGCCCTCTGCCAGCTCCTGGATGCGCCAGGCGAGGCGCTTCTTCAGGTAGTCCTTGTTCCGCGTCCGCGTCGGCTCGCCGTAGAGCTCGCGCCACCTCTCGGCGAGCTGGCCGACGGTCATCGTCTCGAGCGAGGCGAGCTGGGTGGGGACGTCGTCGAGCTCGCGCATCGCGGTGCGGGCTCTGGCGGTCGTCTTGTTGGTCATCGTGCCTCCGTCGTTCGCGCGCGCACCGTGCTCGCGCGTCGTCGGCATGACGGCTTCTTCCCCGGTAGAAGACAAGGCGAGAGCCGGAGAGAGCCGAGAGGTCACGACGCACCTCCAAGCGGGGCCGCGCGCCGCGCGCGCTGCTCCTTGCGCCACATGTCGAGGAGCGTCTCGGCGAGGATGTCAGCCGCCTCGTCGAGCCGACGCTCGAGATCGGCGCGGCGCTCCTCGGCGCTCACGGTGGTGGCTGCGGCCGCGCTGGGCCGCGTCTTCGGGATCGTCGCTTCCACAGGTGGGAAACGCGGTCCCGCGCGCCGAAACGGGACAGGAGATCGTCACCGACCTGCACGACCCCATTGACCGGGGAGGCGCTGTTTAGTATTTAGGCAACAGAACATCGCGCCCCGCTTCCCGGGGGGCGCTCAGCGAGGAAATGTGAAGGAACGGTTTGGAGAACGCATTCGACGCCTGAGGACCGAGCAGAAGCTCGGGCTCCGCGAGTTTGCCACAAGGGTCGGCATCTCGCCCACGTACCTATCGCGCATCGAGACCTCGGAGGAGAAGGCGCCGCCTGCGGAGGACGTCATCCGCAAGATGGCCCGCGAGCTTGGCGACAGCTTCGACGAGCTGATGACGCTCGCGGGGCGCGTGTCCGAGGCGTCGCTCAGCGTCATCAAGGCCGACTCGAAGATGCCGGAGTTTCTGCGCACGGTCGGCGAGCGGAAGTTGTCGGCCGAAGACCTCATGAAGCTCCTGCCCAACGAGCCGAAGAAAGGGAAGCGCTGATGACGCTCAAGGTCCCGTTCCTGTCCGACGCGCAGCTCGAGAGCGCCGCTCAAGAGCTGCTGCGCCGGTACGCCAAGTGGAAGGGCGAGCCGCCGCGACCGCCGATCCCCGTCGACGCGATCGCCGAGGGCGTCCTCGGCCTGACGCTCGAGATGAACGACCTGCGCAAGAAGCTCGGCAAGTCCGACGTGCTCGGCGCGACGTGGCTCGACGACGCGCTGGTGGTCATCGACTCGTCGCTCGAGGGGAACGAGGGCCGCTACTCCTTCACGCTCGGTCACGAGCTTGGGCACTGGCAGCTCCACCGCCCGCTGCGCGAGATGGACAAGGTCACGTTCCCGCTGTTTTCGCGCGAGCCCGGCGAGAAGGCGGGGCCCGCCATCGTCTGCCGCGACGGGCAGCGCGACCCGGCCGAGATCCAGGCCGACAAGTTCTCCGCGTTCTTGCTGATGCCGGCGAGCGATGTCCGTGCGGCGGTGAAGCTGGTGACGGGCGAGCCGCTCGCCATCGACAATTTCGCGGCCCGCAAGAAGGCCGGCGAGCGCATCGCCGAGCTGCGCGACTTCGCCGCCGAGGTCAGCGCGAAGGGCGGCTTCACCAACGTGTCGAATCAGGCGATGCAGATCCGCCTGGAGGCGCTGAAGCTCGTCGTCGACGGCGCCCAAGGACGCCTCTTCTAAAGTGTGGGGGAGCGGTTTCGCTCGCTCTCCATGTCCCCTGTTTTGGCAACGGTAAACAATCTGGAGAACGCATGGCCAACCGCGAATGGAACCCGAAGTCCTTCTTCCGCCACCTCACCCCCGACGCGCTCAAGGTGCTGCTCGAGTGGGCCGCCGTGGAGCTCACGCTCGACGGCGAGGGGCCCGTGGGAGAGCAGGTCTATCGCGGCTGGAAGGCGCTGCCCGAGGCCGAGCGCGTCGGCATCGAGACGAAGCTCCTACCGGTGAACGACCTGTGCGGACCGCACGCGCGCCCGTACCTCGAGCGGCTGGCGCAGCAGGTCTGGACCAACGGGCACGCCCAGCTCGTCGAGGACAGCCGCGCGTGGTCGGCGCAAGATCTGTCGGTGCGCCTCTTCGTCGCAGACGAGGCGCGCTTCCTCGAGGCCCATCAGGCGCACGCCCTCGACATGATGGAGCACCTCACCGAGTTCCACGGGCGCTACCCGGTGACGCTCAAGCCGACCGCCGAGGCCAAGACGGCGATGAAGGCAGCGATGGCGAGCCACTTCCGCGAGACCGCGTTCGGCGCGCGCTGCCAGGTCGAAGACTTCGCCAACGACGAGAAGTTCGCGCTGTTCATCTTCCACGAGGACGAGGTCGCCCCGTTCGATCGCTTCAACGACAAAGGCGTTGTCGAGCCGGACTGGCAGCGCCCCGTCGTGCGGCTCGCGGCCGTGTTTCAGTTCGAGACCTCGACGCTGCTCGTGAAGGCGCCGCGCGTGGCCGAGCGCGAGAAGCTGCGCGACCTGTTCGCGCAGGTCTTCGTTGGCGACCCGCGCTACTTCGAGGACACGAACAAGAGCCCGAAGTTCTCGTTCGATCCGCTCCGCGACGACGACTTCGACTTCCCCGTGCGCGGCTTCGACAAGATCGAGGACGTGTCCATCGTGCGGGTCGTGGCCAAGCCCGCGAGCCGCGACGTGAAGCGCGTGACCGTCGAGATGAAGCCGGGCTTCACCGTGCTCGGCGTGCGCGGGCTCCTGGGGGAGCACGGCGTCGATCTCGCGAGCGACGCGATCCACGGCGTGCGCCTGCAGTTCATCTTCGAGGGCAAGGGCCGCTCGAAGTACCGGACCGTCAGCCTCTTCAACCCGAACAGCTCGAACCTCAACGACACGGAGCGCGACCGCGTCATCCGTCGCTACCTGAAGGAGTGGGGCATCGATGCCAGCGGACGACGTTCTCCCGTGGAAGCTACTGCTCTCGAAGCTGCGGCGCAGTGACGACTCGCGCGTGAGCTACGACGAGGTACTCCGCACCGGCTGGCAGCCGGAGCCGCTCGTCGTGCGCGAGCGCGTGCTCGAGTACGGCAACGCCGACGACTACGAGCCGCCCGGCTGCATGCACGGCTGCTTCCCGAACGTGAACTACGACCTCGGCGCCGCCGAGGGGCTCGTGGCGGTCGCGTGCCCCGAGGAGCCGCCGTGCTGGCCGGGGTGGATGATGGTGCCACGCGCCGAGGTCGAGGCTCTGCGCTGCCGCGCGAAGGACGTCTTCACCAAGGTCGCCGCGACCCACCGCCTGCAGCCGCTGCCGAAGCCCGTGCCCAAGCCGTTCCTCGGCGTGGGAATGACGCACCGGCGCGGGATGAACATCGGCGTCGTGTGGCTGCGCGCGCCCAAGCTCGGGTTCGAGCAGCTCTGCCGCGGCCTGCGCGCCGATCTCGGCGTCGACGGCCTCGTCGTGCTGGTCGCGACGCGGCCTCCGACGTCGCTCACCGCCGCCGACAAGATCGTCCCCTTCGAGCTCGACCTCGACGCCGCGGGGCGCATCGGGCTGCCGCGCGCCATCGAGGAGCTGACGCCCGACTACCGCACGCGCGTCCTCGACGAGCCGCTGCTCGATCTCGACTACGTCCACGTGCGCCTCGCGACGCGCCCGGGCGAGCGCCACATCGTCGAGATCAACGGCCAAGACTTCGGCGGCTTTCGCAAGAGCGACCTGAAATTCCTGCGCTTCTTGCTGCTCGCGGCGGCGCGGAAGCACGGCAAGGACGACGGCTGGCTCGACAAATCGCGGCTGCGCGACGGCAGCGACAAGGATCCGGCGCTGAACGATCTGCGCGCCGACCTCGGCAAGTACGACCTCTACGGGCTCGGCGAGGAGGAGCGGAAGGCGCTCCTCCGCGTGCAGCGCGGCACGGGGCTCATCCGGCTCGGCGTGCCGCCCGAGAACATCACGCTCGACGCCTCGCTCGCGGACCTCGCCTTCGTGGCCACGACGACCACCACGAAGAAGGACGGCACCAAGACCAAGCCGACGAAGAAGCAGGAGGAGGGGCTGCAGAACGCCGCCACCCTGCTCCGCGACTGCCGCCGCCTCGGCGCTCCTGGCGAGGTCGAGGACGCCAAGACCCCGGCGGCTACGAGTCGTCGTGGCCGTAGCGCCCCTTGAAGTTCTCGCGGAACCCGCCGCCGCTCCCTGGCTCGGGCGTCGGGAAGTCGTCGGCGGTGACGACCCTGGTCTTCTCGAAGTCGATCACCACCGCTCGCCGACGCCCGCTGTCGAAGGTGACACGCTCGCTCTCGGCGATGACGAAGCCGCCCTGCTTCTTGCTCTCGGCGACCAGGCGCCGGAGCTGCTTCAGGTCGACCATCTCGCCGTCGTAGTCGATGCGCTTGCAGTGGGCGCGGAAAGCGTCGTACGCGCTCTCGAGGTGGAGCGCGAGGCGCCCCTCGTCGAAGACGTAGTGGACCTTGTGCTTGAGGTCCCCCTGCACGGCCATCACGCCCAGCATCTCGAGGAAGTGATCGAGAGCGTTCTTCACGCCGTGATCGGTCTCGAGCACGTCGTCGAGCACCGCGTTGACGGCCGCCTGCACGCCGAGGTCGTCGGCCAGCTCGCAGCCGCAGTGCTTGGCGAACTCCTCGAAGAGGTGGATGCCGAGCAGCATGGCGGTGAGGTTCTCGACGACGCGCACCGGCACCTTGCGCCCATCGAGCAGCGCCTTGGCCACGGCGCGCGCCACCTCGAGGTCGGCGGCGAAGTCGCGCCCGAGGCAGAACTGGATGTACCGGGGCGCGAACAGCAGAAGGTCCACCGACCGCAGCTCGCGGTACGCCTGGCGTGCTCCGGGCCTTTCGGCGAGCGTCGTCTTGTCCGGGTTCGACGTGAGGATGCGCTCGAGGAGCGCCGACTCCGTCGGCCGCGTCTCGCCCGCGACGCAGACCGGCGCCTGGAGCTGGTAGCTCACCACCTTGAGGTCGGGGCGACCGCGCTCCTCGACCTCGCCCCGGAACAGCCGTCGCAGGTAGCGGTGCAGCGTGTTGAGGCGCTGGCGCTGCATGTCGTAGGGCTTGTACTCGTCGATGAAGACCGGCACCGAGCGCGTCGACGACAGCAGCTTCAAGAGCGCGAACTCGGTCTCGGTCGCGCTGTAGGGCTCGGCGTCGCGGACACCGAACATCGGCCACATGATGTCGATGCACACGCTCGACTTGCCCGAGCCCTGCGTGCCCCAGACGAAAAGGACCGGGAACGTACCGACCTTCTCCATGAAGCGTGGCTTCATCGGCGTCGCGAAGAACCAGCCGAGGATGGGCAGGATGACCTCGGGCTTGTTCACGAACGGCAGGTGCTTGAAGACGGTCGACGCGACCTCGAGGAACGTGTCTTCGTCGCAGTCGACGTAGGAGATGCGCTTGTCGAGCGAGCCGCCGCTCGGGACGTACAGGACGGGTGCCGGGTCCATGAAGCCCTCCTGCCCGATGGCGCCGGCGGGGCCGAGCCAGACGTGGTGCTCGCCTTTCTTGTAGTCGCCGAGCATGTTCGAGCCCGGCCTCCGAGGGACGTCCCTCCGCGCGAGCACACGGAGGAGTCCCTGGACGTTGTTGTCGCTGCCGGTCCACTGGAGGTCGGCCGACGGGAGCTGGCGGATGAGGTCGCGCTTGCTGTGGAACGACGCCAGCGGAAAGCGCAGGTTCGGGACCCGCCCGCCCCGGTCGGTGTTCGCGTAGCCGAGGATGAGCTCCCCTTCCTCGGTCTCCACGCGCGTCGTCGGCTCGATGGTGAACGACGAGATAACCTTCGACTCGCCGCGCGCGGTCATGCAGTAGTAGCAGGACGCGTCCTCGAAGATCGCGCCCTCCATTTCCTCGTCGCTGCTCTCCGGATCGCCGCCGTCACCCTCGGCGCGCGCGGGCGCGCTGGCCACCTTGGCCACGGCCTTGCGCAGGTCCTTCGCCTTCAGTCCGAAGCGCTTCTCGACGGCGCCGAGGTACTTCGACTGCACGGACGGATCGCGGTGCGCGATGGCATCGAGGATGGGCTTCAGCCGGTACTCGAGCTCGCGGGCGGGCGTGTCGGCGGCCACGGCCTCGATGGCCTTCTCGATGTCGAAGACCACGTCGTAGAGGTCACATCGTGCAGTCGGCTCGACGTTCACCTTGCAGAAGCCGAGCTTCTGCAGCGAGTGGCACGGTGGCGCGATGGTGCCGTCGGCGCGCGCGGTGCCGATCACCTTGCCGTAGTCGCGCTTGATGTACGCGACGCCGTCGCGGCCACGGAGCTTGCCCATCCCGCGGCGGTCCCACTCGAGGACCAGCTCGGTGAGCTCGTCGAGGTCGAGGCCCTGGTGCGCGAAGAAGCGAACCATGTCGAAGATGGCTACGCTGCGGTCCTCGGCGCCGTGGTCCCAGAGGCGCTGCACGGGACCGCACATCTCGACCGGGTGCTCCCAGTCGTACTCGCCCTCGGGCGTGCGCTTGGCCTTCGCGGTGCCCGGCGCGGGCGCGTTGCCGACGACCGGGAGCGACACGCGCGAGGTGGCCAAGGGCAACATAGGCTCGGGCTCGACGTCGAGGCGCGCGAGGAGCTTGTCGTCCTCGACGCGCTCGAAGCCGGAGAGCCCGGCACTCACGCGGTGCGGGCGGTCTCCCTGGCCGTCTCCCTTGTGGCTGACCGTGCCGATCACCTTGATGATGCGCGCGACGTCATGGATGGAGTCGACGTGGACGGCATCGGTTTGCGCGCGCTCGCGCACCTTGGCCTCGAAGGCCTTGAGCCCGGCTTGGAGCCGCTCGCGACGCTCGCCCTCGAGCGCGGTGGGCGGCAGCGCGAACCAGAGCTGCGCGCCGTTGCCGCTCATCATCAGGCGCGGGCGCACGAGCCCCTCGGCCTCGCACCACGCGATGGCCTCGTTCGCGGCGGCCATGGCAAGCGCGAGCTCGGCGTCGGTGCTGGCGGTGTCCTTGGGGCGCACCGGATCGAGGTCGATGACCGTCGCGGTGATGACCTCGATGTCCTTGCGACCAGCGCCGGTCTTGAGCGGGCGGACGACGTTCGGCGCGGCTTCGAAGAGGCGGCGCGGGCGTGGCTGGATGCCGACGTAGACGTTGCCGGCGGCGTTGGTACGCACGCACTCGCGGACGAAGGCGTCCTCGTCGTCGAAGAAGCCGATGCCGATGATGCCGCCAGCGGGGCGGATGACGCGCACTTCGGACACGCCGTGCGCGCCGTGGGCGAGCCAGCGCCAGGTGGCGCGAATCTCTTCTGCGTTCGGACCGAGCTCGCTCATGCAGCTCCCTTGCGCGTTCCGAGCTTCGACGCAGGCACGCCCAGCACCTCGGCGTAGAGCTTCCGTCGCTCGAGATGATGGCGACGCAGGAGCGGCACCTTGCGATCGACGAAGTCGAACAGCGCGGCATCCGTCTTCTCCGCGTGTGGGCGCATGAGGCGGCCGAGACGCTGCACCGTGCGGCCTCGAGCGCGTCCTGGGTACGCGAGGAACACGCGGGACAGGCGCGGCAGGTCGAGGCCTTCATCGGCGAGGCTGGTGGCGACGATGACCGGCAGCTCGCCGGCGCGGGCGCGATCGAGCAGCTCCTTGCGGACCGCTCGTTTCACCTCGCCCGTGAGCACCGCCGCCGAGACGCCCGCCGCCTCGATGGCATCGGCGAGCGTATGGCAGTGGTCGATGCGCCCGGAGAGCACCAGGCACACGTGGCCAGCGCGGGCCTCCTCCACGACGTGGTCGACGATGAGCGTGTTGCGCGCCTCGTCGCTCGCGACGGCGGCGAGCATCGGCGCGTAGTCCTCGGCGCCGGTGTAGAGGTAGGTAAAGTCCGTCTCGATGCTTTGGATCTCCGGGACGGTGAGGACGCCTGCCGCGACGAGCTCGTCGTGGGTGATGGTGACGAGCGGCGCGCCGAGGAACAGGTCGAGGAGCGCGGTCAGCCCGTCCTCGCGCTCCGGCGTGGCCGTGAGCCCGAGGCGGTAGCGCGCGGGGCACCGATCGACCACGGAGTGGAAGGTGCTGGCCGCGACGTGGTGGGCCTCGTCGAGGATGAGCAAGCCGAAGCCGCCGAGGAACGTGTCGAGCTTCGACGGCTCCCAGCGCCCTAGCGCCTGAATCACCGCGACGGTCACGGGCGCCGGGCGCTCCTCGCCATCGCCGATCAGCCCGGCATCTAGGCCGAGCTTGTCCTTCAGCTCCCCGAGCCACTGCTCGGCGAGGTCCAGCGTGTGGACGAGGATCAGCGTCGGCGTGCGCAGCCTCGCGATCGCGCCCATGCCCACGCGCGTCTTGCCGCCACCGCACGGGATGACGACCGTGCCCTGCGTGACCTTCGCGAGCTTCTCGACGGCAGCCGACTGGTAGTCGCGGAGACCGAGCGCAGGCACGTCGAGCGTCGCTTCGGGCAGCACGCGCGCGTCGTCGCAGGCGACGATGAGCCCGTCCTGCGCGGCCGCGCGACGGAGGACATGGATGGCGCCACGCGGGAGCCGCAGCTCGCCGGCGCGCTGCTCCGCGAAGCACACCGTCTCGAGCTCTGCGCCGGGGTTCAGGCCGAGCCGCAGGCGATCGAGGAACGCCGGGTTCGGGAACGACAGCATCCGGCACAGGCGCTCGACGACCTTGGGCGGCACCTCGCGCGCGTCGAGCGTCAGCGCAGCGTCAACTCGCGCGCGCATAGGTGGCCTCCTCGAGGAAGCGGGCGATGTTCTCGACACGCCGGGTGGTGAGCATCGGCGGCAGGCTCTTGAGGAACTTCTTCCCGTAGCCCTTCTCCGCGATGCGCTTGTCGAGGATGACGGCGACGCCCACGTCCGTCTTGCAGCGGATGAGGCGGCCGACGCCCTGGCGCAGCGCGATGATGGCGAGCGGCACGAGGTAGTTGTCGAACGCGCGCGGATCGCGCTCGCAGATGGCGTCGATCACCGGGTCGTCGGGCGGCGGGAACGGCAGCTTGTCGATGACGAGCCCGGTGAGCGCCTCGCCGGCGACGTCGATGCCGGTCCAGAAGCTCTCGGTCCCGAGGAGGATCGAGCCGACGTCCTCCTTGAAGAGGCGCGTCAGCTCGGCGCGCGGAAGCTCCCCCTGGCGCAGCACGCGGTGTTCGCGCCCATCGAGACGCTCGTAGACCGCGTTCAGGTTCCGGTACGACGTGAAGAGGCCCAGCGTCCGGCCGTCGCAGGCGTCGACCACGTGCTGAAAGATCCGCGCGGCCTCGTCGATGAAGTCGGCGTCGCGCGGATCGGGCAGCCGCTCGGGCACGACGAGGAGCGCCTGCGACGCGAAGTCGAACGGCGTCTCGGCGACGACCTCGAGCGCGCCCTCGGGCACACCGAGCTCGCGGCGCACGAAGTCGAAGGTGCCCGAGGTGGTGAGCGTCGCGCTCACGAGCGACACCGACGGGCAGCGAGCGAACAGCTCCTCGCGCAGCAGCTCGCTCACGTCGATGGGCTTCGACCGGAGCTTCGTGCGGCCCTTGTTGTCGACGTCGAGCCAGTACACGCAGCCCGGGTTGGACTGCGCGAGCCCCTCGGACAGGCGCGCGGCAGCGGTGGCCGCGTTCTTGGCCACGTTGCGCACCGTGGCGCGCTCCTTCTTGTCCGCGAGCTCGTCCTCGGCGCGGGCTTTAGCGAGCGCCACGAGCTTGCCGAGCGAGCGCTGGAGCGCCGCGTCGTTGGCGAAGCCCGGCGCCTTCAGCCGCTTCTTGTACCGGGGCGAGCGGGCGAAGTCCGCGAGCATCGCGAACAGGCGCTGAGCCTCCTGGCGAAGCTCCCCCGCGAGCGGCTTGTTCCCGAGGTCGGCCGCCGCCGAGGCGAGCCGCCCGAAGGTGTGCTCCGACAGCGTGAACCCGAAGAACTCGCGGGCGATCTCGGCGGCCTCGTGCGCCTCGTCGAGCACGAGCAAATCGAACGCAGGCAGCACGAGGTCTTGCCCCGTCGCCTGGCGCACGGCGAGGTGCGCGAAGAGCATGTGGTAGTTCGTGACGACGATGTCCGCGCCCTGCGCCGTCGCCTTCGCGCGCTCGGCGAAGCAGTCGTCACGGAACGGGCAGCCGTCGCCCTTGCACTCCTCGGAGCCCACCGAGAACCGCGACCAGACCTGGGCGTGCGGGATGAACGGCAGCTCGGAGACGTCGCCCGTCTTCGTCGCCTCGGCCCACGCGAGCACCTCGTCGACCTGCCGCTGCTGGTCGTCGTAGTAGAGCCCGCGCAGCTCGCCGCGCGCCTCGCTCTCGGCCATGCGATCGAGGCAGACGTAGTTGTTGCGGCCCTTGAGCAGCGCGAAGGTGAACGGCCACGGCAGCACGCTCGCGAGCATCGGAAGGTCCTTGCGGACGAGCTGCTCCTGAAGCGCGATGTTCGCGGTCGCGATCACGACGCGCTTCTTCTCGTGGTGCGCGTGGTGAACGGCCGGCACCGCGTACGCGACCGACTTGCCGGTTCCGCACGGTCCTTCGCCGAGGGCGTGACGCCCGCCGCGCATGGCCTCGTCGACCATGCGGGCGAGCGCCACCTGGCCCTCGCGCATCTCGTAGCCGGGGAACCGCGAGGCGAAGAGCCCGCCGTCCCCGAAGACCTCGGAGAGGTAGTCATTCATCGGTGGCTCCTCGCGGCTCGCTCAGGCGAAGGGATCGACCTCGGTCTCGTCGGCGGCGGGCGCGGCGCTCTCCGTCTGGAGCTGCTCGACGAACGCGCGCGCCTTCTCCACCTGCGACGTCGGCAGGTCCTTGATGCGCTGGACGCCGAACTTCGCGAGGAACCTGTCCGTCGCCTCGCGCGGCAGCGCCTTGAGCGCGGTGACGAGCCCCTGCGCGACGTTGGGGGCCACGGTGCCGTCGCCCTTCGCGTCGCTCTTCTTGTCGTAGCTGTCGAGCGACTGGCCACCCTTCGCGCCGCCTCCGTCCGCCTCGCCGGAGTAGAGCTTCGCGAGGTCGTGCTGGGGGAGCGCCTGGAAGGCCTTCTGCTGCTCGACCGAGAGCTGGTGCTCCGGGAGGATCGAGTACGTGGTCTTCGGGTCCTTCGCGGCGCCGTGGCGCTGGATCTCGAAGGCCCACTTCTCGAGGCCGTACTTCTCGCGGACGCGGACGAGGTCCTTGAAGAACATCACGCCCTGCTCGAGGACCTTCACCTCCTTCGAGTCGTAGAGGGCGACGTTCAGCGCGACGCGCAGCGAGGCCTTCGCGCCGGCCGCCTTCGCCTTCTCGTCGACCTCGACGTACTTGCCGTCGACGAAGGCCACCTCGCGCGGGTGCGGCTCACCCAAGAAGACGACGACGGCTTTGTCGCCATCGCCCGCGAGCTTGAGCCAGAGCGAGCCGCCCTGGTCGTGCTTCTTCGCCATCTCTTCGGTCTGCTGCCACATGCTGTTCGTCATTGGTCACTGCTCCTTCTTGTTGGGGTTGGTGGTGCTGCTGCTGTCGGTGGTCGCGTTGCGGGTGCTGCGTCGCTCGCGCCGGTACACGGCGATGAGCTGCGTGCCGTCGGCGGCCTCGCCGGCGTCTTCGAGGTGGAAGTCCGCGCCGAGCTCGATGACGTCGTTCAGCTCCCAGCGTCGGAAGAGGCC
>JACOUT010000019.1 GCA_016177705.1 Deltaproteobacteria bacterium
CGACCTCTCGAGCGAGACCGCGAGCGGCTCGGGCACGAGCTGGCTGTTGAGCGCGACCTCGCAGAGCTTCCCGCACTCGCGCACCTTCACCGAGGAGACGAGCTTCGACGTGCTCAAGTCGTGGGTGGACGACGGCGCGGCGGAGAGCGTGACGTACTCGTCCGGGCTCCGGCGTAACCAGGAGACGGCGGGCGGGCTGACCTTCACGTACGCCTACGATCCCTCGATCCCCGAGCGCCTGCTCTCGAAGACCGCGCCGGGCGACACGCCGACGCGCGAGGTGATGCTCGGCTACGACGCCGCCGGGCGCGCGACCACGCTCGACTGGGCGCCGTTCTCCTCGGTCGACGTCGGCTTGAGCTACGGCCCGCTCGGGCACCTGACCGGCAAGTCGGTGACCGGCGTCGGCGCCTACACGTACTGGTACGACCACGACATGCGGCTGGTGAAGCAGCTCTACCCGAACGGGACCACGCGGCGCATCCGCTTCGCAGGCGGCCGCGACCCGATGGTCGACGAGATGGGCACGACCAAGAAGTGGGAGCACATCTACTTGGGCGGCGAGCCGGTGGCGCAGGTGGCGACCGACACCTCGGGATCAGCGCTGCGGCTCTTGATCACGGACCGCATGGGCCGCGTGCGCAAGCTGACCAACAGCTCGGGGACGTCGCTGGTGCGCTACGTCTGGGACGCGTGGGGCGACTCGAACGGGCCGTACAAGGTGAACGACACCACGCAGAACCCGATGCCGGAGTACGCGTGGGGGCTACCGGGACAGCGGGGTACGGGGAACGGCGTGACCCTGAACGGGTGGCGGGCGTATGTGCCGGAGACGGGCCGCTACACCACGCCCGAGCCGTTGCACGCGATGACGGCGGAGCAGTTCTATGGGTCGCTGGCGTACAGCTACGCCGCCTCAAGGCCGTCGGCGTATGTCGATCCAGATGGTCGGCAGTTCGTCCCAGCGATGCCCGCGGAGGTGCCTGTCGAGGTGCCCGCCTATCCAGAAGGTCCGATGCCCGAGGCCGTGCCAATGCCTGTGGGGCCGCGGCCGCATGATGCCCTCGCCAAGCCGCGGCTCGGGCCGGGTGCCCTTTGGAGCCCGACAAACCCGCCGGAGAAGGCGGTGTGCGCTGCGAAGGGCTGCAATCCTGCTGGCGCGGCGATGGCAGCGGGATCAATGTCGCCGCCGGCGATCGACGTATCTGCTGCGCAGAACAGCGATGGCATGTGCCTAGTCAGCGGTGGAGGCGGTCGCGGCCCACCTTCGGTCGGGTGTAGATTCACTGGAAACAGCACGATTATCCCTACGCTACCTGGAAGACCAGAGGTTTGGATCAACTGTGAGTACAAGTGCCCATGGGGTGTCAGGTGGCGTGCATTCCCCGGTGCTCAATGTCCTGATGGTCTACTGTACTGATTGGATATGTAGGTGAGCGACGTGATTCATTGTCACTGTGGGGCGCTGGCGAGCTGGGCCGCCGAACAAGGAACGCCAATCACCGTCGACGGTGGCCGGATCTATGGGCTTGCGTTCCATCGGGCCGATGGCTCCGTGCGACGCGTTCAGCTGCTCACCTTTTGCCCTGCTTGCGGTGACGCGCTACCGCCGACGGCCGGCGCGCAATCCAATCATACCGGAGAACAGGTATGTAGTTTCTGCGGTAGAACAAACATGATGGACAGGAAGATGGTCGCCGGCAAGTCATCAGTATTAATATGTGATAGCTGTGTCTTTGCGGCGCTCGATATCATAAGGGGCTGATTTCATGCTGCGCTCGTCAATGGCGTTGTTCCTAGGGGCGACTGCATGCTGTGTTGCGGTGGCCATTACCGTTGCTCGCAGTTCCAGAGCGGGCGATCACGTTTGCGATGGCACATCGCCATCCGTCGAAGCCGCCGCCCAGGCCGCCTACCAAGCCCAGCTCGCAGCCAATAACGCCGCGGCCGAGCGCTGGAAGTCCGCTCACCGGGACGACACCCCCGGTCGCTCGACCGACGAGGAGCGCATCGCCACGAACTTCGGCTGCCCCGAGGGCACGCAGTTCTGGCAGCGCGACCTCATGACCGAGCTGTGCGCGACATCGTGCACGAGCGACCTCGACTGCGCGCCCGAGGAGGGTCGCTGCCGGGTGATCGACGTGTTCGACGAGTCGAACGTGCCTGCGGCGCCGCTGGTCGACGACACGGCGCCCGAGGAGATCGACGCGCTGCTCAGCGACGAGTCGCGCCCCGAGCGACCGCTGCTCCTGTGCGACCCGTTCTACGACCTGGTCGACGTGCCGGACCTCGAACTGTTCGAGGTGGCGAGCGCTGCAGCCGAGTAGCTCGCCCTGCACCGCCACCGCCGCGCGGTGTGTCACGTCGGTGCGCGGGACCGGCGACCGCCCTTGGCACCGCCGCGGCCGTGGCGTCGACGGCAGCGAACGGCCCAAGCCTGGCTTCCCCGCGTACCAACCGCTACACCGCCCCCATGGCCGCCACCGACCCACTCGCGCAGCTCACCGACGGCGCCGCCGTCTGGTCCGCCGATGAGCGCGCACGCCTCGCGGTCACCGGCGCCGACGCGCGCGCCTTCCTGCACCGGCTCTCGACCAACCACGTTGGTGATCTCGCGGCGGGGCAGGGGCGGCTGAACGCGCTCGTCACCGACAAGGGCCGCGTGGTCGACCTGGTGCACCACCTCGACCGTGGCGACGCGGGCGTGCTGCTGGTCGGCAGCGCCGGCAGAGGGCCGACGCTGCTCGCCTGGCTCGATCGCTTCCTGTTCAGCGAGAAGGTCGAGCTGGCCGATGGGTCCGAGCACGGTAGCTGCGCCGAGGTCGCGGGCGCGCGCGCTCCCGACGTTGCCGAGCGGATCGTGTCGGGCGCCGGCGCGCTCGCGCCCTGGGCCTTCGTCGAGCGCGGCGGCCGGCTGCTGGTGCGCGGCTTCGATCGCGTCGACGCCAAAGGGACGCGCGTGTCGTCGTACCTGCTGGTCGACCTCGAGCGCACCGGCGTGGTCGAGGCGCTGGTCGCGGCGGGCGCCGCGCGCCTCGAGCCCGACGATGCCGAGGCGCTGCGCGTCGCCGCCGGTGTCCCGGGTGACACCGGCGAGCTGACGGACGCGTTCAACCCGCTCGAGCTGGCGCTGCACGACGCCGTTCACTGGGCCAAGGGCTGCTACATCGGCCAGGAGGTGATCGCGCGCCTCGACTCCTACGCCAAGGTCGGCAGGAAGCTCGTCGGCCTGGTGCTCGACGACGCCGCGCGGGCGCACCTCACGCCAGGCGCCCCGGTGCGGGTCGACGGCGCGCTCGTGGGCGTGGTCACCAGCGTCTCGCCGCGCCACAACGGCGCGCTGCCGAGCGCCCTCGCGGCGATCGCCGTCGGCGCGCAGGGGGCGGTCGAGGTGCAGGCTGCCGAGCGGACCTTCGCCTCGGAGGCGGTGGCGCGCAGCGCGGCACAAGCGCCGCACTCCTGATCTGTAGCTGCGGGTCAGCCGGCCAAGAGCGCAGCTCGCGCGTCGGCGGTGCGGCGGAACGCGTCGAGCATCTGGCTGGTCCGCCCCGGGTCGCTGTCGAGCTTGCCGAGGACGGCGGCGAGCCAGTTGAGGTCGGCATGCGGCTCAGCGCTCGACGACAGAAGCTGCGAGCCCGTGCTCTTCAGCTTGTCGTACTCGTCCGAATAGCTGGTGCTGAACGAGATCTTGCCGTCGGCGAGCACCTCGCCCAGCAGACGCGCGATCGCCTCGCGCGTCGGGTTCATGGTGAGCGGGCGGTTCGCCAGGTCGGCGGCGCGCGCCTCTGCCGCGTGCTCGAACGCCTTGAGCATGACCTCGGTCTTGGGCACGCCCTCGAGCTCCTTGAGCACCGCGCGGATCCAGCGCAGGTCCTCGTAGGGCGTCGTGGTCGCCTTGAAGAGCGCCTGACCGGCGCTGTTGATCTTGTCGTGCTCGTCTGCATAGCTGGTGCTGAAGGAGATCTTGCCGTCGGCGGCGACGCTCTCGAGCAGCGCCCGCATGGCCGCCGCCTCCGGTGTCGTGGCCGGCGGGCGCAGCGCGAGGTCCTGCACGCGCGCATTCGCGGCCCGGCTCATGGCGTCGAGCAGCACGTGCGTGCGGCCGGGGTCACCATCGAGCTTCTCGATGACGCCCTTCACCCACGCCAGGTCCGCCTGCGGCTTGTCGCTGATCGCGAACAGCGCCTGCCCGGCGCCACGGAGCTTGTCGTACTCGTCGCTGTAGCTGGTGCTGAAGCTGATCTTGCCGTCCGCCAACACCTGGTTCAGCACGGCCTTCATCGCCTCGCGGTGGATCGCGGCCATCGAGGTCTCGCTCGCGGACACCGGCGTGCGGAAGGTCATCGCCGTCAGCGCCGGGTTGTGGCGCCCGCCGAAGTTGGCGGCCGCGCCGACCGACGCCTCCTTGGTCGGCGCGAACGCCACGCCTGCCTGTTCCGTCACGCGCGCGCTCTCGAGCACGAGCTGCTCGGCGGCCGCGATCAGATCCGCCACCGGCACCTTGGTCGCCTGCTGCGCCTGGCCGAGCTGCGCCACCGTCAGGGAGGCAGGGCTCCCCGTGATGCGCTCGTCCTTCATCCACTGCTGCAGGGCGGTCTTGGCTGCGCTGATCGTGGTCATGGTCGCTCCTCCGCGGCGGGGTCCACACGCGGGCGTGTCCCTAGCTAGCGCGCGGCGCGCCGTTTTGGCGTCAGCCGCGCACGCCCACCAGGTGGCCCGCGAGCGTGCCGTTGCCCGCGAACACGTGCTCGCCGATCAGGATCCCCGCGGCGCGGAACTTGTCGCGCACGCCGGCGATGTCCTTGTGCTGCTCGAGCAGCTCCGAGAAGGCCTTGTGCGGCAGCACCGCGGCCGCCGCCACGGTCTTCGCCACGGCAGACAAGTCCGCCTGCGCGGCGTCAACGCGCGCCAAGCTACCGACGTAATCGCCGGCCGCCAGCTCGAGGCGCTTCTGCACGCTGCCGTCGATGTCGGTGCTGCCGACGTGCACCTTGCCCTCGAGGATCACCCACAGCCCGTCGTTCTCCGCGCCCTCGAAGAACAGCTCGTCGCCCGGCTGGTAGTCGCGATCGTGGAAGCGGCGCATGATGTCTTGGCGTTCGCGCGCGTCGAGCTTCTGGAAGAACGGCAGCGAGGCGAGCACGTTGAGCAAGAGCCGCTCGCGAAAGAAGGTGTGCAAGGCCGCGCGCACGCTCGGCCAGGTCTGCATCAGCTCGTCGACGGCGGCGCGGTCGATCTCGAAGTACTCGAGCTCGGTGATGGCGCGCAGGCTCGCCTGCCTGGTCTGCGCCGACATGAGCGCGAACACGCCGGCGAGGTCGCCCTCGGAGAGCTGCATCAGCTCGATCTGCTCGCCCTCCGACGACGTGCGCGATACCTGCGCACGGCCGCGGCTGATGACGATGCACGAGTCGCCCGGCTCGCCTTGCGAGAACACCACCGCGCCCGCCGGCGCCTTCTGCATCACCATGGCGTGGCTGAGCTGCACGAACGCCTCGGGCGACAGGGACGAGAACAGCGGCACCTGCGGCAGCACCAGGTCACCCGGCGTCAGCTTGGCGAGCGGCGCGAAGTCGTCACCGAGATCGGCGTCGGTGACCTCGATGGCGTCGCCGGTGCCCTCGCTCGAGGGCGCGCCGTGGTCGACCGCGGTGCGCTCGTCGTCGGGGAACAGCGGTTCCTTGCGCGCGTCGCGCGTGCCCTCCGCCACCACCTCGGCGCCGATCTCCTCGGGGGCCTTCACCACCTCGAGGTCGTCGGCGCGCACCGGCGCGATGGCGCGCCAGATGCCGGTGGTGGTGAGCGGGATGCCGTCGTGCAGGGTGTGCACGGCAGCCGCTTGCTCGACGTCGCGCGCGTCGAGGATGGGCACGGCGACGCGCCCACGGTTGGTGGCGTCGGCCGCGCGCGTGCGCGCGTACAGCTTGGCGAGGAACAAGAGCGTCTCGTCGTGCTTCGGGTCGACCTGCAAGAGCTCCTTCAGCACCGCGATCGCCTGCAGCGGGTGGCCGGCGAGCGAGAGGTAGCGCGCCACCGCTGCGTAGTGGGCCACCGCGTCGTCCTTGCGACCGAGCAGCCGGTAGGTGCGCGCGACGCGCATGCGCGCGTCGAGGTCCATGGGCCGCTCGCGCAGCGCCTCTTGCAGCACGCGCAGGTTCTTCTTCAGCTCGGACTTGGAGGGCAGGCTCATCGGCGCCAGCAGATACCGCGAACGGCGCAGCGCGTAATAGGCCTGAGGATCCCGCATTGTAGCGACGCAATCGGTCGACTAGAGGAGGGGCATGCGCCGTTTCCTCCCCTTGCTCGTCGTCGCCGCCCTTCCCAGCGTCTCCTGCGAGGAGCCGCCGCCCGCCGAGCCGGTGTTCGGCGAGTCGCACGGCCTGCCCGCGTGTGATCAGGCCGTGGTCGACGCCAACCCCGACAAGCGCTGCTTCACCTGGCGTGCGCTCGCCGGCGTGTCGATGGGCGGCGGCACCGCGAGCCGCCTCGGCTTCTCCGAGCCCTCGCTCTACGACGTCGTGGGAGTGATGGGCACGCCCTTCGCCGACACCGAGTTCTTCTTCGGCATGCTCGAGCGCAGCCACCTCGCCGGCTTCTGCTCCAAGGAGGTGCTCGAGGCAGCGATGGCGCGCGGCGAGAGCCTCGACGACCCGTCGAACCCGGCGCTGCAATGCGGCATCCACGACAGCTGGCCCCTGCCGGACGACGGGCAACCCGCGCGCCCCGGTTACCAGGTGGCGGTCGAAGACAGCCAGTGCTCGATGTTCCAGTCGGACTACAACCACTGGTATCGCGGGCCCGACGAGGGGCGCGGCGGCAGCTTCACGAGAAACGGCCTGATCGACATCGTGCACGATCTGCTGGCCGCCTACGGCAACCTGCTCTACTTCAACCCCGCGTCGAGCTACTTCCCGCCCGGCGTCGACGAAGCCTGGCACGTGGTGCCGCACGGCGAGGACGAGGCCACGCAGCGCGCCAGCCTGTGCGCCAACCCGCGCGTCATCCCGAACTTCTACAACGCCGAGTGGAACCCCGACGGCAGCTACAACGCCATCACCTTCTGCGACGGCACCTCGGCGCGCACCGGCGACTACGATCCGCTCGACCCGCAGTCGCACACCATACCGGTGGAGTTCGCGGTGGCGCTCGATATGAACGGCAACGGCCTGCGCGATTGGGCGGAGCCGGTCATCATCAACAACCGCGAGCGCTGGCGCGACCTTGGAACCGACGGCGTCGCGAGCGCGGACGAGCCGGGCTACGACCCGATCGCCAACCCCGATCCCGCGGGGGACGACTTCGACACGCTGCGAAACCCCGAGGGCGCCGAGGCCAACCTGCGCCACGACGAGGGCGAGGGCTACGACGACTTCGGCCTCGACGGGGTCACCGGCACCGGCGACTTCGGCGAGGGTAACGGCGGCTACGACATCGCGCCGGCGCTGCAGCGCGCCTTCGATCGCTCGCCGGCCGCGTACTTCAACGCCATGCCGCAGAGCCAGGTCGATCGCCTCGACGTTTGGCTCGACGCCGGCATCCGCGACTTCCTCAACACGGCGCAGATCACCAACGCGCTCTACCACGACCTGAAGGCGCGCCAGCCCGACGCCAAGGTATTCAACGACTTCGACTCGCTGCCGGGCGTGACCGACGGCTACATCTACTACGCGCCCGACTACTCGCGCGAGTCGATGGGCAAGATCAGCTACCTGCGCTACGGCGACACCGCGCTCTGCCCCGGCAGCGACGATGTGCTCGGCGACGGCAACCACGTCGGTCCCGACGTAGTCGATCGCATGTTCACGCTGTTCTCGTTCATGTCGGCGCGCATGCCGGCGCAGGGCCGCGATCAGGCCTATGGCGGCGGCATCGCCGACATGGAGTCGCCGACCGGTCGCCTGCAGGACTTCTCGTTCCTGGTGGACCTCGACTCCGAGGTGCTCGGCAAGACGCAGCAGTACGGCGTGCTGCTGCCGCCCGACTACTACCTCCCCGAGATGGCCGACCAGGGCTACCCGGTGCTCTACTTCTTCCACGGCCAGGGCATGGACGTGCAGGGGACCACCGCCATCGGCCTGCCGCTGTGGCCGTCGATGAAGGAGTCCGCGCGCACCGACCGCCTGCAGGCCGGCTTCACCGATCTGCAGCGCGCCATCATCATCTTCGTCGACGGTAACTGCATCGGCGACGAGTGCTGGACCGGCAACTTCTACGCGGACTTCGAGGGGCTGCCCGCCGACAACCGCCGCTTCGAAGAGGCGTTCTTCGAGCTGCAACGGCACGTGGAGAAGACCTACCGCGTCAAGACGCCGGAGTTGATCCCGCTCGCCGAGCTGCAGTAGCGCGCGGCGTGCAGCTCGACGTCGACGTCCTGTTCGACGAGGGCGGCCTGCTCGTGCTCGACAAGCCGGCCGGCCTCGCCATGCACGGCGGCATCGGCGTCCGCGACGACGAGTCGCTGCACGGCGCCATCCGCGACGCGTGGGAGATCGAGCCGGGCTTCGCGGGGCCGAGCTTCCTCGGTCGCCTCGACCGCCCGACCTCCGGGCTCGTCGTGGCCGCGCTCTCGCGCGCGGCGCTCGCCGCCGTCGAGCCGGGCTGGCGCGCCGGCGAGGTCACCAAGGACTACCTCGCGGTGGTGCACGGCGCCGTGAAAGAGCGCGGTGCCATCGACGTGCCCCTGGCTGCGCGCCGCCCTCATCAGCGCGGCAGCGGGCGCATCGAGGAGGCCCGCACGGAGTGGCAGCGGATCGCCGGCGATCGGCGCGCCTCGCTCGTGCGCTGCCGCTTGATCACCGGCCGCACGCACCAGTTGCGGCGTCACTGGAAGGCGGCAGGCCACCCGATCGTGGGCGATCCGCGCTACGGCCACCAGGCGCGTGACCGGGATCTCGGCACGCTCGACGCCGGCCTGCTGCTGCACGCATGGCGGCTCGGCCACCGTGGCGTCGTGCCGCAGTTGCCGCGGCTGCTGGAGGCGCCGCCCCCCGCGCGCTTGGTCGAGCTGGCTGCGCGCCTTGGCTGGACGGACGCGCTGCGCGCGCTCCGGTAGCACTGGGCCCGCAACACAGGGCTTTCTCAAGCGACCGATTCGCGCTAGCCCACCCGCGCTTCACCAGGGTGGGTCACATGCACCGTTCCTTCCCGTTCGCGCTCTTGCTCTCCATCGCACCGCTCTCGGGCCTCGCGTTCGCCGGCCTCGCGGTCGTCACGCTGTCGTCGACCGACGCGCGTGCGCAGGCCCTGTCAGAGGGCACGCTGCAAGGCGACATCGTCGACGGTGAGACCGGCGACGCGGTCGTCGGCGTCACGGTCACCGCCACCTCGCCGGCACTGCTCGGCAAGCTCTCGTCGGTGAGCGACGCTGAAGGCCGTTACCGCATCGACGGCCTGCCGCCCGGCACCTACACGCTCTCGTTCGTGCGCGAGGGATTCTCGGCCGAGCCGATCAGCGACATCCAGGTGCGCGCCGGCGTGACGCTGCGCTTCGACGCGGTGGTCTACAAGGAAGGCTCCGCCATGTACGGCACCGGCACCGCCAACCAGGTGGTCAAGGTGTCCGCGACGGCGCCGGTGGTCGATGTCGGCTCGACGCAGACCGGCGGCACCATCAACGCCGACATCACGCGGCGCGTGCCGCTGGTGGCGCCCGGTGGCAAGGGCGGCGCCAACCGCTCGTTCGAGTCGGCCGCGCAGGCGATGCCGCAGGTGCAGAACGACTCCTACGGCGCCAGCGTCAACGGCTCCACCTCGGTCGAGAACCAGTACGTCATCGACGGCGTGAGCGTGAACAACACGGCCTACGGCTACCTCGGCTCGCCGCTCTCCCTCGAGTTCGTCGAGGAGCTGGGCGTGGTCACGGGCGGCTACATGCCCGAGTATGGGCGCTCGATGGGCGGCTTGCTCAACGTCGTCACCAAGTCCGGCGGCAATGAATTCCACGGCTCGGTGTTCGGCAGCGCCGCGCCGGGCTTCCTCGAGGGCGACCGCGCGCAGGCGCCGAACGTCGGCTCTGCCATCCGCGTGCAGCAGAAGCTCAACTACGTGCAGGACGTCGGCTTCGAGCTCGGCGGACCGATCCTGCCCGACGCCCTGTGGTTCTACGTGGGCGCCGACCTGGCGCAGACCTCCTTCAAGCTGACGCGCACGCTGTGGCGAGCCGACGGCACCGAGATCCGCGGCACCGAGCAGGACTACTTCGCCGAGGGCACCTCCATGCAGGCGATCGCCAAGCTCACCTGGCTCGCCAACGCCGACAACCGCGTGTCGTTCACGCTGTTCGCTACGCCGTCGACGTCGGGCGGCGCCGGCCGCTACGGCATCGACCCCGCGCTCGGCGAGCCGGAGAACCTGACGCTCGAGGGCAGCTACGACGCGCTGGCGCACCAGTACCGCTCGGGCGCCATCGATGCGCAGATCAAGTGGCAGTCCGCGCTGCTCGACCGCAAGCTGCGCTTCGACACCAGCCTCGGCTACCACGACGAGCAGGGCGGGCGCCTCCCGTCGGACGGCTCGGTGGTCGGTGGTACCGAGGGCCTCGCCGGCGTGCCGCGCGTGTCGTTCCGCAGGAGCAACCCGGGCTTCCACAGCATCACCGACTTCGAAGAGCTGCCGGCGAACGCAGGCTGTGACGTGCCCGGCCTCGACGCTGCCGAGCTGTGCCCGGTGACGACGTACCAAGCCGGCGGCCCCGACTTCCTCTCGCAGCAGCAATTCACCAGCCTGCAGGGTCGCCACGTGACGACGTTCATGACCGACCTGTTCGGCCTGCACGTGCTCAAGCTCGGCGCCGAGGTCGGCTATGGCACCTACGACAACCTGCGCACCTACTCGGGCGGCCGCCGCTTCCGTGACAACTCGAGCGGCACGTTGTTCACCGACAACCGCCAGTTTGGTTTCATGGTCGGGCCCGATCAGGCGACGCTGATGGAGGAGGGGCTTCGCTGGCAGAGCTCGCAGCTCTTCATCGGCGGCTTCCTGCAGGACTCCTGGACCGCCTTTGACGTCGTCACCATCAACCTCGGCGTGCGCTGGGACAACCAATGGCTGTTCGCCGGCGACGGCTCGCAGTTCCTCGCGCTGCCCAACCAGCTCTCGCCGCGCGCCGGCGTCATCTTCGATCCGTTCCAGGCCGGCAAGAGCAAGTTGTTCGCGAGCTACGCCCGCTACTACGAGCAGGTGCCGCTCGACATCTCCGATCGCGCGGGCTCGTCGGAGCCGCAGCTCCTCTCCGGCCGTCCTGCCGCCGTCTGCGATCCGACCGACATCAAGCAGGCGACCGGCTCCTGCATGGACGACGCCAACCGCGTGGCGCTCAACGGCCCGGAGTCGCCGAACCAGAAGTGGATCGTCACGGGTGGCGGCCGCACGGCGGTCGACCCGAACCTGCAAGTGCCGTCCTCCGACGAGGTGATGGTGGGTGGCGAGCTCGAGGTGTTTCGCGACGCGCGCGTGGCGGCGACCTACACCCGTCGCTGGATCAACGTCGCCATCGAGGACATGAGCCGGGACGAGGCCAACACCTATTTCATCGGCAACCCGGGCTACGGCATCGCCTCCGACTTCGACAAAGCAGTGCGCGACTACGACGCCGTCACCGTGCTGTTGCACAAGCAGTGGTCCGACGGCTGGCTCGGCCAGGGCAGCTACACCTACTCGATGCTGCGCGGCAATTACGCCGGTCTGTTCCGCCCGGAGACCGAGCAGCTCGACCCGAACATCAACTCGGACTTCGACCTCAAGTCGCTGACGGTGAACCGGAATGGCTCCCTGCCGTTCGACCGCAACCACCAGCTCAAGGGCTTCGCGGCGCGCGAGTTCGAGGCCGCGCACGACACCAAGTTCACCATTGGTGGCGGCGCCAGCGCCGTCTCGGGCGCGCCCAGCAACTACCTCGGCAGCCACGCCGTCTACGGCGGCGACGAGGTGTTCATCCTGCCGCGCGGCAGCGGCGAGCGCCTGCCCTGGGTGTTCTCCGCCGACGCGCACGCGGGCTTCACCATCACGCCGATGAAGGGCCACGCACTCGAGTTCACCGTCGACGTCTTCAACCTGTTCAACTTCCAGGCGGCCACGCTGCTCGACGAGACCTACACCGAGGCCGACGTGGCTCCGCTCACGAGCTGTCAGCAGGGCGTGCGCGACTCCTGCACGCCCGACGATCTCGGCAGCTTGCAGTACGCCGACGGCACGCCGTACGACCAGATCGACAACAACCTGAACTTCGGCCAGCCGCTCGAGTTCCAGGCGCCACGCACCGTGCGCCTCGGCCTGCGCTGGTCCTTCTGAGTGAAACGAGGAGAAACGCCATGAACCGCACCATCGCCTCGCTCTCGCTCGCCCTGATCCCCATCGCTGCCGCCGGCTGCACCCAGCCGCCGGTCAACTGTACGGTGTCGGCTGCCATGCCGTACTCCGGCAAGTACAAGCTCACTGCCGGGGAGGGAGGCGGCGACTGCGCCAACCTGATGGGCGACGCGCTCGGTTTCGGCGCGTACAACCCGGCGACGGATGAGGGCAAGCCCGACCTCGACCGGGTGTTCATGTCGGTGCGCACCACGTTCCTCGGCGGGCTAGTGGCGCACGCGAAGGACTATGGCCTGGCCGACACCGCCGACGGCCACGCGCCGCACGCCTTCGGCGAATTCTCGCCGAGCGTGCCCGACGGCGGCATCTGCCGCCCAACGGAGCTGTCGGCGGCGCTGCAAGACATCCCGACCGTCGCGGCTGATCCTGGCGACCCGGACGATCCCGAGGACGACATCCCAGAGCAGCCGGCGACCTCGATGCAGGAGACGTGGACCAACGTCGAGGTCTACGTCACCGCCGCCTCGCTCGGCACGCAGGTGCGCGGCCACTACGCGGTCACGCAGGACACCTGCTCCGCCGAGTACGACGTGATCGCGCTGTTCCCGCAGGTGTACTGCGGCGACGAGGACGTGCTGCCCGACAACGACAGCGACGACGTCAACTCGCCGGACGACAGCTTCTGCAACGCCGACCCGCACCCGCAGCTCGGCTATGGCTCGGGCATCAGCCCGGACTTCCCCGTCAAGTGCGACCCGGTGATGTTGGTGTGTGTGCTCGACGCCGAGCCCGGACCGGACACGGCCTTCCCGGTCGTGAATGCGGCGGAGTAGCGGCACATGGTCGACGTGCGCCGCCTCGGCACCGCGCTCGCGCTGCTGTCGTTCACCGCGGGTGCGGCGCTCGGCGAGCCGCCGCCAGCATCGCCGCCGCCGGCCGCCGCGGTGACCCCCGCTCCCGCAACCACCGTCGTCGTGCAGACGCCCATCCCGCTCGCGCATGACGCCTGCCTTGATCACGCGGTGAAGGAGCTCGGCATGTCTGCCAAGCGCGCGGAGGGAGCCGCGCGCCACTGGGACATCGCAGCCAAGTTCCTGCACGCGACCGTCGCCAAGGACGTTGGCGCGGCGCTGACGGTCGACCTCGAGAAGGGCGACAAGAGCACGCTGATCAAGGTGCGCACCTCCTGGCCCGGCGCCCCCAAGGACAAGGCCGTGCAACTCGAGATGGAGGAGCGGCTTCGCGCCATGGCGACCAAGATGTCGCAGCAGTGCGGCGTCACCAAGCCCGAGCTGGCATGCACGGTCACGCCGGCCGGCGGTGCCGCCGCGCCCTGCACACCGATCGCCCCCACGCCGTAACGCTCAAACGGCGGCGTTTGGGCCCTCCATCTCGTCTACGGTGCGGCGCCGCCCCGTCACCAGGTGCCAGGCGAGGATGGCGGTCGCGCCGAGCACGAAGGCGCCCAGGCACCAGGCACCCGCCTGCGGGTAGGAGTAGGTCTCGAAATTGGCCACGGTCTTGTGGCCGAACACCACCGGCATGAATCCCTTGATGCGCACGGGGGCGTCGGGCGCCAGCGTGTGGCCGAAGACCCAGAGGCGATAGACGAAGCGCCCGAAGGCGAACAACGAGAAGTAGCCGGTGACGACGACCAGGTCCATCAGGTCCTTGATGCTACCGGCCGCCGCAACCCGCAGGGTCATCAGCACCATGGCGCCGAGCGCGAATGGGATCCAGTCGAGGTCGGCGGCGGCCGCCTCGTCGATCGGACGCATGCCGATGTAGTGGTTGAGCGTGTTGATCTCGCGGATGTGCTGGCCGTCGTTACCGCCGACCAGCTTGTACGCGTAGACGTCCAGGGAGAGGCCGTTCAGGTACTGCGGCGCCGTCATCGAGATCTGCCACAGCGGCAGGAAGATGGCTGCCACCAGCGGGATCACCAGCAGCGCCATGGGCAGGCGCGACTTCAAATACATGGGACGCGCCAGGTAGCGCTCGAAGCGGTCGACATAGAGCTTCACGGCGTCCTCCTTGACCTCACGACTTCCCCAACCCCGGTCGAATGTCCGTCCTCACACGATGTCGGTGCGGCGGAAGCTGCGCAGCGCGATGGCCCAGGAGGCGAGGCCGACGAGCGCGGGCCACACGAGCCCGAGCGCCAACAGCGCCCCGGCGCCCACCTGGTTGGCGAGATAGAAGCCCACCGGGCCGAGCGCCGACAGCTCTGCGGACGCCCCGGAGAGCAGCGCCATGCGCGCCGCTTGCACGGGGTTCAGCGCTGCGAGCAGAAACACGGTCTGTGCGTTGACGCGCCACTGCAACATCACGCCAATGAGGCCGAAGTCGACCAGCGCGACGCCGAGCGCCCACAACACGAGGAGCCAGATGACGGCGCGCGCCTGGCTGCGCACGAAGGTGGAGACCATCAAGCCGAGACCGACGAAGGCGGCCAACAGCGAGGCGCAGATGCCGAGCGATTGGAACAGGAACTGCCAGCGGATCTCCTCGCCGAAGGCGACGCGTCCGACCAACGCCATCGCCACCATGACGACGACGAGCGGCAGCACCAGCACCAGGTAGCGTGTCAGCGTGACCGCTGCGAAGTACACGCCGCGGCGCACCGGGTGGCTGAACACCAGCTCGAGCGTGCCGTCGTCGCGCGCGCGGTTGATCACTTGGCCGGTCGCGGTGAGCCCGAGCAGCGGCAGCAGCAACAAAAGCGCGTGGATCATCGACAGCAGCATGCGACCCATGCCGGAGAAGCCGAGCACGCTCGACTCGCGCATGCCGATCAAGACGAAGCCGACGGCGAGCAGCGCATACACCACGACGCACAGCACCATCCAGCGCGAGCGGCGCACGTCGGCGAGATCGAGGCGCGCCACGGCCCACAACTCGGGCCACAGCCCGCCGGCGCGGCGGGCAGGGGTTGCGCGTTGCGCGCCCGACGAGCCGATCATGGGGCACCGGCAGCGGCATGGGGGCCGCGCGTTCGGGCCATCGCTTGCTGCCAGCCGACCGCGCCCGGCGTGCGCGCATCAACGGCCGCGAGACCGAAGCCCATCGGCGTCGGCGACGCGTCGACGAAGCCGACCTCGGCGCGGGTCAGCCAGCGATCGTCGGTCTTGTGGTGGAAGAAGATGGCGTGGACGGCATCGGCGGCGGCGTCCTTCGGGTGCTCGTCGAGCCAGCGCGCGAGGCAGCCGGGGTCGTCGAAGTTGTGCACGGTGCCGTCCTCGAGCTGGAGCTGCGCCGCGAAGCCAGGCTCGCCGACGTGCATGCGGCAGTGCGCGCACGCCGTCTTGTCCCAGACGACGGGCGCCGGGCCCTCGGGCAGCGTCTGCGCGCGCAAGAGCAGCCAGGCGAACAGGCCCGCGGCGAGCACCGCTGCCGCCAGACCGAGCGGCAGCCCCCGGTCGCGCGCGCGCGCGCGCTCGACGGCAACCGGCTCAGGCATGCGCCACCTCTGCCGCCAGGGCGGCGTTGGCCTGCAGATACTGATCGACCGGGCCGTCGAACGTGACCCGTCCGTCGTCGAGCGCGACCACCCGGTTCGCCAGGTGGCGCAGCTCCTCCACGCGATGCGAGCACAACAGCAGCGTCACGTCCGCGTCGAGCTGGCTGCACATGGAGAAGAACTGCTCGCGCGCCCGCACGTCGAGGCTCGCGGTAGGCTCGTCGAGCACCATCAGGCTCGGCCGGGCGGCGAACGCGGCCGACAAGAGCAGCTTCTGCTTCATGCCGCCCGACAGGTTGCGGAAGGGTTGGCTGCCGGCGCGCGCTAGGTCCAGGTCGAACAGCGCGGCGACGCGCGCGACCTCGGCGGCGTCCAGGTCGCGCGTGTGGGTCACCAGGCGAACTACCTCGTCGACAGTGGCGCCGAGCGCCGGCGCCACCTGCGGCACGTACGCAAGCTGGGCGGCTATCTCGACTCGATCGTCGTAGGGCGAGCGGCCGTCGAGCAGCACCGTCCCCTGGTAGTCGATGAGCCCGAGCAGCGTGCGGATCAGCGTGCTCTTGCCCGAGCCGTTCGGGCCGACCAATGCGACGCGCCCGCCCGCAGGCACCACCAGGTCGACGCCACGCAACGCGCCCACACGGCCAAAGCGCTTGCGCGCGTCGTGGATCTCAACCCGCATCGCCGCGACCCTCCCGCGCGCGCGGCGCGATCCTCGGGTGAGGGTCGCGCAGCACGGGCTTGGGCGAGAACAGCGGCACCACATGGCCCGCGAGCGAGACCAGCGCCAACGCCGGCGTGCCCCGCAGGAACGCCAGGTCGGCGTTCTGCGCTTCGAGCGCGTTGCCGAGGTCGCTCAGCTCGTAGGGCACATCGCCGATACCGTCGCCGTCCAGGTCGTAGCCGACGTAGTCGTCGAACAGGTTGCCCTCCCACACCAGGCCCATGGCGTCGCCGCCCGACTCGACGCGGACGGTGTGGTGGTTGTCGCGCAGCTCGTTGTCGTGGAACTCGTTGTCGTGCGTGGTCGAGAGGAAGGTGATGCCCACGTCGCCCAAGCGAATCACGTTGCGCGCGAAGCGGTTGGCCTCGCCGATGGTGATCGGGGAGTTGTCGAGGAAGATGCCGATGGTGTTGTCGACCAACTGGTTGTCTTCGATGCGCGCGTTGCCGGACTCCTTGAGCCCGATGCCCATGCCGGCCGCGCCCGCGGCGCCGAGCATGGTGTTGTCTGTGACGACGATGTCGCGGCTGTACATGATGAAGATGCCGACCTCGTTGTTCAGGTAGCGACAGCGCTCGACGTGGTTGCCGTGGCTGTACATGAAGTGCGTGCCGTAGCGTCCCTGTCGCACCTCGTTGTCGCGCAGCACGTTGCGTGACGAGTACCAGACCACCAGGTCGCGCGAATGCTCGACCAGGTTGCCCTCGACCAGCGAGTCGTAGGTCTCCCAGAGGCGAATGCCGTCGCCGCGTAGGCCGAGCGCCGCGCCGCCGCCGCCGACAACGTGGTTGCCGCGCACCGTGACGCGCTTGGCCTGCTCGAGGAGGATGCCGAAGGTGGCGCGCAGCACGGTGACGCCTTCGATGACCACGTCCTCGCCACGGTCGAGCTTGATCGCCGCGTCCAGCACGTCGAAGCGTGTGCCGCTGCCGTCGACCGTAAGCCCGAGCAGGCGATCCCGCGCTGCCAAGGTGATGGTGGTGCCGTGGCCGCTCGAGGCAACGACCGCGTCGCGCGGGCCCCACAACGTCACGCCCGGAGGCAGGCTCAGCGGGCCCGCATGGCGGCCCGCAGACAGGCAGAGCGCATCGCCCTCGCGCGCATTGTCGAGCAGCGGCTGCAGGGCGGCTCCCGCGACTACCTCGAGACAGGGCGCGGGCCGTGGTGGCGTCGTCGGTGCCGCCGCCACCTGCACCAAAGGCGCCGCGGTCGCCGCCGCCGCTTCTGCGCAGCCCGAAGAGGCGAGCCCCGCCGCCAGCACCGCGGCCGTCAGGTTGCGCGTTGCGCGTCCCTGGCTGGCTTCGATGTGGCGGGCGGGGCTCACGTTGACCTCGAAGTTCCTTGGTGCGCGCGTTACTTCGGCTCGACCAGGAAATAGCCGGCCATCTCCAGGTGCAGCGCGGAGCAGAACTCCGTGCAGTACAGCGGGAACACGCCCGGCTTGTCGGCGACGAACTCGAGGTTGACGTGCTTGCCGGGCTCCAGCGACACGTGCAGGTTGTACGAGTCGATGGTGAAGCCGTGGGTGGCATCGTGCGCCTGCTCCAGGCTGGTCAGGTGGATGGCCACCTTGTCGCCCTGCTTGACGCGCACGATGTCGGGCGCGAAGTGGCTGCGGATGGCGGTCATGTAGACGTGCGTGACGCCGTCCTTCTTCTCGATGCGCTCCTTGCCGCCTTCGACGGTGAACGGGTCGGCCTTTTTAGTGACGGGGTCGATGCCGACAGGCGAATAGACCTCGAAGGCCTTGATCTTGTCGGCCTTGATCATCTGGGCGTTGTGCGGCTCACCCAGCGGCAGCGGCATGTCGTAGAGCAGTTGCATCTTGCCGCCGGCGCCCTCAGCGCCGATGTCGATCAGCTGGAAATTCTGCGGCAGCAACGGACCCACGGGCAGGAAGCGGTCGAGCGCCCATTTGTTCATGGCGATCAGGTATTTGCCGTCGGGGTCGACGGTGTCGCCCTCGGCCGCGACCAGGTGGCCGATGTTGTAGTTGGTCGAGATCTTCTCGACCATCTTCATCTCCTTCCAATTCCACTTGGCGACCTTGGTCTCGATGAACACCGAGGTGTAGGCGAAGCCCTTGTCGTCGAACACGGTGTGCAACGGCCCGAGGCCGATCTCGACCTGGCCGCGAATTGCGTCCTCGAACTTCATGACGCCCACGCCGTAGGGGTCCTTGGCCTCGTACTTCTTGCCGTCCATCAGGCCCTTGATCTTGGCGAAGTCGTAGACGGTCGCGTGCGTGTCGAGCTTGCCGCCGACCACGATGGCGGCGCCGTCGGGCGTCACGTCCACGCCGTGCGGGCTCTTCGGCTCCGGCACGAAGGCGAGCAGGTTCTCGTCGATGGCGGTCTGCAACGGGATCACCTTCATGCCGACGATGGTCTTGGTCTTCCCCGAGGTCTTGGCGACGGCCTCGGCGGCCTTCCAGTTGATGACGTGGAAGTAGTCCATGTCGTTCTTGGTGGAGCCCGACTCGAGCGGCGGGTTGCCCTCGAGCACGCCGCCCCAGGCGCGCTCGGTGTTGATCGAGTTGCAGAAGACGTAGCCGTCGGAGACGAGCTTGCCGGCGTCGGCCAGGTCCTGCATGTAGGGCGGCAGTTCGATGGCGAAGGACTCCTCGGGGACGATGCGGCCCTTGGCTCGATCGAACTTGTGGAAGATCATCGCGCCCCGGTACTTCTCGTTGAAGTCCTTGACGTCGGCGTATTCGTCGCCGAGCGGCGCGGGGTACTGCGACGTCTCGATCACGTAGTCGGTGTTGGGCGTGACGAAGGTCGAGCCGTGCTCCGATTGGATCAGCGGCGAGGCCACGATCTGCGTGGTGACGAAGTCCTTCAGGTCGACCACGGCGACGCGCGGGTTCGCCTTGTCGTTGGCGAACACGAACTGACCGTCATAGGAGCCGTTCGTCTCCGAGAACGCCGGGTGGTGCATGTCGCCCCACGTGATGTCCTTGCCGCGGCGCTTGCCGCCGTCGAGCACCTCGCCGGTGGAGGTGTCGCCATAGCCGTAGCCCTGCCACGGCTCGGGTGTGAATACGCCGATGTATTTGATGATGCGCATCGACGGCACGCCGATCACGATCAGGTTGCCGCCGTGGCCGCCCGACGCGAAGGTGTAGTACTCGTCCTTCTTGCCGGAGGGCGTATAGGTCTTGAGGGCGGCCGTGACGTCGGCCTCGGACAGGCCTCGCGACTTCATGAGCGCGGCGACACCCGTGCCTGCGCTCGCGGCGCCTCCGCTCGATGTGGAAGGCGTGGACGGCCCGGCAGGACCGCCGCAGGCGGTCAGGAGCGCGGCAGCGAGCAGCGCCGGCAGCGAACACTGGAGTCTCATCATCGACCTCTCTTTCCTCTGGTGGGCCGCGCCGGGGGGAGCGAGGCGCGGGAGAACGGCTGCCGCCACTGCGAGGACCGTGCCGATCCGACCGCTCGTGAGACGGAAGCCGCACCGCGGCGCGGTGCGACCGGCTCGGTGGTTTACGAGAGATACGGCGCTCTGCCGCGCGCCCGATGGCCCAGGAGGGTCAAATGGCGCACAACGAGGTGTGCGCGTCCACAGCACGCGGGGGCCATCGCGGCCGCCAGGTTGCTTCGGCGCGCCGGCCCGGAACGTGCTTCGGCGCTCAACCATGGACAAACGCCACCTCGTTCAACTCGCCGTTCTCGCCAGCTGCGCCGCGCTCGCGGCGTGCCCAGCGGACACGCCCGCAGCAACTGCTACTGGTCCGGCAACGCCCACCGTCGAGACGCCACCACCGGCGCCGGCAGCGCCGAGCGCGGACGCGGCCGCCGAGGCCAAGCAGCTCTTCGCCACGCGCTGCGTGCCCTGCCACGGCGCGTCCGGCGCGGGCGACGGCCCTGCGTCAGCCGGTCTGACGCCCAAGCCGGCGGCGTTCTCGAGCGCCGAGTGGCAGGCCAAGGTGAGCGACGAGCACATCGAGAAGATCATCGCGTACGGCGGCATGGCGGTGGGCAAGAGCGCGGCGATGCCGCCGAACCCCGACCTCGACGGCAAGCCGGTCATTCCCGCGCTGCGCGTGCTCATTCGAGGGATGAAGGCGCCGTAGTCTCCGGACAGCGGTCGGCCGAGCGCGGTGTTGCCGCGCGGGACTCGATGCCCTAGCAGCCGCCGCGTGGCTTGCGTTGCACGAAGGGCGGAGCGTTGTCGGGGGTGCTGACGGGCCGGCGGGTCACCGTCGTCGTGCCGACCTATCGTGAGGCCGAGAACCTCCCGATCCTGCTCGACCGGATCGCGCGGGTGCGCCAGGACACCGGTCTCGAGCTCGACGTGCTGATCATGGACGACGACAGCAAGGACGGCTCGGCCGAGCTGGTGCAGCGGCGCGGCGAGGCCTGGGTCGCGCTCATCACGCGCACCAGCGATCGCGGCCTGAGCCCGGCCGTGCTCGACGGCATGCGCCGCGCCGGCGGCGACGTGCTGGTGTGCATGGACGCCGACTTGAGCCACCCGCCGGAAGCGCTGCCCGACCTGTTGCGCGCGCTCGACGAGGGCGCCGACTTCGTCATCGGCTCGCGCTACGTTGAGGGTGGCTCGACCTCGGACGATTGGGGGCTGCTGCGCTGGATCAATAGCCGTGTTGCGACCTTGCTGGCGCGCCCGTTCACCAGCGCGCGCGATCCGATGGCTGGCTTCTTCGCGCTGCGGCGGACCACGTTCGAGCGCGGCCGGGAGCTCAACCCCATCGGCTACAAGATCGGCCTCGAGCTCATCGTCAAGTGCGGCTGCGAGCGGGTGGTCGAGAAGCCCATCCACTTCGAGGATCGAGTGCACGGCGAGAGCAAGCTGACCTTGCGGCAGCAGCTCCTCTACCTGCAGCACCTGCGCCGGCTGTTCATCTTCAAGTTCGGCGTCTGGTCGCACCTGCTGCAGTTCCTGGTGGTGGGAGCGCTCGGCACGGTGGTCAACCTCGCCGTGGTCACTGCACTCTTGTGGGCGGGGCTGACGGCGCGCCCTGCGATCCTGGCGGGTATTGCAGTCTCGGTCGGCTTCAACTTCGTCTTGAATCGGCGCTTCAGCTTTTCGTACGCGCGCCAGGGGTCGTGGCTGCGGCAGCTCCTGGGGTTCGTCGCCGCGTCGTCGATCGGCGCCGCCATCAACTACGGAGTCGCGGTGGCGGTGCTCGCGGCCAGGGCGGACCTGCCGCCGCAGGTGGCGGCGCTGTTCGGCATCGCGGCCGGCACGGCGTTCAACTTCGTCGCCAACCGCTATCTGGTCTTTCGCACCAAACACGTTCGGCCGGCGGCGGCGCGCTAGCCTGTGTCGCGCGGCGGCATGGCGGCACCCCACATCAGGGCGCCGCGCGCTCGAACACCGTGAGCTGTACGGCGCCCATGGCGGGCAGCCACTCGCTGCGCGTCGCGCGCCAGCCGGCGCGCTCGAGCGCCGATGTGAGCGCCGGGGACCGCGGTTGGTCGACGTCGCCGCCGGTGAGCAGCGCCTTGGTGGCGGCGGCGTCCAACTGGCGGCTCGCGAGCAGTAGCAGCGTCGCACCCTGCTGGCGCGCGGCGGCGAGCTGCTCGCCATCGCCGAGGGGTGACAGGCTCGGCAACAGCGCGGTGGACACCTCGCCCGACGCTCTCGGCGTCGCGAGCATTTGCCGGAGCGCGCGCCCGTAGCGGTAGCTGAGCGGGAAGTAGGCGATGCCCCACCCGCTCTCGCCGTCGTGCACCACTACCACGCGACCGACGCCACCGGCGCGCTCGACCTCGGCGGTGACGCGGTCGCCCGCCGAGTGCGCGAACGGCTCGGGCCGCCGCCACAAAAGCACGGACGCGGCGGCGTCACCGACGAGCAGCACCACCGCGGCCACCACCGCGCCGCGCCGTCGCCAACCCTGGCTGGCGCCGAGCGCCGCGCCCGCCAGCAGCGCCAGCGCAGGCAGCGCCCAACTGTTGTAGGCGATGCGCAGCGCATCAAAGCCGCGTACCGCCAGCGAGGCGGCCACGGCGGCGGTGAGGCCGCTCACCAGCGCAATCAGGAGCGCGGTCGGGAACTTGCTGGCATGCCCCCGTCGGAGTCCGAGCGCGACCAAGGAAGCGGTCCCCCCGACGACGGCGATGACCAACAGCGCCGACACGCCCACCACCGGGTGTCCACCGAGCAGCCGGTAGCCGAAACGCGCCAGGCCCACCGCCAGCGAGCCGCGTCCGGCCGCTTCGTCGCTGCCGCTGATGCCGACCGCGGCGCGTAGGAACGGCAGGAGCCCGAGCGAGGCGAGCCCGACCGCACCGGCGAACCACAGCACGTGGCCGAGGCCACGTCGCTCCACCAGACAGACCCACGCGAGCGCGCAGAAGACGCCGCCCGCCAGCACCAGGCCGAAGTAGTGCAGGTAGCAGGCGCACACGACGCACGCGATGGTGGCGGCCAGCGTCGTGCGTCGCTCGCGGGCGTCGCTCGACACCCAGCGCTCGAAGAAGCAGAAGGTCGCCGCCGCCGCGAGCAGCAAGAGCGGATAGGCGCGGATCTCGACGCCGAGCACCGCGAGTTGGGGCGACGCTGCCAGCGCGAGCCCGGCGAGCCAAGCGGCCGCGCCGCCCCAGACGCGCCTCGCGGTGGCGATGGTGAGCCAGATGGCGCCGAGGCCGGCGGTGATGCCGAGCCAGCGCAGGCTGCCCTCGCTCAGGCCGAACACGAGCACCCAGAGCTTGCCGATGAGGTAGCTGAGCGGCGGCATGCGGTCGGGCGGTACGTCGAAGCGCCCGGCGTCGCCGCCCGTCAGCCAGTCGAGCAGCTCGGTGAACGGCAGGCCGAGGCCGGAGAGCTGCGTGGTCTCGTCGACCCACAGCTCCTGGTGCGCCGCGAAGTGCCCCGCCGACACGAGCCACACGGCGGACGCGATCACGGCGGCCGCCCACGCTCTCGTCGCCACGTCCCACCAGCGCGGCGGAGACATGGGTCGGGCGGGACTCGAACCCGCGACCAACGGATTAAAAGTCCGCTGCTCTACCACCTGAGCTACCGACCCTCACGTTCGTGGTAGGCACGTGTGCCGCGCGTGTCAAAGTGGCGGCGCCGGGGGTACCGGAGGAGTCCGCGATGCGACCGATCGCCGATCAGGTCCACCTCGTCACCGGCGCCACCCAGGGCATCGGCAAGGAGACGGTACGCGCGCTGGCCCGGCTCGGCGCCCGCGTGATCCTGGCGGCTCGAGACCAGGCGCGCGGCCAGGCAGTGGTGGAGGAGCTGCGCGCCGACACCGGCAACGCCCGGATCGAGCTCGCGTTGGTCGACTTCGCGTCCTTCGCGTCGGTGCGCGCCTTCCTCGACGACGTGCGCGCCCGCGTCGCCGCGCTCGACGTGCTGGTCAACAACGCCGGCGGCTACTTCGGCCGTCGACAACAGACCGACGACGGCCACGAGATGAGCTTCCAAGTGAACCACCTCGGCTACTTCATGACCACGCTCGGCCTCTTCGACCGGCTGCGCGCCGCGGGCGATGCGCGTGTGGTGTGCGTGTCGTCGGACGCACACTGGGGGGGGCGCGTCGACTTCGACGACCTCGATCGGACGGAGGGCTACTTCGGCTACCGCGCCTATGCCACCTCCAAGTTGATGAACCTGCTGTTCGTGGCCGAGGCCGCCCGGCGCTTCCCGCCGTCTCTCACGATCAATGCGCAGCACCCGGGCGTGGTGGCGAGCGGCTTCGGGCTCGGCGAGCGCGGCGTCATGAAGGCGTTCTACCTGGTGGCGCGCCCGTTCCTCAGGACCGCAGCGCAGGGTGCCGACACCTCGGTGTGGTTGTCGACGGCCCCCGAGCTTGGCGCCGTCACCGGCAAGTACTTCGTTCGCCGTCGCGAGCGCTCGACGCTGGCCGACGCTCGTGACCCTGAGCTGGCGCGGCGCCTGTGGACCGAGAGCGAGCGGCTTACCGGCATGTCGCTGCCGGCCTGATGGTCCCCTGAGGCGCGCTTGCGTCCGGCCGGCGCAACGGTGACCATCCGGCGATGGAACCGCGTCGCTGCCCGCGCTGCACCTTCACGCTGGCCGTGCAGTCGGTGCGCGGCGTCGAGGTCGATGCGTGTCCGCGCTGCCGCGGCACCTTCCTCGAGCTTGGCGCGCATGCGGCGCTGCTTGGGCCCTACGGGGACGTTGCGCAGTGGGCCTTGAGCGGCGCCGCCGCCTCGCTCGGCGACAGCCGCCTGCGCTGCCCGCTCGGGCACGGCCGCATGCGCGCGTGGCGCGTCACCGTCGCTGGCGGCGGCGCGGTCGAGGTCGACACCTGCGCGAGCTGCCGCGGCCTCTGGCTCGACGCGCACGAGGCGTTGCAGTTGCGCAAGGCCGGGGGCCCGCCCGCAAGCACGCCGCCGCGCTTTGGACCCGACCTGCGCATCAACGAGCCCCCACCGGGGCAGGAGAAGACCGGCGTCGGCTGGTACCTGTTTCAGCTCTTCACCGCCTTGCCGGTCGAGGTGCACAACCCGAAGCGCAGGACGGCGATCGTCTGCCTCGCGCTGATGGTGAGCTGCGTCGCCGTGTTCGCGCTCGAGCTGGCCGCCCTCGCCGCCGATGGCCCCGATGCGCTGCGCCGGTATTCCGCCGTGCCCGCCGACCTGGTGCAGGGCAAGCACCTGCATTCGATCATCACCTACATGTTCTTGCACGGCGGCATCGCGCACCTGCTCGGCAACCTGTGGTTCCTGTGGACCTTCGGCGACAACGTCGAGGATCGCGTCGGCCGTGCGCGCTTCCTGGTGCTCTACCTGCTGTGCGGCGTCGCCGCGGTCGCGCTCGAGTTGCCGCTGGTGGGCGATCCCGAGGCGCGTATCGTGGGCGCGTCCGGCGCCATCGCCGGTCTGATGGGCGCGTACCTCGGCCTGTTCCCGCGCGCCCACCTCTACCAGGTCTTCTTGTTCATTCGGTGGCGCTTGCCCGTGTGGTTCTACCTCGGCGGCTGGCTGTTGCTGAACGCCGCGCTCGGCGTCGCCGAGCTGAACCATGCGGTGCCGGCCGCGAACGTCGCGTGGTGGGCGCACGTCGGCGGCTTCGTCGCCGGCCTGCTGTGGGCGGTCGCGTTCGGTCGGCGCTTTCGCGACGGCGCCGAGCTGGCGCGCGCGCGTGCCACGCCCAGGGTGGTCGGCTGACCGCCGCTGGGCGGCCGCAGGCGGCGATGTCGCGCGCGCCCCTGCTCGCCCTGCTGGTGCTCGCGCTCGCGTCGCTCGCGTGGCTGCTCGGCCTCGTCGACGTTGGACTGGTGCTCACCAACGACGGCCCGAGCCACCTGCTGCAGTGTCGCGTGTTTGCCTCAATCGACGAGCCCGGCTCGCGCTACGCCGGGCTGTTCACCGCCAACGTGCCGGTGACCGCGCGCGGCGCGTGTGAGCTGCAGCTCGTGCTCGAGCGCCTGCTGTCGTGGCGCGCCGTGCACCAGGTGCTGTTCGGGCTGCCGAGTGTGCTGTTCGCGCTGGCGGCGTGGTTGGCCGGGCGCGCCATCCACCCGCTGCGGGCGTGGATGGCGGTGGGCGTCGCCGCGCTGCCGGCGCATACGCTCCTGTACTACGGCTTCTTCCCGTACGCGCTCGGCGCAGGTGTGGCCGCGATCGGCGTCGCGCTCGCCGTGGCCGAGGCCGCACGCGGACGCCAGCAGGGCTGGCGAGCGCCGCTCGCGTTCGGCTCGCTCCTGGTGCTGTGCGCGCTTTGCCACGCGGTGGCCGCGTTCGCCTATGCCTTGCTGGTCGGCGCGGTGCTGCTGGCGACGGCCGGCGACCGCCGCGCGCTCGGCCGAGCGCTCTTGCGGCACGTTGCGTGCGGCGCGCCGGCGCTGGTCGTCTTGGTGCGCGCGCTCACCTACGCCGTCGACAACGAGGGCAGCACCGCGCCCGCCTGGCTGCCCTTCGCGCTGCATCTGCGCGTGCTGTTCGCCTGGGCGCAGGCGGGCGGCACCGCGCGCGAGGTGGTGGCGGTGCTCGTGCCGCTGGTCGGCTGCGCGCTGACCGTGGCGCGCTGGCGAGCGGCGCTGGTGGGGGAGCGCGCCGTCGCGGCGGTGGCGCTGGCCGCGCTCGCGCTCTTCTGGCTGTTGCCGCAAGACGCGCTCGGCTTCTTGATCTTCTCGCCGCGCGTGCTGGTCTTCTTCGTCGTCTTCGGCGTGGTGACGATGCCGATCGAGCGCTGGCCCCGCCTGCCCAATCTGCTCCCCCCGCTCGCGCTCGGCGCGCTCTTGGCCGTGCAGCTCGCCTGGCTGCAGCGCTTCCATGAAGAGCGGGCGCGCGCCGCCGATGCCGCGCTCGCGTTCCTCGATGCGCCGCTGCAAGGACCCGGCGTGCGCTTGCCGGTGCCCCTCGACCCGTACCTCGGCCGCGCCAACGGCGAGGCGTGGGGCGTCTTCGGTTGGGTGCCGGGGCTGCACGCCGCGCAGCTCTACGGGCTCAGCCAGGGCGGCGCGGTCGAGTACTCGCAGGACCAGCGGCGCGCGACGCAGTGGGCGCTGCGCACCCCGGCGTCGCTGCGCGGCGCCGCGCCCGATCTGCTGCGGTACTTCCCGCGCCTGCCGACCACGGAGGCGCGCGCCGCGCGTGCGCTCGCGGCGGCGCGTGCCGGCACGCGCTGGGACGGCGTGGTGGTTCTCGGCGACGACGACGAGCAGGCCGCCTTCGTGCGCGTCGGCTATCGTGCGGAATTCAGAAACCAAGCGGTGCTGCTCGCGCGCTTCGCCGGCTGTCCGCTCGAGGTGGTGGTTGTTGGCTCACCGATCGATGCGCCGCTCACGCTCACCGTGCGCGCTGCGGGTGACGTCGAACCCTGGCTCTCGGCCACGGTGACGCGTGGCGCTGCCGACGCGGAGCCGCAATTCCACTTTGGCGGCGCCGGCGACGACGCTGGCCCGCCGGCGCCGTGCGGCCCGGTGATCGTCGAGGCGGCTGCGCCGTTCACCTGCGAGGGTGCGCCGCTCGCCGCCGAGCTGCCACGCCAATCGTCAGTCACCTGCGCGGTGCGCGCTCACTGAGGGGCGAGCGCACCCGCGGCAGCGCAGACGCGCGCGGCGTCGTCGTGACGGCCGAGGAAGGCGAGGCGCTCGCACGCGCGCACCAGCAGGCCGGGCGCGCGCGCCGACGACGTGACCAGGCCCTCCTGGGCCAGCAGGGTTTCGGTCGACGGCACTGCGAACGCCGGCGCGTCGGCGCGCTCGGGCGCGGCAAGCACGGCGTAGCGCAGGTCGAGGTGGAGCAGGCGCCAGCCGCGCTCGACCGTCACCCGCAACAGCTCGTCGTTGTTGCCGAGCTCGAGCAACACCAGATCGAAGGCGAAGCGCGCGCGCGCCTGGTCGAAGCCCTGACGCGGATGATCGACGGCCGCTTGCAGGGCGAACAGGCACGGCACCGAGTAGGTACGCCGACCGCTCCACAGCACCTCGATGCGGTCGGCCGCCGTCAGGATGAACCAGTTCGACAGGTGCAGCGGCGCGAGCAGGCGACCTCGCGTTGCCGTCTGGTCGAGCGTGCGCGCGGCGTGCACGGCGGTCAGGCGCGTCGGCACCAGGCGCACGGGGTCGACGAGCGCAGCGAGGGGAGGGTTGTCGCGCACCTGCACCACGACGGTGGCGAGCACGACGAGCGCGCCGGCCGCGGCGACCGAGGTGCGCAGCCGCGCCCGTATCGGCGCGGCGAGCAGCGGCAGCCAGGCGGCGCAGGTGAGCACGGGCAGGGCAGCGCCGCGCACGACGTCGAACGCGATCGCGATCACGGGCAGCGGCAGCAGCAGCCGCGGCAGCGCGCCCGGCGTGCGCCACGCGCCGAGCGCTGGTAGCCAGCTCGAAACGAGCGCGAGCAGCGCGACGGTCGAGGGGCGCGCGCCGCCGTGCCACAGCGCCGGCACGGTCGCTTGCCACTCGCGAAAGCCGAGCACGCGCGCGATGTCGCGCTCGGCCGCGCCGTCGGCGAAGACGCCGAGCGCGTCGGGCGCGGTGGCGACGCCGCCGAGCAGCGCGAGGAACGCGACCGCTGCACGCGTGGTCGCGCTCGACGTCAGGTTGCCGCGCGCCCGCTCGAGCACGACGCCAAGGCCAAGCGCCACGAGCGCGAGCACGCCGAGCGGAAAGGCGCCGTGCAGCCGCGGCCAAAGGGCGCCGACGGTGAACAGCGCGGCGACGCGCAAGCCCACTGCTCGCCGCGAGGCCGCTTGGTCCTCGACGAGTGACAGCCCGAGGTCGATCACGAGCGGCAGCAGCGCGAGCGAGAACAGCTCGCCGCGCACCGAGTAGCGCGGCGCGAGGGCGCAGAGCGCCAGGCTGGTCGCGAGCGCGGCCCACGGCGCGGGCACGCGACGCGCGAGCGAGTGGAACATCACGAGCGCCGCGGCGCCGACGCCGAGGAAGCGCAACAGCACCAGGCCGGGCAGGCCGAGCGCCAGATGGAAGGCGCCGATGACGAGGTGGGCGAACGGGACCTCGATCGGCAAGGCATCAGGGCAGCCGTGCGCGCCGTACAGCGACAACGGCGGCGCACCGCCGTGACGCCACCACCAGTCGCCGGCAGCGGTGTTCCACCAGATGTCCGGATCGGCCAGCTCGCCGAGCGTGAGCACGGCGGCGAGCACGAGCACGGGGAGCAGCCACAGCCAGCGCAGGGGGTCTTTCCTCCTCGGATCCGGGCGCCAGCGTACCCCGACCGCGTCATCACCTGCGTCCGACGCCTCTCGCGCATCGAGCACGCCCGGCATAGCCTCGTCCCGTGCCCATCCGCGAAACCACCGCCACACCCTCGCGCAGCACCATCACCACGCCTCGCACGCTCGAGCCGCCGAACGTGCGCGCGACGCCGACCCGCGTGTCGCCGACGCCGCCGTCGTCGCCACCGCCGTCCTCGGTGACGGGCGGGCCGGTGCGCGGCGCGCCGACGACACGTGTCGTCGGCACGGTGATCGCCGAAGGGGTGGCGCTGGTCGGCGGCCGGCTCGAGGTCGACGGACAGCCGGCCTGCTCACGGGCGCTGCTCAAGCGCTCCGGCGGTCTGGCGCTGATGCACGCGGCCGTCCGCGTGGCCGACCAGGGCGGGCTCGAGCGCCTGAGCGCCTCGCAGCGCGCCGGGCTGGTGGCGGAGCTCTTGCCCGTGCTCGAGACGCAGGGCGCCGGCCGCACCTCGCTGCTCGATGCGCGCGCGCACTCGGGCGCGTTCTCGCTGCTCGAACAAGTGCTCGTGGCCATGCGTGGCGCCGGCGAGGAGCGCGCGGCGACGGCGCTGACGCACCGCCTGCTCGCCGCGGCGGCGCGCGAGCGACACCCGGGGCTGCGCGTGCACATGGAGCGGCGCATCGTCGAGCTGCCGGGCCGCGTAGTGGGCCGCGAGGATCGCGCCGTCGTGGAGTTGCTCGCCAAGGCGCACGGGCACGAGCTGCCGCCGAAGGACACGTGGCTGCGCGGCACACCCCCCACCCTCAAGGTGGTCGCGTCGGTGCAAGACGAGTTCTGGAAAGCGGAGCTGGCCTCCTACAAGAAGAGCGGCTTCACCATCGAGGCGAAGGGCGCGCACCGCGCGCTCGCCGTCAAGACCATCAGCGATCTGACGCCGCCGGTGCGAATCGAGGCCGAGCTGTGGTGTCGCGACACCGAGGTGCTCGACAGCCTGGCTGAGCACGACACCGACGTGGTCATCTACACGGGCCACGCCAACCTGGGCGGCGTCGCAAAGACCAGCATCGAGCACGGCCCGCGCACGGCCGACGGCACCAAGCTGGTCGCGTTCCTCGCCTGCCGCTCCAAGCAGAACCTGGCCCAGCTCGAGCGCGCCTACCCCGGCCAGCACCTGCTGGTCTCGAACGAGGGCACCTATGGCCACGACGACGCCATGCTGACGCAGACCCTGCTCGAGGGCATCGTGCGCGGCAAGAGCTACGCGCAGATCGAGGCGGCGGCGGAGAAGCAGGGCCTCTGGGAGAAGCGCAACTACCACTTCCCGCACGAGACCGCCGACATGGTGGCGGCGTCTCCGGTGTACGCGCCGACGGCGCACACGGCGCAGGGGCGCTCCATCTCGATGCGCCCGGCGACCAACCCGGCACCTGCCGCCACCCTGGATGCGGGTCCGGTCGACGACGCCATCGCCTACGTGAACACCATCCACGGCTACTGGTCCGAGCAGTCGGGCACCGCGCAGGATCGCGCGCTGCACGATCGCATTGCCGCCGACGGCTTCTTCGACGGCACCGCCGCCGATCCGGTGATCAGGGTGCGCTGGGAGACCAAGGACGGCAAGCGCGCCATGCGCGTATCTGTCAACAGCGCCTACGCCAACCAAGACCACGACGCGCTCGGCATGATGGTCACGTACGCGGTGGGCCTCGAGCTGGCCGCCGTCGACCCGCGCCGCGCCGAGCCCGAGCGACGCATGCTCGCGCTCTCCATGGTCGGCTCCTACGTCTACTTCCTCGTGGAGTACTCCGACGTCGCCGACCTGCTGCTGCGTCAGTTCGCCAATCGTCACGGCTTCCCACCCGGTCTGTCGTGGCCGGTGGTGGAGAAGTCGGTGCGCGCCGACATGCACAACGACTGCTCCAGCGTCACGCTCGATCTGCTCCAGCGCGGCATGCAGCACCAGTTCCTCGAGGTGAACCCGGCGCGCACGTCGACGCAGTTCCGCCGCTACGTGGGCGCCGCGCTCGACGTGCTGCGCACCAGCGACAGCAAGATCGCGCGCCTCACCTGGGAGATGGTGGCGACCGGCCGCGTGCAGCTCGACGAGCTGCGCGACCTGACGCACGCCGACTACCTGCGCGCACGCAAGGACCTGCTGAAGGACGGCGTCAAGCTGCCGGAGCGGCCGAACGCGGCAGCGTTCCGCGCCATCACCAGCGACTTGAACGGCTACATGTGGGACGACCGAATCTACCTGACGCCCGGGCTGTCGCCGAAGGATCTTGCCGCCACCATCGTCCACGAGGTCAATCACGTGCTCAACAAGTCCGAGGAGCACTACCGCACGGACCAGCAGATCCTCGTCGAGGAGTACCGCGCCTTCTACGCGGAGCGGGTGTTCACCGGGCAGCCGCTCTCGGCCGCCGCCTGCCGCGCGCTCAAAGAGCGCGTCATTGCCGACTACGGGCTCAAGGGCGTCACGCCCGCCGACGTCGCCGATGTCCCACCGGGGATCCTGGATCGAAACGGCTGAGATCGTCTCACTCGCGCCGCATCGCGGGGAGGCACCCTATGCTCGCCGCATGAGCATGCTTCGCCTGCCGCTGTCGTTGATCCTCCTCCGCGCGGGCGCGGTCGGCGGCGCGTGCGATTGCAGCGGTGTGGTCGCGCCCGGCGAGGGCGAGGGAGAGGGAGAGGGCGAGGGCGAGGGAGAGGGAGAGGGCGAGGGAGAGGGCGAAGGCGAGGGAGAAGGCGAGGGAGAAGGCGAGGGAGAAGGCGAGGGAGAAGGCGAGGGGGAAGGCGAGGGAGAAGGCGAGGGAGAAGGCGAGGGAGAAGGCGAGGGAGAAGGCGAGGGAGAAGGCGAGGGAGAAGGCGAGGGAGAAGGCGAGGGAGAAGGCGAGGGCGACCCCAGC
>JACOUT010000017.1 GCA_016177705.1 Deltaproteobacteria bacterium
CGCCCGCCGCCGCCGCCGCCAGCGGACCCCCCGACGGTGCCTCCAACGCAGCCACCGCCACCGTCGCCCGCGAGCGCCACGCCCTCCACGTCGGCGCAGCCGGCGCTGCGGGTGGCGGCGCCGCCCGCGGTGCCGCCGCGCAAGGAGGTCGGTTTCCTGCCCGGCACAACCCGGTGGCTCGCGGCCGCCGTGTTGTTCGTCGTCGGCGTGGTCGTTGGTGGCGGGCTGATGGTGGCGTCGCAGCTCTCGGGCGGCGCCGTCGACCCGGAGCTGCGCACGCTGATGGTCGACACCATGCCGTCCGGCGCCATCGTGGTGCTGAACGGCGACAAGCTCGGCGTCACGCCGCTCGTGGTCGATCGGCACCTCGAGGACGGCGTGCACACCGTGCGCCTCACCGCCACCAAGGGCGGCGCCGTCTCGCGGAAGGTCCAGGCGAAGCCGGGCGAGCGCACCATCGTGGTGAGCGCGAGCTTGGTGACGCACGGCGTGGTGCGCGTCGAGACCAGGCCCCCGGGTGCCGAGATCTCCTTGGATGGTGACGAGGTCGGCAAGAGCCCCGTGACGATCGACCGCGTCAGCACCGACCGCCCGCACACCGTCGAGGCGACGCTCGAGGGCTACAACCTCGAGAGCGCGACGGTGCCGAGCGAGCGTGACGAGCTGTACACGATGACGCTGCCGCTCACGTCGGCGCGGGGGAACGGCACCTTGACCATCCGCACGTCATCGCCGGCCGACGTCGAGCTCGACGGCTCGCCCTGGGGGCCGACCGGACCGGACGGGCGCAGTTGTGCGCCGGGGCAGCATCGCGTGGTGCTGACCTCGCCCGGCGTGCCCCGCTCGCCGACCTACACCGTGATCGTGCCGCCCAAGGGCGAGGCGCGTTACTACTTCGACCTCGGGTCGGGGAGCCCGGGGCCGGCGCTGTGACTCGCGGAGCCACCGTCATGGTGGCGCCGAGCCTCGTCATCAGGCTCGATCCGGGCGTAGTCGTGGCCGTGGCCCGCGCGCACGACGGCGAGCGAACCGTGACGCTCGAACCCAACCGCCGCGTCGTGCTCGGCAACGACGAGGGGGCGGGCCTGCGCGTCGATGATCCGACGGTAAGCCGCAACCACGCCTCGCTCACGCTCGAGAACGGCGAGATCCATGTCGTCGATCTCGGCTCCACCAACGGCACCTGGTACGAAGGCGCGCGCATCACTGACGCGCTCGTGCCCGTCGGCTCCACGGTGCAGCTCGGGCACACGCGCGTGCTGCTACGGCCTCGCGAGGCCGAGCTGCACTCGCGCCAAGGGCGACGGACCTTCGGCGACCTGGTCGGCGAGGACACGCGCATGACCGAGATGTTCGCGCTGCTCGCCGACGTGGCGGCGGTCGACGCCACCGTCATCGTCACCGGCGAGACCGGCACCGGCAAGGAGTTGGTGGCGCACGCCCTCCACGACGCCTCGCCGCGCGCGCGCAAGCCGTTCGTGGTGTTCGATTGCACCGCGACGCCGCGCGACCTGGTCGAGAGCGCTCTGTTCGGCCACGTCAAGGGCGCCTTCACCGGCGCCACCGCTGCGCGCGATGGCGTCTTTCGGCGTGCGCAGGGCGGCACCGTCTTCCTCGACGAGATCGGCGAGCTGCCGCTCGACCTGCAACCGAAGCTGCTGCGCGTGCTCGAGAGCCGCACCGTGCAGCCGGTGGGCGGCGACGAGCCACAGAAGGTGGACGTGCGCGTCGTCTGCGCCACCCACCGAGACCTCAAGGCCGAGGTGCGCGCCGGTCGCTTCCGCGAGGATCTCTACTTCCGCCTCGCCGTCGTCAAGGCGCACATGCCGGCCTTGCGCGAGCGGCCGGCGGACATCCCGGTCTTGGCGCGTCACTTCGCCACCAGCTTCGCCGAGCAGAGCAGCCGGCCGCTGGCGCGGCTCGATGAGGACGGGCTCACCCGCCTGGTCGACTACCGCTTCCCCGGCAACGTCCGCGAGCTGCGCAACCTGGTCGAACGCTCGCTGTCGCTGGCGAAGGGCGGCATGGTCGATCTGTCGGCGCACCTGCCCAAGGGCGAGAGCACGCTGGTGACCGCGCCCAAGCCGACGTCGAGGAGCGCGCCGCCCGAGAGCGCGCAAGGCAGGATCGAGGCCGCGCGCCTGTCCCTGGTGGAGGCGCTGGCCGAGCCGCACTCCTACAAGGACGCCAAGGCGCTGGTAGTGGACGCCTTCGAGCGCGCGTTTTTGGAAGGGCTCTTGGCCAAGGCGGGCCAGAGCTTGTCGCGCGCCGCGCAGCAAGCGCAGATGGACCGAAAGCACCTGCGCGAGCTGTTGCGCAAGCACGGCCTGCGCAGCGAGGCGCCGGGCGACGACGCCGGTTGACTACCGGCGCGCGAGCGCGCGCGCCAGGCGCCTCTTGGTGGGGGCGTCGTGGCCGCTGACGTCGTCGACCAGCACACGCGACAGCTCACGGTACAGCCGGGCCAGGGCAGGGTGGTCACGGTCGAGCGCGCGCAGGTGACGCGCGAGCGTGTCGGCGTCACCGCGCGCCACCGGACCCGACAGCGCCAGGCTGAGCGCTCGGCGCTCCGCGTTGTCGGCCTGCGAGCGCAGCAGGCGCGCGAGCGCCACGCGCGCCGTCGTGCGCGGTACGCCGGCCTCGACCAGCAGCGAGACGCCCTCGTGCAGCAACGCCACCGGCAGGTTGCCCGCCACCACCGCGCCTGCGTGGTAGAGCGTGCGCGCGTCGTCGCGCACGTGCGCCGGCACGCCGCCGATGCGACGCGCCAGCGCTGCCAGGCGCGCGCCCGCTGACGCGCCATGTGCATCCCAGGCGATGAGCGTCCCGGCCGGCACCGGCCCTCGCCCGTCAAGGGAGGCGAGCGGATGGAAGCTGCCGATGGCGGCGCGCGCGGCGAGCGGCTCGAGCACGTCGAGGCCGCGCGCGCCGGACAGGTGCACGACGGCGCGCGGCAGTGCGGGCCACGCCGCCAGCGCCGCCACGACGCCGGGGAGCGCCTCATCGGGTACCGCTAAGAATAAGGTCGCGCTGTCGAGGTGCCCGCGACGCCGAGCGAGCGCCGCCAGGCGCCGCGCGCGCGCGACGATCGGCACCTGCGCGCGCTCGAACGAGGCCACCAACGCGCCGCCGGCCTTGCCGAGGCCGAGCACGGCGACGTCACCCGACTCGGCGCGGCGCCCGCTCACGAGGCTTCGACGCGGCGCTCGGTGCGCGTGGCGCGCGCCAGCAGCTTGCCGCTGCTCACCTGCAGCCGGATGCGCGCGCCCTCCGCCACTTCGCCGCGCAGGATGGCGTCCGAGACCGGCGTCTCGACCAAGCGCTGGATCAACTGCCGCATCGGTCGCGCGCCGGTGGCGGCGTCGAAGGCGCCTTGGTCGACCAGGTGGCCAAGCACGTCGTCGTCGAAGCGCAGCGCGATGTTGCGCGTGGTCTCGAGCGCCGCCGACGACTGGGTCAGCAACAAGCGCGCGATCTCGACCAACTCCGCGCGGCCGAGCGGCGAGAACACCAGCTTGTCCTCGATGCGACCCCAGAGCTCGGCCGGCACGCTCTTCCTGGCGACGTCGAGCACGGCGTCAACCTGCTTGGCAGTGAGGCGGGCCTCCTCGGGACGGATGGTGGACGGCGCCCCGAAGCCCATCGGCCGCGCCTTCTGCGCCGCCGCCGCCGCGCCGAGGTTCGAGGTGAGCACGACCAGCGCGTGGCGGAAGGTGACGGTGCGGCCGCGCGAATCGGTGAGGCGCCCCTCGTCGAGGATCTGCAGCAGGATGGGCAGCACGTCGGGGTGCGCCTTGTCGATCTCGTCGAGCAGCACCACGGCGTGCGGTCGCGCGCGCACCGCCTCGGTGAGCTGGCCACCATCCTGGTGGCCGACGTAGCCGGGCGGCGCGCCCACCAGGCGCGCCACGGTGTGGGGCTCGCTGTACTCGCTCATATCGAGGCGGATGAGCGCTTTGTGGCTACCGAACAGGAAGTCGGCGAGCGCCTTGGCGAGCTCGGTCTTGCCCACGCCCGACGGGCCGAGGAACAGAAAGCTGCCGAGCGGCCGGTGCGTGGTGAAGCCTGCGTAGTTGCGGCGCACCGTGTTGGCGACGCGCGCGATCACGTCGTGATGGCCGATGACGTTGCGTTCGAGGAACGCGTCCATCTCGACGAAGCGCTTGGTGTCTTCGAGCAGCACGCGCTCGACCGGGATCTTGGCGACGTCTGCGCACACGCGCGCCACGTCCTCGCGCGTCACCACCTTCTTGCCGGCGCGGCGCGCGCGCGACATGGCGAGGTCGAGCAGGTCGAGCGCCTTGGCCGGTAGGCGCTTCTCGTGCAGGAAGCGCGAGGAGAGCTGCACCGCGGCGAACAGCGCGCTGTCATCGCTGGTGAGCTGGTGGTGCCGCGCGTACAGCGGCGCCGCGCCGCGCAGGATCTCGAGCGCGGCGGCGTCGTCTGGCTCGTCGACCACGATCTTGACGAAGCGCCGCTCGAGCGCCGGATCCTGCTCGACGTGCTTGCGATACTCGTCGTGGGTGGTGCTGCCGATGCAGGGGAAGTCGCCGCGCGCCAGCGCCGCCTTCAGCTCGTTGGCCGCGTCTTGCGGGCCGTCGCCGGTGGAGCCGGCGCCCATCAGCGTGTGGATCTCGTCGATGAAGACGATGATCTGCCCCTTGGCGCGCTGCACGTCGCGCTTGATGCCCTGCATGCGCTCCGAGAACGAGCCGCGCAGCGAGGTGCCCGCGACGATGCGCCCCATGTCGAGCTCGATGATGGTCTTGCCGAACAGCGGCGCCACGTCGAGGTCGGCGCGCACGATGCGCACCGCCAGGCCCTCGACGATGGCGGTCTTGCCCACGCCCGGCTCGCCCACCAGGCACGGGTTGTTTGCGCGCCGCTTGCCGAGCACGTCGATGAGCTGCTCGAGCTCGCGCGCGCGTCCCACCGAGGGATCGAGGCCGCCGTTGGCGGCGACCGCGTTCAGGTTGCGCCCGAGCGCGACCAGCCACGGGAAGCGCTCGGCGTCGAGGTCCCAGTCGGTGGGCGGCATGGTCGCCTGCGCGGGGATGGGCGCCTCGGGCCGCCTGCGCGGCTCGTCCTTCTTCGGCTCGCCCCGTCTCGGCTCGCCCTTCTCCGGCTCGCCTGTGCGAGCCGCGGGGCGCGGCGGCTGCTCCTCGGCGGCGGGGCGCTCAGGGCCTCGCGCGGCCGCCGGCGCCGGCGTGGCCGCGGGCGCTGCCGGGCTGGGCGCGTCGTCAACCACGCTGACGGCGCTGTCGGCGCCCTGGGCGGCGATGTCGGGCGCGCCGCCGTCGATGACGGTCTTCTTCGGCACCACCCAGTCGCCTCCGCGCACGTGCCCGGCGGGCGACTTGGCGCGCGGCTCGGGCGGGTTCGGCGGCTCCACGCGGTTGGCCTCGTGGATCGGTTGCAGCAGCCGTCGCGGCAGCACGCCGGTGACGAACGCCAGCGCGCGGTTCCGCAGTGGCCCGGTGTTGCCGAGCGCCCGCTCGAGCAGCAGGTAGGCGCTGGCCTCGCGCACCTTGAGGATTGCGACCAACAGGTGCAGCGTGTGCGTCTGGCGCGCGTCGCAGCGCAGCGCGGTCTCGTCGGCCAGGTCGAGCACCTGGCGCAGCGCCACGCTTGGCTCCTCGCTGCCCGGCTCGACCAGCGCGAGCAGCTTGTCCTCGTCGATGCCGTGCTCCTTCAGCACCAGCTCTGCCGGGTTCGGCACCGTGAACAACGACAGGAGCACGTGCGTGGAGGAGAGCGCGCGGCCCACGCCATCCGCGATGGCGCGCGCCTCGGTGAGCGCGCGCGCCAGGTCCGGCGCCGGTGGGGGACGGTTGGCGAGGAGGTTCGGTCGCATGCGCTGGATCTTCGCTCTCTGGGTCGTCACGTCAGGGCAACAGTGGCCTGACGCGTTGGATTCACGACGTGGTGCCGCTGGTCACTCGCCTTCGCCTTCTCCCTCGCCTTCGCCCTCACCCTCGCCTTCGCCCTCGCCCTCACCCTCGCCTTCGCCGGCCGCGACGCAGGTGCCCGTGTTGCCTCCGCCGGCGCCGACGCACTGCAGGCCGTCGTCGCAGCGCCCCGTGCACTCCTCGCCCGCCCCCGGCGCGGGCAGGCAGGCGCCCTGGTCGCCCTGATCCTGGATGCCGACGCACAAGAGCCCTGTGCCACAGGGGTCGTTGGTGGCCGAGGCGTCGCAGCCGGTGCGGCAGTACGGCGGCACCGAGTCGCCTTGATCCTCGTCGATGCAGACGGCGACCTGGTCGTTGCAGCGGCTGCCACCGCGGCAAGGTTGGCCGATGGTCCCCGGCACGCCGCCGTCGAGGCCGAAGTAGGCGTTCGGGGTCTCGGCGTCGCTTTGGCAACCCGCGAACGGCACACCAGCGGTCGCCATGGCGACGGCCGCGACAGGGAGAAGACGGGCCCAGCAACGCATGCGCACCTCGAGTCGATGTCGCTCGACGGTGCGCAGTGTAGCGCAGTTCATTCCCGAACAACTCAACCTCGAACCGCCAACTCGCGAGCCGGTCCATCAGCGGCGGTACAGGCCGCGCTCTTCGATGAAGCGCAGCACCTGGTAGTCGACCATGCCGGAGACATCCTTGCCCTCCGCGATCAGGTCGCGGATCTCGGTGCTCGACAGCAACGGCAGGTCGACTTGCAGCCGCAGCCCGTCGGCGGGGTAGCCGCGGCGCGGCACGATCACCAGGCGACAGAGGCGCTGCACCTCCTGGGGCTCCTTCCAGCGCGGCAGGTCGGCGATGATGTCGCTGCCCGCGATCCACACCGGCTTGATGCCCGGCCGGATGGCGTGCAGCGCACGCAGTGTGTCGACCGTGTAGCTCGGCGTGCCGGGCGCGCGCGGCAGGCGCGCCTCCAGATCGAGCACGGCCGCGCCGCCCGCGAGGTGGCGGAAGGCCACGTGGCACATGCGCGCGCGTTCGACGAAGGGCGCGAGCTTCTTGCCGAAGGCGTGGTCGGCCGTGGGGATGACCCACAGGTGGTCGATCTCCTCGGTGGCATAGACGGCCGCCGCCATCAGCAGGTGGCCGATGTGCGGTGGGTTGAAGCTGCCGCCGAGCAGGCCGACGCGCCCCAGGTGACGCAGCGGCGGCACCAGCTTGGACAGCTCGGAGAGCTGCTCGTCGGTGAGCGGCGGAGGTGGCGACGGCTCCGTCATGTACGGGTCGCTCCGGCGGCCTTGACCGTGATGCGCGCGCCGCCGCCGAGCGTCAGCGTGCGCGTAGCCGCGATCGATCCGCCGGACTCGAGCAACGCGATCTTCGCCTCGTTCGCCGTCAGGTCGATGACCGCAAGGCCAGCGCCCGACGCCGCATCGCCCGGCACGACCACAGGACGCCCGCGCTCGTCGTGCAGACCGGCTGCGGCCTCGCCGCCCGCGAGCCACAGCGCCGCGTTGTCCCACTCCTCGGGCGCGACGCGCGCGCGATCGGGCACGGCCATGCAGAGTTGCGATCCGACCAGCTCGATGACGCGATCGCTCGAGGGCAGCGGCGCGCAGCGCTGGTCGTCGCGGACCGCCTGGCCGATCTCGAGCAGCGGCACCTCGATGCCGGCGCGGGTGGGCGGCGCGCCCTGGCCGCGCTCGAGCAGCCAGCGTGCCGCCACATCGAGGTAGCGCTCGTCGCGCTGCGCCAGCTCGCGCGTCACCTGAGCGGCCGCGATCTCGCCGGTGGCGCCGAACAGGATCAGCCGCTGCGGTGCCTGCGCGAGCGCGAGCGCCACCACGCGCCGGGCCTCGTCGCCGATGGTGCGGGCGTCGACCGCGACGATGCGCATCGGCCTAGTGCTCCCCGGCGGAAGTCCTGAGCGGCGGTCGCTCGGTCTTCTCGACGATATCTTCGTCGCGTCCTCGGTCCATGCCACGAGGCATGGCCCTGCGGTGCTCCTCGACCTCGCCGAGAATCCACTTCGCGATCATCCGCTCATGACCTCCGCCGGTGAGCACTAGCCGTAGCCCGGGTGCAGGAAGGGCGCGCGCGCCTCGAGGAAGCGGGCTCGTGCGGGCGCGAACGAGGCCATTACGTCGTCGGCGCCGGCGCCGCGCTCGATGAGCGCGCGCGCTTCGGCGCAGCCGAACAGCAGGTCGATGGCCAGGCGGTCGCTGACGTACTCGTAGGTGGTTCGGCGCCACTCGAAGCCGGCGAAGGCGCGCGCCGCGATCAGCACCGCCACGCCGGTCTTGAGCGAGTCGAACCGATCGCGATCGAGGACGTGGATCTGCACGCCGCCGCAGAGCTGCCCCGCGTGCTTCTGGAACGTCGGTCGGAAGAAGCAGGGGCGCAGAACGCAGCCCGGCAGACCCTGGGCGGCGGCGAGCGCAGCGAAGCGGTGCGGGTCGTCGATGTAGGGAGCGCCGACCAGCTCGAAGGGCCGCGTGGTGCCGCGCCCCTCGGAGAGGTTGGTGCCCTCGAACAGGCAGGCGCCCGGGTAGACGAGCGCCGTCTCGGTGGTGGGCATGTTGGGCGAGGGCAAGACCCACGGCAGGCCGGTGTCGTCGTGCCAGGTGCCGCGGCGCCACCCCGAGGCCCACACCACCTCGAGGTCGACCTTGCCGGCGAGCCCGTCGTGCGCCGCGAACAGCCGGCACAGCTCGCCGAGCGTCATGCCGTGGCGGTTCGCCAACGGGTACTCGCCGACGAAGGAGCGATGGCGCTCGTCGACGACGTTGCCCTCCACCTGCGCGCCGATCGGGTTCGGGCGATCGAGCACCAGGCAGCGCTTGCCCGCCGCCGCGCAGGCGCGCAGCGCGAACGCGATGGTGTAGGCGAACGTGTAGTAGCGGCAGCCGATGTCTTGCAGGTCGCAGACGAGCACGTCGACACCGTCGAGGTGCTCGGGCTTGAGGAACAAGGAGTCGCGCGTCGGGCCGTAGAGCGAGACCACCGGCAGCCCCGTGCGCGCGTCGTTGTGGCCGCCGACGTGCGCCATGTCCTGCGCGTCGCCGAGCAGGCCGTGCTCGGGGCCAAACAGGCGCACGAGCGACACGCCCGCGTCGCGGCAGGCGTCGAGCAGGTGGGTGAGGCGCGCATCGACGCTGGCCGGGTGGCCGAGCAGCGCGACCTTGTGGCCGCGCAAGCGCTGCATGCCCTCGGAGACGAGCACGTCGAGGCCGGTTGTGGTCATCGGTGGGCGCGCTCCCGGTCGCGTGCGTGGATTCGCAGTATGGTCCCGCCGAGCGTGGTGCGGATGGACGCGGGAGCGCAAGTGCCGATGCGGTTATGGGGCGTGGCGGTACGCGCCGACGGCCGGCGCATCGCAACGGCACCCTGTTTCGACGACGCGGAGCTGCGGCTGCCGGGCGGCGCCGATGACCCCGTCGCGCTCGATCACGCGGGGCCCCGCGCCGCCACCTGGTCGCTCGAGCGCGCCGTCGCCGCCGCCGACCTGCCTGAGCCGGAGACCGGTCGCCGGCCGCGGGCGCTCTTGGAGGCAGGTTGGGCCGCGCTCACCGAGCGCTTCGCCGCAGCCGCCGCGCGGGTGCGCCGTGCCGATCGCACACCGGTGCTCGCCGTCGACGACGACGGCTTGTTGCAGGCCGCGCTGTCCCCGCGCACCGGCGGCGCCGACGACCGAGCGCGGCTGGCGCGGCTGCTCGCCGTCCATCGCGCGTGCGGTCCTGTCGACGTCGCGCTGTGCGTCGAGGAGCTGTGCCCGGGTGGCCTCGACGCCACCGACGGCATCGAGGCGGCGCGCGCCCTCGCCGCCCAGGGCGCCGGCACCATCTACGCGAGCGGCGGCACGCGCGCGTTCGGGCCGCTGTTTCATCGCACGAAGGGCGGCAGTGAGGGCGACCCGGCGCTCGCGCTCGCGTCGGCGGCCTGGCTGGTCGGCCGCGTTTCGGCGCGCGTGGTCGCTGTCGTGTGGCGCGGCGAGCCCGGCGCGCTGCTGCCACCGGCGCGCGCGCTCGGTCTCGGCGGCGTGGTCGCGAGGGGAGCCTCATGAGGAGCGCGCCTCGCGTGATCGCCGCCCTCGCCGCGGGCACCGTCGCCGCAGCTTGCGCGGCGGGGGTCGCCACGACCGTGCCGGCCGTCGTCGCGGCGCCGCCAGCGCCGGCGCCGCGAGTCCCGGCGCCGCCAGCGACGGCGTTCGGCCCCGCGCTGCGATCCGGTGTCGCGTCCGCCCGGCGCGAGGCGGCGCGCGTCGTCATCGATGCCGCGCTCGCGCCCGACGCCGACGTGCGCTGGCGCAAGCGCAGATCGCTGGTGTTCTCCGAGGCCGGCGCCGTGTTCGCGCTCGACGACGCCTGGTCGCTCTTGGCACAGGCACCGCGGCCGCGGCGCGCGGGGCTCCTCGCCGCCATGGCACCTGCATTGTCGGAGCGCGCCACTATCGATCAGGAGGAGCGCACACGCCTCGCGGCTGCCGCCGCCGCTGCCGGTACCACGCCGCACGCGTGGTACGCCGGCCGGGCCGGCATTCACGGCCGCGCGCTCGCCTCGCTGATCGACGCCGTGCTGGTGGCGACGGGCGAGCTGCTCGGGCCGGTCGCCGGCGACGTGACGTTGGCGCCGGACGTGCTGACCCCGCCCGCCTGGGCTGCGCGCCGCGACCCGGCCGCCAAGCCCGCGGTCGACCTCACCGCGGTGAACGCTTGGGCCGTCTTCTACGGCGACGTGCCGCGGCCGCCTTCGGCCGACGACGCAGCCGCCTATGCGCGCGCGCTCACCGTCGAGGTCCGGCTCGCCGCGCTGTCGATCCTGGCGCTGCAGGCAGCGCCGGCGGGGCACGACGCCCTCGCCAGCCGCGCGCTGCTCGACGACGCCGAGGTGGTCCCAGGGTCGGCCGCGCTGCTCGACCTCGACGTCGCAGGGACAGCGGTCGAGCGCTTCGTCGGTCTGTTGCGCGCCCCCGCGGTCGCGCGCGCGCGCTGGGCCGGCGAGCCGTTGACCGCGGTGATCGCGCGCCTCGAGGCAGCGCCGCCGCCCGACCAGGAGGGCTATCCCGAGGCGTTCGTCGCCGTCGCGCGCCTGTTACCCGACGCGATCCGGTGATGGCGACGACGAGGCGAGCGCACGCACGCCGTCCGCGATGGCGGCCACCAGCTTCGTGTCGACCGCGCGGCATGCCACCTTGACGGCGTTCTTGATGGCGCGCGGGCTCGAGCGCCCATGCGCCTTGATGCACACGCGATCGAAGCCGAGGATGGGCGCGCCGCCGTACTGCTGCCAGTCGGTGGTCTTCTTCAGCTCCTTGAGCGTGGGCGCGAGTAGCGCCAGGCCCGCCTTGTTCATCAGGCTCTGGTCAAAGGCGTAGCGCAGCAGGTCCTGCACGGTCTCGGCCACGCCTTCGAGCATCTTGAGCATGATGTTGCCGACGAAGCCGCCGGTGACGACGACGTCGGCGGTGCCGCGCGGGATGTCGAGGCCCTCGACGTTGCCGATGAAATGCAAGCCGGGCGCGTCCTTCAGTCGCGCGTGCGCGGCCACGATGGCGTCGAGGCCCTTGCTGGGCTCGGTGCCGTTCGACAAGAGCGCCACGCGCGGCGCCGGGTTGTGCGAGATGCGCTGCGCGTAGGCCGCGCCCATGACGGCGAAGCCGACCAGATCGTCCGCCGTGACGTCGAGCGTCAGCCCGGCGTCGAGGATGAGGCTGAAGGGGTCCTGCTTGTCGCCGCGCCGCGTCTCGGTGGGGTAGACGGCGCCGAGCGCGCAACGCGAGACGCCGGGCAGGCGCTTGAAGGTGCGCGCGCACGCGAGCACCACGCCGCCGGTGTTGCCCGCCGAGACGAGCGCGTCGGCCTCGCCGTCCCGCACCAGCCGCGCGGCCACGAGCACGCTGGCGTCCGGCATGGCGTCGAGCGTCGCGCGCGGCTCCGCGTCCATCGGCACGAAGCGCGGCGCGTGGATGACGCGGAGCAGGCTCGCGTCGTGGGGGACGCCGGCCAGGCCTGCGGCGATGCGCTCCCGGTCGCCGACCAGCACCAGGCGCGGGCAACCCGGCCGCGTCGTGCAATGCGCCGCCGCCGAGATCGGCACGTCGGGCGCCAAATCTCCGCCCTGGACGTCGAGGGCCACCGTCGCCATAAGAGGGACGCTACCATGACCCGCCCCGCCCCATCGTCGCCGCTCACGCAACGCAGCGTCGCTCGCCCTGCGGTGTCCGCCGCGACGCTGGCCGCAGCGGCGCTGGTCGCGACGGCGCTCGTCGGCGCGTGCCCGGCGCGAGACGCCAGCGTGACACGCCGCACGCTCTACTTCGCGGGCGAGCCGGTGGCGCGCATCGAGGAGCGCGCGCTGCCGGAAGGTGCCGGCCGCCGTGTCACGCGCGCCGCAGTCCTCGAGGACACGGCCGAGAGCACCGAGCTGGTCGCCGTGCTCGACGCGCACGGCTTCGCGCGGCAGGCGCGCTACACGCGGGGCAAGCTCCGCTCCGTCGCGCTCGACGCGCTGTCGCTCCCGGTCGCCTCCGAGTCGGACACGCCGGTCGTCTTGATCGACCTGCTCGGCCACGTGCAGCCGCCCGCGGCCACCGCGGTCAGCCTGGTCGACCTCTCGAGCGCGGAGGTCGTCCTTGGCAGCGTCGAGCGGCGCGGCGCCGAGATCGTGGCGCTCGACCGCTTTGGCGGTGTGGTCGCGCGCGCCAACGTCGAGGGCCACCGGACCGGCCCGGGCGTCTTCTTCGAGGGCGACAGCGCCTCCGGCACGCCGCGCCAGCCCGTCGAGGTGCCGAGCGTCGATCCGCGCGGCGTCGGCGCCTGGCGTCTGCTCGGCGTCGACGACGTGCTGCCTGCGCTCGCCGCCGACGGTCCAGGCCAGCGCCGCGTCGGCGACCTGGTCGTGCGCCGCGTCGATCCGCCGACGGAGACGCCGACGCCGCTCGACACCGGCCCGCAGCCGTTCGTCGAGAGCTCGGATGAGCGCTTGGTCGCGTGGGCGACCGCGCTGCGCGCCCCCGACGACCCGTTGGCGCGTGCCGTGCGTCTGGTCGAGGCGATCCACCCGCTGGTCGACGCCAGCAAGCGCGCGCTGCCGCCGTCGGCGGTGGTGATGCTCGAGCACGGCGGCGACTGCGACGGCGCGGCGGCGCTGTTGGCGGCCGGCCTGCGCGCGCTCGGCACCGCTGCGCGTCCGGTCGTCGGCTACCGCTGGGCGGACGGCCGCTTCGCGCCGCATGCTTGGACCGAGGTGCACACGCCCGGAGGCTGGGTGTTGGTGGACGCCGCGGCCGCGCGCGTCGGCGACGACGCGACCTACCTCAAGCTCTTCGAGGGGCTCGGCGGCGCGCTCACCATGGGTCGCGTGCTCGGCCGCCTCCACCTGCAGCCGGCCGCCGCTCCGGGGGCGCCATGAGCGAGGTGCTCTTGGAGCTCGACGGGCTGTCGCGGCGTTTCGGCGCGCGCTGGGCGGTGCAAGGCCTGAGCGCCAAGCTGCACGCCGGCGAGGTGGTCGGCTTCCTCGGACCAAACGGCGCCGGCAAGACCACGTCGATCAAGATGATCGCGGGCCTGCTGGTGCCGACGGCCGGCCGCATCGTGCTCGACGACATCGACGTCGCCAAGCGCCCCGAGGACGCCAAGCGTCGCCTCGCCTACATCCCCGATCGCCCCTACGTACCGGAGCGGCTGAGCGCGCGCGAGCTGCTCGCCTACGTCGCGGGCCTCTATGGCCTCGACGACGAGCTGGTCGCCGAGCGCGGCGTCGCCGAACTGGCGCGCTTCGGGCTCAAGGGCCGCGAGGACGATCTGCTCGGCACCTACAGCCACGGCATGCGTCAGCGCGTGCTGCTGGCGGCGGCGCTGATGCGCACGCCGCGCGTGCTGCTGGTCGACGAGCCCATGGTCGGGCTCGACCCCCAGGGCATGCGGCTCGTCAAGCGCGTGCTGCGAGAGGTCGCTGAAGCCGGTGCGGTGGTGCTGATGAGCACGCACACCCTGGACGTGGTGGAGGAGGTGTGCGACCGGGTGCTGGTGATGGGTCGCGGACACCTGGTCGCCGACGGTACCGTTGCGGAGCTGACCGCGCGGCTGCCGCCGTCCGCCGATGGCGCGGTGCCGACGCTCGAGGACCTGTTCATCGCGCTCACCGGCTCGTCGGACGAGGTGAGCGATCCGGGGGCCGCATGACGAGGACGTTGCCGCTGCTGGCGCTGGTGCTGACGCTGCTCTCGACGGCGTGCTGCGCGACCGGCGGCGAGCTGGTGAACGGCAGCTACCACGACGCCAAGGTGTCCTATCGCTTGGCCGAGCCGGGCGAAGGCTGGCGCCGCCTCGACCTGGCGGCGGCCAACGTCGCCTGGTTCAACGACGCCCTCGCCGCCAGCCTGATGACCAACTCCCACTGCGAGGGCGTGAAGGACGCGCCGCTCACCGGCCTCACCGAGGACCTGCTCATCGGTCTCACCGACCGGGTGGTGGTGAGCCAGCAGACGCGGCCCTGCTCGCGCCGCGAGGCGCTCGAGACCATCGTCAGCGGCAAGCTCGACGGCGTCGATCGCAAGCTCGCGTTGCTGGTGCTCAAAAAGGACGGCTGCGTCTACGACATCGTGCTTGGCGCGGGCCCCGAGCACTTCGACGCCGCGCTCGTCGCGTTCGCGCGCGTGCGCGACGGCTTCGACGTCGACGCGCGCGCCCGCAGGTGACGCCCGCGCGGGGCGAGATTGGAGTAGCCTCGCGCCCATGACCACCGAGCCCGAAGTCGACGACAGCGGCTCGCGGCCCCGCCCGCAGGGTGGTCCGTACGCGACGCGCGGCGAGATCTCGCTGGTGCCGGTGGTCACCGAGGGCGCTGAAGACCTGCTGCATCGCCTCGGGCGCGAGACGCGCGAGTCGCTCGCCTATCTGGGCGGCTTGTCGAAGTTGAGCGCCGCCTTCGCGCGCGTGTTCGCCACGCGACCGATCGGCATGCGCGCCATCATCGACCAGTGCGAGGCCATCGGCGTCAGGTCGATGCCCATCGCGCTGCTGATCATGTTCTTCGTTGGCCTGGTGTTCGCGCTGCAATTCGGCCTCACGCTGCAGACCATGGGCGCCGTGCCCTACGTCGGCCGCGTCACCAGCCTGTCCATCGTGCGCGAGCTCGGCCCGGTGTTCGCCGCCCTCGTCGTCGGCGGGCGCGTCGGCGCCGGCATGGCGGCGGAGCTCGGCTCCATGCGGGTCACCGAGCAGGTCGATGCCATCCGCGCGCTTGGCGCCGACCCGGTGAAGAAGCTGGTGGTGCCGCGCGTGCTCGCCACCACGCTGATGCTGCCGCTCGTCACCCTGTTCGCCGACATCCTCGGCATCATCGGCGGCATGATCATCTCGTGGGCGCAGTTCGACCTCTCGATGGTGCGCTTCTTCGACTCCGCCGTCGACGTGGTGCGCGCCACCGATTTCATCTCGGGATACACCAAGCCGTTCTTCTTCGGCTTCGGCATCGCCATCATCGGCTGCCACGAGGGTCTCACCTGCGGCCAGGGCACCGAGGGTGTCGGCCGCGCCACCACCCGCACTGTGGTCAACGTCTCGGTCATGGTGGTCTTGGTCGACTTCTTCCTGACCAAGATCTTCACCATGCTGCCGCGCATTTAATCGGGCGCCTGCTCAACGCCGACGTCGTCGTGCCGCGCGCAGCGTCGCCAGCAGCACCAAGCCGTATGCCTCGGTGATCGAGGAAGCCGGCTCGCCGTTGCAGCCGCAGCCGCCGGGCGGCGGCAGGATGGTGATGAGGGGCACGCCCTGCTCACCCTCGCCTTCGCCTTCGCCCTCGCCCTCGCCTTCACCTTCTCCCTCGCCTTCGCCCTCTCCCTCACCCTCGCCGGGCTCGAACAGCTCGGGGGCGATGGCGCCGAGCACGCGCGCGAAGGTGAAGGCGCGCGCATCGTCGTCGACCAGCGCCTCGAGCCCGAAGCCGAACAGCGCAGTGGCGTCGCCGAGCACGGCGGCGGCGCGGCCGTCGGGGTAGCTGAGGGGCGCGCTCGCCCCGGCGTCGGCTTGCCACACGTCCGGATACACCACCTCGTAGAGCGCCGAACCGTCGTCGATGCTGCCGGCGAGCCCGTCGAGGATGCCGCTGCCGGCGACGGCGAAGGTGGCGGCGTCGTCCTCGAGGTAGGTCGCGTGCAAGCGCTCGCTCAGGAAGGTGGCGCCGTCGGTATCGCCCGCCGTCTCGACCAGCGCGTAGCCGACCTCCTCGCCCGACAGGATGAGGCGGCCGCCGCCGTCGAGGAACGTCGAGAGCACCGCGCGCTGCTCGACCGAGAGCGGCTCGTCGGCGGTCGAGTCCTTGCCGGCCGCCACGTCGACCACCAGGTAGTCGTCGAGTGCCAGCTCGGCCTCGAGCGCCTCGTCGAGCGCGCCGTCGAACACAACGTCGGGTCCGCCGTGCGCGGCCATGCCCAACAACGCGCGCCCGTGCTCGACCGCGCCCATCAGGTCGTTGTCGACGTCCTGCACCCAGGCGTCGCGCCGATCGTAGGCCCACAGCACCAGCACGGGCGCGCCGGCGCCCGCCGTGCCGCGGAAGCGCGCGACCACGGCCTGCGAGGCCAGGCCCTCGCCGTTGTCGTTCTGCGCCGCCACGCGGAACGCGTAGCCGCGCCCCGCCTCGAGCTCGGCGCTCGACAGCAAGAGCGAGGTCGCGCCGTCGACCACGGTGCCCTCGTCGAAGGCGCGGCCTCGCGTGCTGTCGAGGCGCGCGCGCGTCACGCGATAGCCGAGCGCGCCAGGCACCGCGCGCCAGGAGACGCGCAGCGTGCCGTCGGCGAGGTTCTGCGCCACCACGCCCTCGGGCCGGGTCGGCGGCACGCCGGTGCCGGGCGCGAGGTAGCTCGCCAGGCCGGCGGCTACGCCGCGCGCGAACGCCTCGCGCCAGCGCGGGTCGTGCAGCGCGCGGTTGTCGGCGACCGCCACGCCGCTCGGCGTGTCGAGGTTGTCGAAGAAGCCGGTCTCGATCAGGATGCCGGGCGTGTCGTCGAGCTCGCGCACCTCGCCGAAGTTGGCGACCAGGCGCCCGCGGTCGGCCCAGCCCGGATCCCAATCGGCGCGCAGCGAGGCGAGCACGGCGGCGTGCACCTCATCGAGCAGGTCGCGCGAGCCCGGTGGGTCGTCACACGAGGTGGCGCCGTCGCTCGAGGTGTGGTCGCCGTAGCTGCTGCACGAGTAGCGGTAGGTCGAGGTGCCGTGCGCGCTCGAGCCGCCCGAGACGCCCGAAGCGTTGGCGTGGATCGAGACGAAGACGTCCGGACCGACGAACTCCGCGTAGCTCGGTCGGATGGTGACGTCGTTCAGCGAGGTGACCGCGCTCGGCGCGCCCGCCTCCGGGACGTAGATGGAGGCGCTCATCTGCCACCACGGGTGGCGCGAGGTCGGGTGCAGGCCGCCGCCGAGCTTGACCGCGTCCGCGATCAAGGCCCCCGTCGACGGGCCGGCGGCCAGCTCGAGCGCGCCGCCCGAGCCGAGCGGATAGGCGCCGAGGTCGAGCCAGAAGCGCCCCATGCGGCGCTGGTCGAGCGAGAAGGTCCGCACGCCACCCTCGTGCACCACGCTCACCACCGCGCCCGCGGTGCGGTTGGTGCCTTCGGGGAAGCGCAGCGCGACGTGGCGGGGGCGGTCCGCGGCGGCCAGCGTGTAGGCGGCACCGCCCGGATCGGTGTCGGCGTTGACGCGATAGTCGTCGTCATAGCTGACACCCGCGGTGGCGCCGTCCGTCCACGTGCCCGAGCTCTCGCTGTAGCCCGCGTCGCCGTCATCGACGATCTGCGCGTCTAGGACGTCGTGGTCGGGCTCGCGCATCAGCACCACCTCGGCGCCCATCTGCTGCAAGAGCGGGATCACCTGGTTGGTCACCAGCTCGCTCGTGAAGAAGTCCTCGGTGATGCCGCGGCAGCTCCCGCAGCCGGTGAACTTGTGGTTGCTCCGCTGCGTCGACCAGGTGCCGTCGCCGTTGTCGAGCCAGCCATGGCCGGCCGAGAGCGCGATGCGCAGGCCCACCAGGGCGCCGCCGAAGGGCAAGCGGGCGGTCGATGCCGGCTTGCCGTCGCGTCGCAACCGGCGCGGCGGCGTCGTGCGCTCGGGCACGACCGTCGATGCCGGCGCGCCCAGCGACACCGTCTCGTCGCCGCGTCGGCGCGCGAGGAAGACCGGCGTGCGCACCTCGGCGGCGAGAAGCGCGCCGAGGATGGTCTCACGCAGCAGCTCGTCCTCGACCGCGTCCTCTCCCTGCAGGCCGAGCAGCACCACCTGCACACCGCCGGCGTGCGCATGCGCCTCGACGCGCATCTGGGCCGGGAAGCCGGGTGTGCCGGCGAGGCCGCGCACCACGGCGGCGACGCGGGCGGCCGGCTGCTCGCCGCGCGCTGCGGGCGCCGCGGCCGCGAGCAGCAGCAGGGCGATCAGGGCGCGCAGGTGATCTCCACGAACTCGTAGACGAAGTTGCCGGTGCCCGAGGGGGCGTCGCTTACCTCGGAGATGAAGCAGCCGCTGCCACCGGCGACGCCGGTGCCAGGGTCGGGCGTGCCGACGCTTGCCGCACGCACCGTCCACGAGCCGGCAGCGCTCGCATCGCCCGCCGGCGCGCTGCGCAGCAGGTTCTGGCCGCCGCTGATCGCGATGCTCGGCCCGTCGACGACCGTGCCGGCGGCGTCCTTGATGGTGTAGGTCTCGTCGCCGTTGAGCTGCGGGCAGCGATCGCCGCTGCTCACGACCACCGCGGTGCCAGGCAGGGTGACGCCCCAGAAGGTCGCCAACGGCGTCGCTGCGGCGTTGCGCGCGATGATGAGCGTGCCGCCCGCCGGCACCACCGTCCCTTGCGGCAGCGTGTAGCTCTGCGTCGAGCTGGTCTGCTCGAGCCGCCAGCCCGAGACGTCGACGCTGAAGCTCGAGGGATCGACGACATCGACGTTGGCGCTGACCTCCCCGCCGAGGCCGGCGCGCACCTCGCCGCTCTGCGCGCTGCCCGCCGCGGTGAAGGTGAAGGAGACCGTCAGCGCATCCGCGGGGATGGCGACCGTCGCTGGTGCGGTGCCGAGCGCCGGCGGCGCGAGCGTCACGGCCAGCGACGCGCTCGGGGGCGCCGGCAGGTCGAGCGTGACGGTGAACTCCTGCGTGGCGCCAAACGCCAGGCGCGCGCTTGTCGGCGCGATGGCCGTCACGACGGCAGCAGCGTCCGGCGCGATCACACGCACGGTGGCGGTGCGCGTGGGACCGCCCGCGAGCTGGGCGGTGATGACGGCGTCGCCCGCGGCGCCGGCGGTGAGCGGCACCAGCGCCGTGCTCTGGCCGGCCGCCACGTCGACGCTGGCGGGGACGTCCGCCGTGCCCGGCGTTGACGACGACAGCGTGAGCGTGGTGGCGCTCGCCGCCACGCGCGTCAGCCGCACCGTGAGCGCCTGCGGAAACGACGAGCTGCCCGCGGCTGCCGTGGTGCGCAAGAACGACAGCGAGGGCTCGAGCGCGTCGAGCGCGGCCTCGCCGAACACCACGTCGGCGGCGTCGCGCGGCAGCACCTTCAGGTGATCGTTCTTGTAGACGAGCGCGCCGCGCACCACGTCGAGGTGCTCGCCGAGCGCGGGCAGGGGGGAGACCAGGTAGAGGTAGTCGTCGACGCGCAGGCCGGTGCCCGGCCCGGCGTCGGGCGCGTCGATCTCGATCTCGTTGTCGCCGCTGTCGCCGCCACCCGGCGGCGGAGCGGCGTCGACCACCTCGGCGCCGCGCACCTCGACCAAGCACCCCTCGAGGCCGGAGCGCGCACCCGCCACCGCGGTGGCGGCAATGTCCGCCGCGTCGATGATGGCAGCGTCGACCGTGCCGGTGCCGGCGGCGGCGATGGTGGCGCTGCCGAGCTGGATCTGCTGGTAGAAGACGCCGACAGTGGCGCCGGTGACGTCGACGACATCGCCGATCGCGGGTTTGGGATCGCCCGGGTAGAAGGTGAAGATGCAGGAGTTGTCGACGCCGGTGTAGCCGGCGGCGCCGTCGTCGAGCTGCGCGAAGAAGCCGTTGCTCGCGACCGCGGTGACCACGAGCCCGTTGACCGACACGCGCGGCAGCTGCCCGACGTCGGCGACCGGCGTGGTCTTGATGGCATACACGGTCATCGGGCAGCCCGCGCCCCCCGCGTTCGGGTCGTTCGGGCAGGCGTCGCACAGGTCGCCGATTTGATCGGTGTCGGCGTCCGCTTGGTCGGCGTTGGCGTCGTCGGGGCAGTTGTCCGTCGTATTGGCGACGCCGTCGCCGTCCTTGTCGCTCGGGTCGAAGGTGGTGCAGGCCTCGGTGGCCGCGTCGAGCGGGCACGGGTCGCACAGATCGCCGACGCCGTCGGCGTCAGCGTCGCCCTGCGCGCCCTGGTCGAGCGGCCGGATCGGGTTGAACATGGTCGGGCAGTCGTCGCTCGCGTCGGGTACGCCGTCGCCGTCCTGATCGCTGGCGTTGGCCGCGCCGCTGTACTGCGACGAGCCGTTGATCAGGTCCGGGCCGAGCGTGCGCGACGGCACGCAGTTCGGCTCGTCGTCGGGCACGCCGCAGAAGAACAAGGGATAGCCGGCGCCGCCCTGCGCGCCCTGCAGCGCGGCCAACGCCTCGCCGGTCTCGCGCGCCAGGCACACCCGCTTGTCCTGGCCACAGACGTCGAGCGCGTCGCAGCCCTGCTCGAGCGCGTCGACGACGGCGGCGTTGCCCGCGAGCGCGCGGCCGCCTTTCAGCACCAAGGCGACCTCGGCCACCGAGGCCTCGACCACCGCCGCGAACTGCGCGCGCCCCGCCTTGGCGAAGACGGCGATGTCGCCGACATGGCCGACGGCGAGCTGGCCGAGCTGCTGGTCGGCGCCGACCGCGTGCGCGCCATTGATGGTGACCAAGCGCCACAACTGTTCGGTCGAGAGCGCGTTGCCCCACAGCGCGTTCAGGTCGCGCGCGCACTGCAACTCGCGCAACAGGTTCATCGAGCCCGACGGGATCCAGTCGGTGCCGAGCGCGACGTTGACGCCCATGCGCGCGAACAGCGGCACCGCCGCGGTGTCGCCGTAGAGCGAGACGTTGCTGCGCGGCGACCAGATGAGGGACGCGCCGCGCTCGGCCATCAGCGCGACGTCGAGAGGCGTCAGGCCGATGCCGTGAATGACCGCGGTCTTGTCGGAGATGATGTCGGCGCCGCCGTTGCTGGTCGACGACAGGCACAGGAACTCGTTGTGCGCCACCGTGTCGATGCCCTCGGAGATGTGCGGCGCGAACGGTGCGAAGCCGCCCGGGGCTACGATGTCGCCATAGGCGCAGCCGCTCTCGAGCTGCGTGCCGCTCGAGTCGTCGAGCGGGAAGGTCTCGTAGTCGACGTAGTCGGCGCCGATGGCGCCCATGTCGTCGGGGTCGTCGAGGTTGCGCAGCAGGCCGTCACGGCCGCCCGAGGCCAGGGTCGACGTGGCGCCGCCCAAGATGAAGCGCAGCTCGCCGAGCGCCTTGGCCGCTTGGTTGGCGTTGCCGGCGGGCGAGACCTCGGGGTTGCCGCGCAGGCCGCGCCGCCAGTCGTGTCGTTGCTCCCAGCGTAGCAACGGGTCGACGCAAGCGGCGCCGCTGCACGTGCCGCCCGATGCGTCGTGCTCCGCTTGCACCCAGGGCTCCGAGCTCATCCAGCCGGCGTGATCGTGGGCGTTGATCAGGCCCGGCGACACCACCGCGTCGGGGCAGACCACCAGCGTGCGGCCGGCGTCGCGCGTGACGCAGTCGCAGCCGACGCAGGAGATGGTGCCGTCCTCGTCGACGGAGACGCCGCCGCCTTGGTACACCTGCCCGGGCAAGAGCAGTTCGCCGACGATGACCAGGCCGCCGCTGCCGGGCGTGACCGCGCAGACCGCGGCGCCCGGATCGGCCGCCGGCGCGGTGTCGCAGGTGATGACCTCGACCGGCTCGCCCTCACCCTCGCCTTCGCCTTCCCCTTCGCCCTCTCCTTCGCCCTCGCCCTCCGCGGGCGGCATGCAGCCGGAGCAACCAGAGGTGATGACGAACGCCGCGGTGACGACGCAGGACAAGGCAATGCGAAGCATGCCGACGGCTTACCAGACCGATCCGAAGAAGAAACCGGATCCGGGCGGATGTCCGCTGGTCAGAACTGCACGCCGCCCCAGAGCTGGAAGGTCCAGGCGAACTTGGGCTCGCCGAAGCGCGTCAGGTCGACGTCGCCGACCTCGGTGTAGTGCTTGAATGCGGTGAACGGAAGCAGGAAGCCGGTCTGCAGCATCAGGTAGAAGCCGTCCTCGGTGCCGTAGTAGCCGGTGCCGTCGATCTCGAGGCCCATCGGGTTCGAGCCCTCGACGACGGCCGTGGTCGACGACGCGAAGATGGCATGGCTGTAGATGAGGTCGAGGCGCGCGCCCAGGTTGTCGGTCAAGTTGTAGCCGACGTGCGGCTTGACGTAGATGGCGTCGGTGACGGTGCCGAGCACCTCGCGGAACAGGATCAGGTCGACCTGATAGTCGGGGTCGAACTTGAAGTTGGTGATGTTGTCGTCGACGCTGGTGCAGTCGACAGTCGAGCCATCGGTGTCGGTGAGCGCGACCGACGGATCGCGCGCCAAGCACTCCGAGTACTGCTTGCCGTCGAAGTCGCCGGGCTTGGGGGCCTGGTTGATGACCGGGCGCAGGCCCCAACCGAAGGCGTCGTCGCCGCTGGCGGCGCCGAAGTCGAGGCCGACTGTGAGTTGATCGTTCAACAGCTTGTAGCTCGACTCGACGGCGCCGCCGAGCTGCGAGATCCACAGCGGCTTATTGACGATGGCGCCGTTCTCGACGACGCGCAGCGCCGGATCGTAGGTGGCGCCGCTGGCCGTCGAGGTGCCGACCACCTGCGCGAGCAGGCCGACCACCTCGCCTTCGATCTTGAGCTTGTCCCATTGGAAGCGCACCCAGCCCGAGCCGATGCCGGCGGTGGCGTCTCGGCGAACGTACTCCTCGGGCGAGGTCACTGGGTTCGAGGTCACCGCCTGGCCGCCCGGCTTGGTGTAGTAGCTCGGGATGTCGAACTGCTGCGTGCGATAGACGGAGAACACGCCGTAGTTGAGCACGAAGTTGCCGGCGCGCAGTTGCTCCGTGATGTCCTCCTCCTTGTCCTTTTTGGCGACGACGAGAATCAGGCTATGGACGTCGTCACGTGGGTCGAGGTTGAAGCGCTGCCCGGCCTCGCCCACGTAGGACGACAGGCCGCCGTCGCCGCCCACGCCCGCACCGCCCGCGCGCCCGAACGGGCCCGACGACGACCACGAGTAGGTGGGCACGATGTAGTGCCCGCCGATGCGGGTGGCGAACATGATCTGGTCGGCGTTGTCGCCGTAGTCGCTGTCGATCTTGTTGCCGTCGTTGGCGAGCAAGCCGAGGCCGAAGTGCGTCGGCATGCGGCCGAAGCGCAGTTGGCCGAGCGGCGTCATCACCTCGGCCCACAGCCGCTTGATGCGCATGGCGTCGTACAGCGAGTTGAGGCCCGACTGCGGCGGGTTCTGCGAGGCGGCGAACAGCGGCAGCGGCAGCGTCGGGTTGTTGGCGAAGCCGGGCAGGGACTCGGGCGTGCTGCCGTAGACCAAGTTGTCGAACACGTCGACGGTGGAGCGGATGCGGATGTCCTCCGACACGTTCAAGGTGGGGTCGAGGCGCAGGCGCATGTTCATGGTCAAGAGCGTCGACGTGTCCTCCTTGGTGGTGCTGCACGTGTCGCCGGGGAAGTTCGGCGTGGCGCCGTCACCAGTCTGCACGCAGTCCTTGCCGTCGAAGGGCCGGTACATGGTGGGGGGCGGCACGCTCGAGGTGCCGCGGCCGATGCCGCCGGCGGCGTTCGGGTCGAAGGTGCCGAGGTCGAGCTGCGAGAACAGGTCGAAGCGCGTGCGGAAGTAGCCGTCGATCTCGAGGAAGTTGAGCGTCGGCTTCACCTCCTCGACCCACTTCTCCTCCTCCCACTCCTGCGCCGCCGCCTTCTGTTGAGCGGCGTCGCGCGCGGCCGCGTCCATCTCGTTTTGCAGCTGCGCCTTCAGCTCGGTCTCGAGCTCCGCCTTGAGCTGCGCCTTGAGCTTGGCGATCTCCTCGGGGGACAGGCCCGGCGTCGGCGCGGGCGGGGTCGGCTCGGTGGGCACGGGCTCGGTCGCCGTCGGCAGCGGGGGCACGTCGCTCGGCTTGGCCTCCTCGGGCTTCGCCTCCTCCGCCTTGGCCTCCTCGGCGCGGGTCGGCGAGGACGACGCGAGCAGCACGATCGACGAAGCGAAAACCAGCAGAAACGCGCGCATGCAGCCTCCCGAACCGGCGAGGCCGGCGGGTTACACCGCATTGCGTCGACCAGCAAGCCGCTCGGTCAGTCGTTCGCGAGAGTCGCCGAGGAGCGCTAGGCCTTGCGCAGCGCGCCCGCCGCGAGCAGCGCGCCGAGCTCGGCGCGGGCGCCCTCGTCGAGCAGGCGCACCAGGCAGGTGCGTCGGCCGCTTTGCGTGTGCACCGAGCGCACGATGACGTTGACCGCGACGGCAGTGCCGTCATCGCTCGCGACGAACGTGAGCGACAACCGATCACCGCGCTGCACCAGCCGATCGACGGGCACCTGCGCTTCCTCTTGCTCGACCAGCGCGCGCAGCTCGGCCTCCACCTCGTCAAACGAGGCGAAGCAGGCGCGCGCGGGGATGCGCTGCTGCTGCTGGATGCGCGCCTCGAGATCGACGACGCGCCCGGCGACCACCTCGCGCAGCAGCGACAGCATCGGCGTCGTCGGGTCGACGAGCTGCGCGAGCACGCCGGCCGACAGCCGGCTGCCACCCCGTGGCAAGCGGCGGCCAACGACCCGCATGGGCAGCTCGATGGCGCGCCCGACGCTATCGAGCCTGATCGCCAGGATGAAGACCGCACCAAGCGGCACCGGCAGCCGCGTCGGCACGAAGATCGGCCGCTCGGCATCGATGTCCGCCACCAGCGTGGCGGGATCGCGCACCTCAAGGAACACGCGCCGCTCGGAAAGCTCGTCCCCGACCATCGACTCCCCCGCAGATCCACGCCGCACCGCGGCAATGATCTCTGCACACCCCTCATAGCATCGTTCTCAAATCACGCACCTGGTCGCGGCACCACGGCGGCACGCAGCGAAAAGCGATCGGTCGTCTTGACGCACAGCGTGACGTCGATGTCGGACGAGGTAGGAGCGATCCGGGATCACGGAAACGTAGTCATCGGTCGCTGTAATGATGCTAGCGTCCGCGGACTTCGCGGGAGAGGGGCACCCGAATGCTTCACGAGGATCGCAGACTCTTGGCGGCGTATCGCGCTGGCGAGACGTGGGCCTTCGAGATCCTCTACCGAAGCATGTCCGAGCCCGTGCGCCGCTTCCTCGCCGGTGGCTTCACGTTCGTCAGCCGCGGCCGCACCTGCCGGTATCGCGGCGCTGTCCCCGGTATCGACGCCGAGGCCATTGTGCAGGAGACGTTCGCGCGCGCCTTTGCGCCGTCGACGCGCGAGCACTACGACGGCGAGCGTCCCTTCAAGAACTACCTCTTCTCCATCGCCAAGAACCTGGTGCTGCGCGAGCTCGCCCGCAAGGAGCGCGTGCTGCCGCTCGACGTCGGCGACGAAGGTACCGAGCTGCTGCGCAGGAAGCGCGCCGACTCGGTGCCGACGCTCAGCTCGGACGAGCGCGACCCCGAGACCTTCCTGGCCGACGGCGAGCTGAAGACCGTCACCAAGCAGTTCGTCGCCGAGCTCGACCCCGAAGGGCGCGCTTTCTTCCTGTTCCGCTTCGTGCGCGGGCTGACGCAAGAGGCCACAGCCGAGGCGATGAAGACCACGCGCGCGCGCATCAAGCTGCTCGAAAAAGAGCAGCGGCGCGCGTTCCTCGCGACGTTGCGCAAGCACGGCTACTTCGTCGGCTACGCGCCCAAGCCACGCTGGTCGCGGCACGCGGCGTAGCAGCGTCGCTCAAGCGCTGCCGCTAGCGACCCACGCCGCCGCGGCCTGGTGGAACGCTCGTCGCACACCGAAGATGCGCTGCTTGTGCTCGCGGCTCTCGTGCACGCGGTTGGTCAAGAGCACGTAGGCCGCGCCAGGCGGCGCCGGGTCCATGAACAGCGACGTCCCCGTGAAGCCGAGGTGGCCGACCGCGCGCGGTGACAGCGCGCCTGCGGTGGTGCCCTCCGGCGTCGCGCGATCGAAGCCGAGCCCGCGCTCGCCGCCGGTGGCAGCGAAGGACGCGAGCGTCTCCTCGCCCGGCTCCGTCAGCGCGCGCAGGTAGAAACCCGCCGCAGCCTCGACGTCCAGCAGCGAGCCGAACAGCCCGGCGTGCCCGGCGACGCCGCCCATGGCGAACGCGTTGTCGTCGTGCACCTGGCCAAAGAGCGCGCGCCGCCGCCACAGGCAACGCTCGGTCGGCGCCACCAGCGGCACCGCGGGGTGGAAGCCGTCGGTGTCGAGCCGCACGAAGCGAAGGCCGGTGGCGCCGTACGCGCCCGCTGCTTGGGCGAAGGCGCGGTCGAGCGGCGTACCGAGGCGCTCCTCGAGCAGCGCGCCGAGCGCGATGAAGCCGACGTCGGAGTAGAGGGTGCGCGCGCCCGGCGCGGCCTCGGGCGCCACCTCGAGCGCGGCGGCGACGACGGCGCGCGCGCCGGCCGGCAGCCCGCACACCCCCGCCTTGCGCGCCGCCTCGAAGAGCGGGCGCCAGTCAGGCAGCCCGGCGTCGTGGCGCAGCAGGTGCGCGACGGTGATCCCCGGCCACCGCGCAGGCCACGGCTCGAGGTCGAGCGCCAGCGTGCCCCTGTCGACGGCGCGCGCGACCAGCAGCGTCGTCGAGAGCAGCTTGGTGAGCGACGCAAGATCCCAGACGGTGCGCTCGTCCACCGCTGGCGCGCCCTCGAGGCGGTGCAGGTGGCCGGCGAGCGCCAGGCGCCGTCGCCCGTCGCCGGTGACGACGACGGCCGCCGCGCCCGGCGTGATGCCGTCGCCGACCGCGTCGGACAGCACCTGCTCGACGGTCACGGCAGGTCTTCGAGCAGCGTGAGCGCGCCGCCACCCGCACCCGCCTGCACGCGCGCGCGCGCGCCGAGCGGCAGCGCGCGGTTCGGCGCCGCGTGGCCGGCGTGAAGGCCGGTCGCCAACGGGATGCCGGCTGCGCCCAGGCGCTCGGCGAACACGTCGAGCGCGGCCGGCGCCGCGTCGCGGGCGCCGCTGCCATTCGTCGGCTCCACGCAGTTGGTCAGGTGGCCCGCGACCACGGCGCGAACGCCGCTGAGCGCGCCCGCCGCCAGCAACTGCGTCAGCATTCGATCGACGCGGTAGGGGCGCTCGCCCACCTCCTCGAGCACGAGCACGGCGCCGTCGAGGTTGGGGAAGCTCGGCGTGCCGACCAAGGCGCACAGCACGCACAGGTTGCCGGCGAACAGCCGGCCCTCGACGTCGACGGCGGCCCCGGCGGCGAGCGGCAGCGCGGTGCCGCGCGCGCGCCGCTCGAGCACTGCCAGACAGTGCTCGAAGCTGTCGGCGGGCTCGGCCGCGAGCGTGGTCGCGAGCGGGCCGTGCACGCAGTGAATCCCCTGGCCCCACAGGTGCGCGAACAGCGCCGTGGCGTCGGAGAAGCCGATCACGGTGGGCGAGCGGCCGCGCGGCGCGGCGATGCGGGACAGAATGCGCGTCAGGCCGTAGCCGCCGCGCGCGAGCCAGAGCACGTCGACGTCGGCGGCGAGGGCGTCCACCAGGGACGCCGCCCGCGCGCCGTCGTCGCCGTTGAGATAAGCGTGGCGGCCGCGCACCACGCCGCTCGCGTCCTCGACCGCCATGCCGGCGGCGCGCAGGCGCGCCACGCCGGCCGCGAGCGTGTCGAGGGGAGGTGGACTCGAGGGCGCGTCGATGCGAATGCGCATCGCGGGCCTTCTACCTCCCCTGCGGCGTCAGGCGAAGCGGCGCTTGTGCACGCGCGCCAACACCATGCGCTGCGCAACCACGGCAGCCAGGCCCTCGTCCTTCAGCTCAGCCAGCGCAGCCTCGTAGAAGGCGGCGGCGAGATCACCGAGGGTGGTACGGATGGTGTTGGTCGAGCGCTTCATCGTGTGCTCCTCTGCTCGCTGGAGTTCAGATGCACGCGCGAGGCCAGCGGTTCCCACCGGCGTGCGCGGATCACAGCGCGTTCAAAGGTCGCGTCAGGACGCGCCGCACGGCCGGTCGCCGTTCTCAGCGCGAACGTGCACACCGTGTCCGTGCCGACGCGCCCGCGTCACGCCTGACACGGTGGGCGGTGTGCGGATCGTGACGCTCGCGCCCTTCGCGATGTCGGGAAAGGTAGACGCCAGCGGCGACAGCCGCTCAGGCGATCGCTTCCTTGAGCGCAGCGATGAAGCCGCCCGGCTGCTCGACCGGCGGCTCATGCCCGCTGCCCTTGACCACGTGCAGGCGCGCGCCGGCGATGCGTGCGGCTATGGTCTTGCCGCAGCGCTCGAGCGGAAACAGCTTGTCGCGCTCGCCCCAGATGAGCGCGGTCGGCACCCTGACGTCGGCGAAACGCGCGGAGAAGGTCTTGTAGACCTTGGGCGACACCATGCGCGTCAGCGTTGCGTACGCGGCCTCCTTGCCGGCCCGCTCGCCGAGGATGCGCTGCATGTCGTCGACGACGGTCGGGTCGTAGACCGAGGGCTCGGCGTAGACGTCCTTCTTCAGGAAGTCGTCGAGCGTCTTGCGCGTGCCGCCGAGCGCCATGAAAAGCGGCTTGCCGATGAGTGGCGCCTGCAAGACCATGCCGATCAGCGGCGGCGGCACCTCGATGCCGGCCGAGTCGATGAGCACCAGGCGCTTGATGCGCTCCGGGTGGCGAACGGCGAGCTCGGTGGCCGCCATGCCGCCCATCGATTGCGCCACCAGGTGGAATGGATCCTTGAGGCCGACCGCGTCGGCGAAGGCGAGCAGCTCCTCGGCGTAAAACGGCGCGTCGTAGGCCACGGTCGCCGGATCGGGCTTGTCGGAGTCGCCGAAGCCGACGAGGTCGAGCGCGTAGAAGTGGAACAGCTCCCCGAGCTCGGCCCAGACGCGGCGGTAGAGCGCGTGGCTCGCGATCCAGCCGTGCAGCAGGATGGCCTTGGGCAGCTCCGGGCGGCCGCCCTCGACGTAGCAGACGCGGTGGCGCCCGGCGGTGATGAAGCGCTTCGGGGGCTGCTCGGGCAAGACCGGTGGGCTCATCGATCGCTCCTGCGTCGCGTGACCGTGAATTCCTGGGTGACGTCCTGCGCCAGGCGCTCGAACGCGGCCGGGCCGAACAAGTAGCGGTACTCCTCGCCGTGGGCGCGTGCCCAGGAGAGCACGAACGAGCGCAGCTCCTCGACCTCGACCTTCTCGTCGACGGCCGGCGCGCCCTCCTCGCTGGCCCCGCTCTCGCGGCCGGCGTCCGGCCCCGGCGTCATCGGCAGGTCGAGCCCCCAGGCGGGCATCTCCTCCACCACGACGCGGTGCGTCTTGAGCCACTCCAAGATGTGACGGTGCAGCAGCACGTCGCGGAAGGAGAACCAGCGCTTGCGCTCCTCGGGGAAGCGCGAGACCACGTCCTTGAAGCGGCGGAAGGCGCCCTTGCCGACGATGGAGTCTTGCAGCCGCTCCTTGAGCGGCAGGTGCGTCACCGTCTCGATGAAGCGCTCCATCATGCGGTACTGCTCGCGGGAGGGCACCGGCTCCACCTCGAGCCACTCGGCCGTCACCGGCGCGCGCGTCGCCGGGTCGAAGCTCTCGATGGCGCCGGTCTTCCGGTTGAGGAAGGCGCGCACGCCCGGCGCGTGGCTCTCGAAGGCGGTCTCGAGCAGCACGAAGTCGATGGCGATCCCCGTCATGCTCGCTCCGCCCCGCGTGACCGTAGCCATCGCCACAGTGCTCGCCAAACTGGCACCGACGTGGCTATCACGGGTACCCCAGACGAGGAACCCCGGCCGGCGCCGCCCACGACCATGAAGATCGACCGCTCCTCTCACCTTCGACGCGCCCTCGAGCAGGTCGGCAACAACCCGGCGCGCCTCGAGGAGTCGCTCGACCAACTGCTGGCGCAGACCGGCGCCACCGCCGCCGAGCTGCGCACCCTGCTGGCGCAGGTCGACCAGTTCGGTGGGGAACAGGGCGCGGATCAGCGCGCTGCGCTCGAGGCGCTGCTCGATCGCCGCCAGGCGCGCACGGTCGAGCCGGCCGCGCAGGGCGTGCGCGCGCACGCGGTGCGCGCGCTCAAGCACAAGCCGTGGTTCCTCGGCGTCACCGACAAGCCCGCGCTGTCATCGCCGCTGTTTCCCGAGCCGCCCAAGGACGTGGAGGTGGCGGGCGAGAAGCTCGCCAAGGACGAGCTGGCGCGGATGCTGCGCGGCGTCGGCTGACCGCCGCCGCTCAATCCCCGACGGCCGACACCGGGCGCCCGCTCGCCAGATCCGGCGGTGGCACGCCGAGCAAGAACGCGAGCGTCGGTGCCACGTCGCGCGGGTCGACGGCGTCGGCGTAGCGCCCTGCGCGCACGCCGGCGCCGAGCACGAGCAGCGGCACGCGGCGGTCGTAGACGTACGGCGTGCCGTGGTCGGTGCCGCGCTTGGCGTCGTTCTCCAAGAAGACCACGCGCGGCTGCTGCCGCACGAAGATGGCGGCGTGGCGACCGGGAAAGGCCGCCTCGCGCATCAACGGCGACCAGGCGTCGGTGTCGGCCGGGTCGTTCATGTCGTAGACGCGCGCGATGCCGGGCAGGGCGCCCACGGCGGTGCGCACGGCGGCCAGCGTGCGCGTCGTCTCGATCGCGCTCAGATCGGCCGTGTCGATGAAGAGCTGCGGCGGCAGGAACGCGAGCACGCGGCTCTTCTTGGCGGCGCCCTTGGCCGCGGCACCGGCAGCGGCGCGCTCGGCGGCCTCGACCACCTGCGACGTGGGCAGGATGCCGCCCGGCAGCTTGCCGCCCTCGAGTGGCGCCGGCAGCGGCGGCGCGCCGTGGTCGGCGGTGACGACCATGGCGAGTGCGCGCCGGCCGACGCGCGCGTCGAGCGCGCGCACGAAGGCCCGCAGCGCCAGGTCCGCGCGCCGCACGGTGTCGAGCTGCTCGAGGCTGTCGGGGCCGAAGTTGTGCCCGATGTAGTCGGTGGTGGAGATGCTGACGACGAGCAGATCGGGCTCGTCGTCGGCGCCGAGGGCGAGCTGGTCGACGGCGGCGAGCGCGAGCGTGAACACGTCGTCCATGGCGCCCGGCTGCATGCGGTACAGGCTGCGCTGCTGCTCGGGCGGCAGCGCGCGGTGGTCATGGGGGAAGGTGACGGACAAGCCCTTGGCGCTGCCTTCGCCGGGGCGATCGTCGGGCGGCGCGAGCCAGGCGAGCGCGGGGGGCAGCGGCAACGGCGTCCATGGGCCCGCGGCCATGCCCTTCTTCGGCAAGTCGGCGCCGAGCTGCTCGAGCCACGGTGGCACTGCCTCCACCCAGTACTTGCCGGTGACGTAGCGCCCCTGCTCGACGTCGTACCAGACGGCCAGGTCGGCGGCGCGGCCGCCCGACAGCACGGCGGCGCGGTCCTTCAGGCTGACGGTGACCACGCGGGCCCGGCCGCCGCTCTCGGCCTTCATGGCGTCGCCCAGTGTCGGCGCCACGAGCTGGAGCGGGCTCCTGCCCACGCCGGCGGAGGCACCGAACACCTGGTAGCGCGCATCCTCGACGACGTACTGGCGCTTGCCGCCCCCGTACCACTGGTTGGTGACGATGCCATGCACCACCGGGTTGGCGCCGGTCAGGAGCGTGGCGTGCCCAGGCGAGGTCTCGGTGCTCGCGAAGGAGTAAAGCGCGTCGTAGCGCGCCGCGTCGAGCCCGCCAAACCCGCCCGGGCCGAACAGGGGCGCGTAGCGATCGACCTCGACCGAGCGCAACTGATCGAAGACCACAACGACGCCGAGGCGTGGGCGCGCCAGCGCCGCCGTCGACAGCAGAAGGGAGAGCGCGAGGCCGGCGAGCGCGCGAGCGTGGCGCAACTTCATCGAGGACAGCATGAGCGGGGGCTCGCCCGAGGTCAAAGAACCGGCAGCAGGCCCTCGCGCACCAGCGCGGCGCGGGCCTCCCCCGGTCCCTTCACCACGTGGGCGCGAATGCCGAGCGCGCGCGCCGCCGCCACGTTGTCGGCCCGGTCGTCCACAAACACGGGTCGGGCGCCGAGCCGGGCCAGACCCCGCCGGAAGAACTCCGGGTCGGGCTTCTGCGCGCCGAGCGCGAAGGAGACGTGGTCGAGGGGGACTCGCGGGAGCGCGCGCGCCATCTTGGCGAGGTGGATCGGGTCGGTGTTGCTCCACCAGACGACGGCGAGCCCGGCCGCCAGGCACTCCTCGGCGAGGGCGCGGCCGTCGGCGCGCACGTTGACGATGGCGGCCCACGCCGCCTCCACCACCGCCGGCTCGCGGCGAAGGGCCCGCGCCGCCGCTTGGGTGAAGCCGGCGCCGTCGAGCGCGCCGACGGTGACCGCGTCGTGGATGCCGCCGGCAAAGAACGCCCGCTCGATGTCCTCGAGCGGCACCCCGAGCGCGCGCGCCGCCGCGCCGTGGTCGACGTCGACCAACACGCCGCCGAGGTCGAACGCCACCGTCGCCGGCTTAGGCGGAGGCGCCGTGCTCATCGGACCTGCAGCGTGCCGACGCGGATGCGGTCGACGCCGTCGTGCACCGCGTCGTCGCCGCCGGTGAAGGGCAGGCGGTCGTCGCCGATGTAGAAGCCGATCCACACGTCGTAGGCGCCGGACGGCGCGTCCTTGGGCACCGACCCGTTCCAGGCATCGGTGATGACCTCGCCCTTCTGCCACAGCGTCGTCGAGTAGCGGCCCCGCGCCGGGAAGTGATCGCCGTGAATGCGGAAGCTGCCTTGCTTGGCGTCGATGTGCAGGAACACCTGCCAGTCCTGATCGAGCCCCGCGAGTGACTCGAAGAAGAAGCGCACGGCGAGGGGGTCGCCGGCGGCGAGGGGTGCCTGCGGCAGATCGGCGCCGTGGACGCGCACGGCGTTGCCGAGCACGGCGTCGATCTTGGAGCGCGGCTGGGGCGGCACGCGCGACACGATGCCCGCCAGGTCCTCGGCGCTGGCGCCGGCTCGTGACGTGCCCACCGCCGAGGGCCTCGGCAGCGCGATCACGCCGACGACGAAGGCGAGCAGCGGCACGGCCAGCACCACCGCCCAGCGCGCCACCGACTCGCGCGCAGTCTCCGGCGGGGGCTCGCTCGTCGCGGGCGCGGCGCTCGTCGTCGGCGCGGTGGCACGGTGCGTCGCCATGGCGTCTGCTACCGCGTCGCGGGCCGCGCGGCGAGGCCCCGACCGAGCAACAGCTCCTCGAGCGCGAGCTGCACGGAGGCGTTGTGGGCGATGGCGGTGCGCGCGCGGCCGACGCGTTCGAGCAGGGCCGAGGCCTGTCGCCACGACGGCGTCCCGCCGCCGGCAGCACCGGCGCGCGCGGCGTCCGCCAGGCGTTGCTCCAGGCGGGTAAGCGCCTGCTCCACGTCGCTGCGCTCCTTGCCGACCGCCTCGGCGGCGTCGAGGCAGGCCGCGAGCGGGCCCACGTCACCTGCCTCGCCCAGCAAAGCGTCCCACAGTGCTTTCACGCCGTCCCCGTCCCCGTCCCCGCCACTGGCGGCCGAGAGATCGAGGGCGAGCGCGCGCGCCACCGAGCCGCGCGCCCGCCGCGCGCGCAGCTCGGCATCGGGCGTGCCAAGGCCACCCAGGATGGCGCGCAGGTCGCGCTCGGCGAGCGGCTGAAACGACAGGCGCAGGCAGCGTGACGCGATGGTCGGCAACACCGCACGCTCGTGCGGCGCCATCAGGATGACCACGGTGCGCTCGCCCGGCTCCTCGAGCGTCTTCAAGAGCGCGTTTTGCGCGTTCACGTTCATGCGGTGGGCGTCGACGACCACCGCTACGCGATAGCCGCCCTGGTACGCGGTCATGCGCAGGCGCACCGACAGATCGCGCAGCGCGTCGACCAGGATGTCTTGGGACGGGCGGCGCTTGCCGTCGGGCTCCGCGCGTCCGCGCCGCACCGCCTCCGCTTCGCTCATCACCAGGTGCAGGTCGGGGTGGGCGCCGGCGCGGGCGCGCCGGCACGCGCCGCACGCGCCGCACCCCCACGGCGCGGCCTGGGGCTCGCCTCGGCGCTCGCACAGGAGCGCGCCCGCCAGACCGAGCGCGGCGCGCTCCCGGCCCACGCCTGCCTCGCCGACGAACAACAGCCCGTGGCCGAGACGGTCGTGCGCGAGCGCGTTTTCCAGCGCCGCCGAGACCCGTGGCTGGCCGATGAGGTAGGTCACGCGGCGCGGATAGCCGAAGGCACGGGGCAGGGGAAGCAGCGATCGGGACCCGGCCGACAAGGCGCGTGCGATCACCTGCCGACGCCCGATCCGACGAGCGCCGACCGATGCAGGGACAGAGTTGCGTAAATAGCGCGCCGCCCGTCGCGATGAATTCTGCAATAACGCAACTCTGTCCCGGCTTCGAACGTGCGAAGCAGCGCAGCGCAGGCGCGCCGCTCGATCTCAGATCGTTCTGGAGGCATGCCGCGCAAGCTGTGGAAAAGCTGTGAAATTCCGCCCCGCGCTCGACGTGACGATCGCGCCGGCGTGCGGGCCGGCATCGTGCGCACGTCGAGATCGAGTTCGCGCCCGCAGCCGGCGACGATCGATCATCGACGGCGGCACGGGTTCTCTGCATGATTGCCGCCGTCGATCGCCGCCGGGTCAGCGTCGAGGAATCGATCGGACCCACGGCGAGCGCATCGAGCCCGTCGATCCGCGGCATGCGGGGGGGCGGCGCCGAGGATGTTCACCAAACGCGCGGGGCGGGAGCCTCGCGCCACTCAGGAGAGAGACATGGGTACGCCCGAGAAGATGTTCAAGGCGGGGATTCAGCGTGAGCCGGGTTGGCTCTACTACTTCCACAACGGCAACGTCATGCGCACGCGCATGGTGCGTGGCGGCCAGAAGAAGCGCCCGGGCGACAAGCCCGAGGTCGTGCTGAAGACCGACGTGAAGCGCGAAGACGGCTACATCTACTACCTCGACAAGCAGGGCGATGTGTCCCGCTCGGTCGCGTCGCGCGGCGGCACCGCCCGCAAGAAGAAGCGCAAGGCGAAGGCCGCCAAGAAGAAGACCGCCAAGAAGAGCAAGAAGGGCGGCAAGGCCAAGAAGGCCAAGAAGGGCGGCAAGCGCAAGGGCAAGAAGCACTGATCGCTTCCATCGCCTGACGCTGCGAGGGGCCCGCGAGGGCCCCTCGTTCGTTTCCGGCCACCGGAGCCGTTGTAGGCTCGCGCCGCGTGGCCAAGACCGATCTCCCACCGGACCTCGAGGGGCGCTTGCGCGCAGCCGACGCCGCGCTGCTTGACGACCGGCAGGAGTTGCCCGCTGCCCGAGCGGTTGACGAGCTGTTGGCCGTCCTCGACGACGCGCGGCCCGAGGCCCGCGAGGCGGCCGCCGCCGAGCTCGGCTCCCACGGCGACGCGCGCGTGTTACCGGCGCTGCGGCGCCGCGCGCACGACCCGGCGCCGCGGGTGCGCGCCGCAGCGCTCGCCTCGATGGCGCGCCTGGCGCCCGAGCCGCTGTTCGCCGAGCTGGTGAAGGCGCTGCGCAGCGACGATGCCCGCGTGGTGGCAGGCGCCGCCGTGGTGCTCGGCCGCCTCGGCGATCGGGCGGTGCTGCCGAACCTGATCGACGCGTTCCAGACCGAGGACGAGGCGGCGGGCGCGGCCATCGCCTGGGCGCTCGGCCGTCTCGGCGACCGCGTGGTGCTGCCGTGGTTGGTCGCCGCCCTCGAGCAGGGCTTCGCGTCGTCGGCCGCGGCCGAGGCGCTCGGCAGGCTGCGCGATCAGCGCGCGGCGCCGGCGCTGTTGGCCTCGCTCGAGGTCGATGACGAGGCCACCCGCGCCGCCGCGGCGCGCGCGCTCGGCCGCTGCGGCTACGCGCCGGCCATCGCGGTGCTGTCGCTGCGCCTGAACGACCCGAGCGCACGTGTGCGCCTGGCCGCGGCGGTGTCGTTGTGGGAGCTCGGCGAGGGCGCGCAGGCCGTCGCCGACGCGCTCGGCTGAGCGGGCGAGCATGGTGCAGCGCGGACAGGTGCTCGAGCGCATGACGGTGGTTCGCTCGGGCGAGCTGGCGCTCGAGGCGCTGTTCGCCAGCGGCGTCGCCGGCGCCGAGCGCGGCGGCCCCGTGGTGCTGGCCGGACCGCACCCGCGCTTCGGCGGCAACATGGACTCACCGGTGCTGACCGAGCTGGTCTGGGCGCTGGCCCGGCAGGGCCGGCCGACGCTGCGCTTCAACTGGCGAGGCGTGGGCGCCTCGCAAGGTGACAGCCGGGTGCCCGTGTTGCCGGCGGCGAGCCAGCCCACGCTCGACGACGAAACCAGTGACCTCGTCGCGGCCATCGAGCACCACGCGGGCGGCGAGCGCTGCTCGCTGGTCGGCTACTCCTTCGGCGCCGCGCCGGCGACGCGCGCGGCCATCGAGCACCCCGCGGTCGAGCGGCTGGTGCTGGTGGCGCCGCTCATCGATGTGCTGGCCTTCGACTGGGACGCGCTGGTCGCGAGCGGCGTGCCGACCGCGATCGTGTGCGGCGAGCTCGACCACCACGCCGCGGCGGACGCCGTGCGCAAGGCGGCCGGCCACCGGCTGCCGATCCGAGTGGTCGCGGGCGCGGGCCACGCCTTCCAGCGCGGCCTGCCCGAGCTTGCGCGCGCGGTTGCAGCGTCGTTGTGAGCGATCCCCTATGCTGACGCGAGCCCAATGGACGACCTCGGCCTGAGCCTGTTCCTGCGCCGCCCCGCCGAGCTGCCGCCGAGCCTGGCGATCGCCTCGCTCGCGTTCGCCTTCGTGGTGGGTTCGTGCTGGGGCAGCTTCCTCAACGTGGTGATCGCGCGGGTGCCCGCCGGCATCTCGGTCGTGACGCCGCGGTCGCGCTGCCCGAAGTGCGGCGCCGCCATCGCCGCCTGGGACAACCTGCCGGTGCTGTCGTGGTTCCTGCTGCGCGCGCGCTGCCGCTCCTGCAAGGCGCCCATCAGCCCGCGCTACCCCATGATCGAGCTGGTCATCGGCCTGGCGGGCGCCGGCGTGGTGGCGCGCGCCGGCTGGTCGCTCGAGGCGCTCGAGCTGTTCGTGCTGGTCTGCGTGCTCACCGCCATCGCCTTCGTCGATCTCGACACCTGGACCGTGCCCCATCCCCTGTGGATCGCACTGGTGGCGTCGGGCCTCGCCTTTGGCGTCGCGCGCATGGTCACCGAGTCCGACGTCGACATCCTGCTCGCGCGCGTCATCGGCGCCGGCGGCGGCGGCCTGCTGCTCGGCGCCATTGTTGTGGCCGCCACCGGGCTGTTTCGGCGCACCGGGCGCATCGCGGCCGATCAAACGGCCATGGGCTGGGGCGACCCCCTGATCGTCGTCGGCATCGGTAGCCACCTCGGCTGGCGCCTGTTGCCGATCGTGATCCTGTTCGCGTCGCTGCAAGGCGTGGTGGTGGCGCTGTTGCTGCGCGCCCAGGGCGGCCTGAAAGGCGAAAAGCCGGTCAGCGACGCCGACGACTGGGTGCCGCCGGCCGGCGCGGTCCCGTTTGGCCCTTTTCTGGCGCTCGGTGCCCTCGAGGCGGCATTCTTCGGCGATGTCGTGCTGGGGTGGCTTTGGGGCTTGGCCGGGATCGGGGAGTAGCCGTCGCAGATCCGAGCTGCCCTTGGTTGCCCGATCGCTGCAGCCGCACCCAGAGATAACAGGTGGTTACAGGCGGAGTGATAGGCAAATTTGCGTCGATTGAGGGCGCTCTGATAGGTAATTGGTGTGGCTGACGACAAGCTCAAGAACAACGTCAAGAAGCTGCGCGAACAGCGCCTGCTGTCGAAGGCGGAGCTTGCGCGCAAGGCCGGGCTGTCGGCGCTGACCATCGATCGGGTGGAGTCCGGCATGCCGTGCCGCATGGACACCAAGAGGAAGATCATCCTGGCCCTCGGCCTGACGGTCGAGGATCGCGATCAGGTCTTCGATGCCGACGAGCAAGAGGGCGAGCCTGGCGGGACTGAAGCGTAGCGGAACACGCCTGGGGCGCTCGTGCTCCAGGAAGGAATTTGGCCCCTGGGAGGGATCGTGGCGAAGGGCAATCTCATCGGACTCGATATCGGCTCGTCGAGCATCAAGGTCTGCCAGCTCAAGGAGGCGCGCAAGGCGTACCAGCTCCAGTGCTTCGGCATGATCGCGCTGCCGCCCGAGGCCATCGTCGACGGCTCCATCATGAACCAGACCGCCATCGTCGACGCGGTGCGCGAGCTGGTGGCGAGCCAGAAGATCAAGGTGAAGGACGTCGCCGTGTCGGTGTCGGGCCACTCGGTCATCTTGCGCAAGATCAACCTGCCGGTGATGACGCGCGAGGAGCTCGACGAGTCGATCCAGTGGGAGGCCGAGCAGTACATCCCGTTCGACATCAACGACGTCAACATCGACGTCGCCATCTTGAACGACCACAACGACCAGGGCCAGATGGACGTCCTGTTGGTGGCCGCCAAGAAGGACATGATCAACGACTACATCAACGTGGTGCGTGAGGCCGGGCTGGCGGCGCAGGTGGTCGACGTCGACTCGTTCGCCGTGCAGAACGCCTTCGAGATCAACTACAACCTGCCGGTCGGCGAGACGGTGGCGCTCATCAACGTCGGCGCCAGCGTGGTCAACATCAACGTGGTGCACTCGGGCATCAGCGCCTTCACGCGCGACATCGCGCAGGGCGGCAACCAGTACACCGACGAGATCCAGAAGCAGCTCAACGTCAGCTACGACGAGGCCGAGGCGCTCAAGATCGGCGGCGGCGGCGCGGAGCAGGACAGCGTGGTGCCGCAAGAGGTCGAGCGCGTCATGCAGCAGGTCTCGGAGACCATCGCCAACGACGTGCAACGCTCGCTCGACTTCTACGCCGCTACCTCGGCGGACGCGGCCATCAACCGCATCTACCTTTCCGGCGGCTGCGCCAAGGTGCCGGCGTTGTCGCGCGCCATCGAGGGCAAGACCGGCGTGCCGGTCGAGAGCGTCGACCCGTTCCGCAACATCGACGTCGCCGCGCGCGGCCTCGATCCCAACTTCCTGCGTGCCAACGCGCCGCTCGCCGCGGTCAGCGTCGGTCTCGCCCTCCGCAGCGGCGACGAGCGCTGAACCCGCACCCTCTGATTCCCCCCTTTGAGCAAGGAGAGCAGCCATGATTCGCATCAACCTGCTGCCGGTCCGAGCCAAGAAGAAGCGCAACACCAGCATCTATCAGTTGGTGGCCATGAGCGGCGGCATCCTGCTCGCTATCTTGGTGGCGGTGACGGTGAGCTTCGCCTACCAGAACACGCTCGAGGAGCAGGCCAAGAAGATCGCGGACGCCGACGCCGAGATCAAGCGCCTCGAGAAGATCATCGGTGAGGTGAAGGAGCTCGACAGCCAGAAGCAGCGGCTGCTCAACCAGCTCGCCGTCATCGACCGACTCGAGAAGGGCAAGCGCGGCCCGGTGCGCGTGCTCGACGAAATGTCGAACGCCATCCCCAAGCGCGTCTGGCTGATCGACTTCAAGGAGGCCGGCGGCATCCTGGCGATGCGCGGCGCCGCCATCGACAACGCCGACGTCTCGGAGTTCATGCGCGCGTTGCAGAAGTCGCCCTACTTCACCGACGTCACGCTCAAGTTCACGCAGGCGGACACCCGCGAGGGCGTGCAGATCTACTCCTTCCAGGTCGAGTGCAAGGTCAACTACCAGGCGGCGTGAGCCGGGCGAGGCGAGGGAAACATGGAAAAGCTCCTCGAACAGTTCGCGAAGATCCCGCTGCAACAGAAGTTGATTGCGGTGGCCGCGGCGGTGCTGTTGATCGGCGTCGCCACCTACTTCTGGTCCGTCGACCCTGCCCTCGAACAGATCGCGGACAACGAGGCCCGTATCGAGAAGCAGGAAGCCCAGTTGCTCAAGCTGCAGCAGCAGGCGCAGCACCGCACGCAGTTCATGCGCGAAGTGGAACGCCTCAAGCAGCGCCTGCGGGAAGCGGAAGAGCAGCTCCCCAAGCAAGCCGAGATCCCAAAGCTGCTGCGTGACATCGCCTACGAGGCGCAGCAGTCGGGCCTGCGGCTCGATCGCTTCGAGATCCAGGCCGAGACGCAGGAAGGCGACTTCGCGCGGGTGCCGGTCAAGATGTCCGTGCGCGGCGGCTATCACGAGATCGCGGTGTTCTTCGACCGCCTCGCCAAGATGCCTCGTATCGTGAACGTCACCGATCTGCTGATGACCACGCCGTCACTCGAGAACAAGAAGATCGTCGTCAGCTCGAGCTACACGGCGACCACCTACCGCTTCCTCGACAAGGCGCCCGAGCCGTCGTCGACCGGCGAGGATGGTCAGAAGAAACCGAAGAAAAAGGCTGAGGAAGACAACGGCTGAGCCGGTCGAGGAGCACCATCATGCGCATCACCCACTACCCAGCCGTGTTGATCTCGCTCGCCGTGCTCGGCGTCGCCGCGTGTGGCGAGGACGAAGAAGCCGCCGCCGGCGCAGCGCCGGGGGCCGCCGACGCGCCCAAGGCGGATGAGCCAGGCGCGGCCGCCCCCGCCGAGGCGGAGAAGCAGGAAGAGCTTTCCTACACCTACAACGCCATGAACCGGCGCGATCCGTTCAAGACCTACTTCGACGAGCTGTCGCAGAACGAGCAGGCAGACCAGAGCAACCTGACCGAGCTGCAGAAGATCGACCTCGACAAGCTGCACCTGGTCGCCGTGGTGGTGGGGACCGCGACGCCGATGGCCATGGTCGAGGACACGGCGGGGCGCGGCCACACCGTGAAGATCGGCACGCTGATCGGTAAACGCCTAGGGCAGGTGAAGCACATCCGGCGCGGTGAGATCGTGGTGCAGGAGGAGTTCCGCGACTTCACCGGCAAGCGCATCCCGCAGCTCAAGGAGCTGAAGCTCGAAGAGTCGGTTGCCTCCGCACCGAAGTAGCGAGCTGCAGGTCGTACATTGTCGCCAGAAGGGGCCGTTCGGCCCTTTCTGTCGTCGTGGGCCTTGATCGAGACTGTGGCCGGCCGACGCGGAGCGGAGACACGCCTGGATCACCCGCAGGGATCACCGGTGAAAAACTTGCGAATGACCTCGATCCGGCCGAGTGTTTCCCGAACCCGTCGCGAACCCTTCCGGGGAGAGCACATGCGCCCGTCGTATTTCGTCACCGCCGCCGTCGTCACCCTCGCTGCGTCCGGGCTTGCCCACGCCGAGGAGGCGCCGTCCGGCAACCGCATCGACGCCGTCGATGTCCTGCCCACCGACGACGGCGCGGAGATCACCATCCGCGGCGAACAGCGACCAGAGTACTCGCTGTTCAAGCTCGCCGGTCCAACGCGCGTCGTCATCGACATGCCGGGTGGCGACGTGGCGTCCACCAGGGTGCCGACGGACTTGCCCGCCGATTCGCTGGTCTCGAGCGTCACCACGACCCAGTTCCGCGGCAAGACCGGCCCGGTGGCGCGCGTGGTGCTGGTGCTGCGCGGCGAGGTCGAGCTCGAGGCCAAGCAGGCGGCGCGTGCGGTGGTGCTTCGTGCGCGGCGCGCAGTGGCGTCGGCGTCCCCGCCGGCAGCCGCGGTGGCGGCGTCGGTGAGCGCCTCACCCGTGATCGAGCTGACCGGCTCCGACGAGACCGCCGCCGCCAAGCGACTGCTCGGCGTGGAGGCGCGCACGCAGGATGGCGGCACCGTCGTGCTGCTCAAGACCGACGGTGAGGTCGCGCGCTACGAGGTCGAGGAGGCGGTGGCGCCGGCGCGCTTGGTGGTGTCGATCTTCGGTGTCACCTCCGTCGGCGGCGCCGAGCGGGCATTCGATCAAAGCGCGATCAAGGCGGCGCGCATCGGCAAGCGCGACGATCACGTGCGCGTGGTGCTCGACATGCGGGACGACGGCGTCATGCCGCGCTACGACGTCGCCAGCACTGGCGAGGGGATCGCGGTGCTGTTCTCGGGCGCCGTCGAGACCAAGACCGCCGCCGTCGAGATCGGCGCGGTCTCCTTCGACAAGAAGAACGGCTTCTGGCGCCTGCGCTTGGACACCGGCGGCGCCGTCGCCGTGCGCACCGTCAAGAACGCGCCCGACGAGAAGATCGTGGCGCTCGACGGCGCCCGCGTGGCGCAGCACCTGCTCGGCGCGCGCGGCCTGCGCGGCGGGCCGGTCGCCGACGTCATCTTGGCGCGCGACGAGCTGCGCGCCGACAGCGTGCGCGTCAAGCTGGCGCTGGTCGGCGACGTCGAGCACAGCGTTTGGCAGAAGGACGGAGCGGTCTACTGGGATGTGCGCACCAACGAGCCGGTGGTGGCGCGCAGTGACGATCGCGTGCAGCCCTCGGCGGCGCCGTTCTCCACCGCACCGCTCGCGCTGGCGCAGACCGGCCTGGCAGCGGCGGCCTACCGCGGCAAGAAAATCACCATCGACCTGCAAGACGCCGACATCGTCAACGTCATCCGCCTGATTGGCGACGTCTCCGGCAAGAACGTCGTCGTGGCCGAGGACGTCAAGGGCAAGGTCACCCTCAAGCTCAAGAACGTGCCGTGGGACCAGGCGCTCGACGTCATCTTGAAGACGAAAGATCTCGGGCAGGAGACGCGCGGCGGCATCATCCGCGTGGTGCTGCAGTCCAAGCTCGACGCGGAACGCCAAGCCCGTCTGGCGCTGCAAGACGAGCGCGAAAAGAAGATGCCGACCACGGTGCGCCTCATCCCCGTCAACTACGCCGTGGCCAAGGAGCTGCAGCCGCAGGTGAAGGAGATCCTGTCGGCGCGCGGCAAGGTCGCCTTCGACGAGCGCACCAACGTGTTGGTGGTCGAGGACATCCGCGACAACCTCGACCAGGCCGAGCGGCTCGTGCGCACCCTCGACACCCAGACGCCACAGGTGCTGATCGAGGCGCGCATGGTCGAGGGCTCGACGACCTTCTCACGCACGCTCGGCATCCAGTGGGGCGGCGGCCTGTTCTTCTCCCAGCGCGGAGGCAACCCGACCGGCCTGGTGTTCCCGAGCAACATCGGTTTGACCGGCGGCGCGGACGACCAGGCCGCGCTGCAGGGGGGTCAGGCGACGCCCGGTGTGCCGTTCCCGCCGAACTTCGCGGTCAACCTGCCGGCGCAAAACGTCACCTCGAGCGTCGGCCTGAACCTCGGCTCCATCGGCAACTTCGGCTTCCTGAATGCGCGCCTGTCAGCCGCTGAGAGCACCGGTCAGGCGAAGATCATCTCGGCGCCGCGCGTCACCACCCTCAACAACAAGCGCGCCAGGATTACCCAGGGCGTCGACATCACCATCCCGGTGGTGACCGCGAACACACTGACGGTGCAGGTGGTCAAGGCGGCGCTGACCCTCGATGTCACGCCGCACGTCACCGCCGACGGCTCGATTCTGATGGCGCTGAACATCCAAAACGACGTGCCCGACTTCACCCAGCGCACCCGAGACATCCCGGCCATCCAGACGAAACAGGCCGAGACCGAGATGCTGGTCGCCGACGGCGACACCGCCGTCATCGGCGGCATCTTCACGAGGACCCAGGGCGAGAACACGTCGCAGACGCCGTTCCTCGGCTCCATCCCCATCCTCGGCTGGCTGTTCAAGTCCTACACCGAAAACGACAACCGCACGGAGATGCTGGTGTTCATCACGCCGCGCATCGTCAACCGTGGCACGAGCGGGGGTGCTCAGTGACGCCCCGCCCATCGGCCTCGGCTTGGATCCGAGGTGGCAAGGGCAGACGCCAACCGGCCGCCCTCCTCGTGAAATCTCCGTCGCGACCCGCTAGCATGCGCGATGACACCCTGCGCTGTGCCGACCAGGAGGCTCGAATGACGCGCCATATTGGAACACGCCTTGCCGCCGCCATGACCGGGGCGCTGGCCATCCTCGCGGTGCCCCTCGGTGGCTGCTTTGCGGACAACGGCAGCGTCTTCATCGAAGGGATCCTGCCGATCAACAGGGATGACGACTGCGTGGTCGACCCGGAAGGCGGTCTCTTCGTGTCGGGTGCCTTGCTCGATGTCGGGGCGGGTGCGGACGCCGCCAACGCCCTCGTTGTTGCGGCGCGCGTGGTCACGAACCTGCCGAACACCTTCCAGGCGACCGATGACAGCCAGTCCGAGACGCGCAGCCCGAACTACCCCAACTACGGTAATTCGGACTCCAACGTCATCAACTTCACCGAGACCGAGGTGTTCTACACGACCGACCAGGACCGCGACGGTCAAGCGGCCTTGACCGGCCTGCTGCCGGGCGAGGGCGAGCCGCCGCTGCAGGTCGGCATCGGCGGCACCGTCTACAACACGCAATCCCAGCTCAACACGGGCGCCGCCATCATCGCCACGGTCATCTCCAAGGAGTACGCCGGTCGGCTGCAGGGCGCGACGTTCCCCGACGGCACGGCGCTCGACCGGATCCTCGTCAACATCCGCTTTGCCGGCACCACGACGGGTGAAGGCGCGGTCAAGACCCCGCCGTTCGTCTTCCCGGTCCAGATCTGCCAAGGCTGCCTGGTGGTCGACGCAGCGACCTGCGCCAACGGCACGCAGGACACCGGTTGCGTTCGAGGCGTGGACTATCCGACAGTCTGCGCACCGTGAGCTTCTCCGAGCTGCTCGATCGCGTGCTGAGCGAGACCCCTGGCGCCGTTTCGGTGACGCTGATGGGCTTCGACGGCATCGCCATCGAGACGCGTGACGCGCCGGAGCAGCCCTCCGTCAGCCCGCAGAACACCGCCATCGAGCTCGGGGCGGTCGCGAGCCAACTCAAGACCGTCGCGGCAGGGCTCGGGGCCGGCGAGGTCGAGGAGCTGACGCTGCACACGGGGGGCCTCACGACCGTGCTGCGGCCGGTGACCGCCGAGTACTTCGTGGCGGTCTCGCTGCGACCGGGCGGCAACACCGGCAAGGGCCGGTACCTGCTGCGCGTGGTAGCGCCCAAGCTCGTCGCCGAGCTGTGAGCGGTGCCGTGACCAAGGCTGCGCGCACCGCGCGGCCGCCCCTTCGAGTCCTGGTGCTGCACGGGCCTTCGTTGTCCCGGCTCGGACGGCGCGAGCCGGAGCTGTACGGCACGACCACGCTCGCCGCGATCGACCGCGCGCTGCGGGCGCAGGGCAAGCGCGACGGCCTCACGGTGCGTTGTCGCCAAAGCAACCACGAGGGCGTGCTCATCGACAGCCTGCTCGCTGCCGCCGACGACGGCACCGGCGGTGTGCTGCTCAACGCCGGCGCCTTGGCGCACACCAGCCTGGCGCTGGCCGACGCGGTGCGCGCGGTGGCGCCGCTGCCGGTCGTCGAGGTGCACTTGACGAACACGGCGGCGCGCGATCGGCCGGCGCTGGTCGGGGCTGCCTGCCGTGCGCGCGTCGAGGGCTTCGGCGCCGCCTCGTACCTGGTGGCGCTCCGGGCGCTGGCCGAGGTGCTTGCCGGGCCGAAAAAAGGGCCATAGACCGGCGCGCGGAGCTCTCAGCCATGTACACCACGTCGGACTTCAAGCGCGGTCTCCGCATCGAGATCGACGGCCAGCCCTACAGCATCATCGAATTCGAGCACCACAAGCCCGGCAAGGGTGCGTCCATCGTCCGCACGCGGCTGCGCAACCTCGTCACCGGGCAGATCACGGCGCCGACCTTCCGCGCGGGCGACAAAGTGGGCACTCCCGACGTCGAGGACAAGGACGGTCAGTTCCTGTTCGCCGCCGGCGATACCTACACCTTCATGGATCCGCAGAGCTACGAGCAGTACGAGATCAACAAGGAGATGCTCGGCGACCAGGTCAAGTTCCTCGTCGACGGCATGCACGTCTCCATCTTGTTCTACCAGGGCAAGGCGGTCAGCGTTGAGCTGCCGAACAGCGTGGTCTTGCAGATCGTCGAGACCGAGCCGGCCGTGAAGGGCGACACCGCGACCAACGCCACCAAGAAGGCCAAGCTCACCACCGGCCACTTCGTGCACGTGCCGCTCTTCATGAAAGAGGGCGAGATGGTCAAGGTCGACACCCGCTCGGGCGAGTACATCGAGCGCGCGTGAACGATCTGCTGTCGCGCGCCACGCGGTTCGTGGTGGCGGCGGTGGAGCAAGCGCGGGCGCTCCATCGCTCGCCGCTGGCGCCCGACGTGGCGCGGCTGCACCGCCTGTTCACCTCGGAGCGCGCCGAGCGCCGCCCCGACTACCAGCGCGACCCGGCGCTGCGGCGCGCCTACCTCGGCTTCTTCCTGCCTCACAACGCGGTCAAGATCGCGCTCTTGCTCGAGCGCTCGCGGCGCGAGGGGCTGCTCGCCGTCGGCGACGCTCCCGCCATACTCGACGTCGGCGCAGGGCCGCTCACCGGCATCTTCGGCGCCTGGATCGCCTTTGGTCGCCTCGGGCGCTGCGTGGCGGTCGACGCCGCCGCCGCCACCATGGAGGCGGCGCTGCCGCTGCTCGCGCTGGTGCAGCACGACGGCGTGGAGCGTCGCACCGCCAACGTCGCGGTGAGTCCGGCGGCGCGCTGGCTCGGCGACACCCGCCCCGACCTCGTCATCCTGGCCAACGTGTTGAACGAGCTGCGCGACCCGCGGCGTGGCGCCGATACGCGCGAGCGCTTGCTGTTCGAGCTGTTGGCGGCAGTACCGCCCAACGGCCGCGTGCTCGTCGTCGAGCCGGCCACACGCGTGCACGGGCGCGCGCTGATGCTGCTGCGCGATCGGCTGGTCGACGGCCGGCGCGCGAGCGTGCTCTCCCCCTGCCGCGGCGCCCCGGCCTGCCCGCTGTTGCGGCGCCGCGGCGATTGGTGTCACGGCGAGCTGGCGTGGCAGCCGCCGCGCGAGTTCGGGGAGCTGGCGCGCGCCGCCGGTATCGACAAGGCCACGCTCAAGGAGAGCCACCTGGTGCTCTCGCCCCGCTCGACCCCGCCGCCGCACGCGGGCGCGCGCCTGGTGGGCGGCCTGATGCGCGACGCCGCCGGGGTGGAGCGGCGCTACGGCTGTGGCGCCGATGGGCTGCTGACGCTGGTCGGCACGCCCGCGCTGCCGAGCGCGGTGGCGGCCGCCGAGCGCGGCGAGCTGCTGCACCCACTGCCTGCGAGCGCCCGGATCGAGGTCACGCCTTCACCGGCTCCTGGCGCACCAACAGCTCGGAGAGGCGCTGGGCGCCCGGGCCGGCGCGGTCGCGCTGCAGGGGGCCCACGGCCTCGATGAGCGCGGCGCGCAGCCGGTCGCCGTCGAGCTCCTCGACGGCGATGCCGCCACCGCGCGGACCGAGGAAGAAGAGCGAGCCCTCGACCGGCACGAAGGTGGTCTCGCGCACGAACCAATCGCCGTCGCCGAAGTCGGTGCGCACCAGCGTGTGGCGATCGCCGAGCGGACGCGTCGCCAGGTCGAGCAGCCCATTGGCGAGCCATACCGCGGCGCCGCCGTGCACCACCGCGCCCTTCTCGATCAGGCCGCGCAGCGCGTCGTCCCACACCGCGTCGTCGACGATCGCGCCGGTGCGCGCGCGCATCGGCCGCCGGGCCATCGGCAACAGCGGCGCGCTCGGCGGGCGCTGGTCGGCCGGCGGCGGCTTGGTGAACGCGCGCTTGACCGCGGCGAGCGCCAAGTCACGGCGCGCTTCGCCCTTGACCGCCTCGAGGAGCTGGCCGAGCGCCAGCATCTCGATGGCGCTCAACGTCAGCTGCACGCGGTCACCGGCGGCGCGCCTCGGCACGAACCGTCGAGCCAGATTCTCCACCACCTCGTCTTGGTCGCGATCCGGGCCGAACACGTGCCGATCGGCCACCTTCTCGTAGGACACCGCGATCTCGTCGAGCAGCCACTGCTCGCTCGCCGTCGAGGTGCCGTCGGCGTGGTGCACGACGTGGGTCAGGCGGCCGTCGCACTCGGTGACCGGCGCGATGCGGTTGAGGGCGTCGTCGGTGACGCGAAAGCCGTGCGGGTCGATGACGCCGCGCCCGACCAACGCGTGGTAGGCGGCGGCGTAGTCGGCCGGCTCGCGCTGTGACTCGTCCAGGTAATAAAGCGGGCTCTCCTCGACGAAGAACAGATCGCAGGTGAAGCGCATCAGCGCCAGCTCGTCGTCGGAGAGCGCCAGGAACGACATGGCTCAGCCCTTGGGCGGCAACAGCGCGAGGATGAGCGCTTGCATGCCTTCGAGCGAAGGAGGGGCCGCCTCATCGGCGGTCGCTGGTGGCGCGGAGACAACGCCGTCGCGCATCATGCCGACCAGCACGCGTGACGCGGCCGCCCCCGGCGCCATGCGCACCAACGCGGCGCCGAGCTCGGGCCCGACCTCGTCGCCAACGTGGACGCGCAGCACCGGCGCGCTGCCGTCGGCAAAGGGCCCGTAGGCCTGCTCGATGGTCTGGAGCGTCAACAGCGCCCTCGACATGCCCGGTTCCATCTGGCGCAGCTTGGCGAGCTGGGCGCCGAGCAGCTTGGAGTAGGAGGCGTCGCCCACCTTGCCCGCGGCGGCGAAGGCGCTCTTGAGGCGCCGCTGCAAGTGGTGCAGCCGCTTGCGCAGCGCCGCCATGCGCTTCCTCAGCTCGAGTAGCTCGGCGCGCAGCAGCGCCACCTGCGCCGGGCTGAAGCCGGCCTGCACCAGGCGCTCCACGATGCTCGTCGCCTGGTCGCGCAGCACGCGGCTCTCGGTGGAGAGCTGTCCGCGGGTGGCCTCGAGCATGCGAACCAGGCTTTGGATGCCCGAGGCGGTGCTGGCGTGCGCAAACGCTTCGTCCAGGCGGTCGCCCGTGCTCTTGAAACGGCCCTCGAAGGCGTCGGCCTTGGTCTTCTCCACCTGCTTGGGTTCGACCTGTTTGCCGGTCGGCAGCGCATGGGGCGCGACCCGCTGGGCCCACGCAGGGGGGACCTTCTTGCCGCCGCCGCCGCCTTGCACGCTCATGGGCGCAGCATAGCCGAGGCCGGGCTGCCGGCGGGCACGGGCACGGGGTCGGACATGGAGCCGTTCTGCTAGAACGGCTCCATGTCCGACGGCGGAACCGGCGAGAAGACCGAGGAGGCCTCGCCGCAAAAGCTCAAGCAGGCCCGCGACAAGGGGCAGGTATCCAAGAGCCAGGACGCCATCCAGGCGTTCGGCTTTGTGCTGGTGTTCGCCACCACCGCGCTGACCGTGACCGTCACGGCCAAGAAGCTGAAGGACTTCCTGTATGCCGCGCTCGAGTCGGCGGTGCGCCGCGGCGACGACCTGCCGACGGTGCTGTCCGTGGTCAACGAGGCGCTGTGGACCACCTTGACCGCGTCGCTGCCCATGCTCGGCGCCGCGTTCGTCGCCGGCTTGGCGTCGAACTACATCCAGGTCGGCTTCATGTTCACCACCGAGCCGCTCAAGCCCGACATCAAGAAGATCAACCCGGTCGATGGCTTCAAAAACCTGTTCTCCAAGAAGAAGATCGTCGAGTCTGTCAAAAATATCCTGAAGTTCACCATCGTGAGCTACGTAGTGTATGCGACGCTGCGGGACGCCATGCGCGAGGTGGTGCTGTCGGCGCGCGTCGACCTGTGGCACGGCGTCGCCATCGGTGGGCAGATCATGTACGACATCGCGATCCGCGTGACCGCGCTGTTCGTCATCATCTCGGTCGCCGACTTCTTTTTCCAACGCTGGCAGTTCAATAAAGAGATGATGATGTCGAAGTACGACGTCAAACAGGAGTACAAACAGTCGGAGGGCGATCCTCACATGAAGGCCGAGCGCAAGGCGCTCGCCGAGGAGTTGATCCTCCACGGGAGTCAGCAGAACGTGGCCAACGCCGATGCGGTCGTCGTCAACCCCGCGCACATCGCGGTCGCCATCAAGTACGACAAGGAGAAGGGCGGCGCGCCCAAGGTGGTGGCCAAGGGCATGCGCAAGCACGCCGAGACCATCAAGGCGATCGCGCGCGAGCACGGCGTGCCGATCCTGCGCAACGTGCCGCTGGCGCAAGCACTCAACAAGCTCGACCTCGAGGAGGAGGTGCCCGAGGAGCTGTACGAAGCGGTCGCCGAGGTGCTCAACTTCGTCTACGAGCTGCGCGACCGGGAGACCAAGGCTGCCGAGGCCCGCCGCAAGGCAAAGAGCGCGAAAACAAACGAGAATCCGCCATCGGCCAAGGGACCGGGCAACCCGGCCCGCTGATGGCCGATACTGACGAAGCGCTTTTCCACGATGTCCTCGTTCGCGAGGGCGCCGTTCACGAGGCCATTCTTCACGAGGCCATTCTTCACGAGGTACGGGCCGATGGCGAACGAGATCCAAAAGCCGGTACGGCGCTTCCCCTGGGTGACCCCCTCAGGACAGTCGGTGGGCGCCGGCGGCGTCAGCGCCGACGAAATGCGTATCCATCAGGGGCAAAAGCCCTTGTCGCCCGACGTAGCGCCGATCGCGCAACGCGGCCCGGTCGAGTTCATTACGCCCTCGACCTCCTCGGAGAGCCTGCGCCTCGCCGTGCCCGAGGCCGCCAACCCCTTCGCGACGCCCACCGGCCCGCGCCATGACCACATGATGATCCGGCAGGTGTTGCAGCGCGCCGGCACCGACTCGTCGAAGGCGCTGACCAACGCGCTCAAGAACCTGCCCGCCGGCGTCAAGCCCGAGGACGGCGATCGCATGCGCGCCTCGGCGTCGCGCGAGCACAACATGCTCCAGTTGCTCAAGGGCCTGCAGGACATGCAGGAGCAGATCTACGCCCGCATCGTCGGCCTGAATCGCGACGTGTAGGTCCGTCCCGCGGCGGGTCAGGTTCGGGCGGCGTGGTCAGGCGCGCGGTACCCTCGGCTGGTGCGCGTCGACGCGACAGCCACCAGCATCGCTCTTTGCCTCGCGTTCAGTGCGTGCCCGGCGCCGCTCGGCGCTCCCTGTAACCGCGACGACGAATGCGGCGCCACCGAGCAGTGCGAACAGGGGCGTTGCGCGCTCGGCGCTCGCGAGGATCCACGTGGCGAGGGCGAGGGCGAGGGCGAGGGCGAGGGCGAGGGCGAGGGCGAGGGCGAGGGCGAGGGAGAGGGGGAAGGCGAGGGAGAAGGCGAGGGGGAAGGCGAGGGGGAAGGCGAGGGGGAAGGCGAGGGGGACGCCTGCGCGCCGCTCGTCACCTGCGGCGGCGGCTGCGTGAACCCGGCCTCGGACGACCGTTGGTGTGGCGCCACCGGCGATTGCGCGGGCGCCAACGCCGGCGAGGTGTGCTCGGGGCTGTTCGACTGCGTGTCGGGCGCCTGCACCTGCCCGGCGGGCCTCGACGACTGCAGCGGTTCCTGCGTCGCACTGCTCGAGAGCGAGACCGATTGCGGCCAGTGCGGCAACCCGTGCCAGCCGACCGAGCTGTGCAGCAACGGCACCTGTTGCGCGCTCGGGCTGCTCGGCTGCAGCGACCTCTGTGTGCGCCCGCTCGACGACGAGCAGAACTGCGGCGGCTGCGGTCGTACCTGCCCGCAAGGGGCCACCTGCGTCGACGGCGGCTGCCAATGCCCGGCCAGCCAGCCCACGGTGTGCGACGACGCGTGCACGGACACCCTGACCGACGCCACCCACTGCGGCGACTGTTTGACCGTGTGTGGCCAGGACGAGGAGTGCGCGGGCGGCACCTGCGAGCGCGTCGTCCCCCTGGAGATCCAGGCGCTGACCGCGGACGCCTGCGTCAGCCTCGAGCACGCCAGCGTCACCGGCGACGACCGCGGCGGCATCGCGCTCACGGGGACGGACGTCTGGTACAACGGCGACGGTGCGACGGCCCGCTTCGCACGCGCCGACCTGCTGACGCCGACCGGCCTCGGCCAGATCGGCGACGGCATGATCACGGACCTCGCGACCGGCGACGTCTGGATGCTCACGCAGGGCGGATCGCCGTGGCGCTGGGATTTCTCGAACGCGGTGGTGACCTTCGACGGCGTGGCACGCCTCGATCCGGCGAGCGGCGCCATCGCCGATCTCGTCGATCTGCTGCCGGCGCTCGACGTAACGACCGACCGCGCCTTCCTGCTTGCCGGCGCGGGGCGATTCGCCGTTGCGCAGGGCGGTGCAGCACATCTGGTCAACCTGCCGTCGGGCGCCGTGCGCGCGCTACCGAGCGCGGCGCTACCCGGCGGCGCCACCTGCGAGAACTGGGCGCGCTGGGGCGTGCTCGAGCACCTCGGCAACGAGGACTTCGCCACCTACGTGCAGGACGGCACCACCATCGCACGTGTGCGGCTCGCAGACGGCGCGGTCGACACCACCCACGCGTTCACCAACCTGTCGGACATGTGCTCGTTCGTGCCGGCGATGAACGCGCCGCGCTGGTACTGGCACCACGAGGGCACCAGCCAATTCAGGAGCGGCGACGAGTCGATCGGCTTCTGCAACGCGACAACGTGCCTGGACGGCGCCTGTAACGTCCCGTGACCGTCGATGTCAGTCGCGCATGCACTTGTTGGTGACGTTCTGCACGTCCGCGGCGTTGGTGATGACCCAGAGGTCGCCCGCCATGTCGCCCTTGCCGCGCGCCTCGGCGCGGAAGCCCTCGCGCGAGGCCTGCACCACCACGTAGTCGTAGCGGCTGGATTGACCCATCGGCGTGAAGCCGAGCGCCGCCAGGTCCTGGGTGTAGCTGTCCTTCTCGCCGCGATACATCTCCTCGGCGGCAAACAGCGCCTTGAGGCTTCCCTTGGCCTCAGTCTGTTTCGAGCGGCACTCGAACATGATGAAGTTGGGGATGGCGATGGCGGCCAACAGGCCGCCGCAGGTGGGGAGGAGGGCGAGGTTCATCGCGATGGCGATGATCGCGAGCGTCTTGCCGCCGAGCCGCCCGTCGCTCTTGTTGATCCGTACCAGCGAGACGATGCCGAGGATCAGCCCGAGGAAAACCGGCCAGCAGAGGAACGACGTGATCAACGAGACGATGGCGAGCGTGCTGGTCGGCGGCTTGACCGGCTGCTGACCCTGCGCTCCCCGCGATAGGTCCTGTGACGTGGCCTGTGACATGGATCTTCTCCCGGCAGCGCGCTACCTGAGCAGCCCGCATGAGCGAGCACAAGCCCCCGAGCCACGATGACGTCATCGAGTACATCCGCGAGATCGAGCCGCGGACCGTCCACCAGACGCTCGGCCTGCGCATCACGCGCTTCGCCGCCGAGGGTTGCGTAGTCGAGACCGAGGTGAACGAGCGGCTGTTCCAGCATGCCGGCATCGTGCATGGGGGCATCTACGCACTCATGGCCGAGAGCGCCGCGTCCACCGCGGCGGCCTTCGCGGTCGACGTCTCGCTGTACCGGGTCGCCGGGCAGGAGATCTCCTGCTCGCACGTCCGCCCCGCCACTACCGGCTCATTGCGCGCCGAGGCGCGCCTGATCCATCGGGGGAAGACCAGCCTCGTCTACGTCGCCGACGTCGACAACGACGGCAAGCTCGTCTCCACCTGTCGCATCACCATGGCGGTGCGGCCGCTCGCGGGTTGACGCATCCCGTCAACCCTGCCTGCCGACCGGGCGTGCGGCACCAGTGACAAGCGAAACGAGCGTGGCTATCAGCCATCACATCCCGCGGTGCCCCCTGCGCCAACGTGACTGAGGATCCATGACGTCAGTTGCTCCTGAGAAGCGTGCCGCCAAGCCGACCCCCCCCGCGAAGCCCGGCAAGCTACCGGCCGGCCTCGACGATGCGCGTCTGAAGGCCGCGCTCAAGAACATGCTGCTCGCCCGCATGCTCGACGAGAAGATGCTGGTGCTGATCCGGCAGGGCAAGAGCTACTTCCACATCGGATCGATGGGCCACGAGGCCGCGCAGACCGCGGCCGCCTTCGCGCTCACGCCGGGGCGCGATTGGGCCTACCCCTACTACCGCGATCAGGCGCTGGTCACCGGCCTCGGCATGACGGCCTACGAGATCCTGACCTGCTTCCTGTCCCGCAAAGACGACCCGAATTCTGGCGGCCGCCAGATGCCGCAGCACTACGGCAGCAAGGCGCTCAACATCCCCACCCAGTCCTCGCCCACCGGCACGCAGTACCTGCAAGCGGTGGGCTGCGCGATGGCCTCCGTGCGAGACGCCGACAAGGTGGCGCCCAAGAACGGCCACGCGCCCGACTACGAGGTCACCGTGGTCGGCTCCGGCGAGGGCACCACCAGCCAGGGTGACTTCCACGAGGCGCTCAACTGGGCGAGCCGCGACAAGCTGCCGGTGATCTTCCTGGTCGAGGACAACGGCTACGCCATCAGCGTGCCCGTCGCCGAGCAGACCGCCGGCGGCGAGGTGTCGAGCCTGGGTCGGGGCTACGGCCACCTCGAGACCGTGACGGTGGACGGCTGCGACTTCGTCGCGAGCTTCCAGGTGCTCTCGAACGCGGTGACGCGCGCGCGCCGCGGCGACGGGCCGACGCTCGTGGTCGCCAAGACGGTGCGCCTGCTGCCCCACAGCTCGTCGGACGACCAACGCAAGTACCGCCCCGCGGCCGAGCTGGCCGCCGAGAAGGCGCGCGATCCCATCCCGGCGCTCGAGGCGCTGTTGGTCGCGCGCGGTGCCGCCACGGCGGCCGAGCTGACCGCGCTCGCGGCCGAGACCAAGGCGCACGTCGACGCCGAGGCCGAGCGCGCCGACCGCTGCGCCATGCCCGAGCGCGCGAGCGCAACTCGGTGGGTGCTGTCCGAGACGCCCGAGCCGCCGCTCGTCGAGCCAGCGGTGGCAGGTGAGGGTGTGGTGCTGGTCGACGCCATCAACCGCGCGCTCGCCGAGGAGATGGAGAGGAACCCCGACGTGCTCGTCTACGGCGAGGACGTTGGCGGCGACAAAGGCGGTGTGTTTACCGTGACGCGCGGGCTCACCAAGCGCTTCGGCCCGTCGCGGTGTTTCAACTCGCCGCTCGCCGAGAGCTCGATCGTGGGCACGGCCATCGGCCTGTCCATGCGCGGCTACAAGCCGGTCCCCGAGATCCAGTTCGGTGACTACGTGTGGACCGCGATGATGCAGATCAGAAACGAGCTGGCCACCTTCCGCTACCGCAGCAACAACGCGTGGAGCTGCCCCGCGGTGCTGCGCATCGCCGTCGGCGGCTACATCCATGGCGCGCTCTGTCACTCGCAGAACATCGAGAGCTTCTTCGCGCACATCCCCGGGCTCAAGATCGCGCTGCCCTCGACGGCGCTCGACGCCTACGGGCTCTTGAAGGCCGCCATCCGCGGCGACGACCCGGTGCTGTTCCTCGAGCACAAGGGCCTGTACCGGCAGAACCACGCCAAGAGCCGACTCCCCGTCGACAAGGACTGGCTGTTGCCCTTCGGCAAGGCGGCGGTGCGGCGCGAGGGCACGGACCTCACGGTCATCAGCTACGGCATGCTGGTGCAGCGCGCGCTCGCCGCCGCCGACCTGCTCGCCGACGAGGGCTACGCCTGCGAGGTCATCGACCTGCGCTCGCTCAACCCGGTCGACTGGGACGCCGTTACCACGAGCGTGAACAAGACCGGCAAGTGCCTGGTGGTGCACGAGGACATGCGCTTCGTCGGCTACGGCGCCGAGATCGCCGCCGAGGTGTCGGAGCGCTGCTTCACACACCTCGACGGGCCGGTGCGGCGCCTGTGCGCCGAGGACACGCCGGTGCCCTACAACTGGGACCTCGAGGAGGAGATCCTGCCGCAGCCCGAGGACGTGCTGGCGGCCATGCGCGATCTGCTCCGCTACTGATCGCCGTCCTTGCCGCCGCCGAAGATGCGCTCGTTCTCGCGCGCGGCCTGCTCGGCCTCGGCCTGCCAGTCGCGCTTCTTCTCCGGTGCCGCGAGGAACTTCTCCCAGTGCATGTGCGCGATGGCCATGAGGTCGACGCCGGGCGGTGAGGCCTCGATGTCGAAGCGCGCGCCGGCGAGATCGAAGTCGAGCTCGAGCATGCGCGCCGCGGACAGCCCATGGCGCTCGAGCGCCTCGGTGATCTGCTCCGGGTCGACGCCGAAGCGGCGCGCCACGTCGTGCAGGTGCGCGAAGCGCGCGCGCCCGCTCGCGTCGAGGCCGAGGTGATAGGCGCAGAAGAGCGCGAAGGGGTCGATGGCGTCGGGCATCACCCTCCACGCTACCTTCTCGGGGCGGTTTCGGCGTGGCAGGGTCGGCGCCATGCGCGAGCTGCTGCTCATCCGCCACGGCAAGGCCGAGGCCGCTGCGTTCGGCGGCGACGCGGCGCGCGCGCTCACCGACGACGGACGCGCGGGCATCGCCTCGGTCGGGGCCGGCCTGGCCGCGCTCGGGCTACGCCCGGACGCGCTGTGGCACAGCCCCTACCGGCGCGCGGTCGAGACCGCCGAGCTGCTCGGCCGCGCGCTCGGCGTGGCACGCGCAGCGACGCGCGAGGAGCCATTGCTCGTGCCCGGGGCGTCGTCGGAGCGCGCCGCGCGCGCGCTGCTCGACGCGAGCGCCCGCCGGCTGGCGTGTGTGTCCCACATGCCGCTCCTGCCCGAGCTGGTGGGCCGCCTGACGGGCGCGCGCGTCGACTTCGGCACCGGCGCGGTCGCGCACCTGGTGTTGGCGGGGCCCCACGGGGCCACGCTGATCGGTCTATGGTCGGCCGACCTGCTCGCGCGGGTTCGCTGACGCCGTCCTCTCGAGGTCTCCATGAAGAAGCTGTCCGTGCTCGTGCTCGTGCTGCTCGCGACAACCGCCTGCCCGCCCGACGAGGGGAAGAAGGGCGAGTTGGTGACGCCCGCGGCCGACGGCGGCAGCGCGGCGACGCCGCCCGCCGGCGTCAGCCAGACCAAGATCGGCGCGCTGCCGATGACTGCGCCCGTCCTAATCGTCGAGGGCGCCACCTTCTCTCGCGCCGACATCGAGCGGGCCATCTCACAGCACGCGGCCAGCATGGGCATGCCGCCCGACGACCTGGTGCCCGAGCTGCGCGACACCTTGGAGCTGCCCGCCTACGAGAAGCTGATCGATCGCAGCCTGTTCAGCGCCGAGGCAAAGAAGCGTGGGTTGTGGCCCACCGACCAGCAGGTGGTCGCCGAGCGCGATCGCATCCTGCAGTCGCTGCCGCCCGCCATGACTGTCGAGGGCTTTCTGCAGAAGCTCGGCACCGACGACGCCGGCTTCCAGAAGGAGATCGCGATCGATCTCGCGCTCGGCAAGCTGTTCGAGACGCTGCAGAAGGAGCAGAAGCCGCCCGACCCGGCGCTGGTCAAGAAGTTCTACGACGACAACAAGGACAAGTTCATGGCGCCCGAGATGGCGTCGGCGAGCCACATCCTGGTGCGGCTCGACCGCGGCGCGTCGCCGGCCGACGTCGAGGCGGCGCAAAAGCACGCCGCCGCCATCAGGAAGGAGGTCGCCGGCAAGGACAAGGCGACCTTCGCCAAGGTGGCGCTCGCCAAGAGCGAGGACCCGCGCGTCAAGGACAACAAGGGCGACCTCGGCAGGTTCCCGCGCGGCGTGCTCGTCAAGGAGCTGGAAGAGGCGTCCTTTTCGCTCAAGGACGGCCAGGTGAGCGACATCGTGCGCAGCGACTTCGGCCTGCACATCCTGCGCGGGCAGGGCATCAGCAAGGCCGGCCTGAGCACGTTCGAGCAGGTGAAGGCGATGATCGAGCAGCGCGAGGGCGGCAAGGCATTCGCGGCCAGCTTGGACGCGCTCGCCGAGGGCATGAGGAAGACCGCCAAGATCCAGCGCGTGGTCGAGCCGGCCCACCTCACGCCCAAGGGCGGCGGCGTGGCACCGCCGCCGCCAACCGCGCCGCCGGCGCCGCTGCCGATGGCACTGCCGCCTCCGGCACCGACGCCTCCCGCCGCGCCGGCGCCCGCGCCGGTGGTGGTGCCTCCCGGGGGCACCACTGGCTGACGTCGAACCCGCTATGGCGAGGGGCACTCCTCGTTGCGCGCGTCGTTGACCGGCAACAGCGCCACCACCACCACCTCGGTGCCGGTGCGCCCCGCGTACTGCAGCGGCTCCGGCGTGCAGCCGCGCAACGTCACGTCGTCGATGTCGCAGGCGTCGAGGCGCTCGCAGCCCCAGACGTCGACGGTGAACTCCTCGGTTGTGTCGACCACCTCGAGCGCGGGCAGCGCCACCTGCTTGCCGCGGTCGAGCGCGAAGGCCGGGCTGCGGTCCTTGCCCTTGCTGTTCTCGAGCGTGACGCGCAGCGTGGCCAGGGCGTCGGTGTCGACGGCGTCGCCGTTCGCGAGCTGCCCGGGCCGCAATTGCAGGGAGATCTCGAGGCCGCCGCCGCAGGAGCACAGCAGCACAGCGCCGGCAAGGAGGAGCGCGCGCGCGCGCCGACTACAGCTTCGAGGCATCCACCGTCACCGACAGCTTCTTTGCGGCCTCCGCCGCGAGCACCACGCCCGTGATGGCGGCGGCCGCGGCCACCGCGAGCGCGCCTGCGCCGACGCCGGCAAAGATCCACACGGTGGCATCGCCCGGCTCACCCGGTTCGTCCGCGGGCGCACCGCCGGTGCCGACCTCCGCAGCGCCGGCGCCGCCGGCCCAGGCAACGCGCGGCTCCGTCAGCACCACCGTCGGCGAGGCGGGTCCGTCGCCGAGCCAGCCATCCTTGCCGTCGACGAGCGCGGCCACCACGTCGTCGGCGCGAGCCTTGGCGTCGGCCTTGCTTTGCACGCGCGTGCCGGCCACCTGCGCCTTGCCGTCGTGCAGGCGCGCCAGCACGAACAGCGATCCTTTGGCGTCGGGCACCAACACTCCCACCACCACGTCGGCCGCGAGCGGCGTGGCCGCGGCGTGCAGCGCGTCGCTCGTCACCGGTGACGCCACCGCGTCGCGCAGCGCGCTGGCGCGTGCGCTGCGCGGCTCGCCGACCTGCTCCTCGACGCGCGCGCTGCCCGTGCTGACGGTGACGCGTCGCTCGCGCCGCTCGCCGTCGGCCAGGAGGCCGACGAAGTGCACGCCGGGCAGCAGCTCGCGCGCCACTATGGGGGCGTGGCCGGCGACCTTGCCGTCGACCACGACCTGCGCGCCCGGCGGCGTCGTCACCACCTCGATCTGCACGCGCGGGCGCGCCCACAGCTCGGCTACCAGCTCCGCCCACCGCTCCGCGGTTTTCTCGGGGGTGATGTCGGGGTCGAGCTTGGCCTTGGGCGCGACGGTGCCGAGCCGGCGCAGGCTCTCGTCGGCGTCGGCGTCGCGCCCGAGGCGCCGCGAGCACACCGAGCGCAACACCAGCGCGTCCGCGTAGGCCTGCCAGCCCGGGCCGGCGCGGAAGGCTCCCGCCGACTCGAAGCGCGTGGCCGCGTCGTTGGCCCGCTGCAGCGAGCCGGCGAAGTCGCCCTCGAGATAGCGGGCGCGCGCGTCGTCGAGCGCGCTCTTCAAGACCGCGTCGGGCGCCTCCTCCGGGTCGGGCAGGGGGGGCGAGCCGAGATCGAGGAAGCTCTGCCGCTCGAGCGCCTGGCCCACCGAGACCGCCAGGCGCTCGGCGAGGCCGTCGAGCTGTGGATCGCGCGCGACCACGCCGGCGAAGACCCCCTCGCCGGCGGTGGGAAGCGCACACGCGACTACAGCCAGGACGAACGACACCAGCGGCACGATAGCGCGGAAACGGCTCGGGCAACCGCAGGTGGCCGCCGGCGCCTAGACGTGGTCTGCTCGGCGGTAGCGTGCCTTCCAGCGTCGAGCCGCGCGTGTCCGAGACCGGGACCGCTCCCTTGGAGACGGGGGAGCAGCTCGGGCGCTATCGGCTGCTCAAGAAGATCGCGCGCGGCGGCATGGCCGAGGTCTTCGTAGCGCGCAGCTTCGGCGCCTGGGGCTTCGAGAAGACCGTCGCCATCAAGCGCATCCTCGACAAATACGGCAACGATCCGGCCTTCATCCGCATGATGGTCGACGAGGCCAAGATCACGGTCTTGCTCAACCACCCGAACGTCGCCCAGATCATCGAGCTGGCCGAGCAGGAGGGCGACTACTTCATCGTCATGGAGTTCGTGCCGGGCGTGTCGCTGTCGGCGCTCTCCAAGCGCCTGCGCGAACGCAGCGAGCGCGTCGGCGTGCTCGAGGGATGCTTCATCGTCACCGAGACGCTGCAGGGCTTGCAGGCGGCGCACGAGCAGAAGGACGCGAGCGGCAAGCTCGCGAAGATCATCCACCGCGACGTCAGCCCGCAAAACGTGCTCTTGTCGTTCGACGGCCACGTCAAGGTCATCGACTTCGGCATCGCGCGCGCGCGCCACCGCCTCGAGATGACCGAGGTCGGCACCATCAAGGGCAAGCTGCGCTACCTGGCGCCGGAGATGATCGACCCGCTGCGCTTCATGAAGTCGGGCGACTTCGATCACCGTGTCGACGTGTTCGCGGCCGGCATCGTTTTGTGGGAGCTGATCGCCAACCGCACGCTCTACGAAGGCGACGACGAGATGGTGGTGTACGACGCCATCACCGAGAAGGACGCGCCCGATCTGGCCTCGCTCGGGCTGTGCGACCGCGCGCTCGCCGACATCGTCAAGCGCGCGCTGACGCGCGCTCCCGAGCGGCGCTACGACAGCGCCGAGCAGTTCGCCGACGACCTGCGCGCCTACCTCTATCGCAACGACCCGGCCTTCACGCACCGCCGCGTCGCCGCCGTGCTCACGCGGCACTTCCCTGCCGAGAAGGAAGAGCTGCTCGCGCTCGAGCGCGGCGCAGTCGCGGGCGGCGCACCTGCGCCTGCCAACGCTGCCCCAGCCAGGGCCGCGGCCGAGGGGCGCTCCTCCCAAAAGCATGCGGCCGCCCCGCCGCCGCCGCCGGCGCCGCCGACGGTGGTGGAGACACCCAAGCAGGAATCGACCAGCCGCGTGCGGCGTGAGCGCGCGCGCAAGAACGTCGTCGACGTCGGCGACGCGCGCGCACCCGTCAACGCGCCCACCGTGGTCGCCGAGCTGCCGCGCATCGATGGCGACGAGCACGCCGACGAGGGCGACGGCGTGCTCACGGTCAACACGCTGGTGTCGCGCAGCGACCGCAAGGCGGCGCCGGAGCGCGCCGCCGGCTTCGGCGTCGGCGCCGAGACCGTGACCGTGAGCGGCGACGCGCGCGCCGCGCTGCGCGCGCGTCGCGGCAACAGCGGCGGCTCGCCGGTCGCACCCGGCGGCGCTGCTGAGCACAACATCACCGTCGACGACGCCTCGCTCCCCGCGGCCATCGACTCGCCGGGCGCCGAGGCCACCGGCAGCGTGCTGTCGTCGGCGCTGGCACCCGTGGGACAGACGGTGTCGGGCCCCGACCACCCCTCGGGCGCGCGCCCGCGGCGCCAGACTTTCACGGGCGCGCTGCGCAGCTCGCCGTACGCGCCCTGGCTGCTCGCCGCGGTCACCGGCATCGGCATCGCCGTCATCGCGCTCGTGGTGCGGGAGACCTCGCGCCCCGCCCCGCCCCCGCCAAAGAAGCCGACCATCGCGGTGGTGATCGCGACCGACGCCCCGGCCGCCGTCGTGGGTCGCGCCGGCGTCGACCAGGCAGCGCCGGCGCGCTTCGACGCCTTGCCGGGCGACTCCTTCGAGGTGGTGGTGAAGGCGCCCGGCTACCGAGAGGAGGTCCGTCGGGTGGCGGTGCCGCGCGACGCCGTCGCCGGCTTCACCGTCGAGGTGCCGCTGTCGGCTCCGAACAAACCGCTCACCCTCAAGGTGGTGCCGAGCGACGCGACCGTAACGGTCAACGATCAGCCGTGGAGCGCAGAGGTCGCGTTTCCCGTCGGCGCCATCGTCAAGGTGCAGGTGAGCGCGCCCGGCTTCGTGGCGGTGCGCCGCGAGCTCGAGGTCAAGGCGGCCGAGCCGCTCGAGCTGGCGGTCGAGCTGCGGGCCGAGGAAGAGGCCGTCAAACCCGTGACGCCGCCGACACCCATCGAGCAGGAGCGCCCGGTCGACAAGCGCCCGGTCGACAAGCGGCCGAAGGTCGACAAGCCCAAGCCGGATCGGCCGAAGCCGGAGGCCACGGCCAAGAACGGCACGCTCAAGGTCAAGACCAAGCCCTTCATCACCGAGGTGACCATCGACGGCCAGCGCCAGGCCGACACCACGCCCATCACCGTCGAGCTGCCTTCCGGCAAGCACGTGGTGGTGGTGCGACACGCCGCCACGGGCCAGTCGAAGAGCGCCACGGTCACCGTCAAGGCCGGCGCCGTCGTCGAGCACACCTTCACGTTCGAGCCCAAGTAGCAGGCCCCGGCCGCGCTGGCCGGGCGGCGCTACATGCCGTCGTCGGTGACGAGCTTGCCGCCGCTCTCGTCGAGCTTCTTGAGGGCTTCGTCGCCCTCCGGGCTCTGTGGCGCCTTCTTGCCGTCCGCCGGCTTGCCGCCGGTGGCGGGGGCGTCCTTGGGCTTCGCGGCGCGCGCACGATCCACCGTGTCGGCCAGGCCGAGCAGCGGCACGATCTCGACCTCCGCGATCTGCGTGTCGTCCTTCTTGTCACCAAGGTAGACGCTCTCGATGCGGAACTGCAGCTCGACCACGCCCTTGCGGTTGACCGGGATGTAGAGCACCTGCGCCTTGTTCTCGCAGGCGAACTCGATGCGGTCACCGATGGCGTCGATGCCGAGCGAAGAGAAGTCGATGCCGGCGGCGGTGTCGCCGACGTCGGCCTCGGTCTTGGCGCGCAGCGAGCCGCGGTGGATGCGATTGGCGTCGAAGAAGGCGCGCGAGCCGGCGCCGCTGCCCGAGTGGATGGCCACGTAGCCGACGTCGGTGGGCTTGGGCAGCGTCAGCGTCAGCGTCTGGCCGATGCCGGTGCCGGACGCGCCCTCGGCCCACGCGGTGCCGAGGTCGCCGTCGATGGCGCGCTCGGGGCCGAAACCCGGTGCGGCGGACGACCCCTTGGCGGCGAGGCCGGCATAGAGGCCGGCCTTGTCGGAGCGCAGCTTCAGCTCCTCACCGGGCGTCCAGACGAGCTGCTTGCGGTCGGACAGGAGCACGCCGAGCTTCTTGCCCGACACCCGCGCCTTCTCACACAGGATCTCGTCGAGCTGGACGTGGAAGATCGGCCGCAGGTCGGGCGCACGCCCGCCGTAGACCGCGACGCCGCTGGTCTGCTGGGTGCGGCCGGTGTCCTCCCGGTAGCAGACGACGGTCTCGTCTTTGCCGTCGCCGTCGAGATCCCCGGTGGAGAGGTCGACCACCACGAAGGCGCTCGACAGCGCGGCCAACCAGGGCCCGTTGTCGCTCGCGGCCGCAGCCGCGGCCGGGCCGGCCGCGACGGCGGCCAGCGCGAGCCCGGCCAGCGGTCGGAGCGGCGCACACATGGCCGCGAGTATGGATCGCCGTAGCAGCACGTCAATTTCTCGTTGCGGGACCCGCCGGAGGACACTGTAGAAGGCCCTGGAGAAGACGCTGTGCCGGGCAGGAGCATTCGTTGACCGCGCTCATCACCTGTGGGCACACCCGTGCCGGCCTGGCGGCGACCCGCGCGCTCGGTCGGGCCGGCATCGCGGTGGCCGTGGCCGCTCCGGTGCGCCCGGCGCTGGCCATGTGGTCACGGTACGCCACCTCCACGCTCTTGGTGCCCGAGGCCGGGGGGGAGGCGCAGCGCTTCGCCGAGGCCGTGGCGGACGAGGCGGCCGGCCGCCACTGCGACCTGGTGCTGCCCGCCACCGACGACGCATTGTGGGCGCTGTCACGCTGGCGCGACACGCTGCCCCCGGCCGCGCTGCGCGCTTTGCCGTCGCACGACGCGGTGACGCGCGTGCTCGACCGCACGGCGCTCTACGACCGCGCGCGCGCGCTCGGCATCGCCACCATCGACGCCCTGCGCATCGACGTCCCGGAGGCCGTGGAGCCGGCGCTGTTGCGCATCGACGCTGAAGGGGCCCTGCCGCTCTTGGTGCGGCCGCTGGTGCCCTGGGTGGAGCGCGAGGACGGCACGCGCCGCGTGGCCGAGAGCATCCCGGTCGAGAGCATCGCCGAGCTGCGGCGCCTGCTGTACGCGCGCGAGGATCTGGTGGCGGGCGGCTGCCTGCTCGAGCCGCGGCCACCGGGGCGCTGGTTCGGCTACGGCGCGGTGTGCGACGGCGGTCGCGTGCTCGGCGAGGTCTTCCAGGAGCGGCTGCGCGAGCGCGGCGACCTTTCGGGCGTCTCGAGCCTGGCGCGCACGCTGCCGCCCGACGAGCGGGTGCGCGCGCTCGCGGTGGCCATTCTCGAATCGCTGTCGTGGCAGGGGCCGGTGCTGGTGGAGATGCACCAGGACCCGGCGGGCAACTTGCGGTTGCACAACGTCATCGGTCGCATCTGGGGCAGCATGCAGCTCGCCATCAACGCCGGCCTCAACGTGCCGGTCTTGTGCGACGGCCTGGTGCGCGGCGTGCTGCCCGAGGTGGTGCACACGGCAGAGCCCGGGCACCTGTGGCGCTGGATCGTCGGCGATCTGGAGGTGATGGGGCGACGCGCGCGCCGCGTGCTCGGGCGCGTCGACGGCGCAGGCGAGCTTGCGTCGCGGCTGCGCGCCTTCGTCGAGATGTTCCGGGTGGGCGAGTTGCTGGACGCCGAGCCCGACGTCTGGGACGCCGGCGATCCGCTGCCTTTCGTGCTCGAGGTGGAGCACCGCATCGAAGAGACGCGCCGGCAGCGACGGGCGCGGGCGTTGTTGACGTCGTGACCGAGGCAATCAGCCGAGCCGCAGCACCAGCAGCGCGACGATGAGAAGCACCACGAGCGCGCCGAGCCCCACCAGGAGCTGCCCGCGGTCGACCTTGACGAGCGACAGCAGGCGCTGCTCGTTCGCGTCGGGCGTCGCCAGGCGGCGCACCGCGGCGAAGTTGCCTACCTGGAAGGCGCGCTCGATGGTCGGCACGCCGCCGCCCTTGTTGGGCGCCGCCTTCACGTTGGCGGCGGGCACGGCGGCGCTGCTCGCCGGCGCGCCTGCGTCGCCTTTGTCTGCGGAGCCCTTGTTCTTCTTCTTCTTGGCCACGACTACCTCGAGGGCTTGGGGCTGCGCAGCGCGCCGCCGATGACGACGCCGACCGGCTTGGTGCGCAGCCACGCCGAGGCGTCGCCCCGGTCCGTGGCCGACGCCGCGTCGTCGGAGAACAGGCTGACGTCGAACTTCATGCCCGGCGTCAACGCGCCGAGGTGCTGCTCCTGGCCGACCGCGTAGGCCGAGCCGGCGGCGAAGGCGCGAAGCGTTTCGGTTTGCGTGAGGCGCTCCTCGGGCATGAAGCCGCCCGGTGGCTTGGCGTCGGCGTCCTGGCGCGACAGCGCGGCGTAGATGCCGAGCGCCGGACGCTCGTCCTCGACGGGGGCGTCGGAGCCGAAGGCGAGCGCCACGCCGTCTTTGAGCATGGTGCGCCAGGCGTAGGCGCCCACTAGGCGCTCCTTGCCGACGCGCTGCTCGGCCCAACGCATGTCGCTGGTCGCGTGCGTGGGCTGCATGGAGGCGATGACGCCGCGCTTGGCGAAGCGTGCGAAGTCACGCGGGTTGACGAGCTGGGCGTGCTCGATGCGGTCGCGCGCGCCCGCGGGCGCCGGGCTTTTGTCGAAGGCGTCGAGCACCACGCGATTGCCGCGGTCGCCGATGGCATGCACCGCGGCCGCGAAGCCCTTCTTGTGCACCGCGCGCACGCGCTCGAGCAGCACCTTGGGGTCGGTGAGCAGGAGGCCCGAGTTCTTCGGCTCGTCGCTGTAGGGCGCCAACAGCGCCGCACCTCGGCTGCCCATGGCGCCGTCGGCGTAGAGCTTGGTGCCGAGGAAGGCGAGGCGCTCGGTGGGCGCGCGCGCGCCCAGCAGATCGAGCGCGCCCGCTTCGGCGCCGTCCAGGTAGACGAAGACGCGCGTCGGCAGCTTGCCCTCGTCGTCGAGCTTGCTGAGCACGCGCACGGCCGCGCGCGACATGCCCTGATCGGTGACGGCGGTGAGGCCGCCGTCGGCGCAGGCCTCGAGGCCGGCGAGCAGCCAGCGAGCGAGATCGGCGTCGGTGGGCGCGGGCAGCTTCTGCTCGGCCAGGTCGATGGCGTTGTCGATCAGGATGCCGGTGGGCTCGCCCTTGTCGTCACGGTGGATCTTGCCGCCGGGCGGGTCGCGCGTGTCCTTGGTGATGCCTGCGAGCGTCAGCATCGCCTTGTTGGCCCAGGCCGCGTGGCCGTCGACGCGCGAGAGCAAGGCCGGCTTGTCGGTGGCGCCCTCGAGGTCACCCGCGTTCGGCCACGTCGCGCCGGGGAACAGGCTTTGATCCCAGCCGCGGCCGCGCACGGCGGCGGCGTCCTTGTGCTCGGCCGCGAACGCCGCCACGCGCTTCTTCACCTCGGCCGGAGTGGTCGAGCCGAGCAACTGGACCTGCGCGCGCGCCTGGCCGATGCCCTGCACGTGCAAGTGGGCGTCGTGCAGCCCGGGGACGGCGAGCGCGCCCGGCAGCTTGACGGTGGGGTAGCTGCCAGCGGGGGGCTCGCGCTTGAGCAGCGCACGCACGCGGCCGGTCTCGTCGACCAGCACGGCCTTCGCCTCGGGCACCATCGCCTCGCCGGTGAGGAAGCGCGGGCCGACGTAGGCGGTCAGCTTGGTGCCGACGGGGATGTCCGGGTGGGGCGACGGTTGGCTCATGGGCTCGACGGCGTTTGCGGGCCCCGCGAGCGACGACACGACGACCGTGAGCAGGAGGGCGCGCATGGCGCGGTCTCTCCCGCCGCGGTCGGCGCGTCAACCGTGCTCGGGCCGCTTGCGGCGCAGCAGCTCGAGCGCGGCCAGGCGCTCCTTGATGGCGCGCTCCTGGCCCTCGCCCTTCGGCTGGTAGTAGCGGCGACCGCGCAGCCGCTCGGGCAGGTAGTCCTCGACGACGTAGGCGCCCTCGAAGTCGTGCGGGTACTGGTACTCGACGCCGTAGCCGAGCCCGGCCATCAACTTGGTGGGCGCGTTTCGCAGGTGCAGTGGCACCTCGAGCGCGCCGTGCTCGAGCACGTCCTTCCTGGCTCCCTGGTAGGCGAGCAGCACCGCATTCGACTTGGGCGCCGTCGCGAGGAACGTCGTCGCTTGCGTCAGCGGCAAGGCACCCTCGGGCATGCCGACGACTTGGAAGGCCTGCAGGGCGTTGACGGCGACGACGAGCGCCATCGGCTCGGCCGAGCCGATGTCCTCGGAGGCGAAGATGACCAAGCGGCGCAGGATGAAGATCGGATCCTCGCCGGCCTCGAGCATGCGCACGAGGTAGTGCATGGCGGCATCCGGGTCGGAGCCGCGCAGCGCCTTGATGAAGGCGCTGACGACGTCGTAGTGCTGCTCGCCGCCATGATCGTAGAGCAACACGCGCTTGCTCACCGCCTGCTCGACGTGCTCGCGCAGCACGGTGGTGCCGCCGGCCGCCTCGGCCATGTCGGCGGCGACCTCGAGCGAGGTGAGCAGCCGGCGCGCGTCGCCCGCGGCGGCCACCAAGAGCGCGCGGCGCGCGACGTCGTCGAGCGTGAGCTTGCGCGCGCCCAGGCCGCGCTCGACATCGGCGAGGGCGCGGTCGAGCAGCGCCGCCAGGTCGGCGGCCGGGATCGGCTTGGTGACCAGCACGCGGCAGCGCGACAACAGCGCGGCGTTGACCTCGAAGGAGGGGTTCTCGGTGGTGGCGCCCACCAGCGTGACCACGCCCTTCTCGACGTGGGGCAGGAGCGCGTCTTGCTGCGCCTTGTTGAAGCGATGGATCTCGTCGACGAACAACAGCGTCGGCTCGCGCCGCTCGTTCCTGGCGCGCCTCGCGTCCTCCACCGCTTCGCGGATGTCCTTGATGCCGGCGAGCACGGCCGAGATGCGCACGCAGCGCCCCTTGACCTCGTGCGCCAGCGCCTCGGCGATGGTGGTCTTGCCCGTGCCGGGCGGGCCCCACAGGATGATCGAGGGCACCCGTCCCTGGCGCACCGCGCGCTCGAGCAACGAGCCCGGCCCCGTCAGGTGGGGCTGGCCGACGACGTCAGCGAGGCGGCGCGGCCGCATGCGCTCGGCGAGCGGCACCCCCATGACGTCGTGCTCGGCGGCGTGCTCGAACAGGTCCACGCCGCCTGCTAGCGCACCGACAGCGAGGGCGCTACCTCGCCGCGATGCTCCAGGCGCGCGGCGGGAAGTACGTGCGCGTGCTCTCGTCGCCGTCGATCTCGGAGCTGCTCGCCGTCGGCTGCAGCGTGCCGGCGAGCGACGGGATGACGCTGTAGCGCGCGACGAAGGCGCTGCCTTGCTCGCGCTCCGGCACCACCATCACCACCTTGCCCTCCGGCCGCTCGAAGGAGCTGATGGTGCCGGCCTCGACCAGCGCTTGCAGCGATGCCTCGACCGCGTCGACGCCGGCCGGTAGCGCATGCTCGATGCGCAGGCCCGCGCCACCGGGCGCGGTAGCGCGCAGCGTGATGGTGCTCGCGCGACCGACCGCCAGCGTCGGCAGCTCGGCCTGGAGCGCGAGCCCGGCGTCGGGCGGCGGCGCCGGCCAGGGCACGGCGCCGTCGACGCTCACCACGTAGGAGAGGCCCGGCACGGGCGGGTCGGCGGCGACCTGCAGCGCGAGCGCGCCGCCCGCGACGTCGACGGGCGCGCTGACGGAGGCCTGCTCCTTGAGCTTGTCGCCCTCGAGCGTGGTGGTGGCGAGCGCCTTGCCGTCCTTCGACAGCGTCACCGTCACCTTGGTCGGCAGCGGCTGCGTGAACAAGAGCGCCACCGCCTCGATGGCGCGCACGTTGGTGGCGCCGTCGCCGAAGCCAGCGCCCGGGCGCCAGGCGCCGAGCAGCGTGGCGCCGAGGTCGGGCAAGAGCGCGCTCGCCGACGGGCGATCGTGCAGCGCGAGCACCGCGAGCGCGGTCGCCTCCACCTCGGTTGGGCTCGCGCCATCGGCGCGTACCACGCCGCTCGGCACCGGCAGCGCCCGCGAGCCGTCGTCCCTCGCCACCAGGGCGTCGGTCACCTTCTTGGCCAACTCGTCGACGAGCGACGCGTCGAGGGGGTCGTCGAGCGCGCCGGTGGCGAGCACGGCGGCTGCTGTGTAGGGGTCGTCGATCTGGCCGGCGAAGCGCTCGAAGGCGCCGCGTGCGCGCATCGTGGCTGCGCGCGCCGCCTGCGCGTCGGCGCCCGCGCGCAACGCGGTCAGGCCGTCGGCCGTCGTCACCAGCACGCGCTGCACGGTCCAGCCCGAGCCGCCGCCGAAGGTGCCGTCGGGGCGCTGCGCGCGCGCCACCATGGTGGCCAGGTGGGCGCCGTTTCGTCCGATCAGCGTCTCGGGCGCGTGGCGCAGCGCGCCCGGCGCGAGCTTGATCGCGACCATCAGGTCCGGGTTGATCGCCTGCCGCGCGAGGCGCTGACCGGCCAGGCGCGACAGGCGCGTCACCGCCTCGGGCTCGACGGTGGCGTTGAGCTTGGCCGCGAGCGCGGGCGCGCGGCCGGTGAGCGCCAACAGGTAGGCGTCGTCGTCGACGGAGGAGCGGCCCGAGGCGGTCGCCAGCTCTGCGCGAAGAAGGGCCAGGGCGCCGGGGACGACCGTCAAGGTCACGCGCGCGCTGCCGGCGATGACCTTCTCGGGCAGCGCCAGCGTGGGCGTGCGCGGCGCCGCCAGCGTGCCGCCCCGCTCGACGTGGAAGGGCTGCCCCGCGGAGCGGACCGGGATGCTCCGCACCACCGAGTCCTCGCCGGGCACGGTGGCCTCGACGGCGATGCTGCCCGGCGCGCCTGCCTCGAGCCACGTCGTCACCGTGGTGGTGCCGTGCGCGTCGACGCGCACGTTGGTGGGTGCGCCGGTGAGCCTGCCGCCGTCGACGCGCGTTGCGAGCGGACGCGTCAGGGCGGCGTCGGTCGAGTTCACCACCTGGATGGGCAAGAGCACGCGGTCGCCGGCCACCAGGTAGGGCGGCACCACGACGTCGACCGAGACCGGCAGGTCGCTGACGAACGTCGACACGCTGCCCGCCTGCGCGCCTTGGCGCGAGTGCGCGAGCGCGAGCACGCGCCAGGTGGTGAGCCGGTCGGGCACCGGCACGTCGAGCGCGGCCGCGCCCTTGTCGTCGGTGACGACGCGCGGCGCGAACAGCATGGTCTCGGGGAACCAGGCGCGGGTCGGCGTGGGCGCCGGCGTGGTGCTTGCGCCCTGTCCTTCGCCCTTGCTCTCGTCGGCCGCCATCTCGGAGGGCGCGGCGGCGAGCGCGTCGAGCAGCTTGTCGGCTTTGGCGGCGCGCTTCTTCGGCATCGCCTTCTCCTCGGCCATGGGCTCGGGTCGATCGAGGGACGCACCGCCGCCGCCTGGTCCGAGCTGCGACATCGCGTCCTTCTCGCCCACGGCCGCGGGCGCCTCGGAGGCGCGATCGAGCTTGCCGCAGGCCGCGACGACGAGGAGCGCGAGCGCCAAGGGCAGGGTGCGGGTGATGTTCTTCATGACGCGCTCCTCCGCACGAAGCGGACCCAGGCCTCGATGTCCTCCGGCAGGCGCGTGCCGTCGGCCACCACCACGCGCGGATCGGTGAGCGCCACCAGCTCGTCGGGCAGGACCGCGAGCGACAACGGGCGCCCGAACGCGTCGGTGACGACGGCGCCCTTCTTCTTGGCGCCGGCGAGCGCCTGACCCCAGAGCGCGAGCATCTTGTTCGGCGTCAGCTTCTCGCTCTTGGGCGCGCTCTTCTCGAACTCGCGCACCTCGGCGTAGAGCGCCTCGAGCACGGAGTAGAAGCGGTCGGCGAGCGGCGCCAGCGGATCGAAGGTGGTCTGCGCCGACGTGCTCACGCTGCTGTCGAGCTCGGCCGGCGACGGCACCTGCGAGACCAGTAGCACGGTGGCGGCGGCGGCGTTCTTGCCGCGCACGCGGCCCAGCGTCAGCGCCGTGGCGTCGAGCACGTCGAAGGCGCGCCGCTGCATGTCGACCTTGGGCAGGATGCGCTCCATGGCGTCGGGTCCGGGCAAGGCGGTGAGCGTGGCCAGCGTCTCGTCGACGCCGATGAGCGTGACGGACGCTTTGACGCCCGCGTCCTTGGCGCGCGTGCTCACCGTCAGGTGCGCGCGCTCGCCGGGGCGGTAGGTCTTCTTGTCGCTCGCCACCGCCACCTGCAGCGCCTTGGCGGCAGGCACGAACACGCGCGCAACCGCGCCGCCGACGCGCGCCTCCCACCAGCCCTCGCGGTCCTTCGGCAGCAGGAACTTGGCCACGCGCTTGTCGACGTCGACGTCGGCCTCGAGCGACTGATCGGCGTGCGTGAGCCAGAGCTTCTTCGGCAGCTCGCCGGTGAAGTCGGGGCCGCGCAGGAATTCCAGCGTGACCTCGTCGCCGGGCGCGGCGATCACCTTGGAGGCGCGCAGGCGCAGCGCCGGCACGGCGCCGGGCTGCAGGCGCAGCTTGGTTTGGCCGAGCGCCTCCGTGCCCGAGCGCGCCGAGACCAAGAGCTCGTAGCCGAGCATCATGGTCGGCTGCGGCTTCTGCGGCGCGCCGGGGATGTCGACGCCGCTGACCAGCAGGCGCAGCGCGCCCATGCCGTTTCGGCGCGTGCTCGGATCCTGCTCTTCGCTCTCGTCGCCGACGTCGACGCCCGGGGGCGGCGGCGGCAGCGTGCTGCCCTGCAGGCGCGCCAGCCGCCCCTCGACGCAGGTAGCGCGCGCGGCGTCGAGCAGCGCGCCGCCCTCGCTCGCCTGCGGATCGCGCGCGAAGGCGAGCGACAAGCGGCCGTCGACCAGATCCCACAGCAGCATGCGCGGCAGCGCGCGGCCCTCGGTCAGCGGCCCGAGGCAGGTGCGCGCGTCGAGCGCGGCCCGCTCGAGCTCGCGACGCAGGCGCGGCGGCAGCTCGCCGACGATGTCGTCGAGGCTGAGCGAGGCGAGCGTTGGTTGCAGTTGGTACTGGAGCGAAAAGATGCGCGTCGATGTCGCGGCCGCGACGCTCTTGCCGGCCAGCAGCGACGCCACACAGGCGCTTGCGTCGTCGCCGCTGTCGCCGATAGCACGCGCCACGCGGCCGCTCGGCTCGACGCGCAACGAGACCGTCACCGTGGTCTCGCCGTTGGCGTAGCGCGCGCACGGCGTGATGGCGGCGTTCCACCTGTCGATGGCCGTGATGTCGGCGAGCGAGGCCTCACCGTCCCCGAGCGCCTCGCTGAGCGAGGTGCGCTCGACCGCGGGGCTCTGCGGCGGCAGGCGCACCGGCAACGGGGGCACCAGCACGTTGACGGCGGGCCCGGGGTCGAGCTGGAGCGCGGCCACGCCGTCCTCGTCAGCTTCGACGACGGTGCCCTTGTCGCGCTTGTCCCACGCGCGCTTGACGGTGACCGAAGCGCCGCCGAGCGGCATGCCGGCAGCGGTGGTGACGCGCAGGTAGACGCGGTTGTTGAGGCCGTCGACCAGGCCGCCGTCGAAGTCGGTGACGGCGGCGACGTCGATGGCGTCCTCGGCCAACAGCACGGCGCCGACGCCCACCTCTTGGTCGCCGGTCTCGTCGGTGGCGCTGACGGTCAGCGTGACGGTGGCCTTGCCCATCAGGTCGGCGGGGATGCGCGGCAAGGTCAGCTCGACCTGCCCGCTCGCGTCGGTGCGCGCCTCGGCGGGGAGCGCGATCGTCCACTCGGGCGGCGGTGGCCAGCCGCCGTCGACGCGCCAGGCGAGCGCGAGCGCGGCCCGCACCGGCAGGCCCGAGGCGGCGGCGACGCGCACGCGCACCTTCGGCTCGTCGCGGCGGCCGTAGAAGGAGCGCAGCGGTTCGGTCGAGACCGTGAAGCGCGGCAGCGTGAAGGGCTCGACGGTCACCGGCACCTCGTCGACGGCGCCGCCGCTCTCGTAGCGCACCAGCCAGCTCCCTTGCGGCGCGCTCTCGTCGAGCGGCAGCTCGCCCTCGACGACGCCGAAGTCGCCCGCTGGCGCGCGCTCCTCGAGCACCACCGTCCCCGACGGATCGCGCACCGACCAGCGGCCGGGCCGGCCGTCGAGCGGCACCAGGTCGCGCGCGCGCAGCACCACCGCGCGCATCTTGATGGTGTTGCCCGGCTCGTAGAGCGGGCGATCGGTGACGACGTGGATGCGCGCCGGGGCGTACAGCGGCACCGACGCGTCGAGCGTGACGGGGCCGAGCGCAGTCTTTGCCTCGGCGCGCAGCAGGTAGTCGCCGTCGGGCAGGTCGGCCTTCAGCGTGGCCCAGCTCGCGTGGCCGTGGTGGCGGGGCAGCTCCTTGCGATCGACGGCGAGCCCGTCCTTGACCTGCTCGGGCGCCTTGCCGCCCGCGCGCCAGAGCGTCCACGCGACCTCGGTAGCGTCGATGGGGGCCGCGCGCAGGTCGATGCTGCCCTTGGTCACGTAGAGCGCCTGCGCGCTGGCGGCCACCAGCGCCTTCTGGCCGCGCCGCAGGCCGCCCGCGTCGACCGACAAGCCGACGTGGGTCTCGCCGTCCGGGCACTGATCGAGCACGGTGCCGGTGCGCAGCCAGAAGCCGACGCAACGGGTGGTGGAGAAATAGAGGCCGACGCAGGCCACGAGCGCCAGGCCGATCCCGATCAGCGTTCGCTTTCGCAGGGTCATGGGCACGGGAGCCTAGAACGGATCGGGACGACAAACGGTCTGCCGCACGGTCGGCCAGCTATGCGGGCAGCCAGCCTGGCAGCTACGTGGGCAGCGTGTCGGCCGGGCCGACGGGGGCAACGCACGCCTCGTCGTCGTTGCGCACGCTGCCGACTCGTTTGTCGACGGCGTAGAAACGAAAGCCGGGCAAGTCGCGCGGCACCTGCAGCGCCGCCAGGTCAGGCCGGCGCGACACGTCGAGCCACTCGTCGATGCGCGCCCCGTCGAGCTTCGGATCGAGGATCAGCGGCATGCGATCATGGACGCGCGCGGCCAGCGCGTTTGGCGGCATGGTGACGATGGTGCACGACTCAATCGGCTCGCCGCCGTCCTTCGGCTGCCAGCGCGCCCACAGCCCCGCGTAGGCGAAGGGATGGCCGTCCTCGAAGCGCAACAGCACCGGTCGGCGCGCGCGCGGCGGGCCCACCCACTCGAAAAAGCCGGTGGTCACCACCAGGCAGCGTCGTTTCTCCAGGCTCGACTTGAAGGCGTTCTTCTCGAACAGCGTCTCGACGCGCGCGTTGATCAGCCTTGTGCCGATGGTCTCGTCCTTGGCCCACGAAGGGATGAGCCCCCAGCGCAGCGTCACCAGCCGGCGCTTGCCGTCCTCGACGCGCACGCACGGCACGGCCGTGGTGGGCGCGACGTTGAAGCGCGCGCGCATCGCCGGCGCTTCCTCGACGCCGAAGGCATCGGCGATCTCGGCGGCGCTGGCGGTGACGATGTAACGGCCACACATGCGAGACCCCTAACGTCTGGGTCGCCCGCGCGCCGTCGGCGCGGCCGTCAGCGGATCGTCCGGCCAGGAGTGCTTGGGGTAGCGCGCGCGCAGCTCACCTCGCACCTCGGGGTAGCCGACGCGCCAGAAGCTCGCGAGGTCGCTCGTCACCTGCACCGGCTTGTAGCCGGGGGAGAGCAGGTGCAGCACGACGGCGACGCGCCCCTTGGCGACCTTCGGCGTCTCCGTCAGGCCGAACAGCTCCTGCAGGCGCACGGCCAAGACCGGCGCGCCGCCCTCGAGCGCGGGCTGGTAGTCGACCGTGAGGTGGTTGCCGGTCGGCACCTCGAGGCGCGGCGGCACCTCGTGATCGAGCAGCTTGCGATCTGCCCAGGAGAGACGCCCAAGCAGCGCGCCCTTCCAGTCGGCCGCGGCCACGGCGTCGAGTGTGCGCTTGCCGACGCACAGGTCGGGCACGAGCGCCTTGAGGCCCGCCTCGTCGACGGGGGGCCATTGCACCTCCGGCAGCGCGAGCGCCGCGAAGCGCAGCCGGGCGAGCGTGCGCGCGGTCTCGTCGTCCGGACGGAAGCGCCGCGCGAAGTCCGCGACGAAGGCCTCGGCGAGCGCGGCCGCCGCGGCCTCGGGCGCCACCGGCAAGCCGCTCTTCTCCTCGACAATGAGGTCGGCGACGCGCGTGCGGCGCACGCCCGCGAGCGCGCCGCGGCCCTCGTCGAACACCGCCTCGTCGGCCGTGGTGACGAGGTGGGGCAGCGTGGCGCGCACGTCCTCGAGCGCGATGGCCTCGGCGACGCGCACGCGCGCGGCGGTCCGGTCGCCGCCCTCGAGCGCCAGCGCCAGGAACAGCTCGGCGTCCTTGACGCCGCTCTCCTTCGACAGGCGCACGCCGCGGCCGCCGACCATGGCCGCCTCGGGCTCGCCCGCGCGCCGCCGCTTGCACACGCGGTCCGGGTAGGCGGCGACCAGCGCCCGCCTTCGCGCGGTCTCGTCGTCGACGGCAGGCAGGCCGGTGGGCGCGCGTACCTGCCGCGCGAGATCGCGCGCCGCGCGCCGCACCTCCTCGGGCAGGCGCCGCTCGGCGATGAGCGCGACATCGCTGTCGGTGGCGGTGCGCGCATCTTCACGCGGCCACGAGCGATCGTCCTCGAGGATGGCGGCGAACAGCGCGATCTCGGCCGGGTGCCCGAGCCGCGCGCCCTCGAGCAGGAGCGCGCCCGTGCGCGGCTGCACTGGCAGCTCGGCGAGCCGCCGACCGCGCTCGCTCAGGCGCTCGCCCGAATGGTCGAGCGCACCGAGCATCGACAGGAGCGCGACCGCGCGCTTGAGCGCCGCGTCGCTCGGCCGTTCGAAGAACGCGAACGACGCGAGCGGCCCGGGGTGGAAGGCGAGCACGTCGAGCGCCACGCGCGCGAGGTCGGCGCGCAGAAGCTCGGGCGCGAACGAGGGCTCGAGCGCCTGGTGCTCGAGCTTGGTCCAAAGGCGCACGCAGCGGCCGGGGCGCAGGCGCCCGGCGCGGCCGGCCCGCTGCTCGGCCGAGGCGAGCGAGATGCGCACGGTGTCGAGGTGCTCGCGGTCGGTGGCCGGATCGTGGCGCGCCGCCTTCATCAGTCCGCCGTCGACCACGGCGGACACACCCTCGAGCGTCAGCGAGGTCTCGGCGACGTTGGTGGCGAGCACCACCCGCCTTCGCGCGCCGCGCTCGATGGCGCGGTCTTGCTCCTCCGGTGTCAAGGCGCCGTACAGCGGCACCACCTCGAGCGGCTCGCCGGTCTTCTTGTCGACGAGCGCGCGCTCGGCCAGGCGCTCCTGCGCGCGCCGGATCTCGGGCGCGCCCGGCAGGAAGCACAGCACATCGCCGCCGTCGTCGCCCGGCTCCACCACCAGGTTGCGCACCGCGCCGGCCACCCGTTCGTCGAGCGGGCGATCGTCCTTCTTGTCGGCGAAGCGCACGTCGACCGGGAAGGGCCGTCCCGCGCTGGTGACCACGGGGCAGTCGCCGAGGAAGCGCGCCACCGCCGCGGCGTCGAGCGTCGCCGACATCACCAGCACCTTGAGGTCGTCGCGCACCGACATGAGCTCGCGCAAGAAGGCGAGCGCCAGGTCGGTGTGCACCGAACGCTCGTGAAACTCGTCGAGCACCACAACGCTCGTGCCCTCGAGCAGCGCGTCCGACAGGAAGCGCCGGCTGAGGATGCCCTCGGTGACGACGAGGATGCGCGTGTCCTTGCTCGCCACCTTCTCGAAGCGCACTTGGTAGCCGACGGTGCCGCCCGGGCGCTCGCCCAGGTTCGTCGCCAGCGTGCGCGCGGCGGCGCGCGCGGCGATGCGCCGCGGCTCGAGCATCAGCAATTGACCGTCGCCGAGCAGCCCGGCCTCAGAGAGCGCGAGCGGCACGCGCGTGGTCTTGCCGGCGCCCGGTGGCGCTTGGAGCACGGCCGCCTGGCCCGCGCGCAGCGCGGCCACCAGCGCCGGCAGCGCCTCGTCGATGGGTAGGGGCGCGCGCGCCGGCGGCATGCGGGCGGTTTGGGAGATCCAGGCGTCGCTGAAAAGCCCCGCGAAGGCGCGTGGCGCGGTGTGCGGACAGGTGCGCCCGAGCGAGATCCGAGCGCGCCCCGCTAGCATGCGGCCTCGGCCCCACACGTGGGCGCGGAGGGCTGGCGGTGCTGCTCGCTCCCCAAAGGGACGACGACGACGCCGAGCGCGATGACGCCGAGGACGCGCTCGGCGTCGATCTGCGCGCGCTCGTCGAGCGCGGCGAGAGCAGCGGCGCCTTCCTCGAGGTGCTGCACCTGCGCGGCGCCAACGTGCTCGAGCACGTGGTGCTGCCGCCGACCGGCGCCGCGTGTGTCGCGGGGGTCGAGGTGCGCGGCATCTGTGCCGGTCTGGCACTGGTCGACGGACGCGCGCTGCGCGACGGCGAGCGCGTGGCCGTGCCGCTGTACGACGGGCCCCGGTGCGACGGCGAGCTGTGGGTGCGGTTCTCGCCCGCGCCGCGGCGGCTGCTGCCGGCGGAGGCCTCGCGCGTCGCCATCGTGCTGTTCCTGATTGTCGCGTGCCTCGCCTCGATCGCGGGCGCAGCGACGCGCGGGACCGATCCCGCCTCGTCACCGGGCGGCGGCGCGGTGGCCGGCGCCTTCGAGCGCGCGCACACGCGCTCCGCACGTCGGGCGAGGCGACGCGCGGTCGCGTCCCGGCTGCGAGCGCATCGCCGCCGCCGTGTGCGCGTGCGCCGACCGCGCATCGCGCGGGCACGTCGCCCAATGCGCCGCTGTGGGCCGCGCAAGACCGCCCCCGAGCCCGACGGGGGCGATGGCTCCGACGACGACGACGAACGACGCGGGCGCGCGCTCCCGGTGGCGCGCGCCCGTGGTCCTCCAGCGTGAGCGATCGATCACCTCGATTCATCGCTCACACGCCAGGAGGACTCCATGTTCGTGCTGCAGATCTTCGTCATGAGAAACGGCGCTCTCGAGAGCGTCGAGATGGCGTGCGGTGACCGCATCGTCATCGGCCCCGAGGGCGCCGAGGTGCCGCTCGCCGGCGCGGGCGGCGCAGCGGTCGCGCTCACGCTGCACGGCGAGCGCATCGTCGCCACACCGCTCTCGGGAGCTGTGCGCATTGACGGCGAGGTCGCCGAGCAGGTCACCGCGATCAGCGCGTCGAGCGAGCTGTGCCTCGGCGCGGTGGCGGTCAAGGTGCGACGCCCCTCGGTCGCGCGCGCCGCACCCGCGACCGTCGAGCTCGGCGAAGCGACGGCGCGGGCTGCGACCGTCCCCGACGCGCCGGTGCTGGTGCTCGCTACTACCGTGGTCGAGGAGCCCGAAGCCGCGCTCGCGCCGTTCGCGTGCCTCGTCGACGACGGGGAGGCCGAGGAGGAGGAGGAGGAGCCCGACTGGTCGCTGGTGGACGCGCTGGCGCGGCCGCTCGGCGCTGCCAGGGGCGGCCTGGTCGAGGTCATTCGCAGCGAGGGCGAGCGCGTGCTCGAGCACGCGCTACTCGACGGTGGCGAGGTGTTCGCGCTCGGCGGCCGCGCGCTGGTGCGTCGGCTCGACAAGGGCGGCTGTGAGATCACGCTGCCGCCGGGCGCTGCCGCGCGCGCGCGGCGCGGCGGCGAGCTGACCGACGTGCTGGCGGGCCCCACACCGGTGTCGCTCGTGCTCGCCACGGGGGACGCCGCCACCGTGCGCGTCGGCGCCGCCGTCCTGCTGGTGCGCTTCGCCGAGCGGCCGCGCGTCTTCTGGTCGGCCGCCGAGCGCCTGGCAAGGCGCGCCGAACAGCGCGCGCAGGCGTGGTGCGCGTCGGCCGGCCTGGCGCTCACGTCAGCCTGGGCCGGCACCATGTGGCTGCTCGAGTACCGCGACCGCGAGCTGGCGATGCCGCTCGACGACGACGACATCACCCAGTGGCCAGACTTCGAGATGGAGATGAAGCGGCCGCCGCCCGAGGTGGAGCCGGTCCCTGAGCCGATGCCCGAGCCGACCCCTGGTGCTGAGCCGGCGCCCGCGCGCGAGCTGCGCCCAAAGAGCCCGAAGGCCCCCGCCGCGGATCGGCCGAAGAGCGTGCTCGACGTCGCCGCCGGCCTGCCCGCGCTCAAGACCAACCGCGCCGTCGACGCCGCGCGCGCCAACATGAGGGCGCCGCTGCCGGCGCGACCCGGGGGCTTGATCATCGCGGGTCAAATCGAGCGCGGCCCGGGCACAAGCGCCGGCTCCATCGGCGGCAGCGGCCTGAACACCGCGGCGGGCAGCCAAGCGCTCGCCAAGGGCGCGGGCGCGCTCACCCGCGGCGAAGGCCGCGCCATCGGCGGCACCGTCGGCAGCGGCAAGCTGCGCGACCTGCGTGTCGCCGAGAGCGATGGGCTCTCGCGCGAGCAGATCCTCAAGGTGATCAACGCCCACATCGGCCAGATCCAGAGCTGCTACGAGCGCGGCCTGCGCGACGATCCCGGCATCGCCGGGCGCGTCCAGGTGGCGTGGACCATCACGCCGGCGGGCGAGGTTTCGGTGACGCGCATCCAGACCTCGACGCTCGGCTCGGCCGCGGTCGAGCAGTGCATGCTCGATCGCATCGGGCACTGGCGCTTCCCGGCCGCGCGCACGCGCTCCCAGGTGGTGTTCCCGTTCTCGTTCTCCGCGCTGTGACGCCGGTGCGCAGGCGCGGGCCCCGCTTGTCGGCGCTCCCGGGGTCTGGGAGATCCGATCGCGCAATTGTGGCCCGCGCCTCCGGACATCCCGAGGAGGCCAGGAAGGAACGCCATGCTGGTGCACGTCTCGGTGCGGGACATCGCCTTGATCGACGCGGTCGACGTCGAGCTCGGCCCCGGCCTGACCGTGCTCTCGGGCGAGACCGGCGCCGGCAAGTCGATCCTGGTGGAGGCGCTCCTGCTCTTGTTCGGCGCGCGCGCCTCGAGCGAGGTGGTGCGCACCGGCGCCGTCGAGGGCAGCGTGCAGGCCCTGGTGCAGCTCGAGGGCGCCGACGCGCGCCAGGCGGATCGGCTGCTCGCCGCGTCGGGGCTGCCGACGCTCGAGGACGGCGCGTTGGTGCTGCGCCGCGTGGTGTCGCGCGAGGGGAGGAGCAAGCAACTGGTGAACGGCGCGCTCGCCACGGTGGCGCAGCTGCGCGCCGTCGCCGAGCCGCTCATCGACTTCACCGGCCAGCACGCGCAGCAGGCGCTGTTGCGCCCCGCAGCACAGCTCGCGCTGCTCGACGGCTTCGCCGGGCACGACGCGTTGGTCGAGCGCATGGGCGCGTCGTGGGACAAGGCGGCGGCGCTCGCGGCCGAGCTGGAGGATCTGCGACGCCGGCTCGCCGACAAGGAGCAGCGCCTCGATCTGGTGCGCTTCCTGCTCGACGAGCTGGCACAGGTGCGGCCCCAGCTCGGCGAGGACGAGCGCCTCGACGCCGAGCGCCGACGGCTCGCCAACGCCGAGCGGCTGCGCGCGTCGCGCGCCGAGGCCGAGGCGCTCTTGCTCGAGGGCGGCGACGGTCAGGCCGACGCGCTCTCGCAGCTGCAGCGCGCCCTCGCCGCCCTGCAGCGCGCCGCGCAGGACGACGACGCGCTGGTGCCCGTGGTCCGCACGCTCGCCGAGGCCTGCGCGCTGGTCGACGACGCGGGGCGCGCGCTGCGCTCGGCCGCCGAGGTGGCGGCCGACCCCGAGCGCCTGGCGCAGGTCGAGGATCGGCTCGACGCGCTCAAGCGCCTGATGAAGAAGCACGGCGGCGACCTGGCGCACGTGCTCGCGGCCGGCGACGCGCTCGAGGCTGAGGCGGTCACCCTCGACAGTGCCGCCGAGCGAAGCGAGGAGCTCGAGCGGCGCCTGGCCGCCGCCATCGACGACGCGACCGCGACCGCCGACCAGCTCACCGCGCGGCGCAAGGCCGCGGGGCGCAAGCTCGGTGACGCCGTCAAAGTCGAGCTGCCCGCGCTCGGCATGCAGGCCGGCCGAGTTGAGGTGAAGGTCGAGCCGCTCGCGGCCGTGGCCGACGCTCCGGTGGCGCGCCGCGACGGCCACGGCCTGTCATCGCGCGGCTCGGACGTCGTCACCGTGCACTTCACCGCCAACGCGGGCGAGGCGCTCGAGCCGCTCGCCAAGGTCGCCTCCGGCGGCGAGCTGTCGCGCGTGTTGCTGGCGCTCAAGCGCGCGCTCCTGCTCGCCGACCCGGTGCCGGTCAGCATCTTCGACGAGGTCGACGCCGGCGTCGGCGGCGCCGTCGGCGACGCCATCGGCGAGCGGTTGCACGCGATCGCGGCCGGCCGTCAGGTCTTGTGCATCACGCACCTGCCGCAGATCGCCGCGCGCGCCGACCGGCACCTGGTGGTCGAGAAGGCGGTCGATGCAGGGCGCACGGTGTCGCGCGTGCGCGCGCTCGAGTCGACGGCCGCCCGCACCGAGGAGCTGGCGCGCATGCTCGGCGGCCGCGAGATCACGACGGCTACGCGCAAGCACGCCGCTGAGCTGCTCGCGCGCGGCGCCGGCGGCGCGCCGCCCGCCAAGAAGCCGGCGCGCGCCAAGAAGTCGGCATGAGCCCCTGGCTGGTGCTCGACACCGCCGCGCCGGTCGCCGTGGTCGCGGTGGCCGACGACGGCGCGGTGCTCGGCGAGCACTCGCTGGCCGAGACCAAGCGCCACGCCGAGAGCCTGATCGACGGGCTCGATCGCGCGCTGCTGCTCGCGGGCGTCACGCTCGACGACATCGAGGGCATCGGCGTCGGCCGCGGGCCGGGCTCGTTCATCGGCGTGCGCACCGGCATCGCCACCGCCAAGGGGCTGGCGTTGGCGCGCGGCGTGCCGCTCGTTGGCCTGCCGACGCTGCTCGCGCTCGCGTCCTCGCCCGAGCTGCCCGACGGCGTCGGGCTCGCGGTCATCGACGCCAAGCGCGGCGAGGTCTACGCGCAGCTCGTCGAGCGGCGGGCCGGCGAGGCGCGCGCCGTCGACCCGCCTGCTGCGCTCTCGCCCGCCGAGGCCACTGCGCGCGCCGCCGGTCGCGCCTTCATCGTCGGCAGCGGCCTCGACCTCGCGGGCACGACCGCGTCCGTCAAGCTGCCGCGCCCGGGGCCGAGCGCCGCCGGCCTGGCGCGCGTGCTGCGCGCAAACATGGCCGCCGGCCTCGTCGACGAGACCGACTCCCTGGTACCCGACTACTGCCGCCCGCCCGACGCCAAGCTGCCGGCGCCGCGCTGAGCGCCAGGTCAGTTGGGCGAGAGCTGTTCGACCCCGAGCGCCGCCAACAGGAAGCTCCAGCGATCGGCCAGCTCCTCGATGACCTTGGTGGTCGGCTTGCCCGCGCCATGACCGGCTTTGACGTCGACGCGGATCAAGACCGGCGTCTCGCCCGCCTGCGCCTCCTGGATGGCGGCCGCGAACTTGAACGAGTGCGCCGGCACCACGCGGTCGTCGTGGTCGGCGGTGGTGATGAGCGTCGCCGGGTACTTGGTGCCGGCCTTGAGCGCGTGCAGCGGCGAGTAGGCACGCAGCACCGGGAACATCTTGGCGTCGTCGGCGCTGCCGTACTCGCTCACCCAGGCGTGGCCGATGGTGAACTTGTGGAAGCGCAGCATGTCCATCACGCCCACCATTGCCACCGCGGCGCCGAACTTCTCCGGGTGCTGCGTGATGGAGGCGCCGACCAACAGCCCGCCGTTGCTGCCGCCGCCGATGCCGAGCTTGTCGGCGCGCGTCACCTTGTTGGCGACGAGCCAGTCGGCCGCGGCGGCGAAGTCGTCGAACACGTTCTGCTTCTTCTCGAGCATGCCGGCGGCATGCCAGTCCTCGCCGAACTCGCCGCCGCCGCGCAGCGTCGGCTGCGCGTAGACGCCGCCGCGCTCGAGCCACGCGATCAACCCGGGTGAGAACTGCGGCGTCAGCGAGATGTTGAAGCCGCCGTAGGCGTACAGGTAGGTCGGGTTCTTGCCGTCGAAGACCACACCCTTCTTGTGCACCAGGAACATCGGGATCTGCGTGCCGTCCTTCGACGGGTAGAAGACCTGCTTGGTCTCGTAGTCGGCCGGCGTGAACTTGACGGTCGGCTGTCGCCACAGCGTCGAGACGCCGCTGTCGAGGTCGAGCTGGTAGACGACGGTCGGGTAGGTGAACGAGGTGAAGGCGTAGAAGGTCTGCTTGTCCTTGCTCTTGCCGGCGAAGCCCGAGGTGGTGCCGATGGTCGGCAGCGGCAGCTCGCGCACCTTCTTGCCGGTCAGCTCGTGGAACGTGACGACGGTGTGCGCGTTTTGCAGCCACTGCACCAAGAAGCCGCCGCCGATCATGGTGACGCTCTCGAGCTTGTCCTTGTCCGCCTGCGCGATCAGCTCCTTCAGCGCGGGCTTGGCGCCCGCCTTGAACCCATTGACGTCGACGGCGACCACCCGCTGGCGCGGCGCTTCGCGATCGGTCTGGATGAAGAAGGTGCTGCCCTGGTTGCCGACGAAGCCATAGGCGGCGTCGAAGTCGTCGAACAGCTTGACCAGCGGCGCGCCCTTCTTGCCGAGCTCCTTGAACCACAGGCGGTTTCGGCGATCAGTGCCGTCCCACACGGTGACCACGAGGTACTTGCCGTCCTCGGTGACGTAGGGGTCGAAGCCCCAGGTCTTGTGCTCGGCGTCCTCGACGACGAGCTGGTCCTTGTCCTGCGGTTCGCCCAGGCGGTGGTAGTAGATCTTGTGGAAGTAGTTCGCCTCCTCGAGCGCGTCACCCTCCTTGGGCGCCGGGTAGCGCGCGTAGAAGAAGCCCTTGTTGTCGGGCGTCCACGCGGCGCGCGAGAACTTCGACCACTTGATGACGTCGGGGCGGTCGGTGCCGGTGGCGACGTCCTTGACGCGCCACTCCTGCCAATCCGAGCCGCCGCTCGACAAGGAGTACGCCATCAGCTTGCCGTCGTCCGAGACAGCCGAGCCCGAGAGCGCGACGGTGCCGTCGGCCGACAGCGCGTTCGGATCGAGCAGCACGCGCGGCTTGTCGTCGGCGCCCTTCTGCCCGGGATCGACCGCGTAGAGCACGCTCTGGTTTTGCAGCCCGTTGTTCTTGAAGAAGAAGGTGCGGCGGTCCTTGCCCTTGCCCTCGATCGACGGCGGGCTGTAGCGCTCGTAGTCCCACAGCTCGGTGAGCCGCGCTTTGATCGCCGCGCGCGCGGGCACGCGCTCGAGCCAACCGAAGGTGACCTCGTTTTGCGCCTTCACCCACGCGGCGGTCTCGGCCGAGTCGGGATCTTCGAGCCAGCGGTAGGGGTCCGGCACCTTGGCGCCGTGCAGCTCCTCGACGACGTCGCCCTTGGTGGTCTTGGGATACGCGAGCTTCACGGACCTCTCCGGTGGCGGTGCGGGGGCAGGGGCCTTCGCCTCCGTAGGCGGCGCCGCTGGCGGCGGCGTGGCGGGCTCGGCGGTGGCGCACGCGACGGGCGCGAGCAGGGCGGACATGGCGAGGCTTCGGAGCACGTGCATCATCCCCTCCGTGGCGAGGTACCAGGCCTCATTCGCCATCGCGCGCCCCGCGACAAGCCCCTGCCGCGAGCCCGCGGTGAGCGATAGCTTGCCCCGATGGCGATCCGCGGCCCCCAAGGACCAAAGCCACCGCCGCCCGAGGCTGGCGTCCGCCCCGCGCGCGAACAGGCGGTCTCGCCGCTACAGCGCCTGGTCGACTTCGGCGCCGCGCGCACGCCGCAGGAGGCGCGCCGCCTGGTGCAGGAGCTGCTCGCCTCGCTGCGCGCCGCCGGCTTCCCGGTGCCCGCCACCGGCAGCGCCGAGGGCCAGCTCGGGCAGGCGCTCAAGCTCTTCCAGGCCAGCCAGGGCCTGCCGCCCGACGGCCGCATCGACAAGGACACACTGGGCGCGCTGCTCGACGCTGGGCTGTTCCCCGTCGGCGCCAAGGACGCGGGCGAGGCAGGGGGCGCGCGCGACGCCGGCGCCACCAGCCGCGCCGCCGAGCCGGCGCTGCCGGAGCGCCTGTTCGGCCTGCCCAAGTTCCTGGGCGACAAGCGCGCGCTGCCGCAGACGGGCGGCGAGGTGCCGGTTGGCGCGCAGGCCCCGCACGACGTCGAGGCCGAGCAGAAGGCGAGCGCCAAGGACAAGCCGCCCGAGGTCGATCTCAAGAGCTTCCTGTCCTCGATGCGCGCCGCCGGCTTCTTCGGCGCCGGCAAGGGAGCCGAGCAGCTCAAGGACGCCCTCAAGAAGCTGCAGCGCGCCGAGGGTCTGCCGCAGAGCGGGCAGCTCGACGCGCGCACGGCCGAGGCGCTGGTGCGCCGCAGCGTCTTACCGGAGAGCGCGCTCGCCACGCTCGCGCGCGAGAGCCCAGCGCAGCAGACCGCGAGCCAGGCTGCGAGCGGAGCGCGCAGCGAGAGCGCGACCGCGCAGAGCGACCCGACGACGCGCGGCCTGCCGCAAGGGCAGGGCGATCCGGACGCGCGCGTCGGGCGCAGCCAGGGCGAGGGCACGGCTGCGGGCAAGGCTGGGCAAGCTGGCGACGGCAACGCGACGGTGCTCGGGGAAGCGATCGGCACTGCCGGCGCGCACGAGGGCACGGCAGTCGAGGACGCGCTCGAGCGCGGCGATAGCGAGGCCGGCAACGCGCCCGCCGGCGATGACGACATCGACGACGAGCGCCGCGGCCACGCCAACCTCGACGACGAGCACAACGCAGAGGAGGACTACTGGGAGGCGCCGCCGCTCACCGAGCAGATCCGCGCTGGCCTCGACGCCATCGTGCGCGACGACGACGGTACGGGCGCGGCGACCTATGCGTGGGACTTCACGCTGCTGCGACCTGGCGTCTACGGCGCCAAGCAGCCCGCGGAGCGCTTGTTCCACCTCGTGGTCGAGAAGGCCGGGCCGTTCGACCCGCTGTGGGAGCAGGCGCGCGAGGCGCTCAACGACAAGCTGCTGGCGCTCGAGCCGGAGGCGGGCCTGCTCGACGCCGACGACTTCGCGCGCACGCTGCGCCAGGCGCGCGTGCGCGAGCGCTCCGCGTCGTAGCCGTCGTCAGCGTCGGCGTGTGACCACGCCGAGCAGCGCGCGCGCCTTGCGCGCGAGCGCGACGTCGCGCGGACCCATGTGCTCGAGCGCGCGCCGCAGGTCGCCGGCCGCATCCTGGAAGTTGCGCGTCGAGATGAAGACCTCGGCGCGGTTGACGTACGCCGCCGGCGAACGGCTGTTGACGCGGATGGCGTAGCCGAACTGTTTGAGGGCGCGCTCTTCGTCACCGAGCTTGTGAAAGATGACCCCGAGCGCCCGGTAGTAGTAGTCGTTCCTCGGATCGATCGCGACCAGGCCCTCGAACAGCGTCTTCGCCTCGGTGTTCTTGCCCTGCATCATGAAGAAGTAGCCGGTGTGCGCGATGGCGTAGAGCTCATCGTCCGAGTAGCCCTTCAGCTCCTTGAGGGTGATCTGGCCGGACGCCCATTTGGGCAGCAGGGACGGGAGCTTGCTGGGGTCGACCGGATCCGGCACGACCCAGGAGTAACGCGGCGCGCAGGCCGAGGGGAAGCCGTCGCCGGCGTGCCGCATCGCGTCGAAGGCCAGGAAATGTAGGATATGTCGGGACTTGGATCGTGTCGGGATCACGGTCAGATGCCCGAGTCCCGCAACCAGCGACGTCGGCCTACGATAACCTACCCGGACCTCCCGGAACGGATCCGGGTGGTGTCCATCAACGACACAGAACAACAACAGGAAGGCAGGCACATCATGGGTCTCATTGGCGATATCGCTGGCGCATTTGGCATCTCCAAGACGGGCATCCTCGCGGGCGCCCTCAAGTTCGTCGGCGTGCCGGACAAGGCAGCCCACGCGATCGGCCTCGCTGCCGAGCTCGCGCGCGGCTTCACCAAGGACGGCTTCGACTTCGACAAGGTCAACAAGGGCGCGCTCGCTCGGCACGCGCTGCGGGCCTTCGGCATCAAGTCGCCCATCGCAACACTTGCTGCCACGGCTGCACTGAAGATGCTCCCCAAGGGCTTCTGCGGCGGGGCGCTCGCCTCCGTCGGTGCGCTCGCGGGGCCGGCGCTGGCGCTCACCGCGCTCGGCTCGCTGGGCAAGGCGCAGCTCGGCATCGGCTCGATGCTCACGGGCCTGGTCGGCCTCACCGGCATGGGCCCGCAGGACATCGGGGGCGCCATCCCGAAGTTCCTGTTCGGCAACAAGACCGCCGAGATGCGTCAGCTCACCGGCATGACCCGCAGCAACGGCGGCATGGGCTCGATGATGGCGAGCCTGCCGCGCCCGGCGATGTTCGAGGACATCGTGGCCGCGTTCATGATCGACGTCATCAAGGACAAGCAGGAGAACGTCGAGGGCCGCCTGAAGGAGCTCGACAGCAAGGACAACGCCGGCAAGAGCGCGAAGAACCAGGCCAAGGGCGGCTTGTTCAGCATGTTCTCGAGCAAGGGCAACCAGGCCGCGCAGGACGGCAACTCCGACAGCCGCAACATCCAGTTCGAAATCATCAAGAACGAGATCCAGAAGCTGTCCCAGATGCAGCAGGCGATGTCGAACGTGCTCAACACCATGCACGAGCAGGCGATGGGCGCCATCCGCCACATCAAGGCCTGATCGCAGCCTGAGCCGGTCGAGAAACGGCGCCCCGCGGCGCCGTTTCTTTTTGCGACAAAGCCGTGTTAGCAACGAGGCCGCTTTCTGCGAGCTTCTGCGAGGCACCACGATGGCCAAGACCACTCCGCCTGACGCCAAGATCACCAAGGACTCCGGCAAGGCCGCCGCGCTCGACAAGGCGCTCGCCGCCAAGAAGGCCAAGGACGGCGACGGCAAGAAGAAGATCTTCGACCCGCGTCGCGACCCGAACAGCTACACGCAAGACGAGCTGGCCGACATGATCAAGGGCGGCGAGGTCACGCCCACCTTCACCGATCAGAACCTGACCAAGTTCGTGCTCGGCGAGATCACGTGGGCGGAGCTGACCGGCCTGACCATGCAGGACGCCTACGCGTTCGCCGAGATCGCCTTCAACCTCTTCGAGCAGGGCAAGTACGACCAGGCGCAGACGGTGGTCGAGGGCCTGGTCATCTCCAACCCGTACGACGGCTACTTCCACTCGCTGCTCGGCTCCATCTACGGCAGGAAGGGCATGCACGAGGAGGCGCAGGAGGAGTACTCGATCGCGCTCGAGCTCAACCCGAAGGATCTCGCCTCCTACGTCAACCGCGCCGAGATCCTGCTGCAGCACGGCGAGATCGAGGGCGCGCTCGAGGACCTGAAGAAGGCGGTCGAGCTCGACCCGAAGGGCGAGGAGCCGTTCGGCATCCGCGCGCGCGCGCTCGCGCAGGCGACCGTGTCCGTGCTCGAAGAGGCCATGCGCGACCAGGGCATGGACGTCGGCAAGCTCAAGGCCCAGGGCGAGAAGATGGTGCAGAAGGAGCGCGCCGGCGCGAAGCCTGCACCCAAGCCGGCGCACAAGGCCGCTCCCAAGAAGAAGTAGCGCTCTGACCGCGCTGCGACTCATCGCCGAGAGCGCGGACGACTGGCGCGACCAGCTTCGCCGCGCCGCGCGCACGCGCGCCGAGCTTGAGCGTGCGCTCGAGCTCACCGAGGACGAGCGCGCCGCCATCGACGCGCTGGCCGCCACGGGCGGCCTGCCGCTCGGCGTCACGCCGCACTTCCTCTCGCTCATCGACCCCGCCGACCCGCGCGACCCGCTGCGGCTGCAGGTGGTGCCGCGCGGCGCCGAGCTGGCGCCGTCGTCGTGGGACAGGCGCGACCCGCTCGGCGAGGAGCAGCTCGAGGCGGCGCCGTTCCTGGTGCACCGCTACCCCGACCGCGCGCTCTTGCTCGCGACCGACCGCTGCGCTTCCTACTGCCGCTTCTGCACGCGCAAGCGCTGGGTGGGGCAGGGGCCGTCGCCCACGCCGACCGACCTCGACGCCGCGCTCGCCTACCTGGCGGCGCACCACGAGATTCGGGAGGTGATCGTGTCGGGCGGCGACGCGCTCGTGCTCGCCGACGACAAGCTGGCCGCGCTGCTGGCACAGCTACGCGCCGTCGGCCGGCTCGACGTGGTGCGCCTGGCCACGCGCATGCTCGCGTTCGCTCCGACGCGCGTCACCGCCGCGCTGCTCGGCGTGCTGCGCGCGCACCTCGACGTCGCGGGCGCGCCCGCGCTGTACCTGCTGTCGCACTTCAACCACCCGCGCGAGCTGTCGGCGGAGGCGCGCGCCGCCATCGCCGCCCTGGTCGACGCCGGCGTGCCCGTGCTCAACCAGACCGTGCTGTTGCGCGGCGTCAACGACGACCGCGCGGTGCTGATCGAGCTGTTCCGCGCGCTGACGCGGCTGCGCGCGCGGCCGTACTACCTGCACCAGTGCGACTTGGCGCCGGGCACCGAGGCGTTTCGGGTGCCAATCGCCGACGCGCAAGCGCTCTACGGCTCGCTGCGGGGCGAGCTGTCGGGGCTGTCGATCCCCACCTTCGTCGTCGACGTGCCCGGCGGCCTCGGCAAGGTCGCGATGGGCCCGAGCGCGCTGGTCGGCGAGGACGACGACGCGGTGGTGCTGCGCGGCTCGCGCGGCCAGGCCGCGCGCTATCCGAAGCGCTGAAGCGTCAGCGCAACAACCACACGACACCGACCCCGAGGGCCGCGAGCGGGGCCAGCGCCGTCCAGCACAGCCGCACGCCGACGCCGGGCGTCAGCGTCGGCAGCAGGTTGCGCACCGCCACGATGAGCGCGAGCGCGCCCGCAAGCTTGACCACGGTGACCACCGCTCCCGCGTCGTCGAGCCAGGGCAGGTGCGAGCCGCCGAGGAACAGCACCGCGATCAGGGCCGCGCTCGCCAGCAGGTCGAGGCTCTCGAACATGCGGTGGCCGAGCAGCACCGGCCCGGTGGCCTCGCCGTGCCAGGGCTCGGAGAGCGACGGCACGGTGCGCGCGCGCACCACGCGCTGAGCGTGGATGGCGAAGGCGAGCACGGCAGCCGCAAAGCCGGGCGCGTCGAGGAACGCGCCCCAACGGGGCAGCGCGCCGACGAGCGGGCGCGCTTGCGCCGCGAGGATCTCTGGCAGGCCGAGCGAGCCCGCCGCCAACGCGCTGCCAAGCGCGCCGAGCGCCACCACCACCAGCACGCTCAGGCGCAGCGCCACCAGCCGCAGCGCGGTGTGCAGCGCCAGGCGGTTGCCACCGCCGACGCCGGCGAGGGCGATGGCGCCCGTCGAGAACAGCGAGAGCGCGAGCACGAACGGCAACGGCGCGGCCACCGGGTCGCCGGGCGTGAGCGGCACCACCGCGATCACGGCCACCGTCGGCACCAGGCCGAGCACCGGCGCCACCGCGTGTAGCAGGCGATCGGCGTCGAGCGTGCGCGGCGCCCGTTTCTCGAGCAGCTTGATGGCGGTGGCGAGCGCGGTGAGCGCGCCGCGTGGGCCGCGGCTGACCACGCCCGCGGCTGCCTCGGTGCGCGAGCCGCGCAGGCCCTCGAACCAGGCGACCACCGGCAGCGCGACCAGGGCCACCGCGAAGGTGCCGAGGCCGCGCACGATGCCGAGCCAGAGCGCCTCGTCCATGCGTCGCTACCGGCCGACCAGCGCGTCGGGCTTGACGACGACGACGTGATCGGCGGCGATGCGAAGGTCGACGGCGTCGATGCGAGCGTCCTCGCCGCGCCGCGCCTTGTCGACTTTGGGCGCGAGGTAGACGGGCGGCGCCCGCTTGTTGGCGGCGACGTCGGCGGCGAAGGCGCTCCCGTCGTCGGTCACGACCACCAACGACAGGCGATCGGCCCGCAAGTGACGCTTGATGGCGGCGTTGACATCCGCGCGCGTCGCGCCCGCCAGTGCACGCTGCCCGGACGCCTGCACGGCCGCCTGGGCGCGCGCGAAGCTCTCGTCGTCGGGGATGCCGTCGCGCACGAACCGATCGAGCTCGTCCAGCGTCTGGCGCAACATGAACAACCGGCTCTTGCGCTCGACCGGGCCAACCCACGAGGAGAAGTGCCAGGATCGGCGCGGCAGGCCGGGCGCCAGACACGCGATCTGCCCTGTCGGCGGCGGGCCTTGAGCGTCACATTCGCCGAGCCCGACGCCGCGTCGGGTGTGGGCCGCGTCCAGGACGTGATCGACGGGGGCGCGGTGCTCCGAGAGCCAGGCCATGGCGACGGCGAGCGCCGGGTAGTCCGCATGGGCGCGCGCCAAGTCGGCGAGCGCAAAGCCGACCGCGATGGTGGCGCCGGCCGTGGGCGTCTCGACGACGACCAGCACGTTGTCGTCGGGCTGTGCCGGCGGCGCCGGCGGCGCGCGCTCGCCGTCCGAGAACGGCAGCGCCTCGAGGGCGCTCGTCAGCCGCGCGACCAGCGCCGTGGGAGCGCTGCCGGCGACGCCGAGCACCAGGCGGTCGCGGACCAGCGCACGCTCGTGCAAGCCGCGCACGTCCTCGATCGTGACGGCGTCGATGCCCGCAGGCGTGCCGGCCGTCGCGTGCGCGTAGCCGTGCCGTGCGCCCTCTTTGAACGCACCGGGCACGAACGTCGCGCCCCCATAGATGAGCGCCTCGAGCGTCGCGCGCGACATCGACGATTCGGGGCCGTCGCGCGGCGGTTCGCGCAGCTGCGCGCGCTGCTCGTCCTTGCAGCGATCGAGCTCCTCGGCGGTCAGGCGCGGGTGCAGCAGCACGTCGAGGAGCAGCTCGGCGTAGGCGGCCGCGTGCTCCCGTGGGACGCGGCCGGTGAGCGCGATCGCGTCCTTGTCGGCGCGCACGTCGAGCGTGGCGGACATGCGCGTGAGCGTCTCGGCCAGCTCGGCGGCCGTGAGCTTCTCGGTGCCGTGTCCCAACAGGCGCGCCAGCAGCCCCGCGATCCCCTCCTTGCCGGCCGGGTCGTCAGCCGAGCCGGTCGACAGGACCACGCGCAGCTCGGCCTGCGGTTCGGCGTCGGAGAGGGCGACCACGGTGGCGAGCGGATGCTCGGCTGCGAGCTGCGCCCGCTTCAGCTCGGCGGGCGACGGGGCGGGGGCAGCGAGCTCCGGCAGGTCGTCGCGAGGATCGGGGGAGCGATCGGGATCGACCTGCTGCGTGGTGACGCAGGCCGGTCCGGCGGCGGCCACGACGAGGAGTGCGAGGAGGAGCGCGCGCATCGGCGCGCTGTAGCGCGACCCGGCGGGGAAGGAAACACGAGCGCCGCGCGCTACTTGAGGCCGGGCACGGGCGCGTCGCAGGAGCCCGGCAGACGCGCGACGTGCGCGCCGGACGGCGGCGTGAAGGTGAAGGCGGTGTCGGGCAGCGCCTTGTTGAATTTCAGGTTGCTGTAGCTGAACTGGTTCACGTTGCCCGACGGGTCGACCACGATCGACTGCTTGACGCGCGAGGTCTTCGGGTCGACCACGATGATCAGCTTGGCGAAGATGGCGTTGCCCTGCTTGGGGGTAAGCTCGAGGTGATGGTCGCTCTTGTCGCCGAAGGTGCCGGCGAACCACGCGACGTCGAACTGCTCGCGGATCTTGCCCTGGCCCCAGAGGAAGGCCACCGACGCCGTCAGGCCGTCGTTCTTGAAACAGGCGTTGACGAAGGCGGTGTTGTCTTCCTGCGAGTGCAGCCACAGCGACTTGCCATCGACCACGAACGACTTCTTCTTCGGCTGTTGGTAGTCCCAGCGCATCAGCCCGGGCTTCTTGAACTTGACCTCGCCCTTCGACTCCTCGGTGCGGCGCAGCAGCGTGTAGGTGTAGCGCTGCGTGAACGAGCCCGAGAAGTCGGTAGTGGCGTCGTAGGTCTTCTGGATGGCGTCGACCACGGCGTCGAGGCGCGCGTCGGCGGCTGGCGGGGGGAGCGCAGGTGCTGCGGCCGTTGGTGCAGTGGCCGTGGGTGCTGCGGCCGTGGGTGCTGCGGCCGCTGGCGCAGCCGCGGCGGGCCCCGTCGCTGGCGTGTCGGCGGGCACCAGCAGGTGCAGGGCGAGCGTGACGAGGGGCGAGAAGGGGATCCACATGGCGGGCTCCGGCAATTCGACGCGGCCTGGGCCGCTTGATTCACGTGAGAGAGGTCACGGGCGAGGTGGGGGTGCCGACGGCGTCACGACGCGGGCTCCGGCAGGCGGCGCGCGATCTCCCCGGCGGGCAGGTCGCGCAGCGCGCCCAGCACCGCCGGCGCGCCTTGGGACGTGGAGACCGCCGTCAGCTCGGCGTGGAGCGCGCGCAGCGCCTCGCTCGAGCCCGCCGCTGCGGCGGCGGCGTGGCTCCGCCAGCGCAGCACGCGCGCGTCCATGCTGTCGACCGCCGCGTTGGTGCCGGCCGCGAGCGCGGCCAGCGCGGGGTCGTCATCTGCCGAGGCCGGGGCGCGTGCTTCGAGGCGGCCGGCGGCGGCTGCTGCGAGCGTGGCGGTCAGCTCGCCGAGCCGCGCCCGGCGCCGCGCCGCCTGCTCGGCGCGCGCGGCA
>JACOUT010000002.1 GCA_016177705.1 Deltaproteobacteria bacterium
CGACCAGGTCGAGCAGCTCGGGGTCGTCGACCATGTCGCACTTGTTCAGGTACACGACGATGTAGGGCACGCCGACCTGGCGGGCGAGCAGGATGTGCTCACGCGTCTGCGGCATCGGGCCGTCGGCGGCCGAGACCACCAGGATGGCGCCGTCCATCTGCGCCGCGCCCGTGATCATGTTCTTCACGTAGTCGGCGTGGCCGGGGCAGTCGACGTGCGCGTAGTGGCGCTTTTCGGTCGAGTACTCGAGGTGGGCGGTGTTGATGGTGATGCCGCGCTCGCGCTCCTCGGGCGCCTTGTCGATGGCGTCGTACGCCATGAACTGCGCGCGACCGAGCTCCGCCATGCACTTGGTGATGGCAGCCGACAGCGTGGTCTTGCCGTGGTCGCCGACAGCGTGGTCTTGCCGTGGTCGACGTGACCGATGGTGCCGACGTTGACGTGGGGCTTGTCGCGGTTGAACTTTTCCTTCGACATCGTGGACTCCTGTTACCTGGGGATGCGGGTTTCGTGATTCGTTGCGTTGGATGGACTCAGCCGCCACCGGCTTTCGCGATGATGGCCTCGGCGATGTTGTTGGGCACGGCGTCGTAGTGGCCGAACTCCATGGTGTAGCTGGCGCGACCCTGGGTGCGGCTGCGGATGGCGTTGGCGTAGCCGAACATCTCGGCGAGAGGCACGACCGCGGTGATGACCTTCATGCCGGCGCGATCCTCCATGCCCTGCACCTGACCGCGGCGGGAGTTGAGATCGCCGATGACGTCGCCCATCCAGTCTTCGGGCGTCACCACCTCGACCTTCATCATCGGCTCGAGGATGATCGGGCCGGCCTGCTTGCAGCCCTCCTTGAAGGCCATGGAGCCGGCGATCTCGAACGCGTTCGCGTTCGAGTCGACGTCGTGGTAGCTGCCGTCGAACAGCTCGACCTTGACGTCGACCACCGGGTAGCCGGCGCGGATGCCGCGCAACAGCGCACCCTCCACACCCTTCTCCACTGCCGGGATGAACTCCTTGGGCACCGTGCCGCCCACCACCTCGTTTTCGAACGAGAAGCCCTTGCCGGTCTCGTTGGGCATGACGCGCAGCCAGACGTGGCCGTACTGGCCGCGGCCGCCGGTCTGCTTGACGTACTTGCCCTCTTGCTCGACCGACTTGGTGATGGTCTCGCGGTAGGCCACCTGCGGCTTGCCGACGTTGGCCTCGACGCCGTACTCGCGCTTGAGGCGGTCGACGATGATCTCGAGGTGCAGCTCGCCCATGCCGGAGATGGTGGTCTGCGCGGTCTCCTCGTCGGTCTTGAGGCGCAGCGACGGGTCTTCGGCGGCCAGACGGCCGAGGCCGATGCCCATCTTCTCCTGGTCGGCCTTGCTCTTGGGCTCGATGGCGAGCGTCACCACCGCCGGGGGCACGGTGAGGCGCTCGAGCACCACGGGCTTGTCCTCGTCGCACAAGGTGTCGCCGGTGACGCACTCGATGCCCATGACGGCGGCGATACCGCCGGCGTAGCACTCCTCGATCTCCTCGCGCTTGTCGGCGAACATGCGCACCAGACGGCCGATGCGCAGCCGCCTGCCGGTGCGGACGTTCATCACGCTGCTGCCCTTCTTGAGGGTGCCCGCGTAGACGCGCACGAACGTGAGCTGGCCGAACTTGTCGTTCAGCAGCTTGAAGGCGAGCGCGGTGACCGGTTCGTCGTCGTTGGTCTGACGGATGATCTCCTTGGTCTCGTCCTTGAGGTCCTTGCCCTTGACCGGCGGGATGTCGATGGGCGACGGCAGCAGGTCGAGCACGGCGTCGAGCATGAACTGGACGCCCTTGTTCTTGAACGCCGAGCCGCAGAACGTCGGGATCAGCTTGGTGGTCAGGCAGCCCTTGCGCAGCGAGCGGATGATGTCGGCCTCGGTGACCTCGCCGCCGTCGAGGAACTTGGCGGCGACGTCATCGTCGACGTCGGCGCACTGCTCGACCAGCTTCTCGCGGTACTCGGCGGCCTGCGCCTTCAGCTCCTCGGGGATGTCGAGGACGTCGAAGGCGGCGCCGAGCGTCTCTTCTTTCCAGATCAGGGCCTTCATGCGCAGCAGGTCGACGATGCCCTTGAAGTTGGCCTCGTTGCCGATGGGCAGGGTCATGACCGCCGGGCGCGCCTTGAGGCGATCGGTGATCATGTCGACACAGCGGAAGAAGTTCGCGCCCGTGCGGTCGAGCTTGTTGACGAAGCACATGCGCGGCACGTGGTAGCGGTCGGCCTGGCGCCACACCGTCTCGGACTGCGGCTCGACGCCGGCGACGCCGTCGAACACCACGCACGCGCCGTCGAGCACGCGCAGCGAACGCTCGACCTCGATGGTGAAGTCGACGTGTCCGGGCGTGTCGATGATGTTGATCTGGTACTTGGGTGCCTTCGGATCCTGGCGGCGCTGCCAGTAGCAGGTGACGGCGGCCGAGGTGATGGTGATGCCGCGCTCGCGCTCCTGCTCCATGTAGTCGGTCGTGGTGGCACCGTCGTGCACCTCGCCGATCTTATGGGTCATGCCCGTGTAATAGAGGATGCGCTCGGTGGTGGTCGTCTTGCCGGCATCGATGTGGGCGATGATGCCGATGTTGCGAACGCGATCGAGTGGATACTCGCGGGCCATGACTCAACTCCGAATGTCAGACAGCCGAACGACCCCCATGATGGGGACCGTGAAGGGAACCCTCCGCTACCAGCGGTAATGAGCGAAGGCGCGGTTGGCCTCCGCCATACGGTGCGTGTCCTCGCGCTTCTTGACCGCTCCCCCACGGCCAGCAGCAGCGTCCAGGATCTCGTTGGCGAGCTTCTCGACCATGCCGCGCTCACCGCGCTCACGGGCGGCGTCGCGCAGCCAGCGCAGGCCCAGGGCAACACGGCGATCGGGGCGGACCTCGACCGGCACCTGGAAGTTGGCGCCGCCGACGCGGCGGCTCTTGACCTCGACCGCCGGCTTGATGTTGTCGAGCGCGCGCTTGAAGACCTTGAGCGCCTCTTCCTTGGCCCGGTCCTCGACCTTGGCGAAGGACTTGTAGCAGACGACCTCGGCGACGTCCTTCTTGCCCTGGTACATCAGCACGTTGACGAACTTCGAGACCAGGCGGTCCTGGTACTTCGGGTCCGGGTTGATCTTGCGCTTCGGTACTTCGCGACGACGGGGCATGTGTTCACTCTCAGAGTTCGGAATCGGGCACGGGCACGGGCACGGGCACGTTCAAGGCGGACTACTTCGGTCGCTTCGCGCCGTACTTGGAGCGGCCCTGGCGACGGTTGTTGACGCCGACGGCGTCGAGCGTGCCGCGGATGATGTGGTAGCGCACGCCGGGGAGATCCTTGACGCGGCCGCCGCGGATCAAGACCACCGAGTGCTCCTGCAGGTTGTGACCCTCACCCGGGATGTAGGTGGTCACCTCGAGCTGGTTGGTCAGCCGCACGCGGGCGACCTTGCGCAGCGCCGAGTTCGGCTTCTTCGGCGTCGTCGTGTACACGCGAGTGCACACGCCGCGCTTCTGCGGGCATGCCTTCAGGTGCGGCGACTTGCTCTTTTCGACGAGCTGCTGGCGCCCTTTGCGCACGAGCTGGTTGATCGTCGGCATTCCCTCGGTCCTCTCAAAAGCGGCGCCTCACGGCGCGTTCACGAACAAAAGAAGCTGGCCCGCAAGCCGGTCCCGTCCGAAGACGGGCGGTCCGTCTCGCTCCCCGCGCAGCCTGCGTCAAGGCGGCTCGAGATCGCCGGCCGACGCGGTGCGCCGACCGAGCGAAGCGGGCGGACTGTAGCGGCGGCGGGTGGGGTGTCAACCGGGAAGCGCGTGGGCGCCTTGCCCCATGCTATCTGGCACGCCGTATGTGTGGCATCGCCGGCGCGGTCGGGCTCATCGACGACGACGTGGTCGGCGCCGTCCGCTCGATGAGCCGCGCGCAGGCGCACCGCGGTCCGGACGGCGAGGGCTTCTTTCAGTCGGCGACGGGCGACTTCGAGGTCGCGCTCGCCCACCGCCGCTTGGCGATCATCGATCTCTCGACCAACGCGAACCAGCCGATGGTCGAGCCGGCCAGCGGCTGCGTCGTGGTCTTCAACGGCGAGATCTACAACTTCGCCGAGCTGCGCGCGGAGCTGGCGGCGAAGGGCGCGGTGTTTCGCACCAAGTCGGACACCGAGGTCATCCTGCACGCCTGGCTCGCGTGGGGGCCGGACGCGGTCAAGCGCTTCCGCGGCATCTTCGCGTTCGCGCTTTGGGATCCGCGCGCGCGCACGCTGTCGCTGGTGCGCGACCCCCTCGGCGTCAAGCCGCTCTACGTCGCGCAGCGAGGCGCCACGCTCTACTTCGCCTCGGAGGTGCGGGCGCTGCTCGACGGCGGGCAGCCACGGCGGCTCGACCCGACCGGCCTCGCCGGCTTCGCCTGGCAGGGCTTCGTGCGCGGGCCCGGCACCGTCGTCGAGGGCGTGCAGCTCCTGCCTGCCGCGTCCACCCTGACCCTCACCGCGGCGAGCCCACGGCAAGCGCCGACCTCGTGGTGGTCGCTGCCAAAGGCGCGTCCGGGCACCACCTCGCGTGAGCGGCTCGCCGAGGTGCTGCGGGAGGCCGTGCGCCTGCAACTCGTCGCTGACGTGCCGCTGGCGGTCTTCCTGTCGGGTGGCGTCGACTCGAGCGCCGTGGCCGCGCTCGCCGTCGAAGCGGGCCAAGGCCGGGTGCGCACTGTCAACATCGGCTTCGACGAGGCCGCGCTCGACGAGTCGCGCTACGCGGCCGCCGTAGCTCGGGCGCTCGGCACCGAGCACCAGTCGCTCACCATCACCGGCGCCGACTTCGAGCGGCAACTGCCCGACGCGCTCGCCTCCCTCGACCAGCCGACCTTCGACGGCATCAACACCTATCTGGTGAGCCGCGCGGTGCGCGCCGCGGGCATGACGGTGGCGCTGGCCGGCACCGGCGGCGACGAGCTGTTCGGCGGCTACCGCAGCTTCGTCGATCTGCCGCGCGCGCTGCGTGTGCCAAGGGGCGGTGCTCTCGGGGGCGCGGCACACCTGCTGGCGCGCGGGCTGACGCGGGCCGCGCTCACGCTCGGGCAGGTGCCGCCGCAGACGCGCTTCGGCAAGCTCGCCGACGTGCTCGGCGCCGAGGATCTGGTGGCGCTCTACCAGGCCTCCTACGCGCTGTTCTCGCGCGAGCTGTACGCCGAGCTGACCGCGCCCCTCGCCGCGCGCCTCGCCGCGCACCTCACCGACGGCCTGACCGCGGAGCAGCGACGCGCGCTCGGCGCGGTGAGCGGCGCGCCGGCGCTGCACGCCGTCGGCAACCTCGAGCTCGCCTCCTTCATCGGCGAGCGTTTGTTGCGTGACACCGACGCGGCGTCCATGGCGGCGTCGCTCGAGGCGCGCGTGCCGCTGCTCGACCACGTGCTGATCGAGACCGTCGCCGGCATGGACGAGGACGCGCGCTTTCGGCCGCTCGGCAAGAAGCAGGCGCTGCGCGACGCCGCGCTGGGGCGCCTGGACCCCAAGCTCTTCGATCGTCCGAAGCAAGGCTTCGTGCTGCCCATCGAGGCCTGGGCCAAGAAGACGCTCAAGCCCGCCATGGACGAGGTCTACGGCGACGCGCGCGCGCTCGCCTCCGTCGGGCTCGACGCGCGCGCGGCCGCGGCGCTCTGGCGCTCGTTTTCGGCCGGCCGACCGGGCATCTACTGGTCGCGCGTGTGGGCGCCGTTCGTGCTCGTCGACTGGGCGCGGCGCCACCGGCTGACGCTGTGAGCCGCCTCGAGGGCTACTGCGTCGCGTTGAAGGAGAACGAACCCGTTATCTCGACGGAAGGGGAAGGTGAGGGCGAAGGCGAAGGTGAGGGGGAGGGCGAAGGGGAGGGCATCACCTGGACCGCCGACGGCGCGACGCGGACCGTCGCTCCTCCCAGCGCCACCGCCGAGCACGCCTACGTCGGGGGCGATGACCGCGTGTCCATTGCCCTCTCGGGCTATGACGCAGCCTCGACGGACTCGTGCAGCGCCCTCGTCAGCGGGCTGTCGGGGCTGACCGTCCCGGCCGGCGTCTACGACTGCAACTTCGACACGCTGGCGCCGCCGGTGGCCAACGTGCAGGGGCGGATCGCTTTGCGATGAGGTGGCGGTGCAGTTGGACACTATGTTCACGGCCATGCGCCCCCTTACGCCGCTTTGCCTCGCGTTTTTCTGCTCGCTCCTCGCCCCGCTGGCCGGTTGCCCCGGCTGCTCCGAACCGCCGGCCGCGGAGGGCGACCTCGAGCGAGAGAGCTCTTGCGCGGGCGATGCAGGTGTAACGAGAATGCCCCCGTCATGCCCGAGCCGATGACCGTCGCCGCGTTGCACGCGCACGCCAAGGCGCTGAGCGAGGACGAGTTCCGCGAGCGCTTCGGTGACGCGTTCTTCATGCGCGGCGGCGGCTCGGCGTCGCTGCGGAAGCCGCGTGTCTTTCAGGAGACGTCGAAGGGCGACGCGTCGCCCGCGCTGCGCGCCGCCGAGCACGGCGCCTCGCCGAACCCGCTGAAGCGCCGCGCGGGTGCGGACGTCATGGAGTTCACGATCTACTTCCTCCGGCCCAATGATCCGAAGGGTCGACGGGTCACGGTCGGACGCACGGGGAACAACGACGTGGTCATCGCCGACAGCTCGGTGTCCAAGTTCCACGCGGTGATCACGCGGGACGCGGCAGGCGGAGTCCAAGTCAAGGACGCGAGCTCGACGACGGGGACGCGCATCAACGACGAGCTCATCCCCGCCGACGAGTACCGCACGCTGAAGGGCGGTGAGGAGGTCGCGTTCGGCGAAGTGCATCTCACGTTCCTCGGTGTCACGAGCCTCCACAACTTCTTGAAGCGGGTGATTCCGCCGCCGAATCCGGTGAGCCAATGAGCCGCGACTATCTGCTGATTACGCCGGTGCGCGACGAGATCGAGTACGCCAAGCGGACGCTCGACAGCGTCACCGGCCAGACCGTGCCGCCGAAGAAATGGATCATCGTCGACGACGGCTCCACCGACGGCACCAGCGCGCTGCTCGCCGACTACGCCGCGCGCTACAGCTACATCAAGGTGCACCCGCGCAAAAACCGCGGCGTACGCAGCGTGGGCCCCGGCGTCATCGAGGCCTTCTACGACGGGCTCGCGCAGGAGCCCGAGCTGTCGGCCTACGACTACCTGTGCAAGCTCGACCTCGATCTCGATCTGCCGCGCCGTTACTTCGAGCGCCTGATGGAGCTGATGGAGGCGAACCCGCGCCTCGGCACCTGCTCGGGCAAGGCGTACTTCCCCGGCCCTGCCAACGTCGCCAAGGACTTCGACGGCGAGCTGATCAGCGAGGCGTGCGGCGACGAGATGTCGGTCGGCATGACCAAGTTCTACCGGGTCGAGTGCTTCCAGCAGATCGGCGGCTTCGTGCGCGAGGTGATGTGGGACGGCATCGACTGCCACCAGTGCCGGCGCCTGGGTTGGCAGGCCATGAGCACCGACGAGCCCGCGCTGCGCTTCATCCACCTGCGACCGATGGGCTCGTCGCACCAGGGCATCGTCACGGGCAGGAAGCGCCACGGCTTCGGGCAGTACTTCATGGGCACCGGCCTCGTGTACATGACGGCGAGCGCGGCCTATCGCACGCTGCGGCCGCCCTACGGGGTGGGCGGCGCCGCCATGCTGTGGGGCTACGTGGAGTCAGCGGCAAAGCGCAAGCCGCGCTACGGCGACACCGAATTCCGGCGCTTCCTGCGGCGCTATCAGTGGGAGTGCCTGGTGCTCGGCAAGAAGCGCGCGACCGCGCGGCTCGACGAGCGACAGGCGCGCGTGTGGCGGCAGCCGACGACGTGAGCGGCGCGCGGCATCGCCTGCGCTCGGCGCGTCTGGCTCAATTCGCGATCGGGTCTCGGCGCGGCCACCAGTCGAGCGAGCAGTCGTCGATCTGCGCCGCGCGGTCATCGTCCTGACCGAGCATGCCCACATCGGGCATGTCGACGAACAGCAGCTCCTCCTGCTGCTTGTTCTCCGTGACCTCCATGACCTTGCCGACGCCGCGCGCGAACCAGAAGGTCGCGATCTCCGGTATCTGCGAGTCGGACGAGGTCTGCTCGCGGCGCACCCGCAACGTGGACAGCTCCTGGCCGGCGACCTCGACGACCTCGTCGATCTTCTGCACGGTCCAGACGTCGGTTTTGTCGACGATCGCGAGGCCGCCGGCCTCGGCGCAGCGCGCTGGATCGTCGGCGCCCCAGTGCTCGCCCTCGGCGAAGGTGATGCCGGTGCACGCGGACGGCCGCACCACGAGCTCCTGATACGTGTGCGTGAAGGTGCGGCCGACGCAGGTGTCCGGCCCTTCGTCGAGACGAATCGCAAAGGGATCCGGGTATTCGTCCTTGGCGACCTCGCCCGGTGCGCTGACGTCGACGCGCAGACTTCGCTGCCATTGTGCCCCGTGCCCGGTGTCGCGCTCCCAGCGCAGCGAACCGTCATAGAGGTTGCCGTCGCCGTCGCGCACCTCGCGGCATTGCAGGTGCGCGCGGCCATCGGCGAGACCGCCGATCTCGACCTCGGGGCCGAGCGCCCAACGCTTCCACTGGCGCGTCTCTGAACCGATATCGGTGACGAGGAAGGTCCAGCGCGCGCCGACGATGAACGGCAGGTAGCGCGAGCGCTGACCCTCGTCGCTCCGGTCGTCGATGCACGCGCCGAGGCAGGGCTCGTCGGCGGGCTTGCACCAGCCGTCGCAACACCGGTAGCCGTCGAGGCAGGCGTCGGCCGCGCACGGCCCTTCGGGAGGCAAGGGAGGGACACACGCCATCAACAGCGCGCCGCCGACGGAGCCAACGCCGATGATGCCGAGTAGACACCCGACGCCGGACGTCGCGGCGCGCCTGCTGGTCTCCATCTGCGCCCCCCCTTCCCCCGAGCTTCAGCGCACCCAGAGCTCGAGCGCGATCACCGCCGTGTCCTCGTTGGCCGAATCCTCGGTCTGCTGCAAGCGGCCCTCGAGGGCGTCGGCGCTCACGACGCCGAGATCGACCAGGAACTCGCCCGGCGCCGACTCCGCGGCCGCCTGACAGCTCGCGTCCACGATGTCGGCGCCGTCGAACAGCACGTCGTACACGTCGAAGGCGCGGGCGCCGGCACCATCCACCGGACCCTCCGGCTCCTCGCAGCGGTAGCTCGCGCCGATGAACGGCAACGGCAGCGCCCCCGCATCGCACGGGCACGACGCCGTGCCGGCGATGGCGAACAGGTTCGAGCAGCCATGCGCGAACGAGAAGACGTGCCGGCGCGGGGCTCCCGCGGTGAGCGTGAGGCCGTCGAGATAGATGCCATCGATGGTCTCGCTCACCGCGACGTCGCGGAAGCCGTCGGAGGCGCCGAGGCCGAGCGCGCGCACCGAGCCCCGCACCTCACGCCAGGAGTACGGCACCGCGAACGTCGCCGACGCGCTGCTGGCGCCGGCGGCGTCGGGGCGACGACACCCCTGCAGCGCCGGCACCCACTCGCCGGGGCACGCGTCCCCATCGCGGAAGCGCACCACCAACCCCCAGCCGCCGCCCGCCGTCTCCATGTCGCACTCGACGTCGACCGACTGACCGCCCACCACCAGGGGGTAGCTGCCGCTCGGCGCCGCTGGATTCGCCAGCACGACGTCGAGGCAGCTCGCGGGCTCACCCTCCCCTTCGCCCTCTCCTTCGCCCTCCCCTTCGCCCTCCCCTTCGCCCTCTCCTTCGCCCTCCCCTTCGCCCTCTCCTTCGCCCTCTCCTTCGCCCTCTCCTTCGCCCTCCCCTTCACCCTCCCCTTCGCCCTCGCCCTCGCCTTCGCCCGCGCCCTCATCCGTCGGTGGACGCAGCGCCACGCAGGAGCCGCCGCGGCACTCCGTGCCGAGGGGGCAATGCTGGTCGGTCTCGCACGGCAGCGCGGCGGCGCCCACCAAGCGGCACGCGGGCGCCGCAAAGAGCGGCAGGAGCATCGCGACCAGCGCGTGGCCTCGGGCGGTTGAGATCATCAGGTTCCTCGAGCGTACCGGCACCGGCCGTGCGGTGCGCGTCAGAGACACCGTGCCGTGCGCGCCGGCAGCGGCGGTGCGACCGCGTTCCGCTTGCCGGATCTGTTTCTTGGTTATACACCCAAGTTATGGCCCGCCCGTCCAACACCGAGGAGCGTCGCGCCCAGATCGTGACCGGTCTGCGGCGGGTGTTGGCGCGGCAGGGTTACGCCGGGGCGACCGTCCTGGATATCGCGCGCGCCGCCCGCCTCGCGCCGGGGCTCGTGCACTACCACTTTGAGGACAAGCGCGCGGTGCTGCTCGCGCTCGTCGAGGAGTTGGCGGCCACGCTGCGCGCTCGGCTGGAGCACCTCGACGGCGGGGCGAGCACCGCGCGCGCGCGGCTCCATGCGTTCGTGGACGCGGCGCTCGCGCTCGGCCCGGGCGCCGATGCCGACCTGGTGGCGTGCTGGGTCGGCATCTCCGCCGAGGCCGTGCGTGACCCCGAGGTGCGCGAGGTGCTCGCGCGCGCGACCTTGCCCCTGGTGGCAGAGCTGCGTGATCGCATCACACACGCGCTGGTCGAGGCCGGGGCGCCGCGGCGACGTGCTCGTGCCGACGCGGCCTCGCTCGGCGCCGTGCTGTGGAGCGCCATGCAGGGCGCCTTCGTGGTGGCGAGCACCGCGCCCGAGGTGATCCCCCCGGGCGCCATGGCCCCCGCGCTGTGCGCGCTCGTCGACCGCCTGCTGGTACCCGCCGACAAGGAGGCAGCATGATCGCCGTCTACGCAGGGACCTTCGACCCCTTCACCACCGGTCACCACAGCGTGGTCGCGCAAGCGGCGGGCATCTTCTCGTTCGTGCGCGTGCTGATCGCGGTCCACCCCGACAAGCAGTGCTGGTTCACCTGCGACGAGCGCAAGGGGCAGATCGCCGCGTGGTTGGCGCCGCTGCCCAACGTCAGCGTCGACGCCACCGACGGCCTGGTGGTCGAGTACGCGCGGCGCATCGGTGCGCGCTTCCTGGTGCGCGGCATCCGCGGCGCGTCGGACGCGTCGTACGAGACGGCGCTCGCGCAGCAGAACCGGACGCTCGCGCCCGACGTGCAGACGGTGCTGCTGCCGGCCGAGCCCGCGCTCTCGGAGCTGTCGTCGTCGGCGCTCAAGGCGCGCGCGCTCGCCGGTGCGCCGCTCGACGGTTTATGTCCGCCACCCATCATCCAGGCGCTGCTCGATCGCGCGCGTGTGCGCGAGCGGAGCGCGGCATGACCCTTACCCTGCTGCCGCTCGGCACCGGCAACGCCTTCTCCGCCGAGCGCCACTCCTGCTGCAACGCGCTGGTGCACGACGAGGACGGGGCGCGCGCGGTGCTGTTGATCGACTGCCCGCACCCGCTGCGCAAGGTGCTGCGGGACGCCGCGCAGGTGCAGGGCTTCGCGCTCGACATCGCCGATGTGACGGCGTGCGCGCTCACCCACCTGCACGCGGACCACGCGAGCGGCGTCGAGGGCTTCCTGTGGTTCTCGCGCTTCGTGCTCGGTACCAAGGGCACGCTTGCGCTGCACGACGACGTGCGCGCGCGCCTGTGGGACGGCCACCTGGCGGGAGGCATGGAGCAGCTCCTGGGCGAGGACGGCACCACGACGCACTTGACGCTCGACGATGTCGCGGCGTGCGTGCGCCTGACCGAGCAGGCGCCAGTGCGGCTCGGGCCCTTCTCCGTCGAGCTGCGGCGCACGCGTCACCACATCCCTACCTTCGCGCTGCGCGTGCGCGCCGGCGGCGCGTCGGTGGCGTTCTCGGCCGATACGGCCTTTGACCCCTCCCTGATCGCGTGGCTGCTCGAGGCCGACCTGGCGGTGCACGAGGCCGGGCACGGCTACGGCCACACGCCGCTCGAGGCGCTCGCAGCCCTGCCCGAGGCCGACCGTGCGCACATGCGCCTCACCCACCTCGGCGACGAGGTCGATCGGGCGGCGCTGCCCATCGCGCCACTCGAAGAGGGGCGTGCGATCGTGGTCGATGAGCTCAAGGGAAAGGGCGCGCCGCGCGCCACGGTGCAGCATGAGCAGCGCTAATCGGTCGTGGGCCGCGCGCATCGCACTGCTGGCCGCGTCCGTGAGCGCGGTGGCATGCTTGCCCGAGCAGCAGGTGCGGCGCCTGGTGGTGGTGCCTCGCGAGCAGCGCGCGCCGATCGCCATCGTCGACGTGCGGGTCTTCCCGGCCACGGCGCCCGACCTGGTGCTCGAGCACCAAGACGTCCTCGTCGAGGGCGATCGCATCGTCGCCGTCCGCGACACGGGCGCGCCCTTGCCGCCGAACGCCGCGCGCATCGCCGGACCGGGCCGCACGGTCCTGCCCGGCTTGGTCGACGCACACGCGCACACCCAGATCACGGGCGCGCCGCCCTGGCACGTGGTGCAGGCGAACCCCGCGCACGTGCTGGAGGAGGCGCTCTACGCGGGCATCACGACCATGCATGACCTCGGTGGCCGGCTCGCAGACGGCCTAGCGCTCAAGCGCGCCGTCGAGGCGGGGGAGCTGCCGGGACCGCGCCTGCTCGTCGCCGGGCCCTTCTTCGTTGCGCCGGGCGGCTACCCGGAGAGCTACATCGCGCGCGTGCTGCCCGCCTGGCTGGTCGCCTTCGCCCTCGACCCCTTCCTGCGCAAGGTGAGGACCATCGACGACGCGCGCCGCTACGTCGACGAGTGCGCGGAGGCCGGCGTCGACTTCATCAAGATCGCCGTCGCCTCGACGCCCGACAGCGGCGCGGTCTTGTCGCCGCCGCTGGTGCGCGCTGTCGTGCAGGCGGCGCACGCGCGCGGCCTGCCGGTGCTGGCGCACGTCGACACGGCCGCGCATGCGCTGGTGGCCGTGGACAACGGCGTCGATGTGCTGGCGCACGGCATCCACTCGAGCGCGCTCTCGCACGACGAGGCCAAGGCCATCGGCATGCGCAGCGTGACGGTCGTGCCGACGCTGGTCACGTTCGAGCGTCTCTACCAGTTGCGCTACGCCACCGTGCAGCTCTCGGCGCTCGAGCGAGAGACGGTGGCCGCGGACATCCAGCGCTCCCTCTTGCGGCGCCCCGACGGCTACCGGCTCGATGCCGAGCTGCTGGCCTGGCTCGATCACCTCGAGGAGCATCGCGCCGCCCGCCTCGGCCCGAACGTGGCGCGCCTGCGCGAGGCGGGCACGCGCATCGCCGTCGGCACTGACGGCCACGGCAGCACCGCCTCCTTCCCCGCGGCGATCCACGAGGAGATGCGGCGCTTGGTCGAGGCCGGCATTCCGCCGGCCGAGGTGCTGCTCGGGGCCACGCTGTGGAGCGCGCAGCTCGTCGATCCGACGCCGAGCTTCGGCACGGTCGAGGTCGGCAAGGACGCCGACCTGCTCTTGGTGGAGGGCAACCCGCTCGAAGACATCGGCGCCACCGCCAACATCGTCGAGGTGATCGCGCGCGGTCGGCGCGTCCAGCGCATCCGCCCGTGAGGGAGCGGCACACCACGTCGCGCCCTCGCCTGCTAGAGTCCCTCGCCATGGGAGAGCGCGTCGGCCCCTACGAAGTCACCGAGCTGCTGGCCGCCGGCGGCATGGCCGAGATCTTCCTCGGCCATAAAGACGGTCCGGGCGGCTTCGAGAAGCAGCTCGTCATCAAGCGCATCGCCAAGAAGCTGCTCGGCGACCGCGAGATCGAGCACATGTTCGTCGACGAGGCGCGCGTGCAGGCGCTGCTCGACCACCCGAACATCGTGCAGATCTACGACTTCGGCGAGGACCGCGGCTCCTATTACCTGGCGATGGAGCTGGTGCGCGGCGCCACGCTGCGCTGGGTCATCGACAACGCCGCCGCCGTGCGCCGGCCCATCCCCATGCAGCACGCGCTGCGCATCGCCGCCGACGTCTTGTGCGGCCTGCACTACGCCCACGAGCGCGCCGACGACAACGGTGCCGCGCTCAAGCTGATCCACCGCGACATCTCACCGGTCAACGTGCTGATCTCGCGCGCCGGCATCGCCAAGCTGTGCGACTTCGGCGTCGCCAAGAGCGAGATCCAGCGCGTCATGACCCGCGCCGGCATCGTCAAAGGCAAGTTCCGCTACATGTCGCCCGAGCAGCTCAACGCCGAACCGCTCGATCGCCGCGCCGACCTGTTCGCGGTCGGCACCGTCTTGTGGGAGATGCTCTCGGGAAAGCGGCTGTTCGATCAGGCGAACGAGGACGAGGTGGTCGCCGCCATCAGGAAGGGCGACTACCCAGCCCCCTCGGAGCTGCGCCCCGGCATCCCGCGGCCCATCGACCGCATCCTGCGCAAGGCGCTGCACACCAACCGCGAGCGCCGCTTCAAGAGCGCACGCGAGTTCCAGCTCGCCTGCGAGGAGATCCTGCGCATGCTGCCGAGCGCGTCGAATTCGGTGCTGGTGGGCGAGTACGTCAGCGCCGAGCTGGACGGCACCGCCGGCCTCGGTGTGCCCACGCGCCGACGGCAGTACACGCCGGAGAACGACTCGATGCTGGCTTCGGGCTTCGAGGTGCTCGATCCGCCGGTGCCGTCGTCGCCCACCACCATCTCGAACCCACCGCCGCCCGAGTACGGCGACGAGGGCTCGGACCGCGTCGCGCCGCCGCCGGGCGTAGTGGGCCGGCTGGCGGGCGCGCTCCTGGTGGCGCCCGCGGCGGTGTTCGGCGGCATCGGCAAGGCGATCGAGGGCGTCGGCTCGCTGTTCGCGCCGCGCAAGCACGATCCCGAGGTGCGCCTCACGCGCACGCAGATGCGCGATTGATAGGCTAGAGTATGCGTATGGCCGACGACGGCGAGAGCGGCTCCGACGTGGTCACCGACGGCATCCGGGTGCACGTGCGCTCGCACTTCCTGCCGGAGCACTCGAGCCCGCAGGAGCGCCGCTGGGCCTTCTCCTACACGGTGACCATCACCAACGAGGGCGGCGAGGGCGCGACGCTGCTCGCCCGCCACTGGGTGATCACCGACGCCACCGGCAACGAGGAGCACGTGCGCGGGCCCGGCGTGGTGGGACATCAACCGGCGCTCGCGTCGGGCCAGAGCTTCACCTACCAGTCCGGCGCCATCCTGCGCACGCCGCACGGCATGATGCAGGGCGAGTACCTGATGGAGCGTGCCGACGGCTCGCGTTTCGACGCCAGCATCGCGCCCTTCGCGCTCGCCACGCCCGAGTCGATCAACTGATCGCGCCGGGCGGTAACGCACCGGACAGTACGGTCGTCAGCCCTTGAACGGATCGAGTCGTAGGCGCACGCCCGCGCCGAACAGGATGCCGGGCTCGGGCCACACGCGCGGCGTGCAGAACAGATCGACGTCGAAGCTGTCGACGCGCCCGTAGGTCATGGTCAGCGGGATGGTCACGCTCTGCTCGCCGCCCTCGTCGCGGGCCAACAGGTGGCTCATGCCGGGGCCGTCGAGCTCGACGAAGGTCACCGACAGCTCGCGCACCGGCCCGCCGATGGTCGACGCGACACCGAGGCCCGCCGAGACCGCGAGCGCGTCGAGCAGGTCGTACGTCAGGTGCGCGTCGGCGGCGACCGCGTGTTGGTCGTCGTCGGGCAGGAGCGACAGCCGATAGCGATAATGGGCCTGCCCGTGAACCGCGAAGCGCTCGCCGAGCGCCCGCGCGTAGCCGATGCCGCCCTCGACGTGGAAGCGCATGCCGACGTTGGCCTCGCCGGTGTCGGGCACGATGCGCAGGCCCGCGTCCCAGTGGGCGAGGCCGGCGTCGATGAGGAACGCGCCCAGGTCGGACTGCTGCGCGCCGATACGCGCGCGCGCCATCAAGCTCGACGGGTACGGCAGGAGCGCGGTCCGTAGCTCGAGCCAGTCGGTAGCGCCGAAGCGCACGTCGTCGACGAAGCGGGTGGGGCCCGTGCCGACCAGGCCATAGCGCGCGCCCACCATGAACTGCAGTGCCGTGAGCGTCGGCTCGCGGCGCGTCAGCGGCACCGGATCGCCGACGCGACGGGCCGGCCGCTGCTCCGCGGTCGCGGCCAGGGGCGCCGGCGGCGCGGCGGCAGCGGGCGCGGCCGGCTCCGCGCTCGTCGGCGAAGGCACCGGCTCGGCGGCCTGATCTGGCTCGCTTTGCAGCGCCGCCGGCACGTGCGTCTCGGCCGGATCGGCGCGGTCGGGCGGCGCAGCGGGCGGCGCATCCGGCGCCTGGGCGGCGAGCGCGAGGACGAAGAGCAGCATTTGTCATCGTTAGCACAGCCCGGTGTCGGTGGTAGAAGCGCCGCGTGAAGTACCGACCCGCACCCGCCACCCTCCTCGCCGTCCTGCTGCTCGCCGCCTGCGCCACCACCGGCGGCACGGCGGGCGGTGACGCCGCCTTTCTGCCCCTCGAGCTCGCGGGCCTGTCGCCGCCGACCGGCGAACGCGCGCGCGTGCTGCAGAGCGAGCAGATCCTGCGCTTCCAGCGCACGCCCGAGGGACCCATCGCCGTCGTCGTCGAGAAGGAGCAGGTGCAGGTGTTCCACGACGCCGCGGGCGACGACGAGTCGCAGGACTACACGCAGGTGGGCACGAGCTACTCGCAGACCTTCGACCAGCTCGTGCACTTCGCGGCGCGCGTCATCGGACCCGACGGGCGCGCGGAGAAGACCTACGGCAACGACGACGCCATGGACGGGCCGGCCTTCGCGGGCTTCATCCTCTACGCCGACGACCGCGCACGCAGCCTCGATCTCCCCGATCCCGCGCCCGGCTCCGTCATCGAGTCCGTCATCGTTCGCCGCCAACGCTCACCCGAGATGTTCGCCTACGGCCACGCGTTCGGCGCCGACGTGCCCGTGCTGCGCAGTCGCTTCACCGTCGAGGTGCCCGACGGCTTCGTCATCGAGCACGAGGCCGAGGCGTTCGGCGCCGCCATCGAGAGCAAGCCGCACATCGAGAAGAAGAACGGCGTGACCCGCTACGTGTGGGAGCGGCGCGATCTGCCGGCGCTCGAGGCGGAGGAACACGCGCCGCCCCCCTCGACCATGCTCGAGCAGGTGGTGCTGCGGCTCGCCCAGTGGACCGATGAGGCCGGCGCGGTGCATCAAGCGCCGGCCGACGCGGTTGCGCTCTCGAGCTACTCGCACACGCTGATGAAGGACCAGGTGGAGGTGACGCCCGAGATCGAGGCCAAGGTCAAGGAGTTGCTGGCCGACGTCGGCGACGATCCGCGCGCGCGCGCCCGGCGCCTGTACGCGTGGACGCGCGACAGCATCCGCTACTGCGCCGTCGAGGTCGGCATGGGCGGCTTCGTGCCGCACAGCTCCGCCGCCGTCGAGAAGAACCGGTACGGCGACTGCAAGGACAAGGCGAACCTGCTGAAGACCATGCTGCACGTCGACGGCATCGAGAGCCGCATCGTCACCATCTTCGCGGACCAGTGGCCCGAGCCCTTCCGCCTGCCGGTGCTGGCTGGCAACTTCAACCACGCCATCCTGCTGGTCGATCTGCCGAGCGGGCCCATCTGGGTCGATCCCACCACGCGCACCACGCCCTTCGACGATCTGCCTCCCGTCGACGAGGATCGGCTGGCGCTGCCCATCAGCGCAAAGGGCGACCCGCTCACGCCCACGCTCGCCTCCGACCCGGCGCGCGAGCGCCGCGCCACCAGCGCCGAGCTGACACTCGCGCCCGACGGCACCGCGCAGGGCACCTTCACCGCCGAGACCAACGGCTTCTACGCCGACACGGTGCGTGACCTGCTGCTGAGCGAGCCGGAGGCGCGCCGACCCGAGGCCGTCGCCAAGCTGCTGCCGTTCGACGACGCGCGCGTGACGCGGTTCGCCGTCGACAACGCCGCGCCACCGGAGGAGGTCACGCCCGCGCTCATCAAGGGCGAGTTGCAGACGCGCGTGAGCGCGCCGCTCACGCCCGGCGCCGACGTGCTGGTGGCGGCGCGCGCGCTGTTCAATCCAAGCCTGCCGCTGGTCACGCCGACGAGGAAGGCGCCCATCGTGCTCGGCCCCCGGAAGTCGTCGGTGGAGACGGTGGTGCTCAAGCTTCCCGCCGGCGCCACGGTGACGCGCACGCCCGCGCCCATCGAGATCGACACGCCGTTCCTGCGCTACACGCTCGCCTGGACCGTGAGCGACGGCGCGCTGCGCGTCACGCGCGAGCAGACCACCAAGGTGCGAGTGGTGCAGAAGGCGGAGCTGGCGGCCTTCCTCGACGCGAGCGCGCGCATCGCCGCCGCCGAGGAACAAAAGATCGTGCTGCATGGAGGAGACCGGTGAAACACGTCACTCGATTGCTGGCCGCGTGTCTGCTGCTGTCCGGCTGTGCCGCGCTCAAGGGTGCCGTCGCCGGCGCCAGCTTCGCCGACGTGGCCGCGCTGGTCGCCGCCGCCAAGGTGCCCGACAACGCGCCGGCGGTGGTGCTGTTGCGCGAGGAGCGCATCGTGGTTCGCAGCGCGCGCACCAGCACCGAACCCATCACCGAGTTCCACAACCACGAGGTCATCAAGATCCTGAGCGAGGCCGGCTTCGAAGCGGCCAAGATGCGCGTGGTCATCCCCAAGGACGGCGAGCTGGTCCAGCTCGCGGCGCGCACGGTGGCGCCCGACGGCACCAGCACGCCGGTGGACGCGAGCGCCATGCAGCGCACGCGCACGGTGGTGGAGGGCAGCGTCGGCGCCGAGCTGCGCTTCTTCCAATTCCCCAAGGTGGAGGTCGGCTCCATCCTCGAGATCGTCACCACCACGCGCACCAGCGCGCTGTTCCTCACGTGGTCGAGCGAGACCGCATCGCCCTACCCCATCGCCACCTATCGCGCCGACGTGTCGACACCCTCGAACGTCACCTTCGACTTCCTCTTGAACGGCACCACCGCGCCCCTGCAACAGGTGCCCGACCCGGACGGCCGGCAGCGCGTGGTCATGGAGCTGCACGACGTGCCGGCGCTCGACGAGTACGAGGCGTTCGCGCCCCAGCCGCGCACCGGTGCGCCCTGGTGGATCTACCGCATCACCGAGGTGCGATCGGCCAAGGAGGGCCCGCAGCCGGGCCTGGTCGCGTGGGATCGCGCGGTGCCCTACGCGCTCTATGAGGACACGGTGGAGAACAAGCCGGTGCCGGGCTTGCCACGCCTGGCGGCCGCCGACTGCAACGGCGCCGTCGAGTGCTTGCTCGGGCGCGCGCTCACCGAGGTGCGCGGCTTCGAGTGGAGCGGCTTCTCCGATGAGCTCGAGCTGCGCGACCCCGGCGAGATCGTCAAGAGCAAGAGCGCCAACAACGTCGAGAAGGCGATGTTGTTGTGGTCGATGCTGCGCACCGCCGACGTCGAAGTGCGCATCGCCGTGGTCGAGCGCTCGCCCGGCTACCCCATCGTCAAGACCTTCCCGTCCGGCGCGTGGTTCGATCACGCGCTCGTCTATCTGCCAGGGCTGAACGGCGGCACCTTCGTCGATCCCTCCTGCGAGGCCTGTGCCGTCGGGCAGATCCCCGAGTGGGACCTCGGCGTCGAGGCGCTGGTGGCGACGCCGCGCGGCGACGGCTGGCGCATCAACACCGAGTGGCTGCCCATCAAGGGCGAGCCCATGCCGCAAAACGACCACCGTCTCTCCTATGCAGTGACGCTCAAGGACAACGGGGACGCCGAAGTGGACGTGGAAGACGTGGTGCGCGGCGAGGCCGCCGCCTTCACCGCGTTGCGTGCGCGCATCTCCGACGCCGCCGAGGTCGCGCACGAGTGGCAGCACTTCGTGGAGCCGCGCAGCCGTGCCGCGCGCCTCGATTCGTCGACGCCTTGGAGCTGCGACCGCGCGCAGGGCCGCTGCCGCCGCACTGCCAAGATGACGGTGCCGGGGTACGCCACTGTCGACGGCGCGCGCATGTTGGTGCCGCTCGACCTCTTGTGGTCACCCATCGAGGAGCACATCCCCGCCGACGTCGATCCGGCCAAGCGCGTCACCGACATCGAGATCGCGCATGAGCTGAGCTTCATCGAGGAGCTGCGCGTCAAGCTGCCGAGCGGCTTCACCACCAAGGCTCTACCCGCCAAGGTCGACGGCAAGACCGACTTCGGCACCGCCTCGCTCGAAACGGTCGACAAGGGCACCGAGGTCGCCGTGGTGCGCGCGACCACACTCGGGCTCAACGCGATGCCCAAGGGGCGCTTCGCCCAGCTGGTGCGCCTGTACGAGCCCTTCCGGCTGGCGCGGAGCCAGGCGATCGAGCTCAAGCGCTGAGGCGCATGGCCCGCCGCCCATCGACCACCGCCGCTCGCCGCGCGCTCGCCACCAGCGACCCGGTGCTCGGGCGCCACATGGAGAAGATCGGGCGCTACCGGATCGCGCTCGACGGCATCTCGTCGATCTACCAGGCGCTCGCCGAGGCCGTCGTCTACCAGCAGCTCACCGGCAAGGCGGCCGCGACCATCTTCGGCAGGGTGCAAGCGCTCGGCGGCGGCGCCCTGCCCCCGCCGGCCGCGCTGCTGGCGCTCGACGACGCCCTGCTGCGCGGCGCCGGCCTGTCGCGCGCCAAGACCGCGGCGCTCAAGGACCTGGCCGCGCACGCCCACGACGGGCGCTTGCCCGATCTGGCGGAGACGGCCGCGCTCGACGACGACGCCCTGGTCGCGCGCCTGACCGCCGTGCGCGGCGTCGGCCCCTGGACCGTGCACATGCTGATGATGTTCCGCCTCGGCCGCGCCGACGTCCTGCCCGCCACCGACTACGGCGTGCGCAAGGGCTTCCAGCGCGTGTTCCGCACGCGCGCCTTGCCGACGCCGGCGCAGGTGCTCGCGCGCGGCGAGCGCTGGCGGCCCCACCGCACCATGGCCGCCTGGTACCTGTGGCGCGCGCTCGATTGACGTGGTGACGACGCGGCGAGCGCGCTAGCAGGCGGCGTGGGCGCGATCTCGCTCTTGGTGCTGGCCGTCGGCCTCTCGATGGACGCGATGGCGGTGGCGGCGGCGCGCGGCCTCGCCGCCGAGCGCGTGCGTGCGCGCGACGTCGCGCTGATCGCCGGCACCTTCGGCGGCATGCAGATGCTGATGCCGCTCTTCGGCTGGCTCGCCGCCGAGCGCTTCAGCGCCCTCATCGAGCGTTGGGATCACTGGATCGCTTTCGGCGTGCTCACGCTGCTCGGCGGCAAGATGCTGTTCGACGCCTGGCGCGGCGACGACGACGATGAGCCCAACGGCGACCCGTTCGCCGTGCGCACCATCCTGCTGCTTGGCCTCGCCACCAGCATCGACGCGCTCGCCGCCGGCGTCACCTTGCCGCTGCTCGCCGTGCCGCCGCCGGTCTCACTCGTGGTCATCGGCGTCACCACGGCGGTGTTGTCGGCGCTCGGGCTGTTCGCCGGGCGCCGCGCCGGCGCCGCGCTCGGCGCGCGGCTCGAGGTGCTCGGCGGCCTGGCGCTGATCGGGGTCGGCGGCAAGATCCTGCTCGAGCACCTGCTCGCCTGACCGCCGATCAGTGCCGCCGATGAGTGGCGCCGATCAGGCACGCCACGGCGGCGCAAAGCCGGCCGGCGTCACCACGTCGAGCGCGTTCGGCAGCACGTCGACCTTGAAGTGGCGGCCCAGACACCAGTCCTCGCCGTCGATCTGCGCGCACACCTCGGGACGGCCCGGGCGGCGCAGCACGACCTCGAGCTGCGAGGCGGCGAAGGCGCGCGACTGCTCGACGCCCAGGATCTCGAGCCCGTCGTCGAGCGCCGGCAGCGCTGAGAGGTCGCTCACCATCTTCGAGACCATGTCGCGCCGCCCGGCAAACGGCACCACCTCCATCTTGCCGTCGTCGGGGCGGCCGTCTCGGGCCAGCACCCACGCGCCGCCGTAGACCGCGGTGTTCTTGACGACCAGGTCGAGGATGGCGTCGAGCACCACGGAGCGCCCGTCCGCCACCAGCTCGGCGGTCATCTTGGTCGGCTCGACGAAGCTCTTCAGGTACGAGTCGACGAGCGCGCCCGCGTAGACGGCGTAGTCGCGGTACAGGTCGCGCAGCAGCGGCACCCGCGACACACGCGCGCGATCCTCGCCTCGCTTCTTCAAGACCTCTGCTTGAAAGCCGAAGCCGACGCTGTCGAAGAACAACTGCTCGTCGACCGCGCGGCCGTTCTCGAGCCGCCGCACCTCGCCGACGTCGAGGCGGGTCAGGTGCCCGGCGGTTGCGATGTCGAGCGCGGCGTCGATGTCGTCGAGCGGGATGCCGAGCGAGCGCGCCTGGTCGTTGGCGGTGCCGGCAGGCAGCAGCGCCATCGGCACGCGACGCGACGAGGCCAGCACGCCCTTGGCTGCCTCGGCGAAGGTGCCGTCGCCGCCCATCGCCACTACCAGCTCGACGCGCGTCGCGGCGCCTGCGTCGTCGAGGCGGCGCGCCACCGCGGCCACCGTGCGGCCGGCCGGCTCGGTTGCGAGCAGCGTCACCTCGAAGCCGCGCGCGCCGAGCCCCTCTTTCGCGCGCGCGATGCGCGGCATCGCCTTGCCGCTCTGCGCCGTCGGGTTCGCGACCAAGAGCGCGCATGTCATGGGATCCCCGCCTCAGGGTGCTTGGTCGAGCGGGTGGCGCCAGCGCAAACCGGGAAAGCGCGCAAAGCCACGGTCGGCCGTCACCCACTCGCAGCGGTGCTCGATGGCGAGCGCGGCCAGGAACGCGTCCGGCACGTCGTTGCCGCGGGCACGCGCGCGCAAGCACAGATCGCGGAAGATCGCCCAATGCCGGGTACCCGGCGCGACCATGACGGCGTTGTCCGCGCCGCGAAGCGCATCGACGAACGCGACTGCATCGGCGATGGGGGTCGCGGGCTTGAACACCGCCGGGTGGGTCGCCACGCGCAGGAAGCCGCTGAGCACGGCGTCGGCGAGACCGAAGGGGTGCGGGGCGTTGACCAGCTCCTCGAGCCAGCCGCGGTAGGCGCGGTGCTCGTCGGCGTCAGCGCGGTGCGCGTGCAGCAGCACGTTGACATCGGGCAGCATCATGGGCGCGGCTCCATGGCATCGAGCAGCGCGCGCGAGTCGTCGATGTCGATCCCTGGCCGGGCGCCGGCGCCGCCGCGGAACACCGGCAGGTTCACCCGTCGCTTGCCGGCCCGCGCGCTGCCACCGCGCGCGAGGAGCTCTCGTAGCGCGTCCTCGATGAGGGCGGTGAGCGTCCGGTCGCTGTCGGCGGCGGCACGCTTGGCCGCGCGCAGCAGGTCATCGGGGAGGCGAACCGTGGTGCGACGCATATGCAAGAGCATATTCCCTGTGCATCAATATGTCAGGCGCGACCGCGGCGGCGACCGTGCGCTCGATAGCCGATTAGCTGCACCGGGCAGCACGTCGGCCCGGCTCCGTCCGAGCGCGTGCCGCCGGACCTCCGGTAGCATGAGCCACGGGGGGGTCATGCCGATCATCGCCTTCGGCGGCGCGCGCGCCCAGACGGGCAAGAGCACCGCGGCCGCGTTGGTCGGCAGCCAGCTCGTCGGCGAGGGCAAGCGCGTCTTGCTGGTGGACGCGGCGCCGAACCAGGCGGCGCTGCGCTGGAGCGCGCGCGCGGGCTCGGGCGCGCCCACCACCATCGCCAGCTACCCGCAGGACGCCGAGGCGCTCACCGCGCTCGGCGCCGCCTTCGAGGTCACGCTGGTCGACCTGCCGAGCGACCCGTTGGTGCAGCGCCGCCTCTTGCCCGCGGCAGACCTGGTGGTGGTGCCCTGGCCGCACGGCACCGACGCCATCTCGCTGCCGCGCCCCGACGTGCGGCGCGCGCGCGTCTTGCCGGTGCGCGTGCCGCTGATGGGCTCGCCGACGCCGCCCGGCAAGCTGGTGCCGCTCGGCGCCACGCTGCGCGCTGACGCCCGCCTGGCGGCGGCGCTCACCGACGGGCTCGGCGTCACCGACCTCGGCGACGTGGAGGCCGACGTGGTGCGCGTGGCGGCCGCCGTGCTGCTGGCCGTCTCCGACGACGGCACCCCCGTCGCCGACCTGAGCGCGTTCGTGCGCGACATGCAGACCTTCGTCGGCCGCATCGAGCGCTCGCTGCGGGACATGAGCGCGCGCGGGCGCAGCACCGAGGAGCAGCGCGCCACCACGCGCGAGGTGCTGAAGGAGACCATCGCCGCCGCGCGGCACCTGCTCGGTCTGCACTTCAAGCACGGCGAGACCTTCGTGGTCGACGACGGCCTGCGCTTCTACGAGGTCGCCGAGGCCGCGCACCGCCTGATGGACGGCGCCGACCGCCTGATCGGCAACATGCGCGACCGCGAGGAGACCACCGGCGAGGTCCCCTCGGTGCAGGTGCTCTTGTCCGACGCGCGCCGGCTGGTGCGCGACCTCGAGAAGCTGCGACACGTGCGCGCGTGAGCGCGCCGGCGCACCGCTACCGTTCGGCGGCGACGAGCGCACCGGCGGCGACGAGCCGATCGCGCAGCTCGTCCTTCAGCACCTTGCGGTTGGCGTTGCGCGGCACGTCGTCACTGGCGACGAACGCGAGCGAGCGCGGCGCCTTGTAGGGCGCGATGTGCTCGCGCGCCCAGGCGAGCAGCTCGGCCTCGCTGACGCGCGCGCCCTTCTTCACCACCACCGCGGCCGCGGGCACGGCGCCCTTCTTTGGGTGCGGCACGCCGAACACCACCACCTCGGCGACCAGCGGGTGCTCGCCGAGCTGCGCCTCGACCTCGGCCGGGAACACCGAGTAGCCGCCGTGCTTGATGACGTCCTTCTTGCGGGTGGCGAAGGCGATCAGGCCGGCGCGGTTCTTCCACGCGAGGTCGCCGGTGCGCAGCCAACCGTCGTCAGTGGCACGCGCGGTGGCGGCGGCGTCGCCGTCGTAGCCCGCCGTGACCCCTGGGCCCTTCAGCTCGAGCTCGCCCACCACGCCGGCCTGCACCGCGCGTCCCTGATCGTCGACGACGCGCGCGCGGTAGGGCGGGATGGGGATGCCGAGCGCACCGCTCGAGGCGCCCTCGGCGCGGCCGAGCACCGCGGCGCGTGCGCGGGTGCGCACGCTCGCGAGCTTGGGCGCGCGCTTGGCGATGGCGGCGCGCACCTCGTTGGCCGCGCGCCGCACGGGCGCCGAGACGGGTCCGTCTTCGAAGGGGCCGGGCGGCGTGAGCTTGACGATGGCCGGCCCCGACAGCTCGACCATGCCGTAGATCTCGGCGAAGGCCGCCGTCAGCAGGTGCCGCCCTCGCAGCGAGCGTAGCGCGCAGCCGCGCGGCCGGAAACGCGCGACCAGCGCGGGCGGCATGACGTCCGCGCCGCTCGCCCACAGCTTGATGGACGATAGATCGAAGCGCTCGGGCCCCTCCTCGTCGAGCAGCGCGTACATCGCAGGCACGCCGACGAAGAAACTGGCGCGCAGCTCCTGGATGCGGCCGAGCACGGTGGTCGCGTCGAACTTCGAGATCCAGTGCAGCGGCGCGCCCGCCAGGAGCACGCACAGCAGCGTCGACATGCCCATGACGTGTGCCAGCGGCAGCCCGCACACGCCGCGCTCGTCGCGCGCGTCGGGGACGAGCGCGGCCAGGCGCGCGACCGCGAGCAGCGAGCGGCTGGTGATGGTCGCGCCCTTGGGCGAGCCGGTGGTGCCCGAGGTGAACAGGATGAGCGCAGGCTCGCGCTCGGCGACCGGCATGGCGGGCAAGGGTGAGGCGTCGGCGAGCGCGCGCGTGAGCGCGCCGTCAGCGCCGGTGCCGAGCGTGACCACGCCGCGGCGCTCGACGGCGGTGGCCGGATCCGCCACCAGAAAACCCGCGCGCGAGCGCGTCAGGAAGGCTTCGACCTCGGCGGGCTTGAGGTGGTGGTGCAACGGCACCGCGACCGCGCCCGCGCGCACGGCGGCGAAACAGGTGAGCGCGTAGTCGATGCGGTTGCCGGTGCAGACGGCGACGCGATCGCCCGGCTCGACGCCGGCGTCGGCGAGCGCGCCGGCGAGGAGCGCGACCAGGCGCGCGAGGTCGACGTAGCTGAGCGTGGTCACGGGCGCGCCCTCGAGCGCGCACGGCTCTTCGAGCGTCAGTGCCACGCGTGTGCCGTAGGCGTCGGCCAGGCGATCCCAGACGTTCGCCAGCGTGGCGCTGCGCGTGGCGAGCGCCACGGTCTTGCGGATGCGGGCGCGGGTGCTGGCCATGGTCTCGGGTAGCTCCTCGTGAGCAGGGGACCGCGCGCGCGGCGCGGACCGCCCGTGCGCTTGTGAGACGGCGAGGCCGTTTTGCCATGGAATTCGGCCTCAGCGGGGCCGTTTCAACCGCCCCCCGTGAAGCCGGTTGTCTGCCACTCCTTCAATCAAACCACCCCTGCACCAGCGTCTCCTCGGTCTCCTCGTCCCACAGGCCGAGCGCGCGCCGGCCGTCCTCGAGCACCAACAACTGGTAGACGCGCGCATAGGGCGTGTCGTCGGCGCGCTGCCCCTCGAGCACGCCGAACAGCTCGCGCTTCACCACCGGCAGCGCGAGCTTGACGGGTACGTCGAGCAGGCGCACCGGCCAGGGCCACGACGCCAAAAAGCGCCCGCCGATGGTGTGCGGCAGCGTCGGGCGCGGGCGCGGGCGGCGCCGTTTGGGCACAGGCGGCAGCGCGGGCGGCGGCGGCGCCGGCCAGGCGAGCGCGCTCATGCGCTCGGGCAAGGGGTCGCCCTCGACCACCAGGCAGCCGACGCGCGCCGTGCCGAGCTCGGCGGCCATCTCGGCCACCAGCCCGGAGACCAGCTCGCCGGCGCGCTCCTCGACGCGCGCCCGCGGATCGAGCGCGAGCTGGCGCGCGTTGCCCTCGACCAGCCGCGTGGCCTCGAGCAGCACGCCCTCGACGGGCAGCGGCAGCACCACCTGCTCGAGCCGCACCGAGAGCGCGCGCAGCAGTGTGGCCTCGTCGAGGATGGGCGCGGGGAAGGCGACGCGCAGCGCGGTGGGCGCGGCCCTCCTGTGGCGCAGGCACAGCTCTACCTCGGCGACGCGCATGCGGCGCGCGCGCGCGCGCACCACCAGGCGCAGCGCGAGCGGCTTGAGCACGAAGGCGAGCGGCTCGGTCTCGGCCAACGGATGCTCGAGGTCCTGCTGCTCCAAGAGGCGCGCGGGCGGCGTCACCGAGCGGACCGGCTCCGCGCGCGAAAGCAGCGAGGCGAGCACGCCGCGCGCATGCTCGCCGAGCCGCTCGACGCCGCCGCGGTCGAGCAGGCGCAGCAGATCGCGCACCGTTTTGACGCCGAGCGCGCCCACCTGCGCGGTGAGCGGCGCCGGCAGCCCGAGCGCGACCAGCGGGAGCCGCGCGAGCGCACGCGCCTCGTCAGCCACCACCACGACGGCGCGCCGCTCGTCGACGACCGGGGCGCGCCAGGCGGCGAGCGCCTGCTGGCGCGCGAGCGCGAGCGCGGTGCGCTTGCCCGCCGCCGCCACGATCACCGCCTCATGCCCGAGGTGCGCGCAGCTCCTGCGCACGTCGACGAGCGTCTTGCCGAGCTGCGGCAGGTTCCTGACGTCGAGCAGCACGGCGGCGATCGGTGCCGACGCACGCACCTCGAGCGGCACCGGCTCGGCGCCGGGCGCGTGCAGCAAGAGCGCCTCGGCGAGCACCGCCAGCTCGGCGTCGATGCGGGCGCGCGCCACCGCCACCACCTGCAGCATGGGGAGCACGCGCTGGGCGTCGAGCACGCGCATACCGGGCCGGACGCCGGCGGCGCGCGCCTCAGGCGTAGCGTCGACGAGCGGCGTCACCGAGCGGACGGCGAAGACGCCGTCGCCGGGGTCGACCACGACGCCGCATGCCGCCACTGCCGCGCCGCCCGCCGGCAGGCGCGCCAGCTCGACGGGCAGGTGGGGGAGCGCCACGGCGGCGATGGCGATCGGCGGGCGGCTGCTCATCGCTCACCTGCGGGCTCCGTAGGTGACGCAGCGACAGAAGAAGAAGAAGAAGCTGGGGCTTGTCGTTGCTCCTTCGTGAACGGATCGCTGCTCTCGCGAGAGCGGGCGGCGGTGCCTTGGTGGAGCCACGATGTGCAGGGAAGGGTGGGTCTCCGCCGAGGTCGGACAGCCCCCTCACTAGATCTCTCCCCCACAGGGGAGAGTCGTGCCGGGTTCGGCAGACGGTGAAGCGAAGCTGCACGGCTCTCCCCTGTGGGGGAGAGAGGTAGAGAGGGGGCGGTGCGATCTGCCCGGACGCCACAACTCGTCTGCACGCCGTGGCCACCAAGGGGCACCGCCGCTTGCTCTCGCGAGAGCAGCGATGCTCCACGACGGCACGACGACAAGCCCCAAGGCCTGCTGGTGTTCTGCCTGCTGGTGTTCTGCCTGCTGGTGTTCTGGCTTCTCGTCGTCATGCCCTCGCTCAGCTCCCCGCGGGCAGCACCAACCGCGGCAGCGCGCCGTGCCGGTGCCGCAGAAAGCGCACATGCAGCTCGTCTCCCGGCGCGCGCTCGACCAGCGCGCGCGCCGCCGCCGGCACGGGCAGCCCGCGCCGCGCCCGGCTCGAGGTCAACACGACCACCGCGCCGCCGCCCTGCTCGGCGGCGCGCGCCAGGCGCCGCAGGCCGCCGTCGAGCGCGCCCAGATCGCCCTCGCCGGTGGCGTCGATGACGGTGGCGCACAGCACACCGCTGCGCTGCGCGCGCGCCGCCGTGCGCAACAGCCGCTCGCGCGGCGGTTGCAGCACCAGCATGCGCGTCAGGTCGACGCCGAGCGCGGCCACCGCGGGCGCCGACAGCGTGCGCGAGGGATCGACGGCACACAGCCAGGCGGGGCGCCCGGCCGCCGCCGCGCGCCGCTGCGCCTCGCGCAGCACGAGGAAGGCGAGCGTGTGCGCGCCCGCGCCCGGCAAGGCGGACAGCTCCACCAGGGCGCCGAAGAACACGAGCGCGTCGAAGGCGTCGGCGCGGTCGCTTATCGGCTCCGGCGGCGCCTCGTTGCCGAGCGCCAACGCCAGGCCGTGCTTCTGCGCGCGCAGGTCGGCGAGCACGGTGGCGGCCGTGGGGCGCTCGGGCAGCAGGGACAGCGGCGGGAAGGCGGACATGGTGCCCTCGGTGATCTCTACCTGAACATCCGTTTAGTATGTCGAATCTTGCGGATCGAGATCAGATCCGCCCTCGACGTAAGTGCGTGATCTCCGAGGGGACGCCCCGACCGCGGCGGCCCTGCGACGGATCCAGGAATGAAACATCTGAACGATTCTCGGAGCAACCATGCCCACCTCGATGCCCCCCCTGAGCCTGCCCGCCGCCGCGCTGGCGGCGCTCGCCGGCGTCCTTTTGTGGTCGCTCGCCGAGTACCTGCTGCATCGCTTCCTCGGCCACGACCACCGCACCCTGCCCAACCCCTTCGCCGCCGAGCACACCCGCCACCACGCCGAGGGCGACTACTTCGCGCCCACCTGGAAGAAGGCGCTGGTGGCGCTCGCCGCCGTACCGCCGACCGGCGCCGTCGCCGCGCTCGTGGTCGACGTGCCGCTCGGCCTAGTGTTCGCGCTCTCCTTCGCCGCGACCTACCTCGGCTACGAGTGGCTGCACCGCCGCCTGCACACCCACCGCGGCGTCGGCCCCTGGGGGCGCTGGTTGCGCCGCCACCACTTCCACCACCACTTCGTCGACCCGCACACCAACCACGGCGTCACGAGCCCGGTCTGGGACGTGGCGTTCGGCACCCGCCGGGAGCCGACGCGCATTCGCGTCCCCGCCAAGCTCCGCATGCGCTGGCTCGTCGACGACGCGACCGGCGAGGTGCGCGCCGAGCTGGCGAGCTGGTACGAGCTGCGCCGCGCCGGCTGATCTCGCGCGTCGCCTCTGCCATGCTGCGCCTCCGCACCACGGGGGAGCACGCTCGCCATGATCGCACCCGCTGCCTTGCTCGTCCTTGCGGCGATCGCCGCGCAACCGACCTGGCCGCCGCTCTCGGGCGAGCTGCCAAAGGCGGGCGGCGGCGAGCACGATGTCGCCGTGGTGGTGGGCGCCTCGAGCTACGTGTTCCTGCCGCCCATCGCCGGCGCCGCAGACAACGCCGACGACTGGGCACAGTGGCTCGGCCGCGTGCGCGGCGTGCCGCCCGAGCGCTTGACGCTGTTGCGCGAGCGCGACGCCACCAAGGAGAAGATCGAGCGCGCGCTCGCGAGCGCGGCGGCCGCCGCGCGCGGCGACGGCCTCTTGTGGTTCATCTTCATCGGCCACGGCGCGCCGGCCCCTGGCGGCGACGACGGCGTGCTGCTCGGCATCGACACCCAGGCCGAGCTCGAGAGCTTGGGGGCGCGCGGCGTGCGGCAGCAGCGGGTGCTCGAGCTGGTGCGCGCGGGCAAACAACGCGACAGCGTGCTCGTCTACGACGCCTGCTTCTCCGGCCGCGCTCCCGACGGCGGCGCGCCGCTCGTGCCCGGCATGCAGGCGACCGTGCCGGTGCGCAAGGTAGCGCCCGCGCGCGCCGTGGTGTTGTCGGCGAGCGACAGCTTCGCCGGCCCCCTGCCCGGCGCCGCGCGCCCCGCCTTCAGCTACGCGCTGCTCGGCGCCGTGCGCGGCTGGGGCGACGCCGACGGCGATCGGCAGGTGACCATCGGCGAGGCCTTCTCCTGGACGCGCGCGACGCTGCAAGCCGCCTTCAAGAGCGACGGGCGGCTGCCGAGGCAGAGCGGCCCAAGCGAGCTGGTAGTGGCGAAGCAGGCGAGCGAGCGGCCCCCCGACGTCGGCGCGCTGGTGCTCGGCAAGTGCCCGAGCGGCACGGCGTGGGACGGGCGCGCGTGCGGCGCGGTCGCGGCGGCCAGCACCGCGGCGACGTCGGGCGCGCTCGAAGCGCTGCGCGAGGGCGTGCGCGGCGCCAGGGCGCAGCTCGACGCCGCCAAGACGCCCGAGCAGCAACGCCAGGCCGCCGCCGCGCTCGAGCGAGCGCTCGGCCTCTACCCGATGGCCAAGGGCCAGAAGGGCGCAGGGGCGCTCGCGGCCGAGGCCGAGTACTTCATCGCCACCGTCGAGATCTCGCGCGTGTCGGCGTGGGCGGTGCGCTCCGATGACCTCGAGACGCAAAAGGCCGAGCTGCGCCGCCTCGACGAGGAGCTGCGGCCGGTGTTGCGCCGCCTTGGGCGCGTCGCCGTCGAGTACGGCGACCACGCGCTCGTGGTGCCCGCCCTCATCGCCGCCGGCCGCGTGCAAGAAGACGCGCAGCCGCTCTACACGTCGGCCCCCTGTCCGCGCCAGATCGACCAGCGCCGCTGCGACGAGTACTCCGCCACCGTGAAGAGGAAGATCGCGGAGCAGGTCAACAAGGGCGCGCTCCTCTCCTACCGCGCCGCGCTCGAGCAAGCGGCGCGGCTCGGCGTCACCGGCGACCTGCTCGACTTCCCACGTGAGCGGGTGCGCGCCCTCACCGCTGCGCCGTAGCCCTGCATTACATAACCACAACAATAGGCCAGGCCATGCGCATTCGCGACGCAATCCCCGACGACGCCGCCACCATCATCGACTTCAACGAGCGCATGGCCTGGGAGACCGAGCACAAGCAGCTCGACCGCGCGCGGCTCGAGCCCGGCGTGCGCCGCGCGCTCGCCGATGCGTCGCTCGCCCGCTACTGGCTGGCGGTGGACGATGACGGGACGCCGCTCGGCCAACTGATGGTCACGTGGGAGTGGAGCGACTGGCGCAACGGGCCCTTCTTCTGGATCCAGAGCGTCTACGTGAAGGAGGAGGCGCGACGCCGCGGCGTCTATCGCGCGCTGCACGAGCACGCGGTCGCCGAGGCCGAGCGCGCAGGCGCCGTCGGCGTGCGCCTCTATGTCGAGCCGCACAACGCGCGCGCCATCGCCACCTACGCGCGCCTCGGCATGACGAAGACGTACGACGTGATGGAGCTGCCGCTGCCGCGTGGCTGAGGCGTGAGCGCCGAGGTGCGAACGCAGGTACGCAGCGCGTTACGCGCCGCGTTGTTTGCGCATGCCCAATGACGCACCGGCGCGTGGACCTCGCCTCGAACGCGGTGCTACCTATGCGCCACCATGTCGATGAGCGCGTTCGAGGCGACCAACCTCTACTTCCGCCGCGCGGCGGACATCATGCAGCTCGGCCAGCGCATCGAGGCGGTGTTCGAGACGCCGTCGCGCGAGGTCAAGGTCGCGCTCACGGTGGAGATGGACAACGGCGAGGTGCGCACCTTCGAGGGCTACCGCGTCCAGCACGACAACTCGCGCGGGCCCTTCAAGGGCGGGCTGCGCTACCACCCGCACGTCGATCCGGACGAGGTCAAGTCGCTCGCCTCCTTGATGACCTGGAAGACCGCGGTCATCGACGTGCCCTTTGGCGGCGCCAAGGGCGGCATCACGGTCGATCCGAAGCAGCTGTCGACGGCCGAGGTCGAGCGGCTCACGCGCCGCTTCATCAACAAGATCCACGACGTCATCGGGCCGACGCTCGACATCCCCGCGCCCGACGTGAACACCACGGCGCAGCACATGGCGTGGATCTACGACGAGTACAGCAAGCTGCACGGCCACTCGCCCGCCGTGGTCACCGGCAAGCCGGTCGAGCTGTACGGCTCGCTCGGCAGAGAGGCCGCGACGGGCCGCGGCGTCGCCATCGCCACGCGCGAGACGCTCAAGAGCCAGGGCAAGAGCGTCGAGGGCGCCACCGTCGCCGTGCAGGGCTTCGGCAACGTCGGCACCTTCACGGCGCGGTTCCTGAAGGGCATGGGCGCGCGGGTGGTGGCCATCGCCGATCACACGGGCGCGGTGCGCAACGCCGCCGGCATCGACGTCGAAAAAGCCATCGCCCACGTCAGGAAGCACGGGCACATCGCCGAGCTGGACGCCGGCGAGCGCTTCAAGTCCGAGGACGTGCTGCTCGAGCCGGTCGACGTGCTCATCCCCGCGGCGCTCGGCAACGTCATCACCATGCACAACGTGGCGCACATCAAGGCGCCCATCATCGTCGAGGGCGCCAACGGCCCCACCGACCCCGAGGCCAACGACGCGCTCGAGCGCCGCGGCGTCATCGTGGTGCCGGACATCTACGCCAATGCCGGCGGCGTCACCGTCAGCTACTTCGAGTGGGTGCAGAACCTGCAACAGTTCACCTGGACCGAGGAAGAGGTGAACAGCAAGCTCGAGACCAAGATGGTGCGCGGCTTCGAGACCATCCACAAGGTCGCCACCGAGCGCAAAGTATCGCTCCGTACCGCGGCCTTCATCGTCGCCATCGGGCGCGTCGGCAAGGCGCGCGTGCTGCGCGGTCTGTAACGTCATCTCACCACGGGCAGCATCGTGACCAAGCAGGAAATCTCGCACCAGACCTGGTTGAAGAGCGTCGTCGGCAAGGACCTGAGCGACGGCGAGGCGCGCGAGCTGTTCATGATCTCGCGGCGTGAGCGCTTCAAGAAGGGCGACAAGCTGTTCGACGAGGGGGAGGCCGCGGTGGCGCTGTTCTTGGTCGCCGACGGCACGGTCGAGATCGGCAAGAAGATCGCCGGCGGCAAGGAGCACACCGCGATCGCGTCGCTCCACGCCGGCGCCATCGTCGGCGAGATGAGCCTGCTCACCAAGGAGAAGCGCTCCGCCTCGGCGGTGGTCACCTCGGAGCACGCCACCGTGTTGCGCGTGAGCTGGAAGGACTTCGAGGAGCTGCTCGCGCAGAACCCCGCCGTCGCCTACAAGCTGATGTACGCGCTGGCGCGCGTGCTCGCCGCGCGGCTGCGCTCGATCAACGCGCGCCTGGCCGAGGCGGCCGAGCGCAGCCTCGACGCCAACCCGCACGAGCAGGTCGAGGAATTCCAGGCGTTCAAGAAGCGCCTGTTCTCGGACTGGTCATTCTGAAGGCGCCCGCGCTCGAGGGACATCGAAAAATCGAGCGAGGCAAGGCGGCCGGCGAGGCGCGAAGCGAGCATACTCCCCGTATGTGAGCGAGCGCCGAAGCCGGCCAACGCAGCCGCAGCCGATTTTGCGATGGCCCTTCAGGTGCGCGCGGCCTTGATGAGTCGCCGCACGGTCTTCTGCAGCTCGACGTCGTTCGGCCGCAGGCGCAACAGCGCCTCGCCCGCGCGCGCCGCGCGCACGCGCTGCTTGGTGCGCTCGTACAGGTGCATCAGCATCTGCAGCGCCAGCGGGTCGCTCTGGTCGGCGGCGACCAGGCTCTCGCCGACGGTTGCCGCCTCGTCGACGAAGCCGGCCTTGGCGAGCACGCCGAGCGCGCGCAGGCGCACCTCGCGCGTCGGCGAGGCGTCGAGCGCCACGCGCGCCAGCCTGGCGGCCTCGTCCTTCATGCCCAGCCCTTTGACGAACACCTCGGCCTTCTGCAGCGCGTCCGCCGCGCGCGCGGCCTCGAGCGTCTCCCGCGGCGGCCGCGGCGGCGGCGCCGCCGACGGTGCCGACGGCGCCATCGGCCGTGGCACCAGCTCGGCCTCTTTGCGCAGCGCGGCCACGCGCGCGAGCAGCGCCGGCTCGAGGCGAACGAGCGCGCGCAGGGCGCCTTCGATGCGCGCCGCCTGCGGCGGCGTGGCGTCGGGGTGCGGCGCCGAGAAGATGCGCTTGAGCGAGGCGGCGCGCTTCCTCACCTCGTCCTCGTCGGCGGTGGTGGGCAGACCGAGCGCGGCAAAGCCGTCGGCGGTCTCCAGGCCCGCGAACAACTGACGCACCACCGCCAGCACCTTGTGCAGCGGCGGGCCACGCGACGTCGGCACGGCGCCCGGCAGCTCGGCTGGGCCGCCGGCCAGGTAGCGCAACAGCGCGGCGCGCGCGGCGCCGTCGCGATCGGTGATCTGCAAGCCGGCGCCCACGCCTGGCTGCACGTGCACTACCTCGGCCACCAGGCGCAGCTGGCCGATGCGCACCTCGACGGTGGCGCCGAGCGGTGGCGCCTGCCCCTCCGCGAACAGGCCGCCGACCTTGAGGCTCTGCTCCCACAGCGCGTGCAGCGCGGCCCGACCGGCGTCGACCACCACCACGCGCGCGTCGACGAAGCGGGCGCTCGGCGTGCGCGGGCGGCTCGGCGCGCTGGTCGCCAGGCGCTCGACGAATGCGCGCAGCTGGGCCGCGTGGTGCGGCGACACGTCGTGGTACTGCACGCCCATGCCCGCCGGGTGGCGCTTCATCACCGAGGTGGGCTCGTCGATGACGTGGATGACGCGCGCCGACAGCCCGAGCGTGGTGTCGCTCGCCGGGTCGAGCAGGCGCACGCGCAAGGACGAGCCGGGCGCGGGCGGGTTGAGGGTCTTGATGAACATGCCGCCAAGCGAGATGTTCTCGAGCGGCAGGCGACGCAGCGAGGCGTCGGCCTCGAGCACGTCGACGTCGCTGTGCACGCGATAGCGCGGGTGCTTGTGGGCGATGGGTGCTGGATTCACGACGCGACCCCCGAGGGCGCGACCTGCCTAGCGCAGCCGCCGGATTGCATGAACCCACGCCGGCCGCACGAGCCCGCGACGCGGCCGAGACGTGAGCCGGATCGCAAGGTGCCCGCCGTTCTCGACCGAGTCGATGACGACCCAGGGTGCAGTGCGCCCCGCGCGCGCGGGCCCGCGCCGGCGCCGAACTCTGCGTCCGGACGCGGCGGCGGCAGGGGCGGCCCGCTGGCACGAGCCGTGCGAAGCCCTCCCCCATGGTCGAGACCTTGCCGCTGTTGCTGACGCTGCTCGCACCCGGTGAACCGCCCGCCGACACCGAAGTGCAGCAGCGCTGGCAGGCGAGCGAGGTCGTGGTGGTGGTGGAGCACGGCGAGGGCGCACCGCCCGACGCGCTTCACGCCGCCGAGCAGGCCGCCGCCGCCTGGAACGCGGTGGGTATCGGCCCCCACCTCCTCGTGCTGGGTGACGACGAGCCCCTGGCCGACCCCCTGGCCGTCGACGAGGTCAACCGCATCGGCGTCATGCGTGAGCCGTGGCCGTACCCCTCGCAGGCCGGCGCCGCCACCATTGCGTGGGCCTCCACCAGCACGGACGTCATCTTCGAGGCGGACCTGGCGCTCAACGCCGACTTCGAGTTCGGCGACGCCAACCTCGGCGCCTACGACCTGCAGAGCGTGCTGGCGCACGAGCTCGGTCACCTGCTCGGCCTCGACCACCTCGACGACCGGCCCGAGGCGACCATGTACCCGCTGATCCCGAGCGGAGAGACCAAGAAGCGCGACCTCAGCGAGGACGACATCGCGGCGCTGACGGCGCGCTACGCCGGCGTGGCGCTCGCTGACCCGGAGCCGCCGCTGGAGCCGGAGCCGACGATCGAGCAACCGCCGGTGCAGCACGAGGACCGGCAGACGGTGCCTTCGCGCGGCTGTGCGCAAGGCCGCACGCCTGGCGCGGAGGGAGCGCTTGCGCTCGCTCTCGCGGTGCTCGCGCAGCGCCGACGAGCGCGCCGCACAGCCGCAGTCAGCGCGCGGTAGATACTTCCCGACCGCGAGAAAGCCTGGCAGCCTCGATCGCCCGACGATCCGAGGCCACCATGCTGACCATCGCCTTCGCTCTCGCCCTCACCTCCACGGCCCCCGCCGGCCACCAGCACGTCGACGCGGTGACGCTCGGCGACCACCGAGCCGCGCTCGCCGTCGCCCAGGACACCGGCGGTGCCAAGACCGACAAGCCGGCCGAGAAGAGCGGCACCGTCAAGAAGCCGGCGGCCAAGGGCAAAGAGATGGACTTCATGGAGCGCTACTTCCCATTCGGCATCAACGACGGCGCGGCCGAGCCAGTGCAGAAGAACTTCATGTTCGTCCACCTGCTCGGCTGCCTGCCGCTCGGGGGCCTGTGGGCGCCCTTGCTGCTCTACCCGTCGGAGGGCCGGCCCGAGCTCGGCTCCGACCAGCTCATCAGCTACCTCATTCCCTTCGCCATCACCTGGGGCGCGGTGGTCGGCATTTGGGTCGTCGCCGTGATCCCGAGCATCATCATCCCCTTCTGCGGGTTCATCGGCTGCATCGGCTGCCCCATCGGCGTCGCCGGCTGGTGGGTCTCGAACAACGCCTCGATGAACGCGTGGGACCGCGCTTACAAGGGGAAGTCCATCACGGCGCTGCCGCCCGAGTCGCGTCCCAGCGCCGCGGTCGCGATGGCGTACTGACGGCGCCGGCCGCCGTGGTCAGCGCTCGCCGGGCACCACGTCGTCGGTGAGGCGCAGCACGTCGATGGCCGCCTCCTCGCAGCGCAGCTTGGCGCGCAGCAGACCTCGCTGCGCGGCGATCGCTTTAGCCTGCACCTCGGCAACGCGCAGCACGTCGGTCTGCCCGGCCGACAGCTCGGACTCGACCACGGTGACGCTGGCGTCGATGAGCCCGACCGACGCCGCCTGATAGAGCAACACCAGGCGCTCGGCGCCCGCCATGCGCTCGTGCGCCGCCCGCACGTCGGCGGCCACGGCGCGCTCCTCGTCGGCGTAGAGCGCCTCGAGGCGCGCCACGTCGAGCGCGGCCTCCTGGGCGCGCGCCGACAGCGGCGAGAACAGCGGCAGCGCGAAGTCGATGCGCGCGCGCAGCGCGTCGCGCTTGGTGGTGGGCTCGTTGGCGTAGCCGAGCTGCACGCGATCGATCCACGGCACCCAGCCGACCCAGGCAGCACCTGCCTCGGCGCGCGCGCCCTGCAAGCGAGCCGACAGGCCGCGCAGCCGCGGCGATCGTTCGAGCGCGCGCGCGAGCGCCGCGGCGGGGGAGTCGCCGGCTTTGCAGCGCGAGGAGCCCTCGACCAGCGCGGGCTCCGCGTCTGCGCTCGTCAAGCTCTGCAGCCTCCCCTCGACGCGCGCCAGCTCGGCCTCGAGATCGGCCAGATCGGCGGCGGCCTCGAGCCGCTCGAGGCCGGCCAGGCGCTCGTCGAGTAGCGGGGCGGCCTCGGCTTGCACGCGCGCATGCGCGGAGGCCTCGAGGCGCCCGGCCGCGTCGAGGGCGCGCAGCCCGAGCGCGCGCTCGGCGCGCAGCGACAACGCGCGCACGAACAGGCCCCGCACCTCCACCGCCAGCGCGCGCCGCGCGGCGGCGATGTCGGCGCGGTCAGCCTCTGCCAAGCGATCGTCTGCGAAGCGGTCGACCAGATCGACCAAGGACGGCGGGCCCCAGCCGAGCGAGGCGGTGGTGTCGTCGAGCGGGCCATAGGAGACGCCGTTGTTGTCCGCGCGCGGTGACAAGAGGCCGTCGACCGCTTGGTGCTCGAGGCGCAGCTCGAGCGGCTTGAGCTCGATGGCGCGGCGCGCGGCGTCGCGCGCCGCGGTGCGCTCGGCGGCGATGACCGCGCCGCTGCGCTCGAGCGCGAGGCGCACGGCGTCGTCCTCGGTGATGGGCGCGGCCGCCGCCGCCAACACCAACAGCGCGATCACGGGCCGCCCCGCGGGCCTGCGGTGAAGCTCGACTCGAAGGCCTGGCCCGGCAGCGGCGGCAGCGCGCCCTCGGCCGGGTCGAGGTCGAGGAAGACCGCGCGTCCGAAGCTCGCCTCGCTCGGGATCTGCCGGAAGCGCGCCGGCAGCTCGGCGACGGCGACGCCGAGCGCGCGCACCATGCCGGTGCGCTCCGCGCCGCGGCCGTCGGTGGGCCGCAGGCGCACGCGATCGCCCACGGCCACCTTGCCCGCGCCCTGCTCGTCCACCCAGGCGGTGGCCGTGCGCGCCGAATCGTCCTGCACGCGCACCGCCACCTCACCCGCGGCGAGCGCAGCACCTACCACCGCCAGCACGGCGCTGACGCGGCCGGTGATGGGCGCGCGCAGGATGTGCGCGTCCTTCTCGGCGCGCAGCTGGCGCAGCCGCTCCTCCTGCGCGCGCACGCTGGCGCGCTCAGGGCCGGTGCGCGCGTCGTCGGTGCTGCCGGTGTGCCCCTTCTTCCATTCGGCGAGGCGCTGGTCGGCCTTGGCGGCGTGGACCTTCGCCGTGGCGAGGCGCGCCGTGGCGTCGGCGACGGTCTCGGCCAGGGACGCGCGACGCAGATCGAGCTGATCGCGCTGCTCGGCCGAGGCCAGCTTCTTTTCCACCAGCTCGCGCTGCTTCTTCAACAGCTCCTCGACGGTGGCCAGCTCGGCGGCGTCACGCTTCTGGTCGGCGGCGAGCGTCGCCAGATCGACGGCGGCGCGCTCGGCGTCGGCCTCGAGGCGCGCGCCGGTCTCGAAGTCGGCGCCGCGTACGTCGAGCACCGCGGCGGCGACCGCCGACTGCAAGCGCACCAGCTCGGCCTCGGCCACCGCGATCTCGAGGTCGACCTCGGCGGTCGCGAGCTCCACCAAGGGCGTGCCCTGCGCCACCACGTCGCCGGGCCGTACCAGGACCTGCTGCACGCGCGCGGCGCGCGGTGAGGCGGCCGCCGTCTCGGGACCGTCGATGGTTGCGGGCGCGCGACCGACGGCCGAGGTGTCGAGCTGCAAGCTTGCGACCCCGAGCGCCATCACGCCCCAGACCACCCACAGGATCACCTGGCGACGGCGCGTCGACGACGCCGACGCGGCCGCCGGCGACGAGGCGGGTGACGATGAGAGGGGCGGCGCGGGTGCGTCAGTCATCGTCGCCTGCCCCGCTCTCGGCGGCCGCGCTCTCGAGCTCGACCTGCACCTCGAGCGCGCCGGCGTCGACGCGCAGCACCCGTGAGATGCCACCGCCGTCGTCGCCGTCCTTCAGACCGACGCGCCACCAGGTGCGGCTCTCCTTGCCCTCGGCGCCGTCGCGGCGGCGCAGCAGCGCAAACGAGGTGGCGTGCGCGCGCAAGACGGCGCGCAGCTTCTCTTCGGCGTCGGCGCTGGCGGGCATGCGCACACGTAGCTCGGCCTCGCGCTCGCCGCGCGCGCGCATCAGCGAATTGGTACCGGCCACCACCGCCAGGAACAGCGCGGTGCCGACCGCGCCGGTGACGACGTTGCCGGTGCCGGCGGCGATGCCGCCGGCGAAGGACGCGAAGATGAACACCATGTCGAGCGGGCTCGACAAGTTGGTGCGAAAGCGGATCAACGCGAGCGCGCCCACGATGCCGATGCCGCGCGCCACGCTGTTGCCGATGGCCAGCATCAGCATGGAGCCGACGATGCCGCCGACGACGAGCGCCTGCACGAAGGCCGCGGAGATGTCGCGCCCCCGCTGCACGAAGCGGTAGACCTCGGCGATGGCCTGGCCCATCAGCCAGGCAGCCAGGATGGAGATGGCCACCTGGCGCAGCCCCGCCGTATCCACGCTGCCGAGGTCAATGGAGCCCATCTCGCACCGCCTTCTGGGCGAGCAGACCAACCGTGCCCGTCGATCTCAAGTTTTCGGCACCTGCGCCGGCTACCGCGCGGGAAACAAACGGTCACGCGGGCGAGTCACCGGCGAAAGTGCGAGGGCAGCGGGTGCGGGATCTTTCGGTGCGGGTGCAGCGCCTTGGCGCGGGCCAGCAGCACCTCCTCGCTCTCCTGCCGATCGGGATCGGGCAGACACGCGTCTGCCGGGCACACCTTGGCGCACTGCTCTTCGAAGTGGTGGCCGACGCACTCGGTGCAGCGCCGGAAGTCGATGACGTGGATCTGCTCGCCCGCGCTGATGGCCCGGTTGGGGCAGACCGCCACACACGCGCCACAGCTCGTGCAGTCCTCGACGATGATGGTGGCCATGCGTTGATGTTGGCGATCCGTCGCCTCTGCCGCAAGGGTGAGACGACTTCCGTTCAAGAGTCGTGCTAGACGAGGCGCGTGGAACGAGACCTGCTCTCCTCACCCAACGTCCGCGCCGGCTTGATCGCGGCAGCCACGGGCGTCATCGCGGTGGTAGCGGTCGCGCTCGACGCGCCGGGCTGGGCGGGCATCCTGGCCGTCACCGCCGGCGCCTTCGTGGCGGCGCGCGCACTGGTGACCGTGGGCGGGCCACCGGTGGCGCCGCTGCTGCGCTACGCCGAGGCGGTCATGCAGCGCGCCGACGCCCCGTTCCCCCTCGAGCTCGACCCCGAGCAGCAGGCGGTGGCGCGGGTGATCGGCACGCTGGCCGGCAAGACCCTGCCCCCGCAGCAGGCGTCCGGCGCCGCGGGCGGCTCGCCGCTCGAGGGCCGCGGCGACGGCGTCGACATGCGGCGCACGTTGGGCGACGCCGAGGTGCAGGCGCGCAGCCAGGGCAACTCGCTCGACGACACCAGCGCCGCCATGGCCGAGATGGCCGCCACCATCCGGACCATCGCCGCCTCGGTCGACAGCCTGGCGGTGAGCGCCGAGGAGTCGGGCAGCTCCATCCTCGAGATGGGCGCCATCAACCAGGAGATGACCGACAACATCGGCGAGCTGGCAAACGCCATCGAGGAGACCGCCGCCTCCATCGAGGAGATGATCTACTCCATCAAAGAGGTCGCCAAGAACATCGAGGACCTGGCGCTGGCCGCCGAGCAGACGTCGACCTCGATGAACCAGATGGAGGCGAGCATCGGCCACGTCGAGGAGAACGCCACGGCAACCGCGCGCTTGTCGGAGGACGTGATCAGGGACGCCGAGCGCGGCGCCGACGCGGTCAAGCGCACGCTGTTCGGCATCGACGAGATCCGACAGAGCTCGCGCACCGCCGGTGACGTCATCCGCCAGCTCGGTGAGCGCACCGCCGCCATCGGCAACATCCTGAACGTCATCGACGACGTCGCCGAGCAGACCAACCTGTTGGCGCTGAACGCCGCCATCATCGCGGCGCAGGCGGGCGAGCAGGGCCGCGGCTTCGCCGTGGTCGCCGACGAGATCAAGGAGCTGGCCGAACGCACCGGCGCCTCCACCAAGGAGATCGCCGAGCTGATCCGCGCCGTGCAGGAGGAGTCGAGGAACGCGGTGGCGGCCATCTCGCGCGGCGAGCGCAGCGTCGAGACCGGCGTGACGCTGTCGCGCGCTGCCGAGAACGCGCTCACCGAGATCGTCGGCTCGGCGGGCAAGTCGACCGAGATGGTGCGCGCCATCGCCATGGCCACGGTCGAGCAGTCCAAGGGGTCCAAGGTGGTCGCCGACGCCGTCGATCGCATCGCGCGCACCGTGCAGCAGGTGGCCGCCGCCACCGCCGAGCAGGCGCGCGGCAGCGAGCAGATCATGCGCAGCACCGAGCGGATGAAGATGCTGTCGCAGCAAGTCGAGCTGTCGAGTCAAGAGCAGTCCAAGGGCAGCAAGCAGATCTCGACGTCGATCGAACACATCAACGAGATGGTGCGCCAGCTCCACCAGGCGCAGAGCGAACAGGCACGGGGCAGTGAGCAACTGCTCGCCGCCGTCGAGCAACTGCGCTCGGCGCAGTTCCGCCAGATCGAGATCCTCGAGCGCGCCCGCGTGCGTTGACGGCCGCACTACCCACGCGACGCTCGTGGGCGTAGCGTGGCACCATGGAGCGGCGGCGCCTGACCGTCAGCATGCGCCTGGTGGGCTTGGTCGGCCCGCTGCTGCTCGTCTTCCTCTTGGTGGTCGTCTGGTACTTCCCGGGCCGCCAGCGCATTCGCCTGCTCGAGCAACAGGTCGACGCCACCGCCGCCGCGGTCTTCACCCAGGTGGCAGCCGACCGCGAGTACTACGCGTCGGTGGTGGTGCCGCGCTTGGAGGCACTGTCGCTCCCGGTGGTCGACCAATACCAGCACGTGCCGAGCGCGTTCCCGCTGCCGGCGACCTTCCTGCGCGAGGTGACTGAGAGCGTCTCGCGCGCCCACGGGCCCTATCGCATCAGGCTGGTCAGCCCCTGGCCGATCAACAAGAAGAGCGGGCTGGTCGACGCCACCCAACGAGACGCGTTCGACGAGCTGCTGGCGACGCGGAGCTCGAGCGTGCGCCGCCGTGACCTCGTCGGCGATGTCGAGGTCATGCGCTATTGGGCCGCGGACCGCGCCATCCATCAAAGCTGCGTCGACTGCCACAACGGGCACGCCGACAGCCCGCGCCGTGACTTCCACTTGAACGACGTGCTCGGCGCCATTGAGGTGCAAATCCCCATCGCCGAGCCGTGGCACGAAGCGCAGCGCGACCAGTCCCTGATGCTGTTCGGTGGTCTGGGGCTGAGCCTCGCGCTGATCGCGCTGATCACCTGGGGCGCACGACGCGTCGTGACACAGCCGATCGGCGAGTTGGCGCGCGAGATGGCGCGCATCTCGGCTGCCGGCGGCGTGGTCGGCGAAGTGCCGCCGGTGCGGCGCCCCGACGATCGCCCGGTGGGCGCCGAGATCGACCAACTCTGGCACCGCTTCGAGGACATGCAGCACGAGGTCAAGGGCAACCAGCAACGCGCGCGCGAGCTATCCGAGTCGCTCGAGCAGCAGCGCCAGCGCCAGCTCGCGTTCGTCGCCGGCGTGGTGCACGACCTGCGAAACCCATTGGCGTCGATGAAGATGGCCGCTGCGCTGGCCGACAAGGCGTACGAGGAGGGATCCGGCGAGCGCTACCACAAGGCCGCCGCCATGGCCCGGCGCCAGGTCGTGCAGATGACCCGCATGGTGGGCGACATGCTCGACGCCGCGCGTATCGAAGCGGGTCAGCTCGAGTTGGTGCTCGAGGAGCGCGACGCACGCGAGCTGGCGAAAAACGTGCTCGAGGTCTACCAGCCGAACGCGATCCACCAACTTCGCCTGACCGTGCCCGACGCGGCGGTGGCGACGCGCTGCGACCCGATGCGCATCGAGCAGGTGCTCAACAACCTGGTGAGCAACGCCATCAAGTACTCGCCCGAGGGCACGGAGGTGGAGCTGGCGGTCGCCGAGGAGCGGGGCGACACCGTGCTGTCCGTCACCGACCACGGCATCGGCATCGCGCCCGAGGATGTGCAGTTCCTGTTCGAGCCCTTCCACCGCGCACGCTTGGCGCGCGAGACCGCGCCCGGCGTCGGCCTCGGCCTGTCGGTGGCCAAGCGCATCGTCGAGGCGCACCAGGGGCGCATCGAGGTCGCGAGCAGCGCCGAGCGTGGCACCGTCTTCCGCGTACGACTGCCACGCAGCGGTCCGGCCGGCGCCACGGCGGCGGCGGCGCGCTAGGCGAAGGCCACCGACGCCGCTCGGCGTTGCGCGACGCGCGCGCAGAGCGTACCTTCGACGTCGACGACGGAGGCGCAGCGTGTTCGGCATCGGCATGAGCGAGATGATCATCATCCTCGCCGTCGCGCTGTTGGTGTTCGGCCCACAGAAGCTGCCCGAGATCGCCCGCGGCATCGCCAAGGGCCTTCGCGAGCTGCGCCGAGCGGGCGACGACCTGCGCGCCAGCGTCGACCTCGAAGGCGACGTCGCCTATCGTTCGCCGGCGCGACGCGCGCCGCGGCCCCAGCCCGACGCCAAGCTCGAGCCCTCGCCGAGCGAGGCGCCGGCGAGCATCGCAGGAAGCGAGCTGACGGCCGCGGCCGCGCCTCCTGAGGGCGCGCCGGCGCCCTGGCCGCAGCCCGCCGACGGCACGCAGGCGCAGGGCTCGCTCGAGTCGGAGCTGGCGCCCGAGCGCGCGCCGGCGGAGGACGTGCCCGACGCGCCACCCGGCGAGGCCAAGGGGAGCTAGGTGGACGAGCGGGAGTACTCCCTGCTGGAGCACCTGGCCGAGCTGCGCAAACGGCTCGGCTACGCGCTGGTCGGGGTGGCGTTGGTCTCGATCGCCGGCTTCGCGGTGTCGGACCAGCTCCTCGAGTGGCTGCGTGCGCCGATGGAGCAACTGCTGCGCGAGGCGCACGGGCCGGGCGCCAAGTTCGTCGTGCTAGCGCCCGCCGAGTACATCATCTGCCAGCTCAAGGCGGCGTTCGTGGCGGCGCTGTTCATCGCCTCGCCGTGGGTGCTCTACCAGATCTGGATGTTCATCGCGCCCGGCCTGTACGTACACGAGCAGCGCTACGCCTCGTGGTTCGTCTGGGCGGGGGCGGTGTGCTTCTGTGGCGGCGCCGCCTTCGCCTACTTCGCGGTGTTCCCCACCATGTTCCGTTTCTTCGTCGAGAGCCTGCCGCCCGACATCGCGATGACGCCGAGCATCTCCGATCACTTCTCGTTCACGCTCAAGATGCTGATCGCCTTCGGCGTGGTGTTCGAGACACCCGTCGTCACGGTCATCCTCTCGCACGCCGGCATCATCGACCCGACCAAGCTCGGGCACTATCGCAAGTACGTGGTGGTGGTCGCCTTCATCGTCGGCGCGGTGTTGACGCCGTCGCCCGACGCGCTCTCCCAGCTCCTGTTGGCCGGGCCGCTGCTCTTGCTCTACGAGGTGGGCGTGCTCATCTCGCGCCTGGTGGTCAGGCTGAAGGGCACGCCGCTGTCGCGCGCGGCTGCAGCGCCGGCCAGCCCCGCGCCCGCCGTGCCCACCTCCCTCGAGCGGCGCCCATGAGCGGCGCGCTGCTGTTCGGCGCGCTGGCCATGCAGCTCGCCGCGGGCGCCGTCATCGACGGCACTGCGACCGCCGAGGTGCGCGCCGCCGGCGTGCAGCCGGACGACCGCCTCGACGTGTTCGCGCCGCTGCAAGCGGTGCCGGCGCTCCAGACCACGCCGGCGGTGCTCGCCGCCATCGAGGATGAGGGCAAGGCCGCCTCGATCGGCTACGCGCTGCAGCTTTCGGCCGTACCGGATCCGGCGACGGTAGTGCTGTTTCATCGCGGCGAGGCGGCCTTCGAGCTGGCGGCCTCGCCGCTGGTGCGGACGCGCGGTCGTCTCTCGCTGCAGGGCGGCTCGCTCGACCCGCTGCAGGCGCAGCTCACGCTGGTCGACACCGGGCGCGCGCGCTCCGATCAGGTGGCGCTGCCCTACCTCGCCGGCGTCGCCGTGCTCGGCGCCGATGCTCGCCTGACCAGGCGCTGGCAGCTCGACACCTCGCTCGAGGCGACCACCACCTCCATCGCCGCCGACGACGAGCTGGCGATGCACACCGGCGTCGCCTGGCTCGGCACTGGCTACGCAATCACGCGCGACGACGACGCGCACCTCGGCGTCGCCGCGCAGGTGGCGCAGCGCGGCGCCGCCGTCGACGCGGAGCACGACCTGGCCCCCGGCTTCACCGGCCGCGCCGATTGGACGCACACGTTTGGTCGGCGGGTCGGCGTCGGCGTCGGCGCCGGCGCGACCTGGCTGGCGCTGTACCAGGCAGGCGCCCTGCGCGCGATGGTGCTGCGCCCCATCGGCGACGTCTCGCTGTTCGGCGGCTTCGATCTGGGCGGCGCGCGCGCGCTCGGCGCCAACGCGCGCCTCGGCCTCGACGTCACCGCCAACCCGATGGGCGGCATCGCCGAGGGTCGGCTGAGCGCATCGGCCTCGCTCGAGGCCACCTTGGCCGACGGCGTGGCGCTGGCGTTGACCGGGGGCGGCTTCGCGCCGAGCCGCGTCACCGGCGGCGCGCCGCTCGACCTGCCGCCGACCGGGCAAGCGGGCCTGCGCGGCTCGTGGTCGGTGAGCGACGAGGTTCGTCTCGACGCCGGCGTGGTGCTCACCGGCGTGGCGCCGCCCACGGGAGCGATGGTCGAGAGCATCATCGCCACCATCGGCGTCAGCGGCACCACCGAGCTGTGGCACACCGGTGGGCGGCCGCGCGGCACCGATCGGCGCGCCGGACGCGAGGTCGGCGTGCAGCGCATCGGCGCGGCACCAGCGCCGGGCACGCGCGTGCGCGAGCAGGAGCCGGTGCCGCCGCCCCCCGCCGAGGTGCCGCCGCCACCGCCACCCGAGCTGGCGCCGCCGCCGGTACAGCAGCCCTTGGTCGCGCCGCCGCCGCCGCCACCCGTGCGGCTGCCGCGCCTCAAGCCCAAACGACCAAAGCCCCCCGCCCTCGGTGAGCTCGCGCCCGACGAGGGCGACGACGAGGAAGACCGCGACGAGGGGGAATCGGCGAGCGACGCGACCGCGCCGGGCACGACGCCCTGATCAGGTCAGGCTCAGATCAGCTCGCCCGACAACGACAGCGGCGTAGCGCGCAGCACCCGCACGCGCGCGAGCGTGCCCACCAGCTTGGCGTCGCCGTGGAAGGCCACGATGTGGTCGCCGCGTGTCCGCGAGGTCAGGCGCACACCGTCGGTGCGCGCGGGGCGGGCGATCTGCACGAGCGCCTGCTCACCCGACCCCTGCCGATCGCCGGGATCGAGCTTGGCGGCACCTTCGACCAGCACTTCGACCGCGGTGCCGACGAGCGCGCGGTGGTGCTCGAGCGAGATGGCGTGTTGCAACGACAGCATCTGCTGGTTTCTGGCGCGCTTGACCTCGTCGGGCACGTCGTCGGGGTCGCGCGCGTTCGACACCGTGCCCGGCCGGGGCGAGTACTTGAAGACGTAGACGGTCTTGTAGCGAACGTCGCGCAACAGCTCGAGCGAGGCCTCGTGATCGGCGTCCGTCTCCGACGGGTAGCCGACGATCATGTCGCCGACGATGGCGAGCTGCGGCAGCGCGCTGCGGGCGCGCCGCACCAGCTCGAGGTACTGCTCGACGGTGTAGCCACGGTTCATCTTCTTGAGCAGTCGATCGCTGCCCGACTGTGCCGGCACGTGCAGGAACGGACAGATGCGCGCGCGCGTCGCCATCACCTCGAGCGCGTCGTCGCCAAAGTCCCGCGGAAAGCTCGTGAGGAAGCGTAGGCGCGGCAGTTCGGGCACCTCGTCGTGCACCCGCGCCAACAAGTGCGCGAAGCCGACCTCGCCATGGCGGTAGTGGTTGATGGTCTGGCCGAGCAGCGTGACCTCGACGGCGCCGGCCGCCACCAGCCGGCGCACCTCGTCGACGATGGCGTCGGGGTCGCGGTGCGTCTCGGGCCCGCGCGTGAAGGGCACGATGCAGAAGCTGCACATCTTGTTGCAGCCGCGCGTCACGCGCACGTAGCGCTGCGCGCTCGCCTGGTCGGGGTCGACCAAGCGGCCCTGATCGAGCGCCTCCAAACGCTCCATGGCGGCGTCGAGCGTGCGGCTCCTGCGCACCGCGTGACCCGAGAGCGCGCGCACCTGCCCCTGCCCTGCCGCTACCTCGTCGAGCAGCGCGGGCAGGCGATCGAGCTCGCTCGGGCCCACCACGACGTCCAGGTGCTTGAGCGCGCGCTGCAGGTCGGCGCCGGCGCGCTCGGCCATGCAGCCGAGCATGCCGACCACCAGCTCGGGCCGCTCCTTCTTGCGCTTGCCCATGACGCCGAGGCGCGACAGCACCTTCTGCTCGCTGGTCGCGCGCACCGCGCAGGTGTTGAACAGCACCACATCCGCATCGGCGGCGCTCGGCACCAGGCGGTAGCCGAGCGCGAGCAACTGATCGCGCACCAGCTCGCTGTCGAGCACGTTCATCTGACAGCCGAACGTCTCGATAAAGACGCGCCGCGGCGCGATCGTCGACGGAGGGGCCGGCTGCATTGGTGCTGGATAGTGCACGGCACTGACCTCGGGAAGGCCTTCGGGCCCGGGTCTGGTAGCCTCGGCTGATGGCACGGGGACACGACGGCGGCGGGCTCAAGGGCATCATGATGCTGGCGATGGTGTTCGTCTTCGGCGGCGCCGCCTACGTGGCGGCGCGCGACTTCGAAGGCGACCTTTGTGATCACTTCACCGTCAACACCAACATCATCCGGCGGGTCGGCGAGGTCAGGAAGTGCGGCGTCGCACCCGGACCCTCCCTCGACGCCAAGCAGATCGTGCTGCGCGTGCGCGGCGGCATGGGCGAGGCGCTCATCGCGGTCGAGCGCAAGGACGGAAGGCTGGTGCGCGCCTACCTGACCAGCCACGATCACCCCGAGCCCGAGCTGGTGCTCGGCGCGGACCCGCTGGTGCCGACCTCGTACGTCGGCACCAAGTAGCCCGCGGCCTCACCCTCGAGCGGCGGTGAGCTTGGCAACGCGCTCGACCAGGCCGCGATCCCGCAGCGTCGACGCGAGGCGCTCGAGGCGCGCAGGATCGGGCCCGCGCCAGCGCACCGCGTCGAGTTCCTCGTCGAGCGGCACGTCGGTGCGCAGCGTCGCCAGCGTGCGGTAGAGGCGCGCGTCCTCGCGGCCCTCGCGCAGCATGGCGGCGAGCCGCGCGGCGCCGCGGACGCCGTCCCAGCGAGCAGCCTCGTCGGGGATGGCGTCGAGCGAACCGAAGCGCTGCAAGAGCGCCGCCGCCGTCTTCATGCCGAATCCCGCCAAACCAGGGATGCCGTCGGCCTCGTCGCCAACGAGCGCGAGCAGGTCGGGCACCTGCGCGGGCGCCACACCGAGCCGCGCACGAACACCGGCGACGTCGAGCGTCTTGCCCTGCTTGCGATCGAGCAGCACCACCGGCACCGGCTGATCCTGCACGCACTGGCACAAATCCTTGTCGGGCGAACAGAGCAGCACGCGCTCGACACCATCGTCGCTCGCGAACATGCGGGCGCCAGTGGCGAGTGCGTCGTCCGCCTCGAACTCGACCATCGACCAGGTGACCAGCCCGAGCGCGCGCGTGGCCTCCTCGGCGAGCGGGAACTGGGTCCACAACGCAGGGTCGATGCCCTCGCCGGTCTTGTAGCCGGCGAACAACCGGTTCCTGAACGACTCGATGACGGTGTCGAACGCGACGGCGACGTGGGTCGTGGCGGGCTCACGCAGCAGCGACAGCAGCGTGCCACACAGCACGGTGACGGCGCCCACCTCGGCTCCGTCGGCGCCCTTGCGCGGGGGCGCGCCGTAGAAGCAGCGGAACAGCTCGTAGGTGCCGTCGACGAGGTGGACCTGCATGCCGCCCTCCCGTCGCGTGGCGCCGCTTACTCGCGCCGCGCCATCAAGAACGCCACGGCCGCGCGCGCCGAGGCGTCGTTGTAGCCAAGCGCCGCCAGGCTCTTTCTGAACGAAGCCACTTGCTCCCGGTCCTTCGCGTCGAGGTCTTTGTCATCGCCGTCGAGCGTCTTGAGGTAGGCCTGCTCGAGGCGCTCCACCAGCCGGCGGCGCTGGTTGTAGAAGTCCTCGTTCAAGCGCTTCATGTAGCCGCCGAACAGCAACTCGTAGTCGACCTGCTCGTCCGGGTGCTCGAGCTTGTAGGCGCCGATCTGCGCGATGACGCTGCGCCGGAAGTCCTCTGGGCTCTCGTTGGACGCGAGCAGCACGTCGTCGACGCGCTTCATCAGGTCGGCGTCGGCGTCGACCAGCTTGCCGGTGACCGGGTCGGACAGCTTCTCGCGCCTGGTCCACGCCGAGACGTGCTTGATGTAGCGCTCGAACAGCTCGACGTGCGAGCCGGCCTTGACGATGCCCATGGCGGTGCGGATCTCTTCATCGAGATCGCGCACGTACAGCGCCTCGACGGTCTCGACGAAGGCCTCGGCGTCGCGGTAGCCGCGCACCGCGTCGCGCCGCAGCCACTCGTAGCTCGAGCGCGCGCGCACCAGCGCGCGCAGCTCGTCGAGCACGGCGATGGGCGAAAGGTGATCGAAGTCGGGCGACTGCGCCGCGTTCAGCAGCACCACGCGCACCTCGCGCGCCGAGGCGCCGTGGCGGCCCTCGTACTCGTCGCCGGACGCGTGCTCGTCGTACAGCTCGACCGCCACTTGGCGCAGCTCCTTGCGCTCCTTCTGCGTCAGCCGCTCGGGAACGGCGCCGTTGTCGTACAGGCGCATCTTCTCAACCGGCGTCAGCTCCGCGACCAGGCGCTTGTGCTCGTCGTCGTACGCCTCGGGGTTCGGTGGCTCGAGGCGCGTCAGCACCGCCCAGCGTGCCGCCACCTCGAGCGCGTGCGGCGCCACGTGCACGCCGGTGAGCGCGCGTGGGATCTGGTCCTGGTAGATCTGCAGCTCGTCTTCGACGCGCAGCAGGTACGGCGCGGTGACCAGCTCCATGCGACCCTTGAAGCTCGGCCAGTCGTGGTGCTGCTTGAACGCGTCGAGGTGAACCTCGTTGGACGACGCGATCATCAGCACATCAAGGAAGACGCTGACGTGATCGAGGCTGGCCTGCGCTTGCTCGATCGCGACCAAGAGATACTTCCAGGCGTCGAGCGGGCGCTTCAACAGATCATTGAACTCGAGCACGCCGCGGTTGGCGTCGTTGAGCGCGCCCGCGGTCTCGAACAGCGACAGGTGCTGCAGCGCCACCGGCAGCATGCCGAGGCTCTTGTCGGCGGTGACCTGCCGGCTGTAGGCGTCGACGCTCATCTGCGGCTCCACCGCCACCACGCCGGTGCGGTAGCGGCGCGACAGGTAGAAGCGCTCCACCTGCACGTGGCGCAGCACCTCGCGCACGTCGCCCAGGCAGTGCGTCATGAGCGCGTCGAAGATGCGCCGATTCTTGACGCTCAGGTCGCCGAGCTTGAGCACCTCGGGGATGGCCCAGTCGCGCGGCAGCCGATCGGCGGCCTTCATCTCGTCGAACAGCGAGGCGCGCTGCGGGCGCGGCAGCAACAACAGCGGGTGATCCTTGAATTCGCACGGCAGGCGCGCCTCGACGCTGGCCGCCTCGAGGTGCGCGTAGCTGCCCGAGGCCTTGCTCGACTCGCCACCGAAGCCGAGCTTGCCCTTCTGCACCACGCCGGTCGGGAACACCCAGTTGAAACGGTAGAGCGCGCCCTCGTCGGTGTTGGAGTAGATCTCGGCCGCGCGCGTCAGCGCCTGGATGATGCTGGTCTTGGCCGATCCGTTCGGACCGTGCAGCAGCATCAGCCGATCGATTCGCCCGGAGCGCACGAAGTTCTCGAGGATGCGCACCATCTGCTGCTGCACGCGCTCCTGGCCAACCACCCGGCCGCGTCCGTCGTCGAAGGCGGCGTCGAACAGCTTGTGGCGCACCACCTTGCCGGTGGGCAGACGCGCCTCGCTCTTGCCGAAGTGCTGCACCACGTCCATCACGTACTGCGCGGCGTTCCTCATGTGGCGGCGCGGGTGCGCGTACACGTCGTCGAGGTACTCCTCGAGCGACAGGATGCTGCGCCGCGCCTTGTGCTCCTTGGCGGTGGCGTCGGCGAAGCGATCGAGCAGTTGGCGGGTGGCGGCGTCGACGGGCATGGAGGAAGCCTACCCCCTTCCCGGAGCAGGCGGGTCGCGGCACGAGACGGGCTTGCCCGCCGTCGGCGACTCCCCAGAGCCGCCGGCACGTCCGTTGCATCGGTATGCTGTTCGCCCGGCGCGGTGATCGCCGTGCGCACGCTTGTGGAGGATCCATGCCCCGCCCGCGCCCGCGAGACACGGTGCTCTGGTTGTTGGCCGTGCTCGGCACGTTCGTCGGCGCGACGGCCGCCTCGGCGGCGTTCGACGCTGCCACGGGGAAAGTCGTGATGGCGAACGCGGCGTGGTCGTTGCCATTCGACGGGCGCGCAGAGCTCGACGGCGCCTCCGTGTTCGCCTACGACTCGAACGGCGAGGTGCTCGACCTCACCGCAGTGCAAGACCGCCTGCTCGACGACGGCGAGCGCGCCATCGAGGGCACGGGCCTGATCCGGCTTGGCGGCGACATCTCGTACGTCAGCGTCGGGCTGCCCTCGCCCGACGCCAATGCCGCCATCGACGCCCTGCGCGACCGGCGCGTGCGCGCGACGCTCTGGCAGCGGCCGCGCGGCACGCGCGTCGGCGCCTCGCTCAGTTGGTTCACCGGCGCGTACGACGATCCGAACGCGAGCTGGCTCGCCTCCGTCACGCTGCAGCCGACCGGCAACGTCACCGACGACGGCTGGGAGGAGTGGACCAGCGGCCCGTTCGACTTCGCCTGGGCCGGTCGCTTCGCGCCCGCCTTCATCACCTTCACCGACGAGCAGTACTACGTGTACTACGGCGGCGGCAGTTGGGACGTCGAGGCGCAGACGTACGTCGACGGCCTCGAGATCGTCGATCTCGGGCCCGCTGCGGTGACGCCGACCGCGTGCGCGCTGCCGAGCGAGCGCACCGACTGCGGCGACGAAGGCGTCTGCCACCTGGGCGTGTGCGTCGACGCGGCGCTGCGCTTGGGTGCGCCGCTCGAGGACGCCGCGCTGCGCGCCGACTACGTCGACCGCCGCGTCTTCGAGGTCGAGCACTTCGAGGGCGGCCGCGCGCCGCGCGCGCGCGCCGGCCTGGTCGCCGCCGCGCTCGCGCCGCTCAAGGAGGCCGCGCGGGCCGTCGAGTTCTGGCCCACCTTCGCCGCGGCGTACCAGCTACTCGTCGACGGGCATGCGAGCGCACCCATGGTCTCCTACCCGAGCTACGCCAATGGCGGCGTCTGCCTGCACGCCGGCGAGGCCGACCTGTTGTCCGATCTCGACGCCGAGGAGCGCTTGGTGCCGCTGGTGTTCTCCGCTGGCGACAACGAGCTCGGCGCGCTGCTCGCCCCCGGCGACGCGCTGGTGCGCGTCGACGGCTTGCCGGTGCGGGAGTGGGCGGCCGCCGCGTCGCGCTTGATCTCGCACCCCGGCGATCCGGCCGGTCGCGACGTCGTCACGGCGCCACAAATCTTCAACGCGGCGCTCGACGCGGGCGCGATCGTCACCTTCGCGCGCTGCGCCGGCCCGGCAGCGTGCGCGACGAGCGAGGTCGAGGAGATAACGGTCGACCTCGGCGCGCTCACCGGCGACCGCCTGCTCGACGGCGGCACGGCGCCGCTGCTCGCCTATAGCGCCTCGGCCACCTGCGACTTCCGCTTCCGCCGCCCGGTGGAGGCGCCCGACGTCAAGGACTACGCGTTTGCCGGCTCGGCCGACGAAGGCGGCGTGCGCTCGCTCTTGATCAACGGCGTGCCTGACCGCTACATGGAGGGCGGCGACGCCTGGTTCGATCACGTCACCAGCGCGCTCGGCGACGATCCCACGTTGGTGCTGTTCGACGAACGCAGCGGCGCCGGCGGCAGCATCGACGCCGTCGACCTGATCGCAGCCATGCTGCTCGCCGACGGTGACAGCTACGCCATGGACTTCCTGCCCTCGTTCGAAGGCGCAGAAGACGACGGCGCGCCGCGCGCGGCCGTGGTCGCGTGCTCGAACGACCCCAACGCCTACTCGTGCGGCAACGGCTTCCGCTACCGCATCGGCGACGGCGGCGGGCCGGTGGCGAGCGCGGCCGACGCCAAGCTGGCGGTGCTCATCGCCGACGACGTCAGCGGCAACGACTACGTGACGCGCCTGCTGAAGGAGCGCAGCGGCGGCGCCACGCGCATCTTCGGCGACGGCGCCACCTGGGGCGCGTTCGGCGTCATCTGGTCGATGGCGGCGCACGTGGGCGAGCTGATGGGCGGCAGCATGCAGGTGCAGGACACCATCTTCGTCGACAGCGTCGACGAGCCGCTCACCGGCGAGCAGCGCTTCGAGACCTCGACCGGCATCAGGCCCGACGTCGTGGTGCGGCAGCTCCAAAGCGACGCGGTGTTCGGCCGCGACACCGTGCTCGAGGCCGCGCGCGCGTGGCTCCTGGAGGTGCAGCCATGAACCGCCTCGCCCTCTCGCTGTCGCTGCTGATCGTCGTTTGTGCATGCAGGGGCCGCGACCCCGACGTCGGCAAGCTGCCCGTCGTCGAGCCGAAGCCGCCCGCGCGCACGCTCACCAGGCGCGCGCTTTTTGGCGCCATGCCGGTCGAGAACCGCTTCCAGGATCCGCTGATCACCTTCAGCGGCACCGGGTGGTTCGCGTTCGGCTCGGGCTACTCCTGGCCCACCAGCTACCGCCGCGTCGACCAGTCGAGCCCGACCGGCACGCCGGTGCTGGTGCTGCCGGGCCCCGAGAATAACGGCGGCGTCACCGCCCTCGGGCAGCTCAAGACGGCCCGCACGCCCTTGCACCTCGAGACCTGGCTCGGCCGCGAGGAGGGTGGCGGCGACGACTTCAGCGGCGTTGACGTCTCACTGGTGGGGCTGTTCGCCGACGGCGAGGAGCGCGCGGTCTCGCTCACCATCGACGAGAGCTCGCGCCAGGTGCTCGGCGGCGTCGCTTGGGCGCGCTTCACCGCCGACCTCGACGAGGGGCCAGTCGGCTGGGCCTACTTCATGGCGGGCGACGGCAACGAGGAGACGCTGTTGCTCACCGGCGCGGTCGCGGTCGATCTGCCGGCGCAGGCAGGCGCGGCGTTCGGCTTCAGCAAGCCGCGTGCGCCCAGCGCGCGCGAGCGCGAGCTGGCGGCAGCGGCGCGTGAGCGCTCGCAGCAGTTGGCGTTGGCACCTCGACCGCGGCCGTCGCGGCCGAAGCACCCGGCGGCCGGCCGCTGACCTGCGAGGTCAGCGCCGGAGCACGTCGCGCCACCAGGGTCGGGTGGGCCGAGATGTACCGGCTGCGACGTCGATGGGCTCGCCGAGCAACGGCGTCCACAGCTCGGCGCCGTCGCCCTGGGCGCGCGTGAACAGGGTCTCGGCGGGCTCCTGCCACTCGTGCAGCGCCAGATCGAAGGTGCCCCAGTGCACCGGCAAGAGCGCGCGCGCGTTGGCGCGCACGAACGCTTGATACGCCGCGTCGGGGCCGAGGTGGATGTCGCCCCAGGCCGGGTGGTAGGCGCCGATCTCGAACAGCACGACGTCGAAGGGGCCAAAGGACGCCCCGATGTCGACGTGCTCGTCGGTGGGGCCGGTGTCGCCCGAGGTGAACACGCGGTGGCGCGGCCCGAGCACGGCGAAGCCGGCCCACAAGGTGCGGTTGCGATCGAGCGGACCGCGCCCCGAGAAGTGCTGCGCCGGCACCGCCACCACGTCGACGTCGCCGACCTTGGTGCCCTCGCCCCAGTCGAGCTCCTCGATGAGCGGTGCCGGCACGCCGAGGCGCTCCAAGTGGGCGCCGACGCCGAGCGCGGTGATGAAGCGTCCGCTGAAGCCCGGCACCGCGCCGGCGGCGAGCGCGCGCACCGTCGAGGCGCACAGGTGGTCGTAGTGGTCGTGGGTCAGCAGCACGGCGTCGACCGGCGGCAGCTCGGCCAGCGGCAGCGGCGGCGGGTGGAAGCGCTTGGGCCCGACCAGCGTGAAGGGGCTCGCGCGCTCGCCCCACACCGGGTCGGTCAAGAGGCGCACCCCGTCGATCTCGATGAGCACGGTCGAGTGGCCGAGCCAGGTGACGCGCAGCGCGCTCGGCGCCTGCCGCAACGTCGCCGCGGTGGCGCCGAACAACGGCAGCGGCGAGGAGGGGGAGCGCCCCTCACGTTTGAACAGGAACTCGCCCATCACCGACAGGCCGTTCTTCACGCTCGGTGATCGGGTGCGGTCGGTGTTGTGGAAGGCGCCGTCGCGAAAGCGGCGCGACAGCGACACGCGGCGCTCGCGCGCGCTCCTGGCCTGGTCGGTCGCGGTCACCGAGGTCACGGCGTCGATGATAGCGACTTGGCGCCGCGGCGCGGATCACGCAAAAAGCGAAGGCGCCCCGGAGGGCGCCTTCGTCATGCTCCGATGGAGCGGTCGATCACTTCTTCGCCGGGGCGGGCGCGGCCTTGGCGGCCTCGGCGGCGGTGATGGCAGCGTCGAGGTTCTTCTCGAGCTCGGCGGCCTTGTCCTTGGCGTTGGTGTCGTCGATGCCGGCGGCACCCTGCTTCTTCAGCTCGGCGTCGTCACCGACGGGCGCGTACTCCGGAATGACCGGCTTCGGCGGCGGCGGCGGCGGCGGCGGCGGCGGCGGCTCTTCCTTCTTCTCCTCGGGGCAGGCGGTAAGGGCGGCGGTCACGGGCGCCGCGACCAACGCGGCGAGCAGGACGCGAACAACGATCTTCTTCATGGCTTCCTCTTTCAGCGTTCAGCGTAGTTGGGAGGGGGGAGCGGGCGGCATGCCCGCTCCCGAACGTGATCAATGATCACTTCTTCGCGGGCGGCTCCGGGGCGGCGGGCGGCGCGGCCAGGCCAGCGCGCTTGCCTTCCTTGTCCTTGAGACGGGTGACCACGGCGGTCAGCTCGGCGTTGTTGGTCGCGGTCGCGATCTGCTCGAGACGCTCGATGGCGCCGAGGTTCTTCGCGTGCGTGGCCTTCTCTTCCTCGGCAGCCTTGGCGGCGGCGTCGGCGTCAGCCTTGACCTCGGCCTTCTTGGCCTCGACCTTCTTTTCGGCCTTCTCGACCTTGGCCTCGACCTTGGCCGCGGCCTTCTCCTTAGCGTCCTCGATGGCCTTCTTCTTGGCCTCTTCCTTGGCCTTCTTGAGGGCTTCCTTCTTGGCGTCGTCGGCAAAGGCGACCGTCGCGGGCACGAGCGCGAGGGACGCGGCGATCAGCAGGCTCTGGATCTTCATCTGGGCTCCTTGGGTCACGCGGTCATTCTCGCTGCTCGGTCACCGTGTGGCGTCGACCGTCGACGTCGCATGGCAACCAGGCAGGCAGGTGGTTCACGCCAGCGCGGAACGCTCTCACCGAAGCTCGAACGGTGTCAACAGCACCGGCGGGAGACGCGCCGCGGCCGACGTGGGTCATGGTTGCAAAGCTAACGAGCGCACGACGTGAGCGCGCTCGAGATCGGCCCGTTTACCAACACGTTACCGCTGCGCGCTTTACCAAACCGTTACCGGGTGCTGTCGGGTGCGCCGCCGCGTGCTACACCGTGCGCGATCGCAAGCGTGGCGGAACTGGCAGACGCGCGGGATTTAGATTCCCGTGGGGCAACCCGTGGGGGTTCGATTCCCCCCGCTTGCACTCCCCCCCAAACGTGCCCGTGCCCGTGCCCGTCCCAGCGCTGGTACCGGGCGTTGACCGCCGCGCACCGGCCTGGAATGCCGGTGTTTTCTTCTTCGTCGAGGACCGCCATGGCTCTGCAGATCCGCAGTGAGATGAAGCAGCTTTCCCCGGTCGAGCGCGAGCTGTCCGTGGTGGTCCCCGGCACCGAGATCGCCAAGGAGCTGGACCGCGCGTACCGCGAGCTGGGGGAGAAGGTCCGGCTCAAGGGCTTCCGCCAGGGCAAGGTGCCGCGCTACGTGCTCGAGCAGTACTACAAGGCCGACACTGAGCAGCGCGTGCTCGAGCACGTGGTGGGCGCGAGCTTCCGCGAAGCGGTCAAGAGCCACTCCATCGAGCCGGTCGCCAACCCGCAGATCAAGACCGCGGGCGAGCTGATCCCCGGCATGGACTTCTCGTACTCGGCCAAGGTCGAGGTCAAGCCTGTCGTCGACATCAAGCAGTTCGCGGGCCTCGAGCTGAAGCGCACCCGCTACGAGGTCACCGACGCCGACGTGCAGCAGGAGCTCGACTCGCTGCGCGAACGCCACGCCAAGGTGGTGGCGGTCGAGGGACGGGACACCGTGCAGCAAGGCGACCTGCTCGAGACCAACTGGTCCGGCGAGGTGGAAGGCGAGCACGCCAAGGGCCTGAGCGGCCTCTCCTACGTCGTCGAGGTGGGCGCCGGCACCTTCCCCTTCAAGGAGGCGGATCAGGCGCTGGTGGGCAAGAAGGTCGACGACAACTTCACCGTCGACGTCAAGGTGCCCGACGACTATCGGGTGGAGGCGCTGCGCGGCAAGGCCGCCAAGCTGACCTTCAAGCTGCTCGGCCTCAAGCACAAGACGCTGCCGGTACTCGACGACGAGTTCGCCAAAGACCTGTCGGACGACGTCGAGTCGCTCGAGCAGTTGCGCACCAAGATCCGCACCGACATGGGCGAGATGGCCAAGTCGCGCACCGAGACCGAGACGCGCAGCGTGGTGATCGACGCGCTCATCGAGAAGAACCCCTTCGATCTGCCGCAGGCGCTGGTCGAGCGCGCCGCCGAGCAGATCGCCGCGGAGAAGCTCAACCGCCTGCCGCAGCAGCAGGCCGAGATGCTCTGGCAGGCGCGCGGCGTGCAGCTCAAGGAAGACGCTCGGCCCGCGGCCATCAAGCAGGTGCGCATGAGCTTGATCCTCGAGGAGCTGGTCAAGCGCGAGAAGATCGAGATCACCGACGCCGACATCGAGGCGCACATCGAGAAGATCGCGAGCGAGCTCGGCTCCACGGTCAAGAACGTCAAGAACGTCTACAAGAAGGGCCGGCGCCTGGACGAGCTGCGCTTCCAGCTCTCCACCGCGCGCATGCTCGAGCGCGTCATCGAGCAGGCCAAGTTCGAGGACACGGTCAAGCCCGCGCTCGGCTGACGAGGTGAGCGCGCCGCGCGTCACCCGCTGCACCACCTGGCTGCGCTTGCGCATGCGCGGCCTGCGCTACCGCGAGATCTCGCGTGCCGTTGGGCCGTGGATGGGCGCGCTCGGTTGGGCGCTGTCGCGCGTGACCGAGCTGTCGAGTAATGAGCTGGCGCCGCTCGAGGTGACGCTGATCGAGCCCATCGCCGGCGAGCCGCAGGTGGGGCGCGAGATCGAGCGGCTCGGCTTCACCAAGCTCGCCGCCTTCACGCTGCCCGAGTTCACCGGCGAGAACAGCACGCACGTCTACCTCGACCACGCCGGCACCACGCTCGCCGAGGCCGTCTGGTTCAAGGCGGTGGGCGGCGAGCGCACCACGGTTGCGCTGTCCTCGCTCGTCGAGGGCGGGTCGGTCACCCGGCTGCGCACCGTCGAGCTGCCCAAGGACGCGCCGCTCGATCCGCCGCCGGGCTGGCTGGTGCGCTTTCAGGCGGGCGCCCTCGGCGATCGCGTTGACGGGCATCGTGCCGCGCTGGCCGCGCTCACCGGCAAGCCGGTGAGCGTCGAGCCCGCCACGCTCTACGACCACCTGCACATCGGCCACCTCGAGGCCATGCGCCACGCATTCACGCGCGGAGCGTACCAGGCGGCGGAGCCGGCGCAGGTCGAGGCGCTGTTCGCGGCCAAGGGGCTCACGCGCGAGGGTGACGCGACCGCGGCGGCGGCGCCGCCACAGGTCGCCCACTCGATCGAGTGACCGTGAGCACGAAGCGATCCATCGCCGACCGCCCTCGGGTCAGGGAGCGCCCTTCGGCTGACAACGGACCGTCGACAAGGAGGCCGTCAGCGGCTCGAGCGCGATCGCAGGCGGCAGCGTCGCGACGGCAGCGAGCACCTCGCCCCCGACGAGGAAGACCGCCCTGAGGTGGCGGTTTGGCGGGCTGCCGTGGTGATCCGGCGCCCACGAGTACACGAGCAGCCGGCCGGACCCGAGCGCGTCTTCACGCACCAGGGCGAAGCCCGGCTGCCCGCTCCACGACGCCGCGGTGCGCCGCTTGGCTACGTCGACGGCAGCGCTCACGGTGGGCTCGCGGGCCTGCTCGACCATGAGCTGCGCCGTCATGTCGTCGCTGAAGGCCTCGATGACGTGGTCGGGCATGACGCCGCCGTTCATCTTCCAGCCGGGCGGCAGGTCCATGGTGCAGGTCAGCGTGGCGAGGTGAAGCTCGTGCGGCCCGGCCGGGGCGGCAGGGGCGTCGGGCGCCGGCGGTGGACGCGGCGACGGACAGGCCGCGAGCAGGAAGAAGGACGCGGCGAGGAACTTGCGCAGCACCAGCGGACCCTCCGTTGAAGGGCGACCACACGAAGGACGCGCTCACTCGCGCGCGACGTCGAGCGAGGAGGCCCCCGCCAGCTCGACGTGGCTGAGGCGCGGCCCGTCGATCGACGCGCCGTCGAGCGTGAAGGTGGCGGGGGCGCCGGCGACGTCTCCCGTGGCCGTGATGGTCAGCGTGCGCGACCCCAGGTCGAGCTCCACTCGATCGAAGAGCGGCGCGCCCAGGATCCACTGATCGCCGCCCGGCACCGGGTTCAGCCCGAAGGACGCGAGCGCCCACCACGACGACAGGGCGCCGCCGTCGTCGTTGCCCGGGATGCCGGTGGGCCCCGGGCCGTACTCCTCGGTCATCGCCCAGCGAACGAAGCGAGCGCCGAGCTGCCTGTCGCCGAGGTCGAAGGCGAGGAAGGGCACGTGGAGGTCGACCTCGTTGCCCTGCCAGTGAAAGGGCGGCGGCTGCATGCCGAAGGTCTCCGAGGCTTGGTCGAGCCCCTGCCAGTGCTCGACCGTGTGATCGAGCAGCTCCGTGATGCGCTCGAGCGCCGCGTCGGCGGAGCCGAACGCGGCGACGATGCCGGGCACGTCGTCGTAGGGGAAGTTCGACTGCCAGGCGTCCGCCTCCACGTAGTCGTCGGAGAACTGCTCGGGCGCGAACTCCTGGTCGGCGATGACGACGTCGCCGTTGCCGTCTTTGCCGCGCAGGAAGCCGGTCGACGGGTCGAAGAGCTGGCGCCAGCCTTGTGCGCGCGCGCGCAGGTGGTCGGCGTCGGCGGCGGCCCCCATGGCGTCGGCGAGGCGCGCGAGCGCGAGGTCGGCCTGGTTGTACTCGAGGGTGCCGCTCACCGGGCCGCGCAGCGGCGACGGGACGTAGCCGCCACGCTCCTCGTACGCGAGCACGTTGGCCCGACCGCCGCGGCCGTGCGGCGGCTCGGCAGGATCGAGCGCGTTGCCGCGCAATATGGGCCAGGCCGGCGCGACGTCGTCGACGGTGATAGCGCGGCGCGCCAACGCGTCGGCGAGCACGATCTCGGACGGGCTGCCGATCATCACCGCGGCGTCGCCGGTGGCCATGGTCCACAGGGGCGCGAAGCCCGCCGCCTCGGTGAACGCGACGATCGACAGCGCCGCGTCGCGCGCGCTCTCGGGCGCGAGCAGCGCGTAGAGCGGGTGCACCGTGCGATAGGTGTCCCACAGCGACATGTCCGTCATCATGCGAAAGCCGGCAGCCGTGCGGATCGCGCCGTCGGGCCCGCGCCAGCGCCCGTCGACGTCGCTCTCGACCGTGGGCATCAGGAACGAGCGGTAGAGCGCCGACGCGAGCATCACCGCCTCGACCCGCTCGCGGCCCGGTGTGCCACCCGTGACGCGCACGCGATCGAGGAGCGTCGCCCACGCGGCGCGTGCCTGCTCGTCGATCGCGCCTTGGTCGGCGACGGGGAGCTCGTTGTCGAGGTTGAGCTGAGCGCCCTCGGCGTCGACGAGCGACAGGGCGACCCGCAGGTGCACGGGTGCGTCGTGATCGCGCGCGCCGAAGGAGAGCGCGGCGCCCACGCCCGTGCCGCTCGCGATCGCCGAGGGTGTGGCCTCGCTGCCCTCGCTCCAGGTAAGGGCGGAGAACGGCGCGTCGGTCTCGATGACGAAGAACACCTGGTAGCCCCCGGGCGGCGACAGGCTGCCCGACGTGTGCAGCCGGCCCTGCACGCGCGCGCCGTCGATGCCCAGCGACGCGTCGTCGACGCTGCCGCCGGTGAGGGTGCGGCTCAGATCGAGCACCACCGTGGCGTCGCTGGTGCTGTCGGGGAACGTCAGCGTGTGCAGCGCCGCGTGGTAGGTGGCGGCGAGGGCGACGTGGATGTCGGGCTCGAGCAGGCGCACCGCGTAGCGCCCGGCCTTCGCCACCTCGTCGATGCGCGTGGCGGCGTAGCCGGCGACGCTGCGTTCGCCGGCGTCGAACCGGGTCGTCGGCATGAGCGCGACCACGCCGCCCTCGGGCACGCCGGTGCCGTGCAGGTGGAAGTGGGAGAAGCAGAGCACCGTGGGATCGTCGGCGTAGCTGCCGGAGGTGTGCAGGAAGCGGAGCTCGCCGTAGGGCCCGGTGGTGTCGGGGCCGACCTTCATCAAGCCGTGCGGCACTGCGGCGCCGAGGAAGGTGGCGCCGTAGCGGAACGCGAAGCCCCCGGTGCCGATGGTGGGATCGACCAGATCGACGAGCGGCGTGGGCGGCAGCAGCTCGGGGGCTGGACAGCCCAACAGCGTGACGACGGCGAGCAGCAGGGCCAAGAGCACGGGCATGGCCGCACGTCTCGCGCGCTGCGCCCGGTCGAAAAAGGGGGCAGCCCCGTGGGTGGCGCGACCTCGAGGTGCCGCCCCCCTCGTCGGCGAGCCGGTCGATCGGCCGTGCTACCGTCGTGAGGTGCGCCTCGCGGCCGCGTCTGCCGTCCTCGTCCTCGCAGCCTGTCCACCGGGGCGCTTCGTCGTCGGCGCGCCGTGCAACGCCGATACGGACTGCGCCACCGGGCTGTCATGCAGCGCCGGGCGCTGCGCGCCCGATGACGCCGGCGTCGCCCTCGACGGCGGCGCGGGCGGTGAGGGTGAAGGCGAGGGTGAGGGTGAGGGTGAGGGTGAGGGTGAGGGCGAAGGTGAGGGTGAGGGCGAAGGCGAGGGTGAGGGCGAAGGCGAGGGTGAGGGCGAGGGTGAGGGCGAGGGTGAAGGTGAGGGCGAAGGCGAGGGTGAAGGTGAGGGCGAGGGTGACCCGGTCATCGTCAACGTGCTCGTGCCGATCGCCGACCCGCTCGATGACGGCTTCCGCGACCCCTACAACGGCAACCAGACGCTCGCGCTCTTCGATTGGATGTCCCTCGGCAGCGTTAATCACATCGGCGCCCTGCGCTTCCGGCTCGCCGCGCTGAGGCCGGGAGACGTCATCCTCGAGGCACACCTCGTCGTCCGCATCGACAGCCGAGGCGAGGACAACGCCGACCTGAGCATCGAGCTCGAGGACGACCCCACGCCCGCGGCCCTCACCAACCTGGGCGGCGTCGACGAGATCGGGCCCCGGGCGGCGTCGGTCGCCGGCGCAGTCGATTGGATCGCGCTCGACCTGTTGGGCGACCCGCCTGAGGCTGACGGGGATTTCGTCAGCTCACCCGACATCGCCGCGCTCGTGCAGCTGGCGATCGACAACCCGGCGTGGCCGACTGGCGGCGACGCGTCGTTCCTTCTGGCACCCCACTCCGGCGCGACCCTCGAGGTGCGCCAGTTCGACTTCGGCGACCCCGACGGCGCGTTCGCGCCGGCGCTGGCGATCACGCTCGCCCGCCCGTGAGCACCTGCGCGCGTCATTGGCAGGCTGGCGCGCCGAGCGCTCGCAGCTACTCCACCGGATCGACCATGGTCGTCGGCAGCACCACCTGCCCGCCCTGCGTGACGCTCACCTCGTAGATGAGGAACGGCAGGTCCGGGTCGTCGATGTTGACACGCACTGACCACGTCGCCACCACGTCTCCGCGGGTCGCCACCAGCGCGTCGTTCCAGTTGTGGTGCGTGTTGGTGTAGGCCAGCTCGTCGAGGCCATCGACGAACACCACGCGATCCGCCAGCTCGACGGTGAGCGCGATGGGAGCGTACAGCGCGCTCTCGCCAACCCCTTGACCGCCCCAGCGCCTGGTCAGCCAGACGCGCGCGCTCTGATCCGCCGTCGCGAAGCGCGCGGTCTCGTCGGGTTGCGGCGAGATGCCGTCGAGGCGCGCCGGCGTCGCCAGCATCGAGGTGGTGTGCGGCCCGCCGCCGTCATCGACGTCCAGACGAAGCGAGGTCGGGCCGCCGAATTCGGAGACCGTGACGGTGTCGCCGCCGAGGGTGAAGCGCCAACCGACGTGGCCGTCCACCGTCGTCTCGGTGAGCGCGTCGATGGGCTGGCCGAGCGCCGTCACGTCGTCGAACCACAGCACCGGCCACACCTTCTGCACTTCGAAGCCGGGCGCCGGGCCGCGCGGGCAGACGCCGAGCTGCAGCACCGCCTGATCCCAACCGAGCACGCCGATCGCCTGCACCTCGCCGGTCGGGCAGTCCATGGCGAAGCCACGCCCGAGCGAGGTCGAGTCGACGCGCAGCACGCTGCTGGCCGCGTACGTCGACGTCGTCTCGGCGCCGGTGTCGAGCGCGCGCTCGACGATGTCGAAGGAGGCGGGCGGGTTGTAGCCGTTGATGCCGGCGAAGCGCACCTGGCGCACCGCGGTGCCTTGCGGCGTCGCCTGCGGTGAGAAGAACAGCGCCCACGCGGAGGCGTCGCGATCGAAGTCGATGACGCTCTCCTCGAACCAATTGTGGTGCTGCGCGGCGTAGGTGTGCGGCCAGAAGCCGGTGGCGCGCGAGAACACCCAGGGGCGGTCGCTCTGCGCCACCACCGTGCTGCGCCAGTAGACCGGGTAGCTGCCGGCCATCGAGTCGGCGGTGTCGATGTGGCGCAGCACCACGGCGGTCTTGCTGCCCGCATCACCCGTGATCAGCTCGAGGGCGCCGTAGAGCGTGAGGTAGCCGGACGACGGCGGCTCACAGAGCTCGAGATAGGCCGACACCGACGCGCTCGCGTCCTCGAAGCCGAAGGACACCTCCCAGCTCTCGCCGTAGACGATCTCGGGGTTGTTGCCGGTGGCGTCGCGCGAGATCGAGATCTGCTCGAGGATGGCGCCGGCCGAGCCGAGCGGGAAGCGCACGGTGGCGCGCAGCACGTCCATCGAGGGGTAGCTCTCGATGGCCCAGGCGTCGACGATCGCGTCGCCGCTGCACACGCTGGTCAGCAGCCGATCGCCGCCGAACGGGCTGCGCTCGAGGAAGACGCCCTCGAGCGCGGCCTCGGCGAGCTGTTGCTGGCCGAAACCCGGGCGCTGCTGCGCCGGGATGCGCACGCGCGTCTTGGCCGCCTGCTCGCTCGCGCGGTCGGCGCCTTCGCGCCACGCGTTGCACAGCTCGAGGTCGGTGTCCCAGCGGATCACCAGGTTCTCGAAGCGGGTGCCGACCAGCGAGGTGTCGCCGGGCCCCACCGGCGGGTCGTCGGCGGGGCACTCGGGCGGAGGCGGCGGTGGCGGTGGTTCGCCCTCGCCTTCACCCTCACCCTCGCCCTCCCCTTCGCCCTCGCCCTCCCCTTCGCCCTCCCCTTCGCCCTCGCCTTCGCCCTCCCCCTCGGCAGGGGGCGGCGGACAGCCGGCGGCGATGAGCGAGTAGACGACCAGGGCGAGCGGCACGGCGACGAGCTGGGGGCGTGACATGGGAAGCTCCTGGCTTGGGCAAAGCACTCGGCGTGCCTGCAAGGGTAGCGCCCGAACGCCGTTTTCCCAGGGCCCGCCACGGAATTTCGTCACGCTGCGTGGTCGCGGTCGCTGCACCCGCTAGCATCGTGGGGTGCTGTTGCTCGTCCTCCACCTGCTCGCGCAAGCGCCGCAACCACAGGCCCAAGCGATGAACCCTCCGCCTGCGAGCGCCGTCGCGCCCGCGATCGATCGTGTCACGCAGTTGTTGCGCAAGCGCGGCATCAACGCCGTCGTCACGGACCACAAGATCACGGTCGGCGGTGTGCGCCGCGCGACGCTCGACGTCACCGTGTGGCGCATCGATCGCCGCCCGAACCGGCCGCGCGAGCTGGTGGAGCGCGACGTGCCCGCGGCCGGCGGCTTCACCATCAGGATCCAGTCGATGGCGATGCTGCCGCAGATCATGACGCAGTTCTCGATGCCGCCCGGCGATCCGAAGTCGCCGCTCGCGCCGGAGGCAACCTTCGAGCTGGTCGATGACACCGGCAAGGCCGCGCTGTCCACTCGGTGGTACGCCAAGCCCGGCGCGCTCAGCGCGCCGGGCCCGCACCTGATCGTCGAGATCGAGGCCGCACCCGACGTGCCGGCCGCGCTCCTCGACGCTGCCGCAGCGGCCGCCGTGCTTCCCGGTAACTGATGCGGCGGTGTCCGCGCACATCGGGCGATGTGCCGAGCGCCGGCAGTGATCCGCGCCACACCTTGATCTGTCGCCGACAACCCACCTGTAGGTGAGTGGGAGGTGATTCATGCGCGGCGCCATGCGAAGCGTCATCCCTGGTGCGCGGAGGCTCGCCGCTGCGGTGGCGCTGCTGCTGTCACCGGTGGCCGCCTGCGAATGCGGTGAGACCTTGAGCGCCGTGCGCGGCGCCGTCAGCGGGCAGCTCTGCGACGCCGAAACGGGCGCCGGCGTCCCAGACCTCCCGGTCGCGATGACGCTCGGCGACGGCAGCCGCCGTGACGTCGTCACCGACGCGCGCGGGTCCTTCGTCGCGACCGGCCTCCCTCCCGGTGATGCCGTCATCAGCGCGACCGTCGCTGACGACGACGTGCGTGAGCTCGCCGTTGAAGTGGTGCCGCAGCAGACCACCGTGATCACGGATCCAGCGTGCCGCGAGCTGCCCGGCCACGCCGGCGCGGGCGGCATCGAAGGCACCATCTGCAATCGGCACACGGGCGCGCTCGTGACCGACGCTCTCATCGTGCTGCAGTTGGCGAACGGGCAGCTCGCCAGCACCACCACGGACGCCGACGGTCACTTCTCGCTCGCCAACGTACCGGCCGGCCAGCAACTGCTCACGGTGCAGGCGGCGGGCTTTCAGCGCAGCTTCCTCGTCGACGTGGCGGCAAACGCGATCACGGAGCTCGACCTCGGCAGCGACTGCTTCCCCACCAACGCCAACGCCGGCACGCTCTCGGGTTCCTTCTGTGACGCCGCAGGCGGCCCGTTGGTCGGCGCCGCCGTCTCGGCGACGGACGCCGCGGGCGACGAGCGCACCGACGTCACCGACACGGACGGCGCGTTCTTTTTGAACGCGCTCGCGCCCGGCCCGGCGTCGGTGCGCGTGGTGCGCGCGCCGGACGTCTCGGAGACGCTGGCGGCCACCGTGCTCGCTGGTGAGGACGTCGTCGTCGCCGCCAGTCCGGGCGCGCTCTCTTGTGAAGGTGGCGGCGACGACGGCGAGACCGGCCGTATCGAGGGCACGCTGTGCGCGCCCGACGGCGAGACCTCGCTGGCGCAAGCCACCGTGTACATCGTGCGCGGCGACGGCACGCGCGCCCAGACCACCACCGACGCGAACGGTCACTTCGTGCTGCAGAACGCACCCGCAGGCGCGCAGGTGCTGCACGTCGAGAAGGGCAGCTTCTCGGCGACCATCGACGTGGTGGTGCCGGTGAACGGCACGCTGTCCATCCCGGCCCAGGACTGCGAGGTAGACTTGGGCGGCGTGCGCATCGCCGTGGTCACCGGCGAGTGGGACGACGTCGGCACCGTGCTGCTCGACGTCGGCGTGCCTGCGGGCGACATCACCACGTTCGAGGGCTTCTCCTCGGGCACGTCGTGGGTGACCACGCTGCTCGAGAACCCGGCGACGCTCGCGAGCTACGACATCGTGTTCATCAACTGCGGCGCCGACACCATCGAGGCCATCGAGTCGCCGAGCGCGCTGGCCAACCTCCGGCAGTTCGTCACCGACGGCGGCAGCGTCTACACCAGCGACTTGACGTACGACCTGATCGAGGCCGCGTTCCCGAGCTTCATCGACTTCCTCGGCGACGACACCGTGCTGCAAGACGCCGTGCAAGGCGAGATCGCCGACGCACTGCCGGCGGTGGTGAGCGACGCCGCGCTGGCAGGCGCGCTCGGCACCACCAACGTCTCGATCGCGTATCCCTACGGCTTCGCGGTGATGCAGAGCGCGTCGTCGGGCGTGCGCGTCTATATCCGCGGCGACGCGCCGCTCTGGACGGGCGGCAGCCTGTCGAACGTGCCGCACACCGCCGGTTTCACGGTGGGAGCAGGCAACGTCATCTACACGTCGTTCCACCAGGAGCCGGGCGTGAACGCGACGCTCGAGCAGGTGCTGCGGCTGTTGATGTTCGAGCTGTAGCGCGGGCGCTTGTCGCCCTCGACCGTTCGATCTATCGGCCGGGCGTGGAGGTCTCCATGTCGCGCCGGTCCCTGCTGCTCCCCGTGGTCGCCCTGACCCTCGTGTCGCTCACGCCCGCCTGCCCCGGTGAGGGCGAGGGCGAGGGTGAGGGCGAAGGTGAAGGTGAAGGCGAGGGTGAAGGTGAAGGTGAGGGTGAGGGTGCGGCCGACGGCGCCGCGTGCAGCGCGTCCGCCGACTGCGAGAGCGGTCTGTGCACCGGCTTCTTCACGACGAGCCCGCTCATCACCGACTTCTGCACCCAGGAGTGCTCCGACGACGCCGGCTGCGCGGACGTCTTCGGCGCCGGGGTGGCGGGCACCTGCGCGCAGACCCAGCTCGGCGGCTTCTGCTTCCCGAGCTGCGAGACAAACGACGACTGCGACGCCATCGGCGGCGGCATCTGCGTGCTCGAGCTCACCGGCCCCGACACGGCGGCCGGCTGCCTGAAGGCGCGCGGCACCGCCTGCGCCCTCGACGGCGACTGCGCCGCCGACGAGAGCTGCGCCGTGCTCGGCGGCGCGGGCCTCTCGTGGTTCTGCGGTCCGACGGCCGAGGTGGGCAAGCGCGCCGGCGAGACCTGCGACGACGCAGCCTTCGCCGAGCAGCAGGCCGCGCGCGCCTGCACCACCGACGCCCACTGCCAGAACGGCACCGCCTGCATCGACGACGGCGCCGGCAACCGCACCTGCCGCATCGAGAACGTCGCCGACGCCTGCGCCTCCTTCTTCTGCTTCGAGGGGAGCTGTGCCGGCGCCTGTGCCATCGACGACGACTGCGCGACGGGCAGCCGCTGCCAGTTCTTCGACTTCAGCGCCGACCCCGCCGTCACCGACTTGTATGGCTTCTGTATGCCGTATGCCGGCAGCGGCACCGTGTGCAACGCCGACAGCGACTGCACCAGCGGTGAGCACTGCGGCGTCGCGCAGAACGCGACCGGCGAGACCATCACGGCCTGCCGCGCGCCCGACCCGGGCGACGTGCAGATCGGCGAGCGCTGCGGCGACACCGTGCTCACGCGTGACGTCATCGAGCCGAGCGAGGGCTGCGTCACCAACCTGTGCGGCTACGACGACGGCGAACAGCGCTGCCTGGCGGTGTGCGACGTCGACGGCGACTGCGGCGCCGGCTCCTCCTGCGTCAAGTTCGCCATCAACGACGCCGACGCGCTCGGCATCTGCGTCACCGGCGACCGCTGCACCACCAACGCGGACTGCGACGGCGCCACCGAGTTCTGCCAGCCGGTGGGCGGCGCCACGGCCGTCGAGTACGTGTGCACTGCGCAGCTACCCGGCACGCTCGACGGCGGCGCCGTCTGCTCGTTCGACAACCTGGCCGCGCTGTGGGGCGTCGAGTGCTTCACCGACGCCACCTGCAACACGTCGGTGACCGGCGCGGTCTGCGACATGGCCTCGCGGAGCTGCGTCGAGCCGCTCGCCGGCACCTGCGAGCGCGGCTGCGACGTCGTCAGCTTGACCTGCACGCGCAACTGCACGCAGGACGACCAGTGCGGCACCAACGGGAGCTGCGAGGGCGTCGCGGTGGTGCTGCGCGCCAATGTCGCCGAGGATCCGGCCGATGACGACCTCGGCTTCTCCGGCGTCTGCTCGGTGCGCGCCGGCTCACGCGCGGCCTGCACCTCGAGCGCGGGCTGCACCGGCACCGAGAAGTGCCAAGCACGGCTGACGCTCGCCGGCGCGGTCGCGCCCTTCTGCGCCGAGCCCCCCACCGGCGCCACCGCCGCGCCGGGCGCCGCGTGCGGCATCATCGCGGACGCGCTGGCGCTGTGCACCGAGGGCCTGTGTGACGGGCTCGACGTCGCCAACGGCGATGCGTCCGGCAACTGCCGCACGCTGTGCGCTGTCGACGGCGACTGCACCGCCCCGCAGACCTGTCAGGTGGTGGAGAACGCGCTCGGCGCCGGGCTCGACGTCAGCGTCTGCAAGTAGACCGAGCCTGCGGTGCGGGCGGACGTCATGGTCCGGCTAGGGATTGCTCCGCCCCAACCCTCGCTCCCGGCCCGCCCCCGAGGGCGCGCGGGTCAACCGGCGTGCGGCCGCGCCAGCAGGTCGCGCACGCGATCGAGCGGCAGCGCGGGCGCGATGTGGTTGTTGGCGCCCACCTGATCGCCCGCCATGCAGATGGCGTTCAGCACCGCCTCCTCGGTGGCGGCGATGGCGGCGCGGAACAGCGGGTCGATGTGCTCGTCGGACAGGAGCGACACCGACAGGATGCGCTTGCTCGCGGTGCGCGGGTAGGTGTTGCCCGTCGAGAACGCGATGATGATCTCGCCCGAGCCATGGCCCGCGTAGCTGCCGGTGCGCCCGATGCCGAGCGCGGCGCGCTTGGCGATGCGCGCGAGCTGGTGCGCCGAGAGCGGAGCGTCGGTGGCGACGACCGTGATGATGCTGCCGTAGGTGCCGCCCCGCTTGGGGATGTGCTTGAAAACAGGCGCCAACGCCTCGCCGATAGACGCGCCCGCGAAGCGCAAGTCGGGCGTGCGCCCGAAGTTCGACTGCACGAGCACGCCGACCGCGAAGCCCCCCTCGCGCGCGGGCAGCACGCGCGACGAGGTGCCGATGCCGCCCGCGAAGTCGAAGGTGATCATGCCGGTGCCGGCACCCACGCCCCCCTCGGCCACCGGTCCGACCGCGGCGCGCTCGAGCGCCTCGAAGACGTGCACGTCGCGCACGTGCCGGCCCGCGATGTCCGAGAGCCAGGAGTCGTCGCACTCGCCGATCACCGGCAGCACCGTGTCGTGCTCGCGGCCGATGCCGGGGTTGTGCTTGGTCATCCAGCGCACGGTGGCGTCGTGCGCCGCGCCTACCGCCAGCGTGTTGGTGAGCACGATGGGCGTCTCGAGCAGGCCCCACTCGTTCACCTGCACGAGGCCGGTCATCTCACCAGCGCCGTTCAAGACGAAGCCGCTCGCCGCCAGCCGCTCCATGAAGACGTTGCCGGGCGGTACGATGGCGGTGACGCCCGTGCGCGCCGGCCCCTTGCCCACCTCGAGCGTGCCGGAGCCGTGCACCACGGTGGCGTGGCCGACGCGCACGCCCTGCACGTCGGTGATGGCGTTGTGGCGACCCGGTGCATAGTGCCCGAGCGCCACGCCGAGGTCGCGGGCGCGCGCGCGCGGCCCCGAGGCGGTCTCGTCGAGCACCGCGGCGCCCTCCATGGTCCACGCCTCGACGCGCTGGTCGGCGTTGCCGGGTGCCTCGCCGTCTTGCTCGTCGCCACCGTCGCCGCCGTCGCCGTCGCCGCGCTCGATGCTCATGCCGCGTCCTCCTTGTCGCCGTGCGCCGGCCCGGCGCCTCGCTTGGCCGCGCGGCGAACGAGCGCGGGCGCGAGGATGGCGCTGATGAGCGCCTGGTAGCCGAGGCCCGCGGCCTCGGCGATCATGCACAGGTCCGACCAGCCGGGCGTGAGCCCCGGCAGCGTGTTGACCTCGATGAAGCAGACGCGGCCGTCGGCGTCGCAGCGCAGGTCGAAGCGCGCCACGTCACGGCAATGCAGCGCGCGCCAGGCGCCGAGCGCGACCCGCTCGATCTCGGCGCCGAGCGCGTCGGTGACCTTGGCGGGCGCGTCGTAGCGGATCTTCTTGGTCCAATCGAGCTTGTCGCCAAACGCATAGACCGGGTGCTTGCTGTCGGGCTCGACGAAGACGATCTCCATCGGCGGCAGCACGCGCGGCTCGTGCGCGTCGCCGAGCACGCCGACGGTGAACTCGCGGCCCGGCAGGAACTCCTCCACCAACACCGGCTGGCGATAGCGCGAAAGCTGGGCCGCGATCTCGCGCCGCAGCGCCGGCTCGTCCTCGACCACGCTCTTGGGCGACACGCCCTTGGAGCTGCCTTCGGCGTTCGGCTTGACGATGACCGGGAAGCGCAAGGCCCCGAGCGGCTGATCGGGACGCGAGACCACGAGCGCCTTCGGCGTGGGCACGCCCGCCTGCGCCACCACGGCCTTGGCCGCCGCCTTGTCGAGCGCCATCGCCATGGTGGCGGCCTCGCTGCCGCTGTGGGGCACGCCGAGCAGCTCGAGCATGGCTGGCACCGCCGCCTCACGAGCGCGGCCGCCGACGCCCTCGGCGAGGTTGAAGACGACGTCCACGCCCGCGTCGGGCAAGCGGCGCACGATGTCGCGCGTCGCCTCGAGGCGCACCACCTGGTGGCCGTCGGCGGCGATGGCGCGCGCCAGCGCGTCGATGGTGGTGGCCGAGTCGTACTCGGCCTCGCTGTCGTCGTCGCCGGCGTGTTTTGGCACCACGCGCTTCAAGTTGTAGGTGAGGCCGACCTTGATCTTCTTGGCGCGCGAGAAGGGGCTCGGCGCCACCACCACGCCCTGCCGGTGCGCGGCGCTCTTCACCACCGCGTCGAGCACGTCGGCGGTGTTCGTCAGGCCGGCGAGCGCGCCCGACAGGTAGATGCCGGCGCCGGGCTCGAGGCTCGGCAGCGCGTTCACCTCGAGAAAGAAGATGGTGCCGTCGTCGGCCAGGCGCCAGTCGATGCGGCCGAGGTCGCGCACGCCGAGCACCGCGAACACCTTCTTCGATAGCTCGAGCATGCGAGCGCGCACGCCGGCGGCGAGCGGCGCCGGGCACTCGACCTCGACGGCGTCGGAGGCGACGCACTTCAGCTCGTAGTCGTAGATGGCGTACTTGCGCTTGCCGATGACGCGCTCGTCGAAGCGGTAGGAGGCCGGCTCGAGCACGCCGCCGGTGGAGGGCGAGGCGGCCTCGAGGAACGGCACCACGATGTCACGCCCGACGATGAACTCCTCGATGAGCAGGCCGGTCGGGTACTTGCCGACCAGCGCTTCGACGCGCGCGCGCAAGGCAACTTTGCTCTCGACGATGGAGTCGAGCGTGATGCCCTTGCTCGAGCCCTCGAAGTTCGGCTTGACGATGACCGGGAAACGCAGCGAGTCGACGTCGAGCGAAGCCACGTCGGTGTCGGCGTCGACGAACAGCCAGCGCGGCGTGGGGATGCCGTGGCGCGCCAACAGCATCTTGGTGATCTGCTTGTCGAGCGTGAGCGCGCACACGTAGGCGTCGCTGCCGGTGAAGGGCAGTCCGAGCTGCTCGAACAGGCCCGGGTAGAAGGCCTCGCGGAAGCGGCCGTGCGTGCCCTCGGCGGTGTTGAACACCAGGTCGGGCGCGACGGCCTCGAGCGCCTGCACCAGCGTGGCCGCCGAGCCGGCGCCGACGTCGACGCGCGCCACCTCGTGACCGAGCGAGCGCAGCGCCGACGCGATCTCGGCCACCGTCTCCTCGCGATCGAATTCCGCTTGGGCCTCGTCGTGGCTGGTCTGCAGGTTGTGCGTGAAGGCGATGCGCACCGCTGTGCTCCTCGGCGGCGCACCTCATGCTAGGACCGGGCGCGAATGGCAACGGAGAAGCGCGCCGACGTCTACCTGGGCGGGCCCGCCACCATCGACCTGCTCGTCGCCGAGCTGTCCGGTTTGCGCGCGGGCAAGGCGCGCGAGCTGGCCGCTGGCGTGGTGTCGCTCGCGCCCGGCGCGCTCGTCGACCCCGCGTTCGCGCGCCAGGTGCTGCCGGGCGCGCGCGAGGCGTCGGGCAAGAGCGCGAGCGAGCTGGCGGGCGCCATCCTCGACGGGGCCGGCCTGGTGCCGGACCTCGAGGTCACCGTGCCCGAGCTGGAGCGTCGTGGCAGTCGAGCGCTCGAGCAGCACCCGCTCGCGGGGGCCGAGGCCGAGCTCGTCAATCTGCTCGGCAAGAAGGTCGCGGGCCGCGCGGTCAAGCACGGCGAGGCACGGGTGCCCGGCGTGCGGCTCCGCGTGCTCCTGCTCGAGCCCTGGCACGCATGGTGGTGCCTGACGCCCGTGCGCGACGTGCCGCCGCTGCTTGCCTGGCCCTCGCCGTTTCCAGGTGGGCGCGCCCTTGGCGAAGCGCCGCGCGACGCGCCGTCGTCGGCGCACCGCAAGCTCGACGAGGCGCTCGCCTGGCTCGGTGTCCATCCCCGCGAGCACGATCTGGTGCTCGACCTCGGCGCTGCCCCCGGCGGCTGGTCGTCGGTGGCGCTCGGCTACGGCGCGCGCGTGGTCGCGGTCGACCGCGCGGCGCTCGACGCGAAGGTCGCAGCGCACCCCCGCCTGACGCACGTCAAGCAGGACGCCTTCGGCTACCTGCCCGAGGAGACGCCGACGTGGCTGTTGTGCGACGTCATCGCCGAGCCCGCGCGCTCCTTCGAGCTGGCGCGGCGCGCGCTCGAGAGCCCTGCGCTCCACGCACTGGTGGTGACGCTCAAGCTCAAGCGCCCCGCCAAGCTCGAGGTCGTCAGGGCGGCGCGCGCGCTCGCGCGCGACACAAGCGGCTGGCTCGGGCGCTGCAAGCAGTTGGTCGCCAACAAGCTCGAGGTCACGCTGCTGATGCGGCGCGCCGACCTCGCCACGTGAGCAGCACCAGCGCCAACAGCGACAGGTCGGCGCCGCCGGCGCCGCTGCACGGGCAGCCGTCGGGCTCGCCCTCACCCTCGCCCTCACCGACGTCGCCCTCGCCCTCGCCCTCGCCGGGGTCACCCTCGCCCTCGCCCTCACCCTCACCCTCGCCAGCACACGACAGCACGCAGTCCTCGTCGTCGCAGTCGACCAGCTGATCGAAATCATCGTCGGTGCCGTTGCCGCAGCCCCATTCGAAGTACGTGGAACATGCGGTGAAGCCGACGGTGTCGGTCGGGCAGATCCGGTAGCCAACGTCCGCGAAGTCGATGATCCCGGTCCAAGTGGCCCCGTCGGTCGACTCCATGAACAGGCCCGGGTTGCCGATCGTCTGGCGCCCGCAGCCGATCAGGCGGTCGCCGTCGGGGTGGACGAAGATGCAGTTGGTCGGTCCGCTGCGCGCGTCGGTGACCTGCACGAACGCCGAATCCGACGGGCCCTTGCGGAACAGCGCGCCGGCCAGCGGTGCAACGGTCCAGATGGCACCTTGCCAGCTGACCCCGTGCTTCACCTCGGGAGGCGGATCCCCGGGGATGTCACCAGCGATGGCCGGGCTCGCGTAGCTCCCCGCGCTGGCAACCAGCACGCGAGATTCGTTGGCCGACGTCAGACCAGCGATCATCGCCGAGGTGCCGTCCTCGAGGAAGCCCATCGCGCTTGCGATCACGTACCCGGCATAGCCGCTCGACACGTCCTGGAAGCTGCTGCCGCCGTTCGTCGAAACCAGCACGACCGGCGCCGTGCTGGCACCGCTCCGAGAGCCGGTGGCCACCAGGTGACTGCCGTCCGCGCTGGCGGAGATGCGGAACAACAACAGGTCCGCTTGGGGGCCGTAGACCGGAGTCCAGCTCTCACCGTCGTCGTTGGACTGAAAGACGCCGTTTTGCTGGCCGTACTGGGCGCTGGTCGCGAACAGCGAGCCGTTCGCCAGAGCCATCGACGAGGGCGACAGGGCGTCGAGCGCTCCGCTCAGCAACTGATAGCTGCAACCCCGATCACGTGTGATCAAGAGCCCGTCGAGGGCGCCGACCAGGATGTCACCGGAGGCGCGGCGATAGGCGAAGTAGGCGACCGGCCCAATTGCCTCTTCGCAGACGCGCTCCCAGTGGTCGCCCACCGGCGAGACCAGGCCCCAGGTGGTGAGGCCGCCCAGCACCGTGCCGCCGACGACGAAGGGGACCTTGCCCGCCTGATCCTGACCGTAGTGACCAGCGGCCGGCAGGGCGAGGGTGAGCGCGCCGAGCGCGGCCAACACGCGAAACATGAAGGCACGGTACCAGACGCTCGCGCGCCGGACACCGGCCGCGGATCGGATACCCTCGCGCGCATGCAGCTCGCGCTCTGGCAATTGGCGGCGCTCCTCGCCGCGCTGGTGGTCGCGCTCGTCGTCGCCGAGCTGCTCGAGCGACCGCGGCTGCGAGCGATCCTCAAGACCGTGGCCTCCGTGACCTTCGTGGTGGCGGGTGCGCTGCTGCTGCCGCTGTCGGCGAGCGCAGGATGGCTGGTGCTCGCGGGGCTCGCGCTCTCGCTTCTTGGCGACGTCGCGCTCATCCCCAAGGGTAGCAAGCCGCTGTTCCTCGGCGGACTGGGCGCGTTCCTGGCGGCCCACCTCTGCTACGCCGCTGCCTTCGTCGTGCTCGGCCAGGCGCCACCGCACGCGCTCGGCGCGGCCGCCGTGCTGGTCGCCGTCGGCGTTCCCTTGGCGCGCTGGCTCGCGCGCCACGTCAAGGGCTCGATGCGCGCGCCGGTCGCGGGCTACGTCGTCGCCATCACGGCGATGGTCGCGCTCGCCGCCGGTGCCGTCGGCGCCGGCGCGCGCCCGACGCTGCTCATCGGCGCCGTGCTGTTCTACCTCTCCGACCTGTGCGTCGCGCGCGAGCGCTTTGTCGTGCGCTCGAGGTGGAACGCCGCGGTCGGCTTGCCGCTCTACTACGCCGCGCAGCTCTTGCTCATCGACGGCGTCCGCTGACCAGATCAGCCGACGCCGTGGTAGGCGCCCGAGGCGCGCAGCATGACGAACACCAGCACGCCGGTGACGCTGACGTAGAGCCAGATCGGCAGTGCGATGCGCGCGAGCTTTTTGTGCCGGTCGAAGCGGCCGCGCGCCGCGCGGTACACCACCACGGCGACGAAGAACGGCAACACCGCCGACGACAGCACGTGGCTCGCGAGCACCAACAGGTACGGGATGCGCAGCGGCGCGTCCGCGGGGTACTTCGTGTCGCCGTGGGTCGCGTGGTAGGTCAGGTAGCTCACCAGGAACAGCACGCTGACGCCGAGCGCGCCCAGCATGAAGGCGCGGTGCACGTCGCGCCGGCCGCGCTTGACGGCGGCGAAGCCGCACAACAGCAGGACGGTCGCGCTCAGGTTGAGGCACGCGTTGACGGCGGGCAGCACGCTGACGTCGGCGCCCGGCGTCATCCGCCGTCCTCGACACGCGCGAGCAGGCGCGAGCCCAGCTCGTCGCTGAAGCGGTCGCGGCAGACGTCGTGGGCGTGGTGCATGCGGCCAAAGGCGTCGCGCTCCCAGCTATCGCCGAGGAACGGCCCGGCGCGCACCACCAGGCGAACCAGGTAGCCGTCGTCGTCGGTGGCGACGCGGTACAGGAAGCGACGCTGCCGCTCCGGCGCCTCCATGGCGCGCTGCGCTGCGGCCCGACCAAGTCCGGCGCGGTCGCGCTCCTCGTCGCAGCGCGCCATGGCGCCGGCCTCGGCGGACAAGAGCGCGGCCGCGACGGCGCAGGCGGCCAACGCGCCGGAGGCGAGCAGCAAGAGGGTCAACGCGGCTGCCTGGCGGCGCGCCGAGCGCCGCAGGTCGCGCGCGATGGCTGCGCCAAGCTCGGAGCTGATGCCGGCCGAGGTCTCCACAAGGGAATGGTAGCGGCTCACACCGGCGTCGTCAGGGGGGGGTCACGGCGGTCGACGCTGCAGGGGCCGGCGCGGGTACGGGCGCGGCGGCGAGCGCCGCCACCACGGCCTGCTCGATCTCGGCCAGCGGGCGGGCACCCGAGAGGCCGGCCAGGCGTCTGCCGTCCCGTCCGTAGACGGCGTGAAAGGGCACCTCGCCGCTCCACGTGGGGTCGACTGCAGCGAGGAAGGGCGCCGGATCCTCGACGTCGACCACGAAGGTGTGCTCGAGCACGATGCTGCGCCGCTGCAAGACGCCGCTCAGGAGACCGGCCGGCGCGCCGGGGCCGTCGGCGTTGACGAAGACCACGTCGGCGCCCTTGTTGGCGAGCTTCTTCTTGAGCTTCATCAGGCCGGGCAGCTCCTCGATGCACGGCAAGCAGTAGGTCGCCCACAGGCTCACCAAGAGCACGCGGCCTGCGTGCGGCGCCACCACCTTGGTGCGGTAGTCCTGCCCGGTCACCGGCGTGGTCGCGATTGGCGCAGGAGCCGGCGGCAGTGGCAAGGGCGTCGGCGGTTCGGCGCGGGATCCGTGGGCGAACCCGAGGAACGCGGCCAGCAGCACGGGCGAGAGCAAGATGCGCATGGTCCCTCCACGGAAAGCGAACCGGGCCACCGACAAGCTAGCAAGAGGCAGGCGCGCCTGCCGGAGCGTCCCCTGCGCGGCCATCCGTTCCCCCGTCGCCGCTTGCGCGCTCCACCTCGACGGGGAAGGCTCCCGCCACCCAGGAGCACCGCCATGTCGCGCATCCTCTCCTCGACCATGCTCGCCGTCCTATCCGCGCTCACCGTAGGCGCCGCTGCCGCTTGCCCCGAGACGCCCGCCGAGGGCGAGGACGAGCACCGAGGTGAGGGCGAGGGCGAGGGCGAAGGCGAGGGGGAAGGCGAAGGGGAGGGTGAGGGTGAAGGCGAGGGCGAAGGCGAAGGCGAGGGTGAAGGCGAAGGCGAGGGCGAAGGCGAAGGCGACCCCGGCACGCCCTGCGCAACCAGCGGCGACTGCGAGCTCGGCGAGATCTGCTTCAGCCTCTTCTGCACCGCCGGCTGCGCCGACGACCGCGACTGCCCTGCAGGCTCCGTGTGCGACGGCGCCCTCGGGGCGCACGGCGGCTGCGTCGAGTGCGCCGACGACGGCGACTGCGGCCAAGGCGAGGTCTGCCGCACCAACGAGTGCTTGACCTCCTGCGTCGATGACACGACCTGCACCGCCCAGGTGTGCGACGTGCCGACCGGCGTGTGCGTCGACTGCCTCGACGACATCGACTGCCCAGTGACCTTCATCTGCGAGGCGCAGGCGTGCGTGGCCGGCTGCCGCGACGACCGCGACTGCGACGCCGCCGCCGGCCAGGTCTGCGATCCGGCAACCGACCTGTGCGTGGTCGGCTGCACCACCACCCCCGACGACACCTGCCCGCTCGGCGCCCACTGCGTCGGCCTGCAGTGCGAGCTCGGCTGCAACGGCGACGACACGCGCTGCGGCAGCAATCAGCTGTGCGGCACCGGCGACGTCTGCCGCGACGCCTGCCCCCAGCCGAACGACTGCCGCAGTGGCCAGACCTGTGTGGCCGGCGAGTGCGTCGACGGCTGCCAGGAGGATCAGGACTGCAGCGGCGGCGGCATCTGCACCGGCTCGGCCGGCATCATCGGCTCGTGCATCGCCTGCGCCATCGACGACGACTGTGGCTTCGGCCAGAGCTGCGATGAGCCCGCCGGCGTGTGCCGCGTGGACTGCTTCGACATCGGCGGCTCGCTCCGGTGTGCGGCCGGCGTCTGCAACGTCACTACGGGCCAGTGTGTCGGCTGCCTGAGCGACGTCGACTGCGGCGCCACCGAGAGCTGCGACCTGACTGCGCTCGAGTGCCGGCCAGATGACACCACTTGCGTCTCCTGCACGGCGGACGCCGACTGCAACGCGGGCGAGCGCTGCGGCTTCGTCGATGCCGGCGACGGCATTGGGCCCGGTCGCTTCGAGCGTGCCTGCATGATCGCGTGCGACGCCGGCCAGGCCTGTCCGAGCGGGCTCGGCTGTGAGCTCGCCACCGACCCCGACGGTATCGCGATGGCCGAGCTGTGCGTGCCACAGAGCTCCGTCACCGAGTACCCGACCTGCGCGGGCTGGCGCAGCGCCGCCACCGAGGAGGCCTGCCTGGTGGGCCTCGGCGGCTCCTGCGGCCTCGACACGCGGGACGACGGCGTGTGTGTCAGCGATCCGGCGGGCGGCGGCACTTGCACGCTCGCCTGCGGCGCCGACGCCGATTGCCCGGCGCCGTCGACCTGCGACGTCGCCGAGGGGCACTGCAACTTGTTCTAGGCCAGCGACCGAGGGCAGCGCTGCGCCGTGCGCGCCGCGCTGACTCTTGCTAGGGTCCGCGGCGGAGGTCGTGTCCCATGCTGCACCCCGACGACGGTCACACGAACAGGCTCGACGACGACGACGACGAGCATGAGGACGGCGGCGGCAAGAAGGGCAAGAAGGGCAGCCGCCTCGAGGACAAGCTGCTCGAGGCGCGCACGCTCATCATCGCCGACGAGGTGAGCGACGTGCTCTATCGGCGCATCGCCACCATGTTGACGCTGCTCGAGCGCAAGGACCGCAAGGCGCCCATCACTGCGTTCGTCAACTCGCCGGGCGGATCGGCCGACTCGGGCTTCGCCATCTACGACCTGTTTCGCTTCTCGCCCTGCCCCATCACCACGGTGGCGAACGGCGTGGTGGCGTCGGCCGCCGTGCTCATCTACCTGGGCGCACCGCAGGGCCGCCGCGTGTCGCTGCCGAACGCCCGCTTCTTGCTGCACCAGCCCTCGACGGCCACGCGTGGCCAGGCCACCGACATCGACATCACCGCGCGCGAGATCGCCAAGCTGCGCCACCGGTACAACGAGGTGGTGGCCGAGGCGACCGGTAAGACCGTCGCCGTCGTCGAGAAGGACTCCGATCGCGACTTCTGGCTGAGCGCCCAGGAGGCGGCGGACTACAAGCTCGTCAACCGCATCCTGACATCGCGCGCGCAGCTCGAGGAGCTGTAGCGGCGGCTGTTCGCCCTCAGGTGGCGGGTACGGCAACCTCGACGCTGGCACCGGCGCTGTCGCGCGTGCATGCGACGGTAACGGTGGCCGGCGTCGGTGGCGTCGCCACTGGGGTACCAGGGGTCGCAGCCACGTCGTCGACGGTGCAGACAGCGCCCGGCAAGGCGTCGATGGTGACGCTGCCCGGCTGACCGCTGGGGGCTCCGGTGACTGCCACGTCGAACAGCACCACCAGCTCGATGCTGGCCGTGGTGGGGGGGCCGCCGCCCTCGGTGGCGCAGGAGGCGGTGAGCGCCAGCGCGCCGTCGGCGTCCGCGTCCACGACGTCGACGGTAGCGTCACCGCCGGCGTCGGTGGCGACGCCGTTGACCGTGCAGGGCGCGTCGGTGTGCGGCCCGCGCTGGACGTGCGCCACCACCTGCTCACCCACGGCGACGGTGCGGTCCGCCTCGTCCTGCGCGAGCGTCACGCTCGCCACGTCGACCGAGACGGTGAGCGCGCCCGACGCCGTGTCGAGGCACAGCAGCCGGTAGTCGGTATCGAAGATGGGCGCGTCGGTGACGGCGTGATCGCCGTCGTCGTCGGCGATGGCGTGGTTGTCCGAGGTGCGCGTGACCGTGCAAGCACCCACCGCACCCGAGGTGGTCCAGGAGAGCGACACGGTCTCGCCCACACGGATGACGTCGGCGCTGGCCGCGAAGTCCTGCACGGTGGGCAGCACCTCGCCTTCGCCCTCACCTTCGCCCTCACCTTCGCCCTCGCCGACCGGGTCGCGGTCGACGCAGGCGCTGTCGGCGCACAGCAGGCCCTGGTCGCACTCGATGACATCGCCGCATGCCTCTCCGCACTGGTGCGAGCCGTCAGCCTTGGCGTGGCAGTAGAAGCCGACGCCGCACTCTGCGTCGGACGTGCAGGTGCCGGGTGGGCAGCCGACGACGACAGCGACCACCGACAGCGGCGCGAGCGCGAGGAGGAACTTGACCGAGAGGTGCTTGACCGAGGGCATGGCGTCAGGCTGTCGGAAAGGTGCCGGCCGGGCAACCGGTCGACGCTGCCACCGCGGTGGTCAGGCGAGGAAGCCTCTGATCTCGCCGTGTGGCTGCGCGATCAGCTCGATGGCGACCACGCGGTCCTCGCGAGCAGCGGCCTTTACCGCGCCCAGCGCGGCCTCGACGTCGGCGAGGGCGCCAGCGAGCGTGAACCAGCCCTTGCCGCCCACGCCCACCGCCAGGTGCATGCGCAACACCGCCACGTCCACCGCCTTGAGCGCAGCGTCGGCGGCGAGCACCGCCGCGGCCACTGTGCTCATCTCGACGATACCGATGGCTTCGCCCGGCGCGTGCGCCACAGCCGCGTCGATCGCGGGCAGGAGCGAGGGGTGCGCGCCGGGCAGGAACAGCTCGTCGACCAGGCCGCTGCCCGCCGCCTCGAGCGCGGCCTGGTGGCTCTCACGCGTGGCCTCGACGTCGCCACCGAAGATGAGCACGAATTTGCCGGGCGAGACCGGCGCCGCGCGCGCGACCGTGACCGCCGCCTTCTTGACGAGCGCGTCGAGCGCCACGAAGCCGCGCGCGATCGAGGCGGTCTCGACGACCGCCACCGCCTCCAGGGCCGACCGGCGCGCGCCGTGGTTCATGCGTCGCTCACGTCCCGCTCATGCCGCGCTCACGCGCGCGCGACCCGCTTGCCGTAGCGCTCTTGCCAGGCCGCAAGCGAGCGCTCGACCACCTTGACCGCCTCGTCGAGCCCGAGGGGTGCGGCCACACGCACCTCCTTCTCTTCGAGCGCCTTGTAGTCACCGAAGAAGCGCATGATCTCGTTCATGCGGAAGGGGGCGAGGTCATCGAGCGTGCGCACGCCCTCGAACATGGGGTCGCCCACCATGACCGCGATGATCTTGTCGTCGACCTGACCCTGGTCGACCATGGGCATGACGCCGATGATGCGCGCCGACACGAGCGCCCCCGGCGCCACCTCGTCCTGCGACAACACCAGCACGTCGAGCGCGTCGCCGTCATCGTCGAGCGTGCGCGGGATGAAGCCGTAGTTGGCGGGGTAGTGGATGGCGCCGTACAGCACGCGGCTCGCGCGCAGCAGGCCGCACTCGTGATCGATCTCGTACTTGACGCGGCCGCCGCGCGAGATCTCGACGAACACGTCGACCACGCGCGGCGCGCCACTACCGGGGCTCAGGTCGTGCCAGGGGTGCATGGGCGCGACCCTAGCGCAAAACCCTCCCGCGCGAGCACGGGGAACGCTAGCGTCGCGTCGACGTCAGAGGTGCCTCATGAGTGCGTTCGACGAGCTGTACGCCATCGCCGCCGAGGCCAAGCGGCGGGAGGGAGGCGGCCACCGGCGCGACGGGTGGCAGGGCTCGATCGGCGCCCTCGAGATGTTCGACCTGCGGCGGATCAGCGACGCGCTCGAAGCCGCGCGCCAGAGCGAAGGGCAACCGCTGCCGGAGCACTACGCCCTGCCCGACTACCCGGGGCAGGCAGCATCGCTCGCCATTGACGGCAAGACGGTCGGCTCGCACGGCCTCACCCTCGTCGACGGCGACACCTGCTATCAGGCCACCGCCGGCGTCGACGGCGTCACCCCCGCGCTCCAGGTGCGCCCACGGCGCTGGCTGCGACCGATCGGCGACGAGCGCGAGGCGTGGACACAATTCGGCGACGTGCAGCGCACCGGTGCCAAGGCGCTCGATCGGGCGCTTGTCATCCGCGCGACCTCGCGGCGCGCCGCCGCGGTCTTCCTCACGCCCGCGCTGATCGAGCAGCTGGTCCGCCTCGGGTCGCAGGTGCGATCGGTGACGGTACGCCCTGAGGCGGGCCGCACCTTCGTCGAGGTGCTGGTGGAGGTGCGAGACGCGGCGCGCGCCGAGCCCGGCATCGCGCTCGCGCGCGCCGCGTACTTCGCCATGCAGACGCTGGTGGCGACGCCCGGCGGCTTCGCCGAGGCGTCCGAGGCGGCGGCGCTCGAGCTCGACGACGTGCTGGCGTTGGTGGAGCGAGTGAAGGAGACGGTGGCGTTCCTGGCGGGGCACGTGGCGCGCGTCGGCGACGGCGTGGAGGCGCGCTTGGAGCTCGACGAACCGGCCGGGCTGCACGCCGTGCTGCGCGTCGAGCCGGCCGCCGCGCGCGAGCTGCGGGCGACCTTCCGCGGCGACCTTCCACTGCCGCACATCACGCGCGCGACGCGGCTCGAGCCCGAGGTCGGCTTCCTCAAGAGGGCGCAGGGGCTGGTCGATCCGAAGGTGGGCGACGCGGCGCTCGATCGCGCGTTCCTCATCGAGGGCGACGTCGCGCTCGCGCGCGTGGCGCTCGCTGACCCGATGGCGGCGCTGCGCTTGGCGGGGCGAGGCGGATCGCTCGCCATCGACGCCGCGGGCCTGTCCGCGCGCGTGCCGCGGCTGGCGCTCGACGACGACGCGTTGCTCGAGGTTGTGGTGGCCCTGGTGGCCTCATGGCGCGAAGCGGCGCTTGTCGCGGCCGGGTTCGCGGCGAGCTCGCGCCAGGCCTGACGCCGTTCACATGCGGCCGCAGGTCCCAGCCTCGGTCGTGACCTGGGCGCCCGCCAGCGATGACAGGCTCACGTGGATGTCGTTGGTGGCGTCGTTGGGGCCACACGTGGGCGGGGTCTGCGACCAGTCGTTGCCGAACGCGGGGATGGTAAGGGTGCTCTGGGCGTCGTCGAGGGCGACGTAGAGGTCGGGAGTGCCGTACCACTCGTTGCCGCCGGGGTTGGTGGTCGTGCCGAGATCGACGACTAGATCGTTGTTGTCCGAGGCGTCGACCGCCGGACAAGGCAGCGGCGCGGCAGCAGAGCCGAAGGTGTTGAAGCGCAAGGTGATGCTCCCCTGCTCGAGGTTCACGCCCTCCTGGCAGGTCTCTGACGGCTGCAGCGTGACGGTGTTGCGGAAGAAGTCGACGGTGCCGATGGACGCGAGCCGCACTTGATCGTTGAAGCTGATGGCGAACTGGTTTCCATCGATGGTGGCGCCGCCCGAGCCGAGCAGCAAGAAGCGCCCGGCGCTGACGTCGTTGTTCATGAAGGTGAAGGCGTCGCCCGAGTCGAGCACCGCGTAGACCGCCTCGCTGGCGGTGAAGGTGGACTCCTGCACTTGCACCGTGGTGGCGCCGCCAGGCGGCATGCCGAGGGCCTGCCCGCCGGTGGTGAAGGTGCAGCCGTCTATGACGGTGCGTGCGTTCGCATTGACGAGCGGATTGCCGTAGCTGCCGCCGCCGGACAGGGTGAGCCCGCGCAGCGTGGTCGGCTGCTCCACTTGCAGCATCACCGTTGCGCTCGCCATCAGTTGCGCGCCCGGCGCGCCCTCGAGCAGCAACCCGGAAATCGAGAGGGCTGTCTCGGGTGTGCTGAAGGTCCCTGGGCCGATGAAGATGCCTGGCTCGGGGTTGCCGCCGGCCGCGCTGAGCGCCTCGGCGAGCGTGGCGAAACAGGGCGAGGTCGGCGTCCCCTGCACGACGGCGAACGAAAACGGCCGCTCGCGGTAGCCCGGCACGCTCAAGCCGCACAGGGTCTCCTGTGCGTCACAGCGGTCGTCGTCGAGCTGCACCGACGTGGCGTTGGGGCCGGCCAAGCGGACCTCGTAGCCGCAGCGCGCCGGGTCAATCGTCCAGTCGTTGAAGCGTGCGTCGATGGGGTTGCCCTCGCTCGCGACGTACAGGTCCGGACCGCCGCCGGTGCTGAACTGGTTGTCGCCATGGTCAGCGTCAGTGCCAAGGTCGGCGTTGGTGACGCCAGGTTGCAGCACGAGCAGGCCGATGGTCGCTCCCACGGCGGCGAACGTGCTCCGACGGATGTTGACGGTGCCCGCCGTCACCGTGAAGAGCTGCGGCACCACGCCGATCGACGTGAAGGACACGCCGTCGACGGTCAGCACACCCCCGACGCCAGCGTGCAGGTCGCGGGCGTTGTCGACGTGAACCTCCCCGCCGCGTAGTACGGCATTGCCGGAGCCGCCGACGACCAGCTCGCCGTCGTAGATGTTGCATGCCTCAAGCGTCACGGTGGCACCGGGGCCCGCCTGCAGGTTGGCGGCGATGCCGTTGGTAGTGAAGCGCACGTCGTACGCGTCGAGCGTGCCGCCTTGGTTGCCGAGCAGCGTCGCCGAACCACTCAACTCTGTCGACTCAACGTGCGCGTCGCCCGACGCCACGACCAGCGGGTCCGACACCTGCATGCCGTCACCGATGATGCTCACGCCCACCAGCGACGCGCCGTCCAAGAGCTGGAACGCCGCGGTGTCCCCGGTGACCTCAAGCGACACGAGCTGCGCTCCGGCGCCGAGGATCCGCACGCCGCGCGGTACGATGATGGGCCAGACCTCGCCAGTGTTCGCCTGGTAGGTGCCCGCGCCGACGTAGACCAAGGTGCCCTCCTGCGCCGCCTGCACCGCCTGGGTCACCGTTTGGAAGCACGGCGGATCGAAGGGGCCCAGCCAACTCGGGTTGACGACGGCGCTCACGGCGCTCGGGTCGGGGAAGGTGAGACCGCAGAGCTCCCCTTCTCCCTCGCCCTCGCCCTCGCCCTCACCCTCACCCTCACCCTCACCCTCACCCTCACCCTCACCCTCACCCTCTCCTTCGCCTTCACTCGGGCCCGGCGCTGCTGCGCACAGCCCCACCACGCAGAACGGCTGGTCGCCGGGGCACGCGGCGTCGGCGTCGCACGGCACGGCGAGCCCAAGCACGGCGCAGCCGGTGACGACGACCACAAGCGCTACCAGGGCAGCCACGAGCAACCGCGTCATGCGCCCTCCGGCAGCAGCAAGAGCACCGCTCCGATCGCGCCGACTACCGTGCCGACGCCGGCGACGACGAGCCCGACGCGCCCGATCTGCTGCAGCGGCTCCTTGGCGGGGCCGGGCATCGATGCGTCCTGCAACTGCAGCTCGCACACCGTGGTCGTGACCAACCCGCCGAGGAGTGCCAGCGCACCAACCGAGGCCGTGCCTGCACCTGCCAGCACCATCGGCGAGAGACCGCCTGCCTCCGCCGGCGGCGCCAGCATGCCCGCGTCGACGAAGATCGCGCGCAGCGTCGGTCGCAGCTCGGCCGGTATGTCGTCGAGCTTCTTCGCCTCGATGGTGCGTCGCTGGATGACCCCGTTCTTCGAGTCGAACAGGCTGAGCGCGATGCTGGTGGTGCTGCCGAGACCGGTGACGCTGCCGAACACCACGGCGCGGGCGCCGAGCGCACCTGCCATCTCGGCGAGACAGCTCTGCGCCGCGCAGTCCATCGCCTGCTTGGCGGCATCGAGGTTGGCGAGCTTGCGCAGATCCTCCTGCGACGTCACCTGGAGCCCCTCCAGATCCCCGAGCGCGGCCACCAGCAGGCGGTCGATGGCGCGGGCCGTGTCCGCGTCGACGTTGACGGCCTCGAGGTCGAGCACGAGCACCAACAGCTCGGCGGGTTGCGCGGCTGGCGGAGCGGGCACGGCAGCGAGCACGGCGCTGGCGAGGTGGGCGACGAACGCGAGCACGCCGGTAGCGTACACGATGGGCGGTCTCGGATGCCCGCCGGCTACACGATACGGAAGTGGTCCTTGAGCGTGCAGCGTCGCTCGCGCGAGAAGCTGACGGCGGTGGTCAGTCCCTCGCCGGTGGGGGAGGCGATGGTGAAGCTGGTGTAGCCCTCGCCGCCCAAACCCAGGCCGGCGTAGGTCGGCGCGTTCTTGACGAAGATCGAGCAGTCCATCGCGCGCGCCATCTTATGCAGCGAGTCGATGTTGGTGGAGTACATGGCCGCGGTGTGGCCGAAGCCGTGCTCACAGCGCACCGCGGCCGCGATGCCGTCGTCGACGGACTTCACGCGCACCAGCGGCAGCACCGGCATCAGCAGCTCCGCCTGCACGAACGGGTGATCCTCGCCGTCGACCTCGCACAGCAACAGGCGCGTTCCCTCGGGGACGCTCTTGCCGATGGCGCGCGCAATTTTCGCGGCATCTTTGCCCACCCAGTCCTTGTGCGGGTGCGCGCCGTCTTGATCCATCACCACCTTCTCGAGGCGGGCGATGTCCGCGCGCGACAGCTCGGCCGCGCCGCTTTGGCACAGCTCGCGCTTGAGCATGTCCGCCACCTCGTCGACGACGAACACCTCCTTCTCCGCGATGCACACGATGTTGTTGTCCAAGGAGCACCCGAGCACGATGCCCTTGCCGGCTCGGCGCATGTCGGCGGTCTCGTCGACCACCACCGGAGGGTTGCCGGGGCCGCCGCAGATGGCGCGCTTGCCCGACTGCATGGCCGCCTTGACGACGCCCGGCCCGCCGGTGACGACGACGAGACGCACGCCCGGGTGCTTCATCAGCGCGTTGGCGCTCTCGATGGTGGGCTCGCCCACCATGTTGAGCAGGCCGTCCGGGGCGCCGGCGCGCACCATGGCGTCGTTCAACTGTTCGACGAAGAAGCGGCACACCTTCTTGGCGCTCGGGTGGACGTTGAAAACCACCGCGTTGCCGGCCGCGATCATGCCGATGGCGTTGCACAGGATGGTCTCGGTCGGGTTGGTCGTCGGCGTGATGGCGCCGATGACGCCGTAGGGCGCGCGCTCCATCAACACCAGGCCGTCGTCGCCCGACTGCGCCCAAGGGCGCAGGATCTCGGTGCCCGGCGTCTTGTCGGCTACCAGCAGGTTCTTGTTGATCTTGTCGTCGACACGTCCGAGGCCGGTCTCGTCGACGGCCATCTGCGAGATCTGGTTGACGTGCTCGTGTGCGCACTGGCGCATGGCAGCGATGATCGCGTCGCGCGTCCTGAGCGTCATCTTGTCCACGAGCTGATCGTGCGCGGCGCGCGCCGCCTTGACCGCACTGTCGACGTCGTCGTAGATGCCGCGCCGTCCGCCGCGATGAATCGCGGCGGACCCCGTGCCCGTGCCCGTGCCCGAGATCGACGTCTGCCAAGCCACATGCGGCGGGTTGGGCGCACAGACCTCGGCCCGGGCCGGCGTGGGCCGGGTGCGCTCGAGGGCGGGCGCCAGCTTCGCCACCACCTTGGCGACGATCTCCTCGACCTTCTTGTCGTCGAGCGTCGCCATGCGCTACCTCAACCCGCGGCCGCGTCGCTCTTCTTGAAGCGCGACTTCCCTTGCACCGTGATCTCGTCGACGATCGCCATGATGACGTGGTCGACCGGCTTGTTGCGCGTCACCTCGGTCTGGCGCGCCGACGAGCCGGCCGCGTAGAGCACCAGCTCCCCGACACCGGCGCCCACCGCGTCGGCCGCGACGATGACCGCGCTGGTCAGCTTGCCGTCGAGATCGACGCCACGCACGAGGAGCAGCTTGATGCCCTCGAGCTCCGGCTCCTTGCGGGTCGACACCACGGTGCCGACGACCTGGCCCATCAACATGCGCAGCTCCGTGCCCGTGCCCGTGCCCGTTCCCGTGCCCGACGGCACGGGAGGCACGGCACGCGACTACTTCTTGCCACCGCCGAGCGGCAGCACGTCGTCGATGTTGGCGTGCGGACGCGGGATGACGTGCACGGACACCAGCTCGCCCACGCGCTCGGCCGCGCGCGCACCTGCCTCGGTGGCCGCCTTCACCGCCGCGACGTCGCCGCGCACGATGGCGGTGACGAAGCCGCCGCCGTAGCCCTTCTCGTACCCGACGAGAGTGACCTTGGCCGCCTTCACCATGGCGTCGGACGCCTCGACCATGCCGACGAAACCCTTGGTCTCGATGAGGCCCAAGGCCTGCCCGACCACACTGTCCGCCATCTCTGCCTCCTACAACCGTCGTAGAACCGAAAACTACTTGTCCTTGCCGCCGCCGGCGACGCCGGTGATGCCCTCGAGCGCCGCGGTGGCCGCCGCTGCCGCCACGTCGATCATGGCCTCGCTGCCCGCGAGGTACAGGCGGCCGAAGGCGCCAAAGGGCGTGAAGTCGACCAGCTTGATGTCTGCAGCCTTCTCGGCCTCGTTGGCGGCGAGCGCAATGTACGCCGCCGGCTCGCACTCCATGATGAACAGCGACTGGCCGGGCTCGATCATGGAGCCGAAGCGGATCTTGTCGATGATCATCGCGTGCATCGGCTCGATGGCGCGGATGATGGTGTTCGACACCACCTTCGGCTTGATGCGGTCCTCGAGCTTGTTGCCCATGGCGGCGAGGATCTCGTTGCCGGCCTGGATGACCTCGCCCTTGTCGTCGTGGTGCAGCTCGAGCATGCCGTAGGCGCGCTCGACCACCAGGGTGGCGGGCTGCGCGCGCGTCTTCTTGAGCGCGGCGTCCATCAGCCGGTGGATGGCCATGCCGGGCGCGATCTCGACGAACAGCGACGCCACGCCGGGCACGGGGAAGTAGCCGCGGCAGGTGGTGCAGATGTGCGCCGCCACCTGCGGCTGCAGCGAGTCGAGGAAGGTGTAGCTGCGTAGCGTGGCACCGGCGCCGGCCATGGGGCTCCTCCGCCGCCACGGCGAGGCGCCGCGCGGCGCGCAGGCGATAGCACCCATGGTCGGTGGCGGGCAACCGCTTCGCGCGGCCGATGAGCGCGGGCCGCAGCCGTGCCTCGGCCATGCGACAGTCGCGCCATGGCGGCCTCCTGCCCCCGCTGCTCGACCGTGGAGGCCGCGGTGCCGCTGGCACCCGGCGCGGGCGCGCTCGGCGAGGCCGTGTGCGGCCGCTGCGGCGGGCGCCTGCTCGACGAGGCCGCGGTGCAGCGCGTGATCATCGAGGAGCATGGCATCGCGCGCGACACCTTGCGTGAGCTGGCGGGCAGCTTTGGTCGTCCCACGCTGCGCTGCGCGGGCTGCGGCCAGCGCATGCACCCGGTCCGGCTGCGCGGCGTGCCGCTCGAGCTGTGCACCGGCTGCGGCGGCGTCTGGCTCGACGCGGGCGAGCTGGGGCGGCTGTCGGAGGGCCGCTGGGCGGAGGTGGCCGGGCCGGCGCCCCCGCCCGACGAACACGCGCTCCCGCCTCCATTGGCCGCCCCGGCGGTGGGGTGCTCGGTGTTGCTCGACGACGACCGGCCGGAAGTCGAGCGAGTGGTGGCTGCCTATGGGCGCGCGCGCTTTCGTACGGCGCAGGACGCACGCACGGCGGCGCAGCGCGGGCATGGCGTGGTGGCCGATCGCGTCTCGGCAGAGGACGCGCAGCGCCTGCACGCCGCGCTCGCCGCTGAGGGGCTGCCGGCGCGCGTGCTCGACGCCACACTGCTCGAGCTGCCCGCCGCCGTGCGCAGCAAGCAGCTCACCGTCGACGACGCCGGCGTGGCGTTGGCGGACGCGCTCGGTCGCCCCATCACGGTGCCGTGGCGGTGGCTGCGCGCGCTCGGCTGCGGGCTGGTGCGGGTCGCCGAGGCGGAGACGCAGCTCGTGTCGCCGGAGCCGGGCGAGGCGTCCCCGTACGGCAGCCAGGCGTCCTCGTCCTTGCCGGCGCCGCAGCGGGTCCGCACCATCATCGTCGACAAGGACGAGGTCGTCGTCGATCTGGTCATGGAGGACGACGAGCGACGTCGCGCCCGCTTCCGCGTCACCCGCAGTGGCGTGATCCTGCGTCACCGCGCCGGGCAGACCCGCGACGCCGCCTTTCGCGACCTGGTGGCGGAGCTGGTGCGACGGGCGCCGCCCGAGACGGTGCGCGCGCGCGGCGCACGGGCCATCGAGCGGGGCGACGACGGCTGGCAGCGCTACCGCGCCGTGCGCGACTTCGAGCTGGCGCTGCGCTGGGCGATGGCACGAACATTGGTCGCGCCGGGAGGTACCTCGTGACCCACGACGACGGTCGAGCGGGCGCAAGCGCGCGCGACGAGCTGCTGCGCTGGCAAGAGGCGCGCAACCGGCGCCTCGTGGCTGAGTGGGGGTGGCTATCGCTGGTCGATCGCTTCGTGCTGTCGCCGGGCGACAACACCATCGACGTCGGGAACGTCAGCTTCCTCGACGGCGAGGTGACGGTGCGGTTGCGACCCGACGTGCAGGCGCACGACGAGCAGGGGCACCCGGTCACCAAGCATCGGTGGCCCGCCGGCTCGAGCGGCGGCGGTCCGTTCTTGCTGGTAGGACGCAAACGCTACGAGCTGCTGCGCCAGGGCGACCACGCCGCCATCCGCGTGCGCGACAACGACGCGCCCTCGCGCACGGCGTTCCCGGGCCTCTCCTTCTTTCCCCACGACGAGCGCTTCGACGTCGTGGCGCGGCTCGACCGCACGGCCGCGCCGACCACGGTGACCCTCGGTCAGGGTCTCGGCGGCTCGCTGGCGCACTCGTGCCCCGGCGCGCTGGTGTTCCTGCTCGACGGCCGCGAGCATCGCCTGCTGCCGGTGATCGAGGACGACGCGCCCGGCAAATACTTCCTGTTGTTCCGCGACCGCACCAACGGCACCGAGACGTACGGCGCGGGGCGCTTCCTCTACCTCGAGCCCGCCGACGCCGACGGCCGCGTGCGCCTCGACTTCAACCGGGCCTTCAACCCGCCGTGCGCGTTGACGCCCTATGCCGCCTGCCCGGTGGTGCCGCCGGAGAACGTGCTGACCGTCGCGATCACCGCAGGCGAGCGGGCGCCACCGCACCACCCGGCGACAGCTCCACCGCCGTAACCACGAGCGCGCGCGCCTTGTCGGCGCGCTTGTGGTTGCGCTCGACGCCCACGGCGTGCAGGCCGAGCGCGTTCGCCACCGCCAGCGTCATGCCCTCGCCGCAGAAGGGGTCGGCGATGGTGGTGGTGGCCGGCGCGTAGCGCTGCACCAGGCGCACGGCCGCGGCCACGGCGTCGCGTCCGACGCCGCGCACCCAGGTCGACGGGCCCGGATCGACGAGCACGTCAGGGATGGTGTCGGGCAGCGCCGAGTCGAGCAGGCGACCGCGCCCGTAGACCAGCAGGTTCGAGAAGGCAGCACCTGCCGACGAGCGGCTGCCCGGCGGACGACGACAGACGACCTTCTTGCACAGCAGGTCGGCGCCGACCTGCACCGCGCCCTCGGCCACCAGCGCGCTCTTGTCGATCCACCGGCCCTCATGGCGCAGATCGGTCTGCACGAAGATTGCGAGGCCGGCCGGCGTCAGCGCATCGCAGACCCGCGCGGCCGCGTCGACGAAGAAGCCGCGCCAGTGCGAGAGCGTCCTGCCGGTCTCGCTGACGTCCGGCAGCGAGGTGACGAGCGACGTCGCCGGCAACGGGCCGCGCGCGCTCAGCCACGCGATCGCGTCGCCGACGTGGACCTCGCGCGACGGTGCGGCGGCGATGCTCATGCGAAGAGCGGGTTACCACCGCTCAACGCATGCCGACCACCTTGTCGCCGAAGCGCTCGTAGTTGGCGAGCCACGCGGCCGCGTTCTTCACGTAGCGCGACGTGCCCGCGGTCTCCCAGCCGAGGTAGAGGCGCGTGAAGCCGCCGTCGAAGATGGCGCGCTTGCCGTCCTTTTCGTAGACGGCCGTCACCAGGTTGCCAGCAGAGCCGTAGATGAGCGGCTTGAGCGTCTGGTTGCCGTTGATGGTGGCGATGGTGATGCCCTCGAAGACGTTCTCGAGGCCGGTCGACAGCAGGTGGTTTGCCAGCACCCCCGCCTTGGCGCCCTTCTGCTGGATGCCGACGTTGCTGCCGCCCGGCAGGTCGCCCGTCATCTGCACGCCGAGCAGCGCCTGCCCGACGGCGTTGGCGTCGGCGTAGTACGGCTGGTTGTCACCCCAGATGTAGACGCCTTTGCCCGAGTCGAAGAACTCCTTGATGACCGCGATGTGCTCGTCGTTGAGCCGGCGGTCGCTGTTCGAGATGATCCAGAGCTGGCTCGCCATCTTCAGCTTGGCGCGCAGCTCCTCGGGGCGCGGCGCCGCGTTGATCCAGCGAAACACCGAGAAGCCCTTCTGCTTGAGCGCGGCCTGCGGCAGCGAGAAGTCGAAGCCCTCGCCCGTGTAGAAGTGCAGCACCGCGACCGTCTGGCCCTCGAAGGCGCCGTCGACCGCCAGGTCGTACTGGTTGCCCTGAGCGTTGCCGTGCGTGTCGCGCTTGGGTGCGACGTAGCGCACCTCTCGCTTCATGGTGCCGTCGGCCTGCCGCACGCTCTCGACCACGGGCTCGGCCGCCGGGGCGTTCATGCCGGCGCTTGGGTTGTAGGGGGCTTCGGCCGACGCGGACGTGGCGGCGAGGGTCATGAGGGCGGCGAGGATGAGCGAGACGGGCGCGATGCGCATGGAGCCTCCTGGGCTCCCCCAACAACGCGCGGCGCGCGGATCCGATCTGATCGAGCCTTGCCGGCGACCTGCTAGCGTCGCCCGCCGTGACCGACCTCACCGCACCCGGGTCCACCGCCGCGTCGCAGGGGCCGCCCGCCGGGCCTGCCGAGCGCTGTGTCGAGCTGGCCGAGTACCTGACCTCGCTCGGCGGCACGCTGTTGTCCTACGGCTGCCCTACCCACCGGCTGGAGTCGCTGCTGCGCGAGGTAGCGACGCTCGAGGGCCACGACGCCGAGGTGTTCGCGGTGCCGACGGGCCTGTGGCTGATGCTGCGGCCGCGCGCTCCGTCCAGCGCCGAGCCGGTGGTGCGGCTGGTGCGCGTCAAGGAGTGGGCGGTCGATCTCGATCGGCTGACCGCCGTCGACCGCATCTTCAACGACGCGCTCGAGCGCAAGCTGACGCTGCACGAGGCGACGCTGGCGATGGCCGAGATCGACCGGCGCCCGCGCCCGTGGCCGCGCTGGGCGATGTGGGCAGCCACTCCGCTCGCCACCGGCACCACGGCGGTGTTCTTCCGGGGCGGCCTGGCCGAGATCGTCGCCGCCGCGTTCGGCGGCGTGCTCTTGGTGCTGATCGGCAACTTGCTGCGCCAGCGCGCCGACGCGCCGCTGCTCGCCGACTTCGCGGGCGGCTTCGTCGCCGGCGCGGTCGCCTGGGGCGCCAGCAGCGTGGTGCCGAGCGTGTCGCGCGAGGTGCTGGTGCTCTCCATCATCATCGCGCTCGTGCCGGGCATGGCGCTCACCACCGGCCTCGCCGAGCTCGCGAGCAAGAACCTGGTGTCAGGGAGCTCGCGTCTGATGGGCGCCATGATCGTGTTCCTCTCGATCGTGTTCGGCATCGCCGCCGCCGTCGCCGTGGAGCAGGTGGTGGGCGGTGGCTCGACGGTGGCGCCGCTGCGGCCCGAGCCGCCGCTGTGGCTCGAGGGCGGCGCGTTGGTCCTGGCCGCGCTCTCCTTCGCCATCTTCTTCTCGGCGCCACGGCAGTACTTGCTCGCGTCGATGGCGGCCGGCGGCATCGCCTGGCTCGTCACCGGCCTGGCCACGCGCCACTTGCCCTCGGGCCTGGCGCCCTTCCTGGCGGCGTTCTCGGTGGCGGCCTTCGCCAACCTGTGCGCGCGCACAACCGAGCGCCCGGCGCAGGTGTTCCTGCTGCCAGGCCTCGTGTTGCTGGTGCCGGGCAGCTTCGGCTTCTTGAGCCTGGAGGCGTTCTTGCGCGGCGCCTTCTTGGACGGCGCGGCCAAGGGCTTCGAGATGTTCTTGATTTCCGGCGCCATCGTCACCGGGCTCTTGTTGGCCAACGTGCTGGTGCCGGCGCGCAAGTTCCTGTGATGTTGCTTTGATCGCCACGCGCCTCACGCGGCCTTGACCGAGAAGCCGATGCGCGCGCCGCCGCCGTCGCGGTCCTCGCAGACGACGCGCCCGCCGTGCGCCTCCGCGATGCGCCGGACCAGGTGCAGCCCAAGCCCGAGCGAGCCGGCCGCGCCCCGGTGCACGAACGGTAGGAAGATCTTGGCGCGCTCCTCGGCGGGCACGCCCGGCCCCGCGTCGTCGACCAGCACGCGCGCGCCCCCCTCGATCGCTTCCACCACGAGCGCGACCGCGCCGCCGCCATGCGCCGCCGCGTTGTCGAGCAGGTTCGTCATCGCTCCCAGGATCAGCGTCGGATCGACGGAGAGCACGAGCGTCGGCGGCGCGCGCAGCAGTCCGTCGGGGAGCGCGGCGCGCGCGAGCGCGCGGCGCGCGATCTCGACGACGTCGGTGATGCGCCGCTCGGCCACCGAGAAGTCGAGCCGGGCCTGCGTGAGCAGCTTGCCGACCAGCGCGTCCATCTCGATCACCTCGCGCTCGATGTGGTCGAGCGTCTGCGCGCTCGGCTGCTCGCGCTGCGTGTCGACCAGCAGGCGCAAATGACCGAGTGGCGTGCGCAGCTCGTGCGAAGCGCCGGCGAGCAGCGCGCGCTGGTCGGCGATCTGCTGCTCGATGCGCCCGGCCATCTCCGTCAGCGCGTCGCCGAGGTGCTTGACCTCGCGGATCTCCCGCGGGTGCCGGCGCGGCCGCGCGCCCAGGTCACCCTCGCCGATGCGACGCGCCACGTCGGCCAGCTCGACGAGCGGGCGCGTCGCGCGCCGGGCGAAGGCGCCGGTGATGCCCCAGACGACCAGCACGGCCGCGCAGATGGCGAGCGCGGGGCTCCATGGGCGGTGGGGCGCCTGCTCGGCGTAGCACCACTCGACGCTGCCGTCGGGATGCTCGACACGCCGGTGTCCCGCGCCGCCGTCGATGCGCCACGCCAACGACGTGACCATGCCGACCGTGCCGGCGGTGGCGCAGATGGAGACGAACGCGCCGATGAACAGCACGCGCCGCAGCGAGGGCGGGCCATGCCGGTGTCGGCCCGGGTGTCGGCGGGCCCAGCGGCCGTGCCTCACGTCCCCTCCTTGGCGTACAGGTAGCCGACGCCACGCACGGTCCTGATCGGCGACGGCTCGCCGAGCTTGCTGCGCAGGTGCGACACGTGCACGTCGACGGTGCGGTCGCCGACCACCACGTCGGCCCGCCCGGCGTCGGACAACAGCGCGTCGCGCGGCACGGCGCGGCCCGCGCGCCGCATGAGCGCGAGCAGCAGGTCGAGCTCGAGCGCGGTCAGCTCGATCGATCGGCCGGCGCGCAGCGCGGTGCGCGCGCCCGCGTCGACGACGACGTCGCCGACTTGCACCTTGTCGGCGAAGGTGTCCGGCCCGGCGCGCCGCAGCACGGCGCGCAGCCGCGCCAGCAGCTCGCGCGACGAGAACGGCTTGCCGAGGTAGTCGTCGGCGCCGAGCTCGAGCCCGACGATGCGATCGGACTCGTCACCGCGCGCGGTCAGCATGACGACGGGGATGTTGCTCCTGCGCTCACGGATGCGCCGCAGCACGTCGAGCCCGTCCATGCCCGGCATCATCACGTCGAGCAGCACGGCATCGAAGCCGCCGCCGTCGAGCTGTGCCAGCCCGCGCCCGCCGTCCTCGGCGTGCTGCAGCGTGAAGCCGTGCGGCTCGAGGTAGCCCCGCAGGATCTCCCCGAGCCGCACGTCGTCGTCGATCAGCAGCAGGCGTGCCACGCCGACCACGTTATCACCGGTGGGCGGGCTGCCCGTCAGGCTGCTCGGCGCGCTGCTCGCCCCGCTGCTCGCCGGTGCGGGGGCAGCCGCGGTCGCAGCTCCAGCCGTCGTGGCTGAAGCGCCAAGCGGCGCTGCCGTAGCCGCCGATGACACCGAGCGTGAGCAAGCCAATCAGTAGTGCGCGTCGCATGGGATCCTCCTGGTGGTGGGTGACGGACTCAGACCTGCTCAGCGAGGCGCTCGAGCGCCGCGCCGCCGCGCGCGATGACGTCGGCGAGGATGCGACGCTGCCCCTGGTCGAGCACCGCGTGGATCTTCGCGAGCGCCGAGAAGCCGGCGTCGCGCACGGCCTCGGCGCCGGCGTCGAGGTGGACGAACGCCTCGCCCATGTGCTCGGTCTTGAAGTCGTCGCCGCGCAGCGCCTCGGCGACCTGCTTGGCGCTCTTGGCGCGCTCCTCGGCGGCCTTCTTGACCGCGCTCTTCAGCTCACGCAGCGCGTCGACCACGACGCGCTCCTGGCCGGGCGTGGTGCCGAGGCTGCTGAACAGTCCGCGCAGCACCATCGGGCCGCCGTCGTCGTAGCCCCCCGGTGCGGCGTCGCCGCCCAGGTCGAAGCCACGCGGGTAGCGCCCGCCGCCGAACGGGCCGCGCCACGAACCTCCGGGCCCACAATCCGCCGGCCCGCAGGCGCCGTGAGGGCCGCAGCCGCCGTAGCGGTGGTGCCAGCGACCGTGGTGGCCGTGGCGGATGACCTTGATGAGCCCGATGAGACAGGCAGTGCCGACGATGACTCCGAGCATGGTGTGCTCCTCCTCTGTGCTCCCGTTGTAGGAGCCGAGTGTGAAGCGAAGCCGCGGCGGATCATGAAGAAACGTGAAGCGCGCGGTTGGGCGTGTGGGCGTAGGTCAACCGACGCGCGGCGCGTCGGGCAGCTCGTTCACGTCGCCCGGTCGCGCCGGGAAGTGCTCGACCAGCACGGCGCCGACGGCCGCCACCACGCCAGCGAGGGCCTCGGGGTGGCCCTCGCGCATCGACGCCACGATGGCAGCCACGTGCGCCTGCCAACCCTGCTCGCCCACCACAGCGTGGACGCCGCTGTCGGCCAACACGACCACGCGCCGCTCGAGCAGCGACAGGTAGACGAGCACGCCGGCGCGGTCGGCCGTGCGGTGGACGCCGTGGTCGAAGAAGGCCGCCTTGGCCGACTCGAGCACCTCGGCCTCGACCTCGTCGTCGGGGACGATGGCGCGTCCGACCGCCGGCACCAGCGTCACGGCGAAGCCGAGCACGCCCGCGAGCGGCCAGGCGAGCGCGACCAACCAGCTCGGCGCATCGAGCATCAACGCGCCCACGACTGCGAGCAGGCCAATGGCAAAGGCAAACGCGAGGCGCGGCCCGCCGTAGGCGTCGCTCTGGCGCGTCACCGCCACCACGATCTCGCCGCGCGTGCCGCGCTCGGCGGCCTTGACCGCCGCTTCGATGCTCGCTTGCGCGCTCTTGGGGATGCTCATCACCACCTCCCCGAGGCGCCGCCGCCGCCGAAGCCGCCGCCGCCGCCGGAGAAGCCGCCCGAGAAGCCACCGCGTGACGATCCGCCCCACGATCCGCGCCCCGTCGGACTGCCGCCGGCCCAGAGGACGCCGAAGCGCCGCCCGCGTAGCGTGGGCAGCACCAGCGCCAGCAGACCGAGACCAAGCGCGCAGCCGGCGGCGATGGGCAGGGACGAAAACGCCACCCAGCCGATGGCGGCGCCGAGCACCAGGCCGAGCGGCACGCGCACCACGCGCGGCAGGCGCAGCAGCACCGACAACCCTACCAGCAGGAACACCAGGCTCTGTGGCGCGCCGGTCGGGCGGCGGGCGCGCGGTGCTGGGCCGAGCGACTCGCCCCTGGCCGCGCGCATCAAGGCGTCGAGGCCGGCCTCGATGCCGCCCGCGTAGTCGCCGGCGGCGAAACGCGGCGTCAGGTGCTCGCGCATCACCCTGCCGGCGATGACGTCGGGGATGGCGCCCTCGAGCCCGTAGCCCACCTCGATGCGCGCGGCGCGGTCGTCGATGGCGACCAAGAGGAGCAGGCCGTCGTCGCGCCGGCGGTCACCCAGGCGCCAGCGCTCGGCGACCCGCATGCTGAAGCCCTCGAGCGATTCGCCCTCGAGCGAGCGCACCACCAAGACCGCGAACTGGTGCCCGGTGTCGCGCTCGTAGTCGGCGAGCGTGCGCTCGATGCCTGCCGCGCGCGCGCCGAGCACGCCTGCCTCGTCGGTGACGCGCGCCCGCAACAGCGGCACCTCGCGCGCGTGCGCCGCGCCGGCCGCGAGCCCAAGCCCGAGCGCCAGCGACAGCGCCGCGAGGGCGGCGCGTACCATCAGAACTGCACCGTGGGTGCGGTGTCGGCGCCCGGCGTGGTGGCGGTGAAGGTGGGGCGCACCTTCTTGCCGCGCAGCCCGGCGCCGCACATGGTCGGAAAGGTCTGCACCGTGGTGTTGTAGCTGGCGACGGCGGCGATGTAGCGCCCACGCGCGACGGTGATGCGATTCTCGGTGCCCTCGAGCTGCACCATCAGGTCGCGGAAGGCCGCGCTCGCCTTCAGATCGGGGTAGTTCTCGCTCACGGCGAGCAGCCGGCCGAGCGCGCCCGACAGGCGTGCCTGCGCGTCCTCGAACGCCTTCAAGCGCTCGGGGTCGTCGATGATGGCGGCGTCGATGGTGACGGCGGTCGCCTTGGCGCGCGCCTCCACGACGTTGGTCAAGACCGACTGCTCGAAGTTGGCGGCGCCCTTCACGGTCGCGACCAGGTTCGGCACCAGGTCGGCGCGGCGCTGGTATTGGCTCTGCACCTCGGCCCAGGCGGCCTTCACCTGCTCATCTTCGGCCACCACCGTGTTGAAGCCGCAGCCGGTGACGAAGGCGGCGCAGAGCGCGAGCGTGGGGGCGAGCTTCCTGGCGACCTTGAGCGTGGGGCGAGTTCGCATGGTGACCTCCCGAAGCGACAGCGTAGGCACGCTAACGCAGCCGTCGTTCCACACGCGCACGGCGCTTTGTAGGGGCTACGCTTCGAGCGCGACCACGGCCGCGGCGCCGCGCCCGTCGTGCGTCAGCGACAGGTGCACGCGCGCCAGCTCGAGGGCCCCCGCCAGCTCGGCGGCCCGGCCGTGCCAGCGCAGCGCCGGGCGGCCGCGCACGTCGCGCACCACCTCGATGTCGCCGAGCGCCACCGGCGGCGGGTCGACGCCGAGCAGCGCGCATGCCGCGTCGAGCGCCTTGACCGCCGCCTCCTTGGCCGCGTAGCGCGCCGCCAGGTGGACGTGGGCGCCCGCGAGCCCGCCGTCGTACGCGTAGCTGCGCTCCTCATCGGTGAAGGTGGCGGCGACGAACGGCGCCGAGCGCGCGAGCTCGCCGAACGCGGTCACGTCCACCAGGTCGACGCCGAGGCCGAGGATCATGCGCGCGGCTCCATCGCGTGCATGCGTGCACCCGCGTCGAGCAGCAGGCTCGCCTCCTCGTCGTGCGCCAGACGTGGCTCGCGGACGGTGAACAGCGGCTCGCGTCCCGACAGCACGCGCTGCAGGCGCTGCTCAGCGCGACGACGACGTGCCTCGAGCCGCGCCCCGTAGTCCGCGCGTGCCTGGTCGCTCAACATGCGCCAGAACAGCGACGGGTGCGCCAGGCACACGAGTGCGCTCACGTGGCCGAAGCCGAGCGTGGTGACGAGCCCCGCCAGCATCGGCCGCGCGAGCTGCACGGGGCGATCGGTCCAGACCAGCCGCGGAAACGCGCGCATCTCACCAGCCACGTCGTCGAGCGACGTGTTGGGCGGCACGGTGGAGCTCGCCATCGCCTGCAACAGGCCGTTCACCTGCCAGGCGGCGGCGGCGCCCTTCGGGTGGCCGGTGAGCGCCTTCTGCGAGATGACCCACAGCGGGTGGTCGTCCTTGCGGCCGAGCGCGCTCATGATGGTCTCGTGCAGGCGCGCCTCGTTCTCGTCGTTGGCCTGGGTGGAGGAGTCGTGCTTGGAGACCACGGCCACGTCGTCGGCGGTCAGGCCGAGCACCGCGAGCGCCGCGCGCAGCGGCGAGACGTCATCGCGCCCCTCCCCCGGCTCGTGGCCGAGCCGTCGGCGCGCGTCGCGCAGCATGCGCGCTGCCTCGTCGACACCCGCCACGGCAGCGAGCGTCGCCTGCTCCTGCTCCAGTCGGTGCAAGCGCTCGCGCCGGCCGAGCAGCGCGCACGCGCTGTCGTCGTGCCGCCGGTCCGCCGTGCGGCGCTCGGCGACGAAGGAGAGCGCCCCCTGCCCCGGCGCCGGCACGCTCTTCTGCAGGCCGTCGCCCGACGTGCCCGCGAAGGCGAGCACGCCGTAGACCGGCAAGCCGAGCCGTTGTGCCAACGACGCCGTGCACACCACGGCGACCCCGGCGCCGTGCGCCTCGATGAAGCCGCGGCGGCGAGCGTCGCTGCCGCGGGACATGAAGCGCGGCTCGATGCCGCGCGCGGCCAGCTCGTCGGTGTCAGCGGTGGCGCCCATGTCGCCAAAGCCGATCAGGCCCGCCTCCGACAGATCGTCGGCGCCGCCCGCCACCACCAGGTCGGCTTGGCCGGTCCGGATCTTGTCGAGCGCCTCGGCGAGGGAGAGCCCGCCCGTGGCGCATGCGCCCACCGGGAAGCTCATCGGGCCGGTGCACCCGAGGAAGGCCTGCACGACGTAGCCGCCAATGACGTTGATGAGTGTCTCTTGCAGCGTGTCGTTTTGCCGCTCCTTGCCCTCCAACAAGTCGCGGTGCAGCCGCTTGAGCTTGGCCATGCCACCGATGCCGGTGCCGATGGTCACCCCTACCCTCGACGGGTGCAGGTGCGCCAACAGCTCTTCGGGCGTCATGCCGGCCGCAAGGAACGCCTCCGCCGTCGACACCAGGCAATAGAGCGTCACCGGATCGACCTGCTCGACCAGGCTCTTGGGCACGCCAAAGCGCGTCGCGTCCCAGCCGGTTGGCAATTGGCCCGCGACCGCGCGCCGCACGGAGAGCGCGGCCGGCACCTTGAGCACCGAGCCTTTCTTCCGCAGCACCGAGCACGCGCCGTTCGTGTCCTCGAGCAGCACGCTGCGCTCGGGATCGTCGGCGACGATGGACGCGCCGATGGCGCGCGTGCTCACCGGGAAGGCGAAGTCGCGCTCCAGCCGCACCTCGACCAGCGTGGGCAACGCCCGCGGGTCGAAGCCGGTCACCGCCGGCTCGACGACGCGCACACCACAGTGCGTGAGCACGTGGGCCTCGTAGCGCTCGTGCGCCGTCGCTTCGTCGACCGGAGTCAAGCTCGTGCCGTCGAGGAAGCCGCTGCCCTTGGGATCGGGGACCACCAGGCCCATCATCCAGGCCAGCTCGAGCACCGCCTCGAGCGACAGCCGCCGGCCCTGCTCCATCGCCCAGCGCGTGCGCGCGCTGCCCCACGGGCCCACCTCGCCGGTGCCGACGATGACCGCCACGCGATCGAGATCGAGGTGGTCGAGCGGCGGCAACTGCGCCAGCTCGGCCTCGGTCGGCACGGGCACCGGCATCGTCGCGCGCGGCAACACGGCCCGCTCAGCCGGTGCCGGCGGACGCTTCGCGCCGTGGCGCACCAGCGCTTGATCGAAGCTCGAGGACAACGCGTCGCGCCGCGCCTCGGTGCGCCGCCGCTCGAGCTCGACGTCGCGGTACTCCGCGAGCAATGCCGACAGGTTGTTCACCTCGCCGAGCCCGCCGGTGAGATCCGCGGTGAACGCCTGTTTGGCGGCACGCGAGCGTGCCGGCTCGGTCGCCTGCTCGAGCAACAGCTCCGCCATCTCCTCGACGTCGAAGGTGCGCAGGCCGCGCTGCTGCAAGTACGCGGCCGCGCCGTCGTTGGCATGCATCAGGCCGGTGCCGCGCACCCAGCCGATGCGCGCACCGACGATGGACGCGCCGCGGCCCCATCGGTGAGCCTCCGAGCCCTGCTTGTGCACGAGCGCCTCGAGGGCCGCCTTGCACTCACCGTAGGCGCCGTCGCCGCCGAAGGTGCCGTGGTTGGGCGACAGCGGCAGCAGCACGTGCACTCGTCGACCCGACGAGCCTTGCGAGAGCGCAAGCTCGGCGCAGCGCGCCACCAAGCGCTCGACGCCGAGCACCAGCACCCGGAAGAGCGCGAGCGAGCGCGGTCCCATGGAGCCGACGTCGGCGCTCTCGGCGATGGCGCCAAACGGCACCAGCAGGTCGGGCACGAACGGCGCCTTCACCACCTTGTCGCTCGAGCCCACGCGCTCCCTCTTGGCGGCGCCGAGCCACGCGCACAGCGCGTCGACGTCGGTGAAGCTGCCTTGGTTGCACGGCACCACGTGCAGCTCTGCGCCCACGCGCGCGTGCTCCTGGTAGAGCTGCTTGAAGGAGCGCGCCGCCTCCGGCGAGCGGCGGCTGGTGGTGACCACGACGCGCGCCCCTTCGGCGAGCAGCCGCGCCACCACGGCGCGCGCGATCGAGCCCTCGCCGGCGCCGGTGACGAGCGCGGTCTGGCCGGCGAAGCGGCCGCCCGGTGCGCTGCGAGCGAGCACAGAGGCGCGCGACACCGACCCGTCGAGGCGGTCGCGGCGCACCCAAGCCCATGCCGAGGTGAACGCCACGTGCAGCCTCTCGTCGAAGATCGGCGCCACCGCGGCGCGGTAGGCCTCATCGTGCTCCGGGTCGGCGGGCGTCGTCGCGGGCGCCACCGCGGCCGTGCGCGCCACCGCCGCGGGATCGACGTGGCGCAAGAGAGCGCGCGCGGCGTCGGCGAGCGCGCCGTCCTTGCCGAGCAGGCGGTCCTCGAGGTCGTCGAGCGCCGCCGAGTCGACGGCGGCGACCGGCCTGGTCGCGGTCGCGCGCGCCACCGTCACGCCGAGCTCGACGCCGTACGCGCTCACGGCGCGGTCGATGACCACGTGCGCGGCAGCCCGATCGGCGGCGGGTTGTTCGACGCGCGCCGCCAGCGCCAGGCGGTTCAACAGCAGCTCCCGGTGGGGCCGCGGCAGCGCCCACTCGCGCTCCAGGTGCTCGTGCACCTTGGCCACGTCGAGGCCCGCGGCGCCGAACAAGCGCTGCAGCGCCTGCTCGCGCAAGGGCCGGAGCGCAGCGCCGGGACCCTCGGCCGTCGACGTTTTCGCGATCAAAGAAGCGAGCTGCCCGAGCGGTAGCTCATGGGCGTTGTCGATCGAACGACCACCTGCCTCCACGGCGATCTCGGCCAGCACCTGGTTCCTGCGGGCGGAGTTGCCGCCGAGCAGCGCGTCGAGCGAGCGCGTGACGTCGAGGTCAGCGCGGCTCTTCTTGATCAGCAGGCCCACCAGGGTGACGACGCCGTCCTCGGCAAAGGGGCCCGCCGCCGGCAGCGGCTGCGCCGCCTGCCCGACGGCGCTCGCCGCCTCGGCGACCTCCGGCGCTCCGAGGGGCATCGCGCTGGGCGCCTTCGCGACCGCAGTGTCCTTTCGCGGCGACGGAGCAGGCGGTGGCGGGGTGTCGGCCTCGACCATGGAGGTACCGAGCAGCCCCTCGCGGTCGGCGATCGCGTGCAGCACGCGCGGGCGCGCGCCGCTGCGCGCCGGCAAGCGCTCGAGCTCGGCTCTGGCCATACCGGCCAACACCGGCGCCTGGGCCGGGCCTACCTCGACGAGCTGCCCGACCTGCGCCGTTCCCGTAAGCAGGGCGTGCTGAATGGCGATCCACTGCACGGGCGACGCGAATTGGTACGCGAGCACCTCGACCAAGAGCGCGCGCGCGAGTGCGTCCGCGTCCTTGGCCGCATCGTCGAAGCGATCGAGCAGCCCGGCGACGCGGGTGGAGCCGGAGGCGGCCAGCACCTCGCGCAGGAAGGCCGGCTCCAAGCGGAAGAGCGAGCCGGTCAGGTTGGGCAGATAACGGCCGACCAGGGCCTGCGCGTCGATGCGCGCAGGCAGCGCCGCCTCCAGCGTGGCGCGGAAGGCGTCGACGCCGCTCGCCAACAGCGGCGAGTGGAACGGCACGTCGATGCCCGGCACCTCGACGACGGGGGCCTTGGCGCCCGGCGCCGCCGGCAGGCGAGCCTTCAGCGCGTCGAGCGCGCGCACGTCACCGGTGACCGCGTACTGGCGTCCGCGCACGTTGTGATTGACCACGAACAGCGGCAGCCCGGTGGCGGCCGCGACCTCGTCGACCAGCGCGAGCGCGGCGCGCTCGTCGAGCCCGGCCAGGTTCGGCCGGAGCGCCACCATGCCGTACGGGGAGCGTCCCTGCTCGTCCCGCGGCACCAGGCGGTCCATGGTCAGCCCACGCCGGTAGACGACGTCGACCACGGCCGCCAACGGCAGCACGCCCGGCACGGCCGCCAACGCCGAGTACTCGCCGAGCGAGTGGCCGGCGAAGCGGGCGTCCTCGACGAAGAGCTGCTGTTCGCGGAGCGCGGCCACCTCGGCCACCGCCAGCACGGCCAGCGCCACCTGGGTGAACTGGGTGAGGAACAGCACGCCGTCGGGGTGCACCAGGCGCTCGCCTCGCAGCCACAGCTCGCGCGGGTTGTCGTCGATGACGTGGAGCAGCGAGAAGCCGTGGTGTTCGCGGCACACGCGATCGGCCTCGTCCCACACGGCGCGCGCTGCCGCGCTCGCCGCGCGGGAGGCGCTCCCCATGCCGGCATGCTGCACGCCTTGGCCGGGGAACAGGTAGGCGGTGGCGGGCGGCGCCACGCGGGCGTCGACCTCGGCGCACACGACGCCGTCAGCCTCGACGGTGGCGCGCACGTCGAGCGCGCCGCGCACGCGCGCCCGGGTGTCGACGCTGACCGTGAGCGCGGCGCCGGGCACGACCGGCGCGAGGAAGCGCGCCGCCATGCTCGTCACGCGCGCGCCGTCGCCGTCAGCGGCGAGGCGCGTGACGCGGTGGAGTGCGAACGCCGCGGTCCACATGCCGTGCACGATCGGCCCGGGCAGGCCCGCCACCGCCGCCACGGCAGGGCTCGTGTGCAAGGGGTTGTGGTCGCCGCTGGCGGCCGCGTAGGCCACAAGCGAGCGCGGCGCATGCGCGCGCCGCTCGCCAAGGCGCCCGGTGGCGGGCACCGCCGGCTCCCGCTCGACGAGCGTCGCCACCAGCGCGTCGAACGCGCCCGGGTCCATGGTCAGGCTGCCGACCACAGTGTCGCCCACCACCAGGCGCCCGAGCGCGCCCCGCTCGGTGACGCGCGCGTCCAACTCGAGGACGCCGGTGGACGGCAGCTTGGCGTCGAGGTGCACGCCGGCCACGCCGCCGAGGAAGGCGAGCGCCCCCGCGTCGGCCGCCAGGCGCGCGCGCACGCCGCGGTCCTCGCGACGGGTTTCGTTCGATGGCACACTTCTGCGAATGAAGAAGCTGCTGGTCAACTGCGCCCTGAGCGCGCCCGCGGCGTCGACGAGCATGGCCTCGACGACGACACGCCGGCCGCCCTGCACCTCCTCCAGCAACACCACGCGCGCCGCAGCCTCGAGGCGGTCGCCGAGCCCGAAGCCGCTGCCCTCGACGCGGTCGCTCTCGTGCACCAACTGCAGCACGTCTGGCTGCGTACCCGAGAGCGCGCGGAAGATGGCGCGCCAGGCGAGCGAGAACGCCATCGACAGCGGCGGGTGGACCGCGTTGTCGTCGCCGGTGGCGGCGCGGAAGTCGTGGCAGCGGGCCGCGCTCACCAGCACCTGCTCGCGCGCGGTGTCGAACAGCGCCACCGGCGTCACCGGCTCGCCGAACAGCGCGTGCGCATAGAACTGTTGTTGGGCGCGCACGAAGGCGGCACGGTCCACCCGCAGCCCACCGCCAGGCGCGTCGCCGTCGAGGGACAGGCAGAGATCGAGCGTGGCGCCGGTCGGCAGGGTCAACGCGGCGGCGAGCTTGCCGGCGCGTTCCTCGACGGACAGGCCGGCCTGGCCGCGCAGGCGCTGCAGGGGGTTCTCGTGCCACCAGCCGTGCTCGTCGACCGCGACGCGGTACTCGCGTGCGCGCGTCGCCAGCTCGGCGCGCGGCTGCACGTGCACACCGCGCTGTACCGCGCGCGCGACGGCGTGGCGTTCGAAGCCGCGCAGCACCTCGGCGACCGGCTCGTCGACCTGCCGCACTGACGCGAGCGCGGCCGGCCCGGGCAGCGCGAGCACGGCGTCGGCGCCAAAGCGCGCGTCGTGCGACTGCCAGAGGCTGTCGGAAGCGAACCAGCGGCGCACGTCGGCGTCGAGCACCGGCACGAAGGGCACCGGCTTGCCCGGCCGCCGGCACAGCCCCAGGAAGAAGCGAGCGTCGTCGGGGTGAACCAGCGACGTGGTGAGCGCGGGGGCGAGCGCCTGCAGCGCCGCGAGCAGCGCGCGCGGATCGCGCGCCGCGTCGTTGGTGACGATGGTCGGCGACGCCACGCCGGTGGCCGGCGCCAGCCGCGCTTCGAAGCGACGCGCCAGCGCGACGAAGCGCTCCTGCCAGGACGGATCGAGCCAGACGCCGTCGGCGAACGAGTCGCCGAGCGGGTCGGCGGAGGGGGCGGCCGTCAAGTCGAGCAGCCGCTCCAGCGCCGCCAACGGCGTCATGTCGTCGATGTCGCCGAAGTAGGGCTTGGCGGTCAGCGCCAGCGCAAGGACGATCTCGTCCTTGCGGGCCGCCACCCGCGCGCTGTCGCCCGCGACCTCGTCGAGCAAGCGACCGGCCCGCGCCGCCGCGTTGTCGAGGAAGTAGATGGGCGCGTCGAGCGAGCTCTTGCCGCTGATGACGCCGCCGGCCACCCCGCCGCCGACAGGCCAGCGCTGCTCGTCGCCGGGCGCCACCACCAGCGCCTCCTTCACCGCGGGCGAGGTACAGGCCTCGCGCGTCGCCATCAGCCGCGTGCCGAGGAACACCGCGTCGACGGGCATGGGCGCGCGCCCATGGCGCTCGCTCCAGGTGCCGAACAGGTACGACGATGCCTGCTCCTCGGTGCCGATGCCGCCGCCGACACACAACACGACGTCGTCGACGGCGCGCAGCTTGGCGTAGTTGCGCAGCAGCAGATCATCGAGGTCCTCCCAGGAGTGGTGCCCGCCGGCCTTGCCGCCCTCGACGTGCACCATGAGCGCGCGGCCCGGCCTCGCCTTGGCGATGGCGATGACCTCGTCGATCTGCCGATCGGTGCCGGGCTTGAGCGCGTTGCACCACAGGCCGTGCGCGTGCAGGTCGTCGAGCAATGCCACCGCCTCTTCGAGCGGCGGCACACCGGCGCTGATGGTGACGCCGAGGATGGGGTAGCCCTCGTCACGCAGCTTGAAGATCAGCCGTTGCTTGCCGAGGTGCAGCCCCCACAGGTACGGGTCGAGGTACAGCGCGTTGACCACCAGGCCCTGGCCGGGCTTGAGCGTGCGCCGCGCCTCGTCGATGCGCGCGCGCAGGTGGCGCTCGGTCACCTGGCCGCCACCGGCCAACTCCGCCAGGTAGCCGGCATTGGCGGCAGCGACCACGATGGGCGCCTCCACCGTGGTCGGCGTCATGCCGGGCACGATGAAGGGCGCGCGACCCGTCAGGCGGGTGAAGCGGTTGTCGAGGCGCAGCCCGCGACCGTCGTCGACGGCCCGAGGCGCCATCGCCGACCACGGCGCCGGCACGGCGGGCGCCCGGCGCAGGTCGAGGAGGACCGCGCGCTCGTCCTGCACGCAGGCCGACGACACCAGCACGGCGCGCCCGCGTAGTGCCGAGGCCGCCAGGTGCACAACGTCGACGCCGGGCCCCAGGTCGATGACGGTGTCGACACCGCCGGCGACCAGCGACTCGAGGCAACGCTGGAACGATCCCGGCCGCACCAAGATCGAGCGCAGCACGTCGGCGAGCGCCCCGGCGTTGTCACCGCGCTGATCGCCGAGCGGCATGCCGGTGGCAGCGTCCAACACGGTGAGCGCGGCCGGCGTCGCGAGCGCGCCCGCCGCGAGCGGCTTCACCTGCGCGAGCAGCCGATCGCAAGCGCGCTGCAGGTGGCGCGTATGGAACGGGCCGCTGACGGCGAGCCAGGAGAAGCGCGCCTCGGGCACGCGGCCTGCGTGAGCACCGCGGCGCTGCTGATCCCGCAGCGTGCGGCTCTGCTCGGCGAGGGCCAGACGCAGCGCCTCGAGCGCCTCGGGCGCGCCCGCCACCGTCTGGTGCGTCGGCGCGCTCTCGAGCGCCACCGCGACGTCGAGGCCAAGCGCCACGATGGCCGCGCGCAGCTCGCGCGCCGACAGCCCGGAGATGGCCGCCATGAAGGTCGGTGCGCCACCCGTGTCGTCGAGGCTGCGCCGCACGGTAGCCGGCGACGCGGCCGCCAGCTCGTGGTCCTCCATGGCGCAGCCGAGGCGCAGCGCGACGCGCGCCAGCTGCGCGACCGTGCGCGCGCGCTCGTCGATGGGCCGCCCCCAGCTCTGCGCGAGAGCCAGTGCGCCAAGCAGCCCTTGGCTGTGGCCGACCACCAGCGGGCGGCGCCCCTCGGGCTGCGCGAACAGCTCGTCGATGCCACCGGCGAACAGCTGCTCCGCGCGCGCAAGCTGGGTGATGAAGGTGAGCGGCGCCGACACCGCGGCCTTCGCCAGCGTGGCCTCGTCGGGGCGAGCGCCTGACAGCCATGCCACCACGTCGATACCGGCCGGCAGGCGGCCGGCGTCGAGCGGGTCGAGCACCGCCGCTTCGTCGATCAGCGCAGCAAAGCACGCATCGAGCAACGCGCGCGGCGCGCCCCCGGCGCCCCACAGCTCGGTCAGCTCATCGAAGTACGCCGCGCCCTGACCTGCGAACGAGAACGCGAGCGCGCGATGGTTGCGTAGCGCAGCATCTATCAGTGCGGGCCGCGCGCGCGCATCAAGGCGGGCCTGCGCGCGCGCGCGCAGCGCATTGAGCGAGGCGTCGACGTCGAGGGGGCCGGCGATGTCTTGCTGGGCGATCCGATCGGTGGTGCTCGCGCTGGTCATCGCCGCTCTCCATGCTTCTGCTCGCTGATCAGCAAGCGACCAAAATGTTCGACGGTGGTCAGCAACATGCGGCTGTGCTCGTCGTAGAAGTCGTCCTCGGGCGCGGCCATCTGCTGTGCGATGGATCCGAGGAAGCACGACAGGATGAGCGCGGCCAGCACCTCGCGCTCCTTGGCGCCGTAGAAGGGCGCGAAGGTCGGCTCGAGGATGCGCGCGAGCGCGCGCCGCATGCGCTGCAAGAACACGGTGATGGCGGCCTTGAGCTCGGGGTGCCGCTGCGACTGCACCAGCGCGTCGAGCCACACCGGCAACAGGCGCCGTCCGCGCCGCCCCTCGCGCCCGAGCGCGATCAGGAGGGCCCGCTCGGGGTGCTCGTGCTCGAAGGCCTCTTGGAACTGCTTTATGATCTCGCCCTCGACCTCTTTGGCCCACACCTCGAGGATCTGGACGAACACCTGCTCCTTCGACTCGAAGTACCAGTAGAACGCGCCCTTCGAGACGCCGGCCTGCTTGCAGATGTCGTCGACGGTGGTCTCATGGAAGCCGCCCTCGGCGAAGCACTGGAAGGCGGCGCGGCGCAGCCGCTCCTCGGGCTTCATGTCGGGTGCGGGCTCCTCCTTGGCGCGCACGCGCGGAGCGGGCCGACTTGATGTGGTGACGGTGCGGGGTCGGGTGCGGCGCGCGGCCATGGCTCCTCCGTACTGACCGGTCAGTATGGTGCGGTACCGACCTAGACTGACCAGTCAGTACGGTCAAGGGTGCGGGGTGCTGGGGCACAACCGCGGTAGAAGCCCCGCATGAGCTACGAGAGAAAGCCCCTCAAGTCGCCGCGCCTCGCGGGTACTGCCTTCCGGGCCGCCATCGCCGCGCTCGAGAGCCCGATCGGCAACGCGTTGCGCGACAAGACGCTCAACGACCAGGGCTTCGCCGAGCTGCGGCGTGAGGCGATCGACGCGCCCATCGCGCCAGTGCCGGTGCTGCCCATCGGCACCTGGACCGGCACCGCGCCGTCGCTCGACGCCATCGTCGAGCGAGCCGACCGCGGCCCAGGCTTTGCCTTCGAAACCGTGGCCGACTTCCGCCAGGCCTATCGCGAGGGACGCACCGATCCCGTGCAGGTAGCGGAGCGGCTCGCGACCGTCATCGGCGAGCTCGACCGGCATGACCCGCCGATGCGCTTCCTGATCGCGCACCAGCGTGACGACTTGCTGCGCCAGGCGAAGGAGGCCAAGGCGCGCCTCGACCGCAGGGCGCCGTTGTCGCCGCTCGACGGCGTGCCGGTCGCCATCAAGGACGAGGTCGACATGGTGCCCTACCCGACGACGGCGGGCACCAAGGTCCACGGCGGCACGCCCGCGACCAGCGACGCGTCGAGCGTGGCGCGGCTGCGGGCGGCGGGCGCGCTCCTGTTCGGCAAGACCAACATGCCCGAGATCGGCCTCACCCCCGAGGGCATGAACCCGCACCACGGCCCGTGCAGGAACCCCTACCACCCGGGGCACGACACCGGCGGCTCGTCCTCGGGCAGCGCGGCGTCGGTAGCCGCGGGCCTGGCGCCGCTGGCGCTCGGTGCCGACGGCGGTGGTTCGATCCGCATCCCGGCCTCGCACTGCGGTGTGGTCGGGCTCAAGCCCACCTTCGGGCGGGTCAGCGAGCACGGCGCTGCACCCTTGTGCTGGAGCGTCGGCCACATCGGGCCCATCGGCGCCACCGTCGCCGACACCGCCCTCGGCTACGCGGTGATGGCCGGGCGCGACCCGCGCGACGCCAACACGCTGCGCCAGCCCGACGTGGTGGTCGACGACCTGCGTGAGCTGTCGCTCAAGGGCGCGCGCGTCGGCGTGTGGACGCCCTGGTTCGACGACGCCGACCCGTCGGTGGTCAAGGCATGCCGCGCGGCGCTCGGCATGCTGGTCGAGGCAGGCGCGACTACGGTCGAGTTCGAGGCGCCCGAGCTGCAGCGCATGCAGAACGCGCACCTCGTCACCATCGCCTCGGAGATGCTGGCGGGGCAGCGCGCCACGCTGGCGCACCGTCGGCGCGACTACAGCCTGTCGGTGCGCTTGATCCTCGCGCTCGCCGAGCGCTTCTCCGCCGCCGACTACGTGCACGCGCAGCGCCTGCGCGGCTTGTTCACCGAGCGCTTCGCCGCCATCTACGACAAGGTCGACGTCATCGCGACGCCGACCTGCGCGCTCACCGCCCAGCCCTACGCCAAGGACGCGCTCCCCTACGGCGTCAGTGACTTGCCGACGCTCGACAAGACCATGCGCTACGTCCGCCTCGGCAATTTCCTCGGCCTGCCCTCGATCTCGGTGCCGGCCGGCTACGACGAGGGTGGCATGCCGATCGGCCTGATGCTGACCGGGCGTGCCTGGCAGGAAGCGCTGTTGCTGCGTTTGGCCCACGTCGTCGAGCGGCGCGTCGAGCGGCGCGCGCCGACGTTCCATCGACGGCTCTTGCCCGCCTGACCGGCGATTGCCACGCACGCGCCGTCATGGCTAAGAGGCGCACTAGGAGGATCTCATGAAGAACATCGTCGCTTGCATCCTGCTCGCTGCCGGCACGCTCGCGTGCGCCCAAGCCAAGAACCTGGCCGGAGACGTCAACGCCGCCGCCGGCGACGCCGGCAAGGCCGCCAAGGAGGCCGAGGAGAAGGCCGCCGCCGAGAAGGCCGCCGCCGAGAAGGTCGCCGCCGAGGCAGACGCCGCCGCCAAGCTGGCCGCCTCGCTCGATGACGCGCTCGCCACCAACGCCAAGCTGGTCGAAGGTGCGCTGCTGATCGACGTGCGCGCCGCCGATAAGGCGACCGACATGCTCGCCACCGCCAAGAACATCCCGGCCGCCGAGTGGGACAAGCGCCAGGCCGACTTCGACACGCTGACCGGCGGCGACAAGGCCAAGGGCGTGGTCATCTACAGCGAGGACGGCGCCGACGCGCTGCAGATCCGCGACAAGCTCAAGGCCGCCGGCCACACCGCCGTGTGGGCGCAGGCCAAGGCCGCGCTCGTCGTCACCGAGGCGCGCGCCAAGGGCACCGCCGAGGTCAAGGACGCGGTCAAGGACGCCAAGAAGAAGAAGAGCAAGTAGCTCGACCTGGCTGACGGGCTGCAGAAGGCGCCATGCAGGGGACCATCGACTCCGGCAGCACCGCGTGGATGCTCACAAGCTCCGCGCTGGTGCTGCTGATGGTGCCCGGCCTGGCGCTGTTCTACGGCGGCATGGTGAGGAAGAAGAACATCCTCGCCACCATGATGCATAGCTTCGTCGCCATGGCGGTGATCGGCGTGCAGTGGGTGCTGGTCGGCTACTGCCTGTCGTTCGGCCAGAGCAAGGGCGGCCTGATCGGCTTCGACCCGTCGCTGCTCGCGCTCTCCGGCCTGTCGCACACCAAGCTCTACGCCGACAAGGGCGTGCCCGAGCTGGTGTTCGTCATGTTCCAAGGCAAGTTCGCCATCATCACGCCCGCGCTCATCTCGGGCGCCATCGCCGAGCGCATGCGCCTGCGCTCGTACCTGGTGTTCATCGTCTTGTGGAGCACGCTGGTCTACTGCCCGCTCGCGCATTGGGTGTGGGCGAGCGACGGTTGGTTGTTCAAGCTCGGCGTGCTCGACTTCGCCGGCGGTACCGTGGTGCACATCGCGGCCGGCATCTCTGCGCTGGTGCTGGCCATCCTGATCGGTCCGCGGCGCGACCACCGGCCGGGTGGCGGCCACGCCATCGTGCCCAACAACCTGGCCTTCACGCTCACCGGCGCGGGCCTGTTGTGGTTCGGCTGGTTTGGCTTCAACGCCGGCTCGGCGGTCGCCGTCGAGGCGCCGGTGTCGGGCGCGGTCGCCGGGCTCGCGTTCACGACGACGCAGGCGGCGGCGGCCGCGGCGGCGCTCACCTGGATGCTGCTCGAGCGGCTGCACCAGGGCAAGGCGACCAGCGTCGGCTTCGCCTCCGGCATCGTCGCAGGGCTGGTGGCCATCACGCCGGCCGCCGGCCACGTGCTGCCCGCCAACGCGCTGGTGCTCGGCGCCATCGCGGCGGTGGTCTGCTACTTCGCGGTCCAGCAGAAGAACAAGACGCGCCTCGACGACAGCCTGGACGCCTTCGCGGTGCACGGCGTTGGCGGTGTCGTCGGCGCCCTCCTGGTCGGCGTCTTCTGCTTCGTGCCCGTCGCCGGCGTGCTCGAGGGATCGTTCGCGCAGCTCGGCAAGCAACTGGTCGGCGTCGGCGTCTCCATCGGCTACTGCGCCATCATGACGCTCGTGCTCGGCCTCGTCGTCAAGAAGCTGTTCGGCCTGCGCGTCACCGAGCAGACCGAGCGCGACGGCCTCGACATCGCCATCCACGGCGAGCGCGCGTATCACCTTGAGAGCTAGGCACTTGGAGAGCTGATGAAGCTGATCGTCGCCATCATCCGGCCCGAGCGCCTGGAAGCCGTGCAGGAAGAGCTGCAGAAGGTGCTCGACGAGGACGACAACTACCGCATCACCGTCGACGCGGTGGAGGGGCACGGCGCGCAGCACGGCGAGGTCGAGCTGTTCCGCGGCCAGCGGGTGCGGCCGCGCATGATCCCGAAGACGCGCATCATGGTCGGCGTCAACGACAACTATGTGGAGCCGACCGTCGCGGCCATCCTGCGTGGCGCCCGCACCGAGGGCGGCGGCGCGGTGGGCGACGGCAAGATCTTCGTCAGCCAGCTCGACGAGTGCATTCGTATCCGCACCGGCGAGCGCGGCGGCAACGCGATTTAACGGCAGCTCCGATCCTCGACCGATGGGCGCGCCAGGTGCGCGCGGACGTGGTCGCCTGCGCGCGTCGCACCGACGTCGGCACCGCTGCTCCCATCGGTCGACCCCGTGGTCCCGCGCTCGGGCGACGACCGAAGGTCCGAGCGCGTCCGATACTCAGCCCATGGACGAGCGCCTCTCCAAATTCCTCGACGCGGAAGTGGAGAAGACCCGACTGCGCTTCCTTCGCGCGCTGCCGCTGATGGCGCTCTTGCTCTTGCCCGCCGTCGCCATCCAGCTCCTGGTCGCGCCCGGATCCGCGCTCGGCTACTTCGCGTTCGCGCTGTGCGGCATGGTGCTGCCGTTGGTGCTCGATGACCGCCGCTCACCGCGCTTCAACCTGGTGGTGGTGGCGCTCCTCCCCGTGGTCGCCTCGGCCGTGGTGCAGGTGACCCGCGGCGCGTTCGTCGCCGCCACCTCGTTCCTGGTGCCCATCCTCTTCTGCTTGGTGGTGGGCGCGGTCTCCTTTCACCTGCGCCCGCGCCTGGTGGTGGCGACGGGCGCGCTCGGCGCGCTCTTCTGGCTCGGCGACTACGGCCTGCTCTTGCGACCCGGCCTCGATCCGGCGCTGCTCGTCGGCCCGCCCTTCGACTGGACCTCGCAGTTGACGCGCGTCGTTTTTCTGCTCGCCTTCACCGGCGCGGTGGCGCGCTCGGTGGGTCTGGTGAAGGTGATGTTCTTCCACGCGGCAGCGGCTGCGCGCGCGCACGACCTGTTCGCCAAGTACCGGCTCGAGCGCCTGCTCGGCGAGGGCGGCATGGGCCAGGTGTGGGCGGCGACCTATTGCCCCGAGGGCGGCTTCGTGCGCCCGGTGGCGGTCAAGCTGATCCACGAGCACCTGGCCGCCCAGCCCGCGTTCGTCGACGCCTTCCGCCGCGAGGCTGAGGTGTCGGCGCTGTTACTGCACAAGAACATCGTGCAGGTGCTCGACTTCGGCCGCGAGGGTGAGCGCTGGTTCTTGTGCATGGAGCTGGTGGAGGGCATGACGCTCGCCGCGCTCATGCGCCGCGTGCGCCGCGCCGGCCGCCAGCTCTCGCCGTCGGTGGCGCTCTACCTTGCGCGCGAGATCGTCGAGGGCGTCGGCTACGCGCACACGTCCGCCACCGATCTGCACGGCAAGCCGCTCCGCCTGGTGCACCGCGACCTGGCGCCGGCCAACGTGCTGGTGTCGCGCACCGGCCAGGTCAAGGTCACCGACTTCGGCGTCGCCTTTGCGCGCGGTCACGTCGAGAGCACAAGGAGCGGTACGGCCGAGCGCCCCGGCGGCTTCGACGGCGTGGTCGGCCACCTCGGCTACCTGTCGCCCGAGCAAGCGCGCGGCGAGCGACCCGACGCGCAAGCCGACCTGTACGCCATCGGCGTCATGTTGTGGGAGCTGTTGGCCGGCCGGCGTCTGTTCGCGGGCAGGAGCCACACCTCCGTCGTCGCCGCCACCGAGGCGGCGCACGTGCCACCGGTGCGCCGCGCCAGGCCGACGATAGGGGCCGGCCCGTGGGATGCGATCATCGCGCGCGCCACCGCCGCCGATCGCGCCTCGCGCTTCGCCACGGCACGCGAGCTGAGCGCCGCACTCGGCGCCGCGCTCGACAAGCTCGGCTGGCCCGACGAGCGAGACATGGTGGCGCTGGTGGCCGCGCACGCCGAGGAGTCGCGGCCCGCGCGCGCGCCGAGCTCGCCCCCAGACGCGGACGCCGCCGAGGCGACCCTCGAGGTGCACGACGGCGACACGGCGACGCCCGACGGCATTGAGGACCTGCCGACCGCGCTCGTCGGCGGCGGCGCGAGCCATCGACCGGCCGTGCGCGGCGACATGGCCACGGCGCCCGCGGTATACCGGAGGTGTGGCTGAGTCGCTGGTCTTGCTCGATCGCTACGAGGTGATCCGTCGCCTCGCCATCGGCGGCATGGGCGAGATCTTCCTGGTGCGCCAGCGCATGGGGCAGCAGGACAAGGGCATCTCGCGCCTGGCCATCGTCAAGACGCTGCGCCCCGAGCTGGCGGAGGACAAGGAGTCGCTCGAGCAGTTCCTCGACGAGGCGCGCGTAGCGGCGCAGCTCTCCCACCCGAACGTCGTGCAGATCTACGAGGTCGGCCTCGTGCGCGGCGTGCACTTCATCGCCATGGAGTACATCGGCGGCATCGACCTGGCGGCGTTGCGCCGCGCTTGCCTGCGCGATGACAAGCGCATCGCGCCGCGGGTCGCCGCCGCGCTCATCCGCGACGCCGCGCTCGGGCTCGACTACGCGCACCACGCCGTCGACGAGGCGGGACGCTCGCTCAAGATCGTGCACCGCGACGTCAGCCCACAGAACATCATGGTGCGCGCCGACGGCCTGGTGAAGGTGGTCGACTTCGGCGTCGCGCTGGCGTCGAACCAACACCACGAGACCCAAGGCGACAAGCTCAAGGGCAAGATCCGCTACATGTCGCCCGAGCAGCTGCTCGGCGAGGATCTCGACGGCCGCAGCGATCTGTTCTCGCTCGGCATCGTCCTGTGGGAGCTGCTCGCCAACCGCACCATGTTCCCCGGCGGCGCCAACCCGATCGACGTCTTCCAGCGCATCCTCGCCGGTGAGTTCGCCAAGCCGTCGAGCTACGTCAGCGAGGTGCCGGCTGCACTCGACGACATCGTGGCGCGTGTGCTGCAGATCAAACGCGAGGCCCGCTACCCGCGCGGCGCCGACCTGGCGGCGGCGCTGCGCGCCTTCGTCGACGCCGGCGGCCCCGTCGAGGGCGAGGTGCGCGAGCTGGTGCAGACCGTCGCCGGCCAGCACATCGCCGAGCGCGTGCGCGACCTGACGCCGCGCGCCGTCTCCATTCACGGCATCGGCGAGACCACGGGCGCCCTCGGCATGGCCGGGCCGGGCGCCACGCGCGTCGACGAGCTGGGGCTCGGCGGCTCGCCGGGCGCCGCCGACAGCGCGGCGGCCACGCGGCTGGTGCGCCCCTCGCAGCTCGACGCCGCCATCGCGAGCGGCGCAGTCGACAGCGGCAGCATCGACAGCGCCCCCTTCGACAGCGCTGCGCTCGACCCGAGCGACGGCGGCGCGCTGCTCGACGCCGCCGAGTTGTCGGGCGTCCTGCACGGCGACCGGCGCTTCATCACCGTGCTGGTCGGCCTCTTGCCGGGCTGGGGCGCGCTCGCCGGGCGCATCTCCAACGTGCCCATGGGCGCCTTCGCCATCAACCGCCTGAAGAACCTGTTCTTCCGCGAGCTGGAGTCGTTGGCGAAGAAGGAGCGCGGCGTGGTGGTGCGGCGCGGGCCCGACTCCTTCGTGCTCGCCTTCGGCACCGCCGGCAGCGACCCCGAGGATGCGCCACGCGCCGTCTTGTGCGCGCTCAGCGTGCAGCGGCTGCTGGACGACCTGGCGCGCGATCCCACACAGAAGATCGCGTCGCACATCGGCGTCGCCACCGGCACGGCGCTGGCAACGCCCGACGAGGACGGCCCGATGCAGATCGCCGGCTCGGTGGTCGAGCGCGCGGAGGCGCTCGCCGCCGTGGCGCGTGCGTCGCAGCTCGGCGTGGTGTTGACGGCGCAAGCGGCGGAGCTGGTACGGGGCCGCGTGGTGGTGCGCGCGCTGCCGCCCGCGCCCGACCACGGCGCCGGCGAGGAAGCGCTGCACGTCGCGGTGTCGGCGGCCGCGCCCGTTGCCGGCGCACGCCGGAAGAAGGTGCTGATCGCCGATGACGCCGAGGTGTTCCGCCGCATCGAGGAGGAGATCCTGCGGCCGCTCTCCTACGCGTTCGTGCACGCCAAGGACGGCGCGCAGGCGGTCAAGCTCGCCGTCGAGGAGCGACCTGACCTGATCCTGCTCGACGTGCAGATGCCGGTGATGGACGGCGTGCAGGTGCTCGGCTTCTTGAAGAAGAACCCGGCCACGCAGGCCATCCCGGTGTGCGTGATCACCACCATCGGTCGCGCCCACGACGAGGAATTGCTGAAGAAGGGCGGCGCCGACGCCTTCCTGACCAAGCCGGTCAAGCCCGGCGTGCTCATCCAGACGGTGCGGCGCCTGCTCAAGGAGATCGAGTAGATGGCCGCTCGAACGTTCCTGCTCACCCTCGCGGTGCTCGCGGCGGCCTGCCCCAAGCCGCCGGCGGCACCGAGCGCCGCGGACGCCGGCCCGAGCGACGAGGACCTGCGCCGCGAGCGCATCCTCGACGACGCCCTCAAGGGCCTGCTGTGCCCGTCGGGCACACGCAAGGTCGGCGACGAGCCGCCGATCGGCCAGGAGGCCTGGTGCGAGAAGGGCGAAGGCGTGCGCGAGGGCCCGTACCGTGCCTGGCACAAGGACGGCACCAAGTCGGTGGTCGGGCAGTACCTGGCGGGCCAGCGCGACGGCGCATGGGCCGAGTGGCACGCCAACGGCCAGCGCAAGAACGAGATGAGCTACCAAGGAGGCAAGCCGAACGGCCGATTCACCGAGTGGGACGTGAACGGCGACGTCACCAGCCGCGGCGTCTACGAAAATGGCCGCCTCAAGGCCTCGCGATGAGCCGCGGCACGCGCATCGCGCTCTTCGTCGGCCTCGGCCTGGTGCTGCTCGTGGTGGCGACGTGTGGCGGCGTCTACGCTTGTTTCCAGATGAACGCCGACCGCCTCGCCGAAGAGGGCAAGGCCGCCATGCGCGACGGCGCGCACTTCGGCGGCGGTCAGCAGGCGCCCGCCTGCGTCGACGAGGCGTTGCGGCGCCTCGATCAGGGCGACCTCGGCATCGTGGGCGAGGCGACCAACAAGGTCTTCCTCGAGGCCTGTCTCGGTGTCGCCGCGCGGCCGGCGGGCTTCTGCGACGGCATCCCGCCGCGTGACCAGTTGATCGCGAGCGCCACCTGGGCGGTGGCGCGCTGCGGGCAGCTCGGGCACCCAGGTAGCCAGCCGTGCTCGCGGCTGGTCGGCGCCATCCAGGAGCGGTGCCTGGCGCCGTGAGCGCGGCGGTCGATCGCCCTGTCGATCAACGCAGCCGCGACCAGCTGCCGATCTCGAGCATGGTGTCGCGCGTCGGCGCAGGCACCCAGCGACCCTTCTGGTAGGCCACCGGCAACACCGCGGCGCGCCGCACGCCCTCCTTGCCCACGACGATGCGGTACAGCCCCGACTCCATGTGCGCCGGCGTCCAGTGCTGGTCGAAGACGAAGTTGCCCATGCTGTACATGATGACGCCGCCCCGGTAGCGCTCGGCGCGCTGCGGCACGTGCGGGTGGTGGCCGGCGACCACGTCGGCGCCGAGGTCGATGATGCGGCGGGCCAGCTCCACCTGGCCGATGGTGGGCTCGGGGCTGCCCTCCACGCCCCAGTGCAACGACACCACCACGGTGTCGACGCGCCGGCGCAGCGCGGGGATGTCGCGCTTCAGGGCGGCGCGGGTCGCTCGGTAGGCGCTGATTGGCAGCTCGCGATCGAGGTAGGTGCAGCCTTTGGGCGCGCGCGGGTCGCAGTAGGCGAGGAAGCCGAAGGTGTGGCCGGCGCGCTCGACGATCACCGGCTCTTGCGGCTGGTCGCGCGCGCCCACACCGACCGGCGCGAGGCCGTTGTGCCCGAGCAGGGTCAGCTGCTCGGCGACGGCCTCGGCGCCGAAGTCGGCGATGTGATTGTTGGCGAGCGAGAGCACGTCGAAGCCCGCGCGCGCCAGCGCGGGCGCGGCCTCCGGTGGGGCGCGCAAGGCGACCCCCTGGTTCTTGCGGGTGCCGCTCGCCGCCACCACGGACTCGAGGTTGCCGAAGGCGACGTCGGCGCGCTCGAGCAGGTGGCGCGTGCCGGCGAAGTAGCGATCGAAGCTGTCGCCCTTCTTCAGGTCGCGCGCCACGTTTCGGCCGAGCATGATGTCGCCGACCAGCACCAGGCTGCGCTCGTCTGCTGCCAGCGCCTCGTCAATCGGCACCGCGCGCGGCTCGAGGGGCGCCACGCGCAGCACGAGCGCGGCCAGCAGCAGCGAGGTGCCGGCCGCGAGCGCATGGCGCGCGCGCAGCGCGTCCGGCACGTCGCACGCGTCAGCGTGCGCGCCGCCGCCCTTGGCCACGGGCATGGCCGCGAGCCAGACGGCGATGAGCGCGACCGCGAGCACGGGAACGAGCGCGGCGCGCTCGGGGACTGCCGGCAGCGCGCGCACCAGCGCGAACCACGCAACCAGCACCAGCGACGACGACGAGGCGAGCGCGGCCGCCGGCGCCCAGGCACGCCACCGCGTCGACACCAGACAACACCCGATGGCGCAGCCCGCCCAGGTGAAGGGGGCGAGCAGCGACAGCGCGCCGGGCGCCGCCCAGCGCCACAGCCCGACGCTGACGCCGAGCGCCTCGAGCAGCGTGGCGTCAACCAGTGTCAGGCAGGCCGCCGTCGCCACACGGGCCACGCCTCGGTGTCCCGCCGTCAAGCGCAGCGCCGAGGCGATGAGCGCGCCGCGCACCAGCGTCACCGGCAAGCAGACGCCGAAGGGCGCGAGCACGCAGCTCGCGGCGTACGCGTGCAGGCCTAGGACGCGCACGGCCATCAGGTCGGTGAGCCACACGGCGGCGACGACGACGACGGCCTCGCGCCACACCACCGCGCGCCGCGCGCGCGGCCAGAGCGGCAACGCCACGCCGACGGCGCCGATCACGAGCGCAGCGACCTCGAGCACCGACGGCATCGGCTCCCCCTGCCGATCCGGATCAGGGCGCCAGGTCGGCCGCGGTGCGTGGCTGCAGCGAGTAGCCGTAGAACTGGTTGAACACGCCCTTGATCGACGAGAAGCTCTGCGACGCCGTCACGTTGGGCGTGGCCGAGAGCAGGAAGTCGCTGACGAGCAGCACGGCGTCGCCGCCGGCCGAGACCCGGAAGTTGCCGTTGGCGTCGGGCACCTCGGTGGCGGCCACCGTCTGCACCTCGACCAGCACGCCCTCGTAGGCCTCGGCGAGCGGCCCGGCCTGGTCATTGGCGGCGGCGGGGTCGGTGTCGGTGGCGACGTCGTCGAGCGAGACCAGGGCCGGCGTGGGCGCCGCGCCGCAGCCGGTGGTCTTGGCGAACTCCGAGATGAAGTAGAGCTGCGTGCCGCTGTTCCGCTCGCTGATCTCGCCCTTGGTGGTGACGCAATCGCCCACCGCGATGGTGCCGAGGTCGGGGAAGTCGGCCACGAAGTCGGCGCCGACGTAGAAGGCGATGCCCGAGTACTGCGGGTAGGTGTGGCCGCCGCTGGTGACGCCGTCGGGCTCCTGCAGGTAGAGCGTGACCGCGCCGCCGTCCACCTTGACTGCGGTCACGATCACGTTGTCGACGGTGGCGAGCGCCCCCACGCCGACCGTGCCGAACTGGATGGCCTGGATGTCGACCACGCCTGCGTCGCAGGCGGGATCGGCGGCGCAGCCACCGTCGGCGCAATCGATGCGGGTGTCGCCGTCGTTGTCGGCGCCGTCGGCGCAGTCCTCGTCGCACGCCGGGTCGAGGTCGCAGGTGAAGTCCTGGCAATCGACGAAGCTGTTGCCGTTGTTGTCCTGGCCGTCGCTGCAGTTGGCCTCGGGCTGGTTGCACACCTCGGTCTCGTCGCAGTCGTAGTCCTGGCAGTCGACGAAGGTGTCGTCGTCGTTCGAGTAGCCATCGGAGCAGCGCGCCTCCGTGTTCTCCGGTCCCATGTCCCCCTCGCCCTCACCCTCGCCTTCGCCCTCACCCTCGCCCTCGCCCTCGTTGGCGTTGGTGACGACACAGGCGGGCACGACGACGAAAGCGGCGAAGAGCAGCGACAGGAGCGTGAGCGACGGGAGCGCGAGACGCGGCATGGGGATCCTCGAGTCAGGTGGGGTGATGTCCCACCCGGATCATGCCCGGCGAAATCGTCCTGTCGACCCGGATCAGACGAGCGAGGACAGCGCCAGCCGGACCTCGAGGTCCTCGGGCGCGCGGCGCACGCACTCCTGCAAGAGGCTCTTGGCGCGCGCTTGGTCGCCCTCGGAGGCCGCCGAGAGGGCGATGAAGAACAGCGGGCGCATCGACTGCGGGTGAGCGCGCAGCGCGTTCATCAGCCGCCCGAGGCCCTCGTTCTTCGCCCCCGACAAGACCAGTGTCCACGCGTGGTAGGCGAGGTAGTCGGGGTCGTTCGGGCGGCTCGCCACCGCCAGCTCGAAGCAGCCGAGCGCGAGGGTCAGCGCCCCCTCGGCGAGCGCGGTCTGCCCCTGCAGGAACGCGTCCTCACCGGCCGCGCGCCGCGGCGCCGGCGCGGCGGCGAGCGGCGGCGGCGGAGGCAAGCCCGGCGGGCGCGGCACCGCCTCGGCGGCGGGCTGAAACCACGCTGGCGCCGCGCTCGGCGGCGCCGCCGGCGGTGGCGATGCCGGCGCGCGCGGCCCGAGGTGACGGGCGTCGTACGCAGCGCGGCGGGCCTGGTCGGAGAACTGGCCTTGCAGCTCCTCGAGCAGCGCCCACAGCTCGCGCGCCGCCGCCGCCGCCGGCCCGAGCGGCTTGTGCTCGACGGCGGCGCGGCCAACCTTGGTCTCGAGCGCGCGAAGACCCTCGAGCACCTCCGACGAGGTCGCGTCGGTGGCCAAGCCGAGCAGGCTGTAGACGGTGGTGCTCTTGCCCATCGCCAGCGTGGACGAGACCTCGGTGGCGGCGTCGCGGTCGACCAAGGTGATCTTGCCGGTGCCCCGCAGCGTGTCGGGCACCGGGCGCGAGTCGGGCTGCGGATCGTCGGGCAGCGACACCAGGCCGGCCAACCAGGCGGCGTACAGATCCGAGGGCGAGGAGCGCCGCGCCAGCTCGACCACGGTGGACGCGCCGGCGAGCACGGCGCCCGGCAGCGTCGACGACGGGCGCGCGCGCGCCACGGCCAGCAGCAGATCCTCGAACTTCGGGTGCGGCGTCAACGCCTTGCCCTTGTGGGCGGCGACGAAGCGCTCGGCCTCCGTCCGCTGCGTCTCGTCGAGGCCCCAGCCGAGGATGGCGTCCAACACCGGCAGCGAGGTGAGCGCGAGCTTCTCGGCGGGGCCGGCGCCTTCCTCGACAGCGAGCCGTCCGCTCCACGACAGCGCGCGGCGCACGCGCGCCACCAGCTGTTCGTCGACGAAGCCGAGCGCCTCGTCGGCGGTACAGAAGCCGAGCGACAACAGCGCCTCGGCGACGCGCTCGCCCTTCTCGGCGATGCGCGTGTTGAGCTGCCGCATCTGCTCGGTGGTGAGCCGGCCCTGCTTCCACAGCCGCTCGCCGAGCAGGTGCTCACGCAGGTTGTCGGTGGCGCCGACCACCACGCCGTGCAGCATGGCGATGCTGAGCTGCGACGAGCCGTCGGTGAAGCGCACCAGGCCATCGAGGCGTCCTCGCGCGCAGGCGAGCAGTGCGCGCGCCACGTCGACGCCGCCGCTGACCTGCAGCTCCTTGGGTAGCGGCGGCGCGGGCGGTGGTGGCCGTGGCGTATGTGGCGGCGCGCGAACCCCGTCCGTGGACGCAGGCGGCGAGGGGCGCGGCATGTCCGGTGGCGCGCGCAGCGGGTCGCGCGCGCCGTCCGGCGCGGCCGGGCGAGGAGCCGGCGCCGGCGACATGGTGCGCGGCGGCGCCTTCGAAGGGCTCGGCGTGAAGGTACGCGGCGGCGCCTTGGCGGCCGGCGTGGGCGTCAAGGTGCGCGGCGGAGCGGCGGCGGCCTTCTTCGCGCGGTAGCGCAGCATCACCTCGAGCAGCTTCTCCTTCAGCTCGGGCAGCACGAAGGGCTTGGTGAAGTACGCGTCGATGCCGGCGCGGCGCGCGTCGCGCTCCGCCTTGGGGCTGCGGAATGCCGCCGTCACCATCACGATGCCGACGTACTGCCCGCGCGGGTCGGCGCGGATCGCCTCCGCCACCTCGAAGCCCGACTTCTTCGGCATCAGGCCGTCGGTCAGCACCAGGTCGAAGTCGCCGTTCTTCCACGCGGTGATGCCCGCGTCGCCGTCGGCCTGGGCGTCGACCGCGAAGCCGCTCCTGCGCAGGAACCGCTCCATCAGACCGCGGATGTCCGCGTCGTCCTCGATCAGCAGGATGCGCGCCACCCTCGCAAGATAACTCCATGCTGGTATTCTCCAGGCTCCATGCGCATGGTGTCCCTGTTTGTCACGCTGGCCGTCGCCGGTTGCGCCAAGGCGCCCTTCTCGGTCGACGAGCTTGCCCGCTGGCGCGCGCAGTTCCTGGAGGAGCACAACGCCGTGCGCCGCGCGCCCGTGCCCGCCGCCGATCCGGCGCTGCCCGCGCTCGACAACAACAGCGCCCTCGGTGGGCTCGCGCTGCAGTGGGCCGAGGGGTGCGTGTGGGAGCACAGCGGCAACGGCTACGGCGAGAACCTGGCGTTCTTCTCCGGCGAGGACTCCACCCCCGCCGACGTGGTCGACGCCTGGGCCGCCGAGGCCGCCGACTTCGACTACCAGGCCAACACCTGCGTAGAGGGGGCGCAGTGCGGGCACTACACGCAGATCGTGTGGCGGCGCACCGAGTTGGTCGGTTGCGGCGCCGCGCGCTGCAACGTCGGCGGCGTCGACGGCATCCTGTGGGTGTGCAACTACAACCCGGCCGGCAACGTCGTCGGCCAGCAGCCGTACTGACGATCAATCAACGCGGTAGCGCACGGTCTGCACGAGACGTCCGTCGACGAACAGCGTCAGCTCGTGGGCGCCGGGCGCGGCGTCGAGCCAGGTCGCGTGCGGTGGCGCCAGCGTGCGTGGCGGAGCGCCGTCGAGCGCGATGCGCACGTCTTCGGTTGCGGCGGCGTCGACGCGCACCGGGATCCCCTGCCCCGACGGCACCGTGGCGTCGACGACGAACTCGTCGCCGTCCAGCGGCGACAGCAGCCGCACCGCGCGCGCGCGCGTCGGACAGGACGCCATGCCGTCGGCCAGCGCGAGCCCTTCGCCGCGCGCCCAGGAGCGAAAGCGCGGCGGCAGCTCGAGCGCAGGCCCCACGCGCGAGGCGCAGCCGGCGGGCGTGCTGGCGACCCGCGTGTGGCTGGTGCAGCGCTCGCGCGGGGTCGTGCCCGGCAGGAAGCGCTCGGCCACCGCGTGTCCGCAGTGCGGGCCGGCGAGCAGGCCGGAGAGCGGGCAGACGGCGGCGCTCTCGAACCTGCCCTCGTCGACCAGGCGCGCCGGCGCGATCTCGCGCATGGCCGCGAGCATGACGCGGCGGAAGATGCGCCCCGCCCCGGTGATGCCCGAGACGTTGTGCATCGGCGTACCGTCGAAGTTGCCGGCCCACACCGCCACCGTGCGCTCACGCGTGAAGCCCGCGGTCCAGTTGTCGACGTAGGCGCGGCTCGTGCCCGTCTTGGCGGCAACCGGGAACGGCAGGTCGAGGGCGTTGTCGCGCCCGAACGCCGGCGCGCGCGACACGTCGTCTACCAGCACGTCCGTCAGCAGAGCCACGGCGTCCTCGGGCAGGAAGCGCACCGGCACGCCCGCCGGCACCGGCGCCGCCGAGCCACCGGCGGCACCCTGCCGGTGCAGCAGCTCGACGACCGACGTGGCCACGCCGCCGTTGGCCAGGCCTCGATAGCCGTTGGCCAGCTCGAGCAGCGTCACGTCGCCGTCGCCGAGCACGATACCGACGCCGTAGTGCTCGGCGCTCTCGTCGAGCGAGGCGAAGCCGGCGGCGCGCAGCGTGTCGAGGATTCGCGCCGGCCCGAGGCGCTCGGCGAGCTGCACCGCCGGGATGTTGTAGCTGTTCTGCAGCGCGGCGCGCAGCCGCACCGGCCCGTGCACGCGCTCGTCGTAGTTGCGCGGCGCGTAGCTGCCGGTGTCGGTGGCGAGCGTGGTCTCGACGTCGGCGAGCAGGGAGGCCGCCGTGAAGCCACGCGACAGCGCCAGGCCGTAGACGAAGGGCTTGAGCGCGCTCCCCGGCTGCCGGTGCGCGCTGACACCATCGTTCTTGCCGAGGCGGGCCTCGTCGGACCAATCGCGCGAGCCGACCCAGGCGAGCACCTCGCCGCTCGCGTTGTCGAGCACCACCACCGCCGCCTGCCCGACGCGGCGCTCCTCGAGCGCACCGAGCTCATCCTCGACGATACGCTCGGCCTCGCGCTGCAAGCGCCGGTCAAGCGTGGTCTGAAGCACAGCGACGCCGGGCGACGCGCGCCGGCGCTGGCGCTGCACGAAGTGGAGCGCCACCGGAGCGTCACCGCCCGACGCCGACGGGGGCGCGAGCTCGAGCTGCTCGGCGCGCGCCGCCGACCACGCGGCGTCGTCGATGAGCCCGAGCGAGCGAGCGCGCGCCAGCACCCAGTCGCGCCGCGCCAACGCGCGCTCGGGGTGGAGGTGCGGATCCTCGCGCGCGGGCGCATGCGCCAGGCCCGCGAGCAGCGCGCTCTCGCCGAGCGTGAGCGCGCGCGCCGGCTTGCCGAAGTGCGCGCGGCTCGCCGCCTCGACGCCGACGGCACCGCGCCCGAGCGGCAAGCGGTTGGCGTACTCGAGCAGGATGCGCTCTTTGTCGAGGTGCACCTCCAGGCGCAACGCCCACAGCGCCTCGCCGATCTTGCCGACCACCGTGCGCGGCCGCGGCACCAGCCGGCGCGCGAGCTGCTGCGTGATGGTCGAGGCGCCGCTCACCACGCGCCCGGCCGCCAGGCTGTCCTTGGCTGCGCGCACCAGCGCGCGCACGTCGACGCCGGCGTGCGAGAGGAAGCGCCCGTCTTCGGCGGCCACCAGCATCAGGCGCAGCGGCGCCGGCACCTCGTCGAGCGGATAGCTTTGCTGGCCTTCGGCTGACGGAGCAGACGAGAGCGCCTCGCCGTCGCGATCGAGCACGAGCAGCGACGACACCGGGCCGCGATCGAGCAACGACGAGGGCACGGGCGCTGCGACGAATGCGCCGGCGGCGGCGAGCGGCAGCACCGCGAGCACCAACGCCGCCGCGAGCCGAGCGCGGCGGCGACCGTTCACGGCAGCACCTCGAAGGTGCCGCCGTCCGAGCGCCCCGAGACCTCGGGCGCGTACATCTCCTCGGCGGTGGCTGGGCGCAAGACGAAGCGCCCCGGTGTGGTGGCGCGCGCCGCCACGGTGGCGGCGTACACGCCCGGCGGCAGCTCGTCGGAGAACAGCACCACGCGGTCATCGCGCAGCTCGGTGTGGTTGAAGGGCGACCAGAAGCTGTCGTCGACGGGCTCGGCCGGCTCGTCGCCGTCGCCCAAATCCACCCTGGCGGTTGGCAGCGGCAGGCGCGCGCTCGAGGCGAGCGCGCTGTCGACCGCCGCGAGCCCCGACGGCAGCGGCACATCGACGGCGACGAAGCGACGCGCCACCGAGCTGGCGACGCGCACGCGCAGGCGAACCAGGTCGCCGGCGTAGACCTGCTTGACCTGTCCCTGCCCGCTCGGCGCTTCCCAGGGTTCGAACCAGCGCTGCACGGCGATGCCGCGATCGACGGCGTCGGTCGGCAACTGCTGCTTGGCCGTGCGCAGCACCGCGCTGTAGCTGAGCACGCCGGGCCCGCTCTTCTCGAAGACGAAGGGCACGGCAGCGCTGCCAAGCTCGGCGATGGGCACGCGCGCCGAGACCACCTCGAGGCTCCTGCCGCGGAAGTCCTCGGCGATGAGCAGCTTGCCGCCGAGCGACACCTTGGCGTCGAAGTCGGGCGCGTCGCGCTCTTTGGCGCGCACCAGCTCCGTAATTGCCATGAGCGCGAACGCCGCCTCCTGCGTGGTGCGGTAGCGGCCGCCTTTCTGCGCGGTCTGCAGCCAGCGCGCCATCTTGCCGACAAAGGGGTGGTCGGGCGCGCCGTCGACCAGCGTGAGCAACACCAGCGCGGTTGTGCGCACGTCGCTCGACCAGGTGTGACTCGGGGCGTTGGTGCCCTCCTCGAAGTGCACCTCGCGCGCGGTCTCCTTGGCGCCGTTCATGATCTCCTGTAGCGCCTGGCGGGCGCGCGGCACGTCGACGGCGCGGCCGCCGAGGAACAAGAGGTCGGCCAGCATGGCGCGGCCGAACAGCGGCAGCTCGGCGCGCCGGGCGAACAGCGCGTCGGCGAGCGCGGGCTTGCCCTTGCCGATGCGCGCCAGCGTCCAGAGCGCGAACACCCGCTCGACGTCGCTGGCGTGGCGCGGGCCGCGGCCCCAGGCAGCACAGGTGGGCAGCGCGTCGGGCGCTACCCGCTCCGCCAGAAATCGCCGCGCGGCCTCGAGCGCCTTGTCGTCCACGTCGAAGCCGAGCTGATCGGCGCGCGTCAGCGCCAGCGTGGCGTAGCTCGAGGCCCACGCCTCGCTGCACGAGGACGATGGCCAGGTGGAGAAGCCTCCGTCGCTCCGTTGCAGCGCCAACAAGGACGCGATGGTGCGGCGCGTGACGCCGTCGGGGTCGGGCGTCTGGTCGTCGGGCGTGCCGAGCCACTTGGCCCAGCGCTCGCGCTCGGCGCCCTCCTTGGCCTCGTGCACAACGCCGAAGCCGCCTTCGAGCTCGCGGATGGCCAGGAAGGGCACCAGGCGCGAGGCCTGCTGCTCCAGACAGCCATACGGGTACTCGACGAGCTGCTTGAGCGACTCCTGGAAGCCCGCCAGCGCGGTCGACGCCAGTGTGACCTCGAGCCCGCCGACGTCGGTGCGCACCTGGGCACCGGGCGGCGCCAGCGCCTCCTCTCGGCGGTCGCTCGGCGTACCGGGCACCTCGCCGCTGACGGCTGCCGTCTCGATCACCACGGGCAAATGCACCGGCAGCCGGCGCTCGAGCTTGTCCTCTTCGGCGCCGCCCTTGACGGTGAAGCGCAGCGTCGCGGTGCCGGGGGCCTCGGCCGACAGCGCGAAGCGCACCGCGCGCGGTGTGCCGGCCTCGAGCGTGACCCGTTGGTCCGGCTGCTGCACCATGAGCCCTGCGGCGTCGAGGTGCACGGTGACGTCGCCCGGTTGCGCCGCGTGGACGATGACGCCCGCAGAGAAGGCATCGCCGACGCGCGCCACGCGCGGCAGCGCCGGCAGCGCCGACAGCGGCTTGCTGACCATGAGGTTGGTGGTGCCGATACCCGCGCGATCGCCGTCGGTGACGGCGAGCGCCAGCACGCGGTAGGTGGTCAGGTCGTCGGGCAGCTTCACCTCGGCCTCGGCGCGGCCCGAGGCGTCGGTGACGACGTCAGGCAGGAAGAACGCGGTGGTCTTGAAGTTGGAGCGGAAGCCGCCGCCCGCGCCGTCGCCGCCGTCGCCGCCGGGCGGGCGGCCCTTCTCGCCCATCGGCTGTTTGCGCACCAAGGTGGTGAGCGCCTCGCCCAAGCGCACCGACAGGTCGCGGCGCGGGTGCAGCACCTCGACGGGGTCGGGCAACTGGTAGTCGGTCAGGCGCAGCACCGCCTCGTCGACGGCCCACACCGCCACCTCGGTGGGCACGCCGCGGCCGCGCTGGTCGGTGGTGGTCAGGCGCAGCTTGACGGTCGCGCCGGGCCGGTGTGGTCCGGCGCCGCTGTCCACCTGGACGTCGATGCGCTTGCCGCCCTTCTCGACGGGCAGCTCGAGGAAGCCGGCGCGCGCCTGCGGGCGACCGGGATCGACCTCGCTCCTCGCGACACCGCGGCCGGCCTCGACCGCGACGCGCCCGCGCACCAGCAGCACGCCGACGAAGACGTTCGGCACCGAGGCGTCGTCGATCGGCACCTCGACGGCGGTGGCCGAGCCTTGCAGATGCAGCCGGCGCGCCGACACGATGCCTTCGCGCTCGACGGTGACGAGCGCCTCCGCCTCCGGCCACGGGCTCTTGATCAGCACGCGCGCACTCTCGCCCGGCTGGTAGCGCTTCTTGTCGGCGACCAGCTCGACCGCGGCGCCGTCCTGCTGTTGCCAGCTCACCCAGCCGCCGCCGGCGACGTAGCTGCCGACGGTGGTGGTCTGCTTGCGCCCGGCCGCGTCGGTCACGGTCGCCTCGATGACGTAGAGGCCGGGCTTTTCTGGCACGAGCTCGCAGCGCACCGGCGCCGCCGCGTCGCTCGCGAGCGCGCACTCCTTGACCGGCACGTGCTCGGGCTCGCTCACCGTGGTGAAGCGGCCGCTGTCGGGATCGCGCCGGCGGATGCTCTTCCACTCGCGTCGCGACACCTTGACCGCGAGCGGCGCGCCGCCGACGTGCTTGCCCTCGAGATCGGTGGCGACCAGCTCGGGCGAAAACGGCTTGCCCACCTCGCCGAAGCCGCCCGGCACGCGCACGCCGACGTAGCGGCTCGCCGGGTGCACCACCAGCACGGCGCGGTTGGCGACGCGCTGGCGGCTCACGTCCTCCACCTCGGCCTCGAGCGTGACGCGCACGGTGCGCGTGCCCCAGGGCTCGGCCGGGCCGAGCGGCACCTTGACGGTGCCGTCCGAGCCGATGGCCGCGCGCGCGCGCGCCAACAGGTCGGAGGAGAAGCCGGGCTCGTCGTCGTCGAAGCCCCACAACTGCGCGCCGAAGGCGAAGGCGTCGTTGTCGGGCGGCGCCCACTCGATGGTCTCGCGCAGCGCGCTCGCCTCGACGGGCGCGCCCGGCATGCCGCCGCCGAACAGGTAGCGCGCCGCCACCGTGGCCTCGAGCGCGTCGCCCGCGACCAGCGCGGCGCCGGGCGCCGTCACGTCGACCTTGAAGGTGGGCGCGCGATACTCCTCGACGCGGAAGCCGTTCTCGAGGTCGATGGCGCGACCGTCGATGCGCGAGACGGCGATGACGCGGTACCAGCCGAGCTTGCCCGCCTCGGGGATGCGGAAGCTGCCGGTGAAGGTGCCAAAGCGCGTCAAGGGCACGCGCAACTTCTGCAAGGCCTCGCCGCCCCAGCCGGAAAACAGCCGCAGCTCGAGCTCGCTGTCGAGCGCGGGCACACGCAGCTCGCCGCGCCGCCGCACGCGCACGAAGCCCTTGACGTGCACCTCCTCGCCGGGCCGATAGATGCCGCGCTCGCTCACCAAGGTGCCGAAGGGCCGCGGCTGGTCGCCCTCCCACGAGGTCGACACGCCGGCGCTCCACGGCGCCACACCCTCCGACCAGGTGGACGCGACCACGCCGACGTCGTCACCGAGCTCGGCCGAGGCGAGCACGAAGGGCGGGCCCCAGCGCGACTCCTCGCGGCCGGGCGGCAGCAGGTCCTCGATTCCGGGCAGGCGCGCGAGGCCGTCGCCGTCGGTGACGGCGTGGGCCAGCTCGCTGCCGCCCTTGTCCCACAGGCGCACGCTGGCGCCGGCGACCGGCGTGGCCGTGGCCACCGAGGTGACCCACACCAGGCTCGAGGTGACGCCGAGCTTGGCGTGCGTCGCCAGGTCGGTGATCTGTCCCACCACCTGGTGGTGCTGCTCTTTCACCTCGGGTGCGGTCAGCGTGACGCGGAACAGCCGCGGGCTCGTGGCCGCGAACACGTCGTCGAAGGCGAGCGGCCGACGCACGCCCACGTTGCGCGCGCTGGTGGTGTCGACCGTGCGCGACAGCGCGCTGTCGGCGCCAAGGAAGCGGTGGTCGGCGACGGCGCGCGCCAGGTCGGCGATGGCCAGCGGCTCGATGCGCGCATTGACGGCGCGCACGTTGACCGCCTCGACGGGGAAGGCCGCGTCGGGCCCGCGCTCGATGAGCGCGTAGCGCTGCTCGACGCGCAGGTCGGGCGGCACGTCGTCGAGCGCGATGCTGCCCAAGAAGGCGACGGCCGCCTGGCCCATCGCGTCCTTGACGCCGGCGTCGATGGTGACCTGGTAGCGGGTGCCCGGCCGCAGCCGCGCCGACAGCACCGCGAGCGGGCCGCGCTCGGTGTCGGTCGAGGTGGAGCTGTCGTCGGCGTCGATGATGGCCGGCGGATCGAAGTGGACGCGCTCGAGCAGCGAGGCCAGCTCGGCCTCGTTGCTGGTAGTGACGACGAGCGGCCCGTAGTGGCACGGCCCGTCGTCGAAATGGCAGGCGCGCACGCCGGTGATGCGCATCGGCCCCGCCACCGCGAAGCTGCGCGTGGCCGCGGCGGCCGTGAGCGGGCCTTGCGCGCCCGCCAGCGCGTCGTCGACCGCGACGATGACGGCGGCGCCCACCGGCAACGCGCGCGTCGGCCGCAGCTCATAGCGCGTCGCCGTGCCGCCGGCCGAAGGCGGTGGCGGGCGCCGCTTGCGTCGCGCGGCCTCCTCGGCGGCGACGTCGACCACGGCGACGATCTGGTAGGGCTCGTCCTTGCCTTCGACCTTGAGGCGCAGGTGCCGCTCGAGTTCCTTCACCGGCTGGTTGAAGACCAGGCCAATGGTCGGCTGTGTCGGCAGCCAGCGCCAGCCGCTGTCGGGCTCCGAGCGCACCAGGCGCGGCGCCAGCGTGGTGAAGCGAAACGTCGTCGGCGCCGCCTGGCGGGCCCCGTCCACCGCGGCGAGCGCGGCCGGCACCACCACCTCGAAGGCGGTGGCGAAGGGCAAGAGCCCCTTGGGCACGAACTCGACGCTGGAAGAGCCGATGAAGCGCCACTCGCCCTCGACTCCCGGCGAGATGGTGAAGCCCTGCGGTGCCGCACCCTCGCCGAGCGCGGCGATCGGCTTGTTGAAGGTGATGGCGGGGCGCACGTCCGCGCGCGCGTCACCCTGGGGCCGCGCCACCACCACCGTGAGCGGGCCCGCGGGGATCCCCGGGAACGCGCCGGGCGCCATCGTCACCGCGGGCGGCTGGGGCAAGGGCGACAGCTCAAGCGGCTTGCGCTCGAGGGGCGCCTCCAGGCGAGCGTCGGTCGGCGACGTCGCCGCAGGTCCGGCGCAGCGCTCACACGCTGCCAACGCGACGACGAGCGACGCGCAGGGCGCGAGCGCGACCAATCGAACGGACCTGCCGGTCATGCTTCACCCCCGTCGACGCCACAGCTCCCACAAGACCACCGACGATGCGCACGCGACGTTCAAGCTCTCGAGCGCGCCGCTACCGGGGATCTTGACCGCGAGGTCCGCGCGCTCGAGCAGGCGCCGCGACAGGCCGGCGCCCTCGGAGCCGAACAGCACCACGGCGCGCGGCGGCAGCGCGTGCGACAGCGCGGCGTCAGTGTGGCTCGAGGTGGCCACCACGGAAAAGCCGAGCGCGCGCAGCGTCTCGAGCAGCTCGAGCCCGCTGCCGCACGGCACCACGGCGCAGTGCTCGGCGCCGCCCTCGGCCGTGCGCATGGCGGCGGGCGAGAGCGCGGGCGTGTCGCCGGCCGCGAGCAGGAAGGGCACGCCGAAGTGCGCGCACACGCGCAGGATGGCGCCGAGGTTGTGCGGGTTCTTCACGTCCTCGAGCAGCACCAGCGCCGCCGGCCCGGGCGTGCGCGTGGCCCAGGCGACGACGTCGGCCGGACGCTTGGGCGGCAGCAGGCGCGCCAGCATCAACACGCCGTCGTGGTGCACCGTCTCCGCGACCTGATCGAGGTCGGCCGACGCCTTCACGTGGTAGGCGATGCGTCGACGCGCGCACTCCTTGAGCACGTCGGCGAACGCGGCCACCTGCTCCTCGGTGACGTAGACGCGGCGCACGTCGTCCGGCCGCTTCGTCCACAACGCGCGGCAGGCGTTGGCCCCGGCCACCTTCAGCTCGGGCAGGTTCTGCGCCTTCGGGTGCGGTGGCGGGCGCTTGGGCGGGCCGGGCGGCGGTCGGCGGCGGGTCGGGGGCGGCACGGGCGCAGCCTACTCCGAGCGCGCCTTGCCCGATCGACGGGCTGATCGACGCGACCAGGATCACAGCCGGGCGCCGATCGCGCCTCGTGCGCGCAGACCGCGGCCGGCGGCTGGCGTAGACTGGACGACCACTCCGAGGGGTTCACCATGGCCGGCAACATCACCAACCGCAGCAACACCACGCCCTCCCGCCGGCCGAACGACGAGCGCCTCGACGTGCGCAAGTCGGCCAATGCGCGCGAGGTGGCCGCCAACGGGCTGGAGGGCCTGGCGAAGTCGGGCGCCATGGATGTCGAGGATGCTCGCGCAGTGGCGGGCCAGCTCGACCAGGCGATCACCACGGCCGATCAGGCGGAGCAGACCGCCAACAAGACGGCGAGCCCCGAGGCCCGCTCGCAGGCGCGCCAGATGGCTGCGAGCCGCGAGACCGGCCTCGCCGCCGCCATGAACGCGCGCCTGCCCGTCGAGCTGCTCGAGGCGACCGAGCTGACCAAGATGCAGGCCGCCAAGGTGGGCTACACCGCCGTCAAGGAGATGGAGCCGCTCGTCACCGAGATGGAGAACATCGCGGGCGCGCGCGCGCGCGTCGGCGAGGAGATCGCGGGGCTCGAGGGCAAGAAGACGCGCACGCCCGGCGAGGATCTGTTGCTGGAGGCCAAGCGCCAGCAGGCCGACGCGCTCGACGCCACCTCGACGGTGCTGCGCCAGCGCGTCGACACGCTGCGCGCCACCAAGGACGCGGCCATGAACCGCGAGGAGGACGGCGGCCTCGCCTTCACCGAGGCCGAGGCCGCCCAGCTCACGAGCGCGACACAGGCGACCGACGTCGCCGCGGTGGCCGCCGCCACCAAGGGGCGCGGCGCCGACGCCGCCGTGGCCATGGCGCTCGAAGCGGTCGCATCCGAGCAGGGAAACGCCCCGGCGCTCGCCAACACCAGCGCCACCGCGCTCTCGTCGGGCGCTACCGGCGTCGAGCCGCCGGCCGACGGCAAGACCCTGCCCGCGGGCGACTCGGTGACCGTGAAGAAGGGCGACTGGCTGACCAAGATCGCGGCCGGCCATAAGAACGCCGACGGCTCGCCGGTGACGCTCGAGCAGCTGCTCGACACGCCCGGCAACGAGAAGTTCCGCGCGAAGCCCGACCTGATCCACCCGGGCGACGTCGTCAAGCTGCCGGCGGGCGCGGTGCGCGCCGAGGACTGGAAGCCCGCGGTCGACCCGAAGGCCAACGAACCCGCGACCAGCAACGTCCCGAAGAAGCCCGCGGGCAAGCCCACGCTCGGCCTGTCGTCCACCACGGCGAAGAAGCCGCTCGACGCGGCCGCCATCAACGAGAGCGTGGCGCGCTCGAACACCCAGACCAAGACGCTCGGCGACGTGCGCCAGGCGGTGCTCGACGACGGCGTGGGCGGGCTCGACGCCAAGGTCGACGCCAAGCGCATCAGGTCCGAGGCGGACGCGGTGATCGGGCGCCACCAGGGTAGGAAGGAGCAGGTGCAGCGCGTGGGCGCCGAGATCGACGCCGAGATCAAGGATCTGTCGGCGCGCACCAACCGCACGCCCGGCGAAGACGCGTTGCTCGCCGCCAAGCGGGCGCAGCGTGGCGAGGTCGACACGCTGGTGCGCGCGCTCGACGGCAGCATCTCGTCCTTGCAGCAGCTCAAGGCCGACGCGAGCGACGGCAAGATCACCGACGGCGAGGCCAAGGGCATCGTCTCGCGCTACCAGGCGAAGCAGCGCGCGGTGCAGGAGTCGGTGGCGGCCGGCATGACCGCGAGCGATCTGCTCGGCAAGGCGTACGATCAGCTGCGCCGGTAGCGCTCGTCGCCCTGCAAGAAGGTCGCGTCGAGGATGCGCTGGCCGAAGGCGCGGCGCAGGTAGAAGCCGAGCGGCCGCGTCAGGTAGGGCTCGCCATCCGAGGCGATCGCGCGCCGTAGCTGCTCCGCGTCCCGCCCTTTGGGCCGCAACTGCAACACGCAGCCCCGACGCGCGCTGCGTGGCGACGCCAGGCCGTGCGCCACCAGGTCCGCCAGGTCCTCCCAGTCGCGGCGCAAGAGCGCTTCGTCCTCGTCGCTCGGGCTCCACAAAAACGGCGTGCCGACGCGCCGAGCCAATAGCGCCGACGCGTCGACGTCGATGGGCACGAACAGCACGCGCGCGAGCCGCGCACGCACCCGCGAGGTGACCCAGGTCTCCCGCAACAGCGCCGTGGGCGTGGCGCTGCACACCCAGGTGGACTCGCGCAGGCGGCCACGCACCACCGGCAGCGTCTTGACCTCGATGCCGAGCGCCGGCAGGTCGGGCTCCGGCGACGACGACGGCGCGATGCCGAGCGCGCGCTCCACCAGCGTGCCCATGGCGCCCTTGCCGCGAAGTGACACGCCCCGAAGCGGCGCGCCGCGTGCCACCGGCACGCGCGCGAAAACCCCGCGCGGCAGCTCCGCGAGCGCGCGGCCGGCGAGCGCTTGCGCACGCGCGACCAGCGCCGCTTCGCTCAGCTCCGTCACGGGGGTGACCGTCACGGGTGTGACCATAGCCGCACGGCATGCGGATCGGTACGTGCTAAGGCGACGTCCGTCGCGGCCGAGCGCCGCGCGCGTCACCAAGGGGTGTTCCATGCAGGCCATTCACCGCCGTCTCCTCGAGTCGCTCGTCGTCGCTGTGCTCGTGCTCGTCGCCGCCTGCCCCGCCGAGGATCCCGACGGCCGCGAGGGCGAGGGTGAGGGTGAGGGTGAGGGTGAAGGCGAGGGCGAGGGTGAGGGCGAGCCCGACACCACGCCGCCGGCCGTGGTCGGCGCGACGCCGAACGGCGCGCTGCCGTCCGGCACCACCACCACGACGTTGACCATCACCACCGACGAGCCGGCGAGCTGCCGGTACGACGACGCCGATGGGGACTACGGCGAGCTGACCGGCGGCATGGACGGCGAAGGCACCGAGCACACGGCGGCGCTCGCCGGCCTGGTCGACGGCACCAGCTACCGCTACTACGTGCGCTGCGCCGACGACGACGGCAACGTGATGGCGTCGAGCTACCAGGCGACCTTCCGGGTGGCCGCGGGCAGCGTCACCATCCTGTGGACCGACGACATCCAAGGCACCTCGGCGCTGCTCGGCTTCGATGGCTTCACCGTCGAGCACCCCATCGGCAACAGCGTGACCCCGTCGGACGCCAACGGCGCCAACCTCGGCCGCGTCGCCGATCCGCTCGGCGGCGGCGGATCCGCCATGCGCCACTTCGCCATCTTCGACGCCGGCGGGGCGCGCGCGCAGGCGGGCCTGTACGGCGACGTCAACACCATCTTCGGCGACCAGGCGACCAGCCCCGAGGGCGTGTGGGTGGCGCAGGAGCTGTACTTCCCCGAGGCCATCAGCGCGCAAGACGACCCGTGGTGCTGGATCTCGCTGTGGGACTGGCACTCGGTGACGGGCAACCGCGCGCAGCGCTGGCACTCCAGCCCTGCGCTCTTGTTGGCGCGCGACGGCTCCATGCGCGTCGAGCTGGTGTGGGCCGACCAGTCCGAGGCCATCAACGGCGGGCCCCAGGCGTCGACCATCGCCATGCCGGTGGGGCGCTGGTTCGACCTCGAGATGCACTACCAGTGGGTCGACTCGCCCACCGGTACGGTCTCGGTGTGGATCGACGGCGAGCTGGCGGTGGAGGAGACCGACGTGCAGACCACCGACGGCACGCACGCGATGGTCGAGACCTACATGAAGTTCTACGGCTCCGATCAAGGGCACACGCCCTGGTCGCCGACGCCGACGCTCAAGTACACGCGCAACGTGCGGGTAGCTGGCGAACGCATCTGGCGTTAGGCCGGCGGGACGCCGTGGCACGCAGCGTCGACGTTGGCCTCCGGGCGGGACACCGATACGCTCCCGCCCATGCTCGCCTCCATCGCTGTGTTCGCGCTGCTTCCGACCGCCGACCCGGCGTCCCCCCCGTTGAAGCCCGAGGTCGACGCCGCCTGGGTCGCGCGCATGGACGCGCTGGCGGTGTCGCTCGCGGCCATCCTCCCCGAAGTGGCGATGCCGACGCCCACCGACGCCGCCGCGCGCAGCGCGCGCGACGAGCGCTTGCGCCAGCACGCGCGCTCGCTGGCCGCGCTGGCGCACGGCGTCGCCAACAGCGAGCGCCTGCCCGACAGCGACCCCACCGTGCCGCTGTTGTCCGCCAAGCTCGAGGCGTCGGTGGCCGAGCTGGCCAAGCGCGACGGCGAGCGCCTCAAGGACGCCGTCTTCGTGGTCGCCGCCACCTGCATCGGCTGCCACACCCGCACCGACCGCGGCGCGCCACGCCCGCGCACGAGCTTGGCGCCCGTCGACACCAAGCTGCCGGCGTGGCTGCGCGGCGACGTGCTCTCGGCCACGCGGCGCTTCCAGGAGGCGCGCGCCGCCTACCGCGTGGCGGTGGCCGACGAGAAGCTGGCCGAGGCCGAGCCCACGCTGTGGGAGCGCGCGGTCAAGCGCGCGCTGGTGCTCGACGTGCGGGTAGCGCGCGATCCGCAGGCCGCGCTCGAGGTGGTGGAGCGCGTGCTGGCGACGCCGGCGGGGCAGCCCCTGTGGCAAGACGCCATCGGCTGGCGCGGCAGCCTGCGACGCTGGGCTGGTGAGAAACCAAACCCCGACTCGGCTGCCGAGCTCGAGGCCAAGGCCGAGCGCCTGCTCGACGAGGCCGCCGGGCTCGAGCGCACGCCCGACGGCAGCGGCGCCGACATCCTCTACCTGCGCGCCACCGCCGCGCTGCACGAGCTGTTGGCGCGCGCGCCGGCGCCGGCGGTGCGCGCGCAGGCACTCGCCGGCCTCGGCCTCGCCTACGAGAAGCTCAAGGACGTCGACATCTGGGCGCTCTACGCCACCTACGACGAGGCGTGCATCGAGGCCGCGCCGCACTCGCTGTTGGCGGGCGAGTGCTTCACGCGCCTGGAGCGCGCGCTCAAAGAGGACTACCTGGGCAACGCGGGCGGCGCCTTGCCGGCCGACCTCGACGCCAAGCTGACCCGGCTGCGCGCGCTGGCGGCGCCGACGCCGGCGACCCCCAAGGGGATCTAGCCGCCAGCTAGCCGCGGACCTCGATGCGCGTCTCGCCGATGCGCACGAGATCGCCGAGCGACAGCTCCGACGAGCTGGTGCGCTTGCCGTTCAGAAAGGTGCCGTTGGTGGAGGCCATGTCGAGCAGCGAGGCGCCTGCCTCGTCGACGAAGATCATGGTGTGGCGCTGGCTGACCGCGTCGTCTTGCAGGCCCACGTCCATGTCGCGCTCGAAGCTGGTCAGAAGCGCGCGCGCGCCCTGCTTCTGCGGCGAGGCGCGGATCTTGAGGTGGCGCGCCACCGTCTTTTCGTCCTCGTCGGTCAGCTTGTGCGCCGAGTGCTGCGTGATCATGCCGGTGGCGCCCACCAGCGTCTGGCTCCGGCCGATCATCACGCAGTGGCCGACGTTGACCACGATCGAGCGACCGAAGTCCTTGCCCTTGACGACCACGAGCACCGCGCGCTTCATGGGGTCGATCTAGCACGACGGCGGCCGGATCGGAGGCCCGGCGTGCCCGTCTCGTGGGCTCGCCGCGCTACTTCCGCTCGGGGGTGAAATCGGGCGGCGCGTTGCTGCCCGCGCCCCAGAAGAACTGCTCGCACTGCTGCTTGAGGATCTGCCGCGATGACTTGTCGGACAGGTCGATGCGGTACTCGTTCATCAACATCTTCTGGTGCTCGAGCCACTGCTCCCACGCCTCGGCCGACACCGACTCGAAGATCCGCTTGCCGAGCTCACCCGGGATGGGGGGCTTGTCGAGGCCGGGGGCCTCCTTGCCGAGCTTCACGCACGTGACCGTCCGCATGGCACCACCTCGCACCGTCCAACCTTCTACCGTATACCGCGCGACATGAAGAAGAAGATCCTGCTCGCGTTCGGCGCGGTCTTCGGCGTGCTCGTCCTCGTCGTCATCGGCGCCGTGGTCCTGATCGACCCCGAGCAGCTCGTCAACGAGAAGAAGGACGCGCTCCTCAAGGATCTCTCGACCACCATCGGGCGTGAGGTCACCGCCGGCAAGGTCACCGCCTCCCTGGGCAGCCAGCTCAAGGCGCGCGTGGAACAGGTACAGATCGCCGGCCTGCCCGGCAAGCAGCCGGCGCTCTACGTGGGCGCCGTCGACGTGCGCTTCTCACTGGTGCGCGCGCTGTTGTCGTTCGGTCGCGACCTGCACGTCGAGCGCTTCGGCATCAAGGGCTTGCAGCTGCGCGCTGCGCGCGACAGCGACGCGCGCTGGGATTTTCAGGACATGCTCGACAAGCTGGCCGCCGACGAGGCCGCGCCCAAGGAGCCCAAGGAGCGCGGCGACCAGTCGTTCCTGCAGGGGGCGCGCATCGCCGAGCTGGTCATCGAGGACGGCGTGCTCGAGCTCGACGACAAGGTGCTCGGCCGCCCGCTACAGGCCTACGACGTCGACATCCAGACCAGCGACGTGGTGCTCGGCGACCCGCTGATGGTCTCGCTCCACGCCATGTTGCGGGACGGTCAGCGCGAGAGCCCCATCGACGCCAAGGCGCGCCTGGCGGTCTTGCCCAAGGATCTCTCCTTCGATCCCCTGCCCGACCTCGAGCTTGACGCCAAGCTGCTCGACGTCGACCTCGGCGCCTGGGGCGCGCTCTTGCCGGCGGACGCGCCCGCGCCGGTGCGCGGCACGCTGCGCACCTCGCTCAAGGCGACGCTCAAGGACGACCTGCAGCGCATCGCCGTCGACGGCACCATCAACGCGCGCGAGCTGGTGCTGCGCGACGCGCTCTCGCCCCTCGCCACCGCCGCCGAGCGCGCCGCGGCGCCTCGCGGCCGACCGCTGTCCGCCGACATCGAGCTGGCGCTCGAGCGCGACGCCAAGGAGCAGCGCACCAAGGTCAGCAAGCTGACGCTCAAGGGCAGCGGGCTCGATCTGGCAGCGACGTTGGAGGCCAAGGGCAGCGGGCTCGCGGGCCTCGAGCAGGCCGACGTCAAGGCGAGCGCGCAGGACCTGGCGGCGCTGTTGCAGGCGCTGCCGCCGTCGCTGCGCGGCCTGCCGGACGAGGCGAAGATCGAGGGGCCGATGCAGGCGCACCTGACGGCGGCGGGGGAGAGCCTCGATCTGAGCGTCAACCTAGACGCCGCGCGCGTGCGCTACCTCGACGTACCCGACGACAAGACCGTGGCCGAGGCGACTGCGGCGCTTTTCGACAAGCCCGCCGGGCGACCGCTCAACGTCACGCTGCACGGCAAGCGCACCCGCTCGGCGCTCGACGTCGACAAGCTCGAGCTGGTGCTCGACACCGCCAAGATCGCCGGCACGCTCTCCCTGCCGACGGAGAAGGGCGCGCCGCTCGTCGCCGACGTCGCGAGCGGCCCGGTGCAGCTTGCCTCGCTCAAGAGCCTGGCGCCGCCCTTCGCCGAGGCGCTCGGCAAGGGCCAGCGCGTCGACGGCACGGTGGAGCTGAAGGTGATGGCGCTCTCCGACGGCGGCAAGCAGGTGGCCGACGCCGCGCTCGAGCTGCGCGCGCTCGACGTCAACCTGGCGTCGACCACCATGCGCGGCGCCGGCTCGATCACCGTCAAGGCGCAGCCCCAGGGCGGCGACGTCGATCTGACCGTGCTCGCCAACCTCGACGGCCTGTCGGTCACCAAGCGCGCCGCCGACGGCAGCACCACGCTGTCGAAGCCGGCGGGACTGCCGCTGCGGCTCGACGCCGTCGCCAAGAAGACCAAGTCGCGCGCCGACTTCTCCAAGCTCGCGCTCGCCATCGGACGGAGCACGCTCAACGGGCGCGGCAGCATCGCCGATCCCGACAAGGAGGCCTCGCGCCTCGACATCGACCTCGGCCAGGTGCAGCTCGGCTTCGACGACCTGCGCCAGACCATCCCGGGCGCAGCCTCGCTACCCGCGGGCGGGCGCCTCGCCGGCAACGTCAAGCTGGCGGGCGGCACCTCGAGCGAGACGCTGGCGGTGGACGCGCGCGGGCTCAACGTCGCCTTCGGCTCTTCGCGGTTTGCGGGCGACGTCAACCTGAAGAACCTGTCGACCCCCGTGCTCGACGTGAAGCTGACGCAGATCGACCTCGCCTTCGACGACGTGCGCGGCCTGTCGGCGAGCGCCGCCGACCTGCCGCCGGGCGGGCGCCTCAAGGGCACGCTCACCATGAGCGGCGACACCAAGAAGAGCGCCAGCGTCAAGGCCGGGCTCAAGATCGACAGCCTGACCGCCGCCGACAGCTCGCTCAAGGGTCAGATCGAGATCGAGAACCTCGACAAGCCCCGCTTCGAGCTGACGCTCACCGCCGACAAGCTCAACGTCGACAAGCTGCGCGAGGCCTTCTCCTCGGACACGGACGAGAAGACCAAGAAGAAGAAGGACGACAACCCGCACGGCCTGTCGAAGGAGACGCGCGCCTTGCTCGCCGACGTCAACGGCAAGGGCTCGCTCAACGCCGCGCGCGCCATCGTCAAGGGCATCCCGGTGACCAACTTCAAGAGCGCGCTCACCATGACGCGCGGCAAGCTCAAGTTCGACACGCTCGAGTTCGGCCTGTACGGCGGCACCATGACCGCCACCGGCAGCGCCATCGACCTGCCCGCCGAGAAGACCGGCTACGACCTCAAGCTCGCCGGCAAGGACATCGACTTCGGCGCCGCCATGGCGGAGCAGACCGGGCTCGGGCGCATCTTCTCCGGCTCCATCTCGCCCAAGCTCGAGGTCAAGGGGCGCGGCCTCGCCGCCGGCGACTTCGCCATCTCCGCCGAAGGCCCGGCCGAGATGAAGTTCAAGTCGCTCTCCATCAGCACGCTCGACCTGCTCGGTCCCATCGGCGAGGCGGTGGACAAGACCGGCAAGCTGCCGGGCATGAAGCTCGGCGCTGCGTCGACGGACAAGGGGCTGAACCTGCAGGGCTTCACCGCGCTCACCAAGTTCATCGGCGGGCGCCTCAAGCTCGACAAGCCGATCGACGCCGACACGCCGCTCGGCAAGATGAACATCACCGGGTCGGCCGGGCTCGACGCCGGCATGGACTTCACCTCGACCCTGCAGCTCACGCCGGCCATGGTCGCCAAGCTCACCGGCAACAAGATCAAGGTGAAGGAGGCGGTGCCGGTGCCGCTCAAGATCGGCGGCACCTGGGACAAGCCCAAGGTCTCGGGCGTCGACGTCGGCAAGCTGGTGGTGGCGCTGGTGGCCGCCGCCGGCAAGGACGCGCTCTCGGGCGCGGTCGACGACTTCCTCGGCGGCGGCGACGACAAGAAGGGTGACAAGAAGGGCGACAAGAAGAAGGGCAAGAAGAAGGACAAGAAGTCCACCGAGGAGAAGGCGATGGACGCGGCCAAGGGGCTGCTCGGCAACTGAGCAGCGCGCCCGCTCGGCAAGATTGGCTACTGCCGACGATACCTATCGCGCCCGGCAGCAACGGCGCGCGACCAACCGGCGGCGTCGGCGACCGTGAAGCGATAGCGCGCGCCCCATGACGTCGTCACCGTCAGGTCGTCGTCGCGGCCGGAGACGTTGGCGACGTCCTTGAGCCGCAGGGTCAAGGTCTGGTGCCCGACCGACAGCCCGGTCGGCGTCCAGCTCAAGGTGTCGCCGCGCAGCTCGAGCACGCCGTCGCTGCGCAGCCAGTCGTTGCCGTCGGAGGCGCGCTTGGCCTCGGCCCGGCGCTGCTCCGATGCACCGTGTGACGCCGGCGGCGCGGCCGCTGGGCGGTCGGCGAGCGGTGGCGCCGTGGTGCAGTCGACGATGACGACGGCGCCCGGCTGGAGCGTCACCCTCTTCAGCTCCTCCACCTTGCCGGTGACGCAGCGCAGCCGCCACGTGCCGGCGACCAGCTCCGTCTTGAGCGGTGCCGTGCCGAGCAGCTTGGCGCCGAGGTAGACCTGCGTCGTCGGCGACCCGCGCACGGCGACCACGCCGCGCGGCAGCGCCTCGCTGGCGATGAGGCGATCGGCCGGCTGCTCATCGACGGCGGCGCGCTCAGCGCCTGCGGCCACGTCGTCGCCGCCTTCCGAGGGCGCAGCCTCGGCCTCCACCGGCACGACCAGCGGCGCCACTTCCCGCGCCACTTCCCGCGCCAGGTCACGCGCCTCTGCGCGCTGCTCGGTGAGCGCCGGAGCGGCGCCACCGCGCCACGCGAGCCAGCCGCCGAGCGCGGCCACCACGATGACGAGCGCGACGCCGCTCGCCGCCAAGAGCGCGCGCGGCGCCGGCTTGGCGCGCGCGCTCACCGTCATCGTCCTGCCGGTGGCCTCGCTGGTCGGTGCGCCGGCGAGCGTGATGGTGGCCTCGTGGCCGGTGACCGTCGCTGGCAGGCCGTCCTTCAGCGCCTGGCCCCGCGGCGGCTGCGGCAACGCCATCGCGTCCTTCACGGAGATCGAGACGTGCTCACGACCGGACGGCGTCACCCCCATCAGCGTCTCGGCGATGTTGCGCGCGCTCTGCGGGCGCCGCCCGGGGTCCTTCTCGAGGCAGGCGAGCGTCAGCGCCTGCACGGTCTCGGGGATCCTCGGGTTCAGCTCGCGCGGCGGCCGCGCCACCTTGCGCTGGATCGCCTCCATCTCCTCGAGCGTGCTGTTGCCGCGAAACGGCCGCACGCCGGTCATCAGCCAGTAGAGCGTGACGCCAAGCGCGTAGATGTCGCAGCGCGGGTCTGCGGTGTTGCCCGCGAGGTACTCGGGCGCCATGTAGGGGATCTTGCCCTTCAGCTCGCCGGTCTGGGTGATGCGATCGTTGCTCTGTGGACGCGCGATGCCGAAGTCGACGACCTTGGTGATGCCCTCGCGCGACACCATCAGGTTGTCGGGGCTGACGTCGCGATGCACCAAGCTGTTGTCATGTGCACAGGCGAGGCCGAGCGCGGCGTCGGCGACGCACGCGGCGACGACGTCGAGCGGCAGCGGCTTGCCTGAGAACCAGGTGCGGCGGGCAAGATCGGAGAGCGTCAGGCCGTCGACGTACTCCATGGCCAGGTAGTAGCTGCCGCCCGCTTCGCCGAGCTCGAAGACCTGCACCACGTTCGGGTGGTTGAGCTGCGCGCTGGTGCGCCCCTCGCGCAAGAACAGCTCGAGGTAGCGCGCGTCGCCCGCGAGCTGCGGCAGGATGCGTTTGACGACGAGCGTCTTCTTGAAGCCGCCGGGCCGCAGCAGCTCGGCGAGGTAGACCTCGGCCATGCCGCCGGCGGCGAGGCGCTTGGTGAGCGTGTAGGGCCCGAGCTGCTCGGCGGGCGCCGCCGGCACGGGCAGCAGCGAGGCCTCCGGCCGCGTCTCGCCGCTCCAGGCGTTGGCGTCGTCGTCCCCCGTCATGCGGTCGACAGTAGCACCGGCGCCCGGGTCACGTGACCGCGAGGACCTCGCGTACGTCGGTGTGGCCCGCGATGGCCTTGACCAGGCCGTCCTCGCGCATGCTCACCACGGCGTCGCCGAGCACGCGCCGCAGCTCGTCCGCCGTCGAGCGACGCGCGATGGCGGGGCGAAGCGCGTCGGTGACGGTGAGCGCCTCATGGATGGCGATGCGGCCATGGTAGCCGCTATGGCCGCATGCATCGCAACCGACCGCTCGCCAGGTGCGCACCTCGCCGCCGGCCGCGGCGCGCGCACGCGCCAGCGTCTCGGCGCCGACCAGGCGCTCGAGAGACGCCAGCTCGTCCTCGGTGGGCGGCTCCGCCACCTTGCAGGAGGCGCACAGCTTGCGCACCAGCCGTTGCGCCAGCACGCCCGAGAGCGCGTCGGCCACCGTGAAGGGCTCGAGCCCCATGTCGAGCAGGCGCGCGATGGTGTCGATGGCGCTCTTGGTGTGCAGCGTCGACAGCACCAGGTGGCCGGTGAGCGAGGCCTCCACCGCGAGCGCGGCGGTCTCGAGGTCGCGCATCTCGCCGATCATGATGACGTCGGGATCGGCGCGCAGGAAGCTGCGCAGCGCGGCCGCGAACGTCAGCTCGATCTTCTGCTGCACGTGCACCTGGCGCATGCCGGGCGCCAGGATCTCGACCGGATCCTCCGCGGTCCACACCTTGAGCTGCGAGGTGTCGAGCGTCGACAGCATGCCGTGCACGGTGGTGGTCTTGCCCACGCCGGTCGGGCCCACGCACAGGATGAGACCGTGGTCGAGCGAGAGCCAGCCGCGCACGGCGTCGGCGTTCCTCGGCGACAGCAGCAAGTCGTCGAAGCCGACGACGCGCGTGCCGAGCAGGATGCGCAGCACGAAGTCTTCGTTGTCATCGACGGTGGGGATGGTGGTGACGCGCACGTCGATGTGCTGTCCGTCGGGCGCGGCCACGCGCATCTTGCCGTCCTGCGGTCGGCGCCGCTCGGCGATGTCGAGGCTGGCCATCACCTTGAGGCGCACCGACAGCGCGCTTCGGTGCTTGCCCGCGATGTCGGGCACGTCGACACAGCGGCCGTCGATGCGCAGGCGCACCCTGATGGGCCGATCGTCGCCGTTCGGCTCGAGGTGGATGTCGGAGGCGCCGCGCTGCCAGGCGCTCACCACGAGCTGGTTGACCAGACGAACCACGCCGTCTTGGTCGCGGCTCGGGTCGGCGTGCGAGTCGCCGGCCATGGCCCGGCTCGGCGGCGTCGTGCCGAGCGCGGACAGGCGCAGCGCCGTGGTCTTCTGCGCGATGTTGGTGCCCGCGTCGCGCAGCGACTCGGCGACCACGCGCTTGAGCTGGCTCTCGGTCACGAGCACCACGCGGATGCGCAGGCGGCTTTGGAAGCGCAGCATGTCGATGGCGTCGGTGACCATGGGATCGGCGATGGCCACGGTCAGCACGTTGGCGTCGATGTCGACGGGCAGCACGCCGTACTTGCTCATGATGTCGCGTGGCACCGCCTTGAGCGCCGCCGGGTTCAGCGCCACCTGGTCGAGGTCGACCAGCGGCAGCAGGAACTTGGCCGCCAAGGCGCGCGCCAGATCGGCCTCCGACAGGATGCCGATCTCGACCAGCACCTCGCCGAGGCGCTTACCGGGCCGGCGCTTCTGCTCGGCGAGTGCCAGATCGATCTCGGCCTGCGTCACGAATGCCGACTCCACCAGCACGTCGCCGAGGCGCATCTTCTTCCTGCGCTGCGCCAGCACCGCCTCGTCGATGGCCGGGCGGTCGCTCTTCTGCAGCTCCGCCAAAGCAACCGCGATGGGCACGCGCTTGCCATCGCCGGCCGGGGCGCGCGGCGCGCCCTCGGCGTCGAGCAGGCCCTCGGCCGCGAGCGCGGCGCCGAGCGCGCCGTCTCGCTCCGCGTGGTTGACGGCATGCCCGAAGATGAACAGCTCGCCGTGCGCGTCGTTCTCGTCGACGGGCGTGGCGAAGAAGCCAGCCTCCGCTTCCACGTCGCCGAGCGCCGCGCGCACGTGCAACGCATTGCCGCCGGCGACCTGCACGCGGAACACCTCGGTGTCGGTCGAACGCGGCGGCGCGCTGCCCGGCTCCTTCTTGAAGGCGAGCCAGGCGACGTTCTCTGCCGGCTCCGGCCGGCTTTGGCCGTCGACGGTCAGGGCGAGCGTCGGCTCGCCGGGCGCGAAGCCCTCGACGGTGCCCTCGAGCACGGCGCCGGTCACCAGGTGGACCTCGACCTTGCCTTGCTGCGTGGTGCGGGCGGTGCTGGTCATCGACCGAGCCAGTCTAGCAGGCGCGTCCCCGGCGCTGGCGAGGCTAGACGGCTACCCGGGAGCGCGGCTCAGCGTCGCAGCCGATCAGGCCGTCGCGCCGCCGCCAGCGGCGCTCGGGTCACGTCGCGGATGGCCTCGACGAACGCGTCGCGCGCCGCCTCGAGCGCGGGCAAGGCGCCGGTCAAGAAGGCGCCGCCGAAGTTGGTCTCGGACGGCGGCGGGATCCACTTGCCGAGCTTCACGGGTGCCGCCTTGAGCGCGGCGTCGACGCCGACCGCGCTCTCGAGCGGCGGTGCGATCAGGTAGGCCATCGGCTCACCGGGCGCGATGCCCGCCTGTGGCGCCAGGTAGCGGCCGGTCTCGGCGATCACGTGGGCAAGGAACGCCGGCTGCCCCTGCACGCCGGTGGCATCACCCGGGAAGGTCTGGAAGCGCACGCGGCGCAGGGCGTCCTTCAGCGCCCACAGCGCCTCCGCCACCTCGTCGGGGTGCTCACCGGCGACGACGCCGAGCACCTCGCCCGACAGCGGCCCCGAGCCGTGCTTGCTGCCCGCGTAGAAGCTGCGCCCGAACACCACGTCGACACGCGCGTGCTTGGTGCACTCGTCGAGCGCGACGTAGAGCGAGTCATCTTGATCACAGGTGACCAGACCGGCGCTCGTGTGCTTGGTCGGGTCGAGGCCGAGCGCGGCGGCGAGCTGCCCGTCGACGGCGTCGATCTGCCGACAGGTGAGCAAGACGGGCCAGAGGTCGACCAGGTCGCTCATCGCTCAACCACCGTGACCAACGACGTCGCGCCGCGGCCGCACCAGGTGCAGGCCGCCGCCGCCGGCGTCGAAGGTGCGGCGCAACAGCAGGGCGCACTCGCGCGCGGCCGCCGCGGGCGGCAGGCCGAGCGGGCGGATGTTGGAGATGCAGTTCTTCTCGGCGTTGTCTTGGCCGAGGCGCGGCTTGAACGCCGTGTAGATCGACAGCGAGTCGCCGGTGCCGAGCCCCGGCCGTTCGCCGACGATGATGAGGGTGCTGCGCGCACCCGTGAGCGCGCCGATCTCGTCAGCCACACCGATGCGCGCGTGGCGCACGAACAGCGGCTTGCCGACGCGCAGCCCCACCTGCGCCAGCTCGCGGCACAGGGCAGGGACCAGCTCCGCGCCTTGCAGCAGCAGCGCGCGCGCGGACAAGCCGTCGCCGGCGATCAGCTGCACGTCGACGCCGCGATCGGCGGTGCGCTCGAGCTGCGCGCGGCTCTCGTCGTCGAGGCGGCGGCCGTGGTCGGGGTGAAGCAGGTGCTCCGCCAGGTCTTTGCACCGGCTTCGGAGGGCGACCAGCCCGACCTTGGCCGGCCACTCGGGGGGCACGCTCGAGTGCACCGCGTCGAGCGCGATGGCGTGCTCGGCGCGAAGCTGCAGATAGGCGGGGGTCAGGTAGCGCGTGCCGGTGCGGCCTTGCACCACCCGCGCCGGCGTGGCGTCGACGACGCGGCGCGCCTCGTGCGGGTCGATGGGCACCTGGCGCGGCGCGTTCCTCGGCGCGCAGCCGTCCTCGCACGGTTCGGCCGGCGCCGAGACCGGGCCCATGGCCGGCACCGTCAGCGTCTCCTTGACCACCTCGCGCACGAGCCGCACGAGTGCGTCACGGTCGAGCTTCATCGGCGCGCTCCCGTGGTCTTCTCGGTGAGCGAGCGGCGCGGCGAGGTCGAGAACAGCGAGGCGTCACCGGCGCGCGCGGTCAGCTTGCCGTGCTTCCACAGGCCCATCGACTCGAGCCACGCCTCGAATTCGGGCGCGGGCTTGAGGCCGAGCAGCTCGCGCAAGGCCGCGTTGTTGTGAAACGACGTGGTCTGGTAGTTCAACATGACGTCGTCACCCATGGGGATACCCATCAGGTAGTTGACGCCCGCCATGGCGAGCAGCAGCTCCAGGTTCTCCTGGTCGTTCTGGTCGGCCTCGGCGTGGTTGGTGTAGCAAGCGTCGCAACCCATCGGGATGCCCATCAGCTTGCCCATGAAGTGGTCCTCGAGGCCGGCGCGCGTGATCTGCTTGCCGTCGCGCAGGTACTCGGGGCCGATGAAGCCGACGACGGAGTTGAGCAGGAACGGCTGATAGCGACGCGCGAGCCCGTAGGCGCGCGCCTCCATGGTCACCTGGTCGGTGTCGTGGTGCGCGTTCGACGACAGCGCGGTGCCCTGCCCGGTCTCGAAGTACATGACGTTCGGGCCCTGCGCGGTGCCCTCGCGCTTGGTCTGATCCCAGGCCTCGTCGAGCAGCTTGACGCTGACGCCGAAGTTCTTGTTCGCGCCCTCGCTGCCCGCGATCGATTGGAACATCAGGTCGAGCGGCGCGCCTCGTTTCATCGCCTCCATCTGCACCGTCAGGTGCGCGAGCACGCAGTTCTGCGTGGGCACGCGGAAGCGACGCATCAGATCCTTGGTGGCCTTCAGGATGTCGGCGCACTTGTCGACGTCATCGGTGCTGGGGTTGACGCCGATGACCGCGTCACCGTTGCCGAACGACAGACCGTCTTTCACCGCCGCCAGCACCCCGTCGACGTCGTCGAGCGGGTGGTTCGGCTGCAGGCGCGAGGAGATGCGCCCGGGCAGGCCGAGCGTGCCGTTGCAGCGCACCACCACGCGGATCTTCTTGCCCGCCATGACGAGGTCGAGGTTCGACATCAGCTTGGCGACGGCCGCGGCCATCTCGGGGGTGAGGCCGGGCGTCACCTCGCGGATCTCGTCGCCGCCCGTCTTGGTGTCGAGCAGCCACTCGCGGAATTCGCCGACGCTCCAGCCGCACACGCGCCGATAGGCGCGCTCGGCCGCTGGGTGCGCGAGCGCGTCCTCGACCACGCGCGTGACCTCGTCGGTCTCGTAGGGCACCGACGGGCTCTCGCGAAGATCCTTGAGCGTCAGCTCGGAGACCACGCGCTTGGCGGCCGCCATCTCGCGCATGGAGCTGGCCGCGAGCCCCGCTTGCACGTCACCCGAGCGCGGCTCGTTGGCCTTGGCGAGCGCCTGCTTGACGCTGTCGAAGGTGAAGGTCTCGCCAAAGAGCGTCGTCGACAGCCGCACCGGGGCGTTTTCCTCCACGGCGGGTCACGGTTCAAGGGCCCTGTGCTAGAGAGCGGTCGGCGAGCGGTTTTGCCTTTCCCCGGGAGGACCAATGTCGGACGAAGAGATGAAGGCGGAGCTGGAGCGGCTGCGCAAAGAGAACGAGGCGCTCAAGGCCGGCAAGGCCAAGGGCGGCCAGTTCTCGCTCAAGGTGAGCGAGAAGGGCGCGGTCAGCGTCTACGGCATGGGGCGCTTTCCGGTGACGCTCTATCAGGAGCAGTGGCAGAAGCTGCTCGAGCACGGCGACGAGATCCGGCAGTTCATCAAGGACAACGTCGACCGCTTGAAGAAGAAAGACTGACGGCCCGGAGCCCCAGCGACACGCACTGGGCCCCGGGCCGCCTCGGCTCGGCGAGCGCTTCGGCTACGGCCCGACCAGCTCGGCGTCGAACGAGACGGAGCGCGGCGCGCCCGCCACCGAGTACTCGAGCGTGCCCGACAGACGTCCGTCGACGGTCGCCGCCGTCAGCGTGCCGCTGTCGACGTCGATCATCTGCGAGCAGGTGGCGAGCCCGAGCGCCGCGGCCGGCCAGGCGCGGCCTTGGTAGTCGACCATGGCGAAGGCGTAGGGCGCGGCGACCGCGAGATCGACGCTGGCAGGCAGGAGTAGGCCGAACATGGCATTGCTCCCGTCGGTGAGCGTGAGCACGCGGTCGTAGCCGTCGGGCAGCTCGCCGGGACCAAAGCCGCCGTCGACGTACGCGGTGGTGGGCAAGAAGTCGCTCGCCAGCGTGTCGATGCCAGTGCAGTCCTCACCCTCACCCTCACCCTCACCCTCGGACGGGTACTGATCCGGCGGCAGCACGTAGCCCTCGCCGCTGACGGTGAGCGAGCCCGCCACGGTGCCGCCCTCGATGAGCGCAGCGGCGTCGATGGTGAGCGAGCCTTCGGTGAAGGCGACCTGCGAGCCGTCCTCGGCGAGCAGCCAGGCCCCCGTGGAGAAGCCGTCGAAGGCGAGCGAGGCGCCCGCCACCAGGTCGGCGGTGTCGGCGAGCGCCACCACGATGGTGCTCGGATCGACGCTCGAGGCGAGCACGATCGCCGTCGAGACGTCGTCGAGCGGCATGGCCGAAGCCTGGTCGGCGCTGAAGGCGCCGAAGCCCGCGACGTCGATGGAGAAGGACGCGCCGCCCATGGCCTCGCCGCGCTCGGACCACAACGCCGTGAAGGTGCCGCTGCCGGCCGCCGCGGCCATCTCGAGCTCGCTGCCGTCCTCGGTGAAGGGGAACAGGTTCTGCGGCCAGGCGTCGAGCGAGACCTCGACCAGGCCGCCCGAGAGCTCGGCGACCAGCCGGCCGCCGCTCGCGAGCGACGCGCTGGTGACGTGCAAGGTGCCGCCGTCGGTCAGGTAGCCCGAGCCCGTCTCCTCGTCGACCACGAGCGCGGCGGCGCTGTCGTTGTCGAGCGCCAGCTCGGCGCCGTCGACCAGGGCAGCCGCGTGCGCCGCCACCACCACGTAGCGCCACGGCACGTCGGGATCGAACAGCACGGCGTAGGCGAGGTCGGAGCCCTCGATGGCGTCGATGACGGTGGCGCTGGCCACGTCGCGCGCGCTGTCGTCGAAGGCGACGTGCGCCGTGCCGTACTGCTCGAGCGGATCGTCGATGCCGACCACGGGCGCATCGAAGCTCGCCGTCAGATCGCCGGCGGGGGTGCTCAGGTCACCGTCGTCGGTGAGCGCGAAGCCGAGCGTGTGCATCAGGCCACCGCGCGCCTCGATGTGCGGGCTCGTTTCTCCGCGGACACAGCCGGCCAGGCTCGACAACAGACAAGGGACCACCAGGACGAGGGGCGCTCGCGCGTACATGGATCCTCCGTGTGGGATGGTTGACGGTCTTGGCGCGTTGGTCGCCGATGCCGCGCCGAGCGTTCAGCGCGCGCGCAGGTGTCAGGTGCTGCCTGTCAGCAGCGGTCCGCGGAGCTCCGTCAGATTTCCGTCATCGGCCGCGGCGCGCACGACTGCGCGCGACCAGCCAAGCGGCCAAGCGCGCCCGCACCACGCCCTCGTCGGGGTAGTCGAGCAGCGATGGTGTCGGGTTGACGTCGAGCGCCACGGCAGCGCCGTCGTCGTCGGTGCGCAGGTCGACCGCGCAGAACGGCAGGCGCAGCGCGCGCGCCGCAGCCAGCGCGGTCGACCGCACCGCGGTCGGGCAGGCCACGCGCCGCGCCTCGTCGATGCGCTCGCGCGCGTCGACGACGCCGTCGGTGGGCACCGCGAACGCGACCAGCACGCGGCCAGCGAGCAGATAGACGCGGTGCTCGGGCCCGCGCACGCGCCGCTGCAGCAGCGCCGGCGCTCGCGCCAGAAGCGACAGCTCCGCGGCCTGCTCGGGCGCAAGCAGTCGAGCCGGCGCGCCGCCGCCGAGCGGCTTGGTGATGACCTCGCGGTGGTGCGCGAGGAAGTCGCGTGCGGCACGCGGGTCGCTGGTGGCGAGGCTTTCGGGCACGCGCACGCCCGCGCGCGCGAGCCGTGCCATGGCGAACGCCTTGTGCTGGTGCAGCTCGAGCGCGGCGATGGGGTGCACCAGCAGGCGCGCGCCATCGTCGAGCGCCAGCAGCACGGAGCGCGCGAGGGGCGATGGCGGTACTTGTCGGACCACCACGGCGCGCGCCGAGCCTACGTCGTGGCCACAAACGGCGACGCCCCCTCGCTCGTCGAGCGAGAGGGCGTCAGTGCCATCGACCACGCGGCCATCGGCGCCCGCGTGATCGAGCGCGGCGGCGAGCGCCCGGGCCTGCGCGTCGTCGCCGACGACGAGGACCAGCGGGCGGCGCGCCACGTTCGCGGCTAGCCCTGCGAGACGGCGCCGTTCTTGTAGTTGCCGTCCTTGTCGAGCGTGACGTTGACGATCCAGGCCGCCTCACCGGTGCGCCAGTGGTTGACGTGCAGGCTGGCGCGGAAGGTGCCGTTGCCGTCGTCGACCACGCTCACCAGGTCTACGGTGTGCGACTTGGAGATGCGGTGGCCGCTGCCCTGCCCGGCCTTGTCGGCCAGCGCCCAAATCTCGCCGTAGGTGTCGAGCTTCTTCTCGATGCGCTGCGGCACCTTGCCGACCTCGAACCAGCCGCTCTGCAGCTTGCCGTTCTTGTCGACGTTGGCGTGGATCTGCCCGGTCGGGTTCTTGGTGTCGAAGGTGACCTCGAAGCCGTCGCCCTGCTTCTTGCCGCCGCGCAGCTCGACGGTGGTGTTCTTGGCGTTCGGCCCCATGTTGCCGATCAGCATGGGGAAGCCGAGGTTGCGCGCGAACTCGTGCGCCGAGCCCTCGAGCTTCTTGGCGAGCGCCTGCGACAAGGCACCGGGCTTGGGCGGCTTGGTGCCCGCCATGGTGAAGCTGCCCTTGACGAAGTCGCCGCTGCCGGCCTCGACCAGCGCGGTGATGGTGGCGCGCACGTTCTTGCCGTCGAGGAAGTGGTGCACGTCGAGCTTGACCTCGCACTTGCCGTCGCTGCGCTCGGGCCCGATGGCCTTGATGCTGACGCCGTCGCTCCTGGTCAGCGGGAAGTTGACCGCCATGGCGTACTCGCGGGCGCGCGCCTGCACCGTGGTGGCGAGCGGGTTGCCGGCGACGCCGAGCTGGAACGGCCCGCCCCAACTCTTGACGGTCTTGCCGCTGCGGCGATCGATGTGCTCGCTCTGCAGGAAGAACGTGGTGTTGGCGTCGAGCTTGTTCTGCTGCGGCGAGCCGACCGCGCCCTGCGCCACGAAGGCGGTCAGCTTGGCGCCGTCGACCGGCATGCGGTTCTCCAGCGTGACCGACTCGTAGCGCACGCCGACGGGCGGGCTGAAGGCGCCGTCGTGCTTGATCTGACCGCGGAAACCGCCGAGGTCGGTGGCCAGGCGAAGCTGGTCGACCTGGTTCTTGTGGAAGTTGGTGCCGGGCGTCGGGTCGTCCGCGCGGATCTTGAAGATGACCCGGTTGCCCTCGGGAGGCAGGCGCGGGCCCCAGCCGCCGTTGCCGATGCCGGGCGGCAGGCTGCGCGCGTTCGGATCGATCTTGGCGTTCTCGATGGCCTTGCTGAGCGCGTTGATGACGCGGCCGAGCTGCGCGTCGCTGCCGGTGGTGGTCTTCTTGAGCGTGGTGAGCGCGCTCAAAAGCTGCTTGCCGCGCGCGACGTCGAGGCTGTGGGCGCCCTGGGCGTGGACTTGCAGCTCCTTGGTGACGTGCTTGGCGTCGGCGATCGTGGTGGAAATCTTGTTGTTGCTGACGGGCATGGGGATCCTCCGGGGGCGCAGCGTGTGGCACGGCCGCGCTCTGCTAGATGCTGCTGCCGGATGCTGATAGCGCGAAGGGCCCGAGGTTGGCGCGCTCAGCCCTTCTTTGGCGGTGTGCCTTTGGTCATGGCCGCCAGGCGGGCTAGCGCACCCGGCACCGTACCCTCCGGCCGCACCCCGCCGCCCAGCACGCCCGTGCCTGACTTTTCGCCGAGGAACCCGCTGAAGGGCGCGGGGCCGTCGCCCTCGTGGACCTGGCGCCAGGCCTCTTGCAGCGCCGCCACCACGCTCGGTGAGGGGGGGTGCTCGACGTACCAGGCATCGAAGGCGGCGCGGATCTGCTGCGGGCCCATCGACTCGGTGATACCCGCCTTGTCGGAGGCCTGGGCCAGGAGAATCAGCGTGGCCTCGTCGAGCACGCTCAGGTCCACCGGCAGGTTGACCAGCATCCAGGGGATGACGTGCTCGACGTCGGCCACCGGGTAGCGCAGCACGCCCTGCTCGTCGACGAAGACCTTGAGCAGCGTGGAGAAGACGTCCATCGCGCCGCTTGTACCCCAGTCGGCGCCGCCGGTCAGCGTTTGCGCAAGCCCTTGAGCCTGTCGAGGAACGACGCGGGCTTCTCCTCGACCTCGGGCTTCACCTTGTGCGCCTCGTCACCGCCGAGCAGCGCGCCGTCGGCGAGCTTCTCGCCCGCGGCCATCTTGACGATCTTGCCGAGGTTCGAGCGGTACGCGAGGTTCGTCGGCGCCAGCTCGAGCGCCTTCTTGAGCGCGGCCGAGGCACCGAGATAGTCCTTGATGCGCAGCGCGAGCACGATGCCGAGGCGGTTGTACAGCTCGGCGTCGTTCGGGTTCAGCTTGAGCGCGCGTCGGTAGGCGTTGGCCGCGCCCTGCGCGTCACCGGCGGCCTCGAGCGCGCGCGCTTGCGAGCCCGCGTCGTCCGCGGGTGCCGGCGCCGCCGCCTGCGCGGAGGCGGTCTCGATCAGCTTGGCCACGGGCTCATTCCAGTTGGCGAGCAGCGCTTGGATGCGCGCGTCGTTCGGCAAGAGATCCGCGGCCATCTTCACCCACGAGAGCGCCGTCGGCTTCCGGTTCTGGCGCAGCTCCTTGAGCGCGACATCGATGAGCTGCATGGCGCGCGCCTGCACCGTCGGGTCGACGCCGGCCTTCACGGTCGTCATGGACGACGCAGCCGGCCGGTGGGGCCCACCGGGGTCCGTCGGCGACGGCAGGTCCTTCACCACCAGCGCCTTGCGCGGCCCACCCGCCGCCGCGGCGGGGCGCATGACGGGCGCCGGCCGCACGCCCCCGCCGTCCGAACCGCGCCGGATCGCCGAGTCGCCCTCGAAGGGCGTGGGGGACGCGCGGCGAACCGCCGAGTCGCCGTCGAAGGGAGACGGCGCGGGCGCGGGCGAATCGATCGGCGTCAGCGCGTCGGCCGGCAGCTCGAGTGGCGTGAGCGCGTCGAGCGGCAGCTCCATGGGAGGCAGCGGCTCGGGGGACGCGGCAGCCGGCGCGCCCTTCAGGCGGGCGTGGCCGACCAGGCGCAGCAGCCTGCGATCCGCGAGCATGCGAAGCGCCGTGGTGGCGTCGCTCAGCGTCACCCCGGCCCTCTTGGCCACGCGCAGCACCGGGCGCTTGCCGTCGATCAGCTTGACCAGGTGACGCTCAATCGGTGACAGCTGGAGCGCGGCCAGCGGCACCGGGCTGTGCACCGACAGCACCGCCGTGGGCGCCATCAGATCCTGCGGGCTCGGCACGCCCTGGCTCGCCGCGGGCTCGATGGGGAACGCGCCGGTCGAGTCCCCCCACGCATCGGGGGTGCCGGCCTCGGCGCTGCCGTCCCCGACGATGAGCGCCGAGCCGCCAAAGGGGTTGGTGTCATCGAGCGGCGGCGGCGCCACCGGCTCGCCCTCGGCGGAGGCGTCGGGCTGATCGAAGAGGTCGGCGGCGTCCGGCTCCTCGCCGCCGTGCGGCACCGGCACCTCGATGGTGCCGGTGCCGTCGTCGAGCACGCTCTGCAGCTCGGCCGCGAGGTCGGCGTCGAGCGGCTCCGGCACCGATCGCGCCGCATCGTCGGGCGGCGCCGCGTCGGGATCGAACAGCACCTCCTCGCCGGTGTCGTCGCTGAGGGCGAGCACGTCGATCTCACCCGACTTCTCTGCCTCCATCAGCACCTGACCCACGTCGAGCACGCAGTCGCACGCGGAGCAGAAGACGTCGTCCTCCGCCACCGCGTGACCGCACTTGGGACAGGTGCTGCCGGCCAAGGAGGCCAGCGTAGCCAGATAGTGGGCGAGGGGAGAAGGAGGGACGGCGCCAAGCCCCAAAGCGAGGCGGGTCGACCGGGCGGGTGGCAACAACGCTCGTGGTACGGTCGCGTCGCCCGCCGATGAAGCTCGCCCCCTTCGCCTTGGAGCGCTACTTCGCGCCGCGCGAATTCGTCGCGCGTGCGCAGCTCTCCTGCTCGGACTGCGAGGCGCTCACCTTGGACGACGTCGTCGCCCACGCCGAGGCCGAGCTGCGCGACGCCTGGAGCGCGCTGCGCCTCGGCTACTCGGAGTCGCGCGGCCACCCGCTGCTGCGCGCCGAGGTCGCGGCCATGCACCCGGGAACGAGCGTCGAGCACACGATCACCTGTGCGCCCGCCGAAGGGATCCTGCTGGCGATGTTGTCCACGCTCGCGGCAGGGGACCGGGTCGTGGCCTGCGCGCCCGCCTATCAATCCCTGCACGAGATCGCGCGCGGCATGGGCTGTGTCGTCGACGAGTGGCCCTGGCCCTTCGACCTGACGCGGCTCACAGCGCTGGTGCGGGCCCGAAAGACCAAGCTCGTCGTCGTCAACTTCCCGCACAACCCGACGGGGCACGTGCCAAGCGTCGACGAGTGGCACGCCGTCGTCGCCGCAGCGCGCGACGCGGGCGCGCATTTGTTCAGCGACGAGATGTACCGCTTCCTCGATCTGACGGCCGCGCCGCCGCTCGCGTCTGCCGTGGAGCTCTACGACAAGGCAATCGTCCTCGGCGGCTTGTCCAAAGCCTTCAGCGCGCCCGGCCTGCGATCGGGGTGGCTGGTCTCGCGCGACCTCGACGTCATCCAGCGCTGCGCCGAGCACAAAGACTACACGACCATCTGCGGCAACGGGCCCGGCGAGCTGTTGTCGATCATGGTGCTGCGCCAGCGCGCGCGCATCCTGGCACGCAACATCGCGACCATCCGCGCTAACGTCGCCGCGCTCGAGCGGCTCGTGCCCGGCGCCAAGGGACCGCGCGCCGGCTGCGTCGCCTTCGTCGAGCTCGACGACGGCGTGACCGCGCTCGCCGACGAGCTGTTCCGCGAGACGAAGATGCTGTTGCTGCCCTCGAGCGTGTTCGGCGCCGGCGATCGCCACGCTCGCTTTGGCCTCGGGCGCGCTGCGTTTGCGACGACGCTCGAGGAATTCGCCACCTGGCGCGCGGTTGCTCGCGGCTCAGGGTGAGGCGCGCCCGTCGATCACGGCTACGGCGTCGACGGGACGCAGGTACGTCGCGTGTGCACGAAGACGAAACGGCAGCCGTTGGTCGACGACCCAGCCGGCGGTAGCCGGATCCCCTCATTGTCGAAGTAGATCTGCTCCTGCGCGCAAGGCTGCCCAGTGACGCAGCACTTGCCGGTGGTCTCACAGCCCGCAATGAGCTCTTCGTCGCGGAAGCCCAGCATCGCGCGGGCGGCACCCTCGGGAGCAATGACGTCGTTGGCGTAGTCAGTCGCGTCTTCGGGGGCGGCGCCGACGAGCACCTCGCCAGCACCGTCGAGGAACAGGATCTTCCACTGCAGTGGGCACGCCTGTTGGCACCAGACCGTGCCCGCATGGCTGCGGCAGATGGAGGTGCCGTCGCTTGCGGTCATCCGCAGCTTGTCGCCCGGCAGCATGCCGAGGTCGTCGAACAGCGCCTGCGGAGCGAGCGCGTTGGTCACGCCCGAGCGCTGCCACCATGCGTCGATCCGGCCGGCCTTCATGCCCGCGTATTCGCGCGTCGTCGGGGTGTCCTGGCAGACCTCGCCCTCGCCCTCGCCCTCGCCCTCACCCTCACCCTCGCCCTCGCCCTCACCCTCACCCTCACCCTCACCCTCACCCTCACCCTCACCCTCACCCTCACCCTCACCCTCACCCTCACCCTCACCCTCACCCTCGCCCTCACCCTCGCCTTCCCCCTCGCCTTCCCCCTCGCCTTCCCCCTCGCCTTCCCCCTCCTCGCCCTCCCCCTCGCCCTCGCCTTCCCCCTCACCCTCGCCCTCACCCTCGCCCTCGCCGTCGGTTGCGCTGTTGAAGACGCAGGAGCCGTCACGGCAGACGGCCGTCGACGAGCAGTCGTCGTCGCTTCTGCAGATGGTGGCAGCCACGGGCCCGACGCAGGCACCGGCGAGCGCGCCGAGCAGGAGCAGAACGAGCTCGCAGGGCTTGCGCACCTCGTCAGGTTACCACGCTCGGGTTCCCGCGATCCCGAGGACACGCGGATCCGCGCGCCCCCCTTGGTGCCCTCCTTGCCGCCACATCGTCACTCGCGCACGAACGCGAAGCTTGCGTAGTAGCGCGTCCCGTCCCTGATGTCAGCCGCACCGACATACTCCGAGAGCCGTGAGTGGATGACGGTGAAGCCCTCGAGGCTGGCGGTGGAAGCGGGGGCAACGTCGATGGTCTGCCCGTTTCGGGTGGCGCGCAGGTGGCGCATGACGTAGTCGCTCGTGCTGTCGCACGAGGGCGCGCCGTTCCGGACCTGGATCTCAGGTGGCACGGTTTCGTCGTCGAGGGACGCTTCCGTGTCGACCATGTACGCAAGCAGCTCGCCATTCCTGCGCAACTCCAGCTCGAATGGCCAGCCGGAGAAGGAGCGCGGCTGTTCGGCGCGAACGGTAACCGCGTCGCCAAGAGCGAGGTCGAAGGGCCGGCCGGCGATGTAGAGGGTGAGGCTGCCGCACGAGGCACCGTCATCGATCGTGAAGGTGAACGAATCCTGCTGAGACTCCTGGAACGGGTCCCCCAAGCCCACCGAGTTGCTCAGCTGACCGCCGGAGCAGGTGTCCTCTCCGAGCGCCACGACCTCGCCGGCAAGAATCGCGAGGTGGTCGTCCTCCTCGTCGGCAGGGTAGGCGAGAGCGAAGAACACCGGCCTGTCGTTGGTCATGCACTCCGGAGGTCCGGCGTCGGCGCCCGATAGGTCGGGCTCACATGCAGCCGTCGGATCGACGACGGCCAGAGCGGCGAGGAATCGCGGTGCAATTGACCGCGGACTGACGCACCGCTTCGTTCTGCGCATCATCGCCATGGCTCGGCCCCCTCAGGCCCCACAGAGTACCGAATCACCCAGCCGCGCACATGCACCCCGGCTTGTTGCGGAAACCCTCGAGGACCGAGTTGCGGTGCGGTAGACCCATTGCCTCGCGTCCGTGTCCCACGGTGCGCGCCAACACTTGGGGGTCCCGTGTTTCGTTCGTTTCTGCTGCTCGCCATCGCACTCCTTGCCACCCCATCGCTCGCCGCCAAGCCAGACCTCAAGGCCACCGCCGAGAAGCTCGTTGGCGAGGTCGCCAACGTGCAGGAGGGCCAGACCGTGTGGATCTCCGGCAACGTGACGGACGCGGAGCTGGCAAGCGAGATCGCGCACGCCACGCGCAAGCGGGGCGCGGTCGCCTACGTCGAGCTTGACCGCACCGGCATGGCGAAGCGGTACTTCGCCGAAGTGCCCGCGAAGTTCGACGCGGCTGCGGCCAAGGCCGCGCTCAAGCGCGTCCCGCTCGAGGACGTGCTGATCTCGCTGAGCCGATCCGATGACCCGACGGAAACCGAGGGCGTCGACCCCGCGCGCTTGGCCGCACGCGCCGAGAGCTTCAAGGCCATCGTCGACGCACGCATGAAGAAGAAGGTCGTGATCATCGATGTCGGCAATGGGATGTTCCCGACCGCGTCGACCGCGAAGGCCCTCGGCCTTTCGCTCGGTGACCTCGACAAGATGTTCTGGGCCGGCATCAACACCGACTACAAGAAGCTCGCCGCCCGCGGCGCCGCGCTCAAGGCTGCCATCGCGCCGGGCAAGGAGCTCGTCGTCAAGAACAAAGCCGGCACCGACATCAAGCTCAGGCTCAAGCCGCTGATGTTGAGCGACGGTGTCATCAGCGCGGATGATCAGAAGGCTGGCGGCGCCGCGGTCATGACCTGGCTGCCCGCGGGCGAGGCGTACGGGCTCGTCGAGCCTGCGTCTGCGGAGGGCAAGATCGTCGCGGATGTGCCGTACCACGGGCGCTGGATCAAGGGCGTCACCTTTACGGTGAAGGCCGGCAAGCTGTCGGAGATTGCACCTGCGAAGCCATCGAAGGAATTCGATGCGTGGAAGGCCGTCTACGACGCTGCGCCAGCGGGTAAGGAGGCATTCTCGATCGTCGACTTCGGCATCAACGAGGACGTCAAGCCGCCCAAGGGCAAGCTCGTGCCCGCATTCGTCCCCGACGGCAGCGTCACGCTCCTGTTCGGCGGCGACCTGTGGGCGGGAGGGACCAACAATACGCAGTGGGGTGAGGCGCTGTTCTTGTCGGACGCCACGGTGACCGTCGACGGCAAGGTGCTCGTCGACAATGGCGCGCTCAAGCTCGAGGCGAAGTAACGCCACTGGTGAGTTCGTTGCGAACCTCGCGCTCTGAGGCGTCGCATCCCCGGCGTGCGTCGCGCAGGGTTGGTTGACCAACCTGGTCGGCGCCGGTAGCCTCGTCAAATGACCACGGTCAACGTCTACGAGGCGAAGGTGCAGCTCTCGCGGCTGCTCCGTCGTGTCGAGGCGGGCGAGGAGATCGTCATCGCGCGCGACGGGCGGCCGGTGGCACGTATGGTCGGCGTCGCAGCGGCGGCGCCACGGCGCTACGGCGTCGGCGAGGGCAAGGTCTGGATCGCCGAGGACTTCGACGCGCCCATGCTCGATGTCGAGGCCGCGCTCGATGAGCCGCTCGCGCCGCCTCGAGCGGTGCGCAGGCGAAGCGGCCACCGACGCTGATGAGGGTGTTGATCGACAGCCACGTGGCGCTCTGGCTCGACGCGGACCGGCGCCGCTTGAGGCGGAAGACGTTGCAGTTGCTGACGCGCGCGTCCACCGAGGTGCTCATCTCAACGGTCACGTGCGCCGAGCTCGCCATCAAGCTCCGGCGCGGCAAGCTCCGCCTCGACGCACCGCTCTCCCAGTGGTGGGCAACGCGCACGTCGGCGTACGACTGGCGCGTGCTGCCGCTGCTTCCGTCCCACGCCGCAGCCGTCGTGGATCTCGGTGGCGAGCATCGCGATCCCTTCGATCTGTTGCTCGCCGCCCAGGCGAGGACGGAGTCCGTGGCGCTCGTGACCGCCGACCCGGTGTTCGCCGCCTTCGGCGTCTCGGTCATCGAGGCGTAGTCGCTCGCAGGGGTCTCCCACCATGCCAACCCGCCTCCCAGCGGCACCAAGGGGCGAGGAGCAGGGGTCGTCGACGCGGCGCGCCCGCAGGCCCGCACCCCGCCCACACCACCACCGCCCGCGTGACGACGCCAAAGGGGCCGAGGACCAGCGCCGCGGCGGCGACCCCTGCTCCCCGCCCCGCCCCTCGCGTCACCCCTGCGGAATGAACACCCTTACGTTGCTGCCCCCACGCGGACCACCGCCCCAATCGGTGCCATACGCCCCGCGCGTGATCAGGTTCTGGATGTGGTCGCTCGCTTCCTTGCCGTTGCCGAGCGCCACCGTCACGTGGCCATACGGCTTCTGCTCCGAGCGCCCCCAGACGACGACCGCGCCGCGCGGCAGCTGATTGAGCTGGTCGGGGCGCACGCTCACTTCCTTGAAGCGCGGGCTCTTCGCGAGCTGCTCGGCCTTCTGGTACGCGTGGCCGTAGCCGCCGACGCCGAGCGAGTTCAGCACCTTGTTCACGCTCTTGGCGCAGTAGCCGACCGTGCTCGTGTTCCTGGCCTCGCGCTCGGCCTCGTCGGCGATGCGCGACGCGAAGTTGCCGGTCCTGGCGCCACCGAGGTCGGCGGGCTCGGGCTTGCTCAGCTCCTCGAACTGACCGGTCGAGGGCAGGCCGTCGCTGTCCTTGAGGGCGTCGAGCGCGCGCGCGTAGTAGCGGTCGCGGTCGGCCTTGCCGTTGTAGCCGCCGTTGATCGCCTTGGTGATGCCGTCGAAGTTGCCGCGGTCGGCCTTCTCGTTGAGCCCGCGCGAGTTCCAGTACCAGGCCGCGATGCGCGCGGCGTTCTCGAGCGTGCCGGCGCGCTCGGGGTGCTTGACGAAGTCCTCGCCGAGCGCCTTCGACGCCGCCGTGTAGTTGGCGCGGCCGGTCACCTGGATGAAGCCGCGGCCCTTGAAGCGCTCACCGTCGCCCGGCTGCGTGTTGCCGAGGTCGCGCCGGCCCTCGTACTGGCGGCCCGACGCGATCTCCTCCATGTGCTTGAAGCCGCCCGACTCGTGCGCGAGCTGCGCGATGAACGCCGCCTTGCGCTTCGGGTTGTCGATGCCGGCCTCAGCCATGGCGCGGTTCAGGTGCGGCGCCACCTCTGCGGCGCGCTGCGCCGACAGGCCCGGCACGATCTTCTGCAGCTGGTCGGGCGTGACGTCGCCCTTGCCTGCCTTCCAGTTCGAGGTGTCGACCGGCTTGCTGCGACGCGCCTCCGTGGACGGGATGTCTGCGCCCTGCGACCCCTCCGGCCGACGCGTGCCGTGCACGCTGCCGCTGCCGCTGCCGGCGCGCGCGCGACGGTCGTTGTTGAGGCGCGACTCGAGGATGGCCATCAAGGTCTCGACGTCGAGCTCGCCGGTCTCCTCCAAGCCCGCCGCGCCCTGGACCTGCTTGATGGCGGCCTTGGTCTTCGGGTCGTCGAGCGTCTCGCCGACCTCGAGGCCCATGCCCTTGAGCGCTTGCAGCACGTCCTCGGGCGAGAGCAGGCTGCGCGCCGCCGGGTCGGTCGCGTCGATGTCGGGCGTGAGGTCGACGTGGATGCCCACCGACTCGAGCACGCGCTCGAGGCCGGCCGCCAGGGACTGCATCGATTGCGCGAGCTGCGCCTCACCGGTCGCCGCGCGCATGCGCGCCGCCTGCTGCCCCTCGAGGTCGGCGTCGGTCAGGCCGCCCTGGCGCGTCGCTATCTGCTCGGCCTCCACCTCGGTCATGTCGGCTTTGATGGCGCCGGCGGCGTTCTCCATCTCCTCGATGCCGTTCTTGCTGCGGTTGGGGACCAGGAACTTCGGGTCGATGCGCGTCACGTGAAACCTCGATGGCTGGCCGCCCGTGGGCGGTACGACGGGTGGGTTTTCGGCGCTGATCCACTCCGCGGGCAGACCCAGGCCCTTCTCTACGACGATCGGCGGCCCGGTTTGTGACGGCAGACGCCCGCCGAGGTGTCGCCAGGCGTAGGCAAGTGTAGGCGCAGGTCGTCGCCGGGCGGACAGCTCCGGCGACCGGGCCGCCTCACTCCTGTGGCGCGGTGGACGCGATGAACAGGTCCTTGAGCTGCGCCTCGGAGACCGCGGTGGGCGCGTCGGTCAGCAGGCAGGTGCCCTTCTGCGTCTTCGGGTAGGCGATGACGTCGCGCAGCGAGGTGCCGCCACAAAAGAGCATGGCCCAGCGATCGAAGCCGAGCGCGATGCCGCCGTGCGGCGGACAGCCGTACTTCATGGCCTCGAGCAAGAAGCCGAACTTGCGCTGCCGATCCTCCTCGGAGATGCCGAGCGCCGTGAACACCTTCGACTGCACCGCGCCGTCGTGGATGCGGATGGAGCCGCCCGCCACCTCGTTGCCGTTCAACACCAGGTCGTAGGCGCGCGCGCGGCAGCTGCCCGGGTCGCTGGTCAGCTTGTCCTCGTGGCCCGCCTGTGGCGACGTGAACGGGTGGTGCGCGGCCACGTGCGTCTTGCCGATCTCGTCGTACTCGAAGAGCGGGAAGTCGGTGACCCAGAGGATCTTCCACTGCTTCGAGACGCCGTGCTCGTCGTGCTCGACCAGACCGAGCTTGTCTCGCAGGTGGAGGCGCAGGCCGCCGAGCACGGTGTGCACCAGGCTCGCCTTGCCGAGCTGGAACAGGATCACGTCGCCCGCCTTGGCGCCGCACGCCTGGTTGACCTCGGCGCGCATCTCGGGCGTGACCGCCTTGCCGAAGGGGCCTTGCGTCCACTGGCCGGTCTCGTCGAGGCGCACGCGGCCCACGCCCTTGCTGCCCATTCCTTTGGCCACGTCCTCGAGCTTGTCGACCTCGGTGCGCGACATCTCGCGCTTCTTCTCGATCACCATCGCCTTGATGATGTTGCCGGGCGTGGCCACCACGTCGGCGAAGAGCTTGATGCCGCCGCCCTGGTGCTTCTTGACGATGTCGGTCAGGTCGGTGTGCTCCATCGCGAAGCGCAGATCGGGCTTGTCGGACCCGAAGCGCGACATCGCCTCGTCGTAGCTCATGCGTTGAAACGGCCGCTCCACCGTGACGCCGAGCGCCTCCTTGAACATGTCGGCGACCAGGCCCTCCACCAGCGTCTGCACCACGCGCTCGGTGGCCCACGACAGCTCGATATCGATCTGGGTGAACTCGGGTTGGCGGTCGCCGCGCAGGTCCTCGTCGCGGAAGCACTTGACGATCTGGAAGTAGCGGTCGAGCCCCGCCATCATGAACATCTGCTTGTAGAGCTGGGGGCTCTCGGCGAGCGCGTAGAACTTGCCGGGGTTGAGCCGCGAGGGCACCAGGAAGTTTCGCGCGCCGCCCGGCGTGTACTTGACGAGCAGCGGCGTCTCCATCTCGAGGAAGCCCTGGCCGTCGAGGTAGCGACGCGCCGCCTGCATCAGCTTGTGACGGATGATCAGGTTTCGCTGCATGCGCGGACGCCGTAGGTCGACGGTGCGGTGCGCCAGGCGCTTCTCCTCCGAGGTCTCGATCTTGTCCTCGACCAGGAAGGGCGGCGTCTCGGCGGCGTTGAACAGCGCCAGCTCGACGGCGCTGATCTCGACCTCGCCGGTCGGCAAGCGCGGGTTCGGCGAGCCGCCGTTCGCCGCGCGGTCCTCGACGACGCCGCGGATGCCGACGCAGTACTCGCGGCCGAGCTGGTGCGCCCGGTCGCGCAGCGCGGCGTCCAGCTCCGGCTTGAAAACCAGTTGCGTGATGCCGTAGCGGTCGCGCAGGTCGATGAAGATGCGGCCGTGGTGGTCGCGGTTCGAATCGACCCAGCCCATCAGCACCACCTCCTTGCCGAGGTCGGCTTTGGTGAGCTGGTTGCACGTGTGGCTGCGCTGGCGCTCGAGCAGGGTCGTAGACATGGAGCGACCTTCCTCGACGCCGGTGCCGCGGTCAAGCGGTGCGGCCCTACCTCACGAGGGGCGCGACGCGCGCGCCAACGCCTCCTTGGCCCGCTGAATGATCGGGTCGTCTGGGTCGAGGCGCGCCGCGATGTCGATGTACTCGGCCGCCTCGTCGAGCGCGCCCAGGCCGAGGTGGCAGACGCCGACGTTGCACACGAGCCCCGCGTCGGTGGGCTGGCGCCGGTAGGCGTCGAGCGAGGCGCGCAGCGCGGCGTCGAGGTCGCCCTGCGCGAGACACACCGAGGCCAGCTCGCGCAGCGCCTCGACGTCGTCGGCGTCCTCGACGACCGCCGCCTCGAGCAGGCGCCTGGCCTCGCCGAGCTCGCCGGCCCTGCGCCACAGCGTGCCAGCGAGCGCGCGGGCGCGCGGCACGATGGTGGCCTCGTCGAGGAAGGGGACGAGCGCGGTGGCAGCGGCGCGCTGGGCATCGGCGGAGCGGTCGTCCTTGAGCGCGGCCAAGGCGCCCTGGCGCGCGCGGTCGGCCGCTGCCTTGTGCGCGAGCGCCGCGACCGCTCGTTGGGCCTCCGCGCGCTCCGTGCCGTCGGCGGGCGCGTGCGTCACCACCTTGGCCCACGCGTCCTCGGCGGCGGCCCACTGCAGGCGGCGCTCGAGCACGTTGGCGAGCGCGCGCCAGCCGCGCCAGGAGGTGGGGTCGTGGGCCACGGCGGCGTCGAGGGCCTCGGCGGCGGCCGACAGCGCTGCCTCGCGGGCGGCGGCGTCGAGCCGCGCGGCGTCACGGTTGTAGAGATCGAGGCGGCACAGCCCCGCGTCGAGGTGCGCGACCGCCAGGCCGTGGTCGGCCTTGCGCGCGGCTTCGTAGCGCGACAGCGCCTCGTCGAGCCGGCCCTCGCGGAAGTGGACGTAACCCTCGGTGACCAGGCGCTCGGCCTTCTTGCGATCGGGTCGGTGGGCCCGTGAGAAGAGCGACATGGGCTCAACTTAGCCCCAATTTCGCTGGTACCGGGCACGCAGGCTTCGATGCCAGGGTGAGCTACGGACCGAAGCTGACGCACGTCCCGCCGGCCATGACGCTGGGAGCGCACGCTTGGCCCTGCTGGCAGATGGCGACGCGCTCCGCGGTCAAGCCGCACTGGTCACCGATTTCCGTCGGTGGCGTACAGGCGCCGAAGGTCTCACCGGTCGTCGGCGAAATAATGGCGACGTCGCTCGCGCACGACTCGCCGTCGGGGCACGGCCGGTTGTCGTTGCAGAAGTGAAGGCAGTATCGCGACCGCGACTCATCGACATCTGAGGTCTCTGGGTTGTCGAAGCCGACACGGACACAGCGCTCGTCGAAGTCGGCGCAGACGGTGTTGAACTCGTCACCACAGCGCTCGAAGGTAGGCGCGAGGCTGGCGCACATCCATGGGGTCTGCTCGCCGGTCCCGGGAACGGTGTAGGACAGGCAGCTACCGTCGTTGCCGAGTGAAGTCGTACAGGCGAGCGTCGTGCAGGACCTGTAGCAGTAGCTGTCTTGCGGATCGATGGCGCGAAAGCACAGACCGCCATCGCCGCAGTCAGCGTCGTCGCCACAGATGACGGCGTACTGCTCGCCCTCACCCTCACCCTCACCTTCACCGTGCTGCGCCTCGCTGCTGTCAGCGGCGACGCACCAGCCATCCACGCACGCGAGCGCGCTGTCGCACGTGTCATTGCCGTAGCACACGCCGCCTTCCGAGCCTTCAGGCGTGCACGCGGCTACGAGGAGAGGTGCCAGCAGTCGAGCCGTTCGCGCCTGCAACGGATCCCCCTGGAGATCAAGCCTACCACGTCGTCGTTTGTCGGGTTGCGTCGGGTCGACACGGCGGCGACTGCGTGCCGAGGAGCGCTCCGGCAGCACGGTCGTGCGAGACAGGTTCGCAGTGCGACGCGAGGCAGGCGCATGCCCTGCTACCCTGAATTCATGTCAAGGACATTGCTTGTGTGCCTGACGTCCTTCGTGGCTGCAGTGGGTTGCGTCGAGGAGGATCCGCCGCCACCTGAGCTCACCGTGCCGCCGAGCAGGCCCGAGTTCGCGCGCGCCCCTCAGCCATGCCGGAGCGAGAAGCTCGATGACGATGGCGCCCTGCTCGAACGCGTGAGCAACCGCTTCGACCCAGACGGCCGGCTCCTGCGTTCGATCGCCGAGGACTTCGTCGTGCACACCCTGGTGGACACGGTCTCGTTTCGGGACATCGCCGGTCGAGTTCGCGACCAGGAGAGCTACACGAGAAAGACCGGCGCCGACGGCTATGGCCACGCCCATTTTCTGTTCGACGAGAACGGCGCCCCGACAGGCTCTCGAGAAGGCGGCTTCGACGACCGCATCGACATCCTCCTTGGTACCTACCAACTCGACGACCAAGGGCGCATCGCCGTGATCGACAGGCGCACGCAGGACGAGCGGCTCGCTGCGGACCGCCTCGAGAATTTCGCCTACGACGTAGGGGATCGGTTGATCCACTACGACTACGATCTCGAAATCGATGGATCGCTGGAGGTAATCACCGACGTCAGCTACGACGGCGCGACCGAGGTGTGGGACCAAAACGACAGCGGCGGCCACTACCAGCAGACGATTACGCGGGACGGGTTCGGCGAAGTGGTGCGGTGGGAGATCGACCTGGAGTTGGACGGGTCCGTCAACTACTCGCTGGTCGCGGACCTCGACACCGAAGGGCGCATCCTCGGCTACCAGGCAGACGAGGATGGCGATGGCACCGTCGACCGCATCTCGACATTCGAGGACGATGAAGAGCGGCGGGTCGTAACAACCACGGAGACTGGTCCCGGCGGGACGTTGCTCGGGACCATCGTCAACGACTTCGCCTGCCTAGCGCCGCCCGTCGACGACCGCTGTCCGCCCGGCTTCTTCGAAGGGGCACTTGGCTGCGCGCGGTGGCGAATGGCCGCTGCGATGGATCATGGGCGGGTCGCCCACCAGGTGTTCCTGCGTGCCGATGGCACGCTGATCGCACTTGGTGGCGTCGGAGGCTCGGTGGGAATCTCTCCTCCCATTACCGAAGTCGAAACTATCGACGTCGCGGCCAACGAACCGGTAGCGGGCGCTGCACTGCAGACGCTGCGCATTCAAGAAGCAGCGGCGCTGCTGCCGGATGGACGCGTGGTCATCGCGGGCGGCTTCGACGGTGCCAACGATCTCGTCGACGTGCTGGTCTACGACTTCCCCGCGGGCGAGGCACCGGGCCCGACGCTGACGTCGGCCAGACGCCGTGCGCAAATAGTGGTCTTCGACGACGGCGAGGTGCTTGTTGCTGGCGGCTTCGACCGCGACACCCATCACCTGAGCGCCGAGCGCTTTCACGTTGATGACGCCACCACGTCGCCGGCGGGCAGATGGCGCGCGATCCACCGTGACGCGAGCCTCACCCGTGTGGATGCGGACCGAGCTGTCGCGGTCGGCGGCCTCACCTACGGCAGCGTCGTGGCCGCCGAGACCGAGGTCTACGATCGACGCGTGGGGACGTGGCAGGACGGCCCCGACCTCGTGGTGCCGCGCCAGGCACATGGTGCCGCGGCGCTGGCGGACGGCCGGCTCATGGTAGTCGGCGGAGAAGACTCCGACGGGCAGCCGCTCGCGGATGTCGAGGTGCTCGACATCGACGGGCAAAGCGCTTCGTTGCTTGCACCGCTGCCCATGCCGCTCGCGGAGCTCCACCTGGCTGTTCTGCCGGGCGACGTCGTCCTCGTAGCCGGCGGCCGCGCGCAAGCCGGTGAGCGAGCGGGCGTCTCGCCGGCCACGTTCGTCTACGACGCCGCGAACGACATCTGGGAGCGCGGGCCCGACCTCGGGGTGGAGCGTTACGCCGGCCGGCTGGTCACGCTTGCGGACGGCAGCGCCGCCATGGTCGGCGGGTCGGTGGACGAGGAGCAGACCACCGCGGCGGTTGAGGTCCTCGAGGTCGCGCCCTGAACCGCTGAGGCGCCGACGGAGGGCGGCGAGCGTAGGTCGCGCCGACAACGCTGTGATCGCGAGCGCGATGACCACGCCGTGACGCGGGTCGTGACGCGGCGCGTTCGCGCCTGATCTCGGCTTGCGACCACCGCCCCGAAGGGCTACCCGTGGGGTCCATTTTGGGTCAGAATCGAGTTTCTTCACTTTTTGCTGAAACTCGCTGTCCACGTCGAGAAACGTCGAAAAAGCACGCAATTTTGCCGTTGAAACCCGCCGACCGCCGCCTGCTGCCCTCGCTCGCGTCCTGGACCCCCGGGACGGAGCCCGCCGCCTTCGATGCGGAGGGCCTGACGCTGGCGGCGCGGCGGGTTCGTGAGCCCTGTCTCGTCGTGCAGGACACGAGCAGCGGGCGGGTGGGCGTGGGCTTCGCCGGCAGCGCCGCGTCGACGGGGCCGTGCGCGCTCGTCGCTGCGCTGCCGCCGCTGTGGCCCGAGCACCTGGGCAACCGCGCCTTCCTCGAGGCGCACGGCTGCCGCTTCCCCTACGTCGTCGGCGAGATGGCGCAGGGCATCACCACCGCGCGCATGGTGGTGGCCGCGCACGAGGCGGGCCTGCTCGGCTTCTTTGGCGCCGCCGGTCTGCCGACGACGAAGATCGAGGCCGCCATCGACGAGATCCAGGCGGGCGTTGCCCGGCACGCGGGCAAGGACCCCGACTGCTGGGGCGTCAACCTCATCCACTCGCCGAGCGAGCCCGAGCTGGAAGACGCCGTCGTCGACCTCTACCTCAGGCGTGGCGTGCGGCGCGTCTCGGCGTCGGCGTACATGGCGCTCACCCCCATGCTGGTGCGCTTCGCCGCCAGCGGGCTGTGGCAAGACTGCGGCGGGCGCATCCACCGCCGCAGCTTTGTCTTCGGCAAGATCTCGCGCCCGGAGACGGCGCGCGCCTTCTTGCGGCCGCCGCCCGCCGCCATGCTGGAAGCGCTGGTGCGCGAGGGCAAGCTGACGGCCGAGGAGGCGCGACTCGCGGCGCGCATCCCCGTCGCCACCGACCTCACCGTCGAGGCCGACAGCGGCGGCCACACCGACAACCAGGCGCTGCCCGCGGTCTTCCCCACGGTGAAGCAGCTCGCGCTCTCGTGCGCGGCCGAGCTCGCGCTTGATGCGCCGGTGCGGGTGGGCGCCGCCGGCGGGCTCGGCACGCCCGACGCCGTCGCCGCCGCCTTCGCCATGGGCGCCTCCTACGTGCTCACCGGCAGCGTCAACCAGAGCGCCGTCGAGAGCGGGCTCTCCCTGCGCGGGCGGCAGTTGCTCGCGCAAGCGCGCCTGGGCGACACCACCATGGCGCCCGCCGCCGACATGTTCGAGCTCGGCGTCAAGGTGCAGGTGCTCAAGCGCGGCACGCTGTTCGCGCAGCGCGCCCACAAGCTCTACGAGCTGTACCGCGCCTTCCCTTCGCTCGAGGCCATCCCCGCCGTCGAGCGCGGCAAGCTCGAGCGCGAGATCCTGGGCGGCAGCGTCGAGGAGCTGTGGGCATCCACGCGCGCCTTCTTCGAGCGGCGCGACCCGCGCCAGATCGAGCAGGCCGAGGCCGACGCCAAGCACAAGATGGCGCTGGTGTTCCGCGCCTATCTCGGCCAGGCCTCCAAGTGGGCCATCACGGGCGACGACAAGCGCGCGCTCGACTTCCAGATCTGGAGCGGGCCGGCGCTCGGCGCCTTCAACGCCTGGGTGCAGGGGTCCTTCCTCGAGCCGCTCGAGGCCCGCACCGTCGGCCAGATCGCGTGGAACCTGCTCGAGGGCGCGGCCGTCGTCACGCGCGCGGCTGCGCTGCGCGCCGCCGGCTGCCCGCTGCCCGATCAGGCTTTCCTCTTCACGCCACGCCCGCTCGCGCTCGTCGACGAGGCGGGGGCTTCGAATGAACGCACACCGCGCGGGCCCGCGACCAGCGGTAGCTACAGCGCGAGCGCACGGGAGCTGCAATGACGGGTCGTCGCCAGGAGCCCATCGCCATCGTCGGCCTCGGCGGGCTGTTCCCCGGCAGCCTCGACGTCGCCGAGCTGTGGAACCACATCCTGCGCAAGAGCGACCTCGTCACGGAGGTTCCGGCGACGCACTGGCGGGCCGCCGACTACTTCGACGCCGACCCGAAGGCGCCCGACAAGACCTACGCCAAGCGCGGCGCGTTCTTGCCCAAGGTGCCCTTCGATCCGCTCAAGGAGGGCATGCCGCCGAGCCTTTTGCCGTCGACGGACACCTCGCAGCTGCTGGCGCTGCTGGTCGCGCGCACCACGCTCGAGGAGGCCATGGGCGCGCTCGAGCGCGCCGACAAGACGCGCGTCTCCTGCCTGCTCGGCGTCACCTCGGGGCAGGAGCTGTTCGGCCAGATGGCCTCGCGGCTGCGGCAGCCCGAGTGGCGCGCCGGCATGCGCGCTGCCGGCATCGACGAGGCCGCGGTGGAGCGCGCGGTCAAGCTGATCGGCGACGCCATGGTGCCCTGGACCGAGGCCACCTTCCCGGGGCTGCTCGGCAACGTGGTGGCGGGGCGCGTGGCGAACCGCCTCGACCTCGGCGGCACCAACGCCGTCACCGACGCCGCCTGCGCCTCCTCCTTCGCCGCCATCTCCATGGCCGTCGACGAGCTGGTGCTGCGTCGCGCCGACCTGGTGCTGACCGGCGGCGTCGACGCGCTCAACGACATCTTCATGCACCTGTGCTTCTCGAAGACGCCGGCCCTGTCGCCGTCGGGCGACTGCCGGCCCTTCGACGCCTCGGCCGACGGCACGTTGCTCGGCGAGGGCGTGGGCATGGTGGCGCTCAAGCGCCTGGCAGACGCCGAGCGCGACGACGACGCCATTTACGCGGTGCTGCGCGGCGTGGGCACGTCGAGCGACGGCCGCAGCAAGAGCGTCTACGCGCCGGTGCCCTCGGGGCAGGCGAGCGCGCTTCGGCGCGCCTACGCGGCGGCCGGGTACTCGCCCGACACCGTCGAGCTCGTCGAGGCGCACGGCACCGGCACCCGCGCCGGCGACGTCGCCGAGCTCGAGGGCCTGCAGATCGCGTTTGGCGAGAGCGGCCGGGTCGACCGCCAGTGGTGCGCCGTCGGCTCCGTGAAGAGCCAGATCGGCCACTGCAAGTCGGCGGCCGGCGCCGCCGGCCTCATCAAGGCCGCGCTCGCGCTGCACGAGGGCGTGCTGCCGCCCACCTGCAAGGTGACGACGCCGAACCCCGCCGCGCGCTTCTCGGAGAGCCCGTTCTACGTCAACAGCGAGGCGCGGCCCTGGATCCGCGGCGGCGATCACCCGCGGCGCGCCGGCGTGTCGTCGTTCGGCTTTGGCGGCAGCAATTTCCACCTGGCGCTCGAGGAGTACACCGGCGAGGGCAGAAGGCCCGCGCGATTGTCGCGCCGCGACGTCGAGCTGTTCGCACTCTCCGCCGACCGCGACGACGCGCTGCGCGCGCGCGCGCGCGCGATCGCCGCGGCGCCATCCGACGACCTGGCGCGCTGGTCGAAGGACGTGCTCGCCTCGTTCGAGGCCAAGGCGCCCTGCCGCGCGGCCTTCGTGGCGGCCAGCATCGACGAGGCCAAGGCGCGCCTGGATGAGATCGCTGCCGGCAAGAGCAGCCCGCTCGTGTTCACCGGCAAGGGCGCGCCCGGCAAGGTGGCCCTGCTCTTCCCCGGCCAAGGCAGCCAGCAGGTGGGCATGGGCGCGGCGCTCGCCATGCACTTTGGCGCCGCGCGCGCCGTCTACGATCGCGCCGAGGATGCGGCGCACCTCGGGCGCGTGATCTTCCCGCCACCCGCCTTCACCGACGAGGAGCGCGCCCAGCTGCACGCCCGGCTCACCAAGACCGAGCACGCGCAGCCCGCGCTCGGGCTGTGCTCGATGGCGACCCTGCGCGTGCTCGAAGAGCTCGGTCTTGGCTGCGACATGGCCGCGGGCCACAGCTTCGGCGAGCTGTCCGCGCTGTGTGCCGCGGGCGCCTTCGACGAGGCCACGCTGCTGTCGCTCGCGACGACGCGCGGTGCGCTGATGGCGCGCGCCTCGAGCGAGGCGGGCGCCATGGCCGCGGTGCTCGGCGACGCGCGCTTGGTGCCCGAGCAGCTCGCCGGCCTGCGCGTGGTGGTGGCCAACCACAACGCACCCGACCAGTGCGTCATCTCGGGTGAGGTGTGCGACGTCGACCTCGCGATACAGCGCCTGGCGGGCGCGGGCTTCACGGTCAAGAAGCTGCTCGTGTCGACGGCATTCCACTCGCCGCTCGTCGAGGGCGCGGTCGAGCCCTTCGCCGCGGCGCTGGCGGCCGTCGAGGTCAAGGCGCCGCGCTTCCCGGTCTACGCCAACACCACGGCGAAGCCGCACGGCGACGTCGCGTCGGTGAAGGCCGAGCTGGCGCGCCAGATCGGTGCGCCCGTGCGCTTCGTCGACGAGGTTCGCGCCATGCGCGAGGCCGGCGCCTCGATCTTCGTCGAGGTGGGGCCCGGCTCGGTCCTGACCGGCCTGGTGTCGCGCATCGCGCCCGACGCCATCGCCATCGCCACCGACGGCAAGGGCGACGGGCTCAGGCCCTTCGTCACCGCGCTCGCACGCCTGTGTGCTGCCGGCGTTTCGCTCTTGCTCGATCGCCTGCCCTTGCCCGCCGCGTCGCGCGCGCCGGTGGCGAGCAAGACCAGCGTGTGGATCAACGGCGCCAACGTCGGCAAGCCCGCGCTGCCCAAGCCCGCGCCCGTCGTCGTGCCCGTCGCCGTCGTGCCCGTCGCCGTCGCGCCCATCGCTGCCGCGCCCGTCGCCGTCGCGCCACCTTCACCTCCCGCCCCTGCCGTCAGCTCCCCCGTGACCTCGAGGCCCTCGCCCATGACCAAGCACCCCGCTCCCCTCTCCTCCGGTTGGCTCGACGTGTTCCGCGAGGGCCAGCGTCAGTCGGCCGAGGCGCACCTGGCGCTGCAGCGCGCGCTGGTCGACTCGCACCAGGCCTACCTGCAGGCCTTCGAGGCCACGCAGGCGGCGCTGCTCGCGGCCGCGTCGGGCTCGCCCGTCGTCGTGGGCGCACCCGTGCAGCTGACCGCGCCCCCGCGCCAGCTCTCCCTTCCTCCCATGCCCGCGGCGCCCGTCGTGGTGCCCGCGCCCGCACCTGTCCCCGCGGCTGCCAAGGGCAACGGTCATGGCAATGGGCATGCGCCCGCAAACGGGCACGGAAATGGCCACGGGAACGGCAACGGCAATGGCAACGGCCACCACAAGGCGCCGGTGCTGCCCTCGCCCTCGATCGTGACGCCGGCCGTCGCCAAGGCGAACGGCGCGGCGGACGCGCGCTCGCTGCTGCTCGAGGTGGTGGCCGACAAGACCGGCTACCCGAAGGAGTCGCTCGACGACGCCATGGGCCTCGAGAGCGACCTTGGCATCGACTCGATCAAGCGCGTCGAGATCCTGGGCGCGCTCAAGGACAAGCTGCCCGGCGCCGACAAGCTCGACGCGCTCAAGCTCGCGCAACTCAAGACGCTCGGCGAGATCGCGGCCGCGCTGCGCGCCGTCAGCGGAAACGGTGGCGCGCACCCCTCGCCGGTGCCGGCCGCGCCGGCGCCGACCACGTCCAGCACCTCCAAGGTCGTGGCTGCGGCCGGCGGCTCCATCCTGCCCGCGCTCCTCGACGTCGTCGCCGAGAAGACCGGCTACCCGAAGGAGGCGCTGTCGCCCACGATGGCGCTCGAGGCCGACCTCGGCGTCGACTCCATCAAGCGCGTGGAGATCCTGTCCGCGCTCAAGGAGCGCGTGCCCGCGCTGCCGCCGGTCGACGCCGCGCGCATGGCGCAGCTGCACACGCTCGGTGAGATCGCGGGCGCGCTCGAGGGCACGAACGGAGCTGCGCGCCCTTTCTGAGCGGAGACGCCGACACGGGTCGCGACCCGGCGTCTCACGACGAGACCACGCGCGTGCCTCGGGCCGTCCTCGAGTGGGCGGCCTGCCCGCTCGCGTCGGCGAGCACCGATGCGCGCTTCGGCGTCGAACAGCAGCACGGCGCCGAGCGCTCGCTCGCGCTGCTGGTCGCGGGTGCGCACGGCCGCGCGCTCGCCGCCGCGCTGGCGACGCGCGCACCCGGGCTGCCGCTCGACGTGCTCGAGGGGATGGCGCCGCTGCCCGCGCGCGCCCACACCGTCGTCGACGCGCGCGCCCTCGACCCGGGCGACGACGTGCCCGGCGCGCTCTCGCGCCTCAAGGGCTCGCTCTTCCTGTTGCAGCCGTCGCGCACGCTCGGCGTGCGGCGCTTGGTGGCGCTCACGCGCGAGGACGGCAGCGACGCTGCCGCCGTGGCCGCGGGCATCTCGGGCTTGATCAAGACCGCCGCGCTCGAGTGGCCCGAGCTGCGCTGCGCCGTGGTCGACGTCGCGCCCGACCTCGACGCGGCCGGCGTGCTGCTCGAGGAGCTGGCTGCCGGCCTGCCCGATCGCGAGGTGCGCAGGCTGCCGGGCCCGGCCACGTCGACGCGCCTGGTGCCGCGCGTGGTCGCGCGCCCGGTGGGGCACGGCGCGCGCCGCGCGCATGTCACCTCGTCGTCGGTGGTGGTGGCGAGCGGCGGCGCCCGCGGCGTCACCGCCACCACGCTGCTCGCGCTCGCACGTGAGGCGCGCCCCGCCGTGCTGCTGCTCGGTCGCACGGCCGTCGATGCGCCCGAGCCCGCCTGCTGCCAGGGGCTTCCCGACGAGGGTGCCATCAAGCGCGCGCTGCTCGACGACGCCAAGCGGCGCGGCGAGCCGGTGCAGCTGCCGCGCATCGGCGCGGCCGCGCAGGCCGTGCTCGCGGCGCGCGAGATTCGCGCCTTCATCGGCGCGCTGCAGGGCGAGGGCGCGCGCGTCCTCTACCGTGCCGTCGACGTGCGCGACCCCGCCGCCGTGGCTGCAGCGTGCGACGAGGCGCGCGCTGCCTTTGGCCCCATCACCGACCTGGTGCACGGCGCCGGCGTGCTCGCCGACAAGAAGATCGAGGACAAGACGCCCGAGCAGGTCGACCGCGTCATGGACACCAAGGTGCTCGGCCTGCGCGCGCTGCTCGCGGCCACGCGCGAGGACCCGCTTCGCACCGTGTCGCTGTTCTCGTCGGTGGCCGGCCGCTTCGGCAACGTCGGCCAGGTCGACTACGCCATGGCCAACGAGGCGCTGAACCACCTGGCGGTTGCCTTGGCCACACGCGAACACGCGGGGCGCGGGCTCGTCGTCAAGTCGCTCAATTGGGGCCCCTGGGAGGGCGGCATGGTCACGCCCGCCCTCAAGAAGCTGTTCGCCGAGCGTGGCGTGGCCGTGCTGAGCCACGAGGACGGCGCGCGCCACTTCGTCGACGAGCTGACGACGCTGGCCGACCCCGCGGTGGAGGTGATCATCGGCGGCGAGCTTGCGCCCGAGCAGCGTTCGCGCGCCGCCACGGGGCACGGGAGCGCGGCCGAGGCGACCGCCGGGCCCACGCGCATGCACCTCGACGGCGCCTCCTGGGGCATCCTCGCCGACCACGCCATCGCCGGCGTGCCCGTGCTGCCGGTGGTGGGAGCGCTCGAGCTGTTTTCGCGCGCGCGCCCCGACGTGCGCGCCCTCGCCGACCTCCACGTGCGACGCGGGCTGCGCCTGCCGCGCCTGTTCGAGGGCGGCCACGACGTCGAGATCCGGGAACAGGACGGCACGCTCACACTGGTCACGCCCGGCGAGGGCGCGCCGCACTACACGGCGCGCGTCGCCGACGCCGTCGACACGGCGCCGCTCGATCGGCCACGGGGCGTGCTGCCCGCCGCCGCGAGCGCGCTCTACCAGGAGCTTCTGTTCCACGGGCCGCGCTTCCACCTGGTCGAGGCGGTCTCCGCCTGCGGCGAGGACGGCATGATCGCGCAGGTGCGCGGCGTGCGCGCCGCGCGCTGGCCGGGCGAGTGGCGCACCGACGCCGCCGCCGTCGACGGCGCGCTGCAAGCGGCGCTCTTGTGGGCGCGCCACCTGACGGGCGGCGCCTTCTTGCCGACGGCCATCGCCTGCGTCTCGCTGGCGCAGCCCGGCGACGGCCCGCTCACCTGCGTGCTCAAGGCGCGCACCGCGCCCACCGGGCCGCGCGCCGTCGTCGACGCGTGGCTGCTCGACTCGGATGGCGCGGTGCGGGTGACGCTCACGGGCGTCGAGATTCACCGCCTGCCCGACGACAGAGCGTTTGCGCGACGGCCCGACGCCGAGGCCGGGAGCGCGCGGTGAGCACGCTGCCGCCCATCGCGGTGGTCGGGCGCGGCTGCGTCCTGCCCGGCGCGCGCACGCCCCACGCGCTCGGCGAGCTGGTGTTCGAGAAGCGCCGCGCGCTGACCGAGGCCGGCGCCGATCGCCTGCGCATCGACCCTGCGCTGGTGCGAGGCAGCGGCCCCGACCGCGCCGTGTCGCTGATGGGCGGCCTGGTCACCGACTTCACCCTCGACGACGCGGGCTTGGCGCTGCCGACGGCCGAGCTGCTGGCACTCGACCCGCTGTTCTCGTGGCTCTGCAGCGCGGGGCGCGATGCGCTCGTCGACGCCGGCTTCGACACGCCCCTCGCCGGCGTGCGCGCGGGCGCGGTGGTGGGCAACCTCTCCTTCCCCACCGAGGCCATGACGCTGTTCGGTGAGCGCGCGGCCCTCGACGACCTGCTCGGGCGCGAGCAGCGGCGCACGCTCGGCGCGCCCTGGGCAGCCGGTCCCGGCGGGCCGGGCGACGACGGGCTCGGCGACGCGCGCGATCGCTTCATGTCCGGCCTTCCGGCGCACCTGCTCGCGCAAGCCCTGGCGCTCGACGCCGGCGCCTACTGCCTCGACGCGGCGTGCGCGTCGTCGCTGTATTCGATGCGCTTGGCCGCCGCCGCGCTCGCCGAGCGGCGCGCCGACCTCATGCTCGCGGGCGCCGTCAATCGCGCCGACTGCTTATTCCTCCACGTCGGCTTCACGGCGCTGCAAGCGATGTCACCGACGGGACAATCGCGGCCCTTCGATCGACGCGCCGACGGCCTGGTGCCGGCCGAGGGCTGTGTGCTGGTAGCGCTGATGCGCCTCGACGACGCCGTGGCGCAGGGCAAGACCATCCACGGCGTGGTGCGCGGCATCGGCCTGTCGAACGACGGGCGCGCCAAGAACCTGCTCGCCCCCTCCACCGAAGGGCAGGTGCGCGCGCTGCGCGGCGCCTGGAAGAGCGCTGGCCTGTCGCCCACCGACGTCGACTTCATCGAGTGCCACGCCACCGGCACGCCCACCGGCGACCAGACCGAGCTGGTGAGCATGAGCGAGGTGTTCACGCGCACCGACAGCAGCGCACGTGGGCCGCTGCCGCTCGGCTCGCTCAAGGGCAACCTCGGCCACCTGATCACCGCCGCCGGCGGCGCCGGCCTGCTCAAGCTGCTCGAGGCCATGCGGCGCGAACAACTGCCGCCGAACCCTGGGCCGCTCGAGCCCATCGAGCTCGCGGGGCCGACTGGGCGCTTCACCGTGCAAACCGAGCCGGCGCCGTGGCTGCGCGGCGCACATGCGCGCCGCGCCGGGCTGTCCGCGTTTGGCTTCGGCGGCAACAACGCCCACGTCGTGGTGGAGCAGCACGAGCCGGTACGTTTTGTCACTTCCGTGCCTGTGCAAGTGCAGCGCTCCCCGCTCGCGGTCGTGGCGCTCGCCTGCGAGGCCGCGCACGGCGACCAGCCGATCGCGGTAGCGCTCGACGGCCTGCGCTTCCCGCCCAATGACCTCAAGGAGTCGATCGCGCAGCAGCTCCTGGCCTTCGAAGCCGGCCGTCGCGCGGTTGCTGCGCTCGGCGCACGCAACGAGGCGGTGCTGCCGCGCGAGCGCACCGGCGTGTTCGTCGGCATGGGCGCCGACGTGTCGGTGACCACGCCCGGCCTGCGCTGGCGCGCACCGCGCCTGGCGCGACGGCTGGCGCACCGGGGCGGCGTCGACGACGGCACGCTCGCGCAAGCCATCAAGGACGCGGCCATGCCGCCGCTGCCCGCCCAGGGCGTGCTCGGCTGCATGCCGAACATCCCGGCGAACCGCCTGAACGTGCAGCTCGACCTGCGCGGCCCCGGCTTCACGGTGTCTGCCGAGGAGCGCTCCGGCCTGGCGGCGCTCGAGGTGGCGCGCGCGCTGCTCGACGCGGGCGAGATCGACGCGGCGCTGGTCGGCGCCACCGACGCCTGTCGCGATCCGCGCCACCAGCGGGCGCTCGCGGCGCTGCGCAAGAGCCCGGCGCCCGCCGGCGACGGCGCGTGCGTGCTGGTGGTGATGCACGAGGAGCGCGCTCGTTCGCTCGGCCTGCCGGTGCTGGCCTTGCTCACCGACGACCATGGCCAAGGCGCGGACCACGGCGGCGGCACCGTGAGGCTGTCGGGCGCTTCGCTCGCGCGCTTCGGTGACACGCACGCCGCGCGCGGCCTGCTCGATGTCGCGGTCGCCATCGAGGGCGCGGCGGCGGGCGTGCTGCCCTCAGGTGAGCCGTGGCCCGCGCTCGGCGAGCGGCGCGGCACGCTCGACGTCGAGGCGCTGGCGACGCGCAGCTCGACGGTGAGCTTCTCGGCCGCCACCACGCCGCTCGCGCACGCGCCGCCGCTCCTACTGGTCGGCGCGCCCACGCGCGCGGCGCTGATCGACACGCTGCGCGCCGCGTCGGCCGACGCACGCGGCGCCACGCTGGCCGGCCGCCCGGCCCTCGAGCGCGGGCCTTGGCGCGCGGGCATCATCGGCACCGACGACGCCCAGCTCGGCGCGCGCGCCCGGCAGCTCGCCGACGCGCTCACCGCCGGGGGCGAGCGCGTCGAGGGCGGTCAGGCGCGCGAGGCGCCGCGCGTCGACGTGGCCGAGGTCGCGCTGCTGTTCGGCACCGCCGCCCAGCAAGGGGCGTGGGCCGCAGCCGAGCTGTTGCTCGCCTGGCCGAGCGCGGCGCGACGCCTGGCGCGCGCCTTTGGCGACGTGGGCGCGCGCGCCATCCTGGCCGGCGAGGCCACGCCGGACGCGCCGTTCTTCACCGAGCTGGCGCTCGCCTCCGCGCACATGCAGGTGCTTGCGGGCTTCGCGCTCGACGTGCTCGGCGTGCGCGCGCGCCGCGCCTGGGGCGTGTCGCTCGGCGAGTCGAACGCGCTGCTCGCTGCCGGCGCCTGGACCGACATGGGCGAGCTGTTCGCCGAGATGCGCGACACGCGACACTTCGACGTCGCCGCGGGCGGCACCTTCGAGGCCGCGCGCGCGCACTGGCGCAAGCTCGGGCGAGGCGAGCCGGCCGGCGGCACGCCCTGGCGCGCCGTGGTGGTGCGGGCGCCGCTCACTGCCATCGAGCAGGGGCTCGCGCTCCCCGACGTCGCCGGCCGCGCCTTCTTGCTCGTCATCCACGCCGACGACGAGGCGGAGATCGGCGGCGCGCCCGACGCGGTGGCAGCGCTGCTCCGGCATCTCGACAGCGCCGGCGTAGAGCTGCCGACCATGCCCGCGGTGCACTGCGCGCTGCTCGAGCCCGCCGCGGCCGCCTATCGCGCGCTGCACCGCCGCGCGCTCTCGGCCACCGACGTCGAGGTCTGGGGCCATGCGGGCCGCATGCCGCTCGAGCGCGGCCCCGACGCAGTGGCCGACGGCATCCTCGAGCAGGCGCTCGGGTGCGTCGACGTGCGCGCCTCGCTGCGGCAGCTCGCGCACGCCGGCGCTCGCGTGCTGGTCGACCTGTCGCCGCGCGGCCTGGCCGGCTCCTGGGCCAAGCGCGCGCTGCCCGCCACGGTCGAGGTGGTGTCGCTCGACGGCAGCGCTGCCGCAGCCGCCTGGGGTGCTCTGCAGCTCGCGCTCGCCGGCGTGCCGCTCGACGTCGAGGGCTTGCTCGGCCCGGCGCGCCTCGCTGCGCGCACCACGGGCCCGACCATGCTGGTGCCCGCGCACCGACCGACCGCCACGCTGCGCCGTCCCTCGCTCCGAGCCGAGCGTCTGACGCCGCCACCGCGCCTGCCGCGCACCACCCCGGCGCCGCCCGCGCCGCCCGCGCCGCTCGCACCGCCCGCGCCGCGGGCGCCACCGCCGAGCCCCCTCCGCGAGGTTCAAGCGGTGCTCGACCGCTCCCCCGAGATCGGGGGAGCCCCAATGGTCGCCGATGATGGGATCCTCGCTGCGCTCGCCGCACAACGCGACGCCCTGTTCGCCGTGCAGCAGGGCTTCGTCGCGCACAGCACTGCCGCCCACCAGGCCGCCGTGGCCACGCAGGCCGCGAACGCGCGCCGCCTCGCCGAGCTGGCAAAGGACCACGTTTTCGACGCTGTCGAAGTGACGATGCCGGCCGAACAGCAGCGGGGCCGCGACGGGCTCGCGCTCTGGGGTCGCCACGACCTCGAGCGCCTCGCCTCGGGCCGCATCGCCGACGTCTGGGGCGAGACCTTCGCGGTGCAAGACGCCTTCCGCCGCCAGGTGCGCATGCCGGAGCCGCCGCTCTTGCTCGCCGATCGGGTGCTGTCCATCGACGCCACGCCCGGCGTGCTCGAGAAGGACCGCTCGATCGTCACCGAGACCGACGTCGGTTGGGACGCCTGGTACCTGCACGAGGGGCGCTGCCCCGCCGGCGTGCTCATCGAGACCGGCCAGGCCGACCTGTTGCTCGTCAGCTACATGGGCGTCGACTTCGAGAACAAGGGCGAGCGCGTCTATCGCCTGCTCGGCTGCGATCTCACCTATCGCGCGCCCCTGCCCATCGCCGGCACCACGCTGCAGCACGACATCCACGTCGACGGCTACGCCACCCACGGCGACACGCGCATCTTCTTCTTCCACTCCGACACCTGGGCGCTGAACGACGCCGGCGAGCGCGAGGCGCTGCTGCTGTCGGTGCGCGGCGGCCAGGCCGGCTTCTTCACCGACCTCGAGCTGGCGAATTCCGGCGGCGTCCTATGGACACCCGAAAGCGTGGATGCGCGCACCGTGGCGGCGCTGCCGCACGCCAAGGCGCCGCGCCCGACCACCAAGCGCGCGCTCTCGACCGAGGAGCTGGCCGCGTTCGCGCGCGGCGATGCCTACCGCTGCTTCGGCGACGGCTTCGAGCTGGCACAGACCCACGTGCGCACGCCGCGCATCGCCTCGGGGCCGCTGTTGCTGATCGACCGCGTCACCGAGCTCGACCTCGAGGGCGGCCCCTGGGGTCGAGGCTCGCTGCGCGCCGAGCTCGACCTCTCGCCCGAGCGCTGGTTCTTCACCGGCCACTTCAAGGACGACCCGTGCATGCCGGGCACCATCATGTTCGAGGGCTGCCTGCAGACGCTCGCGGTGCTGCTCGGCGCCGCCGGCTGCACCCTCGAGCGCGACGGCTGGCGCTTCGAGCCCGCGGTCGCCGAGGTCTTCAAGTTGCGCTGTCGCGGCCAGGCCATCCCCTCGTCGAGGTCCATGGTCTACCAGGTGTTCGTGCGCGCGCTCGTCGACGGGCCCGAGCCCTCGATCACCGCCGACATCCTGGTCACCGTCGATGGCTTGAAGAGCCTGCTCTGCGAGGCGGTCACGCTGCGCCTGGTGTGCGACGCGCCGCTGTCGTCGCGCCCGGAGTTGCTCGGCCTCGTCGCCAAGCCGAGCGGCGTCGATGCGGTGGGCGGCGTGGGCAGCGCGTTGCCCGCGGTGGTCGACCAGCGCGCGTTGCTCGCGACCGGCATCGGCCTGCCCTCCGAGGCCTTCCCTGGCCTGTACGACGCGTTCGACGGCGGCCGACGCGTGCCGCGCCTGCCGGGTCCGCCCTACCACTTCATGAGCAGAGTGGTGACGGTCGAAGGGCCGCCGATGGGCTCGCTCGCGCACGGCCTCGATGCGGCCGGCACCCGCGCCGTCGTCGAGTACGACGTGCCGCCGGACGCCTGGTACTTCCGCGAGGCAGCACCTGCGCAGGGGCGCGCGATGCCCTTCGCGGTGCTGCTCGAGGTGGCGCTGCAGCCCTGTGGCTGGATCTCGAGCTACGTCGGCAGCGCGCTCACCAGCGAGGGGGAGCTCTACTACCGAAACCTCGACGGCAAGGGCGCCCGCGTGCACCGCGAGGTGGGCCCCGAGGTGGGGACGCTCGTCGTCACGGCCGCCCTCACCAAGTCGTCGTCCTCGGGCGGCATGATCATCCAGGAGTTCGAGGTCGCGGTGGCGACGCGCGCGGGCGAGCCCGTCTACGACTGCCATACCGTGTTCGGCTTCTTCCCGCCCGAAGCGCTGGCACGTCAGGTGGGCATCGGCGCCACCGACGAGGAGCGCGCATCGCTGGCGGAGCGCGTCGCCGGCTTCGACGTCGTCGACCTGCGCACACAACCCGCTCGATACTGCGCGTCGTCCCCGGCGCTGCCCCATCCGATGCTCTTGATGATCGATCGCGTCACCGGCTACTGGCCGGGCGCGTCGAAGTCCGGCGGCGCGCGCGTGCGCACCGAGAAGGACGTGCGCCTGGACGAGTGGTTCTTCCGCGCGCACTTCTATCAAGACCCGGTGCAGCCCGGCTCACTCGGCCTCGAAGCGATGGCGCAGGCCATCGAGTGGCTGATGCTCCACGAGGGGCTCGGTGCGTCGCTGACGAGGCCGCGCTTCGTCGTCGATGGGCCGTCGACCTGGAAGTACCGCGGGCAGGTGCGGCCGACCAATCACCTGATCCAGGTCGAGGTCGACGTCGTCGGCATCGACGCGGTACCAGGCGGCGTGCGCGTGGTCGCCGACTGCGCGCTCTGGGTCGATGGCCTCAAGATCTACCAGGCGCCGGACTTCACGGTGCGTCTGATCGAGGGATGAATGGCGGCAAAGGGCGACGTCGGCGGTTGGGATCCGGAGCTGGTGCGCTCGCTCATGGAGGAGCACGTCCCGTTCAACAAGCACCTCGGCCTCAAGGCGCTGCAAGTGACGCCCGAGGAGGTGCACCTGTGCCTGCCCTATCGCGCCGAATTCGTCGGTGATCCGATCCGCGGCGCGCTGCACGGCGGCACGGTGTCGGCGCTCATCGACACCGCCGGTGGCGCGGTCGCCTTCCTCAACGTCAGCGCCAACGAGCGCGTCTCGACGGTGGACCTGGTCGTCGACTACCTGCGGCCCGGGCCGCTCGCGGACATCGTGGCCAAGGCGCGCATCGTGCGCCGCGGCAACCGCGTGATCATCTCCAACGTCGACGTGGTGCCACGCGTCGGCGAGCAGTACGTGATCGCGCAGGGGCGCGGTGTCTACAACGTGGCGCGCTTCGACCCGTAGCAGCCGTCAGCGTGCCAGCCGCCCCGGATCGCAGAGGCGCGCCAGCGCCGGCTCCTCGCCGTCGACGAGCGCGCCCACCAGCTCGCCGGAGAGCGCCGCCAACAGCACGCCGTTGCGCAGATGCCCGGTCGCCAACAGCAGGCCGGGCGCGCGCGTCTTGCCGAGCAGCGGCAGCCCGTCGGCCGTCGCGGGCCGCAGCCCCGCCCAGGTGGCGTTGACCCGCAGCTCGGCGATGGCGGGCACGAGCTTGATCGCCTTGTCGAGCACCATCCTGACGCCACCGGCTGTCACCGACTTGTCGAAGCCGACCCGCTCCATCGTCGAGCCACAGACGAGCCGCCCGTCTTTGCGCGGGACCACGTAGCCCTTGCCGCCATAGACCATCGTCGGCACGAGCCCCGGCGTACCCGCCAGCTCGACGATCTGCCCGCGAACGGGGAACACGGCGCCGTGCGACAGGCCGGCGGCCTCGGCCACGCCTGGCACGATGGTCGACCACGCGCCGGCGCAGACGACCACGTGGCCCGCGCGCAGCTCGCTGCCGTCGGCCAGGCGCACGCCGCACACCGCCGCTCCGTCGTGCACGAGCCCGACCACGGGCACGCCGGCGGTGACCCGCGCGCCACGCTTCTTCGCCAGCTCCGCCAGCCCCTGGGCGTAGCGGCGCGCATCGAGCGTGGTGTCGTCGGGGAGGAAGGCGGCCCGCTCGCCCGCGCGCCACTCGGCGCGCAAGCCGCGCGCGCGCTGCCAGGCGACACGTCGCTCAAGCGCGCGCGCCTCGTCGTCGTCGAGCGCCTTGACCAGCGCGCCCGGTTCGCCCAGCTCGACGTCGACGCCGGTCTCGGCCGCGATGACCCGCGCCCACGCGAGCGTCGCCTCACGTCCGGCGAGGCCGAGGTCCACCGCCGGCCCGTCTTCCTCGTGCTCGAGCTGCGGTCCGAGGATGCCCGCGGCCGCGCTCGACGCCTCCGCGCCCGGCACGGCGCGCTCGAGCAGCGCCACGTCGTGACCGCGGCGCCGCAGCTCCGCCGCCACCGCGCAGCCGATCAGGCCGCCGCCTATCACCACCGCCGAACGCTCCGTCGTCGTCGTCGCCATGGTCATGCCTCCGCGAGCCTTTGCAGCTCGACGAATCGTGCGTAGGGACCGCCCTTGGCGAGCAGCTCCGCGTGCGTGCCGTCCTCGACCACCACGCCCCCCTCCAGCACGTAGATCCGATCCGCGCGTTCTACCGTCGAGAGGCGATGCGCAACCACCACCGCGGTGCGCCCGGCCAGCAGGCGCTCGGTGGCGGCCTGCAGCCGGCGCTCGGTCAGCCGGTCGACGCTGGCGGTGGCCTCGTCGAGCAACAGCATGGGCGGATCGGCGAGCAGCGCGCGCGCGAGCGCGAGCAACTGTCGCTCGCCGAGCGAGAAGTTCTGCCCGCGCTCGAGCACGCGGCCGCCGAGGCCACCGTGCTGCTCCACGACGTCGAGCGCCTGACAGTCCGTCAGCGCCGCGATCACCTCGGCGTCGCTCGCGCTCGCCTTGCCGATGCGCAGGTTGTCACCGACGGTGCCGGCGAACAGGAACACGTCCTGCGGCACCGCGACCGTCAGCCGCCGCAGCTCGCGCGGATCGAGCCGCCGCACGTCGGCGTCATCGAGCGTGATGCGGCCGCCGGTGACGTCGTAGAGGCGCGGCAAGAGCTTGAGCACGGTCGACTTGCCGGCGCCGGTCTGCCCAACGAGCGCGACGCGTTGGCCCCGCGCCACGGCGAGCGATACGCCCTTCAGCACCTCCGTGCCGTCGGCGTAGGCGAAGCGCACGTCCTCGAAGCGCAGCTCGCGCTCGAAGCGCGCCGGCTCCGGGTCGGCGGGGCGTTCGATGCGCTCCGGTTCGTTCTCGAGCTCGACGATGCGCTCGGCGGCGACGAGCGCGCTCTGGATCACTGTGGTCTTATTGGACAGCTCGCGGACCGGCAGGAAGAAGCGCGCGAGCGCCTCGATGAACAACACCAGGGTACCGAGCGTGAGCGCGCCGGCATCGGCCAGCCCGGCGCCGAGGGCGAGCGCCACCGCCGTCGCCACCGTGGCCATGGCATCGACGAAGGAGAACACACCGGCGTCGAGCGCTATCGCCTCCCGGTTGGCCATCATGTAGGCGCGGTTGTGCTCGTCGAAGCGCGCGCGCATGCGCGCGCTCTGCGCGAACAACTGCACCACGCTCATGCCCGAGAGCTGTTCCTGGAGCGTGGCGTTCATGGTCGACAGCGCCGCGCGCACGCGCGTGAAGGCCTGCCGCGTGCGGCGCCGGAACCACGCGACGCCGACCACCAGCAGCGGCAGCGTGGCCAGCACACCGAGTGAGAGCGGCACATCGACCGCGAGCAGCAGCACCAGGGTGCCGAGCAGGAAGGCCGCGTCACCGACGATGGAGACTGAGCCGGTGACGAACAGCTCGGCGACGCTCTCGGTGTCGCTGGTGACTCGAGTGACCAGCTTGCCGAGCGGCGTCTTGTCGAAGTAGCTCATCGGCAGTCGCTGGATCTTGGCGAACAGGCGCGCGCGCAGCGACGTCACGGCGTCGATGCCGAGCTCCTGCAAGAGCCAGGACTGGCCCGACTCGACCAGCACGCGCACCAGCACCGAGGCGAGGTAGGCGCCGGACCACCACGCCACCGCGTCGAGGTCGCGGGCCCGATAGCCCCGATCGACGACGAAGCCGATGATGAGCGGTTGCACGAGCTGCGTCGCCACCAGCGGCAGATAGAGCGCCCCCGCCACGACGACGCGCGCGCGGTGCGGCCACAGCTCGCGCAGCAGCCGCAGCGCCAGGCGCCAATCGCTCGCGCGACCCGGGCGATCGGCGGCGGTGCCTGTGAGCGCGGGGCTCGACCTCATGGCTCCGCTCCGAGCGCGCGACGCCGCTGCTCGCGTCCCCACAAGAGCGCGTACTGGCCGCCGAGCGCGAGCAACTGCCCGTGCGTGCCGCGCTCGACGACGCGGCCGGCGTCGAGCACCACGATCTCGTCGGCCTCGCGCACCGCGCTCAAGCGGTGCGACACCACCAACAGCGTGGGAGCGCGCGTCGCGCCGCCTGCGGTGACGAAGCCGCGCCGCAGCGCCGCTACGATGTTGGTCTCGGTCTCGGAGTCGACCGCCGACAGGCAGTCGTCGAGCAACAGCACTGCGGGGCGCGACAGGATGGCGCGCGCCAAGGCCACGCGCTGACGTTGGCCGCCCGAGAGCGTGACGCCGCGCTCGCCCACCAGCGTCGACAGGCCCTCCGGCAGCGCGGTCACGTCCCGGCGCAGGTCGCACAAGTCGACCACCGCCTCGATCTCGGCGCTGGTGGCGTCGTGACGAGCGAAGGCCAGGTTGTCGCGCAGCGTGTCGGAGAACAGAAAGGCGTCCTCGGGCACCACGCCCACGCCCGCGTGGAGCGCGCGCAAGTGCCAGTCGTTGACGTCGACATCGTCGAGCAGCAACTGGCCGCGCGGGCACGGCAACTGGCGCGCGAGCGCGCGCAGCAACGTGGACTTGCCGCTGCCGTTCTTGCCCACGACACCGAGCACGCGACCGCGCTCGACCTTGACGGTTAGGCCGGCGAGGCCGACCTTGCCGGGCGCGACCTCGACGGTGAGACCGCGCGCCTCGACCACGCCCTCGACGGGGCGGTCGAGCGCGCCGTCGACGATGTCGGGGCGAGCGCGCAGCAGCTCATGGATGCGGCTCAGGCTGGCGCGTCCGCGTTGGATCACGGAGATTATCAGGCCAAGCGCCATCATCGGCCAGCCGAGCTGTACCAGCCTCGCGCTCAGCTCGACCACATCGCCGACGTCGAGCCGGCCCTCGAGCACCGCCGCACCGCCGGCATAGAGCGCGAGCGCGATGCCGAGCGCGCCGAGGCCGCCGACCGGCGCGAAGGCGAGGCGCGCGAGCGCGAGGCGCCGCGCGTGCCGGCGCAGCTCCTGGTTGGCGACGTCGAAGCTGGCCTCCTCGGCAGCCTCGCGCGAGAAGGCGCGCACCACCGCCTGACCAGCGAGGTTCTCCTGCACGCGCGTGGTCAGCGCGCCGAGCGCGCTCTGCACCGCGCGCGTGCGCTTGAAGACCATGCGCGCCGTGAGCTGCGCCCCCAGAATCACCACCGGGAACGGCGCCAGCGCCAGCGCCGCCACCCGCAGGTCGAGCGCCAATACGATGGGCAGCGTGGCCGCAAACACGATGGCGGTGTTGAGCGCGTTCAAGAGCGCGAAGCCGCCGAGCAGGCGGATGTTGGTCATGTCGCTGGTCAGCCGGCTCATCAGGTCGCCGACGTTGTGCTCGCGGTACCAAGAGGGCGACAGCGTGGCCAAATGGGCGAAGGCCTCGGCGCGCAGCTCGCGCTCGACGTCGCGACCGACGTTGAACAGCTCGACCCGCGAAGCCACGCGTGTGGCCGCGCCGAGCAGCGCACAGGCGCCGATGGCAGCGACGACCGGCCACAGCCGGTCGGTCGGCAGGCCCAAGAGCGCCACCAGCGAGCCGCCGCGTCCGGTGGTGCCCTCGACGACCGCGATGCCGTCGTTGACCAGCCGCGGCACCGCCAGCAGCAGGGCGTTGGTCACCAACAGCCACACGGTGCCGAGCGCGAGCTGGCCGAGGTGCGGGCGGAAGAGCGCGGCGATGCTCGGCAGGCGCGTTGCCGGGCGGGCGCCCATCACCGTGATCGTGCTCGCCTCACCCTGCGCCATGTGGCAGGGGAGCTAGCCAATCCGGCGCGCGCTGGCTACTCGACGGCGCGGTCCGCCAACAGCTCGGGTCGTTCGCGCGAGAGCACCTCGTGCCAGGCGCTGCTGCCGAGCAGGCCGATGTGGACCTTGTCGACGCGCGCGAGGCTGAGCGCGCGTCCTCTGGTCCCGCGGTGCGCCGCCCACGCATGGGCTACACCCGCGACCAGGCTCGTCATGATGAGCGGCACCTTGACGGTAAGCTCGAGCGGCATCGAGCCGACGATGAAGACGGCAGCGAGCGGCAGCAGCACCACGCCGACGCCCGCCAGCCGTCGCCACAGCCGCGCTCGCTGGTCGGCGCGCGCGCACTCCTCGCACAGCGTCGTGGTGAAGCGCAGGCGTTTGCGCAGCAACGCGCCGAGCAGCAGCACGACGCCCGGCCCCCAGGGGAAGAAGACGAACGAGGGGATGAACAGCACGCGCAGCCAGAGCGGCACGCGCGTGAGCTGGCGGATGAAGACGCCCGAGCTCGGGCTGCTGCCGCACTGCGGGCAGGTGCGCGTGCGTATGCCCTGCTTCTCCACCAGGCCGCGGCGCAACAAGACCACCGTCGGCCGGTCGCGGCCGGCCGGGGTGGCGGCCGCGACACGGCCGATCGCGGCCGGCGTGCTGGTCGGTCCCCCGGGCTCGCTCATGGCCAGAGCGTAGCAGCGGCGTCGGCGCGGCCGCTTGGCCACGCCGACCCGAGGCGGCGCGCTCTTCGCGGATCCGGCAATTGCTTGAATCTTGAACTACATGATCGTAGCACTCCCCGATGCCAGCGATTTTCCCCATGCGCGTGCTCGTGGTTGGTGGCGGCCCCGGCGGGCTCTACGCGGCGCTGCTGCTCAAGCGGCGCACTCCGAGCGCGCACGTGGAGGTGCTCGAGCGCAACCGGCCCGACGACACGTTCGGCTGGGGCGTGGTGCTCTCCGATCAAACGGTGGCCAACCTGCGCACGGCGGACCCGACCAGCGCGGACGCCATCGCGCGCGCGCTACACCATTGGGACGACATCGCGGTGCACATCCGCGGCCGCACCGTGCGCTCCGGCGGTCACGGCTTCAGCGGCATCGGCCGGAAGGCGCTGTTGAGCATTCTGCAGCAGCGCTGCGCGGCCAAAGGGGTGCTGCTGCGCTTCCAGGCGGAGGCGCCCGCCGAGCTCGAGGCCGCCGTCGCCAAGGACGGCTGGGACCTGGTGATCGCCGCCGACGGCATCAACAGCCGCATCCGCGAGCGCTACGCCTCGAGCTATCGCCCCGACGTCGATCTGCGCCGCTGCCGCTTCACCTGGCTCGGCACCCCGCGCACCTTCGACGCCTTCACCTTCGACTTCCAGGAGACGCCGTTCGGCTGGTTCCAGGCGCACGCCTACCAATTCGACACCGGCATGAGCACCTTCATCGTCGAGACACCGCAGGAGGTGTGGGAGAAGGCGGGCCTGCACGAGATGGACAGCGCCGCGTCCATCTCGTTTTGCGAGCGGTTGTTCGCCGAGCGGCTCGGTGGCGCGCCGCTGTTGAGCAACGCCGCGCACCTGCGCGGCTCGGCGCAGTGGATCCGCTTCCCGCGCATCGCCTGCGCCGAGTGGGTGCACTGGCTCGAGGGGCCGCGCGGTCGCGTGCCGGTGGTGCTGCTCGGCGACGCCGCGCACACGGCGCACTTCACCATCGGCTCGGGCAGCAAGCTCGCGCTCGAGGACGCTATCGCGCTCGACCAATGCCTGGCCGATGAACGCGAGGATCTGGCCCGAGCGCTGGCGCGCTATCAGGCCGAACGCAGCGTCGAGGTGCTTCGGCTGCAGAACGCGGCGCGCAACAGCACGGAGTGGTTCGAGCACGTCGACCGCTACGCTGCGCTGCCGCCAGAGCAGCTCGCCTACTCCTTACTGACGCGCTCGCAGCGCATCTCGCACGAGAACCTGCGCCAGCGCGACGCCGACTACGTCGCCTCGTACGAACGTTGGTTCGCCGAGCGTGCGGCGCGCGACGCCGGGCGCGAGGTCGGTGCGGCCACGATGCCGCCGCTGCTCACGCCCTACCGCGTCCGCGGCATCACCTTGCACAACCGCGTGGTGGTGTCGCCGATGGCGCAGTACTCGGCACACGAGGACGGCGCACCGAGCGATTGGCACCTGGTCCACCTCGGCGCGCGCGCCACCGGCGGGGCCGGCCTGGTCATGACCGAGATGACCTGCCCCTCGGCCGACGCACGCATCACGCCCTGGTGCCCCGGCATGTGGAGCGAGCAGCACCGAGACGCCTGGGCGCGCATCGTCACCTTCGTGCACCGTCACTCGCCTGCGCGCATCGGCATGCAACTCGGCCACGCGGGCGCCAAAGGCTCGACGCGCAAGATGTGGGAGGGCGTCGACCAGCCCCTGCCCGACGGCAACTGGCCTCTCGTGGCGCCGAGCGAGACCGAGTACCTGCAGGGCGTCTCGCAGCGCGCGCGCGCCATGACGATCGCCGACATGGCACGTGTGAAGGACGACTTCGTGCGCGCGACGCGCCTCGCAGCGGATGCAGGCTTCGACTGGCTCGAGCTGCACTGCGCGCACGGCTACCTGTTGTCGGCCTTCTTGTCGCCGCTCACCAACCAGCGCACCGACGAATTCGGTGGCGCCGCAGAAGGCCGGGCACGCTTCCCGCTCGAGGTCTTCTCGGCCATGCGCGCCGCCTGGCCCGCCGACCGGCCCATGTCGGTGCGCATCTCGGCACACGACTGGCATCCGGGCGGCAACACCGGCGACGACGCGGTGGTGATCGCACGCGCGTTCCGCGACGCGGGCGCGGATCTGATTGACGTCTCTGCGGGCCAGGTGGTCAAGGACGAGCAGCCGGTGTTCGGCCGCATGTGGCAGACCCCGCTCGCCGACCGCGTGCGGCAGGAGGCCGGCGTGGCGACCATCGCGGTCGGCGCCATCACCGACGCCGATCAGGCGAACGGCATCATCGCCTCGGGCCGCGCCGACCTCGTCGCTGTCGGTCGGCCGCACCTGACCAACCCCGCCTGGCTGCTCACCGAGGCGGCCAAGCTCGGCTACCCGGGCACCGCGCCGCTCTGGCCGCCACAATACCGCGCCGCCAAGAGTCAGCTCGATCGCCTGATGGACCGCGAGCGCGCGACCATGATGGCCGTGGCACCCGCGCCCCCACGCGGAGAGCTGACGTGACGCCGCTCTCGGGCCACCACGCGCTCGTCACCGGGGCCAACCGCGGCATCGGCGCAGCGGTGGCGAGGCACCTGGCGCGCGCGGGCGCCAACGTCTCCTTGCTCGTGCGCTCCCGCGCCAGCGCCGCGCCGCTCGCGGCCGAGCTGGAGAAGATGGGCGCGCGCGCCGCCGTCGTCGAGGCCGACGTGACCGACGCCGCTGCGCTCGGGCGCGCCATCGACCAGGCGATCGCCGCGCTCGGGCCGGTCGACGTCTTGGTCAACAACGCCGGCACCGCCGAGAGCGCGCCCTTCCTGAAGAGCGACGACGCGCGCTTTCAGCGCATGCTCGCCGTGCACCTGCTGGCGCCCGTGCACGCCATCCAAGCGGTGCTGCCTGCCATGCTCGCGCGCGGGCGCGGCCGCGTCGTCAACGTCGCCAGCATCGCCGGCCTCGAGGGCGGCGCCTACATCGCCGCCTATACCGCGGCCAAGCATGCCCAGGTGGGACTGACGCGCGCGCTCGCCTGCGAGTTGGCCGGCAAGGGCGTGACCGTGAACGCCGTGTGCCCCGGCTACACCGACACCGAGCTGGTGCAGCACGCGGTCCGCCGCATCGTCGACAAGACCGGCAGGAGCGCCGATGACGCCGTCGCCGCGCTGCTGAAGGACGCCGGCCAACATCGCCTGATCGGCGTCGACGAGGTGGCGGCGGCGGTGCTCGCCTTCGCTCGGCCGGACTGCACCGTGAGCGGCGAGGCTCGCCGCGTGATGGGGGAGGACCGATGACCGGCGTCAGCGAGCCCGCGCTCGATCCGGAGACGCGCCTGCACAGCGACCACCCGGAGGCGCTGCGCCTGTGGCTGCGCATCTTCACCTGCGCGCGCACGGTGGAGCGCAGCGTGGACCAGTTGCTCAAGCGCGAGTTCGGCTCTTCGCTCGCGCGCTTCGACGTGCTGGCCCAGCTCGAGCGCGCGCCCGAGGGCCTGCGCATGGGCGAGCTCTCCGAGCGCACGCTCAGCACCAACGGCAACGCCACCTGGCTGGTCGCCGCGCTCGGGCGGGAGGGCCTGGTCCGTCGACGAGCGGCGCCCGAAGACGGCCGCGCCGTGTTGGTGCGCCTTACCGCCGCCGGGCGCCGCCACTTCGCGACCATGGCCAAGCGTCACGAGGCGCACATCGTGAGCTGCTTCGCCGGTCTGTCCGCCGGCGAACGCCGCACCGTCCACTCCTTGCTCGGCACCGTGAAGGACCACCTCACCGCGCGTCGCAAGCAGCCCCCCAACGATCACGCGCGAGACGACAGGACCACCGCATGACGACGTCCGACCCCATGAGCGCGATGCGCCGCCCACTCGGCGCGCTTCGCACCAAACACTTCGGCTGGAGCACCGTGCACGACGGGCGCGTCGGCGTGGTGACCTTGAGCCGCCCCGAGCGCAAGAACCCGCTCACCTTCGACTCCTACGCCGAGCTGCGCGATCTCTTTCGCGACCTGGTCTACGCCTCCGACGTGCGCGCGCTGGTGCTCACCGGCGCCGGCGGCAACTTCTGCTCGGGCGGCGACGTCTTCGAGATCATCGAGCCGCTCACGCGCATGGCCGTCCCCGAGCTGCTCGCCTTCACCCGCATGACCGGCGACCTCGTCAAGGCGATGCGCGCTTGCCCGCAGCCCATCATCTGCGCGGTGGACGGCGTGGCCGCGGGTGCCGGAGCCATCCTCGCCATGGCCTCCGACCTGCGCTTGGCCACGCCGCGCGCGCGCACCGCCTTCTTGTTCACGCGCGTCGGCCTGGCCGGCTGCGACATGGGCGCCTGCGCCATGCTGCCGCGCATCGTCGGCCAGGGCCGCGCCGCCGAGCTGCTCTACAGCGGCCGGGTGCTCGACGCCGCCGAGGGCGAGCGCTGGGGTTTCTACAACGCCGTGCTCGAGCCCGACGCGCTGCTCGCCGAGGCGACGCGCCGAGCCGCCGAGCTGGCCGACGGCCCGGCGTTCGCGCACGCAATGACCAAGCGCATGCTCGAACAGGAGTGGAGTGTGGGCGTCGAGCAGGCGATCGAGATGGAGGCGCAGGCGCAGGCCTTGTGCATGGGCACCAAGGACTTCCGGCGCGCGTTCGAGGCCTTCGCCGCCAAGAAGACGCCGGCCTTCGAGGGGAACTGACGTGGCGCGCACTGCCCACCTCGCCTGGCCGTTCTTCGACGACGCGCACCGCGCGCTCGCGCGCGAAGCGTCGGCGTGGGTGGCGAGCCAGCAGGTGCCGCATGACGACCCAGACGCCGCGTGCCGCGCGTGGGTGCGCGCGCTCAGCAACGCGGGCCTGCTGCGCTACACCGTGCCCAAGGCGTGGGGCGGTGCGCTCGAGGCGCTCGACTCGCGCGCGCTGTGCGTGCTGCGCGAGGCGCTGGCGGCGCACGACGCGCTCGCCGACTTCGCGTTCGGCATGCAAGGGCTCGGCTCCGGCGCCATCACGCTCGGCGGCAGCGACGCGCTGCGCAGGCAGTGGCTGCCCAAGGTCGCTGCCGGCGAGGCCATCGCCGCCTTCGCGCTCTCGGAAGCCCAGGCCGGCTCCGACGTGGCCGCGCTCACTTCGCGCGCCGAGCGGGTGGCTGGCGGTTGGCGCATCGACGGCGAGAAGACCTGGATCTCGAACGGCGGCATCGCCGACTTCTACTGCGTGTTCGCGCGCAGCGAGGCCGGCAGCACGGGCGCCAAGGGCATCAGCGCGTTCCTGGTGCCGGCGAGCACCGCGGGCCTCGACGCGAGTAGGCGCCTACACGTGCTTTCGCCGCACCCGCTCGCCACCGTGCGGCTCGACGGCTGCGTGGTGCCCGACGACCACCTGCTCGGCGTGGCGGGCGAGGGCTTCAAGCTGGCGATGCGCACGCTCGACGTCTTTCGCACGTCGGTGGCCGCCGCCGCGGTGGGCCTGGCGCGACGCGCGCTCGAGCAGACGCTCCGCCACGCGAACCAGCGCGCGATGTTCGGCACCACGCTCGGCGAGCAGCCGCTCGCGCAGGCCATGCTCGGCGACATGGCCACCGACCTCGACGCCGCGGCGCTGCTCACCTACCGCGCCGCCTGGCAGCGCGACACGCAAGAGGGCCGCACCACCGCCGTGGCCGCCATGGCCAAGCTCGGCGCCACCGAGCTGGCGCAGCGGGTGATCGACCACGCCGTGCAGTTGCACGGCGGACGCGGCGTGCTGGTGGGTGAGGTGGTGGAGCGCCTCTACCGAGACGTCCGCGCGCTACGCATCTATGAGGGTGCCACCGAGGTGCAGCGCCTGCTGGTCGGGCGCCTGGCGCTGGAGGCGGCACGATGATCGCCCGCGTGCTGCAACCCGAGGGCTGGACGCGCCCGCGCGGCTACGCGAACGGCATCAGCGCGAGCGGCCGCCTCATCTTCGTCGCCGGTCAGATCGGCTGGGACGAGCGCGAGCGCATGGTGGAGGGCGGCTTCGTGCCGCAGGTGCGTCAGGCGCTCAAGAACGTGGTCGCCGTGCTCGCCGTTGACGGGGCGCGTCCCGAGCACCTGGTGCGCCTCACCTGGTACGTCACCGATCGCGAGGCCTACCTCGGCGCCGGCGCCGCGCTCGGCGCGGCTTATCGCGAGGTCATCGGCAAGCACTACCCCGCGATGTCGGCGGTGCAGGTGAAGGCGCTGATGGAGACAGGCGCGCTGGTGGAGATCGAGGCGACCGCGGTGGTGCCGTAGTCCGGGCTGCCCGACCAGGCTGCTACTCGACCGGCTCGCCTTCGGCCCACTTGGCGAGCTCGAGCAGCTCGCCGCCTTCGTCCCAGCTCACCCAGGTGCCGTCGCGCTCGCCGCGCGACATGCGGCCCTCCGTCTGCCGACAGCCGCCTTCCCAGTAGCTGCGCACCAGGCCGTCGGGCAGGCCGTCCAGGTAGGGGACCTCGCTCTTGAGGTGGCCGCTCTCGTAGAACGTGCGCTCGAGCAGGTCGCCGCGCTCCAAACCGAAGATCGACTCGCTCTCGAGCACGCCCGACGGGTACCAGGTCTGCCAGTGACCCGAGGCCATGCCGTCCGTGAACTCCTCGACGGACCGGCGCGTGCCGCTCGGGAAGAAGCGCTCCCAGCGGCCGACGCGCACGCCGCCGCGCATCTCGCCCGTGGACTCGAGCGCGCCGTTCCAGTGCCAGGTGTTGAGCGGGCCGGTCTTCTCGCCGAACAGGTAGCGACCCTCGGCGCGTTTCTGCCCGTTGGTGAAGTACTGCGTGAACGGGCCGTGGCGCAAGGCGCCCTGCCAACTGCCAACCTCCTCGACGCCGCCGCTGTTGTAGTACTTGGTGCGCTGCTGCACGCGCGGCTCGTTGGCGGCGACCACGATGACGCCGATGGCCACCGGCACCGCGAGGGCGGCCGCCACCAGGGTCGCCAGCGCCGCGCGCCGGCGCCGCGCGAAGATGCGTTCCTCCGCCGGCGTCAGCTCGCGCCCCGGCAAGCCGGTGCCGGCTGAGAACGGCGAGGCGGGGAAGACGCGGCGCAGCTCCATGGCCAACTCCCTGCTGCATGCGGGCGGGGGGCTCCGCGCGCACACCCCATTGATGGTGCCGCGCCAGGCGCGCGGTGTTCCACCGACAGCGGTGGCAGCCCCTGAGTTCCCCTTTGGGATCGGGCTGTTTGCTTTCGCCCACACCCCTGGGGCATACCGTCCCACACGGCGCAGCGCGTTGCGTACGCACGTGTTTTTTCGGCGGCACGCAAGCCGCAAGGTGTGCGACCCGCCTACCACCGACAGGAGAAAGACCATGACCCCGTCCTTTGCCCTCGCGGCGTTGTTTGCCCTCGCAGCCCAGGCGCCGGCCACCGACCCGCCGCCCGCAGCGGAGCCGCCAAAGGACGAAGCGCCCGCTGCACCACCGGAGGCCACCCCGCCCGCCGAGGCGCCCAAGGACGCCTCCCCGCCGCCCGAGGCCGTCAAGCCGGTCGAGCCGCCCAAGGTCGAGGAGCCGAAGAAGGCCGAGAAGCCCAAGGACGAGAAGCTCGCGCTCGTGCTCGGCGACCTGAGCGTGACCCCTCGCGCGCAGTTGCGCGTGCGCGGCGAGTCCATCGGCAACAAGACGCTGCAACCCGACCTGGCGCCGGCGACCATCTTCACCCACCGCGCGCGCCTCGGGCTCGGCGCGGAGTGGAAGGACGTCGGCCGCTTCGTCGTCGACATGCAGGACGTGCGCGGCTGGGGCGCCGAGGTGACGGCCGCGCCGCCAGCACCGCAGGACGTGACGCTGTTTGGCAAGGTGGCCAACAGCGTCGACATGCACCAGGCGTTCGCGGGCGTGTTCATCGGCCCCACCGAGCTGCGGGTCGGGCGGCAGGAGATCGCGTTCGCCAACGAGCGCGTCTTGGGCGCCGTCGATTGGGTGCAGCAGGCCCGCGCGTTCGACGCCATCTCGATCGCGAACAAGGCGCCCGGCGACTTCGGCTACCTCGCCTTCTGCTCCATCGTGCGCGACCTCGACCACACGCCCACCGCCACAGCCCCTGGTCTTGCGCTGTGCGGCGTCGGCGTCGAGCACAAGATCATGCCGGCCTTCCGCTACGCGCCGCTCGTCATGGTCGAGGCGACCGACAATGAGACGCTGTTGAGCCGCGCCACCTTCGGCGCACGCTTCGACGGCGCCGTCGCCGGCTTCAGCTACGACGTCGACGCCTTTGGCCAGACCTCCTGGGTCGGCACCGACGTCAAGCTCGCCTACCTCGCCGGCGTGCGCGCGGCGTACGAGGTCGACACCATGCTGAAGCCGAAGGCGGGCATCACCTTCGACTACGTGTCGGGCGGCGACCCGGCCACCGCGGACGTCGTCACCTTCAACACCACCTACGGCACCAACCACAAGTTCTACGGCTTCCAAGACCTGTTCCTGAACCTGCCGGTGGACACGGCGAACCGCGGCCTGCTCGACGCCGCGCTCAACCTGGCGGTCAAGGAAGGCCCGTTCTCGGCGCAGCTCGCGGTGCACGTCTTCGGGCCCACCGCCGGCGATGGCGGGGGAGCCCTCTACGGCATCGAGCCCGACCTGGTCGGCAAGTACGACCTCACCAAGCAGGTCTCGCTACAGGTGGGCGGTTCGCTGTTCGTGCCGGTCGGCGAGGCGCTCGGCCGCGGCGATCAGACGACGCCGTGGGCCTTCGCCATGCTCGACGTCAAGCTCTGACGGCGACAGCGCCTGCTACAACACGTAGCGCGTGAGGTCCTGCTTCTGCAGGAGCGGCGCGAGCCGCTCCTGCACGAAGCGGGCATCGACGATCACGGTGCTACCGCCCCGATCGGGCGCCTCGAAGCTCTCGTCCTCGAGCAGGCGCTCGAGCACCGTCGCCAGGCGCCGCGCGCCGATGTTCTCCTGCGCGCGGTTGACCTCGACGGCCACGCCGGCGATCGCCTCGAGGCCGTCGTCGGTGAAGCGCAGCTCGACCTTCTCCGTGGCGAGCAGCGCGGCCTGCTGGCGTACCAGGCTCGACTCCGTCTCCTTCAGGATGCGCACGAAGTCCTCGCGGGTGAGCGGCGACAGCTCCACGCGGATGGGCAGGCGCCCCTGCAGCTCGGGGATGAGATCGCTCGGCTTACTCATGTGGAAGGCGCCGGCGCAGATGAACAGCACGTGGTCGGTCTTGACCGGGCCGTGCTTGGTGGTGACGGTGCTGCCCTCGATGATGGGCAGGATGTCGCGCTGCACGCCCTCGCGGCTGACGTCGGGCCCTTGGGCGCGGCCTGCGCTCGCGATCTTGTCGATCTCGTCGATGAAGACGATGCCCTGCTCTTGTGCGCGCGCGAGCGCCTCGGCCTTGATTCGCTCCTGATCGACCAGCTTGGCGGCCTCGTCGGCCTCGAGCACGCCGCGCGCCTCCTTGACCGACACCTTGCGGCGCTTCTTCTTGCCGCCGCCAAAGGCGGAGGCGAGCGCGTCTTGCAGCGAGCCACCCATGTCGGAGACGCCCATCTCCATGCCCTGGCTGCCGAACATCTGCAGCATCGGGCCGGTCGACGCCGGCATCTCAATCTCCACCTCGCGCTCGTCGAGCGCGCCCGCGGCGTACAGCTCGCGCATCTTGTCGCGCGAGCGCGCGTCGCCGCCTGGCAGCAGCAGGTCGATCAGCCGCTCCTCGGCGGCGGCGTGCGCGCGCTCCTTGACCTCGGCGGTGTGCTCCTCGCGCACCATCTGGATCGCCACCTCGACCAGGTCACGCACCATCGAGTCGACGTCGCGCCCGACATAGCCGACCTCGGTGAACTTGGTGGCCTCGACCTTGACGAAGGGCGCGTTGGCCAGCTTGGCCAGGCGGCGCGCCACCTCGGTCTTGCCGCAGCCGGTCGGGCCCATCAGCAGGATGTTCTTCGGCGTGATCTCGTCTTTGAGCGCGCCCGTCACCTGGCGACGTCGCCAGCGGTTGCGCAGCGCCACCGCGACGGCGCGCTTGGCCGCCTGCTGCCCCACGATGTAGCGATCGAGCTCGCTCACGATCTCCCGCGGTGTGAACACGCGCTCGCTCATGACGATGCCCCCGCGCCGAGCTCTTCGACGACGACGTTGTGGTTGGTGAAGGTGCAGATGTCGGCCGCGATGTGGATCGCCTGCTCGGCGACGGTGCGCGCGTCGAGCGACGAGTGGGCGAGCAGCGCGCGCGCGGCGGCGAGCGCGTAGGGACCGCCCGAGCCGATGGCGTGGCAGTCGCCGTCGGGCTCGAGCACGTCGCCCGCGCCCGAGATGAGCAGGATCTTGTCCTGGTCGGCGACCAGCAGCAGCGCCTCGAGCCGCCGCAGGATCTTGTCCTTGCGCCAGTCCTTGGCCAGCTCGACGGCGGCGCGCAGCAACTGCCCGCCGTGCTGCTTGAGCTTCTCCTCGAACAGATCGAAGAGCGTGAGCGCGTCGGCGGTCGAGCCGGCGAAGCCCGCGATCACCGCGCCCTCGTGCAGGCGGCGCAGCTTCCGCGCCGTCGCCTTCACCTTGGTGTTGCCCATCGAGACCTGGCCGTCGCCGGCGAGGACGACCTTGCCGTCGCGTTTGACGGCGACGATGGTGGTGGCGTGGAACACGTGGGGACTCCTTGGGTGCGCTGCTCGGTGCTCGTCGGCGCGGTGGTGCTGCGCGCAGACCGCCGGCAGACCCCCACCAGGCCAAATTGTGGACTCGTGGAGGACTGCCCCTTACGGTGGAGCACGTGGACGCCGATCGGTGCCACAGAGGATCGGAAGGCTCAAGGGTCGACCGATTCCAGAGGAGAGGTGCCCGTGAAGGGAGACAAGAAGAAGCAGAGCCTCTACTTCCCGGTGGAGATGCTCGAAGAGATGCAGCAGGAAGCGGACCGCCAGGAGCGCCCGCTCTCCTGGATCATGCAGCAGGCGTGGAAGATCAGCCGCGACCGGATCATGACCTACCCGGCCGTGGAAGAGCTGAACGCATAGCGAAACCCCTCACCCTCGGGCCTCGCCTGGTCGAGGCCTGAGCTCCCCTCTCCCGACTTCGGGAGAGGGGCGGGGGGAGAGGGGTCACTGGCTGCACAGTCCAGCCGGCGCCGCATCGACGATGCCCGCCGGCGCCACGATCTGCCACGCGCCGGCCGAACGCACCAACGTCGCCGCAGTCCACGCGTCGCCCTCGATGAGCGGCTCGGGCGCGGTGGTGTGCACCACCACGCCTTCCTCCAGGATCTCGATGGTGGCGAGCGTGGCCTCGCCGATACGATCGAGGCAGTAATGCGCCACCACTCGGTACGTGCCGTCCTCGGGGCCGTCGATGGAGACGATCTCGGGACCGTCGCCGCGCACGTCGTCGACGTCGAGGCGCGGGTCGTCGACGCGCCCCAACGTCCCCCACTCGGGCGCGCGGTTGGCGTAGGCGCAGTCGCCGCCCGTCTGCCGACAGGTGGCGGCGTTGTCGTCCACCAGCTCGGCGCATTGCTCGCCGGTGCAGCCCGCCGGACAGGTGCCGTAGTCGCCGAGCGCGCCACTTGGGCGGATCAGGTGCAGATCGAGATCGCTCTGGCCGCAGCAGAGCTGGCGCCGCTGCGTCTCGGTCATGCCGGCGCACTCGACGTCGGTGTAGGCGCGGCAGGCCGCGCCCGCGCCGGTCAGCCAGCGCAGCACCACGCTCAGGTCGCGCGGCAGGATCTCGACGTCGGCGTCCGAGTAGGCGCCGCGATCGTCGGTGGCGCGCAGCACCACGCGATAGGCGCCCACCACGTCGGGGGTGACGCGCGTGGTCGGCTGCCCCTGCCCGATGGGCGCCGCCACCGAGGTCAGCGGTCGCTCAGTGACCGCCCAAGCGAAGGTGAAGGGATCGCCCTCGGGGTCGGCGGTCTCGCTGCCGTCGATGGTGACCGCCGTGCCCACGCCCACCTTGACGACGTCCCTGCGCGTGACCAGCTCGACGGCCACCGCCACCGGCGCCAGGTTGACCTCGGCGATCACCAGAGCGGCCTCCTCGCCTTCTGCGTGCGTCACCACCAGCCGATCGTGGAGCAGCCCGTCCTCATCGAGCAGCGCGGCGTGATCGGCGCTGGGCGACAGCGCCACCGTGACGGTCACCTCGCCGCCCGACGCCACGCTGGTCGGCAGCGAGGCGGCGTCGAGCGTGAAGGCGCCGCCGTCGTCGAGCGCGGCGCCCTGCAACAAGAGCACGTCGAGGCCGTCGTTTCGCAGATGCACCGCCACCGAGGCGCCTACGCCCTGATTGACGGTGCCGAGATCGATGGGCGAGGGCACGATGGTCAGGTGCGGCGGTCCGCCCTGCCCCGACAGCGGCACGCGCAGCTCGGGCGTGTCGGGGTCGTTCGACGCCAGCACCAGGTCGGCGGCGACCGCGCCGCGGCTGGCCGGCGTGAAGCGGACCACCGCGTCCGATGCCTGTCCGGCGGCGACGTCCTCGGGCATCGACTCGACGCCGAAGCCCTGCCCTTCGGGCTCGATGCGCGCGCTCAGCGTCAGGCGGCCGGTGCCGCGGTTGCCGACGGTGAGGCCTGCCTGCGCCTCGATGGCGACCGCCGAAGGACCAAAGTCGATCGCCGCCGGCTCGACCGCGATGTCGGCCTCGAGCTCGGTCAGCTCCTCCCCGCAGCGGCAGGAGGCGGCCACGGCGATTGCGGGAAGGAGCCAGGCGAAGCGCATGGGCTCGTGATGCCACCCGCGACGACCGCGGCCAAGGCGGGTGGGATCGGTCATGACAGCGCAGGGCGGCGGCGACCTTGCCTCACGCTGCCTCACGCTTGAGTCGATCTCCGCCCATGTCCTATGGTGCCCTACACTGTTCCACCCCCATGCCCCCGACGCGCGGCAGGACCACCCGGCAGGAACACGAAGGAGACCGCATGGCCTCGGCTGATAAGCGAAAGCAGTCCCTCTACTTCCCCGAGGAGATGCTGAAGGAGATCCAAGACGAGGCGAACCGCCAGGACCGCAGCCTCTCGTGGATCGTGCAGCAGGCGTGGCGCATCGCGCGCAACGAGATCAAGCGCTTCCCCTCGGTCAACGACGTGCTCGACGGCGGCGAGGGTCGCGACGAGCGCGAAGAGGGGTGATCGCCCGCTCGGAGGTCCGTCTGGCCTCCCCCGATTTCGGGGGAGGAAGCGTGTCCCCGCTCGTCCCGCGAGGGAGGGGGCCTCAGCGCCGCGCGAACTTCATGTCGCCGGCGAAGCGGAACGTCTTCTTGATGCCGCGCACCTCGTAGTAGCCCTCGACGACGTAGGGCACGGTCGGGCTGCGCAGGATCGCCTTCAGCTCCTTGCCGAAGGCCTTCTCGTTGATGTCGACGGTGGCCTCGTACTCGGCCACCGAGGAGCCCGGCACCTTGTCGGCCTCGCCCTCGCCCGCCGCGCGCAGCTCCTTGTCCTTGATGGTGATGCTCCAGGCGAAGCGATCGATGCTGACGTCGAAGGGGTTCTTGTTGTCGAGCGCCACCTTGAAGAAGCCGGCGCCCGCCTGACCCTCGTTCTCGCTCGCCACCTGTGACTCTTTGAGCAGCACGTCGGGCAGGTGGGGCGGCGCCACGTCGCGATGACCGCCGAGGCGGATGGTCTTCAGGCCGACGCGCGCGCTGCCCTCGATGTGCAAGAGCATCTTCGGCCAGCCGACCAGCTCCTCGAGCAGCGCCGGGTCGCTCGGCAGCGGCAGCTCGATGACGATGGGCAGCTCGCTCGTGTTGAAGCCGGCGGCGCGGCCGCGGCCGCTGCCAGCGTGGCGCTGGCCATCGATGGGGGTGCTGCCGCCGCTCGCGCCGCTGTCGGAGGCCTCGCCCTCGAGCTTGTCCTCGCTCTCGGCGCTCTTGTCGCCGTCCTCGGCGCCCTCGCCCTCGGCGGCTGCCTTCGGTTCCTCGTCGGTGTCGCCCCCCTTGGCTTCGCCGACGATGGCCACCGAGGCCTCCGCGCTGACGTCGACGTCGCCGCCAGTGCCGTTCTCGACGGCCACCACCACCTCGAGCTTCATCTTGTCGTAGTCGGCCTCGATGACATCGATGCGCCTGATGACCGCGGTGACCTCGCCGGTCTCGCGCACTTGCGCGCCGGGGCAAGCGGCGAGGCAGCAGAGGGCGAGCAGCGCGGTGCAGCGTGGGAGCGTCGTCATGGCGCCCGGGTAGCCAGACGCGTCTTCGGCGACAACCGGGCTTCTGCTACGCTGCGCCGCCGTGGCAACCAAGCCGACCGACGACACCGTGCTGCGCGGCGAGGCCGTGTCGCGCACGCCGTTGACGCTCGGTCGCTACACGCTCAAGGCCCGGCTCGGCGTGGGCGGCATGGCCGAGGTCTACCTGGCCGAGCAGGACGGCCCGGCGCAGTTCAAGAAGCGCGTCGTCATCAAGCGCATCCTGCCGTCGCTGGCGCAAGATCAATCGCTGGTGGACATGTTCGTGCGTGAGGCGCGCCTGGCCGCGCGCCTGCACCACACCAACGTGGTGCAGATCTTCGAGCTCGGCGAGCAGCAGAACGACGACGGCACACGCGAGTACTTCATCGCCATGGAGTTCATCGACGGCCTCACGCTGCAGCGCCTGGCAGGCGCCTCGTGGGAGGCGGGCCGCGCCGTGCCGGCCGACGTGGCCATCCGTGCCATCGCCGACGCTGCGCGCGGCCTGCACGCCGCGCACACGCTCACCGACGAGGCTGGCAAGCCGCTGCAGTTGGTGCACAGAGACGTCAGCCCCGACAACCTGATGGTGGCCAAGGACGGCGTCACGCGCGTGCTCGACTTCGGCATCGCCAAGGGCGAGGGCGGCGGGCCGAAGACGCGCACCGGCAACCTGCGCGGCAAGATTCCGTACATGGCACCCGAGCAGATCGAGGGCCTGCCGCTCGACGGGCGCTGCGATCTGTTCGCGCTCGGTGTCTCGCTCTACTGGCTGCTGTGCGGCGAGCGCCCGTTCGACCGTGGCACCGACTTCCACACCATGGCGGCCACCCTCAAGGAGGCGCCGCGGCCGCCGCGCGAGTTGAACCCCGGCATCTCGCCCGCGCTCGAGGCGGTCATCCTCAAGCTGCTCGAGAAGGACCGAAGCAAGCGCTACCAGACCGCCGCCGAGGTGGCCGACGTGCTCGAAGAGCTGGCCTCGCCCGGCACGGGCGCGGGACGAAAGTCGATGCTCGCCTTCATCGAGCGACACGCGCCGGCAAACCAGGCGCTCGGCAACCCGCTGTCGGAGGGCGGCGACAAGACCAGCAACACGCGCCCGCTCTCAGGCGCGCAGGCGGGCGCGCTCGACGCCGCGCTGTCGGGAGCGCCGGTGGTGTCGGCGGCTGCCCCGGCTGGGCTACCGCCGGGATCGCCGCGCGCGGTCACCTGGCCCGACGACGCCGCGCACGCCACCGCCCCGCCACCGCCCGCCATCACTACGCTCGCCGACGAGCCGCCCACGTCGGTGGCAGAGCTGCCGCCCGTGCTGCCCGACGCAGCGCAGGCGCCTACCGCGCCGCCCGCGCCACCACCGTCGGCCGCATCGCCGACGACGCCGCCGGCGACGCCGGCGGGCAACCACCCGGTGGTCGACCTGCTCGCGCCGCCGCCGCGGCAGGGCAACGCGATCGGCGTGCTGCTCGCCTTCGTCGGGGTGACGCTGGTGTTCGGCGCGGTCGCGCTCGCCGCGCTGTGGCTGTTGCGGCACAAGGGCGACGACACGACGGCAGACGCAGGGGCCGCCGTCGTCGACGCCGGCGCCATCGCCGTGCCGTTCGACGCCGGCGCGGCCATCGCGGCGGCGCACGACGCGGGCGCGAGCGTGGCTGCCACCGACGCCGGAACGCCGGTCGCTGTCGCGGTCGACGCCGGCAGCAAGCCCCCCCCCGTCGTGGATGCAGGCGCCGCCACGGCCGTCGATGCCGGCAGCAAGCCGCCCGCCGTCGTCGACGCTGGCCCGCTCATCAAAACGCCGCCGCCCCGCAGCAAGGTGGCGACGTCGGCCCCCCGCCACATCGAGTTCCGCACCGACGGCGGCCAGGTGCTCGGCCGCGGCGGCGACACGCTCTCCGTCATCGCCGGCACCAAGCGCGTCGTCGCCGTCGACCGCAAGCGGGGCGTGACCACGCCAATGCCGGTCACGGGCGCGACGCTCGACTACGGCGCGCTGCCGACCGGCACCATCACCATCAAACAGGCGCGCGGCATCTACGTCTGGCTCGGCAGCGACCGCTTGACGGGCACCGCGCCCATCACCGCGGTCGCCGGCAGCTACCAATTACGCATCACCGGCAAGGAGACGCCGATCACGAGGTCGCTCTCGATCACGCCGGGGCAGCAGGTGGTCATCGATCCGGCCGGCGAGTAGCGCGCGCGCACGGTCGGTTGGCGCGTTCCCCCCGCCGACTTTTTACGCAGCGTTTGCGAATCGGGCGGGCGGTGTTGGCGTTCGGACGAATGACCGACGTCGACTCGCGTCGGACATCGTACCGATCACCTTCGGAGGATTCCCATGCTGAAGATTGCGCCGAAAGTTGCAGCGCTCTCGCTCGGGCTGGCCGCGGCCCTCTCGCTTGCGTGCGCCACCACCGAGAAGCCCAAGGCCAAGCTCGCGCCGTCGACGCCGCCCGCGCCGGCCGTGGCCAAGGCCCCTGCCGGCTCCAACGGCGGCTCGGTCAGCGCCGGCCCGTCGGCGCCCACGCTGCCCATCTACTTCGACTTCGACTCCGACCAGCTCACCAAGGAGTCGCAGCAGAGCCTCACCCAGATGGCCGCGTTCCTCGCCGCCAACCCGGCCGCGCTGCTCACCATCGAGGGGCACTGCGACGAGACCGGCAGCTCCGACTACAACCTGGCGCTCGGCGATCGGCGGGCGCGCTCCGCCGTCGAGTACCTGGAGGCGCTCGGCGTCGCCACCGGCCGCCTGAAGAGCATCTCCTTTGGCGAGGAGCGTCCCGCGGTCGCGGGCGGCGACGACGCAGCGAACCAGCAGAACCGGCGCGGCCAGTACGACCTGCGACCCATCACGGGCTGATCAGGGCGCAAGCTCGAGCCGGCTGCCGTCGAAGCCGTCCCAGCGCACGATGCCGACCTCGGGCACCACCACCAGGATGGCGGTGTCCGAGCCGGCGTCGCGCGCCCGCGTCCAGCTCACGGAAGTGCCGGTGTAGCTGCCCGCCGGCACGGTGACCTCGGCCTCGGCGCCGACCAGCACGGTGTGGGTCTCGCTCGTCACCACCGGCGTACCGTTGTTGACGCTAGTGCTGACGTCGACCGTGGACTGGGCCTGCTCGCCCTCGTCGAGTGGGATGGGGAAGAGCGCGATGGGCGCCGACAGCTCGCCGCAGCGCACGATGCAGTCGAACAGGCGGCGCACGCGCGCGTAGTCGACGCCCACCTCGACGGCGAAGGTGCGATCCTGCGTCTCGTCGGTGACGAAGCCGTTCTGCTTGGCGACCACGTCGAACACCAGGCCGCCCTGCTCGGAGATGATCGAGCTGGTCGTGATGTCGTGCGTCTCGGTGATGCCCTGCCCCACCTGGTAGGTGTGCGTGGCGCCGTCGGCGAGGCCGAGGTAGGCGGCCGCGTCGGCGGGCGTCGGGTCGGGCGGGCCCGGGCACGCTGTGAGCGCGGCGGCGGCGGCCACGACGAGCAGGCGAGCGAGGGAGGGTTCGGCGACCATCAGCGCGCGTGTAGCAGGGCGACCGAGACCGCGGAACGGCGGGCCGCTAGCCCACCGCGCGAAAGCCGACCGCGAGGAAGTGGTGGTCGAAGGTGAACGCCACCCTCATCCGCTCACGGGTCATGATGGCGAAGCTGGTGGCGTCGACGGCGGACAGCTTGTGGAGCTCGTTGCGCTCGAACCAACGCCAGCACGCCGCGAGGTCGGCACGCGTGCACTCGACGATGCGCAGGCGCGGCACCTCCCCGAGCGTGTCCTTCCATCTGATCGCCGTCGCGCGCGAGGTAGTGCGCTCCAAGAACGTGAAGGTCTCGAGCACCACCGGCACCGAGGTCGCGAGCCTTGCTCCTTGTCCCAAGAGCGCGTCCCACGACGCGACCGCTGCCTCGTGGTGGGGATCGCGGGTCAGCGCGAGCGCGATCCAGGCGCCGCTGTCGACGAAGATCGGCGCGGGGGCGCTCACGGCGCGTCGTAGATCGCGTCGTGATCATCCGAGGTGAGGGCGACCGGGCCGTCCCACAGCGCGACCGGACCGCGCGCCTTGGCCGCGGGTTGCAGCCAGGTGGTCCTGATGGCTTCTCGGATCAGCTCCGCCACGCTGCGCTTGGTGCGGCGCGCCACGGCGTGCAGCGCGGCGAGCTGGTCGGCAGGCAGGTACACCTGCGTCTTCTTCATGGGTGTCATTGTGACCATGCAGGTGACACCCGTCAAGCCTGCGCCGAACCCCAGCAAGCGGGCGCGCACGGCCTACGGCGCGGACGTCGCCCGTCGCCACGATCGCGCGAGCGCCTCGGCCGCGCGCGCTACCTCGTCGTCGGTGGTGCCGCGCCCGAGCGTCAGGCGTACCGAGCCGAGCGCCTCGTCAGGCGCCACGCCCATCGCCAGCAACACCGCAGACGCATGCTCCTGCCCCTCGTGGCACGCCGAGCCCGTCGACGCCGCCACCTCGGACGCGCCGGCCAGCACCTTGGTGCCGGTGACGTTGGGGAAGCGCACGTTGAGCGTGTTCGGCAGGCGCAGCTCGTGGTGGCCGTTGCGCGCGAGCCCCGGCACCGCCGCGGCGAGCAGGCGCCATAGCTCGTCGCGTTGGCGCGTCAGCCGCGCTGCCAGCTCGTCGAGGTCGCGCGCCGCCGCTTCGCACGCCACCGCCAGCCCGACGATGGACGCGACGTTCTCCGTGCCCGGTCGCATGCCGCGCTCGTGGCCCGCGCCGAGCGCGAAGGGCAGGAGCGGCGTGCCGCGTCGGACGTAGAGGGCGCCGACCCCCTTGGGCGCGTACAGCTTGTGGCCGGCCACGCTCAAGAGGTCGACGTCGAGCGCGCCCACGTCGATGGGCACCTTGCCGACCGACTGGGCGGCGTCGACGTGGATCAGCGCCCCGCGCGTACGCGCGAGCGCAGCAAGCTCGGTGACCGGCTGCACCACGCCGGTCTCGTTGTTCGAGTGCATGACCGTGACGAGCGCGGTGTCGTCGCCGATGGCATCTCGCGCCTGCTCCACCAGCGCGCGGCCGGCGCCGTCGACGCCGAGGCGCGTCACGCGCCAGGCGTGTCGCTCGAGCCAGGCGCAGGGCTTCTCGGTCGCCGGGTGCTCGATGGCGGTGGTGACGAGGTGGCGACGCGTGCTGGACGTCTCGGCGACGCCGCGGATCGCCAGGTTGTTGGCCTCGGTGCCGCCCGAGGTGAAGACGATCTCGTCCTCGTCGCAGCCGAGCAGGCGCGCCACGCGGTCGCGCGCCAGCTCCACTGCGCTCCGTGCGCGCGCGCCGTAGACGTGCGCGCTCGAGGGGTTGCCGAAGTGCTCGCGCAGGTAGGGCAGCATGGCCTCGACCACCTCGGGCAACAGCGGCGTGGTCGCGTTGTGGTCGAGGTAGATCGGGTCGGGCGCTGCCATGGCGTGCTCCGTGTAGGACGACGCGTCGAGTCGATGCGGCCGGCGCGATCGGTCGGCGGCCCCCCTCTTTTCGACGAGCGCCCGATGGTGTGTCAAACCTCCCGCGGAGGTCCCCCATGCGTCGCCTTCCTGTCCTGCTCGCCTGCTGCTCGTCGCTCGCCCTGATCCTGCTCCCCACCGCGTGCAGCAACTGCACGGGCGAGCCCGCCGAGGGCGAGGGTGAAGGCGAGGGAGAAGGCGAAGGTGAGGGTGAGGGAGAAGGCGAAGGCGAGGGAGAGGGTGAAGGCGAGGGAGAAGGTGAAGGCGAGGGAGAAGGTGAGGGAGAAGGTGAGGGTGAGGGTGAAGGCGAGGGCGAGGGCGAGACCGCACCGCGCTTGATCGCCGGCGGCGGCTCGGGCGACGGCGCCATAGCCGGCCTGCTGCACGTCTACGTCATCGACGACGCCACCGATGCCGCGGTCGAAGGCGCGGTGGTGACCGTGGGCGACAACCCCAACCTCGACGGCGTCACCGACGCGACCGGCCTCGCCACCTTCCGCGACGCCACCATCCTCGACGGCCCGATCGACGTCACCGTCACCGGCACGGACGTGGTGCCGACCAGTTGGCTCGGCGTCGCCGGCACCAACGTGACCATCCCGGTCATCGTCGCGGGCTCGAGCCCCGGCGTGCCGGCCTCCGGCCGCCTGACCATCACCATGCCCGACCTGAGCGGGCTCAGCCCCACCGACGGCGCCGATTACTACATCGTGGGCGCAAACACCTCGAGCCTGCGCGACCTCGGCGACGCCGCCAACGACATCGACGTGGCAGTGGCGCCGCGCTGCACCACCCACCCGCTCGACGCGGTGCGCCCCTGCACCAACGCCTTCGAGATGCGCGTGCGCACCGGCACCATGGCGGTGCTCGCCACCGTCTTGCAGGTGGAGGACAACGGCACGCCGGCGAACTTCGCCGACGACCAGATCCTGGGCGCGCGCGCCTATGCGGCCGCGCGCAACGTCACCGTCACTGCCGGCAGCACGCAACCGTTGACGCTCGCGCTGCTCGCCGACGCCGACCTCGACGACGTCACGGTCGACTTCCCCGCGCTCGCCCCCGCCGGCTTGGGCGAGAACGCCGCGCTGGCTGCGCTCGACCTCGGCGACACCGAGGGCGTGCTGTTCTGCGAGTCGACCTTCTTCACCCTCACGAACGACACCCAGCGCGTGCCAGCTGTCGCCGGCCTGTTCGCCAGCGCCGCCGGCACGATGGTGGCGGGCATCGCCAGCGTGGGCGGCAACAACCCGGCGCGCCAGACCATCTCGGTCGAGTGGGACGTCGACACCGCCAGCACCGTGGTGCTGCCCGAGTGGCTCGCGCCCGCGGACAACATCGCGGTCACGGGCGCCAGCGCGGTCACCATCACGCACGACGCCGTCACCGGCGCGGTGGCGCGCACCATCGAGCTGCGCGCCACCGGCGGGCTCGACGTCGGCCGCTTGTTGTGGAGCGTGGTGGTGCTGGACGGCCGCGCCAGCGTGGCGCTGCCGGCGCTCTCGACAGATCCGATCCCGACGGGCACCAACGCCGTCGAGGTCAACGGCATCGACGCGCCCGGCTTCAGCGCCGGCGCCTTCACACTCGACGGCCTGCGCGACACGCTGGCGCGCTTCGCCACGGCGCGCGACACGTTCACGCACTGACGCCGCGCAGGCGCAGGCCCGGCTATGCTCGACCGGTGAACCCTGCGGTGCAGCGTTGCTTCGATTGGCTGGTGGACGGCGCGCCCGGCGCGCCCACGCCCGCCGACACGGTGGCGCGGCTGTGCCCGGAGCTGGTGGCCGCGGGCATCCCGCTTCACCGCGTCGAGGCCTTCGTGCGCACGCTGCACCCCCACATCGTGGGCCGGAGCTTCGTGTGGACCCACGGCAGCGACGGCGTCGTGGTGCGCGAGAACAGCTACGCCTTCCTGTCGTCACCTGCCTTCCTGGAGAACCCGGTGTCGGCGGTGTTCGCCGACGGCAAGCCCGCGCGGCACCGACTCGCCGACGCAAGCGCGCGGCGCGGCGAGCTGCTCGACGGCCTGGCGCGCGAGGGCTTCACCGACTTCTACGCGGGCCCGCTGCGCTTCCTGAACGGCACGGTGCACGCCATCACCTTCGCCACCAAGGCGCCGAGCGGCTTCACCGACGAGCACGTGGGTGCGCTCGATCAGATCCTCCGGCCGCTGTCGCGCGTCGCCGAGATCTTCGCGCTCTCGCGCACCGCGGTGAACCTGCTCAACACCTACGTCGGCCGCGGCACGGGCGAGCGCGTCATGAGCGGCAAGATCGTGCGCGGCGACATGGAGTCGATCCGCTGCGCGCTGTGGTTCTCCGACCTGCGCGACTTCACCGGCCTGTCGGCGCGCCTTCCCCCTGGACGCATCATCGGCGTGCTCAACGAGCTGTTCGACTGCCAGGTGCCGGCCATCGAGGCCCACGGCGGCGAAGTGCTCAAGTTCATGGGCGACGGACTGCTCGCGGTCTTCCCCACGGGCATGGGGCCGAGCGATCGGGAGGTGTGCGACGGCGCGCTGTTGGCCGCCCGCGAGGCCTTCGCCGCGCTCGACGCCCGGAACGCCCGTGCTGACGCGGTGCCGCCCATTACCTTCGGCGTCGCGCTCCACGTGGGCGACGTGGCGTACGGCAACATCGGCGGCGCCGGCCGGCTCGACTTCACCTGCATCGGCTCAGCGGTCAACCTCGCCGCCAGGCTCGAGGGCCTGACCGGCAAGCTCGGACGCCGCGTGGTGGTGAGCGCGGAATTCGCCGCGCTGGCGAGCGGCGCGCCAGTCCGGCTCGGCGCGTTCGAGCTGAAGGGCGTGCCCGGCCAGGTGGAGGCCTTCGCGCCGTCCGAGTGAGCACCTCCGCGCACCCGCTGCTGCCTGGAGGTCGCACCTGACAAGAAATCCGCTGTGCGCCGCTCACAACACTGCGGCGTGGTCGCGTGTCATGCTCCTTTTGTGCGGCGCGCTTCCTGCTCGCGCACTCGCGCGGAGGATCACGATGAAGAAACTTCTCTTGGTGGGTGTGGTTGTTGCCGGGACGACAGTCGGCTGCGCGCGCAGCCCGATGGATCAACTCGACGTATTCCAGCGTGACGACTCGGCGACCGAGGATCGTGACGAGCCGGCCGTGCGCGGCCGCGTCGCCGACTTGTTCGACGGCGGCACCAGGTTCGCGGTCGGCGGTCGCCTCGACGGCGCCATCGGCCCCGCGACCGGCTTGGCCGACGAGGCCGAGTACATCGACTTCTACAGCGACACGGCATGGACCGCGTCCAACCTGACCGTGCGCGGCGACTCCGGCTCGGCCATGGGCATCTTCAGCGTGAGCGGCGACATCGGCGAGGTCGAGGTCGGCGAGCCCACCCGTAGCTGCCAGGACGACTACGAGGATCCGAACAGCCCGATCAACACCGGCGAGGGCGTGGTCGCCTCGCTCACCGGCTGCGCCAACACTGGCGATCCCGAGGATGGCTGGTCGTACGACGCGCCCGCGGACTGCACCGACCTCGAGATCGACGAGCCCTCGCCTGAGGCTCCCGAAGGTACGGTGGCCACCATGTCCATCCTCGCGCACTGGAGCGCGGCGTCGGGCGGCGGGCAGGAGCGCACCGTCAAGGCGACGATCCACCTGGCAGAGTGACCTTGCCGTGACCCTGCAAGCGCGTGGCGCCGTCGACGACGTGTGGCCGCGCTCCTCGGTGCTGCCCTGGACCGTGTTGGTCTGGGCCGCGCTCGCCGCAGCGATCGCTGCGGCGCCGGCGCGTGCCCAGACCTTCACCTGCGGAGACGAGCACCTCGGCACCGAGGACGGCTGCGACTGCGGCTGCGGCGCGCTCGATCCGGACTGCGGCGCAGCACCGATCGCGCTCTCCCGCTGTGACTACGACGGCTGCGCCGCGGGCCTGGTGCCGAGCGGCGCCGACCCCACGGTGTGCGTCGCCAACGCGTGCGGCGACGGCTACGTCGGCGGCGGCGAGGCCTGCGACGACGGCAACACCACCGACGACGGCGGCTGCGCACCCGACTGCACGCGCGCGCTCACCGGCTGGCTGTGCGGACCGCGTGGCGAAGGGTGCCGCAGGGAGCGCTGCGGCGACGGCCTGCGCACCGCCTCCGAGCGCTGCGACGACGGCAACGCACAGGCGGGTGACGGCTGCGCGCCCGACTGCACCGACGAGCCCGGCTTCGTCTGCTACGAGGGCCAGCCCTGCCGCCCCACCTTCTGTGGCGACCTGTACGCCGACTACGACCCCTACACGCGGACCGGCGAGACCTGCGACGACGGCAACAACGTTGCAGGCGACGGCTGCGACGACTGCGAGGCCGAGCCCGGCTGGTACTGCCCGCTGTGGGGCGGCACCTGCATGCGCTCGGACTGCGGCAACGGCGTCGTCGAGGGCGACCCCTACTACCGGGTGGGCGAGACCTGCGACGACATGAACGACGATCCGAACGACGGCTGCGACCAGTGCGTTGCCGCGCCCGACGCCATCTGCTGGAGCGGGCCGTGCCATTACGTCGCCTGTGGCGACGGCATCATCGACAACGACGGCGTCATCGCCTTCGAGGCGTGCGACGACGGCAACGCCACGGGCAACGACGGCTGCTCGGGCACCTGCCAACTCGAGCCCGGTTATGACTGCATCTCGGTACCGCCGGGACAACCCTGCGTCGAGGTGCAGTGCGGCGACGGCATCCTCAGCTACGACCAATTCGGCTACTACGAGGCCTGCGACGACGGCAACGAAGTCGGTGGCGACGGCTGTGACGCCAACTGCTCCTTCGTCGAGCAGGGTTTCATCTGCGACGCGCCGGGCCAGCCGTGCCGCGAGCCCGTGTGCGGCGACGGCTTCGCCGATCGCGACCCGATCTGGGGCACCATCTTCGAGGAGTGCGACGACGGCAACACCGCGAGCGGCGACGGTTGCTCGTCGTCGTGCGAGCCGGAGCCGGGCTTCGAGTGCATCACCGAGGGTCAGCCGTGCATCGACCTGCCCGCCGGCTGGGTGTGCAGCGGCGCCTTCTTCGGCGCCGGCGACGGCTGCGACTGCGGTTGCGGCCGCGCCGACCCGGACTGCGACGCCGCCACCGAGTCGGCCTGCGACTTCAACCACTGCTTCGAAGAGCCGGAGGAGGCGATCGACCCCTGCGATCCCTCGCAGTGCGTCACCGCCGAGGAGGCGGAAGAGGCGCGCTGCTCCGTCGATGGCGGTGACGACGATGACATTCCCGGCGCGCCGCCGCTGCGCTGCGACGAGCACGTCGCGGGTCGCGGCGCGCCCTCGGCGGCGCTCCTTCTCCTCGTGCTGGTAGCTGCGGCCGGCGCCCGACCGCGACCGCGGCGGACGGGCTATGCCGCGCGCGCCACCGACGCCACGGCCTCGACCGCGGGCCGCTGATCGAGCGGAAGCGCGGCGGCCATGACGCGCTCGACCTCGGCGATGTGCTGATCGAGCGTCTCGCGCCGCCACGCGCTGGTGTCGATGGGCGGCAAGAAGGTGACCTCGACATCGGCGCGCGCCAGGCGCAACGAGCGCGCCTCCCAGGCGCGGTGCGAGCCGGCGATCACCATGGGCACGATGGGCAGGCCCGTCTCGAGCGCGACATGGAAGGCGCCCTTCTTGAAGGGCCGCAGCCGACCGTCGCGTGAGCGGTGCCCCTCGGGCCAGATGAAGATCGAGAGCGCGTACCGCTTCACCAACTCGGCAAGTGAGCGCAGCGAGGCGACCGCGCGCTCGTGATTGCCGCGATCGATGCGCAGGTGGCCCGCGAGCACGAAGAACTGACCGAAGAAGGGGTAGAAGATGATCTCCTTCTTGGCGACGCCGCAGGTGCCGGTGGGTGACAGCCAGGCGCCCAGGAAGATGTCGACCATCGAGGCGTGGTTGGCGACGTAGATGGCCGGACGAGCAGGGTTGGCGTGCTCGCGGCCCTCGATGGTGTAGCGGCTGCCGGTGAGCCAGGCGCAGCCCTTGCCGATGAAGCTGCCGTAGACGTTGCCGACCTTGATGCGCGCGGCGCGCGACGGCAGCAGCACGAACAGCGCCACCGTGAAGGCGAGCGAGCACAGCAAGACCCACAGCAGGCCGATGCCGATGCGCAGCACCGTCTCGGCCAGGCTCATGGGTCCGCGCACCAGCGTCGCGGGCCCGAGCACCTCGCGCGCGGGCGCGGGCGCGGCGGAAAACGGTCGGCTGAGCGGCGCGGCGTGGGACACGAGAACCTCCCGGTCCTCGGACCATGCGCGCCCCGCGTCATGGCGTCGTCACGATGACGCGCCGCGTAGCGACCTGATCAGTTGCGGCACTCGCTGTCGCGGCAGGTCGGCTCCGTGGCGGGGCAGTCCTCGTCGACGCGGCACTGCTCGCACTTGGCGTCGACGCACACGGGGCGGTCGGCGTCCTGCACGCAGTCCGTGTCGGCGCGGCACTCCTCGCAGCGCTGGTCGACGCACACCGGCTTGTCGGCATCGGTGGTGCAGCTCGCGTCCTGCACGCACTCGACGCACGCGCCGCTGGCGACGTCGCAAGCGGGGCGATCGCCGCCACAACCGGCGTCGCTGGTGCAGGGCGCGAAGCACTCGAGGTCGGCGCCGCACAGGCCGTCGGACGGGCAGTCGGTGTTCTGCACGCACTCGCGGCACTCGCCTGTGACGCAGAAGGGCGCTGCCACGCCGCAGTCGTCGTTGCTCAAGCAGCGCTCGCAGCGGCCGGTCGGGCTGCACAGCGGGCCGTCGGCGCCGACGCAATCGTCCGCGAGCACGCACTCGACGCAGGCGGCGTACACCGGGTGACACACGCCACCGCCGCAGCTCGTGTCGTCCACGCAGGCCTCGACACACTCACCGCGCGGCGAGCAGCTAGGCGCCGCAGCGCCGCAGTCGTCGGCGGTGCGACACGCCGCGCAGCGGGCCTCGGAGGTACAGAACGGCTCGCCGGCCGGGCAGTCGGCGTCGCTGGCGCACTGCCCGCACATGCCGTTGGCGGCGCAGATCTCACCGCCGCAGCCCTGGTCCGCCTGGCACTCCACGCAGAAGCCCGCCGAACACAGCGGCGTCATGCCACCGCAGTCCTCGACCGCCGCGCAGGTGGCGCCGAGGCCGATGGTGCCGGCAGGGGTCGGATCGCCGCTGTCGGCAGGATCGGTGGGGCAACCTAGCACGAGCACGACGGCGAGCAGTCCAAGCCAACGCATGGGGACCTCCCACTGCTGCTACGTGCGCGGCCGAGGCGCGCGATCACGCCGAGGTAGGGGCGTGTCGCAGGCGCCGCAGTACGACTCGCGCGCAGATGGCGAGCACGAGCGCCATGCTCCACCAAAGCATGGCGCGCGCAGTATTCGGAGCGGTCGACGCGCACGCGCAGCCGACGTCGGTCGGCGACCCGCGCGCACTGTCCACCTCGCCGTCATCGTCGCTCGTGTCCGGCCCGACGCCTGCGTCCGGCTCGGGCTCGCGCGGACTGCCGGCGTCGGCGTCCACGGGCGGCACGCCGCCGTCGACGTCGTCCTGCGGCGGCGGCGACATCGGCGAGTGGCAGCCGGTGTCGTCCCAGGTGCGGCCGAGCGCCACCGCGTGCTCGAGGTCCTGGCGCAGCGGTGCCGAGCAGCCGATGCAGAAGTCGCGGCCGCTGCCGTCGTCATTGCTGGTCCAGCGGTAGGGCGTTACCGCGCGGATCACCTGGTGCGGGTTCGCCTGGTTCCAGGAGAACACCTCCTCGTACAGCGCGACGAAGTAGCCGACGTCCTCGTCTCTGTAGGGGTCGCAAGGAGGGTCGCAGGCGCTGCCGGCCTCGGTGATGTAGAGCGGCAGGTCGAACAGCCCTCGCGCGGCGAGCAGCTCCGTGGTGTCGCGGTAGCCGCGGAAGTGCAGGCGCCACTTGCCCTCGCGGCCGGGGAACCACTCGTCGGAGGTGACGGCGGCGACGCTCATCTCGCGCGTGTAGGCGTGGATGGCCACGCCGTCGACGTCGCCACCTTGCGCGCGCACGCGGTCGATGGCGGCGGCCAGGCCGTCGTCCCAATCGCCCCAGTGATCGGTCCACGCCCACGGCGACATTGGCGCGAACAGGATCTCGTGCTCGCCGGCGTTCGGCAGCGCAGCGACCTGCTCTTGCACGGCCAGGTAGACGTCGGCGTACTCGGCCGGCGTGTAGGGGTAGCCCCAGCCGATGTTCGGCTCGTTGCCGACGATCCACACCTTGACGCCGACGGCGTCGCGCACACAGCGCGCGAACTTGGCGGCGTAGCCGGCGACCGCCTCGGGCGTCGTCGGCAGCGGCGGTCCGCCGCCCCAGTCGAGCCGCAGGATGACGCCGTAGCCCTGGTCCGCGAGGCGCGAGTGCTCGATGGCGCAGTCGCCGCTGTCGCCGATGTACTCGAGCAGCGTGACCCAGCCGCGAGCGCAGCCGCCCTCGGAGGGGAACAGCGACAGCTCGGGTTCATCGTGCATGCCGTAGAGGTACGGGCTCATGCCGGTCGGCACCGCCAACGACGGCGCTGCGACGAGCGCGGCCACGAGCGCCGGGCCGAGCAGGTGCGGCGCTCGTGCTCGATCAATGAAAAACATTCGTTTTTTCTCGCGGGATGCGCGGCCGGGGTCAATCCCCCCTCTGGCGCCGCGCGCGCGCGTTCCCTACAACACCGAGGTCACCCGACGCGGAGAGCCAAGCGCCATGCCCATCTACGAGTACGTCTGCAAGAAGTGCCAACACGGCTTCGAGGCGCTGGTCGACTCGAGCGGCAAGGCCGCCTGCCCCAAGTGCGCGAGCGAGGAGCTCGACAAGCAGCTCTCGGTCTTCGCCGCCGGCAAGGCGAGCGCGGGCGCTGAGGCGTGCTCGCCGATGGGCGGCTGCGGCGGCTGCATGGACCCGCGCGGGCCGGGCGCCTGCCGTCTGGCCAACTGATGGGCGCCGACGGGCCCGTCGCACGCCACGTGCTGACCATCCTGGCGGTACCGGAGCTGGCGCCCGCGGCTGCGTTCTATCGCGCCGCGTTCGGCTTCGACGTCGAGGTCGAGACGCCGGTCTACTGCGAGCTGCGCATGCCGGGCGGGCAGCGGCTCGGTCTCTACCAGCGCGACGGCTTCGGGCGAAACACCGGCGCCGTGCCGGCGGCCATTCCGCGGGGCGAGCTGGCGCCCTGCGAGCTGTACTTCCATACCGACGACGTCGACGCGGCCGCCGCGCGCCTGACGGGCGCGGGCGCGCGTCTGCTGTCGCCGCGCGCGGTCCGTCCATGGGGCGACGAGGCCGCGTACTTCGCGGACCCGAACGGCAACGTGCTGGTGGTGGCGCGGCCGATCGCGCGCTGACGGCGATCAGTAGGCCAAGGGCGGCGCTGGCGCGGGCCGCTCTGCCGCCACAGGTGGCGCGATCTCTTGTTGCGGCGCGGGCGGCGCGGGCGGCGCGGGCACGGGCACGGGCACGGGCACGGGGGGCGATGCCGGCGCGTCGGCAGGGACATCGAGGAACGCGGCCCCCGCCCCGCCGCCAGCACCACCGCACGCCGCGCCTGCGCAGAAGCCGCCGAACATCACCGACAGCGCCGCCGACAGCCCGACCATCGACAGGATGCACCCCTCCGGCGACGGCTCACCGATGGCTGCGCCGAGCGCCTTGGTCGCCTCCCACGTGAGCCACGCGCCGGGTACCGCGGCCGCGGCCCCCGCGACGGTCGCGCCGCCCGTGGCGCCGAGGCCGCCCGCGACCGACAGCGGCTCACCGAGCACCACCGGCGAGAGCAGCGCGCCGAGGCCCGCGCCGGCGATGGTCAGCACCACCGGTGTGCCGATGGCGACCGTCAGGCCCTCGGCGATGGGCGGCTCGCGCCGCGCCAAGGGGTAGACGCCGCCCGCGAGCGCGGCGCCGACCGAGAAGCCCGCCGCCGCGCCGAGCGCGCCGCCGACCGCGACCGCGCCGACGTGCAGCGCGGTGCGCGTGACGTCGTCGTCCTCGTCGGCCCCGTCGCTCTCGCCGCGGTCGACGGGGGTTGGCGGGGGAGGCGCGCCGCCCTCGTCGGCGCGGCACGGCAGCGCGCCGACGAGCAGGAGCGGCACGAGCGCAGTCGCGAGGGCCGTGGTGGTGGGACGGGGCAGGCTGCGCATCGTTCGCTCCGGTTCGATGCAAAACGTTCGTTTTTTTCGTGTCATGTCAATCGCCTCGCGCGCAAAGGCGCCGTCGGTGTGGCCGGGCTCACAGCGCCCTTGCCTGCGGTGGCGGGGCGCGCGCAATGTCGGCCCATGGACCAGGCGCTGCTGGCGCGCTTCGCGCTCGATCCGGCCGTCACCTTCTTGAACCACGGCTCCTTCGGCGCCTGCCCGCGCGACGTGCTGGCAGTGCAGAGCGAGCTGCGCGAGCGCATGGAGCGCCAGCCGGTGCGCTTCTTCGCGCGCGAGCTGCCGGTACTTCTCGACGACGCGCGCGCGCCGCTCGCGCGCTTCCTGCACACCGCGCCCGAGCGCCTCGCCTTCGTGCCCAATGCGACCGCCGCCGTGAACGCGGTGCTGCGCTGGCTGCCGCTGTCGCCGGGGGACGAGCTGCTCACCACCGACCACATCTACAACGCGTGCAACAACGTACTCGAGGAGGCGGCGCGACACGCCGGCGCGCGCGTGGTGACGGCGCACGTGCCCTTCCCGCTCGCCAGCGACGACGACGTGGTAGCGCCGGTTTTGGCCGCGGTCACGCCGCGCACGCGCCTGGCCTTGCTCGATCACGTCACCAGCCCGACCGGCCTGGTGTTCCCGGTGGCGCGACTGGTGCGCGAGCTGCGCGCGCGCGGCGTCGAGTGCCTGGTCGACGCCGCGCATGCGCCCGGCCAGGTGCCGCTCGACGTCGACGCCATCGGCGCCGCCTGGCTCACCGGCAACTGCCACAAGTGGCTGTTCGCGCCCAAGGGCGCCGCGTTCCTAGCGGTGCGCGCCGACAAGCTCGAGGGCACGCGGCCCGCCGTGCTGTCGCACGGCGCCAACGCGCCGCCGGGCGCGCGCTCGCGCTTTCAGCTCGAGTTCGACTGGGTCGGCACCGTCGACCCGACGCCGTGGCTGGCGGTGCCGGCGGGGCTCTCCTTCGGCGAGCGGCTGTTCGAGGGCGGCTGGCCGGCGCTGATGGCGAGGAACCACGCGTTGGCGGTGGAGGCACGCGCGCTCTTGTGCACGGCGCTCGGCGTGCCCGAGCCTGCACCTGCCGCGATGATCGGCGCGCTCGCGTCGGTGCCGCTGCCTGATGGCGACGGCACCACCGAGGGACCGCTCTACGGCGATCCGCTGCAGCGCGCGCTCGCCGAGCAGCACGCCATCGAGGTGCCCATCGTGCCCTGGCCCCAGCCGCCGAGGCCGCGAGCTTCGCTCGCTCGCCATGGGCGGCCGTGCAGCGCAGCGCGGCCGCGGCGCTTGGTGCGCATCTCGGCGCAGGCCTACAACACGATCGAGCAGTACCGCAGGCTCGCCGACGCGCTCATCGCGTTGGTCGGTCGGGCTCGTGAGGCGCCGACACGCTGACGTCGCTCTCTTCGTCCGCACCTCCCGGCACGTCGTCCGCGAGCATCGGGACGTACCGCACGGTTGTGCTGCTGATCTATCTATCGCACGATTTGTTGCCGTGGTATTCGCGATTCACGGAGGGACAATGAAACGGATATCGCGTCTACTGATTCTCTTTGGGGCAGCCGGGCTCGCTGCTGGCGCTTCGTTACCCCCCCCCCCCGTCGACACGCTGACGCCTGTCGACGGGCTTGGTGAGCCGCCTGGCAACGTCTGCGGCGACGAAGCCGCGCCATCACGAATTGCGGCAATCGCCCCACTCGACGAACGCACCTACGACGCCGACGACGAGCCCGTGATGATGGTGGCGGTCGACCCGACCCTCCACTTCTCTGAGCTCGAGGTCCTCGCGACGCTGATTGACCCGCTCGGCTTCGTCCACGGGACCTTCCAGGTCCCGATCACTTCGCCGTCCGCCGACGCAGGCCTGGTCGAGGTCAAGCTGCCCATCTGGCAGCTCTACCGCGGCAAGCCCGCGCTCCTGCACCTCCGCTTGCACGCCGTTGATAATGGCCACGTCGTCGCCAGCAACCACGTGGACGCAATCGCCCTGCTTCCCGTGGATGGGCTCGTTGCGGTCCTGGACTCCGATAACGCCCTACCGGTTTGGCCCACCGAGCGGACAGGGTCGCCGGCGGGTATCGCGGTTGTGGAGGACGGCGTAGCGCCGGCCCCGGTCTACGCGACCGAGGACGACGAGGAGGTGACGCCATGAGCCTCATCGGCCTCACCGTGCGCGCGCTCTCGACCAGCACCCCTGCCCTGACGAGCAACGTGCGGCTCTGCTTCAAGGCGGCCGTCGTGTACGATGACGCTGCCCGCAATGACCTCGACGACGGCACCATCGAGGACAACTGGGCCAGCGGGTCGTCGCAGACGCTGTTCGGCAGTCGCATCATCGCGACCAGCGGTGGGGTTGCCGTCCCTTTCGATACCCATCTCGGCGACGGGCTCGGCACCGGTGATCCGGGCTCGGGCTGTACGGCGAGCGTGCCGGTGACCCACTCGGGGCAGTTCTTCTCGGTCAGCTACACCGTCTACAGCAAGGGCATCATCCAAGGGAACGAGCTCTACGTCCAGAACGCGGACTCGGGCAACTCCTATGCGAGCTTCCCCGGCACGCTCTACTACAGCTGCGCCGGCGGCGGGTGCAACCTCGCCACCACCGTCACCATCGCGCCCTCGGGGGCGATGCCGATCGCGATGTGGCAGGTGTACGCGGCCGATGCGTACTCGCTCTTCCGACATGCCGGCGGCCTAACCAGCAGCATCTTCACGGTGCGCCTGTCCAACGATCCGAACTACGACAGCGAATACAACCGGGGCACTGGCATCATCAGCATCCGACAGGTGGACGCAAAGGAGCGCTTCACCGATTCCCACGAGTTGGGCCATCGCATCGCCCACTTGAGGGGTTTGCCAACCGGGGACTGCGCCCTTGACGACGCCCAGTGTCCTTCCATCTCCGGGTCCCACTCCATGGGGTCAGAGGAGCACCAGTCTTGCTCGTTCAGTGAAGGCTTCGCGCATTTCTACGCCGCTGACGTCTGGAACTCTCACTACCAACAAGACTGCGTCTTCCAGTACTACAAGTACACGTCGCTTCCTGCCGTCGACTGCGAGGCGTCGCCTAACGACCTCTCGGACCCGGTGTCCTTCCCGCTCGCGATGCTTGAGAACACGTGCGGCAGCGGCATCAACGACCACGGGGTCGAGGTCGACTGGCTCAGGACCTTCTGGGATGTCCACACCAACGGCAGCTCGCCTCCGACCTTCAACGACATGATGAACTGGATGCAGAGTGCGTTCTTCATCAACCTCACGCCACCGTTTGACGAGCTCGATGGCGAGGCCAACGCCGTTGGCGGCACGCTCAACCAGAACTGGGACGCAGCGGCGGACGGCAATGGCATCAATCACTAACCCCTGCGCCGTCACCACCGTCGCTGCTCTGGCACTGGTCTCCGCCTGCCCGTCGCCGCCTCCCTGCCCGGAGGTGGAGGGCGGGGAGGTCTCGGTGCGGGCCGGCTTCTCCACCGAGGACGGCGAAGTGACGCTCGCCTACGACGAGCCGACGCATCTCCGCGCTATCGCGGTTGCCACGGGGCAGCTCGTCGCCTACCTCGACGTCACGGCTCCGCCGGGCGTCGAGCTGGCCATCGCGCCGAATGAAGGCGCCACCTACCTGAGCGCCGCGAACGACGAAGAACGTGCCTATGCCCGGCTGACGGACTCACGCGGCACCCTCTTCGAGGGTGGCACGTTCTTCAGCCTCGCTCCGGTCATGAACCCACCCGCCCTGGTCGAAATCGAGGAGGACGGACAGTCCACCTGCATCGCCGCGAACGGAAGCCTGACCCGAAGCGTGGTGGCCCACCTGGGCCTCGACGAGCCCATCGACCTGCGCCGCGGGGAATATGCCTACGGGGAGCTCGGGGGGATACCGGCCTTCGCCATGCTCCCCGACGCTGCCGCCGTCGACCACCGCGGCGACCCGCCGACGGAGGACGGCGCGGATGTCGACACCAGCTACGGAGGCCACTCGGCCGTGTTCCGGCTGGCGGAGGCGGCCGCTCCCTGAGCGGGGGTGGCATGCTCGAGCGGCCCCGTGCGACCGCGCTCGAAGGGCCGGGGGGCGAGGGTGGGTCCGCCGCCGCGCCCATCCGGGCAGGACACCACACCGTTCGTTCACCACCAACCCGCCGATCGTGTCGGCGCGGCCCGCCACCGCGACAAGGGTCCGGACCGGCAAGGCGCGGAGGCGGACTCGCCCTCGCCCCCCGACCCGTCCCTCGCCTACGCCAGCTCCGTTGACGACGCGTGCGCGCAGCGGGTTGACCGAGATGGTCATGAGCTCTATGATCATGACCATGTCCTCGGAATGGAACGTCGCCGGCGCCAAGGCCGAGCTGTCGCGGCTGCTGCGCGAGGCGCAGCGCGAGCCGCAGGTGATCGAGAACCGTGGCCGGCCGGTCGCGGTGGTGCTCGGCGTGGACGACTACCAGGCGCTCACTGAGCGCGGCGCCGCCGTCGAGCGGTGGCAGCGACTGCTCGATACCAGCGCCGCCATTCGCGCCGCGGGCGGCGCGACACTGGTGGTCCCGCCGCGTCGTCCGCGCCGCTCGCCGTTCGCATGACCGCCCTCGTTGACACCAACGTGCTGTCGGAGCTGCCTCGGCCGCGCCCGAACGCGAACGTGCTCAGATGGCTCGAGGGTCAGGGCGGACTCATGCTCAGCGTCGTCACGATCGAGGAGCTCGCGTTCGGCGTAGCGCGCACCCGCCCGGCCATACGGAGGCGCCTGGGTAGGTGGCTCGAGGAGCTCATCGCCGCGGCGGATCACACCTACGACGTCACGCCGGCGATCGCGCGCGCGTCAGGCGAGCTGCGCGCGGCGCGGGAAGGCGCGGGGCGTCGGGTGGCACAGGCCGACATGTTGATCGCGGCCACGGCGCTGGTCCACGGGCTACCGTTGGCGACGCGCAACACTCGCGACTTCCAGGGGTGCGGGATCGTCCTGGTGAACCCCTTCGGCGACTCGTAGGTTGGCTGACGCCGGCACCTCGTCCGACAGCTCAGGGACGTTCCGGCCCGGCAACGCCACGCTCGCGAGCGCTCGGCGCATGCGATCGGCAAGGCGCTCCGAGGGATGGCGCACGACGCGCAACAGGCCGAGGATGATGGCGAAGGTGCGCACGAAGCTCGGCTGCTGATAGAGCACCAGCTCGTAGCGCTTGCCGCGCGCCCAGTAGTGCAGCTCGACCACCGGCCAGAGTTGGTCCTTGCGCGCCTTGACCTCGGGCTGCTGCTCGGCGCGCACCTCGGCGCGGCCGAGCACGCCCTCGAGGGCCAACCGGCCGCTGTTCGGCACCAGCTCGAGCACCGCGATCTCGTCGGGCACACGCTTGATTCTGTGCACGGTGACCACGGGCTCGACGTTGACGAGCGCGTGCACGCCGCCTGCGCCCCGCAACGCCGAGCCGGCCCGCCGCTCGAAGCGCCGCGTCATGAAACGCACCAGCGCCACCTCGCCGAACAGATCAAAGCAGCTCGATGCCGCCGCCAGCAACATGCCGGCGAGCGCACCCGTGACGCTGCCGCGGTCGAGCGAGAACACCAGCACACCGATACCGGCGGAGATGCCGAACAGCATGCCGATGAAGCCGAACACTCGCGCCAGCTCGATGACGCCGAGGCGCACGCCAGCGTTGTCGTGGAGGGGCTCTTCGAGCGGCGTCGGCACGGCGGGCTCCGACCGAGATGGTCCCACGCCGCCAGGAGAGCCAGCAAACACCGACGCCGACCGCCCGCTTTCCCGCGCCGGCGCACGGTGGCAAGGAGCGCGCGTGGCGACGTGCCCGCACCCGATCCCCTACCAAGGCAGCAAGCGGCGCCTGGCGGCGCAAGTGCTCGCCTTCGTGCCGAACGACGTCGACACACTGTGGGAGCCCTGCTGTGGCTCGGCAGCCGTCTCGCTGGCGGCGGCGCGCGAACAGCGCGCGCGTCGCTTCGTGCTCGGCGACAGCCTGGCGCCCTTGTGCTCGCTGTGGCAGCGCATCCTCGACGAGCCGGGCGCGCTCGCCGACGAGTACCAGCGCCTGTGGTCGGCGCAGCGCGAGGCACCGCGCGCCTGGTACGACGAGGTGCGCGAGGCCTTCAACGCCGACCACGACCCGGCCAAGCTGTTGTTCCTGCTCGCGCGCTGTGTGAAGAGCGCGGTGCGCTTCAACGCCGCCGGGGCCTTCAACCAGTCGCCCGATCGTCGACGACGCGGTACGCGCCCCGAACGCATGCGCGAACACCTCCTTGGCGCGTCGGCGCTCTTGGCCGGACGCACCGAGGTGCGCGCCGGTGACTACGCACACGCGCTCGACGAGGCCACGGCCGGCGACCTCGTCTACCTCGACCCGCCCTGGCAGGGCACGAGCGGCGCGCGCGACCGCCGCTACCACCAGCAACACGAGCGCGAGCGCTTCGTCGCCGACCTCGAGCGGCTGCTGGCGCGCGGCGTGCGTGTCGTCGTCAGCTACGACGGTCGCACGGGCGATCGCCGGTACGGCGAACCGCTGCCGGAGCGCCTGGGGCTGGTGCGCCGTGAGCTGTTCGCCGGGCGATCGACGCAGGCGACGCTGCACGGGCGCAGCAGCGAGACCGTCGAATCGCTCTACCTGTCACCGTCGCTCGTGGGCGCCGGCTGACGACGGCTGAGGACGGCTGACGTCGGCTGGCAGACGTGCAACAAGGCCGCGACAGCCGCTTGTAGGAGCACCGCCGATGGGACGCATCTTCGAGACGCGCAAGGCCACCATGTTCGCCCGCTGGAACAAGATGTCCAAGCAGTTCACGCGCATTTCCAAGGACATCGTCATGGCCGTCAAGTCGGGCGGCCCCGACCCCGGCAGCAACCCCTCGCTGCGTCGGCAGATTCAGAACGCGCGCGCGCTCAACATGCCCAAGGACAAGATCGAGGCGGCCATCAAGCGCGCCCAGGGCAAGGACACGGCCAACTACGAAGAGCTGATCTACGAGGGCTACGCGCCGCACGGCATCGCCGTGCTCGTCGTCACCGCCACCGACAACCCGACGCGCACCGTCACCAACGTGCGCACCGCGTTCGGCAAGGCGGGCGGCAACCTCGGCAGCACGGGCAGCGTCGCCTTCGCCTTCACGCGCATGGGCGTGTTCCGGCTCGACCCAGCGAGCGTCAAGGACGCCGAGCAGCTCGAGCTCGAGCTGATCGATCACGGGCTCGAGGAGATGGGCGAGGGCACGGGCGAGAAGGGCGAGAAGCAGATCGTGATCCGCTGCGCGCTCGCCAGCTTCGGCGAGATGCAGAAGGCGCTCGAGGCGCGCGGCCTGACACCGCTGTCGTCGGAGTCCGAGTTCATCCCGCAAAACCCGATGACCTTGCCGGAGGAGAAGGCCACCGAGGTGCTCGCCATGGTCGACAAGCTCGAGCAGGACGAGGACGTCCAGCAGGTCTTCCACAACCTCGGCTGACCGCGCGGCACAGATGATGCAGTGGCGCGCGCCATGCGCGTCATTACCCTCATCGTCGTCACGCTGCTCGCCGTGCCTGCCGCACCCTCGTGCGCGCCCACCACCTACGTGGTGGCGCCCGATCCACCGCCGCCGACGCCGCTCGATCCGTTCTTCGACGACCTCGGCCCCTATGGCGATTGGTGGTGGAACGACACCTGGGGTTGGGTGTGGAGCCCCACGGTCGGCTACGGCTGGCGTCCGTACACCGTCGGCCACTGGGTCTGGACCGCGGAGTGGGGCTGGCTCTGGGCCTCGTCCGAGCCCTTCGGGTGGGCGTGCTTCCACTATGGCCGTTGGATCTGGCTCGACGACGCCGGCTGGGTCTGGCTGCCCGGACGCACCTGGGGGCCCGGCTGGGTGATGTGGCGCAGCGGCCCCGGCTACGTCGGCTGGGTGCCGCTCGGCCCCGGGCCGTTCCACGAGCCGCACGTGCACCTCTGGTGGTGGGTGGTCGTCGAGGAGCGGCACTTCCTGGCGCCCAACGTGGTCGAGGTCGCCGTGCCGCCCGATCGCAACCCGGTGGTGCTTCCGAGCACGCGCGTGCTGCATCGCCCCGAGCGCGACGACGGCGCGGCGTCGCCCAACCGCGACATCGACGTGCAGGCGATCGAGCGCGCGACCTCGACCAAGGTGCTGCCCAAGCGGGTGCTCGAGGCCAAGGACGCCGGCGCCGAGCTGCCGGACGCGGTGACCGTGCGACGTGCGCCCGACATCGGGCCCGACCGCGTCGGCGGGCGGCAGGACCTGTTCGCGCCTACGCGCGAGCTGGCGCGTGACCGGCCCGTCGACGAGCGGCCGCTCTCGGCGCCGCCCGACGACGAGCTCGAGCGCTACTTCGGCGCCGCGCGCGCGCGCCTCGACGAGCGGCAGCGCGCCGAGCAAGGCGCCCCGCCCAAGGGTGTGCCGCCCGACAAGCTGCGCGCCATGCAGGAGGACGAGCGGCGCGTGCTCGAGGAGCAGGAGCAGAAGGAGCGCGAGGCCGCCGCCAAGAAGAAGGCGCAGAAGCGGCCGGCGCTCGTCAAGAAGACCAAGAAGCGCTGACGCTCGGGCTCACTGGCAGTAGCCGGGATCGATCATCCACCAGCCGCGCCGCGCGCCTGGGCTCCACACCACGAGCGGCCCGCCGTAGTTACACACGTGGTAGCCGTACCAGCGGCCCGCGCAGCCGGTGTTGCTGACAGCGATCTCGTCGGTGTGGCCAACCTCGTGCTGCCCGGCGCTGTAGCCGCGCGCGCGCAGCTCGGCGGTCACGGCCGCAAACCAGCTCTGGCACTTCTCCTCCGCGTTGGCGCCCGCAAACGCGCTCAGGTCACAGCTGCTCGACACGCCGCAGCCGGTGAGCGCGACCATGGCCGCGTTGACCGCGGCGTCGACCTCGGGATCGGTGTCGGTGCTGGAGGTCGCAGCGGCGATGAAGCCCTCCTCGGGCACGCCCACCGGGAAGGCCGCCGCCGACGGCTCGCTGCACTGCTCGCCGAGCACAGCGAGCGACTCGTGGAGCTGCGCCTCGGTCTGCTCGTGTCGCCAGTACCAAAAGGCCGTGCCCTGCGTGCGCGCTGCGCAGAAGCGCTGCTCGAACTGGGCAGGGGTCAGCGCGGGCGACGGGTTGTACTCGTTGACCATGCAGGGCTTGCCGAGGCACTGCGCGGCGCTCGGCGCCTGCGTCTGGTGGAACTCGAGGTAGTCGACCTCGGCGAGCTGCATGGCCGCGTCCTCGCCGGCGTTGGTGCCGAACGGGTGGCGCAGGTAGCCGTGCCGCTGCTCCTCGTCGCGGATCAGGTCGTGCATCGATCGCGTCCACTCCGCGGTGTAGCCGGCGATCAGGCTCACCTCGTTGCCGTCCTGGTACAGCACGTTGTCGAAGCGGCCGGTCTCCAACACCACCTTGCGGATCCATGCCTCGTGCACCGAGCCGGGCGCCACCGGCTCGCTCCCTGCGGCCGAGCACAGGTCGAGCCCTTGCACGTTGAAGGCGGCGTCCCACGCGCTGTAGCCGGGGATGTCGCCGGCCTGGCAGTGTTTGATCGACCAGCCGTCGACGACGTCGATCTCGACGTACTGGCCGTGGTCGCGCGCGAGCTGCACGAGCGCGCGCACGCGCGCCCAGAACGCGTCGTTGAATTGCGCGAGGTCCGCGCGACCGTCCACCTCGAGGTAGCCGCCACCGGTCGCCGCCCAGTCGGTCTCGCCGTTGCCGGCGGTGAGGAACGGGCCGAGGCGCGCGTGCAGGAAGTTGCCGTCGTTGTCCGCCACCAAGGCCGACCAGGCCTCGTCGAACAGAGGCCAACCATAGCCGCCGCCGCAGCAGGAGATCGCTCCCCGCACGTCGACCACGGCGCCGTCGACGCGGACGAAACGCCCGTCCTGCGCCGATAGCGCCATCGAGGTCGGCGGCACGCCGGCGTCGGGCTCGCCGTCCGTGCCGGCGTCCGGCTCGACCTCCTCGCCGGCGTCGCGCACCGGTCCCGCGTCGCTCTGAGTGCCGGCGTCCGTGAGGTGGCCGGCATCGCCCGCCTCGGCCGGGTCGGGCTGGTCGTCGTCGACGCCCGTCGGTGTGCAGCAGACGAACGCGAGAGGAAGCACCAGCAGGGCGAGGGATCTCATAGGCGGCGACGGTTTCATCCGCTGCACGCGCAGGCGTTCATCGCCGCGCCAAACGAGTGCGCGCCCGCGCCAGCGGCATCGAGCCACCTGCAGCGCCACACACCTCGGCGCGTGACGTGTGGCGCATTGCTGCACGCGAATGGCGCGCGTTCACCACGGAAAACACCGTGTCGACGTGGAAACGACGCACGCGCCGCTTGTGAGGTTGGATCGCATGTGCGTCGATCGCGCGCATGAACCGCTTGAGCTGCACCGCCGTGCTCGCTTGCACCTTCGTGCTCTTCACCTCGATCGGCGTGCGCGCCGACGCCGCAGCCGACCTGCGCCTGCAAAAGGCGCTCGGCTACGAGGCACGTACGGCGGCCATGAGCCCGAACGGCCTGGTGCACCAGGCGGTGGTCGACGGCGACACCGTGGTGGAGCTGCGCGCCACCTCGGACTGCGCCATCTGGACCGGCGTGCAAGCCGGCGCCGCCGCGCTGCGCTTCTCGCTCTACCGGGACGAGGCGTCGCGCGCCTCCTTGCGGCGCGCCGTGCTCGGCGTGCACCTGTTGTTTCAGGTGACCGGCGTGCCCGGCCTGTTCGGTCGCTGCGCCTGGCGCAACGACGACGCCATCTTCGTCGACGACACCGCGGTGGTGCACCCGGGCGCGCCGCCGTTCGAGGACTACTCGTGGCGCGCGCGGGTCTCGCAAGACCAGGTGAGCGGCGTGCTGTTCGGCTACGCGCTTGCCTATGAGCTGACCGACGACGAGGAGCTGCGCGTCATCATCAGGGACGACCTGGGCGCGTTGGCGCGGCACGTACGCGATCACGACTTGCAGATCATCGACGTCGACGGCGAGCCTTCGCCCTTCACCGACTTCAACCCGACCACCGTCGAGCTGTTCGGCATCGGCGTCGGCGGCTTCCAGGCCGCCATGGCGCTGTCGCTGTTCAAGATCGCTGCGCACGTGACCGGCGACCCCGCGCTCGCGAGCTACTACCAAGACGAGCTGGTCGGCGCGCGTGGCTTCGCCGACCTGGTGCGAGACCAATTGCACGTCGAGGTGCCCGACGCGCTCCGCCTGTTCGACGCCGGCGTCGAGTGCGACACCAACTACAACAACTACAACATGATGTTCCTGGTGATGCTGCCGCTGGCGCGCCTCGAGCAGGATCCGGCGCTGGCGGCGCTCTACCGGGACGCCATCCGCGATCACCTGTGGAACGACGAGGGTGAGCCGCCGCTCGTCGGCGCCTTCCCGCTCCCCGGCGGCGCCAATCACCGGCCCGTCCGAGGCCAACGGAATTCCTTCTGGACCTACCTGACCTATGCGGCCGGCGCCGAGGCGACCGACGAGGTCGTGCTCGGCGAGGCGCAGCACACGCTCGACGTGTTCTTCGCGCCGCCGGCGCGCGGGCCGGCCGAGGTGGACAACAGCGCGGACTTCCCGTCGCAGTGCCTCGACCGCTTCGAACAGCCCATGCACAAGGGAGCCGTCATCCCCTACGAGCGACGCGTGCCGGGCTTCTTCGCTTGGACCGGCAACCCGTACAGCGTCGCGTCGGGCGCGCCGCCCGAGGAGTTCCCCGGTGTCGACTACCAGATCGCCTACTGGCTCGGCCGCTGGACCGGGCTATTGCCGCACGGCGACGCCGACGGCGACGGGCTCGACGACGATCGGGAGCCCTACTTCGGCACCGACCCGAGCGCGGCCGACAGCGACGGCGACGGCGTCAGCGACGGCGTCGAGGTAGACGAGCTTGGCACCGATCCGACCGTCAGCGACGCGCCGCCCAGCGAAGGGGAAGGCGAAGGGGAGGGCGAGGGCGAAGGTGAAGGCGAGGGGGAAGGAGAAGGAGCGCAGCCCGCCGAGGGCGAGGGCGAGGACGGCGGCGAGGGCGAGGACGGCGACCAGGGCGCGCGCCCGCCCGGCGGCGGTGGTGACGAGGTGCCGTCCTGCGCGTGCGTGACGTCGGAGGGCGGTGAGCGCTCGCTCGCGCTCGGGCTCTTCGTGCTGCTCGCTGCGCGCGCCGCCGTGCCGCGGCGGCAGCCTCCGAAGGCCAGCGGCTGAGCGGTCGCGGCTGCGCTCAGGGCAGCTCGATGCGGCCAGGCGCGCCGTTGTCGCCCACCGCCGTGTGGCACGAATTGCATGCGCCGCCGGTCTGCTCGCTCGCCATCTCGCGCGTGCGCCCGTCGTAGCTGATGCGCGCCGTGAAAGGGGTGTTCCCCTCCAGTGAGGCGTTCGAGGAGAAGTTGCCCGCCGCGTTGGTCTCGAGCGTCAGGAACACGGCGCCATCGGGGCCGATCAGCTCGATTCGCGCCCCCGGGATGCCGCGGCAGTCGTCCTCGTCGTCGAGCGCGCCCGCCACTGTGCCGGCCACCGTGAACGTCGGCCCCTCGCCACGGCTCGCGTGGCAGGCGATGCAGTTGCCGCCGGGGTGCATCGCCGAGGAGCCACGGTCACCGCGAGTCCACCACTGGCCGGTCGCACATGCATCACCCACGGCGCCGTCGGGCGGCGTTTCGGCATAGCCCGACGGCGGCGGCCCGACGTCGGGTAGCTCGCGCTCGCCCTCACCCTCCCCTTCGCCCTCGCCCGCGGGGACGGACGGGCACCCTGCGACGGCCCCGAGCACAGCCACCGTGACGACGACGATCGAACCTCGAACCATGCGCTCCTCCAGCCCTCGCGTGACGTAGCCAACGGCCGGTCGGTTGGCGAGTGATTTCAGGCCTGACAGCCCCCCTGCGTCGACTCGTCGCACCCCCTTCAACCTGTCGGCGCCGGTACTACGGTCGAGCGGTGCGAACCGCGATCGCCACCGGTGCCCAGCCCCTCGTACTGTCCTTGGTACCACCGCTTGTGCTGGCGCTCGCCGCCGGCTGCCCCGAGGCGCCGCCGCTGTCGCTCACCGTCGAGCCCGCCACCCTGGCGGCGGACGGCCTGACCCGCGCGGTGGTGATCGCGCGCACGCGCGATCCCATCGAGGGCGCGGTGGTGTCGTTCGCGGCGACCGGCGGTGCGCTCTCGTCCTCGACGGCGGCGCTGGTGGACGGCGAGGCCACCGTCGAGTTGGTGGCGCCGCTCGAGCGTGAGCTCGGCAGAAGCCCCGAGCGCGCCATCGCGCTGTCGGCGTTCCTCCAGCTCTCCGAGAGCGAGCGCCTCGAGGCGACCGCGGGCGTCGTCGCGCTCCCGCCGACCGACGGTCCGCCGCTGTTGTTCCTCGACGCCGAGCCGCCCGCCGCGGTGGCGGGCTCGGGCGGCGCCGTCGTGCTGCGCGTCTTGGCGCGACGGGTGGCCGCGGGAGCGTCCCTGACCATCGACGTGCCTGGCTTTGATGCGGACGCTTCGGCAACCGTGGAAGCGGACGGCAGCGCGGTCGCCGCCCTGCAAGTGCCGGCGACCCCCGGGGACGCCACCGTGACCGTCACGGAGCCCGCGAGCGGCGCTACGGCGCTCGTGGTCGTGCGCTTCGTCGCCGAGGGCGAACCGCTCTACGACCTGACGGGTGCCTTCGCCCAGATCGGCCCCGCGCGCGTCAAGCTGGTGTCGGGCGCGCTGGCGCCGAACCCTCAATGTGCCATCGCCCCCTCGATCATCCTGGCCACGTTCGTGCAGGCCGGCCTCGACGTGCAGGCGAGCTACCGCACCTGCGACGTCACCTTCCCGCCGGTGACCTCCATCGTCGGCACCATCACCAACCAGGCGACCGAGGCCTTCTACCAGGCCATCCCCGTCGTCGAGCAGCAGTTCGCGCTGCCGAACGGTGAGCTCGGCGCCGAGTACGCGCCGCCGCCGTCGATCGTGGTGGTGGGCGCAGCGCTCGGCGATCCGGAGCACGAGGCGTTGCCCACCGAGGCCGAGGACCCGCGCGTCGAGGACACCGACGGCGACGGGCGTCCCGGCGTCACGGTGGAGAATTCGCTCGGCGGCCTGCAGAACATCGTGTTTCGCAACATCGGCTATGCGGGCGGGCAGGTCCGGTCATCGAACCGCATCGTCGGCGACCGGCCCGGTGACCTGCTCGCCACCACCGAGACCTCGGTGTTCGGCATCGGCGGCGCCTTCTTGCCCGACACGACCGCGCTCGGCAGCGTGGTCGAGTTGGTGCGCATCGACGGCCGCTTTGGTGCATGGGACGCCGACGTCGACGCGGACGGCGCCATCTCCTGCGCCGAGGCGAAGGACGCGGCCGCGGCGGTGGCCGAGCTGGTGGCGCCCGACACGCCCTTCGACTGCGGGGAGGAGCGATGACGCGCGTGTCCCGCCTGCTCGACGCCAGGGCCGTGCTCGTCGCCGTCGCGCTCGTCGGCGCCACGCTGCCGTGCGCATGCACGCCCGCGCCGCGCGCGCCCACGGTCAACCAGCCGCCGCTGCCGGTACTGGCGGTGCCGTCGAGCGCCCGCGTGGGCGAGCCGGTGCTGATCGACGGCGAGGCCAGCCACGACCCAGGCGGCGCCGTCAGCGATGCGCACCTGTTGTTCGGCGACGGCGGCGACCCGGCGACCGGACTCTCCGCCGAGCACACCTGGCAGGCGCCAGGGCTCTACCTGGTCGAGCTGTACGTCGTCGACAACGAGGGCGCCGCCGCGCGCGCGCGCGCCCGCATCCAGATCACCCCCTGACGAGGCACCATGTCCACCGCACCCACCACGCCGCTCGCCACGCTCGCCGCCTGGGGCACCGAGGCACTCGAAGCGCTCGTCGCCATCGACTCCTCCTCCAATGAGCACAGCGCGACCATTCCGTCGAGCGAAGGGCAGCGCGTGCTGTCGCGGGCGCTGGCCGAGCGCGCGCGGGCGCTCGGCTTCACGAGCGAGAGCGACGCGCATGCCAACCTGATCGTGCGCATCCCGCCTTCGCCCGGCCGCGAGGGCGCGCCCAAGGTCGCGCTTATGGCGCACATGGACACCTCGCACGGCACCAGCGCGCTGCCGCGCCTGACGGTCGAGGAGCGCTGGAGCGGCGGGCGCGTGCCCTACGCCGCCAACCCGCGCTTGCACGTCGACGCCGAGACCTACCCGCTGTTGCGCGCCTTCGTCGGCGACGACCTGCTGCACGGGCCGGGCGACTTCCCCTTCGGCCTCGACGACAAGCTCGGCATCGCCGAGATGCTGACGCTCGCGCGCCTGTTGTCGGCGGAGCCCGGGCTGTCGCACGGCGAGCTGCTGCTGGTGTTTCGTCCCGACGAGGAGATCGGGCGCATGGAGGCCGTGCAAGGGCTCGCCAAGGAGCTTGCGGGGCGCGGCGTCGCCTTCGGCTACACCATCGACGGCCTCGAGCCCTTCGAGGTCAACGTGGAGAACTTCGATGCGGCGAAGGCGCGCGTCACCATCGCGGGTCGGCCGCTGGCGTCCTCGCCGCGGCCGCGCCACGCGCTGCGCCTGGCGCTCACCGGCGTCAACACGCACGGTGCCACCGCCAAGAGCGAGGGCTACCTGAACGCCACCATCGTCTTCGCACGTGCGCTCGCCGAGCGCAGCGACGTGGTGCCGCTCTCATTCGTCACCGACCCGCTGCTCGAGGCCAACGCGGTCGTCGAGCTTTTGGTCGACGACGGCGCCGAGGGCGCGGTGCTGGCCGCCTTCGAGCGGGTCATCGGCGCCGCCGCGCGCCGCGGCGCGGAGCTGCGCGTGCTCGCGCGCGACTTCGACGTGCAGCGCGCCGACGACGCCGCGTGCCAACTCTTGGCGCTGTTGCAGAGCTTCCTCTTGCCCGGCGGCCCGACACCGCTGCTGGCCGAGGACAGCGACGGCCGCCAGGGCTACACCAACCCGCACCGCGCGCTTCGCACCGACGTCGGCCTGACCGTCGACTTCCGCCTGCGCGACTTCGACGAGGCGGCGCTCGCCGCGCGCACGCGCCACGTCGAACAGCTCGCGCACGGCCTCGGCCTCGCGGTCGAGAGCGCGCGCCAGTACGTCAACATGGGCCCGGTGCTGGCGCGCTTCCCCGACCTGCCGCGCTTCGCCGAGGAGGCCGCGCGCGCCGCAGGAGTGGACGCGCACCGGCGCCCCATCCGCGGCGGCACCGGCGTCGATCCCTTCCTCGCCGTCGGCGTGCCCATCGCCAACCTTGGCACCGGCTACTTCGCGCCCGAGAGCGAGAAGGAGCTGACCAGCAAGCAGAACATCGCGCGCCACGTGGTGTGGCTCGCGCACCTGGTGCAGCGCATCGCGGGCTGACTGGCGGCCTCGACCTTTCAGCCCGTGACGGGGGCGAGGGCGACCGCCGTCACCTTGTACTCGGGCGTGTGCACCGAGGTGTCGCGCACGTCGCCGGTCAGGTCGTTCACCCGCGCCTTGACGTCGTGGAAGGTGGTGAAGAGCTCGCCCGGTTGCACCTCGGTGGTCAGGCGCGCGGGCAGCTCGACCTCGCCGCGCACGCTGGTGACGCGCACGCGCGCGCCGTCGTCGATGCCGAGGCGACCGGCGTCCACCGGGTGGATGTCGAGCACGTCGGTGGGACGCAGCTCGAGGTTCTTGGTGCGGCCGGTCATGGTGCCCGCGTTGAAGGCGTGCAGCGTGCGCCCGGTGACGAGTAGGAACGGGAAGCGCTCGCTGACGCGCTCGGGTGTCTCGACGAAGCGCTCGAAGGCGAGCTTGGTGGTCTTGCCCATCGAGAACGTCTCGCCGTGCAGCAGCGTGCTGCCCGGGTGGCTCTCGTCGGGGCAGGGCCACTGCAGGCCGTGCTGCTCGAGCCGGCGATACGCCATGCCCTGCCCCGCCGGCCAGGCGACGCGGATCTCGTCCCAGATTTGCTCCACGTTGGTCCACGCGAACTGCGCGCCGTGGCCGAGCGCGCGCGCCAGGTCCGCGAGCGGCACCCAGTCAGGCTTGCAGTCGGGCGAGGGCGGCGCCACCGCGGCGCGCACGCGCGAGACGCGCCGCTCGGCGTTCATGAAGGTGCCGTCCTTCTCGAACGAGGCCGCCGCCGGGATGACGACGTGCGCGGCCTCGGCGGCCGTCTCGTTGACGAACAGGTCCTGCACGACCAACAGCTCGAGCTTCTTGAGCGCCGCGATGGTCGCCTGGCGGTGCGGGTTGGTCTGCGCGACGTCGTAGCCCATGCACCACAGGGCGCGCAGCGAGCCGGCCGCGGCGTCGTCGAGCATCTGCATCAAGTCGCGGCCGGGCGCGCTCGGCAGCGTCGCTCCCCAGAGCGCCTCGTGCGCCGCCTTGCCTTTGGCGATAGGCAGGTAGCCGGTGAGCCGGCTCGGCTCGCAGCCCATGTGCGCCGAACCCTGCACGTTGTTCTGGCCGCGCAGCGGGTTCACGCCCGAGCCGGGCTTGCCCACGTTGCCGGTGAGCACGGCGAGGTCGGAGAGCGCGGCCACGCCGTCGCTGCCCTGGCGGTGCTCGGTGACACCAAGGCCGTGCACGATCAGGCCGGGCTTGCTGGTGGCGTACAGCCGCGCCGCGGCCACGATCTGCGCTGCCGGCACGTGGCAGATGGCCGACACGCGCTCGGGGGTGGCTTCGGCGAGCGCGGCGCGGAAGGCGCCGAGGTCGACGACGCGCTCCTGCAGGAAGGCCTCGTCGGCGAGCCCGTCCCGCAGGATGACGTGCGCCATCGCCTGCAAGAGCGCGACGTTGGTGCCGGGCTTGGTGGCGAGGTGGATGGTCGCCTCGGCTGCCAGCTCGATGCGGCGCGGATCGATGACGATGAGCGCGGCGCCCCTGCGCGCCGCCTGGCGGATGCGCGCGCCCACCACCGGGTGGTTCTCGGTGGCGTTGGCGCCGCACACCAAGATGGTGCGGGCCTGCTCGAGGTCGTCGTAGGAGCTGGTGGCGGCGCCGGTGCCGAACAGGCCCGCCATGGCATACGCCGTGGGCGCGTGGCAGACGCGCGCGCAGCAATCGACGTTGTTGGTGCCGAGCGCCACGCGCGCGAACTTCTGCGCGACGTAGTTCTCCTCGTTGGTCGAGCGGCTCGAGCCGAGCACGCCCACCGCCGTCGGGCCGTGCTTGGCCAGGATGTTCTGCAAACGGCCGGCGACGAAGCCGATGGCCTCGTCCCAGGACGTGGGCACCAGCACGCCGTCCTTCCTGATCAGCGGTCGCGTCACCCGGTCGGACGCGTCGAGGAAGCCCCAGGCGTAGCGGCCTTTCACGCAGGTGTGGCCCTTGTTCACCGGCGAGTCCATCGCCGGCAGGATCTGCGTGATGCGTCCGCCCTTCACGCCGACCTCGAGCTCGCAGCCGACGCCGCAGTACGGGCAGGTGGTGCGCGTGAATCGCTCGGGCACGCCGAGGCGCAGCACGGTCTTGTCGTCAATGGCGCCGCTCGGGCAGGTGGACGCGCAGGCGCCGCACGAGACGCAGGGGCTGTCCTTGAGGCTGGTACCACCGGGCGTCGACAGCACCGTGGCCGCGCCACGCCCCACCGACGTCCAGACGTTTTGTCCCTGCACCTCGTCGCAGATGCGCTCGCAGCGGTAGCAGGTGACGCACTGGTTCATGTCGACGTGCAAGTAAGGGTGGCTATCGTCGCTGGCGAAGGAGCGGGCGCCCTTCGCGACCACACCGTGCGACGCGAGCAACCGGTGAAACGGCTTGTCGGGGCGCGCGGCGGGCGCGTCCGCCGGGTAGTCGGCCGCGAGCATCTCGAGCAGCGCGCGCCGCTCGGCCACCAGCGCGGGCGTGGCGGTCGCCACCACCGCGCCGTCCTTGGCGGGCGTGGCGCACGACGCCACCGGCACCGGCGAGCCCTGCACCTCCACCAAGCACATGCGGCAGGCGCCGATCGGCTTGATGCGTTCGTCATGACAGAGCGTGGGGACGTCTTTGCCGGCGCGTCGGCACGCTTCCAACAGCGTGGTGCCCGGCGTGACTTCCACGGCGACGCCGTCGATGGTGAGCTTGGGCATCACGACCTCCGCAGGTAGATGGTCCAGTACGTGGCGCCGACCAAGAGGCCGCCGCCCACCATGTTGCCGAGCGTCACCGGCACCAGGTTCATCGCCATGCGGCCGACGGTGAGCCAGTCGGGCACGCCGTCGAGCGAGGCCGCTTGCTGCACGGTCGGCTCGTGCGCGGCGAACAACGCCACCGGCAACAGATACAGGTTGGCGACGTTGTGCTCGAAGCCGGTGGTGACGAAGGCGGCGATGGGCGGCACCACCGCGACCACGCGGTCGACCGTGGTGCGCGCCGAAAACGCCATCCACACCGCGAGGCACACCAGCACGTTGCACAAGACGCCGAGCACGAAGGCCTCGACGAAGCTCTCGTGCATCTTCAGCTTGGCGATGGCGATGGCCTGCGCGCCCACGGCGCCGCCGAGCAGCTTCGGCTGCCCCGACAGCACGATCAGCGCGACCATGCCGAAGGCACCGACACTGTTGCCGAGGAAGACCAACGCCCAATTGCGCGCCAGCGACGCCGTGGTGATGCGCCGGCTCGCCCATGCCATGGTGAGCAGGTTGTTGCCGGTGAACAGCTCGGCGCCGCCGATGACGACGAGCACCAAGCCGAGCGAGAACGCCACGCCGCCGAACAGGCGCACCACGCCGGGCGGCCAGGAGCTTTGCGCCGCCCCCGCCGTCACCGTGGTCATAAAGCAGGCGCCGAGCGCGATGAAGGTGCCGGCGAGCACACCGAGCGCCACCGCGCGGCCGGCGTCGAGCGAGGCCTTCTTGACCCCCACGTCTTCGGCCTTCTTGGCCATCTCGGGGGGGACGAGCGCGTCGATGCCTTCCATGCACCGCGCAGACTAGCGTCTCCCCATGATCGTTACAGGCAGTTGTTAGAGGCAGTTGTTGCCGATGCTGTCGTCCTGCCAACCGCAGCTCTCGCATTGCGCGGTGCGCACCGTGTCGTCGGCGCACCAGATCAGCGTGTCGCCGTCGCAGCGGCCAAGCCAGGTCTCGCCGTTGCAGGGGTCCTCGGGCGGCGCCGCCAGGCAGTTGTTGCCGACGTCGTCGTCCTGCCAGCCGCACACCTGCCCGGTGACGGCGCAGTCATAGCTGCGCAGCACCTCGGCGTCGCACCAGACGAGGTCGGTGCCGTCGCACACGCCCGCGTAGTCGATGCCCTGGCAAGGATCGTCGGCCGGCGGTGGCTCGGGATCCTGCTGCTCCGGTGGATCCTGCTGTGGCGGTGGCTCCTGGGGCGGTGGGGTCGGCTCGTCGCCGGCCAGGCAGTTGTTGCCGACGGTGTCGTCCTGCCAGCCGCACACCTGCCCGGAGGCGCCACAGTCGACGCTCCGGAGCGCGCCGTTCTCGCACCAGCGGAGCTGTGCGCCGTCGCAGGCGCCGAAGTAGTCGAGGCCGTCACAGGCGTCGACCGTCGACGGCGGCGGCGGCGGCGAGCTGCCGTCCACCGGACCCTGCACCAAGGACATGAAGTAGTCCCAGTCCCAATGCCGCCCCGGATCGGAGTGGTCGTTGCCGGGCACCTCGACGTGGCCGACGATGTGCTGACGATCGATGGGGATGCCCCAGCGATCGCAGATGTCGCGCACCAAGCGCGCCGACGAGCGGTACATGGCCTCGGTGAACCAGGCGGGGTTCGACGAGATGGCCTCGTGCTCGATGCCGACCGCGCGCGAGTTCCAGTCGCGTGCGTGGTAGGCGGTGTCGGCCTCGCGCACCATCTGCGTGATCTCGCCGTCGCTCGAACGAATCACGTAGTGCGCGCTGGTCTGGTAGGGGTTTTCGGCCGAGCGGAACCACGAGATGGCGCCGTCGTAGCTGCCCTCGGTGGTGTGGATGACCACGCGATCGACGGCGCGCGAGCGGCCGGAGTGCCAGTGGCCGCTGCGCGCCGGCAGGTAGCGCGCGACCAGCTCGCTGTCCGCGCCCGCCACCAGCGCCTGCGCTTTGGCCGAGCCGCGCTTGCCCCGCCCCTCGATGACCAAGACCTCGCCGGTGTAGGCGGGGGCGCGCACGCCGTCCTGCGCGGCCGACAGCACCGCGTTGGCGAACAGCTCGCCGGCCTCGAGGTCGTCGCCGGCCGCGTACCTGGCGAGCGCGCCGCGCCACGACGAGAGGCCATCGCCCTTCTCGTCGGGCGCGCGCAGCGACGCCAGCAGGCGGGCCGCGGCGTCGATGTGCGCGATCGGGTCGTCCGCCACCTCGGTGCCTGCGGGCAGACCGAGCAGGCCGACGCGCGCGGGGGCGTGCTCACCGTCAGCGTCCTGTTCCTGCTCCGTCGGCCGCTGGAAGCGCGTCTGCACCCACGCGGTCGCCACCAGCAGGTCGCGCGGCACGCCGGCCTGCTGGGCCGACTCGCGAAAGGCCGTCGCGAGCGGGCCCTCGGGCTCGGTGGTCTCGACCGTGTTGCTGCATGCCGTACCGGTGAGCAGGACCCCCGAAGCGATCAGCAGCAACGCGCGCATCCACACCTCCATCTGTCTGAACGGTACGAGGATGTGCGCGACGCCCGGAATCCGCCCGAGCGCGGTCGGGCGATCACCCAGGTCATCCGCCTGTCGACGGAGCTGCGGCGGCGCCGGCGACGGTCGCGGCCTGCCGCGGGGCGCCCCCTGGACGGCGCCGGCGCCGTGTGCGGCACTCGGCCCATGGACGAGCGGCGGCGCCTCGACGAGACGCGCGCTCGCCTTCGCTCGGCAGCTCGCGGACGACAGCGGCCTGCACGCGACCTTCCACCAGGCGGACATCAAGGCCTTTCTCGCCGGCGAGCTCGAGCCGCAGCCGTTCGACGTCGCCTTCGGCAGCTACGGCTGCCTACCGTGGATCGACGATCTGCCGGGCTTCTTCTCAGCGTTGCGCGCGCGCTTGGCGCCGGGCGGGCGCGTCGTCGTCGTCGAGATCCACCCGCTCGCCTGGTCGTTCGACGCGCGCTTCCAGCTCGCCGATCCCTACTTCGCGCCCGGGCGGCTGTTCTCGCAGCCCGTCGGCGACTACGTCGGCGCGGCTGCTGGCGCCCTGTCGCCCTCCGGCCACCTGCCGGGCGCCGCGCCCGACAACCCGCACCCGGCGCACGCGTTCCAGCACACGGTGGCGGACATCGTCACCGCGCTGCTCGACGCCGGCCTGGAGCTCGAGGCGCTGCGCGAGTGGCCGTACGTCAACGGCTGCCGCGTGCACGACGGGCTCGTGCCCCTCGAGGGCCGGCGCTTCACCACGCCGCCGGGCGTGCCGTCGTTGCCGCTGATGCTCGGCCTGGCTGCACGCAGCAGCGGACGCCCCGCGGTCAGTCGACCTGGATACGCGCCACCTCGTTCTTGAAGGTGAAGACATCCAAGTCGAGTCCCTCCAGCGCCAACTGCTGGGTCTCGACGCCACCGAAGTAGATGTTGGAGCTGAGCAGCAAATGGGAGGCGACCAAGTGCTCCAGCACGGTCGTCGGCACGGTGGCGGCGCCGTCGGCGGCGGGCCAGGTGCACCAGATCCAGCGCTGTTTCCGCATGTCGTTCAGGGCGTCGAACTGCAGGAATAGCAGCAGCACCTCGCCATCGGTGGCGGTCCACTCCAGCTCGAGCGGCACCGAGCGATCCAGGTGCATCTCGTTCGCCGACAGCGCGGCGAGATCATGGGAGGTGAGCACGACCTGCTGCGGCATGGTGGCCTCAACCTCGAAGCCGGGCGCCTCGTCGCCCTCAGCAGTAACCCTGATGCTGTCGCCGCTATCCCACGCCAGGGTTCCGTCGGGCGCGCCCCAGCCGATGCCCTGCGAGTCCTCGGTCCAGGTCTCCTCCTCCTTGCCGTTGACGCTCATGCGAATGGTGCCGAACGAGGGCGGCCTGAAGGACGAGTCGTCCCAGTTGCCATGTTGCACGCGGCAGCTCTCGTCGACGTCGAGCCAACTCGGCAGACGATCGTCGACGTGGAACGTGACGAGCCCCGTCATGGTGACCTCTCGGGCAGGATCCGTTCGATGCCAGCGCTCGAGCGCGAGGATGGAGTGGAACGGACCGGTGGAGGGCTCCTTGTCGCAGCCAAGCGTCAGGAAGGCAGCAAGCAGGGCGAGCAGCGTGAGCGTCTTCATTGCCGTACCCCCTGGCAAACGCGTCGAGCGGCCACGGCGGGTGGCCGTCACGTCCGCAAGTGCGTCATCGAGCCCACGCGCAAGCAGCAAATATGCCAGCGGACGCGACGCGCTCCTGCTTCGTCAACAACGCCTCGACGGCGCCGTAGCGGAAAGCGCCTGTGGCGCCAAGAGCAGCGAGTGGTCATTCCGGCACACGGCCGCTGAAGAAGCACTCGGAGGGAGGCGTCACCCAGCGGGCGCTGTCGCGGTCGCACAAGGGACGGTTGCAGCAACTCAGACGGGCTCCTAGCCCCCGGCGATACCGCCCGTGCCGATGCCGATGCCGCGCGTGCTGACATCGCCGTTCCTCGCCTCGATCAGCACATGAACGCGCCGTAGCGAGAACGGCGGCACCGCGCTCGACTCGAGCTCCCAAGAGACATCGTCGATGCTGGTCTCGAAGTACAAGGTGCCGCCGCTCTCGCGGATGCGCCACAGGTACGGCTCCGGCTGGTAGGCGCTCGGCACCAGCGCGCCGGCCACGCCCGACCGGAACTCGCCGCCGAGGAAGCCGATCTCGGCGCGCGCACCGTCGTTGCGCACCACACCGAGCGTGTAGCCCGTGTCGGGCTCGTAGCTCGTGATCGGATCGACGCGCAGCACCACCTCGCCGCCGGTCAGATCCCACTCGGTGAAGGTGGCGACGGTGCAGCGCGACGGGCCGACGTCGGGCAGGCTCATCTGCAGGCTGCCCCCCTCGTCGACGGTGCAGCCGCCGATCTGGTCGACGAACCAGTCGCTGCCGATGACGCCGTCGTCGAAGTGGTCGAACAGCCCTGCGATCGGCGGACCGGGTGGCTCGCCCTCGCCCTCGCCCTCGCCCTCGCCCTCGCCCTCACCCTCACCCTCACCCTCACCCTCACCCTCACCCTCACCCTCACCCTCACCCTCACCTTCCCCCTCGCCCTCGCCTTCCCCCTCCCCCTCCCCCTCCCCCTCTCCTTCCCCCTCGCCTTCGTCCCCCTCCAGGGGTGCTGCACCGCAGACGCCGTCGCCACAGGTGCTGCCCCACGGGCATTGGGCGTCCTCGACGCAGGGGAGCGCGGCGCCGAGCAGCCGGCAGCCGGCGGTCAGCGCCGTGATGAGGAGCGCACAGAGCAGGAGCGAGCGGGTGATGGCAGCATCACTGTAGCCGGTCGACGTCGCGACGGTCGATCAACGCCGCGCGCGCGGCATCGACGAGACACCGTCAGCGCGGCACCGGCAGGTAGCCGAGATCGTGCAGCCGCTCGTCGTCCGCGAGGCCCGCCGGCGTGACGATGCGCTGCTCGACCACCACCGCGAGGCACGCGCGCGCGTCCGCGAGGCCGCGGCATGCCGGGTGGCGCCGCCAACGCTTCGCGAACAGCGCGCGCACCGGCGGCGCCTGCACGTCGAGGTCGCCCACCTGCTGCGCCACGCCGAGCGGCAGCCCGGCGCGCCGCCACGCCTCGACCAACAGCTCGCTGCAGTACAGCTCGTCAGCGCCCTCGGCGAAGGCGCCGTCATACGGCGTGCCGACGAGCGCGAGCACCTCGCGCTGCACCCGCGCGCGCAGCTCGTCGTCGTCGAGGCGGGCGTCGCGCAGCACCGTGCTCGACGAGCGCCCGCGGCGCAGGAACTCCGCGAGCGGCGTCCGTCGCGCGCGCCCAGCCGCTTCGACCACCCAGACCGCGTCACCCTCGCGCACCACCACGCCGACGTGCGTGAAGCTCGAGCGCGTCGCCACCGCGACCGCCAGCGCCTGGGCAGAGGAGCTCGTGTGCAGCAGCAGGTCGCCGGTGCGCAGCTCATCGGCGTCGACGGTGGGGACGGCGGCGGCCGCGAGCAGCAGGGCGAAGGCAGGCAGGTGCATGGTTCAAGCGCAACCAGGCGCGCTGCGCGGCCATTTCCGCCGGCCGGGTACTCGCGCTACAGCGACGTGATGCCGCACACCACGGACCCGCTCGACGAGCTCGATGCCTTCCTGCTCGAGCTGAACCGCGCCGCCGCCGACGTCATCCTGCCGGTGTTTCGCAACGCGGCGCAGCTCGCGATGGAGGACAAGGGCAGCGTGGGCGCCTTCGACCCCGTCACGGCCGCCGACCGCGGCGCCGAGGCGGCCATCCGCAAGCGGGTGGCGGCGCGCTACCCGAGCCACGGCGTGCTCGGCGAGGAGTACGGCGCCGACCGCACCGACGCCGAGTGGGTCTGGGTCATCGATCCCATCGACGGCACGCGCGCCTTCGTCGCCGGTCTGCCGGTGTGGACCACGCTGATCGGCCTGCGCCACCAAGGGCGGCCGGTGCTCGGCTCCATCGGCCAGCCGGTGCTCGGCGAGGTCTTCATCGGCACCGCGGGTGGCGCGCGCTGCGTCACCGCTGGCGGCGAGCGCGCGCTACGCGTGCGCCCGTGCGCGCATCTGGCGGACGCGGTCGTCGCCACCACCGATCCCTTCAAGTTGCTCGACGAGCGCGAGCTGGCGGTCTGGCAGCGCGTGCAAGCGGTCGCGCGCTTCGCGCGCTACGGCTGCGACGCCTACGCGTACGCCATGGTCGCCGCCGGCTTCGTCGATCTGGTGGCCGAGAGCAGCCTCAAGCCCTGGGACATCGACGCCGCCGTACCGGTGTTGCAGGGCGCGGGCGGCCTGGTCACCGACTGGCGCGGCGGCGGCATCGGCACCAACGGCGGCCAGATGCTGATCGCGGGCGACCGCCGCGTGCTCGACGAGGCGCTCGTGCTCACGCGCGAGGTAGCGCGCTCGCCCTGACCCAAGGAGTCAGGCCTTGGCGCGGCGCGCCTCGAGCGCGGCGATGCGCGTCTTCACCTTCAGGAAGCTGTCGGGGTTGAGCGAGAGCGAGTCGATGCCGGCCTCGACCAAAAGCTCGGCGAAGTCGGGGTGGTCGCTCGGGCCCTGACCGCAGATGCCGATGGGGCGCCCCACCTTGTGCACGCGCGCGATCACGTCGCGAATCATGCGCGTCACCGCCGGGTTTCGCTCGTCGAACAGGTCGGCGAGCAGCTCCGAGTCGCGGTCGACGCCGAGGATGAGCTGCGTCAGGTCGTTGCTGCCGATGGAGAAGCCGTCGAAGCGCTCGGCGAATTCCTCCGCGAGGATGACGTTCGAGGGGATCTCGCACATGACGTAGACCTTGAGCCCGAACTTGCCCCGCTCGAGGCCCGCCGCCTTCATCACCGCCAGCACCCGGTCGGCCTCGTCGGTGGTGCGGCAAAACGGGATCATCACGATCAGGTTGTCTGCGCCGATCTGCTCGCGCGCCCTGCGGATGGCGCGGCACTCGAGCAAGAAGCCGTCCTGGTAGCGCGGGCTCGAGTAGCGCGAGGCGCCGCGAAACCCGATCATCGGGTTCTCCTCGTCGGGCTCGAAGGCGGCGCCGCCGATCAGGTTGCGGTACTCGTTGGTCTTGAAGTCACTCATGCGCACGATGACGGGCCTCGGGTACTGCGACGCTGCGATGAGCGAGATGCCGCGCGCCAGGCGCTCGACGAAGTACTCGCCCTTGTCGGCGTAGCCGCGCGTAAGCTCGGCGATCAGCGCGCGGTCCTTGTCGCCGCTCACGCGCTCAGGGTGGGCCAGCGCCATCGGGTGCACGCGGATGTCGTCGGTGACGACGAACTCCATGCGCAAGAGGCCCACGCCGTCGGTGGGCAGGCGCCAGTACTTGAGCGCCGACGCGGGGTCCGCCAGGTTGATCATGATGCGCGTGGCCGTCTTCGGAACGGTGTCGAGCGCGGTCTCTTCGCGCGTGAACGGCAGCGCGCCGCGGTAGACGACGCCCTCGTCGCCGCCGGCACAGGAGAGCGTGACGGGCGCGCCGTCGGCGATGACGCGGGTGGCGTCGGGTGCGCCGACGACCGCGGGGATGCCGAGCGCGCGCGACACGATGGCCGCGTGGCAGGTGCGGCCGCCGTGCTCGGTGACGATGCCCGCCGCCACGCGCATGGCCGGTACCCAGTCGGGGTCAGTGCTCTCGGCGATGAGGATCGAGCCGGGCCGGAAGCGCTCGAGGTCGGCGACGCTCCTGATGACGCAGGCGGGCGCCGCCGCGATGGCGGAGCCGACCGCGCGGCCTTTCACCAGCACCTCGCCCTGGCCGTCGAGCCGCCAATTGACCAGTCCCACCGCGCCGGCGCGCGACTGCACGGTCTCGGGCCGCGCCTGCACGATGTACAGCTCGCCGGAGACGCCGTCCTTGGCCCACTCGATGTCCATCGGCATCGGCCGGCCGGCGCGCTCGCTCATGTGCCGCTCGATCTGCACGGCGAAGCGGCCGATGGCGATGGCGTCGTCGTCGGACAGGCACAGGCGGCGGCGCTTCTCGAGCGGCGTGTCGACGTTGCGCGTGGTGGCGCTGCCGCCCTGCGCCAGCACCATGGTGCGCTCCTTGTCACCGACTCGCGCGCGCAGGATCGGGCGCTTCTTTGGGTCATCGAGCGCGCGTTTGAACAGCAGTACCTCGTCGGGCGAGACCGTGCCCTTGACCACGTTCTCGCCGAGGCCCCAGGAGCCGGTCACCATGACGACGTCGGGGAAGCCGGTCTCGGTGTCGAGCGTGAAGGCGACGCCCGCGCACGCGAGGTCGCTGCGCACCAGCTTCTGCACGCCCACCGACAGCGCCACCTTGTCGTGCGCGAAGCCGTGCTCGTCGCGGTAGGCGATGGCGCGGTCGGTGAACAGCGACGCCACGCACGCGCGCCAAGCGTTGACCACCTCGACGTCGCCGCGCACGTTCAAGAAGGTCTCCTGTTGGCCGGCGAAGCTCGCCTCGGGCAGGTCCTCCGCGGTGGCGCTCGAGCGCACCGCGACGCTCGCGTGCTCCTCGCCGCACTGGCGCGACAGCTTGCTGTACGCCTCGAGCAACGCGGCCTTGATCGCCGGCGGTATCTCGCCCGAGGCGACGCGTCGCCGGATGGCCGCGCCGGTCTGCTGCAGCGTGGCGCCGCCGGCGGCGAGTGCGGCGAGCGCCGCGGCGATCGGTGCCTCGAGCGCGTTGTGCGACAGGAAGGTGCGGTAGGCGGCGGCAGTGACGGCGAAGCCGGGCGGCACGCGCACGCCGGCGCCGGTGAGCGTGCGGGTCATCTCCGAGAGCGAGGCGTTCTTGCCGCCCACCGAGGCGACCTGGGTCGCGCGCTCGTCGTCGAACCACAAGATCAACGGCTCGCTCGCCATGGCACCCTCCATCACATCGTCGCCGAGGTATAGCGCACCGCCGCGCAGGTACCCCAGGTCGACGGGGCTTCCGGTCGCGCGCGGGGGACACTAGCGTGGCCCCATGAACGCCATCGCCGGCCGCCGGTCGGTCGCCACCTGGCTGTTCCTGTGCGCCGGCTGCGTGCTGGCCATGGTGGTCGTCGGCGGCGTGACGCGGCTGACGCGCTCGGGCCTGTCGATCGTCGAGTGGAAGCCCATTACCGGCGCGCTGCCGCCGCTCTCCCATGCCGACTGGCTCGCCGAATACGGCAAGTACCAGGCGTCACCCGAAGGCCGCCTGGTCAACGCCGGCATGGACCTCGCCGGCTTCCAGCGCATCTTCCTGGTCGAGTGGGCGCACCGGCTGCTCGGCCGCCTCACCGGCGTGGTGGTGCTGGTGCCGTTCGTGTGGTTCCTGATCACGGGCGCGCTGCGCGGCGCGCGCGCGCTCCGCGTCGCCGGCCTCTTCCTGCTCGGCGGCCTGCAGGGGTTCGCCGGCTGGTACATGGTGGCGAGCGGCCTGGTCGACGAGCCGCGCGTCAGCCACCTGCGCTTGGCGTTGCACCTCGACCTCGCGCTCGTGATCTTCGCGCTGCTCTTGTGGGCCGCCCTCGACGAGGTCTTCGGCCAACGCACCGCCTCGTTGGCGCCGCGCCCGCGCGGCGCGCTCGCGCGCCCGTTCGCGCTCGCCACGCTGGCGCTCGCCGCGCTGACGCTCACCTGGGGCGCGTTCATGGCCGGCCTGCATGCCGGCCACGTGGCACCGACGTTCCCGAGCATGAACGGCGACGTCATCCCCTCGGGCATGGCGCTCGGCGCGGCCACCGATCTGGTGAGCCAGCCGCTGCTTGTGCACTTCCTGCACCGCACGCTCGCCTACTGCACAGCCGCCGGCGCGCTGCTCACCGCTTGGGTGACGCTGACCAGCGCCGCACCACCGCGCGCGCGCACCGCCGCGGTGCTGCTGGTGCTCGGGCTCGTCGTGCAGGTGGCGCTCGGCGCGTGGGTGGTGCTGGCGCACGTGCCCGTCGTCGCCGCCACGCTGCATCAGGCAAACGGCGTGCTCGTGATCGCGGCCTGCGTGGCGCTGCTGCACGGCGTTCGCCGGTAGCAGGCAAAAGGACCGTCAGCGGAAGCTCGAGCCGTGCTTGAGCTTGGGCGCGCGCCCCTCGAGAGCGAACATGAGCGCCGAGGCGTCGATGGTGTCGCCCAGGCTGACGGTGCCGCCCGTCCGATCGTGGATGCCGCGCGAGGGCACGAAGTGGATCACGGTGCCGTCGGCCGGGTTTTGCCACCACCAGCGCTCGACGACGAGCGCGCGCTCGCGATCGGAGAGCCCGAAGCGCGCCTGCAGCGCGTCGGCGAAGCGGTGCAGCGCCGCCAGGCCGGTGCCGCGCACCGAGGGCACCACCGGCCAGACGTCGTCGGCGCTCTTGATCTCGCCGGTGTCGTTGGCCGCCTTGTTGGCGGCGAGCTGGCGCGCCTTGACGAGCGCGAGCGTCTGGCGCTCCGGGTCCTTGGCGCCCGGCGTGCCCTTGGCCGAGACCACCAGGTCGCCCTCGAGCCCGTGCAGGTGGACGCGCGGCAACGACAGCCCGTCGGCGATCATGAGCGCGCCCTCGAGCATGTGCAGCGGGTCCTCCGCTGCCTCGCGCGGCACCTCCACGGGCACCTTGCCGGTCGAACGCTTGCCCTGGCAGAGGCCGCCGTCGACCAGCGCGTCGACGAAGGGCGCCACCTCGACGACGTTGAGCGCAAGCGAGTCGAGCGCGCCCTTGAGCGCGCCCCACACGACCGGCTCGTTCTCGAAGGCCTTCGGCACCACGTACTGCGCGTGGATCACGAGCGCGGGGTTCGCCTTCTTCATGGTGGCGAGCGCGGCGGCGAGCTTCTTTGCTTCCTCGGCGGCGGCCTGCTCGCTTGGCGCCTGTGTAAGGTAGTGGGCGCCGACGAAGAAGAACAGGTCGGTGTCCTTGGCGAGCTTCGTGAGCGTGGCGTCGTCGACCCCCTGCAGGCCGGGCCGCACGTCCTTGGCGAGCGCGCCCACGATGACGCGGCTGTTGCCACCAGGCACGAGCGCGACGTCGGCGCCGTTGACGCGCACGCTAGTGCGCCCGCACAGCTCGAGCGCCAGACCGGCGCCGTACTCGAGGCTCAAGTTGACCCGCGCAGGCGTCTGGTCGGCGAAGGCGTCGGGCGCGTGGCGCGCGCCCGCCTTGTCGACGAGCGTGACCCCCGGCGCGAAGCGATCGGCGATCGCCTCTGGGATCTGCTCCGCCGAGAAGAAGCGCGCGTCGGCGCCGACCGCCGCGGCGAGGTTGGCGGCGAACGCGCCGGCGCCGCCCATGGCTTTCTTGGGGGAGAAGCCCGCGGCCGCGAGCGTTTCATCGAGCCAGCGCGACAGCTCGGGCGCGACCGCGAGCTGCTTGGAGGCGCCGTCGCCGAGCGCGATCTGGCGGACCAGCGAGGCGATAAGCTCGACGGGGTTGCCTGGACGGGCCCAGACCGTGCCGCCGCCCGGCGGCCCCTGGTCGATGGCGACGAGCAGCGCGGCTTCGTCGCCGCAGCCGCTGACCAGCGCCCCGAGTGAGGCCGAGGTGAGCGGCACCTTGGCGTCCACCACGCGCGTGAAGCCGAACAGATCGGTCTGCGGTGAGGCCTTGAGGTGCTCGGCGCGCTTGGAGCGTGCGACCGCGCGCTCCATGTCGGCCGCGGTCACTCTCGTGTCCGTCGTCTGTCCCTGTACCAGCTCGGCGGCCTGGATGGCGCCGGCGACATCGCCGGTGACCGGTACGCCGAGCTCGACCGCGTGCAGCAAAAGCTCGCGCGCCGCCGCTGTTCCCCCTTGCGGCGGCGCGTCGAGCCCGGTCGACCCCCCGACCACGTCGACGACGACGGGCTTCACCTCCGTCGTCACCGACGCGACCCCGTTGTGCGCCGACGGGACGACCTTGGCATCGCTGCCAAGGCCGACCCGCTGCTCGACGTGGATCGGGGGGCTTCGCCGACCGAGTTTCACCCCTTGACGCTAGCAGCTCAGCCGATGCGGATCTCCTTCGGCTGCGCGCTGCCCGACGTCGACTTGGGCACGAGCACGTTGAGCACGCCATCCCGATAGGTGGCGGTCACCTTGTTCTCGTCGACGGCGGTGGGGAGGGTGAAGGACCGCTGGAAGCGCCCGTAGCTGCGCTCCACGCGGTGGTAGCGCTTGTTCTTCTCTTCCTTCTCCATCTTGCGCTCGCCCATCAGCGTCAAGAGACCATCTTGCACCGTGATCTTGATGTCCTCCTTCCTCATGTCCGGCAGCTCGGCGTGCACCGAGTACGCCTCCGGCGTCTCCGAGATGTCGCAGGCGGGGAGCCACTGCGGCGACGAGAGCTGCTCGTTCAAGAACGAACCGAAGCTCGGCGTCGAGGTGTTCGGCGTCGAGAAGTAGCTCTGGAAGCGGCGCTGCATGTCTTCCAGCTCCCGCATCGGGTCCCAACGAATGATCGACATAGAACCTCCCGTTTCGGTTTGGTGCTCCACGCAAGACGCGGTGGAGCCGATCGCCGCGTGAGCAATCGATGTGCCACCGCTCACGTCGCGCGCTGACGCCGCTCGACGCGAGGGGTCATGACAAAACACACACGGCTTGTGGGCTGATCAGCACCGTGCGAATGGTCAATCCGTGGCCACTGCCAAGACCGGGCGCACAGGGAAGCGCAAGCGCAAGAAGCCGACCGCCGACGGCATCCTGCAGGCGGCCGAACGGGTGTTCGCCGAGCAAGGCTACGGCGCCACCTCGCTGCGCGAGCTGATGACCGCCGCCAAGGTCTCGACCACCGCCTTCTACGCGCGCTTCCCCTCCAAGGAGGCGGTGCTCGACGAGCTGATTCGCGGCCTGGTGGAGTCGCTCTCGAAGACCGTGCTCGAGGCCGCCGCGCGCGCGCGCGACGTCGAGAGCGGCCTCGGTGTCGGCACCGAGGTGCTGGTCGAGTCGCTCGTGCCCCACAAGAACCTGGTCCGCTTGTTCTTCACCGAGGCTACCACCAGCGCCGCGTCGAAGGAGCTGGTGCGCACGCTGCACGTGCAGCTCGCCGCGCTCTTGGTCGCGCGCCTGGTCAAGCTGCGCGAGAAGGGCGCGGTCAAGACCAACGACCCGAGCGCGCTCGGCTGGGCGCTCCTCGGCGCCATGGAGCTGCAGCTCATTCGCTGGGCCGTGCTCGGCGATCTCGCCGACAGCGCGCTCAGCGCCTCGCTGCGCGCCACCGCGCTCGCGGTGCTGCCGGGCGCGGTCGCGCCCAAGTCGGCGGCGTGATGCGCGCGGTCCTGCCCCGGCTGACGGCGGGCGCCGCGCTGTGCGCGCTCGCGCTCGTGGGTTCGTGTGCGAGCGCACCCAAGGAGCGCCCGCGCGCACCACCGCCCGATCCTGGCGAGCTCTTGTTCCTCGATCTCGAGAGCCGCCTGACGCGTGCCCGGACGGTGCACGTGAAGGGCCGGCTGACGGCGACCGGCGCGATCACGGCGGATCTGAGCGCGGAGCTGTGGCTCAAGGAGGGCAACCGCGCGCGCCTCGACGTCGACGGCGTGTTCGAAGGCAAGCGCCAACGCGCCAGCTTCTCGTGCGACGGCGAGCGCATGCGTGTGGGCAGCTCCCCCGTCGTCGTCGCCGAGCCCGAGCTGCGGGACGCCCTAGTGTACGGCCTGACGCGCATGGGTCTGCTGCACAACGCCGCGCTCCTCGTCGCCGGTGAGGCGCCCGATCACGGCGCCGGCGGCGCGCACGCGTGGGTCAAGGCGGAGCGCGCCCGATCGCTCGTGCCAGCCACCCGCATCGCCTTCGACATCGTGGTCGCCACCAAGCCGGCCGGCGACGCCATCCTCCAGCTCGACGACCAGGGCCGCGCGCACGAGCGCGTGCAAGACGTGCGCTTCGACGTCGGCGCCATGCACGTGGTCGAGCGCTACGCGGTCTTCGAGGTCGACGTGGACATCGACGACGCGCGCTTCGCGCTGGCCACGCCAGACACCACCGCACCGCCGCCCGCGCCCTGACCGCCGCCGTCAGTGCTTCTGGTCGCGCCACGCCTTGGCGAGGCCCTCGCGATCGTCGGGGTGCGCGAGCGCGATCAACGCGGCCGCGCGCTCGTGCAGCGTGCGTCCGAACAGGTTGGCGGCGCCGTGCTCGGTGACCAGCCAATGCAGGTGGGCGCGCGTCGTCACCACGCCGGCGCCGTCCTGCAGGCGCGGCACGATGCGCGCACGCCCGGTGCGCGTGCGGCTCGGCAGCGCGAGGATCGGCTTGCCGCCCTCCGACATGGCGGCGCCGCGCAGGAAGTCCATCTGCCCACCCACGCCCGAGATGACCCGCGTGCCGATGGAGTCGGCGCACACCTGGCCGGTCAGGTCGATCTCGACCGCCGAGTTGATGGCCACCACCCTCGGGTTCCTCGCGATCACGTTCGGCCGGTTGACGTAGCCGCAGTCGAGCAACACCACCGCCTGGTTGTCATCGACGTAGTCGTAGAGCGCGCGCGAACCGAACAAGAACGACGACACCGTCTTGCCCGGGTGGATCGCCTTCTTGGTGTTGTCGACCACGCCGCGGTCGATCAGCGGCAGCAGACCGTCGGAGAACATCTCGGTGTGCACGCCGAGGTGGCGATGGCCGCCGAGCGCCGCCAGTACCGCGTCAGGGATGGCGCCGATGCCCATTTGCAGCGTGCTGCCGTCCTCGATGAGCGCGGCGACGTGCCTGCCGATGGCGCGCTCGACGTCGTCGAGTTGGTGCGGCTCGGGCTCGGGCAGCGCCGCATCCACCTCCAGGAAGCGCGCGATGCGGCGCTGATCGATGAAGCCGTCGCCGTGGGTGCGCGGCATGCGGGGATTCACCTCGGCCACCACCACCTTGGCGACATCGACGGCGGCCTTGGCGGTGTCGACCGAGGTGCCGAGCGAGCAGAAGCCGTGCGCGTCGGGCGGCGACACCTGCACGAACGCGACGTCGACCGGACGCACGCCCGAGCGGAACAGGAACGGCATCTCGGAGAGGAAGCACGGCAGATAGTCGACGCGCGCGCCGTCGAGCCTGCCGCGCAGGTTCTCACCGACGAACAGGCTGGCGACGCGGAAGCTCTTGGCGTAGCGCGCATCGGCGTAGGCCGCCGGGCCTGCGGTGTGCAGGTGAATCAGCTCGACGTCCAGCAACGAGTCGGCGCGCGAGTCGGCGCGCGCCACCAGCGCCTCGAGCAGACGAAGCGGCGTCGCCGCCGCGCCATGCACGAACACGCGCTGGCCGCTTCGCACCAGCGCGACCGCTTCTGCCGCATCCTTGACCTTCATGCGGCCACGCTACGCCGTCTGGCGCACGATGGTCACCGGGACGGTCGCTTCCTTGGCCACCTTCTCGGCGACGCTGCCGAGCACCAGGTGCTCGAGCCCCTTGCGCCCGTGGGTGCCCACCACCACGTGGTTGACGCCGAGCCGCGCCGCCTCGTCGATGATGCCACGCGCCGGGTCGCGTGCAGGCACCACGTCGACTTCGATGGCGACCTTCGGGTAGCGCTCACGCAGCGCGCTGGCCACGCCTTGTAGGCGCATGCGCAGCTCCTCTTGCAGGCGGTTGGTCTCCTCGCCCCACGCCTCCTCGGGCCGCAACTGCGGCAGCGGGTGCACGTGGAGCAGCACCACCTTGCCGCCCAGCTTCTCGACGACGCGCGCGCCCTCCTTTGCAGCGGCGTCGCCGCAAGGGGAGAAGTCGTGCGCCACCAGCCAGGTCTCGGTTGCCATCGCTGCCTCCAGGGGTCGGTAGTCTCACGACCTCGCTCCGGCCAAGCGCAAGATCAATGCCTGGATGCCGGCTCGCGATGCCGTGGCGCGATATCGCCCCCGGGCAGGGCCGCGCGGGCTTCTCGCAGCACCCCCGTGTGCAAAACGGCCCAGCTCCCTTGTCGACTGCGGGTGAAGAAACACGATCGGGCGGCCGTCCCACGCTAGCGTTGGCCATGCGCGTCGCTGCCTGTTTGCTCGTCGCCGTCGGCATGGCCCTCGCTGCCGGTCCCGCGGCCGCCACGTCGTCGCCGGGCACGAGCGCGGCGGCGGTCGGCGCCGGTGAATCCGAGGCCACCGTGGCCGCCGCCAAGAAGAAGGCGCCGCCCAAGAAGAAGCGCCGGACGCCACCGCCGGATCGCAGGAAGGCGCCACCGGTGCCGCGGGTGGATCCGCTTATGGTATCGGCCGCTGCTGCCGGCGGCGCGGCCGGCGGCGCGTGCATCGGCGCGGCCACGGTCACCACCGCCGCCATCATCGGACTCGGCGTGTTCGCGGCGCCGACGGTGCCGGTAATGATCGCCGCCGCCGTCATCGGCATCGGCGTCGCGGTCGCCACTCCGTTCATGGCTGCGCTCGGCGGCGGCGCCGCGGTCCTGCTCGCCGACCCGAGGAGCAAACCCGACGAGTGGTCGTCGCTGCTGCAGTGCGCGGCCTCCGGCTACTGCATGGGCCTGTCCCTCATCGGTGGCACGCTGCTCGGCGCCACCGGCTGCGGGGGGCTGCCGGGGTGCGGCATGGGGCAGACCCCCGACAAGATTCCCGGCCCGGACAAGGCGGCGGAGTGGACCGCGGGCTCGGCCATCGCCGGCCTGATCGGTGGCACCGTCGTCGGCGGCCTGCTCGGCTGGGCCGTGTCCCCCGACCCGAATGCGCCCTTCGTCCCCATCGCCATCGGCGCAGGCGCGGGCGGTGTGCTCGGCGCGGGCGCCCTCGCCGGCGCGGGCGCCGCCATCGCCACCGCCGTCCGGCGCTAACGAGTCACAAGCAGACCATCGAGACCGGGCAGCAGTAGGGCTCGCCCTCGCCCTCGGCGGGTAACCCGCCCCCCCGAACGCAGGTGCCGCCGTTGCAGTCGAAGTCGTTGATGCAGCCGACGCAGGTACCGGTGGACTCGTCGCACACGCCCGAGCTGCAGTTGGCGTCGCTCAGGCACTGCACGCACGCCCCGCCGGGAGCGCACAGCAAGCCGAATTGCGCGCACGGGTTGACCCAGTCGGGCGAGCAGGAGAGGTCGTTGCCGCAGAGGTGCTGGCCGTTGCAAGGGTCGTTGTCGTCGGCGCAGACGGTGCCGGGGTTGCATGCGCAGGCGTCCTGTCCCTCCTGGCACACCGGCTGATAGGGGTCGCTGCACGGGTTTGTGCCTGCGCTGCACGCGTCGCCGGCGCAGCTCTCGGCGCCGTTACAGAACAGGCCGTCATCGCAGTCGCTGTTGGTGAAGCAGGCGACGCAGCGGTCGTCCGACTCGCGGCACAGGCCGGCGCACGGCGACGTGCCGGGCTGGCAGTTGGCGCCGCCGTCGCAAGTCTCGTCGCCGTTGCAGAAGAGCCCGTCGCTGCACTCGACGTCGTTGGTGCAGCCGGTGCAGCTCTGCGTGCCCTCTTGGCAGTTGGCGGCGCCGCACGGGTTGACGCCTGGCGTGCAATCGCCGGCGACACAGGTCTCGACGCCGTCACAGAAGACGCCGTTGCCGCAGTCGTCGTCACCGGCGCACTGCGCACAGCGGTCGTCGGCCTCGAGGCAGAGCGGCCGCGCACCGGCGCACGGTTCGCTGCCCGGCTGGCAGGTATTGGCGCTGCAGGTCTCGATGCCGTTGCAGTACAGGCGGTCGTCGCAGTCGCCGTCTGACTGACAGGCGACACAGGTGTTGGTGTCCTCGACGCAGATGTTGCCAGCCACGCATGGTTGGCCACCGGGGATGCACAGGCTCGACTGGCATGACGCCACACCGTTGCAGTACAGGCCGTCGTCGCAGTGCAGGTCGCTGCTGCACTGTTGGCAGGTGTCGGCGACCTCATTGCAGATCGGGGTCACGCCGAAACAGACGGCGCCAAGCGTGATGCACGCGCCCGTGTCGCAGCGCTCCTCGCCCGTGCAATAGAGCGCGTCGTCGCACTCGGCGTCGTCCGTGCAGGTGCCGCATTGGTCGGCTGCCTCCAGGCAGTTGCTGTCACACGGCGCCGTGCCGGGGCCGCAGGTGGCGCTCGCCGCGTCGCACAGCTCGGCGCCGTTGCAGAACTGCTCGTCGTCGCAGTCGCCGTCGTCGAGGCAGTCGACACAGTGGCCGGCTTGCTCATCGCAACCCATGGCGTCGGGACACGGGTCGGCGCCGCCCTGACAGGTGCCCTGCACGCAGCGCTCGACACCGTTGCAGAACGCGCCATCGTCGCAGGGCTCGTCGCTGGTGCAGCGGTTGTCGCCCTCGCCCTCGCCTTCGCCGAGCTGCGCCGCCAGCACACACATGGCGCCGTTGCACGCGTAGCCCTGGTCGCACTCGGTGGTGGCGGTGCAGGGACGGCCGTAGCCGACGTCCGCCGGCAGGTCGCAGGTTGCGAGCGCGAGCACGCCGCCGAGGAGCATCGCCCTCATTCCGCACCTCCCGAGGTCAAGCCCCAGACCGCGCCGCCCGCCGCGGCGACAACGCCGACCGCCGCGAACGCCAAACCGGCCGCGAGCGACGCCTGCCCCCAACCGACCCAATCAGCCCGTGCCTGCTGCTGCGCCGCGTACAGCCCGTCGACCCCGTCGGTGGCGCCTTGCTTCTCGGCCGCGGCGAGCGCGTCGCGTGCGGCGCCGTGCGCGAACCACGGCTGCGCGCCGACGACGGCGAGCGCCGCGCCGGCCAGCACGGCCGCGCCGCCAACGCCGGCCGTCACCCAGGGCCACGGCGTCGAGGGCGGGGGCGCCGCCGGCTCGTCGCGCGACGGCGGCGCTGGCGTCGGCGCGGCTGGAGCGGGGGCCGAGGCGGCAGCGGTCGGCACGGCGCTCGGAGGCGCCGGCAGCGGGCAGGGCGTGCCGGGGCCGCCCTTCTCGACCAGCTTGGTGAGCGCCGCGATGCGCCCCTTGGCCTCGGTCTTGCGGGCGGCGCTGGTCGTGGTGCCGAGCAGCTGCGTGTACAGCTGCATGGCGCGCGCGCGATCGGCGCCGAGCTCGGCGGCCTGTGCGGCGTTGAAGACCAGGTCGGGCGTGGGCGCCAGTCGATCGGCGTCGAGGAAGAGCGCGAGCGCGTCGCACCAGCGTTTCTCACCGACGGCCGCGAAGGCGGCCTCCTCGCTGGCGCGCGCGCGCACGGCCGCGTCGTCGTCGGCGGTAGCGACCAGCAAGAGCGCCGCCGCGACGATCACCCGCCCTCCTTGGTGCGCACGCGCACGAAGCCGGAGGGCTCGGTCGGCGGCTCGGCCTCCGTGGGCTTCGGGGCCGGCTTGACCTTGGGCTTCGGCTTCACCTTGGTGGCGGTCTTGCTCGGCGTGGCCGGCGCGGGCGGCGCCTCGACGGGCGGCGCCTCGACGACGGCTGCCGCGGGCACCAGCGGCTGCTCGATGGCCGAAGCGGGCGACGACGGCTCGGTCGTCGCGGCCGCGGTCCTCGGGGCCGCGGTCGTCGGTGCCAGCGTCGCGGTCGCCGGCAGCACGGCGGTCGGCACCGCGACCACGGGCGGCGTCTCGCGGCCGACCAGCAGGAGGCCGACGCCGATGCCGACCGCCGCCACCACCATCAGCCCGGCGGCGACAGGAAGCCAGCGTGAGGTCGGCCGGCGCCGCTCGAGCGCCGTCGGACCAGACGTGTTGACGGCACCGGCGATCCGGGTGGGCGCGCCGGCCAAGGTCGAGGAGCTCGGCTCGCTCTTTGGCTGCGCCAGCTCGGTCGGCCCGTCGTGGCTCGCCAACATCTCGACCTTGAAGCCGGTCGGCAGCGTCTCCTCGACGCTGCGCCGACGTGGGCCGCTCACCGAGGTTTCGTCGCCCATGGCGCTCGCGAGCGCGGCCTCGAGCGCGCGCATCGAGGCGAAGCGCTTGGCCGGGTCCTTCTCCAGGCACTTGAGCACGGCCGCTTCGAGCGCGTCGGGGATGTCGACCTTGCCGACGGCGCGCTCGGCGATACGCGGCGCCGGCGTCGAGACCTGGTGCCGCACCAGGTCGGAGAGCGACTCGACGTCGAACATGGGCGCGCCGGCCAGCATGCGAAACAGGATGACGCCGAGCGAGTAGACGTCGGTGCGGCCATCGACGGCCTGGCCGTTCACCTGCTCGGGCGCCATGAACGGTAGGGTGCCGAGCAGGGCCCCTTGCTGGGTGAGCCCGCCGGTGGCGTCGTTGGTCATCTTGGCGACGCCGAAGTCGAGCACCTTGGCGATGTCCTCCTCGCCGTCGATGGTGCACAGCATGACGTTGGCCGGCTTGAGGTCGCGGTGCACGATGCCAAGGTCGTGCGCCGCCTGCATGCCCTTGGCGATGTGGCGCGCGATGCGCACGGCGCGGGTCGGCGGCACCTTGCCGTGGAGCAAGAGCTTGTCGAGCGGCTGGCCGTCGAGCAGCTCCATGACGATGTACAGCTCGCCGGTCTCGGTCTTGCCGTACTGGATCACCTGCGCGACGTGGCGGCTTTGGATGCGCGCCGCAGCCTTGGCCTCGAGCGTGAAGCGCGCGGTCTGCTCGGCGACGACGGCGTCATCGCCCGCCGGCACCATCATCTTGATGGCCACCTGGCGATCGAGCGTGGTGTCGACGGCGCGGTACACGACCCCCATGCCGCCGCGCCCAAGGCGCTCCTGTACCAGATAGGGGCCAATGCGCCGGCCCTGCCACTCGGACATGCCCGGCAGGTTACCAAGAAGGTCGCGCCGCGCCGCGTCGCGGCGACACCGCGCCCGCGACGCGAGACACTTCCGAAAAGCCGGCGAATGCGCCAGACGCTCTCCCCGGAGGCTCACATGTCCGGGACCACCAAGCACAGCCGCCTGCTCGCCTTCGTCGAGTCCATCCAGAAGCTCACCAAGCCCGAGTCGGTCTACCTCTGCGACGGTAGCCAGGTGGAGTACGACCGCCTGTGTGACGAGCTGGTCAAGGCCGGCACGTTCGTCCGCCTCAACCCCGCAAAGCGCAAGAACAGTTTCCTCGCGCGCTCCGACCCGCGCGACGTGGCGCGCGTCGAGGATCGCACCTTCATCTGCTCGACGGCCAAAAACGACGCCGGTCCGACCAACAATTGGATGGCGCCCGGCGAGATGAAGGCGCAGCTTTCCAAGCTGTTCGACGGCTGCATGCGCGGCCGCACCATGTACGTGGTGCCGTTCTCGATGGGCCCGCTCGGCTCACCGATCGCGCACCTCGGCGTACAAATCACCGACAGCCCCTATGCCGTGGTCAACATGCGCATCATGACGCGCATGGGCCAGGGCGCGCTCGAGGTGCTCGGCGACGACGGCGACTTCGTCCCCTGCGTGCACTCGATCGGCAAGCCGCTCGCGCCAGGCGAGAAGGACGTGCCGCTCAAGGGCGGCGTGTGGCCCTGCAACCCGGAGAAGATCACCATCGCGCACTTCCCCGAGTCACGGGAGATCTGGAGCTTCGGCTCCGGCTACGGCGGTAACGCGCTGCTCGGCAAGAAGTGCTTCGCGCTGCGCATCGCCTCGGTGATGGGGCGCGACGAAGGCTGGCTCGCCGAGCACATGCTGATCCTCGGCTGCCAGAACCCGCAGGGCGAGCGCACCTACGTCGGCGCCGCCTTCCCGTCGGCGTGCGGCAAGACCAACTTCGCGATGATCGTGCCCCCCAAGGGGTTCGACGGCTGGAGCATCCACACCGTCGGCGACGACATCGCCTGGATCAAACCCGGCAAGGACGGCCGCCTCTACGCCATCAACCCCGAGGCGGGCTTCTTCGGCGTTGCGCCTGGCACGGGGCAGGAAACCAACCCGAACGCCATGGCCACGCTGACCGAGAACTGCATCTTCACCAACGTCGCGCTCACCGACGACGGCGACGTGTGGTGGGAGGGCATGACCAAGGAGGCGCCGCGCCACTGCATCGACTGGAAGGGCAACGACTGGACGCCCGGCAGCTCGGAGAAAGCCGCACACCCGAACTCGCGCTTCACCGCGCCCGCCTCGCAGTGCCCCTCAATCGACCCGAAGTGGGAGGATCCGTCGGGCGTGCCCATCAGCGCCTTCATCTTCGGCGGGCGCATGTCGAAGGACCAGCCGCTCGTCTACCAGGCGTTCAACTGGACGCACGGCGTCTACCTCGCCGCCACCATGGGCTCCGAGGCCACTGCCGCCGCCGTGGGGCAGGCCGCCATGCGGCGTGACCCGTTCGCCATGCTGCCCTTCTGCGGCTACAACATGGCCGACTACTTCAACCACTGGTTGAACATGGGCCGGCGCCTGCCGAACCCGCCGCGCATCTTCCGCGTCAACTGGTTCAGGAAAGGCAAGGACGGCAAGTTCCTGTGGCCGGGCTACGGCGACAACATGCGCGTGCTCGAGTGGATCCTCGAGCGCGTCACCGGCCAGGGCTACGCCATCGAGAGCCCGCTTGGCTGGATGCCGCGCTACGAAGACATGACCTGGAGCGGCCTCTCCTTCGATCACGACAAGTTCACCGAGGTCATGACGGTGACGAGGGAGAGCGGCAACGTCGAGGCGCACGCGCACGAGGAGCTGTTCGACCGCTTCTTCGACCGGCTGCCCAAAGAATTCATCTACGAGCGCGAGCTGCTGCGGTCGCGCTTGTGGCGCTCGCCCGAGTCGTGGGGCCCGGGCAGCAGCACCGACCTCACGGGCGGGCTGTAAGCGCGCGCACGTCGGGACGATGGGCGGGGCGTGGTAGCTTGAGCTATGAGCACCATCGCCCCCCAGAAGCTCAACAGCCTCGCCACGCTGCGCGCGAAGGATCCGGCGGCGTTCGACGCGAGCGTCGCCACGATCGCCAAGGGCGGCAGCGCCGGCAACCTCGAGGCAGCGGCGCTCGCCAAGAGGGCCGGCGTCGGCGTGCTCGACGTCCTCGAGCTCGCGACCGCCGGTATCGAGCTGCTCGCCAAGCACAGCGGCGTGCAGACGATGCTGAAGGAGGGCAGCACCTTGGGAAGCGCGCCCACGTTTGGCGGCGTCGGTGCGGGCGGCACGCTCAAGCTGAAGGGCTTCGTCGGGCGCGAGGTCGAGCGCGTGCAGCACGAGGCGCGCAACGTGCTCGACGCGTTGCGCGAGTTCGCCCCGCTCACCAACGCCTCCTTGATCGACAAGCCCGGCGCCGACCTCGGCTCGAAGGTCGGCCACTTCATGCAGCGGGTGGGCGCGTTCTTCGCCGATACCGGCAACGCCATGCTGCGCGAGTCACCGGTGAACGCCGACCACCTGACGGCGGACGAGGCGACGCGACTGCTCGGCATGATCAAGGGCGCGGACGCGGTGGTGCTCGCGGCGCTTCGGCCACGTTTCGAGGCGCACCTCGCACGCCTGGCGCCGGAGCGGATCGACGGCGGTGCCAAGGAGCCGCTCGCCGAGATTCGCAAGCTGCTCGAGGGGGTGCCGCCCGAGGCGCGCGAGGCCGCAGCGCTGCTCTCCTCGATCGCCAGGGCCGGCTACGACTTCGAGTCCAACCCAGGGCCGAGCCGAGCCGCGCAGGCCGCCGTCTTGAAGCTCGAGGTGCCCCTGCCCTTGCAGAAGGAGGCGATCGAGGTGCTCGAGCAGAGCTTCAAGGGGCAAATCGAACAGCGACGCACGGCCGATGCCCAGTGGGCAAACGACTACTTCAACCCGCTCAACCCGATGAGCCCCTACAGCGCTGCCAACCCTGCCAACTGGGGCAAGCCAGGCGAGTAGCGGGGCCGGCCTACGCGCGCGACGGCCGACCGAACGCTCGTCTTGCATCGTTGAGCCCGATGCTGGTCGTCACCGGGGCGATCTCCCGCAACTCCGTTCACGGCACCGCATCCGATGACCCGGCAGCGCCGGCGACCGGATGACAGACCCGACTCGAGACGAGGGGATCGATGGGTGCAGTGACAGTCCGCGCCAGGCAGGCCGGCGTCGGCCACGCGAGCGAGGCGCCGTTGGCGGCCGCGTTTGCGCAAGCACCGCTCGCCATGTCGATCAACGCGCTGCCCGACGGCGTCTTCGTCGACGCCAACGACGCCTTCCTCCGCCTCTTCGAGGTCACCAAAGACGAGCTGTCCGGCAGGAGCGGCGTCGAGCTCGGCCTCTTTGACGACGCCCTGCAACGGCAGCTGCGGGAGCGGCTCGCGGGCGAAGGCCGGGTGCTGGATCTCGAGTGCACGAGGACCACGTGTCGCGGCAAGCCGGTCCGGGTGGCGCTTACCATCACCATGATCGACATCGACGGCGTGCCCCACGCCCTGAGCATGATGAGAGACTTGACGTATCGCCGCCCCCTCGAGGGTGAGACACGACGCGAGAAGTTTCTCGTGGACGTTGGCGCGACGCTTGCTTCTACGCTCGACTACCAGGAGACCGTCGCCAACATCGTTCGGCTGGCGGTCGGGCCGGTCGGCGACCTGTGCGCGCTCGGCCTGATCGATCAGGCCGGCATCCTTCGGAACCAGGCCATTCACTGCGGCGATCCCGACAAGGCTCGGCTCGTCGAAGCGCTGCGCGCCATCCCCGTCGACGCCAACCCGGCGCACGTGGTGGGCGCATTGGTCGAGTCGCGTCGGCCGATGCTGCTGTCGGAGGTCACGCCCGAGATCATCGACGCGGTGACCACCAACCCCGAGCACCGGCGGGTCCTTCGAGGCATCGGCGCCCAGTCCGCCATGGGCGCGCCGCTGGTCGCGCACGGCGAGGTGCTCGGCGCGCTCTTCATCGTGTCGTGCAGGCCCGAGCGCCGCTACGCGGCGGAGGATCTGCCGCTCCTCGAAGCGCTGGCGCTGCGCGCGGCGCTCGCGGTCGCCAACGCGCGCCTTCACCAGCAGCTCCTGCGCGCAGTGCGCGCGCGGGACGACGTCCTCGGCGCGGTGGCGCACGACCTGCGCAACCCGCTCGCGGCCATCGTCATTCACGCGTCCCGCCTGCGCGCGGCCGTTCCGGCCGGTGGCGCGGAGAATTCGGCCGAGGCCATTCGCCGCGCCGCGATGCGCGTGAGCCGGCTGGCCGAGGACCTGCTCGACGTTGCGCGCGTCGACGCGGGGCGCTTGTGCATCGAACCGAGCCCGCTTCGCCCTGATGCCGTGGTGGCGGACTGCGTCGAGGCGCAACGACCCATCGCGGAGGCCGCATCACTCGAGCTGATCGTCGACATCGGACAGGACCTGCCCGAGATCGTGGCCGACCGCGATCGCGTGCAGCAGGTGCTCGAGAACCTGGTCGGCAACGCGATCAAATTCACGCCGGCCGGCGGCAGCGTCACGGTGGGGGCCGCGCAGCGCGAGCGCGAGGTGACGTTCTGGGTGTCGGACTCCGGGCCGGGCATCCCGCCCGAGGATCTGCCGCGGGTCTTCGACCGCTACTGGCAGGCGAGCCCGAAGAGCAAGGTCGGCGCCGGGCTCGGGCTCGCCATCGCCAAGGACATCGTCGCGGCACACGGTGGCCGCATCTGGGTCGAGAGCACGCTCGGGCAGGGCAGCGCCTTCGCGTTCACGGTCCCCGCGCGTCGCTGAACGCCCGGGCGGTACTCGCCGAGCCAAAAGGCCGGGCCGCGCGCTAGAAGCTCACGATGGTCAGGCGTGCGCAGCGGGACACCCACAAGCAGATCCGCCACAAGACGAGCGGGCAGCTCGACGTCGGCCGCACCAGCGGCGTTCAAGGCAAGCGCGAGCAGCCCAAAGGCGAGGTCAAGCACGCGCTCGCGAGCGACGCCTATCTGACCGCGCAAGGGAAGGCCGAGCTGCCCTCGAACGCAACCATGGGCCGAGGCGGACCCTCGTCGATCGTCGCGGTGCGGCAGCGCGAGGTCGCGCGCGTCACCGGGCGCAAGGCGCTCGTGCTCAATTCCGGCTCGAGCTCCATCAAGTTCCAGGTGCGCCAGGAGGGGGGCAAGACGCTCATCAGCGGCAAGGTGGAGCGCATCGGCGAGGACGAGAGCAAGCTCACGCTCAAGGTGGGCGGCACGAGCTTCGAGATCGCGCGGCCCATCAAGAACCACGAGGAGGGGCTGCGCCTGCTCGTCGAGGCGCTGACCGACCCCAGCCGCGGCGCCATGAAGCTCGAGGACATCTCGGCCGTGGGCCACCGGGTGGTGCACGGCGGCCCGCGCTTCAAGGAGCCGGTGCGCATCGACGCCGACGTCGAGCAGGCGATCGCCGACTACGCCAAGCTCGCACCGCTGCACAACCCGCCCGCGCTCGCGGGCATCAGCGCCGTCCACAAGGTGCTCGGCGACCTGCCGCAGATCGCGGTGTTCGACACCGCGTTCCACGCCACCTTGCCCGAGGAGGCGTCGTCGTACGCCCTACCCAAGGAGTGGCGGGAAGAAGGCGTACGCCGCTACGGCTTTCACGGCATCTCGGTGGAGAACGCCACCGCGCGCGCGGCCAAGATGCTCGGGCGCCCGCTGGAGGCCACCAACCTCATCGTCTGCCACCTCGGCAACGGCGCCTCCATCACCGCGGTCGAGCACGGCAAGTCACGCGACACTTCCATGGGCATGACGCCGCTCGCGGGCATCACCATGGGCACGCGGCCGGGCGACGTCGACGTGGGCGTTATCTTCCACCTGCTCAAGCAGGGCCACACCATCGAGCAGATCGAGAAGGATCTGAACAACCGCTCGGGCCTGCTCGGCCTGTCGGATGGACTATCGAACGACGTGCGCGAGTTGCTCGCCGCCGAGGCCACGGGCGACCCGCACGCCAAGCTCGCGCTCGAGAAGTACACCGAGGACATCACCGAGCAGATTGGCGCCTTCTTGGCCAAGCTGCGCGGCGACGTGCACGCCATCGTCTTCACCGGCGGCGTAGGCGAGAACTCGGGCGTGCTGCGCGAGCGTATCGTCTCGCACCTGAACGCCTTCGGCTTCTCGCTCGACAAGAAGAAGAACGGCGGCGAGGGCTCGCTCGGCGTCGACGAAGCCAACATCTCGCCTGGCCGCGCCGCCAAGAAGGTGCTGGTGATCCGCGCCGACGAAGAGGGCGCCATCGGCGAGGCTGCCTTCAAGCTCACGCGCGAGTGACGACGGCGCCCGCGGGTGCGTTACCAGCCGATGCCCGCCGAGATCGCCACCGAGGGCTGAAACGGATCGTGCGCCGTGATCAGGCGCGGCGCCTGCGCGAAGTAGGCGACGCTGAGCGACAGCTCGGCCACCGCCTCGAAGCCGAGCCCGAGCGGCAAGGCCCAGCCGAGCGCGGCGCCCACCTCGGGGCCCGCGGTCTCGACGCCGCCGGGGCCGGTGTCGGCGAAGAAGAAGCCGGGCGCGTCGGGCCCGAGCTGCAGCTCGGCGAAGCCCGCCGACACGGTCGGCTCGAGGTAACCAAGCTCGGTCGCCACCGAGGTGACGCGCACGCGCCCGCGGAAGTGCGCGATCTCGGGCGCATTCTCTTTGTGGAGGAAGCCCGAGCCGTTGCCGCACGCCTCGACCCCGAGCGCCGCATGGAGCTCGCCCACCTCGACGGGCGCCGGCATCGCCGTCGCGCACACCTGCACCGGCGCGCTGCCGCCACTCGCGAGCCCGCCGCGGAGCGCGAGCCAGGTATGCGGCGGTGCCTCCACGCGCCCGCGCACCTCGGGGACGACGGTGTCGCGCGGCTCGGCCGGTGCGGGCGGAGCAGCGAGCATGGCGACGAGCAGGGTGAAGATCATCGCCGCCATTCCATGCTCATGGTTGCCCGCCCGCAATGCCCGGCGACGGCTCCGTACCGGTTGCCGGCGCTTGCGTCGCGACCATCACGACGGTGGCGGCCACCGGCACCAGCGGCCGCAGCAGCAGGCGCACGCCCGGCAGGTTGGTCGAGAGCTGCACGAGGGCGAGGCCGATCGCCTCCCACGGCGCGCGCGCGACGACGGCGGCCGGGCGGTGCAGCAGTCCCATCGGGCGCGCGATCGCCCGCACCCACAGGCGCGCCGGCCCGTAGAGCGCGGGGTGGCGCGCGCTGCCGGCCTCGACCCATCGCAACGGTGCCCACGCGGGCGCTCCCCCGTCACGCCAGGCGTGGCCCGTGCGGCCGATGGTGAGCACCGCCAGCCAATAGAGCGAGATGGCGAGCAGCGCGGCGTTGGGCAGTTGCGCGAGCGCCCACTGGGCGGCGAGCGCGACGGCGCGCAGCGCACCATCGTCGTGACGGGCGAGCCAGCGCGAGGGGCCGAGCACGATGGCACCCAGCAGCAGCACCGCCGGGGCGGCCGAGACGGCGAGCACGAGCGCGGCTTGCACGCGTCGCTGGAAGCCCTCGAACACCCAGCCGAGATCGAGGGACAAGCGCGGTCGCTCGACGATCTCGTCGGGCTCGACCCCGGCGGCGCGCGCGAGGCGCATGGAGATCTCGTCGTGGAACTGACGCGAGATCGCGATGACGATCCACTGTGTCACCACCACGGTCGCGTACAGCGTGAGCGCGAAGCGCGCGAAGCGGCGCCAGCTCGAGGTGACGCGGTGCAGGTCGCCGTCGAAGGCGAGCCAGCCGACCGCGGCCGCCAGCACGACGGCGAGCTGGATGCCGAGCACCCAAAGGTACCGGCGCCGCAGCGCGGGCTCGCGCCAAAGGACACGCGCCAGGCCGCCGACGACGGCCGCGCCCCACGCCACGCGCGCGAGCCGACCAGCGCCGTGCGACCGCTGCAAGCTGCCGGCGCGCAACGCGGCGAGCGGCCCGGCAGGTGCGTCGACGACGGCGGCGCCCTTCACCGCTACTCCGCGAGCAACGTGGGCTGGTAGTCCTCGGGCGCGAGGAACCCGAGCAGGTTCATCACCGTCGCGGCGATGTTGGCGAGGCCGGGCGACGCGAGGTCGCTGCGCAGCCGCACTGACGGCGCGAGGCCGGAGCCGGCCAGGCAGAACGGCACGGTCGCCAGGGTGTGCGAGGTGCGCGGCAGCACCCTGCCCTGCGCGTCCTTGAGCGGCGCGCCCTTCTTGTCGCGCAGTGCCATGTCGTCGGCGTTGCCATGGTCGGCGGTGACGACGGCGATGCCGCCACGTTGGTCGATTGCCTGCAGCAGTCGCGCGAGCGCAGCGTCGACCGCCTCGCACGCCTTGACGGTCGCCGCCAGGTCGCCGGTGTGGCCCACCATGTCGCCGTTGGCGAAGTTGACGCGCACCAGGTCGTGGCGACCGCTCGCGATCGCCTCGCAGCAAGCGCTCGCGATCTCGCTCGCCTTCATCTCGGGCCGCGCTTCGAAGGGCGGCGCGTTCGACGGGACCTCGAGGTACGTCTCGAGCGCCTCGTCGAAGCGCCCGCTCCGGTTGCCGTTCCAGAAGTAGGTGACGTGGCCGTACTTCTGGGTCTCGCTGCACGCGAAGGTGCGGATGCCCATGGCGGCCAGGTACTCGCCGCTGGTGCGCTCGATCTGCGGCGGCGCCACCAGGTAGAGCTTGGGAACATGCAGGTCGCCGTCGTACTCCATCATGCCGGCGTACACGACCTTGGGGCGGCGTCCGCGCGCGAACTTGGCGAAGGCGTCGTCCTCGAAGGCGCGCGAGATCTGCAGCGCGCGGTCGCCGCGGAAGTTCGCGAACAGCACCGCGTCGCCGTCCTCGATGGTGCCGACCGGCTTGCCGTCGCGCTCCACCACGAAGGCGGGGAGCTGTTGATCGGAGATGCCGGGCGACTCGGCGCGCAAGGCCGTCACCGCCTCGGTGGCCGAGGAGAAGCGCCGCGCGTCGCCATGCACGTGCGCCTGCCAGCCGCGCTCGACGATGCGCCAATCGCTCTCGTAGCGGTCCATGGTCACGAGCATGCGGCCGCCGCCCGAGGCGACCTGCGCGTCCACCCCTCGCTGCGAGAGCGCGACCAGCTTGTGCTCGAGCGCAGCGAGGTACTGCGTGAAGCTGCCGTCGGGGACATCGCGGCCGTCGGCGAGCATGTGCAAGCGGATGCGCTTGGCGCCACGGCTCGCCGCACCCTCCACCACCCCCACAATCTGATCGAGCCGCGAGTGCACGCCGCCGTCGGAGAGCAAGCCGATGACGTGGAAGGTGCCGCCCGCGCTGAACGCCGCGCGCAAGGCGCCAAACCCCTTGCCCTCGAAGATGGAACCGTCGGCGAGCGCGCGGTCGACGAGCCCCGCGCCCTGCAAGACGATGCGCCCGCTGCCGAGCGCGTTGTGGCCGACCTCGGAATTGCCCATGTCGTCGTCGGACGGCAGCCCCACCGCCGTGCCGTGCGCCTTGAGCTTCATGAAGCGCGCGCTGTCGCTGCGCAGGCGCGCCAGCGTCGGCATCTTCGCCTGGGCCACGGCGTCGTAGGCGTCGCCGCAGCCGAGCCCGACGCCGTCCATGATCACCACCAGGACCGGACCTTTCGGACGGGCCAGGCGGGGATGCTTCTCGAGGGCGAGACTGGCCATGGGCGCTCCTGATCCGGGGTTTGACCGGGATCCCCTTCGTACCTACCTTGCCCGGAGGAGGTTTGCATGAGCGACGCGCCCTTCGCCCTGAAGATCGAGGGCATGCACTGCGGCAACTGCGTCAAGCGGGTCATGACCGCGCTCGAGGCCGTCGAGGGCGTGACGGTCGACCAGGCGGAGGTAGGCCGCGTCACCGGCTCCTTCGATCCCGACGACACGAACCCGCAGGCCCTCGCCGAAGCGGTGACGCGCGCCGGCTACCCGGCCACCGTCGACGGCGCAGCGAGCTAGCACATGTCCGACGAGGGATCCGCCCTCGAGTCGGTCACGCTGCCGGTCGGCGGCATGACGTGCGCGTCCTGCGTCGCACACGTCGAGGGCGCGCTCAAAGAGAACCCGGGCGTCTCCGATGCCACCGTCAGCTTGATGACGCGCAGCGCGACCGTGAAATTCGCGCGCGCCGTGACCACCCCCGAGGCGCTCGTCGAGGCCGTGCGCAAGTCCGGCTACACGGCCGACTTGCCTCGGCGCGATCTGCTCGCCGCCCAGCGCGCCGACGACGCGGCGCACGCGCGCGAGGCGCGCTCGCTGGTGGTGCGCGCGCTGCTGCTGCTCGGCGGCATGGTGCTCACCATGTTCGCCTCCATGCCGCTCATGACCGCGCATGCCGGCCACGCGCAGGCCGACCCGTTGATGGCGGCCTTCGCGCGCGCGCTCGATCCGCCGACGCGAGCCGCGCTGCCCTGGCTCTACCGCCTCGACACGCAGCTCCTTGGTGTTGCGCTGCTGGTAGCCAGCGTGGCGCTGGTCGCGGTGGGCGCGCGCACCGTGTTCCTGCGCGCGTGGTCGGCGGCCCGGCACAAGGGCACCGACATGAACACGCTGGTCGCGCTCGGCGCGCTCGCCGGCCTCGGCATGTCGGCGTTCTCCGTGCTCTTTCCCCACGTGCTCGTCGACAACGGGGCCGCGCCCGACGTGTATTTCGAGGGCGTGCTCGGCATCCTCGGCTTCGTGCTGCTCGGCCAGGGGCTCGAAGCGCGAGCGCGCAAACAGACCACGAGCGCGCTCGCCGCGCTCGCCTCGCTCGAGGCCACGCGCGCGCGCATCGAGACCGAGGAGGGCGAGCGCGACCTCCCCATCGACGACCTGCGCCGCGAGGATCTGCTGGTCATCCGGCCGGGCGAGCGCGTGCCCGCCGACTCCACGGTGGAGGAGGGATCGAGCAGCGTCGACGAGGCCATGCTGACCGGCGAGAGCGCGCCGGTGAAGAAGGAGCGGGGCGCGCGCCTGGTGGGCGGCACGGTCAACGGCTCGGGCGTGCTCAAGGCGCGCGTCAGCGCGCTCGGTGACGACAGCGTGGTCGCCAAAATGGTGCGCCTGATGCGCGACGCGCAGGCGCGGCGCGCGCCCATCCAGCACCTCGCCGATCGCGTGAGCGCGATGTTCGTGCCCTCGGTGATGGTGCTGTCGGCGCTCACGCTGGCGGCGTGGCTCGTGTTCGGCGTGGGCGGCGCGCCCGGCGCGGTGCAGGCCGTGCACGCGGCCGTCGCGGTGCTGGTGGTGGCGTGCCCGTGTGCCATGGGCCTGGCGGTTCCGACCGCCGTGATGGTCGCGACCGGCGTGGCCGCGCGGCGCGGCGTGGTGCTGCGCGGCGGCGACGCCCTGCAGCGCGGCGCCGGCATCGACACCATCGTGTTCGACAAGACCGGCACCTTGACGGTCGGGCACCCCGTGCTGGTCGACGTCGTCGAGGCCGTGGACAGCGCCGTCGAGGACAGCGCCGTCGAGGACATCGGCGCCACCGACGCCGCGCTCGCACTGGCGGCCGCCGTCGAGAAGAGCTCGGAGCACCCGCTGGCCCGCGCCCTGGTGGATGCGGCCGCGTCGCGCGCGCTCAAGCTGCCGCGCGCGAAGGAGGTGCGCGCGCTGCCGGGCGCCGGCGTCGAGGGCATGGTCGAGAAGCGGCCCGTGCAGGTGTTGAGCATTCGTGCTGCCACCCAGATCGCGCCGCTGCCCGAGCGTTTGCGTGAGGCGGCGGCGCGCCACGAGAGCACCGGCGCCACCTGCGTGGTGCTGATCGACAAAGGCGCACCGAGCGCCCTGTTCGCGCTCGCCGACGCGCTGCGGGACAGCGCCGCGCCCACGGTGGCGGCGCTGCGAGCCGCAGGGGTCGAGAGCGTGATGCTGACCGGCGATCGCCGCGCGGTGGCCGAGCACATCGCCAAGCGCGCGGGCATCGCGACTGTGCACGCCGAGACCCTGCCGGCCGACAAGGTCGAGGTGGTGCGCGCGCTCAAGGCGCAAGGCAAGAAGGTCGCGATGGTCGGCGACGGCGTCAACGACGCCGCCGCGCTTGCCGCCGCCGATCTTGGTGTGGCGCTCGCGAGCGGCACCGACGTCGCGCGCGAGGCGAGCGACGTAACGCTGATGCGCCCCGACCTCGCCGCCATTCCCTCGGTGCTCGGCCTCTCGCGCGCGGCGCTCTCGACCATGAAGCGCAACCTGCTCTGGGCAGCGGGCTACAACGTGCTCGCCATCCCGGTCGCCATGGGGGTGCTGGTGCCGCTGGTCGGTGTGCCCATGAGCCCGGTGATCGCGAGCCTAGCCATGGCCTTCTCGTCGGTCAGCGTGGTGCTCTCGAGCCTGTGGCTGGCGCGCTTCCGATAGCGGCGCACGCGACGCGCTACTCGAGCCGAGCGCCCGCCGCGATCCACGCACCCAGCTCCGCCCGCTCCGCCTCGGTCATCTGCGTCTTGTTGACGAACGGCATGGTGCTGGTCTTGACCGCGCGCTCCAAGATGCGAGGCGCCATCGCCTGGATCTGCGCCGCCGAGTCGAACACGACGTTGTTGGGCGCGACCTTGAACACGTCGTCGGTGGGGACGGCCGCGTGGCAGGAGGCGCACCGTTTGACGATGATTTCTTGCGCCCGCGCGAAGCCGACGGGGCCGCTCGCCTGGACCCGTGTCGCCGACACGCGCGTCAGTCCGACCAGCCCGCCGATGCCGACGGCGGCGGCCACCGCGGCGGGCAAAAGCCAACGCGCGCGCGGCAGTTCAGCGCCGGCGCCGAGGTAGCGCACGTTCATGAAGTGCCGCACACCGGCGCCGCCGAGCATCACCACGCAGAGGATCAGCCAGTTGAGCTGATGGCCGTAGGCGCTCGGGAAGTGGTTCGACAGCATGATGAACAGGAGCGGGTACGTCAGGTAGTTGTTGTGGATGCTGCGCTGCTTGGCGCGGATCGAGAACGACGGATCCTGGTCGCGCCCTTCCTTGGTGGCAGCCATCAGCTCGCGCTGCGACGGCACGATGACCATCCACACGTTGCCGGTCATGACCGTGCCGATGAGGACGCCGATCTCGATATAGGCGGCGCGGCCGCTGAATAGCTGTGAGAAGCCCCAGGCGGCACCGCAGAGGGCCGCAAAGGAGAGCGCCGCCGCGAGCGCAGGCATGCGCGCGCCGAGCAGCCGCCACACCAGGTCGTAGACCAGCCATGCGACGACGAGGGCGCCGACCGAGATGGCGATGGCCACGGTGGGCGTGAGCGCGCGCACGCTCGGATCAACCAGGAAGGCGGCGCCGTTCAGGTAGTAGACCACCACCATCAGCGAGATGCCGGTCGCCCAGGTAGCGAAGTTCTGCCACTTGAACCAGTGCAGCGTCGCCGGCATCTCGCCCGGCTCGAGCAGCTTCTTCTCGACGTCGTAGAAGGCGCCCGAGTGGACCATGAAGATCTTGCCCTGCGAGAGACGCGGCAGCGACGCGCCCTTCTCCAGGTTGCGGTCCAACCAGTTGAACAGCATCGAGTTGCCGATCCACATGATGCCGGCGATCAAGTGCGCCCAGCGAAACACCACGTCGAGCAACTCGGTGAGGCCCAAAGCGGCGGCAGTATAGGGCCGCCTGCCGCGCCCGCAAGGGTCGCCCTCGTGTTCAGCCGGACGGCGGCGCCGACGCGGGGTCGATGACCGGCGGCGGCGGCGGCACCGAGGCCGGCGGTGACGCGATCGGCGCTGCCGGCGCAACGGCGGGCGTCGAGGTCGCCGCCGCCTTGATGCGCTCCGTCAGATCCTTGTTGAACGCGCGCGTCGCCTTGCGGTAGTCGCCGGCCGCCAGCCCCGACGACAGCGGCACCGCCGTCAACTGGAACACGAACCCCACCGGCACGGCGAGCATGAGGCCGGCGAAGGCGCCGCTGATGGCGCCGTTCACCATCGCGTTGGCGTCGTCGCCGGTGAAGCCGTCGGCCGTACCCGCGAGCGCGCTGGCGGCGCCAGCCGCCGCCGCGATGCCGACGGTGCCGGCGTAGATCATGCCGAGCGTGGTGGGCGCATGGGTGAAGCGGTCGAACGCGACGAAGCCCGTGTCGGCCGCCTCCTCGGCGGGCAGCGACGTCGCCACGTAGGCCTCGGCGTTCTCCGAATAGGCCGGGGTCGCGACCTGCGCCACGGTCTCGCCGATCTCGACGCCGACCTCGATCGGATCGACCCCGGGCCGCCGGAACAACCCGTCCTTGAGCGCCAGCTCGTACTTGCGCTGGAGCGCCGCCTGCTTCTCGGTCGAGCCGTCGTTCACCAGATCGAGCTCGGTGGGGCCACGACCGATCGACAGGGTGCCGCAGCCGGCGAGCGGCGTGGTCAGGAGCGCGAGCATGCTGGCGAGGAGAAGGGCGCGCATTTGACGAATCCTCCAAACGGCGTCTCGCGCGGGTGTGCGAGTCATCACCAGTGCGAGCGGCGCCGACACCAGGCAGACGTGCGCCACCTGGAACCGATTCAGGCCCGATTCAGCGCCGCAGCACCTGGCCGAGCGCGCGCACGCCGAGCACGGCGCCTGCGGCCATCACGCCGCCGAGCAGCGCCCCGGCAACGCCGGCGGTGGCGACATCGGCGCCCGCGAGCAAGAGCCCCGGCAGCGGCGTCTGCGGCCGAAGCGGCGAGGTGTAGCGCGCAGGCCCATGGTCGATGCCGTACAGCTCACCGCGCGCGAAGCCGCCGAAGTGCGCGGCCGACAGCGGCGTCGACAACTCGGCGACGTCGACCTTGCCGCGCAACTGCGGCCGCTGCGCGTAGAGCGCTTCGAGGAGGCGGTCGGTGACGTGGCGCTTGTGCGCCTCGTAGTCGGCGCCGCGGTGGCGCCACCTCGTCCCCTGCCAACGCTCCGTCCACTGCCAGCGCGCCATGGTGACGAGGTCGACGGTGGCGCGCCCAGGGTGGCGACGCGCGAAGTCGGGATCCTTCGCCGAGGGGAAGGAGGCGTAGACCACGGGGAACGGCGCCTCGGGGTCCTCGGTGTAGCGGCGCACGTTCTCGTCGTGTCGCTCGTCCGGGTAGAGCCAGAGGTTGGTGCCGGTGAGCCCGAGGTGCTCGTCGGTCTCGCGGAAACCGAGATAAAGGGCGTACCAGCTTATAGACGGAGTGGCGCGAGCGAGCGCTTCCTGCCAACGAGCCGGCAGCGAATCGCGCGGCACCAGGCGGCCGAAGGTGTTGTGCACGCCCGCGTCGCTGATGACGAGCGGCGCGCGCAGCTCCTCGCCGCTCGTAAGCACGACACCGACGGCGCGGCCGCGCTCGACCAGCACGCGGGCCACCTCAGCGTTGACCGCGAGGTGGCCGCCCCGCTGCTCGATGACCGGCGCGAAGGCGCGGGCGATGCGCTCGGCGCCGCCCACGGGGTAGAAGGCCCCGCTAAGGTAGTGCGACACCAGCGCCGCGTGCATGGCGAAGCTCGACTGCGACGGCGGCAGGCCATAGTCGCCGTACTGTCCCGTGAGCACCGCGATCAGCTCTTCGTCCCTGGTCAGCTCGAGCAGCACCTCGCGCGTGGTGCGGGCGGCCAACGCCGGGAAGCCACGCAGCGCGACGCCACGCGCGAGCAGGTCGAGGCCGCGCGGTAGTGCGCGCGCGGCGAAGTGCATCGAGCTCTGCCGCGCGGTGGCGCGCACCAGCTCGACGTAACGCGCGATCGCGCCGGCCTCGCGCGGGAAGTAGCCGGTGAGGCGCTCGACGAAGCGGCTGCGTCCGGCCACCAGGTCGTAGCTGCGCGTACCGAGCACGACGCGGTCATAGACGTCGGGCAAGGGCGCCCACTCGACGCTCCCGTCGCTGACCCGATCGAGCAGCGCGCGTACCGCGCCGCCCCTGCCGACCTGACCGACATAGTGGACGCCGACGTCCCAGTCATAGCCGGCGCGCGCGAAGCTGTGGCTGTAGCCGCCGATGCGGTAATGGCGCTCGAGCACCAGCACGCGCTGGTCGCCGAAGCGCGACAGCATGGCGGCGGCGCTGAGCCCGCCGATGCCCGAGCCGATCACGATGGCGTCGAAGGCACCGGCCGGCTTGCGTTGCTTCCAGGGGTGCCCGACCTGCATGTGCCTCCCTGTGCGCGTTGTCATGCCCGGCCCCGTCGAGCAACACTTGCGCGCCGTGCCCGCGACCTTCTTGATTGGCGCGCTCTGGGGCGACGAGGGCAAGGGCCGCGTCGCCGCCGCGCTCGCGCCCGGCTTCGCGCTCACGGTGCGTGCCACCGGCGGCGGCAACGCCAAACACACGGTGCTGGTCGACGGACAGGCGCTGGCGCTGCGGCACGTGCCCTGCGGCATCGTCGCCGGCGTCCCCGCGCTGCTCGGCCCCGGCATGTTGGTGCACCCGCTCGCGCTCGTGGAGGAGCTGGCGCTGCTCGATCGCACGGGCATCGACGCCGGCCTGGTGCGCGTGTCGGCGGGCGCGACCGTGGTGCTGCCGGAGCACGTGGACGAGGACGTCGCGCGTGAGCGCATGCGTCCGCTCGGCACCACGAGGAGCGGCATCGGCCCGGCGCTCGTCGACAAGGCGCGCAGGGTCGCGCTGCGCATGCACGAGCTGACCGACGCGCAGCGCGTGCGGCACGCGCTGCAATCGCGGACCGTGCGCGCGCGCCCCAAGAGCGAGATCGAGCGACAGGTGCGCGCGCTGGTGCGGGCTGGCCGCGCGCTCGCGCCGCGCCTGGTCGACGGCGGAGCGTTGGTGCGCGCGGCGCTCGCCCGCGGCGACGACGTGCTGGTGGAGGGCGCGCAAGGCACCTTGCTCGACGTCGATCACGGCACCTGGCCGCACGTCACCGGCACGCACCCGACCGTCGGCGGGGCGATGGCCGCGCTCGGGCTGCCGGCGCGCGAGGTGGCCCGCGTCATCGGCGTCACGCGCGCGTACGCCACGCGGCAGGGTGCCGGGTTGTTCCCCACCGAGGTGCACGGCCGCGAGGAGGGCGCGCTGCGTGCCGCCACTCGGGAGTATTCGGTGCGCATCGGCTGGCTCGACCTGCAAGCGCTGCGCTACGCCCACGTGCTGAACGGCTTCGACGAGCTGGCCGTGACAGGCCTTGATCGCCTGCGAGGCCTCGAGGTCGTGAAGCTGGGCGATGGTTGGCTCGACGCGCGCGGCCGCACGCTGACAACGCTGTCGACGGACGGGCCGATAGGCGCCCGTCTCTGCGAGCTGCCGGGCTTCCTCGACGACGTCACCAACGTGCGTAGCGCGCGCGGCATGCCGCCGGCCGCGCGCGGCTTCCTCGACTTCGTGGAACGATCGGTCGCAGTGCCGGTGCGGCGCTTCTCGGTCGCGCGTGCCGGGCGTCTTGCCACCCGCCGATCGTTGCTCGGCGCCCGCTGATCGGAGAAACTGCGCCTCCGACCTCACGGTCGCAACCAAGGAGCTCGACCCATGCCGCCCGTCACTACCAGGCCGCACAAGCCGCCCAAGGTCCCGCGCGCCCCGAGCCACGTCGGCAGCACGCGCAACAAGAACCTGTCCGCGCGCGGCATCAAGCTGCTCGAGAAGCTCGAGAAGCTCGGCGCCGACTACAGCCCCGGCGCCTTCAGCCTGACCTTCCAAGAGGTGAAGCACACCGGCCGCGGCGGCTGGATGAGCTCGCTCGTCGGCGTCAAAGCCGTGGACAAGCTCCAGCACGGCATCGAGGGCGGTCGCAAGATGCGCGTGTACCTGATGGTGCGCACCACGGGGCGCGGCATCAAGCGCAACGCCGCCGGCCAAGCGACCAAGCGCGTGCCCGCCAAGGGCGTGAAGCCGATCGTGGTGTCGTCGCTCAAGGACATCGAGACGTACCTGCGCGACGGGACCAAGGCGGCCAAGGCCGCGTGGGCTGAGCGCAAGTCGGTGTGAGCGCGCGATGGCGCGCGCGCTGACGCCCCAAGAGCTCGAGGAGGCGGGGGCGCTCCTCGACGAGCTGGTGGCGCCCATGTTCGAGGAGCGCGCTCCTGGTGTCGCGTTCTGGGGCTTCTACACCAAGGAGCGCGCCGCCGACCTCGAGAACGACGAGGTGCTCGCGCGCTTCGCGTCCGGCCGCGGCGTCCTCGCCGTCGAGCTGGTGTGGGACGAGGATCTCGAGCTGATGCAGCGTGGCGACGGCGTGGTGGTGCGCACGCTCGCCGAGCTGCGCGCGCTCGCGGCGCGCTCGCGCGACGTCAAGGACGGCATGGAGCAGACGCGCCGCAACCTGCTCGGCGTAGCACCTCCAGCCGCTCCCGCGGAGCGGCGCGCCGGCCCGTCGTCATGGCTGGCGGCGCGCGCCGCCCCGCGCAGCAAGTGAGCGCGCAGCACGTGAGCGCGCGGCACGTGAGCGCGCGGCGGCGTCCATTCGGCGCCGGGACCGTGTAACGTCCCGCCTCCCATGGCCGCGTCGCCCTCCGCACCCACCGACGCCGCGCTGCGCGCCTGGCGCATGCGCGTGTTCGCTGCCACCTGGCTTTGCTACGCGGGCTACTACTTCTGTCGCCGGCCCTTCTACCTGCTGAAGAGCCAGCTCGCGACCGACCTCGGCTTCAGCACGTCGACGCTCGGCACAATCGGCGCGCTCTACCTCCTCTCCTACGCCGCCGCGCAGTTCCTGGCGGGCGCGCTCGGCAACCGCTTCGGCCCGCGCCTGATGCTGCTGGTCGGCATGGCGGTGTCGATGGCCGCCAACATCGGTTTCGGCCTGGCAGCGTCGTCGTCGGCGTTCTTCGTGCTCATGACCGTCAACGGCGTCGCGCAGGCCACCGGCTGGTCCGCGGGTGTCGGCACCATGGCGTGCTGGTTCAACCGGCAGGAGCGTGGCCGCGTCATGGGCGTGTGGGCCACCAACTTCCAGGTCGGCGGCGTCGCCGCCAACCTGTTCGCCTCCTTCTTGCTCGAGCGCTTCGACTGGCGCGTGACGTTGTTTTCGAGCGTGGCGGTGCTCGGCGCGGTCTGGCTGGTGGTGTTGACCAACCAACGAAACCGCCCCGAGGACGTCGGGCTGCCCACGGTGCGCGACGAGGATGAAGCGCCCGACTCGGGCAACGGCAGCAAGCCCGGTTGGACGCGCGATGCCACCGTCAACGTGGTGCTGGTCGGCCTCTACTACTTTTTCTTGAAGCTGATCCGCTACGCGCTGTGGTCGTGGGTGCCGTTCGTGCTCGCGCGCAACTACCACCTCGAAGGCAGCGAGGCCGGCTACATCGCGACGCTGTTCGACGTGTGCGGCATCCCCGGCGTGATCATCACCGGCTGGCTGTCGGACCGCGTGTTTGGCGCGCGGCGCGCCGGCGTCAGCCTGCTCATGACCGTCGCCATGACGCTCTCGTGCTTGTTGCTCTACTCGGCGGGACAGCTGTCGGTGCCCGTGTTCGCCGTCGGCATCGCGCTCATCGGCTTCACGCTCTACGGGCCGGATGCGCTGCTCACCGGCGCGGGCGCCATGGACATCGGCAGCCGCCGCGCGGCCACCTTGGCGGCCGGCATCATCAGCGGCATCGGCTCTTGCGGCCCCATCGTGCAGGAGCTGGTGATCGCCCGCATGCTCGACACCAAGAGCGGCGACCTCGGGCCGGTGTTCCTGTTGCTGCTCGGCTCCGCCATCGTCGCTACTGCCATCCTCGTCGTCGTGGTGGTGCGAAACCGCCTCGGTCACTCGAACGTCTAGCCGCCGTGCCACCTCGACCTACACCGACGGATCTCCGATGGGATCTCGTCGACGACGGGATCCGATCGCATCGGCGGCGATCGGCTAGCGTGCTCCTCGACGAAAGGGAGATCACCCGCGATGAACAGCCAGGCGCGCGTGTTTCTGTCGATGCTGCACGAGACCTGCGATGGCGTGGGGCCGCATGACGCCGACGGCGTGGCACAGGGGCTCTGGACCTTCTTCGCGTCCGACGGCAGCCGGCAGGCCGAGGGCTTCTTGCGCGACGGCGAGCCGCACGGCACCTGGCGCGTCTGGGACGCCGCGGGGCAGTTGCGCTCGGAGAGCGAGTGGCACGAGGGTGAACCCTGCGGCCGCTGGGTGACCTGGACCGCCGAGGGCGAGCTCGAGCGCGTCGACGTCAAGGGCGAGGCGCGCCCGGCCGAGGTGCTGGTGGTGCTGTCGAGCATGAGCGCGGCGCAGACGCTGCCGGTCTGAGCGGGTCGTTCACTCGTCGTCGGTGGTCTCGATCGGCCCCGTCTCGATCGCGTACGAGAGCTTGCCGCGCGCGCCGTCTGCCGGCTGCACGCGCGCGTCCTCGAACGAACCACCGCCGATGACACCGTCGAGCAGCGCCCGGATCGAGACGGCGTCGTCGGCGTACACCGTCGTGAACATGACGCCGGCGCCGCTGCCGCCCTCTTTGCCGTGGCGCACGTGCGTGACCACGGCGTCCATCTGCACGCTCACCGGCGCGTCGCCGCCCTTGGCGAGGCGCGCGCGCAGCCGCACCGGCGTGGCGGGCGGCGGCACGCCGTCGCACACGACGAACATGCCGCCCGGCGAGACGTCGTGGCTGCGCGCCGCCAGGTCGACGCCGTGCACCTCGAGCACGACGTCCGAAAAGAATGGTCGCCGATCGGCGCCGCGCTGCTCGGGTTGCAGCGGCGGCAGCTCGGTGCCGGCGAGGCCGAGCACCAGCCAGGCGTCATAGCCGCCCGAGTAGCCCTTGAGATCGAGGCCGCGCACCTCGCGCGTCACCACCTCGTCTTTGACCAGCTCGTAGGTCTCCTGCGAGATGAGCACACCGCCGGGCGGCGCCTTGCCCTCCAGGCGCGCCGCCAGGTTCACCGGCCGCCCGATGGCGGTGTACTCGAGGTGGTGTCGGCTGCCGATGCTGCCGACGAACACCTCGCCGGTCGCCACGCCGATGCGCACCTGGAGCGGCGAGAGCCCGCGCTCGACCCACTTCTCGCCCATCTTGCCGACGGCGCGCTGCATGTCGAGCGCGGCCTTGATGGAGCGGAGCGCGTGGTCCTTTTGCGGCAGCGGATCGCCGAAGAAGGCCATGATGCCGTCGCCCATGATTTTGTCGACGGTGCCCTCGTGCGACAGGATGATCTCGACCATGCCGTCGAGGTAGCCGCACAACAGCTCCACGATCTGATCGGGCTGCAATGTGTTCGACAGCGTCGTGTAGCCCTTGATGTCCGAGAACAAGAGCGTGAGCTGGCGCTTGTGCCCGCGGATGTCGATTGACTCGCCCGACTGCAACACCTTGTCGAGGATGTGCGGCGCCACGTACCGCTCGAACGCCTGGCGCAGCCGGCGCTCGTCGGCGTCCCGTACCGCCACGTTGAGCACGCCGCCCGCGCCGTAGGCGAGCACGGCGGCGAGCGTCGGTGCTGCCAGCGGCAGCCACAGCTCAGCGTTGGCGAAGGCGAGCGTGGCCGCGCCCCACGTGAGCGCCAGCGCGGCGACGGCCAGCCCGGTGCCGAGCGCGGCGCGGAAGGCGGTGGCGCACAAGCCGATCACCAAGGCGACCAGCATCGCGAGCGCGAGCGCGACGCCGCGCCCCGGTGGGGAGGTCAGGCGATCGTTCAACAGGTTGTCGAGCAGGTTGGCGTGCACAAGGATCAGCGGCGCGTCGGACGAGTAGGGCACGGCACCTCGGTCGCCCACGCTCTTGGCCGTCTGTCCGAACAGCACGATCGAGCCCTTGAAGAGCGCGTCGAGATCGAGGTCGGGCACCTGGCCGTTCGCCAGCGCGTCGTCGGCCGCGATCAGGTCCATCAGCGACGCGCCCCGCGCCGCGTTACCGCGCCAGGCGATCCACGCCTTGCCGTCGTCGGTGGCGACTCGCTCGCCCGCGACGCGCGCCAGCGCTACCGCCAAGGACGGGTAGCGCTCGCCCTCGACCGTCAGCGCCAGCGGCACGGCGCGAAAGACGCCGTCGAGCGAGTTGTCGAGCTGCACGTGCGCGCGGCTGGCGGAGGCGGCGCGCAGCACCTCGATCGGGTGGTCGACGACGACCTGCTCGCCTTCTTGGCGCCACTGCGACGGGAACACCACGCAGTTGCATGCCTTGGCCTTGGCGGCGAACAGCGCGTCCTCGCCCTCGTCGCGCGCCTCGAAGAACATGACGTCGAAGGCCGTCGCCTTGGCGCCGTGCTTTGCGGCGAGCTCGACCGCATGCGCCCAGACACTGCGCGCCACCGGCCAGCCGAGCAGGTTCCAGGTCTCGTCGTCGAGCGCGATGACCACGATGCGCGGGTCGAGTGGCCGCTCGCCGCGTAGCGCCAGCCGCGCATCGAGCGTCGCCACCTCGATCTCATCGAGCGTGCCGGTCAAGAGCAAGGGCGCCACCACCAGGGCGGCGCCGATGCCGGCGGGGACACCGAGCAGCCTGCGCGCGCGGCGCGAGAGCTTGGCCATGCCCGACGCTAGACCGAGGCCGCTGCTACATCCAACGCAGCAGCTCGGCGGTGCGCAGGCGGCTCTGTGGGTCGTCGCCGCGCCGCGCCCCGGAGGGCAGCGGGTTGGCGAAGCGATCGGCCTCGACGCTCGGCGGCTTCTTCTCGCCCTGCGCCTTCTTCTTGCGCTGCTCGAGCGCCTTGGCGAGCACCGCCTTCAGCTCGGCCTCGGCCACCGTCAGCTTGGCCTCGTCGGCGGCGCGCGTCTTCGGCACCTCGACGGCGACCGCGGCCTTGACATCCGGGTTTCGGTCGAAGCCGGTCGCCAGGTAAGCGGACGACGCGCCCTCGGCGAGCGCGGCGTCGAACGCCTCCACCGCCTTCTGCGCATCGCCGGCTTGGGAGTAGGCGATGCCGAGGTTGGTCAGTACGTCGCCCTTGCGCGGGCCGGCCTGCTCGAGGATGCCGCGATAGCGCCCGACCGCGCTCGCGACATCGCCGCCGAGCACGTCGACGTTGGCCAGGTTGTTGGTCAAGACCACGCTACCGGGCTTCTTGTCGAGCGCCGCCTTCAAGACCGCGCGCGCGGCGTCGAGCTTGCCTTGGCGCGCCAACAGCGTCGCGTAGCTGCCGGCCTCCGCGCCGGCAGGATCCTTGGCGACGGCAGCCGCCAGCCGGGTCTCCTGCTCGGTCTTGGCGGCGTCGCGCGCCGCCGCCACCAGGCGCGCCTCCTCGACGGCGCCGGCGGCTTTGGCGTCCGGCTTGGGCACGGCGAGCCCGGCGGTGCGCGGCAGCGCAGCCGGCGGGTAGCTGGCCCAGCCGCGGCGCGTCTCGACGACGGTGAGGCCGTCCGCGCCCGCCTTGCCCGCGACGCGCGCTACCGTGGCCGCACCCTGCGCCCACGCCTCACGGAACGGCTTGCCCACCATGGTGGTCTCGACCGGTACGAACGCCTTGCCGTCCTTCACCACCACGCGGGCCGGGTCGAGCGTCACACGATCGAGCGCGTCGGGCGGCACGCCCGCGTTGACGCCGACCAGCACGTGCCCGGGCACGAGCAGGAACGCGGTCTCGACGCCCACCGACTCGAGCAGCGTGGCGAACAAGACGCTCAGGTCGTCGCAGTCGCCGGCCCTGGTCTGCAGCGTCTCGCGCGCGAACTGCACGGTGTCGAGCGCGCCGCTGCGCGCCGGCAACACCGGATCCTTCACGTACTTGAGCTGCGCTTGGCCCATGGCCTGAAACATCGCGATCGCTTGCAGGACCGGCTCGGGCAGCGACCCGTCGTTGGCGACGACGGCGCCGCGCGCGAAGGTGCGCGCCGTCTCCTCCTGCGGGGTCACGAAGGCGGCGATGGGCGTGTTCTCGCTCCAGTCGATGGCGCGCCGGCCATAGACCACCAGCGGCACCACGCGGCGGTTCTGAAGCTTGCCGCCCGCCACCGTGTACTCGACCACCACCTCCGCCTGCGTCGGCGTGTTCTCCTCGGTCGCGAACAGCGTGGCGTTGTCGAGCGTCACCTTGAGCGGCACCTCGCGGCGCTCGCCGGCCTCGAGCGTGCCCACCACCACCTCGCTCTTCAATTGCATGAAGCGCGGCACATAGACGGACACGCTGACGTCGACGGCGGGGGCGCCTTTCGGGTCGCCGTGCGCGAGCGCGATCTTGCCCACCGGCGAGTCCTGGTAGTGCCCGAGCTTGGCAGGGAACAGGCTCTCGATCTGCAGCGCCTCGATCTTCAGCTCGGCCACCGGCAGCTTGGCAGGCGCGCTCTTGTCGCGCCCGGCGGCGGCGGCGCGCGCCAACGCGGTGTTGGCGCGCTTGCCCTTGCCGCGCGCCACCGCGGGCAAGAAACCGTCGTCGAGCTTCCGCATCACCTGTGACACCAGCGCCGGCAGATCTGCCAGCTCGCCCGTGCCGGAGGCGACGAACAGCTTGTCCTTGCTGCCGACGTCGCGCGCGGTGACGGTGAGCGCCACGCCGTCTTTGCCGGCCGGCAGCGCCTCGATGGCGAGGGCGACGTCGCCGCCGCTCTCGACCACGTCGAAGTAGGCGAGGTTGATCAGCTCGGCCTCGACGAGCTCCGGCAGCACGCCCTCGGCCCACTTGCCGCGCGCCGCCAGCTTGACCGTCGGCGGCAGCACCACGGCGCCGAGCTTGACGCCGCGCTTGACGTCGTAGCGCGCCAGGATCGACGCCGCCGCCGTCTGCACGACCTCGATGGGCAGGCCCGCCTTGTCGAGCTGGCTCGCGAAGGCCTCGGTGTCGGACGACGTGGTGAGCTCGATCTTGGAGATGCCCTTGCCCGACTGGCGCACCGTCACGCTCTGCACGCCGCGCTCCTTGGCGAGCGCGGCCTTGAGGTTGTCGACCTGGGCGCGGTCGGGCAGGCCGTGAATGACCAGGTCGATGGTCTTCGGCTTCTTGGCGAGCGTGGAGACGGCGAGCTTGACGGCCTTGGCCAGCTCCTCGCCGGCCGCGCGCGCCGCCTTCTGCGCGCCGCCCGCGTCGGTGAAGTCGCGGCCGCTGCCCTCGACGGAGAACCCCTCGGCGATCTGCGCGGTATCGATGCGCACGAGCTTGGCGATGGCCGCCGCGCGATAGCCGACCAGGCCGGCCTCGGCGATGCTGCCGATCTTGGTGGTCTCGACCTGGCCGAGGATGACCACGTCGGCGTCGAGCGAGGACAGCACGTCGGGGATGCTGCCCGACAGCGCCATCGAGACCGCCTGCGCCTTCCTGAGCTTGTCGGCCATCTCGCCGGAGATGACGCGATAGCCGTCCTTGTTGAGCGAGGTGGTCAGCGCCACTTCGGCCGAGGTGGTCGCGGCCTTCTTGCCGTCGACGGTCTCGTCGAGCACCACCACCACGCGCGGCAGCTCGGCGCGCGCTGCAACGGCACCGAGCACGAGCGCGAGCGGCGCGGCCGTGAGCAACGCGCTACGAATCGACGACGGGACCAGGGTTCTTGAGCGCATGGCGCAAGCTACCATGTCCCCGTCGATGGGCCCGGTGTGACGCCGAGAACGCGTGTGCGAGGTGCGCTGTCGGGCGCTGTGGGACAGCGCGATGCCTCGCGTCACAGGCCGGGGAGACGGGTCGTTCCCAGGCAAAGCGACCGGCTGGGACGCGTGCCGCGCGGACAGCGTTGCCGGATGTGCTCAATGACGCCATAGTAGCCAGATGCACAAGGCTACAATATCCGAGACGAAGAACCGCCTGAGCGCGCTGCTCGATCGGGTTCGGCACGGCGAGACCATCCTGATCATGGATCGCGAGACGCCCGTTGCACGTCTCGAGCCGGTGGTGACGCCGGGCCGCACGGACGCGGACGGCAGAACAGCCCGCTTGGAGCGCGCCGGGCTGCTTCGTCGTGGCGATCGCGCATCGCTCAAGGCCGTCCTTTCCACCGTGCCGCCCAAGGCGCAGCGCGGCGGTGACGTGCTTGACGCGCTGTTGCGTGAGCGTGCGGAGAACCGGTGAGGTTCTGGGACTCTTCGGCCGTGGTGCCGCTTCTCGTGCAGCAGGCCGCGACGCGGCGCATGACTGCGTTGCTCCGTGACGATCAGGAGTTGCTGGCCTGGTGGGGGACACGCCTCGAGTGCGCCTCGGCGGTCGCCCGCCTCGAGCGCAACGGCGAGCTGCGCTCTGGCGCCGTCGTGAAGGCCTTCACGCGGCTCGACTCGATATCTGCCGGCTGGCACGAGGTCCAGCCGGCGGATCCGCTCCGGGAGACCGGCAGGCGCCTGCTGCGGACCCACGAGCTTCGAGCAGCCGATGCATTGCTGTTGGCGGCAGCGCTGCATGCAGCGGAGGGCTCGCCGCCGACCCTGCCGTTCGTTTGCCTGGATGCCCGCCTGGCATCGGCTGCCGAGCGAGAGGGGTTTCCCGTCGTCGGCTCCTGAGCACACTGCCGCATCGGCATCGGTCAGGGGCGAGCCAGCGCGATCAGGTGTTCCTCCCGCGCGGCGCCGCCGCGCCGATCGTCGCGCGGCGCCGAGGCGCTCGCCACCGCGCGCAGCCCGGCGCTCGGCGCCAGCCGCGCGAGCTGTTCGTCGGCCGCGACACGGACGCGATCGAGCTGCGCGTCGCCGAGCAGCAGCACCACCAAGCCGTCGGCGGCGAGCGCGCGCGCAGTTGCCGCGAGCATGGCGCGGACCTCGGCGTCCCAGCTCGCGGGGGTCGCGCGACGGCGAGCGCCCAGCTCGCCTCGGAGGAGCGCGCGGTCGTCGAGGCCGAGCCACGGCATGCGCGCCGCATGGTGGCTCGCGTAGTCGTAGGTGCCGCCGTACGGCGGGGAGGTCAGCACCAACCCCGCGCTGCCAGGCTTGACCACCTCGTGGAGCGCCAGCGCGTCGTGCTCGTAGAGGGACACCGGGGACTTCGGTTTGGCGACCGCTGCTTCGAGCGCAGCCCAGCGCTCGACGAGCTCGGCGGCCTTCCTCGCGAACAGCTCGGTCGACAGGTAGCGGCCGATGCGCTTCTCTCGGCCGCGCTCGTCGGTGTCGCTCCTCGCGCGACTCACCTTGGTGAGGATGGAAGAGAGCACCACCTCGAGCGCGCGCCGATCGCGACGCTCCTTCACCAAAGCGATCTCCTCGCGCAGCCCGGCGAGCTCGAGCAGCACGTGCGGGTGCCACTGCGCGACCTGCGCGCGCGACAGCGGCGCCCGCACTTTGACGCGCGCCTTGACGCGCTCGCGCGAGGACTGCGCCACCTCGTTGGCGCGCGCCAAGAACGCCGCGCGTGACGACGCGTCACGGACGTCGACCTTGACCTCGGACACCCGCAACGCGAGCGGGTTCAGGTCGACGCCGATCGCGGCTCGACCTCGCACGCGCGCCTCGATCAACACGGTACCGCCGCCGCAGAACGGATCGACGACAGGAGCGCCCGCCAGCCCGTCGAGCACCACCGACGCGACGCAACGGTGCATGCGCGCCGGCCAGGCGTGAAAGCCGTGGGTGAGCGCGTCGACGTCGGCGGCGGATGCGCGCGTTAGCGCCTCGAACAGCGTATCTGCCAGCGCCGGCTCGCCGCTCTTCCTGGTCGGCGGCAGCAGTCCCGAGAGCGCGCGCTTCATCGGCTCACCACCAGGCGTCGCTCGTCGTCGTCGAGCACGCGCCACGCGCCGCGCGGCAGCCCGCCCAGCTCGAGCTTGCCGATGGCCGCGCGCACCAGGCGCAGCGTGGCGTGGCCGACCGCTGCGGTCATTTTGCGCACCTGCCGGTTCTTGCCCTCGACGATGGCGAGCTCGAGCCAGCAGGTGGGCACGCTCCTGCGGTAGCGGATGGGCGGGTCGCGCGTCGGCAGCGCCGGCTCGTCGATGAGGCGCACCGTCGCCGGCAGCGTGCGCCGGCCGGCGATCACGACCCCCGCGCGCAACTGCGCCAGCGCGTCGTCATCCGGCACGCGCTCGACCTGCACCCAGTAGGTCTTGGCGTGGGCGCGCTCGGGCGCGAGCAGGCGGTCGACGAGCTGTTTGTCGTCGCTCAGGATCAAGAGGCCCTCGCTGTCGGCGTCCAGGCGGCCGACCGGATAGACGCCTCTCGGCAGGCTCAGCTCGGCGAGCGTGCGATTGCTGCTGCCGTCCGAAGTGAAGCGCGACAGCATGCCCCAGGGCTTGTGCAGCGCGATGGTGGTGGTCACGGCCGAAGCGCGGTGGCGCCGTGCCGTCGGCGACGTCGAGCGGTGACGCTGCCGAGCGCGGTCAGCGCGGCGACGAGCCCGGCGGCATCGAGCGGCGCGTGCGCGCACGAACCACACGGCTGCTGCGGCGGCACCGGCACCTCGGGGTCGTCGTAGTACGAGATCGCTGCCGCGGGCTGCACCAGGCCGAAGCCGAAGTACTGGTCATGGCCGCCGTCGTCGGGCGTCGCCATCAGCGACTGCTTCGCCGTCGCCATCAGCGCCTCGTTGATCTCGTCGGCCGTGAGCTCCGGGTTCCTTGCGATCATCAGTCCGGCGATGCCGGCGACGATTGGTGTGGCAGACGAGGTGCCGCTGAAGGTGGTGGTGACGTCGCCAGGGTCGGAGCCGTCGGCGCCATGAATGTCCGGTGCCACCGCGCCGGTCGGCGCCACCAGGTCAACGCTGTCGCCGCCGTTGGTGTACTGCGTCAGCTCGCCTACGTTGCTGACGGCGCCGACGCCCAGCACGCCCTCGACCGCTAGGAGCTCGTCGTCGGCGATGACGTGCGACTCGTTGCCCGCGGCGAACACCACCACGGCGCCGAGCCCGCCGCGGCCGCGCTGCTGCACCTCGATGATGGCGTTCTTGAGCGGCGTCGGCACCGGGATCGGATCGACGAAGCCCCACGAGTTCGACACCACGTCGGCGTCGACCTCGAGCGCGTAGTCGAAGGAGTCGACGTCCGCCGACAGCGGTGACGGGTCGTCAGCCCCCGGGATCATCTTGGCGCAGCGCAGGCGGCAGTCGGGGCATGCGCCGGCGATGTCGACGCCGTTGTCGGAGCTGGCGGCGGCCAGGCCCGCGCAGGCCGTGCCGTGGTTCGCGGAGTTGCCGGCGGACCATGACGGGTCGTCGTCGCCGTCGATGAAGTCGTAGCCGGAGTCGAGCTTGTCGATCAGGTCGGGGTGGGTGAGGTCGCAGCCGTTGTCCGAGATCTGGATGGTGACGTCGGGAGAGCCGGTCGATTCCGCCCAGGCCGCCTCGATGTCGATGTCCTCGAGGTACCACTGGTCGCCGTAGCGCGGATCGTTCGGCGGCACGTCGATGGACGTCAACGAATGAAGAAAGGCGAGGTCGGGGTAGGCCTCGCCGATGACGCCGCGCGCGACGGCGGGAGCCAGGCGCGCGGCGAGCGCGAGCGCATCCTCGTCCGGCAGCAAACTCACGACCAACGCAAGGTGCAGGCGCCGTGACAGCTCACGCGTCGGCCGGATCGACAGGTCGGCGAGCGCACGAGCGCGCGCGGCGTCGTCGTTCGGCAAGGCCACGATGACACCGTCACCGAAGCGGACGGGCGCGCGCCGGCCGGTGGCCGGGTCGACGAACACGCCGCGCCCCGGCCCCGTCCGCTCGACCACACGCAGCAGGCCGCCGTCGAGGAACTGCGCCACCTCGTCACGCTGCCGCTCACCCTCGACCGACACCGTCCCGGCGGCGACCATCGACGCAGCCAGGACCAAGGCGACCACCATCGACGCTCTCCCTCGCGCGCTCGACGGCGCGACCTGACACGACCGTAGCAGACCTGATCCCACTGTTCTGAATCCACTGTACCGGCGCGTCGGCCCGGGTACACTCGGCGCGTGCGCCCTACGCTCACCCTCGTGACCGTCGGTCTGTTCGCCGCCGCCTGTCCCCGCCCGCCGGTCGGACCGCCGCCGCCGCCGCCGCTCGACGAGGATCGGGTGGCGCCGCTCGCGGTCGAGGTGTGCATTCAGGACCGTCCGGCCATCTCGGGCAAGTGGTACGAGTACAACCCCGACGGCCACACGCTCACGCCAAGGCCGCAGGCGTGGATCGTGCGCGACCCCTCGGCCGACCCGGCGCGCTTCGCCGCGCTGCGCATCGTCTCGGTCTATGAGCCCGACGCGGCCGAGAGCGGGCGCTTCACCTTCGGCATGGCGACGTGGGATGGCGCCGCATGGTCCGCCGAGGAGGAGTGGCTGACGCCGCGCAACATGAAGGACGACGACCTGTGCCTCGACCTGTTCGCGCGGGCCGAGGTGCCCTGCGCCGATGCCACCTGGCAGCTTCGCCTTGCCGAATTCCAGTACCTGTCGCCGCTCTCCGGCTTCTCGGCGCAGAACCTCGGCGTGTTCGCGCGGGGCTGGGCCGGCCGTGCCGATCTCGGCGATGTTCGGCTGGCGCGCCTCGACGACGTCACCGCGCTCGACGGCCTGCCCGACCCGACCACGCTCGCCGAGCTCGCCGATTCGCCGGCCGAAAGCTGGGAGACGACCGACTGGGCTTTTGCCGAGCTCGCCCCCGACCTGCCGGAGGTCGGCATGGCGCTCGGCCGCCGCTTCGTCGATGACGGCTTCATCGGCCGTGACGACGTCTACTTCCTGCTGGCCACGCGCATGGACGTGGTGCGCTTCACCGTCCGGCCGGTCACCGACGGCGATCCGGACGCGGGGCTGCGCATCTCCTCCGCCACCTTCCAGGTGCTGTTCGACGACATGTCGATGCCGCGGGACATCCCCGAGCCGACCGAGGTCGACGTGCCCATGCCGGCGCCCGGCTCGGTCGCCTGGCTCACCTTCAAGGAGCCGACGCTGCTGTCGCCCGCCGACGACGTGGCGGACGCGGTCTATCCCTTCCTTCGCCCGAAGAGCTCCCGCTTCGATCTCGCGATCGAGCGCCTGCCCGACGGCGCCGTGCGCCTGCTGTTGTCGCCCGGCACCTGCGTCATCAACGCGAGCCAGCTCGGCTTCGACGTCGACACGCCCCCCGTGTCCTCACCGTGAACTGACCCCACTGTGATCTGACCAAACATGAACGAGAAACGCATGCATGCTCGCTTGATCGCCGTCGCCGCCCTGCTCCCCTGCGCCCTCGCCTGCCCGCCGACGACGGAGCCACCGCCCGAGGTCGAGCCCGTCTGCACCGAGCCGACCGAACCGCCCTGCCGCGACCAGACGCTCGCGTCCATCGACGTCAACCCGACCCAGGTGGGCGCCGGCGTCATCGAGAACGCCGCGCGCGACGCCGGCGGCTTCGACACGCACGTCGACGCCACGGCGGGCGGCTTCGGCGGCAACGGCGCCTACGTCTACGGCCACTTCACCGACGACGGCCTCGAGAAGGTCGAGGTGAACGACGACGACTCCTTCGGCTCGATGGACTGGGACATCGGCTTTCGCCGCTTCGTGATTCGCCTGAACGGCGGCGACGGCGGCCCCTCGTGCGTCAGCGCCGCCAACGCCGGCTTGAGCACGCCCTTCGACGACCTCGACGAGGTGCCGGAGGGCGCCGACTTCCAGATGGACGACTTCATGACCGATAGCTGCGAGCTGATCCCCGACGGCTCCGGCCTGCCGACGGCACCCGGCGTGACCATGCAGAACTTCTGGGACTACACGCCCGAAAACTGCCTCGGCATGACCGGCAACACCTACCTGCTCGAGCTATCGAGCGGGCGTCACGTCAAGCTGGTGGTGACGCAGTACTACGACCCGCCCGAGGCCCAGCAGGCCTGTGAGGAGGGCGCGTTCGGTGACTTCGACGGTGAGGAATCCGGCCACCTTCACTTCTGGTGGGCCTTCCTCGATTGAAGAGCGGGGTGACGACCGTGCGCGCGCTGCTCCTGTCGGTTTCGATCACGATTGCCGCGGGATCGGCGACCGCGCGCCCCGACGATCCGGGGCCGGGCGAGCTGTTCACCTTCGACGCCGGGGACACGGTCGAGATCTTCGACACCGCGCGCTTTCGCCTTCACTACGCGCGCGCTGGCGACCACGCAGTACCCGCCGCCGACAGCGACACCAGCGGCGTGCCCGACTACGTCGAGGGCCTCGGTGACATCTACGAGAGCGTGCTCGACCGCTACCTCGGCCTCGGCTTCCGTGCGCCCGTGCCCGACAACGGCGCCGACCCGGCAAACGACGATGCGCGCTTCGACGTCTACCTGGTCGACTTCGGGCTTTCGGCCGACGGCGCCTTCACCACCGAGGGGTGCGGCGGCGGCACCTGCTGGGGCTACATGGTGCAGGAGAACGACTTCGCCGGCTACGGCTACCCGTCGGCGAGCTACGCCAACCGGCTGCTGGCGAGCCACGAGCTGTTCCACGCCGTGCAAGCCGCCTACGACGACGGTCAGGGCCAGGTGATCGGCGAGGGCACCGCGGTGTGGGCCAGCGAGCAGTTCGACGACTCGCTCGGCGACTACGAGGGCTACTCCGGCTATTTCCTCGACGAGACCAACCTGCCGCTCGACGCCACCGGCGGCGCGGTGGTGAGCGGCCGCACCTATGGCAGCGTCCTCTTCTGGCAGTTCCTCACTGAGCGCTTCGGCGAGGACGCAGTGCGACGCGTCTGGGAAGCGAGCGTCGACGGCGCGGGCGGCATCGACGACCCCTACTGGTTCGACCTGGTCGACACGGTGGCAGGCGTACCCTTCGCCGACCTGCTCGGCGAGTTCGCCGCCTGGACCATCTACACCGACGAGCGCGCCGACCCGAGCGTCTCCTTCGCCGCGGGCTCGCAGCTCGACGATGTCATCACCACGCCGATCGAGCTGCCGCTGACCGACGACTCGTTCCTGGTGTTCGACGCCGGCTTCCAAGCGCTGCGCGCCGACGCCGCCGGCCGCACCCGCATCGAAGCCGCCCTCGCCGGCGACGCGACCGACGTGCGGCTCGCGCTGTTCGCTATCGGCGGTGGCGTGCTCGACGCGGTCGCGGTCGATGGCACGCGCGGCGGCATCGACGTCGGTGAAGCCGACGAGGTGTGGGTGCAGCTCGTCAATTCGAGCCGCGCGGGCGGTGCGGCGCGCCCCGGCCTGTGCATCGGCGATGCCGCCGAGGTCGATGCCTGTCTGGCGGAGCTTGAAGGACCGCCCCCTCCCGACGGCATCAACCCGCCGGCACCCTCCTGCCTCGGCTGCTCGGGGACCGGTGCGACGACGCCGATGACAGCGCTGCTCGCGCTCGCGCTGTGGCGACGCCGACGACGCGTCAGCTCGCCGGCGTCGGCCGCTCGCGCCACGGCGCGACCTTGAACAGCAGCAACATGCCGGGCACGGCGAGCACCGCGCACGCCACGAAGAAGTTGAACCAACCGAGCGCCTCGACCAGGTAGCCGGTCGAGGCGCTGATGAAGGTGCGCGGCACTGCCATCAAGCTGGTCAGCAGCGCGAATTGCGTCGCCGTGTAGAGTGGATTGGTGGCCTTGGCGATGAAGGCGACGAAGGCGGCTGTGCCGAGCCCGACGCCGAGCGCCTCGAGCGCGATGACGAAGCCGAGGCGCGCGAGGTCGTCGGCCCCGATGGCCGCCTGCGGGCCGGCCCACGCGAGCCAGGCGAAACCGCCGATGGCGACGGCCTGCACCACGCCGAAGACCCAGAGCGCGCGGTTGATGCCGAGCTTGACCATCCACAGGCCACCGACGAAGCCGCCAGCGACGTTGGCCCACAGGCCGGCGTTCTTGGCGACCACGCCGATGTCGGTCTTCGAGTAGCCCATGTCGAGGTAGAACGGCGTCGCCAGCGCCGTGCACATCGAGTCGCCGAGCTTGTACAAGAGCACGAACGCAAGGACGACCAGCGCCTCCTTGATGCCCTTCCTACCGAAGAACTCGCGGAACGGCTCGACAACGGCGGCCCGCAACGTCTTCGGTGCCGTGCTCGACGTCGCCAGCTCGCGCACCAGCAAGGTGAGCGCAACACCGGGCAGCATGAACAGCGCGGTGATGAAGAACACCATCGACCACGGCAGGTGGTCGGCGAGGATGAGCGAGAGGGAGCCGGGCACCAGCGTCGAGACCTTGTAGGCGTTGACGTGGAAGGCGTTGCCGAGGCCGAGCTCCTGATCGGGCAAGAGCTCGCGTCGGTAGGCGTCGAGCACGATGTCCTGCGTGGCGCTCAGGAGCGCGAGCGCGACACTGAGCACCACCACGGCCTCGAGCGCGTCCTTGGGCGACACCAGGCCGAGCCCGGCGATGACGGCGAGCAGGCCGAGCTGCGTGATCAGCATCCAGCCACGGCGGCGGCCGAGCACCGGCACCGCGAAGCGGTCGAGCACCGGCGCCCACAGGAATTTCCACGTGTAGGGAAACTGGATGAGCGCGAACAGCCCGATCTCCTTGAGACCGATGCCCTCGGTGCGCAGCCACGCCGGCAGCAGGTTGAACAACAGGTAGAGCGGCATGCCCGACGAGAAGCCGGTGAAGATGCAGATGATCATGCGCCGGTTGAACAGCGCCTCGCGGATCGACGGCTTCTCAGGGGCGCTCGACATCGGCGGCGCAGTATGGGCCACGCTCGATCCTGATGGCCAGCGCAATCCCGAGAAGGACGCGTGCTATCGTGGCGCAGGGAGGGCGCCGTGAAGTCCCACGATGTCATCAAGGAGATGTTCGATCGCCTCGGCGCCAAGCACGTCGCGGCCGAGCTCGGCGTCTCGCTCTCCCTGCTCTACAAATGGAGCGAGCCGGAGGGCGAGAGCGGCGCCGCCAACCCGCTCGACCGCGTGGCGGAGCTGTCCCGCGTTACCGACGACGATCGCGCGGTCATCTGGCTCGCGCGGCAACGGGGCGGCGTGTTCGTCAAGAACCCGGCCCGCACGATCGACAAGGTCGACGTCTTCAAGGAGACGCAGCGCATCCTCAAGGAATTCGCCGATGTCTTGCAGGCGGTTTCGTCCGCCTGGGACGACTCGCGCCTGACACCCGAGGAGATCGAGAGCATCCGGCACGAGTGGGACGAGCTGAAGTCGATCGGCGAGACCTTCGTCATGGCCTGCGAGGATCACGCGTCCAAGAAACGCTGAGCGGATGACCCGTCGCGTCTACCTGGTGCCGGGCTTCTTCGGCTTCGCCGCGCTCGGCGAGCTGCGCTACTTCCACTTCGTCAAGGAGGTGCTCGACGAAGCGTTCCGGCGCTTCGGCGCCGACGTGGTCGTGCAGCGCGTCGACACCATGCCGACCGGCGCCATCGCGCGGCGCGCGCAGCGCCTGCTCGAGATCCTGCGCGAAACCGCCGGCGACTCCGGCGACCTGCATCTGGTCGGCCACAGCACCGGGGCGTTGGACGCGCGCTTGCTGCTCGATCCGCACCGCGAGCACGAAGACGATCGGGCGCTGTTGTCGCGCGTCAAGAGCGTGGTCTCGATCGCGGGCGCGCACCGCGGCACGCCGCTCGCCGCCGCGTTTCGCACGGCCTTCGGCAAGGAGATCCTCAAGCTGGTCGCGCTCATGACCATCCGCACGCTCAAAATGGGGCCCCTGCCGGTAGCTATCGTCGGGGGCTTGGCCGCCGTGCTCGCGGCGTTCGACAGCGCGGTCGGCTCCAAGCCCGACCTGGTTGATCAGCTCCAGGAGAGTCTGCTCGCGGATCTCGACGCCGACCGGCGCCTGGCGCTCCATCAGCTCTTCACGGACGTCGCCGCCGATCAGGCACTGCTCGACGAGCTGACCCCCGAGCTGGCGGTCCACTTCGACGCCGGTACGTTCGATCGCCCGGGCGTGCGCTACTCCTGCGTGCTGACCGAGGCGCGCCGCCCCTCGGTGGCCAGCACGATCGAGGCGGGGCTTTCTCCGTACGCGCAGGCGAGCCACACGCTCTACCACGCGATGTACCGCCTGGCCGCGCGCACGCCCGCCTCAATCCCACCGCCGCCGGAGCTCGCGCGCGACGCCGATCGCCTGATCGCCATGCTCGGCGACCTGCCGACGCGCGAGGACAACGACGGCATCGTGCCGACGCTGTCGCAGTTGCATGGTCCGCTGCTGCGCGCGGTCCAGGCCGACCACCACGACGTCATCGGCCACTTCGACGAGGCGCATCACGACCCGCCGCACGTCGACTGGCTGAACACCGGCACCGGTTTCACGCGGCCGCAATTCGTCGCGCTCTGGACCGACGTCGCAGCCTTCATCCTCGACGAGCGAGGCACGCTGATCCCCGCGCCGGCGACCGGCTCGTGACCTGCCGGTTGCTCACTGCCCGGTGCGGCAGCAGCAACGACGGCCGCGCTCTGCCAGGGCGTGCTCGAGCAGCGACACGCCGAGGTCGGGGGCGAGCAGGCTCGTCGCCTTGACGATGTCGGCGACGCCGGACTTGACGCAGCTCGCCGCCGCCGCGTTGGCGCACAGAAACGCGCGCGGCGGCACCGGCGCGCCGGTGTCGTCCTTGAGCGGCAGCGGGACGGACGCAGCCGACGAGAAGGTCGCCGGCTCGGCGCACTCGACGGCGCCCGGACGCTTCTTGCGCTTCGCGTCGTAGACGGAGACCGGCACCTCGACCGCCAGCTCGCCAACCTTGGCTTCGACCGCGGCGCCACCGACGGTTCGCGCGGTCACCTCGCCCTTGCCGACCGTGACGGCGCCGCTCGACGCGGTCCACTGCACCTCGGCGGTCTGGGGCTTGCCCGCGCCGATGGTCTCGGCGCGAAGGCCGATGGTCTCGCCGACGATGGTCTCACACGAGACCGGCGGCTCCGTTGGCGGCGGCTGACCAACCTTGCGCACGGCGACGAACGGCGGCCAAGGGCAGTACAGGCGCAACTCGTCGACGTTGGGGGCGACGGTGACCTCGATGGTGGCGCTCTTGCCGCCCATCTTGGCTGTCACCATCGTCGCGCCGGCGGCCTTGCCGGTGACCACGCCGGTGGCGGCGTCCACCTCGGCGACGGCCGTGGTCGACGAGGTCCACTCGAAGGCACCTACCAACGGCAAGCCGAGCCCGGTGGCGGCGGCGATGGGTTTGACCGTGCCGCCGACCTTGGCGGTGCACGGCTCCGGGCAGGTCAGGCTGATCGAGTCGACCACGAAGACCTCGATGGCGAGCTTGGCGCTGGGGCCGTCCTCGATCGAGGCGAGCAGCGAGGTCTTGCCGTTCCGGAGCGGGGTCAGCGTTCCGGCCTCGAGCTTGACCACGCCGTCGGGCACGAAGGTCACCTTGGGTGCAGGCTCCTGCTCCATCGGCTTGCCGTCTTCGTCGTGCACGACGATCTTGGGCGCCGGCGCGCCCTTCGCGTCCTCGAGCTTGACCGGCGAGGCCGGCTCGAACACGACGGCGCCCGGCTTGGCGCAACCGCACGCCAGGGTCACGAAGCCAACGACGACGACGACCAACCTGCTCATACCCTGCCCTCGGCCTCAGGCCTTTGCCCGCCCCGGTTGCACGGCAGCGACGAAGAGGAGGTCGGGGTGCTTCTCCTCGAACCGCCGCCGCATCCAGTCATTCTCGAACAAGAACAGAGGTCGGCCCTCCACGTCCAGAAAACACTCGATGCTGGCGGCCTTGGTCAGCGCCGCCACATCCACCGGCGAGCCGTCCGTAGCAAACACCCAGCGCGCCTGCGTGTAGGGGAGCCTGTCGAGCTTGGCCTCGACGCCGTACTCGGCCTTGAGCCGGTGCTGCACCACCTCGACCTGCAGCCAACCGACGGCGCCAAGCACCGGATCGACGAACAGCTCGTCGCGCTCCTTGAGCAACTGCACCGCGCCTTCGTCGGCGAGCTGCGAAAGCCCCTTCTGGAGCTGCTTGCGCTTGAGCGGATCACCCAGGCGCACGCGCACGAAGTGCTCGGGCGAGAAGCTCGGGATGCCCTCGAAGGAGGGCATGTCCTTCTCGGCCAGCGTGTCGCCGATGCGCAGGTTGCCGGGATCCCACAGGCCGAGGATGTCGCCCGACCAGGCCTCCTCTACCGTGGTGCGCTCCTGCGCCAGGAACATCATCGGCCGATCGAGCGAGAGCTTCTTGCCGGTGCGCAACTGCTTTACCTCCATGCCCTTCTCGAAGCGGCCCGAGCAGATGCGCAGGAAGGCGATGCGGTCGCGGTGGCGCGGGTCCATGTTCGCCTGGATCTTGAAGACGAAACCGGAGAAGGTGGGAGAGCGCGGGTCGAGCTCGGCGCCGTCGACCTTGCGGGCGTGCGGCGGCGGACACAGCGAGACGAAGCGATCGAGGAACGGCTCGACGCCGAAGTTGTTCATCGCCGAGCCGAAGAACACCGGTGTCACCTCGCCCTTGAGGAAGGCGTCTTCGGTGAACCGGTTGCCCGCGTCGTCGAGCAGCGCGATCTCGTCCTTCAGGTGCTTGAGCGAGCCGGTGCCGATGGCCTCCTCGAGCGCCGGCTCATCGAGTGAGACCACCTCCATGGCGGCGCGCTTGCCGCGCTCCTCGCGCTCGAAGCGCAGGAAGCGCTTGCTCTCCCGCTGGTAGACGCCCTGGAAGCTCTTGCCCATGCCGACCGGCCAGGTGAGCGGCGCGCACGGGATGCCGAGCACCTGCTCGACCTCGTCGAGCAACTCGAGCGGCGCCTTGCCCTCGCGATCCATCTTGTTGACGAAGGTGACGATGGGGATGCCGCGGAAACGGCACACCTTGAACAGCTTGATGGTCTGCGGCTCGACCCCCTTGGCGACGTCGATCAGCATGACCGCGCAGTCGGCGGCGGCCAGCGTGCGGTAGGTGTCCTCGGAGAAGTCGTTGTGGCCTGGGGTGTCGAGCAAGTTGAAGCGGCAGCCGTCGTGCTCGAACTGCATCACGCTCGTCGCAACCGAGATGCCGCGCTCCTTCTCGATGGCCATCCAGTCGGAGGTGGCGTGGCGCGACGCGCGCCGCGCCTTGACGCTGCCGGCGAGGTGGATGGCGCCGCCGTACAACAACAGCTTCTCGGTCAGCGTGGTCTTGCCCGCGTCGGGGTGCGAGATGATGGCGAACGTGCGCCGACGTTCGACTTCTCTCGTCAGGGTTTGCTGGTCGACGGACACGCCGCCCTTGTATCGGCCGCGCGCGCGTTGGGAAGACCCTGTCGACGGGGGGCGGCCCCGCCGAGCCGGCGCTGAACGCCTGTTCCACTGCGGCGGCCGTCGACGTCGTTGACCGACGCGCCGAGGTCCATCAGACGAAGGGCGTGGCGCGTCACCTCCACCTCGACCCGGTCGGCGGCATCGCCGGCGACATGTTCGCCGGCGCCGTGCTCGATGCGTGGCCCGAGCTCGGCGAAGGCCTGGTGCCGGCGCTGCGCTCGGCAGGCCTGTGCGACGACGTGACGGTGCGCTGGCAGCGCGTCACCGACGAGACGCTCGCGGGCACGCGTTTCCTGGTCGACGATCCGCGCGAACGAGGCCGCGCGGTGCCGCCATCGAACCTGGTGCTGCAGCCGAGCGCCGGCGCGCACGCCCACGTGCCCTACCGCGACGTACGCGCGCGCATCGCCGCGAGCACCCTCGAGCAGGGCGTCAGGGAGCGCGCGCTCGACATCTTCGCGCTGCTCGCGGGCGCCGAGGCTGCGGTGCACGGCATCGAGCGCGTCGACGACGTGGAGCTGCACGAGGTGGGCGCACAGGACGCCATCGCCGACGTGGTGACGGCGGCGTGGCTGGTGCACCACGCCGGCGTCGCGTCGACCTCGACCTCGCCCGTGCCGCTCGGATCCGGTCGCATCGAGGCTGCGCACGGGCTCTTGCCCATCCCCGCACCCGCGGCCGCCCACCTGTTGCGCGGCTTCGCCACCTTCGACGACGGCCGCAAGGGCGAGCGCGTGACGCCGACCGGCTGCGCCATCCTCAAGCACCTGGCGCCGCGTCCGACGGCGCCGCCCGGCGTGCTCGGCGCTGCCGGCATCGGCTGGGGCAGCAGGCGCTTCCCTGGCCTGCCGAACGTGCTGCGCGTCCTCGAGTTGACGGTAGGCGACGCGCCGACGCTCGAGGGCGGCGCGCTACGCGAGCGCGTCGTGGTGCTCACCTGCGAGATCGACGACCAGACGCCCGAGGATCTGGCCGTCGCGCTCGACCACCTGCGCGCTCACGAGGGCGTGCTCGACGTCAGCCAGAGCTCCGCCATCGGCAAGAAAGGTCGGCTCGCCGTCGCCGTGCAGCTCCTGGTGCGCGTGGGCGCCGAGCAGGCCGTCGCGCGCGCGGTGCTGAGCGAGACCACCACGCTCGGCGTGCGCTTGGCATCGGCGGAGCGGCTGGTGCTGGAGCGCGAGCAGATCCTGCGCGACGGCGTGCGCGCCAAGCGCGCGCTCCGCCCCGACGGCAGCGTCTCGGTCAAGGCCGAGAGCGACGACCTCGCCGATCTGCGCACCGCCGGTGCGCGCGCGCGGCGACGCCGTGCGGTGGAGCACGAGTGAGCGCGGCGCGTTCGACCGACCGTCTGCGTGCCGTGCTCGAGCCGCTGCCGGCGCTAGCAGTCGCAGTGTCCGGCGGCGTCGACAGCCTGACGCTCTTGGCCTTCGCGGCGCATCACCGCGGTCCGCAGCGTGCGGTGCGCGCGTTCCACGCGGCGAGCGCCGCGGTGCCGCCGGAAGCGACCGAGCGCACGCGCGCCCTGGCCGCGTCGCTCGGTGTCGAGCTGGTGCTGCTCGACGTGGGCGAGCTGTCCGACGCGCGCTACGCGAGCAACCCGCTCGACCGCTGCTACACCTGCAAGTCGCGGCTCTACGACGGCATCGCCGCCGCGCCGCACGCGCGCGGCGCGGTGGTGGTGTCGGGCACCAACGTCGAGGACCTCGGCGACTTTCGCCCCGGGCTGCGCGCGGCCGAGGAGCGCGCCGTGCGCCACCCCTACGTCGAGGCGGGGCTCGGCAAGGCGGAGGTGCGCGCGCTGGCGCGTGCGCTCGGCCTGGGCGCGCTCGCCGAGCTGGCCGCGCAGCCGTGCCTGGCGTCGCGCGTCGAGACCGGCATTGCCATCGACGCGGCGCTCTTGCGAGCTGTCGACGACGTCGAGCGGCGCGCGCGTCACCTCCTTGGTCAGACGGCGGCGGTGCGCTGCCGCGTGCGCGCGGGTCGCGCCGAGCTGGAGGTCGACCAGGATGCGCTCTCGACCGCGGACCTCCCTGCCCTGCGCGCGGCCATGGCTGGCGCGGCGCTCGAGATCGCCGACGTCGTCCCCTACCGGAAGGGCAGCGCGTTCCTGCGCGTGCTGTAGCGGCGCGTCAGCGACGCGCCACCGGCTCGTCGGCGCGCGCCCACTCGGGATGGGCTGCGAACGTCGCGCGTAGCGCGAGCTTGGCGATGTCGAGCGCGCGCACGTGCCAGAGCCACTCGTCGTTCACGATGACGACGGCGATGGCGACCTTCGGGTGGTGCGCCGGCGCGGTACCGACGAACCAGGTGTAGTCGAGGTCGACCTCGCGATCGGTGAGCGACCCGGTCTTGCCGGCTACCGGCACGGCGTCGAAGGCGCGGAAGCCGCGCTCGCTGCGCGAGAACGCGCGCGCCGCCGTGCCGCGCTCGACGGTGGCCGCCATCATCGCCTGCAGCACACCGGCCTGCTGCTCGTCGAGCACGCGCCGCGGGGCGGCAGGCGGCGGTGGCGGAACCTCGCCCTGGACCGTGGCGATGATCGACGGCGAGAGCACCAGGCCCCCGGTCCCGACCGTGGCGGCGAGCTGTGCTGCGTGCAGCGCCGACAGGCGCACGTCGCCGAAGCCCGCCGCCGTGGTAGCGAAAGCAAATGGCTCGTCGTCGATGGGCGCGGGCGAGGCCGCCGTCGCGTAGGCGAACGGCAGAGGCATGTCGAAGCCGAACAGCGCGGCCTCGAGGCGCAACTGCCCCGGCACCAAATGGCGCGACGCCAGCTTGGCCATGGCGACGTTCTGCGACAGCGGCAGCGCGTCCTCGAAGCGCACGCACCGGCCGCGCCCGTCGTCGACCAGGTTCTTTGGCTTGAGCCGGGTCTTGCCGCCGGTGCCGCACGCCTGCTCTTGCAACGAGACGCCGTCGCGCAGCAGCGCGGACGCGGTGACGATCTTGAAGATGCTCGCGGCCTTGGCGAGCGGCCGGAGCGCCGCGCCGCCGCCGTCCGCGAGCGCGAGGTCCGGTTCGCGGGTGCTCTCGTCGACCAACGCGAGCACGCGGCCATCTTCGACGTCGAGCATGACCACCGCGCCCCACTGGGTGCGGCCGTTCTCCACCGCGGCCTCAATGGGGCGCTGCAGCGCGTGATCGAGCGTCAGCGTCGCCATGCCGCGGCCGTAGGAGGCCGTGTAGACGCCGCGCTCGGCGTCGTAGCTGGGCGCGCCCAGGCGCGGCGGCGGCACGGCGATGGGGCGCAGCTTGCCCGGGTCGCGCCAGGGCATGGCGGCGGCGACCGGCGCGCGCGTGGCCTCGCGCGCGGCGGACGCGAGCGCCGCCACCGCAACCACTGCGCACACCATGAGGAAACCGCGCCGCACCACCACCATTCTGCCCGGCCGGCGATGGACGTGTCCATCGGGCTTCCGTAGGGTCCGCCGATGCTCGTATCGACCCTGCTCATCGCCGCCGCCTCGTCGTCACCCGCCCCATCGGAGAGCTGCATGGACAAGCCCGCCCTGGTCGCGCCGGCGGCCACGCCCCTGCCACCGCGTCTCGTCGACGACGCCGTGCGGCAACTGGTCGCCAAGCACGGCGCGACGCACAAGGCGCGCATCGAGCAGGGCGTGGCACAGGTGGCATCGTTGTGGCGGGCCAGCGACGGCGATCTGGCGGCCTTCTGCCTCGAGCACTTCACCGCCGACGCGGCCGCGCGCGATCGGCTGTTCGCGCGCTTCGAGACCGCGCTCGAGCAGACCGACGGACACTTCCTCGAGATCGGCCGCGAGCTGCGCCGCGCCAGCGAGGTCGACGTCGGCCCGCAACTGCCCGTCGATCAGCTCTTCGCCGGCTTCGAGGCGAGCGCGCACCTGCTCGACGACCTGTTCACGTCCAAGATCGCGTTCGTGGCGCTGCTCAACTTCCCGCTGTCGACGCTCGATCAGCGCCTCGCCGTCGGCACCAAGTGGTCGCGGCTGCAGTGGGCGCAGGCGCGGCTGACGGGGCGCTTCGCACGCCGCGTGCCGGCCGACGTGCTGCGCCGCGCCGCCGAGGTGCAGGCCAAGGCCGACCAGTACATCGCCGACTACAACCTGTGGATGCACCACGTGCTCGACGAGCGCGGCCAGCGCGTGTTCCCGTCGGGCAAGCGGCTGATCTCGCACTGGAACCTGCGCGACGAGCTGAAGGCCCAGTACGCGGCGGGCGCCGACGGCAGCAATCGCCAGCGCGTCATCGTGCGGCTGATGGAGCGCATCGTCACCCAGACCATCCCGCTCGTCGTCATCAACAACCCGCGCGTCGACTACGACCCGTTCAGCAACCGGGTGAAGGCGGCGCCGCCCGACACCGTCGAGCAGGACGCACCGGCGCCGTCGGTGGTCGCGCTCGACGAGGGGCCGGAGCCGAGCACGCGCTACGCCCACCTGCTGGCGCAGTTCCAGGCGGCGCGCGCACAAGACCCGTACTCGCCCACCATGCCGAACGCGATCCAGCGTTCCTTCGAGCTCGGCCGTGAGCTGCCCGAGGCGCGCGTCGCTCGGCTGTTCCACGATGTGCTGGAGTCGCCGCTCGTCGCCCAGGTAGCCGCCGAGGTCGAGCGCCGCTTGGGGCGCCCGCTCGAGCCGCAGGACCTCTGGTACGACGGCTTCAAGGCGCGCTCGGCCATCCCCGAGGCGAGCCTCGACGAGCGCACCCGCAAGAAGTACCCGACGGCCGACGCCTATCGGCACGACATGCCGCGCCTGCTGGTCGGGCTCGGCTTCACCAAGGACAAGGCGCGCTTCCTGGCCGAGCACATCCTGGTCGACCCCTCGCGCGGCGCCGGTCACGCCATGCAGGCGGCGCGCCGCGGCGACTTCCCCCGTCTGCGCACGCGCGTCGAGCCGGGCGGCATGAACTACAAGGGTTACAACATCGCGGTCCACGAGATGGGCCACAACGTCGAGCAGGTGTTCTCCCTCTACGGCGTCGACCACACGCTGCTCGCGGGCGTGCCCAACAGCGCCTTCACCGAGGCGCTCGCCTTCGTCTTCCAAGCGCGCGACCTCGAGCTGCTCGGCGAGAAGCCCAAGGACGCCGCCGCCGCCCGGCGCGAGGCGACGCTGGCCGACTTCTGGGCCACGTGGGAGATCGCGGGCGTGGCGCTGGTCGATGTGGCGGTGTGGCACTGGCTGTACGACCACCCCACGGCGACGCCGGAGCAACTGCGCGACGCCACCGTCGCCATCGCCAGCGACATCTGGGCGCGCCACTACCAACCGGTGCTCGGCAAGGCGCCGTCGCCGCTGCTCGGCATCTACTCGCACATGGTCGAGTACCCGCTCTACCTCACGGACTACCCGCTCGGGCACCTGATCGCGCTGCAGATCGAGGAGCAGCTCGAGCGCGCCGCCAAGCAGGGCAAGCGTTTCGGCGACGAGGTCGAGCGCATGGCCACCATCGGCAACATCGCGCCCGATCTCTGGATGACGCAGGCGGCGGGCGGGCCGGTCTCGGCCGAGCCGCTGTTGCGCGCGACCGAGCGCGCGCTCGCGGCGCTACCACCCCGCTGACGCTACCGAGGACGAGTCAGTGCCGGCTGGCGCGCGGACCCTTGGGTCCGCCGCGGCTCTCGAGATCTTGCAAGCGACGCGCATACGCACGCAGCGCGTCGTTCGGCGTCAACGTGCGTGGCAGGCGCTCGGTCGACGGCATGCCGCCCGGCTGCACACTCTCGGGGATGGTGGCCGCGGGCTCGACCAGCTCGTCCTCGAGCAAGAGCGCAGACGCCGGCCGCTCGGGGGCGGTGCGCCCGCCGTCGACGACGGCGGCGACCTCGGCGACCCCGGTGGTCTGCAAGCGCGCCTCCGCAAAGAACATCTCCTTGGCGCGCATCACCGCCTCTTGCGAGGTCTCGCGGCGTTGATCGGGTTCGGGGCCGATGGCGGCGATCACCGCTCGCCGCCCCTCGTCGGCGACGTCGCGCCCGGCGGCGAGCTGCTTTTCGAGCATGGCGAACAGCGCGGCCGCGTCACGCGCGCGCGCGGGGCGCGCCAGCGGGTCCATGCGCAACAGCTGAGCGACGCCGCGCACCACCGCCGGTTCGGCGCGCTCGCTCGGCTCGATCTCCATGATCTTGCCCGACACGATCTTGCCGACGGCCGCCGCCATCGGGCCGCGCGTCGCCTCGCGGCCGAGCAGCGCCTCGAACAGCACGACGCCGAGCGACCACAGGTCGCTGCGCACCGAGTGCGGACCGCTGGCGAACAGCTCGGGCGCCAGGTAGCGCAGCGTGCCGCGCACCGCGCCCGACTCGGTACGCTCGGCGCGCGACTCGAGCGAGCGCGCGATGCCGAGGTCGATCAGGCGCGCAGCGCCGTCGTAGCCGAGCAGCACGTTGCCGGGGGTGACGTCGCGGTGAAGCATCTGGAGCGGGCGGCCGTTCTCATCGACGGCCTCGTGCAAGGCATCGAGCGCCTCGGCGATCTGGCGGCCGATGCGGCACACCACAGCGGGCGGCAGCGCGCCACGGCGGCGCAGATCGAACAGCGAGGCCCCGGGCACGTAGGCGGTCACGAGCGCGGGTCGACCCGCGTGCTCGATCAGGTCGAGCGTCTCGACGATGTTCGGGTGGATCAAGCGCATGCCCACCCTGGCCTCGTCGCGCAGGCGCTCGTCGTCTTCCCTGGCGTGGGCGGTCTTGATGACGACGCGGGCGCCGCGCGGCGCGCGCGCGAGCAAGAGCTGGCCCATCCCGCCGGAGCCAAGCTCGCCGATCACCTCGTACCGGCCTGCAAACAGCATGCGCACCCAGGCTAGCCGGCCTTGCGACCGAGCGCCCGATTGAGACACCGGCCGCGGCGTTGCGGGCCATCACAGTGCTCACGGGGCGGTGCCAGCGGCGCCGCAGGTGGCTCGAGCCCAGCCCTGCAGTCGCGTCCGCGGTCCCGCGAAGGGGGCTGGCACCGTGGCGCGATTCGCACCGCCGCTGCGGCGATTTTCGCCGCGCGCAATCCAGCTTTGACGTCGACGAGCGGTGAGCGTAGCCGTCGTGCATGCGCGACACCCGACACCGCCTCGCACCGCTCACCACGCCGCTTCGCCGCGTCTCCCGAGCGGCGCTCGGCGCGCTGCTGCTTGCGACGTTCTGCGGCTGTGCCGACGAGCTGATCGCGCCCGTCGAGGGCAGCGTCGAGGTCGAGGTGCGCAACGTGCGCGCCGAGACCAAGATCGTCAGCCTGGTGCTGTCGCCCGAGGGACGCGCGCCGCTCACCTCCGAGCCCGCGGCGGAGCTGCCCGCGACCATCCACCGCTTCGAAGCCGTCGGTGTCGGGCTCGCGAGCGTGCGCTGTCAGACGCTGGCGCTCGATCGCACGCTGCTCGACCAGCTCACTGTCTACCCGGTAGCCGTGGTCGCGCACGATCTGACCCACGTGGTCATCGATTTCGCGACCGGAGAGGTGGTGGTTGAGCCTCCACCGGACGACACCCCCGGCGTCTGCCTGGACCAGACCGGCGCGCCCGACCCGGAGCGCGACGTGCTGTGCGGCACCTGCACCGAGCCCGCCGGTGCCATCGTGGCCGTGGCCGACGACGACGACTGCGGCGTCATCTCCTGCGACGGCCTCGACGCCTTCCGCCTCGAGGGCGACAACACAGCCGCCGGCAGCTCGCAGTGCTTCTTCGACGACTACGCGCCCGTCACCTCCGCGCGCTGCGCCAGCGTCGCCGTCTGCAGGCCTGCCAACGATCCGCAGACCTGCGGCGCGCCGACGACGAGCCTGACGCTCGAGGCAGGGCTGTGCCGGACCATCGCGGGGTGCGTCGGCGCCGGGCCACCCTCGGTGGTGACCGCGGTCGACGGCACGCCCTGCGGGGGCACGCGCGTGTGCCAGGGCGGCGAGTGCGTCGACGTCGCCGATCCGCCGCCGCCGCCGCCCCCCACGGTGGGCTGCGCCGACGGCGCCCGCGAAGGCTTCCTCGATCAAGCGACCTGGCCCTCCATCGCGGGCTGCGAGGGCGCCTTCTCGGTGGCGGGTGTGACGCGCGCCGGCCTCGCACCCGCTTGCGCGCGCGCCGCGGGTGACGACGGCGCCAGCGCGGAGGGCACCGGCTGCAGCGCCGCCGACCTGTGCATGGAGGGCTGGCACGTGTGCAACGGCAAGACGGAGGTCGCGGCCAAGGCTCAGGGCGGCTGCGGCGGCGCCGTGCCCACCGGCACGCCCGACAAGATGCTGTTCTTCGCGGTCGCGCAGCACTCGAGCAACGGCAGCGTCTGCGACGACGCCAGCACCGGCGACAACGAGCTGTTCGGCTGCGGCAACCTCGGCACCCAGCTCTCGGCCGACAAGAACTGCGGCCCGCTCACCCGCGTGCTCGCCAGCACGCAGCCCGATCGCTGCGGCTTCAACGAGGCGGAACCGCCGAACGGCCCCTGGCTGTGTCAGGGTGGCAGCGAGAGCCACCTGCACGAGGGCGGCATCGTGACCAAGGTGGGATGCCCGAACACATCGTGCAGCTACGACGGCAACCCAATCAGCAGCGCCCGCAAGGGTGGCGTGCTGTGCTGTCGGGATTGACCACGGTCCAGCTTGGGCCAGGTTGGCGGCGCCGAACCGCCGTAGAACGACCGGACGGGCTACAGCCTGAGCAGTCGATGCCGATGTAGAGCACAATGACCCTGTTCGGGCCCTCCGACGACGTGGACGCAGCGCAGCAAGCCTCCCTCTCGGCCTTTGACCCCGACCGCGCCATTGGTGCGGCTGGGATCGCACGCACCTTTCGGCGTCTGCGCGTCGTCATGTCCTTGCTGGTGGCGCTGCTCATCGGGCGGCAGGTGCACAGCGCCTGGCAAGCCCTCGGTGACACCTATCGCGCGCACGCCGCAGAAGGCACCGCGGGCCGAGTGGCCGATCTCGTGGTTCTCTCGGGCCGCGAGCGCGGGCTCTTCTCGTTGGCGGCCGTGCAGCCGCAGGACGACCAGGGCGCGGTGGCGGCCGAGCAGCTGCGCGCCGACATCGACCGCTCCCTGGCGAGGACGCTGGGTGACGCTCGCGCCGTCGCCGCCACTACGGGGAGGTTGGCGCTTGGTCGGGCGATCGACGAAGTCGAGGCGTCCCGCGGGCGGGTGGCGACGGCCCGCGCCGCGGTCACTAGCGCGCCGTCGGGCGAGGCCCGGACCGCCGCCGCCCGCCAGTTCATCGACGCCAAGACCAGCTTCAACGAGGGGCTGCTCGCGTTGCACGCCGAGCTGCTCGGCGCGGAGTCACCGCTGTCGACGCCGCTGCGCGACCTCGCGCGCGTGCGCGAGGCGACGATCGAGGCCGCCGAGCACGCCGGACAGGAGCGGGCCATCATCGCGGTCGAGCTCGCCCCGCGCCGAGCGCGTCGCGCCTGAGGTAATGCGGGACCTCGAGCGGCGGCGCGGCTTCGTCGAGCACCGCCTCGCCGACCTCGGCGGCCTCATCCGAGGGTCGGCGTCGCCGCCCGACGAGCTGGCCGCGGCCATCGCCCGCATGCGCGACCTCTACTTCGGCGAAATCGAACTGACGCGCTCGCAGGCCTTCCGCTGCATGCTGACGGACGAGCCGTGCTCGCTGACCGTGGCTGAGTGGTTCGAACGAGCCACCACCGGTGTCGACGCGGTTATCGCGGTCAACCACGTCGCCTCACGGCAAGCCAACCGCGAGATCGAGCGCATGCGGAGCCGACAGCGGCTGGCGTTCGCGGGTACCGCGGCCGCCGGCGCCCTGGCGTTCGCGTTGATCGCGGTCGCCGGTGCCTTCGTGCGGCGCCGCGTCATCGGCCGCCTGGAGCAGCTGCGCGACGCCGCGCTCACCGTCGCCAGCGGCGCGCTCGAGCGGCCCGTCGTGCTGTCGGGCGCCGACGAGCTCGGCGCGGCGGCGAGCGCGGTCGAACAGATGCGCACCACGCTGCACCGCCAGAACGCCGAACAGCGCGAGCTGATCGCACGGCTCACCGACACGCAGGCGCAGCTGATCCAGCAGGAGCGGCTGGCCTCCATCGGTCAGCTCGCGGGCGGCGTGGCGCACGAGATCAACAACCCGCTCGCCGTCCTGCTCGGCAACAGTGCCCACTTGGTCGAGGTGCTGGAGGACGCCGGGCAAAGCGCGCCTTTCGATCGAAGGGAGACGCTCGACGCGCTGCGCGAGATGCAGCGCGCCGCCGAGCGGACGCGCGACATCGTCCGCGGCCTGCGCGACTTCGCGGGGAGCGGCGCCGCGGACGAGCGCGGCATCGACGACCTCGACCGTGCCGTGGGCGACCTGTTGTCGACGCTGGCGGCCGGCATCCCGAGCGGCGTGCGGGTCGCTCACTCGCTCGCAGCGCCGGTGAGCGTCGCCATGGGACGCAGCGAGCTTGCACAAGTGCTGCAGCGGCTGTTGGACAACGCGCGGGAGGCCTGCGGCGGGACCGGCACCATCAGCGTCGCCACGGTGATCGACGGCACCAGCGTCGTGTTGACCATCGCCGACGATGGCCGCGGCATTCCGCCCGAGCTGCTGCCAAAAGTGACCGAGCCCTTCTTCACGACCAAGCCGGTGGGCGCCGGCACCGGGCTCGGTTTGGCGGTGTGCGTTGGCCTGGTGCGCGCGGCGGGCGGCACGCTGACCATCGACAGCGCGCCCGGCAAGGGCACGACCGTCACCGTGACGCTGCCAATCGTGACGGCGTCACGCGGGTGATTGCCGATCGAGGCGCTCCGTGCGGCGCCAGAACCAGCGCTGCCCGATCGAGCGGGATTCGCGCCCGACGCGCTCGATCTCGCTCAGCCACTCGGGCAACGCGGCGCGATGGCGCTCCCAGCAGGTGCCGTCGTCGCTGATAGCGGCTTCGAGCTCGGCGGCGCGGCGCTGCACCAGCGGCGCGCGCTCCGACCACGACACCAGCGCCGCGCGGTGCACGCGTTCGTGCCGCCACCAAAGGCTGTCGGGATCAGGGCGGCCAGATGGGGCCGGGCCACTGTCGAGCAGATGACCGCTCGCGATCGGGATGGGCTTGAAGATCGACAAGCACGGGCTCGAGGTGCCCGTGGCCCACGCGCGGGGCGTGGCGCCCAAGTGAGCGATCAGCGAGCCGGTCGTCTGGCCCGACGTACGTGTGGGCAACGGCGACGCGTGCGCGCAGGGCATGCGCATAACGAACCCGTCGGCAGGGTCCTGCCCCGCGTGGTCGCGGAGCACGGCGCTCAGGACGTCGAGCGTTAGCGCGCCGGCCGCCGCCATCACGCCCGCCGCGGTGCACGCGCGGCGCCCGGCCGCGCCCGCGAGCCTGGAGGTCAGGCGATCCGAGAAACAGCGCGCGAAGTCGAGGTCCTCGCGCGCCTTGCACCAGCCGCGCGCACGCGCCAGCTCGACGGCCTCGTCGTCGACCAGGTCGAGCTCGGCGCCGAGCGTCAGCGCGTTCGAGATCGAGCGAACCGCCGGTGCGCGCGCCGCCGCCCACAGCGAGCCCGCGGTCTCGAGCACCCAGGCCTCGGTCGGGTCCGCGATCAGGAACGACGACGCGTAAGCGAAGCCAAGCTTCCTGTAGCCCATGCGACCGCCCTGCCCGTGCTGCTTGAGCAGGCGCGCGATCACGTCGACCGCCTCGCGCGCGCTCGCGGCGCGCTCGAGCGCGAGGCGCACCAGGTCCATGCCGGTCAGGCCGCGCTCGAGCAGCGGCAGCTTGGTGAACACCGCCTCATTGCCGACGGCGACGCCGCGCTCGTTGACGCCCATCTCGGCGCCCCACATCCAGAACGGACGCGAGAGGGCGACCTCGAAGGTCTCGGGCACGTCGTCGATCTCGAGATGCGTGCAGCGGACCCGGCCGCCGCGGCGCGCGCGCGGCAGGTGCTCGATCATCTGCGCCTCGCCGGGCTCGCGGTCGCTGTTCTTGGCGAGCCACCACGAACCGTCGGCCGCCTTGCCGACAACGGTGTCACACATGCCTCACCCCCCGCTGGTGCTGACGTCGACGATGCTGAAGCTGGCGGGCTCGATCACCGCGGTCAGCGTCGCGCCCGCGTTGGCGCAGCTCATGGTCACCGTCGCGGGCAGCTCGCCCGGCGCGAACGGCTGCCACGCGAAGGCGCAGTCGCGGGTCTGGATGTCGTGATCGACGAGGAACTGCTGTGAGGGCGGGTCGCCCCAGACAACGCGGTAACTGCCCAGGCGCAACGCCGTGGTGTTGCGCGCGCGCAACAGCACCCAGGTGACGTGCGCATCGTCGCTCGGGTACGCCGCCGCGTAGCGACCTGCCACCAGCAGGCCCGGCTGCTCGCCCACGCTTGTTGCGGCGTCGCCGAAGGCCGCCAGCGCCTCCACCAGGGCGGCGTCACGCAGCGCCGGTGCGGCGCGCCCGACCCGCACGAGCAGTGCTGCGTCCGCGTCGTCGAGCACGACGTCGAGATCGAGAAAGATCGCGGTCTCGCTCGAGCCGCCCGCGCCGAGCGCGCAGTCGGCGTTGGTGGGGAGCACGCAGTCGACGAACATGCCCGGCCAAGCGCAGGTGACGCGCGCGGCCCGATCGGGCGGCACCACCGCGACGACCGTGTCGTCCGGCCAGAGCGAGGTAGCGGGCGCGCAGTCGGTCACGCTTTGTGGCGCCGCCTCGGCGCCGAGCGCGGCGAGCCATGGTCGCACCACCTCGTCGACGTCGGGGCTCCTCGCGTCCCAGCCGACGATGACGGTGTTGCGCCGCGGGTCGAGGCGCGGCTCCTCCCGGTGCGTCGCGGCCGCGGTCGCCAGCGGCAGGGTGTCGAGCGGCCGCAGCGCCAACGGCAGGGCGACGTAGTCGCCGACATCGAGATCATCGGGCAGCGCGTCGAGGTCGCGCGCCGCCGCGCGCGTGGCGGCGTCGTAGCAAATGCCGTCGACGCAGGCGTCGGCGTCGCCGCAGCCGCAGCCGGCGCAGTCGTAGCTCGGCGGCGCTGCGTCCTGCGCGCAACGCAGCGGGCTGTCCTCGAGGCAATTGCCTGCCGCCCAGGCGCATGTTTCCTGCCACGGCATGAGACACGCGGGCGACCCGTCGTCGGCCAAAGCGAGGCAGGATCCACGATCGCACGGCACGTCGAGGCAGCAACTTGCCGCGTCCTCGCCGGGATCGACCCGGCCGTCGCCACACACGGGCGTGCTCGGCGGCGGACACGCGGTCGCCGCCAGCGCGGCGACGAGCAACAGGACGATGCGAAGCAAGTTGCGGCCTCCCGGCGCGGGGCAGTGGCAGATGGTACTGCCTGCCCATGAGCGGATCCACGTCGACCCGGCCGACGAACCGCCTCGCGCTCGAGGCCAGCCCCTACCTGCTCCAGCACGCGCACAACCCGGTCGACTGGTACCCGTGGGGCGATGAGGCGTTCGCGCGCGCGCGCGCCGAGGACAAGCCGATCTTCCTCTCCGTCGGCTACGCCACCTGCCACTGGTGTCACGTGATGGCCGAGGAGTCGTTCGAGGACGAGGAGGTGGCCTCGCTGCTGCGCGAGCGCTTCATCGCCATCAAGGTCGATCGCGAGGAGCGCCCCGACGTCGACGGCATCTACATGGCAGTCACCCAAGCGATGAGCGGGCACGGCGGCTGGCCGATGACCGTGCTCATGACACCGAACCGCGCGCCCCTGGTCGCCGGCACCTACTTCCCGCCCAGGGACGGCGAGCGCGGCGCGGCGGTCGGCCTGCTGTCGCTGTTGCGCCGCGTCGACGAGCTGTGGCGCACGCACCGCGATCGCCTCGACGCCGACGCTGCCGAGTTGGCGGTACAGCTTCGGCGCGCACTGCGCGCGCGCCCGCCGACCACGCTGCCCGACATCGCAGTGGTGGATCGTCTGCTGCGCGAGGTCGAGGCGCGCGCCGATCGGAGCTTCGGCGGACTGCTGCCGGCGCCCAAGTTCCCGTCCTCCATGCCCACGCGCGCCCTGTTGCGTCACGCGGCGCGCACCGGCGACGCGCGCGGCGTCGATCTGGCCGCGCGCGCCTTCGAGGCCATGGCCGACGGCGGCATCTACGACCAAGTCGGCGGCGGCTTCCACCGCTACGCCACCGACCAGCGGTGGTTGGTGCCGCACTTCGAGAAGACGCTCTACGACAACGCGCTCCTGGTCGGCAGCGCGCTCGAATTGCAGCAGGAGACCGGGCGCGTGCGCTTCGGCGAAGTTGCGAAAGATGTGCTCGCCTTCCTCGAGCGCGACCTGCGCTCGCCCGAGGGGGCCTTCTGCTCGGCGACGGACGCCGACAGCGAGGTGCCGAACGGCGGGCGGCAGGAGGGCTGGTACTTCACCTGGACGCCCGACGACGTGCGCGCCGCGCTCGCGCCCGAGCTCGGCGCGAACGACGCGGAGCGCGCGCTCGAGGCGTGGGGCGTCTCGGTCGGCGGCAACTTCGAGGGGCGCAGCGTGCTGTCGCGCGCGCACACCGGCGACGACGAGGTGGAAGCGCTGCTCGCGCGCGCGCGCCCGCTCTTGCTGCGCGCGCGCCAGCAGCGCCAAGCACCCGCCAGGGACGACAAGGTGATCGCCGGCTGGAACGGGCTCGCCATCTCGGCGTTCGCGCGCGCGGCGCTGGTGCTCGACGAGCAGCGCCACCGGGACGTGGCCGCGCGCGTGGCGGGCGTGGTGCTCGAGCGCATGCGGGCGCCCGACGGCCGCCTGCGCCGCACCCTGTGCGCGGGCCGCGCGCGCCTGCCCGGCATGCTCGAGGATCACGCGTTCGTGCTGCAGGGCCTGCTCGACCTGCTCGAGGCCGGCGGCGACGTGCGCCTGCTCGACGAGGCGCGCGCGCTCGAGCGCGCCATTGCCGAGCACTTCGAGGACCGCGAGCACGGCGGCTTCTTCCAGGCACCCGACGACGGCGAGGCCTTGTTGGCCCGCGCCAAGCCCGACTGGGACGGCGCCGAGCCGTCGGGCAACTCCATCCACGCGCTCAATCTCTTGCGCATGGCGACGCTGTTCGACGACGTGGAGCTCCGCGAGCGCGGCCTGCGCACGCTGCGCGCGTTTGGCGGCGTGCTGGCGGAGCGGCCGCTCGCGATGGCCGAGCTGGTGCCCGCGCTCGAATGGGCGCACGGCGCGCCCGTCGAGGTGCTCGCGGTCGCCGACGACCTCGAGCAGTTGCGGCCGCTGCTGGCGCCGCTGCGCGAGCGCTTCCTGCCCCTGCGCGTGCTGCTGCAGGTGCGGACGAATGACCTCGAGCGCGTCGCGCGCGCGGTGCCGTTGGCGCGCGGGCGCGCACCCGTCGGCGGCCGCGCCACCGTATTCCTGTGCCGCGCCGGCGCCTGCTCCTTGCCTGCGACCTCGGTCGACGAGGTGCGCCGCGCGCTGGCGTCGGCGTTGTCGACCTGAGCGTCAGCGCGCCGCGCTCACCAGCCGCACTTCTGGCCCTTGTTCTGCTCTTTGAGCCAGCCCGACAGCGGCGCGAAGTAGTCGAGCATCGGCTGCGCATCGAGCTGGCGCGTGCCGGTAACCGCCTGCAGCGCGTCCGGCCACGGCTTGGAGGCGCCCATGGCGAGCATCTTCTGCAGCTTCGCGCCCGCTTTCTTGTCGCCGTAGATGGAGCAGGTGTGCAGCGGGCCCTTGTGGCCAGCGGCGTCGCACAGCGCCTTGTGGAGCTGGAACTGCAGGATGCGCGCGAGGAAGTAGCGCGCGTACGGCACGTTGGCGGGGATGTGGTACTTGGCGCCCGGGTCGAAGGACGTCTCGCCGCGAGGCGAGATGGGCGCGATGCCCTGGTACTGCGTGCGCAGCTCCCACCAGCGCTTGTTGTACGAGTCGGGCTTGGTCTTCCCCGAGAACACGTCCCAGCGCCACTTGTCCATCAGCAGGCCGAAGGGCAGGAACGCGATCTTGTCGAGCGCGTCCTTCATTTGCAGGTTGATCAGGTTCTTCTCGTCGTCGGCGGGCGCCTTGTCGAACACGCCCACCTTGGTCAGGTACTTCGGGTTGACCGACAGCGCGATGGCGTCGCCGATGGCCTCGTGGAAGCCGTCGTTGGCGCCCTGCTGAAACAGCACGGGTTTGTCGTTGTACTGCTCGTAGTAGAAGATGTGGCCGAGCTCGTGGTGGATGGTGACCAGGTTGTCCTCGTCGACCTTGATGCACATCTTGATGCGCACGTCGTTGGCCTTGGCGTCATAGGCCAGGTCCCACGCCGAGGCATGGCACACCACTTCGCGGTCGCGCGGCTTCAACAGCATCGACTTCTCATAGAAGGACTTGGGCAGGCCCTTGAGGCCGAGCGAGGTGAAGAAACCCTCGCCCATGTTGACCAGGTCGAGCTCGGTCTTCTTCTTGTCCACGAGCGCCTTGGTGACGTCGAGGCTGGCTTGCCCGCTGTAGGGCTCGACCAGCGGATAGATGTTGGCCCACTCCTGCGCCCACATGTTGCCGAGCAGGTGCGCCGGGATCGGCCCCTCGTTCTTCACCTTGCCCGGGTACGCGGTGGCGAGCTTGCCGCGCGCGTAGCAGTGCAGCTCCTGGTAGAGCGGCTTGAGCTGACCCCACACGCGGTCCATGTCGGCCTCGAAGGCCTCGGGCGCCATGTCGTAGCGGCCGCGCCACAGCGCCGCGACGTCCTTGAAGCCGAGGTCGCGCGCGCCCTCGTTCGAGAGCTCGACGTAGCGCTGGTACATGGTCTTCATCGGCGGCGAGATGGTGTGCCAGCCCTGCCACGCATCGTAGAGCTCGTCGTAGTTGCGGCTCTTGCTCATCACCTCGGTGAGCTGCTCGAGGTCGCGGCACTGCTCGGCCTTCTCGCCCTTTCGGCAGTACTTGCCCTTGCCGTACAGCGAGGTGAGCTTGCTCGCGATCTCGGAGAGCTCGGTGGTCTTCTTCGGGTCGTTCGGCGCCGGCAGGTCGGGCGAGATCTTGAGCAACAAGAGCGCGCGCGCTGTGTCGGCGTCGAGACCGGCGACACCGTCGAACCTGGCGGCCTCTTTGATGGCCTGCGACTGAAACACCATCAGCTTCTCGGCTGCCGCGGCGGACAACGCCTCGGTGTCGTCGGTGATGTAGGTGTTCTTGATCCAGTCGGCGCGCGCCGCCTCGGCGTAAAGCTTCTTCAGGTCGTCGTTGACCTTGGCGACGAAGGCCTTGGCCTCCGCGGCCGTGGGCTTGGCGGCGGCGGCCGGGGACGACGCGGCGGCGTCGCCAGCCAACCCGGGAGAGGACAGCGCGGGAGTGGGCAGCGCGAGCGCTGCGGCGAGGAGGAAGGGGAGGGTCTTCATGGGCGCGCACGCTACCCGCGCCCGGAATTCGTGCAACCCGGTCATGCACCCTGCTTTTCCGGCGTCGACGAGGAGGAGCGACCGGCACGTCGCTGTCGCACCCGTCCCCACACCTGTGCGACGTGCGACACCAGGCTCGTGTCTCGACGAGGACGAGGCGGCGTCGCACCGGCAGAGTCCGACGTGGCTCGCTACACTGATGGTGTCGTCGAGGACTCGACGAGGATCGGAGCGCGCCATGGCCGTCACCACCCTGTTGCTTGCGGGAGCGCTGTTCGGCGCACCACCGGGTGCGGAGGCGGCGTCCAGCGTCCCGGGCGCATTCCTCGAGATGTTCGTCGCCGGCGTGGTGCCGACGCCGGACGGCCACACCATGGTGCTGGTCAACGCCGAGGAGAAGGTGCTGTTGCCGGTCGGCATCGGCCTGCCCGAGGCGCTCTCGATCCACGGCAGGCTCGAGCACCGGCACACGGTGCGGCCGCTGACCCACGACCTGCTCGACGAGGTGATGAAGCGGCTCGGCGGCGCGGTGGTGCGCGTGCAGATCGACGATCTGCGCGACGACATCTTCGTCGCCCAGGTGTTCGTCAAGAGCGGCGACAAAGTGATCGCGTTCGACGCCCGGCCGAGCGACGCCGTGGTGCTCGCGCTCGGCGCCGGCGCGCCCATCTTCGTCGCGCGTCCAGTGGTGGACCGCGCGGCCATTCGGCCCGACGACCTGCCGCGCGCGGCCGACGATTCGCCGGGCCCGAGCCCCGAGGGGCAGAAGGTGCTCTCGCTCTAGCGATCACGCTCGGGGTAGTGTCCGCCCGGTGCGGGCCTACGACCTCATCAAGCACAAGCGGGACGGCGGCGCGCTGACGTCCGAGCAGGTGCGCGCGCTGGTCGCCGGCTACGTCGACGGCAGCGTCGCCGACTACCAGATGGCCGCCTTCGCCATGGCGGTGTTCTTCCGCGGCATGTCGGGGGACGAGGTGGTGGGGCTGACCCAGGCGATGCTGCACTCGGGCATCGTCGTCGACCTGGCCGACGTGCCGGGCGTCAAGGTCGACAAGCACTCGACCGGCGGCGTGGGCGACAAGATCTCGCTGCCGCTCGCACCCGCGGTCGCCGCCTGCGGCGTGCCGGTGCCGATGGTCTCCGGGCGCGGCCTCGGCCACACCGGCGGCACGCTCGACAAGCTCGAGAGCATCCCCGGCTTCAAGGTCGACCTGCCGCTCACCGACTACCGGCGCCTGGTGCGCGACCTCGGCTGCTGCCTGATCGGCCAAACCAAGGAGATAGCTCCTGCCGACAAGAAGCTGTACGCGCTGCGCGACGTGACCGCGACGGTCGACTGCATCCCGCTGATCGCGTCCAGCATCATGTCGAAGAAGTTGGCCGAGGGCATCGACGCGCTGGTGCTCGACGTCAAGGTCGGCTCGGGCGCCTTCATGAAGAAGCGCGACGACGCGGCCACGCTCGCGCGCACCATGGTCGAGCTCGGCGCCGGCATGGGCAAGCAGGTGGTGGCGCGGCTCACCTCGATGGAGCAGCCGCTCGGCGCGCTCGTCGGCAACGCGCTCGAGGTGCTGGAGTCGATCGAGGTGCTCTCGGGCGGCGGCCCAAAGGACGTGGTCGAGCTGACGGTCGAGCTCGGCGCCGAGATGCTGGTGCTCGGCAAGGTGGCGCGCGACGTCGCCGACGGACGCGCGCGCATCTCCAAGAGCCTGCAGGACGGCAGCGCCAAGGAGCGCTTCGGTCGCATCATCGAGGCGCAGGGCGGCGACCGGCGCGTGCTCGACGACGTGCGCCGCCTGCCCACCGCGCCGCGCACGCTGCCGGTGCCCGCGCCGCGCGCAGGCTACGTCACCGCCGTCGACACCGAGGCGGTGGGCATCGCCTCGATGCTGCTCGGCGGCGGACGCCAGCGCGCCAGCGACGCCGTCGATCCACGCGTCGGCCTGGCCGTGCACAGGCGCATCGGCGATCGCGTCGAGGCGGGCGAGCCGCTGGTGACGCTGCACGTGGCGGACGCCGGCGTCGACGCCGCCGCGGCGCGCGCGCGCGACGCCTTCGTCATCGGCGACGGGCCGGTGCCGGCACCTGCGCTGTTCCTCGAGCGCATCGCTGGGGGCACCGCGTGACCCCGCTCGAGGCGCTCAGGAGCGGCGACGTCGGCCAGGATTGGGCCGGCCGCGGCATGTGCTTCGTCGGCATGCTGGCGATGATCGGCCTCGCCTGGCTCCTGTCCGACAACAAGCGCAAGGTCGACTGGCGCTTGGTCGGCATGGGCACGGCGCTGCAATTGGTCTTCGCCGCCATCATCTTGAAGACCGAGCTCGGCCGCGTGGTGTTCGCCAAGGCCAACGACGCCGTCACCGCGCTGCTCGCCTTCTCGGAGACGGGCGCGCGCTTCGTGTTCGGCAACCTGGTCGACCTGGCGGTGCCCGTCGGCAAGCCCTTGTTCGAGCCGGGCGCGCAGTCGCCGGTGCTCGAGCCGCAGTTTTGGGCCTTCACCGGCGCCATCATCGCCTTTCGCATCCTGCCGACAATCCTGTTCTTCTCGGCGCTAATGGCGCTGCTCTATCACCTGGGCGTCATGCAGGTCGTGGTGCGCGGTGTTGCCTGGGTGATGCAGCGGACCATGCGCACCTCGGGTGCCGAAACCTTGTCGGCCGCCGGCAACATCTTCCTCGGCCAGACCGAGGCGCCGCTGATGGTCAAGCCCTACCTCGACAAGATGACCAAGAGCGAGCTGCTCGCCATCATGGCTGCCGGCTTCGCCACCACCGCGGGCGGCGTGCTCGCGGCCTACGTCGGCATGCTGAGCAGCACCTTCCCCGACATTGCGGGCCACCTGCTCGCCTGCAGCGTGATGGGCGCGCCCGCGGCGCTCGTCATGGCCAAAGTGATGATGCCCGAGACCGAGCCCTTCGACGCCATGGAGACCGGCAAGGTGTCGATGGGAAAGCTCGACGCCAACGTGGTCGACGCGGTGACGCGCGGCACCTCCGAGGGCACCACGCTCGCCTTCAACGTCGGCGCCATGTTGATCACCTTCATTGCCATCATCGCGGTCATCAACGCCGTCATCGGCGCCTGCGGTGGCCTGGTCGGCATCGACGGCCTCTCGCTCGAGCGCATCTTCGGCTGGGTGGGCGCGCCGCTCGCCTTCCTGCTCGGCGTGCCCTGGGACGACGCACGCACGGTGGGCTCGCTCATGGCGACCAAGACGGTCATCAACGAATTCGTCGCCTACCAGCAGCTCGCCGGCATCCTCGACAAGGGCACGCTGCACCACGCCAAGAGCGCGGTCATCGCCTCCTATGCGCTGTGCGGCTTCTCCAACTTCGGCTCCATCGGCATCCAGATCGGCGGCATCGCCGCCATGGCACCGGGCCGACGCCACGACATCGCACGCATCGGGCTGCTCGCCATGGTGTGCGGCAGCCTCGCCACCTTCCAGACCGCGGCCATCGCCGGTCTCTTCTTGTAGGACCCCCATGCACAGCACCGGCCATCCCCAAGTGCAGGCCGCGGCCGCGTTCGCGCGGGACCGGCTCGGCGAGCGCGGCGAGGGCGCTGTCGCCACCGTCGGCGTCGTGCTCGGCTCCGGCCTGGGCCACGTCGCCGACGTGGTGGTCGACAACGGCGGCGCGGCGGTTGAGTACGGCACCATCCCGCACTTCCCCACCAGCTCGGTGGAGGGGCACAAGGGTCGGTTGGTCGCCGGCAGCGTAGGCGGCGCGCGCGTGCTGCTCATGCAGGGCCGCGTGCACCGCTACGAGGGCTACACCGCGGCGCAGGTGGTCTTCCCGGTGCGCGTGCTGCACGCGCTCGGCGTGCGCCGCCTGATCGTCACCAACGCCGCCGGCGGCATCGGCGACGGCTTCGTTCCCGGCGACCTGATGCTGATCGAAGACCACCTCAACCTGACCGGCGACAACCCGCTGGTCGGCGCCAACGACGCTCGCTTTGGTCCGCGCTTCCCCGACATGAGCGACGCCTACAGCGCGCGGCTGCGCGAGGAGGCCGACAAGGTGGCCGCGGAGCGTTCGCTCGCGCTGCGTCGCGGTGTCTACGCCGGGCTGCTCGGTCCGAGCTACGAGACGCCGGCCGAGATCCGCATGCTGAAGACGCTCGGTGCGCACGCGGTCGGCATGAGCACGGTGCACGAGGTGATCGCGGCCAACCACCTCGGCACCGAGGTGCTCGGCATCTCGTGCATCACCAACCTCGCGGCCGGCATCTCCAAGGTCAAGCTCAGCCACGACGAGGTCAAAGAGACCGCCGACCGCGTCGGCCAGGCGTTCTCGGGTCTGGTGCTGCAGCTGATCCCGCGCCTGGCGTAATCGGCATCGACGAATCAGCGTGCGGCCAAGACGCCCGGCGTGCTCGGCACCAGCACGTCGACGCCGCCGGCGCCACCCCACAAGAGCACCGCGCCGCCCACGGTCACGGTCAGCGCCGTTCGATTGCGACCGCTCAGCGTCGCGACCGCCGCGGGCGCGCCCTCCACCGCGACGCCGTCGCCACCGAGCACGACCAGCGTGCCATTGCGCAACACGCCGACGTCGAGGATGTCGTTCACGTCGGGCAAGAGCGCGGTCGTGCTCGCCTCGCCGGCGTCATCGAGGTTGACGAGCACCTTGGCGGTCGTGAGCGCGAAGGCGACGCCGCCCTTCATCACGAAGCGCGCCACGTCGAGATTCCGACCGTTCGCGGAGTTGATGACGTTGCCGGCAACCGAGTACCTGGTGGTGCCGCCCGCCGGCTCCGCCACCAACAGGCTGCCGTCGTCGAGCACGATGGCGCTCGTGCGTGGCGGCGACGGCGGCGTGAACATCGCGCTCGCGCCCAAGCGTTCGAGCGTCCCGCGGTCATGCACGGTGACGACGTCCCCCTGCACCACCCACAGCAGGTCGCCGCGCATCGCCAGCAAGGCGTCACAGCCGTTGCCGAGCATCACCGCCTCGCTGTCGTCGACGGCGTCGCTGCCGGCGTGCAGCATGCCGCCGCCGGTGCCGCACTCGCCGACGAAGGCGTAGAAGCGCCCCGGCACCGCGCCACGCGCGTCGAGCGCGTCATCGACGCCCTGGGGCAGCTCGCTCATTGCCGCGCACGACAGCGAGGCGCCCGCCGGCACGTCGAGGGCCGCCAACGGTCTTGGCTGCAGGTCCTCGGTGGAGAACGCGACGGGCGTGGCGCCCAGGAACCAAGCGTTGCCCGCCTCGTCACCGCACGCCGCGCCGTTCGCCTCGGCGCCGGGGGTCGACTCGAACAGCGGCTCGACCCTATCGCGCGTCGCCAGCACCACCGGTCGCGTGATCTCGACGTCGCTGCCCTCAGGGTCGATGGCCGGGATGCGCATCGGATCGGCCCTACCGAGCAGCTCGGGCTCGGTCGCCGCGCCCGTAAACACCTCGACCTCGAGCTCGTGTTCCTCCGATCCGAGCGGCAGCGGCGCGGTCGGCCCGCGGAAGTCGTTGGTGAACCACACGCGCTCAGCCTCGGCGCCGTCGAGCGATCGCGAGAGCTGCAGGCAGACGGCCTCGCTGCCGTGGCAGCGCTCGTCGAGTGTGCGCGTGTCGTTGTTCTCGGGCTGGCGAACGCGCAGCCTGACGGACGCGAACGGCTCCGGGTCGCAGCCGCCCGCGACCAGCGACGCCAACAGCGCGAGGGCGGCGACGCGCGCGTTCACTCCGCCGCCTCCAGCTCGACGACGGTGACGGTGTAGGCGCCGCTCTTGGGGATCGACAGCACCGCGGCGGCGACGCCTGCTCCCGCGAGCACGACGGCGCCGACGCCGCCGGCCACCAACGCGACCGTCAGCCACGGGAATTCGCCCTCCGGCACTTGGGTCGCGGCGACTGGTTTCCTCGGCGGCAGCACGGTCGCCGGCAGCGCTTGCTCTTGCACGCCGGTGGCGTCGTTGGAGCCAGTCAGGTACCGGCCGAGCGCCACCGCCGCCTCGTCGACGCTCGCCCCGTCCGGCAACGGTACGGCGCCGCGACGCGCCGCACGCGCGCTCGCCACCGAGAACGCGGTGCCCCACAAGGAGGGCGCCGCGTCGCCCGGGCGCGCGTCGGTGCCGACCAGCACGAGCACGTCGGCGCCGAGCACGCCACCGACCGTCTTGGCTACGTCCTCGTCGATGCTGGCGCCCTGCACCGGCCGCAGGCCCGGGCCCTCGGGCCAAAGCGCGCCATCGAAGGCGAGGTCCACCAGCAGCGGCTGCGGCGCCGGCTCGACCTGCACGCGCGTGGGCACGCTGTGCGCGCCGCCGACGGCGAGCCACAGGCGGTACTCGCCGAGCGGCAGCGCGTCGGCGCCGAGCACCAGCGGCGTGCGGCCGATGTCGCGCCCCTCGAGGTAGACGACGGCGCCGCGCGGCCGAGAGTCGACGTGCAGTCCGCCGCGCCCTTGCGCGTCGAGCGCTGCGCGTGCGCCGTCGAGCAACGTGAACAGGCGCGCCGGGAACTCGTCCTTCGACGGCGCCAGCGTCGGGCGCGCGCGCAGCGCTTCGAGCAAGAGCCTGTGCGCGCGTTTGCCCTCGGGGGTCTCGGCGCGGCCGGTCTCGCGCTTGCCGCCGATGCCAAGCAATCGCGCGGCGAGGCGCAAGCGTGCCTGCTCGAGCAGCTGCAGCTTTTCGACGGTCGGCTCCTGGTCGGCCACCAGATCGCTCACCAGCGTCTCGAGGATGCGCACCACCTTGTCCTGCTCGAGCGCGGCCAGCGCTGCCTCGGACTGGGCCATGCGCTCCTGGTAGACGGCCAAGGGCGCGCCGCCGCGGCTCAGGTGCGCGCGCAGCGGCGCGCGCGTGGCGTCCTCTTCCAGCACGTCGAGGCCGGCCGAGCGCAGCGCGGCCCGCACCGCGCGCGCCGCCTCGAGCGCGCGCGGCGCGCCATCCTTGGCGGTGTCGACCGGCAAGACCGCATAGCGCTCATGGTCCGCGGCAGCAGCGCCGAGCAGCGCCGCCACCACCACCGCCGCGCCCCCCGCTGCCGCCATCAATAGCTCGAGTTGGACTTGCCGCCGGTCACGATGGCGATCGACGCCGAGGCGCCGATCCGATCGGCGCCGGCCGCCATCATCTTCTGCGCGTCGTCGGTGGTGCGCACGCCACCCGAGGCCTTGACGCCGAGCTCCTCGCCGACGATGCGGCGCATCAGCTGGATGTCTTCCACCGTGGCGCCGCCGGGCCCGAAGCCGGTCGAGGTCTTGACGAACGCCGCACCCCCCGCCTTCGAGAGCGCGCAGCCGATGACCTTCTCGTCTTGCGAGAGCCCGGCGGTCTCGAGGATGACCTTGACCGGATAGGGCCGCGAGGCCGTTACCACGCGGCAAATGTCGTCGAGCACGGTGGCGTAGTCGCGCGACTTGAGCGCGCCGATGTTGATCACCATGTCGATCTCACGCGCGCCGTTTCTCACCGCCTCGCGCGCCTCGAAGGCCTTGGCTGTGCCGGTCATGGCGCCGAGCGGGAAGCCGACCACCGCGATCGGCTTGACGCCGCTGCCGGCGAGCAGCTTGGCGGCCAGCGGGATGTTCGAGGCGTTGACGCAGACGGTGGCGAAGTGCCACTGCCGCGCCTCGTCGCACACCTTCTGCAGGTCCTCGCGCGTGGCGTCGGGCTTGAGCAGCGTGTGATCGATCATCGACGCCAGGTCACCGCGCGGCGCCGTGCCGCCGGCCGCGGCGCCAAACCGCGACGCCCCCGATCCCACCAGCGCGTCGACCACGCCCTCTTTGCGCGTGGTGCAGAAGCCGCAGCCGTTGCACGTCAGGTCGGTGGCGTCGCAGGGCTCGCTGGGATCGCTGCCGAAGTCGCCGGTGGGCGCGAGTTGGAGCTGACGCGCCACCTTGCGCGCGATCACCTCGACCAGCACCTCAACGCCGCCGTGCGTGCCGCCGCCGTCCGTCGCTCCTCGAGCCATCGTGCCTCCCAACCGCGCGGGAGGATCTCCGAGAAGGGCGACGCTGTCCAGCGCCCGCCGTGGCGCTCGCCTCGTCGATGGGGCCGAACGGTCTGTCTGTTAGCGGGTCGCGGCAGCGGCGAAGAATCCCTCGACGAAGCCGCCGTCGTCCAGCTCGGCGCTGAAGCTGCCGGCGACACCGTCGGCGTCACGGGTCTCGAGCGTCAGCGTGCCCGCGAGCGACGCCGCCCGGCGCGGGTCGGCGGCCGAGAGGATCTCGGCGCCGTCGGCGCGCGTCTCGACCACCAGCTCGCCGACAACCACCTGCACCGACGGCAGGCCCTCGTCGTCCGCGCCGATCGGGGAAGGCGCCCCGATCGGGAGGTCGGCGATGCCGCGAAGGCGGACGTTGACGGTGCTCAGTGTCTCGCTCGTGGCCTCCGAGAGCACCACCACGCTGTCTCGTCCCGAGGCATCGGACGCGGCCAGCGGACTCTCGCAGGTCAGCGAGAAGTCCTGGCCACCGAACACGCCGTTGACGGAGGCGGGCGCCTGACAGCCGATGGCGCCGGCGCCAAGGAAGGCGGCGACGGTTATCGGCAGGAGCCCGCGAGCGTTCATATCAGTCATTGTGAGGATGCCGAACGGATCCCTCAAGTAAGCGAAATCACGAGACAAGAAGTGGAACAGGTGGGTCGGCCTGCCACCAGGTGGGCACATGCCGACAAGTGTCGCCCGCTGCCGACCTCAAGTCAGCTTTTTGGCCGCGTCCGGACGCAAGTGGGTCATGCGCCGCATGTTCTGCGACACATCACGGCTCCACGGTAGCAGAAGGTCGTACCGTGTGTCTCAGGTCATGCGGTCAGCGGGCCGGTAGGAGCGCGCTGTGAGAGACATCACGCAGGTGAGGCGTGCGTCGCAGCGCGTCCAAATCGGACGCACCAATGCCGAACATCGAGATCCGCAGCTCGTCCAGCACGTCCTCGATGAACGTCGCCAGCACCTGCTCACCCTCGTTGGCGGCGATCAGGAAGGGCTTGGCCATGGCGGCGAGGTCGGCGCCAAGCGCGAGCGCCTTGGCGACGTCGATGCCGCTCCTGATGCCGCCAGTGGCGACGAGCGGGATGCGCTCGGAGACCGAGCGCACCGCGCGAATGGCGTCGGCGGTGGCGATGCCCCACTCGCCAAAGGCGGCGCCCATGCGCCGACGCCGTTCGCTCTTGGCGCAGACCGCTTCTACCTTGGCCCACGAGGTGCCACCCGCTCCAGCGCAGTCGATGCCGGAGACGCCGGCGTCGACGAGCGCGCGCGCGGCGTCGGCGGAGATGCCGAAGCCCACCTCGCGCGCGAACACCGGCACGCCGCGATCGCGCATGGCGGCGCACAGCTCGCGCACGCGCGTGGAGAGCCCGCGGAAGTCGACGTCGCCGCCCTGCGCGGCCTCTTGGATGGGGTTGAAGTGCAGGAACAGCGCGTCGGCCTCGATCATGTCGACCGCCCGCCGCGCGTGGTCCACGCCCCAGCCGTGCGCGAGCTGGGCCGCGCCGAAGTTGGCGAACAACAGGATGTCGGGCGCGACCGAGCGCACCTGGAAGAAGGGCGCGCGCGCGGCGTCCTCGAGCGCCACCCGCTGCGAGCCGACGCCCATGGCGAGGCCGTAGCGCTGCGCCGCTTGCGCCAGCCGCAGGTTGAGCTGGTGCGCGCGCTCCACGCCGCCGGTCATGGGCGCGATCATGAGCGGCGCGCGCAGCTCCTTGCCGCACAGCGAGGTCGACAGCTCGATGTCGTCGAGCGCCAGCTCGGGCAGCGCCTGATTGACGAAGTCCCAGCGCTCGAAGCCCGCGCTCTTTCGGTAGTCGACCGCGGGCGTCAGGCAGGCATCGAGGTGCGCGGTCTTGGAGCCGGGATCGCGCGCGAGCGGTGCGCCGGCGGCGCCGGCCTCGTCGAAGTCGGGCATGGGGCATGGGGCCACGACGCCCGGCGCGCGTCAACGCGCCTGGCGCGGCACGCGGAGCGTCAGCGAAGGTCGAGGAAGGGGTTCTCGACGCGCACGCCCTCGAGCTGGAAGCCGTGCTGCAGGTCCTCGCTCAACAGGCGCGTGCAGCCCCCCGCGAGCGCCGCCTGCAACACCAGCGCATCCCAGAGTGACAGGTGAAGCTGCCGGCTGCTGGCGACGGCCGCGAGCACCAGCGGCGTGTCGGTGGCGATGGTCGGTAGCGCGGCCAGCTCCCGCACTGCCTGCTCGGCCTCGTCCTCGGTGAGAGGACGGGCCAGCTTGCGAACCACAGTGACGTAGAACTCCTGCAAGACCTGGGTGCTGACCACCAGCTCGTCGTCGCTCTGTTCGACGATCTGCTGGGCTCGACGCTGCTTGGCCGGCTCTCCGGCATCGAAGCAATAGACGAGCACGTTGGTGTCGAGGAATGACCTACCGCTCATGCAGCTCGTCGCGCGTCCAACGCCGGCGCCCCTTGCTGCCGGAGCCGGACCGGCGCGCCATCTCGACGAAGCGGCGACGTGCAGCGGCGAAGGAGTCGGCGCCCGCGAACGCCTCCAGGTACTCGCGTAGCAGCGCGTTGACGGACGTCCCCTGCTGCAGCGCGCGCATGCGCGCCCGGCGCAACAGCTCCTCGTCGATGGTGATGGTCAGGTTGGACACGGGATCAGTGTAACACGGATCCTGTGTAGGGGCGACCCCGGCGGGGCGACTCGCGCGGGCAGGCCGCTACGACGTCGGCGGCGCCGCGTTGCCCGCGACCGTGTCGCCCAGCCACGGCGCCTCGAGGCCGAGGTCGCCCGCGACCACGTCGACCTGCGGCACCACGGCGGTGCCGACGCCCGCGAGCGCGTCGACGGCGGGCAGCTCGTCGATCGCCTCCGCAACGATGCGCCCGACCGAGACCTTGCCGCGCCCGACCGTGGAGGCGAGCACCACCGGCTTGCCCTTGGTCTCGGACGCCGGCTTGTCGGCCACCTCGGCCTCCTCGAGCGTGCTCGCGTCGGCTACCAGCACCGGCTGCGCAACCGGCAACGGCGGCAGCGCCAAGCCGCGCGCCTCGGGGATGAGCGTGTAGCGCGCCGCCGCGTGCGGGATGGGCACGGCCGCGCCCTTGGCCGGCACCGACGACGAGGCGAGGCCGGTGGCCGCCGCCAAGGTGTCGCCGCCCAGGCCGTACTTCTTGGCGATCTCGGACACGCTCTGCTTACCGCTCGCCTTGTGCACCGCCTTGACGCCGCGCAGTCCGCGCAGCTTGTCCTTGTCGGGCAGCGCGGCCAGCTTGGCCTGGATGGCCGGCACGCGCCCCTTGGGCACGCGCAGCGAGATGCCGTGGGGCAGCGGCACCTTGCCCGCGCTCGCCTCGTTGGTGAGCGCCGGGTTGAGCGCGTCGAGCTGCGCTTGATCGATCTCGCCGGTGGCGAGCAACTGGGTCGTGTAGAGCGGGAAGGGCGCGCGCAGCACGTCGTAGGACCACGCCGGCTTCTTGGCGACGCCGCGCAGCAGCGTGTCCTGGTTGCGCAGGATCTCGAGCACGGCGAGGAAGCTCGCGTAGTAGTTGCGCGCCGCGAAACCGAAGCGCTTGTTCTTCGACACCGCCAGGATGACGCCGAAGTCCTTGCTGCCGGCGTTCTCGACCAGGCCGCGCACGCCGCCCCGGCCGTAGTTGTACGACGTGACGGCGAGCGGCCAGGTGCCGAGCTCCTTCTTGGCCTGCTTGAGGTACTTGCAGGCGGCCTCGGTGGCGAGGATGGGATCCCAGCGCTCGTCGACGACGGCGTTGAGCTGCATGTACTCCTTGCCGGTATAGGACATGAACTGCCAGACGCCGGCCGCGCCCACCTTGGACTTGGCGCCGACGTAGAACAGGCTCTCCACGAAAGCGACGCCGATCAGCTCGTCGGGCAGCCCGTTCTCACGCAGCTCGGCGCGGATGAACTTGTCGTACAGGCCGGAGTTGCCGAAGCCCTGGATGAAGCGCTCGCGCAGCCCGTTCTGCACGCGTAGGTGCGACAGCCGTTGGTACTTGTCGCCGCGCGCGTTGCCGCTGGTGTTGAGGAACACCTCGCGCTCGACGCCGACCAGGCCGTCAGCGCTTCTCGGGTTCTTCTTGGCGAGCGCCTTGATGGCGGCCTCGGTCTCGGCCTGGCCGCGCTTGATGGCCTCGGCGCGCGTGAGCCCGGCCGCGTTCTTGGCGCCGCGCGCCGGCACCGCGATGACGCGGTAGACGAGGCCGAGGTCTTCCTCGTCGTGAAACGCGATCTGGTTGAGGCTCCACTCGATGTAGACCTTCTTCCAGAAGGCGACGTTCGGCTCGAGCGCGGGCACGCGCGTGAACTCGTCGGCGCGCGCAGCGGCGGACGCCAGTAGGATCTGGGCACAGAGGATCAGGACACTGAGAGCGACGGCGCGCACGGCAGCAAACCTCGACGTGGATGAAGCTCAGGGGGCGCCGCCGGGCGCCGCCTCGGTCTTGGTGGGCGCACCGGTGGCCGCGCTGCCCGCGTCGCTGACGGTCTCGCCCTCGGTCTCTTCGCCCTCGGGCTCGGGGCGCCAAGCGCCGTTCGACGCCAGCGAGGCGCCGATGAAGTTCTGCACCTGCCACACGCCCGAGACGCCGTCTTGGATGTCCTGCGACAAGACCGAGAACGCCACCAGGTCGCCCGCCGGGTCGGCGACGTAGCCCGACAGCGCCGACACGCCGCGCAGCGTGCCGGTCTTGGCGCGCAGGCGCCGCTCGGCGGGGGTGTCGCGCATGCGAAAGCCGATGGTGCCCTGCGTGCCGGCCACCGCGAGCGAGGCGGCGTACTCGGTGCCGCCCTCGACGTCGCGCAGCATGTAGCCGAGCAGCTTGACCATCTGGCGCGCGGTGAAGCGGTTGACGTCGTTCAAGCCCGAGCCGTTGTCGAACGTGTACGAGCCCGGCGCGAAGCCCACCTGCTCCTCGAGGAAGGCGCGCGCGACCTTGAGGCCGTTGTCGAAGGTGCCGGGCGCGCCGTGCACCTCGGCGCCGATGGCCTTGATGATGGTCTCGGCGATGATGTTGTTCGAGTAGTGGTTGAGATCGGCCAGCACCTCGGCGAGCGGCGGCGAGCGATCGACCAGCACCAGGCGCGCACCGTCGGGCACGGGGCCCTCCATGATGCGGTGCTGCACCTTCACGCCCCGCTGCTGCAGGAAGTAGATGAGCGTGCTGCCGAAGTGGCGCAGCGGCGCGTATACCCTGCGGTAGGTGCGAAACGGGCTCTGGCGCGCGCCCACGCTGCCCTCGACGGTGAGCAGCGTGATCTGCTTGCCGTCGTCGCTCTGGTCCTTGTCGGAGACCACCCTGACACCACTGCCGAGCTGCTCGGTCATGACCGCGCCCTCGAGCACCACCTGCTCGCACGGCGGATCGACCAGCACCACGGCGGGCCGGCCCGGCTCGGTGGGCCGCACGTAGATCGAGGTCGCGTTGAAGTTGACGGCGAGCGCGGTCACGGCCGCGGCGTAGGCGCGGTCGGGCGACTCCTCGATCTCCCAGCCGCGCGCCTCGTCGACGCCGTCGAACCAGGAGCCGTCGACGATGATGCCGCCGGTGATGCGCTCGACGCCGAACAGGTAGAGCTCGTTGGCGACCCGCATCAGGCGCTCGGAGACGATGGTCGGATCGCCGTAGCCCTTGACCACGAGGTTGCCGTGCAGCGTGCCGTCTTTGAGCGTGCCGTTGACGAAGTACTCGGTCTTGAAGCGGTGCTCGGCGTGCAAGGTGTGCAGCGCGGTGGCGGCGGTGACGAGCTTGGCGTTGCTGGCCGGGTTGATCAGGCGATCGGCGCCCACCTCACCGAGCACCAAGCCGTCCTTGACGCGCACTGCCAGGAAGCCGAGCTCGGCCTCGTCGAGCGCCGGCTGGTTGATGGCCTCGGTGAGCGCGGCCTTGAGGTGAGCGTCCACGCCACCGCTCGACGTCAAGATGCGCGGCGTCGGCCGCGGCGGCGGCTCCTTCTTCACCTCGCGCTTGGCGGGCACCACCTTGGCCGGCGCCGCGCCCTTCGCGATCGCCGCTGGCGCGACGATGGTCAACGCGAACGCGGCGACGAGAGCGACGTGGCAGAGCTTGGCGCTTGCGCGCGTCATCGCGGGCGGCCCCTCTTTTCCTGCACAAGCATACGGACTCATTGTAACGACGACCCCCGCTGCGGAGTCGAATTTGTCTGTGAAGCGCCGCCGGCGCACTCTCCCACCCGTGCACACATCCTGTCGGCTGCGCTGGCGCGACCGGCGCTGGGCCGGCGCGCTCCTGCTCGTAGCGTGGGCAGGCTGTGCCCGCCCGCCGCCGCCGCCCGACGTGCTCGGCGTCGCGGTGGCGAGCGCGCCCGAGACCCTCGACCCGCGCTTCGCCACCTCGGCGGTGGCGCAGCGGTTGGCGGCGCTGGTGGCGGCCCCTCTCGTCATCATCGGTGACGACCTCCGGCCGAAGCCCTTCCTGGCGGAGGCGATCGACGCGCTCGATCCCCTCACGCTCTTGGTAAAGCTCCGGCCCGACGTGCGATTCCACGACGGCACGCCGGTCACGGCTGACGACGTCATCTTCACGCTCGGCTCGATGAAGGATCCGGCGCTCGGCTCGCCGCACGCCGCGCGCCTCACCCACCTGGTCGCGCTCGAGGAGGTTGATGAGCGGACCGTGCGCCTCCGCTTCGACGCCGCCACGCCGCCCTTCCTGGTCGACCTGCACGCCTGGGGCATCCTGTCGCGCGCGGCCTGCGGCAAGGCGCGCGACGCCTGCCGCGATGCGCCCACGGGCGCCGGACCCTACCGGGTGGTGCAGGCGCTCGGCGCGGACGAGCGGCTGGTGCTGGCCGCGCACGACGCCTCGCCCATGGCGCGGCCGGCCATCCGCAAGGTCGAGCTGCGTGTGATCCGCGACAACACCACGCGCCTGCTCGAGCTGCTCGACGGGCGCACGCAGCTCGTGGTCGGCGACTTGCTGCCGACCGACGTCGAGGCGGTGGCGGGCGCGCCGGCGCTGGCCGTGGAGAGCGCGCCCGGGCTCGGCTTCTCCTACCTGGCGCTGAACGCGCGCAGCGGGCCGCTCGCCGATGCGCGCGTGCGGCGCGCGATCGCGCACGCGCTCGATATCGACACGGTGATCGCGAGCAAGCTCAAGGGCCGCGCGCGGCGCGCCTCGTCGATCCTGCCACCCGGGCACTGGGCGCACGACGACGCGATGGCGCCGCCTGCCTTCGATCCGGCAGCGGCGGAGCGCCTGCTCGACCTTTCCGGCTGGCCGCGCGGACCAAACGGCGTGCGCTTCACCATTCGCCTGTCGACCACCACCGATCGGCTGCGGCGCGCCTGCGCGCTCGCCTGGGCCGAGATGCTCGGGCGCGTCGGCATCGAGGCGCGCGTGGAGGTGCGCGACTGGAACGCGCTCTACCAAGACATCCAGCAGGGCGCCTTCGACGCGTTCTCCGCCAAATGGACGCCGGTGATCGAGCCCGACCTGCTCTACTGGGTGTTTCACTCGTCGTCGATCCCAGCACCCGCGGCGGCTGACGCGCCCGCGCGCGTCGGCGGCAACCGGCAGGGCACCGCCGATCCGGCGCTGGACCTGCTGCTCGAGCAGGCGCGCCACACCGACGACGTCGCCGAGCGCGCCCGGCTCTACCGCGAGGCCGAGGCGCGCATCGCCGAGCAGACCGCGCTGGTGCCGCTCTGGTTCGAGGACGAGCTGGTGATCCGCTCGACCCGCCTGCACGGCTTCACGCTCGGGCGCACCGTCTCGCTCTTGCCCATCGCGGCCGCGAGGCTCGAGTGAGCGACGTGCTGCTCGACCTGCTGACGCTCGCCGCCGTGGCGCTGGTGCTCGCCGCCTCTGCCTGGCTCGGCCACCACACGGCGCCGCGCCGCGCGCTCGCCGTGCTCGCCACCGCGCTCGGCGCCATGGTGGTGGTGAGCGGGCTGTTGCGCGTGGTGCCGGGCGATCCTGCCGCCGTCATCCTCGGCGAGCAGGCGCCGGCCGAGACGCGCCAGGCGCTGGCCTTCGAGCTGGGCCTCGTCGACGAGCAGGGTGCGCCCCTCGGGTTGGTGCCGCAGCTCGGGCGCTTCGTGCGCGGCGCAGGTGCTGCCGTGGTGCTGGCGGCGGCGCCCGCGTCGACGGAGGAGACGCTCGCGTCCTGGTTGCCCGACGAGCCGCGCTCCTACCGCACGCGCGAGCCGGTGCGCACCGTGATCGCGCGCCGCCTCGGCCCGACCGCGTTGCTCGCCGGCTCGGCCATGCTGATCGCGGTGATCGCGGGCCTCGGGCTCGGAGCGGCCGCTGCCGTCTGGCGCGGCCGGCGCGTCGGCGCGCTCGCCGAGGGCCTGTCGCTGCTCGGCGCCGCGGTGCCGCGCTTCTGGCTCGGCCCGCTGTTGATCCTGGTGTTCGCGCTCGCGCTGCGCTGGTTGCCACCGAGCGGCGCCGACGCCGGCTGGCGCAGCCTGGTGCTGCCGGCCATCAGCCTCGGCGCCGCGCTCGCGGCGCTGCTCGCGCGCACCACCCGGAGCGCGCTGCTCGAGGTGCTCGGCGAGGACTACATCCGCACCGCGCGCGCCAAGGGGCTGCCGCCCTCCGCGGTGGTGACGCGCCACGCGCTGCGCGCCGCCGCCGTGCCCATCGTCACTGTCATCGGGCTGCAGGTGGGCGGGCTGCTCGCCGGCGCCATCGTAACCGAGAAGGTGTTCGCGTGGCCGGGCATGGGCACGCTCTTGCTCGAGAGCATCCGCCGCCTCGACGTGCCGGTGGTGCAGGGCGTGGTGCTGGTCACCGCCGTTGGCGCCGCGCTCGCCACCCTCGGCGTCGAGGAGGCGGTGCGCGTCCTCGATCCGCGCCTGCGCCGTGGTGACCGGGCATGAGCGGCCATCGCCGGGTCACGACCTCGGTCCGCGTCGCCGCTGGCGCCGCGCTCGCCTACCTGGCGGTGGCGCTCGTTGGTCCCCTGGTGATCGGCGCCGACGGCCTGCGCCTCGACCTGGCGCACGACCTGGCAGCACCTGGCGTCGCCGGCGCTGGCGCGCTCGGCAACGCGGACAACGGCGTCGACGTGCTGACCGCGCTCGTCTTTGGCGCGCGCACCTCGCTGCTCGCGGCCGGCGCCGCCACCCTGATCAACGTCATGGTCGGGCTCGCGGTGGGCGCCGCCACCGCCTCGGCGACCGCGCGCGTACAAGCGCTGGTGCTGCGCCTGCTCGACGTCTTGCTTGCGTTCCCCGGCATCCTGCTCGCCATCTACCTGGCCGCGGTGTTGCCGCCCTCGCTCGTCACCGTCATCGCCGCGCTCTCGGCCACCGGCTGGGCGGGCACGGCGCGCGTGGTGCGCACCCGCGTGCTCGAGGTGCGCGCCCTCGACCACGTCGAGGCCGCGCGCGCGCTCGGCGCCCGGCCGGTGGAGGTCTTGGTGCGCCACGTGCTGCCGTTCGTTTGGGCGCCCGTGCTCGTGCAGGGCAGCTTCTCGCTGTCGGCCGCCATCCTGGCCGAAGCCTCGCTCGCCTTCCTCGGCCTCGGCCTGCCGCCGGGCAGCCCGTCGTGGGGCGGGCTGCTCGACGAGGGCGTCGCCTACCTGTTCGTGGCGCCGCACCTGGCGGTGGCGCCCGGCGTGTGCATCACGGCGGCGGTGCTCACCTTCCACGTGCTCGGCGACGCGCTGCGCGACCGGCTCGACGTGCGCGGCGCACCGGCGGCACGTTAGAAGGCCTGATGCAGCACGCGTCACGGCTCCCGCTCGGCCAGCTCTTCGTCGTCGGCTTCGAGGGCACCTCGGTGCCCGCGCGCTGGCGCCGGCAGCTCGTCGATCTCGGCATCGGCGGCGTCATCCTGTTCAAGCGCAACATCGAGGGCCTGGAGCAGGTGGTGGCGCTCAACGGCGAGCTGTTCGAGCTCGGCAAGGCGGCGGGCTCGCCCTTCATCGTCAGCGTCGACCAGGAGGGCGGGCGGGTGGCGCGCCTGCGCGGCATCTGCACCGACGTGCCCTCGATGCGCGCCGTCGGTCTGGCCGCCGCGGACGACGCCGAGGTGCCCTATCGCCTGGGCGCCATGATGGCGCGCGAGCTGTGTGCGCTCGGCTTCCACTGGGACTTCGCCCCCGTGGTCGACGTCGACACCAACCCGGACAACCCGGTGATCGGCGAGCGCAGCTTCGCGCGCGACCCGGCGGCAGTGGCGCGCCTCGGCGCCCGCTTCATCGAAGGCATGCAGGGCGCCGGCGTGGCGTGCAGCGCCAAGCACTTCCCGGGCCACGGCGACACCGACGTCGACAGCCACCACGCGCTGCCGCGCCTGCCGCACGGCATGGAGCGCCTCGAGGCCGTCGAGCTGGTGCCGTTTCGCGCCGCAGTGCAGGCCGGCGTCGCGAGCGTGATGACCGCGCACGTGATGTTCCCGGCGCTCGACGACAGCGAGCCGGCCACGCTGTCGCCCGCCATCCTCGACGGCCTGTTGAGGAAGAAGCTCGGCTACCAGGGCGTGGTGGTGTCGGACGACCTCGAGATGGCGGCCGTGGCCGACCGCTACGGCATCGAAGAGCTGGTGCGGCGCGGGCTACTCGCGGGCGTCGACCTGTTCCTGGTGTGCCACGACGCCGACAAGCAGGCCGCCGCCGTCGAAGCGGCGCACCAGCTCGTCGAGAGCGGCCGGGTGCCGCGCGAGCGCGTCGTGCAGGCGCTGGCGCGCGTGGCCGCCCTCAAGCAGCGCTACGTAGGGGCGCCGGCCGCGCCCTCGCTCGCCGAGGCGCAGGCCATCGTGAGGAGCCCGCCCCACCTCGAGCTGGCGGCGCGTCTGGCGGCCGTGCAGGTGGTGGAGACGCGCGCGCCGAGCCCGGTCGAGCTTGGGTAGGGGTCGGTTCTGCGCTAGGGTGCCGCCCGCTGGAGGCGCAATGGACGAGAAGCTGCGCGAAGCCCTGGCTGCCGGGCGCGACCTCTACCGGCAGAAGGAATTCCTTCGTGCCGAGCCGTACCTTGCGCAGGTGGCGCAGGCCAACGTGCCGTACGCCGACGTCTACAACATGCTCGGCGTCATCTACCACGACATGGGGCAGTTCTCGCGCGCGCAGCAGTGCTTCGAGGAGGCCATCAAGATCAACCCGGCCTACACCGAGGCCAGCCTCAACCTGGCGGTGACGTACAACGACATGGGCCGGTACGCCGACGCCAAGGAGCTGTACCTGGGCGCGCTCACCTCGTCGACGCGGCCGGGCGGCAAGCTCGACTCCTTCGTCATGGGCAAGCTCGCCAACATGTACGCCGACATCGCCTCGGTGTTCTCGGCCGCCGGCGCCTTCGAGGAGGCGATCGGCGAGTACCGCCGCGCGCTGGCGCTCCGGCCCACCTTCGTCGACCTGCGCCTCAAGCTGGCGGAGGCGCTGCGCGACGCCGGCCGGCCGCAGGACGCGCTGCGCGAGCTGAAGGCCATCCTGGCGCAAAACCCCGACTACCTGCCGGCGCGCATCCACCACGGCCTGACGTTGTTTTCCACCGGCGACGCCGCGGCGGCCATTGGTGAGCTTGCCCAGGTGGTGGCCGACCACCCCGAAAACGCGCGCGCCAAGCTCTACCTCGACATGATCCGCAGCCACGCCGCCAAGGTGGCCGGCGACAAGAACCCGAGCGCGTGATGGTCAGAAACTTGAATGGGGCCGGTCGCGCGCACTATTCGTGGTGCTTGGAGGACCACCGGTGACCGACGTCCCGAGCGGCTTCGCGCTGCGCTTCATCTCGGGCAAGTACCAGGGCGGCGAGTACCCGCTGCCCTCCGAGAAGGAGATCGTCATCGGCCGCGGTGGTGAGCTCGACATCGTGCTCGTCGAGGACATGGTGTCGCGCAAGCACGCCAAGATCACCACCCAGCAGGGCAAGATCGTCATCCAGGATCTCGGCTCCACCAACGGCACCTTCGTCAACGGCGAGAAGATCAAGCGCGCCAAGCTCAAAGAGGGCGACCGCGTGCTGATCGGCACCAGCATCCTCAAGCTGATCTCGGCGGCGGAGGCGCACTCCGCGGTGCACGGCACCCGCGAGGAGCAGAACCAGCAGCTCGAGAACATGTCGCGCTCGCGGCCCAAGGTCGACGTCACCAAGGGACGCATCGAGGACCTGCCGCTCGCCGACGTGCTCACCTTCATCTCGTCCAACAAGAAGTCGGGCGTGCTCGCCGTGGCGGGCGACAGCGACAACGGCCGCGTCTACTTCAAGGGCGGGCGCATCTTCTACGCGGTGCTCAACGACAACGAGGAGCTCGGACCCATCAAGGCGCTCTATCGCATGGTGTCGTTGGCGAGCGGCTCGTACGAGCTCGGCGCCGCCACCGACGAGGAGTTCGTGCTCGAGCTCGAGACGCCAACTGATCAGCTCGTGGCCGACGCGCTGCGCGAGTCCAACGAGCTGCAGGCGTTGCAGGCCGAGCTGCCCGAGGTCGAGGACATGATCGTGCTGCCGCGGCCGCTCAAGCCGCCGCTCAGCAAGCTCTCGCCCGACGAGCTCGAGCTGGTGCAACTCGCCATGAACGAGGGCTTCTTCCAGTCGATCCTCGACAAGAGCCCCTTCACCGACTTGAAGACCGCGCAGCTCGTGAAGGGCTTGATGGAGCGCGAGTACCTGCGCACCTGAGCGGGTGCAGTCGGATCCGTCGGTAGGTGGATGTAGGGGCTGTTGGCTGGATCCGGGCCAATTGGGCCCCTATGATCGCGGTGTCCCTATGGCGCCAAAACCGCGAGCACCGGCAAGAAAGCGCCACGCGCCCAACCCAAACGCGCTCTTCTCCGACGAGGAGCCCGAGCGCGGCACCAAGCGCGACGCGCTCACGAGCGGCTCGAGCGGCGATCCGAGCAGCCTGCCGCCGTCGTCGCCGTCCGCGGCCGAGCACACGCAGCACTTCAAGTCCGAGCTGGCCAACGACGCCAAGCTGGTGGTCGAGCGTGGCCTGCACGCGGGCAAGGTGCTCAAGCTCGGCGCCGGCACCATCGTCATCGGCCGCTCGAGCAAGTGCGACCTGTCGCTCAAGGGCAGCCCGGGCGTGTCGCGCCGGCACACGAAGATCCAGCTCGTCGACGGGCGCTACCTGGTGCTCGACCTCGAGAGCAGGAACGGCACGCTGGTGAACGGCAAGCAGGTCTCCCGCGAGTTCTTGAAGGACGGCGACGTCATCGAGGTGTGCGAGGAGCACATCCGCTTCGCCGCCAAGCCGCTCAAGGATGCGCCGGGGCAGTTCGAGGACATCGAGGACCGGCCGACACAGCTCGTCGGCCAGACGGTGCCGCGCGCGCCAGTCACCAAGTCCTCGCGCCCGCCGCCGATCCCGAAGAAGTCCTCGCCGCCGTTCGTCGACAAGACCGCGCCCGCCGACGGGCTCGCGCGCTTCGATGCGCCGTCAGCATTGTCGGATCGCGGTGCCAGCAAGGGACGGCCGCCGCCGGAGACCAAGACCCACTTCGTCGACGTGCCGCGCGACATCGACGACCCCACGCGCACCAAGCCGCTGGCGCAGCCGCGCAGCTCCGAGCTCGACGCGCCCGTTGGCCAACCCGACTTCGAGGACGAGCGTCCGGCGACGCACGGGACCAGACCTGCGGAGCAGTCGACCCCGTACGTGCACGGCACCGCCGCCAAGAGGGGCGGGCTGTCGGCGATGCACGTGCTGATCGCCATGGCGCTCTTGGTCATCGTCGCGCTGGGCGCGGCCGCTGCCGACACCTTGGTCGGGCCGCGCTACCTGCTGCGCTGGCTGAACGGCGGGGCGCTGCCCGACGACGCACCGGCGGCGACCGAGCTGACCCCGCCACCGCCGGTCGATGACGCCAAGGTGGCGGTGGCGCCGGTCGAGACCAAGCCCGTCGACGAGGCGAAGGCCGCGGACGATGTGAAGCCCGCTGAGGACGCGAAGCCCGCGGAGGACGCGAAGGCGGCGGACGACGCGAAGGCTGCGGCAGACGCAAAGGCTGCGGCAGACGCAAAGGCTGCGGCAGTCGCGAAGGCAGCGGCCGACGCCAAGGCTGCGGACGACGCCAAGGCCGCCGCCGACGCCAAGGCCGCCGATGACGCCAAGGCCGCCGCCGACGCCAAGGCCGCCGCCGACGCCAAGGCCGCCGCCGAAGCCAAGGCCGCCGCTACGGGCGCGGTCGTCGAGGTGAAGGCCGCAGCGGCGGGCAAGATCGCGCGCGTCGCGGTGCAGGCGAGCGACCGCGTGCGCTCCTCGTCGGTGATTGCGTTCCTCGAGGGCGGCGGCAACCCGAAGAAGCTAGCCGCGCTACGCGAGGAGGAGGGCGACTTCGCCGCGGCCGCAAAGAAGGGCAACAAGCAGGCCGAGCGCGACCTCGAGGAGGTGCGCGCCTCGATCGCCGAGCTCGAGCGAGCCGGCCGCGGGCGCGCGCTCGCCGCCGGTCACGTCGGCACGGTGGTCGAGGTGCTGGTCGCGCCCGGCGACAAGGTCGAGGCCGGTCAGACCATCGCGCGCATCCAGCTCCCCTGAGCGCGCCCGCTACTCGATGATGCGGAAGTGCTGCGCGTCGGCGACGATGGAGCTCTTCTCGGCGGCCTCGAGCGTGTTGGCCACGGCGGCGTCGTCGAGGCTGCGGCCGCCGACCGGCAACCAACGCGTGCCGTCCCACACCTCACCGCCCGAGAAGCCCGCCTTGTAGGACATGGTCTTCGAGCCGGCGACCAGGTAGCCGAGGTAGTAGTAGCGCTTGTCCCAGCGACGACAGAGGCCGATCTCGTAGAGCGCCGAGTAGGTGCCGATCGAGAGATCGCGCAGCGACGGATCCCAGTAGAAGTAGACGGTGGAGACGCCCTGGGGCACCACGTCGATGATGCCGACCGCGAGCAGCGTGCCGTCGCGATCGCGCCACGACAGCTCCCAGGTGTCGGCCACGGTCTCGCACAGGAACCGCTCGTAGCTCTCGTCGTCGGAGGATTGGGCATCGGCGCCGTGCTGGGTCGCCTGGTAGCGGCGATAGAGCGCGAGGTGCTCGTCGTCCGAGCGCGGGCGGCCGAGCTCGATCTCGAAGCGCCCCTGGCAGCGCCGCTCGACGCGCCGCTGCGAGCGAGAAAGCTCGAAGGCGTGGGTGTCGATGCGGAAGGGCTGGCAACGCCGGCAGCCGGAGCACAGCGGCCGGTACAGCAGCGACCCCGAGCGGCGCATGCCGAGGCTCATGGCCACCTCGTACTCAGCGGGCTCGAGCGCGGTGCCGGGCAGCGCGAAGGCGGTGCGGTTCTGGCGGCCATCCTTGAAGTAGGGACAGTCGCCGTCGACCACGACGAGCGGGCCGAGCGCGCGCAGCGAGGCCGGCGGTGGGATGACGCGTGGCTTCGGCGGTGGCCGGGTCACCAGCTCATTCTAACGCGCCGCCAAAGAGCGTGCCCTGGTTGCGCGGCGCCTTGCGGCCGAGGTGCTCGTAGGCGCGCTGCGTCGCGACCCGGCCGCGCGGGGTGCGCATCAGCAGGCCCTCCTGCAACAGGTAGGGCTCGTAGACGTCCTCGATGGTGCCGGCCTCCTCGCCAAGCGCTGCCGCCAGCGTGTCGAGGCCGACCGGGCGCCCGTCGAACTTGTCGATGAGCTGCAGCAACAGGCGCTTGTCCATCTCGTCGAGGCCGAGCGCGTCGACGCCGAGGCGCTCGAGCGCGCTGTTGGCGACCTCGCGCGTGATCTCGCCCTGGTGCAGCACCTCGGCGAAGTCGCGCACGCGCCGCAGCAGGCGGTTGGCGACGCGCGGCGTGCCACGGCAGCGCGCGGCGATCTCGCGCGCACCCTCGGCGTCGAGCTTGACCTCGAGCAGCGCCGCCGAGCGTTCGAGGATGCGCACCAGATCCTTGTGCGCGTAGAAGTCGAGCCGCGCGGTGAAGCCGAAGCGATCACGTAAGGGCGAGGTCAGCAGGCCGGTGCGCGTGGTGGCGCCGACCAGCGTGAAGGGCTTGAGGTCGAGCGCGATGCTGCGCGCGTGCGCGCCCTCGCCGATCATGACGTCGAAGCGGAAGTCCTCCATCGCCGGGTAGAGGTTCTCCTCGACCGCGGGCGTGAGCCGGTGGATCTCGTCGATGAACAAGACGTCGCCGGCGCCCAAGTGCGTGACCAGGCCGGCGAGGTCGCCCTTCTTCTCGACGGCGGGGCCGCTCGTGGCATGGAGCGCCGCGCCCATCTCGGCCGCCAGGATGTGCGCCAGCGTGGTCTTGCCCAAGCCCGGCGGCCCGCACAGCAGCACATGGTCGAGCGGCTCGCCGCGCTGCCGGGCGGCGCGCGCGAACACGCGCAGGTTGGCCACCAGCTCCTCTTGGCCGACATAGTCGTCGAAGGTCTTCGGCCGCAGGCTGTGGTCGAGCTTGACGTCGTCGGCGTTGGCGGCGCGACCGAGCACGCCACGTCCGGCGCCGGTGCCAGCAACTGCGCTTCGCTCCGCTGTCTTGGCCACGCCGTCCTCCTACGCCACGTGCTTGAGCGCTTCGCGCACCAGCTCGGAGAGCCCCTGCCCCTGGTCGACCAGCGGCTTCACCTTCTGCACGGCACGGTCGATCTGCGGCGCGCGGTAGCCGAGGTTGGCGAGCGCCGAGCGCAGGTCGTCGAGCGGCCCGCCGCGCGCGCCGCGCGTGCCGAGCATGCCGAGCGTCCGCTTGGCGAGCTTGTCCTTCAGCTCGAGCACGATGCGCGCCGCGGTCTTCTTGCCGAGACCCGGGATCTTGGTCAGGCGCGCCTCGTCGCCCTCGGCGATGGTGCGCACGAGGTCGCCGGGCTCCATGCCCGAGAGCAGCGCGAGCGCCGTGCGCGGGCCCACGCCCGAGACGGCGAGCAGCTCCTCGAACAGCTCGAGGCCGTCGGCGGCGAGGAAGCCGTAGAGCACGATGGCGTCCTCGCGCACGTGCGTGTGCACGAAAAGCTCGGCGGCGGTACCCCCGGGCAGGCGCGACAGATCGCCGACGGGCGCGAGCACGCGGTAGCCGACACCGCCCACGTCGACGACGACCGAGGTGAGGTCGGAGAAGCGCACGATGCCCTTGAGCCAGCCGATCATGGTGGGGAGATCGTGACCTGAACGCCCGTGCAGGTCAAGCACTGCGCGGGCGGGGCGGCCGGCAGCCTTTGCCATTTGTTGCCAACATCCCTACCCTGGACAGCATGAGCACGATGAACATCTCCCTGCCCGAGGCATTGAAGGCCTTCGTCGATGAGCAGGTCCAAGAGGGCCGCTACGGCACGAGCAGCGAGTACGTGCGGGAGTTGATCCGAAGGGACCAGGACCGGCGCCAGCTGCGCGGCCTGCTGCTCGCGGGCGCGGCGTCGGAGCCGGCTGCTGCAGCGGACGACCACTACTTCGAGCGCCTGCGCAAGCGCGCGCTCGGGGCGCCGCGCGCGCGCAAGAAGGCGTGAAGGGAAAGCCGGTCATCCCGCGCGCGCTCGCCGTTCGAGACGTCGACGACGCGGTGGCGTACTACGCCGGCGAGGGCGCCGAGCAGGCAGCGCTCGGCTTCGTCGACGCCTTGGCCAAGGCGTACGCGCACCTCAGTCGCCATCCCGCATCGGGCATCACGCGCTTCGCGCTGCTGCTGGAGCTACCCGGACTCCGCTCGTGGCCCGTGTCGCGGTTTCCCTACCTCGTGTTCTACGTCGAACGCGCCGACCACATCGATGTCTGGCGCGTGCTCCACGGCGGGCGGGACGTGGCGGCGTGGATGCAGGAGCCGGGCGAGCCGTAGGTGGCGAGGCGCTGGGTGATCGCCCCCGCTCGCGCAACTCCCGCGCAGCACCCGCCGAATCAGGCCTTCCCCTGCGCTCGCGCCAGCTCGAGGAGCGCATCCCTGCCCCGCGAGCGCCGCGCCGCCGGCGGAGCCGCGCGTTCGCCGACGTCACCGACCAGTGACAACGCCACCGCCAGCGCGTCCGCCGCGTCCTCGAACGGCAGCTCCGGCAGCCCGAGCAGCGCGCGCACCATCTCCGCCACCTGCCCCTTGTCCGCGCGCCCGCGCCCGGTGACGCGCAGCTTCACCTTCGACGTCGGCACGCTCTTGACCGGCAGCCCCTGCATGCCGCACGTCGCCAGCACGACGCCGCGCGCCTGCCCGAGGATGAGCGCCGAGCGCGCGCCTTTGCGCACGAACACGTCCTCGACCACCACCACATCGGGGCGCAGCTCGATCAGGCGATCGCGCAGCCGATGAGTGAGGTCGACGAGGCGCACCGTCAGATCGCGATCGTCATCGAGGAAGATGACGCCGTTGTCGACGTGCCGCACCCGATTGCCCTCGACCTCGATCGCACCCCACCCGGTCTTGTGCGAGCCCGGGTCGATGCCGAGGACGCGCATCACTCGCAGCCGCGCGAGACCACGCCGTTCTCGGCGCCGGGCGTGGGCCCGACGTCGCTGCGCGAGGTGCAGAAGCTCGCCGGGTCGTCGGGCGCGGCGGGCGCGGTGCGCTCGAGCGACTTGCCGTTGCCGGGCTCGGACGGCGTCGAGATGCCGGCGATGGGTCGGCCGCCCGCGTCCTTCAACAAGAGCGTGATGTCCTCGTTGTTGAGCCCGCACCACGACGTGACGGTGGCGCGCACGTTGTCGGGCACGTCGCCGTAGGGCGTCTCGTCGAAGCCGCTCGGCACCATGACCAAGAAGCCGCCGGGTGCTATCGACATCGCCGCCGGCAGCGTGCACGTCTTCACCGAGCCCGCCGCCGTCGTCTCCTCGACCATCCAGCCCGAGACGTCGATGGTGGCGCTCGGCTCGAAGCTCACGAGCTCGATGAACTCGCCATCGGGATCGGAGACGCCGTCGGGCGAGTCGGCGAGGAACTCGTTGATGGTGATCTTGGGCAGCGGTGCGGTGACGAAGGTGCCGCGCGCCTGCGCCACCGAGCCGACCTCGTCCTCGGCCACCACCAGGTAGTCGTAGCTGACGTCGACGGTGAGGCCGGTGAGCTGCGCCGTGTGGTTGAAGGTGCCGCTGCCGCCGCCGGCCGCTACGCCGAGCGCCGGACACGAAGCGCCCAGGCAATCGAGCGCGCCGCCCGCGAGCCCGAAGTAGACCTCGGTGCTGCTGGCCTTGCTGGTCACGTACCTGATGGTGGCCGACACCTCGCCGGCAACCGCCTCGACGTTGCGCAGTGTGTTTTCCGTCGTGTCGCACGCCGACCCCGCGGTGATCGGCAGCGCGTAGGCGACCAAGGGCTGGCCGGTGTCGGCGAGGATGGCCGCGCTCGCCGACAGCGCGTACTGGCCTTGGGGCATGAGCCGCTCGCAGCCCGACGCCGCGTCGGCGAGCACCAGCGTCGCCTCGGTGCGCGTTTCGTTCATGAGCACGGCGGCGATGGCGGGCGTCGAGGCGCCCGTGAGCGTCAGGGTGTCGCCCGTGACGTTCTGCACCGGCTGGTTGAAGGTGACGCGAAAGTACTTGCGGTTCGGCACCACGATGCCGTTGCCCGGCACGTCGGTGGCGGCGACCTCGGGCGAGCCCGCGTCGGTGGTGAAGTCGTAGAGGAAGGGCGCCGCCAGCCCGTCGGGGCCGACCAGCGGGTTGCTCGCCTGGTCGCGCACGTTCTCCGAGATGGCCAGCACGTAGGCGGTCAGCGGCAACAGCGGCGCCGTGTGCGTGACCGTGAGGTGATCGCCCTGCACGCTGACCGCCAGCGCCACCACGTCGTCCTGGCGCGTCTCGCTGAAGGGCGGGTTCTTCAAGTCGGAGAGAAACGCGTCGTCCACCTCGGCGCGGGGTGCGATCGCCACCGACAGGTTCTCGGCGGTGACATCGCCGCTGACCGTCGCCTCGTCGATCGACTCGGAGAAGCGCACCGTGAACGAGGCCGTCACCGGCACCACCGGGGTCGCCGGCTCGACCGACAAGACGCGCGGCGGCGTGTCGTCGTCGTCCGGCGGCGGCGGACAGGCGCACAGCAGAAGGACGACGAGGGATGCGGGAAGGCCGACGATCGCGCGCATGCGCCGCACAGGCTACCCGAACCGCGGCCCCCCTGCACCGCCGCGGCGCGCCTTGTCGTTCAGTACGGAGCTCTACCGGCCTTCTCGAGCTTGTCGGAGAACCAGCCGCCGGTGAAGGCGTCGATGTCCGCCGTCAGCTCCATCAAGCGCAGCTCCTTCCTCACGCGATCGGCGAGATCCGTCGGCGGCGCCAGCTCGAGGTCGACCTGCAGGCGGCGGCGCTCGAAGTAGCGGCGCGTCACCTCCTCGAGCAGGCGATCGCGCAGGTTGGCGGTGCGCACCACCTCGCGGGCGACCGCCATCTCCTGCGGCTCGAAGATCAGGCGGTCGAGCTCCCAGGTGACGCCCACGGTGAGGCGGCCGGTCGAGTTGTTGGTCTTGGCCTGCACGTCGGCCTCGCCGGTCTGCTCGACCACACGCAGGTCGTCGTCGAGCGTGCCCTGCCCGGTGGTGGTCAGGCGCGGCGCGAGCGCGTTGAAGCGCGCGCGCGTGCGCCAGGAGTCGGCGACCTCGGGGTGCACCTGCACCCACGCGACGGCGCGCTCCTGCACCTCGCGGATGGTGGGCTCGGCGGCGAAGCGCATCAGCACCTTGCGCACCACCTCCTTCGACACCACCTTGCCCTCCTGCACCACCACCTGCTCGGCGCTGCCGACGCGCAACAGGCCGCGCACCTTGCCGGCCACCGACGACGTCACGCTCGGCACCCGCGCCTGCAGATCCTCGAAGCTCGAGAACGGCCCGCTCTCGTCGCGCTCGCGCACGATGTCGCTGGCGGTCTTGGCGCCGATGCCGGGCAGCGCCTCGAGCTGCTCGCGCGTCGCCGAATTCAGCTCGACCTGCTCCTGCGCGCTCGCCGGCTGGGCGAGCGCCAACAGCGCGGCGGCGACGAGCGCCGGCACCAGACAGGTCGCGGTCGAAGTGCGGGTGGGCGATGCGTGTCTCATGGCGTCTCCTCCAAGCGTGATGGTCCGTCGTGTGCGAGGCGCTGCTCGCTCGTCGAGAAGCCGCCGCCGGTGGCGGCGTCGAGCAGCGCGGTCAGCTCTTGTTTGCGCAGCTCGCGTCGCGCGGCGTCGACGGCGGCGAGCTGTCCGGCCTTGCGCGCGTGCGCCTCGGCCGCGATCTCGGTCATCAGGCGTCGACGCGCCGCGTAGCTCTCCTGCACGGCGTCGATGACGCGGCGCTCGGCGGCATGCCAGGTGGGGTAGCTCCGGCCGACGCCGACCTGATTGGGGTTGAACACCAACCGATCGAGATCCCAGGTGAGCGTGACCAGCCCTCGGTGGGTGGTGCCGACCGCCGGCTCGACCACGAAGAAGCCGACGTTGCCGAACAGGTCGATGTCGTCGTTGCCCGGATCGAAGCCGGGCGGCAGATCGTCGGCGACGCGCAGCACGAACTGGCGCACGCGATCGGTGCGGCCCGAGACCACGTCGTAGCGGACGTCGAGGTGCGGCAAGAGCGCGGCCAGGCCGGCGCGCGCGCGCATCGACGACGGTTCCTCGGGGGGCAGCCCCCCGTAGCGCAGCGCCATGTTCATGGTGGCCGCGAGCGAGGGCTCACGCTGCCAGAGCTTGCGTAGCTCGTTGAGCGCGCTCGAGCTGAGCGTGACGCCGCTGCCGGGCGCGGAGCGGAACACGCCGGCGTCGGTCGCGACCACGAGCGCCTCGGGGTCGCTGCCGCGCGCGAGCGCCAGCACGTCGCGCGCCGGCACCTGCTCGCCCGGCTGCACCGTCAGGCCAGCGTCGAACGACAGCGCCACGCCGCGCGTGTGCGTGCCCGCGGCGAGCGCGCGTGGCGCCGTCGGGTGCGCGCTGATCGCCTGCACGCCAGCCGGCACGCCGCCGTAGCGTTCGAGGAGCGCTGCCTTGCGCTCGCCGACGAACAGGCCGGCGACGGTGCCGGCGAACGCGGTGTCGGTGATGGATTGGAAGCCGAGCGCCAGCACCGGCGTGCGCGGCGGCAGCCCGCGCAACAGCACCTCGAGGAAGGTGGCGCCCTCGTCGAGCGAGCGGAACAGACCGTGGGTGGTGCCGACCAGCACTGCCAGGTCGTCCTTGCCCTCGGCGGCGACCACGCACAGGCCGGGCACGGCGCCGACGCGGCCGGGCGCAGTGGTGAAGCTGGCCCCGCCATCGCGGGTCACACGCAGGCCCGCCGCGGTGGCGAGGTAGAGGCGCGAGGGCCGGCGCGGATCGACCGCGACGTCGCGGATGTCGTTCTCGGCGGCGCCCCCCGGCACCGTGACGCGTTCGAAGGTCTCGCCCCGCGTGGTGGAGCGGTAGAGCCCGCGCGGCGTCGCGACCCAGAGCATGCCGGGCGAGCGCGGCACGAAAGCGATGGCGCGTACGCCCGGCTCGGTGCGGGACGGCACCACCAGGTCGACCGCGTCGACCAGCTCGGCCGCCTCGAGGTCGAGCGAGCCCTCGGGCAGCGGCTCGATGGCCAGCTCGTCGTCGTCGGCGCGGCGCTGCTCGTCGTCGGTCAGGTCGCGTTCGCGCCCGACCTCGTCGTCGAGCAGCGGTGCCGCGCGCGTGCCGCGGCCCACCGTGTCGTCGGGGGCGTCGGCCGGGTCGGCGTCGAGCGCGCGCGCGCGCGTCTCGCCGTCGGTGTCGTCGAGCGCGAGGCCGCGCGGGAACGACAGCACCGGGCGCCAGCTCTCGCCGCCGTCGGTCGAGCGCAACAGGAAGCCGTCGACGCCCGCGTAGAGCAGTTGGTCGTCGTCGGGGTCGACCGCCACCGCAGTGACGGCCTCGCCCGGCAGGTCGCCGGTGATGTCCTCGAAGTGGCGCGGCCCGCCGGCAGCGGCGATCAGCAGGGCAGCGATGGGCAGCGCGGCGGCGGGCACGGGGGCAGCCGGTTAGCACGACGGGCGCGTCGAGCGGAACGTGCGGGCGGCGGATCCACGCGGTCACGGCGGTGCAGCATGGCGCGCTACAACCAACCCATGGTTCGCTTGCTCACCGGTGCGCTGCTCGTGCCCCTCGCGCTCCTGGGCTGCGCGCTGCGCCTCGACGCGGTCACCGCCGAGGTGGCGCCCGGCGGCGCGCTCGAGATCACCGGCGCCGGCTTCAGCGAGCGCACGCAGTTCTCGCTCGCGGGCTCGGTCGAGGTCTCGCTGCAGGTGACCGAACTGTCGCCCGAGCGTGCGAACGCGACCGTGCCGATGGCGGCGCCATCGGGCCTGTACGACCTGCGCGCCGTCGCGGGCGGCGTCACCGCCGAGCTGCCCGATGCGGTGCTCGTGGTGAGCGGCGGGCTCGACGTCCACTTCCTCGACGTCGAGCAAGGCGACGCCACCTTGGTGGTGGCTCCCGGCGGCGCCACGCTCTTGATCGACGGCGGTCCGCGCAGCGCCGGCCCCGTGCTCAAGGAGGCGATTCGCACGCTCGCGCGCGGGCGCCTCGACGCTGTCGTGTTGAGCCACACCGACGCCGATCACCTGGGGGGTCTGGTGGAGCTGCTCCAAGGCGACGACGGCGCGCCCGGCACCGCCGACGACCTGGTGCCCGAGCTGCGCCTGACCGGCGCGGACGACGGCTCGTGCACCTCGCAGGTGTGCGGCGACCTGCGGGCGCTGCGCGCCTGGCCCTTCCAGACGCCCGACGTGGGGGACGCCATCGAGCTGCCGGGCGCCGACGGCGTCGACGCCACGGTGGTGGCGGTCGACGGCGACGTGGGCGCGGGCCGCGTCACCGGCGCCGACGACGACAACGAGCGCAGCGTGGTGGTGCAGCTCGCCTTCGGCGGCTCGTCGGTGCTGGTGACGGGCGATCTGACGGGCGGCGGCGACGGCGAGGCCGACGTCGAGACCGCGTTGGCCGCGCGCACCGGCCCCATCGACGTGCTGCGCGCCTCCCACCACGGATCGGCGACGTCGTCGGCCGCGAGCGCGCTCGCCGCCTGGCAGCCGCGCGCCATCGTGCTCTCGCTCGGCACCGACAACCCCTACTGCCACCCCGCGCCCGAGGTGCTCGGGCGCCTGGCCGCGCTTGGGGCGCCGATCTTTGCCACCGGCGCGGGCATCGTGGCGGACGGGGCGCGCTGCGGCGGCGCCACTGACTGGCCGGCGCAAACGGGAGCGGGGCTCGGCACCATCTCCCTGACACTTCGCGCCGACGGCACCGCCACCATCGCTGGCGAGCCGCTCTGACGCGGGCGCATCGCGGTCCTGCAGGCGGTCGAGGCGCCGGCGAAGTTCGGACTGGCACGGTCGTTCGACATGCGCTTACATGAGGGGTCGCCTCGCGTTGAGGCTGGAGGCCCTCATGCTGAAGAAGCTGCTCTTGGTGTTGCCCATCGTCGGTATCGCGCTCGTGGCCGCCTGTCCGCCAGCCGCGGAGGGTGAGGGTGAAGGCGAGGGCGAGGGCGAGGGCGAGGGCGAGGGCGAGGGTGAAGGCGAGGGTGAAGGCGAAGGCGAAGGCGAGGGTGAAGGCGAGGGCGAGGGTGAGGGCGAGGGTGAGGGCGAGGGTGAAGGCGAGGGCGAGGGTGAAGGCGAGGGCGAAGGCGAGGGTGAGGGTGAAGGCGAGGGTGAAGGCGAGGGTGAAGGTGAGGGTGAGGGCGACCTGGACGGCAACACCCTTGCGACCCCTGGCGCACTAGCGCTCCCTGGGACGGCGACGACGGACATCGCGGTCGGCGACGAGGACTGCTTCTTGCTCACGGTGCCGGCCGGCAACCCGCGGCAAGTAACGGTTGTCACCTCGTCCGCCGACTGCGCCACCGATGACACCGTGCTGACGGTCTACGACTCGAGCGACCAGGAGCTGGCCGCGGGATCGACCTCCGACGACATCAACTACCCGGCGAACCGTTGCTCGCAAGCCGTGGTCGACGTCTATCCAGGCGCCTACCGGTTCTGCGTCCACGAATACCAGAGCGACCTCGCGCTGACCGGCATCACGCTCACCTCGTCCTCGACCGAGATCATCCCGGTGGGCGTCGGCGGAGATTGCAGCAACGGTGAGATGTGCGTCGAAGGGCTCGACTGCCAGCGCGCCGTCGGGAGCACGGTCGACACCTGCGAGACGCCGCCGACGGACGAAGCAGGCCCACGAACCTCCCCCAAGGCGGTGGCGCCACCCTCCTTCAGCGAGAACTTCGTGCTGTTCGGCTACACCGACGTCGACTGTTACTCGTTCGACCTCGCGGCAGCCGCCACCTTCACCTTCGCCACCTCCGATCCGAGCTCCGGTGACTTGGTGCTGCGGCTGTACAACGCCAGCGGTACCGTGGTCGCGTCTGTGGATGGGCCGGTGGCAACGCAGGGCGAAACCATGACGGAGGCGGACCTGTACACGCCGCCGGTCGTCGCCGGCGGCTACGTGCTGTGCGTCGAGGAGTTCAACGGCGAGACCACGCTGCAGAACACGCTGACCGGCACGATCAACTGACCAACCGCTCGACGAACCAATAGGCGCCGAGCGCGATCACCGCGAGCGAAAGCACGCGGGTGGCGCGCTCGGCGAGCCACCCCTTGCGTCGCAGCGCGGAGAGCACGGGCAACGCCAGCGCGAGCACCGCGAGCTGCCCGGCCTCGACGCCCAGGTTGAACAGCAGCAGGACGAGCGGCACGTCGCCCTGCGGCACGCCCACCTCGGCGAGCGCGCCGGCGAAGCCAAAGCCGTGCACCAGGCCGAAGGGCGCGGTGATGCGCCAGCGCCGCGCGGCGTCCCTGACGAAGAAGTTCTCGATGCCGACGTAGGCGATGGAGAGCGCGATCAGGGGCTCGATCACGCTCGACGGCGGCTGCCAGACGCCGAGCACGGCGACGGCCAGCGTCACCGAGTGCGCGACGGTGAACGCGGTGACGACGCCAAGCAGCGAGCGGAGGCGGCCGCCTACCAGGATGAGCCCGAACAGGAAGACCAGGTGGTCGAAGCCGAGCAGGATGTGCTCGACGCCGATCCGCAAGTAGTCGGTGATGGCCGCCGCCTCACCGAACGAGAACGACGACGCCCCGGCGAGCGCGACCACGTCCACCGCGCCCGCGGCGGTGATGGCGCGGCCGAGGTGTCGGTGCCCGACGCTCGAGCGAGCCAGGAGCGCCGCCAGCTCGACCGTCACCCTGCCCTCGCGTGGGCAGGAGAAGCGCAAGCGCCAAGCGTGCCCGTCCTCCTCCACGGCGCCGTCGCCGAGCAGCGCCGGCGTGCACAGCGCGCCGTCGACGGTCACCACCAACCCGGACGGGACCACCTCGCGCACGGCCGTGCTCTCTGCTCGTTGCAGCACCAGCTCGGCCTCGACGACGGCGCCGTCGAGCGTCCAGGTGCCGCGCGAGATGCCGGCCTGGTGCGCGGGCAGGGTCAACGCTCCGAGGAGCACGAGGGGCAGCATCGGTCTCCGGCGCGACGCCGACAGTGCACGTCGTGGCGCAGCGAAGCTAGCGCACCGCAGGCCCACCCGTGCATGCCGTCAGTGGTAATCTGCGGCCAATGTCGCCCGTGCGCCCGCCCACCAACGACGCGATCACCACCGGTCTGCCCCGCCGGTTCGGTGAGTACGTGCTGCTGGAGCACCTCGCGCACGGCGGACGGGGTGACGTGTACGTCGCCGTTGGGCCGAACGCGGGCGCCGCGCGCTCCACCTGCGTGCTCAAGTGCCTGCGCGAGGATTTGGCGGCGGACAAGAGCTACGTCGCGCGCTTCGTCGCCGAGGCGCGCACGGCGGTGCTGCTGCAACACCCCAACATCGCCTCGGTGGTCGACGTCGGCTGCGTGGGCGGGGCCTACTACCTTGCGTTCGAGCACGTGATCGGGCGCAGCCTGCGTGAAGTCGTCGAGCGCGCGAGCGCCGAGCGCGGCGCGCTACCGATGCCGGTGGTCACCGAGCTGGTGTGCGACCTGCTCGACGCGCTCGACTTCGCGCACCGGCGCACCAACCCGCAGACCGGCGCGCCGCTCGGCTTCGTCCACGGCGAGGTGTCGCCGGGCAGCCTGATGATCGGCTACGACGGCATGGTCAAGCTCACCGACGTAGGCCTCGCGCGCTCCACGCTCGAGCTGGAGATGACCCTGCCGGGTGCGGCGCCGGGGCGCCTCGCCTACCAAGCGCCCGAGCAGGTGCGCGGCGGTGACGTCGACGGGCGCGCCGACCTGTACTCGGTCGCCATCCTCGCGTACGAGCTGCTCACCGGCGAGCGCTTCTACGCCGGCAAGCCACCCGAGACGCTGTGGAAGGTGGCCGGCGCCGGCGGCTACCACCCGCCCGGCTTCGCGCGCCTGCCAGCCGGCCTGCGCACCATCCTCGGGCGCGCGCTCGAGCCCGACCCCGAGACGAGGACCGCGAGCTGCGACGAGCTGCGGCGCGAGCTGCGCGAGGACCAGCGTCACGCGCGCGCTCGACCCGGCGAGCTCAAGGCGCTGATGACGGCGCTGTACCCGGGCGCCGCGGCGGCCTCGCGCCGGCACTTCGAAGCGCTGGCGCGCACGCGCCTCGCCGTCGGGCGCGGCGGTGAGACCGTGCACTTCATGCCGGAAGGGCAGCTCGCCTCGGCGGACGCGCCGACGCAGGTGCGCGACGCATCGACCATCCGGCCGGCCATCGCTGCGCCGCCCGCGCGCCCGACCATCGCCGCCCCGCTGCCGAGCGTCGTCGGCATTACCGGCGCCTTCGACAGCACCACCGGCGACCTGTCACCCGCCACGCTGCAGCGCGCGCTCGCCACCGACGCGCCCTCGCACGACGAGCGGCGGCCGCTGCCGATCACCGAAATGGACGTCGCCACCGAGCCGGATCTGCGGCCGGCCGTCTTCGACGACGACCCGCAGGGCCCGACTGCCCCCTTGCGCCACCCAGCGCCACGCCACCTGGCCAAGCCGCCCACCAAGCCGCGCTGAGCGTTACTGGTCGTCGCAGGCCGCCGCGTCGTAGTCAGCGGCGTTGGTGCCGTCGACCGTCGGGCTGTCGCCGCATGCCGCGCAGTCAACGCGTCGCGGGAACGCGACCGCGCGCACCGAGGGGGTGAGCACGTCGACCGCGAGCAGGCGCCCGACAAGGGTGTTCGGGTTGGCCACCAGCAGCTTGACCGCCTCCGCCGCCTGAAACGACCCGACGACGCCCGTGACGGCGCCGAGGATGCCGGCCGTGCGGCAGGTCGGCAGCGCGCCTTGCGGCAGCGGGCCCTCGAACAGGCAGCGCAGGCAGGGTCCACGCCGGCCCGGCACCACCAACACCTGCCCACTCCACGCCGTCGCGGAGCCGTGCACCAACGGCACGTCCTCGCGCACGCACGCGTCGTTGAGCAGGAACTTGGTCGGCAGGCCGTCGGCGCAGTCGACCACGAGCGAGAAGCCGCGCACGGCGCCGCGCGCGCTGCCCACCGCCAAGCGCTCCGCCCTGGTCGCGACGTCGATGGCGCCGCCGAGGGCACGCGCGCGCTCGGCGGCGACCACGACCTTGCTGCGCCCGAGGTCGGCTTCCGTGAACAGCACCTGGCGGTTCAGGTTCGAGGGCTCCACGGTGTCGTCGTCGATCAGGGTGAGGTGGCCAACGCCCGCGGCCGCCAACGACGAGATCACGGGCGCGCCGAGCCCTCCGCAGCCGACCACCAGCACCCGCGCCGCGGCCAGCCGGGCCTGGCCGGCTGGGCCCACCTCCGGCAGCACCAGTTGGCGCGCATTCCGGGCGGCAGGTGCGATAGAAGGGGGAGACACCGTGTTTGTGGTAGTCGCTCGGGCGCGTTGCGCAACCGGCGTCTGCCGGAGGTTTGCCGACGTGGCCGAGGTAGTTGTCCAGCTAAGCGGCAAAGAGATCCTGCGCATCCCCCTCAAGGGGCCGTCGATGACCATCGGCCGCGATCCGCAGTGCGACCTGCACCTCGACAACCGGGCGCTGTCGCGGCGACATGCGCAGATCGAGAAGCGCGGCGCAGCCATCTGGGTGCGCGACCTCAACAGCCAGAACGGCACCTACGTCAACGGCAACCGCATCAACGAGCCGCTGGCCTTGAACGGCGGCGACGTCGTCGAGGTGGGCCGCTACCATGTCTACATCGAGGGCGTAGAGGCCGCGCGTGTCGACACGCCGGTGCTGACGCTGTCGGGACCCGAGGGCCGCCACCGCTTCGCCATGGTGGGCGAGGAGATCATCATCGGGCGCGCGCCCTCGTGCGACATCGCCATCGGCCACAAGAGCATCTCGCGCCGCCACCTGCGCATCGCCGTCGACGGCAACGTGTTCATCGCCGAGGATCTCGGCAGCCAGAACGGCACGCGCATCAACAACAAGCGCATCAACGGGCCGACGCCGTTCAAGATCGGCGACAAGGTGCAGATGAGCGAGTTCAGCCTCGAGGTCGGCTACCTCGAGGCGCAGTCGACGCAGGACGGCGAGCAGAAGGTCAGCAAGACCATGATGATCGACCGCTCCGAGCTGGCCAAGGCGGCCTACGTCGGCGGCGACGGCTTCGAGCAGATGCCCTCGCAGGCAGGCAACATCTCGCTCGGCAAGCACCAGGACGAGGACGACGAGGAGGAGAGCGGCACGCACGGCTTGGCCGAGGGCTCCGCGTCGGCGCCGCGCCCGCCCACCAACAAGCACGCCACCGCCAAACCGTCGGCGGTGGCCCGGAAGCAGGGCAAACCCGGCGCCGCCGCCGAGGAGGCGCACCAGGCGCCGTGGGTGACCATCTCCCACCCGGACTTCGGCGGCGACAAGGACGTGCAGCTCAAGGACGAGGTCACCTGCATCGGCGAGGACGGCTCCACCGAGGACACCACCAAGGGCAAGAGCCTCGCCAACCAGGGCTACCTGCTGTTGGTGAAGACGCCCACCGGCGTGCTCGCCACCACCACGGGCGACCGGCGCCTGTTGGTGGCCAAGGGCAAGCCCGTGCTGTTCAAGCTGTTGCAGAGCGGCGACTCAGTCGAGCTCGGCATCATGTCGGTGGTCTTCCACCTGCCGGGGTAGCGGCGCGTGGCGCCCAACCAAGGCGTGGTGGTCATCGGCGCGCGCGAGGTGCTGCGCCTGCGCGAGCGCTACCTCACGCGCGCCACCGCGGTGTTCTACGCCCGCGTGGCGCTGTTGACGCTCGGCCTGGGCGCGCTCCTCATCCCGTCATGGAACCGCGCCTTCGCGCTCTCGGGCCCGGTGCCCTGGGCGCTTTTCGTCGCCGGGCTCGTTTGGGCCGTCGCGTGCCAGACCATGGCCGCGCACCCGATGCACGGCCGGCGCGTCATGTTCGTGACGCTCATCCTCGATCTGGCGGTGCTGCTCGCGCTCATCGTGCGCTCCGGCGGGCTCGAGAGCCCCGCCATGGGCGTGCAGCTGCTGTTCACCATCTTCTTCGCGCTGTTGTTCCCAAACCCGGTGGCAATCGTGCCGCCCTTGCTGATGCTGCCGGCGGTGATTTTGGCGAGCCAGCTTTTGCCCGGCAGCCCGCCGCTCGCCGTCGAGGTGATGCGGCTGGCGTGGCTGGCCGCGCTGAACGGCGTGGCCGTCTACGTCATCGTGTATCTGACGAGCCGCGAGGAGCAGCAGACGCGCGAGATCGTGGCGCTCGAGCACAGCTTGAAGGACATGGCCATCGTCGAGGAGCGAAACCGCATCGCACGCGACATCCACGACGGCCTCGGCGCGTCGCTGTCGGGCGTGATCATCCAGGCCGAGTACCTGCTGACCCTCACCAAGAAGGACGAAGAGCTGCAGACCGAGGTGAAGGAGCTGAAGACCGGCGCCGAGGAGGCGATCGACGAGGTGCGCCGCGCCGTCAGCATGTGGCGCGACGACTTCCAGCTCGTGCCCCAGCTCGAGAACACCTGCACCACCTTCACGTCGCGCCACAAGGTGCCGGTCGAGCTGAAGGTGCAGGGCGAGGCGCAGAAGCTGCCGGAGGCGCAGGAGCTCGGCATCTTCCGCATCTTGCAGGAGTGCCTGACCAACATCGCCAAGCACGCGAAAGCGTCGCGCGTGGAAGTGGGCGTGAGCTTCGCGTCCGACGCCATCGTGCTGCAGATCGCGGACGACGGCGCCGGCTTCGACCCGAACAAGACGCCCAAGAACCACTATGGCCTCATCAACATGAGAGAGCGCGCCAAGAAGGCAGGCGGCGAGGTCAGCATCGACAGCGCCCCAGGAAAGGGGACCACGGTGCGGTTGACGGTGAAGCCGCAGCCCCTGCCCCGCCCCCTCGACGTCGTCGTCCACATATAACGCACTGCGCCATACGCGATCCTCCGCAACCGGGGGGAAGACCGCCGACCGATGGGCCGCGTGGTTGAAGTTCCCTAGCGTTCTCGGCCATGTTCGACCTCGACAAGCCTCGCGCCCTTTTGGACCACGCTCCGCTCGCCGGGGAGCCACCGCCGGAAGAGATCGTCCTCATGGAAACCATCCGCCTGTTCGTCGTCGAGGACCAGCCGAAGATCCTGAAGAACCAGCTCAAGCTGCTCGAGAGCTTTCAGGACATCCAGATCGTCGGCACCGCGCTCTCCGGTGAGGAGGCGCTCGAGGAGATCGCCAAGGTCTCGCCGCTGCCCGACGTCATCCTGTGCGACCTCGGCCTGCCGGGGATCAGCGGCATCGACGTCACGCGCGCCATCAAGGCCAAGTGGCCGTCCATCGAGATCTTGATCTTCACCATCTTCGACGAGGAGGACAAGGTCGTCGAAGCCATCAAGGCGGGCGCTGCCGGCTACCTGTTGAAGGGCGCCGAGGCCGACAAGATCGTCGAGGGCATCAAAGAGGTGAAGCAGGGCGGCAGCGTCATCCAGCCGTCGCTCGCGCGCTCGCTGTTGCGCCACTTCCGCTTGCCCGAGCAGGGCAAGCCCGCGCCCGGCATCTTGAAGACCGAGGAGGAGGCGGAGAAGGAGCGCGTCAGCGGCGCGCCGCCACCGCCCTCTGGCCGTCGCGCGCTCACCGAGCGTGAGCTCGAGTGCCTGCAGATCATCGCCAAGGGCCTGTCCAACAACGAGGCCGCGCGTGTGCTCGGGCTCTCGAAGGCCACCATCCGCACCCACCTCGAGCACATCTACCAGAAGCTCGACGTCACCAACCGCGTCGAGGCGGTGACCGAGGGCATTCGGCAGGGCATCATCGACCTCTGATCGCGCGTAGACTGTTCGCGTGATTACGTCGCTCGTTGCGCTGGCGCTGGCCGCGACCGCCGACCCCTGCGCGCTGCGCCCGGCCATCCTCGAGGTGCGCGCCGCCGACGAGCCCCGCCGCCGCGAGCTGCTGACCACCTGGGCCAAGAAGGCACACGCACTCAAGGGCCGCGGTCGCGGCTGCGCGGCAGCGGTCGCGGCCGAGGCGGCGCGCCTGCTCGACGAGGGGGAGCACGCCGCCCGCTGGCTGCAGGAGGTCGAGGCCGATCTGCCCGAGCTGGTGCCGGTGCTCGACGGCCACCGCGCGCTCCTGCTCGCCCAGGCCGGCCGCAGCGACGAGGCGCGGGCCATCGAGCTCTCCGAGGCCGTGAGCGAGGAGCGCAAGGCGCGCCTCGCGCTCGCGCTCGCGCTTGCCGACAAGGACCAGACGGCAGTGGACGTGGCGCTCACCAAGCTCGACGACGCCCCCGCGCTCGCCCTCGCATGCGACCGCGGCAAGCGCTCGTCCTGCGAACGGCTCTTGCTCGAGCAGCCGCGCTCCGCCGAGGCGCGCGCGCGCGAGGACGCGTGGCAGAGCCGGTGGTCCACGCGGGGCCTCGCGGAGCGCGGGCGCGCGCTCATCAGAACCGCGCGGCCGGCCCGCGCCGTGCTCGAGCTGTCGGCCTACGCGCAGCCATTGGAGGCGGCGCCGGCGGACGTCGACGAGCTCGGCGTGCAGCTCGTCACCGCGTTGGTGCGCGCTGATCGTGTCGACGAGGCGCTCGCGCGCTCGGCGACGCTGGTCGCGGTGCCGCAACCGAGCGACGCCGTGCGCAAGGTGCGCGCCTGGGCGCTGTCGAAGGCCGGGCGCTACCTCGAGTCACAAGCGGCGTGGGCCGCGCTCGCGGCCGCGACGACCGACCCCGCGCTCGCCGCCGAGGCGCGCTTCTACGACGGCTTCGCGCGCTACGAGGCCGGTGAGCTCGAGGGCGCGCGCACCTTCCTGCTCTCGACGGCGCTGGCCGAGGGATCGCCGCTGCTCGGCTCGAGCTTCGAGCCGATGGCGCGCTGGTACGCCGCCTTCACCGCGCTCTTGCTCGCGCGCCACGCCGACGCCGTGCCCGTGCTCGAGGAGCTGGTGGCGCGCTTCCCGTCGGACCGCGAGGTGGTGAAGCACCGCTACTGGCTGGCGCGGGCCAGGGTGGCGGCAGGTGACGACGTGCGCGGCACCGAGGAGCTGAGCAAGCTCGCGGCCGACGAGCCCACCGACTTCTACGGGCTGCTTGCGCGCCGGCGCTTGGCGCTGCCGCCGCTCAAAGGCGCCAAGCTGCCCGCCGACGCGGTGGCCAGGGCCGCGATGGGAAGCGCGGCGGGCACCGGCACGGACGCGGCGCGCGCGCGCCTGCTGTACGCGCTCGGCTTCGACGAGGACGCGCGCGCGACGGCGCGCGGCACCGGCACCGACCTGGCTGCCGTGGGGCTGTGCCAGGCCATCGAGGACTGGCACTGGGGCTACCGCCGCGGCGCCGGCTTCCTGCCCCTGCCCCGCGTCAACGGCACCACCCTGAAGAAGAGCGTCGGCTGGCGCGTGTCGTACGCCACGCCGTGGCCGAAAGACGTCGAGGCGGCGACCGCGAAGGCCGGCGTCCCCTCGTCGTTCGCCTACGCCATCATGCGCACCGAGAGCGGCTTCGATCCACGCGCCGTCTCGGTGGCGGGCGCGCAGGGGGTCATCCAGCTCCTGCCGTCGGCCGCGCGCGGCGCCGCCGCGCTCGCCGGCCGTCCCGCGAGCGACGCCGAGCGCATCTTCGAGCCCGCGGTCGCGCTCGACCTCGGCGCGGCGCTGCTCGGCACCGAGCGACGTGAGTTCGGCTCGCTCTTGCTCGCCGCCGCCGCCTACAACGGCGGCGCCCCCAACGTGGCACGCTGGCTCGCCGAGTTCCGATCGCTCGAGCTCGAGCTGTTCATCGAGCGCATCCCGTTTCGCGAGACGCGCGACTACGTCAAGCGCGTGCTCGCCGTCGAGGCAATGTACCGCGCGCTCGCCGGCGGCGCGCTCGCGCTCGAGCTGCCCGAGACGCTGCCGGCGCCACCCGAGCAGCTCACGCACTTCCCCGTCGACGAATAGCGGTTACGAGCGATAGGTCTCGACGCGGCCGAGCCGGTCGGTGAGCTGCTCGAGGCGCTCAGAGAGCTGCTTGATGCGCTGCAGCTTGTCGGCGATCTCCGCTTCCTTGAGCGCGTTGTCCTTCTCGAGCGTCTCGACCCGCTGCTTGAGCGAGCTGATCTCGGCCTCGACCTCGGGCGCGCGCTTGCCGGCCTCGAGGTCGGTCTTCATGCGCTGCACCTCGGCGAGCGCTTGGTTGTGCGCCACGCGCGACTTGGTCAGCTCCTCGTCGACGGCGATGCGCCGCTGCGTCTCGGCTGTGGCGCGGCTCTGCTGCGCCGCGGTGTCGGCGAGCAGGCTGTCGCGCTCGCGCTCGGCCGATGCCAGCGTGCCCGACAGGCGCTCGATCTCGGCCAGCTTGAGCATGGCCTCGCTGCGCGCTTCGGCCGCCTGCTCCTTCAAAACCTTCAGCTCGCCCTCGAGGCCGGCGACGGCCTCACCGGCGGCACGCAGGCGCGCGGTCAGCTCCTGGTCCTTCTTGCCAAGCTCGCCCTGCGCGTGCGCGAGCGCCGCCTCGGCGACGCTGACGCGCTCGCCGAGCCCCTGGCCGTCGTTGAGCGCCGCCGCCGAGCGCAGCCGCTCCGCTTCGAGCGCCGCCTCCTGCTCCTCCTTCCGGGCGCGGAAGGTGGCGCGCGCGTCCTCCAGCTCGGCGGCGAGCAGGCTCGCGTAGGAGCGCGCCTCGGCCGCCACCTGCTGCGCCTCCGAGAGCTGCGCGTCGAGCAGGTCGGCGCGGGTGCGCTCGACCGCCAACCGCTCTTGCGCCTCGGCCAGGATGCCGACCGCCAGCTCCGCGCGAGCCCCGGACGCGGCGGCGCGCGCGTCGGTCGCCTCGAGCTCGCCGCGCATGCGCTTGCGCAGCTCGACGATGTGCTGCTGCGCCTCCTCCAGCTCGGCGGCGCGCAGATCGCCGCGCGCGCGCTCCTGCGACAGCGCCTGATGCGCCTCCGCGAGCTCCTCGTGGAACAGGTCGCCGCGCGCGCGCTCGACGTCGAGCAGCGAGCGCGCCTCGCCGAGGGCGGCGCGCAGCATGGCGGCCTCGGCGTGCTTCCTGTCGTAGTCGGTGCGGCCCTCCTCGAGCGAGACCTGCACGATCGAGAGCTGGGTGGCCTGCCGCGACAGCGCCGCCCCCGCCTCGTCGAGCGCGGCCTGCAGCAGCTCGGCGCGCGCCGCAAGCCGCGACAGCTCGCCGCGATCGGCGTCGTGCGCCAGCCGCGCCACCCGCAGCTCCTCCTCGGCGCGGGCCACCTGGCCGGCGGCGTCGTCGGCGTGCTCCGCCTCCTCCACGGCCTCGAGCTCGAGGAAGCGCACGCGCTCGCGCGTCGCCTGGTGCGCGGCGCGCTCCTCGTCGAGCAGCGCGGCATGCGCGGCGGCCGCGTTGGCGGCCTCGTCGTTGTCGCGCTGGCGCTCGGTGCGCGCGGCGGCGAGCTCGGCCACGGCGCGCTCGACCTCGGCGCGCGCCCGTTCGAGGTCGCCGAGCGCCGCCAGGTTCTTCTGGCCGAGCTCGTCTTCGCGCCGCTTGTGCTGCGCACGCTCTACCTCGATGCCTTGCAGGCGCTGGCGCGCCTCGGCCAGGGCCTTGTGCTGCACGTCCGCCTGCTCGCGGCCGCGTTGCAGCTCGGACGAGGCCGCGCTCAGCTCGTCTTTCAGCGACGCCATCTCCCGTTCGCGCGCCGCCACCACCTGCTTGAGCGTGTCGCGCTGGCCTGCGATCTCGTGCAGGCCGTCGCGCGCCGCGACCAATTGCTTCTGCGACTCCTCGAGCGCCGCCTGCGCGGCGCGCTGCCGCTTCTCGCGCTCGTCGAGCGCGCGCTGCAGGTCGGCGGCGCCTTGGCGCGCCTCGTCGAGCGCCTGCTGGGTCGCGCGTGAGCGCTCGTCGAGCGCCTCGGCGTGCGCCTGCGCCTGGTCGGCGCGCGCGCGCTGGGTCTCGGCCTCGCCGCGGTGCTGTTCGCGCTCGCCCACCAGCGTCTTGACGCCGTCGGCCAGACGGCGGGCGTCCGCCTCGAGCTCGTCATGCCGCGCCTGCATCGCCGCGACGCGCGCCTGCTGCTCTTCGTCCCGCGCCTGCTGCTCGACGTCGCGCGCTTGCCTCGCAGCGTCTCGCGCCTCCTGTTCGCTGGTGAGCTGGGCCAGCATGCGCTCGGCCAGCGTTCGCTCGGCCAGCTCGACCTGCTCGGCCAGCTCGCCTCGCTCGCGTTCGAGCTGCGCCTGTGCCTCGCCCAAAAGGACGCGCTCACGTTCGAGCAGCGCCCGCGTCTCGTCGAGCGCGCGCTCGAGCGCGAGCACCTGCGCCTGGTGCGTGGCTACGGCGGCGTCGAGCATCGAGCGCTCCGCCGCCGCGCGCTCGCCCTGGTCGGCGAGCTGCGCGCGCGTGGCGCCGAGCGCGGTCTCGAGCTCGCTCTTGCGGCCGTCGAACGACAGGAGCGCGTCTTCCAGCTCGCCGATGCGCAGGCGCGCGACCTCGTGCGCCTCCTCGAGGATGCGGCCGCGGTTCTGCCAGGTGACCAGCTCGCCCTCGACGCGCGCGATGTGCTCGACCAACTGCGCGCGCTCGTCGCGCAGCGCGACCAGCGCGGCGGCGGCGCCTTCTGCCGCCGTCAGCGCCTCGCCACCTGCGCGCACGGAGCGCTCGAGCTCCGCCACCGCCTCGAGCAAGCGCCGACGCTCCTCGGAGAGGGTGGCCAGCGTGGCGTCGCGCGCCGCCACCGCCGCCTCCAAGCCCTCGAGGAAGGCCAGGGCCTCGTCGCGCTCCCTGGTCCGTTGCTCGAGCGACTCGACCAGGCCGCCGATGTCGCCGCGCAGGCGCTCCATACGACCGGCGATCTCGAGCAGCGCCGCCTCTTGCGCCGCCGCCTGTTCGCGCAGCGCCTCACGCTCCTCGTCGGCGGCGGCGGTGGTCGCGACCGGCGCAGGCGCCGGCTCGGGGGCGGGCGTCGGTGGCACCGTGATCGGCGTCGGCGCGGGCTCGCCGCGCGGCAGTACGCGGTCGAGCAGCTCGTGAAACGGCACCTGCACGAGCGCGACGTCCTCGATGACGGGCACGGCGTTGCCGAAGGAGAACAGGTAGTGGCCTGCCGGCTCGGCGGTGCCGCTCATCAGCGCGGTGTTGGGCGAGACGCCATCCCCGCTCGGCTCGACGTCGTAGGAGCCGAACAGGAAGCCGAGCAGCAGGCTCTGAAAGTAGACCTGCACGACCTCGAACTGCAGCTTGAGCGCCTCGACGAGCCCGCGGTAGCCGAGCGGCCCCGCGCCGATGCCGGCCGCGGAGCGCTCGCCACCCACCGGCGCCTCGTCGGCCGGGCCGCCGAGGATGGCGTGCAGGCCGCGGATCTGCTCGGCGCGCAGCGCGGTGATGGCGAAGCCGTCGTCGGAGAGCAGGCGCGCGATGTCGGTGAGGCGGAAGGTCTGCCCGGCGGCAAGCGCGGCCGGCAGCGAGAAGTCGACGACCAGGTCGAAGGCGCCGTCGTCACCCGGCAAGACCCCGGGCCGGATGACGCGGAAGTCGACGCGCTCGAGCTGGTTCGCGGCGCGCAGCCCCTCGACCAGCTCCTTGTCGTCGTGCGCGCACACCACGCGGCTGGCGCCGAGCTCGATGAGGAAGCGCGCGACGCTGTCGGTGCACGCGCCCACCTCGAGCACGCGACGCCCCTGGATCACCGGCTCCAAAAAGAGGAGCCGTGACAGCTCCTCGGGAAGCCGGGCGCCCTCTCGGAAAAGATCGGAGCGACCCACGATGACCGTGGATAGCAAGGGCCCCGCCGTGGCGGAAGCGCGGCGGCCCCTGGGGGGCGCGATCCGCCGTGCTCATCGCCGGCGGGAGGTCATTCGATGGTGCGGCGCGGCACCACGGCGCCGACGATGCGGTCGCCGCCCTCGCGCTTGGCAGCCTCCACGGCGGCGTCGCAACGCCACAGGAAGCCGAGGGCGTCCTCGTCGGCGCCGCCCAGGGTGGCCACGCCCACCGACAGCGGCAGCTCGAGCCCGTCGAGGCCCGGGATGGGCTCCTGCAGCGTGCGCACCAGCCGTTTGGCCAGGCCGCGCGCGTTGTTGGCCGGGGTCATGGGCAGGACCACCGCCAGCTCGTCGGCGCCGAGGCGCACCGGCAGGTCGGCGGCGCGCAGCGCGCCGCGCAAGCGGCGGCCGCACTCGACCAGCACCCGATCGCCGACCGCGCGGCCGCGCGCGGCGTTGATGGCGGCCAGCCCGTCGACGTCGACGATGATGAGCGACAGCTCGGTGCCGTAGCGACGCGCCACCTCCACCTCACGCGGCAGCGCCAGCAAGAGCGACAGGCGGCTGCCGAGGCCGGTGAGCGGGTCGGTGGTCGCCTCGATGAGTGAGCGCGCCTGCTCGAGGTCCTGCGCGATCGAGTCGGCGGCGACGGTCAGGCGCTCCTGGTCGGCGGGCGAGAACGCGCGGATCTCGCGTCGCGAGGCGGTCACCACGCCGAGGATCCGCCCGCCGTAGCGCAACGGCACCGCCACGAGCGAGCCGATCTCGGTGCGTTGGCCGTAGAGCCGCGCGAAGCGCGGATCGCGCGGCGCGTCCGCGATGCAGATGGCCTCGCCGCGAAGCGCCACCTGACCCGCCACGCCGTCGCCAAGCTCGAAGGTGACCAGCCCCTGGTCGACCGTGGCCAGCCCGTGAGAGCCGATCAAGGTGAGCCGCGCGGGCAGCAGGTCGTCGCCGGCGTCCAAACGGAGCAGCGTCAGCGTGTCCGCCTGCACCATGGTGGCGACCTCGGAAGCGACACGGTGCATGTTGGCGCGCGGCACGCCCTGCCGATCGCGCACCGACACCAGGCAGGTGACCCGGAAGAGCGCGCGCGTCAGGCTGCCGTCTTCGTCGACGCCGGGCGGCAGCTCGAGGCCGGGCACCAGCCGGCGCGGGCCGGTCGACTCGTCGCTACGCTCGTGCTCGCTCTCGGCGGTCGCCGGCCCCGCCGCCTCCTGCGACTGCCCGTGGCGGCGCATCTTCTTCTTCTCGGCGTTTCGTCCCACGTCATGCTCGTTGGTAATGCCGGCTCGGCAGGGAATGCGTGCGAATCAGGAGGTGACCACGCCGATGTACGGCAGGTTGCGATAGCGCCCAGCAGCGTCGAGCCCGTAGCCGACCACGAACTTGTCCTCGATGGAGAAGCCCAGGTAGTCGACCTTGACGCCGGCTTGGTTCTTGGTGGGCTTTTCGAGCAGCGACGCGAGCTTGATGGACGCCGGGTGGCGCGTGTGCAGGTTCTCGAGCAGGTACTTCATGGTCAGCCCGGTATCGACGATGTCCTCGACGATCAGCACGTGCTTGCCCGCGATGGGTCGGCTGAGGTCTTGCGTGAGCTGCACCACGCCCGAGGACTCGGTGGCGTCGCCGTAGGAGGAGAGGGCGATGAAGTCCACCGTCACCGGCAGGTCGATCCGCCGCACCAGATCGGCGAGGAACACGAAGCTGCCCTTCAAGATGCCGATGCACACCAGCTCGTCGGCGCCGAGCTTGGCGTCGTAGTCGCGCGTAATCTGCTGGCCGAGCGCGGCCACGCGCGCGGCCACCTGCTCGGTCGAGAGCATCACCTCGAGGTTCTTCTGATCGAAAAAGCCCATCGTCGCTCCAACAGTCACGCACCGCAGCTCAGCAGTAGGCGTTGTTCATGATCTCGCCGAAGCCGCCGCCGCCCGGCACGATGTACTGCTTCTCGGTCAGGCCGCTCTCCTCGTCCCAGCGCGCGCCCGGCTTCTCGCGCAGCACCGCCGGCGACGACGCGCCGCGATCGAGCCGCACCGCGTAGACCACCACGTCCGGGTGCGCGCGCGTGATGCGCCGCAGGTACTCGGGCGTCACGATCAGGTTGACGCACACGTATCTGCGCGCGCGCCCCGGCACCTTGTCCTTGTAGTAGCGGATGGCCTCGTCGAGCGAGCCACCGGTGGCGCCCATCGGGTCGGGGAACAACACCATGGCACTGTCGACGTCGCCGCCGATCTTGGAGTCGCCGAAGCGCGAGCCAGTGACGTGGCCGGCGGCGTCGGTCATACGGCTCATGACGACGTGATCCTGGCGCACCAGCTTGGGGTTCAAGGTCTTGTTCAGGAAGTCGTAGCAGACCTGGCTCGGCAAGGTGCCCGCGCGCATGATGTTGACGCTGACCGCGCGCTGCTCGGTGTCGAGCACCTCGCCGGTCCAGGTGCCGCGCTCCGACGAGGCAGCCATGCGCGTGACCACGCTCTTGACCACGCGCGGGAACTCGCCGTTCAAGACCGCCTTGATCAGGTAGCGGTACTGATCGCGCACCACCTCGTTGATGGCCGGCTGCTGCGTGCCCTCGGCGCACAGGAAGGCCAGGTGCGTGAGCAGGAACGGATCGGCCAGGATGTGCACCTGCGGCCCGTACGCATGCTCGAGCTCACCCTCGCGCGCGGTGACGTGTCGGTAGGCGGCGTCCGCAAAGGGGTTGTTCGGCTCGCTCATCGATCCTCCCGCCCCGGCGGTCGCGACGGAACGTCGATGCCCTGCACGTAGCAGCTCCGACAGCGCGCCTCGTAGGAGTCGCCACCGCCCACCAACACCTGCTCGGCGGTGGCCGGCCCGGCGCGCGAGATACGCGCCGCCTCGGGGTGGACGCGCTGGCTCTTCGACGCCGGACCGCCGCACACCATGCACACCGACAGCTGCTTGGTGACCACCTCCGCCGTGCACAGCAAGCGCGGCATGGGGCCGAAGGGGCGGCCGAGGTAGTCCTGATCGAGCCCGGCGACCACCACGCGCGCGCCGCGGTCGGCCAGGCGTTCGACGACGTCGACCAGGCCCTCGTCGAAGAACTGCGCCTCGTCGATACCGACCACGGAGATACGCGCGCCCTGCTCGCGCAGCGCCGGCTCGATCTGGCTGCTCTTCTCGAGCGGCACGCTTTTGATGCGCAAGGACGAGTGGCTGACCACGTCGGTGGCGTCGTAGCGATCGTCGATCTTCGGCTTGACCACCACCACGCCCTGGCGCGCGATCTGCGCGCGCCGCAGCCGGCGGATCAGCTCCTCGGTCTTGCCCGAGAACATCGGCCCGCAAATGACCTCGACGTGGCCGCGGTGCAGATCGGGGCGAGGGCCGGGGTCGCTCATGGCGGCGCAGCATGGGCGGCGGCGGCGCCGGGGTCAACCGCGCGCGCGATCGCGTCCGACAGCGCCGGCGCCGCAGATCACGGGCAGTTCTGGCTCGTCACCGTCTGGCCGCTGTCGGGCACGTGGTCGCCGCCGACGTCGCCGAACTGCATGGCGATCGACTGGCACCACCAACTGCCGCAGTCGTTCATGCGCTGCACGTGCGCGTGTGGGCCGGTCGACCAGCCGGTGCTGCCCGAGCGCGCCACCTGCTGGCCACGCGTCACCGGATCGCCCGGCGAGACGCTGGCCGAGTTGATGTGCGCGTACAGCGTCATGGTGCCGTCGCCGTGCCGGATGACGACGTAGTTGGCCTCATTGCTGCACTCCTGCCCGCCGCCGTCGTAGCAGGCGTCGCCCGGCTGGGTGCTCTCGTTGACGTAGGCGACCTCGCCGGCGCGCATCGCCATCATCGGCGTGTTGAGCGGCAGGCCGAAGTCGAAGGCGTAGCGCGAGCCGCCGTTGTGGGAGAAGTTGGTGTTGTTGCCCTGCGTGACGGTCCGCGTGGCGCCGCAGGCGAGCGGCAGCAGGAAGACGTTCGGCGCATGACCGCTGTCGTCGGGTGGCGGCTCATCGACGGGGTCGTAGCAGTCGGCGAAGGCGCCGGAGACGAAGCCGGTGACGCTGCCGTCGTCGATCTCGTACCAGGTGACCTCGCCGTTGACGCTCTGGCCGGCCACCACGTCGATGACGTCGACCACCTGCCCGGGCGCGAGCGTGCCGATCGGGGTACCCGCGGTCGACGCGGCGGGACGCACGTTGAGCACCTCGCCGCCGGTGCCGACCACGCGCACCTGCGAACAGTCGGCGACCGGGTCGACGGGCGGCGGCTCTTCGGGCGGCGGCTCCTCCGGCGGCGGCTCCTCCGGCGGCGGCTCCTCCGGTGGTGGCTGAACAGGCGGCGCCACCGGCGTGAACGTGCCGTTCACCGCCTCGTCCCTGGTCGCGAGCTCGGGCCCGAGACCCTCCTCGTAGGGCACGGTGACCTCGGGGGCGCAGGCGGCGGTCACCAGCAGGGCCGCCGTCGCGATCACCGAGGAAACGATCGTTTTCATCATGCTGATGTACCGCCCGGGCCCGAGGGCCGCGTCCGATCACCGGCCGATGTCGGGCACGGGCACGGGCACGGGCACGGGCACGGTCGCGTACGCGCCGGCAACCAGGCGGCGAGGGCGTTGACGCGCGCCCCGGCCCTTGCGATCCGCACACCGACGACGTCGTCTCGTCGAGGAGGAGCCATGAGCCAGGCACCCTGGGTTCGCATCGCCGAGGCCGCCGCCCACGTGGGCACGGACGTGGTGCTCAAGGGTTGGCTCGCCAACCGCCGGGGCTCGGGCAAGGTGCAGTTCCTCCACCTGAGAGACGGCTCCGGCTTCATGCAGTGCGTGATGGGCGTGGCCGACGTCGACGAGGCTACCTTCGAGCGCGCCAAGCACCTGGGCGCCGAGGCCGCCGTCATCGTCGAGGGCCCGCTCAAGGCCGACGAGCGCGCGCCCTACTGCAAGATGGAGCTGACGGTGAAGAAGCTCACCGTCGTCTCCGAGAGCCACGAGTACCCGATCCAGAAGAAGGGCAAGGGTGGTGGCGACGAGCACGATCCGGGCTTCCTGATGGACCACCGCCACTTGTGGATGCGCGACCGGCGCCAGTGGCTGATCCTGCGCGTGCGCGCCACCATCATCAAGGCGATTAGGGACTACCTCGACGACCACGGCTTCTTGCTGGTCGACAGCCCCATCTTCACCGGCAACGCCTGCGAGGGCACCACTACGCTGTTCTCGACGGACTGGTTCGACGGCAGCAAGGCGTACCTGTCGCAGTCGGGCCAGCTCTACCAGGAGGCGACCGCGCTCGCCTTCGGCAAGAGCTACTGCTTCGGCCCCACCTTCCGCGCCGAGAAGAGCAAGACGCGCCGGCACCTGAACGAGTTCTGGATGGTCGAGCCCGAGGCGGCCTTCATGGACGTGTACCAGGACATGGACCTGGCCGAGGACTTCCTCTGCTACCTGGTGCAGACCTCGCTCAAGAAGCACAAGGCGGAGCTGCTCGAGATCCTGCCCACCAACGCCGAGGAGAAGGCGTGGATGGAGCAGCACGTCGCGCTCCTCGAGGGCGTGCAGAAGCCCTTCCCGCGCATCAGCTACGACGAGGCCGTCAAGCAGATCGAGGCCATCCGCGCCGAGCAGAAGGACGAGGAGCACAAGAAGCTGCTCGACATCCACTGGGGCATGGACTTCGGCAGCCCGCACGAGACCGAGCTGACCAAGCGCTACGACAAGCCCATCATGGTCCACGGCTTCCCGGCCGCGGTGAAGGCCTTCTACATGAAGAAGGATCCGAACCGCCCCGAGGTGGCGCTCGGCTTCGACGTGCTGGCGCCCGAGGGCTACGGCGAGATCGTCGGCGGCGGCCAGCGCGAGGACAACCTCGAGCTGCTCAACAAGGAGATCGCGCGCCACGAGCTGAACCCGGAGTCGTTCCTCTGGTACCTCGACCTGCGAAAGTGGGGGAGCTGCCCACACGCCGGCTTTGGGCTCGGCGTGGAGCGCACGGTGGCGTGGATTTGCGGGCTGCACCACGTGCGCGAGACCATCCCGTTTGCGCGCACGCTCGAGCGGTTGTGGCCCTGATGGGCTGATGGGGCGCCCGCTCCGGCCGCGCGGTAGAGTGCCCGCATGCGCCTTTCGCCCCTGCCGCTCGCCCTGGGTCTCGTCGTCGCGGCGCTGCCCGCGCGCGCCGATGCCACCGCCTGCACCGCCGACGCCCAGTGCGTGGTCGCCTCCGGCCAGGTGTGCCGGCTCTCGACCTCCACCTGCGTCTTTCAGGTGCTCGACGGCGACACCTTCAACGACGACCTGCGCGCCGCCATGGTGGCCGCCAACGCCGACGCCGCGGCCGACGTCATCGTGCTCGGCGACGCCAACGCAGCCGTCGATGCCGGCAGCGACAACATCTTCCGCCAATTCGGTTCCAACGGTTTCACGGACCCGCTGCTCGGCGCCTTCACGCTGCCGATCGTGATCGCACCGCTCACCATCGAAGCCGGATCGATCACCAGCGTCACCTTCGACGGCACCGATGCGGTGCGCTTCTTCCTGGTCAAGAACGACGTCACGCTCGACGTGCAGGCCTCCTTGACGCTCAAGGACCTGACGATGGTCAACGCCGCCTCGCCGGTCGCGGGCGGCTCGGTCATCCACGTCGACGGCACGCCTACCACCACCGGCCTGGTGCCGGCGCTGACGTTGCAGGACGTCGCCATCCGCGGCTCGGCAGGCGGCTCGGCGCCCATCGTGTCGCACGGCGACGCGCCGCGCTTGACCAACTGCTCCTCACGCTGGAACTCGGGCGACGTCGCCGGCCTGCTGGTGGTCGACCGCGGCGCCGTCATCAGCGGCGGCAGCTTCGCCGACAGCCGCGGCGTCACCGGCGCCGTCGAGGCCACCGCCGCTACCTTCGTCGACGCCACCGCCGCCACGGTCGACGCCGTGCTCGCCATCAACGGCGCCACCTTCGACGGCAACGTGGGCGAGACCGCAGGCGCCGTGCGCTCGCTCGCCACCACCAACTTGGGCGCCTGCACCTTCACCAACAACCGCGCCACCGAGACCGGCGCGCAGGGCGGCGCCGTGCTGGCGCGCAACCTGCGCATCATCGGCGGCGCCTACCGCGACAACTACGCCAACGGCGGTGGCGGCGCGGTGGCGCTGCTCGACGCGCCCGAGAGTGTTGCCGCCTACGTCAGCGGCGCGGTGTTCGCGCGCAACAGCACCAACGGCAACGGCGGCGCCCTGCTCGCGAGCGTCGTGCCCGTCGCCGTCGTCGACTCGTTCTTCGACGACAACGAGGCGCGCCTGCGCGGCGGCGGCATGCACGTCGAGAACACCGCGGAGCGAAACGGCACCTCGCCGCAGCTCAACATCCAACGCACGGCCTTTCGCTCGAACCTGACGCGGCCCACGCTCGCGCTGGTCTCCTCCGAGACCACGCTCGACGAGCTGGGCGCCGACGAGGGCGCCATCGTCATCTCGGCGCTCGGCAACGGCTCGGCGCTCTCCATCGCCACCGTCACCGACGTCGACGTGAGCCAGAGCTGCTTTCGCGGCAACGGCGCGCCCGCGGTGTACGCCAGCGCTACCAACGACGTGACCGTCACCTCGACCTGGTGGGGCGCCGCCACCGGCCCGGCGCCCGACGGCGACGGCGACTTGATCACCGGCATCAGCGTCGCATCGCCCGCGACCACGCCGACCGCGCCGTGCGAGGACGATCCCGAGGGCGGCTACCCGCAGCTGTTCGTCGACGCGCAGGTGAGCGCGACGAGCGCCCAGGTGGTGACCGACTACGACGTGCTGCTCGAGAGCAACGGCGCGCGCGTCTTCAACGGTGTTGCCGGCACCATGCCGGCGAACACGCAGAAGGGCCAGACGTCGCTGCGCGTGGTCGGGGTCAACGACGCCGACGTCGAGGGCGCCGAGACCTTCACCTTCCAGACGGTCGCCTGCTCCGGCGCAGACTGCGGCTACAACCTCGGCTCGGCCGTCAACCTCACCTTCACCATCACCGACAACGGCACCGGCGCCGGCGAGGGCGAGGGCGAGGGCGAGGAGTGCGTCGAGAACGTCACGGTGGCGCCGACGAGCCTGGTGCTGCCGAACACGGGTGCCGCGGTCGAGGACGTCCTGAACATCACCAATGGCAGCTCGTGCGCGGTGCAGCTCATCCGGCCGCTGGTGCAGGCGGGCGCGTCGCAGGGCTTCGGCGTCAAGCCGGTGCCGCAGGACGCGCTGGCGCTCGACCCGGGTGAGGCGCTGACGATCAGCGTCACCTTCACGCCGCCGGAGGAGGAGACGGGCGAGGAGGCGGTGGGCACCCTGGTGATCCAGACGCAAGGCGGCACGCTCCTGCAGGTCGCGCTGTCCCTCGAGCAGGGCTGCGCCTGCTCAAGCACCGGTCGCGGCGCGCCCTTCACCGCGCTGCTCACGCTCGCCGCGGCCGGCGCCACCGCCGCGGCCAGACGCAGGCGCAAGGGCGCCGTCGGCAGCTAGGCAACTCCTACATGTAGGTGGCGATACTCCCTCCAACACGCTCGGAGGGTCCATGCCTGTCACGCTGCGTCAACTCTTCACCCGCATCGCAGGCACCGCCTCCGCCATCAGCACCAGCAGAGTCGAGTCGTTCCTGACCGACGCGGGCGTCGGCTCCGGCCTCTTCGGCGGCACCAAGGTCTCGATGGCCGCCTCCAAGTTCATGGACAAGTTCGACGCGTCGAGCGGCACGCTGTCGTGGGATGCATTCTGCAAGAAGGGCATGTCGCTGTTGCCGCCGGGGCTCGCGGCCAAGGCCGACGCGGCCACCGTCACGGCCGAGGTCGACAAGCTGTTCAGCCAGCTCGATCCAAGGGATCGCGGCGTCACCGTCGACGAGCTGTCGAAGCACATCGAGGACGAGCTGACGCGCCGAGGCAAGAGCTTCGCAGGCACGCAGGCCGAGATCGGCGCCAAGGTGTTGTTGCACGCGCTCGACGAGAACGGTGACAAGCGCCTGCAGCGCTCCGAGGTACGCGGCTTCGCGCTCGACGTGGTGGCGCAGGTGGCGAGCGGCGGGCGCACGTAGTCGGCGGTTACGAGAACGCCGCCGCGTTCCTCGCGATCGCCGCCGCCAGGTGCGCATCGACGCCGTGCTCCGCGTAGCGTCGCGCCGCCGCGATGCCCCGCCGTATCGCGTGCGCGTCCGAGCTGCCGTGCGCCTTGAAGAGCGCGTGGGCGAGCCCGAGCAGGGGCGCCGCCCCCACCTCGCGCGGGTCGAGCTGCTCGCGCAAGCGCGCGAACATGCCCTTCGACAGCAGCCCGCCGAGCTTGTCGACCACGCCGCCCTGCCGATAGCCGCGCTTGATCTCGTCGGAGACGAAGCGAAAGACGCCCTCGGCGGTCTTGAGCATGACGTTGCCGGTGAAGCCGTCGGTGACGAAGACGTGCACCTCGCCGCGGTTGAGGTCGCGGCCCTCGGCGTAGCCGCGCAGCGCCACGTCGGTACCTTTGAGCAGCGCGAGCGCGCCGCGCGTCAGCTCGGTGCCCTTGCCCTCCTCCTCGCCGTTCGAGATGACGGCGACCACGGGCCGGTCGAGCGCGAACGCCTTCTCGAGGTAGGTGGCGCCGAGCACGCCCCACTGCGCCAGGTGCGCGGGCTCGCACTCGGTGTTGGCGCCGGCGTCGACCAACAGCGAACAGCCGATGGTGGTGCGCGCGGGCAAGAGCGTGCCGAAGGCTGGCCGCAAGACACCTTCGGTGCGGCCAAAGGCCAACAGGCCGGTCGCGAGAAGCGCCCCCGAGTTGCCGGGCGAGAGCGCGGCGCCGGCCCTGCCCTCGACGACCAGGTCGCAGGCCTTGCGCATCGAGGAGTCTTTCTTCTTCCTCGCCGCCATCGCCGGCTGGTCGTCCATGGTCACCACCTCGGTGGCGTGGACGATGGCCAGGCGTTCGTCGGCGAACAGCTCGGGGGCGCCCGCCAGCTCCTTGAGCGCGGGCTCGTCGCCGACCAGCACCACGCGGGCGCCGTCGGCGCGGATCGCCTCGAGGACGCCCGCGACGACGGGCGCCGGTCCGTGGTCGCCCCCCATCGCGTCAACGGCGACGGGCAGCTCCAAGGTCACTCCGCGGCGAGCGCGCGGGCCTGGCGGTTCTTGTAGGCGCCGCAGGAGCCGCACGCGAAGTGCGGCATCTTCGGCTCGCTGCAGTGCGGGCACGCGGCCCAGGTCTTGGGGGCGTACTTCATCGTCGCGGCGCGGTGCATGCGCGACTTGGCACGCGACTTCCGTCCATAGGGGACCGCCATGGGAGACCTCCAGCGCCGCCGTCCGGCGGGACCAAGAAAGACCCCGGCTGCTTAGGGGATCGATCCCACCTTGTCCAGCCGGTCTACGCGCAGGTCACCGTCGGGTGCGCGCCTTCTTCTTGGGTGCCTTCTTTGGGGCCGCCTTCTTCTTCTTGGGCGCCTTCTTCCCGCCCGCTTTCTTCGGGGCCGCCTTCTTGGGGGCCGCCTTCTTGGGGGCCGCCTTCTTCCTTGCAGGCACGGCCTTCCCTGGCAGGGCGATCGGCGTCTGCCGCCCGGGCAACGCGACCACCTCGACGGGGGGCGGCGCCGACTTCTGCGGGCTCGCGGGTCGCTTCTCGGCGGCGAGCTGGTCCTTGATCTTGGCGAGGCCGGCCCAGCGCGGGTCGACCCAGCGCTGCTGCTCCTTCTTGAGCGCACCTGCCTCGTCGAAGACGCACGGCTGCGTCGGGCGCGCGCGCGCCGAGTCACAGGCTGGGTGCATGGGCAGCTCCAAGAAGAGCTGCTCGCGCAGCACCTCGGCCAGGTGGATGGTGTCGCCCGCGTAGGAGGCGATGCCGAGGTCGTCGAGGTCACCGGTGATGGGAGCGTCCTCGAGATCCTCGTCGCTCTCGTCGACGTCCGGCACCTTGGCGTCGACGCCCTCCTTCTTGACCAGGCGCAGGTCGACGTCGAGCGGCACGTCGAACGGCACCGACGTCAGACAGCGCACGCACGGATGGCGCAGCGCGAAGTGCGCCGCGCCGCGCACGCGCACGAAGCCGGCCTCGCGCTCGAGGCGCAGGCTCACCTTGGCGTCGCCGCTCGCGGTCCACTCGATCTCCTTGCCCTCGTCGAGCAGCTCGCTGACGGCGGCGGCGGCGATGGCGGTGTCGACGACCAGCTCGCCCTCGACGAGGTCATCGACCTGCACGTCGAGCGAGGGCGGTACGCCTATCTTGTCGGCGCGCTGTGAGCGGCGCGCGGCCTCGCGGTTGCGGGCTCGCTCGACGGCGGGGGTGGGGGCGCGGACGTCGTGGTCGTGGCGGCTCATGGCGGCCAAATAGCAGGGCGGCGCGGGCGGGCCTACCCCTGCTGCACGTCACGCTCGCGGTAGCGCCAGAAGCACAGCGCGCTCGCGATCAGGGCCACGGCCGCGAGCGGCCCGGAGAGCTGCACGCCGAGCGGTGCGTCGACCGTCCGGCCGAACGACGAGGCCACCCACTGGAAGAGCCCGGCGGCGATGCCGAGCGCGATCTTCTGCTGGAAGCCTTGCGCGCCGAAGAACATGGCCTCTCGGCGCTCTCCGGTGCGCCGGGCATCGGCGTCGCAGATGTCCGCGAGCATGGCGTTCGGCAGCGCGAGGAAGCAGGCGATCGGTATGCCCGCGAGCGCGAACAGCGGCAGCGCCAGCGACGGCATGGTGGGCAGAAGCGGCACCCCAACGCCCATCATGGCGGCCAGCATCACGGCGGCGCCCACCATCACGTTGCGCTTGCCGAGGCGGTTGGCGAGCACGGCGACCACCGGGAAGGCGAGCGCCGCCACGCCGAACAGCGGCCCGATGACGAGCGCGACGTCCGACAGTGGCCGCTGCAACAGCACCTCGACGTAGAAGGGCACCCCCGTCTGGATGATGGTGAAGCCGAAGAAGAACAGGTTGTTGCCAAAGACGTAGGGCACGAACGGCCGGAAGGCGAAGGTGGCCTTGAGCGACTCGAGGAAGGGCTTGTGGCTTTTGGCCTCGCCTTCCCGTTGCGCCACCAGGCGACGCTCGTCGATGGCGAGCACCGGCACCACCATCATGAGGAACGACACGCCGGCGAGCACCAGCGCCATGGTCTTGAGCGGGCCGCGGTCGGTGTCGGCGTCGCCCAGGAAGGCCAGCGGCGCCACCACGGTGGCGATGAGCCCGCCGAGGAGCGCCGCGGCCGCCTGCAGCGTGGAGACGACGGTGTTCTCCTTCTTGTCGGGCACCAGCTCGGGCAAGAGCGCCAGGTAGGGCGCGACGTAGGCGGAGAACAGGCAGTAGTAGGCGGTCAGCATGACGCCGAGCCAGGCGACGTTCAGCATCGACGACGTCGGCGAGGGCGGCAGGAACACCAGCCCGGTCACGGCGGCCAGCGGCAGCACGCTGACGGCCATGAAGAGGCGGCGGCGGCCGAAGCGGCTCTTGCTGCGGTCGCTGACGTTGGCGATCCAGGGGTCGTAGAAAGTGTCGATGCCGCGCGACAGCACGTTGAGCACGATGTAGGTGCCGATACCGGCGAAGCTCCCGACGGCGAGCAGGAACTCGGGCATCAACGGTTCGCCCTTGCCCGCGGTCGGCAGATAGAGCGTCAGCACGAACGTCGAGATCAGCTGGTAGGTGAGCACGTTGCCCCCCTGCCCGAGCGCGTAGGCCAGCTTCCTCCAGATCCCCAGGCGCGGCGGCCCGTTGGCAGCGGTGCTCATGCGTGACGGACGCTACAGCAAGTGCCTGCGGCCGGGGCCGGGGGTTGTCGGAGGCGATCGCGTGTGAGACCACCGTCGTGATGATCCGGACGCTCCCTGTCGTCGTCGCGGCCTTGCTGGCTGCGGCCTGTGCCCAACCGGCGCCGGGCGTGAACGCGCACAGCGCGTTCTTGCCGCTCTCAGGGCCGTGCGCGCCCGACTCGAGCGGCGGCGTCGAGTTCACCAACGAGGCCCAGTCGCTGCGCCTGACGGTCAACGCCACCGACCTCAAGCAACCGGTCGCCACGGACGGCGACCTCGGCGCGCTCACCGTCGAGGAGGTGCCGGTGGGCGCCGATCGCGTTGTGGCGCTGTTCGGCATGGTCGGCAGCGTGCCGGTGTGGCGCGGTGTGGCGCGCGGCGTCTCGGTGGTGCAGGGCGCCGAGCCGACCGAGGTGGACGTGCTGATGGCACGCGTCGCCGACCTGACCTGCGCGCGCGGCGGCGACTTCGACGCGCGCGCCTTCCACACGGCCACCGTGCTCGACGACGGACGCATCCTTTTGGCCGGCGGTGCGCGCACCAGCGTCGACGCCAGCGGCACCTGCGGTGCCGGTTGCCGGCGCCTCACGGGCACGGCCAGCGCCTCCCTGTACGACCCGCGCACCGGCACCTTCCAGCAGGTGGCGCCCATGCAGCAGGCGCGCCTGTTCCACGTCGCCGCCAAGCTGCCCGACGGACGCGTCGTAGTCGCCGGCGGCACGGGCGAGGCGCTGGTGCGCACACCCGACGCGCAGACCACCTTCCCCGTCGTGCCGACCCAGCCGGTGGCCGCGGTCGAGGTCTTCGATGCCGAGTCGCTGGCCTTCACGTCCGGCGGCAACGATCCGGGCGGCGCGCGTGTGTTCGCGGCCGCAGCCGTCAGCGGCGACGGCGTCATCGTCACGGGCGGCATCCCGGCCGCCGGCACGCCCAAGCACGACCTGAGCAACGCGCTCGACACCACCACGCTGTGCGGCGGTCGGCCGGTCTCCTGCTCGGCGGGACCGCTGATGGCGTCCAAGCGCGCGGGCCACGCCGCCTTCCGCATCGAGCCCGACGGCATGTTCGTCTGGGGCGGCTCGGTCGAGAGCACGCCGGTCGAGGGTGTTCCCGGCTACCAACTGGAGCTGCTGCGCGACGGCGGCTCGTTTCAGCTCTTGAACGTCGCCGCCATGTCCGCCACCCGCAACCTGTTCTTCGCCGCCAGCGCGCAGTACGTCGCCTTCCGCGTGCTGATGGCCGGCGGCCTGCAGCGCGCGCTCGACGGCACCTTCACGGTCGCGCAGGTAGACGTCGGCGGCACCAACTCGTCGCCGGTCTACGTCTATGACGCCAGCTACGACGTGGCCGGCGGCATCGCGGTGGGCCCGCAGGACGGCCCGCAGATGCAGCTCTCGGCGCCGCGCTTCTTGGCGTCGGCGGCGCCCTTGCCGGGCGAGACGCGCGTGCTCATCGCCGGCGGCTTCTCGGACCTGTCGTTTGCGCCGAGCGCGGCGCTCGAGCTGTACGACCAGGAGACGCTCACCACGACCAGCATCGCGGTCGGTGGCCAGCCGCGTACGTTGCGGCAGGCGCGCGGCGGCATGGTAGCGGTCGCCAACGGCGACGGCGCCGTGCTGCTGACCGGCGGCGAGACGCCCGACGCCAGCGGTCGCGTGCCGCTCGCCACCGCCGAGATCTTCGCTGATCCGCAGTTGCCGCCGGGGGTGGCGCCATGAACCGCCTGATCGCCTTCGTCGGCGCTGCCACGCTCCTGTGCGCCCCGCTCGCGCGTGCGCAGGACGACGACCTGCCCGACGGCGACGTCGACATCGTCGAGAAGCCGAAGAAGAAGGAAGAGAAGAAGGCGCCGAAGAAAGAGGAGAAGAAGAAGGAGAAGAAGGAGGAGAAGAAGGAAGAGAAGAGGGACGAGAAGAAGGAAGAGAAGAAGAAGGAAGCTCCTCCGCCCGACGAGAAGAAGAAGGACGACAAGCCCAAGCGCGACGCGCCCATCGACGACGACAGCGACATCCTCACCGTGCCGGCCGAGGGCAAGAAGCCACCTGGTGCCAAGCCCGCCGACAAGCCCGCCGCCAAGACGCCGGCCGCCATCGACGACGAAGAGGACGAGGAGGGCGGCAGCCGCATCATCAGCGGTGACGCCCCTTCCGCCGAGGTCGACGACGACGAGCCACCGGCGCGACCGCCGGCGCCGCCGAAGACGACCGCCAAGCCCGCCGCCGTGCCCATCGACGACAGCCCCATCGAGGACGACGAGGAGCCGCCGCCACCGAGTGACGATGACGACGCCGAGGAGGCCGCGGCCGCGGCCGCGGTCACCACCGTGGAGACCAAGGCGCCGGTGCCCGAGGAGACGGAGGACGGGGGCTCGGGGTGGATCATCGCCGGCGCCGCCGGCGGCGGCATCGTGCTGCTCGCAGGCGCGGTGGCCGGCACCTGGCTGCTCGTCGACGCGCTGACGCCGAAGTCCGGCGCCATCACGGTCACGCCTCGCTGAGCCGTGCGCGTGCGCCCCCCTCGTGTGGCGCCGCACGCCCGGACGGGAATCGCCGGCCGCCTCGGCCGATTGACGTCGTGGAGCCCCTGGGCGATCCGATGGCACACGTGTTTCTCTCCAAGATCCCCCTGGTGACCGACCGCGGCATGAAGGGGCTCGTCAAGCGCCTGGTGGTGCTCGGCGTGCTGCTCGGTGCCTTCGGCGTCGGCGGCATCGCCGCTCACTTCGCGGTCTTGTCGCGCGAGCTTCCCGACATCGCCGCCATGGCGGACTACCGGCCGCCGACCACCTCCAAGGTGTTCGACGCCAACGGCAACCTGGTGGCCCGCTTCTACGACGAGCGGCGCACGGTGGTGCCGCTCGAGCGCATCCCGGCGCACACCAGGAACGCCTTCATCGCCGCCGAGGACGAGGACTTCTACCGCCACGAAGGCATCGACTACCTGGCGATCGTGCGCTGCACGCTGTTGCAGGTGAAGGCCAAGGTGATCGGCGGCGCCGTGTGCGGCGGCTCGACCATCACGCAGCAGACGGCGCAGACCTTCTTGCTGTCGATGGAGCACAACTACTCGAACAAGGTGAAGAAGCTGCTGCTCGCCAAGAAGATCGAGGAGCAATTCACCAAGGACCAGATCCTCCACCTCTACTTGAACCAGATCTACTTCGGCAACGGCGCCTACGGCGTGGAGGAGGCGGCGCGCACCTACTACGGCGTCGGCGTCGAGAAGCTGACGCTGGCGCAGTCGGCCGCGCTCGCCTCCGTGCCGAAGAGCCCGAACCGAATCAACCCGGTCGCCGACCCGAAGCGGGTGCGCGCGCGCCGCGGCTACGTGCTCGAGCAGATGGTGAAGAACGGCCTCATCACCGACGACGACAAGAAGCGCGCCGACGCGGAGCCGGTTCGCGTCGACGTAGACGCCCCCGAATTCCTCGACGTGGCGCCCTACTACGCCGAGGCGATCCGCGCCGAGCTGGCGCAGCGCAAGGACCTCGGTCAGGACGAGGTCGGGCGTGGCGGGCTCACGGTCTATGCCGCGCTCGATGCCCGCTTGCAGAAGGCCGCCAACCTGGCGGTGCAGCGCGGCTTGCGCGATCTCGACAAGCGCCAGGGCTACCGCGGCCCGGTGGTGCGGCTCGACCCGGACGAGGCCAAGGAGCTCGGCCCCGTGTTCGACGAGGAGCGCGCGCGCCGCTTCGCTGCCGAGGAGTTCCCCGAGCTGCAGAAGCCCGAGCTGCTCGACCGCCCCATCTGGGACTTGTCCAAGGTCGGCGCCGACGGGCTGCGCCGGGCGCTCACCGCCGCCGCGGTGCCCGACGACGAGGAGGACGACGACGTGGCCGCCGCGCCCGGCGAGGCCGCGGCGCCGCCGCCCAAGTACCCGCCGGTGAAAGGTGTGCGCATGGCCAAGGCGAAGGTCGGCGCCATCGTCGGCGGCCTGGTCAAGAAGGTCGACAACGCCGCCAAGGAAGCCGTCGTCGACCTCGGCACCACGGACGCGACGCTGCCGTTCGCCGCCATGGCGTGGGCCCGGCCCTTCGACCCGGAGAGGAATACCGAGCGCCCGCGCGCGGCCGGCGACGTGCTCAAGAAGGGTGACGTGGTGTTGGTGCAGATCGAGAAGCTGGTGGCGGCGGGCAAGAAGGGACCGGCGCGCCTCGAGGTCTCGCTCGAGCAGGAGCCGTTGGTCGAGGGCGCGCTGGTCGCCATCGACCCGTCGAGCCGCCGCGTGCTCGCGCTCGTCGGCGGCTACGACTTCACGCGCTCGAGCTTCAACCGCGCGACGCAGGCGGCGCGGCAGCCCGGCTCGTCGTTCAAGCCGTTCATCTACGCGCAGGGCATCGAGTCGAAGCTGTTCAACGCGGTCGGGTTCCTTGACGCGGGCGCCGACGGCACCACCACGCAGCGCCTGATCACCGACGCGCCCAAGACCTTCATCGATCGCTGGACCAACCAGAAGTGGGAGCCGAAGAACTCGAACGGCCGCTTCCTGGGCGACATCACGTTGCGCGAGTGCCTGACCCACTCGGTCAACACCTGCTCGGTCTCCATCGTCGAGCGCGTCGGCGTCGACCCGATCATCGACATCGCCAAGCGGCTGTCGCTGCCGGCGGACGGCAAGGAGTGGGTCAAGGGCTACGCGCTCGCGCTCGGCACCGGCGAGGTCAAGCCGGCCGACCTGGTCAACGCCTACACCATCTTCCCCGACGGCGGCCGCTTCGCGCCCTACGTGCTGATCGAGAAGGTCAAGCGCGCGGACGGCAGCGTGCTCGAGCTGCCGCGCGCGGCGGCGACGCAGGCCATCTCACCGCAAACGGCGTCGATCATGAGCGACCTGATGAAGAGCGTGGTGGAGAGCGGCACCGCCACGCGCGCGCGCGATCTCGGCCGCCCGGTCGCCGGCAAGACCGGCACCACCAACGACGCCACCAGCGTCTGGTTCGTCGGCTTCACGCCCGACCTGGTGGCCGGCGTCTACGTCGGCTTCGACAAGCCGGTGAAGGTGAACGGCGAGGAGCGGCGCTCCATCGGCAGGAACGAGAGCGGCGGCAAAGCCAGCGTACCCATCTGGCTCTCGTTCATGAAGGAGGCGGCCAAGGAGCTGCCCGCACGCGACTTCGAGCTGGCCGAAGGCGTGGTGAAGAAAAGCATCGATCGCAAGACCGGCTTGCTGGCGCGCGCCGAGGAGGGCCTCGACCCGGGCTCGCTGCCCGAGCCGGTGTTCACCGACGAGGGCGACCCGGTCCCCAAAGAACTACCCAAGGGCGTCATCGTCGAGGTGTTCCTGGCCGGCACCGAGCCGACCCAGACCGCCGACGACGCGCCGCCGCCGCCGCTCGACCTGGTCGAGAAGGGCGGCCTCGGGCCCTGACGCGCATCGCCTTCGTCAGCAACGGCTTCGTCAGTAGCGGCTCTGCCAGCGCTCTTGCAGCAACCGCTCGTCGAGGCCGTAGCTGCTCTGGAGCGCGGCCTCGAAGCGCTGGCCCTGGTTGATGGCTGCGAACAACAGCGCAAACGAGCGCTCGCCGCGCCAGCGCGCCAGCTCGTCGACGACGTCGAGCGCGCACGCGTAATACAGTCGCACCTGCTGATGGTCGGTGAGGCGCGCGAAGCCGTGCGAGAGTTGCTCGAGCGACGGCAGCTCGGCGCGCGCCTTGCCCGTGAGCGGCGCCAGGTCCTTCGTTCGATCGAGGCCGGGCTCGAGGCGCTGCGCCAACCCCTCGTGCAGCCAGGCCGGCAGGTCGGCCTTCACCGAGGTCGCGAGCGCCGCGTGCAGGTACTCGTGGAACAAGAGGTCGCGCAGCGCCGCCTGACCTTGCTTGAGCGAACCGGCGCGCACGCGGATCTTGCCGTCGAACTGGCCGCCGCTCCAATCGCGCGCCCCCGTTGCCTCTTCGTAGGAGGCGCCCGTGTAGAACACCACGGTGATGGGCGAGCTCGGGTGCAGATCGACGGCGCTGCCGACGCTGCGCCACGCCTCCTCGAGCACGCGCAGCGCGTCCGACGCCAGCTCCTTCTTCTCCTCGCCCTCGAAGCGCGCCCTGAAGTGCTCGGTCGCGATGGTGTCGAAGCGCTGCTCGACGACGTGACGGCGCTCGAGCTCAGCCAGTTCGGCCTTTGCGATAGCGTCGCCGGGCGCGAGCGCGAGCGCGCGACGGGCGGCGTCGATGGCGGCCGGCCCGTCGTTCTCCTCGTCGGCGGCGCGCGCGAGCAGGAGCAGCCGGCGCACCGTCGGCTCGAGGCGGGCGGCCGCGTCGAACAAGGGCCGGCGCGCGGCCGCCTCGGCTGCCGCGGCGCGGCGCTCGAGCCGCTGCGACAGCTCGCGGCGCTCGGCAGCTTGCTCGGGGCACGTGCGCTCGACGTCGCGCGCGGCGCTCAGCACCCGGTGATCCACGCCGAGGCCGAGCGCGCCCTCGAGCGCGACGCGGGCCGCGCTACATGCTTCGACGTCTCCTGCCGTCGGTGCGTTGTCCTTCGGCGGTGCTGGCGTCGGCGGCGCGGCAGCGCCGGCGTCGACGGACGGCTCGACCGGCACCTCCTCGATGTAGATCTTGCCGTCGACCATGTGCGAGACGAGGCGCGTCGCGGGCGTGGCGGCAGCCGCCGGTGGGTTGGCGACTTGCACCGTGGGCACGGGCGCGTCGTCGACCGCAGCGGCGGGCGCTGCAGGCGGGGCGCGGGTGCAGCCCAGCAACGACAGTAGAGTGACGGCCTCGAGCGCGCGCATCGATCGACGAGGATAGCGCAGCTCCGAGCGTCGCCGGGTACCGCAGCAGCGCCAGCGCCGTCGACCGCGCCGCTCCCGCTAGATGAGCTGCAGCAGCTCCGGCGTCCCGCACACGTGCTCGCGCGTGCGCCACACGGTGCCGCCCTCGTCCCACGCGACCCCGGCGGCGAGCGTCTCGGTGCCGAGCCCCTGGTCCGTCACGGTGACGTAGGCGCCCTGCCGAGAATTGGGTGGCGCGTCACCCCACGGCACCTTGAAGAAGCGGGCGCCGTCGCGGGCCGCCAGCATGCGCTTCTCGGGCGTCGGTGGTGACAGCGTGTTGAGCTCGGCGCGCACCGTCAGGCCGACCTCGCCGACCCGCATCGCGAGGTTGACGTTGCGCGCGCTCTCCTCGAGGTCGATGCTGGCGCTGCGCGTCGGGTAGCCCATGAAGAAGCGCACCATCAGGCGCGCCACAGCTTGGTCGACGTCGGCCGCCACGATCAACCACGCTGGCCGCTTGCGGATGACCACGCCGATGCGCCAAAGCACCTCGGTGTAGCTGAACTGCAGCGGCACCGAGCGCGGTCGAACGCCCTCGAGCGCGAGCAAGGTCAAGGAGACGGGCACCCTGCCGCTCTTGTCGTCGACCGGCACGTTGCCGCCGGTGCGGTCGCGCGCGGCCGCGGTGGGCATGGTGCCGAACAACTCGAGCGCGAAGCGCTCCCGACCGATGAATTCCATGGGCCCCCGCGGCCGCACGATCGCCGAAGACGGGCCCGCCGTCAAAGATGGGCCGATGCAGGCGGCAGATTCCGCGGCGATGCCGCGAGGGCGTCATCCCTCGCCGTAGTCGGGCGCCTTCATGCCGAGCGACGGGTGAATCTCCCACCCCTCCTGGCCTCGCAGCTTGACGCCCTTCTCGGTGGCGCGCTTCCTCAGCTCGACCAGCAGCAGCTCGCAGCGCTCGCTCAGCTGCTCGCTCGCCGACGGGTGGTCGCGCATGCACTCGATGACGTCGTAGGCGTAGCGCATGCCGACGTCCTTCCTGTTCTGAAACGCGCTCCAGGTCGCGTGCTCCAGCTCGGGCAGGAGCTTGTCGAGCTCCTCGGGCTTCCACGCCGGGTTCTTGAGCGACAGCACCGTCGACACCTGCGGTGTGGAGGCGATGCGCCAGGTCTCGCTCAGCAGGTTGAGGCGCAGCCCCTCGGGGCAGCGCGGGTGCAGCAACAGCGCGTCGGCGAGCTGGTGGACCACCGCGTCGCGCGTCGTGCTGATGCGGAAGGCCAGGTACTCGCGGCCCTGCTGCTCGATGACGTCCGCCCAGTGGTAGCGCCAGCCGGTCTCGTCGTCGCCGGTGACCGCCACCGCCTGGTGCTTGGCGAGGTCGGGCACGGCGTCGTGGTTCCACGCGGAGATGTCGTAGGTCTGGGTGAGCCAGGCAACGACGCGATCCTCCTGCGCGTCGGTGAGCAGCTCGTTTTGCAGCATGCGCGCGGCGTGCGGGATGATGCGCTGCGCGAGCACGGCGTCGATGGTCTTGTCCGACAGCTCATGGCGCGAGGACAGGATGGCGAGCGCAATCGGATCCATCGGGTCTTTGGCCGAGAGCTGCGTGAACAGGTCATGCAGCACCTCGGGCGGCGTGGCGGGCGACGTGGCGATGCGCAGCCAGTCGGCGCGCGTGGCGTCGTAGGTCCACTCGCCGAAGGTCAGGGTCAGCCCCTTGGGCGGCCCGGTCTCCTCCTTGACGTTGATGCCCTCCATCTGCGCTTGCAGCCAGAACTGCGCGGTGGGCTCGAGGTCGACGAGCTTCTTGCCCTTGCCGCGCGCGCCCATCGCCTGCGCGGCGCCGAGCAGCATCAGCGCCATGGTGTGGTCGATCAGCTCGGGGGCGATCGAGTTCACCGCCTGGAAGTTCACCGGCAGGCCGTCGGCCAGCGCAGTGACGATGCGGCCGTCCTTCAGCCAGTAGTGGAAGGTCTCCTGCTCGCCCACCTTGGCCGCCAGGATCTTGCGCAGCTTGCCCTCCTTGTCGGTGGCCAGCTCGCCGAGCCCGAGCGTGTCGATCTCGACCTTCTTCGACGACGCCGAGGCGAGGAACACCGGCGAGCTCATCGCCAGGAAGTCCTTCATGTCGATCGAGCGGTGCCCCGAGCAGCCGACCACCAGGAACTTCTTGTCGAGCGCCTTGGCCTTGTCGGTGAGGATGACGTAGCCCTTCTTCTCGAGCTCCTTCTTGCGCCCCGGCGTGATGTAGGGGTCGTAGATGGTGATGCGCGCGCCGTCACCCGCGAAGCTGTCGGCCACACCCTCGCCCACCTTGCCGGCGCCGACGACGAGCACGTCCTTGCGCGTCGGCGTGGTGGTGACGGCGTCGAGCACGCGGCGCACCGCCATCTTGACGGCGTCACCCACCTGCGCGCTCTCGAAGCGCTTGCCGTAGCTGCCGGCCACGTTGATGATGGGGAACTCGACGCCCTCGAGCTTGGAGATCTCGGTCAGCCCGCGCGTGGTCTGCTCGACCACCGTGAACAGGTGCTGCTTGTCGCGGTATCTCTCGAGGATGTACTTGGAGGCGTAGCCGCCGTCGTCGAGGATGAGGATGGGCTCGCCGTTTTGCAGGTGCCGCTGGTAGGCACGATCGACCGCCGCGCACACCACCCGATACATGTCGTCGATGTTGCCCTGCTCGGGCACCGTCACCTTGAGGCCGTGCGCGTTCTCGAGCGTGGCCTTGACCGCCGGGTTCTGCTGGTAGGGGATGCCGACGTACTCGGCGCGCGCCACGTCCATGCCGCAGCGGGTGAGTGACTCGACCAGCGGGTTCGCCTGGCCGAGCATGTGCTGCACCATGACGACGTTCGCGTCCTTGAACGGCTGCTTGGCAGCGAGCCGGTCCGCCAGCCCCGAGGTGAGCGTCATCGAGAGCGGCACCTCGGACAGGAGCGTCAGCACCTTGTCGAGGCGGGCGGCGTTCGCGTCGGGCGAGACCACCGCCTCCCACCCCGACGACGCGGCCGGCGCAGCGGGCCCCGGCGAAGAGCTCCACGAGGGCAGCACGCCGTAGAGCTGCTGCAGCTTGGCGATGAAGGGGCCGTCGAGGTGCTGGAGCTTCATCTGATGTTGGGGGTGCGCGGCCTTGAAGCTCGCGGCCACATCGTCGAGCGTGGCGCCGGCGTACTGGATGGAGTCCATCCACCTGGCGAGGTGCGCTGCCAGCAGCCAATTGGGCTGCGGCGCCGAGGTGCCCGCGCACCACGGCGCCCCGAGCGCGGAGATGGCGCCGTGCCAGCCGGGCGCCTCGAGCAGTCGCGCCACCTCGATCGCCGACAGATGGCGCGCGTCGGTGCCGATCTTGTTCTCGATCGCCTTGGCGAGCACCTCGGGCTTCGGCGCCTTGCTGGTCGCGGGGACCGCGAGCGGCGCCATCGCCGCGGCCAGGCGGCTCGCCGTGTCGCGGGTCGGTGCGGGTGCCTCCTTGCCGGCCCCGACCACCAGCGTGGCGTGAAACGTGGTGTTGGCCTCGATGGTGGTCCCTTGTCCCACCTGGGTGAGGGGGCGCTCCCGGCCCGTGACCCGCAGAGCCTCGTGCTCGGCGGTCACCTTGTGGCCCTCGACGTGCTCGATGGGCAGCTTCTCGCTGGTTCGGTGGGTGCCGGTCGTACCCTTGCCGCCGTTCGCGCCAAGAGCCGCGTGCTTGGTGTGCGACCGGATGCGGCCGCTGTTCCCAGCCGTAGGCGTCTTTCGGATCGGCATGCCGGCGATGGAGACTAGCGGTGCCGGGGCCGCTTTGGCGCGCGCTCAGCCAGCCGTCGCCAGGAGGTCGGCCACCGCCGCTGCCAGCTCTGGGCCGGTAAACGGCTTGGCGAGCAGGCGCGGCCGAGGCGCGGGCCCTTCGGAGAGTCGCGCTGCGGACGCCAAGTCGCCGGTCATGAACAGCACGAGAATGCCGGGCTGGTGGGCGGCCAGGCGCTGCGCGAGCGTCAGGCCGTCAACGACCCGAGCGCAGGGCGCCGCGGCCCCTCGGGGTCAGACCGGTCGGTCACGCTCCCCGCCCCGCACCCTGGGATCCTCCCGGGTCGCACGCTCGGTGGTAGCCAATGCGTACACGTCGCCCACCTCATTGTGAAGCGCGGTGCAGGTGAGCGCCACCGCGACCCGTCGGCCCCCCTTGGCGATGCGACTGGTCCGGTAGACCGCCACCGGCGACGCGGCGGAGATCTGCCGGAGCGCGGCAAGCTCGGTCGCGCGCAGCTCCTCGGGCACGAGGTCGCGGATGTTGCGCCCGAGCACCTCCTTTTCCGAGAAGCCGTAGAGACGTGCCGCGGCCGGATTCCACGCGAGCAACTTGCCGTCGAGATCCTGCAGCGTGATGGCGTCGCTCGAGTCCACCACCACCGCCGCAAGGCGCCGCTCCGCCGCGCTCTCGCGGAGCCGCTCCTTCGCTTGGCGCAGCTCCGTCGTGTCGGTGAACGTGACCACCACGCCCTCGATGACATTCTCCTGCGTTCGATAGGGGCGGATGCGCAGCAGCTGCCAGCTGCCCGCGCGCGTCTGCACCTCGAGCTCTTTGGGCACCAGCGTATCGAGCACGGCGCGGACGTCGTCGGCGAGGCGGTCGTAGCCCACCAGGTTGGCGACGAGGTCACCCACAGAGCGGCCGATGTCCGACGGAATCAGGTTGACGATCTGCGTGACGGCGGGCGTGAAGCGCAGGATGCGCAGCTGGTGGTCGACGAAGATGGTGCCGATGCCGGTGCCCGCGAGCAGGTTGGCCATGTCGTCGTTGGCGCGCGACAGGTCGGTGACCTTGGCCTGCAACTCGCCGTTGACGGTCGAGAGCTCCTCGTTGACCGACTGCAGCTCTTCCTTGGAGGTCTCGAGCTCCTCGTTGGTCGACTGCAGCTCCTCGTTGACCGACTGCATCTCCTCGTTGGCAGACTTGAGCTCCTCGTTGGTGGCGTTCAAGAACTGCTCTTGCGAACGCAGCTCTTCGCGCAGCGACGTCACCTCGGCCTCGTGGTCGGCGGCGCGCTGCTCACGAAGGCCGCCGCCGCGCTTGGGCGCCGCCGCGCTCTGCTTGGCCTCGACCGTCGCGCGCGCCTCCTGGAGGATCACCAGGATCAGGCCCGGCGCCGCGCCGAAGCCCCGCGGCGCGAGCGGCCGCACCGTCAGATCAACGGTGGTGAAGCTGCCATTGGTCTTGACGCGAAGCCCAGCTCGATATTCCACCTCGCGCTCGGCGACCGCCTTGCGCAGCGCGGAGGTCAGCTCGCGTCGCAGCCCCTCGCGCGCCATCTTGAGCACGTTGAGGCTCGCCTCGCCAGCCGCGGGCTCGAGGTAGGAGCCGGTGCGGCCGTGCAGATAGAGCACGTCGCCGCCATCATTGACCAACGCCGCCACGGCGGGACACTCGGCCAACAGCGCCTGCTCGACGATCTCGCGCAGCTCGGCCTTGGTGGTGGCGCGCGCGCGACGCGACGCCTGGCTCGCGCCGGCCGACTCCGTCTGCGCGGCCACCCAGAAGCCCGACGGCGGCCGCGACAGGCGCGACGAGTCACCGCGCCGCGCGTAGAGCTTCGCCTTGGCGTCGACGGTCTCGAACAGATCGGCGAAGTCACCGATGGTCTCGGAGGTTCCGAGGAACAGGAAGCCACCGGGCCGCAACGCGTAGTGAAAGAGCGGGATGAGCTTCCTTTGCAGCGAGGCGCCGAGGTAGATCATCAAGTTGCGGCAGGAGATGAGGTCGAGCCGAGAGAAGGGCGGATCCTTGATGACGTCCTGCTCGGAGAACACCAGCAGGTCTCGGATGCCCTTGCGGATGCGGTAGCTGCCGGTGTCGGCGTCGAGGCTGAAGAAGCGCGCGAGGCGGTCGGGCGGCATCTCCGCGGCAACGGCGGCGCCATAGACGCCGGCGCGCGCCTCCTCGATGGCTGCGCCGTCGAGATCGGTCGCGAACACCTGCAGCTTGAGGTTGCGCTTGAGCGCCTCGGCTTGCTCGTAGAGCAGCATGGCGATCGAATAGGCCTCCTCGCCGGTGGAGCAGCCTGGCACCCAGACGCGAATCGCCTCACCCGGCTCGTGGCTCGCGAGGAGCTGCGGCAGCACCTCGTGCTCGAGCACACGGAACGCCTCCGGGTCGCGAAAGAAGCCGGTCACGCCGATCAACAGATCGCGGAAGAGCGCCTCCACCTCGGCCCTGCTCTGCTTCAGGAGCTCGACGTAGTCGGTGAGCTGCGCGAGGCGGTGCACCGCCATGCGTCGCTCGACGCGCCGAGCGATGGTGTTGGCCTTGTATTGGGAGAAGTCGTGGCCGGTCTGCGAGACCAGCAGGGCGAACAGCGTGCGCCAGGCCCTCTCGACGACGGGGGTGTGGGGCATCGGCAGGCGCCCGGTCCCGCCGTAGGCGACGTAGGTCGCGAGCTGCTCGGCCATGGCGGAGGGCTGCAGCACGTAGTCGACGACGCCGGTGGCGATACACGCACGCGGCATGCCGTCGTACTCGGCGGAGTCGGGCGACTGCGCCATCACCATGCCGCCTGCGGCCTTGATCGCGCGCACGCCCTGGGCGCCATCGCTGCCGGTGCCCGACAGCACGATGCCGATGGCGCGCTCGCCTTGATCGTCTGCGAGCGAGCGAAAGAAGGAGTCGATCGGCAGACGCAGGCCGCGTGGCGCCGTCGGCTCATAGAGGTGGAGCTTGCCCTTGACCAGCGCCATGTCACGGTTGGGCGGGATGATGAACGCGCAGTTGGGCCGTATCTCCATGCCGTCGGTGACCTCGACGACGTCGAGGGTGGTGCTGCGCTTGATCAGCTCGGCGAGGATGCTCTTGTGGTCGGGTGCCAGGTGCTGCACCAGCACGAACGCCATGCCCGGCAGCTTGTCGGCGGGCCAGCCCGCGAAGAACGCCTCGAAGGCGGCGAGGCCGCCCGCCGAGGCGCCGATGCCCACCACGGGGATGGGGCCGGTCGTGTCCGGCGCGGGCGCCTCGACGGCCGTGGAGGGTTCCGCTGGCGCTCGCGTGGCCCTCTTCGCGGGCTTCTTTCGCTTGGTCGCCATCTCGACCCTCTAGCCGTGCGCTGCCGAGCGCACAATCGAGCAGGCGCTGCGCGAGGCAGCCCGCTCGGCGTCAGGCCTCGACGGAGAGCAGCTTCGCGATTGCCGTCGTCAACTCGTGGGCGCCGAACGGTTTGCGCAGCAGGTGATGCCCTCGATCGAGGGACGCCTCGGGCGCCTCGGAACCCTCCAGGTACCCCGTCATGAGCAGCACCTTGAGCTGGGGGCGGCGTTCGGCAAGGTGTCGCACGAGCGTGGGCCCGTCCATGCCCGGCATGCTCACGTCGGTCGCGACGAAGCGGTAGCGGTCCGGATCGGCGGAGAACAGCACCAGGGCCTGCGCCCCGCTCGGCGCGTCGTCGACCTCGAAGCCGAGGCGCGACAGCATGCGCCGCACGACCCCGCGCAGCAGGTGCTCGTCTTCGACGAGCAGCACGCGGCCGCTGAACCGTCGCGCCACCGGCTCGGGCGCAGGCAAGGAGGGCGTTGGTGACGACGCTGGCGCTGGAGCGCGCGGCAACAGGATGGTGAAGGTGGTGCCGCGGCCAGCTTGGCTCTCGACGTCGATGCGACCGCCGCTCTGCGCGACGATGCCATGGACGAGGGCCAGGCCAAGGCCGGTGCCCTGTCCGAAGGGTTTGGTGGTGAAGAACGGTTCGAAGACGTGGGCCACCACGTCGGCGGGGATGCCGCAGCCGGTGTCGGTGACGCGCAGGCGCACGTACGCGCCGGGGGCCAGTGGCTCCCCGCGCGCGCGATCGCCGGCGCCGACCTCGACGTCGTCGGCTCGAATGACCAGCTCGCCTCCCTCCGGCATGGCGTCGCGCGCGTTGATGGCGAGGTTGACCAGCAGGTGCTCGAGCTGAGCGGGATCGACGAAGGGTGAGCCGACCAGATCTGCCAGCTCGAAGCGCAGCTCGGTGTCGGGGCGGAGCTGCGTCTGCATGATTCGCTCGAGGTCACGCGCGGTCGCACGCAGATCGACGGTCATGGGACTGAGCGCTTGCCTCCTGCCAAAGGCGAGCAACTGCCGCGCGACGTCGCGCGAACGCCGCGCCGCCGTCGCGATGGCGGCGATGTCGCTCGCGATGGGGTCAGTGGGCGGCAGCGCCGCTGCGACGAGCTCGGCGTGCCCGAGGATGACGGCGAGCATGTTGTTGAACTCGTGCGCCACGCCGCTCGCCAGCGTGCCGATGGCGGCCATCTTTCGCGCGTGCTCGACCTCGTCACCGAGCCGTCGACTCTCGGTGATGTCGGTGAGCGTTGCCCAGCAGGCGGCGTCCCCGAGTGTGCCGTCGGGCACCGGCCTGACGTCGATGCGGATCCAACGGAGCTGCTCGTCACCCGTCGTGAGGCGCAGGTCGCACGAGAACCCGGCGGGCTGGCCGCGGGAGCCTCGGCGCGTCAGGTAGTAGCGATCCTGGTCGACCGCAGCGATGAAGCGCGCCAAGGGCGCTTGGACCAGCGTGGCCCGGTCGAGGCCGAGTAGAGCCGCTGCGGTCAGGTTGGCCTCGACGATCCGATCGTCGCCGTCGAGCGTCAGGTAGCCGACCGGCGCCAGGTCGTAGAGACGGAAGTAGCGCTCCCGCGAGGTGGCCAGCGCCTGCTCGGTGCTGCGCAGCTGGGTGTTCTGCAGCTCGAGCTCGATCTGGTGGACCTGCAGATCGTGAAGCAGCTCTTCCGCCGCCTCGCGGGAGAGCCCCTCGAGGGTCGGGCGGGCGAGCAGCGCGCGGCGCCGCGCCACGTCCTTCGCACGGTGGAGCAAGGTCGGCTCGCCATCGAACGTGGCGGCGCCCTCCTCGCGATCGCTCTCGCCCGCGCGATGCACGCCGGGCGACGGTGGTTGGTGCTTCATTGCCGGTACCCCCAGGCATCGTCTGCCAGCGCTTGTTCGCCGCTCGGCTCAGCCTAGGCCTCGCGGCGCGAGCCGTCGCACCAATCGACAGCATGGCCACAGGAATGGCCATTCGTCGTTGGATGCGCGCCGCGCCCCGGCGTTCCGTCCTTGATTCCCTCATCGAGGTGCAACAGGTTGAATACTGAGCGCGCGCGCACATGAGCGCAGGACGCATGTCGGGCTCGCTAAGGAAGCACACGCAACGGCGAGGCATAGAACGACACACCGCGCACGTTCTCGTCGACGTGTAGCGGCGCCGACACCGCCGGAAACGCCCGCTCGGTGCAGTCGATGCGCTGACAAAGCCTGCAGGTCACGCCCACCGGCATCAGGTGCTCGAGGTCGACGCCGTCCGCGTAGACGAGCTTCTTGGCGTGCTCCACGCGGCAGCCGAGGCCGAGCGCCTGCGGGCTCTGCTGCGGCGCGTAGCCCACGCTCGACTTCTTCACGGTCGAGGAGATGCAGAAGAAGCGTGAGCCGTCGGGCATCTCGCTCACCTGCGTCTTGATGACGCCGGGGGTCTGAAACGCGGTGAACACGTTCCAGCGCGGGCAGGCACCGGCGAAGCGCGCGAAGCGGATGCCCGAGCCCGAGAAGCGCTTACTGATGTTGCCGGCGACGTCGACCCGGATGAGGTGGAAGGGCACGCCCTGCGCGCCGGGGCGACGCAGCGTGGTGACGCGGTGGCACACCTGCTCGAAGGAGGTGCGGAAGCGGTGCCCGAGCAGCTCGAGGTCGTAGCGCAGACTCTCGGCGGCCTCGAAGAAGGCGGCGTAGGGCATGAGCACCGCGCCGGCGAAGTAGCTGGCGAGCGCCACGCGGCCGAGGCGGCGCGCGTCGTCGGAGGTGAGCCCCTGGTCGGCGCAGGTGCGGTCGAGGAAGGCCTTGGCGTCGAACAGCGCGATCTGGTGCGCGAGCTGGAAGTTCCTACTGCGCGGCGGCAACAGCTCCGAGATGGCGAGGTGGCGCGCCTCGGGGTCGTAGCGGCGCAGCACGCTCTGCCCTTGCGCGGCGCGGATGACCTCGACGGTGACGCCGTGGCGCTCCTCGAGGTAGCGCACCAGGCCGCGCGTCAGGTCGTCGTCGACGATGCGGCCGTCCTTCCGGACCTTCTCGGCCAGCTCCTCGAGCTCGGGGAACCAGTTCATGTGGCGCTGCAGGAGGTCACTCACCTCTTCGGAGGGCGCCTCGCCGGGCACGCTCTCGAGCGCGACCGGGCCCGTGCCCTGCTGACCGCGCGCGCTCTGGTAGGCGCGGTAGAGGGCGCACACGGCGCGCGCCAGGCCGGGCTGGGCCTGCGCCAGCTCCCGCACCTCGACGGTGCCGAGCTCGGCGCCCTCGAACAGCGGATCGCCGAAGACCTCGAGCAGCTCGCTTTGCAGCTGGCCCGAGTCATCGGCCGCGAAGGCGGCAAGGTCGATGGAGAAGGTCTGGGCGAGCGCGATCAACACGTGCGCCGGCAAGGGCCGGCGGTCGTTCTCGATCAGGTTCAGGTAGGCCGGTGAGATGCCGAGGCGGTCGGCCATCTGCTGCTGCGTCAGGCCTTCACGCCGGCGCAGCCGGCGTAAGCGCCCACCGAGCTTGGGGATCTCCCGCTTGGTGGCCATGTGACCTCCTAACTGATTTACAGAGCAACAATAACACGAAGCAACGCTGTAAACCAGTGAAACACAGCGAGATCGCTAGCCGCAACGCGACGCGTTGCGGATACTGTGACGGAGCTTTTCAGCAGGGGACGGATCGTAATGACGCATCGCGGCGCAGACCTGGAGGCGAAGCTGCTCGGCGACCAGGAGCGCGCCGCGCTGTCGCGCCTCGCGCGCCGCTTCGACGGGGCGCGCCGCGAGCTGCTCGCCGCCCGCCGTGCCCGCCAGGAGCGCCTCGACGCCGGCACCGAGCAGCTCGACTTCCCCAAGGAGACCGCCGCCACGCGCGAGGCGCATTGGCGCGTAGCGCCCATCCCCGCCGACCTGCTCGAGCGCCAGGTGGAGATCACGGGCCCGGCCGAGCCCAAGATGGTCCTGAACGCGCTCGCCTCGGGCGCCTCGGTCTTCATGGCCGACTTCGAGGACTCGCTCTCGCCCACCTGGGACAACGTGCTGCGCGGGCAGGCGGCGCTCGCCGAGGCCGCCCGCGGCACGCTCGCCTTCACCGACGAGAGCACCGGCAAGAAGTACGCGATGCCGGCGAAGCCCGCGGTGCTGATGGCGCGCCCGCGCGGCCTGCACCTCGAGGAGCACCACTGCTGCGTCGATGGCCGGCCGATGGGGGCGGGCTTCTTCGACGCGTTGCTCTTCGTGAAGCACAGCGGCCCGGCGCTCCTCGCCAAGGGCTCGGGGCCGTACCTCTACCTGCCCAAGCTCGAGGGGCGCAAAGAGGCGCGGCTGTGGAATGACGTGCTCGGCGACATCGAGCGCGAGTGCGGCATGCCGACGGGCACCGCCAAGGTCACGGTGCTGATCGAGACCCTGCCCGCCGCCTTCGAGATGGACGAGATCCTCTGGGAGCTCAAGCAGCGCATCGTCGGGCTCAACTGCGGGCGCTGGGACTACATCTTCTCGACCATCAAGCGCCGTCGAGGCGACGTCGGCTTCGTCTTGCCCGATCGCGCGCAGATCACGATGAGCCAGCGCTTCCTGCGCGGCTACACGCAGCTCCTCGTCAAGACCTGCCACCGACGCGGGGCCTTCGCGATGGGCGGTATGAGCGCCTTCATCCCGAGGAAGGACGACGCCGAGGCCAACGCGCGCGCGATGGAGGCGGTGCGCAGCGACAAGCTGCGCGAGGTGCGTGACGGCCACGACGGCACCTGGGTGGCGCACCCCGGCCTCGTGCCGGTAGCGCGCGAGGTCTTCCAGGCCCACCTGGGCGACAAGCCGAACCAGCTCGGCGTCGACCGCGCCGACGTGCACGTCACCCGCGACGACCTGCTCGCCGTGCCCGAGGGCACGCGCAGCGAGGCGGGCCTGCGCACCAACGCGCGCGTCGGCGTGCACTACCTCGCCGCGTGGCTCTCGGGTCAGGGCTGCGTCCCCATCGATCACCTGATGGAGGACGCGGCCACCGCCGAGATCTCGCGCGCCCAAATCTGGCAGTGGCTGAAGACCGGCGCCGTCATCGACGGCGCACCCCTCGACGAGCCGCGCATGCGCGCCGTGCTCGACGAGGAGACCCGCAAGGTCCCCCTGCCCCTCGCGACGGAGGCCAAGGAGCTGTTCCTGCGCCTCTGTCTCGACCCAGAGCTCGAGGAGTTCCTCACGCTGCCCGGCTATCGGGCGCTTCTCGAGAAGGAGAGATGAGCATGGTCGCCGCCAAGAAGCTCGTGCTGAAAGCTCCCGGCCGTTTCGACGGCGTCACCCGTCCCTACTCTCGCGCCGACGTGCTGCGGCTACGCGGCAGCGTGCGCATCGAGCACACGCTCGCGCGCCTGGGCGCCGAGAAGCTGTGGCACCTGTTGCACAGCGAGGACTACATCAACGCGCTCGGCGCCATGACCGGCGGCCAGGCGATGCAGCAGGTGCGCGCCGGCTTGAAGGCCATCTACATCTCGGGCTGGCAGGTGGCGGCCGACGCCAACGACGCCGGCGCCATGTACCCCGACCAGAGCCTCTATCCCGCGCACTCGGTGCCGATGCTGGTCAAGCGCATCAACAACGCGCTGCTGCGCGCCGATCAGATCGAGAGCGCTGAGGGCAAAGCGAGCGGCGTCGACTGGCTCGCGCCCATGATCGCCGACGCCGAGGCCGGCTTTGGCGGCCCGCTCAACGCCTACGAGCTGATGAAGGGCATGATCGAGGCGGGCGCCGCCGGCGTGCACTTCGAGGACCAGCTGGCGAGCGAGAAGAAGTGCGGCCACATGGGCGGCAAGGTGCTGGTGCCCATCGGCCAGTTCATCCGCACGCTGACCGCCGCGCGCCTGGCCGCCGACGTCGCCGACGTGCCGACCATCCTGGTGGCGCGCACCGACGCCGACAGCGCCAAGCTGCTCACCAGCGACGTCGACGAGCGCGATCGTCCGTTCATCAAGAGCGGCGAGCGTACGCCCGAGGGCTTCTATCGCATCGAGGGCGGCGTCAAGTACGCCATCGCGCGCGCGATCGCGTATGCGCCCTACGCCGACGTGCTCTGGTGCGAGACCTCCACGCCCGACCTCGAGGAGGCGCGCGAGTTCGCCGAGGGCGTGCACGCGAAGTTCCCCGGCAAACTGCTCGCGTACAACTGCTCGCCCAGCTTCAACTGGAAGAAGCACCTCGACGAGGCGACCATCGCCAAGTTCCAACGGGAGCTCGGCGCCATGGGCTACAAGTTCCAGTTCGTCACGCTGGCGGGCTTCCACGCGCTCAACCACTCGATGTTCGAGCTGGCGCGCGCCTACAAGACCGACGGCATGGCGGCCTACTCCAAGCTGCAGCAGGCGGAGTTCGCCTCCGAGAAGGACGGCTACACCGCCACCAAGCACCAGCGCGAGGTGGGCACGGGCTACTTCGACGAGGTGGCGCAGGTGATCGCCGGTGGCGCGGCGTCGACCTTGGCGCTCGAGGGGTCCACGGAACGCGCGCAGTTCTGACGCGATGGAACAGGCGGGGCGGCGGCTGCGTTACCCTCGGGTTCCGTGCTTGCCGCCGCCCTTGCCCTCGCCCTCGCCGCCGCGCCCATCGACGTGCTGGTGGTGGTGCCGCTTTGTGACGGCGCCAAGCTCGCGTGCGGCAACGGCGCGCTCGGCGATCCGCGCTCGCTCGACGGCAACCTCTACTGGGGCGCGCGCTTCGGGGCCGAGCGCTTCCTGAAGGGCCGCTCCGGCATCACGGTCACCTCGAGCACGCCGGGCGCGACCCCGGTGTTGCGCGAGCTGCGCCTGGTGCGGCGCGCGGACAAGGGCGAACGCGAGGTGCGCGCGACGCTGGTCGCGTTCGACGGCGAGCGCATCGACGACGCGCTCGCGTACTTCCTCGACGCGGTGCGCATGCGACGCGCCGACCTGGTCGTGTGGGCGGGACATGACCGCCTGATGGATGTGGCCGCGCCCGAGCTGGCGCGAGCGGACCGGCCCGCGAGCGCTGCCGTGCTCGCCTGCGAGAGCGAGCGGTACTTCGGGCCTCCGCTCGACGCCATGGGCGCGCGCGCGGTGGCGCTGACGCGCAGCTTCATGGCTCCCGAGGGCTACCTGCTCGACGCCCTGCTCACGAGCGTCGCCAGAAACGGCCCCGACGAGCGGGAGCTGCTGCGGCAGGCGCTGATCGGCGCCTATGCGCGCTGGCAGAAGATCTCCACCACCTCCGCCGCGACCGTGTTCTCCCGCCTCGAGTGACGCCCCTGCCGTCGACACAGGCACTTCGCGCCCGCTCGCCGGGGCGCTATCGTCGGGCGCCATGCCCTCGGTGAACGCGCGCGCCTTCCAGATCGCCTTCGAGAGCTCGCTCGCCAAGAGCGGCCGTGTGTCGGCCCGCGACGTCAAGGCGCTCGCGAGCGCGGCCGCCAAGATCAAGGACGAAGGGGAGGCGCGCGCCGCCGCCGAGGTGCTCGCGCTCGTCAAGCACGACCGCCTGCTCGACGACGACGAGGTGGAGCCGGCGCGCAAGGCGCTGTGCCGGCTGCTCGGCGTGTCACCGCGCGGGCTGCCGCCTTCGGTCGAGCGCGTGCTCAAGAACGCGGTGCCGGTGCCGAACGTCCGCGTGCAGAACTACGACCTCAGCTTCGACTTCTCAGCGCGGGCCCAGGGCGAGCCCGACTCCTTCCCGGCGCGCGCCGTCATCACGCTCGAGGACGCCGCCGGCAAGCACTCCATCCTCGAGGCGGACCCGGACCGCCTCGACATCGAGGAGGTGCGCGCCGGCGGCAAGAGCGTGCCCTTCACCATGAAGGACGGGCGGCTCACCGTGAGCGCGCCGGGCGCGCGCCGCCTCGACGTCCGCTACCGCGTGCGCCCGACCGACGACACCAGCGGCTATGGCCTGGTGCGCGACCGCCACGCGGGCCGCATGTGGACGCTGACCTGGCCCTACAACACGGGGGCGCTCTTTCCCTCGACGTCGCGCCCGCACGACGGCGCCACCGCCAAGGTCACCGTCAAGGTCACGCGCGGCGAGCAGGTGGTGTCCGCCGGCAAGAAGCAGCCGGACGGCTCGTTCCACCTCGACAAGGAGGTGCCCGCCTACGCGATTTCGCTCTACACCGGCCGCTTCGTCGACGGCGGCACCTCGCGGGGGAGCAGCGGCGTCGACGTGCGCCTGCACGGCCTCGGCAGCAGGCTCTCCGAGGGCACACGGCAAGAGCTGCGCACCACCGTCGCCAAGGCGGTCGAGTTCTTCTCGGGCTGGCTCGGCAAGTACCCGTTCGGCGACCTGCTCAACGTCGTGGAGATCGACAGCGAGTATGGCGGCATGGAGCACGCCGGCGCGGTGGCGGTCGGCCTCGGCCAAGGCAGGGCCGACACGGTGGAGGCCGGTGTGCACGAGGCCGCGCACCACTGGTTCGGCGACGGCGTGCGCATCGCCCACTGGGGCGAGCTGTGGATGAGCGAGGGCTTCACCAACTACGCCACCTTCCGCTTCTTCCGGCAGCACCAGGGTGAGGAGAAGTTCCGCGCGCTCCTCGACACCGCCAAGGAGACGCTGCGCGAGCAACTCGACAAGCACCACACACAGCCGCTGCGCGGCCCCGCCACCACCGACCCGCAGGCGGGGCTGACCTGGGTCCCCTACATGCACGGTGTGTGGATGCTGCGCATGCTCGAGGTGAAGCTCGGCACCGGCAAGCTCGACGAGCTGTTGCGCGCCTGGTTTCAACAGCAGCGCCATGAGGTGGTCGACACCGAGGGCTTCATCCGCTTCGCCGAGGCGCGTACCGGCGAACGACTGCGACCGTTCTTCGCCGCCTGGGACCACCTGGTGGCGATGCCGTCGGTGCGCGACAAGTCGACCATCGAGGGCAGCACCGTCACCTTCAAGCTCGCACCGAAGACGCCGGTGCCGGAGGGCGTCGCCATCCCGGTGACGGTCCGCGGGCGGCGCGGCGAGACCGCGCAGCTCACCGTCGTACCGGGTCAGGTGCGCACCGTCGACGTCGGCTTCGCCGTGCGCAAGCTCGAGTGGGATCCCGAGCGCGCCGTGCTGTGCGACGTACACTGAGTTGGTGTCTGTGCCTTGGGCTACCCGACTCCTGCGACACGCAGCGCGCCATGGTTGTCTCCTCGTCGCCGCGCTGGGCGCAGGCTGTGCGACGACGCCATCGGGGGCACCGGAGCCAATCGATGCGCGCGGCGGTGTCGACGGCATCGATGCCGACGGCCTGCGCGCCGTCGGCGTCGGCGCCGACGTCGGCGGCAGGGATGCACGCACCATAACGCCGCCGCCGCGCAAGCCGATCGCGATCCACGCCAAGTGCGGCGCCAGGGTCGAGCTGGTGCGCGCGTCGCCCATCGGCTTCGAAGGGACGCTGCTGCGCACGCTGTACGACGTCGAGCTGACCGCCGCCGGGCCCGCAGGGTTGGTGGTCGCGCTCGACGGTGACGGCCCACCGACCTTCGCCGACGTCGCGCTGCCGCCCAAGGTGGCGCTGCGCCTGCCCGCTGGTCCGGCGCAGGACGGGCCCGCAGGCGCCTCCGGCGCGCTCTTCGACCTCGGTGGGCTCGCGGTCGCCGGCCTCGTCAACCTGACGCTCTTCCCCGTGACCATCCCGCTCGGGATCCTCGCGGGCCGACCCGACGCGTTCTTGATGGACGCACCGACGTTCACCGACGGCATGTTCAGCGACATCGTGCTCGACCAGGCGACCTGGGACGCCGAGGTGGCGCGACGCGCGGCGCCTCACCAGGCCGCGCTGGCCACCGAGGCCGAGCGCCAGCAGCGCTTCGCCACCTGGAAGGGCGGGCTCGTGCTCGAGCAGCAGCAGCTCTCCTGCACCGTCGACGGTACGGGGCGCTGCACGCTGCACGTACTCTGGCCGCGCGCCCACCTCGAGCCGTCCTTCACTGCCCTGGAGTGCGCGGCACCGCCACCCGAAACCACCGGCGGCGAGCCGGCCGGCACGCCACCGCCGCTGCCGCAGGTGACGTGGCTGCCCACGCTTCCTGAGCCGAAGGCGCCGGTCGCGCTCGCCGTGCCGCCGCGCCCGGCCGACGATCGCCGCGGCGAGGGCGCGCACGCGACGCTCGATGCGTGGAGCGACGCTGCGGACGTCGCGCTCGAGGACGATGACGCGCGCGCGCGCTGGTCTCGCGCAAAGCAGGCGCGCAGGGCGCGCGGCGAGCCGCTGACGGACGCGACGCTGGTGTGCCGCATCACCGCGCGCGGCAGCTTCGACATCGACGACAGTGCGCCCGAGCTGCGCGTGCGCCTCGCGTTCGGCTTCGACGGCTCGGTGGCCGGGCGCAGCTTCCCCTCGGTCCAAGCCCATCAACGAACCGTCGGCCTCAAGCACGTCACGCTGTTGCCGGGCGAGCTGGTCAAGCTCTCACTGGTCGACATCGACGCCTTGGTCGACGACTGGATCGGCATGGACGTCGTCACCTTCGACGGCGCGCTGCCGCTTCGCTTCGAGCACCCGAGCTTCACCGCGCAGTGCGGCGCCGCGGACGCGCCCATCGAGCGGTGAGCGAACGCCATGACCCGACCACTAGTGCACGGTGCATCGACCGCTTGAGCCCGGGGCGTGCCAGGGCTAACGGGAGCGTGTGACGCTCGACGAACGCGTGCAGCTCTGGTTCGGTCGCCTGCTCGGCGCCGTGCTGTTCGGCGTCATCGTCTACGTTCGCGTCAAGCTGATCGACAGCCACCCGCACGCAGGCTGGGATGGGCAGCTCTACCTCGACGTCGCGCAGAACCTGAAGAACGGCGACGGCCTGACCATCGACTGCTCGATCTACAACCACGGCTTTCGATCGTTCCCGCACCCGACCTCGCTCTACCCGCTCTGGCCCTTCGTGCTCTCGGTCGCGCTCCGCTACCTGACGACGCAGGCGGCTGCCACCACGTTCCCGACGGTGATCTCGATCGTCGCGCTCGCGCTCGCATACCTGTGGGGCAGGCGCATCCTGCCTGGCCGCGTGCTGCCGCTCGGGCTGCACGGCGGGCACCTGGCGCTCGGCGTCTTCGGCCTGCACATGGATTTCGCGGCGTTCTGCACTGGGCCGAACACGGAGTCGCTCGCGTTCCTGCTGTTGTTCGCCGTTTTGCTGCGAGGCGATCGCCTGTTCCTGCGCATGGGTGTGCGCGACGGGCTCGAGCTTGGCCTGTGGTGCGCCGCGCTGTTCTTGACGCGCAGTCAGCTCCTGCCGTCCCTACTCGCCGTCGTCGCGGCGCTGCCGGTGTACTTGCTGCTCGGCTGCGGCAAACGCGCGCTGTGGTTCACGATCGCCTCCTGCGTGGCGTTCGCCGTCGCGTTCTCGCCGATGCTGTGGTGGATGTCGACGTTCCTCGAGGACGCGTCGTTCGCGAGCTACCTCGACTTCACGTACTCGCGCGTGCCGACAGCACTCTCCGACATCGAGCAGGTCGCGCCGCACCAAGATCTGGGCAGTCGGCTGCGCGGCATCCTGCACGGCCTCGACGTCGCCGCCGACCCCGCCAAAGGGTACTGGGCCTACTTCCAGGGCTTCGCGCTCACGCTGCCGCTCGGCCTGCTGGTCGGCGCCGGCTGGCTCTCCTGGCAGCGCGGCGAGGGCCTGCGCGCGCTGCGCGAGCGATTCCTCGACGCGCGGCTGCACGGCATGGTCTGGGCCATCGTGACGGCGCTCGGCTCGTTCGCGCTCTTGCACGTGGCGCAGCGCGAGAGCGATCAATGGTGGTTCGGCAACCGCCACGCCATCACCGCCGGCCTGTTGTTCTGTTTCTGCGGCGTCGTGATCGCGCGGGCGTTCTCCTGGCTACGCTGGCCGGCCGCGATCGCGCTCGTGGTGGCCACCGTGAGCCTCGGCCAGCGCGCCGTCACGGAGGCCAGCGCCATCGTGCCGGCGCCGCCCATCGAGACCTACAACCTGCGGCTGGTGCGCTGGCTCGAGCAGCAGCGCGACCGCGCCGGCGGCAAGCTCGTCGTCGGCATCTCGTCACAAGAGGCCCGTGCCATGTGCGGCCGTGTGCCAGGCGTCGGCATGCACGCCATGTCCAAGTACAACAGCTACGAGGATCTGCAGGTGATGACGCGCGACCTGGGCGCGAAGTTTCTGCTGTTCCGTGACGCCGTGCCGCCGCGCTACCAGCGCGACCCGCGCTTCGCGAAGGAGCTGACCAGCCTGGGCGAAGTGCGGGTGTCGCGCGCGCGCACCTTCCACGTCTACGAGCGGGTCGCACCCACCCCGAACGCCGTCGTGCCGCCATGAGCGACGGCGGCCGATCGGCCGCAGGTGACCATCACGCGCCGACGACGAGGCACCGCCGCTGCGGGGCTTGCGCCCGGGCGAGCCTGTGCGAAAGTGCCGACGATGCATGACCTGCGGTCCCTGCGCGTCCTGGTCTTCTGGACCGCCTTCAGTTGCCTGATGTTCGAGCTACTGATCGCGCGCCTGGCCGACTTCTTCATCGGCTTTCGCAACAGCTTTCTCGCCCTGCCGGTCACCTTCCTCGGGCTCGCGCTTGGCAGCCTCTACGTCCACTTCCGGCCGCAGGTCGTCGGGCGTTTCACCGTGCGCGGCAGCCTGTTCGCGCTCGCCGCCGTGTCGTTCTCGACCCTCGCTATCGTGCTCGTCATCCTGACGCGCGGCTTCACCATCATCGCCGCCGACGACGCGGGCTTCTATCTGGGCGACGCCGCCGCCAAGACCGCCATCTTCGTCGCCGGCTTCATCATTCCGTTCTTCGTGTTCGGCCGCATCCTGACGCTCTGCTACCACGTCGAGCGCGACCACATCGGACGCATCTACAGCGCCGACTTCTTCGGCGCAGCGCTCGGCTGCTTCGCCACGCCGGTGCTGTTCCATTTCATCAGCCTGCCCGGCGTGGTGCTGGTGTGGATGATCTCGTTGTCGGCCGTCGTCGTCTTCTTCTTGAAGGCGAACACGCGCGTCACCGCGGCGGTCGTTGCCGGGCTGCTCGCGCTCAACGTCGGCTTCTTCTACGCCGTCCGCTGGCTCGAGGGCTCGGTCGAGTACCAGTACTACTCGCGCGAGGAGGATGCGCCCAAGACGCGCGAGATCGCGAGTCGCTGGAACGAGTTCTCGCGCGTGCAACTGGTGCGCTTCGAGTTCAAGAACGAGCGGCGCTCGCACTACAAGGTGATCCACGACGACGGGCGCAGCAACGTCCACGTGCGCGCCTTCACGCCGGGACGCACCACCATGCCGGTGGTGCTCGATGCGCTCGAGTCGCCCTTCATCATGGGCCACGACATCAAGGACGCGCTCGTGATGTTCGCCGGTTGCGGCGACGAGATGATTCGCATCCGCGAGCTGTCGGGCGACAAGGCGCGCGTCACCGGTGTCGAGCTGAACCCCGCTTGCGTAGCCCTGCCCACCAGCGCGCCGGAGCTCGAGTCGATGCGCATCGCCGACTTCTTCAAGCTGCCCGACGTCGAGATGCGCTTCATGGAGGGACGCGCGTTCTTGATGCAGAACGACAAGAAGTTCGACATGATCTACGTCGGCTCGAGCGCACCGACGGCGCTGCAGGTCACCGGACACACGCGCAAGTACCTCTACACCAAGGAGGCGATGCGCGAGTACCTGCGCGCGCTGGCGCCGCACGGCGTGCTGATCTTCGACTACCAGGGCACGAACTTCATCGTGCAGATCCTCAAGGTGCTCGCCGCCGAGGAGGGCTTCGCGCCCATCGACGACAAGGTGATCCTGCTGCGCTCGCGCTTCGGCAAGAACCGACCCACCACCAACGATCTGCTGTTCTCGAAGGACGGCTTCACGGACGAGGACGTGAAGCGGCTGACCGGCTTCCATGCGGAGGCGGCCGACATGGTGCGCTACGCACCGGGCATCGCCAACCCCAAGGCCGCCGACAAGGCGCTGGTGAAGGGCCCGCTCATCGATGCGAAGGAGATCGTGACCGACGACCGCCCCTTCATCATCGACCTCGACTTCAGCAACTACCGGCCCATCCCCGAGCAGGCGACACTACAGGACCTGCGCGCCTACGAGAGCTGGCTGCGCATCACCACGCTGATCGGCCTCGTGACCCTCGCGGGCCTCTTCATCACCTGGGCGTCGTGGTCGCGCGAGCGGCGCGCGCCGGCCCCCGCGCTCGCGTATCTGCTCATCTCCGGCTTCTGCTACATGCTGGTCGAGGTGGCCTTGATGGCCAAGCTCGAGCTGTTCATGCAGGACCCGGCGGTCGCCATGGCCACCGTCATCACCATCTTCCTGCTTACCACCGGCGTCGGCAGCCTGGTGCACCAGCGGCTGATCTCACTGGTCGGCATCCGCGTCTTTCCGTTCGTGGTTGCGGCGCTCGTGCTCCTCGCCATTCCGGCGCTGCGCGTCGTGCTCGAGTACCTGGTCGGCCTGCCGCTCGTGGTGCGCCTGTTGGTGGTCGCGGTGGTCACCTTCCCCATCGGCACGGCGCTCGGCGCCTTCTACCCGTGGCTCGTCGATCGGCTGGTGGCGACCGACCATGGCTCGAACGTCCCGATCACCTACGGCATCAGCACGCTCGCTTCGGTGATCGGCGCGAGCTTCGCCATGACCATGATGATCCCGTGGGGCTTCAACCGCCTGCTGTTGCTCGGCGTCGCCGGCTACGTCGTGCTCGGCGTGCTCATCGTCGTGCACGCGGGGTTGTTGCGCCGGCCGCTGTTCGGCGCATCGTGATGCTAGCGCGGCTCGAGGCCTAGCTTGTTTCGCTCCGCGGCGTTGATCGCGTCAGCGAGCTCGTGCTCCGCGTTGTCGAGCCGATGCTTGTCGTCCTCGCTCAAGAGTCCGCTCAGGCCGATCGGCATCGACACCGCCAACGTGCCGATGCCGGCCAGCAGCACCGTGCCAACCGGGACCGCGATGGCGTAGGCGAGGCCTTGGTGCGTCGACGGCACTGCCGCCCCGATCGCGATCCCGCCTGCGGCGCCTACCAGACCGCCGGCGACGGGCGGCAGCACCCAGACGAGCGGGTTGCCGAGCCGCGCCTGCCTCGACGTGATGTCCTCGACCAGCCGTGCGGCGTCCGGCGCGAGCGGCCTGCCGGCGTCGATCAGGTCTTGACGGGCGAGCGGCTCGGGGCGGTCGCGCCGCAGCCACTTGCGGTCGAAGGAGAGGTAGATCTCGCGCTCGCGAAAGGCCTGCTCCCGCGCGCTCGGCGGAGGCGGCACGATCGGGACCGTGCCGGGGCTCGGCGGCGGCGCGACGGAGCGCACGCTGTTGACGACCGCGAGCAGGTCCGGTCCGCGCTCGCGCGCGTCGTCGCTCAGCACGACATCGAGCGGAGCGCCGCTGACGCTCGGGGGCTGCGGACGGTCAGGCGCCGCGACCACCAGCGCGTGCTGTGCGTACGCGACGGCTTCCGCCGCCGTTACGCGCCCGTCGCCGTTGCCGTCGCCCCAGCCGCGCAGGGCGCCGAGCAGCAGATAGGAGAACGCGGGTCGGTCGTGGCCGGGCAGCGGGCCCGTGCGCGCGTCGCTCGACGACAACAGCACCGTCCCTGCGGCGGGCGCGGCTGTGCGCAGCGGCAGCGTCGCCTGACTGCCGGGCACGAGCGGCGCGACGCCGTCGGCTGCGGCACCCGAGAACGCGGCGTCAAAGATGGCAACGGTAGCGCGCTGTGCGCCACGCGCGGCAGACAGCAACTGCGACTGCGCCACGCTGCGCTCCAGCAGCGACAGCTCGGTCGGCTGCGCATCAGCGCCCACCAAGAGCCCGTCGTCACCGGCGGGCGCGGGCGCGCCATAACCGATGAAGACGATCCACAGGGTGCCGCCGGGCCCGACCTCGGTGCGGGCCTTGTCGGCGGCCGCGAGCAGGCGTTCGCGCGTCGCTTCGCCGTCGCGCAGCAGGTGCGCGTGCTCGAGCGGCACGCCGCGCACGCGCGTAAGCCAAGTGAACCATGAGGTCGCGTTCTCCGCTGCGCCCGACAGCGGCGGCAATACGAACGGTCGACTCACGCCGGCGATCACTGCGGCGTCCTGCGCCCCCGTGCCGCTCGGAGCGCCGGCAGGGGTCGCGTCGACGGTGGGCCAGGGCGATGCGGTCACCGCAAGCATGGCCAGCGCGGCGAGCGACGGCGTCATGACGGCGGCAAACCGAGCGTCTTGCGCTCGGCGTCGTTGCTCGCCTTGGCCAGCGCCGCTTCGGCGTTCTTGAGCGACGCAACCTCGTCGGGGTCGAGCTGCGCGTACATGAAGATGGGCGTGGTGACGCCTAGTGCGCCCGCCGCCGCACCGGCGAAGGCGCCGATGAAGCCGCCGAGCAAGAAGGCGCGCTCGGGGTTCGCGTCGGCACCGCCACCGCCCGCGATCAACGCGCCGACGCCGAGCCCGACCGCCGTGCCGACGCCCATGCCGACCAGCGGCGGCGCAGTGGTCACCAGGAAGTTGTGTTGCAGCTCCTCGCGCGCGGACAGCTCCTCGACGAGCTGCTTCGCGCCCGGCGCGGCCTCCCCTCCCAGTCGCACCAGATCCTTGCGGGACAAGGGACCGGGCAGGTCGCGGCGCACCCACTTGTGGTCGACATCGAGGCGGATCTCGCGCTCGCGGAAGGCCTGCTCGGCGGCTCGGTTCGACACAGGCGTGGGCGCCACCGATGGTGCGGGCACCGTAGCGACCGGCGCGCTCGATGCCGGCGCGCGCGCCTCGGCGACGAGCTGGATTAGATCGGGCCCGCGCTCGCGCGCCTTGTCGTGCATGACGACGTCGAGCGGACCGCCGCGCGCGCTCGGGATCTGGTTCTTGTCGGTGACGAGCGCCGTGAGCGCGGCGCGCGTGTAGCCGAGCGCGTCTCCCGCGGTCACCGCGCCGTCGCCGTTGCCGTCAGCCCAACCGCGCAGCGCGCCGAGCAAGAGGTAGGAGAACGCCGGACGATCATGGCCGGGCAGCGGACCCGCCACCTCCTCGCTCGAGGCGAGCACGAGCACGCCGGCGGCAGGCGCCGCGCGCCGCACCGGCAAGGTCGCCTGGCTGCCGGCGACCAGCGGCGTGCGCCCATCGCTCGCCATGCCCGAGAAGCAGGCGTCGACGACGGCGACGGTGCTGCGCTGCTTGCCCTGCGCGGCGCGCAGCAGCTCCGCTTGCGGCAGGCCGCGCTCGGCGATGCTCGCCTCGGTGCGCTGCGCATCGACCCCGAGCAGAAGGCCGTCGCTGCCGTCGCGAGCAGGCGCGCCGTGGCCGATGAACACGATCCATAGGGTGCCGGTCGGCCCCACCTGCCCCCTGGCCTTGGCGGCGGCGGCGAGCAAGTTCTCGCGCGTCACCTCGGCGTTGCGCAGCAAGGTCACGCGCTCGGCCGGCACGCCGCGCGCGCGCGTCAGCCACACGTACCAATCGGTGGCGTTCTCGACGGCGCCCTTGACCTCGGGCAGCACGAACGGCCGGTTGACGCCGGCGATCACGGCGGCGTCGTCGGCGCCGAGCGTGGTCGGCGGCACGTCGCTCGTCAGCGACGGCCAGCCCGTGGCGAACAAGCCGAGGAGCGCGATCGCGGACGCGGTCACGCCGCGACTCTAGCAGAGGGCGGCGGCCGACCGGGCGGGCCCAACCGACCGGGCGCCCTGCTGGGACGAGCGCTACTCCCGCTCACGCGGCGGCGCGATGATCGGCTGCGGTACCGGCACGGTCGCGCGCGCGGCCGGCACCCGAGAGGACGTTGCGAGCGTGACGCCCATCGAGCCGAGCACGTCGTCGACGCGCAGCAGGTCCGCCGGCACCACCACCTGCGCACCGTTGGCGAGCGCGCCGAGCTTCTGCACGTATTGCTGCGAGATCTTGAGGTTGACCGCTTCGGCGCCGCCGTCGGCCGTCACCGCCTGTCCGACGGTGCGGATCGAATCGGCCGTTGCCTGCGCCAGCGCCAGGATCTCTTGCGCCTTGCCCTGCGCCTCGTTGACCCGGCGCTGCATCTCGCCTTCGGAGCGGTTGATCATCTCCTGCTTCTTGCCCTCGGAGTCGTTGATGCGCGCGGCGCGGTCTCCTTCGGCGCGCGCCAACAGCGCGCGTCGCTCGCGCTCGGCGCCCATCTGTCGCTCCATCGCGTTCTTCACCGAGGCCGGCGGCACGATGTTCTTCACCTCGTAACGCATCACCTGGATGCCCCACGCGGCGCTCACCTCGTTCAACGCCTTGATGACGTGCGCGTTGATGATGTCGCGCTCCTCGAAGGTGCGATCGAGCTCGAGCGTGCCGATGACCGCGCGCGTGGTGGTCTGCGCGAGCTGGATGGCGGCGAAGTGGTAGTTGGTGATGCCGTAGGAGGCCTGCTTGGCGTTGGCGACACGCAGATAGAGGATGCCGTCGACCTCGACGCGCACGTTGTCCTTGGTGAAGCAGTCCTGCGGCGGCACATCGATGGCCTCCTCCTTCATGTCGATCATGAAGGCGACCCGATCGAAGAACGGCAGCAACACGTGGAGGCCAGGCCCGAGCGTCTCGTGGTAGCGGCCGAGCCGCTCGACGATCAGCTCGGTGCGATTGGGCACCAGGCGCACGCTGCGGATCACCTTGTACGAGGTGTAGAGCGCCAGACAGGTCCAGATGATCGCGGTGACGACGTAATACAGGCCCATGGCTCACCCCCTCCGCTGCGTTGGCGGCGTCGCCGACGGCGCGGCGCCGACAGCGCCCTGCACCTTGGTCATGCCCTCGAAGAACGCCTTCACCTGCGCGATCTGCGCCGGCACCACGCTGACGTCGGCGTGCTCGAGGATGCGGCCGAGCTCCACCAGGTACTGCTCGGCGAGCTGCATCTTGACCGCGCTCTCACCGCCAGGCGCGCGGATCGCGTCTGCGACCAGCGCGAGCGCCTTGGCGTTGGCTTCGGCGGTCATGCGGATCTCAGCCGCGCGGCCGTTGGCCTCGTTGATGCGTTTCTGCCGCTCGCCCTCGGAGAGGTTGACGGCCTCGATGCGCTCGCCTTCGGAGACCGCGATCTTGGCCTCCTTGTTGCCGGTGGAGATGGTCACCTGGGCGCGCTTGTGGCGCTCGGCCTCCATCTGCTTCTCCATGGTCTCGATGACGCGCGGCGAGGGCGTGATGCCCTTGATCTCGTAACGCAGCACCTTGATGCCCCAGGGCTCGCTCGCCTTGTCGATCTCGCGCACGATGCTGGTGTTCATCTTCTCCCGCTCGGAGAAGGTCTCGTCGAGGTTGAGCTTGCCGATCTCGCTGCGCATGGTGGTCTGCGCCAGGTTGATGGCGGCGATACGGTAGTCGGCGATGTTGTAGGAGGCGTCCTTGGCGTCTTCCACCTTGATGTAGACGATGCCGTCCACCTCCACCTGGATGTTGTCCTTGGTGATGCACATCTGCGGCGGCACGTCGATGGCCTGCTCGCGCATCTCCTGGCGGTAGGCCGCCCGATCGAGCAGCGGCACCATGAAGTGGAAGCCGGGCTGCAGCACGCCCTGGAACTTGCCGACGCGCTCCTTGACGACGTTCTCGCGCTCGCTGACGACGATGAAGGTGCGCGTCACGAAGAACACGCCGGCGAGGCAGCCGATAGTGATCAGGAACGGGATCATGCCTTCACCTTGTCCTTTTCCTTGTCGGAAAGCTGGTCGGCGGCGGGGACGCGCTCGGGCGCTGCCTCGAGCGCGGACACCGCCTCGACGATCCAGACGAGCTTGTCCTTGTACACCAGGCGGGCGTGGCCGCCCTTGGGGATGCTGCCGTCCGTGCATTGTGCGGACCAGGTGGTGCCCTGGAAGCGGATGCGTCCGTTTGGGCCCGTGTCGTCGACAGCCTCGAGCACCTCGACGATCTCGCCCATCGCGTCCTTGTCCTCGTTGCTCAGGTCGTGCTTGGCCTCGCCGGTCTTGAAGTAGCGCTTGAGCATCGGGCGCAGCGGCAACGTCAACCCGAGCGAGGTGAAGCCCCACAGCAAGAGCGACGTCGACACCGAGTCGACTACGCCGAGCGCTCGCAGGCCGGCGACCAACAGCGCCGCGGCGCCGAAGAACACCTGCACCAAGCTCGGGTGCAGCGCCTCGCTCGCGATCAGCAAGACGCCTACGACGAGGAAGGTAATGGTGACCGGGTCCACGGCGGGAGGTTCGTCCCAACCCCGGTCGCGGTCAAGCTCCCTAGAAGGCGCCCACCGCGCGCACGAAGAAGCCGGAGCGGTCGACGGTGCCGCGATCGAGCTCGTCGCCCGAGAAGCTGGTGAAGTTCCAGCCGACGCCGAAGCGGAAATACTCCACGGGCGCGAGCTGCAGCTCGACGAGCGGGCCATGCTTGACGCCGGCGCCGCTCATGCTCGCGAGCACCCGGTACTCGACGCCGACGTCGAAGGCGCCCGGCACGGGCGGCTCGATGCCGAGGCCGCGCATGGTGTCGTGCACGCGCCAGTTGACGCGATTGATCCACAAGGCCGTGACGGCGTCGGCGCGCGGCACATCGCCAAAGAGCTGGCTTGCGTGCTTGAGTGCGAGCTTCTCGGCGATCTGCAGCTGCCAGGGCAGCTCGACGATGGGCTCCACGCTCGCGGCGTGCACGGTGTAGTCGTCGACGGTGCCGCCGGCGAGCGACAGCGGCCGCACCTCCACCCTGCGCGACAGCTTGCCGAGCACGCTCAGCCACTCGTGCGTCACGGGTCGGTAGGCGGCGCCGAGCGCGCCCTCTTCCAGGTAGGCCTCGCGCTGGCCGAGCGCGAGGTCTTGCGCGAGCGCGACGTTGTAGCGCGCCAACAGCGACAGCTCCGGCGACAGTCGCGTCGCGGCGGCGGTGGCGCTCAGGAGCCACAGGCGGTCGTGGCCGCCGCGACTCTCGGTCAGGTTGTCGTAGCGCAGCTCGAAGCGCTGGCTGCCGAGGAACAGCTCGCCCCGCTTCCACTCGACACCGGCGGATGCGGCGTCGCGCGACCCTTGGCCGGCGAGGTAGCTGCCGCTGCCGTTCGCGCCGGGCGCCGCGTAGAAGGTGCCGTCGGTGAAGGCGGCCGGCGGCACCGTGCCGTTCTCGGTCGCGGGCACGACGCCACCGAGTGTGACGATGCGCTCGTAGCCGAGCTGCAGCGTCAGTCCCCAGGGCAGCTTGAGCCCGTTCTTGAGCCCGAGCACGCCGCGGCTCTGATCGCCCGAGATGCCGCCGTCGAGCTGGTACTCGGCGTAGGCCTTGCTCTCGAGGCTCGACGCATCGGGCGCGAGGTTGGTCTCGCCACCCACCACCGACGTCGTGGTCCAGCCGAGCGCGCCCGATCCGGCGGCCGGCAACAACCCGAAGCGCTCGGTGGCATAGACGCGCGCCGCCGGATTCACCTGCCACGACAGGCCGAGGTTCGCTTGGTTCTCCCCGCTCCAGCGCAAGGAGACGCCGCCGAGCAACGACAGCTCCTCGGTGAGGCCCCAGCGCGCGAGCAGGTGCGTGATGAAGTGATCGGACGCGTCCTGGATCTGTTGAGGATCGCCGGTGAGGACTAGCTCCTGCTTGACGGCGAGCGTCAGCCGTTCGAGTGCCGCCCAGTCGAGCCCGAGCGCGGCGACGTTGGTGTGGAATTCCCGCGGCTGCGCGATGTCGCTCTGTCCAAAGGCGCCGCTGTCCCAGCTGTAGCCGTAGCCGTACTCGCCCGCGAGCACGAGCGGCTCCGCCACCTTGTGCTCGTAGCGCAGCGTCACGATCTCGCGGTGCAGCGTGCGGTACTCCGTGAGCTGCGTGAATGTCGGCGTGCTCGGCACCTCGCTCAAGACGCCGTCCCAGCGCAGCTTGAAGCGGCCGTCGTCGATCACCTGCCAGGCGCCCTCGGCGCCCACCTTGGTCTGGCCCTGCTCGACGATGGCCGCGCCCGCGAAGAAGCCAGGCTGCAAGTGCTGCACATAGGCGCGAAGCTGCAGGTCGGCGTTGGCCTCGCGCCCCACCAAGCGCCCGAGCTGCACCTGCCCCTCGAGCTTATACGCGGCGCCCTCGCGCGCCGAGGTCGGCTGCGCCCCACCGCCGTGCGGCGCCTTGACATCGAGCGGCTGGCCGAGCGTGCTGTAGCTGAGGCCGCCGTCGGTGGAGAAGAAGTTGCCGGCATCGACCGACTGCGAGCCGAGCAGCTCGCCCTGCAACCACGTGCCCTGATCGAGGTAGAGGCGCAGGTGGCCGCCGCCGAGCTGGTAGCCGAGCGCACCGCCCTCGCGCGCCTCATAGACGAAGCCGCCGCCCACCTCGGCGTGCCCGAGCACCTGCTGCTTGAGCTGCACGCCGCCGGCGACACCCTGGAACGGATCGTCGTCGCGGTGCTCGTACTCCACCTCGAGGGCGACGCGGTTCGACGCCACCACCTGGCCGAGGTTGTGGTTGGTGATGAAGGAAGCGTCCGCGAAGGCGCCGAGCGGCTCCTTCAACATCACGCGCCCCTCGAGGTAGCGCACCGTGTAGTCGACGTTTCGCACCAGCGGCGTGCGCGCGACCTCGGCGCCGGTGACTCCGTCGCGCACCAGCAGCGAGACGCGCTCGCTGCCCTCCACCACGCGCTCGTGGCGCAAGAAGTAGATCGACGAGCCCGTGCCCATCAGCTCGACGCGCGCGTGGCGCTCACCGCCGCCGCCCGCCAGGAAGCCGGTGGCCGTGGTGCGCCACGGATCGGCATCGGGCGAGGACGCCGGTGCCACGCTCTTGACGTCGTAGTCGAGCGGGCCGGTCCAACCGCGATCGAAGGTGATCTGCGCGCCGGCGCGCGCGCGCTGGTAGCGGAACAGGTCGGCGCCCTGCAGGTCGGTGCGGATGGAGCCGACCTGCACCCGCGACGCATCGGCCGTGAGGTCGAGGTAGAGCGGAAAGGCCGAGGCAGCGGCGGCGGCGTTCTCGACGGAGCTGTCGGCGTACACCGGGTAGTAGCGGTCGGGGTCGAGCAGGTCGGGCGCAAACACGTCGTTCTGCCAGCGCGCCGTGTCGAGGTGCAGCGTCAGCTCGTAGCGCTTGAACAGGGTGGGGCCGATGAAGCGGCCGCTCACGAGCGCAGCACCGCGGCCGTACAGGAACACGGGGCCGAGCGTCGCCGACGTGAAGGGCCCGCGCTCACCGAGCTCGGCGCCGTCACCGCCAAACGCGGTGTCGGCCAGGCCGAGTACGAAGAAGCCGTTCGGATCGCCGTGCACGGGTCGCGCAACCTTGCCGACGTTGCCGTGGTCGTCCGTGGCCTCGATGACCAGCTCGCCGTCGCCCTCGGGCACGCGCGCCAGGTGTGCGAACCTGCCCGTGTCGGCGTCGACGGCGACCTCTTCGCCGGCGATGCGCACCCGGTTCTTCGGCTCGGTCTGGCCGCGCACCAGCACGCGTTCACTCGTGAGCGCGGCCAGATCGGTCGGCAGCTCGACGCGCAGCTTGGCGGCGGCGAGCGTGCTCTCGTCGGGCCACCATGCAGGCTTCGTGGGCGCCTCGGGAGCGGTCTCGACCGGCGCCACCTCGGCCGGCGGCGCCACCTCCGCCATCGGCCAGCCGCCCTGGACGAAAGAGTCCCAGGCACGCTGATCGCCTTGCCACAGCGCCGGTCCGTCGGGGCGCGCGCGCAGCGAGGCGCGCGCGCCATCAGCGGTACGCACGTCAAGCACGACTTCACCGCTCGCCATCGCCGGCACGTCGCCGCGCGCGACGCCGTCCTCGCCGATGGCGAGCGCGGTCCCGTTGGCGAGGAAGTGCGCTGCCGGCGGCGCGGCCGCGATCGCGGGTGCGGCCGATGGCGCGGCAAACGGATCGACGACGGACGGCGCAGGCACCGCGAACGGGTCGACGACCTTCGGCGCGTCGGGCGCCACCATGCCGAACGGATCGAGCACCAGCAGCTCAGGCTTGCTCAGCGTGACGACGACGCGGCGGTTGCGCGCGCGGTTCTTCACGCCGGTGTTCGGCGCCAGCGGAGAGTCGGAGCCAATGCCGAGCGTGCCGACCTTTTCGGCAGGCACACCGGCGGCGAGGAAGGCGGCGCCCACCTGATCGGCCGCACGCTGGCTGCGCGTACGGCGCTCGAGCTTGCTGCCTCGATCGTCGCTGTGCGCCTCGACGCGCACGCTCAGGTGCTGCGCTGCCGCAGCCCCCGCCAAAGCCGCGACGCGCTTAGCGGCGTCGGGCCGCAGCTTGCCGGCGGCGTCAAAGGGATCGGAGAGCACCACCGGTTCGCCGACCGGTACGGCCGCAGATGCCGCCGACGACGTCGATGCCGGCGGCGGTAATGCCGCAGCGGCCGGCGCGCTGCCATGCACCAACGCGGCGACGTCGGGGGAGATGCCGACGTCGCCACCGGCCGTCTTGACCACCAGGCGGAAGCGCAGCCGGCGAGCCGGGGTGCGCGCGTCGTTGCCGGCGGCGTCCTTTCCGTCCCAGCGAATCACCGGCGGCACGGCGCCCTCGCCTCGTTGCTCAACCAGCGTCGAGCCGCTCTCGTCGCCGCTCGCCGGCTCGACCGCGCCGTCCATCACGCGCAGGAACCACGCGGCGACGTCCACGCTCGGCACCTGCGTGGTCAGCTCCACCGCGCCGGTCGCCGGGATCTCGATGGCCCCGCCGGCAGCGTCGAGACCAACCGGCACCACGCGCACGCCGAGCAACGCAGCATCGACCGACTGGCCGGCAACCGCGATGGTGCGCTCGGCGGCGCGCCACTCGACGCCGACCGGCGGCGCCGCGGCCGGCTCGAGCGCGCCGCCGGGTGCTTTCGGGTCGCGTGTCAGCCGCACGGCTGCACCCGCGGCGCCGCGCAGCTCGACGCTGAGCTGCTCTGTCTCCGGCACCTCGAGCTCGAGCGCGAAGGTGCCGTCAGCGGCGAGCGCGCGCTCCTGGCCCTGCACCACGAGGCGCGGCGGTAGCTCGAGCGGCGCCACCACGGACGGCATCGCCTCGCCGGCACCGCCCTCGACGAGCAGCTCGACGCGGCGGTTCATGGCGCGGTCCTTCTTTCGGAGGTTCGGCACCTTGAGCGAGGAGTCACCCGCGCCGCGCGGCTCGAGCTTGTCGGCGCCAATGCCGAAGCCGCTCGCCAGCGCCTTGACCACCTCGGCGGCGCGCCCCGCGGTCAGCGCGGCCGGCGCCTTGGTGCCACCGCCGTCGGTGTGGACCACCACCACCACGCGTGCGGCGCCGGCTGCGAGCGCGTCGCGGATCGCGACCTTGTTCGTGCCGAGCCACGAGAGCAAGCGCGGCGTCGGCTTGCCCGTTGCGCGAAACAGCGTGCCACCCGCCTCGTCGATCTCGGCGAGCGGGCCAACGACAGCGGCGCCGACGGGCGCGCCGGCGCGGACACCAAACATGCGCGCGCCCGAGATCGCGCGGTCGCCGTTCTCGTAGCCGAGCGTCAGCGTCGCGCGATACAGGTGGCCCTCGAGCAGCGCAGGGATGCCCAGCGCGGGGTCGCGTCCGTCGAACGCGATGCGATCGGGCGGCCCGCCACGACCCGCGAACATCCACGCGAGCGACGCCACCGCCTCGGCGGGTGCGCGCACCTCGGTGCCGTCGAGCACGCCGACGCCCAGGTCCTCGAGGCGCAGCTCCCATGCGGAGGGAGCGCCGCTGCTCCGCGGCACCAGCACCAAGCGCGGTCGCAGCGCACCATCGACCAGCCCCGACAGGTTCGGGCCCGCCGGCGCGAATACCGGATCGAGCGCCTCGCTGCCGACGCCGAGATCGGCCTTCGGCAGCGCGAGCTTCTCGCCGTTCACCGCCAACAGCGGCGGCGTCACGCGGCCGGCGAGCGCGAGCTTGACCATCGCCACCGGCGGCGGGCGATAGGCGGCCTCGTTGACGACCAGCGTCGGCTTGTCGACGACGAAGACGCGGCACGTCGCCGCGAACGACAATTGCGCCGGCGCGCCCGGGGAGACGTAGAAGGTGCTGCGCGGCGAGACCACCGTGGTGCCGGGCGGCAGCGTGCGCACGTCGAGCTTGACCAGGTGCATGCCGGCCGGGATGGCCGAGAAGTGGGCCTTGCCGACCACGTCGGTGTCGGCCCGGTGACCGGTGTCGAGCCACAAGCGCGCGCCGTAGACGCCCTCCTCGCCCGCGCTCTGCAGGCCGTCGCCGTCGGTGTCGCAGAAGACCTTGGCGCGCATCGTGGAGAGGTCGAAGATCGGATCGGCGACCACCTGCACGCGCGCGCTCGCGTCGTCGGACAGCGGCAACTGGCCCGCCGCCAGGCGCATTGCGGCGCGGTTCTCGTGCTCGCCGAAGGTGGCGCCCGGCCCGACCACGACGTTGTAGCGCAGCTCGTACGCCGTAGCCGCGGCCAGCGCGAACGGCCCGAAGGTGTGCACGCGATCGCCCGCATCGCGCACGTCGACCGCCGAGCGCCGCTCCTGCCCGCGCGCGTCGCGCGTGATCTGATCGAGGCGATAGCTGCCCGCCACCAGCGTGAAGCCGGCCGGCAGCGCGTCCACGATCTCGACGCCGCCCTGCTCCAAGGTGACGCCGGCGAGCGCGCGGTTGTCGACGTAGACCGAGTAGGAGACGATGTCGCCCACCGAGACGCGCTTGCGATTGGCGGTCTTGGTGACGACGAGCTGGCTCGTCAGGCGGTCGGTCGGCAGGTGGTTGCGCTGCAAGAGCGGGCCGTCCTGCTCCACGGAGAAGCGCAGGAAGTAGGGTGTCGGCTGCTCGCGGCGCGGCAGCGCCAGCTCGCTGACGTCGCCGTCGGTGTCGGGGCGCGCCAGCGGTCCCATCGGATCGCCGTCGGGGTCGACGTCGACCGGCAGCGCCGCCGACGGGAAGGTGGTGAGCGGGTCAGGCGTCTCGACGGCGATGCGGTAGCTGCCCGGCGGCGCGTCGAAGCGGTACAGGCCCTGCGGTCCGACCACCTGCCCCTGCTGTCCCGCACCGAGCAGCCGGTCCTCGACCAGGCGATCGTCGCGCGGCTCGTGGTCGCCGTCGTCGACGTAGAGCCAGACGCGCGCACGCTCCGCCGGTCCGCCGTTGTCGGCGAGGAACACCGCACCGGTTGGCTGCACCGCGACGTCCTGTTGGCGCACCTCGCCGTCCGCGAGCGCGAGCGCATCGACCCCGCCGAGCCGAGCGCCGCCGGGCGAGCGCAGCTCGAGCCGGTAGCTGCCGGCGGGGATGGGCAAGAGGCGATAGGCGCCCCGCTCGCTCGCCACCCCCGTCTGCACCGGGTCGCGCGCGTCGCCGCGGAAGGCGAGCACCACCAGGCCGCGCGTGCGCTCGTCGGTCTCGGGTTGGAAGACACCGTCGTGCGCGCCACCGTCGAGGAACAGCGTGCCCGACAGCGCGCCGGTGCCCGGCAGCAGTCCCACGGCGGCGTCGGCGCGGCCGAGGTCGACGATGGCGGACAGCGTCTCGTCGAGCGACTCCACCGCGGCGCTCGCCGTCACCTGCACGCGGTCGCCGGTGCGCGCGTCTTGCGCCACGCGGGCGGCAAAGACCACGTCGACGGCGCCGCCGACGGCGATGGTGAAGGGCGCGCCGAGCTGGAAGCTCCGGCTCGCGGGGTCGAAGGTGAGGTCGTCGATCGGCACCACGGCCTCGTCGACCTCGAGCTGTGCCGACAGACCGATAGTGAGCGCCACCACGCGCACGTCCTCGAGCGAGCGGTTCTGCAGCCGTGTGCGCACCGTGACCGCGTCGCCCGCGCGCAGCGCGCCGCCATCGTCGTCGGTGATGATCGTGGTGCGCTCGTCGAGCAGCAGCGCGCGCGCGCCGCGCACCGGCACGCGGGTCGGTTGGTCGCCGGCCACGGCGGGGTCGGCGTCGGTGAGCAAGCTCTCGTCGCTGCTCTCGACCGTCGCCTGGTTCACCACCACGGCGGCAGCCTCCACCACCACCTGGAATGCGAACGACACGCCGTCGCCGGCCTCGAGCAGGTCGCGGTGGAAGCGCAGAGCGATGCCGTCGAGCTCGGCGTCGTCGCGGTCGGTCGCGTCGGTGGCGGTGGCACCGTCCACCCTGAGGCTGCCGGGCACGAAGCGGGTGCCGTTCGGCACCGCGTCCTCCACCTTCAGCTCGCGCGCGGGCTCGGTGCCGGTGTTCTCGACGTTGATGACGAAGTCGAGCGTCTCGCCGACGCGCACGGGCGAGGGTGCAGCCAGCTTCTGCGCGACCAGCGAGCTGCCGCCGCCCACGATCACGGAGGTCGCGTCGCCGATGACGAGCGGCGTCAGCGGATTGTCCGACGCCGCATCGGGCGCGCCGTCGGCGCGCAGCGTCGCCTGGTTGTCGATGCGCAGCCCGCGCGGTGCGCTCGGCAAGACGCGCACTTGCAGCTCGACCACCACGGCGCGACCGGGGTCGACGTCGCCGAGCGCGAGACCGGTCACGAGGGGAGAGGTCCCCTCGGCGTCGCCCACCGGTGCCCCGCGCACGCGCGTGCTGCCCCCGAGGTACACAGTGCCGCCCGGGATGGCGTCGAGCACGCGCGCGTTCTGTGCCGGCGCGCCGCCTTCGTTCAGCACGGTGATGCGGTAGCTGAGCACGTCGCCCGGCTCCACCAGACCGCCGTCCTCGTCGATCACCTCCTTGGTGGTGGCCGACAGGTCGGCGACGCTCCTGGTGCGCATCATTGCCGGCCCGATCACGGTCGGCTGCGCGCTGGTCGCGCTCGTCACCAAGCCGGCGACCGGGATGTCGAGGGAGTCGGGTAGCACGTCCGCGAGCGCGCCCTCGAGCTCCACCGTCACCCCTGCGCCCGGATCCATGCGCGCGAACGCGGGCGCCTGGCTGGCGGTCCAGCGCACCACGTCGCCCTGCACCACGCCGCCCTCGGTGGTCTCGTCGACGACGAAGTAGATGCGCTGCAGCGGCACCTCGAGCACCACCGCCTGGGCCACCTGCGTGCCTTGGTTGGCGAAGGCGATGCGCGCGCGCACACGCTGGTTCGGCACCACCGGCCCCGTGAGCGGCTCGTCGGTCACGCCGTCGAACAGCTCGACGGTTCCGACGAACTGTTCGACGGCGTTCACCACGCGCGTGGTCGGATCGTCGACGGCCGGCGTGGTCGGATCGTCGGAGACGCGCGGCAGGCCGACCTCGTCGGCGACGGCCTCCGCCTGGTTGGCGATGACGGTGCCGCCGACCGCCAACGGGTTGACGCGCGCTGCCAGCCGCACGGTGGCGCTGCCGCCGGGGGGGAGCGTCGACAACGTCCAGGTGACGACGCCACCGGCCGCGACGCCGCCGTCTTGCGGAGCCAGGTCGATGAGCGCCCCCGGCGCCACGTCGCGGATCACCAGGTTGGTCGCTGCCACGCTGCCCTGGTTCTCGACGACGATGCGGTAGTCGATGGCGTCGCCGGGCGCGAGCGCGCCGCCATTTTGGTCCACGATCTCCTTGGTCATCACCAGGCGCGGTGCGCTCGGCACGATCACGGTCGGGTCGCCGAACGGCGCGGTGGCCGGATCATCGGTGACGACGACGCTCGCCAGGTCGGGCGAGACCATGCTCGCCTGGTTGGCGATGGGCGTGCCGTCCGCCACGGTGTCGTTGATGCGCGCCACCACGGCCAGCGCCACCGAGGCGCCGCGGGCGATGGTCGCGAGCGCGGCGGTGCTGCCCGCGTCCCAGACCACGGTGTTGCCGGCGGCGAGCCCGCCGTTCTCCACCGACACGATGCTCAGCGTCGCCGGCAGTTGGTCGGTGACGCGCACGTCGCGCGCCGCGCCCGCGCCGTTGTTGACGACGGTGACGAGCCAGCGCACCTCGTCGCCCACCAGCAGCGCGCCGCCGTCGACGTCGATCGCCACCTTGCTCGAGGTCGTCAGGTTGGGTCGGGCGTCGATCAGCACGGTGGTCGGGTCAGCCGCCGTGGTCGTGGTCGGATCGTCGGACAGCACCGTGCCGAGCACAGGGCCCACCACGGTCGCCTGGTTGACGATCAGCGTGCCGTTGACCACGCCCGAGGCGACGCGGGCATCGAAGGTGAAGCTTGCGCTCGCGCCCGGCAGCAACGGCGCCACCGCGCCTGCCACCGTGCGCGTGCCCGCGTCGTAGCTGAGGCCCGGCCCCGGCACGACGTCGGTGAGCGAGGCATCGACGACGTCGGCGAACGTCGACGGCTCGGTCGCGCCGGTGCCGGTCGAGGTGAGGGTCATGGTCCACGTCACCACATCATCGGGCGCGTGGATGCGACCGCCCGACACGTCCTTGCTCACAGTCAGGCGCGGCACCGTGCGCACCGTGAAGCTGGTCGGATCGTCGACGGCGCCGGTGCTCGGGTCGTCGCTTTGCCCAGGCGCGACGTTGGTGCCGGCCACGGTCGCCTGGTTGGCGACCACGGTGCCGTCGGCGACGGTGCCGAGCACGCGGACGCGCAAGGTGCGCGTGACCGCGCCGGCCGCACCCGGCACGACGTCACCGAGCACGAAGGCGACGTTGTTGCCTGCCACGGCGCCGCCGCCGGCATCGACGATCTCGAGGATGGCCGGCAGCGCGTCGGCCAACACCACGTTGCGTGCGATGGCGTCACCCGTGTTCTCGATCCGCAGCGTGTAGCCCACGGTGTCGCCCGGCTCGACCGGCGCACCATTGTCGTCGCTGTAGGTCTTGTCGAAGCTCGTGAGGTTGGGCGCGCTCTCCACCTCGAGCACGGTGGGATCGCCGAAGGTCGCGGTCGACGGGTCGTCCGACACGAACGGCGCCGCCGAGCCGGTCTCGCTCAAGATGGCCTGCGAGGTCAGCAGCAGCCCGTCGTCGAGCGGCGTGCGCAGGCGCGCCTGCACCACCAGCCGCACCACGTCGCCCGGCGCCACCGTCGCCAGCGCCGGCGCCGCGGCCGCGGTGAACGTGACCGAATCGCCGGCGATGGTGCCGCCGCCGGCGTCGACGATCTGCAGCTCCTGCGGCAGCGCAACGATGGCGCGCACGTCGAGCGCGGCGGCGCGGCCGCGGTTCTGCACGTCGAGCACCCAGCGCACCAGCTCGCCGGGCCGCGCCGTCGCGATGGGTGCCAGCGCCGCGTCCATGGTCTCGAGCGTGCTGGCGGCGAGGTCGGCGGCGCTCACCACTTGCACCACGGTCGGATCGAGCGGCGCGGGCGTCGCCGGATCGTCGGAGAGCGCGTCGGGGAAGCCCGCCTCCGCCACGTTGGCGCGGCCTTGGTTCGCGATGCGCGTGCCGTTCGCCAACGGCGTGCGCACGCGCGCAGTAAATCGCACGGTTGTGGAAGCGTCGACGGCAAGGGAGGCGAAGGACCAGGTGACGTCGTTGCCCGCGACCACGCCACCGTCGAGCGGCACGATGGCCTCGAGGCTGGCGTCGACGGTGTCACGCAACGTGACCGTGTCGGCGCTGCGCCCGCCGTCGCTGGTCAGCACCAGGGTCCAGGTGATGGTGTCGCCCGGCTCGAGCGGCGCGCCGTTGCCGTCGCTGGCGGTCTTTACCATCGACAGGTGCGGCGTCGAGCGCACGGTGAAGCGGGTCGGATCGTCGACGGCCGGCGTGCTCGGGTCGTCGGTGGGGGTCGCGGCGACGCCGGTGGCGCTCGCGAACGCCTGATTCGCCACCGCCACGCCGTCGGCGAGCGGGCGCACGATGGTGGCGTCGATGGTAAACGTGACGCTCGCGTTGACGGCGAGGGCACCGACCGCCCAACTCGCGGCGCCGGCGGCGAACGAACCACCCTGCCCCACCACCACGTTGGTGAGCGTGGCCGGCAAGGCGTCGGTGACCGCAACCGCGAGCGCGTCTTCGCTGCCGGTGTTGGCGACCACGATGGTGTAGCGCACGGCGTCGCCCGGCTCGAAGACGCCATCGCCGTCGAGGTCGCTGACGCTCTTGGTCGAGGTGTCGAGCACCGGCCGCGACACCACCGTCAGCACCGTCGGGTCGAGCGGCGCCGGCGTGGTCGGGTCATCGGAGAGCACCGTCGGCGCCACCGGCGAGGTCGCCTGCGCCTGGTTCGGGATGGTGGTGCCGTTGGCGAGGGGTGCTGCGACGCGCACCTGGAAGCGCAGCGTGCGCGGCGCGCCGGGCAACTGCGTGAACGTCGGGAAGCTGACAGTGCCGCCCGCGAAGGCGCCCCCGTCCGGCGAGCCGAGGAAGGTGAGGCGGCCGTCAAGCACATCGGTGACGGCAACAGCGGTGGCCGGCGCGTTGCCGGTGTTCTCGAGCGCCAGCGTGAAGGTCACCGTGTCGCCGGGCAGGAGCGCGCCCGCGTTGTCGTCGACATACGTCTTGGAGAGCGACAAGAGCGCCTGCGCGGTCACGGTGAAGCGCGTCGGGTCGAGCGGGGCGCCGGTGGTCGGGTCGTCGGACAACACCGGCGTCGCCACTTGCAGTGCGGTGGTGCGCGCCTGGTTCGCCACCACCGTGCCGTTCGGCAGCACGGCCAAGAGGCGCGCGTCGAAGCGCAGCGTGACCGAGGCGCCGGGCGCGATGGCGGTGAGCGCGGCGTCGGTGGTCTGGTCGAAGACCACGTCGCCGCCTTCGACGCGCCCGCCTGCGTTCAGGATGGCCGTCTCGAAGGAGGGATCGAGGGTGTCGCGCACCAACACGGCAGTGGCGACGCCGTCGCCGCCGTTCGACACCACCATGGTGTAGCGGACCACGTCGCCCGGCTCCCAGGGCGCGCCGTCGAGGTCGGCGACCGTCTTGGTCACGGTCAGGATGGGCGAGGCGCGCACCACCACGGTGGCGGGCGGCGTGGTGAAGGTCTGCGCCGGCGCCGCCGCGCTGATGGTGGCGGTGTTGGCGATGACGGTGCCGTCGGTTGTCCCCGCGGGCACGCGGGCGTCGAAGCGCACCACCGTCGAGGCGCCGACCGCGAGCGCACCGAGCGACCAGGTGATGGTGCCGCTCGAGGCGAGGCCGCCGTCGAGCACGGCATCGATGATCAGCGGCGCCGGCACCGTGTCGGTCACGGTGGTCGCCGACGACGGGATGGTGCCGTCGTTTCGCACCGTCACCGCGTAGCGCAGTACGTCGCCCGGTCGCACGTCGCCGCCGTTTTGATCGGTGACCGCCTTGGTCGACGACGAGAAGATGGGCCGCGCCACCACCGTGAGCGGCGCCGAGGTCACCGTCATCGCCTGCGTGGTCTCGATCGACGGCGTCAAGCGCGCGCTGTTCACGAGCGTGAAGCCGTCGGGGGCGGACGCGAGCACGGTGGCGCGAAAGACCACGTCGGCGGTGCCCGGCGTCACGAAGGAGACGAAGCCCGTCACCGTGCCGGTGCCGTTGGCGCCGCCCGCGCCGCACGTGGCCGAACCGAAGGCCGGCACCGACACGATCTGGCAGGAGGCGACGTTGGCCGGCAGATCGTCGGCGATGACGATGACGTCGGCTGCCGGCCCGCTCTTGTCGATGTGGATGCGGAACTCGACCACGTCGCCGGGCGCGAGCGGCCCGCCGTTCACGTCGGTGGCGCTCTTGCTGGAGCCGACCAGCGAGACGCCCGAGGCGACCAAGATGGTCGTCGGGTCTTGCGCCGCACCCGTGGTCGGGTCGTCGGTGGGCAAGGGCGCGGCCAAGGACGGCTGCGAGACGTTCCCCTGGTTCGCGATCGGCGTGCCCGCCGCGATGCCCGAGCGGATGGTGCCGGTAAACACCACCTCGGCGGACGCGCCCGGCCCGATGGTGAAGCCGCGTACGTCGACGGTGTTGCCAGCGGAGAAGTTGCTGGCGCCGCTCGGCATCGACACCACGGTGACGCTTTGCAGCTCGGCCGGCACCACGTCGACGAGCGACACGCTCGGTGCTGCGCGCGCGCCCGTGTTGGGGATGGTGATGCGATAGGACAGGGTGGCGCCCACGGTGGGCGCACCACCGCCGAGCACGCTGACGCTCTTGGTCGGCTGGCCGAGCTCGGCCGCCTGCACCACCGTCGAGGCCGGGCCGATCAACAGCGGCGGGAAGGCGTCGGCCGCGATGGTGAAGAAGTTGTCGAGCACGGTGCCGTCGACCACGTCGTCGTCGATGACCACGCGAAAGCGCACCTCGCAGCGCTCGCCGATGCTCAAGGTACCGACGTTGAGGCCGCTGCCCTGCAACACCGGCGAGGTGCCGCCCACGTCGACCGACGAGACGCCACAGGTGTTGGTGGTGCTGCCAGCGACGTAGCTGACCCCCGCCGGCAGTTGGTCGCGGATGCGGGCGTTGGTGGCCGCCGCCGAGCCGTCGTTCTCGACACGCAACAAGTAGTTCAAGACCTCGCCCGCGCCCGCCACCGGCTCGAGCACCACCTTCTCCGTGCCGGCGTTGGTGAAGCGCGGCGAGTAGGTCTCGGCCGACAGCAGCAGCCACGAGAGCAGGAACAGCTCGCCCGAGCCGCCGCTGCCGTTGTCGGCGACGCCGTCGCCGGAGCCCGCCACCAGCGTCATGGCCGTGTCGTTGGCGCGCAGGACGTTGAGGCCGCCCGGGCCGACGTCGAAGGTGTCGATGTCGAGGCCCGGGTGCGTGCCGCCGCCCTGGTTGTTGCTGCCGTTCATCAGGTTGCCGGGGCGGTTGGTCGCGTCTTGCAGGCGCACGTACGTCGGGTTGCCCGTGGTGCGCACCTGCGCGAAGTCCTCGCAGCGGCCGTCGTCGCAGCGCAGCGGGTTGCCGCTCGGCAGCAAGTTCTGCGGTGGCACGCCGAGCTGCGCGTCGCCCTCGAAGGCCATCAGGGTCAGATCGCCGTCGCCTGAGGGGCCGATGGTGAAGCCGTCGAGGTTGAGCGCCGGGCTGATGCCCGACGAGAAGCCGCCGGTGGTGCTGCCTTGCTCGTCGAGCGCGTAGAAGCCGTCGTAGAGCACCAGGTCGCGGCGCACCGGCTCGGTCGGCGACTCCCACAGCACCACCACGCCCCAGCCGCCGAAGAACGCCTGGCAGCGCCCTGGATCGTTGCCGCAGTCGGTGGCGTACAGGTCGACGTCGTCGACGCCGTAGCTGCCGACCGCGCCGCCGGCGCCGAGCTGTTGCAGCGAGAAGGTCACTTCGCGGCGGCAGACGTACATCGGCAAGGCCGGGATGGCGCCGCCGCCGAAGGTGTGGTTGCGCTGCAAGCAGCGGTTGAGGCTGCCGTTCGGCTCGCCGGGCAGCAGCGTGTCGACGGAGAGGTCGTTCAACGGTGTGCCGTCGGGCAAGGTCAGATCGACGTTGCGATCCTGCGGCACGCCGAGCCCGGGGTCGTAGGTGCCGCCCCAGAACAGGAAGGCGCGCACCACCGTGGCGTCGGCCGGCATGCGCGAGAGCGGGATGGTGGCCTCGGAGCCGCCGACGCGCACCGCGAAGTTGGCGGTGCCGTCGTGCTCCATCAGCGTGTTGCCGACGCCGACCGCGGCGCCGAACACGGTGTGCGTGACCACGCGGGCGGGCGCGGTGCCGTCGGCGATGGCGGACGCGGGCGCGGCAGCCACGAGCGCGACGCCACAGGCGATCCCCGTGACCACTCCCGCCCACGCCTGCGCACGCGACCCGATCGTCGACGGGATCGACCGCGACATGGATGGGGAGTGTACGCCCGGATCTCCGCCCCTCCCAAAGAAGGCCTCGACGACGGAAAATGCCTTGGTAGGATATCGGCACACCTCGGCGACGCCCCGCCCCGCCGGTCGCCCAGGAGGCCCCATGCAGTCCTACGCTCGCCTGCTCACGTGCACCGCGCTCGTCCTCGTCGCCACCAGCAGCCTGGTCGGCTGCGACGGTTGCGCCGAGACGCCCGAGCCCCCCGCCAGCGAGTGCGTGCTCGACGGCGACTGCCCGCTCGGTCAGCTCTGCACCGACGGCATGTGCGCGGGCAACGGCACGCCGAGCGACGCCGGCCCCGGTGACGCCGGTCCGAGCGACGCCGGCCCCGGTGACGCCGGTCCGCCGGTGCTCGGCATCTTGAGCGCGCTGCCCGAGCCGGACGTCGAGTTCGGCGCCACGCGCCTCGGCGTGCCGGTGGAGCGCAACGTCACGCTCAAGAACACCGGCACGGTGCCGCTTCGCGTCTTGCAGCTCTCGCTCGACGACGACAGCGGCACCTTCGCGGCGACCCCCACGGGCTTCCTCGACACCGAGCTGGCGCCCGATCAGGAGCTCGGCGTGCAGCTCGTGCACACGCCGAACGACGGCCTGCCCGACAGCGCGCAGCTCGAGGTGTTGCACACCGGCGAGGGCGGCCTGTTGCAGGTCGACCTGTTCGCCGAGTTCAAGGGCACGCCCACGCTGAGCCTGACGCGCGACGTCGCCGTGCTCACGCCCGACGAGGTCGCCGTCGACTTCGGCGCGGTGCCGGTCGGCTCGGCCGCCGCCGTGCGCCTGCTGGTGCGCAACGACGGCAGCGTCGACTCGGTCTTGTCGGTGTCGGGTGCGGTCACCGTGCCGGGAGCGAGCGCGTTCGCGCTCGCGCCGGTCGATCTCGATCCTGCGGCATATCTGTCTTCGTGGGACGGCGACTGCGCCAGTTCGGCCACCTGCCCCGCCGACGCGCCCGACTGCGTGGGCGGCTTTTGTTTGAACGCCGCCGGTCTGCCGCCCGACACGTTGCCGTTGATGCTCACCTTCACGCCCACTGCGAGCGGCACCACCACGGCCACCCTGACCATCAGCACCAACGCCGACGGCGTGCCCACGCAGACCGACGTGGTGCTGACCGGCGAGGGCGTCACCGGGCTGTTGGTCGCCACGCCGGCGGCCGTCACCTTCGCCGACGCGTTCGTGGGACGCACTGATCGGCGCACCGTCAACCTGTCGAACCAGGGCCAAGCGCCGGTCGAGATCTCGGCCTTCGACTTCGTGCCGTCGGCCTCGAGCCCGTTCGTGGTGCAGCACCCGCTGCCCGCGCTGCCGCACACGCTGGCGCCGGCCGAGGGCTTCGACCTCGACGTGGTGTTCACGCCGCTGTCCGCCGGGCAATTCGCGCGCACGCTCGCGGTCCGCACTGACGGCGAGCAGGACACCACCATCGAGGTGGTCGGCAACGCGCGCGTGGCACCGGTGGTGGGCGTGCTCGACGAGGCCACGCTAGACGAGCTGCCGCCCGAGGGCCTGGTCTACGGTGATCACACCACCGGCTTCCCGGTGGCGCGTTCCCTGCGACTGCTCAACCTCGGCCCACCCGGCAGCGTCTTGACCGTCACCCGCCTGGCGATCGATGGGCCGCAGGCCGCCCGCTTCTCGTTCTCACCGTCGACCATCGCCACGCCACTGCCAGGCTCGATCAACTTCCTGCCGTACGCCGCGCTCGACGTCGAGTATCGCCCCGGCGCGCTGACCGGGCTCACCGACACCGCACAATTGATCATCGAGACCGACGATCCGGACCTGCCGGCCGTGACCGTGCCGCTGTCCGGTCGCTCGGTGCAGCCGATCGTCGAGGTGGCGCCCGAGACCATCGACTTTGGCCCGGTCTTGGTCGGCACCACGCCCTCGCCCACGCGCACCTTCACGGTGCGAAACATCGGACCGCTCGGCGACCTGGTGGTCACCGACGTCAGCGTGCCCGGCCAGACGGCGTTCGTGCGCGCATTGTCGCAGCCCTTGCCCGCGGTGCTGCGCCAGTCGATCACGGGTGACGCGCTCACAGTCACGCTCACCTTCACGCCCACCACCGCGAGCTTCCTCACCAGCACGCTCAACGTCGCCACCAACGATCACGCGCGGCCCGTCGTCACGGTAGCGGTCGGCGGCGGCGGCAGCTCGTGCCCCGCGCGCGCCAACGCCAGCGTCACCGTGGTCGGCAGCGACTGCGTCTACACCTGCAACGGCGGCTATCACGCCTGCGGCGACTCCTGCCTCGCCAACACCTCACCCGACTCGTGCGGCACGCTGTGCACGCCCTGCGTCGCGCGCAGCAACGCCGACCGCGGCTGCGTGGCAGCCACCTCGGCCTGCACCTATTCCTGCGACAACCCGTTCTACGACCTGAACAGCGACAGGAACGTCAGCCAGGCCGTGTCCTCCGACGGCTGTGAGTACCAGTGCGACGTGGCCTCGCCGACGACCGAGCAGTGCGACAACCTCGACAACGATTGCGACGGCACGCCCGACGACGGGCTGCCGCTCGAAGCGAACGAGCCGGTCAACACGTGCAGCGCCAGCGCCGTCAACTTCGGCGACGTCAACGACAACAACTCACCGGTCACGTTCACCGGTTACAAGATCTACCCCGCCGGCGACGAGGACCACTTCCGCTTCCGCGCCCACGAGGACGAGTTCAACTTTTGCCTCGGCAGCGAGCCCTACCGCACCACCATCGAGCTGCTCGACATCCCGGCGGGCCGCGACTTCGATCTGCAGGTGCGCGACGGCTCGTGCAGCGGCACGGTGTTCACCAGCCAAGCCGGCGGCAACTTGGACGAGAGCCTGGTGCTCGATTGGAGCGGTAGCTGCGGCTCCGACGACGACAAGACCTTCTACGTGCGCGTCTATCCGTACCCGGTGGCCGGTCCGGACGACTCTTGCTTCGCCTACCGGCTGCGCATCACGCACGACCGGCGCTGAGCGCTGCGGGCGGGGACGCCCCCGCCCCTACTTGTTCTTCTTCTTACCCTTGGTGGGCCCGAGCGCCTTGACGCGCTTCTTGGCGTCGGCCACCAGCGATGACTTCGGGTGCTTCTCGATCAGCTCGTTGTAGAACACGCCCGCCTCTTCCTTGAAGCCGAGCTGCTCGAAGCAGATGCCGATCTTGTAGAGCGCGCTGTCGCGCTTCTCGCTCTTGGCGTCGTCGAGCACCACCTGGTAGGCCAGGATCACTTGCTTGAGCGAGGCCTCCTTGGCCTTGGCGTCGCTCATGGCGCTCGCCTGCGCGAAGATGCTCTCCGCCTTCCAGAAGGCCGCGTTGTCGACGAGGTCGGGCAGCGCGCTCTTGTGGCGCAGCAGGAACAGGTCGAAGGCCTCGGCGCTCTCGCCGTACTTCTTGTCGTCGAACAGCTTCTTGGCGAAGTCGTAGTGCGGCTTGGCCTCGGCCGGCACCTCGGCGCCCGCGATGGTCGCCGGCTTGTTGGCGTCGTCGACCTTGGGCGCCTTCTCGGCCGCGGCCACGCTCACCGGCGGCCGCTCCAGGATGCTCGCCACCGTCTTGGTGGTCTCGCCGAGCTCGTGACGCGCCTGCTCGATGTCGCCGCGCAGCGTCTGCAGCTCGGCGATGGTCTTCGAGAGCTGCACGCCGGAGTCGGCGTCGGCCTGGCGCAGGTTGGCGAGCGTGCTTTCGAGCACGCTCACGCGGTGCGCCATCTCGTCGAGGCGACCCTTGTCCTGCGTGCGCGCGTCCGAGAGCTGCCGCTGCGCCTGCGCCACCTCGGTCTTCAGCTCGGCCATGTCGCGCCGCAGCGCCTCGCCCTCCTCACGCGTCGTGACGCAGCCGCCGACCCCGAGCGCGACCAGCACGACGCTGACGCTGCCCCACCGACGCGTACCGCTCATTGCACCACCAGCTCGGCGCGGCGGTTCTGCGCCCAGGCGTCTTCGCTGCCGCTGGCGACCAGCGGCTTCTCCTCACCGTAGCTGATGGTGGCGACGCGCGCCTTGGCGACGCCGAGGCGCACCAGGTAGTCACGCACCGAGCCGGCACGGTTGTCGCCGAGCTGCAGGTTGTAGTCGGTGGTGCCGCGCTCGTCGGCGTGGCCCTCGATGCGCAAGCGCCAGTCGGCGTTCTGCGCCAGGCACTTGGCGAAGTTGTCGAGCACCTCGCGCGCGTCGGGCCGCAGGTCGTGCATGTTGAAGTCGAACTGCACGCGCGCCTTCTTCTCGCAGGTGAGCGCCGTCGGCGTGGGTGTGGTGGTCGTGCCGCCGGCAGACGCGGGCGCAACGCAGCGGCCCTTGTCGCACTGCAGGCCTCCGCCGCAGGGCTTGGCGTCGGTGCACTGCACCGGCACGCATGAGGCGTCCTCGCACATCTGGCCCGCTCCGCATTGCGTGTCCGCGGTGCACGACTTCTCGCAGCGGCCGCGATTGCACTTCTGGCCCGCCGAGCAGTGCGAGTCCTTGGCGCACTGCTGACACTGACCGAACAGGCAGTGCTCGTTGATCGCCCTGCCGGTCTTGTCCTTCTTGCAGTGATCGTCGGACTCACACTTCGGGTACTCGGGCCCCGGACAGCCCGCGACCGCGAGCGCTGCGGTTGCGCAAAGCAAAGCGAGGAGGAGTGCACGGTTCATCGCGGTCTACCCCGTAGGCCTACCCGTAGGCGGCGGCACCGTAGACGGTTCTCCCGGCGTCCCGCAACAGGAATCGCGCCAAGCCAACCCCGCAACAGTGTGGGAGATTCCACCTTTTTTGCAGGTTGCCGCGGCCATGCTCGTCGGCTACGACGCCAAGGACGAGCGACCGCTTGGATCAGGCCTCCGCCAATCTCATGACTACCGGCTCCACTCTCGTGACCGATCCCGGTCCGGGGCGATCGTTCCTTGTCTTCGAGCCGGTGCTGGTGCGGCGCATCGTTTCGCTCGGCGTGCCGGTCATCATCGGCATGCTGACGCAGACGGCGATCAACCAGGTGGACACGCTGTTCGTCGGGCGCCTCGACGAGAGGACCGCGGTCGCCGGTACGGCGGCGCTCGGCTACTCGATGATCCTGATGTGGGCCTTCGGCGGTTTCTTGGCCGCCATCTCGGTCGGCACCCAGGCCATGACCGCGCGACGCTACGGCGCGGGTGACATCGAGGGCGCGGGCCGGGTGCTGGCGAACTCGCTGGCGCTCGCGCTCATCTCGTCGGTGGTCGTGACCGCCGGCGCCATCGCGGTGGTGCCGAGCGTCTTTCAGTGGCTGCACCACGATCCGCTGGTGCGCGAGCTCGGCGTCGATTTCTGTCGCGTGCGCTTCCTCGGCATCCTCGGCATGGTGACCACGGCGTCGCTCAAGAGCTTCTACGACGGCATCGGTCGCGTGCGCGTGCACATGACCGTCGCCATCGTGATGAACATCATCAACCTGGTGCTGTGCTGGGCGCTGGTGTTCGGCAACCTCGGCGCGCCGCGCCTCGAGGTGGCCGGCGCCGCCTGGGCCGCGTCGGTCTCCGGGCTCGCCGGTACCTGCATGATGCTGTGGTGGGCGCTGCGGCGCGAGGATCGCCGCCACTTCAAGGCCTTCCGCCTCGAGAACCTCGATCGCGCGGTCGCCGTGGGCGTCGCGCGCCTGTCGGTGTTCTCGGGCCTCGCCACCGTGTTCGTCATGAGCGGCTTCGCAGTCTTCCTCGGCATCGTCGGTCAGATCGACGAGCGTGACCAGCTCGCCGGCGTCAACGCCTCGGCGGCGCAGCTCATCATCAGCATCACCATGCTGATCTTCATGAGCTGCATCGCCTTCGGCACGTCGACGGCCACGCTCGTGTCGCAGTCGCTCGGCGCCAAGAAGCCGGAGCTGGCCGCGCGCTACGGCTGGCAGAGTGTGATCATCTGCACGGCGTTCATGACCGTGGTCGGCGCGCTGGTGGCGGCCTTCCCAGAGCCGGTGCTGCGCGTCTTCCTGCCGGCTGACGTCACGCAGCACGAGCTCCTGAAGGACCAGGTGATCGAGGTGGCCACCGGCTCCTTGCGCTTCTGCGGCCTGCTCGCGCCCATCGCGGCCGCGGCGCTGGTGCTGACGCAGGCGCTCTACGGCGCAGGCGAGTCGCGCTTCGTCATGTTCGCCGAAGGCGCCTTGCACCTGACCTGCCTGGTGCCGCTCGCCTGGCTGTTCGCCATCACGCTCGACCTCGGCCTGATCGGCTGCTGGTATGCCACCGCCATCTACGGGGTCGCGCTGGCGCTCATCACCGGCGTGAAGTTCGCGCGCGGCGCCTGGCACCACACGCACATCTGATCGGCTGCAGATCCCGGTCGCGTCCGGCCCTTTCCCGGGGGCGGCGTGTGCCCTACCTTCGGCGCGTGCGCGCGCGCGATTACTACAAGACCTTGAACGTGCCCAAGGGCGCGTCCGACGCCGAGATCAAGCGCGCCTACCGACGCCTGGCGCGCCAGTACCACCCCGACGTCACCGGCGACGACGTGCGCTCCACCGAGCGCTTCAAGGAGATCACCGAGGCCTACGAGGTGCTCTCCGACCCGAAGCGCCGGCGCTCCTACGATCTGTTCGGCGCGCCCGGGCCGGCCGGTACCCACGAGGAGCCCTCGCCGTTCTCCGGCGTCGCCGACATCTTCGCGGACGTCATGCGCCGCGCCAGCCGGCGCACCGGGCCGCAGCCGGGCGTCGACGTCGAGCACCCCTTGAGCGTCACGCTGGCCGAGGCCGCCACCGGCTGCGAGCGTTCGGTCGACGTCGACCTGACGCGCGCCTGCGACCAGTGCGCCGGCAAGGGCTATCCGGCGGACAAGCCGCCCGAGACCTGCCCGGACTGCGGCGGCAGCGGCACCAAGGGCGGCGCCTTCCCGCTCAAGCGTACGTGCAGCCGCTGCGACGGCCTCGGCACCATCCGGCGCTACACCTGCCGGGCGTGCGCGGGCGAGGGCCAGCGCAAGGTGCCCGAGCGCCTCAAAGTGACGGTGCCGGCGGGCGTCGACACCGGCACGCGCCTGCGCCTCAAGGGCAAGGGCGAGGCCGGCCGCGAGGGCGGGCCGCCGGGCGACCTGTACGTCGTGGTCCAGGTGAAGAACGACGACCGCTTCGAGCGCGACGGCGCCGACCTGCGCACCACGCTGAAGGTCGGGCTGCGCCAGGCGCTGCTCGGCGGCAAGCTCGAGGTGCCGCTGCCCGACGGCGTGGCGGTCATGAGCCTGCCGCCGGGCACGCAGGGCGGCCAGGTCTTCCGCATCAAGGGCAAGGGCATGCCGCGCCTGCAGGGCGACAAGGCGGGCGACGTGCTGGTGACGGTGCAACTGCGCGTGCCCAAGCAGCTCTCCGACGACGCGCGCCGGCTGATCGAGCGCCTCGCCGAGTCCGTGCCCGACCTGTGAGGAGTGCTCCCACCGCCCTCGATCCGGCGATGAAGCCGGCGCCCCGTTCGAACGTCCCACCTCTTGGAGCTACGCCATGATCACCGCCCTGCTGCTCGCCGTCACCGTCGCCGCCGCACCAACGCCGGCGGCCGACGATCGCGCCACCAAGGACGACTACACGCTCGACACCGGCGGCACCGACAAGACCGTCAAGGTCGGCAAGGACGGCACCTTCTCCTTGGTGGTGCGCGCCAAGAACGGCAAGAAGGTCCACGGCGAGGCGCCGCTCGAGGTGGTGTTCAAGGACCCGAAGGGCGTCAAGCCCGGCAAGGGCAAGCTCGGCCGCGGCGACGTCGTCGACAAGGCGGCCGCCTCGCCGGAGCTGCGCACCACGCTGCGCGGCGAGAAGGCGGGCGCCACCACGCTCGAGGCCACCGTCAGCTTCTTTCTGTGCACCGACTCGTGGTGTCAGCGGATGAGCGACAAGATTGCCGTACCCATCACCGTAGAACCCTAGCAGGCTGCTGACAGGTGCAGCTGCAAGGCGGCTAGGAGAGAGCGAGCAAGCGTACGGCCGTACGCGTCGCGAGCGAACGACGACGCCAACGCCGCAGATGCCCTGTCAGCGGCCTGCTAGCGCGGACCGCGGCGGGTCGGCGGCGGCATGGCGCCGCCGCTCTGGCTCTCGTCGCGCGCCGCCGGTCGGCTCTTGGTCTGCGCGACGCTCGAGGCCACGCGCTTGCCGAGTGGCTGCGCGGCCGGGCGAATGGTCTGCTTCTCGTCGCTGGCGGGCGGCTCGAAATTGGCCGGCGGCTCGGCGGCGCGCGGCGCCTCGCCGGCGCCCTCCTCGAAGTCGATGATCAGGCTCTCGTGGCCTTTGCCTTCCCCGAAGCCCGCGCCTCGCTGTCGACGCTCGGCCACCGGCTGCACCTCGATGGTGGCGGCCACCTGGTTGCCTGGCGCCGGCGATCCCACCACGGTCGGCTCGTTGGCCTCGAGGTCCATGGCGACCACGATCGAGGGCTGCTCCGACGACGCCACCGGCCGCTTGGGCGGCGGGCCGACCGTGGTGACGACGTTGGTCTTGCTGGCGGACGCCACGACCGACGCCGCGATGACCGGCGCCTTGTGGATCGCCGGCGAGGGCGACGGCAACTGCTCGTCGAGCTGCCGCTGCAGCTCCGCCTGTGCCTGGGCCGCGGCCTGCCGCTGCTGGCGTGCGTGGGTGTCGCGCTGCTCCTGCTCGTGACGTCGGCGCGCCGTCTCTTGCTCCTCGAGCTGCCGCTGCAGCTCGAGCGGCGCGCCCTTGGGCTCGAGCTCCGCGGCGGCGCGGTCGGCCTCGCTCGGCCATGAGGGGGAGTCGTAGATCGAGGTGGGTTGCTCGGTGAGCGAGGGGCCGAGATCGACCACCTCGAGCTCCTCGTCCGCGATCGCCTCCACCGCCAGCTCGACGTCGACCTCGGCGGCCGCGTGCGGCGCCGTCACCGATACCATCTCCGAGATGTCGGGCACCGGCGAGGCGGAGCGTGCCACCGCGCGCGGCTGCGGCGCCGTCTCCTCTGTTGTGGAGACCGCCGGCCGTATCGGCGGCATGTGCGGCAACTGGACCGCCGGCATGGCGGCGACGGTGGGCGCGCTCGGCGCGGCCAGGTCTTCGCCGGTGAGCTGCTGGTGCGTCAGCGTGTCGCCGGCGCGCGCCTGTCGCATCAGCGGGTGCGAAGCGGTCTGCGGCGCGTCCTCGGCGAACTCGTGCAGCCGCCTGTCGCGGATGTCGCTCTCGGCCGGCTGCTGGAACGCATCGCTGGCCTCGTGCAGGTCGCGCACGCGGATGGCCACCGAGCGATCGAGCGCATCGGGGTCGACCGGCGCCGGCGCCTGGCCGCCCAGGAACAGGTGATTGAGGAACTGCGCCAGGTTCTCGCGCGACGCCTTGGGGTTGATCTTGTGCAACGCCGCGGTGACGTCGTCGCGAAACGCCTCGGCGTTGTCGAAGCGCTCCTCTTTGGCCGGCGCCGACGCCTTCACGTAGATGCGGTCGATGGTCTTGGGCGTCCCCGGCACGCGGTCGGACGGCACGATGGGCGTGGGCCGCGCCACCATCTCGAGCAGACGCATCGGGTTCTCTTCCACGAAGCGCTTGGTGCCGGTGACCAACTCGAAGAGCACGATGCCGGCCGAGTACACGTCGGTACGCACGTCGAGCAGGTGGCCGCGCGCCTGCTCGGGTGACATGTAGCCGAAGTTGCCGAGCAGCACGTTGGCTTGGGTCTCTTGGCTTCGCTGCGTCGACTTGGCCAAGCCGAAGTCGATGACCTTGACCTCGCCCTCGAACGACACCAGCACGTTTTGCGGTGAGATGTCGCGGTGGATCAGGTTGATCGACTGGCCCTCGGCGTCGACTTGCCGATGGGCGTACGCCAGGCCCGACAGGATCTCGCGCACGACGAAGAGCGCGATGTCGAGCGGGATCCGCATCTTCTTCTCGTGGCAGAAGCGCAAGACGCGCCGCAGGTCAAAGCCGTCGACGAACTCGGTGGCCATGTACAGCTCATCGGCCACGCGCCCAAGGTCGTAGACCTGCACGATGTTCGGGTGCTGCAAGCGCGCGCCCAGCTTGGCCTCGTCGATGAAGCGCGTGGCGACGTCGTTGTCGTGCGTGAATTTCTTCAGCAGCTTCTTGACGGCGTAATACTTCTCGAAGCCGGTGATGCCCTGCGTGCGCGCCAGGTAGATCTCGCCCATGCCGCCGCGCGCCAGCAGCTTGAGCAGCGTGTAGGTGCCGAACGGCCGGGGAAGCTCGGCGGTCATCCAGCCCCCGACTGCGTGAGCGCAACCTTGTAGAGCAGCAGGCGCGGGCCGGTGGCCAGCGCCGCCGGCCCCACCAGCATGATGGCGAAGGTGGGATCGCCGGCGATCAACTGCTGTGCGGCGTCGGAGATGAGGAAGGCGGGCTCGAAGCTCATGCCGGTGAGCGCGCGCGCCACGTGCGCCGCCTCGCCCATCTCCACACGCGCGGCGCCGTCTGGGCCGCCGAGGAAGCCCGACGCCGACGACGATACGTGCAGGCCGCACGCGACGCCGATGCCGTCCTCCACCGGACAGAGCGCGGCGATCTCGAGGCCACAGCGCACCGCGGCGCGCACGCTCGCCGCGTCCGCCGCGAACAGCACCAGGTGCGTGTGCCCGAGCACCTGCTCGACGCGGCCGCCGTTGGCGCGCACGCGCATCGCCACCACCTCGCAGAACTGGCTGACGCGCGCCTGCACGGTGGCGGGCGGCGCGTTGCCGGCCCACAGATCGAGCCCGCGGAGCTCCACGATGAGCGCCGCCACCGGGCGCTGCGCCACCTCGGTGACCGGCGGCGCGCCTGCGGCCGCCGCCTCGACCTGCTCGACGGTCGACTCGGGGATGAGCGTGCGCACGGCCGCGCGATAGGTCTCGGCGCCTGCGCGCGCCTCGGCCAGCGCGGCATCGGACGCCGCCTTGGCGCGCTCAATCTCGTCGCCCAGGTGCTCGGTCTCCTTGGCGGCCTCGGCCAGCTTGTGGCGGGTGACCTCACCGTCGACGCGAAGCGCGTCGCGCTCGGCCTCGAGCCCGTGCACGTTCTCCTTGAGGCGCTCGATCTCGATCGACTTGGTGCGCCGCTCCTCGTCGAGCAGGCGGACGTTTTCGCGCAGCTTGCTACGCTCGTCCTCGGAGCGCGCCAGCGCGTCTTTTAGCTTCTTCACGTCCTCGTCGGTCTTGTGCAGCCCCTGCTCGAGCTTGGAGGCCTCGCTGCGCCCGCGATCGGCCTCGCGCCGCGCGTCGATGGCGGTCTGTTTCTCGATCTCGAGGCGCTGCTTGAGCTTGAGTTGCTCGCCTTCGAGCGTGTGTACGCGCTCGGTCAGGTTGCGCAGGTCCTCCTGGGCCTCCTGCAGACGCGCCTCGGCGGCCTCGACCTTGGCCTGCGCCGCCAGCATGTCGCCCTGCGCCTCCACCTCGGGGAGTGCGGTGGCCGTGCCGGCGGCGGAGGCGCGGCGCCGCAGGCCGACGGCGGCGGCCACTGCGCGCACGGTCTCCATCTCTCGCTCGGTGAACACCGGGCTCGGCGACGGACGCGCGAGGTAGATGGCGCCCTCGGGCCGGCCGGCTGCGGCGATGGGCACGACCATCAGCGCACCCACGTCGGACTTGAGCACCGCCTCGTCGCCGGACAGCGGGACGCGCTTGAGGTCGGCGCTGAACTGCGGGCGGCATTGGTCCATCGCCTGCGTCACCACCGGCCACAGCACGGGGACACTGGCGCGCCGGCTGCTCTCGGGCTGCAGCACCACCGGCGTCTCGAGCGCGCCGCGCTCGCTCTGCAACACCAGCGCCGCCACCGTGGCCTCACACAGCTCGCGGCACACCTCCATCACCTCGATGGGGTAGGTCTCGTCGTCGCCGGCGCCGACAATCTCGGTGGCGCGCATCAAGGCCGCGAGGTTGCGCGCGACCGGCTCGTCCTCACCGGTGATCTCCTCGTGACGCTGGGCGCGCGCCAGCGTGGCGGCGGCAGCGAACGCGTCCTTGTCGGTGCGCTTCAGCTCCACGCACACGTCGCCGACGTACAACAGGTCGCCGATGTTGACCGGCGTAGACCGGACCTTCTTGCCGTTCAGGAACATGCCGTTGTGGCTGTCGAGGTCGTGCGCGGTGATGCCGAGGTCGGTGACGATCAGCTTGACGTGACGACGAGACACATTGTCGCTCGGCAGCACCACGTCGTTCGCAGGCAGGCGGCCGAGGTAGGTGACCGTCTTCATCAGGCAGGTCGGCTTGAACAGGGCCGAGCGCTGCGGGCCTACATGGTGGACCAGCGTGAAGGTCGCGGGGTTGGCCGCGTCGGCGGGGCCGATGTGATCTGCCTTGGGGCTCGCCAAGTTCCCTGACACTGGGGGCCTCCGCGGGCCCGCGGCCCGACGCGGCTCGATTCAAGCACATCGGCCGGTGCGGCTCCAATTCGCGCGGCCGGGCGGCCCACTACGACCTACACGAGCGGCCCAGGCCGGACGGCACCGGGGGGCCGCTGGCCGCGGCGCTACAGGCCGACCACCGCCATGCCGAGCGCCCGCGCCGCCTGCGCTTGCCTGACGTCGAACGTGAGGAACCTGACGCCGCCGCCGACGCGACCGGCTGCGGCGAGGTGCAGCGCATCGAGCGTCCGCACGCCAGTCGTCTGTGCGATGTCACCGGCTCGCTCGCAGGTGACGGCGTCGAGTTCGACCACATGGAACCTCCGCCAGTCCTTGGCGAAGGCCTGCAACGCAGCAGCTTGCGCCGGCTGCGGCAGCGCGCGGGCGAGGTTGCGCCGCACCTCGACGGACGTGTGCCGGCCGGTGACCCACCGGGGATCAGCCAGCAGCAGATCCTCGCACCGAGCGCTGTCCGGCTCGTCGACGTAGCGCTTGAGCAGCGCACTGCTGTCGACGTAGAGCATCACCAGCCTCGATCGTCGGCCAGCGCATCGGCGGTGGCGACCACCGCCTGGTAGCGCCGTACGCGGCGCGGCGCCGCCTCGCTCACCGGCGCGGCGATCCACCCGCTCTTCACGCCGTGCTCGAGGTGCGACGTGCCGGGCAGCGGGCCCAGGATGGCCTTCGGCTCGCCGCGGTCCGTCACCTGGATGACCTCGCCGCGCGCGGCGCGCTCCAGGTACTCCGACAGCCGCTGCTTCAGCTCGCGCACGCCGACATTCATGAGGTCACATTAGCAGGTCAATGTGGACACATCAAACGACCCACGACGGTCCACGGCGCCCTCGGCCTTCACGCGATCAGGCGCAAGGCGCGCGGCACCGCCTCGAAAGTGCCCGGTAGGCAACCCGGTTGCTCACCATCGAGCTCGACCAGCACGCGGTCCTTCGAATCGACCGGCTCGATGCGCACCCGCTTGCAGCGGCGCACCGTCACCATCGAGGCGACGTCAACGTGGGTGCCGAGGTACAGCTTAGGCATGTGCCGCACGAGCCCGGCGCCCGCGCCCTTGACCATGACGCAGTCGAGCAGGCCGTCGTCGGGCTCCGCGTTTGGAGCGATCTTCATGCCGCCGCCGAAGAACTTGCCGTTGGCCATGCTGACCAGCAGGAAGGCGTCCTCTACCGGCGTGGCGTCGTCGTCGAAATGCATGCGCACGCGCTGTGGCTGGTAGGAGAACAGGCCCTTGAGCGCAGCAGAGAGGAAGGTCACTTGCGGGCCGAGCGCCTTCGACGAGCGGTTGGCGATGTCGACGACAACTCCCACCAAGCCGATGCTGCCGCTGTTCAGGTACATCCACGAGCGCTCGCTGCCCTGGTGATCGACGAAGGTGAGGCGCCCGAGGTCGATGTCGCGCGTCTGGCAGCGCTTGAGCCGCTCGAGCGCCTCCATCGGGTCCGTGCCCTGCCCGAAGGTGCGGCGGAAGTCGCCGCCAGTGCCGCTGCAGACGAAGCCGAACGCCGCCTCGCCGAGCGGCTTGCCCGCGTCATCGAAGAAGCCGTTCACCACCTCGTTGTTGGTGCCGTCGCCGCCCACCGCCACCACCGCGCGCGCACCGGCGCGGATGGCGTCGCGCGTGAGTTCGACGGCGTGGCGCGGCCGCTCGGTCAGGCGCACCTCGACGTCACCGAGCGCGGCGGCGAAGCGATCGCGCAGCCGATCGAAGCGCCGCAGCGTGGCGCCGTTGGCGGACTTCGGATTGACGACGAAGACGATGGCGCCCTGCTTCACGGCAGCTCCCCGAGGATGACGTCGATCAGGTCCACGGCACGCACGCCGGCGCGCGCGAAGTTCCTGCGCGCCGACGGGCACGCCGTCACCACCACTTCGGCCGGGATGTGCGCGTTGCCGTCGTGCGTGACGCGTCGGCGCGCGACCTCGGCGGCGCCGTCGGGGTCCGACAGCGGGTAGAGCCCGCCGCCGCCGCAGCAGTCGGCGTCAGCGCGGTTCTTGTGGAACTCGAGCGGCGGCCGGCCACAGGCGGCATGGAGCAACTGGCGCGGCGCCTCGAAGGTGCGGCCGCGCCGGCCCAGGTAGCAGGGGTCGTGGTAGCGCAGCACCCGATCGCGCGCGGCGTCGGTGAAGCGCTCTGCGTGCTGCGCCAGCACCTCGACCAGCGGCAGCACCGACGGAAACGCGCGCGCCTTGCCGCGCCGCCCGATCAGGAGCGACTGCACCGTGCTGAGCAGGTAGGCGCAGCCCGGATCGGGCGTCACCACCAGCTCGTGGCCGGCGAACAGCTCGCCGAGCCGCAGCAGGTTCTCCTCGACCAGGTCGATCTGCCCGTCGACGTAGAGCGGATAGCCGCAGCACTGCACGCGGCTCGCGCGCGACACGTCGCAGACCACCACCGGTTCGTCGAGCGCCCGCTCGAGCGCGCGCAGGTCACGCTTGACCGCGTCCGCGCCGTCCTCGCACGCGCGCGTGCAGCCCGGGAAATACGCGACCCGTCCCTGGCGGTTTCGCGGCAGGCCGACCAGCGCCTCCGCGTGGTCTCTGCCCTTGACGTCGCCGGTGCGCTCGAAGGCGGCGCGGTGCTCGGCGATCCGGGTGTTGCCGGCCACGCCGCGCGCGGTGAACAGCGACTCCGCCACCGGGTTGCCGTGCGCGCACTTCTCGACGCAGGCGCCGCAGCCGGTGCAGGCCTCGAGCGCGCGCTTGACGCTTTGCTCCTCGAGGGTGAGCTGGCCGGTGCGCGCCAGGTGCACGAGCGACATCTTGGCCCACGGCGTCAGCGCCTCGCGGCCCGAGGCCTCCGCCACCGGGCAGGCCGAGCGGCACATCTTCGGGCAGAAGGCGCACAAGGTGGCCGGCCGCGCGAGCGCGTCGAGCGGTGCGTCGGTCATGGTGCTCCCTTGGCGCGCGCGCCGCTCGTCGACGCGCCGCTCGTCAGCGCAACCACCAGCGCGCGTGTCGCGGTGGCGACGTCGACCACCGGCAGCAGCTCGAGCCCGCGCTCGAGCGCCGCCACCCGGCCGATGAAGGGCGCGCCCGCCACGCGCGCGCCGGCGTCGAGCGCCGCCGCCATGGCGTCGACGTCGCCGGGCGCCAAGCTGCGCGAGTGCGCGAACGCGGTGCTGCGGCCGTGGCCGGTGTGGGCGAAGCGCGCGGGCGCGGCGCGGGACGGCGCCGGCACCCCCGCCGGCGCCAGCACCAGCACCGTGCTGCCGCAGGCGTCGACGGCGAAGGCGCGGCCTTCTTCGACCAGGTCGCGCACGCGTTCGGCGGCGGCGCGCGCGTCGGAGAGATCTTCGCGCCAGGAAGTGGCGTGCGTCGCCAACAAGACACGCACGCGCGCGCGCACCAAGAGTGCGAGCGGCGGCCGCGCGCACACCGCGTGCATCAGTGACGGCCCGGCAGCGGCGCGCGGCGCGCGCGGCGTGGTCAGCACGTCGCCGTCGAAGGTGAGCGCATCCGCCGACGAGAAAAAGGCGTCTACCAAGTACGGGACCGCAGCGGCCGCGATGGCGAGCGGCGCGGGCGGCAACGGCCGCGCGACCGGGAAGATGGCGCCGATCTGCTCGAGGCGCCGCGCGGAGGCACCGAGCGGCAGCGCGCCGTCGATCTCGGCCAGGCCGTTGTGCGCGTCGAGCGAGACGCGCGCGTCGCGGCCGGCGATCAGGCGCACCACCGCGGCGCCGGCGCCCTCGGGCGCGCGCAAGGCGATGGGCGCGCCCTCGACGTGGGCGCGGCGCAGCACCTCGACCAGCTTGTCCGGGCGCGCGTCGAGGAAGCGGGTCACGTGGGCGCCCCCATGCCGAGCACGCCGGGGTTCAGGATGCCGTCGGGGTCGAGCTCGCGCTTGAGCGCCTCGAGCAACGCGCGCGCACCCGGCGTGATGCGCTGGCCGCGCAGCTTGGAGCGGCCGACGCCGTGATGGTGCGCCAACGTGGCGCCGTGACGACGCGCCACCGTCAGCGCACGCTCCCAGGCGAGGTCGTAGCGCGACAGCGCCGAGCGCGGCCCGGTGCCCTCGGAGCCGAAGCCGGCGAAGGTGAAGTAGAGCGAGCAGCCGTCGGGGTAGGCGTGGCTGAAGTGGCACATGGCGACGGCCACGTCCCGCAGCGCCTCGCGCACGTCGCGGTACAGCGGCACCACTCCCTCCCAGCCGAGCGCGACCTCGCAGGTGTCGACCCAGGTGCCGACCGCGAAGGCACGCGACATCCGATAGGAGACGCGGTGGCGGTGGCGTAGCCAACGCGCGCCCGGCTCGTCGCCGAGGTCACGACCGCCGAGCGCGCCGAGGCGCTGACGCAGGCCGGGTGCGCGGGCGCCGAGCGCGTCGGCGTCCCCTTCGATGCCCAAGATCAGACGCGGCTTGCCGCCAAGGCGATCGAGGATGGCGTTGGCCATGGTGGGCCGCCCCAGGATCTCGCCCACCAAGACGCGCGCGGCGCGCGGCCGCGTGAACACCGCCAGCTCGTCGACGCGGTTGGCGAGCGTGTCGAATAGGGTCGGTTCCTCGTCGCCGTCGGGTTCGTGGTGCACGCCCGGCCCGCTGTCCTCGTTGCCGGCGCACGAGATGGCACCGGCGACGATGCGGTCGGGGTCGCCCTCGCGCGGTGTCGAGTGGCCGCCGATGGCGGCGTCGACCGGATCGTAGAGGCGCAGCACGCTCGGGCACTCACCGCCCTGCATGAGCGCGCGCATGGCACCGATGGCCGGCGCCAGCTCGTCGAACACGAAGCCGCGCAGCCAGCGATGCGAGGGCAGCGGCCGTACGCGCAGCGTCACGCGCGTGCACACGAACAGCGCACCTTCGGAGCCGGTCAGGAGCTGCACCAGGCCGGGGCCGGTGGCCGGATCGTCGACGGCCGCACGAACGTGCTGGCCGCGGCCGTCGATGCCCTCGACCGCCAGCACCATGTCCTCGATCTTGCCGTAGCGCGAGCTGAGCTGGCCCGCCGAACGCGTCACCACCCAGCCGCCCAAGCTCGAGCAGTAGATCGACGAGGGGAAGTGCCCGAGCGTCAGGCCGCGCGCGTTCAGCGCCTGCTCGAGGCGCTCGCCGATGATGCCCGCCTCGGCCGTGCAGGTGCGGCGCACCGGGTCGACCGCGAGCACCCGCGACATGCGCTTCATGTCGAGCATCCACGACGACGAGGTGGGCGAGATGCCGCCGCACACGCCGCTGCCGGCGCCGAACGGCACGAGCGGCCGACGCGCCACGCGCGCGGCGCGCACCACCGCCGCCACCTCGGCGTCGCTCTCCGGCCAGTACACGCGAGCGGGCAGCGTGGGATGGACCGCGTTGCGGCGCTCGATGAGACGGCGCGGCCACAGATCCTGGGCCACCGCGAGCACGTCGGTCAGCTCGCTGCTCTGGCGCACACCGTCGGCATCCACCGGCATGCCCCGTTCATGGTCGATGTGGACGCGCGGCGCAAGAGCGCGTCGCCGCGTGGGTTCAGGACACGATGTGTTCAGGACACTGTGGCCATGAAACGGTAGAATGACCCCGCCCATGAACGTGTTGATCGCCGACGACGACGCGCAGACACGGTTGCTCCTCGAGCTGTACTGCCGGGGCGAGCAGTTCACCGCCCTGTTCGCCGAGTCAGGAAACGCGGCGCTCGAGCGCTTCAACGTCGGCGACATCGACGTGGTGGTGACCGACGTGCTCATGCCGGACGTCTCCGGTGAGCGCGTGCTTGCGCACGTCAAGGGCAAGAGCCCGGAGACGCCGGTGCTGATCATGACGGCGCAGCCCACCGTCGACGACGCGGTGCGGTTCCTCAAGGCGGGCGCCGACGACTACGTCACCAAGCCCATCGGTCACGAGGTGTTCGGCCACCGACTGCGCGCGCTGCTCGAGCGCGTCGAGCTGCAGCGAGAATTGCAGCGCCTGCGTGCGCAGCAGTCGGGCGAGACCCAGATCATCGGCAACGCACCGACGCTGCAAACGCTGCTGCGGCGGCTGCCCATGACCGCGCAGACCGACGCCACCGTGCTCATCACCGGCGACTCCGGCACCGGCAAGGAGCTGATCGCGCGCCGCATCCACGAGCTGTCGCGCCGCAAGAACGGCAGGTTTGTCGCCGTCAATTGCGGCGCGCTCTCCGACACACTGCTCGAGAGCGAACTGTTCGGCTACAAGCGCGGCGCCTTCACCGACGCCTACCGCGACACGCCGGGCCTGGTGGAGGAGGCGGAGGGCGGCACGCTGTTCCTCGACGAGATCGGCGAGGTCTCGCCCGCGGTGCAGGTCAAGCTGCTGCGCTTTCTGCAGTCCAAGGAGTACAAGGCGCTCGGATCGCCCAAGTCGGCGCGCGCCGACGTGCGCATCGTTGCCGCCACCAACCGCGACCTGCGCGCCATGGTCGACGGCGGCACGTTTCGCGAGGACCTCTACTATCGCCTCAACATCGTGCCGGTGCAGGTGCCGGCGCTGCGCGAACGAAAAGCGGACATCCCGCTGCTCGCCTCGCACTTCCTGCACCACTTCAGGCGCATCTACGAGAAGGACGTGCGCGGCTTCTCACCGCACGCACTATCGCAGCTCCAGGCCTATTCGTGGCCGGGCAACGTGCGCGAGCTCGAGAACCGCGTGCAGCAGCTCGTGGTGCTCTCGGCCGAGCCGGTGATTCAGTCCGCCGACCTGAGCGGCGTCGAGCACGTGGCCATCGCCGCCGAGATGTCCTTTCGTGACGAGAAGAAGCGCGTCGTCAGCGAATTCGAGCGTGACTTCCTGCGGCGCGCGCTGCAGCGGGCCGAGGGCAACATGAGCGCGGCAGCGCGCATCGCGGGCATCGACCGCAAGAACTTCTGGGTGCTCGCGCGACGCCACGGCTTGATCGCGCAGCGGGGCAACGCCGCGGGAAGCGAGTGGACGCGGCGGGTGGACCAATGAAGGGCGACCGCTACCCGCGGGCGACCGCGACGCTCGAGCGCCTGCTGCAGGCCTCGCCGGCCCGCCCGTCCACACCACTCACGCCCTTCGCCATCGGCCCCGCCGTGCTACGGGAGCCACCGCCGCGCGCTGAACCGATGCCGGTGGGTGCGCCGCTCGCCGGCCCGTCGTCGAGCGGTACACCGGTGGGCGGCACCGAAGAGCTGCTCGGTGAGCTGGTCGACATGGTGTTCGTCAGCGCCGACGATGATGCCGGCAGCGGACGCCACGAGGTGCGCCTGGTGTTCAAGGCCGAGGTGCTCGGCGGTCTTCACCTTCGGCTGGTGCACATGCCCGACGGCATGCACGCGACCTTCGTGGTCGAGGACGCCGCGGCGCGACGGGCAGTAGCGGCCCACGTCGACGACCTGGTGCGCCACCTGCTGGCACGCGGCTTCGTCGTCACCCACCACGCGATCGAGCTGGCGGCGCCATGAGGATCCTGCTGGTCGACGACGATCCCGCGATCCGCAAGCTGTGCGCCACCGCGCTCATGCGCCTCGGCCACGAGGTGGTGCCGTGCAGGAACGGCAAGGAGGCGCTCGGTCAGCTCCACGGGGGCTTCGACCTCGCGCTCTGCGACATCGGCCTGCCCGACATCAACGGCATCGACGTCATTCGCGCCATCAAGGTGCACGCGCCCGGCCTGCCGGTGATCGTCATCTCGGCGCTCGATCAGGCAGAGTGGGGCAAGAAGGCGAGCGAGGCCGGCGCCGATCACTTCATGTCCAAGCCGCTGCGGCTGTCGGCGCTTCGCGATGAAGTGGCGATGGCGGCGCGCGCGCAGGCGCACCTGATGGTGTGTTTGCAGGACCCCGATGCCGACCACCGCATGGCGCTGCAGGCTGTGCTGGTCAGGGGCGGCTGCCACGTGCGCATCGTCGAGCAGCCATCCGACGCCATGGACGGCGCCACACCCGAGCTGTTGATCGTCGACGCCAACAGCCCGGGCGTCGAGGCCATCGTGCGCTGGGCGGGCGCACACGGCATCCACTGCTTCGTCTTGGTGCGCAGCCCACGCAGCTACGACGATCGCCTGCTGCGCATGGGGGCGAGCTTGATCCTGCAGAAGCCCGTCGACCCCGAGGCGCTGCTACTGCAAGCGGGGTTCTTGAGCACCAAGTAGCTGCCGCTACGTCGAGGTCGGCGGCGAGGTGCGGCGCTTGGCCCACAGCACGTCCGTGAACACGTCGCACAGCCTGATCCACGGCTCGTCGACCAGCTTGCGCTCGCGCGTCGCGTCGACGAGCGGCACCGCGATGATCTCGTCGGCGCGCAACGCCATCATGACCCCGCTCGCCCCCTCGGCGATGGTCTCGATGGCCTTGACGCCGTAACGCAGCGCCAGCACCCGGTCGCGCGCCGTGGGCGTGCCGCCGCGCTGCACGTGGCCGAGCACGGTGACGCGCGACTCGATGCCGGTCAGCTCCTCGATCTCGCGCGCCACGTAGGCGCCGACACCGCCGAGGCGCGGCCGCCCGAAGGCGTCGGGCGACTTGTTCGACACCACCAGGTGCGCCTCGCTGGCGCCGCGCTCCTGCACCAGCGCGCCTTCGGCGATGACCACGATCGAGAAGGTCTTGCCCTCGGCGCGCCGCGTCAGCACCACCTTGCAGATGTCGTCGACGGTGGTGGGCCGCTCGGGGATGGCGATGACGTCGGCGCCGCCGGCCAGGCCTGCCTGCACCGCGATCCAACCGGCGTTTCTCCCCATCACCTCGACCACCATGACGCGCTCGTGCGCCTCGGCCGTGGTGCGCAGCCGATCGATCGCCTCGGTGGCCACCGAGATGGCGGTGTCGAAGCCGAAGGTGACCTCGGTGCCCGACAGATCGTTGTCGATGGTCTTCGGCACGCCCACCACGCGCAGGCCACGCTCGTGGAACTTGGTGGCGAGGCTCAGTGTCCCCTCCCCGCCCACCGCGATGAGCCCGTCGAGCGCCCACGCCGAGAAGGCCGCCTCCACGCGCTCGGGCCCACCTTTGACCTGGAAGGGGTTGGTGCGCGTGGTGCCGAGGATGGTGCCGCCTGCGTCGAGGATGCCGCGGGTGCGCTGCCGGCTCAGCTCCTCGGTGTCGTTCTCGAGGAAGCCGCGCCAGCCGCCGCGCACGCCGAGCACCTCGATGCCGAGCTGTTCTGCGCGCGTGACCACCGCGCGGATCACGGCGTTGAGCCCTGGGCAATCGCCGCCGCCCGTCAAGATGCCGACCTTGCGCACGTGCATGAGGGCATCCAAGCGGGGGCCACGGGCCCTGTCAACCGACGCGCCGCGGCGTCTCGCCTCCCACCAGCCCCTTGCCGTAGCGTGCCGCTCCGGTACGAGACCACGCCCAGATCGACGGCGGGAAACAGCCGTTGGTAGGATGGCCAGGCCGGCAGGCACCGAGGCACGACGATGAAGTTCAGCTGTGACCGCTGCGCGACGCGGTACTCGATCGGCGACGACAAGGTGCGCGGGAAGATCCTCAAGATCCGCTGCAAGACCTGCGGCAACATCGTGGTGGTGCGCGAGCAGACGGGCGCCGTGCAAGCGACCGCAGGGGTGGCCGCGTCGGCTGGTGCGGCCGCGCCGCAGCCAGTCGCGAGCGCCGGCCCCGCGGTGCTGGCGCCGCCGCGGCAGACGCAGGAGCCGCGCGCCCAGCAGGCGCGCGCCCAGCCGCCACAGGCGCAGCGCGGCGCGGTCGACTGGTACGTCGCCATCAAGGGCAAACAGCACGGGCCGGCCAAGAAGGACGATGTCGCGCGCCTGTTGCGCGAGGGCAGCATCACCGAGCGCACCTACGTCTGGAACGAGGGCATGGCGGCGTGGGCCCGCCTGCGCGACGTGCCCGAGCTGGCGATGTACATCGGCGCGGCGCCGCCCGCGGCGCGCCCGCCGCCGCCGCCGCCCGACGAGGGCCAGGGCCAGGGCGCCGAGATCATCCCCTTCGACGAGGCCAAGCGCGCGCGCGAGCTGCAAGACGCCGTGCGCGAGCCGATGGCGTCGAACGCGAACGACCCGTTCGCCGCGGTCGCCGGCGCCTCGCCCATCGACCCGGGCGCACCGAGGGACAGCACGCGCGTCTTCATCATGAAGGCGGGCCTGGCGAACCGCAGCACCAAGCACCGCGCCTACGCGATGGGAGCGGGCGTCGCCTTCGTCGCCTTCTCCGCGCTGTGCGTGCTCGACTACCAGGGCGTCATCGAGATCCCGGGCCTGCACCGCGTCGTCGTCGCGGTGTCCAGGCCGGCAGCGGAGCGGCGCGCCATCGCCAACAACGATTGGGCAGACGCCGAGGAAGACCCGGTGCTCAAGTGCCAGCTCTTCCCCGACCGCGCCAAGTGCGAGAGCGAGGTGCGCGCGCAAAACGAGGTGAAGCGCGCGCGCCGCACCAAGAAGAGCGAGAACCTCGGCGGCACGGGCGTGGCCGGCATGAACCTCGACGACGCCTTCAAGACCGGCGGCGACACCGGCGGCGGCCTGGCGGCGGCGCCGGTGACCAACACCGAGTTTGCGGGCGCCACGTTGTCCGCCGAGGAGCGCGCGCGCATGGCGCTCTTGACCAAGGACACGAAGAAGCTGACCACGCCCACCGCGCGCATGGACACGCCCGTGGTCGAGGCCGGCACGCTCGACGCCAAGGACGTCGCGCGCGTCGTCGGCAACGGCAGCGGCGCGATTCAGGACTGCATCGAGCAGGCGGCCAAGACCGGCGAGGTGCCGGGCGGCAAGCAGCGGTTGGTGCTGACCGTCAACCCGCGTGGCGTCGTCGACCGCGCCGTCTTCCAAAACGGCGCGGTCAACGCGAGCCCGGCGGGCGAGTGCGTCACCAAGGCGGCGTCGCGCTGGAAGTTCACGGCGTTCGCGGGTGAGGCGACCGACGTCGAGATCCCGCTCATCCTCAGCGTCAACTGAATCGCGCTTCGTTCACGAAGGCTGGGGCGGACGTGTTGCCTTCGTGCCGTTCGTGAGGGGCGGGGCGGGGGGCAGGGGTCGCCGCCCCTGTGTGCCACCACGGGCCGACCGCTGTGTGCGCCGAGCAGTCCCGAAGCACGAATGGCCGTCACGACACGACGGTGCGAGGGTCTCGCAGGCAGGTCGCGTACCGGTAGACTGAGCGGTGAAGGGGACGAGTCGTCTGGCAAACTCGCGCTCGGCACCACCACGAACGACACCCGCGTCGCGGAGTACGCGGCGAGCGGCTCTACCGCGCCGTCGAGCTCGCGCCTGCTGGTCGACCGACCTCCACCTCGGGCTCACCGGCGTCACGCTGGTCATCCGCGAGAGCTGAGACGTCATGGCTGCCAAGCACCCCTCCACCCTGGTGGTCGTCGACGAGGGGCCGCACCACGCGGTGCTGCTCAAGCCCGCGGGCATGACCGTGGTGGCAGGCCGCGGCGTGCCCCGCCCCACCTTGCTCGACCTCGCCGTCGAGCGCTTCGGCAGCGGCGTGCGCCCGGTGCACCGCATCGATCGCGTCACCGCGGGCCTGTGCGTGGTCGCCAAGACCACCTTCGGCCAACAAGCGATCTCCGAGGCCTTCCGCCGCCACCTGGTCGACAAGCGCTACCTCGCGATCGTCGAGGGGACGCCCACGTGGGACAAGCTCGACATCGACGCGCGCCTGTCGCGCATCGACGATCCCGAGGCGTCGCACGGGCACAAGAAAGGCCCGCTCGCGTGGCAGACCGTCGACGAGGCGGGCGTGCGCGCGCTGACGCGGGTGCGCGTGCTGGCGCGCGGCCAGGGCGCGGCGCTCGTCGAGGCGCGGCCCGAGACCGGGCGCATGCACCAGATCCGCTGCCACCTGGCGCACGTCGGCCACCCCATCGTCGGCGACCAGCTCTACGGCGCCAAGGTGCCGTTCCCCGACGAGCGCGGCGTCGGCCTGCTCGCCTTCGCCATCTCGTTCCCACTGCCACACGGCGGACGCGCCTTCGTGGTCGGTCCTCTGCCCGCGCCATTCGCGCAGGCGCTCGTCGCGCACGGCATCGACGCCAAGGTGATCGAGCCGCTGGCGGAGAAGTTCAAGCGCCCGCTGACGACGAGACCGGAGCCGCCCCGTCGTGCCGCGCCTGACGCAGCGCGCGCGGATCGATCGCGCGGCGCGGCAGGTAGCGCTCGATCCGGTCGAGGACGTCCAGGCGGTCGACGAGGTCGCTGATGTAGTCGAGGCGGTCGGTGTCGAGCACCAGCACCTCGCTCTTGGTCCAGCGCGCGAACCAGCGGTCGTAGCTGTCTTGCAAGAGCTTCAGGTAGCTCGTGGGGATGCTCTGCTCCATCGCGCGACCACGCAGCTTGATGCGCTGCTTGGTCGTGCGCAGCGAGCACTTCAAGTACACCGTCAGGTCCGGCGGCTTGATCGAGTTGCAGATGGTCTCGTACAGCTCGCTGTAGGTCTTCCAGTCGCGCTCCGACATCTTGCCGCTCTTGTAGAGCGCGGTGGCGAACACCTCGGCGTCCTCGTAGATGGTGCGGTCCTGCACCACGATGCCGGGCGTCTTGTCGAGCTCCTGGTGGATGCGGAACTTGTGGGTGAGGAAGTAGACCTGCGAGTGGAAGCCCCATGCCTTCATGTCGGCGTAGAAGTCCGCCAGGTAGGGGTTGTCGCCGCCCTCGTCACTGTTCCCATCGACCCCAGGCTCGAAGAAGGGCGGCACGCCGTAGGTGCGACAGAGGAAGTCGACCAGCGTGCTCTTGCCGGCGCCGATGTTGCCCGCGATCGCGATGTAGATCCGTCCGGCGTCCGTCGACATCGGGGCGATGGTTAGGCGCGCGCGCGCCCCAGAACAAGCGCGCCCGGGACGAAAATTCGCGTACGCCCGATTCCGGCGCCATCGTCCGGGCTTATGGCGAGAACCTCGGAGGACACCTCCGATAAGACACCCCATGGCCGCTCGCGGCTGTCGCGGCTGTCGCAGATCGCGGGCATCATGGCCCGCCACGGCTTCGCGCCCAACATGAAGAACATCCCGCTGGTGCGCGCCTTCGTCGACGAGCGCGCGTTGCCCTCGGCCCAGCCCGCCGGTGTGCGCTTCGCCGCCATGCTCGAGGACCTCGGGCCGACCTTCGTCAAGCTCGGCCAGATCATGTCGACGCGCAGCGATCTGCTGCCGAGCGACTTCATCGAGTCCCTGGCGCGCCTGCAGGATCAGGTGCCGCCTTTCCCCTTCGCCGAGGTGCGCCGCGAGGTGGAGAGCGCGCTCGGCAGGTCGATCGAGGACGCCTTCGACTACTTCGACGAAGTGGCGCTCGCCTCGGCGTCGGTGGCGCAGGTGCACGCGGCGCGCACCAAGCAAGGTGCCGACGTCGTGGTCAAGGTGCGCCGCCCGGGCATCGACGAGCAGATCCGCGCCGACTCCGAGATCCTGGTGATCATCGCGCAGTTGCTCGAGCTGGTGACCGAGGAGGCGCGCCGCTACCACGCGACTGAATTCGTGGCGGAGTTCCAAGAGGCGCTCGCCGCCGAGCTCGACTTCAGCATCGAGGGGCGCAACCTGCGCGCCTTCGCCGAGCGCAACCGCGGGCGCGAGGGCATCCACGTGCCCGTCATGTACCCGGAGCTATCGAGCCGCACCGTGCTCACCATGGAGCGCATCCGCGGCCGCCGCATCAGCGACCTCAAGGGCACGCCCGAGGCGCCGCCGAAGATCGAGCGCCTGGTCGAGCTGACCTTCGATCACACCTTCATCGACGGCGTGTTCCACGCCGATCCGCACCCGGGCAACCTGCTGATCAACGATGCCGGTGAGCTGTGCTTCATCGACTTCGGTCTGGTCGGCCGCGTCACGCGCGAAGTGCAGGACCGCATGCTGCTGTTGCTGCTTGCCCTGTCGCTGCGCGACGCCGACACGCTGGCTCGCCTGATCATCCGGTTGGGCGTGAGCGAGAAGCGTATCGAGCTGGCGCCCTTCCGCGGCCAGCTCGCGCGCCTGCTCGATCGCTACTTCGGGCTCACGGTCGGCGAGGTGAACACCGGCCAGGTGTTCAACGACCTCATCGATCTGTCGACGCGCTACGGCGTGCGCATCCCGCGCGAGCTGGCCATCTTGTCGCGCGCCATCGTCTCCATCGAGGGCGTGGTTCGCACGCTGCACCCGGGCTTCGATCCCTCCAAGGTGATCTCGAAGCGCGCCGAGGAGCTGGTGCTCGAGCGCATCGATCCGCGGCAGATGAAGGGCGGCGGCCTGCGCACCGCGCTGCAGCTCGGCCTGCTGATTCAGGAGGTGCCGCTGCAGCTCGGCCAGACCCTGATGGACCTCGAGCGCGGCCAGGTGCAGGTCGTGATCAAGAGCCCCGACCTCGAGGGTCTGCAAAACAGCCTACGTGGGCTCGGCATGCAGATCTTCGGCGGCGTGCTCGCGGGCGCGCTGGTGCTCGGCGGCTTGGATGTGCTGGCACGCGCGGGCTACGACCTGGTGCGCGCACCCGCATTGGCGGCCGGCGCGTTCATCTTCGCCGGCGGCTGCTTCGGCGTCGCCTTCGCCTGGTATTTGACGGGCGGGCGCCTGCCCAAGATCGCGCTCAAGCGCCTGCTCAGCCGGCGCCGGTCGGAGAAGCGGTGAGGGCGCTGCACGTCGACGGCCTGACGGCGCGCGGCCGCGGCGGCCTGGTGCTCGGTCCGCTCTCGCTCCACGTCGAGCCCGGCGAGGTGTTGGCGGTGGTCGGCTCCACCGGCGCCGGCAAGAGCCTGTTGCTCGCGGCGCTCGCCGGGCTCGCGCCTGCCGATCGCGCGCACGATCTGCTGGTCGGCATGGTCTTTCAGAGCGCCGCGCTCGACGACGCCGTCAGCGCGTTCGACAACGTCGCGCGCGCCACGCGGGCGCGCGCCACGCCTTTGCCGGAGGTCGCGGCGCGCGACGCCTTGATCGCCGTCGGCCTCGGCGACGCGCTTCACCTGCTGCCGCGCCAGCTCTCGGGCGGCATGCGGCGGCGCGTGGCGCTGGCGCGCGCGCTCGCCGTGCTGCCCGAGCTGCTCCTGCTCGACGACCCCACCGCCGGCCTCGACCCGCGCACCACGCGCGAGGTGGTGGCGCTGGCGCTGCGCAAGGGGCCGGACGCGCCGCCGGTGGTGCTCGCCACCAACGACCTCGACGGGGTGGTGCCACGCGCCGATCGCGTGCTCGTGCTCGAGCGCGGTCGCGCGGCGTTCATCGGCACGCCGGCCGAGCTGGCGCAGCACGAGGTGGCGCGCGCCTTCGCGCCCCGCCCCGACCTCGCCCCTCGCCTGGCGGAGGCGCGATGGCCGTTCTAGCCGCCGTCGGTGTGGCGGTGGAGCGGCGCGCCGAAGAGATCGGCGCGCTCGTGCTGAGCGCGCGGCGCGCGCTCGCCGCCGGCGGGCGGCTGCGCATCGACGCCGTCGAGACGCTGCGCCAGACCGATCGCCTGTTCTTCGATGCGCTGCCGCTCGTGCTGGTCGCGGGCGTAGCCGTCGGCGGCGTGGTCGCCATGCAGGGGCTCAGCTACGTGACGCGCTACTCGGCGGGCGAGGTGTTCGGCTGGGCGGCTGCGATGTCGGCCTACCGCGACGTCGGGCCGCTCCTGCTCGGCTGCGGCCTGGCCGCGCGCATCGGCGCGCGCAACACCGCCGAGCTCGCCGTGATGGCGGCGCGTGAGCGCCTCGACGCCGTGCGCGCACTCGGCCTCGACCCCGAGCCGACCGTCGTGTGGCCCCGCCTGGTCGGCACCGTGCTGTGCAGCCTGTTGTTCTGGGCGCCCGCCTGCACCTTGGTGCTCGGCGTCGCCTTCGTGGTGGCGTCGCTGATCGGCGATCAGCGCGTCGCCACCAGCGTGTGGTCGGTGGTCAGCTATGCCCACGCCGGCACGTTGCTGAACGGCCTGGTGCGCATGGTGGCGTTCGGACTCATCGTCGGCCTGTCGTCGTGCCACGCCGGCGTCTCGGTGGCGACGAGCGACGATCGCTCGGCCGGCGCCATCGGCCGCGCGGTCTACGCGGGCTCGGTGCTGTCGCTCGCCGGCGTCGTCGTCACCAACGCGGTGGTGAGCCTGCTCGGCGGTGCCGAGTGAGCGCGCACGCAGCCACACGCGTTGCCTCGTTGAGCGACGCCACGCGCGCGGCGCTCATCCCCTGGCGCCTGCCCTGGCGCGCGTTCGTGCAGCGCCTCGACGAGGTGGTGCCGCGCTCGCTGCCGCTCGTCGTCGTCACGGTGGCCGCGGTCGGCGTGGCGCTCGCCGATCAAGCGGCCCGGCAAGCCTTGCGCCTGCTCGGCGATCAGAGCTTCATCGGCCCCGAGTTCCTGGTGCTCGGCGTCGAGGAGTTCGGCCCGCTGGTGGTGGCGCTGACGCTGTCACAGCGGGTGGGCGCCGGCTTCGCGGCCGAGGTCGCCACCTTGCAGTCGGAGGACACGCTCGACGCCATGGCGCTGTTCGGCGAGCGCCCGGCCGAGCGGGTGCTGGCGCCCATGGCGGCGGCGCTCGTCGTCGGCGCGGTGGCGCTCGGCTTGCTCGGCCTGGTCGCCTGGGAGCTCGCCGGCATGGCGACCCTGCTGCTGCGCTCGGGCATCTCCCCCTTCACCTTCTTTCACCCCGAGGCCATCCGCGGCGACGGCGTGGCGCTGTTGGTGCTCAAGTGCGCCGCCGCGGGCGCCATCGTCTTCGCCACCGCGACGCACGCGGGCCTGGCGGCGCGCGGCGGCGCGCTCGCGGTCGGACGTGCCGCCACCCGCGCGGTGGTCGGCGGCGTGCTCGGCTGTCTGCTGTGCAGCGCCGCGCTCGACATGATCTGGTTCGTCGCGAGGGCGCCATGAAGCTCGCGCTCGAGCTCACGAACGTCACGGTGCGCTTCGGCGCCGTCACCGTGGTCGACGACGTCACCGTCTCCTTCGAGGCCGGCCGCGTGCACGCCGTGGTCGGCCGCTCGGGCGCGGGCAAGAGCGTGCTGATGAAGGCCGCCGCGGGCTTGCTGCCGCGCGTGCAGGGCGAGGTGCGCGTGCACCGGCCGCCGCTCGTGTTCGTGCACCAGGACCCCGCGCTGCTCGACACGCTGAGCGTGCGCGAGAACGTCGCCTTCGCCGTCACGCGCGTGCGCGGCCTGCTGCGCGCCGAAGCGCGGGCGCGCGCCGACGACGCGCTCGCCCGCTTCGGACTGCTCGACGTCGCCGACGCCGAGCCCGGGCAGCTCGCGGTCGCGCTGCAGAAGCGCGCGGCGCTGGCGCGCGCCGCCTGCCTGCGCCCGGGCGTGCTGGTGGTCGACGAGCCGACCACCGGCCTCGACCCGGAGGCGGCCGCCGCGGTCGACGACGCGCTCGCGCTGCTCCCCTCGGAGGGCACCACGCTCATCGTCATCACCCACAGCCCGCGCACGGTGGCGCGGCTGCGACCGCGCCTGGTCCACGTCGAGGCCGGGCGCGTCGAGGCGGCACCGTGAGCGAGCCTGTCGCGCCTGCCGCGCCCACGCCCTCCCCCCCACCGCCCTCGGAGGACCGCCGCCGCGCCGTGCGCGTCGGCCTCGCCTTCCTGGCCGCCGTGGCGGTGCTGCTCGGCCTGCTCGTCGTCACCGGGCCGCTCGCCATCGTGCAGGGCAGCACGGTCAAGGTCGACTTCGCCTACTGCGGTCCCATCAAGCCGGGCGCCGCCGTGCGGCTGTCGGGCGTCGTGGTCGGCGTGGTGCGGGACGTCGAGCTGCTGCTCGGGCAGGACCAGGCGGCGGGCGCCGACAGGATGGTCCGCGTCGTCGCCACCATCGAGCAGCGCGCCATGGGTGCCATCACCGAGCAGGCGCGCTTCTACGTCACCACGCTCGGCGTGCTCGGCGAGCACTACCTCGACGTCGAGCCGGTGGCGGGCGGCGCCCTGCTCAAGGATGGCGCCCGCGTCGACGGCGTCACGCTGGCGCGCGCCGACCTGCTGCTGCCGCGCGCCGCCTCGCTGCTCGGCCGCGCCGACGAGCTGCTGCCGTCCTCGCCCGAGGTGCTCGAGCTGTTGCGCGCAGCCTCCTCGCTGATGAAGCAGATCGACGCGCTGCTCGGCAACGAGAAGGCGGCGGCGGCCGCGAGCGAGCTGCAAGCGCTGGCGGTGGCGGTGCGAAAGAGCCTCGAGCGCCTGCCCGGCCTGCTCGAGCGCGCCGACCGCCTGGCGCTGAGCCTCGATCAGGCGGGCGTGGCCGAGCTGGTGCAGGACGCGCGCGTGGTGTCGGGGCGGGTGCAGAAGACCCTCGACCGCCTCGACCAGGCGCCGCTGCTCGAGCCCGACAAGCAGGAGCAGCTCAGGAAGGAGCTGTCGGCGGCGCTCATCGCAATCGACGAGGCGGGCCGTCGCGCCGACCGGCTGATGGCCGCGGTCGAGACCAAGCAAGGAGGCGCGGGCAAGCTCTTCTGGGACGAGGCGGCGGCGGCCGACCTCAAGGCCGTGCTCAAGGGGCTGCGCGAGGACCCGGTGCGCTTCCTGCTGGAGAAACGGGCTCCAAAGCCCTGACCAAGAAGCCGGCACACAACGACCGCCACTCCGGTCGCACCACCGTCAGCCGCGCCCGCCGACCCGCACCCTGGAACGATGCCGAAGGGCGCGGCTGACCTCGCCGCCAGCGGCGGCGAGGCTTTGCGGTGGTGCCCAGGGGGCAAGCCGGCCGATTCATGAACATGTATTTCTTGATTTTCGTTCGACCTTCATGCACGGTACGCAGGGAAGGATCCAGGGCGACGAATGTCTTTTCGTCGCGATCGCCTGAATACTCATGTAGTTTCAGGTGTTTGCTTGATGACTCGGCGCGTTAGCGGCTGGGTCGTCGCGCTGGAGGACGGCGATGAAGCAGAAAGCGCACCTTGGCGCCAGCACGACCAGGACGATTGTGGTGGAGCGGGGGCTCGTCAAGCGCTTCGTCGACGCCCTCGAGATCACCGACCCCATGTGCACCGACGAGAAGGCCGCGAGCCATGCCGGCCTCGGTGGCCTGATGCTGCCGCACTCGGCGGCCGGCTCGCTCGGTGACTTCGCGCCCCTCACCGACCTGCTCGAGCTGAAGCCCAAGCAGGTGCTGCACGCGCAGGAGCACGTCAGCATCTTCCAGCCGGTGTGCGTGGGCGACGAGCTGACCATCACCACCACGCTGCGCGACGTCTACGAGCAGCAGGCGAGCGGCAACCCGATGGGCTTCGTCGTCATCGACGTAGTGGGCACCGGCAAGAAGAGCGACGACGTGCGCTTCGAGGCGCAGCGCACCCTGGTGGTACGCGGCGGGCTGCCGCGACGCTGAGCGCGCGGGCGAGGCGGGGCCGCGAGGCCCGAGGTGAGACGGATGCCGAAGCTGTACTGGGACACCATCGAGAAGGGCGAGCAGGTCGCGCCCATCACCAAGCCCGCGGTCACGCGCGTGCAGATCGCCAAGTTCGCGGGCGCGTCGCAAGACTGGAGCCCGCTGCACCTCGACGACGACTTCGCCAAGGGCGCCGGCTACGGCGGCGTGTTCGCGCACGGCGCCATCGCGCTCTCCTTCGCCACCGAGGCCGTCAGCCGTTGGCTCGAGAACGGCCGCATCCTCGCCGTCACCGGCAAGTTCAGGAAGCTCGTATGGCCCGGCGACATCCTGCGCATGACCGGCATGGTGGCCGACCGTTACGAGTCGAACGGCGAGGCGCGCGTCGACGTCGACGTCTGGGCCGAGAACCAGAACCACGACAGCGTCATGCAGGGCACGGTCACGTGCGTGCTGTGGCGCAACGACAAGGACGAGAAGAAGGCGAAGTCGCCCTGGCCGCCGGTGTCGGCGCAGACCGTCAAGGAGCGGCGCACCGCCAAGCCCGTCCCCAAGAACGAGGCTGACGCGGCCAAGGTGCGCGAGGCCGCCGCCGCCGCCGAGCGCGCCAAGCTCGAGGCGCGCGCCGCCGCCACCAAGCCGGCGAAGGCCAAGCCCGCGCCGGCCGCCGCGCCGGTCAGGCCCGCACCGGCGCCCGCCCCCGCCCCCACCACGCCCGCCCCCGCGCCGGCCAAGCCTGCCGCGCCGAGCAAGCCGGCCGCCAAGACGACGCCGCCCAAGCCCGCTCCTGTCGCCAAGGCGGCGGCCAAGAAGCCCGCCAAGGCGGAGGCCAAGGCGGCAAAGAAGCCTGCGCCCAAGGCGGCGAAGAAGCCCGCGGCCAGTGCCGGGAAGAAGGCGGTCGCCAAGAAGCCGGCCCCCAAGGCCAAGCCCGCCAAGGGCAAGAAGAGATAGCCCGGGGCGCGCGTCGCTCCGACGCGGCATACTCGAGCCGTGCTCGCCCCCTCGCGCCTCGCCGAGATAGCCGCCGGTGCGGAGCCGGCAGCGCTGTGCACCGTGGTCTCGACCGAAGGCAGCACGCCGCGCAAGGCCGGCGCCAGCATGGTGGTGGTGGCCGACGGCAGCGAGCACGGGCGCATCGAGGGCACCATCGGCGGCGGCGCCGTCGAGCACGAGGTACGGAGGGCCGCGCTCGAGGTCATCGCCACCACGCGGCCGCGTCTCGTCGAGATCGCGCTGACCGCGCAGCTCGGCATGTGCTGCGGCGGCAAGATGTCCGTCTTCATCGAGGCGCTTCGCATGCGACCACCGCTCGTGCTCTTTGGCGCCGGCCATCTGGCGGCTGCGCTGTGCAAGGCGGCCTCGGCCGCCGGCTTCGACGTCCACGTCGCCGATCCGCGCGACGAGCTGTTGACGCACGAGCGCTTCCCCGACGCCCACGCGCTGATCGACGACTACGAGGCCGAGGACCTCGATCGCTTGCCGTTCGGACCTGACGCCTTCGTGGTGGTCGCCACGCACGATCACCAGCGCGACCAGGCCATCGTCGAGAGGGTGGTCGAGCGACCGGCGCGCTACCTCGCGCTCGTCGGCAGCCAGCGCAAGGCGCTCTTGACGAGGGAGCGCTGCCTCGCCAAGGGCGTCGACGCTGCGCACGTGGAGCGGCTGCGCTGTCCGGCCGGCCTCGACATCGGTGCCGAGACGCCTGAGGAGATCGCGGTCTCCATCGTCGCCGAGATGGTGCACGTGCGGCGAGCCGTCGAGGCACAGGCTCGCCGGCCGCGCGGCGCCCGCGCCAAGGTCGCCGGATGATCGCCACATGAGTTGGCGCGCCGCGGGCCTCATCGCCGCAGCCGGCTCGTCCGCGCGCATGGGGACGTGCAAGGCGCTGCTGCCCTACGCCGGCGCCACCACGTTCGTCGAGCGCATCGCCCAGGTGTTCTTGGCCGCCGGCCTCGACCCCGTGATCGTGACCGTCCCGCCCGACGACGACGGGTTGCGGGTCGAGCAGGCGCTCGCGCACCTGCCCGTCGTCTGCGCTACGAACGAGCTGCCCGAGGACGGGCTGTCGGGCTCGGTCGTGACCGCGCTGCGGCACGCCGCCGAGCCGGACGCGCTCGTGCTCACGCCGGTCGACTGCCCGTTCCTCGACGTCGAGCTGGTGCGCTCGCTACTGCTCTTGCTGCGCACCGCGCCCGCGTCGGCCCCCGAGATCGACGGTGCGCGCGGGCACCCGGTGGCGTTCTCCCGCGCGACCTTCGAGCTGCTGTTGACCTGCGCCAATCGCGGCGGCCCGCGCGCGGTGCTGGACGCGCTCGGCGCCGACGTAGCGATGGTGCCGTGGTCCGATCGCAACGCGCTCGAGGACGTCGACACGCCTGAGGACTACCAGCGACTGTTCGGCCTCAGCGTGCCGCCGCCTGCACCTCCAAGCGCGACTCGCCGACGCGGATGAGGTCGCCCTCGACCAGCGCGCTCTCGGTCACCTTGTCGCCGTTGACGAAGGTGCCGTTGGTGCTGGCGACGTCGACGATGGAGGCGCCCGCCTCGTCGCAGAAGATCATGGCGTGGGTCTGTGACACCGCCTCGTCGGCGAGGTCGACGTCGCCCTCGCGCGAGAACGCCGCCACCTCCGAGCGCGCCCCCGCCAGCCCGGGGCTCGCGCGCCGACGCAGGTGGTCCGCCGCGGTCTTCTGGTCCTCTCGCTCGAGGCGCCGCTGTTCGCCGCGCGGCTGCACCGCCGTGCCGCCGAGCAGCTCGTCGTTGCGCCCGAGCACGCGGTAGCAGCCGACCGGGATGGCGAAGGTGCGCCCGCTGTCCGGTCCCTTCGCCACGACGAGGACGATGCCCGGATCCGCCACGGGTCCCTCCTTGGCCGGCGCGACTGTACATGGAATGCCATGCGGGTGACCACGCCCGCCGCGCCGCGCCTCGCCGCCACCATCATGCTGTGCCGCCCGCGCGAGCACGGCTTCGAGCTGTTGTTCGTCAAGCGGCACGGCGCGAGCGGCTTCATGGGCGGCGCGCACGTGTTCCCGGGCGGACGCATCGAGGACAACGACAGCGGCGTGCCGCTCGACGTCGCTGGCAGTGCGCTGCCCGAGCTGCCCGCCGCCGAGGCGGCCCGCGTGCTCGCCGGCGCTGTGCGCGAGACCAAGGAGGAGGCCGGCCTCGACGTCGACCCCGCGAGCCTGCGCGCGTGGGCACATTGGATCACGCCCGAGGCCGAGCCCAAACGCTTCGACACCTGGTTCTTCCTCGCGCCCGTGCCAGCACACACGGTCGCCATAATCGACCAGCACGAGGCAGTCGAGCACGCTTGGCATTCCCCAAAGGCCGCGCTCGCGGCGCACGCGCGCGGTGAGCTGACGCTGATGCCGCCCACGCTCGCCACCGTCGAAGATCTCGCGGTCTTCGCTTCGATTGCCGAGGCGGCCGCGTCCGTGCGGCGGCCGCTGCCGACGATCCGGCCGCATTTGATCTACGGCGACCAGATCATCCTCGCGCTGCCCGGCGACCCGCTGCACCCCGAGAAGGCGCGCGTGTTCCCGCATCGCACGCGCATCGTGCTGCACGAGGGGCGCTTCGCCTCACGCGTGGTCGAGGACGAACAACCGTGACGGTGCATGCTGCGTGGCCCGTGGCCGTGATCGCGCTGCTGGCGGCGGCGACGCCGGGCTGTTCGTCGTGCACCGGCGACCCGGCGTTTGGCATCGAGCCCTCCGACGGTGGCGCTGACGCCGGGCCGGTCGCCGATGGCGGTGACGACGACGCGGGAGTCATGGATGCTGGCGTCGAGGACGCGGGCGTCGAGGACGCGGGCGTCGAGGACGCGGGCACGGACGACGCAGGCACTGCCGACGCAGGCGTCGAGGACGCGGGGACCGACGGGGGAGTGGCGGTGCCGGGTCGCATCGACCACCTGGTCGTGATCGTCCTCGAGAACCACACCTTCGACAACCTGTTCGCCGGCTTCCCGGGTGCTGAGACCCAGTCGCACTTCGAGTACGGCACCGACGTGTTCGACGCGCCACACGCGCCGGACAACCTGCCGCGCGACCTGTGCCACAGCCACGACTGCGCGCTGACCCACTGGAACGGCGGCGCCATGGACGGCTGGCTCGTCGAGCCGAGCGCCAATCAAGGTGGCGATCATCTTGCGTGGGCCCAATACTGGCGCGAGGACATCCCGGGCTTCTGGGATCTCGCCGAGAGCTATGGGCTCGCCGACCACTTCTTCAGCTCCAACCTGGGGCCGAGCTTCCCCGGCCACACCTTCCTGCTCGCCGGCCAAGCCGGTTGGGCGATCGACAACCCCGACTTCCTGCTGCCGCTGCTCATCTGGGGCTGCGACAACCCGCAGAGCACGCGGGTGACCGTGCTCTCTGACGGCACTTGCGCCACGGAATCCGTGTTTCCGTGCTTCGACATCCCGAGCGCCCCCGACGTGTTGCGCGCCGGCACCACGTGGAAGTTCTACGGCACCGGCGTGGACCTCGGCGCGCTCGGCTCCATCGTGTGGAGCATGTTCGACGCCATCGATCCGATCCGAAACTCGCCGGCGTGGGACAACGTCGTCACCTACGGCGAGTTCGAGAGCGACGTGCAAGACGGCACCCTGCCGAACGTCTCGTGGCTCGTCGACCAAGATCTCAACAGCGGCCACCCGCCCTTGTCGATGTGTGCGTCCTCGCGCTGGGCGACGCACTACACCAACCTCATCATCAACAGCCCGTATTGGCAGAACAGCGCCGTCATCATCACCTATGACGACTTTGGCGGCTTCTACGACCACGTCCCTCCACCCGAGCTGTACGGCTGCGACGCCGACCGCCCCTACGGCCTCGGCTTCCGCCTGCCCGCCATCCTGATCTCGCCGTGGGTGAAGCCCGGCGTGTTCCACGGCGTGACCGAGCAGGCCAGCGTGGTGCGGCTGATCGAAGAGCTGTTCGGCGATCCTGGCGCCGTCGGCATGCTGCACGCGCTCGACCCCGCGGCCCGCGATGACGTCGCGGGCTCGCTGCTCGAGGCGTTCGACTTCGAGCAAACGCCGCTGCCGCCGGTGCCGGGCTCGGAGTCGTGCCCTTGAGCCAACCGGCAGCGGCGGGTGCTCGCTACTTCTTCGCCGCCTTGGCGCGCGCGTAGGCGTACCAGACGTCGCGGTACGCGCGCTTGCTGATCGGATCGCGCGTCGCCTGGGCGCCCTTGGCGTCGCTGCCCGCCGTCGGCGAGCGGCGCTCGCGCGCGTATCCGAGAGCTACCCGCGGTCGACGACGAGGAAGGGATGCTGGCCGACGCTCAGCCGAACGGCGGTAGGCCGCCGTCGCCGCTCGTGTCGCCGCCGTCGTCGTTGGTGTCGTCGCCGGCGTCGGTGCCGCTGCAGATCTCGGTGGTGCAGTCGGGCTCCTCGTCGGTCGGGGGCTCGCACAACTCGCCCCCGCAGCCGGGCTCCTCACCCTCGCCGCAGTGGCCCGGGCCGATGATCCCGTTGTTGAAGTCGTCGAGCAGGCCGGCCAGCTCGACAGCGCGCGCGCGCTCGCCGTCGGCGATGGCACAGTCCGCCATCAACCCCTCGGCCTCGTCGAGCGCGGCGCTGACGTCGAGCGGCAAGGCGGCGCCGGCCGCAGCGTTGAGCGAGGCGGCGATGTACTGGTGCGCCAGGATGAAGAAGGCATCGCCTCGGGGCGCGACGTCGAGGGTGGCGAGCCAGGTGCGCCCGCACAGGTCGGTGTCCTCGTCGATGGGCCAGGCTCGGTCACGGTTGCCGCCGCCCTGGCCGGCACCGTCGTAGTGGTTCTTCCAGTAGCCCTGCGTCAGCGTGCAGCCGTCGCCGTCGAGGTACGGATCGCGCTCGCTGTACGCGGTGCCGAGCTCGTCACCCTCGGAGAGCGCGCCGCTGCCGCCGCCGCCGGTTTGGTCGGGGAAGGCGCAAGCGGCGGTCACGGCAAGGAGAGCGAGTGGAGCAAGACGCATGGTGTCCTCGGTGCCCATCGGGCCAGGTAGGACATCAGCCTACAGTGCCGGATGTCCGATGCATCGGTCATTCGGCGGACGATCACGCGGCAGGTCGATTGCGCTCCCGCGGCCCGCTCGAACGGCGATCATCGTGCGCGATGATCAGCCGTGCGCCATGCGCCGAGAGAGCAGCACCTCGGCTGGGCAGCCCCGCGCTCGCGCGGCGTTGACGGATTCGGTGGCGTGGGCGCAATGTCGAGCGCGCATGTCGACGTCGTCGCGCGGGCTGCTTCGTGTCGTCGCCGTGGGCGCCACGGTCGTCGCGCTCGCGCCCATCGGAACCATCGCCGGGTGCGCTGCGGTGCCGCCGCCACCGGAGGGCGCGGGCCGGCTGACCGTCATGAGCTTCAACCTCAACTACGGCCTGAGCGGTGACGAGGACACGCTGGCGGCCATCGACGTGTGCGCCTGCGACATCGTCGCGTTGCAGGAGGTCACGCCCGCTTGGCGTCGCGCGATCGAGGCGCGCTACGGCGCACGCTACCCGCACATGCACTTCATCACCTCGGAGGGCCCGGGCGGCCTCGCGGTCCTGTCGCGCACGCGGATCACGCGTGCGGACACTCTCGCCGAGGTGACGTGGTTCCCCGCGCAGCGCGTGATCGTCGACGGTCCGCTCGGGGCGGTGCAGGTGCTCAACGTGCATCTGCGGCCGCCGTTCGACGACGACGGCTCGATGGTGATCGGCATCTTCGTCACGCCCGAGATGCGCAAGCGCGAGATCGCAGCCTTCCGGGCGCAACTGCTGTCGATACCCACGATCGTCGTCGGCGACTTCAACGAGAGCAGCGGGCAGGCGCTCGATCACCTCGGCGCCCACGGCTTCTCCGACGCGCTCGCGCTCGCGAATGGTCAGCGTACCTGGCGCTGGCCTACCCCCGTGCTCGAGTTGAGCGACCGCCTCGACCACGTGATGTACGCGCGCGCGGCGTTTGTCCCGGTCGAGGTGCGCGTGGTGGAGCGCGGCCGGTCGGATCACTTCCCCGTGGTCGCGACCTTCGGACGGCGCCCGGCTGCCGGGCCGAAGTACGACGATCACACCGGGCACCGACCCCCTGCCCTTTCCGCCCCCCCTCCCGACTGCTAGCCCGACGTCGATGACCGTGTCCGACCAAGGCCCCACCGCCAAGCGGCGTACCCGCCTGCTGCGCCTGACGGTCAACGGCGACCGGCACGAGGTGGCGGTGGCCGAGCACCACACCCTGCTCGAGGTGCTGCGCTACCAGCTCGGCCTGACGGGCTCGAAGCAGGGCTGCGACAAGGGCGACTGCGGCGCCTGTACGGTTTTGCTGGCCGCGCCGGGCGAGCGGCGCGCGCCGGTGCTCTCCTGCCTGACGCTGGCGGTCGACGCCGAGGGCAAGGAGGTCACCACCATCGAGGGCCTGGCGCAGCAGGGCAAGCTCGACCCGGTGCAGGACGCCTTCGACCGGTGCGGTGCGCTGCAGTGCGGCTTCTGCCAGAGCGGCATGATGCTCTCGGCCAAGGCGCTCCTCGAGGACAAGCCGCACCCGACGCTGCCCGAGATCCAGCGCGCGCTCTCGGGCAACCTGTGCCGCTGCACTGGCTACAGCAAGATCCTCGAGGCGACGCTGCTCGCCGCCACGCGCCCGGAGCCCGCCAAGTGAGCGACGGCAAGGGCACCGACAAGGCGCCGTTCTTCCCGCACGGCTCCACCATCGTCGACGCCTCGCTGCGCCGGCAGCAGAGCGAGCACGGCATCGGCGCGCGCGGGCGCAAGATCGACGGCGCCGAGAAGGCGCTCGGGCGCACCCGCTTCGCCGACGACTACAGCTTCCCGGGCATGCTGCACTGCAAGCTCAAGCGCAGCACACGGCCGCACGCGCGCATCGTGCGCATCGACGTCGCCGCCGCGCTCGCCCTGCCCGGCGTGCACGCCATCATCACCGGCGCGGACCTGCCGACCAGGTACGGCATCATCCCGTGGACCCAGGACGAGACCGCGCTCGCCGTCGACAAGGTGCGCTACGTGGGCGACGCGATCGCCGCGGTGGCCGCCATCGACGAGGAGACCGCCAACGCCGCGGTGCGCGCCATCAAGGTCGAGTACCAGGACCTGGTGCCCGTGCTCGACCTCGACACCGCCAAGCGCACCGGCGACACGCCCGAGAGCAAGGTCAACGAGCTCGCCAAGAAGGGCAACGTCACCAAGAACGTCGCGCTCTCCTTCGGCCCGGTCGACGACAACATCGCGGCCTGCCGGACGGAGGGCGCCGTCGTCGAGGACACGTTCTTCTACGTCGGCACCACCCACGCGCCCATCGAGCCGCACTGCGCGATTGGCCTGGTCGAGGGCGCACCCGGCGGCGCCGGCCTCGTCACGGTCATCTCGGCGACGCAGGTGCCGCACTACCTGCACCGCGACCTGGCGCACGTGCTCGGCATCCCCGAGGCGCGCGTGCGCGTCATCCAGCCGCCCGTCGGCGGCGCCTTCGGCGGCAAGAGCGAGCCGTTCACGCTCGAGTTCGCCGTCGCCAAGCTGGCGATGATCACGGGGCGGCCGGTCAAGTGCCTGTACACGCGCGAGGAGGTGTTCCTCGCGCACCGCGGCCGTCACCCGATGCGCATGCGCTTCACCACCGCGGCCGACAAGCAGGGCAAGCTCAAGGCGGTCAAGAGCGTCATCGACCTCGACGGCGGCGCCTACGCCAGCTTCGGCATGATCACCGCGTACTACGCCGGGCAGATCCTGACCGGCCCAGTGGCGATGGAGAGCTACGCCTTCGACGCCACGCGCTACTACACCAACAAGCCCGCCTGTGGCCCCAAGCGCGGCCACGGCAGCGTGCAGCCGCGCTTCGCCTTCGAGTGTCACCTCGACATGCTGGCCGAGAAGCTCGGCCTCGACCCCATCGAGCTGCGACGGCTGAACTTCGCGGGCGAGCACGTCACGCTGGTGAACGGCCAGCGCCTCGGCAGCTCGGGACTGTTGCAGTGCCTCGACGCCGTCGAGCGGGCGAGCGGGTGGCGTGAGCGGCGCGGCAAGCTTGGTGCCCTCCCGGCCGGGCGGGGAACCAAGCGCCGGGGCCTCGGTGTCGCATCCTCGATGTACATCTCAGGCACCAACTACCCGATCTACCCAAACGAGATGCCGCAGTCGGGCGTGCAGGTGAAGCTCGACCGCTCCGGGCGCGTGACGCTGTTCTCGGGTGCCTCCGACATCGGCCAGGGCAGCGACACCGTGCTCATGACCATCGCCTGCGAGGAGCTCGGCGTGCTGCCCGAGCACGTGCGCGTGGTCTCCTCGGACACCGACCTGACGCCCGTCGATCTCGGCGCCTACTCGTCGCGGGTCACGCTGATGATGGGCCACGCTGCGCTCGAGGCCTGCCGGCGCCTGCGCGAGCAGGTGCAGGAGGCCGTGGCGCACGCCTGGGGCTGCGCACGGGACGACGTGCTGCTCGGGCTCGGCAAGGCCTGGGCGCGCGAGAACACGGAGAAGAGCATCAGCACCGCCGAGGCCTTCAAGCTCGCCGAGGCGCGCTTCGGCACGCTCGGCTCGACCGGCGGCTACCGCACGCACCCGCGTGGCGGCGACTACCGCGGCGGCACCATCGGCGCCTCGCCTGCCTACTCGTCGACCGCGCACATCGCCGAGGTCGAGGTCGACACCGAGACGGGCGTCATCGACATCGTCAAGGTCTGGGTGGCGCACGACTGCGGCACCGCTATCGCGCCGGTGTTGGTCGAGGGGCAGATCGAGGGCTCGACCTCCATGGGTGCTGCCGAGGTCTTCCTCGAGAACATGCTGTACGGCGCCGACGCTGTTGGTGTGCCCGCGGCCTCGGCCGCGCGGCGCGGCGGCATGCTGGTCGGCCCGAGCCTGCTCGACTACCGCATCCCCACGTCGCTCGACGGTCCGGCCGTCGAGGCGCACATCGTCGAGCGCCCCGACGGCAACGGCCCCTACGGCGCCAAGGAGGCGGGCGAGGGGCCGCTGCACTCGACCATCCCCGCCGTCGTCAACGCCGTGTACGACGCCGTCGGCGTGCGTTTCTTCGAGCTGCCGCTCAGCCCGGCGCGCGTGCTCGCGGGCCTGCGCGCCAAGAACGTCGCCACACCCACGGCCGCGGAGTAGTCCATGAAGCTGCTCGTTCTTTCCCTCCTGGTGTGGGGCGCCGTCGGCAAGAGCGCCGTGCACGAGCTGCCCATCGAGCGCGCGACCGTGCAGAGCGGCACCGTGTTCGAGCTGAACGTCGGCCTGCCGCCCGGCGACGCGCGCACCTGCAGCGCCCTGCTCGCCGACGACGGCCGCACCTTCTGTCCCATGGTGGGGCGACGGTGGGAGCTTGGCGACATCGATCGCAACCGCATGATCGCGCTCGCCAACAGCGCCAAGGGCTCGCGCGGCGGCAGGGGCTGCGCGCCCACGCATGCGTTCCTGTTCCAGACCACTATCGGCCCGCGCATCGTCGACGTCTCGTTCGCCTGCCACACGGTGAATGGGCGCGCGATGTCCAAGGGCACGGAGGCGGAGCTGGCGACCTTCCTGCGCGGCAAGGGGCTCATCTTCGGGCTCCCGGCCGGGCCCGGGTGAACCAGGCCGCGGCAGCGAGCGACGAGGCCGCTGCGCGTGTCGTGGCGCTTCGCGACCAAGGCAAGCACGACGAGGCGTTCGAGCTCGCGATCGAGCGCTTCGGCGACGAGGTGGGGGGTTTCCTCGCCGCGCGCCTGCTCGACGCCGACCGCACCGCCGACGCCTTCGCGCTCTTCGCCGAGGACCTCTGGCGCGGGCTGCCCGCCTTTCGTGGCGAGGCGAGCCTGCGCACCTGGCTCTACGTGGTGGCGCGGCGCGCCGCCATCCGCGTGGTGCGCGAGCGCGCGCGCGCCGCGCGCGACGTGCCGCTGTCGCAGGCGGGCGCGGTGGACCGCATGGCGGCGGAGCTGCGCAGCGCGACCACGCGCTGGCGGCGCACCGAGGTGAAAGACCGCCTGCATGCCTTGCGCGCGCGCCTCACCGAGGAGGAGCGCGAGCTGTTGGTGTTGCGCGTCGACCGCGGCCTGTCGTGGTCCGACATCGCGGCCGCGCTCGAGGACGGCGACGAGGACGACGCGACGAGAAAGCGCCGGCCCGCCGCGCTGCGCAAGCGCTTCGAGCGGATCAAGGAGCGCATCAAGGAGCTGGCCGCCGCCGAAGGGCTGTTGCCGTGAGCGTCGACGAGCAGCCCAGGGGGACGGCCGCCGAACCCGAGCCGGACGAGGACGAGGGGACGACCGCCAACGACGACCCGGCCTTCGCCGCGCTGCTCGCGCGCCTCGCGGCCCCGCCTCGACGTGAGCGCCCGCTGCTCGCACCCGGCAGCCGCGTCGGGCCGTTCGTCGTCGAGGAGCTGCTCGGGCGCGGCGGCATGGGCGAGGTCTGGCGCGCCACCGACACGCAGTTGCAGCGCACGGTGGCGCTCAAGGTGCTGCGCCGCTCGAGCAACGAGCTGGCGCTGCTCGACGAGGCGCGCGCCGCGGCCGCAGTGCACCACGCGCGCGTCGCCACCATCTATCAGGTGGGCGAGGCCGACGGCCCTACCGGGCGCCTTGGCTACATCGCGCTCGAGCTGGTGCCGGGCGCCACGCTGCGCGCGCGCCTGCGCGACGGCCCGCTGCCGCCGGCGCAGGCGCTGCCGCTCGCGCTCGACGTCGCCGAGGGCCTCGCAGCGGTGCACGCGCGCGGACTGATCCACCGCGACGTCAAGCCCGACAACCTTGCGCTGGACGCCGGCGGTCGCGTCAAGGTGCTCGACTTCGGCATCGCCACACGCGCCGGCGCCGACGCGGCCGGCTACGGCACGCCCCGCTACCTGGCGCCCGAACAGCGCGTCGAGGGCGCGGTCGAAGCGTGCGCCGACGTGTACGCGTTCGGCGTCACGCTGATCGAGCTGCTCACCGGCAGCGCGCCCTTCGACGACGACGGCGCGCTCGTGCCCGAGCTGCACGGCGACCCGCTGGCGCGCGTGCGCACCCTGCCCGCGCTGCCGCGCGCGCTGCTCGAGCTGCTCGCGCGCTGTGTCGCCACCGACAGGGCGATGCGCCCCGCGAACGCCGCCGTGCTCGTCGACGCGCTGGCGCCGCTGGTGCACGCCCGCCCCTCGGCGCGCGAGCGGGCGGCGCCGTGGATCACGCTCGGCGTCGGCGCCGCGCTCACGGCCGCGTTCTTCTCGAGCGTGACGCGCGTGGAGGACGTGGTCGCGGCTGACCTGCCGCCGGCGCTCGCGAGCGCGCCGGTGGTCTCCGATGACGCGCGCGTGCGTGCGCGCTTTCGCGCCGCCGCCGACGCCATGCTGGCGGGCGACGACGCCACGGCGGCCACGGCGCTCGCCGAGGTGACCGAGGCCGAGCCCGCCGCGGCGTGGCCCTGGGCGCTGCTCGTCGTCACCGGCGAGGCCGCGCGCGCGGGCTCGAGCCACCAGGCGGCGCTCGCCGAGGTGCGGCGCCTGGCCGACCGCTCGACGCGTGCGGGCCGCGCGGCGCTGGCGTTGGCCGAGTTGGCGGACGCGCGCTCGCTCGCCTCCACGCAACCGATCCCGCCGCACGCCCAAGCGGTCGCCGTCGGCATGGCGGCGCTCACCGAGGCCGGCGCCGATCACTTCAGCGCCGTGCTGCTCGCGTCGCTCTTGCCCTGGCACCACGGCGTGCAAGAGCAGCTCGACCGCATCGACGCGGCGCTGTCGCGGGACGTACGCATCGCGCGCCTGTGGGTGGCGCGGTCGGACGCGCTCACCGCCGCCGGGCGCCCGGCAGAAGGCGCCCTGGCCGCGCGCGCGGGGCTCGAGCGCGTCCCCGGCAACGGCGCGCTCGAAGACGCGCTGTGGCGGGCGCGCATCGCGCAGGGCGAGCTCGATGAAGCCGAGCGCGCGCTCGGCGAGCGCCTGCGGGCGCGGCCCGACGATCTCGGCGCGCGCTTGCTGTTGCTCGACGTGACGCGCGCCCGCGGCGATGAGGCTGCCCTCTGGCGTGCCGCGACGGCGCTGCTCGACGGTCCCTACCCGCGCGCTCCCGTGGCCCGCGCGGCGGCGCGGCTGGCGCTCGGCGCGCCGACGCTCGATGCCGAGGCGCGGCAGGTGCTCCTACGAGCCCTGGCCGCCCTCGAGGAGGCCGGCCAGGCGCAGCTCGCGGCCGAAGCTCGCGCCGCCGCAACGAGCGCGGCGATCGACCTGCCACGCTGACGTGCGCCTACTTGTTCTGCGGGAAGCCGAGGTCGACACCGCGGAAGCGCGGATCGGGCCAGCGCCCGATCACCACCTTGTTTCGCGTGTAGAACTTGACGCCGTCGGGGCCGTAGATGTGCAGGTCGCCGAACAGCGAGTGCTTCCAGCCGCCGAAGGAGTAGTAGGCCATCGGCACCGGGATGGGCACGTTGACGCCCACCATGCCCACCGGCACGTCGTGCTGGAACTTGCGCGCGGCGCCGCCGTCGTTGGTGAAGATCGCCGTGCCGTTGCCGTAGGCGTGACTCTGGATCAGCGCCATCGCCTCGTCGTAGCTCTTGACGCGCACGGTCGAGAGCACCGGCCCGAAGATCTCCTCGCGGTACACGCTCATGCCCGGCTGCACGTCGTCGAGCAGGCAGGGCCCGAGGAAGAAGCCGCGCTCGTGGCCCGGCACCTTGAGCGCGCGGCCGTCGACCACCACCTTGGCGCCGTCCTTCTCGCCGGCGTCGACGAAGCCGGCCACGCGATCGCGGTGCTGCTTGGTGATGAGCGGGCCCATCTGCGACGCCGGATCGAGGCCGTTGCCGACCTTGAGCACCGCCATGCGCTCCTTGATGCGCGGCAACAGCTTGTCGGCCGCGCTGCCGACGCACACCAAGACCGAGATGGCCATGCAGCGCTCGCCGGCCGAACCGAAGCCCGCGCCCACGGCGGCGTCGGCGGCGAGGTCCATGTCGGCGTCGGGCAGCACCACCATGTGGTTCTTGGCGCCGCCGAGCGCCTGCACGCGCTTGCCGTGCTTGGCGCCTGTCTCGTAGATGTAGCGCGCGATCGGCGTCGAGCCGACGAACGACAGCGCGGCGACGTCGGGGTGCTCGAGCAGGCGATCCACCGCCACCTTGTCGCCGTGCACCACGTTGAGCACGCCGTCGGGCAGCCCTGCCTCCTTGAACAGCTCGGCGCACAGGTTGGTCACCGACGGGTCGCGCTCGGAGGGCTTGAGCACGAAGGTGTTGCCGCACGCGATGGCGAGCGGGTACATCCACATCGGCACCATGGCCGGGAAGTTGAACGGCGTGATGCCGGCAACGACGCCGACCGGCTGGCGCATCGAATACGAGTCGACGTCGGTGGAGACGTTCTCGGACAGCTCGCCCTTCAGGAGCTGCGAGAGCCCGCAGGCGAACTCGATGACCTCGAGGCCGCGCTGCACCTCGCCCTGCGCGTCCGACAGCACCTTGCCGTGCTCGAGCGTGAGCAAGCGCGCGATGTCGTCCTTCCTGCGGTTCGCCAGCTCACGGAACGCGAACAGGATGCGCGTGCGCGTCGCCAGCGAGGCGTTCCTCCAGTCGACCGCGGCCTTCTTGGCGGCGGCCACGGCCGCGTCCACCTCCTCGACCGAGCCGAGCGCGACCTTGCGCTGCACGTCGCCCGTGGCCGGGTTGAAGACGTCGCCCGTGCGCTTGCTGGTCGAGGGGACCAGCTTGCCGCCGATGAAGTGGGCCAGGGTGTCGTTCGCGTTCGTGCTCATGGTGGTCCCGGGGTTCTGGGCGCGAGGCTAGTCCCCCAATTCGGCGTCGGCGAGGCCCTTGTTGGCGAGCCGGGTACCTTGCCGCGGCTTCGCGGGCTTGCGTGATCGCAGGCGCCGCCCCGGTTCGTGAGGTCGGTAGGGATCGACGGTAGGCTCCGGGAAGTGGCGACGAGGCAGGATCCCAAGGACGACCCGCGGCAGCCGGCGGCGCCGGAGCGCCCGTCGCGCTTTGCCACCGCCGACCTGAGCCTGATCGAGGCGCGCGAGAGCACCTCAGCGTCGGCCTCCGCCGGCGCCGGCCATGACGCGGACACCGCCGTGCTCCACCGCGCCACCGGCGAATTCAGCGCACCCGGTGGGTCGCGGCCGCCGGAGGCGGCAGCCGGGACGCCGGTGCGCGCGCAGCGCGGCGCGTTTCGGCTCGGGCTGCGCATGAAGTTCAACGCCGCGCTGCTGTTCACCTTCGCCGTCGGGCTCGCGCTCGCGGCCTGGCTGTCGAACCGCGTGCTCAAAGACAACGCGCGCGAGGAGGTCCTGCAGGAAGCACGCATCATGGTCGAGAGCGCGCTGTCCGCGCGCGCCTACACCGCGCAACACATCAAGCCGCTGCTGGCCGAGCAGATGACCGAGAAGTTCCTACCCGAGACCGTGTCGGCCTACGCCGCCAGCCAGATCTTCCTGTCGCTGCGCGCCAAGTACCCCGACTACACCTACAAGGAGGCGGCGCTCAACCCGCGCAACCCGACGAACCGCGCGAGCGACTGGGAGGCCGACCTGGTGAACGAGTTCCGGAACCACCCCGACCGGCGCGAGCTGGTGGTGGTGCGCGACACGCCCACCGGCCAGATGATGCACCTGGCCAAGCCGCTCACCGTCGACGACTCGGGCTGCTTGAGCTGCCACAGCACGCCCGAGCAAGCCCCCAAGCCGATGCTCGCGCTCTACGGCACCGCCAACGGCTTCGGTTGGCAGCTCGGCGAGGTAGTGGCGGCACAGGTGGTGACGGTGCCCCTGTCGGTGCCGATGGCGCGCGCGCGTGATGCGCTCACCACCTTCGTGCTGCTGCTCGCCGGCGTGTTCGCGTTGTTGCTGGTGCTGCTCAACGTGCTGCTGCACTTCACGGTCATTCAGCCGGTGGTGCGCATGGCCAACATCGCCACCGACGTCAGCATGGGCAAGGACGACGTGGCCGACTACGTGTTGCAGGGCGGCGACGAGGTCGCGTCCCTGTCTCGCTCCTTCCATCGCATGCGCGTGAGCCTGGAGAAGGCGATGGCGATGCTGGACGAATGACATGGACGAGCAGGACGAGAGCGACGAGCCGCTGCGACCGGCCGTGATCGGCCGCTACCGCATCGACGGCGAGCTCGGTCGCGGCGCCATGGGCACGGTGTACCTCGGCCACGACACCACCATCGACCGCCCTGTCGCGATCAAGACCATCCATCGGCAGCTGCTCACCGGTTCGCACGGCGCCGAATGGGAGCAGCGCTTCCGCCGCGAGGTGCGCGCGGCCGGTCGCTGCGTGCACCCGAACATCGTCACCGTGTTCGACTACGGCGAGGCGGATGGCCTGCCCTATATCGTGATGGAGCACGTCGACGGCTCGTCGTTGCGTGAGCTGGTGCGCTCGCGCGGCGCCCTCAGCCCCGGCAACGCCGCGGCCATCATCGAGCAGGTGCTGCTGGCGCTCGGGCACGCCCACGAGCAGGGCGTGGTGCATCGGGACGTCAAGCCGGCCAACGTGCTGCTCCTTGCCGACGGACAGGTGAAGGTGACCGACTTCGGCATCGCGCGCCTCGAGAGCGTGGACGGCAAGGGCAACGAGCGCGCCGCCGTTGGCACGCCCGGCTACATGGCGCCCGAGCAGTTCGGCAGCCTCGACGTCGATCGCCGCGCCGATCTGTACTCGGCCGGCGTGGTGCTGTTCGAGCTTCTGACCGGCAGCCGGCCGTTTCACGGCGGCGGCGAGCAGGCCTTGCGCGAGAAGGTGCTGCACCAGCCGCCGCCGCGCCCGTCGACGGTCAGGCCGTCGGTGCCGCGCGAGCTCGACCCGGTGCTCGAGCGGGCGCTCGCCAAGGGCCCCGCGCACCGCTTCCAAAGCGCCGAGGAGTTCCTCGAGGCCCTGCTCGCGCTCGGCCTGGTCGAGCGCGAGCTCGGCCCGGGCCCGCTCGACTCGCGCGTCGGCAAGGCGCCGGTCAGCCCGGCGCCGACCTTCGACGAGGCGGTGCTCGGCCGCGCCGAGCGCGCGCTCGTCGAGGCGCTCGGACCGATCGCGCGCGTTTTGGTGCGGCGCACCGCGCAGCGCGCGCGCAGCTTGAGCGAGCTGGCCGAGGCGCTCGCCACCGCCATCCCCGACGAGCGCGAGCGGCGGCGCTTCCGCGAGCGGGTGGCGGGCGCGCCGGTCTACGACGCCGACGAGGAGACGCGGCCCGACGCGGCGACCGCCAGCACGAGTCAGATGCCGTCGGCGCTCGGCCCCTTCGATCAAGCGACGCTCGAGGCGGCGCGCCATCACCTGGCCGAGTTCCTCGGCCCCATCGCCAAGGTGTTGGTCAAGCAGGCCGCCGGGCGCTCGAGCAGCGTGCGCGAGCTGTACCGCCGTCTGGCGGACGAGATCGCGGACGCCGAGGAGCGCGCGCGCTTCCTCGCGCGCTCCCCATCGCCCTGATCAGGCCGGCGGCACGCGCAGGCGCGCGGCCAGCGCGCCCACCACCAGCAGGATGAGCGCGAGCCCGCCGGCAATGACGCCGTTGGCCGCCGCCTCGCTCGAGCCGAGAGACAGGAACATCACCTTCTCCGGCAGGCTCGGCGCGCCCTCCGCCGCGCGGCTGACGAGCCGCATCCCCATGCCGTGGCCGAGCACGCCCGACGCCAGGATGGCGACGGCCCACGGTGTGGCCGGCAGCTTCTTGAACGCCACCAGGCCGATGCCCACCAAGAACAGCGCCGCCGACAGCCAGCTCGCGAAACCCGCTTCCATGAACAGTTGCATGGCAACCTCCTTTGAGGGGCAGATGGCGGCCGCGACGAATGTGACACGCGGATCCGGCGGCGCCTACCGGCGCTGCCACAGCGTTGGCCGATCGGTCCGGCCCTGCTAGAGCACGGCCATGCTTCGCCTCGACCCCTTCCGCGTCGAGCGGCCGGCGACGGTCGACGAGGCGCTCGCGCTCTTGGCCGCTCACGGAGGCAGGTCCAAGGTGCTGGCGGGCGGTACCGACCTGCTGCCCAACCTCAAGCACGGCCTCTACCAGCCCGAGGTGGTGGTGAGCATCGGCGCCGTCGCCGGCCTGCGCGGCGTCAAGGACGCGGGCGACGCGCTCGAGATCGGCGCGCTCACCACGCTGCTCGACCTCGAGCACGACCCGCTGGTGGCGCGCTTCGCGCCGGGCCTGGCGCGGGCGGCCGCCGAGGTCGCCGGGCCCCAGCTTCGCCGCATGGGCACGCTCGGCGGCAACCTGTGCCTCGACACGCGCTGCCTCTACTTCAACCAAAGCCACTTCTGGCGCGAAGCGCTCGGCTACTGCCTGAAGAAGGACGGCACGGCCTGCCACGTGGTGGCCGACGGCAAGAAGTGCGTGGCCGCGGCGTCGAACGACACGGCGACCATGCTGCTGGCGCTCGACGCCGAGGTGGAGCTGCGCTCGTCGAGCGGCAGCCGGCGCGTCCTGCTCGATGCCTTCTACGTGCCCGACGGTGTCCGCAACACGGTGCTCCAACACGGCGAGCTGTTGACGTCGGTGCTCGTGCCCAAGGGCTCACCGGCGCGCCGCGAGGGCTACGCCAAGCTGCGCCACCGAAAGAGCATCGACTTCCCGCTGTTGTCGGTGGCGGTGCGGCTCGACCTCGAAGGTGCGGCGCCCGGAACGGTGAAAGGCGCGCGCCTGGTGGTGAGCGCGCTGCAAGCGCGGCCGAACCGGGTGCCGGTGGACGCGCTCGTCGGCAAGCCGCTCGACGAGGCCACCGTGACCGAGCTCGGCCGCCTGGCGTACGCGCGCTGCCACCCCATGACCAACATCGCCGACGACCCGGCGTGGCGGCGCGAGATGGTGCCCGTGCTGGTGCGCCGCGCCGTCGCCGACGCGTCCCATGCTTAGGTCCGCGAGCCGCGCCGTCCTGCGGGGCGCGCTGCGCCAGGTCGGTCGCGTACCGCTGACGCGGCGCGCGCTCCATGCGCTGTCCGTGGCGTCGCGCGGCGCCGGCATCGCCGTCTTGCGGGCGCGCCGCCTCTTGCCTGACACCGCCTGGGGCCGCCGCCACCCCAGTTGGGGCCGCGGCGCGCTCACGCCCCAGGCCCTCGAGCGCGAGCTGGCCGAGGCGCAGGGCACGCTCGACTTCGTCCACCTTGCCGAGGCCGTGGCCGTGCTCGAGCGCGGCGAGCGCCTCGAGCGCGGCCTGGCCGTCTTGACCTTCGACGAGAGCTTCGCGGCCACCGCCGAGCTGGCGCTGCCGGTGCTGCGCCGCCTCGGCGTGCCCGCCACCATCTTCGTCACCAGCGGCTTCCTCGACCCCGGCGCGCCAGGGGTGTTTCACTCCACGCTCTGGGACGAAGCGGTGCGCTGCGCCGTGGAGCAACAGGCGCCGCGTCCGCTCGCGGTCTCGTGGATTGACCGAGTGCTCCGAACCGAGACTGTCGCCAAGCGCCGCGCGGCAACGCGACGCCTGCTGCTCTCGCTGGCGGCGCTCGACGAAGAGCGCCTCGAGCGGCGTCTGGCGGAGCTGTTCGAGCGCACGGGCGGACAGCCACCCTGCGCGCCACTCGACCGGATGCTCGGTCGCCACGAGTTGCTTGCCCTGTGCCGTGAGCCGCTCTTGACCTTCGGGGCCCACGGCGAGCGCCATCTCGCGCTCGCCAACGCGACGGCGAGCGGGCTGCAAGACGAGCTGGTGCGGCCGCGTGAGCTGCTGCGCCAGCTCTGCGGCGCCTCCTTCGCCGACGTGGTGAGCTATCCCTTTGGCCGCTCGCCCTACGTCGACGACCGCGCAGTGCTCGCCGCCCGCGCCGCGGGCTATCGGGCGGCCTTTGGCGCCGAGCCGGGCGTGGCGCGGCCCGGCGACCACCTGTTTCGGCTGCCTCGCCTGCCGATCGGGCCCGGATCGAGCGGCATCGCGGCCTACGAGTTGCAGGGGACCTTCGACGCTGTGGACGAGATCGTGCTGGTTGCGAGCGGCGACCGGACGCGGCTCGATGCCTCGCTTCAGGGCTGATCCGCAGAGCGTCGCTTGCGGCCGCGGCTGAGATCCGGCTAAGACACGCCAGACCGCGCTGTATCAACCTGGGACGGGCCCAGGGTGAGGCGGCGCCCGAAGGTGTCTCATGGTGGCGATTCAGAAGCATGCGCTGGCGGCGCGGGTGCTGCTCGTGGACGACGACGAGGCCATCTGTGGCCTGGTCTCGAAGTACTTGGAGCACCACGGGCACGCGGTGGAGGTGGTGCTCGACGGGCGTGAGGTCGAGCGCGCGCTGCAAGCGCCCTTCGATGTCGTGCTGCTCGACATCACCATGCCGAACCTCGACGGCATGTCGCTGCTCGATCGGCTGGCGCGCGACCACAAGGAGCTGGCGGTGGTGATGATGACCGCCGCCACCGGCGTCGACAACATCGTCGACGCCATGCGGCGCGGCGCCTTCGACTACCTGACCAAGCCGCTCGACCTGCAGCGCCTGGCCATCGTGGTGAGAAACGCTGCCGAACAGACGCGCCTGCGCCTGGAGAGCGACGGCTTGCGCGCCGCCATGATCCGCGGCGACGGCGGCCCACACCTGATCTGCGGCTCGCAGGCGATGAGCGAGGTCATCTCGCTGGTCGAGCGCGTGGCCGCCTCCCGTGTGCCGGTGCTCGTCTACGGCGAGCCGGGCACCGGTAAGGAGCTGGTGGCGCAGCGCATCCACGCGCGATCGCGGCGGCGCGACGGTCCCTTCGTCACGCTCAACTGCGCGCTCAAGCCGCCCGAGCTCTTGCAGACACAGCTCTTCGGCGACGGTCAGCACGGTGGGCGCCTCGAAGACGCGCGCGGCGGCACGCTGTTCCTCGACGAGGTGGGCGAGCTGGACGCCGACCTGCAAGCGCGGCTCGATCGGCAGCTTCACGACGCGCAGCTCCAGGATCGTCGTGGCGCCAACGGCGGCGACGTGCGCGTGGTGGCCTCGACGGTGCGGCACCTGCCGAGCGAGGTGTCGCGCGGCACCTTTCGCGCCGATCTCTTCTACCGGCTCAATGTCTTCTCCATCACGGTGCCGCCGCTTCGCGATCGCCAGGACGACATCGCGGCGCTCGCCAGATATGCGCTCGCCCGCTTCGCCGCGCGCGAAAACCAGCCGCCGCCGACCATCTCGGACGAGGTGATGGAGGCGCTGTTGCGCTACGAGTGGCCGGGCAACGTGCGGGAGCTGTTCAACACCGTCGAGCGCATGGCGCTGACCGCCACGGGCGGCATCATCAAGCTCGGTGACCTGCCGCCCGAGGTCACCGCCACCGACCTGCAGCGCGCCGACGGCGACGGCCTGTCGGACGAGGAGAAGCAAGCGGTGCGGCCGCTGCACGAGATGGAGCGGGAGCTGATGATCGCCGCGCTGCGCGAGACCGCAGGCAACGTCTCCGAGGCGGCGCGCCGGCTCGGCATCGGCCGCGCCACCTTCTATCGCCGCGCGCAGCGTCACGGGCTGACGCGCGAGGACGGCTTTCCCGGCTGACCCGCCCCGCTGCTATGGTGCCTTGCATGTGGACCAGGCCGCGAACCGAACCGGTTGGCTTCGTCGCCGTGGCGCTTGCGCTCGCGTTCGCCACGGGCTGTTCGACGGTAATCAAACCGACCCGGCCGGATCCGCCGCTGGTCGCCGACGGCGCGCCGCTCGCCGGCGTGCGCTTCGATGGCGACAGTACGGCGCTGCGCGAGCCCGGCCTACCGGTCTCGCCCGGTCGCGGCTGGCAGCGCGAGGTGCAGAACTACACCGCCACCTCGCTCAACACGCTCTTGTCCACCCCCGACGACGCACCGGCCGCGCGCACCATCACCAGCATGGACCTGGCGGGGCCTTCCGCCATCCAGATCGGCACCTGGAAGGAGATGACCATCGCGCTCACCTCCACCTTGCCCGACGGCACCGTGGTGAAGAGCGAGCCGGTCACGGGCAACATCGACGATGGCTTCGAGTACGCGGTGGTCACCGGCCTCGGCGTCGGCGGCACCGTGCTCGACGTCACCTCGGCCGTGGCCTTCATCTTCTTGTTCATCAGTCAGGATCCGACCGTCATGTACGTCGCCATCGGCGCGCTCGTCGGCGGGCTCGCGCTCAACATCGCACAGAGCTCGTCGCAGTACTTCGTGGCGGCGTCCGAGGAGCGCCGCTGGTCGAACCTGTACGCGCAGGCGCTGGCGGCGCACGCACGCGAAGTGCGCCAGCGCATCGGCACAGGACCGCCGCCGCGCCCGCCACTGCCGAGCCCCCCCGACGTGCCCGCTGACCCGAGCGACGCGCCGCCGCCGCTGCTCGAGCCCGCGCCGACACCGTAGCGGCGGCGTCAGGCGCGCGGCGCGCGCGCCTGCTCGTCGATGGCGCGCCGCATCGACTCGACCAGGTCCCTCGCCGCGAACGGCTTGGCCACAAAGCGCTCGCGGGTCGCGTCGATGTCGGCGCGCAGCGCGGTGTCATCGGCATAGCCGGACATGAACACCACCGGCAGCTCGGGACTCTGCGCACGCAGCGCCTCGCGCAGGTCGCGACCGCCCATCTCGGGCATCACCACGTCGGTCAGGACCGCAGCGATCTGCGTCCCGTGCTGGCGATAGAGCGCCAGCGCCTCGGCGCCGCTGGCGGCCTCGAGCACGACGAAACCCGCCCCCCGCAACACGCGCGCCGCCACCGTCCGCACCTCGGCCGCGTCATCCACCACCAGGATGGTCTCGCCGCCCTTGGGCACCTGCTGCTGCTCGCGCGGCGCGTCGCTCGGTGCCGCGCGAACGTCGGCTTCGGGGAAGAACAGCGCGAAGGTCGTGCCCTTGCCGATTTGGCTATCGACGTGGACCGCGCCGCCGCTCTGGGTCATGAAGCTGTAGACCATGGCGAGCCCGAGGCCGGTGCCCTTCCCTTGCGGCTTGGTGGTGAAGAACGGATCGAAGATCTTGTCGAGCGCCTCGGGCGCGATGCCCTCGCCAGTGTCGCGGACGCGCAGCACGACGTGGCGATCGCACGACAGGCCCACGCCGGATGGCGCTTCGGCGCTGCGCTGTACCCTCGTCGACAGCTCCAGGCGACCGCCGTTCGGCATGGCGTCCCGCGCGTTCACGACCAGGTTGAGCAGCGCCTGATCGAGCTGCGCTCGATCGGTGCTGCACCAGGCGGCGACCTCCGCCAGGTCGAGCGCCAGGATGATGTCCTCGCGAACGGCACGCTGGAGCAGCGGCAAGACACCGCGCAACGCTTGGTTGACATCGAGCACCTCACGCCGATGCACGTTCTTCCTGCTGAAGGTGAGCAGTTGCCTGGTGAGCTCGGTGGCGCGCTGCGCTGCCTGCTTGAGGTCCACGGCGTCCTGGTGGAGCGGGCTTGCCGAGTCGATGCCCGTCACCAAGTCGTCGGCGGCCACGAGCACCAGCGTCAGCAGGTTGTTGAAGTCGTGCGCGATGCCACCTGCCAGGCGACCGACCGCCTCCATCTTCTGCGCCTGCACGAGCTGCGCTTCGAGCTCCCGTCGCACGGTTGCGTTGCGCTCCTCGACGCGCTGGAGCGCAAGGGCGGCGCGCTGGCGCGCCAGCTCCTCGTTGAGCGCGCGGCTGCGCGAGCGGAACAACAGGGCCGCGCCGGCGGCAGTGGCGGCGAGCAGGGCCAACGCCGACAGCCCGGAGGCGGTGCGCGCATAGGAGCCGAGGGGCGCCAGCGCCTCCTCTCGATCGAGCTTGGCGACGATGCCCCACCCGGCCTGACCGACACCGCGGGTGGCCGCCACCACTGTGGCGCCGCGGTAGTCCAGGTACTCACCGGTGCCGACCTCGCCGAAGGCGGCTGCCGTGGCTGCGATGCGACGGTCGGCTGTCAGCGTCCGGGGGAATGCGACGTCGGCGCCGAAGCGACGCGGCGACACGAACACCACCTTTCCGGCGCGGGCGTGCACCAGCAGCGTCTCGCCGGTCTCGGTGCCATGCAGGCCCCGCAGCAGCGGAAAGAGCCGCTCCGTCGGGTCCATCTCGAGCACGGCGGTCGCCGCACCAGCGCCCCGCACGGGCGCCGCGAAGGCCAGGTGCCGGTCGCCGTCCACCAGGGTGACCTCCGGCGCGGGCGCCTCGCGCATACGCGCCGCGATCGATGCCACGTCTGCCGGCAGCCCCATGTCGGGAGAGGCCACGACGGTCGCCGCAGCGGTAGAGACGACGAAGATCTCGGCGTAGCCGTACTCGGTACGCATGCGGCCGAGCACCCGGCGCAGCTCGGCGACGTCGACCGCCGTGGTGTGCACGAGCGCACGCTCGGTCACCGGGCTGTCGGCCAGCACGTCGGCGTCGGCGATGCGCTCGTGGAACCACAGCCGTACGACATCGGTGCTGCGCGCGGCCTCGGCGTCCAGCTCACGCCGGCGCGCGTCGAGCAGGCGGGCGCGCTCGCGCGCTACCAGCGCGCTGCACGCGGCCACCGCGACCAGCGACAGCACCACCGTCAACAGCACCAAGCGGACCCGCATGGCGGGCGTCCAGGACGAGGTCGCTGGCGGTGGCTGGAATTCGGACATGCGCCGTGCGCCCCCGATCGCAGCGTGCCCCGGCAGATTAGCATGAGCCATGCCGCCGCCGAGCCACGCCATCGCCCTGTCCCTCACGCTCCTTGGTGCCGGCGGCGAGGCGCCGCTGGCGCCGCGCGGCGCGATCCAATGGACGACGACGCTGCCGGGCGCACCCGCGCGCGCCTGCGTCGTCGACGAACAGCATGTCTTCCAGGGCATGATGCGGCCGATCGACGGCCAGGAGCACGCGCTGCTGGTCGCGCTGGAGCGGACGACCGGACGCATCATGTGGCAGCGCGAGGTCGGCCTTGGCTACCCGCATGCCGCGCCCGGCATCGTCGGCGCGCTGGTGGTGCACGGTGGCTTCTCGGGCGACGTGCTCGCGCTCGACCGCGTCACCGGCGTCGAGCGGTGGCGCTTCAAGAACGGCAAGGGTGGCCTGTTGTCGACGCCGATGGCGGAGCAGACTGCGGGCGGCGAGCGCGTGTGGCTCGGCTTCATCGGCGGCGCGGTCGCGCTCGACGCCGCCACGGGCGCCGAGCGGCTGCGCGTGCCGATGGGCGCGGGTACGCAGGTGCTGGCGGTGGCGGGCGGGCGCGCCTTCCTGCACGGCATGGCCGAGAACGTGGTGCTCGCCGTCGACGCCGCAAGCGGCCGCGAGCTATGGCGCGTCACCGGCCCGAACATCGATCGCGAGCGCGGCGTGTTCGCCGGCTTCCAGCCCGAGCAGGTGGCGATCGACCAGCGCGCGCTCTACCTGCCGACCAACGTGGCCGAGACCTGGGCGGTCGACGTCGTCACCGGCAAGAAGCGCTGGGGCTACGAGCCCACACCGGGCGGCGGCAGCTTCGGCAACGTGCTCGGGCTCGGCGGCGCCGCGCTGTTCCTGAGCGCGAGCGACCAGAAGGCGAGCGCGGTGGCGCGCATCGACGCCGACACGGGTGCCGAGTCGTGGCGGCGCGAGCTGCGCGGCATCGTGCATGGCGTACCCGTGCTGGTCGGCGACGTGGTGGCGGTGGCGACCGGCAGCGCCGGGCTGGTCGCCTTTGGCGCGCGTGACGGCGAGCCACGCTTCACCGCCAAGACCGGCGCGTCCTGGTGGGGCGCCTGCGGCGCCGACGGCGTCATCTACGTCGGGCACGAGCGGCGCAAGCTGAGCGCGGTGCGGTGACGGGCCGGCCCCTTTGTGTTCTTCGGCCGCGTTCCCTATTGCACTCGGTTGGAGGCCACCCATGAGCTGCCCCGCTTTCCCCACGCCGCCGTCTTCCGTGCCGCCGACAAGCACCGAGGAGCTCGACGCCAAGCTGGCGAAGCTGAAGGAGCAGAAAGACGCCTGGGTGCAGTTGCCGCGCGCCGACAAGATCGCGCTGCTGCGCCAGGTGATGGAGCGCTTGCAGGCAGAGGCGCCGGCGTGGACCGAGACGCTGGCGCGCATCAAGGGCCTCGACTTCTCTTCGCCGGACGCGGGCGAAGCCTGGATCGACGGACCGCTCGTGCTGGCGCGCAACCTGCGCCAGTACATCGAGCTGCTCGAGGCGGACGGCCGTCCCAAGATCGCGGGGCTGCGTCAGCGCAAAGACGGGCAGTGGATCGCCAAAGTGTTCCCGCGCAACCTGTTCGACAAGTTGCTGCTCGATCGCTGGGTGGCCGAGGTGTGGATCGAGAAGGGCAAGGCGCCGAGCCAGGGAGCGCTCGCCAACGCCAAGCCGCAGAAGGGGCGCATCGGCCTCGTGCTCGGCGCCGGCAACATCGGCTTCCTCGCGCCCTGCGATGCCCTCTACAAGCTGGTGTTCGAGCACGAGGTGGTCATCGTCAAGATGAACCCGGTCAACGAGGCCGGCGGCCCGCACCTCGAGAAGATCTTCGCGCCGCTGATCGAGCGCGGCTTCCTCGCCTTCGCCTATGGCGCGGGCGACGTCGGCGGCTACTTGGTCAATCACACCGAGGTCACGTCGCTGCACGTCACCGGCAGCAATCGCACCTATGACGCGATCGTGTGGGGTGGCACCGACGCCGAGCAGAAGGAGCGCAAGGCGAGCGGCCAAAAAAAGGTCGACAAGCCGTTCTCGGCCGAGCTCGGCGGCGTCGGCGCCATCCTCGTGGTGCCCGGTCCGTGGACCGACAAGGACCTGCGCTTCCAAGCGCACCACGTGCTCGCCACCGTCGGCAACAACGCCTCGTTCAACTGCGTCGCGGGCAAGGTGCTGGTGCTCGCGAAGGATTGGCCGCAGCGCGAGCGCTTCCTCGAGCTGCTGAAGGACGAGATGGCGCGCACGCCGACGCGCAAGGCCTACTACCCCGGCGCGGTCGCGCGACACCAAGTCTTCCTCGACAAGTACCCGAGAGCCGAACAGCTCGGCGAGGCGCGCGAAGGCGCTCTGCCCTGGACGCTGATCCGCGACGTGCCCGCCAAAAAGGGCGAGTACGCGCTCACGCACGAGGCCTTCTGCTCCGTCATCGCCGAGGTGGAGTTGCCGGGCGCCACCGCCGAGCAGTTCCTGCCGGCGGCGGTCGACTTCGCCAATGACGTGGTCTGGGGCACGCTCTCGTGCAACCTGCTGGTCGACCCGGCTACCGAGGCGCGGCTCGGCCCGGCGCTCGAGGACCAGATCGCGCGGCTTCGCTATGGCGCCATCGGCGTCAACGTCTGGTCCGGCGGCTGCGTCGGGCTCACGGAGCTTGCCTGGGGTGCCTACCCCGGCCACTCCCCCGAGGACGTGCAGTCGGGCCTGGGCAAGGTCCACAACGGCTTCGGCTTGGACTTCCCCGAGAAGAGCGTGGTGCGCGGCCCATTCCGTCCGCGCTTCAAGCACGTCTACCTGCACGGCTACCGCACGCTCGACAAGGTGGCGTCGGCGATGGTCAAGGCCGAGCAGGACCCGTCGCTGTTGCGCATCCCCAAGCTGGCTGCTGCCGCGCTGCGCGCCTGACCACCGCACGCCTCGTCGTCAGGGCCCCTTGCCGTCGAGGAAGAAGGCGGCGAGCCAGGCGGTGGCGTCGATCTCGCGCGTCGCGTCCGACAAGCGCGGCGGGTGGCCGGGCCAGCCATGGCCGCCGCCCTCGACGACGACGTTGACCACGGGGCTCGAGCAGCCGGCGCGATCCTCGACGACCACCGTGGTGCCGTCCTTCGGGTCGCGGTCGATGGGCGCGCGCCGCGTCGGCGGCTGACAGCCGGCCTTGTCGGCGAACACCTTGGCCGTCTCGGCATTGCTCTGCACCAGGCCGCGCTCGCCCTTCCTGCCCACGCCGCCACCTGCGAAGGGCACGAGCGGGTCGGCGGTGCCGTGGAAGAGCATCACCGGCAGCGCGCGCGCGATCGTGCAGTCGGTTTTCGGCAGCGTCGCCGCCACCACGCCGACGCCCGCGAAGCGCTCGGCGTGAGTGCAGGCGAGCGTCAGCGCCAGGAAGCCGCCGTTGCTGTGCCCTGCGACGTAGACGCGCGCCGGGTCCACCTTTCCCTCCGCGATCAATCGATCGACGACGGCCAGGATGAAACCGACGTCGTCGGTGCCGACCTTGCGCTTGGTCGGCTCGAGCGTGAGCTGCCGCAGGTCGTTCCAGCGACGATCGACGCCCTCCGGATAGAGCACGAGGGCACCGCGTCGCTCGGCTTCGGCGTCCATGCCCGAGTGACGCCGCACCTGCTCGGCGGTGCCGAAGCGGCCGTGCAGCACCACGACCAGCGGCGCCTTGGGCGACGCGCCGGCGGGCACGAACAGGTGGTAGCTGCGCTCGACGCCGCCGACCGTGATGGTGGAGGAGGCGCCCGCCGCCACCAGCGTCGCCAGCGCCGCCGCAGCGATCACCACGGCGCGCTCATCGCGCGGCCGGCGCCGGCGCCGCCTCGTGCTCGAGGTCGTCGCCGCGCCCCTGCCAGTCGGTGAAGAAGAGCGCGGCCACGCCCGTGGCGAGCGCCACCACTCCCGAGGCGATGAACAACGAGTCCGCCGTCCAGGCGAGCGTCTCGCCGGCGGCCTTCTTGGCCGACAGCTCGGACGCCTGCTGCGCCACCTCGACGGACAGCTCGGCTTGCGCCGTGTAGTCCTGCTGCACCACCAGCATGCCGGTGCCGAAGCCGGCGCCGGCCGCGAGCAAGAGCGCGCTCGAGCCGGCACCGGCCCAAACTGCCCAGGGCGGCAGCGGCGGCGGCGCGCTGTGATCGACCTGCCCCGGCGCGATGGCGGCGACGAGCGGTGCTGCCGCCGAGCCGCGCGTCAACAGCGGTCCATCCTGATCGGTGGTCTCGACGTAGAACTCCAGCTCGGCGCCGCCCTGGTTGGCGGTGACCTCGCCCGCCAGCATGCCCTTCCACTTGCCGGTGACGTCGTCACGCAAGAGCGCGAGCGACGAGAAGGCGGGCTCGCCCTTCTTGCGGTACTGCACGCGCACCGCCGTCGCGGCGCCGTTCGGGTCCTTGATCTGGTACGCGAACACCGCCGGCCGGCCGCCGACCAGCTTGGAGGGGTGTTGGCCGGTCAAGTCCATCTCTCGGATGTGCCGCTCACGATTCAGGTTGCGTAGCTCGACGACGATGGCGCGCTCCTCCGCCTGCACCTTGCGGAACACCGACATGATCTTGGGCGGCGTGTCGGCCGCGAGCTCGAAGTCGGGACGGCCGCGCAACAGCGCGCGAAACGGCTTCTCGGCCTCGATGGGATCGCCGACGATGGCGCGGCAGGAGCCCTCGAGCACGTAGGCGTCGAGGCGCAGCTCCACCGGCACGTCGTCACCGCGCGCGAGCAGCTCGGTGACGAGCGGCAAGACGGCCTCGTACTCGAGCTGCTCGTACTGCGCGCGCGCGCGCTTGAGCAGCTCGCCGTGGTCGAGCGGCGAGGCGGCCGATGTCGTCGACGGTATCGGCAGGCCGAGGGTCAACGCGGCGACGATCGGGCACCAGTGGAGCATGGGAGGCCCAGGGTACCGCCGCCACCATCGAGCGGGCCACCGGCGCGCGGTCGCGCCTTCGCACACGTGCCTACACCGCGCACCGATGGGAGACAGACCGGGTGTGTGCGGCGGGCGGCCGCTATGCTCGCGACGTGGCCACCACCACCACGCCGACCGGCACTGCGCCGGGCGCCGACGTACCTGCGCCCTCCGATCTGGTGTTCGGGCGCTATCAGATCATCCGGCGCCTCGCCGTCGGCGGCATGGGCGAGGTGTTCCTGGCGCGCCAGTCGGGCGTTGCCGGCTTCGACCGCCTGGTGATCTTGAAGAGCCTCTTGCCCGACCTCGCGTCACAAGAGGACTTCGTCAACCAGTTCCTCGACGAGGCGCGCGTCGCCGCCACGCTGAACCACCCGAACATCGTCAGCATCTACGAAGTGGGGCTGTGGAACGGCACCTACTTCATCGCCATGGAGTACATCCGCGGTGACAACCTGTCGCGGCTGGCGCGCGCCTCGGAGCGCGCCAAGCGACGCATGACGGTGGACGTCGCCGCCTTCATCATCCACGACGCGGCGCAGGCGCTCGATCACGCGCACAAGGCCTGCGACCTGCACGGCGCACCGCTGCACATCGTGCACCGCGACGTCAGCCCACAGAACATCATGGTGCGCACCGACGGCGTCACCAAGGTGGTCGACTTCGGCATCGCCAAGGCCGCCAACCGCTCGTCGCGCACCGCCACCGGGCTGCTCAAGGGCAAGGTGCAGTACATGGCGCCCGAGCAGGTGATGGGCGGCACCGTCGACGGGCGCACCGACCAGTTCGCGCTCGGCGTGGTGCTGTGGGAGCTGGTGGCTGGGCGCAAGCTCTTCTCCGGCGGCAACGACATCGAGGTGCTGCGCGCGGTGCTGCACGCGCCCATGCCGACGCTGCTCGAGGTGGAGCCGAGCTGTCCGCACGAGCTGTCGCGCATCGTGGCGCGCATGATCGCGCGCGACGCAGGAGTGCGCTACGCGACGCTGGCCGAGGCCGCCGCCGAGCTGAAGGCGTTCCTCGACGTGCGCGGCATGAAGAACGCGCAGCAGGCCACCGCCGCCTTCGTCGCCGACACGCTCGGCGACGAGATCTCGGCCAAGACCGTCGACCTGACGCCGTCGTCGGCCAACAACTTCGTCATCACCCTGTCGTCGAGCGAGAAGCCGCCGACCGCGCCTACCGTGCAGACCTCACGCGGAGGTGTCGCCAAGGTCGGTGTCGCGGCGGGCGCAGCCGTCGCCGTGCTGCTGGCGCTCGGAGCGGCCGCGCTCTTGTTCCTGCCCGAGGAGCGCCCACCCGAGCGAGTGCAGGAGCGCGCCGCACCCAAGATCGCCGTCGATGCACAGCCGGCCGGCGCCGCCGTCACGGTCGACGGCAAGGGGGTCGGCACTGCGCCGGTGACGGTGGAGGTGACGGCCGACGTCGAGCACGTGGTCGAGATCTCGGCGCCGGGGCACGAGCCGCGCATCGAGAAGGTGCGCCTCGCCGCCGGCGACATGCGCGGCGTCATGGCCAACCTGCAGAAGCAGAAGACCAAGCTGGCCCTCACCACCGACCCACCAGGAGCGACCGTCAAGCTCGACGACGCAGAGGTCGGTGTGGCGCCGCTCGAGCTGGAGGTGGAGGCCGATCGTGCGCACGCGGTCTCGGCCAGCCTCGATCGCGGCAAGGACAGGTTTCGCTACACTGGTGAGGTCACCGGCAAGCCCGGCGAGCGGCTCGCGCTCGCGCTGCGCCTCGACAGGTTGCGCGGCGCCGAGCCCTGCCCGCCGGGGAGCTCGCGGATGGGCGGACGCTGCCTGGCGGCGAGCGCGCCGCCGGCGGCACCCGTCGAGGCGGGCAAGGGCTTCCTGACGGTCAAGACCACGCCGTGGGCCAAGATCAGCATCGATGGCCAACCGTGGGGCTCGACGCCGGTCGCCAAGGTGCCGCTCGGTGCCGGGCCGCACACGGTGCGCCTGGTGAACGAAGAAGCCGGCAAGGACGTGACCAGGAAGGTCATCATCAGGAACGGTGAGACGCTCAAGCAGGACTGGCAGCTCTGAGCGAGCTGGTCACGGCGCGGGCAGTTGCCACAGCTCGCCTGCCTCGGCGACCCAGACGCGACCACCTGCGTGGGCACCGGCCAGGATCAGATCCTTCGGCCGCGCCGGCCCGAGCACGGTCGCTCCTTGCACGGTGCACTCGGCCGGATCGACGGTGAGGCCGTAGAAGGTCGCGCCGAGGCCGCCGGCGGCGAGCAGTTGGTCGTCGCAGGTCCCGACGAGCGCCGTCTGGAAGGGATCGCGGTCGTCGACGTGCGCGACGTCCACGGCTTCCACGCCGGGGGTGAGGGACAGCACCCGCAGTCGCGGCCCGTAGCCGGCGAGCAGCGCGCAGCCGGTGCCGACGTACGCGACCTGCGAGCCGATCAGCGAGGTCGTGTAGTACTGGTCCGCCCCCGGCGGATCGTCGAACCCCGCGCCGACCCACGCGAGCTCGGCGGTCAAGTGGCTTGGCGACGTGAAGTGCGCGAGGCGAACGCCACTCGACAGCAACACCACCAGGTAGTCGCCGATCACGTCGATGGCGCCGACCCGCTCCACCTCACCACCGAGGTCACCGGGCGCCGCGTCGAAGGTGACCGGCGCTTCGCAGGTCGGATCGGCGCCGGTCGTCCAGGTGCAGCGCGCCAGCTCGCGAGCCACGCCGTCGAAGGCGGCGACCCACACCACGTAAGGGGAAACCGGCGTCGCTACCTCGTCGAGCGTCACTGCCAGCTCGTTTTCCGGCTCGGGCCCGACGGGGTCCACGCCGAAGGGAACGGAGGTACCCTGCGGCGTGAGGGTGCTCACCTGCGTGCGGCGGGCGGTGCCGTTGGCAAACACCACGAGCGCCTCGTCCGGCTCCTCGCCGATGAGCACGTCGCGCACCGACGCCGCCGCGAAGCTCTCGTCGAGCTCGCCGTTCGAGATGTCGAGGCGGACGAGGCCGTCGTGCAGGCCGATGAGCGCCTCGGTCGGGTAGACCGGCACCAGCACCCCCGTGGGCACGCGCTCGGGAGGGAGCAGCACCAAGTTCCCCGGCGGCTCCAGGTTGCCCTGGCAGAAGCCGCCACCACCGGCCCACCGCGCGACGCCGCCGGCGGTGGTGACCGCCCACAGGTCCCCGCCCGGCCCCTTGGCGAAGCGCTGCACGTCCTTGATGCGAAAGCCGGGCGCAGGTGGACGCGCGGGCTGGTCGGGGCTCGCCTGCACGCCGAGGTAGCCGTAGTTGCCGTAGTGCACCGCGCAACCGCCGGGGGTCAGCACCACGCCGTGCGTCTGGTCCCAGCCGGAGAGCTGGAAACCGGCGTCTCGCTCCACCGGCGTCCACGAGGACGGCCCTTCCTCCCACGTGCCGAACCACACCTTCTCCGCTGGATTGTTGGCGTTGACCGAGACCAGGACCGGCGTCGCGCCGGCAACGTCGCGGCCGAACGCGAGGTACGCTGGCCCCCCGGTGTTCGGAAGTACGCCGAGCTGATCGACCACCAGCTCATTCCCCTGGTACGCCGCCTCGAACACTTCACCGCCGCCGACGGCGATCGCCACGCGATCCTCGTCGCCGACCCGCTCGAGCCGCGCCTCGGGCCAGGCGACGCCGAGCGGGGTGAAGACGACGGGGGGGCTGACCGTCCCGTCGTCGAGGATCTCGACGCGGGCGAGCGTCAGCGTGTCGCCGTCGGGATCCTCGGTGTACGCGACCAGCACGACGATCGGGTCCGCGTCGAGCAGGATGGCGCCGCCGACCCAGGTCTCGTCCGCGGGGGCGATGAGCATGGTAGCCTCGTGGACGTCCCCGTCGACGGTGACGGCGCATACCGCGTTGTCGCCGGTGCGAATCAGCGTCCCCGACGTCGCGCGCATCAACTGCCCGGGCCCGTGCGCGAGCGCGCAGGTGCCAAGCGGCGTCCTGGCGTGGGTGCGGACGTCGATGCGCGCAATCGCGCCCTCGGAGTCGGCGGCGATCAGCGTGTCCCCTGCCTCGCGCAGCATGGCCACAATGACGCCGAGCCCGCTCGAGAAGTGCTCGAGGTCACCAGCCTCCGTCGTGCCGGCGCAGGTGTCTCCCTCGCCCTCACCCTCCCCTTCGCCTTCACCTTCGCTCGGCGGATACGGCAGCGAGTCCCAGTTCGGCGGGCACGCGGCCAGCGGTGCCAGCAGCGCGACGACGAGGAGGGTCCGGGCGGCGCGCACCATCACTCCTCGGTCACCAGCGCGAACGCCGCGGTGGCGCCGCCGATGATCACGAGCGCGCCGCCGCTTATGCCGGCGATGAGCGCGCCCGTGTACAGGCCGCGGCTGGCGTCCTCGGCCTGGTGCGCCGTCGTGACGTCGGGCTGCGCCAGCTCCAGCGCCTCGTTGGCGGCGTCGAATTGCGAGTACGAGGCCCAAAGGAGCAAGCCGCCCGCGGTCGCCGACAGCGCGCCCACGCCGGCGACCGCACCGCCGGCCCAGGCCCAGAGGTTCGGCTGCTCGACGACACCGAGCGACTGGTCGACCACACCGGCGATGTGCGGCAACAGCGCGGCCGCCGAATCGCCGTGCGCCTCGACGGAGACGCGGCTCAGCACCTTGAGCGATGCGCGATCGGTGCGCGTCAGCGTCAAGAGCCAGACGTCGCCGATGTGCCCGACCTGGCCGGCGAGCAATTGTTCGGCGTCGAGCGCGTCGGCGATCTCGTTGGCGCACGACTCGGTGTCGCAGCCCAAGGCGGCCTTGGCGGCCTCGACGTCGATGATGGCCTTGACGTCGCCGGCGCCGACGACCTCGAATTGTTCCTGGTGGCGTCGGGCGGACACCAGGAGCTGTTCGGCGATCACTTCGGTGGTGGCAGTGTCGACGTTGGGCGCGCGCAGCGGCACCAGGTAGACGCGCGGCGCGGCCAGCGCCGACGTCGAGGCCAGCAGTACCAGCAAGGGGGCGAGCGAGCGCACGGCGGCGTGATAGCGGCGCGGAGTCGGGATGGGAAGGCTGTGGTCGTGCCGGCGCGCAGCCCGGGTTGCGCACGCGGGCCGGCGCGGGCAACACGGACGCATGGCCGACCTGTCGACGTGGAAGAAGCTGGCAGCCAAGGAGACCGGCAAGGACGCGGACGCACTCGGCGTCACCAACGCCGAGGGCATCCGCGTCAAGCCGCTCTACACCGCCGACGACCTGCCCCCGTCGTCGGCCGACGCGCTGCCCGGCGTGGCGCCGTTCCAGCGCGGGCCGCATGCGACCATGTACACGCAGCGGGCCTGGACCATCCGCCAATACGCCGGCTTCTCGACGGCGCGCGAGTCGAACGCGTTCTATCGAAAGAACCTCGCCGCAGGCCAGAAGGGCCTGTCGGTCGCGTTCGATCTCGCCACCCATCGCGGCTACGACAGCGATCACCCGCGCGTCGTGGGCGACGTGGGCAAGGCGGGTGTGGCCATCGACTCGGTGGAGGACATGAAGATCCTCTTCGAGGGCATTCCGCTCGGCGACATGACGGTGTCGATGACCATGAACGGCGCCGTGCTTCCGGTGCTGGCGGCCTTCATCGTCGCCGCCGAGGAACAGGGCGTGCCGCCGCACAAGCTGGCCGGCACCATCCAGAACGACATCCTCAAAGAATTCATGGTGCGGAACACGTACATCTATCCGCCCGCACCGAGCATGCGCATCGTCGCCGACATCATCGCCTACACGGCGACGCACCTGCCCAAGTGGAACTCGATCTCGATCAGCGGCTACCACATGCAGGAGGCGGGCGCCGACGCAGCGCTCGAGCTCGGCTTCACGCTCGCCGACGGCATCGAGTACGTGCGCGCCGCCAAGGCGCGCGGCCTCGACGTCGACGCGTTCGCGGGCCGCCTGTCGTTCTTCTTCGGCATCGGCATGGCCTTCTACGTCGAGATAGCCAAGCTGCGCGCCGCGCGCGTGCTGTGGTGCGAGATCATGGAGCGCTTCGGCGCGCGTGACGCCAAGAGCAAGATGCTGCGCACCCACTGCCAGACCTCGGGGTGGTCGCTGGCGGCGCAGGACCCGTACAACAACATCATCCGTACGACCATCGAAGCGATGGCCGCGGTGTTCGGCGGCACGCAAAGCCTGCACACCAACTCCTTCGACGAAGCGCTCGCCCTGCCCACGCCCTTCTCCGCGCGCCTGGCGAGGAACACGCAGCTCATCCTCGCCGAAGAGACCGGCATCACCGACGTGGTCGACCCCTGGGGCGGCAGCTTTTTGATGGAGCGCCTCACCGCCGAGCTGGCCGACAAGGCGCGCGCGCTCATCGCCGAGGTGGAGGCGATGGGCGGTATGGCCAAGGCCATCGAGCAAGGCATGCCGAAGCGGCGCATCGAGGAGGCGGCCGCGCGGCGGCAGGCGCGCATCGACCGCGGGCTCGAGACCATCGTCGGCGTCAACAGGTACGCCGTCGGGTCGAAGGACCAGGCCGAGAGCCCGACGCCGGAGTTGCTCGACGTCGACAACCACGCGGTGCGCGACGAGCAGGTGGCGCGCCTTGCGCAGGTCAAGGCGACGCGAGACGACGCGGCGGTCGAGCACGCACTCGCGGCGCTGCGCGAGGCGGCCGCGAGCGGCGAGGGCAACCTGCTCGAGCTGGCCATCCCGGCCATGCGCGCGCGCGCCACCGTCGGCGAGGTCAGCCTGGCGCTGGAGCGTGCGTTCGGCCGGCACCAGGCGCAGACCAAGCTCGTCTCCGGCGTGTACCGGAGCGCGTTCGGTGAGGAGGGCACGCTCGCCGACATCAGGAAGGACGTCGACGCCTTCGCCGCGAGCGAGGGACGCCGACCGCGCATCCTGGTCGTAAAGCTGGGGCAAGACGGCCACGACCGCGGCCAGAAGGTGGTCGCGACCGCCTTCGCCGACCTCGGCTTCGACGTGGACGTGGGCCCGCTCTTCTCGACCCCCGAGGAGGCGGCCCGCGCCGCCGCGGAGAACGACGTGCACGTGGTCGGGGTGTCGTCGCTTGCCGCCGGGCACAAGACGCTGGTGCCCGCGCTCATCGCGGCGTTGCAGCAGCGCGGCGCCGGCGACGTCGTGGTGATCGCCGGCGGCGTCATCCCGCCGAAGGACCACGAGTTGCTCAAGGCCGCCGGCTGCGCATGCGTGTTTGGGCCGGGCACGCCCATCCCCGACGCGGCGCGCGCCGTGCTCGGGGCCATCCCGCGGCGGCGCACGTGATCGAGGTGTACCGGTGAACGTCGATCAGCTCGCGGCCGACGTCGTGCGCGGCGACCGGCGCGCGCTGGCCCGCGCCATCACCTTGGTCGAGAGCGCTCGCGAGGACGATCAGCAGGCCGCCGCGCGCTTGCTCGAGCTTGTGTTGCCGAGGACCGGCGGCGCCATGCGCGTCGGCATCTCGGGCCCACCGGGCGTCGGCAAGTCGACCCTGATCGAGGCGCTCGGGTGTCACCTGGTCGACCGCGGCGAGCGGGTGGCCGTGCTCGCCATCGATCCCTCGAGCCCCACCACCGGCGGCTCGCTGCTCGGTGACAAGACGCGCATGGAGCGTTTGCAGGCGAGCGAGCGAGCGTTCATTCGGCCCTCGCCGTCGTCGGGCATGCTCGGCGGCACCGCGCCGCGCTCGCGCGACGCGCTCTTGCTGTGCGAGGCCGCGGGCTTCAGCGTCGTGCTGGTCGAGACCGTGGGAGTGGGCCAGAGCGAGATCGCGATCGCCGACCTGGTCGACACCGTGGTGCTGCTGCTGCCGCCCGGCGGCGGCGATGAGCTGCAGGGCCACAAGCGCGGCCTGCTGGAGCGCACCGACGTCATCGCCGTCAACAAGGCGGACGGCGAGCGAGCCGGGGACGCAGCGCAGACACGCGCCGACTACCAGAGCGCTGCGCGCCTGTTCGCGGCCAGCGTGCCGGGCTTCGCGGTACCGGTGCTGTGCGTGAGCGCGCTCGACGGCACGGGCGTCACGTCCCTGTGGGACGCCGTGCGTGCCCACAGGCAGGCGCTCTTCGATGCGGGCCTGCTCGAACAACGACGAGCCGCGCAGGCCGAGCGCGCGCTCTGGCACGCCGTCGAGCAGGCGTTGCTCGCGCAGTTGCGCGCCCACGCCGACGTGCAGGCCGCCCTGCCCGCCGCCGTCGACGACGTGCGCGCCGGCAGGACCAGCGCCACCGCCGCCGCACGCGTGCTGCTGTCGCGCCTGTCGAGCCGAGGGTGATGCCGTGGCGGCAGGGCGGCGCGACAGAGCAGGTGCGCGTCGGCCGGTGCTGCTCGGCGCCGCGTTGGTGGCGGCGCTCGCCGCGTCACCCGCCTTCACGGCGCGGGCCGGCGAGGGCGACGACTTCTATCCCTGGGAGCGACACCTGGCCGACTCGCGCGAGGCGCTCAACCGCCGCTACAACCGGGTCTTCGACGACGCCTTGCGCGACCTGAACCGCGGCCACGCCTGGTCGAGCATGAGCTGCGTCGACGCCGCGCACGCCATGACCGAGCGGCTCTTCTGGACCGAGTATCGCTTCCTGTTGCGTGCGCAGCCGCACTTCGGCCTCGACTACGCGCCGCGCACCAACACCGAGGACATCGAGCGGTACCGGCCGCAAAGCCTGTACCGCTACGTGCCCTGGTGGTGGGTGCCGCTGACCGCGGCGCCCCTCGAGCGCGAGCTCCGCGTCGGCGACGTCGCCTTCAGCACCGACAAGATCGCGCACTTCTTCCCGACGGGTTGGCGCTACCTGGTGCGCTACCGTGAGCGCCGCGCCGCCGGCGACGACGACGACACCGCGCTGCGCGCAGCCATCGACCAGATCGGCGTCGCGACCGAGCTCGGTGGCTGGGGGCTCGGCATCGACGGCATCTTCTCGTTCGCCGACCTCGAGGCGAACTATCAGGGGCTCGTCTTCTTCCAGCGCCTGTGTGACCCGGAGCGGCCGGACCTGGTCAAGACCGACGTCGGCTGGGCGCTGCACCGACCATTCGACATCGGTGAATGGGTCAACCCGTGCTGGGACGAGAGCTACTACGGCAACGTCTACGTCGAGACGCTGTGGCCGGCCATCGAGCGCGCGCTCTCGGAGAAGTGTCGATTGCTCCTTCGCCCCGACATCGCGCAACGACGCGCGCGCTACCGAGTGATCGGGTGCGGCAGCCGTTCGGTGCTCATCCTCGCCGAGGCGATCGCGTCGCGGCGGATCCCCGATCCGCAAGCCCACGACATCGAGACCGTCTGTGCCAAGGGAGATCCGCATGAGCCGCCCGCGCATCGTCTGCCTCGGTGAGGCGTTGATCGACTTCCTGCAAGGACAGGGCGGCGACACCTTCAAGCGCCAACCTGGTGGCGCGCCGCTCAACGTCGCGTGCGGCGCCGCCAAGCTCGGCGCCCGCGCCGCCATCATCACCATGCTCGGTCGCGATCTGTTCGGTGACTTCCTCGAGCGCATCATCGTCGAGCACGGCGTCGAGACCTCGGGCGTTCGCCGCACCACGGAGGCGAACACCGCGCTCGCCTTCGTCGCGCTCGATGCTCGCGGCGAACGCACCTTCAGCTTCTACCGCAAGCCCTGCGCCGATCAGTTACTGCGACCGACCGACCTGGAGGACGTGCTTTTCGGCGACGACCTCGACGTCTTCCACTTCGGCAGCATCTCGCTCATCACGGAGCCGAGCGCGTCAGCCACTCGAGCCGCGGCGGCGCGCGCTCGCAAGGCGGGCGCCTGGGTCTCCTACGATCCGAACCTGCGTGAGCCGCTCTGGCCCGACCTCGACACCGCGCGCGTCACCATACTGTCGGCCATGCCCCTCGCCGACGTGGTCAAGGTGTCCGATGGTGAGCTGCGCTTCCTCACCGGGCTCGACGACGACGCGGGCGCCGCCGCGCTGCTCTCGAAGGGGCCGGCGCTGCTGGTGGTCACCCGCGGCGCTCGCGGCTGCTCGATCTATCGCGGCGGGCACGCGCCGGTGCACGTCGACGCGCCCACGGTCAGGGTGGTCGACACCACGGGCGCCGGCGACGCGTTCGTAGCGGCGTTTCTGGACGCGCTGGTGCGCTCGGGCGAGGACGAGGTCGCGGCGCTGTCTACCCCCTTGCTCGTCGGCGCGGCCCGCCTCGGCAACGCGGCCGGCGCGCTCGCCACCACCAGGTACGGCGCCATCCCGGCGCTGCCGACCCGTGAGGAGATCGACGAGCTGCTCGGCTGACAGGCGCCTCAGAGCTGCTCGACCTTGACCATCTTGTCGACCAGCGCGCCCACGTCGGCCCAGTCGCCGTCGAAGCGGTGCGCCAGGTCGTCGACGTACAGGTGGGCGTAGGGCTTGCCGAAGATCAGCTCGTGGTGCTTGACGCCGTGGCGCTCGAGCCACCCTCGCGTCACGTCTCCCACCATGGCGATCACCCGCTGCACGTCGCCTTCACAGGTGCGCATGCGGCGCGCCGTGTAGATGATGATGTGGTGCCCCTCGTCGTACAGGCGGTTGATAGTCTCGATGGCACCCGGCAGCGGCAGGGCGTTCTCGTAGTCGCCCTTCTTGTTCTGCAGCGTACAGATGGTGCCGTCCAGGTCGAAGCAGATGCGCTTTCTCTCGACCATGGCGACCGCGCTACTTGTCGAGCACGCGACCCGCGACGCGGTTGAGCGCCTCGGTGGCGATGCAGAAGAACGCCTTCATGCGCTGCGGATGATCCTGGTGCAGCGGCAGCATCGAGTAGAACAGAATGCTCATGATGAACTCGATCTCGTCGAGGTCGAGCTTGTGACGCTGCGTCATCGTCTCTTTGAGGATCTGACCGATGCGGTAGTGGTCCTCGCTCGCATAGATGGTGAGCGTGAACTCGTTGTCGCGGTGGTCGAGGTGGAACAGGTCGTGCGTAATGAAGTCGTACAGGCCCACCGCCGAGTGGTAGAGCTTGGCCATGTCGTACTTCATGTCGCCGCCCAGCTTCATGGTGCCGAAGCTCCCGCGCGGATCGACCAGCTTGAAGCTCTGACCGTCGACGTCATAGAGGATGTTCGAGAAGCACAGGTCGCCATGGATCAGGCACAGATCCTCTTCGCGCGCGATTCGCGGGAACATCACCTCGGCGACCCGCTTGAACAGATCCCGGTACGGCGTGTAGCTCTGGCCGTTGATCACGACCTTGCCGTAGCTGAACATCTCGCAGAACTCGGTGTTGTTCTTGACGTCGTCGATGCGCTCGAAGGTCTTCTCGAGGTAGTGGCGGCGGTAGTCGCCCTGCCAATCGTCGGACTCCCACGCCTTCACGGTGCGGAAGCGCTCCATGTAGGTGTCGATGATGTTGCTGAGGATCTTGCGCCACATCTCGACGCGCAGATTCTCGTACAGGAACAACTCCGACAGCGTCGGCGTCGGCACGTACTCGAGCGTCAAGAAAGGATCGTCGGGGTCGAGATCATAGTCGACGACGGTGGGGATGTAGCTGCGCAGCTTCTTGGGCAGCGTGACGAACCAGTTGATCTCGTCGAGGAACTTGGCCTTGTGCTTGCTGCGCTTGGTGACGGTGTTGCCTTGGATGTCGAGCGAGTTGAACTCGCGCGGCGCCACCAGCATCGACTTCTTCGATGCCTGGTAGGTGTCTTTCGAACCGCAGTCGAACCACTTCTCGACGAGGTGGCCGTACACCGGGAAGGCACGCTCGTAGTACTCGAGCGCCGAGCTGATTTGGAACTCATTCTTGATACGGCGGTTGTCCGCCTTGATGTGGCGCACGCCGTCGAAGAAGCGCCGCGCGTCGTGCAGGTAGTAGATACCGACCAGCGCCTTGTCGGTGTCGACCGCCGTGTCCGGCTTGTCGACGTAGCCGACCACCTTGCCGGTTGCGTCGGTGTCAATCAGGCACCAGCGCCAGCTATCGTTGACCGGGCTGTACATGACGAAGGAACGGTCGGTCGGCAGCTCGAGCTTCTGCTGGAACACGGTGTCGCCGAGCACGACCAACATGCCCGGCGTCTTCACCCACGGTTCCGCGAGCGCGATGGCGCTGGCGACACCGTCGAGATCTTTCTGCTCGACGAAGCTGATGTCGAGGCCGGGCCGCTCCGAGTAGTAGCGCTTGACGTAGTCGGTGAGGAAGTGGCCGAGGTGGCCGTAGATGATGGTGAAGCTGGTGAACCCCTGGCCGAGCAGCTCGTCGAGGATCCAGCTAATGATCGGCTTCTCGCGCAGCGGGATCATCGCCTTGGGGATGCGCGCCGACGTCGGCAGCATGCGCGTGCCCAAGCCCGCCGCCGGGATGACCACGTGGGGCTTCTGAGCGGCGGGATCGACCTGCGCCTGCACGAGCTTGCTGGCTGCGACCATCGGCTCCTCCGGGTGCGCGGGCGTCGATGACGGCCCTACACCGGCGTCGACCTTCACCGGGCGTGCCAGCGGCTTCTGGTCGAGCGCGGCGCCCTCGGCGGTCCGCTCCGCGGGCGACCCGTGTGGCAACCGTGTGAAATGGGAGGGGAGAAACAGGCGCACGTTCGGGTGCTTAGCTGGCCACGCGGATCGCGATCTCGCAAGGGGGACTCGCTCACTTTCCTCGTCGAGCGGGGTCGAGATCTTCCGGCAGCCGGCTCTCGCGCTGCGCGCGCAGCACGCTTGGCGGCAGCGTCGCGGGTAGCGCGTTGGTGCGCGCGATGTCGGCGAACAGCGCGGCGCTCGGTCGCGCGCGGCGCGCGCCGGTCGCGTAGTCGACCTCGTAGAGGCCAAAGCGCGGCCACGGGCCGCGCTTCCACTCCCAGTTGTCGGTCAACGACCAGTAGAAGAAGCCGCGCACGTCGACACCGTCCTCGAGCGCGCGGTGCGTCCAGGCCACGTGGTCGACGATGAAGCGCGGCCGGCGGGAATCGTCGGCGTCCGCCAGGCCGCACTCGGTGACGAACAGCGGCACGCCCGGGTAGCGCCGGTGCACCTGCGTCAAGGTGCGGTGCAGGCCCTCGGGGTAGATCTCCCAATCGAGGTCACTGGTGGTCCAGGGGGTCTGGCGCGCGGCCGAGACGAACCCCGGCGACAACGGCGCGAACGACGACACCGCGCGCGTGAAGTAGTTGACGCCGATCCAGTCCAGCGTGTGCGCGCACGACTCGTCGACTTCCCGCACGCGCGCTGCTCGCGGCAGCAGCAGGTCGACGCGGCCGGTCGAGAGCGCGTCGAGCAACGCCCAGTTGAACACGCGCTCGAACACCCGCCGGATGGGTACGTCGATGAGGAAGCCGCGACGGTGCACGTCGAAGAAGAAGTAGATCTGCCCGACCTTGGCGTCAGTGCCGTCGGGCGAGCGCGTGCTCGCCTTGATCTCGCGATAGGCGACGGCGTGCGCGTCGATCATGATGCGATAGACGCGCAGCGCGCGCTGTGTGTCGGCGACGCACGGCGGGATCTCGGCGATGAGATAGCCGGTGAGCGCGTAGATCTGCGAGTCGATCATGGTCGACCACCAGTCGACCCAGGGGCCGAGCTCACGCGCGCAGAGCTGCACGTACGCGCGCCAGCGCTCCATCAGGCGCGGGTTCTCCCAACCGCCGTCGTCGGCGGCCCACAAGGGCAGCGTGAAGTGCCAGAGGTTGACGAAGGTGGTGAAGCGGTGCTGCTCCTTCATGGTGCGCAGCATGTCGCGGTAGCGCGACAGCGCCTCGTGGTCGTAGACGCCCGGCGAGGGCTCGATGCGCGACCACTCGAGGCCGATGCGGTGGGCGTTGTGGTGGTCACCCGCCGCCCGTGCAAGGTCCTCGCGCCACTTGTTCCAGAAGTCGGAGCCTCGCTCCTGCACGGCGCCGCGATCGATGGGCGCGGGCGTGGTGCGCTCCCACCGGCTCCAGTCGTTGTTGAAGCTCGAGCCCTCGTGCTGGTACGCGTCTTCGCCGGCGCCCCAAAGGAAGCCGTCGGGGAACCTCGCCGCCGCCCGCTCCTCGACGCGTGACGGTGGCATGACGCGATACCGGCTCCACCACAGGCTGAAGCAGAGGAACGCGAGCGCGGCCGCCGCCGCGGCGAGCCAGAGCATCTCGGTCAAGCGGGCAACTGCGGCGGGGCCGCGCGCGTGGCGAGCCGGTCTTTGATGGCGAGATCGACGACGTTGTCGGCCGCCTTCGGCAAACCCGCCGCCTTCGAGACCTCGTGCATGCGGCGGAGCTTCTCGGGGTGACCGAGCAGGTCGTCGATGGCGCGCAACACGTCGTCGATGGTGTTGGTGACGATGCCGGCGCCGATGGTCTCGAGCCATTGCGCGTTGCCGAGCTCGTGCCCCGGCGGCGAGCCGTAGAGCAGCACCGGGCAGCCGGTGGCCAGGCATTCGGCGCACATCAGCGCACCGCCCTTGCCCACCATCAAGTCGGCGGCGCGCATGATCACGTCCATGAAGTCGACGAAGCCATAGACCTTGCCCGCGATGCCAGCCTTGGCGATCAGCTTCTCGATGCGTTCCTTGGCCTCGGTGCTCTTGCCGCACACCACTACGGGATAGACGTTCTTGCCCTTCATCGAGTCGACGATGCGGTCGATGTTGGTGCCGCCGAAGGTGCCGGCGAAGAAGAACAGCACGGTCGCGTCTTGGGGGATGTCGAGCTTGGTGCGCGCGTCTTGCCGCGACAGCTCGACCGCGAAGGCAGGCTTGATGGGGATGCCGGTGATGGCGATGCGCTCCGCCGCGATGCCCGACGCGATCGCTTGTTCGCGCTGCTTTTCCGTCGAGAAAAAGTAACGATCGGTCTCGGGCCAGCGGAAGTACAAGTCGAGCCAGATGAACTCGGTGCAAATGTAGTTGATGCGCATGTCGAGCTTGGACTCGCGGCGCACCCGTGCGGCCACCGGGTTACAGACGAAGTGGGTGATGAAGACGACGTCAGGGCGGTACGCGCGCAGCTCGCGGCGCATGCCCCACCAGGGGATGTGGTACATCCACCAGCTCCAGAAGCGCGTCGCGAACAACGGCGATTCGTACATCCAGCCCCAGATGCGAGGCGCGGTGTACTGCATCTTCAGCCACCACCAGGCGAACAGCACCTGGAACCAGCGCGGCGTGTAGATGAGCCCGTCGATGATGCGCAGCTCGATGTCCGGGTGGGTCCGCTCGAGCGCGGCCTTCAAGTTGTTGGCCGCCTCCTGGTGGCCACCACCGACGTTCAACAGCAGGATCGCAGCCTTCACCTGTCCGCCTCCGGCGCCGGGTGCGCGCACCAGGCACGCGTGTGCGCTAATCCGTGGGCCTCGACTCGTCTACGGAGTGTTGGCCCACAAGCTGCAATGAGGCTGCGCTATGGTGCCCCTCGAGCTCTACGTGAAGCCCTTCACCCTCCCGCGCAAGATCGCCTGGGCCCTCGGTGCCACCGGCTGGACCATCGGCGATCGCCTGTTGATGACGTGGGGCCTTTTCGTGTTCGCGCCGCCCGCCGGCGAGGCCTTGCCGCAGCGCCTGCCGGCGTGGAGCCTGTTCGGTGTTCTGACCGTGTGGGGTGTGATCAACCTGTTGGCGCGCTTCGTCGACGGTGTGACCGATCCGCTGGTGGCGAGCATGAGTGATCGAAGTACGCACCGCTGGGGGCGGCGGCGCGTCTTCATGGTCGCCGGCATCGTGCCGCTCACAATCGCCACCGGCGCGCTCTTCTTCGCGCCCGAATTGGCGCCTTCCTGGGGCAACGCGGTGTTCGCCGCCGTGGTGCTGACCGCCTACTTCGTCGCGTTCACCGTCTATGCCTGTCCCTATCAGGCGCTCTTGCCCGACCTCGCCAAGAGCGAGACCGAACGCGTCAACCTGAGCACGCTGCAAGCCGCGCTCATGCTGGTCGGCGCCGCGGTAGTGATGGTGGGCTCGCCGGTCTTGCTCGGGCTCTTGCACGAGGTAGAGGCAGTGCGCCGCTACCAAATCATGGGCGTGACCTTCGCGGTCATCGCGTTCCTGTTCATGCTCGGGCCGATCGTTGCGGTGCCGGAGCGCGAGCTGGTCGCCAAGGCGACGCCGTCGAACGTGCCCATCCTCGAGAGCATCAAGACGACGCTTCGCGCGCCGGGCATGGGCTGGTACCTGCTCGCCACCATCTCCTTCTGGTTCGGCTTCAACGCCATCGCGAGTGGCGTGCCCTACTTCGTCACGGTGCTGATGGGCCGCGAGGTCGAGTTCGCCGGCACGGTGCTGACCGTCACCTTCGCCATCACCGGCGTCTTCTTCCCCGTCGTCGCCAAGCTGGCCAACAAGTTCGGCAAGCGGCGCACCATGATCGGCGGCGCCGCGGGCCTGTGCCTGGTGATGGTGACGCTGCCGCTCATCCACGGCACGGTCTCGGGCTTGATTGTGCTCGGGCTCGCAGGCATCCCCATCGCGGCGCTGATGGCATTGCCGAATGCCATGCTCGCCGACCTGGCGCACGCCGAGGCCAAGCGCACGGGAGTGAACGGCGAGGCGATGTTCTTCGGCGCGCAGGCGTTCTTGATGAAGGTCAACCTGGGCGTCAGCTCCGCGGTGCTGGCGGCGTTGCTGCCGCTCGGCAACAGCGTCGAGCACCCGCTCGGCGTGCAGCTCATCGGGCCCGCCACCGTCGTCACGTCGCTCATCAGCGTGTTCGCCTACTGGCGTTTCCGCGAGCCAAGCGCCGCCGCCGAGGTCAAGGCGCCGGCGTGAAGGTGGCGTTCTTCAAGCGCTGCACCTCGACGTCGAGCAGGCGCGCCGGTCCGCCCTCCGCGAACGGCGCCAGCCCCACCGACGACGGCAGCGGGTAAACGTTGACGCTCAGCACGGCGCGACCGCCGTCGGCGAACACCTCCACCGAGGCGCGGTCGACGAAGATGGTGAGCGGCATGCCCCCGTCCCTCAGCGACAGCGGCGCTTCGAAGCGCGCGCCGAAATTGGAGACGAACAGCACGTCGCCTGACGTCGTCCGATCGACGAACACGACACCGCGCTCTCGATCGTAGCCGATGCGGGTCTCCTCGCCGCCGCCGCGTCGAACGGCCAGACCGGCGGCGCGGGCATCCTTCGGCTCGACGACGAGGTTGATCTCGAGCGCGTCACCCTCGACGCCGGTGAGCGCGTCGCTCACGCCCTCGGGGACGTCGATCGCGGCCTGCGACGCGATCGCGCACGCCCCGCGCAAGGCGCGCAGCTCGGGTGCCGGGCGCTGCAGCAGCATCGGCCCGGCGCCGTCGTCGACCAGCGAGAGCTCCCGCGGGATGGTCATCGATCCGCGCCACGGGTCGGTGGGCGTGCCAAGCGCGTATTGCCAGCTCTCCCGCCAGCCAAGCCAGATGCGCCGGCCGTCCGGCGCGTCGTTGAACGACTGCGCGGCGTAGAAGTCCGGACCGAAATCGAGACGCCGTCCCGGCGGCGTAGTCTCCGGCTCGAAGCGCTCGCCGTCGAAGCCGCCGACCATGGCGAAGCCCAGGTTGTCGGACTCGCCGAGGCCGACGTTGCGATCGAGCTTGAAGACCCACTTCTCGACGCCGCCGAGCGTGAGCGGGAACAAGTCAGGGCACTCCCAAGCACCCTCGAGGCCGTCGAACGGGCCGAGCTCGCTCACCTTGGTCCAGCTCTTGAGATCCTGTGACGTATAGAAGTGCGCGCGATCGCCCGCGGCGAGCGCCATCACCCAGCGCGACGTCGGCGCGTGCCAGAGCACTTTGGGATCGCGGAAATCGATCAGGCCCGGGTTCGGGATCACGGGGTTGCCCGAATACTCGGTGAAGGTGCGGCCGCCGTCGGAGCTCGCCGCGATGCTTTGCTTCTGCTGCCCGTCGTCGCCAAAGGCGTGCGTGAACACCGCCACCAGGCACGAAGCGCCGGTGCACAGCCCGCTCGAGTTGGCGCGGTCGCTGACCGCCGTGCCCGAGAAGACGGTGCCGAGCTGCGCATGCGGTCGCAGCGCCACCGGCAGGTGCTGCCAATTCACCAGGTCGCTGCTGACGGCGTGACCCCACGACATGGGGCCCCACATCGGCTCGTCGGGGTTGTGCTGGAAGAACATGTGCCACTCGCCGTCGAGGTAAATGAGGCCATTCGGATCGCTCAGCCATCCGCGCTCGGGCGAGAAGTGGTAGCGCGGCCGATACAGCTCGGCGTAGCGCTCGCTCGAGGACGTCTTGTCGGCGTCGGACATGAGGGGCTCCGGACACTGGGGGTCTTGCAGCGGTGGGCAGCCGGCGAGCGGGGCCAGGGCGACGAGCCAGAAGGCGTGCGACCGGCGCATGTGCTCGACTGTGCCGCCCGAGGCGTCGGCGTGCAAGGCTCGCGGTGGCGCATGCCTCTGCGGTGGGGCGGCGTGCGTCGACAGCGCGCTCGTCGTGTGCAAGACGCGCACGAACGGTCCGAGGGAGGTGCGAGCGGTGCGTATCGCGATGTTCGTCGACACCTACCCGCCGAAGATCGACGGCATGACCATCTCCGTCGAGCTGTTCACCAACGAGCTGCGACGTCGAGGACACGAAGTAGTGGTGGTGGCGCCGCGCCACCCGAGACACGAGTACGGCCCGCTTCACCCCGACACGCTGCTGATCCCGGCGGTGGCATCCGACTGGATCTACCCCGACACCAGCCTCGGCAAGTTCTGGAAGAGCATGGGGAGGGGCGTGGTCGCCGAGCGCTTCGCCCGCTGGCGTCCCGACATCATCCACAGCCACACGGAGTTCACGCTCGGCTTGTGGTCGGCGTCGTATTGGCGAACTCGCCTCGCGCCGCTCGGCACGCGGCGCGTGCACACCTTCCACACCCTGTGGACCGAATACCTGTTCTACCTGCCCATCCCGGAGCTGATCTCGCAGCCGCTGCTCCGCTACCTGGCGCCGCGCACGGCCAAGAAGCGCTTCGACGCCATCATCGCGCCGTCGGACAAGATGAGGGACGCGCTCATCGCCGACTGGGGCATCCCGCCGGACCGCTGCGACATCAATGTCGTCCCCACCGGCATCGACCTGGATCGCTTCCGCTCGGGCAACAACGCACGCTTCCGTCAGCGATGGGGCATCGCGGCCGAGGACGACGTCGTGCTCTACCTCGGCCGCATCGGCACCGAGAAGAACGTCGAGCTGGTGATCGACACCTTCGCGGAGTTGCAGCGACGCAGCCACGAGCACGCGCGCTATGTCATCGCCGGCGGCGGCCCCGAGGACTACCTGGTCGAGCTGCGCGAGCGAGCGGCGGCGGCCAAGGTCGACATCGTGTGGACCGGCTTCGTGCGCGGCGACGATCTGCTCGATGCCTACGCCGCCGCCGACCTGATGCTGTTCCCGTCGACGACCGAGACGCAGGGCCTGGTGGTGACGGAGTCGCTCGCGGCCGGTGTGCCGTTGGTGAGCGTGGAGGCGATGGGCCCCGCGTCCACCATGAGGGGCGAGCGCGGTTGCCTGTTCGCGGCCGACGATCCGGTTGCGTTCGCCGACGCGGCCCAGCGGCTGCTCAAGGACGAAGTGCTCTATCGCAGGAAGTGCCGCGAGGCAGAGGAGATCGCGCGCGGCTGCTCGATCGAGCACCGCACCGACGAGCTGCTCGCGGTCTACGAGAAAACGTTGAGGTCCACGGCGGGCCCTCGTGAGGACGCGCCACTTGCATCAGTCGGACCTATCGCCGTCGTCGTCGCTGCACTGGCTGCACTGGCTGCGCCGGCATGCGCGCCCGACGCACCTCGCCCCGAGACGCCCGCGCTCGCGCCGTTGCCCCCGCTGGCGAACGCGCCGACGACGCGCAGCCGGACTCTCGTGCCGGCCCACGAGGAGATGCCGGGCGACCCAGCCAACCCCGCGCTCCCCGAGAACCTCGACGGCTACCTCGAGATCGGGCTCGGCGAGGTGCGCGAGGGACCGGCCGACGGCGTGGTGGTGCGCGCGCTCGGCACGCTCGCGGGTGTGCCGCTCGACGCTGCCGCGCTGCCGCCCCCCGGCCCCAACGCGCGCCGGTTGGCGCGCTTCGTCCACCTCGCCGACTTGCAGCTCATGGACGACGAGAGCCCGACGCGCGCGGGCGCCTTCGACACCACAGCGGTGACCGCCGCGCTACGGCCGCAGGACTCGCTGCTGTGTCGCATGCTGAACGCCGCGGTGCGCACCATCAACGCGCTGCACGCGGAGGCGCCCATCGACTTCGTGCTGCTCGGCGGTGACAACGCCGACTCGGCGCAGGAGAACGAGGTGGGTTGGGTGCTCGACATCCTCGGCGGCAGCGACCTCGTGCACTGCGACTCCGGCGACGACAACGACCTGTACGTCGACGCGGAGGACGGCAAGGACCCGTTCGCCTCCGCCGGCCTCGACATGCCGTGGCGTTGGGTGAGCGGCAACCACGACGTGCTGGTGCAGGGGAACTTCGCGGTCGACGAGGCGCAGTCGGCCGCTGCGCTCGGCGGAGAGGCCCCGATGGGCACGCGCATCTACCAAGGCGAGGGCTTCGGCAGCGTCGTCGACGGCGACGTCGCCATCCCCGACGAGCGGCGTCGCTTGCTCGACGGGCCGGCCTTGCTCGATCTGGTCGGCGGCGACCGCGACGGCCACGGCTTGGGCGCGGACGCCACGCTGCCACCGGGCGCGACGCGGCCGACCGGCAAGGCCTTCGCAGCCTTCGACGTCGAAGCCACGCCCTTGACCGTCGTGGTGCTCGACACGGCGCACGGCCGCGGGGGTGCCAGCGGCGTGCTGCAGCAGTCGCACGTCGACGCGTTCGTGCGGCCGGCGCTCGATGACGCGCTGGCGCGCGGTCGCGTGGTGCTGCTCGCCTCGCACCATGCGGCCGACTCGCTGACGAGCGATGGCGGCATCTTCGGCGCCAGCGAGCCCGACGCGCTCACCCCCGACACCTGGCGTGAGCTGCTGGCCGCCTACCCGAACGTGCTCTTCTCGCTGGTGGCGCACTCGCATCGCAACCGGGTGCGCGTGCAGCAGACACCGGGTCACGCCTTCTTCGAGGTGATGACCAGCGCGCTCGCCGACTGGCCCCACCAGCTTCGCTTGATCGAGCTGTACGACGACGACAACGGCACGCTGCGCCTGGAGGCCTCGCCGGTCGACTTCGCCACCGACGACGACCCACCGGCGGCGCTCGGGCGCGCGCTCGGGCTCATCGATCGCCTGACCGGCTGGAGCAGCGACGGCACCGGCGCGGCCGAGGACCGCGCCGTCACGCTCGTGATCGCGAAGCCGTAGGCAGGTGACTCAAGGGACGCCGCAGAATCGAGCGAGGCAAGGCGCCCGCCGAGGAGCGAAGCGACATCCTCCTCGTGGAGGTGAGCGAGCACCGCAGGCGGGCAACGCAGCCGCAGCCGATTCTGCGGTGGACCGTCAGCCGCGCTTGGTGAACGAGCATGGCCCGATGCGCTCACAGTCGGCCTGGATGGCGCGCCAGCCGTCCGCGCCGATCGCCTGCAACGCCATCGGGTAGAGGATCTCGTTCTCCTTGTGGATGTGCGAGCGCAGCACCTGCACGATGAAGTCGGCGACCTGACAGAAGCGCTCGACGAACGCCTCGTCGGCCGGCGTCGCCGCGGTCACGTGGTCCGACAGCGCGCGCTTGGCCAGACGCAGCTCGTCGTGATCGAGGCGCATCATGTGCGGCGGGCCCTCGATGCCGACCTCCTCCATGCGGGGGAACAAGGCCTGCTCCTCGCGCTGGTGGTGCGGCTCGGCGTCGAGCAGGTTCGACGCGAGCTTGACGAGCGCGACGCGCGCCGGGCTGCCGGGCTCGAGGCCGGCGGCGCTCTTCCTCGCGTCGGTCGCTGCCTGCTCGAGCTGGTCGAGGAAGCCGAGCAGGATCTCGTGCTCGCCCATCCACACGCGCACCGGGTGGTTGGGCGGCAGGTCGTTGGCGGCGCGAGCGCCGCCCATCGGGGGCATCATCTTCGTCTCCTTCGGCGACCGGTCGCGGTCGCGTCGATCCACCAGGTCCGTCGTTCAGTAGGCGCGCTCGCCGGTCAACGCCTCGCCGATCACCAGCGCATGCACGTCGTCGGTGCCCTCGTAGGTGAAGGTCGACTCCAGGTTCATGGCGTGGCGCATCACGTGGTGTTCGCCGGTGATGCCGTTGGCGCCGAGGATGTTCCTGGACGTGCGCGCGGCGTCGAGCGCGATCTTGCAGTTGTTGCGCTTGAGCAGGCTCACCTGCGGAGGCGCCAGCTTGCCCTCGTCCTTGAGGCGGCCGTAGTGCACCGACAGCAGGCTGCCCTTGGTGATCTCGTTGGCCATGTCCGCGAGCTTCACCTGCACGAGCTGCTTCCTCGCGATCGGTCCGCCGAGCTGCTTGCGCTCGCGCGCGTACTCGACCGCGATCTCGAGGCAGGCGCGCGCAGCACCGAGCACACCGAAGGCGACGCCGTAGCGGGCGCTGGTGAGGCACGAGAGCGGACCGCGCATGCCGTGCACGTTCGGCAGGCGGTTCTTGTCGGGTACGCGCACGTCCATCATCGACAGGCCGCCGGTGTAGCTCGCGCGCAACGACAGCTTGTGCGGGATGTCGGTTGGCTTGAAGCCCGCCATCCCCTTCTCGAGGATGAAGCCGGTGACGTCCTTCGATTCCGACGAGGTTTGCGCCCACACCACCGCCACGTCGCTGATCTGGGCGTTGGTGATCCACATCTTCTCGCCGTTCAGCACCCACGAGTCGCCGTCCTTGACGGCGCGCGTGGTCATCTGGCCGGGGTTCGACCCCGCGTTCGGCTCGGTGAGGCCGAAGCAGCCGATGCACTTGCCTGCCGCCATGCGCGGCAGGTAGTTGTTCTTCTGCTCCTCGGAGCCGAAGGCGTGGATGGCGTACATCGCCAAGCTGGTCTGCACGCTGATGAAGCTGCGCAGGCCCGAGTCGCAGGCTTCGAGCTCGTGGCATGCGAGGCCGTAGCCGACCGACGAGATGCCGGCGCAACCGTAGCCCTCGAGGTTGGCGCCGAGCAGGCCGAGGTCGGCCAGCTCGCCGATCAGCTCTTTGGGGAACTTGTGGTTCTCGAAGTCGTCGACGATGCGCGGCATGCAACGCGTGCGCACGAAGCGCTTGACGTTCCGCTGGATGGTCTTCTCGTCCTCGGTCAGCAACGATTGCCAACCGATCAGCTCGTCGAGATCAAGCCGCGCGCTCATGGGTACCTCCGGAAACCGTGGGGGCCGCGCTGCCGCGGCGGTCGAGCTGGTGCCGGCGATAGGCGCCGAGCAGGGCGGCGCCGAGCGCGCCTGCGTAGATGCTGTCGGCGTTGGCCACCACCTTGAGTGGCGTGCCCTTGTCGGTGGCAAGCGACTCGCGCAGCGCCGTCAGCATGCCCTCGTCGAGCGCCATGCCGCCCGAAACGAACACGGTGTGGTCGGCCTTGATGGCGCGCAACAGCTTGGCCAAACGGCCGGCGATGGAGACGTGGATACCCTTCAAGATGTCCTGCGTGGTCACGCCGCGCGACACCATGTTGATGACGTCGGTCTCGGCCAGGACGGCGCAGATGCCGCTCACCTGCTCGGGCGCGGTCGCCTTGAGCGAGAGGCCACCCACGTCCTCGAGCGGCACGCCCAGGTAGCGCGCGATGTTCTCGACGAACTGGCCGGTGCCGCTCGCGCACTGCGAGGTCATGCGATGGTTGAGCACCTTGCTGCGGTCGTCGATCTTGATGGCGCGAGCGTGTAGGGCGCCGATGTCGAGCACGCCGCGCGTGTCCTTCTCCAAGAAGAGCGCGCCGCGCGCGTGCGTGGTCATCGAGTAGAAGTGGCCGGTGGCGAACTTCTCGGCCGCCTCGCCGTCGCCGGTGGAGGCAATGTAGACGAGCTTGTCGGCCTTGACGCCTGCGCTGCCACACGCATCGTCGAACACGCGTTTGGCGAGCTCGTAGACGTTGCGTCGGCGGATGCGCTCGCACACGCGCGTCACGATCTCACCCTGCTCGCCTGCGCGGCTCTTGGTGATCACGACCTTGACGGCACCGGCGCCGATGTCGATGCCGGCCGAGTACACAAGGGGAGCGTCGATGGACATGGTCATGGCGGGTTTCTCTCTTTCCTCAAGCGCAGCTGGCACATGCGTCATCGGGCTGCGCGAACGACGTCATCGCCTTCTTGTCGGGCCGTTTGACGACCAGCAGGTTGGCTTTGCCCGCCCGCAGGTCATCGAGCGCGAAGAGCGCGGCACCGAGCGCGCCCATGAAGATCGAGTCGGGGTGGACGTTGAGCGTGATCTCGTTGCCGTAGTTCTCGTCGACCAGCTCGCGCAGCACCTTGGTGGCCATCTCGTTCTTGCAGACGCCGCCGGTAAAGGTGAGCTCGCTCTTCACGCCGCCCGAGCGAGCCAACAGGCTCATGGCGCGCAGCATGATGGCCTTGTGCAGACCCGCCAGGATGTCCTCGCGCTCCTCGCCGAGCGACAGGCGCTCGCGCAGCTCGGCGCCCGCGAACACGGTGCAGGTCGAGTTGATGCGCACGTTCTTGCAGGACTTCAAGGCGAGCGGCCCGAGCTCGTGCAGGCCAAGGTTCAGCTCGTCGGCGATGTAGCCGAGGTAGCGGCCGCAGCCGGCCGCACAGCGGTCGTTCATCTGGAACGTGGTCACCACGCCTTTGTCGTCGACCTGGATGGCCTTGGTATCCTGGCCGCCGATGTCGAGCACCGTGCGCGTGCCGGGGAAGTAGCGGTGGGCGCCGCGGCCGTGGCACAGGATCTCCGAGCGCACCGCCGCTTTGGGGAAGGGCAGCGTCTGCCGCCCGTAGCCGGTGCCGGAGAACGCGATCTCGTCGATGGGCTCGGTGCCGACTGAGTCGACGATGTCGAACAGGCGCTTCTTGGCGCCCTCCGGCAGGCCGCCCCCGATGCGACGCGCGGCGCGCCCGAGCGTGGCGGCAAAGTCGAGCTCGCGCAGCTCGGTCTCGACGTCGAGGATGGCGCGATCGAACGGCCAGGTCAGCTCCTCGAAGCGCATGCCGCGCTCACCAGCGAGCTTCTCGGCCGCGTGCATGAAGGCAGCACCGGCGATGTCGCGGAAGAAGTCGCTCTTGCGCGCGTCCCCTTCGAGGAACAGCGCGGGCGCGTCACCAAGCATCCGGTCGAAGATGGCGACAAGCGCGTCTTTGACCTGCGCGCTGCCGCGCGGGCCGGAGGCCGCCACCACCTCGGTGACACGCAGGCGCAGCGCCGCCAGCTCGTCGAGATAGAGCTCGAGCCGGAAGGCGGCGCGCAGCTTGGCGTCGAGCGCGTGGATGTCGCCCGAGCCCTCGCCCTTCAGCGCCTCGAGCTTGCGCGCGAGCAGGTTGAAGCGCGCGGAGGTCACGGCCTCGTCGCGCGCCACCGCGCTCGCGACCTCGTAGTTCGAGCGGCTGTTGGTGATGCCCTTGCCCACGATCTGACCGTCCTCGTCGATGAGGATGGCCTTGGTGGTGGTCGAGCCCAGATCGACGCCGACACAGACTCTCATGGCGCGCTCCCAATCACGACGGGCGAGGAGCCCGACGCGGCGATGTTGCCGTTGCGACGTGCCTCGAGCATCTGCAGGTAGCTCTGCAGGCGGTTCTCGATGTTGGCCTTGCCGAAGTAGCGCGGGTCGACCAAGTCGCTCTCAACGAACGCGCCGGGCACGCCGGTGCGCTTCTCGAGCTCGCGCAGGATCATGAGCTGGCCCGCCGAGAACGAGTTGCAGCTCTTGACCGAGTTGATGAGGAAGCCGTCCGCCGAGTAGCTCTTGATGTACTTCTCGAGCAGATCGATGCGGCTCGGCAGCGAGCGGTTGGTGTAGCAGCCGAGGCAGTAGTCGGCGAGCGTGCCGAGCGGGTCCTGCGGGTCGTGGCGGAAGCCCTGATCGTAGAGACCGCCGACGCGCGTGTACGTCGACGCGACCGCGATGGCGCCTTCGTTCGAAAACATGTTCCAGAACTCGTTGAAGTGGGTCCACGACGGCGGACCCTCGACCACCAGCCGGTACTTCTGGTTGCTCATGACGCCGGCGGGGGTCATCGGCCCCTCACCCGTCTTGATGCGATCGTTGACCTCGGCGAGTAGCTCCTCGTAGTACGCGACCGCATCTTCGCTGCCGCGGAACGCCGAGAAGATAGGCCCGATGTAGTAGACGCCGCCGAAGTATCCGTCGATGGGCGAGGGCCTGTTCTTGGCCGACTCCCACACCTTGACGAGCGCGTCCTCGGCCCGGCGCGAGCGCGCGAGCTGCTCGGCTAGCTTGTCGAGGTTGAGCTTCTTCCCCGTGATCTGCTCCATCTGGGGGATGACGTCGCTCTTGAGTTGATCGATGACGTACTGCCGCATCTCGGGCGTGATGATGCCGTCGGCCTGGTAGGGCACGTGCAGCATCACCACCGGGCAGTTGTACTCGGCCTTCAACAGCTCGAACCACTTCATGAAGGTGAAGCAGCCGGTGTAGCTGAGCAGCAACAGGTCGGGGCTCGGCAGCGTCTTGCCCGTCGGCCCGACGTTGCCGCTGCGCAGCATGCCGATGTCGCACTTCACGTAGCTGCACACGTCTTCGCTGTGCCCGCCGCGCTCCGCCTCGCTGATATAGGCGCCGCTCTTGCCGCGCATACCTGACTGCAGCGCGTTGATCTCGGGGAGCACGGGCAGCATCTCGAAGGCGCCCATCAGCTCGGTCAGGTTGCCCGGCACGAAGGTGTACGCCACCTTTTTGCCGTCCTCCTTGGCCGTCGACAGCTTGTCGAAGTGGTTCGCGATCATGCGCTTCTGGCGCTGCTGGCTCGCGTCCTTGGTGACCGGCACGGTGATGGCGGAGCCCTCCGACGGACCGGCGCCTGCTTTGATGGACTTCCCGTCCCCCTTTTTGGGGGTGATGTTGACGAGGCTCATGCCGCTGACTCCCACAGGCGCACGGCGTCGGAGAAGGCGCCAGCCTGTTCACGAATGACCTGGAACTGTCCGGTGTTCTCGGCGTACTTGAAGGACGTGAACGGGACGCCTGCGCCCTCGCAAGCGGCCTCGAGCATCGGCTGATCGAGCAGCGCCGGATCGCAGAACGACGCCGCCGCGAAGATGACCCCGTCGGCCTTGGCGCGCTTGACCTGCTCGAGCAGCGCGGCGCCCTTGGTCCCCTCGCCGATGTAGCGCGAGGCGGTGGCCTTGCCCTGGTACAGGAAGGCGTTGACGACGGCGTCGAGCGGATCGTCTTTTTCGTCGATCATGCCCTCCATGTAGTCGAGGCCGAGCTGCAGATCGTCTGAGACGATGTCGCAGCCCGCACGCTCGAGGCTCTTGATCAGGCCGAACGGTGGCTGCTCGCAGAAGGAGCCCACCATGACGACGCGTACGTTGTCTTTGAGCTGGCCGGTGCGCTTGTTGGCGGCGGCAACGAACTCCTCGACCAGCGCAGCATGCTCGCGCGCGCTGATGGCGCCGCCGGCGCGAGTTACCAGGTACGCCTCGGAGGCGGGCACGCGCCAGGATGCGTCGCGGCGCAACGCCGCCAGCTTGTCGAGCGCGGCGCGGCGCAGGTTCTCGTCCTTGATGGCGGCGCGCAGCCCTTCGTCGGTGAGCGCCTGGGCGCCGCGCTCGTGCAGCTCACGCGCCATGCGCTTGAGCTCGAGCTTGTAGAAGCGGCCGCCCACCTCGGGGCGGAAGTTCTGCGGCAGGTCGAGGTAGGCCGCCCACTTCTGCGGGAACAGCATCTGCCACATGCCGCTCAGGTTGCGGATGACGTCGCAGATGGCCGGGAAGATCATGCCGTCGAGCGAGTCGAGCATGCCGGTCAGACCGAGCTCGATGGTGCTGCGCGGGATGTGGCAGATATAGCTCTGGAAGTACGAGTCGCCGCGAATGATGTCTTTGTCGCCCGCACCGTAGATGGCGACGGGCAAGACACCGATGGCCTCGAGCAGCACGCGGGGCGTGTAGATCGGCAGGTGGCCGACGGCGAGCGCGCCCTTGTGCTGGTCCTTCCAGCTCTTGACGGGTGCCATGCCGTAGTCGGCGACCAATGCGTGCGCGCGCCTGAGCACGGCGGCGGCCGGATCGTTGTGGGTGGCGGTGGGCTCTGCGGTCATGCGCTTTCTCCCGGGGCTTTGACGAGCTGCAAGAGTGGCAGGGGCTTCTTCTCGGCCAGACGCTCGACGGTCGCGGTGACGTCGGCATTGGTGTCATGCATGGCGCAGGCAGGACGCAGCCCGCACAGGAGCAGGCGATGCAGCGTGTGCGCGAGCACCTGCGGCGTGCCGTGCACCGCGGGGCGGTACCAGCCGTAGGTCCAGTTGATCATGCCGAACAGGGCGTAGGTCTGGCGCTCGAGCTCGAGTGGATCGACCGGCGCGCGCTTGGCGCCGCCCTTCCTGGGCGTGCAGGAGGCCTCCTCGAGCACCGCGGCGACGACGTCGCGGCCAATGGCGTAGTAGCGCTCCTTGACGGCGCGCACGGCGGCGCGCTGCTTGGGCGGCAGCGCGTGCGCCTCTTGGATCAGCACCTGCATGATCGCGTGATTGCGCGCGACGTACTGCACGTGCTGCTGAATGAACGCGTACAGCTTGTCGACGGGCGACACGCCCTGCGCCACCGCCGCCGCCGCCGATTGCACCAGGGTCTCGAAGGCGCGCTGCTGCAGGTCGGCGAGCAGGTCCTCCTTCGACTCGTAGTAGTTGTAGAAGCCCGCCGGCGTCTTGCCGAGCGCCTTGGCGAGGTCGCGCATCGACATGCCGTGAAAGCCATGCTTGGCGAGCACGCCCGCCGCGGCCTCGAGGATCTCGAGGCGTCCTTCCGCTTTGCGGGAGGGACGCGCCATCAGCGGTCCTCCCAGGCGGGCTTGCGACGCTCGAGGAAGGAGGCGATGCCCTCGTTGGCGTCGTGGCTCGGCAGCAGCTCCGCTACGTACTGCCGCTCGGCCGCCTCGAGCGCCCCCTCGAGCGCCTGCATCATTCCGCCCGCTCGGCGCGCCACCTTGGTCGCCTGGCGTATCGCAAAAGCAGAGAGCGGTGCCAAGTGCTCGCGATACCAGGCGAATAGCTCGGCCTCGTCGACCACGATCTTGGTGGCGAAGCCGCAGCGCAGGGCTTCCTCTGCGCCGATGGTGGCGCCGGTGACGACGAGGCGCTCGCTGAGCGCGTTGCCGAGGCGCAGCGGTCCGATGGCCGCCAGCACCGGCGGGAACACGCCGAGCTTGACCTCGGGGCAGCCGAACTTGGCTTCGCTGGTGCAGAACACGAAGTGGCAGGCGCAAACCACCTCGAAGGCGCCACCCAGGCACTGACCGCGCACCAGCGCCGCCACCGGCACCGGGTGCGCGGCGAGGCCGCGGATGAAGCGGTGGAAGGCGGCGAGCATGCCGGGCGCCTGCTCCTTCTTGTGCTCCTCCACCGACGCGCCGAACGAGAAATGCGCGCCCTCGCCCTCGAGCACCACCAGCTTGAGCTTGGGGTCGTCCTTGTGCTCGTCGAGCGCAGCGGTGACCGCGGCCATCATCGCCGTCGAGAAGATGTTGCCCTTGCCGCCCGTCAGCACGACGCGCTGCACGCGTCCGTCCTCGAGCATCTCGGTGCGCACCAGCCTGGTCATCGCCGCCTCCACCATCCGTGAGCGAGCTCAGCCTTCCATCAGCTTCTTGAAGGGGGCGCGCGCCGTCGGCGGCAACACCTCTTCCACGAGCTTCTGATCGAAGCGCGCGCCTTCGGCCACGCGGCGGCGCAGTTGCACGAAGTCGATCTCGCGCTCCTTGCCCTCGCCGAAGTGGAATGCCGGGAAGCCCGCCATCGCCTCGGTGTTCATGTTGAGCGACAGCCAGCTGCGGCTGGTCTCGCAGTTCTTCTGCCACGCCTCGAGCTTCTTCTTCCTGAAGCTCTCGAGCGTCTTTCGCGTGCAGTCGGGGAAGGTGTAGAGCAGCTTGGTGACGAGGGCGCTCACCGCCTTGTCGAGCAGCGACAGGTCGATCGCGCACTCGCTCGCTGTCGCCTTTGCCTTCTCTTTGTCCGCACCCTCCTTGAAGTCGCCGTAGACCACGCGGCCGTACTCGTCGAGGAAGCGGTCGGTGACGACGTACGGGTTGGCGATGAAGGTGCCGTCCTTCTTCTTGTGCACCGGCACCACCTCGTTGACCACGCCATAGTGCATCGCCTTGTGCGCCGACCAGGGCTCGCACAGCACCAGCGACTCGGGCGCGCGCCCCACGCCGACGTAGAGGTCGAGGAAGTCGGTGCTGCCGCCGTCGGGCGCGGAGCCGTGCTTCGGACCCGCCTGGCCGTAGCGCGCGTGGTCACCGGTGACGGTGAAGTCGCAGGCCATGCCGATCTCCTGCCCACCGCCGATGCGCATGCCGTTGGCGCGGCACACGACCGGCTTGTCGCAGAGCAGGATGTTCGTCACCATGTCGTTGAACAGCCGCATGTACTGCGCGTACTCCTGCGGGCGACCGGCGTAGTAGGTGGTGTACTCCTCGGTGTTGCCGCCGGTGCAGAAGGCGCGGTCGCCCACCCCGGTGAAGACGACGGCGACGGCGCGGCGGTCGCAGCTCGCGCGACGGAAGGCCAGGATGACCTCCTTGACCGTGTCCGTCGTGTAGCTGTTGAGCTGCTTGGGGTTGTTGAGCGAGATCCACACCTGGTGCAGGCCGGACACCTCTTTGCCCGCGTTGTCGAGCACCGGCTTGGTCTCGTACTTGATGCTCGAGAAGGTGACGTCGGCGACGAGCTCGTGGTTCCTGAGGCTGAGGGCCATGGTTCGCTCCTGTTCGAACGGCAGAAGAAGACTCAGAGACGGGGATCGAGGGTGACGCGGCGGGTGAGCTTGTGCGCGCGCATGTCGTCGAGCACGGCGTTGACCTCGCGCATCGGGCGCACCTCGCAGAAGGGCGCGAGCGCGATCGAGCCTTTGGCGATCAGCTTGAGCACCTCCGGGTACTGCTCTGGCGGGCAGCCCCAGGTGCCGTGCACGGTGGCGTCGAACGCCATCAGGTTCGACAGCCGCACGTTGACACGCTCGGGCGTGAAGCCGACCTGCACCATGGTCGAGCCGCGGCCGATCCGGGAGAAGGCGATCTCCTGCGTCGCCGGCAGGCCGGCGCACTCGAAGATGCGCGTGCGCCACGACTCGGCGCCGAAGCCCTTGGCGAGCTTGCTCGTCTCCTCGCGCACCGCCTTCACGTCCTTGCCGCGCGTGTTGACGGTGGCAGCGGCGCCATGCTTGGCCATGAGCGCGAGGCGCTCGTCGGCGACGTCGAGCGCGATGACCTTGGCGCCCAGCGCCGCGCACGCCTGGATGACGAAGCCGCCGACGCCGCCGGCGCCAACCACGTAGCACAGGTCACCGTCGCCCACTTGCGCGCGGCGCGTCGCCTGCCACGCCGTGGAAACCGCGTCGGCCACCACCGAGTACATGCGCACGTCGACGCCGCCGGTCTCGGTCAGCACCTGCAAGGGGCGCGCGGGCACCAGCATGTGCGTGGCGAACGCGCCGTGGATGTCGTTGCCCGGCATCTTCTGTTTGGGGCAGGCGTTACCGCGCCCCATCTTGCACAGCGCGCACTCGCCACACGGCAGCACCGCCGGCACCACCACGGTCTTGCCGATCAGTGCCTTGAAGGAGTCGCCCGCCTCGAGGACGCGTCCCACCGCCTCGTGGCCGAGCACCAGCGGCAAGGGCAGGTTCGGGCGCACGCCGCCGTCGGCGAAGCCGAGGTCGGTGTGGCACAGGCCGTTGCCCCACACCTCGATGACCGCCTCGCCCGGACCGGGCGCGGGGATGGGCAGCTCGCGCTCGACGAGGGGGGCCTTGGGCTCGACGAGAAACCAGGCCTTGGCGGTGATGGTCATGGACGCCTCGCGCGCGATCGGGAGATCGTTTGTTACATGAACGTTCGTTCATGGAACCTGGCCTGTCAAGCCGGCGCGCGGGCGCGTCCGGATGCGGTGCCCGGGCGCTATCGACCGGCTACTCGAGCACGATCACGCGTGCGGTCAGCGGCAGGCGCGCCCCGTGCACCGTCTGTGGCCGGCCCTCGCGCGCCAGCTCGCGCGGCAGCAGCGGCACGGTGGCGCCGTCGACAATGGCGCGCTCGAACGCGCGCGGCGCGCGCAGCTCGAAGTCCTGTTGGGCGGGCGTGAAGTCGCTTTCGCGCTGGGTCAGCCGAAGGCGCAGCCGGCCACCCAGATCCTCGGTCACCACGTCAAGCAAGAAGCGCTTGCCGTCGGCCGCGACGCCGTCATCGAGGAACAGCGAGCCCCTGCCCGGCGCGCCGGGCGGCGGCGCCGTCACCTCGAGCGCGAGCGCGCCCCTGAGCGTCTCCTCGGCGTTCCTGCCGGGGGCGAGCGTGAACAGCGCGCTGCCGGCCTTGAGGAACAGCGGCAAGGTGCCGAGCGGCGCCTTGCGCTCGACGACGCGCCCGCCCGCGAGCACCTCGCCGGTGTCGAAGTCGATCCACGCGCCTGCCGGCAGCGCGACCGCGCGCCTGCTCGCGCCGGCCTCGAGCACCGGCGCGGCGAGCAGCACGTCGCCGAGCATGAATTGGTCGAGCACGCCCGGCGCGCCGGCGTCGTGCTCGAGCCACAGCGGCCGCACCATCGGCAGACCGGTCTCGTGTGCTTCGAGCGCCAAGCGATAAAGAAGCGGCAGCAATTGGTAGCGCCGCATCATCTGGCGTCGACACAGCTCGAGCGCTTGCTTGCCGAACGACCACGGCTCCTGCCGCGGCGAGTAGAGCGTCGTGTGCACGCGCATGAACGGCAGCAGCGCGCCGAGCTCCATCCAGCGCACGAACAGCTCGGCGGGCGGCCGCCACTTGACCGCGCCGAACTTGCCGGGGCGCCCGCCAAAGCCGCCGATGTCGGCGCCGCACACAGGGACGCCCGACAGCCCCAGGTTGACGACGTCGTTCAAGTTCCTGCGCAGGTGCTGCCACGTCGACAGGTTGTCGCCGGTCCACACCGCCGCGTGGCGCTGGATGCCCAAGGACGCCGAGCGCGTGAGCACGAAGGGGCGCTCGTGCGGCCGCGCCGAGGTCAGCGCCTGCACGGTCGCCTGCGCCATCAGGTTCGCATAGAGATTGCGCACGCGTCGGTGTGGCACCTCGCCATACTCGCCGTGCCGCAGGTCCTCGGCGAGCGGGTCCGAGGTGTCGGCGACCTTGAGCACCGGATCGTTCATATCGTTCCAGAAGCCGGCGACGCCCGCCTCGAGCAGCGGCGCGTGGAAGCGCGCCCAGGCGTCGCGCGCCTTGCCCTGCGTGAAGTCGGGGAACACCGTTGCACCCGGCCAGACCTTGCCCTGGTAGATCTGCTTGTCGCTGGTGGTGCAGAAGATGCCCGCACGCTTGCCCTCGTCATAGACGGGGTACGGCGCCACCGAGACGCCGGGGTCGATGATGGCGAGCGTGCGAAAGCCGAGCGCGCGCAGCTCGTCGTGCATCACGCGCGGCTGCGGGAAACGCTCCGGGCTGAAGGTGAAGACCCGATAGCGGTCCATGTAGTGGATATCGAGGTGCACGACGTCGGCGGGCAGCGACTCCTTACGGAACCTCTTGGCGACGTCGAGCACCGCCTGCTGCGTCTTGTAGCTCCAGCGGCTCTGGTGGAAACCGAGCGCCCAGGCGGGCGGCAACGCGGACCTGCCGACGAGCGCGCCCAGGTCGGAAAGGATCTGCGCGGGCGTGCCGCGCAACACCACCACGTCGACCGGGCTCTTCTCGGTGTCGCAGGCGCCGCGCAACGTGACCGCGGTGTCGCCCACGTCGACGTCGAGCGGGAAGCTGGTGGCGACGAGCACGGCGAAGGTGGTGCCCGCGTCCTTGACCCAAAAGAGCGGGAAAGCGCCGTAGCCGGCGCCCTCGATGCCGAAGAACAACGTGTCCCGCGTCATCAAGCGAAAGCGCGTGCCGTTCTTGGCCGCCTGGCCGGTGGCGGCTCCGAAGCCGAACACGCGCGCGCCGCGCGGGATCTCGACGGAGAGGAGATAGGGCTCGATGCGCGCGGTGGCAACGAGCGGACCGGCGGCACCGTCCAGAAGCACGTAGCGGTCGCCGACGGCCTCGAGTTGCAGCGCGGGGTCGGCCTCGAAGCGCGGCGCCCCCGGCGCGAACATGACGGCGTCGGGCCACGACTCGCTGCCGAGGACGAGCCGCACCATGCGGCCGGCGCGCCCGAAGCGCGTCAAGCTCACGCCGCCGCCGACGGCGCGATCTCCCGCATGAGCGCGCGCGCCTTCTCGGCGTACAACGTGCGCCCGCTCTCGATCAGTTGGAGTTGCCCCTTGGCCTCGCGCTCGCGCCCGAGGTCGAGATAGGCGCGCGCCAGATGGTAGCGGGTGAATTCAATGTCGCCCGGCCGCAGGTGCTGGCGCTCGCGCAGCGCGGCGTCGAGGCGCTCGATGGCGGTTTCGGGCTCCTTCCGCGCCAGGTGCACCACGCCGAGCGTGCGCAGCGCGAACTGGCGATCGGCCTGGCTCGCGAGCTGCAGCGCCTTCTCCCCGTACTCCTTGGCGAGGTCGAGGTCGATCTTTAGGCCCGAGAGCGTGAACGCGTAGTTGTTGAACCAGAGCGCGCGGTCTGCGGTAGGGAGCTTCTGCGGATCGATGGAGTCGAGCGCCTCGCGCGCCGCCACCAGATCGCCGCGCTCGCAGTAGATGGCCGCGGGCACGAGCTTGGCGGCCTCGTCGCCCGGGTTCGCCTGCAGGTGGCGCTCGAGCGCGTCGCGCGCCTCGTCGAAGCGGCCGCCGGCGAACAAGCTCGCCACCAACAGGCGACTCGCCTGCGGGTCGTCGCTCTCGAAGCGGAGCACGCGGCGGCAGGTCTCGGCGGCGCGGTTGTGGTCGCCCGCCTGGTGCGCGTGCACCGCCTCCTGGAACAACAGCCGCGAGAACTGCATGCGCCGGCGCGGCGGAAGCTGGTTCGGCTCGACGCGCCAGGCCTCGCGCAGCTTGCCCTTGCGCATCAGCCAACTGCCGAACGCGATCGGGCCGTAGACCGCCACGGTGCCCGCCACCACCACCAAGACCACTAGGATCACGGCCTGCATCAGTCTCTTCGCCCTGCCCGCCTGCCCTCGTCTCGGCGGCGTCTCCCCGAATCTAACGCATTCGCCGCCCGGTGCAGCCATCCGGCGGCGCGACGGGACAGGACCAGGATCACCCGGTCCCCGCCCCCGCCTTTGGCGGTCAGCTCGGCAGCTTGGCCTTCTCTGGTCGGCTCGGCTCGTCCAGCTTGGGCCGCCGCTTCCGGCCCGACAGGTCGGCGGCCAGCACCACCCGGTCGCGGCCGCGCTGCTTGGCCTGGTAGGCGGCCTTGTCGGCGGCGTTGAGCAGCACGTCCACCGGGCTGCCTTCGATGGCCGGGGGCATGTCGTCCGGGTAGACGGCCAGGCCCACCGAGATCGAGAGCTGGCCGAGCGGCTGCCCGTCCGCGCCCGGCACGGCGATGGCGCGCACCGCGCGCAGCAGCTTCTCGGCGACGTCGAGGCCGGCGACCTCGTCGGTGCGCGGCAGCACCACGCAGAATTCCTCGCCGCCGAAGCGCGCCACCGCGTCCACCTTGCGGATCGAGCTGCCGAGCGCCTGGGCCACCGAGCGCAGCGCCTCGTCGCCGAGCAGGTGGCCCATGCGGTCGTTGTACTGCTTGAAGTGATCGACATCGAGCATCAGCACCACGAGCGGCGTGGTGAAGCGCTGGGCGCGCACCAGCTCGGCGTCGAGGATGCGGTTGAGCGCCCGGCGGTTCATCAAGCCGGTGAGCGCGTCGGTCACCGACAGCTCGAGCGTCTGCTGGTAGAGGTCGGCGTTGACCACCGCCATGGCCGCCTGCGCGCCGAGCGCCTGCAGCAGCGCGACGTCGTCGCTGTCGAAGGACCGCGCGCCGGTGGCGTAGAAGGTGAGCACACCCACCACGCGCCCCTTGTGCAGCATGGGCGCGCACAACAGGGAGCCCGTCACGATCGGCAACTGCTTGCCGCGCAGCTCGCGCACGTGCTGCGGCGGATCGGCCAGATCGTTCACCAGCACCGGCGCTCCGGTCTCGGCGACCAGCCCGACCACCCCCTCGCCGACCGCGTAGGACGCCGCCGCTACATCGGCTCGATCGAGGGCGCCGGCGGCGTATCCCACCTGCAACACCGGCTCGCCCTGCTCATTTTCGCGCACGAGCCACACGGCGAAGTCGGAGCGGCCGAGGTTGTCGGCCACCAGGCGAGCCAAGCGCTCCACCAAGGCACCCTTGTCGAGCGTGGAGCCCAGCCGGTGCGCCGCCTCCATCAGCAGGCTCTGGCCCTGCACGCGGCGCTGGAGCGCGGTGTTCGAGAGCTGCAAGCGTTCGGCGGCGTCCTCGAGCTGCTTCTTCATCGCCACCTGCGCCTGCGCCGACTTGAGCGCGCCCTCGCGCTCGATCTCGCTCGCCTTCAGGTTGGTAATGGCGCGCAGCATCTGGTTGAAGGCCATCGACAGCTCGCCGAGCTCGTCGTTGCCCTCGACGCGCGCGCGCACCAGGAAGTCGCCCTGCTGCGCGCGGCGCATCAAGCGAGCCAGCCGCGCCACCGGGCGCGCCACCATGCGGTTGGTGGCGAAGAACACCAGCGCCGCCAGCATCGCGAAGGCCACCGCCAGGGAGCCTGCGTAGAGCAGGTGGAAGCGCGTGAACGCCGACTGGGCGACCTGGCGGGCGACCGCCACCTGCACCACGCCCACCGGATCCTGCTGGCCGGCGTGACACTGCTGGCACGCCTGGGTGAAGGGCATGGCGTAGCTGACCACCAGCTCATCCTCGACGACTGAGGCGTCGCGCATGCGGCGCGGCACCTCGCGCTGCGTGCCGACGCGCCCAGGTCGGGTGGAGCGCTGCACGCGCCCCTGGTGGTCGAGCACGTCGATCCACTCGACGCTCTCGGCGTGGGTCAGTTGCGCAAGGATCTCCTCGGCGCGGTGCACGCGCTCGGGGACGGCGGCCGGCAGCTCCCCGTCGGCGGGCGGCTCGGGCTGCCCGGGCGGCGCCACTTGGTAGGTGGCGGCCACCGCCTCGGCGAGCAGGCCGATCTGGTCGGAGGCGACGCGCGCGACCGTGGCCCGCTCGACGGGTTCGAGCAGCAAGAGCGCGCCCACGCCGAGCGCCACGGCAGCGCCGGCGCACACGAGCGCGAGGCGCGTGCCGATGCGGCGCCTGACGCGCGCCTCACCTTCGCCGGAATCGGGCGCGCTCTCACTCATCGCCGCTCGCTGCTCCTGCTGCCGTGCTCCCCGGAGTCTAGCGTCCGCGCGCCAGCTCGGCGTCGATCGCGGCCGCCAGCGCCTCCTCGGACGGGTTGCCCAGGTGTGGGCGTCCGTTGACGAAGAAGCTCGGCGTCCCCTCGATGCCGAGATCGGTGGCCTCCTTCAGGTCGGCCTCCACCTCGGCGGCGGTCTCGCCCTTGCTGATGCAGCTCTCGAGCTTGGCGACGTCGAGGCCGAGCTCCTTGCCGTGCGCCAACATCGACTCGGCGTCGAGGCTGTTTTGCGCCGCGTACAGCTTGTCGTGCATCTCCCAGAACTTGCCCTGGCGCCCGGCGCACTGCGCGGCCTGCGCAGCGCGGTCGGCGTCGGGGTGGATGCTGCGCAGCGGAAAGTTCCGGTAGGCAAACTCGACGCGATCGCCGTAGCGCTTGGCGAGCGCGCGCATGGCGTCGGCGGCGCGGCTGCAATAGGGGCACTGATAGTCGGCGAACTCGACCACCCTAACCTTCGCGCCGGCGGCGCCCTTCTTGCCCGCCCAGGCAGGCAGGTCGATGTCGCGCGGCGGCGAGCGCACGTCCGGCAGCGAGCGCTCGAGCTTGGCGGCGGCCTTGAGGCCGTCGAACAGCGCGCGCGCGCTCTCCTCTGCGCGCTGCTGCTGCATCATCATCACCACCCGCTGCTTGACCACCTCGAGCGGCGGCGCGTCGGGCGGCCTGATGGAGTCGTAGAAGCCCTGAATCTCGGCGTCGGTCGGCACGGTGGCGCGCTTCTCGATCTCGGCGCGCACCCAGGCGTCTGGCTCCACGCCCGCCTTGGCCGCCGCGGCGTTCACGAGCTGCTCGGTGACGTAGGCGTCGAGCGCGCGGCTGCGCAGCCCGTGGACGGCGTCGCAGTACTCCCACAGCGCCTTCTCCTCGGCGCGCCTGGCCTCGTCACCGAGGTCGGCGAGCTTGATGGTGGCGCCGTCGAGCGTGCCGACCACGGTCTCGGGGGCGAGCGCCAGCGAGGCCTCGGCGCAGGTGGTGGCGGCGCGCCCTTGCGGTGCGACCACGGGCTTGGTCTCCGTCGTGGTGCACGAGGCGGCGAGCGAGACAGCGGCCAGCGCGGCCGCGCCGGTGAGGAGGTGCGTCATGGCGTCACCCTAGCAGCGCGTCGTGCCGGGGCAATCACAGGTTGGCAGGGCGCAAGGGGGCGCCGCTCGCTCGGTTACTGCGCCAGCACGCGCGCGGACCCGTACCCCTTCTTCTCGAGCGCGCCGACGATGTCGCGCACGTGCTCGTGCCCGCGCGTCTCGACCACCACCTGCACGACGACGGTGCCGAAGGTGCCGCGCGCGAAGGCGCGCTCGTGCTGCACCTCGACGACGTTGCCTCGCTGGCGCGCCACCTCGCCGAGCATCTCGGCCAGGCCACCTGGCCGATCGGGGATGGTGACCTCGAGGCGCCCGAGCCGGCCAGACTCGACCAGGCCGCGCTCGATGATGCGCGACAGCACGCTGACGTCGATGTTGCCGCCGCACACCAGCGCCACCACGCGCTTGCCGGCGAGCCCGCTCACCTTGTCCGCCAACAGCGCCGCCACGCCGGCCGCACCCGCACCCTCGGCCACGGTCTTCTGCTGCTCGAGCAGGTGCAGGATGGCGCGCGCGATGTCCTCGTCTTCCACCAGCACGATGTCGTCGACGTAGCGCTGCACCAGTGGCACGCAGCGCTCACCGGCTTTGCGCAGCGCGATTCCCTCGGCGAGCGTGCGCGTCGGCGGCAGCTTGACCGGCTTGCCCGCCTCGAGCGCCGCCTTCATCGACGGCAGCGAGGCGACCTGCACGCCAACGACGCGAACGCCGGGCACCAGCGTCTTGAGCGCGAGCGCGGTGCCCGAGATCAGGCCGCCGCCACCCACCGGCACTACCAGCACGTCGACGTCCGGCACCTGGGCCGCGATCTCGAGGCCGACGGTGCCCTGCCCCGCGATAATGGCGTCGTCGTCGTAGGCGTGCACGTAGAGCGCGCCGCGCTCGCGCTCGATGCGCAGCGCCTCCTCGTAGGCGTCGTCGTAGTTCTCGCCGGCCAGCACCACCTCGGCGCCGAACGCCTGCGTGCGCGCCACTTTGATGAGCGGCGTGCCCACGGGCATGACGATGGTGGCGGCGATGCCGAGCCGCGCGGCGTGGTATGCGACGCCCTGCGCGTGGTTGCCCGCCGAGGCGCACACCACGCCGCGCGCGCGCTCGGCGGTGCCGAGCTTTTCGAGCTTGTTGCCGGCGCCGCGCGCCTTGAACGAGCCCGTCACTTGTAGGTTCTCGAGCTTGAGGATGACGCGCGCACCCGTGTGCGTCGACAGCGCCTCGGCGGCGTCGCACGGTGTGGTGCGTACGCTGCCGGCCAGGCGCGCGCGCGCGTCCTCGATGTCGGAGAATTCGACCATGCTCCTCGCTTGGCATGCCGCGGAAGGCAGGCCAAGCGAGCCCGGCGCCCCCCCGGGCCTTTCCCTCGCCCCGGCGCCGCGCTACCGCGCGGCATGACCGCTGCGCTCGCCGCCGTCGTCACCGTGGCGCTGCTCGTCGTCGTCGCTGCGACGCTGGCGGCGCTGTTGCACCGCGCGCTTCGTCCCACCGAGATGACCGCGCGCTCGGCCACCGCGCTGCGCGCGCTCGAGCCCGGCGGCGGCCGCCAGCGCTTCCCGGTGCGCACCTTCGAGGTGGTCGCGCTCGCCGCCACCACCTCGGCGGCGCTCGCCGTGCTGTTCTGCGTGGTGGCGGTGCCGCGCGGCGGCCAGGCGCTCGGCTGGGCCGCCGGCGGCGCCATCGTGGTCGCGATCTGGTGGGCGTGGCGACGTGGCACGCTGCGCACCGTCGAGGCCGAAGCGCGGCCGGCGCCGGCCGGCTCGGAGCACGCGAGCGGGGCGCCCGATGGCTGACAACTTCGTCGCCTCGCTGTTGGCACCGCTCTCGCGCTGGGCGCGGCGCCGGAGCCGCGTCGGCATCGCGGTGGTCGGCGCCTTACCGGGGCTCGACGCCGCGCCCTGGGCGGTGCCGCGCCACCTGCCGCTCGGCCAGCCCACCGACGCCACCGCGCCGCGCCAGGCGGACCTCTTGGTCGTGGTCGGGCGCATCAGCCACAAGCTGTCGCCCTTCCTGGTGCGCACCCACGCCGCAATGGCGCAGCCGTCGACCGTGCTCGTGATCGACCTCGAGCCCGCCGCCACCGCCGGCCTCTACCCGACCGTGACCGACGTCGCGCGCATCCTGCCGGTCGACGCGGTGGTGCGAAGCCCGGCGCCGAGCGCGGCGCTGTTGGCGCGCGCGTTAGCGGCGCTCGACGAGCGCCTACCCGGGGTGGCGCGGTGACCCGCGAGCACGCGCACGGCCGCTCGGGCCACCTGGTGCGCCTGGTGAAAAACCGCCTCGGCGCCCACGTGTGCACGAGTGCCACCGCGCTGCCCACGGGCGACACCTTCGAGGTCGAGCGCGAGCGCCTGCTCGAGCTGCTCGGCTTCCTGAAGCGCGACCCCGACGCGGACTTGTCGCTGCTCGTCGACGTCACCGCGATCGATCGCATGCCGCGCGAGCCGCGCTTCGAGGTGCGCTGGCAGCTCCGCAGCGCGCGCCTCGGCTACCGCGCGCACCTGATCGCCCACCTGGACGAGGACGACGCGGTCATCCCGTCGCTGGTGCAGCTCTACGCCGGCGCCGAGTCGCTCGAGCGCGAGCTGTACGAGATGTTCGGCATCTACCCGGACGGCCACCCCCACCTGCGACCGTGGCTCTTGTACCAAGACCTGGTTGGGCACCCCCTGCGGCGCGACTACCGCGCCGGCAAGCAGCAGCCGCTGGTGCCGCCGCTGCAAGACGCCAAGCCGCCGCTGGTGCTCGAGGAGGCCACGTGAGGCACATGCTCGACGTCCTGCCCGGCGCCGTGCTGCCGGACCCGGTGGCCGAGAGCGCCGATCCGGGCGCGCCGCTGGCGCCGCCCGACGACGATGACCTGCTGCGGCCACGCATCGAGGAGGAGCTGTTTCGCGTCGGCGCGCGCGGTTCGTTGGTGGGCGCGCAGCCGACCGCGCTGGCCAAGCACCTGGTGTGGACCTTCGGCCCGGTGCACCGCGCCCTGCCCTTTCCGCTGCAGCTTCGCGTCGAGCTCGACGGCGGCCGCTTGGTCACGGTCGACCCGGAGGTCGGCTTCCTTCACCAGGGGCTCGAGAAGGCACTCGAGCAGGTGAGCTTCCGCGCCGGTTTCGAGGTGATCGCGCGCGCCTCGCCGCTCTCGCCCGTCGGGTATCAGCTCTGTTGGGCGCTGGCCGTCGAGCGCCTGTGCGGCGTCGCCGAGCGGGTGCCCAAGCGCGCGCAGCTCTGGCGCGTCGCCGTGCTCGAGCTCGCGCGCGTCGCCGACCACCTGGCGGTGCTCGCGCAGCCCGCGCTCGCGCCCGCCTCAGCGCGGCTGCGCCGCGCGCTGGCCGAGGTGGCGCGCGACGCACGCGGGCTGGTCGACGGCCTGGCGAGGAGCGGCGCCTTCGCGGGCATCGGCGGCTTGGCGCGGCCGCTGCACGACGACGAGGCGACGCGCATCGCGCGCGCGCTGCCGCGCGTGCTCGAGGTGGTGCGCGGCGTGCAGAACGCGCTGACCGAGAGCGCGGCGCTCGACGCGCACCTCGAGGGTCTCGGCCGCATCACCCGCCAGGAGGCGCTGTCGTTGTCGCTCACGGGACCGGCGCTGCGCGCCACCGGCGTGGCCGACGACCTGCGCAAGAGCGAGCCGGTCTTCGCCTACGACGACCTCCCCGTCGAGGCAGCGGTGGCGCACGGCGGCTGCGCGCGCTGTCGCGGGCGCGTGCGCCTGGAGGAGATCCTGTTCGGCGGCGACGTGGCGTTGCGCGCGCTCGATCGCCTGTCGAGCGCGCCGCCGGAGATCGCCCTCGACGACGGCGCGCTCAAGGAGCCATTGGCGACGCCGGCCGGCGTCGCCGCGGCGTCGCTCGAGCTGGCGTCCGGCGAGCTGTCGGTCATCGTCGTGTCCGATGGCACCGACAAGCCGCGACGCGCGCGCGTGCGCGGACCGTCCTCCGCGTTGGCGGCGGCGTTGCCCGAGATCCTGGTCGGTGACCGCATCGACGACGTCATCCCGGTGTTGCAGGGCCTCGGCCTCACCGGCACCGAGGTGGACCGATGATCGGCGCCGCGCTTGCCCTGGTGGCCTTCGCCGCCGGACTGCCGGATGGTGGCTTGGCCGACGGTGGCGTGGCCGACCGTGGCCGGGCCGACGGCGGTGTGCACGTCGTCGACGGCGGCCTCGCCGCGGTGGCGCCCGACGCCCACAGCACGGCCGACGCCGGCACCATGGCCGACGCCAGCGCCACGCCCGACGCCGGCGCGGCGCTCGCCACCGGCGCGCCCGCCGCGACGCCCGCGCCCGTCGCCGCAGCCGTCGCCGCGCGCGTCAAGGAGCGCGACTCGCCGCTCGCCTTCCGCGTCGCCTATGCCGGCAAGGACGCGCGACGGCGCGCGCTCGAGGCCGGCGATGCGCTCGAGGCCGCGCTGAGCGAGGTGCCCGCCGACGGCGTGGCGCCGCTCGAGATCGTGCTCAACGGCGAGGTCGCGCTGGTGCGCGTGTGCGGCCGCGCGGTGGCCACGCTGACCCCGGCCGACGCCGCCGCCGAGGGCGCCCCCGACCTTGCCCACTACACCGAGGAGCTGGAGGGCAGGCTGCTGCCGTTCGTGCAGGCCGAGCTGCGGCGCTCGTCGGCGCAGTCGATCGCGCTCAGCGTCTTTCTGTTCGTCGCGTTCGGGCTGCTCGGCGTGCTCACGCTGCGCGCGGCGCGCAAGGCGTTCGATCGATTGGAGGGCATGGTCGAGCAGCGCCGTGGCGCGCTGCAGCCGCTCACGCTGCTGTCGATCCCGCTGATCTCGGGCGAGACGCTGCGCGGCGCGCTGCTGGTCGGCCTCTTCATCGGCCGCATCCTCGGCTACCTGGTGGTCACCGCCGTGGCGCTCGGCGCCGCGCTCAGCCAGTTCGAGGTCACGCGCCCGTGGCTCGGCACCATCGCCACGGCGCTGCTGCGGCCGTTGGTCGCGGGCGTCGACGCGGGTGCGCGCGCGGTGCCGGGCTTGCTCCTGGCCACGCTGCTGGTCGTGCTCACCGCCGCCGGTCTGCGCTTCGCGCGTCTGTGGCTCGACAGCGTCGCACAGGGCCGCGTCGAGGCGCGCATGGTGCGCCCGGTGCGCGTGCCGGCCACGCGCGTCGTCGTCACCGCGGCGGCGCTGTTGGTGGTGGCGCCGCTCGTCGTCGCGGCCGCGTTCGGCCGCTTCGGCACGCCGCTCGAGACGCTGGCGGTGGCGGGCGGCGCCGCCGTGCTGCTCGCCTTCGTGCCGGTGCTGGCCAGCGCCGCCGTGGGCGTGGTGGTGCTGTGGCGCGGCGCGCTCAAGCCGGGCGACTGGATCGAGGTTGGCGATCGCCACGGCGAGATCGCGTCCTTGTCGGTGCTCGACGTCGTCTTGGTGCCGGAGACCGGCGGCACCGTGGTCGTGCCCATGCTGCTGTTGGCGCTGCGCCCGGTGGCGCGCACCGCCGCGCCGCGCGTCGCCGTCGTGGTGCGCCTCAAGCGCGACCGCCCGTGGACGGATCTCGAGCCGCGCCTGCTCGCGTTGGCGCGCGCGGTCGAGGCGGGCGCCTCGGTGGCGCTGCTCGAGGCCGGCGAGCGGTCGGTGTCCTGCGAGCTGTCGGTGCCGGTAGGCAAGCCGGCGGCACGCTCGGCCTTGCTGACGCAGGTCGTGCAGGCGGCAGAGCGCGGCGAGCTGACGCTCTTCGAGCCTGCGTGACGTCGTTGTTGGTGCTCCTCGCGCTCTTGAGCGTCGCCACGTTGGCGGCGCGGCGCGGCGCCCTCGGTGAGATCCTCGGAGGCGCGAGCACGCCGGTGCCCGTGGTGTTCGGGCTCGTGCTCGGCCCTGCTGGGCTCGGCTTCCTGGCGCCGTCCGTCGTCGACGGGCTCGGACCGGCACTGGCGGTGGGCGTGTGCGTGCTCGGGCTCATCGCCGGCATGCGAGCGGCCGCGCCCATCGCCTACGAGCGACCGGATCGGCGCACGCTCGTCCCCCTGCTCGACCTCGTGCTCATCGGCGCAGCGCTCTTCGGAGCCGCCCGTCTTGCGGTCTTGCCCATCGACCTCGAGGCCGCGCCGGCAACATCGCTGTTGGCGGCCGCGCTGTTGGCCGCCGCGTGCCTGGGTGCGCCGGCATCGTCGGGCAGCGAGGCGCGCTTCGCCAAGATCGCCGCGCTGGTGCTCGCCGCCGCCGCGGTGGGTTTGGCGTCGCCGCTCGCGCTCGTGGCCGTGCTCGGCTTCGGCGCCGTCGGTGCGCTTGCCGTGCTCCTGATTGGCGGCCCGAGCGCCGGGCCGACCTTCGTGGCCGCGCTCGGCGCCATCACGCTGATCGCGGGCGCGTCGTTGGTGCGCGGCGTGCCGGGCGTGCTCGCGGGCGTGGTGGTCGGCGCCATCGTGTCGCGTTCCCGAGCCGGCAGCGTGTTGTCCCCGCTCGCCGAGCGCGCCGAGCGCCCGGTGCGCATAGTGGTGGCAGTCGTGATCGCGGCCGCCGCGCCGATGAGCGTCGAGGCGGCCGTGCTTGGCGCCGGCCTCGCCGGTATCGCGTTGGCGGTGGCAACCACCACGCTCGGCGCCACCTTCGCGGCCCGCACCGGCGCGCTCGCCAGCTCGTCGCTCGCGTTGGCGCTCGCCGCCTCGCTCACCGCCACGGGCGTCGCGCCCACGCTGCTCGCGCCGCTCCTGATCGCGGTGGCGGTGGTCGACGCCGTCGCGCTGCTCACCCGGCTCGCGGTCCGCAGCCCGGCGGCGCGCGCCTGATCCTCCGGTCGGCGCTGTTTTCCTCTGCCTTTCCGGTCACATCGGCAAACGTGCGAGCGGTCACGCGACCCACTGGCCCAGGCCGGGTGCGCAAGGTAAGACAATGGAGGAAGGGGTGCACCATGACCTGGCAGCGTGCATTGCTCCTCTCGCTCCCGTTGTTCGGTGCGCTGCTGGTGGCCGTCCCCGCGGACGCCGGCAAACCCCACCGCGGCAACCATGGCAATGGTGAGGGCCACCACCGCGGCAAGCCGCGCGGCGTGCCCGAGCTCGATCGCACCGTGGCGGCCAGCGCCGCCGTGCTGATCGGCGGCGGCGTGTTCGTCATCCTCGGTCGCCGTCGCGCCAAGCGTTGAGCGCAGTTACGTCGTCGACCATGCTCGCCGCACACCGTAGGGGCGGCGGCTTCGTGCCGCAGTGCAACCTCAGCTAACCCAGCGCCTGCTCGGCATGGTGGCCGCGGCGCTCGCGCTCGCCGAGTACCTCGCCATCTCGCTCTCGTTCGACGCGCGCGAGCTGGTGCCGGCCGCGCTCGAGGACGTTGGGCAGCTCGCGCCCATCCCGATCCTCGCGGGCGCCGCCTTCCTCATCCTGCGCAGCAGCGCGCGCGACGACACGGCCTCCGGTCCGACAACCACGCACGCGCCCGCGCGCGCACCGACCCAAACCACGATCGCGCTCCTGCTGCTGCACCTCGTAGCGTTCGCCGCGTTTGTCGGAGCCAGCTCAGCGGTGCGGGTGCGCCACCTTGCGGAGGTCGACGCGACCGCGCTCGAGCTCGTTTGGCTCGCGCTCGCCGTCGCCACCGCGCTCTCGCTCATTGCCGCCGCGCTCGCCGGCCGGCTGCTGCTCATGCTGCGGCGGCTGGCCGCTCCCCTCGGGCTCGGCGGCGCAGTGGGTGTGGCCGCCTGGGCAGCCGGCCAGGGCACTGGTGAGCTGTGGACCCCGCTGTCGCGAGCCGCCATGGCCCCGATCGCGGCCATCGTGCGCGCCTGGTCGGCCGACGCCGTCGTCGACCTCGAGGAGCTGGTGGTCGGCACCGAGCGCTTCAGCGTGCGCATCGATCCGGTCTGCTCCGGCTACGAGGGCATGGGTTTGGTGGCGGTGCTGCTCTGCTCCTACCTGTGGGCCTTTCGCGCGGCGCTGCGCTTCCCGCATGCGCTGCTGGTGCCGGTGCTCGGGGTGGCGCTCGCCTTCGTCGCCAACGTGGTGCGCATCACCGCCCTCATCTACGTCGGCACGTTGGGCGCGCCCGACGCTGCCTTCAATGGCTTTCACAGCAAGGCCGGCTGGCTGTTGTTCTGCGCGGTGGCGCTCGGCACCGTGGCGATGGCGCGGCGCGCGCGCGTGCTACGCCGCTCGCCCGACGACGACGATGACGCACGCACGCACAACCCGAGCGCGGTCTACCTGGTGCCGCTGCTCGCGCTGGTGGCGAGCACGCTGTTCGCCGGCCTCGCCGCCGACGGCGGCCTCGACCACCTCGAGGCCGTCGCCGTGGCCGCGGCGGCGGTGGCGCTGCTGGCGGTGCGCCGCGAGCTGCCCGCGGCGCTGTCGGCGTCCGGCGCGCTCATCGTGCGTCCGTGGCTCGCCGCCTGCGCTGCGGGCGCGCTCGTCTTCGTCGTCTGGGTCGCCTTCGAGGAGATCGACCTCGACGCCGAGCAGCGCGTGCGCGCGCAGCTCGCCGCGTGGTCGCCGCTGCGTGCCGGGGCGTGGATCTCGCTTCGCCTCGTGGCCTCGGTGCTGGTGGCGCCGCTCGTCGAGGAGCTGGCATTCCGCGGTTTCCTGCTGCGCCGCATCGTCGGCACCGACTTCACCGCTGTCGCCTACCGGCACGCGACGCCGCTCGCGCTGCTCGTGTCCGCCGTCGTCTTCGGCGCGCTGCACGACCGTGTCATCGCCGGCACGATCGCGGGCCTCGTCTACGGCGCCGTCGCGTGGGCCTCGGGGCGCCTGAAGGACGCCGTGCTCGCGCACGCCGTCACCAACGCGCTCGTTGCCGCGCTGGTGCTCGGCGGTGGTCGCTGGTCGCTGTGGGGGTGACCCGCCACCGTCACAGATGACGCGGATTGACGCGGTGCGTTAGCTTGACTTGCACCGCAACTGCCCCGAACGTTCCATCCGTGGCCAAGAAGAACCTGTTGCTGGTCGATGCCGACAGCAAGAGCTTGCGCATGCTGGAAGTCAGCCTGCGCAAGAGCGGTTTTTCGGTCACCACCGCGGTCAGCGGCGCCGACGCGCGCGACAAGGTCAAGCACGCGCAGCCCGACCTGATCATCACCGACACCAAGCTGCCGGGCGAGGAGAACGGCTTCGAGCTGGTGGCCAACTTGAAGGCCAACCCGGACACGAGCGGCATCCCCGTCGTGTTCCTGTCGTCGGAGAACACGCTCGAGCAGAAGGTGACCGGCCTCGAGCTCGGCGTCGAGGACTACCTCACCAAGCCCATCTACATCCGCGAGGTGCTGACGCGCGTACGCGTGCTCCTCGAGAAGAAGGAGAAGGAGAAGCTCGAGCGCCGCGAGCGCAGCGCCACCTTCGCCGGCTCGCTCGGCGAGATGGGCCTGGTCGACCTGATGCAGACCGTCGAGATCGGCAGGAAGACTGGCCGGCTGCACATCGAGACGCGCACGCAGAAGGGCACCATCTCGTTTCGCGAGGGCAAGGTGTGCGACGCGCGCACCGCGCGCCTGTCGGGCGAGCGCGCCTTCTACCGCATGCTGGTGTGGGCCGAGGGCGTGTTCTCGATGGACTTCGGGCCGCACGACGACCCCGACGTCATCGAGCTGTCGACCCAGGGCCTGTTGATGGAGGGCATGCGGCGCGTCGACGAGTGGGGCCGCCTGCTCGAGCAGTTGCCGCCGCTCGATCGCGTGTTCGAGATCGACTACGGCGAGCTGGTCGACCGGCTCGCCGAGATCCCCGACGAGATCAACGGCATCCTGCGTCTGTTCGACGGGCGCCGCACGCTCATCGAGGTGGTCGACGAGAGCGACTTCGGCGATCTCGAGGCGCTCGAGATCGCCTCCAAGCTGTTCTTCGAAGGCCTGATCTACGACGTCACCGACCGGCCGCCCGAGGAGAGCGAGCCGGCGCCGCAGCAGGTGCAGAAGATCGAACAGTGGCTCGACGCCGGCAGCGCGCCCGAAGAGCCGCTGCTCAGCGTCGGCCACGGCGCCGATGTCGACGCCAATGTCGACGCCGACCTCGAGACCGGCCGCCTCGAGCCGACCATGCCGCCCACGCCGGCCGACGAGGCGCCGCCGCGCACGACGACGCCGCGGCCGCGGCACGCGTCACAGCCTCCCGTCGGCTTCGCCGAGCTGTCGGACTTCGACGTGCCGACCATCGACGTGCCGGTGCCCCCCAAGCTGCCCCCGACCGGCCGCCGCGCCACCGACATGCTGCCGTCGACGCCGCCGTTGCGGCCAAGCGCCTCGCTCGCCGACGTCGAGGCCTCGCGCGTGCCCGGCTTTCGCGGCGAGACCACGGGGCCGTCACCGCGCCCCTTGCCGGCGCCGACGCGCGAGGAGCCGGAGGCGCGCAGCGTGGTGCCCCGCGCCGTCGTCGGCGCCACCGCCTGGAGCACCGCGCCGGTCAACAGCGGAGGCGAGGACGGCTGGGAGGACATCGTCGTCCCCGACGACGGCAAGGACGACGACCTCGGCCTGTCGGACCGCCAGGGCAAGCGCGACGATGGCGCCATGGTCGAGGTGACGGCGCCGTCTGGCCTGTCCGGCGACCTCGGCCCGGCGCCGGGGTCGAACGGCCAGCCGGCGCTGCCGCCGGAGCTCGCCTCGGAGGCCAGCTCCGGCTTCGACGATGATCCGATCTCGGCTGATCGCCTTGCCAAGGAGCCGCCCGCGCTGACGCCGACACCCGTCGAGCGGTCGCAACCGCCCCGCGTCGCCGACACCATCGCCGAGCTGAAGAGCAGCGCCTCGGCGGGCCCGACCGTGGTCAACCCGCTGCAAGCCGGCGTCACCGCAGCACCGCCGTCGCCGGCGTCGCTGGCACCCACGGTGTCGGCACCGCCGTCGCTCGCGCCCTCCTCCCCCGCGCTTGCCGAGGCGCAAGCCGACGCGCTCGAGCGCGCGGTGACGCCGTCCTTGGCGCCGGGCGTCGGCGCCGCTGGCGACGCGCACATCGAACGCTCGGTGCTGTCGGTGACCCCGAGCGCCGTCGAGTCGGTCGCCGCTACAGAGAGCGCCTTGGCGAGCGCGGGCGACACCAGCCCCTCGTCGAGCGAGAGCGGCACGCCGAGCGCGTCCTCCGACGCCAGCAGCGCAGTGGGCGCGCCCTCCGACGCGGCCGGCGCGAGCTTTTTCGACAAGCCGCCGGCCCCGCCCGATCGCATCCACACGCAGCGCACCGCCGTCGACCTCGAGCCGCCACCGGCGCGGACCTGGGGCACCGTCGGCATCGGCGCCGCGCTCTTCCTCGGCGTCATGCTGTTGGTCGCCGCCATCACCCGGAGCGCGCTCGACAAGAAGCACGACGCCGGCGTCGTCGGCGACGCCATCGACGCCGGGCCTGCCGTGCACCTTGATGCCGGCGCTGCCGTCGTCGTCGCCGTCCTCGACGCCGGCGGTACCACGAGCGCCGCCGACGCCGGCGTCGCCATGGCGGAGGTGGTCGACGCCGGCGCCCGCGTCGTGGTCGCGGCGGATGCCGGCGGCGCGGCCCCTGCCGTCGTCGACGCCGGCGCGGCGGACGACCCCGAGGCCCGATACGCGACGCACCTGAAAGCGGCGGACACGGCGGCGCGCGCCGGGGCCTTCGCCAAGGCGGTGCGCGAGTACAAGGCGGCGCTCGCGCTCAAGCCGACGTCGGTGGTGGCGCACCTCGGCCTCGGCAACGCGTACTACGAGCTCGACACCATCGACGCCGCCCGCACCCACCTCGAGAAGGCGCGCGCGCTGTCACCAAAGGACCCTCAGGTGTACCTGCTGCTCGGCGCCGTCTACCAGAGCGGCGCACGCAAGGACGACGCCATCGCCGCCTACCAGAAATACCTGGAGCTGGCGCCGAACGGGAAGTTCGCGCGCGACGTGCAGAGCATCCTCAAGGGCCTGCAGGGCCCGTGACCGGCTGAGTCGAAACGGCGCCGACCGCGTCCTCGACGCGCGCATCGGCATTCGCCATCAGCGACAGCGGGCTCGCGCGCCCCTGCGCGAGCCAGGCGCGCGCCGCCGACGCGATCATGACGGCGTTGTCAGTGCACAGGCGGCGCGGCGGCAGGTAGACCTCGACGTCGTTGTCGGCGCCGCGTCGCATCGCTTCGCTGCGCAACAAGCTGTTCGCCGCGACGCCGCCACCGATGACGAGCCGGTAGAGCTGCTTGGCGCGCGCCACGCGCAGCGCCTTGGTCAACAGCGCGTCGACGATGGCCGCGCGCACCGACGCGCACAAGTCGAACAGCGCGGCGCCCTCGAGCGCGCGACCTGCTGCCCGCTCGCGCTCGACCAAGACACGCACCGCCGTCTTCAGACCCGAGAACGAGAAGTCCTCGGTGGTGTGGTCGCGCAACGCGAACGGCATGGGGAAGCGCGTCGGGTCGCCCTGCTCGGCGAGGCGATCGATGACCGCGCCGCCGGGGTAGCCGAGGCCGAGCAGCTTGGCGGTCTTGTCGAAGGCCTCGCCGGCGGCGTCGTCGCGCGTCTGGCCGATGAGCGTCGCGCGGCCCACGCCCTCGAAGCGGTAGAGCGCGGTGTGGCCGCCCGACGCCACCAAGCCGATGAACGGGGGCTCGGGCGCCGCCGGGTCGGCCGCGGCCGCCATCAGGTGTCCCTCGATGTGGTGGACGCCGACCAGCGGCACGCCGAGCGCGCGCGCCATGCCTTTGGCCGCCTGCAGGCCGACCAAGAGCGCGCCGATCAGGCCCGGCCCATAGGTGGCCGCGACGGCGCGAAGCTGGCGCGGCGTGAGCTGCGCGTCGGCGAGCGCGCGGCGCACCACCGACGCCACGCGCGCCAGGTGCTCGCGCGAGGCGATCTCGGGCACCACGCCGCCGTAGGGCGCGTGCGCCTCGACCTGCGTATGCACGACGTCGGCGAGCACCGCGCCATTCCTGTCGAGGACGGCGGCCGCGGTCTCGTCGCAGCTCGACTCGATGGCCAGGATCGGGCCAAGCACCGCGGGCGCCACGCTCAAAGGTCGGCCGGCATGGCCACGATCGACTTGGGCGGGCGCGACAAGCCCTGCACGTCGAAGGGCGCGATGTGCCGCTTGCCGTAGCGGTGTGCCGCGACCAGCACGGCGACGACGGCGAGCGACACCAGCCCTGCGGGGTGCCAGAAGAGCCAGCGCCCACCGCTGCCGGGCACGATCACGACGTCGACGGCGTCGAGCACCAGCGTCAAGAGCGCGCAGAAGCCGGCCAGGTAGTAGGGCGCGCGCGCGGCACGCGGCTTGTCGCGCGACAGCATGGCGATGGCGAAGAACATGCCCGCCACGGTGACGAGCGCGGTCAGCACGCCGCCGAGCACCATGAGCCCGAGGTGGAAGCGCTCGTAGCCGATGGAGCCGTTGCCGGTGACAGCGCCGTGCACGAACCACCCGCCGGCGTAGCGCAACAGCACCGCCCCAAGGGGCGCAGTCACCATGCCGACCGGCGCCAAGGTGTAGAGCAGCGGCACGCCGAGCACCTCGCCCTCGGCGCGCATGCGCGGCAGGAACAGGTGCGCCATGGCGGCGCCCCAGGCCAGGTGGACGGCGAGGAAGATCGGCAGCGTCATGCGCGCCGAAATGTGCCCCCTGGCGCTAGAGGATTCAATCGGGTTCCGGTCACGTGCCGCCCGGTGGCTTCCCGCCGCCCGGCACGCTAAACCCGCGGACCCTCGGAGGATTTCATGCCCGTCGTCGGCGGCCCCACCAACCCGGCCACTCCCGTCAACACCGGGACCGTCAACCCGACCACCAACGTCACCGGCACGACGCCGACAGGCGCCACCAGCACCACGACCACGACGCCCACGGGCGGCACCGTACCGGCGGGCGGCGGCAACGTGGTCAACGCGCGCAAGGTGACCATCGGCGGCCTCGGCGCCGCGCGCATGGACGCGAGCGCCACCACCAACCGTTTCTCGCGCGACCCGAGCTTCGACGCTTACGCGGCGGATCCGAGCGGCGGCCGCGTGGGCCGCGGCTTCATCAAGACCGACGCCACGCCCATCCCGGGCGGCTGCCGGCTGCACGTCGAGAGCTTCCACGGCAACCACAACGACAGCGTCACGCTCTACCTGTTGGCCGAGGTGCTCGACGCCAAGACCAACCAGCTGCGCACCGTCACCTTGTCGGTGCTGGCCAATGGCGAGAACCTGAACGGCACCACCTACCGCGGCAACACCTACTTCGACATCAGCTACGACGACGTCAACAAGTGGCTGCAGGCGAAGAACCCAGCGCTCAAGCTGACGCCGGGAGCGACCAACCTCGCGGTGGCGGCGCGCTGGTCGGTCGGCCACCAGGCGGGCGGCTTCGGCCGCGGTGGCGTGTTCCGGCTGCCGCCGGCGGCCAACACGCAAAACGCGGTCAGCGTGCGCTCGACCAGCGCGGCGCAGGCGGCGAGCGGCGGCGAGCTGCAGCTCGACATGCAGGTGAATTACCCGACGCAGCTGGTGCAGCAGGTGCCGAACCTGAAGCCCGACGGCGCCATCCTGTCGCGCCTCGAGAGCGAGCTGAAGGGCTGCACCACCAACCCCGAGATGATCTCGGGCGTGAAGGAGGCCTATCGCCTGACCGGCATGGTGCAGGCGGGCAAGCAGGCCGAGGTGGAGAAGATCCTCGGCAAGGACTGGACCATCGCGCCGGTGAGCCGCTACTGGCTCAAGGACGACGGCAGCGCGAGCCAGCCGGGCAAGGCGGGCACCGGGCAGTTCAAGGGCTTCCGTGTCGACGACAAGGGGTGGCCCATGCAGGACCCCATGCACGACACGTACATGGACAACGCCAACATGGACATGACGGCGCACGAGGGCGCCATCCGTCTGCGCACCAACAAGCAGGCGAACGAGATCAACGTCAAGCCGGGCGGCGGCCGGCGCGACGACAAGACCAAGATCACCCAGCGCATCGAGTACGGCCTGACGCTCAACCCCACCGCCAACGTGGCGCAGGCGGCGCAGACGCTGCAGACCATCTCGGGCAACGGCCAGTGGTCGGGCACGGTGTTCAACCAGGCGCAGCGCGAGGTCAGCAAGCTCGACTCGACGCTCAACCTGGCGCAGTGCCTGGTGCCCTGGTGCGACGTGGTGCAAGAGCGCCACAAGTTCACCGTCAAGAACCAGAAGACCGGCGTCGAGATCGAGCTGAGCCTCGACTTCGTCAAGGTGACTACCAACCGCCCGCAGCACGCCAACCCCGACGGCTCGCCGCGCGTGGTCGAGTTCTGCGTGCTCGAGGCCGAGCTCGATCACCTGCAGTTGCAGAGCTCGAACCAGGCGAACTTCGTGGCGCCGAGCTCGGTCGGCACCGCACACTTCACCACCGACGCGGAGCAGGACAATTGGCTGCGCGCCACCTCGCCCACCGTCACCATGGACATCGACCCGCGCCTGCACGAGGTCAAAGACCTCGAGAACAAGGCGTTCCGCGAGACGCCCTCCTACAAGGCGTTCGAGGGCGTGTCCGATCGCATGCTGAACGCGCTGTTCCCGAACGGCCTGACGAGCGGCCGCCAAAAGGCGGCGCACGCCGCCGAGATGCTCGGCCTCGTCTGCTTCTCGGACGCGCAACTGCGTGACGCGGCCAAGGCCGCCGTCGAGAACGCCGGCTTCACCTTCGGGCAGCCGGTGCAGCAGTGCATCGACCACGCGATCGCCAACGACCCGGCCAAGCGGCGCCTGTTGCAGCAGGGCCTGGCCAACGGCACCTGCAAGAACGTCCCGGCGTTCCTGCAGCAGCTCGCCGGCTTCGCGGTGGCGCTCGACTACGACATCGCCAAGTTGAAGGGCCGCGTCTCCGGCCGCCTGGCCGAGCTCGGCATGAGCGTGGACCCTGCGGTGCTCGCCATGTTCGACGGCGCCACCACGCAGAAGCTGCAGCCGAACTACCTGGAGAGCTACCTGCAGCAGATGCAGAACTACCAGGACGCGCAGGTGTTCACGCAGTTCGCGCAGACCTTCGGCGTCTCGCCGGTGCCGCCGGTCAAGGTCGACGTCAAGAAGCTGCTCGCCAGCTCCACCTGGGGCGAGAGCGCCATCGCCGCGCGCCTCGAGCAGGCGGCCATCGACAAGAAGTACGTCGCCGACATCGCCAAGTTCATCGACAAGGCCACAGCGGCCGGCATGACCGCCTACGAGGCGCGCACGCTGGTGCAGAACCTGGCGTCGAACCCGCAGCAGCGGCTCGACCAGATCGGCCAGCAGAGGAACATCGCCGCCGAGGTGCCCAAGCTGCGCGCCAGCGTCGACCGGCTGGCCGCGCTCGCCGAGCCGAACCTGAAGGCCTGGTACTTCAAGGTCGACGACGAGATGAAGAAGTTCCTCGGCAAGATCGCCGACACGCGCACGCCGCAAGAGGCGGTCAACTTCGTCGCGCAGCTTCGGAGCAACCCCGAGACCGTCATCAACCAGGAGGCGACGCGCTTGGGCGTCACCGCGCCCACCATCTCCTACGACTGGGCCGCGGTCGACGCCGTGCTGGTGCCGCAGCTGCAAGCGCAGAGCGTGGCCTACGACGATCCGCTCAAGAAGCTGGTCAAGGACGCGGTGCAAAACGGCGTGCCGGTGCAGAACCTGCAGTACGCCTTCCAGAGCCTCGGCCAGATGACGCTGGCGGCCGCGCTCAAGCAGCGCGGCATCTACCTGGTCGGCGTCGCCATCCCCACCGTCAAGTACGACCCGACGGCGACCGAGACCAACATCAGGAACAACCTCGCGTCCTACTCGTGCCTGCCGCAGACCAACGAGCTGAACAAGTGGATCGACAAAGCCTTCGCCGCGGGCATGACGCCGGCGCAGGTGCAGAACTACGCGACCTACTTCGTGCAGTACGGCAAGCACTACGCCGATCAGCAGAAGACCGCGCAGGCGCCGAGCGCCGGCCCGGTGCCCGAGGTGCCGCTCGACCTGAACGCCTTCTGCAACGCCATGCAGGCGCGCTGGACCACGCGCTGGACCACCGAGATCGACACCTTCGTGCGCGCCGAGCTCGGCAACGCGCTCGCCAAGGCGCCGCAGGGCCAGAACTTCGGCCTCTACAGCATCTACCAGCAGCAGCCGCCGCAGGCCGCGCGGCTGGTGGCGCAGCACTCGGGCGTCGCGCTACCCGCCGGCATCTGACGGCGCCGCTGGTGTGGGCGGGGGCGGGTGCGCGGGCTTGGCGGGCGGCTTCTCTTTCAGGAGCCGCTCCATGGCCGCGACGTCGAAGCCCATGACGATGGTGCCGGCCCAGTCGATGACGGGCACGCCGCCGCCTGGCACGCCCGCGGCCTTGAGCTTGGATGACAGCTCCTCTTGCGCGCCCGGCGTCTTCTCGACGTCGCGCTCGACGAAGGGTACGCCGCGCTCGGTGAGCCACGCCTTGGCCTTCTTGCAGAAGCCACACCAGACGGCCGAGTAGACGACCACGCTGCCGTCGGGCGGTGGTGCGATGGCGGGCGCGTTCTGGCCGCGCGCGGCGTCGTACCTGCTGACCACGCTCACCGGATAGGTGCCGTCGGGCTTCTTGGCCATCAGGTCGGCGAAGAAGGCGTAGCGGTGCGCCTGACGCTGTTCGGGCGTCTTCGCGAGATCGACGACCAGCACGCGCGGCTTGATGGGCTCGGGCACCTCGGTGACGTGCGAGACCGCCTGCACCTGGCCGTCGGCGCCCACGAAGGAGAAGAGCAGGTCTTTGGCGTCGTCGGTGACGACGGGCAGCGGTGGCAGGTCCCTCTCGTCCGCGCGCGGCGCGCCCTCCTCGGCGGGCTTGCCGTTGGACGGCTTGTCCTTGCAGGCGGGACCGGCAGCGATGATCAGGGCGAGAGCGGCGACGCGACAGACCGCTTGGAGCATGCGACCTGCATAGCACGGCGCGCCGGGCGCGTTCGCGCGCCGCGACGTCGTCAGAAGGTCGCCGCCGCGCTCGCGTTTGCGCGCGCGCCCAACACGCCCCCTGCGGGGAACCAATCGAGGCCGAGCTCGCCGCCGACGCGCACCGGGCCCACGTCGAATGCGGCCCCGATCGGCAGCTCGTACGAAGCCATGCGTAGGTCGAAGGATGGGAAGTAGGAGTAGATCCCAGGACGCGTCGTCAGCCACAGCAGGCCAGGCCCGGGAAGGCGACAGGCGGCGAGCAGGCGCGCCTCTAAGTTCGTGGTCACCGTCGGTGCGACCACGACGCCACCGACGCGCACCACCACGTCTACCTCGACGCCGATGGGAAGATCGGTGTCCGGGCCGATCCACAGTCTGGTCGTCGGCCCTGCGGCGACGGGGGTGTCGGCGCTCTGCGTCGAGCGGTACGCACCGACGCTGCCGCCGGCTTCGAGCGAGAGCCCCGCAGCGAGATTGAAACGCCGCGCGAACAGCGGGGCGACCTCCACCGAGGTCTCGGCCGGTCCCCAGGAGGGCGCGTCCCCGCCGCGCTGCCCGACGGCCGCGATGGCGGCGAGGCCGACCGCCGTGGGTCGCGACGCCGGCAGCGGTGCGCCGGCGACGCCGGCGCTGATGGGCGAGACGGTAGAGCAGCTCGCGCCCGCCGACGCGATGGCACAGGCGAACACCACGACAAGGCGAGCGGCGTGCACACCGAAGTCTAGCCGGCCGACGATGGCACCGCTGCGATCAATAGAACAGGTACGGCCACATCGAGCGCATGGTCGTGCCGTCGGCGAAGGCCTGCGGTGAGCCGTGGCGCGGCATGTTGCGCAGCCACCAGATGAGGAAGCCGCCGCCGCAGTCGGGCGCCATCTGCTCGAAGCCGTTCCACACGCGCGCGTCCACCGCCACCGGCTGACCCGTCTGGCCGAAGTTGGCGCACGACGACGACACCGGCCGCTCGCTGCCGTACTCGTAGTGCCAGGTCGCGTTGGGCGGGAAGTGCACGTTGCCGCAGCGCGCGTCGTACGGGTAGATGGTCGAGGTGGCGCCGCGGTTGTGCAGCACGGCCGCGTCTTGCAGCGGGTACTCGGCGCAGGTCGAGTCGGGCTCGCCGTTGCCGTCGGCGTCCTCGCAGCCGAGCTCGTACATGCTGCCGTAGGGCACGCCGTAGCGCGCGCGCAGATCGAAGCCCGCGTACGAGGTGAACCAGGCGTCGAGCCCGGGCACGATGCCGCGCGTGCCCATGCCCTCGACGCCGTGGCCAAAGGAGTGCAACGCGCAGCCGGGCCCGCGCTGGTAGTTGATGGCGAGCACGCGCAGCGATCGACCGCAGAAGGGCACGTCGGCCTCGAAGCAGCCGTTGCCGGCGCAGCGCGTCGGCTCGCCTGCCTTCTTGTTGCCCGCGAGGTCGTAGAAGGGCTTGATCTCGAGCGTCTCGGCGAAGCCCGAGTCGGCGACCGCGCCCGACACCACCGCCCACACCTCGTGCACGGCGCCGACGTTGACGAGCGTGCACAGGTCGGCCGGCACGTTGGTCGCGGTGTCGACGTAGCCGTAGAAGCCGGCGAGCTGCGGCGAGAACAGCGCCCGGTAGTCGGCGGTGCGAAAGCTGCCGTCCGCGTTGGTGCGCCGCGGGAACAGCGTGCTGTTCTCGAAGGGGTAGCCGGCAGGCGGCGCGGCGCGCCCGCCGACGCCGTCGCGCAGATCGACCACGCTGCGCGCCATCTGGTACTGCAAGGCGGGCTCGCCGCCGCTCGGTGGCCGGGACGCCTCCTCGAACGCGGTGCGCACGTCCTCGACGAGCGCGTCCACCGCTTGCGGGTTGCTCGGGTTGACGAAGTTCAGCACCAGCACCTTGGGCCTCAGCACCTCGACCTCGTCGTGGTGGACGGCGAGCCAGGCGTCGCTGTTGGCGCGGCTCGCGTCGTTCGGCCACTCGGTGAACGCGGCGTCGTTCGGCAGCACGCAGCGGCCTTGCTCGAGCACGAAGCCGTCACGGCAGCGCTCGCAGCCGGCGCCGGTGGCGCCGACGTCGCACTCACAGGTGACGCGCTCCTCGTCGCAGGTGCCTTGCCCCGAGCAGCGCGCCGGGCAGTCGACCGCGCAGCCGTCGGCGGCGCCGGCGGCCGAGACGAACGCCACGCCGTCGACGTCGAGCGAGAAGCCGGCGCCCCAGGTGTCGGCGCCGATCTCGATGGCGGCGAGGCGGCCGAGATCGACGACGCCGGTGCCCGACCAGCTGACGCCACCTCGCGCCGACGGCCCGCCGGCGAGCGGCACCGAGACGCGCGTCCAAGTGGCGCCGTCTGACGAGAGCACGCCGCGGTCGGGCACGAGCAGGCGGCGCCGCCCCAGCGTGTCGACGAGCGCGACCACGGGCGCGTTGCCCTGCCAGGTGGGGCTGTTGGTGTTCCTGCCGCGCACCACCAGCTCGAGCGCGGCGACGCCGGTGGCGTTGATGGGCTTCTGCGACGGCGCGGCGTAGCGCAACCACGCGAGCGAGCCCGACGCCGTGGTCAGGCGCAGCGCGCGCAGGCCGCGCACCACGTCGAGGCGGGTGGTGACGAGCGTGCGCGTGCTCTGCGCGAGGTCGTCGGCGCGGGCGCTCCAGCGCCAGCTCGCCAGCTCCGCGAGATCCGCGCACGCGACCGGCGCCGTGGGACATCGCGCCGAAGGCGACGAGCACACGAGCTCCACCGACTGCTGGTCGGGCTTGGCGCCGACGTCTGGGCCCGTCTCGTCGACGCCGTGCTCGCAAGCGGCGAGCGCGAGCACGATCGCGCCGATGGCCCCGAGCAGGATGCGGCCGCGGCCAGGGAAGAAACAAACGTTCATTTCGGCTCCGTCGTGCGCTGCTCATCGCATCAGGACGCCGCCGTTGCCTCCGTCATCGGGAGGACCAGAATACATATTTTGTTTCTATCGTGGGGTCGGAAACGACGACGGGCCGGCTCGTGCCGGCCCGTCGCCTACCAGTGCCGCTCGTGGCGTCAGGGCTGGCGCGCTTCCTCGCACAACCCGTCGACGCAGATGGCGCCCTCGCCGCAGTCGGCGTCCTCGCCGCATTGGCGCGTGCCCTGCTCCTGATCAGGCGTCAGCGGGTCGGTGCCGAGCTGCCAGACCTCCTCGCCGTCGACGGCGCCGTCGCCATCGGTGTCGGCGTTGCCCGGGTCGGTGCCGACCAGGCCTTCGATGTAGTCGGAGAGGCCGTCCTGATCGCCGTCGAGGTACGGCTCGGGGTCCTCGGCGTCGGCGATCCCGTCGGCGTCACTGTCGGGGTCGAGCGGATCGGTCTGGACGCTCAGCTCGTCGGCGTCACCGAGGCCATCGCCGTCGCTGTCGGCGTTGTTGGGGTCGGTGCCCAGGTACTGCTCGGTCTCGTCGTCGAGGCCGTCGCCGTCCGCGTCGGCCTGCTCACCACCGAAGGAGTCCGGGTCGTCGCCGTCGAGGATGCCGTCGCCGTCGCTGTCGGGGTTGAGCGGGTCGAGGCCGAGCCAGTAGAGCTCGTCGAGATCGCTCACACCGTCGCCGTCGGTGTCGGGGTTGTAGGGGTCGGTGCCGTACTGCTCCTCGTCGAAGTCAGGCAGGCCGTCGCCGTCGCTGTCCGAGTAGTCGCCCACGAACACGCAGGTGCCCTGCTCGCAGTACGCCTCCGGGCCGCACTCCTCGTCGAACGAGCACTCCTGACCGCAGCTCCCGTCTTCGCACCAACCGAAGCTGTCTTCGTCGGCGCCGTCGATGATGCCGTCGCCGTCGCTGTCGGGGTTCTCGGGGTCGGTGCCGAGCTCGGCCTCGTCGGCGTCGGACAGGCCGTCGCGATCCGTGTCGGACTCCTCGCCGGGCTGCTCCTCCCCTTCTCCCTCGCCGCTGCCGTCGTCGAGGTGGAGCGTGATGTCGCAGTCGTCCTCGGCCGCGACCAGTGGCAGGCAGAGCACGAGCGGTCCGAAGGTGGAGAGCAGGGAACGAGCAGCACGTCGTCGCGTCATGGCGACCTCCGAGGCAGGGGTGGTGACCGGTCGTCGGACGACGCCGCGTGGCGCCTCCGACTCCACCCCAACCACGCGCCGCGAGGTCGTACTTTTCCTCTGCCGCGGATCTCGATGGCGCAGGTCACGACGGCTGCCGCGGATCGGGATCTTCGCCATCCAGCATGCCGTCATCGTCGCTGTCGCTGTCGAGCGGATCGAGGCCGAGCGCCAGCTCGAGGCCGTCCTCGATGCCGTCGTAGTCGGTGTCCGCGCGTCCAGGCTCCGTGCCCTGCGAGACCTCGAAGCCGTCGGTCAGGGTGTCACCGTCGCTGTCGGGGTTGCGCGGGTCGGTGCCGAAGCGCTGCTCGACCAGATCGCCGAGGCCGTCGTGGTCGGTGTCGGCGTCCGCCGGATCGGTCTCCTGTTCCACCTCGGCGCCATCCAACAGCCCGTCGCCGTCGCTGTCGGGATCGCCGGGGTCGGTGCCGAGGTCCAGCTCGGCCTCGAAGGCCAGGCCGTCCTTGTCCTCGTCGCTCCCGGGCTCGGCCAACGGATCGTGCTCGAGCAGCTGCTCGCCGCAGCCGGCGGCGAGCGTCAGCGCGAGCAGCAGCGCTCGAGGGCTCACGGGCAGGCGAGGCGCACGCGGGCGTCGTGTGCGTCGTCGCCGGCGACGCCATCGAGGCCGGCGCAGGCCGCGGCGTGCTCGCCCAAGCGATCGAGCACGCGCGCGCGCTCGATGCGCAGCGCCAGCTCGACGCGCGACGTGACCCCCGAGGCGAGCAAGGCGTCGATGCGCACCACCGCCCCGCGCAGGTCGCCGCGCGCCTTGTCCGCGCGCACCGCGGCGAGCGCAGCTTCCAGCGCGCCGTCAGCGTCGCCGACCGCCGGGCCCGCGACCAACGCGGCGCGCGGCGTGCGCGCGCCGTCGACCGCGCCGCGGGCGCGCGGCTCGGCGCTCGCTACCAGCTCGACGGGCGCGGCGGGCGTCGCCACGGCGCGCGAGCGCACGGTCGGCGCCGTCGGCGCCGGCACTGCCACGGTTCCCTCCGCGAACGCGAGCGCGTCCGGCGCCGCAGCTTCCACAGGCGTGGGCTGCTCGCGGGTGGTCGAGGACGTCGGCGGCGGGAGCGGCGGGGACACGCTCGGCGTGGCAGGGATGGCGGACGGCGCGGCAGGCGCCGCCGCGATCGCTTGGGGCTCGCTGCGGCCGAGCCACAGCGCCACGGCAGCGGCCGCCGCACAGACGCCGAGCCCAGCGAACGCCACGCGGCGCTGCGCGACGCGCGGCGCGCGGCCGGCGAGCAGGGCGTCGATGCGCGAGTCGAGCTCACGCGACGGCGCGAGCGGCGACAGGGCGGCGTCGACCGCGCGCAGCTCGGCGACGATGGGGCGCTCAGCCATAACGCACCCCGAAGGCCGGCGTGTGCAGCGGCGTCTCCGCCATGGGATCGGCGGGCGGCGCGCGCTTGCCGCCGGGCGAGTAGCCCGCGCGCACCAGCGCGGCCTCGGCGCGCTGCGCCAGCTTGCATGCGTAGGAGACCGAACAACCGAGCACACTCGCGACGTGCGCGAGCGGCGCGTCGTCGAGGTGGACCATGCAGAAGGCGACGCGCTCCCTCGGCGGCAGCGCGGCCAGCGCGGCCAGCGCCTCGCGCTTGCCCTCGTCGAGGCGCGCGCGCACGTCGGCGGACGGCACCTCGGGCTGCAGGTCGCCCAAGAAGAAGCGCACCATCGGGTTCGCGCGCACGGCCTCACGACGCAGCCGCGTCAGCGCCGCGTTCATCGCCACGCGGTAGAGCCAGGCGCCGAGGTCGTCGGTGTCGGCCAGGCGGTCGTAGCGGTGGAGGAGGGAGACGAACACGTCGTGCACCACGTCTTCAGCGAACGAGCGGCGACCACCGCCCACCCGCAGGGCGACATGGAACAAGCGATCCTTGTGGCGCTCGTAGAGCGCCGCGATCGCCGTCCCGCGGCTGGCGGTCGATCTGGCGGCCAGCGCGGCCGATGCGTCAGCCATCACCCTCTCCACGCAGCGAAGCCCCCGAGTTTTCCACGCGGCCGCCAGTCGCAGGTATGTCCCAGGTCAACCCCGCGGAGATCCCGAGGAAAACGGCGCTGCGCTGCCACACGGGCTCGCCCTGGATCAGGTGGTCCCGGCTGCGCGTCAGGGCACCGGGGGTGAGCGCGAGGGAGGCGCCGAGCGGTCCCGGCCGCCAGGAGATCGCGACCGGCGCCGCCACCAGCGCGTCGAAGGCGATGCCAGCGTCGCTGCCGGCGTAGCGCCAACCGTGCGCCGCGGCACCGGCGACCAGCGCGGCCGTGATGGTCACGTCAGGAGCAACCTGCCAGGCGCCGCCGGCGCCGCCCGCGAGCCAGAGCTCGGGCAGCGGCACCGGCGCGGCGGCGCCGTTGAGTGCGAGCCAGGCGGCGGGGCCGAGGCCGAGCTCGCGCGAGAGCGGCCAGACCAGTTGCGCGTCGAGGAAGGGATCGACGGCGAGCAGGCGGCCGAGGGCGCCGACGCGCACGTCGAGCGAGGGCGTCGCGGCCTCCGCCGCGACTTCGGCCGCGACCGCCGCAGCCGCCGTGCCCGTCGCCGTCGACGGCGGCGGCGCCGCGGTCGGCGGTGCTGCGGTCGGCGGTGCTGCGGTCGGCAGTGCAGCGGTCGGCGGTGCTCCGGTCGGCGGCGCTTCGGCCGGCGGTGCGGCGGTCGGCGGCGCGACGGACGCCAGAGCATCGGCCGGCGGAGCCGCAGGCGGTGCGGCCGGCGGGCCGCTCGGCGTGGAGGTTGCTGCCCCGCCCGGCTCCGTCAAGGAAGCGAGCGCGCCGCCCGAACGCCACGGGCGCGCCGGCGCCGCGGCGTCGCGCAGACGCAAAGCGTCGCCGACCGCGCTCGACGGCGACAGACCCGCGCGCGCGAGGCCCATCTGGCGCCCATCGCAGCGCGCCGACGTCGTGCCCCACGAGATGGTCAGCTCGCCCTCCGTGGCCACCACGCACAGGCGCTCGGCGGCGCGCATCGGCTCGGCGAGCGGTACCAACGCGTCGAGCAGCGCCGCCGCGAGCAACTCTGCCAGGCGCCCGCCGCTGCCCGTCGAGCTTGGCGCGCGGTCGTCGACGTCGAGGAAGATGGCCGCAGGCGCGTCGACGGTACGCGGCGGCGTCGCGTGTACCAGCGCGAGCGCGCGCTGCGTCGCCTCGAGCTCGACCAGCGCGGGCGTGCCGGCGGCGACGGTGGCGGCGCGCTCGGAGGCGCCGATGCTCGCGAGCTGCAGGCCGGCGCCGTCGGCGAGCACGCGCAACACCACGGCGGCACCGGCCGCGTCGGGCACCACCACCACGCCGTCGTCGACCAGCGCGAGCGCGAGCGCGCCGCGCAGCACGGGCTCCTGCGCGTCCACCGCGACCATCAGCGGGGCCGCGCCCGAAGCGAGCGTAAGCGCGAGCGCGAGCGCCGCCGCCACCGACCCTCCCTGCCCGGCCGCGCTGGCGGCGCGTCGGGCGAAGCGAGCCAGTGGTCGTCTTCGTGGACGAAGCCGTCAACCTGGGTCGGCCGACGTCAGCGTTCGAGCGCCAGCTCGACGCCGACCAGCGCGCGGCCGTGACGCCAATCGCGCGCGACGTCGTAGGCCTGCGAGGCTGGATAGACCCCGGCGACGTAGTCGGGGAAGTTGGTGATGAACGACGCGCCCGACAGCTCGGCGTACAGCCGCAGCGGCGCGCGCTCGGGCCAGCGCGCGCGCAGGGAGACCGACGCCGCGCGTGACTCCCGCCGCTCGCCCCAGTCGAGCGGCGGATGGCCATCGCCGGCGGCGTAGGCACGATCACCGTAAAGGCGCTCGACCACCTCGAGGCGCGCGTCGAGGCCAAGCTGGTGCTTCTTCGGCCCAGCATGCAGCTCTGCCTCGAAGCGCAGGCGACTCTCGAAGCGCGAGAGGTAGCCCTGCCACGGATCGTCGACGAGGCGCGCGCGCCACGCCAACGTCAGCGACAGCACCTCGGGCCACGCCTCGAGCTCCACTTCGGGCTCGAGCTCGAGCGCGTTCTCGGCGAGCAGCGGGTTGGCGGGGTCGCCGCCCTGGCCGACGTGCGTGACGCCGGTGCCGGCGTCGCGCGAGAACACGAAGAACCAGTCCTGCCGGCTGGCGCCGAGCGACACGCTCGGGTGCAGCGGGCCGATGAGCGCGCGCCAGGACAGCTCCGCCGCGTGCTGGTCGTTGTCGAAGGGCGTCAGGTGGTTCGGGCGTCCGACGGCGTCGAACGCCGGGTCGTCGAACGAGTCGGTGCGCGTGAAGCGGTAGCGCGCGCGCACGAAGTGGTGCGGTGCCGGCAACCAGAGCGCGCGGCCTTGCAGCCAGACGTCGAGGTGCGAGCCACGATCGGTCGGCAGCAGACCGAGCGCCGGGTCACCGTCGACGGGCTGGTAGAGATCGGGCCAGCCCGGGCGCGCCACGCCGGCGACCCCTCCCTCGGCTGCCACCCGCAGCCAACGCCACGGGCGCAGCTCGAGCTCGAGCGAGCCCTTGGCGGCGGTTTCGCGCAACGGCGTCGCCCAGGTCTCCTCGTGGCCGAGCTGGAGGTCGCCGTTGACGTCGAGCATGCCCCAGTGCGCGCTCGGCTCGACCTCGGCCTCGACGACCGAGAGCGCGGCCGGCAACGCGTGGCTGCCGCGGCCGGACAGGCCGCCGACGCCCACGCGCGCCTCTGCCTCGACCTCGAAGGCGGGCGCGTCGCGCTTGGGCGCGGCGACGAGCGAGAGGGTGAGCGCGAGCGCGAGCGGCGTCATGCGATCACGGGCAGATCGGCAGCACGTAGGCCTCGGCGGTCGCGATCGACGGCGACGACGGGAACTGCGTCTGGAGTGCCGTCAGGGCGGCATGCGCGGCGACGCAGTCGCCGAGGTCCGCGTCGGCGCGCGCCTCGTAGTCGAGCGAGTTGTCGACGTACTGGCTGCTCGCGTAGCTCGCCTGCAGCACGTCGAAGGACGCGATGGCTTCGGCGAGCTGGCCGAGCCGGTACTGACAGCGGCCCGTGTAGAACTGCGCGTTGTCCTCGAAGATGGAGCCCGGCGATTGGAAGACACGCGCGAAGGGAGCGAGCGCCTCGCTCCACAGCCCCTGATCGAAGTAGGAGCGGCCGAGGTAGTAGCGCCCGTTGTCGATGAAGGTGCTGCTCGCGAAGCCGCTCTCGAACGCGGTGAGCGAGCTGGCAGCGTCCGGCAACAGGCCGGCCTCGTACTGCGAGCGCCCGACGTAGTAGCTGGCGTTGTCGACGTACAAGCCGGCCGGATCTGCGGCCAACGACGCCTGGAAGTCGGCGATGGCCTCGACGAACATGCCGAGCTGATAGCGCGAGCGGCCGGTGTAGTAGCAGGCGGCATCCATGAGCGGTGAGGTCGGGTGTTCGCTCCTCATGGCGAGCAGCACGGTAACGGCGCCGGTGAAGTCGTTTTGCTGGTAGCGGCACACGCCCGCCAGGTAGCCCGCGTTGTCGTGGCGCGGCGAGGCCGGGTACGTCGACAACACCTGGTCGAACTTGGCTTGCGCGCCCGCGTAGTCGGGCGGCGCGGCGTTATAGAGCGCCAGGCCCTCCTGGAAGAGGATCTCGTCGGGGTCCGTGGGGTTGATGTCACCTTCCCCCTCCCCCTCGCCTTCCCCTTCACCCTCTCCCTCTCCCTCCCCTTCGCCCTCGGCGGCAGTGGACGGTGAGCAGCCGAGGGCCGCCACCATCGAGGATCCGATCAGCACCATGAGCAAGGTCATGCACGACTTCATGTTCACTCCTCGGCCGCGTCAGCAGCCGGCATTCGCCAGGTAGGTGGTCGCGCGCGCGATCTCGGGCGACGCGGGATAGGCAGCGGTCAGCTCGGCGAGCGCCGCCTGCGCGGTCGGGCAATCGCCCTGATCGGCGGCGATGCGCGCCTCGTAGTAGAGCGCGTTGTCGAGGTACTGGCTGCCCGCGTAGCCGGCGAGCAGCGCCTCGAAGGAGGCGAGCGCGACGTCGAGCTGGCCGAGCCCGTACTGGCAGCGCGCGAGGTAGTACTGAGCGTTGTCGAGGTAGATGGAGTCCGTGAACACGAGCACGCCTTGGAAGTGGGGCAGCGCGTCCGCGAACAGCGCTTGATTGAAGTAGGCGCGCCCGTGGTAGTAGCCGGCGTTGTCGAGGTAGCTGCTCGCGGGAAAGGCGGCCTCGAATTGCTCGAAGGCGGTGATGGCGGGAGCGAGCTGGGCGTCTTCGTAATAGGAGCGCCCGACGTAATACGACGCGTTGTCGGCGTAGGTGGCGGCGGCGTCGAGGGCCACCGCCTGTTGGAACTCGGGCACGGCGCCGGCGAAGTCGAGCAGCTCATAGCGCGAGCGCCCGGTGAAGTACGCGGCCGACGACGCGAAGGGCGAGCCCGGGTAGTCGGCGCGCATGGCGACCAAGGTGATGGTGGCGTCGTCGTAGAGCGCCTGCTCGTATTGGCAGCGCCCCACCAGGTACGCCGCGTTGTCGGCGCGGCTCGAGTTCGGGTAGCTGTCGACCAGCTCCGCGAACTTCACCTGCGCGCCGGCGTAGTCGGGGGGCACCGCGTCGTAGAGCGCGAGGCCCTCTTGGAAGAGCTGCTCGTCCGCGGCGCCCGGATCGTTCGCCAGCGGGCTTTTTTGCGGACAGGCCGTGGACGCGAGCAGCGCGAGCGCCGCGGTCGCGATCGTCAACGGGCGATGCAATCTCATGGGTTTCCTCCACATTGTTCGGCCAGCGACGACGCCAGTGCCGCCAGATCAGTGCCGTCTCCCGCGACCGCGTCGGCGCCACCTTCAGCGAGCGCGTGCCGCGCCACAGCCACCTCGCGCGCGCAGCCAGCGAGGTCGCCGGCCTTCTGCAACAGCTCGGCGTGCTGCAAGCGCGCCTCCGCGTCGTTCGGGTCGGTGTCGAGCACGTCCTCCAACAGCGCCCGCGCCTCGTCGACGGCGCCGCGCGCGAGCACGAGCTGCGCCAGCTTCTTGCCGCTGGCGGCGTGATCCTGATCGAGCTCGCGCGCCTGGCGGAAGGATTGCTCGGCCGCCGGCAGGTCGCGCGTCTGTCGCTGCGCGAGCCCGAGGTTGTACCAGGCGGCCACCGAGCGCGGATTCAGCTCGAGCGCACGCTTGTAGGTGGCGGCAGCCTCGTCGAGCCTGCCCGAGCGCGCATAGGCGACGCCGAGATCGAGCAGCGCGCGCGCATAGTCGGGCTTGACCTCGAGCGCCTTGCGGTAGGCGTCGATGGCCTGCGGGTACATCTTCCTTTGGCTGTAGAGCTTGCCGAGGTTGACCCAGCCGGGCGCGTAGCTCGGCGCGCGCGCGAGCACCTCGCGGTAGCGCTGCTCGGCGGCGTCGAGCTTGCCGGCGGCGATGAGCGTCAAGCCCAGGTTGTTCTCGGCGGCGTGGTAGCCGGGCCGGAGCGCGATCGCCTTTTCGTAGGCCGCGACGGCGGCGTCGAGCTTGCCCGCGTCCTTCTCGAGCGCGCCCAGGTTGAACCACGCCTCCGGGTAGTCGCCGTGCGCCTTGTCGATGGCGGTCTGGTAGCGCTCGCGCGCGAGCGGCGCGTTCTTCTGGCGCGCGGCCACCAGGCCCCGCAGCAGGTGGTGCTCGGGCTCGTCGGCGTCGATGTCGAGCAGCGCGTCCGCTTGCTGCTCGGCCTTGGCGAAGCGCTGGCGCGCGAGCGCGAGGCGCAGCAAGCGGCGCCGCGGCGTGGTCGCTTGCGGCGCCATGCGAATCGCCTGCCAGTAGGCCTCCTCGGCGCCGTCGAGGTCGTCCTGCGCCTCGCGCGCCTGACCGATCAAGGTCTGCACGTCGGGCAAGTCAGGCGCGATGTCGGCGGCGGTGGCGAGCACGCCGCTCGCGCGCACGGCGTCGGCCTTGTCATCGGTCGAGAGATAGGCGCGCGCGATGTTGACCCGCACCTCGACGCGCGCGGGCGCCCGCTCGATAGCCCGATCGAACGCCGTGCGCGCCTCGTCATCGCGTTCGGCGTCGAGCAGCGCCGCGCCGGGCGCGACCAGGCCGGCCGCGCGGTCTTCGTTGCTGCCGAAGGCGCTCGCTTGCGTGAAGGTCTCGAGCGCCTCCTTCTTCTTGCCCTGCGCATCGAGCGCGCGACCGAGCGCGAGCAGCGCGCTGCCGTAGCCCGGGTGGAGCGTGAGCGCGCGGCGCAGCTCGACCTCGGCGGCGGCGTGGTCCTTGCCGCGCGCGTGCGCGCGCGCCAACGCCACCAGCACGCGCTCGTCGTTGGGCGCGAGCGTGCGCGCGCGCTGCAGCTCGGTGACGGCGTCGGCCAGCTTCCTTTGCGCCAACAGCGCCAGGCCGTGCTCGAGCGCGATCGCTGCCGACTGCGGGTGGCCCTGCGCCAGCGCGTGGTAGGCGTCGAGCGCGCCGGAACCGTCGCCGCGACGCAACAGCTCGCGCGCGCGCGTGTGCGCCTCGTCGACCGGCGCCTGGTCGGGCAGCACGTCGTCACCGGCACTCTTCTCCGCCTCGACCACGATGACCTTGGCGGTGCCCTCGCGCACGAGCGCGACGCGCTCGATGACGGCGGCGCCGAGCGGCAGCGCCACCAGCGTGGTCAAGACCGGCCACAACCGCGAGGTGGTCGGGGCGGACGGCGGGGGCGTCATGCGATGCCCCCGTAGCGCCGCAGCGCCTCACCGAGCCCGTGGCCGTGCACGTTCTGGATCTCGAGACCGGGCCGTGCGTTCACCTCGAGCACCATGCAGCCGCGCTCGGCGTCCACCACCACGTCGACGCCGAGGTAGCCGAGCCTGACCGAGCGCGCCGCGCGCTCGGCGGTCTCGAGCACCTCGGGCCAGCGCGGCAGTTGGATGTCGACGAGCGGCGCGCCGCTCTCGGGGTGCGTGACGATGGCGCTGCCGCGGTAGTAGGCGCGCACCGTCTTGCCGCTCTCGAGGTCGACGGCGAGCCCGATGCCGCCCTGGTGCAGGTTGGCGCGCCCGCCCGACTCGCGCGTGGGCACGCGCACCATGCAGAGCACGGGGCGGTGTTCGAGCGTGATGACGCGGATATCGCACAGCCCGTCGCCCCAGAAGGCCTGGAACACCGGGTGTGGCCGGATGCGCTCCTCGACGAAGGCGCGGTCCTCGAGGTCGCCGCTGTACGCGCCAAACACGATCTCGGCCAGGCGATAGCGCATCTCGGCGAGCGTCAGCTCCTCGCCGCCCGCGCGCCGCCACACGCCGTCTCGCACGCGCTCGCCCACCACCAGAATGCCCTCGCCGCCGCTCGCGTTGGCCGGCTTGACGACGAACTGCTCGAGCTCGCGCAGCGACTCGAGCGTGTCGGGGATCTGCGACAACCCCTCGCAGATGGCGAGCGTGCGCGCGAGCGGCACGCCCTCGCGCTCCATCAGTTGCTTGCACAGGAGCTTGTCGTCCGCCTCCGGGTAGAGCTTGCGCGGGTTGTGCCGGTACACGAGCGTCACGTTGCGCCGGTTGATGCCGACCAGGTCGCGGCGACGCTCCACCATGGTGCGCCAGCGCTCGCGCACCTCCGACCACGAGGGGAGCATCATGGCGCTGCTCCGCCGGCGCGTGGCAGCAAGATGCGTTTGAAGCGCAGGTACTCGGACAGGCGCACGCCGATCCAGCGCCCCAAGTAGACGTCGACGGCGACCACGATGAGCAACAGCTCAGGGAAGCCGATCAACAGCACCTGCAAGGCGAGCGAGTTCATCACGGCCCAGCACGCGGCCATGACGAACAGCGTGCCGAGCAGCGACTTGAAGGCGGGGCGCGCGCCCTTCTCGGTCAGCTCGAGGAAGAAGCGCTCCGCCGAGATGGCGAGCACCGCCACCGGGAACACGCTGACGTAGGCGAGCTTGCGCGCGCCGACCGCGTCGGAGACGAGCGCCGTGGTCAAGAGCGTGACGGCGACGGCGGCGAGCAGGATGGCGAGCGACGGCGAGTGCAAGAGCTGCAAGCGATGGAAAGCGCGGCGCACCGTCGCCGCCACCACCACCACGATGAGCACGGCCAACAGGCCCCACCACAGGCCGGTCTCACCCGCGGAGGCGGCGATCAGCGCCGGCAGGAAGGTGCCGAAGGTGGGTACGCCGATGACGTTCCTGAACAGCACGACGACGAGCGCGCCCACCGGCAGCATCAACAGCGTGCGCAGCAGCATGAACGACAAGCCGAGCCGGTCGAACAGCGACCAGACGTTGAAGAAGCGGAAGGTGCTCTTCACCTTGGGTGAGGGCACCAGCACGGTCTCGGTCTCGAAGCGGTACTTGAAGTTGATGTCCGAGGTGTGGCGAAACAGCGCCTCGTCTCCCGTGTAGAGGGTCAGGTAGCGCTCGGGCAGCTCGGCGAAGTGATGGTTGGTCGAGTCGAAGGGGATCCAGTGGCCGGCGACGTACGCCTCTGCCCACTGGTGGGTGGTGCGCTTGACGCCGGGCTCCATGACGAAGCCGCCGACCAGGCGCGCCGGCACGCCGACGCGTCGCGCGAGCGCCACGAACAGGCGGCTCTTGCCGTTGCAGCTCGCCTCGCCCAGGCGCAGCGCGGTGAGCGCATCGGTGGTGCCCTTGAAGGGGCGCTGCTTCATGCCGCTCGTCAGCGCGAACACGGCCTGCAAGCGCTCGAGGATGGTGCCGTGGTCGGCGCCGGCGCTCTCCGCCGTGCGCGCGATCTCGGGTGCGTCGACCTGGATGTGCTCCTCGGCGGCGAGGTAACCGCGCACCGACGCGGGGTAGGTGTCGGGCACGCGCAGCCCAGGGTCGATCTGGTAGCGCACGGGCGTGGCCAGCACGGAGAAGCGGTAGGCGAGCGACTGGCCGTCTTGCGCGCTGCTCTGCTCCCAGGTCGCGACGCGGTTCAGCCCCACCGCCTCGCTCGAGAACGACACACCCGCCGCCGTCAGGTTCTGCTCCGTCATCACCACCTGGCGCGCGTCGGACTGCGGCAAGAAGGTGCGCACCCGCACCTCGCCGTCGTGGCCATCGAGCTCGGCGTGCAGCGTGACGTCGTACTGCGTGCGCGGCAGCACCTCGGCCAAGGAGTACTGGAAGGCCGACAGCTTGACCGCGACTACGGCGAGCGCCACCCCCACCAGCGCGACCATGACCAAGCGAACCGGGGGACTCTTCTGCGGCACCGCCCGTCCTACGCCGGTCACCGATCCTCCCGATCGAGCGGGCCGGCGACGAGCCGGTCGTGCGTCACGACGACGGGCAGCCCGCGGGCGGCACCATCGGCGGCCCGCGGCGCCCTTTCATGACGCAGCGCACACCTTTCCGCACAATGTAGACAACCCTCTGACACATCGCGCCGAAACACCCCGCGAACCAACCACACGCGGGGTGCCCCATGTCAGTCGCAGCCGTCCGTCAGCAGATCACCAAGGCCATGTCCGACCTCCGCCTCGAGGGCAAGGAGGCCACGGCCATCGTCGGCGCCGCCAAGCCGACCGTGTCGAACGCTGAAGCGAAGGCCATCGGCGACCTCTACCAGCACGTGACGGCGCGGCCGAACCCGCCGCCCGGCGTGGTCATCTGCTTTCGGCCCTCCGCCGAGCAGGCCGCGCTGAACACGCTCGACGCTTTCTTCCTGTCGCGCGGGCTGCCGTTCGGCAAGAACAAGCAGGGCGTGGTCGACGCCATCGATCGCACGCTGCGCGTGGTGCCGCTGCCGCTCGAGACGCGCCGCACCTCGCTGCCGAAGAAGAGCAGCCTGGTCGAGCTCGACCTGTCGAGCCCGCCATCGCCGGACGGCAAGAAGGCGTTCCTCGACGTCGCCAAGAAGGCCTTCTACTTCTCGGCGGTCGAGGCCGAGGGCCGCGTCTATTACGGGCCGATCCCGCTCTCGCTCTCGACCAAGCCCGAGCTGCCGGCCGACAAGCTCACCCCCGAGCGCAAGGCGCAGATCCTCTCCAAGATCGAGAAGCTCGAGCGCAACGGGACGCTCCACTGGATCAACTCGCCGCCCGACTTCGCGCGCGGCACCGTGCTGTCGAGCCAAGAGCTGAGGGACGGCGTCACCAAGCTGTCGGCCTTGATGGTGCGCGGCGTCGACCTGCCGGGCCTGCCGGCGCGCGGCCTGCGCAACGTCAACGAGATCAACTCCTTCTGGGTACAGAAGCAGGAGGGCCGCTTCCGCACGCAGTGGGCGCAAGTGACCATGGACGGCCGCGACGTCTGAGCAGACCGCGACCACGGAGAGAGCACGACAGGCCCGGCGCAAGCCGGGCCTGTTTGCATTGGATCCGGCGAACCGGCGCGGGGGGTCGCGCACTTGTACGGCGCGGGCGCGGGCGCGCTCGTCTGATTGTTCATGGCCGGGGTCCGCGCGGCGCCGGGGGGAGGGGAGTCATGCAGCCAGTCATTTCGGTGCAGTTGCTGCTCGCCGGCGCCGCGCTGCTCCTCGCGTTTGGCCTGCCCGGCCTCCTTGGCGGCAAGTCGCTCCACCGGCGAAACCGGCGTCGGTGACCGACTTGTAGAGCGTCGCCCTGATCCGCCGCGACGAGCGAACGGGCGGTTTCTCGAGATCCGATCGAACCAAAGGCGCGGACGTGGCACTGGCCGGCGGGGATAGTCTCCGCGCGCGCCCATGACCTCCGGCGTCAGCTCCTCACAGGTGCCAACCTCGGCCGCGCCAGCGGAGGTCTGCGACCAGCGCACCGATGACGAGCTGATGTCGGAGGCGCGCGCCGGCGTGGACGCCGCCTTCGACCTGCTGGTGCGCCGGCACCAAGCGGCAGTGCTGCGCGTCGCCGCGCGCTACCTCGGCGACGCCGAGCTGGCGCACGATGTCGCGCAGACCACCTTCGTGCAGCTGTTCGGCTGGCTGCCTCGCTACCAGCCGCGCGGCAAGTTTCGCGCGTTCCTGATGCGTGTGGCGCTTCGCCAATGCGCCATGGCCGCGCGCACCCGCAGCGCGGCCCGCCGCCGTGAAGATGCGGCGCCGGTCGCCGATGCCGGCGCCACGCCCGCCGAAGTGGCGCTCGAGCGCGAGCGGCGGCGCCAGCTCGACCGCGCGCTCACCGCGCTCTCACCCAAGCTGCGCGCCGTGGTGGTGCTGCGGCACTGCGGCGGCATGAGCTACGACGAGGTGGCGGCGGCGATGGACCTGCCGGTCGGCACCGTCAAGTCGCGCGTGTTCGCAGCGCTGGCGAAGCTGCGCGACGCCCTGGAGGGCACATGAACGACCCAAGCGACGAGCTGCTGCTCCGCCTCGTCGAGGGCGAGCTGAGCCACGACGACGCGGCGCGCCTCGAGGCGCAGGCGGCGCGCGATCCGCGGGTACGCGCGCGCCTCGACGCGCTGCTCGCGCTGCGATCGAGGCTCGGCGCCGACCCCGACCTCGATCAGGTGGACCTGCTGCCGGGGGTGCGCGCCGCGCTGCGGGCGCCTGCGCCGGCGCCGGCGCGTCCACGTCTCCGCTTGATCGCCTGGAGCGCGCCGCCTGCGGTGCTGCTCGCAGCCGCGCTCGCGTTCGTGGTGGTGCAGCGGCGCGGCGACGACGAGGAGTTCCGTGCCAAAGGTACCGGCACCGCGGCGTCGACCAGTGGCGTCGCGGTCTTCGTGCAGGCCGGCGATCGGCTGGTGCCGGTGGACAACGCGGTGCCGGCCGACGCCGCGCTCGCCTTCTCCTACACGAACGGTGGTGCTGAGCCGTATTCCCACCTGATGATCTTCGCGATCGACGAGGCGCGCCGCGTGTCTTGGTATTGGCCGCCCTACGGCGACGAGCACACCGACCCGAGTACACTGATCGCCGTGACCGCGACGCCGGGGCGGGACGTCGAGCTACCAGAGCTGGTGCGGCATGCGCTCGCGCCCGGACGCCTCACCGTCTACGCGCTGTTGCTGCGGCGCGCGGCCACCGTCGCCGAGGTCGAGGGCGCCATCGGCCGCGGCGTCGAGCCACCCTTCGTCGTCGACGCGGACGCTGCGTGGCACGCGGTGCCGCTGCTGGTGACTCCGTGAGGCGGCTGCTCGTCGCCGTGTGCGGCGCCGGCGCGACGCTCGCCGCGCTGGCGGCCTCACCTGCCGCCGCCACCGAGGAGGGGCCGCTGCGCGTGGCGCTCGTCATCGGGAACAACCAGGCGCCCACAGCAGACGTCGAGGCGCTGCGCTACGCCGACGACGACGCGCTCGCCACCGCCGAGCTGCTGATCGAGGCCGGCGTGCACACGGTGGTGTTGACCCGCATGGACGACGAGACGTGGCGCCTGCACCAGCAGGCGGCACCGTTCGACGCGCCCACGCCTGCCGCGCTCACGCGCGCGGTGCTCGAGCTGGGGCGCGCCGTGGCGCCGGCCACCGCTGCCGGTCGCGGCGTCGAGCTGTTGTTTTTCTACTCGGGGCACGGCGACGTCGAGCGCGGCGAAGGGCGGCTCGCGCTCGAGGGCGGACGCCTGACGCGGCGCGCGCTCCACGAGCAGGTGATCGCACCGCTGGCGCCGACCGCGAGCCACGTCATCATCGACGCCTGCCGGTCGTCGTTCATGGCCTACGCCCGCGGGCCCGGCGGCCGGCGCGCGGCGGCGCCGGCGGGCTTCTCGCGGCCGGAGGTGGCGACGCGCGTGGGCTACGTGCTGTCGACGTCATCGGAGCGAGACAGCCACGAGTGGCAGGGCTTTCAGGCGGGCGTCTTCAGCCACGAGGTGCGCTCGGCGCTGCGCGGCGCTGCCGACGCTGACCTTGACGCGCACATCTCCTACGCGGAGCTGGGCGCGTTCCTGGCGACGGCTAACGCCGGCATCGCCAACGAGCGCTTCCGGCCGGACGTGCTGCTGCTGCCACCGGCGAAAGGGCCCGAGGTCGGCGCGCTCGACGAGGTGGTGCTGGCGTGGCCGCCGGGGTCGTCGTTGCTGGTCGATGAGGGCCGCTCCCACGTCGAGGACGAACAGGGGCGCCGCCTGCTCGACGTGCCGCCGGCGGCGACGCCGCTCTTGGTGCGCCTGCCGCTCGCGCAACGCCTGTTCGTCTCGAGCGGCGGCCACGAGCGCGTGCTCGAGGCGGGCGCCTCGACGCTGCGCGCCTCCGAGCTGCCGGAGGCGCCGCGCACGGTGGCGGCGCGCGGCGCCGCCCACGACGCAGCGTTTCGCGTCTTGTTCAGCGCGCCGTTTGGCGCTGAGGAGGTCGCGCGCTACCGAGCGCGGCCTGCACCCGCACTGCCGGAGGCGTCGATGCCGCCGCTCGCGGTCGCCGCCTGGAGCGCGCTCGGCGTGGCGTCGGCGTGCGCGCTCGGCGCCGCGGTGGCTGAAGGCGTGGGCTGGGGCGTGTACGCGAGCGCGGCCGACGCGCCGCAGATCGAGCGCGCCGAGGCGAACGAGACCATTGGCGGGCTGAACCTGGCGGCTGCGATCGGCGCCGGCGTCGCGGTCGTCGGTGGCGCGTCGGCGGTCGCGCTCTTTGTCGTCGACGGCGTCGCGGCCGGCGCGGCGGAGGAGGCGCCGTGAGGTTGCCGCGCAACGGCCTGGTGCTGGCGATGCTCGCAGCGGGCTGCGTGGATGAGCTAGGCATGGAGGACGCCGGCTGCGCAATCGACGTCTGCGCGCCTGGCTATTTCTGCTGTAGCGACACCTGCCTCCAAGACGGCGAGCAGTGCCTCGGCGCATGCGCCGCGGTCGGTAGCGGTGTCGGCGCGGAGCGCTTCCTGCCGTTCGTGCCCGGCAGCGTTTGGGTCTACGAGGTCAGATCGGCCGCGACCCATCAAATCGAGGATTACAAGCACCTGCGACTCGGCGCGGAGGAGGATCTCGCGCCGTTCGCCAATGGGCGCGGCTACCGGCTGTGCCGGGAGGATCGCTCCGTCGACGACGTGGTGCAGCGGGGTTCGATACGCTGGCAGCGCGACACTGGCGCGGGTGCCCTGTGGGTTCGCAACCTCCGCTATGACACGACCGGCGTCGTCAAAGACGAGCTGTGCGTACCTCCCGCCGTGCGGCTCGACGAGAGCGCGACCGGCCTGTGCGTCGGCGCCACGTTCGACAGCCGCTGGACGTCGCGCACCGTCGAGGACCCCGTCACGTGCACGGGTGGCCCGTCTGCGTGTCCCACCGCCAACGCAGCCGTCTTCGAGAAATGGGAGACGATGGCCGTCGACACGCAGGTCTGGGTGCCGGCCTTGGGCGACCAGCGAGCGCTTCGCGTCCGGCGCATCCTCGACCTGGGCGGCGTCGACGAGGTCAGCGACTTCTGGTTCGTGCGCGGCGTGGGCAAAGTGACGGAGTACGTGCCCACCGACGAGGACGAGCGTCTGATCTACTTCGACATCCCGGGCGTCGGCAGCGGCGGCACCAACCCCTATCGCATGATCAGCGAGTGCACGCCGGAGTGGCGGCCGGCGTTTCCGTGACACCGCGAGCCCGCATCGCCTGTGGCTCACAGGCGCGCTTGCACAAACGCGTGGGCGCCGTGGTCGGCGCCCAGGTGCTCGCCGTTTGCTGCGTGCCGTTTGTTGATGACACCCGCGGGCCGTGCGCCTCTGATACCTGCTCCGACGGGTATCGGTGCTGCAATGGCGAGTGCATCGAGGGCGATCGGTGCCCCGAGTGCGTGGTCGAGCCGGCGGGTCTGGAAATCTCACCGGCGTGCGACTGCGACAGCTTCCTGCCGATGTGCGTCGGCGCCCGTTGGCAATACGACGAGTTCGACATCGCGAGCGGCGAGCTGCTCGACAGCAAGACGCAGGCAGTCACCGGGTTCGGCGATCCGGGCGAGCCGCTGTACCAGAAGAGCGGGTTCAACGCGTACAACGTGTGCCGCACCAGCGACGACTCGCTCAAGCTCGCATGGCAGACCATCGACGGCGAGCGCGCGGCCAGCCACGTGCATCGGTAGTTCGGTCCCGTGCCGCGCAAGCTGAGGACCACCACCTACTTCGTGCCGTCCCTGCTGCGGCTCGACCAGAGCAAGGTGACGCCTGGAGACGCGTGGACCGAGACCAACACCTGGGTCGCGCTCGTCGAGCCGGGCATTGCCCCGGATCCGTGCAACGACAACAGCCCGCCGGCTGCGCTCGCCGACCTGCCGAACGCCTTCCAATGCACAGGGGACACGGAGCAGTGGAGCGTGATCGCGGTCGACGACGCCGAGAGGCTGGGCCTTGAGCGTGGGAGCCACGCTCTGAACGACGTGCTTTGTCATCAAGTCGAGAGGGGCCCGACCAAGATCTCTTGCTTCGCACGCGGCGTGGGGAAGTTCTTCGAGCTCGATGTGGGTGACAAGCGCGAGGTGCTCGTCAGCTACGACATCCCGGGCTGCGGGGCATGGCCATGAGGCGAGGCACGCCGCGGGGGGCGAGGCGTCGCACCCGGCTTCCGCGTGTGGAACGCGCGCCCTACGTTCACAGGCGCCGCGTTCTCCCTCCGCTGCTGCACGCCCGAGTCGAGACCGGGGTTTCCATGACACCCGCCGCGCCTCTGGCCCCACGAGCGCGGTCGTGTACGCGTGTCGGCGCTGTGCTCGTGGTCCAGCTCCTTGCCGTGAGCTGCGTGCCGCCGGTGCCAATGGAAGGCGTCCCCTGCGGTATCGATGACTGCGCCGATGGGTATCGGTGCTGCAGCGGCACCTGCATCGAGGCCGATCGGTGCACGGACTGCGTGGTCGAGTCCGCGGGGCTCGACGCCTCGCCGGCGTGCGACTGCGACAGCTTTCAGCCGATGTGCGTCGGCGCACGCTGGGACTACGACGAGTTCGATCCCGTCACCAATGAGCTGGCGGGAAGCAAGACCCACGTCATCACCAACTTCGGCGATCCCGGCGAGCCGCTCTTCAACAAGAGCGGCTTCGATGCGTTCGCATTTTGCCGCAGCAGCGCCGACTCCCTCAAGGAAGCGTGGCAGACCGTCGACGGCCCGCGGACGGCCTGGCAGATGCATCGCTGGCTCGGTGGAAACCGTGAGTCCCTGAGGACCGCCTACTATCTCCCTGAGCGGCTGCGGCTCGACCAGGGCCGGACGACGCCCGGCGAGGCGTGGACCGAGACGTACACCTGGGTCACCATCCTCGAAACCAGCAGGGACCCGGAGCCGTGCAACGACGGCAGCCTGGCGACGCCGCTCACCGACGTGACGGACGGCTTCGAGTGCGCGGACGATGCGGAGCAGTGGCGCGTGCTCTCACTCACGGAGGCCGAGGCGTACGGCGCCGATCTCACGGGTCGCGCGCCGCAGGATGTCCTCTGCCACCTGGTGCACGGGAGCACCGCGAAGGTCTTTTGCTTCGTGCGCGGCGTGGGGAAGCTCTTCGAGCTGGAGATGAGCGCGAAGCGTGAGCAGCTCGTCAGCTACGACATCCCGGGCTGCGGCGCGTGGCCCTGAACGGAGAATCCGTCGAGGTTGGGGCCACGTTGGCGATGCGCGCCGCGCCAGCGACGTCGTTCCGCCCTGTTCCCCGGCGCAGCGCCATCGATGATCCGCTGGCCGGCCAGCGGACTATCGAGCTTGCGCCCCGCGCGGGGTCACCCGCTTCGCGCGCACCGGCGCCACGAGCTGCCAGTCCCGCTTCACCTGCCACGCGGTCGCGAACGAGCCGTGCGCCGCGCGCGCAAGCTCCGCTGCCGACAACGCCGGGTTCTCCTCGAGCGCGGCCCACATGTCTGCGCGGTAGCTCGGTCCCATGATGAGGCGCTGGCGATACGTGCGATGACGTCTAGCCAGCTCGGCCGGCGCGAGCACGTCGGCGGGGCGGTCGCGCAGCGTGTTGGCGGGTACCCGCAGCGCGCTCCCCTCGAAGCGAGGGTCCTCGCCGTGGCGCCGCACCTGGAAGTCGGTCCCGACGGAGAGCAGGTCGACGCGTTCACCGTCGTACCGCGTGATGAGGCGCGCGAAGCGGCGGTCCTTCTTCTGCCACAGCGCGATAGCGGACCAGAACGCGCGCACCCTCGGCGCTTGGTGCGCATCGACGAGCCGAGCCAGGCGGTCGGCGTTGATGAGGCGCGCATGGACCCCGAGCCAGGTCACCAGCATCGCGAGCGTGCGCAGGTCGTCGTGCAGCATCCCCTGCTCCGAGGCAGCGAGCAGCGTGTCCTCGATGTTGGCGTCGTAGTTCGCGCGCGCAGCGAAGCTCATGCCGATACCTGTCATGGCCTCGGTGAGCTCGTCCTCGCTGAGCTGTGCGCGCGCCGTCGCCTCTCGCCTAAACGCCATGGCCGAGCCTCCTGCCGAGGTCGGCGAGCGTCGCCTCGACGTGCTCGGGCCACATGGTGTTGGCGTCTTGGTCTTGCACCCAGGCGAGCGCTTCGCGCAGCTCCTCGACCGTCGGCGCGAGCGCGAGGCAGTCGCCGATGTCCTGTCCTCGGTCGCAGAGCGCGAACAGCTTGGTCTTCAGCAGGTCGGCGCGCCCGAGGGTGCGGAGGACGAGCGCGCTGCCGAAGAAGGCTTGCTGGAGGCGGGCTTCCCACCCTGGCGGCAGCACCTTTGCGACGTCGGCAGGGCCGTTGTTGAGCCAGTCGTCCCGAAGCACGTCTCCCCTGCCACGCACTTCGGCGGCGAAGGCGCGCGCGGCGTCGAGAATCTGGGCCGGCAGCTCTGGCACCATCACGTCGCAGTCGCGGGTCTCGCGTGTGATGACGCCGAGGAGAGCGAGCGCGGCGCCGCCTACCACGACGGCGTCGAGCTTGAGACCACGAGCCGCGAGGAAGACGTCGAACGCCTGGATTGTCTCCTGGGGACGCATGAAGGTATCATTATAACTGATACCCCTTCAAGCGGCAACGAGGGCCAGGTCCGGCACACCGACCGCTTCCCCGTTCACCGCATGACGAGAGAAACGCCAACCGCACGCCGCCCCAGTACGAGGCCGAGCGGAGCGAGGCAGGAGCCGCAGCGACGGGGGGAAACGGGGGGCCCACCGTCCGGCTTCGCCGGCGGTGGGGGAGAAACCGGAGGTTTCTCCCGCCTGCCCACGGCAGGCGCAAGAGGAAAACGCGCGCCCGGAGCGATTCGAACGCCCGACCCTCAGATTCGTAGGGCGGGCGTCGGCTCACGAACACGTCGTCGACGGCGGTTTCGTGAAGCTCGCACCTGCGCATTATCAACTTGCCACCCGTCAAGCTCGTCGTCGGGGCCGCGCGCTCGGGGTCGCCCGCTTCGCGCGCGTGGGTGCGACCAGCTGCCAGTCCCGCTTCACCTGCCACGCGGTCGCGAACGAGCCATGCGCCGCGCGCGCAAGCTCCGCTGCCGACAGGTCCGGGTTCTCCTCGAGCACGGCCCACATGTCTGCGCGGTAGCTCGGTCCCATGATGAGCCGCTGGCAGTACGTCCGATGCCGTCGAGCCAGCTCGGCGGGTCCGAGGACGTCGGCGGGGCGGTCGCGGAGCGTGTTGGCGGGCACCCGCAGCGCGCTCCCCTCGAAGCGAGGGTCCTCGCCGTGTCGCCGCACCTGGAAGTCGGTCCCGACGGAGAGGAGGTCGACGCGCTCGCCCTGGTACAGCGAGACCAGGCGCGCGAAGCGGCGGTCCTTCTTCTGCCACAGCGCGATGGCGGACCAGAACGCGCGCACCCGTGGCGCTTGGTGGGTCTCGACGAGCCGAGCCAGGCGGTCGGCGTTGATGAGGCGCGCATGGACCCCGAGCCAGGTCACCAGGATGGCGAGCGTGCGCAGGTCGTCGTGCAGCATCCCCTGTTCCGAGGCAGCGAGCAGCGTGTCCTCGATGTTGGCGTCGTGGTTCGCGCGCGCAGCGAAGCTCATGCCGATACCTGTCATGGCCTCGGTGAGCTCGTCCTCGCTGAGCTCGGCGCGCGCCGTCGCCTCTCGCCTAAACGCCATGACCGAGCCTCCTGCCGAGGTCGGCGAGCGTCGCCTCGACGTGCTCGGGCCACATGGTGTTGGCGTCCTGGTCCTGCAGCCACGCGAGCGCTTCGCGCAGCTCCTCGGCCGTCGGCGCGAGCGCGAGGCAGTCGCCGATGTCCTGCCCTCGGTCGCAGAGCGCGAACAGCTTGGTCTTCAAGAGGTCCGCGCGCCCGAGGGTGCGCAGGACGAGCGCGCTGCCCATGAAGGCTTGCTGGAGGCGACCTTCCCACCCTGGCGGCAGCACCTTGGCGACGTCGGCGGGGCCGTTGTTGAGCCAGTCGTCCCGAAGCACGTCTCCCCTGCTACGCACTTCGGCGGCGAAGGCGCGCGCAGCGTCGAGGATCTCCGCCCGCAGCACCGGCACCATCACGTCGCAGTCGCGGGTCTCGCGAGCGATGACGCCGAGGAGGGCGAGCGCTGCTCCGCCGACCACGACGGCCTCGAGCTTGAGGCCGCGAGCGGCGAGGAAGACGTCGAACGCCTGGATGGTCTCCTGGGGGCGCATGAGGGTATCATCTTAACTGATACCGCAAACGATCGCAAGGCATGGGCCACGCTACCTGCCGGCGCATTGATCAACACCGTCGTTGTCCCCGAGAGCATTGCCGAATTCATCGACGAGGAAGGCACCATCGCGTGGCACGATCTTCTCCAGCACACCGCTTTCCTTCCAGTAGCGCCACTCGGACGCCACGCGGTCGGCTCGCGCCAAGCCTTCCACGCGCTTCTTACCGTTCGGCCAGAAGATGACGACGGGGCCGTCCAGGTGGCTCAACTTCCATGTGCGGCGGAGGCGGACGCTGCCGTCGTGGAAGAACCACACCTCCTCGCCGTTTCTGAGTGAGCGCCACTGCTGCCCGAGCTTGCCAAGCGTGCCTGGACCCACCTGTGCGGTGCCAATCAGGGTCCCGTCCTTGCAGAACACCTTGATTGTCCCGTGAAGAACATCGGGCGCGACGTACGTCTCGACCCACCAGGTCTCTCCACTCTCGTAGAGCCGCTCCCACTGACCGACTTTCTTCCCGGCTTTGAAGACGCCCCTCGCCTTGATGTCACTCCCGTCGTGGAGGTTCCCTTCGTACGGCCCGTCGGTCGGGACGTCCAGATTCCCTGATCGCGCGAGCGCTCCTCCTTCATACTCGCGGTACGTAGATTCGATGGCGCTCTCGCCCGAGCGGCACCGCCAGCGACCGACCTTCTTGCTGGCGCTCATCTGCCCTTTGCAGATTTCGCCGCCGTCCTCGATTTCCCATTCGCCTTCGAGGAGGCCGTGCGAAAAACGACCTCGCTCCAAGAGGTACAGCTTTTCGCCCGTCGACTTGTTCACGTCGTACGAGACGTACGGCCCATCGCGCTTGCCCGCCGCATCGAAATACCCCCGCAGGAAGACGCGGTCACCCTTCGGGGTCGAAATCGACTCCGGCCCGAAGCTCGCGCCCGTCGCTGTTGCGCACCAACGTCTAATGCTGGTCGTTCCCAACCACTCCTGCTGAACAGCAGTCCCGTCGGGGCACTCGGTGTCGACGACGGGCCCCTGCGGGGGGACCGCCGGTGCTGCGTACGACCCGGCGGGCGGCGCGACCTCGGTTTGCCCAGCGGCTGGTTTCTGCGGAGACATGATCGACTGGAAGAAGTCGAACGCGGGCCCAGCACAGATTCCTCCGGCGGGCGGTTCCCGCCTCGTGTCGGCGTCCCGCGGTGCGATTCGCTGCACGTCGGTGCCGTTCGTCGGCGTGACCACTTGATCAGGCTTCGGCTCCGACTGCTTCACGTCCTTCCCCGTCGGAACCGAGGGAAGTTGGGCTGCCGGCGAAGGGTTCGCGGGCGCGGGCACCGCGTTCGACGTTGATGCGGACTTTAGGTCGAGGGTGCCCGTTGTTGCCTCGATCCATCCTTGCTTCCCGCCCGCGACGACGAGAACCATCAATACCGCGGCAACGTCGTCGTCGATCTGCCGAAAGTCGATGACCTTCAGACTCTGGCCTGCGGGCAAGCGCTTGCCGTGAGGAGGGTCCATGAGGGTTCCTGACTCCACCTGAAGCTCGTCGAAGTCCGGGTAGAGGACGCTGTCCTTGCCGGTGACGAACGTCCCCACGGATTCGGCAGCGTGAGCCGGTGATCCAAGGACGCCTGAGACGACGATCGCCACGATGAGAAACCGGCCAGCGTCCCCCTGCATTCGCCACCTCCGTCGCATGGTCAACACGCCATACTATGGCGTGGTCAGCATAGCTCACCCGGGCCCACCCTCGCTTCGTGCGAGGGTCCCGCCGTCTCCTGCGCCTCCAAGCAGACGTCGGCGCCCAGCTCCGGGCGCTGCGTGAGGCTCGGGGTTTGACCCAAGAGCGCCTCGCCGAGAAGGTCGGCGTGGGCGCTCGGCACCTCCAGAAGGTGGAGGCCGGCGAGGTGAACGTCACCCTCGTGACCTTGGTTCAGTTCGCGGAAGCGCTCCACGCGGACGTAGACGTGCGCGTGACCGAGCGCCCCAAGAAGAAGGGCTAAGCGCTACCTGTCGTCGCCGAGGACGTCGGGCTCCAGAAGCCCGGGCGCGACGAGTTCGGCGCCTGCGAGCGTGCCGTCCCAGCGGGAGGCCTTGGCGAGGAGCGCGAGCCCGTGGTGAGCCACTCGACCCACGAGGGCGGCGAGACGAAGTAGTTCGAGGTCGCCCGCAACGGCAGAGCTAATCCGGCGTGCCGGTGCGGACGAGGGCCAGTCTGCCACCTCGCGCGCACCTTCCTCGGAGAGGAAGGCATCGCCGGCTGCGAGGGCAGCTCGAAGCGCCTCGCGCACAGCGACGTCAGCGCGGGCGGCGACGAGCAGCCGCTCCTCGGCCTCTCGGAGTAGCTGTCGGATCTTCCTCGAGTACACGACCCTCGGCACAGTCCCGTCCATGGCGCCTCCACGAAGACGGGATTCCACTGTATTCTGACTAGCGCCATGTCGGTGGACCAATCTGCATGGTTATGGTGGGACGGGTGCGCGGCCGGGAAGCGGCGGCAGGCGGTTCGTCGAGCTGAATTCCTGATGCGCAGGAAATCTGAAACGCATCCTGCATTGCCAGGTTTTCGCGATGCTTCTCGATAGATAGTTTCCCGGTGCCATGGGCGTTTGATACCCCTTGGGACGCGTGCTCACCGCTGCGTGCGTTTCCCGGGATTCCTGCCCCCTGCCCGTTCCACGCGCATCACGGCCGCCATGCTGCGGTCTTGAAGGTGCTCGGGGTCTGCGAGGAGGCCGAGCGCCAGCAAGTGGCGGGTCGCGCGCCGGCCGACGTCCGGGATGGCGAGCGCCTCGCGCACGGTCTTCGGCTGCGCCGCCAAGATCTCCGCCATGGCGGCGCGCCGTAGGCCGGGGAGGCCAGCGAGGTCGTTGGGGATGATGGGGCGCGCCACGGAATGCGAGCCTACGACGGGCCGCGTGCCCGTGGGCCAGCGCACCGCTGGGCCACGGACACCGGCCATCCTCAGAACTGCATGTCTACGATGATCCGCAAACGCACCTTGCCGGACGAGCTGCCTATGCCGGCCGCGTCGGAGACCGTGGCGGTGCCGAGAGCGCCGACGGCTCCCGGCATCTCGTCCCACGTTCGGCCATCGAGTACGCGCCCGGACTTCTTCTTGTTCACGCCGCCCCACTGCTTGAAGAAGAACGGCACGCCCGCGACGAGGCAGCGGTCGCGGATCGCGCGCACCCATGATGGGTCCATGGGCCGCGCTCCGTGTCCGCTCTCGCCCCCAACGATGACCCAGCCGATGCCGGTGAGCGGGAGGTCGGGGATTGGCCCAAGCAGCGGCTCGATGCTCAAGAAGCGGAGCCGCGCGGGCAACTGCGCCAGATCGGTGGCGCGCTCCACGTAGCTCGCGGTCTCGACGGACACGCCGCACCACACGTTGTCGGGGACGCCGCTTTTTCCCAGCACGTCGGCCATGCGTGCGGACCGCTTGGTGAGCAGCTGGTACTGGTGATGCGGTGTCTCCCGCATCACCTCGACGACGCGCGCGATGTACTCCTCGGGCACGCCGTCCTGGAAGAGGTCGGACATCGAGTTCACGAAGATGCGGCGCCCGCGCTTCCACTGTCGCGGCAGGTCGATCAGGCCGGGCACCAGGCGGAGGTCGAAGCCCTGCTCGTAAGGGCTACCCGGTACCCCACGAAAACGCTCCGCGAACGTCTCGGCGTAGCAGTGCTTGCAGCCGGGCGAGACCTTGGCGCACCCGCGCACGGGATTCCAGGTCGCGTCCGTCCACTCGATGGAGGTCTTCTCGCTCATCGCGCACCTCGCTCGTCGAGAGCACGAATCCGCTCGACGGCTTCTTCATCGAGGCCGGACTCGCGCGGCTCGCCAAGGGCCTCGCCCACCTCGCCGATGGCGAGCGCCGAAACCGTGAGGACGTCGTCGTGGAACTCGCGACACAGCTGAGCCAGGCGCCGCAGCCCCCGAGTTTCTGCCTCGTCCGGCGCGCTGCACACCACGTTGATCACGTGTTGAATTTGCGCAGCTGCCTCGAAGCCGAACACGAGCGCATCGACCGCCGCATGCTCGGCGTCATCGAAGTAGTCGGCATTACCCTCAACCGCCTCGGGGCTGGGTTGCGGTTCGGCGGGTTCGGCGAACTTGTTCTTGCTGGCCATATGGCCACCTTCGGTTCACGACCGGACACTCGGTCGGGTCCAGCCGGGACGCGCGGTCGCGAGCTGGTTCCTCTTCTACAAGCGCCCGCGCCAGCAGTTGGGGACTTCCACGCCGAAACCCGCGTCCGACCCCTGCGCTCCGCACAATCACATTCCTGTACCGACGCCGGGCCCCCCGAACAGCGGCGAGCCGCTCTGCATCCCGGCGAACAGTACGCCTGACCTCGGAAGCAGGCGGTGCAGACGATGAGGAGCGCGCATCGCAGCTGCTCGACCTCGACGACGCCGGACACCTCGCCGAACTACAACGCGCCAACGGCGACCCGGCCACTTCATCGCCCGGCGCGATCAGGGTTCCCTGGAATCACGCTGCCGCTGACTGCTTCGGCGCCGATGTTGGGCGCCTCAGTTACTTCTTCTTGCGGCGGTAGCGCGCGCCCGTGGAGAAGACGCCGCGAAACCCTGCACGCAGCCGCACCCCCTCCTGCTCGAGCTCGAAGCCACGGTGCTCCATGATCTGGCGGATCATGTGCCCCACCATACGGGCCACCTCGTTCCTGGGCCGCAGCGCGCGAGACACCCGAAGTTGCTCGGGGAACGCGTCTGCCACGCGCCACTCAATCGCCTCGACGGCGGGGTGCTCCAACTCCGAGCCCGTCTCCATGCGCAGCACGTTGTCGGGCTCCGTGAGCCACTTGAGCAGCGCTGGACCCTTGTTGCGCTTCTCGTTGAAGACCCCGACGAACGGACCAGGCTCGTACAAAAACGCCATATGGCCTCCTAGCCATATCGTATGCAGCGTCCCGCAGGAGTCAAGGAGCGATATGGCGTATCTGCGATATCGTGTTTCTTGACTGAGAAACCGCCCCCTTCCCAGGTGTTGGCGCCGCACTTTCGTGGCACTTGAAGGTCCGCACCCGCAACGGCTTGATCTTTCGAGTGAAAGTGGCAGCGCGGCACGCCCACAGGACGTTTCTCGCGTGCGCCCGGTATGTTCTACATCAGGTCTGGACCCGCAGACCCTGATGTCGCGCTCGCCGAGTTCTTCGGCCGACGCGGCCCCACAGGGTACCCCGAGGTCCTCCATGGACGCACAAGAGACCCCCACCCCCACCCCCACCATCCAGAACGAATCATGCAACGCGAGCGAAACCGAGCGCGTGACGACGGTGTTTCACGTCGGCGACCTTGACCAAACGCGAACAGTCTACTCGGCGCTCGTGGCGGCCCTGCAGGCGAACAAGCGCTCATGGGTGGCCCAGGTGAAGACGCTCCGAAGCGTCAAGGCCGGACAGGTGGCGTGGTTCAGCGAGGGCTACCTGCGCGGGTCCGAGCGCATCCTCGCCCTACGCGATGAGACCAAGCAGCTGCTCGACATCGCGGGCGTCACCGTACATCTGCCGGTGATCCCGCGCGCCAAGCGTGCCAAGGACATGGCAGTGCTACTGCGCGCTGTCACCGAGGTCGTCGTTGCGATACGACCTCTCGAGTTCGTCGTTGCAGAGGCTGGGGGCCTGCCGCCAGCGGTTGCACGCTCGGTGCTCGAGGATTTCGTGGAGGAGGTTGAGGGCTTCCGTGGTCCCGCCGCCGCCATCCCCGCCGCGGAGCTGACGGCTGAGGAACAGGGCGTGCTCGCCGACCTCGTGAACGACAGCGGGACGACGTCGCGCGCCGACGACGAGGTGATCCCGTGAAGCGCCGCCTCAACATCGTCCGAGCGCGTCAGGCGCTTCCCCTTGAGCCGGCGGCGCCGAAACCGGGGTCCATTTGCACCGAGTGCGGGAAGAAGGTGTTGAGGAACCCACCGCGACTCCAGGGGCCATTCCACATCTGCTCGACATGCGGCCACTGCTACTCGCTCAACAAGCGAACGCGTGAGCTCTTTGACGGCGTCAGCCGCTCGTGGGATCGCGCAAAGCGCCGGATGCTCGTCGAGCAATACCCGATGAGGGACTTCGCGAGAGTCATCGGCGATTTCCAATATGCGCTCGACGTGCGGTTTCGGGACACCTGCCCCGTCTGCGGCCTGGCGCCGATTCCCCCACATCGGCATCCTTGCGCGGAGGAATGGCTGCGGACGCACGCACGACCAACGTCCCCTCGAACTGCTCGAACTGCGCTCGGCTCGCACGACGTTGCGACGGCGTACCGTGCCGGCGGCATCGATGCCGTCCGTGCTCTCATCGGTGCGGGGCGTGCGAGTCGCCACGTTCATCGAACGCTAACGTGGGTGGCGCAGACCTGCGCGTCGCCCCAGGGGTACTCCGATTCGCCCTATGGAGGGCTCGACCCTGAGCCACTACGCGCTCTTGCCCGCGAGTATGAGGTCGGCACATGACCCGCCCCCGCAATACTTCGTTATCGCCAGCCCCTCTGTGTCCCCCGCTGCCGGGGGCGAGGAGGTCACCATGAAATACAACTACACCGAGCGCTTGGCCGCCAAGGCCGGCATCCCCATGCAGGACGAGTTCACCATCGGCCAGGTCGCCACGCTGCTCGGCAAGTCCTACGAAACGACGAGGGTGCTGGCCCGGCAAGGTCACATCCCCGTCGTCCACTACAGCGCCAGGAAGCGCCGCGTTCAGGCCGATGCGCTGGAGTCCTACCTGCGCTCAGCGTCGGGCCAGGCCATCATCGTTGACGACGGCGTCGTCCGCGAGCTGGCCCAGCAGGTTCAGGGGCTGCGAGTGGACATCGGCCAGCTCCTGGCGACCCGTGGCCCGAGCAGGACGCCGGTCGACGATGATGAGATTGACGTGGAGCAAATCCTGGCGGGCGCGGGAGTGACCAAGTGAAGCGCATCCTTCGCAGCATCATCGACTGCGGCGATGTCGGCGGCGATCACCTCCTCGCCAACTACCATGCCTTTGTCGACGCTGGTCTTGAACCTGCCGCCGAGCACGACACGGAGATCGTCCAGTACATTCGAGAATTCCACCAGGAGTTCAACAGCGCTCCCACGCTCACGAGCGTTCAGGATGCCTTCGAGCATGGCTTCGCTGCGCTTGAGCGCCTCAAGGAGATCAAGGACGCCGAGTCGTACATCGGCACGCAATTCCGCCGCCTGCTGAAGACCTTGAAGGAAAAGCAGCGCGAGAACGGGTTCGATCTCCTCTTGAAAGAAAGCGCGCGCATCAAGACCCAGGGCGTCAAGGTGGGGAAGCTGACGAAGAAGGGCATCGATGCTGCCCTTCAGAACCTCGTCGAGGGGGCAGACCGGCTGCGATCCGATGCCGACGGCGCGCGCACTTCTGGCGCGCTGCGGGAGGAGAGTGCTGACATCTTGGCTCGCTATGCCGAGCGCGTGACGTCGCCACGCTTTGGGCGGCTCCTTGGCCTTGAGAAGATCGATGAGGTCTGCCGAGGTCTGCGAGCAGGGGAGCTGATGCTGTGCCTGGGCTTCGTGGGACACGGCAAGACAACGTTCGCCCTGAACTACGCCTACAACACGGCGATGATCTACGGCTGGGACGTCATCTACTTCTCGCTGGAGATGACCAGGGTGCAGATCACCGACGTGCTCTACACCATGCACTCGATGCACCCGAAGTTCGTGGACCCCGAGTCTCCCAACTTCAGCGCCGTGGCCCCGCTCGACTATCGCGCCATCCGCGATGGACTGCTAGCCCCGGAGCAACACGAGTTCTTCAAGGAGGTCGCCCACGACATGGACTCCGTCCGTGAGTATTCGTCCAAGACGACCGACGGCGATTGGCGTGTGCCCTACGGCGAGATCCTCATCGAGACGCCGTCCAAGGAGGTGACCGTCGCCGAGATCAAGATGAAGGCCGAGATGCACGCACGACGTCTCGAAGCCGAAGGGCGGGAGCTCGGTCTGGTCATCATCGACCACGCGCTTCTCGTGGAGAGCAGCGTAGGCCGCTCCGTCGACAACTACACTGTCAGCGTCAACTACATCTTGCGGGACGTCGCCCGCATGGCCGTCATGTTCAATGGCGGCAAGGGCATTCCGGTCTGCATGCCGTTTCAAGCGAATCGTACCGGCTGGGACGCGGCCTCGAAGAACGACGGCCACTACAAGCTCAACGCCCTCAGCTACGCCAACGAGGCCGAGAAGTCGGCGTCGGTGATCACCTACGTCTACATGGACGACGACATGCGCGACGAAGGACGCGTGAAAATCGGCTGCCTCAAGAATCGCGACAACCCGCACTTCAAGCAGTTCGAGGCGCGCATCCTATGGGGCCCTCGCCGTCTCATCGCGCAGCGCGAGCAAACGCCCGATGAGATTGCCCTCGATCTGGGGTTGTAAGATGGACATGATCAACGCCTGCACTGCGTGTCCCGTCTGTGGCCTGCTCGCCTTTCGTTGCTGCTGCACGCCGGAGGCCAGGAGCACATGGACGAAGAAGGCACTGGAGGAGCACTACTTCGCCCGCGCGCCGTCGTTGAAGCGCGCGGCGGCGCTCTCCGCCAGCTCGCTCGACTCCCGGTCGCTCGACACCCGGTCGGCGACGGCATTGCTTCTCATCGGCGCCCACAACCAGACCGACGCGCACATGAGGCGTGCGGTGCTGCGCCACGTCGTTCGCCGACTTGGTGCGGCGCCGCCGAGCTACACGGACTTCAAGGTGGTCCACGTTGACAGTGACCAGCTCTTCCGCATCGGCTTCGGCGCCAGCGAGCGAAATGACGGTGAGGCTGCAAGCCTGTGTGGCATGGGCGCCGATGTGACCATTGTGGAGATCACGAGACCGTCGGCCAATCGTCGCAAGCTCCATCTCGGGATTGTCGCCAACCAGCTCACCGGCGCTCTTGGCAGCGGCAAGCGCATCTGGGTCACCATCGCCGAGCCGCCCGGTCGCTACTTCGCCGACTACCTCAAGGACGGCGACACCGCCCAAGATGCGCGTGCACTTCTGGAGGTGATGGGCCGCTTCGCTCTCGTGGACCTGCGGTCCGAAGCGCCAGCGGCGGCAATCGGAGACCTTGAAACCTGGCTCGACGATGTCAGCCCGCAAGAGACGGGTGCCGTTCGGAACAAGATGGACACCGTTCTGGACGGGATGCTGCCAAGCCTTCTGCGCGCGCACGACGGGACCGAGTTCGTGTCGCTTGAGGTAGTGGCGGATGCCACTGGCGTCGCGAAGACGGACCTGCCGGCCTTGCTCGCGGCGCGAGGCTTCGAACACGGGACGCCGATCAAGCTGGAAGGCGACGCCCGCAAGAAGCGCTACTGGCGCCGAAAGCCGTCTGGCTACGGCGGAGCGGCGCAGCCGTAGTCAACTGAAAGTCATGCTTCAAGCTTGTGGTTTTCACGATTGGCTACGGTGGCTACGGCGGCTACGGCGTCCTTATATTAATTGTTTCTTGTTTTCTTCTGGAATGGCTACGGCAAACAACTCATATATAAGGGTCCGCAGCCGCCGTAGCCACCGTAGCCGGAACAACAAAAGTACTTATGGAACATCAGAATTCAAGGGGGTCAATCTGGCTACGGCGCTTGATGGCAATCAGGCATTGAGGTGGTAGTGCTGCGCGGCAACCAGGGTCACCTTCAAGCTCATCAGGGTGCTGCGCGGCAGTATTGCCTTCGAGCGCTGTGGACCCCTTGGATGCGTATTCAAGCTTGGCTCGCCCAAAGGGCGGCGCGGGTAGCCTCGACGGCTTGGAGGACCCTTGTGGCCGCGTTGCCGGTGATGCAACCGGCCATCACCTTCAAGGTGACCAGGGATGCTGCGGGAGCAGCCTCTTCCCGGTTCCTCGGGTCCAGTGCAGGCGTCACCTTCGGGATGCTGCGCCGCATCTGCCCTTCGGCGCTGAGGAACCTCGCCCGGCGTGTTCGGTTGCGGCGCGCCCCACGGGGTGGACCGGACCTGCTCAGGTTGGAGGACCCGTGCGGGCCGCCACGGCCGCGCCCGACGACGTCACCACTCGCTCGGCAGACACAGAACGATTCCCTCGCTGCCCTGGTCGAAGCACCAGATTACCCGACCGTCGTCGTCATCAAGAAAGACCTGGAGGTAGTCGCATGGCCCCCTGGCGGCCAGGCCGGCAAGTTCACGCAGGACGCCGCGCACCTCGTCCTCCGTGAAGGTCGCCAGAACGCCCGGCGTGGCGAACGCGCCCTCGTTCATGAAGTCGAAGCGGGAATCGCCATGACCATCGGGGACTTCTGGTTGCTTGCGCTCGAGCACGTGGCCTCCGAGATGCCTCGCCGCGCCAAGTACTATGAGTCAGTAGACCATGAAAGCCGCAAGCTACCTGCTGTCTGTGTGCTTTTGTTCGTTGCGCTGTCGAGGCAAACTTGGCCTACGGAGGCCACAATGTCGATTCGAACCACCATCTTCCGTCAGGCGGACGGCACCGACCTCGCGGCCTTCGCTGGATGCAACGCCGTCAGGCCGCAGTTCGGTGAGGTCGACTGCGTTACAGTGTTCATTCTCGATGAGGACGAGTCCGGCGCGCCGGTGCTCGTGGTCGTCCGTGACCTTGGCGCCGACGGCGTCCTTGAGCTGCATCGGCGCGTGAAGGGGCCGGTGGAGGCCGAGCTTCCAGCGCGGTCACTCGTCGGCCACGTCGTTCACGAGCACCGGGACTTGATGAATGCCGCGCTCGCGCTCGGGTTCTTCGTGGTGAGTCGACCTGGCCGCGCGTCGACGGAGGCCCGATGACCGCAACCGATACCAAGGACACCACGCTCGCCGCACTGGCCGCTCACGGCTGGAACCTCGGCGATACCGCCGACGCGCTCGGCATCAAGCGCGACAGCCTGCGCACGCGGATGAAGCGCCTGTCAATCGTCGTGCCCGACGGGCCTCCGAAGATGCGTGCTGCACCCGTCGTGGAGCCGGCGCCCACGGCGACCGCGGCCCAGCCAACGACCATTACCGACCGCAAGCCGAAGCCGAAGCCCGCGCCGAAGAAGCCCGCCACCTTCGTGGTGATGAAGGGTGGCGTCCGCACCGTGCGCGTCGCCGATGACCACCCCGCCGCCGTTGCCGCCATGCTCACGAAGGAGCTGGGCGGTGCGACCGAGGCGACTCCGACCGGGCTGCGGCTCCGCGACCCTGATGGGCGCACCTTCGCCACCGTGCTGGCCGGCCGCGCCGCAGCGCACTTCTTCGTGACCCGGGTTCCCCTCAAGGTCGCCAAGCGAGTCGCTGGTGACCTCGCTGGCGAGTGGGGCTACTGCTGGCCCACGGCGAGGCGCGGGTCCGCCACGCTCCGTCATGTGGAGACGGTCACGAGGACGCTGGTGAGGACGCTGATGAAGCTCGCAGTCGGGCATGGTGTCGACCGCCGCCGTCGTAGGGGAGCGTAGCGCTCGGGGCCGCAGCCGCCCTGGACCGCATCCAAGCGTCCTGGAGAAGCCCACGGACCTCGTCGCGGGTCAGGACGGCAGCGACCCCGCCCCGCCCCGTCTCGGCCGCCAGAAAGCCCTTCCAGGATGCTCCCCAGGCCACACCAACGGGGATCGGTCGTGGAGGCCTCCTTGGCCGACCAGGGTTGTAGATGGGCGGGGGCCGCGGGGCCGGGTGAGGGGCACGGCCAATCGGAGCTGCTCGGCGTCCAAGGGAAGCGCCGGGCGTGAAGAACCCGACCACGCCGCCATCGCGGTCTCGGATGGCGCAGTCCCTCAGCGCGCCGAGCAAGGAACCGTCTTCGAGCCGGAAGATGCGCCACTGGTCATCCAGGTAGGCCACGGGCCGCAAGGTCGGCTCCTCGAACAGCACACCCGCGCTCAACCAGGCGACGAGCCGACTCCGGTCGAAGAACGGGACCACGGGGCACCTCCAACACTGGCAGCCAAGTGGCGAACCATTCCGAACTTCGTGCGGAAGTTCGCCCTGAACATGACTCAGGTTCGTCGCAGCCCGAAACACAGAGGATTACGAATACATGCGTGTTTCATGTTCAATGTGACACCGATTTCGACCTCCAGGTTGAAGAATGAGGGTCGGGAGGTCGCAGTCATGAGAACACCGGGAGCCACCATCCGCCTTGCAGACCTGTCGCCCGAGGAACGCCGCATCGCGCGCACCATCATCGCCGAGTTGTGGCGCGAGGTGGCCAGCGACGTAGTTGCCTCGCTTGGGAACGTCAGTGCCCCTGGCGACATGCTGACTTGGGACATCGCCATCGACGTGCTGCTCGATGACGAGCGACCCGCGAAGCTGGCGAGGTTCGAGCTGCGGTACTTGAATCGTGCGCGACCCCTCGGCCACGACCACGTCTCGCTCGCCCGAGTGGTCATGTTCTTCGAGCGAGGCGAGCACGCCGAGCACGTTGCGCTCGCCCGCGAGGCGTTTGCCGGGTGGGGCCCGACGCCAACTTCATCGCCGCCTTCCACGCCGAAGCCGGCGCCGAGCGCGCCCGAGGGCTGGGGGCGCCGATGACCATCACGACGCGCGCGTCGAGCGCGGAGCAAGCACCGCGGCGCTGGGACAATTCCTCGGGGGTTCGGAGCGTAGGAGTTGCATCACCCGGAGATGAAGCGATGCAACCGACAACGGCCACCGAGCCGACCAAGCCCAAGCGCCGCCACCGCCGCCGGGCGCGAAACGGTGACGGCTCCTGCTACCGCGACAGCAACGGCACATGGGTCGCTCAGCGCTGGACGAAGCCGACAGCCGCCGGGGGCCGCCGGCGCGTGCGCGCCTACGGACCCACCGAGGCGCAGGCCCTCGAACGCGTGCTCAGGAAGGTGGCCGAGCTTGAGCTCGGCCTCGACACCGAGATGCTGGTCGAGACCTTCATGGCGACGAAGTACCTGCCAAGCAAGGCCGACACCGTGCGCGTGACGACGAAGGGGAACTACGAGGCGTTCAGCCGCCTCTGGGTCGTCCCCTTCCTCGGCAAGCGGAAGCTCGCGGAGCTGACCCCGCTGGTCATGGAGGAGACCCTCATCGAGATGGCGAAGCAGGGCGCGACGGCCGACATCCGCCGCAAGTGGGTGGGCTACATGAGGAGCGCGCTCCGGCGCGCGGTCGCGTGGGGCCTCATCTTGAAGAACCCCTTGGACGACGTCGTGAAACCGCGCAGCGCGAAGAAGCCGATTCGCTTTCTCACGCGCGCCGAGATCACGAAGTTCCTGGACGCGGCCCATAGCGACCGTCTCTTCGCGCTCTACGTCACCGCCATCGCCACGGGCCTTCGCCAGGGTGAGCTATTCGGCCTTCAGACCGCTGACGTCGATTTGGAGCGCGGCTTCATCAACGTGCGGTACTCGCTCGCGGACATCGAAGGCGAGCTGACCCTTCAGCCGCCGAAGACGCGCACCAGCACGCGCCGCGTCGACATCGACCAGCACACCATCGATGTGCTGCGCGAGCACGTAGAGAAGCACCCGCCGCCGACGGAGGGACGCGGTGCGGGCTTCGTCTTCACGTCGCTCGCCGGCCTGCCGCTGCGCAGGAGCAACCTCATCCGGCGGTCGTTCTCGACGCTGCTGCGGAAGACCAGGCTCGGCAAGGTGCGCTTCCACGACCTGCGGCACACGCACGCGAGCCTGCTCCTCGCCGAAGGCGTTCATCCGAAGGTGGTGCAGGAGCGGCTCGGGCACGCGGGCATCTCGATGACGATGGACCTGTACTCGCACCTGCTGCCGTCGATGCAGGGCGACGCGGTGACGAAGCTTGGGCCGTTGTTCACGCCGACCCCACAGGCGATGCCGAGCCTGCCCCCAAAGGCGCGCTCGGGCGCGCGACAGGCGGTGCCGCCCGCGCTCCCGCCGGCTGACATCGGGCTCCCGGCCGCAACCAGCGCCCCCGACGACGACGGCGACCGGCCCGGCGCCCTCGCCTTCCTCGTGGGGACCGGCCGCCCTACAGTCTGAGCGGTGTTCACCCTCCGCTGCACGCAGAAGCTCTTGAAGCGGCTGAAGACCGCGCCGAGCCCGTCACCACCCGCGCCGACGACGGTGCTCGGCGACTGGTACGCGAACCACGTCATCGTCGGGCGGCAGCACCTTGTGGTCTGCTGCTCGGAGCGCACCTACCTGCCCGTCATCGTCCCCGCGCGTGAACTCGCCTCGCTGCCCTCGCGCCTCACCGATGCGCTCGGGACCATGCTCGTCGCGCTCGATGTGCCCGAGGGCGCCTTGCGCGAGGAGCTGGCGGCGATGAGCGAGGTGGCCATCGGAAAGACCGCGAGCAGGGTCGTGGTCGGCGTTCTCACCGAGTACGCGCGCATGCTCGGCGGTGGGCTCCGTGGTGGTGGTGGACTGACACGGGAGTCGCTCTGGCTCGCGGAGACGCCGCTGTTCGCTTCGACGTCGCGCACCGTGTGGCCCATTGAGGCGACACGCCAAGCGTTCTCGCAGCCGCGCGGGCTGTACCTCGTGCAGTAGTTGCACGCATCCCTCGGGCCAGCCGCGCCCTCCACCGGACGCGCCCGCCGGTTCGGGCGATGTTCCCGACGAGCTACGTCAGGCAGCCTCATGACGAGGAGCTGGACCGAATCGCCAACGGCGAGGGTCCCTGGTTCGTCCTCAGGCAGCGGACCGCGTGATGTCACTTCGACACCCACAGAACCGAGCGATTGTTCAAGACCGGGTCCCACGTGGACCGAATCCGACCTGTGCGGTCGCGCGCGAAATTCGGCGTCGGATTCCTGCGCGGAAAAGAAAAACCCCGGTTGCTGGCCGGGGATTCGAGCTGCCCATGTGGACCGTGTGCGTCGGTGCGTCGTTCGCTTGCCTTGCCCGGCATGTCTTGCGCGTCTGAACGGGGCCGTTTCGCGGGGGGCAACCCTGGGCAGCTTTCTCTCGTCGGAGAACCCGTTCGCTGGCGTCGTCGTTCCCGCGTCGCTTGACGTCTCAGGCAGGGAACCTCGTCCGTGGAATGGCGGCGCTGCCGCCCTGTGCTTCGCTTCGCTTGGTGCTTCTCCTTCCGTTTCCTTACCCGCGACTGGACGTCGATGTGCGGGGGGTGCGGTCGTCTCGGGTGCTGTCCATGCCGCTCCACCCCTTACTGGTCGGCCACCACTTCATGCCACCGACCCCGAAGAATTTCGGGGAAGGCGGGCCTGGCCGGGCGAAGCAGCTGTGGCTTCCCAGGCCATCATCAACGTTCCCCGATCATAGGGAGCCGTGTCGGATTTCGCCATGTGGGACACATCGCTGGCCGTAGCCTCGTCCTGATGCGTCTGTCATGATGTTCCAAGCCCTTGGCCGGGCAGCAGCGCGATCCGGGTGAAAACCATGGCGCGTCGAACGGAGAGAAGAGCGAGAGAAGGTCTGATGCCCCGAACGTTGGCGCTCATGCGCCGAGGTGCGGCAGTGCTGGCGGTGCTCGTCGCAATGCTCGCGAACGGATGCACTGCACCTGAGGGCGATTGCCGGACGCCGGATTCGTCGTCGGCGCGCCGCGTGGTCGATGAAGTTCGGCCCGACGCCACGCTCGGTGTGCTCACGCTCGTGACCGAGTCCACCTCGCGAGTTCAGGGCGGCACGGGCGGGATCACCATCGTGTCGAACGAGCAGCTGACGATCTCGGACACGAACGCGGTCTGGGACGATCTCACGGCCGACGACGGCTCCTCCATCAAGTTCGCTAGCACCGACGGTGCGTGGGCCGACGTTCATGCAACCGGCTCCAATGACGTGGCGGCGATCATCATGACGACGTGCGACACCTGGAACGAGAGCAGCATCGAGCAGGCGCTGCTTCCCGCGCCGGTGGTTTGGATCATCGGCGGCCTGAGGGCTGTCATCGAGGAGGGCGCCAAGGCGGCCAACTTCGTCCGAGGTGCTGCGGAGGAGTTCGTGGAAGATCTCGTCGTGAAGGGGTACGAGCGCGTGAACGACTGCGGTGACTCGTCGTCGGTCTTCGATGACGACACGCTCACGACGCGGCAGAAGCTCATTGCAGAGCTGACACCCCTCGGGAACGTCATGCGGGTGGTCGAGTGCCAAATGGAAGTCCAAACCGAGGCGAACAACGGCGGCGGCAATACCGGCAGCACCTCGGACCACAACACGGGCAACGACACGTCGGACAACGCGGGCAACAACGGGAACGACAACTCTGCTACGGATCCTCCGTTCGACGATCCTTCTGGCGGCCCGTGCGAGTTTGGTCTGTACGCGCCGGTGGGCACGGAATTCCTCGGCGAGAGCGTGACGATTCGCTGGGACACGGCGGGCGAGTGCGAGCCGCGTGTTCGAGTCGCGTTCTACGCGAACTACCTCTCGACGGGCCAGATCCCCGTCGAGAGCCCTGCGAGCGGAGCGGACGGCAACAACGATGGAGTCATCTACGACGTCAACCTGAACCCGAGCATCTTCGAGCCCGGCCCGGTCGATCTCTGCATCAGCGAACTCGACGTGCCGAACGAGGCGTGGGACTGCGAGACGCTCGACCTCGTCAACTGATCTGCGATCGCAAGGACTGTGCGGGCCCGCCGTACAGGCGGGCCCGCGCAATTTCGGGTCTCCCGCGCCCGGAGGGCGCCGCAGCATCAACTGATTCCATGCTCCGCCCGAACTTCTCGAAGAACTCGAGCTGTGGCGCCGTCTGATCATCCGCTGCTTGGCAGCGCTGAGCGCACGCCGCTCTCGGTGTTCAACGCCGGCTTCGCCTATGATGCCGGGCTGGAGGGTCTCCGTGGGTTTCCGTTTCCGCAGATCGATCAAGCTGATCCCTGGCGTGCGGCTCAACGTGAGCACGCGGGGCGCCTCCATGAGCGTCGGTGGCCGTGGGGCAACGCTCAGTTTCTCCGGGCGCGGCGCACGGGCGACGTTCGGCATCCCCGGGACCGGCCTTTCTTGGTCCGAGTCCCTGTCGGCACCCAGGCAACGACGAGCGAGGTCGGCGCCCTCGGGCCCGACCTTCGCCATCGACACGATAGAGGACCTCAAAGACGCGGTCCTCGACCCCAACACTTCCGTCGTCTACCGAGGTTCCGGCCGGCGCCTTTCGCCGCAGCAAGTCGAATCTGCGAGGCGACGGCTCCAGGACAAGAAGCGCCGCGAGCAAGCGAGCGCGCACCTCGCTGCCGCCGAGGGCATGCAACGGGACATCCTCAACGCGTGGCGGAACACGGCCGACCTTCCGACGGCGGAGGAATACGAGGACGCGTGTGCCGTGCGGCGCTTCGACTTTGACGAGGAGCCGCCAACGCCGCCGCACTACGGGACGGAGGAGGGTCGGCTCGAGGATGAGATTCGGGCGGGCACTCGGGCGACAACCAAGCACCCGACGAGCGCCTACGCTGCGATTGCGGGAGTGCCGGTCGCCATCGCGGCCTCCTCGTTCGGTGCCGTGTCGTTCGCGACGGCGAACTCGACAGTTTCGGTCTTCGCCGCAGGCGCGCTCGCGTTGGTCGCCGCGCTCGTCACCAAGAGCATCTGCGACCGCATGCTCGCTGCGCGGGTCGATCAGCTCGTCAAGCAGGCGCTTCCGGAGCGGTGGGCGATGCGCAAGGCGGAGCTCGATGGGGCGCACGCCGCTCGTTGCTCAGAGCATGAACATCGGCGCCTTGCAGCGGAGCGGCAATGGAACCAGGACGAGGAGCAGCGCGCGGCATGGGCACGGCGGCTCGTCGATGGAGATCTTGAGGCGCTCGAGGAGGCCGTCGCAGACACCGCCGGTGACCTCGACTTCCCGTTCGAAGCGAAGTGCGACGTCGCGATTTCCGACGACCGCACCGTCTACCTCCACGTTGACCTGCCCGAGATCGAGGACGTCATCCCCGAGACACGCGGCCAAGTGTTGAAGGACGGTCGCGTGAAACAGGTCAAGCGCACGGCGACAGAGCGGAACGCCGACTACGCCCATCTCGTCGCGGGGCTCGCCCTCTTCCTCGCGAACGAGGTGTTCATCGTGAGCCCCGTGCTCCACACCGTGCTGATCGCCGCGTACACGCAGCGCAAGAAGCGCGGTTCGGAGGCCACCGTCGACGCCTACGTTTACAACGTGGCAATCAAGCGGGAGCGGTTCGCCACGATCGACTTCGCGGACGTAGAGCCGGTGGCGGCCTTGTTGTCGTCCGACGCCGCTGTCGGACAGAAGGCGAACATGGAGCTGAAGGCGCTGCCGCGTCCGGACTGGACGCGGGAGTTTGACGCACCGGCGGGGGCGGCGTGACTCGTATGTCCGCCACCGACGGCATGCGTGTCGATGTTCGCGACCTCGTCAGCCGCGCACGACGCTGGGTCAGCGCGCGTGTCGGAGGGGCGACGATCACCACGGGCTTCATCTCGTTCCCGCTGGTCGCGAACGACCCTGAGCGAACCGCAGCGAGGCAGCTCGTCATTCGGCTGCGAGACAAGCGCGTGTTCACGGCGAGCGATTGCTGCGACGGCTGCGTCAAGAACTCAATCGCCGCGTTGCAGGAGGTACGGAAGATCCTCGTCGAGGCGCAGGTTCAGCTCGCCAATTCGCACGGCGGCCAGCTCTTTTGGTGCACCGACTACATGCGCGAGACGATCCGCGCGTTCCTGACCTGGGAGGAACGCGTACGGGCGGCGGACCGACCAGACGCGCGCGCCCCCGACGAGCACTACCGCGATCAAGTCCAGACGCGCAGGTACATCGAGCAGCTTGACGTGCTCCGCGCCCACGTACGTGTCGCGATGACGGGGATCGCCAAGATCGCAGAGATGGAATTGCCCGAGCACGCCAAGGCGGACGACGTGATCGCAGCCGCGCCACAGCACTTGCTCATCGACGCTGGTGGCCCGGTCGCCGCTCTCGCACCGGCCGATGACGAGTTGATCACGGACCGAGGAGAAGGGAACGAATCATGACGACGGACTTCAAATCTCTCAAGCAGCGGGCGCGCGACACCTATCAAGCTCTCACCTCCGCTGTTGACGACCACCAACTGACCGTGAGCGAAGAGCGGTGGAACGAGCTTGCGGCCGATTTCAAGGCGGCGCACGGTGAGTGGTATCGCGCCGTTCGAAAGGACTTGCTAAAGAAGCCGGGGATCATCGTCGATTTCGGCGATTGACGGTGCCGTTCTGTGACGCGCCGGCTGGGCGCCCGTGCGAGCGCAGACATCGCACCGGGGCACTTCAGGGGCCTCAGGCCCGGCGAATCGTCAAGCGGCGGGGGTGCTGAGAGAGCGCCGACGGCTCGGCGAACAGCGAGCTGGGCAGATCAGTGGCCGAGGCCGCAGATTCTACTCGCCGAACTCTTCGATGACCCTCCCCGTGACGTCCAAGAGCACAACCCGCTGGCGCTCGGCTACTGCGGAACCATCCCATGTCGAGATAACGCGATAGACGTAGCGGAGCCGCTCACCGCTCCCGAGCTTGAAGGTGACGAACAGTTCTCCGACGGCCGTCTCGCCGCCGTTGAACGGGACCGAAATGCGGAACGTCTCGTCGCGCGATGGGAGATTCCCGAGACGCTCTTCCTCGGCTCCGAGACCTGAAGCGACTGGTTCGAGGAGCGGGATCGAATCGAGCCGCTTGACTGCCAGCGTGAAGTCCATCGTCCGAGTGCCGTCGTGGCGCTTTGATGCATTGCTCGCGATCTGAAACGCGGGAAGGCCAAGGAGCCGTCGCAGCTCTGCAAGCCTGCCCGACGGCAGCGGTGCGTTTGGCCCGGCGTTCCCCGCGAAGCTCGGTCGTGGGCCAAGCGGTGGCCGCGTATGACGCGGCTGCTTGTGGACATGCCTGAGGATGTCCTCGACGCCAGCACTGAATTGCACCTCGTCTCGCATGTCGGCGGTCATCAGCGCGTGGGTCCACGTCGGTCGCGACGTGGCCCAGTCACCAGCTCGCAGAATCGGGATGATCTTCCCCTCCACAGCGCCGAGCCGCTGGAACACGTGCCCGGTCACGATAAGGTTCTCGTAGCCCACGCCACCGGCCCGCGCATTCGCCTTCTCGGCGTACTTCGGCGTGCAGACGAGCAGCACGTGATCGGCCTCCCGCACCGCCGCCTCCATGAAGCGCGGAAGGTCGCTTCCGAGATGCGTGTCCCACTTGTCGAACATGACGTGGACGCCTGCGTGCGTGAGAGCCTCTGCCAGGCGAACAACCCAACGCGCATGGTCGTCGCCTTCCCAAGCGTACGAGAGGAACACCTTGGGGATGCCGTCAGGTGCGGCGGCCGTCGAGGCCGGAGGAGTTGGAGGAGTGCTCGTCAGGGCCAGGTCGACGCCGGTATTTGTCACGTAGCCGTTCACGTCACCGTGCGAGCGCCGGTGCGTGATCCGGACGAGGCCCGCGTCGACAAGAGCATCCAAGTCGGGCGTGTCGAGCGGGACGTTTGTGTGACCGTCAGCGAGGATGACAACGACTCCGTCGAACGAAGACGCCGTGAGGAACTCCTTGTGCCCACCCTTCGGAGTCGCTTGTTGGGCAGTAGCTAGTTGCCGAAGAAGTTGGAGCTGTTCTTCGCTGAGCATGTCCACGTCCCCTTCGTCGTCGCTCGCTCCCGAGATCGGTTCCGCGAGAACGCTTCGCCCCGAGAGCGTGAGCTGCAATCGCAACAGCAGGAAGTCAGGGCTTCGGAAGTCCTCGATTGCGTCGCTCCCGAGCGTGTAGCGGTGACCTGTGCGCGGGTTGAGGATCGCGGTGGTTCCAGTTTCGTCGACATCGTCGACGATCCACTCGTCGTCGATGGGGTCGAGGGGGACGCCCGTCTCAAGCGCGCGGTGCGCGATGGGACGGAGCCGGACGCGGTCCCGGAGGTGGGCCTGGAGCCGCGCGATCCAGTTCTGCCCTGACGGGCTCATCTTCTTCATCGCGGGCTCGTTGGCCCCCGCTTCGACCCGGCGGAGAGCGGTCTGGTAGGACTCGCCGGTCTTCGCCATCCGGTCACGCACAATGTGCTTCTTGTCGCGGTTCTTGGTCATGCCGATCCTCTGCGTGCTCGCGACGCACAGCCCACCCCGCCGTCGTCACGGCGCAGAAGACGACCAACGTCTCGGAGGAGATGGTGCTCCCCTTCGCCCGCGACGAGAGGCCCAGGGGTGGTGGACCTATGCGGGTGAGGCGTCGAGAAACCGCCGCGTGAGAAGCTACGCTTGCGGATGCACGAGCACAAGGGGGGCCAGCAGCAATCGAAAACGTAGTCTTAGCCCTATGGCGCTTCGACCGCCGCAGCATACTTCGCGGGGACCAGCGCGAAGACCTCGCCCACCGAAAGGCCACGCTGGCCATCGGCGAAGTCGCCGGTCGCCGTGATTGTGCCGACGACAACCCCATTGACCACGACATCGCAGGTAAACGTCGTCCGATGGGTCGTCGGAAATCCGAGCTGCCTGAAGAAGTCGGAGTAGTTGACGACTAGAACGTCGACGTTCTCGAGAATCTCGAGCGGCTTTCCGAGGACCTCGTCCTTCGTCTCGGGTTGATACTCAAGGACGAGGCGTCGCGTCGTCGGTGTGAGCTGCTGCTGCCTGCTCATGAAGTCCGTGGCGAACCTGATCCTCCGCTTCTCCTTCGTGAAGAGGGCGGCCGCCGAAGCGAGCCCCGCGCTCGTCTCGACGTCGGACGGCGGGGTTTCGGTCGTCTCGGTCTCGATCGCAACGCGCAAGACAAGCGTGGCGATGAGCCGCTTGTCCGAGAGGTTGTTCACGGTGTGCGCGGTGATGCCGCCGGTCTGCCCCTGCGACACCACAACGTCGCCGGCTACACCGGAGACGTTAAGCGGTGCCGGCGGCCCCTTCTCCGCGTTCGGATCTCTCGCCTCGGCGCGATCACCGATCGGAGCATTCGACAGAGGCGTTGCGGATGTCACCTGGCTCGGCGGCACGATGCGATCACCGGATACCTCGCGGACGCGAGGCCCTATGCTTCGCTGGAGCCCCTGTCGCAGAAACTCGTGGGCACCCCGCTTCTCGTCGATGGTGCTCAACGCTTCCTTGATCGCGCGGTCGAATGGCTTGTCGTCCTCAAGGAAGTCGACATGAACCTGGGTCAGCTTGCAGCTGCCGTCGTCTGAGAGAGGTGAGGCGAGCAGCTGCTGCATTTCCCATCGCCGGCCGTCGGCACGCTGGAACTGCGCGGCGCACGCGAAGAGTGCGACGCAGTCCTCCGATCTCCCGCAACCTTCTGGCAGGCCAATCCGGCGGCACAGGTTGAACAACGCGAAGTCCGGAAGCGTCGCGGCGAGTTGCTCGGCAAAGCCGAGGTCGCCCTTGGCCGCCATGCGGGTGTCCTGGCCGGGCTCGCCACCCATCATCTCGCGTGACTTCGTGTTCACGACCCAGGAGCCGTGCATTAGCTCGACATTCCGCATGGGGTCGCCGTCGTTGACTAGGCGGCAGGCGCGATTCTCGTCGACGATGAGGCGGGCCTTCAGGTCGACAAACGGCGGTCGAGCCTCACGAGAAGGTGACCATCCAGCTTTCCACAAGGTGACGCCGACGGCCGCCACCACGACAGCCGTGACGACGACCACGAGACCCTTGTGCACCCATGGTTTATCCCCTTTTGTTCCCGAGCCCGGAGGTGGGGGCGGTTCCTCCGAGCCACCTACGGGGGGAGCGGCGTCTCCTTGTTGCCTCTGCCGAGAACTGCGTTCGCGTGCATCTGCCGAAACGCGTCCAGTGCCTCCTTCAACCGCTCAGCTGCACCCCTGGCGACCGCGATGTCGGCACCGACCTCGACCTGAGCGCACGTCGCTACCACTTGCCGCGCGGCGGTGTGGATCGTCGCCACCACGTTCGACAGCCCCGGGCACAGCGGCTCCGCGATCACCGCCATCGCCATCTTCTTCTCCGAGATGTGCTCAAGGTCAGCACCGATTCTTTTCACAGCCGGCAACGAGAAGGTGACCCGCAGCTGGTTTCCTAGTTCCACCTCACTGTCAGCCCAACCTTGGTTAACGAATTTCAGTGCTGCGAGCGACGGCCCACCATCGCTCGGTGCCGCCCTCGCCGCAAAACTCGGCTTGGCTCCTAGCGGTGGCCTAACGAATGCGGGCTCAGCATGAACGTGACGCAAGATCGCCTCGAGTCCCTCTGCGTACTTGCCTTCATCGCGTAGGTCTGCGGCCATCATCGCCTTCGTCCACGTCGGGCGCGACTCGTCCCACGAACCCGACCGGAGGACCGGGATGACCCGACCCTCGGCGGCTGTGAATCTCTGGAAGATCTCGCCCGTGATCACGACGTTCTCATAGCCGACACCGCCGGAGCGCTCGTTCGCCTTCTTCGCGTACGCGGGAGTGCACACGAGAAGGATGTGGTCGGCGCGTCGGACGGCGGTCTCCATGAAGCGCGGAAGGTCGCCACCGAGTCCAACGTCCCAACGATCGAGAAGGACGTAGGCGCCCGCGCCTTGGAGATCCTCAGCGAGCCGCACCACCCACTTCGTGTGGTCATCGGATTCCCAGGCGTACGAGATGAAGATCTTCGGCGGGTTGGAGCGCATCGCGGTCATCGGGGATCAGGCCTCCTACGCAGCGCAGACTAGCGCCGGTCAACGGCCTCGTCGCCCGCACGCACGTAGCCCCGCGAATGGAGCGGGCGGCCAAGATGATAACGGCCTCGTCCAAGCAGGCCGTTTCCGTCGTCACCTAAGCCAACCAAGCGTCCCGGTAGAGCGGAATTTGGAGCGGTTCGGGCCCAGCGACCCCGCGACCCGAAAAGCGAAACGGGCCCTAACGGCCCGTTTCGACACACTTTTCAGCTGGCGCGCCCGGAGCGATTCGAACGCCCGACCCTCAGATTCGTAGTCTGATGCTCTATCCAGCTGAGCTACGGGCGCAGAGGGTGCTCTTCTTTGCGGGATCCCGCGCCCGATGTCAACGACCGCGGCGCGCTCACGGCTTCTTCGCCGCCGGCTTTTTCGGTGCCGGCGCCTCCACGATTCCCGGCTCGGGCGCGAAGCAGCCGTACGCGCACGGCACCGCGAAGGTGCGCACGGTGTCGAAGGTCGAGCCGAGCGCGTAGATACCGAGGCCCGCGAGCGCGATGCCGAAGCCGGTGAAGCCGATGATGTCGCCCGTCTGCTGGTCGGTGGCGCCGGTCAGCGGCAGCACCACGCCGGTGAGGCCGACGCCGAGGCCGGCGATGGCCGTCGCTTGCCCCACGGAGCCGACCGCCGCCTTGCTGTAGGAGAGCACGTCGATGGTGCCGTCCATGGCCGCGAGGTCGCGGCCGGGGGGATCGAGCAGCACGTCGCTGCCGATGCGTCGCATGCGCTCTTTCAGGAGGTCGCCCTGCCGCCGCGCCTTGGTCCAGCGGCCCCAGATGGGCACCAGATCCTCCAAGTCGCGTTCGGCGCGCGTGCCGGCTGCCGTGCCCATCAAGACGAAGGGGCGCGCCCACCAGGAGCCGCCGAGCCCGGGGCGCAGCCAGGTGCCCTCGCGCGCCTTCTTCAGCTCCTCGCCGTGCACCTGGTTGGTCAGGAAGTAGAACGTGCCCGAGAAGATCCACTCGCCGATCTTGTCCTTGAGCAACGCTACGGGCGCAATCAGCAGCGCGGCGCCGCCGACGCCGGCGACCGCCGTCAGCAGCACCAGCTCGGGCGCGATGAACGCAGCCGCTATCGGAACGCCGATGCCGAGCAAGATGGCGGCGCCCACCACGACATAGAACGGCGTGCTGAGCGCGTCCCCCGCGAGCTTACCGAGCAGCATCGAGGCCGCGGCTTGCCACAGGAACGCGTCGCGGCCGCCGTGGTGCACCGCCACGTAGTCCACCGCGAGCGCGGCCGGCACCAGGCAGAGCCACTCGGAGACGGTACCGACGGCACTCCCCACGCCCGGGACGAGCGAGAGCGGCAGGCTGAGCGCCTCGCAGACGTCGATGCCGCCCTCGGCGGTCATCTCGAGCTCGTGCTCGAGATCGTCCCACAGTCGCTCGTGCGGCGCGGGCTCACCGACGGCAGCGGCGGGTGGCGGCGGCGCTGGCGGTGCAGCCGCCTCGGCCGGCGCCGCGGGCGCGGCCGGCGGTGCCGGCTCGACGACCTCTGCGGGGGGCGGCGGCGCAGGCTCGACGTCCCCCGCCGGCGGCACGTCGGCCGCGGTGACGACGAGGATCAGCAGGATCGCGCTCATCGATCGACTCCGTAGAGCAAGGGCCGGCACGGCGGCTCGGAAAAAAGGGCTCGCATTCCCGGCCGTCTTTCGTTAGCTACCACGCCCGACCGGGCGGCCCGTGGCGCGCCGGTCGTGGTGCATCGGGTGACGCCGACCCTGGTCGGCGGCAAGGAGCGCAGCGTGGGTAAGGCCCTTGTCATCGTCGAGTCGCCCGCCAAGGCCAAGACGATCGCCAAGTACCTCGGCAAGGACTACGTCGTCGAGTCCTCCATCGGCCACATCCGCGACCTGCCCGGCTCGGCCGCCGAGATCCCGGCGCACATGAAGAAGAAGCCCTGGGCGCGCACCGGCGTGGATGTCGAGAACGACTTCGCGCCGCTCTACATCGTGCCGGCCGAGAAGAAGGCGCAGGTCCAAAAGCTCAAGACGCTGCTCGCCGACGCCAACGCGCTCTTCCTCGCCACCGACGAAGACCGCGAGGGAGAGGCCATCGCGTGGCACCTCAAGGAGGTCTTGAACCCCAAGGTGCCGGTCAAGCGCATGGTGTTCCACGAGATCACCGAGAGCGCCATCAAGCATGCGCTGGCAAGCCCGCGCGCCATCGACCAGCAACTGGTCGACGCCCAGGAGGCGCGCCGCATCCTCGATCGGCTGTACGGCTACGAGGTCTCGCCGGTCCTGTGGCGCAAGATCGCGCAGGGGCTGTCGGCCGGGCGCGTGCAGTCCGTCGCCGTGCGGCTGATCGTCGAGCGCGAGCGCGCGCGCATCGCCTTCAAGAGCGGCGACTACTGGAGCGTCGCCGCCGAGCTCGTCAAGCGCCAGACCGGCATCGGCGCGCCGCCGCACGTCAAGAGCGAGCTCATCGAGCTCGACGGCAAGCGCGTCGCGGTCGGCAAGGACTTCGATCCGAACTCTGGCAAGCTGACCGACGCCGCGCGCGAGCGCGTGGTGCTGCTCGAGGAGGGCAAGGCGCGTGCGCTCGAGAGCCAGCTAGCGCAGACGACCTACACCGTCAGCGACGTCCAGAAGAAGCCCTTCACCGATCGGCCGCACCCGCCCTTCATCACCTCGACCATCCAGCAGGAAGCGGCGCGCAAGCTGCGCTTCACCGCACAGCGCACCATGCGCACGGCGCAGCGGCTCTACGAGTCCGGCTACATCACCTACATGCGCACGGACTCGACCACGCTGTCGACGCAAGCGGTGGACGCCGCGCGCGCGCAGATCCGCGAGCTGTACGGCGACACCTTCCTGCCGCCGGCGCCGCGGCAGTACGCGACCAAGAGCAAGGGCGCGCAGGAGGCGCACGAGGCCATCCGGCCCGCGGGCGAGGCGTGGAAGACGCCCGAGCAGCTCAAGGGCGAGCTCGACGACGACGGCTTCCGGCTCTACGACCTGATCTGGAAGCGCACGGTGGCGAGCCAGATGAAGGACGCCGCAGGCGAGCGCACCTCGGTGCGCTTCTCGGCCAAGGTGGCGGCGGGCGCGTGCACGCTGCAGGCGACCGGCAAGGTCATCCTGTTCGCGGGCTACCTGCGCGCCTACGTCGAGGGCACCGACGACCCCGACGCCGAGCTCGAGGATCAGGAGCGCATCCTGCCGCCGATGGCCGAGGGCGACCTGCTCGACCCCGAGAAGATCGAGGCCGAGAAGCACACCACCCAACCACCCGCGCGCTACACGGAAGCGAGCCTGGTCAAGGAGCTCGAGGAGAAGGGCATCGGCCGCCCGTCGACGTACGCCAGCATCATCGGCACCATCCAGGACCGCGGCTACGTCTTCAAGAAGGGCACCGCGCTCGTGCCCACCTTCACCGCCTTCGCGGTCATCAACCTGCTCGAGCAGCACTTCAAGGAGCTGGTCGACTACACCTTCACCGCCTCGATGGAGGCCGACCTCGACGCCATCAGCGAGGGCGAGAAGAAGGCGACGCCGTGGCTCAAGCGCTTCTACTTCGGTGAGAGCGGCAAGATGGCCGAGACCATGCCGCCCGAGAGCGTCAAGCACCGCACGCTCGAAGAGGTCGGCCTGCACGTCAAGGTGCACGGCGGCAGCGGCGACATCGACCCGCGCGGCATCTCCGAGATCCCGCTCGGCAAGGACGACAAGGGGCAGCTGGTCGCCGCGCGCGTGGGCCGATACGGGCCCTACGTGCAGATCGGCGACAGCGACCGGCGCGCCAACATCCCCGAGGACATCGCGCCCGACGAGCTGACACTGGCGCGCGCCGTCGAGCTGTTGCAGCAGGCGAGCGAAGCGAACCGAGCCATCGGCAACGACCCCGCGTCGAGCAAGCCGATCTACGTCAAGACCGGCCGCTACGGTCCCTACGTGCAGCTCGGCGAGCTGGTGGTGAACGACAAGGGCAAGCCCGTCGGCGACCGGCCTCGCATGGCGAGCCTGTGGCCGGGCATGACGGTGAAGGACATCACCCTCGAGCAGGCGCTGTTGGCGCTCTCCTTCCCGAAGAACCTCGGGCCGCACCCGGAGACCGGCATCGACGTCGTGGTCAACGACGGCAAGTTCGGCCCCTACGTGCGCATGGAGGGCAAGGACAAGGGCGGCACCTTCGTCAAGGAGACGCGCAGCCTGACCGACCGCGACGTCATGCGCGCGCTCGACCTACCCGCCGCCGTCGAGGTGCTGCGCCAGCCCCGCCAACACCGCGGTCGACAGAGCGTGACGCAGCCACCGCTGGCGACGCTCGGGCCGAGCCCGGTGACCGGCCAGGCGATCGTGATCAAGACCGGCCGCTTCGGCGCCTACGTCACCGACGGTCAGGTGAACGCCACCATCCCGTCGGGGCGCGACCCGGCACGGCTCACGATCGACGACGCGCTCGAGCTGATCGCGGCACGCGAGTCGCGCCTGCGCGAGCAGGGCATCGACCCACGCGCACCAGGCAAGGCCGGCAAGGGCGGCGGTCGCCGTCGGTTCGGGCGCGGCGCCAGGGTACCGACGCCGGCCAAGGTCGCGCCCGCGAAGGCGGCCAAGGTGGCCAAGGTGGCCAAGGCGAGCAAGGCGAGCAAGGCGATCACGACGACGCCCAAGACTGCCAGCCACACCAAGGCGGGGGCGAAGCCGCCGAGCAAGAAGGTCGCGGGTAAGCAGGTCGCCGCCAAGAAGGCGACCAAGAAGCCGGCCAAGGCCCCGGCGAAGAAGTCGCCCAAGAAGGGCAAGCGCCGCTGACGAGCCAAACACGAACGGCGAGGGCCGCCTCGCGGCGGCCCTCGCTGTGTTGAATTCGATTGGCGTCGTGAACGTGCTGAGACGTCAGCGGCCGGCGCCGATCAGGAAGGACGTGTCCGACACCTCGGTCTCGCCCGTGGTCTCGTCGATCAGGGTCTCGGTGTGGACCGCGATCTGTCTGCCTTCGGGCACGTCCGTCACCACCACGGTGCCGCGGTCGGCCGGCCGGTCGTAGTCGATGCTGCCACCGTCGGGACCCGAGCAGACGTTGGCGGCCAGCGCCGGCGTCTCGTAGGACTCGGCGTCGTAGCTGAACGCGTGCTCACCGGGCTCGAGCTGCTCGAGCAACAGGTTGCTCGTCCAAAGGATGACCATGCCCATGCCGCGCCCGTCCTCCTCGCGCGTCACGGTCACCGTCGAGGAATTGCTGGCCGGCGCAGAGCTGCCCTCGGCCACGGCCGGTCCGTCGATGCCGGTGCGCGGGCCGAAGTCGCCGCGCAGGTTGCCGTTCTGCAAGTTGAGGCTGTTCTCGGTGCCGCTGCCCGAGAGGTTCTGCACCGGGTCCATATAGGTCCGGTCGTTCATGCACCCGGTGGCGGCGACGAGCGCGAGCGCTCCGATGACGAGGTGTTTCATCCGGCTCTCTCCTGCTGCGACGGCGGCGACGCCACGTCGACAGCAGGTCTATTTTGAGGTTCGGCGACGACGGATGCAAGCCGACGCGACCCCGGGCGGACGACGTGAGACAATTTGGAGACAATTCTGGGGGGTTAGCCGAGATCTGCGTCAGACGGCGAACACGTCCTTGCGCGCGCGCAGCTCGCCGACGGCGGCGGCCGGCTCATCGTCGTGCAGCGCCAGCAAGAACGGGTTGGTGGCAAGCTCCTCCTCGAGCGTCGACGGGACCGAGCTCTTCGCCGCTCCCATCTCCTCGTCGAGGCCGAGCGCGCGCGCGCGGATGGCGGCGTGGTCAGGAAGCGCCGCCTGGGCGAAGCGCAGGTTGGCCGCCGTGTACTCGTGCGCACAGCAGACGAGCGACGACGGGTTTCGCGCCGCCAGGGTGGCCAGCGCAGCCGCCAGCATCTCCTTGGTGCCCTCGAACAGCCGGCCGCAGCCGGCGCCGAACAGCGCGTCGCCGACGAACAGCGCGGGCCGGCCGGCCAGGCGCGCCACCTCGGTCTCGCTGCCGCCATGGCCGTGCCGGCGCACCACGCCGAAGCGCCGCGCGCAGGCGTAGGCGACGTGGCCGAGCGTGTGGCCGCTCACGTCCAGCACCTCGAGCGGCAAGCCCGCGACCACGGTGGTCTGGCCGGGGTCGACGCGCCGCGACAGGCGCGGGATGCGTCCGCCGTCGCGCGCGTTGCCGACGACGGCACAGCCGGTCGCCGCCACCAGCTCGTCGATACCGCCCACGTGGTCGTCGTGATGGTGGGTCACCAGCACCGCCGCCAGGCGCGCGCCGGTCGGCGCCAGGCGATCGAGCACCGGCGCCGCCTCGGCCGGGTCGACCACCAGCGCCTGGGCGCCGTCGACGACGAGCCAGGCGTAGTTGTCGGTCAGGCACGGGATCTGGATCAGCTCGAGCACGCCGGCTGGCTCCTTCTGCGCCGGTGGCGCAGGTTGCCTCGGATGCGGGACGTGCTAGGACAGCCGCCGATGGATTGGTACGGAGCGATGGCCGAGTGGCTGAAGGCGCAGGTTTGCTAAACCTGTATAGGGGTAACTCTATCGAGGGTTCGAATCCCTCTCGCTCCGCCACGGACACCCCGCGGTGAACGACGCTGACGGCCCCCTCGCGGGGCCGTCGTCGTTCGAGCGGTTCGTTCCTGGGGGGTCCGGTTGCAGGCGGCGGGATCCGAGTCGTGGTACAACCCACCGTACTTCGGAGGTCCACGTGCGACACGTTCACCTGGTTGTCAGCTCGGCGTTCACGTTCACCCTCGCGCTCTCCGCGGCGTGCCCACCGAGCGAGCAGGGAGCCACTCCCGATTGCGCTGCCTACTGCGCGACCATCACGGCCAACTGCCAGGGCGGCGCCGCGCAGTACCAAGACGAGGCCACGTGCGTCGAGTTCTGCACGGCCAACAACCTCACCTGGGGCGAGGGCACCACGGCGGACGCGGCCGGCAACACGCTCGGCTGCCGCCAGTACCACGCGGGCGCCGCCGCCAACGACGACCACTGCAACCACGCGGGGCCCACCGGCGGCAGCGCGTGCGGCACCTACTGTGACGTCTACTGCGACGCCGCCATGGCCAACTGCGCGGAGGGCAACGCGCTCTACGCCGATCACGAGAGCTGCCTCGCCGCGTGCGCGCTCATTCCCGATATCGGCGCCACCAACGCGCCGGACGGCGACTCGGTGCAGTGCCGCCTCTACCACCTCGGTGCCGCCAAGGCCGACCCGGCGACGCATTGCGTGCATGGCGGAGCCACCGGCGGCAACGCCTGCGGGAGCTGGTGCGACGTCTACTGCGACGTCATGGATCAGGTGTGTCCCACCGAGTACACGGGCGCGGCGGACTGCGACACCGCGTGCCAGGGCTTCGGTCAGGACGGCGCCATCAACGACGCCACCGGCGACACGGTGCAGTGCCGCCTCTATCACGCGGGCGCGGCCGCAGCTGACAACACCCACTGCGCGCACGCAGGCGAGGACAGCAGCGCGGACACCTGCGGCGCCGACACGACGCCGACGTGCGCGAGCTACTGCGCGACCATCACGGACAACTGCACGGGCGGCAGCGCGCAGTACACCGACGAGGCCGAGTGCCTGGACTTCTGCAACGACGACTTCCTGCACTGGTCGGAGCTCGGCACCACCGAGGACGCCGACGGCCACTCGCTCGGCTGCCGCGAGTACCACGCGGGTGCGGCCGACAACGACGCGCACTGCGAGCACGCCGGCCCGACCGGCGCCGGCGTGTGCGGCGACCTGTGCGAGGTCTACTGCCACGCCATGACCACCTACTGCGCGGCCAGCTACACCGACTACGCCGCCTGCGAGGCTGCGTGCGCCGGCTTCGCCACCACCGGCAACGTCAACGACGCCACCGGCGACACCGTGCAGTGCCGCATCTACCACGCCGGCTTCGCCGTCAACGACGCCTCGCACTGCGACCACGCCGACGAGGACAGCGCCGCCGGCACCTGCCTGTGAGGGCCGGCGGCCTGTGCATGCAGCGCGCCGCGCTCACCGCGGCGCTCGCGATTGCGCTCGGCCTGTCGGCCGCCTGCCCTCCCGGCCCGGGCGCGACGCCGACCTGCGCGTACTACTGCGCCACCGTCACTGCCAACTGCACCGGTGGCGCTGCCCAGTACGACAACGAGGCGGCGTGCTTGGCGGCGTGCAACGCCAACAACCTCGCGTGGCCCGTCGGCACCATCGCCGACACGGTCGGCAACACGCTCGGCTGCCGCCAGTACCACGCGGGAGCCGCAGCCAACGACGACCACTGCCTGCACGCCGGCCCCACCGGCGGCGGTGTTTGCGGCGCTTATTGCGACACCTATTGCGACGCCGCCACGGCGAACTGCACGGCCGGCAACGCGCTCTACACCGACCGGAATGCGTGCTTGGCGGCGTGCAGCGTCATGCCGAACGACGGCGTGGTCAACGCTGGCGACGGCGACACGGTGCAGTGCCGCCTGTTCCACGTCGGCGCCGCCAAGGCAGATCCCGGCACCCACTGCCCGCACGCGGGCCAGAGCGGCGCCAACGTCTGCGGCGGATGGTGCGACGTCTACTGCAGCGTCATGGCGGCGCACTGCCCGGACACGTTCGCGGACGTGGAGACGTGCACGACCGCCTGCGGCGTCTTCCCTGCGTCCGGCGCCATCAACGCCGCCAGCGGCGACACCGTGCAGTGCCGCATCTACCACGCCGGCGCAGCAGCCCAGGACGCGCACTGCGACCACGCGAGCGTGGAGAGCACCGCCGACACCTGCCAGTAGCCGTCAGCTCGTCACTGGTCGGACGGGTTGATCACGATGTGACAGAGCATGCACTCGGTCCGCTCCGGGTGCGCCTGGGGCGGCGCGCCGTTCTCGCCGGTGGCGTGGCAGCTCAAGCAGTTGGTGCCACAGCTCTCGGCCGCATGCGGCACGTTGGAGACCGACAGCTCCATCGTGATCTCTTCCCACGTAGCGGGCGGCGCGGGCACCGTGATGACGGGGCCGGTGGCGGGACACGCGGCCGTCGTCGACAACGCGGCCAGCACCAGCGCCAGCTGCGCGACGGCGAGGATTGCGCGGCTCATGTGGTCACCTTGACGAGCCTGACCGCACACTTCTTGAAGTCGGGCTCGTTCGACTGGGGATCGAGCGCGCCGAGCGTGACGCGGTTGATCAGGCGGTTGGCGTCGAAGAACGGCACCCAGATGTAGCCGGGCGGGCAGCGGATGCGGCAGTCGGGCTTGGCGACCACCACGTCGATGCTGGCGCGCCGCGACTGGATGCGCACGGTGTCACCGGCACGCACGTCGAGCGCGGCCGCGTCGTCCTCGTTCATGAAGCACAGCGCCTGCGGCACCGCGCGGTGCAGCGTCTTCACGCGCCCGGTCATGGTGCCGGTGTGCCAGTGCTCCATCACGCGGCCGGTCGACAGCCAGAACGGGTAGCTCGCGTTCGGCGACTCGGCCGGTGCCTCGTAGGGCCGCGCCCACACCACCGCCTTGCCGTCGGGCTTGCCGTAGAAGTAGATGCCGTCGCTCGGCAGCGCGGCGCCCGCCTTGGCCGCCACGTTCGGGTCGTGCGCGGCGTTGAAGCGCACCTTGGTCTCACGCCCGTCCATCACCGGCCACTTCATGCCGCGCGACGCCAGCAGGTCCGCGTAGCTCGCCACGTCGTGCGCAGTGCCGATGGTCAGGCTGCGATACTCCTCGTAGAGCGCGCGCTCCAGGTGCGCGTCCCACGAGGCGGGGAACAGCTCGACGTCCCAGTTCAGGCGCTGCCCGAGGCGCCGTGCCACCTCGACGATCTGCCACGCGTCGGGCTTGGCCTCGCCCGGCGGCTCGACCATCTTCTCCCAGTGCTGGGTGCGCCGCTCCGAGTTGCCGTACATGCCCTCCTTCTCCACCCAACAGGCGGCCGGCAGCACGACGTCGGCGTGGCCGACGGTGAGCGAGGGGAAGGCCTCCGACACGACGATGAACGGCCTGGCGCTTGTGATGCCGCCCAGGTTCTCGTCGACATTCGGCAGCGACTGGAACGGGTTGGTGGCCGAGACCCAGATCGCCTTGATGTCGCCGCTCGCGACCTTCTGCCACATGGGGACGGCGGTGGTGATTGGGCTGACCTCGGGGCTCGGGATGCTGCCCGGCGGCAGGCCCCACGCCTCCTCGACCTCGGCGCGGTGATCGGCGTTGGCCACCAGGCGGTCGGAGGGCAGCCGGTGGCTGAAGGTGCCCACCTCACGGCAGGTGCCGCAGGCGCTCGCTTGCCCGGAGAGCGAGAACGGGCTGTTGCCGGGCTTGGCAACCTTGCCGGTGATGAGGTGGAGGTTGTTGATCAGGCTGTTGACCCAGCCGCCGCGCGTGCTGTGGTTCACGCCCATGGTCCACATCGACATGGTGTTGCGGCTGGCGTCGCCGTAGATGCGCGCCAACCGCTCGATGTCTGCAGTGGTGAGGCCGACGGCGTCGGCGACCGCGCCGGGCGCGTAGTCGTCGAGGAACGCCGTGTAGCCCGCCAGGTCGAGCACGGTGTCGGTGCCGTCGACGGTGGTCTTGAACGCGAGGTGGTCGGCGATGAAGCCCTGATCGATCAGCCCCTCGTTGACGAGCACGTGCGCGATCGCGTTGGCCAGGTAGAGGTCGGCGTGGGGCTTGATGAGGTGGGTCTCGTCGGCTCCCTCGCTGGTCATCTGATCGTAGGTCGTGAAGTGGATCATGCGCAGGTCGGCGCCACTGTTTCGGCGCATGATCAGGCGCTGGTAGATGACCGGGTGCGCCTCGGCGATGTTGGAGCCCCAGAGGAACACGTCGTTGGCGGTGTCGAGGTCGTCGTAGCTGCCGGGCGGCTCGTCGGCGCCGTAGGCTGAGACGTAGCCGACCACCGCGGCCGCCATGCAAAGGCGCGCATTCACCTCGAGGTTGTTGGTGCGAATTCCGCCCTTCATCAGCTTGGCGGCGGCGTATCCCTCGGGGATGGTCCACTGGCCGGAGCCGTACATCGCCACCGCGTTCGGCCCGTCGCGCGCGATGATCTCGGCCCAGCGATCGGCGATGAGGTCGAGCGCCTCCTCCCAGGTCGCCTCCGCCAGCTCGCCGTCGGCGCCGCGGATCAACGGTTTCGTGATCCGGTCCTTGGCGGCGAGCACCTCAGCCAGGCCGTAGCCCTTGGCGCACAACAACCCGGCGTTGACCGGGCTCGCGTCGTCGCCGCGCACCGCGATGGCGCGCCCGTCGCGGACCGCGACCTCGGTGCCGCAGCCGGTGCCGCAGTAGCGGCAGGGGGCCTTGTGCCAGGTGACGCTCGGGTCGGCGGCATGCGCCTCGTCGATGATGCGCAAGCCTCGCGACACGGCCGCGCCACCCGCGAGCGCTGCGGCGGCAGCTCCGATGAACGATCGCCGCGACAGATCCATCGACGGTCCCTCCGCGGCATCCTTGTCGTCGGTGCTCGCGTTTCGATGCACGATACGGGTGATCGTCGTGCATCGTCGTGATCGTGACCATGCGCGCATGCGCTCGCGCGAGCTCGTCGCTGCGTCATTGGGCACAGGGCTTCGAGCACATCCGCTCGGCGACCTATGCCGGCGTCCCTCAAGGGCTTTTCGTGATTGCCGGGGGCAGCGCCGGCTGCTCCGGCAACCCCCAGTCCTCGATGCGCCAGCCGCGGCGGCGCGCCTCGCGGCGCAGGCGAGGATCGGGGTTGACGGCGACCGGGTAGCCGACGGCGAGCAGCGCCGGCAGGTCGCTCAAGCTGTCGGTGTAGAACGAGCACGAGGCGAGCGTGACGCCGGCGTCGTCAGCGCAGGCCTGCGCGTGCGCGCGCTTACCGTCACCGAAACAGATGGGATCGATCATCTCGCCCGTGAACAGACCGTCGTGCACGACGAAGCGGTTCGCCAGGTAGCCGTCGAGCGCGAGCACCTCGGTGACCGGCTCGCTCAGGTAGCAGGAGGTCGAGGTCAGCAGCCAACACCGGTCGCCTTGCGCGCGGTGGCGCGCCACCGCAGCGCGCGCGCCCGGACGAATCAGCCCCGACACTTCTTCTCGCCAGAACGCCAGCGTGCGCTCGACGAGGTCGCGTTCGCGCCGCCCGGCGAGCGTACGCGCGGCGTCCCGGATCAAGTCGTCCGCGTGGATGAGCCCGAGCTCGTAGAGCGCCGCCCAGAAGGCGCCGCGCAGCGCCTGGGGCAGCGACAGGTTGCCGAGCCGCCGCTCGCGGCGTACCCACATCGCGGCCGAGTTCCTCGACAACAGCGTCTTGTCGACGTCGAAGAAGGCGATGGCGCCCACGCTCACATCTCCTCTTGCTGGCCGAAGATGAGACGCACCAGCGGTTCGTCCGTCGCGGTGGTGACGATGTAGAGATGGTCGCCAGGCTGTAAGGTGACGTCCCCGCGCGGCGCCACCATGGCGCCGGCGCGCACGATCAGCATCACGGTGGTCTCAGGTGGGAAGGGCAACTCCTTGATGGCCACGCCCGACGCCGCCGAGGCCTTGTCGACGTGGAACGCCAGGATCCTGCCGGCCAGTTGCTGCGTCGAGGTCACCTCGAGCACCGCAGCCGGCGGCGGCGGCTCTGCCGAGCGCAGTCCGAGGCGATCAGTGACGAAGCGGATGGTGCTGCCGGGGATGATGGCGTTCACCACCACGATGAAGAACACCAGGTGGAAGGTGTCGATCGCGCCCGGTGCGCCCGCCATCACAGGGTAGGTGGCCAGGATGATGGGCACCGCGCCGCGCAAGCCCACCCACGCGACGTAGGCGAGCTCCTTGATGGTGTAGCGAAACGGCGCCACCGAGAGCGCCACGGCCGCGGGCCGCGCCACGAACGCGAGCACCAAGCCGAGCGCCAAGCCGAGCGGGGCGACGTCGAGCAGCCGGTGCGGCGTCACCAGCAGGCCGAGCACCAGGAACATGCCGACCTGCGCCACCCAGGCGGCTGCGTCGTGCACGCGCAGCAGACCGGCGCGGTAAGGCAGCTCCCTGGCGTTGCCGACGACCACCGCCGCCACGTAGACAGCCAGAAAGCCGCTGCCGTGCAACAGCGTCGGCAGGCCGTAGGCCATCATGGCGAGCGCGAGCGTCAGCACGGGGTAGAGCCCACCTGCCGCCAGGCGCGCACGCACCAGGAGCTGCCGGCCGGCCCAGCCGACGAGCCAGCCGAGCGCCGCGCCGATCACCAGCTCGCCGACGATCTCGAGCGCCAGCCAGGCGCTGGCCGGCTCGCCGCTCGTCAGTAGCCGCGTGGTGACCACCGTGAGCAGCACCGCCATCGGGTCGTTGAGCCCGCTCTCGAGCTCGAGCGTGATGCCGACGCGCTTGCGCAACTGGATGCCGCTGCCGCGCAAGACCGAGAACACCGCGGCGGCGTCGGTGGAGGAGACGATTGCACCGAGCAGGGCGGCGTGCAGCGGCGCTGCGCCGAGCAGCCACGCCGCCAGTGACACCACCGCCGCGGTGATGACGACACCGAGCGTGGCCAGCACCGCCGCCGGCCTGAGGCCCGCGCGCACGTCGCGCACCGCGGTGTTCAGGCCGCCGTCGAACAGGATGAGCACGAGCGCGAGCGTGCCGGCCTGGAAGGCGAGGCCGAAGTCGGCGAAGTGAATGCCGAGCCCGTCCTCGCCGGCGAACATGCCGACGGCGAGGAACACCAGCAAGAGCGGTACGCCGAGGCGGCCCGTCAGGCGGCTCGTCAGCGCGGACAGCGCCATCAAGGCCCCGACGGTGACGAGCGCGAGCGCGATCAGGCGCGGCTCGTTGGGCGTCATGCCTTCTCGATCAGCGCGCCGACCTTCCACTCATCGGCGACGATGTCGCGCGCGCCCGCGGGCCACGTGTCGGTCACCACCACGCGGGTGGCGGTGACCTCGGCAGCGATTTCGTCGACGCGCGCCTGGAAGAACGAGAGCAGGACGGCGGGCACAGCCAGCGTGACGCGCGGTCGATCGTGCACCGCCAGGCCATCGTCCTTGCGGAAGGCGTTGACGCCCGTGGTGACCTCCCGCACCAGCCACTCGCGGCGCAGCTCCTCGGTGAGCGCGGTGTCGAGCGCCACCGTTAGCTCGGCGTCGGAGTTCACCACTACCTCACCGCGCGCGCTGCGCGTCACCAGCACGTCGTCCTTGCCGACGGGCTCGCCCTGCACCTCCACGGTGCCGCCACCGTCGAGCACGCCCCACTGCGCGCGCGAGAACGCCGCGATCTCCTCGGCCGCCGCCTTCATCTTCGGCCCGAGGCGCTTGCCGAGCGTCTTGAAGTTGGCCTTGAAGGAGAGGGTGGCCAGCTCGGCGTCGTCCTCGACCAGCAGCACGTCCTTGACGTTCAGCTCGTCGAGGATCAGCTCGCGATGGTGCTGCACCGCGGTGCGCGCCGCCTCATCGTGGGTCACGATCGTGACCCGCGCCAACGGCTGCCGGGTCTTCAGCTTGTGCTGCTCGCGCAAGGCGCGCCCGAGCGCGATCACGCGACGCACCACGGTCATCTGGCGCTCGACCTCGAGGTCGATGTTGCCGATCTCGACGGCGGGGTAGTCGCACAGGTGCACCGACTCCGCCCCTGCCCGCGCGGCGCCCGGCTCCACCACCAGGCTTTGGTACAGGCTCTCGGTGATGAACGGCAGCACCGGTGCCAGCACGCGGGCGAAGGTGGTCAGCACCTGATAGAGCGTGGCGTAGGCGCTGGCCTTGTCATCCTTGGCGCGCGGATCCTCGACGCTGCGCCAGAAGCGGCGACGCGATCGGCGGATGTACCAGTTGGTCAGGTCGTCGATGAACGCGAGCATCGGCGGCACCACCTTGTAGAGGTAGTAGCCCTCCATCTGCGCGTTCACCTCGCGCACCAGGCTCTGCAAGACACTCAAGACCCAGCGATCGAGCTCCGGGCGCTCGGCGACCGGCGGCGCGCGCTCGAGGTCACGCGGGTGCCAACCGTCGACGTTGGCGTAGGTGACGAAGAAGCTCCACGCGTTGGCGAGCGGCAACAGCACCGTGCGCACCACCTCGCGCACGCCCGCCTCGGAGAAGCGCAGCGGCTCGGCGCGCACCACCGGCGAGTTGATCAGGTAGGCGCGCAGCGCGTCGGCGCCGTAGCTCTCGAGCACCTTGGCAGGGTCGGGGTAGTTCTTCAGGCGCTTCGACATCTTCTGGCCGTCCTCCGCGAGGACCAGGCCGTTGACGATGACGTTCTTGAAGGCGGGCTTGTCGAACAGCGCCGTCGACAACACCAGCAACGTGTAGAACCAACCGCGCGTCTGATCGAGCCCTTCGGCGATGAACTGCGCCGGGAAGCCGCTCTCGAACTGCTCCTTCTCCTCGAACGGGTAATGCAGCTGCGCGTAGGGCATCGAGCCCGACTCGAACCAGCAGTCGAACACGTCGGCGATGCGGCGGTAGCGCTTGCCGCCCTTCTCGAAGGTGAGCTGATCGATCTTGTGCGGGTGGAGGTCGTCGATCTTCTGCCCGGTCAGCCGCTCGAGCTCAGCCACTGAGGAGACGCAGTGGAAGTCGCCGTCGTCCGAGCGCCACAGTGGGATGGGGGTGCCCCAGAAGCGCGAGCGCGAGATCGACCAGTCGCGCGCCTCCTTGAGCCAGTTCTCGAAGCGCTTCTCGCCGACGAAGCCGGGCACCCAGTGGATCTGGGCGTTGTTCCTGACCATGGCCTCGCGCAGCGGCTCGACCTTCACGTACCAAGAGGGGGTGGTTTTGTAGATGAGCGGCGTGCCGCTCCGATAGCAGTACGGGTAGGCGTGGCGCACGGTGGCGTGCTTGAACACCGCCTGACGCGACTTCAGGTCGTGGATGATCGGCTTGTCGGCGTCCTTGACGTTCTGCCCGGCGTAGGGCGGCACCTGTGCCGTGAACTTGCCCTCGTCGTCGACCGGGTCGACGAACGGCATGCCGGCCTGCTTACACGCCTCGAAGTCGTCCTCGCCGAAGGCGGGCGCCATGTGCACCAGGCCCGTGCCGTCGGTGGTGGTGACGTGGCTCGACGCGATGACGCGGAAGGCACCCTGCGCCTTCAGCTCCGCGAAGAACGGGAACAGCGGCTGATAGCTCCAGCCGACCAGCTCCTTGCCTTTCAGCGAGCCGAGCACCTCGGCCTTGTCGCCGAGCACGGCCTTGCACAGCTCACGCGCGACCACGTAGGTGTTGCCGTCCTCGTGGCGCGCGCGCACGTACTCGAGCTGCTCGCCCACCGCGACGCCGAGGTTCGACGGCAGCGTCCAGGGCGTGGTGGTCCAGATGAGCAGGAAGGTGTCGGGCTGGCCGTCGACCGCGAGCTTGATGGTGAGCGCCGGGTCATCGACGTCGCGGTAGTCGAGGCCGGCCTCGAAGTTCGACAGCGGCGTCGACAGGCGCCACGAGTAGGGCATGACGCGCCGGCCCTGGTAGACCAGGCCCTTCTTCCACAGCTCCGAGAACGCCCACCACACGCTCTCCATGAACGACAGGTCCATGGTCTTGTAGTCGTTGTCGAAGTCGACCCAGCGGCCGAGGCGCGTGATGGTCCTGCGCCACTCGTCGACGTAGGTGAGCACGTTGGCGCGGCAGGTCTCGTTGAACTGGCCGATGCCGAGCGCGCGCACGTCGCCGGGGCCGTTCAGTCCGAGCTTCTTCTCGACGTCCATCTCGATGGGCAGGCCGTGCGTGTCCCAACCGAAGCGCCGCTCGACGCGGTAGCCGCGCATGGTCCAGTAGCGCGGCACGATGTCCTTGAGCGTGTTGGCGACCAGGTGGCCGTAGTGCGGCAGGCCGGTGGCGAAAGGCGGGCCGTCGTAGAAGATGAAGCTCTTCTGCTTCGGCTTCTCGCTCACGGAGCGCGCGAAGGCGCCGAGCTTCTCCCAAAGCGCCAGCACCTCGTGCTCGGCGGCGGGGAAGTCGCCGGCCCGCTCGCCGTCGCCGCGCGAGAACGGCGGCCGAAAGGCCCCGCCAGTGATGCTGCCGGTGGTCATCGCCATGTGCTCCGTCGACGCGGGCGGTAGCGCCCCGGCGGTGCGCAGGCAACCGCGGTCTCACCCCCCAAGCCTCAGCCGAGGTCGCCGAGCACCTTGGGCGGCATCAGCCACACCAACGCGCCCTTCATGCGCGGCAGATCCTCGAGGAGCAGCAGCGCCGCGCCCGCCTTCTTGAGCTGGGTCACCGGCGCGCGCTCGCCGGTGAGCGCCACCGCGATCACCTTATCGAGGTTCGGCGCATGGCCGACGCACACGATCTCCTCGTCGGCGTTGTGGAAGGCGAACAGCTGCTGGAACAGCTCGTGCGGTGGCGCCTCGGGCAAGAGTGACTCGGTCAGGGTCACCTGCGCCTGGTCGAGGTCGAACTCGTCGACCACGAGCTGCGCAGTCTCCTTGGCGCGTCGGTAGGGGCTCGACAGCACGCGGGTGGGCGCGCAGCCGACCTCGCGCAGGCCGCGCGCCACCTTGCGGGTCTTCTTCGCACCCTCGGCGGTGAGCGCGCGCTCGGGATCGGGCGGGCACTCGGGGTCGGCCCGATCATGGGCGATACCGTGGCGGAGCAAGATCACACGCACGTCGACACCTCAGGAGCCCGTCGGCGGGCGGGGCACGAGGGAGAGGCGCCCCGTCTCGGCTCGCCAGGCGCCGGAGGGCTGCGCCTTCGGCTCGGCCGCGACGTGCGCCGCCGCCAGCAGCGCCGTCTGCGACCGGATGGGATTGCCGGCGTTGGCGTCGGCGCGCGACCAGGTGCCATCGGCCGCCAAGCGGCGCGCCTTCTGGTTGTCCGCCAGCGTGGTGCCAATGATCTCGTCGAGCACGCGCTGCTTGATGACCGGATCCTCGATGGGAAACATCACCTCGATGCGCTTGGCGAAGTTGCGCGTCATCCAGTCGGCCGACGAGAGATACACCTCGGTGGTGGCGCCGGTACCGAACACGAAGATGCGGCTGTGTTCGAGGAAGCGGTCGACGATGCTGGTGACGCGGATGCGCTCCGACACACCGGGCACGCCCGGCCGCAGCGCGCACATGCCGCGCACGATCAGGTCGATCTCGACGCCGGCGCTCGAGGCCTCGTAGAGCGTGCGCACCACCGTCGGGTCGACCAGCGAGTTCATCTTGGCGACGATGCGCGCCGGCTCACCCTTCTTGGCGCGCTCGGTCTCGCGGTTGATGAGGAAGAGCACGCGGTCTTGCAGGGTGAGCGGCGCCACCGTCAGCCGCTTCCACTTGGGCGCGTCCGACAGGCCGGTCAGCATGTTGAACAGCGCGCTGACGTCGTCGGCGATCTCGGAGCGCGCGGTGAACAGCGACAGGTCGGTGTAGCTGCGCGCCGTCTGCGGGTTGTAGTTGCCGGTGCCCAGGTGAATGTAGCGGCGGATGGCGTTGCCCTCGCGCCGCACCACCAGCGCGACCTTGGCGTGCGTCTTGAGCCCGAGCAGGCCGTAGACCACGTGCACGCCGCTGTCCTCCAGGCGTCGCGCCCAGGCGATGTTGTTGGCCTCGTCGAAGCGCGCCTTGATCTCGACCAGCACCGCCACCTGCTTGCCGTTCTCGGCCGCCCGCGAGAGCGCACGCACGAACGGCGAGTTCCACGAGGTGCGGTACAGCGTCTGCTTGATGGCGAGCACGTTCGGGTCGTCGGCCGCCTCCTCGATGAAGCGCACCACCGGGTCGAACGACTCGTAGGGGTGGTGCAGCAGCACGTCCTTGTCGCGAATGACGTTGAACACCGGGTTGTCGGTGTCCTTGAACGGCAGCGGCATGGCCGGCACCAGCGGATCGACGAACAGCTCCGGGCGGCTCTCGCCCTCGGCGAGGCCGGTGACGTCTTGGAGCTGCAAGGGGCCCGGCAGGCGGTAGACCTCGTAGGGCGCGATGGAGAGCGCGCGGCACAGCGTCCGCTCCACCTCGTCGGAGGCGCCGGCCGACAGCTCGAGGCGCACCGCCATGCCGCGGTCGCGGCGGCGCAGCTCCTCCTGCACGGCCGAGACCAGGTCCTCGCTGTCCTCCTCGTCGATGTTGATGTCCCAGTTGCGGGTGACGCGGAAGAACGCCGCCTCGACCACCGTGAAGCCGGGGAACAGCTCGGCCGCCTGCACCGCGATCAGCTCCTCGAGCGGCAAGTAGGTGGTGCCCGCCGACGACGGCAGCTTGACCAGGCGCGGCAGCACCGTCGGCATCTGCACCACCGCGAGCGAAGTCTCGGAGACCTCGGGCGTCGACGTGGTCGAGGCCTTCTTGCCGCGGCGCGGCTGCTTGGCCTCCTTGCGACGCAGGAACAAGGCCACGTTGAGCGACTTGTTGCGCAGGTGCGGGAAGGGATGGCCGGGATCGACCGCCAGCGGCGTCAGCGCCGGGAACACCACGGTGGCGAAGTACTCCCGTGCCGCCTGCTGCTGCTCGGTGTTCAGCTCGAGGCCACCGATGACGTGCGCGCCGGTCTTCTCCTTGATGTCGGCCATCAACTGGTTGAAGACCCGGTACTGCTCAACGACGAACTGCTGCGCCATCTCGGCGATGGCGAGCGCCTGGTCCTGCGGCGAGCGCCCGTCAGCGCTCTTCTCCAACACGCCCACGACGAGCTGCTGCTTGACGCCCGACGCGCGCACCATGAAGTACTCGTCGAGGTTGGAGCTGACGATGCCGAGGAATTTCAGGCGCTCGAAGATGGGCAGCGAGCGATCGTCCGCCTCCTCGAGCACGCGCCGCTGGAACGCGAGCATGGACAGCTCGCGGTTGATGAACAGCGACGGATCGTCGAACGCCATGGCGCTCCAATCGGTTACTCAAGCAACGGCGAGGTGGCAAGCGTGTGACGGATTCTGTCCGTGTGAGCGGCGTCGTCGACCGCGCGGCCGCCTTCACCACCCGCGGTGGGTGTGCCAGCACTGGCGCATGGCGACCACCACCTCACGCAGGCGGAAGGCCGGCGCGGCGCGTTCTCCGGCGCGGCTGAAGACGGGGCTCGCCGCCTGGATCGACGAGGTGGTGGCGCAACATGCGCGCGTGCGCCGGGCGCTGCGCGCCGATCCGGTGCACGACCTGCGCGTCGCCATCCGACGCGTACGTTCGCTCGCGCAGGGCCTGCGCTCCATCGACGACGACGTGGGCGCCGCCCGCTGGCGCGCGCTTTCCGACGCCGGCAAGCCGCTGTTCGCCGGCCTCGGTGAGCTGCGCGACGCGCAGGTGATGCGCGACCATGCGCTGACCATCCTGGCGGGCGAGCCTGCTGCCAAGACGGTGCTCGCCTCCATCGACGGTGTCGTGCGCATGCGCCTGGTGGCGGCGCGCGCCGCGGTCGACGCCTTTCGACCGACAGCGTGGCGTGCGGCGGGGCGCGGCGCGCCCGAGCGAGCCGCAGCGCTGTTGGCCGAGCGGCCGCTGTTCGTGCACCTCGGCCTGCGTCGGTTGCAGGAGGCGCACGCGCTGCACCACGAGGCGATGCGCAGCCGCGCCTCTACCGCCCTGCATGCCTGTCGCATCGGCGTGAAGAAGCTGCGCTACACCGTCGAGAACTTCCTGCCGGAGGCGCACGCGCAGGTGGGCAAGCTCTTGAAGAAGATGCAGGAGGTGCTCGGCGAGCTGCACGACCTCGACGTGCTGCTGGCCTTCGTCGGCTCCGAGGACACGAGGCTGCACAGCACCGAGCGCGGACGGGTGGGCGCGCTGGTGCGCGCGGCGCGCGATCAGCGCCTGGCCGCGTATCGAACGCTCTGTGCTCATGGGCCCGACGGCGCCGCGGCCGCGTGGCACAGGCTGCGCGCCGCCCTCGCTGACGACGTCGACGTGGCCGGCGCGCACCGCGCGTTCGTGGCGCGACGCGCGGCTGGCAGGGGCGCCGGTGCGGTCGAGGTCGAGCACGCGCAGGCTGCCGCGGCCGCGCTGCGTGGTGCGCTGGCAGGCCACGTGCGGGCCATCGCCGCGCAGCGCGCCACCGAGCTGTTGCGCCTCGCGTGCACCTGCGCGCTGGTGCGTGACGACGACGGTACGCGCAGCGGGCGCGCCGCCTGGCGCTTCGCGCGGCGCCTGCCGGTCGCGCATGGCTTGCCCGAGCGCGACCTGCGTGTGGTCGGGCTGCTGGCGCGCGCGGCGTTCGGCGAGCTGCCGCGCCTCGACGAGCAGCGCGTGGCGGCCTTGGGCGTGCGCGACGCGCGCCTGGTGGTGGCGCTCGCCCCGTTGCTTCCGCTCGCGATGCAGCGGGCCGGTGTGAGCGCTCAACCCGCGAGGCCGAACAACGTCCGCGCGTTGCCCGCACACAGGCGCTCGAGGTCGCCGTCCGGCAAGCGCGCAGCAGCGAGCGCGCGCGCCTCGCGATCCCAGGCGTAGGGCAGGTTCGGGAAGTCGCTGCCATAGAGCACGCGGTCGGGACGCGCGCGTACCACCGGCCAGGGGTCGCCGGCGTCGAAGTAGCCGGCGAGCATCATGGTGGTGTCGAGCCACAGGTTGTCGTGACGCAGCACCAGCTCGCGGTAGTCCGGGTACTCGTCGGCGCCAAGGTGGGGAACGCACAGCTTCAGCGTGGGGAAGGCGCGCAACACACGCGCCGTGCGCTCGGCGCCGCAGATCACGTGCGGGTCGGCCGGCAAGGAGGCGAGCCCTTCTCCGCTCGGGCGCGGCTCGCGTCCGGCGTGCACCACCACCGGCAGCGAGCGCTCGGCGCACGCCGCGTAGACGGGGAACAGCCGCGCGTCGTCGACGGGCACGCCCTGCACGTGGCAATGCAGCTTGAGCCCGCGCAAGCCGAGCGCGAACGCCTCCTCGACGATCGCCTGCTGATCGGGCTCGCCCGGAAACACCGTGCCCACGGCGGTGACGCCGTGGCGCGCCGCCAGCTCGGCTACGAACGCGTTCATCGAGCGCGCCAGGCCGGGCCTGTGCGCGTAGTGCAAGAGCACGACGTCGCGCACGCCGCGGCTCGTCAGGTGGGCCACCACCTGATCGGCGTAGAGCTTGTAGCGGATGGGCCAGCCGAAGCGGTCGAACCAGCGCCAGACGGCGTCGAACAGGCGATCAGGGAAGACGTGCACGTGCGCGTCGACGAGAAGCGGCAGGTCGTCGGGCACGCGCGTGCCCTCCTCGTCGTCGAGGGCGCCGCGCGGCAGGCTCGCGCTGGCCGGCGCTCGATCCGCCAGGCAGCACGGCAACGTGTCGTCGCTGGTACCGATCACGCCCTGCATCAGTCGGCCGGCGCCGGCGCGTCCGACAGAGCGCAGAACAGCGCGCGGTGGTCGCAGCCTCCGCCCACCTCGCCGTCGAGCCGCTCGGTGCCGGGCGCCTCGCCGAGCGTCTGGCAGGTGCCTTCGAGCGAGCTGCTGGCGACATGGTCGAGCACCGAGGCGATGCCCGCCACGACGTTGGTGGCATACGGCGGCTGCCGCTCGGCCACGCCCGAGTGGTAGTGGAAGCGCGTCGACGCATCGGGGCCTACCTGTTCGATCCAGACCTCGACGCTCGGATCCTCGCCGGCGCGGTACGGGTCGAGGTTCCAGTCGCCGCTCAACAAGGTCTCGCCTTGCGCGAGCCCGTCGTCGACGAAGACTTGCTGGAGCTGCCTGGCGCGGCAGGCCCCGATGAAGGCGCTCTGCGGGTGGCCGTTCACCAGCGTGAACCCCGCGGCGCCGGGAAGCGTGATGGACGCGGCGCCCACCGAGAAGCCGGTGCTGCACTCCTCGTCGGCGTCGCTCTCGACCGGCGGCGCCACCCGATAGGGCCCCTGCAGCACGCCCGGCCGCGCCGCCACGCACTCGTAGCCGTTTCGGTCGTCGCACAGGATGTCGTAGTCGGGGCCGACCAGACGACGCGCCTGGCTCGGCTCGTCGCTGCGGTTGTCGGGGTGGCAGACGAAGCGCGGGTCGTCCTCGGGCTCGACCAGCGTGTCGCAGAAGCCGGCGGGTAGCACCTCTTGCAGCGCCAGCACGTCGGGCGCGAGCACGGCGATGCGCTCGCGCAGCGCGTCCTCCACGCCCTGCTCGCACAGCTTGTAGACGTAGGGGTCATCGCAGGCGAGCAAGCTGTTGCCGACGTTTGCCTGCAGGAACGTGAAGGCAACGCGCGCGGGCTCGGCGGGACAGGCCGCGAGCAGCGCGGTCACCACCAGCGGCACACTGACCGACAGCGACCTCCGCGCCGTGGATCTCATGCGGTGACCCTCGCCGCCACGCGGCGCGGCGCCGCCTCGACCGCGATCGCGTCGTCCTTGTCGCCGCCCTTGCCGCCGAGGTCGAGCTGCATGTCGATGATGGTATCGCGCACGCGACGCATCAGCGCCTCGCGCTCCTGGCTGGCGGGGTCGATGGGCGCGCCGATACGCACGCGGATGTTGACCGGTCGCGGGCTGAAGCCCTTGGCGGGCGCCAGCGTGCCGGTGCCGTCGAGCGCTACCGGCACGATCGGCACCCCCGCCTTGGCGGCGAGCACGAACACCCCCTTCTTGAAGGGCGCGATGACGCCGTCGCGTGAGCGCGTGCCCTCAGGGAAGGTGCAGATGATGCGACCGCGCGCGAGCAGCGAGGCCGCCTTGTTGATGGCGCGCAGCGCGGCGCGCGGGTCGCCGCGATCGAGCCACACCATGCCGTACAGCCACATGGCCCAACCGATGACCGGGAAGAACGCGATGGCGCGCTTGGAGATGAAGCGAACCGCGCTCGGGCAAATCAGCATGGCGATGGTGATGTCGACCATCGACTGGTGGTTCATCATCAGCAGATACGGCCCGCTCTTTGGGAGCTGCTCGCGTCCTTCCACCAGCACCACCGCCAAGCCGACCTGCATGTTGATCGGTGCATAGACGACACGACCGAGCGCCAGCGCCGACTCCGAGTTCCAGGTGACGCCGTACACGACCAGGGAGACGGCGAAGCAGACGCCCGAGTAGATCCCGAACCAGGCGTACTGCAGGATGTTGATCACCGCCCAGGCGGCTGCTGAAGCGACGCGCACGACGCGCCGCTCTACCAAACGGCCGTGCACGCGAGAACCGGGTCGCGTGCCGCGGTGCGCGCCGCGTCCCGACGCGTTCGCCGCCGGATGACCGATGCGAGGCCCACGCACATCGTCCCAGAGGCGCGCACGTTTCGGTGTCGTTTCTCGTCGTGACTACGGCCACATAGGCCCTCATGCTGACCGATGGTGGGAGGGGCGCTCGCTGCCGACAATGCTCCCTGGGTGGAGGACCGATGACCAAGCACGCCGTCGCCTCGCTGTCCGTCGCGCTCACCTGTTCGCTTGCGGTCTCCTGCGGCGCCGCCCCAGGCGACGACGCGCCCGCGGAGATGTCCCTGGCGACGGCGCGCGAGCGTCCCTACATCCGCCCGCGCCCGATCGCGCTGCAGATCAACCCGGAGCAGGTGCGCGCGTCCGGCGGCGTCGAGTCGATCGCTCACAAGGGCACGCCGCGCACGATCAACGGCGAGCCGGTGGTGAGCGCGCTGTTCACGCCGGGCGGAGCGCCCCTGCCGATCTACCTGGAGCGCAACCAGGTCACCTACACCGGCGGCTCGGACAACTCGGCGTCGAACCGATCGAGCGTGGTCGGCTCGGGCTCGGCCACCGTGGGCGGCTACACGGGCAGCGACTCGTCGTGGAACCAGATCGTCGCCTGCGTGCAGGATGAGTTCTCGCGCTTCAACGTCACCGTCACCGACGTGGAGCCGGCCAGCGGCGAGTACGTCGAGGCGCACTTCGGCGGCAGCCCGGGGCAGATCGGGCTGCCGAGCGGCGTCGGCGGCGTCGCGCCCATCGACAGCTACTCGTGCAACATCATCCCACGCGCCATCGTCTACATCTTCTCGGACGTGCTCGGCGGCAGCGTGCAGACCAACTGCGAAGTGGCGGCGCAGGAGATCGCGCACGCCTTCAGCCTCGACCACGAGTACCTGTGCCAGGATCCGATGACCTACCTCGGCGGCTGCGGCGCCAAGACCTTCCAGGACACTGGCGCGCAGTGCGGCGAGTACGAGCCTCGCCAGTGCAACTGCAACCGCTCGACGCAGAACTCGGTCACCATCATGGTCGACAAGCTCGGCGGCAGCGCCCCGCTCGATCCGGGCGACACCATCCCGCCCGTCGCGCAGCTCACCAGCCCGGCCGACGGCGCCACCTTCCAGTCGAGCGCCGACGGCACGCCACTGCAGGTCACGGCCACCGCGACCGACAGCGGCACCATCGTCGCTCGCGAGCTGGTGTGGAGCTACAACAACCAGGTGTTCGCGTGCCCGGGCACGTCGGACGCGGTGAGCTGCACGGTCAGCGGCAACACCATGACCTGGAACATCACCGTCGGCTTGGGCGATCGCACCTTCTCGCTGCGCGTGCGCGACGGCGGCGGCAACGTCACCGAGACCCCCGCGCGCACCATCCACCTCACCACCGACGGGGCGACGCCGCCGCCGGTCTCGGGCGACACCACCGCGCCCGTCGTCACCGTGGTCTCGCCCGCAAACGGCCAGGAGCTGCTCGCCAACTCGAGCATCGAGATCGAGGCGCGTGTCACCGACGACAGCGGCGCGCCCAACGTCGAGCTGGTGTGGCCGTTCGGCGACAACGTGTTCGCCTGCCCCCTGGCCGCCGGCGGCTCCGCCTCGTGCACCCGCACCGGCGACACCTACGTGTGGACGCTCAACGTCGGCTCGGGCTCGCGCTCCTTCTCGGTGCGCGCCGTCGACGCCGCCGGCAACGAGACCTTGAGCGCCGAGCGCACCATCAACCTGGTCGCCGATCCGGCCGAGCCGCCCCCGCCGCCTACCGGTGGCGACGACGACCTGGCCGAGCCGAACGACGACGCCAACGCCGCCTTCTCCTCGCGCTGCGGCACCGGCTTCGACGTGGTGGCCTCGCCCGGCGACGACGACTGGTACGCCATCGAGGCACCCGACGGCACCGACGTCGAGGTGGGCATCGTCGCGGTGGCCGGCACGCCGATCGCCGTGACCTTGTTCCAGTCGGACGGCACCACCGAGCTAGCCTCGGCCCCCGACGTGCTCGCGCAGGGCGGCTCGGTCGCGACCACGTCGCCCGGCCCGGTCGTGCTGGCGCGCATCACCACCAGCTCCGCGACCTCGGTGTCGTACCGCCTGGCAGTCACCTGCGGCAACGGCGACCAGCCGCCGCCGCCGCCGCCGCCGGGCTCCGACGACGCGCTCGAGCCCAACAACACCACCATCGACGCCACGCGCAGCTTCTGCGGCCAGCAACGCGCGCAGCTCGCGGCGCTCGACGAGGACTTCTTCGTGGTCAGCGTGCGCAACGGCGACACGCTGCGCGTGCACCTCGCCACCGAGGGCGCGCTCGCCACCATCGTCGACGCCGACGGCAACGTCATCGCCGATGCCAGCGCCGAGCCGGTGGCGGACAACCTGACGGCCGGCGACGTGTACGTGCGCGTCGATCCCGAGGGCGAGGGCGCCAACTACGACGTCGAGTTCGCGTGCGCGGCCTTCAACGCGCAGCCGACACCGGTCGGCGCCTGCGCGTGCAGCGGCACCGGACCCGAGGGCGTGCTGTTGCCGGCCGCGGGCCTGGCGCTGCTGGCCCTGCGCCGCCGCCGTCGCGCATGATGCGCGGGTGATCGACGCGCTCGTCCACCTCGAGCGATGTGACGACCCGACGCGCGCTGCCGAACAGGCGGCGCGCGTCGGCGTGTCGGCCATGCTGTGCGCGGGCGTCGACCCCCGCACCGACCGGCCGTTGCCGCCCCTGCCCGCGTCGCCGGAGGTTCATCGCGCGTTCGGCATCCACCCCGAAGCGGCGAGCGAGCGCGACCTCGCCGAGCAGCTGGCCGCTCTCGCCCGGCGCCTCGACGAGCCCGGCGTGGTGGCGCTCGGCGAGTGCGGGCTCGACGCGCGCGAAGGAATGCCGCCCAAGGAGATCCAGGTGCGCGCGCTCACTGTCCAGCTCGCGCTCGCGGCCGAGCGCGGCCTGCCCGTGATCCTGCATCTTGTGCGCGCCCACGCACGCGGCCTGGCGCTCGTCGAGGAGAGCCAGGTGCGCGCAGGCGTGTGGCACGGCTTCGCCGGTCCCCGCGAGGCGATCGCACCCGCGGTTCGTCTCGGGCTCTTCCTGTCGGTCGGCGGCCTGGTGCTCAACCAACGCGCCAAGCGCTTGCGTGAGGCGGTGCCGCACATCCCCGCCGATCGCCTGCTGGTCGAGACCGACGCGCCCGAGCTTCCGCCCGAGCGGCTCGTCGACGTCGTCGCCGAGGTGGCCCGGCTGCGCGGCGAGCAGCCCATCGACGTCGCCCGACGCGCCGAGGACAACGCGCGCGCCGTGTATCGGCGGTAGCGCGCCGACACCCCGTTTTCGTCGCCGTTGCGGTTGCTAGAAGGGGCGCATGTCCCACGATCCCCACGGCTGCGCGCCCGCCGACAAGGCGCTCGAGAGCGCGCTCGTCAACCGCGGCGCAGAGGAGAACGCCTACCGGCTGCATCGCCGCTTCGATCGGCTCGGCCGCTTGTACGGCGACGGCGCGGTCGCGCGTTTGATGGCCACGCGCGTCGTCGTCATCGGGCTCGGCGGCGTCGGCAGCTTCGCCGCCGAGGCCTTGGCGAGGAGCGCGCTCGGGCACGTGCTCCTGGTCGACTTCGACGATGTCTGTGTCACCAATACGAATCGCCAACTGCAAGCGCTCTCGGGCAACGTGGGCAAGCCCAAGGCCTGGGTGCTGCGCGACCGGCTGCGGCTCATCAACCCGCAGGCCAAGATCGAGGCCAAGCGCGCCTTCTACAACGCCGAGCGCGCAGACGAGCTCTTGACCGTCCCGGACCCCTGGGCTGGTGACCAGCCTGGACAAGAGCGCTGGGACTTCGTGGTCGACTGCATCGACAACCTGACCGCCAAGGCACATCTGCTCGCCACCTGCCGCGCGCGCGGCATCCCGGTGGTCTCCTCGATGGGCGCCGCCGGCAAGCTCGACCCGACGCGCCTGCGCATCGCCGATCTGGCCGACACCTACGTCGACCCGCTGGCGCGCGAGCTGCGCAAGATCCTCCGCACCAAGCACGGCTTCCCCAAGAGCAGCGCCATGGGCGTCCATGCCGTCTACTCCGACGAGCGGCGCGCCTGGCCGAAGCAGCTCACCTACGACGGCGGTAAAGGCTTCGTGTGCGCGTGCCCCACTGGCGATGACGACGTGCAGCAGGTGCGCGACACCAGCCACTCGTGCGACGAGCGTAACCTGATCGACGGCACCACGGTGTTCGTCACCGGCGCCTTCGGGCTCGCCTGCGCCAGCGTGGTGGTGAACACGCTCACCGCCTCCTTGCGCGCCGGCGCGGCGCCTGCCAAGGCCAAGCAGGGCACGGTCGGCAAGACCGCGGGAGGCGTCAATGTCTGAGCAGCAGTTGGTGCAGGTGGAGACGTCGAGCGGCGTCCGTACCCTGACCTTCAATCGGCCGGAGAAGAAGAACGCCTTCTCGCTGCCGATGTACCGGGCCGCCGTGTCGGCGTTGCGCGCGGCGAGCGCCGATCCCGCCGTGCGCGTGGTGCTCTTGTCCGGAGCGGGCGGCGCCTTCACCGCCGGCAACGACCTGGCCGACTTCGCCAACATCAAGGACTTCACCGAGGACCACCCGGCGGTTCAACTCTTGTTGACGCTGCTCGACTTCGACAAGCCGATGGTCGCGGCGGTGAACGGCGTGGCGGTCGGCGTCGGCGTCACGATGCTGCTGCATTGCGACCTCGTCTACGTTGCTGACGACGCCAAGCTGCTCGCGCCCTTCGTCGGCCTCGGTCTGGTGCCTGAGGGCGGCTCGTCCTTGTTGCTGCCGCGCATCGCGGGCATGGCCAAGGCGAGCGAGATCTTGCTGCTCGCCGAGCCCTTCGATGCCGCCATGGCCGTGAGCGCCGGCCTGGCCGCGCGCGCGCTGCCGCCGGCCGAGCTGCTGCCGTTCGCCCGCAAGAAGGCCGCGCGCCTCGCCGAGCTGCCAGCGGCCGCGCTGCGCGCCTCCAAGAAGCTGCTGCGCGACCCGCTGCGCGAACGGCTGCGCGAGGTCATGTTCACCGAGGCGGCGCGCTTCAGCGAGCGATTGACCTCGCCTGAGGCCAAGGAGGCCTTCGCGGCCTTCTTCGAGAAGCGCAAGCCCGACTTCTCGAAGCTCGCCTGACGTTCACTCACCGAGCGCGCGCAACAGCGCGGCGCGGCTGACGCCGAGCTCGGTGGTCGCCTGCGCGCGCTTGGCGGCGGCCTCGACGCGGCGCGACTGCGCGTCGCCCAGCTCGATGATGGTGCCCGTGCCCGCGCGGTAGCGCGCCTCCGCCAGCTCCAGCTCTGCGGCGGCGGCGCTGTCCGCCTCTTCGAGCGCCACCAAGCGCGCGCGCGTCGAGCGCAGCACGAGCCGCGCTTGCTCGACGTCGACGCGCAGCTGCAAGTCGGCGGCCTCAAGCAACGCGCGCGCCTGCGCGGCCGCGGCCTCGCTGGCGCGCACGGCGGCGTTGGTGCCGAAGCCCTCGAACAGCGGCCAGCTCAGCTCGACCGACGCCGCTGCGTTCGGCGCCAGCGCGTCGAGCGCGGCGCCACCGGCGTTGGCCCCGAGCTCGGCCGACAGCGTCGGCCAGTAGTCGCCGCGCACAGCGACCAGGTCGCGCTCGCGCGCCTGCACCAACTGCCGCGCGGCCGCCAGGTCGGGGCGGGCGGCCTGCGCGCGCGCGAGCAGGAGGTCGAGCGCCTCGTCCTCGCCGTCGACGGGCCCGGGCGGCTGTGCGCCCTCGGGCGGCGCGGGCGTGCCACCGGTGCCGATGGCGCGACCCAGCTCGAGGCGCGCGGTCTGTTCGGCCTGTTCGGCCGCGATCACGTCGGCGCGCGCGGACGCGAGCACGGTCTTCACCGCCGCCAGGTCGATGGGCGCGCGCAGGCCTACGCCGATCTGCGCCTGCACCTGCGCTTGGTGCCGCTCCTCGTTGGCGACGGCGTCTCTGGTCACGCCGACGAGCTGCCGGGCACCGAGGGCGTGCAGCCACGCCGCGCGCACCGCGAAGGCAAGCTCGCTCTTGGCCGCTCGCTCGTCGGCCTGCGCGGCCAACAGCTCCGCGACGCGCGCGTCGTGACGGCCGAGCGTGCGACCGAAGTCCCAGATGAGCTGGCGCAGCGTGAGGCCGGTCGAGAGCTGGTCCTCGCTGTCGAGCTTGATCGACTGCGCAGTGTTGGCGGTGGCGCGCGCGTAGCCGACGCTGCCGTGCACCTGCGGCAACAACGGCGCAAGCGCACCTTGGCGCTGGGCGTCGGCAAACGCCGTCTGCGCACGGCTGCGGCGCAGCGCCGGGCTGGTCGCCTCCGCCTGCGCGAGCGCGTCGTCGAGCGTGAGCACGTCGGGGGCAGCGGCGACGAGGAGGAGCGAGAGCAGCAGCACGATTCACTCGTAGCGGAGCGCCTGGATGGGGTCGAGCGCCGCCGCCCTTCTCGCGGGGTAGAGCCCGAAGCCGACACCGATCAGCGCGGAGAAGCCAACCGCGATGGCGATGACGTCGGGGCGCACCACCGTGGGCCAACCGAACTTGGCGGTGAGCAGCCAGGCGCCGCCCACGCCCACGCCGACGCCGATGGCACCGCCGATGACCGACAAGGTCAGCGACTCGACCAGGAACTGCAACAGCACGTCGACGGGTCGCGCGCCCACCGCCATGCGCACGCCGATCTCGCGCGTGCGCTCGGTGACGCTCACCAACATGATGTTCATGATGCCGATGCCGCCGACCAGCAGGCTGACGGCGGCGATGGCCATCAACAGCATGGTGAGCGTCTGCGTGCCTTGCTGCTGCGCGTTGGCCATCTCGGCCAGGTTCCTGATGCTGAAGTCGTCGGGGTCGCCGTCGACCAGCTTGTGGCGGTCGCGCAGCAGCGCCTGCACCTGCTGCGCGGTGCGAGCGCTCTCCCGGCCATTCTTGGCCGCGACCAGGATGGAGCCCGGGATGTTCTGCTTGATGCCGCCTTGCACCTTGGTCATGAAGGTCTTGGCGGGCACCAGCACCACGTCGTCGTAGTCCATCCCCATCGGCGATTGCCCCTTGGGCGTGAGCACGCCGATCACCTCGTAGGGCACGCCCTTGATGCGCAACACGTCACCGACCGCGCGCGCGGGCTCGCCCCACAACTGCTCGGCCACAGACTGTCCGAGCACGGCGACCTTGGTGGCACCGTCGACGTCCGAGGCTTGCAGCGGGCGACCGAACTGCAGGGCCCAGTTACGCACGACGAAGAAGTCCGCGGTGGTGCCCATCACCTGGGTGCCCCAGTTGTTGCCGTCGCCGAGCACCGGCGTGTTGGTGCGCAACTGCGGCGCCGCCGCGCGCACTGCGGACAGCTCGGTCTGGATGGCGTGCAGATCGTCCCAGGTGAGGGTCTGCCCCGAGCCGAAGCCGCCCTGCATGCCGCCGAAGTTCTGCGAGCCGGGCAACACGACGATCAGATCGGTGCCCATGGACTCGAAGGCCTTCTGCACCTGCGCCTTGGCGCCCTCTCCGATCGCCACCATAGCGACCACGGCGCCGACGCCGATGACGACGCCGAGCGTGGTCAGACCCGCGCGCATCTTGTTGCGCACCAGCGCCCGCAGCGCGACGCGCAGCACGGAGAGCGGGCTCATGGCACCCCCGTGGCGTGCAAGGTGCCGGCGACGGCGACGGTCGGGTGCGGCACGGCCGGCACGGGCGTCTGCCGCACGTCGGTGACGACGCGCCCGTCCTTGACGGTGATGACGCGCGACGCGAAGGCGGCGATGTCGTGCTCGTGCGTCACCAGCACCACGGTGATGCCGTCGGCGACCAACTGTTGGAGCAGCGCCATCACCTCGACGCTGGTGACCGAGTCGAGGTTGCCGGTGGGCTCGTCGGCCAAGACCACCTTGGGCTCACCCACCAGCGCGCGCGCGATGGCGACGCGCTGCTGCTGCCCGCCCGAGAGCTGGTTTGGGTGATGTCCCGCGCGCTCCGCGAGGCCGACCCGCGCCAGCGCTTGCAGCGCGCGCCGCCGTCGCTCACCGGCCAAGAGGGGCCGATAGAGCAGCGGCAGCTCGACGTTCTCGACCGCGCTCGTGCGCGGCAGGAGCTGGAAGCTCTGGAACACGAAGCCGATCAGCCGGTTTCGCACCACCGCCAGCTCGGCGCGCGACAGGCGCGAGACGTCGCGGCCGTCGATCAGGTAGCGGCCCTCACTCGGTCGATCGAGGCAGCCGAGCAGGTTCATCAAGGTCGACTTGCCCGAGCCCGAGGAGCCCATCACCGCCAGTAGCTCGCCCGGTCGCACCTCGAGCGAGACGCCGATGAGAGCGCGCACGGGTACGTCGCCCGTCAGGTAGGTCTTGCTGACGTTGTCGACCGCGAGGAGCGCCGGGTCGCCCATGGTGTGCCTTCAGCGGCCGCGCCCGCCGCCGCCGGGGCCGCGCGGACCCATGGGCGTCGGGATGATGCTCGACGAGCCGCTGCTCTGCTTCTGCGTCTCGAGCGAGCCGGTGATGACCGTGTCGCCCTCGTGCAGCTCGCCCTCGAGGACCTCGAGGATCTCGGTGAGCGTGCCGTCGGTCAGGCCGGTCTTGACCCGGACCTGCACCGGCTGGCCGTCCTTCAGCACGGACAGCGCGCGACCGTCGGGCTTCTTGCCGTTCTCGGGCGCCTTGCCGCCCTCGACCTTGACGCCAGCGTCACCGGGGGCGCCTGCCGCACCCCCACCTGGCATGCCCGGGGCGCTGCCGCCTTGGTTGGTGGCGCCGCCGTTCTTGCCCTCGCCCTCCCGCGGCGGCCGGTAGCGCAGCGCCGCCTGGGGCACGCGCAAGACGTCGTCGCGCTGTTCCACCACGAAGGTGACGTTGGCGGTCATGCCGGGCTTGAGCCGCAGCTCGGCGTTGTCGACGCCGATGACGGTGACGTAGGTGACCACCCCTTGCGCAGTGGTCGGCGCGTTGCGCACCTGCTTGATGAGGCCGTCGAAGCGCTCGCCAGGGTAGGCGTCGACGGTGAAGCTCGCGTGCTTGCCCTCCTCGACGCGGCCGATGTCAGCCTCGGCCACGGCGGCTTCGACCTGCATGTCCTTCAGGTCGCCGGTGATGGTGAACAAGATGGGCGCCTGCAGCGACGCCGCCACCGTCTGACCGACGTCGATGGCGCGCGAAAGCACCACGCCGTCGATGGGCGCGAGGATGCGGGTGTAGCCGAGGTTGGTCTGCGCGCGCTCGACTGCGGCCTTGGTCTGCTCGATGGCGCTCTTGGCCGCCGCCACCTCGGCGCGCGCCGAGATGGCCGCCGAGCGCGCGGCGTCGTACTCCGACTGCGACACCAGCTCCTTGTCGACCAGCTCCTTGAGGCGCTCCTGCTGCTTGTCGGCCTGTTCGGCCTTGGCGACGGCGCGATCGCGGTTGGCCTCGGCGGCGCTCAAGTTGGCCTTGGCCTCGGCGAGCGCGGCCTCGAAGGTCTGCGCGTCGATGCGCGCGATCAACTGGCCCTTCTTCACCGGCGCGTTGAAGTCGACCAGGATCTCGGCGATGCGCCCGGTCACCTGCGCGCCCACCTGCACGGTGACGACGGCGGAGAGCGCGCCGGTGGCGGTGACGCGGCTGGTGATGCCACCGCGATCGACGAGCGCGGTCTCGAAGCGCGGGCCCCTCGGGCCGTCGCCGCCACGCAGGCCGAACCACCACAAACCGACCCCCGCGACCGCGAGCACCAGCGCCGTGATTGCCAGCGTGCGGCCGCGCCTCGGGGTGGACTCGGTCGGGACCATCAGACCTCCTGCATCGGGCGCAAAAGCGCGGCGCGCAACTCCCCTCGATGCGACCCGCGAGCCGCGGGTCCCGCAAAGCGCGGATCAGCTCACGGCGTCACCACGTAGCGACCTGCCACGTCCACCACCACCCGCGGGATGCGCCGGCGCTCGTCGAACGCGCGCTGGACGCGCGCCAGATCGCCCCACAGCTCCCGCACCGACGGTTCCTCCGTGGTGGCGGTCAAGGCCTGCAGGCCGGCGTCGTCGAGCCGCGCCGGGAAGATGTGGATGGGCGGGCGCAGGCCGGCGTCGAGGATCGCCAGGTACAGCTCCTCGATGGGGTCGTTCTCGATGGGGATGCAGCCGATGGTGACGCACTCGCCGTGCACCATGATGTCGCCGCCCAGGTTGCCGATGCGCTCGCGCTTGCCGGCGATGCGGTCGGCGCGGTTTGGGTAGTCGACGTGCAGGCTCAGGTGGTAGCTCGAGACCGGGTTGAGCTTGTCGAGGGTGTAGACGCCCTCGGGCACCTGCAGGTCGCCCTGGCGGCGCTTGGGGCCGAGCTCGCCCGACGACGCGCACACGGGCCAGCTTCTGACCAGCACCATCGGCGCCTTGCCGTCGCCGGCCCACAGCTCGAGCTGCCGCTCCTTCTTGAAGGAGCGCACCAAGAGCTCCTTGGCCGGGTACGGCACGCCCTTGTCGGCGAAGGCGGCCTTGAGCGAGGCGAGCTTGTCGGCGCGCGCCGCGGCGACGCGGGTGGGCTCGGCGCGGGCGGGCGCGGCGGGCCACACGAGCAGCGCACCGGCGGCCGTGATGGCGACGAGGATCGGCAGTGAGAGCCAGAGGCGGTGGCGGTAGAACATGATGCGCGGAGTTTACCGGAACGCACCGGGGGGACCGGGCATTCCGGAGGCGCGGAGAGGGAGACGAGAGGGAGAGGGAGACGACGACGAAGAAGAAGATGAAGATGCTGGGGCTTGCTGTCCTGCCTTCATTGGCGATCGCTGCTCTCGCGAGAGCAGGCGACCGTGCCCCGACGAACGCCCCCACCCCTGCCCCTCCCCTGCGGGGAGGGCCGTGCAGCGATGGGCGACTTCAGGCGGTGGCGACGTGCGCCAGAGAGCGAAGCCGGAACGGCCCTCCCCGCAGGGGAGGGAGGTAGGGTGGGGGCGGTCTTTCCGGCACGAGCCTCTGCTCTCGCGAGAGCAGCGATCGCCGGCGAAGGCGGGGCGACAAGCCCCAGGTACTTGTTCCTGGCTGGCCGACCGGCATGGGGCGCGCCTGCCCCCTTGGCGATGCCTCGCATTGTGTCAGCCTCCCCGCATGTCCACGCGGCACCTGCTCGTCGTCACCACCGTCACCATCGCGTTGTCCGGCTGCCCCGCGGAAGAACCGCCCCCCGCCGGCCCCGTCTGGTCGCCGGGCGTCACGCACGCGTCGGATGCGACGCCCGTCCGCGGCTTCGTCGACCTGCGCGGCCTGGTGCACTCGCACTCGGTCTACTCGCACGACGCCTGCGATGGCGCGCCGGTGCTGGAGGACGGCACGCGCGATCCCGTGTGCTTCGACGACTTCCGCCGCGGGCTGTGCCAGGCCAAGCACGACTTCGCCTTCTTGACCGACCACCGCGAGTCGTTCACCGACACCGAGTACCCCGAGGCGCTGCTGTTTCGGCCCGAACGCGGCGACGTGCTCATCGAGCACGACGGCGTCGGCACCGCCAACCGCGCGGCCTGCGACGACGGCTCGAGCGCCATCATCATGGGCGGCGCAGAGTCCGACATGATGCCGGTCGGCCTCGAGCACCACGTGCCGGGCGACCGCGGATCCGTCTATGGGTCGCGCACACCCGAGGCGGCACAGGCGGAGCACGACGCCGGCGCGGTGGTGCTGCTCGCGCACCCCGAGGATTTCAGCGTCGCCGAGCTGCTGTCGTTCCCGCTCGACGGCTTCGAGATGTTCAACCTGCACGCCAACACCTTCCTCGGCATGGGCATCGCGCTCGACTTCATCCTGCGCTGGCAGGACGGCGACACCGGCCTGCCGCACCCCGACCTGCTGGTGTTCGGCATCTACAGCGAGGATCCGCGCTACCTGCAGCGCTGGGGCAACGTGCTCGCCACCGGCCGCCACCTGGTCACCACCATGGGCACCGACTGCCACCGCAACACCTTCGCCGCCATCCTCGAGGACGGCGAGCGCGGCGACAGCTACCGGCGCATGATGGTCGCCTTCTCGAACCACGTGCGCGCGCGCCCGCTCGCCGACGGCACGCTCGACGATCGCGCAGTCAAGGAGGCGCTGGCCGCCGGGCGCAACTACGGCGTCTTCGAGATGCTCGGCACGCCGGTCGGCTTCGATGTGCACGCGGACAAGAGCGGTACCAGCTACGAGCTGGGCGACACCGTGCCGGTGGGCTCAACGCTGGTGGTGGACGCGCCGCGCGTGCGCGACCTCGATCCGGCCGCCGAGGCACCGACCATCCGACTGCGCGTGCTGCGCGCCACCGACGACGAAGCCGGCTTCGTCGAGGTGGCCAGCACAACCGACGCGCGCCTGTCGGTGCCGCTCGACGTCGCGGGCGCCTACCGCGCCGAGGTGCGTATGCTCCCCTGGCACCTGCGCGAGCACCTGCGCGACGACGCCTACGGCTATCTCGAAGCCGCCGCTGAAGACGGCCGCGACTACGTGTGGATCTACGGCGGCGCGCTCTACGTCGAGTGACGAGCCGGCAATAACCGCTACTGCAATTCGCGCAGCGCCTCGTCCTGGCCGCGCTGCGCGCGCTGGATGTCCTCGACGGCGCGCAAGGTCGCCTCGGAGACACGCGCTTGGTCGCCCTGCACGGTGGCGAGCCGCCGCGCCATCTCGCTGATCTGCGCGAGCGCGGCGCGGGCTGCGCGCGCGTCCTCCGCCTGCGCGCGGCTCTTTTGCTCGAGCTCGGGGCCAAGTGCTGCCAGGCGACGCGTGGCGGCCTCGATTTGTGACGCCGCCTTGCCGTGCTCGTCGGTGGCGCGCGCTGCTTCACCGACCAGGCGCGTCACCTCGTTCATGGCACCGCCGACCAGCCGCGCACGCGCCGCCTGCTCGCCGATGACGTGCTCGATGGCGCGCACCTGCGCGGTCGCTTCGCGCGCGGAGCCGAGGATCTGTTCGAGCGCGCGCGCGGCCTCCTCCGACAGCGCCGCGCCCGCCTCCACCGCGCTCTCGCCGCGCTCGATGACCTCCACCGCGCGCGTCGCCTCGGCCTTGAGCCCTTGCACCACCGCCGTGATCTCGCGCGTCGATGCCGCGGTGCGCTCGGCGAGCGCCTTGATCTGCTCGGCCACCACGCGGAAGCCGGCGCCGTGGTCGCCCGCCTGCGCCGCGATGATGGAGGCGTTGAGCGCGAGTACGTTGGTCTCGATGGCCACCTCATCGATGACGTTGTTGATGGCGCCGATGGCGCGCACGCGCTGATCGAGGTCGCGGATGACGGTGCCCGCGGTGCGCGAGCTGGCGCGGATCTCGTCGACGCCGCCGAGCGTGCGCCGCACCGCCTCCACGCCGCGCTCGGCGTCCTTGATCATGAGGTCGGCGAGGCCGGCGGTCTTCACCACGGTCTGCTCCGCCTGCTCGGCGGACTTCTCCATCGCCAGCATGGCGCGCGAGGTGGCGTCGGCCGACGACGAGAGCTGGCCGTACTGCGCCTGCACCGCCGCCACCGCGCCGGTCAGATCGCCGAGCGCGGTCGTGGTCTGGCCGACGTCGCTCACCAGGCGCTCGACCGCGGCGGCCACGCGACCGGCGCTGTCGGCCATGCCGGCCACCTTTGCGTCCGATGACGACGACGAGGTGGCGAGCGTCTCCACGCTGGTGGCCACCGCGTGCACCGTCTGCGCGAGCTGCGCGCTCGCGCGCCGCGTGCGCTCGAGGCCTTCGCCGTGGCCGGCGCCGAAGGAGCGCATGCGCTCGAGGAACTCGTCCTTGCGGCGGCTCTCGTCGAGCGCGCGGTCGCGCGCCTGGGTGACCGCTTGCGCGGCGACCTCGAGCTCGCGGTGCTTGTCCTCGAGCTGGCGGCGGGCGCGCTCGACCATGGCGGCGTCACGTCGTCGAGCGCTCTCGTACTGCGCGGCGATGGCGGTGACCGCGGCGAGCGCCGTGATGCTCGCCAGCGTGTGGAAGTACGGGCCGGTGTCGTCCTCGGCGGCGAAGCGCCAGCCCAGATCCTCGGCGACGAACAAGCCGAGCCTGCCGGCGACCGCGAGCAGGCAGACGCCGATGCCGACGCGCGGACCGACCAGGAAGGTCGTGACCAAGGGCGCCAGCACCAGCCACCACTGCGACGAGTCGCCGGGGCCGGTGAAGAACAACCCCATGGCCTCGACCACCACGACGTTGAGCACACCGATGACCACCGCCGGCAACTGGATGGAACCGAGCCACCAGGCGAACGGGATGCACAAGAGGCCCACCACCGAGCCGGCGCCGAGCACGAGCGCCGCCGGGGAGATGCCGTCCTCGCCGAGGATCATCGACGTGAAGAACGCGGCCGCGGCCGACAACAGCAGCGCGACGATGATGAACAGCTTGGCACGCCGCACCTCGTCCGGGTCGTCGCGCATGGTCGGCGGGATCAGGGGCCAAAACAGCCCCCTCTTGTTGTCCCGGCCGGTTTGGAGATCGGGTGCGAAGCTCATGGGCGGTGACAAGCTACCCGAGGCGCCGTGGCGCGCGCACCTTCCATGCGCGCCGGCGCCGAGCCGACCTCACGGAAGGATGGGGTAGCGCTTGGCCGCGATGCCGGGCGGCGCGCAATCGAAGTGCCACCACTCGTGCGGCAAGAGGCCGAAACCGGCGCGCAGCATCACCTCGCGCAGCAACAGGCGGTTCGCCAGCTGCTCGCTCGTGAGCTTGCCCTCCTTCCACAGGTCGCTCTCCCGGCGCGGCTCGGCGAGCGCGCCGAAGAAGTCCCAGGGCGTGCCCATGTCGAGGGGCGCCTGCTTGGCGCTGTCCCACAGCGACAGGTCAACGGCGCAGCCGCGGTTGTGCACGCTGCCGGGCGGCTTGTGCGGGTTGGCGACGTAGCCCTGCTGCTTGGTGCCGGCCACTGCGTCCCACATGACGAGCTGGACGCTCTTCGGGCGCGCGCAGTCGTAGAGCACGAAGGTCACGCCGGGCGCGCGCTGCTGCAAACGCACGTGTGCGTCCGCGAGCATGCGAGCGGCGTCCTCGACCAAGAAGCAGCGCTCCAGCTCGCCATAGACATCCTTGTGCAGGAAGTTGTCGGGCGTGGAGTAGCCGAGCGCGACGTGCGCGGTGGGGATGCGCTCGCCCACGTCGACCAGGCCAGGGCCAAAGGGCGCGGCGGGCGATTGCGCCAGCATGAGCGCGAAGAGCGCGAGCACACGGCGACGGTAGCGCAACGCCGCGCCGCGCGCTCGGGCCTTGCTCGAGACACGCGCGCGTGCGACGGGGCCGCATGGAGATCCTCGTCGACCTCGTCAGCGACACCGCCACGCGCCCCACCGAGGCGATGAAGCGCGCCATGATGGCGGCCCCGCTCGGCGACGAGCAAAAAGGCGAGGATCCCACGGTGCGCGCGCTCGAGGAGCGCATGGCCGCGCTGCTCGGCTGCGAGCGCGCCCTGTTCGTCCCCTCGGCCACCATGGGCAACCAGATCGCGCTCGCGCTGCACGCGCAGGCCGGCGACGAGGTCATCTGCCACCGCACCGCGCACGTGCTCAACCACGAGGGCGCGGGCGCGGCCATGACCGCGCGCGCGCAGCTCCACCCGCTCGATACGCCCCGCGGCATTTTCACGGCCGACGATGTGCGCCGCGTCACCCGCGCCGACGATCCGCACTACCCGCGCACGCGCTGCGTGGTCGTCGAGAACACCTCGAACGGCGGCGGTGGCAGCGTCTGGCCGCTCGCCACCTACGACGCGGTGGCCGAGCATTGCCGTGCCGCCGGGCTGTCGCTGCACCTCGACGGCGCGCGGCTGTTTCACGCGAGCGTCGCGCTCGCCGTGCCGGTCGGCAGGTTGGCGCGCGGCGCCGACACGGTGCAGGTGTGCTTCTCCAAGGGGCTCGGCTGCGCTTTTGGCGCCGTGCTGGCGCTGCCCGCATCGTTGTGGCCACGCGCGCGGCGGCTCAAGCAGGCGCTCGGCGGCTGTCTTCGCCAAGCGGGCATCGCGGCCGGTGGCATGCTGTATGCCCTCGATCACCACGTCGAGCGCCTGGCGGACGACCACCGTCGGGCGCGCGCGCTCGCCGACGGGCTCGGCGGCGTGGCCGGCCTCGAGGTCGAGGCGGTGGAGACCAACTTGGTGTTCTTCCGGACACGCACCAAGGCGCCGCGCGACCTCGTCGCGGCCGCGTTGGCCGACGGAGTGCGCGTGGCGGCAGCCGGCCCCGATCGCCTGCGCGCCTGCCTGCACCTCGACGTCGATGACGCCGGCGTGGAGCGGGCGCTGCGCGCACTCGCGCGCGCCGCGATGTGAGCAGCGACGTCGAGGACCGCCGGGTCGGTGTGGCGCGACGCACAGTTGCCACGAGGTCGCCAGGTTGACACCTCCTGGTCGCGCGGCCACGCTCCGCGCGTTTTTGGAGGAACCATGCATCGCAAGCGATTCGGTCTGCTCGGCTCCCTTCTCGTCGTCGGCATGCTCGTCGTAGGCCCGGCCGCTTCGCTCGGCGGCTGCGCGGCCAGCGTCAACGGCAAGGTCGACGAGCAGGCGGTGGACGCGCTCATCTCGGCGCTGTTCGTGCAGGACCAGGCCGACTTCGGCACCGAGGACACGCTCTACAGCCTCAACGCCTCCGGAGTCAGCGTCATCGGCGCGTGCGAAGCACGGACCAAGGCGCTGCAGAACTACAACACGCTGCTCGAGACCAACTTCGAGGACGTCAAGGACGCCGAGGGCGATGTCGACAAGCTCGACGAAGCAAACGAGGCCTTCGCGCAAGGCCAGGTCGACTACGAGGTGAAGAACTTCCCCACCGACTACTGGTACGTCGCGGCGGGCATGCAGTCGCTCGATGACGGCAACTTCGACGGCGCCGAGCAGGACATCGACATCGAGGACACGGACGACAGCGGCCTCGACCCGACCGACGACAAGGACGTCGTCGCCAGCCTGATGATCTGCCGCGTCAACGACCACCCCAAGGTCGATGAGCCGGACGATCACCAGTTCGTGGTCGAGCGTGATCAGGACTGCTACCTGGCCAAGAAGGGTACGCTGTCCGTCACCAAGTACGACCAGGACAAGACGCTGACCATCACCGCCGAGGTCGAGCTGACGCCGCTCGACAGCGACGGCGCGGTCAAGGACGTCGACGAGGACGCCGGCGAGGTGGTGGTCAACATCAACTCCGCGCACTGCCCGACGCTCGAAGAAGAGATGCAGAACACCAAGGACATCATCGAGGACGCGCTCGACGGCTGATCGGGGCCGACAGCGCGCGCGACTTGGTGTAGACGGGGCGCCATGGGACGCCCCGTCCAGACCGAGTACACCGCGGGCCGCAAGATCCTGACGGGCGTCGCCGACCCTTCGGGCCTGCGCCTGCTGTTCGAGCTCGACGGCAACCGCGTCTTCTGCCACGTCGACGCCAACGAGGATCTTTGCGGCCGCGCCAAGGTGGTGCCGGCCGGCGTCATTCAGGGCGTGGCTGACGATCTGGCACATGCCACCGTGGCCGCGCTCAAGAAGCGCGTCGGCGTGGTGCGCGAGTGCCGCATCCGCTTTCTCAAGCCGCTCTACGCCGGTGAGAGCTTTCGCGCCGACGGCACCATCTTCCGCGACACCGGCGACCTCGTGGTGGTGCAGGCGCGCATGGTCAACCGCAAGGAGCAGCTCTGCGTCGAGGCCGAGGTCGAGGTCTTCGGCCTCACTGCCGAGCAGGTGCGCCGCATGACGCCGGACGGCATGGTGCCGGTCGAGCTGCGTAAGTACCTGCCGTGAGCGAGGCCGGCGAACACCAGCCCTTCGTGCCGCCGGACCAATCGCCGCGCGAGCTGACCGTGCGCGGCGTCCTCATCGGCGCGGTGCTCGGCATCATCTTCGCGGCCTCGTCGGTGTACCTCGGCCTCAAGGTCGGGTTGACCGTGTCGGCGTCGATCCCGGTCGCGGTCTTGTCGATCACGCTGTTTCGCTGGGCGCAGAAGGCGCTGCGCCTCGCGCCCGCCAGCATCCTCGAGAACAACATCGTGCAAACCACGGGCAGCGCGGGCGAGTCGATCGCTGCCGGCGTCGCCTTCACGTTGCCGTCGCTGTTGCTGATGGGCTTCGAGCTGGAGCTGTCGCGCACCTTGTTGGTGGCGCTGTTCGGCGGGCTCATCGGCGTGCTGATGATGATCCCGCTGCGCCACGGCCTGATCGTCAAGGACCACGGCAAGCTCGCCTATCCCGAGGGCACCGCGTGCGCCGACGTGCTCATCGTGGGCGAACAGGGAGGCACCAACGCGAAGACGGTGTTCATCGGCTTCTTCGTCGGCGTGGGCTACGCGGCGCTCAACCTGATCACCAAGCTGTGGAAGGACGTCTCCGAGGTCGCGGTCGACTTCGGCGGCCGGCTCAAGGGCGCCTTGCTCGCCTTCGAGGTGAGCCCACCCATGCTCGGCGTCGGCTACATCATCGGCCCGCGCGTCTCGGCCAACATGATGGCCGGCGGCATGTTGTCGTTCCTGGTGCTGGTGCCGCTGGTGCACATCTTCGGCGACAGCATGCCGACGCCCATGTACCCCGAGGGCAGCAAGCGCATCGCCGAGATGAGCGCCTACGCCATCAGGAACGCGTACATCCTTTACGTCGGTGCCGGCGCGGTCGCGACCGGCGGCTTCATCGCGCTGGCGCGCGCCATCCCCACCATCGTCGGCGCCTTCCGCGGCGGGCTCGCCAACCTGCGCGCTGGACAAGGGCAGTCGGCGCAGCGACGCACCGAGCGCGATCTGCCCATGTCCGTCGTCGGCGGCGGCGCGCTCGCGTTGGTGCTCGCCATTTGGCTCGCGCCCGTGCTCGGCATCAACCTGGTGAGCGCGGCGCTGATCCTCTTGTTCGGCTTCTTCTTCGTCACGGTCAGCTCGCGCATCACCGGCGAGATCGGCAGCTCGTCGAACCCCATCTCGGGCATGACGGTGGCGACGCTGCTCATCACCTGCGGCCTGTTCGTCGCCGTGAGCTGGACCGGCGTCGGCTACAAGGCGATGGCGCTCACCACCGCCGCGCTCGTGTGCGTGTCGGCGTCGGTGGCGGGCGCCACCTCGCAGGATCTGAAGACCGGCTTCCTGGTCGGCGGCACGCCGCGCGCGCAGCAGATCGCCATCTCGGCCGGCGTCATCACGAGCGCCGTGGTCATCGGCTTCGTGCTCATCCAGCTCAACCAGGGCGCGACCACCCACAAGGCCGTGGCGGTGCCGCAGTACACGGCGGCCACCATCGAGCAGGTTCCGGAGCAGGGGCCCGACGGCAAGAGCTACCGCGTCCATTACGTTCGCGAGGACGTGGTGCTGCCGGACGCCGTGGTGGCGCGCGGCAAGTACCTGGTCGACGACGCCGGCCAGCTCGCCTTCCTGGTCGATCCCGGCGTGTGCGGCACCCAGCCCTTTCGTTGGGAGCGGGCCGAGGCCGTCGCCAAAGTGACCGTGCCGCCAAACGCGCCGAGCGAGCTCGGCCCCGATCGCGTGGGCTATCGCCTGGTCGAGGACGGGGGCGCGCGCCTGCTGGTCGACGCCGAAGGAAACGCCGTGTGGCGCGCCCGCAGCGTCGTCAAGTTCGACGCGCCCAAGGCGCAACTGTTCCGCCTGATCATCGACGGCACGCTCGGCGGCAAGCTGCCGTGGGGCTTGGTGCTGGTGGGCGTCTTGCTGGCGGTGATGATGGAGATGGTCGGTGTGGCCTCGCTGCCGTTCGCGGTCGGGCTCTATCTCCCCGTCTCGACGTCGGCCGGCATCTTCATCGGCGGCGTGGTGCGTCTGCTGGTCGATCGGCAGCGCAAGAAGACGCAGGGCACCACCAGCGGCGGCGATGACTTCTCCCCCGGCATGCTGATGGCCTCGGGCCTGATCGCCGGCGGCGCCATCACCGGTGTCTTGCAGTCGATCATCGAGACCTTGCCCACGGCCAAGAAGGCGCTCGATCTGTCGGATGCCTTCCCGCTCGCCGGCATCGACACCTGGTGGCCGCTCGTGCCCTTCCTCGCCATGGCGGCGGCGCTCTACTTCGTGGGTGTGCGCCGGGAATCGCCTCGCTGACGCCCGGCTGCTACTAGAGGAGCATGGCCGAGCCCGAGGGCATGATCGGCAGGCTGGTCGCCGATCGCTATCGCATCTCGCGCCGCCTGGGTGGCGGCGGCATGGGTACGGTCTACGTCGCGGTGCAGGAGCCGCTCGGTCGCGAAGTGGCGCTCAAGGTGGTGCGGCGCGAGCTTGCCAAGGACGCGCACACGCTCGAGCGCTTCCGCCGTGAGGCGCTGTCCTTGTCGCAAGCGCACCACCCGCACATCGTCGCGCTCTACGACTTCGGCGACCTGGCTGACGGCGCGCTGTTCCTCGCCATGGAGCTGGTCAAGGGCGACAACCTGCGCCAGCGCCTGATCAAGCGCGGCATGCTGCCGTTCAAGAGCGGCGTCGGCATCGTGCGCCAGTGCTGCGCCGCGCTCGCCTGTGCGCACGGGCTCGGCATCATCCACCGCGACCTCAAGCCCGAGAACATCCTACTGATGGACGCGTCGGGCACGCCCGACTTCGTCAAGATCGTCGACTTCGGCGTCGCCAAGCTCACCGGCATCGACGAGGTGGCGAACGACCAAGGTGAGCACCTGACCGCGAGCGGCTCGGTGGTGGGCACGCCCGGCTACATCGCGCCCGAGGTGAGCGTGCGCGGCGTGACCAGCGACCCGCGCAGCGACCTGTATTCGCTCGGCGTCATCTGGTTCGAGTGCTTGGCGGGGAGGCCGCCGTTCCGTGCCCCCACGCCGACGGCGTTGCTGATGGCGCACGCGGTCGACCCGATCCCGCCCCTACCGCCCGAGGTGCCGCTGCCCATCGCCGGCTTGGTGCAGCGCCTGCTCGCCAAGTCGCCCGACGACCGCCCCGACAGCGCCGAGGAGCTGGCGCGCGTGCTCGATCACCTGCCTGGCTTCGAGAGCGGTGCGGCAGTGCCGCGGCCCATCATGCTCGAGACCGCCCCCGAGGCGCCCACCGTCGACGACGACGCGGCCACGCTCGCGCCGCTGCCGCCGAGAGCCCCCGCGCCGGTCTCGCCGGTGCCGGTGGTGCGCACGCCGCCCCCGGGGCCAGCGCCGAGCCTCGCGCTTCGCAGCGCGGTCTTGGCGGGGGCGGCGGTCGCGCTCGTCGGCGGCGCGGCGGCGTGGTGGTGGTCGTCGGGCAGCGTGATGGCCGAGCAGGACGCGGGCGTGGCGCAAGTGGCAGACGCGGGGCCGGCCGCCGCGGTCGACGCCGGCAGCGTCGTCGAGGTGCTCGCGGCAGACGCTGGGGCGTCGACGGCGCTGGACGCGGGGCCGAGCGCGGCGGTCGACGGCGGCCCGAAGAAGCGCCCGCGCGACAGGACGGGCACGCCGCAGCACGTACCGGACATCTACGACTGACGACCGTGCCGGTGCGGCGCGCGCTATAACGCGCACGTGCTGGAAGCGCTCGCCGCTGTGTTCGGGTTGGTCGCCGCTGCCGGCGCGCCACCGGCGCGGCCAGGAGACGGGCCGCCCGACCTCGTCGCCAAGGCCTACGCCGCCGCCGAGGAGGCGCGCTACTGCGACGCCGTACCGCTGTTCCTGGCGCTCCACGGGCGCGCGCCCCAGGCCAAGCACCTCTACCGCGCCGCCGAGGTGGCGTACGCGGCGCGCGACCATAGGATGGCGCTCGACCTGTATCGCTCGGTGCTGGCGGCCTACCCCACCTTCGAGAAGGCGCGCTCCGTCGCCGACAAGGTGAAGCAACTAGAGCAACTCACCGGCAAGGGAGAGCTCGGCGAGGTCTGCCCGGAGCCGGCGCGCGAGTGCGGCGATTGGGTGGTGGTGCCGGGCGAGCAGTGCGACGACGGCAACCTGGCGGACGGCGACGCCTGCGACGGCAACTGTACCTTGTCCTCGTGCGGCAACGGCGTGCGCGCCGGCGCCGAGGCGTGCGACGACGGCAACCTGCAGGACGGCGACGGCTGCGACGCCAACTGCACGCCGTCGTCGTGCGGCAACGGCATCGTCGCGCCGCCCGAGCAGTGCGACGACGGCAACCAGGTCGACGGCGACGGCTGCGACCGCGGCTGCGTGTACTCGGGCTGCGGCAACGGCGTGCTCGGCGCCGACGAGGAGTGCGACGACGGCAACGCGAAGAACGGCGACGGCTGCGATCGCAACTGCACGCGCTCGCGCTGCGGCAACGGCGCATTGCAGAGCGGTGAGGAGTGCGATGACGGCGACAGCGAGGACGGCGACGGCTGCGACGCCGGCTGCCGCTCTACGCGCTGCGGCAACGGCGTCGTCACCGCGGGCGAGCGCTGCGACGACGGCAACCTGACGGACGGCGACGGCTGTGACAGCAACTGCACGCCCACCGGCTGTGGCAACGGCATCGTCACCGAGGGCGAGCGCTGCGAGGACGGCGCTGCCGACGAGGGCATGGTGTTGCTCGGCGGTGGCCTGACCTTTGCGGGCGCCGCGCTGACCGCGTCGAGCCTGGTGCTGGCCGGCTTCGGTGCCGTGCCCGCCCTCGACCACACCGCCGCCGCCGCCGCCATCGAGGAGGCCGAGGGCCGCGCCGATCAGGATCTCGATGGGGCGCTCGAGGACGCGCGCACCGCGCAGACGATGGCGGCCGAAGCAAACCGGCGCTGGCTGAGCTACGGCGCGCCGCTCATGGTTACGGCGGCGGCGAGCTTGCTGGTGGGGGTGGCCCTTGGCACCACTGGCATCTGGCTGTGGACTGAGCACGCCCCGCCCCCAATGACGCCCGGTGATCCGAAGGACGAGGAGCGCATCCCATGAGGCGGCGGCGGCACGTGCTCCTCGGCTTGGTGCTGCCGCTCGGATTGGCGGCTGCCTGCGAGCTGCCGACGCCGCCCTTTGGGCGCGTGTGCGACGCCGAAAACCCCTGTCCTGACGGCTACCTGTGCGATGAGCAGGCGTGTATCCCGCGGGAGCTGGTGGCCGACGCTGGCCCGCTCGACGCCGGGCCTTGACCCCGGCCCCCTGCCCGCTCCACCCCACGCCAAAAGCCCGCCAGGTCGGCTAGAGATAACCAGGCCACGGATCGAGCGAAAACCAGCGAGAGAACCAGGCGATGCCGACCATCAACGACCCGCCCAAACGGCCGTCCCACGCCACCCAAGGCGTCACTCAGCGCGGGCGCCAGGTGGCGGACAAGACCGCGGTCGCCGTCAACGAGCCGGGCAAGACCGTCGAGGCCGGTAAGGCCGCCGCCGGCGCCGACTTCGGCGGCGTGGTCTCCGTCGCGGCGCTCAGCGAGCTCGACGCGCTGTGGAGCGCCAAGCAGCTCGACAAGGTGGCGCTGCGCATGGGCCAGATGGTCGCGCCGCTCGTCGGCGTCGACTTCACCGGCCTCGATCCGGCGGCGCTCGACCAGCTCGCCGGGCGCCTGTTCGTGCTCGAGCAGCGGCTGACCACGCTCATCAACCGCATGTCGATGGTCGAGGGGCCGGAGAAGCTGACGGTCGCGCTCAAGGCGCAGCGCGAGCTTGCCGGCGTGCAAACCGCGGTGTTCCGCGAGGCTGTGCGCTTACAGGACAGCTCGACCAAGACGCCGGTCGGGCAGTGGGTGGTCTTCAAGGACACCGAGAAGAAGCCGGGCTTCCATACCCCCGAGGCGCACGAGGCCTACTACCTCGAGAAGCTGCGCAAGTTCATCGGCGAGGGCGGCGACCCCGAGCAGGTCAAGGTCATCGACGCCAAGTTCCTCGCGTCGGTGAAGGACGGCCAGCTCTGCGAGTACGTGGTCGACGGCGTCGACGTGGCGCGCGCGGCCGAGGTGCACCCGGGCAAGCCGTCGCCCGGTCACACCGTGCTCGCGAAGGGTGGCGAGGCGCTCACGGCCGGCACGTTCATCGTCAACAAGGACGCGCGCGGTGCCATTACCCAGGTCGTGATCGGCACCTTCAGCGGTCACTTCAGGAGCGGCATCGAGGCGCAGCACCACCTGGTGCGCCACCTGGTCGCCGCCGGCGTGCGCCCCGAGTGCATCGTGCAGCGCGAGGGCCAGGCGGGTAACCCGCGCACGCAGGAAATCCTGGCGCGCATCCTTGGCACCGAGGGGGCCGCCGCGCAGCGCGCCGAGCAGGCGATGATCACGGAGGCCTACCGCTGGGATCCGTTCGCCGCGCCATCGCCGCCCCCCGAGAAGAAGCCGGGCGAGGGCACCGCGCCCAAAGTCGTGGGGCCGCGCGCGCAGACGCTGCCGAAGCACGCGCTCGCCGACGCGCTGCGCGCGATGCAGAGCTGTGTCAGTGAGGCGCTGCGTGACGGCGTCATCCTGAGCACCCAGGTGGGCGCCAACGGCCTGTCCGAGGTGACGAGTATCGTCAACGCTGTCGACGAGACGCTGCGCATCGCCGACCAGACCGGCAACACCGTGGTGTTCGTGCAAACCAAGGCGCTGTTGCGTCACCTCGCCGGCCTGCCGGCGACCAACATCGACGACGCCGGCCGCGCCGAGCTCGCGAAGCTGCTCGCGCGCTTCGATGCGCGGCCCGTTGGTCTGCAGGCCTTCGATCCAGCCGACGTCATCTCGCAGCCGCCCGCCAAGGACCGCCGCACGCGCATCGTCGCCACCATCAACCCGCGCGCCACCGAGGCGCAGCTCAAGAAGATGATCGTCGCGGGCATGGACGTGGCGCGCTTCAACACCGCGCACGGCACGGTCGACGAGCAGGTGGCGCTGATGAAGCGCATCCGTGCGGCGGCCGCCAGCCTGGGCCGGCCGGTCAGCATCCAGATCGACCTCGAGGGGCCAAAGATCCGGCTCGGCAAGTTCGCCAACCCGCAGAACCTCGAGTTCAACGACATCTGGCTCAAGGAAGGCGCCAAGGTCAAGCTCACCACCAAGGCCGTGCTTGGCAGCGCCGAGCTGTTGCCGGTCGACTACCCGACCCTGTGCGACGACGTGAAGCCGGGCGATCCGATCTTCCTGAACGACGGCACCGTCGAGCTGACCGTGACGTCGGTCGACAAGGCCAAGGGCACGGTGGAAGCCGAGGTCGCGCTCGGCGGCAAGGTTTGGGACCGGAAGGGCATCAACCTGCCGAGCTCGCAGCTCTCGGTGCGCACCATCACCGACGAGGATCTGGCCAACCTGGGCGCCTTGTTGCCGCACGTCGACCTGGTGGCGTCGTCGTTCGTGCGCGGCCCCGAGGACATCCTGTTCCTGCGCGAGCGCATGCGACAGCTCGGCCGCGTCGTGCCCATCATCGCCAAGATCGAGCGGCCCGAGGGTCTGCAGCACCTCGAGCAGATCACGCTGGTGGCCGACGCGCTGATGGTGGCGCGCGGCGATCTCGGCGTCGAGATCGGCTACGAGAACGTGCCGGCGGCGGAGCGACGCATCAACGCCATGGGCAAGCTGCACGGCAAGCCGACCATCGTCGCCACCGAGGTGTTGATGTCGATGGTCAAGGATCCGTCGCGACCGAGCCGCGGCGACGTCGAGGGCCTGTATGCCGCCGTCTACGACCGCGGCGCCGACGCGGTCATGCTCGGCAAGGAGACGAGCTTCCCCGATCACCCGGGCGAGGTGATCGCAGCGGCCAACCGCGTCATCGAGAAGGCCGAGAGCGAGCGGCGCCAAGACCCGTGGCGGAGCGGGCTGCCCGAGGTGGGCGTCGGCACCGGGCCCACCACCGTGGCCGCGCTGCGCATCGGCGTGCGTAGCTGACCCGCGAGCGCGCCACACCCGTCGACGTCCAACGCTTTCGTCCCGAGCCGGAGGAGTGAATCGCACGATGCTCACCAGGGTCAGAGGCGGCAACGTAGAGCGCCTGCGGGCGGCCGGTGGCTTCACCGAGCACCCCGAGGTGCAGCGTGCGCTCGCCTACCTGGAGCGCCGCGCCGGCAAGGGCGGCGCGTCGTCGATGCTGTTCCTGCCGGCGCGCGGCACGGCGTTTCAAGCGTGGGCCTTCGCGTACGACACCGGCCTCGCCAAGGAGATGAACATCACGCGCGCCACCGGCGACGTGCTTCGGGGCACCTTGGTCATCAACATCTCCGGTCACGCGAGCGGGGGCCTGAGCGAGCGCGTGCTCGGTTGGGTGGAGCGCGAGCTGACGCGTCAGGGCGTGCGCATCGGCGACGACGCCAAGCGCTTCCTCGCGCTGCGCTCTGCGTGTGACGAGGCGGTGCGCGCACACCAGGCCCAGGGAGGGCACGGCGGAGCGCTCGAGGTGCGCTTCGAGGGCAAGACCATCGCGCTGCCGAGGCAGCTCGTCGACCAGATGCGCCGCGCCAGCATCGAGAGCGGCGACGCCGCGCTGTTCGAGCTGGCAGAGCTCGGCAACGACGCCCTGCGCAAGGTCTACGGCTCCGAGAACACCTACCACGTGCGTGTGCGCACCCCCGACGGCAAGGTCACCGACCTCGACGAGGTGCCGCGCAACCAGCCGAGCAAGGTGGAGTACGCCACGCGCATGCCGGTCGAGCTGCCGCTCCTGCCGGGCGAGACCGTCATCGAGGCCTGGCCGACCAACTCGGCCGGCGTGGCGGGGTACGTCGAGGCGCGGCGCTATCGCATCCACTTCGGCAAGGATCTGTTCGACGCGAACAAGGCCGACGCAGCCGCGCTCGGTTACCAGGCCGCGCACACCGAGATACGGTGGGGCACCACGCACGAGCACGACGACCTGGAGCGAAACGGCGTCAACCCGTCGCCGCGCCCCTATCAGGACTTCTGAGCCCCATGACCGAGCAGCACGACTGGACCGTATGACCGAGCAGTATGACTGAACTGTATGAGTGAAAACAGCAGCGGCCGCGAAATCGAGCTGAAGCTCCGTGTCGACGACCTCGGGGCGCTGATGCGCATCGCGCAGGTCGCGGGCGGAGTGCCCGAGCGCACTGCGCATCAGACCAACAGCTTCTTCGACACCGACGACCGCGCGCTCGGCATGACGGGCCTGGTACTGCGCCTGCGCGAGGAGCGCGTCGAGGCGACCACGCGTTTCTTCCTCACCGGCAAGGGCCCGGGCACGCGCGACGGCAGCCTGACCAACGTCATCGAGGAGGAGATCGAGATCGACCCTGCCGTCGCCAAGGCGCTGCGCGAGGGCGCCGACCCGATGGCGCCGCTCGACGTCGACCCGCCCTCGCGCAGGAACATCGTGGCGGCCATGCGGCGTGCCTTGGCAGGCCGAGCGCCACACATCATTGGCACCTTCCAGAACGAGCGCGTGCGCCTGCCCACCACGCTGTCGGTCGCAGGTGTCGACGTGGCGGTGGTGCTCGAGCTCGATCGCGTGGCGTTTCCCGGCGGCGTCGTGCACCACGAAGTCGAGATGGAAGTGCCGACCGGCGTCGACCCGCAAGCGGCCGCCGACGCGTTCCACGCGTTGTTCGGCAAGGCAGGCGTGGTCGGGCGCGTCTCGCCGGGCAAGGCGCGGCGTCTGTTCGCCGCGCTCCGGCGCGAGTTGGCCTCCTGACCATCGCCGACCGGCATTGCCCGGGCGGGGCGAGCCGGTGAGGGTGCACGCATGATTAAGGGCCCCGGGGGCAAGCGCCCCATCATCACCGAGCGCAGCGCCGGCAAGCAGGTCGCGCCTCACACCAACCAGGCGCGGCAGGCGGCGGTCGAGCAGCCCCATGCCGAGGGGCACGACCCGACGAGCGCGCTGACGCCTGCGGGCACCATCCCCGTCGAGCAGCGCGCCGGCCGCACCACCGCGACCCGCAAGGTCGATCGCAAGGCACTGGCGGGACGCAGCTTCGCCGCCATCGACCTCGGCAGCTCGAGCGTGAAGATGCTGGTGCAGACCGTGGGCGCCGACGGCAAGCTGCGCACTGTCGCCGACGTCAAGATCGGCTGCGCGCTCGGCAAGGGCGTGCAGCCTGGCCAGCCCATCCCGGCCGAGAACCAACAGCGCGCGCTCGACGCGCTCGAGAAGATGCTCGCCATCGCCGCGCAGCACGGCGTCGACGCCAAGGACATCCCGATGGTGACGACCGCGGTGGTGCGAAACGCCAGCAACGGCGATGCGCTGCTCGCGCGCATCCACGGCGAACGTGGCCTGGTGCGCGCCAAGGTGCTGTCGGGCGACGACGAGGCCGCCATGGGTTACCGTGGCGCGCTCGTGATGACGGGCGGCAAACAGGGCAGGTACGCCACGCTCGACCTCGGCGGCGGCAGCTTCCAGCTCGCCATCGGCACCGAGAGGAAGATGACCGCCGGCGGCAGCACGCAGGTCGGCAGCAACCTGATCCTCGACACCATGCTCGCGCCGGCCGCCAAGCCCGACGGTGCGGGCGACCCCGCGGTGTTCGCGGAGGTGGAAAAGAAGCTCGCGCAGCTCGCGCCCATGCCGCTCGACGTCGCCGAGCTGCGCGGCCGCACGCTGGTCGCGACCGGCGGCATCTCCAAGTTCCTGCGCGCCCACTTCGGCAAGGACGTGATCTCGCAGGACGACATCGAGACGCTGCGCCGCCAGGTGATCGCCCTGCCCTACGCCGAGCGCGTGGCGCTGGTGCAGGGCACCAAGGACGAGGCGACGCGGGTCGCGCTCGGCATCGACACGCCCGAGGGCGCGCTCGACTACGGCAAGAAGCTGCCGGCCTCCACGTCGCTGTTGCTGCACATCCTTGACGGCATCGGCGTGCAGCAGGTGCGCGTCAGCGAGACCGACGCGCGCCACGCGCTCGTCGACGCGCGCGTCACGGAGTGCACGTGAGCACCGCCGATTCACCGCCGCCGGGCGCAGGCAAGCTACCGCCGCAGATCCCCTACATCATCGGCAACGAGGCGTGCGAGCGCTTCTCGTTCTACGGGATGCGCAACATCCTGACGGACTTCCTCACCAAGTCCGCCATCCTGGTCGCCGTCGCCGAGACCGACCGAGGACAAGCAGCCAAGGAGATCTTCCACATCTTCGTGATGGGCGTGTACTTCTTCCCGCTGCTCGGCGGCTGGCTGTCCGACCGCTTCTGGGGCAAGTACAAGACCATCTTCTGGCTCTCGCTCGTCTACTGCGCCGGCAACGCGTGCCTGGCGTTCTTCGTCGACGACAAGTTCGGCTTCTACGCGGGCTTGCTGCTGATCTCGATCGGCTCGGGCGGCATCAAGCCCTGCGTGTCGGCCTTCGTCGGCGAGCAGTTCGACCAGAGCAACAAGCACCTGGCCAAGCTGGTGTTCGACGCCTTCTACTGGATCATCAACTTCGGCTCCTTCTTCGCGTCGTGGTTGATACCGCTGACGCTGATCTCGTGGGGGCCGCGCTGGGCGTTCGGCATCCCCGGCATCTTGATGTTCGTCGCCACCTTCATCTTCTGGCTCGGTCGCAAGCGCTACGTCGTCGAGCCGCCGCGGCCAAACGACCCGAACGCCTTCTCGGCCATCTGCGTGGCGGCTCTCGGCGCGGGCAGCACCGGCGCGCGCGTCATCCTCGGCATCGGCCTCCTCGCCACCGCGGCGTTGCTGCCGCTCGGCGGTGTCGACTTCTGGCGCATGCTCGTCGACATCGAGCCTTACCTCGGCACCGTACAGTCCTGGTGCCTCGCGTTGGTGGTCTTCCTTGGCTTCGGTGGCGTCGCCGTATGGCTGAGCCTCGAGCGCGTGCGCGGCAAGTTCCCCGACGAGGAGATCGACGGCGTGCGCGCGGTCCTGCGCGTGCTGGTGCTGTTCGTGCCGGTGACCGCCTTCTGGTCGCTGTTCGATCAGAAGGCCTCGACGTGGGTCCTGCAAGGCAAGCAGATGCTCTTGCCCGTGTGGGATCTGCCGAGCTGGGCGCCTGCGTTCTTGCAGCTCAAGAACGCCTCGCAGATGCAGTCGCTGAACCCGCTGCTGGTGATGGCGCTCATCCCCTTCAACAACGCCGTGCTCTACCCGCTGCTGCGCAAGCTCGGCGTCGAGCCGACGGCGCTGCGGCGCATGACGGCGGGCATCGCGCTCGCCGGCCTCGCCTGGATCGGCGCCGGCCTGCTGCAGTTGCGCATCGACGGCGGCGCGCAGCTCTCCATCCTCTGGCAGGTGGGACCGTATGTGCTGTTGACGCTCGGCGAGGTGCTGCTCTCGGCCACCGGCCTCGAGTTCGCCTACAGCCAGGCGCCCGCCAAGCTCAAGGGCGTCATCATGAGCTTCTGGACCCTCGCGGTCACCATCGGCGGCTTGTGGGTGCTGCTCGTCAACAAGACCGTCAAGGGCGAGTCGGCGACCAAGGCCATCGAGGGCGCGGGCATCGGCGTCACCTCGTTCCAGATGTTCTTCTTCGCCGCCTTCGCCTTCGCCGCCGCGCTCGCCTTCGGCGCCTACGCCCAGCGCTATCGCGTGGTCGATCACTACCGGAAGGCCTGAGATGAGCGAGCCCACCTCACCCGCGGCCATCCCTGCGGCCGCGCCGCCCGACGACCACGAGGCCGAGTGGCTCAAGAGCACCTACCGCCCAGGAGAGATCAACCTGACGGTGCGCGCCGTCGTCGTCGGCATGTTGATCGGCGCGGTCATGTGCCTGTCGAACCTCTACGTCTTCTTCAAGACCGGCTGGAGCATGGGGGTGACGCTGACGGCGTGCATCCTCGCCTTCGCCGCCTTTCAGGCGCTGCAGGCTGCGCGCATCGCCAAGCGGCCGCTCTCCATCCTCGAGAACAACGCGCTCACCACGGTCGCGTCGGGCGCCGGCTACATGACCGGTGGCGGCAACATGGCCGCCTTCGGCGCGCTCTTGATGGTGACGTCGGTGCGCCCGGAGCCCATCCCCATGGTCGCCTGGTTCGGCGTCATCGCCGCGCTCGGCGTTTTCGCCGCCATCCCCATCAAGCGTCAGCTCATCAACAAGGAGCAGCTCGCCTTCCCGACGGGCACCGCCACCGCCGAGACCATCCGCTCCATCCATGACGCCGCCGCGGGCGGCGGCAAGGACAAGGCGATGTGGCTGGGCGGCGCCGCGCTGTTCGGCGCCGTCGTCGCTTGGCTGCGCGACGGTTGGCACCTGATCCCGGGCACGCTGTCGCTGCCGCTCACCATCGGCGGCAAGGCGCTCAAGGACTGGACGCTCGCGCTCAAGAGCGAGGTGGTGCTGCTCGGCGCCGGCGCGCTCATGAGCTTCCGCACCGGCTGGTCCTTGCTGTTCGCCGGCGTGCTCACCTACGCCGTGCTCGCACCGTCGCTGGTCGCCGACCGCATCGTCACCACCGTCAGCTACAAGGGCATCGTCGGCTGGACGCTGTGGCCGGGCGCCGCCATCCTGGTCGCGTCGGGCCTCACCTCCTTCGCCTTCGACTACAAGAGCGTGGCGCGCTCCTTCTCGGGGCTCGCCGGCATCTTCTCGAAGAGCAAGCGCGATCAGGAGCAGGGCATCGAGGCCGTCGAGTGCCCGGGCTGGTGGTTCCCCGCCGGCTTCGTGGTGCTGTCGCCCATCGTGGTGGCGCTGATGGGCTGGCTCTTTCAGATCCCGCTGTGGGCCGCCTGCATCGCAGTGCCGCTCGCGGTCTTGATGGGCTTCGTCGCCGCGCGCGTCACCGGCGAGACCGACGTGACGCCGACCAAGGCGCTCGGCCCGGTCACGCAGCTCGTCTTCGGCGTGCTCACGCCCGGCAACCTGACCGGCAACATCATGGCGGCCAACGTCACCGGCGGCATCGGCCTACACGCCGCGGACCTCCTGACCACGCTCAAGACCGGCTGGCTGCTCGGCGCCAAGCCGCGCCACCAGCTCTACGCGCAGCTGTTCGGCGTGGTGGCGGGCGCGCTCGTCGTGGTGCCGGCCTTCAACCTGATCCTGCCCGACCCCTCGGTGCTCGGCGGCGACGAGTGGCCCGCGCCCTCGTGCGTGGTGTGGGCCGGCGTGTCGCAGGCCTTCTCGGGCGGGCTCTCGGCGTTGCAGCCGTCGGCCAAGATCGCGGTCGTCGTTGGCCTCGTGCTCGGCGTCGCGTTGGCGCTCATGGAGAAGCTCGCGCCCAAGCGCGCGCAGCCCTTCATCCCGTCGCCGTCGGGCATCGGCATCGCCATGGTGATCCCGGCCTCCAACTGCATCGCCATGTTCCTCGGCGCCGCCATCGCGGAGTGGCTGCGCAGGTACAAGCCCGCGCTCGCCGAAAAGACCATGGTGCCGGTCTCGTCGGGCTTGATCGCCGGCGAGAGCTTGATGGGCATCGTGATCGCGCTCTTGATCGTCGCGGGCGTGCTCAGCAAGTAGCGGTCACAAGAAGAAGCGATACCCGACCGCACCCTCGAAGCCGAGCACGCTCGCGTCGCGCAAGACGAAGCGATCTGCGTAACCGACCGTCGTCTGCAGCTCGAGCAGCAAAGCGCCCGGCCCGAAGTAGAAGTCGGCGCCGAGCGTGAGCGCGGCGCCGAGGTCGAAGGCGCTCTCGACGTAGCTGCCGAAAGGCTCGCCGCCGGCCTCGCCGCCGATCACGGTCCACGACCACACCGTGCGCATGCCGGCGAGCACGTACGGGCGCAGCCACGGCACCGCGTCGAGCGGGATGCGGTACAGCCCGCCCCACACGACGTCGAGTTGGTGCACGGTGAGCGTGTAGCTGAAGGAACCATCGGGCAGGCGCGGGTCGCCGTCGACGGTCGCCGAGGAGGACGGCCCCGAATAGCCGATCACGGTGGTCGCCTGCAGGTCGCGCCCGAGCGGCAGCTTCATCGGCAGGCCCCAGCCGAGCTCGAGCTGCGCCGCGAAGGTGCCGCCGAGCCCCGCGAGCGTGACGTTGCCGAGCCCGCCGCCGAGCTTGGGCGCGACCGCCAGACCAAGCCCAAACAGTCCGCCGCGCTCCGCGATGGTGCCGTGCGCGGGTGGCGCTGCGAGCTGCGTCGCCACGGGTGCGGGGGGTGCGACGGGCGCCGGCGTCGGCTCCGAAGCTTCCGGGGTTGGTGGAGCGGCCTCCGCCGGGGGCGAGGGCGCTGGTGCGGGCTCGGCGGCGGGCTCCTCCGGCGCCGGGGGCTCGAACAGATCCTCGACGTCGACCTGCGGCGCCTCTGCTTGCGCCCGCGACGGCGCAGCCACCGCGAACGGCGTGACGACGGCCAGCGCGATCAGGGAACGCAGGTGCATCGCGGGCCTCCTCATTGGATGGTCTGCTCGATGGTGGCGAGCGGTGCGCTGCCGGCGTCCGCCCCGCCGCCGACGAAGATGAACGCGCTCTCCGAGGTCGCCGACAGGTAGATGCGTGGCGTCAACATGCCGCCGCCGCCGAGCCCGTTCCAGTTGTCGAGCGTCGGCGTCGCGTCGAGCAGCTCGGTCGAGAGGTCGTTGTTGGAGGCCGAGCCGTTGGCGCCGCCGAAGTAGAACAGAAAGCCGTTGGCGCCCAGGCCCGCGGAACCGACGCGCGCGGGGTTTGGCCCCGAGACGTCGGTGAACGCCGCGATATCGCCGGTGGCCGACCGGGCCGCCGCCTGCACGGTGTTGTCGACCTGGCCGTTGCCGCGCCGCCCGGAGCCGAAGAACAGGAAGGTGTCGGTGCCCGCCGTGGGCGTGTCGGCGGGCGAGATGGTGAAAGCGACCAACTGTTGGCGCGCCGGGTTGATGGAGGCGGTCAGCGGCGCCCACGCCGACACCGTCTGCGAGCCGTCGCCCGCGACAATGATGGTGGTGACCTCGCCGGTGCCGACGACGGCGTCCCCGGTCGTGCGTCCGCCGACGGCGTAGAGGTAGTACGAGCCCGCGGTGCCGGTAGGCACCGCGATGGTCGCTTGGGCGGCGCGCGGCGTGCCGAGCGCAGCGCCCGGCAGCGCGTGCCAGACGCCGAGCGAGCCCTGCGGCAGGGGAGTGACCGCGGGGTTGGTGGCAGCGGTGTCGTCGTCGACAAACGTCGTGCTGGCGCCACCGGACAACTCGGCCAAGAGCTCGAGATCGCCGGCGCCGAGGCCCGGCGACGGCGTGCGATACAGGCGATAGCCCGACGCCCCGGGCACCGCCGCCCAAGAGAGCGTCAGCTCGAGCAGCTCCGGCACCGCGGGCAGCTCGACGTTGAACAGCTCGCCGGCCAACGACTCGCCGCCCGGGTTCGACGCGTCCGTCGTCGGGAACAGCGCGCTCACGCGGTAGAGGTACAGCCCGGCGCCCAGGCCGACCACGCCGTCGCCGAGCGTGGCGTCGAGGTCGGTGATCTCCGGGCCTTGCAGCGGGTCGAGCACCTGCGCGCGCAACAGCGTGGCGGTGGGTCCCGCCGTGTCGTCGCCACCGACCACGTACAGGAAGCGCCCGACGCGCGCGACACCGGCGAAGGCGCGCGGCAGCGCGGTGGTCTGTGCGCCGTCGAACGCGTTCGCCAGCGTGTTGCGCTGCGCGGTCCACGCGCCCATGGCGCCGAAGGGATCGACGGTGGCGGCCTCGACGGTGGTCTTGGTGCCGGCGCGCGTGCCGTCGTCACCGCCGACGGCGTAGAGCAAGCGGCTCGTGCCCGTCGGCCGGCCCGCGGCGAGCGCCAGCGCGCGGCGCGCCTCGAGCATGGCGGTGCCCGGTCGGAAGGCATTCAGGTTCTGCGCCGGGTTCCGGAACGACAGCGCCGAGTAGCGGTAGGTCGCTCCGTCGGGGTTCTGCACCTGCACCACGCAGACGGCGCCGGCAGGGATGGTGCCCGCGTCGACCGACGCGGTGATCGAGGTGGCGCTCGGTGTCACCACCGTGACCGCGCCGTCGGGCACGTCGCCGCCGGTGGCGAAGTCGACGCAGTCGAGCGTCACCACCGGCGCGGTCGTGTCGAAGTTGACGCCGCCGATGACCACGGTGGACGTCTGTCCCTGGTTCAGCGATCCCGGCGCCACCGAGGTGATGAGCGGCGGTTCGACCACGGTGACGGTGACGGCGTCCGCCAGGAAGCCGACCGTCCCCGAGGGGTTGACGATGATCAGATCGTAGACGCCGGACGCCGCGCCGCTCACCACCGCGGAGATCTGCGTGCTCGACGACAGCTCGACCGCGCGCAGCGCGATGGCGTCGCCGCCGCCCGTCGCCGGGCTCAGGTAGACACGCGGCAGGTTCTCGAAGGTGAGCAGACCGGCGGCGGTGATGGTGATGGCCGTCGGTACCGTGGGCGAGACGAACGACGGGTCGACCGCGGCGATGCTCGAGGTGATCTGGTCGGTGATGGTGACGTTGCCATCGAGCGTGCTCGGGCAGCCTTCGGCGGAGGTGACGTGCACCGCGTAGTCACCGGGCGTCAGCCCGGCCGGGACGTCGGCGAGTACGCGCGAGCGACGGCCCGGGTTGGTGACCACCAGCGAGGTGGCGGCGCCGCCGCTGTCGATCAGCTGCACGCTGTCGGCGCCGGTGACGTCGATGCCGCTGGCGAAGATGGTCGCCTGTAACGTGATGCCGTTGAACACGATGGGCGGGTCGACGAAGAACACCAGCGGCGTCGGGTGCACCGTCAGCGCCGCAGTCGCGGTGGCGTCGCAGCCGGCGCCGTTGCTCACCGTGACGTCGTAGGTGCCGGCGGGCAGCCCGCCGGTGAACGTGACGGTGAGCGTGGTGCCGGCGCCGTTCACAACCACGGTGTCCGGGGCGATGCCACCGACCGTGACGGCCGACGCCGACGACAGGCCGGTGCCGATGATGTCGAAGGCGGTGGCGACGTCGCTGCACAGCTCGTCCGGTTGCAGCGACGTGATGGTGGGCGGCCCAAGGATCTCGAAGGCGCCGGTGGCACTGCCGGCGCAGTCGCGCACGTCCGGGTTGTCGACCACGATCGGCACGCTGCCCATGGGCAGCCCGGTAGTGTCGACGTTGATGGTGAAGCCGCTGCACTCCTGCACGTCGACGCCCGGCAGCGCCACCGCGCCGCAGCCGGTGATCGCGGTGGGCGTCACCGCGACGCCGTTGAAGGTGACGGTGAAGTCGACGCCGTCGGCACGCAGGAAGCCGATGCCCGTCACGGTGATGTCGGTCGGCCCGCCCGCCAACGTGCACTCGCCGGCGGGCGCGATGGCGTTGATGACCGGTGCGGGCACGATGGCGAACAGGTCGCTGGTGGAAGCGTCGCAGCCCGCCGGTGGCGGGTTCTCCACGGTCACCTCCACCGCGCCCGCAGGCAGCGCGCCGGCGTCGATGGTGACGACGAACGACGTGCAGCTCTCGACCGACATGCCCGCGACCGTCACGGCGCTACAGCCAGCAATGCCCGTCGGCGCCACCGGCACGCCCGCGACCGTCACCTCGAAGTCGGTGCCGTCGACGCGCAGCAGGCCGGTGCCCGTCACGGTCAGGTCGATCGGTCCGGGGATGTCGGAGCAGGCGCCGGTCGGTTCGATGCTGTCGATGGTCGGCGGCGGCACCACCGTGACATCGACGGCGTCACCGGCGCTCGTGCAGGAGGCCGGCGCAGGGTTGGTGAGGCTCACACGGTGGGTGCCGGGCGCGAACGACCCTTGCTCGAGCTCGACCGTGACCGTGGCGCACAGCTCAGCGTCGATGCCCGGGTGCGCGACGTCCGCGCAATCCTCGAGCGTCGGCACCAGCTCGAGCGCACCGACGCCGACCGCGGGCAGCTCGTCGCCGAGGCGCAGCGCGTCGCCGGCATTCACCGTGAGCGTGCGCGGCCCCTGCTCGACGCACAGGAGCGGCGGCTCGAGCGTGACGACGCTCGGTCGCTCCGTGACCGCGAACGCCAGCGCCGAGGTGGCTTCCTGCCGGTCGGCGTTCGCCACCGTCACGTCGTACAGACCGGCGGGCACCGCGCCCTCGCCCTCAGCCAACGCGAGCAGGTCCTGGTACACGAAAGTGAGCTGCTGCTGGCTCTGCCAGGAGAGCAGCTCGGCGTTGACCCCGCCTGGGGTGCCCTCGAAGGAAACATCGCCAAGCTCGGCGTCGCCGCCGAACAGGTCGTGCGCGCCGACCAGCGTGAGGTCCGGCAGTGCGACCTTCGGGTCATGCGGGATGTCGAACGGGATGGGTGCGAAGGCCTCGCCGTGGACGATGACCGGTGTTCCCTCGGCCGGGTGCTGTTCGCGGCACAAGATCGGCGGCTCGACCGGCAGCGCACCCGGCGCGGGATCGGCGAGCGACGGTCGAGGGCCTTCGAGCACCGGGTCGCACGAAGCCACCACACAGCAGGCGGCCGCCAACAATGCTGATCGCGATTGCATCGCACGAGCGTAGAGGATGCTGGCCGCGGAATCTCGCAGTGAGACACGGGACTGGCGCCACGAACACCGATCGGTCGTTCGCGCCGGTCGTGTGCCCGCTACTTCTTGAGATCGCGGATCTGAAAGCGCGCCATCGGGCCTGCCGCCACCGCTCCCGGCGGCGGCGGCGCGCTGCGCTCGAGCACGCCACGTGCGGCGGTGCTGCCGACCACGTTCGCCACGTCCTTGCCGAACGCGGCACCATCGGCGGCAGCCGCGCGCACTGCCTGCTCGAGCGCCGTGCGCAGCGGCGGCGGCAGCGGGTGCGCCGCGAAGTAGCGCTCGACCGCGCCGCGCGCTGCCGTCGCGTCCATCTCCGCGTCGACGCCGGCGCGCGACGCCAAGGCACCCAGGTGCAGCGCGGCGGCCGGCGGCAGCTCGTCGGAGCCGGGACCGGCGGCCAGGCCGAGCAGCAGCCACGCGAGCGCGTCGGCGAACACCTCGGGCGGGACGCGCGGCGCGCCTTCGGCGTCGAGCAGCGCCTCCGCCACCGCGCCCATCAGTGGAGCTGCTCCCAGCGATCGAGCACGTTGCGCACCAGCGCTTCGCCGCGCCCTGCGCGCGGATCGGCCACCAACAGGTCGTCGTTGAAGCGGTAGGCGCTGACGTTGCCGGTGGTGCTCGCCTGCTTGGCGAGCCACCCGGCCGCTTCCTCGAGCGTGAGCAGGAACGGCGCCGTCTTCACTGCGACACCCGGCTGCTCCTCGCGCAGCTTGGCAGGGTCGTGCGCGAAGACGTCGGCACCGGGCGGCAGCGCAGCAAGCTGCGTCGCCATGGCGGCGCGGCGCTCGGCCACGGTGCGCTGCTGCTCGCGCGTCTGGCGCACATCGATCTCGCGCTCGAGCGACGCGAGCAGGTCGTTGGCCTTGCGCTCGTCGGCGGTGGGCTTGCGGCGCGCCTCCCATTGCTTGACGGCGTCGGCGACGCTGGTGCCCGGGCCGAGCTGGATGAGCGCGCCGTTCACCTCCGAGGCGTGCGTCTTGCCGTCGCGCCGCACCTCGCGCTCGAGGAAGCGCGCCACGTCGTCGATCGTGTTCAGGTACGGGCAGGCGCGCACCTCGACGTGCGACGGTGCGTTGTCGATGGCCGTCTTGAGGTGGCCGTCCTCGTGCAGCACGCTGCCTTGCGGCAACGCGAACAGGTGCTGCTGGTGGCGCTCTTTCGGCAGGCCGTGCGCGACCGTGGAGGCGGTGTCGCGCGCCCGCACGATCGCCTTGTCGGTCCAGGACGCGATCGGCTCCTTGCCGGCGTGGGCCACCACGTCGTCGAAGTGCATGCCGACGCGCGGCGACACGTGCGCCTGCGCTGTCAGTTGCCTGCCCATGCTCGGCTGCTGTGTGCCCTGGCCGCCGAGCAAGCGCAGCACGTCGGCGAGCACGCCGCCGCGCGACGACGAGGGCACCGGCGTCAGGAACGACGCCACCACGTCCTTGAACGCGTGCCACAGCTTGGTGCCGAGCTGCTGCGGTGTCGAGACCGGCGCGCCGTGCTTGACGATCGCACTGCGGCCCACCTGCTTGGCGTTGACGTCGATGGCCATGTCCCATGGTAGCGCACCTGGCCGCGGCCGGATGCCGGCCGGCACACGCGCCCGCGACTGGCAGTCAGGCCGGCAGCGCCGCGTGCGAGCGGCGTCGTTCATCCGCGAAGGCGAACAGCACGTCGCGGCGCTGGCGCGAGGCGCCACCGTCGAGCATCGGCAGCTTGACCTTCAGCAGGTCCGCGCCGCCGAGGTCGCGCTGGCGCTCGAGCACCCGCTTGGCGTCGAGCGCCTCGGGCTTGGTGCGCAAGAGCTCCCAAAGGGCCATAAACGTCGTGGTGCGCCCCTTGCCGGCCTTGCAGTGGAAGTGCACCCAGGCGCCCTCGCACTCGAGCTTGGTCGCGAGCGCGACGAAGCGCCGCAGCGTGGCGTCGTCGGGTGCCAGGTGATCGGTGACCGGCAGGCGCAGGTACGCCACACCCGCGGCCGCGCACACGGCGGCCTCGCTGACGGCGCCCACCTCGTGCAGCCTGCGCTCTTCGTCGGCGCTGACGGCGTCGGGGCTCTTGCCACGATTCGCTTGGTTGTGGTGTCCCATCCACTCGACGGGTTCGCCGTGCAACAGGCCATGGCTCTCCTGCCGCAGGTCGATGACGACGAGGCGCGCACCCGGCCGCGCGCGCTCCACCTCGGCCTTGATGGTCGAGAGGCCCTTGGCCGTGAACTGCGAGCTGCCCGAGGAGCCGTTCATCAGGTCGAGCCGGAGGTGATGCAGGTCGCGCTCGTGGGGGCGGAAGTCGCTCTCCAGGCGGATCTGACCCGGGCCGAGGTCGTCGCCTTGCGTCGCCGGCACCGGGCGCAAGAGCGGCTGGGTGCGGCGGCCGGTACCAAGGAACTCGTCGTGCACGTGACGCGCGCCCGAGAGCGGCGAGGGCGAGTCCAGGTTCGCGGCGACGAGGCTCGGCGCTCCCGAGGGAACCGTGACGCGCCGCTGCACCTCGCCCGAACCGGTGACGCCCAAACGGCACCTCCAGCCGGCGGTATCGGGTGGGAGAAGGTGGGAGTGCTCGGTCAAATGACCGATGCTCGGGCCCTCAGGGAGCAGCGGCGTTGAGGCGCTCGATCTCGCGCACGAAGGCGTCCGCCGCCGCGATTTCTTCGCGAACGGTGGCGTCTTCGACGAAGAAGGCGTCCCCGTAGTCAGCGGCCTCGCGGTACTTCTGCAAGCGCGCCAGCAGGGCCGAGGCGCTGATCGCGACCAGCCCGGTCTTGACGAAGTGCAGGTTGAAGAGGGTCACGGCGCCCGAGTGCGATTTCGGCTCGATATCGCGCCGAAACAGCGCCGCGCGCGCTGCGTGGAAGCACGCGAAATACGCGCGCGTCAGCGCGATGCGACCGAGGCCGATGCCGAGCAAATGAGTGGCACCCGTGAGCTCCTCGCGCGCCCGCGCCAGCTCCTCGGCAGCGCTCTGCTCTCGCCCCTCGTTCGTCATACGGGGATCCCCTGCCGCTCGATGTCCATGACCAGACCTCGCTCCTGACGTCGCCACGCTTGGAAGCGCGCCAGGTCGAAGATGGTCGGCGACACGGTGAGGTCCAGTTGTAGGCCGACCGCGGCGGCCTCGTTGACCACGTCGCGCCACTGGTCATCGTTCAGGGTGCGCAGCAGCACGAACACATCGACGTCGCTGTCCTCATGGGCCTCGCCGCGTGCCCAGGATCCGAACAGGCGCATGTCGAGTAGCTCGGGGCCGAAGCGCGTCGTCAGTCGCCCCCGCAGGTCGGCGAGCGCCTGCGCGATCCTTGGTGGCAACGGTGCGGTGCGCACGCCGGGCAGTCTATCGCCCCGAGAAGGACGGCACGAGCCCTACAGCGCGAGCAGCCCCTCGACCTGCGCGAGCAGCTTGAGCCGCGCCTGCGTCACCGGGCTGGTGCCGTCGAGCACGCGCTTGGTCTCGTCGATCATGTCTTGCAGACCGACGCGCCTGACGCTCGGGTCGGCGGTCTTGTCGCCGAAGCCGCCGGGCGGCTCCCACGACAGCATGACGTCGTGCGCGCCCTCCTCGAGCGCGCCCACCGCGGCGAAGCCGAGGCGCTGCGCGATGACGCGGTCGGTGGCGGTCGGGCTGCCGCCGCGCACCACGTGACCGAGGATGGTCTCGCGCACGTCCACGCCGGGCACGTCGCTCTCGAGGTGCTTGCCGAGGCGCTCGACCAGCGCCGCGGTCTTCACCTTCACGCCCTCGGCCTTGACGATGAGCACGCGCCTCTTGTGCCGCCCGGCGGCGAACGATGCGGCGATGAGCGCGCGCAGCTTCTCGACCAGCGCGTCCTCGCCGATCTGCTTCTCGGCATAGAGGATGGCGTCGGCCTCGGCGGCCAGCCCCGCGCGCATCGCCAGGTAGCCGCACTGGCGGCCCATCACCTCGACGATGAAGACGCGCCGGTGCGCCGCCGCCGTGTCGGAGATGCGGTCGCACGCCTCGACGATGGTGTTGACCGCCGTGTCGACGCCGATGGCCATGCCGGAGTGGCCGACGTCGTTGTCGATGGAGGCGGCCATGCCGACGATCTTGCAGGGCGCGTCGATCTTGCCGAGCTCGTGCGCGCCGGTGAGCGAGCCGTTGCCGCCGATGACGATGAGCCCATCGAGGCCGAGCTGCTTGATGCGCTCGCGCGCCTGGCGCTGGCCCTCGACCGTCGGAAAGATCTTGCTGCGCGCCGAGCCGAGCACGGTGCCGCCCTGGCGCGAGATGCCGTCGACGTCGGCGAGCGTGAGCGGGCGCGCCTCGGCGGCGAGCACGCCGGCCCAGCCGTTTTGCACGCCGACCACCTCGTGGCCGCGGCCGACACCGACCTTGACGATGCTGCGGATGGCCGCGTTCATGCCGGGCGAGTCGCCGCCGGAGGTGAGCACCCCGATATGCATGCGCACCACCCTGGCGGCCTGCTAGCGCTTGGCGCTCAGCTCGGCCTCTATCTGCTTTTCAATCTCTTCCATCGACTGCTGTTCCTGCTGCGCGGGTTCGGCGGTGACCGCGGGCGCCACGCCCATCTTGGCCTTGAGCGCAGCGAGGGCGTCGTCGGCCTCGACGGTCTGGAGCGCGTCGAACTTGGCCTTGAGATCGTCGCCCGAGGTGGTCTGCGCCAGCTCGTAGGTGGCCTGCGCCTCGGCCTCGGCCTTGTTGATCTTCTCTTCCATCCTCGACATGGTGTCGAACGCGCTCGTCGACGAGATGCCGTCCATGGTCTCGGCGATGGTCTTTTGCGCCTCGGCGCGCTTGGCACGCGCCACCAGCAGGTTCTTCTTGCGCTTGGCCTCCTCGATCTTCGAGTTGAGGCCCTGCAGCGCGGTCTTGAGCTGGTCGACCGCGGCCTTTTGCGCCTGCCACTGCTGCTCGTAGCCGAGCGCGAGCTTCTCGTGCTCGGTCTTGCGCATCAGCGCCTGCTTGGCCAGGTCGTCGTTGCCCGCCTTGACCGCGAGCATCGCCTTCTTCTCCCACTCGACGGAGAGCTGCTTCTCCTGCTCGAACTGCTTCTGCAGGCGCTTCTCGTCGGCGATGGCCACCGCCACCTGCTTCTTGGCCTCGACCATCTGCTGCTGCATGTCGAGCAGCATCTGGGTGAGCATCTTCTCCGGATCTTCCGCCTTGGAGATCGCGTCGTTGACGTTCGACTTGAGGAGCGTTCCGAGCCGCGAGAAGATCGCCATGTGAACTCCCGTCTCCGAGCTTACAGCAACTACGCCTTGGCCTTCGGTCCCCTGGTGAGGAACGGCGCCAATCGCCGGTAGTGGGCGGTGATGCTCAGGTTGAGCGCGTCCACCGAGGCCTGGAACTCGTTGAAGTCCAGGTTCTCCGCCTGCAGCGTGTCGGTGGCGACGACGCTGTTGCCGTCGAGCCCGTAGGCGCCGTGCACCATCTCGGCAGCGTTCAGGCGCAGCAGCTCCTCGTACAGGTGCAGCCGGTCACACCCCTCGGGGATGTCGGCCAGCTTGACCGAGAACAACACCACGGGGTCGTTCAGCGTCACCACCAGGTTCTCCACGTGCTCCTCGGAGTCGCGGATCATCCAGGTGTCGGCGCCCAACTCGTCGTAGGAGACGCCCATCCTGATCAGGTAGCCCTCGATATCCTGGCCGGTCTTCATCCCTGGCCTCCCTCAAGTCTGCGTCTGCACGCTCGTTCTCCGAGAATCCGCCCGTCCATGTCAACGCCTCCCCCCCCTCCCCCACAAAGAACGGCCGGATCTACCAGGCGGCCTTCTCCGCCGTCACAACGCCCCGCCGCACCCTTCCCTGCCTCGGTTTCGTACGGTGGGCGCCGTGGCGGGCGGGTCAACGTGATTGCGGACACGGGCAGGTGCTAGAACAACCGGGCCGGCCCCACTCCCATGGTTCAGTTCAACCAAGCCCAGCGCGAGATCACGTTGAAGGTCGTGTACTACGGCCCCGCGCTGAGCGGTAAGACAACCAACCTCCAGATGATCCATCAGTTCCTCGACCCGCAGGCGCGCGGTCGGCTGATGAGCCTCGACACCGCCGACGACCGGACGTTGTTCTTCGACCTGTTGCCCGTGTTCTTCAAGTCGAAGAGCGGCTTCAAGGTCAAGATCAAGCTCTACACGGTGCCGGGCCAGATCATGCACACGTCCACCAGGCGCATCGTGCTGTCCGGCGCCGACGGCGTCGTGTTCATCGCCGACAGCCAGCGCGCCGAAGCCAAGGCCAACAACGACGCCTGGCGCTCGATGATGGAGAACCTACGGCAGAACGGCATCGCGCCCGACTCCATCCCCATCGCCATCCAATTCAACAAGCGCGACCTGCCGAACGTGCGCACCGACGCCGAGATCGAGGAGATCCGCGCCAAGTCGAAGGAGCCAGTGTTCGCCGCCGTCGCCATCCGCGGCGAGGGCGTGCTCGAGACGCTGTTCGCGCTGCTCAAGCTCTCGTACCGCAACCTGAACGCCAAGTACGACTTCGAAGGCAAGTTCGGCATCTCTGAGGGCGAGTTCCTAAGGTCGATCTTCAAGCGCATGAGCCCGGCGGTGGCGGCGCAACTGCAGGGCAAGCTCGGCTCGACGCGCGAGGGCGTGGCGACAGAGAGCGGCTCGAACCCGCCCACGGCGGCGGTGGGAGACGGCAGCGCGCTCGACGACCGTACGGCGCAGGACATCCGGGCCAAGACGGGCAGCGGCGGAGGGTCGTCGTCGTGACGGCAGACGCGCACGCGCCCTCCCCCGGCGACACCGAATCCGGCGGCGTGCTGGCACGGCGCGTGACGCTCTCCGATCTGCTCGAGGGTGACTCCTTCAAGGAGGTGATGAGCGCCTTCGCCGACCTGTACCGGGTCGGCGTCAAGGTGTTCGACGCCACGGGCCACAAGCTGGTCGACATCCGCGTCGGCAACAGCCAGTTCTGCGGCTACCTCTGGGAGTTCGGCCCCACGCGGCAGGCGTGCACCAAGCTGGTCACTGGCCTCAAGAACGACCCGTTCGAGCTTCAGGACGGCGTCGAGGTGCCGCGCGTCGTCGACTGTTTCACGGGCCTTCGCTACGTCGTGTTGCCGCTTCAGTACGAGGGCGACCTGATCGGGCGGTTGATCTTCGGCCCGTACATGCCGCAGAGCCTGCCAGGGCTTCCCGAGCGGCTCTATCAGATCGAGCCCAAGCTCGATCGACGACGCGCGGATTCGCTGGTCGAGCAGGTGCGGCGCGCGCCGGACGACCTGGTGGCGAAGCTCCTGACCAACGTGCAGAAGATCGTCGACGTGCTGGTGTTCACCAGCTACCGGTCGATGCTGACGTCGCAAATGCACATCGAGGCCGTCACGGCCAGCTACCACGAGCTCGAGGACAAGAACCGCACGCTCAAGGAGCAAAACGAGCGTTTGCAGGAGCTCGACAAGCTCAAGAGCAACTTCCTGGCCACCGTGTCGCACGAGCTGCGCACCCCGCTCACCAGCGTCATCGGCTACAGCGAGATGCTGATCGAGGGCATGGCGGGGTCCCTCAACGACGAGCAGCGCGACTACGTCAAGACCATCATGGACAAGGGCGAGACGCTGCTCAACATGATCTCGCAGATCCTCGACCTGTCGCGCATCGAGAGCGGCAACCTGCGCATGGACATGTCCGACTTCAACGTCAAGGACGTGCTCAAGCACGCGACCACCAGCGTGATCCCGCAGTGCCAGAAGAAGAGCATCACGCTCGACGTCGACATCGACGGCAGCCTGCCCTTCTACCGGGGCGACAAGGACAAGATCGGGCAGATCGTCGTCAACCTGCTCGGCAACTCGGTCAAGTTCACCCCGCAGGGCGGCAAGATCGTGCTGCGCGGCAAGCTCTGGACCGGGCCGCGCCGCCACAAGAAGAAGACGGCCGACGACGGCGCCGGCATGCTGTTCGACCTGGCCGACGAGACCTTCGTGCGCATCGACGTGCAGGACAGCGGCGTCGGCATCCCGCAGGAGAAGATCGACAGGGTGTTCGAGCGCTTCTACCAGGTCGACAACACGTCGACGCGCGAGTACGGCGGCACCGGGCTCGGCCTGTCGATCGTCAAGAGCTTCGTCGAGGCGCACAAGGGCGAGATCTTCGCCGAGAGCGAGGTCGGCAAGGGCAGCACGTTCACGGTCCTGTTGCCCGTGAGCTGACGCTGTGAGCGTCTACGCCGTCATCGCGGGCGTCGTCGGCTTGGCGGTCGACGCGTTCTACCGACGCACCAGCCTCGGCGGCGCCGTGCCCACCAGCGGACCGGTGCTGCTCGTCGCCAACCACCCAAACGGCCTGATCGACCCGGCGGTGGTGCTGAACACCGCGGCGCGGCCGGTGCGCATGTTGGCCAAGGCGCCGCTGTTCGACATGCCGGGCATCTCCTGGCTGGTGAAGGGCATGAACGCGCTGCCCGTCTACCGGCAGAAGGACGGCGCCGACACCGCGCACAACGCCGCCACCTTCCGCGCGGTGTCGGACGCGCTCGCGGCGGGCCACGCCGTGCTCATCTTCCCTGAGGGCATCTCCCACCACGAACCGCAGCTGCAACGCCTCAAGACCGGCGCCGCGCGCATGGCGCTGTCCGCCGTCGAGGCGGGGGCCGGCGACCTGGCGGTGGTGCCCGTCGGGCTCACCTATCGCGACAAGGCGCGCTTCCGCTCGCAGGTGGCGACCTTGGTGGGCGCTCCGCTGCCGGTCGCGCCGTTCGCTGCGCGCGCGCGCGGCGCGGATGACGCCGAGGCGGTGCGCGCGCTCACCGAGGCCATCGACGACGCCCTGCGCGACGTCACCGTCAACCTCGATGCTTGGGAAGATTTGCCGCTACTCGACGCCGTCGACGCCATCTGGCGCATCGGTGACCCCGACCGCGCTGCGCGCCTCAAGCGCCTGGCCGACGGCGTGGCGGAGCTTCGCGCGCGTGCCCCTGAGCGCCTGGCCGCGGTGCGCGCGCGGGTCGTCGAGTGGGTGACGCGGCTCGACGCGCTCGGCCTGCGCGCGAGCGACCTGGCGCCTGATCACGGCGCGGCCACCGCCAGGGCCGGCAAGGCGCTCGCATTCGCGGCACGAAACCTCGCCGTCGTGTTGGTGGGCCTGCCGGTGGCGGCCTTCGGCGCGCTCTTCTTCGCCGTGCCCTTCTGGACGACGCATGCCGTCTTCCTGTTGGCGCGGCCGAGCGCCGACGTCGCCGCCACCGTCAAGGTGCTGGCGTCGTTGGTGTTCTTCCCGCTCTGGCACGTGGTCGCCGGCTGGCTGCTCTGGGCAAGCTTCGGTCCTTCGAGCGCGCTCGCGGTGCTCGCCATCGCTCCCTTGTGCGGCATGACCGCCCGCTGGTTCTTCCGCTCCAGGGTGCGCGCGCTGCGCGACGCCGCCGTGTTCGTGCGCCTGCTGTTCGCGCGCCGGTTGCGCCGTCGGCTCGAGCTCGAGCGCGACCTCCTGGTGCGGGCCATTGACGAGGTCGCCGCCGAGCTCGACCAACGGTGAGTCGTGCGCTCGGCGGTCAGCCTCGGCAAACACGTCGGCGGCAAGGCCCTCGCGGCTGCGACAACCTGGCCTAGCCCTCGTGGCCCTGGACGAGGACCTTGAACCCGCCGTAGGCCATGCGCCTCGGGTCGAAGGGCATCGTCTTCTGCATCTTCGGGTCGCTCATGCGGGGATCCTTCATGACCTTCGCGTTGACGCGATCGCGATCGGCGCGCGACTTGTACACGATCCAGGAGAAGACCGCGGTCTCGCCGGGCTTCAGCCTTGCCAGGCGCCCGAACCCCGTTCCCCACCGCACGCTCAAGTCGTCCCCGACGCATTCGTAGAAGGCGAGCGCGCCGTACTCCATCCAGACCTTCGCCCCCAGCCTCGCCATGCGGCGGTAGGCCCGCAGGTTCTTCTTCGGGATCGGAATGACGAAGCCATCGACATAGCTGGCCATGGCGCCCTCCTGCACATGGCGCAGCCTAACGTCGAAGCGATCGGCAGGCAGCCGCGCACGGCAGGGCTTTCCGGCCCGTGCGCGCCCACCGCCAGACGCACCATGGAGGTCCGCACTCTCCCGCCCTCACTCGCGCCGGTGGATTCGAGAGCCACACCAGCGACGCGGCACGAAGGGCCGGCGGCGAGGGTAGCTCCGCCGCAGCGCCCATCCGGGGAGGACACCACACGGCAACTGCCACGGAAGGGCCGCCGCTCGTGGCGGCGCGAAACGCCACTACGACAAGGGTCCGGACCGGCAAGGCGCGGAGGCGGAGCTACCCTCGCTCCCGGCCCGTCCCTCGCCTACGCGAGCACCGTCGCACCCACACCGAGAACGACTCGCCGCACGAGCAGCTCTTCGCCTCGTGCGGGCCATTGACGAGGTCGCCGCCGTGCTCGACCAACCCTGCGTCGTGCTCTCGCTGGTCGGCCTCGGCAAACACTTCGGCGGCAAGACGCTGTTCGACGACGCCTCGCACAAGCTCTTGCCCGGCCACCGCTACGGCTTGGTCGGCGCCAACGGCTCGGGCAAGTCCACGCTGTTGCGCATCCTCTGTGGCGACGAGGAGTCGTCGGATGGCGAGGTGCAGCTCGGCAAGGGCGCGCGCCTCGGCGTCTTGCGCCAGGACCGCTTCCTCGACGACGCCGAGCGCATCCTCGACGTCGCCATCAAGGGCGACGCCGAGGCGTGCGCCGCGCTCGCGTTCGGCAACGACGACGACATCCGCCGCACCGACGGCTACACGCTGGCTGCGCGCGCCGGCGCCATCCTCGACGGCCTCGGCATCCCCACCGCCGTGCACCAACAGACGCTCGCGACGCTGTCGGGCGGCTTCAAGCTGCGCGTGCTGTTGGCCCAGGTCCTGATCGGGCGACCCGAGGTGCTCCTGCTCGATGAGCCCACCAACCACCTCGATATCCTGTCGATCCGCTGGCTCGAGCGCTTCCTGCAGGGCTTCGCCGGCTGCGCGGTCATCGTCAGCCACGATCAGCGCTTCCTCGAGAACGTGGTCACCGACGTGCTCGACATCGACTACGGCGCCGTGACGCTCTACCCCGGCCGCTTCGATCGCTTCCTCGAGGACAAGCGCGCGCGCCGCGACCAGAAAGAGGCGGCCATCGCCAACACGCTCGACGCCATCGCGCACAAGCGCAGCTTCGTCGAGCGCTTCGGCGCCAAGAACACCAAGGCGACGCAGGCGCAAAGCCGCCTCAAGCAGATCGAGAAGCTCGAGGAGGACCTCGAGGAGCTGCCACCGTCGTCGCGCCGCGCGCCGCGCTTCGCGTTTCCCATCGCGCGCGAGAGCGGCAAGGACGTGCTCGAGGTCAAGAGGCTCGCCAAGGCGTACGGCGACAAGCAGGTGCTCGCGGGGGTGTCGCTGCGCATCGCGCGGGGCGAGCGGGTCGCCGTCGTCGGCGCCAACGGGCTCGGCAAGTCGACGCTGCTCAAGATCCTCGCCGGCCGGCTGACGCCCGACCAAGGGACCGTGCGCTGGGGACACGAGACGCAGGTCGGCTGGTTCGCGCAAGACCACAAGGAGCTGTTGACCGATCCAAACGACACGCCGCTGTCGTTCTTGTGGCGCGTCGCGGGCGACGAGGGGCAGGCGTGGGTGCGCGGGCAACTCGGGCGCGTGCTGTTCTCCAAGGACGACGTCGACAAGAGCGTGGCCGCGCTCTCGGGCGGTGAGGCCGCGCGCCTGGTGTTGCAGACGCTGGCGGTGCAGCGCCCCAACGTGCTGTTGCTCGACGAGCCGAGCAACCACCTCGACCTCGAGGCCATCGACGCGCTCATCGCGGCGCTGCGCGACTACCGCGGCACCGTCGTGTTCGTCTCGCACGACCGCCACGTGGTGAGCGCGCTGGCCACGCGCGTGCTCGAGGTGAAGCCCGGCGGCATCACCGACTTCCCGGGGAGCTGGGCCGAGTACCTGGCGGCGTGCGGCGACGACCACCTCGACGCCGAGGTGGTCGCGCTCAAGGCCAGGGCCGGCGGCGTCGACGACGAGGCCGCCGCAGCGGCCGAGGCGTTTCGCGAGCAGAAGCGCCGAAAGAACCAGCGCCAGGCGGCCGAAAAGCGGCGCGACGCCGTGCTCGTCGAGCTGGAGCAGAAGGAGGCGCGGCGCGCCGCCATCCGCGAGGAGTGGTGCGCCGTGGGGTGGCACCAGCGCACGCCCAAGGAGGCCCAGCGCGCGCTCGAGGAGGAGGAGGCCGCGCTCACCGGCGCCATCGATGCGCTGCTCGCCGAGTGGGAGCGGCTCGAGGAGGAGCTGGCGTCGCCCTGAGCGGCCTCGGATTCGGCTATCTTCCCCCCACCGATGGATGGGCTCCAGGCCTTTCGTGATGCGCTACGCGACCAGGCGGACGAGGACGCGCTCGACCGACTTGCGGCCGACCTGCGCAAGGACGAGGGCATGCCCGCGTTCGTGGCCGCGCTGCGCTTGCGCATCGAGCACGAGCTGCGCCAAGGCAAGACCGACCTCGAAGTGACCGGCCTGCGCTTCCGCCTCGCCGGCGCGCTCGACGAGATCGCGCGCGGTACGCCGAGCCGCGACGGCGTGGAGGCGGCGGTGGAGGCGGCGGCGCTCTATCGAGACGTGCTCGGCGACATCGAGTCCGCCTCGAAGAGCCTGGTGCTGGCGCTGCGCGCCGGCGTGCACGACGACCTGCTCGCCAAGCGCGCGCTCGAGGCCGCCGGCGGCGGCGAGCAGGCGCGCGGCCTGGTCGAGCGCGCGCTCAAGCGGCCCGAGGTCAAGGAGAACCTCGTCGAGACCGCGCTGCTGCGCCGCTCGCTGTCACGCATCGCCGAGGTGGGCGGCGACAAGGAGCGCGCGTTCTTCGAGGCGCTCAAGGCGGCGCGCAAGCAGCCGGCCGAGCCGCTCTACGTCGACGACGTGTACCGCTTGTCGCTCGACACCAAGCGCTTCACCGAGGCGGCGGCGTTCTTTCAGGATCTCGCCGCCGACCAGGCCATCCCGCCGCGCCAACGCGCCGGCCTGCTGCACAAGCTCGGTCAGACACGCGAGCAGCTCGGCGAGAAGGCGGCGGCGGTAGAGGCGTTCCGCGGGTCGCTGGCGCTGCACGACGCCAAGGGTCCGCGCCGCGCGCTCGAGCGCCTGGCCGCCGAGCTCGGCATCGAGGTGGTGCCGCCGGGCGCCGCCACGCTCGAGCTGCAGGCGATCGCAGCCGAGGAGCCGATCGACGTCACGCCCTCGTACCCGCCGAACCGCATCTTCACCATCACCAAGAGCGCGCTCGAGCAGGCGCCGGTCACCGACGATGCGCCGCGCCCAGAGCACGAGGTCACCGACGACCACCTGGTCGACGTCACGGACAAGCCGCGGCGAGGTCACGGCACGCCGCCCGACGAGGTGACGCTGCCGCGCATGGACACGAGCCTGCGCACCGGCTCGCTCGACGCGCCGCTGCTACCGCCGCCGATCCCGCTCGACGACGCGCCCGCGCCGTCGGCCGTGCCGCCACCCGTCCCTCTCGACGACGCGCGCGCGCCCGACGTGGCGCCGGCGCTCGAGGATCAGCCCTCGATCGCCGCGGTGCCGCTGCCGTCGCTCGCCTCGTTCGGCGACGAGCCGCCGCTGTCGTCGTCGCCTACCGCGCCCGTGCCGATGCGCCTCGAGGATCTGCTGCCGCAGCGCCCGCCGGCCGTCCCCGAGGCCGAGCCGACGCGGCGCGCGCCGCACGCCGGCGCCTTCGCCACGCGCGAGGACCAGAGCCTCGACTCGAACAGCGGTCCCACCGTCGAGGGCGCGCCCACCGGCAAGCGCAAGCGCAAGGACAAGAAGAAGAAGAGGGGCGCGGCGCCCCAACCGGCCCTGGCAGCGGCACCACCACCACCGCCGCCGCCAACACCGCCGCCGCCGCCGCCGCCGCCGCCACCACCTTTGGCAGAGCTGACCACGCGCGCGCCGTCGAGCCCCGCGCCGGCCACGGAGGAGGCGCTGCCGCCGCTGGTGGTGCCGCCCATGACCATGCCGAGCATGGAGGCGAGCGACGCGCTGGCGGTGGCGCTGGCCGCGCTCGAGTCATCGGACGTCGAGCAGTGTGTGGCCGCCGCGCGCGCGCTGGCGCACGAGGCGCCGCACGACGCGCGCGTGCTGCGGCTGGCGGCGCGCGCGCTGACGTTGGCGGCGCCGAGCGGCGCGCTGCCCGAGCCCGCCGTCGAGCTGTTCCGAAAGGAGGCGCCGCGCCACGGCGATCGCGCCGCCGGGCTCGCGCTCGAGGTGCAGCACCTGCTGCCGCCCACCGCGGTCGCCAGCTACACGCCGCTGTGGATCGCCGGCGCCGCCGCCGCCGGCCATGACGGGCCGCGCGTGCTCGACCTGTTGCGTGCAGTCGCCGTCCTGGACGCGCCCGATGGTCCCGCCTTCGCGCTCGCCGAGCGCGTGCTCGAGGAGACCCGCGACGCCGCCGGCATGGATACGCTGCTCGTCGCCTCGTGCAACCACGCGACCACCGACGGGGCCAAGGCGGCGCTCGTGGCGCGTCGCCTCAAGCTGCTCGAAGGACAGTCGCGCTACACCGAGGCGCTGCCGCTCCATGGGCAGCTCGCCATCGAGCTGCGTCCGAACGACGTCCCCACCAGGGCCGCGGCGCGGCGCGCCCACGCCGAGCGCGGCACGCCCGACGAGCGCGCGCGCTTCCTGGCGAAGCTCGCGCGACGGCTGCCCGGCGAAGATGGCGCCGACGTGCTGCACGAGCTGCTCGACGTGCGCCTGAGCGTCGACGACAAGATCGGCGCCGAGGCGGCGGCGCGCGACGTGCTCGAGCGTCGGCCGGGCGACGCGCGCGCGCTGCGCGTGCTCGCCGAGGTGATGGCGGCCGATCCGCGGCGCGAGGCCGAGCTGGTGGAGGTGCTGCGCATCGCGGCACACGACGCCGTCGGCGGGCTCGGTCGCGCCGCCGAGGCGCGCACGCTGCTCGAGCAGCTCGCGCACCTGCACACCAAGGCCGGGCGCGCCGACGAGGCGGCCGACGCGCTCGTGCAGGTGGCGCGGCTGGTGCCCGACGAGGCGACGCTCGAGCAGGCGCTGGTCGCGCTCGATGAGGGCAAGCGCCACAAGGAGGCGATCGCGCTGCTCGAGGAGGTGGCGGCCGCCGTCGCCGACAGCGCCTGGCGTGCGCTCGCGCTGGTGCGCGCCGCCGACATCGCGCGTGCACGCCTCGCCAAGCGCGGCAAGGCGCGCGAGTTGCTGGAGCGGGCCCTCGATCTGGTGCCGAAGGACAGAGGCGCCTTGGCCGCCTACGCCGACCTGTTGATCGAGATCGGCGACGGCGACGCCGCGCTCACCGCGCTCGAGCGGCTGGTCGCCGCCGAGCCGGACGCCAAGGCGCGCGCGGCGCTGCAGCTCCGCGTCGGCCGCCTGCTCGAGGAGCACCTGCTGCGTCCCGACGACGCGCTCAAGCGCTACCGGGCCTGCGTCGAGGCCGACGCCGGCCAGGTGGAGGCGTGGGAGGCGATCCGCTCGCTGGCGCGCACGCGCGGCGATCGCGCGCTCCTGATCGAGGCGCTCGGCGGGCTCGCCGCCACCAAGGCGGAGCCGGCCGAGCGCGCAGCGCTCTGGCGCCAGGTGGCCAAAGTGGAGCGCGACGAGCGTGCCGACGCCGCCGCCGCCGAACGGGCGTTCGTCGAGGCGCTGCGCCACGACCCCGCCGACCTCGAGGCGCTCAACGGGCTGGTGACGCTCGTGATCGGTCGCCTGCAGCCCGAGCTGGACGTCGATGCAGCGCTGGCCGCGCCGAGCGAGGCCGTGGTGGAGGCGGTGCGGGCGTACGTCACCCAGGCCGGCGCGAGCACGACGCTGCCCCTGCCGCTCGCGCGCCTCGACGCCTTGTGCCGGTCGCGCAGCGGTGACCGCGCCGGCGCGCGCGACGTGTTCGAGCGCCTGCTGTCGGAGCACCCGGAGGATCTGCCGACGCTGCTCGCCTACGCGCGGCACCTGGCGGCGGCGCCGCGGCTCGAGGTGGCGACGGCCGAGCCACGTCGCCTGCGCGTGCTCGAGTCGATCCTGGTGCACCACGCGTTCGCGCTCAAACCGGCCGTGCACGTCGACGTGTGGGGCGAGGTGACCGCGCTGCGCGCCGCCGGCAACGACCACGCGGGCGCGCTCAAGGCCGCCAAGAAGGTGGTGGCGCTCGCCGTCACCAGCGAGCTGCAAGGCGTGCTGTCCGACCGCGCGGTGCGCGCCATCGCCACCGCGCTCGAGACCGCCAAGGAGCCCGAGCGCGACGCCAAGGCGGCCGTGCTGGCGCTGCGGCTCGACGCCGAGCGCTCGCTGGTCGAGGGCGAGCAGGCGCGCCTGCTCGAGCGCGCCGCGCGCATCGCGCAGCTCGAGCTCTCCGATCGCCCCCTCGCCCGGTCGCTGCTCGAGCGCGCGCTCGCCAAGTGCCCCGAGTCGTCGTCGGTGCGCGACGCGCTGCTCGAGCTCGATCTGTCGGCCGGCGACGTCGCCGGCGTGCTCAAGCAGGTGCGCGAGCTGTTGGCTCGAGAGAGCGACGTCAAACAGAAGGCGCTCTTGCACCTGCGGCTGTTCCGCCTGGCCAAGAAGCTCGGCCTCGACGACCACGGCGCCGCCGCCGAGCTCAAGGCCGCGCTCGATCTGGACCCCACCAGCAGCGACGTGCTCGACGCCGCCGAGCGCTTCTTCACCGAGAAGCACGACGCCGACGGGCTCGACAAGCTGTGGTCGGCGCAGCTGCGCACGCTCGATCGCGTCGACGTGCGCGCCCGCATCAAGCTGCTCGAGCGGCTCGCGCAGTTGCGGCGCTGGGAGCGGCGCGATCTGGTCGGCGCGGTCGAAGCGCTCGAGGCGATGAGCGCGCTCGAGCCCGACGCGCTCAAGCCGCGCGAGGACGCGGCGCGCCTGTACACCGAACTGCACATGCCGCGCGAGGCCATCGGCGCCTGGCGCGGCGTGCTCGAGCGCGATCCGCTGGTCGCCGAGGCGTGGCGCGGGCTGCTCGCACGCTACGTGGCGCTCGAGCACGGCGACGAGGCGTTCGCGGTCGCCTCAACCATGCTGGCGCTCGACCTGGTCGACGACGAGGTGGCGCGCGTTGTTCGCACCATCCGCCCGCCCTTCCCGCGCTGGCCCATCCCGCCCAAGGACGCGCAGGTGTTCCGCCGCAAGGTGGCGCACCCGCTCGAAAAGGCGCCGGCGCGCGCCATCCTCGACCTGTGCGGGCCGCGCCTGTTGCCGCTGTACGCGCGCCCGCTGCGCGACTTCGGCATCAGGAAGAAGGACGCGCTGCCCGACAAGCAGGTGCCGACCAGCGTGCTGCTCGCCGTGCGCACGCTGGCGCAGTTGCTCGGCTTGCGCGAGCCGCCGATGCTGTTCTCGGCCGAGCTCGGCTCCACCCAGGGCGTGAGCCCGGCGTTCGCAGTGCTGCCCGCTACCGAGCCCGGCATCATCGTCGCGCCCGACGTGGTCAAGGGCGGCATGACGCCCGAGCGCGCCTTCGCGCTCGGCCGCGCCGCCACCTGGCTGCAGCCGCACGCGGTGTTGGCGGCGGCGGTCGAGTCGCCCAACCTGCGCATGCTGCTCGAGGCGCTGGTGGCGCAGTTCCTCGGCGCCAAGAACCTCGAGCGCCCAGACACCGACGCCGAGCAGCTCGGCCGCGAGCTGTCGCGCGCGCTCCTGGCCGGCGTCACCAAGGACGACGAGGCCGCGCTCAAGGGTGAGCTGGTGCCCGCGCTGCGCGACTACGTGCACGCGCGCTCGCAGGTGCAGGTGGCCGACTGGAAGGCGGGCGTCGGCTACACCGGCGACCGCGTGGGCTTCTTGCTATCGACCGACTTGAGCGCGGCCTTCAAGGTCATCAAGTCGACGGCCGGCACGGCGCAGTCGGTGGGCGCGCGCCTCGCCACCAAGGAGCTGGTGCTGTTCTCGGTGTCGCCCGCCTACCTCGGCCTGCGCAAGGATCTCGGCATCGCGCTGCCGGAGCAGGCCGCCATGCCGCTGCTCGACGTCGCGTAAGCCAAAACTGCCGCTACAGCTCGAACATCAGGATACGCAGCGCGTGCTCCATCTGCTCGCTGATGTTCGCTTCCTGGTGGAACGAGGTGTAGAGCACCCGCCCCTGACCGCCGGAGAAGCGCACCGTGTGCGGCACGTTGGCGAGGGTGGTGCCGTCCATCAGGGGCGCGTCGGCGCGGATGTAGACCGTGACGTTGGCGAACACGTCTTGAATGACCGCCCAGGCGAGCAACGGGTAGTGCAGCTCAATGGTGGTGCTGGCGAGCGAGCCTGCCAGGCCGGGGTCGACGATCTGGCCGGTCATGTCCTGCGTCTCCCGGCCGTTTTGCGCCTGGTTCGACAGGTTGTCGGAGCCGTAGAAGTCGATCGAATTCGGCCAGGCGCGCTCGACGACGTCGTAGGCCTGATCGGAGGCGTAGACGCTGCCACCCATCGAGACATACTGGCGCAGGTTGTCGATGGCCTGCGTCTCGAACGAGAAGCCGAAGTCGTAGACGCCGCAGTTGAAGAAGACGATGTCGTACTGCGAGAGCACCGAGTAGTCGCCGAGCAGCTCGGCCACCCAGGCGGAGCTGCTGCCGTCGTACATGGTGATGTTGGCCGGATCGACGCCGACGTCATCGAGCACGTCCTCCACGCGATCCCAGGCGCCGGAGACGACCGCCACGCGGATGTCGGGCGGATCGAGCTGGCACTGGTCCTCGGGCACGGTGGTGGTCTGCCCCTCGGTGACGGTGACGGTCAGGCTGGTCGAGAAGCTGCCCTTCACCACGGTGACGGTCTGCTCGCCGGCTGGCACGCCGGTGAGCGTGTAGCGGCCCTCGGTGTCGGTGGTGTCCTCGGCGCGGGTGCCGTCGGGGCGGACGACGGTGACGGTGGCGTCGGCGAGCCAGGTCTGGCCGTCGGGCGCGCACACGCGACCCTCGATGGTGCCCGAGCCCTCGGGCGGCGGCGGCAGCTCGCAGGTGTCGGGCGAGGTCAGGTGGAAGGTCTCCTGGTCGACGATGGTGACGGTCTCCTGGCGGAAGTACGCGCCCTTCTCGATGGTGAGTGTTTGCGGACCGACCGCGACGTTCTCGAGCAGGAAGGCGCCGTTGTCGTCGGTGCCGGTGACGTAGAGCGCGCCCTCCGGCGTCTGGATGAACACGTTGGCGCCGGCGACCCATGCGCCGGCCGTCTCGTTGCAGATGCGGCCGTCGACGTGGCCGAAGGGAGGCGTGGGGCCGACCGGCGGGTGGCACGCGCTGTCGCTGTAGCCCGCCTGCTCGCCCGACACGATCAGCACGTCGACGGTGCGGCCGCCGTCGGCGTTGACCGTGACGGTGGCGGTGCCGGCGGCCAGGTCGGTGGCGAGGAAGGTGCCGGCCGCGTCGGTCTGCGCCTCGTGGCTCTTGCCGTCGGCGTCGACGATGCTGACCTGCACGCCTGCGAGCGTGGCGCCGGTGTCGATGGAGCAGACGGTACCGAACAGGTCGCCCGGGGCGGCGATCAGCTCTTCGTCACAGCGGCAGGAGAAGAGCGCCAGTGAGCCCGAGAGCGCAGCCAGCAACACCCACGAAAAACGCATGGGGAACCTCGTCATTCGGGGCGGTTCCTACCAGAGCGGAACGGGGATCCGAATGGGAGATCCCTGTGCCGATCGTGTGCGTGCATGTGCGATAAGGCGTCCGCGGCCGACCGCGCCGCTCGGTGACGACGTGCGCGTGCTGGTTGCTCCCTGCAGCTTCAAGGAAAGCCTGACGGCAAGTGACGCCGCACGCGTGCTCGCGCGCGTGGCGCGGGCGCGCGGGCACACCGTCGACACGGTGGCGATCGCCGACGGCGGCGAGGGCACGCTCGACGCGCTGCGCGAGCCCTTTGGCCTGACGCTGCGCACCGTGCAGGTGACGGGCGCGCTCGGCGCGCCGGTGCGCGCGCGCCTCGGCGTGAGCCGCGCCGCGGTGGTCATCGAAGCCGCCGAGGTGGTCGGGCTCGCGCGCACCACGCGCGCGCGGCGCGATCCGATGCGCGCGACCACCGTCGGCGTGGGGCAGCTCGTGCGCCGCGCGCTCGAGCTCGGCGCCCCCGACGTGATGGTCGCGCTCGGCGGCACCGCCACCGTCGACGGCGGCGCCGGCCTGCTGCACGCGCTCGGCGTGCGCTTTCTCGACGAGCGCGGACGCGAGCTGGCGCCGACCCCGAGGGCGCTCACCAGGCTGGCGAAGGTCGATCGGTCCGGCCTCGACCCCCGCCTGGCGACAACGCCGTTGACCGCGCTCACCGACGTGCGGGTGCCCCTGCTCGGCCCCCACGGTGCCCGGCAGTTCATGGCGCAGAAGGGCGCGCGGCAAAGCGAGCTGGCGACGCTCGAGGGCGTGCTGCGCCGCCTCTACTCGGCAGACCTCGCGCGCACCCCCGGCGCTGGCGCCGCCGGCGGCCTCGGCGCCGCGCTCGTCTCCATCGGCGCCCGCGTGGTGCAGGGCATCGACGTGGTGCTCGACGCCCACGACGTCGAAGAGCGCGCCGCGCGCGCCGACGTGGTCGTGACCGGCGAGGGCCGGCTCGACCAGCAGACGCTCGAGGGCAAGGCGCTGGCCGCGCTCGCGCGCCTGTGCCGCAAGACCCGCACGCCGCTGGTGGCGTTGTGCGGCAGCGTCGAGCTGCCGCACAAGGCCCTGGAACGCGCCGGCGTCATCGCGCTGCCGATCGTGCCGGGCCCCTGCCCCGTCGACGACGCGCTCGCCGCCGCGCGCACCAACCTGGCGCGCGCCGCCCACGCCGCGCTCGCGCTGCTCGAAGCCGGCCGCTGACCACGCCTCCTCCCCACGCGCTGCACACTTGCGTCGGTCGTGCGCCTTGGGTAAAGTGGTACCTCCAGTGACCCACCCCTCCACTGACCCACCTGAGTCCGCCTTCAGCCCAGTCGAGCAGGCGCGCTCGTCGCAGCGCATCGCCGACGTCATCCGGCGCACCATCCTCGACGGGCGCTTCCGCCCCGGCGAGCAGTTGCCGCCCGAGCGCACCCTGGCCGAGCGCTTCGGCGTCACGCGCAACACCGTGCGCGAGGCGCTGCGCAACCTCGAGCAGCTCCGCCTGGTCGCCATCCGCCACGGCTCGGGCGTCACCGTGCAGGACTACCTGGCCACCGCGGGCATCGAGCTGGTGTCGGCGCTGCTCTTGCCCGAGCAAGGCGCGACGGCCGAGCTGTTCGACGATCTGCTCGAGGCCCGACGCGTGGTCGGCCAGGCGATGTGCCTGCACGCGATCGACCTGCTGCGCCGCGGCAGCCACCCCGCGCTCGCCGGCGCGGTCGCCGCCTTCACCGCCGAGGCCGCGCGTGACCGCCCCGACGTCCCCCGCCTGCTGTCGCTCGACTTCGACGTGCAGAACCAGTTGATCCGCGCCGCCGGCAACCGCGTGTTCGTGCTGCTGCACAACTCGCTGCGGCACGTCTACGAACGGGCGGCGGCGCGCTTCACGCCCTTGATGAGCGAGCCGCGCGCCGTCGCTGCCGGCTACCAGGAGCTGCTGACCGCGCTGCAGCGCGGCGATCGCGAGGCGGCGCGCGCCGCCATCATGCTCGTCTACGACAAGACCAGCCCAAAACGGAGGACGCGCCGATGATCGATCCACGCTTCGCGCTCAAGGCCGCACTCGGCGCCCTCGACGTCGCGCGCACCATGGTGCTGCGCAAAGACGATCGGCCGTTCATCCTCAACCACCTGGTGACCGTGCGCTGCAACCTGGCGTGCCCGCACTGCTACGTCAGCGGCCCCGAGCAGGTCGAGTTCAACAAGGTGCGCTTCCCGCGCAAGTCGGAGATGAATACCGAGGAGATGTGCGCCTTCTACCGCCAGCTCGTCGCAGCCGGCTTCAAGATCGCCATCGTGCTCGGCGGCGAGCCGCTGTTGCGCGACGACCTCGGGCGCCTGCTCGAGGTGCTGCGCGACCACCTGTACATCACGGTGTTCAGCAACGGGTATCTGCTCGAGGAGCGCGTCGAGCTGGTCCAGCACGCCACCAACCTGTTCGTCTCGCTCGACGCACCCGACGAGCAGCACGACGTACTGCGCGCCCGGCCGGGCACCTTCCGCCGCGCGCTCGCTGGCATCGAGGCGGTGCGCAGCAGGCACCCCAAGGTCAAGGTCGCGGTCAACATGACGGTGACGACGGCCAACGTGCAGCGCGTGCCCGAGATGATCGCCTTCGCCAAGCGACTCGGCGTTCCCGTGGCGTTCCAGCCGCCCACCTACGACGGGCAGTTCACGCTCGATGATCGCCCGCACCAGGTGAGCGCGCAGAACGTGCCCGGCGCCGCCGACGTCGCCGAGGCGTTTCGCGCCATCCGCGCGGCCGCCGACGGCGGCGAGCGCATCATCGGCAGCCGCGCGTTCTTCGATCTGGTCATCGAGAACCGGCCCGCCTACCCGTGCTTCTACCCGAGCTACGTGCTCGGACCGGTGATGCCGAACGGCGACGTGGTCGGCTGCATCTCCGGCGGCGTCATCGGCAACGTGCGCACCACGCCGGTGCCCGCGCTGGTGAAAACCGTGGCGTGGCAGGCGAACGCCGCGGCCGGGCCGTCCTGCGCCAAGGGGTGCCGCGACTGGGGCATCCACGATCTGTCGGCGGCGCGCTCGCGGCGCTTCCGGCTCGACGACGCCAAGCGCTACGCCGCGGCGTTCGTCGGCTGAGCGGCGGCGCGCACGCGGGTGCTATCCTCGTCGGCGTGACCCCGACACGCGCCGCCTTGGCGCTCGCGCTGTGTGTGCTGGCCTCCTGCGGGACCTGCGCCGCGCCTTCGGAGAACTGCAACTCCGACGCCGATTGCCGCGACGACGAGGTCTGCCGCGGCGGCGCCTGTGCCTTCGTCGTCGCCGAGGGCGAGGGTGAGGGTGAGGGTGAGGGTGAAGGGGAAGGGGAAGGAGAGGGTGAGGGTGAAGGGGAAGGCGAGGGTGAAGGTGAAGGTGAAGGTGAAGGAGAGGGCGAGGGTGAAGGAGAAGGCGAGGGTGAAGGTGAAGGTGAGGGCGAGGGAGAGGGCGAGGGTGAAGGCGAAGGTGAGGGCGAGGGAGAGGGCGAGGGGGAGCCAGCGCCGGCGACCTATGAGCACTGGGGCCTGAACGAGCCGAACGACTACGCGGACTCGGAGGACTGCGCCACCATCGTGCTGCCCCCAACCCTGAACAACAACGTGCGCGGCGACTGGAACGACGAGCCCTGCACCGACCTGAATCGCTTCGTGTGCGAAGTGCCGACACCGCCCGGCGTGGGCGCCTGCACCACCGTCGACCTCGGTAACCAGTTGCTGGTCATCTGCAACAGCGCCGTGCCGTACGCGGAAGCAGAGCAGACCTGCGCCGACATGGGCGGCGCGCTGCCGCGCATCGACGACCAGGGCGAGCACAACGCGCTCTTGGACGCGCTGCTCGACGTGCTGCCCGGCGCCGCCGAGCAGGTCTGGATCGGTGGCAACGATCGCGACGCCGAAGGCATCTTCCGGTGGCCCGACGGCGCGCAGATACCGACGCCCTACTCCAACTGGGGTACCGCGCAGCCAAACGACCAGGGCGGTGAGGACTGCACGAGCTTCGTCCTGGTGGCGACGAGCGGCGTGAACCCAGGAAAGTGGGCGGACCGCGCGTGCGAGACGGAGCCGAAGCCCTACCTGTGCGACGTCGCTGCGACCGGCCCACCGACCGAAGCGGACTGCACCGACGTAACGGTGTTCGGCGAGCGTCGCCTGGTGTGCACCACGCTGCGCGCCTTCTCGGACGCCGAGGCGAGCTGCGCCGCGCAGGGTGGGTCGCTCACGCGTGTCGACTCCGAGGCCGAGAACGCCGCGCTGCTGAGCGCGCTCACCGGCCTGGCGGCCATCTCGGTGTGGATCGGCGGCACCGACCGCGCCGTCGAGGGCACCTGGCGCTGGCCCGACGACACCGTGTTCGAGGTGGTGCCGTAGCGCCCGTGCGGGACTCCGCCGGTAGACCGCGGCGCGCGCATGGCCGTTCGACGCGGAGAGGAGGCCAAACATGACGCCGTCCGGCACCACGCTGCGCCGCGCCGTGTCCTTCGCCGCAGCCTGCGGCAGTGCCGTCGGCTGCGCGCTGGCCCTCGGAGTGTTCATGCTGCGCGCGTCGCCCGACCGCCACGTCGAGCTGTCGGGTCTGGTGTTCGCCACGGTGCTGGCGATGCTGCTCGGCGTCGCGCTCGCGCTGGTCTTCTCGCCCCGTCACCACGGCGCGCGTGTGTTGCTCGACGTCGCGGTGGCGGCCGGGCTGTGGCTCGCCTTGTCGGCGGCCACGTGGGCGCTGCTGCTACCCATGCTCGACAACGTCGTCGGGGTCGGGCTGCTGTTCATCCTGCCGGAGCTGGTGGCCGCCTGGACGCTGCTCGGCGCGGGGCTGGTCGGGCTGGTGTGCGTCCCCTGGGTGCGGCGTGAGGCGAAGCGCCCGGCCGGCGTCGGCTTCCTGCTGGCCCGAACCGGGCTCGCGGTCGCGCTGTTCGCGGCAGCGCTGGCGCTGCCGCGCCTGGCTTGGCTCGCTGGCGGCGCGGAGGCGAGCGCCAACGCGCAGTCCGCGGCAGACCAAGGCGCGGGCGGCCAGAGCGCAGGGAGCCAGGGTGCAGCGACGCGCCCGAGTGCCGGTGGCCAAAACGTCGAGGTGCGCGCACACCTGAGCTACGCGCCGACCGGGGTCAACCAGACCATCGCGTCCCGGCCGCTCGACGAGGGTCAGGCGCAGTTCCCCTGGGTCTTTCGCATCGACGAGCAAGGGCGGCTCGCCGTCGGCGTCAACCTGGTCGGCACCGACTTGAGCTGGTGCACGGTGGGCCAGGCAGTGGCGCCGGGCGAACACGACGTTGGGTTCTTTCTTGAGCACGACCACCTGCGCATCCTGCTCGACGGCCACGAGGTCGCGCGCTGCTCCGTTGTCGGCGCGCTCGCCACCAGCGGCGAGGTCGTGTGGGGGCGCGTGCGCCACTACCGCACGCCGGACGACGCCCAGGCCTTCGCCGGCGCGCTGACCTCGACCTTCGCGCGCGAGACGCCGAGGCGCTGACCGGGCCTCACCTGCCGGCCAAGGCCCACGCGCCGCCGCCGGCGAGGCGCCAACGTCGGCGCGCCTCCCCCTGCCGACGGCGGCGCGCAGCGCGACACGCCAAGTTGCAGGCCCACGCGTGGTAGCTGCACGCCCTGCCGAAGCTGGCCAGCAGCTCGCGGACGTCCTCACGAAAGAGCGCGAACGCCTGGTCCGCGTCGTCCGGATCGTCGAGCACGCGCAACAGGTAGCCGAGCATCTCCCCCCCATAGCCGCCGAGCAGCGCGTTCACCGCCGCGTCGGCGTTCATCGTCGTCAAGCGACGCTCGAGCTCCGGATTGCACGGCATGGCCACCCTCTACCCACGTCGGCCGACCTCGTGTCTGCCGTCACGCGTTGGTGAGCAAGCATCATTCCAACCGGTTGGCGGCGTCCGCGCGCGGTTGAGCGCGAGCGGCACACCGCCCGCGTGTGGCGGGCCGGCGGAGTGTGTGGAGCGCCCCGCCGCGTGCCTGCTGCTCGTCGCTGCCCACACCCGCGACGGCGCGCGCCGCGAGGATGCCGAAGGCGCTGCTCCAGCGATCAAGCCCGCGACGACGAGCACCACGGCAGGCACCAAACAGGAACGACCAGCACGCGCCAGAGGCTTGTCTCCGTGCCTCGAGCCCGTCCTCACTTGACGCTCGCGGCCGCGAAACCGGCGGCAGCGCCGCCCGTCGAAGCGCCGACGATGGCGCCGACGCCGGCCCCGAGAACGCCACTTCCACCAACGATCGCCATGGCAAACAGCGGATCCGCGTTGCTGTACTGCGTCTTGGCCATGACGACGCCGACGACCACGCCGACGACCGCGCCTGCCACCGCGCCGAGCGGCGTGGCCACGGCGGCGACCACGCCTCCGATGGCTGCGTTCGGCATGTCGGTGACGAGCGCGAGGGCCCCGAAGGCGCCGAGGCCGGCGCCGAGCACCGGCAGGCCGAGGACCAGGATCGGCGACGCGATCTCGGCAAACGCAGAACCAGCGGCCCCGCTGCCGCCTGCGGACCCGTCAGCGACCAGCAGGGATGCGCCGTAGGCCGCGCCCACCCCGGCCACGCCGCCTGCGACCACGCCGACGGCGGCACCGATGCCGCCGGCAAGGGGCGCGGCGACGCGCAGGTCGGGTGTCTCGGCGCCCAGCACCTCCTCGTCGTCCGGCGACGCCGCCGGCTCGCCGACTGCCGCCACCGGGTTCTCCGAGGCGGTGGCGGTCGTCGCGGGGGTCGGCTCCTCGGCGTGCACCGCGGCGGACACCGTGCAGAGTGCGAGCGCGCAGCAGGCGGTGACGACGAACGGGCGGGTGACGGGGATCATGGTGCTGCTCCTTTGCCTAGTGCGCGAGCGCTACTCGAGGGCGCCCATGGCGAAGGCCGCGCCCGCGCCGCCGGTGGCCGCACCGGCGATGGCACCGACACCCGTGCCGACGACGCCGCCGAGCGCGCCGAAGCCGAGCGCGGCCCAGCCGTTGCCCCCGGCGAACGCGTAGGCCGCGCCGACGCCGACCGCGACACCGGCGACGCCGCCGGCCACGGCGCCGAGCGGCGTGGTAACCGCAGCGGCCACGCCCCCGAGGGCCGCGCTCGTAGTGTCGGTGACGAGCGCGAGCGCCGCGAAGGCGCCGAGGCCGGCGCCGAGCACCGGCAGGCCGAGGTACAGAATCGGTGCCACGAGCTGGCCCAGCGCCGCGAGCGCGGAACCCGCTCCGCTGGTCGGCGCGCCGATCGTCAACATCGAGATGGCGTAGGTCGAGCCGACCCCGACCACGGTGCCCGCGACCACGCCGACGCCGGCGCCAATGCCGCCGGCCAGCGGCGCGAAGCTACGCAGGTCCGACGCAGGGGCGCTCGCCTCCACGGCCGGCTCCGGCACGGCGACCGGCTCAGCGATGGCGTCCAGCGGATCCGCCGCCGCGGCGGGGATGGCCTCGGCCGTGGTCTCGGTCGCTTGCGCCGCGGCGGACGCAACGCAGAGCGCGAGCATGCAGGCGGTCGAGGCGACGAGGTGGCGGGTGACGGGGATCATGGTGCTGCTCCTGCGCCTCGTGTGGCGTGACTGTGGTTGTGCAGCCCACGTGCCACGAGGTGCTGTCGGCCTCGGAGTGCCGAGCTGGGGTGGCGCGCGTGTGGCCGCGCCGAAGACGGCGTGAGCGCGGCCACGTGGCCACACCAAGCGGACGCGCCCAGCGTGTGGCCCGCGGGTCGATCGTGTGCTCATGCTGCAGCGCTACTCGGAGGCAACGATGGCGAGCCCGGCGAGCCCGCCACCGGTAGCGGCGCCGGCGACGCCGCCGAGCCCCCCGCCGAGGATTGCGCCGCCAACGCCGAGCAGGGCGACCACTTCGTTGTCCCAGCGAGCACCGTTTGCGCTGGCGAACGCGATGCCGGTGAGGAGGCCCGCGGTGCCGCAAGCGACGGCGCCGACGAGGACTCCTATCGGTGTGGCAATCGCCGCGGCCGCACCACCGAGCGCCGCGAGTGGAGCTTCGCCAAACAACGCCAGCGCGGCGAAGGCACCGAGCGCAGCGCCCAACAACGGCATGGCGACGAGCAGCACCGGCGTCGCGAGCTGCGCAAGCGACACGACCCCGAGGGTCCAGCCGCTCGCCGAGGCGTCCAACATCCACGATTGCACCACCAGCAAGCCGAACGCGGTGCCGACGCCGCCAACCACGCCCAAGCCAAGACCGGCAGTCGCGCCCACGGCGCCCGCGAGTGGCGCAAACACGCTCATGTCCATCGAGGCGAGCACGGTTTCCGGCGCCGGGTACGGTGCGACCACGGCCTCCTCGACCGCGAGCGGCGATGCCCCCACTTCTGAAGTGGCGGGCGCCGCGCGCGCCTCCTCCGCGCGCGCGGCGCCGGACGCGAAGCAGAGCAGCACGAGAACGGTGGTCGAAGCGACGGCGCGGCGGGTGACGGGGATCATGGGCTCTTCTCCTGCGCCTCCTGCGACGCGCAGACCGATGTGCAGCACGCGTGCCGGGGACGCGCCAAGCCTTGCGCGGGCCGAGCACGGGTGGCGCTCGTGTGGCCCAGGCGCGGTCGACGTGAGCGCGGCCACGTGGCCACACTGGGCCTTGCGGGACTCGCGTGTGGGCTCGATCGCCGGCGCCGGCAGATCTGCACTAGCCTTCGCCCGTTCCAAGGCCCCGAGGTGTCCCCATGCGTCGCGCGTTCTCCGGCAGACTGCTCCCCGTCCTGCTCACCAGCCTGCTCGCCCTCGCCGCGTCCGAACGCGCCGCGGCCATCGGCCTGCTGGTGCCGACCGACCCCTCCGTCGGGCCCTTGCAGCTCGTGTCACACCGCGTCGAGGCCAAGGTGGTGGAGCGCGGCGCGGTCACCACGGTGACGCAGGAGTTCCAGAACAACACCGACCGCCAGCTCGAGGCGACCTACCTGTTCCCCTTGCCCAAGGGCGCGGCCATCGACGAGTTCGCGCTGTGGATGAACGGCAAGCGCGAGACCGGCAAGGTGATGGAGCGTGCTCGGGCGCGCGCCATCTACGAGAGCATCGTGCGGCGCGCGCGCGACCCTGGCCTGATCGAGTACGTCGACGCCGAGATGTTCGAGGCGCGCGTCTTCCCGATCCCGCCGCGCGGCAAGCAGAAGATCGAGCTCAAGTACTCGCACGTGGTCGACTACGAGGGCGGCCTGGCGCGCTACGTCTACCCGATGAAGACCGACCAGCGCGCCACGCAGACGCTGCAGGACTTCACCTTGACGGTGCGCATCGAGAGCCGCGCCGCCATCAAGAACTTCTACTCGCCGACCCACAAGATGGCGACCAACGTGCGCGGCAAGGGCGCGGTCGCGTCCATCGAGAAGAACGCCTTCTCGCTCGCCGATGACTTGTCGCTCTACTGGCAGGTCAACGACGAGGACGTCGGCGTCTCGGTGCTCTCGTATCAAGAGGGCGACGAGCCCGGCTACTTCATGCTGCTGGCGAGCCCCAAGGACGGCTTCCGCGACAACGAGATCATCGGCAAGCGCGTCGCCTTCGTGGTCGACACCTCGGGCTCGATGGAGGGCGAGAAGATGGAGGCGACCAAGCGCGCGCTCGATCAGTGCCTGAGCAAGCTCGGCGAAGACGACCTGTTCTCCATCGTCACCTTCGGCGGCTACGCCGAGGCCTGGAAGGACAAGATGGTGTCGGCGAGCAAGGCCAACATCGAGGCGGCGCGCGCGCACGTGAGGAAGCTCGAGCCGCTCGGCGGCACCAACATCGACGAGGCGCTGCGCCTCGGCTTCTCGACCGCGAGCGGCTCCGACAAGGCGCCGCTGATGATGGTGTTCATGACCGACGGCCGCCCCACCGTCGGCGACACCGACGTGCAGCACCTGTTGGCGCTGGCCGACAAGGAGCGCGGCGCCAGGTCCGCGCGCCTGTTCGTGCTCGGCGTCGGCGAGGACTTGAACGCGGTGCTGCTCGACAAGATGAGCTCGGCCAACGGCGGCAGCGCGCTCTACCTGAAGGGCAGCGCGGCGCTCGAGCCCGAGGTGGCGGCCTTCTACGAGAAGATCTCGCACCCGGTGCTCGCCGACCTCAAGCTCGACATCAGCGGCGTCACGACGTACGGCGCGCACCCGCGCGCGCTCGGCGACCTGTTCAAGGGCCAGCAGCTCGTGGTGGTCGGCCGTTACCGCAACCCCGGCAAGGCGCGCATCAAGCTCGCCGGCACCACGCCCAAGGGCACGCGCGCCTTCGAGCTCGACGCGACGTTCCTCGGCAACTCGACCGAGCACGCCTTCATCCCGCGCATCTGGGCGCAGCGGCAGGTGGGCATGTTGCTCGACGAGATCCGCGTCAAGGGCGAGAGCCCCGGCCTGGTCGCAGAGGTGACGCAGCTCGCCACCCGCTTCGGCATCGTCACCCCCTACACGAGCTACCTGGTGCTCGAGCCGGGCATGGACGCGCCGCCGCCGGTAACGCGCCGCACGATGATCGACTTCGAGGACGACGAGATCCGGGGCGACCTGGTGCGCCCCGACGCCTCGCCCGCATCGCCGCGCGCCGAGGCGCCGGCTGAGAGCCGCGACGGCTTCGGCATCTTCGACGGGATCTTCGGAGGTGCGGACAAGAAGGGCGGCCGCGGCGGCAGCGCTCCTGCGACCGGCGCTTCGCCGCCGCCCGCAGCGCCCCCCAAGCCGGCCGACATCGAGAAGGCCAAGAAGGACGCGCGCGAGCGCTTCAAGAACGCCGAGGGCGAGAGCGCGGTCAGCGCCGCCAAGGAGCTCGGCGCGCTCAAGACCTCGACGACGGTGGACGGCAAGCGCGTCGCCACCACCGTGCTGTCCGCGCTCGGCCGCGCCTTCACGTTCAACGGCGGGTACTACGTCGATGAGCGCTGCAAGCCGGCCGACAAGACGCTCGAGGTCAAGGCGTTCTCGGATGCGTACTTCAAGGCGCTCAAGCTCCGCCCCGACCTGAAGGCCGCGCTCGCGCTCGGCGAGCAGGTCAAGGTCAGCGTCGGCGCCGGCCGCACGCTGGTGGTGTCCACCAAGGGGCCCGACAAGGTCGACGAGAGTGTGCTGACGACGTTCCTCAAGAAGTGACCGCCGCGTCGACGGGCGGGCTCAATAGGGCCAACCGAGCGCCACCAGGCCAGGAAGGTGCTGGCCCTCGAGCAGCTCGAGCGAAGCGCCGCCGCCCGTCGACACGTGCGAGATCTTGCCGCCGAGGCCGCTTTGGTTGAGCGCTGCGACCGAGTCGCCGCCGCCGACCACGGTGAAGGCGCCGCACGAGGCCACCGCGCGGCACACCGCCATGGTGCCGGCGGCGAAGCGCTCCCACTCGAACACGCCCATGGGGCCGTTCCAGAACACCGTGCCGGCGCCGACCAGCGCCGCCTCGATGGTGGCGCGCGTCTTCGGCCCGATGTCGAGCGCCATCTGGTCGCCCGGGATGGCCTCGACCACTTTTGCTTCGGCGGTCTCGGCGAAGGTGGCGGCGACCACGTGATCGACGGGCAGGATGACCTCGACACCGTTCTTCTTGGCGTTGTCGAGGATGGCCTTCGCGTTCTCGATGCGCTCGGGCTCGACCTTCGACTTGCCGACGACGTGCCCCTGCGCTTGCAGGAAGGTGTAGGCCATGGCACCGCCGATGGCGATGCGATCGACCTTGGAGACGAGCTTGGCCAGCACCGAGAGCTTGTCGCTCACCTTGGCGCCACCGACGACGGCGACGAAGGGCTTCTTGGGCGCGCGCAACAGGCCATACAGCACCTCGGCCTCACGGCGCAGCAACAGTCCACCCGCGCTCTCCTTGACGAAGGGCACCATGCCCGCGGTGGAGGCGTGCGCGCGGTGCGCGGCGCCGAAGGCGTCGTTGACGTAGACGTCGGCGATGGCGGCGAGCTGCTTGGCGAAGCCCTCGTCGTTCTTCTCCTCGCCCGGATGGAAGCGCAGGTTCTCGAGCAGCATCACCTGGCCGGGGTTCAAGTCGCCCGCCATCTTCTTGACGCCGTCGCCGATGCAGTCGTCGGCGAAGATGACGTCGCGCCCGAGGTGCTGTTGCAGGCACCCCGCGACCGGCAAGAGCGACTGCTTCGGGTCTCGCCCCTTGGGGCGGCCGAGGTGCGAGGCCAGCACCAGCTTGGCGCCCTTGTCCATCAACAGCTTGATGGTGGGCAGCGCGGCGCGCACGCGCTCGTCGTCGGAGACCTTGCCGTCTTCCAGCGGTACGTTGAAGTCGACGCGCACGAACACGCGCTTGCCGTGGAAGTTGATGCTGCCGTCGTCGATCCAGCGGATGGCCATGATGATGCTCCAGGAGGGGAGGGAATTGGGGCTTGTCGTATTGCCTTGGTGTGGCGATCGCTGCTCTCGCGAGAGCCGAGGACCGTGCCGTTGACACCGCCCCCACCCCTGCCCCTCCCCTGCGGGGAGGGCCGTGCAGAGATGAGCGGCCTTGACGACGATGGCGATGCGTGTCGCAGCGCCGAGCCCGGCACGACCCTCCCCGCAGGGGAGGGATGCAGGGTGGGGGCGGTCGTGGCTGGCAGGGGCGTCGTCGTTGGCACGCACCCGCCGACTTCGCACGCCGTCGTCGCAACAAGGCACCGCCGCCTGCTCTCGCGAGAGCAGCGACCTCGACACGAAGGAGCGACGACAAGCCCCATGTTCTTCTCTTCTTCCTCGTCTCAGCGCTCCGCGGCGCTCGTCGTCACTCCCGCGAGCGGCAGCTCAACAGGCCTTGGCCATCATCTGCATGATGTCCATGGCGCGGTTGGTGAAGCCCCACTCGTTGTCGTACCAGGCCAGGATCTTGACGAAGCTGCCGTTCAGCACCGAGGTGGACGGGCCGTCGACGTAGCTCGACTCGAGCGTGCCCATGAAGTCCATGCTGACCAGCTCCTCGTCGGTGTAGCCCATCACGCCCTTGAGCGGGCCGTTGGCCGCCTCCTTGAGCTTGGCGTTGATCTCCTCGGCGGAGGTCTTCTTCGAGAGCGTGGCCGTCAGGTCGATGAGCGACACGTCGGGCGTGGGCACGCGTACCGAGCAGCCGTCGAACTTGCCTTTCAGCTCGGGCAGCACGAGCGCGACCGCCTGGGCCGCGCCCGTCGACGTCGGGATCATGTTGAGCGCGGCCGCGCGCGCACGCCGCAGGTCCTTGTGAGGCAGGTCGAGGATGCGCTGGTCGTTGGTGTAGCTGTGGATGGTGGTGACGAAGGCCTGCTCGATGCCGAAGTTGTCGAGCAGCACCTTGGCGACCGGCGCCAGGCAGTTGGTGGTGCACGACGCCGTCGACACCGTCTTCATCTCGGGCTTGAACAGGTGGTGATTGAGGCCGTAGCAGATGGTGGCGTCGGGCGGCGCGCCCTTGTACGGCGCCGACAGCAGCACCTTCTTGGCGCCGCCGGCGATGTGCTTGTGCAGGTCGTCGTTGGAGGTGAACACGCCGGACGACTCGAACACCACGTCGACCTCGTGGGTCTTCCACGGCAGCTTGCTCGGGTCCTTCTCGGCGTAGATCTTGATGGGCTTGCCGTCGACGACGATGGCGTCCTTCTCGACCTTGACCTCACCGTCGAAGCGGCGGTGCACCGAGTCGTACTTGAGCAGGTGGGCGAGCGTGGGCGCGTCGGTCAGGTCGTTGATCGCCACCACCTCGAGGTCGTGCAGGCCCTTCTTGGCGCGCTCCTTGAGGATGCGGAAAAACACGCGGCCGATGCGTCCGAAACCGTTGATCGCGATGCGCTTCGCCATGATGATCTCCTTGGTCGGCGACGATGTGCCGAAGACGCGGCGACCATAGGAAGAAGCAGCCGACGGTCAATACCGCATGGCGAGCGCAGAGCCTGCGGCATCTGACGGCGCGGTGCGCGGCGCGTCCGACGCTGCGGCGCGCCCCTGGTCGCGCGCGCCGGTCGGATCGGCGGGCTCGACGATGCCGGGGAAGCCGCCGCCCCGATCGCCCGGCTGCTTCTCGACGGACATCAGGTGATAGAGCACGACAGGCGCGACCACCGCCGTCGTCGCCCCGCAGCACCCTGCAACGCCCGAGAGCCACACCGCCCATTGGGGCATCGAGAGGTTGCCGTTCTGCAGCGTCGGAGGCGCGACCGTCCTGACGGTCGCGACCGCCAGCCCGCTGAGGGCGAGCACACCGACCGCGGCTGCGGCCGGGATCAAGAGCGCCGAGCGCGTCTTGCCGAGACCATCGCCCGCCCACACCTCGGCGATGGCGATGGCCGGGCCGATGATGAGTGCCGAGACGAACGCCGAGATGAACGGGCCGGCCACCGGGACCAGGCCTGCAAGGCAGGCGAACGGCAAGGAGACGCAGCAGCCGCCGACGCACGCGCCCAAGCCCGCGGCCGTCTGGATCGCGGCCACCGGCATCGTGTCCATGCCGTGGATCGGCTCCGGCTCCTCTGGCTTGGGCGCCGGCGCGGGCGGCGGCTTGGCCGTGGGCGGAGGAACGGCCGGCGCGAGCGGCGCCACCGCTGACGGAGGTGGGGCGGCGGGCGGCGTCACCGGCGGCGGCGTCACCGACGGCGGCGTCACCGGCGGCGGCGCCACCGGCGGCGGCGCGGTGCTCGGCGGGGTCGGCGGCGGCGACGTCGGCACGGCAGGCGGCGGCGGTGGCGCCGCGGCCAGCGCGCGCTCCTCGTCGAGCAGGTTCTCCGCCTCAGCGCGGTTCGGCGCGTTTGGCATGGCGCGCAGGTAGCGCTCGAGCGCGGATACCGCCTTGCCGTGGTCTTTCAGCGCGCGGTGGCAGAGCGCGATGTTGAACAGGAAGCCCGGCAAGGGCTTTCGCGCGTAGGCACCCTCGAAGTTGGCGAGCGCCTCGGGCGTGCGCCCGGCCTCGAACGCCTCCTTGCCCTTGGCGTAGAGGGCGCGGGCCTCGGCGGTGGCCGCGTCGTCGCCAGCGGCGGTAGCGAGCAGGAGCACGAGCAACAGCGACATGGTGGTGGCTCAGCCGAAGGGGTCGACGAGCGTATCCTTTTTCGGCGGCGGCTTGTCGTCCGGCTTGGGCGGCGGCTTGACGGCGGGCTTCTTTGCCGCGGGCGGCTTGGTGGCGGGCTTCTTCGGCGCCGGCTTCTTGACGACCGGCGCAGGTGGCGGTGCCGCCGCGGCGCCGGGCGGCGGCTCGGCGGGCGGCGGAGCAGCGGTGGGCGGCTCGGCCGGCGGCTGGACAGTAGGCGGCGGCTCGGCCGGCGGCGGCTCGGCCGGCG
>JACOUT010000005.1 GCA_016177705.1 Deltaproteobacteria bacterium
AGGGTCGGCGGCGCCGTCGCCGCCGGGACAGCCGCCCCGGCGGGAGCCGTCGACGACGCCGGCCGCGAGGCCCGCGCCGCCGCCCGCGCCGCCCGTGTCCGGCGCGATGCCGCCTACCCCGCCGTCGAGGCCGTGGGCTCCTCCCCCTCCTCCGCCCGACTCGATCTGGCCGCCGCCGTCGGCACCTTCGAGGCCCACGCCGCCGGCGCCGGCGCCGCACTCACCGGCGCTGCGCGCGCCGGCGCCGGCGCGCGCGCGTCGCGCGCTCGCGTCGAGCATGCCGTCGAGACGCGCGTCGCCGAAGACCGCGATCACCACGGCCGCGCTACCGGTGAACTGCAGCGTCGCGCCTGCAGCGATGTCGAGCGAGTCGAGCGCCAGCACGAGCGCGCCGTCGGGGCCGCGCTGCAGCGCGGATGCGCTGATGCCCACGAGGCAGCCGTCGAGCGTGGGCGCGTCGGTGTCGATGCCGGTGCTGCACACGACCGAGAGCGCGCCGCCGGGAGCGAGCGCGTCGGGATCGAGGCCGAGCGGAGTGAACGGGAAGGTGGCGGGATCGCCCTCGCCCTCGCCCTCACCTTCTCCTTCTCCTTCTCCCTCTCCTTCTCCTTCTCCTTCTCCTTCTCCTTCGCCTTCTCCTTCGCCTTCTCCTTCGCCTTCTCCTTCGCCTTCTCCTTCTCCTTCTCCTTCGCCCTCTCCCTCTCCCTCGCCTTCGCCTTCGCTCGGGGATGCTTCGGCGGCGCAGACGCCCGCGTAGCAGTTGGCGCCCGGTGGGCACTCGTCGTCGGCGGTGCACGCCAACGCGGCCATGCCGACCAAGCGGCAGGCCGTGACCACGACCAGCAGCGTCACCACCAGCGCCGTCAGGCGCACACGCGAGCCCACTCGTTCAGGCTAGCAGGTGCGCACGCCGCACACCGCGCTCCACAGGCCTTGCTCGATGGCGCGTCGACGTCCGAAGACCGCCAAGGCACAGCGCCGCCGCCGCCAGCCGTGTCAGGAAGTTGAGGCGAGCGGGGTCGCCATGCAGCGCCCGCGGCCGGTGCGGACGCGGCGCGGGCAGTCGGGCGTCGGTGGCACGCGCGGTGCTTCGCTGCGCCGCGGAGGTCGCACCATGCCACGCACGCTCCTGCTGCTCGTCGTAGCCGCCGCCACCTGCATCGTCGCCGCGTGCAGCGTCGCGGGCCTCACCCCCATACCCCAGGCCGGGGCCACGCCCGGAGGCGTGCAAGACATGAGGCTCGCGCGCGACCTGATCGCGCACGGCCAGGTGCCGCCGCCGGAGGCGTTCGTCGTCGAGGGGATGTTCTCCGAGCACGACCTGCCGTTGGCAGGGGCGACGTGCGCGCAGGCCCTGTGCTTGCGGGCAGCGGGCGGCGTCGCGCCAAAGCACGACGGCGCGGCGCGCGGCTTCGTGCAGATCGGCATGTCGTCCGCCATCGACGCCGGCGCGTGGCAGCCGCCGCCGATGACGCTGGTGCTGACGGTCGACGTCTCGTCGTCGATGGGCTTCGAACAGGCCGACACCACGCCCGGCGAGATGAGCAGGGTGCTGCTCCGCCGAATCGCCGATCGCCTGCGCGATCAAGACCGCGTCGCCATCGTCACCTATGGCACCACCACCACCACGGTGTTGCCCCTCACCAGCGCCACCGAGCGCGCGCGCATCTTGTCGACCATCGACGCGCTCACCACCGACGGCTCGACCAACATGGAGGCCGGCCTGCGCCTTGCCTATCAGACAGCGCCCAACGACGACGACGGCGACGGGGACGTGCGAGTGCTGCTGTTCACCGACACGCAACCAAACGTCGGCGCAACGCAGCCAAGCGACTTCGAGGACATCGTGGCAGCCGGGGCCGCGCGCGGCGTGGGGCTGACCGTGTTCGGCATGGGCGTAGGCGTCGGCCAGGAGGTGTTCGCGGCCATGGCCAACTTCCGCGGCGGCAACGCGTTCGGCGTCATCGAGCCCGAGGACGTACCGCGCGTGCTCGACGACTCCTGGCCGTTCTTGCTGTCGCCCATCGCCAACGAGCTCGAGCTGGCGCTCACGCCGGACGGAGCGGCGACGGTCAGCGGCGCCTACGGCTTCCCCGGCAGCAGCGACGACGGCAGCGCCGGCCTGCGCGTGGAGAGCGTCTTCCTGTCAAAGCGACGCGGCGCGCTGCTGGTCGAGCTGCAGGGGCTCGCGCCCGGCTTCTCGGCCGCCGGCACGCTCCGCTACACGGTCCCGGGGGAGCCCGCGGAGGTGGAGCAGGGCATCCACGTCGAGCACGACGGCACCGTCGACGAGCGCGGACACGCGTACCAGCAGCCGTCGGTGGCCAAGACCGTGGCGCTGGCGCTCCTGGTCACCGGCATGCGCGAGGCCGCGCAGCGCTACCAGGACGGCGAGGCCGACGCTGCCATCGCCGGCATGGAGGTGGTCGCTGCGCGCGTCGCGGAGGACGCCGGCGCCATCGACGACCCGGCGCTGGCGCCCGAGGTGGCGCTCGCTGAGGCGATGCTCGAGCTGCTGCGCGCCGGCGCGCCGCAGGGCAGCCTCTACGGCGGCTACTGATCACGCAGGCGTCCCCGCTCACCCGCTGAGCGGCACGCAGGTGCCGTCTGCGCACACCAGCGGGGCGCAGCAGTCGAGCGACGACGCGCACGCGCCGCATGCGCCGTCGACGCAGGCCTGGTTGCCGCAGTCCTCGCAGCTCCCGCAGCCGGGGGCCGGCGGCTCACCGTCGTCGCCGCCCGGGTCGCTGCCCGGATCATCGCCGCCGCCGCCGCTCGGATCGCCCGCGGGCTCGCCGTCGTCGACCGGCATGCCGGTCTCGTCGCAGGAGCCGGCGCCATCTTGCACGCTCTCGTCCCAACCGACGTGAACCACGCCGGCCTCGACCAGCTCGCGCACCAAGAGCGCGCCTTCGACGTCGAGGGGGCCGGCGGCGATCAGGCGCGCGTTCGGCGCCCACAGGTTGCCTTGAAAGTCGAGATCGCCCGCGAGCAGGATGTCCTCGGCGCCCGCGACGTAGGTGCGCACCTTGGCGGGCGGCCCGCCCTCCACGCCCATCTCGAAGTCACCGGATACGAGCAGGCTGCCGCCGACGAACACGTCCAGCTCACCACCGCCCTGCACGTCGATCTCGAAGACGCTGACGCTCTCGAGGTCGCCGCCGACATAGAGCGCGGTCGGCCCGGTCACCGTCAGCCACAGGGGCGCGACCGCGCTGATGCGGTCGACGTAGTAGCGACCGGGAGGCAGCGTCAGCTCCTTCGGCTGCAAGAGGCCGATGAGCGCGTCGCGCGTCAGGCCGATGGCGTCGTTGTCGTTGTGCTGCTCCGCGTCGGCGATGAAGCCGTTGACGTCGAGCCGATCGCCGGGATCGCACGGGCAGGGCAGGTCCACCGTGACCGGCGTGTTGACCACGGTCGCCGCGGTGGTGCCGAGGCCCACCGACGACGAGGCGGGGATGTGCAACGTGCCGACCACGTCGGTGACGAAGCCGCGCAGGTCGCCGCCGACCCAGGCATCGGCGCCGACGTCGATGTCACCCGCCGAGGTGACGTCGCCCTGGGTGTACAGCTCACCGCCGATCTCGTGATTGCCGATGGGCAAGGCGCTGCCGCCCACCGCGAGCGAGCCGGCGATGGCACTGTCGCCCGTCGACGTGAAGCTGCCGTTGGTGCCGGCGCTGCCGCCCTCTACCGGCTGCGAGGGATCGACGCGGAAGGCGTCGACGCGCAGCACCGTCGAGAACGCCAGGTCCTCGCAGGTGCACAGCCCGAAGCGGAAGGTGGTGGCGGCGAGGTCGGCGCCGCACACGGCGGCGTTCGGCGTCACGCCGACCACGCCGGGCGGGGCGGCGCCGAGGTCGTCGGGCACGTCGCGCGTCGGCGGCGGCACCGCGCCCGGCGGCGTGCACGCGGCCGCGAACGCGTAGGCCGCGAGCAACGTGGCGTGTGCGGTTCCTGCGATAGGGATGGTGCGGGTGCGCGGCATGGTGACCTCTTCGTCCTCGAGCGCGCACTCCACAGCACTGCGCGTCGCCTGGCGATCGGGCGCTCGTCCCTCGCGTCGCGATCGGACGCGACACGCGCACGCGACGTCGGCTCAACGTCCGATGGGCTCGTCGGCGAAGGCGAAGACGGCGGCCTGCCGCCGCCCCGTCACGCGCCGCCCGGGCGCGGGGCGCACCACCCCGTCGTCGAGCAAGTGGCGGAAACGGCGCCGGAAATTGCCGGGGTCCGCGGCGCGGCCGCGCACGGCGTCGACCGCGGCGCGCAGCTCGGCGACGCTGAAGGCGGCCGGGACCAGCGCGCGCGCCAGCGGGGTCACGTCGACGTCGCGGCGCAGGCGGTCGAGCGCGCAGCGCGCGATCTCGGCGTGATCGAAGGCGAGCGGCACCTCGCGCAGCTCTGCGACGCGATACCAGGCGACCGCGGCTGCATCGGAGCCGGCGCGCACGAACGCCGCCAGCTCGGGCGGCACCACCGCGAGATAGGCGACCGCGATGACGCGCGCGCGCGGGTCTCGATCGGGTGCGCCGAACACGCCCACCTGCACGAGCGGCAACGCGCCCGTCCCCTGTTGCGGCAGCGGCAGGCGGGTCTCGTCCAAAAGCTCGCGGCGTGCCGCCTGCTCGAGGTCCTCGCCCTGATCGCGCGCGACGTCGCCGCAGCGCACGAAGCCGCCGGGCAACGCGAGCGCGCGCGGTGGCAGGCCGCGCTGGATCAACAGCACCTTGAGATCGGCGTCGAGCACGGTGAAGGCGGCGACGTCGACGGCCACCAACGGGCGCGGGTACTTGTCGTCGTTCGTCTCGGCCACCGGCGCGCTCTACGTCGGCGCCGCGGGCGCGGGAAGGGACGCCCGTGCGCGCAGCAACAGCAGCGGCGCCAGCAGCGCGGGCAGCGCCAACAGATCGGTCGGGTCGACCACGACGTGCGCGGGCGCGAGCGCCGCCCCGCCGTGCAGGAGCGCGCGCACCGGCCACTGCAACAGGCCGAGCGCGTACCCCCAGGCGAGCGCGGCGGCCGGCAGCGTCTTGGTGGCGGCGAACACGAGCCCGGTGGCGACGACGAACGCGACCGCGCCGCGCCTCCCGATCAGCGCGCGCGTCACCAGCTCCCAGCCGGCGGCGAGCAGCACCGGGAAGAAGGCGAGCCCGGCCAGGTCCGACAGCTTGCCGGTGACGACGCCGGGCCAAGCAGCCTTGAGCACGTGGTCGTTGAGGGTGAGCAGCGCGATGGCCAACACCACCCAGCCGGTCAGCACCACGTCGCCGGGGCGGGGCGGTCTGGTCGGGTTCCTGCGCGCCGGCACCGGCCGATGGTAGCGTTCGGGCGTGAACAAGCGGCAGTGGACCATTCGGGCCTTCGAGCCCGCGCAGGATCGCCCCGGCGTGCAAAAGCTGTGGGCCGGCGTGTGCTCCTTCGACGGCAGCGTGCCCACCCGCACCACCGCGGAGATCGACGCGCGCCTCAAGCACCCGGCGCACGAGGGCGGCGCGCACTGGCGCGTGGTCATTGCGGGCAACGGCGCCATCGTCGGCGCGCTCGAGGTCGGCTTCATCGGCACCGTGCGCACCGAGGTGCTGTGCGCGGTCAACGCCGCGTGGCGTCGGCAGGGCATCGGGCGCGCGCTGCTCCAGGCGGCGCCGCGTGAGCGCCGCCTGCTCGTGACCTCGCGCGCGAGCGTGACCGGTGCAGCCGAGCTGCTGACGTCGGAGGGCTTCACCGAGCGCTATCGCGAGGCGCGCATGCGCCGGAAGTCGAAGGGCCTCGACCCACTCGAGATCCCGGACGGCGCCGTGGTCGCCGTCGACACCGAGCGCGACGTCGAGCGCTGCCTCGCCTCGCTGCTCGAGGTGTTCGGCGACGACGCCGAGCAGGACGCCGGCCTGGTCACCGCGTGGCTGCGGCGCCCGGATTGCCGCGTGCTCTACCTCAAGGTGGGCAGCAGGGACGTCGGCATCTGCATCATCGCCGGCAGCGAGCACGCCAAGCGCAGCGAGCGCAAGCCGGACGGCGCAAGCACCATTGGCGTCGTCGAGCAGGTCGGCCTCACCAAGCAGGTGCGCGGCAAGGGCATGTCGCGACCGCTGGTGCGCGCCGGCCTGGTGGAGCTGGCCAAGATGGGCTTCGCCGACCTCGAGGTGCTGGCCGATCGACGTCGCGCCAGCGCCGCCGAGCTGTACGAGGCCGAGGGGTTCGCCGTCGTCGACGACGAGGTCCACTGGATCAAGCGCGAGCCGTGGGCCAAGGAGTGAAATCATGACCAGCCGACGAGCGGCACCGGCAAGTTCTCTGCTGGCGACGGCCGCGCTGGCGACGCTCGGCGCGCTGGCGCTCGCGTGCCCGGTCGGCGAGGTGCGCGTGCCGGGCGGCCAGGACATGGGCGAGGAGTGCTTCGACGACGAGGAGTGCGACGATCCGGGCACCTGCCTGAACGGCGTGTGCTCGGGCTATCCGTGCGACGAGGGCGGTGGCTGCAAGAACGACCTGGTGTGCGAGCCGGTAAGCGACCAGGCGAGCTGTGTCATGCCCTGCTCGGACACCGACGACTGCCTGGCGCGCCAGGAGTGCGTCGAGGTGCCGCGCTCGTCGGGAAATCCGGACGACACCATTACGGTCTGCTTGTAGCGCGGTGCCTGGACCGCGGCGCCTGGAGCGGGCCTGCGCGCTCACGAGAGCGGCGGCAGCGCGATCACCAGCAGCTCGGCGGGTGCAGCCGGGTCGTCGCGGTCGACGACGACGTAGGCCTTGCCCGGCTGCGTCTCATCGAGCGCGATGCCCTCGACCTTGTCGGTGAGCGGCCGGCCGCGCTCGTCGAGGATGGGCACCAGCACGCGGCTGCCGTCGGGCCGGAGCAGGCCGACGGCGGTGCCCTTGACCTCACCGTCGTCGATGGCGTTGGGGCTCGCCTCGGCCGCAGCGAGGAAGACGAGCCCGAGCGGCGAGGCGGTGGCGTCGGTGAAGGTCAGGCGCGTGCCGTCGACCTCGCCGAGCTGATGGGCCACGACGTTCTTGGGGGCGGGCGCCGTGTGCGCGAGCGGCTCGCGCAGGTGGTCGAGTAGCGCCGCCAGTGGCAGGTCGCAGGTGGCGTCGACGGCGGGGCCGGTCGCATCGGCAGCGCCGTTGCCGCGGTTGAACAGCCGCAGCGTGCCGCCCGGCGCGCCGCCGTGCGCCTCGTCGACGATGGCCATGCCTTCGACGTTCAGCTCGCTGCCGGCGAAGGCGCGCGTCGTGCGCAGGCGGGAGAACAGCGCGTGGGCAGGCAGCTCCTCGAGGATGGGGCCGTCCTTGGTGAAGCGCGTCAGCACCAGCACCTCGCGCGGCGCCGCCGAGCCGGAGCCGATGGCGAGCAGCGCGGGCGCGCCGTCGACGGTGAGCGCGCACACCGCCTCCAGATCGAGCTTGTCCATCTTGTTGCCGCGCTGCTTGTCGAACTGGCGCACGCCGCCCTTGCCCGGTGGCAGGTCGAGCGCGTCGACGCGCTGGCCCTTCACGTCGACGAGCGCGATGAAGCGCGCGTCGTCCTGCACCACCGCCAGGCGCCGGCCGACGCCCGGCACGTCGACGAAGGCGCAGCCCGAGCCCGAGCGCACGTGCGCGGGTCGGTCGCGCGCGGCGTCGGCGCCGTCGCTGTAACGCAGCTTCCTGCGCGACAGCACGCGCGCGGTCGCGGTCGCGCCGATCGCCTGCGCGCCACGCGTCGGGGGTAGGGTGCCCGCGCTCCGGGGATCGAGCTTCATGGTCGCCCACGGTAGCCGGCCCAGGCGCCTCGCTCAATCGCCGAGCGGCGAGGTCACTGCGCCGTCATTGTGGGAGCGGGAACACCGAGGCCCAGTTGTCGTAGCGCGACTGGATGTCGCTCACGTACTTGACCGGCTCGCTGCCGCGGCAATAGCCGTGCGGCATGCGGCGCGCGACCTTGGGATCCTCGAGGCGCAGCATCGCCTTCTCGACGTTGCCGAACCACTTGTTCGGGTCGAGGCCCATCTCCTTCGCGAGCGCGCGCGCGTCGGCGACGTGGTGCGGGCCGGCGTTGTAGGAGGCGAGCGCGAAGCGCACGCGGTGCTTGAAGGGCAGCTCCGGCTCGAAGCCGGCGATGAGCTGCGCCATGTACTTGATGCCGGCGTGCACGTTCTTCTCGGGGGGCCGCACGTCGTGAAAGCCGAGCGCGCGCCCGGTCTTGGGCATCACCTGGAACAAGCCGAGCGCGCCGCACCAGCTCTCGGCGTGCTCGTCGAAGAAGCTCTCCTGGTAGGCCTGCGCGGCCATCAGGCGCCAGTCGATGCCGTAGCGCGCCGCGTACTTCTTGATGAGCGGATCCCACTTGGAGATGGCGCCGGTGGCGCGCACGTCGTGCTGCGCGGGCGCGTTCTTGCTGGGGCGCGCGAAGTACTTCCGGTGCAGGCGCGCGATGGTGCCCGGGTTCGAGCGAACGAAGGCATCGAGCGCGGCGCGCAGCTCGGGGTTGCTCGGCCGTGTCGCGCAGGCGACCGGCACGGCGCGCTCGAGCACCAGCGTGGCGACGGCGCCCTTGGTGGCGGCCAGCTCGACGGCGGCGATGGTGCTGTCGGCGACGGTGAGCGGGATGGCGCCGCTCGCCACCTGCGCGATCAGCTCCTCGGTCTCCACGTCCTCGGGGGCGTCGACCAGCGTGAACCCATGCTGCGCCGCCAGCGGCTCGAGCCGTGCGCGGTACGACGACGAGCGGCGCACGTGGACGCTCCGCCCGGCCAGCTCGGCGACGGTGCGCACCGGCGGCTGCCCGGCGGGCTGCACCAGCACCTCGTCGACGGCGAGGTAGGGCTTGGAGAACGCGACGCGCGCGCTGCGCTCCGGTGTCACGCTCATGCCGGCCGCGATGACGTCGGCGCGACCCTCGAGCAGCCACGGGATGAGGTCGCTCGCCTGCTCGGGCACCACGGTGTCGACGCGCAGCTTGTGCTTGGCGGCGAAGGCCTTGATGACCTCGAAGTCGAAGCCCTGCTGGACGCCCTTGTAGAGGAAGAAGCTGGTGGCGTTGTTGCGCACGAGCACGCGGATCGAGCCGCGGCGCTTGAGGTCGGCCAGGTCGCCCGTCGACAGCTCGTCCTTGTGGGCGGTGAGCGCCGCCTCCATGGCGCCGGCCTCGTCCTCGATGGCGACCTGCGCTTCGGGCGGCGCCGTTGGAGCCACCTGCGCGATCTCGGGATCCGAAGGCTCGGCGGCGCTCGCGGCAGTGGCCAGGCAGGCGCCGAACAGCGCCCACGACGAAAGCGGCGATTGCCGGCGGCGCGTTCTCATGGCGCGCAGTCTAGCGCGGGTCCGCCTCCGCGCCCTGCGAGACCGCACCGGCGTTCCGGCCTCCGCCGCGCCGACAGGATTGGCGGCATGGCTGCTACCGTAGCCGGATGGGCGGTGCCGCAAAGCCCGGCGACCAGGACGCGCTCGTGACGCGGGAGCCGACGCAGCCCGCAGGGACGGGCCGCGCCGTGACCGCGCGGCGTGGCCGCACCGCCGATCAGCTCGACGTCGACGACATCTTGGACGTGCTGCGGCGCCGCAGCCGGCTGTATTTGTACGTCACGCTCGGCAGCGCGCCGCTCGCCGCGGGCCTCGCCGCCACGCTGTTTCTCGCCGGCATCGACGGCTATCGCGTGGTCGTCGCCGTGGTCGGTGTGCTTCTGGGCACCTACGCGGTCGCGCGCGCGAGCCGGCGCCGCATGATGCTCGAGCTCGACGTCGATGAAGGTGTGCTCGCGCTCATCGAGCGGGCCGAGCGTGCCCTCAACACGCGCCGCATGCGGCGCATCGATCGCGCCTATGCAGAAGAAGTGCTCGCTCGCGTGCGAGAGTCGTGGCGCACCTGATCTGCAGCATGAGGACCAAGTTCACGGCGCTCGATCGGTGGCGCTGAGGGGCTGACCGAGCGCTGCGGGCGGCGTCAGCGCCGCCAACGCGCGCAACGCCTCGACCAACGCCGGCGCCATCCCCGGCCCTATCGAGTTCTGCTCACCGTACTGGCCCTCCGGGTCGTAGGCGAACGGCTCGTCGACGTCCCACTGGGGCGCCGGGATGATGTAGCCGAGCGCGTCGCCGGCGTTGTTCAGCACCACGCGCACCGGTGCTTCGCGCACCAGGCCGGAGTAGGCGGGCTCGGGCTCGGCGTCGGGAAGATCGCCACCCTCGGGGCGCTCGACGAAGGACGTGCCGTCCTCCTTGGCCAGCCACAGCTCGCTGTACAGCTCGCCCGGCATGCCGGTCAGCTCGACGTCGCCGAGCGAGAGCGACGACACCTCGCTGCCGATGCGGATCTTGCCCGCGATGACGTCGTCGATGGAGAGGAACTCGAGCTGGTCGTCGGGGATGCGCTCGCCCTGCTCGTCCCAGACCGCGCGTCGGATCATGCCGAGCTGGAAGGCGAGCGCCAGCGGCGTGTTGGTCGGCGTCAGGAAGGTGCCGAGGCGGCGGAAGGCGAGCGCGCCGTCGACGAGGGGCGCGTCCAGCACCGACTCGGCAGCGATCTGCCCCACCTCGCGGCCGATGCGCTCGGCGCGCTCGAAGGTCCCCTGGGGACAGGTCTCTGCGCCGGCGTCGTCGGGGCACACGGTCAACCCGATGGTGGTGGTGAGGCCGCCGAGCAGTCCGGGCGCGAAGATGGCGACGGTGCCCGGCAGGCGCGCCTCCACCTCCTCGCGCAGGAAGTGCGGGTAGTCGCTGGTCAAAAGCGTGTTGTCGGAGCCGAGCGCCTCGGGGTGGTTGCCCCACACGACCAGCGTGGCGCGCGAGCCGCCCTGCTCGTCGACGAAGTCGAGCGCGGTCACGGTCGGATCGAGCACGATCGGTTGGCGGCTGTCGCGCACCCAGGGCGAAGCGTCGCCGCGCCCGACCCGCAGCGACACCGGCACCAGCGCCGCGCGCGCCTCGGCCAGCGCCGCCACCGACTCGTCGACCAGGCGCTGCATGTAGGTGGGGTCGATGCCGGTTGCGCCCACGCTCGAGCCCCACATGCCCATGGTGTCCTTGGCCTCGTGCACGTGCGTGGTGGCGACGACGATGGTGTCGAGCTCGAGGCCGGCGTCGAGCGTGGCGCTGCGGAGCCGCTGCACCTCGTCGTGAAACAGCCCGACCAGATCGAGCACCACCAGGCCGACGGCGGTGTCGCCGCGCTCGAGAACGAGCGCGCGCGCCCATTGGTCGTCGTGCACGCCGGTCGCTTGGCGGCCGATGTCGAAGCCGGCCATCCACACCGGCGGGTCGTTCTCGCCGACCGGCGGCGTGATGGTGCGGGCGGCGGCGCCGGCCAGGAGCAGGCCGTCGGCGTGCGCGCAGCCGACGGCGCCCGGGCACACCAGCGCCGTTGTCAGGCCACGCGCATCGACGATCACCGAGGTGTCCATCACGGCCGGCGGCGGCTGGCTCTCGGGGCAGCCCGCGACGACGACGGCGGTGACGGCGATCGATAGCAGGCGCATCGCGCCCAGGATGCCGCAGCGTGTGCGGTGTGCAAGGCGGTGCGACTCACCACTGCGGCGTCGGCACCTCGTCGACGCAGCCGAGTTCGAGCACCGCAGGGTCATGGTCGCCGAGCAGGAACTGCTCGATCAGCTCGGCGCCGCAGGGCGTGATCATCACGCTATGCGTCGCGTGCGGCAGCACCACGTGGCGAGCGTTCGCCAGCGTCTCGAGGGCGTGCTCCGCCATCTCGGGCGGCGTCTGGATGTCGGCGGCGCCGCTCAACAACAAGGTGGGGACGTCGCTGACCACGGGCGCGCGCAGCGCGGCATCGAGCGGCGGCGCGTCGAGCGCCGCACAGGCCTCGGCGATCTCGAGCAGGTGGCCGTCACCCCAGGAGAGTCCATCGGCGAGGTCGCGCAGCGCATCGAGGCCGCCCGCGTTCGGCAGCGACTCGGTGCAGGTGACGTACAGGTACAAGCCCGGCGCGACGTAGGAGGCGTTCAAGTCCGCGCGGTCGCTGATGGTGACGCCGAACAGGTCGCCGAGCAGCGCGTTCCAACCGTCGTTGTCTCCGCTCACGGCGGCATGCACGGCCCGCGGTACGTCGGAGCGCCAGTAGGAGTCTTCCACCAGATACGACAGCGCCAGCACGAACAGCGCGTCGTCCTCGACGTCGGGCGCGCCGCCGGCGGTGATACGCCGTGGCTCCTCGGCGAGCGCGGCGCGGCGGGCCTCGAGATCGGCGCGCAGGTCGGGGCTGACCGCGACGCACGCAGGGTCGGCGGCGCAGTCATCGATCAACAGCTCGATGCCGACGTCGGCCTTGCCGAGCGTCCAGCCAAAGAAGTCGGCGTCCGGCGGATCGACGCCGTCGAGCACGGCCGCCTCCACCACGGCGCCGTGTTGCCGCAGCACCTCGAGGCCGACGCGGGTGCCGTAGGAGCCGCCGCGTAACGCGATGGTCGGGTAGCCGAGCGCGCGGCGAACCCGGTCGACGTCGTGCGCGGCCTCGACGCTGCCGAGCCCGCGCACGTCACCGAGCGCGCGAAGGCAGGCTTCGTTGCCGGCGCGATCCTGCGGGAAGTCGCCGTCGGGGCAATCGAGGTAGCCGGAGAAGCCGGTCCCTCGTTGGTCGACGTAGACCAGATCGAGATCGTCGCGCAGCCCGCCGAGCAACTGCGGCACCAGGCCGCTCTGTGTCACCGCCGAGCCACCCGGCCCGCCGGCGAGCTGGAACACCGCGCGGCCGGTGGGGAAGGCGCGCGAGCGCTGGCGAGCGACGAAGATGGTGGTGGTGCCCGCGTCGGGATCGCCGAGCACGCGTTGCACCTCGAGCGTGCCGCACTCGAGGTCCGAGGGTGGGTTCGGCATGGCGCTCGGCCACGCGGCGAAGTCGCAGGCGCCGAGCGCCAGCTCGCCGATCGGATCTGCGACATCGTCACTACCCTCGTCGATGGGGTCGGGCGGCGCGGCGCTCGGTAGGCACGAGAGCGCGTACAGAGGTGTTAGGGCAGCGAACAACGTTGAGCGCATGAGGGAGCCGCACAGCAGCATTCGCGCCAGGTGGAGGCGTCAGACGCACATGTCAGGTGCCCCCGGCGCTGCGCCTCTCCACCCGTGGACCGGAGGGCAGGGCGCGCTTGGCCCGGTACCATGGACCAAGGAGCCCGATGTCCGACGAGCCGCCTCCGGCCAAGACTCCGGCGACCTTCCCGCTGGGCGCGCGTGTGCGCTCGATCGACGACGCCGTGGCGCGCGAGCTGCTCGCCAACGCGCGCGACGAGCTGGTTCGCGATGGCGGGCTCGGCCTCGGACTGGTGGTCGGTGTCACGGCGAGCGCGTTCCTGCTCGGCGGCGTCGGCGTCGGCGTCGCGGCGCTGGCGCTCTCTCCCATCGGCGCGCTCGAGCTGGCGCGGCGCTTCGCCATCCGCCGCCGCCGCCGCCGCTGCAAGGAGCTGGGCGTCGACGCGCACGAGGCCGATCGCCTGTTTGCGCGCGTCGACCTGTTACGGCACGTCGCGCTCTTTCACTCGCTGACGTCGGCCGAACAGGCCGCGCTGGTGGCGCGCATCGTCGCCGGCGACCTACGCGACACCGGCACGCACGGCGCCATCGCCTCGTCGAAGGAGCCGTGCCCCAAGTGCGGCGAGCCCGGCATCGAGGTGGTGCGGTTGCTCACCTGGACCAGCAGGGACGAGGACGGCACGCGCACGCGCGGCGCGACGTCGTACGCGCGTTGCACGCTGTGCACGGCGCGCCTCAAGATGGAGATCGGCTGGCCCTGGGAGGTGGTGTCGCACGCCGAGTGGGAGCAGCGCGCGCGTTCGAGCGAAGAGTAACGGCATGCGTCAGCGCAGGAGCCGGTGCACGTGCTCCTCGAGCAGCCGGTGATCCGCCAGGGCGAAACCCTCGTTGCGCTGCACGATGAAGCCCTCGGCGTCGAACAGCATGGTGGTGGGTAGGCCCTGCAGCTTGAAGCGCGCGCGCACCGCGCCGCTCTTGTCCCACGCCACCTTGAAGTGCGGCCGCATCGACGCCCAGAAGCGCCGCGCCGCCACCGGGTCGTCGTCGACCGAGACCGCGATGACGTCGAGGCCGTCGCCCTGATAGGTGCGAAAGAGCTGATCGAGGTGCGGGAACGCCATGCGACAGGGCGCGCACCAGGAGGCCCAGAAGTCGATGAGCGTGACGCTGCCGAGCATCGGCGGCGTCGGCACCGGCGCGCCGGCGAAGTCGACCAGCCCCGCGAGCGGGTGGACGTTGTCGGCGACGGGAAGCTGCTCGGGCGCGGAGGCGCAGGCCGCGAGCGCGCCGGCGCCGCCGACCAGCAAGGCGCGGCGCGACAGCAGGGTCGCGCGCGGGGTCTTTGCTCGCGGCGTGGTCACGCGCGGCTCCGCGCTCGTTCGCCGAGCGCGCTCAAGAGCTTGTCGTGAATGCCGCCAAAGCCGCCATTCGACATGCACAGCAACACCGCGCCGCGCGGCGCCTCCTTCACCACGTGGCGTACCAGCTCCTCGATGGACGCGCAGGCGGTGGCGGGACGCCCGCGCATGCCGACGTCGGCGGCCAGCTTGGCGACGTCGAGCGCGACGGTCGGGTCGAGCTGCCGCCCCGAGGGCGCCAGCAGCACGCGATCGGCCGCGTCGAAGGCGCGCGCGTAGTCGTCCTGAAAGATCTTGCGGCAGCTCGTCGCCGAGCGCGGTTCGAACAGCGCCCACAAGGGCCGCCCGGCGAAGCGCTTCTTGGCGCCCTCGAGCGTGCTGCGCACCGCGGTGGGGTGGTGCGCGAAGTCGTCGACCACCAGGCAGGCGTCCGCCTCGCCGCGCTGCTCGAGGCGACGCTTGACGCCGGGGAAGCTCTCGAAGCCGAGCGCGATCTCGTCGTGCGTCAGCCCGAGGCCGGCGAGCACCGCGTAGGCGCCGAGCGCGTTCAGCAGGTTGTGGCGGCCCGACAGCGGCAGGAAGATCTCGCCCTCGTCGCCGCCCATGGCCGACATCACGCCGGTGGTGTGCGCGCCGAACGACACCACGAAGCGCAGCCCGCGCTCGTCTTCCACGACGTCGTGCGCGTCGTAGCTGCCGCCCGCGCCGTAGCTGGTGACGCGCGCCTTGACCGAGGCCTGCGCGCGCGCCTTCATCAGGTTGCGCTCCTCGGCGCACAAGACGATGTGTCCGTCCGCCGGCACCAGGCTCAACAGCTCGGCGAAGCGGGCGATGATGGCGTCGACGCTCGGGTAGATGTCGGCGTGGTCGTACTCGAGCGAGGTGCACAGGAGCGAGCGCGGTCGGTAGTGGAGGAACTTCGGTCCCTTGTCGAAGTAGGCGGTGTCGTACTCGTCGCCCTCGACGACGAAGGGCGAGCGCTTGCCGGGCGCGCCCAGCCGAAACGACTCGCCGCCCGAGCCGTCGGCGTTGAGCGGGATGCCGCCGACCAGGAAGCCCGGATCGCGCTTGGTCTTCATCAGCGTGTGCGCGATCAACGTCGCCGTGGTGGTCTTGCCGTGCGTGCCGGCCACCACCACGCTGTTGCGCTCGGCCAAAAACAGCTTGCCGAGCGTCTCGGGGAACGAGGCTTGCGCCAGGCCCCGCTCGCGCGCGGCGGTCGCCTCCGGGTTGTCCCTCCGGATCACGTTGCCGACGACGGTCAAGTCGGGCGCCGGCTCGAGGTTGGTTGCAGCGTAGGGCGTCTTCGCGTCGATGCCCCACTCGCGCAGCTTGTCGCTCATCGGCGGATAGACGTTCTCGTCCGAGCCGCCGACCTGGTAGCCGGCCTGCCGCAACAGCCCGGCAAAGGCGCCCATGCCGGTCCCGGCCACGCCGATCAGATGGATGCGCATGGCGCCAGATACCTCAGCGCCGGCTCGCCTTGAACTGCCCGTCGGTGAACGAGAGGTTCCCCGAGCCGTCGCTCAGATCGACCGCGAAGCGCCCGAGCAGCACGCCCCCCTGCTCGTCGATGATGGCGACGGCGCCCGTGTGATCGGCGTTCGACTGGAAGGCGCCGCCGTTCAAAAGCGCGCTGCCGCGGGTCTCGCTGCGCTCCGCGAGCCTGACGCAGATTGGGAAAGCGCCGTCGGCGATGAGCTGCTCGGTGTCGGTGCCGGTCTCATCCTTGGCGATGATCATGTCGAGCAGCCCGATGGTGACGCTGCCGCTCGAGCCCGGCGCCCAGGAGGCGTCCTGCCCCGTGAAGTCGTCGCCGTCGGAGCGCGTCGCCTCGCCGGTTCCGTCGGCGACGTCGGGCGCGGCGGTCGAGATGCCGCACACCTCGCTCGGGAACACGGGGCAGCCCGCCGCCCCGACCAGGGCGGCGAGCGGGGCGATGGCCGTCATCCATGGGCTATGCATCGGCGCAGTCTGGTGAGAATCCCGCCGACGTCAAGCCCCGGAAGATCCGCGGGGCGCCTTGACGACCACCCCCCAAGTGACGACAACCACGCTGATGGTCTCGCTGCTGCTCCTGTTGTGCGCCGCCGCCCCCGATTGGGCGGCGTGGCTCGAGGACGCCGCGGCCACCATCGCCCCCCTCGAGGACGTCGATGCGGCCGCCAGCGAAGCGACCGCGGTGGCACAGCGGGCCGGCACCAGCGCCGCCGCCGTTCTGCCACCGGTCGGTCGGCTCCGGCCGCCGGCGCCGCGCGTCTGCGAGGTGCCGTCCGTCCAGCCGACCGACGTGCCGCGCCCGCCGACGGTGCTGGGCGAGGGCGGGGCGACGGCGCGCGGCCCACCGCGCCGCTAGCGCCGCTCCCTTCGCCGGCGCGCACCGTTCGTGCGCCGCGCGCACATCCCGCCCTCCCCCTCTCGAGCAGCGAGCTCCCCATGAGCATCTTCGCCAAGATCTTCGGCACCAAGAACGACCGTGAAATCAAGGCCATGCGGCCACGGGTCGCCGCCATCGGCGCGCTGGAAGACCGCATGAAGGCCATGAGCGACGAGCAGATGACCTCGCGCGTCGCCGAGCTCAAGAGCCAGGTGACCAAGGCCATCGCCGACAAGGCCGCCAGGAAGCCCAAGGGCGAGGACGTAACCAAGGACGAGGTTAACGCCATCCTCGACGACGTCTTGAACGAGACGTTCGCGCTGGTGCGCGAGGCCGGCCGTCGCGTGCTCGGCATGCGCCACTACGACGTGCAGTTGATCGGCGGCATGGTGCTGAACAACGGCCGCGTGGCCGAGATGAAGACCGGCGAGGGCAAGACGCTGGTCGCCACCTGCCCGACGGTGCTGAACGCGCTCACCGGCGGCAGCGTGCACGTGGTCACGGTGAACGACTACCTGGCGACGCGGGACGCCGAGTGGATGGGACGCATCTACCGCTTTCTCGGCTTGTCCGTCGGTGTGGTCGTCCCGCACCAGGGCGACCGCGCCAAGCGCGAGGCCTATCAGGCCGACATCACCTACGGGCAGAACAACGAGTACGGCTTCGACTACCTGCGCGACAACATGAAGTTCTCCCTCAAGGACTACATGCAGCGCGGCCACTCGTTCGCGGTGGTCGACGAGGTCGACTCCATCTTGATCGACGAGGCGCGCACGCCGCTGATCATCTCCGGCCCCTCGGACGAGGACGTGGAGAGCTACAAGCGCGCCAACCTGATCGTGCCGCAGTTGCGCAAGGACGACCACTACACCATCGACGAGAAGTCGCGTTCGGTCATCCTCACCGAGGTGGGCGTCACCCGCTGCGAGCAGTTGGTCGGCGTCGAGAACCTGTACGACCCGGTCAACATCGAGAAGTTGCACCGGCTGACGCAGGCGCTGCGCGCGCACACGCTCTACAAGCGCGACGTCGACTACGTGATCGAGAAGGGCGAGGTGGTGATCGTCGACGAGCACACCGGCCGCCTGATGTACGGCCGCCGCTGGTCGGACGGCCTGCACGGCTCGGTCGAGGCCAAGGAGAACGTCAAGGTGCAGCCCGAGACGCGCACCATGGCGACCATCTCCTTCCAGAACTACTTCCGCATGTACCGCAAGCTGTCGGGCATGACCGGCACCGCCGACACCGAGGCCGAGGAGTTCGCCAAGATCTACAACCTCGACGTCTCGGTCATCCCCACCAACAGGAACGTCATCCGCGTCGACGATCAGGACCTCATCTACAAGACCGAGCGCGAGAAGTTCGACGCCATCGCCGAAGACATCAGGAGCGCGCACAAAAAGGGCGCGCCCGTGCTGGTCGGCACCGTCTCGGTCGAGAAGAGCGAGGTGCTCTCGAACCTGCTCAAGAAGCTGACGTGGGAGGACAAGGACGGCGTGCAGCACACCGGCGTGCCGCACCAGGTGCTGAACGCCAAGCGCCACAAGGACGAGGCCGGCATCGTCGCGCAGGCGGGCAAACTCGGCGCCGTCACCATCGCCACCAACATGGCCGGCCGCGGCACCGACATCCTGCTCGGTGGCAACCCCGAGTACATGGCGCGTCAGCGAGTGGTGGCTGCGCTCGGCGGCACTAACGAGCAGGTGGCCGAGTACGGCTTCCTGATGGGCCGCCCGGACCTGATCAACATCGACAAGATGGTCGAGCGCGACGTCAAGGACGGCAAATACCTCGCCGCCCTCCAGCAAAAGATGCAGGAGTGGGAGGAGGCGAAGACGGCGGCCGCGTCGCTCGGCGAAGACGTGCAGCCGCACAAGCCCGACGACGTACCGGAGACCCTCGAGCAGGCGCTCGAGTGGGTCAAGCGCGATCGCCGCGCGCTCTACGAGAAGTCCATCGGGCTCTACGCCGAGGAGCTGCCCCGGTGGGAGGTCGAGTGCGGCAACGCCAAGGAGGTCGTCAAGGCGGCGGGCGGCCTGCGCATCGTCGGCACCGAGCGGCACGAGAGCCGCCGCATCGACAACCAGCTCCGCGGCCGCGCCGGCCGCCAGGGTGACCCGGGCTCGTCGCGCTTCTACCTGTCGCTGCAAGACGACCTGATGCGCATCTTCGCGGCCGACCGAATGATCCGCGTGATGGAGATGCTCGGCATGGAGGACGGCGTCCCCATCGAGCACAAGATGGTGTCGAACGCCATCGCGGACGCGCAGAAGCGCGTCGAGGGCATGCACTTCGACTCACGCAAGAACTTGATCGAGTACGACGACGTGATGAACCAGCAGCGCAAGGCCGTCTACGCGTTGCGCCGCAGCGTGCTCGAGGGCGGGCCCGAGCTGAAGGAGCTGGTGCTCGACCTGGTGGAGCGCTCCATCGTCCACCAGGTGCAGAACGCCTGCCCCGAGAAGGCGCCGGCCTCGGAGTGGAAGCTCGCCGACGTCGTCAAGGAGATGAAGGAGACCATGGGCGTCTCGGTCGACATCATGGGTCAGCAGAGCCGCGACGACGTCATGGACCGCTGCTACGCCGAGGCGACGCGCTTCTATGACGCCAAGGAGAAGGGCATCGGCCCCGAGGTGATGCGCAACCTCGAGAGCTACGTCTACCTGAACGTCATCGACGAGGCGTGGAAGCAGCACCTGTCGACCATGGAGCACCTGCGCGAGGGTATCCATCTGCGCAGCTACGGCCAGAAGGACCCGAAGCAGGAGTACAAGAAGGAGGGCTACAACATCTTCGCGGGCATGATGGCGCGCATCCGCGACGAGGTGCTCGACAAGATCTTCAAGGCGCAGATCGTCAGCAAGCAAGACGCCGAGGCCGAGACGCAGCGGCTGATCGCCGAGCGCGCGCGGCGCCGCAAGCTGCGCGAGCAGCAGGTGGCGCGCCACCCCACGGCCGACGGCGAGGCGCCGGCGACCGCCGCGCCGGGCCGTTCGGCCTCGACCGGCATGCCGCTGCCGAGCGCGGGCGCGCCGAGCGTCGCCGGCATGGCGAGCCGCGCGGTCATGAGCACGACGGCGTCGTCGGTGGGTGCGCGGCCGGTGGGCGGCGCCATCGCGCGCGAGCTGGCGGCCACCAAGGACGACGACGGCGACGGTGATGGGGCCGGGCTCAACCGCGCGCAGCGCAGGAAGGCCGAGGCGCAGAAGCGCAAGGGCGAGAAGGGCAAGCGGCCGAGCGTGCGGTAGCGCGGCGCGGGCCTTCACTAGTAATTGCGGTGTGGTGTCCTGCCCGGTGGCGCTCCGGCGGACACACGCTCACCCCCGGCCCTTCATGCTTGGTTGCGGGCGTTCATCGAGAAGCTCACGGCGGCGCGTGCGATCCTCGACCACCTTGGCCTACCCTCGTCGAAGGGGCCGGCCGGTGAAGCGCGTGGCCACTTGAGCGCACAGCTCATGCGGGCGTTCGCGACCGGCGCGCGAGCACGTACAGGCCCGGTATGAACACAAGGTTCACGAACGTCGACACCAGCATGCCGCCGAACACGGTGGTGCCGAGCGACGCGCGCGCGCCGGCGCCTGGACCCGATGCGAGCATGAGCGGCACCACGCCGAGCAGGAACGCGAAGGACGTCATCAGGATGGGCCGCAGCCGGATCTGCGCCGCCTCGATCACGGCGTCGACCGTGCTCGCGCCTGCGCGGCGCAGTTGCTCGGCGAACTCGACGATCAGGATGGCGTTCTTCGAGGCGAGCCCAACGAGCATCACCAGACCGATTTGGCAGAAGACGTCGGCGGCGAGGCCGCGCGCCGCCTGCAGGCCGAGCCCGCCGAGCACCGCGATGGGCACCGACAGGATGATGACCAACGGCAGCACGAAGCTCTCGTACTGCGCCGCCAGCACGAAGAACACGAACAGCACGCCGAGCGCGAAGATGAGCGGCGCCTTGCCGGCGCTCTCCTTCTGCTCGAGCGAGATGCCGGTCCACTGTCCCGCTACGCCCTCGGGCATCGCCTGCGCGAGCTGCTCCATGGCGCTGATGGCCTCGCCGGTCGACACGCCCGGCGCGGCGCCGCCGTTGATCTCCGCGGAGCGAAACAGGTTGTAGTGCCGGATGATCGCCGCGGACGTCGTCGGCTTCACGCTCACCAGCGCTTCGAGCGGGATCATGGCGCCGCCGGCGCCGCGCACGTAGAGCTCGCTGATGTCCTGTGGGTCGTCGCGGAACTCGGTCTCCGCCTGCACGAACACGCGATAGGTGCGGTTGGCGGTCACGAAGTCGTTGACGAACTGGCTACCCAGGAAGGCCTGCAGCGCGCCGAAGACCTGATCGATGGCGACCCCCAACGCCTTCGCCTTGTTTCGGTCGACCTCCACCTCGAGGATCGGCGTGTCGGCGGTGAACGACGTGAAGATGCCCCGCAGCCGCGGATCCTGGTTGGCGCGCGCGACCAGATCCTGCACGGCGCCCGACAGCTCGCCGAGCGAGCGCCCCGCCGACGTGTCCGTGACGATGAACTGGAAACCGCCCACGCTGCCGACCCCGCGGATGGCGGGCGGCTGAAAGGGCACGATGCGCGCGCCGCCGATGCGCCCGAGCGGCCCGCGCAGGCGCTCGACGACCTCGCCGACCGAGGCCTGCCGTTCTTCCCAGGGGAGCAGCGTGACGAACATGGTCGCCAGGTTGGGCCCGCTGCCCGAGAGCGTGAAGCCGCCGACGATGAAGCTCGCGTTCACCTCCGGCTGTGCGTGGACCACCTTCATGCCCTCGAGCAGCACCTGTTGCGTCTGCTCGAGCGAGGTGCCCTCGGGGCCCTGCACGGAGATGATCAGATAGCCCTGGTCCTCGTCGGGGATGAAGCCGGTCGGCACCGATCGAAACAGCACCGCCGTCGCACCGGCGAGCAGCAGGAACGCGGCCAGCAGCGCGAGCGGGCGGCGCAGCACCGCCCGCAGCACGAGCCCGTAGCGCCGACGCGCGCGCTCGAGCGTGGCGTCGACCTGCCGGAACAGGGCCCACTTCTCGCCCGCGTGCGCGGCCAACATGCGCGCGCCCAGCGACGGCGTGAGCGTGAGCGCGCAGAACGTCGACAGCGCGACCGAGGCCGCGATGGTCAGGGCGAACTGGCGATAGATGGTGCCGGTCGTGCCGGGAAAGAGCGCCACCGGCACGAACACCGCGATGAGCACGATCGAGATGGCGATGACGGCGCCGCCGACCTCTCGCATGCCGACGCGCGCCGCTTCTCTCGCAGACAGGCCCTTGTGCGCCATCAAGCGCTCGATGTTCTCGATGACCACGATGGCGTCGTCGACCACCAGGCCGGTGGCGAGCGTCAGGCCGAACAGGGTCAGCGTGTTGATCGAGAAGCCGAACAACTTGACGAACGCGAAGGTGCCGACCAGCGAGACCGGCAAGGTGACGGCGGTGAGCAGTACGCTGCGCCAGCCGTGCAGGAACACGAAGATGACCAGGATGACCAGCGCGATGGCCTCGAGCAGCGTCTTGGTCACCTCGCGCATCGAGGCGCGCACCGCCAGCGTCGTATCGGTCGCGGGCAGGTAGCGCATGCCGGGCGGGAAGGTCTTCGACAGGCGCGCGAGCTCGGCGAGCACGGCGTCGCGCACGTCGAGCGCGTTGGCCGTGGGTAGTTGGATGATGCCGAGGCCGACGGCGGGCTTGCCCCGAAAGAACAACACCGACCCGTAGCTCTCGGCGCCAAGCTCGACGCGCGCGACGTCCTTGAGGCGCACCAGTTCGCCGGAGCCGGGGCCGGCGCTCTTGACCACGACGTCCTCGAACTCCGCCGGCTCCGAGAGCCGCCCCACGGCGCGCACCGACAACTGATACGGCTGCGCGGCGCCGGTCGGGGGCTGGCCGATCTGGCCGGCCGCCGTCTGGACGTTCTGCTCGCGCAGCGCGACGACGACGTCCTGCACGGTGAGCGAACGCCGCGCGAGCTGCGTGGGATCGAGCCAGATGCGCATCGCGAGCTTGCGCTCGCCGAAGATGCGCACGTCGGCGACGCCCGGGATGCGCTTGATGGCGTCGCGCAGCACCACGTCCGCATAGTTCGACAGGAACTGCCGCTGGTAGACGTCGCCGTCGCTGAAGATGCCGACCGTGAGCAGCAGCTGCCCCGAGGCCTTGTTGATGACGATGCCGGTTTCGTTCACCTGTGCGGGCAGCCGCGCGGCGGCGCGTGCCACGCGGTTCTGCACGTCGACGGCGGCGATGTCGAGGTCGCGCTCCGGCTCGAAGGTGATGGTGATGTTGCTCTGGCCTTCGTTCGATGAGATCGAGGACATGAAGCGCATGCCTTCGACGCCGTTCAACTCCTGCTCGAGCGGCACCGTCACCGCGGTCTCGACGACGTCCGCGCCGGCGCCGACGTAGCTGGCCACCACGTTCACCGTGGGCGGGGCCAGCTCGGGGTACTGCGCGATCGGCAGCGATCCGACGGTGAGCAGGCCGGCGAGCGTGAACAGCGTGCTGCACACGATCGACAGCACCGGCCGCTGCAGGAAGAAGTCGGTCAGCACCTCAGCGCCCCTCGCGCTGCTGGCCGGCGTCCGGCTCGTCGGTGCCGGCGCCGGCGTCCCTGGGAGCTCCACCCTGCGGCACCGCCGCCGGCGCCTCCTTGGGGATGATCGGGCTGCCGTCGCGCAGCATCTGCAGCGACGAGACCGCGATGCGGTCGCCCGCGGACAGGCCGCGCTCGACGACGAAGCCGTCGGCGCCGAGGCGGCCGAGCGTCACCGGACGGCGCGTGACCACGGTTCGCGCGGGCCCGCCCGCCCCCTCGCCGGGCCGTTGCTCCGTGACGACGAAGACGAACGGTGTGCCACTCTGGCGCGTCACGGCGGTCGCCGGGATCAAGAGCGCCGCGCCGCTGCCGAAGATGACGCGCACGCGCACCAGCTCGCTCGGTCGCAAACCGGTCACGTTGGGGAACGCCGCCTTGATGTCCACCAGCTGCGTGCGCGCGTCCGCGTGCGGCGCGACGTAGAACACGGGCGCGCTCGCGGCGGTGGCGCCGTGCGCGTCGAGCACCTCGACGGTGGTCAGCTCGCCGAGCGCGCGCGCCCGCTCGGCGGGGATCGCCACCGTCACCTCGACGGCGGCCGCGGCGCGAGCTGCGCCCTGGTCGACCGCTCGCCCGGCGCCGATCGCGCCGTCGACGTCCGGCGCGATCGTCGTGATCTGGGTTTGTGGGGTGACCGCGTCGCCGATGCGGACCAGCACATCGCCGAGCGTGCCGCCGACCGCGGCGCGCACCGTGTGGAAGTCGACGCGCACCTCGCGCAACGCGACGCCCGCGCTCGCCGCCTGTGCGGCCGCGTCGGCGGCGGCGACCGCGGCCCGCGCCTGGTCGACCTCCTGCGCGGGCGCGAGCCCCTCGGTCAAGAGCTTCTCGGCGCGCTCGAGGTTGGTGCGCGCAAGCGAGTGGCGGGCCTCGGCGGCGGCGACGTCGGCGCGCGCGCTCAACAGCGCGGCGTTCTCGCCGCGCGCGTCGATGTCGACGAGCTGGTCGCCAGCCGCCACCGTCGCGCCCGGCTTGACGTGAATGCGGCGTACGTAACCGCCCACCTGCGGATACACGTCGATGCTCGCGCGCGACGACAGCGTGCCGAGGTAGTCGGCGGTGTCGCGTACCGTGGCGGGCGCGATCGTGAGCACCTCGACCTCGCGCGGCGCCGGCGCCTTGGCGGCCGGCTGCGGGGCGCACCCCGGCGCGGCGAGCATGGACGCGAACGACAACGCGACGATGAAGGACTTGGTCATGCTGGGCACCGAGCGAGCGTGAAGAAGGCGTCGAGGCGAGCGCGCAGCCAGTCGGCTTCGCGCAGCGCCAGCTCGAGCTGCGCCTGGCGGAGCACGACGCCGCTCTGCACCAAGTCGAAGCTGTCCGCGCGGCCGAGCTCGAAGGCGCGGCGCGTGAGCCGATCGAGCTCGAGCGCGAGCCCGTGCGCCTCGCGCGCCGAGTCGACCAACGCCGCGGCAGCGCGTTCGGCGCTCGCGGCGCGACGGTGCTCGAGCAGCGCGTCGCGCCGCGCGACCGCGAGCGCGGCGTCGGCGCCGAGGACGGCGCCGCTCCGTTCGGCGACCAGACCTTCACGGAAGCCGCCCTCCCAGAGCGGCACGGCGATCACGGCGGCGATCGTCCAGCTCGCGAAGCGACCTGGTCCCGGGTCGCTGGTGTACGCGCCGACGTTGCTCGCGAGGCCGAGGGTCGGCAGGTAGCCGGTCCACGCAGCGCGGCGCGCGGCTTCGGCCGCGTCGCGGCGGGCGCGCGCCGACGTGACGTCGGCGCGGTCGTCGACGTGCTCGCGATCGAGCGCCTGGCATGGGGCTGCCGCGTCGGCGATCAGGCCGTCGAGCGCGAATGCCGGCGAGACCGACACCGGCTCGGCGAGGCCGAGCGCGGCGCCAAGCGCCTCGCGGGCGGTGCGCAGCGCCTCGTCGACCGTGGTAAGCGCGGTACGCGCGACCGCGACGTCCTGCTGCACGCGAACCACATCGAGCTGCGAGGCGGCCCCGAGCGCCACCAGGCGCTCGGTGAGCGCGGCGCGTTCGAGCGCCTGGCGAAGGCCGGTGCGGCCGATCTCGGCGATGCGCTCCGAGGACGCGGCAGTGGCGACCGCGCGAGCGAGCACCCTCGTTTGGCGGCGACGCACGTCCTCGACGCTCGCCTCGGCGGCTCGCGTCGCGGCGTCGGCCACGTCGAGGGCGCTCCAGGCCGACAGGTCGACGACGGACTGCCGCAGCGTTGCGCCTGCGGAGCCGAGCGGCGCGGTGGGGGCGGGCGCAGCCGAGCCGGAGAACAGCGCGTTGCCGAGGTTGACGCCGCCCGCCGGCACCGGGCTCGCCGGGTTGAGCACGTCGTAGCCGACGCCGGCGGTGAGGGCCGCGTGCGGCAACAAACTCGACAACGATTGACGCCACCGACCCTGCGCCTGGACAACGGCGGCCTCAGCAGCGCGGAGGTCGAGCGAGCCCTCGTCGAGCAGCCCTCGCGCTTCGCTCCACGTCGACAGCGTGATCAGGGCGGGCGGCACGGGCGCGAGCTGCGGGTCGTCGGCGTGCCCGGCCGCAGCGGCGACCAGCGGGCAGATCATCAGTGCTGCGATTCGGTGCGCGGGCATGCTGTGGTGTTCTTGCATATTGACGACCCGAGCACTGCTTGGATGTGGGCGGCGGCTCTCGGTTGCGCCGGCGGCGTTCGGTTGTGGCAACGAGGTATCCGTCGGGCCAACCCCGTCCGGCGACAACCACTACCGCGACATGTGGTTCACCGTCGGACGGGGTTGGCCGGACGGATACTGACAGCGGCCGCGTTGACAAGGTGAAACGTGCCGATGCGTCGCGGCCGATCCTTGCGTGCGATTTTTCTTGGGCAAGGCACGAGTTCCGGGACACCGAGACGGGCACGAAGATCGACGAGGCCCTTGGCTACCTCGTGCGTCAGCGCCTCCCGCTCCGGCGGTTCCTCGAGGACGCGATGCTTCGCTTGGACAACAAAGCTCGCCCCGACGAACTGGAGCGAGACCCTCGCCAAGCCGGCAACCCAGGCGCTCCTCGATGAGCTGAGGCTGCTCCGCGACGAGGACGCCTCGGCGTAGTCAGCGTGCGCGACCGAGCAGCCCTCGTCCTGACGCGGTTCCCCGGACGGATACACGCAACTGGATCAGCTCCCAACCAAGGCGGATCCGTGCCCGCTTGCATCGCGAAGGCGCGTTCACTAATACAGAACCATATGGTTCAGTATCGCGGCGCCCGCCTCGATCTCTCGTTCGCCGCGCTCTCGGACGCGACCCGCCGCGGGATCCTCGAGCAGCTCGGGCGCGCAGACGCGTCGATCACGGATCTCGCGGAGCGATTCGCGATGAGCCTCACGGGCATGAAGAAGCACGTCCGCGTTCTTGAGGAGGCGGGCCTCGTCGCGACGAAGAAGGTCGGGCGCGTGCGCACGTGCAAGCTCGGCCCGCGCCAACTGCAAGAAGAGACGGCGTGGCTCGAACGACACCGCGCGACGTGGGCCGCGCGCTTCGACGACCTCGACAAGGTGGTCGCAGAGATGAAACAGAGGGAGACGACCCATGGACGCAAGAAGTGAAACCGTGAAGAACCCGACGACTTCGGAGCGCAAGTCCGACCGCGAGATCGTTGTCACGCGCACCGTTGATGCGCCTGCGCGCGTCGTGTTCGAGGCGTGGACCAAGCCCGAGCTGCTCAGGCGCTGGTGGGCGCCGAAGTCGATCGGGATCTCGTTCGTGTCGTGCGAGGCCGACGTACGCGTCGGCGGGAAGTACCGCTTCGTCTTCAGCCACCCTGCGTCGGAGCAGCCGGCGGCGTTCTTTGGCAGGTACCTCGAAGTCAAGCCGTACGTGCGCCTCGTGTGGACGAATGAAGAAGCGGGTGACGCGGGTCAGGTCACCACCGTCACGTTCGACGAGCAGAACGGCAAGACGCGCGTCGTCGTGCACGATCTCTACTCGTCGAAGCAAGCGCTCGACGACGCCATCGCGTCCGGCAGCACGATGGGGATGGACGAGATGTTCGTGCAGCTCGACGCGCTGCTCGTGGCCCTCGGTGTGAGCTAGCAGGCCGTTGAATAACGGACTGCTGAACGTGCCCGTGCCCGTGCCCGTGCCCGTGCCCGAGCGCCGGTCGAGTCGCTCAGGGCACCCGCGAGCGCGAGCCAGCGGTGCCTTGCCAGGTCAGCGCCTCGGCGAGCACGAGAGGTGTCAACGAAAGCAGGTCACCTGCACCTGCACGACGGCACCCCTCACGTGCTTTCTTGAGAGATGCCACGGCGTGGCACCAACCGGTTCGCATTTCTAGGATGCGGAGGAGGCGGGCTCCCGCCTCGGGGGGGCTTCATGCGCGGGCCATTGCTGCTCACGGCCTTCATGTTCGTGTTGGCTTGTCCGGCCCTGTTGGACGGCGGGGGCGAGGAGGGCGAGGGCGAAACAAGCGAGGGTGAGGGAGAGGGCGAGGGCGAGGGAGAGGGTGAGGGTGAGGGAGAGGGTGAGGGAGAGGGTGAGGGTGAGGGCCTACGCTTCGGCGGCATCGCGCACGTCGTCGCGGATGGCACCGGCGCAGTGGTCGTGACCTGGCTCGAGGCGGTCGACGACGTCACCGCGCACGCGCAGATGAGCTACCACCTGTACCGCGACGACAGCGAGGCCGCCGTGATCGCGCAGGTCGACGGCGGTGGAGCGCCCGTTGCCACATTCACGGGTGTCACGCAGAGCACGATCACGGGCCTGAGCGCGGGCCAGACGATCTGGCTGTTGGTCGTCGCCCAGGACGGCGATGGCAACACCAGCAGCGACCGGCGCGCGGTCCCCGCCACCACGGCATCTGTTCCGCTGGTCTTGCGCGCCCCCGTGACCGACCTGTCGACCCTCGACGTCGCCGTGACCGAACACGGCGTGGACGCGTTCACGGTCGTCGGTCCTGACGCTGCTGCGCTCGCGGTCGGCGACCTCATCATCGTAGACAACACGTTTGGTCGAACGCTGCGCCGGATCATCGCCTACGCCGGCAGCGGACCTGACTTCGCGATGACAACCGAGAAAGCCGACCTGATGGCCGCGATCCAGTCGGGCGAGGTGCGCGCGTCCGCTGTGATGGTGTCCCCCGAGACCAGCGGGCTGTCGGGCCAGGCCGCCGGACACTGGTCGCGCCGCTACCACGATGACAGCACGGGCTTGTCCATCACCGAGAGCGGCACGCGCCGCGTCGACTTCCTTGAGACCGACGGCGTCGCGCCATTGGCGGTCGATGACCTCGAAGACGGCATCACGCTCGAATACGAGATGGGTTTCGAGCCGAGCTTCGAAGCGATCGTGCGCTTCAGCGACAGCTTCGTCGACACTCCGGAGTCGATCCGCATGACGGCTACCGGGGCGTTCACGGTGCACGGCCTCGCTGCGTTCCAGACCTCGGGCGAGCTCGAAGTGGAGAAGGAGAAGGAGCTGCTCTCGCGCACGTTCCGCATGGTCTACGCGGTGGGCGGAGTTCCCGTGTACCAGGAAGTCATCCTCACGTTGATGGGAGCCGTGGAGCTCAACGCCGCCAGCAGCTTCGTCGCCGCCATGGAGGTCGACGCGGAGAAGACCTTCACGTTCGGCTTTCAGTGGAATGAAGCGAGCGGTGCGCAGCTGATCCGCGAAGACGGCTTCACCCAGGAGACCACCTTCACGCTCACCAGCGACGCGGAGGCCTCCGTCACGCTCAAGGTCTATCCGGTCATCAAGACGCGCTTCTACAAGGTCGCATCGGCGTCGCTCGAGGTGGTACCGCAGCTCACCGCGGAGGCACGAGCGCGCTTCCTGCCGCTGCCCGTGGAGCTCGAGAAGGCCGACGTCGACTTCGTCGTCGACGCCGGTGTGGAGCTCGACCTGTCGATCTTCTCGAAGAACCTGTGGAAGTGGGAGAGCCCGCGCGTGGAGCTGTACCGCGTGCCAATACACAGCCAACCCGAGATCAAAGCGATGGCGACCACGACCACCGGCAACACGTGTCACCCGTTGTCGTTCTTCCTCGGCATCCAGGATGGGTACCTGAACAAGGTGCTACCGGAGAACATCGGGCTCGCTGTCTCGCCGCCAGGCCCGGTGCTGTCCATCATCGGCGTCCGCGGCGAGATCGAATCGAGCATGCCCGGCACCTTCGAGGTGCAGGTGAGCGCGTACGGTGACGGCGTGCTCGGTCCCATCGGCGCGCGCCACACGACATTCGAGGTGACGTTCGAGGACGCGGGTCTGCCCTGCGATCAGGTGCCGCCGCCGGGCGCCGGCCGCGCGCTCAGCTGCCTTCTGGACGTCGAGAGCGGGCTGATCGCGCCGCCATATTTCTCGCAGGATCGGATCGAAACGCCGATGCCCACGCTGGTCGCCGGCGGCCCCTGGTTGATGCTGCCGATGCGCATGGTGCGACCCATGACGCTCTCTTTGCTCATCTACTACGACGACCAGGGAGGCGCTTGGGAGAGCGGCGGCGGAGGACCCATCGGCCTCTTCGAGCCGATGCCATTCGAGGGCGTCATCCAAGTCCCGTTCATCCTCGAGAACGGCTTCACGACCTATAACGCCCCGCCGCGCGTGTACCGGCCGGCCATGTGGCTCGATGACTGCGAGACGCCGTCACCGTATGTGCTCTGCGAGAGCACGCAGTGGTGGTTCCTCACGCCCGGCACCTCCGGTGGCTTGCCGTTCCCTGACACGTACGATGTGACCACCGGCCGGCTCGGTGACGACGTCACCTCCAGTGCTGACGACGAGGCCTGCTACAACCAGCCCACCGGGATCCCGATCCCCACCTTCGAGCTGGTGGGGCCGCGCGCGATCGCCGACCGCGACGACACTCCAGCGGGCGCCACCAGCCTTCAGCAGTTCGTGCGCGTGCGCAAGAGCGGCGGCGGCAGCGACGACGACTTCTTCCGCTTCGACCCGGCCGAGAACACACCGGGTGGGCCCGTTGTGTTCGATCAGACTCCACCCGCGCCGCTCGAGGAGGGCTGCATGGTGGTCGTGCGCGCGGCGCTGGAGGCAGGCGGCACAGCGCCGCACCTCAAGGTGCACGACGGCGAGGCGGGCGCCGCGGCCGACAACGCGATCGTCGCCGAGGGCGACGGCGAGGTGTCGTTCCTGCCGAACCCCACGCACGTCTACTTCGCGCGCGTCACGGGCGCGACCGGGGCCTACCTCACAGAGGTGGACAGCGATTGCACCGCAGCGGCACCTTGGCCGGAGATCACGGCGCCGCCCACGGCGCCGTCGACCGTGGTCGGCGGCAACGACATCACCATCAGCGTGCCGGTGAACGCGCTGGTGCAGGGGGGCAGCATCTCGCTCTGGAACGAGCCGAACGCGATGGGCTTGACGGACGGCATCGTGGCAAACGGCGTGCTGACCGCGACGCTGTACACGTACGCGGGCGCCGCCTACCAGGGACCGTGGACCGTGCGGGTGCAGGTGTGGACGCTCGACGGCAGTGGCTTCATCCAACACCGCAGCACGTACCAGCTATCCCCTCCCTATTCGATGACGCAGTACACCCAGATCGAAGAGAACTTCGAGTTCTTTCCGGAGTTGGTGACCACACAGTCCACGCCGTTTGATCTCGTCACCGTCACCGTCACTCCCTGACCGACGGCTGGCGCGACCGGACGCGCTTTCCAAGCGCCTGCGTCGTCCCGCGCGCGACGTCGCCGCCCCCGGCGATGACGAGAAGGAAGGGCAAGCGGCTGAGCGTGCTGCAGGACGCCGGATCACGGGTGGACGGGCCGGGCGTGAGCGCGTGGGCTCGGATGTGACCGCGCAAGCGAGCGCATGGGTGCTCGGACGTCCGAATCGGCTCCGCCGTGAAATTGAACACCCACGTTCACGTCGCCACCGCCGACGGCGTGCTCGTGCGCGGCGCCGAAGGTCGCGCCGCGCTGTTGCGTCTCCCGGCACCCGATGACGACGACAGTGACTCGCATGTCGTTTCGAGAGGTGTCCACCAAACCGGGTCAATTTCATACCAGCGCGACGTACCCGTCGAACGCCGACGCCGGCAGATCAGGCTTTGGACGTGTTCGCTTTGCGGGAGGCGGTACGCCACGCCTTGGCGCGTGTGCTACGCGCCGAGCAGCCGCACCGCGGCGGCGACGCCGTCGTCCCCTCGTAGCCGTACCGCCAGCGCCTCGGCGCGCGCCTTGACGGCCGGGTCGAGTAGCGCGCGCAGGGCGGTGACCAGCCGCTCCGCGTCGACATGGCGGAACGGCACGCGCGCACCCACGCCGTTGGCGATCAATCGGCGGGCCCAATAGGGCTGGTCCACCAGGAAGTGGCACACGACCGCCGGCAAACCCGCGCGCAGCGCGGCGTGCGTCGTGCCGGCGCCGCCGTGGTGCACTGCTGCACGACAGCGCGGCAGCACCGCGTCGTGATCGAACGCGGGCGCGACGAACGTGCGCGCCCCGCGGCCGCCGCTCGGGCGCAGCGCGCTCCAGCCCGCGCCGACGAGGCCGCGTACGTCGAGCTCGGCGCACACGTCGTCGACGATCGCCAGCAGGCGCGAAGGGTCACGCACCGGCATGCTGCCGAAGCCGAAGAACACCGGCGCGTCGCCGGCGGCGAGCCACTCCTCGAGCCCCGACGGCGGGGCGCCTTCGCCCAGCTGTGCCCGTGTCGCCGGGTCGAGCACCAGCGCACCGGTGACAATGTGGTGCGACGGCCAGTCTCGCGGTCGCGGCTGCAGCACCTCGCTGTAGAGGTGCAGCGTCAGCGCCGCCAGCTCCTCGGCGCGCGCGTGCACGTTGCCGCGCGGGGGCGTCACGCCGAGCCTTGCTGCCGTGGCGCACGCGGTCGCGGCGCCGCCGCGTCCCAGCGTGCCGAGCAGGAACACCGCCGACAACCGGTTCAGCGCCCCACCGAGGTCACCGACGTCGATGAGCGGGAACGGCAGCTCGCGCGTCGGCACGGTGGGCCCGAGCGCGACCCGCACCAGGCGCGCGCCGCGCGCCGCCACCACGGCCAGCGCAGGGCCCACCATGAGCGGGTGCGCGATCACCACCTCGGCGTCTTCGCCGGCGCGCGCGAACGCCTCGACGAGCTGCGGGCGGTGCTCGGCGTCGAGCCGCATCAGCGCGCGCGCGAACGCGAGCAAGCTGCCGTCCTCGACGAAGCGCTGGCCGAACTCGCTGTGTAACACCTCTTGCGCGCCGAACGGCAGCGGCACCGCGGCGATGCCACCCGCCTCGGCGAACGCCACCAGGTCCCGCGGCGTCGTCATGGCGACGGCGTGGCCGCGCTGCGCGAGCGCGGCGCCGAGCGCGACGAGGGGCTGCACATCGCCGCGGGTGCCGGTCGTGAGGATCGCGATGCGCACGCGTCCCGCATAGCGCGCCGGCGTAGCGAGCCCAACCTGCTACCGTGTGGCAACCCTCTGGTGGAGGAGCTCATGCGCCGGTTCGTGCTCGCGCTCGCCCTGGTTGTCCTCGTCGTGCCCGCCTGCTCGTGTGACACGCCGGCGTCGATCGACGACGCGGGCACTTCCGACGACGGAGGCGCGCGCGATGGGGGCGCGGACGCGGACGCGGGCGAGCAGCAGGATGGGGGCGGCGATCTCGACGCGGGAGCTGACGACGACGCGGGTGGCGGCGGGGAGGACGCTGGCCCCACCGACGCGGGGCCGACCGCGCCCGTCATCGCGCAGTTCACGGCGACACCGTCGACGGTCGACCTGCAGGCGCCGACCTCCGTCACGTGGAGCTGGAGCTACGCGACGCTGCCCTCGCCGACGCCGAGCTGCACCATCGATCAGGGCGTCGGCGCCGCCGCCAGTGGCGCCAGCACGCAGGTGACGCTGCTCGGCGACACGACCTTCACGCTCACCTGCGCCAGCTCGGCGGGCAGTGACACGGCGACGGCGCAGGTCGGCACCGCGATCCGGTCATGGACGCAGGTGTCCGCTGGCTCCCTGCACGCGTGCGGCCTCAAGGGCGCGGGCGAGCTGTTCTGCTGGGGCGACAACGCGAACGGCGCGCTCGGCACCGGCACCTTCGACGACGGCATCTACCCGTTGCGGGTGGGGCTCGCCGCAGACTGGACCTCGATCGCCGCCGGCACCGGGCATAGCTGCGGCATCCGCGGCGGTGAGCTGTACTGCTGGGGCGCCAACACGCACGGCAAGCTCGGCGTCGGCATCGCCGTGGGCGTCCCCACCTGGGTGCCGCTGCGGGTTGGCGGCGACAGCGACTGGACCAGCGTCACGGCCGGTGAGAATCACACGTGCGGTATCAAGGGCGGTGGCGAGCTGTGGTGTTGGGGCATGAATTGGTTCGGGCAGCTCGGCGACAGCTCCATCGGCACGCAGGAGGACAAGGACGTGCCGGTGCGTGCGGGCGGCGACAGCGACTGGACGAGCGTGGTCGCCAGTACCTGGCATACCTGCGGCACCAAGGGCACAGGCGAGCTGTACTGCTGGGGCTTCAACAGTTTCGGCCAGATCGGCGACAACTCGACCAGCCACAAGAGCGTGCCCACGCAGGTCGGCGTCGACGCGGATTGGCGCGCCGCGGCGGCCGGCGGCGACATGAGCTGCGCTGTCAAGGGCGCGGGCGAGCTGTTCTGCTGGGGCACGGGCGAGCTCGGTGACGGCGCCACCTACCTCTCGCGCGTGCCACTACGCGTCGGCAGCGCGACGGACTGGAGCCGCGTGGCGGCCGCCCCGACGCACATCTGTGGCGTGAGGGGCGTAGGCGAGCTGTACTGCTGGGGCGGCAATAACTCCGGGCAGCTCGGCGACGACAGCGTCGCGCTCCGCCGCACGCCGACGCGCGTGGGCAGCCTCGACACATGGAGCCAGGTCGACGTCGGCTACCAGCTTAGCTGCGGCATCCACGACGGTGAGCTCGACTGCTGGGGCAACAACGGCGAGGGACAACTCGGCCTCGACACGCCGGGCTACGCGACCGCCCCTGAGCGCGTCGGCGTCGACAGCGACTGGAGCGCGGTGGCCGCCGGTGCGCGCTTCACCTGCGGCGTGAAGAGCGGCGAGCTGTGGTGCTGGGGTGAAAACGCGGCGGGTCAGCTCGGCTCGGGCGATCGCGTGCCACTCGCCGAGCCGGCGCGCGTTGGCGCCGCCAGCGATTGGGCGTCGGTGTCGGCAGGCGCGCTCACGGCTTGCGCCGTCACCACGCAGCGCGAGCTGTGGTGTTGGGGCGACAACGGCTTCGGCCAGGGTGGCGTGGGCTCGCCGGGGCCGCTGCTCGTGCCGACGCGCGTCGGCACCGACAGCGACTGGACCGCGGTGGGCGTCGGTCTGTGGGTGAGCTGCGGCGTCAAGGGCGTCGGCGAGCTGTACTGCTGGGGCAGCGCGAGCAACGGCGCGCTCGGTGACGGCACCGACGTGAACAAGCCCTCGCCCACGCGCATCGGCAGCGACGACGACTGGATCGAGGTCGTGGGTGGCGGGCACTGGTTCATGTGCGGGCGTCGCGCCGGCGGCGAGGCGTTCTGCTGGGGCAACGGCGCCTTCGGACAGGTCGGCGATGGCAGCACGCAGCAGCGCAACGTGCCGACGGCCCTCGACACCGCCAAGCTGTTCTCGTCGCTGGCGGCGGGGCAGGCGCACGCGTGCGGCACCACCACCGACGGCGAGCTGTACTGCTGGGGCGCGAACGCGGGCATCGGCGCGTCGGGCAACGCCATCCCTGCCCAGAGCCCCGTGCCGGTCGGCCTCGAGACCGACTGGGGCGTGCTCGGCGCCGGCTCCGGCTTCACCTGCGGCCTGCGTGGCCCCGGCGCGCTCTACTGCCGCGGCGCCAACGACTACGGTCAGCTCGGCACCGGCAGCCGCGATGCCGCGGTCTACGCCGTGCGCGTGGGGCTCGGCGACGATTGGCAGGACGTCGCCGCCGGCACGTTGCACGCGTGCGGCGTCCGCGCGGGCGCGCTCTTTTGTTGGGGCTCGGACGCCTCGGGTCAGCTCGGCGTTGGCCGCGGCTGGGTGCAGGTGCCGTCGCGCGTGTGGTGAAGCGGCGCATCGCCGAGGGCGCGGTTGCGCCGCCGGGCGGTCACTGCGGCGCGGCGCAGGCGACGTTGGAGGAGTGCCCGCCGCGATCTTCGGTCCACACCGCCAGCTCGCGATCGACGCGGTCGACGCAGCCGAGCACGACGACGGTGCCGGCAGCGGCGTCGCCCGACTGCGACAGCACAGCGTCGATCTGAAAGACGTACGGGAAGCCGACGAAGGACTGGCTCTGCACGAACACCGCGGCGCCCGAGTCCGTCGCCAGTTGCCACATGTCAGCTTCTCGATCGAGGAACGAATAGCTCACCCGCACACCTTCGAGGTCGGGGTCGCACGGCGAGGTCGCGATCACTTCCACGTCGAAGATCGCCGGCCCTCCGGCCTGCCGCGGCTGCGCGTTCGAGCCCGCGGCGCAACTGGGCGCCGCGCCACCAACGCACTGGGCCGCGGCACAGGGAGCCACGTCGCAGCAGAGCCCCGGTGCGCACGACCCATCCGTCGTGCAGGTCGGGTCGCCTTCGCCTTCGCCCTCTCCTTCGCCCTCGCCCTCTCCTTCGCCTTCGCCTTCGCCGGGTGGCGTGTCTTCTGCGCAGACGCGGTCGACGCAGTACGGCAGCGACTCGGGGCAGTCATCGTCGTCGTCGCAGCGGACGCGCGCTCCGTCGCAGCCGTCGAGGGCCGCCACACACCCGAGCGCGAGCACGACCGCGGCCACCGGAGACGGCCAGCCTCGGCGCTGCGCGCGGGTCATGGGCCACGCTCGACGAGCAGCCCGACGCCGAGCGCGCCCAGGCCGACCACGGCCACGCCCGCCGCGACCAGCGAGAGCGCACCGAGCGGAGCGCCGTAGTCGAGGAAGCCTTGCTTGAGATTCGGATCGCCGCTCGGATCCTGGGTCGAGCCGTAGAGGATCCCGAGGGTGGCACCGAGCCCCACCGCAGCCACAGCCCCAACCGCGGCCACTGCGCCCCCTGCGACGGTGAGGGTCGGGAAGCGCGACTCCTGCGATCCGAGTCCCGCGACGGCGCTGGGCGCCTTGTCGACGAGATCCTCGATGCTCGCGGCCCGCACCGTGGTGCGGCCGAGCGCGCGCGCCGTCGCGGGATCGATGAGCGCGACGCTCAAGACCAGGCCCTCGCCGAGCCGCACCGCGCTGCCGTGGAGCACGCGGCTCGCGCCAAGCGCGGCGCCGAGCTCGGCCAGGCAGGCGTCGGTTCCCGTGTCGCAGCCGACCAGTTGCCTGCCCGCCTCAACGTCGAGCACACGCCGCAGGTCCTCCGAGGTGAGCACCTCGGTAGCCGGCGACCGTTGCAACTGTGCGGCGAGGGCGTCACGCACCAACGCGGCCTCGGCGTTCGACAGCGCGTCGCCAGAGATGTCGAGCACCAGCACGCGCAGCGGCGCTGACGCCGCTAGGAGCGCAAGGAGCGTGACGTGGCCCACGGGCCCATCCTCGCCTTCCCGTCGTGGTCGGCAAGCGGGCTTGCCGGCACGGCCGACCTTCCTCTTGAAGACCAGCGTTCGCATCGTCCACGCCACAGGGCGCAGGCGCGACCGCCTGCTGGCGAGCTTCGACCAGTCACGCTCGTGGCGCGGCGGCGTAGTCGGGATAGGCTGGCGACCACAGCAGCGATCGGACGTGGGCGTCGAGGTCGTGCGGAGGCGGCGCGGTCGCCAGCCCGCGCGCGAACGCGACCTGCGCGACCGCGCAGGCGACGCGCACCGACACCTCGCGCACGCGCGACAGCCTCGGGAAGACGCGCCCAACCGCGAGATCGTCGTCGCCAACCTCTGCCGCCAGCGCCCGCGCCGCAGCCAGGAACATCTCGTCGGTGACTAGACGGCTGCGCGCGGCCACCACGCCAAGGCCGATTCCCGGGAAGACGTACACGTTGTTGCCCTGACCCGGCTCGATGCGCCGCCCCCCGAACGTGAGGGGCGGAAATGGGCTGCCGCTGGCGAAGATCACGCGGCCGCCGGTGGCGTTCACCGCGGCCTCGGCGGTGCACTCGGCCTTGGCGGTCGGGTTGGAGAGCGCGAACACGATCGGCCGCTGGTTGAGGGAAGCCATGCGCGACAGCACCTGGTCGCTGAAGGCGTTGGCCTGCGTGGAGGTGCCGATCAGCGCGGTAGGCCGCAGCGCCTCCACCGCGTCGAGCAAGGTCGAAGCCGGAGCGTGCTCGTGCGCGAAGTGCACCTTGTGGCCGGCCAGCGTGCCGTCGTTGCGAGCGCTCGTGACCAGCCCTCGCGAGTCGAACAGCCAGCATTGGCGTCGCGCGTCGCTCTCGGCCATCCCGTCTTGGACCGCGGCCGCGACGAACAGCTCGGCGATCCCGGTACCCGCCTCGCCCGCACCGAAGAACAGCAGGCGCTGCTCGCGCAACGACGTACCGCTGAGACGCAACGCGGCAACCAGCCCGGCGACGGCGACGGCGGCAGTACCTTGGATGTCGTCGTTGAAGGTGAGCACGCGACCGCGATAGCGCTCGAGCAAGCGGAACGCGTTGTTGTTGCCGAAGTCTTCGAATTGGATCAGCAGGCCCGGCCAGCGTTTGTTGAGTGCGCCGACCAGCTCCTCGACGAGCGCATCGTAGCGTTCGTCGCGTGTGCGACGACGCTTGAGGCCGAGGTAGAGCGGATCGGCGAGCAGCGCCTCGTTTTCGGTGCCGACGTCGAGCGTGATGGGCAAGCAGCGCAGCGGGTCGAAGCCGGCGCACGCGGTGTAGAGGGCGAGCTTGCCCACCGGGATGCCCATACCGTTGGCACCGAGATCGCCGAGCCCGAGGATGCGCTCCCCGTCGGTCACGACCACCACAGATGCGTCATCCTGCCAGTTGTCGACGATGCGCCCCACCCGACCTGCGTCTTCGATGGTCACGTAGAGGCCGCGGGGTCGGCGGAAGATCTGCCCGTAGCGCTCGCAGGCGAGGCCGACCGTGGGCGTGTAGACGATCGGCATCATCGTCTCGAGGTGCTCGGCCAGGAATCGGTAGAACAGGCGCTCGTTGCGGTCCTGCAGACCGATGAGCGCGATGTACTTCTCGAGGTCGTTGGGCTTGCTGTCGAGATTGTGCTTCACGCGCGCGACTTGCTGCTCCGCCGTCTGCACGCGGGGCGGCAACAGGCCGCGCAGGCCGAGCAGATCGCGCTCCTCTTCCGTGAAGGCGGTCCCCTTGTTGAACGCCGGATCGTGCAGCAGTGCGATGCCGGTCGGGAGCTGGTGGGGGCTCATGGCGCTCCTCGCGGGGGTGATGCTGACCCCCTTCGTTGGACGGTCGGTCTACGCCGCACGGCTCATGCGCGCGACTCCTTCCTAGTCCGCCAGGCCTTTGCGTCCCAGCGAGTCCTGCCCGGTTCTTCGGCCCAGTGCTCGTTTGGCGCGGTCGCCGTGTGTGCCTGTTCGCAGCGCTACTCGGGGTCCACGGTAAACGTCCAGCTGGTCGTGACCGACCACCCCGGGCCTTGCATGGTCACGGTGTCGCTCAGGTTGGTCAGGTCCCCTGCGGCGGTGCCTTCGCCGGCGATGTCGTCGATCGCGAGCACTACGGCCTCCTCGAGTGGATCGTCGACGTTGGTGGCGCAGGTGTCCAGCGTGCCGAGGAACTCGTAGCGGGCCGTGAAGGCGCCCCGCCTCGTGCCGTCGACGGTCGTGCCCACGCTGGGCTCGACGCCGTAGCCGTTGTCCTCGGGGTCGTGGCCGAACAGAAAGGTACCGCCGGTCACCGACCCGCTGCCTTGCGTCGTCTCATGGGTCTCGAGCGTCTCGTGGTAGGTGCATTCCCCGCTGCCCAGGTCGGTGTTGCGCTCCACGTAGTCGTAGGTCTCGTCATAGGACGCGGTGCCACCGGTGACCAGGAACTCCTTGGCGTAGGCCGTGCTCGAGACCAGGCGCAGCGAGTAGCTCACCTGCTGCGTGCGTACGGTCCGGCTCGTCGCCGTCGAGGTCGCGGTCACGACCGACGACTCGTTCTCGTCGCGCCGGGTCGCCGTATAGCTGCCCAAGCGAACGCTCGTCGACGTCGCGTCAGCGAGCTCGAAGCGATAGCTCGGCGTCAGCACGGTCTCCACGAAGGCGACGAAGTTGCCCGGGATGGTGCCGGTCTCCGAGGCAGTCCAGCGCAGATTGAAGTCGGTCTGTCCTGGCGACGCTTGCACCTCGTTCGCCAACTGCAGGTTGCCGCCGACGCGTCGATAGAGGCGTACGACCGTGACGTTGTAGCCGATGACCGGGAACACCGTGCTGCCAGGATCGAGCTTGACCTCGAAGGTGACCTCGTCGGCGGGCTCGAAGGCCTCGCGATCCGCAGTGACGCTGGTGGCCACGGGGGAGCTGGCGAGCGGGTGCTTGAGCTCGAGCGCGAGCGAGAAGACGTTGACGTGCATCGAACCGAGGAAGGCGGCGAAGTCGCGGCCCGCCTCGGCGCTGGCGAACAACGACAGCTGATAGTCGCCCTTGAAGTCGACATCAGCGGCCTGGCTCTGGTCGGGCGCCAGCACGGCGTCGAGCTCGATCCCCGCCTTGCACTCGATGGCGCGCACGCGCCAGCGGCGCCAGAAGCGCGCGCCTCCTTCGATGTCGGCGAACACGAACGCCGACAATTGCGCCTCGACGGTCAGGTCGGTCGAGGGCAGGCTCGCCGGGTAGACGGGCTTGGCCTTGCCCGTGGCGACGCCGTCGAGCTCGGTCACCGCCTCGCAGTCCGGATCGCAGATGAAGCCGACGCGCGCGTTGACGCCGACCTCGCTGGTGGCTTCGAGTCCGACGTCAGCGAACGGGATCTCGCCCGCCAGCTCGAAGCCCGCGCCGAGCGGCACGGTGGCGCCGACGACGAACCCGATCACGCCCGGCACGCCGATGTAGAGCTTGGCCAGCTCGAGCTTGCACGTCACGGAGCCCGCCAGGGCCACGCCGGCCACCGGTGTGACCTCGAGGGTGGCGCGCGGCTCGCCGACCAGCAGCATCTTCTTCAGCTGGTCGTTCCAGGTGATCTCGTAGGAGAGGCCGGTGGTGATGGTGAGGTTCGACGTGAGCAGGTTGATCTCCACGGCGGAGAGGTCGGCCTCACACGCAAAGGGGCCGAGCGGGAACTCGGCGGCGTAGGCGTTCGAGATCGGCGCCTCGCGCGGCGTGAACCGCAACGAGCCGTCCGGCAAGCGCTCCCACGTGAAGGCCTGCTGCACCTCGACCGGCACCTCGAACGGCGCGCGCGAGAGGTCGAGCGTTGCGTCGATGTCGAGCGAGGCGAACAGCTCGTCGAGCGGCACCAGCTCGAGCGTGACGCGCGCGCCGTCGACCGCCACCACGCGACCGCTGACCAGCTTGTCGCCGGTGCCGAGCAGCAGCGTGCCCACCGCCGGTGGCGACACGCCGGTGAGCGTGATCGCGTAGCGCGAGCCCACGTGCGGCGCCTCGTCCGGCAGCTCCGGCTCGAAGCCGTCGATCACGTCGTCGTCGTTGATGACGACGGCGCCCGCGGCGGGCACTGCCGCGACAGCGAGCACCTCGCCGGTGAGCATGGTGCCGTCGGCGCTGGTGACGGTGGCGGTGATGAGCGCGCTGCCGGCCTCGACGAGCGCGCTGACCGTGCCTTGCTCGTCGACGGCGACCACGTCCGGCTTCGCCGAGGCCCACTGCACGGCGGCCTCGAGCTCCGTGCCGGCCGCGTCGAGCAGGCGCGCGCGCAGCTCTTGGCTGGGCATCGAGGGTGTGAGCAGCACGCCGCTCGGCGTGATGACGACGCTGATGGGCGGCCCGGGCGGCGTTTCGCCTTCCCCTTCGCCCTCACCCTCGGCGGGGCCGGGCGGTGGCTCGACGCAGGCGACACCGGCGAGCGCGAGCGAAAGGGCGGCGGGCAGAAGCGCGGAGGTTAATCGACCGATCATCCTGTTTTTTCTAGGGGAGCCACAGGGGGAGGGCAAGGCGGAGCCGGCCGATCGGTCGTCCAGGTCACACGACGAGGGTCACCTGCTTCTCGCCGCGGAATGGCGCCCCAAGGACCCCGTTCGATCCTTGTCTGCCAGGGAGAAGCGCAACTCAGGAAATGTGGGACCGATAACCACCTGGCCCTACAGAACCTGCAACAAGGAAGCGCCCATGCCCGTCAGCGTCACCGCCCCCGCGTCCCCGGCTCCCACCGCGCTCATCACCCGCCAGCCGCCGCCGGGCTACGCCATCGCGCCCGCCTGCGGGATCGTGCCGCTCGGCGACAAGGACGTCTGGGACACCAAGGTGGGCCGCGCCGGTCACGCGCTCGACACCGCCAGCCGCGGCGTGGGCAAGGCCGAGCTCGAGGGTCTGTTGGCCGTGATGACGCGTTCGCCCGCCGAGTTCCTCTCGCGCCTGGCGGCCGACTCGGAGAACGGCACGCCGGTGGCGTACACCATCAAAGCGAAGAAGATGAAGGACTTCGGCATCGCGCAGCTCGACGTCAAGGTCGAGAACCGGAAGCTCGAGGCCACCGTGACCTTCCAAGTCACCAACAAGGCGGTCAACTCGGTGACGGCGCAGTACGCCGACAAGAAGACCGGCCCGCGCCTCACCGCCGCGCTCAAGATCACGGGCGAGATCGATCCGGCCACCGCCAGCATCAACAACTTCTCGGTCGGCCTCGACGTCAAGAACCTGCTGAGCTTCGACGCTGCCGCCATCGACCAGACCAAGCAGAAGCTGAAGGAATTCAGCGACGCGCTCAAGAAGCTCGACAAGAAGGACCCGCAGGCGCAGACCGTGGCGGCCACCGCCGACGCCCTCACCAAGGCGCTGCAGGAGGCCTCGCTCGTGGCCGTGCTGATGGAGGTCGCGCACGACGACAAGAAGACCACCATGCGCATCAGCCGCGAGGGAGAAGCGGTGCGCGCGAAGGTCGAGCTCGGCGACGACAAGTTCTCCGTCGATCTCGAGAACGTGCTCGGCAAGGTCGGCCCCGGCTACCCGAAGACGCACCTGGTCATCGCGGGCGGCACCGACAGCGCCAAGAACAAGGTCGCGCTGCAGTCGATCCGCTTCTTCCACAACGACAAGCTCTCGCTGTCGTTCGAGGGCGGTCCGATCCCCACGCTGTACAAGATGAACAAGGACGGCACGCGCACCGAGCTCAAGGGCGACGCCGGCATGCTCATCGCGGGCGCCGGCGCCCTGCCGATGCTGCTGAACCGGCCTTGAGTCACGCCGCCTCGCACTCGGCTGCACCGGCTCATCGGACCCGCGGGCCTGGTGGGCGGGCGCTAGTCGGTGGGCGGTGCCCGGTTGAGTTGCCGACGTGATTTGGACAGCCTGACGCTATGGCCGGCTTGAGCCCCGAGGAGATCGAGCGCATTCGCGAAGAGGAGCGCGTGCGCGCACAGGTGCGGGCCGAGGTCGCCGCCGAACAGGCGACGCGTCTTCGCCGCGGCACCTTCGCCAAGACGCTGGTGCTGTGGGCGCTGCTGATCGTCGTCATGTTCGGCATCTGGCGCGTGTTCGCGACGTCCCCTGGAGAGCCGCAAAGCACGCAGCAGGACGCGCGGTAGATGCGACCATGGGCGGCCTGCCTTTGGACCGCGCGCAACAGCCTCGTGCGCACCGTTGGTCCCTGCGCGCTTCTGATGCTGCTCGCGGGCTGCCAGGGCGGTCCTGCCGAGGGGACCTGGAGCGGGATCGGCAACCTCGATCCCCTCGACGCGCCCGGCGGGTTCGAGGGCACCGTCGTGGTCATGGGGTTGCAGGTCGGGGAGGCGGACGAGGACTGGCCGCTTCAGCCCTGCGGCGTCGTGCCGGCCGAGGCTCGCGCGGAAGACCCGAACGCCTTCGCCATCGAGGACGCGAGGTGCACCTTCGAGGACCTCCCCGGCACCTGGCTGTTCACCGCGCCGCGCTTGGAGGTGCTCTTCGTAGCGTCCGATCCCATCGAGCGCACGGGGACGTTGCAGGTCGGTGGCGAGGGCGAGGTGAGCTTCAACGGCGCAGCGCCGGTCGCGGCGCTGCTGCAGGCGTCGCTCTCCTTGGAGCAGCCGCGTGCCTACGGCGACGCCGGGGCACTCGCCCCTTGAGCGCGAGCTCCAAGCAGCTCAACTCCGGCGGTCGGCACGGCCCACGTCAGGCCCAATCGAGGTGCGTCGGGATAGACTGGGCGTGATGCGGACGCCGTTCTCCTCGATCATCGCGGGCATGGGGTGCGCAGCGTGCACGCTGATCCCGCCGGCCCCGCCCGAGGAACCACCGATCCTCGATGACGCAGCTGCGGCGCGTAGCTTCTGTGGGCGCTACGTCGACTGCGCCGATGCGCCCGCCAGCTACGTCGGCACGTGTGAGATCGATCTCCGTAACTCGCTCATCCGCCTCCACAACAAGCAAACGCAGGAGTGCGACGCCGCCGCGACGACGCTTGCGAGCGCGTTCATCTGCCTCGGTGATCAGGCCTGCGAGGTCGTGCAAAACAGCTCGCAGTGGGAGAGCGCGTGCGACGAGTGGCGCATCGCCCGTGAGCAGAGCGACGTCTGCGAAGGTCGGCAGCAGCAGCCCGTCGAGGAAGGTCCGGAGTACCCGTGCGACGCGGCGCAGGTCTTCGAGTCGATCGATGGCGATCAGGAAGACGTCACCTTTGAGCGCCTGGCCGGGTCGTTCGACGCCGAGCCGCTCGCCGCATGTGAGACCGACCTTGGCCGCCCTGCCTCGGCGACCGTCACGATGGATGTGACCGGCGACGCGAGCCTGGTGGTGGCCGCGATGTCCGGCTTCGACGGCAACAGCGCGACGACGGTGCTGAACCTCGCGACCACCGACGCTGACACGCTCACGGCGACGATCTGCGCCGAGAGCACCTCGCTCGCCGAGGTTGCCGTGCAGCTCTACACCGAGAGCGGCGCGACGCGTGTGCTCTGTGCGATGCTCGACGGGTCGTGAGCGGCCCGAACGTCATTCGACGAGATCGACGAACACGTCCCGCGAGAACAGGTGTAGTTCGAACGCCGCGAGCTGGAGCGGTTGCTCGACGCCAGCGACGTCGACGACGTCGAAGGGCTCGTGCATGTCGACGTGGAAGCCCTCGAGATCGTTGACCGCGCCGATGCGCGTTCGTTGCGGAAGGGTGCCACGAAAGGTGGCGGCCCCTCCGATGTCGAGCTCGGCGACGTCGTCATCGCCGAACCGTAAGCGCAGCGCCGTCACGGCGAGGCGGGCGGGCGCGTCAGGATCGGCCTGCTCGAGCTCCGCATCGATGGCGACGACTTCGCCGTCGGTGTTCGCGCGCGCGTCGACGACGTGCAGGCGCGGATGCGCCTCGTCTCCACCCTCGGCTATCTCCAAGGACAGCGACACGTCGAGCAGCGGCACCGACAGCGTGCCGTCGCCGTTGGCGGTCGCCGACACGACCCGATTGAGCGCCTCGAACTGATGCCAGACGCGCGCCGTGCCGATGGCGCTGTCGATGGTGGTCACGAGCTTGATCGGGAAGGCGTAGCCAAAGCCGAAGTCCCGCTGGGTCCAGTCGTCGGGTACGAACAGCTCCGCGGACGGGGCTTCGCCGCACGCGGTGCCGGAAAAATCGCCGCCGTTGCCGATGACGCGTCCAACGTCGTCAGCGAGCGCGAGGCGCACGCCGTCCGTCTCGCGTGTCGCGCCGACGATTCGAGGTGCGCGTTCGGGGAAACGCGGCAGCGCGAGCTCGAGGTCACCGCCGCAGCCGCTCACGTTCAAGGTCAGCTCGTCGACCGCCGGGTTGAGCCCCTCGACGGTCAGCAGGGCGTACGCGACCGAGCCGCCGAACAGCTCCCAGGTGCGTGGCGGTTCGCTGCTCGTCCGCGTGAGGAACAGCGCGTCGAGGCATGGTGCGGTGCTAATAGGGAAATCCCCGGGGCAATCGCAGACAGGAACGTCGGACCCGGTCCTGCACACACCGACGTCGGCGAAGGTGCCGTCCTGACAGTCGCACGTGAGCGCCGGATCACGCGCATAGACGAGGACCGCGTGCGTGGTCACCATCACGTCAATACCGATAGGGGTAACTCCGGCTGGTGGTACCTCAGGCGGCGGCGGGTCCTCGCCCGCGCCGACGCAACCGCCGATGAGGCCGAGCAAGGTTCCGACGACGAGCGACGCGCGCATCCCTAGATGATAGCGCGGTGCCGGCACCCGGCAGCCACCGCCGTCAGCGCGGCAGCTTCCTCTTCGCCGCCACCGCGCTGTTGTGAGCGATGGCCGCACGCACGAGCGTGCGGAAGGCTGCGGCATCGACCTGCTCGCCCTCGCGCACGTCGATGGCCCGCCGCGCGTTGCCCTCGAGGCTGGCGTTGAACAGCCGCTTGGGGTCGGGGAGGCTCGCGCCCGCGGCGAAGGTGAGCTTCACGATCTGCCGGTACGTCTCACCGGTGCACACGATGCCGTCGTGCGACCACACCGGCACGCCGACCATGCCGTTGGACGGCTTGCGCCACTTGCGCTCCTCGATCATCGCGGGGTCGGCCTCGAGGATCAGCGCGCGCATGCGCTCGAGCGTCGCCGCGCGCCAGTCGGGCTGTTCGCCCGGAGGGCTGGCCTCACGAGCCGAGGTGCGCTTCTTCGCGGGAGCGGATGCACGTGACGCCATAAGCACTCCTTCATCGACCTCGGTAGCGCTCCTCCTCACGGGCCGAGCTTGGCGAGCGCGAGCGCGACCTTGAGCGCGGCCTCGTCCTGCTGATGCGTGGGAGAGAGCGACACCACCAGCGCGCCCACCGGCAGGTTGAGGTGACCCGTCAGCACGGCGGCGGCGCCTTCGAGGAACGGCGGATCGCCCGGGCGCGGTCCGCGCAGCGTGTAGGCGATCACGGCGTCCGCTTGCTCCGCCTTCCCTGGGCACCAGAAGACGTCGGCCGAGATGCCCTCGAGGGTCAGACGTCGCGCCAGCTTGGGGATGGGCACGCCGGTCGCGAGCGCCTGGTTGAGGTTGTCGAGCTCCTGCTGCATCACCGAGCCCGCCCCCTTGCGCTCCGCGACGCGGATGCCCTCGCGCTCGAGCCCCGCCACCAGCTCGTCGACCGACAGCTCGCCCGCGCACGACGTCGCGAACAGCAGGGCCAGGGCGAGCGCGCGGCTCATCGCGCGTCCCTTCGTGCCATCTCGGCGCGGGCCGTGAGGCGCATGCCGAACTCGTGGCAGCGCGTGCCCATGGGAACCAGCTCGCTCGCCTCGCCGAGGAGCTGCTGTGCCAGCTCGGCCTCGCCGAGCTGTGCCGCCTGCATCGCCTTGATGAGCACCACGCGCCCGCCGGGCTCGCAGTCGGCGGCGGCCTGCGCGAGCATACCCATCTGCACGGCGCGGTTCGGGCGTGACCCCGTGCGCTGCGCGACCAAGAGCGCGCCGCTCACGAGCCCGCTGCCGGTGAGCACCATGAGGAACAGCCGGGCGCGCGGCTCGAGCCGGCCGTAGGCCTGCCCGAGCGCGCGCAGCACCTGGCCGATCGGCCCCGGCACCTGCTCCTCGTCCGCGGCGAACGGCGCCTGCGTCGCCGGCGACGCAGGCATCGGCTGGTTCCTGGCAGCCGTCGCTGCGGCGATCGGCGCCAGCACCCACTCGCCACCGACGGCGAAGGGCGCGTCCACCGCGTCGGGCGCCAGCTCGGCGAGCTGCGCGGCGAGGATGCGGTTGGTTGGCTGCGCGAGCATGACGCGCTTCATCAGGCCGAGCGCCTCGAGCAGGTTGCCGCAGCCGAGGTGCAGCGTGGCCGCTTTGCGTAGCAGGGCTGGCGATGGGTCGGGCTCCGCCTGCGCGATGTGCGCGTTGGCGTCGGTGACCTCCAGCGGCTCGGGCCGCGCGCCGCGGATGAGGCCGGCCGCGGCGGCCTGCCCGAGCAGCTCCACCACCTGCGGCAGGCCGGGGAGCAGCGCCTGCGCGCGCAGAAGGCAGACGGCGGCCGCGACGCGGGCGCGCGGATCGGCGACCAGCGCGGCGCCGCGCTCTCCCTCGGCGACGGCCTGCGCTTCGTGCAGGTGGCGGGCCGCGTCCTGCGGTCGATCGACGAGGACGCTGAGCGCGTCGGGGAAACGCGCGCGCAGCGACGCGATGGGCGCCGCGATGGACGCGTGAGCCGACGCCGCGTCCGGCGGACGCCGCGCCACGTCGGGGTGCAAGAGCGCGAGCAGCACGTGCTCGAGGAAGCCGGGCGTCGTCGGCCACAGGACCGCGATCGGCGGCGGCTGCTTGAGCCGTGCCAGCAGGGCGGTCGTCGCCTCGGCGCTGCCGGCGTCGAACACGCGACGCCCGCACAGCAACTCGAGCAGCAACGCGCCGAGCGCGAACAGGTCCGCCTTGATCGTGGGTGCGCCCGTGGCGCCGCGCTCGGGCGCGCACAGCCAGGGCGCCGGCGTCGTCGCAGGCGCGAGCTGTACCCCGCCGGCGGTGACCGTGATGGCACCCGGTTGCAGGTCGAGGCCCACCGTGCCGGCGTCGTGCAGCAGCGCCATGCGCTCGAGCAGCGCGTCCGCGAGGAGCGCGACCGCGGCCGCCGGCAGGCGGCCGAAGGGCGCCACGAGATCGGCGAGGCTCCGCGCACGCTCGTTCACGGCGCCGAGACTAGCGCAGCCCCGGTTCGGCGGATCGTCCGGGCGTCGGCCGGCGAGCACACGCGCGGAGCGCCGCGGCTATCGGCGGGGCTCGAGGTCGCAGGTGCCGACGAGGTCAACGTCTTCATCGTCGACGTCCACGTCGAAGATGCACGCGAGCGCGAAGGCGCAGGCGTCGTGACTGTCGCAGGGCTCGCCTGGCCCAGCGGGCTGCGTGCAGCGTTCGCGCACACAGCGGAGCTCATCACGGCACTCCTCGCTCGTGACGCAGGAGTCGCCTTGGCCACCAGCGAGCGCGCAGGTGCCGTCCCGGCAGAAGGTGGTTCGCAGAAGGCCCCGGCACCGCGCCTCGTTGTCATCGCACCGCTCGCCGACCTCGGCGTAGCGCACGGGCAAGCAGGCGGGACCGTCAGCGCCGTCGACGCACGCCACTCCGTCGCTGTCATTTCGACACGAGCACGGCGGCGGCTCGGCCTCGTGGTGGCCCAGCGGTCGCAGGGCGTCGTTGAGGGCGCGCAGGTCCACGCACAGTCCCTCGAGGCACCAGTTGTCCTCGTCGCATCGATCGCGGCGCCGGTCGCAGGGCTCGCCGGTACCGACCTGCCTGAACGCCCGGCAGCGCAAGTCGTCGCCGCACCAATGATCCTCGGCGCACCGGGCGCCGAGCAAGCAGGGCTCGCCCTCGAGCGGGGCGGGGACGCACGTGCTGCTGCCGAGCTCGCCCGCGACGCAGAACATGCTAGTACCGCAGTCGGCTTTGGTTTCGCACTCGTCGCGCGGCGCGCATCGACCGAGGCGGCACGTCTCCGAGCTGCATTGCCCGTCGACCGCGCACGCGTCCCCCTCTGCGAGCGTGCCGGCGAACGGCTGCGCGCACGCCTCCCACGACGCTGCCACCTCGGCGCAGGCCGCGCGCGCGAAGGTCGTTTGGCACCGCTGCATGCGTTCCTCGTCGAGCACCACGCCGTACAGCATGCGCCAGGCGTCCCAGGACGGACGCAGGTCGGGCTTGAGCGCGCGCCAGTCGTCCTCCAGCTCCAGCAGCACCGCAGGGTCGACGCCCTCGAGCTCGGGGGCGCAGCGCTGGTAGCCGTCGCCGAGCGTCGCGTCGAACGCCGCGAGCCTCTCCCCCTCGATCTGACCGGTGGACGGCTCGACAGCCCTCGCTGGCGTTGTCCGGAGTAGCTCGTCTTGTGCCTCGATCGTCGCTGCACGCGCGGCGCGCCCGGCGACGCGCACCCGTGCGGTCGACGTCACCTGGGCATCGCCTCGTGCCCAGGTCCAGGCCGCCGCGCCGAGCACGCCGGCGACGAGGAGGGCGAACGCAGGAGCGCGGCGCGACATCAACGCCCGACACCGCCCGGCCCTCGCCGGTTCCGCCTGACGCGCTGTTCCTGTGAAAGAACCTCTCGTCGCCGTCCCGGTGCCGCTCGTCGAGGTCCATGCCGCTGAGCAGCACCAGGGGCACCACGAGGTGCAGGCTGCGGTCGATCGCGTGAGGCTACCCCCGCGGGATCGCAGGGAATTCCAGGGCCGCGGTCCGGATCTGCTGGCAGAGCGTCACGGCATCCGTTATAACGGACAGAGCGCAAATCTCGACGTGCTTGGGAGCGGAGGAGCTGATGGAGCGCTGGGAATTCTGGCTGGGCGCGCTGGCGCTCGGTGGCATCGCGGTGGCGACGCTGGCGGCCAGTGGTCGACCGCTCGGCGTCTCGGGCTTCGTCGCGGCCACGCTCGGGCGTCGCGCCGCTGCGCCGCGCCTTGGCTCGGCGCTGTTCCTGGTCGGCATCGTCGTCGGCGGCGCGCTGGCGGCGCTTGGTAGCGGCTGGTCGACGTCGCTGGCGGACGCCGCGCATGCGCGCTTCTTCGGCGCCGGCGCCTCCGGCCTGGCGGCGCTCCTCGTCGGCGGCGCGCTGGTCGGCTTCGGTACCTCGTGGGCGGGCGGCTGCACCTCGGGTCACGGGCTGGCGGGAGTGTCGCGCGTGCAGCCGGGCTCGCTGGTCGCCACCGCGGCCTTCTTCGGCACCGCCGTGGTGGTCTCGCTCGCGCTCGCGCAGCTCTTTGGCGGTGCCGCATGACCCCGACCGCCGTCGTCCCCTCGACGTCGCCGGCGCGCCAGCTCGTGTCGCTGCCGCTCGGCATCGCACTCGGCTACTCCTTGTCGCGCATCGGCTTCACCGACTACAGCGAAGTGCACCGCATGTTCGTGTTCGCCGACCTGCGCCTGTTCCTGGTGTTCATGGGCGCCGTGCTGGTCACCGGCATCGGCACCGCGGCGCTCGGCCGCTGGCGCACGCTGCCCAACAAGCGTATCCACCGTGGAGCCGTCGTCGGTGGCGTGCTGTTCGGCCTCGGCTGGGCGATCGCCGGGGCCTGTCCGGGCGCGGCGTTGGCGCAACTTGGCGAAGGCAAGCTGTACGCGTTGGTCACGCTCGTCGGCATCGCGCTCGGGACCACTGCGTTCCACGCCCTCGCCGGGCGCTTCCGGCTGTTGCGCAGCGAGGACGCCTGCGGCTGACCGAGGCGCCGGGTCGCCCCGCGGTGCTGCGCGCCCGACCAGGAGCCGCTACTGCGGCGCGGCGACGAGCGCGCGCACCGCGTCCCGCAAGGTCTCGAGCGCTGCGTAGTCGGCGCCCGAGGTGTCTCCTTCGACGCGCGCGACGCAGCGTGGTTTGCCCTTCATGACCTCGAGGCAGGTCTCGCTTGCCGGTGAGCCCTTCCTGCGAGGCACCGCCGGGCGCGACGCCTTGGTCCGCTGGAACGCCTTGAGCAGGCCCTCAACCTCGGCGGGGTTCGTCAGCACGCCCGCGGCCTTTCGTTGTGGTGTGGTCTGCTCGACGCGCGTGCCGACGACGTTGAACGCCTCGATGGCGGCAGCGCCGGCGCCGGCGCTGCGCGTCGTCAGCGTGAAGCACAGCGCGGGCGCGTCCTTCTTGCTCAGCTCGATGGCGAGTGACCAGGCGTCGACGTTGGCCGCGGCACGCGCGATCAGGCGCTGCAGCGCCGGGGCATCCGCGCTCAGCACGGTCTCCTTCAGCGACTGCCGCTCGCCATCTCGTGCGTCGCCGTAGCCGCGCACCAGCTCGACCACGGGCAGGCTGCCCGGGTCGCGCGCGATCTCGGCGTCGAGGAAGTCGGCGTCCAGGTATTCGAGCGCGACGCCGTCGGCGGGCGTGCGCACCACCCTGAGGTAGAGATGCTGGGGCAGGCTCATGCCCTTGGCGAGCTTGCCGGTTTTGCTCAAGTCCTCCGCGACCAGATCGGCGTAGCGCTTGCCCTCGACGTCGAACAGGAACAGGCGCAGCCGCACGTCCTTCAGCTCGGAGGTCGGGCTCTCGTCGCCGATCACCAACAGGTAGGACGGGCCGTCGGTGGTGTCCTCGCGCTTGATGGTCGAGGTCGGGAAGGTGCCGGGCCGCTTCTTCGACGGCTCAGCCGACACCGTCACCCAGCTTCCGACCAGGGAGTCGTCGGCGACGACGGTGCCCGGCATGAACGCTGAGTGAAGCCCGGCGGCCGGGCCACAGCGCTCACCTTGCAGGAGCAGGGCGGCAGGGAGGAAGGCGAGCGGGAACAGGCGAGAGCGGCGCATGCGGCCAGGCTACAGCGGTGGTCGCTGCACGTCGCACGGCGAGAGCCCAGGCCCGCTGCTCACGGCGCCCGGGGTCACGGCGGCGTTGCGCCAAACTCGAACGCGCCGGCGTCACATGCGCCGTCAGTGCGCAAGAAGCCGCGCTGGTCTGCAGGCGGGCAGGTGACGGACGCGGCGGCGCCTCTGGCGGGGCTGGTAGCGGCGATTGACAGCGTCGGGGTCAGGCCGCCCTGGTTCGCGACATTGGCCGCGAGCTGGGGATCGGCGAAGACGTCGCCGTAGATGATGCTGAGGCCGCAATCTGTGTCGACGGTGGGCGAGACGTTGCCGCCGAGTGAGAGGAACTGCCCGTCGTTGGCGAAACAGGTGCCGGCCGACGGGTCGTCGATGATGGAGCCGAGCAGCACGACTGAGCCGGGCGGCCCCTCTTGATCGTCGAGCCGCGCCATCGCGCCGGTGTTGCCGCGGAACGTGGTGTGCACCAGCTCGATGGTCTCGTCGCCGCAGATGAAGATGACCTCCTGGCCGGCGTTGGCGAAGAAGGTGCTGTTCTCGAAGCGCACCGTGCCCTCGGTGGCGCAATTGACGTCGATGGCGCCGCCGCGGTTGTCGCTGATGTTGCCGATGAACAGCGAGCGGCGGATCACGACGTTGGCGCCGGGCACCGCCAGGTAGAGTGCGCCGCCGACGTCGCCGGCGCGGTTGCGATCGAGGACGCAGTCCTCGAGCAGCATGGTGGCGTTGTCGTGCACGCCGATGGCGCCACCGCGGGAGTAGCCCGGCGGCGTCTCGAGCCGGTTCATCACGAACGACGCGTGGTGCCCCTCCAAACGGGCATTGCCGAACAGCGCGATGGCACCGCCTTGGTAGTAGACGGTGTCGACCGAGGTGCTGACGTTCTGCCGAACGTCCACGTCCTCGAGCAGCAGGGTCGCGCTCGTGGTGACCACCGCGGCGGCGGCGTGGGTGGTGGAGACGCCGCCCGCCAGCATCATGGTGCGCAGCCGCAGGCGCACCGTGCCGCTCAGGACGAACAACCGGTTCGTGCCGCCGCCCTGCAGCGCGACGCCGTTGCCCTCGATGGTCAGGTCGCCGACGTCGAGGTTGAGGCTCGAGCCGATGCCGATGGTGCTGAGCGCGGCCTCGATGCAGATGGTGGTCGGCAGCGGCCCGAGCTGGTTCGCCTCGTCGAGCGCCGCTCGCAAGGTACAGCCACCGCTTGGCGCCAGGCACGTGCCGTCTGGGGCAGCGTCCCCGTCGTCGAGCTCGGAGGTGACCTTGAACGCGCCGACGCAGGCCGGCTCCCCCTCACCTTCGCCTTCGCCCTCACCCTCACCTTCGCCTTCGCCCTCACCCTCTCCTTCGCCCTCACCCTCGCCTTCGCCCTCACCCTCGCCTTCGCCCTCTCCTTCACCCTCGCCTTCGCCCTCTCCTTCACCCTCGCCCTCCCCCTCGCCCTCGCCCTCGGCCGAGCGGCACGCGCCCTCGACACACCGTTGCCCGGCTTCACAGTTCGCATCGCCCTGGCACGGCAGCGGCGCCAGACCAAAGGACAGGCAACCCGCGACCAGCGCGGCGAGGAGCGCCAGCGCCAGCACCCATCGGCGCCCGCTCACGGCTCGCCTCCGGCGGCGACGCCGACGATGACACCGCCGGCGATGGCGAGCAGCACCCCCGCGCCGGCGCCGACGGCGCTCACCTGCCCGACGGCGCGCAGCGCGCCGCGCTCGGCGCCCGGTCGCGTCGGATCGGCGAGCGCGCTCTCGGCGTAGGCGAGCCCGCCCGCGCCGCCGACGAGCACCACCGCGCCCGCCCCCGCCACCACCGCGCCCGCCACCACCGCAGTCGACGGCCCGTCCTGCTGCGCAGGCGGGACCGGCGCCGGCAGCGCCTCCGGGCGCGGCAGAGCAGGGGCTTGCGCGGCGCGCTCCGCCTCCACCTCCTGCCGCACGCTCGCGAAGAACAGCGCCACCTTGGGCGGCGCGTCGGCGTCGAGCGTGGTCTCGGGCGCGCGCAGCAGCACGTAGCGGAAGTTGATGCGAGCCTCCAGGTCGCGCCCGAGGATGCGGTGCGCGATGCCGGCGAGCAGGTTGGCGCGCAGCTTCTCGTCGTCGCTGGCCTCGGGAGCGGTGGCCGCGCGCATCAGCTCGTCCGCCGCGATCTCGTAGTCGAGCGCCGCCATCGCCGCTTCGCCTCGGGCGAGGTGTTGGGCGGGGGTGACGGGCGCGGCGACGGCGACGAGCGCGGCGAGCAGCAGCACGGTGGCAGCATACCGTGCGCGCATGATCCGGGCGGGGTTGTCGCAGGCGGTGCAGGTGCGCATCCTGGCTCGATGTCCTTGCGCGAAGACGTGGCGCTGCCGGAGCCGGTGCGGGACGCCCTCGACCGTGCGAGGATGCCGTGGTGAGCGCCGCGCGCACCGCCACCGAGACGCGCACCTCGACGCGTCCGTCGACCGGCACCTCCACCGGCACTGAGGCGCGTCGCGCGCCCGACATCGTCGCGGGCGTGGTCGACGCCGACAAGCTGGCCGACGAGATCGCGGCTACCTCGGTCGACCCGCGCCTGTGGACCGGCGCCTTCGCCACCAACGTCTGGGGCGGCCGCTTCGCCGTCGACGGCGTGCTCGGCGAGGGCGCGCAGGGCACCACCTTCCAAGGCACCGACCTCAAGACCGGTGGCCGCGTCGCCATCAAGGTCTTCGACGTTGGCCGCGCCAAGGACTGGAAAGCGGTGCAGCTCTTCGACCGCGAGGCCGAGACGCTCAAGAGCGTCGATCACCCGGGCATCCCCAAGCTGCTCGACGTCATCGTCGACGAGGAGACCGGCGCGCGCGCGCTGGTGCGCACGCTGGTGCCGGGCGAGAGCCTGGCCGCCGAGATCAAGAGCAAGGGGCCGCTCGCCGAGGCGGCGTTGTGGAGCGTGATCATCGACGTCACCGACGTGCTCGGCGCGCTGCACGGCCGCTCCTCGCCCATCGTGCACCGGGACATCAAGCCGGCGAACCTGATCCGCCGGCCCGACGGCAAGGTGTGTCTGGTCGACTTCGGCGGCGTCGGCAGGATGCGCGAGGCGGCCGGCTCCACGGTGGTCGGCACCTTCGGCTACATGGCGCCCGAGCAGCTCTATGGCGCGCAGACGCCGGCCACGGACATGTACGCGTTCGGCGCCACGCTGCTGATGCTCGCAACCGGCCGAGAGCCCGAGGAGCTGCCAAGGAGCGGCCTGTCGCTCGACGTCGACCAGGCGGCGCCCAAGCTGTCGCCCCAGTTGCGCGCGCTCGTGAAGAAGCTGACCGCGCCCGACCCGAGCGGCCGTCCGGCCGACGCCAAGGCGCTGCTCGCGGAGCTGCACGCCATCGCTGACGCCAAGGACCGTCCGGCCGTCGAGCCGAGCTGGCCGGAGCCGATGGTCGACAGCCCGTTCGCCGCGCGCGGCGTCGAGGGCGACTTCCTGGTGGGAATCGTCGGCCTGGTGTTCGGCGTGCTCGGCGTGGTCGGTGCCGTCATCGTCGGGCAGCTGCTCATCCCGCTCGTGCTCACCATCATCGCCGCCACCGCCGACGGCGCGCAGAAGGAGCGCATCCTGGCGGCGCGCGCGCGCGTCGTCGAGGCGGCGACGTTGGCGCAGCGCTCCTTCGAGCGCTCGGCGCAGCACGGCGCCAAGAAGCTCGAGAGCGCCTCCGAGCGCGAGCGCGAGCGCGCCGAGGATCGCCGCCGTCGCCGGCGTGAGCTCAAGCGCCACTGGAAGGAAGAGGAGCGACGCCTCAAGCAGCTCGCCAAGGACGCCAAGCGCTCGGCACGGCGCGACGGTAGGTTCTGGGTGTAGCCCTTTCTGGTCTGAGCACGCCCGCGCCGGGGCTTGTGCGCCCAGCGCGCGTGGGGCAAGAGGAACGCGATGAAGTGGTCGACGATCGCCGCGCTGATGTTCAAGCACCGCGTGGCCTTCCTGCTCGTGTGGGTGGTGTGTTGGGTCGGCTGCGATCAGGCGAGCAAGATCTGGGCGCAGGGCGCGCTCGCGGAGCAGCGCGAGGTGGTCAGGCCCAAGGAAGTGGTGGCGCCTGACGGCACCAGCACGCGCACCGAGGAGCGCGTCACCCAGTTCTTCGCCAAGCGCACCATCACGCTGCACGAAAACGGCCTGTTCGGCCTCGGCTTCAAGTACGCCGAGAACCGCGCCGCTGCCTTCTCGCTCACCGAGTCGATCCCCGAGGGCGCGCGCCGGCCGCTGTTGTTGCTCGTCAGCGTCGCGGCGTGTGCGCTGATCGCCGTGTGGTACCTGCGCCTCAAGGTGGTCGACGGGCTTCTGATGCTCTCGTTCGCGCTCATCATCGGCGGCGCGCTCGGCAACTTCTTCGACCGGCTGCGGCTCAGCTACGTCATCGACTTCCTCGACATGTACCTGACCGGGCCGGGCGCGGTCGCCTGGCTGCGCGCGCCGCACTCGCTGTTCGGCATCGGCTTCCGCCTGTCCGACCACTGGCCGACGTACAACGTCGCCGACGTCGGCATCGTGTCGGGCGCCATCGGGGTCTTGCTGCGCACCTTCAAGCCGCTGCCGGGCACCTCGACCGACAGCGCCGTCGAGCCGAGCCCGCCGGCGCCCGCACCCGCCAAAGAGGCCGCCTGATGTACCTGGCGCGCGTCATCGGCACCGTGGTCGCCACCAAGAAGGCCGACCACATGACCGGCCTCAAGCTGTTGGTGGTCGAGCCCGTCGACCGGGCCAACAAGCCGAACGGCGAGATTCATGTCGCGGTCGACGTGGCGCAGGCCGGCGAGGGTGACCTGGTCACCTGCGTCGGCTCGCGCGAGGCGGCGCTGGCCATCGAGCCCTCCTTCGTGCCGGTCGACGCCGCCATCGTCGGCATCGTCGACCAGACCGACTGGGTGGCCGACCGGGTGCGCGCATGATCCTGTGCGACGTGGTCGGCACGGTGGTGATGACCGTGAAGCACCCGGCGCTCGCCGGCGAGAAGGTGCTGTGCTGTCAGCCGCTCGACGACGCCAAGGAGCCGGCCGGCGCCGTCATCCTGGCCGTCGATCGCGCGCAGGCCGGCGTGGGCGACCGCGTGCTGGTGATGCGCGAGGGCAACGGCGTGCGCCAGATCATCGGCCGCGAGCAGGGCAAGCCGCTCGACGAGGCCGTCAAGATGGATTGGCCGGTGCGCTCGATGGTGGTGGGTGTGGTCGACCGTGTCGATGTCGCGCCGCGCGGTGCTTCGGTCGGCGGTGCTTCGCTCGGTAGGGCGCGCGACGCCAAGGCGTGACGACGTGAGCGAGCCGCACAAGCGCCTGCTTGCCGAGGTGTCGCGCCGCATGCACGCCGCCGGCTGGGTCGCCAACCACGACGGCAACGCCTCGGCGCGCCTGGCCGACGGCAAGCGCTTCCTGGCCACGCCCACGGCCGTCTCCAAGCGACTGGTCGACGCGCACGAGGTGCTCACCGTCGACGTCGAGGGCAAGGTGCTGTCCGGTCGGAAGCGCCTGTTCTCGGAGTGGCACCTGCACGCCGCCGCCTACCGCGCACGCCCCGACGCCGGTGCCGTGCTGCACGCGCACCCGCCGCACGCGACCGCCGTCGGCGTGGCGCGCAAGCAGCTCGGCGTGCCGGCGCTGCCCGAGATGGTGGTGAGCCTCGGCGCCAACGTGCCGACGCTCGACTTCGCGATGCCGAAGAGCGCGTCGCAGGACACCGCCATCGCGCGCGCGCTTTGCGAGGGTGACGCCGACGCGCTCCTGCTGGCCGGCAACGGCGTGCTGGTGGTCGGCGTCGACCTCGAGCAGGCGTACCTACGCCTGGAGCTGGTCGAGCACTACGCGCGCATCCTGGTGGCGGCCGCTGCCCTCGGCGGGCCAGCGCCGCTGCCGGCTGACGACGTCAAGAAGCTGCTCGAAGCGCGCACCAAGGCGGGGCTCGGCCGAGCGGCACGGCAGTAGCCCAAGAGCTCACGGTGGCGAGCAGGAGCCGTCGATGCGGCAGAGGCCGCCGCCGCACTCGAGGTCCGAAGCGCACCGGTCGAGCACGGCGCCGAAGATCTCGGACGCGCGCGCCGCGTCTTGTGCGCGCACCTCGAGCACCAGCCCGTCCCCGCGCACGCAGCCGCACTCGGTGCAGGCCGCCGGGTCGAGCGCGCCCTCGTGGTCGAGCGACACCGCCGCGAGCTGGTGGCTGGCGAGCGCCCAGGAGAGCACGCCGAGCAGCTCGTCGAGGGAGCCCGGCTCGCCCTGGTAGCCTGCCTCCTGCCAGGGGTTGGCGCACACGGTCGGCGCCACGCGGAACAGCACGCTGGTTGGGCAGGGCGCGTCGACCAGCATCTCGGTGGCGTTGCCGCACTCGTCGCGCAGGTCGCAGGAGAGGTGCACGTCGCCGTTGACCGGGTCGCCGGCGGTCGCTGTCTGCGCGCACTGCCGGCAGCTCGCCACCGCCGGCCCGTTGTCGAGCGTCAGCGACGTGCCGTTGACATCGGCGAGCGCGAAGGCACCGAGCACGGAGCAGCTCTCGCCGTTGCAGCTCGAGTAGATGGGGGCGCCGGTCGAGGGGTCGTAGCAGATCTCGCAGCCGGCCGTGCCGTCGGCGCCGGGCAGCGTCTCACACGAGGGCGGCGGCGCGCCGCCGCAGTCGCGGTACACCTCCACGCCGGTACCGAGGTCGTAGCAGACCGTGCACCGCTGCGTTGGGTCGAGCAGCTCCTCGCACGCGAGCGTCGGCTCGCCGATGCACTGCGTCTCGACGTAGCCGTCATCGGCCGGGCAGCTCCGGCACAGGCTGCCGTCCTCGGCGTACTCGAACCAGCAGGGCTCGGCCGGCGCGCAAGCGTCGCCGGGAGCACAGTCGTTGCGCTCGCACGAGGTCGAGCTGACGCCGCCGTATTGGTCGAGGCAGACCACGCAGGTCTGGTCGGTGTAGGCGAGCACCTCGCACTGTTGCGGCGCTGGCACGTCGGGGCTGCAGCTTTGGTCGACCACGATGCCGTTGGCGTCGACGCAGGTGGTGCACCACAGGCCGTCGACGGTCACGCTCTCGACGCACGACACCGGCACGGTGGTGTCGGAGCAGCGGTGGCTCAACAGCACGTCGCCGCTCCAGCAGTCGACGCAGCGGCCGACGTCGTTGGCGTAGGCCTCGCACACCTCGGGATCGAGGCGGTCGTCGCCGGCGCCGGCGCAATCTTGCACCACCACCTCGTTGTCGCGCGTGCAAACCCGGCAGGTGGCGTCGCCGAGCACCTCGGCGTGGCACTCGTCGCTTGCAGGCTCGCAGCGGTTCTCCACCACCACGCCGCGCTCGTCGCGGCAGACCGCGCACGCCATGTCCGCCGACACCGGGTCGTTCGGGTCGACGGGCGCGGGCTCGCACGCGAGGTCGCCCTGCGCGCCCGGCACGAAGCAGTCGTCGAACAACACCTCGCCCAGGTCGGTGGCGCAGTAGCGGCACTGCTGGCCGTCGGCGTCGAAGCGCAGCTCGCACTCGGCGACGGTCGGCTCGCCGCAGATGGTCACGTCGCCGCCGGCGGTCTGGCACGAGGCGCAGGTCTCGCCCTCGTTGCGCTCGACCGCGGTGCCGTCGCAGCCCGGGCTGGTGACCGCGCATGAGCCGTCCGCGCACGGGTCGCGCTCGGGCCCGCCGTCCTCCTCGCCGACGCATTGGGGCAAGGTGGGGTCGAAGAAGCAGTCGCAGCCGAGCGCCGTCGCCGCGCCGAGCACGGCGAGCAGGGAGCGCAGGAGCGAGCCGGGCGCCATGCCAGGGTTTTAGCACCCTCCGTGCCAGCGGGCCGGCTTGGTGCCGGCGCGTCGGGACGCCACGATCCGTCGTCCGACCGACCTTGGCGCGGCGGCTGCGAGGTCGATGCCGCAGGTCCGTGCGATCTCGTCGTCGCGGGGACAGTGGGCCACATGGTACGACAGCCTACAGATGCTACCTCTCGTCGTGGCGCTGGTTGTGGCGCAGGTCGACGCCGGCCCTGCCGACGCTGGACCTGTCGACGCCGGACAGCCGCCAACGGTCTGCGGCACGCTCAGCGCCGAGGGCGCGTGCTTCGGCGAGGTCGCCGCCTGGTGCAGCGAGGACAACACGGGCGGCGCCGCCGCCGCCGCCGATGTGCACGTCGAGGACTGCGCGGGCGGCGCCTGCGCCGTGCTCGACGACGTCGGCGCTTGGTGCTTCGCCGCGGACGGCGCGCGCTGCGCGTTCGCCGCGGGGGCCGGCGCCACCGCGCACGCCTGCGGGCCGGTGCAGGCCGCGCCCGACCCTGCCTGGGGCTGCGACCTCGTCGACGGCTGCGTGCCGCTCGCGACCGCCGGCTGCGGCGCGGGCTGCGTCGATGCCGAGCGCGTGCGCCTGGCCTGTTCGCCCTTCGGGCAGCCGGTGATGTTTCGCTGCGCGGGCTTCGGCGGCGCCTGCGTCGGTGAGGGCTGTGTCGACCTTGGCGTCGGCGCGCCCTGCGACGAGCGCTTCACCTGCGCCGCGGGCCTCGCGTGCATCGTCGGGGCGTGCGTGGCGGACCTGCCGGGCGCGCTCGTCGACGCTGGGCCGGGTGAGCCGCCGGCACCACCGGCACCGCCTCCCCTGTGCGGCGCCGGCGCCGTCACCTGCCTTGGGCCCGCGGCGCTCTTGCTCGTCGCTGTTCGCCGAGGCAGCCGGCGCGCGCGCACGACGTCACCGCCCTATCGGTTGACCTGACAGCAGGCCCTGACAAGAGCGTCGCATCGGCCGGGTGTCCGACCGAGCGCGGCGCCGCCGGCCTTGCGCTCGTCGACGTGTCGGGTACGGTGCCAGGCGTCCCGGACCAACCGGGATCATGCCGGCTCGACCGGCCAGGAACCCGGCCGAACGGCCCCCCAGGAGAGGTCACATGCGGAACGTGCTGCTTTGTTGTTCGTTGGCGTTGGTTGCGTCGGGCGCGGCGTTCGCGCAGGGCGAGGGAGAGGGCGAGGGCGAGGCCTGCGGCGCCGTCACGCTCGAGGGCGAGTGCCAGGGCACGGACGCCGTGTGGTGCCAGGACAATGTCCTGCAGCGCGTGACCTGCGCGGATCTGCTGGGTGATGGCAGCGTGGTCGGCAGCTGCGAGGTCTACACCGGCTTCGGTTCGTGGTGCGCCTTCAACGACGGCGACCCGTGCGCGTTCCAGACCCAGGACGGCAACGCCATCTACTTCGCTTGCGCCAACGACAGCTCGGGCTGCGTCGACGGTCAGTGCACGGCCGGCACTGGCGCCTGCACGCCCGACGCGGATCCGCAGAACCCCACCGTGACCTGCCTCGACGGCGGCAACCTTCAAATCGGCTGCCAGCCCTGGGCGCAGGCGTTCGTCTACACCTGCGCGGGCATCAGCGCCGCCTCCACCTGCGCCAACGACGTGTGCGGCAACGTCGGCTCGGGCGATCCGTGCGCTGACGGCATCGCCGAGTGCGGCGGCGGCCTCTCCTGCGGCGCCGACAACACCTGCGGTGGCGGCGGCGAGGGCGAGGGCGAGCCCGCCGAAGGCGAAGGCGAGGGCGACAACGGTGAGTGCGCCAGCGACCGCGACTGCGACGAAGGCGAGATCTGCGACAACGGCGAGTGCACCGGCGGTGGCGAGCAGCCCCCGGTGTGCAGCCACACGGCCACGAGCGCCGGTCTGCCGGCGGCGGGCCTGTTGGCGCTCGGCGGTCTGGTGATCGGCGTGCGCCGTCGCCGTCGCGCCTGATTGCTTCGCGCTCGCGCGAGTGACAAAGGGGGCCGCGAGGCCCCCTTTGCTTTTTCGCACCAGCGTCCTGCTCGCCGTCGCCGCCGCGCCCGTGCTGTTCGCCGTGCCGGCGCGCGCACAGGCCGACGCAGGTGTTCAGGACGCAGGTGTCGAGGATGCCGGCACGCCCGACAACCCCTGCGACCCCAGTTGCGACGGCGACACCCTGCGCTTCTGCGACGGCGAGACGCCCCGGGAGCTGCCGTGCGACGCGCCGTTTGCGCGCTGCGATGAGCTGTCGGCCGCGTGGGGCGCCGACTGCCTGCTGCCCGAGGGCGCCGCGTGCGATCCCGGCTACGCCTTCGGCGAGTCGCGCTGCGACCGCGCCGCGTCGCTGTACTGCATCGAGGGCACCTGCCAGGTGGCGAGCGGTCCGGAGGTGCCTGGTCCGTTGTCGCCGAGCCCCGGCACCAGCTCGACGTCCGGCACCAGCGCCACCAGCGACCCCTTCGGCTGCTCGTCGTGCGGCTCGGCGTCGGCGCTCGGGCTGCTCGGCTGCGGCGGCGCGCTGCGACGCCTGCGCCGACGTGCTCGGCGGACCTGACCAGTGCTCACGCCGCGCATCGGCCAGGACGAGGCGACGGACCTGTCGGATCCGAACCTCGCGAGCATCCCTCCCGCGGTGCTGCACGGCGGCATCGCCGGCTCGTTTCGTGTCGCCATCGCGGGCGTGCTGCGCACCATCGCGGCGCAGCGCAACATGAAGATCCACGTGCTGTCGGGTCTGATGGTGCTGATCGTCGGCATGACGTTGCCGCTCGGGCTCGAGGTGCGGGTGGCGCTGATCTTCGCCGTCGCCATCGTCTGGTTCGCCGAGATCCTGAACACCGCGCTCGAGGCGTTCGTCGACCTGCACATCCGCACGTACCACCGCCTCGCCATGATGGCGAAGGACGCGGCCGCGGCCGGCGTGCTCGTGCTCGCCAGCGCCACCGTCGTGGTGCTCTGCGAGATCCTCTACACCCAGTGGCACTTGGTGACCGACAACCTGCCGGCGGTGCAGCGCGCGGTGCTGTTCGGCGTCCCCTGTGTGGCGCTCGAGGCCGTTGGCTTGTTTGCCGTGCGACGCGGCGCGCTCGCCGTGGTGCGCTTGCTCGCGTCGCTCGGGTTGTTGGCGCCGCTCGTCGTGGCCACGCACGATCCGTTCTTCGCCGGCCTGGCGGTGGTGCTGGTGCTGGTGGCCGCCTACGCGCGTTGGTCGTTCCCCCTCATGCCTCGCGCGGGCAGCGTGCGCATCGACGCCGCGTGAGCGCGGGCAGCGCCGTCACCATCGACGTCGACGGCGTGCGCCACTACCACGCCATCCACGGCCTGCCGCCGCCGCGCGGCCCCGATCCGATCTGGCGCGCGGGCGTGCCGCGCGTGCTCGAGCTGTGTGCCGAGCACCGGGTGCGCGCGACGCTCTTCATCGTCACCGAGGACCTCGAGGACGAGACGGCGCGAGAGCTGGTACGGCGCGCGCACGTCGCCGGTCACGAGATCGCGAGCCACAGCCACCGTCACCGCTACGAGCTGAGCACGCTCGCGCCCGCCGAGATCGACGCCGAGCTGCGCCGCTCCATCGACGTCATCACCGCGGTGACGGGCGAGCCGCCGCGCGGCTTCCGTGCGCCCGGCTACACGTTGTCGGCGCCGCTCGTCGACGCGCTGGTGCGGCTCGGCTTCCGCTACGACTCGAGCGTGATGCAGGCGCCGGCCTATTGGGCGGCGCGCGCGGCCGCGCGCCTGGCGCTGCGCGCCCGCGGTCGCCGGAGCGCGTCGCTGCTCGGCGACCTCCGACAGTTCCTGCCCGGCTATGCCCCGCGCGGTCTCGTCGAGCTGCCGATCAGCAGCGCGCTCGGCTGGCCGTGGCTCGGCACCACGCTCGCGTTGCTGCCGGCGCCGCTCGGGGCCATGGAGACCGCCGTCGCGCGCGCGACCCCGCGGCGCGGGCCCGTGGTGCTCGAGTTGCACGCCGTCGACCTATGCGACGCCGGCGACGGCTTCGAGGGCGCGCTGGTGCAAGCGCAACGTGATCTCGCCGTGCCGCTCGCGCGCAAGCGCGGACGCCTGGGCCAAGCGGTGGCGGCGCTCGCCAAAGACGCCCGCCCGCTCGCCGAGTGGTGCTGATCGTCTCACCAGGAGCGCAGCGCACACCGGCGCCCTATGCTGTCCACGTGTCGAGTGCGCGGCTCACCGCACGAGCGATCGGAACGACCCTGCTGCTGACCGCGGCCGCGTGTCCGCTCGGCGTCTCGCTCGACGACAAGCAGTGCGACGGCAGCCACGCGTGCCTGGAGGGCTACCGGTGCGTCGAGGGGCGCTGCATCGCCGGTGAGGGCGAAGGCGAGGGCGAGGGTGAGGGTGAGGGTGAGGGTGAAGGTGAGGGCGAGGGTGAGGGTGAAGGCGAGGGAGAGGGCGAGGGTGAGGGTGAGGGTGAGGGTGAGGGTGAGGGCGAGGGTGAGGGCGAGGGCGAGGGTGAGGGCGAGGGCGAGGGCGAGGGTGAAGGCGAAGGTGAGGGAGAGGGAGAGGGGGACATAGTGTTCCGCCTCGACACCATCGAGCCGTTCTCCTGCACTGCGGTCTCGCACGCCGCCAACACCGGCGACGACCGCGGACCCATCGCTTGGGCCGGCGCCGACGTGCTCGTCACCGGCGACGACAACACGGTGCGCGCGCGCATGACGCAGCTCTCCACGCAGGCCGCGCTGGTACCGCGCCTTGACGGCATCTTCTCCGACCTCGCCTCCGGCGAGCTGTGGAGCTTCGCCGACGCCGACCTGACCTTGATGAGCTCGGGCGACACCACCACCGAGGGCTTCGCCGAGCTCGACGCGGCCACCGGCGCGCCCACCGGGCTGTTCATTCCCTTCGACGTGCCCGGTATCGGCGACCTCGACCTCGACCCAGTCGGCATCTTCGCAGGCGCCGGACGCGTCGCGCTGTTGGTGCAGGGAACCGTCCACCTCATCGATGTCGCGACGGGCGCTGTCACGCTCGGCCCGAGACCCACCTGGCTCGGCGACGCCATGACGTGCGAGAGCTGGGCCTTCTGGGGTCTGCTCGAGACCTTCGGCGGTGACGACTGGCTGAGCTACATCGCCTTCGGCAACCAGGTGGTACGCATGCGCCTGCGCGACGGTCAGCAGGAGCTGATCGAGCAGTTCGACGACCTGGGCGACGCGTGCTCCATGACCGTCGATCCGACGCGTGGCCGCTTCCTGTTCCACCATGAGCTCGACTCGCAGTTCTTCGCTGCCGCCGACGAGGTGCTCGTGTCGTGCCCGGCCTCGATCTGTCGCGACGGCGCCTGCGTGTGCGCCCCCGGCGTCACGCAGTGCCCCGGTGGCTGCAAGTCGACCGCGCGCGACCCGGACAACTGCGGCGCCTGCGGCGTCCCGTGCACGGGCGCGGGCGAGAGCTGTGACGGCACCTGCGGCTGCGATGCCGCCGACTTCAACGGTCTGTGCGGCGGCGCCTGCGTCGACTTCGACGGCGACGACGCACGCTGCGGCAACTGCACCACGCCGTGCGGTGCGACCGAGGACTGCATCGACGGCGCCTGTCGCACCATCCCCGATTTGCGCATCACCTCGCTCGCCATGTCGTCGTGCAGCGGCGTCGAGCTGGCGGCGCTCATCGGCGACCACACCGGCGGGCTCGCGCTCGGCGACCGCTTCGCGCTGGTGCACGGCGTCGACGGCCTCGGCGTGGTGACGCTGCCGGGCCTGACGAGCCCGCAGAACGTCGGCACCGAGACCGGCTGGGACTTCATCGCCACCGACGCGCAGGACGAGTCGCTCTGGAGCCTGCGCTGTGCTGGCGGACCGTGCTCCTGGGACAGCGACGCCGACGGCATTGCGCACCTCGACGGCGGCAACGGCAGCGTGCTCGCCAGCCGTCCATCGAACCACCTGATCGACGACCTCGGCACCGCCATGATGTTCGCGGGCAATGGCAGGAGCGCCGTGCTGGCCGGCTCCGGCCTGTTCGTCATTGACCACGCCACCGGCTACACCGAGCGCCTGCCGCCGCCGCCCATCACCGAGCACATGCCGAGGTTCTGCTGGGGCGTGGCGTCGGTCGGCGTGCTCGAGCGCAGCGGCGGCGACGACTGGCTCGCGTACATCTCGGACGACGGCGACGTGGTCCGGCTGCGTGCGCGCGACGGCGCCTTCGAGACCATCCTGTCCGACTGGCTCGGCGGCGCCTGCGCGTTCGCGCTCTCGCCCGTCGACAACCGCTGGCTGTTCGTCGCCCAGGGCGAAAACGGCGCGGTGGCGAACCCGAGTAACGACACCCAGCTCGTCTCGTGCCCGGCGGTCTTCACCTGCGCGGGCTGTCCATAGCCGAGCTCCCAGGAGCTGGCGTCACTGCACCTCGCCGTCCCCGTCGTCGTCGTCGAGCGGCTCGTGTTCGCAGCCGCCACCGCCGGGCTCGCCCTGCGCGCCGTCGTCACCCTCGCCGGTGGGCTTGGCCGCGGCGGCAGGCTTTCCCGATGCGGCCATCAGTGCGGGGATCGTGCTCGGGTCGAGCGGCGGTAACGACGCATGCGGCGGCACGGCCATTCCCTCGATGGGCCAGCCCTTGGTGCGATCGGGCAGGTTGCCGCGCTCGTCGAGCAAGAGCCACCGCGCCGGGTTCTTCTGGTAGATGCGCGACAGCACGTCATCATCGAGGTGCATGCCGTGCATGGTGTAGCCGGGGGCCAGGAAGAAGCGCCAGCGCTCCATCTCGAGGAACTGCAGGTAGCTGCGCAGCGTGTTCTCGACGTAGGGCTGGTCTTTGGTCGGCTCGAGCACCATGTCCGAGGCGTAGAGCACCTTGTCTTGGTTGGTGGCGAACCACTCGCGGCTGCGCGAGCGCCAACGGGCAAGCTGCTCGAAGCCCTCGATCTGGAACGTGTAGAAGCCGAAGCTGACGTCGGTGTAGACGTTCGGGTATCGCTGCAGCAGCCACGCCATGCGCTTGAGCTTGCCCTCGGAGTTCTTGTGCAGCCCGAAGTGCGGGACGTTCAAGCGCAGGTACGGGTGCTTCTCGAGCAGTCGTACCGTCTCGTCCCAGTACTTGTTCAGGTTGATGTGGACCACCAGCGGTAGCTGCGTCTCCTCGGCGTAGGCCCAGAACGGCTCCATGCGCGGATCGTCGAGCGGCATGACGTGGAACGGCCCCTTGCCGGTCTTCTCGCCGTGGCCGAGGTAGAGCTTGACCCCGTCGGCGCCGCGCGCCACGTAGTCCTTGACCAGCTCGAGGTTGCCCTCGTCGAGCGGGTTGAAGGTGACGAACGCCGCGAAGCGGTCCGGCCACTTCTTCTCCACGGCCAGGATCGACTCGTTGTTCTCCTTGAACCCCTCGAAGCCGTAGACGGGGTTGAGCGTCAGCGTGTAGATGGTCGATGCCATCAAGATGGTGCGCTTGATGCCGAGCTTGTCCATCTCGGCGATCAGCACCTTGGCCTCGTCCTCGCCCTTGAGGTGCTCGTGCACGTCGATGATGGCGAAGCGCCGCGCGGGCAGCGAGTCGACCTTGAGCGTGAGGTCATCCTCGGACAGGTACGCGTTCTTGCTCTTGGCCGACGGCTTGTGCCCGAGCAGCGGCTGGTTGCCCATCGACGGCAGCGGCGGCGGTGACACCACGCCGAAGCGGCTGGCGATGGTCCAGCCGACCAGCGCGAGCGCCACCACCAACAGCAGCCACCACGCGAGCTGCAGGACGCGGTTCTTCGTCGACGGCGCGGGATCGCTCATGCGCCGGAGCACAGCAATTGCGCCGGCGGCGCGCAATCCCGTGCTGCCGTCGTCAGCCGGCGAGGCCGAGGCGCTCGGCGATGGCGCGCGGCACGCAGAAGTGGTTCGCGCTGATCGAGGGGTTGTGGCCGTGGTGCGGCGCCGTCGGGTAGATGGTGCGGCTCCTCGACGAGTACCGCTCCGCCCGCAGGTAGCCGGCCAGCGCCGTGCACTCGTGCCAGCTCTTGGCCAATGGGAAGCGTGACGGCGGCGGCGCCTCCGCCGGCCGCAGCCCCTGGCCGCTCTTCTCGTGCACGTAGCGGAACCCCGCATGGTAGGTGTTCCAGGCGGTGGCGAGCAGGTCATCGATGGAGAGCGCGCTCTCCTCGGTGAAGGACAAGATGATGCCCGCGTCGGCGTAGCCGCGCAGCACCTCGACCATCCGCTCATCGGTCTGGCCGCGCACCTCGTGAAAGCCGTTGCCGACGATCATGACGGCGCCTTGTGGGTCGGCGCCGGCGGCGCGGATGGCGTCGATCAGGCGTGCGGGCTCGCCGATGTCGGCGTTGCGCACGAACACCATGCCGGCCGGCAAGCGGCCCGCGCGCTGCTCTTCGAGACACGCGTCGATGGCGGCGTCCTCGAGGTCGGCGCCGAAGTAGCGCAGCTCGCGGCCACCGGGCCGCGAGTAGCGCTGGCGAGTGGCTTCGCCGCGGCCGATGGCGTGCTCGATGAACACGCGCGGCGTGAAGCCGGTGTCTTTGCAGAAGGCGTCGAGCGCGTCGTTGGCGCGGGTGAAGCTCTCGCGGTTGGCGTCTTGGCTGGCCGCGATGTTGGCGCCGCGCGTCACCCACGAGCCGCCCTGGCCGTCGATCAAAATGGTGTCGAGCCTCGCCAGGTACGGGTGGTAGGCCTCGATGATGCCCATCGGCCCGGCGCCCTTGTCGCCGATGCGTCTCCCGCAAGCGGTGGGTGCGGCGGCCTCGCCATCTCGAACCGCGACGCCAGTGGCCACGAGGATGGTGAGCGCCGCTTCCCCGACTTCGCGGTCCGCGGGCGAAAGCGAGCGGGCCACCATCTCGATGCCCGAGGCGAGCAGCGTGTGCTTGCCGGCGGCGCGCAGGCCGAGCACCACCGGCAAGAGGTGCGCGCCCGCCTCGATCTCGTCGCCGGTGGGCAGCCAGCTCCGCGGCCCTGTATCGGGCAGCGAGGGGCAGCTCCTGCCCAGCGCCACCAGCTCCTTCCGCTCGGGCGCCTCGAGCGACACGCCGGCGAAGGCGCGCGCCCACAGCCGTGAGACGTCGGCCGGCCACGACGGTGGCGCCGTAAACGCGCCGAGCGCGCCTTGCGCATGCGGGTCCCTCGGGCGCACGAAGCGGCCGGCCTCGTCCTGCTCGAGCAGGCCGCGCGACAGCACGAAGCCGAGATCGGCCAACAGCTCGCGGCGGTTGGCGGCGATGCGGCGGCCATCGCGCTCGACGTCGGTGGCGGCCGGATCGAGCGCCTCACCCTCGAGCGCGCGGTGGGTGAGGCCGACCTGCGCCAGCGTGCCGAGCACGTAGCGCAACAGCCACAGGTCCGACGGCGCCGTGATGGCAGCGGTCAGCACGCAGCCCTTGACCACCTTGGCCGCGGCGTCGACGTCGAGACCGTGTCGGCGCGCGGCGGCCTGCACCAGCTCGAGCGCGTGCAACGCGCGCGGCCCCATGGCGAGAATGTGCGGCACGCGATCGCGGAAGCGCGCGTACGCGGACGGCTCGAGGAAGGGGAATCCCTTGGACGAGGTGCCGGTCGGCTCCGCGAGCACGTGGGCCAGCTCGAAGGCGATGGGGTCGGCGCGCACCACGTCGTCGCGTGTCAGCGCCGCTTCCGCCGGGTGCACGTGGCCGGACATGGCAGCAAGACCCCCACACCGAAGAGAACCGCTGCCAACCCTGGTAGGTTTGCCGCCGCGTGTCCACTGGCAAGAAGCTCGGCCTGCTCGCGACGCTCTACCTGTCCCAGGGCCTGCCCTACGGCTTCTTCGTCACCGCCGTGCCGGTGTTGCTGCGCAAGCAGGGCTCGTCGCTCGCGCTGGTATCGCTCAGCTCGGTGCTGCTGTTGCCGTGGGGCTGCAAGCTGTTGGTGGCGCCGTTCGTCGACAAGCACCACGGCAGCCCGCTCGGTGCGCGCCGCGGCTGGATCCTGCCGCTGCAAGTGATGACCGCGCTGTGCGTGCTGGCGGCCGCGCTCGCCGGTGAGGCGGTCGGTCGCGGCGGCGAGCTGTTGATGGCGGCACTCGCCATCGCCACCGTGCTGACGGCGGTGCTGGCCGCCACGCAGGACTGCGCCACCGACGGCCTGGCGGTCGAGCTGCTCGAGCACCGAGAGCGCGGGCTCGGCAACGGCGTGCAGGTGGCGGCGTATCGGCTTGGCATGATCGTCGGCGGCTCGGCGCTGCTGGTGGTCTTCGACGTCGCCGGCTGGTTGCCGACCTTCGTCGCCATGGCGGCGCTGCTGCTCGTTGCCACGGTGCCCATCGCGCTGTGGCGCGAGCCCGCCGGTACGCCGCCACCGACGGCGGCAGCGCTCGCCATCTTCCGACGCTTCCTGGCACGGCCGCGCGTCTGGCCCTGGCTCGCGCTCATCGTGCTCTACAAGGTCGGTGACGCCTTCGGCTCGCCCATGGTCAAGCCGCTGCTGGTCGATCGCGGGTTGTCGCTCGCCGACATCGGCGTGTTGGTCGGCGGCTTCGGCTCTGCCGCGGCGTTGATCGGCGCGCTGGCAGGAGGCTGGCTCGCCGGGCGTGCCGGGCGCGGCCCCGCCCTGCTCGGCGCCGGTCTGGTCCACGCGCTCTTGATGGGGGCGTACGCGTTGCCGGTGTACGGCTACGGCGGCACGGCGCTGCTGTCGACGTTGATGGTGCTCGAGCACCTGACCGGCAGCATGGCCACGGTGGCGCTCTTCACCGTGATGATGGACGCCTCCGACGAGAGCACCGGCGCCACCGACTACACGGTGCAGGCGAGCGTCATCGTCTGGGCCACCTTCGCCGGCGCGGCGCCCTCGGGCCTGGTGGCGCAGAGCCTCGGCTACGCGGCGCACTTCCTCATCGCCGGGCTGGTGTGCGCGCTCGGCGCGATCGTGCTTCCCTGGGGCCTGACACGTGGTGCACTGCCGCCACGTGCGCCATGACGATCGCGATCTAGAGACAGCGTTCGCGGATTTACGGCGCCGCGCCCGCGTCACGACGCCATGTAGGCGTGGGTGCGCGTGCGCCAAGCACCCGGAAGATCGAGATCACGCACCCTTGATCCGCGTGACGACGATCGCCGCGAAGAAAAGCGCCGTCAGGCATGTTTCTCGCTCCGAATCCTTCACGAGCGTCGCGCACGCTCACGACCTGGGCCAACGTGATCCCGCCGGGGTGCACCATGGCAGAGCCGAATCGGAACCGAGCCCCGCTGCCCGTCGCCCTCGACCGCGACGACGAGCCGACCTCGCCCGACACGCCGGCCGCCCAGACCGAGTTGGTCGAGGCCATCGAGTGGCTGAAGAAGAAGGGCATCGTCAGCGACTCCAAGCCGCCATTCGCCGGCTTCTACGAAGAGCTGGTCGACGGCGAGTAGCCGAGCTCACTCCTCGATGGTCGTGTAGTGCTGCGGCCTCGGCGCCAACGATCCGGCACCGGCGCTGTACTGCTTCCAGCTCACGCTCGGCGCGCCGTTCTCCACCTTGCGCATGGTGATGCAGCCGGGCACCGGGCACACCAGGCTGCACAGGTTGCAGCCGACGCACATGTCCTCTTTGACCTCGACGAGGCGCTTGCCGTTCTTGGGCGCGAGCGCGAGCGCCTGGTGCGCGCCGTCTTCGCAGGCGATGAAGCACAGCTCGCAGCCGATGCACTTGTCCTCGTCGATGTGCGCGCGGATGAAGTGGTTGAGGTCGAGGTTCTCCCACTTCTGGATGCTCGGCACCGCCAGGCCCTGGAAATCCGTCAGACGTGTGTAGCCCTTCTCCGCCATCCAGTTGGCGAGCCCGTCGATCATGTCCTCGACGATGCGGAAGCCGTAGTGCATCACCGCCGTGCACACCTGCACGTTGGCGCAGCCGACCGCGATGAACTCGGCGGCGTCCTTCCAGGTGGAGATGCCGCCGATGCCGGAGATGGGCAGGCCCTTCAGCTCGGGGTCGGCGGCGATCGACGAGACGAAGTTGAGCGCGATCGGCTTGACCGCCGGGCCGCAGTAGCCGCCGTGGCTGCCCTTGCCGGCGACGTTGGGCCGCGGCGCCATCATGTCGAGGTCGACGCCCATCAGCGAGTTGATGGTGTTGATGGCGCTGACCGCGTCGGTCTTGGCGCGCTTGGCCGCCTTCGCCGGGTAGGTAATGTCGGCAACGTTGGGCGTGAGCTTGGTGATGACCGGGATGGTGCTCACCTCTTTCACCCACTCGACGATCTGCTGGCAGTAATCGGGCACCTGACCGACGGCGGCGCCCATGCCGCGCTCGCTCATGCCGTGCGGGCAGCCGAAGTTCAGCTCGAAGCCGTCGCAGCCGGTCTCGCCATGGGTGCGCTTGACGATCTCGTGCCACACCTCGCGCTTGCTCTCGACCATCAGGGACGCGATCAAGGAGTGCTTGGGGTAGCGCTTCTTGATGAGCTTCATCTCCCGCAGGTTGTCCTCGATCGGGCGGTCGGTGATCAGCTCGATGTTGTTCAAGCCGATCAGCTTCTGCGTGCCGGAGTCGATGCCGCCATAGCGCGAGTAGACGTTGACGATGGGCTGGCCGATGGTCTTCCACACCGCGCCACCCCAGCCGCAATCGAACGCGCGCGCCACCTGTCCGTAGGTGTTGGTGGGCGGCGCCGAGGCGAGCCAGAACGGGTTGGGCGAGACGATACCCGCGAGGTTGGCGGTGAGATCGACGTTGCTGGCAGCGGCCATGATCAGTGCCCCCTCAGGAAGGTCGAGATGGCGGCGGCGGCGCGCTTGCCGTCGGCGGCGGCGTTGACGATCTCTTTGCCGCCGTTGACGCAGTCGCCGCCGGCAAAGACCTTGGCGTTGCCGGTGCGTCCAACCTCATCGATGACCACGCGACCGGCGCCGTCGAGCTGCACGCCGGACACGCCGCGCAACAGCTCGACCCGCTTGGTCTGCCCGAGCGCCTTGATGACCAAGTCGCAAGGGAGCACGTGCTCGCTGCCGGCGACGGCGCTGACGCCGCGGCGGCCGCTCGCGTCCGGCGCGCCGAGCGCCATCTTCACGCACGTGAGGCCGGTGACCCGTCCGCCGTCGGCCACGACCTCGACCGGCGCGGTCAGCCAGTGGAATTCGCAGCCGCTCGCGCGCGCGAGCGCGATCTCGAAGTCGTAGGCCGGCGCCTCGTCTTCCGAGCGCCGATAGACGAAGGCGACGGACGCAGCGCCGAGCCGCTTGGCCTGCGTGGCGGCGTCGACGGCGGTGTTGCCGCCGCCGATGACCAGCACGCGCGTCGGCGGCGTGAAGGTGCCGTACGGACGCGTCTTGAGCTGCTCGATGAAGGAGAGCGCGTCGACCACGCCGGCATGTCCCTCGCCCGCGATGCCGAGCGACTGAGTGGCGCCGAGCCCGACCCCGAGGAAGACCGCGTCGAAGTCGCGCTCGAGCTGGGCGAACGACAGGTCCGTGCCGACCGTGACGCCGGTGCGTAGCTCGACGCCGAGGTCGAGGATGGTCTTGGCTTCGGCGAGCGCGGTGTCCGGGCGCAGCTTGTATTGGGCGATGCCGAAGGTGTTGAGGCCGCCGGGTTGCTTGCGCGAGTCGAACATCACCACCGCGTGTCCCGCGCGGCGCAGCTCCTGCGCACAGGCGAGGCCGGCGGGGCCCGCGCCGACGACCGCGACCTTCTTGCCGGTCGAGGCGCCGGGCGCGAACAGCTTCCAGCCCTTGGCCAGCACGGCGTCGGTAGCGTGGCGCTGCAGTCGGCCGATGGCGACCGGCCGGCGCTCGGACTGGTTCATCACGCAGGAGCCCTCGCACAAGACCTCGACGGGGCAGGCGCGCGCGCACGAGTGGCCGAGCGGGTTGGCATCGAGGATGACGCGCGCGGCACCCTTGAGGTTGTCGTTGGCGATCTTCTTGATGAAGGACGGCACGTCGATGTGCGTGGGGCACGCGATGGTGCAGGGCGCGTCGTAGCAGTAGAGGCAGCGCGCCGACTCGGCCACGGCTTCGCTGTCGGTGAGCGCGGGGTGCAGCTCGGCGAAATTGTGCGCGATGTCGGCAGCAGAGAGCGGCGCGCCGGCGCCGGCGGTGCGGAGACTCATGGGGCCTTCTCGGACGGCGCCACCTCGAGGTCAACCGGGACGCGCGCGGCGCGCTGCGGCGGCGAGGTGCGCCGCGGCGGCACCCTGGGGTAGACCTGCCCGGTGCTGGTCCCGCTCTCGTCCTTGCTGATGGTCGGTTGGCTCGCCGCTGCGCCCGGCATCTCCGAGGTCGTGCGCACCAAGAGCGCCAACGCAACCTTCACCGACGCGTTCGAGCTGCGCTTGGTGGACGGCAAGATCTGGTGGCGCCCGCGCTCGACGACCGCGTCGGCGCTCGAGCCATGGACGCTGTTCCCCAAGGACGGCGTGCCGACGCCGCCGAGCAAGCTCGCGGCCGTCAAGGAGCGGCTCGGCCTGCGCGGCACCGTCCGCGCCGGCGCCTTCGATGCGGCCGCGCGCCTCGTCGCCATCGCGGCCGACGGCGACGATCTGGTCGCCGTCGACGAGCGGCAGCGCGTCTACACCACCCGCCTCGACCGGGTGCGCTGGTCCGATCGGTTCGCGCCCGGCCCACGCGGCGCGCCCTTGCGCGTGCCGAGCGGATCCCGGATCGCGATGAGCGTGCGTCGCCAGCCCTACCTCGACGTTGACGGCAACGCCCACGCGCCCGATGGCGAGGTCGCGACGCTGTACGCGCTCACCAGCGACGGCGCGCGTCTCTTGTTCAGCGACCGTCGAGACAAGAACCGCCTCGAGGACGAGCTGTGCTTGCCGGAGCGCGGCGCGTTTCGCGGCGCTGCGCTGGCGGCCACCGCGTCGACCGTCGCCGTGCTTGACGACGCCGGACGCGTGTTCACGCGGCTCGCCGACTACGACAGCCTCGGTCACGACGGGCACGCGTTCTACTCGTGGCGCCGCGAGCGCCGCACCGGCGCGCGCAGCGAGGTGCGCTCGTTGCCGCCCGAGCCGTGGCGCGAGCAGCCGCCATTGCCCGGTCCGTTCGCGCGTGAGCTCACGGTGCTGGCCGCCGGCCCGAGCGCGGGCGCGCGCGAGCTGCGCGTGCCGACCGACGGTGGCTACTTTCACAAGCCGATGCAGGGCGGCGCTTGGGCCAAGGTGGTCACGGGGGTCGCCCGCCACGACGTGGCACCGGCCGCCGCGCTACCGACACGCGGGCCGAGGCGGACCAAGATGCTTCCCGGCGCCATTTGGCACGGCGCGAGCACGAGGCTGCAGCAGTTCGATCCGGTGTGCCCGCCGGCCGAGGTGGTGGTCGAGCGCGACGGCGAGCGTGTGATGCTCGAGTTGTGGATGCGCGAGAACCTCGAGCGCCTGGCGCACGGCCGAGAGCTGTCGGGCGCGCTCGTGCTGCCGGCGTCGGCGAAGGGCGCGCTCGCCACCGACCTGCGCGCGCTGCTCGGCGACACCACGGTCGAGGTCAAGATCGACATCGACGAGCGGCGCGTCTCCGTGCGCTCCGCCAACCGCACCCGCTCCGAGCCGCGACTGAACTTCACGCGCCGTTGATCCGGTCAGCGCCGGGCAGGCTCGAGCTTCGGCCCGCGTAGCTCGGTGTACGACGACGCCGCCAACAGCAGGTCACCGTCCGGCGACAGGCTGACGCGCCCGTCGCCGCCCACCGGGCCCGCCCTGGCGCCGTGCGGCAGCGTCCAGCGCGCGGCCACCGGGGAGCCGGTGACCAGCAGCGTACCGTCGCGCGCCAGCGCGATCGAGCGCGTACGACCGCCGACGTCGATGGCGGCGGTGCGTTCGGCGGAGTCGACGCGCCACACCTCGGCGCGTCCGTCGAATGCGAAGGCGACGCGTTGGCCATCGGCGGTAATGGCCGAGGCGCAGCCGATCCGCTCGCTCACTTCCTTGGGCGTGAGGCGCGCGGGGAAGCGGAACAGCTCGTTGCCGCGCTCGGCGTCCCACACGACGGCGACGCCGTCGGGGCCGAGCACCGCGATCACCAACAAGCCGTCCGAGTGGAAGGCGACGTCGCGCAACGGGCGATCGACGGCCGGCGAGCGCCACAGCGGCACGCCGGTGCCGGCGTCGAGCACCACCGCGAAGCCGCGTCGCAGCAGCTCCTCGATCAACACGTCGCCGACGACGAGACGGCCGCCGTCGGGCGCGAAGGCGATGGCAGTGACGGCGTGCAGCGACGCGGTCCAGGCCAAGCTGCCCTTGGTGGTGTCGTAGACGCGCACCTCCGGGTGGCCATGGCTCGCCACCGCCAAGCGTGCGCCGTCGGGGGAGAGCGCGATGCGATCGGGCACGCCGACCTCGGTGACGCGCAGCACCAGCGCGGCGTGCTCGCCGCGGCGCACCGGCGCGAGATCCCAGACGTGGACCTTGCCCTCGGACGACGTCGCCAGCCAGCGACCGTCCCTCGAGAAAGCGGAGGCCACCAGCGAGAACTCACCGGCCGCGCGGGCGACACCGGCCGGCGCGCGCTTCGACCGGCGACGCGCCGCCGGCTTGCGGCGCACGCCGGCTTTGGCCTTGGCCTTCGTTGTGGCCTTGGCCTTGATCTTGGTCTTCTTGCGGGCCACCGGCTTCGCGCGCACCTTCGCGCGGGCGCGTGGCTTTGGCTTCGCCCTCTTGCGGGTCTTCGCCTTCGCCGTCTTCTTCTTGCGGGACGCCATGGCCGCCTCGTCGCTGGTGGTGGGCGCACGGTACTCTGGACCGCCCGCAACGCAACGGGGTCGCCGCGGCGGCGTGGGAATCGGCTCTCACGTCGATCGTCTTGCACCGGCCCCAAACGCCGCCTAGCCTCGCGCGCGGTCCGCCAGGGGAACCGCCGATGTCGACGCCGCGAAACACCATGGTCTCCCCCCGCCCCCATCGCGCGGTGGTCGCCGCGTTGCTCTGCTCGGTGCTCGGCTGCGCGCGCGCGGCCGACGCTGCCGAGCTGTCGCCATCGACGTTCGCGACGTTGACCAGCGTCATCACCGTCGCGCTCGGCCGCCACGAGAATCTCGACGTGCTCTCCTCGTCCGATGTGCGGCGCGCCGTCGAGCTCGAGGGCGACAAGCGCGCGCTCGGCTGCGCGGAGCAGACCTCGTGCCTGGCCGAAGTCGCGGGCGCCATGGGCGCTCGGCTGGTGGTGTTCGGTCAGCTCGGCGACCTCGACGGCGAGCTGGTGCTGACGCTCAACCTCTATGACTCGCAGTCGGCGAGCGCGGTCGGCCGAGCGCTCGAGCGCGCCCCCGACTCGCGGCGCTTGGCGGCACAGCTCGAAGGAGCCGTCGACCGGCTACTCGCGCGCACGCTCTCCTCGCTCAAGGCGGGCGAGCGCCTGCGCATCCTGGTGCTCGACCTCGAGCCAGGCGCGCCGACAGCAGCGCCTGGGCCTGCCGAGGCGGCGGCCGCGACCACCTCGTCCGACGAGCCAACTCCCTGGCTGCTTTATGGCGCGGGCGCCACCGCGGGCGTCGCGGCGCTGGCGGTCGGCGTTGGTGCCGTGCTCGGCGGACTCAACGTCGCGGAGCTCGATGCCGGCGCCAAGGAGCCGCTCGCGAAGAAGGCGCTGGAGCACGATCAGGCGGCGCAGGTGCTCGGCCTCGGCGCCAACGCCTCCTTCCTCACGTCTGCGGCCGCGCTGGTGGTCGCCGCCAGTCTCGGCGCTGCGCACCTCGTCGTCGGAGGGCCGGAATGAGAATCGTGGCGCTGCTGGCGTCGATGATCGCGCTCGGCTCGTGCTTCGGCCGCGTCGACCTCGAGGGCAAGCAATGCGGGGCCGACGAGGACTGCGGCGACGGCTACGTGTGCCGCGACGAAGTCTGTCGCGCGACCGGTGAGGGTGAAGGCGAGGGTGAAGGCGAGGGTGAAGGCGAGGGTGAAGGCGAGGGTGAAGGCGAGGGTGAAGGCGAGGGTGAAGGCGAGGGTGAAGGCGAGGGTGAGGGCGAGGGTGAGGGCGAGGGTGAAGGTGAAGGTGAGGGCGAAGGCGAGGGTGAGGGTGAAGGCGAGGGTGAGGGTGAAGGCGAGGGTGAGGGCGAGGGCGAAGGTGAACCGCCCGCCACCGTGCTGCTGGCCGGCATCGAGTCCGGCGGCGGCATGGTCCAAACCGCGGGGGGCGAGCTGCGGCTCTTCGCGGGCGGCCTGGAGATGCCCACCAGGGCGTGCAGCGGTGTTGTGTGTTTGCTCGGAGGGATCGCGCCATGAGGCTGGTCATCAACGTCTCGAACACCTTGCTGCGCCGCGCGCTCGGCGCCGCTGCCATCAGCGGCCTGCTCGCGGGCGCGTACTTCATCGGCAGCGCGCGCGCCGATGGCATCCCGACCGGCAACGCCATCTTCTATTCGGGCCTGCTCGAGGAAAGCGGCGTGCCCGCCGAGGGTGATCGGTCCGTCGTTATTCGCCTGTTCGACGCGCCCTCGGCTGGCACCGAGCGCTGCACCACCACACTGACGGCGACGTTCACGGCCGGTCGCTTCCGCGTGCCGCTGGTCGGTGCGTGCACGGCCGCCATCCACACCTACGCCGATCTGTTCGCCGAGGTGAGCGTGGGCGTCTACACGCTGCCGCGCACCAAGCTCGGCGCCGTTCCCTACGCCGTCGAGGCCGAGCGTGCGACGCAGGCACAGGTGGCCGACGACGCCAACCTGCTCGGCGGCTCGGCGCCGAGCGCGTTCGCGACTGCCGCGCACAATCACGACACCGGCGCCATCACCAGCGGCACCTTGCCGATCAACCGCGGCGGCACCGGCATCAACACCGTCACCGGCAATGCCAACCGCGTGCTCGGCGCCAACTCCGGCGGCACCGGCTATGAGCTGAAGGCGATCAACGGCACCTCGGGCCAGATCGCGGTCACGCAGGCACCGGGCGCCGTCGCGCTCAGCCTGGCCGCCGGCGTGCCGCGCGGCTGCTCCTATGAGAGCAATTCGACCGCCACGCAGCAGACGCAGGTGACCTGCCCAGCCGGCAAGTACGTCGTCGGTGGCGGCGGCGCCTGCGCGCCGAGCAACGACCAGGGGCAAGCGACGGAGAACCGTATGAAGTACACGCGGCCGCTGAGCAACCGCACCGGCTGGGAGACCATCTGCACGGTCACCGACGGGTCGAAGTCGACGTACTCGTATGCGATCTGCTGCACCGAGTGAGCGTGCGCCGCGTGACGATGTAGTGGCGAATCGAGCTATCGCAGCAGCTCGCCTGCGCGCGCCCGCCTGATGAACTGCCCGCCGCCCTTGGCCTGCTGGCTGCCCTTGTCGACGACAATACGGCCGCGCGAGATGACCGTGTCGGGATAGCCCTTGACGGTGAAGCCCTCGAACGCCGAGTAGTCCACCCGCATGCGGTGCGTCCGCGGGTTGTTGACGCTGATGGTCTCGGTGCGGTTGGGGTCGAAGACCACGATGTCGGCGTCGGACCCGACCGCGATGGTGCCCTTCCGGGGGAACAGGCCGAAGATCTTGGCCGCGAACGTGGAGGTGACCTCGACGAAGCGGTTGAGCGACAGTCGGCCCTCGACCACGCCGCCCTGGTACATGAGCGCCATGCGGTTCTCGACGCCGGGAGCGCCGTTCGGGATCTTGTTGAAGCCCGCGCGGCCGAGCTCCTTGCCCGGGCGTTCGGGCGACGGGTCGCCAGGCTTCCAAGTGCCGTTGAAGAAGAAGGGGCAGTGGTCGGTGGCCACCGAGTGCACGTGGTGGAGCCTGAGCCCCTGCCACAGCGCGTCTTGGTTCCCCTTCTCGCGCAGCGGCGGCGACATGACCCACTTGGCGCCCTCGAAGCCGCCGTTGCCCTCGCTCAGGTAGGCGCTCTCGTCGAGGAACAGGTACTGCGGGCAGGTCTCGGCGTGCACGTCGACGCCGCGCATCCTACCGAGCTTGATCTGCTCGAGCCCGTCGGCCGACGACAGGTGCACGATGTACAGCGAGGCGCCAGCCAGCTCGGCGATGGCGATGGCGCGGTGCACGCTCTCGGCCTCCATGCGCGTCGGCCGCGTCCTGGCATGCCAGATGGGTGCGAGCTTCTTGTCCTGCACCGCGCCCTTGATGATCTCGTCGATGACGATGCCGTTTTCGGCATGGAGGCACACGCGCGAGCCGTCGGCGCCGGCCTGCCGGAAGGCGCGGTAGAGTGTGCCGTCGTCGGCGTAGAGCACGCCGGGGTACGCCATGAACATCTTGTACGAGGTGACGCCGTCGTCGGCGAGCCGCCGCATCTCCGAGATGCGCTCCTCCGGCATGTCGGTGAGGATCATGTGGAACGCGTAGTCGATGGCCGCCTTGCCCTCGGCCTTCTTGTGCCAGGCGTCGAGCCCTTCGAGGGCGCTCTTGCCGCGCGTCTGGATGGCGTAGTCGATGATGGTCGTGGTGCCGCCGAAGGCGGCCGCGACCGTGCCGGTGTCGAAGTCGTCCGATGAGAAGGTGCCACCGAAGGGCATGTCCATGTGCGTGTGCGGATCGATGCCGCCCGGGATCACCAGCTTGCCGGTGGCGTCGAGAACGGTTTCGGCCTTGACCGCGAGGTCCTTGCCGATCTGCTTGACGGTGCCGCCGTCGACGAACACGTCGGCGAAGTAGTCGTCGGTGGCGGTGATGACGCGGCCATTCTTGATGAGCAGGCTCATGGAAGCACCTCGGCGCAGAGGTGACTCCAAAAGCGAAGGCCGCGCAATCAGGCGCGACCGGCGCGACGCGCGCTACGACGCTGCGCGTGGCTCGACGTGGACCTGCACGCCCATCACACCGGGTATGCCCTCCTTGACCGCATCCTCGACCCGGTGAGCAAGCACGTGCGCTGCGGCCACGGTGAGCGCGCCGTCCACCTCGACGGTCAGGTCGATGAAGATGCCGCCCGGCGTACCGCGCGAGCGTCCATCCTTCGCGGCGCCGACACCGTCGACGCCGCGTGCCAGATCGAGCACGCGCGCCGGATCGAGCACGCTGGCGTCGAGCAAGTAGCCGGCGTTCTCGCGCAGCACGCGCGACGCCAACAGCACGATATAGACGGCGATGGCCGCGCCGGCGAGCGCGTCGAGCCAGACCAGCCCCCGCCACACCAACAGCGTCGAGGCGGCGACGCCGACCGTGACCAGGATGTCGCCGCGCGTGTGTGCCGCGTCCGACAGCAGCCCCGGGCTCATCAACCGCTTGCCGGCGCGCGCCTCGTAGGTCGCCACCACCACGTTCACCAAGAAGGTCACGCCGAGCACCACGAACGCGATGGGTTCGATGGCCGGCGCGCCGCCCATGCCGCGCAGCCGATCGACCACGCCCATCAGGACGTTGAAGGCGGCGGCCAGCAGCGACAGCCCGATGAAGCTCGCTGCCAGCACCTCGAACTTGCGGTGGCCGTAGGGGTGCTCCTTGTCGGGCGGCGCAGCGGCGAGCCAGGTGCCGACCAGCAGCACCACGTTGTTGAGCCCGTCGGTGGAGGAATGGAATCCGTCCGCACGGATGGAAAGCGAGTCCAACGTCGCGCCCACCACCACCTTGGCGACCGCCACGGCGACGTTGGCTACCAGCGTGACGATGAGGACGGCGCGGATGCCGCGCGCCCGCTGCGCCTCCTGCTCCTCGCGAGTCATCGCGCCGAGCATAGCGTTGCTGCGCCGTCTCGACCCAGCGCAAGACCGGCCGGATTCTCGCGATGTCGCGCGCCACTCGGTACAACGTGGGAGATGGCCTCCGACGGCCCCCGCGCCGCAACCGTCCTCGGCATGACCATCGCGCGCAACCGCATCGAGCGGCTGATCGGCGGCGGCGCGATGGGGCGTGTCTTCGTGTGTCGAACCCCCGAGGATCGGGTGGTCGCGGTCAAGCTGCTGCGCAGCTCGCACGCCGCCATGGGTGATCGGCTGCTCGACAAGCGCGGCGCGCTCGAGAAGGTGCGCTCACCGCACGTCGTCGAGGTGTACGACGTCTCGGTCTACAACAACGTGCCCTTCGTGGTGATGGAGCTGGCGGAGGGCGGCACGCTCGCCGACCTGCTCAAGCAGGGCCCGCTGCGCACCGTCGACGCGCTCGGCTACGCGGGCGAGATCGCCGAGGGCGCGCGGGCCGCCTGGGCGCAGGGCGTGGCGCACGGCGATCTGCGCCCGCACAACGTCTTGTTGGTGCAGGACCACGTCAAGCTGGTCGACTTCCTGCTCGCGCCCGCCGTCGAGGGCACGACCTCGGTCCGCGGCACGCCGGCCTACGTCGCACCCGAGTTGTTGGTAGGCACGCCACCGGACGCGCTCAGCGACATCTACGCCTTCGGCTCGATGCTCGCCGAGTGCTTGACCGGCAGGACCCCGTACCAGGGATCGCCCGGCGCGGTGCTGCAGCAGCAGAGCGCCGATCGGCCCATCTCCTTCGCGGCGATGATGCCGGGCGCACCCCACTTCCTGGTCGAGCTGGTCGATCGCCTGCTCGAGAAGGACCGCGCGCGCCGCATGAAGACCTGGGACGAGGTCATCGAGGGCGTCGAGCGCGCAAAGCGCGGCCTGTCGATGAAAGAGGTCAAGCCGCAGTTGCCCGACGTCGAGCTCGACATCGACACCTCGTTCGACGATGAGCACAAGACCGCCGAGGTGCACACCTCGGCCTCGGCCAAAGACCTGATGGACTCCATCGACGACGAGGAGCCCATCATCCCCGCTGCTGCTCCCGCGGCGCCGGCCGCCGCCGCGTCGCCATGGGTCCATCGCGCCGCCGCCAAGCCGGAGCAGGCTCCGCCGTCGGTGTTGGCGCCGGCGCCGATGCCGATGAGCCTCGAAGAGCTGGAGCTGCCGGAGCTGCCGCCGCCGGCTGCTCTCGACGAGGCCGTCGCCTTCGACGTGGACGAGGCGATCGACGATCAGGTGCTCGAGGACGAAGCGACGCGCGTGCAGCCGGGCATCACCTCGGCAGCCGACGCGCTCGGCGACCTGCTCGGCGACCGATCCGGCGCCGGGCAGGCCAAGCCGAAGCCGAAGAAGCCCTGACCCGCGCTACAGCCCGAGCCGCGCGTTCACCTCGGCCTTGGTGCGCTGGCCTTGCGCCTCGAGCCGCGCGCGCGCCGCCGCGATCTCGCCACGCGCGCTCACCCTCGCCACCAGCTCGTCGTACAGCTTGATCTTGGGCTCTGTGCCCGAGGGGCGCACCGTCAGGCGCGCGCCGTCCTCGGTGTGCAGCACCACCACGTCCGCCGGGTTGCCGTCCCTCGCCAGATCGTCGACGCGCACCACCTTCTTGCCGTCGAGCACGGCCGGTGGATCCTTGCGCAACGCCGCCATCGCGCCCTTGATGCGCTCCATGCCCGAGGCGCCGGGCATGGTCACCGACCAGTTGACGGCGTGCGACAGGCCGTGCGCGACGAACAGCTCCTCGAGCCGGTCGAGCACGGTCTTGCCCTCCGCCTTGAGCGCGCGCGCCAGCTCGGCGAAGCGCACGGCGGCGCCGATGCCGTCCTTGTCTTTCACCAGCGGGCCCACCGAGTAGCCGAGCGCCTCCTCGTAGCCGCACACGAAGTGCTCGCCGTGCGGCGCCCGCTCCATGGCCTTGTTGGCGATCCACTTGAAGCCGGTGAGCGTCTCGGCGTACGCGGCGCCCTTGTCCTTGGCCATGCGTGACAAGAACGTCGACGACACGATGGTGGTGACGACGAGCTTCTTGCCGGCGCCCACCGGCAGCGGCTGGTGGTCGAGCGCGTCGGCGCACAGCAGCATGCCGATCTCGTTGCCCGACAAGAGCCGATAGGCGCCGTCCGTCGCAACGGCGACCGCCAGTCGATCGGCGTCGGGGTCGTTGGCGAGGATCAGCTCGGCGCCGGCCTCCTTGGCGACCGCGATGGCGCGGTCGAGCGCGCCCTTCTCCTCGGGGTTGGGAAACGCCACCGTGCGGAAGGTGCCGTCGGGATCGGCCTGGGTCGGCTCGTCGATGACGCCGAGAAAGCCGGCCTCGGCGAGCGCTCGCAGCGCCAGACGATGACCGACGCCGTGCATGGCGGTGTAGACGATGCGCAGCGGCGCGCCGCCGGCCGACGCGCGGTGCCAAGCCAAGCCGCGCACGGCGTCGAGGTAGGCGCGCTCGACGTCGTCGGCGACCAGCCTGCGCACGCCGCGCGCCGCGGCGTCAGGTGGTGCCACGCGCTCGATCGCGTTCGGCGCGGGCGCCTTGGTGATGCAGGCGGCGATGCCGGAGTCGTGCGGCGGGATGATCTGCGCCGCGTTGGCCCAGTAGACCTTGTAGCCGTTGTCGGCCGGCGGATTGTGGCTCGCGGTCACCATGACACCGGCGGCGGCGCCGAGCTGCTCGACGGCGAACGCGCACAAAGGGGTCGGCACCGGGTCGAGGAAGACGAGTGCAGGGACGCCCTGCGCCGCCAGCACCGCGCAGGTGTCCTCGGCGAATTGGCGCGACGACAGGCGGCCGTCGAAGCCGACCACCACGCCGCGCTTGCGGGCGTCGACGCCGAAGCGCGCGCCCTCGTCGAGCAGGTAGCGGCCCACGCCCCAGCTCGCCTGCATGACCACGCTGCGGTTCATGCGGGCGCTGCCCGCCTCGACGCGCCCGCGCAGGCCCGCCGTGCCGAAGCTCAGCGTGCCGGCGAAGCGCTCGACGAGGTCGGCGCCGGCCGCGTCGTCGCCGGCCTCGGCGCGAGCGAGCAACGCCGACAGCTCGGCCCTGGTCTCCGGGTCCGGATCCTCGGCGAGGAACTTGCGCGCGCGCGCCAGCGTCTCAGTCAACTTCCCTGTGCTGGTCCCTGTGCTGGTCCCTGTGCTGGTCCCTGTGGTCGATCCTGCGGCCATAGCTGCCTCCGTACGCGCGCGTCGCTAGTGAGTTCATCTACACTCGACAATGCAGGCGCGCTGAACCGCTCACCTCGGAGCCGACATGAGACGACGGATGAACAGCGTGCCCACCTTCCTGGCGGGCGTCCTCGTCGGGCTGGTCTTGGCCGCGGGCGGCGGCGTGGCGCTCGCCGCCGGCAACGTCGACGCCGCCTACCAGAAGCTGCGCGTGTTCTCGCAGGTGCTCACCTACGTGCAGCAGAGCTACGTCGACGAGGTGGACGGCGACGAACTGGTCTACGACGCGGTGGTCGGCATGCTGTCGGGCCTCGATCCGCACACCGTCTTCATGCGCCCCGCCGAGTACGAGAAGCTGCGCGAGGACACGGTGGGCGAGTTCGGCGGCCTCGGCATCGAGGTCGGCGTGGCCGGCGACGTCATCCAGGTGGAGGTGGTGCACGCCGAGAGCCCGGGCGCGCACGCGGGGCTGCGCCCGGGTGATCGCATCATCGCGGTCGACAACGAGAGCCTGCGCGGCCAGCCCATCGAGGCGAGCGTGCGGCTGATGCGCGGGCTGCCGGGCACGCGCGTGGTGCTGACCGTCGAGCGCAAGGGCTGGGAGCGCCCACGCGACATCCCGCTGGTGCGCCGTCAGGTGCGGGTCCCCTCGGTGGATCTCGAGGATCTCGGTGACGGCGTCGCCTACGTGCGCGTGCGCGCGTTCCAAGAACGCACCGACTTCGAGCTGTCGAAAGCGCTGGCCGAGGCGCGGCGCAGCGCCAAGGCGGCCGGCCGCGAGCTTCCCGCCGGGCTGGTGCTCGATCTGCGCGACAACCCGGGCGGCCTGCTCGACGAGGGCGTGCGCGTCGCCGACCGCTTCCTGGCCGAGGGGATCATCGTCACCACCAAGGGGCGCAACCCCCGCAACACCGAGGTGGAGAACGCGCGCCCCGACGGCACCGAGCCCGGCTACCCCATCGCGATCCTGGTCAACGACGGCACCGCGTCGGCCAGCGAGATCGTCGCCGGCGCCCTGCAGGACCACCACCGCGCGGCCGTGGTCGGCACGCGCACCTTCGGCAAGGGATCGGTGCAGACCCTGTTCGGCCTAGACGACGGCGCCGGCCTCAAGCTGACCATCGCGCGCTACTTCACGCCGAGCGGCCGCTCCATCCAGGACGTCGGCATCGAGCCCGATCTGGCGGTGCGTCCCGCCGACGAGCTGCCGGCCGGCCTCAAGGGGGCGGAGCGCGCCAAGCGCGATCCCCAGGTGGCGGCGGCGCTCGACGCCCTCCGCCGGGGGCCGAAAAACCTCGCGCGTGGCCAAAAGGACGGATGAGGCGCGCGCCGCAGTGCCTTCTCAGTGCCTTCTCAGTGCCTTCGAAGAGGCTATGGCTATCGTGTGCCGCGTGGCGCAGATCGGATGGCGCTGGCGGTCGATGTAGGACAGCGGCGCCACGCCGCCGATTGCCTCTTGGCGTCACCCCGCCGACGCGACGTATGATGCCGTTGGACCAACAGCCTCTCCACCCCGGACTCTCGTCGACAGCACCATGGCCGCCTTCAAGCTGATCATCGAAGACGACGCCGGCAAGCAGATCATCGTGCCGTTCGCCAAGGACGTGATCACGATCGGTCGCAAGGAGGGCAATACCATCCGCCTGACCGAGCGGAACGTGTCGCGCAAGCATGCGCGGCTCTCCAAGGAGAACGGTCATGTCCTGGTAGAGGACCTGTCGAGCTACAACGGCATCCGGCTGAACGGCGAGCGCATCACCGGGCGCGTGCAGGTCGCCGAGGGCGACACCATCCAGATCGGCGACTACCACCTCGCCATCCACGCGCAGGACGGGGCTGCCGCCAAGCCCGCAGGGTCCGGCGATCCGAACGAGACTGCGCAGATGCGCAGCGTGTCGGCGCCCACCACGATGGCGCCCGAGGATGACGAGTTTGCCGGCGATACCCAGCGCTGGGAGGCTCCCGCCGACCTGTCCCCCGTGCCGGTCGGCTCGATGATGACGCAGGAGGAGCCCGCCATCCTGCCGACCGCCACGGCCGAGGAGACCGTGCCGGGCCCGCATGCGGCTGGCGCCCCTACCGCCGACGGCAACCCGTTCCTCGGCGGCGGCGACACCGTGCGCGTGCCGTCGCCGTCGTCGCCGCTGTCGTCGCTCAACGCGGGCGCACCGTCGGCGATGCCCGCGCGCCGGCACGAGGTCGAGCTCGAGCCCACCGTGCGCCAGGTCGCGTCGCCCGCACCGGTCTCGGTGCCGGGCTCCGGCCATTTGGGAGAAGTCCCACGCCCGTCGTCCGCGCCGCCGGCAGCAGGCTCCGGCCCGAACCCGGCGCTCGCCGAGGACACCGCCACCGTGCGCGCGCCACCGGCGCCCGACGAGGACGTCGCCCAGCCGCGGCTGGTGGTGCTGAACACCATCTTCGCCGGCAGCGTGTTCCCGCTGCGCTCCACCGAGCAGGTGATCGGCCGCACCGACGAGAACGACATCACCGTCGAGCACCGCTCGGTGTCGCGCAACCACGCCAAGCTGGTGCGCGAGGGCGACCGCGTGCGCATCCTCGACCTGAAGAGCGCCAACGGCGTGCTGGTCAACGACGAGGAGGTCGAACAGCAGGTCTTGCAGTCAGGCGACGTCATCGAGCTCGGTCGCGTGCGATTGCGCTTCGTTCCGGTGGGCGAGCGCTTCGCCGTGCCGGCCGACGAGATCGAGCGCGCGCGCCTGGCGGACGCCGCGGGCGACGACTTCGAGAGCGACGCCAGCACCGGCATCACCAACCCGGTGCGGCCCAAGAAGAGCCTGCACTCGGACGCCGACCTGGTGCTACCGACGTCTGGCCTGGGCATGCGCAAGCTGCCGGTGCCGGTGTTGGCAGGCGCCGGGGTGCTTTTGCTGCTGCTCGTCGTCATCGTGGTGCTGTTGGCGCGCGGTGGCAGCGACGAGCAGCCGGCGGTGACGCCGCTGCCGCCCGGCGACCCACGCGTGGCGGTCATCGACAAGCCGGCCCCACCCACGCCGCCGGCCGACCCCGCGGCGACCGCGCCGACGCCGACGCCACCGGTCGCCGACCCCGCCGTGCCCGACCCGGTCGCCGCCGACCCCGCCGTGCCGGCGCCGGTCGGCGACCCAACGCCCGATCCCGCGCCGGATCCGATCGACGCCACGCCCGATCCCGATCCCGGCGCGACGCGTCCGCCCGACCCGAACCGGGTGCGCAAGCCGCCCCCGGCCGAGCCGCGCATGTCCAAGGCGGACATCGAGAGCGCCATCACCGAGGCACGCAAGTTCTACGTGCAGGGCAAGCACGACAAGGCGATCGAGACCATCAAGCCGGTGACCAAGGCGGACAAGAACAACGCCACCGCGTGGAAGCTGCTCGGCATGGCCGCCCAGAAGCTCAACCGCTTGCAGACCATGTGCGGCGCCTACGGTGAGCTGCTGCGCCTGCAACCGAGCGGGCCCGACGCCGAACAGGCACGCAGCAACCGCAAGACGGCGAACTGCAAATGATCTCGGCGAAACAGTCGCTCGAGGAGAACCTGGTTGGCGACAAGCGGGGCGACCTGCCCGCCGGCAAGGTCATCGAGCTGCGCCGCGCCATCGAGGAGATCCGAGACGCCAAGCCGTACCGCGTGCGCGGCCGTGTCACCGAGGTCACCGGCCTGATCATCAAGGCCGCGGTGCCGGGCGTGCGTATCGGCGAGATGTGTTACGTGACGTCGCCCAAAGAGGACACCGCACCGCTCAAGACCGAGGTGGTCGGCTTCAAGGACGGCGCCGTCTTCTTGATGCCGCTCGGCGACGCCAAGAACGCCGGCCTTGGCCCCGACAGCGAGGTCATCCCCTCCGGCAAGCCCTTCCAGGTCAAGTGTGGCTTTGGCCTGCTTGGCCGCACGCTGTCGGGCATCGGCGAGCCCATCGACGGCCTCGGCCCGCTCGACGAGATCGAGGGCTTGCAGGACTGGGCGGTCGAGCGCGAGTGCCCCGATCCCTACACGCGCCAACCCGTCGACCGCGTCATCTCCTTCGGCGTGCGCGCGTGGGACGGCCTGCTTACCGTCGGGCGCGGCCAGCGCGTCGGCCTCTTCGCAGGCTCGGGCGTCGGTAAGTCGACCTTGATGGGGCAGATCGCGCGCCAGACCTCAGCCGAGGTGGTGGTCGTCTGCATGGTCGGCGAGCGCGGCCGCGAGGTGCTCGAGTTCATCCACGACTCGCTCGGCGAGGAGGGTCTCAAGCGCTCGGTGGTGGTGTGCGCCACGTCCGACCAGCCGAGCTTGGTACGCCTCAAGAGCACCTTCGTCGCCACCGCGGTCGCCGAGTGGTTCCGCGATCAGGGCAAGGACGTGCTGTTCATGATGGATAGCGCCACGCGCTTTGCGCGCGCGCAGCGCGAGATCGGCCTCGCCCTCGGTGAGCCACCGGCGCGCCAGGGATTCCCGCCCAGCGTGTTTGCGCTCATCCCCAAGCTGATGGAGCGCACCGGCAACAACCACATCGGCAGCATCACCGCCATGTACACCATCCTGGTGCAGGGCGGCGACATGGAGGAGCCCATCGCCGACGAGGTGCGCGGTATCCTCGACGGCCACGTCATCTTGAACCGCGACCTCGGCGCCCGAAACCACTGGCCCGCCATCGACGTGCTGCCCTCGCTGTCGCGCGTCATGAGCGGCATCGCCTCCGATGAGCATAAGAAGGCCGCAGGCATCATGCGGCGCACCATGGCGACCTACGAGAAGAACCGCGATCTGATCCTGCTCGGCGCCTACAGCTACGGCACCGATCCCAAGGTCGACTACGCCATCGACAAGATCGAGGAGGTCGAGACCTTCTTGAGGCAGGGCACCTACGAGTCCTCGCCCTTCGAGGAGACGGTGCAGCGCATGGTCGACATGTTTGCCGACGCGCAGGAGTGAAGTGCTTCCACCACCCTGACGCGGACGCGGTGGGCCTGTGCAAAGCCTGCGGCAAGGGCCTGTGCCGGTCGTGCGCCGTCGACATGGGGCAGGGGCTCGCCTGCGCCAACTCCTGCGAGGTCGCGGTGCGCGACCTCATCGTGCAGCTCGCCATCAGCAGGAAGGCGCTCGCGACGACGCCGGGCGCCTACAAGACGCAGTCGACCATCGGCTTCGTCACCGGCGGCATCTTCATGGCCACCGCCGGGCTGGCGGCGCTCACGCCCGCGTGGTTCGTGGCGCCCCTGCTCGCCCTCTTCGGCTTGCCCATGATCTACCAGGGCGTGCGCGCGCGGCGGACCTATCGTTCGCTCGTCGCTGCGCACAAGGAACTACCTCCCTAGCTTGCTAGGATCGCCTCATGGCCAAGACGCCTGCCTACCGCCTGCAAGTCCTCTTCGAGATGCGCGAGAAGAAGAAGAAGGAAGCGGAGGAGCTGTACGCCGAGAAGAAGAAGAAGGTCGTCGAGGAGCAGAAGAAGCTCGACGGCATGAAGCAGACGCTCAAGGAGATGGTGCAGCTCCGCCAGGACAAGAAGCGCGAGTACGCAGAGCGCACCCGCGCGGGCGAGTACACCGTGAGCCAGATCACAGCGAATGATCGCCACGTCGAGCGTTTGAAGCAGCAGGAGCAGGCCTACCAAGTGGAGATCGACCGTCAGGCGGAGCGTGTGCAGGAAGCCGAGCGCATCGCCCAGGAGGCGATGGACGCGCTCGTCAAGGCGACGCAGGACCACAAGGCGCTCGAGAAGCACAAGGACAAGTGGCTCAAGGCGGTCAGGCGCGAGGCCGCGATGAAGGAGGAGCTGCAGGTCGAGGACATCGCGCAGGCGCAGTACTTCCAGAAGCTCCTCGAAGAGCTGGGCGAGGCGTGACCATGGGGCCCCTGGTCGGCAAGGTGCTGCTCGAGATCGCCAAGGCGCTCGGCAAGGCCGTCATCGCCGGCGTGGGCGTGGAGCTGGCGCGCGTCGCCTCGGGGCATGTGCAGAAGCGCTTCGGGCCCAAGACTGGGAAGGACGAGAAGAAGCCCGAAGAGATGACGCCCGACGAGCTGAAGAAAGAAAACGAACGCCTGCGCGCCGAGGTAGAGGAGCTGAAAGAGCGGCTCGGCACCTCGACCGTGCCGCCGGACGTGGCCATAGGCAGCTAGGCGCCCGCGAGAGACGCATCGCGTCAAGACCGATCGCGGCCGCCGTCCGATACTTCGACGGTCAACCGCTCTCTCGGGGTTCCCCATGTCCAGCAGAGTCGACGAGCAGAACGCGCAGGCGGCAGCCGAAGCGGAGCGCGTGGCCCAGAAGGCCGACAAGCAGGCGCGCGAGGCCAAGACCAGCCAAACGAGCCGCGAAGCGTTCTCCAAGCTGGTCAAGGCGAACCAGCAGGGCTCGGACGTGCACCGGGGCAAGGCGGAGAAGCAGCAGGGCGAGACGCGGCAGGGGGAGGCGCATGCGCAGAAGCAGGTGAAGGGCTCCGAGCAGGCCGATCGCGCCGCCAGGATGGCGCGCGGCGGCGTGATGCAGCACTCGCGCGTGATGGAGCAGGCCAAGAGCTTCTCGCAGGTGCTCGGCAAGCAGCAGACCGAGACCGCGCAGGCCGACGGCCAGCGCGTCGAGGCGCGTGAGCAGGGCAGCACGAAGGATCGGGTGGAGCGCGACGACCGCGACCGCGACGTCGGCGCGACCGAGGTGAAGAGGGAGAGCGAGCGGGAACAGGCGCGCGTGGAGGCGCGCGACGGCGGCGCACAAGGTGGCCCCGTCGACCCCGACGGCAAGAACCGCGGTGGCGGCGGCAAGCAGCAAGGCCGTGGCGATGAGGGGGCGGCAGCGCTGGCCGCGCTCAGCAAGCCGTCGACGCCGCAAGCCGCCGCGGGCCCGCAGGGCGCGGTGGGCGTCAAGCAGATCCCGCCCGAGCTGCTCGAGAAGCTGGTGAGCGCGATCTACCTGGCCGTCAACGACAAGGGACTCAAGGAATTCCAGATCGAGCTGAAGGACGGACCGCTCAAGGGCGGCTTCCTCAAGCTCACTGCCGACGGCGGCAAGGTCAGCCTGTCCTTCCTCGGGCTCGCCGGCGATCAGAAGCGGCTGGTGGAGGCGAGCAAGGGCGAGCTGATGCGCCGGTTGGAGAAAAAGGGCCTCCGTCTGGAACGCCTGTCCGTCGCGTGAGCACTGCCGCTGGCCCGGAAAGCTGCTAGAGCCGTTCGACCTGAACGGAGGCAGCGTGCAGTCGATCGGGACACCCGCCTTGTGGGTCGCCTTCACCGCCGTAGTGACGGTGGTGCTGGTCGCCGACCTCTACGTCGGCAGCAAGAAGACCGAGCCGATGTCGCGCCGCGCCGCGCTCGGCTGGACCTCGTTGTGGGTGTCGCTCGCGTGCGCGTTCGGCGCCGGTATCTGGTTGGTGATCGACCACGATCGCTCGCGCGAAGCGGCGATGGAGTTCTTCACCGCCTACATCATCGAGTACTCGCTCTCCGTCGATAACCTCTTCGTCTTCTTGCTGCTGTTCTCGTCGTTCAAGGTGCCGCAGGCCTGGCAGCACCGCGTGTTGTTCTGGGGCATCTTCGGCGCCGTCATCCTGCGCGCCATCTTCATCTTCGCAGGTACTGCGCTGTTGCAGCGCTTCCACTTCCTCATCTACCTGTTCGGCGCGTTCTTGCTCTACACCGGCGTCAAGCTGGTATTCGGCGGCGAAGACGAAGAGGAGGTCGAAGTCAGCGAGAACCGCATCGTGCGCTTCGCGCGGCGCTTCGTGCCGGTGACTGATCATTACGACGGGCACCGCTTCGTCACCGTCGTCGACGGCGTCAAGAAGGCGACGCCGCTGCTGCTCGTGTTGGTGGCGGTCGAGCTATCCGACGTGGTGTTCGCGCTCGACTCGATCCCGGCGGTGTTCGGCGTCTCCCTCGATCCCTTCATCGTCTACACCTCGAACATCTTTGCCATCCTCGGCCTGCGCTCGCTCTATTTCTTGCTGGCGGGCGCGCTGTTCGGCCTGCGCTTCTTGAAGCCGTCGCTCGGCATCGTGCTCGCGTTCGTCGGCGCCAAGATGTGCCTGCCGCTGGTGCATTGGCTCGCGGCCAAAGCGGGTCAGGCGGACGCGGTCTCCTGGCTGCCCGAGCACGTACCGACACCGGTGTCCCTTGGCGTGGTGGGCGGGTTCCTCGTCGGTGGCGTCGCGCTGTCAATGCTGTTCCCCGGCAAGAAGCCCGAGGGCGTCGAGGCCGCCGAGGAGATCAAAGAGGACATCCTCGAGGCGGTCACCGGCGAGCCGCAGCCGCACGAGCCGCCGAGTGGCGTCCCCCCCGGCGCCGCCGGTCCGGGGTAGAGTCCGTCCACGATGGCGAAGAAGCTGCGCAAGTACCGGCTGCAAGACCTGCCGCGGCTCACGCGCGAGCAGGTGCGGGCCACCAACGCGCTCTTGTGCCACCTGCCACAGACGCCGTTCGAACAAGGGTTCAAGAGCCGGCTGCGCGACCTCCTCTCGCAGCTCGTGCACGCCGACGTCGACGTCTGGTTCGACGGTGCGCGCGCGCTCGCGCAAGGCGAGCTGAAGCGGGTGCTGGCCGAGCCGACCTGCGTTGCCGTCGTTGGGCTGCCGCCGCGCACGGACAAGGCGCTGCTCGAGGTCGACCTGACGGTGGCGCAGTTCGCCATCGACAAGATGCTGGGCGGCGGCGCCGAGGACGTCGACGGGCAGCGACCGCTCTCCGAGATCGAAGACGGCGTGTTCTCCTTCATCCTGCTCAAGGTCTTGCAGCTCGTCACCGCTGACCTCGAGGAGAGCCAGCTCGGCCTGCGCCTGGAGGCAGTGCACGGCACGCTGGCCTCGCTCAAGGAGCGCTACCCCACGTCGGACGCGTGCCTGTGCCTGAGCTTCAAGGTGTTCTTCAACCAGAAGGTCGGCTTCGCGCGCATCTACCTGCCGCTCGCCTTGCTGAGCGAGGCGCTGACGGGGGCGCCGCCCGAGGAGGGGCCGGCGCAGCAGCGCGCGTTCGCGCGCATGCAGCAGCGCATCGATCTGGTGCGGCTCGTCACGGCGCCGCTGGTGGTCGAGGTCGGGCGCATCACGCTGCCGGTGGCCGACGTCGAGGCGCTCGACACCGAGGACATCATCCTGGTCGAGGACAGCGAGCTGCGCCTCGAGCCCGGCGAGCCGCCCGCCTTGACCGGTCGTGCGCAATGCCGCGTGGGCGACGGCGCGCATGGCGTCCTGACCGGCACCGTCGTGGTAGGAGAGCGCGGCCGCTACGAGATCCAGGTGGAGGCGATCGCACCGGTGGGCACGCCGCGTCCGCGCGGCCACCTGTTCCTGGGTACGGTGGGCACGGGCGAGGGAGAGGCGGGAATGGCGAGCGAGCACGCGAGGGAGCTGTCGGCGCCGGGCATCGTCGACGAGGTGGAGCGGTCACTGCGCGCGCGTCGCGCCGTGGCCGTGCGCGCGCTCGCCGGCTCCACCTCGCCGCTCGGGCACGGCGGCGTCGACGACGAAACGGGTGCCGAGCACAGCGACAGTCAAGAGGAGCAGGGCGAGGACGACGGCGACAACATGCCGTCGGCGTCGGCCAGCCTGCTCGACGACGTCTCGGTGGCGCTGGTAGTGGAGCTTGGGCGCGTCTCGGTGTCCGCCGCGGACGTGGTGCAGCTTCGGCCGGGCCACGTCATCGAGCTGTCGAGGAAGCCCGGCGACGCGGTGGACCTCGTGGTCGACGGCAAGCGCATCGGCAAGGGTGAGCTGGTCGAGGTCGACGGCGAGCTCGGGGTGCGCATCCTCTCGCTGGCGAAGTAGCGCCGAGGTGCGGGGCGGAGCGGGGGGCGGGTGGTCGCCGCCGCGCCGCTGGTCCTCGGCCCCTTCACCTTCGTGCCGTGTCGCGCGGCCGCCGCCGGCTCTTGATGGTCGTGGCGCATGGCTGCGTTCGTGCCGAGGATTGGTTCGGCGTGCCTCTCGGTGGCCGGCGTGCGATCGGCGTCGTCACGCGGGTCGTGGAGGGTAGGGGCGGAGCTGTGGGCCTGCGGGCGCGGCACGTCGACGACCACCCGCCCCCCGCTCCTGGTGCCACGCTCGAAATCGAGGCGGCGCCGTCCCCCGCCGGTATTCGCAGTCCATGAAATCACATTGATGGGAAACGTAATTTCATGGATGATCGTACCATGGTTGCACGCCCGCGCCACCTCGCCGACGTTCGACGGCTGCTCAAGTCCAACCCGATCGTCGCCCTGCTCGGCGCGCGGCAGACCGGCAAGACCACGCTCTCCCGTGAGGTCATCGGCGATCGATCGGCAACGCGTTTCGACCTCGAGTCTCCCCACGACAGCGAGCGGCTGCGCGATCCGACGCTCGCGCTCGCGCCGCTTCGCGGCTTGGTGGTGCTCGACGAGGTGCAGCGGCGACCGGACCTATTTCCGGTGTTGCGGGTGCTCGCCGATCGGCCGCGCACCCAGGCGCGCTTCCTCGTCCTCGGCAGCGCCAGCGGCCAGCTGTTGCGGCAGACGTCCGAGTCGCTCGCCGGCCGCATCGCCTACCACGAGCTGCCGGGCTTCGCGCTCGATGAGGTCATGGCTACCGGCACGGGCGCGCACCTCAGGCTCTGGCGCCGCGGCGGGTTTCCCCGCTCGTTCCTCGCCAGGAGCGAGGCAGAATCAGCCCGATGGCGCGACGACTTCGTGCGCACCTTCCTCGAGCGCGATGTTGGCACGCTCGGGGTGCGTGTGCCCGCGACGACGCTGTTTCGCTTCTGGTCGATGCTGGCGCACTACCACGCGCAGCTGTGGAACGGCGCAGAGCTCGCGCGCGCATTCGCGATGTCGGAGACCGCGGTGCGGCACTATCTCGACGTGCTGAGCGACACCTTCATGGTCCGCCAGCTCACCCCCTGGCACGAGAACCTCAAGAAGCGACAGGTGCGCTCGCCCAAGGTGTACCTGACCGACTCTGGGCTGCTGCACGTGCTGCTCGGCGTCGCCGACGGACAGCAGCTCGAGCGGCACCCCAAGGTCGGCGCCTCGTGGGAGGGGTTCGCGCTCGAGCAGGTGGTCGCGCGGCTGGGCGTGCGTAGGGAGCAATGCTTCTTCTGGGCCACGCACCAGGGGGCCGAGCTCGACCTGTTCGTGCTCAAGGGCGGCAAGCGGCTTGGCTTCGAGATCAAGCGAACCACGGTGCCGCGCGTGACCAAGTCGATGAGGGTCGCCGGCAGCGATTTGGGGCTGGCCAGGCTCGACGTCATCTATGAGGGCACCGACACCTATCAGCTCGACGAGCGCATTCGGGCGGTGCCGCTGTCGCGGGTGTTCGACGACGTGTGAGCTTGCCGTGGAAGGCGACGCGCGTTGCGCCGGGGGGTGCAGGGCGGAGCGGGTGGCGGGTGGTCGCCGCCGCGCCGCTGGTCCTCGGCCCCTTCACGTCCGAGCAGGTTTGCGCGGCCGCCGCCGGCTCTTGTCGGTCGCGGCGTACGGCGACGGTGGTGCCGAGGATCGGCGGTACCTGCATGTCGGTGTCCGGCGTGCGGTCGGTGTCGTCACGCGGGTGGTGGAGGGTTGGGGCGGAGGTGCGGGCCTGCGGGCGCGGCACGTCGACGACCACCCGCCCCCCGCTCCTGGTGCCACGCTCGCAAGGTCAGCCACGAGAGGAGCGCTACCAGCAGAGTGGCGGCGGGCGCGCCCGTCGTCGCCTCACCGCAGTCGCAGGACGACGGCGGCGCGGGCGGCGGCGGCGGCGGCGCTTGGGCCTCGTGTCCGAACGACAGCGGCACGTCGACGGTGTGCGCGCCGAGCGTGGCGCGCAGGGTCGCGGAGTGCTCGCCGGCCGTGTCGCGCTGCGAGTACGTTGGTCGAAGCAAGCGCCACGTCTTGCCGCGACGCTTTGGGGCGCCGGTGCACCGAACACGAAGTCAATCCCGGCCACCGGGTCACCCAGCTCGATTGCGCCTTCTACGACGGACCAGTGGACGGGCGCGGCGTCGGCGCGGGTGCCGTCGGCGAGCCAGACGAACGCGAGCGCGCCGGCCGGCACCGCGTGCGTGCGGTCCTCCTCGGTGGTGGTCCAGACAATGGTGACCTCGAGCGCAGCCACCTGGTCCTCGCCGACTGCGCGCAACGTCCCCGCGCGCAGTGGGCCGTCCAGGGTGTCGACCAGCAGCGTCGCGCGCGCCCCCTCGTCGACGACGTGCAGGCGCGCGCTGCCGCCGGGCACCTCGGGCTCGAGCCGAACTCTCTCTCCGCGCGGGTCGGCAGCGACGCGCACCGCGCCGTCAAAGGCCACCTTCCTCCCGTCCGCGCGGCGCACCAGCTCGACGTCGATCGGCAGCCACGTCTCCGCCACCACGGTCACGACGTCGCGGCCGCGCCCGAGGTCGTCGGGCAGGGGCGCGCCCGTGCTGATGTAGCTGTCGTCGCTGGCAGCCCAGAGCGCGAGGCGTTCGGGCGCGAGAAAGGCCTGCGCCTCCACCTCGTCGGCGCCGACCACGGTGAACAGGAATTGGTCGGCCGGCAGCATGACCGCTCTGCCGTCGATCAGGCAGGTGGCGCCGCCGAGCGCCCAGGTAGCGGTGCCCGGCGCGGTGAACTCGAGGCAGCGGTCGCGCACGACGAGACTGGCGCTGCTCCAATCTCCGAGGCACCGAGCGACGTTCGCAGGGCCCGTCACTACGTTCTCGCCCTTGCAGCCAAGGCAGCGCACCGTCCCACACGTGCGCGAGCCCGCCAGCACCGGCCCGCCGGTCCACGCCCCGACGAGCGCGTCACCCGTGCCGAGGCCAGTGCCCTCGAACGCATAGTTGAGGCGCTCCGAATAGACGCGCACCGGCGGGCAGCCACTGGCTGCAGCGACGAGCACCAACGCCGTGATCGCTGCTCGCAGCACCAACCACCCCCGTCGCACGCGCCGCGCCTCTCAGTGATGGTACCGGCCCGACGACGCACCGCCAACGCGAGGGGCGCCCGCGTCGTCGGGGAGCTCGTTCCATGAGATTCCGCCGCCGCCGGCACGAGGAGCGGGAGGCAGGGGGTCGGGTCGCGCCGCGCCCGGAGGCCCAGCACGCGGCGTGGGAGTGCCACCACCCCGCGAGACGACGCCAATTGCACGCCGGGCCAGGAAGGCGCAGCGCTCCGCCCCTCGGCACGCCCCAACCGAACGCCACGACCGACAAGAGCTGGCGGCGGCCGCGCGACCCGGCACGCGGGACCAAGGGCCGAGGACCAGCGGCGCGGCCCGACTCCCTGCCTCCCGCTCCGCCCTCCACGTCGCCACCGCCCGCTCCGCGCGCCCCCTGCCGTCGTGGATCCTGCTAGGCTGCCCCCGTGCTCGCCGCCCTCCTCGTCGTCACGCTGGCCGCGCCAGCCGAAGTCCCCCCGGTCGAAGGACCGGTGACGGTCGCGCCTGATGCGCCGACCGCCGCCGAGACCACGACACCAGCGACCCCGCCCGACGTTGATGAGCTGCCACCGGCGCGGCCGCGACGCGCGCCACCCGATATCGACACGCTGCCGCCGCCCTCCTCCGGCCTGATCGAGCTGCTCGGCCCTCTGTTCAAGACCATGCTGATGCTGGCCGTGGTGGTCGGCATCGCCTACCTGACGCTGCACAAAGGCCTCGGCAAGCTGGTTGCGCGGCAGAACCTCGGCCGGCGCATCAAGGTGGTCGAGCGCGTCTCGCTCGACCCCAAGCGCACGCTCTTTCTCGTCGAGCTCGACGGCAAGCAGATGCTGCTCGGCGCGGGTGAAGGGGGCGTGGTGCACCTGAAGGACCTCGGAGCGACCACGCCGACCGCGCCCACCGAGCCCGCCACCTTCGCGGCAGCGCTCGAGGCCAAACGATCGGAGAGCACGTGAAGCACCGCATCCGCGCCCTGCGCCAAGCGCTGCGCTCGCCCAAGGACGCGAGTGGTTGCGTCCGCGCTGCACGCCTCGTGGGCATCGTCGGCTTCGCGTTCTTCGTCGTGTCGCTGGCGCCCGCCATCGCGCTCGCCAAGAAGGGTGGCGGGACGGCGCTCGGCTCCGACATCCAGACGCTGCTCGGCAACGACTCGGTGTCGAACCGCCCGCTGATCCTGATGACGGCGATGGCCGGCCTCGCGCTCGTGCCCTTCGTCGGCATGATGGTGACGAGCTTCGTCAAGATCGCCGTGGTCCTGTCCATCACGCGCCAGGCCATCGGCACACAGCAGGCGCCGCCGACGACGGTGGTGACCGGCATGGCCATCATCCTCACGGTCTACGTCATGCAGCCGGTGGGCCTGCAGATCTACAACCGCGTCGACAAGCTGATCGAGATCCGACGCGGCGGCGACCTGCTCGAGAAGGAGAACGTCGATCTCATCGTCGAGGCGCTCAAGCTCGCCAAGGAGCCCATCAAGGCCTTCTTGATGAAGAACAGCTCCGAGAAGGATCGGCAGATGTTCTACCGCGTGGCCTATCGGCTGCGCGCCGCCGAGGACCGCGAGGCCCTGGCCGCCGACGACATGGTGATCATCGTGCCGGCCTTCGTCATCTCGGAGCTGACCAAGGCCTTCCAGATAGGGTTCATCATCTTCATACCGTTCCTGGTGATCGACATGGTGGTGTCGAACATCTTGATGGCGCTCGGCATGCAGATGTTGTCGCCGACGACCATCAGCCTACCGTTCAAGATATTGCTCTTCGTCCTCGTCGACGGCTGGTACCTGATCACCCGCGGCCTCGTGCTCGGGTACCAGTGAGGAGGCCCGCGTGAGCATCCAGGACTTCATCGTCCAGATCACCAACGAGGCCATCCTGATCACCATCATGGTGTCGATGCCGGCCGTGCTGCTCAGCCTGTTCATCGGCGTCGCCGTCGCCATCTTCTCGGCGACCACGCAGATCCAGGAGCAGACGCTGTCGTTCGTGCCCAAGATGATCGGCGTGTTCGCCATCCTGGCGGCTACCGGCCCGTGGGTCGGCGCCACCATGATCCGCTTCGCCGCGCGCTGCCTGGGCGGCTTCCTCGACGTCATGGAGTAGCGCCCATGCAGAACTTGATGGGCGCGCTCGCCGAGCAGGTCGACTTCACGCGCACCATCATCGTGTTCGCGCTCATCATGGCGCGCATCATGGCCATCGTGGTGCTGGTGCCGTTCCTGGGCGGCAAGAACGCGCCCATGGAAGTGAAGATGGGCGTCGGCGTCACGCTCACCATGCTGCTGTGGCCGACGGTGCTGGCCAACCTCGACCCCGACGCCGGTCTGCCGCTCAACCCGCTCGGCTTCCTGCTGATGATGATGAAGGAGACCTTCGTCGGCCTGGTGATCGGCTTCGTCGCCTCCAAGGTGTTCTACATCGTCGAGATCGCTGGCCAGTTGATCGACATCCTGCGCGGCGCCAACCAGATCCAGTTGCAGGTGCCCGAGATCGAGGAGCGCAGCTCCGCCTTCGGCTCGCTGCAGTTTCAGCTCTTGCTGGCGCTCTTCCTGGCGCTCGAGCTGCATCGGCCCTTTTTCGCGGCGTTGTTCGAGAGCTTCGTGGCCGTGCCCATCAACGACTTCCCGCACTTCCAGGCGGGCTTCGGCCCCTTCGTCGACTACACCGCGCGCATCACCGCCGACGTGCTCGTCATCGCCGTGTTGCTCGCCATGCCTACCGGCATCGTCACGCTCATCATCGAGACCGGCTTCGGCCTCATCAACCGCGTGTCGCCCCAGATCAACGCGTACTTCATGGCCATGCCCGCCAAGGTGCTCGGCGGCTGTCTGGTGTTCTTCCTCTCCATCGACCTGATCCTCGAACAGATGCTCGGGCACTCGGTGCGCATGCTCGAGCACGTCGACGCCGTCATCGAGCTGATGGAGTAGCCCTACTTGAGCTGGAACAGCGTGGCGTCGAAGGCCATGTTGCGGTCGACCTGCGACACCGAGGTACGACGCACCAGCTTGTCGTCGACCCAGACCTCGACGGTCGACGGAAACCACACGCCGCCGATGGGCGAGCCCCAGCCGAGGTAGCGCACGTCGGTGCGCTGCAGGGCGTTGCCCTCGCCCTTCTGCACCATCACGACGCGCGCGACCAACAGCGTGTCCTTGTCGAGCCACACTTGCGGCTTGTCCTTCTCCCAGGGCTTCGAGCCGATCAAATAGGCGATGCGGCCGTCGAAGCGCGCGAACGACACCACCTCGGGGCTGACGCCGAGCGTCTTGAGGTCGCGCAGCATGCGCTCGACCGCGCGATCGGCGTCGAGCGGAGGCGAGGCGGTGACCAGATCGAACAGCAGGTCGACCGGCGCTTTGCTGGTCTTGTCGGGCTGGCCGGGCTGCTTGAGCATGGTCTTGTCGTCGAGGCGCAGCTCGACCCGCGCGCCGTCTGGCAGCTCCGACTCGCGCCGCATGCTGCCGGGCGCCTGGTAGAGCAGGCGCTCGGCGAACGCCGGGCCGCGCGCGGCGCCGGCGGCGTCGAACAACTGCGTCTCGGCCTCCACCTGTAGCGTCTTGGTGCCGCGCTCGGTCTGGCGCTCCATCGACTTCTGCAACAGCAAGCGCGCCGGCGGGCGGTAGGCGCTCGCGGCGCCGGCAAGCGTAAGGGCGCCGAGCAGCGCGCACCCGACGACGGCACGCAGCTTCACGCTCGCTCCGCCTCGGCGATCAACTGCCGCATGAGCGCGACCGTGCCGTCCTTGAGCTCGGGCCTGCCGAGCGCTTCGAGCAGGTTGGCCTCGAGGAAGCCGAGCTTGTCGCCGGCGTCGACGCGCCGCCCGTCGACGATGACGCCCATCAGGCCTTGGCGCTCGCGCAGCACATCGAGCGCGTCGGTGAGCTGGATCTCGCCGCCCTTGCCCGGCTTGGTGGCCTCGAGGATGGCCCAGATGTCGGGCGGCAAGACGTAGCGGCCGACCACGGCCTTGTCGGTCTTCTCGGTGCCCTTGGGCGGCTTCTCGACGAGCGCGCTGATGCGAAAGCGGTGCGGCCCCTCGCTCGCGCCCTCGGCGGCGCCGTACTTGTGGATCTCGTCCTTCGGCACCGTCATGAGCGCCACCTGGCCAAGCCCCGTCTCGGCGAACGCGTCCATCAACTGGCCGATTCCCGGGCGCTTGTCGGGCGCGGTGCGGTAGAGGTCGTCGCCGAGCAAGACGGCGAAGGGCTCGTCCCGGATGACCGCCTTGGCCGACAGCACCGCGTGGCCGAGCCCGAGCGCGACCTTCTGGCGCACCGACGAGATCTGGCCGAGGCGCGAGATCTTGCGGAGCATCTCGGCCTCGGCGCTCTTGCCGCGCTTGTCGAGCGTGTCCTCGAGCTCGTAGCTGGTGTCGAAGTGATCCTCGATGGCGCTCTTGCCGCGCCCCTGGATCAAGACCACGTGCTCGATACCCGACGCGAACGCCTCCTCGACCACGTACTGCAACGTGGGCTTGTCGACGATCGGCAGCAGCTCCTTCGGCACCACCTTGGTGGCGGGAAGGAAACGGGTGCCGAGCCCCGCGACGGGGATGACGGCTTGCCGGACCCGGGCCATGGCCGGCTCAGAAGCGCTGGGCGATGGCGGGCGCTACGGCGGCGATGGGCGCGGCAGCGGGCGCGCGCGGCATCACGCGGTCGCTCACCGGGAGCGCGCCGGTCGGGATGTTGCCGGTGGGGCACGGGCAGCAGCAGGCGACGGCGACGACGGCGGTGACGACGACCACAACGATGAGCTTCAGGTTCTTCATTTCCTGTTCCTGTTCCTGTTCCTGTTCCGTTCCGAAAACGACGCTGCGAAAACGACGCTGCTATTCCGCGTCCAGCTGATCGATGTCCAAGTCCACGTCTTTCGCGCCGGTGTCTACGTCACCGTTCAACAGCGTGAAAGCGATCTCGACGGCCTTCTTGGCCTTCTCGCGCACGGTCTCTTCGGTCTTGAGGCGCTGGTAGGCCTTCATGGCCCGCTCCTCCTGCGTGCGTGCCTCGGTCTCGAGCTCCTTGACCTTGGCTTCGGCCGCCACCTTGGCCTTGCGCTCGTCGCCCGCGTCCACCTTGGCGCGGTCGACGTCCATCTTGAGCCGTTCCTCGAGCTGCTTGGCGCGCTCGAAGTCGCCCTTGACCCTTTGGGCCTCGGCGCGCGCGGTCTCGAGCTGCCCGCGCAGCTCCTCGCGCTCGTTCTCCGCATTTGCCAGCCGATTGTTGACCTGCTCCTCGAGCTGGTCGCGCTCCTCGGTGAGCGCGTCCACCTTGGCGCGCAAGCCGGACAGCTCGGCGTCCTTCTCGGAGGCGACCTTGCCCTTGGCTTGCGTCTCTGCCTGTGCGCGCTCGAGCTGCTCTTGCAGCTCGACGATGCTCTTGTCCTTCTCGAGCTCGCCGTCGCGCAGCGCGTCCATTTCCTTGTCCTTGGCGCGCAGTTGCTCCTTGAGCGCCAACACCTCGCGCGCGGACGAGCCTCCTCCGCCGCCGCCGCCGGCGGACGCGAGCTGAGCGTCCTTCGCCCGCATGCTGTCGTCCGCGGCGCGCAGCTTGGACTCGAGCTCTGCCACCTTGGCCTTGAGGTCGGAGCTCTCGCGCCGCAGCTGCGAGAGCTGCTGCAAGTCGGCCGACGACGTCGGCGGCGTGGTGGTGGCTGGCCGCGGCGCTTCGGTGGCCGGTCGCGGGGGCGGCACGGCCGCTTTGGGAGGCTCGGGCGCGCGCACCGGCGCCGGCGCTGGCTTCGGCGCCTCGGCGGCCGGCGCGATGGCGTCGAACGCGTCGTCGAAGCCGTCGTCCTTGACCGACGGCAGCTCCAGATCGTCGAGGCCGGGCACGGCGCTCGCCGGCGACTCGCTCTTGCCGAGGTCGTCGAGGCTGTTGAGCAACGCGTCGTCGTCGGGGGTGAGCCCGAGCGACGCCGAGGCGTCGCCAACGTCGAAGCTGGCCAGGTCATCGTCCTTGAGCTGCACGGCGCTTTCGCCGCCGCTCGACGCGGGCCCGAGGTCGAGGTCGGCGCCGAGCGACTCGAGCGCGTCGAGCGCGCTGTCGGCCTCCGGCGACGGGGCTGCAGCCGCACCGCCCGCGGGCAGCGGGATGAGCGCGCCGATCTTATCGACCAGCTCGCCGTCGGAGAACGGCTTGATCAGGTAGTCCTCTGCGCGGGTCTTCAGCTTCTTGTGCTGCGCGAAGGTCTCGGGCGTCGCTTCCTTGGACGTGATGATCAGTGGGATGTTCTTGAGATCGTTGTCCTTCTTGAGCTTGTTGCAGATGGAGTAGCCGCTCATCTTCGGCAGCTCGACGCACAGCACGATCAAGTCGGGCCTGCTGTCTTTCGCGAAGTCGAGGCCGTCCTTGCCGTCGTCGAGCAGCTTGACCTGGAAGCCGCGCCCCTTGAGCGTGCCCGCCAGGTTGTCGGCGAACGGCTGTTCCGCGTCGATGAGGAGGATCCCGCCCACACGTTCTCCTGCAAGATCCCGCCGGGGGGATCGCGGCCACACTAGTTTGCGTGGACGGGCGGCGTCAAAGGCTGGGGCCACCCCGTCCGGCGTGCCGAAAGCGAGCCGCGACGGGCGCTTGCGGCCGAGTGCCATCCCGGTTAACGCCCTTGGGAACGGAGGACGACCGTGGCCAAGCCGACCAACACCGAGGAGGAGTTCTTCGCCCGGGAGGAGGCGGAGAAGCTCTACAAGCTCCACCAGGAGAACCTGAAGAAGATCAAGGCGCAGGAGGCCGAGGACCAGCAGAAGGCCCACGCCATGAAGTGCGGCAAGTGCGGCTACGACCTGCAGACCATCCGCTGGCGCAACGTCGATGTCGAGAAGTGCTTCCGCTGCGGCGCCATCCTGCTTGACGACGGCGAGCTCGAGAAGCTCGCGGGCAAGGAGGGCGGCTTTTTGGCCTCCTTCAACGGGCTCTTCAAGAGCTGATCGCGAGCCGGCGGGTCACGGGGCCGGCGACGGCTGCGGTGGTGCGGACTGCGACGGCGAGCCCGCCGGCGGCACCGCCGGGAGCGCGCTCGCCTCGTGGCGGCGTTTGCGGAAGAACACCACCTCCTCGACCAGGCCGAGCAGGATGTAGCAGCCGACGGCCAGCACCAGCGTCACGCTGGCCTTGAGGATGACCACGGCCAGCCCGAGCGCGGCCAGCACCGCCACCAGGATGGGCGTGGTGCGCACGCTCGGGCGGAAGTCCTTGAAGGTGCGGAAGCGCACGCGGCTGACCATCAGGTAGCTCAGCACCACGACGAGGGCGGCGATGCTCGCTTTGGCCTCGACCGACTCGTGGATCCAGACGCTCTGCGCCACCACCAGCGCCACGATCATCATGGCCGCGCCCGGGATGGGCAGGCCGATGAAGTACTTCAGCGAACCGTGGCCCCGCGCCGCCAGCACGTTGAAGCGCGCCAGGCGAATGGCGCCGCACGCGCAGAAGGCGAAGCCGATGGCGAGCCCGACGATGGGGTGCAGCCCCTTGAGCGCCCACTGATAGACCAGGATGCCGGGCGCCACGCCGAAGGAGATGACGTCGGCGAGCGAGTCGATCTGTACGCCGAAGTCGCTCTGCGTACGCGTCAGGCGCGCCACGCGCCCGTCGAACACGTCGAAGAAGCAGGCGAAGAACAGCGCGAGGCCTGCCTGGCGGAAGCTCTCCGGGCCCTCGCCCGAGGTGGCGCGCAGGATGGCGTAAAAGCCGCAGAAGATCGACGACACCGTGAAGGCGTTCGGCAGGATGAACAGCGCCTTCCTCAGGTCGAAGCGCGCCGCGCCCGCGCCGCGCGCGCGGCGCCGGAACAGGCGTCGACGGGGCCGAGAGCCCTCGTCGTCGTCGCTCACTCGGCCCCCGGCTCGACGACGAAGCCGCAGGCGTCGAGGTCGTTCTCGTCGAGCGCGCCGCAGGTGCAGGTGGCGAGCTTGGCCTCACACAGATCGCGATCGGCGTCGTCGATGGTGACCTGGCTCTGGCGGTTGACGATGCGGTCGTTGCGGCAGGACCGACGGTCGGCCTCGGTCGGTTCGCAGGCGCAGATGCGCTCGGCCAGCACCACGCAGGGGTCTTGGCAGGCGGCCGTCGCGACCGCGAACACGGGGAGCAGGGCCAGGAGCAAGCGGCGCACGGGGTGCGGTTACCCTCGCTGGTCCGTCGATTCAACCAGGGAGCCGGCTTCGAGGAAACGCAAGGTAAGCCGCGCCACCGCGGCGTCGTTCATGATGAAGGTGTGGATGGCCGGCACCTCGACGTGCGCCACGCCATCAAGGCGCGTCTCGTCGACGCCGACCACGCCGTCGGATGCCTCACCGGAGAACGGCAGCCAACGCGCGCGCGGGCCGCGCGTGCCGGCCACGATCAGCGTCGGCGCCGTCGGCACGGGTAGCTGGCGAAAGAACTCGTCGTCGGCGAGCTTCTCGCCGGCGTCGCGCGTGAGCGCGCGAAAAAGCGGGTTGCCGGCGAGCGCCCGCGCCATCACCGGCGGGCGGTTGGGCGGCGCCAGCATGATGAAGCGCGCCAGGCCCGGCAGGCGCGGCAGCGCCAGGCGCGTGATGACGTTGCCGAGCGAGTGGCCGATGACCGCGAAGCCGTCGTCGGACGCCGCGGTGGCGGGGGTCGACTCGACGTGGGCCACCAGCCGGTCGGCGATGCGCGCCAGCGGGTCGCGCGTGACGAAATAGGAAAACGAGCTCGGCTGGTGGCCGGCGGTGCGCAGCCGACGCGCCAACAGCGCCATCGAGACCTGCGTTCGACCCATGCCGTGGATGAGGAACACGCGCACCGGGGTCCACGCTACCATCTGCAGGTGCGGGCGTTCCTCGCCAACCTGCTGATCGCGTTCCTGCGGCTGGTGACGCGCGTGTTCTTTCGCTCCGTCGAGGTCAGCGGCGCCGAAAGTGTGCCGGACGGGCCGGTGATCTTCGTCGGCAACCATCCAAACTCGCTGCTCGACCCGGTGATGGTCACGACCACCTGTCGTCGGCGGGTGCGCTTCGCTGCCAAGGAGGTGCTGTTCGACAGCGTCGTGCTGCGGCCGTTCCTGTGGCTGCTCGGCAGCGTGCCCATCAGGCGCCGTCAGGACCAGGTGGAGGGCGCGCGGGAGGACGGTCCCGTACCGGACGGCGCGCCGCCGCGCGTCGACAATTCGGCGGCGTTCTCGGCGCTGCTCGAGGTGCTGGAACAGGGCGGCGCCTTCGGCATCTTCCCTGAGGGCATCAGCCACACGCGTCCCGAGCTGGCGCCGCTCAAGACCGGCGCGGCGCGGCTCGCGCTCGAGGCCGCCGCCAAGGGCATCCCGGTGCGCATCGTGCCGGTCGGGCTGCACTACCGTCGACGCGATCGCATGCGAAGCCGCGTGCTGGTGCAGTACGGCGCCCCCATGGCCGTCGACGTGGAGCAGCTCGCGTCGTGGCGGACCGACCAGCATCATGCCGCCCGCATCCTGACCGCGCGGCTCGGTTTGGCCCTGCGCGCGCAGACCATCAACGCGACGGACTTCGAGACGCTGCGCGTGCTCGAGGGCGTGCGGCGCCTCTACCAGCCCGAGCACGTCGCGCTCTCGCTGGCGCAGCAGAGCGAGATCCTGCGCCGCCTGATAGACGCCTGGGAGCGCCTGCAACACGACGCCGAGGTGCGTCGCTTCTTCTCCGATGTCGCCGCCTACCTGTTGCAGCTTCGCGCGCTCGGCCTGTCGGACACCGAGCTGCGCGGCGACCCGCCGCTGCTGGTGCGGCTGCAGCGCCTCGCACGGCATGCGGCCTTCCTGCTCGTGCTGGTGCCGGCGGCCATCCCCGGCGTGCTGGTGCACCTGCCGGTCTTGGTCACCGCGGTGTGGGCCGGCGAGGCGCTCACCTCGCGCGGCGACGTGCGCGCCACCATCAAGATGTGCGCGGCCACGCTGTTGACGCTCGGCGCCTACCTGGCGGTCGCGGGAGCTGTCCTGTGGCGTGACCCGTCAGTCGAGGGCGCGTTGCGTGCGGGCACGACGCTCGTGCTGCTCGTGTTGTCTGGGTACGCCACCGTGCGCGTGCTCGAGCGGCAGAGCGAGCTGCGACGCGCGCTCGCCACGTTCGTCGCGCTGCTGCACCTCGACCAGGAGATCGCGCGCCTGGCGGCGGAGCGCGACCGCTTGCGCGCCCGGCTGCTCGAGCTGGTCGACAAGCACCTCGGGCCCGAGGTGCCGCGCATCATCGCCCGCGACCAGCATGACGACGTCGCTGCGTGGCTCGATGCCGAGGATCTCGATTGACAGGCCTGTCCATCCCCTTGGTCCTGTGCCAAGGTGGCCGCGTGAGCGACGGGCCCAAGGCCGAGCCCGCGGACGGGTCGGCAAAAAAGCGTCCCAAGACCGAGATGCGCGTGCCCCGTTATCAGGGGTCGGCGCCGCCGCCACCCGTGCCGCTCTCGCGCCTGCGGGCGGTGCCGGGCACGGAGCCGCTGCAAGCCGGAGACGCTGGGCCCGACCACGACGAGCTGCTGCTGCCCGACGGCGCGCTCGGCGCGGCGGAGCTGGCGCTCGGGCGCGCCGACCCGCTGGCCGCCGCGGCCGCTGTCGCCGTCGACGGTGTCAGCGACATTGACCGCCGCGCCGTGCAGGCGCGCGCCGCGCTCATGCAGGGCGATCTCGAGGCGGCGCGCGCCGCGCTCGGCAGCGACCGCGAGGCCGAGGCGCTCGCGCTCGCCGATGCCGCGTTGTCCCTAGCCGAAGGCGACGCAGCACGGGCCGCCCGGCGCGTGGCCGACGCGCTGTTCCGCCGGCCGAACGGCTTGGCCGAGCGCTACCTGCTCGCGCTCGTCAAGGTCGCCGAGGGCGACCTCGAGGAGGCGCAGACGTCGCTGGCCGCGGTCGCGCGCGCCTCGCCCACGCACGCGGTCGCGCGCTACCAGCTCGGGCAGCTCTTGCTCGCGGCCGGCGACCCGGCGCGCGCCGGGACGTTGTTCGAGATGGCGTGGCTGCTGCAACCCGGCTTCACCGCGCCCGCCATGGCGCTGGCCGAGATGCTGGTCGAGAGCAGACAGCACGGCGAGGCGCTCAACCTGATCGGCCAGCTCACCGAGACCGCGCCCGAGGCGCTGGCGCCGCGCGTGTTGCAGCTCCGCGTGCTGCTCGACGTCGGCGAGCGCGAGGCGGCGCTGCAATTGGCCGAGCTGTTGCGCGACAAGGTGCCCGGTCACGCCGAGATCACGCTGCTGTATGCGGAAGCGTTGAGCGAGAACGAACGACCGGACGAGGCCCGCGCCATCGTCGAGAAGCTGGTCGCCGCCGGCATCACCGACACCACGCTGCTGCAGCGCGCGCGACGGCAGCTCGCGCGCATCGCGCTCGCCGAGCGGCCTCCTCGCTCCGAGGAGGCGCTCACCATGCTCAAGGCCGCGGTGCGCGCCGGCGGCGCGCTCGCCGGCGAGCTGTGCATCGAGCTGTTCCACGTCTCGGTGGCGGTGGGGCGCCGGAACGACGCCGAGGAGGCGCTCGAGTTGCTGTCCCAGTCCGCCGACGTCGGCGCCGTCATCTCCGGCGCCATCCTGGCGCGCAGCCACGCCATGTGGGCCTACGCCCGCAAGCTCGCCGAGCTGGCACGAGCCCACGTTGCGGGCACGCCGGCCGAAGCACAGCTCGAGGGCTTCCTGGCGACGCTTCCCTGACCAGGGCCGACGACGTCCGGCTCCGCGCTACGGTGCGTTGACAACGTGGGGCGGCGCGACGATGGTCCCGCCCCATGGCCGCAAAGTTTCTCTCTCTCTACGACCAGTCGCGCGAGCGCGACCTGCTCAAGCACGGGCGCTACTACGTCGCTGCCGGCGTCATCTGGGCTACCGCCATGCTGCTCGGCATGGCCGTGTTCGGCATCAACTGGGGCATCGACTTCGCCGGCGGCATGGAGATGCAGATCAAGCTCGAGCAGCAGACCGAGCCGCAGCGCATTCGCGCCGCGCTCGATCGCCTCGGCTTCGAGAAGCACCAGGTGCAGCAGTATGGCGCCGACGCCGACAACGAGTGGCTGGTGCGCGTCGAGCGCGTCGCGGCGGTGACGCCCGACCAGCTCAAGGCCATCGAGGCCGCGCTGGCGACTGCGCTCGGCAGCGCCACCAAGGTCGACTTCGACCCGCGCCTGGGCGATCGCTTCCACCTGACCGCGGCCATCGGCGACAGCGGCGCCGACGTGGTGGCGCTGCAGAACGCCTTGCAGGAGCAGCAGAAGAAGATCGCCGAGAGCATCGTCACCGTCCCCGAGGTCACGCTGCGCAAGACGCGCGCGCCCGACGGCTCGCTCACCACCGAGGGCGCGGTGATGCGCGACGAGCCCTACCAGGGCAAGGTGGTCTACACGGTGATGCTGCAGGGCGTGGCCGACCGCGTCGCCAAGGGATTGACCGCCGAGATCGGCACGCTGGAAGTGCGCCGCGTAGACTTCGTCGACGCCACGGTCGCCGAAGAGCTGAAGACCGACGGCGTCATCGCGCTCATCCTGTCGCTCGCGCTCATCCTCATCTACGTCGCGGTGCGCTTCGACATGTTCTTCGCTCCCGGCGCGGTCATCGCGCTGTTGCACGACCCGCTCGGCGCGCTCGCCGTCTACGTCATCGGTCGCATGGAGTTCGACCTGCCGAGCGTGGCCGCGCTGTTGACGACGGTCGGCTATTCGATCTCCCACACCATCGTCATCTACGACCGCGTGCGCGCCACCATGCCCGCGGCTCCGCCCGGCGGCCTCGACCACGCGACCGTGCGCAAGGTGGTCAACAAGGCCGTCAACGACACCATCAACCGCACGCTCAACACCACGCTGACGCTGCTGTTCACCTCGGGCGCCATCTGGCTGCTCGGCCACGGCTCGCTGCGCGCCTTCGCCGCGTGCATGACGGTCGGCTGCGCCATCGGCGCCTACTCATCGGCCTTCATGGCGCCGACCTTCTACCTGTGGCTGCGCGAGCGCTTCTACAAGGCGCCGACCGAGTCGCAGCGCGGCATCACGCGCGAGGATCGCGCCCGCGGCGTGGTCTGACGAGGTTCGTCGGGTGCGTCGCGCGAGCTTCGTCACGATCGCGCTGGTCGTCCTCGCCGCGTCCGCCTGCCCGCGGCCGGTCACTCGGCTCGCGGAGGCCGGCTGCCCGCCCGCCGACCGCGCGGCGCCGAGCACCTTTCCGCCCTGCGATCTCGGGTCGGGCGCGTTCGGCCGCTGGACGGTCGACGTCGACGGCCTGCCTGCCTACCGCTACACGCTCGACAACGCCGCCGATGATCGCGCGCTCTGGACCCTGTCGGACGGCAGCACGCGACGCGATCACCTCTTTCAGATCGGCAACGACCGCGTCATCGGCGTGGTCGACACCGACGGCTTCGTTCAGTTGTTCTCGAAGGATCGCGGGCCGACGTTCTTGAACCGCGTCGACCGGCTGCAAGACCGCACCGGCGGCGGCTACTCTTGGTTGCGCGTCGGCGGGGGCGACGCCTTCGCGAGCGCCTTCGGCCTGCGCCGCGACGGGACCGAGGTGGAGCGCGTCTTCGGAGTCCAGGCCGCCAGCCACCGCGCCAAGGACGGTGCGCTCACCGTCACGCACCGGGTGACGGCGCCCGCGGGCGACCTGCCGCTCGTCGTCGACGAGGTCACCATCGAAAACGGTGGTCCCGCCGCCGAGCTGGTGCACTTCGAGGTGTGGGACGTCAACCGCCACGCGCTCAACCTGCAACTGCTGCGCTCGGGCTCGCTGTCGCCGAGCGTGCCCATCGACGGTGACGCGGCGCGCGACGCGCTCAACGCCGACTTCACCCTCAGCGCCGTGCCCGATGGCGCCGACGGCATGCGGCTGCGCCACACCAGCACCAAGGCGACGCCGTCGGACCCAGCCGGCCCGGCGCCGCTCGATGACCACCCGCAGGACATCTTCCTGGCGGCGCTCGACGACGTCGCGCGCCAGGGCGCCTTCATCACGCAACGCGCGCTGTTCTTCGGGGCGGGTGGCGCTGTGCACCCCGACGCGGTGTTCTCCGGTGACGACGTCACCGCGCTCCTGCCCGAGGGATCCGCCGCCGGCGAGCCGGGCACGCTGGTGCACCGCGTGGACCTGTCGCTCGCCGAGGGCGAGCAGGTGACGCTGCGCTATGCCTTCGGCGCCGTCGACGCAGGCGCGCCGCTGCCGCTCGGCACGCTGCCCGACGACGTGCGCGGCGCCACCGCCGCCGCGGCGCTCGCGGCCATGCCGCTGGTGGCCGTCGACGACGCGCCGCGCCTGCATCGCGAGTCGGCCTGGCACGCCGCACAGCTCCTCGGCGCTACCGCCTACGACGCCTCCTTTGGCGTGCACCACACGGTGCAGGGCTCGGCCTACCAGTACCTGCACGGCCTCGACGGCGCCGCGCGCGACTACGCCTTGTTCGCCGTGCCGCTCGCCTACCTGCGCCCCGACCTGGCGCGCGAGAACCTGCGCATGCTCGCGCGCATGACCTTCGCCGAGAGCGGCCAGATCTCGTACGCCACCACCGGCTTCGGCATGACCGAGGACGCCGCCGTGCACACCGCGCCCTCCGATCTCGATCTGTTCTTCTTGTGGGCGCTCGCCGAGTACGTGGTGGCGACCGGCGATCGCGCCTTCCTCGACGATCAGAACCCCTACTGGCCGCCCGACGCCGCGCTTCCCGGCACCATGCGCGAGCACGCCGTGCGCGCGGCGCGCCACCTGATCGACGACGTCGGCACCGGGCCGCATGGCCTGATCCGCGTCGGCACCGGCGACTGGAGCGACGGCATCGTCTTCCTCGCCGACGACCGCGCCACCGCCACGGCCGTCGGCGAGAGCGTGCCCAACTCGCAGATGGCGACGTGGGTCTTGCCGGTGGCCGCGGGCGCGCTGTTCGCCGGCGACCCGTTGGCGGCAGAGCTCACGAGCTACGCCGGCACGCTGCGCGCCGAGCTTGTCGAGGAATGGACCGGCGCCTGGTTTCGGCGCGCCTGGTTCGACGTCGACGAGCCCTTCGGCGACGACCACCTCGACCTCGAGAGCCAGGTGTGGGCGCTGATCGGCGGCACCTTCGCCGACGACGCGCAGCGCGACCTGCTGATCGAGAGCGTGTACACGCGGCTCGATGAGCCCTCGGCGGTGGGCGCGCCGCTCGTCGAGGGAGGGCAGGTGTGGCACGCGATTACCGCGCTGCTCACCTGGGGCTACAACCGAAGCCGCCCCGACCTCGCGTACCGATCGCTGCAGAACCACACCATGGCCGCGGCGGCGCGCGCCCAGCCGGCGCAGTGGTTCGGCATCTGGTCGGGGCCCGACGGCTTCATCCCGAGCGGCGGCACCTGGGCCTCGCCGGCCACGCCCATGACCGACTGGCCGGTGATGAACACCAACCAACACGCGTTGCCGTTGCTGGCGCTGGTCCGCTCCTTGGGGCTCGAGCCGGGCGACGACGGCGCGCTGCACCTCCTGCCGTCCGCGCTGCCGGCGCCGTTCGCGGTCGAGCTGCCGGGGCTCACCGTGCGCAAGGACGAGGTAGGGACGCTCTCGGGCGAGCTGCGCCTGCTGGTCGATGGCGCGGTGAGGTTGGTGGTCGAGCCTGCCGGCGCGGCGCCGTTCGACGTCGTCGCGTCGGGCGCCGCCGGCACCGCGGTGAGCTTCTAGCCGCTCACTTGCACTTGAGCGTGATCGGGTAGTCGCGCTCGAGCTTGGGCTCGAGCGGAATGCTCGTCTTGTAGGTCTCGCAGCCCTTGGCCGACAGCTCGACCACCGGCGCCGAGTCCTCGGGCGTGCGCTCGAGCACCACCGGCGTATTGCCGATGACCGCGCCGCCGATGCGTACCAGCGCGCCCGCCGGCACCGAGGTGATGCGCACCTTGACCTTCTCGGGCATGAGCTGCATCCGCACCGCCAGCTCCGTCGACACGGCCACCTTGACGTCGCTCTTCCTGCCTTCGCGGTAGCCCTCGAGGCGCAGCGACACCTCGTGCAGCGTCTCGCCCTCCACCTCGAGGTTGGAGGGCGTCTTCTGTCCCGTGTCCTTGCCGTCGAGGAGGATGGTGGCGCCGGGCGGGTCGGAGCCGACCACCAGCTTGCCCGGCAAGCGCTTGAGCTGCGCCTTGATGGAGATGAGCGGCTGCTCCGCGGTGGTGGCGATGGTCTGCGAGAAGGTGACGTAGCCTGGCTCCTCGACGATCAGCGCGTGCTGGCCGGGGGCCACGGCGTCGAGCGTGATGGAGGGCTCGGCGCGGCTCGGCTTCCGGTCGTCGAGGCGCACGGTGGCGCCCGCCGCGCCCGTCACCGTCACCACCACCGTGCCCGAGGCCCGCGGCGCGAGCAGCAGCCAGGCGGCGACCGACGCGGCGGCGATCAAGAGCGTGGCGGCGGCTGCGGCGGCGAACAGCCTGGGGCCGCGCGTGGCTTGCGGCACCACGGTGTTGGGCGGCGCCACCATGCCGGGCGGGCCGGGGCGGCGCACGTTGGTCGGCGTGCGCCCGGCCACGGTGTCGACCGCCACCGGCTGCGTGCGGGCCGGCGGGCGGATGCCACCGGACGGCGCTGGCGCCTTCCTGGGCGGCTCCTTGGCCGAGGCGAAGGCATCGTCTTCCTGGGCCCAGGCGGCGGTGGCGTCGTCGTGGACGTCCTGCTCCTTCGGCACCGGCGCATGCGCACCGGTCTGGCGCGAGGACGCCGGCGGCTGCGACGGCTCGACCTCGTCGAGCGAGATCTCTTTGTAGCTCTCGAGGCGCGCGCGCTCCTTCTCGAAGTCGACGGTGAAGTTCTCCTTCAAGTAGCGCGATAAGTCCTGCCGGTTCGGCGGCTTGCCCTTCATGATCAAGAAGCGCTGCAGCTCCTCGGACAGCTCGGCGCCGGTCTGGTAGCGATGCTCGCGGTCCTTGGCGAGCGCCTTGTAGATGATGCGCTCGAGGTCGGCGGGGATGTCGCGGTTGACGATGGTGGGTGGCTTGATCTCGACGTTGCGCACCATCTCGAGCAAGGAGAACTCGCTGTCGGCCGAGAAGCCACGCTCGCCGGTGCACATCTCGTAGAGCACCACGCCGAGCGCGAAGATGTCGGCGCGCCCGTCGAGGTTGAGGCCGCGGATCTGCTCGGGCGACATGTAGGCGAACTTGCCCTTGAGCGTCCCCGGGCGGGTGCGCCCGCTCTTCTCTTGCGCCTTGGCGATGCCGAAGTCGATGACCTTGACCTCGCCGTCCCATGACAGGAGCACGTTCTGCGGCGACACGTCGCGGTGCACGATGCCGGCGTCCTGGCCGAAGTTGTCGGTCAGGCGGTGGGCATAGTCGAGACCATCGGCCATGCGCGCCACGATGAAGGCCGCGAGCTCGAGCGGCATGGTCGTCTTGCGCGAGCGGTTGTAGGACCAGACCGTCTTCAGGTCCTTGCCCGAGATGTACTCCATGGCGATGTAGTAGGTGTCGCCGACCTTGGAGAACTCGTAGACCTGTCCGATGTTGCCGTGCTGCAGCCGACTGGTGATGTTCGCCTCGTCGGTGAACATCGAGATGAACTCTTGGTCCTCCGCCACGTGCGGCAGGATCTTCTTGATGGCGAACATGCGCTGGAAGCCGGCCTCGCCCGAGGTCTTGCCGCGCCACACCTCGGCCATGCCGCCCGAGGCGACCTTGTCGAGCAACAGGTAGCGACCGAACATCTGCGGCTTGGCCATGTGCCCGCCAGTCTAGCCAAATGCGCTCGTGCGCGTCCTTGGCGGTACACGTCCTACACGGGCGCCCGGTGCGATGGCGGTCAACGCCCGGGGGGCGGCTCGAAGGTGACGGTGGGCGCGCCCACAGGGGCAGGGGCGGCGTTGCGCACCGGACCGAACGCACCGGCGCCGAGCGTGGCGGTGAGCGCGACCACCACGAGCGCACCGGCCGCGCACGCGGCGGCGACGATGCGCGCCAACTTCGGGTAGACCGCCCGCGAGGCCTTCGACACCGAGAGGCAGCCGGTGACCATCATCAATGTCGAGACGCCGGCCAGCACGGGGGTGGCGATGGTGATGGGCAGCCACAAGAGCGTGCCACCAAGGCCGCCGAGGCCGGCGAGCACGCGCACCAGCGCCGCGACCAGCGCGGCCTTCTGCGTCATGTCGAGGCCTTCCCGTCGGCTGCGGTAGCCGGGGCGCGCGCGCGGCGCCAGCTCGGCGTCGTCGGGTGCGGGCTCAGGGTCGTCGGTGGTGGTGGTCACGCGGGGCCTCGGGCACGGGCACGGGCACGGGCACGGGCACGTTGGTGCGGGGGTATGGCATCCTGCGCCCCCTCGTGAAAGACGCTATCCACCCCACCGAGGTTCCGCTCATGACGCTGATCCGCGCCGTCGTTGCCGCCACCACCTGCTGCGTGTGCCTCGCTGCCTGCCCCAAGGAGCCGCAGGGCGGCTTCGGCGACGGCAAGCCCGTGAAAGACGACGGCACGGTGATCAAACCGAGCGCCATGCCCGAGGCCCCGCCAGACTTCGCGAATGCGCTCGAGGTCGTGCCCGCCTTCGACAAGGCGAGCGGCAAGCTCACCGTCACGCTCAAGCTCAAGCCCGGCTACCACGCCTACGCGCCCGGCGAGGAGGTCGGCAAGCCGGTCGCGCTCAGCGTCGATGAGAGCAAGGGCGGCTGGAAGGTCGAGGGCGCCGTCACGGTGCCGGCGGGCCAGAAGAAGGACCTGGGTGCGCTCGGCACCTCGATGATCCTCGAGGGCAACGTCGACCTCACGGCCGTGGTCAAGGGCGGCAGCGGCGACGTCGAAGGCAAGGTGGACGCGCAGGTGTGCACCGACAAGGCCTGCGATCGACCAAAGTCGCATCCGTTCAAGGTGCCGACGGCCTGAGGGCGTCGGCCGCCGCAGCGCAGGGGGAGCATTGAAGCCGGCGGAGTCCACCACCGACCTCGCGGGCGCCCAGGCGGAGCAGGGCAGGCGCGACGGCGCGCGCAAGGCGCCGGCGCGCTTCGAGCTCACCAGCGACTTCCAGCCGCAGGGCGATCAGCCGCAAGCGATCGAGCAGCTCGTCGAGGGCATCGAGCGCGCGCGCAAGCACCAGGTGCTGCTCGGCGTCACCGGCTCGGGCAAGACCTTCACCATGGCCAACGTGGTGGCGCGGGTGAACAAGCCGACGCTGGTGCTGGCGCACAACAAGACGCTGGCGGCGCAGCTCTACCAGGAGCTGAAGGTCTTCTTCCCCAACAACGCCGTCGAGTACTTCGTCAGCTACTACGACTACTACCAGCCGGAGGCCTACGTCCCCTCGAGCGACACCTACATCGAGAAGGACAGCCTGATCAACGACACCATCGATCGCATGCGCCACTCGGCGACGCGCGCGCTGCTCGAGAGGAACGACGTCATCATCGTGGCCTCGGTGTCGTGCATCTACGGCATCGGCTCGCGCGACAGCTACAAGGAGATGACCGCCTACGTCGAGGTGGGCCGCCCGCTCGGGCGCGACTCGTTCCTGCGCCAGCTCGTCGAGAGCCAGTTCGAGCGCAACGACGTCAGCTTCGCGCGCGGCACCTTCCGCGCGCGTGGCGATGTGGTCGAGGTGTTCCCCGCGCACGAGGAGGAGGAGGCGCTGCGCATCTCCTTCTTCGGCGACGACGTCGAGCGCATCCAGACCGTCGATCCGCTGCGCGGGCGTGTGCTCGCCGACTTGCCGTTCGTCACCATCTGGCCGGCATCGCACTACGCGATGAACAAGGAGCGCATGCAGCGCACGCTCGGCGCCATCCGCGACGAGCTGCAAGTGCGCCTCGCCGAGCTGAAGGGCCAGAACCTGCTGCTCGAGGCGCAGCGGCTCGAGCAGCGCACCATGTACGACCTCGAGATGCTCGAGGCCACCGGCCAGTGCAAGGGCATCGAGAACTACTCGCGCCACCTGACCGGCCGAATCACCGGCGAGCCGCCGCCCACGCTGCTCGACTACTTCCCCGGGGATGCGCTGTTCATCATCGACGAGAGTCACCAGACCATGCCGCAGGTGCGCGGCATGTACTTCGGCGATCGAAGCCGCAAGGAGACGCTGGTGCGCTACGGCTTCCGGCTGCCGTCGGCGCTCGACAACCGCCCGCTCAAGATCGACGAGTTCGAGGCGCACGTGCCGCAGGTGGTCTACGTGTCGGCCACGCCGGCGGACTACGAGATCGAGAAGGCGCACGGCGTCATAGTCGAGCAGTTGATCCGGCCCACCGGCCTGCTCGATCCGCTGGTGGAGCTGCGCCCGGTGGCGACGCAGGTGGACGACCTGATCGGCGAGGCCAAGAAGACCGTCGCCGCCGGTGAGCGCGTGCTCGTCACCGTCTTGACCAAGCGCATGGCGGAGGACCTCACCGAGTACCTGCAGGAGGTGAGCGTGCGCGCGCGCTACCTGCACTCGGACATCGACACCCTCGAGCGCATCGAGCTGTTGAGCGCGCTGCGCCGCGGCGACTTCGACGTGCTGGTGGGCATCAACCTGTTGCGCGAAGGCCTCGACCTGCCCGAGGTGTCGCTGGTCGCCATCCTCGACGCCGACAAAGAGGGCTTCTTGCGGGCCACCACGGGGCTCATCCAGACCATCGGGCGCGCGGCGAGAAACGCGCATGGACGCGTCATCCTCTACGCGGACGTGGTCACCGACTCGATCCGCGCGGCCACCGGCGAGACGAGCCGCAGGAGGAGTACGCAGGAGGCGTACAACCGCGCCCACGGCATCACCCCCAAGACCATCCAGAAGGCGATCCGCGTCGACCCATCGCTCGCCTATGGCGAGCGCGACTACCTCGACCTCGACGAGGCAGCGAGCGGCGGTCCCGGCAAGAAGGGCCGGCGTCGCCGAGGCGCCGGCGACGACGTGGAGCCGTCCGAGATCCCGGCGTTGATCGAGAGCCTGCGCGCCGACATGCGTGCCGCCGCCCAGGCCATGGAATTCGAGCGCGCCGCCGAGCTGCGCGATCGGGTGCGGGCGCTCGAGAAGAAAGCGCTGCTGTGAGGCGTCCGAGGGCGTCGTGCGAGCTACAGCGGTTCCGGCGTGGGTTGATCGGGAAGGAGGCGCAGCAATCGTCGCCGAGCGCAAGGCGCGGCGGAGGGCCAGCCTTTCTGGCTGGACCGAGCACGCAACGCAGCGATCGGCGACGAGGGCAAGCCGAGGCGGTCAACCCACGCCGGAACCGCTGTAAGTGCGTCGCGCCCGTCCGGTGGTAGGATGCCCCGCTAGAGGAACCCCATGACCTCCCTGAATCGCCTGCTGCTGCTCTCGCTCGCCTGTCTCGTCGCCTTGCCGGCGCTCGCGCCCGCGGCCCACGCCGCGCCGGATCGCGAGCGCAACAAGAAGGCGCCGGTGGTGGCCATCTTCCCCTTCAAGGTGCTGAACAAGGACGACAAGTTCCAGCACCTGGGTGAGGGCGCGGCCGAGGCGATCATCAACAAGATCGTCAACGACAAGGCGCTGCGCATCGTCGAGGAGAGCCAGCTCGACAAGGCCATCAACGCCCTGGCGCGCAACCAGAGCGGCGCCTTCGAGGAGGAGAGCTACCTGACCATCGGCCAGATGGTCGACGCGCGCTACGTCGTCATCGGCAGCGTGCAGGTGGCGGGTGAGCAGGTGGCGTTGAACGGCCGCCTGCTCGAGGTGGAGACGCGCCAGTTGCTCGCGGCCGAGCGCGTAGTCAAGCCCTACAACGACGTGCTCGGCGGCTACGACGAGCTGGCCGCGCGGCTGCTCTCCAAGATGACCTTCCACCTGGCGCAGCGCGTGGCGGGCGGCGACAGCGCCGACGAGATCGCCGTGCGCCAGCTGATCGAAGAGGCCAAGGCCTTCGACCCGATGTTCCCGCCCGGCACCGACGCGGGCGGCAAGCCGATCGGCAAAGACCCGGGCAAGGCACTCGCCATCTACAACAAGGCGGTGCTGCGCGATCCCAAGAACGGCGTCGCGCAGTTGGCACTTGGGCATGCGCAGAGTCGCGCCAGCGCCACCTTGGCGTCGACCGACCCGACGCGCGCGCAGAACGTGCTCAAAGACGCGGTCGAGCACCTGCGCACGGCCACCAAGATCGACGGCGGCAACCCCTTCGCCTGGACCGAGCTCGGCCGCTGCGAGGGGCGCCTGGGCAACCACTCGATGGCCAAGGTGGCGTTCCAACGCGCCATCGACATCGACAACAACTACGTGGCCGCGCACTACGGCATCGCCATCGCGCACCTCAACCTCGGCGAGCTGCCGGCCGCGCGCGCCGCCGCGCTCAAGGCCCAGCAGAGCGGCGAGGCCCGTGCCGGCGATCTGCTGGCCAACATCGAGCAGGCGATCGCCGCGCAAAAGAGCAAAGAGAACCCGACGAAGTGATAGGCGCCGGCCGTGGCGCCGCATCGAGCAAAAGGCTAGGTCGTGCTCCTCAAGGAGATCGCGACATGGCCGACCCCGTCCACAACGTCATCATCATCGGATCGGGCCCCGCGGGGTGGACCGCCGCTATCTACAGCGCGCGCGCCAACCTGGCGCCGGTGGTGTTCGAGGGCGCGGCGCCGAACATCCCGGGCGGCCAGCTCATGTGGACCAGCGACGTCGAGAACTACCCGGGCTTCCCCGAGGGCATCAAGGGCCCGGAGATGATGGAGCGCTTCAAGAAGCAGGCGGAGCGCTTCGGCACCACGGTGCACGCGGAGAACGTCGAGAAGATCGACTTCACCAAGCGGCCCTTCGAGCTGACCTCCGAGAGCGGCCAGGTGCACCGCGCGCGCACGCTCATCATCGCGACCGGCGCCAACGCCAAGCTGATCGGCCTGCCCAAGGAGAAGGAGCTGATGAACCAGGGCGCGGGCGTCTCCGCCTGCGCCACCTGCGACGGCGCCTTCTACAAGGGCGAGGAGCTGGTGGTCGTCGGCGGCGGCGACTCGGCGCTCGAGGAGGCGCTGTTCCTGACGCGCTTCGCCTCCAAGGTGACGTTGGTGCACCGGCGCGCCGAGTTCCGCGCCTCCAAGATCATGGTCGACCGCATCAAGGCGCACCCCAAGATCGCGCTCGCGCTCGACGCCGAGGTCTGCGACATCGTCACCGAGAAGAAGCAGGTCGGCCCCTTCGAGAAGGACTGGCTGGTCGGCGTCAAGCTCAAGAGCACCAAGGACGGCTCGGTCAGGCCACTCAAGGCGGGCGGCCTGTTCGTCGCCATCGGCCACGCGCCGAACACGTCGCTGTTCAAGGGCGTGCTCGACATGGACGACAAGGGCTACCTGGTGACCAAGGGCAAGACCACGCGCATGAACGTCGAGGGCGTGTTCGCGTGCGGTGACGCGCAGGACAGCCACTATCGGCAAGCGGTGACGGCGGCGGGCTCCGGGTGCGCCGCGGCCATCGACGCGGAGCGGTGGTTGGCCGAGCACGGCTGATGGGCGTCACGCGAAGGTTGGCGCCTTCTTTGCGCCTCCGCGCCCGGCGTGCCACAACCGGGGCATGGCGGTCGACGTCGCCTCGCTCAAGAAGGTCGGGCTCTTCGAGAGCCTCTTGCCCGAGCACCTGAAGCTCGTGGCCGGCATCGTCGAGGAGCGCACCTTCCCGCCCAGCACCAAGATCTTCGGCGACGGCGACGCGGCCGATCGCTTCTATTTCATCGTGCAGGGCAAGGTGCGCGTGTCCAAGCAGATCCCCGGCGTGGGCGAGGAGGCGCTCGCCATCCTCGAACCCGGCGACTACTTCGGCGAGATGGCGCTGATCGACGAGTCGCCGCGCTCGGCCGACGCCATCACCAACACCACGGTGGTGCTCGGTAGCATCGCCAAGGCGACCTTCGAGGATCTCTTGTTCATGAACAAGGATCTCGCCTACGACATGCTGTGGACGTTCGTGCGCACGCTGTCGTCGCGCCTGCGCGAGACCAACGAGAAGATGCGCGCTTTCCTGGTGCTCGCCGGCAAGTTCTGAAGACTCAGCAGGCGGAGTCTGGGGCTTGTTGTCCCGCCTTCGTGCGGGGGTCGCTGCTCTCGCGAGAGCAGAGGGCCGTGCTGCCGCGACCGCCCCCACCCCTGCCCCTCCCCTGCGGGGAGGGCCGTGCAGAGATGATCGGCCTTGACGTTGCTAGCGGCGCATATCGGAGCGCAGAGCCCGGCACGGCCCTCCCCGCAGGGGAGGGATCCAGGGTGGGGGCGTTCGAGTCTGGCAGTGGCGCCGTTGTTGGCGCGCCCCTGCGCACTTCGCTCGTCGGCGTCGCAACAAGGAGCTGCCGCCTGCTCTCGCGAGAGCAGCGACCGTTCATGGGGCGGGACGACAAGCCCCAGCTCCCTCATCTTGGTCCCTTCTCAACCGTTTCGGCGATTGAACGGATCGTCAGCCCTTGAGCGCCCCGGACTTCGGCCGGGCGGCGACGTTGGGCGTCGGGCGGCCCTTGGGCGCGTCCGCCGCCGGCACCGGGCGCCCGCTCTTCTTGGCGCGGTCGATGCGGAACTGCTCGCCCACCTGCTTGCGGTCGCCGACGGCGAAGAACGAGTCGTGCGCGCCCTGCATCTCCTCGATGATGTGCGTGGTCACGTCGCGCAGGATGGCGCCGGCCGGGTCGAGCACCTCGCGGTCGGTGACGAAGTTCTTGGTCTTCTTCACCTTGGGATCCGCGGCCGCGCGCACCACGGTCAAGTACACGGCCAAAGCCTGCGCGCTCTTGTACGTCTGGATCCCGAGCTGAAACTTGAGATCGCGCTTCGCCGAGAGGAAGGTCGCGAAGTCGATACCGAGATCCTGCAAGAGCTCGTTGTCCCCGATCACCTTCACGAGATCACGATGTCCGAGCACGACGTTGAGCTGAGCGATGCGCGGGTCCTTGCAGAGGGCGTCGAGGCGCGGCCTCGGCAGCGAAGCTATCAGGTGGCCGATCACCTCGAACTCGCGCGGCGCGTCGCCGAAGCGGTTCTGCCACTCGTGGCGCGCGCGCGCCTCGATCGGTGTCACGGTGTGCTCGAGCGCCTTCCAGCGCTCGAGAAACTCGAGGTGTGGGCGCGGCCCCTCGTCCTCGACGGGCGGCGCGCCCTTCCTCCTCTTCTCGGCCTCCGCCTTGGCGAGCGCCTCATCGGCCTCCTTGCGGTCGGTGCGCAGCTCCTCGGCCTTCTTCTCGTGGGTGCGCGCCTTGACCAGGGGCCCCGGATCCGGCTTCTTCAGCCGCAGCGACTCGGGCACCGTATGCGGCAGCTTCGAGGTAAACTTCATGGCAGCGAGCGTAGCGCATGGCGTCTGGTGCGGGCCGGAGGAGAGGGATGAGGGGGCTGCCCATCGTCGTCGAGGACGAGCCGCACGCGCTCGCCGCGCACTGGCCCGAGCCGGTGCTGTCGCTCACGGACGGTGAGCGGCAAAAGCGGGTGCGCGCCGGCGCCGAGAGCGTCATGCTCGACGACGTCAGCGCAGGTGCGCGCCGCACGCGCGGCTTCGTGCGCGCGGTGCTGAGGGTGCCGCTCGGCCACCCGCGCGGGCAGGCGTACGGGGTCTTCGTCGAGGTCGATCGCCGCGCCTATGAGGCGTTGCGTCGCGCGCACCAGACCGGCGTTGCGGCGCGCGTGTGGGGCACGCTCGCCACGCGGCTGCCGTACCTGGAAGATGCCTACGGCGCGGCGGTCGAGATCGTGGAGGACGGCACCGAGCTTCGGCCGCGCGTCGTCGACGCACGCTCGACCCTGCTGCGCGACGGGCCGCCGATCGGACCGCGCTAATGCGCCCCAGCGGGCTATCGCCAGAATCGACCGATCGGCCTACTCGATCGCACCCCCATACGACCGGGCGTAGAGTCTGCGCGTGACCGAGGAAAACCGCCGGCGCCACCCGCGCGTCGACATCCCCTTGCTCGTTCAATACCGCTTCGGAGCGCTCGAAGAGTTCCGCACCGACTACGCGCTGAACGTGTCACGCTCGGGGCTGTTCATCAGCACGGACGAGCAGCGCCCCGCCGGCACGCGCGTCTACGTGCAGCTCACCACGCGGGACGGTCAGCACTTCCTGCAGGGCGAGGGCCGCGTTGTGCGCAGCGCGGAGGGCGGGCACGCCATCGAGCTGGTCGGCTTCGACGAGGCCGCCCAGCAGGTGTTGGAGCGGCTGGTGCAAGAGGCCCTGGCGCGACGGGCCTGACCAGTAGCCCCCCGCGCTTGACCGCGGGTTTGCCCGACGGCTAGCGTGCACCGCAACTTGCTTCCGAGGTGACGGATGACGTCGACGTCGTCGAACGCGCGCGCGCGCCAGATCGTGGATCTCCTGAAGGAGGTCCCACTGTTCGCCGGCATGACCGACGACGATCTGGCTCGGCTGAGCCTGCTCATCACCGAGAAGCACTACCCGCGGGACACCGTGGTGGTGTCGGCCACCGACCCGGGTGACGCCCTCTACATCGTCGCCGAGGGCGAGGTGAAGGTCTCGCTCTGGTCCGACAACGGGCGGGAGATCATCCTGTCCACGCTCGGGCCGGGCAGCTTCTTCGGCGAGATGAGCCTGGTCGACGGCGAGCCCCGCTCCGCCAACGTGGCCTGCCTGACCGACGCGCTGCTGTTGCGCCTTGGCAGGAAGGAATTCCTGCAGGCGCTGCGCAGCTACCCCACCATCGCCATCAACGTCATGACCGAGGTGTGCGTCCGCCTGCGCCGCGCCGACGAGAGCATCGGCAACCTGGCGCTGCTCGACGTCTACGGCCGCGTCGCCCGCTTCCTGCTCGAGCGCTGCGAGGAGGAGGGCGAGGTGGTGCCCGAGGGTCACCTGATCAAGAAGATCCCGACGCAGCAGCACATCGCGAGCCGCATCGGCACCAGCCGCGAGACCGTCAGCCGCGCGCTCTCCGAGTTCCAGCGCCGCGGCTTCATCGAGCAGCGCGGCAAGGGCCTGCTGGTGCGCGAAGGGCTCGACCCCAAGGCGGTGTCCCGCTCGCGGAACTGAGCGCGGCCGAACGTCTCGCTCGTCCGGCGCTCAGCGGCCCGCAGGCCGCGCGCGTGCGAACACGAAGCGCTGTGGCGGCGCGTCGAGCGCGTCGAGCACGGCGCGCATCGCCTGGCCACGATGGGAGATGGCGTGCTTCTGGTCGGCGGACAGCTCCGCCATGCGCCGCGGCGCGTGCGCCACCGGAATGAACAGCGGGTCGTAGCCGAAGCCGCCGCTACCGGCGCGATCGCGCGCGATGTGTCCCTCGACGGTGCCGAAGGCCTCGCGCACGTCGCCACCTTCGACCGCCACGGCGCACACGGCGCATGCGAAGCGCGCCGTCCGTCGCTCGTCGGGCACCGGACCGAGCAGCAGCAGCAACAGATCGTTGTTGGCCTCGTCGCCCGCGCCGGTGCCGTGGTCGGCGGCGAAGCGCGCCGAGCGCACCCCCGGCTTGCCGTCGAGCGCGTCGACCACCAGGCCGCTGTCGTCGGCCAGCACCCAAGCGGTCTCCTTGGCCACGCCGGGTGGCAGCGCGGCCCTGGCGGCGCGCGCCTTGATGCGCGCGTTGTCGGCGAAGGTGGCGCCGTTCTCGTCGATGTCCAGATCGGCGAGACCGACCTCAGCCAGCGTGCGCACCAGGAAGCGTCCGCGTGCCAGTTCGGTCAGCTCACGACCCTTCTTCTGGTTCTGCGTGGCGAGGACGATCGCCCTCACGCCCAAATCCCGGCGAGCGCGGCGCGCTGCTTGGCGCACAGCTCGGCGATGGCGGCGGTGCCCTGATCGAGGATGGCGAGGAGCTGCTCGCGCGTCATCGGCTCGCCTTCGGCGGTGCCTTGCACCTCGACCAGCGTGCCGTCGTCGCGCGCCACCAGGTTGAAGTCGGTCTCGGCGCGCACGTCCTCGGCGTAGCACAGGTCGGTCCACACCTGGCCCTCGAGCACGCCGAGCGAGACGGCGGCCACCTGCGCGCTCAGCACGTCGCGCAAGCTCTTGGCCTTCATCGAGAGCTTCTTCTTGAACAGCTCGTTGACGCAGAGAGCCACCGCGACAAAGGCACCGGTGATCGAGGCGGTGCGGGTGCCGCCGTCGGCCACCAGCACGTCGCAGTCGACGGTCAAGGTGCGTTGGCCAATGACGTCGATGTCCACGACGTTGCGCAGCGCGCGCCCAATAAGCCGTTGGATCTCGACGGAGCGCGCGTCCTGCTTGCCGCGCGAGATATCGCGCTGCTTGCGGTCATGCGTGGCGGCCGGCAGCATCGAGTACTCGGCGGTCATCCAGCCGCCGCCGCTGCCGAGGCGGTGGGGCGGCACCCGCTCCTCGACGGTGCAGACGCACAGCACGCGCGTAGTGCCGAAGTGGACGATGACGCTGCCCGGGTGGTGCGGGATGACACCGGTCTCGAAGCGGACGTCGCGTAGGTCGGTCGGCTTGCGCCCGTCGGGTCTCGGCATGGGCACACCAAACCAGAAAACGTCGCCCGCGCCAAACGCGCCCGGCGTACGCGACTGCACCCGGGAAAAAAATCGAGAGCTCGACCACGGCACGGGGGGGACGCCGCGTTCGAGCTCTCACAAACAGCCGATTTCGACCTGGGGGGAAGTCTTATCAGCCGGCTGCTTGCACGGACCTACGTAGCACATGACGTGCCATCATCGCCGCCGCGTCCCACCGCGGGCCACAGAGTGCCACTGCGGCAAACTTACCATCACGAACGGGCGAGTTACTGCCTGAACGCGTGGGGATCTCCTGTTCTGGAAACACCACGAGTGAGGTAAGTTCACCACGGATAGCCCGACTGGTCATTCCGCGTCGCCCTCACGAGCAGCCGGTTTGGCCGTCCGCAACACCGGCAGTGCAGTCTGCGGAACGAAGTCGAGGAACTTGCGGGCGGTCTCGAGCAGTCCGCGGCCCTCTACCGCCGCCAGCTCGCCGAAGTTGGCGGACAGCGCCGAAAGGAGCTGGGTGTCGCCCAGCCGCGTCAAGGCCGCGACCAGGTCGGGCGAGAAGGCACCTGCCTGCCGGACGGCCGCCTCGGTCTGCTCGCGCAGCCGGGCCAGCTCGAGCTCCTGCTCCCGCTGGCGCTCGAGCAGCGCCGCCTCGCTCTCGCGAGCTTGGATGAGCAGGCGCTGCTCGCGCACCTCACCTTCGCGCGCGGCGTCGGCGATCTCGGAGGTGCGCTTCAGCTCGAGCAGCCGAGCGTGCTGCGCCTGCCGGTGCTCTTGCAGCACGAACACGCGTGCTTCCCGCTCCTCGTCGAGCTGCGCGCGCAGCAGCTTGGTTTGGTGCTCGGCCTGCGCGAGTTGGCGATCGATCTCCTCGAGGCGCCGCCGGTCGGCGAGCGCGCTCTCCTTCTCCGCTACCTCGATGGCGCTCTGAATGGCGTGGAGCTGCGCGCCGGCGAGCAGCGCCCCCACATCGTCGTCGGTGACCTCGAGCTCGTGCACCTCGACGTCGGTGACGCGCATGCCGTTCTCGGCGAACGACAGGCCCACGCGCGGCGCTTCGGCCTTCTTGCCGAGCACGGTGTCGCGAACGATCTCGGCGATCTCGGCGCGCAGCCGACGGATGGGGACCTGGCGCGCCGCTGCCTTGATGATCGACGCCGCGTGGTCGCACAACAGCTTCACGTAGTTATCGACCGCGAACCAGCGCTCCTCGTCGCCTTCGAAGCTGACGCGGTACTTGACCGTCACCGCCGCCTCGACGAGGTCGCTTGAGACCACGTCGACCCGATCGCTCACCTGGTTGCCGGCGATCTGCAGGAACGCGGTGTGCAACGGGTGCTCGGTGCTCTTGGGTGTTCCCGTCGACAGGGTCAGCGCTTCGAGCGTCTCGCCCCACTCGAGCAGCGCGGTTCGCGGACCGCGCACCACGCGCCGAGCGCCGCTCTTGTCGACGATCTGTGCGGCGTAGCCCGACCACACATCGACGGACACGACGCCGTCGTACTTGGTGTCGAGCGTGATGGTGCGCGGCGCGACGAAGCCGCGCGCGAACATGTTGACGTTCGACGGTGCCATCGCCTCTCGCGCGGCCGCGCTCGGACCCGGCATCGGCGGGGGCACGGCAATGTCCTTGCGCGGCGCCGCGACGGGCGGCGGCGCGGCTGCCGGCGCGCGTCGCAGCGCGCGGTTGACGGCCAGCGCCTCGTCGTTGGCGGGATAGAGGAGCGCGCACTCGCGGTCGGCGAGCACGCGCCGCGTGATCACCTCGCGCCGCGGATCGGGCAGGAACATCGTGGGGCCGCGCTTGAGCGCGATCTCGCCGCTCAACCGATTGAGCACGTAGCGCCCCTCGCCGGCCGGGATGGCGATGGCGTGGTGCACCTCGGTCATCTCGCTCTTGATGACGGCGTGCTCGTCGCGCGGGAAGTAGATCTTGTTCTTGCCGGTGAGGAACAGCTCCTCGCCCTCGGCGTGCGCCACGCCCTCCTCGTCGAGGTAGGGCGCGATCACCTTGACGTGCAGGCCGGTGATCTCGGAGAGCTCGATGGCGCGCTTCTTTCGTCCGCCTTCGTCGACGAAGCGCTGCTCCGGCTCGGGGAACACTACCGCCTCGCCGCGCAGGTAGCGCTTCTTGCCGTCGTCGCCCACCAGCACGCAGTACTCGAGGCGCTGCAAGGTCACTGCATCGCGCACGTACCTGCCGTCGTCGTCGGGCAGCACCTCGACGCCGTTCGGCGGCATGTAGAAGGAGACGTCGGTGCCGCGGATGACACGCTTGTCCCCGATGTCGAAAGAGACGTCGTCGCCGACCACGTCGACGCCGAGCACGGCGGCGCGGTCCTTGTTGGCCTCGTCGGCGTCGAAGACGCGGATCAACAGGTACTGGTTCATCTGCAGGCGGTGGCCCTCGACCACCTTGACCATCTGCCCGGGCCAGAGCGCGAAGCTGACCGGCCCCGGCAGGATGACCTTCTTGCCCACTTGCAGGTCGACGAGCCCGGAGGCGACGCCCGGCTTCGGGTGCATGCCGTCCCGCCCCGGGTTCTTCAGCACCATGTACCAGTTGGCCGGCGCGGTCGCGAACAGCTGCACGGCGGAGGCGAGCTCGGCGGCGGCGTCGAAGCGCTTGGTGAGCGCGTTGAAGATCACCGGCTGATCGGTCTGCGCCAGGCTGGTCTTGTTCGGGCCTACGTAGCAGTTGATGTGGCCCTTGGTGGTGTCGAGCACGTACGCGTATTCGTTGGGCGAGAGCACGAGCTCGCGCTCGCGCGGGGGACGGCGCTCTTCCATGGTGTTCCTCCGGTGCGGAGGGTGCGTGAGCACGGCACGCGCCAACGTCAGGTCGCGTTCGGACGCGGCCGGCGCGCTGACCGGCGCGCCGTTTGGGTGCAGCCTGATCGAGCCTGGCTCAGCCGCCGGGGATGAACGGCAGGATCGCGCGCAGGTCTTCGTCCTGGAACGTAAGGCCGACACCAATGAAGTAGTCGAGCCCGAAGCCGGTGCGCGGATCGTAGAGCTGCAAGCCACGCGGGCCCACGCTGTTGAGCGCGTCGTCGAGGCCCGCCGAGACGTACAGGTGCGGGATCGGCTGCGCCTTCACCAAGGTACGCCAGCGCGGCAGGTAGAAGTCCGGCTGGGCGTCGGTGCTGAGCGTGTCGCGCGGACCGCGGAAGTCGAACACGTCGCTCCTCAGCTCCACGCGGTCGTCGAACAAGAAAAGGTTGGCGCCGACGCCGCCGGTGGTCTCGATGAGCCCTACGCGCAGCACCAGGAAGTCGAAGAAGCGCTTGGCGAACATGGCGCTGATACGCAGCTGGTTGTCCTCCTCGCGCACGCTCTCGCGGATCACGTTGCCGTCGACGTCGCGCTCGGTGTAGCGCTCGAGGCGCCCGCCGTCGTCGACCACCTCGAGCAGGTAGTACTTGTCGGGCTTCGGCTGCAGCCGCAGGCTGAGCGTGGTGGTGTTGGCGTCGCGGTTGACGTTGTACCAGCTGCCGATGTCGACGTGCGTCTCCATCGAGGTCAGGCTCGAGACGAAGTCGGCGGCGCCCGACACCGCGCTCTCCACCTTGTCGGCGATCTTCTCGTCGGTGAGCAGGCGGCCGACCGTGCCCTCGCCGCGCTCGACGCGCCCCATCACCTCCGAGAGCGACGCCAGCGACCGGTTCAGCTCCTCGATGGTGGTCTTGAGCGACTTGACGCCCTGGCCGAGCTCCTCCTCGTTGTCGCCGAGCACGCCCTTGAGTTGCTCCGTGACGACGGAGAGGTCGTCGGCGACCTTGCGCACGCTCGCCATGGTGGCGCGGATGTCGCCGTCACCCTCAGCGGTACCGCCGTCGGGGCCGACGCCGGCGCCAGGGCCCGAGCCGGTCATGTCGGCGAGATCGGCGGTGATGCGCTGCACGTTCGCGACCAGCTTGTTGAAGTCGCTGTCGTCCTTCGCGATCTTGCCGTCGATGTCGCGCACCGCCTTCTCGACCGTGTTCACCGCCTTGCGCAGGTCGGTCATCACCAACTCGTAGATCTCGCCGATCGGCTTGGTGTCCTCGTCGCCGGCGATGAAGCGGTTCAGCTCCGCGGTGATGCCGTTGATGTTCGAGGCGATGCCGCCGATCTCTTGATCGATCTTGTGCGTGATGCTGGCGAGGTCGCCGATGATGCCCTCGGCCTTGCTGAGCAGGGCCTCGTTGCCGGTGGCCGAGCGGACGTTGATGACGCGCTCGCCTCCCTTGAACATGGTCTTGGACGGCCCCGGCTCGAGGAAGAGCGCGTTGGCGCCGAGCAGGCCGAGGCTGCCCTTCTTGACCCAGGAGTCGACCGGCACCGGCCACTGCTTGCTGACCGCGAAGTCGATGCGCGCCACCCGCACTCGTTCCTGCTTCGCCGCCTCGATGGCTTCGCGCACTCGCGCCTGGTCCCACTTTTCCTCGGCCACTTGCGCGCGCGTCGGTAGCGTGCCCCGCTTCTCGAGGTTGGCGATGACGCCGTCGAAGTCGTCGTGCGGCTTGACCGTCAGGTCGGCGCCGAGCGGGCGATCGACCCGCTGCAGCACGCGGGCCTCCAGGTCGACGACGTACTCGCCGATCGGGACCTCGACCAGCGTGGCCTCGTTGATCTTGCCGGCCTTGAGGCCGGCGATGCTGATGATCGACTTGGCGTTGATGCCGGTCGCGTCGGTCAGGTACGCGTAGTAGTCGACGGAGTCGCGCGCGAAGCTGACCTTCTCCGACGACAGGTAGAAGATCACGCCGATCACCGTGCCGACGATGATGACGAGACCGGCGCGGAACGCGTTGGCCGCGTCGCTCACACGTTCTTCTCCTTCCAGGTCGCGAAGAAGCGCTGCACGAAGGGATGCTCCGACGCGAGCATAGCGCCCTTCAGCCCGCGGCAGACAATCTCGCCGTCGTAGACGAAGATGATCTCGTCCGCGATCTTGAAGGCCGAGGCGATGTCGTGGCTGATGACGATGCTGGTGACGCCGAGCTTGTGCTTGGCCTCCAGGATCATCTCGTCGACCTGGTCGGTGGTGATGGGGTCGAGGCCGGTGGTCGGCTCGTCATAGAGCACGATCTGCGGCTCGAGCGCGACCGCGCGCGCCAACGCCACGCGCTTTCGCTGGCCGCCCGAGATCTCGGCCGGGTAGCGCGGCCCGAGCGCGTCGACGTCGAGCGAGAAGACGTTGAACAGCTCGCGCACGCGCGCATCGAGCGCCTCGCCCTTCAGCTCCTTCCGGTGCTCCTTGAGCGGGAAGGCGACGTTCTCCCAGTTGCTCATGGAGTCGAACAGCGCGCCATTTTGGAAGACCATGCCGAACTTGGAGCGCGTCGTCTTCAGCTCGAGCTTGGACAGCCGCGTGATGTCCTGACCGTCGACGATGACCGAGCCCGAGTCGGGCTTGAGCAGGCCGATCATGTGCTTCATCAGGACGCTCTTGCCCATGCCGGAGCCGCCGAGGATCACCAGGATCGACCCGCGCGGCACCGCGACGTTCATGCCCTTGAGCACCTGACGCGAGCCGAAGGTCTTCTTGAGGTCGACGACGCGCAGCGCCACGTCGTGCTCGACGGCCGGCGGTGGTTCGCCGGTGCGCGCGGTCTCTGGCTGCTTGACGACCTGCGTGGTCACGGGCTGCTCAGGTGCTCCTCATTTGGGCAAGGCGTCGAAGCGAATCCAGGAGTGGATCAGCGGGTCAAGGATCTCGGCCAACAGGTAGGTGCTGACCAGCACACACACGTTGGAGATGACGACGGTGCGGGTGGCGGCCTCGCCGACGCCGCGCGCGCCGCCCGAGGCGTGGAAGCCTTGGTACGACGCGATCAGCGCGATCTGCAGGCCGAAGATCGCGCCCTTGATCCAGCCTTCGTAGAAGTCGTCCGGGTCGAGCGCTTGCCAGGTCTCGTAGAAGAAGACACCGGGGTCCACACCTTCGCGCATCACCGCCATCACGTAGCAGCCGCCGTAGCCGGCAGCGCAAAAGACGATGGTGAGCAACGGCATCATCAACGTGGTGGCGATGGCGCGCGGCACCACCAGGTACTGCACCGGCTCCACCGCCAAGGTGGAGAGCGCGTCGATCTGCTCGGTGACGCGCATGGTGCCGAGCTCGGTCGCCATGCCCGAGCCCGAGCGCCCGGCGACCATCAGCCCCGTCAACACCGGGCCGAGCTCGCGCACCAGCCCGAGCATCGTGGTCGGTCCCACCAGCGCCTCGGCGCCGAAGCGCCGGAAGCCCTGCAGGCTCTGAAAGCCGAAGCTCAGCCCGGTGAACAGGCCCGTCAGCATGACGATGAACAGCGAGCCGAAGCCGACGTCGCGCATGTGGCGCGCGAGCTGCCCCCAACGAAAGGGGCGGCGCGGCAGCCAGAACGCGACGTCGAGGCAGAACAGCCCGAGGCTGCCGACCTCCTCGATGAAGGTCACCGCCGGGCGGCCGACGGCAACGACGGTGTCGACCGCCAGCGCGCGCGCGCGCGACGGCGCCGCCACGACCTGCGTCGGCTCGTTACCGCCGGTGCTTGGGCTCGTGCTCAACGCAGCGACGTTCCCGCGGCCCACCGCCATCGTCAAGAAGCGGGGCGACGTCAGACAACCCGTCGTCAACGGTGCAGGGAGAGGTGGTAGGCTGCCGCCCCATGGCCACCACCGGCGACAAGCCGCGGCAGATCGGCATCGATCTCGGCACCACCAACACGCTGGCGGCGTGGACCGACGGCCGCGTGCCGCGCGTCATCCCCACCGAGAAGGGCGGCAACCTGCTGCCGAGCGTGGTCGCGTTCGCGGGCGATCGCGTGATGATCGGCCAGCCGGCCAAGGAGCAGTTGCTCATCAACCCGGCCGACACCATCTACGGCAGCAAGCGCCTGGTGGGGCGGCCCTTCCACTCGAGCCAGGTGAAGTCGCTGCAGAAGCGCTTCCCCTACGAGGTGGTCGAGGGCGATCGCGGGCTGTGCGCGGTCAAGGCTGGCGGGCGCGTCCACGACTTGGCCGAGATCTCGACCATCCTGCTGCAACAGATCGCACGCTACGCGGGCGCGCACCTCGGCGGCGCGGTCGAGGGCGCGGTCATCTCGGTGCCGGCCGACTACCCGCTCACGCAGCGCGAGGCGGTGCGAAAGGCGGCGCGCGCGGCCGGCCTCGACGTCTGGCGCCTGGTCAACGAGCCGACCGCGGCCGCGCTCGCCTATGGGCTGTCGCGCAACCTCGATCAGAAGATCCTGGTGTTCGACCTGGGCGGCGGCACCTTCGACGTCTCCATCCTCGAGATCGGCGGCGGCACGTTCAACGTGCTCGCCACCGGCGGCGACAGCTCGCTCGGCGGCGTCGACTTCGACATCCGTCTGTCGGACCACCTGATCGAGCGCTTCGAGGCCGACGAAGACCTGTCGATCAGGGACGAGGCGGTGGTGGTGCAGCGCGTGCTCAACGCGGCCGAGCTCGCAAAGATCGACCTGTCGCTGTTGCAGCACGCCGAGGTGCGCCTGCCTTTCGTGACGCAGCGGCGCGGCAAGCCCGTCGACCTGCTGCTGCACGTCAGCCGCCAACAGCTGGTGCAGCTCACCGAGGATCTGATCGAGCGGTGCGCGCGCACCGTCGACGAGGTGCTGGCGCACGCGGGCCTCGCGCACAAAGACATCGACGAGATCCTGCTCGCCGGCGGCCAGACCCGCATGCCGGCCATCCAGGCGCGCCTCGAGAAGCAGTTCGGCAAACCGCCCAAGAAGGGCGTCAACCCCGACGAGGTGGTGGCGCAGGGCGCGGCGCTGTTGGCGCGCTCGTTGTCGGGGGGCGGCGAGGTCCGGCTGCTCGACATCATCTCGCTGCCGGTGGGCATCGGACGCAGGAGCGCCACCGGCGTCACCTTCGAGCCCGTGTTGGCGAGGAACGCGACGCTGCCGGCGCAAGGCATGGTGGAGGTGAGCACGCTGGTCGACGGCCAGACGGCGATCGAGGTCGATCTGTTCCAAGGGTTGTCGCGCGACATCAAGGCCGCCGACTACCTCGGCACCGTCAAAATGGACGTGCCGCCCGGGCCCGCGGGTGCACGCGCCATGACGGTGACGGTGCACGTCGACGCTGAGGGCCTGCTCGAGGTTCGCGGCGTCGCGCCCAGCTCGCCGGCGCGGCGCCTGCCGGTGGTGGCCAAGCACCCGACCCTGCGCATGGACGCGCCGCCGGCCCACCTGAGCGACGCGTCCTCCGGCTCAATCCCGATCCCCCGGGGAGTGCAGGGAACTGCCGCTGCCAAGCCCGGTCTGCTCCAGCGCCTCTTCAAGCGATAGCGGCACATGGCCGCACGTCACGAGGCGCGGCCATGTCCAGGCGAGCGAACAGTCGTTCGGCTACAGTGTCGTTGATGCACAGCAAGGCCCCCCGTCTCCTCGGCGCCGTCGCGATGCTGACCTCAGCGATCGCGTGCGCCCCAGAATTCGACCAGCCGATCCCCTTGGCCGTCGGCGCCAGCTGGACGTACGACACGTCCGAGACCGCCACGGGTACGAGCGGCACCAAGACCCAGACGGTCACCGAGGTCACCGACGGCGTGGCCACGCTGGTCACCGACAAGGCCGGCGGTGGCACCACCACCAGCAAGCAGCAGGACCTCGACGACGCCGTGGTGCGGCTGTCAGAGGAGAGCGTCACCGCCGCCGGCGGCCCCGACGGCAGCGAGAGCTACGACCCGGCGAAGGTACGGGTGCCGAAGACTCTGCGCGTCCCCGGCGACTCGCTCACCGACAGCTACACCGAGACCGTGGTCGACGCGGCCGGCGTCTCGACCACCAACGAAAAGAGCGAGGAGTGGACCTTGCTCGAGATCACCTCGTACGACGTGCCGGTCGGGACCTTCCCCAACTCCTTCCACTTCCTGCGCAGCGGCGCCGTCGACAAACACTTCTGGTTCGCCAACGGCGTCGGCAAGATCCGCGAGGAGGGCGGCGGTCAAGTGGAGGAGCTGTCCGGCTACGAGCTGCCCTGACCGGCTCCAGGGCGCTCGACGACCTCACCGCGTCAATCGCACGAACGCCCACCCGCGAGCGCCCAGGCCGTCGACGACGAGCGTGTCGCCGTCGCGGCGCACCTTCGGTGCGCCCGACGCCAACAGCACGCGCGGCGCACCGCCGACCTCGACGGAGAACGGCGGGGCCGGCTCGCGATGGAAGTTCGCGACGAACAGCACGCGCTCGGCTCCTCGCGAACGCAGCAGCGCGAAGGCCCCACGGCCGCCGCCGGTGACGACGGGACGGACCGCCTCGTCGCTCGAGAGCGCGCGCTCGGCGTGGCGCAGTGCGATCAAGCGCTGATAGCTGCGCCACAGGCCGGCCGCGCGCTGGGACTCGACGTCGACGCCGGCAGCCTCGGGCGCGTCGTGCCACGCGCGCGCCGCGCTGGTGAAGCCGTGCCGCGCACCAGCACGGGCGAAGCGCATGGGCGTGCGCTTGTCTTCGTCGTCCCGCGACGCGCCGCCCTGCATGCCGATCTCCTCGCCGTAATAGACGAACGGCGTGCCGGGCAACGCGAACAGGGTCGCGGCCGCCAGCGTCGCCTTGGCGACGTCGCCGCCGAGCTGGCGCATGACGCGCGCTTGATCGTGGTTCGTCAAGAACTGCGCTTCGAACGCGCGGTCGGCGAACGCGGTCTCGGCGCGCGCCAGCGCCTGCGCCAGCGGCAGCCGCTGGTCGTCGTTGATCGCCTGCAGCACGGCCGCTGCGACGTCGAACGAGAAGGCGAGGTGCAGCTCATCGCCGTCGCCGGCGTAGCGGGCGATGCCGGGCGTGTCGGTCCACGCCTCGCCGACCAACAGCGCGTTCGGGTGGTCGCGCTCGATCGCCGCGCGCAGCCGTCGCAGCAGCGCGTGGCTGCCCTCGACGTCCGCCACGGCGCCGTCTGGCCCCTCGATCAGGTGGCGCACGGCGTCCAGCCGAAAGCCGTCGACGCCGCGCGCGAGCCAGAAGCGCATGACATCGAGCGCCTCCTGCTGCACCGCCGGGTTCTCGAGGTTGAGGTCGGGCATGCCGCTCCAGAAGAGCGCGTAGTACCTGCGGCCGTCGCCGCTCTCGTGCCACAGCGGCGCGCCGTCCCAGGGGCGCTTGTCGCCGGACGGGGCCGCTCGCCAGCGGTAGTAGTCGCGGTAGCGCGCGTGTTCGGCGTGGGTGGGGTCGCGCGCCGCGCGAAACCACGGGTGAGCGCTCGAGGTGTGGTTGACGACGAGATCGAGCACCACGTGCATGCCCCGCGCGTGCGCGGCGCCGAGCAGCGCGTCGAGATCGGCGAGCGTGCCGTAGGCCGGTGCGACGGCGCGATAGTCGGTGACATCGTAGCCGTGGTAGCTCGGCGACGGGTTGATGGGCATGAGCCAAAGCGTATCGACGCCGAGGTCGTCGTCGGTGCGTGGGTCGCCGTCGTTCAGCACATCCAGGTGCGCCATCAGGCCTCGCAGATCGCCGACGCCGTCGCCGTCGCTGTCGGCGAAGCTGCGCACGAACACCTGATAGACGACGTCGTCGTGCCACCAGCCGGCGCCGCCGACCGGGCGCGCCGCCGCGGCCCCGCCAAGGAGCGCGGTCCACAGGGCGAGCGCGAAGGCTACGCCCGCAAGCCCACGTCGTCGGCGAAGGCGACGCCGTCGAAGTCGCCGGTCGAGAACGGCAGCGTCAGGCGCGGTACGCGCGTCGCCATCCGGAACAGCGAGCGCGCCGGCTCGTGCGCCGCAAAGCGCGTCGGGTAGGTGTTGGCCTCGATGACGAGCTGCCAGGCACGGCACCACGGATCCTCGATGGCGCCGAGCACAGCGCGCCGCTCGCGGTCGTGCAACGCCTGCAGCAGCGCGTCGACCGCCGCCGCGTCGAACGAGGTCGCGAGCACGTCGGCGTCGCAGCGGCGGGCGGGGTGCGGCTGGTTGTTCTCTCCCTGCCACAGTGACGTCTCGCCGGGCGCGGCGAACGGATCGACCTGCACGCCGCCGAGGTACACGTTGAAGTGCAGGTGCGGCGCCACCGCGCCAAACGACGCGAGCGCGTCAATGCCCGAGTACCCCGACAGCGCGACGGGCTGACCGCGCGCCACGCGCTCGCCCACGCCGACCAGCGCGCGCGCCAGGTGGTTCGACGACGTCATCAGGCCATCGCCATGGTCGAGGTAGAGCTTGAGGCCGCCGCGGTTGTACTCGCTGCGCGTCGCCACGACGACACCGGGGGCGGCGGCCACCACGCGCGTGCCGGGCGGAACCGCGAAGTCGGTGCCGTTGTGGCTGTCGTAGGTGAGGCCCTTGCCGCGAAAATCGCGCACCTGCGTCACGCGCACCGACCAGCCCTGCTCGATGGGCGTGGGCGTGCGGTTGAACAGGTTGACGATGGGCACTTGCCTGCCGAGGTGCCGGCGACCGCGCCAGGTGGCGAAGGCCAGGCGCGGCGTGAACAGGCGCGTGCTCGAGGTGCCGAACTTGGAGGGCGGCAGGCTCGGGTCGCCGCGCAGCGCGAGCCAAGCCTCGCGTGCGGCGTTTCCGGTCAGGCCCAGCACTTCGCGCAGCGAGAGATCGGAATCGAACATCTGTTCAGTTTACCCGGTTCGACGGCGCTGTCGAGGAAAAACGCGCGGGGGCCGAGGCCCCCGCGCGCCAACCCGAACCCGCTGACCTTCCTCCTCAGCCGATCTTGATCTCCTTGCTGCGAGGCGGCGGCGGCGCCGCCTTGGGGATGAGCACGTTGAGCACGCCGTTGTCGTAGCTGGCGGTCACCTTGGTCTCATCGACCGCGGTGGGCAGCGTGAAGCTGCGCTGGAAGCGGCCGTAGCTGCGCTCGACGCGGTGGTAGGTCTTGTTCTTCTCTTCGCGCTCGAGCTTGCGCTCGCCCGTGAGGGTCAGAACGCCGTCTTCCACCGCGAGCTTGATGTCTTCTTTCCTCATCGCGGGCAGCTCGGCGTGCAGCGTGTACGCCTCGGGGGTCTCGGCGATGTCGACCGCCGGCGCCCACTCGGTGCGCTGCAACGCCTCGTTGCCGAGCGCGAAGTCCTTGAGCAGCGCGTTGCCGAAGAAGCGGCGCTGCAAGTCATCGAAGTCCCGCATCGGATCCCATCGAACCAGTGCCATGACGTCCTCCTCCGGTGTCTTGACCACATCGCGGCGGTGACTAACGAGACGACGGGACCATGCCCCTCGACGTCGTCGACCACCGCGCTACGGACGAAAAGTAGGCACCAACGGCGCGCGTCAAGCGATCCGCGCGCGGCGGCGTTCGGCTACGCTGCGCGCCACATCGAGGAGCCCGCATGATCATCGCCGCTGCCGTGTTGTCGCTGAACGCGCTCGCGCAAACGCCCGCCACCGAGGTCACGCCCATCCAGCTCGATGCCGCCGCGCTCGTGTGGACCGACGCGCCCGCCGCCATGCCCAAGGGCACCACCATGACCGTGCTCGAAGGCGACCCGAAGAAGGAGGGCCTCTTCACCATCAGGCTCAAGGCGCCCAAGGGCTTCCTGCTCGGTCCGCACACGCATCCGGTCGACGAGCGCGTCACGGTCATCGAGGGCACCATCGCGGTCGGCTTCGGCGCGAGCGTCGACAAGGGCAAGGGCCGGCGCTTTGGCGTCGGCAGCTTCTACGTGAACCCGCCGGGTCGGCCGCACTTCGTGTGGAGCGACGAGGGTTGCGTGGTGCAGATCACCGGCGTCGGACCGTGGAAGGTCGAGCCGCTCACGCCGCCCAAGGCGCCGTAGCGCGCCGCTGTCGGCGCCCGCTCAGGGCACCCAATACAGCGTGACGTCCGTGGCGATCGGGACGGCGAGCCCACGCGCGCCGCCGGCCACCACCGCGGGCGATGACGGCGACGGCTCGGCGAGCGAGGGGTGATCGAACGGCGCGAAGCCCATCGCCGCCGACGCCGACGACGGTGTCGCGCGGGTGACGATCAGCGCCAGCGCGGCCGCGGCCGCGGCGAGCGAGGGCACGACGGCGAACACCAACAGGCGCGCGGGGCGCCGGTCGCCGAGCGCGACACGCTCGCGCAGGCGCGCGAGGCCACCTGGTGGCGGCTCGAGCTCTGGGAACGCGCGGCTATGCCGGGTCATCGTGGGCCTCCATGAGCGCGCCGAGCTGCTCGCGCAGGATCGCAACCGCTGCGTGGCGTCGCGAGGCCACCGTGCCCTCGGGGATGCCGAGCACGGCGCCGATCTCCTTGGCGGTCATGCCGGAGAGCTCGCCAAGCACCACCACGCGGCGCAAGCGCTCGGGCAGCGCGTCGACCGCGGCACGGACGCGGCGCTGGGTATCGTCGAGCTCCGGCGGCGGCGTCGATAGCGTCAGCGCGTCCAGCGTCACCAGGCTCCAGAGGCGCCGTGTGCGGCGGCGGTTGGACGCGAGGTTGACCGCGATGCGAAACACCAGGGCTTCGACCGTCTCCGGGCGGACGCGGTCGCGCATCGACCACAGCTTGACGAACGCGTCTTGCGTGACGTCGGCGGCGTCGTCCCTGTTCCACAGCCATCGGTACACCACGTTGTAGACGCGGCGCTCGAGCCGCAGATAGAGCGACTCGAGCGCCGCGCGATCGAACGGCGCGGCGGTCGTCGTCGGCACGAGCTGCGACGAGGTCATCGCGTCCCCTTCGAGTGCGCATCGTCATCGACAAGGTCACTTCCCGTCCACCGAGGCGCGAAAGACGTAGAACGTGGTCACCGCCTTGCCGTCGCGCAGGTCGTTGCCGAAGCCAGCGCGCTCACCCGAGCGCGGGCCGGTCCCGGCCTGGCCGAGCACCACGGTCTTGCCGAGCGGCACCTCGACGCGCGCGTCCAGCCCGCCGGCTTCGTCCTGCGCGCGCACGCGCACCTTCGCCACCACCTTGTCGCCGTGCAGCGACGCGGTCTGCTCCGCGAAGATGGCCCGGCCCTCGATGCGCGCCTCGGAGCCGCTCTGCGACGCGGCGCGCAGCCGTTCGAGCACCGACAGCCGCATCGGCCCCTGGCTCTGCTGCAGCGCCTCGACGACGTCGCCGATCTCCGGGGAGACGTCGGCGCCCTTGGCCGGCGTCGGCGCCGGCGCCGCGACCACCACCCAATAGTCGAGCGTCACCGTCGGCGGCGCCTGCACGGCACCGCTCTTCAAGCGCGCGAGCACGTCGGCGATTCCCGGGTGAAACCCGGCGGGCGCGCTCACCAACAGCTGCCCCGACGGTGCCAGCGCGGCTGCGCCCTTACGCGGCGCGTCCTTGGCGGTCCACAGCAGCGAGGACACGATGCCCTGCAGCTCGGCGGCGTGCTCCGCGGGGACGTCATAGGCCTTCATCACCAGATCCTCGGCCAGGGTCGAGGGGGCCGCTGGCGTGCAGGCGGCGGCGACCACGGTGGTCAGGGAAAGCGCCAGGACGGCGAGGACGATGCGGGTCAAGGTCATGGTTTGCTCCGGGGGTGAAGGTTCGACCCCTAGCTACCCGCGAGCCCGCCGTTTCCTTCACGGCGGATCCCGTCGGATCTGCGGAGACGATCGTCGTAGGACCGACGTCCGATTCCTGGCTGGCGGCCGCACGCGACCATCGGTCGCATGACGAAGAACGCTCCGCTCGTGGTTGTCGCCGCTCAGGTGCTGGTCACCGTGCTGGCCCTTCCCGCGATCTCTGGCTGCACGGCCGAGCTCGACGAGGGCGGCGACCACGACCACGAGCACCCTGTCGACATGGTGGCGGGCAGAAACGCCGGCCACACCCAGCAGGGCCTGGCACGCGCCGGACGCTGGCAGCCCTCCGCCGACGTGCTCGCTGCCGGCGACGCGCAGCAGGTCGGCTACAACCCGGCGCCCTCTTGGGACGACGGCGCCAACTGCTCGGGCGGCGCCACCGACGGCGCGCTCACCTTGCGCGACCACCTGCTCGGGTACTTTCCGCAGATCGCCTCGGTTGGCATCTACAACTGCCGGGTGATCGCCGGCACCAACTCGATGTCGCTGCACGGCGTCGGCCGCGCGCTCGACATCATGATCCCGACGGTGGGCGGCGACGCCGACAACGATCTCGGCGATCCGATCGCGGCCTGGCTGATCGAGAACGCCGCCGCCATCGGCATGCAGACCATCATCTGGGACCACAGCATCTGGCGCGTCACCTACGACCCGCGCATACACGAGTACACGGGCTCGAATCCGCACGTCGATCACCTGCACGTCGAGATCAACGTCGCGGCCGGCAACGAGAACCAGCCTTGGTTCGACGCGCCTTTCGGACCTGCGGCGTGCGCCGCGCTCACGGGCGGCGAGAGCGTCATCGACAACGGCGACGATTGCCTGCGCGTGTACGGCCCCGGACAGTACTGGCGCGACGAGAGCGTCGGCTACGGCGGCGACCTGCTGTGGACCAACGCCTTCGAGGCCGGCGCGCCGTCGAACTGGGCCGAGTGGAGCCTGCCCTTCGAGGCGCCCGGCACCTACGAGGTCGCGGCTTACGTCGAGCCCAGCTTCGGCGTGCACCGGCAGGCGCGCTACCAGGTGCGCGCCGGTGGGCAGGACCACGTCGTCACCATCGACCAGGGTGCGGCGTCGGGGTGGGCTGTGCTCGGCACGTATGACTTCACGGGTGCTGCGGGCGAGGGCGTCAAGGTGTTCGACAACACCAGCGGCCCGGTCGCGAGCGAGCAGCACATCGTGGTCGACGCGCTGCGCGTGCGGCCGCCGTCCGCACCGCCGCCGCCCGAGGAACCGCCGCCCGAGGAGCCGCCGCCCGAGGAGCCGCCGCCCGAGGAGCCGCCGCCCGGGGAGCCACCCACCGAGGAGCCGCCCACCGAGGAGCCGCCCACCGAGGAGCCGCCGCCCGGGCAGGGCCCGGTCGACGAAGGGCCGGTCGACGACGACGATCCGGGCACGATCACGCCGCAGACCCGGCTCGAGCCGTCCGTCAACGGTGCGGGCTGCTCGGCCGCTCCGCCGGGAGCCTCCTTCGCGGTGCTCCTAGCCGCGATCGCACGTCGCCGTCGCAAGCTCGCGTAGCCCGACAGCTCAGTTGCCGTTACAGACGTCGCCGCCGGCGCACTCGCCGTTGTCGCACTCGGACGACAGGCACTCGTAGGACTGCTCGCAGTCGTCGCCGTTGTTCTTCGGCACCGCGCACTCGTTGTTGTCGCAGTACAGGCCCGGCCCACAGACGGCGCCGCCAAAGCAGTCCTCGCCCTCGGCGGGCGCCGGCTCGCACTCGCCGTCGTTGCACAACAGGCCCGGGCCGCATGGGCGATCGGTGCAATCCTCCCCGTCGTCGCCGGCGTCGACGCACTCACCCTCGAGCGCGCCGACCTCTTCATTGACCTCGGGATCCTCGTAGTCGATCTCGCAGCCGCCGCCGAGGCGGCACTCGCTGGCGGTGGCACAGGTCTCGCCCGGCTCCACCGCGCCGACGCCGAGCGCGCGCGAGCACGCTTGCCCCGGGCGCTGCACCAGTTGCGCCAGCGACCAATCGCACTGATCCCGCGCCGCGCTCATGCCCGCGAGGCAGGCATTGGCCGCCTCGCCGTCGAAGGTCATACGCCCGAGCGCCACCGAGTCTTCGTTGGCGCCCGCCAACATCTTGCAGATGCCGGTCGCACGCTCGACGCACTCGGCCTCACTGTTGACGTAGCTGTTGCCGAAGCCGGTCGGCGCCGAGCCGTCGAGGCGCTCCTCGGCATCGCAGCAGCGGAACGAGAACTCGCACTGGGCGCGCATCAGCGCCTCGCAGGTCGAGATCGGTTTGTCGAAGCAGCCGAAGCCGGCGAGCGGCAGGGCGGCGACGACGGTGACGAGCAGCGTGACGAAGCGCATGGGTGCTCCCTGATGCCTCAGTTGCCGGTGCACTGGTCGGGGTCGACAGGATCGGGCGCGCCATAGTCTCGACACACCGGCGGCGCCTCGGCGTCGTCGCAATACGAGTCCTCGCCGGCGCACTGGTCGTAGAGGTCGGGATCGCACTCGCCGCCGGCCGCCACCTGCGCCTCACACGTGCCCGGCGTGCCGGCCGTGTCGTTGCAGAAGGCGCCGAGCGCGCACTGGTACATCGGGCACGGCTCGCCGACGTCGGGCGGCGCCTCGCAGGTCTGCTCGAAGGTGGTCTGATCGTACGTGCACACCAGCGGCACCTCGCACAGGCCCGTGCCGGCGCAGTCCTCGCCGAGCCCCGCCGGCTGCTGGCAGCGATTCTCGCCCGCCACCGTGTCGTAGGCGCAGCCGAGTCCCTCCTGGCACTGGAAGCTCGGGCACGGCTCACCCACGCCGGGCAGGGCGGTGCAGGTGTAGCTCGAGTCGGTGCCGTCGAAGATGCACTCGAGCCCGTCCTGGCAGGGGCGGCTCTCGCAGTCGTCGCCGACGTCGCCCGGGCCGACGCACTCGCCGTCGCGCGTGCCGAGCTCCTCGTTGAGGTCGGGATCTTCGTAGTCGATGTCGCAGTAGGCGCCCTCGCTCGCACACTCGCCGCTGCTGGCGCACGCCTCACCGTCCTCGACCAGTCCCTCGCTCACCTCGGCACACGGCCCGGGATCGCCGTCGGCGGTGGTGGTGGCCTCACCGAGCGCGACGATGTCACAGCTGTCGCGCGCGGCCTCGAGCGCGGCCACGCACTCCTTGCCCTTGTCGCCGTCAAAGCGCAGCCGCCCGGCCGCCGCCGCGTCGTCGTTGGCCGCGGACAACAGCTTGCAGTAGCCGGTGGCGCGCTCGATGCATTCGCCCTCGTTGGCCATGTAGGGGAAGGCGACGAACATGCCGGTCAGGCGTTCCTCGGCTTTGCAGCAGCGGAACTGGAACTGACACGTCGCCTGCATCTGTGCCTCGCACAGATCGACGTGGCTGACGGGGCAGCCGAAGGGGCCGGCCAGCACCAGGGTGGCGAGGACGAGGGTGAGCGAGCAAAGCCAGCGGCGCATCGGCACCTCCGGTGCGGGACCATAGCGCAGGATCGGGTAGTGCGCTCGTCGAGGTTGACGATGCGCTCAGTCGCCGAGCAAGCGGTCGAGCGCCGGCTTGAGCGAGCCGAGATAGAAGAGCGACCACGGCACCACGAACAAGACGGCGTCGATACGGTCGAGCATGCCGCCGTGGCCGGGCAGGATGGCGCCGGAGTCCTTGGTGTCGAAGCCGCGCTTCCACATGCTCTCGGCCAGATCGCCCATCGGTCCCAGGAACGCCGTCGGTAGTGCGATGCAGACCAGATCGAGCGACGTGAAGAACGAGAACACGTTGGGGAAGAGCGCGCGGCCCACGAACAAGAAGGCGAGCGAGCCGAGCGCGCCGCCGGCGAAGCCCTCCCACGTCTTCTTGGGCGAGATCTGCGGCGCCATCTTGTGCTTGCCGAGGAAGCGCCCCGCGAAATACGCGCAAGTGTCGTTCGACCACGTGGCGGTGAAGGCGGCCATGATGGGCCCGGCGCGCGCAGCACCCTCGAGCGTGTCGCCGAGATCGCGCAAGCGCGACACCGCCCACAGCCCAAGCCCGATGTAGATGACGCCGAAGCCGAGCAGCGCCAGCCGCGGCCACGCGGTGTGCAGCTCACCCGGGCGCAGCACGTAGATGGAGCCGAGCGCGATGACCGCGAGGTTGAAGACCAGCAAGGTGGCGAAGGCGTCGTTGACGGCGGCGAGCGCGTGCGCGGTCGCCGCGGCGCCGATGATCAGCAGCGCGGCGCGCGCTACCTTGTCGCCGCGCGCCGTCACCTGGCCGTACTCCCAGAAGCAGACGACCGCAGTTGCCATCAACAGCCCGCGCAGCGGCCAGCCACCGAGCACGAACAGCCAAAGCACGAACGGCAAGAGCGCGACCGCGACCAGGATGCGCTGTGCCAGGTTGCTCATGCGCCGCCCCGCGCGCCGCCCGCGGGGGCCACCTGCGCGCCGGTGAGCCCGAAGCGGCGTTGCCGGCCGCGATAGGACGCGAACGCCTCGTCGAGGCGCGCGCGAGAGAAGTCGGGCCAGGCCACCGGCGTCACGTACAGCTCCGAGTACGCGATCTGCCACAGCATGAAGTTCGACACGCGCAGCTCGCCGCTGGTGCGAATCAGCAAGTCGGGATCCGGCGTGCCGGCGGAGTCGAGGTGCGCCTCGAGGTGCTCGGGGCCGATGTCGTCGACCGCGAGCGCGCCGCGCTTGACCTCGGCAGCGACGGCGCGAACCGCGCGCACGATCTCGTCACGTGCGCCGTAGGAGAGCGCGAGCGTCAGGCGCATGCCGGACATACCGCGCGTCGCCTCTTTGACGGCACCGAGCAACGCGCGCACCACCAGCGGCAGCTTGTCGACGGCGCCGATGGTGGCCAGCTCGATCTGGTTCTTGAGCAGGGTGGCGCGCTCGTCCTTCAAGTAGTCCGTCAGGAGCTGCATCAGGCCCGACACCTCGGTCTCGGGCCGGCCCCAGTTCTCCGACGAGAACGCGTACAACGTCAGGTAGCGGACGCCCAGCTCGCGGCAGTAGGTCGTGATGTCGCGCACGGTCTTGGCGCCGGCGCGGTGGCCCTCGAGGCGGGGCAGGCCGCGCTCCTCGGCCCAGCGGCCGTTGCCGTCCATGATGATGGCCACGTGGCGCGGCACCGGCGGCGCGGTCAACGCTTCCTCCGCGTTCGTCCTACGGCGTCGTCGGTGAACAGCTCGAGGTCGGCGTCGTCCTCGGAGGAGTCGTCTGCGTCGGCGGCGATCGGCACCACGCGCGTGGCCGGACGCGCGGGCACCACCACCTGGCCGGTCTTGACCCGATCGCGACGGGCGCCTGGGCGCGCCGCGTGCGTGCTCGGGTCGTCGTCGTCGTCCGCCGCCACCTCCTCCAGCTCGTCCCCGTCCACGCTCGACGCGGTCTTGTGGCGCGCCACCATCTGCATGGTGTCGTCCTCTTCCTCCTCCACGTCTTCGACCAACGCGTCCGGCACGTTCGAGCGCACCGAAGTGTGCGACGCGCGCGTGATCTTGTCGGTGGTGGTGCCGGCGGCGCGCGGCTGCTCGTGCACGTTGACCGAGAGCGCGAGCGCGTCGAGCGCGGTCTCCTCGGCGCACAGCGCGCCGCCGATCTCGGTGACCACGCGCGCGAAGCCGAGGCCGACGTCGTCGGTGGGCTCCATCATCAGGTCGGGCTCGCCCGCCACCGCCTTCATCAGGTTGGGGCGCTCCGTGGCGAGCGCGTCGAGACGGCGCTGCGATACCTGCACGCGCAGACGCCGGCGCGCGCGCAACTGCGCCATGCCGCGCTGCAGGATGCGTTCGACGTCGCGCTGGCCGAGATCGGGGTCGGTGCCGAGCAGCTTCTTCACCACCTCGAGCGCGAGCACGCGGATGTCGTCGGCGGCCTCGGCGTAGCGCTCGGCGCGGCGTCGAAACGCCGACAGCGCCTCGGCCGCGGCGGCGGCGAAGGCCTCGGAGGCGCCGCGCGCCATCGCCTCCTCGTGCGCCTGGCTCGCCTTCTTCTTGCCGTCGGCGAGCAGCTTGGCGCGCGCCTCGTCGGCGCGCTTGAGGATGTGCGCCGCGTCTTGCTTGGCCTGATAGACGGCGCGCTCGATGACCTTCTTGCCGCTCTGGTCGGCAATACGTGCCGGCGCGCGCGCGGGTCGCTGGCCACCCTGACCCCCGGCCTTGATGACGCGCGCCACGCTAGGCCTCCAGCTCGTCGCCCAGCGTGGGGCGCGTGACGGCGGACTCCAGCTCGTCGAGCTGGGTGTCGAGCTGCGCGTCGATGACGCCGGCCTCGGTCTCGATCAACACGCCGCCCGGCTTGACCCGCTTATCTTCGCGGATCTCGAGGTCCTTGGCGCGCGTCAGCACCGCCACCAGGCGTGCCTTGTGCTGACGCAGGATGGGCGCGTCGCGCGGGCTAGTGCGCAGGTTGATGTCGCGGGCGGTCTTGGCGGCGCCGAGCGCAGTGGCGGCCACGTCGACCACCGCGTCCTCGCGCGTCTGCAGCTCGGCGGCGATCAGCTCGCGCGCGACGCGTAGCGCGGCCCGGACGATCTCACCGTCGACCTCCTCGAGCATGCGCACCTCGAGCCCGGCGATCTCCTCGCGCATGTGCGCGGCTTGCTCGGCGCCCTCGCGCTCGCCGTCGGCGGCGGCCTGCGCAATCAGCTCCTCGACCTGGCGCTCCGCCTCGGCGAGCAGCGCGCGCGCCTTCTCCTCGGCTTCTTCGATGAGCGCGTCGGCGTCGGCCGTCATCGCACCTCTCCCTACCTCGCCGGCTCCTCGGCCGTGTGCTCGAGCATCTTGGCGCCGTCGGCGTCGCTGCGCAAAAGAGCGTCCCGCTCGCGCATGGCCCACAGCACGATGGCGACGAACGCAAAGGCGATGACGCCCGCCCACAACGCGCGCCGCTTGGCCTTGACCGTCTGATCCTCGCCGAGGGCGCCCAGGTCGCGCGTGGCGGACATGGTCGCCATGGCGAGCGCCAGCACCTCCTCCTGCGCGCGCCGCGCCGCCGCGTCGTTCGGTGCCACGTCGAGCACCGCGCGGTAGCGCTGACCGACGAACGCCAGCTCACCGGCGGCCGACGCGCGCCGCAGCAGCGCCTTGTGCGCGGCCTCGCCCTGCCAGGTGTCGAGCAGCTCGACGAAGGCGGCCGCCAGCTCCTCCTGTGCGCCGCCCGACGGGGGCAGTGCCGCCAGCCGCTCGCGCAGCCGCGCACGCAGCTCGGCGTCGAACGGACCGGCCATGATCGTCGCGGGTGCGGGCGCGCTTGGTGCCGCCACCACCAAAGCACCGCTCGCTGCCGGCAGCTCGCGCGGCGGTGCCACGCGCGGCTCGGCCTCGACGTCGACCACGTGGGCCTCGCCCGCCGCGCCTGCTTCGGGCAGCCAGGCGACGGCGCCACACGCGGCACAGCGCAGGCCGGCGCGCCCCGGCTGCAGCTCGGCACGCGCGGCCCCGACCAGCGCGCGGCAGGCGGGGCACTGGAAGATCAGCGCGTTCATCCGCTCTCGCCCTTGGCGAGCGCCGCCGGATCACGCGTCTCGATCTTCTCGCCGTCGATGACGAAGTGAATCAGCTGCGTTGTCGAGTCGCCGTGCTCGTTGAAGCGGATCAGCCCGGTGACGCCCGGGAAGTCGGTGACGCCGGCGATGGCCTGTCGCAGCGACTCGCGCGTGCGCAGCGCCGGCCGCGCGGCGTCGCCCACCAGCAGCGCCTGCAGGATGGCGGCGCCGTCGTGCGCTTGCGCCTCGATGAGCTGCGGCTTGCTGCGGTGCACGTCGGCGAACGCGCCAACGAACTTCTGCACGCGCGGCGTGCCGTCGGTCGGGTTGAAGCCGTCGACGAAGACCGCGCCGTCGATCTGACGACCCAGCCGCTTGGTCAGCTCGGGGTCGTTCCACATGGAGACGCCGAGCAACTGCACCGGCCGCAGCGAGTTGTTGCCGGTGGTCTTGCGGTAGTTGTCGACCGTGCGGTGGTCTTTGGTCAGCAGCACGTCCTCGGCCACCAACGCGGGCACGATGTAGCTGACGGTGCGGTAGCTGTCGGGTACGAACAGCGCCTCGAAGTCGACGATGGGCTTGGCCAGATCGCCGCAACCCTCGAGCGCCTTCTTCTTCCTGTACTCGTTGGTGATCTGCTGCGCCTCGGCGCGGCACTCGGCTACCTCCGTCGATGAGGCGATGCCGCGCCCCACCAGCGACTTGGCCTCGGCGGTGAAAGTGGTCTGGTCGTGCGCGTAGCCCTCGACCGCGGTCACCTCGGCCTCGCGCTTCTCCAGCTCGTCCCACAGGCCGTTCATCAGCTCCACGCCAAAGGGATCCTTCGGGTACATGATGGCGAAGCGCTTCATGCCCATGCCCTCGACGGTGAGCCGCACCAGCGCCTCGGCCTGCTTGTGCGCCGTCAGCGCCAGCCGGAACGACCAGGGCCCGGTCTCGGGCACGCCGTCCCTGCGTGACAGCGAGATGAGCGGCACGCCGGCGTCCTCGGCGGCGAGCGCGGCCGGCAGCGAGGTGTCGAGCAGGATGTCGCCGAGGATGGCGATGACGTGCTGCTTGGCCACCAGCTCCTCGACCAGTTGGCGCGTGCGCACCGGATCGCCGGCGGTGTCCTTCACCACCAACGTGATGCCGGCCGGCGTGGCGATGGTGCCCTCGAGGCTCGCCTCCTTCGGCTTGGGCTTGGGCGCGGGCGCCTCGGTCGGCACGACGGCCTCGCCGGTCTTCGGATCGAGCTCGGGCTCCGGTGGCGGCGCCTCGGCTTTGGGTGTGCTGCCGAAGCCGATCTGAATCGCCGTGAGCGCGCGCTTGCCGTACGCCGCGTACTTGCCGGAGAGCGGCAACAGCACGCCCACGGCCTTGGCGTCCACCTGGACGCGTGCTTGCAGCGACGCTTGCAGCGCGCGCGCGTCCTTCGCCCAGCGGCCGCTGCCGTAGCGCGAGAGGTAACGCGTGGCCATGTCGTTGGCGGACGCGTAGTCGCGCAGGTGCACGTGCACGCGCGCGAGCTTGATGGTCAGAAGCTCGTCGAGGAAGGTGCCCGGCTTGGCCTCGGTCTCGAGCAGCAAGCGCAGGTCGCCCGGCGCAATACCGCCGTCCACCGCGGTGATCATGCGCGTCTCTAGGTCGGCGCCGGCGCCGGCGCCCGCCGCGAGCGAGCGCCCGAGGTAGCGCAGCGCCTCGGCGCCGTGGCCCTGCGAGAACAACTGCTCGCCGAGCTTGGCCGAGGCGTCGGCACGCTCGGCCTCGGGCATCTTGTCGATCAGGCTCTTGAGCGTGGGCGCGGCGCTTTTGGCGTCGCCCTGCTGGAGCTGCGCGAGCGCCAGCAGGTAGCGCGCCTCGTCGGCAACCGGCGTGGTCGGGTCGTGCAGCAGCAGCTTCTCGACGGCGGCCTGCGCGCCCGGCGCGTCGCCGGCGTCGAGCAACAGGCGCGCGAGCCCGACCGAGGCGGCGCCGAACGAGGTGGTGTCGGCCAGCTCCTCAGTCACCTTGGTGAAGTTCTTCTTCGCCAAGCTGTCGTCGTGCGCCAGCGCGGCGGCGTTGCCGGTGTCGACCAGGAAGCGCGCGTAGTCCTCGGCCGGCATGGTGCGGCCGTCGACGGTGATGGTTCGGGTCGTGCCCTGCGCGGTGGTGGTCGTGCAGGCGAGCAGCAGGAGCAGGAGGCAGGGCAGGGAGCGCATCAGGTGGGGTCTTCCTTGAAACGGCAGGGGACGTTCGGGGACATCCCGGGACGTTCTTGCACCGGCAGAACGGGCGCGCCGCGGGCGGCGTTCCGACTCTCGACGAGGTCGGCGCACCACGCAAGGCCGCGCGCAGCCCGGTGGTGGAGGCGTGTAGGAGAAGGTCGCACTTGCATCGTCGCAATCATTCGAGAAGGGTGCGCCCATGAACGGCGCCTTCCGCCCCGTGCCGCGCACCGGCGTCATCTTCGTCACCAGCGAGGCGGAGCGCCGCGGCTACCGCGCGTCGGACCCGAGCTGGTGCAACCTCGGGCAAGGCCAACCGGAGACCGGCGCCTTGCCCGGTGCGCCGCCTCGCCTGCAAGCACTCGCCATCCCCGACGACGCCTACGAGTACGCGCCGGTCGCCGGCCTGTGGGAGCTGCGCGCCGCCGTCGCCGACGCCTACAACCGCCGTTTCCGCCGCGGTCTGCCGTCGCAGTACAGCGCGGAGAACGTCGCCATCTGTGGTGGCGGGCGCTTGGCGCTGGCGCGTGCCGCCACCGCGCTCGGCGAGGTCAACCTCGGTCACTTCCTGCCCGATTACACGGCCTACGAGGAGCTGCTCAGCGTCTTCCGGCTGTTCAACCCCATCCCCATACTTCTCGAGGCCGAGCGTCGTTACCACTTCTCCGTCGAGGAGCTGCGCAAGGAGATCCTCGGCCGTGGCTTGTCGGCGCTGTTGTTGTCGAACCCGTGCAACCCGACGGGGCGCACGCTGCTCGGCAGCGAGCTGGCGGCGTGGGTGGCCACCTGCCGCTCGCTCGACTGCGCGCTGCTCGTCGACGAGTTCTACTCGCACTACGTGTGGGCGCAGGCCGACGGCGTCACCAAGCCGATCGTCTCGGCAGCCGAGTACGTCGACGACGTCGAGCGCGATCCGGTGGTCATCATCGACGGCCTGACCAAGAACTGGCGCTACCCGGGCCTGCGCATCTCCTGGACGCTCGGGCCCAAGCAGGTGATCGAGGCGGTGGCATCGGCGGGCTCGTTCTTGGACGGCGGCGGCTCGCGGCCGGCGCAGCTCGCCGCCGTCGGTCTGTTGCAGGACGACGTCATCGACGCCGAGACCGGAGCCATCCGGCGCGCCTTCGCCAAGAAGCGCGACGTCATGGTGGAGGCGTTGCAACGCTTGGGCGTGCGCATCGACGCTGTGCCGCAGGGCGGCTTCTACGTCTGGGGCGCGGTCGACGGGCTCGGCGCCGGCATCGACACCGGCATGGAGCTGTTCAAGCGCGCGCTCGAGCGCAAGGTCATCGTGGTGCCGGGTGCGTTCTTCGACATCAACCCCGGGCGTCGGCGCACCGGGCGTGCCTCGCGCTTCGAGCGCCACGTGCGCTTCTCCTTCGGCCCACGCCTCGACGTGCTCGAGGAGGCCGTGCGCCGACTGCAGCGCCTGGTCAAAGGCGAGCCGGAGCCCGCGTGAGCCTGCGCGCGGCGTCGCTGCTGTCGTTGGCGCTCGCGCTCGCGTCCTGCGTTGGGCGCAGCGGGGTGGTGCGCTGGGAGGACGTGGAGCAGGCGCCCGAGCGCGCGAGCGCGCCGGTGGCCGCGCGACCGCCGACCGAGAAGGCGCCGACCGAGAAGGCGCCGGCCGAGAAGGCGCCGGCCGAGAAGGCGCCGGCCGAGAAGGCGCCGGCCGCGAAGCCGGTCGCGCCCGTCGCCGTCCGGGGCCCCGTGCTGGTGAACGGCGCGGCCGTCGACGACGGCGCGCTCATCGAGCTGCCGGCGCTCGAGCTGGCCTGCCTGGCCGACGCGCGCGCGCTCACCGAGCCCTCGCGCGTCGCCGCTCGCGTCGACGAGCAGAAGGACAAGCTCGGCGCCACGCTCGGCACCTTCACCTTCGTCGTGCTCGAGCGCGACCCGGCGCGCTCGCTCACCGATCCACCGCCACGCTTCTGCCGGCCGCTACAGGGCGCGAGCGCGCTGATCGCTCCGCTGTTGCACAAGCGCGAGCCGGCGGCGCGCTGGCTGGTGCGGCGCGCGAAGGACGGCGTGGCGGCCGACGCCGCCGCGCTCGTCGAGGACTGCCGCGCCAAGGGTCTGACGCCGAGCGGTCGGCCGCGCGTGTTGCTCGACGACGCCGGGGCCATCACGGCGCTGGCGCTGCCGGTCGCCGCGGGAGGTGGCTGATGGCACGCTTGGCCTTCTTCGGCACGCCGGCGCTCGCGGCCACACAGCTCGAGGCGCTGCTCGCGAGCGCGCACGACGTCGTGCTGGTGGTGGCGCAGCCCGATCGCCCGGCGGGTCGCGGCAAGCAGCTGCAACCTCCGCCCACCAAGGTGCTGGCGTTGGCGCGCGGCGTCGAGGTGGCGCAGCCCGAGACGCTCAAGAAGGAGACGCCGTCTGGCGAGGCGTTCTTCACCTTATTCTCGTCGAAAAAGGTCGACCTCGCGGTGGTCGCGGCCTACGGCCGCATCATCCCGCGCCGCCTGCTCGAGCTGCCGCCGCGGGGCTTCGTCAATGTGCACGCCTCGCTGTTGCCTCGCTGGCGAGGTGCAGCGCCCATTCAGCGCGCCCTCGAGGCGGGCGACGCCAAGACCGGCGTCTGCCTGATGCACATGGTGCCGGAGCTCGACGCCGGCGACGTCTATGCGACGGCCGAGGTGGCCATCGACCCCAACGACGATGGCGAGACGCTCACGGCCAAGGTCGCGGCCGCGGGCGCGCGCCTCTTGTCCACCAACCTCGATGCGCTGATCACCGGCGCGTTGCCGCGCGTGCCGCAGCGAACCGAGGGCGTGACGTACGCCGAGCAGCTCGAGAAGCACCACGGCGGCGTCGATTGGACCAAGAGCGCGCGCCAGCTCGTCGACCACGCGCGCGCCATGCACCCCTGGCCCGGAGCCTTCACGAGCCTGGGCGACGAGGTGCTCAAGCTGTTCTCGCCGTCGCTGGCACCGGGGCAGGGCGCGCCCGGCGCCGTGTTGTCGGCTGGCGACGGCCTGGTGGTCGCCTGCGGTGCCGGCGCAGTGCGCTTCGGCGAGGCCCAGTTGCCGAACAAGCGCCGCATGCCGGTCGCCGAGCTGGTCAAAGGCCGACCGATCGCGGTCGGCACGGTCCTCGGTGCGGCGGCGGCGACGTGAGCGAGCAGGACGGCGCGCTGCACGAGGTCGCGCGTCTGGTGTCGACGTGCGAGCGGCTGGTCTGGCTCACCGGCGCCGGCCTCTCGGTCGCGAGCGGGCTGTTGCCCTATCGCAAGTCCAAGGACGCGGTCTGGTCGCGCTTCATCACCGACTGGGGGACCATCGAGCGCTTCCGCGAGTCGCCCGTCGAGTGGTGGCGCGAGTTTTGGCTTAAGGCCCACGCCGACCTGGCGCACGGAAGCCCAATCGAACCGAACGCCGGCCACGACGCCATCACGCGCATGGTGCGGTCGCGTCCCGCGCACCTGGTGGTGACGCAGAACATCGACGGGCTGCACAGGAAGAGCGGCGTCGCCGAACAGCAGTTGGTCGAGATCCACGGACGACACGACCGCTTCATCTGTACGCGCCCAGGCTGCGCGCGCGTGCTCGAGCCGTTCGGCACGGTCGACCTGTCGTGCCTCGACGAAGGCACGGTGCCGCGCTGCGACGTGTGCGCCGAGCCGCTGCGGCCGCTGGTGCTGCTGTTCGACGAGAGCTACGACGCGCACCCCGCCTACGGCATGCGCACGGCCCGGCGCGCGCTCAACGACGCCGAGGTGATCCTGTTCGTCGGCACGTCGTTCTCGGTCGGCATCACCGACTACGCCATCCGCGCCGGGCGCTACGCGGGCGCACGCCTGGTCAACGTCAACGTCGAGGCGGCCGAGCAGCACGGCTTGGTGAACCTGCTCGGGCCGGCCGAGGTGACGCTGCCGGCGCTCGCGGCCATCACCGACCCGAGCTAGCCGCTCGGCCGAAAATTTTGCGGAGGGGACAACCTCCTCCATGATGCTCCAAGCGCGCAGCGCGGAGCAGCGCGGCGCACCAACGACGACGAGGGCACGGACGACGGTCCGAGCGCGCGACGCGCGCTCGTGGGCACGCGTGCGCGCCGAAGGAGCGAAGGAATGGTGGCCATGGCGAAGGAACGGGTGGCGCGCGATTTCCAGCCGGGCGAGGTTGAGCCCTTCGACCTGCAGACGCCCTACGAGCCGGTCGCCGAGCCGGTGCGTGCCCCGCGGCCGAGCCAGAGCCTGGCGCCGCGCACCGCCACGCACCTGACGCCGCTGTCGAACCAGCTCTACGAGGGCGATGCGCTCGGCACTTTGCAGCAATGGGAGGACAAGACCTTCCACGCATGCATCACCGATCCGCCCTACAACATCGCGCGCGACCGCAAGGGCCTCTCCTGGGCGTTCTCGTCGCACGTCACCATCGACAGCGAATGGGACCGCTACTCCCCGGAGGAGTACGAGCAGTTCACCGCGTCCTGGCTGAAGGAGGTGTGCCGCACCGTCAAGGAGAACGGCAACATTTTCATCTTCGGCAGCTACCACAACATCTACACCATCGGCGCCATCGCGGCGCGGCTCGACCTGCGCGTCATCAACAGCATCATCTGGGCCAAGCCGAACGCCCAGCCGAACATCACCTGTCGCATGCTCACCGAGAGCACGGAGCAAGTGCTGTGGATCTGCAACAACAGCAACAAGAAGGCGAAGAACTGGACCTTCAACTACGACGACATGAAGGCGCTGAACGGCGGCAAGCAGATGCGCAACTTCTGGGACATCCCGGTGACGCCGGCGCGCGAGCGGGTGCACGGCAAGCACCCGTCGCAGAAGCCGCTCAGGCTGATGGAGCGGCTGGTGCTGTGCGGCACCAACCGCGGGGACCGGGTGATGGACTGCTTCGCCGGCTCCGGTTCGACGTTGCTCGCTTGCGACCGCCTCGACCGTCGCTGGGTGGGCGTTGAGCGCGACGCCGAGTACCTCGGCATCGCGCACAAGCGGCTCGACGACGAGCGCCGCCAGCGCCGCCTGCCGCTGCTGCCGCGCTAGCCGCACGAAGCGGCGCGCTCATGCGCGCGCAGCAGCGACGATCTCCTCGAAGATCCCGGTCTCAACCATCGGGACCGGCTCGCCGGCGAGCTGAGCGCGAAGCGCCACCGTCCCGCGGTCCTCTGGCACGAACAGACAGACGAGCCCGGCCGCGACGCACGCGCGCGCCGCCTCGGGCGTGTTGGCGATCGCGGTCGCCAGCCCCTCGTCCCACAGCGCACGCTCGAGCGCCTCGGCCTTCGCCGGGTTCCACACCAGTACCGGCCCGTGGCCGAACCGCGCGCGGCGCTCGACCGCGCTCACGGCGCCGCCGCGCGCGCCGTCGTGGCTCGCGGTGGCCTCCGTGATCATGCCGGCGCCCACCGTGGCGTTGGTCTGCGCGTCGATGACGATGAACGCCCCGGTGGCGCGGCACCCCTGATACCGATCGACGACGAGCGGCTTGCCCACGGCGAGCGCCAGGCGTCCGATGTCGTTGAGCGTGAGCGCGGGCGCCTCCTGGTGCTCGATCGTCTCCAGGTCGACGCGATGGCACACGCGCTCGATGCGTGCGGGCACTACGCGCGTGCCGTGCTTGACGAGGTAGCCGCGCCGCGGATCGCTCGGCTGCTCGCCAAGCCAGACCACGTCCGCCTCGAAGCGCCGCGTCACGATGGGCGGCGAGTCGGGTGCCGCCAGCAACTCGCCGCGCCCGACGTCGAGCTGGTGCTCGAGCTGCAAGGCCACCGCCTGCGGCGCGCGCGCGTTCGCCAGCGGTCCACCCAGTCGATCGATCGAGGTCACCCGCGTGCGCAGCCCCGAGGGCAGCGCTACCACCTCGTCACCCACCGCGATCTCGCCCGCGACGATCTGGCCGGTGACGGCCCGGTAGTCGAGGTTGGGTCGCAACACCCCTTGCACGGGGAAGCGGAAGGCGCCGCCGGTCCGATGGCGCGCGACTGGCACGGTGTCGAGCAGCTCGAGCAGCGTTGCGCCCGAGTGCCAGGCCAGGCGCGCGCTCGGCGCGGCCACGTTGTCGCCGTCGCTCGCGCACAGCGGCAGCACCTGCACGCCATCGAAGCCGAGCCGTTCGGCGAAGGAGAGGAAGTCGTCGCGAATCTCCTCGAACGCCGCCTGCGAGAAGCCCACCAGGTCCATCTTGTTGACCGCGACGACGAGCTGGCGAATGCCGAGCAAGGCCGCGATGAAGGCGTGGCGCCGCGTCTGCGGCAGCGTGCCGAGGCGCGCGTCGAGCAGGATGACGGCGACGTCCGCCGTCGAGGCGCCGGTGGCCATGTTGCGCGTGTACTGCACGTGGCCCGGCGTATCCGCGATGATCAGCTTGCGCCGCTTGCTCGCGCAGTAGCGATAGGCGACGTCGATGGTGATGGCCTGCTCGCGCTCGGCCAACAGCCCGTCGGTGAACAAGGAGAAGTCGAGCGCGGCGCCGCCCTGCTTTGTGGCGCGGCGCACCTGGTCGATCTGGTCCTGGTAGAGGCCGTGCAGCTCGTAGAGCAGCCGGCCGATCAGGGTCGACTTGCCGTCGTCGACCGATCCGACCACGACCAGGCGCAGCAGCTCCTTCTGCTCGCGCTGGCGCAGTATCTCGCCGATCGCGGCGGGGTGGAGCGCGCCCATCAGAAGTACCCCTCACGCTTCTTGGACTCCATCGAGCCCTCCTCGTCGTGGTCGATGAGCCGGCCCTGGCGCTCGGACCAGCGGGAGTCGAGCATCTCGCCGATCACCTCGATCACCGTCGTGGCATTGGACTCGACCGCGCCCGACAGCGGGTAGCAGCCGAGCGTGCGGAAGCGCACGCGCTTCAGCACCGAAGCCTCGCCGGGCAGGAGGCGCATGCGATCGTCGTCGACCATGATCCAGGCGCCGCCACGCCGCACCACCGGGCGCTCGGCGGCGAAGTAGAGCGGCACCACCGGCAGGGCCTCGCGCAGCACGTACTGCCAGACGTCGAGCTCGGTCCAATTGGAGAGCGGGAAGACGCGGATGCTCTCGCCTGCCTCGATGCGGCCGTTGTAGAGGTTCCACAGCTCGGGGCGCTGGTTCCTCGGATCCCACTGCTGGTCGCGGTCGCGAAACGAATAGACGCGCTCCTTTGCGCGGCTCTTCTCCTCATCGCGCCGCGCGCCGCCGAACGCCGCGTCGAAGCCGTGCGTCTTGAGCGTCTCCACCAGCGCGAGCGTCTTCATCACGCGCGTGTAGCGCTGGCTCGAGTAGTCGAACGGGTTGATGCCCTCGTCGAGCCCACGCTGGTTGCAGCCGACGATGAGCTGCAAGCCGTGCTCGCGCACCACGTGGTCGCGCAGCTCATACATGGCGCGGAACTTCCACGTGGTGTCGATGTGCAAGAGCGGGAATGGCAGGGGTGCCGGGAAGAAGGCCTTGCGCGCGAGGTGCAGCAGCACCTGCGAGTCCTTGCCGACGCTGTAGAGCATCACCGGCTTTTTGAACTCGGCGGCCACCTCGCGGATGATGTGGATCGACTCGGCCTCGAGCTCGTCGAGGTGAGTGAGCGCGCTCATCGCCGCCCCCGTGCGGCTGTTGCGGTGTGCTCCATCAGACCGCCAGCCAACCGCAGCCGGTGACGAAGCGTCACCACCTCCCCGATCACCACCAGCGCCGGTCCCGAGAATCGAGCGCCATCGGCCACGGCCCCGACCGTGGCAAGCGTGCTTTCGACGATACGTTCATCATCGAAGCTCCCTGACTCGATGATCGCCACCGGCGTCGAGCACGCCTTGCCCTGGGCCAGCAGCGCGGCGGCTATCTCGGCGATCTTGGCGCCACCCATGAACAGCACCAGCGTGTCCGCGCCGGCCAGGTGCCGCCAGTCGACGGCGCCGTCGGCGCGATGCGCGGCTGCGAAGGTGACCGACGCCGCCACCCCCCGGTGGGTCACCGGGATGCCGCACAAGTCGGGCACGGCGACGCCGCTCGTGACGCCCGGCACCACCTCGCAGGGCACGTCGGCCTCGGCAAGCGCGAGCGCCTCCTCGCCGCCGCGCCCGAACACGAACGGGTCGCCGCCCTTCAAGCGCACCACGAGCCGGCCGAGCCGCGCCTGCTTGATCAACAGCCGGTTGATGTCCGACTGCGCGGTCGCGGCGCCGAACCCCTCTTTGCCCACGTAGAACAAGCGCGCACCCCGCCGCGCATGCGCGAGCACGCCCGGGTGGATCAGGCGGTCGTAGACGATCGCGTCGGCGCGCTGCAAAAGCGCCGCCGCCTTGACGGTGAGCAGCTCGGGATCGCCCGGGCCCGCGCCAACCAGGTAGACGCGCCCCGTCGTCATGTCACGAGCCCCATGGCTTTGAGGGTCATCGACAGCCCGAACACGACCAGCACGGCGTCGAAGGCCATGCAGCTGCGCCGGAACAGCTCGGGCTCGAGGTTGCGCAACACCAAGCGCCCGAGCGGCAGGCCGATCGCCACCGCCGGCACGAAGCTCGCAGCGAGCGAGACGCTCGCGGCGGTGAACACACCGAGCGCGAGATAGCTCACGGCGGTGAGCGATGATTCGACGAAGCGGAAGACCGCGAGCGCCGCGCGGAACTCGTCCTTCGACAGGCCCTGGTTATTGAACACGAGCGCGAGCGGCGGCCCCGACAGCGTGGTAGCGGCATAGAGCGCGCCGATGCCGAAGCCCACCGGCAGCGCGGCGCGCGCCTCGTGCTTGATGGGACGACGCACGCCGAGGCTCTGCAGGACGACCAGCGGCAAGAGCACGAGGTACGTGGCGAGCTTGAGGCCGTGCGCCGACACCACGGCGAGGAGGAAGCTGCCCACCATCACCCCAGGGACGGCGCCGGCGATCAGCAGCTTCAGGCGCGGCAGCACCGCCGGCACCGTACGGCGGTTGATGACCAGCGCGTAGCCGTTCAGCACCAGCTCGACGAGCACCAGCGCAGGGTTGAGCAGCCGGCTCGTGTGCACCAGCAAGGCCGCGGGCACCGTGATCGACGAGAAGCCGTAGCCGAGCCCGCCATTGATGGCCGCGGCGACCAGCGCCACGCCGAGAACCGCCCAGGAGCCGAGGTCGACGTCGCTCATGGCATCAGCGGTGCAGGCCGCACTCCTTGTGGCCGTGCTGCTCCCACCACCAGCGGCCGGCGCGCGCCGCCTCGCCTGGCTGCACCGCCCTGGTGCAGGGCGCGCAGCCGATCGAGGGGAAGCCCGCGTCGTGCAGCCGGTTGTAGGGGAGGCGGTGGGCGCGCACGTGCGCCCAGGTCTGCTCCTCGGTCCACGTGGCGAGCGGGTTGATCTTGAGGATGTCGCCGTGCTGCTGGTCGACGTCGACGACCTTGACCGCGCTGCGATCGCTCGACTGCTCACGGCGCAGGCCGGTGAGCCACGCCTTGCGCCCGACGAGCGCGCGCGCGAGCGGCTCCACCTTGCGCACGCCGCAGCACTGCCGCCGCGCCTCCACGCCGCTGCGGAAGCTGAAGTGTCCGCGCTCGGTGGTGAGCGCCTCGAGCTCGCGGGCCTGCGGGAACCAGCTCTCGACGGTGATCTGGTAGCGCGCGCGCACCTCCTCCATCACCTGGTAGGTCTCGGGGTGCAGCCGCCCGGTGTCGATGGTGAAGACCTTGACGCTCGGGGCGCAGCGTCGCGCCAGGTCGATCAGCACCACGTCCTCGATGCCGAAGCTGGCGGCGATGGCGGCGTGGGCGCCGAAGGTCGCCTCGACCCACGCGAGCACCGCTTCGGCGCCTTGGTCCTCGAGATCGGGTAGCGGCGTCATTGCGAGCACTCCCCATCGAGCGTCACCACTTGGAAGGCGACCGAGCTGCCGACGTCGACGAAGTCCTCGGGGGCCGCGTTCTCCTCGGTGAGCACGGTCAGGTCCTCGATGAGCCGGGCGGCCGCCGCGGGGTCGAGGCGTTGGAAGAAGGCGCGCGGCGACTCGTCGGCGTGCCTGGTAGCGGCGTAGTGGTCGAGCAGGCGATCGATCGCCTGCGGCACGCGGCGCACCGGCACCCGCGCCACCACCCGCCCGAATACCGCGCCTCGCTCGTCGACGCCGCCGCCGATGGAGAGCTGATACTGCGGCGCCAGCTTGCCTCCGACCTTGCGCACCGCGCCCTGCAGCCCGATGGTCGCGACGTGGTGCTGGCCGCAGCCGTTCGGGCAGCCCGACACCTTGATGTCCGCCTGGGCCGCGGCGCCCGAGTCGGCGTCGATCTGCCGCAGGTGGTCGCCGACGAGCTGGGCCACGCCGCGCGAGGCGGTGACGGCGATGCGGCAGGTCTCCGCACCCGGGCAGCTCGTGACGTCCGACACGCGTTCGGCGTGCGCCTCACCGAGCCCGTGCGCGTCGAGCCCGAGCCACAGCGGGTAGAGCTGCTCGTCCGCCACCCAGCGCAACAACAAGTTCTGCCCGACGGTGGTGCGCGCTGTGCCGTCGCCGTGCCGCTCGCACAGATCGGCGACCGCTCCGAGCTGCGAGGCCGAGATGTCACCGAGGCGCAGGAACACGGTGGCGGACAAGAAGCCGGTCTGCCGTTGCTCACGCACCTGGGCGTCCCGCCAGGCGAGGAAGCGCGCCGGCAGCGGATCGGCGGCCGGGGCATGCCGGGGGTGACGCGGCGGCTCCTCGTCGGCGTCGTCGACGGCGAAGGGCCGGCCGCCGGCGGCGAGCACCGCCTCGAGCTCGCGGCGGTACGCGGCCCTGAACGCCTCCGGACCGAGCCGGTGCACCACCCACTTGAGGCGGGCCTTCTGCAAGTTGCCGCGGTCGCCTTCGGCGTTGAACACGCGCAGCACCGCCTCGCAGGCGGCCAGCAGCTGCTCGGGGGGCAGGTGCTCCTCGAGCACCACGGCGGCGCGCGCGAAGGTGGCGGTGCCGCCGCCGGCGAGCACGCGGAAGACGCGCCGGCCCTCGCGCACGTGCGCGAGCACGCCGATGTCCTGCATGGCGCCGCGCGCGCAGTCGGCAGCGCAGCCCGACAGGTTGATCTTGAACTTGCGCGGCAGCCCCGAGCCGAGCGGGCCGCGCAGGAAGTGACGGGCGATGGCCTCGGCGTAGCCGGTGACGTCGACGTCGGCCTTGGCGCACACGCCCGCCTCGGCGCAGGCCACCACGTTCCTCACCGTGTGCGAGCAGGCCTCGCGGGTGGTGAGCCCGCAGCCCGCGAGCGCAGCCAGGAAGGGCGGCAGGTCGGCGGGCTTGACGAAGTGGAACTGGAAGTTCTGCCGCGTGGTGACGTGGCCGTAGCCGCGCGAGAAGCTGGTGGCGCAGTCGGCGAGCACGCGCAGCTGCGCTGCCGACAGCACGCCGGCGGGGACCTTGGCGCGCACCATGTGCACGCCGTCTTGGCGCTGTCCGTAGACGCCGCGCGACAGCCGGTACTGCCGGTAGTCGTCCGCGCCGATCTCGCCCTTCTCGAAGCGCTCGAGCATGAGGGCGAACTCGGCAGCTTCGCGCGCGTCACCGAAGCTCTGACGGTGCCGATCGGGCAGGGGGCTCGCTGGGGCGTCCATCGCGCGACCTCGTGGTGCCTACGGTTCAGCACCAAAGTACCCCGACATCCGTTAAAGTCAACGTGATATCCTATTTAACGGACACCGGGGAAACGGCGACGCATCAAGAAAACGTCTATTTATCAATCGGTTCCATTGAAAGGCCGGATCGGCGCTCCGCGCGGTGCGCCCAGAGATCCGATGGGATCCGCTATGACGGACGACCGACCAGCGACCCCGTCACGCGGGCTGGGCGAGCTGCTCCAGCCGATCGAGGTCGCGGCGGTGGCCGAGCGAGATCAGCGTGTCGCCGCGCTCGAGCACGGTGGCGCCGCCCGGGTTGAACTCCATGTTGCCCGACAGGCGCTTGATGGCGACGACGATGATGCGCTGCTCGCGCGTCATCGACTCCGACAGCTTCTTGCCGATCAAGCTGCTGCCCTCGCGCACCAGCGTCTCCTCCATCTGCAGCTCGATGTGCTGGCTGCGCGTGGCCAGGTCGATGAAGTCGAGCACGCTCGGGCGCAGCACCGCCTGCACCACGCGACTGCCACCCAGCAAGTAGGGCGCCACCACGCGGTTGGCGCCGGCGCGTGTCAGCTTCACCTCGCTGGCCGGATCCTCGGCGCGCGCCACCACGAAGATCTTGTCGTTGAGCAGCTTGGCCGACAGCGTGATGAACAGGTTGTCGGCGTCGTGCGGCACCGCGCTCACCAAGGCGCGCGCGCGCTCGATGCCCGCCTTGCGCAACAGCTCGTCCGAGGTGGCGTCGCCCTCGAGCGCGACGCCGACGCGTACCGGGAAGTGCTCGATCAGCTCGTGGGCGCGGTCGATGACCACGAAGGGCTGGTTCGCCTGCGCCAGCTCGTCGCAAATGATGCGGCCCATGCGCCCGTAGCCGCACACGATCACGTGGTCCTTCAGGGTGGTCAAGATGCGCTCCTGGCGCTGTCTGCCGAGGAGGCGCTGGACCTCGCCGGAGACGATGGCGCGGATGACGGAGGTGACGGCGGCGGCCATGGTGAAGGCGCCACCCAGGATGAGCGCGATGGTGAACAGGCGCCCGCTCTGGCCGAGCGGGTGCGTCTCACCAAAGCCGACGGTGCCGAGCGTGATCACCGTCATGTAGAGCGAGTCGAACAGCGACCAGCCCTCGAGCACGTGGTAGCCGGCCGTGCCGGCCGCGACGAGCAGCACCGGCAGCGAGGCGGCGAGCAGGATGCGCCGCGCCACCGGGTCGAGGAAGATGCGGATGCGGTTCACCCGCGCGCCTCATACGCGATGGGCGCCTGGCCGTAGCGCGCGTCGATCTTGCCGCGACGCGACAGGTTGACGACGACGTCGAGCATGTGGTCGCGCAGCCGCCGCAACTGCGCATCGTCGAGCTCGCGCTCGCGCACGCGATCGAGGTAGTCGCCGAGCAGCCGGCCGTGCGCGCGCGGGAAGCGCTGCGCGAGCTGGCGGATGGTGATGGCGTCCTCCACCGAGATGGCGCGCGCCAGCCGATACAGCCCCGCCTTCTGCAGCAGCTCGTCGGTGTTCGAGAAGTTGCCGAGCACCTTGGCCAAGAAGCCGCGCGCCGCCTTGATCTCCATCTGGTCCTTGAAGTCGGCGCGCTTGACCGCGGCGATCACCTCCTCGGCGTCCTCGGAGGGGATGCGCTGCAAGAACTCGGCGAGCGCGCGCTTGCCGACGGCGAGGAAAGCACACGCGATCTCGTCGGCGCCGATATTGCGCGCCACGATCACGAGCTCCTTGGCCGACAGCACCACCAGGTCGCCGAACGACAGCTCGGCGAGGTCGCGCTCGAGCGGCATGGAGGCGAACTTGGCGTCGAAGCGCGCGCGCACCAGCTTGACCACCTCGATGGGCACCTTCTTGAGCGACTCGCGCGGTGGCATCGCCTCCTGCACCGCCTCGGGCAGGCGCTGCGCCACCTGTCGCGCGATCGACGAGGGCATGTGCATGAGTGCGATCGCCACCACGCGCGGGCTCTCGCCCTTGAAGCCGGCTGCGAGCCAGCTCGGCTCGACGCCCTCGAGCCCCTTCATGGCGCGGAAAGTCATGAGCTGTTTCAGCTCGCGCACCATGAGGGGGATGCGCTTGTCGCGCGGGATCTCGTCGAGCTTCTTGGCCTTGTCGGCCAGCGCCTGTGCTTCTTCCTCGGGTAGGAGCGCGAACAGCTCGCGGCCGCCGGAGCCGCCGAACGCGAGCAGCGCGAGCAGCAGCGTCTGCTGGCGGCGGTCGAGCGGGTGCAGGAGGCGCGCGAGCATCGCCGAAGGTCAGCGCCCGTCGGTCTCAGGCCGGCGGCGGCTGCAGGCCGGTCTGGGTGGCGCGGCCGGCCTTGCGCACCGACGCCAGCTCGGCCTCGGCCTTGGCGACGCGCTTCTTCAGGCCCATGGAGCGCACCAGGCCGCCCATGCCGAAGGCGATGCCGAGCACGGTGACTGCCAAGAAGCCGACGGCGAACAGCTGCAAGCGCTGCCAAGAGCCCTTGTCGGCGAGCTTGAGCCCGAAGGCGGTGGCCGCCGCCGGCGCCTGCTCGACCGCGCTCGACGAGACCACGTCGTCAATCAGGTTGCCGGGCGCGTTCTTCTTCATCACGACCGTGACGTTCGGCGGCCGCAGGTCCTCGATGGAGGCGGCGACCAGGTTGCGCACCTCGTCCTCCTTGACGGTGGCCGAGCCGCGCTCGTCGATGGCGTTGTAGACGATCGCGACCGACGCGGTGGCGGGCGGCGGCGGCGTGTCGAGGTCGCGCACGATGTCCTTGTCGGGCTGCACCACCGACACGTGCGCCTGCACGATGCCCGGCAGCGCCTTGAGCTTGCGCTCGATCTCGCCCTGCATGGCCATCAGGAACTTGGCCTTCTCCTCGCTCTTGGTCGGGATCAGCCCCCCGCCGCCCGGCGGATAGACCTCCTTCAGGCCCTGGCTGCGCGTGCGGGGGAGCTTGTTGGCGACCAACAGGCGCAGCGCGTCGTCGACGTCGACGTCCTTGACCAGCACGGCGAAGGTGACCACCCGGCCCTCTTCCTTGATCTTCTCGCCGTCGATGCCCTTGGCGCGCAACACCACCAGGATCTCGTTGGCCTCGAGCTGGTCGAGGCCGCTGACGATGTCGTGGCTCGGGCCGCAGCCCGAGGCGAGCGCGACCGCGCAGGCGAGAAACACCCACAGCAGCCTTTGGGTGCGGGTGGTGGTCGGCAGGGAGGTCATGACCGTCCTCGTTCGGCGGGTGCGCCAGGTTGGGGCGCGCCCGGTGGGGAAGTCTCCGCCATCCGCCTTGCCCGTGTCGAGCGCCGGGCGCCGGGCAGGGCACCGACCGGAGGGGGTCCAGGACGTGAGACAAGCACAGTGAGACAGTGGGTGGCGCTTTTGCCGGGGAACAACTGCGCCGTTACACTTTGTTGAGATCAGCCGACCGCCCCCCGCTGATCCGACGGTGAGGTATCTGCCATGCGCTGCACCTTCTCCCCCGAGTCTGGACCGCAACCCACCGCCTGCGGCATGGGCGCAGGGCGCGAGCGCTGCCTGTTCACCTCGGTGATGATGCTCGGAGGCCTGTTCGGGCTGATGGCCTCACCGGCCGTGCGGCTGCCGTTCGTCACCATGTTCGTGGTCATCGGCATCCCGCTCTTGACCTTCGCGGTCGCCGCTCCTTCGCGGCTCGGTCTGACGCGCGAGCTGGGGCTGCTGCTGCGCGGGCTCGAGGCCTCGCTGCTGTCGATGCTGCTCGCCGTGGTCGGCCGCTTCGACGACGCGCGCGCCGTGCTGCTGCGCCAACGCGTGCGCGTCGAGAACGCGTACGCGTCGGGCACAGGGCCGCTCGCCCAGATCGTCGCCTCTGACCCGCTGCGCCTGCACCACCTGCGGCGGCTCGGCATGCTCGGCGCCGTGCTCGCGGTGGTCGCCGGCAACGCGCTGCCGCTGGTGTTCCCGCAAACCTACACCTGGGGCGACGACGCCGGCGCCATCGGCGTCTTCGTGCTCGACGTGCTCACCATTGGCCTCGCCTCGCGGCTGGTGAGCGAGCGCATGGCAGTCCGCCTGCTCGAGACCACGCACGCGCTTGGTGGCGGCACGGTGTGGGGCGCGCGCGCCCGCGTGGTGCCGCTCGCAACCATGCTCGGCACCGCGATGGGCGCCGTCGGCGCGCTGGTGGTGCTCGCCACCGCGGCGGCCGCCTCCGCCGTCGAGACCTCTTGGTTGTTCGAGACCGACATGGTCGCGGCCGGCCTGTGGTTCATCCGCGAGACGGCGCCCTTGGCGCTGCCGCTCGGCGTCGGCATCGGTGGCGTCATGGGTGCCGCCGCGGGCTTGGCTCAGCCACCCCAGCGCTGACCTCTCGGTCACTATTCGCGACGTGATCCCCGCCTCCGCACAGGCGGGGATTGTCGTTTTCGCTGCGCTGGGCGACAAAGACCTACATGAACCGCCATCGCGACGACGTCGAGCTGCTGTTGGACCACGTCCGGCCAGTGCAGGCGCGGACCCGCATGACGCGGCTGCCGTTCTTCAAGGTCGTGTTGATTACGCTGGAAGAGGCGGTGCGGGCCGTGGTCGGGCTTGCGCGCGGGCGCGCCAACCTGGAGCTCGGTGACGAGCTGCTGCGTGACTGGTGGCCGCGCGTGTTCCGCTCGGGCAACGCCAGCCTGCGCGCGCGCGGCCGCGCGCACTTCGTCCCCGGTCAGGCCTACGTAGTGATGTCGAACCACTGCTCGGCCCTCGACATCCCCGCCATCGTCGGGGCCGTGCCCGCCTCGGTGCGCATGGTGACCAAGCAGGAGCTGATCAACGTGCCCTTGTGGGGCTACGCCATGCACAAGTGCGGCTTCGTGCCGGTCGATCGCAAGAACCGCGTCAAGGCCATCCACCAGCTCGACGAGGCCAAGGCGCTCCTGCGCAAGGGCGTCTGCGTGTGGATCTCGCCCGAGGGCACGCGCTCGCGCGACGGCAAGCTGGCGTCGTTCAAGAAGGGCGGCTTCCACCTCGCGTTCGACCTCGGCGTGCCCATCGTGCCGGCGTGGGTCGACGGCACCGAGGGCATCATCGCGGCCGCTCGCCTGAACGCGCGCGAGGACGGCGAGGTCGAGGTGCGCTTCGGCGCGCCCATCGCTACGGCCGGGCTGGGCAAGGCCGACATGAAGCCAATGATGGCGGAGGTGCGCGCCCGCATCCTCGCCCTGTCGGGGCGCGCGGCGCAGGTCGACGCCGAGGTGGGCGCCGTCGCCGACGTCGTGCGGCCACGCGTGCGCAAGGCGAGCTGAGCCGAGCGCCGGCTACTTGCAGTCGAAGTCGAGCGCCGCGTCGCAGTTGCCGCGTCTGGCTGCCTCGCGCGGCGCCTCAGGCGGCGCCGCGCGAGGCGCCGCGCGCACCACGGCGAGCTGCGTGCGCGACCCCTTGGGCGCGCCGATGAGCGCCACGCCCGGCAGCTCGGGCATGGGCACGACGTGCACGAAGGCCGGCACCTGCCAGACCGTGCTCGCGTCGAGCGCGAAGCCGTCCTTGGTGCCGAGGTGGAGCGCGGCGCGGCCGGGCTCGCCGAGGTCGAGCAGGTCGGGGGTGCCGTCGCCATCGAAGTCGACCGACACCACCGGCATGGCGCCATCCATGCGCCCCGCGCGCACGTCCGCGGTGGCGGTGAGCGCGAGCGGCGCGCCCTCGCCGACCTTCACGCGCAGCGGCACCTTGCCGGTCAGCAACACCCCCGAGAGGGACACCAGGCTGGTGTCCACCTCGGCGACGACCAGGGCGCGGCCGCGCGCGCCGATGGGCGCCACCAGGCCGTCCTTGCGCCACAGCAGGCGCGACGACGACAGCGGCGCGCGATCGCCACTGACGACGAAGGCGTCGCTCTTCTCCGGGATGGCGCCGTGCGTGACGCCGACCACGGCCTCGGCGCGTCGGTCGCCCTCGAGATCGAGCAGGCGCACGCGCAGGTCCGCGTCGCCGTCCGCGCCCACCGCGGCCGCCAGGTCGCGGCTGACCACCGGCGCAGCCGCGAGCGCAGCACCCTCGCGCGCGAACACGGTCACGCGGCCCTCGTGCACCAGCGCCAGGTCGAGGTCGCCGTCGCCGTCGATGTCGACGTCGAGGGTGCGGGGCGCGTACAACGACAGCGCCGCATCGTAGCCGCGCTCGGGGCGCAGGCCGCGGTGCACGCGCCCGGAGTAGGCGCGCGCGCGGTGCGTGACCGCGAGCGTGCGCGCGGCGCCGGCGCCCTTGACGGCGACGCCGTCGACGACCAGCACGCGCAGCTCGCCGCGCGCCGCGCCGCGCTTGCCGCACAGCTCGGCGACATAGAGCGCGTCCGCGTCCGGCACGGTGAACAGCGCGCGGCCGTCGAGCAGCCGGTCGCCGTCGACGTCGGTGAGGCCGGCGGCGTCCTGCAACACCACCTGATCGCCCTTCGCCCCCGGCAGCGGGCAGGCGTCCACGAACAGCGCTGCGGCCGACACCGCCTGTGCGCCGCGCGTCGACAGGTCGCGCGCGTCGAGGCGCACCAGGCGGCGGCGCCCCCGCTCGGTGGCGCTGACCCAGATCTCGGGCGTGCCGCCGCCGACGTAGAGCGCGTCGACGGCGACGCCCGGGATCGAGACGGCCGGCGCGGGCGCCGCAACCAGGTGCGCGAGCAGGGAGAGCGCGGCGAGCGGCACGCCGCCTGCTCACACGCCGCTACCGGCCAGGCAAGGCACGTCGACGAGCGGCCGGCCTCCAGCGTGGCGCTTTCGCGCGCGCGCCCGGTGTGGCAACGAGTCCTCATGCGGCCCGTCCTCTTCGAGGTCTTCGGCGCGACCGTGCACAGCTACCCGACGCTGGTGGCGCTCGCCACCGTGGTCGGCGTGCTGGTGGGCGTGACGCTCGGGCGCAAAGACGGCAGAGCGTGGCGCGACCTCGTCGACCTCGCCATCGTGGTGGTGGTGGGCGCGTTGCTCGGCGCCAAGGTCTTTCACACGGTGTTCGAGGCCGAGGGCCACCACCTCACCGACGGGCGCATCGCCCGCGGCGTGCTCGACCTCTTGGCCGACGATCCGTGGCACTGGGCGCGGCTGTTCGAGGCCGGCTACGTCTTCTACGGCGCCGTCGTGGGTGCGTTCCTCATCGGCTGGCTGTTCATGGTGCGGCGGGCGCTGCCCGACCGATGGAGCGTCGGCGACTACGCCACGCCCGCCCTGCTCGCCGGCATCTTCCTCGGTCGCGTCGGCTGCTACCTCGGTGGTTGCTGCTATGGCCGCGCCACCGACGTGCCGTGGTCCGTCACCTTCCCTGCTGGCCACGCCGCGGCCGGCGCGTCGGTCCACCCGGTGCAGCTCTACGACGCCGCCTTCGGGCTCGTGGGTCTCGTCGCCGTCGCGCTGCTCTACCGGCGGCGCCGCTTCGGCGGCGAGGCGCTGTGCGCGTTCTTCGTCGGCTACGCCGTCTATCGCTTTGCCACCGAGCTGGTGCGCGCGGACGCCGACCGTGGCCTTTGGCTCGGTGGCACGCTGTCGACGTCGCAGTTGGTGGCGCTCGCCACCTTGCCGGTGGCGCTTTTCGCTTGGTGGCGCGGCCTCGCGCTGGCGCGTGCCGGCAAGGTGCGCAAGCCGAGCGAACCGCTCCCTCAGGAAGGCCCCTCATGATCACCGTCGCCCTCGCCCTCACGCTCGCGGCCGGCCCCGATCCCTGCGCGGGCGTGGTCGACAGGACGCCGGCGTGCGTCGCCCCGGACGACGTCGCCGCCACGCTCGCGCCCGACGGCGGCGCCAAGGACGCCGCCGCCGGTGCAGCCGGCGTCATCAAGGCCGAGCAGATCCCGTCCAAGCTCGCGCTGGTCGCCGCCGCGCTCGGCATCGGCGGCACCGCCGCCATCAGCGCCACCTACGCGGTGACGCCGCCGGACGAGACCGCCGACGAGCGGCAGCTCCGCAAGGTGGTGCGCCTCGGCGGCGTGTCCGTGCTCGCGATCTCGGGGCTGGTCGGCGGCGCTGCGCTCGCGCTTGCGGTGTTCGATCCGTCGACGGGCGCGCCGCGCTACCGCTTGATCGAGGACAACGAATGAGCGGCGCCCTGCTCGCGCTCGCGCTCGTCGTCGGGGCCGCGCCCGCCGCGCCCTCGGCGCCGCCCGCAGTGGTGCTGTTGCCGCTCGTCCCCGACGGCACCACCAGCGTCAAGCAGGCGCGCGGCATCACCGCCCAGTTGCGCGACGCGCTCGTGTCGGGGCCGACCGCCGATGGTCTGTGCACGATGCTGTCGGCCTCGAAGGACGACGACAAGCAAGCCGAGCGCTGCCGGCGCGACGCCGGCTGCCTCGGTGAGGTGGCGGCGCTGCGCGGCGCCGACGTGATGCTGGCGGGTGTGATCGCTCCCGGCGCCGACGGCCTGGTGGTGTCGCTGGTGGCGGCAGCCCCGTCCGCCAAGGAGGCGCTGCGCCGGGTGGAGGTGACCTTGCGCGGCGATGCCGGCGATGCGCGGCGCATCGATCGCGTGGTGCGCAGCGCCGTGGGGCCGCACGCGCTACGCGGCAAGCTGGCGCTGACCGGCGACGAGGGCGCCACCGTCACGCTCGATGGGGTGGCGCGCGGTGTGCTGCCGCTCACGGAGCCGCAGGCCAAACCGCTGTCCGTGCTGGTGGAGGGCGAGCACGACCTGCTCGTCGAGAAGCCCGGCTTCGAGCCCTATCGGCGCCCTGTGGCCATCGTCCATGCCGAGACCGTCGAGGTGAAGGCGACGCTGTTGCCGCTGACGAGCGGCGACCGCGCGCGCGTGCCCGACGGCGCCGGCGGCGCCGCCAGCGACGGGCCGCCGCTCGACGTGCTGGTGGTGGGCGGCGTGGGCGCCGGTTTGGTGGCGCTCGGCGCCGTCGCCGGCACGTGGAGCCTGCTCGACGCGCTGGCCGTGCAGGCGCGCGCAGAGGAGCAGCAGCTCCTGTTCCCGCGCGACGCCGGGCTGCTGCTGCGCGGCCAGATCCTGGCGTGGACGGCGGACGGCCTCTACCTCGTGGGCCTGGGCGCGCTCGGCGTCGCCGGCGCGCTCGCCTTGCTGACGCCCGCGGAGCCGCAGCCGTGACCGCGCTCGCGCGCGCGGCGCGCTCCTCGGTGGCGCTGGCGCTGATGGTGGCGCCGCTGCTGGTGAGCGCGCCAGGCTGTTTGTTCCTGCCCAACCTCGCCGGCCACGGCTACACGCCGTGCGACGACGACAGCGCCTGCCCGCCCGGACGCTTCTGCGACGAGTCGCTGTGCGCGCCGCCGCCGTGGCACGACCAGGCCTTCGGCAGGCGCCGCGCCGTCATCGTCGCCAACCCGGCCGCCTCGCCCATCCCGGCGGGCGCGGCCGTCCCCATCGTCGTGGGCGGTGAGACCGGCGTGCTCGCGCTCGCCGAGCTGGGCGCGTCCTTTCGCTTCACCGACTACGATCGCGCGAGCGCGTCGTGGCGCGTGGTGTCGGTCTACCTCGACCGCGAGAGCGACCGCTTCACCGCCTGGATCCCCACGGCGCGCGAGATCCCGGCGGGGGGCAGCGCCCTGCTCGCCTTCGTCGAGAGCAACGCCGCTGACGGCCTGCCGCACGTGAGCGAAGATCCGGCGGCCACGTTCGCCCAGTGGCAGGCGTTCGACGCGCCGCTCGCCGACGACACCTGGTTCCAAAGCCCCGCCGGCGGTCCCGTGGTGCAAGACGGCATGGTCAACGTCGCCGACAACCAGGCGATCGTGCTGCAAGCGCCGCTGGTGCCGCCGGTGCTCGCCGTGCTGGTGGCGCGCATCAACGGCGCCACCTGCGACGAGGTCTTCTTGGGCCTGGTCGGCGACGACCGCGCGCTCTTCCAGGTGCCGCCCGAGGCGGGCATCTTCGTCGGCAGCAACCTCCAGGGCACGGCTCAGCTTGCACCGACGTCGGACAGCACGCCCACCGACGTCGGCGACGGGCTGACGGTGGTCAACGCCATGGCGCGCACCGTAGTGGCGATCGACGGCGGCGCCGTGCTGGTCGAGCACGCGGGCGCCACGGCCTTCGCCGACCCCGATCTCCGCCCGCCGTTCGGCGCCGACCCGCTCTACCTGGCGGTACAAGTCGGCGGCGCCTGCTCGGTCGACGTCGACGCGGTGTGGACCACGCCGCTGCCGCAGCCGTTCCCCACCGTCACCGTCGAGGCGCCGGTCGACTTCAACCTGGCGTACGAGAACTGAGAGAGCTCATGCCGCAGAAGCCGCGCCTGCTCGTCGTGGAAGATGACAGCTCCATCGCCGCCGGGCTGCGCATGAACTTGCGGCACGAGGGCTTCGACGTGGTGGTGGCGGCCGACGGCGAGGCTGGGCTGCGCGAGGCGTTGGCCAACCCGCCCGACTTGATCTTGCTCGACGTCATGCTGCCGGTGATGAACGGCTTCGAGGTGTTGCGCGAGCTGCGCCGCCGCGGCTGCACCGCCGGGGTCATCATGCTCACCGCCAAGGGCCTCGAGGAAGACAAGGTGCTCGGCCTCGACCTCGGCGCCGACGACTACGTGCAGAAGCCCTTCGGCCTGCCCGAGTTGATCGCCCGCGTCCATGCGGTGCTGCGGCGCCGGCAGGCGCAGGCGCCGGCCACGGTCTGCTTCGACGATGTAGTCGTCGATCGCCATGCGCGCACCGTCACGCGCGCCGGTGCGCCGGTGGAGCTGTCGCCGCGCGAGATGTCGCTCCTGTTGTTCCTGGTCGAGCACCCCGGCCGCGCCGTCACGCGCAACGCGCTGCTCGAGGGCGCTTGGGGGCTCGACTACGAAGGCACCGAGCGCACCATCGACAACTTCGTGGTCTCGCTCAGAAAGAAGCTCGAGCAGGACCCTGAGGCGCCGCGTCGCTTCGTCACCGTTCGGGGGACCGGGTATCGGTTCGAGAACAAGTAGCGGACAGGCGCCGCCACAGCGAGAAGGTGGTGCCGACGTCGAGCGTGCTGTGCACCTCGACGCGCCCGTGCATGCGCGTGATCAGCGTGTGCGCGATGGCGAGACCGAGCCCGGTCCCCTTACCCGGCGGCTTGGTGGTGAAGAAGGGGTCGAAGATGCGCGCGGCGATCTCGGGCGCCATGCCGGTGCCGTTGTCGGTGACGGTCACCAGCACCTGCTCCTCGGCCTCGCGCACGGCCACCGACACGCGCGCCTGCGCGCCTCGGGCAGCGACCGCGTGCGAGGCGTTCACCAGCAGGTTGACCAGCACCTGGATCAGGCTGCCCTGATCGCCCTCGGCGCACAGCCCGGGGGCGAGCTCGGTGGCGACCTCGGCGCCGGCCGGCAGCTCGTGCGCGGTCAGGCGCACCGCCGAGGCGACCGCCGCGCTCACGTCGATGACGTCGACGGTGCCGCCGCCGGTGCCGGCGAGCGCGCGCATGTTCTGCACCACCTTGGCCGCACGCTCGGCTCCGAAGGCAGCGTCGGCGAGGGCCGCCTTGAGGTCGGCCAACACGCCGCGTACCCGAGCGTCGGTGGTGAGCTGCTCGGCCGCCGCGGCCCGCTCGGCGGCGAACTCGACGTTCGACACCACGCACGCCAGCGGGTTGTTGATCTCATGCGCGATGCCCGCGGCCAGGGTGCCGACCGACGCCAAGCGATCCATCAGGATCACCTGGTTCTGCAGGCGCCGCTCCTCGGTGACGTCGCGCAGCACCAGCACGAAGCCGCTGGTGGCCGCCGGCGATGCGGCGGCGCTCGCCCCCGGCCCCGGCTGCACCTCGATGGGGGAGAGGGAGGCGCGCACGTGGCGCTCGCCGCCGTCGGCGCGGCGCAGCACGAAGCTGCCGTCACCGCTGTCAATGGCGGGTTCGCGCAACTGCGCCAGGTCGACGAGATGCGCGCGCGTGGCCTCACCGACGGCAAACAGCGAGGCGACATCGCCGAAGTGCTGGCCGAGCGCCTCCTGCAGCGGCACGCCGGTCATGTCCTCGGCCGCCTGGTTCATGAACAGCACGGCCTCGTTCTTGTCGATGGTCAGCACCGCGTCGCGGATGGCGCGCAGCGTCACACGGTTCAGCGCGGAGCGATCCCGCAGGTTCTCGGAGGTCCGCCACTTCTCTTTGGCGACCTCGATTTCCCACAGCAGGTCGGCCTGCCGCACCGGCTCGGTCAAGAGGCCGTAGCCGTGCCTCATCAACTCAGGCGTGTGCCCCCAGACCTCACCGGTGCTCGCCTCGGGGACCACGAAGACGGTGGGCACGCGCGACAACGTGTCGAGCGCCTGATCCGGCAGTGCGTCGGCCTGCCGCGTGGGGGCGATACACACCGCCACGTCGAAGTCCCCGAGGCGTGCAGGCGGGGGCAGCTCGGCGAACGAGGGGCAGTGCATGCCCACCGCGAACGGCAGGCCGTGCAACGCGGCGCGCACGTCGTCGCAACCGGCGTTCGGTCCGATGAGCAGGACTACCTGTCGCAACATTCCTCCCATGTAGGGAGCGGCAGATCCGCGGCGTCCGCACCCGACAGGCTCGTCGGGGGTATGACACTATAGTGCACCGGCGTCGCAGCAATGCGTGAGCTTCGTACCATCCTCGTCGTCGACGACGAGCAGTTGTTCCTCCGCAGCATCCATCGCGTGTTGACGCACGATGGATACCAGGTGCGCTTGGCCGAAGGCGTGGCCGAGGCCGCGGCCGCCATCGCCGAGGGCGTCGACCTCGTGCTCACCGACTTCCGGCTGCGCGACGGCTCGGGCCTCGACGTGGCGCGCGCCGCCGCTGCCGCCTCGCCGGCGCCGCTGGTGATCGCGTGGAGCGGCCGCGCCTCCGCCTCCGAGGCGTTCCAGCTCGCCCAAGCGGGTGTGCTCGAGTTTCTCGACAAACCGGTGTCGCTCTCGATGTTGCGCGCGGCGCTCGACCGGGTGCGCACCAGGCCGCCGCCGGCCTTCGACGCGCTGGTGGCGGCGCAGGTTGGCGTGACGCCGCTGCACGAGGTCGAGGGGCGCGTGCGCACCACCATGCTCACGCAGGCGCTCGCCTCGTCGAGCGAGAGCCGCTCGAAGACGGCGCGGCTGCTCGGCGTGTCGCGTCAGCTCGTGCAGAGCATGACCAACCGCGCCGTTCGGCCCAAGCGCATGAGCGGCGGCGAGTGAGCCTCAAATGCCCCCCAGGCGAGCGCGGATCGCCTGCAACAGCATCACCGACGAGAACGGCTTGGGGATGCACGGGCGCCCGCTCGCCGCCAGGAAGCTCTGGTGGTCGGGGCGGTGTTGATCGCCGGCCAGGAAGATGACGGTTGCGGCGACGTCGGGGAGCTTGGTCTGCAGCACCTGATAGAGCGCGACGCCGCCGATGCCGGGCATCGACAGATCGCACAGGATGGCGTCGTAGCGCGCGCCCGCTTCCAGCTCGGCGAGCGCCGCGCGCGCGTCGGTGCGGGTGGTCAGCAGGACCGTGGAGCCGAGCACGCGCCGGACCGCGCGGCAGATCATCTCCTCGTCGTCGATGAGCAAGACGCGCGGCTTGGCCGCCGTCCGCTCTGCTGCCGCACTGTCGCCAGCGGGAGGGTGCGGCGGTGACTTGTCGCGCTCCGACACGGTGCCCCCAACGCCGCCACGCCGCAGCGCTCGCGCCAGCGTACGGTGGCCGGCACGCTCGCGCGACTGTCTCGCGCACCTGATCGTCGACGGACAGGCGCTCGTCCGACGCAAAAATATTTGCACTAGCCACGCGAGATTGTGGCGCCAGCATTCGCCCTTCGAGGAACACATGCACCCACGAGATCACCGCGCTGCGCGCACGGTGCAGCCTGCCGCTGTTGGCGCGCCCGACCAGCTCGCGCCCCGGCGCACGCACCAGCGCGCCGCGCGCCTGTTGGTCGAGCAGCTCAAGGCGAGCGGCATCGACACCATCTTCGGCCTGCCCGGCGGCGCGGTCGGCCCGCTGTATGACGCGCTGCTCGACGAGCCCAGCCTGCGCGTCATCACCACGCGTCACGAGGCAGGCGCCATGTTCGCCGCCGCCGGCTACGCCTGGGCGACGGAGCGGCCGGCCGCCGTCATCGTCACCTCGGGGCCGGGCGCGCTCAACTGCATGACCGGCATCGCTTCGGCGCGCTGCGACTCGCTGCCGGTGATCGTCATCGCTGGCGAGGTGGCGCGCACGTCGTTTGGCAAGGGCGCGTTGCAGGAGGGCAGCCCCTACCACCTCGGCATCACCGCCATGGCGCGCTGCGCCGCCAAGCTGGCCGTCGACGTGCCGAGCGCGGAGTCGCTGCCCTGGCTGTTGCGCCAGGCCGTCACCACCGCGACCACCGGCCGGCGTGGGCCGGTGTTCTTGAGCGTGCCGCTCGACGTCTCGATGGCCGAGGTGCCGCGCCAGGGCGCTTTGGTCGCGCCCCCGTCCGCGCCTGCGCTCGGCTACGGCGAGGTGCTCGACCGCCTGGCGCGCACGCTCGAGCGCGCAAAGCGGCCGGCGATCCTCGCCGGCTCGGGCGTGCGCTGGGGCCGCGGCCCCGAGCGCCTGCGTGCGCTCGCCGAGCGCTTGCAGGTGCCGGTGATGACCACGCCCAAGGCCAAGGGCGTGTTCCCCGAGAGCCACCCGCTCTCGCTCGGCGTGTTCGGCTACGGCGGGCACCCGTCGGCCCAGGCGTACGCGAGCACGGCGCGCATCGACGTCTTGTTGGCGCTCGGCAGTGGGCTCTCCGATCCGGCGACCAACGGCTGGAGCCCGCTGCTCGCCGCCACCGAGCACCTGGTGCACGTCGACATCGACGCGGGCCAGATCGGCAGGAGCTACCCGGTGTCGCTCGGCGTCGTCGGGCGCGCCGAGGACGTGCTCGAGGAGCTGCTCGCGCGCCTGCCGCCGGGCGACCGCGAGCTGCGCACCTTCGGCGTCACGCATCACTCGTTCGCACCTGCGACGGGGCAGGGCCTGGTCTCGCCGGTGGTCGCGCTCGAGGCGGTGCAATGGAGCATGCCCGCCGACACGCTCTACACGTGCGACATCGGGCAGCACCTGCACTTCGCGACGCACACCCTGCGGCTCGACCACCCGCGCTCCTTCCTCTCGATGACCGGGCTCGCCTCGATGGGCAGCGCGATCCCGGCCGCCGTCGGAGCCGCGGTGGGCGACACGCGGCGGCCGGTGGTCGCCATCTGTGGCGACGGTGGCTACCTGATGTCGCTAGCGGAGCTGGCCACCGCGGCGCAGGCGCGGCTGCCGGTCACGGTGGTCGTGCTCGATGACCGCCGTTACAGCATGGTCGAGCTCGGCCACCTGGCCCATTTCGGCCGCACTCCTGGCTTCCCAAGCGACGAGGTCGACATCGCGGCGCTCGCTCGGGGCGCCGGCGCCGAGGCCGTCGAGGTCGCGGCAGCGTCGCTCGACTTCGTCGGCGAGGTGCTGGCCCGGCCCGCGTCCGGGCCGCGCGTGCTCCACGTGCGCATCGATCCCGCCGTGCGCATGCCGAGCGACCAACGATCGAAGGACATGATCTCCAAGCTCGGAACTACCCGCGAACAAGGAGCTGCAACATGAGTGACACCATAGCTACCCACGGGACGAACGCCGCGATCCTCGGGCTCGGCATCCATCTACCGAACGAGGTACGCGCCAACTCGTGGTGGCCCATTGGCACCGTCGACCGATGGCGCCAGCGCGCGTCGGCGAAGATCTCCGATGGACGCGCCGACGAAACCGCGCGCATGACGCCGAACCAGCGCCGCGTGCTCGAGGCGATGGCGCAAGAGCGTGACGACCCGTTTCGCGGTGCGCGCGAGCGCCGCGTGATGGACCCGGCCCAGCGCTCGTCCGACATCGAGACGCTGGCGGCACGTGAGGCCATACAGCAAGCGGGCGTCGCGCCGGCCGACCTCGACTTCGTGTTGGTGCAGTCGGCGGTGCCGGACTTCCTCAACACACCCAACGCCGCCTTCGTGCACCAGAAGCTCGGCCTCAAGGACGCGTGCTTCAGCCTGCAGACCGAGGGCATGTGCAACTCGTTCCTGCTGCACCTGACGCTCGCCGACAAGCTGCTGCGCGGCGGCATGGGCAAGCTCGGGCTCATCGTGCAGTCGTGCGGCATGTCGCCGACGCTCGATCCCGAGGAGCCGCACTCCGCCTGGTTCGGCGACGCGGCCAGCGCGGCCGTCGTCGGCTTGGTCGAGGGGCGCGGCCTGCTGTCGCAGGCGCACGGCACCGACAGCTCGCTGTCACCTTCCATCGTCTACGGCGTGCCTGGCGGGCGCTGGTTCGACGCAGGGCGCACGGTGCCGTACCTCGAGAACCAGAAGAACGGCTTCCTGATGCTGCTCAACTCGGCGGACCTGGTGGCCAACGGCATGCGCCAGGCGCTGGCGCCGCTCGGCATGAGCGCGGAGGACGTCGAGTTCTACGGCGCCCACCAGGCGACGCCCTGGTTCCGCCGGGTGACGCAGCAGGCGGCCGGCATGACGAACGCGCGCTTCGTCGACACCTTCCCCTGGGCGGCCAGCGTGGTCGGCTGCAACGTCCCACTCGGTCTCGCCGTCGCGGCGCGCGAGGGCATGCTCAAGAGCGGCATGCTGGTGGGCGCATTTTCGGGGTCGCCCGGAGTAACCTGGACCGCGGCGGTCTACCGCTGGTGAGGAGGGAGCGGCCATCGTCGACACGAGCACCATCGAGGACGACGCCGTGACCGTGCGCGCCGCGGCCAACGCGCTCTACGTGCGGTGGCGCGCCACGCCCACGATCGCCCGGCTGCAGGGGATCCTCGAGCGCGTTGAGTCGGTCGCGCGGACGTACGGCCGGCCCATCGCCTTCATCATGGAGCAAGACGCGAGCGCGGGCGCGCCCGATGCCGAGTTCCGGCGACGTTCGGTCGAGGCGGTCGACTCTGTCGGCCATGCGATCGCCTGCCTCGCGATGGTGACGCGGGCGAGCGGGCTGCGCGCCGCAATCCTGCGCAGCGTGCTCACCGGCATCACCTTCCTCGCCCGGCGGCAGTTCCCAGTCAGGGTCTTTGCCGGCCTCGACGAGGAGGCTCAGAACTGGATCGTCGGCCACGCCGACGGCGATGAGCACGCGCGCTCCGAGCTGCAGGCGCTGCTGCGCGAGGTCGAGCAGGAGCACACGCAAGCGAGCGCCGCCTCAGGCCCCGCCGAGCGGTCGTAGCCCACCCTCGCTTACCGCGTACCAGCCGGGCGCCGCGTCCGCCTTGACGCGCGCGAGCACGCGCCCCGGCTCGCCCACCAGCTTGACGCCGCGCGGGATGGCGCGACCGGCCGCGATCGCCACGTCGGCGCCGACGAACACGTCGGGCCCGAAGGCGGCGCCGCACGGCAGCTCGCCGGCCTCGCGCAAGGTGCCGCCGTCGTCGACCTTGACCTGACCGCCCGGGGTCAGGTCCTGCGGCCGAGCGAACGAGGTGAGCGCGCAGCGCGGCCCGATGACGCACGCCTGGACGCCGTTGGCGCATGCGTCGGTGTCGCCGAAGGTGACGCACGCCGACAGCGACGAATTGAGCGAGACGAAGGTGCGCGGGCCGAGCGCGCAGCCGTTCAGGTGCGCGCGCTGCTCGATGACGCAGCCGTCGCCCACCACCGAGTTCCGCAGGTACGCATAGGCGCCAACGCTGACGTCGTCGCCGAGCACGCAGGCCTCCACCGTCGCGGTCGGGTGGATCGAGACGCGCTTGCCGGTGAACACCAGGCGCCCGGGCAGCGCGCGCAGCGTCGCCGCCCGCGACAGACGAAGCGCGGGTAGGCACCGCAGCGAGGTGCGAACCGGCGTTGCGGCGGCGCGGTCCAGCAGCGCCACCTGCGGCGCCAGGTGCCCCGCGCGCAGCACGTGCAGCCAGTGACGCACCCGTAGCGCCACGGTGGACGTGAGCGGCCACGCGAGCGTGGGCGAGGCGCTGCCGAGGATGTGGCGCGGCACCGGCACCTCGAGCAGGCGCTCGCGGTAGCGCGGCGCCACCCAGGCGTCCGCGCCGAGCGCGAACAGCTCCCGCGCCGTGGCGCGCGCGCCGGCGGGCACCATGGCGACGTCGAACGCCGCCCGCCCCTCGCCGTCGATCGGCACGTCTTGCAGCGGCAGCGTCAGCTCGAGCAGGCGGGAGCGCGGCAGGCACAGGCGCGCGGTAGCGGCGCGGTCGGCGGTGGCGCGCAAGAAGCCGCGCAGCGCGCGGCGGGTCACCCAGACGTCGTCTCGCAGCACCAACGCCGGTCCTTCGACTAGCACCTCGTCGCCGAGCGCCGCGGGCAACGCGCCGGCGACCAGCGGCGCCAGATCGCGTAGCGCGGCGGCGCGCGCCTGGGCGAGCGTGCCCGCGCCGATGGGTACCTCGTCGACGGCGCAATCGAACGGCGCGATGCGCGCGCCGCTCGCCACCAGCACGACCCTCACGGCTTCTTCTGGGCGCGTTCGGCGTTCTTCGCGCGGATACCGGCGGCGTAGCCGGCCTTGTTCTGCTGCCGGCCGCGCCCGATGGCCAGCGCGTCCTCGGGCACGTCGGCGGTGATGGTGCTGCCCGCCGCCACGTAGGCGCCGCGCGCGATCGCGACCGGCGCCACCAGCGTGGCGTTGCTGCCGACGAATACCTCGTCGCCGATGACGGTGCGGTGCTTGCCGATGCCGTCGTAATTGCAGGTGATGGTGCCGGCGCCGATGTTGGCCTTGGCGCCGATGTCGGCATCGCCGAGGTAGGCCAGGTGGTTCGCCTTGCTGCCACGGCCGAGCCGCGCCTTCTTCATCTCGACGAAGTTGCCGACGTGCGCGCCCTCCTCCAGCACGGCGCCGGGGCGCAGGCGCGCGAACGGGCCGACCACGCACCCTTTGCCGATGCGTGCACCGTCGCACACCGAGTAGGGGTGGACGACGGTGCCGGTGGCGACCGTGGTGTCGTGCAGCACGCAGCCGGCGCCGATGTGCACCTCGCTCTCGAGCGCGGTGGCGCCGGTGAGCACCGCGTGTGCCCCCACGGTGACGTCGATGCCGAAGCGAACCTGTGCGTCGACCGCCACGGTGGCTGGGCTCAGGAAGGTGACGCCGTCGAGTTGGGCGCGCCGCACCACGCGCGCCTGCAAGGCCGCGGCGGCCTCGCCGAGCTGGGCGCGGTCGTTCACGCCCATGGTCTCGAGCGCACCCACCTCGAGCGCGGGCACGCTGCGGCCGTCCGCGCGCGCCAGCGCCACCAGATCGGTCAGGTACAGCTCGGCCTGTGCGTTCTTGGGCTCGAGCCGAGCGAGCGCCGAGCGCAGCCACGCCGCGTCGGCGGCGTACACGCCGGGGTTGGTCTCCGTGACGCGCCGCTGCTCCGCCGTGGCGTCCCTCTCCTCGACGATGCGCTCCGGCAGCCCGTCGTCGCCGCGCAGCACGCGGCCGTAGCCGCGCGGCTCGTCGAGCCGCGTGGTCCAGAGCGCCAACGGCGCGGCGGTGCGCGCACGCAGCTCGAGCAGCGACGTCAGCGACTCGGCTGTGAGCAAGGGACAATCGCCGTAGACGATCAGCACCGAGCCCGACCACTCGCCGAGCGCCTCGAGGCCGACTCGCGCCGCGTGCCCGGTGCCGAGCTGCTGTTGCTGCACGGCGGTGCGCACGCTCGCGGGGAAGCGCTGCGCGAGCAGCGGCCTGACCGCGTCCGCGCCGTGGCCGACGACGACCACCACCGGGTCGGCGCCGGCAGCGAGCGCCGCCTCGACCGGCCAGGCCACCAGCGGCTTGCCGCACGCCGGGTGCAGCACCTTGGGCAGCGCGCTCTTCATGCGCGTGCCTTTGCCGGCGGCGAGGACCAGGGCGGCGACGTTGCGCTCCATTGGGGCGACGATGACCGCATGGTGGTGCAAAGCACAAGGAGGAGCGACCACGTTTGACGTCGGCCCCCCGGGCGTGGAATCAAGGGGCCTCGGAGGCGTCGTGGCGACGATTAGCGGCGACATCGGCTTCATGCCGGTCGGCGACCTCGTCATCTGGATCGCGAATCGTGCGCTCAACTGCACGATGACCGTGCGCCGCCGTGGCGCCGAGGCCAAGCTGGTGGTGCGCGACGGCCAGCTCTGGCAGGCGGCCTCGTCGGATCCGCGCGAGTACCTCGGCCAGCACCTGATCAACTTCGGCTACATCAGCGAGGACCAGCTCCAGCGCGCCTTCGACACGCAGCAGGAGACGCACGTGCCGCTCGGGCGCGTGCTGGTGATGGTCGAGGCGGTGACGCAGGAGCAGCTCGACCGCGTGCTCGTGTTCAAGACCCGCGAGAGCCTGCTCGAGGCCATGGGGTGGGGCGAGGGCACGTTCAAGGCAACCGACGACGTGCCGGGCACGCGCGAGCTCGACGTCATCCAGCCGGTGGACCTGTTCGAGGCGCACAGCGAGGCGTTGGCGCGCATGCAGATGTGGCAGGAGATCCGCCGCGTGTTCCCGTCGGACGCGACGCGCGTCGAGGTCACCATCGACCCAGCGCGTCTCGCCGGCTTCGACAAGAAGCTGGTGACGCTGATGCTCGCCGGTCGCTCCATCGGCGAGGCCAGCCTCGAGCTGCGCTCGATGGACTTCCAGACCTACGCGCGCCTGTACGACCTGTACAACCGCGGCGCGGTGCGCCCACGCCTGGCGGGGGAAGCGCCACCGCCGCGCGCGCCGCCGAGCGCGCCGCCGCCGCAGGCGCCGGCCGCCACGCCCTTTCGCGCGGACATGCCGCGCACCGCGACGCCGCGCAGCACCCTGCCGACGCCGCCTCCCGGTCTGCCGCCGCCTCCACCCGTGCGCGCCGAAGTGCCGCGCGAGGCGCCGGGCGTCCAGGTGCCGGCCGAGGCGCAGGACCCGGCCGCTGCGCTGCGCCTGGCGCTCGCCGGGAGGAACTGGTCCGAGGCGCTGTTGATGTCGCAGCGCATCCTCGAGCGCGATCCGCTCGACGCTGAGGGCATCGCCGGCTACCGCATCGCCGAGGCACAGCTCAAGAAGTCAGTGCCCGAGGACGAGGCCATCGACATGCGCCGCGTGCCCAAGCTCGGCATGCGCCGCGAGCAGATCGCGCTCGCGCACCTCACGTCCAAGGAGCGCTACGTGCTGTCGCGCGTCGACGGGCGGCGCTCGCTGCAGCAGATCGCCGCCGTCAGCCCCATCCAGAAGGCCGAGCTGGTGCGCATCGTCAACGCCTTCGTCAGCCGCGGCGTGCTCAAGCTCGATCTCTGACCCATGCGTGCACGGTACCCGCTCCTGGCCTCGTCAGCGCTGTTCGCGGTGCTGCTGGTAGTGCTGGCGGCGGGCGCCTGTCGGCCGGTGCTGGCCCCGCTGCAGGGCTACGACGTGGTGCGCCAACCGATCCTCGACTGCACGCTCACCGGCTCCACGTCGCGCGATTGCATCGACGACGCCGAGCTGGCGCAGCGCCGCACGCGCGCCCACTGGATAGTCGAGCACGCGCCGCAGGAGTCCTTCTCGTTGACCCTCGAGGACGGCGTCACGCTGCCCGGCATCTGGTTCGACGACGACGGCCTGGTGTTGAGCGATCCGCCGTGCACGGGCGAGGGCGGCCTCTGCTACTTCGCGCGGCGCAAGTTCGAGTCGGTGGACGACCGGCAGGGAGGGTGCACTCGCTTCGGCGAGCTGGTCGCCATCCTGCGGCGAGACTACGAGGGGACGATCAGCGGCATCATCGGCGACCAAAACGGCACCGACGAGCGCTGCGGCACCTCGACCATCGTGCAGCGCATCGACGATGTCACCGGCGCGCCGACCATCGAGCCGTCCGTGGCCCGCCCGGGGGCCGAGCCGTGAGGCGGCGCCCCTGCCTGGTCGCGTGCTTGCTGCTCGTCGCAGCGGGCGGCGCCTGCCGCTGCGACAGCTTCTACTTCTATGACGTCGTGCGCGCGCGCACCGAGGAGTGCGACATCCTCCCGCAGGGCGAGCTGTGCGACGAACCGGACGGCTTCGCGCCGCCCGTCACCGAGGTCTGGGGCATCGAGCACACCGGCGATCAGGTGCGCGTCTATGTCGACGAGGAGGTGTGGATCGCCAACCCGGCGAACCCCGAGGACGACCCCGATTTCGTCACGGCCAACAAGCTCGAGGTGAGCGCGCGCGAGCCCGGCCCCTGCACCACGACACGTACGCGCAGCTTCGAGCTGCTGGCGTCGTTCGAAGGGCTGACCGGCGAGATCGCCGAGCGCTCGCGCCTCGACGGCCCCGAGGAGTGCGGCGAAACGCCCACCGGCCTGCGCACCTTGTCGCGTCTCGACGGCGTCTTGGCGGGTGCGCCGTGAGCCGCCATGCTGCGCCTTCCGTGCTCGCGCTCGCGCTGCTCGCTTCGGCATGCGGCGACCCACCGCTCCACGCGACCTTCACGAGCCGCATCCTGCAGCACGAGACTTGCCGGGTGGTCGGCGATCGACCCGAGGTGTGCACGCGCGACGAGCGCACCGACGACGTGCGCGTGCGCATCGTCGAGCAGGCCGACGACAACGTCTGGCTCTACGGCATCCCGCGCGGCGGCGTGCCCGACCGCGCCATCCTCGGCTCGCTCGACGCCGAGGGCGGCTGGCTGTTCGTCGACGAGGTGGTGCACGAGAGCGACGGCAGCGGGTGCACGGTCACCGATCGCATCGAGATCTCACTGGAGGTTTCGCCGGAGGCGGACCAGGGCGCGATTGGCGTCGACCCCTGCGTGCCGCTGCTCGGGCACGAGACCGAGGTGACCCAGTCGTCGGCCGGTTGCGACACGGTCAACGACCCGCAGCTCGCGCAGGCGCTGATCGCGCGCAGGCGATGGGAGCAGATGCCGGAGTGCACGCCGTAGCAGGCGGCGAGCGCGTCACTCGCGCTCGATGATGCTCGTGAGGAAGTCCTCGGGCGATGCGTAGAGCACGGCGGTGGTGCACGCGGCGGCGCTCGAGAAGGAGCCGGCGGCGAGCGTCACCGTCAACGCGCCGTCGCCGTAGCCGACGGTGGAGAGCCCGAGCGCCGCCTCGCGATCGTCGTCGACGTCGAGCGCGAGCGCCCATGGTCCGCCCTCAGCCATGCCCGGGTGGTCTGCCGAAAACGCGGTGTGCACGGCGGAGCGTCGCTGGCCGGCGGCGGCGCCGAGCGCGGGCACGTCGGCGACGAAGTCGACGACCACGAAGGCGGCGAAGGGCACGACGCCGAAGCCGAGCTCGGGAGGCTTGAGCGGGTCGCTGAAGACGTCGGTCACCGACGCCCGCAAGGCGCCTGCGTCGCACGTGCGTTGCTCGACGCGGCGCGCGCGCGCCAGCAGATCTTGCGGGATCGGCATGTTGCGCACCGTGGTCGGCACGCGCAGCAGGCTCGGCTCGAGCGTGCGCGCCTGCTTGATGACGACGCGCGAACCGGCGAGCGTGCCGTCGGCATAGGCGGGCCAACCGTCGGCCACCTCGCGTAGCTCGAAGTCGATGGTGAGCGTGCTGCGTTGCTGGCTGACCGCCAGCGCCGCGTTGTCGACCGCGAGCCACAGCTCGGTCACGCGGCGCGCCTGCTCGAACACGCGCAGCAACTGGGTGCTCGTGAGCACGGTGTGCTTCGGCGGCAGCAGCGTGGACCCGCGCACGCGCTGGATGTGCACCAGGCCGTCCTCGTCGAGCACCAGCCGGTCGACCTCGGGCAGGTTTGGATCGCCCGGCGGCGGGTTGGTGACCGACAGCGCGCCCTCTTGCGCGTTGACCTCGAGCACCGCGGCGCCGTCAGGGTGCCCCGTCGGCAGGATGGTGTAGGTGAAGACGCCATTGCCGAGCTCCAGCTCATCCTGGAAGTTCGGGTGCACCACCAAGCCCATGGCTCCCGACAGGTGCGCCACGTTGGCCAGGCGGCGCTCCTCGAACGCCTCGCTGCCCCAGTAGGAGGCCCAGGTCTCGAGGATCGCGTGCTCGACGGTCAGCCCCTGGCGCGAGGGGTCGAGGCGGTCCGCGTGCAAGTAGCCGGTGTTCGAGGTGTACAAGCCGGCGCCGTTGAAGCCCTCGGCGTCCTCCACGTTCGACGACGAGCGGAAGCGCAGGCCCTGGCCGTCTGCCAGGTTGCCGTAGGCGGCCAGCAGCTCGGCTTCGATGGCGTCGAGCGCCACCGGGTCGATCGGCTTGTTGCGGACGCGCCCTTGCGCGCCGCCGGCCTCGACCAGGATGCGCCGCGGATCGGAGGCGGGGTAGAGCGCGAGGAAGCGCTCGGCGTAGGTCGGATCATCCGGGTGCTTGACGGCCCATTGGTCTGGTCCCTCGAGCAGGAGCGCGCGCCGCAGCGGATCCTGGTTGAACAGCGGATCGGCCAAGATGGGCTCGAGCTCGTCCACGAGGTCGACCGTGTGCTCCATGTTGGCGCGCACCGAGATGCCGATGGGTCGCGGCGGCGTGACGACGTCGACGGCGTCGAGCAGCGCGAGGAAGCCGGTGGACTTGCCGCCGAGGATGGGCCGCCAGCTCGCCTGGTCCGCGAACGAGAGCTCCTCGAGGCGATAGACGTACTCGATGCTGTTCGGATCGACCGGCGTCACCGAGGTCGGCGGCACGGCGGTCAACTGGCGATACTGCGTGTACTCCTGCTCGGTCATGGGCGCGACGTCGAGCAGGTCCGGTGTCTGCGCGCGCACCACCACCGGCGCAAACACGCGCGCCAGCGCGTCGATCTCCGGATCGTCGAGGATGCCGCCCCGATAGGCGTTGGGGATGCCGCGGTTCTTGGCCAGGATGTTGACGTGCGCGAGCGCCGTCTGCGGCACCGAGGTGATCAACCCCGCGCACTGCGGCAGGAAGTCGGGCACGTCTTCCAGCACCAACAGGTCGGTCGAGCGCGCGCTCTCGAAGTCGCCCTCGCCGGCGCGGATCACCCGCAGGCGCCCGGCCACGAGCCCTGGCGAGTAGACCTCGGTCTCGCCCGGCACGGTGACGTCGGAGAAGCGCAGGATGCGCGCGGCCAGCGGCGAGCCCGCGTCCTCGAGCGCCTGCGCGAGCTGCTCCTGCTGTGGCGAGCGCACCAGCAACTTGAGCAGCGGGCCGACGTCAGCCGGCAGACCCGCGCCCACCATGTCGAGCAGCGACTGCAGCTCCACTTCGTCGAGCGCGTGCTGGTACTCGAGCTCCATGGCCCACAGCTCCGGCCGTGGCGGCGTGAGGTCGGGGCGCGCCGCGAAGCGCAGCACCGTGCCGATGCCGAGCACCTTCGGCTGTTGGAAGAGCGCGAGCTGGTAGAAGTGCGGTGAGTACAGGCGCCCGTCGCCCACGAACTGCAAGTCCAGCGGCAGCGCGCTCTGCTGGCGCGCCCACGAATAGATGTCGGCGACGGTCTCGAAGTTGCGGCCGAGGTCGACCGGTTGCGTGTCGACCCGATCGACGGGCACGTTGTTGAGCAGGCGGTACCAGTACCACTCGTCGTGCAGCGTGTAGGCGGCGCTGTCCATGAAGCGAAGCTGCGGGCTCGGCTGCAAGAAGCCCGTGATGACGAACTTGACGGCGGTGGACGACGCCGAGGGGGCGGCGAATGCCTCGAACGCCTCGACGTCGGCGAACGACGACGTGGTGAAGTCCTCGAACCCGTCGGAGCCGCCGTCCGGGCCGGCGTCCGGGCCGGGCAGCGGCGGACAGCCCTGCGGGCACGCCGCTCCCCAGGCGACGGAGAAGCAGCTCATGAGAACTGCAGGCAGCAGCGACGGCCGGTGAGCGCGCGGAAAGCTGGTCACGTTGAGCCCTCGGGAAGCATCGCAGGCCACCGATGCAAGCGCTACGCCCGTTGCCGTCGCGCGTCGGCACGCGACCTTGAGGGCGTCAGGGGGGGCTGCCCTTGATGCGGCAGCGAAGCGGCCCTTCGGCCAGGCGGCCCCGCACGTAGCCTTCCGCGTCGGCGTTGGCGCAACGCCCGGTGGGCGGCCGCAACCACACCTCGTCGCAGGAGAGGCCGTCGACCTCGAAGGTGACGCTGCCGCTCAGCTCGATCACGCCTTCATAACCCTGCGCCGGATCGCGCAGCGGCCACCAACCGACGTCGACACCGACGCGACTGCCGGGCTCCCCCTCCACGATGACGCTGCCGGCGCAGCCGGCGAAGCGCGCCAACACGACGCCCGGCGCCCGCGCGCGCGCGCGATAGCCGGCCGCGAGCGCCTGGGCGACGTCGTCGTCGCTGCCGAGCAGCACCAGCTCGTCGAGCTCGGCGCTGGCGGCCAGGATGCGGGTGAGCTGCGCCCGGCGCGCAGGTCCCGGGCGCGCGTCGACGTGCTCGAGCCAGGCGACCGGCGGCGCCGTCATCTGCTCCAGGGCGCCAGGTCGCACCAGCAGCGGGTGGATGGCGGGCGCACCAACCAGGCCGTAGAGGCCGATGCCACCGAGCTCGAGCGCCACGAGCTGTCCGAGCTGACGCCACGGCTCCACGTAGCGGACGCCGAGCTCGCCGCCGGGCTCCACCGGCAGCACGACAGTGAGCCGGCGCGCCGGCGCCGGCTCGAGCGTCGACACCAGCGCCAGCAGTGGGCGCGCGCGCTCGTAGTAGCCGCGGTGCACGTCGCTGCTCCAGCGGCAAGACACCGCGAGCCACACGCCCACAGCGACCACGAGCAACGCGCGCCCGCGAGGATGGAGACGCTCGCACGGCAGCGCCAGCAGCACGAACGACATTCCGAGCGGGGCGAAGCGCGGCGAGAAGAACATCCAGCGCAGGTGCAACGGCGTCGCGGCCACCAGCGAGAGCAGCACGATCCCCATGCCGCCGATCGCGGCATCATGGGCGATGAGCTGCTTGCGGCGCCGGACCAGCAGGGCGATGGACGCGACAGCGAGCGCCGCGAGCGGCAGCGCGCGCCACCACGGCCCGGCCAAGGTGCATGCCAAGATGTTGCCGAGCCGCTCGCCGAGCGAACCCCACACCTTGGTCAAGGGGTCGTGCTGCTCCCGGGCTGACGTCGACAGCGCCGCGACGACCGCAGCGGGCACACCCGCGGTCGCGACCAAGGCCAGCGCGCGCCATCGCTGCGGGCCGCGCCGGCGCGCGGCCTCGATGACGAGGAGCGCGGCACCCGCGAGCATGGCCGCGAACACGTGCGCACTGGCCGTCGCCCACAAGGTGGGGGCGAGCGCGAGCGGCAGCCATCGGCGATCGGCGAAGCGGATCGACAGGCCGACGACGACGAGCGCGCCCGCGGTCGCCTGCCAGAAGCTGAAGAAGCCGAGGTCGAGCGGCCAGCCGAGCGCGAGCACGAAGCCACACAGCCCCACCGGCCAGCGGCGCCTCTCGAGCGCGGTGGCGGCGAACAGGAAGGCGAAGGCCCAAAGCTCCGCGATGATGATGACGGTGACGCGATAGGCCTGCTGCCAAGGCAGGAACGGGTCGATCAGGCGGTAGGTCTCGAGGAAGCCGCGCGTCGTGATCGGGCTGTTCGGCACGAAGTAGTCGGCGAACCCCTTGGCAGGGTCGCCGAGGTGAGCTGAGGCGTATGCCGAGAACAGGTGCGCCGGCGCGTCGTTGCCGAACCACACCGGCACTGACCACACCGCGGCCGCCAGCACGGCCGCGGCAAGCACGACCGCAACCGCAGCGATGCGCGCCTCGCTCTTCGACAACGTGCCGGCGTGGTGCTCCACCGTCCCCACGATCGCACGATGCCGGTACGAACGCGCAAGCGTCCGTCGGCCCCGCTATTGGTTGGGCTGGCCCGGCGTCGGCGCCGTCAGCCGCCGCCCGCCCGCGCTCTCGTCGCCGTCGGGGAGCAGGCCCCACGCGGTGTCCGCCGCCGGGCTCGGGTCGAGCAGCAGCGTGCGCCAGATGGTGCCGCAGCGATCGGTGAGCACCAGCACGTCGTCGAGGGGCGACAGCAGCAGCCCCGGCGTCGTATGGGCGATGGTGCCGCCGGTGGGCCCGTCTTCATCGGCGACCACGAGGACGAAGCCGCGCGGCGCGATGCTGACGTCGGGGAGCGCGAAGGCGCCGTCGAGCGCCAGGTTGTCCGCCACGCGAAGGCCAGCCAGCGGCACCGCGGCGTCGCTCGCGTTGTGCAGCTCGAACCAGGGAGCGTACTCGCCGTCGACGAGCGTCGCGCTGTTCTCAACCTCGACCTCGTTGAGGATCAGCGGTGGCGCTTCTTCGAGCGGAACGCACTCGCCCTCGCCCTCGCCCTCGCCCTCGCCCGGGTCGTCGTTGGCTCGACCGGGTGACGTGTAGGGCAGCACGGCCGGAGCACCCTCACCGTCAGGCAGCCGCCCGAAGCTCTGGTCCGCGCCGAGCGCGCCGAACGAGACGCGATCGGCGACCGCGCCGTCGGGCGCGAGCAGCGTGACCGTGTCGCCGTTCGCGCCGCTCAGCTTGAAGGGGAAGGTCGGCAGCGCCGGCGTGCCGCCGTCGATCGCATCGTTGGCGAGCACGACCAGCCAGGCACCGGCCGGCACGCTGGCGCCCGCCACGAACGCGCCGAGCGTCGAGGCATCGCCGAGCTGCCAGCCGTCAAGCGCGATGGCCGAGCCCGTGCGGTTCCTGATCTCGATCCAGTCCGGGAAGCCGGTGGTCCCCACGATGGCGGTCGACTGGTTGCTCGACATCAGCTCGTTGATCACGAGGTCCCCGAGCGCGAAGCCCGCGTCCTCGCTCGGGCCCGCGTCGGTGTCGGTGAAGTTGAAGCAGCCCTCGCAGCCCGCGGGCGCGAGCGCCACGAGCAGCGCGAGCGCCATCCGCAGCAATCGGCCGATCCCTGGTGACGTCACACGGCCCCTCGCCCGGCTCCCGCGGCGACAGCCGCGCCGCTCGAGCCGTACCGGTTGTAGCGCGCGGCCGCGGCGCGCTCCAGCCTGCTAGCGCATCTGCACGCGCTCGGCGCGCGCGCGCCGCCCTCGCACGCGATGCAGCTCGTCGGGCACCGCCGCGCGCGTCTCGGGGCGCACGCGATCCATCTCGTGCCCGTCGCGCGCGAACACGGCGCGCAGAAAGCGCCCGGTGTGGCTCGCCGGATGGCGCGCGACGTCCTCGGGCGTGCCGACGCACACGATCTCGCCGCCCCCGGAGCCGCCCTCCGGGCCCATGTCGATGATCCAGTCGGCGGTCTTGATGACGTCGAGGTTGTGCTCGATGACCAACACCGTGTTCCCCTGGTCGGCGAAGCGGTGCAGCACGCCGAGCAACTGGTGCACGTCGTGGAAGTGCAGGCCGGTGGTCGGCTCGTCGAGGATGTAGAGCGTCTGGCCGGTGGCGCGACGTCCCAGCTCCTTCGACAGCTTGATGCGCTGCGCCTCGCCACCCGAGAGCGTGGTGGCGCTCTGGCCGAGCTGGATGTAGCCGAGCCCCACGTCTTCGAGCGTTTGCAGCTTGCGCGCGATCGCCGGCACGTTCTGGAAGAAGGCGCGTCCTTCGCTCACCGACATGCGCAGCACATCGGCGATGGTCTTGGCGCGATAGAGCACCGCCAGCGTCTCGGGGTTGTAGCGCGCGCCGCGGCACACCTCGCAGGTGACGTAGACGTCGGGCAGGAAGTTCATCTCGATCTTGATGACGCCGTCGCCCTCGCAGCTCTCGCAACGGCCGCCCGCGACGTTGAAGGAGAAGCGCCCCGCCTTGTAGCCGCGCACCTGTGCGTCCTGCGTGGAGGCGAACAAGTTCCTGATGTCGTCGAACACGCCGGTGTAGGTGACCGCGTTGCTGCGCGGCGTGCGTCCGATGGGTGACTGATCGATGTCGACCACCTTGTCGACGTGCTCGAGCCCGATCAGCTTGTCGAAGGGCAGGGGGCGCTCGCGCGTCTCGTACAGCGCTTGGCTGAGCGCCTTTTGCAGCGTGTCGTTGATCAGGGTCGACTTGCCCGAGCCCGAGACGCCGGTGACGCACACCAGCTTGCCGAGCGGGATGGCGACGTCGATCTTCTTCAGGTTGTTGCCGCGTGCGCCCTTGACGATCAGCTCGCGCCCGTTGCCGGCTCGTCGCTCGGGCGGGATCTCGATCCTGCGCTTGCGGCTCAGATAGGCGCCGGTGATCGACGAGGGGTGGCGCTTGATCGTCTCCGGCGGCCCTTCGGCCACCACCTCCCCGCCCAGGTGCCCCGCGCCCGGCCCCATGTCGACGACGTGGTCGGCGGCCAGGATGGTGTCCTCGTCGTGCTCCACCACCAGCACCGTGTTGCCGAGGTCGCGCAGGTGCTTGAGCGTGGCCAGCAGCTTCTCGTTGTCGCGCTGGTGCAGGCCGATGGAGGGCTCGTCGAGCACGTAGAGCACGCCGACCAACGCCGATCCGATCTGCGACGCGAGCCGGATGCGCTGCGCCTCGCCACCCGACAGCGAGCCCGCCGAGCGATCGAGCGTCAGGTACTGCAAGCCGACGGCGACCAGGAAGTCGAGGCGCGCGGTGATCTCCTTGATGACGGCGGACGCGATCTTCCGGTCGCGCGCATCGAGCGCGAGCGCATCGAAGAACGATTTGGCGTCGCTGATGCTCTTCTTGACCAGCTCGTTCAAGGACACGCCGCCGACGCGCACGAAGCGCGCCTCCTTGCGCAAGCGCGCGCCGTCGCACTCGTGGCAGTGCATCTTCGACGTGTAGCGGTCGAGGTCCCACCGCACGCCCTCGCTGGTGGTCTCCTTGTAGCGCCGCTCCAGGTTGGGGACGACGCCCTCGTACTGCTGGTTGAAGTGGTACTCGTTGCCGCTGGTCTTGGCCTCGAGCTTGAACTTCAGCTCGTGATCGCTGCCGTGCAGCACGATCCGCTGCACGCTCTTCGGCAGCTCCTTCCAGGGTGTCTTGAGCTTGAACTTGAGCTCCTTGGCGAGCGAGCTGAGCATGCCGAGGTAGTAGCTGCTCCACGCCCCGCCCCAGGGCTTGATGGCGCCGTCCTCGAGGCTGAGCGAGCGATCGGGGATGAGCAGGTCCTCGTCGAACTTCTGGATCTCGCCCAAGCCCGAGCAGGCGGGGCACGCGCCCTGCGGCGCGTTGAAGGAGAACATGCGCGGCTCGAGCTCCGGATAGGAGATGCCGCAGTCGACACAGGCGAAGTTGGTGGAGTGCAGCTCCTCGACGTCGCCGCCGCCGGCGTGGTGGATGATGGTGACCAGGCCCTTGGCCTTCTTGATGGCCAGCTCGATGGCGTCGGCCACCCGCGCGCGCGCGTCCGCCTTGACCACGATGCGATCGACCACCACGTCGATGCTGTGCTTCTTCTGCTTGTCGAGGTCGCCCCACTCCTTGTCGGCCAGCTCTTCGAGCAGCAGCGTCTCGCCGTTCAGGCGCACGCGCGCGAACCCTTCCTTCAGCAGGTCCTTCAGCTCCTTCTTGTATTCGCCCTTGCGCGCGCGCACGATGGGCGAGAGCACCGAGATCTTCGTGCCCGCGCCGCCCGCCTCGCCGCCGAGCGCCATCACGTCGTCGACGATCTGGGTGGCCGAGCGCGACACGATGGGCTTGCCGCACGAGTAGCAGAAGACCTTGCCGATGCGCGCGTACAACAGCCGCAGGTAGTCGTAGATCTCGGTGACGGTGGCGACGGTGGAGCGCGGGTTCTTCGAGGTGGTCTTCTGCTCGATGGAGATGGCGGGCGAGAGCCCCTCGATCAAGTCGACGTCCGGCTTGTCTTGCATCTGCAAAAACTGCCGCGCGTAGGAGGAGAGCGACTCGACGTAGCGGCGCTGGCCCTCGGCGTAGATGGTGTCGAAGGCGAGCGAGCTCTTGCCCGAGCCCGACAGCCCCGTCAGCACCACCAGCTGGTTTCTCGGCAGCGTCACCTCCAGGTTCTTCAGGTTGTGGACGCGCGCGCCCTTGACCCGGATGTGCTGCAGCTCGCTCATGGAGCCGGGATCTACCCTCTCGGAGGGGGTACGCAACAGGTGTTCAGGTTGGCGGCCCATCGCGTCCCCAATCGACGAGGCCGGCGCCGGCCGCTACCAGGCTTCGATGCCCTCGGCTTGTCGCCGTTTCGCCTTGCTCGCCGCTGCGCTGGTGGCGAGCGCGCACGGCAGCGCGGCGCTGGCCGCGCCCCTCATCACGTCGGGCGCCGATGCCGCCCTCGACCTGCGGGCGGAGCGCATCCTCAAGCAGTTCCGCACCTTCAACGCGGCAGCGTTCGGGGTCTCGCTCGACGCGCGCGTCGCCGACCCGGACGACCAGGCGGCGGTGCGCGCCTTCCTGCTCGACGACGGCGCGCTCGACTTCGCCGCGTTCACGACGGCTGCCGGGCGACCGCGCAGCGCGCGTGAAGTGGTCACCGCCTTCGACGAGCACGGCGATCTCGGGATGTTCGGCGGCACCGCGGCGGCCGCCACCGCCTACCGCTACCAGGTGCTGCGCGATCAGGGCGCGCCCGCCGACGTCGTCGACGCGGCGCGCGCCGACCTGCTGCGCGCCGTCGAGACCTTCCACGTGGTGCTGTCCATCACCGGCTTCGCCGGCGGGCTCGCGCGCGGTGTCGGCCACCCCGATGACGTCGGCGCGCAGACCTTCGTGCCCTGGCCCTCGACGTGTCCGAACGCGTGGGAGCGTACCGACACCTGGCGCACGGCGCTCGACCCCGCGTTCGCCGACTGGGTGTGGCGCGACAACGGCAGCAAGGATCAGTTGCTCGGCACCGCGCTGGCGCTCGGCGCCTTCTGGGACGCGGTGGCGCTCGATCCGTCCGTCGACGCCACCGTCAAGCAGAAGTTGCAGGACGACGCGCGCGCGCTCGGCCATGCCTTGATGGAGCAGGTCGAGGTGGCGCCCGGCGAGGCGATCGACCTCGTCATCAGAGACGGTACCGGCTGTCTGACCCGCTTCCACGATCTGAACCCGCGCGAGGTGGTGCGCTCGGGACAGGCGCCCCTGGTCTTGTCCGAGACCTCGACGTCGCAAAACGCCTTCAACGCCATGGCGGCGCTCGCCATCGTGCGCACCACCTTCCACGTCTCCGGTGACGCCGCCATCGGCGCCTACTACTACGACGAGCTGGTCGGCCGCCGTGGCTATCCCGCGTTACTGACCAGCGGCGCCGGGCGCCTCAAGTCGATGCTCGTCGACCTGTGCGTGCTCGGTAACTGCTTCGTCACCAATTTCTCGAACGTCAACATGGCGTGGGTCGCGTTTCATCAGTTGCTGCGCGACGAGAGCGACGAGGCGCTTCGCGCGAGCTATCGCGCGGCGCTCGAGGGCGAGCTGTTCGACAACGATCGCTCGCACTGCGCCAACAACCTGCCGCAGGCCTACTTCCACCTGGTGCGCGCCGCCTTCGTCGCGCACGACGCCGCGGTGGTCGACGTGGCGGTGGCGCAGCTCGCGGCCTGGCCCGAGGCGCCGCTGTTCGAGCGCGCCGTCGAGAACTGCGATGCCGCGGAGCTTGCCAGCGGCTCGTGCGTGGCCGACGACGGCACGGCGCTCACGCTCGCCGAGGCCGACTCGTGGAACGGCTCGCCGGTGGCGACCAGCGCGCTGCCGATCGGCGTGCGACCGTCGTCGAACTTCATGTGGCGCAGCGACCCGCGCACCGTCAACGGCGGCGGGGGCGACCGGCTGAACCCGGGTGGCGACTTCCTGCTCGCCTACTGGCTCGGTCGCGCCATGCAAGGTGACACCGAAGTCGACGCCAACCGCTCGCCGGTTGCCCGCCCGTGGCCGTTCGAGGTGGACGGCGGCGTGGTGGTCGACGCAGGCGCCACCGATGCGGGCTCGATCGCCGATGGCGGCGCGCCGGCCGACGGCGGTGCAGGCACCGACGGTGGCGCTGCTGCCGACGCGGGATCGCCAACCGGGGACGCGGGCCCGGTTGATGACGCGCCCGTCGGCTGCGGCTGTGGCGCGGTGCCGGCGATGGCCCCGCTGCCGCTCGCGCTCGCGATCCTCGTCGTCACGCGGCGGCGACGCACGCGCTCATAGGCTCGCGACGATCTCGGTCGCGTTGCGCTCGCCCTCGCGCCTGCCGATGGCAGCGGCCGCACGTCGAGCCGCGTCGCGGAAGGCCGGCTGCTCGAGGAGGCGCCGCAGCGCCATGCGCAGCTCATCGGTGGAGGACTTGGGGCTCAGCGACAAGCCGGCGCCCAAGGCGGCGACGCGCGCCGCGTTGTCGTTCTGATCGCGTCCGAGCGGCAAGCACAACATCGGCACGCCCGCGGCCAGGCCCTTGATGGTGGTGCCGTGACCCGCGTGGGTGACCAGCACCGAGGTGGACGGCAGCACCTGCGCATGCGGCACGGATGGCACGACCGCGACGTCTCCGCGCGCCGGCACCTCGTCGACGCGCACGGTGGGACCGAGCGTCACGAGCCCTCGCACCGGCAGGGAGGCGAGCACCTCGACCAGGCGGCGCAGCAGCTCGACGTGGTTCTGGAAGGTCGACGACATGCCGACCAGCACGAGCGGGCGCTTGTCGTCGGCGGGCCACGGTGAGGCCCAGGGCGCGCACCACGTCGGGTCGCCCAGGCGCGGGCCGATCCAGTGCACGTCGTTCGGCGCGCCCTGGCCGCCGTGATCGAACACCCTCGAGGTGAACACGATCTTCGCCTTGGCCTTGCGGAGTTGGTCGAAGGTGTGCGCCACCGGCGTCAGGCCGTGGTGAGTACGCACGCGGTTCACGTGCGGCACGAAGCCGTCGAACACCTTCTCGAACAGCCAGCGCAACATGGCGTCACGCGCGCCCTCGAGCGGCCCGGGCACGCGCAGCATGGCCGCGCCGCTCGGCCGCATGCCCGGCGTCGGCACCATGTAGGGCATGGTGAACAGCGCGGCGCTCGGTAGAGCGCGCACCTCGGCGGCGAGCACGCCCCATGGGATCATGCAGTCGCTCAACACCAGATCCGCGCGGTGCGCGTCGATGGCAGCGAGCGCGTCGGCCGTCCACTCCAGGCCGGGCTGGTAGAGGTAACCGCCGAGCGTCTCCTTCAGGTAGGTGCGCCGGCTCTTGGCCGCGTAGTCGGTCAGGATGTCGGCGCTGCGATCGCGCGTGGTACGGTGCGGCGCCGACGTCCACGGCCGGAACGAGCAACCGGCGGCGCGTGCCTCGGCCTCGATGGTCGGATCGCCGAGCACACAGACATCGTGGCCGGCCTTGATCAGCTCGCCGGCCAGCTCCATCTCCGGCGGCACCACACCACCGCCGTCCCACAGCATGAGCACGATACGCCTCGCCTTGGTCATCGCTTCCTCCTTGGTACCGACGGGTTCGTCCACGACGCCACCAGCGCGTCGAGCAGCGTGCGCAGCACGCCGGTCGCGGCCTTGCGATCGAAGCCGAGCGCGTGGCGCACTGTCCACCAGCAGCGCACCTCGGTGGCCCAAAACAACGCACCGAGGCGCTGACTGCGCACGCGGCCGCGCGCCGGCAGCCAGGGCGCAAAGGCGCGCGCCAGCCACTCTCGGTGACTCTTGCGCGCGCGATCGACCCAGGCGCGCATCGCCGGGTAGCGGAGCTCGGCGTCGCCGTTCTTGACCACGCGATCGGCGATCAGCTCGTAGCGCTGCGCCAGCACCTCGACGACGGCACCGACGTCGCCCACCGGCACCTCGCGTTCGCCCTCCTCGCGGCCGACGGCGACCTCCATGCACGCGCGCAGCAGGCCGTCCTTGTTGCCGAAGTAGCGCACCACCGACTTGAGCGAGAGGCCGGCGTGATTCGCGACGGCCTGCAGCGTGATGGCATCGAGCCCCCCCTCGAGCCACAGCGCGATGGCGGCGTCGGCCGCTGCCTGGCGGCGGTCCTCGAGTGCGCGCGCACGCAGCTGTTGGCGGTAGCGGCGAACCATTTCGTGACCATAGTATGGACACGAAAGAGTGTCGAGCGCGGATCCGCGGCGTCGCGCCTCGGCGCGTCGGCGAGCTGCTCCGTCGTCGCGCGGCTCGCGCGACGGGCGGTCAGTTGCTCTTTTGGCCCCAGGTGGTCTCCGCCTCGATCGCGGGCTTGGCTCGATCGACCGTGATCGGCGGCAGCGCGGCGGTCTTGGTGCGGCCCGTCGCGTCGGTGACGTCGACGGCGAGCTGGTTCTGCCCGTCCTTGAGCGGCACCTTGACCTGGAAGCGCCCCTTGTCGTCGACCCTGGCGACCTGTTCGCCGACGCTGACGACGCTGCCGGGATCGGCGGCGCCGCTGACGGTCGTCGACAGCTCGCGCGTCTTCTGCGGTCCGAGCGCGCCCACCTTGAGGAACAGGCTCGACGGGATGGGACGCGGCGCCGACGGCGCGCCCCCCGTCACTGCCGACGTCTCACCGGCCGCGACCTCCACGGTGCTGCCGGCCGCGCTCAGCTTGACCGAGCCGGTCGAGGTGGCGACCGCCAACTGGCCGGAGCCGTCGGTGACGACGCCGAACTGGCCGCCGGCCGACTCGGCCTCCGCATCGGAGCCGCGCGCCTGCACGCGCAGCACCCGCTTGCCGCCCTCGTCGACGCTGGCGGTGACGTGGCCTTGGTCGAGGCGGATCTTTGACACCTCCGCCGAGAGCTCGCGCACGGTGAATTCCGAGCGCGGGCTCAGCCGCACCTCGACGCCGTCGCCGAGGCGCAAGGTGGCCTCGGACGCGCGACCGGCGCGCACGCTGTCGTCGCTGGCGAGGCGTTGCCCCACGGCCGCGTCGGCCCAACCGCCCTGCGCCGCACGTGCCTGCACGCTGCCGCGCAGCGCCGTGATCTCGGCGCGCGCGTCGACCGGCGCGGCGACGCCGCCGTCGCTCACGGCGGGGCTCGAGACGCTTGGCGCGGTGCCGGCGTCGAGCAGCACGGTGACCTTGCCGTTGGCCTGCTCGATGCCCACGGTGCGGCCGTAGATGACCCACGCGACCGCCACCACGGCCACCATCAGCGCCACGGCAACCACGACGGAGCGGGTCACGCGGCGGCCCCCGTCGGCAGCAGCGCGGGATCGACCACGGCGCCCCCGCCGGCGTCAATCAGCGCGACCACATCGGAGAAGGAGACCCCGGCGTCGAGCAGTACCAGGGAGCTTCCGCCCCTGCGCCGAGCGAGGGCGCTCAGGTCCTCGACGCGGCCGGCCACCAGGCCGGTCTGGCCGCTTGCGGGCATCCGGTCGACGTCGACGATGCGGGCGCCGGCGCCGGTGAGCGCGGCGCGCGCCTGCGCGGCGCGGCGCGCATCGTCGAGCAACAGCGCCACCGGCAGCGCGGCGGGCAGCGACACCTGCAGGCCTGCGAGCGCCTGCGCGACGCGCCGCGCGGTCGCGGCTGCGGCACGCCGAGGCGGCAGGTCGGACCCCAGCAAGCGCTCGACGTGCTCGACCGCCGCCGACAGCGAGCGAAAGGGCTTGACCAGGTAGCCGTCGCCGTCGTTGGCCAGCACCGCGAGCGCGCTCTCGCGGCTCGGGTAGCCCGTGACCATGACGAAGCCGATCTCCGGCCAGCGCGTTCGCAACTGCGCCAGCAGGTCGATGCCGCTCATGGCGGGGAGGTTCTTGTCGCACAGCACCATGTCGACGCCGCCGCGCTCGAGGTGCTCGAGCGCCTGTTCGGCGGTGGCCACGCCGTCGACCCTATGACCGCTGTCACCCAGCACCGAGCCCAGGATGCGTTGCAGCGTGGGCTCGTCCTCGACGAGCAGCAGGTTCTTGCCGGCGGCCATGCTCGAGGCGACTCTAGCCGATTCACCTACGGGCGCGCCGTGCCCGTGCGCTCGGTCGGGGGATGTCGGACCGACGCCCCTGTCGCCTCCATGTCTCGCCTCGGCTACCCGATGGCCAGGCCCACTCTGGGCGCGGTAGGTGTAGTGGATGCCTCCGGCGGGGATCGCACCGCTCGCCAGGGGAGAACGAAACGTCGGTGCACGCAGGCACAAGAGTCCGAGGGAATCGTGGGAAACCGCCTCTACGTTGGAAACCTTCCGTACAACCTCACTGAAGAGCAACTGCGGGCCGCGTTCGCGCCGCACGGCGACGTGGTCTCGGCCAGCGTCGTGATGGACCGCGCCACCGGACGATCGCGCGGCTTCGGCTTCGTCGAGATGGCGACGCCCGACGCCGCGGCCAAGGCGACACAGGCGATGAACGGCGCGCTGCTCGAGGGACGACCGCTGACGGTGAACGAGGCGCGCGAGCGGGCGCCGCGTGGGCCGGGCGGGCCGCGCTCCTTCGACCGCGGCGACCGCGGCGGCGGCTTCGGCGGCGACCGCGGCGGCGGCTTCGGCGGCGACCGTGGCGGCGATCGCGGCGGCGACCGTGGCGGCTTCGGCGGCGACTACGGCGGCGCTGACCGCGGCCGTGGGCGTCGTGACCGCGATCGCAGCGACCGCGACCGCGACGGCGGTGGCGGCGGCGGCGGACGCGGTCGCTGGTAGCGAAACGACCGAGCCAGTCGACGATCCCCGTCGCACCCGACGGGGATCTCAGGTGTGGCCTCACACCAGGTGCAGCGTCTCCCGCGTGGCCGGGAAGGTCAGCCGGAAGCTCGCGCCCTTGCCGGGCGCGCTCTCGACGCTGATGCGCCCGCCGTGCTCCTCCACGATGCGGTGCACGATGGCGAGCCCCATGCCCTTGTTGCCCTTGCTCGCGCGCGTCGTGAAGAAGGGCTCGAAGATGCGCTCCTTCATCGGCTCGGGGATGCCCTGACCGGTGTCGTCGACGACGATCTTGACCAGGCGCCCGTCCACCGCCTCGGTGCGCACCGTCAACGTGCCGCCGTCCGGCATGGCGTCCTTGGCGTTGGTCAGAAGCTGCATCACCGCCTGCTGCAGCTCGGAGACCTTGCCGCGCACCTTGGGTAGGCCGCTCGCGAGCTCCTTCTTGACCGAGATGCGCTGCGCGATGATGGGCCGCGCCAGCAATGCCACCGCGCCATCGACGACCTGATTGAGGTCGATGGTGCCGGCCGCCTGGCCCGCCTGATCCTGCGAGAGCTTGAGCAGCGAGTCGACGATGTCCTTGATGCGCAGGGCCTCCCGCTCGATGTCCTGCAGGTGCGTGCGCACGCGCGTGTCGCTCTTGTCGGCGCGCAGGAGCGCGAGCTGCGCCGAGCCGAGCACGCCGGCGAGCGGGTTGTTGATCTCGTGCGCCACGCCGGCGCCGAGCTCGCCCACCGCCGCCATCTTCTGGCTCTGGATGAGCTGACCCTGGGCTTCCTTCAGCTCGCGCGTGCGGTCATCGACCTTCTTCTGCAGCTCCTCGTTGAACGAGCGCAGTTGGCTGGTGTAGCCGTCGATGTCGTCGGCCATCTTGTTGAAGGCGCCGGCCAGCTCACCGATCTCGTCGCTGCCGAGGTCGGGCGCGCGCGCCTCGAGGTCACCCTTCTGGCCGCCGCCGGCGAAGCGCCGCACGATGGCGGTCAGCCGCTCGACGGGCCGCGCGATACCGCGGGCCAGCACGGTACCGGCGATGAGCGCGAGCATGAGCGCGGTGGCGACCCAGAAAAGTGTTCGGCGGCTCAAGGCCTGCACGTCGGCGAGCGCGTCCGCGCGATCGCGCTCGACCACCACACCCCAGGTCTTGCCGTCGGGCGCCGCCAGGCGCGAGGCGCGCGCGTAGGCGATCAGCGTCCGTGCGTCCTTGCCGCCGTCGATCGCGGCGGAGCTCGGTGCGCGCGGGTCGGCCAGGCGCAGCGCGCCCTCCGAGGTGACGGGCGCGCGCGCGAGCGCGGTGGCGCGCGTGGTGTGGCACACGGCGCGGCCTTCCAGGTCGACCAACGCGGCGCTGAAGCGCTCGTCGGCCGCCTCCTCGAAGCGCTGGTTCAGCCCGCGCAGCGACACCTCGACCGCGACCACCCAGGGGCGCTCCTTGCCCGCGGCGTCACGCTTGCCGGGGACGCGCACCGCCAGCGCGATCAGGGGCGCGCCACGTGCGGCGTCGGCGTAGGGGACGCTCACGGCCTTACCGGTCGCGAGCGCGTCGGCGAGCGGCACGTGCTGCGCGAACGCGTCGACCGCGCTCGCGGGGAAGGGCTCGTGACCTGCCAGGCCCGGCTCGTCGGACGCCTCGGCCTGAAACACGGGGTCGACCACCGCCTCACCGGTCTCGCCGTCGATGAGCGCGACCGCCGCGCGGGTGGCGTCGCCTCGGTAGATGACCCACAAGGCGCCCGCGATCTCGTCGTTCGACAGCGCGTGCAGTCCGAGGTTGGCCGCCTGTCGCAGATCCTCCAGGCCGCCGATGATGGTGGTCTCGCCCACCTCGGCGAGGTGGCGCGCCTCGGCCTCGAGCTTGTCGGAGGCGGCCACGGTCACGGCGTTTCGCGCCAGCACGACGCTGGTGATGCCGCTGACGGCGACCGGCACCACGGCGACCAGCAGCACCACCAGAAGGATCTTGAGGGAGATGCGCATCCGCGCCATGACTCTAGCCCATGGCGAAACCCAAGCTCACCCACGTCGACGACCAGGGTCGTGTCCACATGGTCGACGTGTCGGACAAGGCCGAGACCGAGCGGGTGGCGGTGGCGCGGGCCACGCTCCGCTGCAAGAAGGCGACGCGGGACGCCATCGTCGGCGGCACCCTGAAGAAGGGCGAAGCCATGGCGACCGCCAAGGTCGCCGCTATCCTCGCCGCCAAGCGCACCGGCGAGCTGATTCCTTTGTGCCACCCGCTGCCGCTCACCGACGTACAGGTTGTGCTGACGCCGGTGGCTGCCGGTATCGCCATCGAGGCCATGGCGAAGACCGTCGGACGCACCGGCGTCGAGATGGAGGCGATGGTGGCGTGCAGTGTCGCCGGTCTGGTGCTCTACGACATGGCCAAGGCCGCCGAGCGCGGCATGGTGCTCGACCAGGTGCGCTTGGTGGAGAAACGCGGCGGCAAGAGCGGCCATTGGCGCAGGGCGGGAGAACGCTCGTCAGCCCGGCGCGCGACCCACGCGCTCGGTGTCGCCGGCGGCCGGTAGGCGCCGACGCAGCTCACGCTCGAGCGGCACCGAAACCGCGCTGACCCGCTTGTGGGTCAGGCGCTCGCGCAGCCGGGCCCACAGCGGCGCCGCGCGCGGCGGCAGCTCTGCGAGCGTGGGCAACGCCAGTGAGGTGCCGTCGAGCGCGAAGGCCGCGGCCACCGTGCTCCAATAGACACGACTCGGCTCGCTCATCTTGGCCAGGTCGCCGTCGAGCACTTCGCGCAACGTGCTCGTCTCCTCGGCCCCGGGCGCGTCGGCCTGAATCAAGCACAGCGTCAACGCCAGATGCGTGCACAGCTCGACGGCGCGCCGCACCAGGCGCGGCGGCCCGTCTTCGCGCACCAGCGACAGGAGCGCGAGCGCGAGCGGCGGCCCGGTGACCTCGACGCCGACATCAACCAGTCGATCGACGACGGCTCGGGCCAGCGCACGATCCTCGAGCGCGTCGAGCGGCGACACTTTTTTGCCGCCGAGCTTGTAGGGCAGCACCAGCGAGAAGCCGAGCGCCTTCTGCGCCGGATCGCCGAGCAGCCACAGCCTCGTCATCGGCGAGACATCGAGCAGCGCCACCATCAGCGCAGCGCGGGCCACTCGCAGCTCCTCCTCGCCGGCCGAGAGCGCGAGCTTCCACATCGGGGTCTTGCGGCGGTCGACGTTGACGCGGCGCACGCCCGGCCACGCGGTCAGGCGCTTGGGGACGTCTGCGCCGTAAAACGACGCGTTGCCGGTCCACCATTTGACGTGCACGTCGGTGCGCGTGGTGCCGAAGGCACGCCCGACCACCAAGTGGCGCGTCAGCAGTCGCCCGGCGTCGAACGTGTGCGGCAGCGCCAGCACCTCCTGCGCTGCGGCGCGGCAGAACAGGTGTGCGCGCGCGTAGAAGGAGCTGGCCTGCGGGTGCGTGCAGGCGAACAGCTCGTGCACGGCGTAGAGCAGGGTGCCGGCGTCCTCGTCGAAGGGCGCCGGCGTCAGGTCGGCCAGGTGCGCCGCCTCCTCAATCTGGCGCTCGCACGCGTCGGCGAGGGCAGTGTCGACGGAGAGGCCGTTCCTGATGGCGAGCAGCCCGTCGTTGCCGAGCGGCGAGGACACGGTACAGCGCGCGCCGCGCAGGAACGGCACCCCGAAGTCCGCCGAGAAGCGCGCCAGGAGCTCGGCGTGCTTGGGCATCTACGGTTCGCCCTCGAGCTTGCCGGTCGGCTCGTCGAACACGTCGCCCGGCTTGCTCGCGGCTTGCGCGGCTGCGCTCGGCGCGGTGTCGCCGTCGTCGATGGTGACCGCAGCGGCGGCGGCGGGGTTCTTCCTGGTCGTTGCCTCGGCCGCCGGCAGCGCGCGCGCGGGGGGCGTCGCCGGGCTCGGCAGCGCGCGCTCGTCTGGTGGCGTGACCTTGGCGCCGCGCCACAAGGAGAAGGCGCCCTGTCGCTTGTGCGCCACCTCGGGCAGCGGCAGCGTCTCCGAGATCTCACGCGTGCGCAGCTCGACGATGCTGGCGCGCGCGCGCTCGGGCGCCACCACCGCGCGCGACAGCGGCCGCAGTTGGTCGTTGGCGACCGCGAAGGCCGGCTTGCCCTCGGGGAAGAAGTAGAGGTTCTGCTCGGGGCGGATCTGCAAGTGCTCGCGCAACAGGTCGTAGTCGACGTGCGGCAACAGCTCCATGCCGACGGGCAGGAAGATCTGCGGGTAGCTCTCGGTCATCGGTTGGCCGAACGGGATGCCATGAACGCCGCGCCGGTTGATGACGATGATGTAGTTACCGGCGATGACCGCCTCGTAGGTGCGCAGGATGGCGGCCGGCAGCAAGTAGACGAGCTTGCGAAACCACGGCAGCCGCTCGACCTCGATGAGCAGCGCCGTGGTGGCCGCAGCCGCGCGCGGCAACCGCGCCAGGCGCAGCTCGACGTCGAGCGAGTCGATGGTCTGTGCCGGCGCCGCTTCAGGCGGCGCCAGCACGCCCTCGCGGCCGCGCACGGTGACGTCGACCAGGTCACGTACGTCCACCGCCTCGTCGCCCACGTGGAGCTGCTCGACCTTCTCGGGCGGTCCCCAGAAGAGCACGGTGGTGTCGTCGGCAAACGCATGGCCCACGCTCTCGAGCGCGATGGGGTGACGGAAGCCCCACTCGACCAGCAGGTGCGGCTGGTACGGAACGAACACGCGCATGCCGGGCGTGCGCGACACCAGCGTGGCGACGTGCCGCGGCATGCCCTCGCAGGTGACGAGCTGCACCTCGCGCTGCGCGCCGGTGAACAGGCTCCTTTTTGCGCTGGCGGCGCTGGTCACTGTCGCCGAGATCTGGCGCGCCCACAGGTACCGACACAGCGGCTTGGCCAGGCCCTGCTCGCAGCGCACCACCAGGCGCGCGTGTGCCTCCTTGTCCTTCTCCGCGGCCGACAGCGGGCGCGGCGACAGCCCGAGCACGAGGTCGACGAGCCGAATGGCCCGGCCGAAGCTCCGACGATCCGCGCCCGCCTCACCGTAGAGCACAAGGTCGCCGGGATCGGGCACCAGCTCGTCGGAGCCGCCGAGGTCGTAGCCGAGCGGTGAACGTCGGTCGCGGTAGGGGACGTAGTGCGCGTCGGTACCGGTGAAGGGGCGGCCCTTATGCATGCGCGCCGCCTGCGCGGCGCGATCAGCGGCGTAGCTGCCGGCCACCTCGAAGGTGACGCACAGCTCGCGCCCGCCGCGCTCCGAGATCGCCTCCTTGATCTCGAGCGTAGCCAGGATCTCGTCGAGCGACACCTCGCGAGAGTAGGAGCGGAAGAAGCCGACGGCGCGCGCGACGTCAGGAAAGAAGAGCGCGAGGCGACGCCCCATGACGACGCCGCGTTCGTCCGCCGCGAGACCGGGGCAGTGGGTGCGGGCCTGGCCGAGGCTGATCGGCTCGAGCATGTCCCGACCGTAGCAGGACACGCCCGGCCGTTGACCAGCCCGTACCGGACAAACGGCGCCCGAACGCAAGCGCGATCGAGTGTCCGCGGACGAAAAAGAAAATGTGACCAACCGACGGTCAACCGTTTGACACGACCTCGCCCGCGCTCGTACCGTTTGGTCTCGACGAGCGGGGAAACGAACGACGTGAAGCGCAAAGTCGACGTCACCCTGCTGGGGCACCGCTTCACCGTGAAGACGGATCGCGACGAGGCCTTTGTGCGCGGCCTGGCCACCCATGTCGGCCGCCGCATCGACGAGGTGCGCCGCACCATGAAGACCTCGCCACCCGAGGCGGTGGCGTTGCTCGCCGGGCTATTGATCGCCGAGGAGCTGTTCGAGGAACGCGAGCGCGCGGCCGGCAGTCGCGCCGACGTTCGTCGCGCCACCGAGGCGATGATCGAAAAGCTGACTGCCGCGCTCGGCGATGGCGCGCTCGATCGTTTGCCGGAGCCGCGCGCCGACGTGCGCGGCTCGCTGCGTGACACCGAGCGCGACGACGACGAGATTGTGCTCGCGGCCGCACCGGTCTCCCGACAGGTTTGATCGTCGTCACCGGTGCTGCTCGCGTGAGCGCGGGGCGTCAGCTCAGCGGAAGTCGTCGATGGGCGCGCCGTCGGGCCAGCGCCACAGCGCCTCGGTATCGAGGTCGCTGCCGCCGATCCACACGTCGTCGAGCGTGGGCAAGACCGAGTCGATGACCATGAGCACCTCGGCCTGCGCCTCGGGCGTATCGATGGCGACGAGCGCGCCGCCAAGCTGAGCGCACGCCGAGCCGGCATCGGCGTGGCTGTGGGTGCTTACACAGAAGGCCCGCCGACGCCCGTCGTCCCCCGTGACGACCATGCACGAGGGCGTGCTCGAGGTGCCCGCCGGCACGTCACAGATGTACTCCTTGGCGTTGCCGCACGGCGCGTCGTTCCAGGTGCGCGGGTCGGCGCCGAAGCCGGACGCGATCTGCAGCTCGAGGCAGCTCTCGTCCGGCGTTGCGGTGTCTGGTTGGTTGCGGCTCCAGTTCGAGTAGGGCGAGGGGAAGAGCACGCCGTCGCGCCAGCGCCACTCGCCTTCGATGTCGACGTCGTTGCCGCCTGCCCAGTACGCTTGCTGACCGAAGTCGGCGCGCGCCAGGTCGTGGAGCTCCGCGTCGTCGGCCGCGTCGACGATGCGCACCAGCGACCCGCCCACCGAGGCGCAGCTCGCCTGTGCGTCGACCACTGAGCGCACGGTTGAGCAGAACACTCGCGGGCGCACCGCGGTGGGAAGCAGCGTGCAACCGAAGGGCGCCATCAGCGCGTCGCACACATAGGGGTAGGTGGTGTCGCACTGCTCGTCGAACCACTCGGTGATCGCGATCTCCTGCGTGTTGTTGCGCAGGCGCACCGCCATGCAGTGCTCGGTGCCGCTGCCGTTGTTGGGCTCGTTCTTGGCCCAGTGGCTGTAGAGGGGCTCGCCTTCACCTTCGCCCTCGCCTTCACCCTCGCCCTCGCCTTCACCTTCACCTTCACCTTCACCTTCACCTTCACCCTCGCCTTCGCCCTCACCCTCACCCTCACCCTCACCCTCACCCTCACCCTCACCCTCACCCTCACCCTCACCCTCACCCTCACCTTCGCTTGGCGGCGCGTCCGCACAAGCGCCGAGCACGCAGACCTGGGGCGCACACGTCGCGTCGTCGTTGCAGGCGCGGCCCGGGCGCCCAGGACAACTCGCGATCACCGCGAGCGCAGCGACAAGCAGGAGGGCGAACAACAGCGCGACGCGACGCACCCGTCGAGCCTACCAGGTCGATGCCTGCCGCCTCGCTATCGCAGCGCCGTCAGGCCGCCGGCAGCCAGCGCGATCAACATGCCCAAGACGAGCAGCGCGCGCAGCCAGCGCAGCGCTACGCGCCGTGTTGCGGGGGACGGCGGTGGTCGCACGGCCATGAACGCCGCCGCCATCTGCAAGAGCGCGCAGCCGCCCACCACGACGTTGACGAAGCCCTTGACGTCGGCGACGTCGAGCAAGGCGCCCATGACCACCAGCGCGTTCAGCACGACGTGTGGCCACGGCGTGCGCAGCCAGCGCAGCAGCAGCAGGCCGACGAGGTTGGCGCCCGCGATGGCGGGGAAGAACAGCAGGTCGGGGTCCCGCACCACCTCCCGCAGGGCGAAGACCGTGATCATGGAGTGTGCGCCGATGTCGGCGATGGCGAGCACGGTGGCGACGAACAGCATCGGCTCCCGCCCGCGCAGGCGCCGGCCGAGGCGTGACAGCAGGAGCAGCGCGCCGCCCGACGGCAGCGCGAGCAGTGCACCCATCTCGGAGCGGCCGTGGCCTGCGAGGCTCAGCGCCAGGCCGCAGACGAACGAGCCCCAGAGCGCCGCCCGCACCAGCGCCTGCGCCCAGCGCGCGCGCAGCGGGATGAGCGTGCCGGAGGTGGCGACGGCGGCCGCGATGAGCGCGAGGGAAGGGTTCCAGTCGAGGCGCAGCACCGTCAGCCAAGCGAGGCCGGAGAGCGCCGTCAGCCCGATGGAGATGACGCGCCACGGCATGACCCGCGCGCGCACGCGTGCGCGCAGCCGCGGCGTGGGGCCGGTGACAGGTAGGGCGGGGACGTCGGCCATCGACCCTTGGCAACGAGCGAGCGGCGACGGCGGTTCCCCGGCCGGATCAGCAGGCCGTCAGCGCGTCAGGCGCACGGTCAGCGCCAAGGGCGCCGTCGAGCGCGCGTCGACGTCGGTCGGGCCGTCCGGCAGCGCCGTGACGGCCAACGTGCGCGGCAGCGTCACCGCCGCTGGCAGCGTGAGCACGTCGCCGTCCGCGGCGTCGCCGGGGAGCGCCTGCACCACTACGCGCGCGCCCGCGGGCACGCCCTCGACGTCGAGCGTGACGCTGCCCTCGCCCGACACCGCGAGGTAGGAGGTGCCGAGCAGCGCCGGTCGCACGACGATGCTGGTGGGACCGGTCGCGTCGACCGAGCCGACCTCGACCTCGGGGTAAAGCGCGCCGCGCGCGAAGTGCGCGCCGTCGTCGCGCGCGCCGGTGTACCACCGCCAACGCGCGTAGCGCGGCACCGTGTCGAGGAAGCTCATGCCGTGGGGCGCCAGCAGCGCGTCGAGCGCGTCCTGATAGTCGGGGTCTTCGCCGGCCGGTGACGGCATGCCCTGCCACATCTGCGCGAGGAAAGCGCTGTCGCCGTCGAACACCCCCTGCTGCAGGAACACCAGGTAGAGCGCTTGGCCGTACATGAACCAGCCGGCGTAGCCGTCGTCGAGGTCGATGGGCAGCTCCGGTGACTCTTGGATCTCCTCGAGCGCGAATTCCCAGGAGTCGTGGCAGCCGGCCACCGTGTCCTCGACGAAGGTGGCGGACATCTCGTAGACCACGGCCGCGTCCCACCAATCGAGCGCCGCCTGGCTCATGTGGTGCAGCTCGTGCAGCGCGGTGCAGCGCAGCACGTCGCCGCCGTAGGGGCCGTAGGGGTCGACCACCATCATGGTGGCGTAGTCCTCGGTGGCGGTGGCGGCACGCTCGGCCACCACGTCGACGAACGACTCCTCGTGGCCGGCCCACAAGAAGACGTCGAGGCGCTCGTCCTCGCCACAGCCATACCCACCGTCGTCCGTGGTGTCGGGCAGCGGCTCGGCGAGGCCGAGCTCGTCGATCTCGAGCCGCCAGCCCTCCTCGAGGTAGCCGAGCAGGCGCTCCGCCTCGGCGCGCTCGTCGGCGCGGCGGAAGTGCAGCAAGAGCGGCGTCACCGTCGAGGTCAGCGCGTGCGGGAAGGCGTCCAGCCGATCGCACGGCCAGGTGGCGAAGGGCAGCTCCTCCGTCGAGTCCGGCACCGGCTCGCCCTCGCCCTCTCCTTCGCCCTCGTCGCCGGGCGGTTCGGGCGGCGGCGCGGGGCAGGCGCTGACGATAGCGACAGCAAGCAGCGTGAAGCGGCGCACGCGCCGAGCATGGCACCGGGCGCGCGCCTGTCGACTCCCCGCGACGCACGATGGCGCCGCGAACGACCGCAGCAAGCCACCGCGGCGAGCTACCGCCGCGCGCGGCGTCGGCGGACCAGCGCCAACGCCAGCGTGGCCAGCGGCAACGCTCCAGCGGCGCCAGACTGCGCGCAGTCGATGCGGATCAGGTCGTCGTCGCCATCGTCGTCCTGGTCGCCGTCCTCGCCCTCGCCCTCGGCCGGATCGGTGCCGCTCTCGGCCCGCACCACGCCGCCCTGCTCGGTGAAGCCGGCAGGAGCGCACAGCCGCTCCGTGTCGTTGGTGCCATCGCCGCACTCGACGGTGCCATCCTCGAGCAGCGCGCACGGCACCGCGCCGAGCTGCTCGACGCACACGAGGCCGTCCGGGCAGTCCGCATCGTCCTCGCACACGATGGGCTCGAGCACGCAGGTCAGCTCGCCCGAGCTCTCGCAGCTGCACTGCTCAGGCACCGACGGGTCGCTGCTCGCTGTGCAGGTGCACAGCTCGACGGCCTCGCAGGTGAAGCCCGGTCCGCAGTCGGCGTCCACCGCGCAGCCGTCGAGCCAGCGCGGCCCGCAGAAGGAGACGGTCTCCGACGTGCAGGTGGGCTCCTCGGGCGGCGGGCAGTCGCAGGGCGGATCGTTCGACGGATCGCCGTCGCCGTCGTCGGGGCAGACGCAGCCGCCGCCCGTGCAGGTCTCCCAGGTCTCGGTGATGCACACCTCGCCGCCGGCGCAATCGGCGTCGCTGGCGCAGCCGGCCGGCGGATCCTCTCCAGTCGGCAGGCACTTGCCGACGCCGTCGCAGACGGTGGGATCGCACAGCGGGTCGTCGACGGGACAGCCGGCACAGGCGGTCTCGAGGATCTCGCACACCTCGCCTGCGTCGCACTCGAGGTCGCTCGCGCACAGCGTCAGGCACTTGTAGGCGCAGTCTTCGTTGGCCTGACAGCGCACACAAGTGTCGCCCAGCTCGCAGGTGACGGTGCACTGCTCGACGGGAGGCACCGGCTGCGCGCGCGCGGCCGTGGCCGCGAGGCAGGGGACGAGCGCCAGCGGGAGCAGGAAGGGGGTGACGTTGAAAGCACGCATGAAGCCTCCGGAGCCGTCTGTTTTCGCAACAAGCGTGCCCGCGTCAGGCCGCGTCGGCTGGCCGCTGGCGGCCGCTTGTGCCGCGGGAATTCGTGGGGTGCTGGCCGCTGCTGGCTGCCGCGGCGCCCACCGCATCCGCGGGGCCGCGCCAATCAGGCGGCCGTGTTCGACAGCTCGGGTGTCCTGGCGAGCAGGTAGCTGGTCCCCACGGTGCCGTCCGCGAACAGGTTGATGCTGGTGCTTTGGGCGGCGGCGAAGTCCCACCACGTCACCTCCATCTCCCCCAGCGCATACACCGGGTTGCCTCGGTACTCGCCGCGCCGCTCGAGCACCGAAGGGATCTCCCATGCACGCGTCTCACCATAGAGCCGCCGCAGCACGAGCCGCCGCACGCCGATTGCGCGGCAGCGCTCGAGGAACTCCGGCAGCTCGGGGAGGTTGTGCTCGTTCACCACGCAACTCACCTTCACCGGGATGCGGGCGCGGCGGAGGATCTCTGCCAGCGGCGGCACCTGCCGCGAGCCCATGTGCTTCTCGTAGGTGCTCGGCTCGAACGAAGGGAACGAGATGCACGCCCGGTCATACTGGTCGAACACGTCGAGCTTCTCGAGCGCCAGCGCGCCGTTGGTGTGCAGCGAGATCCGCGGCCCCGTCGACACGCGTTCGCGCAGCAACGCCAACAGCCGCGCCTCGTGCCGATAGAGCTGGGGGTCGGTCACGGTGCCGGTGAAGACGAGCTGGCGGATGCCCCGGCGGTTCACCTCGGCGATGAACGGGTCAAGCCCAGCGAGCGGGAAGGCGTCGAGGTTGGAGACGTTGACGCGCTCGGGGAGCAGCCGCCCGATGCAATACGGGCAGCGCCGGTTGCACGGGCCGGCGAACAAGATGTTGGCGAAGTCGCACTCAACCAACGGCCGGCTCCTGGCGCGGCAGCGGGGCCCGCCGCTGGCGCGGCGGGGCCTCGTCGAGGCTCGGCGCAGTGAGCAGCCAGGCCTGCACCGACGGGGCGAAGAAGAGCGCGATGGTGCCGTTGAAGTGTCGCGCGCCGTGCGGCGTCAGCGAGAAGGCGCGGGGCGACGCCTCCATCAGTCCCTCCTCGAGCGCGAAGGCCACCTCGCGCGGATAGACGTCCTCGAAAGGGCGCTGGAACTTCGCTTGGAACGCGGCGCGGTCGACCTCGCCGAAGTAGAGGCTGACGGCCACCATCTTGGCCGCCGCGTGCTCGAGCGGCAGGTGGTAGAGGTCCTGCAGCGGGGGGATGCCCGCCTCCACCGAGCGCACCCACGGGGCGAGCGCCTTGCCGGCTGCTCCCTCCCCGTACGAGAGGGTGGTGTGGGTGAAGCTCTGTGCGCCCAAGCCGACGCCGAGGTAGGGCATGCCATCCACGACGCGGCGCCTCAGGTAGTCGCTGGTGCCCACGTCGCCCTCGAGGCGCGAGAAGGTGTTCTTCCCCGGCCGCGCCAGGTAGCCGGCGCCCTCGAGCAGCTCACCCGCCAGTGCCGCTTGCGCGCGCACATCGCCGAGCCGCACCCGGCCCGCGTGGTGCGAGAGCCGCGTCAGCTTGTAGCGCATGCGGTAGAGCGTCACGTACTCGGGGGCCAGTGCCAGCGCGTGCTCCACCGTGGCGCGCCAGTCCTCGAGCGACTGGCCGGCGAAGCCGTACATCAGGTCGACGTTCAATTTCCGAAGGCCCGCGGCGCGAATGTTGTCCACGGCGCGCTGGTGGAGGTGTGCGCCCTGCGCGGCGCGCGCGAGCACGGACAGGAGCGATGCCTGCGTCACCTGGATGCCGAGGCTGATGCGCCGGATGCCGGCGCGAAGATAGGCCGCGAGCTTCGCCGGCTCGGCAGCCGCCACCTTCGGCGTGGTCTCGATGCTGATGTCGACGCCGGGCGCGAAGGCGAAGCTGGCCTTCGCCTGCTCCACCAGCGCCGCGATGTCCTCGGCCGCCACCAGCGACGGGGTACCGCCGCCGATGTCGAAGCCGTGCAGCGTGCGGCGGCGGGTGTCGAGCCGCTCCCGCCAGAGGTCGAGCTCGCGGCGGAGCAGCGCCATGTAGCGGCCGGACTGGGCGAGCTGCTCGCGCTCGAGCACCGTGTACTCGCAGTAGGCGCAGCGGGCCTCGCAGAAGGGCACGTGCGCGTACAGGCAGAGGTGGTCGACGCCCTCGAACGCGGCCTGCACCTGCTCGGCGTGCGCGTCGCGCGCACAGCGGTAGGGCGAGAGCGTCTGCCGGTGCGCGATGGGATAGGCGGTGTTGGCGACGTGGTGGTGCCGCTCGCCGGCGGCGAAGGCGGCGCGAGGGTGATGGCGGGCGGCGTCGGCGGGAGCAGGCGGCGCCCACTCCCGTCCGCGGTCGCTCATCGGGCCCGCTCGCGCACCAGCGGCTGGCCGACGAGCTGCCAGGACGCGAGGCCGCCGCCGAGATAGCGCACGTCCGTCAGCCCGCGCTGCTGCAAGAGCCGCGCGGCGAGGTAGCCGCGGCGCCCGCTGTCGCAGAAGGCGACGGTGGGTCGCTTGCGGTCGAGCTCACCGACGCGCTCGCGCAGCGCCTCGAGCGGCAGGTGCACCGCGCCGGCGATGGTGCCCGCCCGGTGCTGCTTCGACCCGCGCACGTCCACCAACTGGAAGGTGGGTGCGAGCTTGGCCAACTGCTCGGCGCCGATGGAGCGAACCCACTCCCGCCAGTGCGCAGCGGCGACGGTGGCGGCGACGTTGATCGGATCTCTGGCGGCAGAGAAGGGCGGGGCGTAGCCCAGGTCCACCTCAGCGAGCTGGTCCACCGTCAGTCCGCCCGCGATGGCGGCGGCGGCGACGTCGATGCGCTTGTCGACGCCCGAGCGGCCGGCGCACTCGGCGCCCAACAGCCGGCCGCTGTGCCGGTTCCACACCAGCTCGACCAGCACATCGTCGGCGCCGGGGAACCACGGGTCGTGCGAGGGCGCGTGAATGGTGGTGACTTCGGCGTCCACGCCGACGTGCGCGCGCGCCTGCGCGGCCGACAGCCCGGTGCGCCCCACCACGGTGTCGAGCACGCGCACCAGCATGGTCTCGGCCGCGGCGCCCAGGCGCACCTGTGCGCCCGCTGCGTTGGCGCCCGCCACCTGTGCAGTCTTGTCCGCCAGCGCGCCCTGTGCGCTCCACACCGGTCGGCCTGTCACCGCCGACGGCACGGAGACGCAGACACCGCATGCCCAGACGTGCGGCAGCGAGGTGCGGGCCAGGGCGTCCACCAGCACCGTGCGGTCGGGCGCGAGCACGGCGCCCGCCGCCTCGAGCAGCTCGGTGCGCGGCGAGAGGCCAGCGGCGATGACCACGGCGGCCACCTCGAGCTTGGTGCCGTTGGACAGATGCAGTCGGCGCACCTTGCCGCGTGCGCTCTCCGCCCCAATCACCTCGGCGCCGAGGATGACGCGGGCCCTGGCCGCGAGCGCCGCCTCGGCGTGGCGTGCCACCTGCGTGCCGAGCTGCGGGAGCAGCCGCTGGTGGCGCTCGACGAGCGTCACCTTGGCCTTGGCGCGCACCAGGCCGTCGGCGGCCTCCACGCCCATCGAGCCGCCGCCGAGCACGGCCACTCGCCTGCCGGAGCCCGCGAGCGCCTTCTTGAGCGCGGCGAGATCGGCGAGGGTGCGAAAGGTGCGGACGTTTTTTCCCGAGAGCCCGGGCACGTCGGGGACCGGCGAGGCAGCGCCGAGCGCGAACACGAGCGCGTCGTACGGCACTGTGGTGCGCTCGCCTCCCCGCTGCACGGTCAGCACGCGCGCCGGTGCGTCGAGGGCGGTGGCCTCGGCGCCGGTCCACACTTCGACGCCGTAGACCGACGCGAAGAAGTCCGAGCGCTGGCTGTCGAGATCGGCGAGGGCCTTCACCTCGCCCGACAGGTGGTACGCGAGCCCGCCGACGGCGTAGCTGACGTGAGCGTTGCGCTCGATGAGCAGGATGCGGGCGTGCTCGTCCACCTCGCGGGCGCGCGCGGCGGCCGTGGGGCCCGACAACGCTCCCCCGACGATGACGATGGTGCGCTTGGTCATGGCGTCCCCCTCCCGTGGCGGCGGATAGCAGCCGCGCGAGAGCGATAGCGCCCCTGACGGCTCGCTGCGAGGTGGCACACGCTGCAAGGGGACGCGGTGGTCATCGCCGAGCACGGACACCGCGGCGGGCAGCAGCACGAGGTGCCCTCAGCGCCGTCGCCGTCCTGGGCGCTCGACCCCGAGCCGGTCCATCTTCCCCATCAAGGTGCGCCGCGCGATGCCGAGCCGCAGGGCGGCGCGCTCGATGTTGCCGCTCTCGGCCGTCAGCGCCTCGCGCACCTGGGCGGCGGTCAGGCGGTGCGGGTTGACGGACGCCGTCGCCGCGACGTCGACCAGGCTCGGCCGCTGCCGCAGATCGTGCCTCGTTGGCTGGTCGTCCCAGTCGCTCGAGCGCTCGGTGCCGTACATCGCCTGCTCGAGCGCGAGGCGCGCACGCAGGTGCTCGTCGGTGATGACGACCTGCACGGCGGTACTATCGGCCTGGTCGCACGCGGCGTGCGCGCACGCCTCGACCACGCCGCGCAACTGGCGCAGCTCGCCGAGCCAGCGCGCGTCCTTGAGCGCGGCGATCGCCTCGGGCGAGAAGCGCACGCGCCGGCTGCTGGCGCGCGTCGCCTCGGCCAGGAAGGCGCGCGCCAGGCCCGGGATGTCGGCGCGCCGGTCCACCAACGAGGGCACCGGCACGATGTCGCCGACGCCGAGGCGAAACTGCAGGTCGGGCCGCAGCGCGCTCGCCGCCAGCCGTGCCTTGCTGGCCGCGATGATGCGCAGCTCGGGCGGCGCGCGCTGCGCGTCAGGCGGAGCGCCGAGCGGCAAGAGCGCGGCGCGCCGCTCGATGACGTCGAGCAGGAAGCCCTGCGCCGCCGGGTTCAGGCTCTCAACCTCGTCGAGGAACAGCGTGCCGTCCTGCGCCGCGTACACCAGGCCGGTGAGCGCGTGCTCCGCTCCCGTGAAGGCGCCCTTGGCGTGGCCGAACAGCGCGGAGCGAAGCTGCGCCGGGTCGGCCGGCAGGCCCGCGCAGTTGACGGCGACGAAGCGGCCACGTGCGCCTGACGCGGCGTGGATCTGCTCCGCCGCGTGCGTCTTGCCGGCACCCGACGGGCCGACCAGCAACACCGTGCGACGGTGCCGCGCGGCGCTCTCGAGGGCCTGTGCCAACGCGCGGGCGGCGTCGGAGCGGCCGGTGTCGTCGGTGTCGCCCTCCGGCTCGCGCACGCGCGCCGGCGCTGCCAGCACCTCGAGCCAGGCGCGGCGCGAGCCCGCGAGCACGGCGTCGCCGGGCTCGAGGCGATGGCGCGCGCCGCCGATGCGCTCGGCCTCGAACAGCACGTCGTCGGCGAGCGAGCGCGCCAGGTGGTCGGCGCGCCCGACGAAGGTGCCGTTGGCGCTGTTGGCGTCCACCACCACCCAGCCGTCGTGGAACAAGAGCGTGCCGTGCATGCGCGAGGTGCGGTCACTGTCGACCAACAAGTCCGCGCTGGTGGTGCGACCGAAGGTGTAGGCGCGCCACGGGCTCAGCTCGTGGTCGTCGGTGCCGCCGTGCTCGTGGTGGACGCGCAGGTGCAGCGCCGCGCGCACCGCCTCGGTCATGGGGGCAGGCGGCGCCATCACCTCCATGTGCCGGCGGGGTCGAGCCCCCGCGGTGCTCTCCTGATCGGTCAGCGAGCCGCGCCGGCGTCTTGCGTCTCTGGCCTTCGTCATCGTGTCCCCTTCGGTTGCGGGGCCGCCCACCCCGGACGCGATGCTAACGCGCTCGTTTCGCCCTCAGAGGGAGATCCGCGGTCGACGGCGCGCAATTGCGCGCACGGATCAGGCGTCGCGCTCGACGAGCAGACGCACCGCGATGCCCGCGAGCACGATGGTGGCATGTCGCCCGCATTCCACGGCGCGTCGTCCCCTGGTCAAGACCACCCGGCGCGCGCCGTCCTGCACGGCGGTGCCGTTGGTGGAGCCGACGTCGGCCACCAAGAGCCCGTCGCCGCGCGCTGCCACCCAAACGTGCACGCGCGAAATGCGCGAGTCGACGCCGCCGCCGACGCAGCGCTCGAGCCGTCCGAGCAGCACGCCCTCTGACAGCGCGTGCTCGCCGACCGCCACGCGGCAGGCGTCACGCGCCCCGCCGTCGAGCGCGACGCCGAGGTGGGTCGCACCGTCCCGCCAGGCGCGCATCGGCGCCGGCACCGGCGCGCACACCGAGCGATCCCACGAGGCAACCTGGACCTCGGGCTGCGGTGCCAGCGGCAGCACGGCGAGGTCGAGCACGGCGCGCGCGCGCTCGACGCCGGCGTCCACCCGCTCGCCGGCGGCGAGCGGGATCGCGAGCACGTCGGCGGTGCCGGCGCCGAAGCGCACCGCGCCCTCGGCGAGCACGCGGCGCAGGCCGTGCTCGCCGTCCTGTCGCAGCCCCTCCTCGGTGCGCAGGTCGACGACGTCGACGCAGCCGGGGCGCCGCTCCTGGTCGAGCAGCAGGAGCGCGTGGCGCAGCGAGGCGCCGAGCACCGGCCCGACGTCGCACTCGAGGTGCGCACCGAGCGATACCGCGAGCGGGCCGCCGTCGGGCGGCGCGGTGCGCAGCCAGCAGCCGACGCGATCGCGCGAGCGCTCGTCGCGCCAGCTCGCGACCACCACCAGCGCCGGCTGATCGAGCGCGGCGCGGCGCGCGCCCGCCAGGTCGGCGGTGATGGTGTCGAGGCGGTCGAGGTAGGGACGCAGGCTGGTGCGTGCGCGCGCTGGCGCGACCGCGGTGCGGGTGAAGCTCATGGTGACCTCCTGGTGGCGCGACCTGTAGCGGGCGCCGTGCCAGCGCCGACGTCGCGGCGTGGCGCGCCCGTCCGCGGCAGCGCGCGCGACCAGGCGCCCGCGAGGCAACCTCCCTGGCAGGTCTGCCTGGCAGCGGGCGCCGCTCTGCGCGCGTCAGATGTCCTTGCCGCGCAGCCGCGCGCGCTGCTCGGCGACGCCGTGCCCCGCCTCCGCGACCGGCACGAACTGCCCGCGCTCGTCGGAGAAGGCGTGCACGGCGCCGGTCTCGATGTCGTAGACCCAGGCGTGCAGTGTCAGCTCGCGCGCGGCCAGCTTGGCCATCACCGACGGGTGCGTGCGCAGGTTCTCGATCTGACACATGACGTTCTCCTCGACGCAGACGTCCTGCAGCGCGTCGGCGTCGAGGCCGGGGTAGTGCTTGGCGAGCACGCGGCGCGTGCCCTCGGCATACGTGAGCCACTGCTTCATGGCGGGCAGCTTCGCCACCTTCTCCGGGTGGAGGATGGCCGACATGGCGCCACAGTGCGTGTGGCCGCAGACGATGACGTCGCTGACGTCGAGGCACTCGAGCGCGTACTCGATGGTGGCGGCAGCGCCGCTCTCCTGGCCCCAGGGTGGGATCAGGTTGCCGGCATTGCGCACGATGAACAGGTCGCCCGGGTTGGTCTGCGTGATCAGGTTGGGCGCGATGCGCGAGTCCGAGCAGGTGATGAACAGCGCGTCGGGCGCCTGCCCGTCGACCAGGCGCTTGAACAGCTCGCGCTGCGGTCCGAACACGCCCGACTGGAAGCGATGGATGCCGTCGATGAGCTGGCGCATCGCGCAACCCTACCCCGATCCGGGCGCCGACCCGGTGGACGGCGGTCCCTGCCGGCCGCAGCCCGGCAAATGTGCAGCTGCACTGGCCAACCGACCCGAGCGCGGCGATCATGGGCGCGTGCCAGTCATCGACCGCCACTCCGTCCGCCGCCGTCGCCTCGAGGGCGAGCAGGGCAACGTCGGCGGCACGGGCACGGTTCATCGCACCGGCAACGTCGAGGGCGGCGGCGACCCCACGCAGGTCGGCGGGGTCCAGCTCGAGGCGCCGGTGCCGTCGGCGGGCGGCACGCTGCATGCGCCGGTCGGGCCGGCCAAGAACCCCGCGCTGCGCGCGCACCAGCTCCAGCGCGCGCTCGAGACCAAGGGCGGCGCGCGGCTGCTGCACGGCGTCGGCGAGGCGTCCGCCGAGTGGGCGCGCGCCAGCCTGGCCGGCAGCGCCGTCATTCGCGTGTTCGCACGCACGCCCGAAGCGCCCTTCGCCGTGCTCGAAGCCGCGGCGCGCAAGGAGCTGCAGCGCCACGGGCTTGCCGGTCACGACGTCAGCGCGCTGTTTGCTCGATTGGTCGAGATGGGCGTGCTCGCCGAGACCGGCGATCGCGCCGCGCCCTACGCGCTCGCGGTCACCAAGGAGGAGGCCGCCTTCCAGCTCGGCGACGTCGGCGCGCTGCAGGGCGCCCTGACCGCGGCGCTCAAGGACGTCGCCAAGGACGCGCCGCAGGCGCGCGTGCGTTTGCAGAGCCTGCTCTTGCGCTGCGCGCGCGCCAGCGAGACCTGGCCGCGCTACCCGGTGGAAGCGCGCTGGCCGTTCCTGAAGGCGGTGGCCTTGCTCGACAAGCGCGAGCAGTCGCTGCTGTCGGACGCGCTCGCGAGCGACCCGCAGTTGCGGCACTTCCCGCTCGTCGACACCACGCTGTTGATGCTGAGCGGCCGCCCCGCCGATGATTGGGTCAAGCAGTACGCGCCGCGGCTCGCCGGCAGCGCCGTCTACACCGTCGCCGCCGAGGGGTGGTTCGCCGCCGGCGGCCTCGGCCGCGTGCAGCAGTACCACGCCGCCGCCATGAAGCAGCTCGTCGGCAAGGAGGCGCGCGTCGTCACCATCGAGCCCTTCTACGCCAAGACCGCGCAAGGGCAGGACATCGACTACGGCAAGCTGCCCACGCCGGTGCAGCTCGGCCCCGCGCCGGAGCACGTCTTCGAGGTGATGGTCGACGGTCGCATGGTGAAGGCCGAGGCGTGGAAGGGCACCACGCCCGAGGGCGTCGAGGCCTGGCTTCTCAAGGACGCCGACCACCGCCACACCAAGGTCTGCTACGGCTACAACCGCGACGGCCAGAGCTGTTGGGAGGACTTCACCGAGTTCTTCTCGCGCGCCTCGGCCGAGCTGATGCGGACGCTCGAGGCCAAGGAGCAGCAGACGCGCGGCGCCAGCTACAAGCCGCCGGCGATCATCGCCAACGACGGCCAGGCGGCGCCCGTGGTGCCCTTCTTGAAAGAGATCGAGAAGCGCGACCCGACGCTCAAGCACGCGGCCACCTGGATGGTGACCCACACCTACAAGAACCGCGGCGTGTTCGACGGCGTGCAGCAGGCCGACGGCCTGCTCGCGCGCTGGCGCATCCACGACGAGCTGCGCGCCTCGTTCTGGCGCATCGGCGCCGCCGACGTCTCGAGCGGCGGCGTGCGAAACGCCCACGGTGCCTCCGGCGTCTCGGCCGTGCACGTCGATGAGGTCAACCCGATCGATCCCAAGGTCGCGCTGGTCGCCATCACCAACGGCGACAACCGCGTGGCGTCCTCCTCGGTGTTCCGCGGCCTGCTGCCGCCGGGCGCCGACGCCGACGCGCCCACGCCTGCCGAGCTGGCGGTAGCCAAGCGCTCGGCCAAGCAGGCGCTCGGGCTCGACCCAAACCAGCCCGTCATTTCGTACTCGGGCCGGCTGGTCGACGAGAAGGCCGGCCGCCAGCGCGCCTTCACCGACGACAACCTGCGCGCGCTCGTCAAGCAGGGCGCGCAGGTGGTGCTCTACGGCAACGTGCAGGCCTTCGCGGCCAGCGAGGCCATCTGGCGCGACCTGCAGCGCCTGGCCGACGAGCTCGCCAAGGGCCCGGGGCCTGGCCGGCTGGTGCTCAAGAGCGGCTGGGGTGTCGCCGAGCAGCGGGCGCTGCTCGCTGCCACCGACGTGCAGGTGCAAGACAGCGACCGCGGTACCGGTGCGGCCGAGTACACCGAGGCCGACGTCTCGGCCAACGGCGGCCTGCAGATGGGCCCGCCGTGGATCGAGGGCATCATCAACCGACAGGGCGTGCTCGTCGATCGCGAGAGCCCCGGCAGCGGCAACACGCTGATCCCGGCCGACGCGCAGCCCTCGTCGTACCTGGAGACGCTGTCGTGGGCCGTCGAGCGCTTCAACGACGGCACGCTGTCGCAGTGGCAGGCCTCGAGCGTGCGGCTGTCGCGCAGCCTGGAGGCGCTGCTCACCTCGAGCGAGTACCTGCGCCAGCTCGATCGGGTCTTGAGCCTGACCGAGTAGCTCGGCGGCCAGCACTGAGCCTCCGAAAAGGTACCCAGAAGCACCCATAAAGTGTTATGGGTACTTATGGGTAGCATTCTGGATGCCGACCTCGACGATCTGGAGGCGCTCGTGGTCACCCGCGAGCTGCTCGGCCTGATCGCCAAGGTCGACGAGCTGAAGGGCCGTTGGTCGGCGCTCGGCACGCTCGCGCCCGAGCGGCTCGGCGCCCTCAAGAAGGTCGCCACCATCGAGTCGGTCGGGTCCTCGACGCGCATCGAAGGCGCGACCCTGAGCGACGTCGAGGTAGGCAGGCTGTTGCGCGGCCTCGACGTGCGCTCGTTCCGCTCGCGCGACGAGGAGGAGGTCGCCGGCTACGCGCGCGCCATGGAGCTGGTGTTCGACAGCTACACCGAGATGCCGCTGACCGAGAACCTGATCAAGCACCTCCACCAGGTGCTCTTGCAGTTCGCGAGCAAGGACCGGCGCCACCGCGGCGAGTACAAGAAGCTGCCGAACGACGTCCAGGCGTTCGGGCCCGACGGTACGCCGATCGGCGTGGTGTTTCGCACCGCCACGCCGTTTTCGACCCCGCGGCGGATGCAGGCGCTGACGTCGACGACCGCAGCGGCGCTCGCCGACGGCCGCGACCATCCGCTGCTCGTCATCGGCGTCTTCGTGTTGCGCTTCCTCGCCATCCACCCGTTCCAGGACGGCAACGGCCGCCTCTCACGCATCTTGACGACGTTGTTGCTGCTGCGCGCCGGCTATCTCTACGTGCCCTATTCGTCGCTCGAGCGCGTCATCGAGGAGAACAAGGAGGGCTACTACCTGGCGCTCCGACATGCGCAGCACGACCGCGGGCGTCTCGGCGAGTGGCTGGTGTTCTTCCTGCGCGCGCTCCGCCGGCAACAAGAGGTGCTGGTCACGCGCGTCGAGCGAGAGCGACTGATGGACCCGATGCCGGAGCTGCAAGAGCGCCTGCTGGCGCTCGCCCGGGAGCACGGGCGCCTGACCGTGCGTGCGGCGACCGCTGCGCTCGAGGCCAACCGCGAGACCGTCAAGGCCAACATCGGCAAGTTGGTCGACAAGCGCCTGCTGGTGCTGCGCGGCAAGGGCAAGGGCGCTTGGTACGAGCCAGCGTGAATCGCGTGGCGCGCCTGCGCTACCGTTGTCGCCGTGGCCAAGCGACCGACCATCGACAAGCGCGCGCTGCTCGCGCAATTGCGCGCCGACGAAGAGCGCGCGCTCGCCACCATGCAGCAGGCCGCCGACATCGCGCGCGCCGCGGCGGCGCACGAGGAGATGCGCCCCGAGAACGACAAGGACACGCGCGCGCTCGAGGCCGGCTACCTCGCGGCCGGGCAGTCGGCGCGCGCCGCCGAGCTGCGCAAGAGCATCGCCGCCCTCGCCGCGCTGCAGCCGCGCGCGTTCGCGCCCGGCGACCGCATCGACGTCCTCGCCGTCGTCGACGTCGAGGATGCGGACGACGCCAAGGCGGCCCGCTACTTCATCGCCCCGGTCGGCGGCGGCAAGAAGCTCACGGCCGCAGGCTGCACGCTGCTCGTCGTAACGCCCGGCTCACCGCTCGGCGATGCGCTGATGGGGAAGCGCGCCGGCGACGTCGTGGAGGTGCTGCTCGGCGGCAAGCGCCGCGAGCTCGAGGTCGTCGCCGTCTGCTAGCGGCGCGGGCGACCGCCGCGACGGTACGGCGGTCCGCGCCCAGCCGGTTGACCGGGCGCGACCTCGATGGGAATGCCGCTGCGTGGAGTCACCGCACGACCGCTGGCAGCGCCTGCGCCGAGCCATCAAGGACGTGCCGCTGCCGTGCGCGCTGGTCGACCTCGACGCGCTCGAGCAGAATGCGCGCACGCTCGATGCCATCGCGCGCGACCACAAGAAGACGCTGCGCCTCGCCACCAAGTCGGTGCGCTGCCCGCGCCTCATTCGCCTGATCCTCGAGGGCGGGCAGGGCACGGTGCGCGGGCTGATGACCTACACCGCCAGCGAGACCGCCTTCCTCGCCGCCGAGGGCCACGACGACCTGCTGCTCGCCTACCCGACGGCGCAGCGATCGGACGCCGAGCTGCTCGCGGGGCTGTGCGCGCAGGGCAAGACCGTGGCGGTGGTGTGCGACGACGAGGTGCAGCTCGCCGTGCTCGACGCCGCCGCCGCGCGGGCGGACACCAAGCTGGGCATCTGCGCCGAGCTCGACGTCTCCTATCGGCCGGCGCCCGGCCTGCACCTCGGCGGACGCAGGAGCCCGCTGCACACGCCCGCCGACGTGGTCGCGTTCGCCGCGCGCGTGCGCGCGCACGCGCACCTCAGGTTCGACGGCGTCATGGCCTACGAAGGCCACATTGCGGGCTCGACCGACAAGAACCCGTTTACGCCCGTGATGAACGTGCCCAAGCGCCTGGTGAAGCTGCTGTCGAAGGACAAGGTGGCGCACACGCGCGCACAGGCGGCGAGCGCGCTACGCGCGGCCGGGCACGAGCTGCGCGTGGTCAACGGCGGCGGCACCGGCAGCCTGCGCTGGGCCAGCGACGAGGACGCGCTCACCGAGGTGACGGCGGGTTCCGGTTACGTCGACAGTCAGCTCTTCTCCTACTACCGCGACCTGCACCTCGAGCCCGCGGCCTACTTCGCGCTGCAGGTGGTGCGCCGGCCCGCGCCGGGCATCGTCGCCTGCCACGGCGGTGGCTACGTCGCCTCCGGCGAGGCGGGCGTCGACCGCCTGCCCACACCGGCGTTGCCGGCCGGCGGCGCGCTCATCGGCTTCGAGGGCGCGGGCGAGGTGCAGACGCCGGTGGTGCTGCCGCGCGGCGTCGACGTCGCGCCCGGCGAGCCGTTCTTCTTCCGCCACGCCAAGGCGGGCGAGCTGGCTGAGCACTTCACCGAGTACCTGCTCGTGCGGGGCGACCGCATCGTCGAGCGGGCGCCCACCTACCGCGGCCTCGGCCACTGCTTCCTCGGATGACCATGAAGCTCGCGTACACCGACAAGAGCCAGGATCCCGCCGGCTGGGCCAAGCAGCTCGGCATCTCGCGCGAGGCCGTCGACATTTACCTCGCCAGCGATGTGCTCGACCTGCACATCGAGACCTTCATCTGGCAGCGCATCCTCGGCTACGACATGCACAAGCGCCACGGCCGCGAGCCGTTCGGCGCGCGTGGCCTCGGGCAGATCGACATGCCGCGCGCGCGCGAGGCGTGCATCACCGGCGGCACGTGGTCGATCTCGACCTACCCACTGCGCACCGCCGAGGGGCGCGCGCGCGCCTTCGTCGAGAACCAGGCGTGGCTCAAGCGCATCCTCGAGAGCGCCGACGAGGACTACGCGCTGTGCCGTAACCTGGCCGAGTACCGGGCGGCGCGGCGCGCCGGCAAGCACGGCGCCTTCATGGGCATCCAGGGCGGCAACGCGCTCGACCGCGACCTCGAGGCGCTCGACTTGATCGAGCACGACCTGATGCTGCGCGTGACGCTGGTGCACCTGTACAACTCGCGCCTCGGCACCACCAGCGCGCCGGCGCTGCACAAGGGCGAGGGCCTGACGACGTTCGGCAAGGACTACCTCAAGCGCTTGAACGACAAGCGCATCCTGGTCGACCTGGCGCACATCTCGCGCGACGGCTTCATGAGCGCGGTCGAGGTCCACGATCGGTCGCAGCCGCTGATCGTCACGCACACCGGCATCGACGCGGTCCACCCGCACTGGCGCAACATCACCGACCAGCAGATCCGCGCCGTCGTCGACACCGGCGGCACCATCGGCATCATCTACCAGATGGCGTTCTTGGGCGGGAAGCCGGCCAAGGTCATCGTCGACCACATGGCGCATGTCGTCGACGTGTTCGGCGACGACTTCGTCTCGCTCGGCAGCGACTGGGACGGCCTGATCTTCCCGCCGCGCGACATGCCCACCTGCCTCGAGCTGCCGCGGCTGGTGCAGATCATGCTCGATCGGGGCTGGCGGGCCGAGCGCATCCAGAAGATCCTCGGCGGCAACTTCTTGCGTGTAGTGGGTCTGCTGCGCGGCGACGACGGAGCACGGACATGAGTACTGGCATCACGACCGGCCCCATGAAGAGCGAGACCGAGATCGGCGGCGTGTCGCCGGTGGATTTGCACGAGCTGCCCGTGGTGAAGACCACGCCGCTCGCCGACATCGCGGGTGTCGTCGCGCGCGCGCGCGCCGCGCAGCCCGCCTGGGAGGCGCTCGGCTTCGAGGGGCGCGCCGCGCTGATGAAGAAGGCGTGCCGCTTGCTGCTCGAGCGGCGCGAGCAGCTCGGCGCGCTCATCCGCGACGAGGCCGGCAAGCAACCCGCGCACGCGCAGTTGCACGAGGCCATCGGGCCGCTCGACTACGTCTCCGGCTGGATCAAGGTGGCGCGGCCGCAGCTGCGGCCGAAGCGGCTGCCCATCAACCCCATCGCCATGCCGGGCAAGAGCGCCAGCACCGAGCTGATCCCGCGCGGCGTCATCGGCATCATCGCGCCCTGGAACTACCCGCTCGGCGTCTACTTCAAGCCGAGCCTGCCGGCCCTGCTCACCGGCAACGCCGTCGTGCTCAAGCCCTCCGAGTACTGCCCGCGCACCGGCGCGCTGTTCGCGCAGCTGCTGTCGGAGGTGCTGCCGAAGGATGTGGTGCAGGTGGTGCAAGGCGCGCGCGACGTCGGCGCTGCCTTGATCACGTCGGGCATCGACGCGCTCTCCTTCACCGGCTCTCCCGTGGGCGGCCGCGCGGTGCTCAAGGCATGCGCCGAGCAGATGATCCCGTGCAGCGTCGAGCTCGGCGGTAAGGACCCGGCCATCGTGCTCGCCGACTGCGAGCTCGAGCGCACCGTGCTCGGCATCCTCAACTGGGGCATTCACAACAGCGGCCAAGACTGCGGCTCGGTGGAGCGCGTCTACGTCGTCGACGAGATCGCAGATCGCTTCGTCGAGGCGCTCGGGCGCGCCGCGTCGCGCCTCAAGGTGCCGAGCAAGCCGGGCGACGTCGAGGGCGCGTCCATCGGCCCGCTATCGAACCCGATGCAGCTCGGCATCGTCGAGGCGCACATCGCCGACGCCGTCGCCAAGGGCGCCAAGGTGGTCACCGGCGGCAAGAAGACCGGCATCGGCTGCTGGCACGAGGCCACCATCCTCGATCGCTGCACGCAGGACATGCGCGTTGTCGCGGAGGAGACCTTCGGCCCGGTCATCGCGGTGGTGCGCGTCAAGGACGTCGAGCAGGCGATCACGCTCGCCAACGATTCGCGCTACGGCCTGAACGCGTCCATTTGGACCACCGACCTCGAGCGCGCCGAGCAGCTCGCGCGCCGCCTGCAGGCAGGCACCATTTTCATCAACAACCACGCGCTCACGGGCGCGATGCCGTTCGCGCCGTGGACCGGCGTGAAAGACACCGGCTACGGAGTCGCCAACAGCGAGCACGCGCTGCACACCTTCACGCGCCCACGCACCATCTTCGTCGACCGCGGCCACGCCCCCGACCCGTGGTGGCTGCCGGCCGACCCGCTGCTCAAGGACATGGCTGAGCGGCTGGCCAAGGCACAGCTCGGTCAGCTCGTCGCTGCGCTCGGACTCCCCGGCGTCATGCGCGCCCGCAAGAAGAAGCTCCTCGATCTCGTGCGCTGACTTGTTGGAGGGTCTGATGCAGACCCTCCCCCGCAGCCGCCAGGGCCGCGAGCTTCGCTCGCTCGCCGAAGGGCGGCCGTGCGGCGCACGCGGGCACAGCCCGACGCGGGGCCCCCACCCAACTCCGCTTCGCTGCGCTCGCGCCCGACTTCGAGCTCTCCGCCCGCGCATGGCGACGTTGCACGGGTTACGGGCAAGAGCAGGGGCATGGAGCTCAGCGACGTTCGAAGATCCTCACGCCAGGCGCAGGCAAGCAGGCGGCGCATGCGCCGCTAAAAGTCGATTCCGTCGAGCCGCAACGCGCCGAAGTTGCCGTGCACCGGACGAACACTCCTGAGCCCGCCTCGCGCTTCCCCGCGAAGCGCACCACCACATTCTCCTGCCAGGTCGGCACAGGACTTGCGTAACGCGGTGCTGCGCGCGCGAACGCGCCTGCCCGACTGCGGTGCGCCAGTCGCCCACGCAAGAGGTTGCTTTCATGTCCGACGGCGCCCCAGAAACGATCTCCGTGGCCACATGGGCGGAGCGCGCGCGCGTGCACCTTGGCGCGGGAAGCCTTCGCATCGTGACCGTCGCGAGCCAAGCCGACGTGCTGGCGTCGCTACGTCGCTCCGGCGCGCTCATCCCGCTCTCCAAGTCGGCGTACCCGGATAGCGACCTGCTACTGGTCCCACCAGAGCCCCGCATCGACGTCGAGCCGACGCGCTTCGTCACCTCCTCGAACGCGGCCGATGCGGGACCCCTGCATCGCTGGATGAGCGCAGCGTGGGTCGACAAGCGCTTCCGCCGCGCGCTCGCCGGAGCGAGCACGGGGCGCGAGCTTTGGGTGCTGCCCCTGCGCACGCGGGCGCTTGGCAGAGCCATCCCGACGGTGGTGGTCACCGAAGTCCCGTCGCTGGTGGCGACCTTGCTTCGGCTCGTGGAGCTCGACGACGACGTGCTGTCTGCCCCCGCCGGCACAGAGGTGGCGCGCTGCCTGGTCACCGAGGGTGGTCGCTCTCGCGGAGAGCGTTTCGTGTGCCTTGCCGTTGACGACCTCGAGCTCTGGTCGTCCGGGTGGTACTCGGGTCCGACCGCCATCGTCGAGGAGACGCTTGGCATTGCGTTCCCGTCATTGCTCGAGCGTGCTCCCGACGCCGGCTGTGCGGCCTCGGGGACCGTGAGTCTGTTCAATGCCCGAGGGAGGGCGCCGCGCACCGTCGCTTTCGTCGGCGGGGGGTGGGATGCACGCCTCGCAGCATCCTGGTCATCCTCGAGCGAGCGCGGCGGTACGTCGTCACTGATGAGCGACGGTCCGACGTGGTTTGCATCGGGCGACGGTTCGCTGCGATGCGGCACGCCGTTCCTCGGCTGCCGCCTTCCGCTGCGGTCGCTCCGACTGCCCGAGGCCGCGCCGGTCCTCGCGCGCCTGCGTTCGTCGCTGCTGTTCTCCAACGCCGCGCGCAGCGCACAGGGGATCCCATGGTGGGACGAGCGCGGGGACGCTCCGACGAGCCCCGAGGTGATCTGCTGGGACGGCATGAGTGCGCGCCCTTCGCCTGCGCGCAGGGGCAGTCACACCGACGCAACCGTCATCGTCCCCTATGCCCTGCTCCAAGGCGACCAGGCCTCTCGCCTTTCGGCGGGCCTTCACGTCGACGCCGTGGTGTTCGTGATCGACGTCGCCGAGCCCGTCTCCGTGCTGCTCGAGCCGGCGTCCTTCAGCCAGGCCGTGGCGGTAGCGCTCGGCTTCGACGCCCTCACCGGCCATCTCCATGACCCGCTCGGGCTGCGCGCCTTCCCTGGCGACGTGGCCACCGGATTGCAGCGATGGCTCTCGCTCGGCGAACGCGTGGGTGTGCGCGCCTTCGTCTGGACCGTGCCTCGCTTCAGCTCGGGGCGCGGCGAGCAGCTCGCGGCACGCGAGATTGCGTCACTCATCGCCGCGGCGCTCGACGGGAACAAGGCTGCGCTCAGCTCCCCACTCGGCGCCGTCCACGCGGTGGCGCCCTACGGCCGTCCCGCGGAATCTGTGCGGGTCTTTGACGCTCTGTCCCGCGCGGTCGAGGAGCTCGGTTCGCGGTGCCCGCCTGCCCTCCGCCGGGCGCACGGCTCGCTCATCAGCGGTGCAGATTCTGCAGTAAACTCCTGAGTCCTGCTGCTGAACTTGCACCAGATGCAGAATCGGCACTAGCGTCGCCGAGTGCCAACCACGAAATGGGGACAGGCCAAGTCGGTGCTCCTGCTCGGCGCCGAGGGCGGGGCCCTTGGGGGCATCGCAGATGCGCTCGGCAGCGTCGGCTTCCGCGTGGTGCGCACCCCGCCCGGCGTTGACGTGCTCGAGGTGCTCGCCCGGGAACATGTGGCGGCCGCGTATGTCGACGGTTCCTCGTTCTCGCGCGCGCTCGGACTGGTCGGGACGATTCGGGCGCAGCACCCCGAGGTCGCCCCCGTGCTCGTCTGCCCGAGCGCGGCTGTCACCGACGTGGCCGACGCCATGAGAGCGGGCGCCTGGGACGTGCTCAGCGCCGGCATCGACATCAAGGTCCTCCTGTCGCGCCTGCACGACGCCATCGATCAGCCGATGCGCGCGGCTGCCGTTGCTCCCGACGCCCTCATGGGCCTCGCCGGTCTCACGGGAGCTTCGCCTGCGATCCGGCAGGTCTTCTCGGTGATCCAGCGCGTCGCCCGCTTTCGGACCACCGTGCTGGTGGACGGCGAGAGCGGCACCGGCAAGGAGCTGGCCGCCCGCGCGCTCCATGCTGCCGGCCCCCGCAAAGATCGGCCCTTCGTCCCGGTCAACTGCGCGACGCTGACGCGCGAGCTGCTCGAGAACGAGCTGTTCGGCCACGAGCGCGGCGCGTTCACGGGCGCCCATGCCCAGAAACGCGGGCTCTTCGAGTTGGCGGACGGCGGCACGCTCTTCCTCGACGAGGTGGGCGAAATGGACCCTGCTACGCAGGCCAAGCTCCTGCGCGTGATTGAGCGTTCGGAGTTCCGCCGGGTCGGTGGCACCGGCAAGGTCAAGATCGACGTCAACGTCGTGGCCGCCACCAACCGTGACTTGCGCGTTGCAATTGGCGCCGGGCGCTTCCGCGAGGATCTCTACTACCGCCTCAGGGTCGTCACCATCCACATGCCTTCGCTGCGCGAGCGGCGCGAGGACATCCCTGCGCTGGCGGAGGCGTTCATCGCTGACTTCAACTTGCGCCATGGGGAGCGCGTGCGCGGCGTGACCGCAGATGCGATGCGTCGCCTGATGCAATACGACTGGCCCGGCAACGTGCGCGAGCTCAAGAACCTCATGGAGAGCGCCGCCATGCTGGCGGAGCGCGATCTCCTCGAGCTGCGGCTCTTCGATGAGGCAATCGGTGGCCCCACCTGGCAGCCGAGCCCGCCGCTGGACCCTGTAGTCGGCGAGCCGGCGACGATCGCGCCCGCTCGCGTCGAGGTGACCCTGCCAGCCCGCCTCGAGGACGTGGAGCGCCGCTTGATCCTGGCGACCCTCGAGCGCGCCGGGACGCGCAAGGACGCCGCTCGTCAGCTCGGCATCGGCTTGCGCACCCTTTACGCCAAGCTCGCCGCCTACGGGGTCGAGGTTCCCGGTGATCGCCCGTGATCTGCTGGCACGGGTGGTGCTTCGTCCGTCGACCATGGACTCCAAACGCAAGCGCTTCGAAGTACCCCTGCCAAGGCTCGAGATCCGGCCGGCGGCGGCCCTGCGCCGCGCTTTCGCCAAGGGCTACGGGAAGGCGGAGTTGCGCGCCGACCTCATGGCGGGTCTCGTCGTTGGCGTGGTGGCGCTGCCCTTGGCGATGGCGCTGGCCATCGCGTCCGGCGTGCCCCCGCAACACGGGTTGTACACCGCGATCATCGGCGGCGGCCTGATTGCCCTCCTGGGCGGCTCGAAGACTCAGGTGTCGGGCCCGACCGCGGCCTTTGTCGTCATCCTGGTACCGATCACGATCAAGTTCGGCATCGCCGGGCTGTGCGTGGCCTCGCTCATGGCCGGCGTCATCCTCGTGGTCCTCGGCCTCCTGCGTTTGGGCCAGCTACTGCAATACGTGCCCTATCCGGTCACCACCGGGTTCACGGGAGGCATCGCCGTCGTCATCGCGACGCTGCAGGTGAAGGACTTCTTCGGCCTCACTGTCGAGCACATGCCCGAGCACTACCTCGAGCGCGTCGAGGCGCTCGCCGGGGCCGCGGCGACCGCGCGCTGGGGAGAATTCGCGATTGGCGCGTTCACGCTCGCGGCGCTACTGCTTTGGCCGAAGCTCACCACGAAAGTGCCAGCGCCGCTTGTCGCACTCACCCTGGCCACGGTGATCGCGGTGGCGCTCGGCAGGCTCATGCCGGGCTTCGAGGTTGCGACCATCGGCAGCCGCTTCACTTATCTCGTCGACGGCGAATTGCGCCACGGCATCCCACAAGCACCCCCGTTGCCGGTCCTGCCCTGGTTGCTTGCCGGTGCCGACGGCACTCCGCTCGGTCTCAGCTTCTCCACAATCCGCGCGTTGCTGCCCTCGGCGTTCGCCATTGCCATGCTCGGGGCCATCGAGTCGTTGCTGTCGGCGACCGTGGCCGACGGCATGGCCAGCACCAAGCACGACCCCAACGCGGAGCTGATCGCGCAGGGGGTGGGGAACATCGCCGCGCCCTTCTTCGGCGGCTTCGCCGCTACCGGGGCCATCGCGCGCACGGCGACCAACATCCGCTCCGGCGCCAAGTCTCCTATCGCGGCAATCACCCACGCCATCTTCATCCTGGTATCCGTGCTCCTGCTCGCGCCGCTCGTCTCGTACCTGCCCATGGCGTCGCTGGCGGCGCTGCTCTTGCTCGTCGCGTGGAACATGAGCGAGGTCAGACACTTCCTGCACACCTTGCGGGTGGCGCCGCGCAGCGACGTGTTCGTGCTGCTTGCGTGCTTCTCGCTGACCGTCCTCTTCGACATGGTCATTTCGGTGACCTTCGGCATCGTGCTCGCATCGCTCCTGTTCATGCGCCGCATGTCCGAGATCTCGGGCGCGCGAATGCTCGAGGAGAAGCACCATGAGCTTGACGAAGTCTTGCCACCCGGAGTGATGGTCTACGAGATCGCCGGTCCGCTGTTCTTTGGCGCGGCGCAGAAAGCGATGAGCTCACTGGAAACGACATCGACCAAGGCCAAGGTTGTGGTCTTCGACATCGAGGACGTGCCGGCCATCGACGCCACGGGCATGGTCAACTTCGAATCGGCCATCGAGAGACTCCTGCACCAAAAGACCGCCGTCGTGGTCGCGGGTGCGCGACCGCAGCCCGCCGAGGTCCTCAAGAATGCTGGTATCGAGGCGCGCGACGGGCAGCTCATGTTCACCACCACCGTGCGAGAGGGCATCGAGCTCGCTCGCACCCTGGTCGGGCGCTCCGCCAGGTCCGCCGCATGAGCAGGAAGAACCACGCGTCCGATCCTACCTTGAAAGAGCGCCTCGCCTCGGGCCACGAGGTCGAGGATGACGCAGTCGATCGGCTGCTGCCGCCGTGGGTATCCGCGCTCTCGGAGGTGCACTGGACGCCGGTAGCGGTGGCAGCCGCCGCAGCCGCGTTTCTGACCGACGAGAGGCGGCAGTCGGCGCGGGTGCTCGACGTCGGCGCCGGCGCCGGCAAGTTCTGCGTGGTCGGCGCCGCCTCGACGGGAGCGCGCTTCGAGGGCGTCGAACGAAACCCCACGCTGGTGGGGGTCGCTACCTTGCTCGCGCGCGACATCGGTGTCGACCGCGTACATTTCCATTGTGCCGCCATGGAGCAACTGGATTGGCAGAGCTACCACGGGCTCTACTTCTTCAATCCCTTCGGCGAGTACTTCATCGAGGACGGCAGCAAGATCCTCGAGGGGCAGCCGCGTGGATGGCGAGCCTACGCCCACCAAGTTCGCACCGCGATCGCCAAGCTCTACCTGATGCCGACCGGCACGCGGGTGGCGACCTACCACGGTCTCGGCGCGAGCTTGCCGCCGGGTTTCGACCTCGTCGCAACCGAGCGCTTCGGCACGGGGATCCTGCGATGCTACATTCGGCGCGACCCCCTCTCGATCGCTTCTCCGCATCCCCCGGAGGACTTCTTCGAGCGGCCCGGCATCTTCGAGGAGCCCACCGCGGTCCTTCGCCCAGCCTGGAACAACGACGGCGAAGCGGGAACGGACGCCGGGCATGGCCCGCCGCTCGCTTGCGACGAGGGCGAGCTCGAGCACGAATGAGCCAACGAGCCGCGACTTTCGACGAGGTGCGTCAGGGGCGCTCGCTCGCCATTGTCGACAACGGCTGCTGCGCGCGCGGCGCAGGAGGAGCAGGTCGCGCGCGTCATGCTCAACCTCGAGAGCAAACCAAGCGATCTACGTCTCTCGTTGCGGTCCTGCAGCCCGATGAGCGCGATGTACTTCTCGACGCCATGGCGGAAGGCCGCACTGAGGCAGAGGCACGTCGCCAATGATGGCTCTTTGACTCGCGCGGTCTCGTGGTGTCGGCGCGACAGAACGGCTCCCTCGCGGGTCACAAGGCGAAGCTCGCGCACGAGCATGAGCCCGTTGCCACGCTGCTCGGCGCGGTCGAAGCGCCGCACCCCACCGCGCTGATCGGCACCTCGACGCAGGCGAACGCGTTTGATGACGCAGTGCTCGCGCGCATGGCGGCCGAGAACGAGCGGCCCATTGTCTTCGCCTTGTCGAACCCAACTGCCGTGGCCGAGTGCGCGGCCGAGGGCGCGACCCGGGCGACCCACGGCCGCGTGCTCTTTGCCAGCGGAAGCCCCTTCGCCCGGGTCAGCTTCGGCGGCCGAACCTTCGAGCCCGGGCAGGGCAACAACGTCGACATCTTTCTGGGCGTTGGCCTCAGAATACTGGCGGCGCGGAGCCATCTCGCTACCGACGAGATGTTCCTGGCTGCGGCCAAGGCGCTGGTGGTGGAGGTCGCTGACGACGATCTCGCAGTCGAGCGAATCTTGCCCAAGCTCTCGCGCCTGCGGGAGGTGTCGGTGCGAGTCGCTTGCAGGGTCGAGGAGGTTGCCTTCGCTCGAGGCATCGCCACCATCCCGAGGCCCGTGGACTAGGATGCCGCGGCGCGTGCTCTCATGTGGTCTCCGAACTACCCCGACTGTCTTTCGATGGATGGAGGTGGGGCCCCGACGGCCGGATCGTGAACGGGGCGCTTGGTTCGGCGCCGTCGACTCCGCGCCCGCGGGCGGCGTCGACGACTTGGCGAGTTGCCACAGCGCGGTTCGAGATTCCTCACACCGGGCGCGCACGTTGTCTGGGAGGGTTCGATGCGGACCCTCCCCTGCGCACGCACAGCCCGACGCTGGTGCGGTGGGCTCGCCCGAATGGCCGTGAACCCTCCTCCGCGCGGGCACAGCCCGACGCGGGGCCCCAACCCAACTCCCGTCGCTGCGGCTCCTGCCTCGCTCCGCTCGGCCTCGTTCAGGTGGCGGAGGGCAGTTCGAAACCCGTCGTACCGGGCGCGCTCCGGCGAGCTACTTCTTGGCGGGTGCGGGCGCGGCGGGTGGCGGCGGCAGCAAGACAGCGTCGATCACGTGGATCAAGCCGTTCGACACCGGGATCGACGCGATCACGTTCGCGTCGTTGATCGTGACCTTGCCGTCCTTGGCGACGTGGATGGTGGTCTTGCCGCCGTTGGCCATGCCGAGCGTCTCGCCGTCCTTGAGCCACTTGAGCGGCAGGGCCGAGGTGGTCACGTGGTACTGGAGGATCTTGGCGAGGTCGTCCTTCTTCTCGGGCTTGAGCAGGCCCTCGACCGTGCCCTTGGGCAGCTTGTCGAATGCGGCGTTGGTCGGCGCGAACACCGTGAAGGGCCCCGGGTTCTTGAGCGACACCACCAAGTCGGCGGCCTTGACCGCGGTGACCAACGTCGTGTGATCAGGCGAGCCCGCCGCGGTGTCGACGACGTCTTTGGCGGTCGCCGCCTGCCCTTGCGCGAGCGCCGCGGCGGCGGCGAGCGCGAGCGGCGCGGCGGCGAGGAGGAGGAGGCGGGGCAGGGCGGCGCGGGTCATGGCAGGGCTCCTTCGGGTCGAGTTCGGTGACCGGCGTCGACCGTTTGCATCCGTCGTGCGCAGTTGCGCCGCGTCCGGACGACGTGCCACGCGCTTCGAGGGGGCGACGCCGGCGCCAAATGCCCCACATCGTGCGCCCTGCTGCACACGATCGCGCCGCGCTTCTTGATGGCAGTCACCTTGTCATCGGCAGCGTGGCGCTCGAGAGGCCCGAGAAGATTGGCGTGTCCTACATTGGACCCAACTCCCCGACATAGCTGCGCCTTTTTCCCCCTGCCCCGATGCGTTTCGCGGATCTAGACGAGCGCTTCGCTCGAGGTCCTCGATGTCGCTGCTCACCGTCCGTCTCCCGATCGCCGGCCTGCCGGTCGCCCTGTTGGTCGCCCTCTTGGTCGCGCTGAGCACGTCGTGCCCGCAGACCATCGCCGTGCTCGGCTGTGAGTCGCCACGCGACTGCGACCCGGGCCAGCTCTGCGTCGACAACGCCTGCGTGGCCGCTGACGCGGTGCCGTGCACCACCGACGGCGAGTGCAATGTGGCGAACGGCGAGATCTGTCTCGCCGGCATTTGCCAGGTGAGCGACGGGCCGCCGCCGGGTGGCTGCACGCAATCGTCGGAGTGCTCGATGACGCAGTTCTGCAACACCGCCACCGGGCTGTGCGCCGACCTGCCCGACGGCTGGTGCCGCCAGGAGAGCCAGTGCCCGGCCGAGCTGCCGACCTGTTCGGCGCAAAACGACAACGTGCCCGGTCGCTGCGTCGAGTGCGTCACGGCGGACGACTGTGGCGGCCAGGAGTGTGTGCACCCCGGCGTCTGCACCGACTACACCTGCCCGCCCAACAGTACGCCCATCGGCGAGGAGTGCCGCTGCAACTCGGGCTACGTCGACGACGGCGCCGGCGGCTGCCGGGTGCAGCCGGGCGAGGGCGAGGGCGAGGGTGAAGGCGAGGGTGAGCCGCCCGGCCCAGGGCCCGAGTGCGACGGCGCCGATCCGCTCGGCGGCCTGATGTGCATGATGTCCGGGCCGTACAACACCTGCGATCCGGCGGCCAACCAGTGCATCTGCGACGAGTTCACGCTGCTGCTCTCCTGCCTCTTCTCTGGCGCGCCGAACTTCCAGACCTGTTTGTGCGACGAGGCGCCCGCCGAGGGCGAGGGCGAGGGCGAGGGTGAGGGTGAAGGCGAAGGCGAAGGCGAGGGTGAGCTGCCCGGGGCGAACGAGAGCTGCGTGAGCGGCGGCGTCGCGGGCGAGTGCCTTGCCGGGCTCACCTGCGTCTACGTCGGCGATCCGCCGAGCGCCGGCTCCTGCAAGTACCCCTGCGATTTCAACTTCGACTGCCCCGCCGCGCTCACCTGCGTCTCCGGCTTGTTCGCCGACGGCTCGGGCTTCTGTGCCGACGAGCGCGCCCCCGGCGATAGCTGCAACGGCGACTTCTTCCACTCGTCGAACACCTGGATGGGCACCGACACCTTGTGCACGCTCGCGCCCTACGCGGACATGGCCGACAACCGTTGTGTCGCCGGCACGTGCCAAGAGGTGTGCGCGTACAACCCGGATCCGAACCCGGGCACGATTCGCGACTGCTTCAGCGGCACGTGCGGCGCGCTCGGCACCGTCTCGGGAATCGACGGGCAGGCAGCGATCTGCCAGTAGCGCCCGCGCTCACCCCACCGAGAACGTCGACGGCGCCTGCTCGAGGCTGACGCCCGACAGCAGCCGTACGAACGTGGCCAGCAGGTGCGGGTCGAACTCGTGCTTCATCTGCGTGCACATCATCGCGATGGCGACGTCGGGCTTGAACGCCTCACGATAGGGCCGCGCCGAGGTGAGCGCGTCGAAGGTGGAGCAGACCCGGATGATGCGCCCGTACAGCCCGAGGTTCTGCAGGTGCCAGCGCGCTTTGCCTGCCTTGAGGTCGTGCTCGATGCGGAAGTAGGGCTGCTTGGCCTCGTGCGCAGCCAGGATGCAGCGCAAGGCGCCGAGGTCGAGTGGCCGCGCCTTCAACATCACCTTGGCCGAGATGAACGGGTTCTGCGCGACGACGGTGCGCTCCTGCTGGGTCAGCGAACCGACCTTGTTCAGGATCGCCGGGTCGGCGCCCGCCACGCCCACATCGTGAAAGAGCGCGGCGCGCCCGAGGTCGAAGAGCTGCTCGCGCCCAAGGCCGAGCTCGGAGCCGACCACGATCGCCATCAGGCAGGTGTTGACCGAGTGGTACTGCAAGTACTCGTGGCTTTGCCTCGTCGTGGTCATGCCGAGGAACATGTTGCGCTCGATGGGCGCGCTCTTGCCGTCCGGGCCCTTCTGCTCGAAGCAGATGTCGACGAAGTCGCGCACCAGCCGCACCGCGGGCGCCATGGTCGGCAGGTCGTCTTTGCCCGCGCCCACCGCCTCGGTGAACTTCTTCATGTAGGTGACGGCGCGCGCGTACACCGCATAGGCGTACTTCTTGCGGTCGATCTTTCGGTTCTGCGCGATCTCGGTCTCGCTCCTCTTGTGCAACAGCTCGACGATGGCGCGGTACTTGGCGACCTTGACGTTGACCAGGCCTTCGAGCGTCTCGAGGCTCTGCTCGGCTTGCGAGAACGCGCGCAGGAAGGTCTTCAGCTCCTGCACGGTGACCGGGCGCGTGGCCTGCAGGCCGCCCATGTCGCGTTCCTTCAGCTCGTTGGTCAAGGAGCGCACGTTCTCGAGCGAGGAGAAGTCGACGGTGATGATGGTGCCGTTCAGGCTCAACACCGTGCCGGCGGCGGCCAGATCGAACTTGCCATCGACGGCGATGACGGTGTTGATGTTCTCGCGCAACTGCTCGAGCGGCTGGGAGAAGATGGCGTTCTCAGCGTCGTACATGCGCACGTTTCTGATCAGCATGTAGAGCGTGGTGATCGACTGGCGCCCGAGCTCCTGCAGCTTTCCCTTGCGCCCCTTGGCCGCCTGCCCCTCGGTGGCGAACAACGAGGGGACGAGCTGCACCTTGCCGATAGCCTGCCCGCCGGTCATGCCTGGGGTACTCCGCCGGGGCCGGACATGCGCCGTTTGACCTCGAGCGCGGCCGCCGCGGCCGCCTCGAGCACCTCTTTCGAGTGGTGCCGCTCGTCCTTGGCGACCTCGACCAACAGCTGTAGCGCCGGCAAGCCGGGCGCGGCCTGCAACGCCGAGATGGCCATCAGCTTGCGGTCGTCGACCTTGCGGCCACGCAGCAAGCCGCTCTTCTCGGCGAAGATGGCGCGCACCCAGCCCTGCGCCTTGTTGCTCTCCACCTTGGCGACCGCGCCGATGAGCGCCCGTTTCTCACCATCGGGCTTCTCCTCGAAGTCCTCGGCGCTGACCGCGCCGAGCAGCACCGGCTCACACATGGCGGACGGGTACTCGGCGAGCAGGCGCGCGGCGTGCGCGCGCATCTGCGGCACTTCGTGCGTGCGGAAGGTCTCCTCGATGATCTCGAAGCAGCGCTGGTCCTTGGTGCGCGCGATGGTGGTCAGGCCCTCCATGCGCAGCACGGCGTTCTCGTGCTTCAAGATGGGCGCGAACAAGGAGACCTTGTCGGGCGGGTTCACCTTGTCGATGATGTAGAGCAGGTCTTTCGCCAGGTTCGACGAGGCCGTCGGCAGCCGGCGCGCGAAGATGGGCACGCCCTGCTGGCCGACGCTGATCATGACGTCGCACACCAGGCGTCGGTGTTGCACCGAGGTCAGCGTGTCGAGCAGATCGAGCAACTGCAGCGTGACGGTGGGGCCGAGGCGCATCAGGTAGCGCTTGAGGCCGTCGAGGTCCTTGGTGCGGCCGCTGTTGAGCGCCGAGCCGATGGCGCGCACGCGCTGGCCCTCGTGCATCAGCAAGAACAGGCGATCGGAGCAGGTCTTGGCCATCTGCCGGTTGGCCGACAACAGCGCGGCGTCGCGCGAGGTCATCTCGCACTGATCGAGCAGTCGATCGACCATGCCGAACTGGCCCTCGAGGATCAGGCCGTCGAGCAACTGCTCGAGCGCTTGCTCGAGGTCGCTCAGCTCGCGCTCCGTCGAGGGCATCTTCATGACCTCGAGGAGGATGTTGCAGATGCGGCGCAGCAGGTCGCGCTCGTCGGCGATCACCTCCTGTTGCACGCTCTTTCTGTCGGCGCGATCCACGGTCTGCTGCGTGACCACGGTCTGGCGGATGGCCTCGAGCTGCTCGAGGCGCACGTCGAGGTCCGCGATGCTGACGCGGGCGAAGCCGATGCCGTCGTTGGTGTCGGAGCGCAGCGAGTCCTGCAGGAAGGTCAGCACCTTCTCTACCTCGATCTCGACCTCGCTCTGTTCCCCTTCCTCGCCGAGGTCGAAGTCGGTGACCACCACCCACTCGATGCCCTGGAACTCCTGCTTCCACAGGTGCGTGACCAGGTCGTCCTTGCCCTCGCCTCGCCGATAGTCGACCACCGCGAGGAAGAAGCGCACCAGCTCGAGCGCGGTCACGCCCTCCTTGAACGTCAAGAGGCGGATGCCGGCCGCCCACAGCGGGTAGATGAGGTTGCTCTCCTGCTGGTCGTCCTCGAACAGCGGCGTATCGCCGACCACGAAGGTCGAGACCTCGAGCTTGAACTCACAGACCTTGTGCACCTGCAGGTAGGCGGCGAGCAGGCCGTGCGCCGTCGCCATGTAGCTCTCGAACTGATCGCTGCGGTGTCGGTTGAAGGCGGCCTGCTTGATGGCCTTCTTGATCTCGACCAGCACGCGCCGCAGGTGGCCCAGGTCGCTGTCGGCCATGCGCTCGCTGCGCGCGGCCACCGGCTCCCCGGTTCCCTCCATGATCGGCTGGGGCGCGCGCGTCGACACCGGCCGCAGTTTACCGGCCAACGCCCCGCGGAGCCAAAAGCGCGGCACGGGCGTGGAAAACGGCCCGCCGACCGGGTACTCGGCCGTGATGTCCGAGGAATCTCGCCAGGAGCGCTGGAGCTTCCTGCTGGTGGTCGGGGTGGCGGCCGGCGTCATGCTGCCGTTGCTCGGCGCCGTCGGCTACTTCGACCCCTGGGAGACCCACTACGCCGAGGTCGCCCGCGAGATGGCCGCGCGCGACGACTACCTCTACCCCTTCTGGAAGGACAGCTACTTCTTCTCGAAGCCGGTGCTGCTCTTCTGGCTGACGGCCCCCATGTACAAGCTGATCGGCGCCGCCGATCCGACCGGGCCGATGGCGCAGACCGCCGAGCTCTTCGGCCGGCTGCCGTCCGCGCTCTCGTCGATCCTGTGCGTCGCGGTGGTGTACTGGGCGGCGCGCCGCCTCTGGAGCCGCCGCGCTGCCGTGCTGTCGTCGCTGGTGCTCGCCACCATGCCGGTGTGGGCGTTCCTGTCGCGCCAGGCGATCACCGACATGCTGTACGCGGCGCCCGCGAGCGCCGCGCTGCTGCTGTTGGCGGTGGCGCTGTTCGACGAGGACACGCCCACCGAGGAGCGGCGCCTGCCGCGCTGGCTCGTCGTCGTCACCGGCGTGTTCCTGCTGCCGCAGCTCGTCGAGATCGGGCGCACGGGACAATTCTTGAACCGCGTCGAGCTCTTCGGCAGCGAGTCCGCGACCAGGCTGGCCGCGTGTCTCGCGCTCGGTCTTTGCGGCCTCGCGCTCTTGGTGTGGTTGGCGCGCACGGCGCGCGATCCGCTGCTGCACGCCGCGGCGCTCTTGTTCGCGCTCTCGACGCTGGCGAAAGGCCCGGTCGGCGTGGTGCTGTGCGGCGGCGCGCTCGTCATCGCGGTCGCGCTGCTCGGCGAATGGTCGCGGCTGTCACGGCCCGCCGCCGTCACCTCGACGGTGCTCTACCTCGCGGTCGCCGCGCCCTGGCCGGTGGTGATGAGCGTCTTCCCCGGCCTCGACGAGGGGAGGAAGACCTGGGTGCAGCGCTTCGTGCTCTACGACCTGCTCGGCCGCGTGGGCGGCGCCGCGCACGGCGACCGCGGCTCCTTCGACTACTACCTGCGCTACCTCGGCTGGGGCTTGTTCCCCTGGAGCGCGCTCTTGCCGTTCGCGCTCGTCGACGCGTTGCGCGAGCGCGCCCGCACGCCCTCGGCGCGCTTCACGCTGTTGGTGTGCGTTTGGGCCGTGCTGGTCTTCGTCTTCTTCACGGCCACCGTCACCAAGTTCCATCACTACGTGTTCCCGCTGTGCGTGCCGGCGGCGCTCTTGATCGGGCGCTGGCTCGACACGCTGTGCGACGACGAGCGGCGCGTGCCCGTGCTGCTCGCGCTGTTCGCGGTGGCGATGGCGGTGCTGATCGGTCGCGACCTGGTGACGGAGCCGTGGCAGCTCATCGACCTCTTCACCTACCACTACAAGAGCTACAAGCCCGACTACTACTTCCCCTCCGACCTCGAGTGGCGCGTCGGTCTCGGCGTGGCCTGCTTCGGCGCCGCCGCGCTGCTCGGCGCCGGCGCGCTGGTCGACGGCATGCTCGGCGAGCGTCCGCTCGGCGCGCGCCGTCCCTGGTGGGTGCACGCGCTCATCGGTGACGCGCGCGCCAACGGCGGCCTCGTGCTCGGCGCCGTCGCCGCGGCGCTCGTGTTCACGCTGTTCGCGGTGCAGGTCCACTTCAATCGCGCGAGCCAGCACTGGAGCCAGCGCTGGATGTTCCAGACCTACGAGGCCATGAAGGGGCCGGACGAGCCGATCATCGCGTACCAGATGGATTGGAAGGGCGAGACCTTCTACGCCAAGAACCGCGATCTGCAGGTGAAGAAGAGCGCCGCCGACTTGAAGAAGCTGATCGAGCGGCCCGGGCGCGAATTCGTGCTGGTGCAGACCGACCGCTTCGGCGGCATGAAGAGCGCGCTCGGCAAGGAGTACGACGACAAGATCAAGGTCGTCGATCGCTCGAACCAGAAGTGGTACCTGGTCACCATCGACGACAAGTGACGTCGACGTCGATTAGAACAGCATGGCGCGCAACGCGCCCTGCGGCTCGAGCAGCGGAGGTGTCGGCAGGTCCGGCATCGGTGCCTTGGGCGGCCGCGGCGCCGTGGGCCGCTTGCCGGGCGCGGCCGGCGCGCGCTTCTTGCCCGGCTGCGAGGGGTGCGCGGCCTCGAACACGCCCGGAAACGCGTCGCCGTCGTCGCCCGGGCGCTTGTCCTCGGCCGACAGCGCGTACGCGATGGGGATGCCGATGATCGACGCGGCGAAGCCCGCGAGCACGCCGATGCCGCCGGCCAACGCCAGGAGCTGCGTGCCGCCCGTGAACGCTGCGAAGTAGATCGCGCCCACGCTGACGCCGCTGACGACGAGGCCGGCGTAGGACGCGATGATCGGCCAGATGGCCGGCGCGCGCGTGGTGCCGAAGCGATCGCCGATCCAGGTGCCGGCGTAGCCGGCAGCGGCCGGCAGCAGGCATGCGCCGCACGCCATGAACGGACAGAGGTAGGAGGTGACCCCGATCGCGGGCAGCATCACGGCGTAGGTGGCGCAGGCCCCGGCGAGCTGCAGGGCCGCGACGATGGTCACGTCGAGCCCTTCGGCGTCGCGCTCGTCTGGCGGTGGCGCGGCCGTCGACGGTTCGCGAGGCGCCTCGGGCGCGGTCGACGCCACCGGCACGCGGCTGCCGAGCAGCTCGGGCTCGTCTTGCGCCGCGGCGGGCGTCAACAAGAGTGCCAGCCCAACCGCGGTCAGCGCCATGGACCGACGATCCACCGAAACGTGGTCGGGGTTCAACGTGCCAGGAGCACCGCACCGAAGAAGCCGTCGGTGCCGTGGCGCGCCGAATCGACGCTGAGGAACTCCCCCGGCAACGACACGCCGTGCGCCGCGAGCACGGCGCCTGCGTCGACCGCGACGAACGCCGGATAGCGCGCCAAGAAGCCCTCGACGACGCGCTCGTTCTCTTCGGTGAGCAGCGAGCACGTGGCGTACACCAACCGCCCGCCCGGGCGCACCAGCGGCGCGTAGCCCTCGAGGATGGCGCGCTGCTGCGTCGCCAGCCGCGCCACGTCGTCGACCGTCAGCGACCACGCCGTGTCCGGGTTTCTGCGCAGCACGCCGGTGCCGCTGCACGGCGCGTCCACCAGCACCACGTCGGCGCGTCCGGCGAGCCGCGCCTTCTTGTCGACGTCGCCGACGCGCAGGTTGTGCACGCCCGCGCGCGCGGCGCGGCGCGACAGGTCATGGCGTCGACGCTCGTGTGGCTCGAGCGCGTAGAGCGTGCCCTTGCCGCCCATCTGTGCCGCCAGGTGCAGCGTCTTGCCGCCGGCGCCGGCACAGCCGTCGACGACGGTCATGCCCGGCGCGGCCCCGCACAAGAGCGACACCAACTGGCTGCCCTCGTCTTGCACCTCGAACAGTCCGGCGGTGAAGGCGCGGGTCGAGAACAACTCGGCGCGGAACTCGAGCACGACGCCGTCGGGAGCGAGCGCGGCGCGGCGTGCGACGACGCCCTCCTCGGCGAGCGCACGGACGAGCGCATCCGGATCGGTGCGCAGCCGGTTGGCGCGCAGCGTGGTCGGCGGCGCCTCTGCAAAGGTGGCGCACAGCGCGCGCGCGGCCTCTCCGCCCCGCTCGTCGACGAAGCGCTGCAACAGCCAGCTCGGCACCCCCAGGCGCACGTCGTCGGGCGCGCCATCGGTGGCGCGCCAGGCTTCGGCGAGACCGCGCCCGCCGGCCGGGTCGATGGGCAGCTCGCTCGGCGGTAGCCGCCGAGCGCCAACCAGGTACAGGCAGGCGAGCGCGCCCCGCGTCGGCTCGGCCGACAGGCCGCGCGCGGCCAGCTCGAGCCGCCGGCGCACCCGCCACATGCCCTGCGCTACGTCGACGACGAAGCCGCGCTCGGCGCCGCGTAGCTCGTGGCGCCCGCGCAGGAAGGTCGCTACCACGGCGTCGAGCGGGGCCCGTCCCCGGACGCCGGCAAGAAAGAGCGCGCCGGCCGCGTCGAGCAGCCGGGCGGTGGGACGGCCGGGGAGCGGATGTGCAACGGTCACACGGGAGGGGTCGGCTTGCGTCTAGACTGGTCCGACCGCCTTTGACGAGTGGTGCTGGGGCGAGTGAGCCGTCTTCAGGAGCAGTTTTAGGAGGAAGAGTATGCAGTGCAGCAACTGTGGGAGCGCGCTCGCGCCCGGTCAAGCGACGTGTTCGGCCTGCGGGCTCGTTGTCGGCGGCGGCGCCAGCGTCGGGGCCTTCGGTGAACGGCCGGTGGAGGCGCGGCCGATGCCGCCGCCCGGCCCCTACAACATCCGCTTCGGCGTCAGCGAACCGCTGACCGAGACCTTCCGGCTGTGGGGCAACGACCTCGGCCGCCTGGTGCTGATGACGCTCATCCCCTACGGCTTCCTGCTGCCCTTCGGCATCGGCTTTGGTGTCTGGGCGGCGATCTCGATGTCGAGCGGCGGCGAGCCGTCGACGACGCAGTTGGTCATCCTCGGCTCCGTCGGCTTCGCATTGGCGGTGGTCGCGGGCGTGCTGATGCTGGCCTCGAGCGCCGGCGCCATGCTGCTGGCCGACGACAAGGAGCGCACGGGCGGCACCGGCCTCGGCGTCTGGCAGGCCTTCCTCGGCGGCCTGGCGCGCTCGGGCTGGCTCATCCTCGCCAACCTGCTCTACGTCGCCATCATCGTCGTGCTCTGGGGCGTCCCCTTCGCCGTTCCCGTGGCGCTGCTGGTCGAGACCGAGCAGCCGCTGTGGGCGCTCGGCTTCGTGCCGGCGCTCGGCACCTTCGTGGCCGGCGTCTGGTTGCTGACCCGCCTGATGCCGATGCTGCCGCTCATCGTCGTCGAGGAGCTGAGCGTGGGCGTGGCGCTCTCGCGCGCCTGGCAGCTCACCGCCGGCCGCGCGCTCGACGTGTTCCTGGCCAACCTGGTGTTCGGCGTGGCGCTGATGGGCATCTACATGGCCGTCGGCATCATCAGCATCATCCCGCTGCTCGGCCTGCTGATTCAGCTCGCCGCCAACATCATCCTCGGCAGCCTGCAGAGCGTGTACGCGTTCACGCTCTACGCCGGCCTCGTGAGCACGCCCAAGCGCTAACGACGACGGACAGCGACTTCAGCGCACCGGACCCGCGAGGTTCTCGGTGCAGACGTAGCTCTGCTCGAACTGCGTCGCGTTGTAGGCCGGGTTGAGCGGGCCGCCGATGGTGACGGCGTTGCCGTCGACCATGATGGTGCCGTTGATGCTGTTGGTGACGGCGTCGAAGGTGCCGTTGGTCGCCGACAGCGAGGTGTCGGCGATGGCGATCTCGAAGACCTTGCCCTGCGCCTCGAGCGTGGCGCGCGCGTTGCGCAGGTGGATCTGCGACAGGCGCGCGATGGGCGTGGGCACGTCCATGGTCTCGGGCTCGTCGGCGCGCGCGCCGGTGGCGGGCTCGACCATGGCCGACAGCGTGCCCTCGTGGATGGTCAGCTTGCCGATTGGCGCGCTCTGGCCGGCGGCGAGCTGGTAGGTGACGAACTCGTCGAGCGCCACGTCAGTCAGCGTGATCTCGACGTCGTGGTGATCGCGCGGCTCGATGGCGTCGACCAACAGGTACATGGTGGTGCGCTCGCCGTACACCGTGCGCGAGGCGTTCACGGCGGCGTGGCCCTGCACGAAGGTGGCGCCGCCGATGCAGTCCTCGGCGTAGACGACGCGCTGATCGGCACCCACCGTGCACGCCTCGACGTCCCAGGTCATCGAGCCCATGTCGCCCGAGTCGCCCACCACCTCGGAGGGGAACATCAAGACGCCGAAGGTGTCCTCGAAGCCGCAGTCGCTGTCCTTGTTGACCATGCCGGCGACGGTGCCGACGGTCTGCACGATCAGGCGCGCGGCGCCGTCGCCAATCACCTGGCGGAAGTTGCACTGCGCCTCACTGGTGGCCGGCACCATGTTGGGCGTGCAGGCGTAGCCGGCGGCAAACGACGCGGCGTCGTACTCGGGATCGAGGGTGGGCGCGCTGCCCTCCTCGAGCGGGATCGGGTAGGGCGCGCCGTCGACCACGATGCTGCCCTCGAGGTAGTTCTCGACGCCGTCCTTGCTGCCGCTCTGCGCGTCGAGCGAGGAGCCGTCGATGGTGAGCTGCAGCGCGTTGCCGTCCTTGCGCAAGAGCGCGATCGTGCCCTCGCGGTAGGCGAGGTCGGAGAAGGTGACGGCGGGCGTCGCGATCGAGCACGCACCGGTCGAGGCGTCGAGCGCCATGCGCGGCGCCATGCGGCCGGTGAGCGAGCCCTCGACGATCTCGAGGCTCTTGCTGCTCTCGCTATCGCTCACCTTGAAGTGATCGAAGGTGACGTCGAACGTGATCTCGACCGGGTCGCGCGAGGTCGGGATGATGGGCTGCGCCGGGTCGCCGGTGACGCGGCCGCGCAGGCGCATGGTGCCCTTCACGTGCGCGGTGCCCTCGGCGTAGGTGGTCTTGCCCTCGCAGTTGCGCCCGAGCGCCGTCTTGACGGGGAACTCGAGCGTGCAGGGCGAGTCGATGCGGAACAGCGCCTCGCCGCCCTCGTGGCCCACCTGGCCGCTGACCTCGACGTCCTCGACGACGGCGGGGCTGGCGAAGCCGCACTCGGTGTCGTCGACCAGTGCGCCGATCAAGTTGCCGACGTTGTTGACGGTCAGCTTGGCGGCGCCTTCGGCGAGCTTGGGGGTGATGGGCAGGCAGACGTACTCGTAGGGGAGCTTGAGATCCTCGCGGCAGGTGAAGGCGCTCTGGAAGTAGGCGGCGTCGTAGTCGGGGTCGAGCACGTGGTCGTCGTTGAGGTCGACCTTCTTGTCCCACACCGTGATCGAGCCCTCGACGTAGTTCTCCTTGGCGTCGTACTTGCCGAGCTGACCGCTCAGGTCGACGGCGGGCACGTCGACGTCGAACACGCGCCCCTCGCCGTCGTTGACGGTGAAGACCGCGTCCCGCACCGTGATGGCGTCGAAGGTCAGCTCGTTGGTGTCGATGGAGCAAACGCCGAGCGAAAGGCTCTGCGCCAGGTGCACGCGCGCCAGCACCTCGACGTCGGCGCGCTGCATCACCAGGATCGAGTCGCGGTCGGTGAGCTGCAGCTCGTAGTCGCGCACCGAGGCGTTGACCGTGAAGGTGACGGCGTCGGGCGCCTGCGGGATCACCGGCTTCTCGGGGTTGCCGGTGAGGATGCCCGTGACGGTCTTGGTGGCGGAGACCACCATCGAGCCGCGCACCAGCGTCTTGGCACCGTTGCAGTCCTCGGAGACCGCCACCAGCTCGGGCCCGAAGTCGATGGTGCAGTTCTCGACGGTCCACGTGACGCTGCCGAGCTGGCCGAGCTCGCCGTCCTGCCGGAAGCCCTGCATCACCGACGGGCTCGCCATGCCGCAGTTGGCGTCGTCCTTGACGAAGCTGATCAGCTTGACCGCGTTGCGCACGCTCAACCGCGCGGCGCCGGCGCCGACCTCCTCAGGGAACATGCGCTCGAGCTGACAGCTAGCAGCGCTGAGACCCGCGAGGGCTACCAGAGCTGCCTTGGCGATGACGCGGTGCGTGGTCGACGACATAGGGGGCTCCCCAAGGAAACTTGCGTCCTGTATCGCACCTGACGTGCGAGCGTTGCCTACATTGACCGACCATCGGTCGGATGACGGAGAGCTCCTCGGCGACCACGAGCTACCCGTCGGCGACGTGCCGCACCTCGGCACCGGGCGAGCGACGCGCCGTTTCTACTGGGAACTGGTGGAGCTACGGCGCCGTGGCGCGGGAACGCCTGCTGCGCTGCTCGCCGATCCACGCCTCGGCCCCGCGCTGGCGGCCTTGCGTGACGCGGCGCAGCGAGATCCGGTGCGCGTCGCGTGCCTGGTGGAGCTTGGCGATCCCGCCGCAGGCGTCGACGTGGAGCCGCTGTTGCGCGCGCGCGCCGCGCTGGCGCGCCACGACCTCGAGCTCGACATCTGGCCGCAGCTCGCCGACGGGACCACCCGCTTTCTCAACACCTCGACGGCCGCGACCTTCCAAGCACGCCTGTTGCCCCTGCTCGACGCGCTCGATCACACCGCGGACGGCGCCGCCATCGGGCTCTCGCTCGACCTCGAGCCGCGCGAGCGCCTGACGCGCGCCGCCTGGGCGCTGGGCGCGCCCGACGGCGGCTTGCTTGCCCGCGCGCGCGCGGCCGGCGGTATCGCCTCGTCGCTGCTGCGCGCCGCCTGGGACGCGCGACAGGGCCACCGCGACCTGATCGAGCTGGCTCGCGACCTCGAGGCGCGCGAGCTGCCGCTGCACGTCGCCGTCATGCCACCGCTGTCCGTCACGCCTGGGCGCGACCTGCTGCGCCACTGGGCGCTCGGCTGCCCCGCCGTCGACGACGAGGGCGTGCCGCTCTTCGGGTTGCAGGCGGCCATGTGCTACGCGTCGCTGGCGCGGCGCATCCCTGGTCGCCGAGCGCACTCGCGCGAAGACGAGAAGCGCACGCTGGCGCTGTGGGCGGCGCGCCACCGCACCACGCACGACGCCGTCGTCATCGGCCAGACCAGCACCGGCATCCTCGGCGACGAGCCGGTCTACGACAGCGCCGACGTGCTGGCCGAGGACGTGCGCGCCATGCACGCGCTCGGCTACTCGGACATCGCCGTGTACGCGCTCGAGGGCGTGCTGTTCGGTCCGAGCGGTAGCTGCGACGAGCGCTTCGCGCTCCGCCCCGACGTCGAACGCTGGCTCGCGGCCGCCGTCGGCGAGAGCTGATCCACTCCGGCAGCCGACCGACGCACGCACCCAAGCCGCGGTCGCCCTCACTGCCGAAACGCTCCGCATGACCTGCACCGTGACGCCGCGGCGCGCGCTCGCGCCGCGCGAGGCGCAGCAGCGCATCGAGAAGCTGGCGGAGGGCTCGACCGACCTGCGCGAGGAGCGCGAGATCGTCGACATCCTGGAGCGCCAGTCGCCGCAGGCGCGCGGCGAGACCGTGCGCCTGCTCGACGGTGGCGGCGACCGCCACACCGCGGCGAAGATCCTGAAGAAGGACATTGACGACCCGACACTGAGGGCGCGCGCGAGCCGCCTCGTCGACGAGGCGCGGCCGTTTTCGTGCAGCCCGGGCACGGTGGTGCTGTCGGACATCGACGACACCGTGGTGCCAAACCGCGGCAAGAGCGTGCTGCCAACCGTGTTCCCCGGCGCGCGTGAGCTGTACGCCGCGCTCGACGAGGGGCCGAGCGGCAGCGACGTGAAGGGCGACGTCCACTTCGTCACCGCGCGCGACGGCCTGTTCGTCTCCGGCGTGCCGGCGGTCAAACGCGCCGGGGTGGAGTTCGGCTCCGTGCGCCACGGCGACGTCGCCTCGGCGATCGCGAGCCCGTTCGATCACAACCGCGCGCTCGCCGATCGCAAGGTGAAGAACCTGACGGAGCTCGTCGACAAAAACCCGAGCCGCGCGGCGGTGCTGGTCGGCGACACCGTGCAGGCCGACCCCGACGTGTTCCGCCGTGTGATGGACGCGCGGCCCGGCAAGGTGAGCGTGGCGCTGGTGCACGCCATCCCCGGCTTCAAGGCACCGGCGTTCGTGCAGCACGACGCGCGCTTCGTGGTGTTCGCCGACTACGGTGAGGCGGCACGCGCACTCTGCGATCGCGGCCTGATCGACGAGACGCAGCGCGACCGTGTGCTCGCCTCGGTGGCCGCAGCGCCACTGAGCGCGCGGCGCTGAAGCCGCCGCAGCGGCGGCCGCGCGCTCAGCAGCCGCCGACCGGCGCCGGGCTCACCGTCGCGCCGCCGTTCGTGCACGACGTCACGCCGAGGAGGAACACGCGCCCCGCCGCACCGCCGCCGCCGCCGCCGCCGGAGGAATCGGTGTTCGGTGCGTCGCCGCCCGCGACCGGCCCGCCGAGCGCGCTGCCGCCGGCGCCGCCATCGCTGCCGCTCTCGAGGCCGGCGCCGCCTCCCGCGAGCGCCGTCGTCCGATCACCGCCGTCATCGCCGTTGCTTCCCGGGGCGCTGCCGTGACCGGCGCCGCCGCCGCCGCCGCCGCCATTGGCCGTGACCGCACCGCCGGCGCCGAGCGTCAACCGGTCGGCCTCGAGCACGATCATGCCGCCGCTGCCGCCGCCACCGCCGCCGAGCTTCTGCAGCTGGCCGCCGCGCCCGCCGCCGCCGCTCGCCGTGACCACGCCCACCCCGATCGTCAGCGAGCCGGCGACGGAGAGCTGGACAGCGCCGCCACCGCCGCCGCCCGGGGCCGACGGCGCGCCGCTGCCGTCGACACCGGCACCGCCCGCGCAGCCGCCCGCGAGCGCCAGCGCGGTCACGGCGCTGCCGGCACTGCCCGGACCGTCGAAGTCACCCGCGAGGCCGCCGACCGCGCCGTCGGTGAGCCCGCCGCCGCCGCCGCCGCCGCCGCTCGACTCGCCGTTGGTGGTCGAGGCGCCGCCCGTGCTCGTTGCTTCGCACCGTGAGCCGCCAGCCCCTGCCGCCGTGCCCTTGCCGCGCGTGTCGATGCCACCGTCGATGGTCGCATCGCCAAACACCGCGATGATCACCGGCCGGTTGCCGACGATGCGCAGATCGGACGCGGCCGCGATGGTCAGGCTTCGCACGGCGATCACGACCACCTGAAGTCCGTCAGGCTGGTCGAGGAGCGCAAGCTCCGGCACGGCACCTGGGCACAGATCCGCGAAGCTCATGCTGGTCGAGTCGAAGCCGGTTCGCCCGCAATCGAGCGCGAGCGCCCCACCCACCACGAGTTGCCCCGGGTCGAACCGAGCAGGGGCATAGGGAAACGCCAGCTCGCCCTCGCCCTCTCCTTCACCCTCTCCTTCGCCTTCACCCTCACCCTCTCCTTCACCTTCACCTTCGCCTTCACCTTCGCCTTCACCCTCACCCTCTCCTTCACCCTCTCCTTCGCCTTCACCCTCACCTTCGCCTTCACCCTCGCCACCCGCCAGGCCACAGAGGCCGGCGACGCACTCCTCGGGCATGGGGCAATCGAGCGAGCGGCTGCACGGCAACGCGCCGACGAGGCGACACCCTGCCGTCAGCGGGAGCAACAGCAGCAGAAACGCGAGGTTGCGCGCGAGCGGCACGTGCCGATGGTACCGCGTTCCGCGACGCTTGATCGACGGGACGCGGCGCGCTTGGCTGCTGGCACCGCTGCCCGCTACTGCACCGACCACACGACGTTGAACCACTTGGGCATATCGGTGAGCTTGAGCTCGAAGATGCCGTCGTTGGCGCCGTTGCCCGACGGCTCCGACTCGCCCCAGGGGTTTCGCAGCTTGAGGTACTTGACGCCGTTTCGCTCGATGGTGTCGAGCACGGTGTAGGTGTGGTCGCCGAACACGCCGCTGTTGGCGAAGTCGCCGCGGCCGCCGTGATCGTCCTTGGTGCCCATGCACACCGGCAGCTTCTGGGCGAGCTTCTGCTTGATGGTGGTGAACATGCGATCGGCGTTGCGCGTCGAGAAGTCCTCGCTCAGGCCGGTCCTGCCCGTCACCGCCTCGAACACGTCGGAGGAGCTGCCGCCCTCGCCGATCGAGTGGAAGTCGCCGTTCAGCTTGGCGTAGGCCTTCTCGAACAACGGCCACCACAGCTCCATGCGCGCCGGGTCGGTCGAGTTGGACGACGCGCCATAGAGCGGGCCGCCCCAGGAGCGCGTGTAGAAGTCGGCGTCGACCTCGATCTTCTTGTCGCGCCCGCCCCAGGCGTCCTTGAAGGTGAAGGTGAACTTGCCGTTGCCGTCGTCCTTGATCATGGTGCGCAGCGCGTCGGGCATCGAGTGCGCGAGCGCGGCAGCGGCGGCCGGCAGGTAGCAGTCGCCGATGTTGCCCTGCTGCACGTCCTCGGCCGAGATGCCGTTGTGGTAGAGCGGCCCGGTGTAGCGCTTGAGGTCGTAGCGCGAGGTGCCGTCGGGTTTGCGATCGTCTTTGTGAGGCAGGGGATCGGCGATCTGCGCGCCGCTGCCGCCGCCGCCGCCGCCCGGCACCTCGAGGAAGCCGGGCAGCTTGGTGCGGAAGTTGGTGTTGTCGCGGCCGTCGCTGGCGGCGAGCGTGTAGCGGTCGCCGGGCTTGCCGTTCAGCTTGGGCACGCCGTTGAAGCGGCCGGTGTCGTCGAGGTCGATGACCACCTTCTCGCCGGTGCGCTGGTTCTCGAACTGCAGTTTGGCGAACGGCTCCGAGATGGGGCGGCTGTTGTTGTTGTTGGCCATCTGGATCTTGCCGTTGCCGGCATCCGACAGCTCGATGCGCTGCATGGCGACCAGCGCTTCGCGGCCGTCGCTGCCGAGCTGGTCGGCGCGGATCACCTGCCACTCGCTGGTGTTGCCGCTCGCGTCGCGCGTGCGCACGCGCAGCCAGTCGCCCGCCTTGAGCTCGCAGGTGCCTTGCAGGCGGCCGGAGCCGTCGGTCTTGCCGAGCACGAAGGTGTCGTCGTCGTGCAGGCGCATGCCGGGGATGGCCGAGAGGTTGAGCGCCTCGACGGTGACGTTGGGCTTGGCGGTGCCGGTGATCAGCACCTTGCTGCCCTGCTTGACCATGGCGCTGATGGACACCGCACCCGTGCCGGGGTTGACCGGCGTGCGGCCGATGACCTGCTCGAGGAACTTCTTGGCCTCGGTCGAGAGCGCCACCGGACCGGCGTCGAGGATCTGCGCCAGGTCGGCCTTCTCGACGGCCGACAGGCCCTCTTTGACGATGGAGAGCTTCTCTTGCACCGAGACCGCGTTGTCGAGCTGCGTCTTGGCGCTGGTCTGCGTCAGGCCGGCCTTGTCGGCGACGGCAGCGAGCACGCCCTTCAGGTCGTCGAGCGAGGCGGTGCCGCTGCCGACGCTGCGCTTCACGTGGGCGTAGGCGGCGCGGATGCTGCGGTCGGTCAGGGTGACGGGCATGGGATTCTCCGGGGCACGCGTCGATTGCTGTTGGCGGCGGGTATCGGTCGGATGTGGGATACGGTGCTACATACGCGGTGAGGCTGGATCGGCGCGTCCGGATGCGCCAATTCCCGATGGTACCGCGACCGGTGTGCGCGCGATCAACCCTGAATCACGCGGCGCGGCACCGCGTCCCACGACGATGCTCCTCACCCTGACCACGAGCGCGCTTTTCGCCACCGCCGCCCCTGTGCTGTCGGGCAGCGAGGTCGGCGTCTTGGTGCTGCCGGGCGCGCACCCCTGGGGGACGTTCTACGAGCCGGGCTTCGACTGGTCGTGGGCCGGCAGCGAGGAGCGCACTGTGCACCGCTTCCTGGTCGGCGCCGACGCCGAGCGCGAGCGCGCGCCCTACTTCTCGCCCGGCGCCGAGGTGGCGAACCCGTTCACCTTGCACGTCGAGCTGCCGGCCGGGCGCACGACGTACACGGTCGACATGGCGCCGGGCGCCATCGAGCGCGGCGCGCGGCGCGCCGGTGTCGAGGTGCCGGTGGCGCTGGTCGAGGTCGAGGTCAACGATGGCCGCGGCGGTCGCGGCTCGCACTTCGTCATCACGGGTGCGCGCGTGCTCGACGCCCGCCTCGACGATCGCCTGCGCGAGGCGCGCCGCGCCTTCGACGCGCTGGTGAAGAAGAGCGAGCCGGCGCTGACGCGCGCGCTGCGCACGGCCGAGCAGGGGCTTCGCGCGCAGACGCCGCGCGAGCGCGTGCTCGGCGACGTCCCTGTCGCCGACCTTGTCATCTATCGGCCGTTCTGGAACGCGGCGAGCAAGACCGTCGACGTCTACTTCGGCTACCGCGAGGTCGCCGGCCTGCGCGTCAAGACCGTGGCGCGCGATCAAGGAAACACCAAGCACGCACCGCCGCCGCCCGTCGTGGTCGCGCGCTACGGCGCGATGATGGGCGCTCGCTACCGGCTCGGCGAGCACCTCGAGCAGCTCACCGTGTTTGCGCCCGGCGCGCTCGCGGGGCGCCGCGTGCCGTGGGAGGACGAGCGCGGCCGCGTCGTCGATGAGGTGAAGCACCAGCCGCAGCACGAGCCAGAGGGCGAGCAGCACGTCGACGAGAGCGGCGAGGCATGCCCCGCGTCGTCGTGCGGGCCGCGGCCTGGCATGCCGGCCGAGCGCTGCGCCGACGGCTCACAGGGCGGCTTCACCGGGCGGTGCGTGAAGAAGGGCGATCGCTGCGGCTGGGAAATCAAGCGCTGTCGTTGACCGTGGGGCGCGCGCGAAGAACCATGCGCCATGCTCACCGCGCTGCTGCTCACGTTCACGGCCGCCGTGCCCGCGCACACCTGCGGCCTCGCCCGCACCGACGCCTTCGCGCTCGAGCCGCTCTACGGCGCCGCCGCCGCCAGCGACGGCCGGCATGCCTACGTCTTTGGCGGGCAGGGCTCGAGCAAGCAGACGCGCGATCTGCTGGTGTTCGACGCCGCCACGCCGCGGCCCAAGCGCAGCGTCGTCAAAGGCGCCACGGCTCGTCGCTACCACGCCATCGCGGTGCGTGAGCCTTGGCTTTACGTGCTCGGCGGCGAAGGCGACGGCAGGCTCGCGCCCGCGGAGCGCATCCACCTCGACTCGCTCGCGGTCGAGCAGCTCTCGCCCCTGCCGGTGCCGCGCCTGTTCGTCTCGGCCGCCTGGCACGACGGCAAGCTCTACGTCGCGGGCGGCGAGACCGCGCAGGGCCGCAGCGCGCGCGTCGACGTCTACGACGCCGACACGGGCGGCTGGAGCGAAGGCCCCCCGCTCGCCGAGGCGCGCGACACCAAGCTGGTCGACGTCGACGGCACGCTCTACGCGGTCGGCGGTTACCGCGGCGACAACGTTGCGTCGGCCATGGTGGAGCGCTTGGCCCCGGGCGCGCGCAGCTGGGAGCGCGCCGCCGACCTGCCGGTGGCGACGAGCGCCCACGCCGCGGTCGCGCTCGGCGGCAAGCTGTACGCGCTCGGCGACTACACCGAGCTTGGCCGGCTGTTGGTGCTCGACGTCGCGACCGAGAGGTGGTCGGCGGCGCCCTCGTCGTTCCTGCCTCGTCGTCACGCTGCGGCTACCACGCTCGGCGACGCCGTGCTGCTCGTGGGCGGCAACGTGCGATCGAAGGGCCCGGGGACGCGCATGGTCGAGCGCTTCGTGCCCGCGTGCGCCAACGTCGCGCCCGCCCCGACCTGCCTCGCGTTGCGCGACCAGGCGGGCGACGGCGCCGGCGCGCTCGCCGAGGTGCGCACGCTGTGCGGTGCCGTGCCCGATCTCGATCGCCGCCTGGCGTCGGCCGCGCTCGCCGACGGCGACCGCGCCGCGGGACTTCGCCACCTCGAGCGCGCCCTGACCTCCGCGTCGGCCTCGCCCGCGAGCCTCGCGCTCGTGGGCAGCCTCGCGAAGAAGGGCCTCTCCGCCGAGGAGCGCGCGGCGTTTGGCGTGCTCGGCCGCGATGTCGCGCGGCCGCTGTACGTGCCGAGCGTCGACGCCGAGTACCGCTGGATGAGGAGCTTCGCCTGTCCGCCGGGGCAGAAGGCCAAGCGCGCGCGCCAAGCGCTACGCAAGGACCAGCTCGATGTGCTCGAGATCGAGTGCGCCGGCAAGGCGGCGGGATCGCTCTACTTCGACTTCGAGACCCTGCCCGAACAAGCGCAGCCCTGAGAAGGCGCCGTTGGGCGCCTGCGCACAAGGGACGCGCCCACTGGTCTGTGTGCGCGCCGTGCATACGATGTGCCCATGATCTCGATCAGCGTGCTCATGTGCCACGCGCCCATCGTGGTGCCAGCCGTCGGCGGCGCTCGCGCGAACGCCTGCCGCGCCTCGACGCGGGCGATGGCCAAGGCCGCGCGCCGCGTGGTCGAGGCCCGTCCTGAGGCGATCGTGCTGCTGTCGCCGCACACGCCGCGCGTGCGCGGCGCTTTCTCACTGGTCGCCGGTCCGCGCGTGAAGGGCGACCTCGGTGACTTCGGCGCCGAGCAGACGAGCTGCGACCTGCCGCGCGGCGAGGGCGTGGTGCGCGCCATCGGTGAGGCCTGTCGCGAGGGCGGCGTTGCGCTCGAGGAGATCAGGCTGCGCCGGCTCGACCACGGCGCCATGGTGCCGCTCGCCTTCCTCGTCGAAGCCGGCTGGCGAGGCGAGACCGTGGTGATCGGCATGCCCGCCGAGCCCACCGCGGAGGAGACGGCCGCGCTGGGGCGAGCGATCAAGAAGGCCGCCGAGGGCAAGCGCTGGGCGCTCGTCGCCTCGGGCGACTGCTCGCATCGCCTCGTGCCCGAGGCGCCCGCGGGCTTCCACCCACGCGCCGTCGAGTTCGATCGCGCGCTCGTCGAAGTCGTGCACGCCGGCGACGACGCCGAGCTGTTCCACATGGACGAGGCGCTGCGCGAGCTGGCCGCCGAGGACGTGATCGACACCGCGCAGGTCGCGGCCTCGTGCACCACGTCGTCGGCGCGGCGCGAGGTGCTCTCCTACGAGGGCCCCTTCGGCGTCGGCTACCTGGTGGCGGTGCTGAGCGTCGGTGAAGACTCCGGCGACGACAAGAAGCTCGAAGGCCTGGTTGACGTCGCCGAAGCGGCGCTGCACCAGCACCTGCATGGCGGGCGCCGCCATGGGAGCGCCGCGCTCGACGCGGGCAACTTCACGGGCGTGTTCGTCACCTGGCGCAAGAACGGCGACCTGCGCGGCTGCATCGGCCGCATGACGCTCACCGGCAGCGTCGCCGACGCCGTGCGCGAGCTCGCCGTCGCCGCCGCCGTCGACGATCCGCGCTTCCCGCCGGTGACCAAGGAAGAGCTCGGCGAGCTGTGCGGCGAGGTGACGCTGCTGCACCCGACCGAGCCGGTCGACGACGTGCGCCAGCTCGACCCGCGCATCTTCGGCGTCGAGGTGTCCGCCGGTTGGCGGCGCGGCGTGTTGCTGCCCGACCTCGAGGGAGTCGATACCGTCGAGGAGCAGCTGGCGATCGTGCTGCGCAAGGCGGGCATCGCGCGGCACGAGAGCTACCAGCTGCGCCGTTTCCGCGCGCAGAAAGTGGTGCGCAGCGTCGCGCGCGCACCGACGGGGGCCGTATGACGGACACCAACCACCCGGCCCGCTACTGGCACGCCGAGGGCGGCCGCTTCCGCTGCGAGGTGTGCCCGCGTGCGTGCCTGGTGTCGCCGGGACAGAAGGCATTCTGCGTCGTGCGCGAGGGCGGCGAGCAGGGCATGGTGCTCACCACGTACGGGCGCTCCTCGGGCTTCTGCATCGATCCCATCGAGAAGAAGCCGCTCAACCACTTCTACCCGGGCACGCCCATCCTGAGCTTCGGCACCGCGGGCTGTAACCTCGGCTGTCAGTTCTGCCAGAACTGGGACATCTCGAAGGCGCGGCACGACGACGCCTTGCAGTCGGAGGCGTCGCCCGCGGCCATCGCGCGCACCGCGGTCAAGGTGGGGGCCAGGAGCGTCGCCTTCACCTACAACGACCCGACCATCTTCCTCGAGTACGCCATCGACACTGCCGAGGAGTGCAGGAAGCTCGGCGTGCACCCGGTGGCGGTCACCAACGGCTACATCCACGGCGAGGCGCGCGTCGACCTCTATGCCGCGATGGACGCGGCCAACATCGACCTCAAGGCCTTCACCGAGAAGTTCTATCGAGACGTCTGCCTGGCGCACCTCGAGCCGGTGAGGGAGACGCTCAAGCACGTCGTCAAGCACACGTCGTGCTGGGTGGAGATCACCACGCTCTTGATCCCGGGCTACAACGACGACGACGCGGAGATCGACCAGCTTGCCACCTGGATCGCCACCGAGCTGTCGCCCGAGGTGCCGCTGCACTTCTCCGCGTTCCACCCCGACTACAAGCTGCTGAACGCGCCCGCCACGCCGCCCGCGACGCTGACGCGCGCCCGCGACATCGCGCGCAAAGCGGGCCTGCGCTACGTCTACACGGGCAACGTGCACGATCCCGCGGGCGCCTCGACGTACTGTCCGGGGTGCGGTGCGCTCGTGATCGAGCGCGACTGGTACACCCTCGGCGCGTGGCACGTCCGCGAGGGAGCCTGCGACCGGTGCGGCACGCGCATCGCCGGGCGCTTCGACCTGGAGCCGGGGCAGTGGGGCGCGCGTCGTCAGCCGCTGCGCATCACGGCGTAGGCAGCGGCCGCTTCGGCGGTGCGCACCGGCTCGCCGACCCGCTTGGCGCGCCACAGCAGACCAAACGGCGTCACGGTGGGCGGCATCAACTCGACCACCTCGGTCTGATAGCCGGCGGCCTCCAGGCGCAGCGTGCGCTCGGCGTCGATGATCGCCTGCGCGAAGCGTCGCTGTACCAGCGCATGACGCGGCAGGCCCACGGTCTTCGCCCAGCGATCTGCGTTTCCCTGTGCCGGCACGTGCGTGGCGAGCCCGTCGTGGGTGCGCGTCGCCGCGGCGCCGTAGCAGCAGGGCACGAGCAAGATGCGCTTGGCGGAGCACGAGATGGCGCGATCGATGACGGCGTCGCAGGCCTCGCCACAGGCATGGAGCGCGACCACCAGGTCGGGCGCCTCGGGCCACAGCGCGGCGTCGGCGACGGTGCCGGCGCGAAGCTCGACCCGGTCGTGCACCCCGAGCGCACGCGCGCCCTCGCGCGCGTGTGCCAAGCGCGCGTGATCGCTCTCGATCGCGACCACACGCGCGCGCGCCTCCGGATCCGCCAGCGCGAGCAACAGCATGCCGGCGGCGGACTTGCCGGAGCACGCGTCGACGACGACGACCGGCGTCTTGGGCGCGCGTTTGGCCTGCAGCGGTGGCAGCGCCCTGGTCAGCTCCTCGAGCAGCGCGGTCAGCTCGAGGGCCTTCTGACGGTCCTCCTTGCGCAAGGCGCCGCCGCGCAGAAAGGCGCGCGCCAGCATGTCCTCGACCAGTTCCTTCGGGATTCGCACGCTGGGACGCTATGCTGCCGACGACCATGCGTAACCCCCTGGACGGCAAGCGGGTCCTCGTGGGCGTGGGCGGCAGCATCGCCGCCTACCGCGCCTGTGACGTCGTGCGCCGCCTGCGGGAGCTCGGCGCCACCGTGCGCGTGGCGCCGACGCGCGCCGCGAGCGCGTTCGTGACGCCCATGACCTTCGAGGCGCTCGCGGGCGCGCCGTGCCTCGGCGGCGTGCTCGAGGTCGAGCGCGGACGCATCCCCCACGTCGAGGAGGCGCACGCCTGCGACGTGGTGCTGGTGGCCGCCGCCACCGCCGACCTGCTCGCCAAGATGGCGCAGGGCCTGGCCGACGAGGCGCTGTTGGCGACGCTGCTCGCGTTTCCTGGCCCCGTCGTGGTCGCGCCCGCCATGGAGAGCGGGATGTGGTCGCACGCGGCCACCCAGGCGAACGTCGCCACGCTGCGTGCGCGCGGCGTGCACGTGGTCGGCCCGGTCGAGGGGCCGCTCGCCTCCGGTCGAAGCGGCGCCGGGCGCATGGCGCCGGTCGATGACCTCGTCGAGGCGGCCGCCTGGGCGGTGTGCGCCAAGGACCTCGCCGGCAAGCAGCTCGTGATCACGGCCGGGCCCACCGTCGAGGATCTCGACCCCGTGCGCTTCTTGTCGAACCGCTCGTCGGGGCGCATGGGCGTGGCGCTCGCCGTGCAGGCCGCGCGCCGGGGCGCGCAGGTGGTGTTGGTGCACGGGCCGCTCAAGGTGGCAGTACCCAATGTGCCCGGCCTGACGGCGGTGGCGGCGCGCGCCGCCGGCGAGATGCACGAGGAGACCGTGGGCCGCGCGGCGCGCGCCGACGCGGCCATCCTGTGCGCCGCCGTGGCAGACGCGCGCCCGCGCACGCAGGCGAAGCGCAAGCTCAAGAAGAGCGAGGGCCAGCTCAAGACCATCGAGCTCGTGCCCACGCGCGACATCCTGGCCGACCTCGGTGCTGCGCGCCGAAAGAAGAAGGCGCGCCGGCCGGTGCTGGTCGGCTTCGCCGCCGAGACCGGCGACGTGCTCTCCTACGCGCGCGGCAAGCTCGAGCAGAAGGGCTGTGACCTGATCTGCGCCAACGACGTCGCCGAGGCAGGCAGCGGCTTCGACGTCGACACCAATCGCATGCTGCTCGTCTGGCCACACGAGGAGCGGTGGCTGCCGGCGTGCAGCAAGGATGAGGCCGCCTGGCATATCCTCGACGAGGTGGCTGTGCTGCTCTCCCGCACGACCAGGCGGCGCTCGTGAAGCGCTTCGAGGACGGCCTGTCGGACGAGGGCAGAGCCGAGGGCGAGGTCATCGCCGAGATCGCCGGCGTGCCGGTGCGCACCAGCGACAACGCCGGTTCCTACTACTGCGCGCACGCCTGGTGGACCGTCACCGGATGGGCCGGCAGCGACGACGCCACGGCGGCGATTGATCACGAGGGTGAGCCGCTGGTCGGCTTCCTGCACGTGCCCGCTGACCCCGAGACCACCGGCGATCCTGCGCCGGAGCGCGATCGCCACGCCGCGTTGCGCGAGGTGGTCGCCGCCGCGCTGCGCGGCTGGCTCGATCACCTGCCGGAGGGCGCGCGCGTGCTGTTGACGGGTTTCTCGGCCTTCGCAGGCGTCGTCGACAACCCGACCGGCGCCTTCACCGGCGACCTCGGCGAGGTGGCGCGCGCGGTCGCGCTGGCGACCGGCAGCGAGGCGCTGGTCGACGTCGCGACCGGCGCCGTGCGCGGCCGCGGCCTCGAGGTGGTGAGCGTGGTGTTGCCGGTCGACGATCGCTCGCTCGCTCGCTCGCGCGCGGGCTCGTTGCCCGAGTTGCTCGCGCGCGTGCGGCCCCACGCGGTCTTGTCGATGGGCGTGCATCGGGTCACCGACCACTTCCGCGTCGAGGTAGTGCCGACCAGCGCTGGTCTCGTCGTCGGCGAAGGCGACGCGCGCCACAGCTTCGAGCCACGACCGGTGCAGCGCCGTGGCGACGTGCGCTCGCTCGCGCGCGCCATCGCGCGCGGCAGCTCACGCGGCTATTCAGGTGGCCGTGGCGGCGGCGCCTGACGCGCGCAGCGCCAACAGCTCGCGCAGGCAGCGTCGCACGAAGCCGGGGCCCCCATAGACGAAGCCGGTATAGGCCTGCGCGACCGCGGCCCCCGCGTCGAGCTTGGCCTGCAAGGTGGCGCCGTCCTCGACACCGCCCGCTCCCATGAACGCGAGCTTGCCCTGGTACTCGCGCGCGAGCGTGCGCAGCAGCTCCGTGGAGCGTGCGAACAACGGCGCGCCCGAGATGCCGCCGCCGCCCTCGGGCACGGGGCCCTGAAGCCCGGTCGGGTCGATGGTGGTGTTGGTGAGCACCAGGCCGCGGCAGCCCGCGTGCAGCGCGGCGTCGGCGCAGGCGCGCGCGTCCTCGAACGCTAGGTCGGGTGCCAGCTTGACCAGCACCGGCCGAGGCGCCGTGCGTTTGGCGTTGTCGCCGCACACCACGTCGAGCACGCGCGACAGCTCGTCCTTCTGCTGCAGGGCGCGCAGCCCCGGCGTATTGGGGCTCGACACGTTGACGACGACGTAATCGGCCACGTCGGCGACGGCGCCGAAGGAGGCGCGGTAGTCGTCGGCGGCGTCGGCGTTGTCCACGACCTTGCTCTTGCCGATGTTGACGCCGACCGGGATCTTCACCCGACCCGCGTGGCGCCACCGCTCCAGGCGTTGCACGCACGCGACCGCGCCCTGGTTGTTGAAGCCCATACGGTTCTTGAGCGCGCGATCGGCCGGCAGGCGGAACAGCCGGGGCCGCTCGTTGCCCGGCTGCGGGCGCGCGGTCACCGTGCCCACCTCGACGAAGCCGAAGCCGAGCGCATGCCAGGCCGGCACCGCGACCGCGTCCTTGTCGAAGCCCGCGGCGAGCCCGAGGGGGTTCGGGAACACCAGCCCGAAGGCCTCGGTGCGCAGGGAGGGTGCGCGCGCCACGTCAGACGTCGGCAGATCGACCGAGCACACGCGCGACCACACCGACAAGGACGCCATCGCCAGGTGGTGCACGCGCTCGGCGTCGACGGAGAACAGCAGCTTGCGCCCAACGCGCCACGTGGCCGGCACGGGCGGGGCAGGGGTCACGGCGGCGGCTGTCCGGGCGATGGAGTCGGCCACGCTCGGGCCTTATCATCCGATCATGGCGACGCGCATCGGGGGCGGTGAGACCTTCATGCCACCGGCGGGCACCGACACCCGCATGGATCGGCAGCGCGAGGAATTCCTGCGCCAGTTGCGCGAGGCGCAGCTCAGCCACAACAACCGCGAGGGCGAGCAGGTGCTCGACCACGTGGTGCGCGTGCTGCGCAAGAACCGCGAGCTCGACGCCGCCGAGGGCCTGCGTGAGCGCAAGAACGACGCGGGGCAGGGCCCGGATCGCCAGCGCTTGAGCGAGCGCGTCGATCGCGCAGAGCGCGCGCCCGAGCGGGGCGCCGAGCGCAACGCCGAACGCCGGCTCGACGACGCGCCTCGGCTGATCGCCGAGTTCCAGCGTGAGCACGGTCTGCCGCCCACCGGGCGCCTCGATCCAAACACCGTCAACGCCCTGCAGGAGAAGGGCGCGCTGCCGCCCGCCGCGCAACCGGCGCAGCCGGGCACCGTCCACGTCGAGCAGGCCGGCGAGCTCGCCGATCCGGGGCGCACGCCGCTCCGCCCCGAGGACAAGGAGGCGACGCGCCGTTTGCAGTCGATGCAAGAGCAGGCGGCGCGCACACGCGTCGAGGGTGGCCCGCGCAAAGACGGCGCGCCGCGCACCGAGCCGAGAAACGTCGAGCGCGCGCTCGACAAGCAGGCGCTCGACCGGCAGCGCGATCGCGCGCTCGATCGGCCCGTGGAGCGTTCGCCGATACCGGAGCGCGCCGCCACCGATGCGCACGCCGCCGATCGCAACCGCGACACCAACCGCGTCGACGCGGTGCCCGACCCCTCGCACCTGCTCGCGTCGTTGCTGACGCCCGGGCTCGCCGGCAAGAGGAGCCAGACCGACGAGGCGATGAAGGCCTCGGCGCCGCAGGACGCGCCGCCGGCGCCGCCGAAGGGCGAGAGCGCCGACCCGAAGAAGACCAAGGCAACCAACGAGGACAACCACGAGGCGCTGCGGGACTCCAAGGTCGATCGCGTCGTCGACCAGAAGCCGACCGTGCGCCGCGCGCTCACCGACAGCACGACCTCGCGCACCGCGGCCGACCGCGACGTCAAGCGCGACCCGGTTCGCCCGCAGGCGCCGCCCGACAAGCAGGCGCCCACGGCGGACGTGGCGGCGCGCGCGCCGCTCTCGTCATCGGCGAACGCCGACGACAGGATGCGCCTGGACACCGTGCTCGCCTCCCAACAGGCGGTCGAGCGCGGCGTGCAGGAGGCCACGGGCGATCCCCACGCCACCAAGGGCGCGGGCGAGAAGGCAGGCGAGGGCCAGGGCGTGCGCGGCCAGGGCGGCGCGCAGGGCGGCGGCACGCCCGAGGCCGCCGGCGTCGACGCGGCAGCGCCGAACGTCGAGGGGCCGCCCGGCCACGAGACGGTGCAGGGCAACGCCAAGGCGGGCGACGACGACTTCCTCGACGACGAGCGCGGCAACGCCAACGTGAGAGGCCAGGGCGAGGAGGGGGTCGGCGAAGGCGAGGGCTTCTGGCGCGTGCCGCCGCTGTCGGAGCAGGTGCGCGCCGCGCTCGACACCATCACGCGCGACGCCGACACCACCAGCGCCGCCACCTACTCGTGGGACGTGACCTTCTACCGACCGGGTGTCTACGGCCCGGGGCAGCCGGCGCCCGAGATCTGGCGGCTCGTCGTCGCGCGCGCCACCGCCTTCGACACGGTGTGGCGCGAGGCCTGCGACGCCATCACCATCAAGTACCTCTACCTCGAGCCCGACACCGAGCCGCCGACCATGGACGACTTCGTCTGGGCGCTGCGGCGCGCGCGCGTGCGCGAGGCGTCCGATTCGCCGCCGTCGTCGAGCGGGTAGCGCGCCGCGCGTTGGCGCCGGCTACACTGGCGAGGTGATGCGGTCCGCATGGCTGCTCCTCGCCTCCCTGTCGCTCCTGGCAGCGGGGGATGGCTGCCCCCAGGCGCCGGTGGCGCTCGCTTGTGATGATGACGGCGAGTGCCCGTCGGGAGCCGTCTGCGGCCCAGGCGGCATTTGCGTCGCGGTCGCGGAAGGTGAGGGAGAGGGCGAGGGCGAAGGCGAGGGTGAAGGAGAAGGCGAGGGTGAAGGAGAAGGCGAGGGTGAAGGAGAAGGCGAGGGTGAAGGCGAGGGTGAAGGGGAGGGCGAGGGTGAAGGGGAGGGCGAGGGTGAGGGTGAGGGTGAGGGCGAGGGTGAGGTAGATCCGTTTCCCTTCACGCCAGCCCACTTCGTCCCGAGTGACTATCTGCCTGGTCCGTCGGTCGTGGTGAGCTGTGGGCTCGACTTCAACACTGACCTTGGCCAGTTCTTCGGCACCTGCGCGCCCACCGGCGTGAGCGTTGCGCTCATCAGTCAGGCCGGCGCGCCACAGATCCGCGTGCTGGCCGTTGACGACTTGGAGATCCGACCCGGCGCCCGCCTGAACGTCTTTGGCTCGCGCGCGCTCTTGATCGCCGCCTACAGCGGCCCCGTGATCATCGACGGCACGCTCGACATCTCGGCAGCCCAGGGCTTGGCCGGCGCGGGCGCGAGCTCCGTCACCTGCCAGGCGCACGGCGGCTCAGGCGCCGACGGCGGCAGCGCCGGCAGTGGTGACCCTGCGGGCGCCGGTGGCGGTGGCGGCGGCTTCGGTGACGCGGGCGGCAGCGGCGGCGGTGCGGTCGGCGTGTCGTCGGCGAGCGGCGGCAGCAGCGCGCCCGCAGAGGGCAGGCTGCGCGGTGGCTGCGCCGGAGGGCGCGGCGGTCGCACGTTCGGCTTCAACGGCGCGGGCGGCAACGGCGGCGGCGCCGTCGAGATCTCGGCTGCGGGCGTGATCCGCATCGGCGGCGGCGGATCGGTGCTCGCGCGCGGCGGCGGCGGCCGCGGCGGTGACGACACCCGCGGCGGCGGCGGCGGCGGCGGCGGCAGCGGGGGCGCGATCCAGCTCGAGGCGTCGACGCTCGACCTGCAGGGCACTCTGGCGGCGACGGGCGGCAGCGGCGGCGGTGGCAGCAAGGACCAGGACGAGCGCGGCGCAGACGGCGCTGCGGGCTCGATCGACGGCACCGCGGCGTCGGGTGGCAGCGCTGCCTCCAGCTCCGCCGGCGACGGCGGCACCGGCAGCGGCCTGGTCGGCGAGAGCAAGAACGGCGGCGCGGGCACCAGCACGAACGGCGCGGGCGGCGGTGGCGGCGGCGGCGGCGGACAGATCGAGCTGCGCGTGCTCGGCGGCTGTACGCGCGACCCCGGGGCCATCGTCGACCCCGCCGTCAGCTCCTGCCCCTGACCCTACCGAGGTGCCGGAAGCTCTACCTGAGCCGTCGCGGCCCGCACCGGCAGCGGCTCGCGCTTCGGTAGGTGGGCGAGCAGCTGCTCCTTGACGCAGCGGGCCTTGGGGCCGCCGGTGACGTCGTCGAGCTGGATGCGCCCCTCACCGTCGATGCGCGCGCTCGCCTGCAGCGGCGGTCCCTGGAGCGCGTCGCAGGAGGCCAGCGCCTCGAGCCCGCTGACGCCGAGCCAGCGCGTCAGCACCTTCTCGCCGTCGAGCGTGTCACCAGCCACCTTGACGGTGCGCCGCAGCCCGCCGTGGTCGCCCGGGCCGAGGCGCTCGGCGCCGCTCAGGGCGGCAAACCAGGGGTCTCGCAGCAGCGCCTCGTCGGAGCGCCTGGTCTCCTCGTCGTCTGCCTCGTCGACGTGGCAGACGAGGTCGCGGCACTCGACGCGCGCGCTCGCCGGGAAGAAGGTGCGCACGCGTGCCGCCAACGCCTGGTTGTCTTCGCCGCCCTCGAACTGCTGGTCGAGGTTGAAGCGCGAGAGCGCGCCGAGGTCTTGGTTCAGCGAGCGCACCATCTGCTTGCACAGGGCAAGCTCGGCGGCCGCGTCGGTGGGCGCGTGTCCGACCGGCGGTGCCGCCACGTCGACGCCGGCGCCGCGTACGTTGGGCTCGACGCCGCCCACGCTCTGCGGCGTCGGTGCGAGCACGGATGATGGCGCCACCGAGCTCGAGGGGCGGAGCAGCGCGACGCCGAGCGCGAGCGCGAGCGCGAGGTTGAGCGCCAGGCTGGCAACGAGCGCCTTCAGGTCGATGTCCCCTTCCGAGGCGCACCATTGTAGCGGAGCTTGGCGAGCGCGAGCCAGGCGCAGTCGGCAACGGCGGCTCGCGATCTCGCAGGTCGGATCCTCCGATCGCCCGACGGACGTCGCGCCTATGAGCCGGGCGCGATGTGACGCCGACACACTCTGCAGGCACGGAGGTTGTCATGAGCAGCATGCGCGTCGGCGGGGTGGACATCGAGGAGCTGATGAGCCGGGTGGGCGGCGCCATGGACCGCGCGGCGCGGGCGCGCGAGGCGGCCATCAAGGCCGCCGAGCAGGCCAAGGCCGCCGAGCAGTCGGGCGCGGCCGGTCAAGGGTGTGGGTGCAAGGGGACCGGCGGCGCCGCGCAGAGCGGCGAGCAGGAGCGCACGGCGCAGCGAGCGCCGGTCGACCCGGCGGTGCAGTCGGGCGCGCGCGCCTGCGCGTCGGGCAGCGAGCAGGTGCGGCGCAACAGCGTCGAGCCGGCGCCGCGCACGCGCGAGCAAACGCTGCGCCGCGGTGACAGCGGCGAGCAGGTGCGCGAGCTGCAGCGCGGCCTCAACACGCGCGGCGCCGAGCCCAAGCTCGTCGAGGACGGGCGCTTCGGGCCCAAGACCGAGCGTGCGGTCAAGCGCTTCCAGAAGGAGCAGGGCATCCCCGGCAACGGCGTGGCCGGGCCAAAGACGCGCGAGGCGCTCGGCAAGAGCGAGCGGCCGACCGTTCCGACGCGCCCCGAGCGTCCCACGGGCCCGGAGCGCCCGACCGGCCCCGAGCGTCCGACCGGCCCCGAGCGTCCGACCGGCCCCGAGCGCCCCGGCACTCAGCGCTCGGTCAAAGGCTTCCGCGAGATCAATGAGCAGAAGCTGAAGGACATGCTGCCGCCGCAGGCCAAGCACCTGGCGCGTTCGTTCATCGACGCGGGCCGGCGCCACAACGTCGACCCGGCGGTGCTCGCCGCCATCTCGAAGCACGAGACCGGCAACTTCACCTCGAGCGCGTTTCGCAACAAGAACAACGCTATGGGCGTCTCGAACGCGCGCGGGCCCATCCAGATGGCCTCGCACGAGGCGTCGATCGACAAGATGGCCAAGCTGCTCGGCTCGACGTCGTCCGGGCCCTACAGGAACGCGCGCTCCATCGCGGAGATCGGCCGCATCTACGCGCCCATCGGCGCCGGCAACGACCCGACCGGGCTCAACAACCATTGGGTCACCGGCGTCGCGCGCTTCGCCGACCAGTTCGCGCGCGCGCGCTGATCAGCCGACCAGCATGGACGCGGCCAGCTCGGTGGCCGTGCCCTGGTCGCACAGCTCCTCGACGAGCGCGAGCGAGAAAGCCATCGCCGTTCCCGGTGCACGGCTGGTGATGACGTTGCCGTCCTTGACGACGGCGGTCGAGCGCTGCACGTCGGCGCCGCCGAGCTGCTCCTCGAAGCCGGGGTAGCAGGTGGCGCGCTTGCCCTTGAGCAAGCCTGCCTTGGCGAGCGCGATGGGAGCGGCACAGATGGCCGCCACGATGCGGCCGGCAGCGCTGTGCGCCTTGAGGAAGGCCTGCACGCCGTCGTGGTCGCGCAGGCGCGCCGCTCCCGGCATGCCGCCGGGCAGCACCACGAGCTGGTAGCGGTCGCCGGCGTGGTCGGCGAGCAGCGCGTCGGCCTCGAGCGCCAGGTGATGGGCGCCCACGACGCGCTTCTTCTCCACGCCGAGCACGTCCACCTTGACGTCGGCGCGACGCAGCACGTCGATGATGGTGACCGCCTCGGTCTCCTCGAAGCCATCGATCAAGAGCACGGCGGCGCGCGACATGGATCACCTCCGATCCCGCCAATACCATCGCCGGCGGCCGGGGGCGTGTGGGCCTCGCCTGCGCCGCAGATCTGCGTGTCGGATCCGGGGAAGGTCCCGGCCGCCTGCGGGAAAGGAGGGGTGTGGCAAAGCCCGCGCTTCTCTGCGCACCCTCGGCCGGGACCGCCCGGTCCAGCATGGCCCACCCGCCGCCGTTTCCTGAGCTCGTTCGCGCGGCTGCGCTCGGCTGCGCGCTCGCCGCCGCGCTCACCGGCGGCTGCCTCGCGCACGGCCGGCCGGTGGCGCTCGACGACCAGACCACCGCGCCAGCCGCCGCCCGTGGCGCCTCGCCCATCGAGTTGCGCGAGAGCGACGTCGAGCTGGTGGTGCAGGGCGAGCCGCTCGACGCCGCCGCGCTGGACGCCACGCGCGCCCACGTCGCGCGCATGCTGACGCGCCTGCACGGCAGGCCGGCACAAGGGGCGCTGCGGGCGCAGACCCGGCTCACCATCACCACGCCGCGCCCGCCGCTCGTCGTCACCGGCCCCTACCGGCGCTACGCCTTCGAGATCGAGACCGAGCTGCCTGGCATGCGCGTGGTGCACACCGCGCCGCGCACCGTGCTGGCCGACGACGACGGCCTGTTCGCGCTCGAGCAATGGGGGTTCTTGGCCGCCGGCGCGCAGGGGGTGCTCTCGCTCGCGCTCGCGGGTGCCGGCATCGCCATCGCCGGTGACGACGCCAACCAGGCGACCTCGTGGTTGCTGTTCTCGGCGGCGCCGGTGGCTGCCGGCGCGGCGCTGACGGCGGTGACCGCCGCCGCGCTCTCGGGACACGCCGCCGCACACGCGAGCCGGCGCGCCTCGGACGCGCTGCTGGAGACGCTGGTCGAGCATGCCGCCGACGTGCACGACGACCTGGCGCGACGCGGCGAGCAACCGTCGGCACCCGCCTCGGCGGCGGGCGCCAGCGCCATCACGCTCACGCTGCACGATGAGCTGGCGTGCGTCTCGCGCGTCGAGCTCGAGCGCGACCTGGAGGCGCTCGTGCCCGCGTCGTCGAGCGCGCGCTTCCTGCTCGAGGCGACCGTGCGCGCGGGCGCCAAGGACGACGCCAAAGAACAGGTGCTGGTGCGGCTGGTGTTGAGCCGGCCGGGCTCGTCGAGCGCGCTCGCCGAGCGCGAGCTGACCGTGGCGCGCGCCGACTGCGGCACGCTGGCGCGCGCGGTGGCGCGCATCGCCCGCATGCAGATCGAGGCGGCCGCGCCGACGGACGCGGGAGGCGCCCCGTGAGCGGCGAGGTGCACGTGCTGCACGTGGTGCCGGGCGGCACCGCGGCGCCGAGCCCGCCGCCGGTGGCGGTCGACGAGCTGTTCGCGGCGCACGCGCCCTTCCTGGTGCGCACGCTCGAGCGCCTGACCGGCAATCGGGCGCAAGCGGAGGATCTGGCACAGGAGGCCTTCCTGGTGGCGCACCGTCGGCGCGCCGACCTGCGCGCCGACGGCAACCCGCGCGCCTGGCTCTACCGCGTCGCCATGAACCTGCTGCACAAGAGCCGCCGCAGCTTCGCGCGCGAGCTGTTGTTCCTCGGACGCGTGGTCGGAGAGCGCGCCACGCAGGCGCGCGCCGGCGAGCCCGAGCAGGCGACGCTCGAACGCGAGCGCGCACGGCGCGTGCGAGCGGCCGTGGCCAAGCTGCCGCTGGTGCACCGCGAGGTGTTCGTGCTCTTCGAGCTCGAGGGTCTGTCGGGCGCCGACATCGCGCTCATGCTCGACGTGCCGGTGGCGACGGTGTGGACGCGCCTGCACCGCGCGCGCGAGGCGTTTCGCGCCACGTGGGACAAGACGGAGGCGGCCACATGAGCGACCCGCGACGCCTGTTCGACGATCCCGAAGCGCCTGCCGAGCTGCGCGCCGCGCTCGCCGCCGAGCGGCACCTGGGCGAGCAGTACGACCCCACGGCGCTCGGCGCGCGCGTCGCGCAGGCGGTGGCGGCGGGCGCGCCCCTCGGCGCCGGCGCGCTCGGCACCAGCTGGTGGCTTGGACCCAAGGCGATGCTCGCCACCGCGGTGGTGAGCGCCGCGCTCGGCGCCGGCGGGCATGCGCTCTACACGGAGTACGCGGCTGCGCCCGCGGCGCCGGTCGCGCCGACGACGGTGGTGGCGCCCGCACCGGCGGCGCCGGCCGTCAGCGCGCCGCCTGCAGAGGCATTCGCAGCGCCGCCGCCGCCCGCCAAGGCCCCGACCGTCGCGCAGTCAACGCCGCGCGCGCCGCGTGACGCGCGCGCGCCGGGCGCGCTCGCCGACGAGCTGTCGCTCTACGAACGCGGCGAGGCGGCGCTGGTGGAGGGCCACTACGACATCGCGGTGCGCGAGCTCGAGCGCTACCTCGGCGAGTTCCCGCGCGGCACGCTGCGCGCGGAGGCGGAGCTGGCGCTGGTGCAGGCGTTCGCCAAGAGCGGCCGCTGCGAGCGGGCGGACGCGCGGGCGCGGCGCGCGGCGGCGGGGGCGCACCGCGAGGCGCTGCTGGCGGCGGCGGCGCGCTGTGGCGTCGAGCGGTAGGGAGCGGCGTTCGAATCGCACGGGGCGCGTTCCGTTCTCATTGCGCGTGCCGTGGGCGGGGAGAAGCCCAGGGTTTCTCCCCGCCGCGGGCGGAGGCCGACGACGTCTCCCTCCCTTCCTCCGTCGCTGCGGCTCCTGCCTCCCTCCGTTCGGCCTCGTTCGGGGGCGGAGGTGGTGGCGACGTGTTCTTGAGCGTGTCGGGTTTGGGCGTTGCGCTGCTCGCTCCGCGGGCGACGCGCGACTCCGCTCGCCTCGCGGCTTGCTCGCGGCGTTCTCGGCGCTCCGCTAGCCCATCATCTGCAGCAGCGTCGTGGTCGTTCGCCAGTTGCGGATCGTCATCTCTTTGTAGATCGGCAACGACACCACGCGCCCCAGCTTGCTCTGCGTCGCCTTGCTGATCAGGCGCGAGAAGTACAGCACGCCCGCGCCGGCGTGCGCCTGGTCGACGCCCTCCTTCATCGGGACCTTCGCGATCGCGGCGGCCGCAGTGAGCGGCGCGTTCAGGAAGATCACGTCGTAGCGGTACCTTGTCGACTCCTTGCCGAAGCCCCTGGGCGCGCGCGCCACGATCGCCGCCATCTCCACCTGGCTCCGCAGGACCACCTTGGTTTGGCAGTCGAACGTGGCGTGGAGCGCCGCCTCCAGGCGCCGCGCGATCTCCGCTGGCTTCGCCCGAGCGGAGAAGACGACGTTTCCGCTCTGGATATACGTCGCGACGTCCTTCAACCCCTGCTCCTCGAAGCAGGCCTTGAGGTCCGTCATCCTGATGATGTGCTTCCCGCCGACGTTGATGCCGCGGATCAAAGCGACGTATTTCACGCGTCGACCATACTCCCGCTGCCGTGCTCGTCGGCGGCTGGTCGACGACAGCCTCGACCCGCGCGCGAGGACGAGCATACCCGTCGGATACTGGAAGAACGCGTGCGCGGCCGGATCCCAGAGGGATCCGGCCGCGCACGCTCGGTCAGGAAGAGCGCGTCGACGCTCAGGGCGCGTCGCCCCCTGCCGCAGCGTCGTCAGCGGTCGCCTCCTCCGGCGCGGGCTCGCTGCCGGCCTCACCGCCCACCGGCTCACCCGCCACCGCCAACACCTGGATCGAGAACCCGCTGATGCCGAGCGACACCGGCGGCTCACCCTCGAGCGGGTTCGGCGACAGGTCGAAGGTGCCGAGCTGGTTGGCCGCGCCCTCGCGCTCGCCCCAGGCGAACGAGTCGTCGATGTGGAAGGTGACACCGACGTCGACCGCCTGCGGCATCGAGTGGCTCACGTTGACGGCCTCGGGGCTCAGGAAGGTGACGCGGTACAGGCCGCCGCTGGTGTCGACGACGGCGCCCGGGTACGGCGCGGGCCAGTTGACCGCCTGCGAGGAGTCGAGCGGCATGCGGAACTCGGACGAGTCGAAGTCGGCGTGGTACTCGCCCTGGGTGCGCGGGCCGAGCTCGCCGTCGTCGTAGTCCGACAGCGCGTAGTCGACCGCCAGGGTGCCCGCGTGATCGCCGCCCGCGAACGGCACGTGCGCGGTGGCGTCGACGGCGAAGCGGGTGTTGGCCAGCGTGACGCGCATCAGCGGGTAGCTGCCGGGCGGGATCGAGCCGACGTCGACGTCGACGAAGGTGGCGCCCGCCACCAGGTCGGTGATGATCGGCTGATCGTTTCGCAGCAGCACGTGCGGCTCGGTGTCGAACGGCGAACGCAGCAGCTCGACCGAGAGGATGCCGGCTTTCAGCTCCGATGGCGTCTGGCGGCCGAGCACGCCCTCGAGCAGGTTCGGCATGCAGGTCAGGCAGTCCTCCTCGGCGGTGAGCGCCGCGACCTTGAGGTTCTTGCCGGTGGTGACCGGGGTGAAGGCCTCGCTGCCGCCGCAGGCCGCGAACAGCACACAGCACGGGATGAAGGTGACCAACGTCGTCAGGCTACGCATGGCAGCGCTCTCCTCGTTACGGGTGGTGCGCGAGCGGCAGCCGCTCGACGCGCGTTCTCGTGGTGAGAACAACCATCCTTTTCCGGAGGAGGCCCGGACCTTCCCTGATCCGGCCCGCAATTCGCGCGGCGTGATCGCGGTCGCGCCTGCCACTGCGCCTGCCAGAAAGCGAACGCCGCCCAAGCGGGCGGCGTTCACGAACACGAGCGCGGGCTCAGTTCACTTCTTGGGCGCGGCCGGCGGCGGCGGCGGGGCCGGCGGCGCGGCCGGCGCGGGCGCCATCTTCGCCACCATGGCGCCGAAGTCCTTTTGCAGCCCGCCCACCTTGTCCATGGCGGCCTTGACCTTGGCGTCGGCCTGCATCGCCTTCATGTCGTGCTTGACGGCGGGCCACGCGGCTGCGCCCTTCATCTGGTCCGCTGTCTTGGTGAGCGCGGCGGCGCTCTCCTTGTAGCTGGCCGCGAGCTTCTTGAGCGCGTCCGCCTCAGCGGTCGCGTTCTTGTCGCCCTTGATGGCGCCGATGAACGCGGCGTGCGCCTCGGCCTCCTCGGCGTAGGCCGACATCAGCTCGGCGACCTTGGCCGGCATGCCGGCGGCATCGGCCGTCATCTGGCCACAGGTCTTGGCCGGGTGGTCACCGGCGAGCGCGACCGACACGAACAGGGCGGCGGTACCGAACACGACGAGCGTTGCGAGCTTCTTCATGGGAGCCTCCTGGCGCGGGAGCCTGCACCCCGGCACCAGTGGCGCACAAGCGCGCGCGTGCGCCGCTCCCGGTAAAAACCATGTAATGCTCCGTCGCATGCCGATCGTCGCGGGCATCACCACCAACCTCGAGCAGCGCCGAAAGCTGCACGCCGCCGACAAGAAGACGCTGCGCAAGTGGGCGCTCGCCAACGGCGGCAAGTCCTTCGCCACCCGCGAGCTGGCGCTCGCGTGGTTGAAGGCGCAGCCGGGCGAAAAAGACCCGAACACCGCCAGCGCGCCCGGCGCCTGGTTCGGCTTCACGTTCGAGTACTGACCTTCGAGTACTGACGTTCGACGACGGACCTTCGAGGTCTGGCGGAGCCTCAGAACTCCCAGCGGTACCAGACGTCGCCGCCGAGGTCGCCCCACTGGTTGGCGCACGAGGGGCAACTGCCGTCGTCCTCGGAGTTCCACACCAGGCGCAGGCGCACGTTGTTGTCGAAGCGCTTCTCCCACTCGACCTTCTGCTCGGTGCCACTGCCGGTGGCGTCGACCAGCGTCGACTGCAGCCGCAGGCGGCTGCCGTCGAGCGCCTGCAGGCCCGGGTTCACCTCCATGCCGAGCGCCACCGCCGGCACCGAGGCGCCGGCGCGCATGGAGAACTGCGAGGTCAGCTTCAGCTCGTCGAGCGCGAGCACGTTGGAGCGCCGCACCGCCTCGGGCAGCACGCGCTTCAGCTCCTTGTCGAGGCCGGTGTAGGCGCTCACCACCTCGAGGCCGGCCACGCCCGCGCTGCCTCCAGCGTCGCGCACCTCGTACTGCGTGAAGCCGAAGGTCAGGAGCGAGACGATGTCGATCTCGGACAGCTCGGGGGTGGAGGCGAGCTGGATGGTCGGCGCCTGCGCAGGGCCCGACAGGTGGGCAGTGACGTCGTAGTCGTGCACGCGCGTCTCGGCCTCGACGTCGAGCACCGGCATGATGCGGTAGGTGTCGACGAAGTCGACCGCGCCGCGCGCGATGCGGTAGCGGTTGCCGCGGAAGGTGGCGTTACCGCGGATGAGCTGCACGCCGCCCTTCAAGCCGGGGCGCTCCTCGGTGCCGGTGAGGAACAAGTCGCCCTTGGCCTCGAGGTCGAGCACGTTGTTCTCGACCACGATGCCGCGGTCGGCGATCAGGTGGACGTCGAAGCGCACGTCCTCGTCGTCGCTGTCGAGCGAGTCGAGCGCGCTGGTGCGCCGCCGCAAGTCGGGCAGCAGGCGCTCCCAGTTGATGTCCTCGCCGTAGCGGGCCGAATGGATGCGCAGCTCGCCGCCGAGCGTGGGCAGCGCCGCCTCGCCGCGCAGTGTCAGGCGCCCGGAGCTGGTGGTGTCGAGCCACTTGGGCACCTTGAGGCGCAGCCGCTGCGTGCGCAGCTCGACGTCATAGGAGTCGACGCCGTCGCTGCCGAGCGTGACCGCGCCTTGGGCCTGCAGCTTGCCGCCGCCATCGGCGCGCGCGCTGGCGCGCTCGATGACGACGTTGGGGCCGCGGAACGATAGCTCGGCCTCGAGGTCGGCAAGCGCGGGGAACGACGAGCCCTCGAGCGCCAGCTCGCCCTTGGACAAGAAGCCCTGACCGCTCATCTCGGCGTGGTCGAGGTCGCCGGTGATCGCGACGTCGAAGGAGAAGCGCCCGGCGGCGTGCTGCGCTCGTGGCCACACGCGCGACAGCGCCGCGAGCGAGCCGCGGCCCGACAGCGAAAGGTCGAGCGCGTCGTCGGCGAGCAGGCCGCGCGCCGAGATCAGGTCGACGTCGTCGCCGACCAGATCGAGCAGGTCGAAGGTCACCTGCGTGCCCTGGAAGTGCGCGGCCACGTCGGTCTTGGCGTGGAGCTGCAGGCCGCGCGTGACCAGCGAGAGCTGATCGATGGCGAGCGCACCGCGGCTCTGGCGGAAGTGCTTGAACTCGCCGCGCGCCTCGACGTCGCCGCCGAGCGTCACGGTCACGCCCTCGGGCAGGGTGTCGGGCGGCAGCAGGGGCGCGAGCGAACCGTGCCGCACAGCGACCGCCGCGTCGTACACGAACGGTGAGCGCGTCTCGACGTGCACCGCGCCGCTACCGCGCCCGCTCAGCATCTCGCCCGTGAGCGTGAGCACGCGGCCGGCGTGCGCCAGCTTCACGTCGGCGTTGCCGATGGGCACCCTGCCGTACGCCGCCCCCTGCAGTTGCGCGGTGCCGGTGAAGCCGGGATCGCGCGCGAACAGACCGAGCTTGCCCTCGACGTCGAGCGTGCCGGCGAACGGCTTGGGCGCGTCTTTGAGCGCATCGATGCCGGCGAGCTGCGCGCCGATCAGCGCCATCTCGCCCAGCAGATCGCCGTCGGCGCGACCGACGCTCATGGCGGCGGCACCCCTGCCGCCCGCCAGCTCGACCTCGAGCGAGTCGAGGAAGAAGCGCTCGAGCGTCAGGTGGAAGGCGCCGGTACCGGTCAGGTGCTGCGCCAGCAGCGTGGCGCCGGCCAACAGCTCGAAGGAGCCCTCGCCCTGCATGTGATCGAAGGTGCCGTCGCCCACCGCGCCCGTCATCGCCACCCTGCCGCGCACCGGGCCGTCGAGCTCGAGATCCTCCCGCAAGAAGCCGAGCACGCCGTCGACGTAGATCGGGGGCACGATGGCGCGCAGGTCCTGGGCCAACGCGCCATCGAACTGCGCGTCGACCGTCAACAGCGGCGACTCGAGCACCACGCCCTGCGCGTCCGGCGGCAGCTCGTTGAAGTCGAGCACGACGTCGCCGGCGTAGCGCGTGCGCCCGCTCTTGGTGGCGGTCACTTCCTTGAACGACAGCACATTCTTGAACAGGTGCACGTTGCCGGCGGCGTCGCCGAAGGCGAAGTCCTCGAGCGCGAACCCCGCCACGTCGAGCTCGGCGGTCAAGACCGGCGCCGACTGCGGGCCCTCCAGGTGCACGTGCCCGCGCCCGCCGCCCGCGAAGGTCAGCGTGCCGATGCGGTTGTTGGCGCTCGCGAAGTCGGCGCGTTCGGCGGTGGCGTCGAGCAACAGGCCGCGGTTCACGTCGTAGAAGATCTGAAAAAAGCCCTCGCCCCTGGTGATGCCGTCGTCGACGCCACCCTCGAAGCGCAGCCCCTCCTCGTCGATGCGGATGGCCACCGACGGCGCGGCGATGGTGCGCGGCACGTGTAGCACCAAGCGCTCATCCGGCACCTTGCGCACGTCCTCGCCGGCGACCTTGACGCCGTTGAAGACGCCGCCGCCCTTGCCCTCGAGCTGGAACGGACGCAGTGTGCCTGCCACCTCGGCGTCGCCGTCGATGATGGTGTCGGCCCACGCGCCCGGCACCCCGAGATCGGCGACCAGGTCGTAGATGGAGAAGGTGTCCGCGCTCGCGCGCACGCGCGTGTGCAAGGCGTCGTCGAATTGCACGGTGGCGTCGCCGCGCAGCGTGGTGCCTGCCCAGGTCCAGGACGTGTCCTCGACGTGCACCTGGCGCTCATCGGCGCTGAAGCGAGTCCGCAGCGAACCGAGCTCGAAGCCGTCGACGACGATGGAGGCGGTCTCGAGCTGGCCGGCAGCGGTCAGATCCTTGGCGCCGGGCTTGCCCTCGACGTGGGCGCTGACGATGGCGCCACCCTTGACGGCCACCGGCAGGTGCAGGTGTGCGAGCGCGGCGCCCAGGTCCGCGCGCGCGGCGACGTCGGCGGTGAAGGCAGGCACCAGGCCGGGCGAGCCGAGCACCACCTCGCCGGCCACCGACAGCTCGGTGTCGTCGGCGGCCAGCGTGACGTCGGAGACGCGCACGCGCGACGGATCGAGCAGGCCGTCGCCCTTGACCACGATGCGACCGCCGAACGAATCGACCGTGATGATGTCCTCGCCTTCGTCGTCGAGGGGGCGGCGCACTTCGGCCTGCGCCACGGTGAACTTGAGGCGGTGCTCGTCGCGGCCGCGGTCGCCCAGCCGCATCTCGATGCCGTCGAAGTGCGCGCTGACGCGCTCCTTGCCTTGCGAATGCACGCGCAGCTCGACGGTGCCGCCGTGCAGGCGCAGATCAGCGACGTCGACGCGCGGCAGCTCGACGGTGCCACCGCCCTGCGGGATGAGGATGCCCGCGATGGCGCCGTCGACGACGCGTAGGTCGACGCGCGGGCGCACCACCTCGAGCCGCTCGAGGCGCACGCGCCGCTCGAACAGCTTGAGCGGCGCCACCTCGGCCTGCACGCGCTCGGCGGAGAACAGCGCGCGCCCGTCGGCGCCCTTGAGCAGCACGGGGCCCATGTCGACGCGCGCGGTCTGCGGGTCGACCTCGATGTGCGCCACCACCAGCGTCAGGCCGAAGCGCTCCTGCAACGCGTCCGACAGCTCACCGAGCGCGAAGGTCAGCGTGGGCTCGCTGGTGAGCGCGCGCACCACCAGCGCCACGCCGATGCACAGCAGCGCGAGCCGAATGGGCAGACGTGGACGACGACGACGCGCCACCGCGGCAGTATCGCGTCGCCGGTGACTCCGCGCCAGTTGGGGGCCACTGCCGTGCCAGCTACCGGGCAGTGCAGCTCACAGCAGGAACTTCACCCGCTCGTCGCCCTTGAGCGCGGCGTAGATCGAGTACACCTCGTCGCCGGAGGTGACGTACAGGTCGAGCGTCAGGCTCTCATACGCGCCGTGGGCCGAGGCGCGCACCCAGTGCTCGTCGTCGCGTACGGTGCGGCCGAGCACCTCGCCCACGCGCTGCAAGAGCGACGCGACGAAGCCCCCCGTGGCGCGCCCGATGGCCTTGAAGCGGAACACGCAGGGGAACTGCACCAAGTCGTGGATGCGCCGCTGCTCGATGCCCGTGCCGAGAGACCAACCGAGGAGCGGCCCTGCGTGGTCGTCGCCCATGTGCCCAATGGTAGCGCGCGCAAAACGGGCGTGCCTGATCGCGCTCGGGCGGACACTTGCCTACACAGGGCGTCAGCGGCCGTTCTTCACCGGCACCTGGCGCAGGATCTCCGAGAGATAGGTCCAGAAGCGCGTCACCGACGGGATGTCCACGTGCTCGTCGGGCGAGTGCGGGTAGCGGATGGTCGGGCCGATCGAGACCGCCTCCATGTGCGGGTATGCGGCGCGGATGATGCCGCACTCGAGCCCGCCGTGCGTCGCGGTCAGCTTGGCTGCCTTGCCGAATTTCTCGGAGTAGGCGCGTTGGCAGACGGCGAGGAGCTGCGACTTCACGTCGGGCGCCCAGCCCGGGTAGGCGCCGAACACCGTCACCTCGGCGCCGAGCAGCTCGAAGACCGCGCGCAGCGTCTCGGCCACGTCGGTCTTTTTGGAGTCGACCGAGCTCCTGAACATGCAGTGGACCTTGAGCACGCCCTTGGCGAGGTCGACGATGGCCAGGTTGTTCGACGTCTCGGTGACGGTCGGCATGTCCCGCACCATGGCGAAGGCGCCGTGCGGGCAGGCGACCAGCGCGTCGAGCACGCGATCACCGTCCGCCTTGGCGAGCGCCTTCTGGGGTGCGCGCAGCTTCTCCGTCGTCACCGTCAGGCCCGGGTCGACCGCGGCCAGCTCGGCCTTGGCCGCCCTGGCGGCGGCCGCGACCGCCGCTTGGGCGCGCTCGACGTCCTTGGCCGCCACCACCACGACGGCCTCGGCGCTGCGCGGGATGGCGTTTCGCAGGTCGCCGCCGGCGAATCGCGACAGGCGCAGCGGCACCTGGTGACGCGCCGACGTCAACACGCGCGCCAGCACCTTGTTGGCGTTGCCGCGCCCGAGGTGGATGTCGACGCCGGAGTGGCCGCCCTTGAGGCCGGCCACTGCCACTTTGATGGCGGCGGAGCCCTTGGGCACCGCGCGCTCGGTCTTCTTGTGCGCGGCCTTGAGGTCGGCGCCGCCGGCGCAACCGATGCAGATCTCGCCCTCGTCCTCGGAGTCGAGGTTGAGCAAGAGGTCGCCGTGCAACAGGCCCTCCTTGAGGCCATTGGCGCCGCTCATGCCCGTCTCCTCGTCGACGGTGAACAGCGCCTCGATGGGCCCGTGCGCCAGATCCTTCGACTGCAACACCGACAGCGCGGTGGCGACGCCGATGCCGTTGTCGGCGCCGAGCGTGGTGCCGGTGGCGCGCACCGCCTGGCCGTCGATGCGCGGCAGGATCGGGTCACGCTCGAAGTCGTGCTTCGAGTCGGCGGTGCGCTGCGGCACCATGTCGAGGTGGGCCTGCAGCACCGTCGTGCGTCGGTTCTCCATGCCGGGCGTCGCCGGCTTGCTGACGATGACGTTGCCCGCCTCGTCCAGCCGCGCCGGCAGGCCCCAGGAGCGCGCCAGCGCGATGATGTGCGCCGCCGCCTTGCCCTCCTTCTTGGAGGGGCGGGGGATGGCGCAGAGCTTCTCGAAGTGCTGCCAGAGGGGCTTGGGCTCAAGACCAGCGAGGACGTCCGTCATGGGTGCCGACTAGCGCGTGGCACGGCGTCAGGCCAGTGGGTGCACGCCGTACAAGCGCCTACACCGAGAAAACTCGCGGACCGGGGTGTCGTATCGCGCGCGCCTGCTGGACAAGCTCGCCGGCAGCGACCATGACGGCCGCGGGGGTGGAGGCTGGGCATGAGCGATCACCACAGTGCCGATCACGACCGCGAGGGCATCAAGATCTTCACCGGCACCTCGAACCCCGGCATGGCCGAGGCCGTCGCCCGCTTCCTCGAGACGCCGCTCGGTAAGTGCCGGGTGTCGCGCTTCTCGGACGGTGAGATCCAGGTCGAGATCGACGAGAGCGTGCGCGGCATGCACACCTTCGTGCTGCAGTCGACGTCGCCGCCCGCCAACGAGCACCTGATGGAGATGCTGGTGATGATCGACGCGCTCAAGCGCGCCTCCGCCGACGAGATAACCGCCGTCATCCCCTACTATGGCTACGCGCGTCAGGACCGGAAGGTGGCGCCGCGCGCGCCCATCACCGCCAAGCTGGTCGCCGATCTCATCTCCAAGGCGGGCGCCACCCGCGTCATCTCGATGGACCTGCACGCCGGCCAGATCCAGGGCTTCTTCGACGTGCCCTTCGACCACCTGTACGCGACGCCGGTGATGCTGACCGACCTGCGTGACCGCTTCTGCGCCGACAAGGGCGAGAGCGACCTGGTCATCGTGGCGCCCGACGCGGGTGGCGTGGAGCGCGCGCGCGCCTACGCCAAGCGCCTGCAGTGCGGTCTGGCCATCATCGACAAGCGGCGCACCGGGCCGAACGTGGCCGAGGTGATGAACATCATCGGCGACGTCGAGAAGAAGCGCGCCGTCATCATCGACGACATGGTCGACACCGCGGGCACGCTGGTGCAAGCGGCGCGCGCCATCGTGGCGTCCGGAGCCAAGGACGTCTGGGCCTACGCGACCCACGCCGTGCTCTCGGGGCCGGCTATCGAGCGCATCGACGGCTCGCCGCTCAAGGAGCTGGTGGTCACCGACACCATCGCGCTGCGCGACAACGCGCGCGCCTGCAAGCGCATCCGGGTGTTGAGCGTGTCCCCGCTCGTCGCCGAGGCGGTCAAGCGGGTGCACACCGGCGAATCGATTTCCACGCTGTTCGCGTGAGGCAGACGTCGTTCGTCCCCGGTTGACGGCCCCGTGAGAGGCGGGGAGAACGCGCCATCCATCAAGGGGTCGGCCGCCGGGTGCGGTCTGGTCCCACGCCCTGCGAGGCGGGACGGCATGACGCCGCGCCCGCGTCATCGAGGGGAGAGGAGCTGAGTCATGTCCGGAACCACCGGCCCCACCGCCATTTCCGCCACCATTCGCGCCAAGCAGGGCAAGGGCGCCTCGCGCCAGGCCCGCCTGGCCGGTTCGGTCCCCGCCGTCATCTACGGCATGAAGAAAGATCCGCTCGCCGTCACGGTCGACCCGCGCGAGCTGGCCAAGGCCGTCACCGGGCCGCTGCGCAGGAACGCGGTGCTCACGCTCAACCTCAAGGACGCCGCCGGCAAGGCGCAGGGCGCGCGCCACGTGCTGGTGCGCGAGCTGCAGATCCACCCGGTGCGCCGCACGCCGTCGCACGTGGACTTCCTCGAGCTCGATCCCAAGGTGCCGGCGCTCATGAAGGTGCCCCTCGAGGTCACCGGCAAGTCGAAGGCAGTGGCGGACGGCGCCAAGCTCCAACTCGTGGTGCGCACCATCAACGTCAGCGTGGTGCCGACCGAGGTGCCCGAGAAGCTCCTGCTCGACGTCACCGGGCAGGGCTTCGGCGTCATGCGCGCCAAGTCGCTGACCATGCCGAAGGGCGTCACGCTGCTCGACTCGATCGAGATGCCGATTGTCTCCGTGCGCATGCCGCGCGGCGACAAGGAGGAAGAGGCGGCAGCGGCGGCGGCGGCGGCAGCGCCGGCCGAGGGCGCGGCGCCTGCGGCGGGTGCGGCGGACGCCAAGGCGGGCGCGGCTGCGGCCCCGGCGGCGGGCAAGGACGCGCCGAAGTCCGACGACAAGGGCAAGAAGAAGTGATCGGGCGCGCCCTGAGCGCCTGAGAACTGGCCCTCGCTGTGTGGCTCATCGTCGGGCTCGGCAATCCCGGGCGCGAGTACGCGGGAACCCGACACAACGTCGGGTTCCTGGTCGTCGACGTGCTGGCGCGGCGCCACGGCGCGGGCGCCTTCGCGGCGAAATTCAAGGCCGACGTGGCGCAGGCCAAGGTGGGCGGCGCGAGCGCGCTGTTGCTCAAGCCGCAGACCTTCATGAACCTGTCGGGGCAGGCGGTGCAGCCGGCCATGGCCTTCTACAAGGTCGCGCTCGAGCACGTGGTGGTGGTCCACGACGACCTCGACCTCGAGCTCGGCCAGATCAAGCTCAAGCGCGGCGGCTCGCCGGCGGGGCACAACGGGCTCAAGAGCATCGACAGCCAGATCGGCCAGAACTACCTGCGCGTGCGCGCGGGCATCGGCCACCCGCGCAGCAAGGCGCCCGAGGGCGCAGCGCCGCGCTCAGGCGGCGTGGTCGGCCACGTGCTCGGCGGCTTCAAGGGCAAGGACGCGGAGGAGGCGGCCATCCTCGTCGAGAACTGCGCCGACGCGGTCGAGGAGCTGATCGCCGGCGGCCTCGAGAAGGCGCAACTGCGTTTCCACAGCCTGAAGCCCAAGGGCAGCTGAACGCTGCTCAACGCTTCTTCAGCAGGCTCGGCAGCGACAGCACGGCTATGGCGACCACGATCAGCGCGGCGCCCAGCAGCTCGAAGGTCGAGGGCAGGGCAGCGGCGAAGATGGCGGCGCTGGCGAAGCTCGCCACCAGGCCGGCCAGGATGCTCGAGGCGCGGTTGACCGGCACGCAGAAGGTGTTCTCGCGCTTGTCGAGCAGGATCAGCCCGCCAAAGATGCCGGTGCCCTGCGAGAGCAGGCCCACCGCCAGGATCCAGCCGATGGTCGGCTCGCTCCAGATGTCGACGAAGCCGCGTTGCAAGTCGAGCGCCACCGGCGTGCTGCCGAGCAGCGCCCACAGGGCAAGCACCACCACCACGAGCGGCGTGGCCACCATCTGCTCCTCGACGAAGTAGCGCGTGTTGGCGTCGGGATCCTCGCTCTTGGCGCTGCCGCTCATGATGCGCAAGCGCACGAAGTACGACGCGAGGTAGAGGCCGATGTCGAGAGCGGCGGCGCCCGAGAGCACGAAGCCGCCCTTCTCGGCGAACACCACGATGAGCGCGACCAGCGAGAGGGCGAGCGCGGTCCAGGAGGTCCACTGCACCCGGCGGCGGGAGATGGCATCGACGATGGGCGCGATGACCAAGACGCCGCCGCGCATCAGCAGCATGGCGAACACGATCGAGATGCCGTCGAAGGTGTAGGCGAGCGTGGTGGTGACCACGATGGTCGCGGTGCACGCGCCGGACACGAGCAGGCGCGGGCGCGGCACCGGCACCGACCAGCGCCAAAGCTGCCGGTGGGTGGCGAAGCGCCACCAGCGCGCGACCGTCAAGAAGGTGAACATGCCGACCACGGAGGCGAGCACCGTCGAGGGCAGCAGCACGAAGCCGTCGATGGGCGCCGCCATGCCGTCGAGCTGCCCCTTGGAGAGGAGCTTGGCGAGCGCGCTGTAGGGCGCGTAGCAGGCGAAGTAGCCGAACGCGAACCACCAAATGGAGAGCCCGCGCATCGCCCGATGGTAGCGGCAACACGATCCCCGTGCCCGTGCCCGTGCCCGTGTCCGTGCCCGTGTCCGTGCCCGTGCCCGAATTCACCCGATTGACACGAGCGCAGGTCCGCGCGACAGATCGCATCATGGAAAAAACGAACGTTTCTTTTTCCGTGATCCCGCTCCTGACCGTGGCGCTCGCCATCGCCTGCGCCCCGCCGGTGGCCACCGCCTCCTTTCCTGCGCCCGACGCCGAGCCCACCTGGGGCCAGGCGCCCTTCCCCTCGGACCTGTTCGTGCAGGACGGCCGCATCGGGCCCATCGCCGGCATCGAGCAGCTCGCGCCCGCCGCGGTCGACGCGCTCGGCGCGCAGCTCGCCGCCCTCGACGGCTTCGGCTTGCGTCCGGTGATCGAGCTGCCGATCGTCGGCCCGGTCGACAGCGCCACCATCCCGGCCAGCAGCCGGGACGCCGCGGCACCGCTGTTCGTGCTCGACGTCGACGAGCGTTCGCCTGCCTTCGGCAGCGTGGTGCCCTACGACTGGCGCTGGGACGTCGAGGGCGCGCGCATCAGGGGCGCCATCGGGCGTGGCGGCGTGCTGCGCGAGCGCACCCGCTACGCCGCGGTGCTGACTGAAGGCGTGCGCGGCGTGGGCGGGCGGCTGGGACCGGCGCCCGGCTTCATCGCGCTGAGGGACGCCGCCCTCGAGGCGCTGCCGGTTCGCTTCCAGAGCACGCGCGCCGCGCTCGACGCCGTGGTGCGCCTGACCGGGCGCACTGACGTCGTCGCGCTCGCCACCTTCGTCACGCAGGACGCGCGCGGCCCGGTCATGGCAGCGCGCACGGCCCTCGACGCGCTGCCGGCGCCGACCATCACCTTCCCGAACCCCGCGGTGATCTTCGCGGGCGCCGATCGCCTGACGGCGCTGCTCGGCACCGCGCCGAGAGACGAGCAGGGGCGTTCGCGCCTCGGCTGGGGTCAGCCCGAAGGCATGGCGCACGACGGCGTCGCCGCGCTCGGCACCGGCGTGCTCACTGGCGTCACCTTCCGGCGCCCGGAGCGTGACGGCGACACCGGCAACCTGCCGGACGCGGGCACCTGGCTGCTCGACGCCGACGGCGCGCCGGCGCTGCAGGGGTCGGCCTCATTCCCCATCAGCGTCGCGCTGCCGTCGGGCGTCATGCCGGCCGCGGGGTGGCCGGTCGCCATCTTCGGCCATGGCCTGGGCGCCGGGCGAAACCAGATGCTCGCCTTCATCGAGACCTTCGCGCGCGCCGGTTACGCCACCGTCGCCATCGACGGCGACGGCTTCGGCAGCCGCTTCATCGACAAGGACGAGCGCAACGACGTGGCGCGCCAGCTCGGCGACGGCTACGGCGGCAGCCACGTCGGGCCGGACGGCTTCGGCGACGTCGAGGGTCCGGTGACGTCGTACGGGCTGTTCCACGACTTCGTCAACATCGCGGCCATGCGCGATCAGATGCGTCAGAGCGTCATCGACCTGTCGCAGGTGGTGCGCGCGCTACAAGACCCCGCGCTCGACCTCTCGGCGCTGGTGTCGGGCGCGCGCGTCGACGGCGCGCGCATCGTCTATCTGGGCGAGAGCTACGGCGGCGTGCTCGGCGCCACCTTCGCCGCGGTCGAGCCGAACGTGACGCTCTTCGTGCTCGACGTGCCGGGCGGCGGCATCCTCGACTACGCCGCGGCCAACGCGCCCAAGCTGCGCCCCTTCCTCGAGCTGTTCCTGCCCTCGGCCTACGGCTCGGTGGAGCCGCTCGACCGCTTCAGCACGCTGTTGTCGCTCGGCAGCGCCATGCTCGACGGCGCCGACCCGATTTCGTTCGCGCCCCACGTGCTCAAGGAGCGCGCCAGCGTGGCCGGCGCCGAGCTGCCGCCGCGCCACGTGCTGATCCTCGAGGCCATCAACGACGAGATCATGGCCAACGGCGCCACCAACGCGCTCGCGCTCGCCATGGGCATGCCGATCCTCGGGCCCTCCTACGACGGCGATGCGCGCTTCAGCTCCGTCGACGGCACGGCGCAAGGCAACCTCGACGGGCAGACCGCGGTGATGATCCAGCAGTCGCCCGCCTGCCACGGCACCAACTGGACGCGCGAACAGGGCGAGCGCGAGTGGGGCTTGTACGGCGAGGACGATATCGAGCACCTGGCGCTCGAGACGCCGGTGTTCATCAACAACCCGATCCGCCAGACGCACGAGCTGCTGGTGGGCGTGCTGCGCGATCACGCCGAGGGGCGCGTGCCGTCCGTGAGCCACCCCGCGCCGCCGCGGCAGGACTTCGACGACGACGGCGTGACCGACAGCGAGGATTCAAGTCCGTGGGGCCAGCCGTAGCTGCCCGGCCTTCAACGGGCCGCGAGCCGTCGAGCGGTTCGCGGGCCCGCCGGGCGGCAGGGCTCAGCGTGTCACCGCGAACCAGCGCCCCTCCGGATCCGAGAACGCGAAGTTCCGCATGCCGAAGTGCTCGCCCACTTCGCTCGCCGCCACGCCGCGCTCCACCAGCCGCGCCCGTGTGGCATCGAGGTCGTCGACATGAAAGCACAGGGACGGCGTGCCCAGGTTGAGCCCGTCCGGGTTGTTCTTCATCATCTCGAGCGGCACAAGCTCGAACGCGAAGTCCTGGTCAGCGAAGCCGACCTGCGCGATCGAGAACGCCCCGGCCTTGGTGCGCTTCTTCTCGATCATGCCGACCTGCTCGATCCAGAAGCGGCGACAGGCCTCCGCGTCCATCACGTAGAGCACGACATAGCCGACCTTCATGGAGCCTCCTCGAGGTGCGCCGGCACCATACCAATCCGCCGGAGAGGTCGAAGCTCGAGCGCCACGCGCGAGGTCGGTGGCGCGTGTCGCAATCGCGCCAAGCTCAGGAGCACGTGAGCGCCACGGCCACCTCGCGGGCGCCACGCACCCCCGCCTCCACGAAGCGCGGGTTGATGGTCGTCTCGCGCGACACGATCTCCTGCACCCGAAAGTGGCGCTGGTAGAGCCGCTGCACCTCGGCGAGCGGCACGCTCCATGGTGGACCCTCGAGCTTGCTCTGGTCGTAGTCGAAGGTGATCAGCAAGCCGCCGGCGCCCGGCTCGAGCAGCGAAGCACAGGTCTCGACGTAGCGAGCGCGCGTGGCAGGCGACAACGCCACCAGCGCGGCGCGATCGTAGAGCCCGCCGAACGTCCCGCAGCGTGCGGGGGTCAACGCCAGGAAGTCGGCACACCACAGCTCAACCGGGGTGGCAGCGTCCGTGCTTCGAAACGCTCGGATGTCGTCGCGCTCCTCCTCCTCCATCGGTGTCCCGTGCTCGGCGAAGAACTCCCGACAGGCGCGCTCGACGATCTCCACGCCCACCACGGCGTGGCCGCGGCGCGCGAGCCACAGCAGGTCGTGGGCCTTCCCTGCCAGGGGCACGAGCACCCGCGCGGCGGGGGCCAGGAGATCCGCGTGCTGCTGCAAGAGCGCGTTGGGCTTTCCCTCGTGAAAGCCGATGTGCCCCGTGTCCCAACGCTCCTGCCAGAACGATCGCTCCATCAGGCGTCCACCTCAGCGGCAGCCTAGCCCGCGCCTCTGCCCGGCGCAGGCAGCTCGGTGTCGCTGGCTAGACGGTGGTCCGTCGGGCGGCGGAGCGGGGAACGGGGGCCGTCGCCGCGGCGCTGGTCCTCGGCCCCATCGGCGTCGTGATTGCTCGCGCGGCCGCCGCCAGCCGTTTGCGGTCGTGTCTTTCGGCGGCGGGCGTCTCGCGCAAGTCGTCTACGTGCCTTTCGGTGGCCGGCTCGCGGTTGGCGTCGTCACGCGGGGCGGTGGCGATGCAAGCGTGCTGCGGGCCTGCGGGCGCGCCGCGTCGACGACCCCCGCTCCCCGCTCCTCGCGGCACCACGAGGCGGTCGGACGGACATAGGCGCGACGCTCGTTCAGGACGCGAATTCTCCCGCACGAAGACGAGCGTCGTGGGGACAGCCCCTAGGCGAGCCTGCACGCGGCCAGGTGGTGAGCGTGCGGCGACCGCAGTAGCCTTCCACGTCCGCTGGCCGTGCCATGCGCGCTGGCGGCAGGGGGGGCGATGCTGTTGCTCGCGCTTGCGCTGGCCGCGCAGCCGATGGGTCAGCCGGGATCGATCGACGGCGGCCACGTCGTCATTGGGCCGACCCGCGCGTTCGCGGACCAAGAGCGCGCCGCGCTCGCCTGTGTCGCCACGAACGGCGTGTGGCGCTGTGACCCGGAGCTGCTGCGCGCCTTCAACGCCGAGGACACGACCACCATCGATGCGCCCGCGGGTGTGTCGGTGTCCGTGAAGCTCGTGGTTGGTCCGCGCCAGAACACGGGTGCGTCGGCAGGCAGTTCGCAGAGGTGCGTAACGGCGGTTCATGTTGACGTGACGGCCACGCCCGAGCCGGTGGTCGTCGACTGGGGAGGCGCCACGCTCACGGTCGACGGGGAGAACGTGAGTGTCGCCGGCGATGCGCCGCTCGGGGGGCTCACGGCGGATCTCGAGCCGGCAGCGCACGGATGCCTAGCTGCCGACGACGCGCGGACACGGAAGCTCACGCTCGAGGTGCCGCTGCGCGTCGGCGACGCCACCGGCCGCCTCCGCGTCGACGCGACCCGACGCGTGCTCTCCGTCGACGAGAAGACCGCGCTCGCGCTCGTCAACGCTCCACAGGAAATGCCGCCACCCGACCACAAGCAGCCGCCCTTTCCAACCGAAAGCGCGGCCATCGGTGCAGGCATCGGCGCTGCCATCGGTGCGCTCGCGCTCGGCGGCCTCGTGTTCGCGGCGTCCTTGCGGGTCTACAACACCAGTGTCAGCAACGGCGACTACCTCATTCCGGTCGTGAACGGCGGCATCGGGTTGGTGCCTGGCTGCTGTGCGGGCTTCACCGCAGGAGGGTTCGTGGGGTTGGCCGTGGGATTGGCCAAGGACGATGCGGCGCACGGCGACACGTCGACGCACAAGCCGCCGAGGGAGGCGAGCGCAGGCGGCTACGCCGCCGTAGCGAGCAGCAAGCCGCCAGCTACGACGGCGCGCGCGCCTGAGAAACGAACGAACCACAGCAGAAGGGCGTCAGCGGATCCTGGCCCAACGGAACGAACCGTAGTGCCGCCAAGCTGAAGGCCAGGTCCGCTGGCGCAGGTCAAAGACGGGACCTCGTTGTCCCGTCTTTGACACAACACAGGAGCGGGAGGGATTCGAACCCTCGATACCCTTGCGAGTACGCCAGATTTCAAGTCTGGTGCCTTCAACCACTCGGCCACCGCTCCGTCGTCAGTTGTAGCAGAACGCGCATCGGCTAGCGTCCCGTTCGTCATGGCACGACAGGCGCTGGCAGCGCTCGGCACCTCGATCTTCCCGGAGATGACCCGCCTCGCGGTCGAGCGCGGCGCCGTCAACCTGTCGCAGGGCTTCCCCGACTTCGACGGGCCGCCCGAGATCGTCGACGCCGCGGTGACCGCGCTCAAGGCCGGGCACAACCAGTACGGCCGCTCCATGGGGCTGCCCGCGCTGGTCGAGCAGATCGCGGCGCACCAGCGGCGTTGTTGGGGCATCGAGGTCGACCCGCTCACCGAGGTGTGCGCCTTCGCGGGCGCCACCGAGGGCATCGCCGCCGCCATGATCGGCCTGCTCGAGGCCGGCGACGAGGTGGTGCTGTTCGAGCCCTACTACGACGGCTACCCGGCGACGGTGGCGATGGCGGGCGCCACGGCGCGCGTGGTGACGTTGCGCGCACCTGCCTTCCGCGTCGAGGAGAGCGCGCTGCGCGCCGCGCTCTCGCCGCGCACGCGCATGATCGTGGTCAACTCGCCGCACAACCCCACCGGCCGCGTGCTCTCGGTCGAAGAGCTCGACGTCATCGCACGCGTCTGCGTCGAGCGAGACCTGGTAGCACTCACCGACGAGGTCTACGAGCACCTGGTGTTCGCTGGCGCGCGCCATGTGCCGCTCGCCACGCGGCCGGGCATGCGCGAGCGCACGGTGGCGCTGTCGTCGACAGGCAAGACCTTCTCCTTCACCGGCTGGAAGGTCGGCTGGGCGACCGGGCCGGCGCCACTCATCGCCGGCGTGCAGCGCGCGCACCAATTCCTCACCTTCTGCGCGGCCACGCCGCTGCATGCGGCCATGGCCACGGCGCTCGAGCGCTTCCAGCAGTCGTTCTTCACGTCGCTGCTCGCGGAGTACACGGCGCGGCGCGACTTCCTGGTGGACGCGCTGCGCGCGGCCGGCTTCTCGCCCATCGTCCCCGAGGGCACCTACTTCGTGCTGTGCGACCTGTGCGGCCTCACCGACGAGGACGACGTGACCTTCGCGCGCCGGCTGATCGACGAGGCGGGCGTGGCCGCCATCCCGCCGAGCGTGTTCTACACGCACGCCAAGGAGGAAGGGCGGCGTCTGCTGCGCTTCGCCTTCTGCAAGCGCGAGCAGACGCTCGACGAGGCGGCGCGGCGCCTTCGCGCCTGGCACGCTTCGCGACCGCGGGAGCGCGCCACATGACGCCCGAGACGCTGCGCGCGCTGCTTGCGGGCGTGGTCGACGGCACCGTCGCCGTCGACGAGGCGGTGCGGCGCTTGACGCACGCGCCGTACCAAGACCTCGGCTTTGCCAAGGTCGACACGCACCGCGTGCTGGTGCAGGGCATGGCCGAGGTGGTGTTCGGCGAAGGCAAGCGGCCCGAGGAGATCGCCGGCATCGCGCGCGCCTTGCTCGAGGGCGGTCACGACGTGCTGGTGACGCGCGCCGACCCGGAGGCCTTCGCGGCGGTGCAGCAGATCGCGGCAGACGCGCGCTACCAAGAGCGCGGCCGCGTCATCAGCGTGGTGCGCACGACGCCCGCGCGGCTTGGCCGGGCAGCGCTCGTGTGCGCGGGGACGAGCGACCTGCCTGTGGTCGAGGAGTGCGCGGCGGCGTGCGCGGCCTGGGGCATAGAGGTCGCGCGCTTCGTCGACGTGGGCGTGGCCGGCCTGCATCGGCTGTTGGCCGTGCGCGAGGCCATCGACGCCAACGACGTCGTCATCGTGGTGGCAGGCATGGAGGGCGCGCTGGCCTCGGTGGTGGCCGGCCTCACCAAGAGGCCCGTCATCGCGGTGCCGACCTCGGTGGGCTACGGCGCCAACCTGGGCGGCTTGACCGCGCTGTTCGCCATGCTGGGCTCGTGCGCGAGCGGCGTGGTGGTGGTCAACGTCGACAACGGCTTCGGCGCGGCGGCGGCGGCGCGGCGCCTGCTCGCACGCTGAGCGTCAGTTGGGTCCGGACTTCGGCATGGGCAGCCCGTGCAGCAGCAAGGAAGCAAGCGCCTCGTTGGCGCAGCGTAGGCGGCGCACCACCGAGGGCTCCTCGAGTGCAGCCTGGCGCGCGTGCAGGTCTTGCAGCAGGCAGGCGCAGGCGACGTCGGCGAGCACGCATGGCTCACACATGCACAAGGGCAGCTCGCCGAGCATGTGACCCGCGTCGGGGCAGCACTGCAGCAGACGCGCGTAACAGGAGCGCAAGGCGCGCACCTCGTCGGTGGCGCGGTCGGCGTCGTCGGGCACCAGGCGCTCGGCGAAGGCCCGGCGATAGAGAAGGCCGCCGGCCGGCAACTCCTCGTGGATGGCAGCGCGCGCCACGCCCTGCACCAGCAAGTGGAAGCGCCCGTCGGCCAGGCGCTCGTGGTGCACCACCCGCCCGACGCACGCCACGGCAGCCAGATCCGCCAACGGGCCGCCCGTGTGCCCGGGCGCGCGCCAGACGATGCCGAGGTGGCCGTGGCCCTCGAGCACGTGCTCGGTGAGTTGGCGGTAGCGCGGCTCGAAGACGTGCAGCGGCAGCAGCGTGTGCGGGAAGAACACCGTCGACTGCAACGGGAACAGCGGCAGCTCCCGCAGCGCGGCTTGCAGGCGTTCATCGACGATCATGGCCCTTCCGCCCCGCGCATCGCCCCCCTACTGTAGCGATGGTGAGCGCCGGGCACGAGCCGCAGGGCACCAGTGAGGCAGGCAGCGGGATCAGGGCGACGCGCCCCTTCGACGGGGCCGCCTTCGAGGCGGCGGTGCGCGCGCTGCTCGCCGCCTGCGGTGTCGACGACACCAAGCACATGGGCCAGACGCCCGAGCGCGTGCGCGCGCTCTGGGCCGAGCGCATGCTCGACGGTTACGGTCAGGACGCAGCGACCGCGCTCGGTGAGGGCTTCGCCGATCCTCGCACCGACGTGGTGGTGGTGCGCGGCATCGCGGTGCACGGCGTCTGCCCGCACCACCTGCTGCCGTTTCGTGGCAAGGCGCACGTCGCGTATCTGCCGGGCGGCCGGCTGCATGGCTTCGGCCGCATCGTGCGCCTGGTCGACGCGCTCGCGCACCGCTTCACCTACCAGGAGTGGTTGACCCGCGACGTCGCCGACGCGCTGTGCACCGTTGGCATGGCGCAAGGCGCCGCTGTCGTCGTCGAGACCGAGCAGCTCTGCCTGTCGCTCGGCGAGCAGGGCCGCAGCGACGAGCGCGTCGTCACCCAGGCCTTCGCCGGCGTGTTCCGCGATGACGCAGTCCGCCGCGCTGAGATCCAGCGTTTGGTGCTGCCGGGAAGTGATCCCGATCGCACCGCGCGTTGACGACCTCATGACGCGGTGCGTAAGCTGCGGATCGTGGCGCGCACCGACGACGACAACGACCCGCTGATCGGCCGCGTCATCGACGGGCGCTTCACAGTCCAAAGCGTGCTCGGCCGCGGCGGCATGGGGGTGGTGTACCGCGCGCACCAGGCGAGCCTCGAGCGCAGCGTCGCGCTCAAGGTGATGGCGGCAGCACCCCACGACGAGGAGAGCGGCTCGCGCGAGGCGGAGTTCCAGCGGCGCTTCTTCTTGGAGGCCGCCACGGTGGCGCGCCTCAAGCACCCGAACACCATCACCGTCTTCGACTACGGCAGCAGCGTGGTCGACGACCAGCGCATCTTCTTCATCGCCATGGAGCTGCTCGACGGCACGCCGCTGTCGAAGCTCGTCTCGCAGGGGCGCGCGCTCGAGCCGATCCGCGCGGTGCACATCGCGCTGCAGATCTGCCGCGCGCTGCGCGAGGCGCACCGCGCCGGCATCGTGCACCGCGATCTCAAGCCCGGCAACGTCATGATCCTGCGCCCGGAGCAGGGCGACGACGACGACGAGGGCGACGGCGACTTCGTCAAGGTGCTCGACTTTGGCCTGGCCAAGACGCGCACCTTCGACGGCGCCAAGCCGATCGCAGGCCTGACCAAGTCGGGCTCCTTCATGGGCTCGCCGCGCTACTCGGCGCCCGAGCAGGTGGAGGGCCGGCCCGTCGACGCGCGCGCCGACATCTACTCGATGGGCTGCCTGCTCTACCGGCTGGTGTCGGGCAAGACGCCCTTCGACGGTCAGACGCCGGTCGAGATCATGCTCAAGCACCTGCACGACGGCGTGCCCCCGCTCGACGTCGACGGCCTGCCCGAGACGCTCGAGCGCTTGGTGATGGAGTGCCTCGAGAAGGACCCGGCCGAGCGCCCGCAGAGCATGGACGTGGTCATCCAGCGCCTGAAGCTCGCGCGCGCCGAGCTCGGTGGCCCGTCGTCGGGCGTGGTGGTGCTCTCGGACGAGCGCACCTCGTTGCCGCCGCAGTTGCCCGTCAGCTCGCTCGTCGACGGCGGGCCCCTCGTCGACCCGAGCTTCTCCGCCGACGAGCTGCCGCCGCCCGAGCCCGAGCTGCTCGAGACCGCGCTGGCCAGACCCGTCGCGCGCCCTGTCACGGCGTGGCCGACGCCGGCGCGCGAACAGACCGCGCCCTCGACGGTCTCGCCCGGCGCGCTGCGGCTGGAAGACCACACGCCGTCGTCGCGCGGCGGCTCGCGCCTGTCGGTGATCGCGCGGCCGCCGCGCCGGCCGTGGGCTGCCATCGCTGCCGGCATCGTGCTCGGCCTGGCCATCTGCGTCGGCTTGATCGCGTGGCGCCTCGGCAGCCTCGATCCGTTGATCGTGCGGCTGTGGGCCGGCGAGACCGGCGCCAGCACCCCCCATGAACCGCCGCCGCAACACGGGCCCTTCGCCGAGCTCGCGCGCGTGCGCATCAAGACCACGCCGCCCGGCGCCGACGTGCTCGAGGTGCAAGGCGGCCTGCCGCGCCTGCTCGGCGTGACGCCGCTGACCTTGACCTGGGACGTCGCCAAGGAGCCGCGCCGCCGCGAGCTGGTGCTGCGGCAAAGCGGCTATCGCGCCGCGCGCGCCACGCTCGATCCGCCGGCGCCGCGCGGCCTGCCGAGCGAGCCCGTCTGGCTCGACGTCGAAGCGACGTTGCGCCGCGAGTGACCTGCAGCGGCATGCTCATTCGGGACGCCACCGCCGCCGACGTGCCCCGCGTGGTCGAGCTGTTGATGCAGATGACCATCGCGCCCGAGCCGGCGCGCGAGCGCGACCCGCACGATCCCGCCTACGTGCGCGCGCTCGCCGACATCCAGGCCGACGCACGGCAGCGCGTGCTGGTCGTCGAGGAGACCGGCCGCGTCATCGCCACGGCCACGCTCATGCTGCTGCCGAACCTGTCGCACGGCGGCCGAAAGGTGGCGCAGCTCGAGAGCGTGGTGGTCGACGAGCGCGAGCGCGGTCGTGGCGTGGGCGAGCGTCTGGTGCGCTACTGCGTCGAGCAGGCACGCGGCGCAGGTTGCTTTCGTGTGCAGCTCACGTCGAACGCGTCGCGTGAGGCGGCCCACCGCTTCTACCGCCGCCTCGGCTTTGGCGACTCCCACGTCGGCTTCAAGCTGCTGCTGTGAACAGCGACGCGCCGCCGCGCCCCTGGCGGGACACGGCGGCGCCGTCGACACGGGTTGCAGCGTCGATCAGTTCGCCACGCACTGCGGCAGCGGCGGGCAGGGCGCGCGGATGCACATCACCTGCACCAGCTCGCAGTGCTCACCCTCGGCGCAGGCGAAGTCCCAGCAGCGGTCGCGCTCGAGCACGCGGTCGACGTCGAGCTCGGTGGTGGTCAGGCGTACCTCGCCTTCGCAGGTGGTCTCGATGCCGAAGCTCTGCGCGAGCTCCTCGGGGATCGGGTAGCCCAACGGGTCCTGCACCGGGTAGAGCTGCACCGCGAATCCCTGGTGCTCCCAGGTGCCGTGCATCGACAAGAGCCGGCTCGCCATACGGCAGTAGGGCGGCGTCAGCGTGCACAGCGGATCCCACACCTGCTCGTAGGTGAAGCTGCCGTCGGCGAGCAGCACCAGGCGGGAGGAGATGCGGTAGGTCTCGTCCTGTCCGCCGCCGATCCAGGCGCCCACGACGTCGACGAAGCCGTCGGGCTTGGCCCACACCATCGGGTCGCACACGCAAGCGGTGGCGTAGTCGACGTTGACGCCGGCGCTGGACGCGGCGCAGGAGCCGCCGTAGGTCTTGCCGTCGCAGCCGCACACCTCGGGGCCGTAGACGGCCGGGCAGATCTCGGCGGGACGCGCGCAGGCGCCGCCGCGGTCGTCGCGGCCGCAGCCCTCCTCGATGGCGCAGTACAGGCCGTCGTCGCACAGCTTGCTGGCGCCGAGCGTGCCGCAGATCTCGCCGGGCTGCGCCAACGGCGCGCAGTTGCCGTCGTTGCGCGCGCAGCTCACCTGCCACGTGAGCGACAGCGGCGACGCGTTGCCGGCGGCCTCGACGACGTAGGTGCCGCCGTTCTTCGAGCGCAGCCGGGTCCAGGCCCAACCGTCTCGGCCGTCGACGCTGCCGAGCAGCGTCAGCGTGCCGTCGGCCTTGACCCGGTAGACCTTGAAGCCGACGCCGGTGTCCGAGCCGTCGGCGGTCCACACGTCGATCCAGACCTTGCCGCCGGCGACCAGCTCGAAGGCGCCGTACTGCCAGGGCAGCTCGTCGGTCAGCGTGAAGCTGCGCTCCTCGCCGAGGTAGATGCGCACCGTCTCGACGTCGATGGGCGTGGTGAAGGCGCCGGTCGTGTCGCTGTCGATCAGCTCGACGCCGTCGTCCTGCGAGACCTCGTTGCTGCAGCCGAGCGCCACCAGCGCAGCGCCGACCGCCAAGAGCGAAAGATTACGTTGCATGGGACCCCTCCTCGAAAGTGATGCCCAGTCATCCTCCCTTCGACGCGGTGCGCAAGAGGGGGGATATCGACCTACATCACAACTTCGCGGCAGGGCCTGACGTCGTCACCGGCCCTTGTGACGGCCGGCGCAAGGGCTCAGAGCAGGAGCGCTCGGTAGGTAGGCAGGTTCTCGAGCACGGTGCCGACGCCGTCGACCACGGCATGCAGCGGGTTTTCCGCCACGAACACGGGGAGCTGGCACTCCTCGGACAAGAGCGCGTCGAGGTTCTTGATCATGGCGCCGCCGCCGCACAGCACGATGCCGCGGTCGATGATGTCGGCCGACAGCTCGGGCGGTGTCTTCTCGAGCGTCGCCTTCACCGCCGCCACGATCTGCCGGATGCAGTCGCTCATCGCCTCGCGGATCTCGATGGAGGTGAGCGTGATCTGGCGCGGCACGCCGGTGATCAGATCGCGGCCCTTGACGTCGATGTCGAGCTCTTCGTCGAGCGGGTAGGCCGAGCCGATCTTCATCTTGATCAGCTCGGCGGTGCGCTCGCCGATCAGGATGTTGTGGCGCTTGCGGACGAAATTGACGATGGAGTCGTCGAGCTTGTCGCCGGCGACGCGCAAGGTCTGCGACGACACCAGGCCGCCGAGCGAGATGACCGCGACGTCGGTGGTGCCGCCGCCGATGTCGATGATCATGCTGCCGCGCGCGTCCTGCACCGGCAGGCCCGCGCCCACGGCCGCCGCCATCGGCTGCTCGATCAGGTGCACCTCGCGCACGCCGGCGCCGAGCGCGGCCTCGCGCACGGCCTTCTGCTCGATGCTGGTGATGCCTGCGGGCACCGAGATGATCAGCCGGCTCCGCGCGAAGTACTTCTTCTCGTTCGCCTTCTCGATGAACGACTTGATCATCGCCTCGGTGACGGTGAAGTCGGCGATGACGCCGTCTCTCATCGGTCGAATGGCGGTGATGTTGCCCGGCGTCTTGCCGAGCATCTCTTTGGCGTCGCGTCCGACGGCGAGCACCTTGGTGGTGTTGCCGTTCTTCGAGATGGCGACGACCGACGGCTCGTTCAGCACCACGCCCTTGCCGCGCACGTGCACCAGTGTGTTGGCGGTGCCGAGATCGATCGCGAGGTCGGTGGAGAACAGATTGGTGAACTTCTCGAACACGGCGCTGGGTCCCGCGTGCCGCGGTGCGGCACGGACGGGACAGTTTCACGATTCCGCGCCGGTTGTCACGCCCGGAGGAGGACGAAACGCCGCTGGCAGCCGGCGCGCGCCGTCGCCGGCATGGTGGCGCCCCGGTCCATGCTCAACGGTCGCCCGAGAAGCGGGCGTCGACCACGCTGCCGTCGTCGGCCGGCGCGTTGCCGGGGACGTCGGTCGACGACGTAGGCGGCAGCGTCACGGCGCGCACGCGGCCGGGGCCGTCGGCGGGCCGAGGGCGCTGGCTCTCGGCGCGCGGCGGCGTGGTCGGCGCGGGCGGCGCCGTGCGCGGGGTCCAGGTCCAGGTGGTCGTCGACGGCGAGAAGCCGTCGAGCAGCTCGCCCGCGCGCGCCGCGAACGGCTCGCCGAAGGCACGCGCGGCCTCGAGCGCGGCCTGCGCCTCGGCGGTGTCGTGGCGGCGCAACGCCTCCAAGCACAAGAGCGCGAGCGTCTGCTCGCCGCGGCGAAAGGCGGCCATCAGCCGCGCCACGGCGCCGCTCATGCCCGGCGGCAGGTGGGCGCGCGTAAACGACGCCGCGACCACGCGCACTTCGGGGTGGTCGTCCTCCAGGCGGCCGAGCACGTCGTCGACCAGCAGGATCGGCGGCGGGTCGTCGTCGGCGAACATGCCCTCGAGCAGCGCGATGGCGGCCTTGCGGGTGCTGGCGGTGGCGCCGTTCACCTCGGGTCGCACGCGATGGCGCACGCGCACGCGCAGGGGCGGCGGCGTGATGGTGACGCGCGAGAGCGCGATCAGGATCGCCTCGCGCACCGCGGGACGTGGCGAGCGTCGCTCGAGCGCCGACAAGAGCGGGCGCACCAGCTCCACGTCGTCCTCGCGCGCGCCCTCCGCCAGCGCCACGGCGGCGCTCTCGACGACGAAGGGGTCGTCCTCGACGATGGCCTGCACGACCACGCGCATGCCGGCGCGGTCGGCGAGGCGGCCCAGGCACAGGAGCGCGGCGGCGCGCACGAAGCGGTCCTCGTCCCTGGCGAGCGGCACGATGGACGCCGCCAGGCCGTCCTCGATGCCGGTCAGGCAGTTGGCGAGCGCGCGCAGCGCCACCGCGCGTAGCTCACGCTCGTCGTCGGTGGCGGCGGGCGCGGTGGCGGCGATCAGGAGCGGCACGGCGGCGTCGGTGGCCTGCAGGCGGCCGAGCACCAAGGCGGCGCCGATGCGCGAGCGCGGCTGCGGCTGGTTCAGCTTGTCGATCAGGAAGGGCACCGCGCCCTTGCCGGCGCCGACCAGCGCAGCCGCCGCAGCGTCGCGCACGGCGCGGCGGGCGTCGCCGAGGTCGTCGAGCCATGGCTTGAGCGCGCCGCCGTCGGCGTTGGCCTGCGCCACCAGCGCGGCGAAGTCGCCGGCGCCCGTGTCCGAAGCCGCGAGGGCTTCGGTCTCGGCGAGGCGCGCGAGCACCGCTTGCGCCTGGTCGCGCACCCAGGGATCGGGGTCGCGTGCCAGCGCCTGCACGCGCGCCTTGCTGCGCAGGTCACCGAGCGCGCCAAAGGCCTGCGCGGCGAAGGCGCGCGTGGTGCGCTCAGGGTCGGCCGCGAGCGCCTCGACGGCGGCGCGCGCACGATCGTCGAACGCATCTTGGCCGTCGAGCAGCCCGGCGAGCGCGCGCGCGACGAAGGGGCGCTGCTCGGGCGTGAGATCGCGCGCCTCGATGCGCGCGAACAGCGCGGGCAGCGCCTCGCGCGCGCGTAAGGCGCACAGCAGCAGCGCGGCCCGCGTGACCGGCGATGGTGAGCCGGTGCGCGCAACCGCCTCGACCAGGTGCGGTACGGCCGCGGCGCCGGCGCCGAGCAGCGTCCCTTCGCCGGCGTCGCGCTCGGCACGGTCGGGCGCGCCGAGCGCGGCGGCAGCGGCGCGCAACCGCGCTGCTTGCGCCGAATCCAAGAAGGGCTCGCCCGGCATCGCTCGACTCTGGTATTGGCGTGCCCATGACGCAACCAGGCGTCAGCCCACGTTCGGACGCCAAGTGCAGATCCAGCTTGCGTTTCGCCCACCGGAGTGAGTAAACACTAACCATGCTGTCGTTGCTCGGCCTCGCGGTTCGCAACCTGGCGCGGCACCGGCGCCGAACGGCGATGATCCTGGCCGCCATCGCCCTCGGCGTTACCGCGGTGGTCGGCGTGCGGGGCTTCTTGAACGGGCTGCAGTCGACGCTGGTGCGCGGCTTCGCCGAGGGCACGGTCGGCGCCATGCAGGTGCATGCGCAGGGCTTCATGCAGTCGAACGAGGCAGCGCCGCTCACGCCCAACCTCGATGTCTCGGGCGAGCTGCTCACGAAGATCGAGGCGGTGCCGGGCGTCAAGGCGGCGGCCCCGCGCATCACGTTTCCCAGCATGCTGTCGATCGGCGACTCGACCGCGTTCGTGCTCGCGGTGGGCGTCGACCCCGCGCGCGAGCAGGGCTGCTGCCCGCGCCGCCTCGACCTGGTCGAGCAAGGGCGCTTCCTCGCCGGTGCGAGCGAGAGCCTGGTGGGGCTCGAGGTGTTGCGCGGCCTTGGCGGCAAGGTCGGCGGCAAGGCGGCGCTGCTCACCGGCGACGTCGACGGCGTGATGAACGCGGTCGACACCGACGTGGTCGGCCAGGTCGCCGCGCCCACCCAGGGAGAGAAGAAGCTGGTGCTGCTCTCGCTTGCCGCTGCGCAGGAGTTGGTGCGCCTGCCCGGCCGCGCCACCGAGATCGCCGTGGCCGTCGACGACCTCGACCACGTGCATCAGGTGGCCGACCGTGTACGCGTGGCGCTCGGGCCCACCTACGATGTGCGCACCTGGGACGAGCTGGCCACGGTCGCGCGCGACGCCGTCGCCATCCAGAACCGCGCGCTCGGCGTCGTCACCGGCGCCTTCCTCATCGTCATCTTGGTGGGCGTCACCAACGCGCTCCTGACCAGCGTGCTCGAGCGCGTGCGCGAGATCGGCACCTTGATGGCCGTTGGCGCCCGGCGGCGGCAGGTGCTGTTCTTGTTCCTGTTCGAGGCCGCGGCGCTCGGCGTGGTCGGCGCCGCCATCGGCTGTGCCGCGGGCAGCGCGATCGTCGCCGTGCTCGGCGTCAAAGGCGTCACGCTGACCACGCCCGGCGCGTCGCTGCCGCAGACGCTGTACCCCTTCATCAGGCTCGACTTCCTGCTGCGCATGGTGGCGCTCTCGACGGTGGGCGCGACGCTCGCGTCCTTGTGGCCCGCGTGGAAGGCGAGCCGGCTGCGGCCGGTGGAGGCGCTTGCCGGCGTCGGGGGTGGCGGATGAGGCGCCGCATCGCCGACGTGCTGCGCATCGCGCTGCGCTCGCTGCGCAGAAACCGCCGCAGGAGCGCGCTCACGTTGGCGGCGGTCATCATCGGCGTCACCGTGGTGGTGTTCGCCTTCGGCTTCGGCGAAGGATTGACCACGTCGCTGGTGCGAACGCTGGTCGACGCGCGTATCGGCGCGCTGCAGGTGCACGCCATCGGCTACCTCGACGCCGTCGAGGCCCAGCCGCTCAAGAAGGACTTCGCGCTCGACGACGAGCTGCTCGCCAAGGTCAAGGGCACGCCCGGCGTCGCCTCGGTGGCGCCGCGCCTGCGCTTCGGCGCGCTGCTCGGCGACGGTGCCACCGCGACCATCGTCATGGTCGACGCGGTCGACCCAAGAAACGAGTTGCTGGTGTGTCCGGCGCGCAAGCAGGAGGTGCCCGCTAATCACGGCGCCTTCGTCGACGACGCGCAGCCGCATGGCGGCGTGCTCGGCGCCGAGCTGGCGTCCGGCCTCAAGAGCAAGCTCGGCGCCACGCTGACCCTGCAGGCGGCGGGCAAGGAGGGGCAGTTGAATGCGCTCGACCTCGAGGTGCGCGGCATCTCGCGCGGCGCCGCCAGCTTCCTCGAGTCCAAGCGCTCGGTGACGGTGCCGCTCGCCTATGGCCAGGAGCTGTTGCAGATGCAGGGCCGCGCTACCGAGCTGGCGCTCCAGCTGGACGACGTGCGGCGCGTCGACGAGGTCAAAGCCGCGCTGCAAGCGCGCCTCGGGCCCGGCTTCGAGGTCTCCACCTGGGCGGAGGTCATGCCGTTCCTGCGCGACGCCACTTCGCGAGTGCAGATCATCTTGCGCGGCGTCTCGGTCGTGCTGTTCTTCCTGGTCGTGTTCAGTGTGGTCAACACCATGCTGATGAACGTCTACGAGCGCGTGCGCGAGATCGGCACCCTGCTCGCCATCGGCTGGAAGCGCCGCACCATCCTCGCGCTGTTCGTGCTCGAGGCGGCGGTGCTCGGCCTGCTCGGCGGCGCCATCGGCGCCTCTCTCGGTCTCTTGCTGACGCGCTTCACCTACGAGGTTGGCATCCCGCTGACGCCGCCTGGGGCCGGCTTCGAACAGATCATCCGGCCGGTGCCCGACGTGAACATCGCGTTGCTCGCGTTCGCGGCGGCGGCGCTCGGCGCCGTGCTCGCCGCGCTCGGCCCCGCCAAGCGCGCGTCCGACTTGAACCCCGTCGACGCGCTACGGTCGACCTGATCGATCGAGGAGGCTTCCATGCTCGCGTTCGCGCTCACCCTCTCGCTCGCCGCTGCCCCACCGTCCTCACCCGACGCGCTCGCGCTGGTGCGCCGCTACGACGCGGTCATGAGCCCCGCGAACTTCGAGGCGCAGACCAAGATGGTGGCCACGCGCGAAGACGGCACGACGCGCACCTACAAGATGAAGACGCAGAAGAGCGGCAAGGACAAGCTGCGCGCGCAGTTCCTCGAGCCGGCCTCGGCCAAGGGGCAGGAGATGCTGAGAAACGGCGAGAACCTCTGGCTGTGGATGCCGAACCTGAAGCGCGCCGTGCGCGTCGCCTCGCGCGACAGCTTCATGGGTGGCGACTTCAACAACGCCGACGTGCTGCGCGTCAATTACGAGGCCGACTATCAGCCGAGCATCGAGACCGGCGATCCCGCCGGCGACGTCCTGGTGCTCAAGGCCAAAGCGCAGAGCGCCGCCTACGACGCAATCAAGCTGTGGATGACGCGCGACAAGGATCCGCAGCCGATCAAGGCCGAGTTCTACGCGGCCAGCGGCAAGATCCTGCGCAAGGCCGAGTTCTTCGACGTCAAAGACTTCGGCGGCGGCCTGGTGCGGCCCTCGCGCATCAAGATGACCAACGAGATCTCGGCGGGCCGTTCGAGCGAGATGAGCTGGGAGGCGATCACGCTGAAGGACGAGATCCCGGCGCAGCGCTTCGTGCTCGACGACCTGGGGCGGTGATGAGGTGCTGGCGCTCGCGCTGCTCCTGCCGTGCGATCTCGAGCTGCAAGGCTCGGTGGCGGAGCGCGTGCAGGCGACGGTGCCGAACGAGGACAGCCTGCTGTCGACGCGCGACGTACCCGAGCTGTTGTCGCTCTCCGAGGTGAACGCGCAGGTGCGTGGCGGGCTGCTCGACGATCATCTGCGGCTCGGCGTCGACGCCTCCGCTTTCCTGCCCGTGCAAGGTGGCTACGCCGATCGCGACGTCGACACCGGCCAGCTCGTCGAGGTCGACCCCGACGTCGTGACGCCGCCCGATCCCCGGATCGCGCTCTCCGAGTGGTGGCTGTCGGCCGAGCCGGTGCCGCACCTGCTGCTGACCGCGGGGAAGAAACGCTCGACCTGGGGCTCGGGGCAGATGGCCTCGCCGAGCGACGTGCTCAACCCGCCGCGCGACCCAACCGATCCGGCGCTGCAGCGCGCCGGCTTCTTGCATCTGCGCGCCGACGCCGCCTTCGAGTCGTGGACGGTGAGCGCGCTGTTCGCGCCCGGCGTGCTGCGCACCGCGAACAGCCTGCCTGCGGAGCTGCTGCTCGACGACGACGACGAGCTCCACTACGCGGCCGCGCTGCGCGGCTACGCGCTGCTGTTCGATACCGACGTCAACGCCTGGGTCGTTTGGTCGAACCGCTACGGTGACGCCTTCGAGAACCACCTGCGCTACGCCTTCTCGCTGTCGCGCACCATCTTCCTCGAGCACGAGGTCCACGCCGATGTGCTGGTCGAGCAGGGCAGCACGCGGCTCTACGTCGAGCCCGATTGTGTCGGCGGCCCGCGGGCGATCCTGGCGTGCGCGCTCGCCGGCACGCCCATCGCCGACGACGCGCTGCTCGACTCCGAGCGCGTGTTGCCGAAGATCCTGGTCGGCTGGCGCTGGATGCCGCCCGACGGCAGCATGGTCACCGCCGAGTACCTTTATCAGGCCGACGGCATGGTCAAGGCCGAGTACGACGACCTGAAGGAGATCGCCGTGCTCGCCGGCACGGCGCAGCGCTCCGGCGCTCCCGGCGCGGTGGCGTTGCCGGGCGCGCCCGCCGACGGCGGCGACGAGACGCCGGTGCGCGTCTCGTTTGCGCCGCAGCGTCGCCACTACCTCTTGCTCTCCTGGCTCAAGCCCCAGGTGGCCGACGACTTCACCTTGCAGGCCTCGGCCATCGTGCCGGTCGAGGATCTGTCGATGTTGGTGAGCGGCTCGGTCGCCTGGCAGGCCCAGCAGTGGCTGACGCTGTCCGTGCTCGGCTTCTTGCCGGTGCCGTCGCCGGCGATGCTGTCCTACCGCACCGACGACGACCCGCTCGGCGCGTTCTATCAAGACCTGCCGCAGGACTGGCGCGGCTGGTTCCCGCGCGGCGCCACCGTCGAGGGCGGGCCGCACGGCGACTTCGACGGCGGACCCTTTCACGCGCGCATCATGATCGAAGCGCGCGCCTACTTTTGATGCCGAGGTTCCCATGAGCGCCATCATCGAGCTCGTCGACGTGAAGAAGGACTACCGGCTCGGCGGCATCGTGGTGCCGGCCTTGAAAGGCGTGAACCTGGTAGTGCAGCCGGGCGAGCTGACGGCGGTGATGGGGCCGTCGGGCAGCGGCAAGAGCACGCTGCTCAACATCCTCGGTTGCCTCGATCGGGTGACCGCGGGCAGCTACAAGCTCGAGGGCGTCGAGGTGGGTCAGACCGACTTCGACCAGCTCGCCGAGGTCAGGAACGAGAAGATCGGCTTCATCTTCCAGTCGTTCAACCTGATCCCGGTGCTCGACGTGCTCGAGAACATCGAGCTGCCCTGCCTGTTGCGCGCGCGGCCGGAGTCGCGTGTCGCGCTGCGGGCGCGCGCCAAGAAGATCGCCGACGAGGTGGGCCTCACCTCGGTGGTGCATCATCGGCCCGACGAGCTCTCCGGTGGGCAGCGCCAGCGGGTCGCCATCGCGCGCGCGTTGGTGACCACGCCGAAGCTGGTGCTGGCCGACGAGCCGACCGCGAACCTCGACAGCGAGACCAGCGCACAGATCCTCAAGCTGATGCTGGCACTCAACCGCGATCACGGTGTCACCTTCCTGTTCTCGACCCACGATCCGCGCGTGGAGAAGCATGCGCGACGTCGCCTCGAGATCAGCGATGGCGTGCTGCGCGAAGCTGCGTGATGCTCCGCGAGGTGGCGGGGTGATCATGGCGGCCGAGCAATTGCTGGTGAGCGGCGTGGTGCAGATGGTCGGCTACCGGGCCTGGACGCTGCGCACGGCGCGTTCGCTCGGAGTGACAGGCTTCGTGCGCAACCTGGCGGACGGGCGCGTCGAGATCTTCGTCGAGGGAGACGCGCGCGCCATCGACGAGCTGGCGACTGCGTGCCGGCGCGGGCCGACGCATGCCCATGTCGACGGCGTCACGCGTGCGCCGAGGCCGGCGCGCGGCTCGAGCACCTTCGCGCTGCTCGACGACGCCGCCGCGCCCGACTGATGGGCGGCTGCTCTGCGCGCGGGAGTACACTCGTCCGACGCAACTGATCCCGCACACGGAACCGAAGTGTTGCGCGTGCGGTCCCGAGGTGCACATGAACCGTCGCGGTCGCTTCCTGATCGTGGGCCTGGCGGGCGCTGCTGCTGCGGCCATCGTCGTCGCGTGGTCGCTCGCGGGTGGTGCCGCCGCCGAGACGCCGACCCAGGCGCGCGACCGGCGTGAACGCAAGATCGAGGAGCTGCAAGAGCGCGCCCAAGAGCTGCTGCGCGACCCAAAGCGTCAGCAGGAGGCCTACGCGTTGTTCGAGGAGGCCGCGCGCCTGTTGGAACAGCCCACGGAAGGCGAGCCCGCCCTCACCCTCAAGGCGATCCCGCAGGGCGACGTGTTCGGCTTCCAGGCGGCTTTCGACAAGGCGCTCAAGGCGCGGACCGGCGCCACGTCGGCGATGTTGGCGGCCCGAGCACCCGCCTTCGCGACGGCGGCGCCCAAGGTGCAGGGCGCGAAGTACCTCGATCGCATGCTGACGCCGAAGACGCACGACCACCCAAACCCGGCTCGCGCGCTCGATGCGGCCGAGCGCGCCGTGCTCGATCAGCAGGGCTTCGTCGTCAGCGCACGCCTCGGCGCGGCCAGCGCCGCAGGCCTGATGCACACCATCTACGAGCACGATCAGCCGTTGTTCGTCTCCGCGGACGCCGTGCTGCACGCCTGGCACATGAGCTACGACGCCATGCTGGAGGAGCTCGAGAGCACCTGGCTGCTCGGCGCCCTCGAGCAGCTCTTGGCCGAGATGGCGGGCGCCATCCCCATCGTCGCCAAGGAGTCGCGGTCGAGCGCGCTCGGGCAGGGCGTCAAGGACGCGGACCTGTACCTCGCGGTCGGGCGCTCGCTGCTCGCGGACAAGCCGGTGAAGCCTATGCTCGGCGGCGCCAGTGAGGTCGAGGAGCTGGTGCGCGCCATCCAGGACGAGCAGGTCAAAAAGGTACAGCTCTTCGGACGGACGCGCACCGAGGACTTCTCGCAGATGCGTCCACGTGGCCACTACGACAAGAGCGAAGCGCTGCGTCGCTACTTCCGCGCCATGATGTGGCTCGGCCGCACGGAGTTGAAGGTCGCCGGCCCGGACAGCGCGCCAGCAGAGCTTGCGGCCGCCGTGGTGCTGCACGACCTGCTGACGACGTCGAAGCAGCTCGATGCGTGGCGACAGATCGATCGCGTGCTGCAGACCTTCGTCGGACGCTCCGACTCGATGGGTCCGCCCGACATCAGTGCCTTGCTCACGCTCGGCCGCTTCTCCTCGGCTCGCGCCGTCGCGACCGACGCCGATCTCGAGGTGCTGCGCCGGCTGGTGCTCGACACCCGCATGGGCGCGCAGCAGGTGAACGCTCAGATCGCCTTGTCCGATCCCGAACGCGCCGAGCGTGTCGAGCTGCCGCGCGCCTTCTGCCTGCTCGGGCAACGCTTCACCATCGACTCATGGGTGACGGGGCAGGTGGTGTACGACCGCATCCTCGTCGACGGCCGCAAGGTCGAGCGCGTGCTGCCGAGCGGCGTCGACATCGCGTTCGCCGCGCTCGCCAACGACAACGTCGCCGACCTGCTGGCATCGCGCATCGAGCGCGGCCCGCTCGGGGGCCGCGATCGCCTGCCGTTCCAGGCCAACCTGCTGGCGGCGCGCGACGCGGTCGACGCAAGGAGCGTGCACGCTTGGGACGGTAACCTCTATGACCTCTGGCTGTCGGCGCTGCGCGGGCTGTCCGCGCCGACCACGTCGCCCGAGTTCCCGGCGGTGATGCGCACGCGCGCGTGGTCTCGGCGGGTGCTGCAAGCACAGCTCGCGTCCTGGGCGGAGCTGCGCCACGACACGATCCTCTACGTCAAGCAGAGCTACGGCATGGGCATCACCTGCGAGCACCCGAGCGGCTTCGTCGAGCTGGCGCCGCAGTTCTGGGCGCGCATGGAGGCGGGCGCCTCGCTCGCCACCACGCTGCTCGGCAAGACGCCGTACCCGCCGGCGCTGGCCGGCACCAAGGAGCGGCAGGTAACGTTCGCAAGGAGCTTCGCGGCCACCATGGGTACGCTGCGCGGCATCGTCGAGCGCGAGCGGACCTCCCAGCCGCTCGACGCCGCGCAGGAGGCGTTCCTCAAGGACGCCGTCGAGATCACGCACGGCGGCATGTGTGGCGCGCCGCCCCGATGGGACGGCTGGTACCTGGACCTCTACTACCGAGGCCAAGCGGACGCGCTTAAGACCGACGCGCTGGTCGCCGACGTCTACACGCACCCGCAAGCCGGCATCCTGCACGCCGCCACCGGCCCGTTCAGTCTGATGGTGGTGGTGATCGACCGCGGCGGCGACCGCATGGCGTTCGCGGGGCCGGTGTCGAGCTACTACGAGTGGGTGCCGGCGGGCGGCAAGCGCCTGACCGACCACGAGTGGAAGGTGCAGCTCTCCGAGGGCAAGGCGCCAGCACCGCCGGAGTGGATCGAGGGCTGGCAGGTGGGCAAGCCGGTCCAGATCCGGGCCGACGAGTAGGCGCCGGCCCGGCCGCGGTCCACACCGAGCGGATCGCGGTGAATGGGCAGGCGGCGGCGCTCGTCGCAGCCTTCCATGGTGCCGCTCCTGCTCGCCGTGCTGGCGTCCGCAGCCCCTGTGACGCCCCCGGCCAACGTCGACGTCGACCAAGCGCGGCGCCCGCAGGCGCGCGACACGGGCGCCACGCTGCGGCGCGTCGACGCGTTGCGCGACGTGGGCGACTACCAGGCAGCGGCCGATGAGCTGCACGGCTACTTCGAGCGCTGGCGCGCCGCCGGCCTCGGCCGCCCCGAGGTCATGGCGGAGCTCGCGCGCATGGACGAGCTGCTGCGCCACATGCTCGAGCTGCGCGACCTCTACCAGCGCGCGCCCAACGACGCGTCCGCCGCGGGCCGCTACCTGCGCGCGCTGGTCGACCCGGCCAAGCCATCGTCGATCACGGCGGAGCGCGCGCGCGGCATTCGGCTGTTGGCGCGGCACGACGAGCGCCTGCGCGCGTTGCTCGAGCGCTCGTTCCCCGCTCGTCTGTCGGTCACCGTCAACAACCACGCGGACGCCGAGCTGACCGACGCGGTCGCCATCCCGCTGCAAAACGCGCTGGTCGAGATGTCGCGCGAGACCGGGCTGCCGGTCTCGCTCGACGAGGGACCGGCGGCGCTGCGCCTCGACGTGGCGGTGCGCGAGAACGAACGCGCCAACTCGCTGCTCGCGGGCACCGCCATGCGGTCGTACGCGTTTCACCTGAGCGCGCGCTTCGTCGACCGCGATGGGGTGCGGCTGCTCGAGGCGGCGCACAGCACCAGCGGCCTCGGCATCAACCCCGGCAACGCGGTCCGGTGGAACATGGAGCGCGTCGCGCGGCAGTTGTTCGAGCGCATCGTCGACGAGCTGGCGAAGCGCATCGAGCGCGGCGATCTGTGACACGCCGGATCGGCGTGTGTTCGCGGTCGACTACCGGGCCGGCTCTTCGGCCGGGACTATCTGCGCGAGCTGCCATGCTTGCAGGTGCAGACGCTCCTCGGCGATGGCCAAGGCGACGCGTGTGCGGTTCGCCAGCAGGCTCGGCGCGGCCAGCGTAACCAACGACGTCACCGCGAAGAACCAGGGTGCTGCCGCCGGCAGCTCGAGCATGCGGGCGTGGATCAGGATGCCGTCGCTGGTGATGGAGTACGACGGTTCCACCAGACCCGACACTTCGAGTCCCCAGGCGGCGAGGAAGGCGAGGCAGCAGGCGACGAAGACGCCGACGCGGTGGGCCGGTCGTGGGTGGAGCTGGAGCTGCACGGAGTAGGCGATCAACGCGCCCGGCAACAACAGAAGCGGGCCCGCCAGGCGCGCGAAGCCGACGACGGCCACGAGGAACGCAAGGTGCGTCAGCACCTCGAGCCATGCATGCGCGACGCGCGCTCGCGCCGCGACCAGGTTCAGCACGGGTGCGACGATCACCAGCGCGATCGACGAGATCCAGAACGTCACCGGCTCACGGACCCCGAGCCAGAGCGCGATCGGAATGAGCGGCGCGAATGGCAGGAACGAGATGGCGCGCAGGATCGCCAGCTTGCGCACGTGTGCGACGTCGTCCTCGAGCACGCGCTGGCGGACCGCGGGAGGTACCACGCGCGGCGCCGTGGTCAGCATGCGCACGAGCGCGCGGCGCGCCTCGGTGTTGTCGGGATCGATGGCGACGGCGCTGCCGAGCTCGCGCAACGCGGCGCTGCGTCCGGCCTCGGTGTCGGGATGGGCCAGCGCGGTCTCGAGGTGCGCCGTGGCCTGTGCGCGCCGCCGCTCCAGGTCGTGGGCGCCCGCCAGGTAGCGATCGACCTCGTCGTGCAGCGCGCGCGCGCTGGGTACACGCTCCGAGGGGGTGCGCGCCAGCGCTCGTGCGCACAGCTCGTCGAGCACGGGCGCGATGGTGGCGGCCACGGCGGGCGCGGCGCGCCGCGAGGGACGAGGCTCGGCGCCTTGCAGCGTCCGGATCGTCGCCTCGAGCGCGTCTTTGGTGTCGATGTACCGCCGCAACGACAACATCTCGAACAGCACGGCGCCGAGGGCGTAGACGTCGGTGGCTGGCCCGACGGGCGCGAGCGATGCGTCGACCTGCTCGGGCGCCATGTAGCCGGGCGTGCCGAGCACGCTGCCGGCCTGCGTGGCGCCGTCGGCGGTGACCGGCGCAGGCGTCACGCCGGCGGGCTCCACGTCGTCACCGGTGAGCAGCTTGGCCAGGCCCCAGTCGAGCAGGTACACCTCGCCGAAGTCGCCGAGCATGATGTTGCCCGGCTTGATGTCGCGGTGGACCACGCCCTTCTCGTGCGCGAACTCGACCGCCAGGCAGACCGCGTTGAAGGCCGACAGCAGCTTGCGCTGCGGGAAGGCGCGCGCGGTTTCGTCGTCACCGCGCGCCAGCGCTGCCAGAAGGTCGCCCAGCGTGCGCCCGCGCACGCGCTTCATGGCGAAATAGGCTGAGCCGTCGCCGAACACCTCGAGGTCGTGCACCGGCACGATGGCGGGGTGCTCGAGCTGACCCTGCACGCGCGCCTCGCGCAGGAAGCGAGCGCGCACGCTCGCGTCGGTGGCGCCTGACAGCACCAGCTTGATGGCGACGTCGCGACCGATGCGGCGATCGTGGCACAGCCGCACCTCACCCATGCCGCCGCGACCGAGCAGCGACTTCATCTGATAGCGCGCCTCGTCGACGTCGGAGGCGCTCGCCGGGTTGACCGCCGGCAGCGACGTCGAGTCGGGCGCCGGGCCGTCGCCGGTGCGGCGCGTGGCGTCGAGGGTGGGAGCGTCGGCGCCGTGCGCCGCCTCGTCCGTCGGTGCCGGGAAGGTGCCGAAGCGCGTGACCATCGTCTGCATGGCGCGATGGTACTCCCGGTCACCTGCACGGGCACGGGCACGGGCACGGGCACGGGCACGTTGACGCCTGCCGTTGTTCGGCATCCTGCTAGAGTCCCCCACCCATGGCGTCCGCGCTCGTCACCGACATCAAAGCCCGCGTCGACCGTCTCGAGATCGCCTTCAACCGCGACGGCTACGACAAGTTCGGCACTTCGAAGAAGCACCTTGCGATCTTCTTCACGGCGCTTGGCTGGCTCTATCGCTCGTATTTCCGCGTCAAGGTCACCGGCATCGAGCACGTGCCCAAGCGCGGCCGCGCCATGCTGGTCGGCAATCACAGCGGCGGCTACGCCGTCGACGGCGCCATGGTGCTCGCCTCCGCGCTGCTCGACATGGAGCCGCCGCGTCTGGCGCACGGCATGGCCGAGAAGTTCCTGAACGCCATGCCGGTCGCGTCGCTGTGGACCAACCGCGTCGGGCAGCTCACGGGCCTGCCCGAGCACGCCGTGCAACTGCTCGAGGACGAGCGCCTGCTGATGGTCTTCCCAGAGGGCGCGCGCGGCACCGCCAAGCTCTACAAGGAGCGCTGGTCGCTGGTCGGCTTCGGGCAGGGCTTCGTGCGCCTCGCGCTGCAGACCAAGACCCCGATCGTGCCGCTCGCCTTCATCGGTGGCGGCGACGTGATGCCGACGGTGATGAACCTCTACAAGCTCGGCAAGCTGCTCGGCGCACCCTACATCCCGCTCACGCCCTATCTGCTGCCGGTGCCGTTGCCGCGGCCCTGCGAGATCATCTACGGCGAGCCGATGCGCCTGCCCGGCACCGGCAACGAGGACGACGAGCACATCGAGAAGCTGGTCGCGCAGGTAAAGGAGCGGGTGCACGAGCTGATGGACGAAGGCCGCCGACGTCGAGGGGAACGGCCGTGAGGGTGCTGATCACCGGCATCGCCGGCCACATCGGCCGCAAGGTGGCGCAGTACCTTTTGGCCCGGGGTCACACCGTGGCCGGCATCGATCGACGTCCGTGGCCGGACGCACCCAAGGCGATCGAGATCGTCGCCGTCGACGTGCGCAAGCGCGCCGCCGAGGAGGTGTTTCGCCGCCGCCGGCCGGAGGCGCTGATCCACCTCGCCACCGTGACGCACTTTCAGACCGATCTGGAGGAGCGCTACCGGGTCAACCTCGGCGGCACGCGCGCGGTCTTCGAGCACTGCCACTCGTGGGGCGTCAAGGAGGCGGTGTTCGTCGGTCGCCACACCTTCTACGGCGCCGCGCCCGACACGCCGCTCTACCACACCGAGGCCGATCCGCCGCTCGCGGTGTCGACGTTCCCCGAGCTGGCCGACCTGGTGGCCTCCGATCTGTTCGCCTCGAGCGCGCTCTGGCGCTGGCCGGAGATGAGCACCGTGGTGCTGCGCACTTGCTACACGCTCGGACCGAGCCTGACCGGCACGCTGGCGAGCTTCCTGCGGCCGCGTCGCGTGCCGACCGTGCTCGGCTTCGACCCGCTCTTTCAGTTCATGCATGAAGACGACTGCGCGCGCGCTATCGCCGAGACCGTCGGTCGCGGCATGCGCGGCACGTTCAACGTCGCCGGGCCGCAGGCCATCCCGCTGTCGCTGCTCATCAAGATGGCAGGGCGGCGCAACGTGCCGTTGCCGGAGCCGCTGTTGACGGGCTTGCTCGGCCGCTTCGGCTTCGCGTCGCTGCCTCGCGGTGCCGTCAACCACATCAAGTACCCGTGCGTCGTCGACGACGCGGTGTTCCGCAGCACCACGGGCTTCGCGCCGGAGTTCGACGAGGCGCAGACGGTGGGTTCGTTCCGCTGGGCGGCAAGCTGACGATCGCTACTTGCAGCCCTTGGGCAACTGCTTCTGGGCCTCGCCCACGCCCTTGATCTCGAAGGTGACGGCGGTGCTGCCCTTGGCGCCGGGCACGGCCAGCGTCACGCGTGACGCCGCGGCCATCGCCTTGGCCGCTGCCTTGGCGTCGACGAGGAACAGCGCCTTTCCGTCGGTCGACGGTTTGATCTTCCACTTCGCCGCCTTGCCGCCGTCGAGCTTGGCGTCGATCACTTTCGTGCCCTTCTTGGCCGGCGCCGCGCCCTGCACGTAGACGTCGAGCTTGGCGGACGCGCAGCGGTAGGTGAGCTTGGCGCCGTCGTCGTTCTCGAGCCGCAGGAACGACGGTCCGCGCTTGGGCCCGGCCACCGACGCGATCTCGATCTGCCAGCGCCCCGTGGGCAGCTCGTCCACCTTGGGCGCGGGGGGGCACTTCCACGACCGCTCGTTGGCCTCGGCGATGCGGTTACGCTCGGGCTCCTTCACCGGCAGCGCGGCGGTCAGCTTTTCGCAGATGGCCGCGCGCACGGCCTCGTCGTCCTTGCCCGCGATGTCGATGCCGAGCTCGCGCGCCTTGGCGCCCTGCGCCTCGCGGATACCGGCGATGCGCTTCTTCTCCTCGTCCTTGGCCTCGCAGGCGGTGACGATCTTCTTCACCACGGCTGCGATCTTGTCGGTCTTCGCCATGCCCATGAAGTTCAGCTCGAGCTCGGCGACGGGCACCTCGACCTTGTCCCCTTGAGCGCAGCTCGCGCTGATCTTGGTCTCGTCGACCGTCACCTCCTTGATGCCCTGGCCGTCCAGGGGCTTCTGCAGGCGCGGCGCGAGATCGCCGCCGCAGCCGGCCAGGCCGAGACCAAGGAGCACCAGCAACCACCGACGCATGCGTCCTCCGAGCAGGGCGCGAGAATGCCCCAACTGGCCGGTCGATCGCCAATGGCCGGGAAGCCCGACACAACCGTGCCGTGTGCCGCATCGGCCAGGGCGCGGCGGTGGCGGCTGCCGCCGGGCCGTGCTCTGCTTTGGTCATGGACGAGGAAAGCGCGCTTGCGATCCGCCTGTTGTCGGAGCAGCGCGCCCGCATCGCGGCGGGCGTGTGTCGGCTCGGCGCCAAGCTCGAGCCGCGCTTCGAGAGCATCCCCGCCGAGGTCACGGAGGCCTCGATCGCGACCTTCCTCCGCGACCTCGAGCACTTCCTCGCCACCGGCGACGCGGGTCCGCTAGCAAGCACGGTGCGCGCCACCATCCGGCTGAGGCGCCACGTCGGCTTCACGGCGGCGCACTTCGCCGTGTATTCGCACGCCTACCTGCCCATCATCCGCAAGGTGTTCTTGCAGTCCGGCGAGCTGCCCATCCCGGTGCTGCGCGCCTACGACAAGGTGGAGAACGCCGTGCTGCCGGTGATGGCCCGCTTGCTCGCCGACTTCGCGCTGGCGGGCGAGGGCGTTTCTGACGACGAGTTCGACGACACGCAGCCGTCGCTGGCCTCGCCGCGCGGCGATCGGGCGCTCAACCCCTTCCTCAGCCTGTCGGTCGACGAGGAGCTGACGGACCCGGGCCGCGCCACGCCGGTGAAGCGCTCCCTGCCCTGACGGTCTCGCCCGGTGACGGCGCGCACACGGATCCGCGGCCCCGCCGCCAATACCTCGGCGAGCCCTGCCGGCTCCCTGAGGTGCCCCATGAACCCGCTCGGATCCTCGTCGCGCCCCGCTTCGGCCGCGGCCGTCGCCCTCCCCCTGGTGCTCGCCGCCGTGGCGACCAGCCTGGCGGTCTTGCCGGGCTGCATCATCGTCTCGACCGGCGGCGAGGAGCGCCACGAGGACTGCATCAACCCGTTCGACGACAGCTGCTTCAACTGCATGGACGGCTGCGACGACATCGTCGACTCGGACGGCGATGGGCTGGGCGACGACGCCGAGGGCCCCTGCAACACCGATCCGTTCAACGCCGACTCGGACGCGGACGGCGTGCAGGACGCCGACGAGGACCTCGACGGCGACGGCTTCAGCACCGGCGACGAGGTCGCCTTCGGCTCCGACTGCGCCGACGCGGGCGACTTCCCGGGCAGCGCGGGGGAGGGCGAAGGTGAAGAGCCGCCGCCGCCCGCCGACAGCGACGGCGACGGCCTGACCGATGACGCCGAGGCAGAGCGCGGCACCGACGCCGCCGACGCCGACACCGACGACGACGGCCAGACCGACGGCGAGGAGGTCGAGTGCAACTCGTCGCCGCTCGATCCCTTCTTCACCTGCTGCTGAAGGTCCATCGCAATATCGGCTGCGGCTGCGTTGGCCGGCTTCGGCGCTCGCTCACATACGGGCAGTATGCTCGCTTCGCGCCTCGCCGGCCGCCTTGCCTCGCTCGATGTTGCGATGTCCCTCAAGCGCCCGCCGCCACAGCGCCTCGGCGCGGTAGGACGAGCGCACGCGCGGACCCGCGGCGACCGCCAGGAAGCCGAGGGTCCGCGCGTCGTCCGCGAGGGCGGCGAACTGCTCGGGATCGACGAGGCGCCGCACCGGCGCGTGCCGGCGGGTGGGGCGCAGGTACTGACCGAGCGTGAGTACGTCGACGGCGACGCCGCGCAGCTCGATCATGGCGTCGAGCACCTCGTCGTCGGACTCACCAAGGCCGAGCAGCAGGCCGGACTTGGTGACGAGCTCCGGCCGCCGTCGCTTGGCGGCGTCGAGCAGCGCGAGCGAGCGATCCGTCGAGGCGCGCCGGTCGCGCACCGACGGTGCCAGGCGCCGGACGGTTTCGAGGTTGTGCGCCAGCACGTCGACGCCCGCGTCGACCACGGTGCCGAGCGCGCGCGCATCGCCGCCGAAGTCCGGCGCCAACAGCTCGACCGTGCGCTGGTCGTCCTTGAGCGCGCGCACACAGCGGGCGAGCTGGCGCGCGCCGCCGTCGTCGAGATCGTCGCGGTCGACGCAGGTGAGCACCACGTGGGCGAGGTCGAGCGCGCGCACGGCGTCGAGCAGGCGCGCGGGCTCGTCGGCGTGAAGCGGAGCTGGCCGACCGCTCTTGACCGCGCAGAAGCGGCACGAGCGCGTGCAGACGTCGCCGAGCAGCAGGAAGGTGGCCATCCCGTCCGCCCAGCACTCGCCCTGGTTGGGACAGCGCGCCGCCTCGCAGATGGTGGCGAGCGCACCGAGCTGCTCGCGCACTGACGCGGTGCGCTCAGGCGCGGGTGCGGGTGCCGCCAGCCAGCGCGCGTCCGACAGCACCGGCAGCGAGGTCACGGTGCGAGCCGCCCGCGCAGGTAGGCGACCGCGCCGTCGAGGGTGACCAGGTGCTGTGCGTCCACTTCGGGCACGTCGACACCCAGGCGCTCCTTGAGCCCCACCAGCACGCGCAAGAAGTCCATGCTGTCGAGGTCGAGGTGCTCGCGCACGTCGACGTCGCCTGGGATGGACGCGCCGCGGCTCTCGGGCGCGACCGCGGCGATGGCCTCGAGCAGCGCGCGCCGCAGCTCCTCGTCAGTGACGCTCATGGTGCCTCCGGGTGCAGCAGGTGCCGCTCGACTGCTTGCAGGAAGCGCGCGCCGCCGTGGCCGTCGCTGGTGCGGTGATCGGCGGCGAGACTCAGCGTGAGGACGGAGCGCGGCGTGACGGCGCCGCCGTGCATCCATGGCCGCTCAGCCACGCGGCCCGCGCCGACGATGGCGAGCTGCGGCCACTGGATGACGGGCAACAGGCCATCGACGCCATGATCGCCGAGCGAGGTGAGCGTGATGGTGCCGGCGCTCATCTCGCGCCCGCGCAGTCCGCCGCTGCGCACGCGCTGCACCAGGTCGCCGATGGCGCGCATCATGGCGTCGATGTCGAGCGTGTGCGCGTCGAGGATGGCGGGTGCGATCAGCCCGCCGCCGCGCTGCGCGGTGGCGAAGCCGAGGTGCACGGCCGCCGAGGCGTGCACTCCCTGTTCATCGTAGGTGCCGTTCAGATCCGGCGCGGCGGCGGCGGCGCGCGCCACGGCGCGCGCGAGCACCGCGGCGAACAACACCCGCTCGGTGACCGGGCGGGCCTCGTTGTGGCGCACGAGCCAGCCGAGCGCGTCGGTGACGTCGACGGCCTGCCACAGGTAGTAGTGCGGGATCTCGCGCTTGCTTCTCGCCATGGCGGCGGCGACAGCGCGCCGCATCGCCTCCTTGGCGTCGCGCGGAGGCGGCGGGGTCGACGGTTGTGTTGTCGCGGGCGCGCGCGCCGCGCGCTCGACGTCCTCGGCGGCGATGCGGCCCTCGTGCCCTGCCGGCACCGTCGCGAGGTCGACGCCGAGCTCGGCGGCCCGCCGTTTCGCGAGCGGCGAGGCCAGGATGCGATCGCCGGGAAAGGCCCCCTCCTTGTCTCCGCCCATGGCACGAGACCGCTCCCCCAAACTGGGGGAGCCCAGACGGGGCGTAGCTGGCGCTTCGGCGATGTCCGTGGGGGCTCCCCCGATTCGGGGGAGCGGTCGAGCGTCGTGCGTGCCCTCGGGGAGGGGGCCTGCCACGTCGAGCCGCGCGATCACCGCGCCGACAGCCAGCTCGGCTCCCTCGTTGGCGAGCAGCTCGAGCACCTTGCCCTCGTGAAAGCACTCGACGTCGATCAGTCCCTTGTCGGTCTCAATCTCGACGATCACCTGACCACGGTGCACGGCGTCGCCTTGCTTGACGCGCCAGCGCACGATGCGGCCGCGCTCCATGTCGGCGCCGAGCGAGGGCATGACGAAGCGAAGCTCAGCCACGGCCGCACACCCGGCGCGCCGCCGCCGCGATGGTCGCGGGCTGCGGCAGCGCCGCGTCCTCGAGGTGCTTGGGGTAGGGGATGGGCACCTCGGCGGTGCACAGCCGGGCGGGCGGCGCGTCCAGCTCGTCGAAGCACAGCTCGCACACACGCGTCACCAGCTCGGCGGACAGGCCGCCGCTCCGCCAGCCCTCGTCGACCACCAGCACCCGGTGCGTGCGCTTGACGGTGTCGATGAGCGCGGCGTCGTCGAGCGGGCGCAGCACGCGCAGGTCGATCACCTCGACGTCGAGACCCTCGGCCGCCAGCGCCTCGGCGGCGGTGAGCGACTTCTGCACGCCCGCGCCGTAGGTGAGGATCGACAAGTGAGCGCCGCGGCGCCGCACGGCGGCGCGCTCGAGGTCGACCGCGGTGACCTTGGCGTCGAGCTCGCCCTCCTGGTTGTAGAGGAAGATGTGCTCGAAGATCATCACGGGGTCCTGCTCGCGCAGCGCCGCCGGCAGCATGAAGCGCGCGTCCTCGAGCGTGGCCGGCGCCAGGATGCGCAGGCCCGGGATGTGCGCATACCAGCCTTCGAAGCTGTGGCTGTGCTGCGCCGCCAACTGCCGGCCGGCGCCGGTCGCCATGCGGATTACCACGGGCGCGCCGAGCTGGCCGCCGCTCATGTGCCGCAGCGTGGCGGCGTTGTTGATGATCTGATCGAGCGCCAACAAGGAGAAGTTGCAGGTCATGACCTCGACGATCGGTCGCATGCCACCCATGGCTGCGCCGATGCCGACGCCGACGAAGGCGCTCTCGGACAAGGGCGTGTCGCGGATGCGTTCGGGCCCGTAGAGGTCGAGCAGGCCCTTGCTGACGGCGTAGCAGCCGCCGTAGGCGGCCACGTCCTCGCCCATCAGGAAGGCGCGCGGCTCCTGGTCGAGGCACTGGCGCAGCGCGAGCTTGCAGCACTCGCGGTAGCTGACGGTCATGCGCGCCTCCCCGGATCGCGCGGCGCGGTCACGTGGCGCGTCAGGTGCTCGGGCGGCTCGAGCGTGCCGCGCTCGGCGAACGCGACCGCGTCGTCGACCTCGCGCTGCACCGCCACTTCGGCGGCCGCGAGCGCGGCGTCGTCGAGCAGGCCGTGCGCCTTGCCCGTGTGTGCCAGCGCGGTCAGTGGATCGCGCGCGCGCCAGCGCTCGATCTCGGCTTTGTCGCGGTACCCCTGCGAGTCGAACATGGAGTGCGCGCGGAAGCGGTAGGTGCGCATCTCGAGCAAACAGGGCGCGCCTTTGCGCGCGATCTCGACGGCGCGCCGCGCCGCCGCCAGCACCGCCACCACGTCCATGCCATCGACGCGCTCCGCGGCCATGCGGTAGCCGCGCGCCTTGGCGGCGACGTCGGTCTCGGCCTCGTCGACGTCGAGCGCCGACCCCATGGCGTACAGGTTGTTCTCGCAAACGAACACCACCGGCAACCGCCACAGCGAGGCCAGGTTGAGCGACTCGTGGAATTCGCCCTCGGCCACCGCTCCCTCACCGAAGAAGCAGACGGTCACGTTGGGGCGCGCGAGCAGCTTGTCGGCGAGCGCCAAGCCGACGGCGATGGGGATGCCGCCGCCGACGATGGCGTTGCCGCCGTAGAAGCGCCGCTTGGCGTCGAACACGTGCATCGAACCGCCCCGGCCGCCGCTCGAGCCCTCGCGCTTGCCGAACAGCTCGGCCATCACCTCGCCGGCAGGCAGGCCGCGCGCCAGCGCCTGGCCGTGCTCGCGGTAGGTGGCGACCACGGCGTCGTGGTGCGCGAGCGCGCGCAGCACGCCCACCGCCACTGCCTCCTCGCCGTCGTACAGGTGCAAGAAGCCGCGGATCTTGCCCGCGCCGTACAGCTCGACGCAGCGCTCCTCGAAGCGCCGGATCAGCAGCATCTCGCGGTACAGCTCGAGCGCCGTGGGGCCGTCGAGCGCGGGCAGCGCGGTCACGTGGCGGCCCCCTCGAGCGTCGAGGTGTCGCCCTCGGGCAGGCCGAGCTCGCGCGCCTTGAGCAGCCGACGCATGATCTTGCCGCTCTTGGTCTTCGGCAGGTCGGCGACGAACGCGATCGTCTTGGGCGCCACCGTGGGACCGAGGCGGGTGCGCGCAAAGCCGAGCACGTCGAAGTTGAGCGCCTCGTTCGCGGTCTGTCCGGGCCTGAGCACCACGAAGGCCTTGATCAGGTTGCCGGCGACCGCATCGGGCACGCCGATGACGCCGGCCTCGGCTACCGCCGGGTGCTCCATCAGCGCGCTCTCGACCTCGAAGGGCCCGATCAAGTGTCCCGACGATTTGATGACGTCGTCCGCGCGACCCACGAACCAGAAGTAGCCGTCGGCGTCCTTTTTGACGAGGTCGCCGGTCAGGTACCAGCCGTCGACGAAGCACTTTCTGGTGCGCTCCTCCTCCTTGACGTACTGGCGAAACATCGAGGGCCAGCCCGGCCGCAGCGCCAGCTCACCCTCGACGTCCGGCGCGCCGAGCACCGTGACGTGCTTGCCGTCCTCGCTCTTCTCGACAACGGCCGCCTCGATGCCGGGGATCGGTTTGCCCATGGAGCCGGGCTTGATGGGCAGCGCTGCGAGGTTGGCGATCATGATGCCGCCGGTCTCGGTCTGCCACCAGTTGTCGTGGAACGGCAGCCCGAGCACTTCGGCCCCCCACCACACCGCCTCGGGGTTGAGCGGCTCGCCCACGCTGCCGGCGAAGCGCAGCGACGACAGGTCGAAGCGCTTGGGTACCTCGGCGCCGGCCTTCATCAGCATGCGCACGGCCGTGGGCGCGGTGTACCAGACGCTGACCTTCTGCTCGTCGAGGATGCGGTACCAGCGCTCGGCGTCGAAGTCGGCCTCGTCGACCACGCTGGTGACGCCGCAGGTGAGCGGCGCGATGATGCCGTACGAGGTGCCGGTGACCCAGCCGGGATCGGCGGTGCACCAAAACACGTCGTCGTCGTGCAGATCGAGCACCACGCGGCCGGTGAGCTGATGCACCACCACGGCGCCGTGCACGTGCAGCGCGCCCTTGGGCTTGCCAGTGGTGCCGCTGGTGAAGTGCATGATGCTCGGATCCTCGGGCGAGGTCGGCGGGATCTCGAAGCGGTCGCTGGCGGTGTCGAGCAGCGCGCTCCACGCGAGCGTGCTCCCATCGGCGCCGACGGCGCCCTCGCCGACCAGGATGACGTGCCGCAGCGCGGGCAGCGCAGCGCGGATGGGCCGGACCTTCTTGTCGTAGAGCTTCGCCGTCGTCACCAGGACGCGCGCCTCGCCGATGCTCATGCGCGTGGTGATGGGCTCGGGGCCGAAGGCGGAGAAGAGCGGACAGAACACCGCCTTGGCCTTGAGCGCACCGAGCGCCGCCACGTACAGCTCGGGCTGCCGGCCGAGCAACGAGAACACGCGCTCGCCCGGCGCCACCTTGAGCGCACGGAGCGCGTTGGCGAAGCGGTTGGTGCGTCGTTGCAGCGTCGTGTAGCTCAGATCCTCCGGCGCGCCGGACTTCTTCACGAAGCGCAACGCGACCTTGTCGCCCCTGCCTGCCATCACGTGGCGATCGACCGCCTCGTGGGCGATGTTGAGGCCTCGACCGGCCGGCAGGCCGGCGAGCTGCTTGCGCGCCTGCTCCCACGAGAACGCGCCGGACTGCTCGGGCTGATAGTTGGGGGGCAGGCGCAGGCGTGCCGGATCCTTGACGATCGTCGTGGGGCGGCTCATGGCGTGCACCAGCGCACGGTTCATGCCACGCGCGCGCTGCGAGTCCGCGCCGCGCTGCGGCAGCCAGCGCCTTCACGGAGCGTCGAGCACGTGCAAAAGCACCCGCAACGCGGTGCCATTGGACACGCGTGCGGACGGAGGACGTGATGAGCTTCCTGCTGTACGGCGCCACCGGCTACACCGGGGAGCTGGTCGCCGAGGCCTGCGTGGCGCGTGGTCTGCGCCCGACGCTGGCGGGCCGGAACGCGGCGCCGCTCGCGGCGTTGGCGAGCCGCCTCGGGCTGCCCCACGTGGTGGTGGCGCTCGACGACCCGACCGCTCTCGACCGCGCGCTCGCGGACGCGCCGCTGGTGCTGCATTGCGCCGGCCCCTTCGCCGAGACCTCGCGGCCGATGCTGGACGCGTGCCTGCGCACCGGCCGGCACTACCTCGACATCACGGGTGAGATCCCGGTGTTCGAGGCGGCGCAGGCAAAGGGCGCCGAGGCCAAGACGCGCGGCGTGCTGCTTCTGCCCGGCGTCGGCTTCGACGTGGTCCCGTCGGACTGCTTGGCGCTGCACGCGAGCCGGTTGTTGCCGGGCGCCACCAGCCTCGAGCTGTGCGTAGCTTCCTTCGGCTCGGTGTCGCACGGCACGGCGGCGACCGCGATCACGCTGTTTCGCGGTGAGAGCGTCGAGCGCGTTGGTGGTCGGCTGGTGCCCGTCCGCTTCGGCAAGCGACGCCGCGCCTTCGATCTCGGTGACGGCAGGGAGCAGATCGGCGTGGGAGCGCCGCTCGCGGATGTCTTCACCGCGTCGATCTCGACGGGCGTGCAGAACATCCGCGCCTACCTCGTGCTCGGCGCCAAGCTCCGACGCGCGCTCATGCTGGCACCGCTCTTTGGGCCGCTGCTCGGCGTCGGCCCAATCGCGCGCGCGCTTCGCTCCTCCTTGCCGCCGGGCGGGCCCGATGAAGCAGCCCGCGCGCGCGGCCGCACCGTGGTGGTAGCCGAGGTGACGGACGCGGCCGGGCGGCGCGCCGCCGCACGCCTCAACGGGCCCGACGCCTACACGCTGACGGTCGAGTGCGCGCTCCTGTGCGTGCGGCGCGTGCTCGGCGGCGCCGCGCCGCCGGGCTTTCACACGCCGGCGTCGGCGTTTGGTGCCGACCTCGTGCTCGAGGCACCGGGTGTCACGCGCGTCGACCTGGCGCAGTGACGCTCGCCCGCGGGCTTGCTAGAGGGCGCGGGTGACTGCGAATCGGCTCCTGCTCGTGCTCGGCCTGCTCATCGTCGCGCTCGCCGGTGTCGCGTGGTGGTGGGCGACCATGCACCGCCCGCCGCCGCCGCCGCCGGCGATGCTCGATGCCGGCGCACCGCCAGCGAGCAAGCCCATCCCAACCGTGACCGTCGCCAAGGCCGAGGGCCTGGTGGAGGTGCGGCGCCAGGGCAGCGACCGATGGGAAGCGGTGACGTTGGGCGCCGTGCTGGCGCAGGCCGACGCCATCCGCACGGGCGCCGCCGGCACCGTCGAGCTGGAAGCGGGGGGCAACACCGTGTCGCTGCTGTCCGGCACCGACGTGAAGGTTGCCGAGCTGACAGCCGACCTCACGCGCTACCTGCTCGGCAGCGGCCTGGTGGCGGGCGCCGCGCCGGGCGCCGCTGGGCGCACGCTGCAGGTCGACGTCGACGGCACCGACGTCGCAGTGAGTGCGAGCGTCGGCGCCTTCCGCATGTCGAGCAACGGCGCCGGCACTGTCGCGGTCGCAGCACAGGAGGGCGACGTGCGCGTGGCGGCCAAGGGGAAGGTAGTGGTGCTGCGGCGTGGCGAGCGCAGCCTGGTTCTGCCCGGGGGCGCGCCGTCCGATGCTACGCCCATCGCCACCTCGCTGTTGTTGAAGGTCGCTTGGCCCAAGCAGCGCGAGACCAACAAGCGCGTCGTCACCATCACCGGTCGCACCGAGGCAGGTGCGCTGGTGTTTGCGCTCGGCCGCCCGGTCGCCGTCGGCGCGGACGGCGCCTTCACACAGAGCGTGACCCTGCCCGAGGGCGAATCGCGGCTCGATGTGGCCGCCGTCGACGTGTCGGGCAACGATCGGCGTGAGGCCGGGCCGGCCATCATGGTCGACAGCAAGGGCGCCTCGAGCCGCTTCGACACCGACGATCTGTGGAAAACGAAGCCGTAGTCCGCAGCAGGTGTGCGCGCGCCGCCCACGCGAGCGTTGTCCGGCCTACCTCGCTGTCTCCACGTGAGACAGCAATCGACCGACTCGAGACACCTCGCGGACCACCGTCCGAGCGCGCCGTACGCTGATCGACATGTCGCACGCACGATCCTCGACGATCACCGCGGGCCTCGTCCTCCTCCTGACCGCCCTGTCGTCGCCGGCGCGTGCGCAGTTGACCGGCACTACCACGCAGCTCACCACCGACGCCTCGTCGCAGCTCGACCCGGCCATCTCCGGCGACCTGGTGGTGTTCACCGACCTCCGCAACGGCAACGAGGACGTCTATTACGTCGACGTCTCGACCATGAGCGAGGTGCAGGTCACCGCCAGCAGCGCCAACCAGCGCCTCAACGACGTCAACGGCACCACCATCGTCTTCACCGACCTGTCGCCGCCCGGCGCGCACATCAACGCCTTCGACGTCACTAGCGCGGCGATTACCACGCTCACCGGCGCCGCCGTCGATCAGAACCCGCGCATTGACGGCGCCACCGTGGTGTTCGAGCGCGGACCCAGCAGCGCTCTCGACGTGTACGCGGTCGACACCGCCACGCTCGCGGTCACGGCGCTGGCCGCGACCTCGGCGCAGGAGCAGGCGCCGGTGGTGTCGGGGACGCGCGTCGTCTACGAGCGCCACGCGACCGCTGCCGCACCGGGCGAGATCGTGCTGCTCGACCTGAGCACCATGACCGAGACGGTGCTCGGCGACCCACTGCTCGACGATAGACGCCCCGACATCGACGGCGACCTGGTGGTGTGGGACGTGCGCACGGCCGCGGGAGACATCGACGTCGCACTCCACGACCTGTCGACCGGCGTCGGCACCACGTTGGCGGCGACGGGCAATCAGCGGGCTGCGCACGTGTCCGGACGCGTGGTCGCATTCGACGACGACTCGACCGGGACCTCCGACGTGCTGCTGCACCACGTCGACTGGCTGGTGACCACACCGATCGCCGCCAGCACCGCCACCGAGTTTTTGAACGACATCGACGGTGGCCGTGTGGTCTACACCTCCAACAGCTCCGGCAACTTCGACATCTGGATGTTCGAGTTCGTCATCGAGCCGCCCACCTGTGAGGTGTCGGACGACCTGTGCGTCGACACCACCGGCTCCAGCTCGGCCCATGAGTCGAGTCACCAACGCGGCACCGACGGCGGCCGGCCGCACACCGACGTCGAGGCCTTCGCCGCCACGCCCGGCCCCGCGGTGTTGGTGGTGCACAACAGCGGCTGCTCCTCGGCGGTCGCCACGCTCAACGGTGAGCGCGTGATCTTCCCGAGCGACCTGAACCAGCGGGTCACGTGCTTCACGCGCGACGTGACGCTGGCGGCCGACAACACCCTCGAGGTGCAGGTGCGCAGCCGGCCGGGTTGCTCGATCGACGTCTCGATCCTGACCGAGGACGAGTGCACCGACGCCGCGCCGACCACGACCGAGAGCTGCGAGGCCTCCACCTTCGGCGGTCCGCCGAGCGCGCTCGCCGGTCTGGCGCTGGCGGTGCTCGTGCAGGTTCGCCGGCGCAGCAGGCACTAGTGGGGGCCGCTGTCGGTTAGTGGAGCGCGCGACGGCGCGCCCGTAGCATCGCCCCCATGGGACACCGAGCGCTCGCCGCGTGCGCGTGCGCCGTCGCGCTGTGCGCGCCGGCGGCGACGGCCGCGCCGCTGTCGTGGCTCTGCTCGGTCGAGGACGGCGGCACCGTCGCGCCCGGCGCGGTCTTCGACGCGGCAGTGGTGCGCAAGGATGGCGACCGGCTGCTGCCGGTTGGCGCAGTCACCGTCACGGGCGCCACGGTGCGTCCATCATCCGACGCGCTGGTGGTGCCGGTGCGTGTGCGCGCGCCGCTCGCCGGCACGCACACGCTCGTGGCCAGCGGCGCGGGCGAGGAGGTGCGCCGCTCGTTCGTCGTCGCGCCGCTCGCCGATCTCGGGGTCACGGTGGAGCCGGCGCAGGCAGCCAAGACCGACGGCCAGACGCCGCCGGTGACGGTGCGCGTGGCGGGCGGCGCGGCGGGGGTCACGCCGCACCTGACGGCGAGCAGCGGCTCGCTCGGGGCGCTGGTCGACGATGGGCCGGGCCGCTGGCACGCACCGTATCGATCGTCGGGCGCGCGCTTCCCCGAGGTCATCGTCATCACCGCGGCGCGCCCCTGGCCCGACGAGGGCAGCCCCGCCTTCGCGCTCGCGCACGCGGTGCTGCCGCTCGCCGCCGCCATCGTGCTGCCCGGCGAGACCCGCCCCGCCGTCGAGGTCCGAGTGCGCATCGGCGGCGTGGACTTCGGCCCGGTTCGCTCCGACGAGCGCGGGCGCTTCGATATCCCGGTGGTGGTGCCGCCGGGCGTCGGCACCGCCACCGGCACGAGCGTCGATCGTCTGGGCACCCGGCGCGTCACACCCATCGACCTGCGCCTACCGCCGACCAACCGCATCGCGGTGGCGGCGTTCCCGGCGGAGCTGGTGGCCGGTGAGGACGCCGAGGCCGTCATCGCCGTTGTCGTCGTCGACAAGACGGGCGCTCCGGGGCGCGACACGCCGGTGGTGAAGGCGCGGCGTGGCAAGGTGAGCGAGTTGCGCGCGCAGCAGCATGGCCGCTTCGTCGCGCGCTACACGCCGCCGGCCACGCCGGGACCCGACGTCGTCGAGGCGCGGCTCGCCGATCGATCGCTCGCTGAGGCCCTGCTCACGGTGCGCGCCGGTCCACCTGCGGTCGTCACCGCGACGGCCGCTCCCGCGCTCTTGCCTGCGCCCTCGAGCGCTCACGCGGACGTCACGGTGGAGGTGCGCGACGCGCGCGGGCTGGTGGTGCCGGACGCCGTGGTGACCGCGCGGGCCGCGCGCGGCGGCACCGTCGTGCAGCGCGGCGCGCTGGGCCTGGCAGCGCGCTACACGCCGCCCGCACGCGCGAGCCCCTGGACCGACGCCGTGCAGGTGGGCGCGCGCGCCGCCGCAGGGACGCTCGCCGCCGCGGTGGCGCTGGCGCCGAAGGGCGACGGCACCGTCGGCCTGCTCGCCGTCGACGCCGTGGGACGCCCGGTGCCGCACGCGCGGTTACGCGTCGCCACCGGCGGGCTGTTGCGCGCCGACGTGGACGGCTTCCTGCCGGTGCCGGTGGCGCCCGGGCGTTTTGCCTTCCACGTCGAGGGCAGTGCGTTGCCGGCGACCGTGCTGATCGGGCGCGCGCCCGACGGCAGCCTGCGCGGCTGGCCGAGCCACCCGGGCGTGCGCGGCGCCGAGGTGGCCATCGACCTGATGGAGCCCACGCCCGTCGATGTGCGCGTGGCGCGCACGCCCGACGGCGCGCTCGAGTGGCGCGTGCTCGGCGGCGGCGAAGGTGAACGGACCGTCGCGCTGTCGCGGCCGGGCCGGGCGCCGCTCTTGGTGGGTCGCAGCGGCACGCTGCCCATCGCGGCCGACGAGCGGCTGCTGCCCGTCACCGCCACCGACGTCGACAGCGGCGTCTCCGCGGTGCTGGCGCCGTGAGCGTGCCGGCGCGCCTTCCCACGGTGGCGGCGGTGCTGCTGCTCGCGGCCGCCGCACAGGCGCAGAGCGCCGCCGACGCTCCCACGGCTGCGGTGGTGGGCGTTGCCTGCGTCGACGTCGACGAAGATGGCGCCTGCGGCGCGCGCGACCTGCCGCTCGCCGACACGCCCGTGCGCACGGCGGGCGGGCTTGCGACTCGCACCGACGCCGCCGGGCGCTTCCACGTGGCCGCGCTCGGCGCCGAGCGGACTACAGGGCTCGGCGACGCGCTGCTGCCGCGGCCGAAGAGCGCTACCCTCTTTCTCGATGTCGAGCGGCTCGGCCCCGACGCGCGTGCGCCCGCGCCCGCCACGGTGGCGCTCGCGCCCGGCGTCATCGCCCCCGTGGTGTTGGCGGCGCGCCTGCCTGCGCGCGTCGACGCACCGGCGCCGCGGCTCGCCGGCTCACCTACCGTGCGCATCGACGGCAGCGCGTGGTTCGTCGAGCTGCCGCTCGCGCTCGCCCCCGGGCATGCGCTCGCGGCCGACGGCGCCCCCGTCGTCGTCGACGCGGCGGGCGCTGCGCGCGTGCCGGTGGCCATCGCCGATCGCGAGGCCGTGCTCACGCTGCTCGACTCGGCGCCCGACGGCCGCGTCACGCTGGCGCGGCTGCGCGTGCTGCGCGTGCCGCGCCGTGAAGGCGGCGATCTGGTGGTGACTGCGCCGCTCGAGGTGCTGGCGCGTGTCGATGTGCCGCCGCGCGCGCGCGCCACCGCGCCGGGGCCGCTGCTGGTGCCGGTGCACGCGGCGCCGGGCGTCGTCGTCGAGCTGGGCGACGCGCACGCCGTGGTCGGCGCCGGCGGCGTGGCCTGGCTGTGGACGCGCGCGGCCGAGAGCCTCGACGTGCGTGTGCGCGAGGGCGAGGTGACGTTGACGGCGGCACTGCCGCTGGCCGTCGACCCGTTGGCGGCGATGAGCGCGCGCCTGGCCGGTGAGCTGCGCGCCGGCGCCGCGGGCGTGACGCCGTTCGCGCAGGGCCGCCTGGACGCGCAGCTTCGCGTGCCGTTCGATGCCACCACGGTCGCGGTCGGCGCCAGCGTCGACGATGAGCTGGCCGGTGCCGCGCTCACGGGGCGGCTGCGCTTGCAGTCGGCGCACACCGGCTATGCGCCGCGCCTCGCCGATGCCGAGACCGACCTCGCTGTTTGGGGCGACGCCTCGACGACCATGCACGACAACCCCGGCGGACTCGCGCTCTGGGCGAACGCGCAAGGCCCCTGGGGTGTGGCCGGGCTCGGCGTCGCGCGCACGCCGCTCGACGAGGGCGAGGTCGGCCGCTTCGATCGTGCGGTGGTCGGTCCCTTCGTCGACGCGGCGGTGGAGCTGGCGAGCGTGCGCGTGGGCGTGGAGGCGGCGGGCGACGCCACCGCCGCGCCGTTCGTCGACGGCGCCGTGGTGCGCAAGGCGCACGACATCCTCGAGGGCAGCGGCGGGCGCGTCTCTTGGCTGTCGCACCGCGACGTCGTGCCCGGCACCGAGCGCGTCGCCATCGAGCTGGTCGATCCGCAAAGTGGGCTCGTGGTCGAGCGCCGCGTGCTGCGCGCCGGCGCGGACTACGACGTCGATCGCGCGAGCGGTCGGCTGTTGTTGGCCGCGCCGCTCGGCCTCACCACCGGCGTCGACGGCACGCGCGCCGCGGCCTTTGGCTTCGCTTGGCGCTCGCGCCTGGTGGTCGACTACGCCTACCTGCCGGCGGCAGGCGAGCCCGTCTCGCACGACGGCGCCGCGCGCGTCTTCGTCCAGGCCGGTGACCATGTCGCCGCCGGGGTGAGCGCGGCGGTGGCCGGCAGCGCGAGCGAGGCGGCGACCCTGCTCGGCACCGACGTGAGCGCGCGGCCGCTGCCCTGGCTCGCCCTGTCCGCGAGCGCGGCGCACAGCGCGGGCGATCCCTTCGCCGCGGCCGACCTCGCGCGCACGCCCGACGCGGGCCTGTCGTATCGCGCGCACGTGCACGACGCCGCGGCCGGTCCCCTCGACGGCGACGCCGTGGCACTGCGCGCGCGCCTGGGCGGCGACCGTTCCTTCGCCGCCGTCTGGGGCAGCTACCGCGCGCCCGGCTTCGTCGACGGCGTCGACGCCGATCCCTTGGGCGCCTCGCGTGCAGGCGCTGAAGGGCGCGTCGAGCTGTTCAACGTGCTCGCCACGGACGGCCTCGCGGCCGGCACCATCGTCGACGCTCGCTCGGGCGCCGACCCGACGAACCTCGCGGCCGGCGCGCGCCTGTCGTCGCTCGACGTGGGCGCGCGGCTCGAAGGCCGCCTCGGCGCCTTTCGCCTCGCGCTCGACGGCCTGCACCGCCGCGCCGAGCGCACGCTCGGCGAGGGCGTTCAGGTCGGTGAGGCGAGCGCCGCTGGGCTCGAGCTCGGCGTGCAGCTCGCGACCGACGTCGAAGTGTTCGGCGGCCACCTGCAGCGCGTGGCGGGCGGCGGCGAGGGGCCGGGCGCGGTCGATCCGACGCTCAGCTACCTTGGCGCGCGCCTGCCGCTGGGCGAACGCGCGCACCTCGAGGGCAGGGTGGGTATCCACCCCGACCTACGCCCGGAGGCGGCGATCACGGCGGACGTCAACGAGGGCGACGGACGCACGCGCTACGGCACGGTGGCCGCGGCGAGCGACGCGCCCTGGGGCGGCCGCGGCACCACGCTGGTGAGCGGCGCGCGCGAGCGGCTCGGGGCCGACGCCGAGGTCTACGTCGAGGATCGGCTGGCGCGGGCGGGGGAGCTGTCGACTGCACCGTGGCGCGGCGCGCGCGTAGTGGGCGCGCGCGTGCGGCCGGGGCCGCTGTTCGCGGGCGTCTCCGTCGAGAGCGAGGTTGCCCAGGCGGAGCAGCCCGTCGGTTGGCGCGGCGCGATCGCCGCCGACGCGGGCGTCGCGTTGCCGTCGGCCATGGTGTCGGCCTTCACCGAGATTGGCGCCGACGACGCGGTGGGCGCGCCGGCGCTGCGTCGCTACGCGCTCGGCGCGCAAGCGCAGGCCCGCCCGCTCGACGACGTCACCATTGGTGCGCGCGCCCTGCTCGCGCGCGGCGCGCCGCTCGACGGCGCCCCCGAGCGTCCGTTCGCCGAGCTGTTCGTCGGTGGTGCCTGGCGACCGGCTGCCTTGCCGGACGTGTTCGCACACTACGCGTTGCGGGAAGATCGCCGCGTCGACCTGCTGGTGGAGCGACTGCACCTCGCGCGCCTCGCGCTCGGGCTCGGTGAGCTGCCCGGCGCGCAACTGTTGCTCGCGGCACAGGGGGCCCAGCACGAGCTGGCCGAGCGCGCGTCGTCGCTCGGCGTCACGCAGGCGCTGCTCGGCACCGCGCGCATCACGACGCCGATCTGGCTGGTAGAGCCGGCGCTCGAGCTGGGCGCGCGCGGTGTGTTCGGCGCTGGCCTCGACGCCCAACTCGCGGGTTCGGCGCGGGTCGAGGCAGCGCTCCGCGTTGGCCCCGCCGCTGTCGGTGTCGGCGTGGTGGTGGTCGGCTACACCGGCACCGGCCTCGAGCCGATCACGCTCGATCCCGCGGCGCCGCCGATCTACCTGGTCGTGCGCGGGGCGCTACCATGAGCGTGGTGCGCGCCCTGGCCCTCGTCGTCGTCGTGCTCAGCGCCGGTGCGGTGCGCGCGGGTCCCTGGCACGCGCGCGCCGCCGTTGCCATGGGCGTCGCGGCCACCGACGAGATCTCGGCGGTGGGCCTCACTGTGCTCGAGGGCGATGGCTTCCTGGTCGGGTCATCGCTCGGGCAGATGCACATCCATCCGTTGGCCCACACGCTGGTCGCCGGCCCCACCGTCGATTCGTTCCTCGTCGCCTCGCCGAGCTTCAGCGTGCGACCTACCATGGCGTTCAGCGCCGGCTACTTCCTGATCACCGGCGACGGCGCGTTGGTTACCCGCGTGCGGGTCGGCTCGACCGCCGTGAGCCAATTCTCCGGCACCGCCAACTCACCCGACCTGCTCGGCATCGCAGCGGACCCGACCATCAGCGGTCGCGTGCTCGCCACCTGGTCCGTCGCCTCCTTCGAGAACCTGACGCTGTCGAACAACGCCTTCGCGAGCGCAGCAGCTCCTGCCGACTACCAGGGTCTCGGCTCCTTCTCGCCGCTGTCGCCGGCGTTGGCGAGCCGAGCGGGCACCGCGGTGGTCATCGGCGACGACACCGGCGCCGCGATCTGGCTCACGACCGACGTCACCACGCCGACCAACTGGGTCCAGACGGCGGTGGTGCCGGCCGAGGTCGACGCCAGCGCGGTCGTCGCGGTCAACGACGCGGGCCTCTATCTGATCGCCTCCCGAGCCAGCACCCTGGTCGTCGTCGACGACCTGACGGCCCTCACCGATCCGCAGGACTGCGTGTCGGCGACCACCGCGGACTTCACCGCAGTGGCAGCGTTCGGGACCGACTTCGTCTTGGCGGACGCCAACGGCTTCTTTCATCGCCTCGCCATCGACGGCTCTTGCATCCAGGCGTGGCAGGCGTCGCTCGACACCGGCGTCGGCGGACCGATCCACGCGATCTCGATGCGCAGCCCGCGCGAGATCCTGGTGGTCGGTGAGGATGGCGCGGGCGCGCCGCGCGTCGCGTGGCGCAACCGGCCGCCGCTGGTGCCGACCATCACGGGCGGCGGCGCGGTCGACGACGACGACGTGGTGGTTGCGTCCGCCACCAGCGACGATCCCGACGCCAACGCGGGCGTCGCCGACCCGCAGAGCTTCACGTGGACCTGCGATGCCGGCCTGGTCGTGACCGGCACCGACACCGACACCATCACCGTCACGACGCCGCACTTGTGCGTCGACGCCGCCGTTCCGGGAGCTCGCACCGACTTCGTCTGCACCGTCGTCACCGCCGACGACGAGGGCCTGGCGAGCCCGCCCGCCGCCACCACCTTCTCCGTCTTGCCCGTCGACGTCGACGCGCCGACCGGCGTCGGCGTCAGCGGCCTGGTCGACGGCGCCGTCGTGCTGACCGGCACCGCGCTGTCGCTGTCGGCCACCGCCAGCGACGACTGCCTGTACCAAGCGAGCTGGGTGGTGCGCGACGAGGTGGGCGGCCTCGTGCAAGAGCAGGCCGGCCCGGCGTCGTGGAATTCGCCCTTCACCTTCACCGCCACCACGCTCGGCACCGATCAGCTCACCTGGTACACGCTCGAGCTCTCCGTCACGGACACGGCGGGCAATACCGGCACGCTGCCGCCGTTCCGCTTCGGCGTCGGCGTGCCGCAGCCGCCGGTGGCGGTCGACCTGTCGTGCCCGACCGACCTCGAGGCCGGCATGCTCGGTGCTGCCGTCGCCACGCCGCGGCGCGACAGCGGCGTGGTGCTCGACTACCGCTGGCAGCTCGGCGGCGCCGCCGTCATCGCCGACGCGACACCGACCGACGCGACCTTCAGCTTCCAGACCGATGCGTGCGACGGCGGCGACCGCGCGGTGGTGCGCATGGTGCCGCGCGGCCTGTTCGAGGACGGCGCGCAGCAGGTGTGCACCATCGAGCTGCTCGATCCAGCCGATCCCGCTCCGCCTGCGCTGTCGCTCGCCGAGGCGCCCGAGCAGGCGGTGGTGCTCGGCGAGCGCGCGGCCGAGGTCGCGCTGCACCCGGCGGTCGTGGCGTGCGCGTCCCACGCCGTCCGCGTGGACTGGGACGTGAGCGCGCTGCCCGCGGCGCTCCGCCCCGTCGCGGCGGACGCGTCAGGCGTCCTCGCGCTCGCGCGCGACCAGGCGCTCGTGCTGTCGGTGCCCCCTGAGCTGCTCGCCACGCTGCAGGGCATGGCGCTGCCGGTGCGCGCCGCCGCCGTCGACGAGCGCACGGGGCTCGCCTCTGGCACGGCCGAGGTGCTGCTGCGCTTCGCGGTCGACCCGGAGCTTGCCGCCGTCGCAGGTGTCGACGTGCGCCTCGGCGTGACAGCTACCGGGCCGGTCGACGACGGCGAGCTGGTCGCGGTGGCGGGCACCATCGGCACCGACGTCGCGGTGGCGCTCCCCGCGCTGACCGTGGCGATCGTCGGCAGCGGCCTGGTGCCGGTGCCCGGCAGCGTCGTGACGGCGAGCAGCTGCGGCGCACGCGCCGTCGTCACCGAGCAAAGCGACGACCTCGTGTTCACCCTCGATGGCCTGACCTCGAGCTGCCCGCTCGAGCTGCGCCTGCTGGCGCGGCGCGGCTTCGGCGGGGGAGGCCTGGCAGCACAGGGCTGTACCTGGGGCGCCGAGCGCGTGCCGTTGTCGCGCTGCGACGGCGGGCTCGCGCTCGAGGCGCCGCCGGCGCTCTCCTGCGGCGCAGGTGGTGTGCCGTCGGCCTTGCTGCTCGGCCTGGCGGTGCTCGCGGGCGTGCGCTTGCGCCCGTCGAGGTCACGGCGCCGCTGACGCCGATCGTGTAGCTTGTCGGCATGGTGCGCGCCGATCTGCAGCAGTCGCCCGAGCCGCACGATGGCACCGAGCAGCAGCTCAACCCGGTCGCCATCCCCACGCCGTCGCTGCGCTCTGCCGATCAGCACGAGCGGGTCCCGCAGCCGGTGCGGCTCAAGATCGCGGCGGTGCAGGGCGGCTTGCGGACGCACACCTGCCTGCAGTGCGGCCTCAACCCGGTGAGCGCGCCCGTGCCGCGCAAGTTCCTCTATGTGCCGCCCTGGGTCTACATCGGGCTCGCACTCAACGTCGTCATCCTGCTGATCCTCTACTTCGCCGGCCGCCAGGTCGTGCAGGGCTCGCTCAGCCTCTGTCCCGACTGCGATCGCGCCGACAAGCGCGGCCGCTTCTGGCGCGCTCTGTCGGTGCTCGGGCTGATCGTGTTTCCCATCGCCGGCCTGCTGCTCGGCGTGCCCGTCTCGGACGCTGCCATGGGCTTCGGCGCCGCCAGCGGGCTGGTCGCCGGCATAGCCGGCATGGTGGCGGCGGCGCGCAAGACGCGCGCTGATGTCGTCGTCTGCAAGAAGATCGACAAGAAGGCCGGCACGTTGGAGCTGATGGCGGCGCCCGAATTCGGCGACGTCATCAACCGCGAGGCGCCCGAGGCCCGCGCCTGAGCCAGCGGCGCCCTGCGGTAACGGTTCGGTAACGGCGGAACGATCCGCGACGCTCGACTGTCGACCTCTGCACCAACGCGGAGGTCCCCATGCTCGTGCTCCTCGCCCTGCTCGCGTCCCTCGAGCCCACTGCCGCAGCCGCCGGCGATCTCGCCTTCGGTGCGCCGCTCGTCTACCAGAACATGACGCTGGTGCCCGTGACGACGGCGAGCCCAGGGCCGTTTCCGTCCTACACGCTGCTCGAGGAGGGGATCGCCGCCAAGACGATCCGGGTGCGCGAGCTGGCCGGTAGCGACCAGGGCGCGTCGGTCAACGAGGTGGAGATCAAGAACACCGGTCGGGAGCCGGTGTTTCTCTTGTCCGGTGAGATGATCCTCGGCGGCAAGCAGGACCGCATCCTGCAGAGCGACGCCATCATCCCGTCGAACGGTACGTGGACGCGCGTGCCCGTCTTCTGCGTCGAGCACGGGCGCTGGGCAGGGCAGCGCATGGAGTTCTCCTCGGGCGGAGCGCTCGCACACGGGCGCCTCGCGGAAGCCGCGCTCACCGGCGATCAATCGAAGGTGTGGGCCGAGGTGGCGCGCAAGAACGGCGTCGAGGGCACCGAGAACGCGACCGGCACCTATCGGCGCACGGTGCAAGACGCGAAGCTGCGCGAGCGCATCGCCCGGCACCGGAGCGCCATCAAGGCCATGCTGCCGCGCGGTCGCCTCGCGGGTTTCGTCTTCGCGATCAACGGCGAGGTGCGGGTCGCCGACCTGTTCGGCAACCCGGTGCTGCTCGACGAGCTGGCCGACAAGTTGATCTCGGCCTACGTGCTCGAGGCGCTCGAGGAGCACACCGACGCGTCGGCGCCGCCGATGTCCACCGCGGCGGCGGCGCAGTTCGTCTCCTCGGGGCAGAAGGCCGCCACCAAGCGCGAGGTCACGGTGGGCGCCTCCGCCAACACCGTCAAAGAGAGCGACGAGATCATCGCCAACGAGTCGAAGGACCTCGGCAACGGCGGCCTCGGCACGCGCAGCACCTACGTCGCCAAGAAGAAGAAGAAGTAGCGGCGGCGCGGGCGGCGTCCATGTAGGCGCCGCTCGCTCCACCGCTCGCCTGACGGCCGGCCGCGTCGGCGCCGGCGATACTGCTGTCGATGAGCCGACCTCCCCGCACTACGCTCGCCGCCGCTGCGCTCGCGGGCGTCGGAGTCGCAGCGGGACTGGTCGTCGGCTGCGCGCCGGATGTCTTCACGCCCTGCAACAGCGACGACGACTGCACGCGCCGCGAGCTGTGCGTCGACGGCTTGTGCGGCGCGATCGGTGAATCGCCCCGGCCCGGCGGCGCGCTCGCGCGTCGCCCGTCCGCGCGCGGCGACCTGGTGGTCGAGGTAGTCGATCCGGTCGGAGAACAGGAGCCGCCCGCCGAGCCGCCACAAGCGCCCAACCCCGATCCCGAGCCCGACCCGACGGGCGACTGGATCGATCCGGGCTTGCTGCACCGCGCCGTCGTCACCATCCAGGGCATCGCGGGCGTGCAGCAGGACAGCGTCGTCGATCTGCCGGTGTTGGTCGCGCTCGACGCCGCCGACGTTGGGGCCGACTTCCTGGCAGCCGCGCGCCAGCGCGTGCTGTTCACCACGCTCGACGGCACGCCGCTCGCGGCCGAGCTCGACAGCGACCGCGGCTACCAGCTCTTTTATTGGGTGAAGCACACCTTCGATCCGCGCGCCGAACTGGCGGTACCCGAGCGCTTCTACGTGTACGCGGGAGGCGAGACGGCGCTACCGACACCGGAGTCCCCCACGGTCTGGTCGACGTACTTCGGCGTCTACCACATGGGAGCCGCTCGCAACTTGCTGCAGCCCGACAGCGTCGGCGCGCGCGCCGGTGACAACGAGGGCGCCGAGGCGGAGACGGTGCCGTGCACCGTCGGCGACTGCCTATTCTTCGATGGCCTCGACGATCGCATGGTGGTGCCGAGCGCGTTCCCCGAGCTGGCGGGCGCTGCTGCGGCGACCCTGTCGGCGACGGTGCGGCTCACCGAGATCAGCGACTCCTTCATCGCCGTGTGGAGCACGCCCGACCGGAACCGCAGCCGCTTCTTCCTCGGCACCGACGGCAACGGCGTGCCGCAGGCGGCGGTGCGCACCAACGACCTCGCGCCCACGCTGCAAGTCGCGGACGGCGGGCCGCCGCTCGCGGTCGGCGTGGAGCACCGGCTCGACGCCGTGCTCGACATGGTCGCCGGCACCGTCGCGCTCTTCGTCGACGGCCAGCACCGCGCCACCGACGCCTTCGCCACCACGGGAGCGTTGCCGGCTACCGTGAGCGCGGAGGCGGCGGTGGGTGCGGCGTCGGGGCTGGCGGTGGTCGACGAGCTCGACGGGCGAGTGGACGAGGTGCGCATCGCGACGGTGGCGCGCAGCGCCGACTACCTCAAGGTCGACGCCGCCTCCCGCGCCGGACAGCTCACGGTGGTCATGCCCGAGCCGTGACGCGTCGAGTCGAGCATCTTTCCTGAGCGGGTTCGCGGTGATCCGTCGAAAAGAACGCCGGTGCGCACCTACGCGACATCTGCTCCGAAAACCTACACATCGGTGGGGCAACACCGGTGCCGTCGAGCACCTCGGAGGATCACGCCGTGGACGAGACGCTCACGACCGACGAAGTGTGGCGCATGGTGAACGAGATCCTGGCCGAGTTCGGCCTGCCCGCCGCGCGGCGCCCGAAGGACCGCTCCATCGAAGCGGAGCCCGTGGTCGAGGTCGGCTGACGCCGCGCTCTGCTAGCGGCCGCGCGCGGCCAGTGCTCGCGGCCGCGCCTCGTAGCTGACGATGACGTCGGCGCCCGCGCGGCGGATCGAGAGCAGCGTCTCCTCCATGGCGCGCGCGTAGTCGAGCAAACCGTTCTCCGCCGCCGCCACCAACATGGCCCGTTCGCCCGACACCTGGTACGCGAAGATCGGCAGGTCGCTCGCCTCGCGGACGTCGCGGATAACGTCGAGGTTGGTGAGCGCGGGCTTGACCAGCAACGCATCGGCGCCCTCGGCCTCGTCGAGCACCCACTCACGGCGCGCCTCGCGGCGGTTGCCGGCCGGCATCTGGTAGCTCTTGCGATCGCCAAACTGCGGCGCCGAGTGCGCGGCGTCGCGGAACGGGCCGTAGAAAGCGCTCGCCATCTTGACCGCGTAGGACAGCACGCCGACGTCGTGGAGGCGCGCCTCGTCGAGAGCGCCGCGGATGGCGGCGACACGGCCGTCCATCATGTCGCTCGGCGACACGAAGTCGATACCGTAGCTGCCGAGCAGCACCGCCATCTTGGCGAGCACCGCCAGGCTCTCGTCGTTGGCGATGACCTGGTCGCGCACGATGCCGCAGTGGCCGTGCGCGGTGAACGAGCACAGGCAGACGTCGGCGAACAGCACCAGCTCGGGGAAGCGCTGGCGCAGGGCCTCAGTGGCCTTGCGCGTGGGCACGAGCTGCGCCTCGAGCTTGCTGCCGTCGTCGCACTTCTCGTCGGGCACGCCGAACAGCATGACGCCGCCCACACCCGCGTCGACCAGGAGCGCCACCTCGTCGGCCAGCCGATCGGCGGTCACCTGCCACAGGCCGGAGTTGGGCGCGCTTTCGCGCAGGACGCCGCTGCCCGGCACTATGAAGTAGGGCATCACCAGGTTGCGCAGCTCGACGGTGGTCTCGGCAAACAGGCGGCGCACCTGCGCGTTCCTGCGCAGGCGACGCATGCGAATGGCGGGACCGGTGATGGGCGTCTTCATGGTGGAGCCTCCGGCAGCGAGGGGGTCAAGGTGGACAAGAACTCGGCGAGATCGGCGCCGCGCGGCACCAGCGTCGCCGAGCGACGCGCGACGTGCTCGAGGGCGTGCGCCGTCGAGGCGCCGACGCAGACCATGGTCGCGGGCAACGCTACACCGGTCCGGCCGGCGGCGGCGACCAGCGCGTTGACCGCCGACGGCGAGAAAAACAACAGCGCCGCGTCGGGTTCGAGATCGCGCAGCGCGTCGTCGAGCCCGGTGGGGGCACGGGTGGCGTAGGCCACCGCGGGTTTCACGTCGGCCACGCGCGCGAGCGTCGCGAGCGCGGCGGCGTGCTCGTCGCTCTCGTCGCCGACGTCGCTGGTGGGGTAGAGCACCCAAGGCCGTGGGCCCGCGCGCACAGCGTCCGCCACGGCCGCAGCGAGCGCGACGACGCCACCGGTGGCGCGCACCGCGACGGGCACGCCCGCATCGTCGAGCAGGCGCGCGGTGGCGGGCGCGGTCGCTGCGCACGAGAGCGCGGCCGATGCTGCGGCTGCTCGCAGCGCCGGCCACCGCTCGATCACCAGACGGGCTGCGAAGGGGCTGGTGCATAGAAGCAGCGTGGCGCGGTCCCCGGGAGGCGTCAGCTCGGCAGGCCAGGCCAGGGCCTCGCGCGCGATGCAGGGCAGCGCGCGCGCGCGCAGCCCACGCTCGCGCAGCGCCTGCACGGTTTGCTCGGCGTCACGTTGCTCGCGTGTCACGATCCACGTGGCCACGCGGGCAGCGTGCCTCCTTGAGCGCCAGAGGGGAACGTGTATGACACAACTGTGACCGACGGGGCGGCCCTTCGCGGCACGATGTTGGCATGGCTTCGCTGATGACCTCGCGCGACCGTTTCCTTGCTGCTTTCGCGGGTGCGCCGCTCGATCGGCCGCCCCTGTGGCTGATGCGCCAAGCGGGGCGCTACCTGCCCGACTACCGCGCGGTGCGCGCGCAGCACGGCTTCTGGGAGGTGTGCAAGACGCCAGCGCTGGCGACGCGCGTGGCGCTCGAGCCGCTCGCGCTGTTCCCGCTCGACGCCGCCATCGTGTTCTCGGACATCCTGACGGTGCCGGACGCGCTCGGCCTCGACGTCACCTTCGGCACCGGCGATGGGCCGCGCGTCGGGCGCCCGCTCAAGAGCGCCGCCGACCTCGAGCAGTGGGACGTCGCGGGCGCGCCCGCCAAGCTCGCCTTCGCCGCCGACGCCGTCACCGACCTGCGGCGCGCCATCGGCGAGCGCGCGCTGCTCGGCTTCTGCGGCTCGCCCTGGACGCTCTTGTGCTACGCCGCCGAGGGGCAGGGCTCCGACGACTTCCGCGCCGCGCGCACCTTGCTGCTCAAGGACCCCGCGCTCGCGCGCCGCGCCATGGAGGCGTTCGCCGACGTCGCTGCCGGCCTGTTGCGCGCGCAGCTCGCCGCCGGCGCCGACGCGGTGCAGATCTTCGACACCTGGGGCGGCCTGTTGCCCCGTGAGCTCTATCGCGCGCACGTGGTGCCGATGATCCGGCGCATCGTCGAGCAGTTGCCGTCGTCGTCGGCCGGGCCCGCGCGCTCCATCCTGTTCGTGCGCGGCGGCCAGCACCTCTTGCCCGTGCTCGGCGAGTCCGGCGTCGCCGGCCTGTCGCTCGACTGGCGCACGCCCTGGCGCGAGGCGCGCGCGCTGTATCCGCGCTTGGTGCTGCAAGGCAACGTCGACCCGATCACGCTGCTCGCCGGCCCCGACGCCGCCGCCGCCGAGGCGCGCGCGCTGGTCGCCGACATGCGCGCCGACGACGGTGGGCGCCGCTGCATCGCCAACCTGGGCCACGGCATCCTGCCCCCGACCACCGTCGAGTCGGTGGCGGCGCTGTGCCGCGCGGTGACGGAGGTGCAGTGGTCGTCGTGAACCAGGAGCGCGGCGCGCTCGCGGTGCTCGGTGCCAGCTACCGCGACGCCACCACCGAGCAGCGCGCGGCGCTGGCGGCGCTCGAGCGCGGCGACGACGCGCCCTCGCGCGCGCTGGTGCGCGGCGGCTACGCCGACGGCGTGGTGGTGCTGCAGACCTGCTCACGCGTCGAGTGGATCATCTCGACCACGCGGCCGCGCTGGGTGGCCGATCTGCTCAGGGGGCAGGTGATGGGCAGGGCACCAGCCACGCGCCTGCATCAACGCACCAACGCGGCGGCCGTGCACTACCTGTTGCGCGTCGCCATGGGGCTCGATTCCGTCGCCGAGGGTGAGCCGGCGGTGGGCCGGCAGATGGTGATCGCGCTCGAGCGCGCGCACAAGGACGGCACCGCCGATCGCACGCTGCGCTTGTTGTGGCGCGCCGTGCAGCGCCTGGTGGGCGAGCGCCGACGCCGCGGCATCGTGCAGCAGGGGCTCGGCGTGCAGACGCTGGTGGTCGAGGAGCTGGCCGCGCGCGGCGTCGACCAGGGCGCCTCGGTCGTGCTCATCGGACAAGGTGAGATCGGGCGCGCCACGCTGGCCGCGCTGCACGAGGCCGGCTACCGCGCCGCGCTCGCGTTCGGCCGCATCGGCTACGGCGAGGCGATGGGGCGCGCCAAGGAGGCGCGCGCGGTGGTGGTGTGCACCGGCGCGCCCGCGCCCTGGGTGACGCTGCCCGAACGAAGCGACGAACCGTTGGTGGTCGACGTTGGCGTGCCCGCACAGCTCGCCGGCGCGACAGGTTGGCGCTCGGTCGGCCTCGAGGACCTGTTGAGTCGCCCGCGCCGCCTGCTCGACGACGAGGCGCGCTCGTGGCTGGTGGAGCTGGTGCGCGACGGTGCGGCGCGCTTCGGCCACGATCACGACGGCCGCGCGCTCTCGGCCATCGATGAGGAGCGGCGCGTGTTCCTGCATCAGACCTTGCCGCCGCTGCTCGAACGCTTGTCGCCCGGCGACGCCGAGGAGCTGCGCCGCGCCTGCTCGCTGTTTGCGCACACCATCATCGAGCGTGTGCGCGGTGAGGAGGGCGGATGAGTCGGCGCTTCGTGGTGGGCACGCGCGGCAGCGCGCTGGCGCGCTGGCAGACCGATCACGTGAACCAGCGGCTGCGCGAGAGCGCCGTGGGCGAGGTGCCGGACGTCGAGGTGAGGGTCATCACGACGCAAGGCGACGTCAACCTGGCCGACCGCCTGGCGGGCACCCTCGAGAAGGGCTTCTTCACCGCCGAGCTCGAAGCCGCGCTGCACGCGCGCGAGATCGACTGGGCGGTGCATTCGCTCAAGGACCTGCCGACGCGCATGCCGGCCGGCTTGACGTTGGTGGCCGTGCTGACACGCGCCTCGCCCGCCGACCTGCTCGTGGTCGCGGAGGCTGCCTTCGACGCCGCCGCCACCCGCCCCGATCGCTTGCCGCTGAAGGCCGGTGCCAAGGTCGGCACCTCGTCGTTGCGGCGCGACGCCATGCTCAAGACCTTCGCGCCCGAGTGCTCGTCCTTGCCGTTGCGCGGCAACGTGCCCACGCGCGTCGACAAGCTGCGCGCCGGCAAGTACGACGCCATCGTGCTCGCCGAGGCGGGGCTCTCCCGGCTCGGTCTTTCGCTCGACGGGCTGCACGTGGTGCGGCTCGATCCGCGGGCGTGGCAACCGGCGCCCGGTCAGGGGGCGGTGGCGGTGCAAGCGCGCGCGGGCGACGACGCCGTGCGTGCATTGTTCGCGCCCATCGACCACGAAGAGACGCGCGCCGCCACCGCGCTCGAGCGGGCCTTCTTGCGCGAGCTCGAGGGCGGCTGCACCACGCCCTTTGGCGCCTTCGCCGACGCCAATCGCGTCCACCTCGGCATCGTGCGCCCCAAGGGTTGGGTGTCGCTGGTCGCCCAGGTCGACGGCGAGCACCAGATCGCGGACGTGCTCGTTGAGCTCAACGGACAACAGGAGCCTCGCCATGACCTCACCCCCAACCACCCCCTCTGGCGCGCGCTCTGAGGCGCGCACCGGCGCCGCCTCGGCGTCGCTGTTCGCGCGCGCGCAGCGCGTCATCCCGGGAGGTGTCTCGAGCCCGGTGCGCGCCTTCAAGTCGGTCGGCGGCACGCCCGTGTTCTTCAAGCGCGGCGAGGGCGCCGAGGTCGTCGACGAGGACGGCAACCGCTACGTTGACTACTGCCTGGCGTGGGGCCCGCTCATCCTCGGCCACGCGCACCCCGCGGTGATCGAGGCGACGATCGCGGCCGCCAAGGACGGGCTCGCCTTCGGCACCTGCCATCGCCGCGAGGCGGAGCTGGCCGAGCTGGTGCTCGAGGCCTTCCCGTGGGCCGAGCGCGCCCGCTTCGTCGTCTCGGGCACGGAGGCGGTGCTGACGGCGGTGCGGCTAGCGCGCGCCCACACCGGCCGACGCCTACTGCTCAAGTTCTCCGGCTGCTACCACGGCCACGTCGATGCCTTGATGGTCAAGGCCGGCAGCGGCGTTGCCACGCTCGGGCTCGCCGAAAGCGCGGGCGTCACTGAGACGGTGGCGCACGACACCGTGGTGGCGCCGCTCGCCGACGAGGGTGCGCTGCGCGAGGTCTTCGCCAAGTACGGCGCGCAGATCGCCGCGGCCATCCTCGAACCCTTGCCGGCCAATAACGGGCTGCTCGAGCAGACGACTAGCTGGCTTCGAACGCTGCGCGAGCTGACCAAAGCCTCGGGCAGCGTCCTTATCTTCGACGAGGTCATCACCGGCTTCCGCTTCGGTTTCCACGGCTACGGCAAGGTGGTCGACGTCGTCCCCGACTTGACCACGCTCGGAAAGATCATCGGTGGCGGCCTGCCGGTGGGCGGCGTCGTCGGTCCTGCGGCCATCCTCGACCAGCTCGCGCCGCTCGGGCCCGTGTATCAGGCGGGCACCATGGCCGGGAATCCGGTGGCGCTCGCAGCCGGCGTGGCGACATTGCGCGAGCTGCGCTCGGGCGCCGTGCACGCCCACGTCGCCGCGCTCGGTGAGCGCCTGTCATCGCGTGCCAAGGCGCGCGGCGTCACCGTGGCGCACGTCGGCAGCGTGTTTTGGCCCGTGCTCGACGGCGGCGCGGTGCCGAACCGCGCCGAGGACATCCGAGACGCGGCCGTGCAGGCGTTCAAGAGCCGCTATCGCGGCTGGCTCGATCGCGGCATCTACTTGCCGCCCTCGGCCTACGAGGTCGGCTTCTTGTCGGCCGCACACAAGCCCGAGCACGTGGACGCGCTCGCGGACGCGCTCGGCGGTGTCGAGGGCAGGGGCTGACGGCCGGCGGAGGACGCATGGCGGCAGTGCGGCGCGCGCTCATCGACAACGCGGAGGCGTTGGTCTTCATGGTTGCCACGCTGGTGGTGGCGACGCTGCTCGTGTGGTGGAGCATGTTCTCGAGCGGCCTGGTGGGCGAGGTGCAGCAGCTCTCCACCACGCTCGCGAACCTCGAGAGCGACGACGTGGTGCGCACGCAAGCGCTGGCCGACGCCACTGCGCGCGCGAGGCGTCAGCAGGTGATGCTGCTCGGCGAGGGCTCGGTGTTCGCCGCCATGCTGCTGGTCTGCACTGGCGCGCTCTTCCTGGTGGCGCGCGCGCGCCGCGACGCCGGGCGGCGCATGGTCCGCTTGCTGCAGTTCACCACCCACGAGCTGAAGACACCGATCGCCGGCGTGCGCGTGCTGCTGCAGAGCCTGCAGCTCGGCTCCATCCCCGAGGAGCAGCGCGCGCGCCTGCTCGCGCAGGGCGTGCTCGAGACCGAGCGGCTCGCGCACCTGGCCGAGACCATCCTCGCCTTCCAACGCGCCACCTCGAAGGCGCGCCTCAAGCCCGCTCCCACCGCCAGCGAGCCGCTGCTGCGTGAGCTGCTCGAGGTACGCCAGAAGACCTTCGGGCACGATGAAGTTGCGCTCGGCGCCGTCGGCAACGCCGAGGTCAAGGTCGATCGCGATGCCTTCCGGGTCGTGCTCGAGAACCTGCTCGACAACGCGCGCAAGTACGGCGGCGGGCACGTCGCGATGTCGGCGCGCACCGTCGATCACCGCTGGCAGCTCGAGGTCAAGGACCAGGGCGTCGGCTTCTCCCCCGGCGAAGCCGAGCGGCTGTTCGCCCCCTTCGAGCGCGATGACCGCAGCGGCATGCAGGCTGGCTCCGGTCTCGGCCTGTACATCTCCCGCCAGCTCATGCGCGACATGGGCGGCGACCTGACCGCGACCAGCGAGGGACCTGGAAAAGGCGCTACCTTCACCGTGACGCTGAGCGTGGCGGGAGGCGATCGTGACTGAGCGCGACGAGGGCGAAGGGACCACCGCCGGCGCGCGCATCCTGGTGGTCGAGGACGAGCCGCTGGTGCGCGACCTGGTGGCGCTCAACCTGCGCCACGCGGGCTACGAGGTCAGCACCGCGGCCACCTGGCCCGAGGGCCTGGCCGCCATCACGCGCTCGCCCTTCGAGCTGGCGTTGGTCGACGTCATGCTGCCGGGCGGCGACGGCATGGAGCTGGTCGCCAAGGCGCGCGCGGCCGGCGTGTCCTGCCCGGTGTTGATGCTGACCGCGCGCGGCGAGACCGCGGCCAAGGTGCGCGGCCTCGACAGCGGCGCCGACGACTACATGACCAAGCCCTTCGACGTGCCCGAGCTGCTCGCTCGCGTGCGGGCGCTGCTGCGCCGCGCCGGCAGGCGACCAACCACGGCGCCGCGCTTCGTCTGGGGCAGCTACTGGATCCGCTTCGACACCGGGCAAGCGCAGACCAACGAGGGCGAGGTCACGCTCTCCGACAAGGAGCTGCGCCTGATGCAGCAGTTGGTGGCACACGAGAACAGCGTGCTGTCCCGCGCGGACCTGCTCGAAGAGGTGTGGGGCATGGACGCCTTCCCCACCGATCGCACCATCGACAACTTCGTCTTGCGGCTGCGTCGCTTGTTCGAGCCCGACCCGGAGAACCCGGTCCACCTCGTCACCGTGCGTGGCCGCGGCTACATGTTCCGCCGGAGCGCAACGTGACCCGTGGACCGGCGGGATGAGCACGCTCGCTGCCGTCGTCGACGAGCAGGCGCGTGCCACCGTGGTGTTGATCAACGTCGGCACGCCGGACGCGCCCACGACGCCCGCAGTGCGCCGCTACCTGCGCGAATTTCTTTCCGACCCGCGCGTCGTCGACCTGCCGCCGCTCGGCCGCTGGGCGCTGCTCAACTTCGTCATCCTGCCGTTTCGCCCGAAGAAGAGCGCGGCGCTGTATCGAGCGATCTGGACGGAGCAGGGCTCGCCCTTGTTGGTGCACGGGCGGGCGCTCGCCGCCGCGCTGCAGCAGCAGTTGCCGCACGCGCGCGTGGTGCTCGCCATGCGCTACGGCTCACCCTCGCTGGCCGAGGCGCTGGCGCACGCCGACGAGCGCGTGGTGCTGGTACCGCTGTTCCCCCAATACGCGTCGGCGACCACCGGCAGCGCGTTGGCCGAGGTGAGGCGGCTGCTCGGCGCCGCCGGCCAGCAGTCGGTCGTCGAGGTGCCGCCGTTCTTCGACGACGACGGCTTCCTCGATGTCGCCGTTGCTACGATCATGGAAGCGACGAAGGCAGAGGCTGACGCGCTGCTGCTCAGCTACCACGGCGTGCCGGTCTCCCAGGTGCAGGCGACCGTCTCGTCCGGGCACGTGTGCGGCGCCGACGAGTGCTGGGGCTGCTGCGCCGCCCTCGGTGACGCCAACGCCCGCTGCTACCGGGCGCAGTGCCTGGCAACCAGCCGCGCGCTCGAGCAGCGGCTGCGCGCGGTCGGCTTCGACGCACCGGTGACGACGTCGTTTCAGTCGCGGCTCGGGCGCGCTCGCTGGATCGGGCCATCGACCGTCGACACCGTCGACCGGCTGGCGCAGCAAGGCGTCAAGCGGCTGGCGGTGGCCTGTCCCTCGTTCGTCGCCGACTGCCTGGAGACGCTCGAGGAGATCGGCGTGCACCTGCGCGCGCGCTTCCTGGCGGCGGGCGGGGAGCGCTTCACGCTGGTGCCGTGCCTGAACGACGACGCGCGCTTCGTCGCCGCGCTGGCGCGGTTGATCGAGCGCGCGCTCGCCCCAAGCCCGGCGGTCAAGGACACAGGGACATCGTCGCGTTCACCGGCGTGACCGTGCCCGAAGGGAACGTCACGTCGCTGACGTGCCAGAGCGCGCACGACGCGGGCAGCGCGCCGGTGGCGCTGAAGCTCGCCGGCAGCGTGTCGTCGAGCACGACCTCGAGCGTCGCATCGACGGCGCCAAGGCCGGCATCGTCGAAGAGCTGCAGCCACAGCTCCCAGGTACCTCCGGCAGGCAACGGCCCGGCGATCTCCTCCTCGCCGGGGCCGCTTTCCGCGTCGTCGAGCAGCAAGAAGGCGTCGACGGCCCGGTTGTCGTAGCGCACGTCTCGCGCGGAGAAGAGCGCGCTGCCGCTCTCGACCAGGTGCAGATCGACATCGCCGCCGGAGCCCCAGCGGGCGCGCGCCCGGAGCGAATAGCGCGCCACCGCGTCGACGGTGACGGTGCAGGGCACGCTCGGTTGACCGAGCGAGTCGCGCACCACCAGCGTCACCACGAAGGTGCCGCGCGCATCGGGGGTGAACAGCGCGCTCCGCGCCGCGCCGTCGACGATGGTGGCGCTGGAGCCGGCGGGCGCGGTCAGCGCCCACTGGAAGACCAACGGATCCCCCTCAGGATCGCTCGAGGCGGTGCCGTCGATGCCGACGAGGTCATCGACGCGGGCGGAGCTGGTGGTGCCGCCGGTGACGCTGTCCTGGCACGCGGCGGTCGGCGGCTGGTCGTCGCCCCCGGTGCCGCGCAGGTTGACCGTGGCCGCCGGCGTGTCGCGGTCGTTGCTGTCGACGGTGAGGATGGCGGCATCGTCGCCGTCACCGGCCGGTGCATAGATGACGACGACGGCCGCGCTCTCCCCCGGGGCCAAGCGCGCGCCTTGGCTTGAGGAGCCGAGCGAGAAGTCGCTCGAGCCCGACAGGCGCACGCGCTCGACGTCCAGCGGATCCTCGCCGACGCTCCTGATGGTGACGATGCGGCTGGTCGCCTGCGTCGGGCGCACCCTGCCGAGGTCGACGTCGAGCGGCACCGCGCACGGCGCACCCTCGCCCTCGCCGTCGCACAGCAGGATGCCCGGCTGCGGCGGCGGCACGCCGACCCAGGTGAGCTGCACGCTCGCCGGCGAATGCGCTCGATCGGAGGACACCACCGACAGCTCGGCGCTGCCGGGTCCGAGCGCGTCGGCGCCGAGCGCGGTGGCGATGGACAGGGGCTTGCCGCTGCGCGGCGCCACGTCCTCGGGCAAGAGCTCGACCGTGAGCGCGGGGTGGTCGAGCGCGTAGCCGTCGACGGCGAGGCGGCCGTCGCCACGGTTGACGACGGCGACCTCGATGATGGCGGCAATCTCGACCGGCAACTCGCCCGCGTCGATGACGCCGTCGCACTGCTCCGGCGCGGCATCGACGGCGGGGCACAGCGAGATCCACGGCACCAACTCGCGCAGCTCTTCGTCGGCGCACGACGTCGTGCCGAGCGCCAGCAGCGAGAGCGCGAGTACCCTCACAGGGCCTCCAGGGGATCGGAGGGCGTGACGTTCAAGCACATGCGCGCGAACGTCTGGCTGCCGGAGGGCAGCTCGAAGAGCGCGCTCTCACAGATCAAGCCGGTCGGGCACATGGCGTCGAAGCAGCAGGGCTCGATGCAGACGCGCAGGTCGCTGTCACACAGCTCGCTCTCGCACTGGAGGTTCGCGCTGCATGCGGCTCCGGCCGGCCGACCACCGTTGCCCGCCGTGTCGGGTGAGCACAGGGCGACGGTGTCGACGCCGCCGTTTGGCCCCGGCACCGCGGGACCGACCAACGCGCAACGCTCAGATCCCGCGCAGTCGGCATCTCCGCAGCAGATCTCGCGGCAGCGACGCTGGCCGGCGACATCCGCGCACGAGGCGGAGCCGTTGACGCAGCGGGCGGCGTTGGTGGTGGTGCAGGTGGCGCCCAGCGCGAGATCCTGCTGGCTGAGCACCTTCATGCAGCGCCCGTAGCTTGGAGCAGCCGCGCTCGCCTGGCAGTTGAGCGCGCCGGGGCAGCTATCCTCGTGGGTGCACAGGTCGGTGCAGTACTTGTCGGGCGGGCCGGTCAGGCGCTGGTCGGAGAGGCACGTGCCGGAGCGGCAATCCGAGTCACGGCTGCATGCCTGGCCGACGGCGCGCGCGCCGAAGCCCGTGGTGACCGCGCAGCCGTGCAGGTTGACGGTCGGCGTCAGCGCGGAGGCGCAGGTCTCGTCGACGTCGCACGAGTCGCCGAGGCCGAGCCCCGGGCTCGTCAGGTTGCAGAAGGAGGTGCAGGTGAAATCACCTGTGCCGCCGCCGCCCGCGTTCAGCGACTCGACGCAGATCAGCCGGTCGCGGCACTCGTCCGTGTTTGCCGCGAAGTTGCACGGATCGCCGACGTCACAGTTCTCGGTGGTGTTGCGGTTGCAGTCGGTGTCCTTGCCGTCGCACACCTCGGCAGCACCCGGGTGCACGTTGCGGTCGGCGTTGTTGCAGTCGCCCTGACAGCCGGTGACGCCGTCGTTGTCGCCGTCGCCGGCGTCGCACGGGGAGCAGGTCTCGTCGACGAAGCCGTCGCAGTCCTCGTCCACGCCGGTGCCGCGGTCGTTCGGCTGGTTGCAGGTGGCAGCACCCGCCGCGCCCATCTTGCACAGCTCGCAGGAGGCAGGACCCGGGTGCACGAGCTGGTCGACGTCGTTGCAGTCGACCAGCGAGGCGTCGAGGCCGCCGCCGGGCAGGATGGTGCCGCAGGTGGTGTAGCCGTCGCCGTCGCCGTCGAAGCCCTCGTCGATGTAGGCGTCGCAATCCTGATTGAGGCCGTCACAGCGCTCCGGCGCGCCCGGGAAGACGGCGCCATTGGTCTCGTCGCAGTCGTTGCACTGGTTGCTGCCATCGAAGTCGGCGTCGATGCCAGGATTGCAGGCCGCGCAGCCGTTCGTGAGGCTACCGTCGCAGTCCTCGTCGACGCTGTTGTTGCAGATCTCGGTGTCGCCCGGGCTGACCGCTGCGTTGGCGTCGTTGCAGTCGAGGGTCGAGGGCCCCGACAGCGGGCACGCGCCGATCGACCCGGCGGCGCCGACGAAGGTGATGGCGCCGTCGCAGTAGTCGTCGCCGTCGTCGTCGCAGCCGTTATCGATCACGGTGTTGCAGTCGTCGTCGACGTTGTCGCAGCGCTCCGCCTGCGGCGTGCCCGGCGTGGCGTTGCACTGCACGCCGTCGCCGGCGCCGTTGCAGACCGTGACACCGCTGGTGGCGCAGGCGCCGGCGCCCGCCGTGCAAGGACTGCCGAGGTCGAACCCTTCGTCGACACAGCTATTGCCGTTGTTGTCCGAGCCGTCGCAGGCCTCCACGCTTGGGTCGATCGACACGGAGCACTCGAGGCCGCGATCGTCGGCGGTGCAGGCCCACGTTCCGCTCACGGGGCAGGTGGTCCCCACGGTGCAGCCGGTGCCGAGCGGCGCGAACCCCTCGTCGATCTCGCCGTCGCAGTCGTCGTCCGGCTCGTTGCCGCACAGCTCGACGCGCCCGCTCGCGTCTAGGCCTTGCGCGGTGCAGACGGTGGCGAGCCCGTCGGCGGTGCACACCGTGACGCCATCTTGTTGGCAGGCGCCGAGCCCATCCGAGCACGCCGCGCCCGCGATGAAACCCTCGTCGCTGTCCGTGTCGCAGTCGTCGTCGACGCCGTTGCACACCTCGTCGCCCGGCCCCACACCGCCCAGGCACACGCCCGACCAGGTACCGCTCTCGCAGCGCTCGACGCCGTACTCGCAGACGCCGACCTTCAGGCCACAGGTGCGCTGGTCGCCGGTGGTGCATGGTCCCGGCGGTCCGGTCGGCACGTCGGGCGTGGGCGCGTCGAGCACGCAGCGACCGGTGGCGAGCGCGCACAGCTCGTCGGCCGCGCAGTCGCCGTCCTCTGTGCAGCCGGTGTCGCCGACGTCGGCGGCGGCGGGGACGCACATGCCGTCGACGCATTGCTGCCCGAGCGGACAGTCGTCGTCGCGCGCGCAGCTCGGGCCGGCATCGACGTCGGCGGGAGCGCCGCCATCGGCGCCGATCAGGCCGGGCGGCACCGTGCACGCGTCGCACGCGGCAGCCAGCACCATGAGCAGCAGGGCTATGACGGCCCGCGACCAGCGCATCTCGTCGAAGGTACCACACGCCGCCGCCACTGCCCGCGGCGCAAGACGCTCGGCCGGATGGTTACGCAGGAGCGCGCGTGCGCTATGGCGTCGATGTGGGAGCGATGCTGCTCGTCGCCTGCTGGGGTGCGGCCGTCGTCGTGGCTCGAGGGGCGTTGCTGCGAGCGGGGGAGGCGCGCGCCTCGCTGGTCGCGTGCCTGGCGTGCGCGCTCGTTGCCGTCCTCCCCGGGCAGCTCTGCCGCGCCACCGGCGGCCTGCCGTTGGCGATGGGCCTGTCGGCCGTGCTCTTCGCCGTTGGCGCGTTTGCGCTGCGGCGGACAGCTCGTGAGCTGCCGCCGCTCGGCGCCGTCGATGCGCGCCCGGCCTGGCCCGCCTGGATCGTCGGCGGGGCGGCGCTCGTGTGCGTGGTGCATGGCGCGCTGTTCCGCAACTTCTTCGACGACGAGCACCACGTGCCGATGGCGATGGCGCTGGTGCGCGGCGTGGCACCGCCCGAGCACCCGCTCTTGCCCGGACAGGTGCTGCCGTACCACTGGGGGGTCGATGCGCTCTACGCCCAGCTGGTCGTCGCGGGCGTGCCCATCGACCGCGCCATCGACCTCGTCACCATCGGCTCGTTCGCCCTCTTGCTGTGGACGGCCGCCACGTTCGGCGCGCTCGCCGCCGGCCGCGTCGGCGCCACGCTCGTGCCCATGCTGGCGCCGCTCGCGGGCAGCGTGCTCGCGCAGCCGCTGCACGACGACCTCGGGCCGTTCGCGATCGCGTCGCGCTACCCGCCGGCGTGGCGCGAGTGGACCCGCCGGCCGCCGCCCATCACCGCCGACTTCTTCCAGCACCCCCAGGGGCTCGCGCTGCCGCTGGTGCTGGCGGTGCTGGCGCTCGTCGCCGTCGAGCGTGAGCACGACGACGAGCGGCGGCGCGTCTGGCGGTGCGCGCTCGGCGCCGCCCTGCTCTCGGCCCTGTCGATGGTGCAGGCGGTGCACTTCCTGGTGCTCGGCTTCGGGCTCGGCGCCGCGGCGCTCTGCGTGTTCGTGCGCACGCGCGATCGCCGCCGCCTCGCCATCGACCTCGGTCTGCTCGCGGCGGCCGGGCTGCTTGCTCCTGTGCTCGGCGGCTTTTTCTCGCCGAGCGCGGGCACCGGCGGCACGCTGGTGTGGGGGCTCGACTTCTTCCGCGCGACCTCGGTGGCCGACTCGCTGGCGCACCACCTGGTCGCCTTCGGTGTGCCGCTCTTGTTGTTGCCGCTCGCGGCGGTCGCGGGCGGCCGGCTGCGCCTCGCGTTGGTGTTCGGCGCGGCCATCGGCCTGCTGCTGCCAAACGTCGTCGTCTATCGCCACACCTGGGACATCGTGAAGCTCTACAGCGCCGGCGGATTCCTCGCGAGCGTGGCGCTGGCCGATACGCTGGCGCGCGGTTGGCGGACGCGCGGCGTCGTCGGACGGGCGCTCGTGGTGCTGCTGGTCGTCTTCACCATCGAGTTTCCGCTCGCCTGGCTCGCGTCGCGCACGGTGTTGCAGGGGCGGCTTGCCATCCCCGCCAAGGTCGACTGGCGGCCGCGCCGGGAGCTGACGGCGCTCGGCGACCAGGTGAGGCCGCTCGTGCCCACGCGCGATCTCGTCTTAGTGCACGAGGTCGACGTGGCGCGAGTCACCGGGCTGTTCGCCCCCGGCTTCGACGCGCGGCACTACGCGAGCGGGCACATCGTCGACTTCACCAAGGCGCGCGCGCTGACGGCGGCGCAACGGCGAGCGTGGCAGGACATGGATCCGGCTGCGCTCGAGCTGTTGCAGGTGCGCTGGGTGTTGGTGAGCGAGGGAGAGCTTGCGCGCCTCGGTGAGCAGGCGCGCGCTGCGCTCGCCGACCCTCAGCGCTTCGAGGTGGTGCGCCGCGATCTGCCGGGGCGGTTCACGCTGTGGCGGCGCCGGGGTCGCCGTTGCCGGCACCGGGGGCGCGCTCGGCGTGCAGCGCCCGCTCGGCGCGCGCCACCAGGTCGTCGATGTGCTGGTCGCCGTCGATGAGCGTGGCTGCGCCGACGCTGACGTTGACCTCGATCAGCTTGTCGCCCGCCAACAGCGGCGCGTTCTTGAGCTTGAGGCGCAGGCGCTCGCACAGCGCGGCGGCGCCCGCGCCATCGGCATCCATCACGAGCGCGACGAACTGATCGGCGGCGATGCGCGCGATCATGTCGGTCTCGCGCAGCGCGCCTTGGCACATCGACGCCACCGCGCGCAGCACCTCGTCGCCGGCGGAGCGCCCGTGGCTCTGCCGAATGCCCTCAAGCCCCTCGACGTCGAGCTTGATGACCGACAACGCCACGCCGCGGCGGCGCGCCAGCGCCAGCTCGCGGCGCGCCAGGCGCTCCATTTGCTTCTTGTCGGGGACGCCGGTGAGCTCGTCGGTGCGGCCGAAGCGCTCGAGGTCGTGACGCAGGCGGTCGAGCTCGTCCTCGCGGTCGCGCCGCCGCCGCGCGCGCAGGCCGGCGGCGGCACCTGCTGCGACGGCGGCGCCGAACGCTGGCAGCCCCACGAACGCGAGCGGGAAGATGAACCAGCGAGACGCGCCTGCGGCCACCAGCACCACCGCGGCGCCGACCACAGCGGCAGCGGCTGCGGCGGCTGCGGCCCGCCCACCGGGTGCAGCCACCGCCACGAACATCGCCACCAGCGCAAGGCCGCCCATGCCGTAGCCGAAGCCCGACGGCAGGATGTGGGCGCTGCCGCAGACCGCCGCGGCGGCGACGCTGGCCGCGCCCGCGAGCCACCAAGTTCGTTTGCCGGGCACCAGGTAGGCGCCGGCCAACATGGCGAGCAGGCCGGCGCCGCCAAGCAGGCGCCATGGCAGCAGGCGATCGACATGCTCGGGAGCTACCACCAGGTCGTAGCCGGAGGACGCCACCGCGCCCGCGGCGAGGAAGCCGATGCCGGTCAACAGCGCCAGGCGCGCCACTGCCTCGTCATTCATGCCGCGGTCCCCCTCGTCGAGCCCTGCGGACCACCAGCAACAGCACGGCGAAGCCGGCGGACCACCCGCCACCGGACGCGCACGAGCCACAGCCGCCCGCGATGACGGTGAAGCCGCTCGGGAACACGAACGACTCTGCGTCGAGCTGTGCGATGACGTCGTACGTGCCCGGCTCGAGCGAGCCCGGCACGGTGGCGAGCGCGGCGCCGTCGTTTTGCACCTCGACGGCCTCGGCGACGACGGAGCCGACGCGGAACGCCACGCCGTCGACGAAGCCGCCGCCGGTGATGGTGACCCGCGTCTCCACCCCCGCCACCGCCTCGGCCGGGTTGACGCTCGAGATGAACAGCTCGCTCTCTCCCTCGCCCTCGCTCTCACCTTCGCCCTCGCCCTCCCCTTCACCTTCACCTTCACCCTCGCCTTCGCCTTCGCCTTCACCCTCGCCGGAGGCGGCGAACACGCAGAGCGGGTTGGTCGAGCTGGACGGCGTGGTGACGACGGCGCGCACGATCCAGTCCCCCTCGAGGCCGAAGTCCGACGAGTCAGCCCAGCCCGGACCGGAGAAGAGCGCGTTCTTGCCCGCCTGGATGCCACCCTCGTCGCGCGCGATGCCGGGCGCGCCCGCGTGGGTGAAGAACAGCGCGACCCACACGCTGCCGTCGGTGACCGTCACCGGCGTCGAGAGCGGGATCTCGCTGACGTTGTCGGGCGACGACAGCACCGAGGCGTTCGGCTCCTCGCCGAGCTGCGTGCCGGGGTAGCCCGGATCGGTCAGCACGCTCTCGCCGTCGTCGTCGTAGACGCGCGCCGTGACGGTGTAGCCCTCGCCCGCGGTGCCGCCGTCGTCGCCGAACAGGAACTGCACGGCGGTGATCGTGAAAGGGTAGCCGTCGACGGGCGGCGCCAGCTTGACGGCGGCGCCCTCGCCGGCGGTGAAGCCGGATTGAAAGACGGCGTTGCCGCCGTCCTGAAACGCGTCGTTGCACAAGGTCGCCTGCGCGACCGCCGGCGCGGACAGCACCGAGAGGGCGCACAGGGCGATCGCCGATGCGGCGGTGGGCGGGGGCATCGGCTCGAGCATACCCCGTCGACGCCCCGGGCTCCCCATGCTCGTCTCGCCTCATGCCCGCGACGCCCACCGACCTGTTCGATCTCGACGCCCAACTGACCGGCGAGGAGCGCGCCGTGCGCGACACGGTGCGCCGCTTCGTCGACGACAAGGTGCTGCCCTACGCGGCGGAGTGGTACCGCAGGGCCGAGTTCCCCTGGCAGCTCGTGCCCGCCTTCGCCGAGCTCGGGCTGCTCGGGGCGCCCATCGCTACGCACGGCTGCGCCGGCATGAACCCGACCGCCTATTGGCTGGCGCTGCGCGAGCTCGAGCGCGCCGACTCGGGCATCCGCTCCTTCGTCAGCGTGCAGACCTCGCTCGTGATGGTGCCGATCTCGCTGTTCGGCAGCGCTGCGCAGCAAGACCGTTGGCTGCCGGCGCTGCAGCAGGGCAAGGCCATCGGTTGCTTCGGCCTCACCGAGCCCGACGCCGGCAGCGACCCGGCCGCGATGCGCACGCGCGCCACCAAGACCGCCGACGGCTGGCTGCTCTCGGGCGCGAAGCGCTGGATCACCAACGGCACCAGGGCCGACGTCGCGGTGGTGTGGGCCAGGACCGGCGACGACGCCAACTCCATCCGCGCCTTCCTGGTGCCGCGCGGCACGCCCGGCTTCACGCAGGTGCCGATGGAGCGAAAGCTCTCCTTCCGCTGCAGCGACACCGCCGACCTCACCTTCGACGACGTGCGCCTGCCCGAAGACGCGCTCTTGCCCGGCACCAAGGGCCTCGGCAGCGCGCTCAAGTGCCTGTTCGAGGCGCGCGGCGGCATCGCCTTCGCGGTGTGCGGCTCGGCGGCGGCGTCGCTGCAGTGCGCCATCGAGTTCGCCAAGGAGCGCATCGCCTTCGGCAAGCCGATCGCCGGCATGCAGCTCGTGCAGGGGAAGCTCGCCACCATGGGCGTCGAGTTGGCCAAGGCGCAGCTCGTGGGGCTGTCGCTCGCGCGCTTGAAGGAGGCCGGACGCCTGGAGCCGGTGCAGGTGAGCGTGGCCAAGATGAACAACGTCAAGTGCGCGCTCGAGATCACGCGCACCTGCCGCGACATCCTTGCGGCCAACGGCATCACCGAGGACTACCCGGTGATGCGCCACATGAACAACCTGGAGACCGTCTCGACCTACGAGGGCACCAACGACGTGCACCTGTTGGTGATTGGCCAGTTCCTCACGGGCCTGTCGGCGTTTCGGGGTTGATGTTGTTGCGCTTCGCGCTGCCCCCGTCGCTCGGCACCGAGCGCCTCGTCGAGCAGACGCGGCGCTTGCGCGACGCGCTCGAGGACCTGCTGGCCGAGCAGGTCGACGTCACGGTCAGCCAGAGCTACGAGGCGCTGACGCGCAACCTCTTGTCCGGCGCCGTCGACGCCGCGCATGCGCCGCCCTTCGTGTGCGCGCAGGTGGAGCCGCAGGGCCTGACGGTGGCAGCGCGCGCGGTGCGCCACGGCCGCGCCAGCTACGGCGCCGCCTTCGTCAAGCGGGCGGGCACCGACGTCTCGCTCGCGCGCCCCAAAGGTCTGCGCGCCGCCTGGGTCGATCCACGCTCGGTGGCGGGCTACCTGCTACCGGTGGCGCACCTGAAGAGCGCGCGCCGCGTCGACCCCGACCTGTTGTTCGCGTCGCAGACCTTCTACGGCAGCTACCCGGCGGCGCTGCTCGCGTTGGTTGAAGGCAAGGCGGACCTCTCGGCCGTGCACGCGCAGAAGGGCAACCCCGAGAGCATCGTCGAGGCGCTCGAGACGCACCTGCCCGGCTCGTCGAAGCAGCTCGACGCCATCGAGGTCACCGCCGAGGTGCCGGGCGACGGCGTGGTGGTCGGCAAGGGCGCCGACGCCAAGGCGGTGCGGGCGGTCTTCCTGCACCTGGAAAAGGAGGCGCTCGGCCGGAAGCTCCTCGCGGAGCTGTTCCATGCCGAGCGCTTCGAGGCCTGTCCTCCGGCGTCGTACCGCGCGCTGTACGCGGTGGCGCCGAAGGATCTCTAGCGGCCTACTTGGTCGGGTTGAACGAGCGCACCTTGGCGACGAGCGCCTTGACCACCTCGGGCTTGCCCTTGAGGTCGGGGCTCGGCGCCATCAGCGGGCTCTTGCCGATGGCCTGGCCGCCCTCGAGGATGACCTTCGCGAGCACGTCGTCGGTGATGCTCTTCTGCCAGGCGGCGTCCGAGTAGTCGCGCGGCTTCGGGTTGAGCGCGGCGGCGCCCGGGCCATCACCCTTGCCGGTGGCGCCGTGGCACACCGTGCAGCGCGTGGCGAAGATCTGGTCGGCCTCGGCCTTCGGGTCGCCGGCGGCGGGCGCGGCGGCGGCAGGCGCGGCGGCAGCGGCGGCGGCCGGATCGACGACGGGCGCGGCGGCCTCGACGGGCTTGACCGGCGGCGGCGGCGGCGGCGCGGGCTCCGCGGGCTTCTGCTCGCTGCAGGCGGACAGGGCGAGGGCGAACGCGGCGGACACGAGGATCTTGTTCATGGGCAGGCTCCTTGGCGACGGCTTGGCGCACCGAACGCGGTTCGTCGAGGGGAGCGCCGCTCCCTCGTCGACGAGGCACCGCTATTGACGAAACACTTACAGCGGGCCCGACCGCCCGTGCTGCGCGCGCTACTTGCCCCCGCGCGCGACGGCGTTGAGCGCGCTGCCCGCCTTGAACCACTCGATCTGCTCGGCGCTCATGGTGTGGTTGACGCCGAAGGACTCGCTGCTGCCGTCCGTGTGTTTCAACACGACGGTGAGGGGCTTGCCGGGCGACAGCGCGGTCACACCCTGCAGCGTCACCAGGTCGTCCTCGCGCACCTTGTCGTAGTCGGCGGCATTGGCGAAGGTGAGCGGCAGCATGCCCTGCTTCTTGAGATTGCTCTCGTGGATGCGCGCGAAGCTGCGCACGATGACGGCGGCCCCCCCGAGGTGGCGCGGCTCCATGGCCGCGTGCTCGCGCGAGCTGCCCTCACCGAAGTTCTCGTCGCCAAAGACCACCCAACGCCGGCCCGCCGCCTTGTAGGCGCGTGCGACCGCCGGGAAGGGCTTGGTCTCGCCGGTGAGGACGTTCTTGCCCTCGCCCACCTTGTCCGTGAAGGCGTTGGTGGCGCCGATGTAGAGGTTGTTCGAGATGTTGTCGAGGTGACCACGGTAGGTGAGCCACTTGCCGGCGGCCGAGATGTGGTCGGTGGTGCACTTGCCCTTGGCCTTGAGCAGCACCGGCGCGTCGACGACGTCGCGCCCGTCCCACGGCGCGAATTTGTCGAGCAGGGAGAGGCGCGACGACTTGGCATCGACCCTGACCTGCACGGCGGAGCCGTCGGCGGCGGGCGGCACGAAGCCCTCCTTGTCGACGAGGAAGCCTTGCTTTGGCAGCTCGTCGCCCGTGGGCACGGGGAACTTGAAGTCCTTGCCGTCCGGCGCCTTGATGGTGTCGGTCCGCGGATCGAAGTCGAGCCGGCCGGCGAAGGCCATCACCGTCACCTGCTCGGGGCTGCCGATGAAGGCGAGCGTCTCGGGGTTGCTGTCGTTGCGCGCGCGGAAGTTGCGGTTGAAGGAGGTGACGATGGCGTTCTTCACGCCGGTCTTGACGTCGTCACGCTGCCACTGACCGATGCAGGGCCCGCAGGCGTTCGCCAGCACCGTGCCGCCGATGGCGTTGAAGGTGGCCATCTGGCCGTCGCGCTGCATGGTCAGGTGGATGGTCTCGCTGCCGGGTGAGACCAGGTAGGGCACCTTGGCCTTCAGGCCCGCCTTCATCGCCGCCGCCGCCAGCGAGGCCGCGCGCGACACGTCCTCGTAGGATGAGTTGGTGCAGGAGCCGATCAGCGCCGAGGTGATGACCTCGGGCCAACCCTCCTTCTTCACCGTGCCCTTCATCGTCGAGATCGGGTGCGCCAGGTCGGGCGTGTGCGGGCCGACCAGGTGCGGCTCGAGGCTCGACAGGTCGATCTCGACGACACGGTCGTAATACTTGGCCGGATCGGCCAGCACCTCGGGGTCGGCCGCCAGCTCCGTCTGGTGCTGGTTCGCCAGGTCGGCCCAGGCGCCGCGGTTGGTGGCGCGCAGGTAGCGCTCCATCGACGCGTCGTAGGCGAACACCGACGTGGTGGCGCCGTGCTCCGCGCCCATGTTGGCGATGGTGCCCTTGCCGGTACACGAGATGGACGCAGCGCCCTCGCCGAAGAACTCGACGATGTGGTTGGTGCCGCCCTTGACCGTCAAGATGCCCATCAGCTTGAGGATGACGTCCTTGGCCGCGGCGAAGCCGTCGAGCTTGCCCGTGAGCTTGACGCCGATGACGCCGGGCCAGCGCAGGTTGAGCGGGAAGCCGGCCATGACGTCGACGGCGTCGGCGCCGCCGATGCCGATGGCGATCATGCCGAGGCCGCCCGCGTTCGGCGTGTGGCTGTCGGTGCCGATCATCATGCCGCCGGGGAACGCGTAGTTCTCGAGCACCACCTGGTGGATGATGCCCGCGCCCGGCTTCCAGAAGCCGAGGCCGAACTTCTGGGAGACGCTGGCCAGGAAGTCGTAGACCTCCTGGTTCTCGTCGACGGCGCGCAGCAGATCCTTCTTGGCGCCGACGTGGGCCTGGATCAGGTGGTCGCAGTGCACCGTCGAGGGCACCGCCACTTCCTTCTTGCCGGCGTGCATGAACTGCAACAGCGCCATTTGCGCGGTGGCGTCCTGCAGCGCGACGCGATCGGGGAACAGGTTGGCGTAGCTCTTCTTCCTCACCAGCGGCATGCCGTCTTCGTCGGTGATGGTGTCGAGGTGCGTGGCCAGGATCTTCTCGGTCAGCGTCAGCGGCCGCGCGAGCGCCTGGCGGGCCTCGGCATGCTTGGACTTCATCTTCGCGTAGGTCTTTTGGATCAGCTCGACGCCATCGATCACGGGACACCTCGCTGGAAAGGGTCAAATCGTCTCGACGTGAGATAGCAGAACGTCTTCGCTCGTCCAGTAGCGCCCCGCGCTTGACGCGCCGATCGCGTTCGGCGGAACCTCGCGCGTGCCCAGGGGACCGAGATGACCTACGAGCGCAACGCGATCACGGCCTTCGCGCAGGCCACCGTGGCCGCGAAGGACCTGATCGAGACCAAGTTCGCCCCGACCTGCTTCACGGGCGCGGTCGCGCGACGGGTCAAGGTCGACGCGCCGGTGGTCGAGTCGACCGGTGGCGGCAAGCAGGCGCGCGAGTCCATCGTGCTCAAGGCCGACGGCGGCGATCCGACGCACAACATCGCCTGCGGCTTCCTCGACGTCGGCCTGCGCGCCTGCGAGATGCGCTCCTACGCCGCGCTCAACATGTTGCACCGGCAGCGCTTCAACAACGCGCTCGACCTCTATCAGAGCGAGTACGACAAGTTCGTCGGCGAGCTGAAGGTCCTGCTCGAGGCCGAGGGCTTCGCCTTCAAGGTGGTCGAGGCGGAGGAGCTGCGCGCCAAGGCGGCGCCCGGCATGCAGAAGACCTCAGGCAGCGGCGCCATGTTCGCGCTCGGCCTGGTGGTGGCGCTGATCGTGGTCGGCCTGATCGTGCTGTTCGCGCTTCGGTGACGCGGCGCCTGGCTGCTACCGCCACTCGCCCGCGAGGTCGTCGGGCACGGTGAGCGCAAACGCGTCCTGGTACAGGTTGAGCTCCGCGTCCGAGCCGAAGGCGAGCACGCCCGCGGTGCCGATCGGGCCGGGAAGGCGGAAGGTGAAGCCGCGCGCCGCCGGCAGCTCGCCCTCGACCTCGCCGCCCACCTCGAGCGCGCGCCAGGCCCCGCTCGCAAGGTCCAGGCGCCACAGGTCGCCGAGCACGCTCTCGCCGCGCGGCGAGTCGGAGCCGAAGCCCATCACCAGCGTGCTCTCGTCGGGGGAGAGCGCGAGCCACGGGTAGCGGCGGCCTGGCGGCGCCTCCTCGGTGGCTGGCGCCACCTCGCGCCAGCTCTCGCTCGCGACGTCGAAGCGCCAGACGTCGCGATAGAACTTCATCGCCATGCCGCCCATGCCCATGCCGCTCACCATGAGCGCGCCGCCGTCGGCGAGCGGCACCACGCCGGCGTCGTAGCGGCCGGGCGGCCCATCGACGTCGAGGCGCGTGAAGGTGCGCGCCTCCGGATCCCAGCGCCAGGTAGCCGCCGAGAAGCCCGACTGATCGGCGCCGCCGAAGACGTAGCCACGGTCGGCACTCGGCGAGAAGAACGCCATGCAGCCAACCGGATGATCGGCGGCGCCGCCGTGCTCGAGCGGGGTGCGCTCGCCGGTGTCGACGTCGATCAAGACCGCGGTGGTCTCGTCGCGATAGAAGTCGTCGCGGCCGCCGAGCATGACGAGCTCACGGCGCCCCTCGTCGTAGAGCGCACAGCCGCAGAAGCGCGGCACGTCGAGCGCGCCGACGCTCGTGCCCGAGAGCCCCGCGTCGCCGCGCGCCAGCGAGAACACCTCATCGGTCACGCGCATGGTGTCGTCGACGCCACCGAGCAGGTGCCCGTCGGCCACGCTGGCACCCCACCGTGGTGTGACGCCCGCCACCTCCACCGGCTCGAAGCGGAAGGTCGTGCGGCCCGTCGGGACGGGGTCCTCGTCGACGGGCGGTGGGCCGCCGAGGCATGCGGCGCCGAGCAGGCAGGGGCAGATCGAGCCGAGCAGGTGACGTAGGCGCACCGTTTCCTCCTGGACCGTCGCTGGCGCGCATCGGCGCCGTGGGCCGCAAAGCACATGACGTGCCAGGCGCGGTGATCGCCCGGCGCACACCGCTCGGCGCACGTCGTCAGTTGGGCGCCGTCAGTTGGGCGGCGTGGCGGCGCGCACGATCTCGGCCGCGCGCTTCTCCGCGGCCTCGAGATCGTCCTTGTGCTTGATGAGCACACCGAGGGTCTGGCGCAGCGTGCCCTCGTCGATGACGCCTCGGCCGAGCACGCCGAGCGCGCGCGCCCAGTCGATGACCTCGCTGATCGAGGGCGGCTTGCGCAGGTCGAGCGCGCGCAGCTTGTGCACCGCGCCCACCACGGCCGACGCCAGCGCCTGATCGATGTCGGGCACGCGCGCGCGCACGATGGCCAGCTCGCGCTCGCGGTCGGGGAAGCCGATGACGAGGTGCAGGCAGCGTCGGCGCAGCGGATCGGACAGCTCGCGCGCGCTGTTGGACGTGAGCACCACCTGCGGCCGGCTGGTCGCGCGCAGCGTGCCGATCTCGGGGATGGTGATCGCGAAGTCGGCGAGCACCTCGAGCAGCAGCGCCTCCATCTCGGGATCGGCCTTGTCGATCTCGTCGACCAACAACAGCGCCGGCCGCTTCGAGCGGATGGCGTGCAACAGCGGCCGCGGCACCAGGAAGCGCTCGGAGAAGAACAGCGTGTCGGTGGCGGCGAGCTTGTCCACCGCGGCGTCGAGGTTGGCGGCGCCGACCAGCTCCGCCAGGTGGTCCTTCAACAGCTGCGTGTAGAGGAGCTGCTTGCCGTACTCCCAGTCATACAGCGCGCGGCTCTCGTCGATGCCCTCGTAGCACTGCAGGCGGATCAGCTCGCGCCCCTGCGCCTCGGCGAGCGCGCGCGCCAGCTCGGTCTTGCCCACGCCCGCCGGGCCTTCGACCAGCAGCGGTCGCTCGAGCCGCGTGGCCAGGAACGCCGCGGTGGCGATGCGCCGATCGGGCAGGTAGCCGACCGCGCGCAGGCGGCGCTCCACGTCGTCGAGGTCGGCAAACGGCACGGTCGTTTCGCTCATCGGAGCTTCCCGGTCGGCGGCGAGCGTGGCACATCCGTGGCCTCACCGGCAGGAGGCGCCGCCGTGACCGACCCCGAGATCCTGGACGCCGAGCCCGCCACCACCGGCACCGCTGGCGCCGCGGGAGGCCTGCTCGAGCTCGTGCTCGGCGCGCTCACCAAGGCGCTGCCCGGGCGCATGGTCAAGGTGGACGGCAGCACCGTCACTGTCGGCGGCAAGGTCGACGGCGACGTCACCGTGCAGCTCACGCCCTTGTTCGTGCTGGTCGGCTTTCGCGGCGCGCGTATGGCGGTCGGCGGGCAGACGCCGGACCGCCTCGCGCAGGACGCCGCCGACAAGGCGGCGCGCTTCGCGACCGACGCGCTGGTGGTGTTCGAAGAGATGGAGACCCCCGGCTTGCTCAGGAGCGTCGTGCTCGCGGTCAAGGACGGGCGCCTGCACGGCATCGTCGACGACGGCCAGCTTCCGTCAGCAGCGCCCCCGCACCCACCGCGCCTGTATAGCTGCAGCGGCAGCTGCTCGCGCCCGCCTTCTGCCGAGGAGGCGAAGTGGATCGCGCGCGAGTCGGGCGGTTTCACCGGCAAGCTCAAGCGCAAGCTGATCGCGCGCGTCTTCAAGCGCGTCGGCGCCTCGCTCGAGAGCGCAGTGCAGGGGCGTGCCGCCGAGATCCGCGCGGACGCCGGCCGCCGCACGCTCGGGCCAGGGGAGGAGTGAAGGTGCGACAGCATCGGGACCGGCGCGCTGGCGGGCCTTGACCGTCCGCGTCAAGACAAGCGTTGCCTCGAGGGTCACGATCGCCACATGCGCATCAAGCTGTGGCAGTCCATCCTGCTCGCGCTGGTCGTCAGCGCGGTGTCGGTGCTCTTCTACCGTCTCATCGACGCGCGCGATGCCGAGCAGGTGGTGGTCATCGCGCGGCCCGAACCCCCGGCGGTGGCGTGCCTGCCGCCTCCCGTCCCAGTCGCTGCCGAGGCGCTGCGAGTGGAACCGATCGAGGGCGGCTGGCCTGTTGGCCAGTGCAGCAGGTGCGACGTGGAGCTGGCGAACCTCCGGCGCAACCTCGGTTCGCTGGCGCACCGAACGGCCCTCGAGGTGTGCATGAAGCGCCGCTGCTCGCAGCCAGACGAGTGGACCCAAGCACAGTTCGAGATCGCGGTCGCCGACCTGCGTGAGCACGACAACGAGCGTGCCTGCGCCGGGCTCCGCATCGTGGCGACGGACACGAACGCCGGCAGCATCTGGCGGGAGAAGGCGCAGAACCTCTGGCAACGGCGCTGCGACTAGGCTGAATTGCGGTGAGCGCGAGCCAAGGCTCGGATCTGGGGCTTCTCGTCCTGCCCTCACGGACGGTCGCTGCTCTCGCGAGAGCATGCCGTGGTGCTTTCTTGACGGGCCGGCGTGCGAGGTCCGACCCTTAGAGACCACGACGACGGCCTTGCCACCCTCCAGCGCCCCCACCCCTGCCCCTCCCCTGCGGGGAGGGCCCATCCGGGCTCGGCGAGGGCGCTCGCGCCGGTGAACACAAATGACGCCGCCGGTCGCCATTCCCACGGTGCTGAGCAAGAACGAGGAGGCCGCCCACGATGTCGTTGGTGCCGCCACTGCGGTTCGGGCAGCGCTGGTAGCGGCACGGCCCTCCCCGCAGGGGAGGGGCAGGGGTGGGGGCGTTCAAGCCCGACAGTGACGTCGACATGCGGCACGCACGTACCGCTGCGGCACGGCCCCCCCGCACGACTCCGCCGCCGCACGCTCTCGCGAGAGCAGCGATCGTCGATGGCGGAGGGACGACAAGCGCCAACATCGGCGGTGACCTGCGTCGCACGCGATCGCGCGCCGTCGCGCTAGACGGGCGCGCATGCGTACCCCTGCGCTCCTCGCTGCCGTGCTCTTCCTCACCTCCTGCGCGTCGCTCTTGACGTCCTACAGCAACGCCGTCGCCGCCGCCTACGACGTCGACGGGCCGTTCCTCGAACGCGTCGCCGCCGCGCGCGCGGCGGCGAAGGCAGCGCCCGGCGACACGCCAACTGCGCTCGCCTTCGGCCGCGCCGTCGACGAGGCGGTGCAGGTAGGCGCCCTGCAGCGCGGCAAGCTCACCGCCGCCGACGTCGACGAAGCGACCGGCGCGCTCGACGCGGCATCGGACGACCGCAGTCAGGCGCTCGCCGTCAAGGGCAACCTGCTGCTGTCGGCCGGCCGCAGCGACGAGGGCGTGGCGGCGCTCGAGGCGTCGTTGGCGGAGAAGCCGAACCTGTGGGCGACGCCGCGGCTGTTCCCCGCGCTCGTGGCGCACGGCAAGCGCGATCGCGTGCTCGAACACTGCCGGGCCGTGCGCAAGGCCATCCGCACCGACGACGAACGGCTGGCGCTGCTCGGCGACTGCCACGCCGCGCTCGGCGAGGTGTCGTGGGCCTCGAAGGACGACCAGCAACTGCTCGGCGCCGCGCAGGCACGCGCCGACGCCGATGCCGCCGCCGAGCGCGCCGCGTGGCAGGAGCAGCGTGCGCGAGAGCGCGCCGAGCTGGACGCGTCGTTCTCGCGGTCGTCCAACTCCGGCGCCCCTGCCTCGAGTGCCAGTGGTTCGAGCGCCCCTGCGGCGGGTGGTGGCGGCGGGCCGGTGTCGGTGCAGATCCGCTGCACCTGCTCCAAGACCGTGCCGGTGTTCTACGGCGACAAGCCGAAGTACGGCAGCGGCACGCGCTCGAGTTGCTCGAGCAACAGCGTGTCGTCCAAGAGCTTCGGCGTCGGCGACATGATGTGGTTGATCGACGAGAGCGAGAACGGCCTCGGCAGCGTGACCGTGTCGAGCTCGACCCGCACCATCGAGGTCGGCTGCACGTCCATCAGCGCGCGCTGAACGGAGCACCTGACCGCGCGCCGCCGTGCCGGGCGGTACCACGGCCGTTTTCTTGCGGTGGCGCCAACCGGCCCCCATAGTGGCAGGCAGGAGCCACCATGCGCCTCAGTTTGCACAGACGTCCGCGCTTTCTGCCCACGTCGCTGATCCCGCGCGGGGCGCGGGAGCCGGAGCGCCCGAAGATCCGCACGGTGCGCGACCACCTGCACGACTCGCTGCCGCCGCGCGCGGCGCCGCGGTCCTGGCGCGTCGTGGTCATCGCGGTGGCGCTGATGGCCGCGACCGTGGCGGTGGCGGCCGGGCGGTTGTGGCGCTCGCCGTCGCGGGTCGAACAGGCGAGCGCGCTCGCGGTCACGGCGGAGCAGGGCACGAGGGCGCTGGTCGACGAGAGCCTGCACCGACACCTGCGCTCGCTGCAGTAGGACGGGCACGGGCACGGGCACGGGCACGGTGGCAGAGCGGCGTTCGGGTAGAATGGGCGTCGCTGCCATGAAGATCTGTCCCACCTGCGGTGAGGTGTACGGCGACCAGGTCGCTCACTGCACGAGCGACGGGCAGGCGCTCACCAATTCGAGCGACAACGTGCCGGTCAAGGAGTGGGCCGTGCCGCTCGGCAGCGTGGTGGGCGGCTACCGCCTGACCGATCGCCTCGGCAAGGGCGGCATGGGCGTGGTCTATCGCGCCGAGCATCAGCGCCTCGGCAAGAAGGTCGCCATCAAGATGCTGCGGCCCGATCTCGCCGCCGAGAAGGGCTTGGTGCAGCGCTTCTTCGACGAGGCGCGCGCCGCCTCGCGCATCGGTCACGACGGCATCGTGCAGATCTTCGACTTCATCGAAGAAGGCCAGCACCGCTGCTACGTGATGGAGCTGCTCGAGGGGCACGCGCTCGGCGCCGAGCTGACCGGTACGCCCATGGCCCCCGAGCGCGTCGTCAGCATCGGCGTGCAGGTGGCCTCCGCGCTCGGCGCCGCGCACGAGGCCGGCGTGATCCACCGCGACCTCAAGCCCGACAACGTGTTCCTGCGTAGAGGCACCGACGGCGCCGAGCAGGTGAAGCTGCTCGACTTCGGCATCGCCAAGCTCAAGGAGAGCGACGACGCAGGCGCCAGCCTGACGCAGACAGGCGTGGTGCTCGGCACGCCCGCCTACATGTCGCCCGAACAGCTCGAGGGCATGAAGGTCGACGCGCGCAGCGATGTGTACGCGCTCGGCGTGCTGCTCTACGAGATGGCCACCGGCATGCGCCCGTTTCGCGGCCGCACCGTGGCCGAGGTCATCCTCAAGCACGTGCGCGAGCCGCCGGTGCCGCCGAGCAAGGCGGCCGGCGTGGCGCTGCCCTTCGCGCTCGAGACCACGATCATGGCGTGTCTCGAGAAGGACCGTGAGCGGCGACCGCAGAACATGCGCGACGTCGCCTCGCTGCTCGAGGACCTGCCGCCCTCCACGCAGGAGCTGCCGGCCGCGGTGGAGCCTGCCCCCGCGCGCGCGCCTGCACCCCGAACCGCCGCGCGCCCGCCGACACACACCGGCGCCACCCAGCCGGTCTCGACCGGCTCGCTGTCGACGGGCGAGCTCGCGATCGTGCGCTCGCCGGCGCGATCGCTCGCCTACGCGCTCGCCGGCGTCGCGGCCGCCGCTGTGCTCGGGTTGGCGGTGTGGTTCGGCGTCGCGCAGCTCATGGCGGCGCAGACGGCCGCTACCGCGCCGCCCGTGGTGGTGGCGCCGCCCGTCGAGCCGCCGCCCGTCGCGCCGCCGCCCGCTGTCCCGCCGCCGGCCGAGCCGCCGCCCGCTGTCCCGCCGCCGGCCGAGCCG
>JACOUT010000020.1 GCA_016177705.1 Deltaproteobacteria bacterium
AGCGGCAGCAACAGCAGGCGCGCGTCCAGCTCCTTGAGGCCGGCGCCCACCAACCCGACCACGCGCGGCTCGATGATGTTGAGGCGCCCGGCCTGGGTGGCCGCGGTGAGCTGCACGCGCGGCCGCCGGCACGCGACCGGCGGCTTGGCTGTGCCGCCGGTCGGTACCGCAGTGCACTCGAGCGCGGCGCCGAGCCCCTCGGCGAGCAGCACTTGATCGTCGGGGCCGTCGCTGAGCGGCAGGCCCGCGTTGGCGTTGTCGGCGTACTCGCCGCGCAGCGCCCGTCCCTCGGCGACGTCGTGGCCGATGCCCAGGAACACCGCGCCCGCCTTGCCGGTGCCGGCCAGACCAACCACGTCGAGGAAGCGGGCGCGCGCCGTCACCTGCTCGGGCTTCTCGGCCAGGAACTGCTCGATGAAGCGCTGCTCGGCGTCGCCGAGCTGGTGCGCCCACGGGTCGTCGCGCTGCATGCGGTCGCGAGCGGCGGTGTGCTCGACCACGATGTCACCCAGCATGCTGCGCTGCGACAGCATGCGCGCTTGCCGACGCGCCAGATCGTCGAGGTAGCCCGAGAAGAGCGCGATGGCGACGAAGCCGACCGCGATGGAGAGCATCGAGCCGAGCGAGTGGCGCCAGTGCTTGCGCAGGTTGCGCGCCGCCATCCGGAGCAGCGCGGGGAGCAGCGTGCCCATCAGCGCACCGCGCTCTCGAGCGTGAAGATCGAGGCCGGGTGCGCCTCGGCCTTGGGCGCCCCAAAGCGCACCACCGACACCGCTCCCTCACCCATGGCATCGGTGATGGTCATGCGCGAAATCAGCTCGAGCGGCTTGCCGGCCACCGTCAGCTTGTTGTCGTACTCGAAGGTGGCGGTCTTGACGACGTCGCCACCGACGGTGAGGAACTCGGCCTTGAGCGCCTGCCGGCCGCTCTTCGCCACCCAGTAACGGATGCGGTCATAGGTGGCCGACGGCCCTGTCGCCTTCAGCTCGAGGCGCCAGGCGGCAGCACCGCCGACGTCGTCCTCGCCCACGAGCTCGGCTGCGTAGTCGCGCGCGTAGTTGGTCGAGGCGACGTCGCCCGCCGCCGCCGGCCCGGCGAGCTTCTGACGCGTCGACACCGCCACCGGCTTCTTCAGGCCGGGCTTGATGAACCACAGGGCCCCGCCGCTGAACAAGAGCTTCTCGCCCTTGGCGTGCGCGGGCGCCGTCACCTCGGCCAAGGCGTCGTCGCCGCGCGCGCGCACCAGATAGGCGGTGGTGGTGGCGCTGCCGTCCTCAGTGGAGGTGACCTCGACGGTCCAGGTGATGCCCTCGGCGAGCCCGCCGCGCGCGCGGTCGGCGTCGCGCACCAGCGACGCGGCGTCGACGGGAGGCGAGGGCAGCCCGGGGGCCGGGGGCGCGGCGGCAGCGCAGAGCGCGGCGGTGAGGCTGGTCAGAAGCAAGCTCATAGCGTTCCCTCCTCGTGACGGCGGTCAGGAGACCTGCTCGTGCAGCAGGCCGACGACGCTCGCGCGCGTCTTCTTGCGGACCGCGAGCCAGGCAGCACCTGCGGCGAGCGGCACGATCAACGTCGCCAGCGCCGCGCACAGCGCCGGCGTGGGCGTGAGCAAGAACAGGATCGACCCAGGCACGCCCGGCGGGCTGAAGCGCGCGCCCGAGTGGTTGATCATGGTGGCGATGGTGAGCGCGAGCGCGAGCCCGACGCCGACCGCCATGACCGCCAGCAGCGTGGCCTCGCGCAGGCACAGGCCGAGCACCTGGCCGCGGCTGAAGCCGAGCGCGCGCAGCATGCCGAGCTCGCGGGTGCGCTCGAGCATCGACAGCGTCATGGCGTTGACGATGGAGAGCACCACCACCGCCGCCACCAACAGGCCGATGAAGCCGACCAGCGACGTCAAGAACGGCATGGTGCCCGCGTAGTACGGGCCAACCCTTTCGTCGTCGAACGGATAGACGCGCACCGGCACGCCGGCCGCGTCGATCGCCCGCTCGAGCGCTGCGGCCAGGCGGTGCGCGTCGCGCGCGTCGCGCAGGTAGACCGAGAGGTAGCTGACGGCGTCGGTGGCGTAGAGCTGCTGCAGCGTCGCGAGCGAGGTGACCAGCGTGCCGTCCTCGGTCTCGGCCAGCGGCGTGTGAAAGAGGTTGACCACCTCGACGTCGACCGCCGACATGGTGCCCGCCCAGGTGAGCGCGGCGAGCTGCACGTTGGCGTCGACGTCGGCCCGCGCACCCCCGGTGCGGACCGCGCAATCGGGCGCGAGCGCGGCGCTGCCGTTCGGCGGGCTGGCCGCTAGCTCATCGTGGATGCGCGTCTTGCCGAGCAGCTCGGCGAGCCCCGCGGAGAGCGCGGCCGCACCGGCGACGTTCGGGTAGCGCGCGAGCAGCTCACCCCGCAGCGGCCGCGCCAGCTCCGGCGAGGCGGCCTGCACTTCGGGATGCGCGAGCACGCGCGCCTGCACCTCGGGTTCGACGCCGAGCGCGCTGAACGGCACGGTGGTGCAGCCGTTGCCCGCGAGCCCCATGCCGATCAGGTGCCGGCCCACCAGCTCCACTTCCGGTGTGCCGCCAAGCACGCTGGTGATGCGGCGCTGGTCGTCGGCGGAGAGCGCGAAGCGCGCCGGCTGCGCGACGCCGCGCTCGAGGCCGCCGTCGCGGTAGATGGCCAGGTGGCCGACCTGCTGCAGGTACACCGTGTTGGTGCGCAGGAAGCGCTCCACGCGCACCGCGTAGCCGCCGATCAGCACGAGCCCGCAGAAGCCGAGCGCGATGGAGGCGCCGGTGGCGAGGTTGCGCCGTCGGTTGCGACCGAGGTTCCTCGCCGCCAGGCGCCAGCCGTGCTTCATGACGGCAGCGCTCCATCCTTGAGGTGCAGCACGTGGGCGACGCGTCCCATCAGCTTCTCGTCATGGGTGGAGAACAAGAAGGTGACCCGGCGCTTGTCGTTCAGCTCGAGCAGCAGATCGATCAGGCGGTGCGTCGTCGCGGAGTCGAGGTTGGCGGTGGGCTCGTCGGCCACTACCAAGAGCGGGTGCGTCACCAGCGCGCGCGCGATGGCGACGCGTTGCCGCTGGCCGCCCGACAGCTTGTCGGGCAACTGGTGGATCTGCGGCTCCAGCTCGACGTCACGAACCGCCTGCAGCACGCGCTCGCGCCGCTCGTCGGCGCCCACGTCGGGGTTGATCAAGAGCGGCAGCTCGACGTTCTCGTAGACGTCGAGCACGGGCACCAGGTTGAACGACTGGAAGATGAAGCCGATGTGGCGGTTGCGCAGGCGGCTCCTGGCGTCGTCCGACAGGCGGGCGACGTCCTGCCCTTGCAGCAGCACGCGTCCCTCGTCGGGCTCGTCGAGACAGCCGACCAGGTGCAACAGCGTGCTCTTGCCCGAGCCCGACGGCCCGACCACCGCCGTGAAGGCGCCCTGCGCCAAGTCGAAGGAGACGCCGCGCAGCGCGTGCACCACCGTCTCGCCGAGGCGGTAGCGCTTGTGCACCTGGTCGAGGCGGAGGAACGGTTGTTCGCTCATGCGGCGATCCCCTTGATGACGAGGTCGAGCGCGGCTCGCGCCTGCGCCTTGAGCGCGCCGCGCTTGGCGCCCTTCTGGTGCCAGTCGACGATGCCCATGAAGTAGACCGCGAGCAGCACGTCGGCCGCCGTGCGCGCGTCGGCGTCGGCGCGGAACTGACCGGCCGCCTTCCCTGCCTCGACGATGCCGACCAGGATGCCTTCGAGCACCGAGATGCTCGGGTCGCGCGCCGACAGCGAGGAGGGCTGGCGCATCATCACCGCCACCGACACCTTCGACAGCGCGGGGTGGGCCTCGTGCCAGTCGATGCCCGGCAGCACGGCGCGCTCGAGCAGGTGCGCGGCCGAAGCGTCTGCCGGCAGATCGGCGGCGTGCAGCGAGGCGCCGATGCGCTCGAGGATGAGCGTGCCCACCTCGACGAACACGTCCTCCTTGGTGGGGAAGTACGTGAAGAAGGTGCCCTTGCCGATGTCGGCGGCCTCGCTGATCTCGGCGATGGTGGTGGCGTCGATGCCCCGCTTGGCGAACAGCTCGAGCGCCGCGTGGGCGATGCGCTGGCGGGTGTCCTGCTTTCGCTTCTCGACCCGGGAGATCTTCATGCTGGCGCTAAAGCTAGCGTCTGGTCGAGTTTCTAGCTAGCTAGATTTTCTATCGTCCTGAATTCAGCACCTTACGTCTTGTTTCCACGCATGCGCTTGAGGACGGTGAGGGCGCCGACGGCCACCGCGCCGGCCACGAGGCCGACGATGATACTGCCCGCGCCGTTGGCGAGCACCAACAGCACGGGCCCGACCACCGGCGCGTCAGCGACCGGGTGGGTGACCAGCTCGACCAGGTGATGCGCGGGCGGCAGGCCGTGCACGATGATGCCGCCGCCCACCAGGAACATGGCGACCGTGCCGGCCACCGACAGGAACTTCATCAGGCGGGGCGCGGCGCGCACGAGCTGCCCTCCGACGGCGCGCGCCAGCTTCTGCCAGGGGCGGTCGCCGACGAGCTTGGTCAAGACGAGGCCGATGTCGTCGAGCTTCACGATCAGCGCGACCGAGCCGTAGACGCCGACGGTCATGAGCAACGCGACGCCGATCATCACGCCGATGCGGGTGAGAAGCTCGGCGGTGGCGACGGCGCCGAGCGTGATGACCACGATCTCCGCCGACAGGATGAAGTCGGTGCGGATGGCGCCCTTGATCTTCTGCCGCTCGAACGCGACCAGGTCGGCGTTCGGGTCGAGCAGCAGCTTGGTCATCTCTTGGTGGTGCGCCTCGTCCTCGGCGCCGCCGTGCAGCAGCTTGTGCACCAGCTTCTCGACGCCCTCGTAACAGAGGTACAGGCCACCGAACATCAGCATCGGCGTCACCGCCCAGGGGGCGACGGCCGAGATGATCAGCGCGGCCGGCACCAGGATCGCCTTGTTGACCAGCGAGCCCTTGGCGACCGCCAGCACGATGGGCAGCTCGCGCTCGGGGCGCACGCCCGCCACCTGCTCGGCGTTGAGCGCGAGGTCGTCACCGAGCACACCGGCGGTCTTCTCCGCGGACAGCTTGGTCAGCATCGCCATGTCGTCGAGCGCGGTGGCGATGTCGTCGAGGAGCGCGAGCAGGCTCGAGGCGGGCATGGTCGCCTGCCGTACCGACGCGCCGCGCCGGCCGCAATCGCCCCGCGCGCGCGCTCGTGCTAGTCGCCGGCCATCGGAGGCTCCCATGAACAAGGCCCTGCCCCTGCTGCCGTTCTGCCTGTCGCTCTGCCTGTCGCTGGTCGCGAGCGCCGCGCGCGCCGAGGAGAAGGCGGCGCCGCCCCCACCTGCCCCGGCGCCTGCCCCTACGCCCGCGCCGCTCGTGCGCGTCACCGGCTTCGCGACGCCGGAGGGCGTGGTCTACGACGAGGCCGGCGACCGCTACCTGGTGTCCAACATCAACGGCAAGCCGCTCGACCGCGACAACAACGGCTTCATCTCGGTGGTCTCGCCCGACGGCAAGCTGCTGGCCGCGAAGTGGATCGCGGGCGGCCAGGGGGGCGTCACGCTCAACGCGCCCAAGGGGATGGCCGTCGAGCAGGGCGTGCTCTACGTCTCCGACATCGACGTGGTGCGCACCTTCGATCTCAAGACCGGCGCCGCCAAGGGCGACATCGCGATCACGGGCGCGAGCTTCTTGAACGACGTCGCCGCCGACGGCAAGAACCACAAGGTCTACGTCAGCGACTCGGGCATGAAGCAGGGCGCCAAGGAGTTCGAAGGCACCGGCAGCGACGGCGTCTGGGTCATCGAGGGCAAGAAGGCCACGCCGTACTTCGCCGCCAAGGACCTCGGGCGGCCAAACGGGCTGTGGGCGACGGGCAAGGACCTGTACGTCAACTTCTTCGGCAGCGCCGACATCGCCAAGCTCGACGCCAAGAAGGGCAAGCTCGAGGCCACCGCGGCGCCGGCGGGCGGCGGTGACGGGCTGTACGTCGCCGCCGACGGCACCGTCTGGTCTTCCTCGTGGGGCGGCAACGCCATCTACAAGGGCAAGCTCGGCGGCGCCTTCGTCGCGGCGGTGCAGCACGTCGCGGCGCCCGCGGACTTCGCCGTCGACACCAAGCGCAACCGGCTGGTGGTGCCGCGCTTCATGGACAACGCGGTCGAGATCTACGAGATGAAGTGAGCTCAGCGCCGCTTCTTCGCGGTCTCCTTCTTCGCGGTCTTCTTCTTCGCGGTCTCCTTCGTCGTGGTCTTCTTCTTCGCGGTCTTCTTCTTCTTCGCGGTCGTCTTGGCAGGGAGTTCAAGCACGGCAGCGAAGGTGTCGCGCATGAAACGGGCGAGCGCGCCATCGTCGGCGACGACGTCGGCGGGCACGACGTACCAGCCTTTCATCGGTCGCCCGCCCATGGGATCGAAGGGCGGCGCGCCCGCGAGCCTTGGGAAGCGCTCGTGCAGGCCGTCGGGCAGGCGCACCACCACCTTGTCCTCGAACAAGCCGGTCCAGAAGTTGCCGCGCACGAAGGCGCACGCGTAGCCGAACATCCTGCGCGGCTGCACGTCGGGGTGTGCCGGCAACAGCGCGGTGAAGCGACGGGTCAGCTCAGCGGGGGCCTGCTGCCATTTTCCGGGCATGGAGCACACTACAGCGTTCCCGCGTCGCGCCGGCATTGCCTCGCGGCCGCGCCTGCGCAAGCTCGAGCACATGAGAACCCTCGTCGCCTCGTGCGCGCTCATCGCCATGCTCGCGTGCGCCACGGCCCCCGCGCCGGCGCCCCCCGCCGACGTGGTCCTGCGCGCGGGTCGCGTGTTCACGGGCGATGCGGCGCGGCCCTGGGTCAGCGCGGTCGCCTGGCGAGGTGATCGCGTCGTCGCGTTAGGGTCGGACGCCGACGTGCAGCCGCTCGTCGGTGCCGCGACCGAGGTGATCGAGCTGCACGGACGTACGGTCCTGCCCGGCCTGCACGACGCCCACGTGCACCCGCTCGGCGCCGGGCGCGAGCAGCAGGGCTGTCCGTTGTCGGAGGCCAAGTCGGTCGATGACATCCTCGCGCGCGTTCGCGCCTGTGCCGCGGCACGACCGGGAGATGGCTGGATCGTCGGCCGCGGCTGGGACCTGAGCTTGTTCCCGCAGGCCAACCCCCACAAACGACTGCTCGACGCCGCGGTGCCTGCGCGCCCGGTCTACCTCGAGGGCGCCGACGGTCACTCCGGCTGGTTGAACGGCGCCGGTCTCGCGAAAGCCGGCATCGGCAAGGACACGCCCAACCCTGCGAACGGCGTCATCGAGCGCGACGCCGACGGCACGCCGAGCGGCACGGTGCGCGAGGCGGCGGCCGCCCTGGTGGAGGATCAGCTCCCCGAGCCCACGCTCGACGACGACGTGCGCGCGCTCGGCTGGGCCGTCGCGCGGCTCCACGCCGCCGGCATCACCTCCATCATGGACGCGAGCGTCGACGAGCGGCGGCTCGCCGCCTGGCAGGCCCTCGCAAGCAAAGGCGAGCTCGCGCTGCGCGGCGTCGCGTGCATCGGCGTCGAGCCGACCGACGCCACGGCAGCGCTCGAGCACGCGCGCGCGTTGCGCTCACGGTTCGCGGACCTGCCGCTCGCGCCGAGCTGCGCCAAGATCTTCCTCGACGGCGTGCTCGAGGGCGAGACCGCCGCGCTGCTCGAGCCCTACCTCGATCGGCCCGACCACCGGGGGACCTTGAACGCGACCCAGGCGCAGCTCGACAAGACGGTCGCGCTGCTCGAGGCCGACGGCTTCGCGGTGCACGTGCACGTCATCGGCGATGGCGCCGCGCGCGCCGCCCTCGATGCCTTCGCCGCCGCGACCGCGACCAACGGCAAGGCCGGTCGCCACCGCACGCTCGCGCATCTGCAGCTCGTGCACCCCGACGACGCGCCGCGCTTCGCCGCGCTCGACGTCACCGCCAACGCGCAGTCGCTGTGGGCCTACCCGGACAGCTACATCCGCGAGGTCAACCTGCCGCAGGTTGGCCAGGAGCGCGTCGACCGCATGTACCCATGGGGCACCTTGGTGCGCGCGGGCGCGAGCGTGGTCGGCGGCAGCGACTGGCCGGTGACCACCGTCAACCCGCTCGAGGCCATCGAGGTGATGGTGCGCCGGCAGGATCCCGCGCTCGTCGCGGGGCCGGTGCTCGGCAAGGGCGAGGAGCTGGCGCTCGAGGTCGCGCTCGGCGCCTACACCGCGGCGGCAGCACGGTTGTTCGGCCACGCGGACGAGGTCGGCGCGCTGCGCCCGGGCGCACGCGCCGACCTCGTCGTGCTCGACGCCGCGCTGTCGGCGGAGCGCGCCGCGGACATCTCGGACGCCAAGGTCTGGCGCACCTACGTCGACGGCCGTGCGGTGTACCGCGCCGATGGACCGGCGGTCCCCCAACCGTAGCGGTCCGGCGCCATCACGACGGGCAGGCGGGCACGCGATCGACGCCGCCGAAGAAGCGCTCGGCCAGGAGCACCCACGCCTCCGCGTTCTCCTTGGTGCGGCACTTGAACGGCAGCTTGACGGTGCCGCCCTGCAACACCGTGCGCTGCTCGACGAAGTAGCGCTTGGCCAGGTCGGCGGCGTACTCGGTGACGCCGTTGTCGGGCATGAAGGCGTAGTAGGTGCCGCCCTTGCCGCGCACCACAATCGAGTCGGGCGCGAAGGGCGCGAGGCAGGCGAGGTCATGCACGTCGCAGCGGACCAGGATGCGGCGGTAGATGGGGCCGAGCGCGCGTTCGGACCAGCGGCCGTCGCTCCCCTCGTCGTTCAGATGGAAGATCTCGTGCACCAGGGTCTCGCGCACGCGCGCCGCCGACGTGAACAGCGAGCCCGACACGTTGTACGAGATGCGCCAGCCCTGCGCGATGGCGGAAGGGGTCTTGCGCTTCACCGAGCGGAAGAAGCGCACGTCGAAGTCGGTCCAGCGGTAGTCGAGCGGCGCTTGCGTTTGCAGCGAGGAGTAGAAGGCGTCGATGTCGACGAGCGCTTGCGCGAGCCACACCAGGTGCTGTCGGTCCTGTTTGATCGGCAGGTGCGGCACGAAGTGGAGGTTGCCGCGGTAGGCCCCATCGAAGTCCTGCGAGGGCAGCAGACCGGTGACCGCGCCGGTCGTCGCGTACAGGTCGCGCGCGATGCGCGCCGCCTTGGCGTCCGAGACGAAGCGCGCGCCGAGCAGGCAGTCGATCTGCGTGCGTGCGTCCCCGTCGAGACAGCGGCCCGCCACGCTCGGCAAACCGCCGTCCGCGGAAAACAGGATGGTGCGCGCCATCGCCGGGTCGATGGCGAACAGCGGCGCCGCGTGCGCCGGACGCGCGCCCTGGAGCGCCACCGCACACGCGAGCGCCGAGCACAGCGTCGTCAACGACCGCACCATCGAGCACATACTGAAGCAATAGACCACCCGACGCGCACGCGGGTTCCTGGCAGCTTGCGGCAAGTCACTGGACAGCGATGGGGGGCGTACTACTGCTGCCCGCGGAGGACGCATGAGCCTGCACAACCTCGCCGCTTTCGACACCACGGTCGACGACCACATCGCCGTCGTCACCCTCAAGGGCCCCGGCAAGGGCAACTCCATGGGTCCCGACTTCTGGCGCGAGTGCCCCAAGCTGTTCGAGGCGCTCGACCGCGATGACGCGGTGCGGGTGGTGCTGCTGCGCGGCGCCGGATCGTCGTTTTGCTACGGGCTCGATCTGCTCGCCATGGCCGGCAACATCGCCCCGCTGGTGGGCGCCGGCGCCGGTGTCGCTGAGCGTGCGCGCTTGTTCAGCGTCATTGAGGAGATGCAGCGCGCGCTGCATGCGGTCTTTCGCTGCAGGAAGCCCGTGATCGCCGCAGTGCACGGCTGGTGCATCGGCGGCGGCCTCGACCTGGTTGCCGCCGCCGACGTGCGCGTGTGCTCGGCGGGCGCGCGTTTCTCGCTGCGCGAGGTCAAGGTCGCCATGGTGGCGGACGTCGGCAGCCTGCAACTGTTGCCGCACGTCATCGGCGACGCCGCCACGCGCGAGCTGGCGCTGACTGGCGCGGACGTCGACGCCGCGCGCGCTCTCGCGCTCGGGCTGGTGTCGCAGGTCTTCCCCGACGACGACGCGCTGTTCGCCGGCGCGCAGACGCTCGCCCGCCAGATCGCCGACAACCCGCCGCTGGTGGCGCAGGGCATCAAGCAGGTGATGAACCGACGCATCGAGGCCGAGCTGCTGGTCGGGTTGCGCACGGTCGCGACCTGGAACGCGGCCTTCCTCGGCTCGGAGGACTTGACCGAGGCGATCGCGGCGTTCGCCGAGAAGCGCGCGGCGCGCTTCTCGGGGCGGTGATCTCGGGCACAGCCGCGCGCACCGCCTAGGCCCGTGACCGTACCTCCCGTGCTACAGGTGCGCGCATGAAGCGCCACCTCCCCAACCTCCTCGTCCTTTGCTCCCTCGCTGCCCTGCTCGGCGTCGCCTGCCCGCCAGCAGGAGAAGGCGAGGGCGAAGGTGAGGGCGAAGGCGAAGGCGAAGGTGAGGGCGAGGGCGAAGGTGAAGGTGAGGGCGAAGGTGAAGGTGAGGGCGAGCCCACGATCACGTTCTGCCAGGTGGAGTGCGCCAACGACGCCGCGTGTACCACCGGCTTCGTGTGCGACGCGCAGACCAGCTCCTGCGTGTTCAAGCCGATGTGTGAAGACGACGGCGTGGACGAGGGCGACGAGTGCCTCATCACCCTGAGCGGATGGGCCTACGTGCCGTGCGACGCCGACGCCGACTGCTACGGTGGCTACGGCATCTGTGTCGACCTCGACGGCAGCGGGCCGGCCACCGCCGGCGGCTGCGCGCTCGACCCCTCGTCCGTCACCGGCCCGTGCGCCAGCCCGAGCGTGGCGGTCGACGCCGTCGACCTCGCCGGCGCGGCGGTCAGCGTGTGCGGCAACCCGAACGGTATCTGCACGTCAATGGGCATCTGCACCACCACCGAGGTTTCGACCGACTGCAACGACAACGCGGCGCTGTGCATGGCCGGCTGGGTGTGCAACGCCGACGGCACCTGTAGCTGCGACGGCGACGGCGACTGCATGGGCATCAACGCCGGCTTCGTGTGCAGCGCGGGACGCTGCATCTGCGACGACGACGCGGACTGCGCAGCCAGCGCCACCGGCGACGCGTGCCTGCAGGGCGCGTGTAGCTGCGCCAATGACGGTGACTGCGACGGCGCCCAGACGTGCAGCGCGCTCGGCAGCTACGATCCGGGCGACGTCGACTGATCGCGGCGTCGGTCGCCTCGCGGTGCCACGCACGCTATACGCACCTGGTGCACGCGTCCTGGCATTCCCTGGTGGTTGTGGTCGCTAGCGTGGCCTGCGCGGCGCCAGCGCCCGACGACCGCGCCGTCGACGCGACCCCCGCGAAACGTGCCGAGCACGCACGCGTCATCGACCCGACGACAAGCGAGGCGACGCCGCCCGGCTTCTTCGAGCAGCGGGGCACCGTCACCGTCGCGACCCCGGCCGGCGCGCTGCGCTTCCCGGTCGAGCTCGCGCTCTCGGACGGCGAGCGCCAGCGTGGGCTGATGTTCCGCGAGCGCCTCGACGCCGACGCCGGCATGCTGTTCGTCTTCGAGCGCACCAAGGTGCAGTCGTTCTGGATGAAGAACACCAGGCTACCGCTCGACATGATCTTCATCGACGACGACGGCACCATCGCCGGCATCGTCGAGGACGCCGAACCGCTCACCACCATCTCGCGCCGGGTGCCAAAGCCGAGCCGCTACGTGCTCGAGCTGATGGCGGGCAGCGCGCGCGCGCGCGGGCTCGCCGTCGGGCAGCGCGTCACCTTCGAGGGCGTGCCACCGTCCCTGGTAAGCCCTGCCCTGCTACCCGCTGCCCCGGGGTCACCGCCATGACCATTCATCCCTTCGACGGCTTCGCGCCCGCCATCCACCCCGACGCCTTCGTGCACCCGGACGCGACCGTCATCGGGCACGTCGCCGTCGGCGCGCGCTCGAGCATCTGGCCGGGCGCGGTGCTGCGCGGCGACATGCACAGCCGCATCATCATCGGCGACGAGACCTCGGTGCAGGACGGCAGCGTGGTGCACCTCACCGAGGACCTGAGCGAGGCCGTGGTCGGTCACCGCTGCACCATCGGCCATCGCGTGATCCTGCACGGCTGCACCGTCGAGGACGAGTGTCTGATCGGCATGGGCGCCATCATCCTCGACAACGCGCGCATCGGCACCGGCTCGCTGGTGGGCGCGGGCGCGCTCGTCACCGGCGGCACCGTCGTCCCGCCGCACAGTCTGGTCGTGGGCTCGCCCGCCAAGGTGCTGCGCCCGGTCAGCGCCAAGGAGCGCGCGCTCATCGACAAGGGCTGGACCAACTACGTCGCCACATCGAGGCGCTACCTCGAGGAGCTGCAGCGGACTGCCACCTCGAGGTGACTCGGTGGGGCGCTTTGCTTCCGCCGGCGCGGCCGATCTGGCAGCCTCGGGTGGCCGAACCATGGGAACAGCCATGACGCTCAACGTCGACATCGAGCCGATCTGGTCGGAGATCGACGCGCTCGGGCACCGTGCGCGGACCTACCTGGAGGCGCAAGGCCTCGAGCGCCACACCGTCGACGCGCTCACCATGGTGCTGCGTGAGCTCGCCGAGAACGCCACCAAATACGGCGTGTTCGACGGCGGCGGGCGCATCGCGGTCTCCTTGCAGGTGACCCCGCGCGACGTCGTCATCGAGGTGCGCAACCCGGTCGGCGAAGGCAACGACGAGCACCTGCGGCGCCTCGACCGCATGATCCAGCGCATCCGCGGCTACCAGGATCCATTCGAGGTCTATTTCGACCGCCTGCGCGAGGTCTCGGGTCAGCGGCTCGACTCGAGGGAGTCGGGCCTCGGCCTGGTGCGCATCGCCTACGAGGGGCAATCGGTGCTCGATTTCTACGTCGACGACCATGACACGCTCGCGGTCTCGGCGATGTTTCGACGACCTGGGAAGGATGATCATGCCAACTGAGCAGTTCGAGGACGGCAGCCTGAAGCTCACGCTCGACGACAACGGCGGGATCCTCACGCTCGTGTGGCAGGGCCGAAGCGTCGCGCGCGAGCCCGGGCTGTTCCTGTTGCCCATACTGACGCGGCTGATCGAACGCGGCGAGAAGGACAAGAAGCGGATCGTGCTCGACTTCCGCAAGCTCGAGTACCTCAACTCCTCCACCGTCACGCCCATCATCCGCGTCCTCGAGCAGGCCAAGCGCGGCACGGCCATGGTCTCCGTCATCTACGACGCCGAGCTGAAATGGCAGGCGTTGAGCTTCTCCGCGCTCTACTTGTTCCAGAGCCTCGACGGTCGCGTCACGGTGGAGTCGCGCTGACGTGAACGTACCAGCGACGCTCGAGGTCCATCTGACGCCGACCGGTGACGCCGCCGGTACCACGGTGCTGTCGGTGGTGGGCGCGCTGCCCCACTCGCTGTTGGTCGGGCCGCCGGCCGGCGCCGCCGCGCTCGCACCGTCCGACTGGGCGCGCGCCGTCATCGTCGGCGGCGAGAACCAGATCGACCTCGGCGGCGTACGTTACCTTCCGCACGTCGACGCGCCGCACCGCCGGGCCTCCGATCCGCCGCGGCCGCCCGGCGCCGGCCGCCTGGTGCCGCTCGGCTCGGTGATCGACTTTCGCGGCCTGCTCGACAAGGGCCTGGTGGTCCCGCTGGCGCAGCGCGCGCTCCAGTTGCCGCTGATCTTGCGGCGCAAGGACGCGGTCACGCCGCGCTTCCGCGAGTACACCAGCGACGTCGGCTACGACCTGCAGGTGTTTCGCAGCATGCTGGACGAGGTCGATCGCAACCTGGTCGCCGACAGGGTCGCGGAGCCTCGGGACGTCGCCGAGCTGGTCCGCGGTGCCGCGCTCGACAGCCAGTGGCAGGCGTTCTGCGCGCTGTTCGATCGCCGCTTGGTCGAGCTCGCCGATCTGGTCGGCGGCTTCGACAAGCACGAGCACGAGGTCCACGGCTTCTACTTCCGCAAGCACATGTGGGATCTCATCCTCTCCTCGCAGTTCCTCGCCCGCACCAACCTCAAGCCGCGCGGCTACGCCGGCGACTCCGAGATGATGCGCATGGTCTACGAGGACCGCTTCGTCGGCCCCACGGTGTTCGCGCGCTTCATGCACCGTCACCCGCTGCGCAGCGCTGCGGCGCAGGCGGTGCGCAACCGCCGCAGCCTGCTAGCGGGCATGATCCGCGGCCGCATCGACGCACAGGCGCCGAAAGGCGAGCGTCAGGCCGTGCGGGTGCTGTCGGTCGCCTGTGGACCGGCGCGCGAGCTCGGCGACATCGTGGCGGACGCCGGCGTGTCGTCACGCGTGCGCTTCACGCTCCTCGATCAGGACGAGAGCGCGCTCGCCGAGGCGACTGCCGAAGTCGAAGCCGTCAAGGGTCGGACCGGCGCGACGCTCGACGTCCGCTATGTTCGCGAGTCGGTGCGCACCATGCTGCGCATCCACGACCTGCGCGGCCTGTGGGGCAGCTTCGATTTCGTCTACTCGATGGGCTTGTTCGACTATCTGACGGCGCCGGTGGCGCGTGCCGTGTTGGCGCGCCTCTATCAGTTGCTCGATGACGGCGGTGAGCTGATCGTCGGGAATTTTCACATCTCCAACCAGACGCGCGTATACATGGACTACTGGATGGACTGGGTGCTGTTCTACCGGACCGAGCGGGAGATGCTCGAGTTGGCCGCGGACCTGCCGGGCGCCAAGGCATCCGTCATGTTTGAAGAGACCGGCAGCCAGTTGTTCCTGCGGGTGGAGAAGAGGTCGACTGGCTGATGACGACCGCGGCGACGAGCGAACGCAGCGAGCGCACCCAGGGGCATGCCGGCACCGGCACGGCCGCCGAGGCGGCCGCCACCAACCTCGACGACTACGTGGCGGCGCTCACGCACTCGTGGCTCAAGACCCTCACGACGCTCGGCTTCACGCTCATCCCCATCTTCTTCATCCTCGACGTCTTCATGATGCCGCGTGAGCTGCTGACACGCTTCGGCGTCTACCGCGGCGTCGCGGTCGCCATCGTGGTGGCGCAGTTCTTCGTCGTGCGGGCCACCGCGCCAAGTCGCAAGTCGGTGCTGCACGGCTACCTGTTCACGCTGGTGGTGGGCGGCACCATCGCGCTCATGACCACCGACCTGGGGGGCTTCGACTCGACCTACTACGCCGGCCTCAACCTGGTGCTCATCGCCGTCAACCTGCTGTTGCCGTGGGAGGCCATCCACTCGGCGATCAACAGCGCCATCATCATCGTGCTCTACCTGGTGATGAACCTGCTGCTGCTGCCCGACCAGACGCTGTCGTCGAGCATCGTGGTCAACAACCTCTACTTCCTGTGCTCGACCGCCGTCATCGCCGTCAGCATCAACTACGTGAAACAGAACCTGGTCAAACAGGAGTTCTTCCTGCGCGCCGACTTGAAGGCGGCGCGTGACGCGCTCTGGGGCGAGATGGAGGTCGCCAAGCACATCCAGACCGCGCTGCTGCCACGCGTGCACCAATTGCCCGGCTACAGCGTGGCCGCGACCATGCTGCCGGCCGACGTCGTGGGTGGCGACTACTACGACATCATGACCACGCGGCACGGCGAGACCTGGCTCGCCATCGGCGACGTGTCGGGCCACGGCGTCGAGTCGGGACTGATCATGATGATGACGCAGACCAGCCTCGACACCGCCATCAATCAGGAGCCGAAGCTGCCGCCGTCGCGCGCGCTCGGGCGCGTCAACGACACCATCCGCCGCAACATCTCCCGCCTGGGCGCCGACCGTTACATGACCATCACCGCCCTGCGGGTCGACGGCGTCGACGTGACCTTCGCCGGCAAGCACCAGGATCTGCTGGTGTACCGGTCCGCACGCGGCGCCACCGAGGTGGTGCCGACCCAGGGCACGTGGATCGGTTTGGTCGACGACCTCGAGCCCCACCTCAAGGACCAAACGCTGACCTTGGCCAAGGACGACGTGCTGCTGCTGTTCACCGATGGCATCACCGAGGCCATGAGCGCGGGCGGCGAGATGTTCGGCGAGGATCGGCTGCGGCAGGCGCTGACACGGTACGCGGCGCAGCCGGTGGAGCAACTGGTGGAGAGCATCATGCGCGAAGTGCGCGATCACGCCGCGGCTCGCACGGACGACCTGACGGTCATCGCGCTCAAGCGGTTGCAGTGACGTCGGGGTAACGCGTCACGATGGCCGCAGCCACGGCCGCGCCGGCGCGGGCCAGCGGCCCGGGAAGCAGCGCTCGATCACCTCGAGCATGATGGCGGCGGCGGTGGAGGCGCCGGGTGAAGCGCCGAGCAGCGCCGCCACGCTGCCGTCGGCGCTGGTGACCACCTCGGTGCCGAACTTCAGCTCGCCGCCGCCGCGGCCGTCGCTCTTGATGATCTGCACGCGCAGGCCCGCCACCAGCAGTTGCCAGTCGTCGGGCGTCGCGGTCGGGCAGTAGCGACGCAGCAGCTCGACCCGTTCGTCGTGCGACAGCAGCGCCTGCCCCACCAGGTAGCGCGTCAGATCGAGGTTACCGACGCCGGCGGCGACGACGGGCAGGATGTTGTCGATGCCGATCGAACGCAGCAGGTCGAGCGGCGAGCCCTCTTTGAGGAAGCGCGTGGTGATGCCGGCATAGGGCCCGAACAAGAGCTCGTGCTTGCCCTCGATGAAGCGAGCATCCAGGTGCGGTACCGACATCGGCGGCGCCCCGACCGCGGCGCGTCCGTACACCTTGGCGTGGTGGCGCGCGATGACCGCGGGGCTGGTGCAGCGCAGCCATTGGCCGCTGACGGGGAAGGCGCCGTAGCCCTTCGCCTCTGGGATGCCGGTCTGTTCGAGCAGCGACAGCGTATAGCCGCCGGCGCCGATGAACAGGAAGCGCGCGCGCACGGCATGCTCACGCTTGCCGGCCAGGTCGCGCACCGCGATGCGCCAGGCGTCGCCGTCGCGCGCGACGTCGACGACCTCATGCGACAGCCGCACCTCGACGTCATCGTGCTTCGCGAGGGCGGCGATCATGCCGCGCGTGAGCGCGCCGAAGTCGACGTCGGTGCCGGCGGCCATGCGCGTGGCCGCCACCGGCACGCCGCGCTCGCGCCCCTCCATCACCAGCGGCATCCACTCGGCGAGCTGTGCCGGATCCTCGCTCCACTCGAGCGCGGCGAACAGCGGCGACCGTACCAGCCCGGCGTGGCGCGCGCGCAAGAACGCGACGTCGCTGGCGCCCTGCACGAACGACAGGTGCGGCACCGTACGCACGAAGGTCCGGGCGGCGGGCAGGTCGCCGCGCTCGACCAGGGCGCGCCACAGCTCGAGGCTGAGCGCGAACTGCGCGGCGATGTCGAGCGCCTTGGAGCAGTCGACGCTGCCGTCGTCGCGCTCGGGCGTGTAGTTCAGCTCGCAGTAGCCGGCGTGACCGGTGCCGGCGTTGTTCCAGGCGTCCGAGCTCTCGGCGGCGGCGTGATCGAGGCGTTCGAAGATCACCACGCGCAGGCGCCGGTCGAGCATGCGCAGCAGCGTCGCAAGCGTGGCGCTCATGATGCCCGCGCCGATGAGCGCCACGTCGACGGTGGTGTTGCGCGTCATGGCGCCCTCGCCGACGCACTATGGCGCGGCAACGACCGCAGCGCGTCCACGGCGCGCATCGTGCCGTCGACACCGGCGAGCGCTGCCGCGCACGCGCGGGCTCGCTCTCGGAAAGTGGCATCGCTACGCAGGCGGCCGAACGCCGTGCGCACGGAGTCGACGTCGAGCCGCGCCGGCAGCACGGCGACACCCGCACCGAGCCGCTCGACGCGCCGCGCATTCGCGAGCTGATCGCCGCCGAAAGGTACCACCAGCATCGGCTTGCCGGCAGCGAGCGTCTCCTGCACGGTGTTGTTGCCGCCGTGGGTGACCACCAGATCGACGCGCTCGAGCAGTGCCACCTGGGGCACGCGCGCGAACACGCGGCTGTTGGTCGTCGGGATGCGTCGCTGCAGGCGCTCGGCGGAGGCGCCGGCGCTCACGATCACCTGCAGGTCGGGGCCGTCGAGGGCGCACAGCAGCGTCTCGAACACCGTGGGGTCATCGTTGAACACCGTCCCCATCGAGACGTAGACGCGCGTGACGTCGTCCCGCAGCACGACCAACGACGGGTCGTTCGGGCTCTCGACGCCGCGGCCAAAGATGCACGGGCCGGCGAACAGCACGGGCGCGTCGAGCGGACGCAGACCAGGCTCGAGCTCGGGCACGGTGGTCAAGACGTTCAGCACCGTCGACGATGGGCGGGTCAGGGAGCCGCCGGGCGGCGGCTCGACGTCGAGCGCGCGCGCAACCGCCGACAGGCGTGCGTCGCACCGCGCGGACAGGATCTCGAGGCGCCGTTCTGCGGCGTGGCGCGCAGGGCTGCCTGCCGGCTCGTCGTTGCCAAGCTCGCTTCCCATGGGCGGCGCGCCCTCCACCGGAAACGGCAGCGCCGAGTGATAGATCGAGACGTACGGCGCCCGTGCGAGCCGCGCACCGAACATCGCCGCGAACAGCAGGTAGTCGGCGACCACGAGGTCGGCGCGGAAGGACGTGGCGGCAGCAGCGATGGCGCGCGCTTGCGGGGCGGCGCCGGCGAGGAAGTACCCGAGCGCGTGCTCGAGCTCGTCGATGCCGCGGGCCCGGGAGATGCGCAGCGCGTGCCACAGGCCCACCAGCGACGGCGACAGCGGGAAGATCTCCATCCCGTCGGCTCGCACCGCCGATGGGATGGCGGCTGCCGTCTTGGCCAGCTCCGGCACCGGCAGGAACGGCGGCGTGCGCGTCACCGGCATCGCCATGGCGACCGCGTCGCCGCCGGCCAACAGCGCGCGTCCGATCGAGCGTAACGCGTTGCTGTGACCGACCGAGGCGTGCGCTGCGAGCAAGACCCGCATCAGTGCCCCCTCGCTGTCGAGGATGCGCTCACAGCAGCTCGGGGAGCTGCTTCAGGCAGTTGCCGCCGTCCACCACCAGCGTCGCGCCGGTGATGAACGAGGCGGCTGGCGAGCACAGGAACAGCATGCCGTTGGCGCAGTCCTCCGGCGTGCCCATGCGCCCGAGCGGCACGTGCCGGGTGACGCGCTTCCTCGCCTCCGGGTCAGCCCACAGGCGCGCATTTGCACCCTCGGTGTCGACCGGGCCGGGCGCTATCGCGTTGACGCGGATGCCGACGCCGGCCCACTCGACGGCGAGCGTCTGCGTCAGGTTGAGCATGCCGGCCTTGCCCGCCCCCGAGTGCGCCATCAGGGCAGACGACGTGAAGCCGTTGGTGCCCGCGTTCAGGATGATGACGGCCTCGCCGCGCTCGGACAGGTGCGGGAACCAACAATGCAACGTGTTCCAGGTGCCGTTCAGCACGGTGCCGACGACGGTGGCGAAGCCGTTCGGCGTAATGCTTGCCGCCGGCGCCAGGAAGTTCGCGCCCGCGTTGCACAGGAGCACGTCGACGCCGCGCAGCTGTTCCAGCGTCGCGTCGCGCCAGGCGGCGAGCGTCTCGGGCTGTTTGGTGTCCGCCGCGCGCCACACCACGCGCGTGTCATGGCCAGCGGCGCGTCCGGCCGCCTCGACGTCGCGCGCGGCCGCCTCGAGCACCTCGGCGCGGCGGCCGCAGATCGAGATCGAGGCGCCGAGCTCGGCGAAGCGCCGCGCGGTGAACAGGCCGATGCCGGTGCCGCCGCCGGTGACGGCGACGGTCTTGCCGGCGAACAACCCTGGGGCGTAGGTGGCGCGCATGGTCAGGCCTCGGTGGCTTCGGGTTGCTCTTCGAAGGCGGGCACGCGCTCCTCGAGCGGCTGCACGCGGCGGTAGCGTCGGCGCTGCGGCGGCTGCGGCGCCATGCCGGTGATGCGCGGCGGTTGGTGCGTGAACTCGACCTTGAGCGGCTCGAAGCTGCCCTCGAGGAACAGGCCGCCCTCGACGACGTGCATCTTGAAACGCGCCATCACCTCGCCCTCGAGCTTCTGCGCCACACCGTCAGGAAAGCCCATACGAGCGAGCGCCTTCGCGCCATGATCACGCCGCGTCAGCGATAACCGCGGGCCGAGCAGCAGCCCCGAGTACTCCTGCCAGCCACCGGCGACGTCGCGCCGGCCGGTGACGAAGGGGCCAATCTGACCGAGCGTGATGCGCTCGGCGCGGCCGCCCTCGGCCTGGTCGTCGTCGGTCAGCACGCGCTCCCAGGTGCCGGTGACCCGGTAGATCCACGCGAGCAACAGCCAGCCCGCGGCCGCACAGCCGAGCAGGGCGATGACGACGAGGCGGACGCTGTCGGCGTTCACGCCCACGACGGTGGGCCACCGATGCCCCCGCTGTCAACGGGCGCGCTCCGACCGTGACCGCTATTGCGCGGCCAGGCACTCCTCGCTCGCCTGGCCGGCCGCGCGCACGCTGATGGTGTCGCCGGGACCCGGGCGCGCGCTGCCGCACAGCTGGATGAAGCGCTCGTCGACCAGCATGTAGCCGTCGGAGGTCGCGCAGTCGGCGCCCGCCGGCAGCACGTCGACCTTCTCTTCCTCGGTGGTGCCGGCGCGCGTGATCTCGACGATGACCGCCGCGGGGTTGGACGGCGGCTCCGCGAGCGCCACCTGGTCGACCGCAGCGATGAAGGCCGCGATGTCGAGCATGGTGGCGCGGAACGACTCGTTGCAGATGGAGTCGGTGGCCGCGTTGCCGATCTGCTCGGCGAGCTGGTAGTAGCGCGAGCCCGCGTCGGCGACGCAGCACGGCAGGTTGCCGCGCGCGGCCGCCGTGTCGGGGCCGCAGGGGTTGTTCGGCCCGCTGCCGGTGAAGTTCGACAGACCGCCCGACGAGTAGCACACGTCGTCGCCGCCGGTGGGCAGGCCATCGCCGCCCACCAGGCACCCGGCCGGCGTGATTCCTCCGGCATCGCCGATGCCGCCGGCGACGACCGCGAGCTTGATGTTGGCGTCGGCGGCGAGCAGCGAGTCGACGTAGCCCTGCACCGGCGACAGCTCGTCCATGTTGTCGTAGCACTTGCGCGGCTGCACGTTGAGGAAGTGGCCCGGGAACTCGCCACACACCTCGCCGTCGTTCTCGTTGCCGAAGACCTCGAGCATGCCGCCCTGCCCGTGGCTGCAGTCCTCCTCGTCGGTGAGGAAGATGACCACCAGCGCGGCGTCATCGCGGCGGAAGGTGCCGAGGTCGCCCTCGCAGCCGGGCGCGCGGGAGTCGGCGGGCGCGTTGAAGAACAGATCGACCGCGTCGAGGCCGCGCTCGAAGGGCGAGCCGAAGGTCTGGATGTTCTCGAGCGTGCTGCGGAAGCGCTGCGCGAAGTCGTCGTTGCCGTTGTCGCCGTCGATGAGATCGGCGGCGCTGATCAGCTTGCGGCCGCTGCCGCCGGGCGCGCTGTCGGGCTGCAGGCAGCCGCGTTGCGGGCGGAAGCCCCAGGCGTCGCCGCCCTGCGAGTCGGGGATGCGGTTGTCGCAGATGCCGACATCGGTGGTGATGACGCCGACGCGGAAGTCGTTCTCGAACGCGGACAGGAGTTGGATGAAGCCGCAGCGGGAGAGCACGCCGCCGTTCGTGTACAGCGATCGCACCGGGTTCTTGTACTCGGCGGGGATGTTGGCGAGGTCCTGCAGCGGGCACTCGCCCGCATCCTGGTTCAGGAAGTTCTCGACCAGGTTCTGCTGCTCCTCCGCCATCGAGCCCGAGTTATCGACGACGATGAGGATGTCGGCCGCCTTCTCGGTCGGCACCGGGATGTCGGTGGCTACCGTCTTCAGGCACGTGTTCTCGACCTTCTCGAACACGCGTCGGTTGCACGACGAGGCGAGCAGGCCGATGGCGACAACCGCGAACGACGACAGGACGATCAGCCGCTTCATGGGCTCCTCCGGGGGCCGACGACCCCGTACCGCCCCATCTATAGCAGACGCAACCCGCGGTCCGCTCGGAAACGGCCTCGGACCAACGTCGGTGGCGGCGTTGGCACCGACCCGGACGTCCCGGACATCGCTCTAGAATTGGACCACGTCGCAGGCCGCGCTCGAGCTGCCGGCGGCGGCGACCGCGATGGTGTCACCGGGGCCCGGTCGCGCGCTACCGCAGAGCTGGATGAAGCGCTCGTCGAGCAACAGCCAGCCGTCGGCATCGGCGCAGGACGTGCCCACTGGTAGTGGCGGCACGGTCTCCACGGTCGCGCTGCCCGCACGCGTCACCTCGACGATGATGGCCGCGGGGTTGGCCGGTGGCTCGGCCAGTGCCACCTGATCGACAGCGGCGATGAAGGCCGCGATGTCGAGCATGGTCGAGCGGAAGGAGGCGTTGCAGATCGAGTCGGTGGCCGCGCTCCCGATCAGCTCGGCCAACTGGTAGTAGCGGCTGCCCGCGTCGGCGACGCAGCAGGGCAGCCCGCCGTGCGACGCGGGGTCGTCTGCGTCACATGGCATGCCGGAGGTCGAGTAGTTCGACAGTCCGCGCGACTCGAAGCAGGTGTCGTTGACGCCGTCACCGTCGACGTCGCCACCGACCGGCGCCCCGTTGGCCCCCACCAGGCAGCCCGAGGCGGTGATGCTGCCGGCGTCGCCGATGCCACCCGCGATGACGGCGACCTTGACCTGCTCGTCCACGGCCCGCAGCGCGTCTGCGTAGCCCGCGACCGGCGAGAGCTCGTCGGCGTTCGAATAGCAGCGATCGGGCTGAACGTTGTTCCAGTAGCTGGTGGTGTCCCAGGCGCCGCATCGCTCGACGGCGCCTTCGTCACCGAACACCTCGAGCATGCCCCCCTGGCCGTGGCTGCAGTCTTCCTCGTCGGTAAGGAACATCACCACCAGCGCGGCGTCGTCACGGCGGAAGGTCGCGAGGTCGTCCGCGCAGCCGGGCGCGCGCCGCTCGGCGGGGGCGTGGAAGAACAGGTCGACGGCGTCGAGCCCGCGCTCGAAGGGCGAGCCGAAGGTGCGGATATTGGCCAGCGTTGCGGCGAAGCGCCCCGCGAAGTCGTCGTTGCCGGCGTCGTCGTCCTTCAGGTCGGTGGCGGCGATCAACTTGCGGCCGCCCGCGCCCGGCGCGGCGTCGGGCTGCAGGCAGCCGCGCTGCGGATGGAAGCCCCAGGAGTCGCCGCCCTGCAGGTACTCGTTGTCGCAGACGTCGACGTCGGTGGTGATGACGCCGACGCGGAAGTCATTCTCGAAGGCAGACAGGAGTTGGATGAAGCCACAGCGGGACAGCACGCCGCCGTTCGCGTACAGCGACCGCACCGGGTTCTTGTACTCGTCGGGGATGTTGGCGAGGTCTTGCAGCGGGCACTCGCCCGCGTCCTGGTTCAAGAAGTTGTCCACCAGGTTCTGCTGTTCCTCGGCCATCGACCCCGAGTTGTCGACGACGATCAGGATGTCGGCCGCCTTCTCGGTCGGCACGTGCACCACCTCCTTGATGGTCCGGAAGCACACGTTGTCGACGTGCTCGAACACGCGCCGGTTGCACGCCGCGAGCAGCGAGCAGGCGAGCACCAGCGCGAGCGTTCCCCGGGCCACAGACCGCTGCATGGGCGCCTCCGCCCAGAGTGTTTGGGGCGAGGCGGCGGATCCGTCAGCGGTCCGGATCAACCACGTTCACGCGCTCGCGGCATCCGCCGCCTTGCGCGCGGCCTCGAGCAGGCCACGCGTCAGCTCGATGACCGTCTTGGCCGCCTCCGCCACCGGCACCTTGCGCGTGCCCTCCTTCGGCTCGGTGCGCAGCTTGACCTCGATGACGCCCTCCTTGAGCCCCTTGCCGCCGACTGCCACGCGCACAGGGTTGCCGATGAGATCGTGGTCCTTGAACTTGACGCCCGGCCGCTCGTCGCGGTCGTCGAACAAGACCTCGAGCCCGGCGGCCTCGAGCTGTTCGACCAGCGCCGTCGCCACGCTCATGGTCTCGGGCTCGGTGCCGAGCGCGACCAGCGAGACGTGCCAGGGCGCGATGGGCGCGGGCCAGCGGATGCCGTCGTCATCGTGGTTCTGCTCGATGGCCGCCGCCGCCGTGCGCGTGACGCCGATGCCGTAGCAGCCCATCACGTAGGGCCGCTCCACCTTGTCCTCGCCCTGGAACACCGCCTTCATGGCCTTCGAGTACTTGGTGCCGAGGAAGAAGACGTGCCCGACCTCGATGCCGCGCGCCGCCAGGTAGCCCACGTTGGTGCGCGGGCACAGGTCGCCCTGGCGCGCCGTCGTCAGGTCGGCCCATTCGAGGTTCGACACGTCGCGGCCGACGGCGACCTGCACCCAGTGTGTGTCCTTGTCGATGCCGCCGCAGACGAGGCCCGCGAGCCCCTGCAGGCCGTGGTCGGCGACCACGCGCAGGCCGGGCTTGCAGCCGAGCGGCCCGGCGAAGCCGACCGCGGCGCCGGTGTGGATGGTGACCTCGTCGTCGGTCAGCATGCGCACCAACTCGGCGCCGAGCGCCTTCTTCAGCTTGATCTCGTTGACGTCGCGGTCGCCGCGGCACAGCGCCATCACCGGCTTGCCGTCGACGAGGAAGAGCACCGCCTTCATCACGCGATCGGGCGCCACGCCCAAGAAGCCCGCCACCTCCTCGATGGTGCGCTTGCCGGGTGTGGGCACCTTCTCGGTCTTCATGGTCGGTGCCTCGGCCGCGCGCACCGGCGGCGCCACGGGGGCGAGCTCGACGTTGGCGGCGTAGGTCGGCTTGTTGTTCGCGTCCACCGTGTAGACGATGGCGTCCTCGCCCGAGTCGGCCAGCACCTGGAACTCGTGGCTGCGGTTGCCGCCGATCGAGCCCGTGTCTGCCTCGACGGCCCGAAACACCAGGCCGCAGCGCGCGAAGATGCGCGCGTAGGTGCGGTACATGTTGTCGTACTCGCGGTGCGCGTCCTCCTCCGTGGCGTGGAAGGAGTACGCGTCCTTCATGATGAACTCGCGGCCGCGCATGATGCCGAAGCGCGGGCGCACCTCGTCACGGAACTTGGTCTGGATCTGGTAGAGGTTGATGGGCAACTGGCGGTAGCTCTTGACCTCGTCGCGCACCAGCGCGGTGACGACCTCCTCATGGGTCGGGCCGATGACGAAGTCGCCGCCCTTGCGATCCTTGAGGCGCAACAGCTCGGGCCCGTACTGGTCCCAGCGCCCCGACTCCTGCCACAGCTCGGCGGGCTGCACCGCCGGCATCAGCAGCTCCTGCGCGCCCGCGCGGTTCATCTCCTCGCGCACGATGTTCGCGACCTTGGTGAAGACGCGATTGGCGACGGGCAGGTAGGTGTAGATGCCGGCCGCGAGCTTCCTGATCATGCCCGCGCGCAGCATCAGCCGGTGGCTGACGACGACGGCGTCGGCGGGGGTTTCCTTGACGGTGGGGATGAGGGCCTGCGTGTAGCGCATGGGGGGCGTATGGCACATCCGCGGGCCGCGGGAAGCGGCAGGGCATCCAGGGGGGAAGGACCAGGACGGCAAGATCAAGAAGAAGAAGCAGAAGCAGAACAAGGAGCAGAATCAGAACTAGGAACAGAAGCAGAACAAGCAGAACAAGCTGGGGCTTGTTGACCTGCCTTTGTCGACGATCGCTGCTCTCGCGAGAGCAGGCCGCCCTGCCATGAAGACCGCCCCCACCCCTGCCCCTCCCCTGCGGGGAGGGCCGTGCAGCCACGGGCGAGCTTGACGTCGGCGCCGAAGAGCCGAACCCGGAACGGCCCTCCCCGCAGGGGAGGGAGGCAGGGTGGGGGCGGTCGTGCCCGGCAGCGGCGTCGTCATGGGCAAGCAGTCGCAGGCAAGCAGTCGCAGGCAAGCAGTCGCAGGCAAGCAGTCGCACGCAAGCAGTCGCAGGCAAGCAGCCTAGGAGCTCGCAACCTGGCGTCGCAAGAAGGCACCACCGCATGCTCTCGCGAGAGCAGCGAGGCTCGTCGAAGGCGGGACGACAAGCCCCAATCCCTGCTTGTTCGTCCGCAAGGGTCGCGCGCGCCCCTGCTCGCGCCCTAACCTCGCCCCGTGCCCCTCGCGGCCCTCGCCTTGCTGCTCGCCCTGCCCGCCACCCCCGGCGAGAGCGTGCGCATCGCGGTCGGCCGCTTTCCCGACGTCGTCGAGGTGAAAGCGCAGGGCCTGGTCGTCATCGCCGACGGCACCAGCGCGCCCGCCGACAAGGGCTACGTGCGCATCACCGCCGGCAAGGGCGGGCCCCGCGTCGCCGGGCGGGAGCTGAAGGCCGACGTCGTTCGCCTCGAGGCGCCCGGCACGCTCGCGCTGCGCGGGCACACCTACCACCAGCGGCTCGAGGTGCAGTGGCGCCGCTACGACGGCAAGCCCGAGCTGTTGGTGGTGCACCCGCTCGACCTCGAGACCTACGTCGCGGGCATCGTCTCCTCGGAGCTGCCGGGCGGCTGGCCGCTCGAGGCGTACAAGGCGCAGGCGGTGGCGGCGCGCACCTTCGCGCTCTGGCAGAAGTACCGGCGCCTCGACCTGCCCTACCACCTCGAGGCGAGCGTGCTCGATCAGGTCTACCAGGGGGTCGAGCGCGAACACGCGCTTGCCCAGCAGGCCGCGCGTGAGACGATGGGCGAGGTGCTGACCTGGCGCCACCTGGTGGCGCAGGCGTACTTCCATGCGAGCTGCGGCGATCGCACCGAGAGCGCGCGCGAGGGGTGGGGCACCGAGCTGCCGTACCTGCCCGGCTCGACATGTGGCACCTGCAAGCTGGCCACGCGCTACGGCTGGAACGCGCGCATCGCTCGTGCCGACGTCGACCGCGCGCTGGCCCCGCTGCTCGGCGAGCCGTTGGTCGCGGTCTCGGTCAAGGGGCGCACCGCGAGCGGGCGAGCGAAGGGGGTGCTGCTCGCAGGCAAGACCAAGCAGCGCACCATCACCGCCGCGGACCTGCGCCGCCTGCTGGGCTACTCCACGGTGTGGAGCACCTTCATCGACAAGCTTGCCTTCGAGGGCGGCGCGCTGGTGGTGCACGGCAAAGGCTCAGGGCACGGCGTCGGCTTGTGCCAGTGGGGCGCGCGCGGCCTCGCCGACGACGGCGTGGGCTACCGCGAGATACTGGCTCGCTACTACCCCGGCGCGACGCTGCGCCGAGCATACTGACGCGCGCTCGGTGCGCCCGGTGAAGGACGGTCGCGGAGCGCGCTTCACCCTCAGGCTGTAGCCACGCCGATCCCGAGGTCTGCCTTGCGAGCCACGATGTCGCGCCACGGCACCACCATGACGCCGCCGGGAAGCTCGTGCGTCACGGAGCCCGAGGAGATCACGTAACCGCGCTCGAGGCCGAGGTCTGCCATGCACTGGCGCAGCCCCGCGAGCTGCCGTCCGTCCACGGCGGCGCCGAGCTTGATCTCGATGGGCGTGATGCGCGGCCCGTCCACCACGAGAAGATCAACTTCGGCGCCTGCTTGGGTGCGCCAGAAGCAGAGCTCGGGCCGCAGCACGCGCTCTGCTGCGAGCGCCGCGATCTCCTCGATCACGAGCCCTTCGAACGAGTGACCGCGTCGGGGCCATGTTGTCAGGTCATCCGGTCGGCGAAGACCTGCGAGAAAATGAAGCAAGCCGCTGTCGCGCACGTAGAGCTTGGGTCTCTTCGTAAGGCGTTTCCGCACGTTGGCGAAGAACGGGGGAAGCCGCCGCACCATGAAGGCCGACTCCAACACGTCGAGGTGCGAGTCCACGGTATGCGACGAGACCGACAGCGAACGCGCGAGATCCGAAGCGTTGAGCAACTGACCGTGGACGTGCGTGAGCATGGTCCACAGCCGCCGTAGCCTCGTGGGATCGATGCGGACCCCGAGCATCGGCAGCTCGCGCTCCAAGAACGCCGTGATGTAGCCGTCCAGCCAGCGCCCGCGCCGGTCTGCACTCCGGTAGTGGTGGACGGGCGGCAGGCCACCCCAGAACCACCGATCCGCGGCACCCGGCACTCCGAGGAGCTCCGAAGGCGAGAATGGAGCCAGCTCCACTACGCCGACGCGGCCGGCCAGCGACTCCGAAGCGGTCTTCAAAAGTGGCGGGCTGGCGGACCCGAGCAGCAGATACCGACCCGCGCCTCGCTCCTGGTCGAGCGCGTGGCGAAGGGCCGGAAAGAGCGCCGGCAAACGCTGCGCCTCGTCGATGACGACGTGACGTGGGTTCGTCGCGAGAAACCCCTCGATGTCGTCGGAGAGTGCCTCGAAGTCAGCGGGGCGCTCGAGATCGAGGCGCTTCCACCCGCGACAGTGGTGCGCAGCGAGCGTGCTCTTGCCACACTGCCGCGGCCCCAAGAGCAACGCGCACGGGAACGTGCTGAGCTGGCCCCTTAGGACCTTGGTGGCATGTCTCGGGACGAAACGCATCAGGCATTATTGCGATATCACTTCAAAACAACAACCCTAACCATAGGGGACGATGCGAGTACACGGAGATAGCTATGGCTCGACCGAATATTCGGCGACGTCGCTGTCGCCCCGGGCTCTCCGCCGGCGGCCGGGGACTCTTGAGCGCGCGCGCCCCGGCGTGTGCTAATCGGGTCCGCCATGACACGCGCGCTGTCGCTGGTCCTGTACGTCTGCTGCGTCGCGTGCGCGCGCCCCGCGGTGCGTCGCGATGCCGTCGAGACGCCCACCAAGCCCTTCGACGAGCCTGCCGCCGCGACGGCGCCCGTGCCGGACGCGCCCTACTCGACCAAGCCGGTCGCCGCGCGCCTCACCCTCGTGCACCTGTCGGACTCGGAGGCGGGCCTCTTGCCCGACCCGGCGCAGCCGAAGGCGGGCGGGCTGGCGCGCACGCGCGCGCTCATCGCGGCGCTGGTCGAGCGGGCCAAGGGCCAGGCACTCGTGCTGCACGGCGGCGACTCGTTCATCCCGGCGCCCGAGCTGTCGGTCGAGGTCGACAAGCGGAGCGCGCTGCTCGCCGGCAACGACCTGTTGTTCGTGGCTGCCTCGGGCCTCGGCAATCACGAGTTCGACCTCGGCGAGTCGTTCGTCGCCGAAGCCATCAAGGGCGCGGCGTTCCCCTACGTGACCGCCACCATCGACGTCAAAGCCGGGCCGCTGCGCGCCGCGCTCGGCGACGCCGCGGCCGGCACGCCCTGGGCGCACGACGTGAAGGGCAAGCTGGTGCCGCGGGTCAAGCTGTGCACGGCGATGCTGGTCGACGGCAAGTGCCCCGGCCTCGTCGTCGGCGTGGTCGGCTCCACCACCGAGCAGCTGCGTGTGCTCTCGCGCGGCGCCTCCGCCAACCTGGCGGTGCCGGCCGACCTGGCGGGCGTGCGCGCCGCCGTGCAGGCGCAGGTCGACGCGCTGACCGCGGAGGGCATCACGGTCATCGTGCTCATCTCGCACCTGCAGGGGATCGGGCGTGACCTCGAACTGGCCAAGCAACTGCGCGACGTCGACGTCGTGCTGTCCGCCGGCGGCGAGAACCGCCTGGCGGCCGAGCGGCACCGCCTGCTGCCGGGTGACGTCGTCGATCGCGCCTGCGTTGCGCTCGGCGAGCCGTGCTACCCGGCGGCGCGCGTCGGCGCCGACGGCAAGCCGGTGCTGCTCGTGGCCGGCGCCGGCGACCTGCGCTACGTCGGCAACCTGAGCGTCGGCTTCGACGAGGACGGCGTGCTCGTGTCGGTCGACGCCGAGGCGAGCCGTCCTTGGCCGGTCGACGAGCTCAGCCTGCTCGAGCTGTCGACCACCGCCGACGGCGCGGCGCTGGCGTTCCAGGCGCGCGTGGTCGACGCGCTCGCGCCGCTGCTCGCCACCGTGGCCGAGAGCGACGTCTGGCTCGAAGGCACGCGCGAGGAGGTGCGCAACCGCCAGACCAACCTCGGCGACCTGTCGGCGGACTCGATCCTCTGGGCCGCCCGGGCCGCGCGCCCCGACGTGTTGGCGGCGCTGCGCAACGGCGGCGGCATCCGCGCGCCCATCGGCCGCCTCGACCCGAGCACCTGGGTCAAGCGCGGCGGACCCATCCGCCTGATCGACGTGCAGGCCGCGCTGCGCTTCGACGGACCGCTGGTCGTCGTCGACACCACGCACGGCGCGCTGGTGCGCACGCTCGAGAGCGCGCTGCGTGGCGCGGGCTCGGGCAAGGGGCACTTCCCGCAAGCGTCGGCCGGCGTGCTGCTGCGCTACACCACCGACGCGCCCGAGCAGACGCACGTGCTCGACGGCGGCAAGGTCACGGCCGTGCGCTGCCAGGGAGCGCGCGTGCGCGATCTGGTGATCACGCCGATCGGGGGCGCCCCCATCGTGCTCGCCAAGGACGGCAAAGTATCGACGCCCGACGCCAAGATCGCCGTCGCCACGCTCGAGTACCTGGCCAACGGCGGCGACGGCTGGTTCCCGGGCGAAGCGCACCTCACCGTCACCGCCATCCCGGGCGGTACCGAACAGGCGGCGCTGCGCGGCTTCCTCGCCGCGGAGGAAGCCGCCGGCCGCTGGCGGCGCGGCGTCGGCTACATCGATGCCGACGACGCGCGCGCGCGCATCACGCCGGTCGACGGCGCCGGCGTGACCGTTCCCCCAGGTTGCCCCTGAGTACTACGGCACCACCATCACGATGGTGTCCTTGACGGAGCCGTCGACCCACAGCTCCTTCACGCTGTCGATCATCGCGAAGTACTTCTGGTCCTGGATGAGCTTGGCGTTGACCGCCTCGAGCTTCTCGAGCGTCGGCGCAGTGTAGCTCCAGTGCAGGCGCGCCTGGCCGAACATCTCGACGCCGACCTTGACGTCGAAGCCCGGGTAGGTCTTGTTGATGTAGCCGGAGATCTCCTTGCCCCAGCCGATGGCCTTGGGCAGGAATGAGAGGTTCTTGAGCGTGGCGGTGCGGGTAATCATGTACATGGTGTCCTCCGAGGCCGTGTGGTTGGTCACGGTCGCGCCCCGCAGAGCACTCTTCGTGCCCACCGGCGCCGCGGCCAATCCATCCACCGGACGCGACGGTTCGCAGCGCACGCGCGTTCGGTAGGTGGCGTTCGCGCACGTGAGCCGAGGGAATGCGCTCGGCGCTGCCCGCTGATCGCGGGCCCACTTGCGCGTGCCTCGGGGAACGCAAAACTGCCGACGCGAAGGGGAGGAGGAGTGAATCGCCGGATGTTCCTTGCGTTCATCGCGCTGGGCTCGGCGGCGTGTCCGCTTGGGGTGCCGCCGGAGCAGGCGACGCTGTCGTCGCTGCGTAGCGACATCTTCGAACCGCGCTGCGGCTTCACCGGCTGTCACGGCGGTGCCGGCGCGGCTGCCGGCCTCGAGCTCGTGGAGGATCCCTTCGCGGCCTTGGTGGAGGTGCCGAGCACCGAAGACGCAGCGATGATGCGCGTCGCGCCCGGCGACCCCGACGCCAGCTTGCTGTTCCACGTGCTGCAAGGCCCGGTGGGAAGCACCGGTCAGATGCCCGTCGGCTCCGAGCTTGGCGCCGAGGATCTCGCGCGCGTCGAGGCTTGGATAGCGAACGGCGCGCCCAACGACTGAGCGCGTTATCCTTGCCTGGCGTTGTCGTTCGTCGGCGACACACCCAGCTCCTCGTCGGAGAGGTAGCAGCCGGGGTCTTCCGCCCAGAAGTCCTTGGACAGCATGAAGGCGCGTACGCGCGTGTTGCCGTTGCAGACGTCGAGGTGGGAACAAGCGCCGCATCGCCCCGATACCGGCCGCGGCCGCTGCTTCAGCCCTCGCAAGAACGGGTCGCTCACGTCGCTCCAGATGTCCTTGAAGGGCCGCCGCAGGATGTTGCCGAGCGTGTAGCTCTGGAAGAACGAGTCGGGATGGACGTCGCCGGTGGCGTCGATGTTGGCGATGTTGACGCCGGTGGCGTTGCCGCCCCAAGCGGCCAAACAGGCACGCACGTGCGCGGCGCGCTCCGGCAGGTGCCGCTCCACCCAGCGAAGCAGGTAAACACCGTCGGCGTCGTTGTTGCCGGTGACGAACTCCCGTTCCACGCCCTGCTCGAGGCAGCGCCGCGCTTCCTCGAACAACAGCTCGAGCGCGGCGCGCGTCATCTCGCCGTGCGCGTCGACGCCGCGGTTGATGTAGCCGCGCCCGGTGTAGTTGAGGTGCGACAGGTAGAACTTGTCGATGCCCTCGGTCTCGAGGAAGCGCAGCATCGCCGGCAGGTCGTGGGCGGTCTGCTGCGTCAGGCAGGTGCGCACGCCGACCTTGATGCCGTGGTCGCGCGCCAGGCGCAGGCCGGCGAGCGCGGCCTCGAAGGCGCCGGCGGTGCGGCGGAACTCGTCGTTGGTGGCGCCAAGGCCGTCGAGGCTGACGCCGAGGTAGTCGAAGCCGACCGCCGCGATGGCCTCGATGTTGTGCGCGCCGATGCGCGTGCCGTTGCTCGACAGCCCGGTATAGAAGCCGAGCTCCTTGGCGCGCGCCGCGATCTCGAACAGATCGGGCCGCAGCAGCGGCTCGCCGCCCGAAAGCATGAGCACGCGCACGCCGGCGGCCTTCAAGTCTGCGAGCCCTTGAAAGACCTGCGTAGTGGTCAGCTCCCCGGGAAAGTCCTTGTCGTAGGAGTTCGTGTAGCAGTGCCGACACGCGAGGTTGCAGCGCCGGATCAGGTTCCAGATGACGACGGGGCCGGGCAGGTCCCGGCGTGGCGGCACCGGCCCCGGCTGCAGCGCCTCGCGCACGAAGTGGTGGATGCGGAACATGATCAGCCTCCCGCTAGTCGAAAGCCGGTCTTCTTCAAGATGCGCGTGCTGAACAGGATCTGGTGGTCGCGCGCGGCGTTGCCGAGCAGCGCGGCGATGCGTTCCGCTTTCTCGAGCGCCTCGTCACGCGTGGCGCCGTGCACCATGGCGAACAAGTTGTAGCGCCACACGCCCGGCCGGCGCGGCCGCCGGTAGCAGTGGCTGACGAAGTCGAGCGCGCCTACCGCCAGACCCAGCTCGTCGACGCGCGCGTCGTCGACGTCCCAGACGGTCATGCCGTTGGCGGTGACGCCGACCCGGTAGTGGTTCGGCACCGCGGCGATGCGGCGGATCACTCCGCTCACGTGCAGGGCGCGCATGCGGGCGAGCACCTGCGCGCGCTCGAGCCCAAGCCGACGGGCGAGCGCACCCCAGGGATCGACGTCGAGCGGCAGCCCCTCCTGGGTGGCGGCGATCAGCCGCCGGTCGGTGTCGTCGAGCGAGTGCTGTGCGGTCTTCATCGACGACTCCCTCACATCGCCAGCTTGAGGCCCAGGTGGAAGGTGCGTTCGCGCGGCAAGTCGAGCGTCGCCAGCCCCGTCTTCGCCTCGATGTCGCGCAGCACCTGCTGCGCGCGCGCCGGCGTCTCGGTGGCGAGCACGAACCACACGTTGAAGGCGTGCTCGCGCGCGTAGTTGTGGGCCACCTCGGGGTAGTCGTTGATCAGCGCCACCACGTCGTCGAAGCGCGCCGGCGGCACCTGCATGGCGACCAGCGTGAAGTGGCCGCCGAAGCGCTCGACGTCGTAGAGCGGGCCGAAGCGCGTCAGCACACGGCGCGCGAGCAGCGCGCCGACGCGCTTCACCACCTCGTGCTCATCGACGCCGACGGCGCGGGCCACCGCCGCGTACGGGTGATCCTCGACGGGGATGCCCTCCTGCAACAGCTCGATCAGGCGACGATCGATGTCGTCGACGCCATCGATCGCGCGCGCGCGCGCGGCGGCTCGACCTGGCGGCGGACGGTAGTGCGCGCCGCGCTGCTTGAAGCAGCGCGTGCTTATGAGCACCTCGCGCGGCGCGTCCGCGAGGCCGGCGACGCGCGCTGCCTGCTCCGCTTGCGCGCGCACCTCGTGCTCGTGCCTGCCGTGGATCATGCAGTACAGCGTGTAGGGCCAGCGCGGCGGCGCGGCACGGCGCTGGTAGCAGAGCGTGACGAACGGCAGCTCGGCGAGCCGCTCGCCCGCGACGTCGGCGGCGGCGCCCTCGACGGCAAAGACGCACATGGCGTTGTGCGTGAAGCCGAGCCGGCGGTGCGCGAGCACCGCGCCGAAGCGGCGCACGTCGCCGCATGCGAGCAGCGCGCGCGTCGTCGTCAACGGCTCGGCCTCGTCGATCTCGAGCCGGCGCGCCAGCTCCGCGAACGGGCGCTCCACCAGCGGGATGCCGTCTTGCAGTGCGGCCACCACGCGCTTGTCCGCGACGAGGCTCCCTCCTTGAGGGGCGGTGACGCCCCCTCCCCGTGGCACGGATGGCGTTGGGCCGCTCCCCCGAGGCCGGGGGAGCCCACTCGGCTCGCGCTCCACCAATGGGAACGCGAGATCGATGTGATGCTCGCGCACCATGCGCAGGTCGAGCACCTCGAGCGCGCTTCGCCGCGCGATGTCCGCCAGCACCGCAAGCAGCCGCGGCTCATCCGCCGCGGTGACGACGAACCATAGGTTCCAGGTCGGGTGCGCGCGTTGGTAGTTGTGGTTGACCTCGTCGTACGACGACACCAGCGCCGCCACCTCCTCGAGCCTCGGTACCGGCACCGCCATGGCGGCGAGCGTGCTCAGCCCGAGGCGTCCCGGTCGAAAGACCGGCCCGACGCGCACCAGCCACCCTGCCTGCAACGCGCGACGCAGCACGGCCAGCACCTCGGCTTCGCTGGTGCCGAGCGCCTCGGCAGCGGCGGCGAACGGCCGCTCGACCAGCGGCAGGTCGCGCTGCAATGCATCAAGCACCACCAGCTCCTCCTCGGTCGGCGTGGCGATGGGCTCGGTCATGCTGCGCTGTCCTCTCACGATGACGGGCCACTCATGGCGACGGGTTGCGACGAACCGCAATCGACCTGCGCTCCGCGCCAATGTAGAGGGTCGCACCGAGGGTGCAACCGACATGCCGAGCTTCCCCCTGTTCATCTCCCTCGAAGGCAAGCGCGTGCTCGTCATCGGCGCCGGCCGCGTTGCTGCACGCAAGATCGAGAAGCTGCTGCTGTTCGGGCCGCGCATCGACGTGGTGGCGCCCGTCGCCACCGCCGAGGTCGAGGCCTGGGCCGGCGACGGCAAGCTGACGCTCGCGCGCCGCACCTATCAGCCCGCCGACCTCGAGCACGCCGACCTGGTGATCGTGGCCGCCGACGACCTCGCGCTGCAAGAAGAGGTGCACCGCGCGTGCGTCGAGCGCAAGGTGCCGGTGAACGCGGTCGACAGCCCGCGCTGGTGCACTTTCACCTTCCCCGCGCTCGTGGTCGAGGGCGACGCCACCTTCGGCGTGTCGACGGCAGGCAAGGCACCGGGCGTGGCCGCCGGCCTCAGAGCCTGGTTGCAGCGGACGCTGCCGCCGGGTCTCGCCGATGTGGTGCGACGGGCGCACGCGTTCCGGACGGCTGCTGATGCGGCGGGGCATCGCGACGCTCCTCACCTGGCGGCACAAGCTTCGCTCGCGCTGGTGGAGGCGTGGTCTCGGCGTGAGCCGCTGCCGGAGCTCGCGCCGCCTCCTCGGGGTTGAACCACGCCAGTCGATCCGCCAGGTCGACGACGTCGCCGACCACCATGACCGCGGGCGACGCGACTTCGGGCGGCGCCTCGGCGACTTCGCGCAGCGTCGAGCGCACGGTCCGTTGCGCGGGCGTGGTGCCGTTCTCGACGAAGGCGACCGGTTCGTCGACGCGACGCCCGGCGGCGATCAGCTCGGCCGCAATCTCGGCGCGTCGCTGCACGCCCATCAACACCACCACGGTGCCGACGCCGCGCAGGCTCGCCCAGTCGACCTGCGTCTGCAGCTTGCCGCTCGCCTCGTGCCCGGTGACGACGGCGAAGGAGCACGCGACGTTGCGGTGCGTGACCGGGATGCCGGCGTAGGCGGCCGCGGCGATGCTCGAGGAGACGCCAGGGACGATTTCGAAGGGGATGCCGCGCTCCCGCAGGAACAGCGCCTCCTCGCCGCCGCGTCCGAACACGAACGGGTCGCCGCCCTTGAGGCGCACGACGGCGTTTTGCCGCAGGGCTGCGGCAAGAATGCGCGCGTTGATCTCCTCTTGGCTCGGGCAGGGCTTGCCCGCTTCCTTGCCGACGTACACCAACTCCGCCCGCGGCGGCGCGAGGGCCAAGAGCTCGGCGCACACCAGCGAGTCGTAGAGGACGACGTCGGCCTCGGCGAGCACGCGCGCGGCCTTGACGGTGAGCAGCTCCGGGTCGCCGGGGCCGGCTCCAACCAGATAGACCATGCGGCGTTTTGCCATCTGTGTCTCCTCCAGCAGCGGTTCGCGCGTTCCCACACAACCTGTCGAGCCACCCGTGCGGCTCCTCTCGGTGGTATCGCGTGGGCCGCGCGCTTCGGCACCATCCGTTCGCGCACGCTTCTAGCAAGCGGCGTGACATCCAGGAGGCTTGGACCATGAAACGGTTGGCGATTCTCTGCGCGGTCGCAGGAGCGACCATTCTCTTCAGTGTGTCATCGCTGGCGGGCGGCGACGTCAAAGCAGGTGAGGCCAAGGCGACCCTGTGCCAGGCCTGCCATGGCGAGAAGGGCAACAGCATCATGCCGCTGTACCCCTCGCTCGCCGGGCAAAAGGCGGACTACCTGGTCAAGCAGATGAAGGCGCTGCGCTCTGGCGAGCGCAAGGATCCGGTGATGGGGCCGATGGCGGCGACCTTGACCGACGCCGACATCGACAACTTGGCCGCCTACTTCGCCGCGCAGAGGCCAGTGAAGGCGGTCACGCCCAAGGAGAAGACGGTCACCGAGACCGAGAAGCGCTACGAGGGCGCGCCGTCGGGCATCGACCCGGCCTTCAAGGGCCCGGCGGGCAGCGGCGTCACGCTCAGCGCCAAGGAGATGGACGAAGGCAAGAAGATCTTCTTCGAGCGCTGCGCGGGCTGTCATGGCGTCTTGCGCAAGGGCGCCACCGGCAAGCCACTCACCACCGACATCACCACCAAGGTCGGCAAGGACTACCTGAAGAACTTCATCAAGTTCGGCTCGCCGGCGGGCATGCCGAACTGGGGCACGTCGGGCGAGCTGACCGACGCACAGATCGACCTGATGTCGCGCTACCTGATGGTCGAGCCGCCGCAGCCGCCCGAGTGGGGCATGAAGGAGATGAAGGGCACCTGGAACGTGCTCATCAAGCCCGAGGACCGGCCGAAGAAGAAGGAGAACGCCTACAACCTCGACAACGTGTTCTCGGTGACGCTGCGCGACTCAGGGCAGATCGCGCTCGTCGACGGTGACACCAAGGGCATCATCAACGTCATCAAGACCGGCTACGCGGTGCACATCTCGCGCTTCTCGAGCTCGGGGCGCTACCTGTTCGTCATCGGCCGTGACGCCAAGATCAACCTGATCGATCTGTGGATGAAGGTCCCGGACACGGTCGCCGAGATCAAGGTCGGCCTCGAGGCCCGCTCGGTCGAGACCTCCAAGTACAAGGGCTACGAGGACACCTACGCCATCGCCGGCAGCTACTGGCCGCCGCAGTTCGTCGTCATGAAGGGCGACACGCTCGAGCCGCTCAAGATCGAGAGCACGCGCGGCGTCACCGTCGGCACGCAGGAGTACCACCCGGAGCCGCGCGTCGCCGCTATCGTGGCGTCGCACGAGCGCCCCGAGTTCATCGTCAACGTCAAGGAGACCGGCAAAGTCTTGATGGTGGACTACACCGACCTGAGCAACATGAAGATCACCACCATCGAGACCGCGCAGTTCCTGCACGACGGTGGCTGGGACGTGTCGCACCGCTACTTCCTGTCGGCGGCCAACAAGTCGAACAAGGTGGCGGTCATCGACTCGAAGACCGCCAAGCTGGTCAAGCTGGTCGACGTCGGCGCCATCCCGCACCCGGGCCGTGGCGCGAACTTCGTCGATCCCAAGTTCGGCAAGGTGTGGGCCACGCCCCACCTCGGCGACAACACCATCTCGCTCATCTCCACCGACACCGGCAAGAAGGACGCGTGGAGCGTGGTGCGTACGCTGAAGGGCGCAGGAGGCGGTTCGCTGTTCGTCAAGACGCACCCGAAGTCGACCAACCTGTGGGTCGACACGCCGCTCAACCCCGACACCAAGGCGAGCCAGAACATCGCGGTGTTCGACATCAACAACCTCGACAAGCCGTTCGAGCAGTTGCCGATCGCCGAGTGGGCCGCGCTCGGGGACGGCGTGAAGCGCGTGGTGCAGCCCGAGTACTCGAAGGACGGCTCCGAGGTCTGGTTCTCGGTGTGGAACGGCAAGGACCAGAAGTCGGCGCTGGTGGTCGTCGACGACAAGACGCGCAAGCTCAAGGCGGTCATCAAGGACCCACGCCTGATCACGCCGACCGGCAAGTTCAACGTCTACAACACGCAGCACGACATCTACTGAGTGGGGGAAGAGCGGCGAGGCGAGGCCATTGCGAAGGCCTCGCCTCGCTGCTGTGTTTCGCGGGTGGAGGCGGGTGGCATGCGATCGCTGCTGATCGGATTGATGCTGGTCGGATCGATGCTGGTCGCCGCCGCATGCGCGGCGCCGATGGCCGTCACGCGCATCGCGGTCGATGCGCCCGAGTCGAGCGTCATCAGCCCCAAGCGCCAGGCCGAGCTGACCATGATGGTCAAGCACGACTGCGGCTCCTGCCACGGACTCACGCTCAAGGGCGGTCTCGGCAAGCCGCTGTTGCGCGAGCGCATGGCCGCGCTGCCTACCGAGACCTTGTCCGCGCTCATCCTGGGCGGCGTGCCCGGCACCGCCATGCCGCCATGGCTCGGCATCGTCACACCCGAGGAGGCCCGCTGGATCGCGGCCGGCCTGCGCCAAGGGGCGTTCGAGTGAACCGAATCGGCCACGCGCTCTCGGCGACGCTGTTGGCGTGCGCGGCGTGCGTGACGGCGTCACCATCAACCCCCTCGGTGCCACGCGGCACCGGCGATCTCGGACTCATCGTCGAGCGTGCCGTCGGGCGCGTGCAGGTGGTCGAGCACAGCGGCATGACCACGCTGTCGACCGTCGAGGGCCTCGGCGATCTGTCGCACGCCTCGGTGGTGTTCTCGCGCGACGGCCGCTACGGCTTCGTGTTCGGCCGCGACGGCGGGCTCACCAAGGTCGATCTGCTCGAAGGGCGCGTGGTCGGGCGCGTCGTGCAGGCGGGCAATTCGATCGGCGGCGCCGTCTCGCAGGATGGCTCCTTGGTCGCGGTCTCCAACTACGAGCCGGGCGGCATCAAGGTCTTTCGCGCGACCGACCTCTCCCTGGTCGCGGACATCCCCGCGCTCGACGACGACGGCAAGGCATCCAAAGTGGTCGGCCTGGTCGACCTGCCGGGGCAGCGCTTCGCCTTCTCGCTGTTCGAAGCAGGCCAGGTCTGGGTGGCAGACGTGTCGGGCCCCACGCCCGCGCTGCAGAAGTTCACCGCCGCCGGCAAAGAGCCCTACGACGGCCTGGTCACCGGCGATGGCCGCTTCTACGTCGCGGGCCTGTTCGGCGAGGACGGCGTGGCGGTCATCGACCTGTGGCACCCGGAAGGCGGCGCGCGCAAGGTGCTGCCCGACTGGGGCCACGGCGAGGAGAAGCTGCCGGTCTACAAGATGCCGCACCTCGAGGGCTGGGCGACCTCATCGGGGCTGCTGTTCGTGCCCGGAGTCGGCCGCCACGAGGTCTGGGCGGTGCGGGTCGACGGTTGGCAGGTGGTGAAGCGCATCCCGGTGCACGGGCAGCCGGTGTTCGCGGTGGCCAACCCCGCCGGCCGGCAGGTGTGGGTCAACTACGCGCTGCCCGACAACGACACCGTGCAGGTGATCGACATCGACACACTGGAGGTGGTGCGCACCCTCAAGCCCGGCAAGGGTGTGCTGCACCTGGAGTTCACGCCGCGCGGCGACGCGGTGTGGCTGAGCGTGCGCGACGAGGATCGCGTGGAGGTCTACAGCACGCGCACCTTCGAGAAGCTGCGCGCGCTGCCGGCCGACAAGCCGTCGGGCATCTTCTTCACGTCGCGCGCGGCGCGACCGGGCTTCTGAGGAGCGCATGCCGCACGTCGTCGCGCTGGTCGGACTGCTGCTCTCCGCCGCCGGGACCACGGCCCCGCGCCAGGCGAGCGCGGCCGCGTCGGCAACGCCCGGGCCCGTCGACCACGCCACGCTCACGCTCTATCGCACCCACTGCGCAGCGTGCCACGGCGAAGGCCGACTCGGCGTCACCGGGCCCGCGCTCATCCCGGAGCAGTTCGAGCGCGCCAAGCCGGCGCAGCTCGTCACCAGCATCCTCGACGGTCGCCCGGCGACGCAGATGGCCGCGTTCAAGGATCGCCTGTCGCGCCAGCAGGCCGAAGCGCTGGTGCGCCTGATCCTGACGCCGCTGCCGGTGGCGCCGAGCTTCACCATCGACGACGTGAAGAAGAGCCGCGCCGTGCCGCCCGACGCGGCCGCCGCGCCCGCGCCCAAGCCGGTATTCGCAGCCGACCCGCTCAACCTCTTCTTCGTCGTCGAGCTCGGTGACCACCACGTCACCGTGCTCGACGGCGACAAGCTCGAGCCGCTGGTGCGTCAGAAGACGCGCGCCGCGCTGCACGGCGGCATCAAGTACTCGCCCGACGGCCGCTTCGCCTGGTGGGTGACGCGCGATGGCTGGATCACGCGCTACGACGTGTGGGGGCTCAAGCCGCTGCTCGAGGTGCGCGTCGGCATCAACACCAGAAACATCGCGGTGTCGTCGGACGGCAAGGTCATCATGGCGGCCAACGCGCTGCCGAGAACGCTGGTGGCGCTCGACGCCGCAACGCTCGAGCCGCTCAAGGTCATCGACGTCGCGGGCAAGGACGGCACACCCTCGCGCGTCAGCGCCGTCTACGCGGCGCCGCCGCGGAGCAGCTTCGTGGCCGCGCTCAAGGATGTGCCCGAGATCTGGGAGCTGCCCTGGGGCGAAGACGAGCGCGCCCCGGTCGAGGGCCTGGTGCACGACTACCGCCGCGACTCGGGCGAGCTCGGCGACGCGCCCAGGGAGCGCTTCCCGGTGCGCCGCATCGGGGTCGACGCCGTGCTCGACGATTTCTTCTTCGACGCCAAGTACGACAACCTGCTCGGCGCCTCGCGCTCGTCGGACGGCGGCCACGTCGTCAACCTGGTGGTCGGCCGCACGGTCGCCAAGGTGCCGCTCGCCGGCATGCCGCACCTCGGCGCGGGCATCGCGTGGGACAGGAACGGCGCGCGCGTGATGGCCACGCCCAACCTCAAGGAGGGCGTCATCTCGGTGCTCGACACCGCCACCTGGACCGAGGTTGGGCGCATCAAGACGCTCGGGCCCGGGTTCTTTTTGCGCAGCCACGAGCGCTCACGCTACGCCTTCGCCGACGTGTTCTTCGGCCCCGACAAGGACAAGGTGCACGTCATCGACAAGGCGACGCTCGAGATCGTCGCCACGCTGCAACCGGCGCCGGGCAAGACCGCTGCGCACACCGAGTTCACGAAGGACGGCTCCAAGGTGCTGTTGTCCATCTGGGAGGACGACGGTGCGCTCGTGGTCTACGACGCGGCGACGCTCAAGGAGCTCAAGCGGCTGCCGATGAAGAAGCCGTCCGGCAAGTACAACGTGTTCAACAAGATCAAGTTCTCCGAGGGCACGAGCCACTGAGGGATCACGCCCGCCGGCGCGCGCACAACACGTAGAACAGCCCGCCCTCGTTCTGCGACGCGCGACCGCTGACGAGCCCGTCGAGCCGCGCCCGCGCGATGCGCCACACGCGCGCGCACAGCCCGTCGAACGCCGCCTCGTCGCCCCCGCCGGCTACGAAGTACCTGCGCGTATCGTCGAGCGACCAGCCGAGCGGGCCCACCTCGATCAAGCGCCTGTCGTCGGCCAGCTCGGTGCGCGAGCCGCGATCGGTGCCCGGCGCGTACACGGTGCAGCGGTCGTTGAGCCAGACCTGCACGTCGTCGACCAGCGCCGGGTCGAGCAAAGAGACGAGCGTCTCGCCGGCCGAGTCGAAGCCACGCCCAAGCGCTGCCTTGCCCCGCTCACAGCGTGCCTGCATGGTGAGCGCGGCTACCAGGTCGTCGACGTCGACGCTGGGAGAGGTCACCAGACGCGACACGGACGCGGCGATGTTGTTGGGCTCGCACAAGAGCAGCCGCCCGCCGGGCCGCAGCACGCGCGTCATCTCGGCGACCACGGCGCGCGGGTCGGCCACGTGGATCAAGAGCGTCTGGCAGGTGACCAGGTCGAACGACGCGTCGGCGAACGGCATGCGCTCGGCGCCGCCCACCTGGTAGCTGACGGGCACACCGTCGACGGCCGGTGCGCGCGCGGCGAGCTCCACCCAGCGCGGCTCGCGCTCGACGCCGACGATGGACGCGCCTTTCGGCAGCAGGCGCGCGACCGTGCGCGTCCAATGCCCCTGCCCGGCGCCGACGTCGAGCGCATGCCGCACCGACGTGAAGTCGGCGCGACGCGCCAGCAGCGCCAGGAAGTCCGCGTTCCACCACAGATCGCGGGCATCGGTCAGGTAGAGCGCGGAGTGGGGCTCGTCGGTCATGGGCGCGAGCGGTAGCCCACAGCGACGAGCAAAAGAAATCCCCGGCAGCAGCGCCATCACGGCGGAGCGGCCGGGGACGGTGGCGGAGGCTTCGACCTCCCGCCGCAAGGGGGCGATGTCCCCACGGATCACGGCGCAGGGCGAACCCGAGCGCCGCGGCGTGGGTGGTCAGGTCGCCGCCACCTCACGAGACGTAGGGTTTGACAAGCTGGACCACCTCCTTTTCTCGGCGGGCATCTCGGGTGTGAGGTGCCGTTCCTCGACGCATCGAACCCCGTTGCCGGGCGGCCCCGCCGAGGAGCCGGACGCGTTCGCCGCCCGTCGGAGGCGAAGCCTCCACGACTACCGGGCGACTTGGGGGCTCGTGAACCCCTCGGACTACAGGGTAGCGGCCGCGGGGCGGCGGCCTCAAGCGTGAGACGGTCGCCGTCGACGCCCCCCCTACGAACTTGGCGCTAGTGGCACTAGACGCGCGCCATGACCCCATCGAACCAACCCGCCGCGCCTGACGTCAGCCTGGGCGGCATGTTCCTCGCGCGCGCCAAGAGCCTGCCGGACGTCGCCGCCTTCCGGGTCAAGCGCGAAGGCGAGTACCAGGACGTCAGCTACAAAGACGCGGGCGCGCGCGTCGAGGCCATCGCGGCCGGCCTGCTCACCATCCCCGGCGGCCTGCCTGCGCGCTCGGCGCTCAGCATCCTCGGCGAGACCGGCCTCGAGTGGATCCTGTGCGACTACGCCACGCTGTCGCTCGACGTGCTGGTGGTGCCCATCTACCCCTCGCTGCTCTCCTCCGAGGTCGGCTTCATCTGCCAGGACGCCAAGGTCGAGGTGGTCATCGTCGACGACGGCAAGCAGCTCGACAAGCTGCGCGCCTGCAAGGGCGGCTTCACCTTCCTCGACAAGGGCTACCCCGCACTGCCGCTGCGCCACTTCGTCGTCATCAACCCGACCGGCGTCGCGCCGGCCACCGACTGGGAGAGCCTGGCCGACCTGGAAGCGCGCGGCCGCGCCAAGCTCGAGGACACGGCGGGTGAACGGGCGCGCCGCCTGGCGGGCATCACGCGCGACGTCGTCGCCACCTACGCCTACACCTCGGGCACGACGGGCGCGCCCAAGGGCGTCATCCAAACGCACGGCAACTGGCTCGCGATCCTCGAGGTCACCGCCGAGCTCGGCCTGTTCACCGAAGCGTCGCGCGCGCACGGCAGCATGCTGTTCCTGCCACTCGCGCACTCCTTCGGGCGACTGGTCGAGCTCTCCTGCGCCTACAACGGCGGCCCGGCCGTGCTCTCGGGCGTGGCCACGCTCGCCGAGGACCTCGCCAAGAGCCGGCCGGGCATCTTCCCGGCGGCGCCGCGCGTCTACGAGAAGATCTACGGGCGCATCATGGCCGGCGTCGCGAGCGCGCCGCCGTCACGGCAGCGGCTGTTCAACTGGGCGATCTCGGTGGGCCGCGCCAGCATCCCGTACCGACGTCGAGGCAAGCGCCTGCCGTTGCTGCTCGGCCTGCAGCACCGCCTCGCCGAGCGCCTGGTGTTCCGCAAGATCCGCGCGCGCCTCGGCTTCGACCGCCTCGAGAGCGCCGCGACCGGCTCGGCGCCGCTGGCGCCTGCCATCCACGAGTTCTTCTTCGCCATCGGCATCACGTTGATCGAGGGCTACGGCCTGACCGAGACCTGCCCCATCCTCACCGCCAACCGCCTCGACCGCTGGAAGCTGCAGACGGTCGGCACGCCGGTGAAGAACGTCGTCATCAAGATCGCGGCCGACGGCGAGATCCTGGCCAAGGGGCCGAACGTCACGCAGGGCTACCTGAACCGCCCCGATGCCAACGCCGACGCGTTCGACGCCGAGGGCTGGTTTCACACCGGCGACATCGGCGAGTTCGATGGCGAGGGCAACCTGCGCATCACCGATAGGAAGAAGGATCTGCTGAAGACGTCGGGCGGCAAATACATCGCCCCCATCAAGATCGAAGGCATGTTGAAGGCCATGCCCATGGTGAACGAGGCGGTGGTCATCGGCGACAACCGCAAGTACTGCACGGCGCTGCTCGTGCTCGACGAGGACGGCGTCAAGGCCTGGGCCACGCGCACCGGCAACCCGCCCGATCACAAGCACCCCGCGCTGCTGGCGGCGCTGCAAAAGAGCCTCGACGAGGTCAATCGCGAGCTCGCCTCCTTCGAGTCGATCAAGTACTTCCGCGTGGTCGGCGTGCCCTTCTCCGTCGACAACGGGCTGTTGACCGCCTCCTTCAAGGTCAAGCGCAAGGAGGTCGCCAAGCGCTTCTCCGATCTGATCGAGGAGATGTACGCGCCCGGCGCCGAGGGTGCGCAGAGCAAGGGCGCGGACAGCAAGGCCGCGTGACCGACAAGGCGATCGACGACGACGATCTGGTCGCGAGCTACCGCTTCGAGCTGCCCGAGCGCCTGATCGCGCAACGGCCGCTGGCCGAGCGCAGCGCCTCGCGCATGCTGGTGCTGCGCGCCGCAGCGCCGGCGCCCGAGCACCGCACGGTCCGGGATCTTCCCTCGTTGCTCGATGCCGGCGACCTGGTGGTGGTCAACGACACCAGCGTGGTGCCCGCGCGTCTGTACGGCGAGAAGGCCGGCACCGGCGGCAGGGTCGAGCTGCTGCTGGTGCGCGAGCACGGCGAGCGATCGACCTGGGTGTGCCTGCTGAACGCATCGAAGGGGCCGCGGCCCGGCACGCGGCTGGTGTTCGGCACCGGTGCTGTGCACTCGCTCGACGCGTTCTTCGCGACCGTGCAGGGGCCTGTCGACGACGAGCCCGGCGCCTTCGTGGTGCGCTTCGAGGGCGATCCGCTCGGCTTCGCGCGCGCCTACGGTCACGTGCCGCTACCGCCGTATATCGGGCGCGACGACGACGAGGGCGACGTCACCCGCTACCAGACCGTGTTCGCCGACGAGGCGAAGGCGGGGAGCTCGGCGGCGCCGACGGCGGGCCTGCACTTCGACGCCGCGCTGCTCGGCGCGCTCGAGGCGCGCGGCGTCAAGACCGCGAGGGTGACGCTGCACGTCGGGCCCGGCACCTTCTTGCCGATGCGCGGCGAGCGGCTGAGCGCGCACCGCATGCACGCGGAGCCGTGGTCCGTGTCCGAGGAGACCGCGCGGCTCGTCGCCGATACCAAGCGCGCCGGCCGGCGCGTGATCGCGGTCGGCACCACCAGCCTGCGCGCGCTCGAGGCCAGCGCTGGAGACAGCGGCGAGGTGCGGGCGGGCGCCGGCCTGACCCGCTTGTTCCTGCGCCCACCGGCGTCGCCGCGCGTGGTCGACGCGCTCGTGACCAACTTCCACCTGCCCGGCTCTACCTTGTTCGCGCTCGTGTGCGCGGTGGCCGGCCGAGCGCGCATGGCGGCCGCCTATGCCGCGGCCATCGAAGCGAGCTACCGCTTCTACAGCTACGGTGACGCCTGCTTCCTCGAGGTGGTGCGGTGAGCGACACCTTCTCGTTCTCGCTGCTGGTCGACCAGCCGGATCCGAGCGCGCCGCGGCGAGGTCGCCTGACCACGCCGCACGGGGTCGTCGAGACGCCGATGTTCATGCCCGTCGGTACCGCCGGCAGCGTCAAGGCGCTCGGGCCCGACGACCTCGCTGCCGCCGGCACGCGCATCCTGCTCGGCAACACCTACCACCTGATGCTGCGCCCTGGCGCCGACGCCGTCGCCGCGCGGGGCGGGCTGCATCGGTTCATGGCCTGGGATGGCCCCATCCTGACCGACTCGGGCGGCTTCCAGGTGTTCTCGCTGTCGCAGGGCGAGCGCGGGGATGGCAAGCCGCTCGCGCGCATCGACGACGACGGCGTCACCTTCCGCTCGCACCTTGACGGCTCCAGCCACCGCATGACCGCCGAGCACTCGATGCACGTGCAGATGGCGCTCGGCGCCGACGTCATCATGGCCTTCGACGAGTGTCCGCCGGGCGGCGCCGAGCGTGACGTCGTGGTGCGCGCCATGCGGCGCACCAGCGCCTGGCTCGCGCGCTCCGAGACGGCCATGACGCGCACGTCGTCACGCCTGTTCGGCATCGTGCAGGGTGGCATCCACGACGACCTGCGCGAGCAACACGCGCGCGAGCTGACCGGGCGCCACGACCTGTTCGGCTGGGCCGTCGGCGGCCTGTCGGTGGGCGAGGGCAAGGACGACATGCTGCGCGCGCTCGCCACCACCACCCGCCAACTGCCGACCGGCAAGCCGCGCTACCTGATGGGCGTGGGCACGCCGGAGGATTTGCTCGACGGTGTGGCGCGCGGCGTCGACCTGTTCGACTGCGTGATGCCAACCAGGAACGCGCGCAACGCCACGCTGTTCACGTCGAGGGGCAAGCTCAGCATCAAGGCGGCCCGTTTCGCGGACGACGACCGGCCGCTCGACGAGGCCTGCGCCTGCTACACCTGCCGCACCTTCTCGCGCGCCTACCTGCGCCACCTGTGGAACGCGCGCGAGCTGTTGTTCTTCCGACTCGCCTCGCTGCACAACGTCAGCTTCTACCTCGCGCTGATGGCGCGGGCGCGCGCCGCCGTGGAAGCGGGGCGCTTCGCCGCCTTCGCCGACGAGGAGCGGCGCGGCTGGGCGCGCGGTCTCGACGAGCGCAGCCTCTGAGCAGCGCCGCGCTCGGCCCTTGCACCCGGCCCCTTGCCCCGCTAACCCGCGCCCATGGGTGAGACCGTCCAGTCCCTCGTGGCACAGGCAGGCGGCGGCGGCGCCGGCCTGCTCGGCATGCTGCCGTTCCTCGTCGGCATGTTCGTCATCATGTACTTCTTGATGATCCGGCCCGAGCGTAAGCGCCAGGCCGAGCAGCAGAACCTGCTGGGTGCGCTCAAGAAGGGTGACGAGGTGGTCTTGACCAGCGGCTTCGTCGGCAAGATCCTGCAGGTCGACGAGCGCACCATCGTGCTCGAGATCGCCGACAAGACGCGCGTCAAGGTGCTCAAGCAGGCGGTGATGGGCCCGGCGGCGCGCTTCGTGAACCCGCCGGCCGACGCCAAGAAGCTCGAGCCGAAGAAGGATGACGGCAAGGACGGCAAGAAGGACGCAACGGGATCCCCGAGCGGCGCGCCCACCGCCGTCCCCGACGACGACAATTCCGAGAAAAAGAGCGCCTGACATGCAATCCAACACCTGGCCGATCCGCCTGGCCTTCGTCATCGCGGCCATCCTGGTCGGCGGCTATTTCCTCTACCCCACCGTCATCTACTTCACGCTCGACGACGCCGCGCTCGCCGAGGTTCGCGCCGACAAGGGCGCCTTCGCCAAGCACGTGCCGAGCTGGGCGCCCGACGGCCACGTCGTGCCCGGCCTCGACCTGCAAGGCGGCGTGCACATGGTGCTCGGCGTCGACCTCGACAAGGCGATCGCCGACAAGGCGCGCCGCATCGCCTCCCGCATGAGGGACGAGCTGGCGGACAAGAAGGTGGAGGCCGACGGCGTCGAGCACCTGCTCGACGAGGGCAAGGGCGACCGCCTGCGCGTCACCTTCAAGGACGACGCGGCGCTCGCCACCTACGACAAGGACATCGCCGAGAACTACGGCGACCTCGCCGAGGTGGGCCGCGCCGGCCTGGCCATCACCTACCGCGTCCACCCCGACTGGGTGCACAAGGTCAAGACCGACGCCGTCGACCAGACCATCAAAACCATCACCAACCGCATCGACAAGATGCACGTCACCGAGCCGTCGATCACCAAGCGCGGCAACGACCAGGTGCAGGTCCAGCTCCCCGGCTACACCAACCCCGACGAGGCCAAGAGCCTGATCGGCCGCACCGCGCAGCTCGAGTTCCAGATGTGCGACGACGAGAACGACTTCCTGACGCGCGTGGAGGGCCTGCCCGAGTGGGCCAAGCTCGAGTCGCGCAGCTTCCAGCGCAGGGACGGCGCGCTCGGCAACGACATCTACCTCGAGTTCCCCGAGGACAACCTCAAGGAGATGCGCGCCTTCCTGCTCGGCAAGGTGCCGACCGACCTGGTGGTGAAGTACGGCCACGAGAACGAGCGCGTCGGCGAAGCCAAGAAGATGCGCACCTACACGCTCAAGGCCGACGTCGACCTGACCGGCGACGACCTGGTGAACGCGCAGGTGGCGATGGGCTCGCCCGAGCAACCCACGCCGTACGTAACGCTCGAGTTCTCGGCGACGGGCAAGCAGATCTTCGCCGACCTGACCACCAAGAGCGTCGGCAAGCGCATGGCCATCGTGCTCGAGGACATCGTCGACTCGGCGCCGGTCATCAACGAGCCCATCACCGGCGGCAGCGCGCAGATCACCATGGGCGGCTCGCGCACCCGGGACGAGATGCTGCGCGACGCCAACCAGCTCGCCCTGGTGCTCAAGGCGGGCGCGCTGCCCGCGCCCGTCACCTTCCGGGAGGAACGATCGGTCGGCCCGAGCCTCGGCCGCGACGCGCTCGAGGAGGCCAAGGTCGCGAGCGCGGTCGGCGCCGCGCTCGTCTTCATCTTCATGGTGGTCATGTACAAGGTGGGCGGCCTGATCGCGATGCTGTGCGCCTTCCTCAACATCTTCTTCGTGCTCGCCAGCCTGTCGTTCGCCAACGGCACGCTGTCCCTGCCCGGCATCGCCGGCCTTTTGCTCACGGTCGGCATGGCGGTCGACGCCAACGTGATCATCAACGAGCGCATGCGCGAGGAGTTCCAGAGCGGCAAGACCGCGCGCGCCGCCATCGACTCCGGCTACTCCTCGGCGTTCTCCGCCATCCTCGACTCCAACGTGTCGACCGCGCTGGCTGGCGTCGTCTGCCTGCAGTTCGGCTCGGGGCCGGTACAGAACTTCGCCACCACGCTGCTCATCGGCATCGCGTCGACGATGTTCACCGCGGTGTTCGTCAGCCGCGTGCTGTTCGACATGTATGGCCGCAAAGACCGCGAGAGCCTCGCCATCTAACGCCGCGCCTCGGTATCCCACATGGGCGCCGAGCGGCGGGGCCCACGTCAGGATCCGATCGACCGGGGGCTTGCCAGGACACCGGGGGGGTCGTGCTAGTGTGCCCCGGACAAGTCTGGGCGGTAGTCGTGGTGGCTGGGCGCTGAGGGTTGCGGGGTAGGCATGCTGAACGTCGGCGGTCTGATCGAAGAAGGCAATCCGTTCATCCTGTTGGCGATGGTGTCGCTGCTCGCCGTCATCATCATTACGGTGGAACGGTTCTACACCCTGTACTTCCGGTACCGCCTGAAGGTGCCGCCCTTCCGTAAGGCGCTCGAGCAGGCGCTGCAGGAGATGGATCTCAACAAGGCGCTGCGCATCGCCTCCATCAACCAGAACCACCCGGTCTGCAAGGTCGCGCGCGCCGGTCTGTTGCGCGCCAACGCCGGGGACCGCGAGCTGGTGCGCGCGATGGAGACGCAGCAGCTCGAGACCATGCCGCGCATCGTCGGCTTGACGCCGTTTCTCGCGATGCTCGGCAATCTCGGCACCTTGCTCGGTCTGATCGGCACGGTGTTCGGCATGATCGCGGCCTTCGAGGGCCTCGGCGTCTCCGACTCCGGCGCCAAGCAGGAGATCCTGGCCCGCGGCATCGCGCTCGCCATGAACGCCACCGCCATGGGCCTGCTGGTGGCCATCCCCGGCACCTTCTTCGCCACGCTGTTCTCGTTTCGTCAGGACAAGATCGTGGACCAGATGGAGGAGATCAACCTGACGGTCTCCGGCAGCATCGGCCAGGCGACGCGCGACGCGAAGCTGCGGCAACAGCAGCAGCGCTGAAGCGGCAACGCTGAGCAGGGAAGGACGACATGCATCGCAAGCGCCACGAGGAGAAAGAGGTCGATCTCGCGGCCCTCGTGGACATCCTGGGGAACATGCTGTTCTTCCTGCTCGCCACCGTCAGCTTCTTGCAGCTCAAGACGCTCAATGCGTCGGTGCCCGCGCTCTCGACCGGCCCGGTCAGCACCGGCCGCGCCGTCGACGTCTCGGTGGAGGTCAAGGCGGCCGGCCTGGTGCTCAAGGCGAGCGGCGAGCCCGCCGACACCTCACAGAAGGCGGTAGCCGTGCAGATGGACATCGCACGGCTGTCGGACGGCAAGCTCGACACCAAGACCCTCACCGAGGAGCTGTGGAAGATCAAGAAGATCGCGCCCGAGACCAAGAACATCATGATCTTCCCGGAACAGGCCGTGATGTTCGACGACGTCGTCGAGACCATGGACGCCGCGCGCGAGATGCCGTCCCTGGTCGATCCCAACAAGAAGGTGCCGCTGTTTACGCGGCCCGTGCTCTCCGAGCTGGTCACCGGTGACGAGCAAGCGCGCGATGACGTGAAATAGGACCACGCGATGAGCGAGCCGGTCTTCGTAAAAAAGCAGAAGCGCCACCGCACCATCAAGGTCATGCCCTTGAACCTGGCGCCGCTCATCGACATCAACGCCAACCTGCTGTTCTTCCTGATCATCGCCAACTCGGTGCAGGAAGACCGTCTGCAGGCGGGTAAGGACATCGAGCTGCCACCGTCGACGTCGGCGATGGCCGAGGCCGGCGATCTGGTGTCGGTGGTGGTCGGCATGGACCACATCTCGGTCAACGAGCTGAACATCGACCCGTCGCCCATCAAGGGCGGCGAGCTGGTGCCAAACGCGCTCGACCCCAAGAAGGACAACCGCATCATCAGCCTGTACACGCGGCTGACCGAGCGCTTCCAGGACCTGGTCAAGAAGGGCGCGCAGCCCGGCGCCAAGGACGACGACGACAGCAACCTGCCGGTGGTGCTCATCCAAGCCGACAAGCGCCTGCCCTACTCCACGGTGGCCAAGGTGATGCGCACCTGCGGCGAGGCCGGCTTCACCAAGTTCCGCTTCGCCGCCAAGGCCAGATAGGCTCCGCGCGTGTTCGCCGCGCTCGGCCGCTTCACCTACCGCTATCGAGCGGCGATCGTCATCGCGTACGCGCTGCTGGTGGCGCCGCTGCTCTGGCTCGGCGCGCCGGTGTTCTCGCGGCTGCGCGCGGGCGGCTTCGAGGACAAGACCGCCGAGAGCTGGGCCGTCTATCAGGCGCTCTGCCAGAACATCAAGGTCGGCGGCCCCGACTTGATGGCGCTCTACACCGCGCCGTCGGGCACGGTCGACGACATCGAGGCCTACGCCGCCGCCATCGAGGCCATCACCAACGTCGAGCACGACCCCGGCGTGATCGCGACGGCGAGCTGGTACACCACGCAGGCGCCGCAGCTCATCAACAAGGACAAGACGCGCACCTTCATCCTGATCGCGCTGCGCGGCGACGACCAAGAGAAGATCGAGACCACGCGCCGCATCACGCCGCTGCTCGAGGCGCGACCGCTCGAGCTGCAGATGGCCGGCGGTTTGCCGGTCAACATGGCGGTGGCGACCACCGTCGCCGAGGACCTCAAGCGCGCCGAGCTGGTGGCCTTCCCCATCACGGCCATCCTGCTGTTGTTCTTCTTCGGCTCGGGCGCCTCGGCGTCGCTGCCGCTGATCCTCGGTGCCTTGTCCATCGCCCTCACGCTCGCCTTCTTGCGCGTGCTGTCGCACTTCTCGCCCGTCAGCATCTTCGCGGTCAACTTGGTGACGCTGCTCGGACTCGGGCTCGCCATCGACTACTCGCTGTTCATGATCTCGCGCTACCGCGAAGAGCTGCCGCGCCTCGGCGTCGAGGGCGCGGTGCGTCGCACCCTTGCCACCACCGGGCGCGCCGTGGCGTTCTCTGGGGTCACCGTCGCCGCCAGCCTGTGCGGCCTGTTCGTCTTTCCGCAGATGTTCCTGCACTCGATGGCCATCGGCGGCATCGTGGTCGTGCTTGGCGCCGTGGTGTTCGCCACTACGCTCCTGCCCGCGCTGTTGGCCGTGCTCGGCAAGCGCGTCGACGCGCTCAAGCTGCCGTTCGTGCGCACCAAGCCGAAGGCGGTGGAGGAGACCTTCTGGCACGGCATCGCCTACACGGTGATGCGCCGCCCCGTCGCCACCGTGCTGGCGGTGGCGATCCCGCTCATCGTGCTCGGCGTGCCGTTCCTGCGCTTCAACCCCTCCTTCCCCGACTACCGCATCCTGCCCCCCGGTGATCCGGCCTTCGTCGCCAACGACATCCTCGACCGCGAGTTCGCCGGCAAGCAGATGACGCCCATCGACGTGCTGGTGAAGACCAAGGGACGCGCGCTCGACAAGGACAACCTGGAGAAGCTCTACCAGCTCTCCAAGATCCTCGAGGCCAAGCCGGTGCGTCAGGTATCTGGGCTGTTCACGCTGGTGCCGAACGTCGACAAAGACGTCATCATCGACAAGCTGTCGCTGCCGAGGGAGCAGCAGGATCCGCAGATCCAGATGGCCATCGACGCCTTCTCGCACGACGACCTGTTCCGCTTCGCCGTCTTCCTCGACGTCACCTTCAACGAGCCCGCCTCGCTCGCGCTGGTGCGCGACCTGCGCGCGCTCGAGGTGGAGGGGCTCGAGATCTCGATCGGCGGCGGTGCGCCCTTCCTGCTCGATCTGGTCGACGCGCTGACCGCGCGCGCGCCGTGGATGATCCTGGTCGTGTGCCTGGTGATGTTCGTCGTGTTGTTCCTGGTGTTCGGCTCGGTGACGCTGCCGCTCAAGGCCATGTTGATGAACGCGCTCTCGCTCACCGCCAGCTTCGGCGCCATCGTCTGGGTCTTTCAGGACGGGCGCTTCGCCGACGTGCTCGGCTACGTGCCGCTCGGCATCTCCGACACCACGGCGCCGCTCTTGATGTTCTCGATCGTCTTCGGTCTGTCGATGGACTACGAGGTGCTGCTGCTCGCGCGCGTGCGCGAGGAGTGGATTCGCACCGGCGACAACGAGGCGTCGGTGGCGCACGGGCTGGCCCGCACCGGCAGCTTGATCACGCGCGCCGCGCTCTTGCTGTTCGTGGTCATCGCCGCCTTCGGCACCAGCCACATCATCTTCATGAAGTCGCTCGGCCTCGGCATGGCGCTCGCCATCTTGCTCGACGCCACCATCGTGCGCGGTCTGCTGGTGCCGGCCGCCATGAAGCTGATGGGCAAGTGGAATTGGTGGGCGCCGGGTCCGATGGTGGCGCTGTGGCACTGGGCCGGCATGTCGGACCTCGAGGAGTAGCCCGTGCTCCCGCCCCATGAGCTGGTCGCGCTCCTCGATGAGCACGCGCCCTTCACGCCGTGCGCGCTGGTGCCGGCGCTGTCGGCCTGGCACACCGACGACGAGGTGCCGCTGTGGCGCGCGCTCGAGCAGCGCTGCGGCCATGCGGTGGACGTGCCGTACTTCGCCATCGCGTGGCCCGCGGCCCAGGTGCTGGCGCGCGCGCTGCTCGATGGCCGCCTCGACGTGCGCGGCCGGCGCGTCGCCGACGTCGGTTGCGGCTCCGGCCTGGTCGCGTGCGCGGCCATGAAGGCGGGCACCGCCTCGGCGCTCGCGCTCGACGTCGACGTGATCGCCGTGGCGGCGGCGAGCGCGCTCGCGTCGCGTCACCGGGTCGCGGTGGTGGCGCGGGCGCTCGATCCGCTGGCCGCGCCCGACGCCGTCATCGCCGACGTGATCATCTGCGCCGACCTGGTGTCGCGCGAGGCGCAGCGCGCGCCCTTCGCGGCCGCGGTGGCGAGCTGGCGCGCCGCCGGGGCCGACGTGGTGCTGGCCGACAGCGGCCGGCCGTTCTTCGACCCCCAGGGGCTGCCGCTCGCGTTCACCGAGAGGGTGGCGGTCAGCTCGCGCGTCGATGGCGAAGGCGCGCGCACCGTGCGCGTCTACCGCGCAGCGCCGATGCGCGGCGGCTCGCGCGAGCCCGGCTGAAGCCCCTGGACAGATCGAGGGCGTCTGTTATATTGGATTAGTCTCCGCCATCGCGGCGCGGCACCCCACGAGGAACCCATGGCGCGCATCTACGACGACAACAGCCAGAGCATCGGCAACACCCCGCTGGTCCGCTTGCACCGCGTCACCAAGGGCCTCGGCGCGCGCGTGCTGGCCAAGATCGAGGGCAGAAACCCGGCGTACTCGGTGAAGTGCCGCATCGGCGCGGCCATGGTCTGGGACGCTGAGAAGCGGGGCATCCTGACGCCGGGCTCGCGCGACAAGACCATCGTCGAGCCGACCAGCGGCAACACCGGCATCGCGCTTGCCTTCGTCGCGGCCGCGCGCGGCTACCCGATCACGCTCACCATGCCCGAGACCATGTCGCTCGAGCGCCGCCGCATGCTGAAGGCCTTCGGCGCCGAGCTGATCCTGACCGAGGGCGCCAAGGGCATGAAGGGCGCCATCGCCAAGGCGACCGAGATCGTCGAGGGCGACAGCAAGCGGTTCTGGATGCCGCAGCAGTTCGAGAACCCGGCCAACGTGCACATCCACCGCACGACCACTGCCCGCGAGATCTGGGACGACACCGATGGCGACGTGCAGGCGCTCGTCGTCGGCGTCGGCACCGGCGGCACCATCACGGGCGTGAGCCAGTACTTCAAGCAGGACCGGCAGCGCGCGCTCTTGAGCGTGGCGGTCGAGCCGTCGACCTCGCAGGTGCTCGGGCGCCTCAAGCAGGGACTGAGCCCCGAGCCCGGGCCGCACAAGATCCAGGGGCTCGGCGCCGGCTTCAAGCCGGGCATCCTCGACCTCGACTTGATCGACGACGTGGTGCTCGTCTCCTCCGAGGAGTCGGTCGAGATGGCGCGCCGGCTCCACCAGGAGGAGGGCATCACCTGCGGCATCTCGAGCGGCGCCAACGTGGTGGCGGCGCTGCGCGTGGCGGCGCGGCCCGAGCTGGCCGGCAAGACCGTTGTCACCGTGCTGCCGGACGGCGGCGACCGCTACCACTCGAGCATCCTGTTCGAGGGCATCACGGTCTGAGGCCCCTCATCGGCCGCCCGGTACGCGGGTGTAGACCCATCGGTCGATAACGCCTGACATGCGGCACTCTGCCGCATGTGGCGTTGCGCCGCGGGGAAGCGCTGGCATAAGGCGCCGATGCGCACGTACCTCGCTCCCCTGGCCCTCCCCGTTCTCCTCGCCACCGCCTGCGTCGAACCAGCCGCGACCCCGGTCGACGACTCGCTGCCGCCGGTCTCGGGCCTGACGCCGCTCGAGGACGAGGACCCGGCCGTCGGCGCAGTCCGCTACTCGCTCACCGCCCGGGCGAGCGACGTCAAGCTGGTGAAGGACGCGGCGCCGCTGCAAGCCTGGACCTACAACGGCTCGGTGCCGGGGCCGCTGTTGCAGGCGCGCGTCGGCGACGACGTCACGGTGGTGCTCGACAACGACCTCGACGAGCCCACTACCATCCATTGGCACGGCATGCGGGTGCCGAATGAGATGGACGGCGTGGTGGGCGGCGAGATGCAGGCCATCGAGCCGGGCGCGAGCTTCACCTATCACTTCACCGCGCCCGACGCCGGCACCTACTGGTTCCACCCGCACGTGCGCGCCGCCGAGCAGGTCGAGCGCGGCCTGCACGGCATGTTCGTGGTGCACGAGGCCGAAGCGGACACGCCCGACGTCGACGCCGAGCGCGCCTTCGTGGTCGACGACGTCTCCTTGACCAACGACGGCGACGCCATCGCGCCCTTCGGCCGCGACATGATGGAGGTGATGCACGGCCGCTACGGCAACGTGCTGCTGTTGAACGGCAGCGACGAGGTGCCGAGCTTCACCTTCGCCGACGGTCAGGTGGAGCGCTGGCGCTTCGTCAACACCGCCAACGCGCGCACCATGGTGCTGCGCTTCCCGGGCCTGGTCGTGCGGCAGATCGGCGCCGACGCCGGCCTGTGGCCGCAGGCGCTCATCGAGGACACCACCGAGGTGGTGCTGCCCTCGGGCGCGCGCGCCGATCTCGAGGTGCGCCTGGCTGCCGGCGCCGTCGAGGGCTCGCTCGTGTCGGCGGTGCAGGCGCTCGACGACAACGACGAGGTGGTCGAGATCGAGGTCCCGCTCGCCTCGGTGACCAAGGACGACGCGCTGGCCGCCTCGACGCGCGCCGGCCACCAGGGCAACCCGCACCTGACCGTGCTCGACAACGGCTCGGCCACGCACACGCTGACCATCTCCGGCGCGAACGTCGGCGGTGGCATCGAGTTCACCATCAACGGCTACGCCTGGCCGGAGTCCGAGCAGTGGTCGGTGCCGCAGCACGAGCTGCAGATCATCGAGGTGCGAAACGAGCTCGGCATGGAGCACCCGTTCCACTTGCACGGCGACTTCTTCCAGGTGGTGTCGAGGAGCGGCGGCGCCGGCCTCGACGACCGCGGCTGGCGCGACACCGTGCTGCTGCGCGGCCAGGAGCGCATGAAGGTCGCCACCACGTTCGGCAACCCGGGCATGTGGATGATCCACTGCCACATCCTCGAGCATGCCGAGGCGGGCATGATGAGCATGGTGATGGTCGAGCCGAGCGACGAGCCCGCGGGCGACCACGAAATGTGACGCTCTCCGCCGCAGTCAACGGCCGCGCGAACGGCGCACCCGCGTGAGCAGGACGACGGCGAACCACCACGTCGACAAGTCGAGCTGGCCGCAGCCGCAACCGTCCACGCCGCCCGCTGGCACCACGCCAGCGTCGATGGGCGCGGCGCCGCCGACAGCGCCCGCGTCGGCCGGCGGCGACACCCCGGCGTCGACGAGGGGGCCGGCGTCGCCGGCCGGGGCGCCACCCGCGTCGGGCGCCGTGCCCGCGTCCGCCACGGGCGCGTCGTGGTCGCACACGCCGTTGCTCGGCGTGAACTCGCAGACCGAGTCCTGGCACTGCCAGGTACCGACGCAGCCCGGCACCGGTGGCACGCGGCCGACGCAGTCCGCGCTGGACTGGCACTCGGTGCCGTCGTCGCACACGCAGTAGAACTGCAAGCCGCTCGACTGGCAGCGCGCCTCGCCGGTGCAGGTGGCGCCGAGGCGATCCGCGCAGGCGCCGTCGGTGAAACACTCGATGGCGAAGCCGCCGTCGTCGGGGCACACCCACTCGCACGCGCTCTGTCGGCAGCGCCACGCGCCGCCGGCGCAGCCGTACATCGGCGGCGCGCCGCATTCGCTTGCCGCCGAGCACTCGGGCGCCGCGGCGTCGCCGAAGGCGAAGTAGCTCACGATCTCGCCCTCGAGCCCACGCAGCGTGACCTCGACCTTGGCGCCGTCGACCTCGACCAACGCGTAGCCGAGGCGCGTCTCGCCGTAGACGATGGTGTGATCGGGCGTGGTGCGCAGGCCCAGGTGATCGTAGAGCGGCGCGCCGCCGCCGCCGTGGATCACGTAGGGCGTGCCGCGCGCCGACCAGCCGCGCTCGGCGTAGTGGTCGTGCCCCGAGAAGATGACGTCGACGCCCGCGTCGTCGAGGTCGTCGAGCCAGCGGCGCAGCCAGTAGTTGCCGCTCCGGCCCGCCTTGGACGAGTAGGGCCCCTGGTGGATGAAGACGAAGCGGTGCTCGACGCCTGGCGGCGTCGACGCCAGGGCGGCGCGCAGGAACTCGACCTGGTCGCTCGAGCCGAAGTCGTACAGGTCGTCGACCTCGACGTTGAGCAGCATCAACTGCGCGTTGCCGTAGACCGTCGAGGAGAACGCCCGATCGATGTGGAAGATGCGCTGCGTGACGTCGAAGCTGGTGCCGTCGACCTCGTGATTGCCGATGGCTACGAAAAGCGGCTGCTCGAGCAACAGCGGCCGAGCCACCGTGAAGAAGCTGTCCCAGTCGGCCTCGACCTGCCCGTCGCTCACCAGGTCGCCGGTGTTCATCAAGAAACTCAGGGGCGTGGGCTCGGCCAGGATGGCGTCGACCACCGCGGCGTGCTGCTCGGCGCTCGATCGGTTGTCGCCGTAGACCACGAAAGCAAAGCGCGCGGCCGCGTCACCCGCTGTCGGCGCGGTGGTGAACGAGCCGTCGAAGGTGCCGTAGCCGTCGATGTCGACGCGCAGCACGTAGCTGGTCGCGGCCGCGAGCCCGTCGAGCAGCACGCTCTGATGCAGGGCGGCGCCGCTGGTCGGCCTGCTGTGTTCGGCGATCGTGGCCTCGCCCCAACGCACCGTGCCCGTGCTCCCGCCCATGCCGGCCGGCGACTCCCAGACCACGCGCACTGACGACGATGAGACGTCAAGCAGGTAGGGACCACGCAGCGCTGCGCCTTCGGCCGAGGCTGAGCGTGCCAGCACGAGCACCGCCGCGAGCAGGACGACGCGCATCCCCCATTGTCGGGCCTTGCCCCGACGTCGTCTACCGAGGGCAGCGCGCGGTTGCGCACGGCGGCGAGAGTGGTGCCGCACGCCCTGATGAAGCTGCGCGGCAGTGCTACGCGTTGCGGCGCGGTGCTTGCAGTGCCCAACACCGGCCCAGCCCATGCAGGTGTGGGGCTCGGGCGTTGGGCGCGGGCTCGGCGCCCGGACCGAAACCGAGGAGGACGTCATGGGAACCGCACTCAGTAAGACCCGAAGCCGGGTCTACGATGAGGTGAACGCGCTGTTCGGACGGACGCCGCAGTGGCTGAAGCTGCAGCCGGACGGCGCCATCGAAGGGTTCTGGCTGCAGATGCGCGACTTCTATCTCGCGCCTACCGCCGTCCCCAACAAGTACAAGGATCTGATTGGGCTGGCCGTCGCGGGAGCAACACGCTGCCACTACTGCACGCTCTTTCACACGGAGATCGCGCGGTTGAACGGCGCCACCGACGAGGAGATCGCCGAGGCCAGCGCCGTGGGCGCGCTCACCATGCAGGGGAGCACGTTCATCAACTCGATGCAGGTCGGCTACGACGAGTTCCGGCGCGAGACGCTGGACATCGTCAAGTACGTCAAGCAGCAGAAGGGGAAGCCGGCCACTGGGGTGCCGGCGCATGTCTGAGCCGGCACTGCACGACGACTTGGTGCGGCGCTTGATCGAGCTCCGCGCCGTGAGCAGCGACGGCGGGTCGCTGCGGACCACGCGCCGCTTCCAGGCCGCCATGGCACGCGCGGCCGCGGAGGCGGTGCGCCGGAGGGAGCAGCGCTTTGATCTGCGCATCCCCGTCGCAGCCGCGTTACTCGAGCTGGTCGAGGCCGGCGCCAACGAGCACGGGGAGCACCCGTCCGACGAGGTGCTGGCGAGCTTGGTCGAGCTGGTGGTTCCTCTCGAGGCTGGCGGCCTCGGTAGGCCGGTGCCACCAACCCCGTAGTCAGCGCGCCGCCTTCTGCAGCTCCTCGAAGCCGGGCAGCGACGACAGGTCGGGCACGAGCACGATCTCGATGCGCCGGTTCGCCGCCTTGCCTTCCTTGGTGTCGTTCGCCTGCGCGGGCTTGAACTGCGAGTAGCTCGCGGCCGACAGCCGCTCGGGCGGCATCTGTCCGTCCACCAGCGCCTTGACCACGTTGATGGCGCGCGCCGCGGCCAGCTCCCAGTTGGTGGCGTAGAACGCGTGGCCTTTGATCGGGACGTCGTCGGTGTGGCCCTCGATCTGGAAGCGGCGGTCGGGGATGTCCTTCAAGACCGCGGCCACCTCCCCAATGGCGCCCTTGCCGTCCTTCGAGAGCAGCGCCGAGCCCGAGGGGAACAAGATGTCGGTGGCGAGCACCACCACCATGCGGCCCTCGACGATCTTGACGCCGAGCTTGCCGGCGTCGATCAGCGTCTTGAAGCGATCGACCAGCGCGCGGAACTCCCCGATGCGACGGTCGGCCTCGGCCTTTCTCGCCGACAGCTCCTGCATCGCCTTCTTCATCTCCTCGACGGACATGGAGAGCTTGGTGCGCTCGTCGGTCATGGCGGTGAGCGCCTGCTGGATGCGGTCGCGCTCGGCGATGAGCTTGTCCAGCTCGGCCTGGGTGCGCTGCCGCGCGCTCGACTCGGCGCTCAGGCGCGTCGAGGTGGAGGCGAGGTCGGCCTTGAGCTTGTCGCGGTCTGCCTGCAGCAGGTCGTAGTCACCCTGGGAGACACAGCCGCCGAGGGTGACGGTGGTGAGGAGCACGAAGAGAGTGAGGATGCGCATGGCGCGGGTTCTACGACAGGGCGCGGGAGGGAGTCACGCCCCGCACGCGCGTGCGGGCGGTCGATCACTCGGCCGACAGCGGCACGTTCGCAGGCGCGTTGTGGTTGCCCCACTCGTCTCGCAGCGCGCCCACAGGCACGCGCAGCTCCAGCACCTCGCTGATTGGCGCGTCCACGACGAAGCCCGGGCCCTCGCCTGGCGCATAGGCGACGGGCGCCGCCGTGCCGCTCAGGGCGCGAAACTCCATCGCCTGCTCGATGGCCACGCCGTCGGCGACCAGCTCGACGACGGGCCGCTCCGGCAGCGGCGTGAGCAGCGGCACGAACGGGGGCGCGAACCAGGGGTCGACCATCGAGAACCCGTCGACCTGCCAGTCCGTGCTGCCGGAGAGCGCGCTGTACACCGGCGCCATCGCCGGGTAGCGCACGGTGAGGAACACCGCTCGCTCGGGATCGATGACGAGCCGCGCCTCCACCAGCAGCCGGTCGTTCGCCACGACGTCGAAGGGCGTGGAGGTCAGCAGGTAGTCCTCGACGCCCTGCGCCGCGTAGCGCCCGCGCACCACGAAGCGATGAAGTCCGAGCGGGGCGTCGCGCGCCGGTTCCCACTGCACCTGCCAGCGATGATCACGCACGCGCGCGTCCGGGGCGTCGCGATAGCTGGGGGTCGCCGTGTAGAACATCGGCAGGTGGGATCCGGTCGCGCTCGACAGCGCCTTCCACGCGCCGTCGAGGACGGGGACCCACGCACCGTCGAGGCGCTCCACCGTGCACTCGGGCTGGTCGACCGCGGGGTCGCCGCCGGCGAAGGCCCACGCCGCGCTCTCGAGCCGGCGCACCGTCGCCGCGGGCGCGCTGACCTCGGCGGGCGCCGTTTCAGACGCGGTCGGCGCCACCGGCGACCAGTCGCCGATCGAGAACGTGATCGGCGCCAGCGCGTCCCCGGCGGCGCGGCGCTCGCCCGTGGTCAGCTCGCGCGCCAGGTCGACGAGCTGGTCTTTGAGGTAGGGGCCCATGCGCCACCCCCACGGGCTGATGGTGGGCTCGTAGCCGCCCGACAGCCAGTCGTCCGGCTCGAGCAGGTAGCCGTTATGGTCCATGGCCAGCCCGGCGATGACGACGTCCGAGCTGGGCGGTAGCACTCCCTCGATCGCCGCAGCCACGCTCTTGCCGTAGCTGCCGACCGGCTCACCGGGGACGCCAATCAGGTGCAGCCCGCCGATGCGCAGCGCGCTGATCCACGTGCGGGTCTTCGCACCCTCGATGTCGGCCGCGCCGACGCAGAACACCTCAGCCGGCGTCGCCGGCGCGCTGACGTCGCAGCCCTCGCGGCCGGTCGAGCACAAGAGGCCACCGCCGAAGTGGAACTCGTCGATGTCATAGCCGAGCCGCTCGTGGCCGAGCTCGACGGCGCGCTCGATGCCCGAGAGCGCAACCTCATGCTCGGTCTCGATGCCGTCGTAGACGGCGAGCGCCGTCTGCGCCAGGTCCCAGCCGGCGCGCGCCATCGCCTGGCTGCCGCTGTGGCCGCGCGCCCAGCCGCGCGGCGACATGTCGCCGACGTTGCCCTGCAGGAAGAACGCCATCATCGGTGACGGCATGGCGGCCTCGATCGCGTACTCGACGTGGCCGGGCGCATCGACCGTCAGGTGCCGGCTGTCTCGGTCGTAGGCGATGCCGTGCATGGCGTAGCCCACCACCAAGGCGATGGGCGCGCCGGTGTCGAGCTCGTCGATGCGCAGCACGGTGACGCGCTTGTCGGACTGGTCTGCTCCCTCGAGCCAGTCGCTCTCGCAGCGACGATCGCCGGCGGCCGTGGTGTTCTCGCCGAAGCCGTAGCCGACGCGCGCCGGGCGGAGCTGCCGGTAGGCCTCGTCGATGGCGTCGACGATCGGCTCGACGATGCGATGCAGGCTCTCGGCGCTATAGCTGTCACCACCGAGCGCCCAGCCGTGGACGTCGTCCGGTGGGAAGTCCGACAGCGCCGCCGGCAGGATGCTGGCCGCCGACGCGCGCTGGCCTGCGCCATGCGTGTGGGTGGCGTTGATGAGCAGGCGGCCACGCAGGTCGCGGCCAAGGCGCTCCTTCACGCGCGCGAGCGTGTGCGCCGTGATCTCCTCGGTGAGGTAGACCATGTCGAGGCGCACCAGCACGACGTCGGTGTGGCCGTTGTCGAGCACGATGGCGCGCGCGCTCGGCGCGGATTGCACGCCGCGCGTAGCGGGGAAGGTGTCGGCGAACGGGCTGCCGGGGTCATCGGGCGGCGGCTCGGAGCCGAGCGCGACGCTCTGGAAGTAGCCCGCATGCGGGTGGCCCACCGGCAGCCGCAGCACCACCTGCGCCGCGCCGGCGCGCAAGGGGCCCGGCGGGGGCGGTGTGAACCCCTCGGTGGTCGACGGACAGGCCGCGCCGAGCGCGCAGCAGAGGAGCGCGCTCGCCGCGGCGGATCGGGTCCTGTTGGCGTGGTGCATCGTGCCTCCCGTGCGTCAGGGCTGGAGCTGGTAGAGGTCGCGCACGCCGCGCGCGAGCTCGGGCGCCGCGAGCGCGCCGATCGAGTTGGCCTCGCCGTACTGACCGTCCTCGACGTAGGCGAAGGGCGCGTCCCGGTCGAACTGCGGGCGAGGGATGATGTAGCCGATCGAGTCGTTGGCGTTGTTGAGCAGGATCTTGCGTGGGGCGTCGCGCATCATCGCCTGGTACGGCACCTCGATGGGCGCGTCGGGGAAGTCGGCGCCGGCGGGCTGCTCGATGAGCGCGTTGCCGTCCGCGTCCGTCACCCACAGCTCGGCGTACAGCTCCCCGGGCGACGTCAGCAGCTCGACGTCACCGATGGAGAGCGCATTGAGCTCGCTGTCGATCTGGTAGAGCCCGAGCGGCACGTCGTCGATCGAGAGGCCTTCGACGGCGTCCTCGGGGATCCGCTCCCCCGACTCACTGTCGTAGAGCGGGCGACGCACCAGGCCGAGCGAGAAGGCGAAGGCGAGCGGTAGGTTCGTCGGCGTCAAGAGCACGGGCATGCGGCGCGAGCCGAGGGTCGGCGCGTCGTCGGTGACGGCGGCGGGGTCGCTGAGCGAGGCCACTGCCCAGGACGCCACGGCGCGGCCAATGGCCTCGGGGCGCCGCCAGTCGCCGGTCGGGCAGGTCTCCACGTCGCCGCCGGCGTCGGGGCAGACCAGCGGGCCCATCGGCGTGGTCAAGCCGCCGAGCACGCTCGGGGCGAAGATGGCCGTGGTGCCCGGCAGGCGCGCCTCGAGCTCCTCGCGCAGGTAGTGCGGATAGTCCGAGGTGAGCTCGGTGTTGCCCTCGCCCATCGACTCCGGGTGATTGCCCCACACCACCAGGGTGGCGACGTTGCGCGCGTCGTCTGTCGCGGTGAAGTGCAACGTATGCACGGCGTCGTCGCGCACCTCCGGCAGACGCGAGTCGCGAACATATTGCGCCGCGCTGGTTGTGCCAGCCGTCATGCGCGCGCGCGTCAGCGCCGACGTGGCCTCCGCCAGCGCCGCGGTCGCTTGCTCGACCACGAACTGGTTGAAGGCGGCATCGAGGCCGCTGTTGGCGACGTCGGGCCCCCACAGCCCGATGGTGTCCTTCGACGCATGCGTGTGCGTCGCCACCACCACGAGGTCGTCGATGGCGAGCCCCGCCGCGTGCGCGGCCTGCTTGATGCGAACAGCGTCATGGTGCAGCCAACCTTCGACGTCGAGCGCCACCAGCGCGATCCGGGTGGTGCCGCGCTCCAGCACCAACGCGCGCGCCCAGATGTCGTCGTGGATGCCGGTGGCGGGCCGCCCCTGGCCGAAGCCGGCCAGGTACACCGGCGCGTCGAGCGACGGCGTGATGGCGCGTGCGGCCGCGCCGACGTGCAGGTCGCCGTCGGCGTCCTCGCAGTGTCGCGCGCCGGGGCACACGAGCGGAGTCACCAACTGCCGCTGATCGAGCACCACCGTCGAGTCCATGCTCGACGGGACGGGCTGTTCACAGGCGGCGCCAAGGGCGAGCGCGCTCGCGATGGCAATGCCCGAGGTCGGGGACTTCATTCGTGCTCCGTTGGCGCTCGGTCGAGCAGCGCGCCGTGCAGCGCGAGCTCGATGAGCAGGGAGAGCGACGACGAGGCGGTCTCGTCGTCGGCGGACAGGGCGACGGCGCCGAACATGCTCGCGAGCAGGGTGCGGGACACGTCGAGCGCGTCGAGGTCGGCGCGCACCAGCCGCCGCTGCTGCGCGTGCGCGATCACCTGTGCCAACCGCGCATGCAGCGGCGAGGGCAGCGCACTTGCTCGCCGCGGCCGGCGCAGTTGGGCGGCGATCAGCTCGCGCCGCACCTCGCCCTGCACGGCATGCATGGCGCTCTTGGTCTGTTCGAAGATGGTGTGCAGCGCCTCGGCCAACGGCGCGTCGTCACGAAGGACGAGGCTGTCGGCGATGAGCGCCTCGGTGCGGTCGGTGAGCGCTTGGAGCGCGCGGTCCTTGGCCGTCAAGTGAACGGAGAACGCGCCGAGCACGCCGCCCGCCCGCTCGACGATGCGCTCGATGCGCGCGGCGGCCACGCGAGCCGAGAACAGCTCCTCGAGCGCTGCTCGGAACGCGCCGAGGAACGCCGCGCGGGCCTCACCGCGCTGACGTTCATGGGCTCCGCTCGGCTCCGGCTGGCACTCCATGCGCGGCCGTGTAGCTGACTTTGTTTTGGCTGACAACCGTCAGTGACATATGTCAGCGACAGGACGGGAGCCACCGGGTCCCGTCAGCGGAGCACACCGTGCAGCGCGATCTCGGTCAAGGTGGACAGCGACGACGAGGCGGCATGGTCGTCGGCCGCCAGCGCGATGGCGCCGAACATGCTCGCGAGCAGGGTGCGCGACGCCTCGTAGGCATCGAGCTCTGGGCGCGCCAGCCCCTGTCGTTGCGCATGCAGGATCGCCTGCGCCAAGCGCTGGTGCAGCGGCGCGGGCGGCGCGCCCGGCCGCTGCGGTCGGCGTATCTGCGCGGCGATCAGCTCGCGCCGGACGTCCCCTTGCACGGCCTGCAGCGCGCCGCACATCTGCTCGAAGATGGTGTGCAGCGCCTCGGCCAGCGGCGCGTCGTCGCGCAGCACGATGCTGTCGGCGATCATTGCCTCGGTGCGGTCGGTCAGCTCGTGGAGGACGTGATCTTTGGTTGGAAAGTGGAAGTAGAAGGTGCCGCGCGCGACGCCCACTCGATCGACGATGCGCTCGATGCGCGCCGCCGCGACGCCGCTCGAGAAGAACTCCTCGATGGCGGCCTGGAACAACGCCTCGCGGGTCTCGCGGCGCTGGCGTTCACGGGCCCCCGGAGGCTCACGCTCGCTCACCATGGCCCAATCGGTAGCGGATCCTGGTTTCGCTGACAATTGTCAGTGGCGCTCGCCCCGTCGGGAACGCGTCTGCAGCGCGCTGGGTTCGGCGCGAGGAGAGGGCGGAGAGCGCCGGCGGGGGTACCCTCACCATCGTGACCACCCGACTCGGCGCACTCGTCACCGTCTTGGCGTTCGCGGTCGGGTGCGCGGGTCGCGCTGTCACGATCGATGCGACGTCGGACGCCGGTGTCGGCGGCGACGGCGGGGGTGAAGGCGAAGGTGAAGGTGAAGGCGAAGGCCCAGGCGAGGGGGAAGGTGAGGGCGAAGGCGGTTGGGGAGGAGAGGGAGAGGGCGAGGGCGAGCCCATCCTGCAAGCCTACCTGCTGCAGGACGACGGTGACGGCCTCGTCGAGACTCCGCTCGACGAGGGCTTCGGCCTCGCGATCGCGGTCAGCCGCGCACGCGGTGTGCCGGTGGTGTTCGCGGCCGCACGGTCAGGCAACGGCTTTGGTGGGGCCGTGCTTGCGCACGTCGACCCCTTCGGCGCTGCGCCGACGACGGAACGGTTCGACGATGTCTTCGCGTCGGAGTTCCGCGAGGTGTCTGGCACGGTCGCCGACCTCGACCTCGACGGCGACCAAGACCTGCTCGTGCTCGGGCAGCGCGGCTTCGGCGTGTTGCTCGACGAGGGCGACGAGTTCCGAGTGGCGGAGTCTCGACGCGCCGATCTCTGGCCCACCAGCGTCGGCGTGGTGGACCTCGACGAGGACGGCGTGCTCGACGCATACCTGCCGGGCCGGAACCAGCTGTACTGGACGCTGCGGGTCGTCGACGGCGTGATCGACTGGAGCGTCCACCTGGGCCAGTGGCCTGTTGGCCACTACGGGTACTGCGCTGCCAGCTTCGCTGGCGGCGTCATCGACGGCAGCCCGATCCTCTTGGTGGTCGGCGACGTGTGCTACGCCGACCTGACGGTGACGGGTGTGCCGACAGCGCCCCAGCGGCTCTTCCTCCTCGATCAAGCGATGAACGAGGTGGCCTCACTTGATCTCGGCATGGAGGGAAATACGGCGATCACGCTGCGCGGCTCGAGCGCGTACATCGCAGGGCGCCGCTTCGCTCCCAGCCCTGACGAAGTCGGCACGGCGCGCGGCACGCTCGCGATCGAGGTGACGCCCACGGGCTTCGGCGCGATCACGACGCCCGCCGGCGACGTGCCGGTCGTCGGCTCCGCGGACATCGACGGTGATGGTGCGGACTCGTGGGTGGGCTGTAACGAGGCACCGGCGGCGACGGACTTCATTCGGCTCCCCACCTGCCGCGAGCGCGGCGCCATCGGCGACGCGGACGACGACGGGCGAGACGAGATCTTCGTTGCCACGTGGCTCCCGTACTGACGGGTTGCCGCACTGTTCCGCGCTCGTTCGACCAGCGAGGCGCCTCCTCTGCGCCTCGCTGGTCCGGCGCGGCCTGCTACACGCTATGCCAAGGCGTCGTCGCTGGTTGGGGGGCTCATGCCGTGGGCGCGCGCAGGGTTGGTGCTGACGGTCCTCGTGCTCGCGAGCTGCTGGGGCTGTCGGCCGCCGCCCGACTTCAATTGCCAGCAGGGCGCAGCGGGGTGCCCGCCGGGCAGCTACTGCGTGTTCCAGCGAGGCGCGGAGCCGCTCGAGTGGGGCAACCCGAGCCCGCTGCCCGGGTTCCTCGCCGACAGCTACACCTGCACGCCCGCCCCCGAGCGCTGCGTCGACGCCATCACGTGCGACTGCCTCACCTGCACGGGCGAGATCGACTGCGGCGACGAGCCGGCGACCGTGCCGCCGGTCCTGTGCACCGAAGACGAGGACGGCACGGTGCTCGTGGGCACGTTTCTGGAGTGACGCCGCGAGCGCCTGCGGTCGGCTCACGCATGCACGGTCGGGTCCGAACCCGCACCCTCGCCACCGGCCCGTCCCTCGGCGCCCGCTCGCCCACTACAGCGACAGCAGCTTGCGCGCCTCATCGACGCTAGCGGGCTCACGCCCCACCAAGCGTGTGAGCTGTACCGCCTGCTCCACCAGCGCGCCGTTGCTCTTGGCCATCTCGCCGTTCGGCAGATAGAAGTTGTCCTCGAGCCCGACCCGGATGTTGCCGCCCAGCACCAGCGACGACGCGAGCAGGCGCCACTGCTCCTTGCCGATGCCGATGACCTCCCAGGTGGCGTCCTGCGGGATGGTCTGCCGCTGCAATTGCATGGCCTCGATGCTGGTGGGCAGTCCGCCGAGCACGCCCATGATGAAGGAGAACTGCGTGGGCTTCTTGAGCTTGCCCATGTCGTAGAGCGGCCAGATCGAGTTGGTGTGCCCAGCGTCGAAGCACTCGAGCTCGGGCTTCACGCCCGCGTCGTTCATCGCCGACAGCATGCGCTCGATCTTGCCGAAGGTGTTCGGGAAGACGATGTCGAACACGAACGCCTTCCGCTTGGGCGAGTACTTCGCGTAGTTCATCGTGCCCATGTTGAGCGCGGCGATCTCGGGACGAAGCTCGCGCAGGATGGTCTCCTGCGCCGAGGTGTCGTCGTCCATGGTGCCGGTCGAGAAGTTCAAGATCACCGGGCAGCGCTTCCTGGTCTCGTCCTTGATCTTGCGGAAGGTGTCGAGCTCCCAGGAGGGCGCGCCCTCGTCGGTGCGCGCGTGGATGTGCACGCAGGCCGCGCCTGCGTCGTAGGCGCGCTTGGCCTCCTCGGCGATCTCGATGGGCGTGTAGGGGATGTGCGGGCACTGGTCGCGGTTGGCGAGCACGCCCGAGAGCGCGGCGGTGATGATGACCTTGTCTTCGAACTTGCTCATGGCGTGCTCCTCAGTGCCCGATTTAATGCGCGGTCACACAGGCATGATGGCGTGGCGACGCGGCGGCAGTTGCTTCTTCCTGCGACGAGCCGTCGACAGCGCGGCCAGGATCACCTTGCGCGTGTCGCGCGGATCGATGACGTCGTCGATGTAGGTGCGCGCGGCCGGCACGTAGGGCGTGATCAGATCGCGGAAGCTCTCGACGAGCTGCGCGCGCGTCTCGTCGGGGTTGGACGAGCCCTCGATCTGCTTTCGGAACGCAATGTTGACCGCGCCCTCGGGGCCCATCACCGAGATCTCGGCGTTCGGCCACGCCACGATCAGGTCGGGCTGGTAGCCCTTGCCGCACATCACGTAGTAGCCGGCGCCGTAGCCCTTGCGCACGACGACGGTGATCTTCGGCACCGTCGCGCGGCTGACCGCGAACAGCATCTTGCTGCCGTGGCGGATGATGCCTTCCTTCTCGGTCTTCACGCCCACCATGAAGCCGGGCACGTCTTGCAGGAACAACAGCGGGATGCCGAACGCGTCGCAGGTCTCGATGAACTTGGCGGCCTTGTCGGCGGGATCGTTGGTGAGCACGCCGCCCAAGTGCTTGGAGTTCGACGCGATGACGCCGATGGGCCGGCCGCCCATCCTGATCAGCGTGGTGATGATCGCCTGGCCGAACTTGGGCTTGAGCTCGAACAGCGGCCCGTCCTGATCGCGAAGCCGGTCAATGAGCCCGTGCATGTCCATGGGCGCGCGCGTGTTCTCGGGCACCAGGCTGGTGGCGTCCTCGATGCGACGCTGGTCGGTGTCGGTGGTCGAATAGCAGGGCAGCTCGTCGTCGAAGCTCGAGGGGAAGAACGACAGCCAGGTCTTCACCTGCGCGATCATGTCCTGATCGTCGTCGACCTCGAGGTCGCCCACGCCCGACTCGCGGCAGTGCAGCTTGGGCCCGCCCAATTCGTCGGGCGTGACGTCGGCGCCGGTGGCGGCCTTGACGAGCGGCGGGCCCGCCAGCGCCATGGCCGAGGTCTTCTTCACCATGGGCACGAAGTCGGCGAGCCCGGGCACGTAGGCGGTGCCCGCGAAGCACGGGCCCATCATCGCCGCCACCTGCGGGATGACGCCCGACATCATCACCTGGTCGTAGAACATCTGCCCCGAGCCGGCGAACATGGCCGTGGTCGCCTCCTGCACGCGCGCGCCCGCGGAGTCGAGCAGCCAGATCATGGGCATGCGCCGCTCGAGCGCCAGCTCGCGGATGCGGTGGCACTTCATCTCGGTGTTGTGGCCGATGGTGCCGGCCATCACCGTGAAGTCGTAGGCGATGCACGCGACGGGGCGGCCGTCGACCAGGCCGGTGCCGCCCACGACGCCGTCAGCCGGCGTGTCGCGCCCCTGCATCATCGGCGACTCGGAGGTGTGGTGCGCGTGCACCATCAGCTCGTCGAAAGCGAGGCTGCCGTCGGCGCGCTTGTCGAACAAGAGCGCGACGCGCTCGCGCGCGGTCAGCTTGCCGGCCGCGTGTTGGCGCGCCACCGCCTCCTCGCCTCCCATCTTGCGGATCTTGGCGAGGCGCTCCTCGAGATCCTTGATGCGGGCGGAGAGCGTGTGCGTGCTGTCAGTCATCGGGTCACCGGTGCGTCCACTTGGCGGGGCGCTTCTCGAGGAAGGCGCGGATGCCCTCGGCGGCGTCGTCGAGGTGCAGGTTGAGCGTGAGTTGGTCGCGCAGGAAGTAGAGCTTCTCGTCGAAGGGCATGTCGCGCTGCAGCGCCACGGCGCGCTTGCCGAGCGCCAGCACCGCCGCCGACTTGTCGGCGAGCGCGACGGCGTAGCTGAGCGCCTCGGCGACGACGTCGGCCTTCGGCACCGCCTTGTTGGCGATGCCGAGCTCGACGGCGCGTTTGCCGTCCACCTTGCCGCCGAGCAGCATCAGCTCGGTGGCGAACTTGCGCGGCAGCTGCTCGTCGATGAGCGCGGCGATCATCATAGGAAACAGCCCGCGCTTGATCTCGGGCGTCCCCACCTCGGCGTCCTCGGCGACCACCGCGAGGTCGCAGGCCAGCACCAGGCCGAAGCCGCCGCCGAGCGCGGTGCCGTTCACCGCCGCCACCGTCGGCGTGCTCATGTGACGCATCTCGATCAACAGCTCCGCGAAGGCGCCGCGATCCTTGTGCTGCTGGAAGAAGCCGTCGCCGGCCGGGCCGCTGCCGAGGTCGCCGCCGGCGCAGAAGGCGGCGCCCTTGGCGGAGGGCCCTTCGGGGCCAGGCGCGCCGGTGATGATCACGGCGCGCACCTGCGGATCATTCTCGGCGTCACCGAGCGCGTCGCGCAGCTCGTCGAGCAACTCGGGCGAGAGCGCGTTCTTGCGCTCGGGGCGGTTGAGCGTGATGAGCCGGACGCCGGTCTGGCCGCCCGGGCTGTCCTCGATCAAGAGCACCATGGCCTTTCCCTCGCGTCCTTCTGCGTGGCGCTACTCGGCCAACAGATCGCGCGCGATCAGCTCGCGCTGGATCTCGCTCGTGCCCTCGCCGATGGGCCCGAGGCGCGCGTCGCGCAGGTAGCGCTCGGCGGCGAAGTCGGTGGTGTAGCCCCAGCCGCCGTGGATCTGCACCGCCGCGTCGGCGACGCGCACGGCCATCTCGGTGGCGTAGGTCTTGGCGATCGAGGCCATCGGCCCCACCATCTCGCCCTTCGACTTCATCCAAGCCACCCGCCGCGCCATCATGCGCGCGGCGTCGATCTCGATCTTCATGTCGGCGATCTTGAAGTGCACCGCCTGCAAGCGTGCCAGCGGCTTGCCGAAGGCCGTGCGCTCGGTCGCGTACTTGCGCGCGCAGTCGTACGCCGCCTCGGCGATGCCGATGCCGAAGTGGCACATGCCGATGCGCCCGAGCTCGAGCGTCTGCATGGCGTGGATGAAGCCCTGCCCTACCTCGCCGATGACGTCGTCGTCGTTGAGCGCGACCTCCTCGAAGATGAGCCCGCCCGTGGGCGAGGAGCGCAGCCCCATCTTCGGGTAGGGCGCGCTCCGGGTGACGCCGGGCTTCTTCAGATCGACGCCGAACATGGTGACGCCGCCGTAGCCCGCCTCGGGATCGGTGACGGCGAACACCACCGCGAAGTCTGCGATGGGGGCGTTGGTGATGAGCGCCTTCTCGCCGGAGAGCACCCAACCCTTGCCGCTCTTTTTGGCGCGCGTCTTGATGGCCGCCGCGTCGGTGCCGCAGCCGGGCTCGGTGAGGCCGAAGCAGCCGATCGTGGAGACGTCGACGAGCGGGCGCAGCCAGCGCTGCTTCTGCTCGGGCGTGCCGAAGTAGAAGAGGGGCGCGCCGCACAGGCCGATGTGCGCGCACGCCGTCAGGAAGGTGGAGGCGCACGCCTTGGCCAGGCTCTCCTCCATCATGCAGCGCTGCACCCAGGAGAGCCCGAGGCCGTAGTCGCCCTCGTAGAAGCTCTCGAAGAAACCGATCTCCTTCAGGTCGCCCCACGTCTCTTTGGGGAAGGTGGAGGTCGCATCGGCCTTGGCCGCGCGCGGTGCGATCTTGTCCTGGCAGAAGCGATCGAAGGCGGTGGCGGCAGCCTCGTCGTCCTTGGTGATCGAGAAGTCCATGTCAGAACCCCAGGTCGAGGATGGAGCGGGCGATGATCGAGCGCTGCACCTCGGAGGTGCCGCCGCCGATGGTGCCGAGCATGGAGTCTCTGAGGCCCCGCTCGACGTGGTACTCGGTGGTGAAGCCGTTACCGCCGTGGATCTGGATGGCGTCGCGCGCCACCTTCTGCGCCGACTCGGACGCGAAGGTCTTGGCCACCGCGGCGTCGACGAGCGGCGGCTCCGTGTCCTGGTCGAGGTGCCAGGCCACGCGCCAGATGAGGTTGCGCGACAGCTCGTAGCGCATCTTCATGTCGGCGAGCATGTGCCGCATGGCCTGGAACTTGGCGATCGGCTTGCCGAACTGCTTTCGCTCCTGCGTGTAGCGCACGCAGCGATCGATGTTGGCGCGCATGCCGCCGAGCGACGAGGCGAGCAGGCAGCTTCTCTCCCAGCCGAAGATCAGCTTCACGGTGCCGACGAAGCCGGTGTTCAGCTCGCCGAGCAGGTTCTCCTCGGGCACCTCGCAGTCCTCGAAGATGATCTCGGAGGTGAGCGAGGTGCGCACGCCCATCTTGTCGATGTGCTGGCCGACCTTGAAGCCCTTGCTGGTCGCGTCGACGATGAAGCTCGAGATGCCGAAGGCGCGCGCGCCCGGCTCGGTCACAGCCGTCACGATCATGTGGTTGGCGATGGGACCGTTGGTGATCCACATCTTGGTGCCGTTCAAGATGTAGCGGTCGCCCTTCTTCTCGGCGCGCGTCTTCATCGCCGCCGCATCCGAGCCGGAGTCGGGCTCCGACAAGCAGAAGGCGCCGATGGTGTCGCCGGAGCACATACCCGGCAGGTACTTCTGCTTCTGCGCCTCGGTGCCGAGCTTCCAGATGGGCACGCCGCAAAGGATCGACGACGCGCCCCAGGCGAGAGCGACGCCGCCGTCGTGCCCGCCGTAGGTGAAGGCCTCGGTGGCGAGGCAGGTGTCGACTGCGCCGAGCGCGCTGCCGCCGTACTCCTCGGGGAAGGGCGCGCCGAGCAGGCCGGCCGCGCCCATCTTCTTCCAGATCTTTCCGTCCCAAGTGCCGCTCTTGTCGCGCTCGAGCACCGTGGGCTGCACTTCCTTCTCGCCGAGAGCGCGCGCGCTCTCGTAGAGCGCCTGCTGGTCGGCCGTGATGTCAAAGTCCATGGGCGTGTCCTCCCCCGAGCGCTCCGCGGTGGAGCATGGCGATCAAGGTCTTCTTCATCGAGTCGAGGCTGACCGCCGCTTGCAGCTTGGAGCGGGCGCCGTTGTGCGTGAGCACGAAAGAGACGAAGGCGGTCTCGAGCGCGCCGATGAACAGCACGCTCATGGCGGCGGGGTCGATGCCCTCGTGCAACTCGCCGGTCTTCTTGCCTTCGTCGAAGATGCGCGTGATGGCCTTGAAGACGCGCGCCACCGCCGGGTTGTCGAGCGCCTCACCCAGGCGCGCGTTGCGCCCGAACTCCAGCACCAGCACCTTGACGACGAGCGGCGCCATCTCGAAGGCCTGAAAGGCCAGCTCGACGATCTGCGAGAGCTTGTCGCGCATCGACGTGTGCGCGTCGGCGATATCGTCGACCGCCTTGGCGAAGAACGCCCAGTTGGTGTCGAACACCGAGGCGAGCAGGCCATCCTTGTTGCCGTAGTAGTGGTAGACGAGCCCGTAGGCGACGCCCGCCTCCTCCGCGACGTCCGAGATGCGGCAGCCGTGGTAGCCCTTCTCGGCGAACACCTTGACCGCCGCCTTGAGGATCTGTTTTCGGCGATCGTCTCGACCTGAGGCGCCCGCCTCCTTGGGTGCGAGCCGCGGCGCGGCGGTCTCACGCCGCGGCGTCGCGGGGGTGGATCGGGCTCTGCTCGCGGCCGGCCTCGCCATAGACACGCGCTCCTGAGTTCTGAGATCCTCGTGGTCGCCGCCAGTGCCCCGACGAGGACCACGACTTTGACATTCGTGTCAATAATGGCGTTTGACACCCGTGTCAAGCGCGTGCGCGCCGCGACCATCGCGGTCTGGTGCGCGGTCGCGCTCGGCTGCGTGCTGCTCGGCGCGCCAGCGCTCCATGCCGAGCTGCCGAAGAAGCTGCTCGACGGCCTGGCGTCCTCTTCGAGCAAGGTGCGCATCGTGGCGGTGTCGAACGTGGCGCGCTCCAAGGATCCACAGGCGCGCGCGCTCATCGAACCGCTGCTGAAGGACGAAGACCCCGCGGTGCGCGCTGCCGTCATCGAGGGCCTCGGGCGCATCGCCGATCCGGCAGCGCTGGCCGCGCTCAAGGGCGTCGCCGCCGATCAGGACGGCACCGTGCAAGCCGTGCTCAAACGCGTGGTGCCTGCGCTCGAGGCGCTGGTGGTCTACGTCTACGTCGGTGAGGCCAGGGACCTCTCGGGCGGCACCATGCCCGGCCTGGCCGACAAGCTGCGACGAGACGTCAAGAGCGCGCTCCTCGCCAAGCTCGGGCCCGGCTTCATCATGATCGACGACCCGAGCAAGAAGAGCTACGGCGCCACGCCGCTCAACATCCGCTCGATCACGCGCTCCAAGGACGGCCGCACCTCCTTCCTCGAGGTCAAGTGCGAGCTGACCTTGGTGGAGATGCCGGGCAACATCCTGCGCGCCGCGCTGTCGTCGTCGGCGGCGGTGGGCGTGGAGGGCGAGATCAGCAAGAAGCTCGAGCCCGAGCTGGCGAACGACGCGGTCACCGCGTGCGCGCCCGAAGTGGCGTCGGACTTCGTCGCCTACGTCAAGGAACACTCGCGGCGATAGCGGACCGGCTTCGGGGCATCGCAGAATCGAGCGAGGCAAGGCGGCCGGCGAGGAGCGAAGCGAGCCTACTTGGGTAGGTGAGAGAGCACCGCAGCCGGCCAACGCAGCCGCAGCCGATTCTGCGATGCCCCGTCAGTAGCAGTCGGGGTCCGGCTGCGGGCAGAAGTCATCGCAGTAGTAGCCGTCGCCGTAGTAGCCGAGCTCGGCGCACTCGTCCTGCACGCACTGGGTGCCGGAGCTGTCGACCACGAAGCCCGCATCGCAGTAGCAGTAGCCGTCGCTCTCGAGCGTCGAGTTGGGCGGGCAGTCGCCGCCACCGCCGCCGCCGCCGCCGCCGCTCTGCGATTCGGCGACGCAGCCGCTGCCGCCGTCGTTGACCACGTAGCCCGGCAGGCAGACGCACAAGAAGAAGACCGGGATGGCGTTGGGGCCGCAGTCGTCCCCCGAGTCGCCGCCACCACCACCGCCACCGCCACCGCCACCACCACCACCGCCGTCGGGCGGCGGCGGAGGCGGAGGAGGAGGAGGCGTGGTGCCCGGCAGGGGCACGCACGAGCTGCCGTCGGTGCTCGGCTCGTAGCCGGTGTCACAGCGGCACTGGCCGGGGATGCCCGGGACGGGCGACGCGTGCGGCACGCACGTCGACGTGTCGGGCGGCGGCGTGCCGGTGCCCGGGTCGCCGGTCTGCTGCGCCACGCAGGTGGCGGTGGTGACGTCGGGCAGGTAGCCGGCGTCGCACTGACAGACGGTGGTGGAGCCGGGCACCAGCGAGGCGTGCTCGGGGCACTCGACGGTCGTACCCTCACCCACACAGACCCCGCCCTGGCCGCACACGCCGCCGATGCAATCGGTGTCGTCGGTGCACCCGACGCAGCGGCCGGGCTGCGAGGGTGAGGGCGTGTCGCACACGGGCGCGGTCTCGGGGCACTGACCGTCAAGGCGGCAGAAGCCGGCGTGCAAGGGCTCGCACTGGCCGGTGGCGGTATTGCAGAAGTCGGTCACCGGGCAATCGGCGGTCTCGGCGCAGGTGTCGGGCGCGGTGGTGGGCGCCGTGGTGCACGTGCCGTCGCGGCAGAGCTCGCCCTGCTCCACCGCGCAATCCTCGTCGGTGTCGCAGGTGGCGGCCGTGGCGGCCTGGCACAGGCCCGCGACGCAGCGCTCGCCACCGAGGCAACCCTCGTCGTCCACACAGGCGGCCTTCTGCACCGAGACGGTGCCGCCGCAGGAGGCGGCGAGCACGGCACACAAGACAAACGACGCTCTGGTCACGGCCCTAGTATCGGTGTTCGTCCATGGCTCCAGGCTTGGCCGATCAGCCGATGGGAACGGCTCTCACCCGCTCGCACCCGTGGGGGGAATGGTATGGTGTGGGATGCCTCGAACCACGGGACGTGAGCTCCTCCGCCGGGCGGGCACTGCGCTGGTGGTGGCCGCCGGCTGCGCGGCGACCGTCGCCACGAGCCCGGTGCTCGGGCCGGCCGTCAGCGCGGAGGCGGGGCCCTACACGCTCACCCTGACGCCCGACGCGCCCGAGGCCGAGGTGTCGTTCTCCGCGCTGCTCGATGCGCAGGCGCAAGTGGTCGAGGGCACCGGCGAGGTCGGTGTGCAGGTGGAGCTCGACCCCGCCTCCTTGGTGGGCGTCACCTTCGGTCTGACGTCCGAGGTGACGGGCGCTGCCAACGAGACCGACATCATCGACCCGTCGGCGCAGGAGCAGGCGCGCGTGGGCGTGGAGGCCTTCGCGGGTTGCACGGGCGAGACGCCGTGCGCGGAGGGCTTCACCGCCCGCTTCACGCGCATGGCCGACCCGCCCGACGGCGATCTCGAGGTGACCTGGTACGTCGACGGCGTGGTCGAGGTAGCGGTGCCCGAAGGCGAGGAGCCGACCGGAACGCTCGAGCTGACGGTATCGCCGTAGGTTACGGCGGGCCGTTACTTTTTCGGACCGCCGAGCGGCACCACGCGCTTGCTTCCTTTGACGTTCGAGCGCGCGCCGCCCGTGCGCCTGCCGCCCGCGTTGTGCGCGCTCGCGTCGTGCGCTCCAGCGTCGTCTTCGGCCGAGTCGACCGCCTCCGACTCGTGGGTCACGACGTCGCGCGCAGACGGCTTCCGCGCCGGCAGCGGACGCAGTGGCTGCTTCTCGGCGTCGGTGCGCTCCGGTGGCAGCGTCGACGGATCGCCGTCGTCCTCGGGGAGCAAGAGCACCTGCTTGGTGCCCGGCCGGATGGGCGCGTGCCGCAAACCCGTGGCGACAGGCGGCGGGCTCGAGGTCGGCGGGCGTTGCGCCGACGTGCTCGGCTCGACGTTGCGGGGCTCGACGTTCGGCTGGCCTGGCGCACGTGGCGGCGGGCCACGCGGCCCTGGCTCGTGAGCCGACGGCCACGACGGCGCCGGCTTCGACCTGCTGCGGCGTTCCGGCGACTCGGGCTGCTCGGGCGGAAGCTGGGGCGGCGCACGGTGGTAGTTCGGCTCGGAGACCGGCTGCAGCGCGGGCCGCAGCTTCGGCGCCGACGTGCGAGTTGCCGGCGGCGGCTCCGGCTCGGGCTCGCGCACCGGCGGCGCCCGCGGCAAGGGCCGCGGCGGGTCCAGCGGCGTCTCGTGCTGCTCCTCGTAGTGCGGCGCGCGCGGCGGTGGGCGCGGCGCCTCGTAGAGAGGCGCGCGCGGCGGCGGGCGGGGCGCCTCGGGCGGCGGTGGCCGTGGCGCCTCAGGCAGCGGCGCGCGCGCGCGCGGCGCCTCTTGCGGCGGGGGGCGCGGCGACGGTGGCCGGTGCGGCTCGGGGAACGGCGTCCGCGGCGCAGGTTGGCGCTGCGGCTCGCTGCGCTGCACCACCTCGGGCGCGGCCTCGATGATCGAGGACAGGCGTTGCGGCGGCAGGAAGGTCCGCCGAGCCACCGGCTCCTCGGGCACCGGCGGGCCGGGCGCCGCGCCCTTGGTGTGCGTGTCGTCGTTGAACAGCGCCTTGAGCTCGTCGGCCACGTTGGCGCGCGTCGCCACCATGCGGTTCCTCGTCGCCACGCGCGTGAGATCGGCGAGGAAGACCGCGGCATTCTCGGGGCGATCCTCGCGGTTGCGCGCCAGCGCGCGACGGATCAGCGCGTCGAGGTCGTGCGGCACGCCGAGGCCGGGGTCGAGGCGGGGCACCTCGGCCTTGATCATCGCCTGCAAGAACATCGACGGCGTCTCGGCCATGAACAGCCGCTTGGCCGTGATCATCTCGTAGAGCAGGATGCCGACGTTGTAGAGGTCGGAGCGGGGATCGAGCGGCTCGCCGGTGAGCTGCTCGGGTGACATGTAGCCGAACTTGCCCTTGGTGACGCCGACCTGCGTCAGCACCTGCGACTGCTTGACCTTGGCGACGCCGAAGTCGGTCAGCTTCACCTGCCCGTCGTTGCACAGGAAGATGTTGGGCGGCGAGATGTCGCGGTGGATGAGCACGAGCTGCTTGCCCTCGCGATCGACGGCCTGGGTGCTCGCGTACACCAGCGCTTGCAGCACCTCGCGCGCGATGTGGATCGCCATCCACATCGGCATCGACGCGTCGCGCTCCGCCGTCTCGCCGATGATGTCGGCGACGTCGTGCCCCTCGAGGAACTCCATGACGATGAAGTAGTCGCCGGTCTCCGAGCGCGCGAGGTCGTAGACGCGCACGATGTTCGGGTGCGTCAGCAGCGACGCGACGCGCGCCTCCTCGATGAACATCTCGAGCAGCGTCTCGTTCTGCGTGAACTCGGGCAGGATGCGCTTGACGGCGTAGAACCAGGTGCGGCCGTCTGCCCCCTTGCCGCGGGCGCGAAAGACCTCCGCCATGCCGCCCTGGGCGTGCAGGTTCAGGATCTCGAGGCCCGCGATCATCCGCCCTCGAATCTACACGGATGGTCCGACCGGGTGTTCCTGGGGGGGAACGTCCTACGTGCCAACTGGCTCGGCGCGACCTGGCTCCCTGTTGCGTGCCTGCTCGATGGCCCGCACCGCGTCGAAGCGGTCGTCTGCAGCAGCGTGGCCGTCCTAGGTGCGACCGCGTGGCGGGCGCTACAGTCGCCGCGTGCTTGGCCCTTCGAGACGCTCCTGCTCCCCCACGCGCCCGCTGCTGGCCGCACTTGCACTGCTCGCGTGCGCCTGCTGCGGCGTCGGTGGACCTGTCGGGTGCCCCATCGTCGCAGGCGAGGGGGAGGGGGAAGGGGAAGGTGAGGGAGAAAGCGAGGCGCGCCTCACGCTTTCGCCTACCTCGCTCGACTTCGGTTCGCCCTGCGCTGGCGGCGAAGGACCTTGCGGCGGCAGCGTCGCGCCCGACCTCGAAGCCACGGTGAGGAATGAAGGCACGGCACCGAGCACCAGCGTCGCTGTCGCAACCGACGCGGGCGAATTCGAGATCGTCGACACGACGTGCGATGTGCTCGCGCCAGCTGCATTCTGCACGGTCACGGTGCGCTACTCCCCGATGAGCGGCGGTGTGCACAGTGCGGCACTTACCGCGAGCGCGGCGAGCGGCGGAGTCGCGACGACGTCGCTGTCCGGCACCGCGGCTCTCTGTGACAACGCCACCAGCATCACGCCGGGCGCGTTCACCTTCGACGACACCTTGGTCGGCGCGACCAGCGCTGCCGCGTCCTTCACCATCAGCAACTGGGGCCCCGTCAGCAACACGTGCACGACCACATTGGCTGGTTCGGATGCCGCGAGCTTCACTATCGCGAACGATGGCTGCGCCAACGGGCTAGCGGGAGGAGGCTACTGTGACGTCGAGGTGCAGTTCACACCGGCGTCCGTGGGCACCAAGAGCGCAGTCCTGCAGTCAGACTGCAGGCCATGCGGCATCGTCAACGCGGCGGGCCTGAGCGGCACCGCGCTTTGATCCGCGTGCCAGGACGTGCAGCAGCAATCGCTGTGGCCGCTGTCGGGCGCACGCCCGCAAGGCAGCACGAAGGGCCGGAGGCGAGCGTGGGTCCGTCGGAGCGCCCACCCGGGGAGGACACCCCAACACCTCAACCATCACCAACCCGCCGCTCGTGGCGGCGCGAATCGAAACCCCGACAAGGGTCCGAACCGGCAAGGCGCGCAGGCGGACCCACTCTCGCCTCCGGCCCGTCTCCCGCGCTCAGCGGTGCACCCTCGACGCCCGGTCGGTACAACTACCTACGTGCCAACTGGCTCGGCGCGACCTGGATCGGCGCTGCGCGCCTGCTCGATGGCCCGCACCGCGTCGAAGCGGAACACCAGCCGCCCCTTGGTGGGGCCAGTGCCCTCGTGCGGCGTGCGCAGCTCGGCGTCGGCGTCCAGCTCGATGACGGCGTGCCCGCCCTTCTCGAGCGCGCCGAACAGGATCTCCTCGGTGAGTGGCTTCTTGACCTCGTCGCGGATGACCCGCTGCAGCGGGCGCGCGCCCATCACCTTGTCGAAGCCCTTCTCGGCCAGCCAGGCGCGCGCCTTGGGCGTGGTCTCGAGCGTGATGTTGCGGTCGGCGAGCTGCGCCTCGAGCTCGCGGATGAACTTCTCGACGATCTTGTCCATCGCCTCGGGAGCGAGCGCGTCGAACTGTACGCGGGCGTCCAAGCGGTTTCGGAACTCCGGCGCGAACATGTTCTTGTAGGCGACGTCGTCGGCGCCGACGTTGACCGAGTCGCCGAAGCCGATCTTGCTCTTGGCCAGCTCGCGCGCGCCCACGTTCGAGGTCATGATCAGGATGACGTGGCGGAAGTCGGCGGGGCGGCCGTTGTTGTCGGTCAGCTTGCCGTGGTCCATCACCTGCAAGAGTATGTTGAACACCTCGGGGTGCGCCTTCTCGATCTCGTCGAGCAAGAGCACGCAGTGGGGGGTCTTGTTGATCTGGTCGGTGAGGATGCCGCCCTGGTCGAAGCCGACGTAGCCCGGCGGCGCGCCGATCAGGCGGCTCACCGAGTGGCGCTCCATGTACTCGCTCATGTCGATGCGCGTGAAGCCGACGCCGAGCGTCTTGGCGAGCTGCTTGGCCACCTCGGTCTTGCCCACGCCCGTCGGGCCCGTGAACAGGAAGACGCCGATCGGCTTGTCGGGCTCGCGTAGTCCCGCGCGCGCCATCAAGATGGCGGTCACCACCTGCTCGATGGCCTTGTCCTGGCCGAACACCACCTTCTTCAGGTCGACGCCGAGGCTCTTGAGCGCCTGTTTGTCGTCGACCGACACCTGCTTGGGCGGGATCTGCGCCATGCGCGCGACGCACTCCTCGATGTCCTTCTCGTCGACGATGGGCGGCGGCGCGTCGGGCTCGCGCTTGATGAGCTTCTTGCCCGCGGCCGCCTCGTCGATCAGGTCGATTGCCTTGTCGGGCAGCTTCCTGTCGTGCAGGTGCTTGGCCGAGAGCTTGACCGCGGCCTCGACGGCGGCGTCGGTGTACGTGACGCCGTGGAACTGCTGGTAGGTCGGCAACAGGCCCTTCAAGATCAGGATGCACTCGGCCTCGGAGGGCTCGTCGACGTCGATCTTCTGGAAGCGGCGCGCGAGCGCGCGGTCCTTCTCGAAGTACTGGCGGAACTCCTTGTAGGTGGTCGAGCCCATGCAGCGCAGCTTGCCGCTCTGCAGGCCGGGCTTGAGCAGGTTCGAGGCGTCCATCGAGCCGCCCGAAGTGGCGCCGGCGCCGACGATGGTGTGGATCTCGTCGATGAACAGCACGGCCTTCGGCTTCTTCTCGAGTGCCTTCAGCACCGCCTTGAGGCGGTTCTCGAAGTCGCCGCGATAGCGCGTGCCGGCGAGCAAGGAGCCCATGTCGAGCGAGAACACCTCGGCGTCCTTCAGCGCGTCCGGCACCTCGCCGGCGACGATGCGCTGCGCGAGCCCCTCGGCGAGCGCGGTCTTGCCCACGCCCGACTCGCCCACGTAGAGCGGGTTGTTCTTGCGACGCCGGCACAGCACGTGGATGGTGCGCACCAGCTCCTTCTCGCGGCCGACCAACGCGTCGAGCTCGCCGGCCTTGGCGCGCTTGGTCAGGTCGGAGCAGAAGGCCTCGAGCGGGTCGCCCGACGGACCGGCGCCCTCCTCGTCGTCGTCACCGCCGCCGACGCGCTCGGGCTCCTGCGCGCCGCCGTCGTGGCCCACCAGCTTGGAGACGCCGTGCGAGACGTACGAGATGACGTCGAGCCGATCGACGCCGTGCTGGCGCAGCAAGTAGGCGGCGTGCGAGTCCTCCTCGGCGTAGACGGCCACGAGGAGGTTGAAGCCCTTCACCTCCTCCTTACCCGCGCCCATCACGTGCATGATCGCGCGCTGCACCACGCGCTGAAAGCCGCGGGAGGGCTGGGTCTCGAGGTCCTCGCTCTCGACCTTCTCGATCTGCTCGTCGAGGAACTTGTCGAAGTCGGCCTTGAGCTTGTCGACGTCGGCGCCGCAGTGGCGCAGCACCTCGGCGGTCTCCTCGTCGTGCAACAGCGCGTAGGTCAGGTGCTCGACGGTGGCGATCTCGTGGTGGCGGCGCAGCGCGTCGTTGAGCGCCACGCGGATGGCGATCTCCACGTCCTTCGACAGCATACCGCCCGCACCCGACCCGCTCTTCTTCGCCGCCATGGCCCCATCCTACGATCCCCGGGGGTGCATGCACCTTTCCGGTGGCTCACTCCGGCTCGACCGTGATCATCAACGGGTGACCGTGCTCGCGCGCGTAGTCGGTCACCTGGTCGCGCTTGGTCTCGGCCACGTCCTTCGTGTACACGCCCACGATCGCCTTGCCGCTCAGGTGCACCTTGAGCATCAGGTGGTTCGCTTCGGTGGCGTCCTTCCGGAAGAACTGGATGAGCACGTGGACGACGAACTCCTGCGTCGTGAAGTCGTCGTTGTGCATGATGACGCGCCACAGGTGCGGCTTCTTGGTGATGGGCCGCTCGAGCGTCTCGGTGCCGGTGCCGCCGTCCTTGCCGGGCTTGCCCGGTTCCTTGGGACCGTTCGGCTGCTTGGGGTCGGCCATCGGTGCTCGACTCTACTTTCGGCGCGGCGTCAGGTCGACCTGCCCGCCAGCCTCGAGCCGCGCCGCCGCCTCCTTGGGCCCCAGCTCGAGCAGCCACCGCCCCTCGCGCGTCGGCGCCCGCACCTCCTTTGCCAACAGCTCGAGGAAGCGCTCCCGCGGCCAATGCACCGCGCCGAAGCGCTCGAGGTGCTCGGTGTGGCTCTGGCAGTCGACCAACGAGAAGCCCCACGCGACCAGGTTGGCGAGCAAGGTGGCGAACGCGATCTTGGAGGCGTCGGGCTCGAGCTGGAACATGCTCTCGCCGAAGAAGACCGTGCCGAACGAGACGCCGTAGAGCCCGCCCACGAGCTTGTCACCGCGCCACGCCTCGATGGAGTGGGCGAGCCCCTCGTCGTGGAGCGCGCAGTAGCCCTCGATCATGTCCTCCGTGATCCAGGTGCCGCGCTGGCCTTTGCGACGCCGCTCGGCGCAGCCCTCGATGACGGCGCGAAAGGCGGTGTCGGCGCGCACCTCGAGCGTGGTGCGCTTGAGCTCCTTCTTGAGCGAGCGGTGCAGGTGCGCTTCGGTCGGCACCACGACGAAGCGCGGGTCGGGCGAGAACCACAACAGCGGCATGCCCTGGTGCGGCCACGGGAAGATGCCCTGGCGATACGCGTCTTTCAGCACCGCGGGGTGGGGTGCGGCGCCGACGGCGACGATGCCCTCGGGGCTGGCCGTGCTCGGATGGGGGAAGACCACGCGACGCGCGCCCACGCCTCACCCCGCCATGACGACGACGGTGGCGCCGGCCGCGGCCTGCACCGTCACGCCCCGCGCGCGCGCACACACCACCGCCGCCGCGCCCGCCGGTAGCTCGGCCATGCTGTCGTCGTCTCCGGCGACCACTGCGGTGCCAGCGAGCACGTAGACCGCGCCCACGCGCCCTTCGGGCAAGAGCAGCGAGCGTCGCGCGCCGGCCGGCACTCGCTGCACTGTCATCGAGTAGTTGGGTGCTTGCACCACCGGCTCGCCCGGCGCCGCTGCCGGCAGCACCGCCGGGCCGTGCGCGCCGAAGCGCGCCACCGCGAACGCCTGCTCGACGTGCAGCGCGCGCGGCCGGCCGTCCTTGTCGACGCGCCCCCAGTCCCACATGCGGAAGGTGGTGTCGCTCGGCTCCTGCACCTCGAGCAGCAGGCAGCCCTTGCCGACGGCGTGCAACGTGCCGGGCTCGATTCGCAGCACGTCGCCGACGGCGACCGCCACCTCGCGCAACGCGCGATCGGCCGAACCGGCCTCGAGCGCGGCACGGAAGCCGGCAGCGTCGACGTCCGGCCTGGTGCCGTGCAGCACGCGCGCGCCCGCCGCGGCGTCGACGACCAGCCACGCCTCGTCCTTGGAGAAGGTGCCGGCGTGCGCGCGCGCATAATCGGCGCCGGGGTGGACCTGCACGCTCAGGTCGTCGGTGGCGTCGATCAGCTTGACGAGCAGCGGGAAGCGCAGCGTGCCGTCGAGCGCAGGCGGCACGTCGCCGACCACCTCGCGGCCGAAGCGCGCCACCACCTCGGTGAGCGTGCTGCCGTGCAGCGGCCCGCCGTCGACCATGGAGCTGCCTTCGGGCAGGTCGGCCACCTCCCACGCCTCGCCCACCGGCACGCCGGGCGGCGGCGCGTGCCCGGCCCGAGCCTTGGCAGGCAGGCGCGCGATGCGCGTGCCGCCCCACAGCTTCTCGACGAAGTGGGGGCGCATGGCGAGCAGTGCCGGGACCATGGGGGTTTGTACCAACGCCGCCGCCCCTTGAGTATGCGCGCTGAGTACGTCCGCGATGGTCGTGTGGCGGCGCGGTCGCACACGCGCGACCCGTGCTATCACCCCTGCCGTCGTCGCCGCGGAGGTCCACGTGCTCGCCCTCGCCCTCGCCCTCTCGCTCGTCGCTCCGGCCGGTTCCGCGGAGGCGCCCGGCGGCGAGCTGCGCGCGGCGCTATGCGAGCTCGACGGCGACGCCACGCCCGAGGACCGCGAGGCGGCGAGCTCGCTCTTGACCAACGCGCTCGCGCGCAGCGGCCTCGCCGTGGCACGCGTGGGCCGCCCGCCCGCCGACTGCGGCGCCCCTTGTCTCGATCATCTCGCCACCAAGCTCGGCGCCGAGCTGCTTCTGACCGGCACGCTGTCGTCGTCGAGCGGCGGCTTCTCGCTCTCGCTGACCCTCTTCGATCGCCGCCGCGCCGACGCCCCCACCACCAAGAGCGTCGCGCGCGGCGCCGACCTGAACGCGCTCGACGCCGCTCTCGCCGAGGCGCTCGTCGCGCTGATCCGCCCTGCCCTGGCGCTGCGCGGCATCGGCCCCGACGCCATCACGCAGGGCCTCGGCTGGGGCACGCCCGGGCTCATCCTCGGCGGCGGGCTCCTGGCCGCCGGCAGCATGGCGTTTCTCGGCGGCCTGTGGCCGGTCGTCGATCGAGCGCTGGCCGCGAGCGAGCTTGCCCGTCTGCAGGAGACGGGAGGCACCGAGGGCGCCGTCGACGACGCCAAGCGCCGCGTCTCGGCGGCGCACGCGGCGCTGTCCGACTGGGGCATGTCGGCCGTCGCGCTGGGCGCAGGTGCCACGCTGGTCGGCGCCGCCATGATGAGCGCGGCGGCGGAGTGACTACCGGCGCAACGCGCGACCAGCTCGCACCCACGGCCAGCCATCGACGAGGGCCTTGCGCGCCACGCCAAAGGGTGTTGAATCCGGCCCGGTGGAGGACCTCGTGATCGAAGCGACCGGCGTCTCCAAGTTCTACGGCGCGCGCCGCGCCCTGTCCGACGTGTCGTTCTCCATCGCCGCCGGCGAGGTGGTCGGCTTCCTCGGCTTGAACGGCGCCGGCAAGACCACGGTGCTCAAAGTGCTGTGCGGCCTGTTGGTGCCGTCGTCGGGCAAGGTGACGGTCGACGGCGTCGACGGCATCGAGGCGCCGCGCGAGCTGCGCAAGCGCATCGGCTTCCTGCCCGATCGCCCGCCGCTCTTCCCCGAGATGACGGTGCGCCAGATGGTCGCCTACGCCGCGCGGCTGTGCGGCCTGCCGGCCGAGCGCGTCGACCGCCGCGTCGCCGAGGTGCTCGAGCTGTGCGGTATTGCCGAGGTGGCCGACGACCTGATCGAGTGGCTGTCGCACGGCTACCGGCAGCGCGTCGGCATCGCCATCGCGGTGGCCCACGAGCCGAAGCTGGTGGTGCTCGACGAGCCCATCTCCGGGCTCGACCCGGCGCAGATCGTCGCCATGCGTGGCCTGATCCGCGGACTCAAGGAGAAGCACACCGTCTTGATCTCGAGTCACATCCTCTCCGAGATCTCGCACACCTGCGATCGCATCCTGGTCTTGCACCAGGGGCGCATGGTGGCGCAGGGCACGGAGGCGACGCTCGCCTCCGGCGTCAGCCCACTCGTCGAGATCGTGGCGCGCGGCCAGCTCGCCGACGTCGCCAAGGCCGAGCTCGCGCACCTCGAGGGCGTGGCCGAGCTCGAGGCCGCCGACGCCGGCGACGGCCTGGTGCGCCTGCGCGCGCGCCTGGCCTCCGACGCCGCGCGCGAGCTGTTCGTCGCCACGCTGGTGCAACGCGGCTTCGGCGTCCGCACCGTCGGCGACGTCGAGGCCGGGCTCGAGAGCGTGTTCCTCAAGCTGACCAAGGGAGCGGAAGCGTGACCACGGCGCTCTTGATCGCGCGGCGCGAGCTGCGCGGGTACTTTTCGTCGTCGTCGGGGTGGATCATCCTGGCGGTCTTGCTGCTGCTCGACGGGCTCGCCTTCAACGCCTTCGCCATGGCGGGCGAGAAGAAGTCGTTCGACGTCTTGCAGAACTTCTTCTACTGGCACTCGGGCGCCACCATGGTGGCCTCGGTGTTCATCGCCATGCGCTTGTTCGCCGAGGAGAAGCAGCTCGGCACCTTGGTGCTACTCGAGGCCTCGCCGGCGCGCGAGGCCGAGGTGGTGCTCGGCAAGTTCCTCGGCGCCTGGGCGTTCCTGCTGTTGTTCCTGGTGGCGTCGCTCTACCTGCCGATCCTGGTGATGGTGAACGGCAAGGTCACCGTCGGTCACCTGTTCGCGGGCTACCTCGGCCTGGCCATGCTCGGCGCCGCCTGCATCGCCATCGGCGCCTTCATGTCGAGCCTGGCGCCAAACCAGGTGGCGGCCGCGGTGCTGGCCGGCGCCGTGGTGGTGGCGTTGGTGCTGGCCTGGTTGGTGGCGCGCAACATCGACGGCGTGCTCGGCGACGTGGTCGGCTGGCTCGACCTGTTCGACAAGCACTACCGCACCTTCTCGCGCGGCACGGTCAAGCTCTCGAGCGTCGTCTACTACGGCGCGCTCACCTACGGCTTCTTGCTCGCCACCGTCGCCGTGCTCGGCGCGCGCCGCTGGAGGGGCTAACCGCCATGTCGCCCATCGAATCCGCTCCCAATCAGCGCGTCATCGCCGCCTGGCCGAACCTGCTCGGCGGTACTGCGCTCCTGCTCACCTTCGTGTCGCTGCGCTTGCTCGACGACGCGGCACGCACCGTTGGCCTGGTCGTCGCCGCCGTGGCCGTGCTCGGCGCCATCGTCGGGCGCGCCTACGGCCGCGCGGGCGCCGACGCCATCGGCAAACGCTACGCGCTCTTGGCCACGTTGCCGGGCGCGCTCGTCTTGGTGGGCGCCGGCCTGTGCGCCGTCGCCGTGCTCGGCAGCGACGTGGCGGAGCCGGTAGTGCCGGAGATGGTACTTCCGCTCGGCGTGCTCGCCGCCGTGCTCGGTGGCGCGCAGTTGCTCGCGCTCGAGCTGGTGAGCGCGCCGATGCGCGCCAACGCCTTCATCGACCTGCGGCGCGTCATGGCCGCGGTCAACACCGCGAGCACGCTGGTCTTGGCCACCGCCGGCCTGGGCGCCCTCTGCTACGCGGTCGAGAAGCTCGACGTGCGGCGCGACTTCAGCTTCGCCGCCCCCACCACCCCCTCGGCCGCGACCACGTCGCTGCTCGACGCCGCCAAGTGTCCACGACCCGGCGGCGGCGAGGGCACGGGCCGGCCAGAGGTGTTCCTGTTCTTCGAGCGCGGCAACGCCGCGCTCGGCGAGGTGCGCGACTACTTCGACGCGCTGGCGGCGCGCGGCGCGCCGATGGTCGTGCAAGACGCCGCCCTCGACCCGGCGCTCGCCAAGAAGATGAAGGTGTCGAAGAACGGCACCGTCGGTCTGCGCTGCGGCGAGCGCACCGAGACCTGGCAGGTGGGCGAGGATCGCGAGGACGCGAGCAAGAAGCTCGGCAAGCTCGACGAGGAGATCAGGACGCGCCTGGCCAAGATCAGCAAGGATCCGGTGACCGTCTACTTCACGGTCGGCCACGGCGAGCGCAGCTTCGACGACGCCGCCAAGCCGGGCGAGCGCGTGGCGGCCAAGAGCATGAAGAAGCTGGTCGAGGGCACCAACGCCAAGGTCAAGAAGCTCGGCGTGGGCGACGGGCTGAGCCGCGAGGTGCCGGCCGACGCCGCGCTGGTGGTGCTGCTCGGGCCGACGCGCCCGTTCCTGCCGGAGGAGGCCGCCTCGCTGAAGGCCTACGCCGAGCGCGGCGGCGCGCTCTTGGTGCTGCTCGACCCACCGACCGCCGGCGACGCGGACGCGAGCGGCGTGGCGGCGTCGCTCGAGGCGCTGTTCGGCGTCCTCGGCGTGCAGCTCGGCACCCACGAGGTGCTGAACGACAAGAGCTACGTGCGCGAGAGCAACACCACCGCCGATCACGCCTTCGTGTTCTCGACGTCGTTTGGCAGCCACAAGAGCGTCAAGACGCTGTCGGGTGCGCGCGGCAAGGCGGCCTTGTTGTTCAAGCGCGCCGCCTCCGTCGAGAAGCGCGAGAAGGACAACGCCAAGGTCTCGGTGCTGGCGCGCAGCGCCGCCGCCAGCTTCGTCGACAAGAACGACGATCGCGCCTTTACCGACGGCGCGGAGACGCGCGCCATCGTCGACCTGGCCGCGGCCGTCGAGCTGCCGGCCACCGCCGGCGGCAAGGAGGGCCGCGCGGTGGTGGTGGGCGACTCGGACGTGCTCGACGACTTCTTGCTGGTCAACAGCGAAGCCAACCAGGTCTTTGGCTACGAGCTGCTGGTCTGGCTCTTGCGCGACGACGACAACGCGGGCGGCGCCGCCCCGGCGGCGGGTGACGTGCGCATCCTGCACACGCGCGATCAAGACAAGCTGTGGTTCTACGGCACGGTCTTCCTGGTGCCGCTCTTGCTGATCGGCGCGGGTGCGGTCATGGCCGCGCGGCGGCGGCGCAAGCCCAAGCCGACGCAAGCGGTGGCAGCCGGAGGTGCGCCATGAACAGGTCGACGCTGCTGGTTCACGGCACCTTCGCGCTCGTCGCCATGGTGTGCGCCTGGCTGCTCGCGCACCGAGTGGAAGAGAAGAAGGGCGGCCCCTCGTCGGTGACGCTGCTCGACGCCGCCAAGGGCGAGGTGCAGAAGCTGACGTACACCTGGCCCAAGGGCAGCTCCACGGTCACGTCGAGCGGACGCGGCGACGGCCGGCGCGCCGTGCTCGACGTCGACCGCACCGTCGAGCCGAAGAAGGACCCGAAGAAGGACGCCAAGAAGAGCGACAAGAAGGACGACAAGAAGGACCCGAAGAAGGACCCGAAGAAGGACGCCGCCGACGCGGGCCCGGCCGAGGCTGACGCGGGCGTCGCGGAGCCCGAGCCGGCGCCGACGCGCGAGCAGGCGAAGTTCCCGGGCGGCAAGTCGGTGCTGACGGCGCTCGAGGCGCTCGAGCCGCTCAAGACGCGGCGCACGCTCGGCGAGGTCGACCCCGCGCGCCTGGCGGAGATGGGGCTCGAGCACCCGGAGCGCACGCTGGTGGTCACCACCGTCGACGGCAAGCAGCTCACGCTCGAGATCGGCGAGTCGAGCTACGGCGGCCAAGGCCGTTACGCCAGGAAGCAGGGCGACCGCACCGTGCACCTGCTCGACGGCACCCTGGTCACCGGCATCGAGGGCGGGCCGGACACGCTGATGGAGAAGCGGCTGATCATCGCCGAGCCCGACAAGGTGCTCGGCTTCTCGGTGCGCCACGGCGACCAGAGCGGCGCCTTCGTCCACGTCGACCGCGGCCAGGCCGCCACGCGACACTTCGCGCCCAAGGACGACGCCGGCGCCAAGAGCGAGCAGGCGAACGCGGTCATGAAGACGTTGCGCGACCTGCGCGCTACCAAGCTCGCGTCGGGCCCGCAGGCGGCGGGCAGCGTGGTCGCTGGGGTCACGGTCGACGTCGACGGCGGCGAGCCGGTCGTGCTCGAGCTGGTCGAGCGCGTCGACGCCGCCGGTCACCTGATCAAGGCCGGCGACTGGCTGTTCGAGGTGTCGGAGACGCAGGGCAAGGAGCTGCTCGAGGATCTCGACGCGCTGCTGCCGTAGCTTCCGCGCGTCCGCGGTCGAGGACGCATCCGTGAGCGCGTGAGACGGGCCGGGACCGAGGGTGGGTCCGCCTGCGCGCCTTGCCGGTTCGGACCCTTGTCGTGGTGTCGATTCGCGCCGCCACGAGCGGCGGGTCGGTGGTGCTTGGCATGTCGTGGTGTCCTTCCCGGATGGGCGCTCCGGCGGACCCACCCTCGGTCCCGGCCCTTCGTGCAGTTCTGCGGACGTGCGCTACCATGATTGCATGAGGGGAGCGGGGGTCATCATCGCGGCATGCGCGCTCGTGGGTTGCGTACCTGCGACGCCTCCCGAGGATGAGGCGCCGGCGCGCATCGAGCTCACGGTCAATGCGACCTGCGGCACACTGACGATCACGAGTGCGCCGGCGGGGCTAGCGTGTAGCGATGACTGCGCCGCGGAGCTACGCGCAGGCCGGGTGAGCCTTTCGGCAACGATCGAGGGCCAGTTGTGCATGGGCGAGATCCATTGCGACGCCAACGTCGTCGACCCGGGGGTGCAATGGGCGTCGAACCCCACTCCGGTCTCGCTCGAGCTGCCCCCCGGCAGCTCGCCCGCCTGCGCGGCGACCTCCTTTTGGAGCGCACCCGAAGGCGAAGGTGAGGGCGAGGGCGGCGAAGGCGAGGGAGAAGGGGACGTCGGCGAAGGCGAGGGAGAGGGCGAACTCTGGGTCGAGGACTACGTCGACGGCCAATGGATCACCACCGTCGTCTCCGCGGTCGACGTGCACGGCACGATCTTGCGGCCGCCCGCGACCGCCGCCGACCTCGATGACGACGGCGTCGCTGAGGTGCTGTTCACCGACCCGCGCGGCGTGCACCTGGTGCGCGGGCTCATGAGCGCCACGCCGAGCCAGGAGCTGCTGCTGCCGACCGACATGTGGACCGACGGCATCCGCGAGCTCGACCTCGAGGACCTGGACGGCGATGGCGCCAAGGACCTCCTGGTGGTGGCGAGCGAGTCGGCCGGCCTGCGCCTGTTGCGCGGCCTGGGCGGCGGCGCCTTCGCCGATCCCGTGGACCTCCTCATTGCGCCGCCGGGCATGCCCAACGTCGGCTGCAGTGTCGTCAACGGCGTGGAGCACTGCTTCTACGACATGCACCAGGCCTCCCTGGCTGACCTCGACGGCGACGGCGACCTCGACATCGTGGCCGCTGGCCCCACCCTCAACGTGCTGCGTAACGACGGCGACCTCGCCTTCACGCCGGTCGCGGCGCTGGGCGCCCTGCCGCTCGGCGCGGTCACCTACGCCATGTACGCGGCCACCGCCTGGCGCGACGGCGACGTCGCGCGCATCGTCGCGGCCGGCCGCTGGTCCAGCACACAGTCGGGCATCCCCGACCCCGAGGGCGCCATGTTTGCGCTCGTCTCAACCGACCTCGCGAGCTGGACCGTCACCGACGGCGTGCCTGCCAACACCTACGACACCGAGCTGCGCCTCTCGCGCACCCTCCCCGGCCAGAGCGGCGACGTCGTCGCGTGCGGACGAGGCACGCGACTGGTGGCCGTGGACGCGAGCGGCGCGCTCGTGCTGGGCCCGAGCCTCGGCTACTGCCCGCGTCAAATCGGCGACTTCGAGGGCGACGGTGACCTCGACATGCTGACCGACGGATTCAACCAGGGCGTGCTGCTCGGCGACGGCGCCGGCACCTGGACCGCGCTGCCCTCTACCAACGGCGTCCCTCTCGAGTGGGCCTCCACGTGGGGAGACCTCGACGGCGACGGCATGCTCGAGCTCATCCTGATCCTGTGAGCCGGCGCCGCAACAGCCTGCGCTCGAGGCTCACCCGAGCTTGCTCTTGATCGACGCAAGCAACGCGCGCGCCTCGTCCGACGGCGCCATGTCCTCCGCCGCGAGCAGGATGTTCTTCGCGTCGGCGAAGTCCTTGCGGTAGAGCGAGAGCTTGGCCTTCTGCACCAAGAGCTGCGCCTGGTGCGCCCACTGCAGGTTGTACTTCTCGCGCCGGTAGGCCTGCCGCGTGGGCTTCTCGTTGAGCACCTTGTAGGCCTCCTCGAGTCGCTTGAGGATGCGCTCGGCCGTGGCGACGTTGGCCGGCCGCTTGACGCCGCCCGTCGAGTACTCGGCGCGCAGCTTCTGGTACGCCTCCGGCACCTCGGTGGGGCTCGACGACCAGTGCAGGCCGAGCACGTTGAAGTGGTCCTTGCCGTCGAACGGTGCCCAGGCGTCGTCGGACGCCGTGGTCTCTGGCGCGGTGAAGCGGAAGGTGCCGGTGCGCGCTGCCGCGGTCTTGGCCTTGTTGGGGTCCGGCTCGTCCCAGGAGAGGCCGCCGTACAGCTCGAGCAGGTACAGCGTCTCCCACACGGTGCGCGCACCCACCGCCGCGCGCGCCGCCTCATCGAGGAGCTGATCGCCGCCGAGGTCGCTCTTGATGAAGCGCTGGTGCTGCGCCGGTAGGCCGAGGCTCTGCACGATGTCGTTGCGCGCCCGCAGGCAAAGTCCGGTGCGGCCCGGGAACGCGCGCGCCAGATCCTCGGTCTCGACGGTGGCGATGAGCCCGCGCACGCTCTCGGCGATCAGGTGCAGCGTGCGGCCGATGGTGGTCATCTGCGGCGGCCGCCCAAGCTCGGTGATGCTGTACGTCATGCGCGGCTGCGACAGCGAGCGGCCAAGCGTGGACAGCGCCGCCGGCGTGCGCACCTCGCGACCGTCGACAATGACGGCGGTGAACAGCGGGTGGTCGGTCGCGGTCACCTCGAGGCGCAACACGCCGCGCGTGGTGCGCAGCCAGCGCAACAACAGCGGCACGGAGGGCTTGGCGATCTCGGCGTCGGTGGGCGGACGCACCAGCGGCAGCGCCAAGATGCCTTGCGCCGTGGTCGGGTTCTCGAGCGGGCCCTGACGCGGCAGGTTGAAGGCGCGCGGCGCCGGCGCCGCGGGCTCGCCTTGCGCAGCGGGCGCGGCCGGCGCGGCGAACGTGGCCGGGATGTTGGTGGTCTGCGACGGCATCGGCACCTGGCGCTGCGAGCCGGTGCCGTCCAGCTCGGCGAGCAGGCGTAAGAAGCCGCTGCGCTCGGCGGCCTGCACCACCGCCGTACCGGGCGCGGCAGCGGCGAGCGTCACGCGCGCCTTGGCCGCCGTCTCCTTGCTGCCGACGATCAGCCGCACCTCGACGGAGGTGGTGGGCAAGCGCCCGTCGGCGACCGCCAAGATCGCGCCGACGTTCTCGAGGTGTGGGCGGCCGGCCGCGAAGTCCTGCGCGCTCGAGAAGCGCAGGGCGTCGCCGGTGAAGAAGGGCGGCAGCGCGGCGACGACGTTGGCGGCCGCGGCGTTGGCGGCGGGAGACGCAGGCGCTGCTGGCGTCGGCGCCGGCTCTCGCTCGGCGGTGACCGCCGGCATGACGTGCGCAGCGGGCGCGGCGTCGATCCGCTCGAGCACGATGGGGGCGGGCGTCACCACGCGCTCAAGCTCGAGCACGGGTGGCCCCGGCGAGACCGTCGGCGTCGGCCTGTGCTCGGCCGGCAGCACCGGTGCCGGGATCGCCAGGAACGGCGTCGAGGTGCGCGGCAGCGCGTCGGCGCTCAGCGACGGCGACGGCATCACCGAGTCGTCGAGCGGCGGCGGCGCGGCCCGGGGCAGCGGCGCGGGCTCCTCGAGCACCGCCACCATGCCATGGTCGCTCTGCGACCCGGGGATCGGCACCTGCTGATCAGTGCGCGCGACGTCGGCGGGGCCGGGCTCCGCAACCGCTGGGGCGGGCGAAGCGGCGCGCTGGAGCGTCGGCAGGGGTGGAGCGGGCTCGGTGAGCCGCAAGAGCGCGCGCTCGGGCGTGAGCACCACCACCTCCACCCGCAGGCGCACCGGCGTCGCGATGCCGCCGCCGAACAGGTAGACCTCGAGCTGCTCGAGCGGCTGCAGCTCACGGTCCGGCTTGACCGCGAGCGCGCCCTTGGAGACGTAGGTCGCCCAGGCAAACTCGACCGCTTCGGGCGAGTCGAACATCACGGCACCGCTCGCTTCGAGCAGCGGCAGGTTGAGCGTCACGGCACGAATCCTAGTCTGCCGGCCTTCGGCTCGTGAAAGAAGCGGCCTACCGATCGGGCGAGGGCCGAGCGGACCGCGGTCGCTGGTGCGGCTAATCGGGCAACTTGGGCATGGTGGCGAGCGGCGCCATGGTCTTGAGCGCGCGCAGCACGCGCTTTTCTACGTCGGGCGCGTTGGGGCGCGCGATCTTCTCGAGCGCCAGCCCATACAGCGTCATGAACGTGAACAGGGGCGCCAGCGCGTGCGGGTGGCGTCCCGCTTCGCGCGGCAGCCCGAAGATCTGTCGGAAGCCCTGGTCGGTGGTCTCGGTCCAGCGCTCGGCGATGGCGGCGACGCTGGCGCGCAGCTCGGGGTGCGTGCGTGACGCCACGATCAGCTCGAGCCAGGCGTAGAACATCGGCCCATTCACTTCGGTCCACAGCGCTTGCACCATGGCGTCGATGAAGCCCTCGTCGCGGCGCGGCGGCAGGCTGGGGGCGAAGCGACGCACGAAGGCGGCGTTACGCTTGTCGAGCACGTACTCGACCGCGCTGGTCACCAGAGCCTGCTTGGTGGGGAAGTGATGGAGCACCGCCCCGCGCGACACGCCCGCGCGCGTGACCACGGCGGTGGTGGTGGTACCGACGTAGCCCTTCTCCACCAGGCACTCGACCGTGGCGTCGAGCACGCGCGCCCGCATGGACGCGGTCCGCTCCGCCTGGGTGCGCTGGCCGCGCCGGCGCGTCGCCATGGCGCCTCTTGCCGAGCGCCGCGCGCTTGGTCAAGCACTGGCCATGGCAGCACGAAAGGCACCGGCGCCGCGGCGCCCGGTCACCGGCGAGCAGCGCGTCGTCGGCCCCGGCTTCAACGCCAAGGTCTACGCCAAGGTGCGCGAGGTGCCGGCGGGGCGCGTCACCACCTACGGCGACGTGGCGGGGGCCCTCGGCAGCCGCCGGGTTGCGCGCCAGGTCGGCTTCGCCTTGGCGGCGCTCGACCTCGCCGCCGTGCCGGCCGTGCCCTGGCACCGCGTCATCAACGGCCAGGGCCGCCTGAGCTACCGCGGCGACGTCGGGCGCGGCTCCGAGCAGGAGCTGCGGCTCGCCGCCGAGGGCGTGCACTTCGACGAGCAGGGGCGGGTCATCGACTTCGCGCGGCTGCGCCACCTGTTCGCGACGCCGCGGCCGGGCCGGTAGAGCGACACGAGCGCTACACCAGCGCGCGCACCACGCGCCCGGCGGCGCGCGCCGCCTCGCGCGCGTCGTTGGGCGGCACCGCGCCGCGCTCGAGCACCAACAGCATGTCCTTCAGCTCGTCGTCGGCCAGGCGCTCCACGATGTCCTTCGCCCGCAGGAACAGCTCCTCGGCGGTGGCACGTGATCGGTTACGACGCGCCAGCGCCGCCAGACGGCCGAGCGCCAGCGCCTCGCCGCGCGCGTCGCCCACCTGGCGGTGCAGCGTGAGCGCGCGCTCCCAGGCGACGCGCGCCTCCTCCAGCTCGCCGTCGGCGGCGTGCAGGTCGCCCTGCCAGCTCCAGACGATGCCCTCGTTCCTGCGGTTCTGCAGCTCGCGGTGGATGGCCATGGCGCGCTTCAGGCACTGCCGCGCGTCGGCGAGCTGGCCGAGCTCGAGGTAGGCGGCGCCGAGCTGCCCGGTGTGGATGCCCTCCCAGCGGCGATCGCCGACGTCGCGGTGGGCGCGGATGGCGTCGCCGTAGCGCCGGATGGCGCTCGGCAGGTCGCCGCGGTGGTGATCGAGCAGGCCGTAGAAGCCGAGCGCGCGGCCGGTGACCTTCTTGTCGCCCACCTCGTCGAGCATCTCGGTAGCGGCCTCGTAGTCGGCGGCCGCCTTGTCGGTGCGCCCCACCAGCAGCCAATGCGTGCCCAGGTTGGCGATGGCGCGCGCCTCGAGCAGCCGGTCCTTGGCGCGGCGCGCGCACGCGAGCGCCGCCGTCAGGTCCTCGTGGCTCTGGCTGAGCTGGTGGCGCGCCCGACGCGCGCGCGCTCTCGCCTCGTAGGCGCGCGCGCGCAGCGCGTACGGCACGCCCACGATGTCGGCGGGCGCGAGCCCGCGATCGAGCAGCTCGATGAACAGCTCGTGCGGCCCACGCATAGTGAGCACCGGCTCGAGCGACAGCGTGGCGCGCAGCGCGCTCGTGATGGAGGTGAGCGTCTGCGTGTCGGCGGCGAGCGCGCGCCGCGCCACCGCCACCAGGTTGTCGGCGTCGTCCTCGAGCTGATGGCGCATCGAGATGCCGCCGTGCCCGTCGACGCCTTCGGCGAGGGCGCTGCCCACGGTCAGGTAGTGCGCAGCGTGGCGGTTCTGCAGCGCCTCGCGCGGCACGCCGGGGTCGAGGCGCTGCTCGGCGGCCTCGCGCACCGCGCCCGGCAAGTCGAGGCGGCGCTCCTCGAGCGGCACCTCGTCGTCGGGCCAGCGCCCGGTGCCGCGCGGCGGCTCGACCACGCGCAACAGCGCCTTCTCGAGCAGCGACTCGAGCGCCGCGGGCACCGCCGGTGCGTCCGGAAAGCGCGACAGCTCGAGCACTGCCGCCGCCGCGGCCACGTCAAAGCCGCCGCTGAACACAGCGCACTGCGCCAGCGCCGCCTGCTCCCAGGGTGCCAGCAGCTCCACCGACCAGGCGACCGCGCCGGCCAGCGCCGAGCGCCGCTCGACGTCGAGCAGCGTCACCTTGCGCGGCAGCCGCTCCACCAGCTCGCGCGGCGCCAGCGCGCGCGTGCGCGCCGCCGCGATCTCGATGGCCTGCGGCACGCCATCGAGGTGACGCACGATCTGCGCGCACGCCACCAGGTCGGCCGGCGTGGGCGAGAAGCCGCGGCGCGCCTCGGCGGCGCGCTCGATGAACAGCGCCACCGCCTCGGCCGCCGCCACCTGCTTGGCGTCGCCGCTCTGCTTGGCGAGCTTGAGCGACCCAACCTTGAGCTCGACCTCGCCGGCAGCGCCGAGCGGCTTGCCGCTCGTCACCAGGAACGAGCACTCGGCCGCCGCCGGCAAGAGCTGCCCCACCACGAAGGCGACCTCGCCCTTGCACCGGTCGGCGGCGTCGAGCAGGAACAGCGTGGGGCCGCCGCGCACCAGCGCCTCCACCAGCCGCGACTGCTCGACGCCGAGCGCGGCGCCCGGCTCGGGCAGCGTGCCGAGCACCAGCAGCATGGCGTGCACCACGTCGAGCGCCGAGTGCGCGCCGCGCAGGTCCACCAACCAGACGCCGCCGTGCTGGCCGCAGCGCGACAGCTCGATGGCGGCCGCGCGCAGGCCCAAACGCGTCTTGCCGATGCCCTCGGGGCCGGTGAGCGTGACCAACCGCTGCCCACCGTCGAGGTGGCGGCCGATCTCCTCCAGCAGCTTGACGCGCCCGACGAACGCACCCCGCTCGACGGGGAGGTTGGTGCGGGCGAGCTTGCGACCCATCGAGGTCGGCTAGCACCCGCCGCGGCACCCGGAAAGGTAAGGTGCGAGGAGTGATCCGGATCCGCGAGGGCGACCAGGAGTCGATCCTGACCATCGACGAATTCGAGCGCCGCGCGCGGCGCGGCGAGCTGTCGCCGTTCTGCGACGTCTGCATCCCCGCGCTCACCGGCGAACGCTTCGTGCAGGCGCGCGAGCTGCCGCTGTTCGCGTCGCTCTACGACCCGCGCCGCGTGCTGTTTCGTCGTCACTTCCACCTCGGCCGCTATCCGCTGGTGACAGGTGTGGTGGCGCTCGTGTGCGTGGCGCTGTTCCTGTGGGCGCGCCACCTGGGCGAGGGCTTCGTCACGCGCGAGGCACTGCTCGACCTCGGCGCCAAGGCGCGCGCCCGTATCGTCGACGAGGGAGAGCTGTGGCGCCTGCTGGTCGCCAACCTGCTGCACAGAGACGTCACCCACCTCGCCTTCAACCTGTTTGCGCTGCTCAACATCGGCACCGTGCTCGAGGGCGTCTACCGCCGCGGCGACTACCTGGTGCTGCTGGTGGTCGGCGGCCTGTCGACCATGGCGGTGTCGACGTTCGCCTCCGGCCCGGTCACCGTCGGCGCCTCCGGCATGATCTTCGCTTGCCTCGGCGCCGGCGTTGTGTTCGGGCTGCGCTTCTCCGATCTGTTGCCGACGCGCTATCGCGTCTACTTCGGCGTCGTCGTGGTCGGCTACGCAGCCACCATGTTCTACCTGGGCTTGCAACGCGCCACGACGGACAACTGGGGTCACGGCGGCGGCCTGCTCGCCGGCCTGGTGATGGGCGGCGTCTTGGTGCCGCGTTTGCTGCGGCTGCGCCAGGCGACCGAGCCGCGCGCGCTCGCGTTGCGCCCCTGGCTCGTGTGCGCCGCCCTGGTCGTCGGCGTGCTCGCGCTCGGGCCGCTGGTGCCGCGGCTGTTCGTGTCGTTTCGGCCGTACCGCTTGGACACCTTCGGCATCGTGCTGGAGCGGCCGTCGACGTGGAGCAAGGGGCCCGACCCGCTCGGCTTCATCGCGTTTGGCAACGGCGTCGACGCGCTCGCCTCCATCGCCTGCGACCGTTCGGCCGAGCGCGTGCGCCTCGACGACGCCGCGCGCCGCTTCGTCGACCGGGAGCTGAACAGCTTGGCGCGCGCCGGCCACATCAGCGGCCTCGAGGTGGGCGAGCCGGTGTCGGACGCCGTCGGGGCGCCGCCGAACACCGCGCCGGCGCGCCGCGTCGCCTTCTCGTTCCTCGCCTCCGACGGCCCGTTCAACGCGCGCGCCTGGATCTTCGTGCGCGGCGAGACCGAGTGTGCCTTTGTGCTCGCGCACCGCGCCACCGCCACCACGCGCTCCAAGGAGCTACTCGAGGAGGTGCGCGCGCGCGTGCGGCTCGTCGAGAACAAGAGCCAGCGCGACGCGGCCAACGCTGCCGTGAACCGACCGGAGTCGGTCAAGGCGCAGCTCGACCTGGCGCTGGCGCACCAGGCGGCCGGCGATCTTGCGGCCGCGCGCCTCGCCTTCGACGCCGCCAAGGCCGCCATGGCGCACGAGCGGGGGTGGGAGGGCCGCGTCACGGTTGGGCGCGCGCGCCTCGAGCTCGAGGCCTTCGGCGTGGACGGCACCGGCGATCTCGACGTCGCGCTGGCAGCGGCCGCCGAGGCGCGCGTCGCCAAGCCCGACGATCCCGACGTCGCGCTCCTGCTGGTCGACGTGCTGCTCGCGCGCCTCGAGCCCGAGCGCGCGCGCATCGCCGTCGAGAGCGCGCGCAAGCAGTTCCCGGACGACACCCGCCTGCAGGCGCGCGAGGCGGCGCTGCCGCCGCCTGCACCGGGAGGCCGCTAGCGTGCGCGCGCTCGTCGCCTCAGCCGCAGTGGTCGGTGCGCTCGCCGCCGTGCTGTGGCTGCTCGCGCTTCTGACCTCGACGCCGCCGCTGTCGGCGTCGGCGTTCCTGCTCGGCGAGCCCGTCGCCGTCGTAGGCGAGCCCTGGGCCGTGCGCTTCGGCGCGGCCAGGGAGGGGGGCACCGGGCCGTCGTCGCTGCACGGCACGGTGGCGCTCGCGGGCGGCGCGGCAACGGATGCAGGCGCCGGCTTTGCGCGGCTGCCGATTTCGGCGGCGGGCCCCTACGCCGTCACGCTCGACGTCTGCCTCGACGACGGCGCGCCCTGCCTGCGCGCGCGCTCCGCCGTCGAGGCGACGGCGCAACGGCGTGAGGCGCGCGCGCGCTTCACCTGGCTCGGCAAGGAGCCGCCGGTGGCGACGCTCGCGACCGTGGCGCGTCGCACCAGTGTGGCGATCCGCATGCCGCTCGAGCTCGATGCCGCCGCGCCCAGCTTCACGGTCGAGCTCGAGCGCGCCGCCGGGCCGCTGCTGCTCGACGTCGTGGTGGACGGCGCCGTGCGCGACGTCGTGCCGGCGAACGCGTCGAGCGTCGACGTGCCGACGCCCGCGGGTCTGCGCCCCGGCGCCGTCGTGGTGGTGCACGCGGGCGGCCCGTGGCCGGAGGATGCCGGCGTCTGGGCCATCGCGCGCGTGCGCGACCCGGCGGAGCCGCTCGGCGCCTTCGCGGCCCGCCTTGCGCGCGAGGCCGGCGCCGACGACGACGTGACCGGCCCGCTCGACGACGAGGCGGCGCGCGCCCTCGTGCAGCGCCTCAGGCCCGCGGTGCTGCGCGCACCGCGCCTGCCGTTCGAGCTTCTGCCCGTCGAGCGAGGCATGCCCTGGGCCGAGCTGTACCTCGGCGCAGCGGCGCTGCTGGTCGCGTTGGTGGCGCTCGCCGGGCGGTCGCGGCGCATGCCGCCGATGGCGCTCGCGGCCGGTGTGGGCGCGGTGGCGGCCCTGTGCGCCGGACTGTACGTGGTGTTGCTGCTCGTCGGCGGGTGATCCGACGCGTTGGCCCGCCGGCCTCTCCCTGCTAGCAGGGAGCTGCGAGGGGTCATGGAGCAGCTCGGCAGGTACCGCATCGACACCAAGCTGGCCGAAGGCGGCATGGGCTCGGTGTACCTGGGCACGGACGTCGATGGCCGGCTGGTGGTGCTCAAGGTGCCCCACCGCCACGACGCAAACTCGGTGACCGCGCTCGGCGACGAGGCGCGCACCGGCATGCGGCTCAAGCACCCCTCGATCGTCGAGACGCTCGACTTCTTCGTCGACAACGGCCGCGGTGTCTTGGTGGTGGCCTGGATCGAGGGCAAGACCCTCTACGAGCTGCGCCGCGCCGGTCCGTTGCCGCCCTCGGCCATCGCCGCGCTCGGCGAGCAGCTCGCGGGCGCGCTCGACGTCATCCACCAGGCCGCCGACGAGGACGGGCGGCCGCTCAACGTGCTGCATCGGGACATCAGCCCCAACAACGTCATGGTCGACGCGTCCGGCCAGGCGCGCCTGATCGACCTCGGCATCGCGCGCTCGGTCGACCGGCAGCAGAAATCGACGCAGATCGGCGTGGTCAAGGGCACGCTGCGCTACCTGGCGCCCGAGATCCTCGCCGGCGGCGATCACACGCGCGCCACCGACCTGTGGGCGCTCGGCGTCACGCTGTGGGAAGCGGCGCTGGCGCGCTTCGCCGTGCCGGGCGACGAAGTCTTGACCATCAAAGCCGCCATGGACGGCACGCTGACGTCGCTGCTGCCGGGCGAGACGCTCGACAGAGACGTCAAGGACTCGATCCAGGCGCTGGTCGCGCCCGTCGGACGTCGCCTGCAAAACGCGCGCGCCGCCAACGCCGTGTTCTCACGCCTGGCGACGCGCCAGCCGGGCGGCAAGGAGGCGCTGGCCGCCGCGGTCAAAGCTGCCAGCGCCCCGCGCGCCGCCGCAAGCGGCCCGCCTCCCAATCCGCACCGAGCTGCGCCGCAGGCCGCCGAGGAGACCACGCCCGACGTCACCGAGTTCGTGCCGCGCACGGTGCTCTCGCCCGCCCTGCCCTCCAAGAGCGAGGTGGACATGGTGTTCACCATGACGGTGCCGAAGGATCTGGTGATGCCGAGCGGCCTGGCGCCCACCATGCGCCTCGATGAGGAGGAGCTGCTCGGCAAGCGCGGCCGCACACCGAGCGAGGAAGCGGTGCTGCAAGACGCCGAGACGCCGGTGGAGCCAATGGTGCTGCCGTCGAGCACCGACTCGGCGGACACCATCATGATCGACCGCGAGCGCGCGCCCACTCGGCAGGTGGCGGCCGACCGCTCCACCGACAAGTCGCTGTCCCTCGAGGTCATCGTGGTCGACGGCGACGACGAGGACACCGAGGCTTGACGCGGGCGCGCACGAGTCCGCTCTGTCAGCCCGGCACGGTGGCTTCGCTCTTCCTGCGGGTGCCGAGGTAGCTCTGCCACTGCGGCAGCGCCGCCATCCGGTCGTGGAAGCGGCGCAGCTCGGGCGCGCCGTCGAGGCACGCGGGGCGCATCGCCAGGTGGGTGTGCAGGAGCTGGAACGCGTTGACGTCGGCGTAGGTGGGCGTCGCGGCGACGAACAACCCATCGGCACCGGCCGGCGCCGACGCGAGCAGGTTGCCGAGCTTGGCGAGGTTGGTCTTCCAGGTCTCGTTCCAATACTTGTCGGCGAGCTCCGCGTTGCCCTTGCCCGCACCGTGCAGCAGCGCACCAATGCCGGCCGCAATATCAACGCAGGTCTCGGCCACCACGTCGGCGCGCACGCGCTGCTCCTCGTCGGCGCCGTCGAAGCGGAAGGTGCGCGCCAGATGGCGCAGGATCGCTTGGCTCTGCGGGATGCGCCGCTCGCCCCGCGCGTCCTTCTCGACCAGCACGGGCAACTGAAACAACGGCATGGTCGCCTTGGCGGACTTCCACTGCTCGCGCGTCAGCACCGTGTCGGTGAATGGCTGCCCGGCGAGCGTGAGCAGCAGGCGAATGGGCTCGGCGCGGCCGTGAATCTGGAAGTAGATCAGCTCGTACGACGTCGACATGGCGCCTCCGGATGATCCCCGCCATTACCAGGTTGCGCCGCTGCCGTCGCCGACAGGTTGCACGAAGGTCGTCGCCCTGCTCGGATGCCGACCCGCGGGGTGATCGATGGAGCCGCTACACCAGGCGCCGCTCGACGACGGGCGTCGGCCGCCACACCCGTTTTGGTACACGCTCCTGATCGTGCCGTTCGGCGCGTCGAACGGCTTCGTCACGGTGGCGCTCGCGTTCCTCGCAACCAAGCACGGGCTCACCGTCGAGCAGGGGGCCACGCTTGTGGCGGCCTCCATGTTCCCGAACGTCTGGAAGTTCTTCTGGGCCCCGGTGGGCGACAAGACGCTCACGCGCAAGCGCTGGTACCTGGTGTCGACGGGCTTGGTGGCCGCGACGCTGTTCGCGCTCTCGGTGATCCCGCTCGGCCCATCGACGCTCGGCGTGCTGTGGGCGGTCATCCTGCTCTCGAGCGTCGCCGCCACCTTCGTCGGCTTCTCGGTCGAGTCGATCGTGGCGCACACGACGCCGCCGTCGCACCGCGGCTCGGTCAGCGGCTGGTTCCAGGCCGGCAACCTGGGCGGCTCGGGCATCGGCGGCGGCATCGGGCTGTGGCTGCTCAACAACACGCCGTCGCCGTGGACCGCGGGCGGCATCATGGCCGCGCTGATGTGCGCCTGCGCGCTCGCGCTGCGCTTCGTTCCGGAGGTGCCGGCCGAGCGAAGTGCGGGCGGCGTGTTGCATGCGGTCAAGCACGTCAGCGTCGACCTGTGGCAGGTGATGAAGTCGAGGAACGGCATCCTGTGCGCCGTCTTGTGCTTCGTGCCGGTCGGCACGGGCGCTGCGGGCGCCGTGCTCGCGCAGGCCGAGGTCGCCGCGCTGTGGGGTGCGGGGGAGAACGAGGTCGCGCTGGTGCAGGGTTTCCTCACCGGCGGCGTCTCCATGGCGGGCTGCCTGGCCGGCGGCTTCCTCTGCTCGAAGGTGGTGAACCCGCGGGTCGGCTACGCCATCTTCGGCGCGCTCATGGCGGTGGTCACGGCGGCGATGGCGTTTTCGCCCATGACGGTGGCGATGTTCGTCACCTACAACATCGCCTACGCGTTCGTCACCGGCCTGTGTTACGCGGCGTTCTCTGCCTTCGTGCTCGACGCCATCGGTGCCGGCCACGCTGCCACCAAATACAACGGCTTCGCCTCGCTCGCGAACGCGCCCATCTGGTACACCGGGCTGGTGCTCGCCACCGCCGAGACCCGCGGCGGCGCCAAGGGCCTATTGCTGACGGAGTCGCTGATGGGCGTGGGCGGCATCGCGCTGTTCTTCGTGGCGGTGGTCGTCGTCGGTAGGACGCGACGGCCGTGACCAGCCGACGGCCGCCGCCCGCGATCCGCGGCGCGTACCTGCGCGACAACTACGCCGTGCTCGATCGGCTCGGTGCTGACGTTGCAGCGCACGTGAACGCGCGCCTCGATGGCGAGGTGCTGCGCGGTTTGGCGGCCGCTCGCGCCGACGCATGGGAGCCGGTGGAGCTCGATGTCGCGCTCACCGACGCCCTGTTCGCCGAGCTCGGCGAACGCGGGCTGCGGCGGGCCAACCGTGAGGTCTTCCTCGCCGCCATCGAGGGCCCACTGCTCAAGCCGATGTTCGCGGGGCTGCGGCGCATGCTCGGCATCACGCCGCTCGCGCTGCTGCGCCTGGCGCCTCGGCTGTGGAACACCATCTATCGCGGCTGCGGCGACCTCTCGCTCGAGCAACACGAGGGGCGCCACGCGATCGTGCTCGACGGCGTGCCGCCGGCGCTGCTCGCGTCGCCGCCCTACTTCCTCGGCGTCAGCGGCGTCATCGACGCCTGCTTCGTGCTCACACGGCGCACCGGCACGGTCGACGTCGAGGTCGACGCCGAGGCGCGACGGGTCCGCTGGCGCGTCCACTGGGAGTGACCGACGGACGCCGGCTGTCCCGCGCCGGCTGCCGCTCTGTCACGGGGCCGCACGGCCAGTGTAGGCTGCCCGACGATGCAAGTCGGCGACATCGTCGATGGCCGCTATCGGCTGCTCGACCTCCTCGGCGAGGGGGCGGCGGGCAAGGTGTTTCGCTGTGAGGATCTGGCGAAGAACAACATGTTCGTCGCCCTCAAGCTGCTGCACGCCAAGGACCCGCGCTGGGAGAACTTCTTTCGCCGCGAGTTCGAGGTGCTCTCCCGCCTGCACCACCCGAACCTGGTGAGCGTCTACGACTTCGGCCCAGCGCCCGAGGAGAACACCTGGTACTTCACGCAGGAGCTGGTGGTCGGCAAGCCCCTGCTCGAGACGGTCGCGGGCAAGAAGATCGACGAGGTGGTGGCGCTGTTCGTCGAGATCTGTCGCGCGCTCGAGTTCATCCACGGCCACGGCGTACTGCACCGCGACCTCAAGCCCGCCAACATCCTGGTGCAGCAGCACGCGGAGCCGGGCGAGCGCGTGCGCGTGCTCGACTTCGGCCTGTGGCGCGAGCTCGACCCGACGCCGCAACGCGGCGCGCGCTGGGCGGGCACGCCGCCGTATCTCGCCTCCGAGGTGCTGCGCGGCTTCGGCCACTCGATCTCCGCCGACTTGTACGCGGTGGGCGTCACGCTCTTTCAGGTGCTGACGCGCAAGCTGCCGCATGGGCGCGGCACGCCGCAGGAGCTGTTGCAGGCGAGAAAGACACCCGCGCCCGACCTGTCGCCGATGGTGAGGAAGGAGCTGGCCGCGGTCATCGCCCGGCTGCTCGACGAGGTGCCCGAGAGCCGGCCGCAGTCGGCCGCCGAGGTGGCGGCGGCGCTCTCGCAGGTGATCCCCAACCACGCCATCGCCATGCCGCTCGCGCTCGGGCGCGCCCGCCTGGTGGGCCGCGACACCGAGAAGAGCAAGCTCGCCGAGCTGGTGGAGGCGGTGCGCGAGCGCCGGCCGAACAGCGCGCGCCTGGTGCTCATCGAGGGGCCCGACGGCGTCGGCAAGTCGCGCTTCGTCAACGAGTTGAAGGCCGAGGTGCAGCTCAAGGGCGGCCGCTCGGCCGTCGGTGCCTGCACCGAGGAGGTGCGCACCGGCTATCGCCCGGTCGCCGACCTCGCGCGCATGCTCGCGCCGCTCGCCGGCCGTGCCCACCTGACCGAAAGCGAGAAGGAGGTGATCGAGCGCTTGCTGCCCGAGGTCGCCGGCACCGGCCACCAGGCCGCGGGCGGCAACGAGCTCGGCTCGATGGCCAAGGCCGAACGGGACCGCTTTCATGACGCCGCGGTCGACCTGTTCCTCGGCCTGGGCGGCCCCACCGTCTGCGTGCTCATCATCGAGGACGTGCCCTATTGCGACACCGCCAGCACCGCGCTGGTGGCGCGCATGGTGAGCCGAGCCAAAGAAGCGAGCCTGCTCGTCGTCGTCACCGCGGCCGAGGCGCAGGGGCCGGTGCCGCCCGAGATCGTCGCCGCCGCCAAGGGCGAGGTGCTGCGCGTCAAGCTGGAGCCGCTTGCGCGCGACGCCGTCGGCAAGCTGGTGTGCTCGCTGCTCGGCGTCGCCACCATCCCCGAGGCGCTCATCGAGACCATGTTCGCGCACTCGCGCGGCAGCCCGCTGATGGTGGAGGAGCTGCTCGCGCTCATGATCGATCGAGGCGATCTGCGCCGTGGCGACTCGGGCTGGCTGCTCGACGAGCTGGCCAAGCAGACGGTCGCCTCAGCGCCGCTGCTCGGCGTCTTGCAGGAGCGCTTGCAGCGGCTGTCGGACGCCGAGCGCAAGACCCTGTCGGCGCTGGCCGTCTTCAACCGGCCGAGCGGGCCCAAGCTGTTGGCCGCCGTCTCCGGGCTCGAGATCGAGAAGGTGCGCCAGGCGCTGTCGACCTGCGAGGGTCACGGCCTGATCCGCGTGGTCGACGAGGAGGACGGCCGCCCGCGCGTGGTGTTCCGCCACCCGAACATCCGCGACGCGCTGTTGCAGCGCCTGCAGGAGAAGGGCGAGCTCGCCAAAGCGCACCGCACTTGCGGCGAGGTGCTGGAGGCGCGCTCGAAGAGCAACCTGCCGCCCGTCGCCGAGACGCTGGCCAACCACTACGACGCCGCGGGCGACGTCGAGCGCGCGGTGCGCATGTTCTGTATGGCCGCGGAGCACGCCATCCACACCTTCGCCTTCGAGCACGCGGTCTCGTTGGCGCACCGCGCCGTGCGCCTGATCGACAAGTCGCAGGGTGACGACGTTACGGCGGCGCGCGCCAACCTGCTGGTGGGCAAGGCCATGCTGCTGTCGGGCAAGCCGGCCGACGCGCGCTCCTCGCTCGAGGCATCGCTCTCCCGCACCAACCCTGACAAGGCGCCCGAGGCGCTCGGCGACATGCACCTGTGGCTGTCGCGCGCTTATCGCGCGCTCGGGCAGGCCGACCTCGGCAAGAGCGCGGTCGACCAGGCGCTCGCTCTGCTCAAACCGGAGAAGCAGCCGGTCGCGGTCGCCCGCTTGCTGCTCGCGCGCGGCGAGGTGCTGCGCGAGACCGATGCGAGCGCGGCGCTCACCGACGCCGCGCGGGCGCGCGAGCTGTTCGGCGCCAAGGCCGCCGTCGACGACGTGCTGCGCGTCGACGAGCTGGTCACCGTCGCCGCGCTCAATGCTGGGCGTCCACAGCAGGCGCTCGAAGCAGCCAAGCGTCGCGTCGAGCTGGCCGAGCAGGAGGGGCGCGAGCTCGACGAGATCCCAGCGCGTCGCATGCTCGCCGAGACGCACGCGGCCAACGGCGATCGGCTCGCGGCGCGCCACAGCTTGAACGCCGCGCTCGAGCTGGCCAAGAAGCACGGTCACAAGGTCGAAGAGGCGCTGCTGACCAAGGCGCTGGGCGAGGAGCTGTACGTCTCCGGCGCCTACGGCGAGGCGATCGCGCGCTTCCAGCGCGCGACCACGCTGGCAGCCCAACTCTCCCAGATCGCCGATCGCGCCGAGAGTCTGCGCATGATCGGACGTGCCTACTACGGGAAGGGCGAGTACGACCGCGCGCTCGACCACCTGCGCGCCGCCGCCGATGCCTTCGACAAGCTCGGCGCGCTCGGCAGCCTGATTATCGCGCGCACCGATGTCGCGCTCACGCTGCTCGCCAAGGGCAACATCGCCGAGGCCGAGGAGCAGCTTCGCGGCGCCGCCAAGCGCCTCAAGTCCGACGGGCTCGACGAGGCGCGCGCCCACGTGCTGTTGGCGCAAGGGATGCTGTTCACGCAGAACCGCGAGTGGAAGAAGGCGCGCAAGGCGTTCCTCTACGCAGCCGCGCTGCGGCGCAGGAACCACCGCGCCTTCGCGCTCGGCGAGGTGCTCGCAGGCTACGGGCAGCTGCTGCTGCGAGTGCGCGAGCACAAGCGCGCGCTGCGCATGGCGCGGCGCGCCGAGTGGATCTTCACCGATCTCGACGCGCGCGGGCAGCTCAAGCGCATCACGCCGCTGCTCAACGCGGCGGACGGGCTGTCGAAGTCGGGCTCCCACGACGACGGCAGCAAGGTGCCGCTCAAGTAGCTATAGGCGCCCCGCCACGACCTCGCGCTTGAGCCACGCGACGATGCGGCGCGTGCCCTCGGCGTCGTCGACGATGGGCTCGTAGCCCAGGTCGGTGCGCGCGGCCTTGAGCGTGTAGGTGCGCGAGGTCGCAAGCTGGAGCGCCGCGAAGCGCGTCATCAAGGGATCGCCCTTGAGCTTGAAGGTGCGCCAGATGACCTCGGCGACGGCGCCGATCGCTACCGCCAGCCCGAGCGGCACCCGCCGCGTGATCTCGGGGACGCCCACCTCGCGCAACAGCCCGTTGATCCACTTCCAAGGGTTCACCGGCGAGCCGTTGGCGATGAAATAGGCCTTGCCGGCGGGCTTGGGGTTCGGCTGCGCGAGCGCGTCCGCGGCCAGCAGGTGCGCATGCGCCGCGTTCTCGACGTAGGTGATGTCGACCAGGTTCTCGCCGCTGCCGAGCACGGCGATCTTGCCGATGCGTGCGCGCTGCACCATTCGTGGCAGGATGTGCGGATCGCCAGCACCGACGACGAGCGGCGTGCGCAGCGAGCAGGTCAACAGCACGCTTGGCAGCTTCTTGCCGCTCGCGTCCTTGTGCGGCGTGCCGTTGGCGGCGAGCACGCGGCGCTCCGCCTCGGCCTTGGTGCGGCCGTAGTCGTAGAGGTGCTTGTCGGGGTAGGGCATCGACTCGTCGGCGTCGAGCGCGTCCTTGCCCGCGAAGGTCACGGACGACGACGAGGTGTAGACCAGACGCTCGACCGCGCCTTCGACGCACGCGTCGAGCACGTTCTGCGTGCCGGTGACGTTGCTCTGCTCGTACTCCTCGGCGTCACCCCAGATGCCCGCCTTGGCGGCGACGTGGAAGACCACGTCCATCCCCAGCGCGGCCTGCTTGACCGCCGCCTTGTCGGCGATGTCGCCGCGCACCGTCTCGACGCCCAGCGCGCGCAGCTCGGGGTAGTCGCCGCGCGCCAGCACGCGCACGGTGTCGCCGCGCGCGCGCAGCATGCGCACGAGCTCTTTGCCCACGAACCCACCGCCGCCGGTGACCAGCGCCTTCATCCCCCCTCCGTCGTCACAGGCGCGACGCTGCCCAGCGGGCGAGCTGTTCGCGCTCGATCTTGGCGTTGTGGCGGCGATCGACCGGGAACGCGCCGACGTACAGCAGCACGTCGGCGACGGCCGCGCAGCCGGGCAGCGCGCGCACGGCGCCAAGTAGCTCGGCGCCATCGAAGCGCGGCGCGCCTTTGGTCGCCTCCACCACCACGACCGCGCGCTGCTGCCCGCGCTCGCCGATCCCTACCAGCGCCGCGCGCTCGGGCCACAGCGTCTCCACCTGCGCCTCCACCGGGATCGAGTGCAGCGTGCCCTGCGCGGTCTCGACGCGATGACCCTTGCGCCCGCAGAACCACAGCCGGCCCTGGTCGTCGAGCTTGCCCGCGTCGCCCATGCGGTGCCAGAAGCCCTCGGGCACGGAAGCATCGGCGATCTTGGACCTGGCGTTGGCCTCGGCGCCGCGCGGATCCGCGCCGGTGTCGTAGCGGCGCGTGACGCAGGGCCCGCGCACCACGATCTCGCCGATCTCGCCTGACGGCAGCGCGCGCGCCGCGTCCATGGTCGCGATCGGCTCGTCGGTGAGCGCGAGGATCTTCACGGTGACGCCGGGCGCGAGGCGTCCGACACAGGTGCCCTGCCCGGCGCGGGTCTTGGCGGCCGTCTCGGCGACGACGCTGCGGCCGTCCATGAAGGCGACCGGCAGCGCCTCGGTGGCGCCGTAGGGCGTGAACACGTTGCCGTCGGGCAGCGCCTGCAAGAAGCGCTCGTGCAACTGGGGCCGCACCGGCGCGCCCGCGGTCAACACGCGCTGGAGACCCGGCAGCGTCGTCGTGGTGTCGACGAGGAACTGCGCGAACGGCTCCCAGAGCGCCGGTGAGGCGAAGGCGCTCGTCGCGCCGTGCAGCGCGGCCAGGATCTTCCGCGGCTCGGCCTTGGCCGGATGGCGGAAGTCCATGTCGGGGAAGACCGCGCACATGCCCATGGCCACCGAGAACAGGCCGAACGGCAAGAAGCAGGCGACGTCGACCTCGCCGGGCTCGATGCCGAACATGGCCCGGATGGCCTCGCTCTGCCCTGCCAGCATGCCGTGCGTGTACTGCACGCCCTTGGGCGCGCCCGTGCTGCCCGAGGTGTAGAGGATGGCCGCGAGCGCGTCCTTGCCCGCAGGGTGGACCGCACAAGTCGCGCCGGCTCGCTTGAGCTTGTCGAGCGATCGCGAGCCCGGAAAGTACGAGCCACCGACGAGGACGCGCACCTTGGCCGCGGCGAACGCGCTCCGAAACACGAGGGCGAGCGCGTGCGCCTTGGCGATGCCGAGGAGGCCCTTGGGCGCCTGTTCCTTCACGCAGGCGAGCACGTTGTCGGCGCCCATGCCGGGATCGATGAGCACGGGGACCAGGCCGGCCTGGAAGCATGCGAACACCAGCGTGACGAACTCCGGCCCGGTAGCGACGAAGAGCGCGACGCGGTCGCCGGGCGCCAGTCCCGCGGCGCGCAGCGCGGCCGCCGTCTCATCGAGGTCGCGGCGCAGCTCGCCAAACGTCGTCACTTGACCGGTCTTCTTGTCGTCGAGCGCGCGCAGGCCGGGCCGCGCCGCACCGTGGGCGCGCACCAATTCCACGACGTTGACGAGGGGCGCCGGCGCACTCGCACGTTGCTCGGCAGCCACCATGGTCAGCCCTTGCCGTCGAGGAAGGACGCCATGAGCGGCAGCGCGCGCTCCGGCGCGTCCTCCATCACGTAGTGGCCCACGTCCTGCCACGCGTGCACCTCGGCGCGCGGGAACAGCTCCTGCCACCGCCTGCGGAACTTGGGCGTGAAGCAGAAGTCGGCGTCACCCCACAGCAGCTTCATCGGCTTGTCGTCGAGCAAGCGCAAGCGCTCCTCGATACCCGTGAGCGTATCCCAGCTCGGGTGGCTCGCCTTCATCGGGATGTCCTCGACGAAGCGCAAGGTGGCGATGCGGTCGTGCGCGTTGCCATAGGGCGCGAGCAGGCCCCGCTTGGCGAGCGGCGGCAGCGGCTTCTCGACGGCGCGCACCGTGGCCGCCCAGGCGAACGCGTTGGCGCCGAGCACCGCGAGCTTGCCGAACACCGGGATGCGCACCGACGCGATCGACGCGGGGATGTCCTTGCTCCTGAAGGCCGCAGTGTTCGTGACGATCAGCTTGTCGACGTCGGCTGGGCGATCGACCGCCACGCCCATGCCGATGGCGCCGCCCCAGTCGTGCACCGCGAGCGAGAAGCGCGAGACGCCGAGCGCGTCGAGCAACGCGCGCACGTTGGCGACGTGCCCCTCGAGGTGGTAGGGCCAGCCCTGCGGGCGATCCGACAGGCCCATGCCGATATGGTCGGGCACGATGACGCGGTAGCGGTCGCGCAGCGCGAGCGCGAGCTTGCGCCAGTAGAAGCTCCAGGTGGGGTTGCCGTGCAGCGCCAGCACCACGGGCGCGTCCTTGGGCCCCTCGTCGAGGTAGTGCAGCCACAGGCGCTGGTCCGCCGCAGCGCCGAGCCCGAGCCAGCGCGAGCGGAACGGATACTCGCTCGCCCAGGCCGTCTGCGCCGGCACGACGCGCACTTTGGGCGCAAAGGGGCGATCGGCAGGCGCCTGGTCGGCGAGCACCGCAGCCGTCTCGCTCTTGCTGGTCGTCGTCGGCTCGAGCTTCGTCGCAGCTACCACACGACCTCCGTCATCATGCAGGAGAGCCCCGAGCCGATGCCCATCAGTGCCAGGCGATCGCCTTCGTGCACGCGGCCCGCCTCGACGGCGAGGCCAAGCGTGAGCGGCACGGCCGCGGGGCCGATGTTGCCGAGCTCGGGGTAGGTGAGAAAGGCGCGCTCGAGATCGAGCTCGAGGCGCTGGAAGAACGTCGCCATGTGGGTGGCGCCCACCTGGTGGCAGATAAACTGCGCGAGGTTGTCCCGCGTCCAGCCGAGCCGCTCCTCGGCGCGCTTCCAGGTGCGCTGCGCCAGCTCGACGCCGTTGTGCAACAGCTTGTGGGCGTCGGTGCGCATCCACTCGGGCGTGCCGAGGCAGATGGTCGAGGAGGCGCCGTCACCCAGGCTGACCGCGCCGGTCAGGCGGTGCGTCGTGCTCGCTATCGACTCGTGCACCAGCAGCATGGCCACCGCGCCCGAGCCGAGCGTCAGCGTGGGCAGCGCCTCCTTGAAGTCCTGCATCGTCGAGGTGGGAGCCGACAAGCGCTCCACCGTCCTGCGCGTCACGTGGCGGCTCGACTCGGCTGCTACCACCAGCGCGACGTCGACGCGGCGCTGCTCGATCCACATGGCCGCCAGGTCCATACCGTTCATGAAGCCCAAACAGGCGTTGCCGACGTCGAAGGCCTCGCAGTCGGAAGGCAAGGCGAGCTGCCCTCGCACCAGCGCCGCCACCGAGGGCTCGATGTAGTCCTTGCAGACCGACGTGGAGATGACGACACCGCCGCGCGCCATCAGCTCGGCGGCGCGGCCGGTCTGGTCGAAGGCGGCGCGGCCGACACGGGCAGCGCACTCGGCGATGCGCCCGGGCGGCCCGGCGCCGGGCGCTTCCTCGTCCCAGAAGCGGCGCGCAGTGATGCCCACCAGCGTCTCGATGCAGCCAGCGGGGATACCGAGGCGACGATAGGTCGGAGACAGCTCGTCCTCGATGGCCTTGGACGTCACGCGCTGGGGCGGCACCTCCACGGCGAGGCTCTCGATGCGGACGCTCCGATAGGCCACGGCGCGAGGACACAGGGGCCGGCGCTCGTCGTCAATCGGGGCCTTCGCACCCCGCGCAAAGCCTGCTACGCAACGAACGTGCTGCTGGTCATCGACGTCGGCAATACCAACACCGTCATCGGCCTCTACCAGGGCGAGCGGTTGGCCCACCACTTCCGCATCGTCACCAAGCGTCAGACCACCGCCGACGAGGTGGGCGAGCTGATCCTGTCCCTGGTCGAGCGGCGCGGCTTCGACCCCTCGGAGATCGAAGGCGCCATCCTGGCCTCGGTGGTGCCACCGCTCAACCGCCTGTTCGCAGAGGCGTTCACGCACCTGCTCGGCAAGGCGCCCATCATCGTCGGCCCGGGCGTCAAGACCGGCATGCCCTTGCTCGTCGACAACCCGGCCGAGCTCGGCGCCGATCGCATCGCCAACGCGGTGGCCGGCTGGGCGCGCTGGCAGCAGGCTTGCGTCATCGTCGACTTCGGCACCGGCACCAACATCGACGTCGTCAACGCCAAGGGCGAGTACCTGGGCGGCGCCATCGCGCCCGGCCTCGAGCTGTCGATGGACGCGCTGTTCGCGCGCGCCGCCAAGCTCGCCCGCGTCGAGCTGAAGCAGCCCGAGCGCGCCATCGGCAAGAACACCAACCAAGCGCTGCAGTCCGGCCTGCTGTTCGGCTACGCCGGCCTGGTCGACGCGCTGGTCGATCGAATGCGGGACGAGCTAGGCACGCCGGCCAAGGTGCTGGCCACCGGCGGCCTGGCCTTCCTGTTCGAGGGCGTGTCACGCACCCTCGAGACCTATGACGAATTCCTCACCCTCGACGGGCTGCGGATCCTCTATAACCTCAACCAGGGCGCGCTCGACGGTACCGTCAAGATGCGCGCCGTCGACAAACGCGCCGCCGACAAGCGCGCGGCGCCCACCAAGAGAAACTGAACCGACATGTCTGCACCGACCCAGAACGACCGCGGCCCGCGCCGCGACGACCCCTCCACCGATGACGAGGCCCGCGAGCACGAGGCCGGCGACGCCGACCGCCTGCGCGACGACGATGGCGACGACCACGACCAGGACTCCCCCGAGGGCGACGACGAGCGCGGGCTCGCCGCCGACGAGGAGGGCGACGAGCCCACGCTGGTCGACGAGAGCCAGTTCGCCGAGGCCGGCGACGACGACGACGACGACGATGATGTGCCGATGCACTTCTCGGCGGTCGCCCACCCCGACGCCGACCAGCGAGACGAGTCTGGGCTACCGCCGCAGCCGACGTCGTCCGAGCCGCCTGAGATCGCCCTCGACCTGATCGACGCGGATGCGCTGTGGGTGGTGCGTCGCCTGCAAGCCAAGGGCTTCGAGGCCTACCTGACCGGCGGCTGCGTGCGCGACCTGCTGCTCGGCCGCACGCCCAAGGACTTCGACGTCGCCACCGCCGCGCACCCAAACCAGGTCAAGTCGGTGTTCAGGAACTGCCGCTTGGTCGGCCGCCGCTTCCGACTGGCGCACGTGTTCTTCCCCTCAGGCAAGGTGATCGAGACCGCCACCTTCCGCGCCAATCCGATCGACGAGCTCGACGACCTGCCCTCCGACCTGTTGGTGTCGCGCGACAACGTCTTCGGCACCGTCGAGCAGGACGCGCGCCGACGCGATTTGACCATCAACGGCCTGTTCTACGACCCGCTCAAGGGCAAGGTGCTCGACTACGTCGAGGGTCGCGCCGATCTCGACGCGCGCCTGATCCGCACCATCGGCACGCCCGAGGTGCGCTTCCAAGAGGATCCGGTCCGCATCATCCGCGCCATCAAGTTCGCCACGCGGCTCGGCTTCACCATCGAGGAGCAGACCTTCGCCGGCATGCGCTCGGCGGTGGGCGGCCTGGTGCGCTGCGCGCCCGCGCGCCTGCAAGAAGAGCTGCTGCGCCTGTTGACCTCCGGGCACGCCGCCCAATCGCTCGACCTGTGCGCCCAGGTCGGCGTCTGTAGCGCCATCATGCCGGAGCTGGAGTCGGCGCTCGACGCTCCGCTCGAGCCGCGACCGGTGGTGGTGGCACTGCCGGCGGCCGTCGCCGCCACTGAGCCGGCGGTCGGCCCCGAGCCGCCGAACGAACCGAGCGCGGCGACTGACAACGAGCCGCCCGCGCCGGTGGCGGTGCAGGAGACGCGCACGGTGCCGCTGCCCACGCCGTTGGAGCGGCGCGCGCGCGGCAAGAAGCTGCTCGAGGCGCTCGACGCCGCGCGCAGCCGCGATCTCGACGTCACCAGCGCGATGGCATTCGCCGTGCTGGTGGCGCCGGTGTGGGAGGCGATGAAGCCGTCGACGACGTCCTTCGACTCCTGGCTCGCCGACACGCTGCAGGTGTGGAGCGAGCGGCTGCGGCTTACGCGCCACGACAAGGAGCGCGTACCGCAGATCCTCGAGGGTCAAGAAGACCTGGCGCCGCACAAGCGCCGCGGCCAGCTCGGACGTTCAATCACGCACCGGCCGTCGTTCCGCGAGTCGCTGCTGTTGCTGACGCTCAGGAAGTGGGCGGCCGACGAGCCGCTCGACGAGATCGGGCTGTGGAAGGTGATGGCGGCGAGCGCGAGCGCCACCTACAAGCAGCCACGCTTGAGCGAGCGAGCGCCGCGCCAGCGCGCAGCCACGCACCTGTCAGGCGGCGACCGCGGCGGCGGGCGCCGCCGCGACCGCGGTGGACGTCGTCGACGTCGTTAGCGCGCGCGGCGGCGCGCGAGCACGAACGGCACGGCGGCGAGCGCGACGAGCGCGCCCCACGGCATCGCCCCGCCCACCTGGCGCGAGGCGCACAGCCTGAGGTCGCCGTCGCCGTCACCGTCACCGTCGCCATCGGGTGGCGTGCCGTCGTCGGCGCGCTCGGCGGTGACGCCGCCGCCCTCGAGCGGCAGCGGCGTCATGTAGCCGGGCGGCGCGCAGAACGGCTCGGGGTCGACGCCGGGACAATTCTCGTTGCCGCTCTCGTCGATGTAGCAGGGCGCTGCGTCGGCGGCGCCGCCCTCGATGCACACCAAGCCCTCGGGGCAGTCGGCGTCGGAGGCGCAGCTCTGGTAGGTGAGCGAGCAGTAGGTGTCGCCCGTGGCCTCGCAGGTGCACTCCTCGGGCGGCGGTGCGGGGTCGCCGTTGCCCGGGTCGGGATAGACCACGCAGGTGCACACCTCGCTCGACGCGCAGGTGAAGCCCGGCCCGCAGTCTGCGTCCGCCACACACGGCGCCACGTAGGGCGGCGCGCACCAGCTCTCGTCGACGGTCTCGCAGGGCGCGGGCTCGGTGGAGCAGTCGGGGTCGTCGACGCGGCAGGGCTCGGCGCCCGGGCAGCTCTCGCCGGTAAAGTGGACGCAGATCAGGCCCTCGTCGCAGTCGGCGTCGGTGCTGCACGAGGTCGGCACGATCTCGCACACCGAGACCGCGGCGGTCGGATCGCAGGGGTCGCAAACGACGTCGGGCGGGCAGTCGGGACAGCTCTGCACGTAGGCGGTGCAGGTGTAGCCGGCAGGGCAGTCGGCGTTGGACGCGCACTCCTGCGCGAGCACGCTCGGGGCGAAAGCGCTCAGGGCCGTGAACAGCAAGGGGCAAAGGGCACGGAAACGCATGGATTCCTCCGCTCAGCGGAGTTGTAGCGCAAGTGGCGTGCCGCCGCCTGCCAGGCTCGTCACGCGACGGTGCGCGACTCCTCGGGCGCCGGCCCCCGCGGCACCGTGAACCAGAAGGTGCTGCCCTTGCCCTCGACGCTGTCGACGCCGATGGCGCCGCCGTGCGCTTCCACCGCGAGCTTGGAGAAGTTGAGGCCGAGGCCGGTCGACGAGTAGCGGCGGCCGCTCGCGCGCGCCTCCACGGCGCCGAACTTGTCGAAGATGCGCCCAAGCTGATCGGCGGGGATGCCAGGACCGGTGTCCTTCACCTCGACGCGCACGACGTCGCCCGCGGGCTTGACCCGCACGCTGATGCTGGCGCCGGTGGGCGTGAACTTGAGCGCGTTGGCCAGCAGGTTCTGCAGCACGCGCGCGATCAGCTCACGATCGACCAGCGCCATCGCGGGCGCGCTCCGCGGCTCGACCCACAGGGTGCGGTCGCGCGTGAGGGCACCGAGCGACTTCGCCACGTCGGCCGCGATCGCACCCACGTCGTGGGCCGCGAGCCTCGGCACCAGGCGGCCCGCCTCGAGCTTGCTGACGTCGAGGATGGTGCTGACCATGTCGACCATCTTCCTGGCGGCCGCGGTCGCCTGCTCGATGTCGTTCCTGCCGTCGTCGGACAGGGCCGGCCCGGCGTCCTCCTTGAGGAAGTCGAGAAACGCGCACAGGGCCGACAGCGGCGTGCGCAGGTCGTGCACCATCATGTGCACCAGGCTGTCGCGCAGCTTCTCGAGCTCGGCGAGCTTCTGGTAGCTCTCCTCGAGCGCGCGGCGCTGCCGGCAGATCTCGAGGTGCGCAGCGACGCGCGCGTGCACCTCCTCGAACTGGAAGGGCTTGGTCACGTAGTCGACGCCGCCCACGGCGAACGCCTTGAGCTTGTCGGCGACGTCGGTGTGCGCGCTCAAGAAGATGACCGGCACGTCCTTGAGGCGAGCATCGGCCTTGAGCCGGCGGCAGACCTCGAAGCCGTCCATCTCCGGCATGCCGATGTCGAGCAGGATCAGGCTCGGTCGCTCGGCCGCAGCCGCCTGCAGCGCGAGCGCGCCGCTCGGTGCCGGGCGCACCCGGTAGCCCCGCTCCTTCAGCATGCTGGTGAGCAGGCTCAGGTTGGCCGGCGTGTCGTCGACGGCCAGGATGTTCGGCTGCGGCGCTGCTCCCTCGTTGGTCCCCATCGCTACCTCCCCCGAACGTCAGCTCGCGGTCCCTTCGTCGCCGCCCGCGCCTCGCGCGGCGGCGGCGTTGCCGGCTGCCTCCCCAGGCTGCAACAGCCTCAGCAGCTCGTCGTAGGCGAACCGCTCCGCCAGCTCGCGCAGCGCGTCGGCCAGTCGCGCGTCATGGCCGCGCGCCTCGTCGATGTGCGCGAGCATGGCGTCGAAGTCGGCGCGCAGCGTCGCCTCGATCAGGCGCGCGCGCAGCAGCGCCGGCAGGCGCAGCGCGGCGTCGGGCGCAAGCGCGGGCGCGGCGCGCGCCGCCGGCACGCTCGACGTCTCCGGCGTCGGCGCGTACTGGTAGCGCACGCCGAGCAGCGCCGCGATCTTCTCGAACAGCACCTCCTCGCGGAAGGGCTTGCTCAAGAAGTCGTCGGCGCCGGCGGCGCGCGCGTCCTGTCGATCCTCGTCGAAGGCGCTCGCGGTCAGGCTGATGATCTTGGTGGCGGCGCCCTCGGGCGTGCTGCGGATACGACGGATGGCCTCGGCGCCGTCCATCACCGGCATGCGCATGTCCATCAAGACCAGGTGCGGCCGATACTCGAGGAACGCGGTGACCGCGGCCTCGCCATCGGCGGCATGCGCGGTCTCGAAGCCGACCGCGGCGAGCAGGCCGCAGGCGAAGGCACGGTTGTCCTCTTTGTCGTCGACCACCAGCACGCGGACGACCGGCTGGCCGGGCGCGAGGCGCACCACGCGCCGCGGTGGGGCGGTGGGCGCGACCTCCTCCTCTCGACCCTCCTGCAAGGGGATCTCGAAGCGGAACACGCTGCCCTCGCCGAGGCGGCTCTCGATGCCAAGCTCGCCGCCCAACAGGCGCACCAACTCGCGGCTGATGGCGAGGCCGAGCCCGGTGCCCTGGTGGCTCGCGCGCCCGGCCTCCGTCTGCTCGAAGAGTTGGAACAGTCTCGGCAGGTCGGCGGGCGCAATGCCGCACCCCGAGTCCTCCACCTCGACGACCAGCCGGCGCCGCTCCGGCGCGCCGCGGCTCATGACGCGCACCGCGACGCCGCCCTTGTCGGTGAACTTGAGCGCGTTGCCGATCAGGTTCGACAGGATCTGGCGCAGCTTGCCTTGGTCGGCCTTGACGAAGCGCGGCATCTCGTCGCGCAGCTCGACCAGCAGGCGCAGCCCCTTGGCGCTCGCGCGCTGGCCAAACAGGTGCTCGAGCTCGCCGACCAGCGCGCGCAGGTCGAAGGTGCGCTCGTCGAGCGCCACGCGGCCGGCCTCGATGCGCGCCACCTGCAGGATGCCGTCGATGAGCGAGAGCAGGTGATCGCCCGCGCGCGTGATGGTCTCGAGGTGCGCGCGCTGCGACGCCGTGGTGGTGGCGTCGCGCAGCATGAGCTGCGCGAAGCCGAGCACCGCGTTCATGGGCGTGCGGATCTCGTGCGACATGTTGGCCAGGAACGCGCCCTTGGCCTTGGCCGCCTGCTTGGCCGCCTCGGTCGCGTCCTCGAGCGCGCGCGTGCGGGCGCGCACGCGCTCGTCCAGCTCGGCGTTGACGCGCTTGAGCTCGAGCTCGGCGACCTTCTGCGCGGTGATCTCGCTCATCGCCAAGGCGACGCGCGGCAGACCTCCCACGCCGCGCCCGAGCGGGCTGACCGTGGTCAGGAACCAGCCGCCGCCACGATGCTCGGCGGCGTGGACCTCGAAGGTGACGGCCTGGCCGCTGTCGATGCACTGCCGAGCCGCCGCCAGGATGGGCGCGAGCTCCTCGGGCGTGGTCAGCGCCATGCCGTTTGCCGGCAGGTGCTCAGAGTCCGCGCCCATGAGCGCGGCAGTCTGCTGGTTGAGCATGACGGGGATGGGGATGTCGCCGTCGAAGTCGAGCACCGCGCGCATGGCGCCGGGGCTGTCGAAGAAGGCCGCCAGCAGCGCCTGCTGCTCGCGCATGTCGTGCTCGAGCCGCGCGTGCTCGGCGCGGGCGCGCAGCGTGGTGACGCCGAAGCCGAGATCTCCGCCGAGCTCGGCGAGCACGCGCAGCTCCTCGTCGTCGAAGGCGTCGGCCTGCTTCGCGAAGATGTTGAGCGCGCCGACGACGACACCGTCGTCGTTCAGCGGCACGATCGCCGCCGCGGCGTAGCCGCGCGCGAGCGCCGCGGCGCGCCAGGGCGCCGCGCGCTCGTCCGCGGCGAGGTGGCGCACCGCCACCGGCTCGCCGCTCCTCACCGCGGTGGCGAGCGGCCCCGCGTCGCGCACCTCCGGGCTCAGCTTGAGGCCCGCGTCGATGTAGCCGTCGTCGTGGCCGGCGCGCGCCACCGGCTCGAGGGTGTGGGGCTCGGCGCCGCGCAGCAGGCCGACCCAAGCCATGCGGTAGCCGCCGTGGTTGACGATCAGATCGCAGACTTCTTGCAGGAACTTCCTCTTGTCGGCGGCGCGCACCAGCGCCTGGTTGCACTCGCTCAGCATGGTGAGCGCACGGCTCGTGCGCTGCAGCGCCTCGTGGACGCGCCGGGCCTCGGTGACGTCGACGGACAGGATGGCGACCCCGTCCGGCACCGGCTCGAGTCTGAGCTCGAAAAAGCCGACGGCGCCGTCGGGGAAGGTGAACTCGTTGTACAGCTCGCGGGGCGTCTTGTCCTGCAGGGTTTGACGGATGGCGTCGAAGACGGGCGTCTGCTCAATGCCGGGGAAGGCCTCCATCATGGTCCGCCCGAGCAACTGCTCCCGACTGCTACGCGCCTGCTTGACGACGGCATCGTTGACGTAGAGGTAGCGGAAGTCGGGGTCGATCACCTGCACCCCCTCGCGCAGGTTCGCGAGGGCCCTGGCCGCGATGCCAGGCATCGTGTCGCTGCCGACCTCGCCGATCTGAGCGCTGGAACTCACGGTGCCCCCTCATTGAACAGCTAGCACGTCCGACCACCCGATTCGGGAACTGAGTCCGTTCTGTGTCAACCCTAGAGACACTCCGTCGGCGGCGACGGCTGACCAGGGATTCGCATGTAGGGGTTGATCTGGCCCACGGGGGCCCCTGTTGGAACCCGCACTATCGTGCCGCCGCCTGGGCGCGGGCAGCGCAAATTTCTTTGCAGGGAGGCGGCCGGCAGATGCTAGGGCAGCGGTAGGCGCGAGGCTCCAGTGCCGCGCGCGTCCGGGCGTTCGTACGTTGAAGTCGTAGGTGGCGCTGAGGGGTGGGTGCGCGGTTGGTGGGGGTGGAGCATGCATGACGCTGCCGCTGGACCTGTACCAACGCATCTTCCAGCACTCGCTCGACGGCGTGCTGGTGGTTCGCCCCGACGGGACCATCCTGCGCGCAAACGACGCCGCCTGCCGCATGCTCGGGCGCAGCGAGGAGGAGATCCGGCGCCTCGGGCGAAAGGGGCTGATCGTCGAGGACGATCAGGTTCGCGAGGTGCTGCGCAAGCGAGCGGCCGACGGCACCGCCACCGGTGAGCTGCCGCTCGTGCGGGCCGACGGCAGCACGATCTGGGTGGACTTCGTCACGGGCATGCTCCCCGAGGTAGTGGGTGAGGGCCTGCTCGCCTACACGATCATCCGCGACGTCACCGCCCGGCGTGCGCTCGAGGAGCAGGTGCACCGCAGCGCGCGCGCGCTGCGGCTGCGGACCGCGTGCAGCGCGGCCGTGGTGCGCGCCGCCAGCGAGCCGGAGCTGTTCGCGGCCGTGTGCCGCGCCATGGTTGAGGTTGGCGGCTACCGCATGGCCTGGGTCGGGCTCGCCGACGACGACGAGAAGAAGACGCTGCGAACGGCCGCGTGCGCGGGCCACGACGAGGGCTTCCTCGCCGAGGCAGCCATGGTCTGGGCCGACGTGCCGCGCGGCCAGAGCCCGTGCGGCGTGGCCGTCAGGAGCGGCCACTTGGTGGTGAACCGCGACTTCGAGGCCGACCCCGCGCTCGCTCCCTGGCGCGAGGCCGCCCGGGCGCGCGGCTACCGCTCCTCGACGGCGCTGCCACTCGTGCATGGCGGCCGGCGCGTGGGCGTGCTCGGCGTCTACTCGGCGACACTCGAGAGCTTCGAAAGCGAGGAGGTCGACATCCTCGCTGGGCTGGCGGACGACGTGGCATACGCCGCCTTGGCGTTGCGCGCACAGCACGAGCGCGACCTGGCGGAGCAGGCGCGGCGTGCCGGCGAGGCGCGGCTCGAGCTGCTGGCGGACTCGTCGCGGGCGTACGCGGAGCTCGGCCACGACGCCGACGGCGTGCTGCGCGAGCTGGCGCAGCGCGCATGCGACGCCCTCGGCGACGTGTGCCGCGTTCAGTTGTTCTCCGACGACGGGCACCAGCTCGAGCTGGCGGCGCTCTCCAGCCGCGATCCGACCGGGCGCCTGGCCCGCGAGGGCTCCTCGCCGCACTCCACCCTCTCGGTGCAGCTGAGCGTGCGCGACCAGGTGCTCGGCACCATGGACCTGACGCGCGCGCCGCACGAGCGGCCGCACTTCACCACCGACGATCTGAGGTTCGCCCAGGAGCTGGCCGATCGCGCCGCGCTCGCCGTCCACAACGCGCGCCTGTTCGAGCGCGCCGAGCGCCTCGCCGCCGCCGTCGATCAGGCCTCCGAGATGGTGATGATCACGGATGCGCAGGGGCTGATCCGCTACGTCAACCCGGCCTTCGAGGCCACCACCGGCTACTCGCGCGACGAGGCCGTCGGCAAGAACCCGCGCTTCCTGAAGAGCGGCGCGCAAGACGCGGCGTTCTACGGCGTCTTGTGGGGCACGCTCACGCGCGGCGACACCTGGCGCGGCCGCCTGGTCAACAAGAAGAAGGACGGCACCCACTACACCGAGGACGCCGTCATCTCGCCGGTGCGCGACGCCGACGGCACGCTGACCGGCTTCGTCGGCCTCAAGCGCGACATCACCCGCGATCTGCTGCTCGAAGCGCAGCTGGTGCAGTCGCAGAAGATGGACAGCATCGGCCGGCTCGCTGGCGGCGTGGCGCACGACTTCAACAACCTGCTCACCATCATCCTCGGCAGCGCCCAGTTGATGCTCGACTCGGTCAAGGAGGGAGACCCGCTGCTCGAGCACGTCGCCGAGATCAGGAACGCGGGCGACCGCGCCGCGGCGCTCACCGCGCAACTGCTTGCCTTTGGCCGGCGTCAGGCGCTCAAGTTCCAGCCGCTCGACCTCAACCGATTGGTCAGCGACGTGCAACGTATGCTCACGCGCATCATCGGCGAGGACGTCGAGCTGGTGCAGCAGCTCGCGCCCAACCTCGGTGCCGTCAAAGCCGACCCGAGCCAGCTCGAGCAGGTGCTGCTGAACCTGGCGGTCAACGCGCGTGACGCCATGCCCAAGGGAGGCAGGCTCTCCATCGAGACCCGCAACGTCGACCTCGTCGAGACGCGCGGCGCGTACCAGGTGCTGCGGCCCGGGCCCTACGTGCTGCTGCGCGTCAGCGACACCGGTGCAGGCATGGACGCCGCCACCATGGCACGCATCTTCGAGCCCTTCTTCACCACCAAGGAGCGCGGCAAGGGGACGGGGCTCGGGCTCTCCACCGTCTACGGTGTGGTCACGCAGAGCGGCGGCGGCATCGATGTCACCAGCGAACTCGGGCGCGGCACCACCTTCGAAGTGTTGCTGCCGCGCGTCGACGACGCGCCGGCAGAGCCCAAGCCAGCGGCACCTCAGGTCAACACGGCGGGCGCCGAGACCGTGCTGGTGGTGGAGGACGAAGACGGCGTCCGGCGCCTCGTGCGGCGCGTGCTCGAGCGCGCGGGCTACCTCGTGCTGACGGCGTCGAACGGCAGCGAGGGGCTGCACGCGTTCGAGCGCCACCAGGGCACGATCGATCTGGTGCTCTCCGACGTGGTGATGCCGGTAATGAGCGGACCGGATTTCGTCGCGCACGCGCGCAAGCTGCGGCCAGCGATCAAGGTGCTGTTCATGTCCGGCTACAACGACGACGCCGTCACCCGCCACGGCGTCATGGAGGGTACGGTCGACCTGATCAACAAGCCCCTCACGCAGGACCAGCTCCTGCAGCGGGTGCGCGCGGCGCTCGATCGCGCGCCGGGGACATCCGTGTCGGGCCGCCCTTCACTGACCGTCGTGCGGTAGCGCAGCTCGGGCTCGGCAACGATCGCGCAGGTGGGGAATCTCATGTGGCAGCGACCGAGCGCGCCCCTCGGCCGGGGTGGCGTCATGACCGATCGGCAGGGATGGTACGAGCGCGTCTTCGAACACTCGCTCGACGGCGTGGTGATCTCTCGGCCGGACGGCACCATTCTGCGCGCCAACCCTGCCGCCTGCCGCATCGTCGGCAGGAGCGAGGCGGAGATCATCCGCGGTGGCCGGCAAGCGCTCATCGCGGACGATGCGGGGGTCAAGGCGGCGTTCGCGCGGCGCAGAGCCACGGGCTTCGCCGCGGGTGAAGGCTTGATCACGTTGCCCGATGGCAAGGCTCTGCCCGTCGAGTTCAGCACGGGCTTGCTCCCCAGCACGCCCGACGACGGAGAGATCGGCTACGCCATCTTCCGCGACGTCAGCGAGCGGCGACGCGCGGACGAGCAGCTTCGCCGCGCCACGCGCGCGCTGCGCCTGCTGGCGCGCTGCCACCATGCGGCCGCGTGCGCCACCACCGAGCACGAGCTGTTCGCCGCCGTGTGCGACGCCGTGGTCGAGGTCGGCGGCTACCGCATGTGCTGGGTCGGCCTGGCCGAGCAGGATCCGGCAGGGACGCTGCGGCAGGCCGCGCACGCAGGCCACGAGGACGGCTACCTGGCGGAGGCGGGCATCGTCTGGGCCGATGTGCCGCGCGGTCAGTGTCCCTGCGGCACGGCGGCGCGCACCGGCACGCCCGTCGCCGGCAGTGACTTCGCCAACGACGCGCAGCTCGCGCCGTGGAAGACGGCGGCGGCGGCCCGCGGCTACCGATCAGTCATGGCGTTGCCGCTCTTTCACGGCGGCGAGCGCATCGGCGTGCTCGGCGCCTACTCCACGCGCAACGAGCGTCTCGACGACGAGGAGCTCGGCATCCTCATGCAGCTCGCGCAGGAGGTCGCGCGCGCCGCCTGGGCGTTTCGCGCCGGGCGCGCGCGCGATGTGGCCGAGCACGCGCTGTACCTGAACGAGGAGCGGCTCAAGGAAGCGCAACGCAACGCCCACATCGGTAGCTGGCTCTACGTCCCGGGGCAGCCGTTCATCTGGTCGGACGAGACCTACGACCTCTACGAGCTGCCGCGCGGCGCGCCGCCGACCATCGAGGCCGTGCGGGCCGTGATCCACCCAGAGGACCGGAACGGCAAGCTCGCCGGTGTCTTCGAGCGGGCGCTGGCATCAAACGTCACCGACCTGCACTTCGAGTTCCGCGTGCTGCGGCCGAACGGGCAGGTGCGCTGGCTGCAAGCGATCGGCAAGGTCCGGCGCGCGCCCGACGGCTCGCCGATCGACGCCACCGGCACCGTGCAAGACGTCACTGACCTCAAGGAGGCGAGCCTGCTGGCGCAGCGCGCCGCCACGCGTCTGGCGACGCTGGCCGACGCCTCGCGCGCCTTCGCCGAGGTGGCGCACGACGAGCGCGCGCTGCTCGATGAGGTGGCGCGCCGCGTCTGCGACGCGCTCGCCGATAGCTGCGAGGTGCTGCTGGTCTCCGACGATGGCCAGTGGGTGCGGCAGGCGTCCCTGTACTGTAGCGATGCCACCGTCGCCGACGAGGTGCGCCGAGCGAACGGGCTCACCCCCGAGCCGATCGACGGCAACCGCAACGCGCGCGTCATCCGCGAGAACCAGTCGATCCTGCTGCCGACCATCACCCTCGAGTTGGTCAAGGCGACCACGCCGCCCGACTGCTGGCCGCTCTACGAGCGCACGACGCCGCACAGCGCTATCGTCGCGCCGCTGCGCGTGCAGGGGCGGTGCATCGGCTGCATCGGCCTGGTGCGGTTCCGCAAGGAGCAGCCGTCCTACACGCCCGACGATCTGAGCCTGGCGCAGGACCTAGCGGATCGCGCCGCGCTCGCCATCACCAACGCCCACCTGCTCGATCAGGTGCAGCGCGAGCTGGCGGAACGCAATCGCGCGGTTGCGGAGAGCAACCGCCTGGCGGCGGTGCTCGAGCAAGCGACCGAGATGGTCGTCGTCACGGACGAACATGAGGTGATCGAGTACGTCAACCCCACGTTCGAGGAGATCACGGGCTACCGCCGCGACGAAGCGATCGGTAGGACTCCAGATTTCCTGCGAAGCGGTGCTGGCGAAGACGAGTACCAAGCGATGCGCTCGGCCGTCGAGCGCGGCGAACAGTGGCGCGGCCGCCTCACCACCAGGCGGAAGGACGGCACCAATTTCGTCGAGGACGCCATCGTCGCGCCCTTCAGGGACGAGCACGACAAGCTGGTCGGCTACTTCCGGCTCAAGCGCGACGTGACGCGCGACCTGTTGTTGCAGGCGCAGCTGCTACAGGCACAGAAGATGGAGGGCATCGGCCGCCTCGCCGGCGGCGTCGCGCACGACTTCAACAACCTCCTGTCCGTCATCCTCGGCTGCGCGCGCTTCGCCATCGAGGATCTCAAGCCCGGCGACCCGCTGCGGGAAGACCTCATGGACATCGAGCGCGCCGGCGAGCGCGGTGCCCTCTTGACGCGCCAGCTGCTCGCCTTCAGCCGGCGCCAGGTGCTCAAGGCCGAGCCGCTCGAGCTGAACCGTGTCATCGGCGACATGCACAAGATGCTGCAGCGCATCCTCGGCGAGGACATCGAGCTGGTCGAGGCGTTGGCGCCCCGGCTCGGCACCGTCAAGGCCGACGCCGGCCAGATGGAGCAGGTCGTCATGAACCTGGCGGTCAACGCGCGCGACGCCATGCCGAAGGGCGGCAAGCTGACCATCGCCACCGAGGACGTCGACATCGACGCCGAGTTCGCCGCCGCGCGCGGCGATCTCCTCCCCGGCCCGCACGTGCGCGTCAGCGTCACCGACACGGGCATCGGTATGGACGTCAAGACCCAGGCGCGCATCTTCGAGCCGTTCTTCACCACCAAGGAGCCGGGAAAGGGGACCGGCCTGGGGCTCTCCACCGTCTACGGCATCGTCACCCAGAGCGGCGGGCGGGTGCACGTCTACAGTGAGCTTGGGCACGGCACCACCTTCAGCGTCTACCTGCCGCGCATCGACGCCCCGCCTGCCGCTCCGCGCACGGCACTGCCATCCACCCGGCCGCGCGGCGTCGAGACCGTGCTGGTGGTGGAGGACGACCAAGCCGTGCGCAAGATCGTGCGACGCGTGCTCGAGAACGCCGGCTACAAGGTGCTGGCAGCTGCCAACGGCGGCGAAGGCCTGCTCCTGTGTGAGCAGCACGAGGGCACCATCCACCTGGTGCTGTCGGACGTGGTGATGCCGATGATGAGCGGGCCCGACTTCGTCGAGCGCGCCCGCAAGGTGCGCCCGCAGCTCAAGGCGCTGTTCATGTCGGGCTACACCGACGACGCCATCGTGCGCCACGGCCTGCTCGACGGCGATGTCGACTTCGTCAACAAGCCGCTCAGCCAGGGCGAGCTGCTCAAGCGCGTGCGCGAGGCGATCGATCGGCCGGTCGCTGCTCCAGCTCAGTAGTTCTCGTGCTTCAGCGACTCCTCGAGCCGCGGATCGCCGATGGCGATGACCTTGTTCTTGTTTATCAGCCAGCCGAACACCGCGAGGAACGCACCGGCGACACCGATCACCGCCATGACGTCGAGCCAGTGCACCGACAGGTGCGGCTCGTGGTGGCCTTCGCCGTGCGCGCCGTAGGACGGCAGCACCAGCCAGTAGATGTCGACGACGCGCATCACCAGCGTGTAGATGCAGCCCACCGCGAAGGCCGTGCGGTTGCGCTTGACGTGTCGCGACACCAGGTAGAGGAACGGCACGAAGAAGTTCACCACCGGCAGCGCGTAGCTGATGTACTCCCAGCCGCCCGACAGGCGCGCCATGTAGTACTCGGTCTCCTCGGGGATGTTGCCGAACCAGATGATGATGAGCTGCGAGACCGCGATGTAGGCCCAGAAGACCGTGTGGCCGAAGGTGAACTTGCCGAGGTCGTGGTAGTGCTCGGCGTTCACGGCCTGCTTCAGCATGCCCGCGCGCTGCAGCGCCATGGTGGCGAGCGAGACGAACGCGTACATCGCGAGGATCGAGCCCGCGAAGTAGTAGAGGCCGAAGATGGTCGAGTACCAGTGCGGCGTCAGCCCCATCAGCCAGTCGATGGCCTGGAAGCTCTGCGACAACCCGTAGAAAAAGATGCCGGCGGCCGACACCTTCCAGATGGTGTGGATGATGCGCTTCTTGGCGGCGTTGTCGGTCAGCGAGTCCATCGCCGTCGAGGCGCGATAGAGGAACATCGCCAGTGCGCTCCAGCCGATCAGGTAGAGGCCGGCGCGCCCGAAGAAGAAGCCATCCGACAGGAACCAGCGCTTGCGCTCGAGGATCTCGTCGGTCTCGTGCGTCCACGGGTACAGCTCGTGGTAGCCGAGCAGGCCGATGGGCAGCCACAAGAGCAGGAACAGCGGCAGCGTGGCCATGGCGTTCTCGGCCACGCGGCGCACCACGATGGACCAGCCGGCGCGCACCAGGTGCTGGATGAGCACGAAGCCGAGCGCGCCGAGCGCGACGCTCAAGAGCAGCTCGTACGCGAACAGGTACGAGAACATGGCGCGCGCCTTGTCATGGCCAAAGGCACTGCCGAGGGTGGCGCCGAGCCCGACCACCGCCATGGCGCCGCCGATCATCGGCAGCTTGGCCCACAGGCTGGTCGGCGGGACGGTGATGTCGGTGGGCTTTTCGATGTGATGGCTCACGTCGTCACCTCGCTCACTTCAGGGTCTTCAGGTAGTCGATCAGGTCGGTCACTTCCTGATCGGTCAACGGCACGGGCGGCATCACCGGCGGGAAGCCGGTGACCACTTTGGCCATCGGTGTCGTCACCGACTCCTTGAGGTACGCCTCGTCGACGAGCGCGGGCCCCTTGTCGGTCTGCTCGGTCTTGCCCCACAGGCCCTTGAAGGTCGGGCCGAGCTTGGGCGTGCCGTCGACGGTGTGGCAGGCGTTGCAGCCCTTGGCGTTGTAGACCTTCTCGCCGGGGCTGAGCTTGGAGAGGTCGACGCCGCCGCGCGCGCCCTTGGCTGCCTGCGGGTCCGGGTTGTTCGCTTGCAGCGTCACGATGTACGCGACGATGTCCCAGCGGTCCTCCTCGGAGAGCTGCGCGGCGTAGCCGGGCATGTTGTTGTTGTTCACGCCGTCCTTGATGGCGACATAGATCTGGCCGAGCGCCATGCTGCGCGGCCGCGCGTCCATCATGGACGGCGCCGGGATCGGGTAGTTGCCGGGCGCGGGGCGCGACATCACGGCGCCCTTGCCGTCAGCGGCGCGGCCGTGGCACGGCGCGCAGTAGATCATCCAGCGGTCCTTGCCGCGCTCCGCCGCCGCCGCGGTGGCCGCGAACGACGCCGGGAAGTCTTGCGCCGGCTGGCCGTCCGCGCCGAGGCCGCGCGAGAAGGCGTCGTCCTCGCGCAGGAAGCCGCGCGCCACCGTGCCCTCGACGGGCAGGCGCATGGACAGGCCGTCGGCGAAGAAGGCGCTCTTGGTGAACGCCTTGCCCTTCTCCTGCGTGTCCATGTTGGGGTTCAGGTGTACGGGCGGCTTGTCCGAGGTCCAGCCGCGGCAGCCCGCGGCCGTCGCCGCGCTGAGCGCGGCCAGGCCCGCCGTGAGGAGGAGGAGTGATGTTCGATTCATGTCAGTCCTCCAGCTCCTCGACGCTGCTGGCACCGGTGTCCTTGAGCAGCGCCTCGGCGGCCGCCTGGTCGAACTGCGGGTCGCGCCGCTCGATCATGATGAAGAACTTGTCGTCGGTGACGCGGGCGAAGCTCTTCGACGAGAACGCCGGGTGGTGGTAGCGCGGCAGGCCGTTCAACACCCAGTTGCCGAAGAACGCCGTCAAGCACGCCGACAACACGGTCGCCTCGTACCAGCACGGCACGTAGGCCGGGATGGAGAAGAGCGGCTTGCCGGCGAGGATGAACGGGTAGGCGTACACCATCGCCCAGATCTGGAAGAAGAACATGAAGATGCTGCCGCCGACGCCGAAGGCGAGCACCCACCACGGCAGCGTCGAGGGCTTGAGGCCCATCGCCTTGTCGAGGCCGTGCACCGCGAAGGGCGAGCAGGCGTCCCACTTGGTGTAGCCGGCGTCGCGGACGCGCTCGCAGGCGGCGTAGAGCTGGGCGGGGTTCTCGTATTCAGCGAGCAGCCCGAACGTCGTCGACATGTCAGTGCCCTCCCTTCGCGTGGCCGTAACCCTCCCAGTGGGGGTTGGCCTGCGGCAGGATCGTCTTCACCTCGGAGATGGCGATCACCGGGAAGAAGCGGATGAACAACAGGAACAGGAATAGGAAGAGGCCGAAGGTGCCGGCGAGGAACAGCACCTCGGTGCGCGGCACGAAGTACTCCCAGGAGGACGGCAGCGCGTCTCGGTGCAGCGAGGTCACGCAGATGACGAAGCGCTCGAACCACATGCCGGTGTTGACCAACGCCGCCACCACCCAGGCGACGTAGACGTTGGTGCGCAGCTTCTTGAACCAGAAGACCTGCGGCGACAGCACGTTGCAGCTGATCATGATCCAGTAGGCCCACCAGTACGGGCCGAAGCTGCGGTTGATGAAGGTGAAGCCCTCGTACTCGTTGCCCGAATAGGCGGCGACGAAGAACTCCATGCCGTAGGCGTAGCCGACCAGGCTGCCCGTCAGCAGGATGATCTTGTTCATGTTCTCGATGTGCCTGATGGTGATGATGTCCTTCAGGCCGAGCCACGCGCGCGCCGGGATGATCAGGTTCTGCACCATGGCGAAGCCGCCGAAGATGGCGCCGGCCACGAAGTAGGGCGGGAAGATCGTCGTGTGCCAGCCGGGCAGCTGCGAGACCGCGAAGTCGAAGCTCACGACCGAGTGCACGGACAGCACCAGCGGCGCCGAGAAGGCGGCGAGGATCTGATAGGCCTTCTCGTAGGTCACCCAGTGGCGGGCCGAGCCGCGCCAGCCGAGCGCGAGCGCGCCGTAGAAGAGCTGGCGCCACTTGACGGTGGCGCGGTCACGCAGCGTTGCGAAGTCGGGCACGAGGCCCGTGAACCAGAACAGCAGCGACACCGTGAAGTAGGTGTTGACCGCGAACACGTCCCACTCGAGCGGCGAGCGAAAGTTCGGCCAAAGCTGCATTTGGTTGGGGATGGGGAAGAGGAAGTAGTCGAGCCAGATGCGGCCGGTGTGCAGCACCACGCACGAGGCCGCGCAGATGACGGCGAAGATGGTCATGGCCTCCGCGTAGCGGTTGACGCCCATGCGCCACTTCTGCCGGAACAGATAGAGGATGGCCGAGATGAGCGTGCCGGCGTGGCCGATGCCGACCCAGAAGACGAAGTTGACGATGTCCCAGGCCCACGAGACCGGGTTGTTGTTGCCCCAGATGCCGGGCCCTTCCCAGAACAGCCAGCCGACGTAGCCGCCGAACAGCAAGAAGCCGGCGAAGGCGAGCAACAAGCCAAAGACGAAGCTGCTCGGCGTCTTGAGCAGCGGCGCTTCGTTGCCCTTGCACACCGCCTCGGTGATGTAGTGGAAGTCCCGATCACCGCGAACCAGCGCCTCGCGCCCCTCGATGGGGTCTTCGAGCACGATGTCGCCGCGCACGTTGGGGTCGTCGGGGAGCGCGATGCTGGTGGATGGTGCTGTGTTGGCCATGGCTCAGCCCAGCTCCTCGTTGGTGTTGCGGATTCGAGCCAGGAACGTCGTACGCGGACGCGCGTTCAGCTCCTGGAGCATCTCGTAGTTGCGCTCGGCCAGCTTGAGCCGCGCCACGCGCGACGTCGGATCGTTGATGTTGCCGAACACGATGGCGCCGGTCGGGCAGGTCTGCTCGCACGCAGGAGTGGCCGCGCCGTCGGGCAGCTTCTTTCGATCCTCGCCGCGGCGCTTGGCGGCGATCTTCGCCTCCTCGATGCGCTGCGTGCAGTAGGTGCACTTCTCCATGGTGCCGCGGTAGCGCACGGTGACGTTGGGGTTTCGTTGCAGCGCCAAGGTCTTCACGCGCTCGGCCATCGGCTGGTTGCGGTAGACGTTGCCCGTCGTGGTGAAGTCCAGGTAGTTGAAGCGCCGCACCTTGTACGGGCAGTTGTTCGAGCAGTAGCGCGTGCCGATGCAGCGGTTGTAGGCCATCGCGTTCAGGCCCTCTTCGTCGTGCACGGTGGCGCTCACCGGGCACACCGACTCGCACGGCGCCATCTCGCACTGCATGCAGTTGACCGGTTGGTGCCCGGAGGCCGGCTGATCGACGTCGCCGACGAAGTACCGGTCGATGCGCATCCAGTGCATCTCGCGGCCCATCAACACCTCGGTGCGGCCGACGGCGGGGATGTTGTTCTCCGCCTGGCAGGCCACCACGCACGCGTCACAGCCGGTGCAGGCGGACAGGTCGATGACCATGCCCCACTGCTGCCCGTCGTAGATGACATCGTTGGTCGGCTGCAGCGGCTTGCCTGGCGCGGTGCTGCCCTTCGGCTTGATGGCGATCAGGTTCTCGGGGATGTCGCCCTTGCGGACGGCCTCGGGGTTCTTCGCCAGCTCCGCCGCGGTGGTACCTCGATAGTGCGCGCGGTTCGCTTGCCCGAGCTTCCGGCCCTCGCCCTGCTCCTTGGCAGCGGCGACCAGCGTCAGCTCGTGGAACGGGTCGCTCGGCACCGTGAAGTGGTCCTGCGTGGTGCAAAGCTGCGCGCGCGTCCCAGTGCGCGACACCTTCACGCCGGAGACCAACAGCGTGTCGGCGCCGAACAGCGGCGCCGGGTCGACGCCGTGGCCGACCGGCACGCTCGGGTCTGGCTGATGGAAGGTCGAGGAGTCGAGGCCGGCGCCCTTGGCGATCTCGCCGCCGGCGCGCTTGCCGAACCCCCAGGCGAGCGCCACCGTACCTTTGTCGAAGCCCGGGAAGACGAAGGCGGGCGCCTTGAGGCTGGCGCCGTTGGCGCTCACCTCGACGACGTCGGTGCCGTAGCCGTTCTGCTCCGCGCCCGCGGTGATGCCGAGCTCCGCCGCCAGGCTCGGCGCCATGATGACGGCGTTGTCCCAGCACATCTTCGTCATGCTGTCGGGCAGCTCTTGGCACCAGGAGACGTTGGCCAGGCGGCCGTCGAGCAGGTGCCCGCGCAGCACCGCCAGCTCGAGCGCGTCCTTGGCGGGCGCGTTCGCCTTGACCGCGGTGAACGCGGTCGCGATGGCCGCGCCTTGGAGCGCTGCGATCGCGACGGCGCGCGCGGTCCCCGGGATGACGCCGTCGTGCAGCGCTTTGCGCCAGGGCTTCTCCCCGAGGCTCGACCAGGTCTCAGCCACCAGCTTGCGATCGTTGGTCTCGCCGTTGCCAGTCAGCTGCGCCAGCAGCGAGACCGCGGCGCGCGCGCCGTGCAGCGGCAAGATCAAGGGCTGCACGATCGACGCCGTGCCGTCCCAGGCCCGCGCGTCGCCCCAGCTCTCGAGGAAGTGCGCCAACGGCACGTGCCAGGAAGCCGCGGCACCGGACTCGTCGAGCATGACGCCCGCGTGCACCACCACCTTGGCCTTCTTCATCGCCTCGGCGAACGCCTTAGCGCCGGGGCCGGTGTAGACGGGGTTGGCATCGAAGATCACCAGCGTCTCGACGGCGCCGGCGGCCAGCTCCTTGGTGAGCGCGGCCAGCGAGTCCGCGTGGGAGACGCGCGGCGCGGCGCCTGCGGCGACGCTGACCCAGAGCGCGCCGGATCCGCCGGCGCCGAGCGCGAGGTTGATCGCGTGTGCCAGCGCATGCACGGCGGCGGGCTGACGCTCGCCGACGAAGATCAGGCCCTTGCCGCGGTTGGCGGCCAGATCCTTGGCGAGCGCGACGAGGAACTTCTCGCTGCCCGCGGGCGGCGCGCCTTGCACGGCGGCCTCACCGAGCGCGACGCCGTGCTTGCCGGCCAGCTCACCGGCGAGCGCGGCCAAGAACGCGGGCGCCTGGCCCGAGGCCAAGCGGACGCGGTGATCGGCAGTGGCGCCGGTCCGCGAGAACACGCCCTCGGCGGCGTAGAGGCGGTTTCGCGGCAGGCCCACTTCGGCCTTGTCACCCTCGCCCTCGACGGGGCGGCGGTTCGCGCCGAACTGCCGCGCCAGGCGCACATGATCAGGGCCTTCGACCAGGAAGTCGGAGTCGAGCGCGAGCAGGACGCTGACGCCCGAGAGGTCGTGATGCACTCGTGCGCCGGGCCCGAACGCGATCTCCGCGCCCTGCGCGGCGCGATCGGGCGCCAGCGGATCCCAGCGGTAGACCTTGGCGTTCGGCAGCTTGCCGAGCGCCGTCGCCATCACCCGCTCGAAGGTGGGCGACTCCGCGTCCTCGACGAGGAAGGCCAGCCCCTGCCCCGCCTTGCCGGCGAAGCCCTCGCTCGCGGCCTTGGCGAAGGTGTCCCAGTCGGCCCAGGTGACGGCCTTGCCGTCCTTGTGCGGCGCTCCCTTGCGGTCCGGATCGTAGAGCTTGAGCACCTCGGCCTGCGCCCACACGTCGGTGGCGCCGAGGCTCGCCGGGTGCAGCGCGTTGCCTTCGATCTTGGTGGGCCGCCCCTCGTGCGCCTCGACGACGAGGCCGATGGCGCCCTCGGAGCGCGGCTGCACCGTAGCGTAGTAGTTGGCGATGCCGGGGATGATCTCCTCGGGCTGCTTGGCGTACGGGAGGATCTCCTCCTCGGGGCGGCGGAAGCAGGCCGTGCCGAGACCCGCGAGGGCCATCGAGGCGCCCGCGAGCTTGAGCACGTCGCGCCGCTGCATCGCCATCGCCTCGCCCACGGGCGCCGGGCCGTTCTTGAATTCGTCGCCGATGCCCGCGAGCACGGCGTCATCGCCGCGAAGGTGCTCGAGCGAGCGCCACGACGCGGCAGTACCGCTCGTGCTGGCCTGGGGGTCGTTGAGATCGCGCTTCATGTTGGTCTCGACGGTAAAGAAGGTGGTGCGAAGCGATGTCAGCGGTGGCAGCCGTTGCACGACGCGGTGGCGCGCGTCTCGAGCGTGCCGTCCTCGCGCCACTTGAAGGCCTGTGAGCGGTTGCCCGGCGGGTTGAGCGTCTTGGCGATCTCGATCGCCTTCAGGCGCCACTCGTCGTCTGCGCGCCACAGCATGTCGGTGGTCTTGTCGGCCGGGCGCAGGTTGGCCGCGGGGGCGTCGTGGCAGTCGAGGCACCAGCCCATCGACAACGGCTCTTGCTGCTCGACCACGGCCATCTCGTCGACGCGGCCGTGACACGTGACGCAGCCGATGGCCGCGCGGTCCTTGCCCACGCCGAGCTGCACGTGCGCCGAGTGGTTGAAGTACGCGTAGTCCGGCACCTTGTGGATGCGCTTCCAGCCCACCGAGGTGCCGTTGTCCCAGGAGTCGCGCAGCGGCTTGAGCAGCGTCGAGTCCTTGCGCACGTGGCGGTGGCAGTTCATGCACACCTGCGTCGACGGCACGCCGGCATGCGCGCTCTTCTCCACGTTGTGGTGGCAGTAGCGGCAGTCGATCTGCATCTCGCCCGCGTGCAGCTTGTGGCTGTACGGCACGGGCTGCACCGGCGCGTAGCCGACGTCGGTATGGGCGGGCGCGAACCAATACCAGACCACGAAGGTGGCGAGCGCGCCGCCGCCGAGCACGGCGGCGGTGCCGACCTGCGGCAACGTGTTGGTCCATCGGCGGAAGATCTGGGCCATGGGCGAGGACTCCCGTGCAGTGCGCGCGGCCGCGCGGCCCCGGACGGACGTGCGGCCGGGCGCGCGCGGACTATCCGAAGTCGCGGCGCGTCACAAGGACGAACCTCCGGTCGGTCGGTGGTTGGATGATGCCGGCGCGGCCGAGCGTCGCGCGCCGGGGATCATGCGCGCCCCGCGCGCGGCAAGTTGCCGCAGTTCTCGGGCCTCAGGGATTCGGGCCGTGCTTCGCGAGCAGCCGGGCCGCCGAGATGATCGCGGAGCGGCCGCCCTCGTCGACGTCCCAGTAGCCGCGCACGTCGCCGTTCTGATCGACGAGCGCGAGCTTGCCCGAGTGGACGATGTCGTAGACGTCGCCGCCGACGGCCTCTTTGTCGCCCATGCCGAGCAGGAAACGCTTGACCGCGACCTCCTTGATCAGCTCCCGGTCGCCGGTGAGGAATTTCCAGCGGCCGGCCGGCGCCTGCAGCTTGTTGGCGTACGCCGCCAGCACCTCGGGCGTGTCGTTCTCCGGATCGACGGTGATGGAGACGAGCACCACGGGCGACTCGCCCTCGTCGTCACCGAGATCCTCGACGTGCGGCAGGATCTTGGCGGTCTCGCTCTGCATCTTCGGGCAGATGCTCGGGCAGCGCGCGAAGAAGAAGTTCGCGATCCACACCTTGCCCTTCAGGTCGGCGCTCGAAAACGGCTTGCCCGTCTCGTCGGTGAGCGCGAACTGGCCGACACTGGTGATGGGCGGCGGCGCCTTGAGCGACAATCGCTGAATGAACGGCAGCACCGTCAAGACCACGGCCCCGACCACGAAGCCGATCACGTAGGGGTTGCGCCAAGGCGGTGAACGCTTGTCGGTGGGCGCGGTGGCGTCGGACATGGTGCCCCCCTTCGGTGAGAGAACAGCGGCGAGAAGACAGCTCAGGAAAACAGCAGCCGGTCGGCGACCAGCGCGGCGAACAGCACCGTCTGATACACCAGGCTCGAGATGAAGACGCGGCGCGCCCACTCGTCGGTGGCCGCGCGACTCTCGCCGGCACCGCGCAGCGCCAACACCACGATCCACGCGCCGAGCGCGACGGCGACGGCCGCGTAGGCCGGCCCGCCGACGCCGAGCGGCCACAGCGCCACCCCCATGGCCGCGAGCGCCGCGGAGCTGCCGATGAGCGCCACGCGCGCGACCTCGAGGCTGGCCACCGCCGACAGCACGCGGTGGCCGGCGTGGACGTAGTCGCGCTCGCGATAGATGGAGATGGCCAGGAAGTGCGGCAACTGCCAGAGGAAGGCGACCGCGAACAGCGCCAGGCCGACGCGCTCGAAGGTGTGCGCCACCGCGGTCGATCCGAGCAGCGCGGGCATGGCCCCCGGCACCGCGCCGACGACGAGCGCCCATGGGCTCGCGCGCTTCATCGGCGTGTAGACGAGCACGTAGACGAACAGCGAGAACGCCGCCAAGCCGGTGGTCAGCGGGCTCGCGTGCAACCACAACAGCGGCAGCGACGACGCCGACAGCGCGAGGCCGAGCGCGAGCGCGACGGTTGGGGGCAGGCGCCGTGCGGGGAGTGGGCGATCGGCGGTGCGCTCCATCAGCGCGTCGACGTCGCGCTCGAGCCACATGTTGAGCGCGCCCGCGCCGCCCACCACCAGCGCCATGCCGAGCAGCACGAGGGCGGCGTCCGCCAGCGCGATCCCACCTGGCGTCAGCAGCATCGTGCCGCCACCCACCACCAGCGTCATGGCGGTGATGCGTGGCTTGGTGAGCGCCAGCAAGTCGCCGAGCGCGCGCGCACGACTCGCCGTCCCCGGCGAGAGCTGGCCGGCGACGTCGACCCCGGCGGCGGGCGCGGTGGCGTCTGCCATGGACGGCGAACCTAACGACGGCCCGTCCAGCGTCAACCCGGCTGCTTGGAGATCCGCTGCCGCTATACTGAGCGGGAGAGCTGCACCCCCACGATGCGTACGCTGTACCCGCCGATCGAGCCGTTCGACACCTTTCGGCTGCGCGTGTCGCCGCTGCACGAGCTGCACGTCGAGCAGGCGGGTAATCCGCAGGGCGCGCCGGTGCTGTTCTTTCACGGCGGCCCGGGTGGCGGCATCGATCCCATGCACCGCCGCTACTTCGACCCGGCGCGCTACCGCGTGGTGCTGTTCGATCAGCGCGGCACCGGCAGGAGCACGCCGCACGCGTGTCTCGAGGACAACACGACCTGGCAGCTCGTGTCCGACGCCGAGCGCCTGCGCGAGCGACTCGGCATCGAGCGCTGGCACGTCTTTGGTGGCTCCTGGGGCAGCACGCTGTCGCTCGCCTACGCGGTCAGGCACCCCGAGCGCGTGCGCAGCCTCGTGCTGCGCGGCATCTTCCTGTTGCGCAAGTCGGAGATCGACTGGTTCTACCAAGAGGGGGCCTCCTGGATCTTCCCCGACGCCTGGGAGCGCTACGTCGAGCCCATCCCCGTGCCGGAGCGCGGCGATTTCCTCTCCGCCTACTACCGGCGCCTCACCTGCGGCGACGCGGAGGTGGAGGCCGCATGCGCGCGTGCCTGGAGCACGTGGGAGGGCGCCACCTCCAAGCTCATCCCCGACGATGGCCTGGTGCAGCGCTGCGCCGGCGACCTGTTCGCGCGTCAGCTCGCGCGCATCGAGGCGCACTACTTCGTCAACCGCGGCTTCTTCGAGCGAGACGGCTGGCTGCTCGACGAGGCCAAGGACAAGCTGCGCGGCATCCCGATGGTGATGGTGCAGGGGCGCTACGACGTGGTGTGTCCGGCCAAGAGCGCGTGGGATCTGCAGCGCGCGGTGCCGCATGCGGAGCTGAAGATGATCCCCGACGCAGGGCATGCGTCGAGCGAGGCGGGCATCGTCGACGCGCTCATCGAGGCGACGGATCGGTTCGCGCTCGGCTGACCTGCGGGTTTCGCGCTCGTCGTCAGCGGCCAAACCCCAAGAACGCGCTCGCCACCAGCACCACCACCGCGAGCTTCAAGCAGGTCTCGCACAGCGCCTTGCGCCGCGCGCGCTTGGCGAAGAACTCCTTTTCCTCCTCGACGTTCGGCGCCGCGTCGGGCGTGAAGCCCGCGAACAGCTCGCGCAGCCGCGGGTTCAGCCGGAAGAAGATGATGAACATGATGGCCATCATGCCGGCGATCGACACCAGCTTGGCCACCAGCGCCACCGTCGCCACCGCGGGCAGCTCGCGCAGCGCGCCGTGAAACGCCCAATGGTTGAGCGGCATGCCGATGCCGGTCAGCCACAACGTCGTCATGAAGGTGATGCAGTAGGGCGCGTTGCCCTGCAGCGTGTCTTCCACCACCTTGTCGAGCTGGTAGCTGAGCTTCGGCCCGTACTGGCCGCGTTTGACGACGAGCTGCCGGTTGTAGAACGGCGCGGCCGCGCAGCCGACCAGCGCGATGTTGTGCGCCGCCAGCAACAGCGATTGGATCACTTGTTCCGTCATGTCCCTGCCTCCGCGTGTCGACCGCGTCCCTAGAACACCAGCACGCGGTCGGCCCACGTGGTCCACGACGTCAATTCGTCGAGCGTGCTGCGCCTGCTGCCGTCGGCCAGCTCGGCCTCGACGATGCCGCGCGCGTCCATGCAGGTGCCGCAGATGCCGACGGCGGCGCCGCGGCTCGCCACCGACCGCACCATGCGCTCCACGTTGTAGTAGCCGTCCGGAGTCTTTTGCCCGCGCTTGGCGCACGAGGCGGCGTCGCCCATCAAGAAGACGCGCACCTCCTGCCCCTCTTGTTTGACGAGGCTGCCGGCCAGGCGGAGCGCGTTGTAGCTGCGCTCGGTGCCATAGGGGGGGTCGTTCAGGATGAACAGCGTCTTGCTCATGTGTGCCCTCGGGGGGTGGTGACCGCGATCGGTGGGACGGGCGCGCCGGTCGGGCACGCCAACGCTACTACTCAATCGAGCACTTGATTGTCGGCACCTTCGGCTGGTGGCATGAGGTTACCGGCGCGGCCCGCCCTTCGACCCACCTACCTGGCCGCGCCCTCGAACCATCGCCACCCGAACGCGGAGCCCCACGTGACCACCGACAGCTCGCAAGCCTTGCCCGACCCCGTGAGGAGCGCCGGCGCCACCTCGGCGCGCGAGCTCGACGTCCGAGCCGTCATCGAGAAGGGCGGCGACCCGTTCCGCCTCATCATGAGCACTACCAAGGAGCTGGCCGACAGCGAGGCGCTCCACCTCATCGTCGGCTTCGAGCCAAGGCCGCTGTTCACCGTCATGTCGACGATGGGACGCGCCGCGCACGTCGAGGAGCGGGACGGCGTGTTCCACGTGTGGTTCTACAAGAGCGGCGGCCCCGCCAAGGCCGCTACCGCGCCGACGGCGGCGCCGCGGGCCGCGCTCAAGGAGCCGGTGAAGCTCGACGTGCGCGGCCTCGAGCCGCCGCAGCCGATGATCCGCGTGCTCGAGACGTTGACCGAGCTCGGCGACGGCGCCCAACTGCTCGTCCACCACCACCGCGAGCCCGTGCTGCTCTACGAGAAGCTCGAGGCGCGAGGCTACGCGGCGCGCGCCACCAAGCGCGCCGAAGGCGACTGGATCATCCACATCGCCCCGTCGTGGGCGTTCGAGCAAGGCCCGCGGTGACGCCAGGCGGCATCGCCACGCGCCACTCACCGTCGTTCGCGCTCGTGCAGGCGCACTTCGGTGTCGGGATGGTGGGCATGGCGGCCTTCGCCGCGGCGCTCGTCTGGTTCGCTGCCCGGCTCGCCGGAGCTGAGGCGGGCCAGCTCGGTTCGCATTACTTTCAACCGACGCTGCTCGGCCTGGTCCACCTGTGCGTGCTCGGCTGGTTTCTGCCGGTCGCGCTCGGCGCCATGCACCAGCTCCTGCCGGTGGTCTTCGAGGTGCCGGTGCGCTCCGAGCGGCTCGCCTGGACCGGCCTGGCGCTCTACCTGCCGGGTGCGGCCGGCCTGATCCTCCACCTGTGGGGCTTTCGCCTCGGCGTCGGCTTGGTGGCGTCGGCGACGCTGCTGTTCGCCGCGGTGCTCGTGTACGTCACCAACCTCGTCGCCACACTGCGCGCGGCCAAGAGCGTGCCGCAGCTCGGCTGGTTCGTGCTGGCCGCGCTCGCGTGGCTCGTCTTCGCCGCCGGCCTCGGCCTCGCGCTCGCGTGGAACCTGCACGCGCCCTTCGTCGCCGGCGATCACCTCGAGGGCCTGCGCGCCCACGCCCACGCCGCCGCGCTGGGCTTCTTCGGCTTGCTCATCATGGGCGTGGCCCTGCGGCTGATGGAGATGTTCCTGCTCGCCTACGTCGACGACGTGCGCGCGGCGCGGGTCGCGCTCGTCCTCGTCAACCTGGCGCTCGTGGCGTTGGTCGCGCAGCGCCTGGTGGTGTCGTCGCCGACGCTGGCTGCCGTGCTCGAAGGTCTGTCGGTGCTCGCCGCCGTGTCCGGCATCGCGGCCTTCCTCACGCAAGTGGGCCGGCTGTGGTTCGCGCGCATGAAGCGGCACGTCGAGGTGCCGTGGTGGCACGCGCTCGCCTCCTTCTCGTACCTCGCGGTCGCCGGTGCGCTCGGCGCCGTCGTGGCGTTGGTGCCAGCGAGCGCGCTCGAGTCGCTCGCCGTGGGCCTTCCGGAGCGGCTCGCGCTCGCCTACGGCTTCATCGCCCTGGCCGGCTTCATCGGCAGCATCATCGTCGGCCAGCTCTACAAGATCTGGCCGTTCCTCGTGTGGTTTCACCGCTTCAGCCCGCTGGTCGGGCTGAAGAAGGTGCCGACCGCGAGCGAGCTGGTGCCGCTCCGATCGCAGCGCGTGCAATGGGCCGCCCACCACGTCGGCGTCGTGCTGTTCGCCGTCGGCGTGCTGTTGCCGCCCGGCGGCCCGCTGCCGCTGATCGGCGCCGCGTCGTTCGCGCTCGCCGTCGCCCTGTTCCTGTTTCACATGGCTATCGTCGCCCGGAGCCGACCATGAGCGAGACCCCGCCGCCGTCCTCGACGAGCCCGCGCACGAGCGATCAGGTGATCGCCGAGGCGCACGAAGCGCTGCTCGAGGTGATGGACCCCGAGACCGGCATCAGCGTCGTCGACCTCGGCCTCATCTATGACACGCGCTTCGTCCCCGAGCAGCGCCTCGTCGAGGTGACCATGACGCTGACCACGCCGGCCTGCCCGGCGGGCGACGCCATCACGGCGGGCGTGCAGCGGCGGCTCGAGCGCGTCGCGGGCGTCGACAAGGTGCGGGTGGAGCTGACCTTCGAGCCGCGCTGGACCAAGGACCGCATCACCGAGGCCGGGCGTCGGGCGCTCGGCCTCGGCGCGCGCTGAGGCAGGCCGCCGCCCGCGTGCCGGCCCTCGAGGCAGGCACCTTCACGGGAGCAGTCTGGCTGCCCGAGGACAGCCGCGGCGCACGTCGTGACGCTGTTACAACAGCGCGCGCAGCCCCTTGCCCGCCGGGGCGCAGTCAATCGAGCAGCTCGAGGCGACGCGGGCTCGCGAGCGCTTTGCCGATGCGGCCGAGCTGGTCGTAGATGGCGTCCTTGAAGGTGCGGTTTGGCGAGGCCATGACGGTTGCCCTGCTACTCAATCGAATACTTGAATAACATGCAGACGAGGGGAGACGCAAGGGCCGGTCGCGCAAAGGGCGAGCTCGCTCCGCGCACCGGCACCAGCACGGGCGTTCGTGCTGCTCCGCGGGCCGCGCTGCCGCCAACGCGGAGCGCAGCGGTAGTATCCGTCGATGCTGAGGGGGCAGCGCCGTTCCGCGATTGTCGTCGCCGCTGCGTTGACTGCTGCCTGCGTCGGCCGGTCGGGTGACGCCCCCCTCGACGGTCCGGACGGCGGTGGGGTCGAGGATGCCGGCAATCCGACCGATGCAGGCGAGCCGGCGGATGCCGGACTCGTCGACGACGCTGGTACCGTCGCGCCGGACGCCGGCATGCCGGCACCCGATGGCGGCACTGCCGGCGGGCCGAGCGTCGAGATCGGGCCGGACGTCGTCGTCGACATCGATGTCTCGGATCAAGTGCGCGCGACGGTGAGCCCCGACGTTGTGCAGATCGACTGGATCATCCTCGAGTCGCCGAACAACTCGTCGTTCGAGCCGGGGCAAATCACCTTGTTCTCCCGGTACGAGACCCTGCCGCTGGCCTTCGACGTTCGAGGGACCTTCCGGCTGCGCGTCGTCGTCGCAGACGCCCTTGGCCGCGTCGCCACGGACGAGGTGACGGTACGGGTACGGGGATTCGTGAACACTGCGCCGCTGCCGTTCGCGCTCGACGACGCCGACCTTGCGCGTGATCGAGCCTCGCTCGTGCTCCTCCACGACCGCGCGACGGTGACCGTCCTCGACATCGACCGCGGCTTCGCTTTCGACGTCGACCTGACCGCGCCGGCAAATGCCGTAGCCGTCGACGACTACACAGGGTCGCTTGTCGCTGCGGGACCTAGCGGCATCGAGCAGCGCTCGCTGTCCAACGGAGAGCTGACCGACATCACCGCTACCCCCTTCAGCCTCGGCGACGTGGACGCGAGGGATGGGATCGCGTTCGTCACGGCCGAGGGGCAGGGACAACGTGACGTCGGGGTGCTGGAGCTCGGCACCGGGGTACTCGTGCTGGCGGCCGGCACCTCCGAGTACGGCCGGGCGGTCGCCGGGCCTGGCGGCCGGTGGTTCTACTCGGTCAGCCAGAACGTCGACCGCTTCGACCTGACCGGCGGGGAGCTGACGGAGGTCGATTTCGGGCTCGGGACCGTGCAGCCGTGTCTCCGCCTCTGGGTGGGCCCGGATGCCGCCGTCGACGGGTGTGGCGTCGTGCGCACGGTGTCCGCGAATCGCACCGTCGACCTGACCTACCTGCGACGCCTCCCGGATCGCGCGCTGGAGTTCGCCGTCTCGGCGGCGGACTTCGATCCCGACGGTGGGCGCCTCGTCGTCGGGTTCGGCACCTATAACGTCGGCATCGAGACCGCGGCGACGTTGCACATTTACTCAGGGTCGTTCCTCGAGTCGATGGACTACCTCGAGATTCCGCGCGCAGCGCAAGAGGAGCGGTACCCGCGGTTCGTCTTCTTTGACGCTGGCGGCGACCGCATCATCGTGCTGGCGGCGCCGTTCAGCGACCTCGGCGGCGGCGCGCCCGGCGCGGCGACGGTTCATGTCCTGCAGGCGCCGCCGCGCCACCCACCGGTCGAGTACTTTCCGGTGTCGTTCGCCACCGTCGGCCAGGAGCTACCGTGGGACGTCGCGGACGTCGATCACGGCACGGGCCGCTTCGCGGTCGGCTCGCGCGCCCCCCGCCAGGCTGCGATGGTCGACCCCGTGACGCACGAGGCGACCGTTGTCGACCTGCCAGTTGCTCCGACGACAATCTCGCTCGCTCCCGACGGCAACCGCGTTGCAGTCGGCGGCGACGGTGACGTCTTTGTGCTCGACAGTTCAGATGGATCGCTGGTCGCACACGTTCCGGTCGCCACCGTGGTCGATGACGTGACGTTCTTCGGCGACGGTATGCTCCTCGTCGGTGGGCGCGACTGGGAGGCGCTTCGGTTCATCAACCTCGGCACCGGCGACGTGCAGCTCACAGCCGAGACCACGGCCCCGATCCGTGCCCGCCTGCACCCCGGCGGCACGCGGGTCTACGCGGCCGCGCACGGGGGAAGCCCCGAGTGGGTCCGCCGCTACGTCATCCAGGGAGAAGCGCTGGTGCAGCAGGCCCAACGTCAGCAGTACACCGGCGACGACCTGTGGCTGTTTCGGAGCATCCCAGCGGCTGTGGTCGCGAGCCGGGCGGTGTTGAACGTCTCGACTGACGTCAACGACATGAACTTCATCCGCAACCTCGAGAGCATCAGCGGTGTCCTCGATGTCGACGAGGATCCGGGCCACGGACGTTTCTTGGTGGTGCCCGCCCGGACCGACCGCACGGGGACCGACATCGTCGACGGCGTGCTGTTGTTCCCGCTGCCGCCCACGGCGGCCGCGCCGATCTATCAGGCCGTTGCGGACGTCATGGTCGACGGCGCGCCGACGCCGGTCGTCGCGCGCTACGCGATGTTCTCCGACGACGGCAACACGGTCCACGCGCTCGTGCACCCAGCCTCCGACGTGGACGACCCCTACAGCCATACCGCCATCGGTACCCGCTGGTTCCTCGTCGATGTGGGGACCCCATGAGCAAGCTCGCGTTCGCCCTCGCCTTCCTTGCCGCAGCACCTGGGTGGGCGCAGAGCGTCCTGCTCCAGCGGAGCTACGACGTCGAACCCCCGGTGCTCGGGCCACCCGCGGCAGTTCCAGGGTCCGCGGACCTCGCGATCAGCAACAGGGGCACCTTCTACGCCACCGAGATCGACTACGTGCTCGTCTGGATGGACCAGCGGACGCACGCGGCGCGCTTCACCTGTGTCCGGCGCAACACCTTGCAGACACCGAGCGGCGTCGAACTGCCGGTCGACGGCTGGGTTGCGCGGGTACAGGTCGCCATCGCGCCTCACGCGGACATCGGCATGGTCGTCTGGGACGAGGACACCGGCGATGTGCGCGGCGCCAGGATCGACGTTCGCTCCTGCACGCTCGTCGACGTAGAGCCACTCCTGATCGCGGCGAGCGCGGTGAGACCGTGCGTCACCGCCGACGGACCCGATCGATGGCTCGTCGGCGTGGACCTCCTCGACGATACGTTGAGCGCCGGCCTCGGCCTTGCCGTCGTCGACGGGGACACCGTGCGGCGATTCCCCGTGACCCCGACCACCTTGGTAGCGAGCTGCGGCATCGGCAGCGATGACGGCTCCGCGGTGCTCGTTTGGGCGACAGCGGGCGGTCCGCAAGCCGAGCTTCACGCCACGCTTGTCGATGATGCGGGCGCCGTGACACCCGGGGGCGTCGCGCTCGGCCCGTTCCAGCAAGGGAGCGACAATCTGCTCGCCTCCGTCGACGCCGGGCGCCTGTTGGTCACCACCGCCGGTGTCCAGGGCGACTTCGTCAGCGTGGCGGTGCCGGCGTTCACCGGGATCGTCCGCGACCAGTTGCCGTCCGGCTTCTTCGCCAGCGAATCCGTCGGCAGCCGCGTCTGGGGCGCGCTCGGCGGCAACATGGTCGCCATGTATGTGAGCTCCGGGGGTGCCTCGGCGTATTCGGTCTCGCACGACCTCGCCCGTGACATCTTCGCACCGCAGGTCGCAATCGAGATGCCGGAGCTGGGGGCGGCGTTCTTGCTGGATCAGAGCTGGTTCCTCGACCTCGTCTACGGGGGACCCCTCGCGCTCACGTATGACGCCGACGAGCACAACACGCCCGTCGCGGCGTCCTCCGCGGCAGCGGCGGGCGTTGCGTGGCTCGACGGAAGGCGTGGGTACGGCTACGGCCCGCCGGGAAACGGCGTGCACTTCGTTCGCGTCGACACGGCGACCGGCGCACCCGTTCCGCCGGCGGTCCTGCTGGCCGCTCCAGGTCGGGCGGTGCTCGACCTGCAGATTGCCGAGAGCGACGGCACGTTCCTCGTGGCGTGGCAGCCCTATGAGAGCGGCGACACCCTCATGGTCGGCGTTCGCGTCGGGTCCGACGGCGCGGTGCTCGACAGCGCACCGCTCGTGCTCACGCCAGCGACGACGTCACTGTTCTATGGACGAATCACCGGCATCCCAGGCGGGAGGTTCATCATCTTGTATGCCGTGGATTTCGGCCAACTCGAGGGCTTCGTGCTCGATGCGGCGACGGGGCTGCCACTCGCAGCGCCCGTGACCTTCAGCACCAGAACCGACCTCTACGTCCGCGATCCGGTGGCGGCGCCCTCGGGAGCCGGAGCCCTGGTCGTTTGGTCGCGCGACCGCAACAGCATGGCGCTTGAGTTCGACGGCACCCTCGCCGCCCGCTTCGACCCGCCGTTCACCTCCGCCGGGCCTGAGCTCGAGGTGTTCCCGACGCAGAGTGGGCCGGCGACGCTCTGCCCCCTGCAAGGCGGATCGCATGTCTTCGCCGCCGGCAACCGGGTCGCGCGCCTCGCCTCCAACGGCCTGGTGCAGTCGTCGACCACCCTCAACGTCAACGTCGACGCGGTGGCGTGCGGGACGGATCCCCTCCTCGCGGCAACGCACGGCCTCGGGCAGCAAGGCGCAGACCTCACCGCCATCGACTCCGTCGACGTCAGCACGTTGATCGCCCATCGAATCCGTCGTCCCACGCTCCTGCCGACCGCCAACGGCGACCTGTTGGTGGCCTACGAGACGGACGCCTACGGAACGGTGCGTGAGCGGGTTGGCCGCATCGTTCTCGACGAGGATGGAGACGGGGTCGTGGTCATCGAGGACGGCTGCCCGCAGGTCCCCGACCCGCTCCAACTTGACTCGGACACCGATGGCATCGGCGACGCATGCGATCTGTGCCCCGAAGACGTCCCGGGCGACTCGGACGGCGACGGAGTGTGCGACGGCGACGATACCTGCCCGCAGGTCTCCGACAGCGCACAGGTGAACAGTGACAGTGACCTTTTCGGGGACGCATGCGACGACGACGACGACGGCGACGGCCTGTCGGACTCGTGGGAAGGCGCGCTCGGTACGAGTCCCGTGCGCGCAGATACCGACGGTGATGGCGTTGCCGACGGCCTCGAGGTGGGCTCGCCGGCGACACCCTATGACCTCGGATGCGATGGCCTCATCGACGCCCTCGACGCGGATGCTCAAGCGAGCGGCGTCCTCTGCCCGGCGGCCGAGGGTGAGGGCGAGGGTGAGGGCGAGGGCGAGGGTGAGGGCGAGGGCGAGGGCGAGGGTGAGGGCGAGGGCGAGGGTGAGGGTGAGGGCGAGGGCGAGGACAGCCCAAAGCGAGGCGGCTGCCTGTGCGCAAGCACGGGCGCTGTGCCGACGGCCCTTCCCTTCCTTGTGCTGCTGCGTCGGCGCCGCCTTACCCGCGCTGTTCTCGCCGCGGTGCGCTCGCTCGAGCCGCGCCCGCAGACGGCACCGCAGCGATTACCGCCGGTGCCGCGGTCAGAGTAGCGCGCGCAGCCCCTTGCCCGCCGGTGCGCCCTCGGGCGCATGCCGGTACTCGGCGTCGAGCAGCGAATCGATGGCGCCCATCACGCGCGCGGTGGCGCGCGCGATCTCGCCCGCGTGGCGCACCTCATCGTCGGGCTCGAAGGCGCTGTGCGCGTCCGGCAGCGCGACCTCGAGCGGCGCTCCGATGCGGATGGTGACGCGCGCCGGCGCCGGGATCGGCGTCGTGGCGACGAACGCCTTGGGGCAGCCGCTCATGCCGACCGGCAGCAGCGGCACGCCGAGCGCGTGCGCGAGCTGCACCGCGCCGCCGCGCCCGGTGCCGAGCCGCGGCGACACCGTGCCCTCGGGATAGATCTGCACCAGCGCGCCGGCGTCGACGGCCGTGCGCGCCAGCCGCACTGACTCGCCGGCGAAGCGCCGGAACACGTCGAGCAGCACCTCGCGCCACGGCGCACCCCCGTCGAACGGCAGCCCATGCACGACGCGCGGCCGCTCGAGCACCGATCGGTACGGCTCGCCCTGTGGCAGCGGCGCCCCGTCGTCGAGGTGATCGCGCAGTATGCGGTACTCGCGCTCGTCGGGTCGGCGCCCGTGGACGGCGATGAAGTCGACCATGATCAGGTAGCCGCGCGACGCCAGCGGGATGGTGCCCGTGCGCTTCATGGCGAACGCCATCGCCGGGTTGTGGAAGTTCTTGGCCTTGGTCACCGACACCACGCGGCGGCCGAGCTGATCGAGGCCCTTCATCAAGGCGAGGAAGTCGTAGGTGTGGGTCGAGTTGGTGCACAAGAGCGCAGGCGTTGGCGGCAGGTGCTCGGCCCCCTGGACCTCGACCTGGAAGCGCACCGCCGTCATCAGCTCGCGCAGCGTGCCGGCGAGCGGGCCCCAAAACCAACGCGTAGGCGTGGCGCGGTACTCGGCGAAGAAACGCGGTGTCAACATGCGGCGCTCCGGGCGAGCGGCGCGGGCGTGCCGGGAGGAAGCTCCAGCGTCAGCACGTCTCGCCGCAGGTGCGCCTGCACCGCCTCGGCGAGCGCCGCGCGCGCCGCCGGGGACAGCTCCGGGTAGGCCGGCACGAACACCAGGGACTGCACCAGCGCGCGCGCGGCCACGCCGCCGACCGCGGCGATGTTCGAGGCCCCCGAGGCGTCGATGCCGATACGCCACAGCGCCTCGCGCAGGCGCGCCGGGCTGGTGGTCTCGATGGGGAAGATCCAGTGGGTCCGATAGCGCGCGCCCGCGCCGGGCACGTGCCCGTCTGCGCGCGCAGCCAGCTCCTCGCCGACCGCCGCGCGCCGCACCAGCCGCTCGGCGTCGACGTGCGCGAGCCGCACGCGCAGGAACGCGAGCAGCGCGGCGCACGGACGCTTGCGCAGCAGCGACAACAGCTCGACGACGTCGCCCGCGGGGAAGCCGCGCGTCGCGCGCCGCAGCACCGCGCCGATGCTCTCGCCGCCGAGCGCGATGGCGTGCGCAAGCAGGCCGTAGACCAGCGGGTGCTGCGCCACCAGGAAGGCCGCTGCCCGGGCGAGCTTGGCGACGAAGGCGCCGGTCCGCTGCCGCGGCCAGCACGTCTGGATCTCGGCCATGCGGGCGCGCAGCGCCGGGTCGCGCACGCGCGCCAGCGCGCCGCCGAGCGCGGTGCAGGTCTTGAGGGTGCCGAAGCTGAACATCGCGAGGTCAGCCTCGGGGTGGCCGACGAAGCCGGGGCCGACGAATGCCTGGGCGCAGTCCTCGAGCAGCAGCAGGCCGTGCTGCCGACAGAAGCGCGCGACCTCCGCGAGCTCGACGCGCGCGCCGAACAGGTGCGCGACCAGCACGGCGCGCGTGCGCGCGTTGCATTTGCGCTGCAGGTCGTCGAGCCGCGGCGCCATGCCGTGCGCGTCGACCTCGACCGCGACCGGCACGAAGCCGTGCGCCTCGATCAGCTTGGGCATGTCCTGAATGGTGAGCGCGCTGACCAGCACCTCGTCGCCCGGCTGCCAGGCGCCGGAGGCGCGCTGCGCCTCGAGGAAGGCGCACAGCGCCGAGCGGACGCTGAGGAAGGCGAGGCCGTCGGCGTGCCAGCCGGCCTCGAGCGCGGCGCGCGCGCGCCGCTCGTCGACGGTCAACAGGGTGGCGACGCCGCGCGCCAGGTCGGCGGCGCGCAGGTCGAGGCGATGGGGTGGTTGCAGCGTGGTGTGGGAAGGGCGCATCGGTGACCTCGCCGGGCCCGTGACGCACGGCGCGTGCCAACGCGTTCGGACGCGGCCCGCCGCGCGACCCCGATGTAGCGCCACCGCTCTGCCACACGGCGCGCTCGCCCGTGCCTACTCGGACGCGGCGCTCGTCGCAGGCGGCAAGCCGAACCGCGTCCTACCCCACGGCTTGACCACCCCGACGGCGCTCACCGCCACCAGCGCCACCAACTGAATGACGCCGAGCCGCTGCAGGTGAAACACCAGATCGGGCCAGTCGGCAGGGAGCGCGTCCATGCGCACCCACTCGAGCAGGAGATGGGTCATCGGCCGGTATTGAACCTGGCCATGCATCGCGAGGATCGCGGTGCCGACGAGCTTCGCGACCATCCACCGATGCTTCACCAAGCCCCACGGGCCGAGCAGGCTCAGCAGCAGGCCGGAAGCGACGAGCGCGAGCGACCCGGGCAGCAGCACGATGTCTTGCAGCCGGGCGCTGACCTCGAACGCAAAGGACCGGTGCGCGCCCATGGCGACCTGCTCGCCGGCGTGGATCAGCACGACAACCGCCGCGGTGCCGCCGAAGAGCAATGCGAGCCCGACCAGGTGCGAGACCACCAACACGCGCAGCAGCGCCTTTCGTGCTTTGGTCATGGGAGCGGTGTAGCTGACCCCCGTCAGCTCGTCACCGTCGAGCTCTCCCGGCCAATCGAGCCGTCACCCGTGCTTCGCCAGCATGCGGTGCGCGGTCACATAGCTCCACGCCATGATCGACTCGCTCGGGTCCACCGACACCACCGTGGGAAACGCGCTCGGGTCGGCCACATACAGCCCCGACGTCGACCAGACCTCACCATCGCTGTTGACTACCGACGTCTCGGCCGACCCGCCCATGCGCGCCGCGCCCGCCGGGTGCGGCGCCGCGTAAAAGATCGAGCCGGGCGAAAGGTCGACGCCCGCCACCACTGCGTCGATCTCGCGCTCGTCCTTGATGCGCGCGCCCACCAGCCAGCGGCCGTCGACCTTGCGCATGGTCTTGTCGGGGATGATCACCTCGCGCGCCCCCGCGGCGAGCAGGATGCGCGCGTGCAGCTTGATGGACCGGCGGAACTTCTCCGCGTCCTCGCCGACGATGGGGAAGTCCCACAGCGGCTGCCCGTCGGCGCCGAGCGCCACCGTGCCGGCGAAGCGCTCGTCGATCCACGACGTGACCGCGCCGATCTTGGGCGCCAGCTCCATGAGCGCCCGATGCCCCTCGCCAAAGCCCGGCATGCAGGCAGCGAGCGACGCCGGCTGCAGTTGGTCGGGGTAGAGCAGGAAGCCGCCGTCCAGGTAGCGCCCCTGCTCGTCGTAGCGAGCCAGGCGATGCTGAAAGCAGCCGACCGCCGCCGGGATGTTGCGCCACAGGATCACGTCCTCGTCGAAGACGCCGAGCGTGCGCATGCCGGGGTTCATCTGCAGGTTCTTGCCGAGCTGCCCCGAGCGATCCGGGATGCCCGACTGCATCAACAAGGGCGCCGTGAAGAAGCCGCCGGCCGCCACCACCACCGCGCGCTTGGCCTTGACCGTCAGCGTGTGCCCGCTCGGCGCGTTCCTCCTGCGATCGAGGAAGCGCGCGCGCACGCCCACCGCGCGCCCCTGCTCCACCAGGATGCGCTCGACCTCGCAGTCGGCGAACAGGCGGGCGCCACGCTCGAGCGCCTCGGGCACGTAGGTGACGAGCTGGCTCTGCTTGGCGTCGTAGGCGCAGCCCTGCATGCAGTAGCCCGACTGCACACAGCCCTTGCGCGCCTGGTGCACGCGCTCCACCTCGAGCCCGATCGTGGTCGCCCCCTTGAGGAAGAGCTGGTTGTTGCGGTTTCGCAGCTCGTCGGGTGCCTCGTGGATGTTGAGGTCGCGCTCGATGCGCTCGAACCACGGCAGCAGCTCGTCGTAGCCGCGGTGCTGCACGCCGTGCTCGCGCGCGAACAGCTCACAGCGATCGCGCGGCAGGCGCAGCGAGTCGGCCCAGTAGTGCACGCTGGCGCCGCCGACGTTGTTGCCGCCGAGCACCGCGGTGCCATTATCGATCGTGGTGTCGAGGCCGCGCCCGGCGGAGAGCTTGGCCATCATGTCGTCTTCGCGCTGATCGAAGTCGCCGCGCTCGGCGAGGTAGAGCCCGCCGCGCTCGAGCATCAGCACCGACCAGCCCGCGCCCGCCAGCTCCTTGGCGACGACGGCGCCGCCGCAGCCCGAGCCGATGACGACGGCGTCGACCTCCTCGGTGCGGCTCGCGGTCACGCGGTCGTGCTCGAGGATGCGCTCACGAAGCTCCGGCTTCATCCCGCGCTCCGCGCCGTGGCGAGCGCCGACGAGTCGGCGGCGGGCGGCGAGCGGTGGCCCACCAGCGGCCCGGCGTAGCCGATGTGTCGCCAGGTGCGGTCGTCAGCGTAGGTGAAGAACAAGGCGAGGATGCGCATGCCGGCGACGCACGAGCGCTCGAGCGCGCCGCCTCCCCACATCTCGACCAGCCGTTGATCGCGGCCGGCGTCGTCGAGCGCGCAGAAGCGCGAGGCGCTGCCGTGCACGATGCCGCCATGCTCGAACACGAACAGCGCGCCCTTGACGTCGTCGGTCAGCTTGTCGCGCAGGAACATGAGCTCGCGGTCGATGCGCCGCGCGATGCCGAGCTCACGCGCCGACGGAAAACCGGCGGTCGACGGCACCAGGCGGTCGCACAGCGCGGTCAGCACCGCCAGCTCCTTCACCGACAGGCGCGTCGGCGCCGGCACGGTGCCGTCGGGTTCGCGGATCAGCGCGCGATAGGCCTCCGGATCACCGCGCATCACCAGCGCGGCGCCAGCGCCGAGCGCCGCCAGCGCCCCCGCCGTGCCGAGCAGGAACCCCCGCCGGGAGAAGGCGCGCAGCGCGCGCGTCCGCCGCTCTTGCATCGGCGCCACGCTACCCGATTGCCTCGGCGCGCGCAGCGTCCCATCCCCGCGCGACGGAGAGGTACGGCATGCACGGCGGTGACATCGTTGGTGAGGTCTTGCTCGCGCACGGCGTGCGCCACCTCTTCACGCTGATCGGCGGCCACATCTCGCCCATCCTGGTCGGCGCCAAACAGCGCGGCATCCGCGTCATCGACGTGCGCGACGAGGTGACCGCGGTGTTCGCCGCCGACGCAACGGCGCGCCTCACCGGCGTGCCCGGCGTCGCCGCCGTCACCGCGGGGCCGGGCTGCACCAACGTCATCACCGCGGTGAAGAACGCCGAGCTGGCCGAGTCGCCGGTGGTCGTGCTCGGCGGCGCCACCGCCACCTTGTTGAAGGGGCGCGGCGCCCTGCAGGACATCGATCAGCTCGCGCTGTTCACGCCATGCACCAAGTGGACGGGGCGCGCCACCAAGGTCAACGAGATCGCGCCGCTGCTCGTCGAGGCGTTCGCGCGCGCCAAGAGCGGCGTGCCCGGCCCGGTCTTCCTCGAGCTGCCCATCGACCTGCTCTACCCCGAGGAGACGGTGCGCTCCTGGACGCTCGCCAAGGGCCAGGGCAAGTCGCTGCCCGAGCGCGCGCTCGGCCTGTACTTGAAGCGCCACCTCGACTCGATGTTCGCCGGCGTGCCGAGCACGTCCGCCGACGTGCCGGCTCGTCCGGAGCACGTCGAGATCAAGCTGCCGCCGCACCACAAGCTCAAGGCGGCGGGCGAGGCGCTGCGCGCGGCCGAGCGGCCCGTCATCGTCGTCGGCAGCCAGACCATGGCCGAGCCGCTGCGCGCCCCCGACGTGGCGCGCGCGCTCGAGCGCATCGGCGCGCCCGTCTACCTGAGCGGCGCCGCGCGCGGGCTGCTCGGCAAGGGCCACCCGCTGCAGACGCGCCACAAGAGGAAGGAGGCGCTGCGCGAGGCCGACGTCGTCATCCTGGCGGGCACGCCGGCGGACTTCCGCCTCGACTACGGCATGCACATCTCCCGCAAGGCGACGTACATCGCCGCCGGCCGCGACGCGCGGGTGCTGCACAAGAACCGCTGGCCGCAGATCGCCGCGGCGGGCGACGCGGGCGCGTTCCTGGTCGGCCTCGCCACCGAGCTCGGCGAGGGCGAGGGCGAGCGCTACGGCCCATGGCGCGCCAAGCTCACCGAACGCGACGCCGAGCGCGATCGCCAGATCGCGAACGACGCAGCAGCACCCTGCCAAGGCGGCATCAACCCGCTCGCCTTCTGCCGCGCGCTCGAGGAGGCGCTGGCACCCGACGCGGTCTTGATCGCCGATGGCGGCGACTTCGTCGCCACCGCCAGCTACGTGCTGCGCCCGCGCGCGCCGCTCTCGTGGCTCGACCCCGGTGTGTTCGGCACGCTCGGCGTCGGCGCCGGCTTCGCCATCGGCGCCAAGGCGCTGCACCCCGAGCGCGAGCACTGGCTGATCTTCGGCGACGGCTCCTTCGGTTGGTCGATGTCGGAGATCGACACACTGGTGCGCCACCGCCTGCCCGTCATCGCCGTGATCGGCAACGACGCCTGCTGGACGCAGATCGCGCGCGACCAGCTCGACATCCTGAAAGACGACGTCGCCACCGGCCTGTTGCGCTCGGACTACCACAAGGTGTGCGAGGCGCTCGGCGGCAAGGGCATCGTGGTGACGCGCGAGGAGGAGTGCGGATCCGCGCTGCGCCAGGCCAAGGCCTGGGCCGCCGAGGGCTTCCCCGTGGTCGTCAACGTCCACATCGGCAAGACCGACTTCCGCAAGGGCTCGATCTCGGTCTGAACGCCGTCGAGGCTGGGGTCCGCGCCCCCATCCGACGCCGATCCGATGCGAGCCGCACACCGTGATCGAAGGCGCGCTCCCCGGCGTGCGCAGGCAAAGCGCGGCGTGCTACTACATCACCATGCGCGCGCGCTCCGCTCTGCTCGTCGCTGCCCTGCCCCTCGTCGCCGGCGCCCTCGCGGTGTTCGCCTGCACACCGGAGGCGGTCGACCCGCCGCCCATGACCACGGGCTTCGCCGAGGACTTCGCGGCGGTCGACCACGAGCCCTTCTTCCCCATCGGCCCGACGGCCAAGCACAACCTCAACCGCGCGGTCGCCGGCGTCGGCTCCGGCAAGTTGGACTGCAACGCCTGTCACGGCGGCAGGGAGACCTTCAAGCAATTCAACTGCGTCGAGTGCCACAACACCGTCACGGGGAGCGGCGCGCTCACGTCGGTGCACGGCGCGCACGGCAGCCGGTACCGCCCCGAGGAGAGCTACTGCTATGGCTGCCACTTCTGCGGCCAGCGCTACTGCAGCGGCGGCGGCGACGGCGAAGGCGAGGGCGAGGGCGAAGGCGAGGGCGAGGGCGTCGACTGGAACCTCTCGCGCGCGGACCACGCACCGTTCTTCCCCGTCGATGGCGCCACCAACGACATTCACGGCACGGTGCTGTGCGGCTCCTGCCACGCCGACAACGGCGGTGACCCTTCGCCAACGCTGTGCAGCGAGTGCCACTTGGCGGACTACGCGGTGCTGACCAACACTGCGCACAACGCCGGCACCGTCGCGCCGATGTACGAGGCCAACGACGACACCACCGGCTGCCGCGAGTGCCACTCGAACACGCCGGTGGAGGACGCGCTGTTCGTGCCCTTCGAAGATCTCCACAACGGCGCGACCGGCCGCTCCGCCGGCTACGGCACCAACCACTGGGGGCCCGAGCACTGCCGGGTCTGCCACACCTCGCGGCTCGCCGAGCCCAAGGAGTGGTCCATCGACTTCAGCCAGATCAACTGCACCGCAGCGTGCCATTCGTCGCCGCACGGTGAAGGTTGCACTCCGACCAACAAGGGCCCCTGCTGATCTCGCTGGTTGATCCGGGCCGGGGGTCTGTCGCAACATGACCTGCCAACCGCTGGGCCGTGGAGTCTCTTGGTGTTCACCTGCGTCGTCGGGCTAGCTGCCCTCGCAAGCCTGACGGCCGGCGCTACCGCCGGTCAGGTCACCTACGCGACCGCCAAGGACGCCTACCTCGACGTCGGCGCCAAGCACGGCGTCACCGTCGGGCAGGAGCTGCAGCTCGTGCGCAGGAACAAGCCGGTCGGCCCCTGCGAAGTGGTCGAGGTCTCTCCGGCCAAGGCCATCTGCAAGAGCGATCGCGCCGCGCCCGGCGACAAGTTCTCGTTCGCCTGGGTGCCGCCGGCCGAAGCGAAGAAGCCCGAGCCCAAAGTGCTGCCGCCGATGATGAGCCCGGGGCAGCAGCGTGAGCTACGCGAGCAGGTGGCGCAGTTGCCCGTCGAGCGCGTCAAGCACGACGTCTCGGCGGCGGGCCTGGTGGCCTCGGGCCGCACCACGCTCCGCCAAGAGCTGTGGGGCGCCTCCACCAGCCCGAGCGGCGCCTACGGCCGCACGTCGCTCGATGCCGGCTTCCGCGTCGGCTTCAGCGCCGCGCCGCAGTTCTTCACCACGGCGTCCGTCCGCGTGGCCAGCGACCTAATCGCGCCGAGCAACCAGCGGGCACGGCCAGGCGAGCTGGTCGAGCTGTACGTTTGGGGCCTGTCTGTGGGCATGAAGGACGGGCTTGTCGTCGGCGAGCTCGGGCGCTTCTACGCCAAGAACGTCCCAGGAGTGCTCTTGCTCGACGGCGCCCAAGCCGGCCTGCGTCTGCTCGACGACTCCACCGAGGTCGGCCTCTACGCCGGCGCCATCCCCGACCTCGTCACCATCGCGCCCACGCTCAATCGCCTTGCCGGCGGCGCCTACCTCGGCGTCAACCTGCGTCCGGCGGAGGGCGTCTCGGTGGTGCCGCGCGCGCGCGTCGGCGTGCTCAGCTCGCCCGACTTCGCCTACCTGCGCGGCGAGGCGCTGGCGCAGACGCAGGTGTTCTGGCGCGGCGTCGGCAACATCGGCGGCTCCATCAAGACCGGCATGGGCGGCACCGCCGACATGCTGCCGACCGTCGACGCCGCCAGCGTCGACGCCGGCCTCGACGTGCTGCCCGAGCTGGTGCTGTGGACCGGCTACCGCTACAACGCGGCGCCGCCGCTCGACCTCGACTTCGACGGCGTCGGCGTGCCGCACGCGCAAGGCGGCCACGACGTCAGCGCCGTCACCGCCTATCGCCCGGTGCCCTGGTTCGGCCTGGGCGCCAGCGGCGGCGCCGCCTATGACACCGCCTCCGCGTCGACGCGCGCGTTCGTCGGGCCGCAACTCGAATTGCCGCAGGCCTTCGGCGACGCGGGCGGCATCCAGCTCGGCTACATCGAGGAGCTCGGCTTGACCAAGGTCAAGAACGACGTCGAGGTGCAAGGGGGCTGGCCCGGGCGCAACGCCTGGGTCGCTGCGCGCGTCGGGTTGCCGTTCCTGTCGTTCATGACGAGGGTCTCCTACTACGAGACCGAGGCGCCGCGCGACTGGTACCGGGAGCTCGGCTTGAGCGCCTACGTGGACGCGCCGATCCTGCCCTGGCTGTCGGTGCGCACGCGCCTGTACGGTCAACAGGCGCTGCCGTCGTTCGGGGGGGAAGTGCGGGCCACGCCCACCGCGGGCATGGCGGATTTGTCGCTCACCGGCTCGCTGTAGATCGGACCCCCCTCGCCAGGCACACCATCCTATGTACGAGCTGATCATCTCCGGCATCGTGTTCGCGATCATGGCGGTGGCCGTGATCGTGCTGCTCACCCAGCGCAAGAAGTCAGAGCGCGAGGGCGCCGAACGCCTGCGGCTCGCGGTGGCCGAGGGCCAGCTCGTGCCGCTGTCGCTGCACCCGGTCATCGACCCCACGCTGTGCGTGGGCAGCTTCTCGTGCATCAAGGCCTGCCCCGAGGGCGACATCATCGGCGTGGTCGACGGCGTGGCCACGCTGGTCGACGCCGCCGACTGCATCGGCCACGCGCGCTGTGACATAGAGTGCCCGGTCGGCGCCATCAAGCTGGTGTTCGGCACGTCGGAGCGCGGCATCGACCTGCCCGAGACCGACGAGAACTTCGAGTCGAGCCGCGCCGGCGTCTTCATCGTCGGCGAGATCAGCGGCATGGGCCTGATCAAGAACGCGCTCCATCAGGGGCTGGTGTCGGGCAAGTTCATCAAGGGCAAGCTCAAGAAGAGCAACGCCGGCCCGAATTTCACCGACGTCGTCGTGGTGGGCGCCGGCCCGGCCGGCATCGCCAGCGCCATCGCCTGCCAGGAGCAGGGCCTGTCGGTGCGCATCCTCGAGCAGGAGTCGGTGGGCGGCGCCATCGCCCACTACCCGCGCGGCAAGGTGGTGATGACCGAACAGGTCAAAATGCCGAACTTCGGTCCCTTCGGGCGCCAGCTCCTCTCCAAAGAGGATCTGATGACCGAGATCTTCCAGGTGATCGACGCCAACAAGATCGCCGTCGAAGAGGGCAAGAAGATCGTTCACGTCGAGGGCGACGCGCCGCGCCTGACCGCGGTGACCGCCGCCGGTGAGCGCATCGCCTGTGCCGCGGTGGTGCTCGCCATCGGCTTGCGCGGCTCGCCGCGCAAGCTCGACTGCCCCGGCGAGGAGACCACCAAGGTCACCTATCGCCTCGTCGACCCCGAGCAGTACCACGGGCGCAACGTACTCGTGGTCGGCGGCGGCGACTCCGCCGTCGAGGCCGCCATCCAGCTCGCCGAGGAGAGCACCGCCAAGGTGAGCATCTCCTATCGGCAAGGCGCGTTCTCGCGCTGCAAGCCGAGGAACCGCGACAAGATCAAGGCGCTCATCGATCAAGGGCGCGTCAAGGCGTACTTCAGCACCAAGGTCACCGGCATCGACGCGCAACACGTGCGCCTCGCTCCCTCCGGCGACGACGAGAAGAAGGGCAAGGGCGGCGACAAGCCCAAGGCGCCCGAGCCGCCGAAGGGTCCGCCACGCCCGGGCACCGCCGTCGTCGACCCATCCATGCTGGTCGGCGCCGAGGACGATCGCGGCACCGCCAAGACCATGATGGACATTCAGCTTCCCGAGGGCGCCGCGCCCGGCGGCAAGCAGCGCTTCACCATCGTCAACGCCGGCGCGCAGGCGCAGGCCCAGGGCGGCAACCCGTGGCGGCCCGGCTCGGCGGTGCACGGCATGCCGGGTGGAGGCGCGGGCGCGAGCGCAGGCGCCGCGGGCCAGCCGGCAGCCCAGAGCCCGGGCCGCTCGCGCACCAGCCTGTGGCGCGAGGGCATCGTCGACGTCATCGCGCGCGGCGGTGCGCGTGCGCTCGACGCCATCGACGGCGGCAACCGGCGCGCGCGCGTCGGCTCCGCGCTGCACAAGATGGGCGAGATCCCGGCCGTGCAAAAGGAGGGCAATGAGACCGTGCTCGCCAACGACGACGTCATCGTGTCGATCGGCGGCGAGCTGCCGGTGCAGTTCCTCAACTCGATCAAAGTGACGTCGCGCAAGTACCACGGCGAGGAGAAGGCCGGGGGCGGCGGCAAAACGCTGACCAAGGCCGAGGTGGAGAAGCGCACGCGCACCCGCCTGGCGCTGATCCTGACCGCGCTCGGCGTCACCATCAACATCGCGCTCTACGTGCTCGGCGCCGAGTACTACTGGCTGCCGCTCGACGAGCGGAAGAACTCGGTGCTGCACGACCTGCTGCGCCCCTCGGGGCTGTGGGGCCACGGCGTCGGCGTCGCCGCCACGCTGTTCATGCTGGCCAACTTCATCTACGCGCTGCGCAAGCGCTGGCGCCCGCTCAAGGGCAAGGCGTCGATCCGCACCTGGCTCACCTTCCACATGTTCGTCGGCATCATGAGCCCGCTCGTGATCGCCTTCCATGCGGCGTTCTTGGTCAACAACCTGCTGGCGGTGTGGACCTGGGTGGCGCTCGCCATCGTCGTCGCCACCGGCATCTTCGGCCGCTTCCTGTTCGGCCTGGTGCCGGCGCAAGCCGGCAAGATGCTGGCGGTCAACGACCTGCGCGAGCAGGTCAACGACATGGAAAAGGTGTTGCAGCCGCACATCCAACAGACCAAGAACGTCAAGGCTGTGACCGCACTCTTCGACATGGCCACCCTCCAGCCCCGCGAGCGCACACTGATGCAAGCGGTGATGAAGGAGAACAAGACGCGTCACACGCTGGTCAAGCAGATCGACTCGGCGCGCCCGCTGTTCAACGACGACAAACAGTTCAACTTCTTCAAGGACTCGCTCGAGAAGATCCAGCGCGCTCGCCTGCAGATCTCGTTCTACGCCACGCTCAAGCGCGTGTTCCGTAGTTGGCTGGTGTTCCACGTCGTCACCGCCATCTTCATGGTGGTGCTGATCGCCGCGCACGTCGCCGTCACGGCCTACTACGGCTTCGGCGCGTTCTTCTTCCAGGGAGGCCAGTGACGATGCGGGCGCTGGCGCTGCTCGCATGCACGCTGACCGCCGCCACCCTCTGGTGGGCAGGCGCGAGCCACGCCCAGGTGTTCAGTCCGGGGGACCTGTCCAAGGCGCACGCGTCCCTGGAGGGCATGCGCGGCTGCTCCAAGTGCCACGTCGAGGGCAGCGGCCACAGCGACGAGCGCTGCCTCGAGTGCCACGACGAGATCAACAAGCGCCTCGAGGCCGGCACCGGCTATCACTCGTCGGTCAAGACCCAGAAGTGCGCCGAGTGCCACCTGGAGCACCGCGGCAGGAACAAGAGCATCATCGAGTGGAAACCGTCGCGCGACGAGTTCAACCACCGGCTCACGGACTGGCCGCTGACCGGGCCGCACAAAGAGGCCAAGTGCAAGGACTGCCACGAGCCGCGTCGCATCGAGGACGTGTACGTGAAGAACCTGGTCAAGGAGGTCGGCCGCGAGACCTACCTCGGCGTGGCCACCCGCTGCGCCGCCTGCCACTTCGACGAGCACCGCACCCAGCTCGGCAGGAGCTGCGACAAGTGCCACACCGCCGAGAAGTTCAAGGACGCGCCCGGCTTCGACCACAACAAGCAGAAGGAGGGCGGCTTCCCGCTCATCGGCAAGCACAAGGACGTCAAGTGCAAGGACTGCCACGAGACCTTGACCGACGCCAAGCCACCGCCGGCCTTCCCCAAGCCGCGCGCCACCACCTACCTCAAGGTGAAGAACATCGAGCACGCGTCGTGCGTCGCCTGCCACGAGGACTACCATCGCGGCGCCTTCGGCAAGAACTGCGCGCGCTGCCACACACCCAAGGACTGGAAGTCGATCAACGAGAAGGGCATCGACGCAGGCTTCCACGACAAATACGGCTTCCCGCTGCGCGGTGAGCACACCTCGGTCGCCTGCAAGTCGTGCCACGGCCCGTTCCAGGGCGAGCCGGTCAAGTACAAGGGCGTCAAGTTCGATCGCTGCACGAGCTGCCACTTCGACGCGCACTTCGGCCAGATGCCGAATGAGGAGGGCTCACCTCGCTGCGAGAAGTGCCACCAGGTCACCGGCTTCGTGCCGGTGCTGCTCGACGTCAAGATGCACGAGACCACCCACTTCCCGCTCGAGGGCTCGCACCGCACCGTCGCCTGCAAGCAGTGCCACAAGGCCGATCAGCGGCTCTTGCAGAAGACCTCGGCCAAGGACAAGGCCGAAGCGGCTCGGCGGGGCCGCGAGCTCTTGGTCAGCCAGGCGCGCATCCGCATGCCCGACGTCGTCACCATGGTCGACGGCAAGCCCACCCAAGCCGACTGCGACATGTGCCACGACGATCCCCACCTCGGCCAGTTCCAGAAGGCCGCCGAGCCGCCCGACGCGCGCGCCGGCAAGAAGGGCTGCTGGGACTGCCACACCGTCAAGGCCTTCGCCGACACCACCTTCAAGCACGACAACAGCCGCTTCCCGCTCACCGGCAAACACACCGACGCTCCCTGCGCCTCCTGCCACGTGCCGCCCACGGCCAAGGGCGACGAGCCGGTGGCCACGCCCTACCGCCTGCTGCCGTACGCGTGCTCCTCGTGCCACGCCGACCAGCACGTCGGGCAGTTCACCGCCGCGGCGAACCGGCCGCACGACTGCGCCGACTGCCACTCGACCAAGGCCTTCAAGCCCGGCACGTTCGACCACAACAAGCAGACCGCGTTCATCCTCGAGGGCAAGCACGCGGAGGCCAAATGCGACCGCTGCCACCCGACCATCGACCACAAAGAGACCAAGATCGCGCGCTACCGCCCGCTGCCGGCGGCCTGCACCACCTGCCACGACGACCAGCACAAGGGCGCCTACGACAAGTTCGTGCCGCCCAAGCCGGCGGACGCCGCCAAGGCGGCCATCGCGCCAGCGTCGGCGGGCCCGGAGACGCATTGCGGCGAGTGCCACGTGGCGACCGGCTGGGCGCCGGCCCGCTTCCAGCACGATCTGACGGGCTTCCAGCTCACCGGCAAGCACGCCGCCAACCGGTGCGGCACCTGCCATGGCAGCGACCCCACCAAGCCGGTGCCGATGACCTGCGCCGGCTGCCACGTCGACGTGCACGGCCAGCAGTTCGGCCTCTCCTGCGCCTCCTGCCACACCACGGAGGGCTTCAACGCGCCTGGCTTCTCGGTCGACGCGCACCGCCTGGGCAACTTCCCGCTCACGGGCCGGCATGCCGCGCTGCCCTGCGACGAATGCCACCTCGAGAAGCGCGAGCGCACCTTCGCGCGCGCTGCAGTCGACTGCGGCACCTGCCACCAGCGCGACGTCATCGTCGCCAGCGTCAACTCGGTCGATCACCGCCGCGCCCCATTCTCGAGCGGCTCCTGCCGCGACTGTCACGTCGCCGCCACCTTCTTCCCGGCGTCCTTCCCGCAGCACGACACCTGCTTCCCCATCACCAGGGGTGCCCACGCCGCGGTCACGTGCGTGCAGTGCCACAGTGGCCTCGGCGGCTCCCGCTACACAGGCGCCTGCACCGGCGTGCCGGTCTTGTGCGCCACCTGCCATGACGAGGCGGTGGAGGCCGAGCGCCACCTGGAAGTGCCCGGCTACGAGTTCAAGAGCGAGAAGTGCGCCGTGTGCCACCACACGCCGCGCTGACCAGCACCGCCTGAAAAACTACGGGCGTCAACGTGCCCGTGCCCGTGCCCGTGCCCGGACCCGCTCGGTCACTGGTTCGTCACCAACGCTTGCCCGCCCGGATCCCGCCTGTTACCGGTGGAGAAGCTCTATTTCGGGAGGGGTACACAGGCCCCCGGCATCCGTCATCCGACCGATGTCTAGGGTTTTTTTCGGGGGAATCGACTGTCGGGCTCGATCGCTAACTGCCCGTCAGCGCTCGTGGAACAAAACTCGGGGTGACGAGCATCACCGCCAACTGGCTTTCCCGCAACGGAAATAGTTGTCAGCAGCCCTAGTGATCCGCTGACATCCTCTGCTACGCTTCCGATCGCCGTCGATGCGGAGGTAATGCGTGAGGAAACTAAGATTCTCGGTGCTCTTGGTCGGTACGAGCTGGCTGCTTGCAGCCATAGGGACCGGCTGTCCGCCACCCATTGTGGAGCAGCCAGACCAGCCACTGCCCCCACCGGTAGAGCTGGACCCTGAGAACTGCGGCGACATCCCCGAGCTACCCTATACGTGCACCGACGGCAGTCTGCCCTGCGACTGCGTCGTCGGTGGCAACGGCACCGGTCAGTGGCGCTGCCACGAGTGCGAGGGCTCCGGCATCGGCGGCGAGGGCGAGGGCGAGCCCCAGGATCCGGGCGAGTACTGCGACAACAACCCGACCGCCGTCATCTGCGCGAAGGACGCGGCCTGCATCGCCTGCCACGGCCTCGCCACCTCGTCGACCGGCAGCGGCATCGAGAACTCGCACGCGTGGTCGTACGTCGCGTGTGTCGACTGCCACGGCGGCGTCGGCTTCGACCCCGCGGACCGCACGCGTCGCCTGTCGCAGGACGAGGCGCACATCGCGATGCCCAAGGAGATGCGTGTCTCGGTCGAGGATCTCTCGACGCCGGCTCGCGCTCAGTACGCCAACCGCTACCTGTCGCTCGCGGGCGTCGAGCTGCTCGACGATGCGGACACCACGGAGCATGACGGCCTGGCGTGGCTGCGCTTCCGCAACCCCGGCGACCTGCGCGTCGTCGACAACACCTGCTCGGCCACCGGCTGCCACGCCGGCATGGGCGAGACGCTGCGCCGCTCCACCATGGCCACCGCGGTGGGCAAGCTCGACGGCCTGATCCAGGGTCTCGGCGTGCCGCGCGCCTCCGACCTGATCAACGACCTCGGCTCCGACTCCTACGGCAAGCACTTGGCCACCTACGGCTCGGCGCACGTCGACGATCCGGACTGGGACATCGATACCTCGCCGCCGGGCTCGGTGCCGCACCTGCACCCGCTCGAGTTCCAGGATCGCGAGATCGAGAAGCCCTTCGGCACCTACACCGAGATCGACCTCCACATGGAGACGGTCAACAAGCTGTGCGGCACCTGCCACCTCGGCACCAGCGGCAGAAACCAGCAGTACGGCAACTTCCGCGCCTCGGGCTGCACCGGCTGCCACATGGCGTACGACTGGACCGGCCAGAGCGTCTCGAGCGACCCGATGATCCCGAAGGGCGAGCCGACCTACCCGGACGCCTACACGCACATCTCGTATCCCGAGCGCCCGCACCCCTCGCGTCACGTCATCCGACGTAACCCGAGCGCGCAGGACTGCTTGGCCTGCCACACGGGCTCGATGCGCACGGTGTTCCAGTTCATGGGCATCCGTGTCGACGAGAACCGCGACTTGACCAAGGCCAACGACGTCGATGGCTTGAACCTGAACTTCCGCTACTCGAACCTGATCGACAACGACACGAACGAGCAGGCGAAGGTCCACGGCTTCACGCAGGATCAGCTCATCGAGTTCGAGGACCTGAACGACGACGGCGAGGACGACACGCCGGCCGACGTGCACTACACGGCCGGCATGGAGTGCGTCGACTGCCACAACAGCATCGACATGCACGGCGACGGGCGCATCTACAGCCGCCAGTTCTACCAGGTGAACGTGCGCTGCAACTCGTGCCACGGCTCCCTGGAGTTCGCGGCCGACCCCGACTCCGGCAGCAACCCGATCAACGTGCTGTTCAACTCGAGCGGCCGCATCGCGCGCAAGAACCTCTTCAAGTTCGACCGCGCGCCGATCTTCGGCGAGCTCGGCTACCCGGCGGTCACGCAGCCCGGCATCTGGCTGCGCACCAAGTCGGCACAAGAGTGGCACTACGTCTCCCAGATTCGCTGGGGCGCGCAGTGGTCACCCAACGCCGACGACTGCGTCGGCGAGGGTCGCAAGACCGATCCGCGGAACGGCGGCTTCGTCTGCCGTCCCAAGGCGTCGATCTTCCACGGCCGTTGGGAAGGCCTGAACCAGGACGCGGGTGACTTCGCCAACGGCGTCGGCACCCGGCCCGGCGTCGAGGTCGTCACCGGCGCCGCCGGCGACAGCAACAACGTCCGCTACGGCTTCAGCCACACCGGCGAAGAGGTGGACGACGCACAAGAGGAGCCGTCAGGTGGCCTCGACTGCATCGCCTGCCACGCGCCCAACAGCGCCCAGAAGTTCGGTAACCACCTGGGTCTGAAGGACGTCGACGGCAACAACACGCGTCTGTACGACTGGAGCCGCACCACCGGTAAGGTCAGCATGGGTACCCAGGGCTGGTTCGACTTCACGTTCAACTCGCAGCTCGACCAAATGCTCGGCGTCACGCAGAAGGGCAAGATCGGCTGGTTCACGCCGACCCGCCTGAAGATGTTCCGCCGCAACACGGTCTTGAATCCGCAGACCAACACCGCGGTCGAGATCTTCGCGGGCACCTTCGGCGACGCCAACCACAACTGGAAGACCTACCGAGACCGCACCGGCTTCGGTAACCTCATCCAGGGTCAGGGCGGCGTGAACAACGCCCCCGGTTACAGCACCATCTGCCTCGAGACCGGCGGCTTCTGCGATCAAGACACGCGGAAGAACGTCAACGGCGGCCTCGGCGCGGATACCATGGGTCCGCACACCACGCAGTTGCGCTCGCGCGACTGCCAGGCGTGCCACCTCGACCAGGATGGCAACGGCATCGACAAGATCAGCGCCAAGTTCGGCTGGAACGCGACGGGCTTCAACGAGACCACGTCGGCGTACCTGAACAAGATCGCCACGGTGCGTACCAACCGCGGCGACAACTACACGGCTGACAAGTTCGTCATCGCCGACGACGGCGTGACCCACCAGCTCGACTGGATGGTCGACGAGGGCACCGGCTACCCGTACGTGTGGTCGCCGCTGGTCCGCATCGACGATGGTCGCGATGGCCGCATCAAGCGCGGCTACGAGACCTGGGACCGCGACGCTTCGGGCCCGATCGAGAAGGAAATGATCGACGTGCTCAAGCGCATCAAGGTCAACAACGTGCTGGGCGACGAGGCGCAGGGCCAGTAGCCCTCACCTAGTCTGCAGTAGGTCGGTGGCGCCGACCCGGCTTGCCGGGGAGGCGCCACCGGTCTTTTTTGCGGCTGGAATCTCCGCGGCCTGATGATGGGTGCGTCATCCGGTCGCATGCGCGCGCTCTGGGCCGCGGCTAGGCTTGGCCGATGCGCTCGCCCCTCCTGTTCGCGCTCCCGGTGGCGTTGCTGCCTGCGCTGGTACCCGCCGCCGGCTGCCCCGCCGAGGTCGACTGCGCGCCCGCGCCCGCCGAGGGCGACGGTGAGGCGGCCGACGAGGACGTCGTCTACGGTGGCCTCGGCAACGACGAGGTCTGGCTGACGCTGTACGACGCCAAGGGGCGCGCCGAGCCGGGCGACCAGGCGGCTCGGCCGATAGTGCCGGCGCAGGGGCAGGTGCTGCCCGGCGCAGGCCTGCCCACCTTCGAGTGGGAGTCCGACCTCAAGCTCGCGCTCGGCCCCAACTTGCCAACGCCGCTGTTGCCGGCCGCGCGTCGCTCGCCCCTCGATGCCCTGACGCGCCTCCTGATCCCCTCGGCACATGCCCACCTGCCGCCGGTGACGAGCGACGCCTACCTGCTCGAGATCGCAGTGCCTGGCCTCGCGTGCCCGAGGAGCATCGTCACCACCGGCCTGCTGCACACGCTCGACGAGGCCACCTGGGCCGCGCTCAAGGGCGCCCCCGGGCAGGACCTGACGCTCACCATCTGGAGCGCCTACCTGTCGACCGGCGTACCGACCGAGGGACCGTTCGTCTCCGACCCCGTCGCCTTCCGGGTAGAGTAACGGCCATGCCGCGGCTTGCGCGGGTGCTTCCTCCCCTGCTCGCGTCGACGGCGCTCGCGGCCGCCGGCTGCCGGCTCGACCCGGCGGCGCTGCCCGAGATGAGCTACGCCGTCCCCGACGCGGAGGTTTGGGCCGCACCCGCGTCGGTGCCGGCGCCGGGGCCGGGCGAAGGGCGCATCTACGTCACCAACAACCTCGACGACAGCTACAGCGTGCTCGACCTCGACGCCGCCGAGGCCGGCGCCCCGCTCGTGCTCGGCCGCCTGCCGGTGGGGCTGACGCCGGTCGAGCGCGAGGGGCCGCACCACGTGGCGGCCGACGCGAGCGGCAGCTACGTCTACGTCGGCATCTCCAACTTCGTGCCGGGCGCCGGCGTCGGGCTGCCGCACGGCAACCACGGCACCGGCACGCAGCCGGGCTACGCGCTCCGCCTGCGCGTCGACAACAGCCGCGTCGACACCAGCGTCCGCCTCGACCCGAACCCGGGCGACATCCGCCTCACCCCCGACGGTCGGCTGCTGTTGGTCACGCACTTCGACGTCGCCAAGATCACCGCCGCCACCGCGGCCGGCATCGAGAGCGGGCCCGCGCTCGACGCGCGCCTGGCCATCATCGACGTCGCCAGCATGGACCTGCCGACCATGGTGACCTTGTGCCCGGCGCCGCACGGCGTCGGCATCACCGCCGACTCGCGCACCGCCGTCACCTCGTGCCAGAGCGACGAGGCGGCCGTGGTCGACCTCACCGATGACGGCTTCCCGGTGCGGCGCGTGTCGCTGCTCGACGCCCCCGGCACCGCCGCGTCGCCGGCCTGCGCGCCCTACGCCATCACCATGGATGAGCAGCCGGGCCGCAGCACGGCGTGGGTGAGCTGCTACGCCGACGGCAGGGTGGTGGCGGTCGATGTCACGGGCGGCGCCGCCACAGCCGCGCGCGACGGCCGCGTCCTGCAGCTCCAAGGGCGCGCCATCTTCGGTCATGCCGTGCTCGGGCGCCTGGTGATCGCGCACCAGGGCACCGACGGCATCAGCGTGTTCGACACCACCGGCGACGCGCCCACCTTCGTCTCGACGCGCCCGCTGGTCGGCGAGCCCTGCGTGTTGCCGCACTACGCGCGCTGGTCCGAGGGCGGCTCGATCTTCCTCGTGTGCGAGGGCGACAAACGCACGCCCGGCACCTTCCTGGTGCTCGAGGCTGCCGCTCCACACGCCGTCAAGGGCAGCGTGGCGCTCGGGCTGTTCCCCGACGACATGGCCGTGCTGCGGAGGGCGCCGTGAGGCGGCCGTTGGCGTGGTGCCTGCCGCTCGTGCTCGGCGCCGGCTGCGGCGTGCCTAGCGCGCGAGAGGTGGGCGAGCAGCTCTTCACCGATCCCCGCTTCTCGCTGTCCGAGACCAACGCCTTCGCCTGCGCCACCTGTCACGCCGTCGACGCCGAGGACACGCGCATGCTCACCGGCGCCAACCTGGTCGGCGCCACCGCCCGGCCGAGCTACTGGGGCGGCTTCGAGACCACGATGCTCGACGCCAGCAACGTGTGCCTGACGCGCTTCATGCGCGGCGGGCTGCTCGCGGCCGACGAGCCGCGTGGCCGCGCTCTCTACGAGTACCTGCGCTCGCTCGGCACCGAACAAGGCAAGGACGCCGTGCCCTTCACCGTCGTCGAGAACACCACCAGCCTCGAGCGCGGCGACGCCGCACGCGGCGCCGAGGTGTGGCAGCGTGCCTGCGCCGGCTGCCACGGCGAGCCCCACACCGGCGAGGGTCGTCTCGACGACAGCGCGGTGTCGGTACCCGAGGCGAGCGCCGCCTTCGCGGCGTCGCTCGGCTTCACGACCGACGCGGTGGTGATCGAGAAGGTGCGTCACGGCGTGTTCTTCAACATCGGCGGCACCATGCCGCCCTCCTCGCTCGAGGTGCTCACCGACGAGGATCTCGGCGCCCTGCTCGCCTACCTGGAGATCTGAGCCGATGCGCGCACCGCACGAACCGAGCGACGAGTCCGACGACAGCACGGCCGCGCGCCTCGTCGAGGTCGAGGTCAAGCTGGCGTTCCATCAGCAGACCATCGCGGACCTGTCCCAGGCGCTGGTCGAGAAGGAGCGACGCATCACCGCGCTCGAGCGCCAGGTCGAACACCTCGAGAAGGCGATGCGCGTGCTCGCCCAGCGCGCCGGTACGTCACCGGGTGAGGTGCTCGGCGCCCACCCCGAGGACGATCCCGTGCCGCGCTCGGGCTGACGCACAGAGTTGCAGATCAGGGTGGGTCGGGCGGGCAGATGGTGGCGCCCTCGGCGGCGCTGTGCACCTGAATCTCGAGCTCGACGGCGCTGTCGCGCTCGAGCGTGATGACGCCGCTGCAGCCGCGCGCCACGTAGGAGGTGGCCTGCTCGCACTCCGCGGCGGCACCGGTCTGGCAGCCGATGACGTCGACGTAGAACGGCGATCCGGGCGGCACCGGCGCCAACTGCTCGTCGGGGAAGGAGTGCACCTCGAAGGGCCCGAACACGTCGGCCTGGGTCTCGGCGATCTCGCGGATCAAGAGCTTGACGTAGGGCGGCGTAGCCGCGAGGTCGTCGGCGCGCACCAGCACGAGCGTGAGCTGCGGCTGACAGGCCCCGGCGCCGAGCGCCGCGACCATGCACACGAGCGCGACCGCGCGACCGTTAGAGCCGCGACGCATCGACGCCGAACGTAAAGTTCTCATCCTTCTGCACCTCGCGCAGCACCACGGCCACCGTCGCCACGCCCACCACCACCACCACCACGGCGCCGCCGATGATGGCCGACGCCAGCACCGCCGGCGAGATCTCGAGCTGCTCCTCCTCCTCGGTGGTGCCGGTGCCGCCGAACAGCTTGGGGCGCAGCGTGTGCGGGTCGTCCGCGGAGGCCTGGTCGAGCCAGGCATCGCCGCTCTTCTCGAGCAGCCCCTCGATCAGCTCGTAGGTGGCGCGGTCGCGGTCGTTCTCGTTGTCGGGCACGCGCACGCCCGCCACCACCGCCACCTCGCCGGCGATGATACGCGCGCCGATCACCTCCACCTGCTTGCCGGCAGGGAGCAGCACCACCACCAGCGCGTCGTCGTCGACGTCGGAGACCGCCTCGACCAGGCGGGCCGCGCCGAGCGGCTGCTCGAGCAACTGCGTCACCTCGCGCGCGGCCGCACCCTTTTTGCTGCCAACCTTGGCGACCACGCGCGCGTCCTCGTCGCCCAGCTCGACACGCTGCACGAATCGCCCGCGAGCGCTGGTCACGGTCAGATAGTGGACGCCCGGCGTGAGCCCCTCGATGACCAGCGGCGCCTTCCCTTGCCGCTTGCCGTCGAGCATGACGGTGGCGCCGTTCGGCTTGCTCTCCACCTGCAGCGCCACCGGCGGCAGCGAGCGCAGCTCGTCGCCCACGTCGTCGATGTGGCGCATCAGCTCCTTGGGGGTGCGCGAGCGGCTCGGCGCCCAGCCGGGCTCGACCGCGAGCAGCGCCGCGATGGCCGCGTCGGCGGCGGCGGCTCGCTTGAGGCCGACCGCCGCGAGCGCCCGCATCGCGTGGATGTCGCGGAACAGCGCCCAGGCGGAGCGCTCGGCGGAGAAGGCGGGGCCACGCTCGAACTCGGCAAGCGCGTCGTCGGCGTCGGCCAGGCACTCGGTGAGCCGGTTCTCCGAGTAGGCCGCTGCGGCGTCGTCGAGCGCAGCGCGCGCCTTGGCCAGGCTGCCCTCGGCGTCGTCGCCGGCGGTGCCGCGTGTGTCGAGCACCTTGACGCCGTGGCGCGCCACCGCAGCCTCGAGCGCGCCGCGAAACGCCTGGGTGGTCTCGCCGGCCAGGCCGCCGCGTGACGCCGCGCCGACGTAGACGGGCGCCGCCTGCGCCGCCGCGGCTGTCGCGAGGGCAAGGGCCAGGAGGAGCGAGCGACGCACGACGTCATGGTGCCCAAGGGACCGGCCGTGACGCAAGTCGCCGAGAAGGCGACGTAGCGGCCCTGGATCCGTACAATCCGAACCGGATGTCCGACGACGCGAACCGCGGGGGCGCGGAGCAGCTTGGCCGCTACACCCTGGTGCGCCGCATCGGCAAGGGCGGCATGGGCGAGGTCTGGCTCGCCAAGGCCACCGGCGCCCACGGCTTCGAGAAGCCGGTGGCCATCAAGCGCATCCTGCCGCAGTTCTCGTCGAACCCGCACATCGTCAACATGCTGGTCGACGAGGCGCGCATCTGCGTGCTGCTCTCCCATCCGAACGTGGTGCAGGTGCTCGAGCTCGGCGAGGACCAGGGCGAGTACTTCATCGCCATGGAGTACGTCGAGGGTCAGGCGTTGTCGCGCCTGATGCGCAAGCTCAGGAAGCAGGGCAAGCGCCTCGAGGCGCTCGAGGCCTGCTACATCGCCATCCAGCTCCTCGAGGGGCTGCACGCGGCACACATCCAGAAGGACAATCGAGGCAAGCCGGCGCACATCATCCACCGCGACGTCAGCCCACAGAACGTGCTGCTGTCCTCGAACGGCCAGATCAAGGTCATCGACTTCGGCATCGCGCGCGCGCGCGAGCGCCTCGAGGTCACGCAGGGCACCAACGTCAAGGGCAAGCTGCGCTACATGGCGCCCGAACAGATCGCCCCCAAGGTGGTCAAGGGCGCGGCGCTCGATCATCGCGTCGACGTGTTCGCCGCCGGCATCGTGCTCTTCGAGATGCTGGCGGGCCGCCAGCGCTTCCCCGGCGACAACGAGATCGAGCTGATGGACGCGATCCTCAAAGAGGACACGCCCGACCTGTGCCGGGAGGGCCTGATCGATCGCCCGTTGATGGACATCCTCGACGCCGCGCTCGAGAAGGACCGCGAGCGGCGCTACCCGGACGCGGCCGCGTTCGCCGCCCAGCTTCGCAGCTACCTGTACAAGCGCGACCCAGGCTTCACCGCCGAGCGCATCGCCAAGCGGCTGCGCGAGGCCTTCGCCGGCGGCGCCGACGCCGAGAAGAGCGAGCCGCGCCGCGAGGCCACCCGACCCGCGCCCGACCCACTCACGTCCGCGAGCGAGACGCCGCTGCACGGCGGCGGCACGGAGGACCGCGAGGCGACGCGCACGGCCTTCCGCCCCAAGGAGACGCGCGGCGGCGGTGGCCGCGCCACGCCCGCCACCGAGGGCGCGCCCGTGCAGGCCAACGACCCGACGCGCGTGCGCAGGAAGGGCCGCGGCAAGGGGCGCTCGCTCGTGCCGCTCGCGGCCGGTCTGCTGCTCGGCGTCGCCGCGCTCGGCGGCCTGTACCTGGCGTTTCGACCCCGCGTCCCAACCGTCGAGGCCGGGACCGGTCCAGCGGCCATGACGACGCCACCCGTCGCCACGTCCCCGACCAACACCGCGCCGCCACCGGTCGCCACGGTACCGCCGGTCGCGGTGACGCCGTCTCCCGCGCCGCCGAGCCCGCCGCCCCCTGACGGGGCCGGCGTGGTGGTGACCGTCGTGGCCGAGCCGGCGACGGCGCGCATCTCGCTCGCCTCCCAGCCCGACCCGAAGTACGTCTCACCCGCCCTGTTGAAGCTGATGCGCGGCGAGGCGGTGCAGGTCGTCGTCGAGGCCGACGGCTACGAGACGGCGCGCCGTGCGCTGGTCGCCGATCAAGCGCAGCAGCTCAGCGTCGTGCTGGCGCCGCTGCCGGTCGACCTGGTGATCCACGTCTACCCGCATGACGCGGTCGTCACCGTCAATGGCGCGCCCGCCAAGGCGGGCATGAAGGTACGACCGGGCGTGCCGGTCGAGGTGCGCGCCGAGCACCCGTTCGCCGTCGCGCGCGTGGTGAGCGAGACGCCGGTGCCCGGCCGGCCGTTCGTCGTCGAGCTGCGCCTCGACGAGGTCGAGAGCCGTCGGACGGCGCGCATGGCCAAGGGCACACTGGTGATCGACTCGCGGCCGATCGGCGCCGACATCTGGGTCGACGGCCGCAAGCTCGCGGGCCTGACCCCCCACAGCGAGCCCGTCATCGCCGGCAGCCATCGCGTCACCGTCCGCCTCGGCAACAGCGAGCAGACCTTCACGGTGGACGTTGGTGACGGCGAGAAGGCCCCCGTCACCGCCCTGCTCGAATAGGCATCAGCGAGGACCGCACGGTCGGTCGTACCGCCGGTGGCGTCCGGACGCGCGGATCTTCATGTGTGACGCAAGGCGCAAATGTAGGCAACGCGCCCACAGGTCCGCCCGATACCCGCTGCAACAACAACGGGAGAGGGAACCATGAGCATCACCACCGTCAACAAGGCCATCACCAACGCGCTGAAGGACCGTCACGTCACCCTGGCCGAGATCAACGCCATCGAGAAGGCGACCAAGCCCGACATCTCGAACGTCGAGGCCAAGGCCATCGAGGATCTGCACCGCAGGGTGACCACGGCACCGAGCGCTCCCCCGGGCGCGGTCGTCTGCTTCCCGACCACCATCGAGCGCGCCGCGCTCGACGAGCTGAACAAGTTCATCGGCGACAAGAACCTGCCCATCGGCAGCCACGAGAGCGTGATGCGCGACGGCATCAACGACTTCCTGTCGCGCGCGCGCCTCGGCACGCCCAAGACCGAGCTGCCCAAGAGCCTGTCGAAGCTGATGGAGCTCGATCTGGCCGTCGGCCCGCAGCCGCTCGGCGGCTGGCAGCGCAAGGCGTTCGTCGACGTCGCCAAGAAGCGCTTCTACCTGGTCGAGACCCGCCCGACGCTCAACGACAACACCCGCGTGTGGGGCCCGCTCGCGCTGCCCAAGGCGCAGGCGCCCGCGCAGAACGGCGTCAGCGCCGCGCGTGTCGAGGAGCTGCGCCGTGAGTTCGGCTCGCTCTCGCAGCGCGGCCTGATCCACTACAAGCACGACGGCCTGCCGCTCGGCACGCGCATGGTCGAGGTGCCGCTGATGCGCGAGCGTCACCCGGACGGCTACGCCTACTCGGCGCTCATCCCGGTCGGCGCGCTGTCGCCCACCGCGCCGATGGCCGACCCGAACCAGGTCAAGGAGTTCTACGTGCGCCGCACCGGCGGCCTGGCCGGCAAGACCGACTACGCGGGCCCGTTCACGCTCTGAGCGAAGCGATGCGTCTCACGTCGCGCCCCAGGTGGGCGCGACCACGCGGGCGGCACCACGGTGCCGCCCGCGGCGTTTTCGGCGCGCTGCCGCCTGATCTCGAAAAGCCCTGGCCCACCTGAATTCAGCAGCTTAGCACACGACATACGACAGTTTCTGACGGGTTTGGCGCCAAGGGTGAGCCCAGGAGCCGCGCCATGCCGTCCACGACCGTCGCCGTTTCCCCCCGCACCCCCCGCCACGCACCCGCCGGCCGTCCCAGGACCGGGAGGCCGACCACCAGCGGCCCGTCGCTCGACGAGCTGGCGCTGGCGGCCCAACGAGGTGAGCGCGCGGCGGTCGAGCGCTTCCTGGCCCGCCTGACCGAGCGCGTGCGACCGCTGGTGCGCCACAAGGTGTGCGTGCTCGGCGCCGGCGCGCTCTCCATCGACGAGGCCGCCGACATCACGCAGGAGGTGGTGCTGGCCGCGTGGCGCTTCGACCTGCCGCGCTTCCGGCCCGAGCTCGGCTCCTTCACCACCTTCCTGTCGCGCCGGCTCGCCTGGCACGTGCTCGACGCCGCCCGGCAGCGCGCGCGCACCCGCCACGAGGCGCTCGACGAGCGCACGCTCGACGCCCCCTCGGAGACCGACCCCGAGACGCTGCTCGCGTTGGCCGCGCTCGAGACCTCGCTCACACTCTTGGTGCCGCAGCTCGAGCTGGCGCTCGGCGACCTCGGCGACGACGAGCGCTACGTCGTGCAGCGGCACGATCTCGAGGGCGCGCGCCTGTGCGACGTGGCGGCCGAGCTGGGGCGCAACGTCTCGAACGCGTGCCGCGCGCGCCAGCGGGCGCTCCGGCAGCTCTCGAGGAAGCTCGAGGCGCTGGCGGTGTAGGCGGGAGGTTGCGCCCCGTGGCCACCACCGCTATTCTTACCTCGTCTTACTTTTGTCGGGAGGCCCCCGTGGTCGCGATCGAGAGCACCCGCGTCTCCAGCAAGGGGCAGGTGGTCATCCCCAAGGCCGTGCGCGACCGGCTCGGCTTGCGCGAGGGCGATGAGCTGTCCGTCGAGGAGCTCGACGACGCCATCGTGCTGCGCGTGCGGCACCGAGCCGCCACCGGCGCGTTCGGCCCGCCGCTCACTGTCGACGAGCTGCTCGACAAGGTCGCCGGGCTCTACCAGGGCCCCAGGGTCGACGAGTCCGAGGCCAGACGCCGCATGCGAGCCGGCCTGCGGCAGCGGTGGACCGCGAACGGCACTGATGCTCCTCGGCGCGGCAAGCGGGTCGCGCGGTGATCGCGCTCGACACCAACGTGGTGGTTCGATTGCTGATCGACGACCACGCGGCGCAACACGCGGCGGCGCGGTCGCTGCTCGGCAGCGGCGAACGGCTGCTGCTCACCCCGACGGTGCTGCTCGAGAGCGATTGGGTGCTGCGCGACGTCTACGGCCTGGCGAATCGCGACATCGCGGCGGCCTTCGCGGCGCTGTGCGCCACGTCGAACGTCGAGGTCGCGAACGAGGAGGCAGTCGCCGAGGCGCTGCGCTTGTCCGCGGCAGGCGTCGAGCTGGCCGACGCGCTCCACCTCGCGGCCGCCACGGACGCGCGCGCGAAGTCGCTGGCGTCGTTCGACCGCGCGCTCGCACGCAAGGCCAAGCGCGCCGACGCGCGCCTGCCGGTCACCACGCCGTGACGACGGCGCCGGTACCCGTCACGCCGTGCGGTTGAGCGCGCGCAGGCCCGGCGCCTCGTGGCCCGACGCCGCCACATACTCGAGGTAGCCGCCGCCGTAGACGCGCGGGCCACCGTTCTCGGCCGCGTTCAGCTCGAGCACGCGGTTCGACAGCGCCGCCAAGAAGCTGCGGTCGTGCGAGACGAACAGCATGGCTCCCTCGAATTGCGCGAGCGCGGCGACCAGCATCTCCTTGGTCGCCATGTCGAGGTGGTTGGTGGGCTCGTCGAGCACCAGGAAGTTCGGCGGATCGAACAGCATGAGCGCGAGCACCAGGCGCGCCTTCTCGCCACCCGACAACACTGAGCAGGGCTTCTCGACGTCGTCGCCGGGGAAGCCGAAGCAGCCGGCGAGCGCGCGCAGCGTGCCCACGGTGGCGAGCGGGAAGGCCGCCTCGAGCGTCTGGTAGACGGTGCGCGAGGCGTCGAGCACGTCCATCGCGTGCTGCGCGAAGTAGCCCATCTTGACGCTCGGCCCGAGCGTGACCGTGCCGTGGTCCGGCTCGGCGGCGCCCGCCACCATCTTGAGCAGCGTCGACTTGCCGGCGCCGTTCTCGCCCATGACGCACCAGCGCTCCTTGCGGCGCACCAGTAGATCGAAGTGGTCATAGACGCGCTTCTTGCCCCAGCCCTTGGCGACGTCGGCCAGCTTGACGATCTCGTCGCCCGCGCGCGGCGGCACCTTGAAGTCGAAGGTCTGCGCCTTGCGCCGGCGCGGCGGCTCGAGCTTCTCGATCTTGTCGAGCTTCTTGATGCGGCTCTGCACCTGCGCTGCGTGGGAGGCGCGCGCTTTGAAGCGCGCGATGAACTCGTTCTCCTTCTTGAGCATCCCTTGCTGGCGGTCGAACTGCGCCTGTGCCTCGCGGTCGCGGATGCGCCGCTGCTCCTCGTAGAAGTCGTAGTTGCCCGAAAAGGTGGTCAGCTCGCCGCCGTCGATCTCGATGATCTTCTTGACGATGCGGTTCATCAGCTCGCGATCGTGGGTGGTCATCACCAACGCACCCTCGTAGGCCTTCAAGAACTCCTCGAGCCAGATGATGCTCTCGATGTCGAGGTGGTTCGAGGGCTCGTCGAGCAGCAGCAGGTCGGGGCGCATCACCAGGATGCGCGCCAGCGCCACGCGCATCTTCCAGCCGCCCGACAGCTTACCGACGTCGTCGTCGACCACGTCGGGGTCGAAGCCGAGGCCGGCAAGGATCTCGCGCGCGCGGCCCTCGAGCGCGTAGCCGCCGAGCGAGTCGAAGCGGCCCTGCACCTCGCCGAACCGCTCGATCAGCGCCTCCATCTCGTCGGCACGCTCGGGATCGGCCAGCGCCGCCTCGAGGCTCTTCAGCTCGGCCATCAGGTCGCTCACCTGTCCCGCGCCGTCGAGCGAGGCGGCGAGCACGGTCTTGCCCTTCATCTCGCCCGTGTCCTGCGAGAAGTAGCCGATGGTGACGCCGCGCTCGACCACCACGTTGCCGCCGTCGGTCTCTTCCTCGCCGGTGATGAGGCGGAAGATGGTCGACTTGCCGGCGCCGTTTGGACCCACCAGGCCGACCTTCTCGCCGCGGTTGACCGTGGCGGAGGTCTCCATGAACAGGATCTGCTTGCCGTAGGACTTGCTGACGTTGTCGAGGGAGATCATGCGCGGCGGTCAGCTCTCGGCCAAAGGGGTCAGTTGAGGGTGAGCACGCGGGCGCTGCCGACCACGTTCTCGAGCTCGTCACCGAGCACGCCGCCTGCCACCAGCACGCGACCGTCGCCGAGTCCTACCATGGTGAAGTCGAACTCGGTGCCGACATCGGCCACCGAGGGCACGAACGCGCCGGCCGCGAAGTCGAACGCGTCGCAGCTCGTCACCTCGACGCCGCCACACACGAGCGCCGCGCACGACAGCGTCACCGCCTCGCAGGCGAAGCGCGCGGTGGGCAGCGCAGGCGCGGCGCTCCACTGGTTGCCGACCGCGTCGAAGCGCTGCACGTCGCCGAGCGCGCCGCCGGCGTAGCCGCCGAACACCAGCGCGTCGCCCACGTCGTCATTGGCGGCGCAGGCCGAGCGCCGCGGCCCGGGGATGGCGGGCCCCCGGCTCGCGCGGCCGTCGGCGAAGATCACGTCCACGTCGTCGAGCGCGCTGGTGTAGTAGCCGCCGATCATGAGCGCGCGCCCATCGGCGAGCGCGTGCGCCGTGTGCGAGCCGCGCGCCTCCGACACGTCGCTGGTGGTCTCAGCCAAGGTGTCGTCGGCGGGGTCGAACACCAGCACGCGCTGCGGATAGCTGTCGGCGTTGTTCTGGCCGCCGAAGATGACGACGCGCCCGTCGTCGGCGAGCAGCGCGGAGGCGTTGGTGCGCGGCTCCGGCAAGTCGGGGCCGGGCGACCAGGCGCCGCTCTCCCAGATCTCGGTGCTCTGCACGCTGCCGCCCGAGTTCTCGAAGCCGCCGATGGCGAGCGCGCGGCCGTCCTTGAGCGCGACCAGCGCGAAGTCCTGCCTCGGCGTCGCCATCGAGCCGCTGGGCGCGAAGCTGTCCGTCGCCGGATCGAACAGCTCGGTGGTGGCGGTGGCGAGGTAGCTGTTGTCGTGGCCGCCGGCGAGCAGCACCCGGCCGTCGACGAGCAGCGCAGCACCGTGGCGCGTGCGCGGCGACGCCATGGCGATCGGCTCGCTCACCGACACGGTAGCGCCACCGCAGAGCGCCACATCGCCCTCACCCTCGCCTTCACCCTCGCCCTCGCCCTCCCCTTCGCCGGTCGGTGGCTCGTCGAGGTCGAGCGGCGGCCGCGTGAGGAACAGCGTGTCGCAGGCGGTGGCGGCGAGCGGCACCGCGAGCGACAGCAAGGCGAGCGAGAGGCGCTTCATGGCGTCGAGGATCGCCTGCGGTTCTTGGCCGTCAACGCCCGGCGCGCCGTTTCCCGCGGTGAGGGGTGCTGACCCGCGTTGCGGGGCGCGCCTCGGGAGGAGACAAGCGGCGCGTGGCGCGCACGCGACGACAACCGAAGGACGTGGTGCTCCTGCAGCTCGCCATCCTGCTGTCGCGTGGCCAAGAGCTCACCTATCAGCGCCTCGCCGACGACTTCCTGCTCGAGCGGCGCACCGCCGAGCGCTACCTGCAAGACCTGCGCGCCAGCGGCCTGCCGCTCGTGACCGAGCGCGATGGGCGCACCGCCACCTTCGCCCTCGACCGCCGCCGCGCGCGCCTCGACATCGACGCCATCGACGTGCCGCCGTCGGCCGCGCGCTCGCTGTCCTTGCTGATGGTGGCGGCACAGCTCCTGCCCGCGCACCTCGGCGTGCGCGAGGCCGTCGATCGCACGGTGCGCGCCGCGCTGCGCCTGCGCGGCGTGAAGGCGACCACCGAGCTGCGCCGCCTGGAAGACGCGGTGTTGGTGCTCGAGAACGACGCCAAGGACTACCAGGGCAAGGCGGAGGTGTTCGCGGCGCTGGTGGACGCCGTGCTCGAGGGACACCGCGTCAAGGTGCGCTACCGCTCCCCCAAGGGCGCCGGCAGCACCGACGAGCTGTTCTTCCCGGCCAGCATCGGCCTGTACAAGGGCGGCCTGTACGTGCTGGCGGTGCCCACGGGCGACGACGGCACCGGCGCCGCCTGGCGCGCGCTCGAGCGCGTCGAGGGCACGCCGCAGGTCGATCGCCGCACCACGCTCAAGCCAGACGTGCGGCGCCGCGCCATCGCCGAGGCGCGGGCGCGCTGGGGGCCGGCCCGCCCACGCGGGCGCGAGCAAGTGATCACGCTGCACTTCAGCGACGCTGCCGCGCCCTACGTGCTCGCCCGTCCCTGGCACGCGCGCGTCGAGGCCGAGGCGTGGCCCGCCGATCAGGGTGGCGGCCTGCGCATGTCGCTGCGCCTGTCGGGCCAGACCGACATGTTCGAGTCGTGGGTCAAGTCGTGGGGCGCCGAGGTGCAAGTGCTGCGCCCGCGCGAGATGGCCGAGCGCATCGCCGCCGATCTCGAGGCCGCCGCGCGTCGGCACCGCGAGGCAGCGACGCGCTTCGCCGACGAGACGACGGCCTGAGCGCTCGCACCGACCGTGACGCGCCGCGTTCGCCGCTCCTCCCGGCGGCGGTTGCGGGCAGCGATCCGCATGCCATCGTCCATCGATGCGCGTGTTCGTAATCCTCGTCGTCGGCGCCTCGGTGGCGTCGTGCGCCCCGCCGCCGCTCGACATCCCCGAGGGCTGCTCGCCGCTCGGCGCCACGGTCGACTGCGGCGTGCCGTACCCGAGCGACCTGTTCCTCGTCGACGACCCGACCATGCCCACCGGCAAGCGCGTCGCGCCCGCCGGCGCCGCCAAGCTGCTCACGCAAAGCGGCCTGTCGGGCGACGTGTTCGAGGTGTGGGCGCCCGACGGCTTCTCGCCGGTGACGCCGATGGTCGCGGCGTTCGGCGTCGCCGTCGACCCGGCGAGCGTGCCCGGCTACGCCGCCGATCCGGCCGCCACGCTGCTCGCGGGCGCGCCGACGGCGCTCATCGAGGCAGACAGCGGCCTGCGGGTCGCCCACTACGTCGACGTCGATCCGCGCGCCACCGACGACGCCCGCCGCGCAATCACACTGCGCCCGCTCGCGCGCCTCAAGGAGCGCACGCGCTACCTGGTGGCGCTGTCGGGCCTGACCACGCCTGACGGCACGCCGGTGCCGCCGCTCGAAGGCTTCCGCCGGCTGCGCGACGGGCAGGCGGGCGGCGACCCGACGCTGGCCGCGCTCGTGCCGCATTTCGACGCCGAGGTGTTCCCGGTCGTCGAGAAGGCGGGCATCGCGCGCGGCGCCGTGCAGCTCGCCTGGGATTTCACCACGGGCTCGGACGAGCGCACCACGGACGACATGCTGCGTGCGCGCGCTGCCGCGCTGGCGGCGCTCGACGCAGCTTCACCGGTGGTCACCGTCGACGGCGTTTTCGAGGACGACGAGGTCGCGCTCGCCGTCGACGACCACCCCGAGCTGACCTGGCGCGTGGTGTACGGCACCTTCACCGCGCCTCGCGTGGTGGAGGCCAACGAGCCCGGCACCAAGCTGTTGCGCGGCGCCGATGGGTTGCCTGCGGCAGAGGGCACCATCGACGTGCCCTTCATCGCGGTGGTCCCGGCCAGTGTGCGCGACGGCGCCGCCGGCCTCCCGGTACTCTTCGGCCACGGCTTCTTCGGCAGCAGGGACGAGCTCGAGGGCTTCGCCGCGCGCAACATCATGAACGAGGTGCGCGGCGTCGGCTTCGCCATCGACTGGCAGGGCATGAGCGACGCCGACATCGGTCGCGTGGTCGCCACCGTCGGCGGCGAGGTCGACAAGAGCATCGACTTCGCCGAGCGGGTGCCGCAGGCTGTGGTCAACTTCCATGCGCTGTCGCGCGCCATCAAGGGCGGCGCCTTCTTCATGCATGACGCGTTCACGCGCGCGCCGGCCCGTCCGGGGCGCGACGAGCTGCGTGTGCCGGTGATCGACGTCTCCAAGCCGCTGTGCTTCGTCGGCATCAGCATGGGCCACATCCTCGGCGGCACCATGACGGCGCTCAACCCCGACGTGCGGCGCACCACCATGCAGGTCGGCGGCGCTGCCTTCTCGACCATGATGTTTCGCGCGCGGCCGTTCACGCGCTTCTTGTTCCTGATGGACATCTCGATGCCCGACGCGCTCGATCAACAGAAGCTGCACGCGCACATGCAGAGCCAGCTCGACCGCATCGACCCCGCCACGTATGCGCGCTTCCTGCTCGACGAGGAGCTGCCGATCGGCCCGAGCAACGAGCCGGCCGGTCGTCGCGCGCTGCTGCAGATGGGCGTCGGCGATCCGCAGGTGCCGAACGTCGGCACCGAGCTGCACGCGCGCACGCTCGGCGTGCCGGTGGTGGCCGGCAGCGCCAAGGACCCCATCTTCGGGCTCGACGACGCGCCGGCGCCGCACCGGGGCTCGGGGCTGTTCGCCTTCGACTTCGGCGTCGATACTGCCTTCTACGAGACGGCGGAGCCCGCCGAAGACGGCAACGCGGTGCACGAGGCCGTGCGGCGAAGCCCCGAGGCGCTCGCGCAGCTCGATGCGTTCTTTCGCGACGGCGTCATCATCAACCCGTGCGGTGAGCGCTGCGCCGTCGAGGTGCCGTCCGGCACCCCACAGTAGCCGCGCCGAGCACGCTCACGGAGGCGGCGGGGGCGGCGCCTCCGCCGCCTTCTTCGCCGTCGCCAGGTCGGCCAACATCTGTTCCAGGTCGGCCTTGACCGCGTCCACGTCGGGACGCCGCTTGAGCGCGAACAGATCGCGCTCGGCCTGCTCGAGGTCGCCTTCGGCGAGGAACAGTCGGGCGCGCTCGAGCAACGCGTCGCGGGCGCCCTTCGAGTAGGGGTCGGTGTCGACCGCCTGGGTGTACAGGTCGATGGCGCGCTTTGAGTCGCTCTCCTGCTTGGCGCGCTGCCGCAGCTCTTCTTGCCGCTTGGCCAGGTCGACTCCCTTGGAGCCGGTCGCGGGGGCAGGCGGGGGGGCCGGGGCCGTCGCGTCGACCGCATCCGCCGCCGGCGCCGCCGGCGCAGCGGGCGCCTCCTCCGCAGGCACGGGCGGCTTCGCCTTGCCGCGATCGTCGTCGTCGCCCGGTGCAGGTCCGGCCGCCGGGGCCGGGGTGGGGGCAGCCGCGGCGGGCGCCGCCGGCTTCACCGGCGCCACTGCGGTCGACGAGTCGAAGCAGATCATGTGGCAGGCCTTGCCGGCCCCGATGAGCAAGCCCCACAGCACCAGCGCAACCAGCGCAAGGCGCCAATGGCGTTGGAGGCCGATCTTGCCGTGCTTCCGAACCTGCTCCTGCAGCTCCTTGCGCCCCTTCTCGTCGAGCACCTTCTGTTTGACCGCCTCCTTGCTGGCCTGCAGCGCGAGCTTGGCCGCTTCTTTTGCCTCACGGCTGCCGTCCTCCAGGCGCGCGCGCAGCTCTTGCTTGACGGCCGCAACGCCGCGATCGCCGGTGAGCGAGCGGACCGTGTCGCGCCAGGCCTGACGAACCATGCGGATGCCCGCCTCGAGCGAGTCCTTGGGCGGCGGTAGCTCGGGCTCCTCGGGCATCGGCTGCGCTGCCGGCTGCACCGTCGCCGGCGTCGTGTGCTCCGCCGGGCCGGCGGCGAGCACGGCGCCGCCGGCGGCGTGCCGGCTCTTGCGCGGACCGACATCGTCCAGCTCGAGCGAGCCCGGCTCGGCGGCGGCCGGCGCCCCGTCGCGCGGCGGGTTGGTCTGCGAGCCGGGTCGCAGGCTCGGGCGCACCGGCGTCGAACGCGCTGCCAGCGCTTGCTCCTCGGCAGCAGCGCGTGCCGCGTCGCGCATGTCGTCCGAGGCCGCGACCGCCTGCTGGGCCGCCTTGGCGGCGTTGTCCATGGCCATGCGAGAGAACGGCGCCAACGGGTCGTTGCCGATGACGCGCTCGAGGCGTCCCTGCATGTGCGTGTCGCCGGCCTGGTAGCGCAAGTAGCGCTTGGCGAAGCCGGCCATGTCAACCAAGTTGCGATGCGACGCCGACAAGTCAGCCAGGCGCCGCAGCACGGCCGGCTGATCGGGTTTCTTCTCGAGCGCTGCTTCGAGCTCCAGGATCTGCTTGTCGTCGGGCCGCGTGAAGCGGAACCCGTACTCGGCTCGAAGCTGCGTAAGGCCGTTCATGGCGTCGAAGCTGTCGGCGTCGAGCAGCGTCGCCTTGTAGTAGCGGAAGCACGCCTCGGCGCTCTCGGGCGGCACCTTTTGCATCAGCTTCTTGGCGCGCTCCACCTCGAGCACCGCTTGCGCCTTCGACAGCTCCGCGGCCGTGCCGACGGCGTCGCGCGTGGCGGCCGCGACCGCGCCCGGGTGCTGCTTCTGCAAGAGATCGGCGAGCGCCATCAGGTCGTCTCGCGCCTCGGCGGCCGTCTGGTAGCGCTTGCTCTTGTCCTTCTCGAGCAGGCGCATCACCACCTTCTCGGCAGCGCCCGGCACAGTCGGGTTGGCGTCGAAGATTGGGCGCGCCTGGCCGCGTGCGATGGCGAACATGGTGGTCGACGGGTTCTCGTGCGCGTACGGGTTGTAGCCGGCGAGCAGCTCGTAGAAGATGATGCCGGCGGCGAACAGGTCACTGCGCCCGTCGAGCTCCTGGCCGGTCGCCTGTTCCGGGCTCATATAGGCGGGCGTGCCGAACAGCGCGCCGGTTTTGGTCAGCGTGCTGTCGGTCTGCGCCTTGGCGATGCCGAAGTCGCCGATCTTGACCACGCCCGCCGACGTCAGCATCAGGTTGGCCGGCTTGAGGTCGCGGTGCACGAATCCCTGAGCGTGCGCGGCGCCGAGGCCGTCCAAGAAGCCCATCATGATGGGCACGGCGAGCGCCGGCGGCAGCGGGCGGTCGAGCGTCTTGAGCAGCGCGCCCACCGTGCCGGCGTCGACGTACTCCGACGCCATGTAGTACGTGCCGTTCTCCTCACCGAAGTCGAAGACGCCGACGATGTTCTCGTGCGACAGCGAGATCGACGCCTTGATCTCGCGCTTGAAGCGCTCGACGAACACCTCGTCCTCGGCCAGATGCGGCTCCATCAGCTTGAGTGCGCAGGGCCGGCCGGTGCGCGTGTCAGTGGCGAGGTAGACGGTGGCCATGCCGCCGCGCCCCAGGATGCGGTCGATCTTGTAGCGCTTGACCGCCGCGATCTGCGCGATGCGCTTCATGCGCTGCTTCTGGTGCGCGACGTTCTCCTGATCGTCGGCCTCCGCAGCAGCCGCGAACGAGCCGCCGTCGGCGGGCGCCGCCTCCGACTCGGCCTGTGGCTCCCCGTAGACCGTGCGCGGCGGACCGGGCTCCGAGGCCGGCTTCTGGCGCGGTGGCGCCTTCTCCCAGTCGAGCTCGAGCGGCGGCAGGTCGTCGGCGGAGGCCTCGTCGTCGAGCAGGTCGTCGGCCGACAGCGCGGCGAGCGCGCGCTGCTCGGTGTCGGGCGCCACCGGCTTGTCGACCACGGGCGCCTGGTTCCGCGCCGACAAGCGGCTCGGCGGCGGCGGCGTGAGCTGCGTCGGGGCGATGTCGTCGATCTCGAACGCTTGCCCCGGCCCCGACGGGCCCTCCGCGGGGCTGCGCGCCGCGGCCACCGGCTGCTGCGGGGCCAGCGCCTTGTGTGGCGTCAGCGGCTTCTGCGGTGTGGGTGCGCGCTGCACGGCGGGCGCCGCGGGCGACGCTCCCGACGGCGACGGCCGCGACGGTGACGCCGCGCCCTTGCCCGACGGCGACGGTCGCGGCGGCGCGGCCGGCGAAGCCGCACGTTTGTCGGACGGCGAGGGCCGCGCTGGCGCCGCCGGTGACGGCGCGGGCGGCGCATCGGTGATGACGGTCGGCTTGGCGGCGAGGTCGTCCTGCTGGATGCCGTCTGCGGGGGTGGCGAGCGATGGCGCCCGCCGATTGCGCTGTGGCAGCGGCAAGCGCTCGGTGGCGACTTCGTCGCCGGAGGGCCGCGCCGAGAGCTGTGCCACCGGCACGCCGGTGACGGCGCCGGTCTGCTGGCGCGCGCCTGGTTTGGGCGCGCTCGGCAGCGCGAACGCCGGTACCGCGCTCGTCGGGTCGTCGAACAGCGGCATGTCGTCGCTGTCGCTGCCGGCGTCGCTCTCGGAGGTGCCGTCGTGCTCCGGCACCGTCGTCATCATGATGGTGGCGCCGTCAGCCGGCTCGACGTCGAGCGGATCGGCGCTCGCCGTCGGCGGTGGCGCGGCCGCAGTGCGCGGCTCGGGGTCGGTGTGCGAACGCGGCCCACCGACCGTCGTGGCCGGTTCGTCCTCCTCGGCGAGGCGAGGCAAGAGCGCCGTGGCGCGCGCCAGGTCGGCGCTGAGCGCGAGGTACGCGTGGTGTGGTGGCAAGCCGAACGTCGCGCTCTCGGCGCCGACCTCAGGATCGCCGAACACCAGGCACAAGCGGTTCGCCGGTCCCTGCAGCGGCACGGCGCCGATGCGCCGGCACTGATCGAGGTCGAGGCCAGCGGCCTCGGCGAGCTTGGGCTGGCGCAGCCACGCCATCGGCGCGGGCGGCAGGCCGGTGACGGCGCAGCACGCCTGCAGCACGTCTTGCGCACCAAAGCCGAGCGCCACGAGCTGATCGGCGATGTTGCCGACGGTCCGCGCGACCTTGCGCACGCGCGCGATCTGGTCCGGCGTCCCGCCGACACCGAGCTCGTCGGCGATCTGGTCGCGTACGGCCTGGCTCACGCGGCTCCCCTCATCATGGGGCCCCGCCGGGCGGACCGGCGCCGTCGAGGATGAGTTGCAGGTCGTGCGCCAAGTCCTTGGTGTCCTCTCGTCGCTTGAGCTTGTTCGCGTCGGCGCGCGCGTGTTCGCGATCGCCGGTGGCCAGATAGAGCTTGGCGCGCTCGAACAGGGCGTCACGCGCCGCCGTGCCCTTCGGCTCGATCTCGATCGCCTGCGAGTAGAGCACGATGGCGCCGGCCGGGTCGGCGAGGCGCCGCGCCTCCTCGATCAGCTCGCGCTGGCGCGCGGCTGGTCCCTCTGCTTGTCCGTCCCCTGGTCCGCCGGCCGGTGCGGCGCCTGACCCGTCGGCGGGTGCGGCGGCGGCCGCGACCCCCGCATCGGCGGGGGCGGCAGCGATGCGGTCCGGCACCGTCGGCGGAGCCGGCACTCGCGGCGCCACGACTGGCTCGAGCGGCGGCGGCACGGCGGGTAGCTCCATGGGAGACGCCGTGGGCCGGGCCGGTAGGAGCGAACCGAAGCCGCCACGCCCCGAGCGAACGCGCATCACGCCCGCCCCCACGATGATCAGGACGGCAACCACGCCTGCCGCGATGAGGATCTGCTTGGAGCGGCGATCGCCGCCCGCCGCCGGCGCCGCCTCCTCCTGGCCGTAGGTCGGCATGGGCGAGTCAATGCCGGGAATGAACGGGGGCGGCGCCGGTGCGCGCGCCGCCTCGCCGACCACCTCGAGCGAGGTCGGCGGCGATGGAGCGGAACCGGCGCGCAACACCTGCAGACCGCCGGCCCCACCGCCGCGTCGCGACAGACGCGGGTCCGGCTCCTCGACGACGGGCGGGCGCGCCTGCGGCCGCTGATCGAAGCGAAGCGGCGGCGCCACCCGGGGCGGTGGCGCCGGAGCCGGCAGGGGCGGGCGCGAGAAGTCGCGCTCGCGGTCGTCCATCTCCTCGAGCGGCGCGGTCTCGTCGGGCACGGGCGCTTCAACGGCGTCATAGAGCGCCTCGGGCTCGAGGTTGACCGGCTCGAGCGCCGAGGGATCGAGCGCCGATGGTCCGGGCGCCGGCGGCTCCGCCTCGGTCTCCTGCAGGCCTGTCTCCGGCAGAGACCTGGCACGCATCGGGTGGTCATCGGGCGGGTGCAACATCATCACGCGGCCACGCCGCTGCGGCGCGACCGACGGCCCGGGTGAGTCGCCTGCGTCGTCGAACCCCGGAATCGGCTTCTTGGCCTCGGGCGCGGGCTGCGCGTCGTCGAAGCCCGGGATGTGGCGCGCGCCAAAGTCGGACGGCCGGCGCGCAGGCGGCGGCGTCGGTTCCGGCCGCCGCGCCGGCGTCGGCTCACGCAGCGACTCCTCGGCGAACCGACGATCGGCCGGCGGGTCCTCGCGCGCCGACGCCGGCTCCGCCGCGACCGGCTTGCCGATAGTGGACAGCGCCGACGCGAGCGGCGACGGCCCGCGGCGAGCCACCGGAACCGGCACCACCTCCATCTCGGTGGGCGGCTGATGACGCGGCATCGGCTGCGTGGAGGCCAGCTCCACCTCGGTTGCGGGCTGCCTGCGCAGCGCGGGCTCGTGGGCGGGCCGCGCCGGCGCCGGCGGCTCCTTCGTCGCCCGCGGTGATGGCGGCGGCTCCTTGGTTGCGCGTGGCACGGGCGTCGGCTTCCGTGGCAGCGGCGTCGCCTTGCGAGGCGGCGGCGTCGTGTTGCGTGGCGGCGCCGGCGTCGGGTCGGTGATGGGCATGGCCGTCGCGGGCCGCTTCGGCGTCGTCTTGGCGGCGGCCATCAACTGCTCGCGCGACGCGAGCACCGCGACGTGCTCCGTCGGATCGTTGAACGCCTCGTCCTCGAGCGCCGACCCGGCGGACGCGGCTTCGGCGGCCGCGGGTCTCGCCGGTGTCGCTTTGCCGGCCGCGGCCTTGGCGGGGGGGGCTGCCTGAGCCGCCGCCGCCGCCGGCGCCATCATCGCTTCGAGCGCCCCCTTGGTCAGCGCCACGGTGGCGACGTCCTCGTAGTCCTCGTCGTCCGTGGCCTTGGAGGTCGGCAACCGGAACGCGGGCTGCGCCTTGGCAGCCAGCGACGGCGACCGGGACGGCGGCGGCAGGGACGGCGTGGTTGCGGTGACGGTCGGCTCGACGGCCGCCCGCCCCGCGGGCGAGACCAGGTCGACCTGCTGCGTGCGCAGGTCTTCGAAGCTGGCGCCCTCGTCGCTGGCGGGTCCGGCGCGCGCGCCGGCCATGACGGCCGCGACCTCGCCGGCGTGTGGGTGGCGCACGTCCGGAGCCGGCATGGGCGGCGCGCTGCCGGGCACGGTGCGAGTTGCCTCGGCCACCGCGTCGAGCGCGTCGTCGAGCTCGTCGCCGCCGACATCGATCTCGAGGTCGTCGATCGAGCCCCTCGGCGCAGCGCTGCGCACGGCGAACGCCGCTCGACGCGTCGGGTCGGTCGGCATCGCCTCGGCGAGCGTCGGCTCGGTCGGCAGCAGCGCCAGCGCGCGAGCCAATTGCGCCGGCATGGCGAGGAAGGCCTTGTGCTGCGGCAGGCCGTGGCTGGTCGCCTCGGAGGCCGCCACGGGATCGCCATAGGCGACACAGAGGGCGCCCCCCTCGGAGGCCACAGGCACCGCGCCAACCTGACGGAACAGCAGGCCGTCGTCGTAGTCCACCGGCGGCGGCTTGGGCTCCCGCAGCCAGGCGGGCGACGCCTGCCTGACGCCGGTGGCAGCGGTGGCGCCGTCGAGGATGGCCGCCTGCGGGTAGCCGAGCTCGAGCAACTGCAGCGCGAGGTTGCCGGTGCGCGGGACGAGCAAGCGCGCCTTGCCAGCCAGCTCGGCCGGCCCGCGACGCACCACCTCCTCCACGATCCGTGATCGCATACGACGGGCCCCGAGCTTGCTCCCCGAGCCTAGAGCGGCGGCGGGTGCCGACGCGAATCCGTATCCGGGTTGCGAGCCCGGGGCAGATTCGGCAGACCAGGCGTCGTGACGACGCACCCGCCCCTCGCCAAGCGCCCGCTCATCGCCCTCGTCGCCCTCGCCGCCGCCTCCGCGCTGTGGGCGCTGTTCCTGTGGGGCCAGCTCATGCTGGTGCGCACGGGAGCGTCGGCCTTCTGTTCGGCAGAGGGCACGGTCGACTGCGCCAGCGTGTGGGACAGCCCGCTCGCCGTCGCCGTGCACGCCTGGACCCGCGTCCCGGTAGCAGGTTGGGGGCTGATGTGGGGTCTGATGGCATTCGCCATCTCCCTTGCCGCATTGGCCGATCCCGATCGCGCCATCGGACGCGGCCTGGTGACCTCGCTGCGCCTGATCGCCATCGCCGGTGCCGGGTCAGTGGTAGGCCTGTTGGTCGCGAGCATCGCCGCGGGGCACATCTGCACCGGCTGCATCGGCACCTACCTGGTGGTCGGCGCGTGGTCGGCGATCGCGTTCGTCGGCACCAAGCAGCTCGGCTTCCCCGAGCCGCAGCGCGGCGTCGTAGTCACCGGCGTGGCCCTGGTCGCCTCGTACCTGGCGCTCCTTTATCCCGGCGCGAACACGCCGCGCTCGTTGCAGAGCATGGGCAAGGACGCGATCGCCAAGGTCGCGGACGGCAAGGGTCCAGAGGCCAACGGGGGCCACGACGGCCACGCCCACGGCCCGTCGACGGGACCGACGGCCGTCGAGCCCGCGCCGATGGGCCCGAGCCCGTTCGACGGCCCCGGCACCGGCGATCCGGCGCGCGACGAGGCGCTCGACGCGCTCATCGCGGAGCTGCCGCCCGAGGCGCGCCAGCTGCTGTCCGACTTCCTGCTCGAGTACGAGAACGCCAAGCCCGCCGCGCAAGTGCCGGCGCCGCGCGTCGCGCTCGGCGATCCGTCCGGCGCCACGCGCGTCGTCGACTGGACCGATCCGCTGTGCCCGCACTGCGCCGACCTGCACGCCGCGCTCGACGAGCTGCGCCGCATCACGCCGGGCGGCTTCGTTACCGAGCCGCACCTGTTCCCCCTCGACGGGCTGTGCAACGCTGCCGTCGAGCGCAGGAACGAGAGCGGCGAGGTGCGCTGTCTGGCGAGCAAGGCGCTGGTCTGTCTCGAGGGTGAGCCCGACAAGTTCGCGCTCGGCCAGAAGGTGCTGTTCGAGAACCAAGCGCAGTTGACGCCGCAGCGGGTCTTCGAGCTGCTCAAGCCGTTCACCGAGAGAAAGACGCTCGACGCCTGCATCGCCTCGCCAAAGACGCAGGAGAAGCTCGACCTCGACATTGCGGCCGGTCGCGCCAACGGCCTCGAGGGCACGCCGCTCGTGCTGTTGAACGGTCGCGAGGTCAAGCCCTGGCCACCGCTCATCTACGCGCTCGCCCTCACGCAAGGCAAGACCAAGCACAGCGCGTTCAAGGTGCTGCCGCCACCGAAAGGGCGCGCGGGACCGGTACGCTGACCGTCGTTCGCACCGAGCGGCGCGCACAAAGCGACGGGCGGGGTCGCCCCCGCCCGACGTCACGCGTGCGCCGTAGTTTCCGCGCTCACAGCTCGCGCGCGTGCTCCTTCAGGTACGACGCGACCGCCTGCGGGGTCTCCTTCATCGTCGGCGTCCCCTTGTGCCAGCCCACCGGGCAGACCTCGCCGTGCTCTTCGGTGAACTGCAGCGCATCGAGCATGCGCAGCGTCTCCTCGACGTTCCTGCCGAGCGCCAGGTCGTTGACCGTCTCGTGGCGCACGATGCCGCCCTTGTCGATCAGGAAGGTGCCGCGCGCCGCCATGCCCCCTTCGAGCAGCACGCCGTAGTCGCGCGCGATGGTCTTGTGGAGGTCGGATACCAGCGGGTAGCTGATGGCGGCGATGCCGCCGTCCTCGATCTTGGTGTTGCGCCACGCGCGATGCGTGTGATGCGAGTCGATGGAGCAGCCGAGCACCACCGTGTTCCGCGAGGTGAACTCCTTGAGGTGGTTCGAGAACGCGAGGATCTCGGTGGGGCACACGAAGGTGAAGTCGAAGGGGTAGAAGAACAGCACCGCGTACTTGTTCTTCTTGAACTCCGAGAAGGTCAGCGGCTGGATCTCACCGTTCGGCATGGCTGCCTTGGCGGTGAAGTCGGGGGCCGGTTTCTGCACGAGCGACATGGTCATCTCCTGTCCCGAGGGACCTGTAGTGGCGACGTCGCCCGGACCGGGGTCCGTCGGGCGCCGCCCTAATTTGCTGCTGCAGGTTTGATGGCGCGTCGGCGCGCTCGTTGCACTGCCGGGATCAGCAGCGCCATGCCGAGGATCGAGAGCGCAGCGTCGTCGCCGCCGGCGCAGGTGCAGCCCCCGGGCGGGTCACCCTCGCCTTCTCCTTCGCCGGCTTCGCCTTCGCCCTCTGCGGGCTCGCCCTCGCCCTCGGCGGGCTCGCCTTCTCCCTCGCCCTCGCCCTCACCTTCTCCCTCGCCCTCGCCCTCACCTTCACCTTCTCCCTCGCCCTCGCCCTCGGCGCCACACAGGGCAGACGTGAACGAGGGCTTGGCGACGGTGAAGCTGTCGATGATCTCCGCGCCGCCGTTGCCAGTGGCGGTCGCCTGCACCGTGGCCGTCAACACGCCTCGGTCGATCTCGATAGCCAGGTAGTGATGACTGCCGTCGTACACCAGGTTCGCCTGCTGCTGGTCGAGGTCGAGCACGTCGCCGTCGCAGCCGCCGATGTTGAGGAAGCCGGTGCAGAAGGTGCAAGCCGAGTCGACGCAGGCGATGTTGTCGAAGCCGGGGATGTCCGTGGTGCGCGCGCCGCCGCCGCCGGTGACGACGTAGGTGGTGCCGACAGTGCCGTCGGGCAGCGCGGCCGCCGGGTCGATGGTGTCCTTGTCGCCGGCCGGGAACGAGCGGCCGGTGCCGCCGAAGGCGGCATCGTGACCCCGCGTTGGCACGTAGCGCTCGTAGTTGTGCGAGTGGCCGTTCAACACCAGATCGACGTCGTGGTCATCGAAGATAGGCGTGAGCACGTGGTTGATGACGCCCAAGTTGCCCGAGGCGTCTTCCTCTTCGCCGGTGAAGTGGTTGCCGCGCGAGTAGACCGCCTTGTGGAAGAACACGACGCGCCATGGCAGCGCGGTGGCCGCCAGATCGGCGTCGAGCCAGCCGGCCATCTCGGGCAGCTCGGAGGCGTCGAGGTGCTGCGTGTTGAGCGAGACGAAGTGCACCGGGCCGACGTCGATCGAGTAGTAGTCCTCGGTGTCGGTGGTGGAGTTGCGCGGCAGCTCGTAGAGGCGGTTGTAGAGCGCGCCGTCGCCGTCCGGATCGCCGGTGTCGTGGTTGCCTTGGGTGGTGATGGACGGGATGGTCGACCAGGTGGCCTCGGAGGCGCGGATCATGGCGTCCCACTCGTCGGCAACGTCGCCGTTCTTGACCATGTCGCCGGTGTTGACGAAGAGCTGCGGCGTGAAGGCGAGCGCCTCGCCGATGATGCCCTGGTACAGATCGGAGACGCCCGGCGAGCCGGTGTTGGTGTCGGCGCGGTTGTCGCCGATGACCACGAAGCGCAGCGGATCACAGCGGTCGTCGCTCATCGTGGTGAACGAGAGCGGCGCTGCCGGTGGCGCCGGGTAGAGGGAGCCGGGCGCGCCCACGCGGTAGTAGTAGGTGGTGCTCGGCTGCAGGCCCGTCAGGCGCGCCGAGAACGACGTGCCGAGCGGCGCTGGCATGGCGCTCGTGTTCAGCGCCGGCACCACGAAGGTGGTGACGAGCGCGTCGGGCGTGGTGCCGTAGGCAACTTGGTTGTCGGCGCCAACGTCGCTGTTCCACGACACGCCCATGCTGGTCGCCGGGTCGGCGAAATGCGTGAGGCGCACGCCGAAGGGCGCGGCCGTCGCGGCGGGCGCGCAGCAGAGCGCGAGGACGACAGGCAAGCCGAGTGGCGACGAGCGTTTCATGACGGCGTCGTGCCACGCGCGACCGAAGCTGGAAACGGGGGTCCGGCCGACGTGAAGCGCCGCGCCGGGCAGCCCGGTTGACCCGCGGAGGGCCGCGGGTATGGTCCGCGCCGGCGGCCGTTCGCCGCTTGGGTTGCCCCTCGTCCCCGGAGTTGGATTGTCTCGCGAAGATCAGATTGAAGTCGACGGCACCGTCAAAGAGGTGCTGCAGGGCGGCATGTTTCGCGTGCAGCTCGAGAACGGTCACGAGGTGCTCGCCTATACCTCCGGCAAGATGCGCAAGTTCACCATCCGCATCGTGCTCGGCGACAAGGTGCGCGTCGCGCTGTCGCCCTACGACTTGAGCAAGGGTCGCGTGATCTTCCGCGCCCGCTGATCGACCGGGCCGGCCGACGGGACAGCCCGATGGGACAGGACGCCGAGCCCCGCTCCCCTGCTCCGCTGATCGCCGCCGCCGGCTTCCTCGCCGCCAAGCTGGTCGCCCTCGGTGCCGTCGTCGGCAGCGCCCCGCTACGCGCGCTTGCCGCCTTCTGCTGCGGCTTCGCCATGGACGCGGCGCTGGTGCTCGCGCTCGCGCTCGCCGCGCACCTGGCGCGACGCCACCGGGTCACCAGGGTCGTCGTCACCACGCTCGCCGGAGCGCTCGCGCTCTATGCCGTGCTCAACGTCTACCTGGTGTGGGCCTACAGCTCGCCGCTCACGCCGGCCATGCTCGCGTACGCGAAGGACGCGGACGTCGCGCTCTTGGCCCCCACGCCGCTGCTCGCGACGGCGGGCGCCGCGCTGCTCGCGGCCGCCAGTGGACTGGCGGCGCACCGCGCCCTGGCCGCGTCGACGCGCCGCCGTGGCGCGGGCGTCGTGGTCGGCGCGCTCCTCACGGTCGGCCTGACGGCACACGCGCTCGACGACGGGCGCTTGGCCGCGTTCGGCCTGGAGCGAAACGCCGTGGCCACGCTGGTGGCCGGCACTTTGCCGGAGCGCACCCGCGGGGCGCGCGCGCCGTGGGACGCTCCGAGCGCCTCGCCGCCGGCGCGCGCGACCGCGCCGGTACCGGTGCGCGCCGAGCACGGGCGCCCGCGCCACGTGGTGCTGTGGCTCGCCGAGAGCACGGCCGCGCGCTTCGTCTCGCTCACGGGCGGCGATGCGCGCGTCACGCCGGTGCTCGAGTCGCTGCGCGAGCACACGCTGACGTTCACCGACTACCGCGCCAACAGCCCGGTCAGCGCCAAGGCGATCTTCTCGGTGCTGTGCGGCCTCTTTCCGCTGCCCGAGGCGCAGTTCGAGACGCGCGCGCTGCCGCGCATCGCCTGCCCGTCGCTGCCCGAGACGCTGACGGCCGCCGGCTACGACGCCGCGCTGTTTCACGGCGGCTACTTCGCCTTCACCGACAAGCTGGCGCTGTTGTCCGAGCGTGGCTTCCAGGTGCTGATGGACGGCGAGAGCGCGCCCGACCGCGAGCGCTGGTTCACCAACGGCTGGGGCATCGACGACGCCGCCATCGTCGAGCACGGCCTCGCCTGGCTGTCACAGCGCGAGGACCCGTCGCGCCCGTCGCTCGCCGTCTACATCCCGCTGCTGCCGCACTACGAGTACTTCCTGCCGCCGGGCGTGCCCGAGCCGTTCGGCAAACGCACGCTGCGCGAGCGCTACCAAAACGGCGTGCACTACACCGACGAGCTGTTCGGGCGCGTCGTCGAGGGCTACCGCGCGCGTGAGATCGAGGACGACACGCTGTTCGTCTTCGTCGGCGATCACGGCGAGGCCTTCGACGAACACCCCCGCAACACGCTGCACGGCGGCTTCCTCTACGAAGAGAACGTGCGCGCGCCGCTGGTGTTCTACAGCCCGCGGCTGTTCCCGCAGGCGATGGTGTCGGAGCGCCCGGGCTCGCACCCCGACCTGGCGCCGACCATCTTCTCGCTCCTCGGGGTGGCGCTACCGAACGGCTTGCAGGGCCAGTCGCTGGTCGACGAGCGCTTCGTGGCGCGGCCGGTGCCGCTCGGCACCTGGTACCCCGACGCCTTGCTCGGCATGGTCGACGGCGACTGGAAATACTTGCGCTCACCGAGGTCGGGCGCAGAGCAGCTCTTCGACCTGGCGCGCGATCCGGGCGAGCGCAGCAACGTCGCCACTGCGTTCCCCGAGGTCGCCGACGCGCTGCGCGCGCGCACGCTCGACTGGGCTGAGCGGCAGCGCGCGCATCTGCGCGGCATGCCCGCGCGCGGCGACGGCTATCTCGAGCGCGCGCACGCGGCGCTGTCGGCCGGCTCACCAGGCGTCGAGGTCGCGCTCGTCAACGAGCGCGTCTTCAACATGGAGCGGCGCTGCTTGCGCGTGCGCACCAAGCCGGCGGGCGCGCCCCTCGTGCTGCAGGGCGTGCTGGCGCCGCCGCCGCGCACCGTCGGCGTCGGCCTCACCGATCAGGCGCGCTTCACCAAGGGCGAACAGGTCACGGCCCGCTTCGCTGTCGACGGCACCGACGAGGTCTCGCTCACCGTCGACGATCGCTTCGAGTCGACCTCGCGGGTACGCGCCCTGCCCGCCCAGCCGGCGGCGCAGGCGAGCGTGCGCATCGAGATCACGAGCGCCGACGCGCGTGGCCGAGCCGCGTGCCTCTGGCTCTTTCCCTGACGGTCAGCAGCGCCAGATCGACGCCCGCCTTCGCCATGGCGATCGGCCCGAGGTTGCCGCCGTGGACCTCGCGCCACTCCTTGAGCGGCAGCTCGACGAACGCCTGGGGGGGCAGGCCGGGGACGTCGTCGTCGCCGTCGAGCAGGCGGCGCAGCAACTCGACGTCGAACACCCAGCGCGACGCGAAGGGCGCGCGCAGCGCAGACAGCAAGGCCGGCGTGCGGCGAAACGCCTTGGCGCCGCACTGAGTGTCATAGACCGGCAGGCCGAGCGAGAGCGACGCCGCGGTGGCGAAGGCGCGCCCCAGGTAGTGGCGCAGCGCGCGGCGCTCGATGCGCCGGCCGAGCAGGCGTACGCGCGAGCCCAGCACCACGTCGACGTCGGGGCGCTCCTCGAGCACATGCAGGATGCGCAGCATCTCGGCCGTGGGCGTCGACAGGTCGGCGTCGAGGTAGCCGACGCGCAGCGCGCCGTCGAGCAGCGCAGCCTCGAGCCCGCGCCGCACCGCCTCGCCTTTGCCGCCATTGCTCTCGAGCTCGAGCACGCCGATGCGCTTGGGCGCCCGCGCCGCCAGCGCGTGGAGACGCGCGCGCGTGTCGTCGGTGGAGCCGTCGTCGACCAGCAACAGCTCGACCCCTTCGGGGGCGAGCAGCGTCAACAGCGCCTCGTCGTCGAGGCGCGCCGCCTCGTTGAAGCAGGGGATGACGATGACGGCGTGGTGCTCGCGCATGCGGTCTCGGTGGTCCTTCATCCCTCAGCGCAGGCGATAGAGATCCGCGTAGCCAACGTCGAGGGGGCCCGCGATGGCGCCCGCGGGCGCGGGCCGGCCGCGCTCGAGCAGCAGGTAGCGGCGCGGCGCGCCCTTGTCGAAGTGGATGGGGAAGCGCATGGCGCGCGTCGCGTACGAGTGCCAGTCGTACAGGTTCGAGCGGTAGCCGAAGTCCAGGCGCACCGACGACGACGGGGCACCCTCGGCCTCGCCGTCGGCGCGGATCTGCTCGAGCGTGCGCCGGTGCACCGCCAGGCCGATGCGCCCGTCCACGCGGCGCGACACCGCCAGCGTGGCCTCGACGCCACCGAGGCAGAAGATGGCGCCGAGCGCGAGCGCCGCCACACCGCCGACGCTGCGCGGCCGCGCCAGCGCGCGCGCGCCCCACGCGGCGTAGACCCAGAAGACGAAGGGCAGCAGGTTGTTCACGTAGTGACCAAACACCTGCTTGCCCGCCGCGCCGAGCAAGAGCAGGTTGGCGACGAGCCCGGCGGCGAAGGCCCACGACAGCGGCGCTCGCGCCGCGCCGGGCGCTGCGTCGTCGTTACGCTGGCGCAGCGCGCTCACGATCGCGGTCAGCGCCAACGCGATCGATGCGCCGAGCGCCAGCGCGCGCAGCGGATGGAACGGTCGCGGCGGCGAGCCGACCAGCGCGGCCTTGAGGCACGCCAGCTCGTTGGGGCCGCCCCAGTAGCCGGTCAGCTCGTGGTAGGTGACGTCGAGCGTGAGGAATCGCAGCGCGTACACCGGGATCCACAAGAAGCTCCACGGGTGGCGCTCCTTGGCACCCACGGTCTCGGCCAGGATGTTCTTGGTGTTGCCGAAGCCGGTGGCGAGCTCGTGCCCGATCAACGGCAGGTAGAGCAGCGCGCACAGCGCCAGGCCGATCACCAGGTGGCGACGCGGCCAGCGCCGCACGCTCGGCCACGCCACGACGAGGAGCGCGGCCCACGCCACCGGCGCCGACATGTGCAGGTGCGCCATGACCGCGACGAGCGGCAACAACGCGACCAGCCAGCGCGACTCGGGCCGCTCGCGCACGCGCAGCGCCGCCAGCAGCGCCAACGTGACGACGAACGGCAGCACGTTCGGGTTCCAGGTGCGATCTGCGTAGAGCGCGGTCCAGGGCGAGAGCGCGAACAGCACGCCGGCGTACAGCGCGCCGCGTTCGCCGAAGGGGCGGCGCATGGCGTGCCAGAACAGGGTGGCGGTGATGGCGCCGAGCACCTCGACGAAAAGGAACTGTGCCTCGGGGCCGCGATGGACCAGCAGCGGCAGCGCCATCAGGTAGAGAAAGGTGGGCCCGGGCAGCCGGCCGGCGCCGTCCGTGATCTGGGTGCCGAGCAGCGGCCAGTGCTTGAGCTCGACGATGTCCATGCCGATGTTGAAGAACAGCGCCTCGTCGCCGCCAAAGCGCGCCGTCGGCAACAGCGCGACGCGCAGCGCGAGCGCCAGGAAGAACACCACCAAGCCCGCCGCATGCAGGCGCCACCTGGTCATCGGCCACGCTCGATGCGGTAGAGCGTGAAGCCCGCCACGTCGCCGAGCCGCGTCACCGGCGCGTCGGCGGCGGGCGCGCCGCGCACGAGCAAAAAGTCGGCGCCGGTCGCAAGCAGATCGTCACGGCGCCGCGACCGCAGCGCGCGCTCCGCAAGAGCGCGCGCGTGATCCTGCGCCTGCCGATCGAGGCGGTAGCCCTCGCCGCCGCGCCGCCAGTCGGCGCCCTCGACGAGGAGACCGGCCTGGTGGACGTCGGTGTGGCTGGTGAGCACGCGCGCGCGCGCCGGCATGACGTCGCCAAAGGCGCCGGCGAGCGCCACGCCGATCGCGTCGGGGCCGCGCTCGGTGTAGCGCGCCGCTACCACGCCGTTGAGCGGCCCGTGGCGCAACAGCCAGAACGCGCCCGACCACGTCGAGAGCACCAGCGCGGTGAGCGCCAGCGCGCGCCACGGAGCGCGGCGGTCAAACGCACTGGCCAGCAGGTCGGCGAGCAGCAGGTTGCCGAAGAACGAGCCGACGGCGAAGAACTTCACCACGTCCCAGCTTCGCCCATAGCTGACCATGTTGGCGACGAGGAACCCCGCCACCGCGGCGGCGATCAGGCCGGCCCGGAGCGAGCCGGCATCGGCGCGCAGACGTGTGAGCGCCAGCGGCGCGGCCAGCAAGCTGCCGCCAAACAGCAGCAGGTGGCGCAGCGCGCGCGGCGCGAGCGCGTCGCCGAAGTAGCCGCCGGCGACGAGGGCGTCGCCGCCGGCGCTGCGCAACAACGGCGCCAGCGCGACGCCGGCGGCGGCGCCGACGGCGAGCGGCAGCAGGCGCCACAGCGCGCGCGCGCGCCGGTCGCGCCACGCGAGCACCGCCACCATGACGCCGAGCGCGAGGCCGGTGAGCAGGAAGAACACGGTCTGCACGGGGGCCAAGAGCGCGAGCAGCGCGGACGCGCCGAGCCAGCGCACGCGCGCGCTTCGTTCATCGGCTGCGGGCGCGGCGGCGAGCAACAGCGCCGCGAGCGCCACCGGCATGCCGAGCCCTTGGGGGTGCTGAAAGAAGCTCGAGATCACCGGCGGCGGCAGCTTTTGGGCGCTCACCCACGCGCCAGGCAGCAGCGAGACGCCCGGCAGCGCCGTGCCCCAGCCGTCGGCCAAGAGCGCGGCCGCGGGGCCGTAGCCGAGCGGCACGGCGACCACTGCAAGCCAGGCACCATGCGCGCCGGCGAGCGCGCGGCCCGCCTCGGCGAGCGCGGCGGCGAGCACCAGCAGGCAGGCCACGGTGACGACGTCACAGCACCAGGCGAGCGGCAGCGGCGTGGCGCGCACCAAGAGCGCCACCAGCACGTCGTAGCCGTAGTGGTAGGCGAACGGCTCGCCCGGGAAGAGCGGGTGCTCGGGGGGCAGCACGCCGCGCGCCATGCTGGCGGCGAGCCCGAAGTGGGTCGTGCCTTCGTCCCACAGGAAGGTGCCGAGCGCGACCCAGGTGCCGAGCAGGACGAGCGCGGCGGCGGCGACACGCTCGGCGTTTCTGCCGGCGGCGAAGTGCGGCAGCGCCTGCGGCCACGCCAAATTCGGCCGCGCGTCGTGCCACCACCACGCCGCGGGCGCCGCGCACACGAGCGCGGTCGCTGCCAGGCCGACGGCGATGCTTTCGAAGGGGCGGCCGAGCAGCTCGGGGAGCACGGCGAGCACGGCGAGCGTCGTCGCCCAGGCGAGCGCGCCGCGCGTCTCACCGCAGCGCGCGAACAGCGCGCGCACCGCGAGGTGCACGAGCGCGATCGCGACGACCAGCAGCAGCAGCACGCGCGAAACTCTAGCGCCAAACCCTCGCCGGGTATCGCTGACGCGGACGAGGTCAGCGGGCGAACGACGCGAGCTGCCAGCCGTCGCCGAGCGGGCGTCGCTCGAGCGGCTCGCGCGCGGCGAACGCGCGCGGTGTCGGCTCGCGCTCGTGCAGCAGCACGTTGACCGGCCCGGCGCAGGGGAGCGGGCCGCGCCAGCGCTCCAGGTCGGCGCGCAGCACGACGACCGGCGCAGCGCCGACCAGGTCGGCGAGCGCGAGCGCGTCGTGGTCGCCGACGACGAGCAGTGAGCCCGGCGCGGCGGCGCTCACCGCGCTCGCCAGCGGCTCACCCACGTCGAGCCGTGCCACCGGCGGCCCGACGGTTGCGCAGCCGTCGCGCAGCAGCGCGGGCAGCGCGTCGCGCGCGCGATCGATCGCCAGCAGGGTGCGCGGCGAGCGCGCGGGGTCGGCCGCGAGCACCGGGTTGCCCGCCTCCGGCCGCCAGTTGTCCATCATGCGCCGCGCCTCGAGCGCGCCGGCGTCGCCCTGGGTTGCGCCGAGCAGCGGGTCGAGCACGACGGCGAACACGATGGACGCCGTGATCGCGGCGCACCCGCCCACCGCGCAGCGCCGCCCTCCCGCGGCGACGGCGAGCACCAGCGGCAGCACCAGCACGAGCAGGCAGGCGGCACAGGCGAGCGCGGGCGGCGCGCCGAGCCACAGCGGCAGCGACGAGGGCGAAAAGCCGCGCGCCACGAGCGGCACCATCATCTCCGGGACGGGGTTGGCGAACACGTCGCTCAGGTGCGGGAAGAACATGCCGGCGACGCCCGCGTGCAACAGGCCGATCGCGACCAGCGCCGCGAGCACGGTGCGGGCAAGCATCGGCTTGCTCAGCGCGATTCGATCGAAGGCGACCGCCGCCGGCACGACCCACAAGCCGACAAGCTCGCTGACGTAGCGCGGGCCGACGCTCCAGCCGCCGCGCCAGCCGCGAAAGCCAGCGATGAACAGCAACAAGAGCGCGCTCGCCACCACGACGGCGACGGCCTCCGCGCGCGGCCCGTCCTTGGCCTCGCGACCTCGAAGGCCGATGGCCGCCGCCAGCGCACCGACGGCGAGGAGGGGCGAGAAGAACCAGAGCCCGACGGCCGGCGACAGCAGCGCGCTGCGCAAGACCGCAGGCACGGGCGCGCCGATGCCGAACAGCGTGCCCGCCACCACCTCCTGGTACTGGCGGTTCTCGAGGAAGCTGTAGCCGGTGCGCCAGGGGGCACCAAACATGGCGGTATGCGCGGCGCCGACGAGGAGCACCACCGGCAGCGCGCCGAGCGCGAGCCAGAGCAAAGTGTCGCGCCGTCGATCGGTGGCCACCAGCAACACCGCGAGCGGCAACGACATCAGCACCGCGGGGTACTCGGCGCCAACCGCGGCTGCCAGCAAGAGGCCGAGGCCGGCGAGCCGACGGCGGCGCGCGCGCGACGGCTCCTCGGGAGCGCCGCGCGCCCACAACAGCACCGCCGCGGGCACGAGCGCGGCCAGGGCGTGGCCCGACAGCACGTTGATCGACGCGAGCACCCCGGTGCCGAGCACCATGCCGACCAGGCTCACGTCGGCGATCACCTGGTCGGCGAGCCGGCGGCGCAGACCGAGCCACACCACCAGCGCGATCAGCAGGCTGGGCAGCGCGTCGCCGAACAGGCGCGCCACGCGGGTCAGCGGCTCGCGCGCCAGGTCTCCCGAGATCGGGTGGATTACGGCGTAGCCGGCGGCGGCGAGCAAGCTGACCAGGGGCGCCTTCGACGAGTAGAGGTGCCCGCCGTGTTTCGCCTTGTCGTCGATGTAGCCCCACTGCGCCACCACGCCGTCGATGGCCAGCGTGCCCTGCTCCACCAGCGCCTTGGCGGCGAAGACGCGCACGCCCTCGTTCGGGTTGTTCAGCGGGCTGTGCAGCGGCGACGCGAACGCGACGCAGGCGGCGATCGCGATCGGTACTGCGGCGTCACGCGCCCGCATCACGCACCGCGGCGGACCAGGCCGGTCTCGACCAGCACCAGCAGGGCCGCCAGCAGGAACAGGGAGGGCCAGAGCTGCACGTCGTCGTCGCGGGCGCCCGGCGCGCGGCTCTTGGCGCCCGCGGGCGTCGCCCGGGTCAGCGCGTCGGCGTTGGCGGGCGTCGGGTCGCTCTCGCGCGGGTCGAGCAGCACGGTGAAGCGCTCGGCGCCGAGCTCGCGCGCCTCGCCACCGGCGACGCGCGAGCGCACCGAGTACAGGCCGACCTCGCTCGTGCCGTTGAAGGTCAGGCTGGACGCGCCGGCCGCCGGCAGCGTGGTCTCGGCGCCGCTCGGCGCGCGCACCAACAGCTCCTCGGCGCCGCGCGGCACCGACAGCGTCTTTGCCTCGCCGACGTGCAGCAGGCGCGGCGCGCCGTCGTCGAGCGCGCCGCCGAGGTAGCGGATGGTCTGGCGCACCAGCGGCAAGAAGCCGGGGCGGATGGCCAGGTCGCTCCAATCGCGATCGACCGAGGTCAGCAGCACCGCCGCATGCCCGTCGCCGACGTCGCGCTCGACCAGCGCGGGCGCGCCATTGGAGAAGCGCACCAAGACGTCACCGCTGGGCGTGCCGCCCGGCTCGAGCAGCATGAACGTGTGCGTGCGCACGCGGCCGAGGCCGGGCAGCTCGTCGCCTTGTGCCAGGCGCCGCAGGATCGGGTGCTCGGTGCGAAAGCGCGTCAGCGTGAGCACGTCGGCCACGCTGGCGTCGTCGAGCAGCGCCTGCCCCTTGCTGCCGCGCAGCGGCGCGTACAACAGCTCGGCGAGGGCGCGGTTGGTCCACTCGACGTCGACCTGGTCGCCGACCGTGAGCAGCACGCCGCCGCCGGCCTTGGTGTGCTCGACCAGCGCCGCCGCCGCCGCGTCGTCGAGACGCGCGACGTTGGCGAGCACCACCACGCGCGCGCCCGCGAAGCTCGAGGCGCGCACCTGGTCGGGCCCGATGACCTCGAGCGACAGCCCGCTCGGCCCACCATCGGCGCCGCGCAGCGCGTTCTCCAGGTAGAAGACCTCGTCCTTGAACGGCAGCGCCTGGGGCGCGCCGTCGACCACCACCACCTTGAGCGGCAGCGGCACCTCGAAGGGCAGCTCCACCTGATCGTCCAAGGGGAACGCGTCGTGCTCGAGCGCGACCGCGACGCGCGCGCCGCCGGCCGGCGCCGCCGGCTCGACGTCGCCGCCGGCCAACGCGTGGTGGAACACGCGCTCGACCGCGCGTCCCTGCGCGAGCGGCAGCACCAGGCGCGCGGCGCGCCTGCCACCGACCACCAGATCGGCGGCGACGTCGATGGCAGGCCCGAGCCAGCGCTGTGCCGCGAACTGCACCTCGAGCGCGTCGCCGGATCGTCCGGTGGTGCGGCGCACCTGCACGTCGAGCAGCGCGTGGTTCGGTGGCGGCTCCTCGTCGATCACGCGCGTCCACTCGAGGGTGACGCCGGCCGCGTCGACCGCGGCGGCGCCGCCGGTGAGCCCATGGGCGGCGAGGTCGGAGAGCACCACCACGCGCCGCTCACCGACGCCCTCGACGGTGCGCGCCAGGCCGGCGGCGCGCGCGGCGCAGGCCGCCAGGTCGGCGTAGCCGTGGCCGGCGGCGAGCGTGTCGAGCGCGGCGAGCAGGCCTGCGCGGTCGAACGAGGGCGCCGCCAGATCGCGCGGCACGGCGTCGCAGGCGACGGCGCCGATGCGCACGTCGGCGACCTCGGCGCGTGCGCGCTCGAGCGCCGCGGCGCGCGCGCGCTGGAACAGGCTCTTGCCGTCGAGGATGGTCAGCATCGAGGCGCTGACGTCGAGCGCGAACACGACCACCAGCGGCGCGCCGGTCGGGCTCGCGGCCTGCTCGGCGCGCAGCACGGGGCGCGTCAACGCGAGCGCGAGCGCGGCGACCAGCAGCGTGCGCAGCAGCAGCAACAGCAGCTGGCGCAGGCGGATGCTGCGCGCGGTGCGCCGTTGGCTCTTGAGCAACAGCTCCATCGCGCCGAAGCGCACGCGCCGCGCGCGGCGCTTCGAGATCAGGTGCACGATGAAGGGCACCGTCGCGGCCACCAGGCCAAAGAGCAGCGCCCCGTCGAGCAGCACCAGCGAGCCCACGCCTAGGTCCCCCCTCGCAGCAGCGCGGCGCCCGTGAGCGCCTCGGCCAGCACGCGCACCGGCGGCGCGTCGGTTGGCGCCAACTGCCAGCGCACGTCGCGCCGCTCGGCGGCGTCGCGCGCGCCGTCGAGGAAGGCCCGCAGCTCCTCGAGGTAGCTGTCGCGCACCAGCGGCGCCTCCACCTGCACCACCCGATCGCCCTCCAGGTCCTCGAAGCGCACCACGCCGTCGAACGGCAGCTCCAGCTCGTCGCGATCGAGCGTGTGCAGCACGAGGGCGTCGCAGCCCATGCGCCGCAGCACGCCGAGCGGCTCGAGCGCGCTGAAGCCCTCGTCGGCGCCGCAGTCGAACAGGTCGGAGATGACGACGACGAGCGCGCGCCTCGTCAGCCGCTCGGCGACCGCCTCGAGCGCCTCCTCGAGGGCGGTAGTACCGCTCGCCTCGGTGCGCGCCAGCAGCTCGAGCAGCGGCGCCAGCTGGTCGCGGCGCGCCCGTGGCGCGAGCTGCTCGCGCTCGCCGCCCGCGAACAGCGAGACGCCGACCGCGTCGCCGTGGTGCACCGCCAGCCAGGCGAGCGCAGCGGCGTAGGTCTTGGCGACCTCGAGCTTGGACACCGAGTAGCGCCCGCGCGCGCCGCCCGCGTAGGCCATCGACGCCGAGGTGTCGACGACGAGCGCGACCTCGATGGTGGTCTCGTCGAGGTGGCGGCGCACGAAGTAGCGGTCGAGGCGCGCAAATGCGCGCCAGTCCAGGCGGCGCAGGTCGTCGCCGGGCGCGTACAGCTTGTGCTCGGCGAACTCGGAGGACGAGCCGAAGCGGCGCGAGCGGTGGCCGCCCGCCAGCACCCCGTCGGCCACCACGCGCGCGCGCAGCTCGAGCGGGGCGATGCCGTGCACGACGGCGGCGGGCAGCAGCTCCGCCGCGCCTGCTGCGGCAGGAGCGGCAAGAGCGTCGTCGTTCATCCGGCGGCCTCGTCGGCCTTCACGTGCGCCAGCAGCTCGGCCACGATGTCGGCCGCGCGTGCGCCGCTCGCCTGCGCCTGGAAGGTCACGACCACGCGGTGCGCCAACACCGGCACGGCGACGTCCTTGACGTCGTCGATCGACGCCGCGAAGCGGCCCTGCAACACGGCGCGCGCCTTGGCCGCCAGCACCAGGTACTGCGAGGCGCGGGGACCGGCACCCCAGGAGAGCTGGCGCGCGAAGCGCTGCTCGTCGTCGCGCGCGGGCTTGCCGGTGCGCGGCCCACCCTCGCTGCGCGTGGCGCGCGCCAGCTTGACGGCGTAGCCGATCACGTGGTCGGGCACCGGCACGCGGCGCACCAGCTCCGAGAACACCAGCACCTCTTCTTGCGTCAGCACGGGCGCGACGGGCGCGACCGGCCCAGCCGTGGTCTGGCGCACGATCTCGCGCTCTTCGGCCTCGCTCGGGTAGCCGACCTCGATGAGGAACATGAAGCGGTCGAGCTGCGCCTCGGGCAAGGGGTAGGTGCCCTCTTGCTCGATCGGGTTCTGCGTGGCGAACACCAGGAAGGGCGGCGGCAACGGGAAGGTGCGCCCGCCCGCGGTCACCTTGTGCTCCTGCATCGCCTGCAGCAGCGCCGCCTGCGTCTTTGGCGGCGTGCGGTTGATCTCGTCGGCCAAGAGCACGTTGGCGAACACCGGCCCGGGCACGAAGCGGAAGGCGCGCCGCCCGGTAGTGCGGTCCTCCTCGAGCACGTCGGTGCCCGTGATGTCCGACGGCATCAGGTCGGGCGTGAATTGGATGCGGTTGAAGGTGAGCCCGAGCCCCTCGGCCAGCGTCTGGATCAACAGCGTCTTGGCGAGGCCGGGCACGCCGACGAACAGCCCGTGGCCGCGCGCGAACAGCGAGATCAGCAGCAGCTCGATGACCCGCTCCTGGCCGACGATGCGCTTGTGCAGCTCGGCGGTCAGCGCCGCCGACCGCTCGCGCAGGCGGCGCGCCAGCTCGACATCATCCAGCCCGGCCAACACGCTCGGGGCGGCGGTGAGGGGGGGGGCTGCATGCAGCGGCGGCGGCGCAGGCGGCGAGGTAGCGCCGGCGGGCGCGGCGGGGGTGGTGGACGGGTCGGTCAGCGCCACGATGCGGGGCTCCCAGAGTGCGGAGGGGCTCGGGCACACTACCATCCCTCCGTGTCCTACATGGCCCCACAGAGACCTTCCGAAGATCGGCGGATAGGGGGGCAGGTCTCGATCGGTCACACTGCCAAGGCGGGTTGACGCTGTGGGTTTGCGTGGGAGGTCCTCGATGCTCCGTCTTCTTCCGGTCGCTGGTCTCGCAGTTGCGCTCGCCACGCTCGCCGGCTGCGACGGCTGCGCGCCGCCACCGCCGGACGTCGACGCCTTCGAGAACGACCTCGATCGCGACGGCACCCCGAACGACCTCGACGACGACATCGACGGCGACGGCGTACCCAACAACCTCGACGAGGACATGGACGGCGACGACGTGCCGAACGCGGCCGACGACGACCCCGACGGCGACGGCGTGCCCACCCGCGGCGAGGAGGGCGAGCTGATCGACGAGACGCCGCTCGGCGGCCAGGAAGACCAGGAGGGCGCGCAGGGCGACGTCGACGGCGACGGCCTGCCCAACGGTGTCGACAACGACGACGACGGCAACGGCATCCCCGACGGCGTGGTCGGTCCGGGGAGCTGCGACAACGGCCAGACCGTGGTCGACAACGAGAACGCCGACTGCGACGGCTACTGCTTCCTCGGCGGCGAGGGCGGCTACCAGCCGTGCGAGGACGGCGGCGTACCGGGCTCGGGCATCCCGGACAGCGACGGCGACGGCATTCCTGACCCGCTCGACCCCGACGACGACGGCGACGGCATCCCCGACGGCGACGACGGCAACCCGACCGGCGAGACGCCGCCCGACCCGGTCGACACCCCGCCCGGCGAGTGCACCACGGAGGACTTCGATCTGAGCGCCGGCAGCGTGACGCCGCCGCGCATCCTGCTGGTGGTCGACAAGTCGGGCTCCATGGCGGACGACGCCGACGGCTACCCCGGCACCAAGTGGGACGCGGCGCGCGACACCATCAGCGACGTCGTCACCAACCTGTCGGGCGACGTCTCGTTCGGCCTGATGCTCTACCCGAACGGCACCGCCGACACCAACGTGTGCAGCGAAGGCGCCGTGCGCGTCAACGTCGACGACAACAGCGCGGTGCAGATCGTGGCGACGCTCGGCCTGACCGAGCCGGGCGGCGGCACGCCCACCGCCACCACGCTGATCGAGGCGCGCCAGGCGCTCGACGGCCTCGGCGCCAACGGCGGCAACCGCGCGGTGGTGCTGGCCACCGACGGCGGCCCCAACTGCAACGGCTCCTTGAACGGTGACACCTGCCGCTGCGTGGCGCCGCTGCAGTCGGACTGCGCGAACTTCCCCGAGAACTGCCTCGACGACGGCAACGCCATCGGCGCCGCCGCCTCGGTCAACGCCGCCGGCTACCCGGTGTTCGTCATCGGCATCCCGGGCGCCGAGAACTTCCGCGACGTCTTGAACGGCATGGCGCAGGCGGGCGGTACGGCGCAGGCGGGCGGCACCTCGTTCTACGACGCGTCGTCGACCACCGAGCTGGCCAGCGCGCTCGAGGAGATCGCGATCCGCGTCGGCGCTTGCCGCTTCGACCTGCCGCAGAACGTCGGCAACAGCGATCTGACGGTGACGGTGGGCGGCAACCCGGTGACCCGCGATCAGACGCGCAGCAACGGCTGGGATCTGGTCGACGCCAACACGCTCGAGCTGTTCGGCGCCGCCTGCGACGCGGCCGTGAACGGCGGTGCGGTCGGCGCCGCTACGGTGTCCGTCCAGATCTGCCCGGGCTAGTCTCGTGCCCGTGCCCGGGCCTTCTTGGAGTAGCGCGCTGGCGCTGACGCTTCTTGCAGCGTCGGTGCCCGCCGCCGCGCAGTCGATCGGCCCCACCAACGCCGCGCTCGGTGACCCCGCCAAGTGCGTCGTCATGGTCGAGGACATGGGCGACGTCGGCTTTCGCATCAGCGACGCACAAGCAGTAGCCGAGAGCGTGGTCGCGCCGCTCAAGAAGCGCGTCGGCGCGCAAGCGGCCTTCTACGAGGGCGTGCTCAAGGCCGCGCAGAGCATGAAGCGCATGCTCGGCCCCACCGTCGAGGGGGCGGCCTCGCAGGACACGCAGCGCAAGCACTACGAAGCGTGCCGCGACGCCTCGCCCTGGCGAGTCAAGGCCACCTTCGGCGCGCCCAAGAAGGGCAAGGTCAAGAGGCACTGGATCGAGGTCGTGTGCCGCAAGAAGGACGGGGACGCCGTCACCGACAAGCTGCACGTCGAGGGCGACAGCTTCGTGCTCGCGCGCGACGAGCTGCACAAGGCGATGGGCACCTTCTGCATGCAGATCCCCGACATCTCGATGATCCCGATCGAGCCCACGCCCGGCGATAAGCCGGCCGAGCCGCCCGGCATGTCGAAGAAAGAGGTCAAGCCCTGGACGCCACCGCCGCCGCGGCCGTGACCCTTGCTTGACGGCGCGAGCGCCGGCGATTTCGGCTAGTCTGCCGCTCGATGGCTGAGGGGTCCTCGCAACGCCTGCCGGCGCCGTTCGGCAAGTACCTACTGACGCAGATGATCGCGGTCGGCGGCATGGCCGAGGTCTATCGCGCGAAGATCTTCGGCGCCTCGGGCTTCGAGAAGGAGATGGTCGTCAAGCGCATCCTCCCTCGGTATGCGCGCAACCCGAACTTCGTGCAGATGCTGATCGACGAGGCCAAGATCGCGGTCTCGTTCTCGCACGGCAACATCGTCCCCATCTACGAGCTGGGCGAATTCGAGGGCAGCTACTACATCGCGATGGAATTCGTCGAGGGCCGCACGGTGCTCGACGTGCTGCGGGACGCGCACAGCAAGCGCCACCCGCTGCCCTGGCCCTACTGCCTGGGTGTGGGCGCCGACGTCGCCAAGGGGCTCGCCTACGCGCACTCGCGCACCGGTCCCGACGGGCGGCCGCTCGGCCTGGTGCACCGCGACATCAACCCGAGGAACATCGTCATCACGCCCGCGGGCGAGGTGAAGATCCTCGACTTCGGCATCGCCCGCGCTTCCACCAAGCGGCACCAGACGGCGTCTGGCGTCATCAAGGGCACGCCCGGCTACATGTCGCCCGAGCAGATGTACGGCCACTCCGTCGACGCGCGCTCGGACATCTACTGCCTCGGCATCCTGATCTACGAGCTGCTGACGCTGCGTCGCCTGTTCCCGGTCTGGGACGTCAACGAGATGCGCGCGGTCTTCGAGGCCGGCCCCATCCCGCTGCCCTCCACCATTGCGCGCCACGTCGCCAAGGACGTCGACGCGGTGATCATGAGGGCGCTGACGCAGGACATCGACAAACGGTTCCAGAACGCCGCCGAGTTCGAGGAGGAGCTGCGCACCGTCATCGCCAGGAGCGGGACCGCCGTCACCGCGTCGGGCCTCGCGCGCGAGGTCAAGGCCATCGACGAGGCGCCCGGGCCGGCGGCGCCGCGCACCGCGCCTCCGGTGGTCGACTCGAGCGGCGACGGCAGCAGTGAGCAAGGAGCAGCGCGCATGCGCTCGGCGCCGCCGTCCAGTCCGCAGGTGAGCGCGCAGGCGAGTCCGCCGCCAAGCGCGGCGCCGCCCTATGCGTCCGCGCTGCCGCGCGGCGTGCCGGCGCCGAACTCGGGCCTGCCCCAGGTGGCGCGCTCGAGCCCCACCGCGCCCGAGCGCCGATCGACGTCGTCGGTCGGCGGCGCAGCCGCCTCGGTTCCAGCCAACGCGGTACCGCCCAAGGAGGACGTGGGCCCAAAGACGCAGCCGATGCCGCTGCCCCACGCGCCGGCCGCGCCGCTCGACGCGTCCCACTCCTTCGTCATCTCGCTGGCCGAGCCGTCCAAGGCGCCCACCGAGCCCATCGCGCCCTTGCCGCAGCTCTCGCTCGACGACGTGTCGCACGGCCATCGCACGCAAGTGCTGGCGCAGAACTCGAGCGTCGGCTGGGCGGCGCAGATCGGCGACGACGCTGAGCTGCTCGCGCTCATGAAGGCCACGGGCGCGCACCCCTCTGCCGGTCGTCGCAGCATCCTCATCGCCGCCGGCGTGTTCGCGGTGGCGCTCATCGTGCTGTTCGCCTTCTTCGGCGACTCCATCACCAGGGTGGTCAAGCGCGCCGTGTCCGGGCAGAAGGCCGAGCCGGGCGTGCTCATCCTCAAGACCATCCCGTCGGGCGCCGAGGTCACGGTCGACGGCAAGGTCAAGGGCAAGACCAACATCAAGCTGACCGGCTACGACACCAACGACGCGCACCGCATCGTCATCAAGCCAGCCGGCCAGGATCCGATCATCGTCGAGATCACCAAGGCCGACTTCAAAGAGGGAGAGGACGGCTGGCCGACGTATCTGCTCGAGCGCGACTACACCAAGAAGGACGAGCCGACGCCGCCCCCGCCCTGATCGATCAGCCGATGCCGAGGCGCCCGCGTAGCCGCGCGGCGCGTTCTTCCTGCCGTGACGTCATCGGGGTGGCGGTCAGGCCCTCTACCGCCAGCGTCGCCTCGTCGGCGCGCCCGAGCAGCCTGAGCGCCTCGGCGCGGCACAGCTCGCGCTCGACGGTGCGGTAGGGCGTCGACGTGCCATCGTCGATCTCGGCCGCGACCTTCAGGTGGTGCAGCGCCGCGCGCCCATCCTTGTCGATGACGCGCTCGATGGCGCGCGTGCCCGAGAGCGCGCTCTTGAGCTTCTTGGCGTTCTGCGCGCCGCCGAGGTCGCGCGCCGACGCCTTGCCCAGGCGCTTCTCGGCCTCGGCGAGCAGCCGACCGGCGGCTTCGAGCCCGGCGGGATCGTCGTCGACCAGCGCCAGGTGCGCGAAGGCGCGGTTGTTGAGCCACAGGATGCTGGCGAGCGGCATGTGCAGCATGCCGGGCGGGTACTTGTCGAGGATGGCGGCGGCCTCGACCACGCGATCGCGCTGGATCAAGACGCTCGCCAGGTTGGACGCGGCCAGTGTGCGCATCACGCCGGTGGGCGACTCGACCAGCGCCTTCTCGGCGGCGGCGAGCGCGATGTCGAGGTCACCTTGGGCGATGCCGCCCACCACCGCTTGGCCGAGACGGTTCTGGCGCCAGGTCTGGGCCAGCACCTGGCCGGTGGCGAGCGTGACCGCGAGCAGCGCCGCGCCCGCGATGGTGAGCCCACCGGTCGCCACGCCGATGCCGATGGCCGCCGACCCGCCCACCAGCACGCCGAAGCGCGCGGCCGAGCGCCAGGTGCGGCCTGGCACGGGCAAGCGATAGGGCTCGAGCGCGGTCGCCTCGTCGACGTCGCCGCGGCGCACCAGCGCCGCCGAGGGATCCGTCGCCTCCGGATCCGCTGGGTCGAGCTCGCCCCGATCGGTGGACTCCGACATGCCTTTGGATCTTACTCTGCGTGCGATACCAGGCCACGCCGATCATGACGGTCGCTCCTCCCTCCAACGGCAGCACGGCCGACGCGGGCGACGCGCCCGCGGCGTTGCCCCTCGAGCGCCTGCGCTACGTCACGGTCGAGGGCTGCATCGGCGTGGGTAAGACCACGCTGACGCACCTGTTGTCGCGACACCTGTCGGGCCACACGGTGCTCGAGGTCGTCGAGGAGAACCCGTTCTTGCCCGAGTTCTATCGGGACAAGGTGGCGCACGCCTTCAAGACCCAGATGTTCTTCCTGCTGTCGCGCTTCAAGCAGCAGGAGGCGCTGGTGCAAGCCGATCTGTTCTCGCGCACGCTGGTGTCGGACTACCTGTTCGACAAGGACCGCATCTTCGCCGAGCTGACGCTCAACGCCTCCGAGCTGTCGCTCTACGAGCAGATCTTCCGCGCCCTCTCCTCCAAGGTGCGCTCGCCCGACCTGGTGGTCTACCTGCACGCGCCCATGGAGGTGATCCTGGAGCGCATCGAGCGACGCGGCCGCTCCTTCGAGAAGGACATCGACCGCGGCTATCTCGAAGCGCTGGTGGAGGCCTACGGCCGCTTCTTCCGCACCTTCGACGCCGCGCCGGTCTTGACCATCGATACTGCCGACCTCAATTTTCCCGAGAACGAGCGCGACCTCGACGTGGTGCTGCGGACGCTCAGTAGCTTCCCCAACGAGCGCGCGCGGCGGCACCTCGTCACCGGCGAGCGCGACCAGCGGCAACCGTCGCTCGTGTGAGCGCGCTGCCGTGCTGTGCCGCGCCCGGCACCGCGGGTAGACTCGGCTCCGCGTGACCACGGGGAGCATCTTCGGCAAGTACGACGTGGTGCGACGGCTCGCCGCCGGCGGCATGGGCGAGATCTACCTGGGGCGCCAGCGCGGCCTGGCCAGCTTCGAGCGGCTGGTCATCCTGAAGACGCTCTTGCCGCAGCTCTCGGAAGACCCCGAGATGGTCGCCAGCTTCCTCGACGAGGCGCGCATCGTCGGCGCCATCAACCACCCAAACGTGGTCGGTCTCTTCGAGGTGGGCGAGCACGACGGCCAGTACTTGATGGTCATGGAGCACATCCACGGCCTCGACTTGAGCCAGCTTCGCCGCGCGGGCAAGGCCGCCGGCAAGCCGCTGCCGCCGCGGGTGTCGGCCGAGATCATCCGGCAGGCCGCGCTCGGCATCGACGCCGCGCACCGCGCGCTCGATGGGCGCGGCGCGCCGCTCAATGTCGTGCACCGCGACATCAGCCCCTCGAACATTATGGTGCGCCCCGACGGCAACGTGAAGGTGCTCGACTTCGGGGTGGCGCGCGCCGATCGCAAGCAGAGCAAGACAGCACACGGCCAGCTCAAGGGCAAGGTGCCCTACATGTCGCCCGAGCAGGTGCGCAACCAGCCGGTCGACGGGCGTCACGATCAGTGGTCGCTCGGCGTGGTGTTCTGGGAGCTGTTGGCGCAGCGCCGCCTGTTCAAGAGCGACGACATCCCGGCGCTGTTCAAGATGATCCTGGGCGGTGACATCGCGGCGCCATCGTCGCTCCAGCCGGAGGTGCCCAAGGAGCTGGACGCAGTGGTGCTGCGCCTCGTGCAGCGCGATCCCGCAGCGCGCTTCCCGTCGATGGGCGAGGTCGCGGACGCGCTGCGCGCGGCCATCGACGCCCTGCCCGGACCAGCCGACGAGCTGCGCCGCTACGTCGAGGAGGTTGCCGGCGCACGCCTCGCCGACGATCTCAACCGGCTGCTCACCGCCGGGCCGAGCGGCCTGCAGCCGACCGCGAACCGCAAGGCATGCGAGCGCTGCGGCCACGAGCAGCCGCCGTCCAACCGTTTCTGCTCGTCCTGTGGCGCCGCCATGGGCTCGACGCACTCCGCGATCGCGCCGCCCACGTCGACACCGAGTCGCCCCGCCTCGCCCGCGGCGGTGCCGATGCCCGACGTCGACCCGCAGGATACGGTCGAGGACGGGCAACTCGAGATGCCCGAGCTGCCGCCCGACGACATCCAGGAGGTGTCCGAGGCGGCGCCCACGCTCGAAACCGTGCCGGTACGCACCGCCACGCAACCGGCGGCCGCCATCGAAACGCCGCCGCGCACCGCCACGCCGCTGCCGCGCACCGGCACACCGGCACCAGGCGCGCCGCGCGAGGGCAGCTTCGCGTTCGTGCGCCTCGTGTCGGGGCGCATCCCGCCGGAGCACGTAGCGGCGTTGCGGGGGCTCGCCGAGGATCACGGCGGCAGGATGGTCGCGCTCGACGGTGGGCGCGCGCTGGTCGGCTTCGACGACGACGGCCGCACGCCTTCGAGCGGCGATCGCGCGCTCGCCTTCGCGCTCGGCACCGCGCGCGCGCTCGCGCCCGTCGGCGCGGCGGCGCGCGTGGCCGTCTGCCACGGCAGAGCGACGCGCGGCGCGCTCGGCTGGAGCGGCCACGTCGTCGACGACGCGGAGGCGCTGGCGGCGTCCGTCGACGAACCGGGCGTGGTGGTGGGCACCGAGGTGCCGACCACGCGCCGGCTGGCGCGTGGACGCCCGGTCGACGGCTCGGTCAACGCGCGCGAGGTCGTGGGGGGCCCCTCGAGCCGACCCGAGCCCGCGCTGCTCGGGCGCGGCGAGCTGCTCGATCAGCTTGCCGCCATCGCCGTCGAGGCCGACCGCGGCGCGGGCGGCGTGGTCGCGATCTCGGGTGCTCCCGGCACCGGCAAGAGCGCGCTCTTGAACGAGGCCGCCTCGCTGCTCGGGTGGAAGGGCATGCTGACGGCGCGCGCCTCGGCGTCGCTGCGCGCGGCGGCGCCGCCGCTCGACGTGGTGGTGCAGCTCGTGCGCTCCCTGCTCCTGCAGATCGCGTCCGAGGAGCGCACCACGGTCGGCCTCCCCACCGTCGAGGCCGGCCTGTTGGCGTCTGGCCTCGGTGAGGTCGAGCGTCGGCGCGTCCTCGGCGTTTTCATGGCGCAACCGGTCGCCGAGCCGACCGCGTTGTGGCAGCGCGCAGCCGCGCTGCGGGCCTCGCTGGCGCGCTTGTTTCTGGGCGCCGCCCGCCGCTACGGCCTCGGCGTGCTCATCGACGACGCGCACCTGCTCGACGGAGCCTCGCGCGCGCTACTCGACGGCCTGTGCGTGCGCCTGAAGGGCGAGCGCGCGCTGGTGGTGACCGCCAGCAACCCCAAGCACGGCGCGCAGCCGCTCGCCGGCGCGCGCGCGCTGCGCGTCACCGCTCTTTCCGACGACGCCGTGCTGGCGATGGTCGCGGCGACGTGCGGCCCGCTCGTGCCCGACGTGGCGGAGGTGGTGCGCGCCGAGGCGGCCGGCAATCCGCGCGCGGCGCTCTGCGCAGCAGGTCTGCTCGCGGCGGATCAGGGCATGGTGTGGGACGGCGCGCGCTGGGTGGTCGGCCCGCGCGGCGCGCGCAAGCGCTTCGCCACCGTCGAGGCGCTGCTCCACAAACTGTCGCCGCAAAGCCGCGCCCAGCTCGCCGCCGTGGCCGTCGCGGGCGGCGCGCTGCACGACCAGCACCAGGGGAGCGAAGCGCTGCTCGCCGCCGTCGACGAGGCGGCCGCGCTCTGGCTCGTGCCCGCGCGCCTGGCCGGGCGGCCGGTGCCGTTGTCCCCCACGGTGCAGCGCGCGCTCGTCGAGGACGCGCAGCGAGCCGGCCCGCAGGCCTTGATCGAGCTGCATGCCGCGGCCGCCGCGCGCGCGCAGGCGCACCTGGCGGACGACCCGGCCGCGGTCGATCAGCTCGCCTACCACCGTCGACGAAGCAGCCCGACTGGCATGGCGGTCGACGAGCAGCTCGCCGCGTTGCACCGCTGCGCGACGCTCGGCGTGCTCGAACCGCTGCTGGAGCTCGGGCCCGCGCTGTGCGCGGCCATCGCCGGCGGCCAGGTGCCGGTCGACGGTGAGCACGCCCCGCTGCTGCTCGACGCAGTCGCCACCATGCTCGACGCGCAGCTCACCGGCGACGTCGCCGCGGCGCTCGCTCAGGCCGACGCCGTGCTCGCCGTGGTGCCGCGCACGCACAAGTCTGCGGGCCTGGCGCGTGTGCTGCGCATGCGCGCGCACGCGCTCGCGCGCCTGGGTCACACCGATGCGGCCATGTCGCCCCTGTTGGCGGCGGTGGCCATGGCCAACGGCGTCGGCGCGCCGAGCGTGGCGGCGGTGGCGCTCGTCGACGTCGGCCGTGCCGCCGAGGCGCGCGGCGCCAACGACGCGGCCCTCTCCTCCTATGCCGACGCCGCCGCGCTCGCGCCCAAGGGTGGCACCGGTGAGGAGGCGGCGCTCTGGAGCGCGCCGCTCGCCAGCGCTGCGCTGCTGGCGCGCCTCGGCAAGGCAGAGGAAGCGCGCGACGCCATCAAGGCGGCCGGCGCGCGCGCCGGCGACAACCCCTGGGCGGAGAGCGCGCTGTCGACGACGCTCGCCATGCTGCCCGACGCCGGCACCGATCGTGCGCTCGCGCATGCGCAAGACGCGGCGGCGGCGGCCGACCGTGCCGGCGACGTCGTAGTGCAGGTGGCCACGCGGCACACGCTGGCACGCGGCCGCGCGGCGCTCGGCGACGCCGACCTGGCGCGCCTCTCGCTCATCGACGCGGCGCTGCTGGCCGAGGACGGGCTCTACCTTGCAGGGCGCGAGGCGATACGCCGCGCGCTCGAGGAGCTCGACGCTGTGCGCCGCTGAGCGCAGTCTAAAATGGGGCTCAATCGACGTTTCCGTGGGTCGGCGAGGAGGCGCTGAACAGGCGCGCCGTCGATGGGTTCCTTGTAGGGGCGGGGCTTGTCCCCGCCCGCCATCAGCCAACCCGGATCGAAGGTCGGCGCGCCCGAGTGGGCAGGTTCGCGCACCACGCGAGTCAGGCGTGCTCGCAGGTGGACCGCGAGCACATGGCGGACGGCGACGTCGAGTGTCGCGCGGGCAGACCGGTGTGCATCGTCAGCGAGTTGTGGCCACGCGGCGGGCGGGGACAAGCCCCGCCCCTACAAGATCAAGGGATGCTGACCCACGGAAACGTCAGGAGACCCCAAAAAAGACAAACGCCCCCTCCCCCGCGAACGAGGGAGAGGGCGTTCGCACCGAACGACCGCAACTCAGGGAGTCGCGGGCGCCGGGGCCGCCGCGTCGGCCGCGGGGGCCGGCGCAGCCGCATCCGCCGCGGGGGCGGGATGCTCGGCGGCAGGCGCCGCCGCCGGCTCGGCCGGCTTCTCTTCCGGCTTCGACGACGCGCAGGCGAGACCGCTGGCCACGAGCATGCACATGAGGATGGTACGCATGGTTGCTTCTCCTTTAAGGGACACCTTACGGGGGCCCGAGTGCTTGGACGTCACCGCGAGCTCATAGCTCGGTCACGGTTCGCCAATCGTCCGTGCTTATGTCACGCGCCGGCCGGCCTGTAACTCCCCCGACGTCGTCCTTTGCCGAGCCCTTACACCCGGATCCGCCGCCGGCCGTTTGTCCTGGGAAGGCGGCCACTTGGCCGTGGAGGTGGCATGAAGGCGCTCATCCCCTACGCAATTCTCGGGTTCATCGGCGCGGCGGGCGCCATTCTGGGGCGACCTGCCGGCGGGCTGTCGCGCCCGGACGCGGCGGGGCCGGACGGGCGCCCTCCGGCCCCCGTGCCCACCGCGACGGCCACGTCGTTTCGGGTCGAGGCCGGCCTGGATCGCACGGTGCAGGCGCGCGCGGGCGGTGACGCCTTCGCGCGGGTCGCCGTCGAAGGCATCGCCGACACCAACGCCAAGCGCCTGCCGATGTCGCTGACGCTGGTGATCGACCGCTCGGGCTCGATGGCGGGCCGGAAGATGGAGGACGCCAAGCGCGCCGCCACCGCCGCGATCGACGCGCTCTCGCCGGGCGACCGTGTCAGCGTGGTCAGCTTCGACGACGGCGCCGTCGACCACGGCAGCGCCACCGTCGGGCCGGCCGGCGCCGCCGATCTGGCGGCACTCAAGGGCGCCATCGGCGCGCTGTTCGGGCGCCACGGCACCGACATGATCGCCGGCCTCGACGTCGGCGGCGCGGCGGCGAGCCGCAGCTACGACGACGCGCGGGTCAACCGCCTGCTGTTGCTCTCCGACGGCCGTCCCAACCAGGAGCCGGGCCTGCGCGAGCGCGTGGCCGCGCTCGCCGGGCGCGGCGTGCTCACCACCACGCTCGGCCTCGGCCAGGACTACAACGAGGATCTGATGGCTGCGCTCGCCGACCAGGGCCGGGGCCACTACTACTTCGTCGACCGCCCCGAGCAGCTCGCCGCCATCTTCACGGCCGAGCTGTCGAGCCTGTCGTCGATCGTCGCCAAAGAAGCGACCATCGAGCTGACGCCGGCCAAGGGCACGCGCATCGTCGAGGTCATCGGCTTCGCGTCGCACGCCGACCCGAAGACCGGTGCCGTCACCGTCGCCGCCGGCGACGTCTACGGCGGCCGCGTCACCGACATCCTGGTGCGCCTGGCGCTCGACGCCGGCACCGACGCGCGCGACGTGCTGTCGGTGCGCGCCAGCGCGAGCGCGCTCGCCACCGGCGCGCGCGAGACGGTGGAGGCGCGCCTGGCGGCCGGGTTCTCCGGCGACGCCGATGAAGTGGCGCGCTCCGCCGTGCAGAACGTCGCCGTCAAGGTCGAGAAGTGGCGCGCCGCGCAGGCGTGGGTGGAGGCGAACCGGATGTTCGACAGCAATGACCTGGACGGCGGCAACCGCCTGCTCACGGCCGCGCAGGCGCGCCTCGAGGCGCAATCGCAGGCGCTCGGCAGCGAGGAGCTGAAGCAGGAGCAGGGCGAGATGGGGCGCTACCAGAAGGACAACAACGATGGCGGCGCCGGCTGGCGCGGCGTCGGCACGCGCGCCGCCAAGAAGAAGGCGTGGTCGCTCAACAAGGGCAGCGCGTATTGACCGTTTGCTCTGCCGGCCGGGCGCGCGCGCTCGACGCCGCCCGGCCGTTTTCACGACGAGGAGGCCCTTGCCATGCTGCGCGACGTGACGTCTGATTCGGCCGTGGCCGCCACCAACACGACCTCGGAGAAGCAGGGTGGGCGGGTGCTCCTCGTCGAGGACGAAGCGCCCATCCGCGAGGGCCTGTGTGAGCTGTTCCAGAGCCAGGGCTTCGAGGTGATCGCGATCGGCGACGGCCTGGCCGCGCTCGAGCAGGCGGCCGGCGGCGGCTTCGACGTGGTCGTGCTGGACATCATGCTGCCGGGCATGGACGGCCTCGGCGTGCTCTCCCACGTGCGCTCGCGCGGCGACCACACGCCGGTGCTGCTGCTCACCGCCAAGGGCGCCGAGGACGACATCGTCAAGGGCCTCGAGGCGGGCGCCGACGACTACGTGGCCAAGCCCTTCGGCATCCACGAGCTCTTGGCGCGCGTGAAGGGGCTGATGCGCCGCGCGCAGCTGCGCGAGCGTGAGCCGAAGAAGATCATCGCGGTGGGCGAGGCGCTCATCGACCTCGACCAGTTGGTGGTGCGCTCGCCGCACGGCGAGGTCAAGCTGACCGCACGCGAGTGCTCGATCCTCGAGTTTCTGGCGGCGCGCGCCCACCGCCCGGTGGGTCGAGACGAGCTGTTGGTCGAGGTCTGGGGCTACCGGGACGGCACCATCCAGACACGCACCGTCGACGTGCACATGCAGCAGTTGCGGGCCAAGCTGAAGGCGGTGCCGGGCGGCGACGAGTGGATCGGCACGGTGCGCGGCCGCGGCTATCGCTTCGAGGGCCCGCTGGCTGGTTGAGGGCTGGCGGCGTGGCGGGCACGGGCCCGAGGTGACGGATGCGCAAGGGCACGCTGTTGTTGATCGTCGGCGTCGGCGCCCCCGCCTTGTTGTTGGCGGCGGGCTGGATGTTGGCGGCGCGTCGCGAGGCCGAGGGACGGCAGCGCGAGGCCATGGCGCTGTTGACGCGCTCGGCCGAGGTGGTGCGCCGCGTCGTCGACGGCTCGCTCGAGGAGCTGCGCCTACGTGAGGACGCGCGCTCCTACGACACCTACAACTACGTCTACCGCCCGCCCGACGTGGTGGCGCTCGGCGACGCGCTGGCGCTCTCGCCGCTGGCGCGCGATCCGGAAGACCCGCGTGTGGTCGGCTACTTCCAGCTCGATCCGGGCGGGGTGCTCAAGACACCGTATGAGCCCGAGTCGCGCGTGCGCCGCCACCCGCGCGCCAAGGAGCTGGCCGAGCGCGTGGGCGGCGTCGCCTTCACCGAGTTGCGCGCGCAGGCGCACAGCGCGGGCGCACCGCAGCCCGAGGCGCCGGACAACCAGAGCATCGCGGCGCTAAACCAGTTGCAGAACCGCGTCTACGAGGAGCTGCAGCAGGCCGCCACCGAGCCCGACAAGGCCGCCGAGCTGTTCGTCGGACCGAAGAAGCTGCCGGATACCAGCCGAAACGACGTCGAGTGGGGCCTCGGCACGCGCGGCTACTCGAAGAAGCGCGTCGTCGCCCCACAACCGACCGCGCCGGTCAAGCAGGCCCGCAGCTCCAACGCCCCCAAGAACAAGGACGCGGGCGACAACGCCGCGGTGGTCGACTACACACCGTTCGTCTTCGACGGCTTCGGCGACGAGCTGGTGCTCTATCGGCTGGTGTCGTCGGGCGGCAGCCGCAGCGTGCAGGGCGTGCTGCTCGATCGCGGCCAGGTGCTCGACCGCTGGCTGCCGTCGGTGGTGGAGCGGCAGACGGTGGCGTCGACGCGCCCCACCGTGGTCAAGGTTGGCCACGGCGCCGAGTGCGCGCTGCGCACCAACGCGAGCGACGTGCTCGAGGGCGCGGAGCTGTGCTACCCGCCCGAGGCGCTCGCCGCCGTCGCCGGCATCCCGCCCACCGAGATCGGCCTGTGGTTCGTGCTCTTGGTGGTGGTGGCGGCCGCCGCCGTCGTCACCGACCTGGCGGCCAGGCGCGCCGACCAGCTCGCGCGGCAGCGCGGCTCGTTCATCTCCGCGGTGAGCCACGAGCTGCGCACCCCGCTGACCACGCTGCGCATGCACGCGGAGCTGTTGCGCGACGGCCTGGTATCCAACGAGAAGCGGCACAAATTCCACGACGACATGGTGCAGGAGAGCGTGCGCCTGTCGCACCTGGTGGAGAACGTGCTCGAGGCCACCCGGCTGGAAGAGGGGCGGCGGCCGCTGCGCGCCTCGCGCGGCAACCTCGGCGACACCGTGCGCGCCATCGCAGCCGCGCAGGCGCCCTTCCTGCAGACCAAGGGCTTCACCATCGAGGTCAGGGCCGGCGACGTCGAGGCGAGCTTCGATCGGCAGGCGATCGAGCAGGTGGTGGTCAACCTGCTCGACAACGCGGTCAAGTACGCCGCGAGCGGGGAGCGCACCATCACCATCGAGGTAGCCGAGGATGGCGACACGGCCGTGCTGCGCGTGCTCGACCGCGGCCCGGGCATCCCCTCGGGTGAGCGCGAGAAGGTGTTCGCCCGCTTCCACCGCGTGCAGCGCCCCGGCGAGGAGCACGTGGTCGGCACCGGCCTCGGCCTGGCGTTGGTGCGCGAGCTGGCGCAGGCGCACGGCGGCAGCGCTCGGGCCGCGGATCGCGAGGGCGGCGGCTGCACGCTCGAGGTCCGGCTGCCCAAGGACGTGCCGCTCGCGAACGTGTGACGCAGGTACCGTGCGCGTCCGCTCGCCTCCGATCTCCTACCGATGACTGAGCCGGCGGTCGAATGAGGATTGGCATCATGGGGCAGATCGATCGCAGCCCACGGGAGCGCTCAGACCTGCACGCGGTGCTGGTCGACGGCGACGTGCAGAGCACGGGGCGCGTCAGTGACATCTCGCGCAGCGGGCTGTTGGTGCGCGGGCCGCTCGGCCTCACCATCGGCCGCAAGCTGTGCGTGGTGAACGTCGTCGAGGCTATCGAGGCCGACGCGCGGCAAGCGGAGGTGGTGCGCCTCGAAGGCAGCGACGGCGCCGGCCTGCGCTTCCTCGTCGATGGCACGCCGCAGCAGTTGCCGACGGACGTGCCGCTGCTCTACCTCGCCGAGGCGTGGAACAGCGAGGGCGAATGGCTGGCACCCCTGCCCGAGCCGCCGACGCCAAGCGCGTGCTTCGCCGTGCGCCCGTCCACCGTCGAGCGCCTGTGGCGCTTCGCCGACCGGGACCTGTCGGCGGGCAGGACGGTGCTGTTCACCAACGAGCTGCGTGCCGCCGGTGAGCGGGTCGCCGTCGTGCTGGTGCACCCGCGCACCGGCGCCGAGCTCGAGTTGCCGGCGGTGGTGGTGCGGTGCGACCGTGAGCCGCGGCCGTGCGTCGAGCTCGCGTTCGTCGCCAACGACGTACAGGCGCGCATCGAGGTGGCCTGTTTCGTCGAGACCGGCGAGGTGCGCCCGCGCGCCTTGGCGCGCGCCGCCGATCTCGAGATCGAGAACGATCGGCTGCGCGAGCGCATCGCGCGCCTCGAGCAGGCGGTCGCGTGGGCCACCAACAGCGACGAGTGACCGTCACGCGGCTGGTTAGGAGCCGGCGCCCCGCGCAGCGGCCAACGGCAAGCGCACGGTGAAGCGAGCGCCCCCGCCGGGCGCGTCGCCCGCCTCGATGACGCCCTCATGGTCGTGCACGATGCGGTGCGCGAGCGCCAGGCCGAGGCCGGTGCCGCGGCTTCCTTTGGTGGTGACGTAGGGCGTGAACAGCCGCTCGCGCACCTCGGCGGCGATGCCCGGCCCGCTGTCGTCCACCGCCAACTCCAGCGTGCTCGGCGGATCACCGACGCGTCGCAGGAACAGGCGCAAGGTGCCCTTGCCGTCCATGGCCTCCACGGCGTTCTTGATCAGGTTCGTGACCACGATGCCGAGCTGGGTGCGGTCGGCGTCGACCGCGGGCAGCCCCTCCTCGTAGACGCGCTCCACCGTCAGGCCCTCGGTGTTCGCGTAGAGCGCCACCGCGTGATCGACCAGCTCCGACATGCGCAGCGGCTCGACCTTCTTCTCGGGCAGGCGGGCGAAGCGCGCGAACGCGTCCGACAGCTCCTTGAGGCGCATCACCTCTTCCACGACGGCGGTGGCCTGCTCCTCCAGGATGGCGTCGAAGTCGGGGCGGTCGAGCTTGCGCGCTTTTCGCACCACGTCCATGGCGCCGAGGATGGGCGTGAGCGGGTTCTTCAGCTCGTGCGCCAGGCCGCGCGCGATCTCCTGCCAGGCGGCGACGCGCTCGGCCTGCAACAGCCGGCCCTGGCCGCGCTCGAGGTCGGCGGCCATGGAGTTGAAGGCGTCGACCAACCGATCGACCTCGCTGTTGCCGCGCCGCGCGTCGACCGGGATGCGCGCGCTCAGGTCGCCGCTCGCGAGCTTGGCGGCGCCCTGCGCGAGCTGCTCGATGGGCCGCGTCAGCCGCGTGGCGATCAGGGTCCCGAGCAGCATGGCGAAGGCGATGGAGGCGAGGCCGACGAACACCGCGCGCTGCAGGATGCCGGTGCGCACCTTGACGATGGTCGAGCGATCGAGGCCGACCCACAGGTGGTGAGTGCCGAGGTCGATAGCGACCAGGTGGAAGCGATCGTCGATCGCCGGGTCGTCCGGGTCGAAGCCCGGTTGGCCGAGAAGCCCGGGTGCACCGACGGAGACACAGGCGCGGGCCGCCGCGGTGCGGCTCGACTCGGCGGCCTCGGCCTCGTCGACGCGGCAGAGCGCGAGCACGTCGGCGCCGGTGCGGCCGCGCATGCGCTCGAGCTGCGGGGCGTCGAGGAAGCGACCTGCCACCACGGTCACCTCGCGCGCGCCGGCGCGACCGGTGGCCCAGCGCTCGATGGCGGGCGACGACCCCTCGGGCGTCGGCTCGTCGACGACGTGCAGGCTCTGGCCCTTCTCGGGCCGGTAGCCCTCGAAGTTCGGATCGAGCGCGCCGAACGACGCCGGCCAATGCCCCGACGACAGGATGGCGCCGTCGGGCCCGAGCACCTTGAGCACCTCGAGCACGCCCTCTTGCAGGCGCGCCTTGGTGCCGAGGAAGCGCGCCTCGATGCGGCCGCCGAGCAGCGTGCGCGCCACCGGGCCGGTGGCGGCCTCGAGCTCGAAGTCGAGCGTGTCGAGCGTCTGCTCGAGCTCGGTGCGCAGCGCGTCCGACACGCGGTCGCCGTGCGCCGCCAGGTCGCGCTCGAGGCGCGAGCTGACCTCGGCCATGTGCGAGATGGTCTCGGCGGTGACCGCCAGCGCCACCGCGAGCAACAGCGCCGCGATCAGCCGGAAGCGCAGCGACGGCGGGATGAGCACGCGCCACGCCATCAGCGGCCCCCCGCGAAGTAGGCGTCGAACAGCAAGGGCACGCCGTCTTCGCGCAGCACCACGCCGCGCAGGTCGGGGTCGACCGTGTACCAGCGATCGGCGGTGAGCAGCGGGATGGCGAGCCCGGCGTCCATCCAGGCGCGCTCGAGGCCGAGGGCGGCGGCGACGCGCTCGTCCTGCGAAGCCGACAGGAGCTGCGGATCGGAGAGCGCGCGCTGCACCGCGGGATCGCCCACCAGGTCCTTGCGCCTGCCCGCGAGCGACAGGAGCGCGAGCGCAGGGTCGCGCGTTGGCGGGCGCCAGCGCAGGAGCTCGAGGCCGCCCTTGGCGTCGTCGGCGGCGCTGGCGCGCTCGATGTCGGCGAGGCGGCCGCGGTTTCGCAGGATCACCGCCAAGCGCTCGACCACGCCGTCGACCAGCGCGTCGCCCTCCTCGCGAAGGAGCAGCACGCGCGGCGCGTCGGGCGGCAAGCGGGTGAGCGCCAGCGGCGCCAACCGCTCGGGGCCCTGTGGCTCGGGCAGCGGCCGCGCCGGCGCCACGCCGGGCGGCAACAGCCCCTCGGCAGCGGCGCCGCGGCCCTGAGCGTAGGCGGCGGCCAGCAAGTCGGCGCGCAGCGCCTGACGGAAGCCGCGCGCGCCGAACGCGGCGTCGTCGAGGCCGAGCACGTCGGCGCGCTTGGCCTCGGCGCTCTGCAAGAGGAGCACGACGTCGGGGAAGGGCGCGAGCAGCGTTCCCGCGCCTTTGACGTCGGCGCCGCCCGCCACCAGGTCCGCGCGCGCGCCGGGAGCCGCCAGCTCAATCGACCCGAGCAGCGCAGGCGGCCCGAAGGCGCCGTTGCGCCAACGCAACAGCCCGGGGCCGACCAGCGTGTACGAGCCGGTCGGTCCTGCTTGCGGCGTGCGCAGCGCGCAGCCGGCGAGCAGCTCGGGCACGGGGCCGACTGGCGCCGAGAAGCGCAGCGTGACGTCGCCTTGCGCCGCGGTGACGTCGACGGTGACGCCGCGCGCGCGCAGGACGTCGGCCGGCCAGCTGGCGGTGCCGTCGCCTCTCAGGCAGCGCGCCAGCGCGTCGCCCACCTGCACCGGCTGCGCTTCCACGCCGACCTTCCAGATCTTGCCGCCCTCCTGCGACGTCAGCTCGGTGACGACCGACGAGCGCCAGCGCGGGAAGCCCTTCAAGGTCGGGCGCGCCAAGCGCTCGGCGGCACCGTCGACGGTGACGCTCTCGAGGATGGGTGCGTAGACGTGCGCCTCCGCCGTCGGACCGACCAGCTCGACCGGCAGCGCCAACGTCAGCTTGCCGCCGGGCGCCGGCAGCCGACGCGCGTGTGCGGTGCCGGCGGCGAGCCCGCCGGCCAAGCACGAGAGCGCGACGAGCGCGCGCGCGGAGGTCGGCGTCACGGCGTGTACCTCAGGCGCCACGCCAACGCCTCGTCGCCGATCTCCTCGATCAACACCACCTCCGGGCGCCCGCCCGGCTCGAGCCGCCCCGAGCCGGCGGCCACGATCGAGCCGCCCGAGAGCTGGCTGCGAAACAGCACGCTCGACGACGACAGGTCGCGCGCCAGCCGCCGCAGCACCAGGTGATCGGGCTCGCCCGGCGCGCTCGAGGCGCTGGTGACCAGCTCGGGCTCGCCGTCGGCGTTGAGGTCGGCCACCACCAGCCGATCGCCGACGCGCTCGGCCGCGAGCGGCGCGCTGGCGGCGTCGCCGCTCTGCGCCACCAACTGGCCGCTCTCGTCGACGGCGAGCCAGGTGCGCGCGCGGCCCGGCACCGCGACCACGTCGCGCACCAAGGCCGGCAAGCCGGTGCGCACCTGCGCGTCCTCGATGGTGACGAGCGGCAGCGCCAGCACCGGCGAGCCGAGGCGCCAGCGCGCCGCCAGCGGCGTCGCCGGGCCGCCGGCCGACGTCACCGCCCGGCCGGCGGCGGGGTCGGGCGCGCCGCGCAACGGCACCAGGCCCGACGGCGCCGCGTCGAAGCGCGACAGCGCCGCGTCCCACAGTAGCGCGTGGCCGGCGCTGGTGACGAGCCACAGGCGCGCGCCCGGCAACGGCGCCAACCAGCCGGTGACGACGCGCGGCCACCGGCGATCGGTTGGCAAGGACTGCACCGCCAAACGCTCGAGGCGAGCGCCGCCGACGGCGTAAACGCGCAGCGCGTCGACGCCGAGCACCGCCAGCTCGTCGACGCCGTCGCCGTTGGTGTCGAGCAGCGCCAGGTCGAGCGCGCCGGGTGACACGGTGCCCAGGCGCTCGAGCACGAAGCGCGTCTGCGCCGGTGTCACGGTGGCGCCGAGCGCGCTCTCGAGCTCCTTGTCGACCGGCCGGCTGACCGCGACGGCGGTGGGTCCGACCAGGCCGCCGCCCTCGCACAGGGCGGTCGCCCAGATCAGGCCGCGCTCCTCGGAGAGCGTGACGCGACAGCGCGCCGACCCCTCCGGCGCCGGCTGCAGCACGCCGCCGTCTTTCAAGCGGCGCTTGAGGCGCGGCACGAAGGCGCGCTCCACGCGGGCAGCGTCGATGCCGCGCGCCGGCTCGACCTCGAGCACCACGGCGCCGGCGAGCTTCTCTTGCTGCGCCCGGCGCTCGAGCGCGCGCGCCAGGTCGTCGACCAACGCGTGCAGGGAGCCGCTGTCGGCGGCGGCGCCGTCCGCCGCGCGCGCGTCTGCCGCCGGCCACCCCGCCAGGGAGGCCGCCAACACGAGCGCGAGCGCACGAGCCATGCCTGGAACATGAAACGCGCGAGGCACCGGCCGCAATCCGGTGCCCAGGGCCTTCGAGGTCGGGTGGCACCAACGAGGCGACGCCGGCGCGATGGCGCCGGCGTCGTGCGGGGAGCCTCGAGCGAGCCGGCTACGGCATCGGCCCGTCCACCTGGCGGTCGCTCGGCGCCAGCCGGATGCCGCCGCCGGTCGCCGCGTCCACCGCCGCGCTCACCGGGTCGGCGCCAGGGGCCTCGCCGCCGTCGACGCCGTCACCCGGCACGGCGCGCAACTGCAGCAGCGTCTCGGCGGAGACGATGCGCTCGTCCTGGCTCAGGCCCGCCTGCAGGCGGTCGCGGTTGAGCTTGGCCTGCGCGTAGCGCGGCGACAGCTCGGCGGCGCGCGAGAAGGCCGCGTGCGCCTCGGCGTGGCGGCCGAGCCGCTCGTAGGTCACGCCCAAGTTGTTCAGCATGTAGCCCTGCTGGGGCTCGAGCGAGAGCGTGCGCTCGAGGTGCGCGCGCGCCAGCTCCAGCTCGCCGATCTGGATGGCGCTGAAGCCGAGGTTGTTGTGCGCGTGGATGTTGTCGGGCTCGGCCTGCACCACGAGCGTGAAGGCGTCGATCGCCTGCTGCCACATCTTCTGCTGCATGAAGGCGCGGCCGAGCATCTGGCGCGCGCTCGCGTCCTGCGCGTCCTGGCGCACCAGCTCGTCGATGTGCTCCTTGGCGCGCGCGCCGTCGTTCATCGCCAGGTAGCGCTTGGCGAGCGTGCGGCGCGCCGCGGTGCGGGCCGGGTCGGCGTTGATCGACTCCTCGAGGCACGCCACCCCTTTGTCGTCGTCACCGACGCCAAGGTAGGCCTCGCCGAGCTGCTGCCACACCTCGGGCGTGCTGGCGGACGAGAGCGCCAGGCGCAAGGCGCCCACGGCCTCCATCGCCCTGCCCTCGGCGAGGTAGCGCGCGCCCTCGGCGCGGTAGTCGGTGGTGTCGCCTTCGGCTGGAGCGAGCGCCACGGTGTCGAACAGCGTCGGCGGCGCCACCGGGGCCGGCGCCACCGCCACCACCTCGGGCTCGCCGATGTCGAGCTTGACCACCGGCGCGGCCTTCGACGGTTCGATGGGTGAGGGCGGGTTCGGGCAGGCGCCGAGGCCGGCGGCGGCGAGCACCAGACAGACTGCGGGGGCAACGCGAGCGAACATGATGATCCTCCTCCTGGCCGGTTCGCGGGTGTCGCGGCGGCGTCGACGAGGTGGATTTCACGGACGATGCCAACGGCGCCGGCGCGTCAGCACGCCATTCGACGTCGACGGACGTGTCCGCGCGGACACGCGGCGGTGTGTGCGAGGTGCGCGTGTGATCCGGGCACGGGCACGGGCACGGGCCCGGGCACGTCTTGCTACAGGTTCACGCCGAGGCGCCGCACCTTCTTGTACAGGTGCGAGCGCTCGAGCCCGAGGTCCTCGGCGGCCTTCGACATGTTGCCGTCGAACTTCTTGATGCGGTCCTCGATGATGCGCTTCTCGAAGCCCTCGAGCAGCTGATAGAGCGGGCCGGCGTCGGGGATGGCCTGTCCTTGCAGCGTGCGCGCGCCGGGCAGCGCCGCCTTGACGTCGAGCGCGCCGATGGTCTTGCCGGCCACCAAGATGGCGAGGCGATCGACGACGTGCACCAGCTCGCGCACGTTGCCTGGCCAGTCGTGCGACGCGAGCAGCTTGAGCGCCTCGGGCTCCCAGCTCTTCGGCTCGAGGTCGTTCTCCTGGCAGCTCTTCTCGAGCAGGAACACCGCGAGGTCGGCGATGTCCTGCTTGCGCTCGCGCAGCGGCGGCACGTGCACGGGCACCACCGCGAGCCGGTAGTAGAGATCCTCGCGAAAGCGGCCAGCCTTCACCTCGGCCGACAGGTCGCGGTTGGTTGCGGCGATGACGCGCACGTCGACCTTGACCGCCTCCTTGCCGCCGACGCGCTCGATCTCGCCCTCTTGCAGCACGCGCAACAGCTTGGCCTGGGTGCCGAGCGGTAGCTCGCCCACCTCGTCGAGGAACAAGGTGCCGCCGTGCGCGCGCTCGAAGCGCCCCTCGTGCCGGCGGTCGGCGCCAGTGAACGCGCCCTTCTCGTGGCCGAACAGCTCGCTCTCGACCAGGTTCTCGGCGATGGCGGCGCAGTTGAGCTTGACGAACGGCCCGGGCGCGCGCCGCGACAGGTCGTGGATGGCCTTGGCCACCAGCTCCTTGCCCACGCCGCTCTCGCCGGTGATGAGCACGCGCGCCTTGGTCGGCGCGGCGCGGTGCACCGCTTCGAGCACCGCGGTGAGCGCGCCCGAGCGGCCGACCATGCCGCTCCGCTTCTCGACGTTCTTCTTGAGCGCGCCCACGTCGCGGTCGAGCGCGTCCAGGCGCAGCGCGTTCTTGACCGTGAGCAGCAGCCGCTCCATCTCGACTGGCTTCTCGAGGAAGTCGAGCGCACCCAGGCGCGTGGCGCGGATAGCGGCGTCGAGCGTGCCGTGGCCGCTCATCATCACCACCGCCGGCCCGTCGGCCTTGCCCCGCAGCAGCTCGAGCACATCGAGGCCGGTCATGTCGGGCAGCTTGAGGTCGAGCAGCACCAGGTCGGGCGCGAAGGAGTCGGCGAGCGCCAGGCCGCCTTGGCCGGTCTCGGCGCCCTCGACCACGAAGCCCTCGAGGTCGAGGCCCCGCGCCAACGTGGTGCGGATGTTCTTCTCGTCGTCGATGATCAGCACGCGGTGGCTCATGGCGCCCTGTTAGCCGATCGCGACCGCGCGCGGCACACGGTGGCCGCCGGCGCGAGCACCCGGCTCTTGACCCGAACGCGCGAGCGGTCCATATCCATCCGCACACGACGCCCAGATGGCGGAACTGGTAGACGCGCTAGGTTCAGGTCCTAGTGGCCGCAAGGTCGTGGAGGTTCGAGTCCTCTTCTGGGCATCGCTCTCACTCACGCACTGTCGGCGGCCGCGGCGCTGCGGCCGCCGACGGCGCTGTGCAACTGGTAGCGGTCGATGCGGTGGCGCAACGCGAAGCGGCTGATGCCGAGCAGGCGCGCGGCCTGCGTCTGGTTGCCGTGGCAGCGCTCGAGCGCCTGCTCGACGAAGCCGCGCTCCACGGCGGCGAGGTCGATGCCCTCGGGCAAGAGCACATAGGGGCTCACGCCGCGTGCCGAGCGCTGCGCGCGGATCTCTTCGGGCAGGTCATCGCGCCGGATGGGCTGGTCGTCGGTCTTCAGAATGACGACGCGCTCGATGACATTGCGTAGCTCGCGACCGTTGCCCGGCCACGCGTAGGCGCGCATGGCGTCGAGCGCGTCGCGGTCGATGCCCGCGGTCTTTCTGCCGAGCTCGCGGCCGGCGCGCTCGAGCAACGCCATCGCGATCGGCTCGACGTCCTCGGGACGGCGCCGCAGCGGCGGGATCTCGATGGGCACGACGTTGAGTCGGAAGAACAGGTCTTCGCGGAAGGTACCGGCCGCCACCGCCGCCTTGAGATCCTTGTTGGTGGCAGCGATGACCGCGGCGGTGAGCGGGATGTCGGTGAGCGCGCCGATGCGCCGGAATCGTCGGTTCTCGAGCGCGCGCAGCAGCTTCGCCTGCGTGCCGATGGGCATCTCGGCGATCTCATCGAGGAAGATGACGCCGCCGTCTGCTACCTCGAACAGGCCGCGCTTGAGCGAGCGCGCATCGGTGAACGAGCCCTTCTCGTGGCCGAACAGCTCGCTCTCGATCAAGGTCTCGGGCATGGCCGCGCAGTCGATCTGCATGTACGGCTTGTCTTTGCGTGGACCGCGACGGTGGATGGCCTCGGCGATCAGGTCCTTGCCGGTGCCGGACTCGCCGACCAGCAGCACCGTGGGCGAGTCGACGCGCTCGAGGCGCGCCAGCGTTTCGAACAGCCGCTTCATGGCGGGCGAGCTACCGATCAAGCGCTCGTAGCCACTCGACGCGCGGTCGCGCAGGTAGCTGACCTCGGTCTGCAAGCGGCGCCGCTCGAAGAACTGCGCGAGTTGGTGCGACACCTCGCGCAAGTCGAAGGGTTTCTGCAGGTAGCCCAGGGCGCCGAGCTTGATGGCGTCGACCGCGCCCTCGAAGCCGGCGCGCGCGGTGATGACGATCGACGGCAGCGTCACTCCCTTCCCTTGCAGCGCGCGCAGCACCTCGAGACCGTCCACCCGCGGCATCTTCAGGTCCAAGATGAGGGCGTCGGGCTGTGCATCGTCGATCAGCCGCAGCGCCTGATCGCCATCGACGGCCAGCGTCACCTCGTAGCCCTCAGAGCGCAGGTGCTCCTCGAGCGACTCCCGGATCATCGCTTCGTCGTCACACACCAGGATTCTGAACGGCATCGAGCTTCCGCACGCAAGGGCCGCGCCATCGCGCGGCCGCGCCCGCACGCGCCGCACGGGGGAGCGCTTGTGCACCTTACCCCCGACGGACCGACCGCACCGTGCGGTTCAGCTCACCTCCTGTGCGGAGGCGCTACGCTCGAACCAGCAAGATCGTGGCGCCAGGCCGCTCGTGCCAGCGGCACGTCGATTGCTTGATGCCCTGCTGCCGGCGGCATCGGGCTGCGGGTAGCTGCGCGCCTCGGGAGGGGACATGACGCTGGAGAACGACCCGGTGTGCGTGACGCTTGCCGAGGACGATGACGACATCCGGGCCGCCGTCACCATGCTCTTGGAGGACGCGGGCTACCGCGTGGAGGCGCTCGCCTCGGGCGGCATGCTGCTCGAGCGGCTCGCGCCCGCCATCCTCGGTGACCCGAGCGCGACCCGCCCCGATGCGCTGGTCACCGACGTGCGCATGCCTGGGGTCAACGGCCTCGCCATGATGGAGGGGTTGCGTGCCAATGGCTGGAGCTCGCCCATCGTGATCATGACCGCGTTCGCGGACGACGAGATGCGCCGGCGGGTCGCGAGCCTTGGCGCAGCAGCGCTGATCGACAAACCCTTCGATCCCGAGGTGCTCACCAAGACGCTCGGCGAGCTGTTGGCAGAGTCTTGAGGCGCACTGGCCCGCCGCTTGCTGCCCCACCCACCATGGAGCTGCTGTCCCAACCGCCGACGCCCGTCGACGCGCACTCGGTGTGGGCGTTGCTGGTGCGCCTGGCGACCGAAGGCGACCGCAGCGGCGTCGCGCGCTGGGAGCTCGCCATCGATGGTGTCGCCCGGCGCCTGCACGAGTTGGACGACCCCGCGGCGCTCGAGGAGCTGTGCGGGAGCTGGCAGCCGCGGCTGGAGGAGCTGGTTGAGGCGGCCACCACCGCCACCATCGACGCCGACGACGTGCGCGACCTCAACGCCATCGTCGCGGCCATCGAATGCCAACTCGAGCACCTGACTGGGCCGAACGGCCTCGATCGCGCGGAGCTGAGCCTCGCCTACCGCACCACCGACGCGGCGCGCGTGACCCGCACGCTCGGCGCGTGTTTCCGCGGGCTGGCCGGTCGCCGCGGCATCCACTTCACGGTCGATCTGCCCGACGAGGCGGTGGTCGAGGTTGACGCCGCCAAGCTCGAGACCATCGTGCTCGCGCTCTTCTACAACGCGTTCAAGCACACACCGATGCGCGGCTCGATCCGCTGCACGCTTCGTCAGGGCGGCCCCGACGAGCTCTTGGTGCTCTCGATCTCCGACAGCAGCGCGCGCATCGGCGCCGCCGAGAGCGAAGCGCTGTTCGCCGCCGGTGTGCACGACCGCTCCGCGGCCTTCGATCTGGCGGGCCGCGCCGTCGGCCTCGGCACCGCGCGCGACTACGCGCGCATGCATGGCGGCTGGCTCGTGCTTCGTGAGAGCGAGAAACGACGCGGCTGCGTCTTCGAAGCTGCGCTGCCGTCGCGCGCGCCGCGCGGTATGCCGGTCGCCGCCCTCGACCCAACCCAGCCCAAGGCGAGCGTGGGCGATGCGGTGGCCGAGCAGGTGCGTCACGAGCTGGACGCCGAGGCGCACCTGGGCGAAGAAGTGACGCGCGACGACCGACCGCTTGCGCTCATCGTCGAAGACAACCCGCACACTCAGCGCATCCTGGCGCTGACGCTCCAGCCGGCCTACGCGGTCGCGTCCGCCTTCGACGGCAAAGACGGCGTCGCCAAGGCGATAGCACTCAAGCCCGACATCATCATCACCGACGTCCGCATGCCGCAGATGGACGGTGAAGCTATGGTGCATGCCATCCGCGCACACGAGGATCTCGCCGAGGTGCCGATCCTGGTGCTCACCGCCACCGACGACCGAGCCGTCATCGTGCGTCTGCTCGAGGCAGGCGTCGAGGACGTGCTGCGCAAGCCCTTCGAGATCCCGGAGGTGCGCGCACGCGTGCGCGCGCTGGTCGCCGCCAAGGTGGCGCGCGACACGCTCAACGCCACCATCGGGCACCAGGAGACCAACCTGATGGCGCTCGCGGAGGAGGTGGCCTCACGCCAGCGGGGGCTCGAGACCGCGCTGCATCAGCTCGAGGAGGAGCGCGACCGCGCGCGGCGCGCCGACCGCGTCAAGGGCAACTTCCTGCGCATGATGTCGCACGAGCTGAAGACACCGCTGGCCGCGCTGCAATTGCAGCTCCACCTCCTCGAGCGCGGCGTCGGCGCCGTCGCCGTCGACGGTACCGCCGAAGGCATGGCGCGCATGCGCCGCTCCATCCGGCGCTTGACGCTGCTGATCGAGACCATGACCGAGTGGGCCAGGGTCGCCGACGGGCGCTTCGAGCAGAACGCGGCTCCGCTGATGCTCGGCGACGTGGTTCGCACGGTGCTCGACGAGACGCGGGCCGCCGCCGGCACCAAAGGCGTGAGCATCTCGCTCGACGCCGCGACGCTGCCACCCCTGCGCATCGACGCCCGCCTGGTCTCACTGCTGGTCGAGAACCTGCTCAGCTTCGCGCTGCAGTTGAGCGAGCACGGCGCGGTCGAGGTGGCCACCTCGGCGCTCGGCGAGGCACAGCAGGTCAGGTTGCGCTGTGCTGCGGCCGCCGGCGTCGACGACTCCTTCAGCGACGAGGTGTTCAGCGCGCTCAGCGACGACGGTGACATCGGCGCACGGTCGGGGACCGGCTCCGGCCTCGGCTTGCGTGTCGCGCGGGATATCGCCCGAGCGCTGGGGGGCGACCTGGTGCTGCTGCCGTCGAGCGATCGCGTCGCCCATGTGTTCGTGATGACGTTGCGCTCGGCGCCCGGCGCCGCGCGTGCTGCGCCGGAACCCGTTACCGCCGGAGGCCGTCATGCCGATGTTGCCAAATCCCCTCGACGTGCAGCGCACTGACACGCCGCTGCCGGTCGACCTCCCGCCACCGCGCACCACCACCTATGCGCCGCGCCTGTTCATCGCCGACGATGACGACGACGTGCGCGAGACGCTCGCGCACCTGTTTGCCTGCGACGGCTTCGACGTAACCGCCGTTGCCAACGGCGAAGCGCTGGTGACGCTGCTCGACGAAGCTCGTCGGCGCGGCGCCGAGCCCGACGTGCTGCTGCTCGACCACCGCATGCCCTGCTACACCGGGCTCGAGGTGCTGGCCGGTCTGCGCACCTGGGGCTTCACCAGACCCGCGCTGTTGATCACGGCGTTCGGCGAGCTGACCGCGGAGGCGCGGGCTCTCGGCGCCGACGTCATCGAGAAGCCGTTCGAGCCCGACACGCTGCGCCGCCGGGTCTTCGACCTGGTCGGCTGGGCCAACCGGACCGTCGGGGCCGACGACGACGCCGATCTCGCGGTTGCGTTGGTCGTGTGCGCCTCCTGTGGCGCGCAGGAGCGCCTGGTCGACGACGATGCACGCAACAACCCACCGACCTGGTTCTGCGTCGAATGCCGCGCGCGGGCGCGGCCGGCGCGCGGAGACGTCATCGGCGACGGCGACTGAGCGCCACGGCGCGTCAGCGCTTGTGCTTGGGTCGCAGGTGCACCTCGAGGTGCTGGTCGGTGGGCTCGACCAGCGACGCCGCCTCGTCCGGGTCGAACGGCAGCTTGGCCTCGGTGCCCTTGCGCAGCACCTCGAGCATGGCCTCGCGTTGCTCGGTGACGCCGGAATGGCGCGCCTCGAGTCCACGGATCTCGGCCGCGCTCAGCGGCTCGACGGCGAGCGGGTCTTGCGCAGCGGCGGGCAGCGCCTCGTCATCGTCCTCGTCGTCGAGCACGACCGCGCCGGTGCGGGCGGTCGGTGCGACGTCCTTGCTTCGTCGTACTACGGGCTTGGTCGCGCGCCGGATTCGTTTCGTTGGTGCCATGACAACCTCGCTTCCCACCCTACGCAACACACGTGCCATTCAGCTCGCGCGCGCCGGTAGATGGCACGGCGCCCGCGCGGGGGCGCCCACTGGTGTCAGTGCATGCCCGCACAGCAAGGGGGCGCGAGCGCACGCATGACCCGTCGTGCGCTGCGCCCGTACGTCGTGACGACGTGGCACGCTTCTTCCTTGAAGTGTCGTCGTCGTGCCATGCACCGTGGACTGTCGTCCGAAACTTTGGGTCGCTGCAGCCAGCTCTGCACGCCCGGAACGGAGCTGACCATGATGGCGGCACACAAACGCCTACGAATCCTGCTCGCCGAAGACGACGACGACATGCGCGCGAGCCTCGCCGACTTCTTGTGCGCAGCCGGCTTCGAGGTCGCGCCGGTGTCGAACGGCACCGAGATGCTCGAGGCGCTCTCGCTGGCGTCGGAAGTCGGTCCGGACGCGCCGGACGTCATCATCACCGACGTGATCATGCCCGGCTTCTCCGGCATCAACGTCATCGAGGAGCTTCGTGCCGAAGGGTGGCGTCAGCCAATCCTCGTCATCTCCGGCTTCGATCCGACCACGGTGTCGCTGCGCGTCGAGCGCCTGCGCGACGTGCGCTTCCTCCCCAAACCGCTCGATCCGCCGCAGGTGCTGGCAGTGGTCGCCGAGCTCTGCGGACCGTCGATCGCGGGCGCCTGATCCTGGTCCTGTCAGCCACTCGGCGTCGGACCGCAGACGTTGGTGCCGTTGTCGTCGGTCCAGCAGACCAGGCCGTCCGTACAGGTGTCGTTCTCGCCACACGGGTCGGCGCACAGCGTGCCGAGCTCTTCGGTCTCCGTGGCAAAGTGAGCGCAGTGGCCACTCGCGCACTCGCGGGCCGAGGTGCACGGCTCGCCGGACGCGCGCGTGTCGAGCTGCGGCAAACACACGCGGTAGCCGTCGCTGTCGTCGACGCAGGCGAAGCCCTCGGCACAAGTCTCGTCGACGCACGCGCTGGCGCATTTGAGCGCACCGTCGATGTCCTCGAGGCAGAAGCCACCGGCACACGCGCTCGACGCCTGGCACGCCAGGCCGTCGGCGAGCGGCTCGAGGCACGCGCGCGCGCCGCCCAGCAGGCGCACACAGGCGTCGCCCTGACGCGGGCAATCGGTCGCTTGCGTGCAGTTGTCGGCGCACACCGGCGGCGCCGGCTCGCCCTCGACGGGGTCGGGTGGATCGACGCAGGTGCCCGACGCGCATTCGCGAGGATCGACGCACGACGCGCCGGCCGCGAGGTCGCCGGTGGGCGGCACGCACACGCGGCGGATGCCGTCGAGGATGCAGCGCTTCGCCGCGTCGTCGCAGGTGCGATCGTCGGTGCACTGCTCGACGCAGATGGGGTTGGCGGTGCCCTCGCACGCGCCGCTCCGGCACTCGCGGTCATCGGCGCAGGCGTCACCAGCCTCGGCGGTGCCGGTGACGACCAGGCATGCGCCCTCGAAGGAGCCATCGCCGCGCTCGATGCACGCCATGCCCGCGGTGCAGGCCAGGTCCGCGGCGCACGGCTGCGCGCACACCGCGGTCCCCTCGTCGTCATCCGCGACGCACACCTGATCCACGTCGCAGTCGCCGTTGACCGCGCAGTTCCGACCCGTCGGGCAGCCGCCCGCGGCGAGCGCGACGACCACCACGGCGAGAGAGAGCATCCGTTCCATGCAAGGCCAGTTCATGCGCGTCAGCATAGCCGGGGATCCGTTCGACCGCAGATTCGCGGACCTGCTTTGTGTCGCGAGCGCGCAGGAATGTTCAGTCAGCAGCAGGGGCGCGCGTTCGCGCGCGGCCGCCACTCGATGGTGGCGTGCGCGATGCGGAACTGCGATTGCAGCGCGCGCTTCAGCTCGTCGGCAAGGTTGGCGAGCTGTGCCAGATCGTGCTCACCGGTGACGAGCACCAGGCTCGCCACCGCCTCGCCCGAGTCCAGCTCCCAAGCGTGCAGCCCGACCACCTCCTCGACTCCTGGGGTGGAGCGCACGACGCGCTCGAGCGACGACACATCGAGCGACGCGGGGGCGCGCTCGAGCAGGATGCTGCCGACGTCGAACAAGAGGCGCGCGGCGCCGACCGCGATGATGCCGGCGACCACCAGCGAGGCGATGGGGTCGACCAGCGCGGAGCCGCCGAGCCACAGCACCATGCCGGCGATGAGCGCAGCCACCGAGCCGAGCGCGTCGCCCAGCATGTGCAACATGGCGCCGCGCACGTTGACGCTGTCGTCACCAGAGCGATGCACCAGCCAGGCGCCGACCACGTTCGCGATCAGGCCGAGCGCGGCCACCACCAGCACGGGCAGGCCCGCCACGGCGCGCGGCGCCTGGATTCGCTCCACCGCCTCGACGACGATGAGCACAGCGGCCGCGAGCACCACCAGCGCGTTGACCATACCGCCGAGCACCGGCAGGCGGCGCAGGCCAAAGGTCGATCGTCCGCCGCGCGGGCGATCGCGCAGCACGGCGGCGACGAGCGCGACCAAGAGGCCAAGCGTGTCGGTCAGCATGTGTGTGGCGTCGGACAAGAGCGCCAGCGATCCGGTCCACAGGCCGGCCGCGCCCTCGGCGAGGCAGAAGGCGCCCGTCAGCGCGAAGGCGATGGCGAGAGCGCGACGCCCACGCTGGCGCAGGTCGTGCCGATGCGCATGGCCAAGACCACCATGCTCGTGTGCCTCGGCCTCGCCGGGCGCGTGCTCATGCCCATGCTCGTGCTCGTGGTCGTGACCGTCCTGGGCCATCGCGCTCCACCCTACTCCGGCAGTTTCACGGTTCCGCACCGCGAGCGCAGCCCGTGCACCGCCCGCTCGATGTGGGACAATGTGGTCCCGGCGACGACACCGACCTATGGCGGATCTTGATCGAGCCGCGGATCCGGTGAGGTATCCTCAATCGTGTGACCGATAACCACAATGTGCTCCCACAGCCTTTCGCCCGACCGGCGCCGGCTGCAGGGCACGTGCGGAAAGGCATTCCATGTCCTTGCGTTTCCTCCCTGTCGCGGCGGCTTGCGCACTGTCCGGCGCACTGTGCGCCACCCTGACACTCGGCATGGGCTGCTTCGACACCGAGTACATCTCGGTCGAGCGCGACCCGGTGCTGCGCCCGGTCGGCGACGCCTGCACCGTGGACGTCGAGTGCGCCACCGGCCGTTGCGTGGCCGGCGTGTGCGATGACGGTGGCTGCAACAACGACGACGACTGCCGGAACGACGAGCTGTGCGTCTTTGGCGCCTGCGAGCCGGCCGACGAGTTCGCCTGTCAGCCCGACCAGGCGCCGCAGCTCTCGCGTTCGCCCGCGGGCACCGTCGAGTTCGGCCAGGTCAACATCGGCGCCGTCGCCGACCAGATCATCACCATCGAAAACACCGGCGACTGCCTGCTGACGCTGTCCGACGCCGGCTTGCTCGGCACCGGCTCGCCCGACTTCCACTGCGACCTGTGCGATCCGACCAACTTCCCGATGCGCATCCCACCCTTCCGCAGCATCGACCTGACGGTGACCTTCTCGCCGACCGCCGCGGGCGACGCCACCAGCCAGCTCATGGTGACCTCGGACGATCTGACCGCCGAGGACGAGGGGCGCGTCACCATCGATCTGCACGCGGCCTACGACGGCGCCGCCACCATCGTGGTCGAGCCGCTCGAGGTCAACTTCGACTACGTGGCGGTGGGCAGCAACCGCACCATCGACGTGCAGATCACCAACCGCGGCACCGGCAACGCCGCGCTCACCATCACCGACCTGTTCGTCGAGTCCTCGACGCAGTTCACCATCCCGCCGGAGTCGCGCGTCAACCAGACCAACCCGAAGGTGCTCGGGCACTACAACCCCGACCTGGCCGACACCATCCTGATCGTGCCCGTGACCTTCGCGCCGCAGGGCACGCCCGCCAACCACACGGCGAGCCTGTTGATCATCACGCTCGACGGCACCACGCTGCACGTGCCGCTCTCCGGCAGCTCGCTCGGCCCGCCGCAGATCACGGTCTCGGCCACCGAGCTCGAGTACAAGTGTCAGGGTAGCCCGCTCGACCCCTGCCCGGCGCCCGAGGCGTACCCGGTCGGCATGGTCGCCTACCGGCAGTTCACCATCACAAACTCGGGGCAGAGCAACCTGACGATCAACATGACGCTCGGCGGTGAGGCCGGCGACTTCGCGGTCTCGCCATCGTTCGTGCCGCCCATCGCGCCCGGCGGCATGATGCCGATAACGGTGTTCTTCAACCCGTCGGCGCCGAGCGACCCGGCGAACCGCTTCGATCCGGTCGAGGCCTTCGACGCGATGTTGAACATCACGTCGAACGACACCGACCCCGGCACCGACGTGCTCAAGACCGTGGTGCTGCGCGGCTTCTCCAAGGGCGGCCAGAACGATCAGGTGCTCAAGCTCGAGATGAACTTCGAGAACGCCGACAACTCGTGGGCCGGCAACGACTACCGCGACGTCGACCTCGAGCTGGTCAGCCCCACCGGCTTCTCCTGTGCCAAGCCCATTCGCACGTGGGGAGAGTCGCCGCCGGGCAGCGGCAACTACGTCGTCATCTCGGAAGAGGACCTGTGCGACGAGTGGAACGCCTATGGCCAGGAGGGCCAGACCAACTGGATCGCGCTCGGCCAATACGAAGAGCCGGAGCGCATCATCGTCTTCGGCCTCGGCCCCACCGGCGCCGAGGGCGGTGTGTTCCGCGCCAACGTCTATTACATCGAGGACTGCGCCAACATCCCGACCGGCCTGCTCGCCAACATCCTCGGCATCGGCGGCTCCATCCTGCTCGGCATCCTCGGCGGTGCGGTCGGCATCCCCATCACGGTGCCGCCCGATCAGATCTCGGACATGATCGCCAACAACTGCTTCGATCACGAGGGCTCGACGGCGACGCTGCACATCTCGCGCGACGGCGTCGAAGACGCGGCGCCGCAGGTGCGCCTCAACAACAAGGGCGAGGTCCGCGAGATCGCCACGCTCACCCGCAGCAACGGCCAGTTCTGCAACGAGAACCTTGGAGTGCTCTGCCAGTGATGGTGGCGCGCGCGTTCCTGCTCGTTGCGCTCGTGGGCGCGGTCGCGCTCGCGTCCGCCTGCCCGTCGGAGGTGGCCGCGGGCTGCCGAGGGGCGAAGTGCGACGCGGGCCCGCAGTTGCCGCCGCGCTTCTACGCCGACCCGCCCTTCGGCATCGGCTTCGACTGCGTGGTGGTCGGCTGCGCGCAGGAGAAGCACGTCATCGTCGAGAACCGCGGCGGCGGCAAGCTGATGGTGTCGCTCACGCGGCTCTCCACCGACACCTCCACCGACTTCACGCTGCGCCGCGCCGACGGCGTCGAGCTGCCGAACCCGGACAACCAGCTCACGCTGGCAGGCGGCGAGACCGTCGAGCTGATCGTCACCTACCTGCCGAGCGATGGCCGGCCCGACGAGGGCGCCATCGTGTTCGAGCACTACGACGGCGCCGTGCCGTACATCGAGGCGGCGCCGCGCACCGACGAGATCCCGGTCACCACGCGCACGCTCGGCTCGCCGGTGGCGGCGCTCGCGTCCGGCGACGTGCTCGACTTCGGCTACGTCGCGCTCGGCGAGTCGAAGACCTTGAACATCCAGGTGCGAAACGACGGCACCGACGCGGTGCTGCGCGTCGGTCCCACCTCCGCCGAGGACGGCAGCCCCGCGGTGTTCGCGCCCCCCACGGCGGGCGATTGGGGCGAGGACTTCGCCAACCCCGCCGACGTCGTCGAGATCCCGGTCAGCTACACGCCCACCGCCGCCGAGGCCTCGTTCGGCGCCGTGCTGATCCAGACCAACGACGGCGCCGTGCCGGCGCTGCGCGTGGCCCTGCAAGGGACCGCCATCGCGACGCCGCGCCTCGCCATCATCGATCCTGACGACGGCACGCTGACGCTCGCCGGCACGCGCGTCGGCGTGGAGCGAAACGGCACCATCACGGTGCGAAACCTCGGCGGCCAGCCGCTCGATGTTGCAACGGCCATCACGGCGGGCGCCGAGCAGGGCCTGTCCATCACCGAGCCCGCCGCCATCACCGCGTTGGCGCCGCTCGCCACCACCACCTTCACGGTGCACCTGCTGAACGAGGTCGGCGGCGCCATCGCGGGCAGCGCGCTCTTCACCTCCAACGACCCCGACGCCGCCGCAGGCGTCACCGTCGCCATCGTGGGCGAGGTCGCGGCACCCGTGCTCGCCGCCGAGCCGGCCACGCTGCAGTTCGGCGACATCGTGGTCAACTGGACTGCCGCGCCACAGCAGTTCGCCATCTCCAACACCGGCTACGGCGACCTCGAGGTCACCGCCATCGGCCTCGAGCTCGGCAGCTCACAGCAGATCCGCCTGATCGACCTGCCGCCCTTGCCGCAGAAGCTGGCGCCCGGCGACGCGCCGCTCGTCGTCACCGTGCTGGTGCAGGCGAGCAACGTCGGACCCGCCGACGGCGTCGTGCTGGTCACCTCGGACTCGATCACCGGCGACACCGGCCGCGTCGACGTGCGCGCGCAGGTGGTCACCTGCGAGCAGGGCTGCCCGACGCCGAACGGCACGCCCGACTGCAGCACCGGCAGCTGCGAAGTCGGGAGCTGCGTGGCGCTCTGGCACGACGCCAACCTGAGCCAGCCCGACGGCTGCGAGTGCGGCGAGGACGTTGTCGGTGCGGTGCGCGACGACATCGGCCAGGCGTGCGGCCAGGGCCTCAGCCTCGGCGAGATCAGCGACGACAGCGGTGGCTACAACTTCTCGGCCACGCTGCACGACCTCGACGACGTCGACCTGTACTTCTTCCGCGCGCGCGACGACACCCAGTTCCTCAACGACGACTACGGCGCGCAGGTATCGCTGTTGTCAGCGCCGCCGGGCCTGCAGATCTGCGCCAACTTTCAGCAGTGGGGCGCCGGCTGCGGCGGCACGCCCATCAACTGCAGCAGCTCGCGCGTGCGCGGCAACGGCCAGAGCGGCATCTTCGGCTCGAGCGACAACAGCGAGGACGTCACCGTCTGGTTGATGTGGGCCCAGGGCGCAAACCCGGTCTGCGGCAGCTACACGTTCCGCTACGAGGCGGACGAGGACTTCTGAGGGCGCGCGTCAGCCCTTCTTCTGCGCGGTCACCGTCTCGTCCTCGTCGTTCTCGATGGCAGCGGCGAGGTGAGGCGGCAGGTCGGGACCATCCCAGGCTCCCATCGCCTTGCACTTGAGCCGCTGCGGCGGCGGCTCGGAGAGGTCGACGTCGCGCAACAGCTCCTCGAGGCAGGCGAACAGCATGCGGTTGTCCTGCGGCTGATAGCGCGCGAGCGCGCCCTCCATCGTGTCGGTCTTCTCGAGGAAGGCCACCACCGCGTCGGCGGTCAGCTCCTCGACGAACTGCCCGTAGCCGAGCCGCTGCAGGTAGCGCGCGTTCAGCTCCTGCTCGTATTGGCCGCGGATGGGCACTGACAGCATGGGCACGTGCAGGTGCACGGCCTCGCCCATCAGCGAGTAGCCGCCGCCGGCGATGACCGCGCGCGCGGTGCGCAGGTCGTCGACGAAGCCCGCCTCCGAGAAGGCGCACAGCGTGACGTTGCCCTCCTCGCCGGTGCGCCCCATGCCGTAGACGCGGAAGCGCTGCGGCAACTTCTGCAGCGCCGGGATCAGATCCTGGTTGGTGGTGGCCGTCTGATAGACCAGCACGTGGTCCTTGCGCTCGCGCTTGGCCGCCAGGATCTCGGGGCGCAGGATGGGCGGCACCAAGGTCGTGCGCGGCTTGCGCACCTGCGGGAAGAAGAAGCTCGATACCAGGTAGTGGTAGGCGCCGGGCAGCTTGGCCTTGACCGCCAGCTTGGCGACGCGGAACGCGAAGCTCTTGTCGGCGGTGACGAAACGATCGTGCCTGCATCGGTTGATGACCTGCATGTTGTCGATGCTGATCACCGGGACGCCGTTCACCCTCGCGAAGAAGTACGTGAAGCTCTCGAAGTCGCTGATGGCCACCTGGGCGTCGAACGAGCCGATCACCTCGCGGTAGACGTCGACGTTCTTCTTGAGCGCGTCCGGCACCTTCTCGATGTTGGTGATCAGGCTGTCGGCGACGTCGAGCTCGTTGCCGTCGAACGCCAGGTTGATGCCGACGATCTCGTCGATGGCGATGCCCACCCGACCCTTGAGCTTGTCGGTGAGGAACTTGTGGGCGCGCCCCGACACCACCACGCGCACCTCGTGCCCGGAGGCGAGCAGGTGCTCGATGACGACGCGGCTGCGCGTCGCGTGTCCCATGCCTTCGCCAACGATCCCGTACAGCACCCGCATGTCGACCTCGGTGGTACTCTGCCGAAGCGCGGCGCCGGGCTGCCGATCCTCGGGAGCCCCGACAGTAGCGGAGGCGGGATGGTGGAGGGCAAGTCCACGCGGCGGCGCGAGCTACCTGCCCTGGCGTCCCGCCACGGGCTGTCGCGCGCCATGCTCGACGACCGCGCCACCGCCGATACCATCGACGCGGCCCTCGAGGTGCACGAGGCGCTCGGGAGCTGGCACGAGGCGTCCACCTACAAGAACGCGCTCGCCCTCGAGGTGGCGGCGCGCGGCTTGGTGGCGCACAAGGACGCGACCTTGTCGGTGCTGTACCGCCAGCGGGTGGTCGGCTCCTTCCCCGCCGACCTGCTCGTCGACGAGCGGGTGCTGGTGCTGGTGCGCGCCGCCCCCGAGCTGTCGACCGAGCTACGCACCGAGACCGTGCGCGGCCTGGCTGCGGGCGGCATCCACGTCGGGCTGGTGTTCAACTTCGGGCAGCCCGAGTTGTTCTTCGCGCGCGTGTTCTGACGCGCTCAATTAGTCGCAGCGGCGGGCGTAGAGATTCTCGGCCTTGTCTTTCCACAGGGAGCCCGCCGGCGCCTTGGCGCCGACCTCCTCGAGGATGGAGCAGCCCTTCTTGTTGTTGCGCTCGCGCAACGCCGCCACTGCCTCTTCGAACTGCGTCTGCGCCTCGGCCTCGGTCATGGCGCCCCTCTTCCTGGGCTTGGGCGCCGGCGCCGGCTTGGGCGCGGGCGGCGGCGCAGGCTTCGGGGCGGCCTCGCGCGGCGGCGCGCGCTTGACGGGCGGCGGGGCAGGTGCCGGTGCTGGAGCGGCCTCGGGGGGCGGCGCGGGTGGGATGGGCGCGGTCGTGGCCGGCGCGGGCGGTGACGCGACCGCGGCCGGCGCCGGGGCCGCCGCGACCGGCGCTG
>JACOUT010000021.1 GCA_016177705.1 Deltaproteobacteria bacterium
CCGGCGATCACCCCGAGCGGCCCGGCGGCGGCCGGCGCCGGCAGGCGACGGTGCGCCAGGCGCGCGAGGGCGTGCGGCACCAGGAAGGCACCGGCGGCGAAGCCGACCACGGTGGCGGCGGCCAAGGCGCCGGTGAACTGCGCGCCGGCAGCGTCGCGCGACAACGCGAGCAGCCCGCCGACGGCGACCGGCGCGGCAACGCCCAGGCGCAGCGCCAGCCGCGGCGGCAGCCCCGCGGCCTCACGCACCGGCAGGCGGGGCCGCAGCTCCGCGAAGGCGTCGCGCGCGAGCGCCCTCACCGCGGGCCGCCCTCGGGGAGCAGCAGCACCACCTCGTCCTTCTTGACGTAGCCGAGCTGCTCGCGCGCCGCCTCCTCGACGACGCGCGGGTCGTCGCGCAGCCGCTTGACCTCGTCGACCAGCGCGGCGTTGTGGCGCGTGGCTGCCTCGAGCTGGCTGTCGAGCTGGCGCTCCTCGTCCGTCAGCGCGAACCAGCGCGACAGCCCGGAAGGCGAGAGCGCGGTGTAGGCGCCCACCGCCAGGGCAGCGACGAGGGAGACGGCAAGCAACACGCGGGGCCGCATGGTGCCAACCGGTACCATGGCCTCGATCGATGCCGCAAATAACGTGTGAGCGCGATCGCCAAAGCTCGCGCCCGATCGTGCGGGCGGGAGGGGCGGACCCCCTCAGCGCTCAGGCGTCGTGGTTGGTGAAGGGCAGCAGGCCGATCGCGCGCGCGCGCTTGACCGCCTTGGTCACCTTGCGCTGGTTCTTCGACGACAAGCCGGTGCGACGGCCCGGCAGGATCTTGCCCTCGGGCGAGATGAAGCGGCGCATCAGCTCGGTGTTCTTGAAGTCGACCTCGACGCCCTTGTTCTGCAGGAAGTAGTCCTGCAGGCGGCGGCGCGCCTGGTTGCGGGACTTCGTCGGAGCGGTGGCGGTGCTGGAGGGCGTGGTCGAGGTGGTCATCGAGCGGGATCCTTCGCCGGACGGCGGGCGGCGCCATGCGGCGCGACAGTGCAAAAGGGTGGCCGTGCGGATCGGTAGCCGCTGGCGCGTCGCCTGGCAAGCCCCCGTTTTTGCGGGTTTTCGTCGCCGTGCGTAGACTGCACCAGGGCGAGTGCCGCCCCGAGGTGCCGGGCGCGTGGCGAGAAACGGGCTGTTCGACCTGCGAGCGCGACCGCGCATCCCGCTGCCGGCCAAGCTCTTTCTCTCGTACCTGCTGCTGCTCGCGGTGGCAGCGCTGCCGACCTTCATCTACGTGCGCGCGCGCCTCGACAGCGACCTGATCGGCGACGCCACCCAGGAGCTGTCGGGGGTGGCCCGACGGGGGGCCGCCGCCCTGCTCGAGCTGCCGGTGGCGGAGCGCCCCGGGCGCGCCCGCGACCTGGCGCTCATGACCGGCGATCGCGTCACGCTGATCGCGGGCGGCGGCCAGGTGATCTACGACTCCGAGGTGCGCGACCTCGGCAGCCACGCCGACCGGCCCGAGGTGATCGCGGCGCTCGCAGGCAGCATCGGCACGGCGCAGCGCAAGAGCGAGTCGACCCACGCCGAGCTTATCTACGCAGCCGCGCGCCTCGGCGCCGCCGGCGACGATCTCGCCGTGCTGCGCGTGGCGCGCCCGCTGTCGCGCGTGCGCAGCGCCACCGCAGAGCTGACCGGCTTCGCGCGCAACGTGCAGGCGGCCGCCGTTTCGGTGGCGCTGTTGCTCTCGTTGGTCGCCGCCGCGCAGTTCGTGCGCCCGCTGCGGCGCGTGGTTGCCGCGGCGCAAGCGCTCGGCGGCGGCGATCTGGCGGCGCGGAGCGGCGTCGACGGCAACGACGAGGTGGGCGACGTCGGCCGCGTCATCGACTCGCTCGCCACCGAGATGCGCCGCCGCCTGGCCAACGCAGGCTCGGGCGACGCGGTGCTGGCGCAGCTCGTCGACGCGCTGCCGGTGCCCTGCGTGGTCTTCGAGGTGACCGGCGAGGTGCTGGCGCTGAACGGCGCCGCGCGCACCGCGCTGCGCCTGGAGGGCCCAAATGCAAGCCGCCGCCTGAAGGAGCTGGCCTCCTCGCCCGAATTCGAGCGCGCGCTCGCCGTGGCCGAGGGCGACGGCGAGCCCGAGGCGCTCGACGTGCCGCTCGCCGACGGTGGCGCCATGCGCGCGCACGTGCACGTCTTGAAGCGACCGGGCACGGCGCCGCTCTACGTGCTGGTCGGCGTCGAGGCGCCGGTGGCGCTCGCCACCACGCTGCCGCCGGTCGACGCCGTGGTGCCGCGGCCCTTCCTCGAGGTGATGAGCGCCGCGCGCGGCGAGGCGGGCGCCGCGCTCGACAAGGCGGGGGTCGGCCTCGAGGTCAGCGACGCGCCTGGCGTGCTCGTCGCCGACGCCGCGGACCGCGTGCCGCGCGCGCTCGCGCTGGCGCTCGGCGGCTGCGCGCAGGCGCTGTCGGGGCGCGCGAGCACGCTGTGCGTCGACGTCAAGATCGAGGGCACCACCGTGCGCCTGGCCTTCGACGGCGACCCCGGCAAAGACACGGTGGCGCAGATCCGCCCGCTGCTCGAGCCCATCGGCGGCGGCGTGTCGGTGCAGGGCGGGGAGGCCACGCTGTGGTTGCCCCGCGCCTGATGGTCGAGCCCGTGTCGGGCGAGCACACGCCGCCCTCTGGCCTGCAGCGCCTGGTGCGGCCCGGCGACCCGGCGCCCGAGCTGGCGGCGCGCGATCGGCGCACGCTCGAGCTGCGCCAGTTCTTCCAGCTTCCACGGAAGGTGGGCCAGGACAAGTCCTACGAGACGCGGCTGTGGCTCTACTTCCCGCGCGGCTTCGGCATCACCGGCCAGTCGTGGGGCAACGAAGCCTTCTATCGCGACGCCAGCGTCTACATGCGGCTGCACGCGCCGAGCTTGACCTTGCGCGAGCTGGCCGACCTCGAGCACCCGACCAGCCCGGCCAGCGTGCTGCGCCGCGAGCTGCCCGGCCTGCTCGACGAGCAGGCGCCCTCGGCCTCGTCGCTCGAGACCCTGGCCAAGAGCCTCGGCGCCGAGCTGGCCGATGCCGCCACGGTGGCGACGCGCTCGTTCGCGTCGCGGCTACGCGCGCTCGAGCGCCCCGATCCTGCCGGCGTGCTGGTGCTCGAGCTCAACACGCTCTGTGCCGACATGCTGCGCGCGCTCGCCGCCGTGCGCCGCGTGCGCGCCAAGGCGCGTGCCTTCCGCACGGTGGCGCCCTCGAGCTTGATCCCCTCGCTCGCCTTCGCCGAGGAGTACGCCGGCGCCGTGGTCGACGAGCGCCTCGCCGAGCTGGCCCGCGTCATCGATGAGCTGCCGCATTTGCGCGACGGGCAGGGCACGGCGGTGCGCATGCGCCTGGTCCTGGCCAAGTGCGCCGAAGAGGTGGTGCGCCGCCGCGTCGAGCAGGGCTTCCCTACGCCGGCCGGCGACGCGCCCGAGTACTTCACCTACCGCACCGGCATCTTGAAGAAGGAGTTGCAGCGCGCGCTCTACGTCGACACACGCGCGTCCACCCGCGATCCGTTCTTCAGGAACAGCGCCGCCATGGTAGCCGCCGGCCTCGCCGCCACCTGGGCCACGCTGGCGCAGGTGCCGCTGATCTCGGGCGGGCTCACCGCCGGACAGAGCTTCTTGTTCATCTCGCTCGCGGTGGGCGCCTACGTCTTGAAGGATCGCATCAAGGAGTGGGTGCGCCTCGCCTTGTCGCGACGCTGGCTGCGCTGGGATCACGACCGCCACGTCGTCGGCGACGCGCTGGCACCCGCGGGCCTGGGCAGCTTCGGCGGTCGCGCGCAGGAGCGCGCGCGCTGGGTGGAGCCCGACGACATCCCCGAGGAGGTGCGCTCACTGCGCGCGCGCCACCGCACCGTGCGCGGCGTGGCGCCCGAGCTCGAGCACGTGCTCGAGTATCAGCGCGTGGTGCGCTTCGAGGCGGGCCCGAGCGCGGTGCCCGAGGGCTTCGGCGTGCAGGAGCTGTTTCGCCTGTCGCTCGACGAGATCTTGAAGCGGCTCGACGATCCCGTCGACGAGGTCAGCTACTTCGACCAGCGCAGCGGCACCTTCGCCACCACGGGCATGCCCAAGGTCTATCACCTGAACGCCATCGCGCTGTGCGTCGATCAGACGAGCGACCGGCGCGCGCTCATGCGCTGGCGCGTCGTCGTCAACCAAGACGGCATCGTCCACATCGATCCCATCGTGGCGCGCCGGCGCGATCAGTCGGGCGCGGCCAGCTCGCTCGCGCCTGCGTCGGCTTGAGCCGTTGCGCGTCGCACCCACCCTCGTACTGTGGCACGTGCGCCATGCGATCCCGCCTGCTCCCCTGGCTCACCGTGCTGCCGATGGCCGCCGCGGCGGTCTGCTGCGCGCCGTCCGTCGAGGACAACCCACCCGAGCCGCCCGACCCTGACGAGCGCTTCTTTGGTGCGGAGCCCTGCCCCGCGCCGCCCGAGGGCGTGGCCATCGAGGAGAGCGCGGCGTTCACGGCGGGTGGTGCGCCGCGCCCGCTGCTCGTGCTGATGGGCGGCGGCCCCGAGGTGGACAGCGCAGCCATCCGCTTCGCCGAGGCCGCGCAGGGTGGCGACCTGCTCGTGCTGCGCGCTACCGGCTCCACCTCGAGCTACACGAGCTGGTTCGCCGAGGAGCTGGCGCTCGAGCCGCGTCCTGGTGCCGTCGCCACGGTGCTCATCGAGGACCCGGGCGCGGGCGCAGACGACGCGGTGCTGTGCCGCGTTGCGCGCGCTGACGCGCTTTGGCTCGCGGGCGGCGACCAGCGCGACTACCTGCTGGGGTGGCCCGCCGCGCTGCACCAGTCGTTCGCGCGGGCCATCGCGCGGGGCGTCGCCGTCGGTGGCACCAGCGCGGGCGCCATGAGCCTGTCCGAGCATGCCTTCGACGCCGCCTTCGATAGCGTCGACTCCGCGAACGCGATGGCCGCCCCCCTCGACGATGTGGTGTCACTGTCGCCCTCGCCGCTCGCGGCGCCGGCGTTGGCCGGCTTCCTCGTCGACACGCACTTCGACGCGCGCGCTCGCCTCGGGCGCTTGGTCACCTTCCTCGCCCGCGCGGCGCACGACGGCACCAGCGTGACCGGCCTCGGTCTCGACGAGGAGACCGCGCTGGTCATCGCGGATGGCCGCGTGGAGGTGAGCGGCGCGGCCGATGCGTGGCTGGTGTCGCTCGACGAGGCGCCGCTGCTCGCCGAGGGCGTTGCGCTCGACGCACTCGCGCACGTCGCGCCGCTGTCACGCCAGAGCGCGTGGCCACCTTTGGTCGGTGCCGAAGCGCCCGGCGCGCGGGCCTTCGTGGTGGTGGACGGCGTCGCACAGTGAACATCTCCGGACGTTCCGAACATGCATGACGGTTCGCCTAGCGCTGAGCCAGTGCGCCTCTCGCGGACCCTGTTCCTCGCCGGCCTGGTCGCCGCCGTCGGGCTGCTGCGCCTCGGCGGCGATCTGCTCACCGACATCGACCCGACCTGGGCATGGCAGCTCGACGAGTCGCCGCTCCGCTGCCTCATCGTGCGCGTGACCGACGGCTCGCTGATCGGCGACCTGAACGTGCAGTTCTTCAAGGAGCTCGGATGTTCCGGACGATCAGCCCTTGCTGCGCGGGACGCCGAGCGGCGAGCCGCTGCCCGCGCCGACACCCTGCGGTGGCAGCGTCTGCGTCGACGGCGGCGGCGCTCCCCGAGGTTCCGCCGTGGCCGCGCCGTCAAGGGCGGCGAGCAGCGCGACGAAGCGCAGTAGCAGCGCCTTCGCCGTCACCGGCTGCAAGTCTCTACGCGGCAGCGCGCACTCGACCATGCCGTCCTCTTCCAGCACGAACCGCGTGGCGTGGTCCTCGCGAAAGAGCGCGACCAGCGCCGCGCGCGCCGCGGCGTCGTCGAACAGACCGCGGATGACGTCGGGATCGCTGCCGCGAAGCTCGAGCAATCGATCGACCTCACTGTCGTGCCCGACGTGAACGTCGGCGACACCGACCTGCTCGCGCAACCTGCCGAGCATGCCTTCGGGCGAGATCTCCATGGTCGTGCGCTTGCCGAGCGCAACGCAGCGACCAGCGAGCAGCCATTCTTTGCGCGCGTTGGTCGTCTCCGCGCTGGCGAAGCGGTGCTTCGGTTGTCGCGTGGTCAGGCGCAGCAAGAAGCGGCGGTTCCGATCGAACGACTCCTGGAGCTCGGCGCTGACGTCCTCATCGTGATCGAACGCGCTGCGGAAGCCGGCCAGCCCCGTGTTTCGTAATGCGCTCGCCGTCGCGAGCGCGACAGCCACGCCGCCGACCAAGAGCCACCCGATGGTGACGGGTTCGGGCACGGCTGCCAGCATGCCCTTGGCACGCCGGCCTGCGCGGATCCGGCCGTGCGCACCTGCTGCGGTGTCTGGCCGGGCGTCCGCGCGGGTTGTGCCAGATCTGGATCCGATCCGACCTGCTCGCTCCCGCCTCGGTTGGGGGCACGATCCCGCCGCCGCATACGGACGCCGTAGAAACCCGCCGAACGGGCGGTCGCCCGCTTATCGGTCGTTTGACCGATACGACGATCGGCTGGTGAGCGAAACCTACATGTGGGCCTGACCGAAACCCTATCCAAGCAGCCGTTTTTTCATTGGACATACATCGGACCACATCGAGTGTAGGAGCGTGTAGGAGCCTGGAATCATTGGAGATTGTGCGGCGGATCACCGTTGTCAGGCGCAATTCGGCCCCCTACAAAGGGCGCGGATTTCCTCCGGTTCACGACGGTTCCCCACGCCACTCTTGAGGTGACGCAGATGTTGACGACCCGGACGGCCTCGCTCGCAACCCTCCTCCTCGCCACCGGCTTCGGCGGCTGCATGTGCGAGGAGCCGCTGCAGGTGCTGGCGCCGAAGATCGAGATCGGCGATCCGTACGATCCGCTCTTCTCCGTGTGCGAGACCGACTTCGTCAAGGACTGCGCCTACGACTTCGGTGACGTCGACATCGGGCCGCCCAAGTTCTTCTCCTTCGTCATCAAGAACCCGTCGTCGGCCGACCTGCACATCTACGACCTCAGCTTCGCCGAGGGCAGCGCGCCTCAGTTCTCCTTCGAGGGCGAGCTGCCCGACGTCATCGAGAACGAGATCGGCGGCACCGGCAAGATCGTCACCGTCAAGTACGTCGCCGAGCTGGAGTCGTCGCAGCAGGCGCAGATCGTCATCGACAGCGACGCCAAGAACCTGCTCGAGGACGAGAAGGTCACCATCGACCTGTCGGCCACCGGCGTCGATCGCTGCAACCCGCAGGTGGTGGTAACGCCCGCCGAGTGCGACTTCGGCGCGGTCGGCATCGGCTCCACCGCCTTCTGCGACATCTCGGTGACCAACGAGGGCGCCTGCGAGCTGCAGATCACCGGCGCGCGCTTCTCCGATGGCACGCCCACGCCCACCGTGTTCGGCAACCAGAGCCCGCTCATCGTGCCCACCTTCATCCAGCAGGGCACGGGCACCAGCATCCGCCTGTACGCGCGGCCGCAGGCGACCAGCGTGGCGACGGGCGGCCTGATCCTCGACACCAACGACGCCGACAGCCCCTCGGTGCAGATCCCGCTCTCGGTGCAGGGCGCGCAGGCGCCGACGGCAATCGCGCGCGTCAAGAGCATCAACGGCACCGCCAACAGCTCGCCGTCGCCCGCCGTCGAGCCGCTCGACAACGTGGTCATCTCCGGCGACCAGAGCACCGCCGGCAACGCCACCGCCACCGTCACCGGCTGGCAGTGGGAGATCGTCAGCCAGCCCGCCGAGTCGTCGGTGACGCTGACCGCGCCCTCCTCCGTCGACACCGGCTTCCGCTTCTCGTCGGCTGCCGGCATCGTGCAGGGCCTCGACGTCGCCGGCACCTTCGTGGTGCGCCTGACCGTCTCCGACTCGACCGGCGCCGTCTCCACCAACGACGCGCGCGTCACCTTGAACGCCGTGCCCACCGAGGGCCTGCACGTGCAGCTCTCCTGGAGCGCCTCGGTCGACGACATCGACCTGCACCTCGGCAAGGGCACCACGCCCGACTGGTGCTCCACCTCGGACTGCTACTACGGCAACTGCACCTACTCGCCGCCCAACTGGGACACCACCACCGGCTTCACCGACGGCGACCCCAAGCTCGATATCGACGATCTGAACGGCTACGGCCCCGAGAACATCAACATCGAGGCGCCGGTGGCCGGCACCTACGTCATCGGCGTGCACGCCTTCAGCGGCAACGGCACCAGCGGCGGCGGCTTCACGGCCACCGACGTCACCGTCAAGGTGTTCCTGGGCGGCGCGCTCGCCGATGAATACTACGGCCACCTCAACGCCGACGATGACTACTGGACGGTGGCGCGCGTCGACGTGGCGGCGAGCGGTGCTGCCACCGTCTCGGCCATCGACTCGATGCAGACGAGCTGGACCTGCTACTGAGCCCTCGGCTCGCGGTCACCACCTGCTATCACCCCGCGCCCGCTCACCTCGAGCGGGCGCGGCTCGTTTCGGGCCGCCTCGACGCGCCGCTCCTGCCGCGCGCCGCGTTCGCGCAGTTGTTCGTGTCGAGCGGCGCGAGCCACCTCTACGTCGCCGCGCGCGCGCACGACGAGGTGCGCACGGCCGAGGGCGGCGCCTGCTTCGTGCAGCCGTCGCTGCTCAAGATGAAGCTGCAAGACGCCGAGCGCCACCCGCTCATCCGCGCGCTGCTCGGCGATGACCGCCACGTCGAGCGCCTGTTCGACGGCACGCTCGGCCTGGCGGCCGACGCCATGCACGCGGCGAGCGTGCTCGGCTGCGAGGTGGTCGGCACCGAGGCGAGCCCCGTCTTGTTCTCGCTGCTCGAGGAGGGGCTCGCGCGCCTCGGGCGCGCAGAGCCGCTCATCGCGCGCGTTCGCCCACAGCTCGGTGAGGCGCAGGCGGCGCTGGCGGCGCTGCCCGACGGGTCCTTCGATGTCGTCATGCTCGACCCGATGATGTCACGCCCCAAGCGGAGCACGCCGTCGTTCGCGGTGCTGCGTGCCTTCGCCAAGGACGAGCGCGCCGACGCGAGCCTGTTGCACGAGGCGCTGCGCGTGGCCCGCCGGCGCGTGGTGCTCAAGCTCGGCAAGGGCGCGCCCTTGCCGCCGGACGCGCCGTACGGCTTCCCGCGCGTCGAGCGCGGCAGCTCGGTGACGTACTGGGTGCACGACCGGGCGTGAGCTCAGCTCTGCACGAGCGTCATCAGGCCGCGCCCGCCGAAGAAGCCGAGCACGCCCATGAGCCCGCACACCACCACCGTCACCAGCGCGTAGAGGAGCGCTATCGGTACCCGCCCCTCCTCGACGAGCGCCAACACCTCGTGGTTGACGCTCGAATACGTGGTGAGCCCGCCGCAGAAGCCGACCGAGAGCGCGAGGCGCACGTCGGCGGACAGCGCCAGCCCCTTGAGCGTCAGGCCGGCGATCAGGCTCAAGACGAAGCAGCCGATCGCGTTGGCGAGCAGCGTGGGCATGGGAAACGGCCTCCCGGGGGCAGTGAGCCACACCGAGAAGCCGTAGCGAAGCAGGGTGCCGGCGGCGCCGCCGACGGCGATGAGCAAGACGCGCATCGCCGTTGAGGGTAGCGCGAAGCCTCAGCGCCAGGCGACCGGCGCGCCCTCCACCAGCGGGGCGATCAGGCGCACCGCCTCGCGGCGCTCGGCGGCGTGCGGGCCGGCGGCGCCCGACTCCATCAGGCGCAGCGCGTCGCCGACGCTGAGGCCGAGGCGATCCATGTGCGGGCTGTGGCGCAGCGCCTCGGCGACCAGGCCGATGCCGGCGGCGAAGCGGCCGTCGGCGCTCAGCTCCTTGACGTCGTGTCGGAGCGCGCTCGCGGTGAACGCCGCCTCGGTCTCGGTGGCGCGCTCGCCCTTCGGCTGCTTGTAGCGCACGCGCACGGTGGCGATGTCGCCCTTGGGCTCGTCGTCGCGCAGCACCACCTCGTAGAGCGCGGTGACGGTGTGGCCGGCGCCGATCTCGCCCGCGTCGACCTTGTCGTTCCTGAAGTCGCGGTCGGCGACGTCACGGTTCTCATAGCCGATCAGGCGGTAGCTCTGGACCACGTCGGGGTTCATCGCCACCTGGATCTTGGTGTCCTTGGCGATCACTTGCAGCGTGCCGGTCATCTTGTCGACGAAGATCTTCTTCGCATCGTCGAGGCTGCCGACGTAGCTGTAGTTGCCGTTGCCGGCGTCGGCGAGCTGCTCCATCAGGTGCTCGCGGTAGTTGCCCACGCCGAAGCCCACCGTCGACATGGTCACGCCCTCGGAGACGTAGCCCTTGATCGACTTCAAGATCTCGGCGTGGCCGGTGCGGCCGATGTTGGCGTCGCCGTCGGAGAGCACGATGACGCGCGAGCTGCCCTTCTGCCCGAGCGCCTTGGTCGCCTCCTGATAGGCGAGCACCATGCCGTCGCCCATGGCGGTGCCGCCGCCGCTTTGCAGGCTGGCGATGGCGTCGAGGATGCGTCCCTTGCCGGCGCCGTCCGCGCGCGTCATCGGCAGCACCAGCCGCGAGCCGCCCGCGTAGGTCGCGATGGACACGCTGTCCTTGCCGTTCAGCTCACGAACCAACAGCTCGAGCGCCTGCTTGGCGAGCGGCAGCCGGTCGCTCGGGCGCATCGAGCCCGACACGTCGACCAGAAAGGTCAGGTGCGCCGGCTCGCGCTCGCGCTTCTCGATCTCCTTGCCCTGGATGCCGACGCGCAAGACCATGCTCTGCTTGGCGAGCGGCGCGCCCTCGAGGTGGATGGTGAAGGGGTGCAGCGCGCCCTCCGCCGGGTACGAGTAGGAGAAGGCGTTGACCCACTCCTCCACACGCACCGCCTGCGGGTTCGGCAAGGCGCCGCCCTGCAGGAAGCGCTTGGCCAGCGTCCAGCTGCCCGTGTCGACGTCGATGGCGAAGGTCGAGAGCGCGTCGTCGCGCGCGTCGATCAGGTCGTTGATGCCGGCCGAGACCGCCTCCTTGACCTCGAAGGCCTGGCCGCCCACGCGAAGCTCGTCCTGCCCGCCGTAGAAGCCGTCGTCACTCTTGCCGCCGAGGCCGCCGCGGCCGAACGCCTCTGCTCCGCGGCTCGCCACCTTCTTGGCTTTGACGTCGGCGCGCAGCGGGCCGCGCGACACGGACTCGGGTGCCGCCATATCGAAGGCGAGGCCGGCGGCGGCGCCCTGGGCCATCGGCGTGCTGGTCGACGCGCTGGCCGGCGCGCTGGTCGGACGGGGCTCGGCCGGCGGCGGCGGCGCATCGGGCCGCGGATCCTTCGCTGGTGCCGAATCGGTCAGCCGGACTGTCTCGCCGGCAGGCTTCTCGTCTGCCTTGGTCGCGCTCGCCACCATGGGCTCGTTTTGGCGCGCCTTCTCGGTCGAAACGGTTGGCTCCACCGGGGAGCCGAGCGGCGCAGCGGCCCGCTCCGCCAGCATGCAGGCGTTGGTCAGGCCGGGCAGGGCGAGCGCGAGCAGGATGCGGGTGGCGTAGGTGGGTGTGCGACGCATGGCGCCTCCGGGTGGTCCCCCGGCAAACGCACCAGGCGCCGCGGCGGTCTAAGAGCACCGATCAGGTTGGCGGACCGAGCCCGGCGCATCCTCGGCGAGGAGGGCAAGGAGCCCCGCAGCCGCGGGCCTGTAGGCCCGTGGCGAGGACGCGACGCCGCCATCGTCGACGAGGGGGCGCCTGGCGACGGGAGCCAACCTGTTCGGTGCTCTAGGACGCGTCGCGCAGCAGATCTGCCGGCACGCCCAGGCGGTCGCGCGCGTCGGCCAACAGCGGCGCCGTGTCGACGCCGGCGCGCACCACGTCGTCTCGGACGGCGCGCACGTCGCTCCGCCGAATGCGCCCCATCATGCACAGCACCAGCGCGTGCTCGAGGAAGCTCGGCGCCTTGACCACGCGCAGGTCGCGGCTCATGGCGCTCGCCGAGCCGATGCCCGGGTGGCCGCGGATCTCGTGGATGAACACGCGCACCACCGGATCGGGGCCGATGGGAATGGCGTCCGCCAGCGTCACCACCTGCTCGATGTCAGGCCGCCAGGCGCCGAGCGCGCCCAGGCGCTCGGCCAGGGCCGGGCCACGCAGGCCGGCACAGATGGCCCCGAAGGTGAGGAAGGAGTCGAGGTCGCGCTCGGCGTCGTCGCCGAACAACAGCCAGCGCGCGCCCGCCGGCAGCTCCTTCCTGTAGAGCAACAGCGCCTTCAGCTTGTAGCCGACCTGCTCGACGATGGCCTGCGGCGTGCGCGCGCGCACCAGCGCCCACTGGTCCTTGAAGGTGATGCCGTCGGGCTCGACGCCGTCGAGCACCATCTTCTTCTCGACCACGCGCCGCAGCTGCGGCGGGCTGCCCGAGACGAAGTAGAGCGGCGTGATCGCGCTCACCTCGCCCGGGCCGTGGCGCAGCGCGCGTAACAGCGGCACCGTTCCCGGCAGCGCGCGCTTGTCGATGGCCCACTCGAAGGGGATCGCGAGCAGGCCGCGCAAGGACGAGAAGCGCGTGTCGAGGTAGGTCTTGTCGATGTCCCACAAGAGCACGTCGCCCGTGTAGTCGGCCGGCAGCGTGCGATCGCTGGTGCGCTCGAGGAAGCTCACGCCGCGCCCTCCGATCGACAGGTCAAAACGACAACGACAGGTCGAGCGTCAAGACGCGCTCGAGCGCTTCGGCGGGCGCGGCGCCGCGCCAGAGCACGTCGTCGACCGCCTGGATCAGCGGCAGCTTGAGGCCCATGCGGTCGCCGAGCGTGCGCGCCTCGCGCGCGGTCACCGGGCCCTCGAGCGCCGCGTGCGCGGCCATGGCGTGCGCGGCCGCCATGCCCTGGCCGATCTCGCGGCCGAGGTGGCGGTTTCGCCGCGTCGACGTCACTTGGCGCGGGATCAGATCGCCCACGCCTGCGATGCCGAGGAAGGTGGCCGCCTCGGCGCCACGCGCGGCGCCGAGCTGCGCCGCCTCGGCGAGCCCGCGCACCAGCAGCGTGCCCTGGTCGGTCTCGCCGAGCCCGACGCCCTCGGCGAGGCCGGCCGCGATCTGCGCGACGTTGGAGATGGCGCCGCACAGCTCGACGCCGATCAGGTCGTGCGTCGGGTGCGCGCGCACGCGCGTGTTGGCGGTGAGCACGCGCACCGCGCGAAAGACGTCGTCGAAGCGGGCGCCGACCGCGGCGACCAGCGGCCGGCCGTGCGCGGCGTCGTCGAGGTAGAGCGGGCCGCCGAGCGCGCCGAGCTTCTTTAAGCACGTCTCCGAGCGGATGATCTCGCTCGGCAACACGAAGCCGGTCTCGACGCCGCGGCAGGCGTGCAGCGCGATCTGATCGCCCGTGGTCACCTCGCCGGCCGCGCGCGCCACCTCGCGCAGCCCCTCCACCGGCACCGCGAAGCACAACAAGCGCGCGCCGCGACAGGCGTCGGCGACGCTGGCCGCGACCTCGACGCCCTTGCCGGCCTCCTTGGCGACCTGCTTGGCAGCTTCGGGGCGGCGCGCCCACAAGGAGACGCGCGCGCCCGCGCGCGCCAAGAGCGCCGTGACGGCGCCGCCGAGCTTGCCGGCGCCGAGCACCGCGACCCTGGGGGGAGTGGTCGTCGTCATCAGGCCCCCTTGGCGAGCGCGCGGTGATCGGGTGTCAGCGGCGAGCGCAGCCCGCTGCCGCGCTCGAGCCGATAGCCCTCGAGCCGATTCGAGTAATAGAACAAGAGCGAGCGGTCGCCGCTCGAGACCCGGTCGCCCTTGCGCTGCACGGCCGGCTGCGCGTGATAGATGCTGAAGTGGCGCAGGCCGTCGGCCACCACGTCCTCGGCGTCACGGTCGAGCGCGATGGGGCCGAGCCGCACGCCGTCGCGCTTGTTCAAGCCGCGCAGCTCGTCGAGCAGGCGGCGCACCTCGGCGTGCAGCTCGCGCAGCGGCACGTCGTCGGCGCGGCCGCCGCCGCGCAGCAGGCGCACGAAGTCCACACCGGCGTTGGCCTTGCGCAAGAGGTTGAGCGTGGCGTGCGCCGTCAGGTGCGTGCACTGGATGACCGTGTCGCGCGCGTAGGCCTCGGTCAGCCGCTCGCCCACCTCGCGCGTCAGCTCGGCGTCGCGCTGCTCGTCGACCGCTGGCTTGCCGTCGACCCACAGCTCGCGCGTGGCGTCGATGCGCCGGCCGCACGGGTCGAGGCTCTCGCCCTCGTCGTCGACCGCGTTGCCGCACGGATCGATGGGTCGGCCGATGGTGAAGAAGATCTTGGAGTCGAGCGAGAGCAGCTGCGTCAGAAAGTCGAAGACGCGCTTGGGCCGCGAGAACTCGTCGTCGGTGATGATGTAGCGCGCCTTGCCCTGCTCCTTGAGGAAGTCGTCGATCAGGGTCTCGGCTTCGAGCACGAGCTGGAACGAGAGCGTGGCCGGGATGATGTAGAAGCGCTCCTTGTCGCGCTTGCCCGCCTGCAGGTTGTGCGTGTAGGCGGGCAGGCCGCAGCCGAGCAGACCGAGCTTGAGCTTCTTCTCGACGGCGCCGGCGCGCGAGCGCGTGCCGCCCGGGAAGAAGATGTTGTCGTAGCCGTTCTCGAGCGTGAGCGTGCAGTATTCCTTGAGCACGCGCTTGTAGAGCGGGTCCTGCTTGCGCCGGTCGACGGTGTAGGCGCCCAGGTTCCTCATGAAGAAGCCGAGCATCTGGTTCGAGAACAGGTTGAGGCCGGCGCCGTAGAGGAAGGGCGGCAGGCCGAGCTTCCACAACGCATAGCCGACCGCGATCGAGTCGAGGTTCGACACGTGCGTCGGCACCAGGATGAGCGTGCCGCGCTCGCGCAGCTTGTGGAGCAGCGGGATCTCGCCCTGCAGCACCACGCTGTCGTCGAAGCGCGGCAGGTGGCGCTCGTCGAACAGCTCGCTCATGATCCTCTTCGGGCTGACCGCGTTCAACAGCAGGCCGAGCATGGGCTCGCCCGCGCGCGTCACCGAGTTGTAGACGCGCTCGTCGAACTGCCCGCAGATCTCGTTGCCGTAGCGGGCGACCACGCGCTTGAGCTGGTCGAGCAGCGCGCGCTCGCTCGCGCGCCGCATCTCGTCGCGCACGTCGCGCCAGAAGCCGAGCTCCTCGTCGCGCGTCTTCGAGCGGTCTTCCTTGAGGCGGCGTTGCTCGTGGTAGACGGCGTCGGCCAGCGCCTCCTCGACGCGGCCGGCCTTGGCGGTCTCCTCGACCACGCGACTCGTCAGCTCCGACAGCACCCGCTCACGATCTCTGGCGCGCATGGGGGCGTCGGTAGCACGGTTGAAGTGTCAGATGACAGATCCCGCAGCGCGGCGGTGTCGAGTGCGCGAGCGCACGGCGCGGGGCGTTCCCAGGCCGTCCTTGGCCTCTCCCACACGTCGAGTCAGCGCGCGAGACAATTTTGACGGCGCCTGCCCGGCGCGCGCACGATCGAGGGACCAGCCGGAGGTCGAATGCGCCGTCTCACGTGTCTCGCCGCCGTTCTCGTCGTCTCGCTGCCGCTCGCGTGCGGTGGCCCAGCTCCCGAAGGCGGCAACGCCTTCGTCACCGAGAGCGCGCTCGGCATCATCTCGGACGACGCGGCCGAAGCCGGCACGGTCCGGCTGGTCGCGGTCGGCGTCGACATCGGCGACGCCGGCTGCTCGGTGGACGGCCTGCGCTACAACGCCTGCACCTTCACGCAGACGGCGACCGCCGACTACAACGGCCCGCTCAACCTGTGCGAGCTGCAGACCGACAAGGGCCCGACCTACGTGTGGGAGTGCGAGGCCACCGACAACTCGAGCTCCCGCGTCGACCAGCTCGACGAGGCGCCCGTGCACTGTCCGGTCACCGGCCGCTGAGCTGATCCCCCCGGTAGCGCCGCCGGCGCGTCGAGCTGGGCAGCGCCACGGAACAAGTGCCACGACGGGCGCGTTGGCCCGGATGTGCTCGTCGCGTGCGCACTGCTGCTCGCCGGCGCGCCCGCGCTCGAACCCGAGCGCGTGGCCGGCGCGCGCCAAACCCACGAAGCGCCGCTGCAGGCGCGCGCCGCTGAGCTCGGCCTGACCTGGCCACCGCGCGAGCTGTACCTGCGCGCCTTCAAGGCCGAGCGGACCCTCGAAGTGTGGGCCGGTGACGGGCAGGGTCGAGCGCTCGTGCTGTTCGAGACGCACCCGATCTGCGGCGAGTCGGGCACGCTCGGGCCCAAGGTGGAGCGGGGCGACCTGCAGATCCCCGAGGGCCTCTACGTCGTCACCAAGCTGCACCCCGACAGCCAAGGCTGGCTCAGCCTACGCATGAGCTACCCGAACCTCGCCGATCGCGCGCGCGCCGCCGCGCGCGGCGCCAGTGAGCGTCGCCGGGTCTCGCCCGGCGGCGACATCCTGGTGCACGGCACCTGCATCTCCATCGGCTGTCTCGCCATCGACAACGAGCCGATCGAGCGCGTCTACCTGTTGGCGTTGGCACCCATGGCGCGCGGCCGCACCATCCGCGTCGACGTCTTCCCGGGTCGCTTCGACGTTGAGCGCCTCGACGCGCTGTACGAGCAGGCGTCGGAGCTGTCGACGGTGCGCCTGTGGCGCTCGCTCGCGCCCGCCTACTTCGCGTTCGAGCGCACGCGTCAGGTGCCGCGCGCGTGGCCGCGCGAGGACGGCAGCTACGGCGTCGCCGCGCGACCCGCGGGCTGACACCGACGTCGCACGGTGCAGCGACGACGCTCTTTTTCCGTCGCCCGCTGCGTGCCAGGGTGCGCGCGTGCCGTCGACCTCGCCGATCCGCGTTTGCATGCTCGCCACGCTGGCGTTGGTCGCAGCATGCCCCGAGCAGCAGCAGCAGCCGCCGCCCCCGCCCGAGGTCGATGACGACGGTGAGCTGCTCGAGGGCACGGCGCTCGCCACCGTGACGCGCGAGCAGCTCGCGGCGCTGGTGCCAGCCGAGATCGCCATCGACAACGGCTACACGGTCTACGCCATCGGCTATCGCACGCAGGGCACCGACGCCACCGCGACCGTGACGCTGCCCGACGGGGCGGCGCCCTCGGCCGGCTTTCCGCTGGTGGCGAACGCGCACGGCACCGTCGGCCTCGACGACCCCTGTCGGCTGTCGGGCACCATCTCGGGCGGCGGTCTGGCCGGGCTGTTCGGTGCGCGCGGCGCCGTCGGCGTCGCGCCCGACTACGTCGGCTTGGGCGGACCGGGCCTGCATCCGTACCTGCACGTCGAGAGCGAGGGGCGCGCCGTGCTCGATGCGCTCAAGGCCGCGCGCGCGCTGGCGGAGCGCGAGGGCGTGGCGACGTCGACACGTGTAGCGGTGGTCGGGCTCTCGCAGGGCGGGCACGCGGCGCTGGCAGCCGGCGCCATGCATGCCGAGCACGCGCCCGAGCTGGAGCTGCGCGCGGTGGGCGCGGCTGCGCCGGCGAGCGGCTTTCGCGAGCATTGGAGCGCCATCGGCGTCGCGGGGCCGCACCAGCTCTTCTACGCGATGCTGAGCTACGTGTTCGCCGTCGAGGCGGGGCTCACGGCGGCGGACGTGTTCACCCCCGCCGTCGCTGCCGACGCCGATCAGTTGTTCGCCACGCGCTGCGCGTGGTCGCCCACCTTCGCGAGCGACGAGCCCTTGCTTACCGACGCGCTGCCCACCGCGCCCGCCGACCTCTACCTCGACGATGCGCGCGCGGCCTTCGCCGGCGACGCGCGCGCCGCGTGGAGCGACGACGGCTTTGCGCGATCGCGGCTGCCGTCCTTCACCACCACCGCGGCGGTGCGCATCTGGCAGGGCGACGCCGACGAGACGGTGCTGCCCGCGGCCACTGCCGACCTGGTGCAGGAGCTGCGCGCGGGCGGGCTCGACGTCGAGCTGACCATGGTCGAGGGGGCCGGTCACCTCGACACCGCGTTCGGCTTCTTGGCGAGCCTCGATCGGGCGCGCGAGCAGAGCATTGCGTGGGTGCTCGATCGGCTGGCCGGCCCGTAGCGGTCGGACGCTCTGCTACGGCGCGAGCAGCGCTTGTTGGCAGCCGTTGATCCTCGACACCACCTCGTAGTGGATGGTGCCCATCCAGGATGCGAGCTGCTCGGCCGAGACGCGCTCGTCGCCGTCAACGCCGAGCAAGGTGGCGACGTCCCCGGCCGCCGCGCCCGGCACGTCGGTGACGTCGACCATCAGCATGTTCATGCACACGCGGCCGCGCACCGGGGCGCGCTGGCCGCGCACCAGCACGTGCCCGACGTTCGACAGGCGCCGGTCGTAGCCCTCGTGATAGCCGACCGGCACCACGGCGATGCGCGAGGCGCGCGTGGTGCGGAAGGTGCGGCCGTAGCCGACGTAGGCGCCGGCGGGTACGTCCTTCACCTGCGCCAGGCGCGCGCGCCACGACAAGGCAGGCACCAGCGTGGGCGGCGCGCGGCCGTGGCGCTCCGAGAAGGCCGCGAGCGTCTCCTTGGACGGCCACAGGCCATAGGCCGCGATGCCGACGCGCACCAGGTCGCCGCGCGTGCCCTCGTCGAGGATGGTGGCGGCGGAGTTGGCGGAGTGCACCATCGGCACCGCGAAGCCGGCGGCGGCGAGCGCGCGCTTGGCCTCGTGCAACACCGCGAGCTGACCGTGGGCGAAGCGGTGATCGGTGCTGTCCTCGATGTCGGCGAAGTGCGTGGTCAGGCCCTCGAGCGTGAGCCCGCCGAGCGCACGCACCTGCATGGCGAGCGCGAGCGCGTCGCCGACGGGCAGGCCCTGGCGGTTGGTGCCGGTCTCGATCTTCAGGTGCACGGGCGTGACCACGCCGCGCGCGGTCGATGCCGCGGACAGCGCCGCCGCCACCAGCGGGTCGTAGAGCACGACGCGTGCGCGCGCCTCGACCAGCGTAGGCGCGTCGTGCGGGAACACGGTGCCGCAGACGTAGAGCGGCACGTCGCGCGCGAGCACGGCCCGCACCGCGGCGGCCTCGTGCGCGAAGTTGACGACCAGCCAGTCGACGCCGGCGTCGACGAAGGCGGCGCAGGCGGGCGCGAGCCCGTGCCCATAGGCGTCGGCCTTGACGACGACGCCGAGCTTGGCCGTGCCCGCGAGCGCGCGCAGCGTGCCGACGTTGTGCAAGAGCGCCGACGCGCTCACCTCACGCCACGAGGCGAGCCCGGCGGTCTCTAGCGTTTGGCGGGCGGTCACGCTCATGCAAGGGAGCTCAGCGTCGCTCGATGAACGCGGCGCGCTTCAGCTCTTCGAGATACTGGCGGAACTGCGCCTCCATCTCGTCTTCGTACAGGCGCTTCCTGATGTCCTCGAGCGCCTGCTCCTCGGGCTTGGCCTTGAGCGCGACGTGGCCGTCCACCTTGATCAGGTGCCAGCCGAAGGGCGTGCGCACCGGGCCCACCACGCGGCCCACCTCGGCCGTGTAGGCCGCGCGCTCGAACTCCGGCACCATCTCGCCGCGACCGAATTCGCCGAGGTCGCCGCCGCGCTCCCTGCTGCCCGGATCTTCCGACAGCTCACGAGCGAGCGCGGCGAAGTCGGCGCCGCCCTGCAAGCGCGCGAGCGCCTCCTTGGCGCGCAGCTCCTGCGCGCGCCCGCCCTCGCCCTGGGGCACCAGGAACAGGATGTGGCGCGCGCGCACGCGGAACTCGCCGGCGTCGAGCGCCTTTCGCTGCGCGTAGTTGCTCTTGACGTCCTGGTCGTTGACCTGCACGCGGCTCTTCACCTTGAGCTGGATGATCTTCATCTTGGTGAGCTGCTTCTTGAGGCCATCCTTATACTCGGCGAGGGTGAGGCCTTGACGCTGCAGCGCCAGCTCGAGCTTGGCGTCGTCGAGGCCGTGCTCTTGCATGGTGCCCTTGACCACACGATCGACCTCGGCGTCGGTGACGTCGATGCGCAGCTTGCGCACCTCCTCCTCGAGCAGCTTCTCGGCGATCAAGGTCTCGAGGATCTCGGAGCGGCGCGCCGCGCGCGCCTTGTCGACGTCGCCGCCCTGCGGCACCGGCTCCGTCTGCATCATCTGATCGAGCACGGTCTCGACCTCGGAGCGCAGCACCACGCTCTTGTTGACCACCGCAGCAATGCCGTCGATGACGACCGGCGCCGGCGCCGGCGCCTCCGCGACCGCCAGGGGCAGCAAGAGCACGAACGCGATGCTCACGGTGCTGCCTCGGGCGCCGGCTGGTCGGCGTCGCGCGCGCGCGGTGCCTTGTCCGCCTTGGGAACCTCGGGCACCGGGTCGATGGCGCTCTCGTGCGAGTCGAGCGCGCGCGCGGTGGCGTCCTCGGGCATGACCAAGCTCGGCTCGAGGGGGGCTGTCGGCAGGAGCTCAACCACGCGCGCCAGCACCTCGCGGTTGACGGTCACGGGTGTGGCTGCGCGCAGCTCGGCGACCAGCTTGGCGAACTGCTCGGTCTGCCGTTCGCGCATCAGCTCCTCCTCGAGCCGCGCGCGCGCGCCCTCGAAGGTCTCGGGCCGCTCGAGCCTCCGGTCGAGGAGTTGGAAGATGTGAAAGCCGTAGCTCGAGCCGACCGCGTCGGAGACGGTGTTGTTCTCGAGGTTGAAGCAGACGTCGAACGCGTCCGGCATGTCGCCCTTGGCGAACCAGCCGAGGTCGCCGCCGTCCTCGGCGTCGGGCGCGGCCGAGTACTGCTGCGCCGCAGCCTCGAAGCCGATCTTGCGCGCGCGCAGCTCGGCCAGCACGTGGGCGGCCTCCTCGGAGGTCTTGAGCAGGATCTGCCGCGCGTGCACTTGCTCGGGCACCTTCTTGTCCTTGAGCGTGGCGTCGAAGCGTGCGCGCAGGTCGGCCTCGGTGATGGGCTGCGCCTCGGCGAGCCGCGCGCGCAGGAAGGCGTCCTGCACCAGGCGGCGCTTCACCTTGTCGCGCAGGCCCGCGATGGTGAGCTGCTCGGCGTTGAGCAGGCGCTGGAAGGTGCCGGGCGGGTAGCCGTCGGTGCGCGCGCGCAGCTCGCGCTCCACCTCGTCGTCACGTACGGTGATGCCCGACTTGCCGGCGGCGAGCAGCAAGAGCTCCTCGTCCACGGCGGCGTCGATCACCGTGGTGGCGACCGCCAGCCGTTGCTCGGGGTCGGTGATGCGCGCGGTGCCGCGTTGGGCGAGCGCGGTGATGAGCGCGCTGTCCTTGATCTCGACGTCGCCGACGCGCGCCAGCACGTGGGTCTTCTCCTGATCGCGCGGATCGGCCGGGCAACCGACGGCGGCGGCGAGCAGCACGAGCGCGATAGGTCGCAGGACGCTCACGGCGTCGCTCCCGGTGCCGGCGCGGGCTGCGCCGCCTCGTCGTCGTCGTGATCGTCGTCGCCGGCCTGGCCGTGGCCATGCCCGTCGTCCCCCTGCATGCCGCCGTGCGGGTCGCCGTTCACCGGCGGCGGCGGCAGCTTCACGTCGACATGCAGCTTGCCGATCTTGTCGTCGTGCAGCTGCACGCCGTGCTTCTGCTTCAGCTCGTCGACGAAGGCGGCGAAGGCAGCGGTGCGCTTCTCCCGGAACACCACGTTCTTCACCTGGTTCTTCACCTGATCGAAGGTGCGCGTGATCTCCTTGCGCTTGCCGGTGCGCTTGAGCACGTGCCAGGCGCTCGTGCCTTCGAGCACCGGGCTGACGTCGTTGATGCCCTCGCCCGCGAACAGCCAGTCGCGCGCGGCCGCGCCGAGCTGCGCCTCGGCGTCGGCCTTGGACAGGTAGCGCAGATCGCCACCCGTGCGCTTGGTGGCCTCGTCGGTGGAGTGCTTCTCGGCCAGCTCCTTGAACCAGTTGCGGTCGGCCAGCTTGGCCTTGTCGGCGGCCAGCTTGTGCACCTCCTCCGCGGCCTTCTTGGCGGCGGCCTTGGAGGCGCTGTCCGGCCCGAAGGCAATGGCCACGTGGCTGGCGCGCGTCATCTCGGGCTTCTGGTACTCGGCCTGGTGCTCGTCGAAGTACTTGCGCAGCTCGACGTCGGTGACGTCGGCGAGCTTGACGCGCCCGTCGAATTCCTCGCGCGTCAGCTTCTGCACGATGATCTTCTTCACCTGCTCCTGGATCTCGGCGTCTTGGTCGTACCCTCGGGAGAACGCCTCGGCCGCCAGCACCTCGAAGCGCACCTGCGCGTCGACGAACTCCTTCTTCTTGTCGAGCTCGGTGTAGCGCGCGCGCACGAACGGGCTCTGCTCGTCGAGGCGCTTCTGGAGCTGCTCGACGGTGATGGCCTTGCCGGCCACCACCGCGATCGGGTCGCCCTTGGCCTCGACCTTGGGCGGCCCGCCCGACTGCTCGGGGCACGCGCTTGCCAGGGTAGCCACGACGGTGACGGCGAGGACGAGGCGGATCTGCGGCATGTCCATCGGCTAGCATCTTCGATGCAGGACGCGAACCGGATTCGACCCGCGGTGAAGGAGCCAATTGACCGACGAGACGCCCCCACCGGACGGGTCGACTACGTGGAGCTGGCGCGCGCCGTGCGGCGACCGTTTACAGCGCACCGACGACCGGCTGGTGCTCGAAGCCGTCTTTCCGGTCGAGGGCCTGGAGGCGAGCCGCTACCGCTCCGCGGTGCTGCGGGTTGGCGACGCGCGCTACACCTTGACGGCCATCGAGGGCGATCCGCGCCGCCCAACCTATCGCTTCGCCCTCGAGGTCCAGAACCTGTACGCGCTGCCCGGCGAGCTGGTGGTCTACGACCCCGACCGTCACCGCGCGCGCGCGCACGAACGTCGACGCCTCGCGCTGGCGTGGCTGCTGTTCATCCCGCTCGTGCCGCTGACGCCGCTGCTCGGCCTGCTGCCCGAAGGCGCCAAGCGACGCCTCGGCGCGCTCGGCCTCGACGCCGGTCGAGCGACGCGCCTGTCGCTCATGTTCGAGTGGCTGCTGCTCTTTTTCGCGCTGCTCGGCTACCTGTTTTCGGGCGGCCTGTTGTCCGCGCCCGGCGCCGTGCTCGGCGCCCTCTGCCTGCTGTTGGCGGTCGACATCGCCTATCGGGTGGCCGCCGACTACGACAACCGGGCGCCCGGCATGTTCGGCGTGGTCGGGGCCTGTCGCGACCTGGCGGTCGAGCTGTGGCGCACGCGCGGCCGGCCGATCGACCCCGATGACGGTGACCAGGGTCCGCGTCCGGGCGCACCTCCGTGACCGCGCTCACCGCGTCGGGCTGGCCGCCGCGCTACTGATCGCGCCGTCGTCGCGGAGGCCCGGTGGTGGCGGTGCGCAGACAAGCGATGGTGGGAGGCGAGGACGACGTCGGCGCGTCGCTCCAGGAGATCGTGCGCTGCTGCGGCGCGCTGCCACCGGCCGCGGTCTGTCGCATCGGGCGCCAGCTCGCGCTCGCGCTGGTCAAGCGGCACGAGCGTGGGCGCGCCGGCCCTCACGGGGCCCTGACGCTCGAGCGCGTGACCGTGCTCGCCGGCGGCGACCTCGCGTTGCTCGACGCCGTCGCGCCGGCGATGCGCATGCTGTCCCCCGAGCGGCTCGCGGGCGGTGGGCGCTCGGTTGCAGACGACCTGTGGGCGCTCGGCGTCATGCTCGCCGACCTCGCGCTTGCCGGCGCCATGCTCGACGGCGACCGCCTGTCCGACGCCAACCCGAGCCTGCCGCCACGCCTGCGCGGCGCGCTCGACATGCTGGTGGCGCCGGCCGCCGCGCGCCTCACCAACGCGAGCGCGGCCGTCTGCATGTTGACCGAGGTGGAGAAGGACTTCGGCGACGGCGCGCTCCTGGTGCGCGCCGCGCTGGCGCGCACCCGCGGCGTCGACGTCGCGGCGTTGACCGGCCCGCCGACTGCGCAAATGACGCCGGATCAGGTGCTGAGCGTCAGCGCCATCGAGCGCATGGTCGAGCTCGGCGCCGCGCCGACGCTGCCGGAGGTGCCGCCGACCACGGCGCCGGATGCGCCCTTCGAAGAGCCGCGCTGGCTCATGCCCGCCTTCGGCATCGCCATCGCGCTGGTCGTGCTGATCGCGCTCGCTTGGCGCCTCTTCTGATCACGCGCGCTCGTCGTCGACGGCGCCAGGGCAGCGGCTCGCCGCCGCGTTGACCGTGCGCCGCCCGCTTGCTAGCGGCGACGCCATGAAGCTCAAAGCCGCCGTCGTCGGGCTCGGCTACTGGGGTCCGAACCTGGCCCGCAACCTGGCGGGCTCGGGTGACTTCGCGCTGGCGGCGCTGTGCGACCTCGACGCGGCGCGGCTCGAGCGCGTCGGTGCGCACTACCCGGCGGCCGAGCGCTTCACCGACCTCGACGCCATGCTGGCACGCATCAAGCCCGACCTAGTGTGCATCGCCACGCCGGTGGCGTCGCACCACGCGCTCGCCGCCAAGGCGCTGCAGGGCGGCGCGCACGTGTTCGTCGAGAAGCCGATGACCATGACGGGCGCGCAGAGCCGCGAGCTGCTCGCGCTCGCCGAGCGGCTCGGCCGCAAGGTCTTCGTCGACCACACCTTCCTGTTCACCGGCGCCGTGGCCGAGCTGAACAAGCAGGTAACGGGCGGCAACATCGGCGAGCTGCTCTACATCGACAGCGTGCGCATCAACCTCGGGCTGTTTCAACCCGACGTCGACGTGGTGTGGGACCTCGCGCCCCACGACCTGTCGATCCTCCATCACGTGGTCGGGGTCGCGCCGCACAGCGTGCGCGCCATGGGGAGCTGCCACAGCCCGAGCGGCCAGGCCGACGTAGCCTATCTGCACCTCGACTACCCGGGCGGCGTCAGCGCGCACCTGCACCTGTCGTGGCTCTCGCCCGTCAAAGTGCGGCGCATGATCTTCGCCGGCACCAAGCAGTCGATCATCTACGACGACCTCGAGGCGGCCGAGAAGGTCAAGATCTACGACCACGGCGTCGACTTCGACGTGAAAGACCTCGAGGAGCGCCGGCGCGTGCTGGTCTCGTACCGCAAGGGCGACATGCGCGCGCCCAACGTGCCCGCCACCGAGGCGCTCGCCGTCGAGCTGCAGAACGTCGCCGCGGTGCTGCGCGGTCAGGCCAACGCGCGCGCCTCCGGTGTCGACGGCGCCGCCGTGGTGCGCGTGCTCGAGGCGGCGCAGCGCTCGCTCGCGCAGGGCGGCGCGCTCGTGCCGGTGGAGTCCGCGTGACCGCACCCGCCGCCGGGCGCTGGTGCGTGCTCGGCGCCGGCCGCGGCTCGGCCGAGCTGGTGGATCTGCTCGGTGACGTCGTGGTCGGCGCAGCCGCCGGGCCCAGCGCCGACGTGGTGGCGCTCGACGACCAGCACCCAAAGGGCCCAAAGGACGTCGCGGGCGCACCGGTGGTAGGCACGCTGGCCGCCGCCGTCGTCGAGGCGCAGCGCGGGCGCGCGCTGCTCTCGGGCATCGCCAACTCGCGCACCAAGGGCGTGCGCCTGGTCATCGTCGACAAGCTCGCCGGTCTCGGCCTGCCGCCGAGCGCGTGGGGCACCTTCGTGCACCCGGCGGCGCGTATCTCGCCGCGCGCCACCGTCGGCCGAGGCGCCATCGTGTATCCGGGCGTGCAGGTCGCGGTCGACGCAAGGGTCGAGGAGCACGCGCTGCTTTATTTCAACGCGGTGGTGCACCACGACGCGGTGGTCGGACGCGGCTCCATCCTATGCGCCGGCGTGCTGCTGGCCGGCCACGTGCAGGTGGGCGAGGGCGCCTACCTGGGCATTGGCGCGGTGGTGAAGGACGGCGTCACCGTCGGCGCGAACGCGCTCGTGGGCATGGGCGCGGTGGTGACCAAGGACGTGCCCGAGGGCGCCGTCGTCAAGGGCGTGCCGGCGCGCACCTGACCGCGCGGCGGCCGCGCCCGCCGACGGGGCACGGGGCCGTTGCGGCGCCCTCGAGCGGTGCTAGACCACCCGCGTGGCCTCGTCCGTCGAGCGCATCCCGCGTTTGAGCTTCGTCTTGCCCGCCTACGGCGAGGCGGACAACCTGCCGAAGCTCTTGCCACGCCTGCTGGCGCAGGCCGAGCTGTGCGACGAGCTCGAGATCATCGTCGTCGACGATCACAGCCACGACCGCACCTTCGCGGTGTTGAAGGAGTGGGGAGCGAAGGACCCGCGCATCAAGGCGCTGCGGCTGGCGCGCAATTCCGGCAGCCACATGGCGATCTTGTGCGGCCTGTCGGCGGCCACCGGCGACGTCGCCGTGGTGCTCGCCGCCGACGGACAGGATCCGCCCGAGTTCACGGCGGAGCTGCTCGACGCCTGGCGCAAGGGCCACCACGTGGTCTGGGCGGTGCGCTCGGCGCGCGAAGGCGAGACCGCCACCACGCGCCTGTTCTCGCGCCTGTACTACGCGACCATGAACCGCTGGAGCAGCGTGCGCCTGCCGCCCGCTGGCGCCGACTTCCTCTTGCTCGACCGACGCGTCGTCAAGGCGCTGGTCGAGATCCCCGAGCGCAACACCTCGCTGTTGGCGCTCATCACCTGGCTCGGCTTCTCGCAGACCGAGCTGCCCTACGTGAAAGAGGCGCGCGCGAGCGGCCGCAGCAAGTGGACCTTCCGAAAGAAGGTGCGCCTCGCCATCGACTCGCTGCTCGGCTTCTCGACGGCGCCCCTGCGCCTCGCCACCAGCGTCGGCCTGTGCTTCGGCGGCGCGGGCTTCCTCTACGCGGGCGCCTTGTTCGTCAACAAGGTGAGCGGCGGCGCACTCTTTGGCGACACCAGCACCGAGGGCTGGAACGCGCTCATGATCGTGGTGCTGGTCTCCTCGGGGATGACCATGACCATGCTCGGCGTGGTCGGCGAATACCTGTGGCGCGCACTCGAAGAGGTGCGTGGGCGCCCGCGCTTCCTGGCCGAGGACGAGGTCAACATCGTCCTCGACCAGGCACCGCGCGCGTCGAGCCGCCCGCTGCTCGCCCGTTCTTCCGACACCAAAGCCAGCGGAGTTGGCGCGTGACCGTCCCTTTCTTCTCCTTGTCCGAACAGACCAAGGCGCTGCGGCCCGAGCTGCTCGCGGCGATGACCGACGTGCTCGACACCCAGGGCTTCGCCAATGGCCCGCCCGTGGCGAAGTTCGAGGAGGAGCTGGCCAAGTACCTCGGCGTCAAGCACGTGGTCGCGCTCAACACCGGCACCACCGCGCTACAGGCGGCGCTGCTCGGCCTGGGCGTCGGCCCGGGTGACGACGTCGTCACCGTGGCGCACACCTGGATCTCGACCTGCTGGGCCATCTCCTACGTGGGCGCGCGCCCGGTGTTCGCCGACGTCGATGAGCGGACGAACGGCATGGACCCGCGCGCGCTCGAGCGCGCGATGACGTCCAAGACCAAGGCCATCCTGCCGGTGCACCTGCACGGCCACCCGGTCGACCTCGACGCCCTGCTCGAGGTCGCCAACAAGAAGGGCGTGCCGGTCATCGAGGACACCGCGCAGTCGATCGGCTCGACCTATAGGGGCCGGCAGACCGGCTCCTTCGGCAAGGTCAACGCCACCAGCTTCTACCCCTCGAAGAACCTGGGCGCGGCCGGTGAGGGCGGCGCCATCATGACCGACGACGGCGCCATCGCCGAGCGCGTCAAGCGCCTGCGCGACCACGCCCAGCAGGGCCGGCACCACCACGTCGAGCTCGGCTTCAACTGGCGCATGGACGGGCTGCAGGGCGCGGTGTTGCGCGTCAAGCTGCCCCACCTCGACGGCTGGAACGAGCGGCGCCGCGCCATCGCCGCGCGCTACCTCGACGGCCTCAAGGGGGCCAAGGGCCTGCGCCTGTTCGCCGAGCAGCCCTGGGCGAAGTGCAACTGGCACGTCTACCCGGTGTTCCACGACCAGCGCGACGCGCTGCGCGCCGCGCTCGAGAGGAAGGGCATCGCCACCGGCGTGCACTACCCCACACCCGTGCACCTGCAGCCCGCCTACGCGCACCTCGGTGTCGCCAAGGGCTCGCTGCCCGTCGCCGAGCGCTTGGCCGCGACCGAGGTGTCGCTGCCCATGTTCGCCGAGCTGAGCGACGCGGCCGTGGATGAGACCATCGCCGCCGTGCGCTCCGCCTGCGCGGAGCTGTGACGTGGCCGAGCTCGCGCTCCCCACCGTCAGCGGCCTCTCCGGCGCGCGCTGCTTCGTCACGGGGGCCGCGGGCTTCATCGGCAGCTCGCTCGTGCGCGTGCTCGTCAAGTCCGGCGCCGAGGTGGTGGCGTTCGACAACCTCGCCACCGGCCACGCGGCGAACCTGGCGGGCGTGCGCGCGGAGACGGGCAAGGACGCGCGCTTCGTCCACGGCGACGTGCGCGACCGCGAGAAGCTCGCGCGCGTGCTGCCCGGCGCCGACTTCGTCTTTCACCTCGCCTGCCTCGGCGTGCGCCACTCCATCCACTCGCCCTTCGAGAACCTCGACGTCAACGCGCGCGGCACGCTGGCGGTGCTGGCCGAGGCGCGCGCGGCCAAGGTGAAGCGCGTGGTGCACACCTCGTCGAGCGAGGTCTACGGCACCGCCAAGCACGTGCCGATGACCGAGGAGCACGCCACCGACCCGCACACCGTCTATGGCGCCTCCAAGCTCGACGGCGAGTGCTGCGCGCGCGCTTTCTGGCGCTGCTATCAGACGCCCACCGTCGTGGTGCGGCCCTTCAACGCCTATGGGCCGCGCAGCCACAGCGAGGGCGACAGCGGCGAGGTGATCCCGCGCTTCCTGGTGCGCACGCTGGTGGGCAAGCGGCCCGTGGTGTTCGGCGACGGCAGCCAGACGCGCGACTTCACGCACGTCTACGACACGGCGGCCGCGCTCGCGCGCGCAGCGACGACGCCGAACATCGAGGGCGAGACCTTCAATGTCGGCGCGGGAGCCGAGCTGACCATCGCCGAGCTGGCGCGCATCGTCGCCGACGCGGTGGGCCGCCCCGACCTCATCGCCGAGCACATCGAGCCCCGCCCCGGCGACGTGCTGCGCCTGTTCGCCGATTCGAGCAAGGCCGCGCGCGTGCTCGGTCACTCGATCACGGTGTCGATGACGGACGGCATCGCCGATCTGGCAGCGCGCCTGCGCGCGCTCGGCGATGACGCCATCCGGGCGCTCGACGCCGGCATCGTGGTACGGAGCTGGACCTGAGGCTGCGATGAGCACCACGCCCCCGCTCCTGCCCATCGTGCGACCCGCCCTCGGCGACGAGGAGGTGGCGGCGAGCGCGCGCGTCATCCGCTCGGGGTGGATCACGCAGGGCCCCGAGGTGCTCGCCTTCGAGGGCGAGCTGGCGGCCGCGGTGGGCGCGAACCACGCAGCAGCGGTCGCCAACTGCACGGTGGCGCTCGAGCTGGCGCTGCGCGCGCTCGGCGTCGGGTCGGTCAAGGGCCGCGTCGACGAGGTCATCACGGTCAGCCACAGCTTCATCGCCACCGCCAACGCGGTGGTGTCGGCGGGCGGCGTGCCGGTGTTCGTCGACGTGCGCGACGACGATCTCGGCCTGGATCCGACGCTGCTCGAGGCGGCCATCACCAAGAACACGCGCGCCATCCTGGCGGTGCACCAGCTCGGCATCCCGTGCCGCATCCTCGAGATCGTCGCCCTCGCCAAGAAGCACGGCCTGCCGGTGGTGGAGGACGCCGCGTGCGCCATCGGCAGCGAGATCGAGGTGGCGCCCGGCCAATGGCAGCGCCTCGGCCGTCCGCACGGCGACGTCGCCTGCTTCTCGTTTCACCCGAGGAAGGTGGTGACGACGGGCGACGGCGGCATGTTGACCACCAACGACGCCGCGCTCGACGCGCGCTTCCGCCTGCTGCGCCAGCACGCGATGTCGATCTCCGACGTCAAGCGCCACAGCGCGAGCGAGATCGTGTTCGAGCAGTACCTCGAGCCCGCCTACAACTTCCGCATGACCGACCTGCAAGCGGCCGTGGGCCGGCCGCAGCTTGCGCGCCTTGCGTCCATCGTGACGGAGCGCCGGCGGCTGGCCGAGGTCTATCGCGCGGCGCTCGAGCAAAGCGCCGTGCTGGCGCCGCCGCGCGACCCGCCCGGTGCGCGCGCCAACTGGCAGAGCTACCCGACGCGCCTGCGAGCCGGCGCGCGCCTCGGCCAGCGCGAGGTCATGCAGCGCTTCCTCGACGCCGGCATCGCCACCAAGCGCGGCGTCTCGAACGCGCACCAGGAGCCCGCGTACGCGAGCAGCCACGGCCAGGTGCGGCTGCCGGTCTCCGAGCAGCTGCGCGACGCTTGCGTGCTGTTGCCGCTGTTTCACGGCATGAAGGACGAGGAGCAGCAGCGCGTCCTCGACGTCGTTCGTACCCTGAGCTGAAGGAGCGAGCGAGCCCGTGACCCACCCCCAAAGAGACGCCGCCTACGACCAGGCCAACTGCTGCCGCATCGCCCCCGACGTGGTGCTTGGCCTGGGGGTGCGCATCTTCTCCTTCGTCAACCTGTACGGCTGCACCATCGGCGATGAGACCATGGTGGGCGCCTTCGTCGAGATCCAGCGCGGCGCCGTCATCGGCAAGCGCTGCAAGGTGTCGTCGCACTCCTTCATTTGTGACGGCGTCACGCTCGAGGACGAGGTGTTCGTCGGCCACGGCGTGATGTTCACCAACGACAAGCGCCCGCGCGCCACCAACGCGGACGGCACGCCGCAGACCGCCAAGGACTGGACGCTCGAGCGCACGCGCGTGGGCAAGCGCGCCAGCATCGGCTCGGGTGCGGTCATCCTGTGCGGCATCACCATCGGCGAGGGCGCGCTCATCGGCGCCGGCGCCGTCGTCACCAAGGACGTGGCGCCCGGCGAGGTGGTGGCGGGAGTGCCCGCGCGCCTGGCCGCGCGCGGCTGAGCGGACCCATGGCGCAGATCACCACCGGCCTGCGTCGCGTGCTCAACCACCCGCACGTCTACGTCGTCACCCAGCGCCTGCTCACCTCCGACCGGCGCACGCGCCATTGGGTGGAGCAGATCCTCCGGCCGCGCGCCGGGCAGCGCGTGCTCGACATCGGCTGCGGCCCGGCCGACCTGCTGCGCTTCCTCCCCGAGGTCGAGTACGTCGGCTTCGACTCGAGCGCCGACTACATCGAGGCCGCGCGCGCTCGCTTCGGCGGGCGCGGGCGCTTCGAACAGGCGCGCGTCGACGCGGCCACGCTGGAGGGGCTCGGGCGCTTCGACCTGGTGCTGGCGCGCGGTGTCTTGCACCACCTCGACGACGCCGAGGCCGAGGCGCTGTTTCGACTCGCGCGCGCGGCGCTCTCGCCCGGCGCGCGCCTGGTGACGCTCGACGCCTGCTGGGCCGAGGGCCAGCACCCGGTCGCGCGCCTGTTGATCGCGCGCGACCGCGGCCAGAACGTGCGCGACGCGACGGGCTACCGCGCGCTCGCCGCTCGCGTCTTCGACGAGGTGCGCGTCGAGGTGCGCCACGACCTGATGCGCGTGCCCTACACGCACTGCTCGTTGGAAGCGAGCCTGGCGCCATGAGCTGGTCGCGCGCCTATTGGCTGATCGCCGCCGTCGGCGCGCTCGCGGTCGCGCTCAGCTTCGGCATGCATCATGGCTGGAGCAACCAGCAGACCTACTTCATCCACGCGCTCATCCGCTTCGACCCGACGCTCTTGCCGAACGACTGGTACGCGCGCGGCGCGGCCGACATCCACTCGGCGTGGAGCCGCCTGGCTGCGCTGATCCTGACCATCCACGACGGCCCCGAGCCCTTCGTCGCCCTCGAGCTCATGCTCACGGCGCTCGGCTGCTTGGCGGTGGCCTGGCTCACGCGTGCGCTGCTGCCCGATCCGCGTCGGGCGTTGCCGGTGGTGCTCGGCTGGTACGCGCTCGCCTTCGCGCTGCGCACGACGGACGTGATGGGCAGCTTCTTGTTCGCCGGCTACCTGCAGCCCTCGTCGTTCGGCGAGGCGGGCATCCTGTGCGCCGCGGCATGCCTTGCGCATCGGCGCCACGTCGCCTTGAGCGTCGCGCTCGCGCTCGGCGGCCTGCTGCACCTGAACTTCCTGGCGCTCGGGCTCGCCACCTTCGGCCTGGCCGAGCTGGCGCTCGCGCCGCGTTGGCCCGCGCTGGCGATTCGGCCGTGGCAGCGCGAGCTGTGGCCGCGCCTGCTCAAGGCGTTCGCGCTGCCCATGCTGGTCTTTCTGTGGGCGCTGCCGCAGTTCCTCGAGGCGGCCAAGAGCGGATCGGCGGAGGCCACGCGCATCGTCGCCGAGATCAGAGCACCGCACCACTTCCGACCGACGGCCGCGCTGGTCGCGCCGCTGTTCGCCTGGCAGGCGGCGGCCTGGCTCGCGGTGCTCGGGCACCGGCTGTTCAAGCGGCGCGGCGACGACGACCAGCCCTTCCTCGGCGGCGCGCTGGTGCCGCTGCTCGCCGGCGTCGGCGGCTTCGTCATGCTCTGCTCGCTGCTCACCACCGCGGTGCACGTCGACACCGTGCTGCAGCTCTTCCCCTGGCGCTTCGCGCCGCTCGCCACCGTCATCGCCTCGCTGGCGCTGCTCGGCGCGGGCGTGCAGGCGGCGCAGCAGGGCGCCGCGCCGGGGCGCTGGGCCGCGCTCGCGCTCGCCGTGGTCGTCGTCGGGCTGTGGGGCGTGGCGCCCGATCAGCGCGTCTGGGTGGTCGCGCTCGCCGGTGCCGTCGGCGGTGCGGCCGTGGTGCGCGGCATCGTCGAGCGGCGCACGCCGCCGCCGCCTGCCGAGCCGTCGACGCCGCCGAGCGCGCGTGCGCGCCTCGGCCCGCTGGCGGCGCCCGTCGCCGCGGCGCTGCTGGTCGGCGCGATCGCGAGCGCCGCCGGCTGGCCGCTGTTGGCGGCCTTCTCGCCCAAGATCCAGTCGCTGCCCGGCCGCCAGCGCCCGCTCGTGCAGTGGGCGCTCGCCAACACCGACAAGGCGGACGTGTTCGCGGTGCCGCCCTCGCTCAGCACCTTCCGCATGTTCGCGCGCCGCTCGGTCGTGGTCGACTGGAAGTCGGCGGGCGCCTACGGAACCGACATCCTCGAGTGGTACCAGCGCATGAACCGCGTCGCCGGCACCAAGGCGTTGAAGAAGCGACAACACGCCGACCAGGGCTACCTGCGCGTGGATCGGGCGCGCGCCGAGGGGCTGCGCCGCGACTACGGCGTGCGCTACCTCGTGCTCGAGAAGCCGCGGCCGCAAGGCGCGCCGACCGACCTCGGCAAGGTCGCCTTCGAGAACGGTGCCTGGGTGGTCTACGACGTCACTGCCCCCGAGGAAGACGCCGCGCCCGCGGCAGTGACGTCGCCGTGATCGACTGGATCCTGCTGCGCGGCCTGGCGCGCGAGCAACGCCACTTCGGCGACTTTCCCGCCACCTTCGCGGCGCGTGTGCCGAACGCGCGCGTGTCCACGCTCGACCTGCCGGGCTTCGGCGACCAGGCGGCGCGCCCGTCGCCTACCAGCGTCGAGGCCATCGTCGACGATCTGCGCGCGCGCGCGTTCGGCAGCGCACCATCGCACACGCCGCGCGCCATCCTCGCGCTCTCGCTCGGCGGCATGGTCGCGCTGCGCTGGGCGGCGCGCTACCCCGACGACTTCGCGCGCGCGGTCGTCGTCAATACCTCGAGCGCGGGCCTGTCCCCGCTGTGGCAGCGCTTCTCGCCCGCCATGGCCGCGCGCCTCCCGCAGCTCTTGGTCGCGGCGCCGCTGGCGCGCGAGCGCGCCATCCTCGCCGTCACCTCGAACCGCACGCCCACGGACAACGAACCGGTGGCGGCGAGGTGGGCCGCGTGGTTCGACGAGGTGCGCCCGTCGCGGGTGAACGTGCTGCGGCAGTTGACAGCCGCCGCGCGCTGCCGCCCCCCGGGGCAGCTGACGGTGCCGCTGCTGGTGCTCGCCTCGCGCGCCGATCGCCTGGTGTCGTGGCGCTGCTCCGAGCGGCTCGCGTCCGCGCTTCATGCCGAGCTGCGGGTACACGACGCGGGCGGTCACGACCTCTCCCTCGACGCCCCTGAGTGGATCTGCGATCAGGTGACGCAGTGGCAGTCCTCGTGATCGCGTCTGTGCTGCTCCTCGTCGCGGCGGCCGAACCGCTCGCGCTCACCGACGGCGAGCGTGCGCGCCTCGAGCGCGGCGAGGTGCTCGTCACCTCGAGCCCGGCCGCGGACAAGCTCGGTACCGTGGCGACGGCCCGCGCGGTCATCGACGCGCCGCCCGACAAGGTCTGGCCGCTCGTGTGGGACTGCTCGCGCTTCGTGCGCACCATGCCCTCGATCGCCAAGAGCGAGCTGGTCGAGCACAAGGACAACACCACGCTGTGCCACGTGGTCGCCGACCTGCCGTTCCCCTTCTCGGACCTGACCAGTCTGTCGCGCGCCGTGCTCGAGGTGGTGCCGGGCGTGTGCTGGCGCCGAACCTGGAAGATGGTCGAGGGCGACTACACGGTGAACCAGGGCAGCTTCACGCTGGTGCCCTGGGGCCAGGGCAAGACCCTGGCGACCTACCAGATCGACGCGCGTCCCAAGGTGCCGCTGCCCGACTGGATGCTCGCGAAGATCCAGACCGATCGTCTGCCCGAGATGATGGTGCGCATCCGCAGCCACGCGACCGTGCGCTGATCACATCGTCGCTCGAATGCTGACGTTGGGCGTGCGTGTGAGGCGCGAGTGGCCAACACGAGATCGCACGATGGTCCTCACGGCTCGTTGCCGGCTCGCTTCGCGTTCGAACGCGATGCACCCGCTTGGCACGCGAGTTGGATTGCGGTGCGTGCCTGCTCGCCTCGAGCCGGCCTCGTCACCACAAAGGAACTCGCCATGGCACGCCCATCATCGCTCGCGCTCCTCACGCTCGCCTGTCTCGCCGCGCTGCCCGCCGCCGCTGCTCAGCAGTCGAGCTCGACCTTCCGCGGCGACGGCTTCGATGCGTACTTCTCCTCCAACGACGGCTGCCGCGACATCTCTCTCTATCTGAGCGGCAGCGACTCCTCGACCAAGTCCGGTCCCGGTCAGCCGCAGCAGAGCAACTACCTCATGGGCTACGCCAACATCTTCGACTGCGACACCCAGAGCTGGGGCTCGGCCTACATCGACCTGAGCGACGCCGACATCAGCGCTCGGGGACCGAACGGCACCTCGAACCTGCGCGGCGCGTTCGAGGTCGAGCTCATTCACTGGGAGCAGACGGGCGCGCAGGTCTGTTACACCTACGAGGGTTGGTGCTGGATCGATTGGAACGGCAACGAGGTGTGCGAGCCCGCGGGCGAGTACTGCTATGACGAGTGGATCCCCGTCGTCGACGCCTCCAAGACGCTCGCCTTCGACCTGAGCATCGCCCCCGGCGGCGACAGCTACCGCGGCGTGAGCATGGGCACGCAGAAGGGCCCGAGCGGCCTGTATCGCTACCGCTACACCGGCACGCAGCGCTACGGCACGCTCGCCGGCAGCATTTCGCTCGACGGCGAGGAGCTGCTCGGCGCCGCGTACGCGGGCTCGTGGGCCAGCGTCTGGACGGCGAACACCGGCTCGATGGCCGTCGTGAGCTACTGAACGCGACGCCACCGGTCAGCGCGTGACGCTCGCGCTGGCCGGCCGGCGCCTCAGGGACCGAGCGTGTACACGAGGAAGTAGTGAAACCGCGCCACCGCGCGGTTGACGCGCAGCCCGACGCCACCTGCGGGCGCGCTGTCCACCTCGACCTGCTCCCCTGTGTCGATCGCGCACGTGGTGCGAACACCGTCGAGCGTGGTGCTCAGCGTCCGGCGCTGGCCGAGCACGTCCGGGATCGGGGTGTTGCCGAGGCTCGCCGCACCGCCGCCGCTGATCATGGTGTTGATGTTGACGTTCTGCCCGCCGCCCCCGACGTAGAGGACGAAGCAGATGCGCCCGTTGGCCGGGTCGGTGAGGCTCATCAGCACGCCCGCCGACGCGCTGTTGCCCGCGCCTCCCGGGACGACGCTGTCGATGACCACGGCGGTCTCGACGACGAGGCGGTCGCCGCCGGCGAAGTCGAGGTGGTTCACGCGTTCCGACGGCGTGTCGGCCGGGTGCTCGAGCAGGTCGTCGTGGACGGTCCAATCGCCGGTGACGCTCCAGGCCGGACCGAGGGCGTCGCCGACGAACGGGTCGAAGACCGCGATGGCGTCGCCGGGCTCGGCCGGGCGCGGATCGCAAGCGTCGCCGACGCCGTCGGGCGGACGGGCGTTGGTCAGCTCCGCGAAGTCCTCTTGGAACTCGTTCGCCGTCGCGGGGCAGTTGTCGCAGGCGTCGGCGACCCCGTCGCCGTCCTCGTCGTGGGTGCCGCAGTCCCCCTCACCCTCACCCTCGCCTTCACCCTCACCCTCACCCTCACCCTCACCCTCACCCTCACCCTCACCCTCACCCTCACCCTCACCCTCACCCTCACCCTCTCCTTCGCCTTCACCCTCTCCTTCGCCTTCACCCTCTCCTTCGCCTTCGCTTTCTGCGGGAAGGCATGCACCGCCCGTGCAGCGCTCGCCCACGTGGCAGTCCTGATCGGCGTTGCACGTCGTGAAGCCGCGCCCGGAGCAGGCAGCCACCCCGAGCGTCTGAAGCAGGGCGAGCGACCAGGCAAGGACGCGCACCCGGCGACTCTACCAGGGTCGTCAGCGCGTGATGGTCGCGCTGATCGGATCGGCCCAGCTCTTGTGCTCGTCCGTGTAGTACAGGTACGCGCTCGACGCGGGCGCCTCGTACTGCCCGGGCACGTCGGCGACCAGGTCGATCGGCACCACCTTCTCCTCACCCGGCTTCATGTCGCGGAAGTAGAGGATGACCTCGCGAGCGCGCGTCTCCCAGAAGGCGACCAGGCCCTTGTCCTTCAGCTCCTTGAGCTGCCAGGTCTGGAACGACGTGCCGCCGGGGATGCCGACACGCGCCAACGTCATCGGCAGGCCCTCGGCGGTCTTGTTCTTGACGGTGGCGGTGACGCGGATGGTCTCGCCCATCTTGACGCTCGACTTGTCGGCGAGGACGGTGAGCGCGACCTTGCTCGCTTCACTGGTCGCCGGCTTCTTCGAGCGGAAGGTGACGGCCATGCTGTAGGGGAGCTGGTCTTTGCCGTCGATCAGCATGCGCACGTCGTTCTTGCCGGGCTTGAAGGCCTCGCCGGGCAGGTCGACCACGATCGGGTCCTTGTGCCCCGCCTCCCAGCTCGCGGTGCCGACGTTCTTGCCGTTCACCTGCACGATCACCGAGCCCGGCCCCTGCGTGCGCCCGCTCGCCTCGACGTAGCGGATGAAGCTCTTGAGCGCGAGCACGGTGGCCTGGGTGGCGCCCCACTGGCCGTAGCCGCCGCGGTTGTTGGTCAGCCAGTCGACGGCCTTGCGCACGTGGTCGTCGGGGCCGACCGCCTTGAGCAGCGCCTGGATGGCGAGCGCGGTGGTCTCGATGTGCAGGTTGACGCCGCCGCTGCGCGTGACCGAATGATCGGCCTTGAGCCACGCGCCCGACGCGTCCTGCATGCCGGCCAGCTTCTTCGCCGCCTGCATGCCCTGCTCCTTGAGCGAGGGCGTGTCGAGCAGCGTGTTGGCGGCGAGCGCGAGCAGGTAGGCGTCCTGCGTCGAGGTGGCGAGCGCCGCTTGCGCCTTCAGCTCCGCGTCCATGCCCTGCGTGAGGCCGGCGCCCGCGAGCGCGTACATGATGTAGGCGTTCGTGACCTCGGGGCTGGCGCGGCCGAAGCTGTCGAGCGCGCGGTCGTTACGCTGGAAGCCGCCCTTGCCGTCGCGCCGGCTCTTCAACCACGCGGCGGTGCGCTCGATCATGCCCTGATCGACGTCCTTGTAGACGCCCTTCATATCCATGAACTGCAGCAGGCCGTAGGCGGTGAGCGCCTCGTGGCCGGGGTTGCCGCCGAACCACTCGTAGCCCTTCTCGGGGCTCTCGAAGCTGACGAGCTTCTTGTAGCCCGAGTTGATGAGGCCGGAGGCGCGCTCGACCAGCGCCACGTCGGCGACGTTGTTCTTCTCGAGGTACGAGAGGATCATCACGTTCGGATAGTTGGTCGAGCTGGTCTGCTCGAAGCAGCCGTTCGGCTCACGCAACAGGCCGTCGAGGCCCGAGATCAAGGTCGAGGTCGGGCTCGGGTAGAAGCGCACCTGGCCGCCGGCGCTGCCCGGGATCGCGTCGCCGGTGTCGACGGTGTGCGTCACCTTGTCCTTGAGCGTGCCCGAGGCCGCCACCTCGACGGGGAAGCCGCGCGGCACCACGGTCAGCTCGCGCGTCACCTCGTCCTTGAGGCCCTGCGCGTTCGCCTTGAGGGCGATCGAGGTGGTGCCGGCGCCGCCGCCGACGAGCAAGGGATAGAACAAGCTGTCGCGCCCGCCGGCGGCGAGCGTGTTGCCGGCGCGCTTGGTCTCGGTGGTCAGCTTGACGAGCGGGCCGAAGGTCGCGTCCAGCATGACGTCGACGGGCGCGGGGCGCTCGTTCGACAACGTCACCGGCAGCTCGATGGTGTCGCCGGTCGACACCTCGACCGGTAGCTTGGCCGACAGCGAGAAGGGCAGGCTCGACTTGACCACGGTCTCGTCGCGGCCGACGGCGCCACCGCCCTTGCCCTCGGTGAAGACGCGGAACGAGGTGACGGCGTCCGACAACCAGAAGGTGACGGTGACGTTGCCGTCGCGCCCGGTCTTGACGCGCGGCGCCCAGTGGATGGTCTGGCGGAAGTCGGTGCGCACCTCGGGTGTGGCGACGCCACCGTAGTCGGGCGCCGGAAACACGCGCACCGGTGCGAGCTGCTGTGCCTGCTCGATGTTCGCGGCCACCTTCTTCTCGGCGCCGGCCCAGTCCTTGTCGCGGCCCATGTCGGCGCGCTCGTCGGCCATCGGCCGGTCGCCAGCGATGGCTTCGCCCGCCATCGGGCGCTCCTCGGCCACGAGCCTCCCCATCGGCTGCGCCGGGTCCAGCTGCCGCGCCGGCCGCCGCGCGCGCTCGGCCTCGGGCTCGGCGAGCACGGGCATCGGCGGCGGTGAGGCCGGCTTCGCCGCCGCCATCGGGCGTGGCGGCGGTGGCGGCGGCGGCCCTGCCATGGCGGGGGCTTTCATGTCCGCCTTGTGCGCCGCCTTGGCGAGCTTGCGCGGCTCCTCTTCGCGCTTGCCCATGGCGTCGTCCTCGGGCATGGCCATCGCGGCCTCGGGCGGCGGCGGCATGGCGGCGACGGCGAGGCCCCCGCCCTTGGCGCCGGCGAATTCCGAGAGCTCAGGCCTCGGCGGCGCCAGCACGGGCGCCCACTCGAACTTGCGCCAGCCGCGCGTGCCCATCAGCAGGTCGAGCGCGAGCGCGCTCTTCTCCTCGGTGAGGTCGAAGAAGAAGCGCGGCTCCTCCACCTTCCCCGGGATCTCGGGCTCGAGGTAGGTGCGCGACAGCAGGTGGCCGATCTTGTCGTCGGCGAACGAGATCACCGTGTCGTCGACGACGGCGAGCGCCAGATCGGCGGTGACCGGCTGGCCGCGCGGGTCGGTGGTCTGGATCGCCAGGCTCACCTGGTCGCGCGGCTGGTAGCTCTCCTTGTTGGCCGTGACCTTGACCTTCAGCGAGGCGCGCCGGTTGCGATAGACGAGGCGCTCGGCCAGCGGGTTGAGCTGCTCGTCGAACAGCGTGACGCGCGCGACGCCCTGGCGCAGCGCGTCCTCGGCCTTGGGCTGCAGGTACACGACCGCGGTCTTGCCGTCGGTGACGTCGAGCGCGGCGGCGTCGAGCAACTGCTCTCGCAAGAGCGCGGTCACCACCACCTTGCGCGCCTTGCTGCAGGTGACGCCGACGCGCAGCGCCTCGAGCTTGCCGTCGAGATCGTCGAAGCTCTTCACCACGCAGCCGTCCTCGGCTGCCACCGGCAACGGCACCTTCTCGTTGATGCCCTCGGGCTTGCTGATCTCGGCCTTGTAGCTGCGCCCCGTCGAGGGCGTGAAGGTGAAGCGACCGAGGCCCTCCTTGTAGGTCTCGAAGGTGGCGGCGACGTTGCCCTGGTCGTCGACGATCTTGCCGGCGACGTCGGCGGGCTTGCCGATCAGGTTCTTGGCCTCGAGGTAGACGCGGCTCTCCATGCCGGTGACGAGCGCGCCGCCCTCGGGGAAGAAGGAGAGCTGCACGCGACGCAGCACGATGGGGATGCTCTTCGACACGCTCTCGGTGATGCCGCCGTCCTCGACCAAGACCGTGAGCAGGCCGTCGCCGGTGGCGATCTGCGCGGGCAGCGCGACCTTGACGAGCGCGCCGCCCTCCTTGTTGGTGCGCGTGCGCACGCGCGGCAGCTCAGTGCCGTCGAGGCGCGCCACCGCCGTGATCTCGACGTCGCCGAGCGGCTCGCCGGTGGGGCGCTTGAGCTCGACGGTGGCGGCCACGGTGTCGCCGGGGCCGTAGGCCTTGCGCACGAACTCGAGCTTCTTCTTCAGGCGCGGTGCCTCGTAGGTAGAGACGATGACCGAGCGCTCCTCGGTGACGCCGGTCGGATCGATGGCGCGCACCAGGTACTCGCCGCCCTGCGCCTCGGCCGGCAGCTCGAAGTCGTTGGCGGCGTAGCCGTCCTCGACGGCGAGCCACTTCTCGAGCACCACCGCCCCCTTGGGGCTGACGAGCTGCACGTGGCTGCGCCCGCCGCCGGCGGCACCGTCGAGGCTCTTGGCCGCCAGGTCGAACAGACGGAACCAGATGGTCTCGCCGGGCTGGTAGAGCGGCTTGTCGACCTGCACGTAGAGCCGACGGCCGACGCTGCCGGCGAAGTACGAGTCGACGCCCTTGGTGAGCCGCTCGACCGAGGGCAGGCCGGTCGCGCGTGGCGAGGCCGCCGGCGCCTTCTCGGCGTCGACCGGCGGCACGATCGCCTTCTTGCCGGGCGCGGTCGGCTCGGCCACCACGGGCGTCTTGGCCGGCTCCTTGGGCGTGTCACCGCCTCCCTTGGGACAGCCGGTCGCCGCGACGACGACGAGCAACGAGGCAGTGAAGGAAGCGACGCGCGAGACGAGCGGCAAACGACAAGGCACGGGAGACCCCCGATGGTGGGCGGACGAAGCGTGCGGCATCCTGCCACGGCCCCGAGCGCACAGGCCACGTCACCAACGAGCGAGTGGTCCGGAGGATCTTGTCGCCGCCGCTGCCGCCGGCCACCGTCCGGTGCGAACGGATGAAAAAGAAGGCCCACCGCCGCCCATGACCGACGCGAGCACCTTCACCCCACCGGCCGACCCGCACCGTCAGGCGCGTAGCTGGCTCGCGCTCGCGCTCGCCGCGCTGCTGCTCGGTGGCGGGCTGTCGCTGGTGCTGATCGTGAGCCGCGTGCCGGGCATGACGCGGTTCTTCGATGCCCCCCTGGTCGCAAAGAAGAGCCTGGTCGTGCACGTCAACCTGGTGCTCACCGTCTGGTTCCTCGCCTTCCTGGCGGCGCTGTTCTCGATGATCCCGGGGAAAGGCCAGCGCACGGCCCCCGTCGGCGTGGCGGCGCTCGGTGTGGCGCTGTTCGTGCTGAGCGGCCTCGTGCCCGGTGCCGAGCCCATCTTGTGCAACTACGTGCCGGTGCTCGATCAGCCGCTGTTCCTGGTCGGCATCGCGGTCTTCGTGCTCGGCGTGCTGTGGTCACTGGTCGATCGCGCGCGCCTGCTCGACGCGCGCACCGCACCCTTCCTGTCCGGCGCGGCCGTCGAAGGCGTGCGCGTGGCCGCCTGGCTGCTCGGCTTGGCCATCGTCGTGCTGGTGTCATCGGTGGCGACCACACCGCGCACGGCCGATCACCACCAGTACTGGGAGTCGCTCTTCTGGGGCCCGGGCCACGTGCTGCAGTTCGTCTTCCTCGCCACCATGCTGTCGGTCTGGTCGCTGTTGGTGCGAGACGCCGCCGGCCGCTGCCCGCTCGGCGACGGCGCGCACCGCTGGCTCGTGTTCGCGCTCGTCTGGCTGCCTGCGCTGCCGTCGCTGTTGCTGCTCGGCAAGGCGCCCGGCGACGCAGGTTTCGCAGCACTTCCCACCGAGAGCATGCGCTGGGGCACCTGGTGGGCGCCGACGCTCTTCCTCGGCTACGCGCTCGCCGCGCTCGTGGCTGCGCGGCGCGCCGGCCGCCTGCGCGTCACCGCGTCGCTGAGCGCCTTCGCCGCCAGCGTGGCGCTGCTCGCGCTCGGCATCGGCGTCGGCGTGCTCATCACGCGCTCCAGCACGCTGGTGCCGGCGCACTACCACGCGACCGTGGGCGCGGTGACGGTGGCGTTGATGGGAGGCAGCTACCTGCTGCTCGACGCGCTCGGCGCACCGCTGCCGAGCGAGCGCCTGCGGCGCCTGGCGCGCTGGCAACCGCTCGTGTTCGGCCTCGGGCAGGTGGGCTTCGTCAGCGGCTTCGCCTACGCCGGCTGGCACGGGCTCGGCCGCAAGGTGTACGGCCACGAGCAGGCGCTGCGCGGCGTCGAGCAGACTTTCGGGCTCGCCGTCATGGGTACGGGCGGCGCGCTCGCGCTCGTCGGCGGTGCGTTGTTCTTCGTGCTGGTCGCCAAGTCCTGGCGGGCGCGCACGTCGTCGCGTTGAGCGCGCTCACACCACGCCGGGATCGGTCTGCGTCACCGGAAAGCGCGCCGCCGCCAGCTCGCGCTTGATGCCGCCCTTGTCGACGGCGCGGTCGAGCGCCTCCTGCGGTTCGATGACGCCGCCCTTGACCAGCTCCATCAGCCCGTCGTTGAGCGTGCGCATGCCCATGGCGCGCGAGGTCTGCATGACGCTGCCGATCTGGAAGGTCTTACGCTCGCGGATCATATTCGAGACCGCGGTGGTCACGAGCAGCACCTCGAGCGCCAGCGCGCGGCCGCCGTCCTTGCGCTTGCACAGGGTCTGCGACACCACGCCCTTGAGGGACTCGGCGAGCATCTGCCGCACCTGTTCCTGCTTGTCGGCCTGGAACTGATCGACGATGCGGTCGACGGTGGTGGCGGCGGTGGTGGTGTGCAAGGTGCCGAGCACCAGGTGACCGGTCTCGGCGATCTCGATGGCGATGGCGATGGTCTCGAGGTCGCGCATCTCGCCGACCAGGATGATGTCGGGGTCCTCGCGCAAGGCCGCGCGCAGCGCGCGCGCGAAGCTGATGGTGTGCACGCCCACCTGGCGCTGGTGGATCAGGCAGCGCCGCGGCGAGTGCACGAACTCGATCGGGTCCTCGATGGTGACGATGTGATCGGACCGGTTGTTGTTGATCCAGTCGATCATGGCGGCGAGCGTGGTCGACTTGCCCGAGCCGGTGGGCCCGGTCACGAGCACCAGCCCCTTCTTGAGGCGGCACAGGTCGACGACGGACTGGGGCAGGCCGAGCTGCTCGACGGTGAGCACGTCGCCGGGGATGCGTCGGAACGAGGCGCAGGGCCCGCGCATGTCGCAGAAGATGTTGACGCGCAGGCGCGCGGTCGGAAGGTCGTAGGCGAAGTCGGTGTCGCGCGTGCGCAGCCACTCGTCCTTGTTCTGCTGCGGCATGATCTCGAGGAGGAGCTGCTCGAGGTCGTAGGCGCTCACCTCGGGCAGGTCGAGCACCTCGCGGATGTCGCCGTCGGCCGTTCGGATCATGGCCGGCAGGCCCGCGGTCAGGTGCAGGTCGGAGGCGCCCGTGCGCAGGAACACCTCGAAGAAGCGGTCGAGCCCGGGGCGCAGCCCGGTCACCGGCGTGGCGGGCAGCGCCGTCGTCGGTAGCGCCGGCGGCGGCTCGTCGTCGTCCTCGCCCGGCCCTTCGCGCGACACCGGTGGTGCGAGCCCGGCCTGCACGTCGTGCAGCACGTCGATCGAGTCGTGGTACTCGCCGAGCGTCAGGCGCGCGAAGTACCTGCCGTCGACGGTGCGGAACTCGACCCGCACCGGGCCGGCCGGGCTGACGTAGTCGAACTCGATCGACTCGCCGCGCTCGAGCGACAGGCGCGCGTCCGGCGGCGCGGCGCCCCACAACAGCTCGACGACGTGCTCGTTCGACAGCCGCGCGTTGACCAGCGGCACGTGCTCGGCGCCGCGCGTCAGGAACAGGCTGTTCTGCGCTTCGATCAGGAGCGCGTCGCCCTTTTGAGCGCGGAGCTGCTCGATCAGCGCGTCGAGGCGGGACACGTGGGGCACGCTAGCAAAATTGGCGGCGAAACGACCGCCCGCGCCCATCGGTCAAGCTGTCGCTAGCGGTACTCGGGCGCTTCGGCTGGACGCGGCCGCTGGGGCAGCTTGGCGGGCCACGGTCCGCGGTGGGCGGCCAGCCAGGCGCCGTCGTAGGTCGCGAGCAGCTTCTCGAGGCCGCCGCGCCAGAGATCGGCCGTGCCGTCCTTGGTCCGCCGCAGCCACCACATGGTGGCGGAGCGGATGTGGTTTGGGTCCCAGCCTCCCCAGTCGGTGCCGAGCACGTCGTGGTAGAACCACACGACGCTCGCGTCCCACTTGACGGACGCGTCGTCGGCGGCGCGCAGGTAGATATTGACCTCGCGGGTGCGCCACGCCGGATCGGACGCGATGGCGCGCTCCACCTCCCAGTAGGTGCGCGCCAGCGTGCGCACCGCCACGTCGTACGCCGCCTGCGTCTCGGCGCGCAGCGCGGCGTCGCCGGCAGCTGGGATCAACGTCTCGACGGCCCAGCGTACGAAGCGCGGGTCATAGCGGCCAAAGTCGCGCTCGCTGTCGAGCTTGAGCTTGCCGCTCTTGTGCGGCCCGGCGCGAAAGGGCGCTGTCGGCGTCAGCGCCAAAAAAGTCTTCCACGAGAACACCGTGAGTGCTCGGCAGAAGAAGTTGCGCATGCCGCCGTCGGCGCCGTAGTCGAAGATCAGATCCTGTTCGGCGCAGCCGTGCCCCGAGATGCTCGGCAGCGAGCGCCAGGCGTCGGCGACCGTGGTCGCCTTGCGTGGCTTGGGCGCGGGCCGGGACGAGCCGGGCGGTGCGACCGCCGGTTCGCCGGCGACGGCGAGCGAGCAGGGCAGCAGAATGACGACGAGCGACAGGGGCAGGAGCGCGCGCATGGAGCACGCTACCGCCTTCGGGTATCTTCGGGCCATGCGGTGCCCGAGCTGCGGTTACGAGACGCCCCAGGGTGCGGTGTGCACGCGCTGCCGAGCGTCGTTGCGCAAGAGCGACGACGACGTGCGCCTGTCGGCGCACAGCCGCGGCACGCTGATTGGGCGCGCACGCCGGCCCACCGGCGAGGAGCTGACCAACCCCGAGGCGATGTTCCGCCCCGACGCCGTGCTCGAGCTGACCGCTCCCTTGCCCACCGACGTCTCGCCCATCGAGACCCACGTGGGCGGCCTGATCGACGGCGTGCGTCCGGTGGCGCGCCTCAGGAAGAAGAGCGGGCTGTCCTCCGACGACCTGCGCGTCGCGCTCGGCCAGCTCCGCGACCGACGCCTGCTCAAGCTCGCCGGCGTCGTCGAGGAGGCGATCGGTCCCTGGGCCGACGACATCGCGGCCGAGATCGCCGAGCGCGCGCGCGGCTCGGAGGAGCACTCGATCAAGGGCGCGGGCGAGTACATCCCGCCGCACGTGATGGCCGAGATCCAGAGCATGGTCGACGAGGAGGAGCGCGCCAAGGCGCGCGCGGTGCTCGAGGACGACGACGACGCGAGCGCCGACTTCGAGGGCGACACCACCGAGGGGCCGCTGCCCAAGCGGTGAGGCACGTGCTCGGGCCACAGCCGCCGGAATGCCCGGCGGCCACCCCCGCTTGAGCTTCCATGGCGAGCATCGGGCATGTGCTGTTCGGCCTCGCCGTCGCCCGCGCCCACGACAACCACGCGCAGCTCCACACGGGGCCGCGCGCGCCGCGCGTGCGGGTCGTCGGGGCCGTCGCGTTCGCGGTGCTGGCGCTGCTGCCCGATCTCGACGTCGTCGCCTTCGCGCTCGGCATCCCCTACGGCGCCGACTTCGGCCACCGCGGCGCCGCGCACTCGCTGCTCGCCGGCGTCGTGCTCGGCGCGGCAGCGGCGCTGGTGCTCGCGCACGGCTCGCGCGCGCCGCTGCTACCGACCGCGGTCGCAGCCATCGTCGCGGTGGTGAGCCACGGGCTGTTCGACGCCCTCACCGACGGCGGGCTCGGCATCGCGCTCCTGTGGCCGTGGTCGACCGAGCGGCTGTTCTCGCCGGTGCAGCCGATCCCGGTCGCGCCCATCGGCAGGGCCTTCCTGTCGGCGCGCGGGCTCACGGTGGCGACGACCGAGCTGCTGTGGTTTCTGCCCTTCGCGCTGTTCGCGCTGTTCGGCGGACGGATTAGAGCTGCGCCAACCTCGGCTCGAGCGCCTTCTCCAGGTCGATGATGGCCTTGGAGAAGCCTTCGACGCCCTCCTTCAGCTTGTCGCTCGCCATCTTGTCCTCGGCATGCATCTTGTCGAACAGCGCGCGGTCGACGTGGATCTTGTCCTTACCGAGCGCCTTCGCGTTGGCAGGATCGAGCTTCCTCGGCAGCTCGCCCTGCGCCGCCTCGAGCTCGGCGAGCAGCTTGGGCGCGATGGTCAGCAGGTCGCAGCCGCACAACTCGAGGATCTCGCCCGAGTTCCTGAACGACGCGCCCATCACCTCGGTCTTGTAGCCGTGGCGCTTGTAGTAGTTGTAAATGGTCGCCACCGAGAGCACGCCCGGATCTTCGGCGGCCGGATACGAGGTCCTGCCGGTGCTCTTCAGGTACCAGTCGAGGATGCGCCCGACGAAGGGCGAGATGAGCGTGACGCCCGCCTCGGCGCACGCCGCCGCCTGATGGAAGCCGAACAAGAGGGTCAGGTTGCAGTGGATGCCCTCGCGCTCGAGCTGCTCCGCCGCCTTGATGCCCGCCCACGTCGCCGCGAGCTTGATGAGCACGCGGTCGCGCTTGATGCCCGCCTTCTCGTACATGCCGATCAGGTCGCGCGCTTTGGCGATCGAGCCCTGCTCGTCGTCGGCCAGGCGCGCGTCCGCCTCGGTGGAGACGCGGCCGGGCACCACCTTCAGGATCTGGATGCCGAATTCGACAGCGAGGCGGTCGACGGCGCGCTTGCACACGGCGGCGGGCGCCTTGTCCTTGCTGTCTTCCCTGGCCCAGCGAAGCGCGTTGTCGACCACCACCTGGTACTGCGGCATGGCGGCGGCGGCGGCCACCAGCGAGGGGTTGGTGGTGGCGTCGCGCGGGCGGAACTTCTCGATGGAAGCGAAGTCGCCGGTGTCGGCGACCACCACGGTGTGACGCTTGAGCTGTTCGAGGAGACTCGCCATGGGCAGGGCCTTTCCGGTGGTAGGGGTCGAGCGGCAAGGTAGCAGATCGCACCCGCGCCGCAGGCCGCGCCCGCCGGCCTGGTGCGCTTTACCGCGTAGCAGCCTGCCCGCCCCTCGAAAAACCGCGGGTGGCAGCGGGGGCCATATCGCGCAACCTGCCGACCAGGCAGCGCTTTTTCTCGTGGCGCGGTGGCGCGGATGTTGCGACAGTCTGGGGCGTGCGCGCCCTCGCCTCACTCCTGCTGCCGCCGCTCGCCTGCGCGCTGCTCGCGAGCGCCGCCGCGGCCGCGCCGACACCGGTGGGGCTGCCGCACGAGCTGACCACCGCGCAGCGCAACCTGCTGGCCGAGCTGAAGCTGGCGCGCCAGCAGGTGGACGCCGCGCTCAAGCTGCGCAAGCAGCGGCTCGAGGTCATGCACCAGGCGGTGGTCGCGCGCGACGCCGCCGCCGCCGCGCTCGCCGCCAAGAAGCGCGCGCACGACGCCGCCGGGCTGCAGGCCGCCCAGCAGAAGACCTTCGCGCTCGACGAGGAGGTCACGCGCGCCCGCTCGGCCTTCGTCGCCGCCGAGGCCACCGTGGCGCGCGGCGGCGCCGAGCTGCTCTCCCTCTACGACGCGCTGCTCGCCGAGCGCCGCCGCGCCGTCGACGCCGCCGCCGGCTCGGCGCGCGGCCCGGCCGTGCAGGCGTACCGCGAGCTGGCCGCGCAGCGAGACGCCGTGCGCCAGGCGCTTTTGCCCGTGCTCGCCGACACGCCGACCAACGCCGCAGCACCCGGCGCCGATCTCGAGCCCCGCGCCGACGACGACGTCGAGACGCTGCTCGAGAAGGCCGACCTGGCCCGCGATCTGGAGCAGCGCCTGCAGCGCCAGATGGAGGCGGTGCGCCGCCGCATCTCAGAGCTCGAGGAGGAGCAGGCGGTGGCCAAGGACGTCGCCGGCATGGTGGGCCGAAGCGCGCTGTTCGACGAAGAGGACCGGCGCCTGTTGGTGGTGCGCACCGAGACCACGACGCGTGCGGCCAACAACGGCCCGGTGGCCGCCATCGGCGGCAACGACCGCGACGACGCGAACCAGGGCGAGTCCTCGCCGCCGCCCGCCTTCGACGGCGAGCCCTCGGCTGACGCTGACGACGTCGGCGCAGGCGCTGGCGGCGCGCCCCCCGCCGACCCGGCGCCGCCCGCCAGCATCGCGCCGCCGCCGCCCGCCATGGTGTCGTCGACCACCACGCTGCGCGCCGAGCAGGCGCTGGCGGTGCCCGCCACCGACGCCGGCCTGCAAGGCATGCTGTCCTCGAGCACCAACCTGTCGTCGCTCAAGGCGCTCGAGAAGCAGTTGCAGGCGAACGCCGTCAAGGCGCGCGACAAGGCGAAGAAGCTGCGCGTCGAGGCCGAGCGCCGGCAGTAAGCCACGCTGCGGTCGCACGACGCTCGCACAGCTTGCGAAAGACCTCGCGGTGGGCAAGCTAGAGCCTCGATGCTCAAGCTCACCACCACCAAGCTCGGACCACTGGTCGCGCGCGTGGTCGCCGCCGACGGCGTGGCCGACGACGCGCTCACGGTCTGGCTCTGTCACGGCTACGGCGCACCCGGCAACGACCTGTGCGGCGTCGCGGGCGAGGTGGTCGCGGCGCGGCCGGCGCTCGCCGCGCGCGTGCGCTTCGTCTTCCCCGAGGCGCCGCTCTCGCTCGGCTTCCTGCCCTTCGGCGGCCGCGCTTGGTGGCACATCGACGTCAGCCGCTTCGAGCGCGCGCTCGCCACCGGCGAGCTCGAGCGCCTGTTCGACGAGACGCCCGAGGGCATGCCGGCCGCGCGCAAGGCGCTGCGCGCCGCGCTCGACGCCTGGTGCGCCACCACCAACACGGCGGCGTCGCGCGTGCTGCTCGGCGGCTTCTCGCAAGGCGCCATGATCACGACGGACCTGGCGCTGCGCTTGGAGGAGGCGCCGGCGGCGCTCGCCATCTTCTCGGGCACGCTGCTGTGCCGGCCCGAGTGGACACGGCTGGCGCCGGCGCGGCGCGGCCTGTCGGTGTTGCAGAGCCACGGCACCGCCGACCCGCTCTTGCCCTACCCGGCGGCGCTCGAGCTGCGCGCGCTGCTCGAGCGATCCGGCATGTCCGTGCGCTTCGTGTCGTTCCCGGGCGGCCACGGCATCGACGCCGAGGTGATCGACGCCTTCGGCGCGCTCGTCGAGGAGCGCGCGGGGTCGGCCTCGTGATCGCCGCGCTCGCTCTCTTGCTCGCCGCGGCGCCGCCGCCCGTCGCCGACGCCTGGCCCGACATCGCGATCGCCGCCGCCGCCGTCGCCGAGCTGCCCGAGGCGCCGCTGCTCGCCTTCGTGCGCGGCGGGCCGCACCCGCCGCCGCTGCTCGACGACGACCTCGGCGCCTCGCTCGAGGCGCTGCGCGTGGCCGAGGGAGCGCTGCCGCCGCTCGACGCCGCGCTCGCTCGCGCGCGCTGCGCCCTGCCGGCCGACGCGCAGCTCGAGCCGGTGCGCGCGGCCGGCGACTGGGTGCTGGCGCTGGCGGTCGCCGACGCACGCGCCGG
>JACOUT010000003.1 GCA_016177705.1 Deltaproteobacteria bacterium
GCGGCGGCCGGCGGCGTGGCGGCAGCCGGCGTGGCGGGCTTGGCCGGATCGGCGGGCTTGGCCGGGGCAGCGGCGGGCGCGGCGGGCGCGGGCGGCGGCGTGGCGGGCTTGGCGGGCTCGCCGGCGAAGGCGACACCAGCGACGACGAACGACAGGGACACGAGCAGCTTGTTCACGAAACCTCCAGTCGCCCGGCGAGGGGCGAGGGAGGCCTGTTAGCGCACTTGGGTGCTTTCGCTCAATCGGACGCGCTCAATCCGCCGTATCGGGGTCCCGGACGGCCTTGAAGAGCAGCTCGACCGCAGCGTCATCGCCCTTCCAGGGCGCGAGCAGGCGGGCGCGCCGCTGGGCGCGGGTCAGGATCAGCACGCCAGCGCTCTTCGACAGGCCGCTGCGCTGCGTCTCCTTGAGGAACAGCCGCATGATCGCCAGGGTGCCGACGGAAAACACCGGCAGCGCCGTGAAGGCGGCCAGGGTGGCGTGGATGATGAGCGCGTAGGGGGTATCGAGCACGCCGAACACCAGGGCGCCGGCGAGCGCCGCCAGCACGGTCGCGCCGGCGCGGATGCGGCGAAGCTGCACCAAGGTCTTCAGCAGGCCGGCCATGGTGTCGTCGTCGACGTCGCGCACGCGCACCAGCCAGGGTTCGACGAACTGGCCCTTCGAGCCGGCCGCGAACGGGTCCGGCGCCGGAACGGAAAGTGGGACGGGCAGGCGCTCGGCGTCACTCATGAGCCCCGAGCATACCGTCTCGACCGTCGCCTCGGCCGCCGCCTCGACCGCCGTGGGACGCCGACCGCCTGCTTCATGCGGCCGTCGTCGGTCCGTGACAGACTGCGGCCGTGATCAACCCGCAGCAGTTCCGGCTGCTCCTGGCGGGACCGCGCGTGTCGCGGCTGCGCCCCTTCGTCACCGCCCGCGGCTACCTGTGCGACGCCGCCACCGACGGCCAGACCGCGCTCGAGTTTCTGCGCGACGCACCGCGCCACGTGCTGTTGGTCGAGCTGGAGCTGGGCGACATGATGCTCGCCGATCTGCTGGCCACCGTGAACGAGGAGAACCTGGCGGGCGCCGTCATCCTGCTCGAGGACCCCTCCAAGTCGGGCCTGATCGTGAGCACGCTGACGCGCGGCATCGACGGCTACGTCGCCACGCCGCCCGACGAGGGCTTCCTCTTTCGCCTGATCGAGCGCCAGTTGCTCGCGCAGTGGGCCATCGCGCAGGCCGAGACGCTCGAGGTCGACACCGCCGAGAAGGCGCGGCTCGAGAAACAGCTCAACGTCGAGCGCGCCAAGGTCACGCAGCTGGTGAAGGATCTGGCGGGGCTGCGCGAGGAGCTGGCGCAAGCGCAGGTGCAAGCGGCCAATGCGTTGGCCGAGGCCGCGGCGGCCAAGACCCGGCCGGTGCAGCGGGCGGCCTCGCGCGAGGAGCGCCCGGCCTTCGCGACCGCCGAGGACGGCGCCTACAAGACCGAGCAACGCACCTCGCCGCGCGGCTACGATCGCGGCGAGCTCGAGGCCCTGCTCAGCGACGACAGCGGGGGCCACCCGACCACCCAGACGACGGCGCCCGCCCGGCCGCGCGCGTCCGGCGTCGCCGAGATCGGCTTCGACGAGCCGACCGGCACGCGCGTCGGCGTCGACCTGCGCTCGCCCGACGCGGCCAAGGGCGGCTTCGAGGAGAAGAGCGAGTCGGACCTGTTCCTCGACCTCGACGGGGAAGCGGAGGAGCCCGGCGAGGAGCCGACGACCGCGGGGCTGTCGCCGACGGCGCCCGGTAACCTGCGAGCGGTGTCGAAGGCCGCGACCAAGCCGATCGCCGACCCCTTCGAAGACTCGCTCGACGAGTGAGCGCTCAGCGCGCGCGCGCCTTGGCGCGCGTCGCCTTGGCCTTGGGCGTGTTGAGGCGGCGCGCCGCCTCCTTCTCGAGGCCGGCGGCCATCTTCAAGCGGTTTGCGCTCTTGCGCGACGACTTGCGCGAGGGCTTGCCCGACTCGCTGTCCTCGAGCACCACGCTCGCCTTGCGCTCGGCGTGCATCGATCGGTTGCGGTCGGCGGTGTGGCGCTCGCCGCGCTTCACGTCGGTGGCGCTGACTCCGGGGGCCGCGGTGTCGACGTCGCGTCGCTTCGCCTTCTTCGGCTTTTTCGGCTTCGCGGTCTTCTTGCGCTGCTTGGCTTGTTGTTCGCGGCGGTAGTCGTCGGCTTTGGTGACCATGGGGCCTTATGCCATGCGTCGACGGCGCGACGAAACACCAAGATCGACGGGGCGTCGCTGCGTGCTTTCACGCGGCCCGTGTGCGTCCACGCTCAGGGGCCGCTCAGGGGACGACCACCGACGGGAACGACGGGAACGGGCAGCCGAAGCGCACCACCGCGCCCTCGGGGGCGTGGAGGAGCCCGTCGGCAGTTGGTGGCGGTGGCACCGTCACCACCGCGTACACGCTCTGCGGCGACAGCGGGCTTCTGAGCGCGCGCGCCGGCCGCTCGGCGACGGTGAAGGGCGTGGTGGCGAGCACCAGCGGCGTGCCGGTGTCGACGCCGTCATACAGCGTGACGGTGGTGGTGCCGACCAGGTCGCGCACCAGCGCCACCGCACCGACGGCGCCGAAGCGCGGCTCGAGCGCGAGCGCGTCGACCGCGACCACGCCGACGTCGCCGAGCGGCACCGACCAGGTGGTGACCACCGGATCGAGCGCGCCGAGCGGCGGCGCCATCACCTGGAGGGCGAACGCCGGGCAGAAGGCCGGTACGTCGGTGCACAGGTTCGGCCGCACCAGCGCCAGCTCCTCGGCGCGCGGCGTGATCGAGACCGACAGCACGTCGTCGCCGAGCGCCACCCAGGGCACCTCGTCGGCGATGTCGAAGAAGGCGAGCGGGAACAGCGAGGCCGAGGTCGGCTCGGCGTACTCGCTGCAGCCATCGGCGTAGCCGCCGAGCAGGCCGTGGCGCGCCACCGCCCACGCCATCCCTTCGTAGCGGAACACGTCGACGTCGCGGAAGGCCAGCTCCTCGGTGGGCGGCGGCATCTCCATGCACTCGTCGTAGATGATGGGCGACCAGCCGAACTGGCCGTAGCCGTCGGGCGGCGCGGCGGCGCTTATGAAGCCGGTGTCGAGCGTGGTCTCCATCCACGGCATCTGCGCGGCGCCACCGTCGGGCGGCGGCGGGTCGGCCTCGCGGTCGCCGGCGCCGCCGCTGTCGGGCGCATCGGCCGGCTGGTAGGGCCACTGCGGCAGGTCCCAACCGACCACCGACGGTGCGCCGTCGAGGTCGGCGACGCGCAGCCCCGCATGCACGTTGGTCTCCACCTGCCAGCGGGGACCGTTGTAGTAGTACGACGTCGAGCGCGCGCTGACGGAGCGCGTCGTCAGCGAGACGTCGACCTGGTGGATGCGCATCTCGCGGCCCGGGTCGGGGCGCGGCGCGTAGGTCGACTCGGCCACGAGCACCTGCACCGCGTCGGAGGGCACCCAGTCGTCGACCATCAGATCGTCGTCGGTGCGCACGAACGACGCGTCCACCGTGCCATAGGCGAGGCCGACCACGATCGAGGTGCCACCCTCGGCGCGCGCCAGCTCGCCCTCGTCCATCACGGTGACGACGACGGCGGTGGCGCAGAAGCCCGGGTCGTACGCCGTGCGCGTGAAGGCCCACATGTCCCAGGGCGAGCACGGCACGCCGCCCTGGCCGAAGGGCTCGCTCTTCCACAAGACGGCGAGGGTCGGCCGCCAGCCGACCAGGCCCTGCGTGACGTCGAGCGCCTGGCCGAAGCGCAGCGTGGTGTCGAAGCCTGGCGGCGGATCGATCGGCTGGCTGTCGAGGTGCTCGTCTTGATACCAACGCACGTCCTCCTCGACGTGCAGCGTGGGGCGCGCGAGGGGCGAGGGCGGCTGCGCGGTGGGCGCCACCGTCTCGCCCGAGACGCACGCCTGCGCCAGGCAGGAGTCGCCCGCGGTGCACAGGTCGCCGTCCTCGCAGGGGAAGCCGTCGGGCGTGGGTGCCGCCACGCACACGCCGTAGAAGCAGGTCTCGAGCTGCGCGCAGGAAAACGGCCCGCAGGGCGTGCCGTCCTGCACCACCGAGCGCACGCAGCCGCTCGTCGCCACGCAGGTGTCGGCCGTGCACGGGTTGTCGTCCTCGCAGCGCGCGTCGACGGGCTCGAACACGCAGCCGCGGCTCGGATCGCAGGTGTCGATGGTGCAGTCGACCAGGTCGCCGCAGGTGACGGCGCGGCCGAGGCAGGTGCCGCTCGAGCAGCGATCGTCCTCGGTGCACAAGGAGCCGTCCGAGCACGCCTCGCCGTCGGGGTGCGCGGTGCGCACGCACTCGCCGAGCGTGGCGTCGAACAGCGCGGTCTCGCACGGGTCGCGCGCTTCGCACGGCGGCGGTGCGCGCACCTCCACCTCGAGCACGGCGGCCACCGGCGCCACCTCGTCGTCGACGGGGGTGATGGTCAAGACAAGCTCGGTGCGCACGCCCTCGGCGCCGGCTTGCGGCGTCAACGCGATGTCGACGAGCGCGGTATCGGCCGACTCGACGCGCTCGGGTGCGTTCAAGATCGTAGCGCCGACCAGCGTGCTGGCGCCCTCGAGCAGCGGCGCCTCGAGGTCGAGGCCGACGCGGCTGGTGTTCGCCAACACGAACGGCACCGTCACCGGGTAGCCGATCCAGACGACCTGCGTGGCGCGGCTCGGGGTGACCGTCAGGTCGGCGAGCAGGGCGTCGAGGAAGACGGGCTCACACGCGGCGAGCGCGCCACACAGGCCAAGGAGGAGGAGGGGGCGGCGTGACACGCGGAGCCGGAGAAGCAAGCGACGGGCCGCGCGCGATCGCGTCGTGGCGCGGTGCGCGGGCGCGCCTTTCCGTCGACTGCGATCTGCAGGCAGCATGCCGGCCGCGGCTTTCCACGTGGGGCCGGCTGCTACGCAGAGCGGTGCACGATGGCGGCCAGGCGGTCGCCGAGCTGCTCCGGGTCGAAGGGCTTGGTCACCAGGTCGTCCATGCCGGCGGCCCGGGCGCGTACGCGATCTTCCGGCAGCGCCGAGGCGGTGAGCGCCACCAGCGGCAGGTGCGTGCCGACCGGCTCGGCGGCGCGGATGCGGCGCGCCACCTCGTAGCCGTCCATCTCGGGCATCTCGCAGTCGAGCAGCACGGCGTCGAAGGCGCTGGCGCCGAGCGCGTCGAGCGCCGCGCTGCCCGAGGGCACGGCGACCGCGCGCGCGCCGAGCTTTTCGAGGAAGCGCACTGCCAACAGACGATTGACCGCGTGATCGTCGACCACCAACACGCGCAACGCCAGCGGTGCGCGCCGCTCGCTATGGGGCGCGAGAGCCGCCGGCGGTGCCGCCTCGGGCAGCTCGGCGTCGAACCAGAAGGTCGAGCCCTTGCCCAGCTCGGTCTCGACGTGGATCTCACCACCCATGCGCTCGACGATGGCCTTGGCGATCGACAGGCCGAGGCCGCTGCCGCTCTGGCCTTGGGTGGTGGCCTGGTCGCCGTGCGTGAACGGCTCGAACAGCGACGACAGCACGTCGGGCGCAATGCCAACGCCGGTATCGACCACGGCAAAGCGCAACCTGCCGTCGACCGGCGCCACGCGCAGCGTCACCGTGCCCTTGGGGGTGAACTTGACGGCGTTGCCCACCAGGTTCAACAGCACCTGCTTGAGCCGCACGGGGTCGCCAGTGACGAAGCGCGGCGCCTGGCACTGCAGGACGACGTCGAGCGCGCGGTCGCTGGCGTTGACTGCGCCGACACGCACGGTCTCGTCGAGCACGCGGTGCAGGTCGAAGGCGACGTGGTGCAGCTCGAGGCCGCCGCCCGCGAGCCAGGCGCGATCGAGGATGTCGTTGACAAGCGCCAAGAGCGTCTCGCCCGAGGCGAGCGCGGCGCGCGCGTGCTCGGCGTGCGGTGCAGGCAGCTTGGCGTCGTCGAGCAGGCGGGCGAAGCCGATGGCGCCGGTGAGCGGCGTGCGCAGCTCGTGGCTGACGGTGGCGATCAGTCGATCCTTGGCCGCGTTGGCCAGCTCGGCCTCGGTGCGCGAGGCTGCCAGCTCTTCATTGGCGGCGCGCAGCGCCTCGAGCGCGCGCCGGGACAGCGAGTCGTGGGACGCGGCGAAGATCAGCGTCACCACGACGAGGATCGTCAGCGCCACGACGTCGATCCAGCGGCTCGGCGGCGGCGGCATCGGGAACGGCACGCCGAGCGCCTGGGCGGCAGCGAGCGCGACGATGGTGCCGACACCAAGAGCGAGCCAGACCACCGCGGCCTTGCGCCCCACGGTCATGAGCGCGATCAGCGGGGTTACCGCGAAGAACGCCAGCGCCGGCAGACGCATACCGCCGTAGAGGGCGCTCACCAGGCAGATCTGCGCGTTGACCAGCACGATGACCGCGTGGGCGATGGGCGCGCGTGGCAAGCCGCGCCGCAGCGCCACCACGAGCGCGGTGGCGAGGATCGCCGCCGCGGCCTGTGCGAGTGCGAGCCGGTTGTTGCCGGCGTGCAGGTGCATGGCGCCGAGCGACACGAAGGCACCGAGCGCGGCGACCAGCACGATCGCCAGCAGTCGAACACCGAACAGCGCTTCGGGCGCGCCCGACAGCGTCGTGGGCAGCAGCCGATCGACCAGGAGCCGGCCGTTGTTCGACATCGCAATGACCCTATGGTCTTGCGAGCTCCCGCGCTGTGCAATGGCTCCGACCAGCACGTCCGCCTGGATGAATCAGCGGCGCTCGCCCGCGCGCGCCAGCGCCGCGACGAGCGCGCCGCCCGCGTCGTCGATGCTCTTGCCGAAGGCGACCACGCCGTCTTGGTGGCCGCGCATGACGAAGACCCGACCGTCCGGCAGCGATGAGCTGCGCCACAGCCGCGCCACCTCGCGCGCCATCTCGGGGGTGCCGTAGTCGACGCCGGGGGCGGTCTCGGGCAGCGGCAAGCGGGCCTCGAAGATGGCGGGCGCGTGCACGTGGAAGACGGCGCGGATGGTCGGCGAGGCGTCGTAGACGGTGGCGTGCGTCATCGACTCCGACGACGGCAGCGACGGCCCGTGGCTGGTCACGTGGTTTCGTTTGACGTCGGCGGCGCTGACGACGCAGAAGTCGTCAGCGGTCAGATCGCGGCGGTCCGAGGTCTGTGTGCCGGTGATGGCGAAGGCGCGCGCGCCGCGCTCACCGGGGAAGGGCCCAAGGCGAGCGCTCAGGTTGCCGTAGGCGGCGCCCTGGTAGCGCGCACGGTCTTTGCCGAGCAGGCCGAGGTCGAAGAGGACGCGCCGCCAGCCGGCCAACAGCCCGACCAGCTCGACGGCGCCGCGCGGCAGCGGGCCGCTTTGGTGCGTGGCCGCGAACTTGATGACGCCCTCGCGGGCGCCGTCGTGGCCATGGTGCTGCGCGCGTTGCGGATCGGACACGGCGACGAGGCTGGTAGCACCGTCGCGGGGCGTGGGGAAACGCCCAGCGGCGCCGTGGGTGCGACGACGTGTCGCATCGCCGTATCGCTCGAGCGCGTCCATGGTGTCGCGTGCGCGCCGCCCCGAGCTCGAGCGGCGCGCCTCGAGGTCCGCCATGTGTCAGCCGATCACCAACCCCGTCGCCCGCTCGCTCGCGGCGCTCGCCGTGACCGCGCTCGCCTCAGCCGCCTGCGTCGAGGGCGCCGAGGGGGAGGGCGAGGGCGAGGGGGAGCCAGGGCAAGCGAGCGCGTCGCTGCGCTTCGGTCACACGGTGGACGGCGCGGCGCTCGCGCTCGGCACCGACACGCCACACACCAACGCCGCCGGCAACCAGTTCGGCGTCACTCGGCTGTCGTACTTCGTCAGTGACGTCATGGTCACGCTGGCCGACGGCGCCACGCTGGCGGCGCCGGGCGGCCACTATCTCGACCACGACACGCCCGAGACGCTTGCGCTGCCGCTCGACGGGGAGGCGCCGGCGGGCGCGCTTGTCAGCGTGGCCTTCGTCATGGGCCTGCCGCCCGCGCTGAACGACAGCGGCGCCTTCCCGAGCGCGCCCGCGTCCTCGATGGAGTGGCCCGAGTCCATGGGCGGCGGCTACCACTTCATGAAGAGCGAGGGGAAGTTCATCGCGGATGACGGCGCCACCGAGAGCTATGCCACCCACAGCGGCGCGCTCGGCGGCGTCGACTACTCCTTCGCCGTGACGCTCGACGCGAGCGCGCTCGCGCTCGACGAGGGCGCCTCCACCATCGACGTCGAGATGCACGTCGACGAGTGGTACACCAACCCCACCGACTGGGACTTCAACGACTACTTCCCCGGCGGCATCATGATGAACGCCGACGCGCAGGCCATCTTGAAGGCCAACGGCGCCGACGTGTTCGCGCTCGGCGCCGTCACCCACCAGTAGGAGCGAACCATGTGGTCGTGCATGCGACGGTTGTCTGCGGCGGCGGTGCTCGGCTGCGCAGCGTGCCTCGGCGCGCCCTCGCCGCTCGAGCTGACGGTGCCGGCGCAGTTCCCACCGATGGTGATCCCCGAGGACAACCCGACCACCGTCGAGGGCGTCGCGCTCGGCCGGCGGCTCTACTACGACAAGCGCCTGTCGCCCGACGCCTCGCGCGCCTGCGCCGACTGCCACCTCCAGTCGCAGTCGTTCTCGTCGACCAACGCCACCGGCGTGTTGCCACACGTCAACCTGGCCTGGGCCGAGAGCTTCCTGTGGAACGGCTCCACCGAGGGGACGCTGGAGGACGCCATGCACATGGAGGTGGAGGAGTTCTTCGGCACCGACGTCGCGCTGCTGAAAGAGCCCGATCTGGAGGCGCTGTTCCGCGCCGCCTTCGGCGACGACGAGCCCACCACCGACCGCGCCGCGCTGGCGCTGGCGCAGTGGCAACGCACGCTCACCTCGGGCGATTCGCGGGACGACCGTTATGTCGGCGGCGAGCTGTCGGCGCTGACGGCGAGCGAGATCCGCGGCCGCGACCTGTTCTATAGCGAGCGCGGCGAGTGCTTTCACTGCCACGCGACCCGCTTGTTCTCGGACAACCAGTTCCACAACAACGGGCTCGACGCCGAGGTGGCGGGCGCGGGGCGCGCCGCCGTCACCGGGCGCAGCCTCGATGACGGCTGCTACAAGACGCCGACCTTGCGCAACGTCGCGCAGACCGCGCCCTACATGCACGACGACCGCTTCGCCACGCTCGAGGAGGTGATCGCGTTCTACAGCGACGGCTTGGTCGCCTCGCCGTCGGTGGACCCCTTGATGCAGAACGTGCACGACGGCGGCCCCCACTACACGGCCGAGGAGCAGACCGACCTGGTCGCGTACCTGCGCGCGCTCACCGACGACGAGTTCCTGAGCAACGAGGCGCTGGCGTCGCCGATCGCCGGCGAGTGACGCGCCGACCGGCGCAGGAGGCGCGCTCGTGCTCCGTTCGCCCCACTCGATGCTGCTGCTGCTTGCCGGCGTGCTCATGGCCGCCGGCCTGAGCGCGTGCCCGCCCGCGGAGGGTGAAGGCGAGGGCGAGGGTGAAGGCGAGGGCGAGGGTGAAGGCGAGGGCGAGGGTGAAGGCGAGGGCGAGGGTGAAGGCGAGGGCGAGGGTGAAGGGGAGGGTGAGGGTGAAGGAGAGCCGCTGGTGGTGGCGACGGCGGCCGACGCCGAGCTGCGCCTCGAGCTGCTGGTGCTCGGCGACGACCGGCTGGAGGTCGGGCTCAACCGCGTCGCCTTTCGCGTCGCCGACGTCGCGAGCGGCGCGTCCATCGCCGACGCGAACATCGCCCAGGCGCCGTGGCTGACCGCGTCGACGGGCGCGAGCCACGGCTGCCCCTTCACCGATCCCATCGGGCCCGCGGACGACGACGGGCGCTACGCCGCGACCGTCGTGTTCGTGAGCGCGAGCGGCATCGCCGGCACTTGGAGCGACGCCGTCACCGTGACGCCGGCGGGCGGCAGCGCGCACGTGCTGACGCTCGCCGACCTCGCTGTGGCGGAGACCGGCGCGCGCCGCATGCTCTCGGCCGACGGCGTCGACTGGTACTTCACGCTGAACTGGCACGACGACCGTTACGGCATCCGCGAGTGCCCGTTCACGCTGACGGCGCACACGCGCGCCAGCGACGCGTGGTGGCCGCCCGCCGAGGACCTCGCGATCACGGTCTTTCCCTGGATGCCCGACATGAGCCACGGCTCGGACGGTAACGTCGATCCGATGCACACGGTGGACGGCGAGTACCTCGGCAGCGTCAATCTCAGCATGGACGGCGTCTGGACCGTCACCTTCGAGGTCGCGCGCGGCGGCGACCTGCTCGGCAGCATCGTCTACGACCTGAGCGTGCTCTGACGCCGGCTGCTGCGTCAGTACACGTCGTGGGCCGAGTTGTAGACGTTGAACTTGCCGGTCGGCGTCTCGAGGCCGCCGATGCGGTCGAGCTCGTCGAGCGTGACGGCGTCGTAGACGACCAGCTCGCCCTCGGGATCCCACGCCGAGACCCACAGCTCGGCGCCCGCGCGGTCGAACTCGAAGTGCACCACGCGGCCGACCGTCGACGGTGAGAAGCAGCGGTCGAGCAGGCCGGTGGCCTTGGCCACGACGCACACCTGACGGGCGTTGGCGGGATCCGACGCCATCGGCGAGTCGACGAACACCCAGGGGCTCGCGTCGTGCGTCTTCAAGAACAAGCTGCCGGCAGCAGGGAGCGCGATGCTGCGCACCACCTGCCAGGCATGCTCGGGGCGTCCGTCGGCGTCGGCGCCGTAGACCGCGAGCTTGCCCTCGCCCAAGTGCACGGTGGCGTTGACCCAGCCGTAGACGGGGTCGAGCCAGTTCGCGCCGCGGCCCGGGTGCGGGATGCTGCCCGTGATCACGGTGGCGTCGAGCTGCTGGTCCTGCACGTCGATGACCACGATGCGCCCGTCGACCGCCGTGGCCGAGGCCGCGAGGAAGTAGCGCCCGGTGTGGTCCCAGCCGCCGTCGTGCAGCATGCGCGCGGCGCCGATGCGGTTGGCGATGGGGAAGCCCGGCAGCGCATAGTCGACCAGCGCCGCGTAGCCGGTCTCCTTGAGCGACAAGACCCACAAGGGCTCGAAGGGCGAGGCCACGATCGAAGCGATGCGCACCTCGTTCAGCGTCTCCGCGGTGTCGAAGGTGTCGCGCGGTACGTCGACGCGCGCCAGCGGCTCGAGGGTGGCGCCGTCGAGCACCACGTACTGGGGCGGCCAGTAGCAGCCCTCCACCAGGTAGCGGTCTTCGTAGCCGGTGAGCTTGCTCGCCTCCACGCTGCGCGCGTCGAGACAGCCACGCGCGCTGGCGACCACCGACGGCGGCGCGCTCCACAGGTCGATCATGGTGACGACGCCGTCTCGTCCGACGGTGTAGGCGAAGCGCCCGGTGGCCGAGCTGCGCACGATGTGGGTGGCAAAGCCGACGTCGAGCTGCGCCACCAGCTCGTGGGTGGCGCCGTCGAGAATCGCCACCTCGCCGGGATCGCGCAGCACCACCACGAAGAAGTTCTCCCAGTCGCGGCCGTGCTGCGGTGACGTCGGGCGTGAGGCGGGCGGCACCACGAGCTGCCAGCTTGCGGTCGCGTCGACGAGCGAGAAGGGCGGCGCGGCGGGCGGCGGCAACTGCAAGAAGGCGGCGAGCACCTCGGCCTCGCTCGACGTCACGACGCCGCCCGTCACCCACGCCGGCATGCCGCGCGGCAGGCCCCACGCGATGGTGGAGCGCAGCCCGTCGGTGCCGATGGTGAGTGCGCGCGCGTCCGCGATGTTGGGACCGATGCCGCCGCCGCGGTAGGTGCCGTGGCAGCCGGCGCAGCGGTTGAAGTAGAGGTCGCGCGCCGCGGTCTGCTGATCGACGGTGAGCACGAGCGGCGGCAGCGGATCGAGCGGGGTCGCCTGCACCTCGAAGAAGGCCTGCACGTCGGCGATCTGCTGGCAGTCGAGCAGCGGGTCGGGCATGGCGTAGGGCCAGGCGTCGTCGAGCGAGGCCCACTCGGGCGTCGCCAACAGCGCCGCCGGGTCTTCCAGCCACTCCTTCACGAACTGCGCAGGGCGCGTGATGGCCTCGTTCAGCAAGTCAGGCGCGTGGTGCACGCCGCGGCCGATGGTGTGGCAGCGCGTGCAGCGGTCGCGGAACAGGTCGCGGCCGACGATGGGGTCGCCGTAGAGAGGCGCGCCACCGCCGGGGCCGGCGCCGTCGGGGCCGCAGTCGCCGTGGTCGGCGTCGACCTCGCCTTCACCCTCGCCTTCACCTTCACCCTCGCCCTCGCCTTCACCTTCGCCCTCCCCTTCACCTTCTCCCTCGCCTTCACCTTCGCCCTCGCCTTCACCTTCGCCTTCGCCTTCGCCCTCGCCTTCGCCCTCGCCTTCCGACGGGCAACCGGCGCAGCCGACGGACGCGAGCAGCACGCCGATCGAGAGCATGCTTGCGAGACGACGTCGTTGGCGCGGCATGCGCCCGACTGTAGCGGCTTCAGAGGCCGGGCGGCAGTCGACCGGCGACCGGACCCGCACCACCAGCGTCGTGCCAGTCCGTCGGGCGCACCCGCTCACCCTCGGGCACCACCAGCGAGCCGACGTAGTCGGCGTCCCGGTAGACGCGCGCGATGTCGGCGGCGGCGCTCGCCAGATCCTCATCGCTGACGACGCCGTTGCTGGTGGCCTTGTAGAACTGCACGGTGACGCGCACGGGGAAGCGCGGGTCGCGCACCAGCCTGAGGCCGCGGCCCTCCTCGAACTTGCCGAGCGCGTCGCCGTGACCGATGACCGCGCGCTCGAGATCGCTGACCCGCCCGCGGCCACTGCCGTAGCCGGCTTCGCCGCTGCCGATGCCGCCGATCACCATCGGCGCCGCGCTCTGCACCTGCGCGCCATCCATGGCGTAGCCGCCGCCACCGGCCCCCGCGCCCTTGAGGCCGAGGCCGCCGACGCCGAATGCCTCACCGACGTCGTCGGCCTTGAGGCTGCCGAGCATGCCGTAGTGCTCGCGCTGTCGGAGCGGCACCTGCACGATCATCATCATGTCGGCGCCCTCGGCGAGCGCCCCCTGGTCCTGCACCTCGGCGTGGCCGCCTTCGATGCGCGCCTTGACGGCCGAGCGGCGCTCGGCGGTGAACAGCGTCTCTTGGCCCGCGTGGTTGAAGTAGAGCTGCTGGCCCCAGGCCTGCTGCGGCGCGTCCTCCTCGCGGTTCTCGACGATGGTGGCGCTCGTGCCCTGCCGGGTCACGAGCAAGGTCAAGACCGCGGGCGAGCCCTGGTAGGACTGGTAGTTGAACAGGACCGGGTTGAACTCGACCTTGCCCTCGTCCGGCAGCGGCACGAACACGTGCTGCGCGCTCACCAGGAAGTGCGTGTCGCGCTTGGCGAGCAGGTTGCCCGCGCCCTTCACGCTGTCGGGGTCACTCAGGTACTCCTTCAAGTTCTTCAAGACGTCGGTGAGCGGCACCACCGAGGTCTTGCCGTCTTTCGCGCCTTGGTTGCCGACCTTGACCCACAGCTTGTCGGCGGGCACGTCGCCGGTCTTGTCGGTGAAGTTCGGGTGGCGCAGCACCGGCAGCAGGTGCGTGCGCGAGCCGCGCGCGGTCTTCTCGTGCACTTGCAGCGTCAGATCGCTGATGTTCGGGCCCACCGAGGAGCCGTAGTCGCGGCCGGTGTCCTCCCAGGTGAGGTTGAGCACGTTGAGGCGGTGGCGATACCAGGCGCGCTCTTGCAGCGAGACGTCGTTCGGCATCAAGACCACGCGTCGGATGACCTCGCGGAAGGTGGGCTCTTTTGCCGCTGCGCTCGCGTCGGCGTTCGTCTTGCTCTCGCCCTTGCCGACGACGCCCCAGGGCTTGTCGGCGAGCGCGGGCAGGGCGAGGGTCGCGATGGCGATCACGGCGACCAAGGGCAGACGGCGCATGGCGGCTCCTGTGGCCCGTGAGCGGGCCAGCGTGCCAACGCTCGACCGCCGCGCGCGGTCTGTGGTTCCCCGTCGTGGATCAGCCCTAGTGGATCAGCCGTTGCCGAGGTCGTGCTTGGCGCTGACGCGCTTGGCCAGCTCGGGGAACATCTTCTTGCGCAGCTCGTGCTTGCGCCGGCCGTCGGCGAAGCCGTCCTTGATGACCTCGACGCGCAGTGCCGCCGAAAAGTACTCGGGGTGCGGCTGCTCTTGCACGGCGGCGAGGAAGGCGCACAGCGGCTCGACGCGCAGGCCGAGCTCGGCGAGCGCGCGACCGGCGAAGTAATCAGCGTAGGTCTCCTCGGTGCGGCACAGCCGCTCGAGGTCTTCGCGGGTCCGAGGCGCGGCACTCTTGTAGTCGGCCCAGCGCTTGGGGCGGTGGCCGATCTCGTGCGCCAGCACGCCCACCTGCACGTCGAGCGCGTCGGCGAACGTGAGCAGGAAGCGCTTGCCGACGTAGACCTTGCCGCGCGCGTCGATCATGGCGATGGTGCCCTCGGCGAGCGCGATCGCGTAGTCGTCCTCGTCGTCACCGGCCAGGCGCGCGAGCTTCTTCTGAAAGGCGCGCAGGCGCACGAGCTGCGCAGTCAGCGTCGCGTCGTCGGTGTCGAGCTCGCGCGGCTTCTTCTTGCCGAACAGCTCGTCCTGCACCTGCTTGCCGAGGCTCTCTGCCTGCTTGGTCCCCGTGGTCCAGGTGGGGCCATAGGGGTTCTTGCCGGAGATGCCGGTGCCGCCGACGCGGGTCATGGGCGTCAGTCTACCAACCCACGGCTACGATCTTTGACGGACGCCGAGGCGCGCTGGGCGCGAGACCATGGCGTATGACCTACGTGCCGCGCAGCCCACGACGCTCCTCCACGCTCAAGGCGGTCGTCGGCGGCGGTGAGCGCGGCCGGGTGCGCGACATGTCGACCTCGGGGCTGTTCGTCGAGACGCACGCCTCGCTGCCGCGGGGCGCCGCGGTCGCGGTGGTGCCGCTCGTCGGCGGGCTCGACGGTGAGCGCCTGCCGGCCGAGGTGGCGCGCGTGAGCGACGGCGGCTTAGCGCTGCGCTTCGTCGGGCTCGACGTCGAGCGCCGGCAGGATCTGCGCGCGCTCATCGCCGACGGGCCGGGCGGCGCGCGCCCGGTGCGTCGCCCGCAGCCCCCGCGGCGCGCCTTGCCGCCGGTGCCGTCCGACGCGCCGGTGGTGCTGCTCACGGACGAGATCAGCGCTGTGCACGAGCTGCCGGCCGCGGCGAGCGCCGAGGCCGAGCTGGCCGAGCTCGAGCAGCAGCTCGTCGAGCTCGGCCTGCGCAACGCGCACGTGATGGACGACAACGCGACGCTGACGGCGCGCGTGCGCTCGCTCGAGGCGAACCTCGCGGTCCGCGGGCAGATCGAGCGCGACCTGTTCGAGGCCTACGACACCATCGAGGAGCTCGAGCAGCAGTGCGACCGCCTGATCGCGCGCCTGATGCGCGAGAGCGTCGGACGCGGCTGATCGCCGATCGCTTCAGGGCAGCCCGTAGACCAGCAGGTAGTCGACCCTGATGCCGAGGCGGTTCGCGCGAAAGCCGACGGTGCCGTCGGAGAACCACTGCCAGTAGTCGTCGGTGTAGCTCGCGGTCGCCGGCCCGCTGACGCCCGGATCGGCGCCGCAGCGATAGGCCTGTCCCTCGACGCGGGCGGTCATCAAGCGGCGCGTGTTGGTGAGCGGCGAGGAGACAGAATCCCAGTCGAGCGGCGAGCCGGCATCGTTCGCGAACATCTGCGAGGCGCGCAAGGTGCGGTCGACGTAGCCGAAATAGTCGATCGACGCCTGTAACATGCAGAGCGCGCCGTCCTCGCCGGCGGCGCGCAACAAGAGACCGCCGTTGACGGAGGCGACGCCGTAGTAGTCGAGCTCGGCGCTCGAGACGGGCGTGACCGGCGCCTCGACCAGCATGTTGGTGGCGAGCAGGCCCTGGTAGAGCAGGATGTTGCCGTCGCCGGTGTCCTGCAGGGAGACCGCGTCACCGGCGACGCCCCACTCACCGTCGCCGGCGGTCACCTCCCAGGCGGCGGCCAGGCCGTCGCCGCCGAAGCCGTCGAACAGCAGGATGGAATCGCCGCTCGTGGTGGGGTGGGGATCGCAGGCGTCGCCAACCTCGTCCCCGTCCAAGAGCGCCGCTTGGTCGGCGTTTGCCACGGAGGGGCAGTTGTCGCAGGCGTCGCCGACGCCATCGAGATCCTCGTCGTGCGCGTCGGGGCACGGCGGTTCACCCTCGCCTTCACCCTCGCCTTCGCCCTCGCCCTCGCCCTCGCCCTCGCCCTCGCCCTCACCCTCGCCCTCACCCTCGCCTTCACCCTCGCCTTCACCCTCGCCTTCGCCCTCACCCTCACCTTCGCCTTCGCCTTCGCCCTCGCCGTCCGGCGCACCGATGTCGGGGTCGACGCACACCGCGTCCTGGCAGTGTTGGGTGGCGGGGCAGTCCACATCATCGGCGCACCACAGCGCCGGCCGCCCTGGGCAGGCCGAGGCCATGAGCAGCACCGTCGTCACCGCGGCGCACGCGAAGCAGCGCATCACGTCGATCATAGCGGATCCGGCGGCGGCGCCGGTTGGGCGCTGGAGCGTCGCCAACAACCCGGTTCCCCCAGCCCATCACATCCGGCAAGGTGGCGCGCAAACAACGCATGATGGACGGCTTCCCAAACGAGAGCGACCGCAGCGCGCGCCCGACGCTGCTCGAGCTGGCGCGAGCCGCTTTCGAGCATCGTTTGGCGCGCCTGGCGCTGGTCGTGCTTGTGGTGCTCTCGCTGGTGCCGCTCTCGGGCGCCTGGGACGCGTTGCTACGCCCGGTGTTCCTGGTGGTGTTCGGTGGCGAGCTGCTGGTGCGCTGGCGGTCATGGCGCGAACAGCCGCACGCGCTCGGCGCCGCACAGATCGGGCTCGCCGTAGCCGACGTCGTCGCCTTCATCAGCTTCCTGCCCATCGACGCGCTGGTGGGTCATGAGCAGGCGCAGCTGCTGGCACTGCTGCGGCTGACGCGCCTGTTGATGCTGTTGCGCTTCGCGCGCGCGCTGGCGCTCGACATCTACGCCATCGTCACGCGGCGCGAGCAACTCCAGCAGTTCGGCCTGGTCACCGGCGCGGTGCTGTTCCTCGCCTTCGTCAGCGCCGCCATCCTGACCCAGCTCGCGATCCCGCACGACGTCGACAACCCGGGTTCCTTCATCGAGCAGCTCTGGTGGTCGTTTCGCCAGATCGAGAGCCCGGACAACCTGGTGCGCACACCGCGGGTCAACCTGGTGGTGTTGGCGCTGTCGCTTGGCCTGACCATCACCGGCGTGTTCGTCATCTCGTTCGTCATCGGCATCGGCACCAACGTCGTCGATCAGGTGGTGGCGGCCGAGCGACGGCGCCCGCTCCACTATCGGGGCCACACGTTGGTGAGCGGGCCGGTGCACGGCAGCGAGATCCTGATCCGCGAGTACGTACGCATCTACGCCAAGAACCGCCAGATCCCCTCGCCCGAACGCCTGTTCACCTGGCTCAAACACTCGAACCCGCTGCGCTCCGCCAAGCAGTTCCCGCGCGTGGCGCTGCTCGGTCGCCGTGAGGAGCCGCCGCCGTTCTTGTGGGAGCCGCTGATGCGCTGGGTGGCGTACCGCGAGGGCGATCCGGCCGAGCCAGCCTCGCTCGACCGTGTCGCCGCCGCGCGCGCCAAGCGCGCCATCCTGCTCGCTCGTGACGAGCTGGTGCATGAGGCCGACGCAGTCAACATCGCCACGCTCGCCGCCTTCCGCGCCAAGAACGCCGAGGCGCACGTCTTCGTCGAGGTCATCGACTCGGACGCGGTACCGTTGGTCAAGCAGGTCGGCGGCAAGGGGACGTTCGCGCTCGACATGCCGCGGCTGCTCGGCATGTTGATGTGCCAGCACTTGCTGACCCCGGGCATGCAGCGGCTCTACCACGACCTGCTCACCGCCGACGGCAGCGAGCTGTACACCCACGTCTACGTCGACGAGGGCGAGCGGGCGGCGCTGCGGCGTCTGTCCTCGGGCACCGCGACGGTCTCGTTCGACGCGCTCGCGCGCTTCGCGCTGGCCAGGCACGGCGTGCACCTGATCGGCGTCATGCTCGGCGGACGCGAGGCATCGCGCGCCGCCTCGGGCGTGGTGCTGGTCGAGGGGCTGGTGCCGTGGCTCAACCCGCACGTCGTCGACCCCGCCGACGCCACCAAGCTCGGCGCCCTCGGCGCACGCCCCGGCGTGGTGCCGCTCGCCAGCCTGCGCGGCGTCGTCGGCTTCGCCGAGAGCTATCTGCCGCTGCAGGCCGCGGCCGCCGACATCGCGCGCGGCGCGTGGAGTGGGCTCGCCGACGAGCACCCCGTGGACGCCGCCATCGACGCCCTGCGCGCCGCCACCACGTTCCAGGTCCCGGGCACGCGGCACGTCGCCATGATCGGCGCCTCGGACGCCCTGCCGTCGATGCTGCGTGAGCTGTCGCGCTACGTGCCGGGGGTGGAGGTAACGTTGTTCGTCTCGCAGCGCGGCGGCGAACGCGTGGCGCTGACGCGACGGCTCGAGCAGCTCGGCGTCGGCTTCGACGCGCGCGACCCAGCGCCGGGCGCCGACGGGCGCAGCTTCGCGCTCGAGCGCGGTGGACGCATTACCATCTACTCGCACGACGGGCCCGACCTGTCGGGCTTCGCCGCGCGCGTTCTGGCACGTATCCCGCCCGTCGAGGCCGCCGTGTTCCTGTCGGAGCCCGAGGGCGACGAGCGCGACGCGCGCGTCGCCATGCGCATCCTGCGCTTCGCGCGCCTGCTCGAGGAGGGCAAGGTGCCACGCGGCGCCTCGCTGCACGTGCTGGCGGAGTTCCTGTCGATCGAGAAAGGTGCGCGCATCCAGGGTCATCTCGACCCGCGGAGCTGCGGCTTCACCGACGCGAGCTGCATGAGGCTCACGCTGGTGTCGACCGACACCATCAAGAACTACTTCATGGTGCACAGCGCCTTCGTCCCCGGCGTCGTCGACCTGTACGAGATGCTGCTCGAGGAGCGGGGCCAAGAGATTGTGCGCTTCACCTTCACGCCGCCGGCGCACGGGCCGTCGACCACCACCATCCGCGCGCTGCAGCGGGCGCTCGCCCCGTCGGGATCGATCCCGTTCGCCGTGGAGATGGCGGATGAGCGGTTATTCCTGGCGCCACCCGCCTCCTACCCCCTGACGGTGTCGGACATTCGCGGTGTCTATGCGGTCTCGGATCAGACCTACGCGAGCCGGCTGCCGCAACGCGCCTGAGACCCGCGCATCAGATCGTACGTACCCGGCAACGGGCGGAGACCCCTATGGCGACCACGACAGCTACCGATGCCAACTTCAACGAGATCGTCGAGAAGAACGGCATCGTGTTCATCGACTTCTGGGCGGAGTGGTGCGGTCCGTGTAAGCGCTTTGCGCCGGTCTTCGAGGCGGCGAGCGACCAGCACACCGACGTGGTGTTCGCCAAGGTCGACACCGAGGCCGAGCAGGCGCTCGCCGGCGCCTTCGGCATTCGCTCGATCCCGACCTTGATGGTGTTCCGCGACCAGGTGCTGATCTTCCAGCAGGCCGGCTCGCTGCCCGCGGCCGCGCTCGAGGAGCTGGTCGTCAAGGTCAAGGCGCTCGACATGGAGAAGGTCAAGGCCGAGATCGCGGAGCACGAGAAGAGGCAAGCCGCTTCGGGGTGACGTCCCACGACGAGTCAGCCCTCGCCTGAACTGCGCGCCCGCTCTGTGGAGCGCTACGCTGCCGGGGTGCACCATCGCTTGGTCACGCTCGCCGCGCTGTGCGCGCTGGCGCTCATCGACCCCGCCTGCCCTGCCCCGGTGGTCTCGCTCGCGTGCGGCGGCGACGCCGATTGCCCAGCCGGCTATGCCTGCGTCGAAGCGGTCTGCTTCACCGCGGCGAACGAGGGCGAGGGCGAGGGCGAGGGTGAGGGCGAGGGTGAGGGCGAAGGTGAGGGTGAGGGCGAAGGAGAAGGTGAGGGTGAGAGCGAAGGAGAAGGTGAGGGCGAAGGAGAAGGTGAGGGCGAAGGAGAAGGTGAGGGTGAGGGCGAAGGAGAAGGTGAGGGCGAAGGAGAAGGTGAGGGCGAAGGAGAAGGTGAGGGCGATCTCGGCTTCAACGCCGACAACCTGGACGCCTCGACGCTGACCCCGATTGGCACCTTCGATTTGCCGGCCGGCTGCGTCGCCGTCTACGACACGACGACGGAGGTCTTCACCAGTGGCGGCGTCTGCGCTGCGGCGGCGATCGACGCCGGCGCGCTGTCCGCTCTGCCGGACGGCGGCCTGGCCGTGACGCTGACGCACCTGTGGATCCCGACGACGTCGTCGCTGACGGTGCGCGGTGGACGCGCCGTCACCTTCGTGGTCTTCGGCGACGCTGTCATCGAGGGCACCCTCAGCGTGGGTGCGGACCTGGCGTCGCCGGGCGCGGGCGCGCGCAGCGCCGCGAGCTGCGCCACCTCTGCGGGCGGCACGGCGCCGGACGACAGCTCGGGCGCGGGAGGCGGCGGCGGTGGAGCGTTCGGCGGCCTCGGTGGCAGCGGCGCGGCCGGTGACACCGGCGACAACTCGCCGGCGGGCGCGGGGGGCACGCCCACCGTCTCGGCTGCGACGCGCGCAGGCGGCTGCCCGGGCGGCGGCGGCGGCGCGGGCAACAGCATCGGTAGCGGCGGCAGCGGTGGCGCGGGCGGCGGCGCATTGCAGCTCGCCGTGCAGGGCACGCTCACCATCAGCGGCACCGTCGGCGCACCGGGCGGCGGTGGCGCCGGGTGCAGCGGCGGCGATGCTGCGGGCGGCGGCGGCGGCGCGGGTGGTCGCGTCGTGCTCGAGGCGGGCACCTTGACCTCGAGCGGCTTCATCACCGCCAACGGCGGTGGCGGCGGTGGCGGCTGCGGCGACTCGGGCACCAACGGCGGCGAGGGCGACAACGGCGCGCTGCAGAGCGGCACGGCAGCGAGCGGTGGAGCTGTGAGTGGCACCCCTGCTGGTGCTGGCGGCGTCGGCGGCGCGCAGTCGAGTGCAAACGGCGGCACTGCCCCCGACACCAGCGACAATGGCGGCGGTGGTGGTGGCGGTGGCGTCGGCGTCGTCATCCTGCGCGCGCTCGTCTGCGGCGGCGTCTCGGGGCTCACGAGCCCGGCGGCCACCTGTCAGCCGTTTTGACGTCGTGGCTCAGTAGTAGAGGTACGGCCACCAGCTCTTCATGGGCGTGCCGTCGGCGGCCACCTTGTCGGTGTGCGGGCCCGGCCAGCGCTGGCGCCACCAGACCAGAAAGGGCCCCATGCAGTCGGGCGCGAGCTCGCGGTAGGGCGCGAAGGCGGCGTTGGTGAACTCCGCCTTGTCGTCGGTGCCGTCGCCGTAGTGATCGCAGCTCGTCAGCACGGGTCCGGCGTTGAGCAGGTCGTACTGCGCGCGGCCGTTCGGCGGCCAGTGCACGTTGCCGCAGACGGCGTCGTAGTCCGCGATCTCGCCGCTGCCGGCGTCGAGCACGTAGGCCACCGACGTCGTCGTCGGGTACGCGAGGCACGGGCGATCGTAGGGGCAGGCGTACCAGCTATCGGCCGGCACGCCGTAGCGCTCGTCGAGGCGGTAGTTGGCGAACGGGATGAAGTGGCGCGAGAAGGCAGGCACGATGTCCTCGTTCCAGGCGCCGATCGACTCGAGCCCGTGGCCCAGGCTCTCCAAGAAGCAGCCGGGCCCGCGCGTCGAGTTCACCCAGCCGATGCGCACGGTGCGCGCGCACGGGATGTCGTCCTCCTCGTCGAAACAGCCGTTGCCGGCGCAGCGGTCCATGGCGCCGGTCGGGTTGCCTTCGAGGTCGTAGACCGGCTTGTGCTCGAGGATCTCGGCCGCGCTCACGTCGGGGGTGTCGCCGTCGCCGTAGACCCAGATCTCGTGCACCAGGCCGCGGTCGATGGCCGTACACAGGTCGAGCGGCCCATCGCCGGGGCGGTCGGGGTCGCGCAGGTCCAGAAGCGCCGTGTACTCGGCGCTGAACAACGCCTCGTAATCGAAGCCCCACATGCCGAGCACGGGGTCCTCGCGCGGGTAGCGTGAGCTGTTGACGCGCGGCGCGCCCGGGGTGGCGTCGTCGCGCAGGTCGACCACGCCGAACACCTCGGGCTCGAGCGCGGGCAGTGCCTCGGCGTCGACGTCGCCCTTGGGACGGCTCGACTCGGTGAGCCCCGCGATGATGCGATCGGCCAGGTCGCGCGCGGCCCCGAGCGTGTCGCCGTCGACGAAGTCGAGCACCAGCACGCGCGGGCGCAGCACGTCGATCTCGTCGTGGTGCTCGATGAGCCAGCGATCGGAATTGGCGCGGCTCGCCTGGTTCGGCCACGCTACCGGCCCCTCCGGCGGCGGAGGTTCGACCTCGTCACGGCAGCCCGCCGCGAACGTGAGCGCACACAGCGCAGCGATCGAGGTCGAGCGATGCACGAGCGGCGACGCGGTCATCGACGGCAGCCTGCCAACCATGACCGGCGGGTCAATCGGGCGGGGACGCGACCGTCGTTGCGCGCCGCGGCGTGGCAGCTAGCGTGCGCCGATGCTGCCTGCCCTCGCCCCTCGCCGCGCCTCGCTGCCCTCTTGCCTGGCGCTCGCCTGCTCGCTCGCCGCCTCGTGCGCGCCGCCCGATGTCTTCCCGCTCGGCAGCGACGAGTACGACGACAAGGCTGTCGCCGAGACGCCCGCGTCCTACCTGCTCGACGCGCTCGGCGAGGACTCGGGCACGCTCGGTGAGCTGGTCGGCCGCGAGCCTGACGCGTTCGCCTTCGGAGGGGCGCCCAACCCGACCGAGCTGTTGACGTCGACCAGCGCGCTCGACGACGCGCGCGGCACCACCGGCACCTCGGCCATGCGTGTGCTCTCCTACAACGTGGCGCTGCTCGACGCGCAGATCTTCTGGGTCATCCCCTACAAGCGCACGCCTACGCTCGACGAGCGACGCGACGTCATCCCCGAGCTGGTGTTCGCCACGGGCGCCGACGTCATCGGCCTGCAAGAGGTGTGGCGACAGCAGGACGTCGACGCGTTCCTGGCGCGCGCCGAGACCGACGGCTACCGCGGCTTCGTGCACGAGCGAAACGAGGGCAACGACGGCGTCATGGTGTTCGTGCGCGAGGACAAGATCGCGGGCGACGCGACGCTCGCCGATCACCACGTCTACCTCTCGCAAGACGGCCTCGAAAACTTCCCCGGCCCGGGCATTCGGCGTGGCTGGATGGAGGTGGCCTTCACGCACGTCGACGTCGGGCCGGTGCGCGTCTTCAACACGCACATGCAGGCCTTCCCCGAGAGCTGGCAGGGCCGCATGTTGCAGGGTCGCGAGCTCGGCATCGCCGCGCGCACGCACTCGACCGCAGAGGAGCTGGTGATCGTCACCGGCGATCTGAACGCCGGACCCTACTACCAGGAGGCCACCTGGCAGCCGCCCGAGGGCGAGCAGCAGACGGAGTGGTTCCACAACGCCATGAGCTACCCGTTGTTGCTCGCGTACGGCGACCTGGTCGACGCCGCCGTGATGGGACGGCCAGCCGAGCGCGCCGCCAGCGACGTCACGCGCGGCGACACGGTGGTGAACGACGCGAGCACCTCGACCGAGATCCCGGGCGCCGCCGAGGGATGGTGCGACGAGACGCCGAACGACACCTTCACGGCCACCGACTGCAATCGGCTGTACTTCTTGCAGTACGCCGGCACGGAGTACCCGGCGCGGCTCGATCACGTGCACGTGCGCGATCGGCCGGACCTGTCGGTGACGGGGTCGTGGGTGCGGTTCACGGGGAAGCGGCGGTTTACCAACGTCGACATCGAGCCGAGCGATCACTATGGGGTGGAGGTGGAGCTGCGGCTTGCGACCGTGCAGTAGTGGCGGTCAGCAGCCGTTGGTGACGCCAGGGCAGGTCGGGTCCTTGTTGTTGGTGACGGTCGGCGTGGTGTCGCGCGTCTGCAATGGGCAGTACAGCTGCTCGACTTCCTGGCAGCTTAGGAGGCTGTTGTTCGTGACGGTGAAGTTGCTCGCTGCGCCAGTGTCCTTGAGCATTGGAGCTTCGATGTTGTCGAGCTTCGCGTTTCCCGAGAAGTAGACGCCTCCGACGCCGGTGGTAGTGAGCGCTGGCAGCGACAGCGTCACGATCGACGGGCTGGACACCAGCCACACCCCGGTTGTGATCGATTCGAGCGCCGGGAACGAGAGCGTGTCGATGCCGATGCTCTCCAGCTGAAGCGATGCTGTTGATGCCCGGAGTGAGGGAAACCAGGCATCCACCAGGCTGGGCAGGTTCAGAAGACCAACCCGACCTGACGCAGCAAGTGCTGGCGCCGACACGGCTTCGAGACTTGAACAATCCGTGATGTCAATGTGCCCACTCGACGACAGCTCGGGAAAGTCGATGGACACCATTGCCGCGCACCCGTCGATCGCGACACCGCCAGCGGTTGTGAGCGATGGGGCAGTCAACGAGCTCAACCCCCCTACACCGTCTACCTGAAAGAAGTCGGCGGTCGCGAGGTTTGGAACCGAGATAGAGCCGACCTGACCGATATTACTCACACCGAAGTAGCCGCCGACGTTCCGCAGGTTCGGCGCCGAGATCGTCATCGGACCAGATGCGGCGGTGAGCGGCCCAATATCCAGCGCGCCTCCCATCTGCTCGAGCACGCCGAGGTCGAGAGCGGCAAGGGTCACGTTGTCGATGGCGTTGTCTCCCATCGCGAAGCGCGACGACATGAGTGTCCCCAGATCCGCCTCGGTGGTGTCCCGCCAGATCACCTGCCACCCGCCGGCCGTGCTCGGTGACGGATCGCCACCCGGCGCCGAGCAGCGCAACGTGTAGACCGCGACCGCTGGGCCAGTGGTAAGCAGCGCCACCGTACCGGCACCCATGTCCGCTACGCCGTCATTGAGCACGCATGATCCACCCGCCTCAGTACCGGCGACCCCAATCTGAAACTCGAGCGTTGCGGCACCGACAAGAGCCTCGATCCCGGGGATGTGCGCATCGAACGACAAGATGCGTGGCCGGATGCGCACGAGCGCGGGTGTCGACGACGCCGTGACGTCGCCGATCGAGCACTCGACCGCATACGCGCGCACCGCAGTGGGAGCCGTCAGCGCGAAGGCGCGCTGCTCGCCGTCGATCGTCTCCGCCGCGCTCCCTTCACTGCGCCGGTCGCTGCCGTCCTCGGCCGTCGACACCAGTACGCAGGTCGCAGCGACGTCGACCGACACCGTCAGCGCCACGTCGTCGCCCCAGGTGATGATGGCCGGCGGCGACGTCACCTCTGCCACCTCGAGCACCACCAGCTCGATGGTCCGGGGGATGGGCCCGTCGCTGCCGGCGCAGGTCAGCGTGTAGCTCTTGTCGTCGTCCGCGATGTCGGTGAAGGAGCCGGCGCCATCGACCAGCACCGGCTGCGCCAAGTTGGCGCCGACGCCGTCCGTCGTCACGGTGCACACCGACACGCCCTCGACGGTGAACGTGTAGGTGACCGTGGCGCCGGGCAGCGCGACCGTCGGGCCTTGCAGCTCGGAGACGTCATGCACCACGAAGGCGAGGCTCTCGCTGCTCGCCTCATCGCACACGATCTGCAAGCTCTCGCTCTGCTCGACGACGTAGGCGGCGCTCGTCGCGGCAGTGACGTCGACGGTGGTGGCAATCCCGTCAGCCTCGAGCGCGCAATTGGTGACGTCGGCCAGCGTCCAGGCGAGCGTGACGTCGAGGCGCTCGTCGCCCTCGACCGCGCCGGCTGTGAGCTGCAAGGTCGCCGACGGGTTCGGCTCACCCTCACCCTCACCCTCGCCCTCACCCTCGCCCTCACCCTCGGCGGCGCCCTCGGGCACGCAGAAGGTGCCTGCGGAGGAAGCGGCGCACACGTCGCCCTCCGCGCAGTCGGAGTTCTTCGAGCAGGGGACGCCGCCGGTGCAGGCGGAGCAGCCGGCGAACGGGACGACCACGAGGAGGGCGAGCAGCAGGCGGCACAGCATGGCGCGAACCTGCCGCGAGGTCAGCGCCACTTCAAGGCCCGAGGTCGTCTCCAGCACGATCGTGCGGCGCGCCCTCGATGCGCTCGCGCCAATCCACCAGCGGGCGCGTCGGCAGATCGACGAAGCGCAATCGCCGGCGCTCGCCCAGCTCCACGACGGCGAAGCCCTTCTCCTCGCCCGCTTCGGCGAAGCTGGTGCGCTCGATGGAGCCGGCGAACACGATCGGCATGCGCGTGCCATCCTCGCGCGCGCGCCACAGCACCTGGCGGCGGTGGATGTGGCCGCTCAAGACGGCGTCGAAGCGCTCGGGCAGGGCGGCGAGCGGCACGGTGTCGCGGCGCTTGCGGAAGGTGAAGTCGTTGGGGCCCACAGTCGCCCCCTCGAAGGCCTCGTGCGCGAGCAGCAGGTGGTGCTCGACCTCGAGCACGGGCGCGTCGTGCGCGGCGGCGAGGAAGAGCCCCTGGTCGCCGGTGAACGGCACGCCGGTGACGGCGAGCTTGCGGCCGGCGAGCGAGAATACGTGCGTCGACGGTTGGTGAAAGACGTGGATGTTTTGATGGCGCAACAAGAGCGACGTTGGCAGCGCCGAGCGCTCATGGTTGCCGGCGATGACGCCGAGCGGGATGCCGCCGTCGGCGAAGCGCGTCAGCCGCTGGTAAACGCGGTCGACGATCGACGGCGGCACCTTCGAACGGAAGAACAGGTCGCCGCCGTGCAGCACCAAGTCGGCGCGCGTCTCGACGGCGTGGTCGAGCACGCGATCGAGGTTGTCGAAGAAGTCCTCGCCGCGGGGCCGACGCTGCACGCGCGGGCGCACCGGCAAGTCGATGCCGAGGTGCGTGTCGGAGAGGAAGACCACGCGCATCGCGCACCCACCGCCCTGTTCGGTGCTCTAGCTGGGCTTGCGCGCGCGCACCCCGACCATGCTGCCGCCGCCCTGCGCGAGCGCCAGCAGCCGTTGAAAGACGGTGAAGTCGCCGTCGGCGGCGAACACCCCGGCATCGGCGTACTCCCCGAGGTCGACCACCATCGCTGGGTCGAGCAGCTCGTGCAGCACCCACTCCTCGCACATGATGACGACGTCGACTTCGTCGTTGGTGGCCTCGGGGAACAGGCCCGGGCGCGCGCCCTGCGTCACCAGCGTCCAGCAGCCGACGCCGGGGATGCTCAGGAACATATTGCCGCCGACGGTCGAGATCGCGGCGGCGTTCTTGACGCACACCGCCTCGATGCTGTCGATGAAGTCCACCGTCTCCGAGAGGGGGTCTCGGACGCTTTCGATCTCGGTGTCGGACAGCTCGACCATGACGGCGAAGTGCGCGCCCGCCGGCCCACGTGGACCGGCAGGCGCGGCGACAGCTCAGTGACCGATGGCGGCGGCGCGCTCGATCGCCTGGTAGGTCTTGCCGCCCGGCTTGAGCGCCATCAGCTTGCTGAAGGCGCGCTCACCCTCATCGATGCACATGGAGTCGCGCGGCGGCGAGGCGCTGCCCGACCAGCCCCAGCCCTCGTGGCGCATCGACTGACGCAGGTAGTTGAACACGTCCCACGTGGCGGCCTTGAACTGGGCCGAGTGCTTCTGGCCGGCCGAGGACGCGAAGTACTGGCGGATCTCGGTGGCGTTGACGCGACCGCGGTCGGCGACGGCGACGCTCGAGAACAGCACGTTCATGATGCTGCTGCACATCTTCGACTGGTCGCGGTTGCCCTGCACCGACGAGTAGTCGATGCGGTTGATCTTGTCGTAGTTGGCCGCGATCTTCTTGGCGGTGACGCCGAGCTTCCGCTCCTCGGAGGACTCGAGCACGCGCGGCGTGGCGGTGTTGTGGGTCTTGAAGAAGCCCTTGAGCTTGTTCTCGAGGGAGCGCCACTTCTTGGCGTCGACCTTGATGTAGTACTTGCCCAGGTCCGAGGTGTCGACGCGGCCGCGGATCTCGTTGCCGACCAGCGTGACGAAGGCCTGCTCGGCCGCCTGCTTGACGCCACCGGTGATGTCGTTGCGCTTGAGCATCGCCTGCATGCCGTCCCAGGTGACGACGCGGACGCTCTTCCTGAAGTTGTTCTTCAGCGGACCGGAGGCCTCGGACTCCTGCAGCAGGTTGACGATGTTGACGGCCGCCTTGTTGACGGCGGGCATGGGCTTTCCGACCTTGGGCATGTTGCGCTCCTCGTTTGTGCTGGCTGCGTTGTTGTGTTGACTGGGTGTCTTGCGCGTCGCGCGCGGGCCAAAGATGGTGCGGCGATGGCTTGGTTTTTCGATCCGGGCAGGCATGCATAGCGCAACCGCGGGATCTTTGGCGCGGCGGGCCGGTGCCGTGGCGAGCTGGGCGCGCGAGGCGCTCGAGCGCGTGCGCGCCGCGGCCGCGCTTCGCGAGAGCGGGCGCGAGCGCATCGGCCTGTGGCTCGGTGACGACGCCGAGCTGGTGGTGGCTGGCCGCCTCGACGACCTGCGGCGCCTCGACCTGCTGCTTGGCCGGGGCGCGCTCGCCACGGAGCTCGGCGCGGACCTGACGCCGGCCATCGAGCGCGACCTCGAGATCCTCGACTTCGAGCGCCGGCCGCTGCCGGCCGACCTGTCGGTCGTGTTGCCGCGCTACACGCGCGCCTCCACCAGCGTCGCCGTGCTCCGCGACGCGCTGCGGCGCCGGCGCGCGCGCGGCGCGCTCGTGGCGCGCGCGTACCGCACCGATCCCGCGCGCGCCTTCGACGCCAGCGACAACGATCTGCTGCCGGTGCTGGCGCTCGACCACCGCGAGGCACAGCAGTGTTTCCTCCTCGACACGCTCGTGCAGTGGCGCGCGCTGCGCAGGAGCCCCGAGCTGGCCGACCGCAGCGACGACGGCGACGACGACAACAGCCAGGGCCGCCTGACCACCTCCGGCCTGCTCAGCTCCCTCGAGCTGGCCTCGTTGGCGCAGCGGGCGCCGCGCGTGGGCCCGGTCGGCGCGCTGGTGCGCTGGTGCGTCGCCAACGCACCGCACGGAGCACCCAACACCATCTACCAGGCGAGCAACCTGACGCTCGCCTTGCTCGGCCGCGAGGGCCATGGGCTGCTCGGCCGCCAATTCCTGCCGGTCTACGCCGCGGTGCACACGCTCTACTGCGCTGACACACCGGCGCTGGTCGATCGCTTCGTCGTCGAGGAGCTGTGCGCCGGCTGGCCGCGCGCGCATGCGGTCGCGTTGCTCGGCGCCTCCGTCGACACGCTCTGCGCCACGGGTGCGCGGCTGCCCGGCGCATGGCAGCGCTTGCTGCTCGCCGCTGAGCGCGCGGAGCTGCGCGTGCCCGGTGAGCGCGCTGCGCTGCTCGCCCACCTGCGCGCGCGCTGTCGCCCCGGCCGGCTGCGGCGCGCACCCGACGGCGTGCTGCTCGATCACCTTCGTCTGGCGCTGCGCCTGCACGCGTGCGTGTGCACGAGCGCGCCGCGCGCCGCGTCCTTGGTCGCCGACGCCGCGTTCGGCGGTCGCGCCGCCCCCGCGGTGTTCGCGCTCGCGCAGGCGCTCGCGGACGGCGATGGCGCGCGCGTGCTCGCGTGCGCCTCGATCGCACGGCGCTCCCTCGCCGGCGCCGCGCGCGCTGAGCGAAGCGGCTTCGTCCGCGCGCGCATGCTGCGGCTCGATCGCGACCTCGAGCACGTGCTGGCGCTGGCGCTCGGCGACGTCGTGCGTGACGCGCGCGCGCGCGATCCGTCCGCGGCGCGCCGCCTCGCCCGCGCCGCGCTGCCGGCCGCCGTCCGCGGCGTCGTCGACAGCGGGCTGCACCAGCTCGGTCCCACCGACGCCGCGCGCGTGCTCGCGCGCGCCGCGGCCGGCACCCTCGACGAGCCGCGCGCGATCGCCGCCGCCGCCGGTATGCTGGCCGCCGCGCTCCACGAGCGGCTGCGACGACGCGCGCTCGCCGTCCACTTCGCCGGCGTGCGCGTGCTGCTCGATCCGCGCGCGCCCGACCGCCTGATCAAAGAGACCGCGCTACATCCGCTCATGGAGCTGGCGGCGCTGGCCGCGCGGCCGCATGCACGCACCGCAGCGGGTTCGGTGCCCGTGCGGGTGCTGGTACCGCCGCAGCGCGCGTTCTCCGGCGTCGTCGAACGCGGCCGTAGCGCTGTCGACGCGCGCGCGCTCGTGGTGGCGCGGCGCTGGTCGCCGAGCTCGACGCTGCCGGACGCCGCCGGCCTGCTGCTGCCCGAGCGGGTTGCGCCGCCCGGCTACAGCCACCTGATGGTGCTGGCGCGCGATCGCGGCATCGGCGTGCTCGCCGTCGAGGACGTCGCGGCCGCGCGACGCGCGCTCGGCACCGGCCCTGTGTACCTGGAGGGCGATCGGCTGCGGCGCGGCGCGCCGCTCGTGCCGGTGCGCGCAGTGCCTCGGTACGCGACCCCGACCATCCGACCGCGCCTGCACGGCGACGTCGGCGTGACGACGCTGTCGGCGCTCGCGCGTCTGCGCTACGCCGACGCACGGGCCATCGCCGGCACCAAGGCGGCGACGCTGGCCGCGCTGCTCGTCGACGACGGTCTTGCTGCCGGCGGCGCCGCCACGCTCGACGGCACCGTGGTGCCGGTGGCGCTCGTCGCCTCGTGGCTTCGGGCTGTCGGCTTGCTCGAGCGCTGGAACGACGACGTCGACCCCGCGACGATGCGCGCCGCCGTGCGCCGGGGCTTGCGCGCGCACCTCTTCTCGCGGAGCGGCGAGCTCTCGTCAGCCGGTCGCGCGCTGGCCCGCGCGCTGCGCGTGCCGGGCCCAGGTCCGCGCATCGCGCGCGCCAGCGGCACGGCCGAGGACCTGCCCGGCAAGAGCGACGCGGGCTTGTCGCGGTCGATCGCGGGGTTGCGTGACGACGCGGCGCTGGTCCGAGCGATCGTCGCGATCATCGCCAACGTGTGGCGCGACGACGCGGTCGCCCACCAGCACCGCTCCGGCGTGTCGATGACCGACGTCTGGCCGGCGATCCTGGTGCAGCGCGACCTCGGACCAAAGGCGCTGGTGAGCGGCGTGGCGGTGTCGCGCGGCGTCGACGGCGCGCTCGGCGCCATCTCCTATCAAGCGGTGCGCGGACCGGGCGGCGGCGTGCGCGGCGGGCGAGCCGAGGAGGGCAACGTCAGCCCCGTCGAGCACGTGGTGATGCGCGCGCTCGACGCGCCGTTGCTCTCGCTCGCGCGCGCGCGCACGCTCGGCCGCTCGGTCTTGTGCGTCGAGCGGCTGTTCCACACGCAGCTTGAGCCAGGCGCCGGCCACGCCGTCGATGTCGAGTGGCTGTGGACCAGGCGTGGGCTCGTGCTGGTGCAGGCGCGCGCGCTGGCGAGGTGCTGAGTGGGAACGAGCGCGCCGCAACGACAACACCGCCGACTTCCACGGGGCACACCATGAACCGCACGCTGTACTTCCTGCACCGCTGGCTCGGCCTGCTGGTCGCCGCGCAGTTGCTCGCCTGGACGGTGGGCGGCCTGCTGTTCTCGCTGTTGTCGCTCGACGACGTGCACGGCGACCTCGACCGCGCGCCGCGCGCGTCGCCGGCGACGCTGCCCTCGACCGGCCTGATCGACGTCGCCGGCGTGGTCGCGCGCGCGGGCGAGCCGGTGGTGCGCGCGCTCTTGGCCGAGCGGCGCGGGCGCCTGGTCTGGCAGCTCGAGCGCGCCGAGGGCCGGCCGCTGCTAGTCGACGCGCGCGACGGCGCGCCGCTGCCTGCGGTCGACCGCGTCGAGGCCGAGCGCCTCGCGCTGGCGGACGCGCCGGGCGCGCGCGGCGTGCGCGAGGCGACGCTGATCGAGCGCGATCCGCCGCTCGAGTACCGCGAGAAGCCGCTGCCCGCCTGGCGCGTGGTGCTCGAGCACGACAAGGAGCTGCACCTGTACGTCGACGCCGTCACCGGCGAGGTGACGGCGCGGCGCAACGCGCGTTGGCGGCTCTACGACTTCTTCTGGATGCTGCACGTGATGGACTACCGCGCGCGCGACGACTTCCAGCACCCGCTGTTGACGGCGTTCGCGCTCGCCGGCGTCGCCGCATCGACGACCGGGCTGGTCGTGTGGGGCGTGCGCGTGGCGCGACGCCTGCGCAAGCGCAGCGAGCAGCCGACGCGCTGACCAGCGGCGACGTCGTCGTTCAGGCAACCGCGCGGCGCTTGACGGGCTTCTTGGCGGGCTTGCCGCCCCGCTTGCCGGTCGTGGTGGCCTTGGCCGACGGCTTGCTCGCACGTTTGGCGTGCTGCTCTCGCGGCGGCGGCGCTTGGATGTCGCCCACCGCCGCCACCTGCACGGCAACACCCTCGACCGTGGCCGGGATTTGTCGACGCACGTCGTCGCTCACCTCGGCGACGCCCACTTGCAGGCACAGGCCGTCGTCACCGGCGATGACGCCGACGCCGCGCAGCCACGGCGGCGCGCCGAGCTGCTTCCTGAGCGCCTCCTTGGCGACCTTGACCTTGTGCAGCGACGCCATCGGCCACCTCAGTCCACCATGTTAGCCACTCGCGCGCGGCAGCGTCACGTCGAGCGCGCGCAGCACGGTCGCGATGGGCGCCGCGTAGGACCGACCGCTGCCGGCCGGACCGCCCTGCTCGGAGCCGGCGTACAACAGCCCGATGGCGCGGTCCTCCTCGTCGACGACGAGCGACCCCGAGTCGCCGTAGCTGCTGAAGGCGCCGCGCAAGCCGACGATCTCCAGTTGATCGTCGAACACGCACACGGTGCCGTCGGCGTAGCAGACCTCCACCTCGTCGAGCAGCACGGCGCTGACGCGCCCGCGCGTGTGTCCGGTGGTCCGCCCGAGCTTCCACACGCGCAGCTCGGGCAGCACCCGCGCGCGCACGCCGCGCAGCGAACGGCCGGCGATGGTGAAGCGCGCCTCGACGTCGGGGTCGAGCGAGGCGAGCGCGGCGTCGACCAGGTTCCGGCCGCGCCCACGCGGCAGCAGCCGCACCCATCTGCTCAGACGCGCCACGCGGTCGCGCGCCACGTCGCCATGGTCCTGTGGGCTTGGCTGCACCACCGCGTCGCCGCGCTTGCCCTGGTTGACGGCCGCCAGCACGTGGTTGTTCGACAACAGGTGCAGGCGCCGGGCGCGGTCGCGCACCACGGCGCCGAGCGTGCCGGCGGTGACGTCATGGTGCGCCACCGATGATCCGGCCTCCACAGGGCGCTGACGACGACGCTGCGCCGCGCCCTTGGCCGCCGTCGCATGCACGGCGTCCGCAGGCGGCAGCGCGCGGATGGCGCCGACCAGGGCGAGGTCGAGGTCGCGGCCGGCCTCTCTCTTGAGGCGCAACACCAACGGCGACGACGCCTGTGCCTGCGCGGTCAAGCGCACCGCCAGACGAAAGCGATCCTTGTCGCTCGAGGGCACCACGCCCACGGCCAACCGCTCGCCGCGTGGGGGTGTGCGCCGGCCAGCGAAGGCGACCACAGGGTGAGCGCCGACGTGTCGACGCACCTCGGCGAGGATCTCGGCGAGCGCGAACTGCTTGAGCGCGATGGCGTCGACCCGCCTCATCGGAGCACCTGCTGCAGCGCCGTCGAGACGCGGCGCTTGCTCGCCGGCGGCAAACCCGCTGCGGCAGTGGCGACCACGCCGCGGCCCGCGCCTGACGTCGCCGCCGCGCGCAGCGAGCGACGCGCATCGGCGTCGTGCAGCAACAGCCAATGCAGCTCGCGCGCGAGCAGCCGATCGCGCACGAGGCGCCGTCCCGCGGCCTTCGACTGCACCATCGCCGTGATGCCGTCCTCGAGCGCGCCGGGCGTGACGCCGGGGAACAGCTCGGCGAACGACCACGCGGATGCGGCCGCGAACGCGCGCGGGGCGCGCGCGCGGCGCTTGAGACCCTCGACGTCGTCGAGGGAGGCGCGCAGCAGCGCGGCCGCATCGACGATACCGGCCCCCCATCGCCCCGTGTCCCAGTCGGCGGGCACCTGCGCGGTGTCCTGCAACAGCACGCGGAACACACCGGCGAGGTCGGCGCCGAAGGTACGCCGCATGCGGTCGACGCCATGGTGCGCGAGCCAGAGCGCGGCGATGCCCGCGGTGGTCGCGGTGGAGAGCGAGGTGCCGCTGGCGGGGCCCACCTGGTACGTGGTCACGCCACGCACGCGGCGCGCGCGCGCCGCCCACACGTCCTCGCCGGGCGCGCTGACGTCGACGCGCGACCCGGTGGCCGAGTCCTTCCACATCGCGCGCTGCGCGTTGCAGGCGCCGAGGCACAGCGTCGCCGGGTACGCGGCCGGGTAGATCACCCACGGCAAGACGTTGCCGGCGGCCGCAACCAGGATCGTGCCCTTGGCCACCGCGTGGTTGACCGCCTCCTTCAGCGCGTCGGATCCCACGAGACCGCCGAGGCTCATGGAGACGACGTGGTGGCCGCGCACGGTCGCGAAGGTGAGCGCCTTCACCAGGTTGGTGAAGGAGAAGTGGATGACGCTCTCCTTGACCCGCAGGGGCACGAGCGCAGCCGCGGGTGCCGTGCCGCTGACGAAGCCAGTCGGGCGCTGCGCGCGTCCGTCCGCGAGCGCCTTCGGCTCCACCGGCAGCTCGCCGGCCGGCGGGTCGCCGGCGTCGCTCATGATGACGCTCGACGTGCCGGTGCCGTGGCCGGGGTGTTTGTCGATGCGATCGTGCAACGGATCGAAGGGGTCGGCGTTCATCTCGACGTAGTTCCAGCCGTCGCGCCAGCGCAGCCGGTGCGACCACACCTCGTCGTGCATGGTGTAGCCGGTGTCGGGGTGGCCGACGACGACGCCGGCGCCGCGACTTGGCGAGATCGACCACGCGCCCGGCGTGGCGCCATCGTCGAGCACACGAGCGAGCTTGAGGCTCCACTCGCAGTCGACAGCGGGGTTGAGCCCGGCGGTGAAGGCGCGCGCGGTCCGTCGAGCGGGCTGCGCGCGCGGCACGCCCAGGTCGGCGGCGAGCCCGGGGTAGGCGGTCGGGTCGAGCGTGATGCCGGGGACGAGCAGCGCGGGTTCGGCCAGGCGCACGTGGCGGTGGCCGAGCAAGGCGCGCGCGGCGGCGAAGGCGTGCGCCGGCGTCGAGCCCTTGCGCATGCGGACGAGGAACCAGCGGGTGCCTTCCATGCGCTCGAGGCGGGTGGTGAGTCGAGGTGCGCTCGCCGCCACCGCGCTCGCGGTGGCGTCGAGGTCGCTCTCGGCGACCGTGCGCTTGAGCGCGAACAACACGCCCTCGACCAGCTCGGTGTCGTCGAGTGGGCCGGCGGGGCGCGCGCGGGCGCCGCTCTTGCGGGGCGCGCGTCGACGCTTGGATGGTTTGCGCTTCGCGGTGCTGGTGCGCTTGCGACGAGTGCTCACGTGGGGTCCCCTGCGGCGCGGCACGCTACGTCAGGGTGAGGCGGCGGCACGAGCGTGCTTGGTGGCGGAGGTCACGGCGAGGCGTGCCGAAGCTGGCCTGCCGGGTCACTCCTCGACGTCGCGGAGCAGCGCCTCCACCAGCGCATCGCTGGCCCGCAGGCCGATGGCACGCATCCGGGAGACCGTGGGCGCGACCGCTGCAAGCAAGCCCTCGCGCTTGGCCCGGCGAAGGATCCCGAGCGTGCCAGTGATCCGGACGCCGAGCGCAACAGCCTCGACCCGCGCGGCCCCGTCGTCGACGACCAACACTGCCGAGAGCTCCGCCGCAAGTCCCATCGCCTCGCGCTCGCCGAGCCCGAGGCGCGACGCCGGCACGACGCCGGGGGCGCGGACCCGGATCCAAGACGCGCCCAGCAGCACGTCCGCGCCGGGCGCAGTGGCGTCGCCGGTTGCCTCGGACCACACCGCCGGCGGGGCGTACACGTTCCTGAACAGCTTCCGCAACAGCTCGAGCTGCTCCACGCGCGCGAGCACGATGAGCGGGCTCGCGTCGCAGACGACGACGTCACCAGTCGGTGAGGTCATGCTTCAGTTGGTCGACCGGGTAGTTGATCACCGGGATGTGCAGCTCGCCGAGCCTCTCCATGAACCGCGCGACGGACTGCTCGCACAGCTCTGCAGCCTTGCCCAACGAGAGCCGGCCCTGCTCGTACAAGCGTGCCGCAGCCACCACCCGTAGATCTGCTGCGAGGTGCTCGAGTTCCTCCGGAGCCACGTCGACACCTGCGTCATCTAGCGTGACGTGGACGTCCAAGCGGGGTTTTGCATCGGCGTGCGAGACCATGCCGTAGCATAGCAGGCTGGTGGCGCTCGGCCCGACCCTCACGTGCCGGAGTCTCGCCGGGTGCGCAGGCCGAGCGACGGCTCGTGGAAGACCTCGACGCCGGGGAGCCGGGCGAGCAGGGCGCAGACGAAGCTCGAGCGCTTGACGTTCAGGCCATCCTTGTCGAGCAGCAGCTTGTTGGTGAGCGAGCCGTGCGCGCGCAAGTAGTCCCAGGCGAGCTCGATCATCCAGCCGGGGACCAGCTCAGCACCGACGCCCCGCGCGCGCGAGCGCCCGGTCTCGACGTACAGGCCGTGCGGGGTGCGCTCGACGACGAGGTTGACCGCCCCGGTGCCGAGCGTCCGTACCACCGGATCGCCGGCGAGCGCGGCGTCGATGAGCGCGAACAGCTCTGCCGACAGCGGTTCAGCGGGCGGGCGCGCGCCGTCGTCGGTCCAGCCGATCGCGTCGGAGGAGCTCCACAGCTCGCGCGCCCAGGCGAGCAAGAGCGCGAGCTCCCGCTCGCGCATCTCGCCCTGCATGCGGATGGCCATTTCGACGTTGTTGACCAGGCCGCCGGTGAGGTTCGCCGAGCCCACCACCGCGCTGATGCGGTCGCCGCGGCGTGCCAGGTACAGCTTCGGGTGAAACGTGCCCTTGCTCGGGTTGATCACGCGCACGTCGACACCCGCGTCGCGCGCGAGGTGCAGCGCCTCGGGCTTGGTGGTGCCAAAGACGCTGGTGACGAGCAGCATCGCGCCCTGCCGCGCGCGCAGCGGCTCGAGCTCTCGGCGCAGCAGGTGCACGCCGGCAGAAGACGCGAAGGCGACGCACAGGATGGCCTCGTCGGCGTCGTGGAGCGTCGAGCGGATGCCGCGGAGCAAGTTGTGGTCGTCGTCGAGGTTGGGCGCGAGCGGCTGCACCTGCACGGCTACGCACGGTAGCACGCGATCGCTCGTGGGCCCGGTGCCGACAGGATAGGGCGGGTCGACGCCGCATGCCGGGAGCTGGCGCGGTCGCTGTTGGGGAAGACCGAAAGCACCCGCCAACAAGGGTCGGACATGAAGGGGTCAGAGGCTGGGGGATGCCAGTGGTCGGAGCACCTGAAGCGGGTTCGAAAGGGGCGCAGCCCCTTGGGGTGACAGCTTGCCGGCCGTGGAGAGAGTCCTCGCTGAGCGAGGACTCTCTCCCTGCACTTGTCGACGGGAACGCAGCACTTCGCGCAACCGAGCAGAACGCACGAAGTGCAGATGACCCGTCGACAAGTGCTACGGCCGACCACCTTCCGACGAAGACGCCCGGCGCAAGCCGGGCGTCGAGGAGGAAGGTGGTGGAGCTGGACGGGATCGAACCGACGACCTCAAGCTTGCAAATCCCGTCCGGGTGTTTCGCGCTGAATCGGTGACGAGGAAAAACAACATGTTGGACGCCTCGACACCACGGACCGCTACCCGAATTCACGCGAGATCACCCGAAAAGTGGGGAAGTCCCACTTTTTTCGGTCCCACAGTCCCACCGACGTCGAACGGCGGTTGAACGCGCAGGATCGAAGCGGCGGATCGAGCTGGAAAACTCCGATCCGCCGCTTCGACTCGAGCCGGACGGCGTCCGGGGCGTCGGCCTCCGCGCCGATGACGCTGGCGACCCGCTGTCACACTCGCGCTCTCGCTGCCACCGTCGCCGTCGCGTCGCCCTCGCCGGGGCGGGGCGCGCCGACGGCGGCCACCGGAGCCGGAGCGGAGCCCTCACCCGAGGGACATGGACAACCTCGGCGGTCGACGTCCATGTCCGCTCGACGGGGTCCATCAAGGACAGGCATCGAGGGGTTGGAATGCCAACGAGCCGGCGCGCACCGCTGACTGCCGCTGCCCCTCGTTGTCCACCGTGACGTTCGAGATCGAGTAGGTACACCTGGTGGCGTTCACCGGGTCGCCGAGGGCGTAGCGGAGGTCGACCTGCCAGAAGACGGGACGCAGCCTGGGAAACGGCTGCCGCGCGCTGCAGACGCTCGGGACGTGCGGGCTGGGTCGGCGGACGGAAATCGCCGTCAGGACTCAAGCTTACGAGGCGTCTCGCACCCGCGCGGCGCTTCCGGGCGGGGGGCCCCCGTGGCATAACTGGCACCGGCCGTAGGCGGCTATGACGAAGCGCAAGGAACAGACGAACGGGAAGTGCAGGTGGTGAACGCGATGGCAAGGGCTTCAGGCAAACGGAGGCCAGGACGGTCGGCAATGGCGCTCGAGCGGAAGATCGCGTGCGTGGACCTCTTCTGCGGCGCCGGTGGACTGACCCACGGCCTCATCGAAGCCGGCGTCAACGTCGTCGCGGGCGTCGACTTCGAGGAAGCGTGCAGGCATCCGTACGAGGCCAATCACGAGGGTATCGAGTTTCACCAAGCTGACGTCGCTGAGCTCGATCCATCGACAGTCGCCCAGTGGTTCGGAGATTGCCGCGTCCAGGTTCTTGCTGGCTGCGCACCATGCCAACCGTTCTCCACTTACGCCCTGCGCTACCAAAAGGGGGGGACCGCCGCGCACGATCAGCGCTGGAGTCTCCTCAACCATTTCGGTCGCTTGGTCGAGGAGCTACATCCCGACATCGTCACCATGGAGAACGTGCCAACCGTGACGAGACACGCCGTGTTCAAGAAATTCAGGAGACGGCTCCAGTGCCTCGGCTACAGGGTCTGGGTCGACGTCGTCGACTGCGCGGACTATGGACTCCCCCAGCGCCGAAATCGGACGGTCCTCCTTGCCTCACTCCATGGCGACATCAAGCTCCGTGATCCGGCAGCCTCGGAGCCCCGTACTGTCGAGGACGTTATCAAAGACCTTCCGGCCCTACGGCACGGTGCAACGCACAAGAGCGATCGCTTGCATACGGCGTCTCGCCTCTCCCATCTCAACCACTTGCGCATTCAACACTCCACGCCGGGAGGGAGTTGGCGCGACTGGCCGCAGCACCTCGTAGCCGAGTGCCACAGGAAGAAGACCGGGAAGAAGTACCCCGCCGTGTATGGTCGCATGCGGTACGACGAGCCCGCGCCCACTCTGACGACGCAGTTCTACGGGTACGGCAACGGTCGTTTCGGGCACCCCACCCAGGCAAGAGGGATCTCTCTGCGGGAAGGTGCACTGCTCCAGGGGTTTCCTCCAGACTACTCGTTCATCGCGGACGATCGGCCGCTCCCATTGAAGGCGCTCGGCCGCATGATCGGCAATGCTGTGCCGGTCGACCTCGGCCGGGTTATCGGAGAGAGCATCGTGGAGCACGTGAAGCAGCACGACGAGGCATTCGGCTCCCGTGCAAAGCGGCGGCAACCGATCGAGCGCTCCTCACTGTCCAAGAAACACGCCGGGGGGCGGAATGGCGACGAGCGAACGCGTAGAAGCGTCCACGCCTGAAGCGCGACACCGCATGGAGAGCGTGCGGCAGAAGGACACGTCTGCCGAGTCCGCCCTTCGCCGCGAGCTGCACGCGCGCGGCCTCCGCTATCGCATCCAGGTTCCCGTCCTCACGAAGCCCCGCAGGGTCGCCGACGTCGCGTTCAGCGGGCTCCGCGTCGCGGTCTTCGTCGACGGCTGCTTCTGGCACGGCTGCCCGGCACACGCGACCTGGCCCAAGCAGAACGCGGAGTTCTGGCGCGCGAAGATCGAGGCCAACATGGCTCGAGACAACGACACCGACGAGCGTCTGCGCGCCGAGGGCTGGAAGGTCATCCGCGTCTGGGCACACGAAGAGCCCAAGATCGCTGCGGGGCGCATCGAGCACATCCTTGTACGCCGTCGCGAGAGGATGCACCGCGCATGACCGACGCCGTCGCCACCCACACCTCCGTGCTCTGTTCGACGGCGCCCGAGCCTGGGCAACTCGTGGAGGTACGCCGCCGCCAATGGATCGTCTCCGACGTCGATGCCTCGGCGGTCTCGCCCGAACTGCCCAAGCGCAACCTGGTGAAACTCGCATCGATCGACGAGGACGCGCTCGGAGAAGAAATCGAGGTGCTGTGGGAGCTCGAGCCCGGCGCCCACGTCATCGAGCGCGCAGGACTGCCCACGCTCTCGGCGCTCGACGACCCGTCGAAGCTCGAAGCATTCCTCGACGCGGTCCGGTGGGGCGCGGCGACCAACGCCGATCGCGGCTACCTCCAAGCGCCCTTTCGCAGCGGCGCGAGCATCGAGGACTACCAGCTCGACCCGCTCGTTCGCGCGATCGACATGGCGCGCACGAACCTGCTGATCGCTGACGACGTCGGTCTCGGAAAGACGATCGAGGCCGGACTCGTCATCCAGGAGATGCTGCTGCGCCACCGCGCGCGGACCATCCTCGTGCTCTGCCCGTCGTCTTTGCAGGAGAAGTGGCGCTCCGAGATGGCCGAGAAGTTCGGCCTCGAGTTCCGCATCGTCGACACCGACTCGGTGAAGCGCTCGCGCCGTGAGCGCGGCCTGCACGCCAACCCGTGGACGTCGTTCCCTCGGCTCATCGCATCCATCGACTGGGCGAAGCAGGGCGAAGGCATCCGCCTCCTGCGTGACGTGCTCCCGCCGCAGCCGACGTTCCCGCGCCGCTTCGACATGCTCGTCGTCGACGAGGCCCACAACGTCGCGCCCACCGTCGGCAAGTACGCCGTCGAGAGCCTGCGCACGCGCCTCGTACGCCTGCTCGCGCCACACTTCCAGCACAAGCTCTTCCTCACGGCAACGCCGCACGACGGCTACACCGAGTCGTTCACAGCGCTCCTCGAGCTGCTCGATGACCAGCGCTTCTCGCGCAACGTGCTCCCGTCCGAGGAACAGCTCGCCCGGGTGATGGTGCGCCGTCTCAAGAGCGACCTCGTCGACGCCAAGGGCAAGAAGCTCTACCCGGTGCGCCGCCTCGAAGCGCTGAACGTGGAGTACATCGCCGAGGAGCGCGAGGCCCGACAGCTTCTCGAACAGTACATCGCGAGCCGCGAAAAGCAGGACGAGCGTGAAGGCGCCGCCTCGCACTTCGTCCACCAGCTTCTCCGCAAGCGCCTCGCATCGTCACCCGCCGCCTTCATGTCGACGCTCGCGCGGCATACCGCGACCATCGAAGGCAAGGGCGAGGCGCGCCGCACCTCGGGGCTCGACGAACGCATCCTCCGGCGCGCGATCGCCAAGACGGAAGAGGACTACGCCGACGACGACACGCGCGAAGCCGCCGAGTCCGAGGCCATCGAAGAGGCGAGCCGTCGGCTGCGACCGCTGTCGGCCGAAGAGAAGAAGCTCCTCGGCCGCCTGCGCTCGTGGGCCGAGCAGGCGAGCCACAAGCCCGACTCCAAGGCCGCAGCACTCCTGCGCTGGCTCGAAGAGAACCTGCGGCCCAAGAGCCAATGGTCGAACGCGCGCGTCATCCTCTTCACCGAGTACCGCGCGACGCAGAAGTGGCTGCACGAGATCCTCGCCAGCCACGACCTCGGCGGCGAGCGTCTCGCGCTGCTCTTCGGCGGCATGGACCCGAAGGAGCGCGAGACCATCAAGGCCGCGTTCCAGGCCGATCCGCGTGAGTCGCCAGTGCGCATCCTGCTCGCGACCGACGCGGCCTCGGAAGGCATCGACCTTCAGAACCACTGCAACCTGCTGGTTCACGTCGAGATCCCCTACAACCCGAACGTGATGGAGCAGCGCAACGGCCGCGTCGACCGTCACGGGCAGAAGCAGAGCGAAGTCGTCATCTGGCATCCCGTCGACGCGAGCGGCGGCCACGGCGACGACATCCTCCGCGCGCTCAAGAAGCTCGACTCGATGCGCGCCGACATGGGCAGCGTGAACCCGGTCATCGCTCCGCAGTTGCCTGCGCTTCTCGAAGGCCGCCGCCGCGAGCTCGACACTGGCCTCGCAGAGAAGCGCATCGAACGCGCCAGACGTTACGTGAAGGCCGAGCGTGAGCTGCGCGAGCGCATCGCCAAGCTGCACGAGCGACTGACGACGACGCGCAGCGAGCAGCACCTCACGCCCGACCGCATCGAGCGCGTGGTGCGCGTCGCCCTGGCGCTCACCGACAAGCCCGACCTCACGCCCGCGAAGCTGGCCGACCTTCCCGCGGCCCGGGTGTTCCAAATGCCCGCCCTCGCGGGCTCGTGGTCGCGATGCCTCGACGGGCTCGAGCACCCGTACACCAAGCGCATCCGCCCCATCACCTTCGACCATGACGCCGCCAAGGGCCGCGACGACGTGGTGCTCGTCCACCTGAACCACCCGCTCGTGCAGATGAGCCTGCGGCTGCTGCGTGCCGAGGTGTGGGCGCGCGACGACGTGAAGAAGCTGAACCGCGTCACGGTGCGCACACTGCCCGACGCGAAGCTCGACGCGCCCGCCGTCCTCGTCGTCTCGCGCCTCGTCATCACCGGAGGCAACCACCATCGCCTGCACGAGGAACTAACGGAAGCAGGCGGCTACCTGCGCGACGCCGGCTTCAAGCGCGAGGACGGCATCACCAAACTGCGCGACTGGCTCGACTCGTCGACGCCGGGGACCATCGACGACTCGCTCTTCGATGCCCTGCGCACGCGGTTCACGAAGCACACCGAGGCGGTCCTGAGTGCCGTCACCACGCGCTCGAGGGACCGCCTCAAGGGTCTCGGGTCCACGATCGAAGCCCGCAAGCGCAAAGAGATCGACGAGATGACCCAGCTCCTCGACGACCTCGCCAAGAACCTCGAGGCCGAGCTGAAGCGGGAGGAGCCGAAGCAGCTCTCGCTCTTCTCTGAGGACGAACGAACGCAGCTCCGGCGCGACAGGCTTGCACTCGAGGCGCGCCTACGCCGCATCCCCGAGGAGTGCGAACGAGAGCGCCTCGCCATCGAAAATCGCCACACCGGCCTCGTCGACCACACGTTCCCCGTCTCGGTGATCCTCCTGGTGCCCGAGTTGCTCGCCACGCGGAGGAAGTCGTGAGCGCCAAGCACGAGTGGCTGAACCTGCTCGAGGTCTCGGGCCCGTTCCTCGCGGTGCCCGTGCTCCGTGAGGTGTTCCCGCAGGGCCTCGAAGAGCTGGACTCCTCGCGCGCCAAGCGCCTGCGCAGCGCCTACGAGGAATGGCGTGACGCGGTCGATGGCGACGACGCCGACCGCGACAAGCTCCACGCCGCGTGGATCGACGAGGTGCTGCGTACGGCGCTCGAGGCTGACGACCAATTGCTCACGGCCGGCGAGGACGTTCCGGCATCGATCGTCGAGCTGCCCGAACACGACACCGCGATCGCGCCCGAGTTCGTGTTCGTCGACCCGACGCATGGCGCGGCGGTGCTCGCGCCGGTTCACGTCTTCCCGCCCGACACCGACCTCTCTGCGTCGATGAAGTTCGGTGGGCTCTCGTGCTCGGCGGGCGACCGCATGGCGCTGCACCTTCGCGCGCTGAACGTGCCGTTCGGAATCGTGACGAACGGCGAGCGATGGATGCTCGTCCACGCGCCCACCGGCGAGGTGGCGACCTTCGCGAGCTGGTACGCGCGCATCTGGGGCCAGGAGCCCGCCACGCTGCGCGCGTTCAAATCGCTGCTCGGCGTGCGCCGCTTCCTCGCGCCCGCGCAGGACCGGCTTCCTGCGCTCTTCGAGCGCTCGCTGAAGCACCAGGACGAGGTCACCGACGCCCTCGGCGATCAGGTCCGGCGCGCCATCGAGGTGCTGGTGCAGGCCCTCGACCGCGCCGACCAGGATCGCAACCGCGAGCTGCTGCGCGACGTGAAGCCGCAGGAACTCTACGAAGCCGGGCTCACCGTGATGATGCGGCTCGTGTTCCTCCTCGCCGCCGAGGAGCGCGGGCTCTTGCTCTTGGGCGAGCCCCGCTACGACTCGTTCTACGCGGTCTCGACACTGCGCATGCAGCTCCGCGCCGAGAGCGACGAGATCCTCGAACGACGGCGCGCGTCGTGGTCTCGGCTGCTCGCCGTGTTCCGCGCCGTCTTCGGTGGCATCGACCACCCGACGTTGCGCTTGCCCGCGATGGGCGGCTCGCTCTTCGACCCCGACCGCTTTCCGTTCCTCGAAGGAAGGCTGAAGGGCACGTCCTGGCGGCAGCATCGCGCCGAGCCGCTGCCCGTCGACGACCGCACGGTGCTGCTGCTGCTCGAAGCCATCCAGACCTTCGAGGGGCGCACGCTCTCGTACCGCGCCCTCGACGTCGAGCAGATCGGTCACGTCTACGAGGGTCTGCTCGAACGCACCGTCTCGCGCGTCGAGGACGTGACGCTAGAGCTCGAAGCGGGCGCGCAGGCCAAGGACGCGCGTGTCACGCTCGGCGAGCTGGAGTCGGCGCGCCTCGATGGCCAGGCGGCCGTTACGAGCCTGCTCGTCGAGCGCTCGAAGCGTTCGGAGTCGGCCATCAAGAACGCCCTGGCCGCCGAAGTCGAGCCCCAGCAGAACGCGCGCCTGCTCTCCGCATGTCGCGGCGATGTGAAGCTCCGCGATCGCCTCGCGCCCTACGTCCGCCTGATGCGCACCGACCCGTGGGGCTACCCGCTGGTGCATCCAAAGGGGGCGTTCGTCGTCGTGCTCGGCGCCGATCGGCGCGAGACCGGCACGCACTACACGCCCAAGAGCCTCACCGAGCGCATCGTCGAGGAGACGCTCACGCCGCTCGTCTACGACGGCCCCGCGAAGGGTGCACCGCGCGCTGAATGGAAGCTGAAGACGCCCGAGCAGCTCCTCGAGCTCAAGGTCTGCGATCCCGCGATGGGATCCGGCGCGTTCCTCGTGCAGGCGTGTCGCTTCCTGAGCGCGCGCATCGTCGAGGCTTGGGCCATCGAAGAGGCGGCCGGGCGCGTCGTCGACCTCACGGGACAGGTCCACGAGCCGCGTACCAGCGTCGAGTGCATGCCGCCCAGCGTGGAGGCGCGCGCCGAGAACGCGCGGCGCATCGTGGCCGAGCGCTGCCTCTACGGCGTCGATCTGAACCCGCTGGCCGTCGAGCTGGCGAAGCTCTCCCTGTGGCTGGTCACGCTCTCGAAGGGCCGCCCCTTTGGCTTCCTCGACCACAACCTCCGTCGCGGCGACAGCCTCCTCGGCATCAGCCGTCTCGAGCAGCTCACGGAGCTGTCGATGGCTCCGAAGGAGCAGACTCAGGGACGACTCTTCGGCAAGAACGTCCGGCAAGCGGTCGAGGAGGCGTTGGCGATCCGCCTTCAGCTACGCGAGATGCCTATCCGCGACATCCGCGATGTGGAGGCGATGGCCTCGCTCGACGCTGTCGCGCGCGAGAAGCTGCGCGTCTCCGAGGAGCTGGCTGATGCGTTCATCGCAACGGTCTTTGCTGCCGAGAGCGATCGGGTGCTCGAGTCGCGGCTCGCAGGCTTCGCCGTTGAAGCCGACCGCATCGTCAAGAGCAACGAGGAGAGCCTGGAGGCGTTGCGTCGTCGCGCAACTTCCGACCTCGCCATCGACGCGCCCAACGGTGCTCCGCGTACCACCTTTCACTGGCCACTCGAATTCCCCGAGGTCTTTCAACGGGCCGATGCCGGGTTCGACGCGGTCGTTGGCAACCCTCCCTTCATGGGTGGTCGCCTTCTTGGGCGGCGTCTCGGGATGGCGTATCAGGAGTATCTCAAGCTCATCCGCAACGGCATTGCTGGTTCGCCCGACCTCTGCGCGTACTTCTTTCTGCGGGCCTTCGCCCTGGTCAGGTCCAGCGGCGCCTTCGGACTATTGGCCACAAAGTCCGTCACCGAGACCGGCTCACGCGTCGTCTGCCTCGACCAGATCATTTCGGCTGGTGGTCATATCTACGCCGCCAATTCTCGGTTTCCATGGCCGGGGCGTGCCAGCGTCGTCGTGTCGATCGTCTGGGTGACGCGAACCTGGAATGGAACGATTCGTCTTGATGACAAGCATGTTCGGGCCATCGACGGAGCGCTGGAGGAGGATGCCCAACTTGGGCGACCGGTGAAGCTGAAAGCCCTGAAGGGACGGTTTTCTCAGGGCCAGGATCTCATGGGACGTGGCTTCGAGCTTGACGCGGCAGAGCGCGAGACCCTGCTCAACAAGGATGCGGCGTGTGCCGAAGTCGTCCTTCCTCTCTACAACGGTCAGGACCTTAACACGATGCCGGTGCTGGCTCCCCGCAGGTGGGCCATCTACTTCCGGGATTGGGACGAGGCTAAAGCACGCCAGTTCGGCCCCGCCTTTAGTCGCGTAGAGGAACTCGTCAAACCCTATCGCGACTCACTGACCGGACAGATCCACCAAGACTGCTTCTGGAAGTTTTGGGACCTGCGACCAGGCCTCCTGCGGGAGTTCCAGAGGCTGCGGCACGTCCTCGCGATTTCTCAGAACACCAAGCACCTCTGCGTCAGCCGCGTGCCGACGAACGCTGTCTACAACCACAAGGTCAAGATTCTGTTCTTCGAGAGCTTCGCGGAACTCGCGACGCTCCAAAGCAGCATCCATGACGTGTGGGCGCGTTGGTGCAGCAGCACCCTCGGCGCATCGACGCTCTCCTACTCCACTTCCGCCGTCCTCGAGCCGTGGCCGATGCCGACCATGACCGAGGGGTTGGAGCGTGTCGGCGAAGATTACTCAACGCTTCGAGACGGGATACGCCGCGACGAGACCGTGGGGCTCACCGATCTGTACAACCGGTTCCACGACCCATCAGACACTTCGCCCCGGATCGTCAAGCTACGCAGTCTCCATCGCGACATGGACCTCGCCGTTCTTCACGCATACGAGTGGGACGACATCGATCTCGCTCTGGACTTCCGCGAGGTTAGCTACCTCCCGGAAAACGATCGCGTTCGTTTCACCGTGTCGGAAGGAGCAAGGGCGGAGCTGCTGAAGCGACTCGTTGCGCTCAACCATGAGCGCCACGCGCAGGAAGCAGCGTCGGGCACGAAGCCGGGCTCAGCGAAGGGGCGCGCGAAGAAGGCGGCGCCCGCTGGCCAGGGCGCGCTCGCACTTGATGCCTCCGCTCCTGCAAAGAGGGGCAAGAGGGGCGGCCGATGAAGAAGCTATTCGGGCATCTGCTGCCGCTGACCGACGAGCAGACCGAAGCCATCTGGAAGGTCGGCACGCTCACCGTCGACGCGAACGTTCTTCTCGACCTGTATCGGTACCACCCGGAGACGCGCGATGCGCTCATCCAGGCACTGCGCGCGTTCCAAGGCCGCCTCTGGCTCTCGCACCAGGCTGCGTCGGAGTTTGTTCGGAACCGTGCCCGCGCCGCCGCAGCGGTCGGAAAGGAACTCGCCGATGCGGATTCAGACCTCAGCACACTGGAGGCGGCGACCAAGAAGGCGAGCGACGCTCTGCGCGGACGACGCCCGTTGCCTCGCGAGGTGGGACAGAAGCTGAAAGCGGAGGTCGAAGCGGCCATCCGCAGCGCGAAGGCCGCGGTAGAGGAAGTGCGGACGCGCCACGTCGACGGCGCATCTACGGATGCGGTTCTCGACGACGTGATGTCGCTCTTCGATGGGTGCGTAGGCGCTGCACCCATCGAGGCAGAGCTCGCGGAGCTTCACAAAGAGGCCCAGCGTCGCATCATGGAGAAGGTGCCGCCGGGCTACCAGGACGCGAAGAAGGACGGAGTGAACGCGCACGGCGACTACCTTGTGTGGCACCAGGTTCTTCAACAAGCCAAGAGCAGCGCGAAGGCGATGATCCTCGTGACCTCCGAGCGGAAGGAGGACTGGTGGGAGCGTGCCCACGGCAAGACGGTTGGGCCGCGCCACGAACTGCTCGAGGAGGCCCACCGGGTCGCCGGCCAAACAGTGCTCATCTACCAGACCGACTCGTTCGTAGAGCGGGCAGCAAGACGTACGGGGACCACGGTCTCCGCGTTCGTTCGCAACGACATCCGCGCGCCCCGCGACGACCAGGAACTCGAGGACATCATCACCACCGCGGTCGAAGAACTCGCGAACGAACTTGTCGATCTCGACAGCCCGATCAACAACCTCACAGCCGAGACCAACGCCACCGATTGGCACGCCGACGATGTCGTCGTCACCGACTTTGGCCCGCTCGACTACGCAAGCTGCTCCGCGCCCTTCACCGCCTCGCTGCATTACACCGGTGAGCAACTCGAGGACCGCGCATGGTCCGGCACAGAGATCCGTGCCGAGCTTCGCGGGACGATCGCGTTCGAAGATGGCTCATGGGTGATCAGCGACGACTACGAAGTCGAGAACGCGGAGATCGACTACGGCGAGCCGGACTTGGACGACGACGAGCCCGCGTCGCCTGGCCGCTCTGGGCCAACACGGAGGACGAGCACATGAAACCGAGTACGGACACCGCGACAGCGGTCCCGACCAAGCAGTTCTTCGTGTCGATGCTCACGCGCGACATCAAGCTCGAGGACGCCATCCTCGACCTGATCGACAACTGTCTCGATGGCGCTCTACGCCTCGGCAACGGTGGGAAGCCCGACTATTCGAGGTACCTGGTCAAGATCACGCTGGCGAAGGACCACTTCTCCATCGAGGACAACTGCGGTGGCATCCCTCGCGAGGTCGCGAAGAACTACGCGTTCAAGATGGGTCGCGAGCCCAACGACAACCGCGACTCCGACACCGAAACGATCGGCATGTACGGCGTCGGCATGAAGCGCGCGATCTTCAAGATGGGTCGCAACGCGATCGTGAAGACGCGACACGACAAGGATGGAAATCAGGACACGTACGAAGTTCCGATCACGGCAGCTTGGCTCGACGCGGCAAACTGGGACCCGCTGCCGATCAACGAGCCCACGGAGGCGAAGGAGAAGCTCAATGCCCCTGGGACGAGGATCTACGTGACCGACCTGAACGAAGGCGTCGCCCGACACTTCGCCAACCCCGCCTTCGTGAACGAGGTGACGACGGCCATCTCGCAGCACTTCACGATGTTCCTCCATTGGGGGTTCAAGATCGAGATCAACGGGGAGTCCGTGAAGCCCGTCCACGTCGAGGTGCTCGTCTCGCCCCGCGAGGACGGTCCGGCCCCGTACGTCTTCCGCAAGACGAGCGGGGACGTGACGGTGTCGATCACCGTCGGCCTCAACACGAGCCGTCGCGCCGAGGGCGACGACAACGAAGATGACGCGGACTTCGCAGGCCAGCGTGCCTCGGCTACGGCGGGCTGGACGGTCCTCTGCAACGATCGCGCGGTGATCGTCGGCGACAAGAGCCGCCTGACGGGCTGGGGAGACCTCCCGCTCGTTCCTCTCTACCACCCGCAGTTCGCGGTCATCACCGGCATCATCGAGTTCCGCGCGAAGGACGCAAAGAAGCTCCCGGTCACGACGACCAAGCGCGCCCTTGATGCGTCGTCGGAGCTCTGGCTCGAGTCCCTCGTGAAGATGAAGGAGGGGATGCGGGTCTGGATCTCGTACACGAACGACTGGAAGAACCACCCTCGCTCCGACCAGCAGAGCTACTGGCAAGACGCGCAGCCGCTGCCACTCAGCAAGGCGATCGAGGCGGTCGCCGCGCGCAAGACGGCGAAGACGTCGAGCGCGATCGACGAGGCAGGCGGTGACGTCGAGACCGTCGAGTTCAACCCGAAGAAGAACAACGTCCTGCCGAAGCCCGAGGAGAAGAAGCCCTCGTCCAAGAGGATCGTCTTCTCTCGTCCTGTCGAAGAGGTGCGGGCGGTCTCGAAGATGCTGTTCGACGACCCCGACGTGAACGCGGGCACTGTCGGCGACGAGTGCTTCAAGATCCAGCTCGAATTGGCCAAGCCCTCCAAGAAGCGGAGGAGCTGATCGTGAGCACCGGCTCCTCAGTGCCGTACAAGCTGCGGCCGAACAAGGCCGTGGACCGAGAGCTGTTCCTCTCGCTGTTGACCCGCCTCGCGCCAGCGTTGGCGCTGGAGGGGCACCACTACATCGGGCTCGGAGGCTCGTTCCTCGAAGACTTCCGGCTCGTGCATGCGCGCCTCGGCATCGCCTGCATGACGAGCGTCGAATCAGAGGAGGAGGTCCACAGGCGACAGATCTTCAACCGCCCTACGGCGTCCGTCGAGTGCGTGCATTCGAGCCTTGAAGACTACCTCGACGCCCACGACTTCGATCGGCCCGCGATCATCTGGTTCGACTACACGGCTCCGAAACCAGTCGAGCAGATCGGACGGTTCGCACGCACCGTCGGCGAGGTGAAGCTCAACAGCATCCTGCGCCTCACGCTCAACGCCCAGCCCAGCGCATTGGGTGAGCCGAACCCCAAACTCTCGGGGCAGGCGCTGTGGGAGTGGCGGCTCGAGAAGTTCAAGGACCGACTCGGCTCGCTGTGCCCCACGGACATCACCGCAGCGGGCATGGAGAAGAAGACCTACGGCTCCAGTATCCTTCGCGCGCTGTTCCTGGCCGTCGAGAAGGAGGTGCTGAGCCACGCGGACCGAAAGGTGGTGTGGGCGCTGAGCACGCACTACGCGGACGGCCAGCCGATGGTCACGGCGACACTCGTCGTGTGCGCAGCCAACGACACCGTCATCGAACCTCTCGTGAAGGGGTGGACGTTCTACTCGCCGCCCAACGAACCTCTGCGCATCGACCTCCCGGCGCTCTCGACGCTGGAGCGTCTGACGATGGAATCGAACGACGACGCCAGGACGAGGCTCGGGTTCGAACTGCCGGAGTCGGGGCTCGGAGAAGACCCGTTCGAGGTGTTCAAGAAGTTCTACCGGATCTACCCGCACTTTTCGCGGGTGGAGCTGTAGCGAGGGGAGCAACGCATGACGACGACCACCGCACCGAACGCACAGGCATGGCTCGCCAAGGAGGCGACGTCGCTCGGCCCGTTCGTCGTTCGGCTCGACGGTGATCGGGTCGGCTTCAGAGCGCTCGCGCCGGGTCACTGGGTCGTCGTAGTCGACGCGCCCGGCGCACTAAGGCGGGTGGGGCGCGTCCTCCGCATCCGCGCCGACCTCGCAGCGACCACGCTCTACTTCGACAAGTTGCACACGGTGGAAGTGGCGGGCTCGCTCGCCGACATCGGGCTGACGCTCCCCACTGGGCTCGTCACGCGGCTGCGGCCCGAAGACCTGGCGGCGGTGCTCGCTCGCGACGGCGTGTCGTCGCCGGACGATGTTCCGCTCATCCAAGACGCCGCCTATGTGCGGGATCTGCTCGAGCTGGCGACGCGCGATGATCTGCTCGGGCCCGCCAACGGTCCCGAGGAGCTGGTCGTCGACATGAGCGTTCGCGACCGATACCTCGTCGGCAAGCTCGCGCCGCGCGCCCCGGGTGACGCGACCACGGCGAGCGAGGTCGAACCCGCAGCGGCGGCCGACGAAGAGGACGACTCGGCGCAAGAGAACGACGCCCCGCTCCACGAACCGGGCGCCGAGTTCAACCGCGCGAGCGGGCGTGTCGAGCCCGACGAAGACGCGCTCGACGAGATCGATACGACCAACAACCAGTCGCTCGTGCCGTCGAGCCTGGGCCTCACGTTCTGCGTCGGTCCCGATGTGAAGACGCTCGACGTCACCGCACGCTGGGGCAGCTATGCGCGTGTTCCGAAGGAGGAACACGAGTACACGCGCCCGCGGAAGAACCGCGAGACCGGCGAGGTCCAAGAGACGAAGGTGAAGGTCTGGCGCCGCTCGCCGCGCGGTGGGCGCGTGATGCTCACGCTCGAGGACGGCCCCATCAAGCCACTCGCACCCGACAGCGAGCAGGACGAGGTTCGCATCCAGGGAGCCGTGCGCACCAACGCCAAGGGTGAGCGCCTCGTCACGCTGTTCCTGGTCAACGACCAGCGCGAGCCCGAGACGAATCGCGACAGCGCCTGGCTCTTTCAGCCAGAGCTGAGCGTGAAGGGCGCGGGCAAGGCAGCCGGGACGCCGGTGTTCCTGCGTCGCCCGAGCAACGACATCGTCGTGGACGACGCCGAGCGCGACCACCTCGGGCTCATCTACCGGCGCCGCGTAGAGTTCGCCGTGGGTCACGGCGTCAGCGTCCACGCCGAGACGCCCGACGACGACCTGACGCGCGCCATCGAGGTCCGCACCGAAGTCATCCCGAGCTTCGAGGTGCCCGTCACCGAGACACCGGGCCTCGAACCCGACGATCGCCCCGCGATGAAGAAGATGGTCGAGCAGGGCTGGCTCGACATGCTGTCGCTCGCGGACCTCGACAAGGCCGAGCTCGAAGAGGCGCTGAAGACGCTCGTCGACGACTACGCCGCGTGGATTGGCGACCAGCGCGCGCGCGTCGGCAAAGAGATCAAGGGCTACGACGCCCCGGCCAACGAGGCCCTCGACCGCTGCAAGACCACCCTCGAGCGCCTGCGCGAAGGGTTGAAGGTGCTGCTCTCAGACCCGAAGGCGCTCGACGCATTCCGCTTTGCCAACCGCGCGATGGCCCGACAGCGAGTCCGAGGCATCTACGCACTAAAGCGTCGTCGCGGCGAGGAGCTGACCTTCGAGTCCGTCGACGTGCGGAAGAACCGCTCGTGGCGCCCGTTCCAGCTCGCGTTCCTGCTTCTGTCGGTCCCATCGCTCGCCGACCCGAAGCACCCGGACCGCACGAGCCCCGCCGAAGCTTTCGCCGACCTGCTCTGGTTCCCCACGGGCGGCGGCAAGACCGAGGCGTACTTGGGCGTTGCCGCCTTCGCGATGGGCATCCGACGCCTGCAGGGCATCGTCGAGAACCTCGACGGTGGCCGCGGGCTCACCGTCATCATGCGCTACACGCTGCGCCTCCTGACGCTGCAGCAGTTCCAGCGGGCCGCGACGCTGCTTTGCGCGATGGAGATCATCCGCACCGCCGACATCGCTAAGTGGGGCGCGGAGCCGTTCACGCTCGGCCTGTGGGTCGGCAACAAGGTGACGCCAGGGACGACTGAGGCCTCTCACCAAGCGATCGAGGCCATCCGCGACAAGGATAGAAACCGCGCCGGCATCGCGTCGCCCGCGCAGCTCACGAGTTGCCCGTGGTGCGGAGCCGAGATTCAGCCGGGGCGCGACCTCGAGGTCGACAAGATCGCTGGGCGCACCGCTGTCTACTGCGGCGACAAGCTCTCGCAGTGCGAGTTCAGCAAGGCCAAGTCGAGCGGCAACGCGCACCCCGGTCTGCCGGTGACGCTCGTCGATGAGGAGATCTACCACCGGCCCCCGACGATGATGATCGCCACCGTCGACAAGTTCGCGATGATGGCCTGGCGTCCGGAGGTCCGCACGCTGTTCGGGAATGTGCGCGAAGAGTGCCCACGTCACGGGCTCCTCTGGCCGGGCCACGACTGCGGCGGCGGGCACAATGCAAGGAAGCCTCACTCGGCCGCGAAGGTGAACGCTGTCCGGGCGCTGCGCCCGCCTGACCTCATCATCCAAGACGAGTTCCACCTCATCAGCGGTCCGCTCGGGACGATGGTGGGCCTGTACGAGGCCGCCGTCGACGACCTCTGCTCATGGAAGATCGGTGCGACCAAGGTGCGCCCGAAGGTGGTCGCATCGACCGCAACCGTCCGACGCGCGGCCGACCAGGTTCGCAACGTCTTTATGCGGCGCCTCGCGATCTTCCCGCCCAAGGCGCTCGACGTGGAAGATGACTTCTTCTCGGTGCAGCGCTCGGTCGAGAGCCGGCCCGGGCGCCGGTACATGGGCATCTGCTCGCCGGGCAGTTCACGGCCTGCCGTGCTGATCCGCACGTACACCGCGTTCCTGACGGCGGCACAGGGGCTCTTCGACGCCTTCGGGAAGGTGGCCGACCCGTACATGACGATGGTCGGCTATTTCAACTCACTGCGTGAGCTCGGCGGCATGAAGCGCCTCGCAGAAGACGACGTACAGACCCGTTCGTACCGCGTGAAGATGAGCCTCGTGCAGCGGCCCGGGCTCGAGCAGCGGAGCATCTCGACCATCGCTGAGCTGACCTCGCGCGTAAGCAGCGCCGCCATCCCGAGCTACCTCGACCAGCTCGAGATCCCCTTCGACACCGCATATGACACTAACGGGGCGCGTCTGGCGAAAACTCGTCGACCTCAAGAGGCACCTCGGCCCATCGACGTCGTCCTCGCCACCAACATGCTCTCGGTCGGTGTCGACGTGAACCGCTTGGGCGTCATGGTGGTGAACGGCCAGCCAAAGGGCACCGCAGAGTACATCCAAGCCACGAGCCGCGTAGGCCGCGCATTCCCCGGCCTCGTCGCGGCGGTACTCACATGGGCGCGGCCGCGCGACCTCTCACACTATGAGACCTTCGAGCATTATCACGCCACCTTCTATCAACACGTCGAAGCCCAGTCGGTCACACCCTTCTCGCCGCGCGCGATGGACCGAGGCCTGACGGGCGCGATGATCGCCATGATGCGGAACCGCTTCGAGTCGTTCGCACCCAATCCCGGTGCGGGCGCGCTCACGAGCCCGAGCCTCCCAGCCGTGACCTCGACCGTGGCCTCCGTCACCGAACGTACTTGGGAGGTTACCGAGGACTCGGCGAAGAGGAATCTCGCGACCGCGGAACTGAAGAGCCGCGCTGACGAGTGGGCGAAAGAGGCGGCGGTGCCCGGGCGCACGCTCGTCTATCAGAAGCGTGGCGCAGGCCCGACGGCTTATGCGCTGCTCGACCCCCCCGGCATCAAGCCTTGGTCGACTTGGACCGTGCCCATGTCGATGCGCGAGGTCGAGCCCGCGGTGAATCTCGTGATGGAAGACGATCGCTCGAATCAAGATCCACTCTGGCAGCCACGGCCCGCGGTCGAAGATGAAGCGACGGATACGAAGGAGTCGCCATGAGCAAGACCCCGGTCGGTGAGGTCCGCCCGAGCCAGCTCCTTTGGACCTACGGGCCCGGCGCGTTGGTCGATCTCCCGAACCTCTCCGTCGTTACCATGGGCATCGACCGCTGGGAGATTGCGCGCTGCCAGCCGATTCAGGAGGCACGCCTTCTCGCGAACGTCCGCCGCGTGCTCGGTGATCAGGTCGAGTCCCTCCGGATGCCACCCCTGACAGACACCGACGTCGTCGATCCGTTCTCGGCGGAGGCGTTTGTCGGCGTGCCCGTGAAACCGTTTCCGCGCTGGATGCGCTGTGTGAAGTGCGGCCTCCTCTCGGCGTTCGACGTGGGGCTCTTCGAGCTGAAGGCGAACCCCTACCGCCCCGAGAAGACTCGCTTCGTCCACAAGGGCTGCACCGGATCGCGCGGTGACCAGAAGCCGCGTGAGGCCGACGCGGTTCCGGCGCGCTTCCTTCTCGCGTGCCGCGCTGGGCACCTCGACGACTTCCCATGGCACTGGTTCGTTCACGGAGGGCCGAGCATGTGCAAGGGCTCGTTGCGCTTCTTCGAGAGCGGCGCCTCGCTGCAAACCGAGAACCTGTGGGTCCGCTGCGACACGTGCGAGGCGGCGAGGAGCATGGCTCAGGCATTCGGGCAGTCCGGTAAGGACAACCTTCCGGGCTGTCGTGGCCGTCATCCCCACCTCAGCATGTTCGACGGCGGCTGCGCAGAAGCTCCTCGCTCCATCCTCCTCGGCGCGACGAACGGCTGGTTTCCGGTGACGCTCTCGGCGCTCGCCATCCCGCAGACAGGCAACCCAATAGCCCAGCTCGTGGCCGATGGCTGGGAGTTCTTCCGGGACGTCGAGAGCGCAGCGGAGGCCGTGGGCGCAGTGAAGATGCTGAAGAAGTCGGCACAGCTGCCGGGCATCGAAGCATTCACGGGGGACCAGGTCTGGGAGGCGATCGAGGCGCATCGCACTGGAGCGGTCGGCGGCGAGGACTTCGACCTCAAGGGGCCAGAGTGGGACGTCTTAACCTCCCCGACGCCGCCGACCGACTACCCGCACTTCATGAGTAAGAAGGCGGCCGTGCCCAAAGGCTTCGAGAAGCATCTGTCCCGCGTCCTCCTCCTCGAGCGGCTGCGCGAGGTGAATGCACTGCTTGGCTTCACGCGCGTAGAATCCCCGAGCGAAGGTGGTGGAGCGGAGCGAGCGCCCCGCGCTCCCATCGGCCGCAGCGCACCTGACTGGGTGCCGGCCACACAAGTTCACGGCGAGGGGATCTTCCTTCAATTCTCCGAGGATGCACTCATGACGTGGGCGGCGGGGCATGGACCCCGCAGGCAAGAAGCTGAGCTTCGTCGAGGGCATCGTGGCTGGCGCGCTCGCCGCAAGCTCGCACCCGACGAGGACTTCCCTGGCATGCGGTTCGCGCTGCTCCACACCATCGCGCACTTGCTCATCCGCGAGCTCGCCCTCGACTGCGGCTACAACGCGGCGAGCATCCGCGAGCGCGTCTACGCCGACATCGCCGGCGGCAAGTCCCAGGCCGGCATCTTGATCTACACGGCAGCGGCGGACTCGGACGGAACGCTCGGCGGTCTCGTCGAACTCGGCAAGCCCGAGAACCTCGGGCGGCTGCTGCGCCAAGCCCTCGACCGCGCAAGGATCTGCGCGTCCGACCCGCTCTGTGCCGAGCACAACCCGAGGACCGACTCTTCGCTGCACGCCGCCTCGTGCCACGCGTGTTCATTCGTCTCGGAAACTTCGTGCGAGTGCGGCAATCGCTATCTCGATCGCGCGCTCGTCATCGCGACGCTGCAAACCGACGACGCGGCCTTCTTCGCGGGGGTCTAATGCAGGAGCTCCTCGAGGCGGTCGTAGGTCTGGTAGCTCTCGTTTCTCCGGCGAAGGTGCGCACTGTAGCGTCGGCGCTGCGCGGGCTCGCGAATCCCGGCGCGGCTCCGAACGCGAACACGCTCGCCGAGACGCCTGCGGCGCGCGCCGCCGTAGGGCGTGTCATCGGGGCGTGGGGGCAAGCGCAGGCGAGTGGCGACGAAGTCGCTGGTATGCTCCTCGGAGCGTCCGAAGCCCGGCTGCGCGTCGAACGCGAGCTGAGCGTCGAGCTGGTGTGGACCGGCCCGACGACGCGCTTCGTTCCAACGCGCAGGACCGAGCAGGTGTTGCTGGATCTCATCGCCAGTGCGACCATGGACTTCTTCCTCGTAAGCTTCGTTGCCTACGACGTCCCCAGCGTCGTCACCGCGCTGAATGAAGCCGCGAGCCGTGGCGTCCGCTTGCGCATCCTGCTCGAGGCCTCTACGAGCCACGGCGGCACTCTGAACTACGACCCAGCAGCCACGATGCATTTGCGGGTGCCGTCGGCGGAGATCTTCACCTGGATAGAGAAGCCCGAGCCCTTCGTCGACGGCAAGGTCCACGCGAAGGTCGCGGTGGTCGACGGCGCGCGCGCCTTCATCACGAGTGCCAACCTCACCGGTCACGCCCTCGAGAAGAACATGGAGGCCGGCGTCCTCATCAACGGCGGGCCGGTGCCGAAGACGCTGAGCGAACATCTGCAAGGGCTCATCGACGTGCGAACCATCGACCGTTTGTGAAACTTGGCTGCAATGCCTGAGCCGGGGCGGGACTCCTGCCGCTTCCGTTTCGAGGAGGCATCTGGAGTCACGTTCAGACCGACCCTTTACACCAGGACCGACTGGCCTCGCTGATCCGCGCAGACCGAATTCGAGCAAGACAAGTCATCTCCAAGAGGACCCAGCCGAAGGGACCCACATGGCCTGCACCGCGATCCCAACCCTCGATGTCGGAGCGCCATCCCACCCGACCCCGACGTACGGCGCCAGCTGCACGGCCACTACGTCGAACACGCGCAACTCCACCGCCGCGCGCAACCGGACGCTGCCGCCCAAACGCACCACATCAGCCACGCCGATCGGCAAGACGCGCGAGGGCCCGGAGTGCTCGGGCGCCGCCGCCGCGATGGCCGCGCCCATAGCCCACCACGCCACATGCGGCGCGACCTCGACCCCGAGGACGGCGCTGACGTCGAACCCGGTGTCGATCCGCCACCCGACCCCAATCGGCGTACCGAGTTCGAGGTAGGTGCCGGTGACAACCTGTGCCGGCGCACCACCGAGCAAGACCCCGGTCGTCGTCACGTTTCGAGCGGCGCCAACCTCAAGGCCAACGCTCGGATGCACCTCGTTGGTGACGCCAAAGCGCGCGCCAAGCCCTGCACGCGCGATCAGGGCGTTCGGCGGCACCAGCAGGAGCCACTCTCCGCCCTGCGCGAGCGGGTGCCGGAGCGCCGCAGCTTCCACGCCAACCTCTCCGCCGAGGTACAGCTCGCCCTCGTCAGCGAGCGCGGGGCTCGCGGCCACGAGCACAACGAGCAGGGCGCGCATCACGGCTCCTGCGCGATGCGGCGCGTCTGCCCGGCGGAGATGCTCTGGCTCGGCTGTCCGGCGAACGCCACGCCCGCCACCCCATTGATCTGCCCCTGCGTCTGCAGCGCGCGGCCGGCCGGCCAGGTCCAGGCCGCGTGCAGGTAGTCATCGAAGTACCGCCCATACCGGCAGTCGTTCGTCGACGTCCCCCTGCACTCCGTGAAGCTGCCCGAGCTCACCCACAACAGCGGGTGCGGCGCCGCCGGCTCGGCACCGGACGGCAACGACGCGTCCGTGACGACCCAGTGGTTCCCGGGCAGCGCGAACATCTGGCTCACCGCGGTTCCGGAGGAGTTTCGCGCCGAGCAGGTGTCGTTGAAGCCGATGGTGCCGGCCTGCGCGTTGATGGCGCTCGCCGAGCGCAGCGTGACGGCGTTCTGCGGCACCGGCGCGCGGAAGAGCAGCAGCCGGTGGCGAGACGATGGCGAGCTGCCGCCGGCAGTGAAGCTGACGTCAGTCCCCGCGTCCACGAGCGTGCCGGGCTGCCCGGTGGAGGCGTTGTAGCTCCAGACCTCGAGGGACACCTGCTCGAGCGGGACGGTGAAGGTGAAGGTCTGCCCGAGCTCCGTGGTGTCGGCGCTCGTGGAGTAGGAGGACGCGGGGTCGTGCGCGAAGGTGGCGTCGGTCTCGCCGGTGACGGTCGCGCGGTGCTCCATGATGGCGGCCGCGCTCAGCAGGCTGCCGCCCGTCGGTGAGAAGAGCCCCCACGACGCGCTGCCGCTCTTCTGGTTGGTGCGGGCGCCGCTCCACGTCGGGTTGTCCGGCGGGCTGTTGGCCTCGTTTGGGGCGATGCAGTCCGGGTTCACGAGATCGTCGTCGTCGTCGTCGATGACCGCGTCCGCGTCGGCGCCGTCGACGGTGTAGCACCAGTTGAACGCACGCTGCCGGGAGACCTGGACGACCTCCCGGTGGCTGACGGCGATCGTGGGGGCCGCGCCGGGCGCGAGGCTGTAGTTGTAGTTGTAGTTCGTCGAGGTCGAGGGCGAGACCAGGTAGGCGTGCGCGAACACGCGGCCCGCGCTGCCCTGGCCCGCGCCGGAGAGCACGCGGTCATCCGCGCCGACGTCGAACGCCTCGACGTCCTCCTGAAAGCCGGCGGAGCTGTAGGCGCCGGAGTTCCACACCATGTGGAGCGGCGCCGGCGTCGCCTCGTACTTGAAGAAGTGCGTCGTGGTGGCCCCCTTGTTCCCCGCCTGGTCCATGGGACGCATGCTGAGGCACAGCGTCGCCTCGCCCGTCTGCGAGCGGAGCATCGTCGGCGCGAACGTGAGGTTCGCGGTGTCGGCGATCGGCACGTCGACGAGCCCGACCGCGTCAGCCGTGAAGGTGCCGCGGGTGCGCGCCTCGAAGGCCTGGGCGTCGGCGGGGCAGGACGCGTCGATGCGGGCCTCAACCGTCACGCCGGGCTCCGCCTTGAGGCGCAGCGTGGGCGCGCGGTTCTCGACCGGCACCGGGGAGCGCGTCGACGGGCTCGTGAGCTGGCCGGTGAGGTGCTGCCAGCGGCGGTACGCGTCGGCCGACGCCGCCGTCGTCCGCAGCACGACCTCGCTGGTCGTGGTCGACGCCGCGATGTCGAACACGCACCCGGTGAAGGGGAAGGTGGAGCACTGGCTCGACGGCGCGAACGCGGTGGTGGCGGTGAGCTCGTAGTAGCGGAGCGGGTTGCCGTCCGCGGCCGCGAGCGGCGAGAGCGACGGCGCCGCCGTGTCCTTGGTGTAGCTGATCTGCGCCGTCGCCTCGTTGCCGGCCGCGTCGGTCGCCGTCAGCGTGACCGTGCGGAGGCCGTCGGGCTCGGCGTCCGTGTAGGGCGGGAAGCTGACCTGGCCGCTTGCGGCGATCGTCCCTGCCAAGGCTCGCACCACGGGGACGGCGTTGGTCGTGACGTCCGCGGTCACGGAGATGAGGTTCGCGTCGAGAGCAGACGCGGTGATGAGCGGCGGCGAGGCGCGGAAGACCCCTGCTGAGGGCGCGGTGATGGACAGCGAGGGCGGCTCGAGGTCAGCGGTATAACGAAACGACGAGCGCGACGCCGCGCCGCCGACCTCGGTCACGTCGACGTCGAGGGCGACCGCCCCGGCCACGAGCGGCGCGGTGAAGGGCACGAACACAGCACAGGAGTGGCCGCTCGCGGTCGAATGTCCGGCGCCGATCGAGGCGTCGCCCTGCGCCGCGCTGCCGCTGCAGGAGGCGAGCTCGAAGGAGCCCGTCGCGCTGACCGAGATGCCGCCGCGCGCGGGGCCGACGAACGCGCCTGCGTCCGTGAGGACCGTCGGTGGCGGGCGCGTGAAGCACTGCACGTCGCGCGCGACGTTCTCGAGCGCGTCCACCGCCTCGACGCAGAGGCACACCTGTCGGGAGGCGTCCGGCAGGGCGTAGGGCGGGTCGCCGAGGGCGATGCCGCACTCGTCGAGCACCTCGGCTTGGTTCGGGGCGTGTGAGCCGTCGATCTCGGCGCGGAGGTCCGCGACCGGCGTAAACAGGTCGGACACCTCGGGGCTCAGCACGTCGAAGGCGGAGAGGCCGCTCGGGTCGCTTGCGGTCGCGATGACGGCGACGACCCCGTCGAGCGCCGCGCCGAAGGGCGCCGCGTCATTTGGTGCCGCGAAGGCGAGGTTGATGGTGGGCGCTGCCTGGTCGAAGGGCGTAACCGGGGCGTCTGCGGGGAAGAGGACCGAGCGATCGAGCGACAGGTCGTCGTAGAGCAGGCCCGCGGCGCTCAGGGCCGCTCTGGTGATGCTCGAGGCGTTCCTGGGGACCTCGAGGATGACGACGCCCTGGTCGCGGAGCGGCGCGTTCTTCACGAAGTTGTCGATCCCGATCGCGAGCGACGTCCTCAGGGCGTCAGGGCCGGAGCTGACAGACTCCTGGTCGAGGAACAGGGCGACGCCCGAGTCGGTGCCGTCGAGGACGCCGTCGCTCAGGTCGTCGAGCAGCACATCGAGGAGATCGACCGGCGTGATCTGGCCGGGCGCGCCGCCGACGTCGATCGAGATCTGCGCGGCCATGCGCGAGAGGCCAGCGTGCGTGAGCGCGAGGATGGCCGCGGCGTCGGACGGGGCCGGGCTCTGCCGGAGCAGGTCCGCGGAGGCCGAGCTTGTGAGCGACAAGGCGCCAGGGCGGGTGAGGTGGCTCGCGAAGAGGTTCGAGCTGAATGCGAGCGCGGCCGGGAACGAGGGCGACTCCGAGAGCGCGGCGCGCGCGCGGCGGAGCGCGAGGGTGGTCCACGCGTTCACGTTGAGGGTGACTGCTTGCCCGAGGGCGACGTCTGGCAGCGCGGCAGACAGCGCTTGCCCGGAGCGGAGCGAGAGCGGGAGACCGGTGGAGGGATCTTCGAAGGCGCCGCTCTCCGCCACAACCTCGATCACGCCGGCGAATTCGGGGTTCTCGATCTGGTAGCGCCCCTCGTCGTCGGTGGTGGCGGAGCCGATGGCAGCGCCGCGCGCCCCTTCAACGACCTCATAGGCCGTGATGAGGGCGTCGATGACCGGGTAGCCAAGCTCTACGATGCCCGCGACGGTGCCGGCGGCGACGTTGTCGACCTCGACGTTGACCACCTCGAACGCGTCGTTGCCCGCCGTGTCGCGCGCGCGGAAGGTGAGCGCCACGGCGCCCTCGGGCGCGGTCGTCGTGTCCCACAGGACGTCGATCCTTGTGGGGTCAGGCTCGCGGTCGCAGTTGGTGGTAGCGGGCGGCGCGCAGAGCGCGAGCGCGCCAAGGCCCGGCGCCGCGAAGTCGAAGGCTGCGACGCCCACGGCCGACGTCGCCTGTGCGAGCACGGGGATCACGCCGCGCACCACGCCAGCGCTCGGCGCGCTCACCTCGATCTCGGGGATCGCGTTGTTGACGGTGACCGTGACCGACGCGTCGCTCGAGACGCCGAGCTCGTTGGTCGCGCGAGCCGTGATGGTCACCGGGCCCGGCTCGAAGAGCGCGGTGTTCAGCTCCGCGGTGAGCTCGCAGTGCACGGGGCTCGTGCAGCTGGTCTCGCCGCTGCCGGCGAGCGGTGTGGGTGCGATCAGCGCCACGGAGGAGACGCCCCGCGCGTCGTCGGCGATGACGCGGACGCGCGGCCGGCCCGCGACTGGGCCGGGCACGGGCTCGAGGATCGCGACGACGGGCGCATCGACGGCGCTGTCTGGTCCGAAGAGATCGCTCGTGTGGGTGGTGAGCAGGCGCGTGAGGTCCTTCACCGCGGCGACGGTGACACCGCTTCGGTTCTGCGAGCCGTCGAGGAAGCGCTCGATCGAGAGCGCGAGGCCCTGCGGCGCGCCGCGCAGCGTGTTCGCGGTGAGGAGTACGGCGCCCTGGCTGAGCGGCGCGCCCGAGGGGCCCTGACCGTCGAAGACGCAGCGACCGTCGTCGAGGTCGCGCAGGAGCTCGGTCGAGAGCGTGGCCGCGGTGACGCGGACGCCGGGGTCGAGGTCGGAGGCGAGTGAAATTTGGCGGGCCGACTCCGAGAGGCCGCTCAGCAACAGGCCGTGCCAGACGTCGGCGGTGAGGCTCGGCGCGAGGTCGCGCGTCGGGTCGAAGGGCTGCGTCGCGCGAAGGTCGAAGCCCGGCGTCCCGGCTGCAAGGAAGGCGTTCAGGCGGGCGCTCGCTCTGGCGGAGGCGTCCTTGAGGGATGGCTCGGCCTGCGACTCGAGCAAGCAGCCGGCGAGGGCTGTGTGCATCGACGTGAACGGGGTGACGAGCACGCCGGTCGCCGCCTCGGCCAGCGCTTGCTCGTCGACGAGCGCGCACAGCTCGTTCGGGCCGAGGTCGACGAGGCCGCCGGTGGCCTCCTCGGTGTAGCGGCCGCGGCGCGCGCACACGAGCGTGGGGCCGAAGTGCCCGCCGACGTTGAGCTGGTAGGTGCCGTCCTCCGCAGCGGTCGCGGTGGCGATCACCTCGCCGCGGCGGCCGGCGTCGGTGACGGCGTAGGCGGTGACGTCGGCTGCCGCGACCGGGCCCTTCACGACGCGTCCGCCGATCGAGCCCTCGACGAGCTCGCCGACGTCGGGCTGGCATGCGGTGAGGACAACGAGCGGAACCAACGAGAGTGCGAGCGCGCGATGTCGCGACATGAGGCCTCCAATGCTGGAGGTACAAGTCGATTTCTTTGGCAGATCTCCCCAGCTCGCCTGTGGCACGTCGCGTGCGCCGGTCACAGCGCGCACGTCGTCGCGACCGCCGTTATCCGACCGAGCAAGGAGCTCGACCGCCGGACGCGACGGTCCGCAACCGAGACCGCGCGACGCAAGGCGAAGCGAGCGTCAGGCCCCGGGCACGTCCTCGACGTAGACGAAGAAGCGCGCGCCTCGCGGAGCGACCATTAGCTCCTCCTCGTTGTCGAGCCGCTCGGCCTTCGCGGCGGTCGAGGCGGTCGCGCCCTGGATGGCGCGGCGAGCGACGTCGTTTGGCGCGAGGGCCGCCGCGCTACCGAGCAGCGCCTGGGCGGCACCGCCAGCGGCGCCAGCGGCGATGCCAGAGAGCCCGCCGAGGCTCTTCTCGCCCCCGATCCCCGGGCGCCCGTCGGGGCCGAGCGCGCTCCCCTTCAGCGCCACGTTCCGGCCATTCACGATGGCGAACGAGAACTGGATGAGGATGCGCGCGCCCTCGACCCCGGCAGTGCGGCCGTGCAGCTCGGCGCCGCGCGGTAGCTCGAGAGCGCCCACGCGGATCGGTGCCTGCACGACGGCGATCACCGGGCCGGCCGGGGCGCTCGCAACGGCATCGGTGACTCGCACGGGCACCCTGACGCCCTCGATCGGCGCGGCAGGCGGCGCCGCCGACGCTGCGCTCGCGTGGGGCAGCGCAGCAGCGGCGCTCGTGTTGTAGCTGGCGCGCGCGCCGTAGCGCGCCGCGTAGGGGTCGGCCGGCGCCGCGTGCGTGCCGCGGGCGCTCTGTGCTGGCGCGCGCTCGGGTAAGCGCCGAGGGACAGCGTCTGGGACCGGGGTCGGCGAGCCTGGCTGCGCTTCCCCGGCCGTGGGTGCGAAGAGCGGGACAGGTGCTACGGGCGTGGTCGCCTGCGCCGCGTCGCGTTCGCGGCGGCGCGCATCGCGCTCGCGCTCGAGGTCCGCGAGCTCCGCGGCGGCGCGGCGCTCCCGCTCGGCCTCGTGGTGGTCGACGACGCCGGCGCGCTCGCTCGGGTTCGCGGTCGCGCGCGTGGTCAACAGGATCAGCGCGCCGCCGATCGCGAAGACCGCGAGCGCGGCGGCGAGCGGGAAGATGAGACGACGGCGCGCGCTGACGCGCTCGGAGGCGTCCCGCTCCGGCGGGAGCTGGAACGAGGGCTGCGGGAGGATGGTCGCCGCCCGCCTCGGCGCGGTCGGGCTCGTGTCGTCGTGCGCCATGATGCTGCTGTCGGCGTCGGGCTCGAAGGTGGTGGCGCTGTCGGCGTCTTGGTCCGAGGACGCAGCGGCGATTGGCTCTGCATACTGATCGCGCTCGGAGCTCGGCGGGTGGTCGGCGTTGGGATCGACGAAGCGCTCGTCCACCATGGGCGGCGGAGCGACCTCCGCCGTGGCGTTGACGACCGGCGCAAGGGAGCGCTCGATGCGCCCCGCCAGCTCGGCGGCGGAGGGGGTGCGCCGCGCAGGGTCGGGCTCGAGGAGCGCGTGGATGAGCGCCGCCCACTCGTCGGGCACGTCGGGCGCGCGCACGTTCACGGGGACATAGCGCCCGCGCGCGACCAACTGCAGCAGGCGCACCTCGTTCCTCTCCTTGAAGACCGGCGTGCGGCACGTGAGCGCGTAGAGGACGCAGCCGATGGCCCACAGGTCGGTCGCAGGGGTGTGCACGGCCTTGCCGACCGTGGAGGCGCGCACGTACTCCGGCGCGAGGTACGAGAACGTCCCCATGCTGCGGCCGGTGCGCGTCAGGTCATCGTCGCCGACGGATTTGGCGAGGCCGAAGTCGATGAGCATGACCTCGTCGCCCTCGCCGACGAGGATGTTGGCGAGCTTGATGTCGCGGTGGAGCGCGCCCGCCTCGTGGGCGTGGGCGACGGCGCGCGCGACCTTGAGCGCGACGCGCTTGATACGATCGAGGGTGGGCGCCTCGTCGCGCAGCCAGCAGCGCGCGTCCTTCGAGGGGAAGTAGCTCATCACGAGGTAGGGCGCCCCCTCGTGCTCGCCGACGGCGTGGACCGGGATGATGTTCTCGTGGCGCAGGCGCGCGAGCGTGCGCGCCTCCCGCTCGAAGCGCGCGCGGTACTCGTCGCCCTCGGCCTTGCTGCCGCCGAAGCCGGGCCCGGTGAGGGAGATGAGCTTGAGCGCGCGGTCGACGGCGAGCGCCGGGTCATGGACGAGGTAGACCTCGCCCATCCCGCCACTGCCGATCCGCTGCTTCACGACGAGACCATCGACGATCGCGCCTGCCTCGAGCTCACCCATAGGTCCTCCCTCCCTCTGCCTCATCACAGATCGATGTCCTCGACGACGACGGCGGTCTCGTCGTCGACGCCCGCGACGGTGACGGTGAGGCGGTAGCGGTCGGGATCTTCGGGCGCTCCCGGCGTGACCGCGGCGATGCCGAGCGCGCGCTCGTTGAAGCGCAGCGCGGCCTTCTCGAGCTTGTGGCCGGCGGCGAGCGCCCCCTTGGCGCTCTCGAGCGTGGGCGCAGCGAGGTGAACGTCGGCGCGGCGGCGGTTCTCCACCTCGAAGGTGACGTAGAGGAGTTCTGAGGTGCGGCAGATCTGCTTGAGGCGCACCACGACGTTGTCCTTGCGGTTCGGCCGGCCGAAGAAGTCCCTGCAGGTGGTGCCGCGCATCGCGGCGTTGAGCATCAGCTCCGTCGCGAGCGCGCGCGCGCGATCTGAGAAGCGCTGCTCGAGCTGGCGCTCGAGCACGGTGAGCCGCGCGCGGCCGGTCTCGGCCTCGGGCAGCGCGAACTCGACGCGGGCGTCGGCGTGCTCTGGCAGCGAGAGCTCGACGAAGATCGCGACCGACAGGCCGCCTTCGAGCGTGACGTCGAGGTTGGTGACGAAGGCGGTCGCAGGGAGGTCGGGCCCGGGCAGCCGCGTGGGCTTGATCGAAAAGCTCTGGGTCTCGGGGAACACGTCGATGCGCCAGAGCTGGCCCTCCTGCTTGGCGTCGCCGAACACGCAGTCGCCGCAGGTCGGTGGCGTGGTCCAGGGCTCCGGCAGCTTCAGGACGGTCGCGAGGCCCGGCGCGGCCGTCACTTTGTAGACGCCCTTCGCCTTCTTCGGGTCGAGCGTGATGACGCGCAGCTGCGGTCCTCGACCCGACTCCACGGTAGCGGCGGCGCTCGGCGCCTCCGTCCTCCGCGCAGCCGACGATGTGCCCGCTGGCATCACGACGAGGATGGCGGCCAGGCACAGGCCGAGCGCGGTTGGTCGCACACCAGTCACGGCTGCACCTCCTTGGTGTCCCAGAAGTCCACGAGCAGGCCGTCGATGGTGTTCGGCGTGACGGCGACCTCGACGAAGCTGGCGCGCAGCTCGAGCTGCTTTTTGAGCTTCGGATCGTCGACGGGGTTGCCGGTGAGCGGCTGGATGCGCATGACCGCTCTGCCCTTGCAGTGCCAGGTCGCCTCGACCTTGGCGCAGGTGACGGAGTCCCAGTCGAGCTCGAGCTCGTTTCTGATGCGGGCGAGGACGTAGGTCCGAAGCATCGTCGCCTTGCCGGTCGGGTCGACCTGCGGCGGGACCGCGACCTCACCGTTCACCTCCTCGGTGAAGCGCTTGCGCCAGGCCGTGGTCATGTGGAGCGAGGCGGCGGTGAGCTGCTCCACGACGTCGGCGGACGACCAGCCGTGGAGCCGCGCGGCCTGCGCGGCGAAGAAGCGCTTGGCGTCGATCGCGCGCGTCTCAGCATCGCCGGCGCTGACCACGCGGCGCGGCTGGCGCGGGTCGTCGCTCGTCACCACCACCGGCAGGGGGCGGGTGAAGCTGAGGAACGCGGTGGCGAGGGCGAGCAGCGTGGTGAGCGCGCAGACGAGGCTCAAGGCCCAGGCGCGCCGCCCGCGGCGCACCAACTCGCCGTAGACCTCGAAGGTGTCGGGGATCGGCAGGGGTTGCTTCGCTGGCATCAGGCGTCTCCACCATCGCCGCCGGCGCGCTCGTGCTTGCGGATGGCGGCGTCGCGCGCGAACGCGTCGCGGCGCGCGTGGGCGTCGCCCGACTGATCGCCCGCGCGCTCCACCGACGGTGCGGCGCCTGGCGGCGCGGCGTTGGCGGAGCTGCCGCGCGAGGCGTGGTCCGGCGTCAGCTTGTGCGCCAGCGAAGTAGCACCCGCGGAGGCCATCGCCCCGCCCGCGGACGCAGCGCGCTTCGCCGAGCCGATGGCGCCTTGCGCGAGGTGGGCGGCGCCACCGCGGAGGATCGAGGCGGTCGCGACCGGGATGACGAGGAAGCTCGTCGCGTAGACGAGGTTGAAGACCATGTGCTCGGCCAGGTTCTGCGTCAGGTTTGGGTTGACGGTGGTGCCGCGCTCGGAGGTGATGAGCATCGCGAGGAAGATCTTGGCGGTGACGCCCCAGGCGGTGACCTCGATGAGGCCGAGCAGCCAAGCCGCGAGGTAGCCCTGGGTCAGGCCCGGGATCGACGCGAAGGCGATCATGATGGGGCCGAGCGTGAGCAGCACGTTCAGCATGACCTTCTGGATGACCTTCAGGATGAAGACGCAGGCCGCGGCGAGGGTGAAGGTCAGGTAGGTCGCGACGTCGAGCAGGCTGTTGATGAGCGCCGCGGCGGAGAGCTCGAGGTTCGAGAGCGAGAAGGAGGCGTCGTCGCCGAGCGCGCTCGAGAACGCCTCGGCGCGCGCGGCGAAGACCGACTTCTTGGCGCTCGCGGGGTCGATCGACTGCAGGTCGCCGAGCGAGGAGACGAGCTCGATCAGGGAGCGCGCGACGACGGAGTAGGAGCCGAGCAGGAGGCCGAAGACCAGGAGCCGCGTGACCGGGCTCGCCCAGTCCGGCCGCTCGCCGCGCAGCTGCTTCTTCCACTCGAGGATGACGGAGGCGAGGAACGAGACCGTGAGGATGGTGGCGGCGGCGCCGTTGATCCTCCCCTGGTCGCCGAAGGCGCCGACGGCCGAGCGCACGACGCGGTCGAAGTCGAGCCCGATCACAGGGCACCCCCAACGCGGGCGTCTGGCCCGCCCGGCGGCCGCTCCACGAAGGTGGGGGCGTCCTCTTGCGCAGCGGTCGGGTCGAGCGCCTCGTCGACCGTGGCGGCGACGCTCGCGAGGCCGCGGGCGTGGTCCATGCGCTGCGCGCTCATGCGCGCGCCGTCGTCGAGCTTGCGGATCGCAGCCAGCTTGGCGAGGCGGAGCTGCTCGGTCGTGACCTCGGTGATGACCCGGAGGGACGCCGCGGAGATCGCCTGCGACTTGGCGCCGAGGACGGCGGCGCGCTTGAGGTCGAGGCCGCACACGGTCTGGGTCGAGCCGTCCGCGGCGGTCGTCAAGCGACAGCCCGGGTCCATGGTCTCTCGGAACACCGCCTCGCCCTGGGTGGCGAGCGCGTCTTGCCGCGAGAGCAGCTGCAGGTGGGCGTCCGAGAGGCCGTAGAGCCCCTCGTCGAGGGCGATGAGGGTGTCGTAGAAGCTCGCCTGCGTGCGCCCGAGCTCGTCGAGCGTCTCCTGCAGGGCGTAGGGGTTGAGCTCGCCGTTTGGTCCCTGCGCGAGCGCGGCGCGGAGAAGGTCGGCCTCGCGCCGCACTCCCTCGACCTCCGGGAAGGTCTTCTCGAACGCGGCCTGCGCGGCGTCATAGATCTCCTCGGGGTTCTCGGTGAGATAGCGGAACTCATTCACGACGTCGGTGGCGGTGCGCACGACGGCGAGCGTGTGCTGCGCGGTCGCGAGCGAGCCCTCGACCGCCGTGAGGATCTGCCCCGCGTTCGTGGTCTGCTTGACGCTCTCGAGGAGCAGGGCGATGAGGGTCGCCGAGTCGCCGTCGGGGATGCCGGCGGCGCTCGCGTCGACGCGCCGCGCGCCGAGCAGCACGGCGAGGGCGAGCGCGGCGCTCCAGAGGCGCAGGCGGGCTGGTGACTCAGCGCGCATCGCTCACCTGATCGGCGTCGAGGCCCTCGTCAATGTCGAGGGTGACACCGAGCTCTTGCGCGCAGCGGTCGATGACATCCCTGAGCGCGCGCAGGTCGGAGTCCTGGTCGAGCAGGACCGCGCACGGCGTCGCGCTCTCGGTCGCGTCCTCGGTTAGCGCCATTGCCAGGAGGTTGACCTCGCCCTGGCGGAGGGCGGCGACGTCTCGCAGGACCGCGCTGAGGCGCCCGGTGTCGCGGCCGTCGAAGTGGTGCTCGACGGCGCGATCGAGCGTGCTCCAGGCGTCGGACGGCATCTCTGTCGGGAAGAGGATCTGCGCGACCTCGGCGGCGAGGCGGGACTTGGCGGCGGTCTTCGCGCTCATGGGCGGGCTCCTTCGTCGTTCGGTGTGCGGGCGCGGGGCGCGCCATTTGGGTGGTGCTTCGCGCAGTGGCGGACCGCGTCGAGCAGCGAGAGGCCGCGCTCCCTTCGGACGCGCTCCCGGAAGCCGACGTCGGCGGGGTCGGTGGTGTTGAGCCACAGGTCGAAGGCGGTGGGGCGCAGGCGGAGGACCGAGGCCTCGCCCGCGGCGCGCTCGACGAGCAAGAGCTCGGCGTAGGCGCCCTTCTTGAAGCGCAGCTGCTTGAAGAGGGCGTGCTGGCGCGCGTTCAGCTCGAGGAGGGACGAGACCCGCTCGTGATCTCCGGCGTGCTGGAAGAGCAGCGCGAGCGCGGCGTTCTGCATGACGGCGGCGTGGATGGGCGAGGCGAGGAAGTCCGCGAGGCTCTGCGTGATCGCCCAGGTGGAGGCGTTCCACTTGCGGCCGGTGCGAAACAGCTCCGCGACGATGCCGCTCGCCGTCTCATCGAGGAGGAACTTCCAGCACTCGTCGAAGACGACGAACTTGGTGACCTCGCGCGGGTAGCGCCGCAGCGTTGCCCAGATGTGGAAGCTCACCGACAGGAGCAGGACGGTCGCGAGCTCTCGGTCGCGCTCGAGCCCGTAGAGGTCGAAGACCTGCATCTGCCGCGCGCCCTCGAAGCGCGTGGGGCGGTTGATGAGGCGCGCCCGCGTCGGGTCCGCGAGCCAGGCGCGCAGCGTGAGCAACATGGCGCGGGCGAGCGGCTCGTACTCGGGCTCGGTCGCCTGAAACGCGGCGAGCGCGTCGGCGACGTCGCCGAGGATGGGCGTCCGGCGCGTCGCGCGCGTCGCGGCATAGGCGCCGGTGACGGCGCGGCGCGCGATCTCCTTGATGAGCGCCCGGTCGGCGCGCGCGGGCAGGTCCGGCGCGCTTACCAGGGCGACCAGGTCCGCGAGGTAGCGGACGGCCTCGTCATCAAGCGCGGCGCCACCCCCGTCGCTCACGAGCTCGATCTCCGCGTGGGGGAAGAACGGGTTGAAGGCGACGTCCGCGTCGGAGGCGAGCGCCGTGTAGGAGCCCCCGAGCGCCTCGGCGAGCACGCGGTACGACGAGAGCTCGGGCCCTTGCACGTCGATGATGAGGAGCGGCCCGTCCTCGACCAGACATGCCTGCTCGAAGATGCAGGAGACGTTGAAGGACTTGCCGGACCCCGAGCTGCCAAAGACCAGCGCGTTGTTGTTCGAGCGGGCCTGGCTCGGCCGCAGGCTCAGGCGACGGAGCGTGGCCTGGCGCGTGTGGTAGAGGAGCTGCGCCTCGTCGTCGCCCTCGCTCGGGGCGAAGTACGGCATCAGGTCCGCCGCGTTGTTGGTGATCACCTGGTGGACGCGGGGGGCGCGCGCGCCGTTCCCCGGCAGGGCCCCCAAGAACGCCTGGAGTTGGCGACCGGTCTCGGTGGTGAGCGCCGCGCCGACGTCGTTGAAGGCGTCCTTGAGCTCGCGGGTCGCTGCGTCGAGCGAAGCGTGGTCGGGGGCGTCGAGGATGACCGTGACGGACGCGGCGAAGACGCGCTGGTCGTTCGTGAGCATGGTCTCGAGCACGCGCTCGTACTCGGAGAAGGCGACGTTGGCGGCGACGTCGCGGACCACGCCGCCCGCCTGGGCGTGCGCGACGTTGCGCTTGCGGATCAGCCGCTCGGTGAGGCGCTCACGGTCGGTCGCGACGAAGGTCGACACCAGGCGGAGGCGCGCGGGCGTCCTGAACTGCACGCCCATCATGAAGTCGGGGCGGGTGAGCGCGGGCAGGCGCTCGAGCGTGAGCGCGCGGTGGGGCAGCGGCGGGTCGTCGAGCGTGAAGCAGCCCTCGGTCCAGGCGAGGTCGCCGAGCGGCAGCTGCTCGCGCAGCGTGAGCGGTCGGTGGACGAGCAGCGCCCCCTGGCGCGTCAGGGCCTCGGGGAGCTCCTCGGGGCGATCGACGACGTGGAGCGCGCACGCCTGCGAGCTCGCCGGGTTGATGGCGCGGTGCAGCTCGGCGAGGAGCGCGGGCTCGTCGAGCGGCGTCAGGAGGGCGCCGGTGGAGGCGAGCTCGTCTCTCACGCGCGCGGCGATGTCGGCGACCCGCTCTGCCGCCCGCTCGAGGTCAGCCGGGGTCACGAGCTGCGGGTCCTTCGCGCGCGAGAGGAGCCGCGACAGGAGGCCCGCGCGGTGGCCGCCGAGGAGCCCGAGCGCGCGGGAGAGCCCGACGAAGTAGACGAGCCGCCCGCGCGTGAGCGCGGCGTCCCCTCGGAGCGCGGCGGCGCGCGCGCGGCGCTGCTCCGCGAGCAGGCGCGCGGTCTCCTTGGCGGCGGCGCGTGGGCGGCGCGCCTCGTAGGCGTCGATGACGTCGTCCCAAGGGAGGCCGGTGTGCCACTCGCACTGCAGGAAGGCGTCGGGCGGCAGCGCGTTGAGCGCGCGCCGTAGCGCCGTGGCGCAGCGGTTGAGGCGCGCGTTGTCGGCGGCGAACACGTCGGCGCCGCTCGAGGCGAGCCCGACCGCGACCGTGCCGTCGACCAGCACGAGGATCGCGAGCGGCTGGCCGGCGACCTCGATGGTGCGCGTCGCCCAGTACGGCAGCCAGTGGGAGAGCGGGGGCGCGCTCATCGGCGGGCCCCTTGGCGGTCGAGCGGGAACGGGCGCAGCATCACGTCGCGCTCCTTGTGTGAGAGGCGGCGCGGCGTGAAGGCGACGAGCAGCATGCGCTCCAGGTAGTCGTCGGGCTTGCGCCACTTGAGGGCGACGAGCGCCGCGGCGATGGCGAGCGAGAGGAGCACGCCCCAGAGGGACGGGAAGCCGAGGAAGACGCCAAGGAGGAGGACGGCGTTGCCGGGGACGAAGATGAAGGGGAAGTCGAGCGGCGTGAGCCCGAAGACCGCGCTTTTGTGCGAGAGGTTGCGGTACACCGGCGAGCCGTCGAGGGGGACGTCATCCATGGCGGGGCCCCGAAGAAGCGGTGTCGATGCGCGCCAACAGCGAGCGCGCGCGGCCGAGCTGCGAGGCGACGAGCGCGAGGGCCGCGATGACCCCGACGGCGCTGCCGACGCCCTCGAGCGCGTCGCGCAGGCCCGGTGACAGGACGTCGTCGTCCGTCATGAGCTCGGTGCGCTCGTGCAGCTCTGGTGAAGTGATGGTCAGGGCGTGCTCGTTCACGCGATCGCCCCCTTGAGCGCCTGCACGATGCCGGCAGCGGCGAAGGCGAAGAAGGCGCCGATGGCGATGCCCTTCACCTGCTCGCGGGCATGCGGGTCGCCGCTGAAGTACTTCATGCCGGCGATGATGCAGGCCGCGACGCCGACGACCGAGGCGACGACGGTGAGGATGTTGATGACCAGGTTGCCGACGTTCTGGACGCGGCTCTCGAGGTTCTGGGCGAGCGCGGGGGCGGCGGAGACGTAGAGCGCTGTGAGGGCGACGCGCGCGGGCGCGGCCCAGGGGATCGAGGTGCGGGTGTTCATGTGATCTCCTTCTTGGTTGCGATGAGCCGGATCTGCAGATCGGGGCGGACGTCGATGACCTGCGCGGTCGTCGCGTAGGGGAAGAGGCGCGCATCGCCTTCGGCGGAGAACGCGCGCAGCAGCTGCTGGTGACGCGCGCCCAGCACCTCCCAGCGCGCCTCCCATTGGTTGTAGGTGCTGAGCGGGTCGGTGGTGCGCAGGATGACGGGCACCTTCGGCTGACCGAGGGTGTGGAGCGGCAGGGCCCGCAGCTGCTCGTTGAGCGCGACCGTGGGGTCATCGATGACGAGGACGACGACGTCTTCGCCAGCGGCGCCGCGCCGCCAGGCGAGGTCGAAGCGGAGGGGATCGGCGAGCCGCATGAGGCCGTCGCACGCGGCACCGCCGCGCCGCGCGCGCCGGTGCGCGATGGGGCCGTCGGAGACGAGGCGACAGCGCGTGCAGCGGTAGCGCTCGCGCGCCGGCTGCTGCTCGAGCGCGCCGCGGCAGCTCGAGCAGCGGTCGAGGGCCTCCATCAGGGGACCGGTGATGCCGCAGCGCGGGCACACGCTGCGAAAGAGCGGTGTCAGCTCCGGGTCGCCGCGCAGGTGCGCGAGCACGCGCTCGGCGCGGGCCCTCGCCTCCCCCGTAGCGGCCGCGACCGCCTTTGCCTGCCGGCCGAGGAGGAAGCGTCGCAGCGCGAGCTGGGCGTCGACGCCGCGGCCGACGCGATAGCCTTCGCGCGCGAGCGCGGCCCAGAGCGCTGCGCGCAGCCAGAGGTAGTGGGCGAGCGCCGCGGGAGGGTCGCGGCGCGCGACGTCGCTCGCCCGGCGGCGCAGGCTCTCATGGGCCTCGAAGGCGCGGGCGGTGAGGCGGTAGATGACGCGCCTGGCGCCGAGCGCGCGGCGGGCGAGGTAGCCGGCGGCCTCGAGCGAGGCGAGGGTGCGGTAGGCCTGCCGCCGGGTGACGGCCAGGGGCGCGCGCGTGAAGTGCAGGGCGTGCAGGCTGTCCGCGCTCGCGGCGCGCAGGGTCGCGAGCAAGAGGAACAGCCGCTCGTTGTTCGCGGCGACCGTTGCGGCTCGCGTCGCAGCGCGCCGCGCTCTCCGCCGCGACCGCGGGGTCAGCTCAGCACCGAGCATGGCGCCCCCACGAGCCGCGTGACGCGCGCCGCGGTGCGCGCGTTGTCGGCAAACCAGAGCGTCCCGGCGTAGGCGAGCGAGAAGCCCTCGTGCTTCAGGCGGATGTCCTCGTCCGAGTACTTGGCCGTGACGTACTCGACCGCCACCCGCGTAACCGCGGTGCCCGGCGCGCCCGGCGCGCCCGGCTGGCGCACGGAGCACTCCGCGTCGGGGAAGGCGCAGAACGCGTCGCCGCGCCGCGTGCGCCGCCGGCCCATCGCCGCCCTGCGGAGCTCGGCCTCGACACGGAAGTCCACGAGGCGGCCGCCGCGCCGCGCGAGGTCCCGCCTGACGAGGCCGATGGCGTCGAGCGTGCGCGCGTGGTGGGAGCGCGTCGCGTTTGGAACGCGCCGACGCGACGCCCCCTCGCCGACCACCTGATCGGCGCGCCCCGCGAGGACCACGACCTCGCGGGCGCCGGCGCGCTCGCGCAGCCGCAGCGTGTCGACGAAGCCGTGGCGCCGGAGCTGGGCGATGCGGCGCGCGCAGAGCCTGCCGGGGCTCTTGTTGGCGACGCCGGTGTACGGGTTCGCCGCGAAGAAGCGCTCGGCGAGCAGGTCCACCGGACACTCGCGGTGGGCCGCCAGGTAGGCGAGGAGGCGCGCGTCGCGCTCGGTGAGGACGAGCGCGCTCACGCCGCAACTCCGGCGCTCAACAGGTGTCCAAAGCGTCGCGCGTAGGCGGCGACGTCAGCGGCGACGGCCGCGTCGATCCGATGGCCGCAGCGCGCGCACACAGCACCCTCGCGGGCGGGCGCGTAGGCGTGCGCGCCCGGGCCACCGGGGCAGCCGAGGTCGGGGTGCGTGAGCGGGTGAAAGAGGTGGTGGCGCAGCTGGAACCAGGGCGTCACCTCCATGGCGAAGGCCTCGCGCTGCCCCTGCTGCGTGTAGAGGTGGACGACGGCGCGGTTGCGCGGCAGGTGCTGGATCTCGTGCTGCGAGAAGCGCGGGCGGAGCTGCTCGGAGGTTGAGGTCGTGAGCGAGAGCCCCTGGTCCTTGCCGGAGACGCCGGGCGTGAAGACGCCGTGGCGCACGCCCTGCAGCGACGCGTTGGTCGACGAGCTCGCGACCATCTCCTTGTGGCTGCCGAGCAGCTCCTCGAAGCGCTTGAGCGTGAGGCTGTCGTTGACGCTCAACAGCGCCTTGGTGCGGAAGTTGCCCTCGACAGTGGCGCGGTAGGCCTCGGGGATCTGATCGAGCGACTGCGTGAGGAAGACGCTGCAGGCGCGCGCCTGACGGCTGACCGCGGTGAAGCTCGCGACGCCCTTGTTCATGAACGCCCAACACTCGTCGACGACGTTCATGACCAGGCGCTTGGTGTTGCCCCCGCCCTCGGCGAATTGGGTGGTGGAGCGGCGCAGCACCTCGGTGTGGAACGCGCGCATGAACATGATGCCGAGCACGCGGCACAGGTCGCGGGAGTAGATGGCCTCGGGCACCGAGAAGACGATGACGCCGGGGCGGTTCACGACCAGGTCCATGAAGCCGGTGAAGCGCCGCGCGACGGAGCCCTGCGGCGCGCAAAACGTGCTCCTCACCGACGGCGAGGTGAGCTTGCTCAGCTTGGCGGTGAGCCCGGAGATGAGGTGGCCCTGGTCCTCGGGCTTCATCGCCTGGAAGCGGTGGCGGAAGTAGAGCTGGGCCGACTGCGCCGGGCCCGCGAGCTTGTGCTCGATGGTCGCGCGGCGGACCTTCGGGTCGTAGGCGAAGGTGTAGACGTCGAGCAGCGTGGTGGCGCCAGCACCCCTGACCGCGTCGAGCAGCTGGATGGTGGCGGAGAGGAACTCGGCCTCCACGTTCTCGAAGTACTCGGCGCTGCCGCCGAGCTTCGGGCCGTCGTTGGTCGCCGACAAGCCGTCGAGGAGCAGCGAGGCGCGCAGATCGGCGGGGGCGTCACCGCCGATCGGGTTCCAGGTGAGGAAGCGGTCGCGCGGGATGATGGGCGCGCCGTCCGCGTCGAGCACCGGGCGCTGGTGCTCGTCGAGGATCTGGTTGCCAGGCGAGATCACCCAGAACTCGCGCTCGCGGCCGGTGCGGCGGCAGAAGTCGTACAGGCGCAGCGCGTTGTCGCCCTTGAGGTCGAGGAGGACGATCGACGGGCGCAGCGCCGCGTCGTCCTTGAACTTCATCAGCGCCTGGACGACGAGCGGGTAGGCGAGTGACGAGGTCTTGCCGGAGTCGATGCCGCCAAAGACGAACAGGTTGGTCCAGAGGCTGTGCTCCGGGAGCAGGAGCCAGCGGCGCTGCCCGGCGGCCGCGCGCTTCCAGTCGTCGGGGTACTCGACGCCGAGGACGAAGTCGTAGCTCTCCTTGAGCGAGTCGATGACGGCCTGGTAGGGCGACAGCTCGGGCGCGCGCTCGTCGCAGAGGGGGTGGAGCCAGCCGAGGTAGGCGAGCGCGGCGCCGCCGGCGGCGAGGCCGAGCGCCACGAGCTGCGCCTCGCGCTCGAAGAGCAGGCGGCGCAGGTGCGCGTCGCTGCCCTCGCCACGCGCGACCAGGACGAGCTCGACGGCGAGTGCGATGAGGACGCCGTAGCCGACGGCGCGGTTGGCGAGCAGGTAGAGCGGCAGGCGCGGCGGGCGCAGGCGTCGCCAGGTCTCCGCGACCGCGAGCACCAAGACGATCCCGGCGATGGCCCAGGTCGCGGCGCGCAGGCGGTCAGGGTGTCGCGCGATCGAGAGGACGCCGCTCGTCAGCGGCGCATGCGCGCGCGCGCCGATGAGGAGGAACGCCACGCCGAGCACGAGGCAGGCCGTGCCAAGGACCGGCGCGAGCGCGGGCTTCTTGTGGAGGCCAGCGTCGGAGGGCGCGAGGGTCGACGTCGATGCGGTCACGCGCGCCTCTCGGCGTCGGCCGCGCTCGGCGCGCGCGCGGGCGGCTGCGAGAGGTCGCGGCGGGTCTTCTCGAGGGCGAGCGCGTAGACGTAGGCCTTGTGCAGCTCCTGCTCCTCCTTGAGGGCGCGAAACAGCTCGCGGCGGCAGTGGTTGCTGTCGTTGGCGCCGTCGCGCTCCGCGAAGGACTCGAAGTCGGCGTAGACGGCGTCGCGCTTCTGCGGCGGCAGCGCGCCGAGCTCACTGACGAGCTGGTCCTGGAAGGTCCTCATCTGGTCGCGGTACGCGCCGTCGACCTCGTGCGCGACGAGCCCGAGCGCCATCACCCGGTCCTCGCGCTCGCGCCTGACCTCCTCGGGCGCGCCGAGGAGCGCGCGCTTCTCGCGCGCGTGCACCGCGAGCACGAGGTCGCGGTCGCTGAAGGCGCCGTTCGCCTTGAGGTGCTCGCCGAGCGAGGCGACGTGCTTGGCGCGCGCGTCGTCGAGGCCCTGGAGCGCGTGGTGGGCGCGGACGCTGTCGTAGACCGACAACACCAGGAGCCGCTCCTGGTCGCGCGCCTGCGCGCGCGGGTCGGGCTCACGTGGCGCGGGCTGCGCGGGTGCCGCCGGCGTCGCGTGGTAGGTAGCGGTCGGCGCCTCGCGGGGGTCGACGTCCGTCGGGCGCTCGTGGTCGACGTGGCGGAACGGCCGATCGCGCGGCGTGGGCGCAGCCTCGTCGAGCAGGCGGGCGCGCGCGCCGATGGGCGCGAAGACGTCGGACGGCGCCGAGTCGAGGCGCGAGGGTGCGGTGGGCCGATCGTCTACGACGAGCACCTCGAGGACGTCGGACGCGCGCACCTCGAGCGGCGTCTTCGCTCTGGCGTCCTCCACGAGCTTGAGGCCGGAGAGCGCGGAGTCACGGGCGCGCGCGAGCGCGTCGTTCGCCGCGCCGTCGGGCTCGGTGGAGGGGAGCTCCTCCTCGAGGTCGCGGCCGGTGCGCCCGTCGGGATCGAGCGCGCGCGGCACGAGCTGCCGGCTCGCGGTGTCGAGCGGCTCGACCGGCGCGGGCGCGTAGCGGGGACGAGTGGCCTCGCTCACGCGCGGCTCCCCGAGGTGCTCGGGGCCTCGTCCATCGCCCAGGGCGCGCTCGTCAGCACGGTCGGCTCGGGGCGCTTGGCGGTCCAGAGGGGCGCCGTCGGCGTCGGCGCGGTCGTCGAGGCGCAGCGCTCCCGGCGGCGGGAGCGCGCGGAGGCGCTCGGCTGCTGCCGAGATCTCGACCATGGCGTGCGCGCGCATGCGCGCGAGGTCGGGGTCTGGTCTCTCGGGCCCTCCGCCGGGGTCGCTGTCGGTGGGGCCGCGGGTGCGCCACACCTTGGGCGTGCGGCGCTCGTCGGAGAGTCGGTTCCTGGGCGGTTCATCCACGTGTCGGCTTCGCATGGCATCTCCTGGGTGATCTCGAGGTCGTCGCCGCGCAGGGGTACGGCGCGGCGCGCGGCGCGAATGACGTGCTCTGCGGGGTCGGAGACGAAGGTGGCGAGGGAGTCAGCGGGCAGGTCGAGCGCGCGCCGCATGTGGCGCAGGGCGCGCTGCGCGGCGCGCTTGGTCGGCTCGGGCGCGTCGTCGAGGCGCCCAAGGATGACGGCCTCGCTCTCCTCGGAGAGCAGGCCGGCGACGGAGCGCAGCGCGCGCTCGACCTGGGCGTTGTCGTACGCCTCCTCCTGCTCGGGCGGGCACGCGAGCCCGAGCGCGGTGGGCGCGCCCGACGGCTCGCTCCACGGCCCGGCCGAGATCGAGACGGTGATGCCGTCGCGCTTCAGGGCGCGCGCGCCGCGCTGGATGTCGAGCGCGGTGCGCGCCGCGTAGGCCCGCACGAAGGCGAGCACGTTCTCGGGGCCGCCCGCGGGCCAGCTCGAGCGCGCCTCCCAGAGATCGGCCCAGACCTCGTGGACGAGGTCGTTCAGATCCTCGCCCCGAAAGCCGAGGCGCGTGCACTGCAGATAGACGACGCCCGAGTGCTTGCGGACGAGCGCGGTGAAGGTGGCGGCGTCAAGCATGTGCTGCTCCATGGCGGGCAGTGCGCGTGCAGCGGGCACGGCGCGCGCGCCCGCGGACGCGCGACGAAGGTGGGCGGTGGCGTTGAGCGGCGGCTACGGCTTCTGCGGTTGGTCGGTGGCGGGCGCGTCGGCGGGGAGCGCCACGCAGCGGCCGTCGATGGGCGCGGCGGTGAGCTGGATGTTGAAGCCGCCCTGGCGGTTGGCAAACGCCGCGCCGATCTCGGTCCAGTGCGTCTTCTCGACGCCGTCCTTCTCGTAGCTGCGCGCGATGTAGATGCGGTGCGTCGGTCGTTTGCTGCCCTCGCTCATCGAAGCCTCCCGAGCCGCGCGCGCTTGGAGGAGTCGCGCCGCTCAGAGATACAAGTCGAATTCCGGCGGGCGTCTCCTCGGCGAGGGTGCGTGATTGAGCGCACGCGTCGGTCGACGGCTGGTCGAGGTTGGCGGGCGGTGCGAGGTGGGCGGGCGACATCGGACGCGCCCCACGGCAGGCGGCGTGCCACCCGCGCGCGAACGGGCGGTTCACGACGACAACGCCAGCGCCGATCAAGCAGTCGGTGAGCGTGCGTGCGTGCCGCTGGCGGATCAGGTGGAACGCGAGCGTTCCGCTGGTGGAACGCGGCAGGGGCGGTCGTCCTCGGGCGTGGGTCCGGGCGCGGTGCCTGGGGAGTTGCACGCGGGCCCGCTCAGCCCGCCCGTCTGGCGTTCAGCTCGGGTCTTGGTGGTGCTCCCCGGTCAGCGCGAGCGCTTCATCCATGTGCGCGCGCGTGATCGCGTTCGCGCAGTCGAGCAACATGACGGTCTTCGCCACGCGGAGCACGCGCCGCGCTGCCGAGCTGGTGAGCGGCGCGAGGGTGGCGCGCGCGCCCTGGTCGAGCAGATCTGCCGGGGGCGGCGCGCCTGGCGCGCGCAAGCGCGCGGCGAGGACGCGCGCGGCGACGGCGGCGCTGCGCTCGGGCGCGGGCGTGTCCGAGGGGTCGCCGGGGGCCAGCGGCTCGAGCATGACGCGGAGGTCGAAGAGGTCGAGCAAACGTGGTGGGACGCGACCCGTGTAGCGGGCGCGATCGGCGGCGCTGCAGCGGCACCGTCGGGCGGGCGCGAAGCCACACGGACAGCCCGACATCGACGCGACGAGCAGCGCCGAGGCGGGGTAGCGCACCGTGCCGGAGGCGCGCGCGAGTGTGACCTCACCTGTGGCGATCGGATCGATCAGGGTCTCGAGCGCGACGCGCGAGAATTCCGGCAGCTCATCGAGGAAGAGGACGCCATGGTGCGCGAGCGAGAGCTCGCCGGGGCGCGCCGCGGGTGCACCGCCGCCGACCAGCCCCGGCGCGGTGGTCGAGTGGTGCGGCGCGCGGAAGGGCCGGCAGGAGACGAGCCCGCCGCCGACGTTGAGGCCGCCGACGGAGTGGAGGCGCGTGACCTCGAGCGCCTCGTGGTGCGAGAGGCGCGGGAGCAGGCCCGCGAGGCGACGGGCGAGCATGGTCTTGCCCGCGCCGGGTTGGCCGACGAGGAGCAGGTTGTGGCCCCCGGCCGCCGCGACCTCGAGCGCGCGTCGGCCAAGTGGCAGGCCGCGGACGTCGGCCAGGTCGCAGGCCGCGCCGTCTGCGGTCGGTGCGGTGCGTGAGGTGTGATCGACGCGGGTGCACGCGCTGTCGTCGCCTCTCGCGAAGCGGAGCGCGCCCGCGAGCGTGCGTGCGACGACGACGGGCGCACCCTCGACGAGCGCCGCTTCGGCCGCGTTCTCCGGCGCGACGATGATGGTGTCGGACAGGTCACGCAGCGCCTCGACGGCCAGGAGCACGCCGCGGACCGGCCGGAGGTCGCCGGCCAAAGAGAGCTCGGCGAAGGCCGCGACGCGCTTGGTGGGACGACGCACCGCGGCCGCGAGCGCGATGGCGAGGTCGAGGGCCGTGGTGTTCGTCGAGGACGCCCCCTCGCATCGGATCTCGAGACGCTCGGGCGCGGGCGCTCCGACGGCGGCGAGCGCGGCCTGGACGCGGACGCGCGCCTCGCGCGCGGCGGCCTCGCTGAGGCCGACGATGGTGAGCGGCACCTGGGTGGGGTGGTCGGTCGCCTCGACCTGCACCGGTCGTGTGGCGAGGCCGGAGATGGCGGCGCTGAGGATCATGCGGCCTCCGTGGGGGCGAGCACCGGCGGCTTGGCGTCGAAGATGACCATGCGGCCGCTGACGGGCACGGCGCTCAGGTGCAGGCTCAAGGAGCCGTCGGGGTTTTCGACGGCGAGGCCGATCTTGGTCCAGAGGCTTCGTGGTCGATCGCCCGGGCAGGCGGGGGCGTCTTCGACCATCCAGACGTGCTTGGTGGTACGGCGGTCCATGGGGTTGCTCCGGGTCTGCGGAGCGAGGGCCCCGCGCGAGGCGGGGAGGCCCGCGCTGCTGCAGAGGCGCAGAGCGGGACGGGGGCGACGCGAGGCAGTGGCGACCACCGATCGCACGGGCTTGAACGGTGCGGGCTCGAGCAGCCGTGCCGCTGATATTGAGCGACCCGTCAAGTGTTCCCAGCCCTCCGCTGTTGGTGCGGATCTTCGAGGTGGTGTAGTGCCCAAGGTTGGATGCACGGTTTCTTGGCGTCCGACAGCTGAGGCCGAGCGGGGGTGGCTCTACTGTACGAGCTGGTGGGGTGGGCTCCGATAGGATCCGATACGGGACCGGCCGCAGTCCCCAGCTGAGCGACATCAGGTACAATGGACCACAAAGTAGGGGGAATGTTGTGGTGAGAGCATGAAGCTGATCCAGGAGCTGGCACGGCGGCCCAAGCGGTCAGCTGGGGCTGTCGCCGACGCGGAGCTGCACGAAGGAGCAGGCTCGGGCAGCGGCATGGGGTTCACGCAGACGTCGACCATGCCGAACATCTTCGGCGGCCGGGACGAGTACCGAAACGGCGTCCTCGTCAGCCAGTCGCGGCCCAACATCTTCGGGGGCTTCGACAAGAACGTCTTCTCCCTCCACGGGGGCGGCGATGGGCACGCGCTCGAGCACGTGGAGAGCGCCCTCGCGGACATCCTCGGCTACCACGGGTCGTCGGACGACGAGCGATAGATGCAGCGAGGGGGGACGTGGTGGCTGACGACTTTGAAGCAGCGGAGCTAGCAGCTCAAACAACGGTCTTCGCGGCAGCTGGCGCGGTCTTGTCCGGGGGACGACCGGTCGAGCAGGCCACCATCGGCCTCCTCCGCGCCGCCATGGTTGCCGAACGCACACCCCCGGACCTTGTCGCATTGGTCTGCGAGCAATGCGCGAAGGGCGTCCGCGTGGAGGATGTTCCGGTCAACCCGGGACTTGATGAGGACCAGGCTGCCCTCTTCTCCGTGGCGATCATCCTGTTCGCGTTGCGGGCGACGCCCGAGGGCGACCCGCTCGAAGTGGCGAGCCGACTGTGCGCGCCGTATCGGGTGACCCGCGAGTTCGTTGCCGCATTCGCCCGGGAGCTTTCGTCGACGACGGAAGCGCGGCGCTCGACAGATACGTCCGAGAGCCTGCGCCTGCTCCTTGAGCCGCCCGAGATGCTGGTGCAGGCACTCCGTCGGTACCGCACTGGAACACGCCCGGCTCGACCTCCGCGCCGCTCCGTGACCCACGTCTCGCCCCAGCGCATCCAGCACCCCGACGATCGTGAGGCCTCGGAGGCCCTGCGCGAAGTCTCTGGGCTCGATGACCTCGTCGGCTTCGTGATGAAGCACGCGCTCGAGAAGATGGAGCGCGTGAACAACGTCGGCGGCAAGGTGCGCGTCGGCCCCCAGCAGTTCCCCGGGCTCTACGAGATTTTTCGCGGGTGTGTCGCGCGCTCCGGTGTGAAGCCGGAGCCCGAGCTGTTCCTCGAGAATGGCTCGATCAACGCGTACACGTTTGGCACGGATCGGCCCTACATCGTCGTCCACACCGGCGCGATCACGCTTCTATCGACGGCCGAGCTCGAGTTCATCCTCGGGCACGAACTCGGTCACATCCGCTTCAAGCACGTCCTCAACCTGACGCTCGCGCGAATCCTGCCGCGCTTCGCTTCGCAGTTGCCCTTCGGAGGCGTGATCTCAGCCGGCCTCGACTTGGCGCTCTTCGACTGGGAGCGAAAAGCGGAGCTGTCGGCGGATCGGATGGGACTGCTGGTCTGTCAGGATCCCGACGCAGCTCTCCGCGTGATGGTGAAGCTGTCGGGCGTGCCCGCTGCACTATACAGGTCGGTCAACGTCGAGGCGTTCCTTGCTCAGTACGAGGACTTCCAGGCGCTCGACAAGGACGCCACTGGCGCGCTCGCGAAGGTCGTTCGCTCGGCGTACCAAGACCATCCTTGGACCGTGGTCCGCGCCTACGAACTCCGACGCTGGGCTCAAGGCGGGGAGTACGAACGATTGCTCTCGGGCGGATCGCACGCGCTTGCCGACGGGAGCGTGCGCCAGCTGTCGCAGGGAGACCTTCTACCCTTCGAGTGCCCGGTCTGCAGCTCCGTCGTCTCGCCTGAGCTGACCAAGTGCGGGAGCTGCGGCGGCCCGTGCACCGAGCGCAATCGCTTCCGACGATGTGGACGATGCGGATCGTCCTGCAAGCCATCGCTGCAGTTCTGCGAGAACTGTGGCGCCCGCCAGCAAGCAGCTACCGAGGTGGCGCGATGAAGTGCTCGACGTGCGGACACGCGATTTCTGCTGGGGCCAGGTTCTGCGGTGGATGCGGCGCGGTGGTCGCAGCGCCTTCGGCGAAGGTTCCGGCGGATGACGCGAGCGTGGAACCCACCGTTCGCGAGCTCCGACAGCGGCTCGGCGAACTTTCTCGCGCTCTCCGAGACGCGGGCACTCCGACGTTCCTCACGAATGCGCTGGACACGCTCGCTGCGGGCCCCAGCGCGTCCGGGCACTTGACGGCGATCGTCGGCGAGAAGGGGCGCGGGAAGACCACGCTGGTCAACCGACTGCTCGGGGCGAGCGTGCTGCCGACCGGGCGCCAAAGCTACAAAGGTCCGCTCACGCTTAGCGCTGGGGCTGAGTGGCAAACGGTGGACGGTGACAACGCGGCTTCTGCAACCGCGCTTCCTGTCGCGACCGGGCTTCCGCTTCGCGGCCTCGTCGGGCCTGCGGCCATCCTCAAGACCACGACGTTGCTCGACACTCCACCGCTGAACGAGGTGGACATCGACTTCGAGGAGCGCGTCGTCGCCGAGTTGGTTCATGCGGACGCGTTCTTGATCTGCGTCGCCGCTAACCAGCTCCTCTCGCAGAACGAGCGTGACTTGATCCGACGTCGGCTTCTTCCGCTCCTCGGAGGCGATGGAGCGCTCGTCGTGACCCACACCGACTTCATGGAGACCGATGAGGATCGGCAGGACATCCGAGCACGAGCGCAGCGCTTCGCCGGCCAGAAGCTGGCGGCGCTGTTTCTGCCCTCGAATCCGACAACCGAGCCCAGCGAGGTTCTCGCGTTCATCGGCGAGTCCGCCCAGCGGCACGCGGCGAAGCAGACCTCGGCATGGCGCAGGAAGGTCGCGGCTCTCCTTCGCGGGATCGAGCAGGAGCTGGCTGCCGAGCCGGACGACGACTCCCCGCCACCGGTGGTCCCGTCTCGCGAGGAGCGTCTTCGCAGCCTCACGCGTCTGCTCGAATCCGAGCACTCCCTCGCGCTCGCGGAGGCAGAGTCCACGCTGCGGCAACGCCTTGGCGGCTTGCGATTGGGGCTCTCGGACCGCGTCGCGCACTGGACTCCGGACTATGCGCAGCACGAGGGCGTCTCCGAGGTATCCGCCGATGTGCAGACCGCGCTTCGAGACGCGACGCAGCAGTATGTGTCAGCCCTGGAACGCTCGTTGACCTCGGGAGTTCCACGAAGCATCCAGGTTGCCGCAGAGAGTGTGGCTACGCTCGCTCCGGGACTCGGGGATGCCGCCGCCGCCATCGCCGAGCCGGAGGCTGTGCAGGCCGCACGGCAACGCGATCTCCGTGTACCAATTCTCGCCGTCGCGGGCGTCGGCCTGCTCTTCGTGTCCGCCGCCGCCGCACCTGTTGCAGCCGTTGCAGCGCTGTTCATGTCGCACCAACTCAGGCGTCAGCGCGACCAGGCCTTCGAGCAGCAGATTCGGACCAACGCAGTCGAGGCTTTGTCGACCTGGATCGCGACCTCCGAGCCAGACCTCATCGAGCAGCTGCGCCAAGCAGTGCGACCGGTCCTCACCGGGCTGATCGCGCGCGTCGAGAGCGTCGTCGATTCAGCCCCTCAGCAGCGGCGTACGTCTCCCCGCCGGGACATCCTCGCGCAGTCGCGTGATTGCATCGCGCTCGCAATCAAGGACGCCAAGTCCCCTCAGGCCCCCGAGGTGAGTCCATGAATGACAGTCGCGGCTTCGAAGCCTTCCTTGCCACGAGGGAGCGCCTCGCTGGATGCCTCACTGAAGTCGGCACCGTGCTCGGCACTGTCGGCGGTGGAGGTGAGCGCGCAAAGCAGCTTGGCGACGCTCGGGGCAATCTCGTGCAGGACGCATTCCGGCTGATGGTCGTCGGGGAGTTCAAGCGAGGCAAGTCGACCCTCGTCAACTCGCTGCTCGGCAAGGACGTGCTCCCCGCTCGGGTTGCGCCGTGCACCGCGATCATCACCGAGGTCCGTTACGCCGAGCAGCCCCACGCGGTGCTTCACTACAACGACAGCGCCAAGGCGCCGGCGGTGGTCGGAGTCGACGAGCTTCGCAAGTACGTCGTCATCGAGGACGGAGATGACTCGGACGACGATCCCAGCGGCCGGATCAGTCAGAGCCCGTACTCGCTGATGGAGCTCCACTACCCGCTGCCGCTCTGCAAGAACAACGTGCAGATCGTCGACTCGCCGGGCCTCAACGAGCACAAGACCCGGACGAAGGTAGCGCTCGATTTTCTCTCGAAGGCCGATGCGTTGGTGTTGGTTCTCTCGTGCCAACAGGCCCTCTCTCAGAGCGAGTTGGCCTTCATCGACGACCAGCTCGGAGGCCGGAATCTCCGGCACGTGTTCTTCATCTGGAACCACTTCGACGCAATCGTCGACTCACCCGACGACATCGACGACATCCGGAAGCGCTCCAAGAGGTACCTCGAGCCGCGCGTCGGCACGAATGCTCGGATCTTCTACGTGTCGGCGCGGACGGCCCTGGTGGGGAAGAAGAACGGCGACCACGCTGCGCTCGAGCGCTCGGGGCTCGTGCCGTTCGAAACCGCGCTCGAGCGGTTCCTCGCGACGGAGCGCGGCCGCGTGAAACTGCTCACGCCTCTCCGGATGGCAGAGACCGCCGTGCGGGAAGCCGTGACGGAGCTGATTCCGCGGTCTGAGGCCATGCTCGCCCAGCCTCTCGACAAGCTCCTCAAGGCCTACGAGGAACAGCGGCCGCGGCTCGAAGAGGTCGAGCGACAGCGTGAGCGCCTCTTGAGGTCTGTCGAGCGACGCCGAGATGCGCTCATTCGCGAGGCGACGGCTTCCTACCAGCGGTTCGTCAGCGACGCCGAGCTTGGCATTCGTGCCGAGGTCGCGAAGGTCGACGTCGGAACTTGGGACGCGATCGTGAGTCGGCGCTCTGCCAACCAGCAGATCGCGCAGCACCTCCAGGGTTGGCTCGATAAGCGCTGCAAGGAGTGGCAGGACGGCGATCTCGCTCGCGTGTTCGACTCTCACGCGAAGGATCTCGAAGCCGACATCGAGGCGCAGTCGCGCGACTTCCTCGCCAACGTCGACGACGTTCGCCGTGCTCTCGCCCCGTCGGTGGCCGTTGTTGATGGTGAGCAGGACGTGTCGAACGCGAACCGCGTGCTCGCAGCAGTCGGAGGCCTCTTCCTCGGTGGCGTCGGCTCGGCAATCGAAGGCGCGAGCACCGGTTTCAAGGGCATGTTAGGGGGGCTCGCACTGAATACCGCAGTGGCCGTGGGCTTGGTCGTCGCAGGGTTCGGCCTTCCCGTTGTGCTCCCCGTTCTTGCCGCCGTCGGGATCGCGCGAACGGTGATGGGAACCAAGAGCACCGTGGACCGCATGAGGGCGCAGGTGGCGAACAACCTCATCGGCGAGCTTCGCAAGAACGCGCCGGATACGGCGGCGCGGATCACCTCGCAGATCACCGAAGAGTTCGGGAAGCTCCAGAACAGCCTCGATGCCTCGCTGCGCATCCACATCGATGAAGTGGCGGGCCAGGTCCAGTCGATCCTGAAGGAGAAGCAGCAGGGCGAGGCGCACATGAGGAACGAGCAGCAGCGCCTCGCTGCCGCCCGACAGTCCCTGGTGGCGGCGGCGAAGCAACTGGAAGCAATCAGGAACGAGATCGACACCCCAGCGGAGGCGTGAACATGGCTGCGCCCGCTGTCTCGCCGGCCGTTCGGCGCCCGCCCCTCCACGGCGATACGTCTTCCGCTGACGCAAGGCTTCGTGGCGAGGTCGTGAAGGCATCGCACACGCTTGAGGAGCTTGCCCGGCATCGAGAGCTGCTTGGCGCCGAGGTCACTGAAGTAATCACGGGCACGGTCGCGGATGTGCGTCGGCGACTCGACCGAAAGGAACTCGCCGTTGTTGTCGTCGGAGAGAAGAAGGCAGGGAAAAGCACGTTCCTGAACGCCATCCTCGGTGCACGGGTACTCGGCACGGCGGTCCGTGAATGCACGGGGACAGTCACCTTCATCAAGAGGGCGCCGCGGGCTCTGTACCGCGCGGCTCTTCGCAATGGCGGCGTGGTCGAGTTTCAGGATCTCGAAGCCGCCGAGCGTTCGAAGATCGTGCATGAGATCGAGAGCGTTCAGCAGCGCGTGGGACAGGATCCCCATCGCCTCGTGCTGCGTCGAGGCGACGGCGACCTCGGAGTCACGCTCGCTCAGGCGACCTCGGAACACGCAGAGGCAGCCCGCCGACGCGCGGCCGCTGAGACGACGGATGCTGAGTGCGATCGTCGCCACGCTGCTGCTGTCGGTGAGGTTCAGCGCCTCATCAGGGAACGCGACGCCGAGCAAGGCGGCCTGACGCAGCTCGAGCAGCGACTCGCGGCGCAGCGCACCCTGCTGCAGGATGCAGAGCGAGCGTTGTCCGCGACTGGCAGCGAGCTGCGGGACCATGCGCAGCGTCACGCGTTGGCGTTGCCTGCTTGCGTTGATGCGCACCAGCGAGCCGCCGCTACGCTGAGCTTGCAGGCAGCTGAGACGCGGGTGGCCGAAGCCACCGCAGCCGTACCGTTCTTCCTGCGTCCGGCGCCCTGGTGGGCCTTCTGGGTCTTCGTCCTCCGGCTCCTGGCTGGGTGGTTCTTCCGAGCGCGCGTGAAGGTGCTTGTCGAGGCCCGTGAGCAGCATCGCTTTGCGGAGCTCATCCTCGGCACATCCGAGGCTTCGGGGCGGGTCGAGCAAGGCAAGCACGACGTGACGGACACGGCATCGCGCCTGCATGCGGCTCAGCAGTCCCTCGCGAGCACGCACGAGCGGCTGCGTCTGGCAGAGGGTCAGCAGGCGGCCGCCGAGCAACAGCTGATGCGCGCGCGCGCGGCCTTTGCCGAGGCGCGGCGGGCCGAAGATGTGGCCCGATTGAACGTCCTTCACGCCAAGTCGGACGTCCTGGAGGATGCGTTCCTGGCTCGCTTCCGGTCGGAGGTGCACGCCCTGACGGACATGGAGAAGCGCGGGCAGGACGTCATCGAGCTGACCATCGGGTTTCCTGCGGCGCACCTTCCAGACGGCATCATCATCATCGACACGCCCGGCGTGAACACGGACAACGCTCCGAACAGGGAACGCGCCTGGGATGTCATTCGGCGCGAGGCTGACGGGTGCCTGCTCGTGTCGGACCTGCAGCAGGTGGTGAGCCGGTCTACGCGCGACTTCCTGCAAGAGGTGCGGTCGATCATTCCGCACATCCTCCTCGTCATGTCGAAGGTCGACCGTGCCCTGGCGAATGCAGAGGAGGTCGGCGATCTGGATCCGTGGCAGCAGGTCGAGGACGCGCGGCGCACAGGCGTTCGGCGATTCGCCAAAGAGGTGGGCCGCGCGCCGGAGGAAGTCTTCTCGATTGCCGTCGCTGCCGAGCCGGCGCTGCGCGGTGACACCTCACCGGATGGGTTAGGACATCGCTTCCCCACGGAGGTCGCCAAGGTGTTCGACCTCCTCCAGTCAGAACGCGCGATCGTTCTTGGCGCCCGGGCGGCAACAGCACTTCGCTACTGCGTGCAGCGAATAGGCGAGGCGCAGGCTCAAGCAGAGGCCAAGTACAACCAGCGCATCGCCGAGTTGGAACAGCAGCGCTTGCCCGATCCTCGCGAGTTCCAGGCTCGTCAGCTCGCCAAGGTTGAGGACGCCCTGCAGGCACACGCAGACGCCATCGCCGAGGGCGCTCGTGAGGTCATGACGGCCGGCGTCGATCAGGTGCAGGAGCAGTGGGTGAACGCCATCCGCGCTTGCTCGAGCAAGGACGAGGTAAAGGCGACGGTCGCTCAGCTTGGGCAGCAGGGGCAGGAGGCGATGGCATGGGTGATGTCGCAGGTGGAGCAGGCTGTCGCCGAGTGGTCGGGCGAAGCCATCAAGGAACTCGAGGACCCGCTCCTCGAGGAGCTTCGTGAACGCTATCGAATCGTGCAGCAGATGACCGGGAGCGGCATGGCGGTCCAACTTGGGGGAGTGGGTGCGACGTCCGCGGCCACCCACGCTACGAACCTCCACGCCGGAGTGAACAGCGCCGTCGAGAACTTCGAGAGCGAGCAATTCGCGATCGGCGCTGGGGGCGCACTCGCGGGCGCAGCCATCGGCACGATGGTGTTTCCGGGCATCGGCACCGCGATCGGCGCTGCGCTTGGCGCGCTCGCGGGCCTCTTCAAAACCCTCGACTCTCTCAAGAGCGACTGCGTAAAGGAAGTGCGCAAAGGGCTCGGTGACGCGAAGCAGAACCTCAGCAACCAGTTGGCAGCGGTGGGGCCGGATGTCCAGCGTGTCATGCAGGAGGCTCTTGCTCAAGGGCTCAATGATGCCGTGTCGCGTTTTCAATCGTGGATCAATCAGGTGATGGCGGCTGAACGGAAGCAGATCGGCCAGGAGCGACGGAAGCTGTCCCACCTGATCAAGAGCCGGGACATGCTCGTGGTGCATGACCGGACACTCGCGACTCTTCAGTGCGAGGCGGCCGCTACTTCTCGCGGGCTCTGCGCGTGAGCGGTCCCTAATGTGCGACTGGCGAGTCCGCGCGGAGGCGCCGTGACGTCGAGCGCCACATACCCCTTTGGCCGAGCCGTCACGGCGAGGCCACCGTCCACGAGAGACCGGCGTCCACTCTTTGTGCTCGGCGCGTACCCGAGCGCGCTCCACGTCGAGTGGACGCCGCCCGCACCGTGGCGTCCCGTCCGCGCCATCCCCGTCGACGACGAGCCAACACCGTTCTGGGATGGAGCCGGACACGAGGGGCTCGTTGGGGCGTGGCAGTCGCGTGTCGGCTTCCGCCCGGAGTGGGGCACGGTCCGCGCGGTGCCGAGGTTCAACGGCTCTTCGGGCGCGTGGGTCCGCGAGCAGGTGTTGGCGCCGCTCGGCTGCACTGCGGCAGCGGCGTGCATCACGGACTGCCTCGACACCTACCGCGCGAGCGTCGGCGTGACGGAGCGGCTCGCCGATACCTACGCGCCGTTTTCCCAGAAGGTCGGCATGGCGCCGGCCTATCTGCTCCCACACCCCTCGGAGGGCGACATCGTCGCTGAGGCGCTTCGGCTACACCGAGCGCGACTCTTGGCGGAGCTCGATGCCTGCCGGCCCGCGACGGTGATCACGCTCGGCAACGCTGCGCTCCGCGTCGCGCGCGCGCTGCTCGATGTGGCAGACGCCGCTCCCCCGAAGCTCCGCGTCGAGCAGTACGGCGTGGCTGTCACCGTTCGCGTGGCGACCCGCTCGGTGAGCCTGCTGCCGCTCGCTCACCCCGCGGCGCCTGCGCGCTATCAAGACGCGCACGCTCGCTGGCGCGAGAGCCGATAGCGAGGCCGGCGCTCGACGTTCGTGCCGTGCTGGTCGCGCAGCGCGCGCTCGTTCGCTGCGCAGGTCGAACAGAGGTGGGTCGAGTCGACCTCGGGGCTCTCCTCGGGATCATGCTCGGCGCCGCAAACGGCGCAGAGCGCATCAGGTGCATGGCTCATGTCGTCCTCGGCGGTGAGGGGCGACGGCAACGCCGCCGCCCCGGTGACGCTCAGCCCTTGGCGGCCTGATTGGCCCGGCGGACCTCGCGCATCTGGTACTTGAGCTGGTTCGCGTCGCCCCGGTCGCCGATGAGCAAGCTCAGCGAGTCGTCGCGGTTCAAGAACGCCACGCCGTCGCGGCGCTTGAAGTCGACCTCGTTGTTGGTGGCGTCGAACACGTTCGCGTAGGGCCGGCGCTTGGGCTCATCGCCCGGGCGTGAGGTGTCCTTGCCGTCGAACTGGCTGTTCGGGCACACGAGGTAGACCTTCTGCTTGGGGTCGCCCTTCTTGCCGATGAAGGCGCGGTGCGAGGCGCCGCTCCTGGTCGGGAAGGCGACTCCCACCTTGGTCCATCTGGTGTCGCTGCCCTCTCCTTCGACGACGAAGATCTCGTGCGTGGGCGTGTTCTTCTTGGCGGGCTCGGTGCTGGTCGTGGTGGTCATGCGCTGCTCCTTCTCTCTGGGGTCTTGTTCGCGGCCCCTTCACCCACCGTGAGGGGCGCGGACACGACCCGGCCCGCCGGCGCCGTGGTCGACGCGGGGAGCGAGGCAGCCGGCGTGACAGGGGCCGCGCTCGGGCGGCAGCGCAGCGTCCCTGGCGCGACGGTTGGCGAAGCGAGCGAGGAGCAGGCGCCGGGCGGGTAGAGGAGGCAGCGCGGTGACGCGTGCAGCCGGGCGCTTGTGAACGCGCACGGTCCGCGGTAGCAGCGCCGCGATGAACGAACAGGTCAAGCGGCAATTGCAGGCACGAGTCGAATCATTCGCCGCGGACATCACCGCGGTCCTTCAGGCGGCCGTGGCGGACGCGGTGTCGAGCGCGCTCGGCGCCAAGCGAGCGAAGGCTACGCAGCCTGCCGCGAGACCGGGGGCCGGCCGATCGACGGTGGACGCCGCGGCGCTGCTGCGCGAGATCGCGCGCAAGCCCGGGCTGCGGGTCGAGGAGATCGCCAAGAACCTCGGCGTGCCGTCGAAGTCGCTGAAGGCGCCGGTCGCGAGCTTGGTGAAGGCGAAGAAGCTGAAGAAGTCGGGCGCCGCACGCGGGACGAAGTACCGGGTGGCGTGACGAGTGAAGTGGTCGCCCGCGCGCGGGGATCGAGCGCATCGGGGGTAGACGGCCCGAGCGCGCGCGGACGAACCAACCAGACGGTACCTTGCCCTTCGCGCGCGTGTCGAACCGGCGGGCGCGCTCGCCTGCCTACGCGCAGGGTGGCGAAGTAACGCGGTCGAAGAGCCCGGCAGCGAGGCGCTCCGGGTCGAGCGCGGGGAGCCCGGTGACCTCCGGGGTCAGGGCGCGAAGCACCGCCGGCACGTGCGCGCCGATGTGGATTGCGTAGGTCGTGAGCCCCTCACGCCGCGCGCGCTGGGTCCACTCGCGCAGGAACTCGTGGGAGAGCTCGGCCTCACCGTCGGTGATGAGCACGACGTCCGCGCGCTCGTAGGCGGCCTCCTGCTCGATCGCCTCGCGCGCAGCGCGCAACGGCAGCTCGAAGCTTGTGCCACCGTCGACCGGGCCCGACAGGAAGTGCAAGAGCTCCTTGGTCGTGTCGCGGCCGACGCGGAGGTCGAGCACCGCGTTGATGCGGTGGCTGAAGCGCACGAGGCGGCAGGCGCGGCGCTCGGCGAGCGCGAGGTCCGCGAGCGCAAGGGCCGCGGCGCGCGCGAAGGTCGCTGGCGGGCCGTCCATCGAGTCCGAGTCGTCGATCAGCACGACCATCGGCCCGCGCCCCTCGCGCTCGTTGCCGACGAGCTCGTACTGGAGCAGCGCGCCCTCCACGAACGCGCGCAGGAAGTCGAGCGAGAGCACGGGGTCGGTGAGCTTCATCAGCTCGTGCGGGAGCACACGCGCGAGGTCGCTGCCGGTCGTGATGTCCGACAGCTCGGCGGCGGCGTGTCGGGTGCGTGTCCGGCGCTTGCCCATGGCGATACGCCGCATTCGACCGGCGAGCATGCCGAGCCTCCGGAGCGCGTCCGAGTCCTTGAGGGTGCTCGAGAGCAGCGCCTGCGTCGCATCTGACGACGTGTGTGCGCCGCCGAGCCCGGAGAGCCCGGCGGCGGAGGTCGTGATCTCCTCCACGTCGGTGGCGCACTCGTCGACGCTGCGTCGGAGCGACTGGCGCAGGCCGTCGGGGTCGAGCGCGTCGGTGAAGCGCGCCATGGCCGCGACCGCGTCGCGTCCGCGCGCCTTCGCCTCCTCGAGCCGCCGCTCGAGCGGCGCGCGCGTCGGGTCGTCCGCGTTGAGCGCGGCGAGGAAGTCGAGGAGCCCGCGGACCTCCCTCCTGCGCTCCTCGGGGTCGTCGAGCGGAGAGGGCGGCTCCGGCAGCCGCTCGACCAGCTGCTCCAGGAGGTTTGCCGTCGCCGCGCTCGCGAGCTCCTTGTTGTGCGCGCAGTGCGCCGCGAGCTTCTTGTAGGCCGGCAGCTCGTCGAGCGCGGCATGCAGGGCCTTGGCCCAGTCGTCCTCGGGCCGCGTGCGCGGGCACGGCCTCGGTGGTGAGTACAGGCGCGCGAACACCTCGCGCGCGAACGACGGGAATGTCGCGAGCTTGGCGCGCCCGCGCTCGACGTGCTCGCGCACGACGGCGCTGTCGCGCACCAGGCCCCTCCACAGGTAGGAGGTCCACTTGTCGACGGAGTAGATGAGATCGCGCATCGAGAACTCCTACACGCTGGGGGCGTACATCGCGTTCACCTGCTCGGCGATCTTGCGCTTGAGCTTGGTGATGGCCGCGGTCGCGTCCTGCACCTTCTTGCTCGAGCCGAGGCCGGCGAGCTCCTTGAGCATGGTGTCGAGCTCGTCGCCGACCAGGCTCGCAGACGACAGCCACTCCGCGCGCTTCTGCGGGTCGCGCTCGGGCGTCCTGAGGAGCGTGACCTTCTCCTTGGCGGCGTCCACGATCTCAGCGGCGCGCGCCGCGGTGGGGTTGCTCGCAGCGGCGACGGCGGCGGTGATCGCCGGGCGCTGGCCCGGGTCGCGCCAGAGGAGGTCGGGGAGGACGTCGCAGTGGTCGACCGTCACCGCGTCGCGCCCGTCGAGGTACGCGTACGCCTGGAGGAAGCGGATGATGTGCTGCCAGCGCCGGTCGCTCGCGCGCACTCCCTGCTCCTCAAGCCTCGGCTTGACGGCGCCGACGATGACGTCGAGGAACGCGTCGGGCACCTCGATCGACGACGCCTCCTCCTGGCAGGCGCGCAGCTCGTCGAGCGTCATGGTCGCCGCCGGGATGGGCGAGCCGCGCTCCGCGAGCAGGCGTTTGACGTTGTCAGGATCGCCGATGTACGGGACCACCAGGCGCAGGGCGAAGCGATCGAAGAGCGCCTCGAGGTCGTCGCCGTCGGGGAGCTCGTTGCTCGCGCCGATCAGCGTGATGAGCGGGCAGTCGACGACCGCGGTGCCGTTCATGAACTGGCGCTCGTTCATCAGCGTGAGGCAGGCGTTCAGGATGGCGCTGTTGCTCTTGAAGATCTCGTCGAGCAGCGCCACGTGCGCCTCGGGGAGCTTCTTGGCGGTCTGCCGCTCGAAGCGCCCCTGCTGCAGCGCTTGCAGGGAGAGGGGACCGAAGACGTCCTCGGGCGTCGTGAACTTCGACATCAGCCAGGTGAAGCCGGTCGTGCCCTCGACGGAGGCGACCATCGCGTTCGCCAGCGCGCTCTTGCCCGTCCCCGGCGGCCCGAGCAGGAAGGCGTGCAGCCGAGCGAGCACGGCAGCGAGCAGCAGGTCGACGATCTGGTCGCGCTCGAGGAAGCGGGCGCGCAGCGAGGCGCGGACGGAGTGGAGCCGCCCGAGGGCGGGGGTCTTGGCGATTGCGAGCTGGGCCTTCATCAGGTTGACCTCGTGATGCGCGGGGCGCGCACCGACGGTGCGGCCCGCGCGAAGCGAGGCGTCAGCGTGTGCGCTTCGGGACGTGCACCGCGAGCACGCTGTCGTGTCCCATGTCCCTGGCGCACAATGGTTGCCAGCGACCATGCGCCGCCGGCGTGCTCCGTCGTCCAAGGTGCGCGGGCGTCCCGCGCAGAGGCGCATACCTCATCGCGTCTATATACATCACAGTGGTGCTGAGGTATCGTATTTGACTGAGGTATGATCGTGGTGAAGTCCGCCCAGATCGGGGAAGGTCGCCGGGTCGTCGATGCCCTCCGGGCGGTCCTTCCGCCCATGCTCGACGTCCGGCACCAGGCCACGCGTGATGGCACGACCACGCTCACGCTCGGCACGCGCAAGGTGCGCGCGGTGTGGGTCGGCGAGGGTGGGCTTCGTCATGTGCGCCCGCTCCTGACCATGGCACCGAAGCCCCACGTCGCTGTCGCGCGCGTGATGTCGTCGGGAGCGCGTGCTGTGCTCGGCAAGGCGGGCATCGGTTGGGCCGATGAGACCGGCGCCGCCGAGATCGCGCTTGGGACCATCATCGTCTCACGTACCGGCCGGCCGCTGCCTGCCACCGAGCGGGTCGCGCGCTGGACCCCCGCCGCGATGGCGGTGGGGGAGGCACTGCTGTGCGGCACCGCGGCGACGGTGGCGGCCGCGCAACGCGCGACGGGGCTCTCGACCGGCAGCTGCATCAACGCGCTCCGCACGCTGACGGAGCTGAAGCTCCTCGTGTCGGCTATGGCACGTGGCAGCGGATCTGCTCGGAGGGTCGTGGACCCCGATGCGCTGCTCGACGCCTACACCGCCGCGGTGCACGCGGCGCCGGCGCGGGCCTCGCTCGTCGTGGGCGTCAGCTGGCGGGATCTCGTGACGGGGCTGCGCGACGCGGGCGCCGGGTGGTCCCGCGGCGGCCTCGACTGGGCTGCCACGGGTGCTGCAGGCGCTGCGCTGCTCGCCCCGCTCGCGACGAACGTCGGCGCTGCGGAGATCTACGTCGACGCCAAGACGCAGGCGGAGCTTGTCGCGGTAGCAGCGCGCGCGGGGCTGACACTAATCGACGGGGGTCGCTTGACCCTGAAGCCGTTCCCGACGACCACGACGATCCGGATGACGCAGGTGATCGACGGCGTCCGCGTCGCCCCTTGGCCGCGTGTCTACGCCGATGTCAGGCTCGTCGGCGTGCGCGGCGAGGAGATGGCGGAGCACCTGAGGGAGGTCGTCCGTGGTCGATGAGGTCGAGCGGCTACACGCAGGCTCGGGCGGCGCCGACGGGCGAGTCGTGATCATTAGGAGGTGAGGCGATGGTGACGCGGAGACGGGCGGGCAAGAAGGGTGCTGCAAAGAAGCGCGCCAGCGCGCCGGTGATCGACAAGCAGAAGCTGCGCGATCGCCTGCGCGTCATCGGCGACGAGTACGTGTTCTACATCCTCGACGACATCATCGCGTTGTTGTCGCCGACACAGCTCGCCGGCATTGTCAGGGACTACATCGATGTCAAGCAGCTCGCGCCTGACGTGGAGGAGAAGCCCGGCAGGTCGACGCTGATCGCCGATGTGCGCGCGTTCGAGGAGAGGAGCCGGCGCGGCGAGTACCGCGAAGACTTCAACGTGAATTCGCGCAACTTCATGGAGAAGTCCCCCGGTACGCGGTCGTTCATCGCCGATTGCCTCCGGCTCCTCGGTCGCATCGTGAAGGCGAGCTCGAAGGGCGAGCCCGCCGAGGTCCGCGCGTGCTTCGAGCTCATCTTCGGTCTGCTCAAGACCATCAACACGGGGGACGACACGATCGTGTTCTTCGCCGACGAGGGCGGCGCCTGGCAGGTCGGCGTCGACTGGGACGTCGTCCTCCCCGCGTGGTTCGCGTGCCTGGCCAAGACCGCTGCGCCCGACGAATACGCCGCGTGCGTCGTCGATGTCGTCGACGAGTTCGAGGACCACGATCGCGGGAAGCACTTCGCCGTCGCGAAGAAGCTCTGCGGCGACGACCAGCGGCGCGCGCTCGCGGCCGCGATCAAGGCAGCGCCGCGACGATGACGCTGCCGCGCTCGAGGACAAGGGCGCGCCGCTCAGAAGCCGACGTCCGCGTCGAATGGACCGACGGGCTCATCGCCGTGATCTGACGCAGCGACAAGCGGACGGGAGAGGTCTGGCTGGTCGCCGAACAGCCGACGCTGCACCTCACCCTCGAGCGCGACGAGCTTCTCGTGCAGCGCGTCCGCGCGGAACGACAGCGCTCCGGCCATGAGGTTGGTTCGTCCCCGCAGCTCCTCGAACGTCTTGAGGCGGCGCTGGAGGGTGCTGTCACGGGTCTTGACGTCCCTGGCGTCGAACGCCGCCAGCTCGGCCTCGACGGCGGTGATCTCCGCGTCGAGCGTGTCCCGCGCGAGCGCGCCGAGCGTGACGCTGGCGTCGCCGAGGTCAGCGACGGGGAGCGTCCAGACGGTGTTCTGCCCGATCTGCGGCAGGAGGTCGCCGAGGGCACGGAGCGTCTCCGAGAGCGCGGGCGGGATGAAGTAGACGCCGCCAGCGTGTCGGATCGAGAGGCCCGACCTCCTCACGAACGCGAGCACCATCGCGCGCACGTCCTCGGTCGTGACCGCGGAGAAGTGCTCGAAGAGCGCGCCGAGGCCGTCGAGGATCGGGTGCTGCTCGAGGATCGTGATGGCATCGGCCTTCTTGTCGAAGGTCGCGCGCGCGAGCACCTGGTAGCGCAGGTCGAGGTTCAAGACGTCCGGCTGCTCGCGGACCACCCCGACGACGATCTGATCGGGCGTGTCCGCGATCTCCCGGAGCAGGAGGTCATCGCCGATGCGGCGCGCCGCGGCGCGCCACGCGCGGCGGAACCCGGTCGCAGGCTTGATCGCCGGCGGCAGCAGCGAGCGATCGAGCGCTGCGGCGTCGGCGCGCTCGACGAGCCGTTCGTGGTCGACGCGGTTGTTGCCGAGATCCCACCAGAAGAGGGTGCCGAGGAGCCCGGCCTGCTTGACGGCCGCCTCGAACGAGCTCTGTACCTTGGCGAAGTTCATCATTCCTCCGTCGCGCCGGGAGCGGCGCCGACCGAGGCCGCCGCCCCGCGCGAGCGAACAGCCGTAGGCAGACGCTCCAGCATCGACGCGGTAATGGGGCGGGCGTGCGCCGTGGTGATGACCTGCTCTGCGACCTGCATGAGCGCGCGCGCCATGGTGACGCCGTCCTCGTAGAAGAGCTCGAAGGCGGCCGCGGCGCGCGCGGCGAGCGCCGCGGGGAAGACGTAGCCGGTGGCCGGATCCGGGAGCTCGATGAGCTGGCGCTCCATGAAGGCGCGCACGATCGGGCGCCGCGCCAGCTCCTCGACGTCGATGTTCGTCCTGCGCTCGGCCATGACCCCTCCGCGCGCCGCCCGGCGCGCCCTCGACGCCGGGCGGCGCGCGGTCGGGCTCAGGCCGCGACGAGCGTATGGTCGAGCTGGTCGTCGGCGAGCGGCGCGTGCCGCTCGTAGTAGCTGCGCTCCTCCGCAAGCATCTCGGCGAAGAGCTTCACCACCTGGTCGGGCGCCAACGCCTTGAGGGCGTCGCGCATGTAGCGGGTCGTCTGGTCAGGGCGCCATCCGTACAGCTCGAGCTCGTCCTTGATGGTGGCCAGGCGGTGCTTGATGGCGATGGGCAGCTTGTTGTCGGTCACGCTTCCTCCGGGAGGGGCGTCGGTTGGTGGGCCCCTCTCGAGGTCGACCGAGGGGCCCGCCGGCACGACGCGCGCGAGCGAGCGAGGCGCCCGCCCGAGGCGAGGCGACGGGCGTGCCAGGCCTCGCGTGCGAGGAGCGCAGCGTCCTGGCGCGACCGTTGCCGACGCCGACCAGGGCGACCGCTCGCGCGCCGCCCCCGGAGGAGCGCGACGCGGTTCAAGCCGCTTGGCGCTTCCTCACCACCGCCCGAGGCGCGGCGCTCTGCGGCTCGGGGCTTGGCTCGGATGGCTGGACGTCGCGGCGAGCGCGCATCTGGAAGCGCGCCTTCGGCCCTTCACGGACGCCGTCGTCGAGGATGAGGCTCAGCGAGTCGTCCTTGTTGGTGAAGGCGACGCCGACGCGCTTCCAGTCGTTCGGGCCGCCCTCGACCTCGGTGACCGCGAACAGCTCGTGGGTGGGGAACCTCTTCGGCTCGGCACCGTCGCGGATCGGGCGGCGCTCGCGGTCGATGCGGCGCAGCTGCAAGCGCCTCGGCTCCGGCAGGCCCGGCCGGTAGATGAGCAGGCTGTGGCTGTGGTCCTTGTTCTCGAAGGCCGCGCCCACCTTGTTCCAGTAGGCGCGCTGGCCCTCGCGCTCCTGAACGTCGAACAGCTCGTGGGTGGGCAGCTTCTTGATCGTGGTGGTCATGTGCTCCTCCGAGGGGCGCGTCGCTCGGCGTCCCATCACCGGAGGCGGTGGGGCGCCGAGCAGCGGCGGAGGGGGAGATTGGCTCTGTGCCCCCCGGGGCGGCGTTGGCGCGCCGCCACGCTCGCGACAAGCTCAGGTCGCTGCTGACGCAGGTGCTGTGCGCCATGGCCAACGAGCTGAAATGTTTGCCCTTGCCGCATCGCCCCGCCGCGCCGAGGCCTGCGCGCCGCGGCGCCTGGGGAGGAGCACTCGGCTTGAGTCGACCGGCCGAGCGCTCAGTGATACGCGGGACACGACAAGCGGCTGGGAGGTGGGCGATCGAGTGCGGGCGGCACGAGCTCTATTCGGCCGACGAACTGGTCGCGCTCAAGGACCAGCTGCAGCGTGTGGTTCGGCGCACGCGGAGGCAACACGGACGCTGAGCCCCACCCACCGAGAATGCACGAATGCGAGGCTGGCGGCGGTGCGGCGCGGCACAAGTAGCACGCGCGCGCACATGTCTCAGCGTGTGACAACCTAGCAAGCGGTCCGACCCTCGTGTTGTGATTGACGGCCATGACGATCCGGGGGGATCTCGCAATCTTGCTCCTCATTTCCGCAGCGAGCGCGTGCGTCGATGAGGGCGTCGCCGGCGCTGATGCCGGTGAGCCGCAGGAAGGAGAAGGAGAAGGAGAAGGAGAAGGAGAAGGAGAAGGAGAAGGAGAAGGAGAAGGAGAAGGAGAAGGAGAAGGAAGGAGAAGGAGAAGGAGAAGGAGAAGGAGAAGGAGAAGGAGAAGGAGAAGGAGAAGGAGAAGGAGAAGGAGAAGGAGAAGGAGAAGGAGAAGGAGAGGGGGAGGGTGAAGGAGAGGGCGAAGGAGAGGGGGAGGGTGAAGGAGAGGGCGAAGGAGAGGGCGAAGGAGAGGGCGAAGGAGAGGGCGAAGGTGAAGGCGGCTGCCCGCCAAGTCACCGACAGGGCGGCGATGGTGCCTGTGTCGACGCGGGGAGCTGCTCGCCGGGGTTCACCTACAGCATTGTCACGGGCAAGTGCTCGGCGTGGAGCTTCTCGGACCAGCAGCTTTTCGCCGCCATGCCGATGTCCGATGCGGCGGACGACGGGATCCTGATCTACGTCGCCGGCGACGACCCTACGGTCGAGCCCAAGCTGTACGCGGCGCTCCCAACCACGGACGGCAGCGAGCTCGACTATTGGACTTGGTTCAACCCGCCGAGCCCGGACATCAGCGGCCCGGCGCTGATCTCAATTCAGGGGACTTCCATCGTCGCCGTCGGGGGCGTCGATCGGAATACCGGCCTGGTGTCGAACCGCGTCTTCGCAGCGATCGCCACAGGGATGATGCCGCTCGGCTGGGTGGAGCGGCCGCCGCTCAACCACGGTCGCCACCTGGCCGGTCTCGCATACATGGGTGGGCAGCTCTACGTCTTCGGCGGTGACGGCGACAACTTCGTCGGTGAGCTCTCGATCGAGAAGGCAATCCTCGACGGCGCTTATCGCCCAAACGACTGGGTCGAGGTCGGCACGATGCCAAGCGCGCATCGCTTCCCCACCATCGTGCAACGCGCGGGCGTCATCTACCTCGTCGGCGGAGAGGAGATGGAGTTCACCGAGAACATCATCTGGAGCTCGCGGGTGTCGCCGGGCACTTTCCTCAACGTCTGGACGCCGGTCGCATCGATTCCGTCGGTCGAAGCACGGTGCGTGCAGCGCGGCGTCGACGTGATCTGCATCAGCGCCACGCAGATCTTCCCCGTGCCCGCCGAGGTACGCCACCTGACCTTCGACAACGACGACAACGTTACCTCGCGGCGTCTCGGCGACAAGAACATGGCCATCAGCGACGTGGCGGTGAACCTGCACAGCAACCTGATCACGGTCACTGGTGGAATGCGCGAGGAAGACGCGGGCGTCAGCCCGTTCACGTCGATCGCGGACTTCGACACGGTGTTGCGATCGGTCTCGGAGGAGCCATGAAGCGCCTTGCCTCGTTGGTGTCCGTGGCGATCCTGGTTGGCTGCGCGCCCGACGACGAGGTCCACGACGCTGCGAGCACGAGCGCGATGCCCTTGAGCCTCGAGCCAGGCGTCGTGTGCGGCGACGGCCGGCGTATGAACGGGGAGGAGTGCGACGACGGCAACACTACGGACGGCGACGGATGTAGCGCGGGCTGCTTGCTCGAGGGTCTGGTCGCAAGCATCTCGAGGGGCCCTGTCTGCGGCGATTCACAGGTTGGGTTCTCCGAGGAGTGCGACGACGGCAACCTCGTGGGCGGAGATGGCTGCAGCGCCCAGTGCGATGTGGAGCCGGGCTTCAGCTGCACGTCCATCGTCATCGAGGGCGGCCTGGTCAATTCGATCTGTTCCGCCAACCCCGCAGGATGCGGTGACGCGGTACGCGACGAGTCCGAGCAGTGCGACGACGGGGACCTTGCGTCCGGCGACGGGTGCTCCGCGACGTGCACGATCGAGGAAGGGTTCACGTGCGTCGGTGCCGTCGGGCAGCTGTCGCTGTGCACCAGCCCCGGGTGTGGGGACGGCGTGCTTGCCGAGGACGAAGCCTGCGACGACGGCAACGTCGCCGGCGGTGATGGCTGCGGCACGACGTGCGAGGTCGAGCCCGGGTGGTCCTGCGACGCCGTTTTCATCCCCTGCGGATACGACGGCTGCACCGCGCTGCGCGTCTCGGTCTGCGCTAGGTCGGAGGGGTGCGGCGATCGCCGGCATGTTGCCGGCGAGCAGTGCGACGACGGCAACGTGTCCGACGGCGACGGATGCAACGCGAGCTGCCTGCTGGAGGATGGCTTCACGTGTTTCGACGTCGTGAGCACCGCGCCGCAGGACGCGCCCCCGTCCTACACGCGCTGCGAGCCGCGAGGCTGTGGCGACGGCGCGATCAACGAAAGCGAAGCGTGTGACGATTGGAATCTGGAAGACGCCGACGGCTGCTCGTCTGGCTGCTCGCTCGAGCCTGGCTACACCTGCGGCGTGAGCACCGTGACCGCCCTGCCGGAGGTTCTGGTTCATCGCACGGTCGACTGCGTCTCGCTCGCCTGCGGCGACGGGGCGCTCGACCCCGGCGAGGTGTGCGACGACGGCGCGGGGAACGGGCAGGCTGGGTTCTGCTCGACGGACTGCCGGGATCGGCTGCCGCTCGCCTTGGTCGAGACCGATCCGTACGCGTTGATGCCGCACCCGGACCTGGTGGGGCTAATCGGCAGCATCACGCTCCCGGACGTCTTGTGCGTCGACGCGCCACCCGATCCTGGCATCTACCAAGACCGCCTTCGTTTCCTCGACGACAACGGCTTCTTGGTCGGGCGCATCATGGTCGCACGCGAGGCGTTTCGCGTGGAGAGCCCGCTCTTGCTCTTCGACGACGGGCTCGCGCCGTTCGACGGCCGAGCGGCGCTTGGCATGCGCACGTCGATGGCCGATGCGGTATTCGGCACGGTCGAGATAGGCGCTGGCGAGATGTTCGTGGCGCCCGTCGCTGGCGCGCCGACGCTTGGGCAGTGCGCCTGGTGCGGCATCGGAGGCTTCAGCCAACAACAGGACTTCTGCTTCGGCGAGGACGGCAGCCCGATCGGCCCCGGACCTGGTCCTTGTTCTCCCCAGGGAATGACGTGCCCGGAGACCCGCTTTCGGCCCGAGCGCGCGATCGAGCTGGCAGCCCCCGACTTCCCTGCCGATCCCCTGGATGGTCCAGGGCCCGTGACCCTGAGCTGCGACCGCTCGTGCCTGATCGCTGGCGGCCTCGAGCTGTGCACCGAGCCGAGCGGCGGCGGACCACAGGTCCCTGGCGGGCTTGAGTGCATCGCCGATTCGATCGTCGATGCACGGCTGTGCGAGCAGCTCGGCGGCGGCGATGGCTTCACCGCATGGGTGAGGAATTGCGCCGGCGGCTGCGAGGGCCGCACCGATGGTCAATGCACGCTGCTCGGCGCGGTCGACGAGTCCGACCTCGACCTCGGCTGCATGTTTGCGGCGTGCTCGGAGCTCGGCCTCGGGCGGTGCTGCTCGCTTGGCGACGTCCCCGGCTTCGATGCGATCACGGACCTCGACCCGGACATGGCATGGATGCAGTGCCGCCTCGATCCCGGTCCTGGACCATGCGACGTGTTGCGGCTGCCGCCGTCGCTGGTCCCTCCGGAGTCGAAGGTCGACACCATCCTTCAATGCTCGCCCAGTCAAGTAACGGGGTCGGGCGAGCAGCGCTGCCGGTTGTGCGACCAGGGCCTCGGCAACAAGTGCGTCGTTGGCTCGGTGCCGAACGGCCTGGTTTCTGCGACGTTTCCGCGGGCGGACTTCGCCCCGCGGCCTGCCGAGGGGGACGGCGCTGAGGAGCTCGAGCGGCTCGCCAACAGCGAGCTCCGATCGCGGCTGGGAGCTGATCCGCGTCGCATGGGAGCAGGGGCTGATCCGGTCGCACTCCTGACCGGCGAGATGGTCTTCGAGGCGACGGACGTGGCGTTTCCGTCGCGTGGCGTGCCCCTGACCTTCACGCGCGCCTATCGATCAGGGGCGCTGCGCAGCGGCGCCTTGGGCCCTGGCTTCTCCCATGGGTACGAGGAGCGCATCGAGGTCGTTGCGGACCCAGACAACACGAGGGGCGCCGCCGGCTTCTGCACGCGCGCGCTACACGACGACGACAACGCGACGTGCCTGCTGCACCACGACGGCCACGGAGGCACCACGCTGTTCGGGTACGACGCCGCGTCCGGCAACTATCTGCCCGCCCCCGGGGGCCGCGGGGTCGTCCACGTCTCGGTGCCGGAAGACCCGATCCCGCGCAGCGTGGCGGCACAGGGCGCCGGGGTACCGACCTACTTTTTGACCGAGCCGGGAGGCATCACGCGCACCTTCGATATCTCGGGAGTGCTCTTGAGCGTCAAGGACGAGATGGGCTTCGGCGTCGAGCTCAAGTACCAACTGCGGAGCCCGAAGGACGTCGTCATTGGGGGCGCCTGGTCTGGGGCGCTGCCCTCGGGCCTAATCCCGTTGAGCGAGCGGAGCCTGGCTGCCGGTTTCACTCGCCACGTCAACCGGCTCAATCAGATGGTGCTGGTCGGCATCGAGGACAGCTACGGGCGCGAGCTCGAGCTTGGCTACCGAACGTACTTCGACAGTGACGAGGACAAGCGCGCGAGGCGCGAGCGACGCCAGCGCTTGCACACGCTCGCCTATGTAGACCGGGAGACCGGCGAACGACATGTGCTCGTGGAGTACGACTACGTCACGGTGCCAGAAACCAACGACGCGTACCTGTCGCGGGTGACGCGCTACGGCCTCGCCGACGGGCTCGCAGCCGCCGAGCCGATCGTGGTGGAGTACGAGTATGCGCACGACCTCCTGGCGGCAGGAGGGGCGCTCGCGTTCTCCGTCTCCGAAAACGGTGACGTTTTGCCGGATTCGGAGCTCGGCATAGCCGTCGACGCCGCGCTCTTGGACTATGCGAGCCGGCTGGTGGCGTGCCAGCGCGGTCTGGTCTTCCCGCCGGCTGACATCGACAACGCGTGCGGGCAACCCGCCATCCTCGAGGGCGCGACCGGCATCGGCGTGGCGGGGACGGCGTCCTTGTGGCGGATCCTGCAGCAGCACGTCGCCGACAACATCGTGCGCATTCGACGCGCGGGCGAGATCGAGATCGAGACGCGCTACGGCGCCAACCCGCTCTTGCCCTCCTTCGATCGCGCGATGGAGCAGCGCTACGGCGCCCTTCCCGCCCTGCGAGCAGCGCCCAGGCCGGTGCGCGAGCCTGGCTACGGGGGCACCATCGTGCACCGGTGGCTGACGAACATGCCGGCGACGTACCTGATGGACGTCGATGATGAGAGCCTCGACGAGCGCGTCAAGGCCGCCGTACCTCTCGCCGAGCATGTGCCGCTCGAGGATGAAGGGAGCTCGACGCCGGGAATCTGTCAGAGCTTGAACGCGGACACCTTGCCGCTGTTCAGGCTTCACGACCCAGCGGGGCCGCGCACCGACTGGCGGACGCGCAGCTTGGCGCGCACAACGTACAACTGCGCGGCGATCGCAGGGCGTCACGCGCGGGACCTCTATGCGCACGATCTCATCGAGCTCCCCGGCACCGACGAGCAGGCGGGCACGCGCCGCGAGCAGCTCGAGGCTGATTTGAACTTGGCGTGTCGCTTCGCAGAGGTGAAGGACCGCGAGGGCAGCTCGCGGATCTACGGCCTGAACTACCAGGGACACGTGCTGGTGGAGGCGGGGCCGTCGCCCTCCGGCGGCGGCCTGGCCATCACGCGGCGGCGGGTGAACGCCGACGGCAACGTCGTCGAGGAGATCCGCCCCGATTGCTCGTCGACCGAAGTGGTCTGGGCGGCGGACGATGATGACGACGACCACGTGGTCGGGGTCGATAGTGGCGACGGGCCGAACTTCGACGCCGGCCTCGCCCTCGTGCGCGATGAGGTCGCCTCCATCACGGAGCGCGCACCGCAGGATCTGGTTCGGGCCAACGATCCGGTCTGCTCGGGGTACGCGGTCCACCTGGAGCCACCGGTCGTCGAGGACGAACATGGCGTCGCGCGCGTTGCGACCGACCGGCGGTGGGTGTTTGCCTACGAGCCCCTGTATCAGCAGGTGGTGTCGGCCACCGGACCGGACGGCGTCACCACGCTGCGCCGGTACGACTATCAGCAGCTGCCGGCGAACAGCCGCCTGGCCGACGAGCTCGTCGCGCGCGCCGCGGCGCGCACCGGGGCGACGGTGTCCGCCGAGGTCTTTGTGGGCGCTGACTATGACGGCGATGGGTCGCTCGCCGAGACGTCGGGCGGCCTCGTGCTCGAGGCCGTCCGCGGTGTCGACCTCGGCGGCGGCAGACACGGCGACGTCGGCACGCGGTGGCAGCGAAACCACTCCGGCCGGGTGGTGCGCGAGAGCAGCATCGCCGACGTGAGTGATCTCGGCGCGGACTTCGATTTCACTCACTACGTCTACTACCCGGACCTCGATCACGCGGAGCGAGGCGAGCTGAGCGCAGTGGTGCCATGCTCGGATCCGCACGGTCCGTTGGCGACGACCACGCGGCTGCGCGAGCCTGACACGTGGGGCGCGTCCGATCGGGTTCGCGTGTTCGTGGCCTACGACCGCCTCGGCGGCGTGCGGCTGCGCCGACTGAATGACGACGACGAGACCACCGAGGTGACCATCCGCGACGCGGTCGGGTCGATCGCCGAGATCGTCGGGCCGGGCGCGCGCCACGCGCGATACTTGCACGATGGCCGCGGGCAGCTCGTCCTCGAAGAGGAGCTGGCGGAGCCCGGCAGCGACACGGCACCGCGCATCCGGCACCTCGCGTGGGGCTTGCAGGGAGCACAGCTCGGCGAGTGCGTGGAGCTGGGGAGCGGCGGATGCGAGGGGCTCCTCGACTACGCGGTGTCGGTCAACACCGAGGCCCGCGCTGGCGGCACCATCGCGGCGCCTCCCTTCGCCGGGGTGTCCTCGGTGGCGCTCGTCGACCGGGAGGATCGGGATGTTGGCGTGGTCGGCGCCGAGGGTGGCACGACGCTGCGGGTGAGGAATGCGGCCGGTGCCGTGGTGAACGACACGATCGACGGCACGCCGCCCTTGCGCCGGTCCTTCGAGCACGACGTCGCCGGCCGCGTGGTCGCCATCGGAACAGGACAAGCTTCGGACGAAAGTCTCGAGCAGTTCCATCGCTACGACGGCTTCGGCCGCCTTGTCGGCGTACAGCGCCTGGCTCCGCTCTCGCAAAATGGCTTCATCGACAACGTCGGCACCATCGAGCGGGTTCGCTTCGACATCCTCGATCGAGAGGTCGGCCGCTTCGTTCAGGGCGACGACGGCAACGGCGCGCGACGCATGCTGTCGGTCACCCGCCTGTCGCTCAACGAGCTTGGCGCCGCGCGCTTCATCCACCGGGCGGCGGCGGGCTTGCCACCGTCGCTGCCGCTGCGCCCGGACGGGATGGTGACGGGTGACGACTTCGCTACGGAGGAGCTTGGCTACGACAGCGCGCTTCGACCGGTCTCCCACCAAGCCGAGGGGATCCCTCATGTGACGATGGCCGGCTACGACGGGTTTGGCCTTCGCTTCATCGACGGTCGCCAACAATCTTTGACGATCGACGTCGATCCGGCGGCCCGCCGACGAACCATCACGCGCACCCCGCTCGACGATAACGGCGTCGGTGCCGGCATGACGGCGCGAGAGACCTCATGGTTTGACGGGCGTGGCCTCTTGGTCGAGCGGTCGCTCGTTGACAGCGGCGATGGCGTCGAACGTCTTTCGAGCTACTCGTATGACGAGCTGGGGCGGCTGCGCGCCACGCTGGATGCCGCCAGCCGTGCCCTGGAGATGAGCTACGACGAAGCCGGGCGCGTCACGGGTGTGCGTGAGAGCGGGCCGGGTGGCGGTGATCGCGAGACCGAGTACGTCCTCGACCGCGCCGGGCGGGTGCGCGTGGAGCGACCTGCGCGCGATGCGCCCGAGACCAGCTCAGAGTACGACGCCATGGGCCGGATGCTGTCGAAGAGCTCCGGCGCCTATGTGCAGCACTTCGGCTTTGACGGAGCCGGGCGGCTCGTGGAGCGGCGGCAGGGCCGCACCGGCGAACGCCGGCTGACACTCGATTACCAGGACAACCACGCGCGGCCGCGCGCGCTGCAGGTCGATGGCGCTATCGTCAAGTCCTTCCGCAGAGACGGGCTGTTGCGCGTGGTGGAGGCGGTCGACCACAACACCTTGCTGCCAGGGGACGGCGGCGCCGAGCTCGCCGGCACGCGTCCGACCTTGACCTCGGCCATCACCTACGATGCGCTCGGACGCGTCGTCCGTGACACGAGCACCGACACGACTATCGCGCCGGGCAGGGACATCGGCGACGTTCAGCGGGGCTTCGCTGACGACCTGCTGGGACCGCACACGCTCGATACCCTGAGCGGCTCGGAGTTGGCCTTCGGCTACTCGGACCGAGGCACGCTCGAAACGATCGAGCGCAACGGGCTCGGCGCGATCTCGGTCGGCCTCGAGCACCAGGGCGGACTGTGGGTAGGAGCTACCGTGACCGGCGAGGAGAGCTGGTCGCTCACGCGGACGCGCGATGCCTTTGGCTTCGTGCGCGAGACCGGGCTGGCGGTGAAGGGCCAACCGGTGGTCTCGGGCGACGCCGTGTTGCGCGGACCGACCGGCAAGATCACGGCCGAGCTGCGCTTTGGCCCCATGCTGGCCGCCACCGTGCGCGGGTACCGCTACGACGATCTGGGGCGGCTCAAGGAGCAGGTGCTGCAGGTGCAGAACCTGCCGTCGACGGCGGGCTTCCTCTCGCAGGTGCCGGCGGCGCTCGCGGCCGAGGACGCGGGGGCGGCCACGCTCGCGCCGGTGGCGAACCGAGTTACCACCGCGTTAAACGACGCGGACGGGCTCGAGCGCGCTACCAGGGACGAGCACCTCCGGGAGTTCACGGCGAGCTTCGCTACCGGCGCGGGCGGCGTCCCGCCCGACGTGGTGAACGGTGAGGCAATCAACCGCGACGCGTTCGATAGGATCCGGAAAGACGGCGAGCTCACCTACGTGTTCGACGCGCTCGATCGCCTGGTGCAGGTGAAGCGCGGGCCCCAAGAGGAGTTGCTCATCGCCTACGACGGGCTTGGGCGGCGGCGCCTGGAGCGACGGCAGATGCGCGGCGGGCACGTCGAGGACGCGGTGCTCGAGTATGACGGCGCCAACGTCATCGAGGAGAGCGACCGGCAGACGGGAGCGGTTCTACTGGCGGTCACCCACGCTCAGGGCATCGACACGCCCTTGGTAGCGAGCACGGCAGACGGCACGTTTGCGCTGCGCACCAACGCGCGCGGCGATGTCGTCGCGGCGGCGCTCATCGGCGGCGGCCGGATCAGCGAGGAGCAGCAGCTCGATGCGTGGGGCGAGCGCACCATGGCGTTGCGCCCCGGCGAACCGTGCGTCGAGGGCGACGAAGAGCGCGACGCCACCAGGCGCGTGTCCGGGCCCAGGGGCAAGTGCGCCGTGCAGGCGCGAATCCTCGGGCGCTTCGGCCTCGCGGGGGCTAGGAGCCACGCCGGCACCAAGCTCGTCGACATGCGAAACCGCGTGTACGCGCCGCACCTGCGCGGGTTTCTCACCCGTGACCCGCTCGGCAACGTCGACTCGGAGAGCTTGTTTGCCTACGCCGCAGGTGACCCCATCAACCTGCGGGATCCGTGGGGGCTCACCGTCGTCGGTGACGACCCCATGCCTGATGGTGATTGCGATCTTCCCAATCCTCCGGAGGCTTGCAAGCCGAAACCGGCGCCGACGCCAGCTGCTGCTCCTGTGTCGCCTCCTGCGACCGGCTGTGACGCGACATGCCAGTTGCATCAGCAAGAGCGACGGGACCGCGAAGCAGAGGAAGCCCTCGAGCGGGAGCGCAGGCGCAATGAGGATGCCTCAGACCGACCTGCCGTCGTCGGCGGCGTAGCTGCGCCCGGTACCTCCCCGGGCGGCACCGGCCCGCCGATGATCCCGCCTGGCGGGGAGCCGCCCGGGATCCGTGCTCCTGGGGCGCCGTTTCAGGGGCCGTTCGTAGAACCAGTCGGTCCACGGGGGCCGCCGATACCTGAGGGCGTTCCGCCACCAGCGTTGTTTCTCGGGCGCGGGACGCTCGTCAGCATGGGGGCTACTGTAGGCCTGCTAATTCTAATCCCCTTTCTCATTCCCCACGACGGAGTGGTTGCCGCTCCACAGCGCGGCGTTGGCGGGATCGGCTGGCGCGGCGATGCTGCCTGGCGCGACTGGCGGAAGAGGATCGAAGGCGGTGGCGATGTCGAAATCCCTATCGGTCCAGACGGCAGACCGATCATCCCAACGCCATCAGAAGTGATTGATCTCTTCGATGAGGTTGGCATTTCACCCGATGGCTACCGACACGATCCGGGACATCCGGCAGGAGGGGTTTCGCCGCATACCAACCCGCACTTCAACTACTTCCTGCCGAACGGACGTCGGGGCACTATTGAGACCACAGACCCACCCGAAGGCGATGTGGACTAGGGACGACGCCATGACAGAATTGAGCTTTCTCCCAGAGGCAGCTGTTGAGGCCATGCGCGGCGCTGTCGAGGTGCTGCAGGTACCGGCGGTCGTTCCGTACCTGATCCTTGAGCCTGGTGGCACTCCGCTGGAGGCGCTCGCCTTCTTCCCGACGCTTGGTCCCCACGGTACTCTTGTCGTGTTGCGCGATCGTGACGAGATTCGTCGACACGATCGGGCGGTTGTGAGCTACGCGAGGGCAAATGACATCGACTACTCCCTGTTCTTTGGCATCACTCCAGGCGAGAATGCTCTTCGAATGCTGAAGGACTTCCTCGAGGAGCGAGGCTTCGTTCTCCCACAATATTGAAGGCTGGCATCCATCGGCACGAGCAAATCTCCCTTCGCCCGAAATTGCCGTTTGAGCTGTGCGCGGTGGCGTCGCGTGAGGGCGTGCGTTTTGTCGTGGCGCGGCGCGCCTTCCTCGGCTTCTCCGGCTGCGGCATGATCACCTCGCCGATGAGCCTGATCCTCGCGCGTCGAGTGCTCAAGCCCAATCGACCGCCTCCCCGCGGTCACGCCTGCACGACGTGCTGCTCAGGATCGGATCCACCTGGGGTCGTGGGTCGGGAGCTTCTTGGTGGTGGTGGTCTCCGTCGTCATGGTCGCCTCCTTCGCGGGGCCTTGGGCTCGGCAGGCCCTTCACGGGGAGTGAGGGGCGCCAAGCGAAGGACCAGCGGTCAGAAACCAACGTCGGCGTCGTAGGGCTCCTCGAGCTCCGGTGCCACCGCGGTGGGGGTCGGCCCGGGGGCAGGGAGTCCGAACAGCTTCCGCTTCACGTCACTCTCGAGGAGCGTGAGCTTCTCGAGCAGCGCGTCGGCACGGAAGGAGAGCGCACCGGCCATGAGGCTCGTGCGCGCGCGCAGGTGCTCGAACTTCTCGAGGCGCCGCTCGAGGGTGCTCGAGCGGACCTCGATGTCACGGGCATCGAAGGCGGCAAGCTCGGCTTCGACGGTCGAGATCTCGGCATCGAGCGTCTCCTTGGCGAGCGCGGCGAGGGTGTCGCCGGCGTCGCCGAGGTCGGCGATGGGCTAGCTCCAAACGGTGTTCGGGCCGATGCAACGGAGCACCTCGGTGAGCGCCCCGAGCGTCTGCGAGAGGCGCGGCGGGATGAAGTAGACGCCGCCGGCGTGGCGGATGAAGAGGCCCGACTTCTTCACGAAGGCGAGCACCATCGCCCGGATGTCCTCGGTGGTGATGGCCGGGTAGTGCTGAAAGAGCACGGGGAGCGCGTCGATGACGGGGTGCTTCTCGAGGATGGACAGGCCGCAGGTCATCTTGTCGAAGCTCGCGCGCGCGAGGACCTCGTAGCGGAGACCGAGGTTCGTGACGTCGGACTTCTCCTTCACCACGCCGACGACCAGCTGGTCGGGCGTCTCGACGATCTGGCGCAAAAGCAGGTCGCTCTCGAGCCTGTGGGCGGCCGAGCGCCATGCGCGCCGGAAGGCGGCGGCGGGCTTCACGGGGCTTGGCAGGAGGGCCGGCTCGAGGCCGGCGGCCTGGGCGTGCTCGAGGAGTTTTCCGTGGTCGACTCGGTCATTGCCGAGATCCCACCAGAAGAGCGTTCCAAGAAGACCGGTCTTTTCGGCGGTGGCTGCAAAGGAGTGCTGGAGCTTGGCGAAGTTCATCGTGCCTCCGGGCCACGAGAGCCCGGCAGACTATGAGAGAGCCGCACGGATGAGCCGAGCGGCCTGTCCACGAATGCGGGTCAGGTTCAACCCCTGCCGATGACGTCGTTCAGGAGCGCCCTCAGGAGCTTCACGAGGCGCGGGCCGAAGCGGTCGTAGAAGGACGAGGGCACGACCGTGGTGCCGGTGGCGTGCTCGAACGCCCGTCGGAGGCTGGCGAGCGGGCGCAGGTTGCCGACCCCGAAGGCGCGGATGAGCGACAAGACGAACGCCGCCGAGCCGACCTTCCGCTCCCACTGCGTGGCCCCGACCTCCTTGGCCAAGGCCGTGACGCGCCTCTTGGGCAGAAGGTGCTTGAGGGTCTTGGCGATCTCGATAGGTTGTCGTCGAGCCATGAGGCCTTGGTGGGGTTGGAGTGTCGCAACCCGATCCGATCAGGGACCCTGGCTCACTGCAATTCCCGCCAGCTACGCCGACGACACCACGCGCGACCTCGACGTCACGCCGCTAACCGATTACGGATGAAGCGGGGTGTTGTTTGGCTCGCCAGCGCTTCCGGACGCGCCCGCGCCGCGTCTGCACGCCACGTACTCTGGCCGGCGATCAGGATCGGATCCACCTTGATGCGCGATATTCCTCGCGCCGCCGCGCTTGGATCGGGAGATGGCAGCGGTGACGGTGTGGTTCGCAGCGAAGCGACATGTCCCGCCGCTGCGACGAGCTGATGCGCCTGGCGCGGTGCCTGAATGACGATCCCTGCTCAATCGCCAGTGACCTCCCGCCGCCCGTCGCGATAGCGACACGCGCCCTGCGCGTGCGGCGAGCGATTGGCGAGGGCGCCCCTGCGTACCCCGCCAGAGCGTGCCGGCCCGTCGCGCGTGAGCGCGACACGCGAGAGCGTGCCGGCGGCCTTGGCGCCTTTCTGGCGCTGAGGCCGGAGGTCACTGGCACCATGTCACCTATGCTTTTCGATTGGCTTCTCGGGCACATGCCTCACTTGAACATGTCACCTATGCACCCCACCCATGGTGACATCGAAGCGGCTTACATAGGCTGGCCACCGGTGGCCGATTTCGGGTGCTGAAGCTGCGCTGCACCTCGTCGGCGCGGGCTCAGGGCGTGATGAGCACGCTCTTGAAGCGACACCTCGCGAGCGCCTCGGTGAGCGTCGCTGCGAGCGCGGCGCGCTCCGGCGCGCTCAGCTCCTGAGCCCGGCGCAGGTCCACGACGCAGCGCTCGCTCGTCACCACCACCGGCGCCGCCATCGCGCGCGGCGCGCCGCCCTTGTGCGGCGCGGGATCCTTCGCGCGCTTCACCTCCGCGCGCAGGCGCGTGAGCGTCCACCCGCTGACCGCGCACGCCATCGCGAGCCGCCGCGTGGTCCGCTCGGCCTGCGCGCGGAAGCCGTCGCCGCCGCGGTCCTCGAGCGTGATGGCGTCGGCGTCCTTGAGCACGTGGTAGAGCATCAACAGCTCGTTCAGGTACGTCGCCGGCAAGCCCGGGTAGCGCTCGGTGTCGAGGACGGCGCGCTTGGTGCTCGCGTCGACCACGGTCTTGCCCGCGGCGTCGAGCCGCCTGCGCTGCACGCGCACCTCGCGCGCATACTCGCGCAGCCACGCGGGCGCCTCCGCGAGCTGCAAGCAGCGGTTGAGCGTGCGCCGGCTCCAGCCGAGGCTGTCGGCGAGCTGTTGCGGGTCGACGCCGGACGCGACGGCGCGCGCCACGCCATCGGCGACCTCGACGGGCGTCAGGTCGCTGCGGTTCAGGTTCTCCGCGAGCTGCAGCACCGGCACCATGGCGTCGGTGGCCGAGACCACCACCACCGCGATGCGCGTGAAGCGGCGGTCCGTGGGGTGCTCCTTCGCGAGCTCCTTGAGCGCCGCGAAGCGCCGGTGGCCGCCGATGATCTCGTAGACGTCGCCCTTCGGCCGCACCACCACGGGCTGCAACAGGCCGTTCGCGAAGATGCTCTTCTTCAGCTCCTCGAAGGGCTCGCGGTCGAGGTTGAGGCGCGGGTTGGTCTGGGACGGCACCACCTGATCGAAGGGCAGGTGCAGCAGCTCGCGCGCGAGCTCGGGGATGGTGATCTTGCTCGTGGGCTCTTCCATCATCGGGTCTCCTCCAGGGATCGAATAAGCGCGAGGTGCTCCCTCCTCGCGCGCGGACCAAGCGCCGCCTCGGGCGACGGCAGCGTCGCGAGCGGATCGACGGGCAGGCCCGCGACCCTCAGCTCGTAGTGCAGGTGCGGCCCGGTGGTGCGGCCGGTGTCGCCGCTCGCGGCGATCACCTGCCCCTGCTCGACGAGCGCGCCGACCTCGAGGCCGGGCGCGCGCGCGTCGAGGTGCAGGTAGGACGACTGGTAGCCGTTTTCGTGCGCGAGCTTGACGTACCTGCCGGCGCGCGCCCCCTCGCCGACGACCTGCACGCGCCCGCGCGCGACCGCCACTACCGGCGTGCCAACCGGGACGCCGTAGTCGACGCCGTGATGCCGCGCGGCATGGCCGGCGAGCGCGTCGAAGCGATCGCCGAAGCGCGAGGTGATGCGCCCGAGCGCCACCGGGCGCGCGAGCAGCTGACCGTGGAGCGCGCGGCCGTGCTGGTCGTAGAAGCCCGGCGGCGCGCCCGCGCCCTGGTAGCGCGCCGCCATGGTGGCCGCGCGGCGCGGCGGCGCCACCCGTGCAGCGACGAGCGCGCCGTCGACGGTCCAGAGCGTGAGCGCGGCACCTGGGCCCGCGTGGGCGAACAGGTCGAGGCGGCCGATGAGCGCTGCGTCGAGCTGGTCGAGGACGTCACGCGGTAGACCTGCGCGAGCGAGCGAGCGCTCGAGCCCGTCGCCGCCCACGACCAGCTCGACGCGACGCGCGCTCTTGCTCACCGGCGCGGGGTCTGGCCATGCGAGACCGCGCCCCTCGACCGACGCCGGCACGGCGAGCGCGGGCGGGGACGCGCCCGCCGCGCGCGGCGCGCCATCGCATGCCGCCGCAGCGCCGCCGCCGCTCACCACGAGCGTGAGCGCCAGCGCGACCGAGGTGGTGCAAGCGCGCGCGCGCGTCACGCCAGCTCTCGCGCCAGCTCCTGGCCGACGCTCTGCCACTGCAGGCGCTTCGGATCGGCGACGGCCTCGAGCTCCTCGCGCGCGTGCGCGAGCACGATGGCCTCGCGGCGCGCTTGCGCCGTGGTGTCGACGACGCTCTTCACCGCCGCCTCCACCGCGTCCCGGCGCACGTCGGCAAGGCCGGTCTCGAGCGGCGGGTAGCGCTCGAGGCGCGCACGCCCCTCGACCTCGATGGCCCTCGCCTGCTCGCGAGGAAGCGCGCCGAGCTCACGCAGGAGCCCGCGGTGCTCCGGCGCCTTGGCGATGAGCGCGAGCGTGAGCGTGTGCACGGTGTTGCGCTCGCCCGGGTCTGCTTGAAGCTCGCGCACGGCGTCGGGGAGGGCGTCCCTCGCGGAGGACTGGGTGTGGTGACCCTCGAGGATCAGCTCGCGGGCCGAGGCCTCGACGGACGCGCGCAGCGCGGGCGAGAGGCCGCGCAGGTTCGCGAGCGCCGCCTCCGCCTGCCGCTCGACGGGCGGGCGCTCCTCCTCGCGGGCGACCTCGGCGAAGCTCCGCTGCCGCGGCGCGGGCGCTCGCCCCTGGCCGCGTTCCTCCGGCTGAGGCGCCGGAGGACGCTGCGCGCAAAGACCCTCGATGCGCTGCTTGAGCTCGCCGATGCTCTGCGCGGGCGAGCCCTCGCGCATGGCGGAGAAGACCACGGCGTAGGCCGCGTGCGTGCGGTCGCGCTCGGCGGCGTCGCCCTTGTTCGCCTTGAAGTCCTCGATGGCGCGCTTGGTGAAGCGCTCCCAGGAGCCCATGACGTGCTTGGCCTCGAGTGGGTAGCGCTTGATCTTGTCGGCCATGGCGAGCGCGCCCACGCGCTCCTGGCCGGCGACACCCTCCTGCTCGAGCTGCCGGATGAAGCGGTACTGGATCTTGGGGACGCGGACGCGGCTCCTCTCCTCCTGCTCGCGGGGCTGGGTTCGTTCCTCGTGCTGCTGTTCGGCGCGGGCTCGGGTGCGCATGGTTCGACCTCCGTGCCGAACAAGTCGATCCCGCGCGGCGATCTCCTCGGCCGCTGTGCGTGCGCGCGTCACAGGGCGCGCCGAGGAGGGAGCGCGCGGAATTCGACTTGGTTGGTGGGGCCGACGCCGCCCGCGCCGGCCCAGCGTAGCCGACACGCTCCGTTGCACGGTGACCGATCAGCGACACCGGGATGACGCCCGCGCCGGCAGACGGCACGATGTGCGCGAAGGCGTGTGAGCCTACGTCGCCACTCGACGGAAGGCCGCGGGCGTCAGCTCTTCCAAGGGCAGGTTGAAGGTGTCCTTGTGGGTGCCGAGGCGCTCGAAGGCCCAGGCCAGGTACGCCTGCACGGGCACGCCGACGGCGCGGCAGGAGGCGACGATGCCGAGCAGCACGCAGGCGCGGTGGGCCCCCTCGCTGCTGCCGGCGAAGAGCATGTTCAAGCGCAGCTTGGCCACGTTCTGGAACTCCCGCTCCGTCGGGGAGTTGTCGATGGGTACGTCGGGGTCGTCGATGAAGCGGTACAGAGCGTCGCGGTGGGTGCGGTAGTAGCGCACGCCCGCCATCAACGGCTCGCTCGGCAGGAGCGCTGGCTGCACCGCGGCGAGCCACTTGTCGAAGTCATCGGCGATGGGGCGGAGGTGCTGCTGGCGGTGCTCGCGCAGGACGTCGCCGGTGAGCCCGAGCGCCCGCGCCTTCTCCTCCTCGCCGTACATGGCGCCGAGGAACGCCCCGCCCTCGACAGCGAGCTTGGGCTGGGTCGCCTCGGCGTCACTGAACTTGCGGCGGCCGTGGGCGTTGCATCCAGCCTCGACAACGCGGCCGCTCTCGTACACCGCGTTGAAGCGATGCTCGGCGTCGGCGGTCAGCGTGCCGCGGAATGACGCGAGCTTGGACACGACGCTCTCGCCGCCCTTGTCGGGCTCGTACTGAAAGACCGCGACGTCGCGGTTGCGATACAGCTCGATATAGCCGTCGTGGGCCTCGGGGAGCTTCGGCACCAGCACCTTCAGCCCGGTGCCGTCGGTAGCCATCCAGTGGCCGGCCAAGAGCTGCTTCCAGTGCAGGCCGTCGATGGGTGCCAAGAGATCGGCGGCGCGTTCGATGAAGGAGACCAGCGTGCCCATGGCGAGCGGCACCTTGCGCTCGGCCAGGTCACGACGGAGGCGGTCGAGCGGTGTCAAGAGCCCGAACTTCTGGTGGACGAACCACGCGAGCCACTCGCAGGTCACCTTCGAGCGCTCGTAAGGAGCGGGCAGCGAGCGCGGCGTGGTGCGCGCCCCGCAGGAACGGCAGCGGCACGTCGTGCGACGAACCACGCGCCGGCGCAGGTGCTCCTTGACGACGTGCAGCTTCTCCTCGACCACCTCGTCCGCCGCGTCCAGCTCTCCGCCACCGCAGCGCGCGCACGCGTCGGGGCGCAGATTGGTCTCCTCGGCCTGCAGGTGCGAGGGAAGCGCCTTGCGCCCCGTGGGCTTCCTTGGCTTCTTCTCCTTCGGCTTGTCGACGGGCTTCTCCGGGGCCGTGGGCCGCTCTTCGAACGCGCGCTTGGCGTCGTCCAGAAGCACCGGCGGCGCTGCTGGAGGGCGCGGGTCTGGCGCGGTCGCGTGCTTGCGTCGGCGCCGCTGCGCCGCCGGCAGGAGCTCCGCGATGCGCTCGTTCAGCTTGGCGAGCTGCAGGGTGAGCTGCTCGACGACGCCAGTGAAGTGCGTCGTGACGAGCGCCAGCTGCGCGCGAAGCTCGGCGTTCTCTCGTTGCAGCGCGGCCAGCTCAGGCACGCCGCCCGTAGATCACAGCGCGTGACTCGCGTCGATCCCATCGCGAGAGCCCTGCCGGTACCAGCCGCGCCGGGCAGCCGTGAAGTCGATGCCGGCCAGCAGCGACGCCAGCGCGCTGCCGTCGATCTGGACCTGACGCTTGGTGCCGTCGAAGGCGGGCAGCTGGAAGGTCCCGGCCTCCAAGCGCTTGGCGAGCACGCACCAGCCCGAGCCGTCGAACCACAGCGCCTTCGCCAGCCGACGGCGCTTGTTGAGAAACAGGTAGACGTGGCCGTCGACCGGATCGAGTCCGAGCCGGCGGACGGCCCCGGCGAGCGCGTCGAAGGAGCCGCGCATGTCGAGCGGCTCGACGGCGACGAACACGCGCCCGGATGACGGCCAGCTCAGCATCTCAGGCGAGCACCTGGAGCACTCGCCGCAGGGTGTCCGCCGAGAACGCATCACCGAACTCGATGCGGGCGCTGCCTATCTCGAGCACGTACCGCGCCTCGCTCCTGGCCGCAGGCGCAGGGACGAGCTCCACCAGGGGGCTACCCGTCACAGCGCGACGCCGGCTCGATTTCGAGCGTCGGCCGAGGTTGAGTCTCCACGCGTTCAACGAGCGTCCGTCGAGGCCGTGCACCCGAGCCCACCCAGTCGCCGCGCCGCCTGCGGCACGCTCCGCGGCCAAGCATGCCCGCGCGTCCGCCTCGTTCCTGACCCTCCGACCTGCCATGCGCCACCTCCGGGAGGGCCGCATGATCCGAGGGACCGGCAGGGCCTGTCATCCCGGTGTCGCTGATGGGTCACGTTGCACGCGCATGTGCATCCTCGGCTTCGCTGCGCTATCCCCGCTGTAATCGGTACCGCGCGACGATATTCAAGCTACGCGACGGCGCGATGTGGGACGTCATTCCGACTCGGATCCGAGGTGCCGTCTACAGTCTTGCAGGGGGAGTTCGCGACGGACGAACATTTCCGCATGGCCGCGTACTTCGTCGTGAGGAACATCCGAGGCACGTCGAGGCGCGGCTGCGGCTGCGGCACCTGGCTTGACCACTACTGCTTCGAGATCCGGGCGCGCATGACGCCCCGGTGCGCGGCCTAAGGCTGCGGCAACGAGGCACAAGTTGGGGCCCACGTTCGCGAGGTCACCGGCAAGCGCGGCAACGACTGGGCGCACTACATCGTGCCCTTCTGCCATGGCTGCAACATGGCGCCTGCCCACGAAGACATCGAGCTGAAGGTAGGCGTCGACCTCGCCTCCGCGGACGCCACGTTCATGGGCTGCGGCGCCCGCCGTCGGGCCTGGACGGATCCCAGCAATAAGCTGAAACTACATGGACTTTCCGCTGTTTCCGCGGAAGGCTTGCCGAAGCCTGTTCGCGCGAATATGATGGCATGGTATCGAATGTTATTGGAGGAGGGATGGACATCGCGATAACCGAGTGGGCGCTCCAGTCCTATCTCGACCTCAAGCACAAGCGCGTGTTCACGGACCAGGAGTACCGGACGTGCATCCGGCCCGACGTCCAGCTGCTGCGCGATGGGTTCCCCTCGCCACACGCGGTATTCGCGCAGCAGAACTTCTGGGGACCGGCGAAGGACAAGGGCGGCAACACCGTCGCGCATGGCTTCAAGATGAAGTGGCACAACCTCGGACCTGGTCAGGTGCAGCTGCGGCTCGGCGTCGCGACGATCAACGACACGGCGTACCTGTGCCGCGCCTACGTGAAGGACAGCGTCGCGACGGACTACCGCCAGATCGCAAACCTGAAGGTCCACATTTCTTCCATTCTGAACGGCAAGGTGATTGTGCGCGGTTACTTGTGAGCTGTGCGCGCGCCGGGAGGGCATCATGATTACAAAGAAGATTCCTGCCGATCGAAAACTTGTTGCTGCCGAGATCGCGCTTTCGATGAAGGCGGCTGGTCTCGACGAAGAGTTTGTCGCAGCGGTCGTTGAGCGAGCTTGGAGCGAGGAAGGCATCCTCGATCTGCTCGAACTCTGGCGTGATGAGGTCGCAGAGCGCGATGTGATCGTCGCGGACCTCCACGAACATCTCGAGGATCAGGCGGAAGAGCGCGGAATCGTCGAGAAGCCGAAGATCCCATTTGACGAACTCGACCGCGTCGCAACTGAAGTGATGGCCTTCAAGAAGAAGCTGCGCGACCTCATCGATCGAAATGGTGGTGTTGCTGCTGTTGCCCGCAAGAGCGGCGTTCCACAGCCGTCGTTGAGCCGGATCCTCAACAGCGCGTCGATGCCGCGTCGGACCACGCTCTACCGGATCGCGCGCGCGCTGGATCTGCCCGAGTCCGAGATCGTCACGGAGTGGACGAGCTGACGACGACGAAACGAAAAAGACCCAAGTTTCGTTAACCCTTCCCGTGCACCCAACTTGCCCGCAGCGTTTGCGGTGGCTAGACTGGTAGGTACAGCCGCGCCCGCTTCCCGGGCCCGCGGGGAGGGTGCGATGTACGTGTACGCGGTGAACTACGATCTCTCGGGGCCTGTCCAGAACTACGGGCCGCTCATCGAGGCCTTGAAGGGCTTCAGGCGCTGGTGCACCCCGACGAAGAGCCAGTGGCTCATCGTTAGCGAATACTCCGCGGCCGACGTCGCCAATTACCTGCTGAAGTTCATCGACAATGATGATCGGCTCATCGTCACGGAGCTCGCCTGCGATGCCGCCTGGTATGGGCTGCCGCCGGACGTGAGCCAGTGGCTGAAGGAAGTTCTCGGCAACCCGCGCGGCACCGCGCGCTACTACTGAGGCGGAGCCGATGGCGTACTCCGACGACGAACTTCGCGCGATCTACCGGAAGACCGACGGCAAGTGCCACCTCTGCTGGCGGGTGATCCGCTACGCCCTCTACGGCGCGTACGCCGAGCGCCACGGCTGGGAAGTTGATCACTCGAACCCGCGCGCCAAGGGCGGGACGAACCGCAGGAGCAACCTCGTGGCCGCGTGTTGCTCGTGCAACCGAACGAAGCGTGCGTCGTCGACGCGAGGTGCTCGGAAGCGCAACGGCGTCAGCACCCGACGCCCGAAGTCACGCAACGAGAAGCGTGCGACCCGACGGAAGAACAAGGCGATCGGCGGAACCCTCGGTGCAGCGATCGGCGGCGCCGCGTTCGGTCCGGTCGGAGCGCTTCTCTGCGGCCTCGTCGGCGCCGCGATTGGGAACGACGTGAATCCAGAGTGAACGAGGTGCGCGATGCCGGACGGAGACAGTAGTCAGCCGAAACTCAAGATCAGCCAGTGGCCCCTCTCGATCTGGCGGGCGGCAGCTGCGCCGCTCGGATTTCCGGCTGACGCAACGAGCAGTGACGACAAGCTGCGACAGTGGATCTCGCAGCCCGGCTTCGAGGCGCAACCACGCGTGAACGAGCTCCTTGAGGTGGAGGAGGAGTTCGGGACGGACGTCGGCATCGAGCCGCTCGACGAGGCGCTGCGCGAGCGCGCGGTGGACGTGCGGGCGTGGGGTGATCTCCCCACTCCCGACGTCGTCGCGCGAGCTTTCGTGGAGATGCACGCCGAGGCGGCGCGCGGTGGCGAACAGCGCGTGCGCGACGCGTTCGTGAGCGCTCGCTTTCGCACGGCCACCGTGCACCGTCGCGTCAGCTTCGAGTTCTTCGGTGCGCCCGGTGTGCAGATGCCTTCGGATCTCGCCCCGTTGAAGGCGAGCCTGCGTCTGACGTTCTTCGGCGAGGGCTTCGGCGATGACGTCGAGGCGGAGTACCTTGACGGTGCGTTGTTCGTCGGCCGTGGGGGCAAGCTGCGCGCTCCGGTCGTCGTCGACAACGGTTACCGAAAGGCGCTCGTCCATCGGCCGGCGGTCACGGATGTGCTGCGCTACGACGCTGCGAGCGGCGTGCTGCGAATTACTGCGCGCAACCGACGGCTGGCGCGCGTGTATGCCGATGCGCTCGGCGAGGTGTACTTCAAGACGAAGAAGCACTTCCGCGACGGTATTGGTCTGACGCTCGAGCCGCTCAAGCGCGGCAACGCCGCGCTCATCAGCACGGGCACGTCGCCGTTCGATGACGTCGTGCTCACGAAGTTCGCCGGCTCCGAGGGAACCCTCACAGTCGGTGGCGGCCCGCTCGATCTCGAGCGCCTGGTCGAGGCATACCCGGAAGTCGAGCTGACTGAAGCTCGATTGCGCATGCACCTTCGCGAAGGCGGGCGGATCACGGCGATCGTGCGGCCCGACAAGGGCGTCGTCGTCGACAAGAAGGAGCACGAGGCGAGCGTCGAGGCATACCTCGCGCAGATCGGTGTGCGTGGTGTCAGCGCGGAGGTGCCGGACCTGTGGTCGACCTTCCCATGGGGCCAGCGCGAGTCGGTGTGGCGCGAAGTCTTCGGCAACGAGCTCGACGCGCTCGCGGCGGCGGGCGTGTTCGAGAACGTGAAGCTGCAGACGGTCGAGCATCCGGACCACGTCGAGACGCTGGTGGTTCACGACGTCGATGCCAGCAGCGGCGACTTCTACGGCGCCGGGCGAGAGGCCGAGGACGGCGCGCGCGTGCTCACCGCGAGCGACGTTGGCGGACTCCGCTTGTCGCCTCGCCGCCTCGCCGAGCATGTTGCGGGTGGCCTCCGCTGTGAGGTGAACGTCACGGACGTCGACGACGGTCGTGTGTGGCGGCTCGGGCGCTGCGCTGTCGTCGAGGACCACGAAGTTGAGTTGGTGCTGGTCGTCGGTCGACCTCGGGGGCCGCTGATTGAGCTGCTGCGTCCCGTGCTCGGCGAGGCTCCGTTCATCGCGCTCGTCCCGCCCGGCGGCGGCGTCGCGGACGGGCGCACGGTCATGGTGAAGCACTGGACCGACTGGCGGCAGACGCGCGCTCGCCTCGCCGAGATGCTCGGCGTTCGCGCGCTTCTGCCGCTGCAAGAACAGCGGCCCGGTGGTCTCGTGTTGAAGCGGTCGAGCGGGCAGCTCGCGGTGCACGACAACGTGTTCGAACTCGTTGCGGACTCTCCCGCAGCCAAGCTCGTCGAAGCGCTCGTGGGCGCGTACCCCGACCCGGTGGCGACGTCAGAGCTTGACGGCGCGGTAGGTGCGTGGGCGGTCGACGGGGAAGCGCTCAAGCGCGCGAAGTACACGCTGAAGAACATCCTTAAGAAAAAGGGCGTGACGATCGAGAGCGTGATGGTGAAGAGGGGCAACGGCTGGCTCGGTCTCGCCGTGCCGGGAGTGGTTGTCTAAAGGTTGGTCGCTCGCGCAGATCGGGGCGTGAACGAGCAACCGATCTCCAACTGTCCTTGGGACCAAGAGCGCGCATCTTTCTCGTGACGACAGCGTGGTGCTGGCGTCGAACGGAGAAAGAAAAATGACCGCGCTCGACAACAAGAACGACAAGAACAACAACGACAACCACGGGCACGAGGATCGCGGGATCCACGTGTTCATCAATCGGAAGCGCTTCGACCTGCCCGACTCGACGGTGACGGGCCGGGTGCTGAAGGAGCTCGCCGGCATCCCGCCGACGGACGTCCTCTTCCTGCGTGAGCCGGGGAAGGACGTCGTGGTTGGCAACGATGAGAAGGTGACGCTGAAGAACGGCGACCACCTCTACAGCCAGCCGCCGGCCGACTACGGCAGCGTGTCCCCAGAGGCTTCAAGCGTGCTCGACGGCCTCGATGGCTTCACGCTGCACCGTCAGCCCGATGGTTGGACGTTCGCGATCGACGACGCCTACGAGCTGCCCGATGCGTACACGCCCCGTGTCGTTCGGCTCTTGGTGAAGTTGCCGCCGACCTTCCCCGACGCCGAGCCGGACATGTTCTTCGTCACGCCGATCGTGCGCGTGACGAACGGCGCGGCGCCGCGTGGCACGTCGTCGACCACGCTGCTCGGCCAGGGGTGGCAGCAGTTCAGCTGGCACCTGAAGCCGGGAGCGTGGATGCCGGGGGTGAGCACGTTTCGCGACTTCATGCGCTGCGTGCGGAGCCGCCTCGAGAAGCGCGACTAGGTCAACGGTCTCAACACGAACACAGAAGGATGAGGTGAGCTATGCGACTCAAGGTGAGCGAAGCGCAGTGGTGCGCGTTTGCAGAACACCTGCTCGAGCGGACCGACGTCGAGAGCGCGGGCATTGTGCTCGCCCGCGCCCTCGACGCGGCCGGCGGGCCTCTTTTGGTGGCGGACGAGCTGCTCGTCGTGCCCGATGACGGCTACATCATCCGGCGCTTCGATCAGATCCGCATCGACCCGATCGTCATGAACCGCATGACGCAACGTGCTCGAGACGAGGGCTTGTCCATCTTCACGGTGCACACGCACCCGATGGCGACGGACGCCTGGTTCTCCTGGGCCGACGACAACGGTGACAAGCGGTTGATGCCGAGCCTGCACGCGCAGGCGCCGGGACCGCACGGCTCGATCGTCATCGTCCCCGGTGGCGGCGCGCTCGCGCGCGCCTTCGATGAGAACGGTGAGGTGACGGTGCTCGACTTCGATGTCGTCGGTCGACGCCTCGTTTGGCACGGCGAGGCTCGTGAGCGACGGGCTGACGACCGCTTCGCACGACAGGAGCTCGCGCTTGGTCCCGCAGGTCAAGCGCGCCTTCGCTCTCTGCGGGTCGGTGTCGTGGGCCTTGGCGGTGTCGGCTCGGTGGTGGCGGTGCAGCTTGCGCATCTCGGCATCGGCGAGCTCGTGTACATCGATGGGGACACGGTCAGCGCGTCGAACTTGTCGCGGGTGCTCGGCGCGCGCGTCACCGACATCGGCAAGAAGAAGGTGGAGGTGGCGGCGCGGTACGTGTCCGAGGCCGGCTTGCCGGTGAAGGTCACCACCATCGAGAAGCCGCTCTCGTCGGAGGACATCGCGCTCATGAGGTCGTGCGACGTGGTGTTCTCCTGCGTCGACACGCATACGCCGCGGTCGCTGTTGAACGCGCTCGCGTACGACGCGCTCGTGCCGTTGATCGACATGGGCACAGCGTTTCGGGTGGACGCCGAGAGCGGCGCCATCACGAGCAGCGGCGGCCGTGTTGTCGTCGTCGGTCCGGGTCGCCCGTGCCTCGGTTGTTGGGGTCACTTGAACGCGGATCGTCTGCGCGAGGAGGCCTTGTCGAGCGAGGAACGTGCTGCGCTTCAGGGACAGGGTTACCTGGGCGGGGTCGACGTGGCCCAGCCGAGCGTGGTGGCGTTTAATACGGTCGTCGCCGGCGCCGCCGTGATCGAGCTGTTGCGTCTGGTGACGGGTTTCTCCGGCTCAGACGATCCGCCGAACCGGCTGGGCTTCATGTTCGAGGAGGGAACGGTCTCGCGCAGCGAAGTGCAGGCGCGTGCGACGTGCAGGTGTCGGCGGTGAGGTCAGCCCTTGGCGTTCTTGCCGAGCTTCACCATGAGCTCGTTACCGAACGCGGGGCTGACCACCTTTTCTCTTCGAAGGCGACCCACGACGATGCACGGATCGACGCCGACAAGGCGCGCGAACCGGATGACATCGGGGGTGTCGATCACGGTTCGTTGAAGGAAGGTGCGAAGCGCCTTCGGTTCAATCAGCGTGTCGGATGCGAAGCGGTCTGCTTCGGCTTCTTCGACGGCGACGTCGGGGGCGTGATCGTCATCCTCGATGAACACTTCGCGCTTGCCGTGCAGGAGCACGTGGGCCGCTTCGTGGAAGAAGTTGAACCAGAAGATGTCGAGGCGGTCCCAGAGGTAGCTTATCTGGATCAACGCCTTGTCCTGCGAGAGCCAGCGCGCCGCCGCCTTGATGCCGGCGCCCGCGAACTCCTCGACCATGATGACGACGACGCCGACGGCGGCACACAAGCGCTCTATCTCTGGGAGGATGTCCGCGAGCTTCTTCTTGGTGAGGAGGCGGTCGCGGATTTCCTTGAGAACCGCGATGAAGCCGTCACGGTCGTAAGGTGCCGTCGTGACCTTCTGCGCTTGCGCCTCTCCTCTGCGGAGCCACGCGGCGATCTTGCCGTGCTTCTCCGAGACGCTCGGAGTGCGCCGCCACATCGCTTGGTGGTCGATGTAGAGCGCCTTCCAGTTTTCAGGCGTCGCCATGCCGAAGAACGACAGCACCTCGCGGGCGCGCTCTGCACGTGTGCTCATCGACGGGAGCCAGTTGCGCCGAACCATGTCGTTCAACGGGAGATGCCACTTGGTGATCTCGACGTCGTACTCGGTGAGTCGCCGCTCTTCGTCTTGGCGAGCCAAGGACTCGCGGTACTGCTGCTCACGACTGAGCCAGAAGCTCGCGGTCGGCTCGCTGAGCACGCGCTCGAGCTCGAGGGCGGTGTCGGGCGTGATCACCGTCTTGCCCTTCACGATCTCGTTGATGGTCTTCTTTGGACGGCCCATGCGTTGGGCGAGCTCGGCCTGGCTCATCCCGCGCTTCGCCAAGACGTCGACCAGCGTCTCGCCAGGCAGCGAGACGGTGGACGGTCTGTAGAAGTTCTTCGACTCAGTCATCGATCGTTCCGATCTCGAGCACGCGGATCGCGGCAATGCGCGCCCAATCACACTGCGTGAGCGCCTGCGAGAGGCGTGCAGCGGGTTCGAAAAAAATGCCGTGCGGGTGCTGCACGGCGACGTGGATGCGCCCAAGCTTGTCGAGCACGGTGACGAGCGCCGGGATGCCGCGAACATCCCGAAGTGTGGGCGCAGCACGGAGGTCGTCGAGGCGCACCCGGATAGACCGCGCTGTCTCGGCACCCCACTTGGTTCTTAGGCTGCCGTCATCATGCAGGAGACGCCTGAGCTTCTCCGTTTTGAAGGTGATATCCATCTCCATCACCTGCGTCCACTTGCGTTCACGGGATGGGTGAACGGCGAGCGTATGGTGGGCGATGGGGACATTGGGTGACTGGATACCGCAACGACTGGATCTGGTCCATTTCGCGGTGGACAGGCGGTATCTGACCTGCTCCCGGAATTTCGATCGGGTTGAAACGTGACAGCCTCGGCCTGCGGCACCACAAGAGAGGCCGGTGACGACGAGCAAGTCCTGCCGAACGGTCGACCCCTTGAGGCGATTCCCTCATACGGCGTGAGTGCGCGCGTCACACTGCACGCTGAGCAAGCGACGCGCGAAATTCGACTTGTGCACCAATGCCCGACGCCGCCCGCTCCGGACCGCTCGACCTGCGCGCCCTCCTGCGCGCCGACCTCCCGTCCGGCGCCCTCTCCCGCCTGCTGCGCTCGGCGGTGCGCACGGTCCTGCAGCCCGCATCCCTCCTCGTGCGCACTGAGGTGCTGGCCGCGCTGCCGAGCGCGCTCGGCGCCACCTGGCTCGACGCCCACGTGCGCCCCGCGAGCGCCGTCAACGGGCTCGACGTCTACCTGTGGGCCGACGTGCTCAACGCGCTCTCGCCCGGCGCCGCGCCACCAGCGTCAGGGCGAGCCGCGCTCCTGACCGCGCCGGAGGCGGCCCGCGCGCTCGGCCTCTCGCTCGGCGCGTTTCGCATGGCGCTCGCGCGGGGCCACGTCGCGCCCACGGGGAGGATCGGTCGACGGGTGCTGTTCTCCGTCGAGGATTTGCGTCGCCAACTGAGCGCCAACGCCGATAAGATCAGCAAGCGGTCCGTGGTGCTCGAGGCGTGCGAGGAGAAAGCACATGCCGAAGAGAGGGACACCAACGGAGATCCCGGGGCTCTCCCGGGACGGAACGAAGTGGAACCTGCGGGTCTTGGTGAAGGGCCCCGATGGAAGGAGGTACGAACGACAGAAGGTGATCGACGGCGCGACGGGCAAGCCGACGCGCCGCGAGCTGGTGGCGCTCGAGGACGAGCTCGAGCGGATGCGCGCGGAGCTGAAGCGCGACGCATCGGCGCAGGTGAGCGGAGCGCCGACGCACGAGGAGACCGTTGGGGACTTCGCGCCGCGCTGGATCGAGCATACGGCGGCGACGGGAAAGGCCAGGAAGCACGTCGTGGAGAAGCGGGAGCAGCACCTGAGGACGTACATCCTCCCGTTCATCGGCGATGTCGAGCTGCGCGCGTTGCGCCGCTCGCACGTCGTCAACTGGATGACGAGCGTGGCGACGATGCGGCAACCGGGGAGGAAGCTCTACAGCCGGCACACGCTGATCAGCGTGTGGGCGACGCTGCGGGCGATGTTGAGGCGCGCGGTGATCATGCGCGACCTCGAACGTGACCCGACGCTCGGCGTGAAGTTCGACATCGGCGACCACGTGGGCGGCGAGCCGCGCCCCGACCGGAGGCCGAAGGAGACGCTCACCCGGGAAGAGCTGGCGCGTATCCTGGAGGCCGCCAAGACCGAGAGCCCCGACGTGCGCGCGATGATCGTCGTGCAGGTCTCCACCGGGATGCGCTTCTGCGAGCTGTCCGCGCTCGAGTGGCGCGACGTCAACCTCGACGCCGCGCGCTTGCGCATCGAGCGCTCGCAGGTCGAGGGGCAGGTCGGTGCCCCGAAGACGGAGGTCACGCGCCGCGACGTGTACCTGTCGCCGGCCGTCGTCGAGGCTCTCAAGGAGCACCGGCGCTGGCAGGTGGAGCAGCAGGTCGCGGGGTTGAGCAAGGGCCTGGTGTTCCCGTCGGCCGTCGGCGGGTACCGGAACCCTGCGCTGTTCCGCAAGCCCCTGGCGCGCTGCTGCAAGCTCGCCGGCGTCGACAAGCACATCTCGTCGCACTGCCTGCGGAAGACGGCCAACAACCTGCTCCGGCAGCACAACAGCAGCGACGTGGTGGTGCGCGCGATGATCGGGCACGCGACCAGCGAGATGACGCGGCTCTACTCGAACGTCGGTGAAGACGAGAAGGCGCGCGCGCATGCGGCGGCGTTCGGCGACGTCTTCGACATCGCGGTGGGACTGAAGGGTGGGGCGGTGGGACTGAACGGTGGGAGTGAGGTTGGTCGCGACGCCGCAGCCGAGCTGTCGGTGGGACTGGCGGTGGGACTGAAGGTCAGTCCCACCGGAATTACGGCCGAATTGGCCGAGAGAAAAAAGTGAGCCCCTGACTTCTCAGGGGCTTCCATGGTGGAGCTGGACGGGATCGAACCGACGACCTCAAGCTTGCAAAGCTCGCGCTCTCCCAACTGAGCTACAGCCCCGACCCGCCCACGGTAGAACCCCCGCGCCCCCTCGGCAACGGGAACTCACAGCGTCGGCGCCAACACCGCCAACTGATCAATCCCCGACCGCGTCCCCTCCACGAACCCCTGGTCCACGTGGAAGCGCCGCATCGCGCCCGACTGAAACAACGTATGCAGCGTGAGCCGGCACCCTTTGGCCGTCTGCTCGAGCGTCACGCTCACCACCATGGTCTCGCTGCCCGGCTCGAAGAACCCGTTCGCGTAGACGATCCGCTTGCCCGGCTCGATCTCGAGGTACTCCCCGCCAAAGGGCGGCCCCTGCTCGCCGGCCGGCCCCGTCATCTGGAAGCGGAAGCGCCCGCCCACGCGGAAGTCCATCTCGCACGTCGTCACCGGCCAGCCCACCGGCCCGAACCAGCGCTTGAGGTGCTCGGGTCGCGCGTACGCCGTGAACGCCTGCGGCGGCGTGGCGCCGAGCTCCCGCACGATGCGCACCTCGCGCTCGGCCACGGGCTCCTTGCTGCCCCACACGTTCTCGATCGCGTCCACCCTGCTGTGCATCGCACCCTCCCCGGTTGGTGCAGCGTTGTGCCGATTCACGGGCCGATCGGCCACGAGCCGTCGAGCGCCGGCCGGCACGCCCCGTCCGCGTCGACCACCGCGCTCGACGGCGCCCCACGCGCGAAGGGATCGACGCCGGTGAGCGTCCCGGTCGCCGGCGGCTCGAGCACTTCCACGCCCTCGACCTCGACGCAGCCGAGCGCCGTGCACCCGCTCACCGCCGCGCCGTCGCCCACCGTGGCGCCGCTCTCGTAGCGCACCACCGCGCGCGCGTCGCTCGCGAGCTCGACGCGCACGTGATCGAGCCACCACTGCGAGCCGGGCGTGCAGCCCTCGCACACGTCGAGGAGCGCCTTGCCCGAGCCCGCCTGCACCACGCTGTCGACGAGGTTGAGCGCGCCGCCCCACACGCGCAGCGCCACGTCGTCGGCGTCCGTGGAAGCGCGCACGAAGTAGCCGTCGATGCTGCCGCCGTCGACGCGCAGGGGCCCGTCGGTGCCCACGAGCGTGACCTGCGCTCCGTCGTTGGCGACGAGGAGGCCGGAGCTGCGCACCCCGACCACGGTGGCGGTCGCCAGGTCGTCGACGAACACGCCCGACACCGTGCCACCGCACACGCGCGCGTCGCTGGCGCCGGTCGCCACCCATGCGCCGACCGCGCTCTGGCTGTCGACGAGGTGGCCGCCGCTACCGAGGCCCACGGAGCCGCCGGAGATGCGCACGCCGTGCCGCCCGGCGCCGAGCACGAGGCCCGCATCGTGGAAGGCCACGTCGGCGACGCCGCCGCTCGACAGCAGCTGGAGCTGAATGAGCTCGGTGCCGTACGCGAGCGGCGCGCCGTCCACCACCGGCACGCGCTGCCAACCGAGCTCGGCGCGCACACCGCCCACCAACGCTACGTCGGCCACCACGGTGTTGATGCCGGCGTCGAAGTAGAAGGCGCCATCGGCGATCACCCCCTTGCCGCCCGCGGCGGCGTCGGCGAGCGCCACGATCAGATCGAGGTGCGGGTCGGCGCGCGTGCCCGCGTGGCCCTCGTCGACACCGTCGACGCACGCCTGGCCATCGTCGCTGCCGCAGCGCGCGAACACCCAGCCGGCCTCGTCGATGGCCGCGTCGCCGTCGCCCAGGCAGTCGTTGTCGAGCTCGTCGCCCGGGATCTCGAGCCCGCCCGGAAAGACCGTCGCCTCCTCGTCGTCGCAGTCGAGCTCGGCGCCGGCCGGTACCACGCAGTCGTCGTCGAGGCCCAAGGCGCCGTCGCCGTCCGCGTCGGGGCAGCCCTGCGGGGCGACGTGCGCGCACGACGAAGGCACCTGCGTGACGACGGGGATGCCCACGTCGAGCGGCGCCGCCAACGCGAGCGGCGCAATGGCGGTGTGACCCACCGCATCGACCAAGGTGACGTCGACGCGGCCGCTGCCGGCGCTCGCCGGCTGCGCGCTCGCGAGCCGCGCGCGCACGTGCCGCCCTGCCAACACCACCGACAGCGGCGTGGTGACGGCCGCGGGTCCGAGCCCGACCACCAGCGCCACCACCGGCGGCGCGGCCAATTCCTCGTCGACGTCGAACTCGACCTCGAGCCGGCCGCCCGGCACCAGCGCGCTGCTGAGCTCGCCGCGCGCGTCGAACAACAGCGCGCGCGCGCTCCCCGGCAGCGCCTTGGGTGCGGCGGTGTCGACGCGCAGCGCCACCGCCGCGCTGGTGGCGTTGCCTGCCAGGTCGACGGCCTCGAGCACGACGTCGTTGTCGCCGTCGGGCAGGGCCGCGCTGGCCGTGAGCGCGCAGGTGAAGCCGAGCGCGACCTCGGGGTTCGCCGCGCACGCGCTGGGCGCCTCGAGCAGCGCCTGGAAGCGGGCCGTCATCGACGCGAGCGGCTCGTCGACCTCGGCGCTCACCGCCACCTGGTCATAGCCGACGACGTCGGCCACGAGCCCGCCCGCGCCGGTGCCGGACGCGGCGGCGCGCACGATGACGGGCGGCGTGCGGTCGACGCGGAAGGCGACGTCGTCGACGGCGCGCGCCACCTCGTTGTTGGCCAGGTCGCGCAGGCGCACGGCGTCGACCACGGTGGTGCCGGGCGGCGTCGACGAGGCGATTACCAGCGAGAAGCTCGCGCGCGCGCCGTCGAGCGCCAGCGCAAAGCCCGGGTCGGGCACGCCGGGCGCGAACACCAGCGCGGCGTCGGCCAGCGGCTCGTCGGCGCTCACCTCGAGCAGCACGGTGTCGCCGTCCTTGGCGTAGGCGGGCGTCAAGGTCACCGACAGCACCACCGGCGCGGCGGCGTCGTCGACCAGGCCGGGGGCCACGCAGGTGTGCGACGACAGGTTGCACACCAGGCCGCCGGTGCACGCCGCGTCCTCGGCGCACAACAGCACCGCGCCCTCGGGGGTGTCGTCGATGAAACTGCAGCCGGTCGCCTGCGCGGCCATCCCCACGATCAGCCAGACGTTGCGCAGCCCCATAGGGCAACGATAGCGCGGCGCGAGCCTGCGCTACGTGGCTGCGCAGTAGTACTTGGCATTACTTGGCGGCGCAGCGCGCTTCGTCTTGCTCGCGCTCCTCGCGCGGCTGCCGACGGAAGGTGGTGCCTTCCTCGAGCAGGTGCCCCATGCGCCGACCCTTGACCTCGAGGTAGCGGCGCGCGAGCCCGCGCACCTCCACCAGGTGGGGCACGCGCCGCAGCACGCGCACGCCCTGCTCCTCGAGCGCTTCGGCCTTGAGCGGGTTGTTGGTCAGAAGCGCCACCGAGCGCACGCCCAGCTCCGCCAGGATGGCCGCGGCCACCGCGTAGTCGCGCGCGTCGTCGGGGAAGCCGAGCAGCCGGTTGGCGTCGACGGTGTCGTGCCCCTGCTCCTGCAGCGCGTAGGCGCGGATCTTGTTGCCGAGCCCAATGCCGCGCCCCTCCTGCCGCAGGTACACGACCACGCCGCGGCCGCGCCGCGCGATCAGGTCGAGCGCTCGATCGAGCTGCGCCTTGCAGTCGCACTTGGTGCTGCCGAGCACCTCGCCGGTCAAGCACTCCGAGTGCACGCGCACCAAGACGTCGTCGCCGGCGGGCTCGCCCGCCACCATCGCCAGGTGCTCGACGCCGTCGCCGTCGCGGTACACGATGCAACGCAGCGCGCCATGCACCGTCGGCAGCATGGTCTCGGCGAAGCGCTCGACCATGGTGTCGGCCACGAAGGGGCGTTCAGTCGAGGTCATCGTCGCGGCTCCGCGCCAGGGCAATGGTAGCCTACCGGCCGCCCCTGGCTATGGGTCTTCGATGCCATCCAGCGCCAATCGGTGCATGCCGGTGATCTGGCCGGGGGCCGACCGAATTGACGGGTCGTTTCGCGAGGCTACGCTTGTCTCATGCCCCTGTTCGAGTACCGCTGCCAGGCCTGCGATCACCTTGAAGAAGTGCTGCAGAAGCACACCGATCCGGCGCCCGACGCCTGCCCAGCATGTGGCAAGCCCGGCACCATGGCCAAGGCCATCAGCCTGACCTCGTTCCAGCTCAAGGGCGGCGGCTGGTACAAGGACCTGTACGCCTCCTCGTCGACGACGTCGGCCAAGACCGACGGTGGCGATCAGGGCAAGGCCGCCGCTCCCTCCACCAGCTCCGCCCCGAGCTCCGGTGGTGCCAGCAGCGCGACCGCGAGCAAGCCGTCCGAGAGCAAGCCGTCCGAGAGCAAGCCGGCGGCCACCAAGGCGACGGCCTCCTCGAGCGCGCCCGCCGCCTCGGCCTGAACGGCGCCGTCAGCTCTTCTTGGCGGGCTCGCCGACAAGCCACGGGTTGGCGGTCGACGGGGTCGCCGCGCGTCCGACCACCGTCGGCAGGTCTTCGCCCACGACGGTCGGCAGCTCCTCCGCCTGCGGCTGCCCCTCCACCTGCCACTGATCGGCCGGCGGCGGCACGGCGGCGTGCTTCTGCTCCGCCACCTCGAAGGCCAGGTCGTCGAAGAAGGTGTCGCCGCCCGGCGCCGACGCGCTCGCCACTGGCGCCGGCAGGGTGTTGCCGAGCAGCGGCGCAGCGGCGGCGGCAGGCACGATCGGCTGCAAGCCGGCGAAGGGGTTCTGCGGCGGTGGCGTGGGCCCGGCTGCGTCGCTCCAGCGCGGGAAGTACGGATCGGTGCGCTGCGGCCCGGCGCTGTTCGGCGTCGCCGGTGACGGCGGCGCGGCAGGCGTCGGCGAGGGCGACGTGGCCGGCGTCGCTCGCCCCGGGAGAGGCGGCGCACGCGTCATCGACGCCGGTGGCGGCGGCAGCGGAGGCAGCGAGCGCACCGCCCCGCCGAGCGTGAAGTAGGGCTGCGTTTCCGTGGGCTTGGGCTCGCGACGCACCGGCGCGGTCGGTGGCTCCGACGTCGCTGGCTGATCGAAGAACGGGTCGGTGCGCACCGGCGCGGTCGGCGCTCGAGCAGGCGGCGCCATCGCCGCAGGCTCGGCCGGCCGCGACAGCGCCGCCTGCAGGAGCGCCTGCTGGGTCTCGGCCGGAATCTCGGCGGTGACGATCGCCTCGGCGTCGCCGAGCGCGAAGGCCGGCGCCACCAAGGCTGCGGGCGGCGGCGGGCCGGGCGTCGCCGGCGCGACCGCGGCATCAGGGGCCGGCATCGGCTCCTCGTCGTCGACGGACGTGAGCTCGAGCGGCTCGCCCACCTCGATGGGCTCGGCGGTCTCGAGCGTCGGCCCGATGTCGTCGGGGGCCTCGAAGCCGTCCTCGGCGGTGACGGGCACGGCGCTCGACGTGCCGGGGTCGGTGACCTCGGCGGCACCGAACAGGTCGCTGGCGTTGCCGCCGAAGGCCATCTCGTCGTCGGCGGCGCCGAGCAGACCGCCGCTCGCACCAAAAGGCACCTCGGGCGCCGACGGGGCCGGCGGCAGCGGCGCGGTCTCGTCGTTGGGGGCGAAGGCGACGAACGGGCCGGCGGCCGCGGCGGCGGGCACCCTCGCCGGCGCGGCGGGCAGCGGCAGCGTGTCGTCGAGCGACGGCGCGCGCGGCGCGGCAAGCGGCAGCGTGTCGTCGAGCGACGGCGCGCGCGGCGCAGCCGGCGCCGGCATCGGCTCGGGCTCGAACGACTCGTCCATCTCGATGGGCGCCTCGAGCGCGGGCTCGACCTCGAGGCGCCGCCCGACCAACGGCGTCGAGAAGGCCGGCTCGACGCTGCCGAGAGCGGCGCCGACGAACGGAGCGTCGTTGGCGTCGCCACCCGCGGGTTCGTCGTCGTCGCCGAAGAGCACATCCAAGCCGGGCCCGACGTCTGCCTGCTCCTGCATCTCCGGTGGACGCGCGAACGGCACGTCGCCCACCGGCAGCTCGAGCGGCGCGTTGGCCACCCGCACCCTCGCCGTCGGCCAGCGCTGCGTCTGCTCGATGGCCGGCATCGGCGCGTTGCCAGGCACCTCCATCGACGCGATGCGCGGCATGGGCGCACGCGGCACCGCGCCCGACTCGACGGCGCCGAGCGTCGGCCCAGGCAGCGGGGCGGTGGCAGCGGCCGGCGGCGTGCGCACCCGCAGCGGTTGCGTCGGCGACGCCGCCGGCGGTGCGGCTGCAGGAGCCGGCGCCGGTGTCGCCGCGACCAGGTTGGCGCGCGTCCACGGCCGGGTCTCGTCGATCTCGGAGCGCACGGGCGCCGGCGTGGGCGCGCTCGGCAGCGTCGGGCGGATCCACCGCTCGGTGCGCTCGATGCGCTCAGGGCCTTCGTCGAGGAACGAGCGCGCCGGCGTCGCGGCGCGCGGCGGCGCCGGCGAGAGAGGCGTCTCCGCGGCGGCACGCGGCACCACCGGCGCGAAGCGCTCGGTCTGCTCGCGCGCCGCGAACATCGGCTGCGAGCCGGAGTCGCCTGAGGCAAAGGGGTTCTTCACCGAGCCCGCCGGCGCGACCGTGGGCGCGACCAGCGGCGCGCGCGCCCACCGGATCGTCTGCTCCGTCTCCGGCACGGGCGCGGGCGCCGCCGGTGCGGGCTGCGCCGGCGGCGGCATCGCAGCCATCGCCGGCGGCTCGAGCTCGAGCTCGACCCCACGGGCGAGCGCGAGCGCCTCGTCGAACAGGCGGCCCGGCGGTTCGGGGGCGGTGGTCTCCTCGTCGGCAGCGGTCGCCGCGGCGACGGGCTCGGGGACCGCGCCCGTCCCGTCGCCCAAGGCGGGCTCCGCCAGCTCGATGGCGTCATAGCGCTCAGGCGCTTGCGCCTCGGGTACGACCGGGGCCAGGTCCTCCGGCGACAGCGGCGTGGCCGTGGCGTCGTCGAACGACAGCTCGATCGGCGCCACCTGCACCGTCGGGCGCGCCGGCGGCGGCGGCAGCGTCGCCTCCTCGTCGAACGCCTCACGCGGCACCACCGTGGCGCCCGGCTCGGCGGCGCGCTCGGCCTCGACGAGCCGCTCGGCGATGAAGCGCCGCGCCTCGTCGTCGAGGGCGACGAAGCGGACGGCGAAGCCCGGCGCCGGCCCTGCCCCAGCGATCGCCACCGCGTCCACCTCGGCGCCCGCCGGCCGACCCTCGTCCGAAAGCTCGAGGAACAGCGGCGTGCCGACGGGCACGGGGCGGTCGGTGGCGATGAAGGCGCCGTCGGTGGAGAGCGCCACGAGCGGATCGGTGCGCGCCGACACCAGCGACTCGTGCCAGCAGTGGAGCGGGGTGCGCAAGCGCAATGGCTCGTCGACGACGGGCATCTTGCTGTCCAAGCGCCAAGCTAGCAGACTTTCCGGCGAGGACCGCCTTTTCGTCTCGCCATGAAGGACCTGCGCCCACCCCCCCGCTGCCCGACCTGTCGGAAGCCGCTGCCCGAGCAGCGCGGCAAGGAGCGCCCCTTCTGCTCGGCGCGCTGCAAGCTGGTGGATCTGCAGAAGTGGCTGGGCGGCGCCTTCGCCATCCCCGGCGCGCCCGAGCCGAAAAGCGACGACACCGACTGACGGGCGCCCAAGGGGGCGCGAAGCGTTGACACGCGGACCGCGGTCGTTACCATTCCCTGGCTACCGGCACCCGAGGAGAGGCCCCATGTCCGACACCGTCACCAGCACAACGAACCAGGCCGCCCGTCCCGTCGCCTTCCCCGGCGAGGCCGTGGCCAAAGAGGACTTCCCGCTCGCCTTCACGGCACGCGCGCTCGAGATGATCAAGAGCGCCCTGGACGAGACCAAGGGCGAGGACGGCAGCTATCTGCGCGTCGGCGTCAAGGGCGGCGGCTGCTCGGGCTTCCAGTACAGCCTCAATTTCACCGACGAGGTCGACGACGAGGACGTGCTGGTGGTGGTCGATGGCGTGCAGATCGTCACCGACGCCTTCTCGGCCAGCTACCTGAAGGGCACCGAGCTCGACCACGTCGACACGCTGCAAGGCTCAGGCTTCAAGTTCAACAACCCGAACGCCAAGCGCACCTGCGGCTGCGGCAGCTCGTTCAGCGCCTGAGGCACGCACGCCTGCGCCAACGAAAGCGGCTGCCTCACGGCAGCCGTTTTCGTTCCGGGTCGTCGGCGACCGCAGCCTACTAGCGCGTCGACTTGGCCTCGGCCGTGTGATCCCGCTTCTTGCCGTTTTGCGGCCGCGTCTTGCCGCTGGTGCCGCGGTAGATCTTGCCCTTGCGCGTGCGCTGGTCGCCCTTGCCCATCGTGTCCTCCGGAAGTGCTGCGATCGTCGTGCGATCGGTTGAGAAGCCGTGTTGCTCGGCGGTCGATACGTCGGCGACGCGCCCCCCGCAATCGCGTTCGTGCTACTCCCGGGGTCCTCGCTCGGGGGGTAGTCCGCCATGACGACGATCGAGACCGTCAGCACGCGCGTCGAGCACGTCACCGTCTATCGCAACGGCGCGCTCATCACGCGCAAGGGCCGCGGCCGCGGCCTGGTCGAGGTGCGCGGGCTGCCGCTGTTGTTCTCGTCGGACACGCTGCGCGTGCGCCCCACCGGCGGCACCGTGCGCGACCTCGAGGAGACCGTGCTGCTGCAGACCACCCCCGCACCCGTGCCGGTGGCGGAGGAGGAGCGCGCCGAGCTGGTCTTGCAGATCGCCCAGGTCGACGACGAGATCCGCAGCTGCGCCGCCATCGCCGAGGCCGTCGGCCGCCTGGTGCCGGTGCTGCCCGACCCGCGCGCGCCGGCCGCCCTGCCCGACCCGGCGCGCTTCGCCGAGCTGCTCGCGCTCGCCGACCACCAGCGCGCCGACGCGCTCGAGCGCAAGGCCGTCGCCGAGCGCAAGAAGCGCGCGCTCGAGCGCGACAAGCACAAGCTCTTGGCCCGCCACGAGGGCGAGCGCGAGCCGCCGCGCGTGCTGCGCGGCGCCCGCTTCGCCGTCGACGCCGGCCAGCCGGTCGACTTCGAGCTCGAGTACTTCGTGCACGCCGCCCGCTGGGTGCCGAGCTACGCGCTCCACCTCGACGGCGGGCGTGCGCGCCTGGTGGTCTCCGCCTTGGTGGCGCAGGCGACCGGCGAGGACTGGCAGGGGGTGGCGCTGGCGGTGTCGACGGCGGACCTGCTGCGCGAGAGCACGCTGCCCACGCTCTCCTCGTGGCGCATCGGCCGCGCGCAGCCGCCGGCGGCGCGCGGCTATCGCCCGCTGCCGAGCGACCTGCCCACGCTCTTTTGGGGCTACGACAAGCAGCCGCGCCGGCCCGCCAAGCCCGCACCCGCGCCGCCGGCGCCGCCGCGCGGCGAGGCGCGCGCCTTCGAGAAGGCCAGCACCGAGGAGGTGAAGAGCTTCGAGGCCGAGCGCACAGACACCGTGGCGCCGCGCAACCTCGGGAGCGACGACAGCGGCACCGGCCTGCTCGACCTGGCGCTCGACGAGGACGCCGGCGACGAGCCTGCGGAGGCCGGCGCCGTCTTCTCCGAGGAGGCGACGATGCCGCCGCCGCCGGCGCAAGCCGCCTACGAGACCCGCGCCGGCACCATCCGGCCGGCCGCCAGGATGATGGCGCGCGACGAGGCGGCGCCCGTGATGGTGGCGGCGATACCAGCGGCGCCGGCCGGCATGCCGCTCGGCTCGTCGGGCGCCAGTGGCCCGCCACGGGCGAGCAAGCGGCGCGCGGATGAGGGCGGCGGCGGCTTCGTGCGCACGCAAGCCGAGCTGCCGCCGCGCTGGCGCACCGCGTATCTGCGCATGGGCAGCCCCGACGAGGGCGTGCGCGGCCAGTTGGTGGCGCTCGATCCGACAGAGCGGCTGGCCTGGCTGCTCGAGGCGCACGACGTCGAAGGCGAAGGCAAGGAGCGCGGCGCCGGCAAGGCCGAGCTGCGCCGCGCCGTCGACGCGCTCATCACCGCGCAGGCACGCCTGCAGCACGCCCCCCTGCCCCGCGGCACCTCGGCCTTGCTCGGCACGCACTTCCCGAGCTTGCTCGCGGCGTCAGGCACCACCGACGTGCCGGGCGACGGCGCCTTCTACCGGGTGCTGGTGAGGAGCGACGAGGGCGCGGCCAAGGTCGAGCACCGCGCGCTGCCGCGCTCGTCCAACGACATCTGGCGCGTCTGCAAGGTCGACGTGAAAGGTCCGCCGCTGCCCGCGGGCCCGCTGTCGGTCTACGAGGACGGCGCCTTCCGCGTGAACGCACACCTGGACGGCTCGGGCGGCGGCAAGGCGCTCGACGTCAACCTGGGCGTCGACCCCGACGTGCGCGTGGTCACCCGCACGGTGCACGTCAATCAGGCCGAGAAGGGGCTGATGAGCCAGACCTCGCGCGTCGAGCACCTGCTGCACGTCGAGATTCGCTCGACGCGCGCCAAGCCGGCCAACGTGGTCGTGTGGGATCGCCTGCCGGTGCCGGCCGACAACGTCAAGGACGTGAGCGTGCAGCTGGTCGAGGAGCGGCCGCCCGCCAAGCGCAGCAACAAGGACGCCGCCGGCAACGACGTGCCGGGCGCGATCGAGTGGCACCTGACCGTCATGCCCGGCGAGACCGCGCGCATCGACTACAAGTACGCCATCGACCTGCCCGCCAAGGCCGAGCTCGAGGGGGGGAACCGCCGTGAGTGACCTCGACGTGCCCGCGCGCATCGTGCGCGTCACCATCTACGAAGATCGCGCCGACGTGGTGCGCGAGGCCCAGCTCGACCTGCCGCCGGGCGCGCACACCGTCATAGTGCGCGGCCTGTCGCCGGTCGTGAGCGATGAGCACGTGGTCGCGCACCTCGAGCAGTCGGGCGACGCGCCGCCGGCCCTGTTCGTCAACGACGCGCGCGTCGAGCGCCGCATCGACGACGGCGCGCCGCCTGTGGCCGACGCCGCGCAGCGCCGCGCAGCGCGCCACGCCGCGCTCGAGCGGCTCGACGATGAGATCGCCGACGCGCGACGCGCGCTCGAGCGCCACGGTCTGGCCCACAGCGAGGCGCTTGCGGGCCTGACCCGCTTCATCGACGCCGCGGCGCGTGCCGCCGGCAGAGGCGAGCAGGCCGCGCTCGGCGCCACCGCCGCGCTCGGCGCCGCGCGCGCGCGCCTCGATCAGCTCGCGACAGAGCGCGACGCCACCCGCCGCAGGGTGCACGCGCTCGAGCGCGAGCGCGCCCGCACCGCCGCCGACAGCCGGCCGCCACCGACCGAGCCGCGCGTCGCCGCCGACCTGCACGTCGTCATCGGCGGCGCGGGCGGGCGCGCCAAGCTGGTGATCTCGACCTTGGTGCCCTGCGCCGCCTGGCGCCCCACCCACGAGGCGCGCCTGCAAGGACAGAGCGTGCGCTTCGAGACCTACGCGTCGGTGTGGAACAACACGGGCGAGCCGTGGAGGGACGTGGAGCTGACCTTCTCGACGGCGCGCCCGTCGGCCGGCGCCGAGCTGCCGCCGCTGCACCCCGACCGGCTCAGCTTGCGCACCAAGACACCCGAGGAGCGTCGCACCATCGTGGTCGAGCACAGGGAGGAGACGCTGCCCGAGTCGGCCACCAAGGGCACCGCCCCCGGCGTCGACGACGGCGGCCAGCCGCGCACCTTCCGCGCCGCCGGCGCCAGCGTGGCCTGCGACGGCCGGCCGCACCGCGTGCTGCTCGGCGGCTTCGAGGCGCCCTGCGCCACCGAGCGCGTCGCCTTCCCCGAGCTGGCGCCGCAGGTGTTCCTGCGCGCCAGCCTGAAGAACGCCGGCGGCGCGCCCATCCTGGCCGGGCCGGTCACGCTCGTGGTCGACGGCGCCTACACCGGCACCGGCGACCTGCTCTACGTCGGCCCCGGTGAGGCCTTCGATCTGTCGTTCGGCAGCGACGACCGCTTCGTGGTGCGCAGCAAGAAGCGTCGGCTCGAGGACAAGAAGCTGATCTCCCAGAACGTGGTGCACTTCGTGCGCGAGGCGGTGCTGTCGCAGACCGGCGCCACCACCGAGCGCGTGCTGGTGCACCTGCGCGTGCCGGTCAGCGAGGTGAAGCAGCTCAAGGTGCTGCTCTCGCCGCAGCACGGCACCGAGCCCGACGCCAAGCCCGACGACAGCGGCCTGCTGCGCATCCCGGTGCAGCTCGAGCCCGGCGTGGAGCGGCGGCTGGCGGTGGCCTTCTCGTTCGACACCAGCGGCGACGTGCGCGTGCCCGACCCGTGGTGAGCGCGGCTACAGCCGCCCGGCGAAGGCGGGCACCTCGCGGTACCAGTCGGCGGCCAGGCGCGGGTTGAAGGTACCGAAGCGCAGCGCCGGGTGGCGGCGGCGCAGCTCGGCGACGAAGCCCTTGACGCCGAGCACGATGCCGCGCCGCTCGCGCGGCGGCAGCATGGTGCGGAAGTGGCCCGGGTCGACGCACAGGTTCCTGAGCTGGATCATCTGCAAGGCGCCGTCGTCGACGAGCTTGGAGATGGCGTCGATCTCGGCCATGCGATCGGTCCAACCCGGCCACAGCAGCAGGTTGATGCTGAGGTGCATGCCCTCGTCCCTGCCGACGTAGAGCGAGCGGATGACGTCGTCGAAGGTAAAGTCGCTCGGTCGGTAGTAGGCGGCCCACAGCTCGCGGTCGAAGGTGTTGATCGAGACGCGCAAGGCGCCGCAGCCGGCGCGCGCGCACGCGCGGATGGTCTCCGGCCTGCTGCCGTTGGTGTTGAGGTTGATGACGCCGCGCTTGGTCTGCGCGCGCGCGCGCGCGATGGCCTCGACGATCACGGGCCCGTTCATGGTCGGCTCGCCCTCGCAGCCCTGACCGAAGCTGATCATCGGCTCGGGCGCGCGCTCGAGGTGGTGCACGATGACGCGCGCGATCTCCTCGACGGTCGGCTGAAAGCCCAGGCGCTTCTGCGGCACCGGCGTCTCCCACGCCGGCTCCTTCGACAGACAACCGAGGCACGCCGCCGTGCACGCGGGTGCGATCGGCAAGGCGCCCTCCCAACGCTCGTAGAAGATGTTCTGCGCGCAGCAGCACAGGTAGTCCTTGCCGCAGCGGGCGAGCTGCGCGAGCACGCGGTTGTCGGGGTCGTCGGCGAGGCGCGCCGCGATCTTCTCGTCCAGGTCGGCCCGGTAGAAGAGCCGCGGCTCCCAGCGCGAGACCTCGTCGGCCAGGAACAGCCCCGCCACCGGCCCCTTCGAGGTCATGCCGGCCGCCGTATAGGCCCACAGCGGCAGGCCGGGGCGGGCCGCCTCGTCGCCGCCGTCGAGGATGGCCAGCGTGCCCTTCTTGCGCTGCGCCTCCTCCTCGGCGAGCCGGCGCAGCTTGACGTCGGGGTGCGTGGTGTCCTGGTACTCGGCCGCGGGGTGGAAGGCGCGCACGTAGCCGGGCGGCGGGTGCACCGCCACCGCCCAGGGGGCAAACGGCACGCCGTCGTCGTCGACGAAGGAGGTGACGGTCTCGAAGCGCCCGGTGGTGGGGTCGTAGCCGACCGGCCTGGTGCCCGGCATCGCCATCAGCGCCCAGTCCTTGGGGATGGGGATGACGTCCTTGTGCGCCGCGCGCACCACGTCGAGGCCGGTGTCGAGCGCCAGCTCGAGCGTGTCGTGCTCGAACACGCGGCCGTCATCGGACGCGACCAAGAGGCGCGGTCGATCGGCGCGCGCGCCGCCGCGCTTGGAGGAGCCCTTGGCCATGGCCTGGTGGTAGCAAGCGCGCGCCACGGGGCAACGAGGGACGTCGACTTGCGCCGCGCGCGGCCCTATCTGCGCGACCATGGAGCACGCGGCCGTCACGGCCCTCGGCAGCCTCGTGGTCGGCGTGGTCGGCGGCACCTTCGGCGTCGGCGGCGGCATCTTCCTGGTGCCGTTGCTCGTGTGGACCGGGCTGCGGCCGGTCGAGGCGGTCGGCGTCTCGCTGTTCTGCGTCCTCGGCACCTCCGTCGGCGCCTCGTCGGTGGCGCTCAAGAACGGCGAGGCCAACCTCGGCCTGTCCTTGCTGCTCGAGCCCTTCCTGCTCGTCGGCGCGGTCGGCGCGGGCGTGCTGGCGCCGCACCTCGGCGACGCCGCGCTGCTCTACGCGTTCGCCGCGCTGCTCCTGCTGATCGCGGCCACCACGGCGCTCGGCGGGCGCGCCGCCGCCCCCGTGGCGCCGTCCGGCGGGCCCGGCGTCTTCGACGGCGTCTCGGGCGGCGACGCCTACCGTCCGCAGCGCCTCGCCGCGGTGCCGCCGACCATGCTCGCCGCCGGTGCCGCTGCCGGGTTGTTCGGCATCGGCGGCGGCGCCGTGGTGGTGCCGCTGCTCGCGCAGGTGGTGCGCCTGCCGATGCGCGCGGCCACCGCGACCTCCACCGTGTCCTTGATGGTGACCGCGGGCGCGGCCGGCGCCGTGCACCTGGTTCACGGCACCGTGCCGCTCGGCTCGGTCGCCTGGGCGCTGCTCGGCGTCATCCCGGGCGGGCTCGTCGGCGCGCGCTTGCAGTCGCGGTTGTCCCATCGGGTGCTGCGCGTGGTGTTCGCGCTGCTGGCACTCGTGGTGGCGATCTCGGTGGCGCTGCGCGCGCGGGGGATGTCGTGACCGCCGCGGACAAGGCGCCGGCGCGCGATATCACCCGCATCGTGCTCGTCGTGGCCGTGTGCGGCGGGCTGCTGCTCGTGGTCGGCGCCGCGCTCCGCCTGGTCGGCGACGCCGACCGCGGGCTCCTGTCGCTCGGCGCCGCCGTGTTCCTGGCAACGCCGCTCGCACGCAACGCCGCCGTGCTCGCGCGCGAACGGCGACGGCCGCTTTTGCTGCTCGCCCTCGTCGGCGCCGCGGCGCTGCTCGCGGTCTACGGCTGGGCGGCCTGGCGGCTGCTCGGCGCCGCCTGACGGCGAACGGGGCCGGCCCTGAAGAGCTCAGGTGCCGGCCCCGCGTCGTCACCGCCAACGCCTCGCGCCTACGGGCACTGCCCGGGCGGGTTGTCGCAGGTGAAGAAGGGGTCGAGCGGCGAGCTGGCGCAAGCCACCTCGTCACCGTCCGAGGCGCCGTCGCCGTCGGTGTCGGCGTTGTTCGGGTCGGTGCCGCGCGCCGCCTCGTCGGCGTCCGCGAAGCCGTCGCCGTCGCTGTCGGTCTCGGGGCAGGTGAGGAAGGGGTCGAGCGGCGAAGAGCCGCAGTCCGCCTCGGCGCCGTCGCTGTCGCCGTCACCGTCGGTGTCCGGGTTGGTCGGGTCGGTGCCGCGCACCTCTTCGTCGGCGTCGCTCCGGCCGTCGCCGTCCGTGTCGACGGGCTCACCCTCGCCCTCGCCCTCGGCGGGCTCGCCCTCGCCCTCGGCCGGGTCGCCCTCGCCTTCGCCCTCGGCCGGCACGTCGTCGCCGTCGTTGGGGTCGGTGCCCTGGTCGCACTCGTCGCCGTTATCCACGCCGTCGAGGTCGTTGTCCTCGTCGCCGTCGAGCACGCCGTCGTCGTCGGTGTCGGGGTCTTCGTCGTCGGAGCCGCAGCGGGCCTCGTCGCAGATGGACAGGCCGTCATCGTCCCAGTCCTCGTCGCAGCCGGGGCCGTCGTTGTAGTAGCGGCAGCCGGCGGTGAGCAGCGTCGGCGCAGCAATTAGGGCGAGTAGCAGGGTGTTCCAAGGCAAGCGCTGGGTCATGGAGGGTCTCCTCTTCTGACCATGCTTGGCGGCGAGGGCTGCGATCCGTGGCGCGCGGCGCCGGATCTGTGACCCGCGCACGACGTGGCGCGCCCTAGCGGGGCGCCTCGACAGCCTGCGACACGGCGGTCGCGAACAGGCTCTGCGGCCAGCGCGCCAGGAAGCGCCGCGCCTTCACCTGCGCCTCGTCGTTTCGCTCGAGCTTGGCGAGCGCCAGCACCGTCAGCGCCTCCCGCTCCTCGACGAGCTGTCCGTCGGGGAAGCTCGCGCGGTGCGCCTCGAGCGCGATCAGCGCCGCGCTGCCGTCGCCGCGCGCCACCGCGCCGCGCGCCTCGTCGAGCAGGCCGCGCTCGGCGGCCAGGCGCGCGGCGCGCTCGGCAGGTGTGGGCTCGACGGCAGCAGCAGGTGCCTGCTCGAACGCCACGGGGGCGAGCTCCGCGGGCGCCGGCCGATCGGGCGCCACCTTCGATGCGGGCACCGGGCGTGCACCGAGCAGCGAGGGATCGAAGCCCGCGGGCACCTCGTTATCGACGGTCAGCTCGCGCGTCGGCGCTTGGTCGTCGTCCTGAGCCAGGTAGACGCCGGTGGCGGTGGTGCCGGCCATGGTGACCGCGAGCGCGATGGCCAGCCCCTTGCCGAGCGCGCCACTGGCCGCGGCGCCGCCGGCGACCGCGCCACCGGCGGCGGCGCCACCGACCGCCTTGAGCGCAGCAGCGCCGCTCGCGCCGGAGCCAGCAGCCGCGCCCGCGCCGTCGAGCGGCGAGCCGCTCGGCGGCAAGAGGCCGACACCGATCGACGCCGCCAGCGCATGGTGCACGCGCGCCTTGGCGGCCGGGGCCGGCGCCTCGCGCCCGCGCTCGGCCTCGAACAGCGCCTGGAGGTCGCTCGGCAGATCGTCGTCGATCACGAGGCACCTCCTTTCAGCGCGGCCACCGCGGCGGCGAACTGCTGGCGCGCCGTGCGCAGCCGAGCGTAGAGCGTGTTGAGGTTCTCCTCGAGCGCCGCCGCGATCTCGGGCATCGAGTGGCCCTCGATGTCGTGCAGCACCAAGACGGTGCGCCGCTCGAAGTCGAGGCGCTCGAGGCCCTGCAAGACCAGCGTGCGGCGCCGCTTGGCGTCGATGGCGACCTCGGCCGAGGGCGCCAGGTCGGGGGCGCGCTCGTCGACCGTGTCCGACACCACCTCGCGACGATGCTGGGCGCGCCGGCGGAACTCGGAGGCGACGCGCGCCGCAATGCCGGCGAGCCAGGGCTTGATGGGACGGGTGGTGTCGAAGTCGGACAGCCGCCGGTGCACCACCAGGAAGACGTCGTGGGTTGCGTCCTCCAGGTCGCGCTCCCACACGCCGAGGCGCTTGAGGGTGTTCCAGACGGTGCCGAAGTGGGCCTCATAGATCTCCGGCAGCGCCGGCGGCGGGGGCCGCGGCCCTCCGGTCGGCGCTGTGGTCGGCGCGGTGGCTCGAGCCACGGGTGCGGGCGATGCCTGCACACCCGTTGCTTGGCGGCCCAACGCCGGATCCGTGTCCGAGCTGCCCATGACGAAAGCCTCGGCGCAAAGACGCCCCGCGTCGAGCGGAGCTTCACCCACCCCGCGTGGTGGTAGCCGGTGTGCTGCACGTCCGCCAGGGAACCGACGTCACGGCAGCAGGACGCGCTATCGTGGCGCCGAGGTCGAGCCGTGCGCATCCAGTCGAACCCCTATTCAGCGCACCGGGCGGGCATGAGCGCGCTCTGGCACGACGCCGACTACCTGCCGGAGCAGCGCTTCGAGACGCCGATCGTCCGCAAGACGCTCGACGACCTGCCGCTGCCGGGCGAGCACCATCAACTCCCCGACGGCGTCACCGATCCGTTCGCGCGCATGGAGGCAGTGTTCGACGTCGCCGCCGAGCAGATGGAGCGGGGCGTGCGTGGCGCCGCCTTCCTGCACGGCAAGCCGCCCGCCGCCGGGCTCGACCCGGCCCAGCACGCGACCAGGATGGAGCGCCAGCAAGAGCGCGACGTCGCGCGCGCCGCCAACGCCGTCGCCAAGGCCAAGGGCAGCGCGAAGACCGCTGCCGACGCCGACGCCGACGGCGCCACCACGCCGTCGGGCCCGCTCGACGAGGTGATCGGCATCGCCGCCACCTTCCTGCCGACGGCGGGCGCGCACGCCGCGCAGCACGTCGTGCAAGGGCCGCTGCCCGCGCTCGCCTCGCAGGTGGTGCAGACGGCCGGCGCCGTCATCACCAGCGGGCAGATCGCGGCCACCGGCGTCGCCGAGGGTCTGAAGGACGACGCGCCGGTGGTGGTGCGCCGCGGCCTGCGCAAGTCGTAGCACACCGATCAGGTTGGCCTCACGCGGTGGCCGCGTAGACCTCGCCGAGCAGGTGGCGTGCCTTGGCCGCGTCGAGCCAGCGCGCCCGCTTGGTACGCACCGCGCGCCGCTTGATGCGCCGCCACGCCTCGCCGCCCGCGGGCGCCAGCAACAGCAGACGCTGCTTGACGCGCTCGAGCTCGAGGCGCAGCGCCTGGCTCTTCACCACCGCCTCGTCCTTCTTCGACTGTGCCTCGGCGCAGACGATCAGGTACGAGTCGACCGCCGCGTCATAGCGCCCGAGCGCGGCGCCGAGCTCCTCGCGCGCGGCGGCGAGCCGCTCGTCGGCGTGCGCAGCCAGGTGGCGGAAGCGGAAGCGCGCACGCTCGACCACGTCGAGGTGGCCGCCGGGCGACAGGCGCGAGGCGCGCTCGGGCGACAGGTGCGCCTCGAGGCGCATGGTCAGGTCGCCATAGAGCGCGCCGAGCGCCTCGTGCGCCACCGCGCGCGAGTTGCGCGCCGGCTCGACGTCGTCGAGCACCTCGACGGCGCGTTCGAGATCGGTGGCCAGCTCGCGCCCACGCGCGCGCAAGCGGCTCGCGAGCTCGGTCTCCTCGAGATCTTCGGCCTCGTCGGCGAGCACCTCGGCGTGGCGGACGGCGGAAGCGACGTGACGAAGTGACTGCAACATGGACATGGCGTGCTCTCCGGTTCGGTCCTTCCCCGACGTTTGTTGATCCACCTCACGTGCCAGCGATCGATCGCGGCGGGACGCGGCGCTCGTGTAACCGCGGATGATTCGAGGCGTGGGTCGTTCCTCTGGCGGAACGTGCTCGGAAGTTGCCTGGCTTGGACGCAGCGTTTTGATCCTGCAGATCCGCTTCAGGGTTGCCGTCGACGGGTCCTGCCGACCGGCGCCGTTTCTTGCGCGCGCGGCAAGGCCCGCGCGCTCCAGAAACGCCACCGGTCGTCACCCGCCGGCGGAGGTGTTGCAGATCCGCAGGGCGGTGTTGGCGAACGGGTTCGGTGTCGGCTGCTTCGCCGTCGCCTGCCGCTCGAGCCGACTACGATGAGCCCGTTGCGCCTTGATGCAGGCGCGACCTTGGCCTCGACGCTACGGTGCCATTGCGGACGCGCACTTCGATGCGGCGTGGTGACCGAACCCGAGGCATGCCGAAGGGCGGGGGGAGAAGGGAGGGGCGATGAGCGACGTCGACCGGAGCACCGCCCGAGCGACGCGCATGCCGGTGCTGTTCGTCGGCCATGGCTCGCCCATGAATGCCATCGAGGACAACGCGTGGTCGCGGGCGCAGCGCGCGCTTGGCGCCGCGCTGGCCGCGAGCGTGGGCAGGCCGCGCGCGGTGCTCGCCATCTCGGCGCACTGGTACACCCGCGGCACCTGGCTCACCGGCGACCAGCACCCGCACACCATCCACGACTTCGGCGGCTTCCCCGACGCGCTCTACCGTGTCGAGTATCCGGCACCCGGAGATGCTGCGCTCGCGCTGCAGGTCGCGCGCATGCTCGGGCGCGACGAGCATGCGCTGCGCACCGACTGGGGGCTCGACCACGGCACGTGGTCCGTGCTCACGCACCTGCTGCCCGAGGCCGACGTGCCGGTAGTGCAGCTCTCGGTCGACGGGACGTTGAGCGGGTCCGAGCACCTCGCGCTCGGGAGCAAGCTCGCGCCGCTGCGCGACCAGGGCGTGCTCATCCTCGGCAGCGGCAACGTCACGCACAACCTGCCGGATGCGTTTCAGAGGATGCGCAGCGGCGACACCTCTCGCGCCGCCTGGGCCGAGCGCTTCGATGACGAGGTGGCGGGCGCCATCGAGCAGCACGATGGTGCGTTCCTGGCGCGTGCACACGAGACGGAGCTCGGCAACATGGCGCACCCCACGCCCGATCATTGGCTGCCGCTCGTGTACGCGTTCGGCGCGTCGAGCGGCGACGATGCGGTCACGTTCCCGGTGGAGGGGTTCGAGCTCGGGGCGCTGTCGATGCGGGCCGTGCGCTGGGGGTGAGCGGCCCTCAAGGGTTGGAGTTGGCGTTCTGACCGGACGCGTCAACGATGCGGTACGCGAAGGCCTCCGCCTGGGCGATCGCACGCTGCACGGGGATTGTCGGCGAGAACACGCGCATGAAGAGGCACTCCGGATCGAAGGTCCGGCCGAACGCGCGGTGGCAGAAGCTGTCGACATACTCCTCGCCCGACAACTCCCGCGACTGGAAGGACACCCGGTTCGTGGTGGCATCGCAGGTCCATTCCACGTCGACGAAGGCGAGCGTCGTTGTGTGCGCCGAGGTGAATGCGGGCGACCTCGTCGCGAGGTCGAGGATCGAGTCGAGCTCCGCTCTTGCCTGCGGGATCGACAGCGTCATCGACGGGCGAAGCGCGTGGGAGGCGATCATCGCGTGCGCGACCGGATCGTCGACTCGACGGTCCCAGGACGCGGCGAGCGTCCGTTCCTCGCCGCCGAAGCACCCGCGATACCCCGAGGTGACCTTGACGTTCACCGCCTGAGCGTCGCCGATGCAGTCAAAGACCTCGACTGAGCGACCGCGCCGGGCGAGCACGGACACGGCGACCACCGTCGCGATCACGACGACGATCAGGCCCGTACCGAGCGTGCGGCGCACCACGTGAAGACCTCGGTGACGGGAACGTGCGGCGCCGCGCGCGCGTTCCGCATGAGACATGCGCACCCGGATCAAGTGCCGCCTGCCTACCGATCCGCGCAGCGCCGGGGGCGCCGGGTCTCGCCAGGGGCGGCGCTGCGAGGACCAGCTGACCGCTCCAACGCCCACCGCCCCAGCCGATTCGCAACGAAGAGGGTCCGACCAAGCACGAACGCGACAATCCCCGCCCGATCGCGCAAGCCGCCCCACCGTCACCAGGGCTGCGAATCGGCGAGCGACCCGGCATCACCGCCAAGGGTCCGAGCAACAGCCGACCCGGCGAGGCCCGGCGCCCCCGGCGCCCCACGAGCCCACTACCGAACGCGCGCGAACGGGCTGAACACCTTCGCCGGCACCGGCCCACGATCGCGCCGCACCTCGCGCCAGAGCGCGAACACCACCTCGCGCGTGCCCTGGCCCGACACGCCGCTCATGAACAACAGCGGCACACCGAGCTTGTCGAGGTGACGCTCGAGCTTCTCCACGGCCGGCGCGGCGCGATCGGCGAGCAGGTCCATCTTGTTGAGCACCACCACCTCGGGCAGCTCGCTCAAGTGCGTCGAGTAGGCGACCAGCTCCTCGCGCAGCGCGCGGTAGCGGCCGACCAGGTCGGCGTCCTCCTCGAGGTCCGGCAAGGGCGCCTCGATCAGGTGACAGAGCACGCGCACGCGCTCGAGGTGCTTCAGGAACTGGATGCCGAGGCCCGCGCCCTGATGCGCGCCCTCGATGAGGCCGGGGATGTCGGCCATCACCATGCTGTGCTCGCCGTCGACGCGCACGACGCCGAGCTGGGGCACGAGCGTGGTGAAGGGATAGTTGCCGATCTTCGGTCGCGCCGCGCTGACGCGCGAGAGCAGCGTGCTCTTGCCCGCGTTGGGAAAGCCGAGCAGGCCGACGTCAGCCATCAGCTTGAGGCTGAGCGTCAGCCGCCGCTCCTCGCCGGGCAGGCCGGGCTTGGCGAAGTCGGGGCCCTGGCGCGACGGCGTGGCGAAGTGCTGGTTGCCGAAGCCGCCGTTGCCGCCCTTGCAGGCGACGCACACCTGGCCGTGCTCGGTCAGGTCGGCGAGCAGCTCGCCCGTGTCGGCGTCGATCACCTGCGTGCCGATGGGCACCTTGGCGACGACGTCCAGGCCCTGCTCACCCGCCTGCTTCTTGCCTCGCCCGGGCGCGCCGTTCTTGGCGCGCAGGTGCGCTTGGTAGCGATAGTCGAGCAGCGAGTGGATGCCCTCGTCGGCCACGATGACGACGTCGCCGCCGTCGCCGCCGTCGCCGCCCGCGGGCCCGCCCATGGGCACGTGCGCCTCGCGGCGCCAGGCCACGATGCCGTTACCGCCGTCACCCGCCTTGGCTTGCAGGGTGACTTCGTCGATGAAGGCCACGCCCGCCCCAGAGAGCAGAGAATTTAGACGGCTTCGGACACGATCGAGACGCGACGCTTGGTCTTGGACTCGCGCTCGAACTTGACCTTGCCGTCGGTGAGCGCGAACAGCGAGTGATCGCGGCCGACGCCGACGTTCTTGCCCGGGTTCACCTTGGTGCCGCGCTGGCGCACGATGATGCTGCCCGCGGTCACGCTCTCGCCGTCGCCCGCCTTGACCCCGAGGTACTTCGGGTTCGAGTCGCGACCGTTGCGAGTAGAGCCTTGTCCCTTTTTGTGCGCCATGACGAACCTCGCGTCTCTCGACGTGTGGGAGACCTACGGTCGTCCCCTCAGAAATCAGGCCGTGATCTTCTCGATCTTCACCATGGTGTAGCGCTGCCGGTGGCCGCGCACCTTGGTGTAGTCACCAGGGCGGCGCTTGAGCGCCCACACCTTCTCACCCTTGACGCCGTCGTCGTCCTCGCCGTTGTCGATGACCGAGGCCTCGACCTTGGCGCCGGCGACGTTGGGCGTGCCGACGCTGTGCTTGCCGTCTTTCTCGACGAACAGCACGTTGTCGAAGGTGACCTTGTCGCCCTTCTTCTTGCCGGCCATGAGGTCGATGCGCAGGTGCTCGCCCTCCTTGACCTGGTGTTGGGAGGCGCCGGCGGTGATGATCGCGTACATGATGGGCTCGCGGTGATCTACGGAAAGGTCCGAAAACGAACGGCGAGCAAACCGGTTGCACGGCCACCTGTCAACCCGGTAGCAGGACGCCACACTTCCGCACGGCCTTGAGGTGCCGCCCGCCATGCCCGCCGAGCCCGCTACGCCCGCCACGCCCGCCGGTCAGCTCCGCGTCGAGGCCATCGACCACATCGCCATCGTCACCGCCGACCTCGAGGCCAGCCTGGCGCTGTGGGAGAAGGCGCTCGGCATTCGCTGCCAGCACGTCGAGGAGCTGCCCGCACGCGGCATCAAGGTCGCCATGCTGCCGGTGGGCGACACGCGCATCGAGCTGGTGGCGCCGCTGCACGACCAAAGCGAGGTTTCTGCGTTCCTCGACAAGAAGGGCGGCGGCATCCACCACCTGGCGCTGCGCGTCGCCGACGTCGACGCCGGCGTGACCGAGCTGAAGCAAAAAGGCGTACGCATCGCCCAGGAGCCGGCGCCCGGGGCGCACGGCTGCCGCGTGGCGTTCGTGCACCCGAAGTCGACGGGCGGCGTGCTGCTCGAGCTGTCGACGCCGTCAGGGAGCAAGCCATGATGGACAAGGGCGACAGCGCCGGTCGACGGTCCACTTCCTCGACGTCGGGCGCCAAGCGCCCCTCCGAACGTCCGGGCCAGCCGGGCGGGCGGCGCGACACCAACCGGCGCGAGCGCACTAAGGCGCTGTCCGACGCCGCGCTCGCGCTCTTCCTCGAGCGCGGCATCGAGGCCGTCACCATCGAGGACATCACCAGCAAGGCCGGCGTGGCCAAGGGCAGCTTCTACCGCTACTTCGACGACAAGCAGGCGCTGGTCGAGGCGCTGTTCGCGCCGGTGGCGACCCAGGTGATCGCCGCCTTCGACGAGAGCATCGCCAAGCTGAAGGCCGCGCGCTCGCGCGCGGCCGCCTTCGCCTCCTACGAGGCCATCGGCGAGGCGCTCGGCGCAGTCATCCTGCACCACGGCGACGTGGTGCTGCTCTACCTGCAGGAGTGCCGCGCCCCCGCCGAGGGCGCGCGCGCGCCCGCGCGGTTGTTGGCCGACGTGGTCGCGGAGAAGGCCATCGAGCACACGCGGCTGGCGCGCGAGCACGGGCTGTTGCGCGCCTTCCCTGCCGAGGTGTCGACGCTGACCGTGATCGGCGCCGCCGAGCGCATCCTGTTCTCGGTGCTGAACGGCGACTTCAAGGGCGAGCCGCTCGAGGTGCCGGGCCAGCTCATCACGCTCATCTTCGACGGCCTGCGCGCGCCTGATCTGCGCAAGCCCGAGGGTTGACGTCCGGCGGCGCGAGCGCGATGCCGCTCGCATGATCGACCTCAAGGCCCTCGAGCAGGATCCCGACGCGTTCGCGCGCGCGTTGCGCCGCCGCGGCGACGTCGCCAACCTCGACGAGCTGTTGCGCGTGGCGCGCGAGCGCAAGGAGCTGCTCGGCCGGTTGCAGGCGATGCAAGAGGAGCGCAACAAGCTCAACGAAGGCATGAAGAAGGCGACGCCGGCCGAGCGCGAGGCAGGCCGCGATCGCATGCGGAAGCTCGGCGACGAGGTGAAGGCGCTCGAGGCGGAGCAGCGCATCATCGAGGAGCGGCGCGACGCGCTGGCGCTGCAGTTCCCGAACTCCCCCCGCCCCGACGTGCCCGACGGCAAAGACGAGCACGGCAACGTCGAGGTGCGCCGCGTGCTCGAGCCCAGGAAGCTCGACTTCACGGCCCGCGATCACGTCGACCTGGGCGTCGGCCTCGACCTCGTCGACATCGAGCGCGCGGCCAAGATCAGCGGCGCGCGCTTCGCCTTCTTGAAGGGCCAAGGGGCGCGCCTCGAGCGCGCGCTCGCCTCCTTCATGCTCGACTTCCACCTCGCCGCCGGCGACGTCGAGATGGCGCCGCCCCTGCTCGTCACCGGCCAGACTCTGGTCGGCACCGGGCAGCTTCCCAAGTTCGGCGAGGACCTGTTCTCGGTGAATTTCGGGCCGCCCAAGGAGGCGGGCGCGGCGCCGCTCTACCTGATCCCGACCAGCGAAGTGCCCATCACCAACTACTACGCCGGCGAGATCCTCGACGAGGAGCGGCTGCCGTTGCGCTTCTGCGCCTTCTCCCAGTGCTTCCGCGCCGAGGCGGGCTCGGCGGGGCGCGACACGCGTGGCCTCATCCGCCAGCACCAGTTCGAGAAGGTGGAGATGGTGCGCTTCGCGACGCCCGAGCAGGCGAACGACGAGCTCGAGCGCATGGTGCAGCGGGCGAGCGACCTCTTGACCGCGCTCGAGCTGCCCCACCGCGTGGTGCTGCTCTGCACCGGCGATATGGGGTTCGCGTCCGAGAAGACCTACGACCTCGAGGTCTGGCTTCCCTCGCAGGCTACCTACCGGGAGATCTCCTCGTGCAGCACCTGTGGCTCGTTCCAGGCGCGGCGCGCGCAGATCCGCTACCGGCCGACCTCGGCCGACCCGAAAAAGCAGGAGAAGCCGCGTCCGCTCGCCACCTTGAACGGCTCAGGCCTTGCGGTCGGCCGCACCTGGGTGGCGCTGCTCGAGAACCACCAGCTCGCCGATGGGTCGGTGCGCATCCCGGAGCGCTTGCGGCCCTACCTCGGCGCCATTGACACGCTGCGTAAAGACGAGAGCCGCGGCGCTCCGTAGAATCTTGCTCGTCGGACGAGGTTCCGGCGACAGGTCGCGGAGCGAACAAGGAAATACCTGACGACAGCGAAGCGTTCTGCCCCCGGTGGGTGGCCGAAGGCCACCCTTGCCTACATGGGCCTCGCGTTTTCCGTTCAGTGTGCTATGTCCTGCGCACCCTTTATCTGCGCGCCGCGTCAGCGGCTCTGCCAAGGAGAGATCACCCCCTAGAAACGGCTGAAAATACGGCGAGCTATCTGCGGATCAGATCAATCAACCTCGATCCGCGCGTTGGTCCGACCATCCGGTAGAGCGAGAATTGCCGGTCGGTTTCGTGATCAGCGGGCCCGCGTCCCGGAGAATGGGCGGGGCGATCGTTACGACGATCGTCGCACGACCACCGAGGCGGCAGAGCGCGCCAGCGAGGCTAGCCCGAACGACCAACGGACTTCTTTGCAAAGGTGGATGTGCTGTGGCGCTGAACTCGAGGACGACGACGCGGGGCACGATGACGACGAAGAAGACTTCTGCGAAGGGGCGGCGTCAGGACAAGGTGGAGAGCGCGAAGGGGGTGCGCGCTCGCCTGGGACCGGCGAAGGCTGAGAAGTCGAAGGTTCTCACCAGCAAGCTCAAAAAGAGCGCGAAGGGCGCGGTGTCGCTGCCGGCGAGCAAGATGGACGTCGCGTCCATCGCGATCGCGAGCGCGGCCAAGGGCTTGCCCAAGGTGCGGGTCAAGGCGGTGGTGGCGCAGGCGCGCAAGAGCGTCGCGACCAAGCCGCTGCGCCCGCGCCGCGCGGCGCAGAGCGAGCTCATCGCCTCCGAGATCGCGCAGGCGATGCTCGGCGAGATGGCCGCCGGCGACGAGGGCTCGGTGCTGGCGCGCCAGGCCGCGCGCTCGCAGCGCGAGCGTGAGCTGTTGAACCGCCTGGCGGTCAGCGTGCAGCGCCTGGACGACGTGCCCAACCTCGAGCTCGCCGCCGACATCGTCCAGTGCGACGACGCCGACGCGCTGCGCATCTTGGTAGCGGTCATCGAGCGGCACGACGATCATCACGCGCCCGACGCGGCCCGTGTCATCTTCGAGGTGGGCACGCGCGCGCCGGAGCTGTTGCAGCCGCTCGCCGATCGCCTGATCGCGATGTGCGAGGACTCGCAGAAGGAGATGCTGCCGTACACCATGTACGCGCTCTCGCCGATCGCGCACCTGCACTCCGAGACGTTGTGGGACATGCGCGACCTGTTCTGGTCGGCGCTCACCGACCTGACCTTGCCCGCGAGCATGGCGCAGGCGGGCTCGGTGCGGCTGCTGTCGGCGCTGTGCGCCGCCGGCCCCGACTACGCGCGCACGCTGGCCGGTGGCCTGGTCGACCTGCTCGGCAAGTGCATGCCAAAGGACGTCGCCTTCTTCGCCGAGAGCGTGCTGCCCGCGCTCGGCACGGCGCACAGCCACCGCGCCAAGCCGGTGCTCGATCGCCGCATGAAGGAGCTGATGCCCGCCGAGGTGGCGCGCCTGCGCCGCGCGGTGCGCGCCGCGCAGACCGGCCAGCCGATCTTCGCGGCGGCCTGAGCGGTCGCCTTGCGACAATGTGAGAGGGGCCGCCAACGCGGCCCCTCTTGCTTTTTCGTCAGCGACGACGTTCGGCGCTAGAGTGCGTTCATGGCCACCGAACCGAAGCCGTCGTCAAAAAAGACGCTGCAGAGCCTGTTCGCCGAGCCGGGTGAGCGCAAGCTAGTGCTGCTCGGGCCCAACAACAGCAAGCTGCAAGACTCCCGCTTCTCCATCGCCGAGGCGGCGGTCGACCACCTCGTCATCAAGCTGCTCGGCGACGAGCACCTGGTGGTACCCTACGCCGCCATCGCCGACGTCAAGCTCGAGCGCCAGGTCATGACCATCCGCTACCGTTGAGGCACCGATGACGCACGCACGACTGGTGGTGGTGATGGCCGTGCTCGGCGCCGCCGCCTGCCCGGATCCGCCGGTGTTCCAGGTGGTCGACTGCCGGATGGCGTGGCACTGCGGCGACGACGAGGTCGCGAGCGAGGACGACGGCGAGGAGGATCTCTGTCTCGATGTCGCCGATGCTGACCGACAAGCGACCATCGACGAGCACCAAGTCGAGCTGCAGAGCGACTGCAACGCCGTCGCGGTCAACTGCATCGGCGGCGAGCGCGCCGTCTGCACCGCAACCTGCACCTCGACCAGCGTGGTGTGCGGCACCGACGCCGGCGACTGAGCGAGTTTGCGGCGCTCGTCAGCTCTCGGGTGGCGGGCCCTCGGGCTGCGCATCGGGGGTCGCCGTCTGCTCGGCCGGCGCCGGCTGCGCGTCGACGGTCGGCCCCTCGGCGGCGGGCGGCTCCCTATCGGTCACGCCCGCAAGCGCGCGCAGCCACTCCGGTTTCACGGCATGGACGTCCCTCGCCAGATCTGCGGGAACCACCGCGTGCTCGACGCCGTTGAAGCCCATGAACGCGATGACGCCCGCCGCACCCGACGACAGCCGTGCCTGCACGTCCGGCTCGACCGTGAGGTGCCCGATGGCGCCGTCTTCCTTGGCGAAGTGGAAGCGCGCCGCAGCCTCGGACACGGTTGACTTGTCGTCGAGGCGGTGGCGCGTCACCCAGCCGCGGATCACCTGGTACTGCTCCGCCTTGCCCGCCGCCTTGAGCTGGTCGAGGCGTTGGCGCCAGCGTTGCGCCTCCTCCACCTCGTGCTCGCGCGCGGCGGCGCGCTCGTCGCCGTCGTCCTTGCGGTCGTTGCCGCGGCCGCGACCGTCGCGCGTAGCGTCACGCTTGCCGTCCCCTTTGGCGGCGCGCGCCTCGCGCGCGGCGCGCGCGCGCTCCTGGCGGGCTGCCTCCTCGTCCTCGACCTTCTTGACCTGCTCGGCCGTGACCACGCCAGCCTTGAGCAGCTTGTCCTTCAGGCTCAGCACGAGGCCACTCCCGGCGCCCTCATCGGTACTGCTCCGGCGGGCCCCAGCGCTCGACCTCGCTCGGGTCGAGGCGGCGCAGTTGCTCCCAGCGGTACAGGCCGGTGGCGTGCGCGTCGGCGAACTTGAAGTTGATGGCGTAGCGGCCGACCAGCAGCACGTCGAGGATGGCGCTCACCTGGTTGTCGATGAAGCTGAGCGGGCCGCCGCTGTGGCCGCGACATTCAGCGCACGGGCAGTAGCCGCGCAGGCGCGAAATCGAGTAACTGCTGGTATGGCCGTCCGCCCAGCTCACGTCGACGCGCTGGCTCTCGTTGTGCACCTGCACGTCGAGGGGCACTACCTGTTTGCCGGACGGGACCTCGAAGCTCGCAGACGCAGTGTTGGACACGGCCGGCATCTCCCCGCCGCTTCTCTCGCGATCGTCGATGCCGCGCAACCGGTGGGCGTACCGCAGCTACCCGCGGTGCGCATGTGACGGTCGCGCTGCGCGCCCGCGGCATCGAGAAGCGCTTCGGCTCGGTACGCGCCGTCACCGGGCTCGACCTCGAGGTGCCACTGGGCGCGTGCTTCGGCCTGATCGGCGAAAACGGCGCGGGCAAGACCACCTTCATCAAGATGGTCCTCGGCATCACGCGACCGAACGCCGGTGAGCTCTCGGTGCTCGGCGGCAGCCCCCACGACGTCACGCTGCGCCGCCACATCGGCTACCTGCCCGAGCGCTTGCAGATCCCCGAGTCGTTCTCGCCGCTGCGCTTCCTCGCCTCGGTGGGGCGCGTCAAAGGGCTGACGCGCCCGCAGATCGTCGACGAGACGCGCCGCGTGCTCGAGCTGGTCGGGCTCGACCCGGTCGCGTGGAAGCGCTCGACCGGCGGCTTCTCCAAGGGCATGCGGCAGCGCACGGGTCTCGCCGCCGCGCTGCTCGGGCGCCCCAAGCTGTTGGTGCTCGACGAGCCCACCGACGGCATCGACCCGCTCGGGCGCGCGCAGATCCGAGACCTGATCGCCGACGCGGTGCGCGAGGGCACCACCGTGTTCCTGAACAGCCACCTGTTGGCCGAGACCGAGAAGATCTGCGACCACGTGGCGGTGCTCTCACAGGGGCGCGTGGTGGTGCGCGGCGCGCTCGACGTGCTCAAGCGCAAGGACGCCTTCCGCGTACGCTTCAAGAAAGCCGACGGCGACGTCGACCACGCCACTGCAGCGGGCTTCGCGCCCGTCGACGACCTCGGCGACAGCCGCGTCTTCAAGCTCGAGGGGCAGAGCGCCGAGGCGCTGTCGGCCGCGCTCGCCAAGGCGCTCGGCGCCGGCCTGATCGTGCTCGAGGTGATGCCGGAGCTGAAAGACCTCGAGACCATCCTCAGGGAGGCCATCGTGCCGAGCGCGCGAGGTGCCGCGTGAACCCGCGCACGGTGTGGAACGTGGCCGCCGACGTGCTGCGCGAGGCGGTGTTCTCCAAGTACCTGATCGTGCTGTTCGGCCTGATCTTTCTCGGCCTGGTCACGCTGGCGCTCGCGCTCGACCTCGAGGTGGTCGACGGCATGATCTCGGCCGGCAAGCTGTTCGGCGGCACCATCATCGGCGGGCAATCGATGGCGGTAGGCGAGCTGCTCACCTCGATCATGCCGGTGATCGTGTACCTGGTGTGCTTCCTCGGCACGATCTTCATGATCATCGCCGTCGCCGACATCGCGCCGCGCGTGTTGCAGCCCGGCCGCGTCGAGCTGACGCTCTCCTTGCCCATCCGACGGCACGAGCTGGTCGCCGGCATCTATCTCGGCGTGCTGATCATCGCCGCCAGCTCGACCCTGTTCGGCATCGGTGGCGCCTCGATGGTGCTGTTCGTCAAGCTCAAGATGGCGAGCGCGGCGCCGCTGGTGGGCGCGCTGTGCGCGCTGGTCGGCTTCCTCGCCATCTACGGCGTCATGCTGGCGACGTCGTGCGTGGCGCGCTCGCCCGCGCTGTCGGCCGGCTTCGGCTTCCTGGTGTTCGGCGCGGGCCTGGCCACCAGCGATCGACGCCTGGTGCTCATGCTCATCAAGAGCGGCGTCACGCGCGACCTTGCGGCGTTGGTGATGGGCCCCCTGCCCCGCCTGAAGACGTTGGCCGACATCGGCGGCGAGTACGCCGGCGGCCAGGCGATCCGCTGGGGCGAGGCCGTGCCCGTCATCGGCGGCAGCGTCGCCTTCGGGCTGTTCTTCGTTGCGCTCGCGTGCATCGTCGTTACCGTCAAGGACTACTGATGGCCGATCGTCGACCGCTCATCGTCTTGGCCGTGCTCGCGGTGCTGCTCCTGATCGCAGCCTCGCTGCTGTCGCGCGGCTCCGCCGACGTCGTGGTGGCGTCGGACGGCGGCGTCACCAAGGCGCCGCGCAAGGAGCGCGTCATCTACCCACGCGACAAGAAGCGCGTGCGCGTGACGCGACAGATCGACGACACGCGGCCTGCCGAGGAGCGCAAGCGCGCGCTCGACGGTCTGCAGCGCTCCGTGCTCGCCGACGACGGCAAGGGCGCGGTCTTCATCGAGGCCAACGCCATCCGGCACTCCCCTCTGATGGAGAAGATCCTGCGCTGCCGCCAAGACGAGGCCACCGGCGGCCTGCAGCAGATGAAGGAGGAGCTCGGCATCGACCCGCTGGAAGACCTCGACCGCGTCGGCTTCAACGGCGAAGTGTTCGCCGCCAGCGGCTTCTTTCAGAACATGAAGGTGCCCGAGGAGGTCGGACCGGGCGAGAGCTACGGCGACAAGGCGAAGCTGTGGCGCATGCAGGGCGACGACGGCGGCAGCGTGGTGTTCGCGCAGGTCGACAACGGCCTGCTGTTGAGCGGCGCCGACGAGGCCTCCGTCAAGCGCGCCGTCGACCGCGCCGAGGGACGCGCCCCGTCGAGCCCGACGCCGCCCGCCGGCCTCGGCGAGGCCGAGCTGTACGGCACGCTGCCCGGCGCTTTCCTGCAAGAGCTGGCCGGCGGCACCAAGGACCCGACGGCGGCGCGCATCGCCGAGCTGGTGGTGTCCTCGTCGGTGCGCATGAACGTCGGCACCGACGCCGCGCTCAGCCTCGACGTCGCCACCAAGGACGAGGCCTCCTCCGAGGAGCTCGAGAAGACCATCAACGGCGGCCTGGCGCTGGTGCGCGCGCGCGCCGAGCAGCAGGGCGAACGCGACGTGGCGGTGATGCTCGATCAGGCGCGCGTCGAGCGCGCCGAGGGCGGTGGGCTGATGCTCGACGTGGCGGTGCCAGGCGAGTTCCTGCTCAAGACCATGGGCTGCGGGCCCGACGGCACGCCGCTCGCGGGGGCAAAGCCCAAGGGGCAGGCGCAGGTCGCGCGCTGACTACGGCAACTGCTTGACCAGGTCGTCGTAGGTCTCGGGCCGCCGGTCGCGGAAGAACTGCCAGGCGCGCCGCACCTCCTCGATCAGGTCGAGATCGAGCTCGGCGACGATCAGCTCGTCCTTGTCGCGCGTGCCGATGGAGAGGATCTTACCGCGCGGGTCGCAGAAGTAGCTCTGCCCATAGAACTCGCCGATGTTCCACGGCGCCTCTTTGCCCACGCGGTTCGACGCCGCCACGAAGTAGCCGTTGGCCACCGCATGCGCGGGCTGCTCGAGCTTCCACAGGTACTCCGAGGTGCCCGCGACCGTCGCCGACGGGTTGAACACGATCTCGGCGCCGTGCAGCCCGAGCAGACGCGCGCCCTCGGGGAAGTGGCGGTCGTAGCAGATGTACACGCCCACCCGCGCGTACTTGGTCTGGAAGGTGGGGTAGCCGAGGTTGCCCGGCTTGAAGAACATCTTCTCGAAGAAGCCGGGGTTGACGTCGGGGATGTGGTTCTTGCGGTACTTGCCGAGGTAGGTGCCGTCGGCGTCGATGACGGCGGCGCTGTTGTAGTAGACGCCGGCCATCTCGCGCTCGTAGATCGGCACCACGATGGCCATCTGGTACTGCTTGGCGAGCTTCTGGAACTCCTCGACGGTGGCACCAGGGATGCTCTCGGCCTGGTCGCACCACTTCGGGTCCTTCGACGGGCAGAAGTAGGGGCCGTTGTAGATCTCCTGCAATCCGAGGATCTGCACGCCCTTCTTGCCGGCCTCGTGCACGTAGCCGAGGTGCTTCTCGTGCATCGCCTTCTTGACGGCGGCCACCGGCGCCGACGCGTCGAAGGGCGGGTTGCTGCACTGGATCAGTCCGCCGATGACCTTGCGCGCCATGAGAACCTCGCCTGGTTAGGGTGGCGCAGCGTCAATCGCGCGGCACCCCTCGTCAAGCGGCGTCGACGAAGCGATCGTGGACGCTCGGCGGTGCCTGACGCGGCCGCGCTCAGCGCAGCCGGCGCATGCCCTCGATCATGCGGCCGAGCGCGGCGCCGGCGATCTCGGCCTCGCGCTCGAGCTCACCCACGCGCGAGCGCTGCTCGGCGAGCTGCGCCTGCAACTGGGTCTTCTCGATCTCGAGGCGCCCCATCAGCCCGGTAGTGGCGTTGCCGGCGCGCAGCTCAGCCTTGAGCTTCTCGATCTCGACGCGCGCGTCTTGCAGCTCCTTCTCTTTCTGCGCGATTTGCTCTTGCGAGCGGCCGAGCTCCATCACCATGGTGCGCAGTTGTGCCTGCAGGCGCTCCACGTCCGGCGTCGGCGCCGCGTTGCTCGGCACCCGGAAGGCGCCGGTGGGCGTGGGGCCGCCAAAGGGCCCCTGCGCCACCTGCGGCGGCGGCGGCATGGAGGGCGGTCGCGCCACCGTGGCCGGGGTGTCGTTACGCGCCAACGGCTCGTCGGGCTTGTCGACCAAGAGCGAGTGCGTGAAGCCGCCGAGGTCCTGGATCAGCTCACCCAGGCGCACGGCGGCGTCCTTGTCGACGCCGTCGAAGCGGATGCCGAGGCCGCGCCCCACCCGCGTGTCGACGACGACGCCGAGCAGGCGCAGCGGGCGCTTCAGACCGGGTCGCGCCAGGTCGAACATCAAGGCAGTACCGATCGGTAGGGACTCCGAGGTGCGCGCCAGCATGCCGCCGAGCGAGATGTCCTCGATGGGCGCCTGGATCAGGCGGTCGCCGACGCGCAGGTGGGCCACCAGATTCGAGGCGCGCGTCCGCAGGTAGCGCCGCTTGTTGCGGATCGAGGCCATGGGCGAATGGTGGTGCAGCCCCCGCCCAGGCGCAAGCTTTCCGGCGCACGCCAGTGCGGCCCGACGGTCCGGCCATCGGTCAAGGAGTGGACGGCGGACACCCGATTCCTCGGTCACTCGGGCCCTGGAGCCTCGGCCTCATGAGGCTGTCGCTCCTGCTGATCGCGCTGTCCGCGTCGACCCCCGCCCTCGCGGTGGACACCGTCACCACCCCCTTCCCCGGCGTCAGCTACACGCACCGCAGCCAAGCGAGCCCGCGCAAGGAGATCCACATCGTCACGGTCGACCTGACCAGGCCGGAGGTCGCGATCCGCGCCACCAGGTCGAGCGAGCGCGGCCGCACGCCGTCGTCGTTCTCCAACCTGGTCGACGCCGCGGTGGTGGTGAACGGCGACTTCTTCAACACCGACGGCAGCTACGACCCGTCGGGCCTGGCCATCGGCGCCGGCAACCCCTGGGCCGACGGCGTCGACTCGAACGGCTCGCGCTTCATCGCCTGCACGGCCGACAAGGTGTGCACCATCGACACCACCGCGACCACCGTGGCGGCCGACGAGGCCTGGCAGAGCGCGGTCGGCGGGCGTCGCCTGCTGATCAAGCCCGGCTGGATCTTCACCACGGAGATGGACACGAGCTGCGGCGACCACTGCACCACGCAACACCCACGCACCGCCGTCGGGCTCAAGGACGGCGGCGACACGTTGGTGCTGGTGGTGGTCGAGGGGCGGCAAGACCCGGTCTTCGGCCTGAAGATCTCGCAGCTCGCGACGCTGATGCAGTCGCTCGGCTGCGAGCAGGCGCTCGAGCTCGACGGCGGCGGCAGCTCCACCATGGTGGTGGCCGGCGCGCGCGTATCGGGGCGCCCGGACAACGAGCCGAGCGAGCGCGCGGTGGCGAACCACCTGGCCGTGCTGTTCGACGAGAGCGCCGCCACTACCGGGAGTTTGCTCGGCTTCGTGCGCGAGGGCGACATTTACGACGAGACGGCGCCGATCGCGGGCGCGAGCGTGTCGCTCTCGAGCGGGCAGAGCACCACCACCGATGTTGACGGCTTCTACAGCTTCGACGAGGTGGAGCAAGGCAGCGTCGTCGTCACCGTGAGCAGTGAGGGCTTCCAGACGGCGAGCGACACCAAGGACGTGGTGGCGGGCGTCGACAACTGGAAGAGCATCGCGCTGTCGCGCGCCGACGACCCGCCCGGCGAAGGCGAAGGCGAAGGGGAGGGAGAGGGAGAGGGGGAGCCCGTCGGCGAAGGAGAGGGCGAAGGAGAGGGCGACGGGGAAGGCGAGGGAGAGCCCGTCGGCGAGGGTGAGGGCGAAGGCGAGGGCGACGGCGAAGGTGAAGGCGAGGGGGACATCGGCGGCGGTGACAGCGATGACGGCGCGGACGAGCCACTCCCGGTGCCGCGCGGCGACTGCGGCGCGGGCGGCGCGCCCCTCGCGTGCGTGCTGAGCGCGCTGCTCGCCTGCCGACGTCGCCGCGCGTGAGCGCGCGTGCGCTCATGTGCGACAACGACGCCAAACGGCTCCGCTGATCTGCGGAAGTCCGTTCACCGACGGCGGAATCATCCGTCGACTGGAGGAGCCGACACCCATGGGCTCGCGGACCCTGCGATAGTGATCCGGTAACGGAGTCATCCCATGGCACAGCCGCGATCGCTCCACGCTTTGCTGCTCTCGCTCGCCTCGGGCGTACTCGTCTTCGGCGCGTGCCAGTGCGAAGACAACCTCAACCTCGTGCCGGGCGCAGTGCAGGGACGCGTGTGCGATCCCGACACCGGCATCGGACTCGACGGCGCGGCGCTGTCGCTCGTCGGCGGCACGATCTCACGTGAGAGCGTGTCGGACCAGACCGGCAGCTACATCATCGAGCGCGTGCCGCCCGGCCGCGGCTACACGCTGACCGCCACGCTCGGCGCCGTCGTGCGCGAGCTCTCCTTCGATGTCGCGCCCGGTGAGACCGCCATCCCCGAGGACACCGCCTGCCGCGGCCCCATCGGCGATCCCACCAAGGGCACGCTCGACGGGCAGATCTGCAACCGCCACACCGGCCAGCTGATCACGAACGGCGAGGTCATCCTGGCCCTGCCCGACGGCGAGCTGATGATCACGCAGACCAACGACGAGGGGCGCTTCCTGCTCACCGGCATCCCGGTAGGCGAGCACGTGGTCACCATCCGCGGCGAGGGCTTTCAGCGCTCGTTCTTGGTCACCATCGAGGCGGGCGGCACCTTCACGCTCGATCTGGCGGAGGATTGCGAGGTGCCTTCGGCCGTCGAGGGCAGCATCGTCGGCTCCTTCTGCAACCCGGCCACGCTCGACAACCTGATCGGCGCCGACGTGCTGGTCACGTCGAACGACACCGCGGAGACCTGGAGTGACATCACCGACACCGCGGGCGAGTTCCTGGTGAACGGCCTGCCGCCCGGCCTCTACACCGTCGAGGTCAGCCACGCCGACTACAGCTTCATGGAACCGGCGGTCGAGGTCACCGCGGGCTCGGTCGAGGTGGTGCTCGACCCGACCTCCGAGTGCGGCGACCGCCCGCAGTTCGGCCGCATCGAAGGTCAGATCTGCGACATCGACGCCGGCGGCCGCTTCGTCGGCGACGTCGACCTGATCCAAGGCGTCACCGTCGTCGAGTCGACCGTCAGCGACTCCGACGGGCGCTTCGCCTTCAACGCCATCCAGCCGGGCACCTACTCGGTGCGCGCCCACCGCGACGGCTACGAGCGCGTCTTCACCGGCGTGGTGGTCGAGCCCTTCGCCACCGCCTTCTTGCAGGAGAGCGACTGCCCCGGCGCGCAGGACGTGTGCACGCCGCACGTCAACGACCCGACCGTCACGCAAGACGGGCGCATCATGCTGGTGGTCGACAAGTCGGGCTCGATGGGCGGCGACGACGCCAGCGGCCAGCAGAAGTGGCAGGGCATGAAGAACGCGCTCGTCAGCGTCACCGGCGCGCTCGACTCGACGGTCGAGTTCGGCATGCTGTTGTTCCCTCAGAACGACACCTGCGGGCCGGGCAACCTGCAGGTGGCGCTCGGCCTCAACACGGGGACGCAGATCCAGAGCGCGCTCAACAACGTCGGCCCCGAGGGCGGCACGCCGACCGCGCTCACGCTCGTCGAGGCACGCGAGCAGATCACGCCCTACCTCACCGACGGTCGGCCGCTCGCGGTCTTGCTCGCCACCGACGGCGGCCCCAACTGCGAGACCGGGCAGATGGTCACCGACACGTCGCCGACCTGCCGCTGCACCGATGTCGACACCCAAGGTCAGTGCCAGTTGCACAACTGCCTCGACATCGAGACCGACAACGACGGCCCGGTCACCGAGATCGGCCGCATCCGCGACCTCGGCGTCAACACCTTCGTGGTCGGCGTCACCGGCGTGGAGAACTTCGCCGACGTGCTCAACACCATGGCCACGGTCGGCGGCACCGCGCTGCCGGGCGCGACCAAGTACTACGACGCGCAGAACGAAGCGCAGCTCCAGGCGGCGCTCGAGGCCATCACGCAGCGCGTGCTCTCGTGCCGCGTCAACGTCGGCGCCGAGTTGGACGCCGCCGACAGCATCAACGTGCGCATCGGCGACATGGTGGTGACGCGCGACACCGCGCGCGAGAACGGCTGGGACATCACAGCACCTGGCGTCATCGACCTGTTCGGCGCGCCCTGTGACATCGCCAGCAGCTCCACCACGCCGGTGACGGTCGAGACCTGCGTGTCGCCGTGAGGCCGCCGGCAGGGTAGAGTGCCCGCCATGCGTCGCCTGCTCCTCGCCGTGGTCTTGTGCGGTTCGTCGTGGCTCGTGGCCTGCCCGCCCGGCAGCCTGGTGGGCCAGCCGTGCGAGGAGGTTGGCTTCGAGGTGTGCGAGGGCGACCAACTGCTGCGCTGCGACGGCCGCTTCTACGTGGTGCTGGCGCCGTGCGCCGGCAAGTGCATCGAGGGCAAGGCCGAGGTCGCGCACAGCGGCGACTCCATCAGCGCCGACGAGACCTGGAGCTGCACCGACGGACCCCACCTCATCGAGGGGACCGTGACCGTCGCGGACGATGCGACCCTCTCCATCGAGGCCGGGGCCGTGCTGCGCTTGCAGCCGGCCTCGCGCATCGCCACCACGCGCGCCGGCCGCGTCGAGTCGATCGGCACGGCCGAGGCGCCCATCCTGTTCACCTCGAAGAACGGGCTGTCGGGCGGCTTTGGCGCCGGCGCCGAGGGCGGCCTCAACGTCTTCGCGGTCGAAACGGGGGAGCCCTCGGTGGTCGAGCACACCATCATCGAGCGCGGCATCCATGGGATGGGCATCTTCGGCCTCTCCTCCAACGCCGACCCGCCGGTCGTGCGCAACAACACCCTGCGGGACAACGAGAATTTCGGCATCCTCGTCACCTGCGACGAGGACGCGGCGCCCATCCCCGACTTCGAGGCCGACGGCAACCAGTTCTTCAGCAACGGCGGCGAGGTCTCGAGCTGCGACGGCACCTAGCTGCGGCGCAGTGTCTAGCTGCTGCGCAGTGTACCTACATCACCGCACCCAGGCCCACGGACGAGGTACTGAGCGACGCGCGGCGAGGGGGGACGGATACTTCCAAGTGCTTTCCGGTGATCGCTCTCCTTTCTGAACCTGCCCTTCGCGCTTCCGCTTTGACGACGACCAGGTGACGACCATGCGCGTGCTTCTGCTCTCCCTCCTCGGCCTCGCAACGCTGCTCACCGCATGCCGCGACGAGGAGCTGACCAACCTCGCCGGCGGCGTCACGGGCCAAGTGTGTAACCCCGTCACTGGCCGACCCGCTGGCGGCGCCACCGTCACGGCCGACTGGGTGAACCCGTTCAACGACAAGCCCGGCAGCAAGGACACCACCGCCGACGAGAACGGCTTCTTCCGCATCGGCGGCATGCCGGTGACCACGGTCGGGCTCACCATCGCCAATGAGGAATTCGAGAACGAGCTGCAGGTGGACGTGGTGGCGCTCGAGGACACGCAGCTCACCGACCCGGCGTGCCGCGACCTGCCCGCCGAGCCCGGCATGGGCGAGCTGGTCGGGCAGATCTGCAACCGCCACACGGGCAGCTTCGTCACCGAGGGCACGGTCACGGTGCTGCTCGCGAGCGGCGAGGAGCTGGTGGCCGACATCCAGCCCGACGGCTCCTTCGTCATGCCCGACGTGCCGGTGGGCATCCACGTCGTCTACGTGCAGGCGCCCGGCTTCCAGAAGACCTACCAGATCGAGGTCACCGAGGGTGGGCAGACGCTGCTCGAAGACCAGGTGGTCGACTGCGAGCCGTACGACGAGCTCACCACCGGCATGATCGTCGGCGCCATCTGCGGCCCCTCGGACACTGGCGGTGAGGGCGAGCCGCTCGCGGGCGCGCGCGTCTATGTAGTGCAGCCCATCGACGGCATCATCTACGAGGACGAGACGCTGCCCGACGGCAGCTTCACCATCGCCGGCATCCCCACGCCGCAGGCGGGCCTGCAGGTGCGCGCCGAGAAGGGCGGCTTCGTCTACACCTGGGACAATGTCGACGTCTTCTCGATCGCCGATGCGCCCGACGGCACCAACCTGACCGCCAGCGTCGGCTGCCAGGAGCTGGTGCCCGACGACGATCGCCGCTACCTCGTCGTGCAGGGCACCTTCGACAAGATCGAGCAGGTGCTCTCGCGCATGGGGCTGAACAACGTCGACCTGCTCGAGGGCGTACCGGCCGATCCGAGCGAGCTGTGGTCGACGGCAGCGTTCTCGAACTACGAGACTCTGTCGAACTACGACGCGGTGTTCGTCAACTGCGGCATCTCCGAGACCGACCTGGTGCTCGGGCTCAACACCGCGGTCAAAGAGAACCTGCGCCGCTACATCCAGGAGGGCGGCTCGCTCTACGTCTCCGACTGGGCCTACGACCTGGTCGAGGCGGTGTGGCCTGATCGCATCGACTTCCTCTCCGACGACACGGAGAACTCGGCCGCCGAGCACGGCGAAGACGGCACCTACGCCGCCGACGTGCTCGAGCCGGGCCTGGCCGAGTACGTCGGTGCGGGCCGGGTCGACATCGGCTTCAACTTCGGCAACTTCGCCATCGTCTCGCAGGTGTTGAGCGGCGTGACCACCTACCTGCGCGCCGACGTCGGCTATCGCGTCAACGGTGGCGTCTCGACGCTGACCGACGTGCCCGTCACGGTCGGCTTCTCCGACGGCGCCGGCCGCGTCATCTTCACGTCGTTCCACCAAGAGAGCGATGACGCGGGCAACACCGAGATCCTCGACGGACCCGAGGACCTGGTGCTGCGCTACCTGATCTTCTCGCTGTGAGCGCTCAGCGCAGCGCGAGGAAGAGCACGCCGCGTCCCTGGCTCGAGGCGAAGGGCGCGCGGTAGACGCCGCGCGCGCCGAGCTCGACCGCCGCGTGGCGCGCCAGCCGTTCGGCGCAGTGTTCGGGGCAGCCGAAGCTGCCTTCGGTGAGCGCGCGCAAGCCCCACGCACCGCTGCGCTGGCGCAGGCCGTCGATCGCGCGGCGCAGGCGCTCGGGCACCTGGTCGTTGGCGAAGCTCCACAGCAAACGCCGCGTCTCGGCGGACCAGGAGCCGAGCAGGTCGAAGGCGAGCGTCAGGTCGGGCCGAGCGTCGCCCGAGAACGTGGCGCTGCCCTGCTGCAGATCGATGGCGAATCGTGCCCTGCCGATGAGCAGCGCCTCGACTTCGGCCCGCTGCGCGCGCTCGCGCTCCTCGGTGGCGTTGAGCGCGGCGAACAGCGGGCCGGTCCACAACAGCCAGCGCAGCTCGCTCTTGTCGAAGCAGCGGGTCATCACCGCCAGCTCGTCGCCGCCCTCCGCCTGCGCCAACACCACGGTGCGCGCGCCGTCGTCGTCCTCTTCGATCTCGAGGTGGCCTGAGAGCACGCGCACGCCGCCCTGCCGCTCGGTGGCGTCGGCGAAGTCGCCCAGCACGTCGTTGATGCTGGCCAGCACCGCCGGGTCGTCGAAGCCGAGCTCCGGGCGCTTGGGCTGCGCCGGCCGCGCCTTGCCGCTCAGGTTGGTGAGCGCGGGTCGCGTGCCGCCGACGCCGGCCTCGAAGTCGACGCGCATCTGCCAGAGCGGCTCCGGGAACGAGAGCGCGACCAGGTCCATCAGCTCGAGCAACAGCTCGTCGGGCGTGGCCTGGGGGGCGCTGTCCTCGGTCATGGCGCGTCTGCCTTAGCACCGCGCGCGACGTCGCCAAGCGGGCGCTGGACGGGTAGCTTTGCGCCATGGCGCTCATGACGCGACGGCGCGCGCTGCTCGGACTCGGCACCCTCGCCGGCGGTGTGCTCGGCGCGCGCTGCGCGCTGCCGCACCTGTTGCGCCACGAGCCGCCGCGACCGCTCGAGGGCGCGTTGGCGGCCGAGGTCGAGACATGCTTTGCCGACGTCGACCGGACCAAGCTGTGGGACGTGCACGTGCACCTGGTCGGGCGCGGCGTCGGCACGCAGGCGTTCGTCGGGCACGAGCTGACCAACCGCCTCGCCCTGTGGAAGAACCTGCAATACGAGATCTACGCCGCCGCTGCCGGGCTCTCGACCGACGACGACACGCCCGACGCCGCCTACCTCGAGCGCCTGCTGGCCTTGCATCGGCTCGGCAACCCGCAGGGCAAGCTGGTGCTGCTCGCCTTCGACCAGTTCGTCGACGAGCAGGGCAACGAGGTGCCCGACAGGAGCGAGCTGTACACGCCGAACGAGTACGTGCTCGAGGTGGCGCGCAACCACCCGGACGTGGTGCCGGGCGCCTCGGTGCACCCCTATCGCACAGACGCGCTCGCGCGCCTGGAGCGCGCGCTCGACGGCGGCGCGCGCCTCATCAAGTGGTTGCCGAACGCCATGGGCATCGACCCGCGCGACGCACGCTGTCTGCCCTTCTACCGCGTGCTCGCCGAGCGCAAGGTGCCGCTGTTGACGCACACCGGCGACGAGCAGGCGGTCGACGCGCGCGAGGCGCAGGCGCTCGGCCACCCCGCGCGCCTCCTGCCCGCACTCGAGGCGGGCGTCACCGTCATCGCCGCGCACGTCGCCACCACCGGCGCCTGCGTCGACGAGCGCGCCACGCTCGCCGCCGACGTGGGCCCGCCGTCATGCTTCGATGCGCTCCGCTCGCTGTTGCGCGACCCGCGCACCGAGGGCCGCCTGTTCGCCGACATCTCGGCCATCACGCAGGTCAACCGCGCGGGCGCGCACCTGGCCGAGCTGCTCATGGACACCGCGCTGCACGCGCGCCTGGTCAACGGCTCCGACTATCCGCTGCCCGCCATCGATCCGCTGGTGAGCACGCGCTACCTCGAACGCCAAGGCCTGCTGTCGAGCGCGCATCGCGCGCTGTGCAATCAGGTGTTCGCGCACAACCCGCTCCTGTTCGACTACGTGCTCAAGCGCAAAGTGCGCGTCCTCGCCGGTGGCGTCGAGCACCGCCTGCCACCCCGCGTGTTCGAGAGCGCGCGGCTGTTCGACGGGTCGCGCGCGTGACCGGCCACCCGAGACCGACGTTCGCTTGTGCGCTGCTCGCGGGCGCGCTGCTCGCCTGCGCCACGCCGACGCGACGCGAACGCGCGCGCGAGCTGCCGGTAGGGCTCGTGCCCGCGGGCGCGCTGCTCGACGGCTGCACCGCCACCGACGACGACGGCCTGGTGCGCGCACGCTGCGACGACGACGTGGTGGTGTCGATGCTCACGCGCCGCGCCGGTGAGGAACCGCGCTACCGCGAGGAGGCCTTCGCGCTCGACGGCGCGGTGGGCGCGCGCATCGCGTGGGACCAGGTGGTGGTGCCCACCGAGGGGCCCTCGGGCCTGGTCGATCGTGCGCGCGTGCTGGCGCCGCTCGCCACGCAGCCGGTGGCGACCATGATCGGCGCGGTGCGAGGCGTCGGCGACAAGACGGTGCAGGAGGTGTGGTGCAGCTCGCGCACCGCGCCCGGCGATCGGCGCTGTCAGGAGCTGGTCGGCGCCGTGCTCGGCACGGTGCCGGGCGGGCCGGAAAGCGACGGCGGCCTCGGCGACGGCGTCCGCGAGCGGCGCGAGGCGCCATGGCGCGCCCCTCGACCGGGCGAGCCGGCCACCGTGTTTGGACGCGCGCTCTCCGTGCCGACGTCGTGTCGCGCCACGCCCCGCCCCGACGGAGGCGACGCCACCTGCGACGATGGCGCCACCATGTCGTGGCGCAAGCTGCGCACTATGGAGGAGGCGAGCGAGGCGCTGGTCGGTACGCTGGCCGCGCTCGACCTCACCGACGGTGCTGCCTTCCCCTGCACGGTGGCGGGTGAGGTCGGCCAATGCGAGGACCACGGCAACGCCGTGGCGGCGCTCGTCTACCTGGACGGCGCGCCCGTGGCGGTGGCGTGCTTCGCGCCCGAGGCCAAGGCGCACCCGCTGTGTGTCGCGCTTGTGCGTGGGCGCTGACCGGACCCAGCAGGGCGCGGCATCAACTGCTATCACCCGGCCATGAGTGCGCAGCTCATCGAACGTTTCTACACGGCCTTTGCTAACAAGGACGCCGACGCCATGGCGCAGTGCTACGCGCCAGACGCGACCTTCTCCGATCCCGTGTTCAGGGACCTGCGCGGCACGCAGGTGACGGCGATGTGGAAGATGCTGTGCGCGCGCGGCGCCGACCTCGTGGTCACGCACCGGGACGTGGTGAGCGACGGCGCCGTCGGCAGCGCGCACTGGGATGCCCGCTACACGTTCTCGCAGACCGGGCGAAAGGTGCACAACGCGATCGACGCGCGCTTCACGTTCGCGAACGGCCTGATCGCGACCCACGTCGACCAGTTCGACCTCTGGCGCTGGACACGCATGGCGCTCGGCCTGCCCGGGGTGTTGCTCGGCTGGTCGCCGCTGGTGCAGAACAAGGTAAGGGCAGAGGCGAGCAAGGGGCTCACGCTCTATGTGAAGCGCCACCGCCTTGGTTAGCCACCGAAGCCGAGCAGCGGGCACAGCACCAGCACCGACACCAACACCACCACGAAGCCGACGACGTCGAACAGCACGCCGGCCACCATCATCTGGCGCACCGTCACCTCGCCGGTGGCGTAGGCCATCGCGTTCGGCGCCGTGCTGATCGGCATCATGAAGCCGAACGACGCGCCGAGCGTGGCGCCGAGCAGCGCGGGCACTACGGGCGTGCCGGTCGCCTGCGCGAGCGAGATGGCGACCGGCACCATCAGCGTCGCGGAGGCCGTGTTGCTGGCGAGCTCGCTCAACACGAGCGCAGCAGCGGTGACCAGCGCGACCACGGCCCACGTCGACGACGCGCCGGTCGCCTGTACCATCGCCTCGCCCCAGATCTTGGCCAGGCCGGTCTTGTTGGCCAGGTCGCCGAGCAGCACGCCGCCGCCGAACAGCAGCACCGTGCCCCAGTCGATGCCGGCCGCCTCGCGCCAGGAGAGCGCGCGGCGCGGCGGCTCGCCCTTTCCTTGGATGGGCCAGAGGAACAACAGTGCGGCGGCGAGCAAGGCGACCACTTCCTCGGGCAGTCGCTGCTTCAGCACCTTGGCGAAAGAGACGCCGAACGCGTCGAGCACGCCGGGCAAGACCCACAGCGTGGCCGCCAGCACGAAGGCGACGAGCGCGGCCACCTCGCCGCGCGTCCAGGTGCGCGGCGCCAGGTCGACCGGCGGTGGTGCGTCGCCCGGGCGTACGCGGAACACGAGCGCGAGCAGCAGCCACATGGCCGCCAGCATCACCAGCGCGGGCGGCGTCGCCACCTTCGCCCAGTCGACGAAGCCAAACGCGATGGCGCCACCGACCGCCTCCGGCAGCTCCTGAATCGCGCGCATGCCGATCAGGTTCGGCGGCGTGCCCACCGGCGTGCACAGGCCGCCCATCGAGGCGCCCCAGGCGATGGCCAGCACCATGGCGGCGGCGTAGCGGCGGTCCTTGGTGGCTCGCGCGATCTGCAGCGCGATGGGCAAAACCACCGCGGTCGCCGCCGAGTTCGACATCCACATCGACATCAAGAAGGTGGCGCCCGACGATGCGCACAAGGAGCCGAGACGCCCGCGCGCATGCCGCGCCGTGGCGCGCGCGAAGCGGGCGCCAAGGCCATGCACGCTCATCGCCTCCGCCACCATGAAGGAGCCGACGAACAGGAACAGGATGGGGTTGCCGAGCGCGGCGAACGCCTCCTTGGTGGTGGCGATGCCGAGCACCACGCTCATGGCGACGGCGGTGAGCGCAGTGACCGCCGGCGGGATCGCCTCCGTGATCCACAGGACCGCCGTGGCGGCGAACAGCGCCGCCAGCTTGCCGGCAGGGCCACCGTCGGAGAACAGCCAGACCAACGCCGCCGACGTGGGCGCGCCCACCAGACCGACGCGCATGCGCCACACGTCGAACCGGGTCTCGCCCTCGGCCACGCTGCCTCCGCCGCGCGCGTTCTAGCACTGCGCCCGGCTCGGAGTAGGCTCGCCGCCATGCAAGAGACCTCGCCGTCCCGCACCGCGGAGGTGGTGTGCCTGTTCCGCGCGCTTGAGCAGCGGCGCGAAGCCGCGGCGCGCATCCTCGACGACCCCTACGCGCACCTGTTCCTTGGGCGCAGCACCACCGCGGCGCTGCGCGCGGCCATGGCTGCCGGCCCGCTCGCCGAGCTGCCCGAGCGGTTCTTGCCCGGGCTCTCGGCCTTCGTGTTGGCGCGTCACCGCTTCATGGACGACGCGCTCGCGCGCGCGCTTGCCCGCACCGGCGACGAGCGCGTGCAGCAGCTGGTGGTGCTCGGCGCCGGCTACGACACGCGCGCCTGGCGCTTCGCCGAGGCGCTGGCGGGGCGGCCGGTGTTCGAGATCGACTTCCCGTCGACGAGCAAGCGCAAGGACGACATCGCAACCAAGACTGCGCGCAGCCTTCCCGGCACGGTGGTGCGGCGCGTGCAGGTCGACTTCTTGCGCGAGACCTTCGAAGAGCCGCTGGTGCGCGCGGGCTTCGTGCGCGGCGCCGCCACCTTCGTCGTCTGGGAGGGCGTGTCGATGTACCTGACGCGCGCGGCGGTGAAGGCGACGCTCGGCCTGGTGCGCACGCTGTGCGCGCCCGGCACCGAGCTGGTGCTCGACTGCTGGTTCCTGCTCGACGCGCCCGACCTGCGCGCCGCCGCGCACCGCTTCTCGGCCAACCTGCTGCACTTGCTCGGCGAGCCGGTCTTGTTCGGCATCCACCCCGAGGACGTGGGCGCGTTCCTGGCGCGCGAGGGCTTCGCGCTCATCGACCTGGCCGACGCGGCGGCGCTGACGCAGCGCTACGTGCGCGACCAGCGGTCGGTGTATCCGGCGAACTTCGTGGTGCACGCGCGCAGCGCCGCCTGATGCGATCAGGTGGCCGATCAGTTCGCCGCGAACACGACCTTGCCGACCTCTTGCTCCTCGTCGGACGCCTGCGCGCGCTCCTTCTGCAGCGCCTTCACCTCCGCCTCGAGGTCGCGGAAGCGATAGGGAGCGTGGCCGGTGTCTTCAGCTTCCTTGAGGTCGATGTCGCCACCGAGCTCGACCACCTGGCGGCGTAGCGTCGACAGATCGGGCTCCTCGCCGGTGGCCTGTTGCCAGGCACCCTTGAGCTTGCCCTCGGTGACGCCCTCGCCCTTACCAGTCGCCTCGAGCACGGCCTTGAGCACCGCGCGTCGCCCGTTCTCTGCGGCCGCCTTCTTCTTGCGCGCGGCATCGGTGGCCCAGCGGTAGACGGGCATGGCGAAGATCAGCGCCGAGAACACGAACGGGATGATGCCGAAGATGAGCGGCGTGCCGTCGTACGGTAGCGGCGCCACCGGCACGATGCTCTTCCAGTGCTCGATGATGTGCAGCAGGCGATCGAACGTCAGGTTGGCCTTCATCGCGACCAGGCTCATCGCCAGGTTGAAACCGTTCAACAGCGTGATGGTCCAGTTGCTGCCGACGTCATTGCCGGTGATGAGGCGCGCCTTGACCTGCTCGCGCCACACCGGCGGCGGCGCCACCACGTGCCCGTGCTCTGCCGTGCGGCGCACGTCGGGGAACTCGTAGAAGATGGCGCCGTCGTCCGTGACCTTGACCTCGCCTTGGTAGTCGAGCATCAGCCGCGCCATCAGCGGGTCGGCCTCTTCGCGCGGCAGGCCGGTGACGCGCAAGACGTCGCCGATGCCGATGCGGCCCTTCTGTGCCCGCATCTGCAACAGGATGCGCCGCTCGAGCTCGACCGCGTCGGGCTTCTTCTCCTCGGGGCCAAACACGAAGCGGTTGACGCGCTGGTAGAACGGTGCCTTGCGCTCGCGCGGCTGCCCCCAGCTCCGGTCGTCCCAGACGTTGACGGCGGCGAAGGGCGAGAAGGGGTGGAAGGTCCACCACAGCGCCTCGAACATCACACGCAAGACAGCGCCGACCAGCGCGCCGCCGCGCTCGTCGCGCGTCGCGAGCGCGATGCCCACCGCCAGGAACACCAGCGCATAGCCGATCATCGCGATGGTGATCCAGGCGCGCAGCACGAACTTGCCGACGCCGAGCACGGTGCGCTTCACCTTGTCGATGGCGCGCGTGAGCCAGGGCTGCTTGGTGAACGGCAGCGACAGGCCGTAGGGGAAGTGAAAGAGCAACTCGCCCTTGTCGGTGGCCGACAGCGTGCCGCGATAGCGGGAGACCAGCGCGTGCAGCCCGGCCTCGGCCTCCCGCAGCGGCAGGCCGGCCGCGGTGGCGGCGTCGGCGATGGTCAGCTTGCTGCCCTTGCGCACCGACCGCTTGAGCGCCGCCTCGAGCAATGAGGCGGCCTCCTCGGTGGGACGGGTGAACACGTGCGACGTGGCCATCAGGAAAGACATACCCCCGAGCGGGCTACAAACAACCCGGCACTTGGTAGCGGCGGGCGCGGGCGGTTGCGTGGGCGGCTGCGCTCACCGATGCTCGCCTTGTGCCGGGGTGGCGAAATGGCAGCCGCAGCGGACTTAAAATCCGCGGAAGCGCGAGCTTCGTGGGGGTTCGAGTCCCCCCTCCGGCACGCTGCTCGGCCCAGCGGCGGGCGCGGCGTGACGGCGGCGTGACGTTGGGCACGACGCTAAGCTGCCGTCGGCAAAGGCGGATCGGATCGTGCCCTGAATCGGCCGCGCGCGGCCGACGTCTCTGTGCGCAGGTGATGCCATGAAACTGCTGACACTGCCCCTCTTGGTCCTGCCGATCCTCTCCACTGCGTGCATCTTCGTCTCGCCGCCGCCGCACGACCCCTACGGCGACCTCTCCTTCGACTGGAGCTTCGCCGGCGAGCCCTCGTGCGACCAGGCGGGCGTCGACGAGCTCGATCTGACCCTCTTGCAGGGCGGCGAGGTGGTGCTGGTGATCGAGCGCGAGCCGTGCGTCGGCGGCGGGCTCACCATCACCGACCTGCGCGAGGGCGTGTACGAAGTCGCCATCGACGCCTTCTCGCGCGAGAGCGTGCCGCTGTTCGCCGGCTCCTTCTCGGCGCGCGTGGTCGGCGGCGAGGACAACTACGCCGGCGTGGTCGAGCTCGACGCCATCGGCGATCCGCCGCCGCCGGCGAGCGGCGCGGTGGCGCTGTTCTGGGGCTTCAACTACCCGACCGACGACGCCACCACCTTCGACTGCGCCACCGCCGGCGTCGAAGAGCTCGACGTGTTCGTGACGCCGCAGGGTGCGGCCGGCGCGCCCTACGACTCGACCTTCCTCTGCGACGACGAGGGCGTGGTGGTGGAGAACCTGCCGCCGGGCCGCTACGCGGTGCGCCTGATGGCCTACGGCGCGTACCACAACGACGACCTGCTGCTCTACGACACCGGTGACGTCGTCATCGACGTGCTGTCGGGCCAAACCGCGGACCTCGGCGACGTGCTGTTGCCGCGCATCGACCAGGCCTTCTCGGACTTCGACGTCGCCTGGACCTTCGCTGCGTCGAGCTGCGCCAGCACCGGCGTGGCGCAGGTGACGCTCGCCTTCACCCGCTTCGGCTTCGACGCGCCCGAGGACAGCTTCGCAGTGGACTGCACCGCCACCAGCGTGCTGCGCCGCACCTTCGTGCCGGGCAGCTACACCGTGACCGCCAGCGCGCAGGGCTCGAGCGACGACTTCGTGGCGGCGGTGACGGTCGACCTCGCGCCCGACAGCGTAGCCCAGGTCGACTTGGTGCTCGCCCCCTGACGAGCCGCTGGCAGGCTGCCGAGGAAGGGCACCTGCGGCGTTGGCTTCGTCGTTCGCTCGCGACACGTGCACGAGCACGCTTGCTCGCTCTCTCCTCGCCGCCTTGCAGCTGCCCTTCCTCGGCAGCCTGCTACACTGCCGCGGCGTGCGGGCACGGCGAATCACTCTCTGCAACACTGCCGGCGCGCTCTTGGTGAGCGCGCTGGCCGTTGGTGCGCCCGCCGCGCGCGCGGACGCACCGACGTGGCCGTGGCTGAGCGCACCCCACGCGGGTGACGTGCTCGAGCAGCGCTTCCTGCCGCCCGAGGATTTCGCGCGGGTGCCGCTCGCCGCCGACAGCTTCGGCTCCTTCCTGCGCAGGCTGCCGCTACTCGCCGATGGTGAGCCGGTGCGCGCCTTCGACGGACGCGTCATCGGCACGCCGCATGCGGCCGTGATCGCGCTCGACGTCGGGGGCGCCGACTTGCAGCAGTGCGCCGACAGCGCGCTGCGCCTCTACATCGAGTTCCTGTGGGCGCGCAGCCGGCAGCGAAGCCTCGCCTTCCACCTCACCAGCGGCGACGTGCTGCCGTTTTCCCGCTACGCCGCGGGCGAGCAGATCGCGGTGCGCGGCAACAAGGTGCGCTGGCGCGCCGCCGACGCCACGGCCGCGCGCGGTGACGATAGCCGCGCGGCGCTGCGCCGCTACCTCGACGACCTGTTCATGTACGCGGGCTCGCTGTCGCTCGCCAAGGACACCGTCGAGGTCGCCGGCGAGGTCGCGCCCGGCGATCTGTTGGTGCTCGGCGGCTCGCCCGGCCACGTGCTGGTGGTGCTCGACGTCGCCGCGCGCGGCGCCGAACGGCGACTCCTGATCGGCGAGGGCTACATGCCGGCGCAGAGCTTCCACGTGGTGCCCGCGCCCGACGGCGGCGCCTGGCTCACGCCCGCGCCCGACGGCTCGATCACGGTGCCCACCTGGCGCGCGCCCTTCCCGCGCTCGTCGCTGCGCCGCTTCAAGGAGCCGTGAGCGTGACGAGCGCCAAGGACGCCTGGGACCCCGCGCAGTACCAGCGCTTCCGCGCCGAGCGCGAGCGGCCGTTCTTTGACCTGTTGGCGCTGGTGGCGCATCGACCGCGCATGCGGGTGCTCGATCTCGGCTGCGGCACGGGCGCGCTCACCGCCGAGGCGCACCGCGCCCTTGGCGCCGCGCACACGCTCGGCGTCGACCGCTCGACCGCGATGCTGGCGAAGGCGCCCGCAATCGCCGGCCTGTCGTTCGCGCAGGCGCGCATCGAGGACGTGGTGGCGGCGCCCGAGCACGCCGGCGCCTTCGAGCTGGTGCTAGCCAACGCGTCGCTCCATTGGGTCGACGATCACCAAGCGCTGTTGCCGAGGCTGTTCGCACTGCTGGCGCCCGGCGGGCAGCTCGCGGTGCAGATGCCGGCCAACCACGGACACCCGAGCCACACCATTGCGGCACACCTTGCGACCGACGCGGAGTTCGCAGCATCGCTCGGTGCGCCGCGCGCCGCGCCAGTGCTCACCCCCGAGCGCTACGCCGAGCTGTTGTTCGCGCTCGCGCCCGCGCGTCAACGCGTGCTGCTCGAGGTGTACGCGCACGCGCTGCCCTCGCGCGACGACGTGCTCGAGTGGGTCAAGGGCACCACGCTCACCTGGTACCAGGAGCGTTTGTCACCCGAGCTGTTCGCGCGCTTCCTCGAGCGCTACCGCGCCGAGTTGCTGGCCGCGCTGCCCGACGTGCACCCCTACCTCTACACCTTCCCGCGTCTGTTCATGTGGGCCGAGCGGTGACGGCTCCCGCGTGACCGTCGAGCGCGTGCTCCTCGCCGTGCTGGTCGTGGTGCTGTCCGCGCTCGCGTCGGGGCATGCGCTGGTGTTCAAACGCGACCCGCGCTCGGCCATCGCCTGGGTGGTGTTCATCTGGCTTCTGCCCACCGTCGGGCCGCTCGCCTATTTGTTGCTCGGCATCAACCGCATGCAGCGGCGCGCGCATGCGCTGCGCGCCGGCGACGTTGCGCGAGCCGCGCTGCCCGCGCGCGCCATCGAGCTGCCGAGCGCGTTGATCGATGCGCTCGGCAGCGACGACGGGCACCTGCTGGCGCTGGCGCGCGCCACCGCGTGCCTGACCGACGCGCCGTTGTGCGCCGGCAATCGCGTACTGCCGCTCGACGACGGCGACGCCACCTACCCGGCGATGCAGCGCGCCATCGACGCGGCCGCGCGCAGCGTGGTGCTGTGCAGCTACATCTTCGACGCCGACGAGGTGGGGCGCGCGCTCGCCGACACGCTGGTGCGCGCGGCCGCGCGCGGCGTGGCCGTGCGCGTGCTCGTCGACGACGTCGGCCGGCGCTACTCTTGGCCGTCGATCTTGCGGCCGCTGCGCGCCGGCGGCGTGCGCGCGGCGGCCTTTCTGCCCACGCTGTCGCCGCTGCGCGCGCCGCTCGCCAACCTGCGCAACCACCGCAAGATCTGCGTGGTCGACGGGCGCGTTGCCTTCACCGGCGGCCTCAACATTCGCGACGAGCACGTGCTGGCACGCGCGCAGCGGGACGCCACTGCCGATCTGCACTTCCAGGTGGAGGGGCCGCTGGTCGCCGAGCTGTTCGCCGTCGTCGCCGAGGATTGGCGCTTCACCACCGGCGAGGCGCTCGACGGGCCGACGTGGCACGTGGAGCAGGGCGCGCCGGGCGCCGTGTGGGCGCGCGTGCTGGCCGATGGGCCGGAGAGCCAGCGCGATCCGATCCGCTGGACGCTGTTGGCCGCGCTCGCGGTGGCGCGTCGCTCGGTGCGCATCGCCACGCCCTACTTCGTGCCCGACCAGGGACTGATCACCGCGTTGTGCGCGGCGGCGCTGCGCGGCGTCGACGTCGACGTGCTGCTGCCCGTGCGCGGCAACATCCGGCTCGCGCAGTGGGCGCAAACGGCCCTGCTGTGGCAGACGCTCGAGCACGGCTGCCGCGTGCACCTGCAGCCGGCGCCCTTCGATCACACCAAGCTGATGGTGGTGGACGACGCCTGGGCGCTCGTCGGCTCGGCCAACTGGGACGCGCGCAGCTTGCGCCTCAACTTCGAGGTCGACGTCGAGTGCTATGACCACGCGCTCGCCGGCGAGCTGGCGCGCCGCTTCGACGCCAAGCGCGCGCGCAGTCGACCGGTCACGCTGGCGGAGGTCGACGGCCGCGCCCTGCCCATCAAGCTGCGCGACGGCGCGGCCCGGCTGTTCGCCCCCTACCTGTGACGCCGGTCCCCTTCCCCGACGACGCGCGACGCTCCTAGGATGCGCCGTGGCCCTCGAGGACGAGCTGCAGACGCTGATCGATCAGCGGCGCGAGATCGACCGCGCGCTGCTCGAGCGCCACGCGTCCGAGATGGCGGTGTTGTTCACCGACATCGTCGGCTCCACCGCCTTCTTCGAGCAGCGCGGCGACATCGAGGGCTTCGCGCTGGTGCGGCGCCACAACGAGCTGTTGTTTCCGGTCGTCAGGCGGCACGGCGGCCGCGTGGTCAAGACCATCGGCGACTCGATCATGGCGGTGTTCCCCTCCGCCGGTGAAGGGCTCGCCTGCGCGGTGGCCATGCAGGAGACGCTGGCGCGCGAGACCGGCACGGCGGCGGTCGAGCGCATCAAGATCCGGATCGGCGTGCACTGGGGGCGCGTGCTCAAGGACGGCGACGACGTGTTCGGCGACACGGTCAACACCGCGGCGCGCATCAACGGCGCCGCCGAGGGCGACGAGGTGTTGGCGTCGCAAGCGCTCATCGACGTGCTCGGCGCGAGCCACGGCTTCGTCACGGCGCCGCGGCGCGCGCTCGCCGCCAAGGGCAAGAGCGCGCCCGTCGACGTGGTGGCGGTGGCCTGGAGCGAGAGCCAGCGCGAGGACGCGGCCGCGCGCTCACCGGACGGGCGCGCCGCGCTGGTGCTCGAGATCACGCGCAGCCCGGGCGGCCTGCGCGTGTGCGCCACCGACCCGGCCGAGCCCGGCACCGTCAAGGCCTATGCCGACGTGGCGCTCGCCGACGACGACGTCGAGCGCCTGGTCGAGCCCTTCGCCACCTTGGCGCACGACGGCGGCCAGCCGGCCTATGCGCCGGCGCTGGTCGAGAAGGGACAGCAACTGTTCGCGCGCGCGCTGCCGCCCGCCGTGCAGCAGCGGCTGCGCACCACCTCGCGGCGCACCGTGCGCCTCGACGTCGAGGACACGTTGGTGCACGCGCCCTGGGAGTTGCTGCACGACGGCAACGAGTTCTTGGGCTGCCGCTTCTCGGTCGGCCGCCTGGTGTCGGCGCGCGCAGCACCGCCGTCCGCCGGCACCTCCACCTCGGACGCGCTCGTGGTGGTCGCCAACCCCTCGGGCGACCTGCCGCACGCCGACGAGGAGGGGCGCGTCATCGAGCGGCTGTTCTCGCAGGCGGCGCCCGGGCGGGTGCTGCACAGAAGCGGTGCGCTCGGCCGGCGTGAGTTGCTCGAGCTGATCGGGCGCGCCCGCGTGTTGCACGTCGCCGGCCACGTCAAGAAGGCCGGCGACGGCGGCCCCGCCGGCTTCGTGGTCGCCGACGGCATCGTCAGCGCCGACGACGTGCGCGGCGCGCTCGAAAAGGGCGCGCCCGCGCTGGTGTTCGCCAACGGTTGCCACGCCTCGACGTCGGGGCGCTGGCAGGAGGCGGGCGCCTCGTCATTGGCGCAGGCGCTGTTGCTCGCCGGCGTGCGGCACACGTTGGCACCCTTGTGGGGCGTGCCCGACGCGGATGCGCTCGCCTTCGCGTTGCGCTTCTACGAGGCCGCGCTCGGCGGCCTGCCGCTCGGGGAGTGCGCGCGGCGCGCGCGCAAGGCGTTGCAGGTGACGCACCGAGCACCGCTTTCGTTCGCCGGCTACGTGCTCTACGGCGATCCGCGCGCCACCTTCCCGCTCGACGACACGCGCGTCACCCAGGCCGGGCGCACGCGCTCGGGTGACTTTCCGGCGGCGCCTGCGCGTCTTGGCGTCGGCACCACCACCGACACGGCGCCGACCACGCGCGTGCCGCGCTCGACCCAGCCGACGTCGCCGACGTTGCCCACGCTGCCGGCGAGCGCTCCCGCGCCCGAACGCCGCGGGTCGCTGCTCTTCGGCGCCGCCGGCGGGGTGCTGGCCGGGGTCGTCGCCATCGCCGGCGCGAGCTGGTGGCTCGGTCGCGACGACGACACCGGCAGCTCGACACCAAGCGCGCCAGCCGCTGTGGTCCTCGAGACGCCCGCGCTACCACCGTCGTCGACGCCGCCGCCCAAGCTCTTGCACGCCGGACCGGTGCGCATGAGCGTGATGCCCTTCCAGAGCACCGGCGCGCCCGACGCCACGCTCGACTACCTCAAGCAAGGGCTCGCCGAGGTCATCGTCACGGCGCTGGTCGGCGACGGTGCACGTGCCGGCCCGCAGGGCGTGCAGATCGTCGAGCGCGGCCAGATCGAGGTCGATCTCGGCGAGCTCGAGTTTCAGCAGTCGAAGTACATCGACGCGGCGACGCGCGCCCAGCTCGGCAAGATCGCCGGCTGCGAGGTGGCGGTGCTCGGCGCCTATCAGGCGGCCGGCGACGAGCTGCGCTTCACCGCCCGCTTCGTCGACGTCGAGACCGGCGAAGTGCTGGTGGCCGCCAAGAGCGACGGCAAGAAGAGCGAGGTGTTCGAGCTGCAAGACCGCCTGGCCGCCGAGGTGCGGCGCGCGCTCGGCGACGTGCGTTCGAGGATGCGGCCATGAGGGCACGCGCGTGGTTGACGTCGCTGGTGCTGTTGGGCGCGGGGTCGGTGCGCGCCGAGCTGCCGGCCAACGCCACGCTGGCGGTGATGCCCTTTCACAACCTCAACCAGGACGCCGCCATCGACTGGCTCAAGCGCGGCATCCCCGAGACCATGATCGCCGACCTGAAGGACGCCAAGCGCAACGTCGTGGAACGCGACCAGCTCGACCGCGCGCTCGCCGAGATCGCACTGCAGGGCGACAAGCTCTCCGACGAGAGCCGCGCCGCGCGCGCCGGCCGGCTGGTGGGCGCGGTCGCGGTGGTGGTCGGCGGCTATCAGCGCGCCGGCGGCGAGCTGCGCATCACCGCGCGCCTGGTCACCGTCGAGACCGGCGTGGTGGAGCAGACCGCCAAGGTGACCGGCCCGCTCGAGCGCGTGTTCACGCTGCAAGACCAGGTGGTGGCGCAGCTCTTGAAGCTGCCCTCGATGAAGGCGCGCCCCAAGCCGCGCGAGCCGAAGAAGACGCTGCAGGCGTACGAGGCCTACGCCAAGAGCCTGCAGACCTCGTCGGACGCAGAGAAGGTCGAGGAGCTGCGACGCGCGCTCGACCTCGATCCCGACTTCCACTACGCGCTGTTCGACCTGCGCGCGCTCGAGTCGCGGCTCAACCGGCTGCTCAAGAAGAGCCAGCAGGTGATCGATCAGCGCACCCAGGCCATGCTCGCCACCTTCGATGACGACAAGGCGACGCCCTACGACCGCCACCTGGCCGCGATCCAGGCGATGACCGCGCTCATGTCACAGCTGCGCTACCAGGCCTTGCTCGACGTCGCCACGCGCGTCGAGAACACCAAGCTGCCCGACGCGCCGCAGTCCACGCCCGGCTACAAGATGGACGCGCGCGAATTCGCCGGCTTCGCCGTGTTTCAGTCCCTGACCTCGCTCAAGCGCGGCGACCTGGCGCTGCAGGTGGGCGAACGCTACTTGCAGCGCTACCCGGGAGGCACCTATGCGAACAGCATCGACATGCAGATGCGCGCCGCCATCGAGCAGCGGCACCGGCACGACGAGAGCGTCAAGCGCGCCGCCAAGGAGCTCGAGGAGCTGGCGTTCGACGAGCGCGACCGCGAGCGCGACGGCAAGCTGTCGGCGCAGATGGCCCGCACCTTTGCCTTTCGGCGCTGCTCTGTATTGACCTCGGGCGAGCGCTGGGCCGAGGCGGTGGACGCCTGCCGCGACTTCATCAAGGCCTACGGCGCCGCCGACGACGGCGACGACCTGGTCAAGCTCGCCTGGATGCTGGTGGGCCGGTCGCTCGCCGAGCAGGGGCGCTTCGAGGAGGCCAACGACGAGGCGCTGCGCTTGCTGGACGCGCACCCGGCGTGGTCGCGCGAGCACAGCGTCGAGATGATCCGGCGCACGTGGCCGCAGCCGTGAGGACCGATCGGGCGTGAGAAAAATCGCAGCGCGCCCCCCCTTTGGGTGATACTCAGCGCCGTCCTCGAGGGTGCCATGCGAGCTCTGTGGGTGATCTTGACGTTCGTCGTCGCGGCGCAGCCGGTGCTGGCGCAGAACGCGCGCGCGCTGCGCGCCGCCGCGGAGCGCGCGCTCAACAAGGAGCGCTTCTGCGACGCGGCCTTCCTGTACGCCAAGCTCGACGACCAGGAGCCAGGCGGCGACGCGCTCGCGCTCGCGGGCGAGGCCGCCGAGCGCAGCAACGACCGCGCACGCGCGGTGGCCTTCTACAAGAGCTTCATCGGCAAGGCGCCCAAGCACCCGCGCGTCCGCGCCGCCGAGCGCTCCATCGCCGCGCTCGAGAAACTGATGTCTGCGAGCGGCAACGGCCAGGTGTGCGGCGCGGCGCCGCCACCCGAGTGCGGCAACGGGCTCGTCGAGGGCGCTGAGTCGTGCGACGACGGCAACACCACCGACGGCGACAAGTGCTCGCGCACCTGCGGCGGCGGCGGCTACACGGCCGCGCCCACGCCGTTGCCGGTGCCCACGGCGGTGCCCGTGCCGGTGCCGCTGCCTGCGCCGCCGCCGCCCGCGCCGGTGGTGGCGGCGCCGGCCCCCGCCCCCGTGGTGGCGCCGCCACCGCCACCGCCGAAGGCGACGCCCACGCCGGCGCCAGCACCGACGCCCGCGCCGACACCAGCGCCGGTGCCCGCTGATGGCGAGCTGTGCACGCTGATCAAGGCGGTCAAGGTCTTCTCCAAGGGCGAGTGGAAGACGCTCGACTTCGGCTCGACCGTGACCATCAAGTCGAAGGGCGCCGAGTTCACCAAAGTGGAGACCGCCGGCGGCGAGGCCAAGGTCGCAACGGCGTCGCTCGAGGGCGCGTGTGCCAAGGAGGGCGGCGCGGTCAAGCCCGAGCCGGCGCCGGCGAGCAAGCCCGAGCCGCTCGCGTTCGACGACCCAGAAACCGGCGGCACCGACGGCGCCACCGAGACGACCGAGCCGGCGCCAGCGCCCGCCGTCACCGAGGAAGACCCCGACCTCAAGGCCGAGCACGACAAGGAGATCGAAACCAAGCGCATCGAGCCGCTCGCCGACGAGCGCAAGCCGGCGAGCGAAGCGCCCGAGGTGGAGGAGGGCGGCGGCGGCGGCATCGGCGGCTGGCTCACCATGGGCGCGGGCGCGGCCATCCTGGCCGGCGGCGCCACGGTCGCCGTCTGGGGCTTCCTGCCCTACCTCGACAATCGCGGTCAGTGCGGCGCGAGCCCGGTGTCGATGAACGGCTGCCCGGCGCTCGACAACCTCGCCGGCGACTACACGCGAGCCGACAACGACGAGGATCGCGCCGCCGCGGCCGACGACGCCGACCGCTTGAAGACGCGCATCGACAACGCCGCCCAGCAGTGGGACTCGCAGGGCCGCTGGCTGCTCACCGGCGGCGCGGTGGCGGCGGGCCTGGGCCTCGGCGTTGCGGTCACCGGCCTGATCATCGCGCTCGCGAGCGGCGGCGAAGAGGAGGAGCAGTGATGAGCGTCCGTCAACTGCTGCTACTCGGGCTCGTGATCGCCGCCGCTGCGTGCCCCTTGCAGCGGGTCTCCGGCAGCGTCGGCGACGCGTGTCACGACACCAGCGACTGCGACGATGACGCGCTCGCGTGCGTCTCGGCCGACCCCGACGATGCCGCAGCCGGCGATGTCTGTATGCCACCGCCCGACGGCTGGATCTGCTCGGGGCACTTCTACAAAGACATCGACACGATGTGCGACTGCGGCTGCGGCATCATCGACGTCGATTGCGCCGGCAACGCGAGCGCGGCGGCTTGCGACGAGAACAACTGCGAGAGCGGCGATCCGCTGCCGACCAACAACGCCGACTGCGGTTGAGGCGCGTCATGCGCGCTTGCGCACGGTGCGTTGCTCGATGACGTTGTTGAAGGCGCGTCCCTGGAAGATGCGCTTGACGAACACGCCCGGCAGATGGACGTCGTCGGGGTCGATGGCGCCACGTTCCACGATCTGCTCGGCCTCGACGACGGTGACGCGCGCGGCCATCGCCATCAGCGGCGAGAAGTTCTTGCTGGTCCGATAGAAGCGCAGGTTGCCGAAGGTGTCGGCCACCTTGGCGCGGATGCAGGCGAAGTCGGCCGTCAGCCCGGTCTCGAGGATCATGCGGCGCTCGATCGGCGTGCCCTCGGGACCCGGCACCGAGAACGTGCGCTCGTCCTTGCCCTCGGCGATGACGGTGCCGACCGCCGTCGGCGTGAAGAAGCCGCCGATGCCCGCGCCGCCGGCGCGGATGCGCTCAGCGAAGGTGCCCTGCGGCGACAGCTCGACCTCAACCTCGCCCTTGAGCATCAGCGCCTCGAGGTCGGGGTTGCCGCCGACGAAGGAGCCGATGAACTTCTTCACCTGCCGCTGCTGCAGCAACACCGCGAGCCCCTGGCGTTGATTGCCGCAGTTGTTGGAGATGATGGTGAAGCCCTGCTTGCCACTCTTGGCGACAGCGGCGATGCACGCCTCGGCGTTGCCCGACAAGCCGAAGCCGCCGAACATGAGGCGCGCGCCGTCGCGTAGGTCGGCGAGCGCGGCGGCGGCGTCGGGGTAGATCTTGGAGCGCGCGGGCATGCCTTCCCGCTACCATCACCGGGTGCGGCGCGGAAGCTCGTGCCTTGCCTTGACGCTCGCGCTTGCGGCGCCCGCTGCGGCGCATACGGGCGTGCTCGGCGCACGCGCTCCTTTCCTCGAGGGTGGCCTGTTGGTGGGCGGCTCGACCACCTGGGGCCTGGTGCTCGCCGACGACGGCACGTTCTTTCGCGTGTGCGACGAGGCGCCCGCCATGGCCGCCAACTTCCACCTACGCGTTGGTGCGCGCGTGCTGGTGGGCGGCAGCCCTGGCTTGCTCGCCACCGACGACCGGGGTTGCAGCTACCAGCCGCGCGGCCTGGCCGGGGCCACCGACGCCACCGCCGCGGTGGCGGCCGGTGGGCGCGTCTACGTCGCCACCGGGCGGGCGGGCTATCCGAACGCGGTGTTCGCGAGCGACGACGGCGGGCTCACGTTCCAGGCGACGGCGCTGTCGGGCACGGCGAGCCCGCTGTGGGAGCTCGTCGCCGCGCCCGACGGCAGCGTGCTGGTGGTCTCGGGTGATGACCTCGATCTCGAGCAGCCGCTGTTGCTCGGCTCGGTCGACCAGGGGGCGCACTGGAGCACCGGCACGCTCGAGCTGTCGAGCTACGTGCGCGTGCGCGCGCTGTCGGTGAGCGCCGCCGGCGACGAGGTGCTGGTGGCGGCCGAGCGAGGAGACGAGAGCGCGTGGCTGGTGTCGCTCGATGCCACGCTCTCCCCCTTGGAGACCGTGGCCGCGCCGCGCGCGCTCACGCACGCCGTGCGCAAGGGTGAGGCGCTGTTCGCGGTGGCCGACACCGAGGAGCTGTTGGCGTGGCCGGCCGGCGGCGGCGCCTTCGCCGCGAGCGGCGTGCAGGTGAAGTGCCTGTTCCTCGTCGACGACACGCTGTGGGCCTGCGGCTCGACCACCGGCCCGCTCGCGGGCGTGCACTTCGCCACCTCGAGCGACGGCCAGACGTGGACCTCGGTGCTCCATGACGTCGACATTCGCGAGCGCACCTGCCCCGACGGCACCGCCGGCCACGACGCCTGCGTGCGTTACCAGGACGCGGGGCCTGCGGTGGACGCGGGTGACGACGCGGGCGCGGCCGATGCCGGCAGCTCCGACGCTGGTGCGGCTGACGCCGGCGTGGTCGATGCCGGCGCTGGTGACGACGATGCCGGACCACAAGAACGGCCGCGGCCCGCCCCGAGCTGCGCGGGCTGCGCGAGCTCGGAGGGCGGGCCGGGCCTGTGCTGGGCGTTGGTCGCGCTCAGCGCACGTTGGGCGTGTAGTCCGAGGAGTCGGCGTCGTTGAGCACGATGGCCCACTGGCGCGCCTCGAAGGTAGCGCGACCCGCGATGACACCGGCGTTCCGGCGCGCGCCGCCGTCGGTGTACTCCCACGGGTCGCCCGTACCATCGATGCCGACCTCACCGTAGGTGTCGACCGCGACGCCGCCGACGGCCAACTGATAGACGTCGTTGCCGTTGCCGTTGACGTTGCCGTTGGCCTGCTGCGCCGTGTGCGTGGGGAAGGCGGTCGCGAAGTCCGTGGTGTTGTTGGTGACCGTGAAGGTCGCTCCTGCCGCCACCGTGCCGGTGAGGGCGACGGTGTTGGTGGGCGCGGCGGCGCCGTTGTTGTAGATGCGCAGCGCGGTCGTGGTCGCCGCCAAGTCGATGGTGGCCGCCGTGGCGTTGTACAGCTCGACGAACTTGACCTGGCCGTTCACGTGATCGCCGACCTCGCTGATGATCAGGGCAGGCGTCTGCGTGGCGGCCGTGAAGGCGAGGCCGAGCACCAGGCCGAAGCTCTCGGTCTCGTAGCCGGCGGTGTCGGTGGAGCGTGCGCACAAGGTCAGCACCTCACCGGCGTAGACCGCCGCGGTCATCGCCGAGCAGAATGCCGTGCCGCCGTCGTCGTCGTTGGCGAGCACGGTCTGCGCCAGGTCGAGCAGGTCGATCTCTGGATCGGCGTTGGTGGGGCAGCCGCCCGCGCCGTCATCGAGCGTGACGTCGAGGTCGCCGTCGGAGGCCACGGTGAATCGGAAGCAGTCCTGATCGGCGATGGGGCTGATGTCGAGCGCGGCGGAGTAGTCGAGCGTCACCGCCGTCGGGTTGGCGAAGTCGCCCGCGTCCGGCGGCGCCGGGATGTCGCGCAGGCGGCCCTCGGTGGTGGGCGTCAAAGTGCCCACGGTGCCAATGTGGCTGGCGAGCACGGCGGCACCGAGGTCGCAGGTGGTGCCGCTGCCGTCGTTCAGCATGGTGTAGCCGTCGCCGCCCAGGTTGACGAAGTCGGTGGTGGCGAGCGAGAGCACGTCGGTGTCCGCAATGGGCGTGCCGTCGGTGAGCGTGAGCGCGGTGATGCGCGCGCCCGCGGTGCGCGTGCTGTCGAAGGTGACGCGCATGCCCGAGACCTGCGGGAAGCGGCCGTTCGCGGCCGGCAGCGCCGACAGGCCGTTTTCGAGCGCGGCCCGAAGCACGGCGCCGGTGACGTCGCGCGTGACCACGAAGTTGGAGAAGGGCAGCACGGCGTAGGCGTCGCCCACGACCACGTCGGCCGGGTCGGCGTCATCGAAGACGCGATCGAGCGCCGCCGTCGGCGCGTAGGCGCTCGGGATCTTGTCGCGCAGGCCGCCGCCGTTCGACAGCGCCACGTCGGTGCCGCACACCACGCGGTAGGCGTCCGTCACCAGGTTGCCGATGGGCTGCTCGGCCAGGCGCTCGATGTTGTTGCCGCGGTCGAACAGCGCGGTGGCGCTGCCGATGACGACGTCGAGCTCGGCAGCGAGCGCGGTGCGATAGGGCGCCAATAGGGCGACCACGGCCGGGTCGGGCGTCACGGCGGCGACCAGCGGTGAGACGATGGTGGCGGTCGGGTTGCTGATGGCGCCCGAGGTGAGCGAGACGCCGAGGGTGACGCGCGCGTAGCTCCTGCCCTTGCTCTTGTTCTCGACGACGATGGCGCCGTTGATCACCTCGTTCACCTCCATGTCGGTGTGGTCGCCGAAGATGACGTCGAAGCCGGTGACGGCGTTCGCGAAGGTGATGAGCGGGCCGGTCGGCTCGCCCGCGCCGTCGGCGCCGGTGGCGCCCATGTGCACGAGCGCGACCACCACGTCCGCGCCCGCTCCGCGCGCGGCCGCGCGCGCCGTGTTGGCGGAGGCCGCCGAGGCGGCGACGGTGATGGGGCCCATGCGACCCGGGAACACCAGCGTGGAGGCGTCGTCGTTGGTGATGCCGATGATGGCGACCGACACGCCGCCGATGTCCACCAGCTCGTAGGGGCTGACCACGCCGGTCAGGTTGCCCGTGAGGTTCTGCAGGTTCGACGACACGTAGGTGTAGTCGGCCGCGTTGATCATCGTCTGCAGGTGCGCGAGGCCCTGGTCGAAGTTGTGGTTGCCGAAGGTGTCGTAGTCGAGGCCCATCAGGTTGAGCGCCTCGACGGCGGGCGTCTCGTCGTTGAAGGAGACGAGCGGCGGCGAGCCACCGAAGGAGTCGCCGCCGGCGACGATCAGCGTGTTCGGGTTGGCGGCCTCGTCGGCCTTGAAGTAGGCCGAGAGCACGGCGGCGCCGCCGATCTGATCGGTGCCGACCGTCAGCGGGTCGACCTGGCCGTGCCAATCCGAGATGCTGAGGAGCTGCACGGTGACGACGTCGCCCTCGCCCTCGCCTTCGCCCTCGCCTTCGCCCTCGCCTTCGCCCTCGCCTTCACCCTCGCCTTCGCCCTCGCCTTCACCCTCACCCTCACCCTCACCCTCACCCTCGCCTTCGCCCTCGCCTTCACCTTCGCCCTCACCCTCGCCTTCGCCCTCCGCGGGGCCACCGCAGCTACAGCCAGAGAAGGACAGCAACGACACGACGACCGCCGCAGCGGCGAGCAGAGAGACGCGAAGCATGAGAAACCCCGGGTGGTACGATAAAGTAGGTGCCACGCCTACAAGGGGCCGGGGATGAGTGCAAGGGCCTGACGCGGCCGATCGTGATCAACGCACCTCGACGACCAGCGCGTCGGCGTCGGGACCCGGGATGCCGATGCAGGCCTTGGCGTCGCGCGCGCCCAGGTCCATGACCAGCGCGCCACACGTGGCGACGTCGTGCGGGTTGTTCGGGTTCTGCTTGAGGCCGACCTCGTGCAGGGAGTCGAACACCGCGTCGCGCGTGGTGGGCGCGCCTTTGGCCACCAGCGCCTCCATGGTGGCGAAGCGCTGCTTGGTGGTGCTGCCGGGCAGGATGCGGCAGGTGTTCTCCATCTCGGCGTCGATGCAGTGGTTGGTGTGGAAGTACGGGGCCCGCCCTCCCTCGCGCACCAGCTTCTTCTTCGTCCCCGAGGTCTCGATGCCGAAGACGTCCTGGGCGTCAGCGAGGATGTAGTGGCGGCCGGAGCCGATGGGGGACTGGTCGATGAGCTGCTTCATCGCCCGGGCGCTTGGCTGACGGAGCAGCTTGCGCACCATGGCGGGCCAGACCACGCCCACGGTGGCGTCGAGCGAGTTCAGGTTGTTGATGGTGAGCGCCGCCCCCCACGACGACATGCCGGTCATGCCGAGGCAGCCGGTGATGGAGAAGACGAAGGTGCAGCCGAGCTGCGGCACGCCGGCCGCGTTGGTCTTCTTCGGCCCCTCGCCGTCGGGCAGCGCGGGGATGCGGATCAAGAGCGCGTAGGGCTCGGCCGAGCCGTGCATGTCCCAGGTCTGGCCGAGGATCCGGTGCTTGCCGTCGTCGACGAACAGCGCGGTGCAGCCGCCCGGGTCCTTGCCCCCGAGGCGGTCGAGGTCGCGCTTGGTCAGGTCGCGCAGGTCGGTGTAGTGGTTCGCCACCACGATGGCCTCGGGCGACACGCCCGCGCCGCGCGCGATGCCGCACAGCTCGTCGTAGAGCGCGCGATCGAAGCGCTCGAGCACCGGCAGGTGGTGGCGCGCGAGCGCGAGCACGTTCTCCTTGCTGCCGAGGTCGGTGCGCCCGAGCGTGAGCGCCATGCGGATGTCGGCGATGGCCTTGACGTCGTCCTTGAAGGACTCGCCGTGCTGTTCACCCCAGCGCTTGGGGTCGGTGCCGTGAAGCTCGAGGACGCGCAGGCTCATGATCGGCCCATAGCATCCTGCGCGCGCGCGCGCCCCTGCCCGTCGCGCTCAGGCGGTCAGGCGGGTGCCGAGGGCACCGTCACCCTTGGCCGCGGAGGCGAAGGCGTGCGCGGCCGCAGCGTCGAGGATGGCGACCGCGCCCACGCCGGCGTCGAGCAGCGTCAGCGCCTCCTCCACCTTGGGGATCATGCCGCCGGCGATGGTGCCATCGGCGATGAGCGAGCGCGCCGCGCTCGACGTCAGCGTGCCGATGCGCGTACTCGGATCGCCGAGGTTCTTGAAGACGCCGCCCACGCCGGTGACGAGCAAGAGCAGCTCGGCGCCGAGCGTGCGCGCGATCTCGACCGCCACCGTGTCGGCGTTGATGTTGAAGGGCCGCCCCTCGAGCGAGGAGACGCCGAGCGTGGCCACCACTGGCACCACGCCCAGGTGCAACAGGCCGCGCAGCAGCACCTCGTCGACGGTGAGCACGTCGCCGACTTCGCCGAAGTCGACGGGCTCGGGGCCGTGGCTTTGCACCACGGTGGGCGGGCGCTTCTCCGCCTCGATCAGCCCGCCCGAGGCGCCGTGACAACCAAAGCCGCGCACACCGGCGCCGAGCAGCGCGCAGGAGAGCGCCACGTTGACCTCGCCGCACACCGCCTGCGTGACCACGACGAGGTCCTGCTTTGACGTGACGCGCCTGCCGCCGATCTTGACGGCCTTGAGGCCGAGCCGCTCTTGCAGCGCCGTGGTCTGCGGGCCGCCGCCGTGCAGCACGATCACGTCCCAGTCGTCGTCGATCAGCTCGCGCACGTTGGTGCCGAGTCCCGCGAGCTGCGCGGCGCTCTGCACCACGTCGCCGCCGACCTTGACCACCGCGAGGCGCCGTCGCTTGCTCATTGTCGTGTGCTCCTCAGGGCCACAGGCCCGGAACGTCGAGGCCGCGGTACTCGTCGCCGCCGGTCATCAGGTTGAAGCTCTGCACCGCCTGGCCGGCGCCGCCCTTGATCAGGTTGTCGATGGCACTCAGCACGCACAGCGTGCGCTTGCCGGTGGCCTCGTCGATGCGCGTCTCGACGCCGATCTCGACGCGCGCGGTGCCCGCCACGCTCACCACCTCGGGCACGGCGCCGAGCGGCAGCACGCGCACCAGGCGTTCGCTCGCGAAGCGCTTGGCATAGAGCGCGTGCACGCTCTCGCGGGTCGCGCCGTCGGGCAGGTCGAGCTGTGAGACGGCGAGGATGCCGCGCGACAGCGGCGCCGAGACGGGCACCAGGTCGAGCGAGACGCGCTCGGCGCCCGCCGAGCCGAGCGTCTGCAAGATCTCGCTTCGGTGCTGATGGCTGAGCACCTTGTAGGCCTTCAGGTTGTTGTGGCGGATCGGGTGGTGCGTGCCCTCTTGCGGGTTCTGTCCCGAGCCCGAGGAGCCGGTCATCGCCACCGTGCGCACGTTGACGCCCTTCAACATCCCCGCCGAGGCGAGCGGCAGCAGACCGACCGCGATGCAGGTGGCGAAGCAGCCGGGCGAGGCGACGTGGCGCGCGCCCTTGATCTGCTCGCGGAACAGCTCGGGCATGCCGTAGACGAAGGTGCCGAGGCGCTCGGGACACGGGTGGCCGGGCGCATAGTCGCGCTCGTAGTCGACGAGCGAGGTGAGACGGAAGTCGCCCGACAGGTCGATGATCTTGCAGGGCAGCTCGAACAGCTCCATCGCCACCTTGGCCGTGATCTTGTGCGGCATGCCGAGGAAGACCACGTCGGCGCCGGCGGCCGCCTCGCGGGGCGGCAGGTCCTCGAGCTTGAGGGAGGTGTAGCCGGCGAGCGTCTTGTGCACGTCGCCCAGGCCCTTGCCGACGTGGTCCTTGGAGGAGACACGCAGGAGCTGCACGTCGTCGCGCACCACCAGGTGCCGCAGGATCTCGGCCGCACCATAGCCCGCACCACCGATGATCGAGACCGTGGTCTTCGTCGTCATGCGCCCCGACTAGCAAGGCACCGGCGCGCCACCAAGGCCCTGCCTGCGGGGCGTTGCCGTTGACCTGTGAGTGGTGCCGGCTATCTTCGCGCCCCGTGACGCGACCCCTGCGCCTGCTCATCGCGCTGCCGTGCCTGAACGAGGCGGAGACGGTCGCCAAGGTGATCGCGAGCTTGCCGCGTGAGCTGCCGGGCGTCGGTAGCGTCGACGTGCTGGTGGTCGACGATGGCTCCACCGACCAGACGCGCGCGCGCGCGCAAGCGGCGGGGGCGCACGTGATCTCGCACGGCTATAACCGCGGCGTCGGCGCCGCCTTCCAGACCATGCTGCGCTACGCCGTCGAGCAGGGCGTCGACCTGATGGCCAACATCGACGCCGACGGCCAGTTCGACGCCGCCGAGATCGCGCTATTGGTCGCGCCCATCGTCGCGGGCGAGGCCGACTTCGTCACCGGCTCGCGCTTCGTCGACCGCGCGCTCATCCCGCACAACATGCCGGGGGTGAAGCGCTGGGGCAACGAGCGCATGTCGACGCTCATCTCCACGCTGACGCAGAAGAAGTTCCACGACGTCTCGTGCGGCTTTCGCGCCTACAGCCGCGAGGCGCTGTTGCAGCTCAACCTGCACGGCCGCTTCACCTATACGCAAGAGACCTTCCTCGACCTCACCGCCAAGGGGCTGCGCGTCAAAGAGGTGCCGGTCCACGTCAGCTACCACGAGGGACGCAAGTCGCGCGTGGCGTCGAGCATCCCCAAGTACGCGGTGCGCACGGCGTCGATCATCCTGCGCCTGTACCGCGACTACAACCCGCTCAAGTTCTTCTTCGCGCTCGCCGCCTCTTTCATGGTGCCCGGGATTGGCTTCATCGCCTTCCTCGGTTGGCACTACCTGACCACCGGCCTGTTCACCGGACAGATCTGGGCCGGCTTCGTCGGTGGCGCGCTCTCGTTCGTCGGGCTGATGTTCGGCATCCTCGGCGTGCTCGCCGACATGCTCGACCGCATTCGCGTCAATCAAGAGCGCATCCTCTACGAGCTGAAGCGCCGAGCGCCCCGCGCCGACCATGAGCGCACCTGAAGCTCCGGTGGCCACGCGGCCGTCGGCGCCACGCTCGCCCTGGTGGCGACGCGCGCTCTTGCTGGTCGGCTTCGCCAGCGCCGCCTTCGTGCTGTCGCGCCTCGAGCTGCGCGCGATGGTCGAGGCGCTCGGCCGCGTCTCGATCGTCACCGTGCTCGTGGCCACGCTGGCGATGTGGGGCAACATGGCGCTCAAGGCGGTGCGCTGGCAGCGCATGTTGCGGCAGCGCGGCGCCCGCGTGCCGGCGTCCCTGACCACGCCGGTGTTCTTCGAGGCCATGCTGTGGGGCTCGCTCACGCTCGGGCGCGCCGGCGAGCTGTTCCGTGTGGCGCCGCTCGTCGAGAGCGGCGTGCCGCTGCGCGGCGCGCTCGCGAGCGTGCTGCTCGATCGCGCGCTCGACCTGGGCTTCCTCGTCGTGGTGGGTGCGGCGTCGTTGGCCTTCGCCACCGGGCACGTGCTGCTCGCGGCCGCCGTCGGCGTGGCGACGCTGGTGCTGCTCGTGGTGGTGGGCGCGCTCGGGCGCAGGCAGGCGATCGACGACGCGCCGCCGGCCGGGCGCCTACGGCTGGTGCTCGAGGAAATGCGCGCGTTCTTCTACCCGGCAGCACTGCTCGAGTCGGGCGTGTGGACGGTGGCGTCGTGGGCGACGTCGTTCGTCATCGTGCTGGTGCTGGCGGCCGACGTGGCGCCCGAGGCGCACGCGCTGCGCCTGCTCGCGGCGGCGTTCATCGCCAGCTTGTCGACGCTGTTGCCGATCACCTATCAGGGCGTGGGCACGCGCGAGCCGATCTTCGCGGCGGTGCTGGCCGCCGACGGCGTGCCGTCGGAGCGCGCGGTGCTATTGGCGCTGTTGGTGTTCACCTTGAACCTGGTGCCGGTGCTGGTGCTCGGGTTCGTGGCGGGGGTGTGGCGGCGCCGCTCGAGGAGGTGAGGGCCGTTTCATGGGTGGCCCCGCCGTTCGGACGCGCGCTACTCACACGTGGCGAATGCGTCTGCGCATGGCCAACTCGATCCCGCAATGATGCAGGAATCGTCGCCACCGCAATCCGGGTTGCTGCGGCACTCATCGGTCGCAGACCGGCAGTGCAGCGCGACCGGGAACATGCATCCAGCGCTGCGCTCGATGCCGCACGGCGCACCTCCGCAATCGCTCGCCGACCGACACTCCGCCGACAGACTATGGAAGAGCCGCACGCATGAAGCGGGCGGCGCAGACCAACCGTCCACCGAAGCGGGTCAATTTCACTCGGCGAAGCGAGGGGCTCGCGTAGCGAGTTCCTCGCTGGGACGGGGCGCCGGATCTCTGCGGCCACGCAGTGTTGGCTGCGCGGCGTGCCACGCGGTCGCGTCTACTCGCAGCACGCGACATAGAGCTGACTGTCGCATGAGAACATCCCCTGCGTCACAGCCGGTACGCCGGTGAAGACATTGCTTCTGACGACGATTGAGCCAACGTGCGTTGGGTCGGCTGAGGTCCACGCGATGCACTGGTGGTTCACTGCGCCGGTGCTTGCGGCTGACGAGTATGCGAACGAGTCGTACCAGACGTCGACGCGCGCCGCCGGATCGCCGCCGGCAAGGCTGTCGAACGATGCAGCGGTCAGTACGGCGAGTTGCAGCGACCTGGAGATCTCGGTCGGATCGCACATGTGAGCCAGGGGAGAGCCGCAGGCGTCTTCGCAGATCGACTTGCTCGCCGGGTATCCTGAGCGGCTCGCATCAAGCAACGCTCCGTCGTGCGGTTGTGACGAAAACGAGCAGAAGACGCCTGAGATTGAGGTTGAGGTTGCGCCCACCGTGACGAGGTTAGCAGACGAAGTTGCGCTGGCCGCGACGAGGTCAATCGCGTCTTGAACGTTGGTCGCTGCAAGTCCGCTCTCGACGGAGCTATAGGCGATATTCCCCGCCAGGACGCCCCCAGCGTTGACCGCGTTCAACGCGTCCGCGACGCAGTCGGCTACGTTGACGGCGAGGTCTCCGTTCGTGTCTTCGTTCGCGTCCGGTGTTCCGTTTTCGTTTAGGTCCCAGCACGAGACGCCGTTGGCGCCAGGTAGTCCTGGATCGCCCGGGTCGCCATTCTCGCCAGGTTGACCCGCCAAGCCGGGCGCGCCGTCGTCACCGGGGATGCCGTTCGACCCGTCTTGCCCGCTCGTGCCCGCGTTACCCCTTGGTCCGCGCTCGCCTGGCTCGCCTTTCGGCCCGCTGCAAGCGACGGAAGACACGAGCAACAGCGCTGCGCCAAGCATCTTCATTCACGCCTCCCTCGGATTCGACTTCCCCGCAGCCAACGTTGCGCACGGCCGACAGCCGCGGGCACGACGTTCATTCTGGCGCGGCGCCGCGCCGGCGCACAAGCCCGCGCGCGCAGCGCTGAAAGCGCGAGCACGCAGCATGCCGCGGCTGTCCCCGCGCGAAGCGCGGGGCTAGCGGCCGTGCGTTGTTCGCCGCTCGGGACGGTAGGTCCAAGGGCGCGCACAGCGGTTAGGAAGCCGCATCATTGGCCGCCGCGACCGAGCGCGGCTGTGCCGGCCGCGGACTCCGGCCCTGCCGGTGGGGTGAGTCCCTTGTTGCCCACGCGCTCTAGCAGCTCCCTGAGGTGCTTGGGGCGCTCGTCCAGTAGTTCCTGAAATGGTCGGAGCCGCGAGGCGAAGTACATGGGACGCCAAGCTCTGATCGTGAGAGCGAAAAGATTCGGCTCCGCATCCTGGAACGGCCAGGAAAGCTCCGCGGCGGCCCGAGCCACCGAGTAGTTGATCGCGCGGAACGGCTCGCGGCGAAGTGTCTCTATGATCCCTTGGGAAAAGGCCTCGACCTCAGCACTAACCGTAATGGTCGGGCCCAAGTACAGCGGAGCACCAAGCGCGGTGAAGAGCGGCGTCTCGCCCACGTCCTTCGCCGCTGCCGCGAGCCGATGACGACACGTCGCAACAGCGTGGGCGGTCAGATACTTGAGGTGATCTTCTGGGACCATGGCCTTGCGGAGCAAGGGCGCGAGCCGCGCCACGACGTCGGCATCGGGAACTGCAGTGTCAAGGACAAGTGCGCGCTCGATCATGCCCGCGATCTCGCCGAAGGGACGAATGATGGCGATCGCATCGAGCACGGCGTCGTGGGCGGCAACCTGGAAGGTCGCGTGCTCCAGAAAACGCGCTCGCTTGCCTCCGATGACGACTCGAAGCGCGACCGAGCAGCCGACTGCACTGGCAAGCGCGCCAAGCGCGAACGAGGTCAGGTCCACTGCGATCCCCCTAGGTGCAAGAACGGTGAGAACACGACCGGAGTGGAAGGCACCAGCGGCGAACAATGCTCTCGCAGACAGAGAGGCTGCGCAACCACTGCACCCTCATGCTGTCATTCATGTCCACCCGCACGCACAACTCGCCACCCACTCCACGGCAGCACGCCGCTTCACCGAGCGGCGGGCCGGGTGCAGGTGGTCGCCGAGGCCCACGGCGCAGGACAGCACGTATGCCCAACCCCCGCACAACCCGCCGCTCGTGGCGGCGCGAATCACCAGCAACGACAAGGTCCGGAGCCGCAGGCCGCCGAGGCGACCACCTGCACCCGGCTCGCCGCTCGTGCACGAACCTCACGGTCCGGAGCCGCACGCCGCCGAGGCGAACACTTGCACCTGTCCCGCCGCTCCTGCACGAGCGTCAAGGTCCGACGCCACCAGACCCGCGACCGCAACCATGAACCACCGTCACCGCGCGTCGACCACCCGCACCCGCGCGCCGTCGCGCGCCAGCGCCTCGAACCACCGCGCGATCGTCGCGGCATCGCTCGGCGCGCCATGCACCCCGGGCGCGGTCCTGCCCGCGCGCAGATCGTCGACCGCGAACGTCGCCGGCAGGGACACCAGCGCCCCCATGGCGCTGCGCTCGGCGTTGCCGGCCTCGTCCATCACGTAGGCGCGATCGAACGCCGTGGAGCCATCCGGCCGCGTCGCCGACAAGCCGACGTAGAGCACCACGCGATCGGGCTCGTCCTCACCGTACTGGTGCGCGCGCCACAGCTCGTCGGCGAGCGCGGCCAGCGCCTCGTCGCTCAAGGCGCCCACCTTGGCGAAGATGTCCCGCCACGCCGCCGACCAGCCGCCGAGGCGCAAGGTGCCGCGTACGAAGGTCTCGAGCGGCCACGCTTTGTCGAAGCCGTACTCCTCGACGTACGGCATCGAGTCACGGTTCGGGTAGGCCTCGAAGCTCTCCTTGCCGCTCGGCCCGTCGACGGTGAAGCGCTCGATCGCCTCCCAGACGCGCGGCACCTCGCGCACCGCGCCTTCCTTGAGCGCGCGCGCGGGCGAGCGCAGCGCGCGCAACACGCCGAGCGGCGACCAGGAGAACTTGTAGCGGAAGTCGTTGGCGAGCTTGGGAAAGCCGCCGCAATAGGAGCGGAATGACAATCGATTGCGCGCGTCATAGCCCGAGGACGCGCGGTACTCGGCGACCAGCTTGTGCGCGAGCATGTGATCGAGGCCGGGGTCGAGGCCGCTCTCGTTGACCAGGCACAGCCCCTTGCCCTTGGCCTCGCCGTCGAGCGCGCGCATGGCGTCCGAGATGTAGCTGGTGGTGACCAGATGCGCGCCCGCGTCCAAGCAGACGCGCGCGATCTCGGGGTGCATGGGCGCCGGCAGCATCGAGACCACGATGTCGCCCTTGGCGAGCGCGGCCTTGAGCGTGGGCAGGTCGTAGGCGCGTACGTCGGCGCTCGTCGTCATGCCGGCGAGCACCTGCCGCGCCTTGTCGACGGTGCGATTCCACAGGGTGAGCGGCAGCCGCTGCTTGGTCGTGGTCTGGGCGGCCAGGCGACGGATACCGGGGCCGGAGGAGAGGCCGGCGCCGAGCCAATGAACACGTGCGGTGCTGGTCATGTGCGTTCCTCGTTGGTCGTTTCCGTCGGCCGCGGCATCAGCGCTGCGCGAGCTTGTCGCGGAACACCTGCTCGGCGCCACGCCAGACGGCGGAGCCCTGTGCCAGCTCCAGCAAATGCGGCAAGAGCTGCTCGGCGAAATCCTCGCTCGACTCGCGCGGCAACAGGCTCGGTAGGTGGTCGATGGCGACGACGTCGAGCGGCGCCACGTCGCCGCGTCCGCCGACGGCGCGCACGGTGGGCTGCTCCATGGTGGTGGTGTCCTCGTAAAGCGGCACCGGGTTGTAGGGCGAATGCGGATCGCAACTGACGTCGGCGATGACGCGCAAGCGGCGCCGCGCGCCGGCGTTGACGATCTGCTCGCGTGTCACGAATGGCTTCATCGCGCCCATGACCAACACCGCGTTGACGAACAGCTCGTGCGTCAGGATGGCGTCGAAGGGTCCGCCCGCGCGGGTCTCCTCCAGGTCCCACGACGTCACCGGCGCGCCCAGCGCTCCGAGCAGCGTGGCGGCGCCACTGCCCGAGCGCCCCTTGGCGCCGAGCACGATCGACGTCGGCGCCGGCTGGTCGCCGAGCGCGGCTTTGCACGCCTCGATCAGGCGCTCGCGCGATGGCCAGGGGCGTACCGCGCCGAGCGCGCCAGGCGTCCCCGCGCGCTGGTGCGCCACCGCGAGCACGCCCACGGCCGCCCCGACGTAGCCCGCCCAGTAGCCGAAGGCCGCCACACGCCTGCCGTCGTCGCGCTTGAGGTACTCGAGGTCGAAGAGCGTGCCGCCGCCCTGCGCGAAGCGGCCGAGCAGCTCGCGCCAGCCCTTCTGCTCCTTGAAGGCGTGCGCGAAGTAGACGTGACGGTGCACGAGCGGCGCGGTGTCGGCGGGTAGCTCCTTGATGCCGAGGATGACCGCGTCCTTGGGTGCCGCGGCCCATGCGCCGGTCTCGACGATGGCGGCGCCGCACGCGGCGTAGTCGGCGTCGGCGAAGATGCGTCCGGTGCTCCGCTCGACCGTGAGGCGCACACCGGCGTCGCGCAGACGCTTGGCGCCGGCCGGCGTCACCGGCGCGCGCTCCTCACCCGGCTTGCTCTCGGCGCGCAGCCACAGGTGCAAGGTCATGCGCGCGACCCATCGCCCGCGTCGTCGAGCACCTGGCTGCTCGCGTGGTAGCGCACGCCGCGTTCACCGAGCTGCGCCATCAGGTCGTCGACCAGGCCGGGGACGGTGGCGAGCTTCTCGGGCGGCAACACGCCTTTGGCAGTGATGCGCCCGTCGAGCACGCGGCGCGCCACGATGGTGGCGGGGAACGCGGTGGTGCGCGACATTGAGCGATAGCCGGTCTGCGGGTCGTAGCGGTCGAACAAGTCCCAGCGCAAGCGGACGCGCTTGCCGTCCTTCGTGCCCACGGCCTCGACGCGCATCACCGTCAGGTCGGCCTCGCCCTCCTCGAAGGTCCATTTGGGGAACAGCAGCGCCGCGGTGACGTCGAGCGGACGCACGGCGGCACCCTTGACCGTGATCGGCTCCTTGGCAAAGAAGCCGGTCTCGCGCAGCACGCGCATGAGCGCGATGTGCCCGGGGTAGCGCAGCGTGCGCTCGCGCATGTGCGGCACCTTGAGCGTGAAGGCCAGGCTGCGCAGGCCGTCGGTGTTGAACGCCTCGAGTGTGCCGAGGCCGGCGAATTCGACCAGCTCGGGCTCGGACAGCGCCTCTTTGACCACCAGCTTGCCGCCCTCGACGATGCGTGAGGGCCGCACGTACTCTTCAATGACGTCGTGGGGCGCGAAGCCCGCCTTGTACTCGTAGGGCCAGCGTCGCTCGGCGGGCAGGCCGCCCACCATGATGTCGAGGTGCTCGCACGGTGACAGCACCAGGGCCGCGTAGCCCGCGAGCAGGTTCGACATGCCGGGCGCCACGCCGCAATCGACCACCGCCGTCACGCCGTGCTCCCGCGCCAAGGCGTCGTACTGCAGCGCGTCGTCGGCCATGAACGAGATGTCGACGTAGGGCTTGTGCGCCTCGATGACGGCGCGCAGCGTCTGTAAGCCGATCACGGACGAGAGCGCGCCGAGCACGATGTCGGCGTCGGCTACCGCGCTCTTGACCGCTGACGGGTCGCCGAGGTCGCAGCGGCGCACGGCCACGCCGTGCTTGTCGCGCACGCGCGTCAGCGCAGCCTCGCGCGCGTCGACGACGGTGACGCGCAGACCGGGGTCGCGCGCCAGGTCCATGGCCATGGCGGAGCCCACCATGCCCCCACCGAGGATCACTGCGTGGTTCGTCATCGTGCGGACCGTAGTCGACCCCAAGAAGAAGAAAAGGAGGGGCGGCGCCCCTTGCTTGCCGCTCGGAGATTCCCGAGCATCGGGCGTGGCCGGCCAACGGCAGAGCATGACGCTGCGCCTCCTCGAGCCGAAGGGCATCGAGGAGCCGGGCGATCGGCACACCGCCCGCCTGCTCGCCGGCTTGACGCTGTGCTTCGCCGCGCTCGGCTCGTGCTCCATCACGCTCGAGCTGTTGCTCGTGCCCGGCTTCTTGCTGCAAGCGATCCCGCAGGTGATCGGCACTGCCATGTTGTTGGTCGCCTACGCGTGCGCGCGCGGGCCACGGTGGCGCATGGGCGGCGCCATCGTCGCCGCCACGCCCGCGCTGGCCGCCAGCGCCGTCCTCGTCGTCGATCCGGGCGATCCGATCGCGCCCGCCTTCATGCTGCTCGGCGTGGTGTTCGCCACGTTCTTTCTCAGATTCGCGCATGCAGCGGCGATGGCGGCGGGCATCTTCATGTTGCTGCTCGTCGTGCTGTTGCTGCGCACGGAGCTGCGTGAACCAACGACGGCGGTGCCGCTGGTGGTGCTGCACCTGATCGCCTCCCCCTGCTTGTTGTGGGCGGCGGCGCACCGCGAGCGCGTCGATCGCATCCGCCGCACCGCGCTGCGCGACGACGAGCGCATGCACGCCGAACGTGAACGGCTCGAAGCGGTCGGCCGACTCGCGAGCGGTATCGCGCACGACTTCAACAACCTGCTGTCGGTGGTGCGCGTCAACTCGGAGGTGCTACTCGAGTCGGCGGCTATGCGCGACCGGCAGTTGCTGGACGAGATGCGGCTGGTGGCGGAGCGCGGCGCCGCGCTCATCCAGACGCTGCTGTCCTTCGCGCGCAAGGCGCCCATCGAAGTGCGCACGCTCGACCTGCACGAAGCGGTGGTGCGCGTCGGCGTGCTGGTGAGTCGGCTGTTGGGCGAGCACGTCACCCTCAAGGTGCAACACGCGACCACGGTGCCCCTGGTGCACGCGGCGCCCTCGCACGTCGAGCAGATCATCTTGAACCTGGTGTTGAACGCGCGTGACGCCATGGTGCAGGGCGGCACCGTCACGGTCGCGACCGACGTGGTCGACGGGCGCGCGCGCCTCTCGGTCGCCGACACCGGCACCGGCATGGCGCCCGAGGTGGTGCAGCGCATCTTCGACCCCTTCTTCACGACCAAGAAGAACGGCAGCGGCCTCGGGCTGGCGACCGTGCACGACCTGATCGTCCAGATCGGCGCCACCATCGACGTCCAAACCGCGCCCGGAGCGGGCACCACCATGGTGGTCGCCTTCCCCGCGCCGCCGCCGCCCGAGGCGGCGGCCGCCGCCGCGAGCGAGCACGTGGTAGCGCGCTCCATCCTCGTGGTCGACGACGACGAGCTGGTGCGTCGCTTGATCCAGCGGGTGCTCGAGGGCGACGGTCACACGGTACGCACGGCCGCCAGCGGCGCCGACGCGCTGCGCGCCCTCGAGGCGCACCGCGACACCTCCGTGCTGGTTACGGACGTCTCCATGCCGGGCATGACCGGCCCCCAACTGGTCGAGCGCGCGCGCGCCTTGGCGCCCAGGATCCGCGTGCTCTACGTCTCGGCCATGCCCGACCGCGAGCACCCGACGCACGACGGCGACGCGCTGCTCGCCAAGCCGTTCGCGCCCCAGGCGCTGCGCGCGGCCGTCGCCGGGCTCTGATCCTCCGCTTGCGCGCGTCCGCCGCGACACACGCGGGTGCGTCCCTGCTGCCACACCGGCGCAGCGCTCGATCGGGTGCAACGTGGTCCTGCGCGCGCCTCGCGTGGGCGCGGGCCTTGCTGACAGGACAGCGGTCGTCAGCACAGGAGTACCGCCATGACCCCCATCCGCCTCGTCGCCATCGGCTTCATCTTCTTCTGCACGGCCATCGCGTGGATGGTGCTCGGCTCCACCGTGACCGCCCGGAGCGGCGAGGCCGACGGCAGCCTGCGCGCCGAGGTCGAACAGCTTTGGGGCGGCGAGCACCTGCAGCGCGCGCCGGTGGCGGCGATGATGACGCACGACGTCGAGCGCGCCATCCCCCACTTCAAGGACGGCAAGCAGGTGGGTACGCACAACGAGATCGTGCGGCGCGACCGGGAACGACGTCCGATCGCGCTCGTCAAGAGCGAGGTGCGCGCCGCGCTCGACCTCGAGCATCGGAGGAAAGGCCTGCTGTGGTTCCCCACCTACGGCGTCGGCTTCGAAGGCCACTACCGCTTCGAGAACGACAGCGGCGAGCGCGGCGACGCCGACATCGCCTTCACCTTTCCCTCGGCGCAGGGCGTCTACGACGGCTTCGTCTTCAAGGTGAACGGCCGCGAGGCCCCCGCGGTCACCGATCTGTCGCGCGGCGCCGTGCTGCGCGTGCCGCTCGAGGCGGGCCAGCAGGTTGACGTCGACGTCGCCTATCGCTCGCGCGGCATCGGCACCTGGAGCTACTGGTTCGGCGACGGCGTCTCGCAGGTGAAGGACTTCTCGCTCACGCTCGCGACCAACGTGGCCGACGTCGACTTCCCGAACGGCTCGATGTCGCCGTCGACGCGCGCCGGCACCACGCTCGGTTGGGCCTTCCAGAACCTGGTCACCGGCCAGCACATCGCCGTCGAGCTGCCGAGCCGCCTCAACCCGGGACCGGTGGCGGCGCGCATCTCCTACTTCGCGCCGGTCAGCCTGCTGTTCTTCTTCACCGTCATGGTGATCTTGGGCGTGGTCAAGAACCGGAACCTGCACCCGATGAACTACTTCTTCCTGGCAGCAGCGTTCTTCGCGTTCCACCTGTTGCTCGCCTATCTCGTCGACGTGGTGGACATCTTCGCGGCCTTTGGCGTCTCGGCCGCCGTCAGCGTGGCGCTGGTGGTCAGCTACCTGCGCATCGTCATGGGACAGCGCGCCGCTTGGCTGCAGGCGGCCGTGGCCCAGTTGATCTTCCTGGTGGTTTTCTCCTGCGCCTTCTTCGTCGAAGGGCAGACCGGCTTGAGCGTCGCCATCGGCGCCACCGCCACGCTGTTCGTGCTCATGCAGCTCACCGCGCGCGTGAAGTGGGCCGAGGTGTTCTCGAGCGGCCCGCCGACGGCGGGCAGCTCCGGGCTGCCGGTGGGCCTGCCGCGCGCGTGACGGGCAGCGGTCAGCCAGCGCCGGCTCGTCGCAGCTCGGTCGGCGTCTTGCCGGTGGCGCGCTTGACCGCCGTGCTCAGGTGCTGCGTCGAGGAGTAGCCGGCGTCGATGGCGATGGCGGTAAAGGGCGACGCGCTCATGGTGATTCGCTCGAGCGCGTGCGCCAGGCGTGCTTCGGCCTGCAGCGTCGTGTAGCTCGTCTGTTGCTCCGTCAAGCGGCGCTGCAGCGTGCGCGCCGACAGGCCGAGCTGGCGCGCCGCCTCGGCCAACGAGGCACGCGGCGCGTGCCGCAGCAACGCTCGCACCGCGCCGATGAGCGGGCTGCCGGCAGCGTCGTCGATGGCCCGCGCCAAGGCGGCCGGGAACGTGCCATCGGCGACGCCGAGGCGCGACAAGCCGGCCGCCACGTCGGTGACCAGCGCCACCGGGTAGGGACGCTCGAGCACGTCGTAGAAGCCGGCCACCACCGCGCCCTCGAAGCCGCTCGGGCGTACCAGCGCGAGCGCGGTGACCTGGCGTGCGAGCTGCTCGCGCGTGTTGGCGACGTAGCGCTGAAACACTGCGAAGCCGGCCGCGTCCGCGCCGGTCAGGCGCGTCGTGTCGACGAGCGAGACGTGGGGCGGCACACCGGGCACCAGCTCGAGGCGCAGCGCCTCGATGAGCGGCGGCACCTCCTCGGCCTCGACGCGTCCCCACAGGGCGAAGCCCCAGAAGGTCGGCGAGCGACAGAAGGCGAGCCAGTGCGCGCCGGCCAGGCAGCGCCCGACCGGGCGCCGCGCGAACTCGGAGAACGACGCAGCTCGCTCCATGCCACCCCGCGGCGCCACGTCGCCGGCGCGCGAGCCTCGGACGCCAGGCGCACTCGTCAACGGGGCGGGCCGGCACCCGTAGGCCGTAGATCACGGCGACCCGTCTGCTACTGAAGGGCCATGCGCCCCGAGGTGCTCGCCCCCGCCGGCGACGAGGAGTGTCTGCAGGCCGCCGTCAGGTCCGGCGCCGACGCCGTCTACTTCGGCGTGCAGGGCTTCAACGCGCGCGCGCGCGCCACCAACTTCTCGCTCGACGAGCTGCCGCGCGTGCTCGGCGAGCTGCACGCCGCCGGCGTCAAGGGCTACCTGACGCTCAACACGCTGGTGTTCGATCACGAGCTCGGCGACGTCGAGCGCACGCTGCGGGCCGCGGCCGGCGCCGGCGCCGACGCCGTCATCGTGCAGGACCTCGGCGTGCTGCGCCTCGCCCGCGCCGTCGCGCCGACGCTGCCGGTGCATGCCTCGACGCAGATGACCTGCACCGACGCGGCCTCGATCGCGCTGGCGGCGAGCCTGGGCGCTGCGCGCGTGGTGGTGGCGCGCGAGCTGTCGCTCGACGATCTCGCGGCCATTCGCGCCGCCACCGACGTCGAGCTCGAGGTCTTCGTCCACGGCGCGCTCTGCGTCTCCTACTCGGGGCAGTGCCTGACCAGCGAGGCCATCGGCGGTCGCTCCGCCAACCGCGGCGCATGCGCGCAGGCATGCCGCCTGCCCTACGAGCTGGTGGTCGACGGCGCGCTGCGTGAGCTCGGCGACGTCGCCCACCTGCTATCGCCGCAAGACCTGGAGGCGAGCGCGCTCGTGCCCGAGCTGGCGCGGCTCGGCGTCGCCTCGCTCAAGATCGAGGGCCGCCTAAAAGGCCCAAGCTACGTCGCGGCCGCCGTGCGCCTCTACCGCGCCGCCGTCGACGCGCTCGACGCCGACGACGATGCCGCCCGCCCGCTCGATCAACGTCGCCGCGACGCCGTGCAGTGCTACTCGCGCGGCTCGGGGCCGGGCTTTCTGCGCGGCGTCGACCACCAACGGCTGGTCGAGGGGCGCACCTGTGAGCACCGCGGCCTCGTGCTCGGCGAGCTGCAGCGCGTGGTGCGCGCACGCGGGCGGTGCTGGCTCGAGCTCGCGACCAGTGAGCCGGTGGCGCGCGGCGACGGCCTGTTCATCGAGGGCGGCCGCGCCGGCGACGGTGAGCGCGGCGGGCGCGTCTGGGACGTCGTCACTGAGGGTACATGCACGCAGCTCTGGCTCGGACCCGACGTCGACGTCGAGCACCTCGGCGCCGGCCGACGCGTCTTCAAGAACGACGACCCGGCGCTCGACAAGCGGCTGCGCGCCGAGCTCGATCGGGACCGCTGGCGCGAGCGCGTCGACGTAACGGTGCGTGGGCGCGCGGGTGAACCGCTCGTGCTCGAAGCGACGAGCGCGCGCGGCCTGCACGCGCAGGTCGAGAGCGACACGGCGCTCGCGGTCGCGCACACGCGCCCGCTCGACGAGGCCACGCTCGCCGACAAGCTCGGCAAGCTCGGCGACACGCCCTACCGCCTGGGCGCGCTCGACGTTCGGCTCGAGGGCGCGGTCACGCTGCCGCTCTCCTCGCTCAACCGCGCGCGCCGCGCGCTCGCCGAGGCGCTGGCCCTGTCCGGCGCGCGCGCGTGGCCCACGACGTCGACGTGCGCCGGCGATCTGTTGACGTGCCCGAGCCCAGCCGCGCGCGTCCCCGACGCCGGTTTGTTCGTGCCCATACTGATGGCGCTCTGTCGCTCGCTCACGCAGGCGCGCGCCGCGCTCGCGGCCGGCGCCGACGGCGTCTACCTCGACCTATTGGCGCTCACCGGCACCGGCGCCGCGGTGCGCGCGTTGCGCGCCGAGGGGGCGCGCGTGGTCGGGGTCGCGCTGCCGCGCGTGCAGAAGCCGGGCGAGCAGAAGATCGGCGCCTTCCTGCGCGGGCTTTCGCCCGACGCACTCTTGGTGCGCAGCCTGGGCGCGCTCGCCGAGCTACCGCCGCGCGCTCATGAGGGTGCTCGGCCGCTCCTGGTCGGCGACTTCTCGCTCAACGCGGCAAACCACCTGGCCGCGGCCATGTTGCTCGAGCGCCTCGACGTCGTCACGCCGAGCTACGACCTCGATGAGCGCCAGCTCGCCGCCCTCTTGACGGGCGGGCTCGGGCCGCAGCTCGAGCTGCCGCTGCACCAGCCCCTGCCGCTCTTTCACACCGAGCACTGCCTGTTCGCAGCGCTGCTGTCGTCGGGCAGCGACCACACCTCCTGCGGCCGGCCGTGCGAACGCCACGTCGTCAGCCTACGCGATCGCATCGGCCTGGAGCTGCCGGTGGAGGCGGACGTCGGCTGCCGCAACACCGTCTTCCACGCGCGCGCGCAGAGCGCCGCGGCGCTGGTCGGGCGCGCGCAGGCGGCCCGCGTGCGGCGCTTCCGCGTCGAGCTGGTGCGCGAGCCCGACGCCGAGGTCACGCGCATCGTGCGCGGCTACCGCGCGCTGCTCGACGGCACCATCGACGCGCGCGCGCTGGCGCGTCAGCTCGGCGGGCCGACCGGCGTGGTCAAGGGCAGCTTGCGCGTGCTCGAGGAGGCGCGATGAGCGACGCCATCCCCGGCCTGCGCCTGTTGGCGCGCGATGCCGCCAACCCCGATGACGGCGCCTTCGTCGAGAACGGCGTGCGCCTGGGCGGCGGCAGCTTCCACGTCATCGCCGGGCTGTGCGCGGTCGACACGCGCGAGAACATCGAGCGCGCCTTCGCGGCGCTCGAGCGCGCGGGTGTGGTGACGGCGCGCGCCGGCGCGTGGAAGCCGCGCACCAGCCCCTACGACTTCCAGGGGCGCGGCGCCGCCTGCCTGCCCGAGGTCTTCGAGGCGGCGGGCAAGCACGGCATCCGCTTGGTCGCCATGGAGGTGACGCGCGCGGCGCACCTCGACGACATCGCGCGCGCGCTCGACCTGGCCGGCAAGCCCACCTCGGTGCTGGTGCAGATCGGCACACGCAACGCGCAGAACTTCGAGCTCCTGAAAGAAGTGGGAGCGCAGCAGCGCTTCCCCGTGCTGGTCAAGCGCGGCATGGGCATCACGCTCGCCGAGTCGCTGCTCGCCGCCGAGTACGTCGCGCAGGCCGGCAACGCGCGCGTCTGCTTCTGCCTGCGCGGTGTGCGCACGCACCTCGGTGAGCCGCAGCGAAACCTGGTCGACTTCGCGCACGTACCTGCCCTCAAGCGGCTCACCCGCATGCCGGTGTGCGCCGACCCGTCGCATGCCGTCGGCCCCCGGGTGCGCAGCCCGGCCGGCCTCGACGACCTGCATCACGTCGCCGCGCAGGCGGTGATCGCCGGCGCCGACCTGCTGCTGGTCGACGTGCACCCGCGCCCCGACCAGGCGCTGGTCGACGGCCCGCAGGCGCTGACGCTCGACGAGCTGCCGCGCTTCCTGGCCGACGTGAACATCGCGCGCGCGGCCTACGAGGAGCGGCGGCGCGCGGCCGCCTCCATTCCGGCGCCGCCCGCTGCGGACGCGGCCGTCTCGTTTGAAGCCCTGCGCCGCCGCTTCGAGGCCATCGACAGCACGTTGATCGCCCTGCTCGCCGAGCGCATGGCGGCCTCGCGCGCCATGGTGCACGCCAAGCACGCGCTCGCGCACCCCGTGGTCGACCCCGCGCGCGAGCGCGATGCTGCCGTGGCGCGTCGCGCGCTCGGCGACAAGCTCGGCGTCGACGGCGAGCTGCTCGAGCGCCTGTTCGCCGAGGTGGTCGAGTGGTCGCGCCGGCTGCAGGGCGGCTGAGCCAGCGGGCTTGTCCGTCGATCGACCGAAGGCCGACGCCCGAAGCGGCCCTTGGTAGCTCCCGCGATAGTGCGCCGCGGAGGACACGATGCGCGCCGTCATCGCCGCAGTCGCGTTGGTCTCGCTCGCCGTCGCCTGCGCGCCGGACGGCGCGCGCTCTGATCCGTGGCGCCGCGCGCCGCGCGACGATCCGGGGCCGTTCGGCATGCGTCCACCAGGCATGGTCAGCGGCGATGGCGACGCACCGCCGCCAGTGCCCCCCGAGGACCGGCCCCCCGAGGACGCGCCGCCTGATCAGCCGCCGCCCGATGCGCCGCCGCCCGACGAGCCGCCGCCCGACGAGCCGCCGCCCGATGAGCCGCCGCCCGACGAGCCGCCGCCCGACGAGCCCCCCGCCCAGTGCGCCGGCGGGCCCCTCGACCTGCCCATCGACGGCTGCGCGCCCGCGCCCCTGCCCTCGACCGGCGACGCGCACCAAGACTGCGTCACCCGCATCAACCAGTTCCGCGCCGAATGCCAGTGCCTGCCGCCGTTGCAGCGCTGGACCAGCGGTGAGGACTGCGCCGATCGCATGGCCGAAAGCGACCACGACAGCGGCCAGGCGCACGGCGCCGCCGGCCAGGGAATGTGCGAGTGGGGCAGCGGGCAGAACGAGTGCCCCGGCTGGGGCAGCGTCGACGACGTCATCGGCGGCTGCCTGCAGATGATGTGGGACGAGGGCCCGGGCGAGAACTTCTGGGCGCACGGCCACTACCTGCACATGTCGAGCCTCGAGAAGACGCACGTCGCCTGCGGCTTCTTCGACGGGCCAAACGGCACGTGGGCGGTGCAGAACTTCTACTGACCGTGCCGGCGAGCGGTCAGTCGGCGCGCTCGGGGCCGAGCGCCTTGGTGATCAGGCCGATCAACAGCTCGCGCTCGGCAGCCTCGTCGAAGGGCTCGCCCAGGCGCAGGAAGTAGCGATGTACCGCGAAGCCCGCGGTCAGGCTGATGATGGTGCGCATCACCAGCTCAGGAGCCAGCGGCATCATCTCGCCGCGCGCTTGCAAGTCCGCGATGGTCTCGCTGGCGGGCGGGAAGATCTCGCGCAGGAACACCTCGTCGACGATGGCGCGGATCTCGGCGTGAAACGGCAGCTCCTGCAGCGCGATGCGCAAGACGCGGTGATAGCGGCGCACGAAGGCGGTGCGGTCGACGACCAGCGCGGCCACCAGCGAGCGCAGGTCGGGGTAGCGCCGGCTCAAGATGCCCTTGATGTCGGCGATGAGCGCGGGCGCCACCACGCGCAACACCGGCGCCACCACGCCGATCAACAGGTCCTTCTTGGTCTTGTAGTGGCGGAAGATGGCCGCCTCGGAGACGCCCGCCTTCTTCGCGATCTCGCTGGTGGCCGTGCCGGCGTAGCCTTGGTCCGCGAACATCTCGAGCGCCGCGTCGAGGATGCGGCGGTGCTTCTCCGTCCCCGCTTGGCTCCACAGCACCTCGTCGGTCATCATCTGCTGATACCGTCCCGTTGCGCCCGAGTCCATCATGCCCATCGTCGTCGACGACCGCTACACCATCCCCGAGCACGAGCTGGAGCTGAGCTTTGCGCGCTCGGGTGGCGCTGGCGGGCAGAACGTCAACAAGGTCTCCTCCAAGGTGCTGTTGCGCTGGCACTTCGCGGCGAGCGCGGCCTTCCCCTGGGAGGTGAAGGCGCGCCTGTGGCAGAAGCTCGCCGGCAAGCTGACCGACGAGGGCGACCTGTTGGTCACGAGCGACACCACGCGCGACCAACACCAGAACCTCGACGACGCGAAGGACAAGCTCGCGGCCATCGTGCGCGCGGCGCTGTTCGTGCCCAAGGCGCGGCGTGCCACCAAGCCGACCAAGGGCAGCAAGCGGCGGCGGCTCGAGGAGAAGACACGGCGGGGGACGGTCAAGCGCGGACGTGGAAGGATCGACGTGGAAGAGTAGCTCGCAGAATCATCGTGGTGCTGCGGCGCTGTCGGCGGGTAGGGGAACGCATGAATGGGAAGGCAAGGCGAAACGCCACGCTTGTGGTCGCTTTCGGAACCACCGCATGCATGGTGCAGAACCCTGGGTTGGGGATGCTTTGCCCTGACTCACCGTGCGAGGTCTACACGGCCCTCGATGTGAACCGGGACAAGGCCCCGCTGTTTGCACGCTTCCCGAATGAGTCGCGGTCGGACACCTGCCGCGTGCCGCACTGGGCGACACTCCACCCCGAGGATGGGACGAAAGTGTGGAGCGAGTACAACGAGGTTGCCGTTTCGGAGGTAATCCGCTCGCACGCCCTTGTCGGTGACGCCGCGGGAACACGCTTCTTCGGGCCAGCGAGTGAGCTTGCGCTCGCGCTCGAGCCACCCATCGGCGGTGCACCTCGTCCTGCGTTGGTGCTGGTCGCACCCTGGATGGGCACGCCAGAGCTCGAGTGCAACGGCCAGTCGATGGAGGGCGCCTGGGTGGTCTGGTGGACGCTCTCCACCGGTGACGGCTACCCCCAGCTGAGCTCGGACGAGATCTTCGACATGGCCGCGCAGAACGTCGAGGCCGAGGGCCTCGGCAGCATCACCGACGAGGAGCTGGCGGTCGAGAACGGCTGCCCGGACGCGCCCAACGACTGCATCCAGCCGGAGCCGCCCGAGCCGTGAGCCCGGTCGCGCCCCTGGCCGCGCATCCCGCGCCAAAGCCCGCCCGGACGCGCTAGAACCAGCACAATGCCGCTCATCGACGAACTGCGCCGCAACGTGTTCGCGCGCATCCGCGCGCAGACCAGCAGCTCGACCGTGGCGACGGTGACCATCCAGGGCAGCTCGAACGTCACCAGCGCCACCGGCGGCACCTTCGCCATCGCCCAGGACGGCATGGAGCGCAACCTCGAGGTCGTCGAGACGCGCCTGACCCGCGCCCAGGTGATCGAGAAGGCGAAGACCGCGGGCGTGCCCCAGCGCGTGCAGGTCGGACCCACCTGCGGCCTCTATGCGCTCGGCATGGTGATGGACTCGTGGAACGAGAAGGACCCAAAGAACCCCACGGCCATCGTGCAAGACCTCGACCTGCGCGGCAAAGGCAAGCAGTACACGCGCGAGCCCACCACCAGCGAGCGCATCCTCGACTACGCCCAGGGCGAGGGCTTCACCGCGCTCGGCGAGATGTTCACCGCCACCCAGCTCGCCGCCACCGCGCGCCACTTCGGCTACGACGCCACCACGCACCTGAAGGCCACGCTCGACGACCTGTACAAGGTGCTCGACGCGGGCCACCCCGCCATCGTCGGCTTCGACGTCGACTACAACGGCAACCCGACCAATTCGGGCGGCGAGCGCGCGCACTACGCGGTCATCGAGGGCTACTTCGACGACAAGGGCGAGCGCTACCTGATCGCGCGCCACGGCTGGGGCGTGCAGAAGGACCACATCTGGAAGGCCTCCGACTTCGACGCGAGCTGGAAGGCGCTCCAGACCACCACGTTCTACGGTACGCCCGGCGACGGCGTCATCCCGCGACAATTCGGCCTCGACATGACCCACGAGCTGCCTGAGCCCTCAAAGATGAGTCTGCCCGATGCCGGCAACGGCCGCGCGCACATCTTCGAGTCGCTCGGCACCAAGATCGTCGAGGTGGTGCCGAAGGGCGAGCAGCCGGTCGGAGGTGTGCGGTGATCTCGCGCCTCGCCACCAGCCGCCTGCCCGTCGCCAAGGGCGTGACCCGCGAGCAGGTCGCGCGCGCGCCCTCGCCGGGGCGCGGCAAGAGCGTCGGCGACAACGCCAAGGGTGACCGCGTGGTGCAGGACGTGGTCGACGGCGTGGTCGCGCGCCTCGACGCGAGCGGCCAGCCGCGCGACACGGTCAAGGTCGCGTGCGCGCAAGACCCGCTCACGCCGGGCCTGGTGGCCGTCAGCGAAGACGGCAGCCGGGCCCTCGTCATGTCGTGCAAGGAGATGCACGGCGAGCCGTCGCTCGTGCTGGTCGACTTCACGAAAGGTAGCGCCACCACCGTGCGCTCCTTCGTGGGCCCGGGCTGGGTGGTCGGCGGCTTCCTCGGCGACAAGGTGCTGTGTCTGTCGCAACGCCTGGGCGACGAGCCGCAGCTCTCGGTCTGGCTCGGCGACAAGTGCGTGTGGAGCGTCGCCGGCATGCAGCAGCCGTGCGTGCCCGCGCGCGTCTCGCCCGAGGTGCTCGCGCTCGTGGTGTGCCCCAAGCCCGACGAGCTGACGCAGACCGGGCCCTCGTCCCTGTGCGCGCTCGACGTCACCAGCGGCGCGCTCGCGCCGCTCGCGCCCGCGGCCGGTACGCGTGTGCTCGCGCGGCCGGGCGAGCTGGTGGTCGAGGGCGGCAGCGAGCGCGTCGTCGTCAAGATCTGAGCGATCCACGCGCGCTCAGAAATACAAGAGCGCGCCGAGCACGTGGGTCTGCACCAGGTAACGCAGGCCGCGCTCTTGCAGATCGAAGCCGACCAGCGTGGTCTCGTAGACGAACAGCCCGTCGAGCACCTCCACCTCGATGAGCGGCTGCGCGACGAAGCCCCGCGTGAGCGCGCCGCCGAGGTAGACGCGCCGGCCCGCGGCACCCCCGTCGACGACGGCGGCGCCCGGCGCCAGCACGAGCTGCGGAAAAGGACGCAGCAGCGCGCCCGCGGCCGCGCTGCGCGTGGAATCGGCGAGCCCGACCCGCTGCAGGCCGGCCTGCACCGCCACCAACAGGTCGTCGCCGAGCGAGAGCGCATGTCCGAGCTGCGCGTCGCTCTCGACGGTGAAGGGCGGGTGCCAGCGCGGCCGCAGGCCGAGCACGGTCTGGCCCACGGGCGTGCGCAGCTCGGTTGCGAGCGCGAGCGGCAAGGTCAGCTCGAAGCCCGGGCGAAAGCCCCAGCGCAGCTCGCTGTCGGCGACGGGGAAGGGGATGGGACCGTCCGGGCCCTCGACCAACCCGAGGCCAGCGCCGGTGCGAAAGACCATCAGGCGCGCCGGCAAGAACAGGCGCTCGGGCAAGTCCGGCCGCGGGCGCGCGGGCGGCAGCTCGTGCAGGTGGGTCTCGAGCGCCGTCGCCTTCTCTGCGATGCGCGTGCGGTCGGGCTCGGCGCGCGGCACGGCGACCAGCGCGGCGAAGCCCTCGCTCACCAGCGCGTCGACGTGGTCGGCGCGCGCGCCCTCGATCAACAGCACGTGCTGGCCGCGGCGCTCGAGGTGGATCACCTCGTCGCGCGTGGTGCGCACCTTCCGTTGCTCCTCGGGCGCTTTTGGCACCTGCCAGCGCAGCACGTCGCCCGCGCGCGCTGCCTCGCCCGCGCGCTCGCCGTAGCGGCGCGGCAGCGCGCGCGCCCAGGCCTCGACGAACTGCGCCGCGTCCTCCTCGCTGTCCCAGGTGGTGCGCCACAAGAGGAGCGCGCTGCCCTCGTCGTCGAACAGGTCGTAGCGGTCGCCGCCCCAGCCGTTGGCCACGCCATCGGCCTCGAACCCGCCCACCAACGGCTCGAGGAAGTGCTTGAGCGAGAGCGCGCCAAAGACATTGCTCGTGATCGGCGAGGCCCCTGGCACGCTCGCGGGTGGCCCCTCCAGGCGCGCCAGCGCGATGGGGCGATCGAGCGAGGCCTTGCCGAGCTTCTTTGGCCACAGGAGCTGCTCGGTGCTCTCGGGCAAGGCGCCCGGCTCGCCCGGCACGCGCAGGTAGGCGCGCGACAGCTCCTCTTGACCGCCGCGGTCGAGTTTGCCCTCGACGAACGACAGCCCGAGCTCGTACTGCGAGAAGCCCTGCTTGGAGAAATACGACGGCGTCCGGCCTGCAAGCGCTGCCATGAGCGGGCCGTTCAGCAGGTTGTTGTAGCGCAGGAACAGGAAGAAGGCCTTCCTCACCGCCAGGCGCGACAGGTCCATGCCGAAGAAGTGCGCCATGCCGACGACGTTGGCGTCGGTCTCGAGGATGGTCTTCCGAACGAAGGCGGCGTCGTCGTTGTCGTCGTAGACGCCTCCTTTTAGCTGCTCGGCCAGGCCGAAGTGCTGGTCTTGCAGCGCGTGCACCAGCTCGTGCACCAAGAAGACCTCGTAGGCCCAGTCGATGCCGGTGACGACGCCGATGGCGTCCTGCTGCGCCTTGGCCCACCAGGCGTAGTCGGAGACCAGCACCATGCGCTTCTGGCCGTCGTCGTAGACGCCGCCGACGAAGTCGGCGAGGAAGCCCTTGTAGGCCTCGGCCGTCGACAGCGTGGGCGGCAGGATGCCCAGGCGATGGTAGAGCCGGTCTTCTTTGGCCAGCTCGACCTTGCGCGCCTCGGTGTAGCGGTCGAACCATGCCTTCAGCTCGGCCACCGTCATGACGTCGGTCGGCACGTCGCTCGTGAACGGCAGCCGCCGCAGCTCCTCGGTGGTGCGCTCGACGCGCTGAAAGGACGGGCGCGCCACCGCGTCCTTGCCGTCTTGGCCCCGCACGAGGATGCGGTCACCGATGCAGCCCGACAGCGCGCAACCCGACAGGACCGCGGCCGCCGTGAGCGCGCGCGCGTGCCTCAGCCGTCGCCTCCGAGCGCAGCACCTGCCTCGGCCAGGCCGGGCAGCAGATCGTCGACGGTGAGCACGATGGCCTTGTCGAGGCCGGCAATGCCTTTGCCGTGCTGCGCCAGGTCGCCGACGGCGATCACCGCCGCCTCGCTCGGCCGCACTAGCCGCAGCGCGGCACCTTGCAGCGCCTTGACGTCGACCTGCTGCGCCTGATCGACGAACTGCTGCAAGCGCGTGCGATCGAGGCGCTGCGCCGCGAACAGCGCCCATTGGCTCGCGGTAGCGCGCCCGCTGTCGAAGGCGGAGGGCACGGTGAGCGCCGCGACGTTGCGCGCGCGCACCGCCTCCTCCTCTGTGGCCGGCGTGCGGATGCGATCGAGCTCGAGGAAGATCTCGGCGAGCGCGGGCGCCGTGGTGGGCGCGTTCACCGACGTCATCACCGAGAACAACGCGCCGCTCTTGCTGGCCGCCACGCGCGAGTGCGCGCCGTAGGAGTAGCCGTGCGTCTCGCGCAGGTTGGTGTTGAGCCGCGACGTGAACGAAGCGCCAAGCAGAGTATTCATCACGTCGGCGTCGGGCGTGAACGGCAGCGTGCCGGCCGGCGCGGGGATGCCGACGCGCAGCACCGTCTGCGGCGCCTCGGGCACCTGCACGGTGTAGAGCGCGCGGCTGTTGCGCGCGGGTGGCCCGCGCAGCGCGGGCGCGGCCGGCGGCGAACCGCTCGCGGTCCAAGCGCCAAGCTCGGCCTCGAGCAGCCTCTTGAGCGCGCCCTGCTCGATGTCGCCGACGACGACGAGCGTGGTGGCGTCGGGCCGGTAGTGCGCGGCGTAGAACGCCTTCAGGTCTGCCGGCGTGGTCTTGATGAGCGCACGCGGCGTGCCGCCGATCGCGGTGCCAAGACGGTGCTCCGCGCCCCAGTTGGCGCGCTGCGCGGCGAGCTGCGCCAGCTCTTGCGGCTCTTGGCTCTGGTACATCATCTCGCCAAACAACTGGCCGCGGATGCGCGCCCACTCGGCGTCGGCGAAGTCGGGCTTGAGCAAGGCCTGCGCGTACAGCTTGAGCGCCGCCGGGAAGCGCGCCGACGTCACATGCAGGCTGAGCCACGCGTGGTCGATCTCGGCGGTGCTGGCCACCTCGGCGCCGAGCGACTGCACCGCGTCCGAGAAGTCGACCGCGCGCATGCCGCCCGAGCCCTCGGTGAGCAGGTCGGCGGTCCACTTGGCCACGCCGGGGCGATCGGCAGGATCCCTGAGCGGGCCGGCGTCGATCACCGCCAGCACGTCGACGAGCGGCGCGCGCTTCCTCGCCACGTGCCACACGGTCAGGCCGCTCTTGAGCGTGAACACCTTCGGCTGCTCGATGGTGAAGGGCTTGGGCGCGCCGGCCTCGGGTGGCTTGCTGCGATCGGGCGCGGCGGCCGTGGCACCGACGCTCAGCAGTGAGGCGCACAGCAACGACGCGAGCACGCAGGTTTCGGTCTTCACTTGCCACCTCCGATCGGGCTGCGAACTGCCAGCGAGGTCTGTCCCGGCGGCAGCGCGCTCACCACCACACGACCCTTGCCGAGCCAGCGCTTGGCGACGTCAGTGACCGATTGCGGCGTCGCGACGCGGTAGCGCTTGAGGTCGCGCTCGAAGCCGTCGGGCTGTCCCCACGCCGCGGTGTACTGCGCCAGGCGCTGCGCCTTCTCGCCGAGCGAGTCGAGCGCGTCGGCCATCGAGCTCTCGATGCCGGCGCGCGCGCGCTCGAGCTCGGCGGGGGTCACGCCGCCGGCCTTGAGCTTGGCCAGCTCCTCGTCGACCACCTTGGCGATGGCCGTCAGGTCGCCACCGGGGTTGGCGAGCACCATGACGTTGAAGGAGCCCGCCCGCTCCATGCTGCCCTGATGCACCTCGACTTGCTGCGCGATCTTGAGCTCGTGCACCAGTCTCTTGGTCAGGCGGGCGCCCGCGCCGCCGCCGAGCACGGCGGCGAGCAGGTCGAGGTTGGCGTCGTCTGGGTGGTACAGCTCGACCGTGGGCCACACCACCTGCAAGAGCCCAAAGGGCGCCTGCGCGTCCTCGATGACCAGCCGTTTCTCGCCGGCGAGCGCGGCGGGCGCGGGCTTGGGCTTCTCGACGGCGCCGCGGCCGGGCACGTCCGAGTACCAGTGCTCGATCTTCTTCCTCATGTCGGCGCTGGTGAAATCGCCCACCACCACCAGCGTGGCGTTCCCGGGCGCGTACCACGTGCCGTAGAAGCTCTTGACGTCGTCGATCGACGCGGCGCTCAGGTCCTCCATGGAGCCGATGACGCTCCACGAGTAGGGGTGGCCCTTGGGCCACAGTGTCGGCGGCAGCAACAGCTCGATGTCGCCGAAGGGCCGGTTCTCGATGCTCTGGCGCCGCTCGTTCTTGACGATGTCGCGCTGACCATCGACCAGGTCGGGCACCAGCTTCTCGACGAAGAAGCCCAGGCGATCGCTGTCGAGGAACAGCGGCAGCTCGACGGCGTTCGACGGCACCTCCTCGTAATAGAAGGTGACGTCCTCGCTGGTGTAGGCGTTGTTCTCGCCGCCCGCCGCCTCGAGCCACTGATCGAACTTGCCCTCGGGCACGTGGGCCGAGCCCTCGAACATCAGGTGCTCGAACAGGTGCGCGAAGCCGGTGCGCCCGGGCGTCTCGCGCGAGGAGCCGACGCCGAAGCGCAGGCCGACGTGCACGCGCGGCACGCTGTGGTCCTCGCTCAACACCACGGTCATGCCGTTCTTGAGCGTGAACTTGCTGACCGGCACCGAGATGGGCGCGGCCAGGCTCGGGGACGCGGCGAAGAGCGCCGCGATCAGCGCTGCGACGACAGGGAGGGCTCGCATGGAAGCTCCGATCGTGATCGGAGCGCACCCTGCCACGACTCAGTAGCGCATCGCCACCTGGGTCTTGCCCGGGTCCGCGCGCGGATCGTCGGGCTTGGGCACCGGCTTCTTGGCGTCGTCGATCGTGCCCTCGCCGGCCATGCCGTCGGCGACGGAGATGCCGATGATGGTGGCCGGGCCCGAGAGGAGCGCGAGCCCCACCCCGCTCGCGAGCAGCGCCACCGGCACCGTGAAGTCGCCGTTGGCGCCGTCGAGCGCGAGCAGGCCCCAGAGCACGCCGCCGCTGCCGAGCAGGCCGAGCGCGATGCCTGGCAGGCTGCCAAGCGTCACTGCGAGGAGGTCGCGGTCGTTGAGCGCTGCCATGGTGATGCCGCCTGCCGCGGCCGAGCACGACGCACACGGACCGAGCAAGAGCGCGCCGGGGGCGCCGATGATGATGCCGTAGACGGTGCCGAGGATGACCAGCACCACGCCGCCGCAGCCGCCCTCGGCGACGCCCGCACCGATGGTCGAGATCAGGATGGTGGCACCGAGCGCGGTGGCGGCGCCGGGCAAGCACGCGCCGCCGACACAGGCCATGGACGACCCCCAGCAGGCGTCGCCGCCGAAGCCGACGGCGGGCGCCTCTGGCGGCGGCGGCTTCTTGTCGGGCGCCTTCGGCTTGGGCGCCGGCGTGAAGTCGGGCGGCTTCTTGTCGGTGGGCGGCTCGATGGGCGGCGGCGGCTCGTCGACGGGCAGCGGCGGCGCGACCTCGGCGGCCGGCGGCACCTCGAGCGGCTCGGGCGGCGCATCCTGGGCGCGCGACGCCGACGCGACCATCGCCACGATGAGCACCGCCAGCATCGAGCGCATGGTGATCACGGTAGCAGGTCGCGCACCCTGGGCGCCTAGGGCGTCGGCGTCGTCGGCACCGGCACCAGCTCGGTCTCGGTGGTGCGCTCTACCTTGAACTCGACGCGCCGGTTCTCCTGCTTGCCGGCCTTGGTGCGGTTCGACGCGATCGGCCGCGTCTCGCCGTAGCCCACCGACTCGAGGATGGCCGGATCGAGCTTCTCCTTGTCGATCAGCCAGATGCGCACGGAGTTGGCGCGCTCCTGCGACAGGTTCATGTTGTAGTCGTCGTCGCCGTCGCTGTCGGTGTGGCCCTCGATGGTCACCTTCTTGATGCCCTCCGAGGTGCGAATGGCGATGGCCACCTGGCGCAGCAGCTCGGCGCTCTCCGAGCGGATGGTCGCCTTGGCGACGTCGAACTTGGGTTGCTGCTTGATCTCGATGCGGTCCTTCTTGATGACCACGAGCGTCAGCGGGGGCGGGCAGCCGTCGCCGCCGCTCGGGTTCTTCGCCTTCCACTCGGGGTTCTGCGTCCACATCACACCCGGCTTGTCGGGGCAGACGTCCTCGCCGTCGTGGATGCGGTCGCCGTCGCGATCGGGGCAGCCCTTGGTCTCGGCGGCGCCCGGCACGTTCGGGCAGGCGTCGACGGTGTCGAGCAGGCCGTCTTTGTCGTTGTCGAGCTCGGGGCAGCCGTCCTGGTCTTCGAAGTTGTCCTTGTCTTCCTTGTCGCTCTCGGGCTTGGCGTAGCAGGTGTCGCACACCGGCGGCGGCACCTCCTTGCCGTCGGCACCCTTGACCGGCAGGAGCGGGCAGCCCTCCACGCAGTCCTCGATGCCGTCCTGATCGTTGTCGACGTCCGGACGGCCGTCGTCGTCGCGGTCGCCGTCCTTGTCCTCGGGCGCGTCGGGGCAGACGTCGATCTTGTCGTTGATGCCGTCGCCGTCGCGGTCGCCGTAGGGGCAGCCCTCGTTCTCCGCCGGTCCGGGCGTGTTCGGGCACTTGTCGAGCGGGTCGAGCACGCCGTCCTTGTCATTGTCCGGATCGGGGCAGCCGTCCTCGTCCTCGAACAGGTCGATGTCTTCGGGCTGCTCGGGGCAAGCGTCGACCTCGTCGAGGATGCCGTCGCCGTCCTTGTCGGTCTTGGTCTTGATCATGACGCGCTTGGGCGCGCAGTCCTTCGAGTTGGCCAGCGCGGCGTTCGCGTTCGCGACCGCGACCTCGATGTGCTGGCCGGCGCGGATGAAGTCGCCCTGCGCCAGCTCGTTCTCGGCGAAGTCGACGTTGGTCTCGGCCAGCGCCAGCTCCTTGGGCGCGCACTGGTAGGCGCCCGACTTCTTCGCCTTCTCGATGTCGGAGTGCACCGCGTCGGCCTGCCGCTGCATGCCCGGCCCGGCGCAGGTGGCGAGCAGCAGCGCGACGGCGGCGGCGGCGATGACGCGCGCGGTTCTGTTCCCTGTACCCCTCGTCACTTTGGCCCTTCCTCGACGGGGATGGGCACCACCCGCACCTTGCCCGGCTCGGCCTCGCCCTTCTTCTTGATGATCACCTTGGGTTGCTCGCCCGACTCAGTGGGCGCCTCCCAGGCCGCGCCCGGCTGCTCGAGCTGGCGCTTCTTCTCGTCCTCGGCCCGCGCGCGCGCCTTCAACGCCATGTCCTGCGCACGGTACGCGTAGTCGATGGCGGGACCGAAGTCGGCGTAGCCCTGCTCTTCCTTGGCCTTGTGCAGGTACTCGACCGCGGACGTGGTCTCGTAGACCGCGTACTTCTCGCTCTCGGCGGCGCGCGCGCCGTCGAGGTCGGCCTGCGCCGCCACGATCAGGTACGTGGAGATGACCGGGCCACAGCCCGTGGCGCCGAGGAGGAACGCTGCCACCACCGTGACCTTGGCGAGGCGTCGCATCCGACGGGGATACCGCTTCCCCCGTGAGGTGGTCAAGAAAAGCACGGCGGCGGTGCCGAAGGGCGGCTCTGATCGAGCCGTGGTTTGCGACCTCCCTGCACCGCCTCGTACGCTCCAGGGGTGACATCGACGCCACTGCCCGGCGACGAGCTGCACGACCGCGTGCTCGGCGGCCGCTATCGCATGGCCCGCCTGCTCGGCAAGGGCGGCATGGGCGCGGTGTGGGTGGCGAAGGACGAGCAGGGCGATACCGACGTCGCGGTCAAGGTGGTCAAGGCCTCGCTGCTCGACGACCAGGCCGCGCTCTCCCGCTTCCGCCGCGAGACGCGCGTCATGGCCGGCCTGGCCCACGACAACATCGTGCGCGGGCTCGGCGCCGGCGAGGACGAGGGCGTGCTCTGGCTCGCCATGGAGCTGGTGCACGGCCAGACGCTGCGCGAACGGCTCGACGCGCGCGGGCGCCTCTCCTGGCAGGAGAGCCTCACCGTGGTGCGGCAGATCGCGAACGGCCTGGGCGCCGCCCACGCTGCCGGCGTGGTGCACCGAGACCTCAAGCCCGAGAACGTCATGATCGTGCCGGAGGACGACGGCAGCATGCACGTCAAGCTGCTCGACTTCGGCGTCGCCAAGGCCACGCTGGCGGACGGCGTCGAGTCCTCGATGACCGGCACCGGCTTCATCGTCGGCACGCCCGGCTACGTCGCGCCCGAGGTGGTGCTCGAGGGCAAGACCAACGACCCGCGCACCGACTTCTACGCGCTCGGCGTCATCTGGTACGAGATGGTCACCGGCCAAAAGCCCTTCACCGCCAAGACCGCCTTCGCGCTCGCCATGCGGCATGCGCACGAGCGCCCGCCCACCTTCGCCGAGATCGCACCCTTCGCGCCGGTGCCGACGCCCGTCGAGAGCATCGTCGGCCGCTTGATGGCCAAGAGCCCCGAGGAGCGCCCGCCCGACACCGCCTCGCTGCTGTTGCTGGTCGACGGCCTCGAGCGCGGCGCCGCCGCCGCCGCCGCCGGCACGCCCCTGCCGAACGCCTTCGACGCCACCGTCACCGACGTGCGCGAGACGCCGAACGGCACGGCAGTCGTGCCGATCAAGCTCACGCCCACGCCGCGCCCGGGCGAGCCGGCGGCCACGCCCGCCACCGGCATGGGCCCGTCCTCGTCGGAGCGCTCGCCCTCCGACCTGCACCTGTTCCGGCAACTGCCGGCGCGCATGAAGGTGGTGCTGGTCGCCGGCGCCGTGCTCTTGCCGCTGACCGCGCTCGGCGTGATCGCGGCCGTGGTGCGCGGCCCACCCGGCGACGTCCGCCCGGGTGACGATCGCCGCGGCGGTGCGGGCACCATCGGCGATGCGGTGGCGGCAGCCCCACCGCTCGTGGCCGGCGATGCGGTCGCCGCCACCGTGCCGGGCGCCACCGAGATCGTTCGTTCCGGCGAGGGCATCACCGAGGCGGCACGCCACGGGCAAGCACCCCTCGAGGTCGACGCGCCCCCGACGCCGCTCGCGAAGACCCCGATGGCCGACCAGCGCGCGCCCGCGAACCGCAAGCCAAGGTCCGGCACGCCGACGACGCCCGGCCCGTCGGCCGGGCGGGACCCGCCGGCGACGCCGCCATCGGCGCCGGTCGTCAGCTACGGGCGCTGGTCGTTGAGCGCACAGGGGTACAAGGTCAAGGTCCTGATCGACGGCCAGTCGCTCGGCGATCCCCCGATCTCGAACCAGTTGCTGCCGGTCGGCGACCACGTGCTGGTGTTGCAGGACGCCGACACCAAAGCCGTACTGCTGACACGGACCATCACCATCAAGACTGACGAGCCGTTCAAGCTCGCCTATGGCCAGGGCGCGCAATGATGGTGCTCGCGGCCGCCGTCTGGCTCGCCGCCCTGCCGGCCGACGACATCGCGCGCGCCCATGAGCTGATCGGCGCGCTCGAGTACGACGAGGCGCTCGCGCTCGGCCGCGCCATCGCCGCCGATCCGTCCGCCGACGAGGCCGAGGCGCGCGAGGGCCGGCTGATCGCGGGCTACTGCCTGGCTGCCGTCGGCCGCGTCAGCGACGCCGAGGAGCAATTCCACGCCGCCGTAGCCGAGGACGTGCGCATCGAGGCCGGCTTCCCGATGGAGCACCGTGTGCAGTACCTGCTCGACGCCGCGCGGGCCGAGGTGCAGCGGGAACGCGAGCGTCGCGCGGCCGCCGCGCGCGCCGCCCTGGCCCTGGAGATCGACCTGATCGTGGTCCGGCCGTCGACCATCGTGGGCGGCGAGCGCGCGTTCTTCGACGTGCGCGTGCGCGGGGCCAGCGCCGCCAAGGTGCGCAGCCTGACGCTGCTCTTTCGGCGGCCCCACGATCAGGAGTTCTTCAGCCTGCCGTGCGAGCCGGGGAGCGAGGGCAGCTGGCGCGGGCAGGTCGGCGGCGTCTACACGGCCTCGACCGAGGCGTATGCCCTGCAATGGCTGGTGGTGGCGTCGGACGACGTCGGCCAGCTGACCTCCTATGGCAGCAGGGAGGCACCGCAGCTCTTGCCGGTGGCCGCCGGCAGCAACGTGGCGCGCGACTTGCGCGCGCGCGAGCGACTGCCGCCGCTCACGCGCCTGTTCTACGTCGTGCTCGGGGCACCTGCGGCAGTGACGCTCGCCACGGCCGCGACGGTCTGGGCCTCCTACGCCATCGATGACGTTGATCCTCTGAGGGTCGGCCCCGACGACCGCGTCGCCGGCATCCTGACGGTGCTGGCAGTGCCGCCGGTCATGACCGCCGTCGAGTACGCGACCACGGCGTTCCTGTTGGACGCGGAATCGTCGTTCTGGCCGGCCGCCATCGTCGGGGGGCTTGGCATGGTTGCCGACATCGCCGTCCTCATTGCCGTTGTCCGCCGCGCCAGCCTCACCGAGTTCCAGGCCGCCCTGGCCGGCGATGGCGGCCTCTACACGCCCGAGGCGGTGGCGGCCGTGGGCTTCGCGATGCTCGCCCTCGGTGCGGCGTACGTGACGCCCGTGGCCATGGTCGTCTGGGACATCGGCGCCGAGGGCTTCGAGTGACTACAGCCCGACGCGCGCCAGGAAGGCGTCGGGCGAGAAGAACGAGAACACACCCTCGGCCGTGCGCGCCGCGTTGGTGAGCGTGCCGCGCACGGCGTCGGGCGCCTGATCGAGCAGCGCCTCCGCCGCCGACTCGGAGAGCGGCTCGTAGGCCGAGATGGTGCCGAGCAGGGTGTCCAGGCGCAGCCCCACCGGCCCCTTGGCCGTCGGGAACAGCGCCACGGTGGCGCCCGGCGCGTGCGGTGCGGGCGCCGCGCCGAACAGGCCGCGCATGTCGAACACCGGCACCGGTCCATCTTCGCCCGCGAGCATCACGCCCGCGAGCGCGGGGTGGGAGAAGGGCACGGGCGCCATCTGGTCCTCGACGAGCAGGCGCCCCACCTCGGCCAGGAACACGCCAAGGCGCAGCCCGCCCGCCGAGAACAGCAGCACCTTGCCCTGGCTCATGCGCCGGCCTCCACCAGGCCCATCAAGACGCGCGGATCGAGCACCAGGCGCAGCTTGCCCTCGGGGTGCGAGAGCACGCCGCGCACCAGGCCCGGCCAGCGACACGCCACGGTGCGCGGCAGCGGCTGCGGCGCCGGCGCGTCGAACACGCCCGACAGCGCGCACACGGACAGCAGCACCGGGCCGATGTGCCCGTCGAACAGCAGCAGCCCCGGCCGGCCGGGTTGCGCCGGCTTGTCGAGCAAGCGCGCGAGCGAGATCGGTTCGACGCCGAGCGCGCGCGGGTCGCTCGGCGCCATCGACGAGGCGCCACCGACGTCGAGAATCTGGCGCACGGTCAGAAGCGGCAGCGCGAGCGAGAATGGCCCGGCCGACACCCCCAGGTAGCGCTCGGTGTCCGACACCCCGCCAGGCTACCGCGGCGCACCGGCTTTCTTGAGCCAAACCGGGTGAACAGGCTAAACGGGAGCGTCGTTCGCTCGCCGCCTGCGCGGCGGGCTCGTGGCTCGCTTGCGCGGGGGCTCCGTTCTCGATGCACACCATCCTCGTCGCAGATGACAGCGTCACCATCCAGCAGGCGGTCGAGATCGCCTTCAACAAGGAGCCCTTCAGCGTCGTCAAAGCGGGCAGCGCCGCCGAGGCGCTCAGCCGTGCCAGGGACGCGCGGGCTTCGCTCGTGCTCGCCGACCACCAGATGCCCGACAAGAGCGGCTACGAGCTGGCCGAGGCGCTGCGCGCCGATCCCGCGACCGCCCAGATCCCGGTCTTGATCCTGACCAGCTCGGCCGCGCCCTACGACGAGGCGCGCGGCCGCGCCGCCGGCGCCGTCGGCAACATCCAGAAGCCCTTCGACTGCCAGTCGCTGCTCGAGCGGGTGCGCGCGCTGCTCGGCGTCGCCGCGGGCGCGGGCGTGCCCGCCGGTGCGCCGGTCACCAGCGCGGCGCCCATCTCTGCCGCGGTCGCGGCCACGCCGCGACCGCCGGGCCTCGGCATCCCGCCGCCGGCGGGCGGCCTGCCGCGACCGCCGGGCACCTCGCCGTTCGCCGCGCCCCCGACGGCGCCACGACCAGCCGTTGGGCAGCCACTGGCCGCGCAGCCCGTCGCAGCGCAGCCTGTCGCCACACAACCCGCGCCGCACTCCATCGGCGCCGCCGCGACGCCGCTGTCGCGCGCCGCCACGCCGATGCCGGACAAGGGCGTGGACCCCTTCGGCTTCGGCGCGGCCATGGGAGTACCGCGCCCGTCGGCAGCCAACCCCTTCACCAACCCGCCGACGGCGGCGTCAACGCCCGCACCCAAGGCCGAGCCTAGCTTCGACATTTCGTTTGACGACGCGCCGGTGCGCCCCGCCCCGGCCACGCCGAGCGCGAGCGCGGTGAGACCGGGCTCGTTCGCGGAGGCCGAATTCCTCGAGGTCGCCGACGTCGACATCGCCGAGATCTCGAACGTGTCCAGCGTGCCGCCGGTACCGGCGCAGACGCTGCCGCCGGCTGCGCTGGCGCCCGTGGTCGCGGCCTCGCCGCCGTCGGCGTCGCCGGCGCCGATGTCCTCGGCGCTGTCCTCGGGCCTGGCGCCGGCGCCGCCGATGGCGCGGGCGCCCACGCCGGTGGCATCGAGCATCGCCGACGTCGGGCGCATCACCAGCAAGGTCGACCTGCAACGCCTCGCCTCGCTCGACGCCGTCGGCGCCGCCACGACCAAGGCGATGGAGCTGGCCACCACCGCCGTGGTCGAGCGCGCGACGCCGGCCATCGCGGCGTCGGCGGGCAACGGCGCCGGCGTCTCCAAGGAGGCCATCGGCGCCGAGGCGCGAGAGATCATCGAGCGCATCGCCTGGGAGGTGGTGCCGGAGCTGGCCGAGACCATCATCCGCGAGGAGCTGCAGCGCCTGCTCAAGGCCCGCTGATCCTCGTGCTGCTGCGCGCGCACCGGGCTTCGCGCATCGTCGTCATCGGCGGCGCGCTCGTCGCCGCCGGCTGCGCCACCGAGCCGACCGCGTCGACCGCGCGTGCCACCGCGGCCCCGGTGCTCGATGTCGACGTGACGCTGCTGCCCGACGCCGCCGACGCCTTCGGCGGCGTGTCGTTGCGCTACTGCCCCGCCGCGGGGGCGTCGATGCCGCGGCGCCTCGTCCCCGAGAACCGGCGCGCGCTGCCGTTCGCGGTCTCGGTCAACGACGACCTCGGCCGGCCGCTGCCGCTCGACGACGACGGCGTGTTCACGCGCGAGCTGCGCGGCTGCGCCCACCTGATCGTCGACGTGGCGCGCATGGCGGACGCGCTCGACGACAAAGACCTCGCCCAGCGTGTCGGCGACGACGTCATCGCTACGCCCGAGCTGTGGCTGTGGCGCCCCGAGCCGTTCGCCGACGACGCGCGGCTGCGCGTGAAGGTCGAGCGCGCCGGCTTCGACGCCGCCGTGCCCTGGGTCGACGTCGATGACGGCCGTTACCTGGTGGACGCGCGCGCGTTCCGGCTCAAGAGTGACGCCGCCTTCGGCCGCTTCGCCGTCGAGCACATCGATGCCGGCGGCGCGCGGCTCTCGCTGGCCCGGCTCGACGACGGGCGCGCGCCGCCCGCGCTCGGCGCTTGGTTGGCCGCGAGCGCGCACGCGGTGGCGAGCGTGCACGGCGCCTACCCCGAGCCGCGCCTCAACGTGCTGGTGGTGCCGACCCACGTGGCGCGCCCCATCGTGGTCGGCTTCTACTCGCGCGGCGGCGGGCCTACCGCGCTGTTCTACGTCGGCGACGGCGCCGACAGCCTCGACGCCGACGACCTCGAGGCCACTGGCCGTTGGGCGCTGACCCACGAGCTGGCGCACGCGCTGTTGCCGCCGGTGAAGAGCGAAGACGCGTGGCTCAACGAGGGCATCGCCACCTGGTACCAAGACCTGCTGGCGCGCCGGGCAGGCATGTTGCCCGACGACGCCGCCTATTGGGCCGAGCTGGTGCGCGGACTGCGCACCGGCCGCGTGCGCTCCGACGAAGATCGACTGACGGTGGCGGAGGCGTCGCGCCGCATGCATGCCACCGGCGCGTATCAGCACACCTACTGGGCGGGCGTGGCGCTGGCGCTGCTCACGGAGGTGGAGGCGCGACGCCACGGGGCCTCGCTCGACGACCTGGTGCGCGCGCTGCGCCGGCGCTTCCCCGACGACGACGAGGCGCGCGACGCGCGCTCACTCTTGGCCGCCGTCGACGCCGGCAAGGGCGCCGTGGCGGCGCGCGCGCTCGAGCGCGCCTTTCAGGCGAACAAGGACGCGCCCTGGCCCGACGTCGAGCGGCTGCTCGCCGAGCTCGGCGTGGTGGTCGACGCCATGGGCGCGGTGGCGCTCGACGACCACGCGCCCCTCGCGGCCGTGCGCCGCGCCATCACGCTGCCCGCGGAGCGCGCGCCGGCGCCGCTCGCGGCGCGCTGACGGAAAGAGCTGGTACTCTCGGCCATGGCCGATCCGTCGAGCCCGGCGAGCCCGATGTCCCTCGCCTCGGCGCTCTCGTTCGACGACGACGACGTGGTGGCGACCTTCGACTCGCTGATCGAGGCCGAGCTGGCGCGCGGCCGTCTCGAGGCCGAGGGGATCGCGGCCCGCATCGCCGACGGCAACATCGTCGGCCTCGGCCTGTCGCTCGGCGGCGTCCGGCTGATCGTGGCAGTGTCCGACCTCGGCGCGGCGCGCGCCGCGCTGTTCGCGCCCAGCGCGCTCGTCGATGACGACGGATGACCCCTGGCGAACGGCCGCGCCGGCGCTAGCCTTGGCGCATGCGCCACCCGCCGCTCGCCGCCCTGACGTCGATGCTGTTTGCCGCCGCCGGCTGCGTGGCGCCCCAACCGGCGCCCGCCGACCTCGACGGCCTGGCGCGCTTCGCCTTCGCGCGCTGGCTGCCCGAGGGTGAAGATCCCGCCATCTCCGACGCGGAGCTGGCCGACGCGCTCGGCAAGATCCACGACGTGCTCGGCGGCGACACGCTGGCCGAGCCGCAGAAGGGCACGCTCGGCAACCTGACGCAGACCGAGCTCGACGCCGTCGCCCTGTCGGACCGCGACCCGGCCAAGCCGCAGGGCATCTACCTGGCCAACGTGATCCACTGCACGCTCGAACAGATCGACGCGCTGACGCTCGAGCCCGACCAGCTCTCGCTCTACACCGAGGCCTACGCCGCCTATGCGCGCGAGATGATCGAGGGCACGCCCGAGAGCCACCCGCGCTGGCTCACCACCTACACGAGCGCCGAGCACGCGCTCATGGCCAACCAGTTCACCGCCACGGTGCAGAGCGGCATGCGGCGGGTGCCCGACCTCGGGCCCGAGGCGTCGCCGGCGGGGCCCGGCTTGGTGCTGCGGGTCTACCTGCCCGAGCCGGCCGTGTTCGAGAACGAGGGCGCCGAGTTCACCGACGACTACCAGGTGGAGACGCTGACCGAGCGCGCGCCCGGCGAGCTGGTGCATTTCTACGGCATCTGGCGCTACATGCGCTACGGCGTCATCGCCGACAGCTACGACGCCCTCATGATCGACCAGACGCTACAGGCGCTGGTCGACTGGGACCTGAAGACCGACGAGCTGTGCGCGCGATGAAGCTGCGTGCCGGCGCCGCCTGCGTGGTGGCGGCGGCGCTCGCCGTCACGGCCGGCGTGCTCGCCTGCGCCACCACGCCGCTGCGCGCGCCGGTCGCCGACGTGGCGGCCTTGCCGTCGTCGCACGCGCTCGCCAGCGTCGATTGGCGCGCCGCCGGCGACGAGGCCTTCGCCGACCTGCGCTCCTACCTGATGGCCGACACCACCAACCCACCCGGCAACGAGCGGCGCGGCGCCGAGGTCCTGGCGGCGCTGCTCGCTGGTGACGGCATCGAGGCCGCGGTGCTGCCGCTGCACGACGCGCCCGAGCGCGCCAACCTGATCGCGCGCCTGCCGGCCTCGGCGCCGAGCGGGCAAGGCGCGCTGTGCCTCATCAGCCACCTCGACGTCGTCAGCGCCGAGCCGTCGCGCTGGCCCGCCGGGCGCGGACCGTTCGACGGCGCCGTCAGCACGGACGACGCGAGCGGCGAGCAGCTCGTGTGGGGCCGCGGCGCGCTCGACATGAAGGTGCTCGGCCTGCTCGAGGTCGCCACGCTGCGCTGGCTCAAACGCTTGCAGGTTCCGCTCACGCGCGACGTGGTGCTGCTCGCCGTCGCCGACGAGGAGGTGGCCTCGAAGGGCATGGTCGAGGCGCTCGCCCAACACTGGGATCAGCTTGGCTGCTCGCATGCCGTCAACGAGGGCGGCCTCGGCATCGAGGACGCGCTCGTCGACGGCCAGGTCGCCTTCGGCATCTCGGTGGCGGAGAAGGGCGTGCTCTGGCTGCGCGTGCGCGCCGTGGGCGAGCCGGGCCACGGCTCGACGCCGGTGCCGAGGGCACCGCAGCGCCTGCTCGAGGCGCTCGACCGCGTGCGCGCCTGGCAGCGCCCCGCGCGCGTGCACCCGGCGCTCTACCAGTTGCTCGCCGAGGTGGGCAACGAAGCGGGCGGCGTCACCGGCTTCGTGTTGCAGCGGCCGCTCTTGGTCGACTGGTTCGCGCTCGATCGCTTCTTGTCCGAGCCGGCCGCCTCGGCGCTCGTCACCGACACCGTCAACATCACCGGCTTCGCCGGCGCCAAAGAGCCGAACGTGGTGCCGAGCGAGGTGAGTGCGCAGCTCGACGTGCGCTTGTTGCCCGGCACCGAGCCGGCGGCGTTGACGGCCGAGCTGCGCGCGCGCCTCGCCGGCATCGAGGGCGTGACCGTCGAGGTCATCGACCAACGCGCGGCTGCGGAGAGCCCGTGGGACGACCCGCTCTACCGAGCGCTCGCCCACCATGCCGAGGCGGTGGCGCGCGCCGACGGTGTGGCGCGCATCGTCGTCGGGCCCATGGTGTCACCCGGCTTCACCGATTCCATCCTGCTGCGCGAGAAGGGCGTGCGCGCCTACGGCTTCGTGCCCGTCATCGTCTCGCGCAAGGAGGCCGCCACCATGCACGGCGACGGCGAGCGCGTCTCCAAGCGCAACGTCGCGCGCGGCCTCAAGGCGCTGTTGTCGGCGGTGGTCGACGTCGCGGCCGCGCCCTCGGCGCTGTCCGGCACGCCGCGCTGAGCGGCCGGCATCGGTCGCATGACGGTGTGGGGACGCACCCGCCGCGTGCCGATCCGCTCGGCGGCGCGCGTTCCCGCGTGATGGCGCCGCGCCGGCCGCTGGATCGCGGGTTGCAGCATCGAGGCCCATGCTGTCGGGGGATGTGCTCCAGCGATTCCACGTCAAACGCCCCCTGGCGAAGGGCGGCATGGGCGAGCTGTGGCTGGCCGACGACGAGCAGCACCACGACGTGGTGCTGAAGACGGTGCGCGACGACCTGAAAGACGACGACGAGGTGCGCCGCTGCTTCCGGCGCGAGATCGCGGTCACCGCCAGCGTGACCCACGAACACATCGTGCACCACGTGGCGCACGGGCAGGTGGCGGGCGTCGAGGTGCTCGCGCTGGAGCACATCACAGGCGCCAGCCTGGCCGAGCTGCTCGACCGCTCCGCGCTGCCACTCGGCGCCGCGCTGTGCGTCGCCGAAGACGTCGCGCGCGCGCTCGCCTACCTGCACTCGCTCAAGGACGTCGACGGCGCAGCGCTCGAGGTGGTGCACGGCGACATCAGCCCGCAAAACGTCGTCATCGACCGGTTCGGGCAAGCGCTCTTGATCGACTTCGGCGGCGCCACCTGGCGCGGCGCCGATGTGACCCCCGGCATGCTGGTCGGCAAGCCCGGCTACATCTCGCCCGAACAGGCGCGAGGCGAGCCGGTCGACCGCCGCAGCGACCAGTTCGCGCTCGGCGTGGTCTTGTGGGAGATGCTGGTCGGCCGCGCGCTGTTCTCAAACGAGGACGTGCGCCGCGACCTGCCGGTGCCGCCGCTGTCGCAGTTCGTGCCCGTGCCCTACGTCATCGAGGCCGCGGTGGTCCGCCTGCTGGCGCACGACCGCGAGGCGCGCTTCACCTCGACCGAGGAGGCGGCCGACGTGTTCGCCGGCGCGGCCTGGGCCCACGGGGTGGACGACAGCCGCCTATGGCTGGCCGAGCGCGCCTGGCAGATCGCCGCCGAGCTCGAAGCGCTCCCCGCGCCGGTGATCACGAGCACCTCGGCACGGACATTGCGTTAGGCGTGCGCCATGTGGACACCTGCGCTGATCACCCTCGCGATCGCTGGCGGCACACCTGCGATCTCGACACCGCACACGTGCACCACCCTCGAGAAGCTGCGGCAGCCGCACTTCGTGCAGCGCGCCGCCTTCGCGCCGCTCGACGCCGGCGTGCTGGCGCTGCGCGACGCCTTCGGCACCTTCGAGCACGTGCGTGAGAGCGATCACTTCGCGCTCAAGTGGGGACCAAACGGCAGCTTCGACGGCGACGCCGACGCCATCCTTGCTGCGCTGGAGGAGGCGTGGCAGGTCGAGGTGGTCGAGCTCGGCTTCCTGGCGCCGCGCACCACCGAGGCCTTCAAGATGAACGTCTACATCGGCGATACCGGCGGCGACGCGCCCTCCGCCGAAGGCGCGGGCGGCTACTTCTGGTACGACCCCGAGGGCTACCCCCACCTGGTGCTCTCGCAAGACGCCGCGCGCTACGGTGGCGGCTGGACCGCGGCGCACGAGCTGTTTCACGCCGTGCAGGACCGCTACTCGACCTACGAGTACGACGGCCTCGGCGGCTGGTTCTGGGAGGCGACCGCCGAGTGGGCGGCCTCGCGCGCGCGCCCCGACGACTGGGAGCACGGCTCGTTCCTGGGCGGCTACGCGCTCTTGCCGCACCTGTCGGTCAGCCACTTCGACTACCCGGACACCGGGGCGACCGAGGAGTACCACCACTACGGCGCCTTCATCTTCCCGCGCTTCGTCGACGAGGTGCTCGCCGACCCGAGCGTGATCCGCGCGACCTGGGAGAACGAGCCTGGCGCCGACGATCCGCTGGTGACGCTGGCCGTCGCCACCGACGAGCGCGGCGCCGACCTGCGCGACCTGTTCGCGCTGTTCGCCACCAGCGAGCTCGACTGGAGCGAGTACCAGCACGGCGAGCTCTACGCCGACAACGTCGAGCAGTGGGCTTCGATGCTGCCCGAGGACGACCGGCGCGTCGCCGCTTCCCACGAGGGCGCCACCGAGGGCCTGGTGCAGGCCCCCGAGGACACGCTGCCGCGCCGCTTCGGCGTCAACGTGGTGCGCTTCGAAGCGCCCGAGGACGGCGCCTGGACCGTGCGCTTCGCCGGCGCCATCGAAGGCGATCGCGGCACCGAGGCCGAGTGGGCCCCGCACGTCGTGGTCACGGGCGCAAGCGGCTCCACCGAGCTGCCGCTCAAGCTCAAGGGCGCAACGGCGGAGCTGACGCTCGAGCTCGCAGGCGTCGACAGCGTCTCCTTGGTGGTGCCGCAGCTCGCGCTCGCACACTCGGTCGAGGAGCGCTTCGCTTTCGAGTACGGCTTCGAGCGGCCCATCGCGCTCGAGCCCGCCGCCGAGGAGCCGTCAGAGGAGCCGCACCAGCACGACGAGCCGCTCTTTGGCTGTGCGAGCGGCGGCGCGCCTGGCGCGCTCGTGCTCGCGCTCGTCGCGCTCGGGCGACGGCGGCGCGCTCCCTGATCGGCTGGCGCCAAGCGCAGTCGTGTCGTGACCGCGCTCCGCGCTATCTTGGACGCGTGGCCACAAGCGATCCCAAGGAGCTGCGCCGCCAGCTCGCAGAGCATCCAGAGGTCATGCCGGAGCAGCGCGTGCGCGTGCTCGCGCGCGCGGCGGCCTTCACGTTGGCCGGCCAGGTCGTAGGTCCGCTGCTCGGCCTAGCGCTGGTCGTCGGCATCTTGATGGTGTCCCACCGATGGCTCACCGACGCCCCTGCCGGCGGCGCGACGCTGCTGGCGCTCCTGTCCGCCACGATCGGGGGGCTGGTGGCTGGCGTGCTTGTGGTTTGCGGGCGCCGCCTTGGCGCTCACGCGATCCGCAAAGTGCTGCTAGCTGCCGACGCCGGCCGGCCGCGCTACCACCTGCCCGGCGTGTCAGTCGGCGACAGCCCGGCCGCGGTACCGTCGCTGTCCGAGGAGCGCTCGGCCCCTGCGACCCCACCAGATTCGGCGTAGGCCACCAGCGCGCGCCGCGCACGCCGATGACGGTCGCTTTGTTGCGCGGACGACGACGACACGATCAGATCTGCGGTAGTAGCATGTGCCGTGGCGCTGCACGGGACCAAGAACGACGGCGGGCAGGTGCTGACAAAGCGGCTGGCGAAGCCGCTGGTGCAGCGCGGCGACGTCGAGGTCAAGAAGTCCGGCGCCGTCACCTCGACCCCAGTGGTGGAAAAGACCGAGGACGGTGGCAAGCAGCCCGTCGTCCCGGGCGGCAGCTTCGGCCAGGTGGTGGACGCCAAGCTGCCGAGCAGCGGCGGGCCGGTGCAGGGCGCCCAGAAGCCGTGGCAGACCCGCCTCGATCCGACCAAGAAGTCCGACGCGCTCGTGGTCGCCCAGGCCGTGCTCGCCGTCATGTCGGGCGTCCCTGCCGACATCCTCACCGAGCCGACCAGGAGCGCGGTGCTCGACATGGTCAACGGTGATGGCGGCAAGGCGAACGACGCCGCCGCCATGAAGCGGGTCTATGCGCGCTGCATGGCGTCGCTCAACCCCGAGGCCGTTACCGAGGCGCTCGGCAAGCTCGCGCTCGCCGCCAACGACGCCGCGCACGCCGTGGTCACCGCCGCGCCCCACAAGGACGAGGTGCCCGAGGGCAAGGGCGAGAAGCGCGACTGGCACCGCACCTGGGGCCTGCGCCTCCTGCCCGACGACGACCCCGCCTTCCGCGACCCCGCCTACCTGGTGGCGCTCAACCAGGAGTCGCAGGGCATCCGCGCCACCACCTACGAGGGGCGCACCTCGATCACGTCGGCGCGCGAGAAGTTCGAGGAGGAGTGGCAGAAGCTCGCGCCCAACACCAAGCTGCTCGCCTTCGCCGACTCGGGCTCCGACAGCGTCAGCCTGTGTTTCCAGTTGGCAACCGCGCTCGGCCGCCGCCGCCTCGGCGATCCGGACGCCAAGCCGGGCATGGCGTTCTTCTCCGGCTCGTACGGCGGTGGGCGCGGCCTCGCCTCCTCGATGAACTTCGCGGGCTGGGGCCGCGGGGTCTCCGAGAACAAGGAGGAGTTCAAGCTGCCTGCTGCCGTGTCGACGAGCAGGAACCCGACCGGCGACGAGCTCAAGCGCGTGCAGCAGGAGGAGGCCGACGCGCTCTTGTTGATCGAGCTGATGGCCACCGACAAGGCGAGCCCGATCGGCGCCATCTTCCTCGAGCCCGTGCAAGGCGCCAACAGCGTGCAGTTCTATCGCACCGAGTTCCTGCTCGAGCTGCGCAAGCTCGCCGACAAGCACGGCCTGCCCATCATCGCCGACGAGGTGCTGACGGGCGGTGGGCGCACCGGCAGGTTCTTCGCCTACGAAAACTACCCGGGGTTCGCACCCGACTTCGTGGTCTTCGGCAAAGGCCTGCAGACCTCGGGCATCGCCGCGGTCGCGCGCGAGGGCCAACTGCCGACACAAAAGCCGCACGAGTTCGATCTCGGCGTCACCACGGCCGGCGGCGACGCCGTGCGCTTCTTGAAGGGCGCGCAGGTGATGAAGCGCATCCGCGAGGGCGGACTGCTCGAGCAGTCGGCCGACGTCGGCGCCTACCTGCTCAAGCGCCTGAGGGAGGTGCAGCGGTTCCACAACGTGCCGGCGGACGCCTCCGGCATGGGGCTGTTGCTCGGCATGAGCAAGGTGGACGGCACCAAGGCCGAGGTGAGCGAGGCGTGGGGCAACACGCGCACGCGCTACCTGCCACCGCTGACGCTCACCCGCGACGACGTCGACCTGGTCATCAAAGACCTGCTGCGCGAGCTGCCGAGCGAGGTGCTGGCCGATCTCAAGGCGCGCCGCGAGCGCCTGCAGAAGGATCTGGTCGAGCTGCCCGAGATCAAGGGCATGCCGGAGGATCTCCGGACGTTGCTGCTCGAAGGGGCGAAGAACCGGCTCCCCATCGTCGAAGCTGCCATCGTCGAGAAGGAAGCGGAGCTCGCCGCCATCCGCGCCAAGGTGCGGTCGTGACCGCGCTCGACGATCTCTTCGTCAAGCAACTGCCGACGCTGCTGGCGCGTGCGCGCGCACAGTCGAAGGCCAAGCCCGCCGCCGACGTGGTGGGCTTCGTCGCCACCGGCGCACCCGAGAGCGGCGCCTGGGTGGTGCGCGTGGCCGAGGCCATCGGCCGGCGCACCACCGCGGCGGACCGGCCGGACGTGGTGGTGGAGGCGAGCGCGGCGGTGTTCGCGCTGTTGTTCTCAGGCGCGCTCGACGTCGACAAGGCGATCGCCGCGGAGGCCTTGCGCATCAGCGGCGACCGCGCGGCGCTCGAACGGCTGAGGAGCGCGCTCGGGGGAGCGACAGCGCAGCGACGGTGATGGCCGCTTGGACGCTCGTCAGCGCTCCTTGGTCAGCACGACGTGGGTGGCGTGGTTCGACGAAGCGTGGTGCGTGCACCGGTAGCCGAGGCTGACCGTATCGATGCCCGCGAACGGGTGCTCGCCGCGCCCCAGCGGCGCGGGGGCCACCGCGAGGTGCACCTCGTCGCGCTCGGGCGTCGGCGGCGACGCTGAGCGCGGCGCTCACCCCGGCGGCCAAGCGAGCGGCCGCCCCGCAAGCAGGTGCACGTGCAGGTGGGGCACGGCCTGGCCCGCGTCGGTGCCGGTGTTGATGACCAAACGAAAGCCGTCCTTCTTGAGCGCCAGCTCGGTGGCGACGTGCCGCGCCGTCAAGAGCAGGCGCGCGAACAGCCGCGCGGTGCGCTCGTCGGCGGGCGCCGCCGAGATGCTCGCCACGTGTCGCTTGGGCACGATCAGCACGTGCACCGGAGCCTCGGGGTGGCGGTCGTGGAACGCCAGCGTCGAGCGGTCCTCGTAGACCTTCTTGCACGTGAAGCGGCCGGAGACGATGTCGCAGAAGACGCAGGAGGGAGGCATGACGGCACCTCGCCGATAACGGTAGCGCAGATCGGCCTGGCGTACGCGACGACGTCGCCAGCTACGGCGCCGCGCGCGCCACGAAGTTGCGCGACGCGGCGTAGCGCGTGCCGTCGCTGCCGGTTTGCATGACCAGCTCGCCCTCGCCCCAGTCGAAGAAGGGGCCGAAGTACGTATCGTCGCCGACCAGCTCGGCGGTCATGGTGGTGGGGACGCCCGGGCCGAGCTGAACGTCCGGGAACGACAGCGTCAGGTTGGCCCCATCGGCCGCGATGACGACGCGCCCGAGGATGACGTCGTCGGCGTAGCTACCCGCCCACTGTGCCGCGGGCGTCGTCGGTGGCAGCGTGCCGTAGTCGAGGCCGGGGGCGAGCATGTCGATGGCGCCGTAGGCGAACGGATAGGGGAAGGCCCAGTCGGCGGCGACCATGACGGCCATGACCACGCCGCGCGACGGCACCATGGTGAGCTCGGTCAGGAAGCCGCCGGTGGCGCCGTCGTGCGTCCAGATGTCGCCGAACACCATCAGGCCCTGAGCGTAGTCGCTGCCCTTGCCGCTCGACGGCCCGCGCGACCGCGTCAGGTCGTCGATGGACGCCGAGGAGAGCAGGCGCGGGTCGCGAGCGATGATGGCCTTGCCGAGCGCCACCATGTCCTCGGCGCTCGACCAGACGCCGCCCATCGGCTCGTAGAACTCGCTGCGATAGAACGGGTCGTCGCTGCCGTAGAGCGCGAACGACGACGGCGTGCCGGAGGCGCCCGCCGCGCTGTGCGGCTCGGTGGCATCGAGCGTGCTGCCGAGCCGGGTGTCGGCGAGCCCGAGCGGGTCGAGCACGCGCGCCTGCACCAGTTGCGCGTACGACGCGCCGCCGGCGATCTCGAGGACGTGACCGGCGAGCGTGTAGCCCTGGTTGTTGTAGACGAACACCTCGCCGGGGGGAGCCCACAGCAGCTCGTTGGCATGCGCGGCGAAGAACGGTGCGCGATCGAGCTGCGAGCCGTCGTCGCTGAGGAACCAATCCGGATAACCGGCGCGGTGCGCCAGCAGCTGATCGAGCGTGAAGGCGTCGCCATAGGGCGCTCGATCGTTGACGGCGACGATCGACGACACGGGAGCATGCTTGTCGAGCAGGCCGTCCTCGACGAGCGAGTTGGCGGTGAGCGCCGCGAACAGCTTGCTGACCGACGCCATCTGGAAGCGCGTCGCACCGTCGATGGGCGCGCCTTCCCGATCTGCGCCGATGCCGTAGCTGAACCGGCAGTCGCCGACGGCGACGCCGAACACGCCGCCCGGGATCTGGTCCGCCGCCAGGGCGTCGACGAACTCGCGCGCCAGCGTGGTCAGCTGCGCGAGGTACGGCTCACAGGCGTCGGAGACGACCGGCTCCTGCGGCACCGGAGCGTCCGGCGGCGGCTCGCCCGGGTCGGGGGGCTTGTCGCCGTGGCTGTCGTCCGGGGCGCCCTGGTCCTCGGTAGCCGCGTGCTCCCGCGGGTCGCCCTCGATGTCGAAGGGGCACGCGACGGCCAGGGCAGCGACGGCAAGCAGGGCGAATCGGGCGCGCATGACGTACCTCCTCGACTACTTGGGATGTCGGCTGTGCTCCGCGTCACGTGCTTCGGTCGCGCGTCGTACCTTGGATCGCAGCGGGGACGCACCCGCGCCGCCTCCAATGACCAGGCGGTCTTCGACGTCACGCCGAGCCGTGCGTGCCTGCCGCCGATGCGCCAATCCTGGGTGCACGGTACCCTCGGGCATGAGCCAACTCCTCGCGCGCGCCCTCGGCGCCACCCTCGTGTTGCTGCTCGCGTCCGCCTGCTCCTCGGGCCAGGAACGCGAGCTGCGCGCCACCACGCTCGCGGTGGCGAGCCAACTGAACAGCCCGCGCTTCTGGCTCATCGCCGGCGACGGAGAGCAGATGGGGGGCACGCTGGTGACGTCGCTGATCGCCGGCCTGCCGCCGCGCCAGCACGGCGTCGGCCTCGCCTGGGGCGAGACCGACACCCCGTGGACCGTGGTGGTGCGCGAGACGGCCCCCGGCACCTTCGTCGTCGAGGGCTACGCCGACGACCTGGCGACGCCGCGCTTCACCGAGCAGGCCAAGCGCCCGCCGCCGATGAAGCTGCCCTAGAGCGCACCAGCGACGCCACAACGCGAGAACCGGCGGCTACACCGCCGGTCCCGAGCAGCAAGCCGCCCTGGAGATCGAGGCCGACCGGGCCGCCACCAGGAACCCACCGACGTCAACCTGACGGAATCCGCAAAAAGGAAACGCCGGCCTGGGCCGGCGCTTCAGTGAGGTACACGACGCGCGTTCAACGCGCCCCCAAAATCAAACCTGAGTCTGCATGGTCTGCTTGACGCCGGAGGTCGCCTTCTCGACGACCTTCGAGGTCATCTCGAGCTCCTGCGAGAACTTGTAGACCGCCGCCTGGATGGCGAGCAGCTCCTGGTTGCCGTAGGTCTTGCCCGACGTCGCCATCTTGATGACCTGGTCGAGCTTGCCCTGACCGTCGACCACCTGCTGCAACAGGCCCTTGAGCCCGCTCTCGCGCGCGGCGGCCGCCTTGTCGACCGGCTTGACCCCGGTGTCGGGGTTGACGCCTTGGACGCTCTGCGCCTGCGCGGTGCGCAAGACGTCGGCGGCCTTGGTGGCCTCGTTGACCTTGGTGACGTCAGCCACCGGGTTGGTCGCGTTGACCTGGTTTGGACCCTGCACGCCCTGCTGCGCCATGACGTCGTTGAACTGGGCCCCGCCCACCTTGTTCTGCGCGACGCCCTGGTTCTGCTCCATGGACTTCTGCAGCTCTTGCATGACCTGTTGGCTGGCCTTGCCGATGCCGCCGGAGACTGGGTCTGACATGGGAAACTCCTGAGAAACGGGTGGAAGGGAGGAAGGGACGAAGGGAGAAAGGGACTACGAGTCCATTATCGACTCCCCGGGGGTGCCGTTGCGAGCGCCTCGGTCATCGGGGGCACCGGCCAGGGGCCGCGGTATAACTAGCTGAAAACCAAGGGTGTTTCTGCTACGCCTTGGTGCCCTTCAAGAGGTCTTGCAGGATCTTGGTCAGGCGCTCGATGGCCTGCGCATGTCGGCGCGAGGTCCAGCTCTTGGAGAGGCCGAGCTTGCTGCCGACCTCCTGCAAGGACAGCTCCTTGAAGTAGTACATGACGATGATCTCGCGGTCGGCGTCGGGCAGCTTGGCGAGCGCGGTCTTCACGTGCCTCTTCATCTCGACGTCGAGCAGCTTGTCGTCGAGCGGCGCCTTCTCCTTGTCCTCGACCTGGAGATCCTCCATGGCCTCCAGGCTGGTGACGTAGATGGTGACGAGCTGGCTCACTTGGTTGGCCAGCTCCTCGATGTTGTCCTCGACGCTCTTGTTGGTGTCGCCGCCGCCCACCGTCTCTCGGCTGGCGTGGTTTTCGAGGTAGGCGGTGGCGCGCTCCTCGAAGCGGATCTTCTGGTACTCGGTGCGGTTGACCCAGCCCATGCCGCGCAGGCCGTCGTAGATGGCGCCGCGCACGCGGTAGTAGCTGAAGGTCATGAAGTTCGCGCCCATCTTCGGGTCGTAACGGTCGGCGGCCTCGAGCAGGCCGGTCATGCCGTAGGCGACCAGGTCGTCGAACTCGATGTTCTTGGCGAGCGACTTCTTGATCTTGGCGGCGATGCCGCGCACGAAGGGCGTGTACTGGGCGATCAGCGCCTTCTTGTCGAGCTTGCCGTCGGCGCCCACCGCCGGGTGCGCCTTCGACGCCGGGCGCTCGAAGGTGTCCGTGGTCAGATGACCCGGCAGCGGAGGCTTGGGAGGTTGGCGCATCGCCATGCAGCTACGTCGAGGACGAAAGGCAGACGGACATTAGGAAGCAACCCGGAGTCGGGTCAAACGGTTGGCCGTCTTCGGGCGGTCGGCCGGATCGGCGTGGCATGCTCTTCCCCGGGAAGGCCATGGGCGCGCTGCCAAAGGTCGGAGAGACGATCGGCCCCTACCGCATCAAGGGCCTGCTCGGCACGAGCGGGATGGGTGGGGTGTTCCTGGTGGAGGGAGGGGCCCCCTCGCGCGAGCTGGCGCTAGCGCTGCTCGACGACCGCCTGCACGGCGATCAGGCGGCGCGGGAGCGGTTCTTTGGCTGGGCGAGGGCACTGCGCCGCGCCGACCACCCGAACCTGGTCGCCATCGTCGAGGTGGTCGAGCAGGGAGCACAGCAGTACGTCGCCACCGAGCAATTGCGCGGCCGCACGCTCGCCGAGCTGATCAAGGACGGGCCGCTGCCGCTGCCGCGCGCGCTGCACATCGCCTGGCAGGTGTCCCAGGCGCTGGCGGCCGCGCACGACCTCGGCGTGGTGCACGGCGGCCTCAAGCTGGCGAGCGTGTTCGTCACCATCCAGAGCGGCGCGCGCGACGCCGTCAAGGTGTTCGACTTCATGTCGGGGGAGCCGGGCGCCGGACTCGCGCCCGAGCAGCAGCGCGGCGGCGAGGTCGACCACCGCGCCGACATCTACGCCTTTGGTGCGCTGCTCTTCCAGTTGGCCACGGGCCGAGCGCCCTTCGTCGCCGACACGCTGCTGGCCCTCAAGCGCGCCCACCTCGAGCAGGCGCCGCCGGCACCGTCGTCGCTGCGCGAGGTGCCCGCCACGCTGGACGCGCTGGTGCAAAGCTGCATGGCCAAGATCCCCGACGCGCGCCCCGACATGATGCGCGAGGTGCAAGCCTCCCTGCGCGAGGTGGCGCTGCTGCTCGAGCACCACCGGCCCGAGCCGGCGCTGGACCCCACCGGCGACTTCGCGGTGCCCGCGGTGGGCGGCTGGACCGTGGTGCCGGCGCCGCTCGTGCGTCACACCCGCCCGGCGCCGATCCCCGGCATCTCGGGGGAGGGCGAGCCGATCGCGGAGCCACCGGCGCCGCGAGCGCGGCCCCTGATCCTCGACCCGGCGGCGCCGGACGAGAGTGACCTGCCGAACGTCGAGCCCGACGAGGAGCTGCCGACCGTCGACCCCGGCGAGGTCGCGTCGACCGCCGACGACACCTTCGCCTCGGCGGCGCCGGCCGCCCCGGTGGCACCGGCGGCACCGCCGGCGGCGCCGACCGCGGCATCGCCGCCGCCCGAGCCCCCCGCACCGGCGCCGGCGACGCCCAGTGAGCCGGCAGCCGCCACCGCCGCCGACGCGCTCGCCGAGCCGAGCCTGGGGGCCGCCGATCGCTCGACCGACGCCGCGGTGCTGCCGCGCATCGCCCTCGGCATCGCCGAGCCCACCGCGACCGGGCCGCCCTCGAAGCGAGGGCGCCGCGTGGCCCTGGTGGCGGCCGGCATCGCGGTGGCAGCGCTCGGCGCCGTCGGCCTTCGGTTCGCGCTGGCACCTTCGCCCACGAACCCCGTCGACATGCCACCGTCGTCGGACGCGGAGGGTGCGGCGCCGATCGCGGACCGCGCGCCGCCGGCCGTCCCCGCCGCGGGCCCCACTCCGCCGGCTGTCGTCGACGAGCCGGCCGCCGTCGTCGACGCCGCGCCGCGCATCGTCGAGGAGCCGCCACCGCCCGCCGAGCCGGCGCCGCCGGTCCTCGTGGCGCGACCCCCGAAGCCGGCTGCGGCCAAGCCGGCGGTCAAGCCGAAGGAGGCGGCGCGCCGGCCCAAGCCCGCCGCCGAGGCCGCGCCGGAGCCGGCGAAGGCCGCGCCGCCCGTCGAGCCGCCCAAGGAGGAGGGCACGCTCAAGGAGGGCGCGCTGGTCAACCCGTTCAAGAAGAAGCCCAAGTAGGGCTGGGAGTAGGCTCGTCCGATGTCCCTGGCCGTCTTCACCCCACGCACGCTCGCCGCCGCGCTCGCCGCCGTGCTCGTCGCCGGCGCGCCCGCGTGGGCCGCGGAGGCGGCACCCGGCCCCGCAGCCGAGGCTGAGGCGATGGCGCTCTACGCGCAGGGCGAGGAGCACTACCAAGCCGGGCGCTTCGAGGAGGCGCTGACGTCGTTCAAGGCTGCGTACCGCCGCCTGCCGGCGCCCGGGCTGCTGGTCAACATCGGGCAGTGCCTGCGGCAGCTCGGCGATCACCAAAACGCCGCGCGCGCCTTCGAGCGGTACCTCCAGGAAGACCCGCAGGCCGACAACCGCAGCGAGGTCGAGGAGCTGATCGCGGCCGAGCGCGCGCTGCTGGCACCGCCGGAGGCCACGCCGGCGGCCAGCGTCACGCCGCCGCAAGCCACCGCGCCGGCCAGCGCGGGCGACGACGACGGCTCCATGGTGTGGCTCGCCGTCGGCGGCGCGGCCCTCGCGCTCGCCGTCGGCGGCGCCGTGGTCGTCGCCGTGGTGGCCGCGCAACCCCAACCGCTGCCGGTGTCCGGCAGCCTCGGCACCTTCGACCTGCGATGAGCGCGCGCGCCGCTTTCCGGGCACGCGTGGGCGCCGCGGTCGCGGCGGTCGCGCTCGCCGCCTGCTCCTCGCCCGACACCGGCCTGGTGGTGACGGTGCGCTTCGATGCGGCGCTCGCGCTCGACCAGCTCGTGCTGCGCCTGTCGTCCGGCGACGCCGTCGAGGAGGTGGTGGCGCCCGACCCGCCCGCGCCGCTCGAAGACGGCGAGCAGAGCCTGGGCTTCCTTTTGCCCGAGGCGCTCGCCGACGTCGAGGTGACGGTCACCGTCACCGGTCGTGGCCAAGGTGACGACGTCGCTGCCGGCGAGGGCGCGGTGGCCACCGTACGCGGCCAGGTGGCCACGCTCGCGATCGAGCTGGCGCCGCTCTTCACCTGCGGCAACGCGCTCATCGAGGTGCGTGAGCGCTGCGACGACGGCAACGCCGCCGCAGGCGACGGCTGCGACCAGGCCTGCACCATCGAGAGCGGCTACGTGTGCGCCGGCGCGCCAAGCGTGTGCGCGCGCTGCGGCGACGGCTCGATCGACGCGCCCGAGAGCTGCGACGACAATGGCCGCGTCGACGGCGACGGCTGCTCGGCCGACTGCGCGCTCGAAGCCGGCTGGGACTGCGGCAGCGACGAGCCCTCGAGCTGCGCGCCCGTCTGCGGCGACGGCCTGGTGCGCGGCGTCGAGGGCTGCGACGACGCCGGCACCGTCGGCGGCGACGGTTGTACGACCGGCTGCGCCGTCGAGCCCGGCTGGGACTGCGGCAGCGCCGAACCGTCGGTCTGTGCGCCGGTGTGCGGCGACGGCCTGGTGCGCGGCGCCGAGGCCTGCGACGACGCCGGCACTGTTGACGACGACGGCTGCAGCGCCGCCTGCGCGAGCGAGAGTGGCTGGAGTTGCGACGGCGCCGAGCCGACGGCGTGCGTCACCGTCTGCGGCGACGGGCTGGTGCGCGGCGCCGAGGCCTGCGACGACCTCGACGCCACCGGCGGCGACGGCTGCGACGGCTCCTGCGCGGTCGAGGGCGGCTGGGCGTGCGACGGCGCCGAGCCCTCAGGGTGCGCGCCCGTCTGTGGCGACGGGCTGCTGCGCGGCGCCGAGAGCTGCGACGACGGCGGCACCGCCGGCGGCGACGGCTGCTCGGCCGGCTGCGTCGAGGAGAACGGCTATCAGTGCACCGGCGCGCCCTCGTCGTGCGTCACGGTGTGCGGTGACGGCATCCGGGCCGGCGGCGAGGCCTGCGACGACGGCGTCGCCAACAGCGACACCACGCCGGACGCCTGCCGCACCGACTGCACGCTGCCCTTCTGCGGCGACCTGGTCGTCGACAGCGGCGAGGGCTGCGACGACGGCGACCTCGACGACCGCGACGGCTGTCGCACCGGCTGCCGCCTGCCCGCCTGCGGCGACGGCCTGGTGCTCGGCGGCGAGGCCTGCGACGACGGCAACAACGCGGCCGGCGACGGCTGCACCGCCGCCTGCGCCGTCGAGGGCGGTACTGCCTGCTTCGGCGAGCCGAGCGTGTGCGCCGCTTCGGCGCTGACGCACGTGGTGGCGCCCTCGGGCGGGCAGTTCACCTCGATCGACGACGCCGACAACTCCGGCACCGTGCTCGACGGCCACCTGCTGTTCGTGCGCGCCGGCAGCTACGCCGAGGAGGTCGACCTGGCGAAGGACCTGACCATCGTCGGCGAGAGCGGCGCGCGCGTGCAGGCGAGCGCCAACAACGCGGCCGCCATCCGGGTGCGCGGCGGCGCCGTGGTCACGCTGCGCGGCCTCGAGGTGCGCCACACCGGCAACAACCAGAGCGGCGTCGAGCTCGACAGCGGCGCCAACGTCACCATCGTCGACTGCACGGTCGGGCCGACCGAGCACTTCGGCGTCGAAAGCGTCGGCGGCTCGACCGTGGCGATCCGCCGCTCGCTCATCGTCGACAACACGGACGGCGGCGCCGATCTCGCGGGCACCGTCACCGTCGATAACTCCGTGTTCTCGAGCAACGGCAACGGCGGCAGCGCCTTCGGCGGCGCGCGCCTGCGCTCGGCCGGCACCTTTCGCTTCACCACCGTCGTCGACAACGTGGGTGCTGTCGGCGTGCTGTGCGACGTCGCCAGCACGCTCGCGTCCTCCATCCTGTTCGGCAACGTGGGCCCCGAGGCCTCGGGCAACTGCGCCATCGGCACGAGCTGGGTCGAGGGCGCGGGCGGCGCCGCCGATCCGACGTTCCTCGGTGACGGCTTCCACCTCGGCACCGGCTCACCGGTGATCGACCAGGCGGGGCTGGCGGGCTGCCCGGCTGAGGACCTCGACGGACAAGCACGGCCGATGGGCGCTGCGTGCGAGCCGGGCGCAGACGAGCGGCCTTAGCTGCGCTAACCAGCGGGGCATGCCGAAAAGCGCCGAGTCGTCGCAACGCGTCCTGTCGCCGCCGCCCGCTTCCGCGCGCTTCTTGACGCTCCGCCTCGTCGATGGCGGCGACCACGGCGAGGCGCTGCGCGTGCTCGCCCGCCACACCGACTCCTCTGCCGTCGTCGGCGTCGGCGCGCCGCTCGTCGACCGGCTCGGCCGCGCCGTGCCGGGCCTCGCGCCCTTCCCCGCCGAGCTCGCCCCGCTGATGCCGGCGACGCAGGGGGCGCTGTGGCTCGCCCTGTTGCATGACGATCGCGGCGACCAGCTCGACGCCTCGCTGCGGCTGACCGATCTGGTGGCGGGCGCCTTCGCCATCGACGAGGAGATCGACGCCTTCAGCTACCGCGGTGGTCGCGACCTGTCGGGCTTCGTCGACGGCACCGCCAACCCCTCCGGCGACGACGCGGTGGCGGCGGCCATCGTCGCCGGCCGCGGGCCCGGCCTCGACGGTGGCAGCTTCGTCTCGGTGCAGCGCTGGCTGCACGACCTGGCGGCGATCGCGGGTATGCCCGAGGTGGCGCGCGACCACGTGATCGGCCGCCGCCTGGTCGACGACGAGGAGTTGGCCGACGCGCCGGCCTCGGCGCACGTCAAGCGCACCGCGCAGGAGGAGTTCGATCCCGAGGCGTTCGTGGTGCGCCGCTCGATGCCCTGGGGCACCGCCCGCGAGCACGGCCTGTACTTCGTGGCCTATGGCGAGAGCCTCGAGCGCTTCACGCGCCTGGCGCGTCGCATGGTCGGGCGCGACGACGGCATCGTCGACGCGCTGTTCTCGTTCTCCCGCGCGGTCACGGGCGCGATGTACTTCTGCCCGCCGGTGATCGACGGCCGCATTGATCTGCGCGCGCTCGGGCTGTAGCCATCGCGCATGACCACGCCCGGCTATACCCACGCGCACATCAAGGCGTTCCTGCAACACAACTACCGGCACTTCAACGCCGCCAGCGTCGTCGACGCGGCGCAGGGGTGGGTCGACCACCTGAAGTCGGGCGGCAAGATGTTCTTCACCATGGCCGGCGCCATGTCGACCGCCGAGCTCGGCGTCTCGCTCGCCGAGATGATCCGGCAAGACAAGATCGCCGCCATCACCTGCACCGGCGCCAACCTCGAGGAGGACGTCTACAACCTGGTGGCGCACAACCACTACCAGCGCGTGCCGCACTACCGCTCGCTCTCCACCGACGACGAGGTGGCGCTGTACGACAAGGGCTTCAACCGCGTCACCGACACCTGCATCCCCGAGGATCAGGCGCTGCGCGTCATCGAGGGCCACATGCACGAGCTGTGGTCCACGGCGGAGAAGGAAGGGCGCCGCTTCTTCCCGCACGAGTTCTTCTACAAGCTGTTGCTCTCGAAGAAGCTCGAGAAGGACTACCAGATCGACCCGGCGCACTCGTGGCTGCTCGCCGCCGCCCAGAAGAACTTGCCGATCTTCGTGCCCGGCTGGGAGGACTCGACCAACGGCAACATGTTCGTCGGCGCCGTCATGTCGGGCGTGCTCAAGGGCTACAGCGCCATGAGGGTCGGCCTCGAGTACATGCAGGTGCTGGCCGAGTGGTACACGGAGACCCAGCAGAAGAACCACATCGGCTTCTTCCAGATCGGCGGCGGCATCGCCGGCGACTTCCCCATCTGCGTCGTGCCCATGCTGGTGCAAGACCTCGAGCGCGACGTGAAGAAGTGGTCGTACTTCTGTCAGATCTCCGACTCGACGACGAGCTACGGCTCCTACTCGGGCGCGGTGCCGAACGAGAAGATCACCTGGGGCAAGCTCGAGGCCAAGGGGCCGAAGTTCATCATCGAGAGCGACGCCACCATCGTCGCGCCCTTGATCTTCAGCTACGTGCTGGCGTCGTAGGCGCCTAGCCTTTCGCGATGCGCTTGAGCTGCGACTGCAGCCGCGAGACGAACTGCGGGTCTTCCTCGACCATCTCGGTGACGGCCTCTTCCATCTGATCCTGGCCCTTGCCCTGCTTCTGCTTGCCGAAGCGCTGCTTGATGACGAGGCCGACGAAGCGGCGGCTCGCCTCTTCCTTGGTCGCCTTGCCCGCCTCGAGCGCGGCGGCGAGCTCGGCGAGCTCCGCCATCATCGCGCTCTGCTGACGGCCCGCCTCCTCGGTGGCGTTGGACGTCGCGCCGACCATGCCGGCGAACTTGGCGCCCTGCGCCTTGCCCACGCCGGTGGCCTTGCCCGCGCCCTGGGAGGCGTTCGTTCGATTGGGTCCACCACCGCCACGGATACGCATCACGTCCTCCCGAGCCCCTACCGAGCCAGCGTACCTGCTTCGTGCGCTTCCAGCAGCGCGCGCGCGAAGCTCGCCGGCATGCCGTCCGGCTCCATCTCGATCGCCTTCTTGAGCGCCTTGACACCGTCGGCGGTCTTCTTGAGCCACAAGAGCGCCTCGCCGACGTGCGCCTGGGCCAGCGCGCTCTTCGGCTTGAGCTTGAGCGCCTCCTGGTGGTGCTTGAGCGCCCGCTGGAAGTGGCCCTGCGCGAACTCGAGGTTGCCGAGCGCCACCAGCGGCACGTCGCTCTTGGGCAAGAGCGCGGCCACACCGGCGAAGACGTCGGCGGCCTCTTTGGCCTTGCCCATCTCCAGGTAGAGATAGCCGGCTTCGAGCAGGAGCGAGGCCTCCGGCTGCGGCACGTCGATCAAGCCCTTCAGCATCTCCACCGTCGCTCCTGTGCCGCTGGGTGTATCGGCGGTGTCCGTCATGTCGTCCTCACTCCTACATGGTGATTCGGCGACGTGAGCCTACCACCCACCCGACCGCAAAGAGAAAGCCGCCCAGGGGGCGGCTCGCTCGACGCAGCGACGTAGCGACGCTGCTTGCAGATCATCCGACCGACTAGCGGACGTTGCTGATGCTCGACTTGGCGGTGTCGTGCTTGGTCTTCATCACGTTCGAGACCGTGGTGAAGGAGCGGTTCTCCGCCTGCATCTTCTCCTGGAGCTGCAGGTACTGCAGGTTGAAGGAGGCCATCATCTCCTGCATGTCCTTGGTCTGGTTCAGCATGTCCTGCTGCGAATTGCCGGTCGACTTGCTGCCGGTTGGCGTGTTGAGGCCGGGGCCCTGCAGCGGGATGCCGTCGGGGCCCATGGCCACCTGGCCGGAGCCGCCCATGGTGCCGCCGCCCGAGCCGACCGCGCCGGCGGCGCCGGTGACGGCCGCGGACACGACCGCCGCGCCGGGGACGAAGGGAGCAGCGACGCCGATGGCGCCGCCCGCAGCACCGGCACCCGCGGCCACGCCGTTCCGGACCTGCGTGCCGAAGTCGGTGCGGGGGGACTGACGAACGGTGGTGCTGCTCTGGTCGAGGGTGATGCCGCCGCGCGAGCCGGGGCCGGTGACGTTGATGGCCATGACGAAACTCCTTGGTACCTTGATGGCCCGCTCGGCGAGCCGAAGTTGAAAGCGTTACAGGGCCATTATCGCGCAGCCGGATGCGGGGTTGCGCCCCGGTCCCGGCAGGATCCCTCGGTCATCAGCCGGACGAGGCCTGCCCTGGCCCGGCCGTCATTTTCGCTTTGGTTTCGAGCAAGTAGGCGATGAGCTCTTCCGCGCGTTGGTAGGCGAGCGCGGCCTTCTTGGCGGCGGCCTTGTCTTTGTTCGCCTTGGCGCCGGTGGCCAGGGTGGACAGCTCGGCGCGGCGCGCCTGCAGGCCCGTCAGGTCCGGCTGGTCCTGCTCGACCACCGCCTCGATACGCGGGAAGCCGACCGAGGCTGCCTGCGGTGCGGGCTCGGCTTTGGCGCCGGGGCGCGGCGGCTCCACCGTCTTCTTCACCTTGTCGCCGACCTTGAAGGACTTCAGCTCATCGCTCGCCATGATGCTTACTCCAGAAGCGTGAGAAGCCGCCGTAGGACAGACCCATGCCGGCGGCCAGCGTGACGTAGAGACCATAGCGGATCTCGAGCCCGGTCTCCGCGCTGCGCTGCAGGCCGTAGATGACCAGCAGGTAGGCGCACAGCGCGGTCGAGAGCGCGCCGATCAGCAGGTGCCAGAGGGAGGCGCGGCGCGCGCGCTGCACGCGTTCGCGCGACGCGATGCGCGCGCCGCTCGCGTCCACGCGACGACCGCGCGCCACGCACAGCGCGATGGCGACGACGGCGAGCGCCGCGTGGCCCGCGCCGCCCGCGGTGATGCCGAGGTTGATCGGGTGCGTCTTGTCGGAGGTCCACGGCATCAACACGCCGACCAGCACCAGCAGCGACGTCAGGAAGGTGATGCGATCGGCACCGGTGAAGCGGCGCCAGCCGGCGCGCAGGTCGCGCACCAGCTCCTCGAGCTCGATGGCGACGTCGTCGAGCATGGTGGTGCGACGCTCGCGCGGGAAGAACGGCGGCGGCGCCTCGGGCTCGGGCTCGACGCGCGTGTCACGGCGCTCGAGGCGCGGCGCCCGCTCGTCGTTGTGCAGCGTGCGATCCTCGGCGCCGCTCCTCGAGTTCGGCGACGGTCGCGACGAGGGGGTGCGCGGGCGCCCGTCGTCGCGGCCGCGCTCGCGCATGCGCATCTCGCGTTTTTGCGAAAGCTCGCGCGCCATCGACTCGCTCTTTTGGGCGATGTCGCTCGCGCGCTCGTCCGGCGTCTTGCTCGAGGCCATCTCCGCTAGAACCTAGCAGATCCTCCCCGTGCCCGTGCCCGTGCCCCTGCCCGTGCCCGCTCAGCCGACAGGCTTCTTCTCGTCGTCATCCTTGGTGGCCGCCGTCGACCCCGCCGGCGCCTTGCTGTCCGACCCGTCGACTGACGGCCCCTTGAAGAACGGCTCGAAGGGCTGCGGCAGCGGCACCTCGCCGAGCAAGCCGCGCACCAGCGTCGCCTCGGCGGTGTCGCCCTGCGCGAGCTTGCGGCCGAGCGCGAGCGCATGCGCGCGCTTGCCGGCGACGGCGTAGGCCTCGAACAGGAACAGGCCGGCGCGCGGGTGCTCGCCGCTGGTGCGCCACGCCTCCTCGCATTGGGCCAGGCCCATGCGCACGTTCTGCAGCGGGCTCTGGCGCAACAGGATGCGGCCGAGCGCGGCGCGCGGCTCCCACGCCGTCGGCCGGTCGCGCACGATGCGATGCGCGGAGTTGATCAGGCTCGGCAAGTCGCCCTGGCCGGTGATGGCGGCGATCTCGATCTCGACGACCGTCAGGCGATCGTCGATGCCGATCTGCGCCGACAGGATGGCGAGCGAGCGCTGCGCGCCGGCGACGTCGCCGCGCACCAACAGTTGGCGTACACCGGCGAGCGCGCCCTCGAGCGGATCGCCCTCGAGCTTCTTCTGCTCGGCCGCCTGCTTGATGGCGAGCAACTGCGGGTGACCGGGGTGGGCGCGCAGCGCGAGCGCCAGGTTGTCGAAGGCCGCGTCGTCGGCGCCTCCTTCGAGCTCGACCTCGACCAGGTTGACCCACGCGTCCAAGCGCAGGGGCGCCGCCTCGACGGCGCGCGCGAAGGCGTCCTCCGCCTCGGCGAGGTTGCCTTGCGCGCGCTGCACGCGGCCGCGGCCAACCCAGCCGGCGGCGACGCGCGGGCTCTGCGCCACCGCGCGATCGAAGAAGGGCAGCGCCTCGTCGAGCGCGCCGCGCATGAGCGCGTCGTCGCCGAGCATGACGTCGGTCTGCGCCACGCGCGCTCCGAGCGCGACGGCGCGGCGCGCGAGCAAGAGCGCGCGCTCGGCGTCGCCCTTGTCGCCCCACAGGACGGCCAGCCACGCCAGGCCGCCTGGGTGCTTAGGCTGCTGCGCCAGCAGGCGCTCGAGGCGCTTGATGCCCTCGTCGACGTTGCCGCGCTGCGCGGCGATGCGCGCCCAGGCGACGTGCGCGATGGCGTCGTCGGGGTTGGTCTCGAGCATGTGGCGCGCCATCGCCTCGGCCGGGTCGAGGCGGCTCGCTTGCAGGTGTTCCTCGAGGACCTGGTGCGCGTTGCCCACGTGGGCGCTTCTAGCAGAATCGTCGGCCGCGTTCAGTCCTTCACGCCGGGCATGGACCTCAATCGGGTCGGCGACGACGCGGCCGTGAGGGGCGACCGGGCCGTGGTACGGTCTCTCGCGTGGGACGTCGTGTGCTCACCATGGCATCGCTCGTCGTGCAGCTCACGTCGAGCGCGTGCGACCCGCTCGGCGGCGTCCCAAGGGACGACGGCGCCCGGCCCATCGTCATCGACGCTGGCCCGAGCTTGCAGAACCCGTGCTTCACCTCGGCCGAATCGCTGCTCATCACGCGCTGGCTCGACGGCTACAACGGCGCGCCGGCGGTTGTCGCCACTATCGAGCTCGCTGGTGGCGCGCTCGAGGTGCTGACCGATGCCGACGCGACCAGCGTCAACCTGCCGGGCGCCTGCTCCTCGGCCGCGGCGGCGAGGTGGGTGTTCAGCAGCGACGTCGGCGGCGATCACGACGAGATCTTCGTGGCGCCGCTCGGCAGCGACGATGCCGTTCAGATCACGGACCGCGCCGATGCGATGGCCTTCGAGCCGTCGATCTCGCCCGACGGCGCGTGGGTGGTGTTCGAGTCGCACCCGCTCGACGTCGAGGGCGAGGGCGCGCTGTTCAAGGTGCACGTCGACGGCAGCGAGCTGACCGAGCTGACCGACGGCAGCGGCGACGATCGGCAGCCCAACTGGTCCCCTGCCGGCGATGCCATCGTGTTCCAGTCGCATGCGCGCGTGCCGGGGAACATCGAGCTGTTCCTCATCGACGCCGACGGCGGCGAGCCCGAGAACTTCACCGACTCGCCGTGGGAAGACACGGACGCTTCGTTCTCACCGGACGGCGAATGGGTGGTGTACTCCTCGAATGAGGGGGACCTCGAGCTGGCGAGCTTGTTCGTGCGGCCCGTCGACGGCGGCCCGGCCGAGCGGCTGACCAACGCCGACGGTTGGTACGACGGCGCGCCGGCCTGGTCGCCCGATGGCGACGTCATCGCGTTCGAGGCGCGCGCGGGAGACCCGGATGGCTCCGAGGGCACCGCGCTATTCCTCGTCGATGCGCCGTGAGCCGCGCCGCGATCGTTGACAAGGAGCGGCGGGCGATCGAAGCGAGGGTGGTCGTCGAAGGGCGTGCGGCGTTTCGTCGACACCGACGCCGGAACACCCCCGCGTTGCCAGGAGGGCCGCCATGTCCGCCAAGAAGATGGTCGCGCTCGGCTGCGGGCTCGCGCTGCTGGTCATGGTCGTGCTCGGCATCGCCGGCGTGCTCGCGCTCGGCTACCTCGCCGAGGAGCTGACCGGCGTCGACGTGGTGGTGGACGCGCCCGCGGAGGTGGCGGTGGGCGACACCTTCGCCCTCAAGGTCACGGTCACCAACCAGCGCCCGCAGCAGGCGCTCGCGCTCTCGGACGTCGACCTCGGCGAGGCCTACTTGCGCGGCTTCACGGTGGGGACCATCGAGCCGCCACCGAAGACGACCATGCACGTGCCCATCGACGACAGCCGCAGCTTCACCTTCGACACGCCCATCGCCGCCGGCGCCTCCCGCACGTTCTCGTTCACATTGCGCGCGGCGCAGCCGGGCGTGTACCGCGGCGACGTCGACGTCTGCGAGGGTGTCCACTTCGTGACCGCGATGGCGCAGACCTCGGTGATCGAGCGGCGCTAGCGCGCGCTCAGTGCTTACCGGCCTCGAGCGCGGCCATGCGGCTCTCGAGCACGTCGATGCGGCGACGGTCGGTGGCCCCGGCACCGACGAGCAGGTCGCGCACGGCCCGCAGCTCGGCAGCGTTCCCGCGAACCTCCGACGTGAGCGCATCGATCTGGGATCCGTGCGCGCGCACCTCGGCCGTGAGCGAGTCGATGCGGCCGTCGAGGCGTGCACCCTGGGTGCGAATCTCCCCATGGATGAGCCGCAGCTCTTTGACGATCACATCGTCGCGGGCGGCGCCGTTTCCCTTCGGCTTGGTGTGCTTCTTCGTCGCCATGCTTTGATCCTAGGGGCCTCGAGTCGGGGCAGCAATCGCGCTGCTCGAGGTAGGTCCGGGTATTGCCCGCCGCGTTTGCGGCGGTGGATCCGCTCGGCTGATCAGTCGTAGGCACCGATCACGTTCTGGTCGAAGTCGATCAGGCTGCCGGTCATCATCGAGCCCTCGGGCGAGAGCAGCCACAAGGTGAGCCCCGCCACGTCGTCGACCGAGAGGATGCGCCCGAAGGGCTGCTTGGGTGCCGCCAGCTCGAGCCAGTTCTTCGGGTTGCCGTCCTTGTGCTGGATGGCGTGCTCGCCCGGCGTCTCCATCCAGCCGATGCGCAGGCCGTTGACGCGGATCTTGTCCTTGCGCAACGCATGCGCGTTGTTCTTGGTGAGCGTGGCGAGCGCGCCCTTCGACGTCGAGTAGGCGCACAAGAACGGCTGGCCGCCGTTGGCCGACATCGAGAGGATGTTGACGATGCTGCCGCCGTTGCCTTCGCGCTTCATGATGCGCACCGCCTCCTGCGTCAGCAGGAAGGGCGCGCGCACGTTGAGCGCCATGGTGCGGTCCCACAGCTCCACCGAGGTGTCCTCCAGGTGGCCGCGATCCGTCGTGGCCGCGCTGTTGACCAGACCGTCGATGCGGCCGAACTGCGCGTGCGCCTCCTCGATGACGCGGCGGCAGTCGTCGACCTTCTCGAGGTCGGCGCGCACGAAGTGCGCACGCGCGCCGCGCTGCTCGAGCTGTGCGCCCACCGTGCGCCCCTTCTCCTGCGAGCGCCCGGTGATGACCACGCCGAGCGCGCCCGCGTCCGCGCAGCGCAGCGCGATGGCAGCGCCCAAACCTTGGGTGCTGCCGGTGACGACAACGACCTTGCCGGCGAGGCGCTTCACGACTTCACCTCCACCATGCGACCGGTGCGCAAGGACTCGTTGGCGGCGTCGGCGAGCAACAGCGCCCTCCTGCCGTCTTCGCCTGTGACGAGCGGCTGCTCCGAGCCTGCGAGCACGCCCAGGAAGTGCGCCAGCTCGGCCTGGTAGGCGGCCGCGTAGCGCTCGAGGAAGAAGTGGAAGGGCTTGTCGCCCTGGCGGCCCGTGGTGGTGGTCGCGACCACGGCGGTCGGCGTCGGGTTGTTCGCCTGCAGCATGCCTTTGGCGCCGAAGGCCTCGATGCGCTGGTCGTAGCCGAAGGCGGCGCGGCGCGAGTTGTCGATGTGCGCCAAACGGCCCGAGGGTGTTTTCACGATCACCATGGCGGTGTCGACGTCGCCGGCCTCACCGATCGCCTTGTCGACCAGCACCGAGCCGGTGGCGAACACTTGCGTCGGCTCCTCGGGCAAGAGGTAGCGGGCCATGTCGAGGTCGTGGATCATCATGTCGCGAAACAGCCCGCCCGAGACCTTGACGTAGGCGGGCGGCGGCGGCTGCGGGTCTCGGCTCGTGATCTTGATGCTCTCGAGCTCGCCGAGCTCGCCCTGCTTGATGCGATCACGAAGCGCCTTGAAGCTCGGGTCGAAGCGGCGGTTGAAGCCCATCACCAGGGGCACACCGGCCTTCCCAACCTCGGCGAGGCAGGCGTTCACCTTGCCAATGTCGAGGTCGACCGGCTTCTCGCAGAAGATCGGTTTCTTGGCGCGCGCAGCCTTGAGGATCATCTCCACGTGCGTGTCGGTGGAGGTGCAGATCAGCACGGCGTCGATCGCCGGGTCCGCGAGCGCGGCGTCGGTGCTGTCGAAGACCTTGGCGCCCGTGGCCTCCGCGAGCGCGGCCGCGGCGGGGCGGTGGACGTCGACGATGCCGTAGAGGCGCGCGTCCTTGCGGGCGACGACGTTTTTGGCGTGCACCTGGCCGATGCGACCGGCGCCGAGCAGGAGGAGGTTCTTCATGGGCGGGATCTGAGCGCGTCGGTGCAGGAGCGCAACGCCCGAGCGTGCCGTTTCCCGCGGTGGCGGGCTGGCGCTACTCCCGCGAGCGCACGCGCCACAGCGTGGCCGCCAACAGCATCGACGCCACGCTCGCGCCCACCCAGATCGCGACCGGCGTGGTGAAGTCGTACTGCTTGCTGCCGTCGGGCAGGACCGTGGTGCTCGCGTGCAACAGCACGCCCGACATCTTCTCCTGCACGGTCGCGCCGACGTAGGAGATGAAGCCGACGAAGCCCATGGCCATGCCCGCGGCCTTCTTCGACGAGACGTCGACGGCCATGAGCCCGCCGAGCACGGCGAGGATGCCCGAGAGCGTGAAGCCGTAGCAGAAGAACGCGGCGGTCAGGACCCAGGTCGAGACCGGGCCGAAGAAGATCACCAACAGCGCCGCGACCTCGACGACGCCGAAGATCAAGGTGGCGGGCGGCCGACGGCCCTTGAACACCACGTCGGAGAGGAAGCCATAGGCGATGGAGCCGAGAAACCCCGAGAAGGCGTTGACGCCGACGATGCCGTTGGCCTCGAGCAGCGTGTAGCCGCGCGCCTTCTGCAGGTAGAGCACGCCCCAGGAGTTGATGCCGTAGCGCGTGACGTACATGAGCGCGCTCGCGATGGCGCACACCCAGATGGCCGGGCTCTTGATGACCTCGAGCTGCGCCTCGCGCGTGGTCGCCGTGCGGTCGGTGTGCGCCTCGCCCTTCCAGTCATGCACCTCGGGCAGGCCGTAGACCTGCGGGCGATCGCGCAGCACGAAGAACGCCACCAGCGCCACCAGCGTGCTGGCGGCGAACGGCCCGAGGAAGCCGGCGCGCCAGCCCGAGGCGGCGACCAGCGCCGCGGTGCCGACGTAGGTGAGGAACTCGCCCATCGAGTGCGCGGCGCTCCAGATGCCGTAGACGCGCCCGCGCTCGGCGCCGGAGAACCACTGGGTCAGGCTGCGCACCGAAGCCGATGCGCCCACGCCCTGGAAGTAGCCGTTGGCGAGCCACAGCCCGCACGCGACCAAGAACAGCGAGTTGACGCCCATCCACAGGTTCATCAGCGCCGACAGCAACAGCCCGAGCGGGATGAAGCGCGCGACGTTGACGCGGTCGGCGATGAAGCCGTTGCCGAGCTTGCCGAAGGCGTAGGCGCCGGTCAGGCAGGCCGAGAGGGTGCCGAGCTCGTCGGCGTTGAAGATGTCGGCGTCGACGAGCGGCTGCTTGAGCACCGAGAGCGGGATGCGCGTGACGTAATAGAACGCGTAGACCAGCGTGAGCGCGAAGAGCGTGCGCAGCCGCAGGCTGGTGTAGCGCTTCCGCACGACCGACGGGTCGGTGACCGGGGACGCGTCCTTGCCTGGCGTGAGGAAGCCGAAGACCACGCACTGGTGTCGCGGTCGCTTCGCAGCGCGTCAATGCGGCGCACGCGACGAGAGCGCGGCGGCGACCACGCGGGGCGCCTTTCGTTCGGTCGTTCCGCGATCAGGAGTAGACGTGCGCCTTAGGACGTTTCAGGCTCGCGCACGTTTTCGATCGGGGATCATCATGAAGTTCAGTCCACTGCGTGACCTCGCCGGCGGTCTCATCGGCGCCTTTTCCGGTGGCGTCGGCCTCGTCGGCGTCGCCGCAAAAAAATTCTTCGTCGCCGCCGACGACAGCTTCACCAAGAAGTTCTTGATCGGCCTGGCCGCGACGGCGTTGACCGGCGGCGCCGCGTTGCTGCCGTACCTCGTCACCGCGCCGGGCCAGCAGACCAAGGCCGAGCTGGCCGTCGCGCGTTCGAGCATCGTCGGCGACCGCTACGACGGCGGCGAGTAGCGAGGGTCGCGTGGCTGTGGTGCACGTCGACCCACGGGTGGTCACCGCGGTGAAGGCCTGGGCCGCAGCGGGCGTCGAGGGCGCCGCCATGCTCGCCGAGCAGCGGCGCGCGCTCGACCCGCTGCTGTTGCCGACGTTGATCGGCGAGGTCGCGGAGATCACGGCCGAGCAATTGCTCGTGGTGCTCGATCGCCCGACCGCGCCGCCCAGGCGCGACGAGCGCCCCGTGCCCTTCCTCGGCGTCGAGCTGTCGCAGGAGCAGGGGCGGCGCGCGGCCGCCTGGCTCGACGAGCAGCGGGACAACGCCAAGGCGCTCTCGCTCGCTCCCGAGGCCTGGTCCGAGCAGCTCGCCGACGGCATGCGGCGCGTGCTCGAGCGCATGCGCGGGCGCTCGCTGTCGTCGACGGCGAGCGCGCTCGGCAGCACGGTCGCCGACGGCGCGCTCAGGGGCGCCACGCGCGGCTTCGACGGTGGCGCGGATCCGACCAGCAGCACCAAGGCCGGGCTGCGCGGCGCGCTGTCGGCGCGCGCCTTCGGCAACAAGAAGCAGTAGCTCGATTATGGCATCGGCTGTGCGGCGAGCGCGGCGCGTATCGCTGCCTTGATGGGCGCCGGCACCTGGTCGCCCTCGACGCTGCTGCACAGCTTCACCGTCGACTTCAGGCTCTCGCACGCCTCGCAGCAGCGCGGGCAGCGCGACAGGTGCGCCTCCATGCGCTCGCAGGTACTGCGATCGATCTCCCCTGCGGCGTAGCCGGCCAGCTCGAGCGCCAGCTCCGGACAGGGCGCGTGCGGCGCGGCGTCGCCGAGCACGCCCTGCAACAGGCCGCGCAGCTCGAGGCGCGCGCGGTGCAGCCGGCTCTTGGTGGCGGCCACGCTCTCGCCGAGCACGGCAGCGACCTCGTCGACGGGCAAGCCCTGCACATCTTTCAGCACGATCACCTCGCGCTGCTGCTCGGGCAGCGCCGCGAGCGCCGCGCGCAGCACCTCGCCCACCTCACGCGCATGCGCGACGGCGTCGGGCGCGCGCGAGGCGTCGGTGGCGACGTGGCTGGCCGCAGGCGCATCCAGCGGATCGTGGGTCGTCGGCTCCCCCGCGCGCCTCCGGTTCGCCTTGCTGCAGAAGCTGCGCGCCACCTGGAACAGCCAGGTGGACAGGCGCGCCTCGCCGCGGAAGTCGTGCAGGCCCTTGAAGGCGGCGAGCAGCGTCTCTTGCAGCACGTCCTTGGCCGTCTGCGGCGCGCCGCACATGCGCAGGGCGAAGCGGTAGATCTGCGGCTCGTGGCGCTCGAGCAGCTCCTCGAGGGCCGCGCGCTTGCCGGCGCGCGCCTCGGTCAGGAGCTGGTCGTCGGTGGTTTCTCTCGTCATCTCGACACCTTGGGCGCCGGCCCTGCCGCCGGATCCGGCGCGCGAATCCTTTTGCCACGCCCTGGCTCCTACCGATGAGAAGGCCGGAAACAACACTTTCCCGAGAGGTCCCTCATGTGTCGACGCGTCACCTGTTCCACCTGCGGCAAGCCGAGCTTCGCCGGCTGCGGCGCCCACGTCGAGCAGGTGCTCGGCGACGTGCCGAGAAACGAGCGCTGCCGCTGCCGCGAGGCGAGCACCGCTGCCAAGCAGAGTGGCGAACCGCGCACGACCACCGGCTCGCTGCTCGGCCGCTTGTTCGGGAGGTAGCGCCATGACGACCCAGACCAACCTCGAGATCGCTGCGACCGCGAGGCGGCGCGTGCTCATCGTCGGCGGCGTGGCGGGCGGCGCCTCCACCGCGGCGCGCCTGCGGCGACTCGACGAGGACGCGGAGATCGTGATCTTCGAGCGGGGCCAGCACGTCTCGTTCGCCAACTGCGGCCTGCCCTACCACGTCGGCAACGTCATCCCCGACGAGGCGAGCCTGCTGGTCGCCTCGCGCGAGCTGTTCCGCGACCGCTTCGCCGTCGAGGTCTTCACCGAGCACGAGGTGACGTCGATCGATCGGGCCTGCCAGACGCTGCGCGTGCGCGACCTGAAGACCGGCCTCGAGCGCGACGAGCGCTGGGACGCGCTCGTGCTGGCGCCCGGCGCCGCGCCGCTGCGCCCGCCCCTGCCCGGCCTCGAGCTGCCCGGCGTGTTCACCGTCAAGACCATCCCCGACACCCGCCGCATCCGCGCCTTCCTCGACGACAAGCCGCGCGCGCACGCTACCGTGGTGGGCGGCGGCTTCATCGGCCTCGAGATGGCCGAGAACCTGGTGGAGCGCGGCCTGCAGGTGACCCTGATCGAGAAGCTGCCGCAGGTGATGCCGCCGCTCGACGCCGACATGGCGGGGTTCGTCGCGCTGCACCTGCGCCAGCGCGGCGTCGACGTGCGCCTGTCGACCGGACTGGCCGGCGTCGAAGCACGCGGCGAGCGCCTGGCCGTGCATACCGACGCCGCCACCGACATCGTGAGGGACGTCGACACCGACCTGGTGATCCTGGCGCTCGGCGTCCGCCCCGAGGTGACCCTGGCGCGCGAGGCGGGCCTGACCATCGGCGCGCGCGGCGGCATCGTGGTCGACGAGCAGCTTCGTACCAGCGACCCGAGCATCCTGGCCGTCGGCGACGCCATCGAGGTGAAGGACATCGTCTCTGGCGCCGAGCAGGTGCTGCCGCTCGCCGGGCCGGCGAACCGGCAAGGGCGCGTCGCCGCCGCCACGCTCGCGGGCAAGCACGCCGCCTTTCGGGGCGTGCAGGGCACCGCCGTGGTGGGCGTGCTCGGCCTCACCGTCGCCACCACCGGGCAGAGCGAGAAGGCGCTCACGCGCGCGGGCCGCCGCGACTACCACGTGGTGGAGCTGCACCCCGGCCACCACGCGAGCTACTACCCGGGCGCCAAGGCGCTGCACCTCAAGCTGATCTTCGATACGCGCGGCGCCATCCTGGGCGCGCAGGCCGTCGGCACCGAGGGCGTCGACAAGCGCATCGACGTCATCGCCACCGCGCTGCAGCTCGGCGCCGACGTGCGGCAGCTCGCCGGCCTCGAGCTGTGCTACGCGCCGCAGTTCGGGGCGGCCAAGGATCCGGTCAACGTCGCCGGCATGATGGCGGTCAACGTGCTCGAGGGGCAGATGCCGCTCGCCGACTGGGACCGGCTCGACGAGCCCGGACACCTCTTGCTCGACGTGCGCGAGCCCCGCGAGTTCGCGCGCGGCCACATCCCGGGCGCCACGAACCTGCCGCTCTCCGAGCTGCGCGCGCGCCTCGACGAGATCCCGCGCGATCAGCCGGTGTGGCTTTGCTGCGCCGTGGGGCAGCGCGCCTACTTCGCGCAACGACAACTGCTGCAGCACGGCATCGACGCCAGAAACCTTTCGGGCGGCTACGCGACGTGGCAGGCACGGCGCGCGGCGGCGTGATGCGCATCGAACGACGACGCGGCGGCATCGCCGGCATCGCTTGAGCTCAGGGCGCGCGCCCGCGCGCCGCAGCCACGAAGCGCGCGATCTCCTCGGACCGATCGACGTGCGCACCGCGCACCGCGGGCGCGACGGCCGACTCGGCCGGCGCACCGGCGCCTACCTGCGGCGGCAGCTGCGCCACCACCTGCTCGTGGCGCTCCACCTTGCCCTGCTCGTTAAGCGCCAAGCGAACGGCCACCACGCAGGGCTCGCTCTGTGCCGAGCGCAGCTCGAGCCGATCGAAGACGAACGTGCCGCGGGCAGTGGCCGGCTTCCCGTCCAGCACGGCGAAGCCCGCGGCGCGCAGACGCGCGAGCGCCTCGGGCTGCACCAGCTCGCCGCCCTCGAGCGCGGCGACGAGCCTTGAGGCGCGCGGCGCGTCGAGCGGCGCCAACAGCGGCGCCGCGGCCTCGAGCGTGGCGGGCGCGGCGCGCCCGCGCGTCACCACGAAGCGATTCGGCAGCTTGGTGGGCAGCACCACCAGCTCGGCGTCGAGCCCCGCGAGCGGCTCCCGCACCCAGCGGGCCTGCGGCGCCAATCGCTCGAGCGCCTCGACGGTGTCCGGCCCCGCTCCGCTCATGGCCGCGCAGAGCACCCAGGCGAGCACTCAGTCACCCTGCACCTTGTCTTCGCCGAGCACGGAGTCTTGGATGCGGCCGTTGACGTCGAGGTAGGAGGCGCTGCGCGTCGAGCCCGGATTGCGCTCGCTGTTCAGGTAGTCGACGATGGTCTTCTCGCTGGCGATGCCGAACGGGTGGCCGAAGAACATGCGCTCGCCGTTCACCTCGCCGAGGTAGACCACGTTCTCGCCCTGCCAGCCGCGCTTGCGCGCGTCGTCGGACACGTCCCAGTTCTTGAAGTAGCCGTAGTCGCCCGCGCGCACCTCGCCGCGGCGCTCCGGCGTCGCCTCGGTGCTGCCGCCGTCGAACTTCACGTGCTTGTCGTAGCCGGCTTCCGTCTGCCATGGGCCGACGCGCAGCTTGGGGAACACCCGGTCGAAGTCGTCCTTGCCGAGCAGGTCGCGCATCGCCTTGTACTGCATGATGACCAGGCCGGTGGCGCACTCGAACTTGTACTTCTTGGGGTCCTTGAAGATGTCGTCGAAGGCTTCGGATGGCTTCACGCCCGGCTTGAGCTTGAAGGTGCCGTTGCCCTCGGGGGTCCAGTACTTGTCGTTGAAGGTGTGGTCCTTGATGAGCGCGAACTCGTGCTTGGCGGCGCCCATCGACTCGGCGGCGCCGATCATGGCGGCGCCGATGCGCACGCGATCGAACAGCGCCGACTCGATGTTCTTGACGTCGACCTTGCCGTCGGCACCCTTGGTCCAGATCTTGTCCTTGGCGTCGATCTTGCCGTCGAAGTTCGAGTCGATGAGCTTGGCGCCCTTCAGGTGTGTGCCGAGCGCCTGCTGGTACCGGTCGATGTTGGCGTCCTTCGTGCTCAGGTGGCGCTGCACCCAGTCGACGCCGCTCTCGTCGAGCTTGTCGAGCTTGAGGCCGAGCGAGTCGCGCATCACCTGGTCGGCGACGTCGGCGCCGTACTTGGCGGCGATCTTGTCGCGCACCCCGCCGAGCTCTGCGCCGGAGAGGCCCTCGGGCTCAGCGGCGTAGAGCGCCTTGTTGGCGGCCTCGAGCGCGCTCTCGTCCTCCACCTTGGGCGGCGGCGGCGCGCCCGCCGGACCCTGGGTCTCACGCAGTGCCTTGATGATCGCGCGCGGCGTCTTGTCGGAGACCGAGCCGTAGCTGCCGTCGCGGTCGAGCTTGTCGATCTCGCGGAACAGCGCCTTCAGCTCGGCCTCACCCTCGATCTTGCCGTCGCCGTTCTTGTCGGCGCGGGCGAGCATGGTCTTCACCGCCACCATCTTCTTGGTCTTGCCTTCGAGGGCGCCGCTCAACTGCTGAGCCTTCTCGTCCGAGGCGTCGATACCGTCCTTGAACTCCTTGACGAACTGACCGCGGGTGATCTTGGGCATGGGTTCCTCGCTCGCCGGCCCGATGGTGCGGGCAACCCCGACAGTATCGGCGGTGTGCGCGCGGAGGAGCGAGCCAAGATGCTCCTCACCGAGCGGATCCATGTGATGCACCCCAACACCAGCACCTACGTGTGCTCTCAGGTGGGATGGTGTGCGAGCGCGTGTCACATCATCAGCGTCGACGAGCCACGCAACACCTGCGGTGGCGCCTTGACCTTCATGCCGAGCTTCTCGGCGGCGTGCCATCCCCAGCGCGGATTCCACAGCATGCCGCGCGCGAGCGCGACGAAGTCCGCCTCGCCCTCGGCGACGATGTGGTTGGCGTGCAGCGGGTCGGTGATGAGACCGACCGCCACGGTCGGGATCCGGGCCTCGCGCTTGATGCGCGCGGCGAACGGCACCTGGAAGCCGGGCTTGGGCGCGAGCTGCTGCGCGGGCGAGAGGCCGCCGCTCGAGACGTCGATGAAGTCGCAGCCTCGCGCCTTGAGCTCGCTCGCGAGCGCCACACTCTGCTCGATGTCCCAGCCGCCCTCAACCCAATCGGTCGCCGAGATGCGCACGCCGAGCGGGCCATCGGCAGGCATCGCCGTTCGCATCGCCTCGAATACCTCGAGCGGGAAGCGCATGCGGTTCGCCAGCGTGCCGCCGTAGTCGTCAGCGCGCTGATTGGTGATGGGCGAGAGGAACTCGTGCAGCAGGTAGCCGTGCGCGCAGTGCAGCTCGACGACGTCGAAGCCGAGGCGCACCGCGCGCTCGGCGGCGGCGGCGAAGGCGCGCTTGAGCTCGGTGAGCCCGCGCTCGTCGAGCGCGCTCGGCATGCGATCGCTCGCGTTGAAAGTGTTTGCCGACGGCGCCACCGTGGGCCAGCCGCCGCCGTCGAGCGGTAGCTGCGCGCCGCCCTTCCAGCCGAGGTCGCAGCTCCCCTTGCGACCCGCATGCGCGAGCTGGATGCCGAGCTTGGCTTGGCCGTGCGCGCGAGCGAGCGAGAGCACCTCGGCCAAGGCGCGCTCCTGGGCATCGTCGTACAGGCCGAGGCAGCCGACGCTGATGCGCCCGTCTGCGCGCACGGCGGTGGCCTCGAGGAAGACGAGGCCCGCGCCTGACATCGCCAGGTTCGGTACGTGGATCCTGTGCCAGGTGCCGGCCACACCCTCGTGCGCGGAGTACTGGCACATGGGCGCCACCACGATGCGGCTGTCGAGCGTGAGCGCGCGCAGCGCGATGGGCGAGAAGAGCGGCGGTGGGGTCATCGATCGGGGCGTAGCCGATCGGCGCTCACACGACCAGCCCGCCGTCCACGTTGAGGACGGCGCCGGTGATGAAGCTCGCGTCGTCGGACGCGAGGAAGCAATAGGCCGCTGCGATCTCCTCGGGCTTGCCCAAGCGCGCGAGCGGCGCCTTCTCCGCCATGCCCGCGAGCACCGTCGCCGGCACCGCGGCAGTCATCGGCGTCTCGATGAAGCCGGGCGCCACCGCGTTGACGCGCACGCCGCTCCTGCCGAGCTCGCGCGCCAGCGTCTTGGTGAGCCCGATGACGCCCGCCTTGGTGGCGACGTAGTTGCTCTGGCCGAAGTTGCCGTTGTGCGCCACCACCGAGGCGGCGTTCAGGATGACGCCGCTCTTCTGCGCTTTCATGCGCAGCCCCGCCGCCTGCGAGAGGCGGAACACCGCGGTCAGGTTGACGGCGAGCACCTGATCCCACTGCTCGTCGGTCAGCTTGCCGAAGCTCGCGTCGCGGGTGATGCCGGCGTTGTTGACGAGCACATCGACGCCCCGGTCCATCGCGGCGGCGAGCGCGTCGATGCCGGCCTGGGTCGCGATGTCGGCCTGCAGATAGAGCACGCGCGCGCCCGCGCCGCTCTCGGCGCCAAGGTCGCGGTCGAGCCCGGTGTCGGCCAGCGGCCGCACGTCGCACAGCAGCAGTCGTGCGCCCTCGTCGAGGAAGCGCTTGGCGGTGGCGCGGCCGATGCCGCCCGCCGCGCCCGTGATCACCACTCGTTTGCCGGAGATACCACGCATGGTCGTCCCTTCGGTTCGTGTCTGTTGCATTGCACCACGCGGGGCGGGGCCAGACGGCCCCGCCGCACGCGTTCAGCCCACCATGGTCCGAACGCCGGCGAGCACCGCGCGGCTCGCCTCGTGCATGGTGCGCGTCTGCGCGGCGAACAGGCGGCTGCCCTCGCTCGTCATGCGCTCGGCCTCGCCGTAGTAGCGCTCGATCGCCTGGTTGCTCTCGTCGAGAAAACGTTGGGCCTCGCCGCGCCACAGGTTCTGCCAGGTGGTGAAGGCGGTGGCGGCCTCGATCTTGGGGGCGGCCTTGTCGTGCTTGTTGGTCTCGCTCATTGCGTCCTCCAGAGCGCCGGCGTCCATCGCCGAGCGCGGGCGGACCGTAGGCGCGAGCGGCGGCAGCGTCAAGTTGATTTTTGTGCGTTGCACAAAAATCCATGGATCCGCGCCGTCCGGTGGACGGAGCGCGCGGGTCAGCCGCGAACGCCAGGGCGCGCGCGCTTGGAGCGACGGCCCGGGGCGCCGCGCGACTCCGAGGCCGCGCCTTGCGCCTGCTGCGCCGCCTGTCCCTGCAAGACCTGGCGCAACAGCGCCTGCGTCTGGCTCATCTCGCCGCGCAGGCGCTCGAGCTCGGCGGCCTCGGCCGAGGGCGCGACCGGCGCCGCTGGTGCGACGGGCGCCTGCGCGCGCGGCCCGGCGAAGGCGGCGAACGGGTTCCAGGCGGCGTAGGGGAGCTGCTGCAAGAAGCCGCGCTGCGCGTCCACCATCGCGCGCTGCCCCTGCAGGAAGGTGTCGAGCGAGCCTTGCAGCGCGTGCGTGAAGCTCTCCTTCAACGGCGAGGACGACAGCCGCACCACCTGCTTCAAGAAGCCGGTCGGCAGCATCTCGCGCGCGCCCTCTTTGTCGAGGATGATCTGCACCAGGATCTCCTTGGTCAGATCGTCGCCGCTCTTGGCGTCCACCACCTGTACGTCGTTGCCGCGCTGCAACATCTCCTCCACCTCGGGGAGCGTGACGTAGCGCGAGGCGCGCGTGTCGTAGAGGCGGCGGTTGCCGTACTTCTTGAGCACGATGGGCAGGCCGACGTCGGTGCCGATCGTCGAGGCGTTGGCGCGGGGCTTCATGTGCGGGGTGCTACGAGAGCGCGGCCGCTCGGTCAAGCGGCGGTGCGCCAGGACCGGTCGTTCGACCGATGGTTCTTGTGCGCTGCACAAACCCCCTTGACAGGTGCCGTGCACGGCGTCTGGAATCCGCGCCGTGAGCGATCTGCCCGCTGCCCCCGCCGCCGACCCCTCGCCCCTCACGGGGAGCGGCTTCGCCAGCCCCACCGAGGTGCCCTCCCACCTCGACGCCGCGGCACTCGCGCGCGCGCTCGAGGCCGGGCGTCCCACGGGCACGTGGAGCCTGTTGGACGTCGACGGCGTGCGCTGCCCCCGGGTGCAGGCGGGCGCGGGCCCCGAGCTGTTGTGCGTGCACGGCCTCGGCCACGACGCCTGGGACTGGGCGCAGCTCTTTGTGCGCTGCACCATGGTGGCGCGACTCACCGCTTATGACCTGCCGGGCTTCGGTCTCTCCACCAAGCCCGCGCGCCGCTGGGATCTGGGCCTGCTGGTGCGCTCGCTGCTCGCAGCGGCGCGCGCGCTGCCGACGCCGCCGGTGGTGGTGGCGTCCTCGCTCGGCGGCCACGTGGCGTTGCTGGCCGCGCTGCACGAGCCCGCGCTCTTTTCGCACCTGCTGTTGGGCGCACCCGGCGGCCTGGTCGAGGTGCCGGCACCGATGCAGGCGATGCTGCGCGCCTACTACTCGGTGGACGCCATCGCCCAGCGCAGCGAGGCGGAGATCGTCGGCAACAGCCGCCGCATCTTCGCGTCGCCCGGGCTGCTGGTCGACGACGCGCTGGCCGCGCGCAAGCTCGCGGTGCGCCGCTCGAGCGAGGCGCGCGCCTTCGCGCTGCCTTTCGCCGGCGTGGTCGATGACGTGTTTCACCACGTGGTGCTCGAGCGGCTCTCCTCGCTGCGCGTGCCCTGCACCTTCGTCGTGGGCGAGCGCGACGTGGTGGTGCCGCCCGACGCGGTGGCGGCCGCGGCGCGGCAGCACCACGCGCGCTTCGTGGCGCTGCCGGGCGTGGGCCACTGCCCGCACCTCGAGGTGCCCGACCGCTTCGCGGAGCTGGTTCGCGATGTCCTCGTGCAGGGAGGCCGACATGTTTCCGGGTGACTGGACCGAGGGGCTCGCGCGCCTGTTCGGCGAGTCGATCGCAGTGGTCGACGAGGCGAGCGGTGAGCGCATCAGCTACCGCGCGCTCGCCTGGCGCGCCGGCGCATGCGCGGCCGCGCTGGCCGAGCTCGGTGTGCGCCGCACCAACCTGAACGAGCCCGGCCCGCGCGTGGCCGTGCTCGCCAAGAACCGCGTCGAGCATCTCGAGCTGCTGTTCGCGTGCGGGCGCCTGGGCGCGCTCTTCCTGCCCATCAACTGGCGCCTGGCCGAGCCCGAGGTGGGCTACATCCTCGACGACGCGACGCCTTCGGTGCTGTTCTACGACGACGCCTTCGCGGAGGTGGCGCAGCGCCTGGCCGCGGCGCGCGGCCTGCGTGCGCTCTCGCTCGACGCCGATCTGCCGCGCCTGACCAAGAGCCGCGGCGCTGCCCCCTCGGTGCCGCAAGCCGCGCTCATCGACGACGACGCGTGGATCGTGCTCTATACCTCGGGGACCACCGGCTACCCCAAGGGCGCGCTCATCCCCTACCGGCAGGTGGCCTACAACGCGCTCAACACCGGCATCGCGCTCGATCTGACCTCCAAGGACAAGACCGTCAGCTACACGCCGCTCTTTCACACCGGCGGCCTGCACGTGCTCACGACGCCGCTGTTGCTCAAGGGCGGCACCGTCATCCTCGCCGACGGCTTCGAGCCCGAGCGCTTCCTGCGCCTCAACGCGGCTGAGCGCTGCACGCTCTTGTTCGGCGTGCCCACCACCTTCGAGATGATGGCGGCGAGCGCGACCTTTGGCTCGGTCGATCTGTCGTCGCTGCGCCTGGCGCTGTGTGGCGGCGCGCCCTGCCCGCTCTCGCTCATCGAGCGCTACACTGCGCGCGGCATCGTCTTCAAGCAGGGCTACGGCCTCACCGAGGTGGGGCCGAACGTGCTCAACCTGAACGCCGAGGACGTGGTCAAGAAGGCGGGCAGCGCCGGGCGGCCGAACCTGTTCATCAGCGCGCGCGTCGTCGACGCCGACGGGCGCACCGTGACGGGCGCGGGTCGCGGCGAGCTGTGCCTGGGCGGGCCCTGCGTGTGCCTCGGCTATTGGAACAAGCCCGAGGCCACGCGCGCCTCCTTCACCGCCGACGGCTTGTTCAAGACCGGCGACGTCGTCGAGGTGGACGCCGAGGGCTACCTGAGCATCGTCGACCGCGCCAAGGACATGTTCATCTCGGGTGGCGAGAACGTCTACCCGGCCGAGGTGGAGAAGGTCTTGGCCGATCATCCCGCGGTGCGCGCCGCCGCCGTGGTCGGCATCGCGGACGCGCGCTGGGGAGAGGTGGGCCGCGCCTACCTCGAGGTGAGGAGCGGCCAGAGCGTCGAGGTCGCCGAGGTGGTGCGCTTCGCGCGCGGCCGCCTCGCCTCCTACAAGGTGCCGAAGGAGGTGCTCGTCGTCGACGAACTGCCGAAGAACCCGAGCGGCAAGGTGCAGAAGCATCTCTTGTCGCGCGAGGTGCGCGCGTGAGGGCATCGACGTTCGCCACGCTTGCCATCGCAGCGGCGTTGGCGGCCGAGAGCGCCGGCTGCTCGCTCGGCCTCGGCGAGTGCGTGGCCGACGACGACTGCCCGCTCGACGCCGAGTGCACCGCGGGCGAGTGCGCGCCCGTCGAGGCGGGCGAGGGAGAGGGCGACCCGGCCGAGGGTGAGGGAGAGCCCGCCGAGGGCGAGGGTGAGGGCGAGCCCGCCGAGGGCGAGGGGGAGGGCGAGGGTGAGGGCGAGCCCGCCGAGGGCGAAGGTGAGGGCGAGGGCGAGGGAGAGCCCCCGCGCTGCTCGCTCGACGACGGCCGCCTCGACGTGAACGAGCTGCCGGTCGCGCTCGGCATGCCGCTGCGCTACACCGCCGCCACCGACGAGAGCGCGAACATCCCGGTCGACGTCGCGGGCACGACCGCGACCGACGGTCGCCGCTGGGACTTCAACGGCGCGGTGCCGGCGGGCGCGCCCTTCGAGGTGGTCGCCTGGGCGCTCGCCGACCGCTGGTACGCCGACCGGTTCGCGGACGCGCCTGCCTTCGCCGACGGGCGCGGTGCCTACGTGGCCGCGCTCTCCGATGAGCTCGAGGGCGTGTTCCTGAAGAACGACGACGCGGTGCTGTTGCTCGGCGTCGCCAGCGTCGAGGAAGACCGCACCGTCGTCAGCTACGACCCGCCCATCACCGTGCTGCAGTTCCCGCTGCACGTCGGCACCACCTTCACCACCGAGACCAACGGCAGCGGCACCTTCGACTTCAACCCCTTCTACTGGTCGAGCGACACGTACTCGTCGGAGGTCGACGCCGAGGGCGTGGTCGAGACCGCGGCCGGGCCGCTGCCCGCGCTGCGCCTGCGCCTCGAGCAAGAGGTCATCGTCGGCTACCTGGTGGTCACACAGATCAAGTACTCGTGGATCGCGCCCTGCGTCGGCGTGCTCGCGCAGGTGGAGAGCGACACCGGCGAGGATGACCCCGCCTTCACGCTGGCGCGCCACCTGCGCCAGCTACGAGCGCCCGGCACATGAGGCTGCGCGCGCTCCTCATCGTGGCCGCGGTCGCCGCCTGTGCGAGCGCGCCGGCACCGCGCGTCGCGCGCGAAGGCGAACGCATGGTGACCGTCAACGGCGCCGAGCTGCGCGTGCACGAGGAGGGCCTCGGCGACGCGCTGCCGCTCGTGTTCGTCCATGGCTACGGCTCGCGCTTGGAGGCCTGGCGCGCGGTGCAGCCCGCGCTCGCGCAAGGCCGGCGCACCGTCTCCTATGATCAGCGCGGCTTCGGCCTGTCGGAGCGCACCGCGCAGGGGTACGGGCCAGAGGCGCACGCCGCCGATCTGCTCGCGCTCATGGACGCGCTCCACCTCGAGCGCGCCGTGCTGGTGGCGCACTCCTACGGCGCGGGCGTCGCGCTCGCCGCCGCGCTGCAAGCCCCCGAGCGCGTCGCCGGCGTCGTGCTGGTCGCGCCCTTCGCTCTCGACGAGCAGCTCAACGCGACCTTGCGCTGGGCCAAGGTGCCGCTGGTAGGCGAGTACCTCTACGCGACGTCCTTCCGCGGCTTCTCGGGTGAGAAGTACCAGCTCGCCTTCAACGACGGCGGCCGCTTCGCCACGCTGTCGGCGCTCGACGAGGTCGAGGCCATCCAAGCCATCCCGCACAGCGACCACGCTGCGCTCGCCACCGTGCGCGCCATGGACTACCTCGACCTCGAGGCGCGCTACCGCGACATCAAGGCGCCGGTGCGTGTGGTGTGGGGCGAGGCCGACCGCGTCACCCCCATTCGCACCCTGCCCGCCTTCGCCGCACGCTTGCCCCAGGCGAGCTTCGTGCGTGTTCCCGGCGTGGGACACATGCCCTCCTGGGAGGCTCCCGGCGTCGTTCTCGAAAACATCGAAGCGGTGCTCGCCGCGGCCGGTGGCGGCTGATGCGCGCGCGCGTGCCCACTCTGCTGCTCGCCTGCGCGTGCGCGCTCGCCCTGCCCGTACGCGCGCGCACCGGCACCGGCGATCCCGTCGAGATCTTCCGCGATCGGCCCGTCAACCCGGACCTGCCCATCGACCTGGTGCTGCACGGGCAGCTGCGGCTGCGCTCGCAGCTCGGCCTTGGCCTCGACCTCGGGCGCGGACCCTCGCCGACGAGCGGCGAGCCGCTGTTCGGCGACGCCGTCCAGCATGGCCACGACGCGCGCCTGCGCCTCACCCCCTCGCTCTTCCTCGGTGACGACCTCCGTGTCTTCGCCGACGTCGACGTGCTCGCGGCCTCGCTCGGTCCCGCCGCCACCGGCGTGCCGTGGGCCGCGCGCGCCGACGCGGCGAGGAGCGCCGCGCTCTCGCTGCTCGACGTGCGCGCGCTCGGCGTCGACTGGCTCTTGCCCATCGGCGTGCTCTCGCTTGGCCGCATGCCCGCGCACTTCGGCTTGGGGCTCGGCGCCAACGACGGCGCCGACCTCGACGACGACGGCGGCGATCGCGCCGACCGCCTCGCCTTCATCGCGCCCTTCATGGGCACGCTCGTCGCCGCGGCGCTCGACGTCGGGCCCGGCCCCGCGCGCTCGGATTTCGGCCCGAGCACCCGCGCGCTCTCCGTCGGCGAGCAGGCGATCTCGATTGGCGTCATGCGCTGGCATGCGCCCTGGGAACTCGCGCTCTACCGGAACGCGGGCCGCCCGCTCTTCGACGCCGGCCTGGCGCTCGCGCTCGAGTGGCAGCAGCAGGACGCGCCCGGCCCGTGGGTCACGCTCGACTGGACGCGCGATGCGAGCGCCGTGCGCAGGGACGCGCACCTTGCGGTCGCCGACCTGTGGGCGCGCGGCGTCGTCGGCCGCTTTCGTCTCGAGGGCGAGGCCTTCGTCTCGGATCTGTCGATCGACAACCCCTCGCCCTGGCCGGGTGTCACGGTGCGCCGCACGCTGCGCGGCAACCCCGCCGCCTTCGCGCTCGTCGGCGAGGCGCGCCTGCTCGACGACGAGCAGGTCCACCCGAGCGACGCGCTCCTCGTGCAGCTCGAGCTGGGCGCCGCCTCCGCCGATCCCGCCACCGGCTTCCCCGACGTCACGCCGACCGCGTTCACCGGCGCGCAGCCCGGCGACGTCTTTGGCCCCCAGGTGGAGCTGAAGCGCGGCGGCGACGACCGCTTCGATGCCGCGCGCCTGCACCCGCTGCACCGCATCGACCTCATCTTGTGGCGCACCCTGCTCGGCGGCGTCTCGGAGGCGGCCTACGCGCGCGCGCACGTCGAGGGCGCGCCGCTCGCCTGGCTGCGCCTCGAGAGCGCGCTCATCTATTCGCAGGCCATCGTGGCCGAGAGCGCGCCCGGCGGGGTGGCGCCGCTCGGCGTCGAGCTCGACGTCGGCGCCGAGGCCACGCTCGGCGGCGCGTCGCTGCGCGTGGACGCGGGCTCCTTGTTGCCGCTCGGCGGCCTGGGCGCGCGCGGCGGGCCCGCGCCCGCGCCCGCCCACCTCGTGATCGTGAGGGTTGGTCATGTGTTGTGAACGCGTGCCTGCCCTCGTCGTCGCCGCGCTCGCCGTCGCGGCGGCGCTCGGCTGCCTGCCCGCGCCCGCCCCCGAGGAGCAGCTCTACCAGCCGGTCGCGCTGCCCGCGTGCAAGCCGAACCAGGACGGGCGCGTCGAGCAGCACGAGCTGCCCTTCGTCGTCGGCGCCACCGCGCGCGTGCGCGTGGGCCTCGAGCGCGACGTTGACGTCGTGGGCGAGCCCGGCCGTGGCAGTGCCCGCGTCTGGGATCTGTCGCGCCCCGATCCCGAGGAGGAGCCCGTCGGCCTGCTGACCCTCGAGGAGCTGAGCGGTCAGTGGTTCGCCGACCGCTTCCCCGACGCCGACGTGGCCGGCCCGCTCGAGCCGGGCAACGCGCTGCTCGGCCCGCTCGCCGTCGACGAGGACGGCGTCAAGCTCCACGGCTCCGCCTCCGCCGAGGAAGAAACCGCGAGCGGCCGCACCCTGCTCGTCTACGACCAGCCGGTGACGCTCTATCCCTTCCCACTCGAGGTGGGCGCCGAGGCGACGACGGTGTCGCGCGTCCTCGGTGGCGAGCTCTTGGGCGTGCCGGTCGCCTTCGAGGACACCACGCAGGTGAGCGTGAGCGCGCACGGCCAGGTGCTCTTGCCCGACCTCATCCTCGACGACGCGCTGCGCGTCACCATCCGCCTGTCTCGCCTGCCGGTCGCCGGCATCGCCGTGCAGCAGGTGACGCACGTCTTCGTCAACGAGTGCCTCGGCGAGGTGGCGCGCATCAGCTCGCCCGCCGTACCGCTCACCGACGAACTGCCCGATGACTTCTCCCATGCCGCCGCGGTGTGGCGGCTTTCCCTGTGACCCCGAACGACCCGAGGAAGAACCATGAGTGACGCGAAGCCCAAGCCCCCGCTCCCCGACGAGCTGCTCGACCGCGGCATCGGCCTGCTCGAGGGCCCGGCGAACCGGTTGGCCGAGCGCCTCTTGTCCTCGACCATCGTGTTGGCGCCGCTGTCGGTCACCATGTCGCTCGCCATGCGCGTCGCAGCCTTGCTGCGCGGCGCCTCGCGCCGCACCGAGCAGCACACCGACGAGCGGAGGCAGAAGTGAGCACCTTCGGCCCCTCCGAGCTGTTGCGGCGCGCCGGCGCCTTCACCGCCATCCCCCAGGCGCTCGCGCGCATGAACGGCGCCATGACGCTCGCGCGCCTCACCCTCGAGAAGACGCCGGTGCCGGTGGCGCCCTCGCCCGCCGTCGTGCTCGTGAATGAAGGCGCTGCGCGTTTGTTGCGCTACGACCCCATGCCGGGCGTCGCGCCGCGCGATCCGATCGTGCTGTGCCCGAGCCTGATCAACCGCCTGTACGTGCTCGATTTGAAGGAGGGCATCTCCGTCGTCGAGGCGCTGCGCAAGGCCGGCCACAGGGTCTACGGCGTCGACTGGGGCGAGCCCGGCGTCGCGGAGCGCGGCGTCTCCTTCGAGGGCTTCGTGCTGCGCCTGTCGCGCTTGCTCGATGCTGCCTGCGCTGACGCCAAGACCGACCAGCTCCACCTGCTCGGGCATTGCCTGGGCGGCACCATGGCCACCGCGCTCGCCGCCACCAACGACGCGCGCATCAAGACGCTGATCAACCTGACGGCGCCGCTGTCGTTTCACGACGACGGGCTGCTCTCGAAGTGGACGCGCGCGCCCTTCTTCGACGCCGAGGCGGTGGCCGCGGCCCTCGGCCACGTGCCGCCCTGGCTCACGCAGCCCGCCTTCCAGATCTTGAAGCCGATGGGCCAACCCGCCAAGGCGCTGCGCCTGTTCCAGGCGCTCGACAAGCCCGCGGGCGAGCTCGACTCGTTCCTCGAGACCTTCCGCTGCCTCGAGACCTGGATCAACGACAACGTGTCGATCCCCGACCGCTTCTTCGTCGACCTGGTCGGAAAGCTCTATCGCAAGGACGCGCTCGCCAAGGGCGAGCTGTGCTTCGAGGGCGGCGCGGTCTCGCTCGACCGCGTGCGCGTACCAGTGTTCACCATCGCCGCGGCCGAGGACCACATCGTGCCCCCCGCCTCCGCCACCGACGTCGCCAAGCGCTTCACCAACCCCGCGTGCAAGGTCGAGGTGCTGCCGGGTGGGCACATCGGCGTCGTGGTGGGCGGGCTCGGGCGCAAGCGCCTGTGGCCCGCGCTGATCGCGTGGATGGAGCAGCACAAGATCGGCGGTGTCGCGTGAGCGTCGCCGTCGCCACCGCAGCGCTGCCGGGCGCGCGCCTGGGGGAGCGCGGGCGCGCGCTCGTGGTGCTGCTGTCGCTGCCGCTCTTCTATGCCTGCTTCGGCCTCACCTGGATGGGCTTCGTCCCCGTCATGCCGGAGATTACCGGCGCCTTCGGCGTCGAGCGCGCGAGCGGCGCCTTGCTCATCACCGTCATCTCCATGGCCAAGAGCGTCGTACCCATCCTCGCGGGCGTGGTGGCGGCGCGCCTCGGCCTGCGTCGCACGCTGCTGCTCGCCGGCGCGCTCGTCGTGGTCGCGGGGGCCGCGCCCTTCCTGCCCACCTGGGGCGCGCTGGTCGCCGCGCGCTTCGTGCTCGGCGTCGGCGGCGCCGTGTGGGTGACCCTGCTCGGGCCCGCGGGGCTTGCGGTGCTGCCCTCGTCGTGGCGGCCGGTGGCGAACGCGGCCAACGGCATCGCGGTCAACCTCGGCGTGGTGGTGGCGCTGGCAGTCACGCTGCCGCTCGCCTCGATGATCGGCTGGCAGTGGGCGGTGTCGGTGGGCACCTTGGGCGCCGCGCTCTGCCTGTTGCTCACGGCGAGCGTCGGGCCCTTCGGCGCGCCGCCCGCGCCCGCGCCGATCGGTGACACGCTTGCGGCCTACGCGCGCACGCTCAAGCTGCGCGAGACCTGGATCCTGGCGCTGGCGTTCTCCGGTCCGCTCGCGCTCTACCTCGTGCTCAACACCTTCCTCGGCCAGCACCTCGAGGCGGCCTTCGCGCTGCCGCGCGCCACCGCTATGCGCTGGCTCGTCTGGCTCAACCTCTGGGGCATGCCGGCCTCGCTCGGCGCGGGCTTCCTGCTCGCGCGCGTCTGGCGCTCGCCCAAGCCCTACCTCGTGGTCGCCTCGCTGCTCTTGCCGCTCGCGGTGGCCGGCGGCGTGCTCGCCCCCACCGACGGTCTGCGCGCGCTCGCCTTCGCGCTCGCGGGCCTCGGCATGTTCCTGCCGGTGTCGCCGCTCATCACCACGGTGCAGCAGTTGCCGGGTCAGACACCGGGTGCGCTCGGCATGATCCTCGGCACCATGTTCGCCGTCACCTACGTCGTCTCCTCGGCGGTGCCGAGCGCCATCGGGCCGCTCTTGGCACAGGGGATGTCGCTGTCGACGCTCTTGATCGCGGCGGGCGTGCTCGGCGCCACGCCGATCGCGGGCCTGCTGTTGCGCTCACGCAGCGCCTGAGCGCGCGGCGCGCAGGCCGCGACGCACGACCAGCGCCACCGAGAGCGCGCCGAAGACCGCGGCGAGCGGCGCCAGCACCTCGAGCGCCCCCGGCAGGAACAGCATGGCGCCCACCGCCGCGAACTGCAGCACGGTGGTGAGCTTGCCGGCCCACACCGCGCGGAAGTCGACGCGCCGGCCCTGCGGCCGCCACCACACCGCCCAGGCGACCAAGAGCGGCAGCAGCAGCGCCTCGCGCACCAGCACGAGCAGCGCGAGGCCGGGCGACGGCGTGTGATGCACCACGACGAGCGCCACCAGCGAGGCGACGAAGATCTTGTCGCACAGCGGATCGAGCCAGGCGCCCGGGTTGTGCGGGTCGTGGCGCACCGAGGGATCGATGCGCCGCGCCAGCGCGCCGTCGACGACGTCGGAGAGCGCCGCGGCCACCATGATCACCAGCAGGAACCAGGGCTCGCCCGGGGCCAACCACAGCACGCCGGCGAGCGGGACGCGGATCAGGGTGAGCGCGTTCGCCAAGCTGAAGATGCGCGTATGCACCGCCCGGAGCGTAGCGTTCCGGCTCGTCAGGACGACGGCATGGGCCAGGTGCCGGGCGCCCGGTTCGCGCGGCTCACGCGATCGCTGTTTCCGCGTAGCGCACTACGCAGTGCGGTGATCCAGGTGCGCAGCAGAAGCGCCGGCGCGTCGGCCGTGACGCGCCTGGTACGCCCGGAAGCCGTGTTGAAACCGTGTGAATTCGGCTTGCGCACCGCGTTGTCGGGAAGCCGCCATCCGATCGCCGCCGCGATCGGACGCGCCGGAGCGCCGGTGGGGTGGAAACGGAACCGACAGACCGATTGGCTGGCGCGGTGATTGCTGGAAGGTAGGCGTGACTCGAGACGGGAGACCGCGCACGATGACCGCGACCAACGCAGTGGAACGCAGCAAGAACGACCTCGCCGCCACCACGGTAACGCTCAGCCTCGCGGAGCTGCTGGGCCGCTCGATCGAGGAAGATCCGACCACCGAGGAGCCGCTCAGCGAGCGCTGGGACGACGACGAAGGCTCATCGGGCGGCTGACCGCGGCCTTGCACCGACGTTCGTGGGCGCGCCTGGTGCGCGCCCGTTTTTTTGCCGCGCCGCCAATTGCAACTCCGGCACACAGACACGGTAGCGTCCACGGGGTGAGCGACGACCTGCTCAAGACCAGCGAGCAGCGCCTCTGGCGCCTGATCGGTGAGCGCGCACAGCCGGGCGCCGACGTCTCGGCCATCGACCGCCGCATCTGGGACCTGTTCGGCGAGCCCTGGGCCGTCATGTTCACCGACCTATCGGGCTTCTCGCGCCAGGTCGAGGCGTTCGGCATCCTGCACTTCCTGCAGATCATCTACGAGCACAAGCAACTGCTCGACCCGATCCTGGCGCGCCACGACGGCATCTTGATCAAGACCGAGGCCGACAGCTTGCTGGTCATCTTCCGCCGCACCGCATCCGCGCTGCGCTGCGCGGTCGACATGCAGCGCGCGCTCGACGAGGCGAACCGCCATCGCCCCCCAGAGACGCAGGTGTTGCTTTGCGTCGGCATCGGCTACGGCGACATCCTGCGCATCGGCGATCACGACGTGTTCGGTCAGCAGGTGAACGCCGCCTCCAAGCTCGGCGAGGACACCGCCAAGGCCACCGAGATCCTGCTGACGCGCGCGGCGCGCGACCAAGCCGGTGAGCTGTGGCGCGAGGCCTCCTGGACCTGCGAGCCGCTCGAGCTCGAGGTGGCGGGCTCGTCCGAGAACTTCCGCCTCCGCTATCGCTGACCGAGGTCACGCATGCTCGCTCGCCTGACCGCGGTCGCGCTCGCGAGCACCCTCAAGTTCATCGGCGGTCCGTTGGCCGGCGCGGCGTTCGGCCTGCCCTGGTGGCAGACGGGCCTCGCCAGCGCCGCCGGCATGATGACGACGGTGGTGCTGGTGTCGTTGTTCGGCGACGCGCTGCGCACGGTGCTGCTGCGCCTGCGCGGACCGCCGCGGCGCTTCTCCAAGCGCACGCGTCGCGCCGTCAAGCTGTGGCGTCGTGGCGGTGTGCTCGGCGTCGCGTTCTTGACGCCGGTCTTGTTCTCGCCCATCGGCGGCGCGGCGCTGGCGGCGTCGTTTCGACCGAAGAAGCGCAAGCTCTGGCCGGCGATGGCGCTGAGCGCGATCTGCTGGGGCCTCTTGATCTCCTACGTGGTCGCGCAGTTGCCCCACCTGTTCGGCTGACTCGACGCCAGCCGGCGTGCGCTATTTGAGCCCGAGCTCGTCGGCCTTGGCCATGAGCGCCTCGAGCTTCTTCTTCTCGGCGCCGCCGCGCGCGCTCACCAGCTTGGCGAGCAGCGCCGCTACCGACAGGTCCTTCAGCTCGCCGGCGTCGAGCGACGGCCGCGTCAGCACGTCCTTGAGGTCGGCCGGCAGGCTGCGTCCGCCGTTCAGGTACTCCTCGGCGATGGCCGATGCGGTGTCGCTCTTCTGCACCACCGCGTCGATCGACTTGCCCAGGGTGACGGCGTTGACGAAGCGATCGAAGAACTGCCCGTCGCCGCCGACGATGTCGATCTTGGCGTTCTTGAAGGCCTCACCGAGCACGCGGCTCTGCTCGGCCGCGATCTTGGCCTGGATCTCGAGCCCTTGCAGCCGGATGACACGCTCGTTCTCGAGGCGCAGGCGAAACTCCTCGTGCTCGCGTGCCGTGCCCTCCATGGCCTTCATCGCCGTCATCTTCTTGGCGATGCCGTCGGCCTCGGCCAGCATCTTGTTCTGCGTCGCGTCCGCCTCGGCGTGGCCCTTCTCGCGGATCGAGACCGCCTCGGCGAGGCCGAGCTTCTCGACCGCCGCGGCGTGCGCCTCCCGGCCCTTGGCCTGCGCCTCGAGCAGCTTCTGCTCGGCGTCGGCGTCGGCCTGCTTGGCCTTGGCGAGCGCCAGGCCACGCGCCTCCTCGCCCTTGGCAGCGGCCTCGAGCTTCTTCCACGAGGCGTTGGCCTCGGCCTCCTGCACGGCCGCCGCGGCCATGCCCTGCTCCTTGGTGACCTTGGCGTCGATCAGGCCGCGCTTCTCAGCGACGACGGCGTCGGCCTCACGCACCTTGACCTCGGCGAGCCCGGCGGCGGCCGCAGCGGCCTGTGTGCCCTCGGCGCGGCGCACCGTGGCGCGCGCCTCACGATCGGCGGCTTCGAGGTCGGCGTCGGCGTTGACCAGCTTCTGCTTGGCATAGTGGCCCGCCGACTTCTCGGCGGCCTCGGCGGCCTTGATGTCCTTGACCAGCTTCTGCTGCGCCTCGGTCTCGGCGCCGATCAGCGTGGCGTCGCGCATGCGCTTGGCCTCCTCGACGACGCGCACCGCCTTGATGCGCTCCTCCTCCTCGGCGACGCCGCGCTCGACCGCCACGCGCGTGCGCACCACGTCGGCGATCTCCTTCCTCTGCACCTCGAGCAGCTTCTCCTTCTCGATGCGCGACAGCTCCACCTCGCGCTCGCGCGCGATGGCCTCGAGGTGGCGGTCCTTGGCGACGCGCTCGGTCTCGATGCCGACCACGCGCTCGCGGTTCTTCTGCGCCACCTCGACCTGCCGCTGCATGTTCTGCTGGGCGATCTGCAGCTCCTCCTCGGTCTTGATGCGCGCGTTCTCCATCTTGAGGCGCTGCTCGGCCACCTCCTTCTGCGCATCTGCCTGCTCACGCGCCTGCGCCACCACGGCCTCGCGCTCGCGCGCGGCGATGACGGTCTTCCGCATCGCGTCCTGTTTGGTGATGACCTCCTGCGCCGCGGTGTTCTGCTGCTCGATCTGCATCTGCGCCTCGTTGCGCAGCCGGTTGGTCTCCACCTCTTTGTCCTTGGTGATCTTGGTGATGGCGCGGATGCCCTCGGCGTCGAGCATGTTCTCGGGGTCGAGCGCCTCGAGCGAGGTCTGCTCGAGGAAGTCGATGACCACGTCGGTGAGCTGGTAGCCCTCGAGGTCGGTACCGATCTGCTCCTGGATCTGCTTTCGGAAGTGGCTGCGGTCCGTGTAGAGCTGCAGGAAGTTCATCTGGTAGCCGACGGTCTTGAGCGCCTCGGAGAACTTGGCCTGGAACAACTGGTGCAGGGTCTCGACGTGGCTGGCGCGCGCGCAGCCGATGCGACTGGCCACACGCTTGACGCTCTCGGCGTCGTGACCCACCTGCACGAAGAACGCGACCTTGACGTCGGCGCGCACGTTGTCCTTGCAGATCAGCCCCTCTTTGCCGCGCCGCTCGATCTCGATCAGCTTGACCGAGGTGTCCATGATCTCGGCGCGATGCACGATGGGCAGCACCAGGCCGCCGGTGAAGCTGACCGCGATGGTGTCGCCGGTCTTGTTGTTGATCAGCGCCTGCCCGGGCGAGACCTTCAGGTAGAAGCGCTTGACCATGACGGCGGCGCCGAGCACGAAGATGAAGAAGGCGCCGACGACGACCAGGATGGGGATGATGACTGCCGGGTTCATGCTCACTCCTCAGCTCTTCTTCTGCTCGGCGGCGACCGTGTCGGCGCCGACGGTGGTGGGTTCGTGCTCCACGCGCGCGGCGCGGGCGAAGGCGTCCTGGTCGCGCGGCACCAGCACGCGCAGCGGCTCGACCAGCGCCACGCCGTGCTCGTCCATCTCGAGGATGACGATCTCCTCGCCGCGCGCGAGCTGCGCGCCGGGCGCGGCGCGCGCGCTCAGGATGACGTTGTCGGCGGCGATCTCGATCTGGCCGCCGCGCTCATCGACCTCGATGGTGACGATGGCTGCGCGCCCGACGTGCGCCTGACCGCCCGCGGGCGCCTTGTCCTCGAACAGCTGGGCGAGCGGGCGCGTGACGACGCCGGTGAGCGCCAGGCCGCCGACCGCCGAGGCGCCGAGCGCGGCCAGCGCCGACAGCACCCCGGGGAGGTGCGGGTCGAGCAGGAAGCGCGTGAAGTACGAGAGCGTGAAGCCGAGCAGCGAGAACAGCGAGAAGGAGATGGTGATGGGCACCTGGCGCAGGCCCAGGAAGGCGAGCACCTCGCCGAGCGCGGACGCGCCCTTGACCGCGCCCGCCGCGTCGCCGCCGTCGCCGGCGAGCGCCTTGACCGCCTCGGCGCCGCCCTTGACCGCGCCCTCGACCGCGCCCTTGACCGCGCCCTCGACGGCACCCTTGACCGCGCCCTCGGCGCCGTCGAAGGGGTTCAGGTCGGCGGCGCCGACGATGACCAGCGCCCAATAGCCGAGGCTGGCGGCGACCAGCGCCGCGTACACCACCGTCGGGAGGGCCAGCACGGCCTCGAGGAACTGCTGCACGGGACCCGGGAGCGTCCTCGATCTGCCGGATGGAAGACAAGCCCCGGCTGCGGGGTGCCGCCTCGGCGTCGATCAGGGCGCCGGGGGTTCGACCGAACGGCGCGGGCGGAGCTCTTCGGAGGAGGTGGTGTCCTCGTGGGACGGGCCGAGGGTGAGGGTGGGTCCGCCTACGCGGCCCTGCGGTCCGGACCCTGGTCGAAGTGCCGCTTCGCGCCGACACGATCGGCGGGTCGGTCGTGCATGAGGCGCTGTGGTGTCCTGCCCGTTGGGCGCTTCGGCGGACCCGCCCTCACCCTCGGCCCTGCGCGTGGGGTCGCACGCTCACCCGCGCGCGTCCTCGAAGATCCGCTGTGCGAGGTAGCCAAGGACCGCGCGCTGGAAGTCGTCGTCGTCGAGCACCTGGGAGACCATCTTCTCGTTGCGGTCGCGGCGCTGCACGAGGAGCATCAACAGCTTCTCCTTCACGCCGAGCAAGAAGTCGGGGAAGGCGTTGGCCTTGGCCTTCTGGATGACGCTCTCATCCGCCTTGCTGTCGGCCACGATCTGCTCGAGGCCGAGGCGGTCGCCCTCGTTGAAGTCGGTGCCGAAGCGCTTGTTGAACAGGTCGATGATGGTCGAGAGCGCGACCTCCACGTCCTTCTCGCCGCGGGTGCCGGTGTCCGTTGGGCCGGCGAGCATGCCCTTCTCGTCGGCCTTGAGCTTGATGGCGGTGTCGCCGACGTGGGCGAGCCGGTAGCTGTGCAGGTCGACCTCGCCGTCGAGGTGGATGGGGTCTCCCTTGGTCCGCGGGAGCTTCTTTTGGAGCAGGCGGCCGAACGAGTAGCGGATCTCGAGGTCACGATCGGCGTAGGTCATGGTCTGGGACACGAAGGCGTAGAGCCGCACGAACGCGCCGAGCTTGCCCTTCCAGGCGTCGCGCGCGTCCTCGTCGAGCTCGGTGAAGGCCGCGACCGCAGGGTCGAGGAAGGCGAGCACCTCGGCGTGCTCGGTGTCGTTGAGCTTGGCCTTCGGCTTGTAGAAGACCTTGGCGAAGCCCTCGAGCAACTCCGTGGTCCACACCGCGCCCTGGTCGAGATCGTGCGCGAGTTCGTCGAGGCGCTTGGGGTCGATGCCCTCCTCGATGGTGGTGGCGTTGTAGAAGGGCTGGAAGGCGGCCTGGATCTCGTGCGGCTTGTTGACGAAGTCGAGCACGAAGACCGCGTCCTTGCCCGGGCAGGTGCGGTTGAGGCGCGACAGCGTCTGCACCGCCTGCACGCCAGAGAGCCGGCGATCGACGTACATCGCCACCAGCAGCGGCTGGTCGAAGCCTGTCTGGAACTTGTTGGCGACCAGCAGCACCTGGAACTCGTCGGAGCCGAATTTGGCGGGCAGCTCGGCCTCTGAGATGTTCTTGCCAGCGGCGTCGACGTTCATGCCGACCTCGGTGAACGACGCGCCAAGGTCGGGCTCGAAGACCGTGCCAGAGAAGGCGACCAGCGCGCGCATGTCCTCTATCTTCGACTCCTTCAGGTAGGCGTCGAAGGCGAGCTTGTAGCGGACGGCGTGCAGGCGTGACCTCGTCACCACCATCGCCTTGGCCTTGCCGCCGAGCCGCTGGCGGATGTTCCAGCGGAAGTGGTCGGCGATGACGCGGACCTTCTGCGCGATGTTGTGCGGGTGCAGCGCCATGTACGCGGCCAGCGCCTTCTGCGCCTCGCGCTTCTTGACGACGCGATCCTTCTCCTTGGCGGAAACCAGCTTGTAGTAGGTCGCGTAGCTCGTGAAGTTCTCGAGCACGTCGAGGATGAAGCCCTCCTCGATGGCTTGGCGCATGGTGTAGAGGTGGAAGGGCTCCGGCTTCCGCTCCGCCGTTGCGGTGGCGCCGGGCGGGATGCGGCCGAAGACCTCCAGCGTCTTGAACTTCGGGGTCGCCGTGAAGGCGAAGAAGCTGACGTTGGCCTGTCGACCGCGAGACTGGATGACGCGCACGATCTCGTCCTCGACGGTGGGCTCGTCGGGCTCTTCGGCGTCGGGGTCGGTGGGCGCGGCTTGAGCGCTCGCAGGCGGCGCGGCCTTCGCGCCCTCCTTGTCCTTCTTGGTGGCGAGCGCCTCGCGCAAGGAGCGCGCGGCTTCGCCGGTCTGGGAGCTGTGCGCCTCGTCGACGATGACGGCGTAGCTGCGGTCGGGCAGGCCGGCGAGCTTCTCGGTGACGAAGGGGAACTTCTGCAGCGTGGTGACGATGACGGGCGTGCCGCTCTCGAGCGCGGCCGCGAGCTGTTTGCTGTCCTCGTCGATCTTCTGCACGAAGCCGCTCTTGTGCTCGAGCTGCGCGATGGTGCCCTGCAGTTGCCGGTCGAGTACGCGGCGGTCGGTGACGACGATGACGGAGTCGAAGACCTTTCTGTCCTGCGCGTCGTGCAACACGGCGAGCCGGTGCGCGGTCCACGCGATGGTGTTGCTCTTGCCCGAGCCGGCGGAGTGCTGGATCAAGTAGTGCTTGCCCGGCCCTTCGGCGCGCGCGGCGGCCTCGAGCTTGCGCACGGCGTCGAGCTGGTGGAAGCGCGGGAACAAGAGGTTCTTCGACTCCTCCTTCTTGCCGCCCACGATCTTGCTCTCGGTCAAGAGCGCGACGAAGCGCGCGAGGATGTCGAGCAGCGAGTCGAACGCGAGCACCTCGCGCCACAGGTAGGCGACCCGGTAGCTGCCGTCCGTCGTGCTCGGGTTGCCGGCGCCGCCGTCGTTGCCGCGGTTGAACGGCAGGAAGGTCGTGGCGCCACCGGCGAGCTTGGTGGTCATCCACACGACGTCGGTGTCGACGGCGAAGTGGACCAGCGCACGCTTCTGCCAGCGAAAGAGCGGCAACGTCGGATCGCGCTTCTGGTACTGCTTGCGCGCGTGGTCGGCGGTCTGCCCGGTGAGCGCGTTCTTCAGCTCGAGCGTCGCCACCGGCAGGCCGTTGAGGCCGATGACCAGGTCGACGCTGTCGTTGCCGTTTGGGTCGAAGTGGACCTGTCGCGTGACGGTGAGGTTGTTCTGCGCGTAGCGCAGCGCGGTCTCGGGGTTGAGGCTGTGCGAGGGCTTGAAGAAGGCGAGGCGCAGCGTGACGCCGTGGACCTTGAAGCCGTGGCGCAGCACCTCGAGCGCGCCCTTGTAGTCGAGGTCCTTGACGAGGTCGTGCAACACCTGGGGCTGGCGGTTGTTGCCGAGGGCCTTGTCGAGCGCGGCCCATTCCTTTGGCTGGGATCTCTCGAGGAAGGCGTAGAGGTCGTCGGGGAAGAGGCCGCGTGCGGCGTCGAAGCCGGCGGCGTCGCCCTCGCGGTAGCCGGCGGCGACGAGGTCGTTGACGATCGCCGCCTCGAAGTTCGCTTCCTTGAGCACTACTCCCCCTTCCTCTGCTGAGCCGTGGCCGGCGTGCGGAACGCCTGCCGCGGATCGGTCGGGTTCTCAGGGATGGTTCGCTCCAGCAGGCCCTCGTCCACCATGGGCGCCAAGTGCTCTTCCGCCAGGTGCCGCACCTTGCGCCGCCGCAGCAGGGTGGCGAGCTGGCGCGCCGTGAGCGGCCTCACCGCGCACAGCTCACGGATGAGCTGGCGGATGGCCGGCGTTCGCGCCTTTGGTGAGAGGTCCGCGGCGCGCCTTGCCAGATCGGCCGGTAGGCCGAGGTCACCCGCATCCGGCTCGAGCCCCCCCGCATCCGTTCCGAGCCCCCCCGTATCCGGTCCGAGCCCCCCCGTATCCGGTTCGAGCCCCCCCGTTCTTTCGACCGCCCCCCGCGCGACCTGGGTCAGGACGTAGGAGGTGAGCGAACCCGAGTCCCTCATCGCGAGCAGGCCGCGGTCGCGCAGGTCGCGCAGCGCCTTGCTGGCGGTCAGGGTCTCGAGGCCGGTGGCGTCGCGCAGCTCGGCGTTGCTGACCGAGCCGTGTTGCAGCGCCAGCACGAGCGCGCGGACCTGCGGCTCGCTGAGCCCCTCCTTGGCGATGTTGCCGAGCCACTCCGCCGTCTGCGGCGTGATGTTCGGCGTGTTGCGCAGCGTGACCTTGAAGGTCTTGCCTGCGCCCTCGACCGTCGGCGGCGGCAGGAACTGCGCGGTCATCTCGCCGAACATGCGCGGGATGCCCTCGCCCTGCTCGCGCATGTAGCCGAGGTCGACGAGCACGCGCGACAGGCGGGGGTTGCGGCTGGCATGCGCGCGGCGGCCGCCGCGCAGGTCTTCGAGCGAGACCGCGTCGACGACGCCACCGGGGCTCTCGATCTCCATGCGGTCGTCGAACAGCCAGACCTCCACGCCGCGCCCTTGGATCGCGTAGTCGCGGTGCGCCACCGCGTTCACGATGGCCTCGCGCCAGGCGAAGGTCGGGTACTCGGGCGCGTCCTCGAAGGTGGTGCCGCGCAGGCGCTTGGGCCGACGCAGCAGCGGGTCAATGGTGGCGAAGGTCGCCTGGAGCACGTGGGGGATGGCGCCCTCGATGCGCGGCAGATCCTCGACGTTGTGCAGGGCGCCGGTCTTCCGCTCGGTGCCCATCACGCGGAAGATGCGCACGCAGGCGTTTGGGTGATCGATCTTCTCCGGCGCGCGCGCGAACAACAGCTCGGCGGCGCGCCGAAGCACGAGCTGGCCGGCGCGCTCGTCGGCGAGGCGTCGGCGCAAGAGGTAGTCGGCGATGTCGTCGGAGTGCTCGCAGGTGACGATGTCCACGAGCGCGAGCAGCTTCGGATCGAGGTCGCCGAGGGAGAGCGCGGAGCTGCGCGCCTCCCAGCTCTCCACCAGCCCGGCCTGCTTCCAGGCGTTGATCCGATCGGCGGCCATCTTCACGCAAGCATCGCCCTGCCGCACCGGGTAGCCGTTGCCGGTGACCATGACGGCGCTGGCGGCGATACCGACGTCGAAGACCAGCACCGGCTTGCCGTCGAGCTGCTCGACGCGGCCGGCGTGGCCGGGCGGCTGCAAGCGGCGCTCGGGCACGAGCAGCATGTCGTTCACGGCGTCGTCCGGGTAGGCGTGGCCGGTGACGGTGCCGTCGTCCTCGATGCCGAGCAGGAGCGTGCCGCCGTCGGTGTTGGCGAAGGCGGCGACCACCTCGGCGATCTCCTGCCTCACAGTCGCGCGGTCGCGCGGTCGCTTGGCGCCCGGCTCGCCGTCGAGGAGGCTCTTGCGCTCGAGGTACTGGCCCTCTGGGCCCTTGGCGATGCGGGCTAGGTCGAGGGTGGCGGTCACGGCTGCGACTCGTCTGCGAGGTCGAGACCAACGCGGGGCCGGCGCATGGCCGCAGGGACAAAGGTCAGGCTGACCGAGCCAGGGGAGCTGCATTGCTCATCCCACGCTGTACGTTCGATCGCCGCATCCACTTGCACGAGGCTCGGCTCCGCGTCGTCAGAGAGGACGACCAGCGCCAGCGAGGCTGCGCGCGCATTCAAGGGCAAGTCGATGGTTGTCCCCTCGAATACAACGCTCCGCAACGCTGGCAGGTCGGTGGAGCTGCCGCCTCCAGGACGAAGCCAGCTCACACTCAAGGCTTGTCCCTCCGGCGCAACCGGCGCGTCGATTCGTTGGCGAAGCGCGGGCACGAGCGAATCGTGCTCCTCCTGTACCTGCCTGAAAGCAACCAGCCCGAGTCGAACATCGCGCGCGCGAACGAGCGAGTCGTTTTCGATCTCGACCTCTATCGTCAGGCGCAGGGCCTGTCCGGCGACCTGCAGCGAGCACCGGTGGTTCGAGACGGAGAGCCTGGGCTGCCTGCGGCGGCCGAGCACGAGATCCGAGACGAGGTGCGGGTAAACCTCGCGCGCCTCGTCCTCGACGCGGAAGTAGTAGGTCTGCTTGCCTTCCTTGACGACCGGCACGAGCGACGGCGACCGCGGCACCGCCACGAGGAGCACCTTGCCGCCAGTGACCTCCATCGCCAGGAAGCGAGGTGGAACGCCGAGGCTACCAATCAGGTCGGAGACGCTCCGGGACGCCCACTCCCTGAGGTCGCCCGTCACCTCCTCGTGCGCGCCGGTGATGGGCTCCAGCACCTTGGGGGCCTTCGCGCGCTTCTCGTCGCGGGTCTGGTCCTTCACGCCGATGGCCAGCACGCCGCCCTCGGAATTGGCGAAGGCCGTGACGTACTGGCGCATGACGAACCGGAACCGCTCGCGCCGGTCGTGGTCGCTCTCCAGCGCCCGCCTCTTCTTCTCGTTCGCGGGCGTGAGGTCGAACAGCAGCCCGCTCTTGAAGTCCAGGTGAAGGCCCTCGTCGCTCGTGCTGGTCGCCAGGAACGCAGTGAGCGCCGCTTCGTCCAGCGGTTCTTCCCGCATGAGGTGGTCGAGGAACGCGAGGCTCGACGAGAACGTCATGCGGCCGGCTCCATCGCGCGCGCCTGTTTGGATCGCACGTCGAGCTGGCCGGTGACGGCGGCGGTGATGAGGGCTTGGCGGTACTCACGCAGCAGTTCGATAGACCGTAGCGCCACGTCGGCGAGTCTCCGATCCGCAGCGGTCGAGGAGGCAACATGCGCGACGATTCGCTCGCGCTCAGCTGGCGGCGGAACGGGCAACATGAGCTGAAAGAACTCCGTGGGGTAGAGCCGCAACCGGGATTTCCAAATGCCCTTCGACCAACGGTTGATCTCCGCGACGAAGGCAGGCGTCCGCACGAGCAGGTCATGGAACCGGACGCCACGCGGATCGCGCGGCACGTACACGTTGTAGGCCGGGCTCACGATGCCGTCGCAGGGCGCGACCCCCAAAGCCCCCATCCAAGCCCACATCGTATTCACAGCGAGGTCGTTCTTCTTGACGAGCTTGTAGCCCTCCGTCGTTTCTGCCTCGGTCATGTAGACCGTCTTCTCGCTTCGGGGCGTGACGCCAGTTAGGTGCGAGACCGTGAGCATCTCTTCGTCACCCGTCGTCGAACGGCCTTGTCGTTCGGAGAAGAGCGCCTTCGTCCGCTCGACGCACCAGTGCGCTGGCACGCTCTCGAGCCATTCAACGCCCGAATCCTTCATCGGCACCGGCGGGCCGATCCCTTTCGTCACCGCCTGCGTGATGACCGCCTGCCGCTTCTCGTCGAGCAGCGCGAGCAGCCGCTCCTTCTTGGCGATGAGGGCGTCGATGGCGGCGGTCTTCTTGTCGAGGAAGTCGGCGATGGCGCGTTGCTCGGGAAGATCGGGGAGCGGGACCGGAATCTCGCGCATCTTCCCCTGTGTGAGCTTGTCGCGCGTCGAGCCCTCAATGAAGTCCGAGTAGTCGTTGACGTTGAGTACATGAACCAGGAACCGGGCATCGACGTGGGGCGCTGGTCGCAGCACATGCGTGTGGTTGTTCACCCAGATCTTTCCATTGACCAGGAACGCGACCGGCTTGTCCTTGTCGAAGAACGGCGCGCCGTCCTCTCCGAGCAAGATCAGTTCCTCGTCAAACAACCATCGATCAACGTGATCGACGATCGCGTTGGCGCCCCAATAAGGGTAGTCCCCCTGCATTGCGCCGCGCTCGAGAGTGTTGAGCGGTACGCGCCTGCCATCAAGGCACCGAACAACGTGCTTCAACCGTTTAAGCTGCCATCCCGCAGGAAGCTCCGCCTGCCTGGGCGCCGACCCGAGCCGTGGGGTCATCGAACGACCCCGCCAAGCATCCCCTGGATCTCAGCCTCGAGCTCGCGCACCTCGGCCTCGATGACGTCGAGGGAACGCAGCGGCGTGTACCGGTAGAAGTGCCGCGTGAACGGGATCTCGTAGCCCTTTTTGGTCTTGCTCTCGCCCTTGGTGACGCTCTCGTCGATCCACGCATCCGGCACGTGCGGCAGTACCTCGCGCTTGAAGTAGGCGTGGATGTCGTCGGTGAGCGGCACGTTCTCGGTGTCGCGCAGCTCGGGGTCGGGCTCGGGCTTGCCCTTGTCGTCGGTGCAGACCTCGGCGGTCTCGTCGCGCTCGCCGATGGCCGCCACCACGGCGTCAAAGAGCATGGTCGGGAGCTTAACGCCGGCCTGTTTCAACGCTGCCGCGACCACACCCTCAAACTCCGCGCGGCGCTTCCACGTCTTGCTGCCGTCGAGCGTCGCCAGCGCGGCGAGGATGTCCGTCTGCAACTTCTGCCCGGCCTCGACCTCGGCGCGCGCGGCCTCGCCCTTCTTCTTCGACCGCGCGAGGTTGGCGAATCCCGCCACTTCCTTCACGCGCGCGACGCGCTCGGGCGTGGGCGTGAAGGCCAGGCGCAAGGGCCGCTCGACCGTGATCTTCCAGTAGCCGAAGTCATCACCAGCGAAGACCTTGGAGATGTCGTTCTCCACGAAGTCGCCGTAGACCTCGGTGATCTCGCGGATGTGCTCCTCGGTGAGGTAGTGCCGCTTGTTACCGAGCGACTTCCTCATCTTGGCGAACTTCGCGGTCGCGTCGATGAGCTGGATCTTGCCCTGCCGCTCGGGCGCCTTGCGGTTGGTCACGATCCACACGTAGGTGGAGATGCCGGTGTTGAAGAAGAGCTGGTCGGGCAGGCCCACGATGGCCTCGAGCCAGTCGTTCTCGATGATCCAGCGACGGATCTCGCTCTCACCCGAGCCCGCGTCGCCCGTGAACAGCGGCGAGCCGTTGAAGACGATGGCGATGCGCGAGCCGCCCTCGGACGGCGCCTTCATCTTGCTGATCATGTGCTGCAAGAACAGGAACGACCCGTCGTTGATGCGCGGCAGCCCGGCGCCGAAGCGACCGGCCATGCCCATGGTCTCGTGCTCGGTCTCGACGACCTCAACCACCTTCTTCCACTCCACGCCGAAGGGCGGGTTCGACAGCAGGTAGTCGAACTGCTCGCCCTTGTGGCCGTCGTCGGAGAAGGAGTTGCCGCGCGCGATGTGGCCCGGGTTCTCGGCCTTCACCAGCATGTCGGCCTTGCAGATGGCGTAGCTCTCGTCGTTCAGCTCCTGCCCGTAGACCTCGAGGTGCGCGTGCTTGTTCAGCTCGTACAGGTACTCCTCCGCCACCGAGAGCATGCCGCCGGTGCCGCAGGCCGGGTCGTAGAGCTTTCGCACCACGCCCTTCTTGGCGAGGATGTCCGCGTCCTCGACGAAGAGCAGGTTGACCATGAGGCGGATGACCTCGCGGGGCGTGTAGTGCTCGCCGGCGGTCTCGTTGCTCTGCTCGGCGAAGCGCCGGATCAGATCCTCGAAGACGAGCCCCATCATGTGGTTCGGCATCGCGCTCGGGTGCAGGTCGACACCGACGAACTCCTTGACCACCTTGTAGAGCAGGTTCGCCTCGTCGAGCTTGGCCACGTGGACCGGGAGCTGGAAGCGTTCGACGAAGATCTCGCGCACGTCGGCGGAGAAGCCGTTGACATAGGCGTTGATGTTCTCGGCGAGGTGGCTCGGATCGTCGAGCAGGCGCTTGCAGTCGAGCTTGCTCGTGTTGTGGAAGCGCACGCCGGTGATGGCCTGCAGGATCAGGTCGGTGTTCTTGGTGCGCCCGCCCTTGAGCTTCTTCACCTCGGCGAGTACCTGGTCCTTGGTGGCGGCCAGCACGCAGTCGAGGCGACGCAGCACGGTGAAGGGCAGGATGACCTTGCCGAAGTCGTAGGCCTTGAATTCCCCGCGCAGCAGGTCCGCGATGGACCACAGGAAGTTCGACGCCTCCTGGAAAGTCTGGAAGCGTCGGCCCGCGCTCGCGTGGGAGGGCGTGGGCGCGGCTGGGGTGATGACCATGCGGAGTGCCCCTGAAGTGTCGGGCGCCAGTGGGGGCGCGGACGAAACGCTGGTAGCACGTCGGTGGGTGCCAAAGAACGCGCTCGCTGCCCCACGAGAAGGGCCGGGGGCGAGCATGGGTCCGCCGTAGCGCCCAACGGGCAGGACACCACAACGCAGCTCGCACGGAAGACTCGCCGATCGTGTCGGCGCGAAGCGGCACTACGACGAAGGTCCGGACCGCAAGGCGCGGAGGCGGACCCATGCTCGCTCCCGGCCCGTCCGCGAGATCACCGCGCGTTCTCGACGGGTTCTACCGAACGCCGCACCAGTACTGCCACGAGCGCGCCACTCAGGTTGATGGGCAGCAAGAGCGCGAGCAGCGGACCGTTGTCCTGGTCGAACAGCGGCAGCACCTTGGCGACGAGTGCGAAGGTCGAGGTGGCGGCCAAGGAGAGCCACGCCACCTCAAGCACGAACAGGGCGCGCTCGCTCGCCTTGAACAGCAGCGCCGCGCCAGCCAGCGCGACGCCGAGCGTCAGCGGGTTCGCCAGCAGCAGGTTCTCGTTGGCGTAGGTGGCGCGGTGCTCGGTGATGGCCCACAGGAGCGCGAGCACGAGGCCGGGGATACCGAGCGTGAGGCCCACGACGAGCTGGTGCACGCCGAGCAGCCGCTGCCACGCGCGACCGCGGCGGTTGAGCGCGGCCAGTGCCACGCCGATGCCCCCGACCAGCGTGCCGAGCGCGAACAGCGCGAGCCCCGACCGCGGCGGCGCGTCGGCGATGGGCGGGCGATTGACGGCGGACGCGATCAGCCGCGGTGGGCCGGCGATGCCCGCGGCGGCGACGTCGGCCGACAGCTCTGCCGGCAAAAAGCCCTCCTCCCACGCCGTGATCGGCCGCTCCACGTCGGCGTTCAACAGGAAGTCGAACAGCAACAGCACGGCAGGCTGCGTCACCGTGTAGCGGCGCACGTGGTCGCGCAGGCTCATGCTCGCCGGCTGCGCCGCGACCCGGCGCAAGGCGCCGCCGGTGAAGCGGTCGATGACGTCTCGCGGACGGGTGGCGCAGTTGTCGAGGAAGTGGTCATAGAGGTAGCCGCGGTGCTCGGGCAGCGCGTTCCAGGCCATGAAGGCGGCGAAGGCGGCGCGCTCGGCCGGCGGCAACACCAGCTCTTGCGCCACGATCTCACGGCCCTGTGCGCGATAGATGCGCAGCGTGCGCTCGATGCCGCTCTCGCCGAGCCAGAAGGTGAGCTTGCCGAGCGCGTAGCGCACCAGCAGCGTGCGATCGAACGAGAACATGCCGTAGTTGTAGACGCGGCCCTCGAGCTTGGCGGTGTCCTCGACGTAGAGCGCGCTGTGGCCGAACAACGACGCCACGTCGGAGCCGGGCCCGAAGGTGATGAGCGTGATGCGCAGGTCATCGCCGCGGCTCTCGCCCGTGGCCCACGGCGGCGCCGGGCGCTCGCCGGCCGCCGACGCCATCGTGGGCGCGGCGGCGAGCGACAGCACGAACGACAGGGAGGCCACGAGGGCGAGAGGTGCGGTGCGCATGGCCGAGGGGACGTCGTCCGCCCCGATCATGCCCGACCGCGGGCCGGTTTGCCCTATGCTCCGCCCCATGCCGAACCTGAACCTCGAGTTGAAGAAGGATCTATCGTCGTTTCGCCGCATCGCCATCGGCACCTGGCGCGATGCCTACGATCCCTCCATCTACGGCACGCTGCGCCTGCGCGCCGACAAGGTGCTCGGCTACCTCGACGAGTTCCGTGCGCGCACCGGCAAGCGCCTGACCATCACCCACCTGATGGCCAAGGCCGTCGCCATCGTCATGGCGGAGATGCCGGACGCGAACGCGGTGCTGCGCTTCAATCGCATCTATCTGCGGAAGGACATCGGCGTCTTCTTCCAGGTGGCGATGGAGGACCCGATCAACAAGCAGGTCGACCTGTCGGGCGCCACCATCTTCGACGCCCACAAGAAGAGCTTCGAGGAGATCGTCGACGAATTCGAGGCGCGCGTGGCCAAGGTGCGCGCCGGCAAGGACAAGGAGCTCGAGGGCACGCGCAGCACCTTCAAGAAGATCCCGTACCTGTTCCTGAACAAGTTCCTCCAGCTCTTGTCGTTGTTCAGCTTCTCGCTCAACCTCGACCTGCGCTTCCTCGGCATCCCCAAGGACCCCTTCGGCTCCGCCATGGTCACCAACGTCGGCTCGCTCGGCCTCGAGGAGGCCTACGTGCCGCTCGTGCCCTACTCCAAGGTGCCGCTCCTGATCGCCGTGGGCGCGGTGCAGGACGTGCCGGTGGTGGAGGACGGGCGCGTGGTGCCCGGCAAGGTGCTGAACGCCTGCGCCACCATCGATCACCGCGTGCTCGACGGCATGCACGCCTCGCACATGTCGAAGACCATGCGGAAGATCTTTGAAGATCCCGAGCGCTGGCTCGGTGCCTTGCCGACGAAGAAGGGCGTCGAGCCTGCGGTGCCCGTCGCCGCATCGCCGGCCTGATGCAAGACCGGCAGCGCAAGACTGGTCGCGCGAAATGGTAGCTTCGGCGTGATGCTGTTGTTGATCGCGCTCGGCGTGCTCGCCGCCGCTGCCGCCGGCAGCGTCGTCGTCTACCAGCGTGGCGCCGCGGCGCGGCTCGCCTCGGTCGACGGCACCGCTCGGCTGCCGCCCAAGGGCGTGCCCGGCGAGCGGCCGCGCGCGGAGCCGACGCTCGAGACGTTGCAGCAAGGCGACGTGGTGCTCGACGGCGACGAGGACTTCGTGGTCGCCGGCACGCTGCAGTACCGCGAGGAGCAGGACGCCTGGGCGTTGCACGCGCTCGACGGCGGCGCCGTGCAGCGCTTCCTCGAGGTGCGCAGCAAGGCAGGCGTGGTGCAAGCCTCCTTCCTCGAGCCGGTCGAGGACGCGCCCTTGTTCGGCAGCCTCGGCCAGGGGCTCACCTATCGCGGCAAGGCGCTGACGCTCGAGGCCCGCGGCGACGCGAGGGCTACTGCGCTGGGCGAGGTGCAGCGCGCGGGCGGGCTGTTGCGCTACGCGCGCTTCACCGGGCCGGGGGGCGCGCTCTTGATCGTCGAGGACGCCGGCCACGAGCGGCGCGCGCTGTTCGGGCACCTGGCGCCCACGTCGTCGTTGAGCATCTATCCGGGCGAGTTGAACCGCGCGCGCTCCTAACGGCATCGCTCCTCCTCGCTCGATCCGATGCGAGCGACACCTACACCGCGTCGACGTGCGCTCGATCACGCGTTCGTGCTCTCGACGTCCGCGCCGTCGCGCGTGTGCGCTTGCCTCCGACGTACAGTGAGGAGTCGCTGGGGCGCTGGTGGAGGGCTCGATGGTGCTCGCGTTCGCGCTGGTGATGCTCGCCGCTCCGTCCGCTGCGCCGATCGGGACGAGCGTCGCCTCGCCGTCCTCGCCGCTGCCGTCGACGTCGGCGCGCGCCACGCCGGCGCCACCCAAGCGCGTGGTGCCCGCGCACGTGCTGGTCAAGCTCGCCGACGTGGGCGCCAAGACCCTGCGCGCGGCCGACGCCGGTGACGCCGTGGCGCGCGCACACGTGGTGCGCGCGCTGCGCAGCCTCGACCGCGACGCGAGGACGCCGCTTGCATATAGCCGCGCGCTGCCGCTCGGCTGGGCGCTGGTGCGGGCACCCGGGCTCGACGAGGCGAGCACGGAGGCGCTGGTGGCGCGCCTCGCCAAGGCGCCCGGCGTCCTCGCCGCCGCTCCCGACAAATGGAACCGCGCGCTGCGCACCACCGACGACGAGTACCTGTCCTATCAGTGGGACGTCGACGCCATCGGCGCCAAGGGTGCTTGGGACATCACCCAGGGCAAGACCAGCCAGCGCGTGGCGGTGCTCGACTCCGGCACGTTCCTCGGCCACCCCGAGCTTTCCGGCAAGGACGCGAACGGCTGGGACTTCGTCGACAACAGCGAGTTCAGCAACGACGGCGACGGGCGCGACGCCGACTACGACGACCCGGGCGACGGCAACTGCCAGGGCAGCGGCGAGCCTGACTCCTTCCACGGCACGCACGTCGCCGGCACCATCTTGGCCAACACCGACAACGGCAGCGGCATCGCGGGGCTGAACTGGCACGCGCAGCTCATCACCGTGCGCTCGCTCGCGCAGTGCGGCGGCAGCGACGTCGACATCATGGAGGGCCTGGCCTGGCTCGGCGGCGAGCCCATCGGCGGCGTGCCCGCGCTGCCGGCCGCCGATCGCCCCTCCGTCGTCAACATGAGCCTGGGCGGCCCGAGCGCGTGCAGCCAGTTCAACGAGGACGTGCTCGCCTTCGTCGTCGGCCAGGGCATCGTGCCCATCATCGCCGCCGGCAACGACGCAGGGCCGGTCAACAGCCCCGCCAACTGCCCGAGCGCGGTGGCGGTGGCGGCGTTCGGCCCTTCGGGCGACGTGGCGAGCTACTCGAGCTTCGGCTCCGAGATCGACATCGTGGGCCCGGGCGGCGACCAGGACGCCACCGGCATCGATGCGGACGGCGTGCTCTCGCTCTACGCCACCGTCATCAACCCGCCCTACGTCTACTACCAGGGCACCTCGATGGCGGCGCCGCACGTCGCCGGCGTGGTCGCGCTCATGCAGGCGATCGACGCCAGCATCGGGCGCGCGGAGGTGCTGGCCGCCTTCGCCGCGGTCAACGCGGGGTCGTGCAGCGGCTGCTCGGGCAAGCCGGTGCTGCGCGCCGATCTGCTGGTGGCGGAGGTGGGCGGCAGCGTCACCACCGAGCCCGGTGACCCGTGCGTCGGCGGTGTGTGCAGCGGCGGCCAGAGCTGCGTCGAGGACGTGTGCCGCGCCGACTGCGTCGACGACGGCGACTGCGGCGCCAACGAGCGGTGCGCCGGCGGCGCCTGCGTGCCCGACGGCGGCGGCGGCGGCGGCGGCACCGGCCTGTGCGACGAGGCGCGCGGCAACATGGATTGCCCCTCGGGCTCCGGCTGCGTCGACGGCGTGTGCGAGGAGGGCGAGGACGACGGCGCCAACGTCGGCGCCTTGTGCGAGCGCGACCGTGACTGCGCCACGGGCCTGTGCGAGCTCGGCGTCTGCACCGTCACCTGCGACTTCGACGACGGCGACTGCAAGGACGGCTTCGACTGTGACGATGACCGCGTGCCGGGCGGGCTGTGCGTGCCCGAGTCGTGCAAGGAGGAGGACGAGGACTTCTGCGAGCGCGACTGGAGCTGCCACTTCTCACCGACCGACAACTACGTGTGCGCCTACGGCGAGCCCAACTACGGCTGCAACCACTCGACGCCGTCGCGTCGCTCACCGGTGGAGTTGGTGGCGCTGCTGGTGGTGCCGTTGGTGGGTCGGCGCCGGCGAAGGCGCTGACAGCCACGAGCGCGCCGTCAGTGGTACCGGTTCTCGGGCAGCGCGAGCGCGAGCAGCTTGTCGTCGAGCTCGATGACCAGATCCTGCGCCAGCAGCCGGTCGAGCACGTCGGCGACGTCGGCGAAGGACGCGCGCACCTCGCTCGACGGCCGCGCGTCCAGCAGGTGCTCATAGAGCGCCGCCGCGCGCCCCCCGAGCTCCTGTGTCTGCGGGCGCTCACTGCGGCGATCCTCGATGACGAGCTGTTGCCAGCTCTTGGCGTACGACAGGCGCGGGCGCGGCTTGGCCTCCCAGGCGCGTTGCCAGCGCGCCACCGCGGCCAGCAGCGGCGCGCGCGTCGCGTCGTCGACCACGTCGGCCACCTCGTGCTCGAAATAGTAGGAGACGTGTCGCAGATCGAAGCGATCGGCGGGGTAGAGGTAGCGGTAGCAGCGCTGGGGCTCGAGCCCGCTCACGCCGTGCTCCCTTGGCTCCTCGAACATCGGTGAGCCGCGGTCGGCGCGCGCGCTGGCGATGGCGTAGGGCGGCTGCAGGTGCGGGATCTTCTCGACCACGCGCACCTGCAACGCGTAGTCCTCGGGTCGCTCACCCGCGAAGCCCATCAGGATATTGTAGAGGTTGTTGATGTCGTAGTACGTACACCACTTGATCAGCTCGAGGTTCCTCATGCCGGTGGTGTGCTTCTTCATCAACCGCAGCAGATTGGTCGACAGGCTCTCGACCCCCGGCTGCACCGAGTACAGGCCTCCCTCCTTCATGCGGCGCAACTGTTGTCGCGTCAGGCTCGGCCGCACCTCGTAGTGCAGGCGCAGGTCGGTGTGCTCGGCGGCGAGCTGGCCGAACAGCTCTTCGATGTATTCTGTGGCGATGATGTTGTCGATGGCATAGAAGTGATGAATGCCGTAGCGATCCGACAACGAACGCAGCATCGAAAGCACGTTGGCCGGGCTCTTGGCGCGAAAGGCCACGCCGGAGCGGTTGAGGCCGCAGAAGGTGCAGTGGTTCTTCATGCCCCACCAGCAGCCGCGCGCCGTCTCGATGGGCAAGAGGGGCGCCTGCGCCTTGGGGTAACGAGCGTAGCCGCTCTCCTTCATGGCGTGGAAGTGCTCGTCGAAGTCGGGCACCGGGGTCTGGTCGAGCTCCTCGAGGTTGGGCGCGCGACCGCGGTAGACGATACCGGCCGGCCTCGCGGCGCGCGCGCGCGGCGATGGCGACGACGACGCACGGCCCATGATGCCGGGGAGATCGTCGACGGCGCGGCCGGCGTCGAGGCGCCTGACCAGCTCGGGGAAGGTGCGCTCGGCGTCGCCGCAGTGGACGTAGTCGACCTCGGGGCAGCCGCGCACGATCTGCTCGGCGATGTCGTCCTCGAAGGTGGCGCCGCCGAACACGATGGGGATGTCGGGGTGACGCGCCTTGAGCGCGCGCGCCAGCGCGATGGACGCGAGCATCTGTTGGAAGCAGACCGAGAAGCCGATCAGGCCGAAGCGGCGCCAGTCGACCGTGTCGACGACGTAGTCGACGAACTCGAAGGCCGTGCGCTCGCGGATGCGCACCAGGTCGTCGATGGTGCAACCGGCGCGCTCGCAGATGACGCGGAAGTCCGCGGCGTAGTCGTCGAAGTACGAGCGCTGCTCGGCGACGTCGCCGAAGGCCGCCTTGCCCCAGATCCACTCGCCCACCAGGCAAGGCCAGACGTCGGCGAGCGCCTCGTTGACGCGCCAGCCGACGAAGTCGCCGAAGTACATGAAGAGCGAGAAGCTCTGCGCCGGGATGCCGTGCCGCTCGAGCAGCGGCTTCAGGAGGGCGAGCTGGAAGGACGGGAACCGACCGGACAGGGTGGGGGCGCTGACGAGCGCGACGGGCGTCACGAAAGCAGCATACGTCGGCGTCTTCGCCAAATGCCGTGGCTGTGGGATAGAACCGGCGAACCCGGCAAGCACGGAGGGGCACATGTCGTCCGTTCGGTCTCCCCAGAGCGCATTCGACGCGGCCTTGAAGGCTGCACGTTCGGGCGGTTCGCACGCCAAGAAGACCATCTCGGTCACCGAAGCCAGGAAGGCGCTCGAGGCGCTGGCGCCGCTGTCGTCGACCAAGGCGGCGGAGGCGGTCGCCGAATTCCTCGACTCGAAGAAGGCGGGCGCGCTCTCGCCGGCCGCCAAGGACGCGCTCAAGGCGTACCTCGAGGCGAAGCGCGGGCCGATCACGCTGCCCACCATGCCCACCGGCGCCGAGCGCTTCGGCAAGGCGCTCGACGAGGCGATGAAGCACGGCAAGGTCAAGGGGCAGATCACCAAGGGCGAGGCACAGCACGCGCTCAAGCAGCTGGCACAGCTCTCCGCGGAAGACGGCAACGCCGCGGTGGCCGCCTTCCTCGCAGGGCCGAACGCCAAGCAGCTCTCGAAGGCGGCGCGCGCGCTGTTCGACGACTTCCTGCTGCAGAACCCGGCGCGACCGCCGCGACCCGTCATCGAGATCGCACCCGAGCGGCCGCCGCGACCCGTCATCGAGATCGCGCCCGAGCGACCGCCGCGGCCCGTCATCGAGATCGCACCCGAGCGACCGCCGCGACCCGTCATCGAGATCGCGCCCGAGCGACCGCCGCGACCCGTCATCGAGATCGCGCCCGAGCGACCGCCGCGACCCGTCATCGAGATCGCGCCGGGCCGGCCGCGGAGCAACGACGACGAGACCTGAGCGCGCGCTCCGTGACCTGATCGTGCGCACGGCGCGGCTCGGCTCCGCGTCCGCGCCGGTGGTCAACGTCGACGGCGAGGCCGCGCCGTGGGCGCTCGACCTGCTGCGCGCCACCCTCGATCACGACGGCGCGACCGTCGCCGCGCGCGCGCTGCTGGCGCGGCTCGCGACCTTCTACGGCCGGCAGCTCGCGACCTTCGGCGTGGGCGGTCTGCCGCTCTTGCAGTCGTGCCTGATGCTCGACCGGCGCTTGCGCGGCCTGGTGATCAGGAAGGAGCGGCGCCCCTACGGCGCGCGCACGCAGATCGAGGGCGAGCTCGACCCGAGCCAGCCGGTCGTCATCGTCGACGACGCCAGCGCGTCGGGCTGGTCCTTGGTGCGTGCCTACGAGCTGCTCGAGGAGCACGGCCTGTTCGTCGAGGGCGCCGTGGTGCTGGTGCGCTTCGGCTTCAACCCCGGCATCGCCTACCTGGTCGATCGCGGCGTGCGCGTCGAGAGCGTGCTCGACCTGTGGACCGACCTGGCGGGGCTCTTGCCCGGTACCGCGCCCGTCGACGACAACCCGACCGCCGAGCTGCCCGCCCTCCGCTTCGGGCGCGCGCGCTTCCCCGCGGGGCTGCACCCGGCGGTGCTGGCGCGGCGCGTGATCGAGGCGCGGCTCGCGGGCCGACCGCTGCCGCTGCCGCCGCGCGCGCTCGCCAATGGGCCGTGGCACGCGGAGGGCGGCGTGTTCGTCAGCGTGCGCCCGCGCTCCGACGTCACCGACCGCCACGCGCGCGATGGCTTCTTCCGCTTCCCCGAGGATCACGATCGTCTGCCCGCCGACCCAGCGCGCGCGGTGGTGCTGGCCGCCGCCAAGACCGCCGAGGCGCTTGTTGGCGGCGCAGGCGATGGCGCGGGCGGACAGGGCGCCGCCGCGCGCGCGCTCGCCGACGCCGCCGTCGCTGTCACCTTTTGCGGCCGCTTGCAGCGAACCACCATCGGCGGCGTCGACAACGAGCGCTACGGGCTGGTGGCGCGCAGCATGGTGCGCCGCGGCTTCCTCGGCGGCGCGCTGCCGCGCATGCCCGGCATCGCCGACGACGCCGAGCAGTTGCGCCACGCCCACACCACCAACGCCAGGCTGTTTCGCCGCGAGCCCTACCAGCTCTACCGCCACGCAGTGGTGCGCGCCGTCGAGCCTGGCATGCCGTGGCACTCGGCCGGCGTGCCGCGCCAACGGCCGCCGTGGCACGAGCGCTTCGGCCCGCTGCTCGCGCTGCTGGCGCGCGCGGCCGCCGCTGGCGAAGCGCCGCCCGCCCTCGACGTCGACGTGCCGGCGCACCTCGACTCGCTGTACGTGACGGTGCTGCAGGGCGGCCGCGTGCGCGGCTGCTCGGGCGGCGTTGTGCAGAAGCTCGGCGGCGACGTAGCGGCGCACGCGAGGGCGGCGGCCGCCGACGCGCGCTTCGACGGCACGCCGAGCGGTGTGCTCGCGGTCTCGGTGTCGCTCTTGTGGGAGCCGACCGACCTCGGCGTTGCCACCGCCGAGGACGCGGCCTTTCGGCTGCGCGCCGGCCGCCACGCCGTCATGGTCGACGACGGCGAGCGCGCGGCGCTGTTGTTGCCGTTGGTGGCGTCGCGCTCGGCGCTCGACGAGCTCTCCTTCGTCGAGGCGGCGCTCGACAAGGCGGGGCTCGACAAGGACGCAGCGGTGCGGGTGACGCGCTTTTCCTGCGCCAGCTACGGCGCCGACGACAGGGGCGTGGCCGTGCTCGACGGTGGCCTGCCGCGCGCGCCTGCCGCGCGCGCGCGGCAGGCGCGGCCGAGCCGCGCCGCGTTGGCGGGCCGCATCGCGCGGCTCGCCGACTACCTCGAGCAGGCGCAGCGTCCCGACGGCAACTTCCACCTCGAGCACCTACCCGCCATCGGCGCGCGCCTCGGCACGGCCGAGCCGCCCCGCGTGGCGCATGCCGCGTGGGTGCTGTTGCGCGCGGGACGACCGCACGCGGCGCGGCGGGCGCTGCATGCGCTGACGCCGCTGATCGAGAGCGATGGTGCATGCGCGTGGCTGCGCGAGCCCACCGAGGGCGCGCCCTCGATCTCCGCGGTCGCCCTGCTCTTGCTCGCGCTCTGCGAGGAGCAGCGGCCACCGCCGGCGCCGGCGCGAGCGCTGGTGGCGTCGTTGCTGGCGGCCATCGACGACACCGGACGCATGCGCACCCATCGGGGCGGCGCCGTCGTCGAGGAGGCGCGCGATCTCTTCCCGCCGCAGGCGCTGTTGGCGCTCGGCCGCGCCCACGCTCGCGGTGTCGCCGGCATCGACGTCGAGCGGGTGCAGCGCGCGCTGGTGGCCGCGCACATCCGCTTCCGGCACCGCCCGACCATCGGCCAGGTGCCATGGCTCGCGCAGGCAGCGCACGCGTGGCGCGCCTCGACGCCGCTGCGATCCGTGGTGCGCGCCCTCGGCGACGACGTCGCGCGCTTCGTGCTCGATCGCCAGCAAGAGAGCGGCGCCGTGCTGTACCCGCCGTCGGCGCCGCTCGGCCTCACCACCGTGTTGGCGCTCGAGGGGCTGGCGGCGCTCGCCGGCGTGACGCGCGGCGCGCTGCATGCCCGCGTGCTGCGCGCATGCGGCCGCGCGCTGCCGTTCCTCGATCGCCTGACGCTGCACGAGCGCGACCTGGCCTGGCTGGCCGACGGCCCCGAGGCGCTCGGCGGCGTGCGTGAGTCCTTGCTCGACGTGCGCCTGCGTATCGACTTCACGCAGCACGCGCTCGCGGCGCTGCTGTCGCTCGCCGACGCGCGCGCTTGAGGGCCGACGCGCCGCCACGAAGAGCGCGGTCAGTCCTGCAGCGGCGCCACCGGCGGCCCGCGAAAGCGCCGACGCTCGAAGGCGAACCACACCACCGCCATCACGGCCAACGTGCCGCCGACGATGCGGATAGCGAGGTCGTAGGGCGGCTGCATGCCGATGACCAGCAACAGGCAGCCCCAGAGGACGCCGACGACGGCCAAGGGGCGATACCAAGGGCCGACGTCGAAGGGGCCCATGCGCCGCCACTTCCGTCGGTAGGCGAAAAAGCCGAGCGCCACCGGCAGCACGTAGGAGATGTAGAGGAAGATGACGCAGACGATGGTGATGGTGACGTACACCGGCGTGTAGAGCGTGAAGGCGATGGCGAAGAGCGCCACCGTCCAGATGGCCGCCACCGGCACGCGGTGGGCGGCGCTGACGCGCTTGAGCAGGTCGGAGAAGGGCAGGCCGCCGTCCCGCGCGAAGGCGAACAGCATGCGCGACGCCGAGGTCACGGTGGCCAGGCCGCACAGGTAGTTGGCCGCGACGATGCCGACGACCAAGCCGAGCCCGAGCCCGCGCGGCAGCACGGTGCGCAGGATGAAGAACACCACGTCGCCGCCGTGCTGGGCCGCCTCGGCCGGCACCGGCGCGGCCAGCACCAGCGCCGTCACCATCACCCAGCCGGCGATGCCCGAGATGAGCACGGCGAACACCATGCCGCGCGGCACGGCGCGCGCCGCGTCGTGCGTCTCCTCCGAGGTGTGCGCCGACGCGTCGAAGCCGGTGATGGTGTAGCCGGCGTGCAACAGGCCGAGCGCGAACAACCAGGCCACGCTCGACGTCGCTGGCCAGATGTCGCCGCCGGCGGCGCCGCTGTTGTTCGCAAACTCGACCAGGCGCGTGAGCTCGAGCGAGGGCGCGAACCAGAGGAGCGAGGCCACCAAGGTCGCCGACACGCCGAGGATCAGGTAGCCGGACAGGTCGGTGAGCCGCGAGGTCAGCCGAATGCCGAAGTGATTGCACAGCGCCTGCGACAGCGTGATGACGACGACGCCGGCACCGAGCACGAGCTTGGCGGTGGTCTCGCTCACCGCGGCCGACTGGTAGCCGAGCTCGGGCCCGAGCGCGCCGATGGCGATGCTCATGGTGCCGACGTTGATGGCGGCCAGCACCGTGATCAGGCCGGCGAGGTTGAACCAGGCGGTAGCCCACCCCCAGGCGCGCCCGCCGAGGATGGCGGCCCAGTGGTAGAGGCCGCCCGCGGTGGGGAAGGCCGAGGCGATCTGCGCCATCCCCACGGCCACCGCGAGCGCGCACAGGCAGGCGAGCGGCCAGCCGAGGCCGAGACCGGCTCCGCCGACGGCGCAGTAGGCGAGCTGAAACGAGGTGATGCCGCCGGCCAGGATGCAGATGATGGAGAAGGAGATGGCGAAGTTGGAGAAGCGGCCCATGGTGCGCGCCAGCTCCTGGCGGTAGCCGAGGCGCTCGAGCAGGCGGACGTCGTCGTCGCGGGCGGCGGGCGTCGAGGTTTCCGGGCTGGCCTGCTCCACGCGATCCTCCACCGAGCAAGGGGCTTCGCGTTCTAGCCAGTCGACGTCGCACCGGCTATGCCGTGCGCGTGACCGAACGAGCACACGGCAAAGGACCGATCGACCCGAACCGGGCGCCGCCGCGCGCGGTGCTGGTGGGCGTGCAGTTGCCCGACGCCACCGCTGCCGAGCACGAGGCGAGCCTGGCCGAGCTCTCGCGCTTGGTCGACACGCTCGGCTTCAACGTGGTGGCGCAGGTGTCACAGAAGCGCACGTCGCTCGCGCCCGCGGCGGGCCTCGGCGGCGGCAGGCTCGCCGAGCTGGCGCGCATGACCGGCGGCAGCGGCGTCATCGAGTCGGGCGCCAAGAAGAAGGTGCAAAAGAAGGAGCTGCACAAGCCGGCCGCAGAGCCGATCGATGACGACGACGACGACGATGTCGAGGAGGGCGACAGCGCCGACGCCGCGGCGGTGCGCGCCGACGTGGTGGTGGTCGACAACGAGCTGTCGCCGAGCCAACTGCGAAACCTCGAGAAGGCCACCGGCGTCGAGGTGCTCGACCGCGCCGGCGTCATCATCGAGATCTTCTGGCGGCACGCGCGCACCAAGGAGGCGCAACTTCAAGTCGAGATCGCGCGCCTGCAGTACGAGGCGCCGCGCCTGCGCGAGAAGGAGCACAGCGGCGATCGGCAGCGCGGCGGCGGTGTCGGTGGCAAGGGCGACGAGGAGCTCGAGCTCGATCGCCGGCGCGTGCGCGACCGTATCGCCGAGCTGAAGCGCGAGCTGGCCCAGCACAAGACCGACGACGCCACACGGCGCGCGCGCCGCAAGGACGCGACGCGGGTGGCGCTGGTCGGCTACACCAACGCCGGCAAGTCGTCGCTGATGCGCGCGCTCACCGGCAGCGAGGTGCTGATCGCCGACAAGCTGTTCGCCACCCTCGGCACCACCGTGCGCGCGCTCCACCCCGAGACGAGACCGCGCATCCTGGTGAGTGACACCGTCGGCTTCATCAAAAACCTGCCGCACGGGCTGGTCGCGAGCTTCCGCACCACGCTCGAGGAGGCCAACGAGGCCTCGCTGCTGCTCTATGTCGTCGACGCGTCCGATCCGGCCTTTCGCGCGCAGCTCGACGTCACCAAGACGGTGCTCGCCGAGATCGAGGCCGACCGCATCCCGTCCTTGCTGGTGCTCAACAAGGTCGATCGCCTGAGCGAGCTCGAGAAGAAGCGCCTGGCGCGCGACTTCCCGCGCGCCGTGCTGCTGTCCGCGCTGTCACCGCCCGACGTCAAGCGGCTGCACGAGCTGATCGTCGAGCACTTCGAGCACGACATGGAGGAGACCACGCTGCTCGTGCCCTTCACTCGTCAGAACGTGCTCGGCTCGGTGCGCGAGCACGCGCGTGTGGTCAAGGAAGACTGGGACGAGGACGGTGCACGCTTGCTGGTCCGGGCGCCCAAGGAGCACCTCGACAAGCTGCGCGCGCTGCTCGCCTGAGCGCCCGCGCTACTTGAGCTTGAGCCAGCGGCGCGCGTTGTCGACCTGTACCTTCTGCAAAACCTCGGGCGGCAGCGCGAGCCCCTGGTAACGCCCCTCACCGTCGCGGCCCTTCTGGTAGTACTTGGAGTAACCGGCGGCGAGCTCGGTGCTGAACACGTCCTTCTCGAGTTGATCGCGCGTGGCCCAGATGACCTTGGCGTACCAGCCTGGCGTCTTCTCCTGGTTGCCGGTGACGACGGAGTCGGTGCCCCACACGATCTGATCCTGGAACTCGAGGAAGAAGGCGCGGAAGTCGTCGAGCGCCGGCTCCATCGAGGCCATGCCGTTCAACAAGATCTCGCGCGTGCCGAGGCTGGTGTCGACCAGCAGGTTCTTGTGCGCGCGCATCAGCGTCTTCAACTGCTCGAGCGCCGGCCCCTTGGGGCTCCAGAACACCACGCCGTAGTGCGGCACCATCAGGTTCATCTTCGGGTGCTTTTCGATGACCGTCTGGAACTCGCTCATGAACTTGGCGAGGTTGACGTGCCAGTTGACCGGCAACTGCGTCTCCTCGAGATAGGAGTAGACCTCGTCCATGCCTGGCGCGTCGAACGGGCCGTGGTCCTTGAAGAAGTTCGAGTGGCCCGAGTAGAGCTTGAGACCCAGGCAGCCCTCGGCGACGTGTCGCTTGAGGCGCTCGAGCTTGTCGGCGTCGTGCGGGTCGAGCGTGCAAAACGGGATGACCTCGGTCGGGTAGAGCTTCTTCGCCTCGAGGATGGTGGCGAAGTTGTCGCTCATCATCGGCTCGCCCTTGTCGCCGCTGCCCATGATGGTGAACTGCGGCGAGGCGACGAACACGGTGGCCGCGATGCCCGCCTGGCGCGCCGCCGGCAGGTAGCGCTCGAGGTGCTTGATCTCGTAGAGGTGCTCGTGAGCGTTGATCAGCCCCGTGCGTGCGCTGGCCTTACCCTCGGCGAGCGCGCGCTTGAGCCCAGCTACCTCACCCTCGAGCGCGCGCACCACCCGCTCGTGCTCGATGGGCCGTGGCGGCGGCGGCTTGACCTTGTGGTCCTCGTCCTCGTCCTTGCCGTCCTTGTTCTTCTTGCCCTTGCCGCCGGTCTCGCCGGCCGGCGCGCGGCAGGCGAGGGCCAGCATCGGCAGCCCGCCGAGGGCGAGCAGGAGGAGCGCTTTGGTGAGGAAGAACCGCGACGTCATGCGGCCGCCATAGGTCACGGCCACGCCGCGCGCAAAGGCGGCGGCGGATCCGTCGGTTGCGGTTCAATCTGTCTTGAACTACATAGACTGTATGACCAGCCTGGCTGCAGCCGAGGTGGCACGGGGCGCGCTGGCCGCGCTCACCGACGATCGCGGCCAGCGCGCGTTCATTTCGGCGCTCGAGCGCGCGCTCGAGCGCGCGCTCGCCGGCGTCGACCCCCGGGCGCGCGCACTCGCGCTGGCGCCGAACGCCAAACGCGTGCGCCCGCGCCTGCTGTGCGAGCTGGCCTGTGCGCTCGGCGTCGATGCCGACGACGACGCCACCGTGCGCGCGGCGCTGGCCATCGAGCTGATCCACACGGCCAGCCTGATCCACGACGACGTCATCGATGTCGCCGCCACGCGCCGCGGCCTGCCGAGCGTCAACGCCGAGCTCGGCAACGCCGCCGCCGTCTTGGTGGGCGACGAGGTGCTGTGCCGCGCGCTCGAGGCCCTCGGCCCGGTGCAGGGCGGCGCGCTGCTCGGCCCCTGTATCGCCGCCGTCGCCGCCATGACGCGCGGCGCGCTGCGCGAGATCGAGGCCAACGGCGCGCTCGCGCTCGACGACGACGCCTGGCGCGCCATCGCCGCCGACAAGACCGGCGCGCTGTTCGGGCTGTGCGGCACGCTGGCCGCGCTGCTCGCGCGCGACCACGAGCGGCTCGCGCGCTTCACCGAGGGCGCGCGCGCGCTCGGCGTCGCCTTCCAGGCGGCCGACGACGTCGCCGACCTGGCCGATGGTACCGACCTCGACGAGAAGAACCCCAACCTCGCCGTCTTGTGCGCCGCGCGCGCCGATCCCGCGCTGCGCGCGCGCCTGCTCGCCGCCTGGGCGCGCCCGCGCCTGCCGGCGGAGGAGCGTGCGCAGCTGGTGCGAGAGCTGCTGGCCTCGCCGGGCGTGCCACAAGCGCTCGCCATCGCGGACGCCGCGCTGGCACAGGCCCGCGCCGCCTTCGGCGATGACACGACCAGGCCCGGCGTGCGCCGCGCGCTCGCCGCGGGCGAGGGCTTCCTGGCACACGCGAGGAGGACGCGATGAGGGGCTACCTGCGCGACACCGTCGACGAGGAGACCGGCGTCGGCACGCTGCGCCCCTGGGAGGCGCTGGTCGTCGACGCCGTCGGCAACCTGATCGAGTTTTGGAATTTCAAGCGCAACCAGGGCCGCGTGTGGGCGCTGTTGTACCTGCGCGGGCGCGCGCTCACGGCCGCGCAGATCCAGAGCACGCTCGGCCTCTCCAAGGGCGCCGTCTCCATGCTGGTGCGCGAGCTCGAGCAGTGGTGCGTGGTGGTGCGCGTGCGTTCGCCGCACGACGATGCCTGGCGCTTCGCCGCCGAGACCGAGCTGATGAAGATGATCGGCCGCGTCATCTCCGAGCGCGAGCGCGGCCTGGTGCAGAGCGTGCGCGAAGACCTCGAGCGCGCCGAGCGCATCGCCAAGGACGACGACGACGTGCCGCGCGAGGTGCTCGACCGCCTGCGCCGCATGCGCACGCTGGCCGTGTTCGTCGAGAAGGCGCTGAAGGTGTTCGTCGACACCGCGCGCTTCGATGCCATCGGCGTGCTCGACGTCTTGCGCGACAAGACCCCTCGCAACTGAAGGAACCCCCACCAGGAGCCCGCCATGAGCAGCGCCGCCGTCAAGAGCGTCATCACCTGCGACCTCGAGGGCCGCATCGAGACCTACAACGAAGGGGCCGAGCAGCTGTTCGGCTGGCAAGCGCCCGAGGTCATCGGCAAGAAGCGCGTCTCCTTGTTCTCGCCCGGCCCGGTGGTGCTCGAGCACGTGCCGCGCTGGCTCACGACGTCGGTGGCCGAGGGCAAGTTCGAGACCGACACGGTGTTCGTGCGCAAGGACGGCAGCGAGTTTCCGGCGCACGTGCGCATCTCGCCGACCTTCAAGGGCGGCGCGCAGATCGGCTACTGCGGCGTCACCGAGCGCCTGCCCGACGACCAGCTCGAGCGCGCGCGCCCGAACATCTCGTTCTTGACCAAGGTGTTCATCGGCCTCGTCGTGACGCGCGCGCCCTTCCTCACGGCGACGCTCGTGCCCGTCTTGCTCGGCGCCGCGCTCGCCGCGCAGGCCGGTGCCTTCCACGGGGGGCTCTTTTCGCTCGCGCTCGTCGGCGCGCTCGCCTTGCACGTCGCCGCCAACACGTGGAACGACCTGTTCGACTGGCGGAGCGGCACCGACCAGGCCAACAACGACTACTTCCTGCCGTTTTCGGGCGGCTCCCGCTCCATCGAGCTCGGGCTCATCAGCGAGCGCGGCCTCGCCATCGTCGCCTGGACCTCGGCCCTCATCGCCATCGCCTGCGGCGCCGCGCTCGCGTTCTTCGGTACGCCGTGGGTGCTGGCCGTCGGCGCCGCCGGCGGCCTGCTCGGCTTCTGCTACACCGCGCCGCCCTTGCGCCTGGCCGCGCGCCGCGGGCTCGGCGAGCTGGCGGTCGCGCTCGCCTTTGGGCCCCTGCTGGTGCTCGGCGTCGTCACCGCCATCACGGGCGCGCCCTCGCTCCTGCCCGCGCTCGCCGGCGTGCCGCTCGGTCTGCTGACCGCCAACATCCTGCTGATCAACGAGATCCCCGACGCCAAGAGCGACGCCGTCACCGGCAAGAACCACCTGGTGGTCACCTTCGGCGCGCGCGGCGCGCGCATGCTCTACCTGGTGATCTTGCTCGGCGCCGTGGCGTCCCATGTCGCGCTGGCGCTCGCCGGCCTGGTGCCGACGCTATCGTTGGTCGCGCTGGTCTCGCTGCCGCTCGGCGCGCGCGCGCTGTGGATGTTGGCCAAACACCTCGACGACCGCGCGCTCGTCGCCGGCAACAAGGCGACCATCAACCTGCAGCTCGCCTATGGCGTGCTGTTGACGCTCGGCGTCTGGTTGGGCTGAGCCAACCTGGTCAGTCGGGCGTCGGCTCGCTCGGCACATAGGCGATGACGTCGCGCTCGACGTCGAGCATGAGGCGCGGCCGGCCGTCGATCACCCGGCGTAGCTCCACCTCGGTCACCTTGAGCGCGTGCCGGCAGGCCTTGAGCATGTGGCTGAACAGCACCTCGCGCGCGCCGTGCTCGCCGGGCTGGCCGTGCGTCACCAGGTACTCGAGCACCCAGGTGTCGATGCGCACCGCGTGCAGCGCGGCGCGCGACTCGTCGAGCTGACGGCTGACATCGACGAAGCGATCGGCCAGCGCCTTGACGAGCGGCCCCATCCAGTTGTTCAGGCCGAGCTCCTTGTCGAGCTGCTCGCGCGTCACCGCCGTCGCCACCACGTCCTCGACCGCCACCACGCTGGCGGTGCGCTCCTGCGACGACAACACCGCAGCCTCGCCCACCACCGCGCCGGTGCGCAGCGTAGCGACGCCGTGACGACGACCATCCTGCAAAGTCTTGTAGACCTGCACGGTGCCGCGATTGATGATGAACACCTGGTCGCCGTGCTCGCCCTCCCTCATCAGGTGCTCGCCGGCCTTGAAGGTGATGGTGGGGAAGGAGGCGCCGCCCTTGACGAAGTTCTCGACGTCGGCCTTGAGCGCGGCCACGCTCGAATAGCGGTCGGCCTGGTCCTTGGCGAGGCAGCGCATGGCGATGTGCGAGAGCGCCTCGGGGATGTGGCGGTCGGCCGCCACGATGTCGGGCGCCTTGATGCGGCACTTCTGCGCCGCGCGCACCACCTCGACGATGCTCGAGCCCATGTAGGGCGGCTGGCCGGTGAGCAGCTCGTAGAGCACGCCGCCGAGCAGGAACACGTCGGTGCGCTCGTCGATCTTGTCGATCTCGGCCTGCGCCTGCTCGGGCGACATGTAGAAGAAGGTGCCGATGATCTGCCCCTTCTCGTCGTCGGCGGCGCGCACGCGGCGCACGCGCACCGGCCCGTCGATGTCGTCGGGGTCGGGCGCGGGCGTCTTGCCGAGCAGGCGCGCGATGCCCCAGTCCATCAGGTAGACCTCGCCGAAGGCGCCCACCATGATGTTGTCGGGCTTGAGGTCTCTGTGCACCACGCCGCGGCTGTGCGCGAACATCACCGCGTCGCACACGCGCAGGAAGATGTTGAGCAGCTTGAAATAGGCCTCGCGTGAGCCGTCGGCCACCGTGTCGGTCTGCAAGATCTCGGTCAGCGTCTTGCCGCGCACGTAGTACATGGTGAACCAGCGCATGCCCTCGGCGTCGTCGCCGTAGTCATGCACCGGCACGATGTTCGGGTGCTCGAGCTGCGCCATGATCTGCGCCTCTTCGGCGAAGCGCTCGAGCGTGCCCTGGTTCTGGCGGTGCTCGGGGAACAGCACCTTCATGGCCACGGTGCGGTGCAGCGTGGTGTCGAACACCTGGCGGATGCTGCCCATGCCGCCGCGCGCGATCTCGCCGCGGTCCTCGTGGCGGCGCGCCACGTCGTGCACGGTCTCGGCCGCGCCGTCGTCGTCGACGTGGACCGGCGCGGGCTTCTTCTCTGGCGCGGCCGCTTCGCCGGCCTTGCCGGGCTTGAGCCAGCCGAGCAGGCCGCCCTTGCCGCGTTGGTCGTCGCCCTTCTCCGCCATCGCGCGGCTATCGCACACCTGTCCTCGTCGCGGAAGGCGCGCGGCCGTGGGCGTTGCGGCACGGCGGCCGCCTCGGTACCTCGCGTCCGTGGACCCGACCGCGGCACGTCTGTTTCGGCGCTACACCATCGCCGGCGTGATCATCGCGAGCGGCGTGGTCGCCGGCGCGATGCTGGGGCGACGACAGCACGAGGCAGAGTTCCCGCAGCGCGACCTGCCCGCCGTGCCCTGCGTCGAGGCGTGCGCCAAGCGTGCCGGCTGCCTGGGCGAGGACGCGCGGGGCGCGGCGCGCTGTGCAACCTTGTGCAACGCGCACGCCAGCAGTGATGGCGACGCCGCCTTCCGCGAGGCGCGCTGCCTGCTCGATGCCACGTGCGCCGAGCTGAGCGCGTGCGGCGGCCGGTGGTGAACGACCGGCGCCGCTTGTTGCTCGTGCTGCTCGCCGTCGTGGTGGCGGTCGGCGCGGCCGCGGCTGCGGTGGCGTGGCTGCTGCTCGGGCGCGCCGCGGCGCCGCCGCCGTCCATCACCGTCGCCCCCGCGGCAGAGGAGGCACTCGCCAAGGTGGCCGCCAAGGACGACGACGCGCCTCGCGCGGAGAAGAAGGCGTTGGCGGAAGCGGCGCCGCCGCCCGAGGCGGGCGCGCCACCGCCGATCGTGGTCGAGCGCTTCGGTGCGCGCCGCGCCTCGTGTGCCGGCGTGTGCGCGCTCGAGGAGTCGTGCGGCTTTCGCTCGCAGGCCGAGTGCCGCGCGGCGAGCTGCGAAGGCGACCTGCGCAAGCTCTCGAGCGCGGACTTCGCGCTCGCCGCCGCGGCGGACTGCGCGGCGGCCGCGGCGACGCCGTGCGAAGAGGCGTGCTGGAAGAAGGGCGAGTGCACCGGCCACCACCAGGCAGATCGGCAGTGCACCAAGGCGTGCAAGCGCCTGGTGCGGCAGCTTCCTGCCGAGAGCTACCGCGAGAGCCGCTGCGTGCTCGAGCGGCCGTGCGCCGAGCTGCCCCTGTGCAGCGAGCGGCGCTGAGCAGCGAGCGCCGCTGAGCTGATCGGTCCGCGCAGATCTGCGCCACATTGACGCGGTGCGCCAAGACCTGACTGGAAAGTCAATGTATCTAGTGGGCCCTCGCGCGGAGGCCGAACCCATGCGCACCGCCTTCACTTCCTCGCCACTGACCCTGCTCGCCGCCATGCTCGGCGCGACGCTGGGCGCTGGCTGCGGCGACGTGACGCCGCTCGCTACCACCGACGTGCCCGAGCGCGTCGACGACCGCGAGCACGTGCAGCTCACCGGCATCGCCGCGGAGGAGCTGCCCGCCATCGAGCCGCTCGGTCCGCCCTACCCGATCATCCTGGTGCACGGCTTCTCCGGCTTCACCGACCTCGGGCCCATGGAGTACTTCTTCGGCATCAAGGAGCTGTACGAGGCGCAGGGCGCCGACGTCACCACGCCCGCGCTGCCGCCCTACAACGATCCTGCCGAGCGCGCGCGCGTGCTCGCCGACGTCATCGACCAGACGCTGTCGCGCACCAACAAGGCCAAGGTGCACCTGATCGGCCACTCGCAGGGCGGCATCGACAGTCGCGTGGTCATCGCCGAGCTGGGCTACGCCAGGAGCATCGCCTCCTTCACCTCCATCTCCACGCCGCACGACGGCACCGAGGTGGCGACGCTGGCCGACGCCGCGCCCGAGGGCGTGCTCAACCCCGCCGGGCAGTTCCTCGCCTGGGCCTTCGGCCTGCTCGAGGGCTCGCCGCCCGATGAGGCGGCCTGGGCCAACGAGGACAGCGAGGACGCCTGGGAGCCCGACATGGTAGCTGCGGTGCGCGCGCTCACCCCCGACGCCATGCGCGCGCTGCGCGCGCGCGCGCCCATCCCGACGAGCGTGCCGTTCTTCACCATCGCGGGCGTGTCGAACCTGCGCTCGCTCGACAACGCCGACTGCGCCGCCTCGCTGTGGCCGCGCCCCGACCGCGTCGACGCCATCGACCCCTTCCTGCTCGCCTCGGGCGCCTACCTCTCCTTCACCGACGGTGGCAACGTCGAGAACCCGACGCCGAATGACGGCCTGGTGACGGCGCGCAGCGCGCGCGATCCACAGTCCACCTTCTTGGGGTGCGTGCCCGCCGATCACCTCGACGAGGTGGGCCTGATCGCCGACCTCACCTCGGGCCTGGTCTCGGGCTTCGACCACGAGGAGATGTTCCTGCGCCTGCTCGATCAGATCCGCTCGGTCGAGCAGTAGTGGCGGCAGGCCCCGATCCGCTCGCCGAGCTGCGCGCCGCCCTCGCCAAGATCGACGACGCCGTCCAAGCAGCACAGACGCGCGCCGGCGACGCCGTCACCTGCCGACGCGGCTGCGCGCAATGCTGCGTCGCGGGCCTGTCCGTGCTGCCAGTCGAGGCTGCGCTCATCGAGGGCTCGGGCCTGGCGCCGCCGCCGAGCACCACCGACGGCATGTGCGTCTTCCTCGACCCGCAGGGCGACTGCGCGACCTACTCGGCGCGGCCGGTCTTGTGCCGCACGCACGGCCTGGCGCTCAAGACCTCGCCGGGCGCCACACGCGCCGACACGCTGCGCGTCTTCGGCAACGACGTCGAAGTGTGCCGCCTCAACTACACGGCGCGCGCGCCAGCGCCCGCCGAGGTGCTCGACGCCACGCGCCTGCTGATGCTGCTCGTCACCGTTGACCGGCGCTTCCGCGCCGCCGTCGGCCTGCCCGACGACGATCGCCGGGTGCCGCTCGCCGACCTCGCCGCGCGCCTGCGCGCCGGCTGAACCGAGCGCCGCTCATGGCACACAGCCGCTGTGTCCCGCGGGACACGCAGCGCGCTGCGGCGCGCGCCGCGATCGCGACCGGACGCGGCAACGACGTCGGCACGCCGGTCGCATTGGTGGCACGGAGCCCACGTCCCAGGAGCCCCGATGCACGCAGCCTCCCTTACCCGCCCACCTTCTCCCCTCGCCGCCGCCGCGCTCGCCGTCGCCGGCGCGCTCGCCCTCGCCGGCCCGGCCGTTGCCGCGGGGACCGCCGCTGCGCCGCTCGACCGCGTCGATCTCTCGAACATCCGTCGCGGCTCGCTCTTGATCCCCGACACCGAGCACCCGGGCCTCTACCAGGAGGCGCCTGCCGTCGAGACGCGCTTCGACGTCACGGTGGCCGGCCTGATCGCGCGCACCACCGTGCGCCAGCGCTTCACCAACCCCTCGAGCGGCTTCGTCGAGATGCTCTACGTCTTCCCGCTGTCGGAGACGAGCGCGGTCGACGAGCTGAAGATGATCATCGGCGAGCGCGTCATCGAGGGGCAGATCGCCGAGAAGGACCGCGCGCGCCGCGTCTATACGGCCGCCAAGGAGGAGGGCAAGCGCGCCTCGCTGGTCGAGCAGGTGCGCCCCAACCTGTTCTCGACCAGCCTGGCCAACGTGGCGCCGGGCGAGAGCATCGACATCGTCATCGGCACCAGCGACACGCTGCACTACGAGGCGGGGCGCGTCACGCTGCGCCTGCCGCTCGCCATCACGCCGCGCTTCCACCCCGCCGGCGCCGACGGCGCCAACGCGGCGGTCGAGCTGCCGCTGACCAGCGAGGCGCCGACGCCGGTGACCATCGACATAGACGTCGACGCCGGTTTCCCGGTGGCCGGCGTCGCCTCGCCGCACCACAAGGTCGGTGTCAGCAAGGTCGACGAGCGCGGCTTCATCGTCGCCAGCCGTGGCCCGGTGCCGGCTGATCACGACTTCGTGCTCACCTGGGACGCCAAGCCCTTGACCGCACCGACAGGCGCCGTCTTCCTCGAGAAGCACGGACCCAAGGGCGACGGCTACGCGCTGTTGATGATGGTGCCGCCCACCGTGGCCGACGAGCGCGACGAGTCGCGCACGCCGCGCGAGACCGTCTTCATCATCGACTCCTCGGGCTCGATGTCGGGCCCCTCGATGGAGCAGGCCAAGAAGGCGCTCGCGCTCGCGGTCTCGCGCATCGACCCGCGCGACTCCTTCAGCGTCATCGACTTCGACGACAAGCTGATCCCGATGTCATCGTCCATCCTGCCCGCCACCAGCGAGAACAAGGCGGCCGCCGTGCGCTTCGTCGACGACCTGCAAGCCGATGGCGGCACCATGATGGCGCCCGCGCTCGAGCTCGCCTTCCAGCAGATCGACGAGGCGAAGCGCCGCGTGTCGTCGACCGGCCGCGTGCGCCAGGTGATCTTCATGACCGACGGCGCCGTCTCGAACGAGGACGAGCTGTTCAAGCTCATCCACGATCACCTCGACAAGACGCGCCTGTTCACCGTCGGCATCGGCGCCGCGCCCAATACCTACTTCATGCGCAAGGCGGCCGAGCTGGGTCGCGGCACCTTCACCTACGTCGGCTCGCCCGACGAGGTGGAGCCGAAGATGGGCGAGCTGTTCGCCAAGCTCGAGAGCCCCGTGCTGTCGGGTATCGAAATTGACTTCGGGCAGGGCGCGCGCGTCGAGGCCTGGCCGCAGAAGATTCCCGACCTGTACCTCGGCGAGCCGCTGATGGTGGTGGCGCGCCTCGACGGCCTGCCCAAGGACATCACCGTCACCGGCGCCATGGCCGGCAAGCCCTACCGCATCACCTTCGACGTCCCCTGGCCGGTCGAGGGCGCGGGCGTGCACAAGCTGTGGGCGAGGAAGAAGGTCGACTCGCTGACCGACGCCATGCGCACCGGCAAGGGCGGCCTCGAGGCCGAGATCGTGGCGGTCGCGCTCGAGCACCACATCGTCTCGGAGCTGACGAGCCTGGTCGCCGTCGACGTCACGCCGGTGCGCGACGACGGCGATCCGCTGTCGAAGACCAACCTGCCGACCTCGGTCCCCGGCATGCTGCCGCGCGGCGGCACCGGCTGGCCGCTGCAGCTCTTGTTCGGTGCGCTCGCGCTCGTCGTCGCCACCATCTGGACGCGCCGGGGGCTTGCATGAACGCAAAGCTGCGTCGCCTGGCGCCGGCGCTGGTCGCGCTCGCGCTCAGCCTGGTGGTGGTGATCCACGCGCTGTGGATCCCGCTCAAGGCCGAGGTGGCGCAGCTCTTGGTGCACGACGCTTGGGCGCGCGCGCGCCATGGCATCGAGCAGCCGCGCCCCTGGCCCTGGGCCGACACTTGGCCGGTGGCGCGCCTCATCTCCGAACAGCACGACGTCGACCTGTACGTGCTCGCGGGTGCCTCGGGCAGCTCGCTCGCCTTCGGCCCCGGCCACGTCGACGGCACGGCGCTGCCGGGCGAGCCGGGCAACGCCGCGGTGGGCGGTCACCGCGACACCAGCTTCGCGTTTCTCGAGCGCGTGCAGCTCGGCGACGTGGTGCAGGTCGAGACGCCGGCGGGTGAGCTGGTGCGCTACGCGGTGGTCGAGACCGCCATCGTCGACGAGCGCGACACGCGCGCGCTGCACGAGGAGCCGGGGCGCATGCTCACGCTCATCACCTGCTGGCCCTTCCATGCGCTCGCCCCGGGCGGCAGCGATCGCTACGTGGTGCGCGCGCTCGAGGTGCCGCTCGCGCCGGAGGCGCCGTTCACGTCGTCGGCGCCGGCGTTGGTCGGCGCTCCCGGTACCACGTGAACTTGGCGCAGCACTTCGCGAAGGCGACGGTCGGTGTCCTCCCCGATCAGGCGCACGGGTTCGTCCACTTGAGCCCAGGGAAGCGCGCGAAGTCGGCGTCCGTCGAGTACAGGACATAGCCGCGCTCGATGGCCAAGGTCGCGAGGTGCGCGTCCGTCGTCAGGTTGCCCGCGCTCCCCAAGCGACGCAGCGCGTCCGCCAGCGCCGCCAGGTGGTCGTCGCCGGGGTCGGTGATGTGGACGTGGGGCAGCGCGAGCCAGCTCTCGAGGCGGCGCACCACCTCGCCGACCGGCAGCGGCCGCTCCATGATCTTCGGGTGCGTGGTCACTCTGATGAAGCCGAGCACGGTCACCCACGCGAGCCCGACGCCGACCGAGCCGGCCAAACAGCCGTCCCACCACTCGCGAGCCCTCTTGTGCACCGGTGAATCGGTGTTGTGCGCGTGCACGAGCACGTTGACGTCCGGCAGGATCATGCGCGCCCACGTCGCTGCCGGTCGGCCAGCTCCTCGGCCTCGAGCTCGTCGACGAGCTGGCCGAGCTTGTCCATGTCGATGCCGGGCCGCAGGCCGAAGGAGTGCGGCTCGGTGCGGGGCGGGGGCTTGCTCGGCGGTCGCGCGGCGTCGCCGAGCCCCGCACGAATGGCCGAGTTGACCATCTCCTTGAACGAGACGCCGAGCTGGCGCGCCCGCTTCTTCAGGATCGCCGCGACGTCATCGTCGAGCGTCAGCGTGGTACGCATGATGATGTTGTAGACATCAATGATTTTGATGTCAAGGCATCTTGCGTCGACGCAGTCGACGTCGGCCGCCGAAGACCAGCGCGAGCGCGCCGAGCGCCATCGAGTCGCGCGACGACCCGCAGCCGCACGCCGGACGGACGTCGCCCGGCTCACCTTCACCTTCGCCCTCGCCGACGTTGCCCGCCTGACAGACACCGGCCAGGCACTGGCCGCCGCTGCACGCCGTGCCGTTCGCCGCCGGCTCTTCGGTGCAGCCCGTCGACGGATCGCAGCCCGTCGGCCGCATGCACTCGTTCGACGCGACGCAGTCGCGCGGCTCGGCGACGCACGCACCCGCGCTACACGTGCCGGTCGCACTGCACGCGTCCTCGGTGCAGGGCACGGCGTCGAGCGGTGTGCAGGTGCCGTCCTCGGGCGCGCCATCGGCGAGCGCGCAGCTCTCACACACGCCGTCGCAGCGGGACGCGCAGCAGACGCCGTTCCCGCCACGCACGGCGCAGAAACCGGAGCTGCAGTCGTCGTCGGCCTGGCACGGACCGCCAGTGGGCGTCGCGAAGCCCCGCACGACGATCACCCGTGAGCCGCCGCCGAAGGTCGAGAACAGGAAGTCGCCGGTGAGCGGATCGGTGAGCGCACCCTCGGCGCCGGTGAGGCCGGAGATGAACAGCTCGCGCGTCCCGGGAATCGGGTCGCCGTCGTCATCGACCTGATAGACGGACACTTCGTTCGCGCTGAACTCGCTCACGAGCATGCTGCGGGTCGCGAACAGCGGCGAGTTCTGCGGCACGTAGATGAACCCTTCGGGTCCGCCCTCGAGGGTGGTCGCCTGGGTGGCGGCGGTGATGGTGAACGTTCCGGTACCGTCGGCCTCGTAGGCGAGCTCGTACCACTCGCCGGTCGGCCACGACGCCGTCTTGAGCGCGCCCGCGCGCGGATGATCCGACGGTACGAACGCGAGCCCGCCCGGTGACGACACCACGCCGAGCGGCGTCAGGTCGACCAGCTTGTCGACGACGACGCTGTCCTTCTTGATCTGCGCGAGCTCGTTGTTGGGCCAGCGCGCGAGGAACATCACCTCCTCGGGGCCGAAGGTAATGCCGCCGTCGTTGAACGCTCCCTCGACGGCGATGGTCGCGGTGCCGGTGAAGCCGATGATGTGGCTCGCCGCGTCGCGCACGACGCTGATCGCGTAGATCTCGCCGCCCGCTTCGTTCGCCGTGCCGCCGATGAGCAGCACGTCGGTGTCCTTCGGACGGAAGGTGAGGCCGCCGTAGCGATCGGGCAGGCCGGGCACGCTGCCGATGTCCGTCGGCGTGTAGCGGTCGTTGTAGGGCGCCGCGATGGTGAGCGCCTGCGCGCGCGCCATCGAGGACACCGACAGCAAGGCGACGACGGCGAGCGTGAGCGCGAGTGGGCGCGCGATGGTGGTGGTCAGGTCAGTGCGCATGGGCGCCCACTCTCCCATGGTTTGCCGGCTCCCGCATGGCGCCGACCGCTCGGCCTGTCGAGGTAGCGGCGGCCCGCAGATCTGCGGCCTTGCGGCCGCGCGGGAACCTCCGCGCCGACCGGTCGTGCAAGGGTGTGTGGCAGTCATGGCGCCCTCCCTCTCGCTCGTGAAGCCGATCGGCGGCGCCGTCGAGGCGGGCGAGCTGCCGGCGGTGCAGATCGTGCGCGCGGCCGCCGGCGATGCCGCCGCCACGCGCGCGCTGGTGCTGACCTACCAGCGCCGCCTGTTCGCGTACGTCGCGCGCATGCTCGGCCGCGACCGCGCCGCCTACGTCGAGGATGCCTGCCAGACCACGCTGTTGAAGGCGTTCCGCGCGCTGCCCAGCTTCGAGGTCGACGGGCCCGCCAAGCTGTCCACGTGGCTGTTCACCATCGCCACGCGCGTCTGCATCGACGAGCTGCGCAAGCCCCGTCGCCTGGTCGAGCCGCTCGACGACGACGTGCTGCTGGCGGCGAGCGGCGACGTGGCCGGTGCGCCCGCCAGCGCTGAAGCGGTCGCCATCGAGCGCGCGCTGCGGCGCCGCGTGGAGCGCGCGGTCGCCGCGCTGCCGCCCGATCTGCGCGCGACGTTCGTGCTGCGGGTAGTCGCCGAGCTCGACGTGAAGGAGACGGCGCGCGCGCTCGAGGTCGACGACGGCACGGTCAAGTCGAGGCTGTCGCGGGCGCGCGATCAGATCCGCGCGTACGTCGGGGAGGTGTGATCGCCATGGGCATGCTCGATGACGACCGCCTCGATGCGCTCGCCCGCTCGCTGCCGGCGGCCGAACCACCCGTCGGCTTCGCCGACGCCGTGATCGAGGCGCGCTTCCACCGCCGGCCCCACCGCATGCTGCTCGCTGGCGTCGTTGTGCAAGCCGGCGCCATCGCCGCGACGCTGCTCGTCTACCTGGTGGCGCCGTACGCCAGCGCGTCGCACGGCAGCGAGCCGGTGGTGACGCAGCGACGCGCCGTCTCGCTCGGCGACGAGGTGGCGGCCGTGCTCGAGCCCGGCGCGGCGCTGGAGTTCGACGTGCGCGGGCGCTGGGGCGCCGACGACGTGCGCGCGATGCAGCGGGTGGGCCGAGCGTTCTACCGCGTCGACAAGGGCACCGCGCTCGTCGTCACCACGCCGCACGGCGACGTCACGGTGCATGGCACCTGCTTCTCCGTCGACATCGTCGACCACACCACTGATCCGGAGGATCCGATGAGCACGATCACGCACGCGACCGGCACAGCACGCCCGATGTTCTCGAAGACCAGCGCCGCCGCGGCGGCCGCGGGGCTGCTCGTCGGCGGCCTGGTGGTCGCGGTCTACGAAGGCGAGGTGTCCGTGAAGAACGGCGCCGGCGAGGTGCGCGTCGCGCCGGGCGAGGCGGCGGCGGTCGAGGCGGGCGGCGCGCCGGCGCTCGTGCACGGGCGCCCCGAGCTGGCGCGCCTCGAGGGCGAGAACCGCGCGCTGCAGGACGCGCTGGTCGCCGCGCGCCAAGCGCTGGCCGGTGACCCGCGCCGGCTCGCCGACGAGAACGCCGCGCTCGCGGCCAAGCTCAAGGATGCCGAGCAACAGCTCGCGCTCGTGCACGCCATCGCCCAAGACAGCGATGGCGTCGAGGTCGAGCCGCCCGCCGACCTGCCCGCGCGCTTCTCGGAGCAGGCGCTGGTCGCCGCCTTCATCGGCGCGCTGAAGGAGGCCGGCATCAAGGGCGACGTCACGCACGTCGACTGCGGCGAGTACCCATGCATCGTCTACGGTGAGGTCGCCGCGGCCGCCGACCTCGACGCGATGACGATCGGCGAGCGCCTCGAGGGCACGGCGGCGTTCGCGCCGTACAAGGACGACGCCAACAACGCGTCCTGGTGGCGCTCCCGCACCAAGGACAAGGAGACGGGTGAGGAGCGCGACGACACCAAGTTCGGCATCGCGCTCTATCCCAAGGACGACGAGGAGAAGCGCGGCGAGGACATCGGCAAGCGCGTCGGCAGCCGCAACCGGCAGGCCTTCGAGTCGCTGCGGCCGCCCCGCTGATCGAGTCGCCTGCCGCCACCCGGCGCCTCGACAACCGGCCGATGGATGGTGCACCGATGCCGCGCGTCGCGCGATGGCGCTACCACCACGGTCATGACCAAGCCGCCGCGCGCGCTCCTCGTCGTCGTCACGGCCCTGCTCACGCTCACCTCGGTCGCGTGCGGTGGCGAGCTCCTGTTTCCTCTTGACGGGTCGCCCCCCTCGTCCGGCTCCGCCGAGGACGACCCGCGACGCGATGATCCGCCAGGCGATGATCCGCCGCCCGACAATCCGCCGCCCGACGATCCGCCGCCCGACGACCCGCCGCCCGACGACCCGCCGCCCGACGATCCGCCGCCCGACGACCCGCCGGCCAACGACTGCTACAGCGAGCCGATCTTCCCCACAGCGAACATCACCGCGCTGGTCGCTTTCTACGGCGGCGGCGGCTGGCAGCAGGAGCTGATCGACATCATGGACGCGCGCCACCCGGCCACCGGCGCGCTGCTCGACGCCCAGCGCCAGGACTCGTACTTCTTCCAGTTCAGCGACTCGTCGTCGTGGTCGGGCATGGTCGGCTGGCTCGACACGCTGTCGCACGAGGAGACGCACCTGTTCAACGCCTACGAGGCCATGGACCGCGGCGCACACCACGTGCTGTTCCTGCGCGGCGACCTGATCCTCGAGCTGCCCGAGCCCCCTGACGACATGGCGCGCAGCCGCATCTACGGCGACCTCGACAGCGAGGCCAGGAGCGGCATCTATGCACCGACCTACCTGACCGGCGAGCAGGGCTCGCGCGGCGTGGTGGCGTTGCTCGACGAGACGAGCTGCTACCTCAACGAGATCGGCGCGCTCGGCTCCGTCGGCGAGCACTACCCGGGCTACGGCGTGTCACTGCGCGACGGCACCTGGGCGTTCCTCTACTTCGTCGGCGAGTACCTGACCGTGCTGCGCGCCGAGGAGCTCTCGACGTGGCAGGCGCTCCATGCCGAGCCTGCCTACCGCGACGCCGTGCAGTTGTTGTGGCAGCGCGCGCACTTCCTGATGCCCTTCGCCGAGGCGCACCCGAGCCTCGGCGTCGACGACGACCTGTACCGCGAGCTGGCGCACGACCAGGCGCGCATGGAGGAGGTGTCGCAGTTCATCGACGCCACCGTCGGTGACTCGCCCTGCGTGACTCCACGCTGACCGACGCAACCACGGAAGCGAACGGTCGAACGGCTCGAGCTGGTCCTTGGTGGTCGGCCGTGCGATTGCTACCTCCCCCGCTCATCGCGTCTTCATGGGAGCCTGCGCTCCGGGAGGTTCACCGTCATGCTGAAGAAGATCCTCATCGCGGTCGCCGTCGTCGTGGTTGCGTTCCTCGGCTTCGTCGCTACGCGCCCGCCGACCTACCACGTAGAGCGCTCCGCCGTGATCCACGCGCCGCCGGAGGTGGTGTTCGCACTCGTGAACAACGTCGCGAACCGGCACACCTGGTACCCATGGGATCGCCTCGATCCCGCCATGAAGCTCGAGTACGGCGACAAGAAGGAAGGCGTGGGCGCCACCTACCACTGGAAAGGGAACGACGACGTCGGCGAAGGACGCCAGACCATCACCGAGTCGGTGGCGAACCAGAAAGTGGTCGACAAGCTCGAGTTCCTCGAGCCCTTCCCCTCGACCCCGGTCGCGACCTTCACGCTGGTGCCCGACGGGGCCCACACCAGGCTGACCTGGTCCCTGGACGGCACCAACAACTACGTCGGCAAGCTGTTCGGGCTGTTCATGGACATGGATCAGATGATCGGCAAGGACTTCGAGCAGGGCCTGAAGTTCCTCGACGACGCGGCCATGACGCGCGCGAAGGGGCTCGCCGGCGAGGGCCCGGCCCCCGGCGCCGCACTGCCGGCACCCGTCGCGGCCGACGCGGCCAAGGGCGGCTGAGCAATAGGCGCGCGCGTCCGCGCTACGGACACGGCCCGGCGGGCAGTGCGCTCGCGTACTCCTCGAACAGCACCTGCCACGACGTCGCTGCGCTCGGGCGCAGCTCAGCGCCGTTGACCGTGAAGTAGAGCTCCATGCGCGCGCGCGCCAAGTCGCCGCCGGGCTGCGACAAGGTTTCGGTCGGCACGGTTTCGGACGACGCTGCCGCGCAGGTGGCGTTCGCGAACGGATCGACGCCGCCGAGATCGAGCGCATAGCGCGCGTTGTTGCCGAGGTGATCGACGGCGCCCAGCCACTGCCATTGCCAGGGATCGTTCGGCTCGAAGCGGTAGTGCGCGCGCACGTCGAGCAGGCGCCACTGATCGGGGTTCTGCCAGTCGGTGAGGCCCGGCTCCCACACCTCGAAGCAGAGGTTGCTCACCGTTGCGCGTTGCCGCGCCCAGGTGGAGTACGTCACGGTGTCGACGAGCGGCGTGCCGCCGTTGCAGGGGTGGCTCGAGTCGCGGCTGATGCGCGCCACCACGTTGCCCATCCAGTCGGGCACGGCGGGTGCCGGGCACACGCTCGGGTCGTCCTGCACCGCCCAGCCGTTGTCGACGACGAGCAGGTAGTTGTCGAACGGGCTCGGGTTGCGGTTGTGGTCGAACCAGCGGTTGCCGTCGGCGTCGCGCACGAAGGGCACCAGCTCGATGTGCGTGCGGTTGAGCGAGCTGAAGCTCATGCCGGGCGACGGCGTGTGCTCGTCGATGCGGAAGGAGAAACGGCGGAAGCCGGCGCCCGCGCCCGAGGTCTCGACGGCGTCGACTTGGTACCAGGCGCGCTCGCCCATGCTCGTCTGGTAGAGCACGTGGGGCGTCGCGCCGGCGGCGAGCTGCGCCTCGGCGACGTCGAGCGTGCCCGCCCAGACGTAGTTGCACTGGGAGGCACCGCAGCTCGTCTCGTAGCCGCCGGTGGGCCCCGCGGGCCGCGCGACCCGACGCAGCACGATGCCGCAAGCGCGCTCGGCGGCGTCGGCACCGCCGGCGCTGCCCTCGAGCGGTGCTTCGGCGAGGCGCGCGCGCGCGCCCTCGCCGTCGAGCACGGCGGCGTCGCTCACGTCGACTGCACAGCCCAAAGGCGTGGCGGCGGCGAGGGCGGCGGCGAGCAGCGGCGTGGTGGCGCGGTGTGACATGGACGCGACCGTGACAGCGGTGTGGGAGCGCGCAAGTGGGCAAGTGTGCGTTGGATCAGGGGAATTGCCGGCGAACCTTGCCGCGCTGCCGGCGCGTTTCGCACCGTCAGCGCGACCGAGGCACGGTCCGTCGGCAAGCGCTGCGTGCTAGCAGTAGCCGTGCTCGCGTGACAGGACGCGGGCAGCGAGGAGCAGCACATGGGCACACCGAGCCAACCGGTCGCGATCGGATCCACGACACTCCCCGAGCGCTCGCCGGGCTTGCTCGTCTACCTCTGCGGCGTGGGCACGACGGCGTTGGTGGTGGTGCTGGTGCAGGCGCTCAACGCGTCGGGCTTCAACGCCATGGGGCTCTACGCCAACGGCATCCTGCCCGTGGGCGCCATCCTGGTCGGCGTTCTGAGCGGCCTCGGCTACGCCATCGGCTCGCGCGTCCTCAACGTCAAGCTCAGCAAGAGCTTCGTGTGGTGGATGATCGCCACCGGCGTCGCCGACTGGTTCGCGCTGCAGTACTTCGAGTACGCCAGCATACTCGAGCAGTACCACGCGAGCCCGGCGGCGCTCGGCTTCTTCGACTACCTGACGGAGACGGCGACCAGCATGTCGTTCTCCCGCGCCGGCTCGTCCTCCGCCGGGGCCGCGCTCGGCAAAGCGGGCTACCTGTTCAAGGGGCTCGAGCTCGGCGGCTTCGCAATTGGCACCATGGTGCCGAGCTGGACGCTGTTCGCCATGCCCTACTGTCGACGCTGCCGCCTCTATCTCAAGGCCGACAGCGTCGCTGGCGTCTACTCCGCCGCGACCCACGCCGAGGTGATGAAGCTCGATCGCATGAGCATGAAGAAGCCGGCGCGGACCGCCGCGCTCGCCGCCGCGCAAGCGGAGGTGCAACAGCGTGCGGCGCAGGTGCTCGCACAGATCGAGCGGGCGCCGCTCGCCGAAGTGCGCGCCGCGCTGCATGGCCTCGGCGCAGCGCCCTCGCGCAAGGACAAGCCGGCGGCGCAGGTGACCTTCGCCGTGAAGAAGTGCCCGCGCTGCGACAGCCATCACGTCGTCGCCACGCTGAACACGTACGCGGTCAACGGCAAGATCGCGACCGGGAAGGTCGCCACCGTCGACAAGACCGAAGGCTTCTCCGAGCCGCCGGCCGCGTCGATCAGCGTCTGAGCGAAGCTGGTCGCCCGCGGCCGAGGCGTCTACGTCGACGGCACCAGCGAGAAGCAGTGGTCGCGGTACCACTTGAGCTCCGCGATGGACGCACGGATGTCGCCGAGGGCGGTGTGGTCCGAGGCCTTGCCGGGCGCCTCGCCCTTGGCGCCGTACCAGGCGCGCGACAGCACCTTGATGGTCGAGACGTCGATCTGCCGGTAGTGCAGGAACTGCTCGAACGACGGCATGTGGCGCAGCAAGAAGCGGCGGTCCTGCCAGATGCTGTTGCCGGCCAGGATGCCCTTCCGGTACGCCGCGTGCTGCGTCAGCACCTCGAGCGCGCGTTGCTCGGCGTCGGCCTGGCCCACCTGCGAGGCTCGCACCGCCGACAGCAGCCCGTTGTCGGTGTGCATCTTGCGCACGAACGGCGTCATGGTCTCGAGCGCGCTCTCAGGCTGCCAGATGGTCTGCTCGATCATGGCCAGCTCGTTGAGCGAGGCGTCGGTGATGATCATCGCCATCTGCAAGATGACGCAGCACTTGTCGTCGAGCCCCGTCATCTCGAGGTCGAGCCACACCCAGCGCGTATCGTCCGCCACGAGGCCTCCATGCCAGCCGCGGCACCCTCGCAAAGCCGCCGCGCGCCTGCAAGCCAAGAACGCGCGCGCGCCGACGGACGCCGCTAGGATGTGGGGGTGCGCACCGGTTCGTTCCTCGTCGTTGTCGCGCTCGTGTTGCTGACGGCCGCGGCGCCGGCCGTCGCGCAGGACTTCGTGGGCGCTCGCGCGCTCGCGCTCGGCGAGGCCTACCGCGCCAACGCGACCGGCAACGACGCCATCTACCTGAACCCCGCCGGCCTGGTGATGCTCACGCGCTACGCCGGCGAGCTGCACTACCAGATCGACCTCGAGGACGAGGAGCACCAGCTCGACCTCTCCGTCGTCGACAGCAAGACGGGCGAGCTGGCGGCCGGCATCGGCTACACCTTCGACGGCCAGCAGTTCACCAAGCGCGCCTCCTTCCAGCACACCGCCACGCTGGCGCTCGCCTACCCGTTCTTCGGGCGCGCGCTCAACGTCGGCGCCGGCTTCAAGTACGTCAACGTCTCGGACGCCTTCCTGGGCAACTACCTGAACGCGCTCTCGGCCGACGTGGGCGTGTTGGCGGCGCTGCCCATGGGCGTCTCGCTCGCGGGTGTGGGCTACAACCTCATCCCCATCAAGAGCGCGCGCGTGCCGCTCGCTGCCGGCTTCGGCGCCAGCCTCGACCTCGGGCCGCTGTCCGCGCTGGTGTTCGGCGGCGCGCCCTCGCCGGGCGGCCAGATGAGCGCGGGCGGGCTGCCGTCGGCGCGCGGCATGGAGCTGGTGGGACCGCTGTCGGGGCTGACCGTCGAATTCGACTGGTACCTGGATTTCCTCACGCTCTACGGCATCCAGAGCCGGCTCTCGACCGGCGTCGAGTACCTGCTGTTCGAGGTGGTGCCGCTGCGCGCCGCGTGGCTCTACGACCAGCAGACCGACGAGCACGTGTTGAGCGCCGGCGCCGGCTTCATCGTGCCCTACTTCGGCCTCGATGTGGCCTACCAACAGAGCGTGACCGCGCCCGAGCACCGCGCCTTCGCCACCTCGATCAAGGTGTTCCTCCCGCTGTAGTACCGTTGCGTAGCCGTGGCCGATCACACGCTCATTGACGCCACCCTGCCGCTCACCGTCGGCATCGCCGTGCCCGAAGGCCAGCGCATCGGTCGCTATGCGCTGCTGCGCCGCCTCGGCCGCGGCGGCATGGCCGAGGTGTTCCTGGCCCGGCAAGAGGGGCCGAGCGACTTCGCCAAGACCGTGGTGGTCAAGCGCATGCTGCCCCACCTCGTCGAGAACAAGCGCTTCGTCGACATGTTCCTGCGCGAGGCGCGCATGGCGGCGCGCCTCAACCACCCGCACGTGGTGCAGATCTTCGAGCTCGGCCAGGACCAGGACACCTACTTCCTGGCCATGGAGTTCATCGACGGCATCACGCTGCACCGCCTGGCCAAGCGCGCCTGGCACCAGCGACGTGCGCTGCCCACCGAGGTGATCGTGCGCGCCATGGCCGACGTCGCGCTCGGCCTGCACCACGCGCACACGCTGCTCGACGAGGAAGGGCAGCCCGCCGGCCTGGTGCACCGCGACATCAGCCCCGACAACTTGATGATGACGAGAGACGGCGTCACCAAGGTGCTCGACTTCGGCATCGCCAAGAGCACCGCGCAGCGCGGACCCGTCACCAAGACCGGCGAGCTGAAGGGCAAGATCCCCTACATGTCCCCGGAGCAGATCCAGGGACACACGGTCGACGGGCGCAGCGACCTGTTCTCGCTCGGCGTCACCTTCTACTGGCTGCTCGCCGGCAAGCGCCCCTTCGACGGCGCCACCGAGGTCTTGACGCTCAAGCGCGTGCTCGACGACACGCCGGCCCCGCCCTCGCGCGTCAACGACAAGGTGCCGGCCTCGCTCGATCGCCTGGTGCTGCGCCTGCTCGAGAAGGACCCCGCCAAGCGCTACGCCAGCGGCGAGCAACTGCACGACCGGCTGCTCGCGCTGCTCGGCGGCGAGGGCGCGGCGCGCGCGCCCGCCGCGCGTCTGGTCGCCGAGCTGATCCAGGCGGGCGACCCCGAGGACGAAGACCCGAGCATGCTCGGCGAGGACAAGGCGCCGGCTTCGGAGCCCATCTCGACCACCTTCGCCGCCACCGCCATCACCGCCACCAACGCGGGCGATCACGGCCGCCGCGGCGCCCTCATCGGCATCACCGCTGCTGCCTCGCTCGGCTTCGTCGGCGCGGTCACGCTGTTGGCGCTGCGCCCCTGGGGCGCCGAGGCTGTACCCGCGCCGCCGCCGCCCGCGCCGCCGCCAGTGGCGGCCCCGGCGCCGGTCGAGCCGGCCGCCCCGCCCGAGCCGGCACCACCACCAAGCCCACCCGAGCCCGAGCCGTTGGAGCCCTCACGCGAGCCCGCCAAGAAGGTGGGCGCCGTCGACAGCACGCGCGCGGTGGCGCTCAAGGGACCGGCCCAGCTCGTGTGGCGCCTGCCCGGCGGCAAGAGCGCGCGCGGCGCCGGCAGCGCGCGCCTCGCCGCCAAGGTGAAGGCGCTGACGGTGGTCGACAGCCGGCGCGGCTCCACGCACGAGGTGCCCATCATCGGCGACGTGGCCGACTTCGAGGCGCTGCCCACCGGCACGCTGCGCGTTCAGGCCGTGCCCTTCGCCGACGTCAGCCTGGGCAAGGAGGTGCTCGGCCAGACGCCGCCCTTGCCACCCGTGACCCTGCCGGTCGGCAGCTACAAGGTGACGCTGGTCTGGCAGGGGACCAGCAAAACCGTCACCGTGCGGGTGGAGCGCGGCAAGCAGGCGCGCGTCGCTGAGAAGATGGCCGAGAAGATGGCCGACTAGACTGACGAGCAGCGGGTCGGGTCGCCGGTCGGTGGTCGACCGCGATCAGTCGCTGCACGTCTTCTTGCACTCGGCCTTGCACGCGGCGATGGCGTCCGGGTTGTTCTCTGCGTCGCCCGCGACCGCGCACATTTTCTCGCAGGCCGCGCAGTCCTTGGTGGCGGCGCCCTTGGCGGCGCTGTCGGCGCCAGTGCGCAGCTTGCCCACCTTCACGCCACAGCCGAGCGCAAGAACCAGGAGCGAGAGGGCGAGCAACGTACGCATGGGACCTCCGCGAGCGACCAGAGCGACCAGAGTGACGCCGGCGGGGGCGCCGGGCTTCAGGCTCGCCGCGCGACCGCGGTCACGTCAAGCGCCGCTCGCCCGCGACAGGTGGTACACCAAGGCCGTGGCGCTGTTGGCTCCCCTTCTGTGCGCACAGCTCGCGGCGCAGGCCGCAACACCGGTCGATGCGCCGGCGCTGGTGACGCACCCGACGGCGCCGTCACCGGACGCGCCGGCCGCCGCAGTGCCGACTGCCGCCACGGCCCCCGCGCTGGCGACGCCGCGCGGGCTCGAGGCGCGGCTGCGCGTGCTCGGCGATCAAATCGCGCTCGCGCTCAAACGCTTGCCCGGCGATCACCGCGATCAACGCTTCGCGCTCGCGCCCTTCGCCAGCGTCGGCGACGAGGCGCAGGCAAGGCAGCTCGGCCTGGTGGTGAGCGACGCGCTCGTGACCGCACTCGCCCGCGATCACCGGCTGCCGATGGTGGAGCGCGCGGCGCTCGGCAAGATCCTCGACGAGCAGGCGCTCGGCCAAAGCGGCGCGCTCGACGACGGCCAGGCGGCGGCGGTGGGCAAGCTCGCCGGCGCCACCGCGCTCGTGGTCGGCACGGTCGCCGAGGCCGGCGACGCGTTCCTGGTGACGGTGCGCGCGCTCGACGTCGAGAGCGCGGCGCTCATCGACGGCAGCGCCGCCAGCGCCGAGCTGCCCAAGGGCGAGCTGGTGGCGCTCTCGGCCGAGGCGGTCGTGCTCAAGAGCAAGGCGGGCGCGATGTTCCGCTCGGTGGTGCTGCCCGGCTGGGGCCAGCTCTACAACGGCGAGCCCATCAAAGCGGCGGTGGTGGGTGGCGGCGTCGGCACCATGGCGGCGCTCGGTGTCACGGCGGGGGCCATCGGCGGCTGGTTGCGCTACGTGCGCTACCCGAGCATCGGCACCACCGCCGACGACAAGAAGCTCTCCGCCGCCGAGCTGCAAGCGCGCGTCGTCGAGACGCGCGGCTGGGGCGAGGGCACGCTGATCGCCGCCGGCGTGCTCGGCGGGCTCACCGTGACGGCGTGGGGCGCGGGCGTGGTCGACGCGTACCTCGCCGGCACGGACGTCGAGAGCCTGGACGCCGCGCTCGCCGGCAACTAACGAGCGCTGACTACCGCTGGCACTTCTGGATGCAGCGATTGATCTCGGCCAGGAAAGCCTTGGTCTCGTCGGGCGACAGCGTGGCGAAGCGCTTGGCCTGGTCCACCGCCGGCCCCGCGCAGCCGACGCGCTGCAAGCAGAACTCTTTCAGGTAGGCCACCTGCTCCTTGAGCGTCTTCAGCTCGCGCGCGGGCGGCCGCGTGCGCTCGCGCTCGGCCGCTTCGCGCGCCATGCGATCGCGCTCGGCCTTGTCACGGGCCGCCTTGTCGCGCTCGGCCTTCTCCTTGGCCGCCTGCTCGCGCGCGGCCTGCTCGGCCTGCTTGGCCTTGAGCCTCTCCGCCTTGGCCGCGGCCAGGCGCGCGCGCTCCTCCTCGTCCACTGGGCTCGGCTCCGACCCCGTGTCCATCACCGGTTCGCCGGCGTCCAGGACGGTGGCGGGCGCGCCGGCGTCGGTCGCGGCGGCGGTCTCGCTGCCGGCGTCGACGATGGGGGCGTCCACCGCGCCGACAGTGTCTGGCGGGTCCTTTTCGACGACAGCGACCGCGGCGTCTGCCGGCACCTCGACGACGCGCACACCTGAGCCGCCTTCCTTCTTGACGAGCAGCCAGACGACGGTGCCGGCGGCAGCGATGGCGAGCAAGGTCAAGACGATAAGCGCGGCGGCCCACGGCGCGCGCGCGTTCGCCTGCGTTGGCGGCTCGCGCCGGCGCACCTCGGCGGTGACGCGGGGCACCTTCTGCGGCGCCGCCGCGCCGCTCCTCGCCGAGGGCAGGTTCTCGTCGACGTTGGGGCGGGTCGCGGTGGCGCCCGTGCGCTGCCCGCTCCGCGGCCCGGTCGGCTCGGGCGCGCCGCTCGCAGAGCGCACCACGGTGTCGGCGTTGCCCATGCGCCCCGACATCGAGCGCGCCAGCTTGGTGGCGTCGGTGCGCTCGGGGGCACTGCGATCAAGCGCCACCCGTTCGAAGGCGCCGCTGGCGCTGCCGCTGTCGTCGGCGTCCGAGATCTCGGGCGCATGCGGCAGCATGGTCTGCGCGTCCGGGTCGAACTCCTCGCTCAGCAGATCGGCGAGGCGGCCGCGCACCTGCGCGGGCGACACCACGTGCGAGCGCCCGACCGAGCTGGCCGAGCCCGACGCGCTCGGCTCGTCCGAGAGCGCGGGCACCTCGAACAGGCGCGTACGCGCTTCAGCCAGGCCGGTCGCCTGCAAGATCATGTCGCGCTCGCCCTGCCGCTCCTCGGCGAACAGCTCGCTCATGAAGCGCGCCGCGACGCGCCTGCCGTCGCCAACGCCGCGGGTGCGGCCAAGCTCGATGACCGCGTCGCGCATGTGCGCTGCGGTGGGGAAGCGCTCCTCGGGCTCGGGGGCGAGCGCCAGGTCGAGCACGCTCCTCACCGTTCGCGACAGACCCGAATAGCCGCGCGGCTTGAAGGTGCCCTTCATGGCCACGCGCCAGATGTCTTCTTCGGACAGGCCCTCGTAGAAGCGCTCGCCCACCAACAGCTCGTAGAGCATGACGCCGGCCGAGTAGACGTCGGAGCGGCCGTCGAGGGCGCGGTCGCGCACCTGCTCGGGCGCGTTGTAGCGCAGCTTGCCGACCATGATGCCTGGCCGCGTCAGCTCACGCTTGAGGGTGTGCGCGGCCAGGCCGAAGTCGATCAGCTTCACGTGGCCGTCGAAGCCGAGCATCAGGTTGTGCGGCGAGACGTCTCTGTGCACCACGCCGAGCGAGACGCCGGTCTTGGCGTCGGCGAAGCCGTGCGCGTAGGCGAGCGCCTCGAGCATCTGCACCATGCCGTGGAAGATGACCTCGTCGGGCACCTGGCGCGACAGCTTCTGCGCGCGCGTCTGGATGTCCCGGAAGTTGCGCCCCGAGATGAACTCGAGCGCCAGGAAGTAGGTGCGATCGATGACGCCGGCGTCGAGCGTGTGGCAGATGCACGGGTGATCGAGCAATTGGATGATGCGCGCCTCGTCGAGGAAGCGGCCGATGGCCTCGCGGTCCTCGCGCAGGTCGGTGCGCACCGTCTTGACGACGCACACCTCGTCGGTCGGCTCCTCCTCGACCGGCCGCAGCGCCAGGAACACCTGGCCCATACCGCCCTGCGCGATCAGCCGAATCAGCGTGAACGGGCCGAAGGGCCGGGGCAGCTTGGTAAGGGACTCGAGGGTCGTACCCATGCGCTGGTTTACGGCTCCGAAGTTTGCGGCCCTCTCGGAGAAACTGATAGCACGGGGGAACGATCTGATGGTCTCGTCGGCGTCGCTCCTGCTGTTCGCGCTCGTCCAGGCAGCCCCGGCCGCGACCTCGGTCATGCTGTTGACCGCCGTGGGCGGGGCCGACGACGCCGACAAGCACGCGGTCGACGCCGCGCTGCGTAAGGCCATCGAGGCGGAGGACGGCTTCACGCTCTTGTCGGCGCCGGAGACGCGGGAGCAGCTCTCCTCGCTGGCCGACATGGGCCTGATCTGCCTGCCCGACGACACCGACTGCTTCGTCAAGCTCGGCCTGGCCGCCTCCGTGGAGCTGGTGCTGGTGCCCGGGGTCGACGCCGGCAGCGGCGACGCGCTCGCGATCGAAGTGCGCGTGGTCGACGTGGCGGCGTCGAGCCAGGCGCGCCGCGCCACGGCGAGCGCCACCGCGGACGATCGCGACGCGATCGCGCGGCTGGCACGCCAGGCGCTCGACCTCGAGGGGAAGAAAGACCCCCCGCCGCCGCCGGCGGAGGGCGAGGGCGAAGGCGAGGGCGAGGGAGACAAACCGCCGCCCCCGCCGCCGGCCGAGCCGCCGCCGGTCGGCCTCATCGTCACCGGCGTCGGCGGCGCGCTGGCGGGCCTGGCCATGGCGGGTGCGGTGGTGTGCGACCTGGTCTATGCCGACGTGATCGACGTGGCGGACGCCAAGGCGCGCCGGGAGCTCTATCAGCCGTTGGGCGCCGCGCTGTGGATCACCAGCGCGGTCGGCGCCGGCGTTCTAGCATCGGGGGTCGCCCTCATGCTCACCACCCCCGAGCCCCCCCCGCCATGATCGCGCGCATCGTGCCCCTTTTGCTGCTCGCCCTCGGCTTCGCCGTGGTGTCGGGCGGCTGCACGCTGTTCGCGGCCTTCGCGGCCGACCCGCCGTGCGACGAGAACGGCGACTGTGAGGGCGGCCGCGTCTGCGTCGACAAGTTCTGCGTCGAGCGGTCGTTTGGTGAGGGTGAAGGCGAAGGTGAGGGTGAAGGCGAGGGCGAAGGTGAGGGTGAGGGCGAGGGCGAGGGTGAGGGCGAAGGCGAGGGTGAGGGCGAGGGCGAGGGTGAGGGCGAAGGCGAAGGCGAGGGTGAAGGCGAGGGCGAAGGCGAGGGCGAAGGCGAAGGTGAAGGCGAGGGTGAGCCGCCGCCCACCGTGCGCGTGTGCACCGGCGGACCGCTGGTCAACGTGCCGCAGTGGCACGACACCGCCTACAACCGGCGCTTGTCGATCGGCCTGTGCGACGGCGCCGCGCCCGACACCAGCGTCGCCAACCTGCCGGTGACCGTCGTGCTGCGCGCCGCCAACTTCGACTTCGCCAACGCCGACGGCAACGGGCTCGATGTCATCTTCGTCGACCACCGCGGCGCCCCCGCGGGGACGGTGCTGTCGTTCGACCGCTCCGAATTCCGTGACGGCTACGGGCTCTTCTATGTGCGTATCGGCAGCTTCAACCCCCACGATCTGGGCGACGCCGTCTGGCTCTACTTCGATCGCGCCTCGCCGAGCGACCGCAAGGACGTCAACGCCACCTGGACCGACTTCAACGGCGTCTGGCACTTCGACGAGGACGGCTGCCCGGGCGACTGCGCCTACGAAGCCCGCGGGGGCGCGCTCACCGATGTCGGCGGCTCGACCTACTGGGACGCCACGGCCCCCCTGCATGGCGCCATCGAATTCGTCGGCAACGGCGACTCGTTCGTCGCTGGACCGCCGGGCGGCGCGCGCATCGACGCGGGCTCGGTGTCCTTCATGGTGGGGCCGACGTCGGGTGGGGCGTTCACCGCCGGGCACGCGATCGTCATCGATCGCTGGGAGGGCTCGGGCGGCTTCGACAACTACACCCTGCACGTCTCGTTGTTCGGCACGAACCAGGTGGGCATCAGCCGCCCCAACTCGTCTGGCTCCTACTTGCTGCAGAGCCCCACCAACGCCTTCTCCGGCACCGGCTTCAGCGTCATCACGGCGACCTGGTCGACGACGCAGCTCCAGCTCTTCGTCAACGGGACCTCGGTGGGGAGCGTGAGCCACACCGCGCAGCCCTTCCAGTCGAGCGGTGGCTACGTGGCGTCGCAAGTCCTGATGGGTCTGGCGAGCAACGCCTCGTTCAACATTGCCGCGCGCCTCGACGAGGTGCGCGTCAGCAACGCTGCCCGCTCCGCAGCCTTCGTGCGCGCCGAGGCGCGATCGCACCTCGAGCAGCTCTTGCAGTTCGGCGCCGTCGAGCAGCGCTGAGGCGCCGCGCCGCACCCTCGGTGCGCTCCGTGCATTGACAGCGGCCGCAGGCGGCCCTAGCGACCGCGGGTCACGATCTCGACGAGAGGCCGCCCGTGGAGCTGAACGCCACCATCTTTCTGCAGGCCGCGATCTTCTTCGTGCTGGTCGGTTGGCTGACGCCGACCTTGTTCGACCCGTTCCTCAAGCTGTTCGAGGAGCGCGAGCGCCGCATCGTCGGCGCCGCGCACGAGGCCAAGCGGCTGTCCGGCTCGGCCGACGAGCGCGCCCTGCTCATCGAGCAGAAGACCAAGGACGCGCAGGCGGAGGCGCGCAAGGTGCTGTCCGAGCTGCGCGCGAAGGCAACGGAGCGCGAGGCCGAGATCGTCGCCGCCGCGCGCAGCAAGGCGGGCGAGCGGCTCGAGGAGGCGCGCGCCGACCTGTTCGAGACCACGGAGGAAGCCCGCCGCGCGCTGAAGGAGCAGGCCAAGGGGCTGTCGGACGACATCGCGCACAAGATCCTCGGGAGGGCGGCATGAGGCGCCTGTTGGCACGGTGGTTCTTCGTGGTGGTGCCGGTGCTGACGGCGACCGTGGGCGCGCTCGCCAAGGGCGCCGAGCACGGCGCCGGCGGCGGCCATGCCGAAGTGAAGAACTGGTGGGGCGTCGGCGCCGCGTACGCTGAGAGCCCGGCGCTCGGCCTCTTGTCCATTACCTTCTTCGCCTTCCTCGGCGTGCTGGTGGTGGCGCTCAAGAAGCCGCTCGCCCTCTACCTCGAGAACCGCGCCGACACCGTCAAGAAGGCCATCGAGGAGGCCAAGCGCGCGCGCGACGCTGCGGAGGCGCGCGCGCGCGACGCCGAGGCCAAGCTGGCCGCGCTCGGCGGTGAGGTACTGCGCCTCAAGGCCGACTTCGAGGCGCAGGGCAAGGCCGAGGCCGAGCGGCTCGAGAAGCTCGCACACGACGCCGCGGCGCGCATCGCCAAGGACGCCGAGGACACCATCGCCGCCGAAGCCCAGCGCGCGCAGCTCGTGCTGCGCCAGGAGGCCGCGCGCCTGGCGCTCGAGCTGGCCGAGGAGCGCATCAAGGGCGCGCTCACCGATGCCGATGAGGTGCGCCTGCACAAGTCGCTGGTGGACGAGCTGCGGGCCTGACCGCGCCGCTCGCTGGCGCAGCGTGTACACTTCGTTGGGTGACCCGCCGCGCGCTCAGGTGCCGGACGAGCGTCGCCGTACTGCTGGCGGCGTCCGCGCTGGCGTGCGTGCAGCTTCCCGCCCTCGACGACAAGGCGTGCGACAACCAGCACCCGTGCGTGGACGGCTACACCTGCTCGTCGGCCGGGCTGTGCGTGCTCGGCAACGGCGGTGAGGGTGAGGGTGAGGGCGAAGGCGAAGGCGAAGGTGAGGGTGAGGGTGAGGGTGAGGGCGAGGGAGAAGGCGAAGGTGAGGGTGAGGGTGAGGGTGAGGGTGAGGGTGAGGGCGAGGGCGAGGGAGAAGGCGAAGGCGAGCTGCTGGTGGTGCGGCCCACGCTCGGCTCGACGCTGTGGGGCGATTGGATCGACGAAGACCTCGGCACGCGCTGCACCGGCGCCGAGGGGTTCCTGCTCGGCTTTCACTGCCACCACGCGGGCGAGGCGCGCGCCGCCGACTTGCCGGTCGGCGTCTCCTGTGACGACGTCGTCGACATCGACGACGAGCTGACCGTCTTTGGGTGGTGGTGCGATGACAGCGCGGCGCCCGCGCGCGTCGTCTCCGATGGGCTGGTGGCCGGCGCCGGGCTGTACCAGGTGCTCGACAGCACCGGCGCCAGCCCCGCATTCGCGCCGAACCGGCTGGTGGTGCGGCTGGCCGACGCGCGCGTGTTGACCAGCGCCCTCGAGGTGTGGTGGTCGAACCCCGTGCTCCTCGAGAGCGACGGCACGGCGGCGGTGCCCGACTCGGTGGTGCTGGTCGACTCGTCGAGCACCGGCGTGTTCAGCATCGACGTCGACGGCGTCTCCGCCATCGCCGCCGGCCCCGTGCAGTTCGAGGTCTTCGGTCGGCGTCGCGTCTGGCTCGAAGGCCTGCTCAGCTCGAGCAGCTCGGTCGAGCCGATCGACATCGAGACCTCGTCGCTGGTGGTGGTCAACGTCTCGGCGGTGCAGGGCAGCGCCGATCAAGGCATCGACATCAGCGACTCCAATCAGATCTGGGTGCGCGACTCGGTGAGCTGGGACAACCGCCAGGGACTGCAGATCTACACCTCCTCGTTCGTCGGCGTGCAGCGCTTCACCGCCGCGCGCAACGACAGGGATGGGATCGCGCTTTCAGGCGCCTCGCGCTGCGCGCTCTCCGAGGTCAACGCCACGCAGAACTTCGATCCCGGCGCAGCGTCCACCGGCTACGGCGTGCTGCTGGAGGACTCCGAGCACAACGTGCTCGAGCGCATCGTCGCCTCGCACAACGCCGAAGTCGGCGTCGGTTTGGTGGGCCCGCTTACCGACGACAACCTGATCGTCGGCATGACCATCGCCGGCCACCCCTCGGGCCTCGAGCTCGAGGACGCCGACGCCAACGTGGTGATGAACGCCGTCGTGGTCAACAACGACGACGGCGTGCAGTTCTTCACGGGCGCGCAGGACAACGTGCTGTTCGGCGCCGTGGTGACCGACAACGACTACGGCGTCTTCGCCGAGGTGGACGCGCTCGCCAACGTGATCGCCGGGCGCTTCGTGCTCGACAACGTGATCGATGACTGCACGGTGGAGGCGCCTGCAGCGCTCGCGCTCGACGGCGTGACCTGCGCGCCCACCGACGTCACCGTGGAGTTCTTGCGCGCGTCGACCCCGGAGGCGACCTGGGTCGGTGAGGGGCCGGCCATCGCGGTAGCCGACGTCACCGAGTGGTTTCTGCCGCTGCCGGTCTCCTGGGTGACCGTCGGGCACACCCGCGGCGCGTCAACAACGAGCGTCTGGCGCTACGACTTCACGCCGCTCGCGCCGGGCCACCTGAAGGACGCGGTGCCGGTGGCGCGCGGCAACCTGGTGCGCGTCGACGGCAACGGCGCGCAGGACACGATCGTGCCCGGCGCCGTCAGCCTCGAGGTCGGCTTCTGCCGCGGGGTCGAGCCGTGCCTGCTCTACCGCCACCTCGGGGCCTACCAGGGGACCGCGGATCTGCTGGACAGCGCCGAGCCGGACCTGTTGATCTTCCGAGATCCGTAGTGCCAGGGCCTGCCGGTCCGCGGCGTAGGCACCGCGCCAGGGAAGCCCGGGGCAAATCGCCGCATTCGAGAGCCGTGCCGACGTGCGGCGCGTGTGTTGACACCCCCCAGGGACCCCGGTAGCCCCGCGCCCATGCAGGAAGGCACCGTCGGCCGCCGCTACGCGCGCGCGCTGTTGTCGTCGCTCGGCGGCGAGAGCGAGGACAAGCTCAAGGCTGTGGAGACCGAGCTGTCGGCGCTGGCCGCGCTGCTCGATCGCCGCAACGGCCACGGCGACTTTCGCCAGGCCATGCTCAACCCGAGCTTCAACCTCGAGCAGCGCAAGGCCGTGCTCAAGGCCATCGCGGAGGCGGGCAAGCTCGACGCCGCCACCGCGCGCTTCCTGGCGCTGCTGGTCGACAAGGACCGGGTGCCGCAGCTCCCCGCCATCGCGGCCGCCTTCCGCGACGAGGTCGACGCCAAGGTGGGGCGCGTGCGCGCCACCATCCTGACCGCCAAGCCGCTCGCGCCGGCCGCGCTCGCCGACATCGTGCGCGGCCTCGAGCAGCGCACCGGCAAGAAGGTCATCCCCGACGTGGCCGTCGATGCGAGCGTGATCGCGGGCGTGCGCGCCAAGATCGGCGGCACCGTGTTCGACGCCACCGTGCGCGCGCGGCTCGACCGCATGCGCGCCGAATTTCAGGTTCAGTAGGGTTACGACGAGACGTACGACGAGACGTACCAAAAGGGCATGACATGCAACTGCGCGCCGAAGAGATCTCCCGAATCATCAAGGGCCAGATCCAGTCGTTCGACCAGAAGACCGAGGTGCAGGAGACCGGCTCGGTGTTGGCCGTCGGCGACGGCGTGGCGCGCATCTTCGGCCTCGAGAAGGCGCAGGCGGGCGAGCTCGTCGAGTTCTCGAACGGCGTCAAGGGCCTGGTGCTGAACCTCAACGAGGACAGCGTCGGTATCGCCATCATGGGCGACGACTCTGACATCCGCGAGGGCGACACCATCAAGCGCACCGGCCGCATCGCCGACGTCAGCGTGGGCGACGAGGTGCTCGGCCGCGTGCTGAACGGGCTCGGTGAGCCCATCGACGGCAAGGGCGCGCTCGCAACCAAGGAGCGCCGGGTCATCGAGACCAAGGCGCCCGGCATCATCGCGCGCAAGAGCGTGCACGAGCCGTTGCAGACCGGCCTGATGGCCATCGACGCCATGATCCCCATCGGCCGCGGCCAGCGTGAGCTGATCATCGGCGATCGTCAGACCGGCAAGACCGCCGTCGCCACCGACACCATCATCAACCAGAAGGGTCTGGGGGTGAAGTGCATCTACGTCGCCATCGGCCAGAAGCAGTCGACGGTAGCGCAGGTGGTCGACAAGCTCACGCAGCACGGCGCGATGGAGTACACCGTCGTCGTCGCCGCCAACGCGTCCGACCCGGCGCCGCTGCAGTTCATGGCGCCCTACACCGGCTGCACGCTCGGCGAGTTCTGGCGCGACAACGGTGAGCACGCGCTCATCGTCTACGACGATCTGTCGAAGCAAGCGGTCGCCTACCGCCAGCTGTCACTCCTGCTGCGTCGTCCGCCGGGCCGCGAGGCGTACCCCGGCGATGTGTTCTACCTCCACAGCCGCCTGCTCGAGCGCGCCTGCAAGATCACGACGGACGAGTCGGAGCTGAAAGCGTACCCGAACATCAAGAAGGGCGGCGGCTCGCTGACCGCGCTGCCGGTCATCGAGACGCAGGCAGGCGACGTGTCGGCCTACATCCCGACCAACGTCATCTCGATCACCGACGGCCAGATCTTCCTCGAGACCGATCTGTTCTATCAGGGCCAGCGCCCCGCCATGAACGTCGGCATCTCGGTGAGCCGCGTCGGCGGCTCAGCGCAGGTGGCGGCCATGAAGCAGCTCGCCGGCACCATGCGCCTCGACCTCGCACAGTACCGCGAGCTGGCGGCGTTCGCGCAGTTCGGCTCCGACCTCGACAAGGCGACGCAGGAGCAGCTCGCCAAGGGCGAGCGTCTGATGGAGCTGTTGAAGCAGGGCCAGTACAAGCCCTGGCCGGTGGAGCAGCAGATCGTGCTGATCTTCGCCGCCACGCAGAACCGCCCGGGCCAGCGCTATAGCTGGATCCGCAAGTACGCCAAGGCCGAGGTGCCGCGCTACGCAAAGGAGCTGATCGACTTCATGAAGTCGAAGCACGCGGGCCTGCTCGAGGACATCCGCGCCAACGCGAAGCAGAAGATCGATCCGGTGAAGGACCGCCTCGAGAAGGCGCTTGCCGAGTTCGAGGGGATCTTCCAGGGCAAGACGGTCGAGGTCTGACCCATGGCGTCACTCCGCGATATCCGCAAGCGGATCAAGAGCGTCAAGAACTCGCAGAAGATCACCAAGGCCATGAAGATGGTCTCGGCGGCAAAGCTGCGGCGCGCGGAGCAGCGCGTGAAGGCGGCGCGACCCTACGCCGACAAGCTCGCCCGCACCTGCGCCGGCCTGGCCAAGCGCGCCGAACAGATGGGCGAGGCGCCGCATCCGCTGTTGACCGCGCGACCTGAGGCCAAGAAGGGCGGCATCGTCGAGATCCTCTCGGTCACGTCGGACCGCGGGTTGTGCGGCGCGTTCAACTCGAACGTCGCGCGCCGCTCGCTGCGCCAGCGCTTCGACCTGCGGGACAGCGCGAAGGAGATTCGCATCTCCACCATCGGCCGCAAGGTCACCGACGCGATGAAGCGCGAGAAGATCCCGGTGCGCAAGCACTACGAGAGGGTGGTGGACTCGCCTTCCTTCGACAAGGCGCGCGACATCGCCGTCGAGCTGAGCGACGCCTACGTCAAGGGTGAGATCGACGCGTTGTTCCTGGTCTACAACGAGTTCGTCAACGCGTCGTTGCAGCGCGTCGTCGTCGATCAGGTGCTGCCTATCCAGCCTGCCGAGGTGGGCGCAGGCGAGGTGCTGACCGATCACGAGTACGAGCCGAACCGCGACGAGCTGCTGTCGACGCTGTTGCCGCGCCAGTTGGCGACGCGCATCTATCGCGCCGTCATCGAGAGCGTTGCCGCCGAGCATGCGGCGCGTATGTCGGCCATGGACAACGCCTCCAAGAACGCCAAGGAGATGGTCGACTCGCTGACGCTGTACGCTAACCGCGTGCGCCAGGCGGCCATCACCAAGGAGCTGATGGAGATCATCGGCGGCGCCGAAGCGCTCAAGGGCTGAACAGAGAACGAACCGCGGAGGGGAGCGGTGAGCGCACACGGCGGACCCCCCACGACGGGTGAGCTGCTGCGCGGCGTGGTGGCGCTCGCTTGTGTCGTGGCGGCGCGCCTGGCGCTCGAGCGCTTCGACTTCCATCTTGACGCCGGCCATGGCGGCGCAGGTCCGCTGTTCTCGCTCGGCTTCCTCATCGTTGCTGGCCACGTGTGCGGCGGCATCGCCGCCTTCGTGCGCCTGCCGCGCCTGACCGGCTACCTGCTCGCTGGTCTCGCCGCCGGACCGCAGGGCGCCGGCATGCTCGACGCCCACGACGTCAAGGCGCTGACGCTGGTGAACACGCTCGCGCTCGCGCTCATCGCGCTGCAAGCCGGCGCCGAGATCACGCTGCCGGTGCTGCGGCGCACCTGGTTGAGCGTGGGCGCCTCGGCCATCGCGCAGGTGCTGCTGGTCATCCCGGGCATGGCCGTGGTGTTTTGGGCGCTGTCGTCGTGGGTGCCTTTCGCCGCCGAGCTGGCGCCGGGCGCGCTCGTCGCGGTGGCGTTGTTGTGGGGCACGCTCGCCTTCACGCGCTCGCCGTCGGTGACACTGGCCGTGCTCGGTGAGACGCGCGCCAAAGGCCCGCTCGCCGATTGGTCCATCGGCATCGTCGTGGTGCTCGATGTGCTGATCTTGCCGCTGTTCGCGCTGGTGCTCGCGATGGCGCGCAGCCAGCTCCTCGGCGACCCGGTCAGCCTCGGCATGCTGACGCACATCGGCCAGGAGCTGTTCGCCTCCTTCGCCGCCGGCGTCACCTTCGGCCTGGTGGTGGGCGTGCTGTTTCGTTTCGTCGACAAAGAGCGCGTGCTGGTGTTGGTGGTGCTCTCCTACGGCGTGACCGCGCTGTCGGTCTACCTCGGCTACGACACGCTGTTCGTCTTCGTGGTCGCGGGCTTCGTCGCCATGAACCTGACGCGCTCGGGACCCGCGCTCATCTCGGCCAGCGAGACCACCAGCGGCGCCGTCATGATCGTGTTCTTCGCCACTGCCGGCGCCAAGCTCGACCTGGCGGCGCTGTACGCGCTCTGGCCAGTGGTGATCGCGCTGTTCCTGGCGCGCATCGCCTTCAGCATCGCCGCTGCCAAGCTCGGGCACCGGCTGGCGCGCGATCCGGCGCCGGTGCGGAAAAACGCTTGGCTGGTGCTGGTGTCGCAGGCGGGCGTGACCATCGGGCTCGCCACCGTGGTGGGCGACGCCCTGCCCGGCCTCGGCGGTAAGTTCGCGTCGCTATGCGTCGCCGTGGTGGCGCTCAACGAGCTGTTCGGCGCCGCGCTCACCAAGTGGGCGCTGACGCGCGCAGGCGAGGTCCCGACGGACACGGCCGCCCACGACGAGCCGGCGCGCGCGTGATCAGCGGACCACTTGATCAGCGCCAGCGCTGGTCTTGCCGCAACAGCAGCGAGTTGCCGAACACGTACTCAAGGCCGGCCCACGACCAGTAGGTGACTGCCCCATAGGCGCCGCCGCCGTAGAAGGCCTCGAGCGGCGGTAGCTGCGACACGTCCTTCGGCTCGTTGAGCAGCCCGTTGCGGTAGCTGATCTCACCCTGCAGCTGCAGCGACAAGTCGTCGAGTATCCGCCAGGTGAGGCCGCCGTTGGCCGAGATCGACGAGTAGTTGAGGTCGTCGAGCACGCTCTGCGCGGTCAGGCCGCCGTTGACGTCGACGCGCGAGAAGTGCCAGGCGCCGAACACGCGCGCGCGGTGGCGCATGTAGTCGAGCGAACGCTTCAGCAGCACGGTCTCATACACGTAGTCGGCGTGGTCGGCGCCGATCTCGTAGCGCACGCCGAAGTTCGCCTCGTCCGTCTTCAAGAAGGGCGACAGCATCCATTCGGCGCCGATCAGCGTGCCGCCGCGCAACAGGTAGTTCTCCTGCGGCACGCGCATCACGTAGGCGTTGGCGCCGAGCGAGAAGCCGCCGACCAGCGTGCGCACCACGGTCCAGTCGGTGCCGAGGTCGAAATTCTGGTACGTGTCTTCCGGGTCGTCGGTGCCGTCGTCGAGGTGGACGTAGCGATAGTTGGTCCAGCCGTAGCCGTGGAGCCGCCAGGCCGGGTGCGACCAGTTGACCTCGAGGTTGCCGTACGCCGAGAGCTGGGTGACGCCAAAGCTGTTGGCGTTGAGCCCAAGCGAGGGCGCCAGGTACCAGCCGGTCTGCTCGTCACCCTTGCGCGCCTGCCGCGGGCCCGCGTCCGGGTCGCGCAGGCGCAACACCAACGCGTCGCCCTCGCTCGTGCCGGGCTCGTCGACGACGAACAGGTGCGCCGTCGACTTCTGCAGGTTGCCGACCAGGCGCAACAGCACCGCGTCGCGCGAAAAGCTCTTTGGGATGCGGTCCTCAAGCGTGAAGGTGGAGCCGTCCTTGCCGTGCACGTCGATGCGGAAGGCGGTGCCGTCGCCGTTCTCGATGGCGCGCACGTGCACCGAGGTGTCGGGGCCGGCCGGTTGCGCGGGGTCGGCCGCGTCGCCGGCAGCGCGCGCGAAGGAGGCGTTCGAGAAGAAGGCCTGCGCGAGTTGATCGCAGCCGACGCCGGCGTTTGGCAGGTAGCAGTCCCAGGCGACGTCGAGCGCGGCGCGCGCAGGCAGCGCAGCGCCTACGACCACCAGCGTCAGCACCAGGGAAGGAAACGGGCGCAAGCGGGTTGGTCCGACACCGATCGTGCGCATGGAGTTCCTCGGAGCCTTGCCAACGCGTGAGCGAGAGACGTCATTCGCCGCGTGCAGCGGATCGCGCAACACCGATCGGCGTAACGAGCATCACGGCCGGACCAGCGGATCTTTCACCACCTGGGGGCACAGCTCGTCGTCGTCGATCAGATCGAGGCGCACGGTGCCGTCAGCCGCCAGGCGCCAGCGGTAGCTGCCCGGGTGGGTGTAGCTGTAGACGAGCGGTATCGGAGGAAACAGCGCGCCGCCGCGCGCGTTGCTGACCACCGTCACCGAGCGCTCGGCCGCGTCGAAGGGCGGGCGGTAGGCGTCCTCCGCGCCCAGGATGGGGCCGGGCGGCGTGCCCAAGTCGCGCCAGTAGATGCGCTGGCGCGAGGGCAGCGCGCCGTCGACCCGAAGGCACTCGCGCCGCGCGCCGGCGCCGATGTGCTGCACCATGGTCTTGGCCACGCTGTACAGCTCGCCCTTCTTCAACACCGCGTGGGTGTCGTGGATGGTGGTGGTGCGGCCGCTCTCGGTCGAGACGATCCAGACGCGCGCGGCGCCGTCACCGAGCGGCACCTCAACGCTCGAGGACACGCCGGGCGCGCGCACGTACACCTCGTTGCCTTCGACCCAGACCGCGTCCACCTGGTCGTCGATGAGCAGGCGGGCGCGCGCGTCCGTCGGCGAACTCGCGGGGTTGAGCTGCTGGCGCCAGAAGCGCAGCAGCGGCTGCTCGCTCTTGGGCAGCGCACCCTCGTCGAAGCGCGCGATCTCGGTCTGACGAGCGCGCGGCAGCATCGACGACAGCTCGCGGCGGAGGCGCCGATCGGTGACGAGGAAGTCGAAGCGCGCCCGCTCGGCCGGCGACAGCGCGACCTCGAGCGCCGCCAGGCTCGCCAGGTAGCCGTCGATGCCGCCCTGCTCGGCGAGCAGCGCGGTCGGATCGGGCGCGCCCTGGCCGAGGTAGAGGCGCGCGCCGGGCTCGTCGCCGAGCGCAACCGAGCCGGGCGCGAGCGTGACCGCGGCGGCGCCGGTCTCGATGCTCTTGTGCACCCGCTCGCCGCTCTTGATGGCGCCACGCAGCGAGGCGGGCGCCGCGAAGGTGGCGCTTCTGAGCGCGCCGTCAAACAGCACCACCTCGACGTCGACGCAGCCCCCGATCGGCACGTCCAACGCGAGCGAGACCGAGCCGACGTAAGGGGCCGGCAAGGCGAGCGGCAAGAGCGCGCGCGGCGCGCGGCGCGCCACCAGCGTCAGCGTCAGGTGGTGCTCGTCGATCACCAAAGCGGAGCGCTCGGCGCGCACCGCGAAGGAGCGAAACAGCGGGGAGAGCCGCGCGTCGTTCCACAAGACGGGCGCGACCTTCTGCAGGCTGCCGTCGCGTCCGGCGGGACAGTCGCCGGCCGACGCCGACGGCGCTGCGACGAGCGCGGCCAGCACAGCCAGCAGCGGCGTGGCGGTCGTGCTCGTCACCCTGTGGTTGTAGCGCGCTACGGGCTCACCGTCGCCACGTAGACGCTCTTGTTGCCCTTGACCTGCAAGACCACGGCAGGCTTGACCGCGTCCCGCTTGTCGTTGAGCGTGATGCTGCCGGCGATGCCGGGGTGATCCTTGGTCTTGTTGATCTCGTCCTTGAGCGCGGGGCCGGACTGGTCCTTGGCGCGGCCCATCGCGGCGATGGCGACCATGGCCGCGTCGTAGCCGAGCGCCGCCAGCGAGTCGGGCATGGCGCCGCCGAAGCCCGCCTTGTAGCGCGTGATGAACTCCTGGATGCGCGGGTTCGGATCTTCGGCCGAGTAGTGGTTGGTGTAGTAGCTGCCCTCGATGGCCGCGCCGCCGAGCTCATACAGCTTCTCGCTCTCCCAACCGTCGCCGCCGAGCAGCGGCGCCTTGATGCCGAGCTCGCGCGCCTGGCGCGCGATCACGCCGACGTCGTTGTAGTAGCCGGGCACGTAGATGGCCTCGGGCTTCTTGCCCTTGATCGCCGTGAGCTGCGCGCGGAAGTCGGTGTCGCCCTTCGAGTAGGCCTCCTCGGCCACGATGGCGCCGCCGCGCTTCTTGAATTCCTCGACGAAGAACTGCGAGAGACCGAGCGAGTAGTCGCTCTTGTTGTCCTTGAGCACGGCGACCTTCTTCGCCTTCAGGGTCTCGTCGGCGAACTTAGCCATGACGAAGCCTTGGAAGGGATCGATGAAGCAGACGCGCGAGATGTAGTCGCCCACCTCGGTGACCTTGGGGTTGGTCGACGACGGCGTGATCATCGGGATCTGCGCCGCCTGCGCCTTGGGCGCCATGGCGAGCGAGTTCGACGACGCCACCTCGCCGAGGATCACCTTGACTTTGTCCTGGTTGATCAGGCGGGTGACCGCGTTGGCCGCCTCCTCGGGCTTGCCTTGGTCGTCGTAAACGCGCACCGCGAGCTTCTTGGTGGTGCCGTCGGCGAGCTTGACGCCGCCCTTGCCATTCACCTCGTCGATCGCCATCTGGATGCCGTTGGCGGTCGACTGGCCGAAGGTCGCCTCGCTGCCGGTGAGCGAACCGACCTCGCCGAGCAGGATGGCGTCGGTGGGCACGGCGGCGGCGACGTCGACCCCAGTCTTGGTCGGCGCGGTGTCGGTGGCGGCCTTGTCGACGACGGGCGCGTCGGGCGCCTTGGTCTCGGTGGTGCGCTTCTCGCACGCCGTCAGGATGGTCAACGAACCAAGCGAGAGAGCGACGATGCCGACGGACGCGAACGCGCGCATGAGACCTCCGGTGCGCGCGTGTCCTAGCAAGGACGAGGCAAAGGGGAAACGCTGACGTCGGTGTCGTTTGGACTGGTCAGGCGACCGCGCTCCCCTCGGCGCTGTGCGCGGCCTGGCGGCGGCGCTCGGCGGCAGCGCCCTCGACCGCCGCCGCGCGCGCCGCCAGCTCGTCGAGCGTGTGCAAGCTGACCAGGTCGCGCACCGCCGCCTCGGGGTGCAGCGTCATCAGCACGGTGGCGCTGGCGTCGCGCTTGTCGAGGTCGACCTTCACGAGCGGCAGGTCGCGCGTGAGCGTGGTGGTGCGTCGCCCGATCCACAGGCGCTCGCCGCGGCGCAGCTCCTCGAAGCCGAGCGGCAGGGTGGCGTGGACCGGCAAGCCGGCGACGACGTAGAGGTGGCCGACGCGCGCCGTTCCCGAGAGCGCGGCCCAGAAGCCCTGCTCGGCGGTGAGCGTCACCTCCGGCCGACCGGCCACCAGCGCGGGCAGGTCGATGGCGCGAGTGCGACGGCGGTCTTCGGCGAGGTCGGTGGAGGCGAAGGGCAGCGAGTCGCACAGGCCAGCGGCGAAGCGCACGCCGATCAGGACCTCGGCCTTGCCGGGCAGCGGCAGCACCACGGTCCGCTTGCCGCGGTCGCGGCCGTACAAGCGTGGTGCAGCGCGTCGAAGATCTCGCTCGAGCGCCGCGACGTCGACGTCGCCGTTGAGCTTGGCGAGCCTGCCGAACACGAGGTGAACGCCGTCATGATGCATCGCGTCGCTCCCTGCGAGCTCGGCCGGCGCCTCACCCGCTACTGGGAGGATTGTGCCCCCTCGGTCAGCGAGCGGAAGGGGAAATTGACGCTTTACGTCAAACGACCGATGCCGCGGGTCACAGGGACGTGCGGGTACGCTGACTGCGCGGGCAGCAATTGCGACCAGCAGGCAAGCAGGGCGGCTCGACCAGCGGCGCGATCAGAGGCGCGCGAGCAGTTGGTTGCCAAGCTCGCGCACCTCGCTCGTGGTCGCGAGCAGCAGCACGTTCTTGATGCGCGTCTTCAACAGGCCCGGGCTCTTGATGCGCGGCAGGTCGATCTCGATGAGGCCACGCAGCGCCTCGGCGATCACGTCCTCGTTGCCGTGGCCGAGCGCCTTCGAGAGGATGTCGGCGTCGCGCGGCAACGGCGCGCCTTTGGCGCGCAGTGCGTTCACCACGGTCTCGACGTCGCGCGGCGACGTGGCGCGCCCGAGCTGCGCCACCAGCTCGGCCACCTCGTCGGTCGGGCCGGCGGCGACGCGACGCTTCTTCTCGTCGACGCGCGCGGGCACCTTCTTCGCCTTGGCGGCGCCGTTGGTGGGCAGCGGCGCTGCCGGGGCCTCGCCCTCCTCGGCCGCCAAGCCGTGCTCGGCGGCGCCCGGACGCGTCGCCAGCAGGTCCTTCAAGTGGTCGGGCAAGGGCTTGCTGCCGTTGAAGAACGACTGCAGCTCCTGCTTGTAGCGCTCATAGGCGCTCGAGGCCGGCTTGGGGCGCGGCACGTCGTCGTTGTTGCCGCTGTCGCCGGTTGCCCGGCCGTCCGTGCGCACTCGGGTGGGCTCACCAAAAGACTTCTGCCGTCGGTCGAAGGCCATTCGTTCCCCGTGAAAAGGCTCTGCGTTCTGGTGCGGCGATCGAAGGATCGTTGCCGCGGGCGTCGACTCTTGCCTGTGGCCGCCGCAGTCTGCGGCGGACCCTGGAAAACGCTCAGCTCAGCCCCAGTCGCATCGCGGTGTTTCTCACTGCCGCGATTCCGCCCCACTCTACCGTAGGCCTGTCGCGTTTGGCACAGATTTGTTTGCGTTGTCTCGCTTCGCGGCTCGACCGCGCACACCGTGCGGCGTGGCTCGGATCACGGGGCCGCGAGCGGATCCACGAGCCGCCGGCCCGTGCTCGACAAGAACGCGGCCGCCTGATCGTGGATGCCGGGCGCGCCGGCGAACGTGTGCATACCGTGCGGGTCGTCGTCCTCGGGATAGCCGAAGGCGGCGGGGTCGAGCGTCCAGAGGGCGTCGTGCGCCGCACCGTCGTCGACGGGCGCGGCGGCGACCTGCACGTGCAGCGCGTCGCCCCACGCGTAGGAGGCGCCGTTGGCGAGCAGCCCGTCGCCCAGGTTGACCTGCAACAACACCGGTGGTGCCACCTGCGCGTGGCGATGCGCGTACGCGAGCGGGTCGGCGGCCTCGAGGATGCTCTCGACGGCGCCGGCGCAAAACGGCAGCGCGTCGTCGTAGGCGGGGTCGTCGACGCGCAGGCCGAGCGCGGGCTTCAGCAAGAACGACACGCTGCCGCGCAGCCGACCCTGCTGGAACAGGTCCTGGTAGGAGGCGCCGGGCGCGTTCATCACCGCGGCGTCGATGCGATCCTCGATGCCGAGCAGCAGGCCGCCGATGATGGTGCCCATGCTGTGGCCGAAGTAGCTGACCGTGCCGTCGAGGTCGCGCCCGGCCACGCCGTCGACGTCGATATCACCGCCCTGCACGACGCTGATGAGCTGCACCAGGTCGAGCGCGCTCTGGCGCATGTGGTCGCGAAAGACCCGAGGCGAGTCGAGGCGAATCAGTCCGGCGGCGCTGCCGCGCTCGCCGTGGCTGGCGGCGTCCATGGCGAGCACGGCGCGCCCTTGCTCGACGAAGGCCCGGCCCACCTTGGCGCCGAAGGTGCGGTCGTCGTTGAAGCCGTGCTGCGCAATCACGGTGGGCCACGGCGGCGGGAACCGCGCCGGGTCCGGCAGCACGAGCACCAGCAGCAGCGTGGCGCGCGGCGCCGCGCCGACGTCGTCCTGGTACGCCTGGTCCCACAGACCCACGCCCGCGTCGTCCTCGTCGCCCGGCACGCGCAGGTCGAGCGACGCGAAGCTGCCCTCGGCGACGCGCGCGCCGGGCGGCAGTCTGGTCGCCTGCGCAGCCAGGTCGCCGCTCAGTTGATCGACGGGGAGCGCGCTCCCGAACGCGACCGAGGGCGCACCGGCGGCGAGCGCGCCGGCGCGCGCGCGCACGAGCCCGTCGGCGGGCGCGCCAGTGCGATAGGCGACCAAGAGCGCGATGTCGTCGACGGCGACGCCGGCGGCGGCGGCGGCGCGCTCGAGGTCGGCCTTGCCCTCGCCGCGCGCGAACGCCTCAAATGCCTCGCTGCGCGCCAGGCTCTGGCCCGGCACGAGCGAGCGCAGCACCACGAGCGCCAGGCGCGACGACTCGGGCAGCGGCGTCGGCGGCCGGGCGATCAGCGTGCCCGGATCGGCGATCCACGTCGTCACCGCGGCCTGCGGTGCCAGCTCGCCGTCGAGCTGCACGAACAGCGCGGCGCCCGCCGTGAGCTTGTCGGCTTGCTTCTCGGACAGGGGCGCGGCGAAGCGCACGAACACGGGCGCGGTGGTGCCCCAGCCCTGCCCGGCCAACGCCTCGCCCCACGCGGCGAAGGTCTCCTCGGAGGCGAGCGTCCAGGCCGGCAGGGGCAAGAAGGGGAAGGCCCAGTCGGGGCGCAGGACATCGCCGGTGCGCTCGTCGGGCAGCGGGTTGTCGGGGCTCATCGGGTCCGCCGAGAAGAGCGGTGCTGGGCCGTCGTGCACGGCGCAGCCGACGAGCGCGGCCATGCCCACGACGGCGGCAACTGCGAACGTGAAGCGCATGGCCCAGCATCGCGCGGTGGTCGGGCGGGGCAATAGGATCTTGCAGCGACGTCAGGTAGGGTCGGCGCCATGCTCGAGCTGTACCAGAAGGGCGGCGTCACCATGTACGTGCTGACGGCGTGCTCCGTCGTCGCCGTCGCGGTGTTCGTCGAGCGCATGCTGGCGCTGCGCTCGTCGCGCGTGGCGCCGCGCTCGCTCTTGGCCGAGGTCGGCGAGCTGGTGCGCGCCGGCAAGGTCGCCGAGGCGTTGGCGCGCTGCGTCGGCTCGTCGAGCGCGGCCGGCGTCATCTTCGCGGCGGTGTTGCGCAAGCACGGCGCGCCCGAGTCGACGCTCAAGGAGGCGGCCCTCGACGCCGGGCGCCGCGAGGCGGCCAGGCTCGAGCGCTTCGTCGAGTTCATCGGCGTGGTGGCCGCGCTCGGGCCGCTGCTCGGCCTGCTCGGCACCGTGCTCGGCATGATCAAGGTCTTTCAGCGCGTCAACGAGGTGGGCGCGGGCTCACCCGTCGAGATGGCGGCCGGCATCTGGGAGGCGCTGTTGGCCACGGCCTTCGGCCTGATCGTGGGCATCCCCGCGCTCGTCATGTACCGCGCCGTGCTCGCGCGCATCGACGGGCTGGTGCTACGCCTCGAGGACGAGGCGGTGGCGCTGGTCGAGGGCCTGACGTCGAAGCAGAACGGCGCGCGCGACCAGGGACCGCCTGCCGTGTGACGCGAACGTCTGACAATTGGCCAAAATTTTGACAGGTGGATCTGGCCCGCGCGAAGGTGCCTCCACGTGGCGACCTCGGTCGCCAGTCGGCGACGGGCGGAGCAATGCGGCACCTGCGCTATTCGAGGAGCGGGCACCTGATGCGCGAAGAGCGGCGCGCGGCGCAGGAGCCGTCGCGCGCGGTGCTGCTGCGCGCCGGCGTGCTGGTCGCCGCCGTGGCCCTGCCGACCTTGGTCGCGCTGTTGGCGCCGCGACGCGTCGACGACAGGGTCGTCGCTGCACCTGCCGCAGCCCCGGCGTCGATCGCGGCCGTCGTCGCGGCGCCGACCGAACCGCCGCCGGCGCCGATCGTGCCGCCGCCGCCCGCCGATGAGCGCGTCGAGGGTCGACTCGGCGACGGCGAGGCGCTCTCGACCGCGCTGCAGCGAAGCGGTGTCGGTGCCGACGACACCAGCGACGTGGTGCGCGCGCTCAAGGACCACGTGGAGATGCGCGGCCTGCGCGCCGGCGCCAGCTTCACCGTGGTGTGGCGGCCGCTCGTCACCGGCGGCAAGGAGCTGTTGCGCTTCGAGCTGGCCACGCTGTCGGGCGAGGGGGTGCCGCGCACCGTGGTGGTTGAGCGCCAACCGCCGCCCATCACCCAGCCCGAAGCCGGCGCGCTCTTTTGGGCGCGCCACGACGACGCCCCCATCGAGACCAAGGTGGAGGGGCTGTCGGGCGCGGTGCGCTCGAGCCTCTACCAGTCGATGCTCGAGTCGGGCGAGGAGGCGGTGCTGGTCAACAAGTTCGTCGACGTCTTCGCCTGGAACGTCGACTTCTACCGGCAGACGCAGAAGGGCGACCAGTGGCGCGTCATCGTCGAGAAGCGCTTCGCGGGCGGGCGCTTCTTGGGCTACGGCAAGGTGCTGGCGGCCGAGTACGTCAACGCCGGCAGCGCGCACCGCGGCTTCCTATTCGACGCGGCCGACGGCAAGCACGGCGGCACCTACGACGAGGAGGGCAACGCCTTGCAGCGCACCTTCCTGAAGAACCCGATGGAGATCGCGCGCGTGACCTCGAGCTACGGCATGCGCTTCCACCCCGTGCTCGGCAAGAACAAGCAGCACCAGGGCGTCGACTACGGCGCGCCCACCGGCACGCCGGTGTGGAGCGTGGCCGACGGCGTGGTCAAGGAGGCGCGCTGGTCGAAGACCGCCGGCAACATGATCGTGCTGCAGCACATGAACGGCATCACCACCGAGTACTTCCACCTCTCCAAGTTCGCCGACGGCATCAAGGCGGGCGCGCGCGTCAAGCAGAAGCAGCAGATCGGCAACGTCGGCAACACCGGCATGTCGACGGGCTCGCACCTGCACTTCGGCATGCTGCGCGCCGGCGCCCACGTCGATCCGGCGACGCAGAAGTTCCCGAACGCGCGGCCCATCCCCAAGGAGTACCAAGGCGAGCTGGAGCGCTTCGTCGCGCCCCTGCTGGCGCAGCTGCGCGCGCTCGATCGCGCCTAGCCGGGCGCTCGCGTGCGGCGCGGCAGGGATGCGCTACCATCGGGGTGATGCGACGTCGCGCGCGCTCGTCGATGGTGCTCGTGTCCGCCGCGCTCGCGCTCGGCGGCTGCGCCACCACCGGCAACAGCGACCAGCCCGACTGCGGCGAGATCTGCTCCTTGGTGGTGTTCGGCGTGCTCGCCATCCCCTGCGGCGTCGCCGCCGGCGTCGGCTGCATCAGCGGCGGCGTCACGCGCTGCGGCGAGGGCGCGCCCTCATCGGAGCCGGCGCCCGCGCCGGCGCCGGCCGAGGCCTCACCCGCGGGCGCTGCTGCCCGACCGATGGAGTACTGACGTGCGCCTCCGACACGTACTCTCCATCTTGTCGCCCGCGCTCTTGTTCGTCGGCTGCGACATGATCGGGCAGGCGTACCAGATCGGCTTCGACGGCGGCTACGGCTTCGTCGACTTCGTCTACGGCTGCGCCGCCTCGTGCGAGCAGGAACGCCTCGAGCGCGAGCAGAAGGAGGCGGTGTGGAACGACGCCTGCGACCTGCCGGTGCGCGAGGCCTTCGCCGATCAAGCGTCGCTCGACGCCGCCAACGCCGCGTGTACCGAGCAGTACGGCTTCGACTCGAGCATCCGGCTGTGTGAGGATCTCGGCCAGGAGCTCGACTTCGAGCCGGCCGGCTGCGATCCCTACGATCGCCCGGCGTTCGGCGTGCCCGTCGAGGGCAGCTACGCCTGCCCCGCGGGCGCGTCGGGCGCGGCCCTGTGTCTGTGCTGCGACGGCGCCAACATCGACTGCAACCTGGCGGGCGGCTTCTGCCGCGACGATAGCCGTTGTTGCAGCGGCATCTGCGACCTCGAGCCACCGACCGACGCGGGCGTGCTCCTCGACGCCGACGGCGGCGTGCTCGACGCGGGCTTCGTGCCGCCACCCGACGGCACGTGCCGCTGAGCGGCGCCGCGCCGACAGGCCCTACACCGCGAGAGGAGACTGCGCCATGCTCGCCGCCGCCTTGATCACGCTCGCCCTCGAGGTTTCCATGGCCAAGCCCCCTGAGCCGCTCGAAGAGATCTTCCCGCTCACCGCCATCATCCTCGACGGCGAGGTCAAGGAAGTGAAGGTCACCGACCCCGACCTCGATCCGCAGGGCAAGGACGTGCCGCGCCAGGTGGTGGTGTTGACGGTCAAGCGCGTGCTGCGCGGCAAGCTCACCGACGCCGAGAGCAAGGCGCGCGAGGTGGTGGCCATCAAGCCGAAGGCTTTCTTTACGCTCAAGCCAGGCGTCAAAGGTCCCTACCTGCTCGCCGTCGACGCCAAGACGGGTGAGCGCACCATCCTCGGCCGCTACGGCCCCGACACGTGGAGCTTCGAGAAGATCGAGGCGAAGCTCGTCGAGCTGAAACCGCCGCACCTCGCGCAGTGAGGGCCCGCGCGAGAGGCGCATCGTGACTCGCAGCGTCAAGCGCCGCTGATCTCCGCCATCGGGTGGGCAACTCCCCCCTTTGCGGATCTGCCTGCACCGGCGAGCCTCCGGCCGCTTTCACGCCCCGGAGGTCTCGCATGCAGCGACTCACGGTGATCGGTCTGTTCGCGCTCACGCTCGCGCCCGCCGCGTTCGGCGACGAGGGCACGGTCTCGGCCGTCGCAATCCAGGGCATCGATCCGCGCATCTACCTGCGCGCGCTGCGCCCCGAGCCGCGCGCGCTGCTCGAGCTCAAGCGCCTGCCGGTCGACCACTCGGTGGCCATCCTCGAGGGCCACGCCGAGCGCTACCTCGCGGACCTGCGCGCCTACCCGCGCGACCTGGCGCCGGTCGAGATCGAGCTGCTGCGTGAGGACGAGACGCGCGCGCTCGTCGAGGGCGCGCTCGCGGCCGTGGCCGCCAAGCGCCATCCGCGCGCGGCCGCGCTCATCGAGCGTTGGCTCGATCACGACGACGCGCGCGTGCGCGCCGCCGCCGCCGAGCGCTTCGGCGAGGCCGGCGGCTCGCTCAAGGTGCTGCGCGAGCTGGCGGACGACGTCGACCCGCGCGTGCGCGCCGGCGCCTGCCTCGGCATCGGCAAGCTGCGCAGCGAAGCCGCGGTCGACGTCTTGGCGCAGCTCGTGCGCGACGAGCGCGACGTCGAGCGGCAGGTGGTGGCGCTGCGCGGCATCGGTCTGGCCGCGACGCCGCCGCCGGGTGGCGCCGTCGATGCGGCGGTACAGCAGGCGGTCGCCAGCAAGGCGCGCCTGGCGCTGGTGGTGCTCGAGCCCGAAAACCCCGCCGTGCGCGCCGCGCTCGACGAGGTGCTCGGCCGCCTCAAGTAGCTCGCAGGGTCAGGTGATCAAGAGCGCGCCGGCCGCGCGCAGCTCGGCGAGCGCGCGCTCGCCGTCGCCCGGCTGCACGTCGACCGCGCGCACGCCGGGCAGGAACACGAAGGTGGTGAGGCCGCGCTTGCAGGCGTCGAGCACGCTCGCCTTGACGCAGTAGTCGGTGGCGAGGCCGGCGACCACGATCGCGTCGACGTGCGACGCCGCGAGCCCGTCGCCGAGCGTGCGGCCGCCCTTGGTCGTCGAACGCCCCTCGAAGGCCGAGTAGCCCGCGTCGTCGTCGGGGTCGGTGCCCTTGTCGAACACCTCGGCGCGCGCCATGGCGAGGCTCGCGTGGAAGCCCGCGCCCGGCGTGCCTTGCACGCAGTGCGGCGGCCACCTGCCACCTTTGGCCGCGAAGTGGCGCGTCGACGACGGGTGCCAGTCGCGGCTGGCGAACAGCGGCAGCGCCGGGTGGCGCGCGAGCAGCTCGTTGATGGGCGCCACGATGGCGTCACCGTCTCGAACCCCGAGCGCGCCGCCCGGGAAGAAGTCGAGCTGGGGGTCGACGAGCAGGATGCCGACCGTCATGCCGCCTCCCGGCGCGCGGCCTTGATGCTCTCGAGCAGGCGCTTGAGCTGCTCGGAGGGGCGTACCTCGAAGAAGTGCTCGTGCTCGTCGCTGCGCTCGATGACGCGCAAGGTGTCGGGCAGCTTGGCGAGCTGGCTACGGCAGCGCGCGCGCGCGCGCGGAAGGTCGTCGTCGAAAACGGGCTTGCCCGCGCGCATGGCCGGCACCAACAGCGGCGTCGCCTCGAGCACCTCGTAGCTCGCCTCGTCGACCAGGCCGAGCGTGTCGAAGGCGAGCCGGCCGTCCTTCTCGTGGCGGTAGACCTGGTGCGCGCCCGGGTAGGTGACCTTCTCGGCCGACAGCTTGGCCACCGGGCGGTCGCCGATCTGCACCAGCTTGTAGACGCCGCCGAGCGCCGGCGCGTCGTCGGACGTCGCCACGCGCGTGCCCACGCCGGCGACGTCGAAGTCGCCGTCGTTGGTGAGCTTGACGATCTCGTACTCGTCGAGGTCCGAGGAGATGACGATCTTGACGTCGTCGCGCCCGCGCTCCTTCAAGAGCGCGCGCACCTCGCGCGACAAGGACGCGAGGTCGCCCGAGTCGAGGCGCACGGCGGAAACACCCGCGCCCATGGCGTCGAGCGCGGTCTTCACGCCAAGGACGGTGTCGTAGGTGTCGACCAGGTAGGTCGAGTGCGGAAAGAGCGAGCCGTAGTGCTGGAAGGCCTCGCGCTCGGAGTTGCACGCCATGATGTACATGTGCGCCATGGTGCCACGTGCGGGCACGTCGAAGCGGTCGAAGGCCTCGACGTTGGAGGAGGCCTCGAAGCCCGCCAGGTAGGCGGCGCGCGCGACGTCGACGGCGGCCTCGGGGTGGGTGCGGCGCGTGCCGAACTCGAGCGCCGGGCGATGGCCGAGCGCCAACACCACGCGCGCGGCCTTGGACGCGATCATGGTGGCGTGGTTGATGGTGGAGAGCAGGTAGGTCTCGATGAGCTGCGCCTCGCCGAGCGGCGCCGCCACGCGCACCAGGGGCTCGTTCTCGAAGGCGATGGTGCCCTCGGGCATGGCCCAGACGTCGCCGGTGAAGCGGAAGGCGCGCAGGTACTCGATGAAGTCGGGCGTCATCGCCTTCTTCAGGTGCGGCACCTCGCGCAGCGCCTCCACCTGCGCGTCGGTGAAACGCAGCTCGCGCAGGTAGTCGAGCGCGCGCTGCAGACCGGCGACGACGAGGAAGCGCCGGTTCTTGGGCAACCGCCGCACGAACATCTCGCACACCGCGTGCTCCTCGTGCTGTCGCTGGTGGAAGTACGAGGCCAGCATAGTGAGCTGGTAGAGGTCGGTGTGCAGCGCGTGCGTCGTCATTGGGCGTGACCCTCCGGCGGAGCGGTGGTGCGCGGGACGCTAGCGCGGATCGACGAGGTGAGGATCAGCGCGAGGCCAAGGGCGAGCAGCAGCACCACCACGGTGCCGGCGATGGCGGCGGCGAGCGCCTCGTGCAGGAAGATGGCGGCGCACATCGAGGCCACCGCCAGCGTCCAGGCGACGCGCACAATCGGGTGCACGCGCTCGAGGTAGGGCCAGGCGAGGCCCATGAGAACGGGGCCGAGCACGGCGAAGTGCAGCGCGGCCACGCCGGTGGCGGCGTCGGTCGGCACCATGCCGAGCGCGAGCACGGCGGCGCCGAGCGCGAAGGCGAGCCACAAGAGGCGCAGCAGCAGATCGAGGCGCGAGCGCATCGCGACCACGAGCAGCGTCAGCGCCACCGGCAACAGCAAGAGCGAGAGCTGCGCGAAGCCGAGCGCGACGGCGCCGAGCAGCGCGGCGAGGAGCCACAGCGGCTTCTTGGGCGCGCGCGCACCGACGACGTGCAGCGCCGCCGGCACCAGCACGCCGAGCACCAGCACGCTCAAGAAGCTCTGCACGATGCTGGCGGACAGCGTCGGGTCTTTGCGCAGCGTGACCGCGATGGCCGGGATGCACGCGGCGGCGACGGGGATGGCGAGCGGCGCGCCGAACAGCCAGCCGTCGCCGACGACGACCAAGCGGCGGCGACGCCAGGCGGCCAAGAGCCAGACGGCGAGCACGCCGGTGGAGCCCACGATCGCGAGCAGGCCGTAGCCCGAGAGCGCGAAGCCGACGTGCGCGGCGATGACGAACACGGCGTAGACGGGCGCGGTGAGCCGCGGCAGCGCGCCGTCCTCGCCGTAGGCGGCGAGCCAGGCGAGCGGCACCAGCGCACCATAGAAGCCGAGGTGCGTGTGCACGTGGCGCAGGTGCGTGAACTGCGCCACCAGCACATCGACCGCGCCGGCGAGCTGCCAGCGCAGGAACAGCCCCAGCAGCACGGTCGCTGCCAGGGCGGTGACGACGGCGGCGGCGCTCCTGCCGGACATGCGCCGCGTTCTACCCCACGCGCTCGGTCAGAGTGTCGGCACCAGGTCACCGCCGAGGTCGGGGTTGCAGCTATAGGTGGCCTCGAAGGCGGCCTGGTCGTAGGGATCGACCAGCGGCGTGCCGGCGGCGACCGTAACGGGGACGCCGTCGACGGTGAGCGTGCCGGCGATGTCGTTGGAGCCGCCATTGACGTAAACGCCGGCGAAGGCGTCGAGGTCGACGTTGGTGACGGTGACGTTGAAGGTCTTGGTGCCCGATTGGATGACGAGGGTGCCGCTCGCCATCGTCAGGTTCGACAGCGCGGCCACGCCGGTCTTGTTGGTATAGGCGTTGGTGAGCGCGCCGCTGGTTGCAGTAGACAGCGCGCCGCTGGTGGCCGTACTGCGGCCCGCCACCGGGTCCACCACCACGCTCGCCGTCCCCGTGACGGTCACGGCGGCTGCCACCGCCTCGGTGCCCACCTGGTCATAGACGTTGAAGCCGGTGAAGGCGATGTTGTTCATGGTGAACGTGGCCGCGTCGCGGGCGATCGGGATCACGGGCGAGGTCGGGCTGCCGGTGAGGAAGCCGTCGATGGACTTGGTGGCGCTCGCAACCGCGAAGGTGCCGCCGCCCTTGGTGACGATGGGGCCGGTCGCGGGGCAGGTGGAGCTGAGCGGCGTGCCTGCCGGCAAGGTGACGCCGCAGTTGGCGTCGGCGGTCAGGAGCACGTTGCCCGGGGTGCCCGTCGTGCCGGTGATGACCGGCGCGGTCGTCGGCGCAGGGTTGGTGAAGCCGCAGGCCGCGGCGTCGACGTAACCCGTGGCCACGCCCGCCGCTTTGACGAGCAGCCGTGCGGCGCCTGCGCCGAGCGCGGTGCGGAAGGAGCAGCCGGCATCCGGCACCATCATCAGGTCGGCGTCGCAGGACTGGTAGGCGGCGTCGAACGCCGTCTGGTCGAAGTCGGGGTCGAGCGGCAGCGCCAGGCCCGTCAGCGGCACGCCCTCGGCGGTGATGTTGCCCAGCAGCGTGTTGGTGTCGGTGCCGTCGGTGCCGTTTTGCGCGGCCAGGTCACTCTCCGCGATGGCGACGTCGAAGGTGCCGCTGTCGCTGGTCACCGTCACCTGCGCCTGCGTCCACTCGACGCCGGAGAAGGTGCTGTTCGGGGTGGCGATGCTGCATGCGCCCGTGGTGAGATCGAGGCCGGTGCGCGGCCGCACCACGCCGTCGAGCACGCCGGTGTGCACCACCATGCTCGAGGTGGAGGTGGACGACACCACCGAGAAGTCGGTGAAGCCGAGGCTGAGCGTGAAGGTGGCGGGCTTGAAGCTGGTCGGCACGATGGGCTCGAGCGGATCGCCGGTGCGGAAGCCAGTGACGGCCTTGGTGCCGGTCACGACCACGGTGCCGCCGACGGTGGTGGTGGTGCCCGCGCAGTCAGTGGAGACCACGGTGTTGGCCGGCAAGGTGATGGTGCAGCCGGCGCCCGCCAGCGAGAAGGTCGCGGTCACGTCGTCGTCGCCGACGTCGCCGCCCGTGAAGCTGGGCGTGCCGCCGACCGCCGGGCTCGAGAAGCCGCAGCTCGTGTTGGCGTCGACCAGGCGCGTGACGGTGCCGAGCGTGCGCATGGTCAGGGACGCGGCGCCGGCGCCGAGCTGGCCGCCGAGCGCGACCGCGCATGCGTGCGATAGCGGAGCGGCCAGATCGGCGTCGCACTGCCAGGAGTCGTCGAACGCGGCCTGGCTGAACTCGGGATCGAGGCCCGATGCGTCGCCGGGCACGTCGTAGGCGGTGCCGTCGATGGTGAAGCTCCCGTCGAGCAGGTTGACGCCAGAGGGGCTGTTGCCGTTGGCCGCCGTCAGATCCGAGCTGTCGGCCGAGACCGCGAAGGAGCCCGAGACCGAGGTGACCAGCAGGTCGCCGTTGCTCCACGCCACGTCCTCGAAGCCGACGTTCGGCGTGCTCACCGAGCAGACACCGGTGTCGGCGCCGACGTAGACCTGCGGCTTGACTACGCCCGCGAGCGTGCCGCTCCGGGCCAACAGCTCGTTGTCGTTCGCCGTCGAGCCGACCATGAAGTCGTCGGCGACGATGCTGAGCGTGATGGTGGCCGGCTGATCGACGATGGGCACGATCGGGTTCTCGGCGCTGCCGGTGACGCGGCCCGCCACCACCTTGGTGCCGGTGACGGTGACGCTGCCCTCGACCCTGGTCTGCACGCCCTCACAGTCGGAGTCGAGCATGGTGTTGGCAGGGAAGGTGAGGGTGCACGCCGTCGACGTGAAGCTGATCGAGCCCGAGCCGCCGGGCGCGCCGGTGAGCGTGGCGGCGCCCTGCACGGCCGTCGAGGAGAAGCCGCACGCCGTGTCGGCCTCGAGCAGCGAGGCGACGGTGCCGAGCAGCTTGATCGACAGGCGCGCGGCGCCGTCGGCCAGGCGCGGCGTCAGGTCGACGCACGCGAAGCTCTCGGGCGAAGCCAGGTCGTCGGCGCAGGCGTAGCCGGCGGCGAAGTCGGCCGCGTCGTAGTCGGGGTCGAGCGCGCCGTCGCCGGTGACGTCGACGGCCGAGTCGAACACCGTCATGGTGCCGGAGATGGAGTTCTCCTCGGCGCCATTGACGCCGTTCTGCGCGCTGATGTCACTGGTGGTCACGTCGGCGTCGAACTTGTTGTCGGGGGTGTCGACGTAGAGTGTGGCGGCGCCGTAGGCGACGCCCGAAAAGGTGACGTTCGGTGTGGCCACCGCACAGGCGCCGCTCGACGCGGCGACGGCGAGGCGCGGCTTGGCGACGGCGGCGATGGTGCCGCTCACCATGGTGAGCACGTTCTCGCTCTTGGAGTTGACCACGCGGAAATTGTCGAACGTGGCCTCGGTGATGGTGATGGTGGCAGCGTCGGGGCCGCCCGGCACCACCGGGTTCGTGGCGTCACCGGTGAGGATGCCGCCGACCGTCTTGGTGGCGGAGATGGTCACCTTGCCGCTGCCGGTGACGGTGCCGCCGGTGCAGTCCTCGGAGATGGTGCTGTCCTCGCCGAGGTCGATCTCGCAGTCGGTCACGGTCCAGGTTACGGTGCCCTCGGAGCCAATGGCGCCGTCGATCACCGGCGCGCCGGCGACGGCAGTGGCGGCGAAGCCGCAGGCGGTGTCGGCGCTGACCAAGGAGACCATGGCGCCGACGTTGCGCACGGTCAGGCGCGCGACGCCTTCGCCCACGGTCTGGGGCGCACACGAGGGACAGCCGGAGAATGAGAGCAGCGCGACGGTTCCGGCGACGACGACGGACCAACGCTTGAGCATCGAGGTCATGTGCGCACCATGCATGTGAGAAACCCCCGGTGCGGCCGAGATATGGCCGCAACCGGGGGCGCTGGTACCACGAGGCCCGAGGCCGCGCACTACCGCGCGGCCGTCGAAACCGTCAGCAGGGACCGTCGACGATGACGCCGGTGGGCGTGGTGTTGCCGGTGTTGCCGCCGATGGTCGAGATGCAGCCGACGAAGATGTCGGCGTTGGCGTTGCTCTCGAAGGTGGTGTTGGTGATGCTGACCGCGCTGCCCGTGTCGTTGAGCGTGACGCCGGCGCGGACGCCGAAGGCGTCCTCACCCGCGTGCCGCACGGTCGAATAGTTCAGCAACGAGCCGGTCAGGGTTTCCGGCCGAAACACGATGCCGAGCCAGCTACCGGCCGCGGGCGTGGCCTCGACGCTCTCGAAGATCACCGGCGAGCCGCTCGTGCCTTGCGCGATCAGGCCGCCGGGCTCGCCGCCGCCACCGATCTCGAACCATTCACCGGTGGAGAAGCGCAGCGTCACGCCGCTCTGCAACGTCAGCACCGGGTTGGCGCTGCCGTTGACTTCGAAGCTGCCGACGACGCGCCAGGGCACGGGCTGGCCCACCCAGGTCGCGGCGCGGTCGAGCACGTCGCCCTTGAGGATGTTCTCGTTGACGCCGGTGTAGCTCTGGCCGGCGACGATCTGCGCCACCACGGTGGGCGGTACGTCCACGCCCGCCGGGCATGCCGAGAAGGCGTTGTCGGTGAACGGGCCGAACTCGAAGCCGTTGCCATCGACGGCGACGCCTGCCTGCGCGCACTCGTTGAAGGTGGTGTGGTGCACCGAGACGCGCCCCACCGACGTCGAGACCACGTGCAGGCAGCCGTGCACGCCGAAGGCGTCCTGGCCCGCGTGCTGGATGGTGGCAAAGGCGATCTCGGTGCCGGTGCGGACGTCGTCGCGCAGCACCACGCCGAGCCAGTCGCCCGCCTGACCGCCGGCGGCCTGCACGCTCTCGAACACGATGGGCGCCGACGCGGTGCCGACGGCCACCAAGGTGGCCGGGTTGCCGCCGCCGGCCACCTCGAGCCACTCGCCGGTGTCGAAGCGCAAGACGGTGCCGGGCTCGATGGTCAAGGTGCAGCCGGCCGTGCTGCCGACGTTGAGCGAGTTGGTGACCCGCCACGGCATCGCCTGGAACACCAGCGTCGAGTCGGTCTCCACCGTGTCGCCGATCAGCTCGTTGGCGTCGACGCCGTTGTAGGTGACCGGCTCGGTGATGGCGCCGAGCGCGGTGGCGTCGACGCGCAGACCCACCGGCGCGTCCGTGATCGAGACGCGCGCGAACGACGCGAAGGTGAAGGGTGTCGTCATGGTCAGCGCCAGGCCGGCGGTGCCGGCGCGCTCGATGGTGAGATCCTCGAGCGTGACGCGGCCCGCCTGCTGCACCTCGATCTCGAGCGAGCCGTCCTGGCCGTAGGCGTCTTGGCCGGCGCCACGGATGGTGACGTGCTTGAGGCTGGTGCCCGAGGTGGTGTCGCTGCGCAGCACGATACCGAGCCAGCTACCGGCGGCGGCCGCGGCGTCGCTCGAAGTGAAGACGATGGGATCGTCGGCGGTGCCGTCGGCGACCAGCGTGCCGTCGTTGACCTCGAACCAGTGGTTCGAGTCGAAGCGCAGCTCAACGCCCGGCTCGATGGTGACGGTGGCGCCGTTGATGATCGAGACGTCCGCGTTGTCGACCAGGTAGGGGCTGCACGCGGCGGTCAGCGTGCGGTCGGTGTCGATGGCGCCCGACAGCTCGCAGTTGTCGCCCTCGCCCTCGCCTTCTCCCTCGCCCTCGCCTTCTCCCTCACCCTCGCCTTCCCCCTCGCCGATGGGAATGCAGAGGCAACCGTCGAGGACCGGCACGGCGGCCGTGGCGGCGATGAACGCTAGGTGGCTGATGCGCATGATTCCCTCCTGGTCATGGTCGCTGCTGGCGACGACGTCGGTTCCGCGATCCGGTGGTGGATGGCAACCCCCGACCGGGTGGTCAGATGCGCGTGCGGCGTGATCGTCGCGCGACGTAGACTGGCGCGATGGAGACGAGCGCTGCGGTACCGAGCCGCACCGAGCTGGTCGAGCGCGAGCTCGGCGAGCTGGCTGACGACGACATCGAGCACCTCGCCGAGGTGATGACGCGCTCCTGGGTGCGCACCAACCGCTTGAGCTTGGCGTCGGTGGCGGTGCCGTTCGGCGGCTGCACGGTGCTCGCAGGCTACGGCACGCCGGCGCTCGTCTCGGCGGGTATGGTGTTCGGCGCGAGCGCGCTGTTCGTCGGCGTCTTCGTGCAGGCGATCGCCAGCTCACTGTCCCGCCGCTCGCTCGCGCTCGAGGTCGAGAGCCTCGGCTATGGCAAGGCGGTCGGTCGCGAGGTGGGCGCCGCCTGGCTGCGCGCGATGCGCTCGTTCCTGCCGTGCTTCACGCGCCGCCAGAAGGTGCGGGCGTGCGTCAAGCAGCTCACCCGCGCACGGGAGCGCGCGCTGCCCTCGCGCTGACGCCCTTCGACGTCGACGTTCACGAGCCGTGCCGTCAGAAGAAGTGACGCCGCACGATGTTCATGAAGTCGGACGAGAAGTTGTCCATCTCGACGCCGAGCACCTTCATGCGCGAGGTGAAGAAGTTGTAGGCGATGACCGCGGGGATGGCGGCGAGCAAGCCGGCCGCGGTGGCGATCAGCGCTTCGGCGATGCCGGGCGCCACCGTGGCGAGGTTGGCCGAGCCCTTGGCGCCGATCTCGGAGAAGCTCTTCATGATGCCGATGACGGTGCCAAACAGGCCGATGAACGGCGAGGTCGAGCCGACCGTGGCGAGGAACGGCACCAGCCGCTCGAGCTCGGTCATCTCGGTGGTGGCGGCGCGGCGCAGCGCGCGCTCGACGTTCTCGGGGCCGCCGAAGACCATCTTGTCGACGGCCTCCCGCTCCTTCTGCTCGCGCTGCTTGACCTTGACCAGCTCTTGGTAGCCGGCGCGGAACACCTGTGCGATCGGGCTCGTGCCGAGCTGCTCGGTCTTCTGGAAGATCTCGTCGAGGCGCTTGGACTGCCAGAACAGCTCGAGGAACTCGACGGAGCTCTTGCTCGCCTGGCGGATGGCCAGGTACTTGACGAGGATGATGCCCCAGCTCACCACAGAGAACGCCACCAGCAGCAGCAACACCGCGAACGCGGTGGGCCCCGAGTGCGTGAGCGTCGCCCACAGCGAGGCGCTCTCGCCCGCGGCCTGCGCGATCTGAACTGAGATGTGCTCGCTTCCCATGGGCGCTGGATCCCACGGCGACCGCGGCGCGACAAGCGGATTGTCGCGCCGCAGACAGGCGGCTTACTTACCCGAGTAGTACTCGACGATCAGCTGCGGGTCCAAGTCGACCGGCACGCTGTCGCGCTCCGGCAGCATCCTCACCTTGACGATGCCGTCGGTGGCCTCGAGGTAGTCGGGCACCTTGAGGTTGTTCGGGTCCTTCTGCGCCTCGGCGGCCCGCGTCTTCATCTTCGACTTGTCGTTGAGCTGTACGGTGTCGCCGGCGCGCATCTGGTAGCTCGGGATGTTGACGCGCTTGCCGTTCACGGTGACGTGCCGGTGCAGCACCATCTGGCGCGCCGCCGCCATGGTGGGCGCGAAGCCCGCGCGGAACACCACGTTGTCGAGGCGCCGCTCGAGCAACTGCAGCAGCACGTGGCCCGAGTTGCCCTTGCCGGCGAACGCCTGCGCCACGTACTTGCGCAGCTGGCGCTCCGACAGGCCGTAGTGGAAGCGCAGCTTCTGCTTCTCCATCAGGCGCAGCGCGTAGTCGGAGAGCTTCTTCCTCTTGGTGGGCCCGTGCTGGCCCGGCGGGTAGGGCCGGCGCAGGTCCGGGTCGGTGCGCATCAGGCCCGGGATGGAGGTGCCGAGGCGACGGATGATCTTGAGGCGGGGCCCCGTGTAACGAGCCATGGTCAACGTTCCTTTTTCGACGAGGTCGCCGCCGACCTTTGAAGAACTGCCCCGACCATCGGGGAAGCGGACGGACGGCTGTCTGTCGGATCTCGTCGATCTGGCGGAAAGCCGTCGCTCGGATAGCGGCCGCCCCGTACGTCGTCAATCGGCGTTCGACGGCCTCGTCACAGCGGCGCCGCAGCGTCGTCACAGCCCCTGGTCGATGACCACCAGGCCGGCGCCGACGAGGAAGACGCCGGTGGCGGCGCCGACGCCGACCAGCCACGGCCCGCCCTGCTCGAAGCTGGTGCTGCGGTCGGCGGAGGCGCCGATGCCGCACACGACCGCGCCGATCAGGCCGAGCGCGAGCGCGCCGCCGCCGATGGCGGTGAGCACGGTGGGCTCGCGCGCGGGCGCGCCGCCCTCGATGACGACGTTCTTGGCACCGCTCGATGCGTCCGACGCCCCAGTCACCGGGCCGCGCCAGAGCACGTTACCGTGGCGATCGTGCAGCACGAGCGTCAGGCCGTCGGTGGCGATGCCGGCGATGGTGTGCGTGGACGACGGCCCGACCTCGAGCGGCACGCGCGCGACCTCGTCGTCGCCGTGGCGCAGCGAGGCGGCGCGCACCAGCACCAGGTCGTCGGCGACCAGGGTGACCTCGACGTGATCGGCCGTGACCACGGCCCGGCCGCGCAGCGGATCGGCGCCGCGCGCGGCGAGCGCGGCGGCGAACGCGTCGCCCTCGCTGTTGGGGGCGCCGCCCGAGATCCAGGCCGGCACGTCGGGGCTGACGCGCATGGCGACCGCGTAGCTGCGCTCGGCGCGATCGCGGTCGCCCTGCAGCTCGTAGCAGCGACCGCGCAACAGCCAGGCGCGTGCGAGCTCGTGCTCGTCGAGGTCGCCGGCGGTGAGCGCCTCTTGCGCGAGCTGACCGCAGCGCTCGTGCTCGCCGGCGCGCAGCGCGGCGTCGGCGTCGTCGAGCGAGCCGGCAGCCAACAGCACCAAGAGCGAGATGATCACGGCGCCAGCGTCCGCGGCCCATGCGCCACCCGCAAGGGGGAGGCGCCGGGCATGATCAGCCCTTCGGGTGCTCGGGGTGCTCGCTGCCCTTCGGGTGCTCGGGGTGGTCGCCCTTCGGGTGCTCGCCCTTCGGGTGCTCGCCCTTCGGGTGCTCGGGGTGAGCCGCAGGCGTGGGCATCATCGACGCGGGCAGGCCCGGCTCGCGGTGCGCATCGTGGCAGGCGACGCAGCTCGGCAGCAGGCGGTTCAAACCGTCGACCACCGCCGCGCGATCGTTGGCGACCGCGGCCTGCACCACCTTTTCGAGCTCGCCGTGGAACGCCTGGTCGAGCGCCTTGAACGCCGCCAGGTCTCCCTTGGCGGGCTTCCAGGTGCCGCCCTCGACCGCCTTGTCGGTGAGCGCGCGCGCCTGATGCACCGTGTGAAACAGGCCGGGGACGATCGAGACGTCGCCGAGCGCGGCCGCGCTCATGCTCAGGTGCCAGGCGTGGTTGAGCAGGCGCATCTCGTTTTGCACGGCGTTGCTGCCAGGCGGCACCGCCGTCGGTGAGGCGCCGGCCTCCATCGGGCACGCCGCGCCACCCTTGTGGCCCCTCCCGGGTGCGTCGCACGCGTGCTTTTCGGTGGCGCAGGCGAGCCCAAGCGCGGCGAACGACAGGATGGCGACGAGTGGAATGGTGGCGCAGCGCATGGAGGCTCCTCGGTGCCGGCAAAGTGCAGATCGCCGGCCGCGCCGTCAACCAGGACGACCGGGGCGCAGGTCGACTGCGACGATGTGTCGCGGTATCCCCGCCTCATGTACCGCTTGGTGCTGTTCGACCTCGACGCGACGCTGCTCGACGCGCGCCGCCAGGTGCACGAGGACAACGTGCGCGCGCTGGCGCGGCTGATGGCCGGCGGCGTCAAGGTCGGGCTCGCCACCGGGCGGCCGCCCTTGTCGGTGGCGCCGTACGTCGAGCGCGTCAAGCCGAACGCGCCGCTGGTGCACTTCAACGGCGCCATGGTGCGCGACTTCGCGAGCGGCCGGGTGATCTTCGAGAAGAGCCTCGAGCGCGCGGTGGCCAAAGGCTGCCTCGCCATCGCGCGCGCGCACGGCTTCCACGCCAACCTGTACGTGGGCTCGGAGATTTGGATCGAGCGCACCACGCCCACCTCGCAGGAGAGCGAGCGCAAGGACGGCGTGCCCCACACCGTCGTGGGCGCATTGGCGCCGGCGCTCGACGGCGCGCTGTGCGCGCCCACCAAGATCCTGTGCATCGGCCCGCCCGAGGGCATCGCACCGCTGACCGAGGCGCTGGCGCGCGCGCATGGTGCCGAGGTCGCGCTCGTCAATTCCGAGCCGAGCTATCTCGAGGTGCTGCCGCCCGGCTGCTCCAAGCTCGAGGCCACTCGTGAGCTGGCGCGCCACCTGTCGATCGACCTCGCCGAGGTGATGGCCTTCGGCGACAACCTGAACGACCTCGAGCTCTTGACCGGCTGCGGCCTCGGCGTCGCCATGGGCAACAGCCACGCGCGCGTGCTCGCCGAGGTGCCGACGCACATCGGCCATCACGACACCGACGCGATCGCGCGCTTCCTCGACGGCTTCGTCGTCGAGCACGGCGCCGTGCGCCGCTCCCCCCGGTAGGCCTGCTGCCGCTCCTGATCTCCACTGGCGAAGCTGCTACAGCGGGGACATGAAGCTCCACGGCGTCGTCGACCTCCACCTGCGCGGCGACAAGCTGCTGCGCGACCCGAACCTCTGGGACCGCCTGAAGAAGACCTTCGGCGCGACGCCCGACCTCTGGACCGGCCAGATGAAGGCCGCCGTCGAGGCGACCACCATCGTGGACGCGACGCGCGCGGCGCTCGCGACCATCGGCGTGACCAACGCGGTCTCGCTCGTCATCGACGATCAGGTGCTGTTCGAGGACCGCGCCGGCCACGCGGACGACCTCGGCGACCTGTTCCTGGCGTTTCACAACGCGGCGTCGGTGTTCGGCCAGGGCTTCCGTCAGCTTCGGCTGGCCGCCGAGCACGATGAGGCGGGGCTGCACCTGGTGCTCGAGGTGGTCGCGCTCACCGAGCACCCCGCCGACAGCGCGGCGGCGCGCGTCGTCATCTCGGGGCGCGTCAAGGCGTACGAGCCGAAGACGGGCGAGAGCGCCGAGGCCTATCGCGCGCGCGTCGAGCCGCTCGTCAAAGACCCGACGGCGATGGAGGCGCACCGTCGACAGTTCGCCGCGTTCGTCTCGCGCGTCGCCGACGCGCTGCGCGCGAGCATGCCGGAGGCGCGCGTGGAGCTACGCGAGGCGGAGGCGCGCATCACCAAGCCGTCCCGCGCCGAGCGCAAGGTCGCGCCGATCGCCGCGACCGACCGCCGCTACGACCCGTATGATCGCTATTACCCGAACCCGTACGACGCGATGCTGTCGGCCGTGCTGTGGACGTCGGTGTTCTCGATGGCGATGCGGCCGGATGTCGTCGTGGTGAACCAGCAGGGGACGCCGCTTGGTACGGCTGACGAGATCCCGCCGGAGGTCGCGAGCGATCCGCTCTCGGCGGGCGACAGTGGCGGCTTCAGCGATGGCGGTGACGTCGGGGATGCCGGCGGCGACTCGAGCGACTTCGGCGGTGGCGACTTCGACGGTGGCGACTTCGGCGGTGGCGACTTCGGCGGCTTCGACTGAGGAGCGGCGGCGCTCGCCACGGCCCGCCTCCGCGCGGGCGCACGCGACAACGTGTCTCGCGCTCATTCGCGCTTGCAATCGTCACTCGCGGTGTGATTTAATCAATGGTGCATCAAGAGCTGCGGTAGGGATCGGCCCGATGACCGCACGCCAACCAGCGCCGAGGGCGCAACGGTGGCAAAGCCAGACGATGCGGAGGAAGTATGTCCACGGACTCTCGACGCTGGTATTGCGACGACGTCGTCGCGAAATGGCTCGCATCGCTCCCCGAGGAGCTCAAGGCTCGCTTGTCTTCGGTGCGAGCGCGCGAATGCGGGTTTGGCGCTGGACCCGGCTGCTGCGCAGGAATGACGGAGGCGTTCGCGCCGTCGGTCCCGATCGACGTCGCGGTGGGGTGGTGCGCCCGCTACGTCGACGTGCTGCGCCGAGCGCACGTCACGCTCGACGACGGCGGCGTGCTCTGGTTCGAGCGCGACGGCCTCTACCGCTACGACGCCGGCGGTGCCGGCACCGACCTCGGGCTCGATGTTGTTTGCGCGCCCGAGGCGGCGGCCGTACGCATCTGTCGGTCGGGGGGATCCAAATGACGGAGCACGACGCAGGACCGAGGGGTGGCACCGCGCCGTCGGACGTCTACGAGATGCACATCTTCGACGAACTCTACGACTGGAACCGCTGGATCGGTTACGCCCTCGATGAGTTCCTGGGGCGGTGGCAGGCGATGCCTCACCACATCTTCATCTCGACCGCGACGCGCGCGCTGCTCGAGGAGAACGACCTGGGCGACTACCTCGAGTTTGGTCGACCCGAACGCGACACCGTGGGCCATTTGGTCGCGATCGAGCTACGTGGCCACCGATTGCCGTTCGCCATCGACGGGGGGCTCGCTCTCAAGTCGTTCGCTCTCGCCGTCAATCTCGAGCGCGGTGCGTCTGACGAGAGCCACCTTGGCTGCTGTGACCGACCCGCGCTCGACACCGTGAAGACGCTGTACGAGAAGTCCCATGACACCGAGGAGCTCCGGCGATGCACGAGGTGCGGGGCGTCCTGGTTTTGGCGATTCCACGAGCACGTCAACTTCGACGACGACGACAGCGACGAACAGACGGTTTGGTTCACGCGACTCACCGAGGAGGAGGGGCGGCGGCTCGGCAGTGGCGCCGAGCGTCCGGACCTAGAGTTTCTCCGCGAACGAGAGGCGATACAGATCGACAACCGCGGTGTGCGGCGCGTGCGCGGCCAGCCTACCGGGCCGTGGTCGTGACGCGCTCCGCGCGATCAATCAAGCCGCCAGTCGCGTGTGGGACCCATTCGATCGTCGCAGGACGATCGTGATGCCAAACGTGTCGATCGCCCTGGCGTTCATGCTGGCAATGGCCGCGTGCAGCGGTCGGATACCCGCCGGTGCAGAGGGCGAGGGCGAGGGCGAGGGCGAGGGTGAGGGCGAGGGCGAGGGCGAGGGTGAGGGCGAAGGTGAGGGCGAAGGCGAGGGTGAGGGCGAGGGTGAGGGCGAAGGTGAAGGCGAGGCCGCTCTCGCGCTCACAGCGGCAAAGTTCCCGGGCTTTGGGCAGGTGTGCGCGTCCCTGCCAGAGCAGTGCGGGGGAGGAAGCCAGCAGATCGACTACCAGCTCCAGAACGTTGGCGACGCGATGAGCGGTATCCCGGAGTTGTCCTCGAGCGATCCGCAGTTCGTTGTCACGACGTCGACGTGCATGGCGGGTCTGGCGCCGGGCGCGAGCTGCACGGCGAGCGTGCGGTTCTTCCCCGAAAGCACTGGCCCGGTGTCCGGGACGCTGACCGCCGCAGCCATGCCGGGCGGGACGGCGTCCTCGACGATGCAGGGCTACGGGATGAACTGCGAGTTCTTCATCTACTTCGACCCGGACTCCCTTTGGTTCCCCGAGACGGTCGTCGGGACGGTGTCCGCCGCGCAACGCGTGACGCTGTACCTTCCCGTCCAGGTGGAGTTTGGTGAGATCACGACCTCGGTGGCTCCATTCAGTGCGCCGGAGGAGTTCATCGGGATAGCCAACGAATGCGTGGGCATGTCGCTGCCGGCCGGTTCGAGCTGCGCCATCGACGTGGCGTTCGCACCTGCCACCATCGGGTCGAAGTCGGCCACGCTCGTGGCGCAGGCGACGCTCTGCCCGTTCGTCGCATTCGCCGGAATGCAAGGGACCGGAATCGCTCCCTGACGCGCGCTGCGACGCGCACGCACGTTTCCGGAGTTCCGGAGCCCGTCCGTCATCGGTACAAGTCGCCTTTCGCGGTCTGGTCCCTGCGCAAGCCGATGACCCCCACACGAAGGGCCGAGGGGTGAGGGTGGGTCCGCCGTAGCGCCCATCCGGGGAGGACAGCACGCCGCCCCAGCCACCGCCGACCCGCCGACGGTGTCGGCGCGATCCGCCGGGACGACCAAGGTCCGCACCGGCAAGGCGCGGAGGCGGACCCAGCCTCAACCCTCGGCCGGTCCACGCGCGCGACCTTCGAGGAGCCGACGAGCACGCCGCTCGGGGTGGAAGCACGACAAGCGCCCGTTCGGCCAATGGGCGCGCCCACGCGCTCAGATGCTCAGCCGTCGCCGATCTCGGGCCGATAGCGCACGACGCCGCGGCGCAGCGCGCCGGTCGCGAAGAAGCTGGCGTCGTGCCCGCCAATCCATCGCAGCCCGGCGGGCGCGGCCGGGACAAACCCGAAGCGCGGGTAGTACGCGGCGTGGCCCAGGACGACGACGAGCGGGATGCGGCGCGCGCGGCAAATTGCGAGACCGGCTCGGACGAGCGCACCACCCACGCCCCGCCGTTGTCGGGAGGGCAACACCGCCATCGGGGCGAGCCCGAGGCTGCCATCATCGATGCCGTCGATCGTGATCGGCGACATCGCGAGGTGCCCGACGATCGCGCCGTCGAGCTCCGCGACGAGCGAGATAGGCAGCGCGCCGGCGGCGCGCAGCGCATCGACGATGCCTGCCTCGTCGATCCGCCCGAACGCCGCCTCGTTCACGCGGCGAATGGCGTCGTTGTCGCCCACGCGCTCGGCGCGCACCGCTACCTCAGCGCTCGGAGCCCTTGGGGGATCGTCTCCAGTCACGTTCGGGGGATGGATGGAACAACCGCCCTTTCCGGTCTCGCTCGTCGGCCGCCTGACCCCGCACGAAGGGCCGAGGGGTGAGGGTGGGTCCGCCGCAGCGCCCATCCGGGGAGGACACCACGCCGCCCCTGCCACCACCGACCCGCCGATCGTGTCGGCGCGACCAGCCACGACGACAAAGGTCCGCACCGGCAAGGCGCGGAGGCGGACCCACCCTCACCCCTCGGCCCGTCCACGAGCCCACGGTGCCCGCGCCCTGCGAGGCTCAGAACCCCGCGGCCGTACGCACGCGTTCGAACAACTGCGGCGGCGCGCACACCCAGGGCCCGCCCTTGGTGAGCCACTCGCCGGTCGCGTAGTCGTTGGCGCGCGCGCCCGCCTCCTCGACGATGACCAGCCCCGCCGCCACGTCCCACGGGCTGAGCTGCTGCTCGAGGTAGCCGTCGACGCGCCCGCACGCGACATAGCATGTGGCAGCACATGCGGAGCCGAGCCGCCGCACCTCCACGCCCGCCTCGATCAGGCGCGCGTAGCTCGCCGCCACTGGGCCGGGCTCGGACTTGCGGTTACTGCCGAGCGCTACCACCGACTCGTCCAGGCGCGCGACCTTCGAGGGGCCGATGGGCGCGCCGTTCAGGGTGGCGCCCTGGCCGCGCGCTGCCGCGAAGGTCTCGTCGTGCAGCGGCAGGCGGATGACGCCCACCAGCGGCTCACCGCCGACGACGCAGGCGACGCTGACCGCGAACAAGGGCACACCGCGCAGGAAGTTGGTGGTGCCGTCGATGGGATCGATCACCCACAAGGGCTGTCCGGGCTTGGCCGTCTCCTTGCTCTGCTCCTCACCGAGGAAGGCGTGGTCGGGGAAGCGCTGCTTGAGCGCAGCGATGATGGTGCGCTCGACGTCGCGGTCGGCCTCCGAGACCCAGTCGTTCTTGCCCTTCTGCTCGACGGTGAGCGTGGTGCGTTTGGCCCACCACTCGAGCGCGCGCGCGCCGCCGATGGTGGCGACCTCGCGCGCGGCGTCGAGCCAGGGGCGCAGTTGCGTCGGGGACAGCAGGCGTCGGGTCTCGGTCATGGCAACATCCTCTCGCGCACCAGCTTGACCAGCCCCTCGTAGCCCTCGAGGAACTGCTTGAGCGTGTGCACCGTGGCGCCGTAGCGCTCCATCTCGTCGGCGGGCAAGGCGCCCTCGTCGTGGGCGCGCACGAAGTCGGGCACCTTGCGCAAGGACGCCAGGATCTCCGGCTCCACCGGATCGCGCAGCGAGGCGCGCAGCGGCACGTGCGCGGTCTCGAACTGCTTCCACCACGCGTAGGGGATGGTCTGGATGACGCCCTTGCCGATGAGCTCGGTCCAGTGCAGGTGGTGGCGATAGGCGGCGGCGAGCAGCGTGGTGGTCAGGCCGCGCCGCTCGAAGACGGCGAGCGCGTGCTTGAACACCGCCAGGCCGGCCCAGGCGAGGTGGCCGGGGTCGACCAGGATCTTCTCTTTGTCGACCATGCGCTTGATGTGGTCATCGACGCGGCCGATCATGATGGTGATGACCGAGCGCGGCGCCTGCTTGCCCGCGGCGCGCGCGCGCTGCTCGCCGCGCGCGATCGCCTCGCCCACCAGTACCGCCTGCGAGACGGTGAAGCTGACGGTGGCGTTGACCGCGATGCCGCACGCCACCATCTCCTCCATGGCGGCGATGCCCGCGGCCGTGGCCGGCGCCTTGATGGCGATGTTCGGCGCAATGGCGGCGAGCTCACGAGCGTGCGCCAGCATGCGCGCTGCGTCGCGATAGAGCTTGGGGCTCACCTGCGCGCACAAGACGCCCTTGCCCTCGAGCACGGCGGCGCCCTCCTTGACCACCGCGCCGATCAAGCGCCAGGCGATCTCGTCCTCGCTCTCGCTCTTGTGCTCACGGATCAGGCCGTCGAGCACGGGCACGAGGCGCGCCTTGTCGGCGTTGACTGCGGCCGCCACGATCACCGGGTTCGAGGTGGCGCCGACGAAGCCGTGCGCCACCGCGTCCTTCAGCTCGGACAGCGCGCACGAGTCGTTCCACAGCTCCACGCCAAGCGCGGCGGTCTCCTTCATCTTCGACATGCGCGACTCTCCTCCTTGCCTTCGACCACGACCGACGCTCAGGCGCCCAACAGCCGACGCAGCGTGGCGCGCCCCTGCTTGGCGTACGCGAGCGGGTTCGCCACCTTGGGATCCTGCTCCGCCTCGACGACGAGCCACCCCTGGTAGCCGCTCCTGTTGATCTCGCCGAGGATGCTGGCGAAGTCGACGTCGCCGTCGCCCGGTGCGGTGAACACCCCCGCGCGCACCGCGCGCTCGAAGCTCCAGCCCTCGGCGCGCGCCTGCCGCGCCACCGCGAAGCGCACGTCCTTGGTGTGCACGTGGGTGACGCGCGCGCCGTGCGTTCCGAGCGTGATCATCGGGTCATCGCCCGCGAAGGCGAGGTGCCCGGTGTCGAGCAAGAGGCCGAGGTCGCGCGTATCCGCCATCAGCGCGTCGACGTCGGCCGCGGTCTGCACCACCGTGCCCATGTGCGGGTGATAGGCGGTCTTCATGCCGCGCGCCGCCGCGCGCTGTGCCAGGCGGTCGAGGCCCTCGCAGAGCGCGCGCCAGGCGCTGTCGTCGAGCTGGCCGCGCTGGTCGCCCTTGCCGAGCGGCTTGCTGCCGTCGCCGTGGATGGCGCCGGTGCACTCGGCGAGGATGATCACCGAGGCGCCCGCGCTCTGCAGCCGATCGGCGTGGCGATCGAAGGCCACAAGCTCCTCGGCCCAGGGCCGGCTCGCCAGGTGCGTGCTGTGCCACGCGCCGGCGAGCGAGAGGCCGCGGGGATCGAGCAGCATTCGAATGGCAGCACCGCTCTCGGGGAAGCGGTGGCCAAGCTCGGTACCGGAGAAGCCCGCCTCGACCATCTCGTCGAGCGCGCGCTCGAGCGGGGTGTCGGCGCCGAGGTCCTTGAAGTCGTCGTTGATCCAGTTGATCGGCTGCGCGGCGATGCGGAAGCGGCTCATGAGGGGGCTCCCAGGGATCAGTAGTAGAAGCGGCGCTTGCCGAGCGCACTCAGGTACTCGGCGCGGGCGCGTTTGGCATCGGGCTGTTCGCTGACCTCGGCGATGGGCACGTCCCACCACGAGCTGCCCGGCAGCCTCGAGGGTTCCTGCAGCGGCACGTAGAGGAAGCAGCTCGTCGCCTCACGCTTGGCGGCGTCGAGCGCATGCTCGAGCTCGGCGCGCGTGGTGGCGGTGAAAGTGACCGTGCCGAGGCTCGCCGCGATTTTCGCGAAGTCCACCGCCACCGGCTCGCCGACCAGGCCGCCGTCGGCGCGCGTGCGGAATTCGTTGCCGAAGGAGCGGCCGCCGCAGCCCCGCTGTAGGTTGTGAATGCACTGGTAGCCGTGGTTGTCGAGGAGCACGACCGTGATCTTGCGCCCCTCCTGCACGCTGGTGACGAGCTCGTTGGCCATCATCAAGAAGCTGCCGTCGCCGAGCAGCGCAAAGACCTCGCGCGCCGGCTCGGCGAGCTTGACGCCGAGCGCGCCCGCCACCTCGTAGCCCATGCACGAGTAGCCGTACTCGCTGTGGTAGTCGCGCGCGTCGGTGCTCTGCCACAGCTTGTGCAGGTCGCCCGGCAGACCGCCCGCCGCGTGCACCACCGTCGAGCCGGGGCCCGCGCGTCGGTTGAGCACCTCGATGACCTCGGCCTGCGACAGCGCGCCGCTCGCGGTCGGCCGACAGAGCGCCGCGCGCTCCGTGCGCCAGGCGTCGCGCGCGGCGGCGACGTGCGCCGTCTCGAAGCGGGTGCCCGCGAGCGCCTCGGTGAGCGCCGAGAGCGCAAAGTGCGCGTCGGCCACCACGGGCGCCGCACCGTGCTTGTGCGCGTCGAAGGCGTTGACATTGATCGAGACGAAGCGCACGCGCTCGTGCTGGAATTGCGTCTTCGACGCCGTGGTGAAGTCCGACAGGCGCGTGCCCACGCACACGACGACGTCGGCCTCGCGCGCCACCGCGTTGGCGCAGGCAGCACCGGTGACGCCGAGGCCGCCGAGCCACGAGGGGTGATCGGCGGCGAGCGCGCCCATGCCCGCCTGCGTCATCGCCACCGGCATGCCCGTGCGGTCGACGAGCGCGCGCAGCGCCGTGAAGGCGTCGCTGTAGTGCAGGCCGCCGCCGGCGACGAGCAGCGGGCGCTTTGACGAGCGCAGCAGCTCGGCCGCGCGCTCGATGGCCTCGCTCGTCGGCACGCGGCGCTCCACCACGTGCGTGCGCTGCTCGAAGAAGTGCGCGGGCCAGTCGTACGCTTCGGCCTGCACGTCCTCGGGCAGACAGAGCGTGACGGCGCCGCACTCGGCGGGGTCGAGCAGCACGCGCACGGCCTCGGGCAGGGCGTGCAGCAGTTGCTCGGGCCGGACGATGCGATCCCAGTAGCGCGACACCGGCCGAAAACAGTCGTTGACGCTCACGTCCATCGACGAGGGGTGCTCGAGCTGCTGCAACACCGGCTGCGGCCAGCGGTTGGCGAAGGTGTCGCCGGGCAAGAGCAGCACGGGCAGGCGGTTGATGGTGGCGGTGGCCGCACCCGTGACCATGTTGGTGGCGCCGGGGCCAACCGACGTCGTCACCGCCATGATGCCCAGGCGCCGCTTGTGCTTGGCGAAGGCGATGGCGGCATGCACGCCTGCCTGCTCGTTCTTCGGCTGGAAGTGCGGCAGGCCGCCCTCCTCATCGAGCGCCTGGCCGATGCCGGCGACGTTGCCGTGGCCGAAGATACCGAACACGCCGTGAAAGACGCGGTCCTCGACGTCGTCGCGCCGCACGCGCTGCGCCTTGAGGAAGCGCACCAGCGCAGAGGCCGTGGTCAAGCGAACCGTGCTTGGGGCGCGCGCGCTCACACGAGCTCCTTCGGCACGAAGCCCACGTCCTTGCCCTCGAGGATCCAGGCATGGTCGTTGGCGAAGGTGAAGCCGCGATAGGGATCGTTCGGCCGGTGCCGCACGATCCACGCGTAGTACATGCCGTAGCCGGGTGCGGCCACCTGCGGGTGATCGACCGCGCCCGTGATCTTGACGGTGTCGTGGCTGCGCACCTTGAGCACCTCGTCACCAAGCTCGGCGTGGCCGTAGCCCTGCGGCTTGCTGAAGCGGTAGTGGTACAGCTCTGGTTGTCCGTGGTGGTGCGGCGGGTAGCTCGACCAGCGGCCCGCCAGGTTGATCACCTCACCGAGCACGAGCTGGCTCTCCGGCCGGTTGTCGAGGTCGAACACCAGGCGCACCACGCGCAAGCACGCGTCCTGCACCAGCCCCCGACCGCGCGGCTCGCTCTTGCAGTCGCCGGGGCGGAAGATGCGCGGCGCCAGGCGCGCAGTGTTGCTGGCGCGCACGAGCAGCCACTCGACGTCGGTGCGCGCCGCCAGCGTCACGGCGGTGGCGGGGCCGACATGCACCACGCTCGGGCGCTCGTCGAACAGCGAGGCGCGCGCCAAGGACGCGTGCTGATCGGCGGCGGTCGCCTCGACCTGGCCGTCGAGCAAGAGCCAGGCGCACTCCTTCTCGTCGTTGCGAGCGAGCGTCTCGCCCGCGCGCTGGCGCACCACCGCGAAGTCGACGGCGACGTCGTCGTGCTCGTGGCACAGCGCGGTCTCGCCGAAGGGGAAGCCGCCCGCCGGGGGCCTGATCAGTGCCGGGTGCACGCGCGCTCCTCGAGGATCGCCCCCGTGTAGTGCCACCGGCCGCGCCTGCGTAGGGGGGTGATCAGTAGACGTTGTACTTGGCGCGCAGCGCCTCGTGCTCGGCGGCGTTCCTCGAGGGGTGCAGCACCTTGCTCGAGTCGTGCAGGTAGTAGAGGTACTCGTGCTTCTCGGGGCGCATGGCGGCCGTCAGTGACTCCACCGTGGGCGCGCCGATGGGGCTCGGCGGCAGGCCGACCTTGACGCGCGTGTTGTAGGGGTCGGCTGGGTCGCGCAGCTTCTTCAGGAACTCGGTGCGGTCGTTCCAGTCGGCCAGCTCGTACCTGCTGGTGGCGTCGACGCCGAGCGCGAAGCCCTTGTCGATGCGCTTCCACAGGATGCCGGCCACGGTCATGCGCTGCTTCGGCACCGGCTCCTCGCGCTCGAGCATCGAGGCCATCACCACGATTTCGTCGAGGCTGCGCCCGGTCTTTACCAGCTCATCCTTGTGCGGCTGCCAGAAGCGCTCGGCGAAGGTGTCGAGCTGGCGCTGGATAAGCGCCTCGGGCTTGAAGCCGCCCTCGACGGTGACGCGATAGGTCTCCGGGTAGAGGTAGCCCTCGAGGCCACGCGCGGGCAGCGGGAAGGGCGCCTTGAAGCGCGCGACGTCCTTGGCGGCGGCGAGGTACTCGCCGGGCTTGATCCACCCTTTGGCCGCGAGCGCCTCATCGGTGTCGCGCAGACGCCAGCCCTCGATCATCGCGAACGGCTCGTCTTCGGAGAGCGGCGCCTTCTGCAGCGCAGCCCCGATCTCGGGGATGGTCATGTTCGCGCTCAGCTCGTGCTTGCCGGCCTTGGGCGTGAAGCCCTTCGTCTGTCGCAGCCAGAAGCGCCAGTGCAGCGGGCTCTCGATGAAGCCCTGCTCGTGCAACTCGCGGCCGAGCGCCAGGCCGGTGGTGCCCTTCTTGACCTCGAAGACGCGCATGGGCGCGTCGGCCGGGCCCTTGGCGGCCTGCGCGCCGCCGCGCAGGTAGAGGAAGCCCGCAGCGCCGCCGATCAGGCCGCCGACGACGACGAAGCTGCCGAGGAACAGGCCGATCTTCTTGAGCTTCATGGGGCGCACGCTACCGCGGAGGTGCCCAGGGAACGCAACCGGCGACGGCGCGCCGCTATTTCTCGTCGGCGCCGATCTCGGGCGCGACCGCCGTGCGGCACTCGCCGTCGATGTCCACGGCGACGGAGGCGGGCAGCCCCTGGTACGCGACGGCGGCGGCGCCGATCGCCGGGCTCGACAGCTCGAGGTGCGCGCGCTCGGCGGAGAAGCGCGGGTCGCCCGACAGGTTGCGGTCGCCGTCGACGCAGTCGGGCGGCCCGCAGGCGTTGATGACGTCGACGTTGGTCGCGCTGAAGGTGCTGTCCGATAGCAGCAGCGCCCCGGCGAACGGCGCGAAGAACAGGTTGGCGAGCGCGAGCACACGCCCGTTGTCGTTGCGCACGCAGGTGTCGCCCGCATCGCCATCGGGCCAGAAGAAGATGTTGTTGCGCAGCTCGACGTTGGCCGGGCTGCCGACCACGTCGATCAAGGCCGTGATGTCCGATTCGGCGGTGGCGAGCACCGAGTGGGTCACGCGCAAGGTGCAGCCGTTGCACGCGATCGGCGGCACCAAAGAGCTGATGATCTCGAGCCGCGCGCCCGCGCCAGCTAGCATGTCGGGCCCTGGCTTCGCGTCGGCGACGTCATCTGCGTCCGAGGCGACGATCAGCAGGTCGCTGCCATCGCCGAGCACGATGCCCTCGTTGATGATGCTGTGCGAGATCAAGGAGCCCGTCACGCCGGGGCCGATCTCGAGCGGACGCACCTCGCCGTCGGCGACGAGGATGCGACGGTTGGCGATCAACGGACCCGGCGCCATCGATCGCGTGAGGCTGAGGCGCACGTCCGCGACCACCGGCACCGACGGGAGGTTGACGTTGACCAGCGTCACGCCGTCGATGACGACGAGCTCCGTGCCGTCTTGCTGGATCGAAAGTCCCGCGACGCTGACGCGCGACCGCGCGGCGGGTGCGCGCACCCATGCGGTGGTTAGCCCGCCCACCAGGGAGACGTTCAGGTTGCCCGACGTCAGATAGGTCGTCCCCGCCGCCTCGGCCAGGAACAGCCAGCCGCGGCCGGCGAGCAGCGCGCGTGCCTCGTCGATGGAACGCGCCGGCGCCGCGCGCGTGCCGTCCCCGCCGACGATGGCGGCAGCGTCCACGAAGACGCCGGTGCTCTCGTCGAGCGGCGCATCGCCGTCGCCGGCGCAGTCGTTGTCGATGCCGTCGCCGGGGATCTCGGTGCCGTCGCTGCGCGTCAGCGGGTCGGTGTCGTCGCAGTCGCCGCCGCGCACGCCGCAGCGCACGGTGACGGCGAAGTCGCCGTCGCCGTCGAAGTCGAGGCAGTCGGCGGTGTCGTCGAGCGGCGCGCACGGCGACAACACCGCCAGCGCCAGCGGCACCGTGGTGACGTCGAGGACGGCGGCGTTGTCGACGCGATCGTGCAGCGCAACGCCCATGGTGGCCTGGCCGGCCGCGCCGACCAACGCCACCGAGGCGCGCCAGCGCCAGCGCAGCGGCGTCAGGCCCTCGACAAGCGGGTCGACCACCGCGACATCGCCGATCAACGTGAAGGTCGGCGGCGCACCGAGCGGCTCATCGAGGATGAGCTCGAGCTCGATGGTGCCGCCGGCGACCGCAGCACCGACCGGCGCCGCCGAGGCGGGCGAGCGCAGCACCGTCACGACGTCGATCACCTGCGGCGCGCGCTGGTCGGTCTCCATGTCCGCCGACGCCTCGCCGCGGTTGCCCGCCTGGTCCGTCACGGTCACGAGCACGCGGTCGCGCCCGTCGGTGAACGCGGCCGTCACCTGCGCGTTGCAGGTGAAGGTGTTGGCGTCACCGAGCACGCACGTTGCGCTGACCGGGCCGGCTTGCACTTGCACCGCCGACGCCGCCACCGCCTCGTCGACGACGAACGACACCACCATCTGGTTGGTGCCGGGGTTCGTCGAGAATGGCAGCCCCGCCGCCGCCGCGTCCGCGTGGGCCACGGCTACGTCGAGGATGACCGGCGCCCGTCGGTCGATCACCAGCGCCAGGTCCGGGGTGAGGCGCGTCGCGCGGTTGCCATGGAGGTCCGCCAGCTCGACGCTGCCGAGGGGCCACGCCCCCGCAGCGACCGCGCTGGCGTCGAGCGAGAAGCGCGCCACCGCGCCGACGACGTCGAGCGGCACGAAGCCCGGGTCGCCGCTGCCCTCGAACAGCAGCGTGGGCGGCTCGCCGAGCGGCTCGTCGGCGGTGAGCACCAGTTCGACCGAGCCGGCAGCGACCACGGACGGCGTGAACGCCGCGCTCTGCAGCACGGGCGCCGCGCGATCCGGCGTCGCCCCCGGCGCCACGCACTCGTGCACGGAGGTGTCGCAGGTCCAGGGCGCGGGACAGTCGGCATTCGCGGCGCACAGCAGCACCGCGTCGTCGGGCAGCGTCGAGTCGAAGGGACAAGCGCTCGACACGAGCGCGGCGAGCAGTAGTGGAGTACCGACGCGATGGGCGACCACACGGCACTCTAGCGTGCGTCAGCGCGCGATGTGGCCGGGCAGCAGAAACGGATACGGACGGCGGCGGACGTGGCGCTGCCACGCGCGATCCCAGCGCCGCAGCCGCTGCAAGAGCGCCCAAGTGGCGGCGTCGCTCCGGTAATCCTCCAGGCACTCCTCAGCGGTGAGCGGCGGTCCGTCGAGCTCTTGGTTGCTGCGCGCCAGGAAGGCGGGCACGAAGCGCGTCAGCCGCTCCTTGTGCAGGTTTGCCACCAGGTCGCGCAACGTGCGGCGACGATCGTGGTAGCGCGCCAAGATGTCGGGCAAGACGAAGCGCTTCACCAGACCGCGCAACAGCGCCGGCAAGGACGCGAGGAATAGGTCGGTGTCGAGCCGCGTGGTGCCCTGCGCGTCGGTGAGCAGGGGCGTGGTGACGTCGAGGTAGCGCAGCTCGTCACCAACGAACACCCAGTTCGAGAGCTGCGCGTCGAGCCCGACGGTGCTCGAGACGCAGCGCGCGGTCGCGGCCACGATGGCGTCGATGATGGGCGCGGCCGCCGCCTCGCCGCCGGGCCCTTCGGGGAGCGCCGCCAGCTTCTTCGGCGCCAGACCGGCGGGGTCGAGGAAGGGCTGCACCACGTAAACGATGCGCGCGCCATCCGGCTCGGGCACGCTCATCAGCCAGCTCTCGACCGGCGTCACGCCGACGCCCCGCAGCGTCGCCAGGTACTCCTCGAGCAGCGCGCCGTAGCGTGCGACGCGCTCGGCGCCGTCGAAGCGCGGCATGCGCTTGCATGCGAAGCGCCCGGCCGCGGCGTCGAGCAGGAGCACGCTCGAGATCTCGCCGAAGCCGATCACCGTCAGATCGCCGACGTCACCTTGTGCGAGCGCCCGTTGCACGCGCGCCTCGAGCCCGGCGAGCGCGTCGGCATCGACCGGGCAAGCGCCGCTCATCCGAACACCTTGCGCACGATGCCGACGATCTCGTCGGCCTCGGCGTCGGTGCACACGAGCGGCGGCAGGAACTGCACCACCGAGGTGTCGTTGTTGGCCCAGACCGCGAAGATGCCCGCGTCGATCAGGAGCTTGGCGCCCATCAGCCCGGCGTCCTCGAAGGGGAACTTGAGGCCCATGAACATGCCGCGCCGCCGCAGCTCGAAGGGCGCGCCCGCAAGGCCGTGCGCGAAGCGCTCGCCGAGCGCGCACACGCGAGGCAGGAAGGCGGGCGCCTCGACGACGTCGAGCACCGCGAGCGCGGCCGCGCAGCCGAGCTCGGCGCCGCCGAAGGTGGAGATGTGACGGAACGGATCTTCGTCGAAGACCGCATGCAGCTCGCGCGACAACAGCGTGGCCGCGATCGGGTAGAGCCCGCCCGACAGGCCCTTGCCCGTGACGATGGCGTCGGGCGCTACCTCGTCAGCCTCATGCGCCCACAGCGTGCCGGTGCGGCCGAGGCCGGTCTGCACCTCGTCGAGGATGAGCTTGGCGCCGCGCGTCTGGCACAGCACGCCCACCGCTTTGAGGTAGCCCGGCTCGGGGATCGGCATGCCGAGCGTGGCCGGGATGGTCTCGAGCAGCACCGCCGCCGTGCCGTCGTTGACGACCCGTGCGAGCGCGTCGACGTCGTTGAACGGCACCTGCGTGAACTCGGCCGCCGACGAGAAGAAGGGCTCACGGTACTTGGCGTCGCCGGCGGCGAGCGCGAGACCGGTGTGGCCGTGGTAGCCGCCCGACGCCGACACCACGCCGCGCCGCTTGGTGGCGGCGCGCGCGACCTTGATGGCGAGGTCGATGGCCTCGCCACCCGCGACGGCGAAGACCACGCCGGGCAGGCGGCCCTTGGTGGTCGCGACCAGGCGCTCGGCCAGGCGCGCGCGCATGCCGGAGACCAGGTGGTGGTTGCCGATGTCGAGCGTGTCGAGCGCTTGGCGCAGCGCGGCCAGCACCGCCGGGTGGCGGTGGCCGAGGTTGAAGACGCCGCCGTTGCTGTGGCAGTTGAACAGGCGCCGGCCGTCGTAGGCGTCGTGGAAGCAGGCGCCGTGCCGCTCGCCCATGACAACGTCAACGCCGTACTTCTCGAACATCGCCGTCTTGCCGCGAGAGACGTGCTCGCCGAAGGCGGCGAAGGTGGCGGCGCGGCTCGGGTAGGGTTGTTCGGGCGCGGTCATGTCACCCCCGTGCGCACGGGCCTACGCGCGCAGCTCGTGGCTCTCCACGCCGAGGTACGCCTCGATCACCTTGGGATCGCGCTTGACCTCTTCGGGCGTGCCGACGGCGATGGTCTCGCCGTGGTCGAGCACGGTGATGTTCTCGCAGATGCCCATCACCAACTTCATGTCGTGCTCGATGAGCAGGATGCCCAAGCCCATCTGATCGCGAAGCTGGCGAATCAGCGCCATCAGATCCTGCTTCTCGCGCGTGTTCATGCCGGCGGCGGGCTCGTCGAGCAACAGCACCTTCGGCCCGGTGGCGAGCGCGCGCGCGATCTCGAGCCGGCGCTGCTCGCCGTAGGGCAGGTTCCTCGCAGCCTCCTCGGCGCGGTGCGCCAGGCCCATCACCTCGAGCAGCGTGCGCGCGCGCTCTTCGATGTCGGCCTCCTCGCGCAGGAAGCCCGGGGTCAGCAGGAACGCGCGCCACCAGTCGAGGTAGTTGCCCCACGCCTCGAAGGTGTAGGCAAGCGCGCCGTTGCCCTCCTTGCGAAGCGCCTCGATCTTTGAGCGCGGAAAGAAGGGCGTCGCGTCCGACAGGCAGCCGACCTTGACGTTGTCGATCGCGCTCAGCTCCTTGAACAGCCGGATGTTCTGGAAGGTGCGCGCTAGCCCGGCGCGGTTGATCTGGTGCGGCAGTCGGCCGTTCATGCGCACGCCGTCGACGACGACGTCACCGGTGGTGGGCGCATAGACGCCGGTCAGCACGTTGAAGGCCGTGGTCTTGCCGGCGCCGTTGGGCCCGATCAGGCCCTTCAAGTCCCCCTTCCCCACGGCGAGCGAGAACTCCTTGAGCGCGCACAGGCCGCCGAACTGCATGGTGCAGCTCTTGGCGTCGAGGATGGCGTCGGCGCTGGCCGTGGTCGCCGAGGTCACAGGGCACCGCCCTCGCGCGGGCGCGGTGGGAAGTGTTCGGGGCCCTTGGGCTTGAACAGCGCCAGGTCCCACAGCTCGCGGGTGCCGAACAAGCCTTGCGGGCGCAGCAGCATGATCAGCACGAGCAGGATGCCGTAGATCGGCATGCGCGCCTGGTCGACGAGCTGCGCGGTCTCGGACGAGACGCCGAGCCCGAGGAAGATCGAGCGCAGCGCCTCGGGCAGCAGGGTCAGGAACACCGCGGCCACCACCGCGCCCGTGGTCGAGCCGAGGCCGCCGGCGACGATGATGACCACGATCTCCATCGACTTGACGAACGTGAAGGAGCCCGGGTTCACGATCGATTGGTAATGCGCGAACACGCCGCCCGCGAGCCCGGCGAAGAACGCGGCGACGACGAACGAGCGCACCTTGTAGGCCGTGGTGTTGACGCCCATCGCTTCGGCCGCCACCTCGTCCTCGCGGATGGCGAGCAGCGAGCGGCCGTGGGTGGACGCCGCGATACGCCGCGCCACCACGATGGTGAGGAAGACGATGAACCAGCACGAGAACATGCTGGTCCACTGCGGCACGCCGCGCAGCCCGAGCGCGCGGCCGAACACGTCGGTGTTCTGCACAATGACGCGGATGATCTCGCCGAAGCCGAGCGTCACGATGGCGAGGTAGTCGCCCTTCAAACGCAACGACGGCAGGCCGACCAGGAAGCCAAAGGCCGCCGCCACAGCGCCACCCACCGCGAGCGAGAGCGTGAACATCACCTGATCGCTGACGGCGCCGGGCAAGAACGACAGGCCGTACTCGGACAGGATGGTCGAGGTGAGGCCGGCCGTGTAAGCGCCCACGGCCATGAAGCCGGCGTGGCCGATGGAGAACTGGCCGGTCATGCCGTTCACGATGTTGAGGCTGACCGCCAGGATGACGTTGACACCGACGCCGAGCGACAAGATGACGAAGAACGGCGCGCCGCTGGTGGCGAAGTGCACGCAGGCGAGCAGCGGGATCGCCACCAGGAACGGAAAGACGCCGCGTAGCGGCACCGGCACGCGCTGCAGCACTCGCGCGACGGGCGAGGTGGTCACCGGCGTCACACCTTCTCCGCGGACACGCGGCCGAACAGGCCCTCGGGCTTGAACAACAAGACCACGATCAAGAAGCCGAAGGCGACCGCGTCGCGCCACGTCGAGGAGCCGTAGCCGACCACGAACTCCTCGACGAGCCCGAGCAAGAGCGCGCCGACGAGCGCGCCCGGCACGTGGCCGATGCCGCCGATGACGGCGGCGACGAACGCCTTGAGGCCGACCTGCGTGCCCATCAAGGGCTCGATGCGCGTGTCCTTGATGGCGTAGAGCACGCCGGCGCCGGCGGCGAGCGCCGAGCCGAGCATGAAGGTGAGCGCGATGACGCGGTCGACCGGGATGCCCATCAGCGCGCTGGTGCGGTGATCGAAGCTGACCGCGCGCATGGCGACGCCGAAGCGCGAGCGGAACACCAAGAGCTGCAAGGCGGCCATCAGCGCCACCGCGATCAAGACCGAGATCACCTGCGTGTTCCTGAGCACGATGTCCGGGTAGTTCGGATCGCCGACCACGAGCCAGTCGGCCGGCGTGATCACCTCGGGGAAGGCGCGCGGCGAGGCGCCGGGCAGGATGGTGAGGCCGCCGAGAGAGAGGTTGAGCTGGAAGCCGTAGGAGATGGTGAAGGAGACGCCGATGGCGGTGATGAGCGCCACCAAGCGCGGCTTCTCGCGCAGCGGCCGATAGGCGAAGCGCTCGATCAAGAAGCCGATGAGCGCGCACGCGCCCACGGAGATCAAGAACACCAGGGTGACGCCGATGAAGCTCGACGCGGTCGTGGTCCCCATGGTGTGCGCGCTCGCGTAGCCCGCGTAGCAGCCGACCATCATCACGTCGCCGTGGGCGAAGTTGATGAGCTTGAGCACGCCGTAGACCATGGTGTAGCCGAGGGCGACCAGCGCGTAGATGGTGCCGGCGGCGACGCCGTTGATGATGTGCTGGACCAGCTCCGCCATCGTGCGGGGCAGATGCCAGAGATGAGGGCCGCCTTCAACGGCGGCGCGGCGTCACGTGCGTCGGCGGCGAGGCCCGCGCACGAACACCCCAACCAGGGGTCCTGCGACGCCGAGCGGCCCGCGACGCCGCCGCAGCTCGACGTGACCGGTGCTGGGCTTCATCGACGGCATCGTGATGCCGACCGCGCCGAGCACGGCGCCGAGCACGTCGAGCATCACCGGCTCATTCTCCCTGTCGATCCGGTCGCGCTCGGCGCGCGCGCGCGCCTGCGCTGCCTTGAACTCGAAGCCCATATCGTCGGTGCGCCCCATCCGGCTCCTCGCGCGTGGCACTTCGGCCAGCTCCAGGCTGGCCGTCGACGGCAGCGGCGGACCTGGTCGAGGTGGCGAGGCCGGCGGCAGTGCGACCGGCGGCAGTGCGACCGGCGGCAGTGCGACCGGCGTCGGCGCCGGCGCCTCGGCGCGTATGCCGCCGGCGACGAGCGCGTCGCGTACGGCGCACAGCTCGCCCGGGTCATACCAGGTGCCATGCAGCCCGCAGGTGTCGACGTCGACGGGACCGGCGGGGAAGCGCCTCATGGTGGCGCGGCACACCGGGCAGGCCGCCGCGCTCGCGAGGTCGACGCGGGCGAACGGGCTACCGGCGGAGCGCTCGGCCGCGGCGTGCGCGCGCGGGTCGAGCGCGAGGCGCACACTGTCGGCGACGTCGCCGCGCAGGAACACGCCGCCGCAGCGCCAGCAGCACAGCGCGGGCCCGTCCGCGCGCAGCGCGGTGCTACGGCAGCGCGGGCAGCACAGGCTCTCGAGCGCCCGCGACATCAGCCGTGGTGGTCCAGCTCGCGCGTGCTGCTGGCGGTGGAGAAGCGTGCGTCGCCGCGCGACAACAGCCCTTGGGCGCCCCACAGGTCGCGACGCAGCCGCGCGCGCCGGCTGTCGGGGTGCTCCGTCTCGACGTTGCCCATCCACTTCTCGCCCGTGTAGGCGCCGGCGAGCGCGAGCACGAAGCCGATGCCGCCGCCGACGAAGATCTTGGTCCAGTCCCAGCGGATGTAGGAGTGAGGCAAGAAGAACGTCATCAGGAACACGATGATGACGGCGATGGCAGCACCGACCGCCGGCTCCCACAGACGCACGCGCGGCGAGATGACGCCGACGAACCAACCGCCGAGCAAGAAGCTGGCGAGGTGCATCAGCATGTCGAGGCGAAGCTGCACCATGGTCGAGGCCAGCCTGCTCGCCAGGATGGCCGGCGAGATGACGACGGCGATGCAGATCTCCATGGCGGTGATGATCAGCACGCTCGCGATCACCCAGGCCCAGGAGAACGGCTGCGCGTTGTCGTTGGATGACGTGATCATGCGTCCCATACTACGGGAGCGGCCCGCTCCATTTCGAGCGCGACTTTGTAGCCAAAGCACACGAGCGCGCCAGCGACGTCGTCACACCGCGCGCGAGTAGGGCACGGCCGCCGGCATGCGGTGCAGGTAGGAGTCGAAGGCGGCCGCGACGTTGCGCACGAACAAACGACCGAGCGGCGTCACCTCGACGCGGCCGGGCGCGACCGTCGCGAGCCCCTCCTCGACGAGCGGGCCGAGCCGCTCGAGCCCGTCGGAGAGCGCGCCGGCAAGCGTCACGCCGAAGCGCTTGGACAGCATCGCGTCGTCGACGGCGAAGCGACACATGAGCGCACGGATGACGAAGCGGCGCCGCTCGTCGTCCTCGGACAACGCGACGCCGCGCACGATGGGCAGGGCGCCCTCGTCGATGCGCTTGCTCCAGGCGCGCACGTTCTTCTCATTCTGCGCGTAGGCGCCGCCCACCTCGCCGATGGCGCTCATGCCGAAGCCGAGCATGTCGGTGGCGTGCGAGACGGTGTAGCCCTGGAAGGTGCGGTTGAGCGTGCCGTGGGCGAGCGCATGCGCCAGCTCGTCGCCGGGCCGTGCGAAGTGGTCCATGCCGATGGGCACGTAGCCGGCGGCCACGAAGGCGCGGCGCGCGTCGCAGAAGATCGCCAGCTTGTCGTCGACGTTCGGCAGGTCGTCCTGCACGATGCGCACCTGGTTCTTGCGCTGCTCCGGGATGTAGGCGAACGAGAACAGCGCCACGCGATCGGGCTTGAGCGTCAACGCCAGCTCGAGCGTGCGCGCGAAGCTGTCGCGCGTCTGCTTGGGCAGGCCATAGATGAGGTCGATGTTGACGCTGTCGAAGCCGGCGGCGCGCGCCGCCTCCGTCACCTCGCGCGTCTTGTCGAGCGCCTGCACGCGGCCGATGGCGTGCTGCACGTCGTCGTCGGTGTCCTGCACGCCAAAGGAGATGCGCGTGAAGCCGGCGGCGCGCAGCTCGGCGACGATGCTGGCGCTGGCCTCGCGCGGATCGACCTCGATGGCCACCTCGGCGCCCGGCACGAGCGTGAAGTGCTTGGTCAGGTGATCGAGCAGCCGCGACAGCTCGCCCGGCGAGTACATGTTGGGTGTGCCACCGCCGAGCTGGATCTCGGCGACCTTGCGGCGCCTCGGCAGGTGCGCCACCACGCGGTCGATCTCGAGGAGCAAGCGCTCGAGGTACTCGCTCAAGCGCTCCGGGTCCGAGGACGCCACCATGGCACAGCCGCAGTAGGCGCACTGGTGGCGGCAGAACGGCAGGTGCAGGTAGAGCCCGAGCGGCTCGTCGCTGCGTGCGTCGGCGCGCGCGAGCGCGGCCAGGTAGCTGTCGGCGGTGAACGAGGGCGTGAAGCGGTCGGCCGTCGGGTAGCTCGTGTAGCGCGGCACCGGACGGTCGTAGCGGCGCAGCAACTCGGGGGTGACGTCGAGGTCGGCCATGGCGTGCCTCAGGGTGATCAGCTTGCGGGTGCGGGGGAGCGGGAAGAAGAAGAAGAAGAAGAAGAAGAAGAAGCTGGGGCTTGTCGTCCTGCCTTCGATGAGGATCGCTGCTCTCGCGAGAGCAGAGCGCAGTGCCCTCTCGCCGACACGGCCTGCCACCCAGGGAGGGCGACCGTCGGCGCCGCACCTCGGCACACGGCGGCTCCCCAACGGAACCGCCGCATGCTCTGGCGAGAGCAGCGATCGTCAGTCGAAGGAACAACGACAAGCCCCAAATCCAGGTCCTCACGGTTTCCCGGCCGCAGCGGGCGAACCTCGACACTACCGACGGGAGCGATGACGCGCACGCGTCGATGGTCACCACTTGGTCAGTGCCACACTCGGCGCCCGGTCGACGGCGTCACCGGCAGATCACCGTCGTGGTGCGCCCCGGTGGCTGGCCGGTCAGCAGCACGGTGAACCCGGCGCCGGGGACGTCGCCGTCGCCGACCACGGTGGCGTCGAGCGCCTCAACGCCGGTGCCGGTCAGCACATAGGACACGCCCGAGCGCTCGGTGAAGGTGCCCTCGGCGCCGAGCGCGATGAACACCGTGCGGTCGCCTTCGGTGTCGTCGAGATCGGTGATGCCGTCCACACCGGGGACCAGCGTCTGCACCGGCGTCGCCAACAGCGGCACGATGCCGCCGGCGGGCACGAACACCGGGATGGCGTCGACGGGCGCATCGACGCTCACGGTCGTCGGCCCGAGCACGGCAGCGCCGTCGTCGAGGAAGGGCACCCATCGCCCGGCCGGGAAGGTGACCTCGCGCGCGACCGCGCCCCTCGTCACCACCGGCGCCACCAAAAGTGAGGGACCGAGCAGCACTTGGTCCTTAACGCCCCACACGTCGTCCTCGGGGTAGAGCAGCGGCAGCGGGATCCACAGCGGCAGGCCGCCGGGCGCCACCGCGTCGTCGGCGAGCTTGCGCAGGTAGGGGAAGAGCCGCACGTGCAGCTCGGCCAGGCGCTTGAAGTGCGCGGTGGTCTCGGCGTTGGTGAACCACTGCACGTTGGCGCGCGCGTGGGTGCCGTGGTGCGTGCGCATGACGGGCGAGAAGGCGCCGAGCGAGGCCCAGCGAAAGAACAGCTCCTGGTCGGTCGGGTCGTTGGTGGAGCTCTGGTAGCCGGCGACGTCGTGGGTGACGAAGGGGAAGCCCACCGCCGACAGGCCGAGGCCGATGGGCAGCACGGTGGGCAGGCCGTCGTCGTCGTCGAAGGAGGTGCGCTGATCGCCGGCCCAGATCACCTGCGCCGCGGCCTGCGAGCCGAGGTGGCCGGAGCGCACGAACACGATGGCGTCGTCAGCCACCCCTGCCTGCTCGAGCGCCTCGCGGTTCACCTCCTGCCACAAGACCGGGTAGCGGTTGTGCACCAGCGCCGCATCGTCACCGGAGGCGAGCGCGACGTCGTCGACCGGCATCCACTCGGCGAAGTCGGCCATCCAGCCGCGCACACCGGCGTCGAGCGCGGCCGTCAGGTGGCCTTTCACGTAGGCGCGCGCGTCGTCGTTGGTCAGGTCAACCAGCGCCGTCGGTGAGAAGTCGGCGTCGGCGCCGGTGAACAAGAAGGGCTCGCCCTCGGGCGTCGTGATGGCATGTCCCGCGGCCGTGATCTCGTCGAAGACGTCGCCGCCTTGGGTGACGAAGGTGTTGAAATAGACCATCTGCTTGAAGCCGAGCGCGCCCACGTCGGCGGTGAGCGCGGACAGGTCGGGGTAGAGCGCGGCGTCGACGCGCCAATCCTCGTCGAGGCGATAGACGTCGGCGCCCGCGAACGAACCGCCGCGCCAGTCCTCGCTCCACAGGGCGCTCGCGGGGATCTGCTCGGCGCGCAGGCGTTGCGCGGTAGCGCGCACCTCGTCGCTGCCGAAGATGGCGTCCAACCACGGCGCCAGCCCCCACGACGGCAGGGGCGGCGGCCGGCCAAGCGCGTCGACCATCTTCGCCTGCGCCTCGCGCACGGTCTCGCCGCCCCAAGCGGTGATCGCGAGCGTGTGCTGCCAGACCTCGAAGCTCGCCCGCTCGGGGTTTGTGGCGCACAGGTCGAAGCGCGCAAACGCCGGCGTGTCGACCACGAAGGCGCCCACGTCGGTGACGAAGGCCGGCATGGGCACGTGCGTGGTGTGGCGCCGGCCGACCAGCTGCCAGAGCGTGGGCAGCTCGTCGGTGTCGCTCTTGCCCACGCCCTGCTCGCTCACCCACAGGGGTACCACTTGGCCGAAGTGGTCGACGTCGTGCGTCTGCGCGCCCAGGCCGAGCACGTGCGCGAAGGTGCAGCGCGTACCGAGCACCACCCGGTCGTAGCCGCCAGTCGCCGCCACGGTCAGGCGCGCGCCGCCCGCCTGCTCCTCGACGGTGGCGCTCGCCAACTCGACGTCGCCGGCCAACAGGCGCATGGCGAGCGGCTCTTCGCTCAGAATCTCGAGGCGGTCGGCGAAGGTGGGTGTGCCGACGCCCTCCTGGAGGTCGAACATACCGAACTCCATGGCGAAGGTCGCGTCGCCGTCCTTGACGCCCACGGACGTCGCCGGCACGTCGAGCAGCACGCGCTCACCCCGCTGCACGGTGATCTGCCCGCGCTCGGCGTCGACCACGACCTCGAGATCGGCGAGTGCGCGCTCCACGCGCAGCGGCGCGCACTGGCACGACGAGGCGGCCGCTGCGACCAGCAGGGCGAGGAGGGTGAGCGAGCGACGAAGCCTCATCTGGTCGGGATAGCGTGTACGCACGTCGTCACTCCGGCCACGCCGCAAGCCAGCTCATGGGCGCGATCGAATCGGTGCACCTGGTCGTGAGCGGGTGGTACGCCTGCAGGCCGTAGAAGACGACGCCCTCCGCCTCGAAGCAGTTGTCGATTTCTACGATGTGCGACTCACCGTTGATGACGAGCTCGAACGAGTCGAGCTGGATCCAACCGCAGTCAGTCTCAAACGGCTCGCCGACCGGCGGCCCACGGGCGACCGTGACCTCGTCCATGGGCGGCAGCACTTGGCCCCACATGGTGCCAGCTACGTGGGCGTACTCGGAGTCGATGCGCAGCGCGATCCCGCCAAGCCAGTCGTACTGAAGCCGCAGCCGCACCTCGTCACCCGGAGCGAACACACTGGGCTCGAACAGGTCGCCGTCGGCTGCGCCGGGAAGCTGCACCTTGAAGACGGTGCGCGACGTCTGCAGGTACACGATCTCGGACCGCTGTGATGCCCCGCAGCCCGTAACCGGGAAGCGGTCTGGTGGTGCTCCCTCGAGCACGACTGCTTCATCGTCGATGGCGTAGTCCGAGTTGAACCCCGGATTGCTGTCTTGCGTCCACCAGATGCAGAAGCCCCCGAACTCGGTTGCTGTGGCACCCGAGCAGCGTGGAGGGGGCCGCGGAGCGTCGGGCGGCGGGGGAACGGGAGGGACAGCTTCGTCTACCGCGCGGCCCGCACACCCAGCGGCGACCAGCAGCGTGAAGACGGCAAGCGCGCGGCGACGGATCATGACGAGTGGCTACCCCGCATCGGAGACCCTTCCACCTTGAACCGACCGGACAATGGGTCCATGGTCAGGGGCCGGGTCGGCCGGTTCGGGGGCTCGCCGCGGGAGTTGTCGTGAGCGCCAATCCGTCCCTCGACCGCATGGACAACGACGACCTCGAGGCCGTGCTGCGCGCCGACGACGCCACCGCCGGCAGCTTCCTACGCCTGTTGCCCCACCCGGCCGACGTGGTCGAGAGCCTGCGTGTGCTCGAGGTAAGCGAGTGGCCGCGCCTGTTGCGCCTGGTGGCTGACGACGCCGAGCGCGCCGAGGCGGTGTCGCTGCTCGAGGAGCCCGAGCGCCAGGCGCTCTTGATCCTGCTCGACCCGGGCGAGATCGGTCAGCTGGTCAAGAACCTCGAGACCGACGACGCCACCGACGTCATCGAGGACCTCGATCCGCAGGAGCGGCGCGAGGCGCTGCAGAGCCTGGCGCCGGCCGAGCGCGCGCAGGTGGAAGAGCTGCTGCAGTTCGCCCCCGACACCGCGGGCGGTCTGATGCAGACCGAGCTCGCAAGCGTGCACAAGCCGCAGACGGTGCAAGACGCCATCGCGCGCGTGCGCGAGCTGGTCGAGCAGGACATCGCGGTGCACTTCGTCTACGTGGTCGACGAGGATGAGCGCCTGGTCGGCGCCATCGACGTCGCGCACCTGTTGGTGCACCGCGGCGACAAGAGCGTGCTGCAGATCATGGAGCCGCCGGTCGCCAAGGTCACGCCCGACGTCGACCAGGAGCAGGTGGCCAGCCTCGTCAAGAAGTACTCGATCGTGTCCTTGCCGGTGGTCGACCGCGAGGGACGCCTGCTCGGGCGCATCTTGCACGACGACGTCATGCACGTGGTCGCCGAGGAGGCCGAGGAGGACGCCCTCAAGCAGGCCGGTACCTCGGCCGAGGAGCTGCTCTATCGCGACCGCGTGCTTCCCATCGCGCGCGTGCGCCTGCCCTGGCTCGTCACCACGCTGTTCGGCTCGCTCGTCTCAGCCGCGCTCATCACCGTCTACTCCGGCGTGATCGCGCAGGCCGTCATCCTCACCGCCTTCATCCCGGTCATCACCGCCATGGGCGGCAACGTCGGCACACAGTCGGCCACCATCCTGACGCGCGGCCTCGCCACCGGCCGCGTCACGCTCAACGACCTCGCCGGCGTGCTCTTTCGCGAGTTCCGCGTCGGCCTGGTGATGGGCGCGGTGTGCGGTGTCGTGGTCGGCGGCGCCGGCGCCTTCCTGTTCGGCGACGGCAACCCCGTGCTCGGCCTGATCGTGTTCCTGGCCATGCTCGCCGCCATGACCGCCGCCGCCACCGTGGGCGCGCTCGCGCCCGCCGCCATGAAGCGCTTCGGCGTCGACCCGGCCATCGCCTCGGGGCCGTTCGTCACCACCGCCAACGACATCGTCGGCATCGTGATCTACATGTCGACCGCGCTCGCCTTCCTCGACCTGCTCAAGGCGCCGTGAACCAGCCGACCGACCAGGTCACGCTCTATTGCGACGGCTCCTGCCTCGGCAACCCCGGCCGCGGCGGCTGGGCCGCGCTGCTCGTGGTCGAGAAGAACGGCGCGCGCAACGAGCGCCTGCTCTCCGGCAACACGCCCGCCACCACCAACAACCGGATGGAGCTGTTGAGCGCCATCGAGGGGCTGCGCGCGCTCAAGCGACCGTGCCGCGTCCACGTCGTCACCGACAGCAACTACGTCATCAAGGGCATGACCGAGTGGCGCTTTGGCTGGGAGAAGCGCGGCTGGAAGAACTCGCAGCGAAAGCCGGTGGAGAACCAGGACCTGTGGCACGCGCTCATCGCCGAGGCGGCCAAGCACCAGGTGAGCTGGGCCTGGGTAGAAGGGCACGCCGGCCACCCGGAGAACGAGCGCGTCGACGAGGCAGCGCGCGCCGCCGCGGCCGAGCTGCGCCCGTGAGCGCCTTCGTCGTCGCCGTCGGCGCCTCGGGGCCCATGGCCGAGCGCCGCGTGGCCGCCGCCGTGGCGCTGCTGCGCGAGCAGCCTGCGCTCGCCGTGCTCGGCGTCAGCGACGGCTACGGCAACCCTGCGGTGGGCGGCGTCACCCTCGACCGCTTCGTCAACGCCTGCCTGGTGGTCGAGACGGCGCTGGCGCCGCGCGCGCTGCTCGAGGCGCTGCGCGGCGTGGAGGCGCGCCTCGGGCGCGTGCGCGGACCCAAGGACGGCGCGCGCGCGCTCGACCTCGACCTGGTGCTCGGGCTCGCGCTGGTGGCGCCCGTCGTCGACCCCGACGTGCCGCACCCGCGCGCGCTCGCGCGCGACTTCGTGGTGCTGCCGGCGCTGCAAGCGCTCGCGCGCGCCGGCCTGCCGGCGCCGGCGCCGCTGGTCGAGGCGGGACGGCGCCTGTCGTTCGGCGCGCGCCTGCTGCCGGTCGCCCTCGAGCCCAGCTAGCGGCGGCGGCGGCGCGCCAGCAACGCCAACAGCCCGAGCGCGCCCGCCATCGGCGCCACGCCGCCCGACGACGAGCAGCCGGCCTCGACGAGCGGGTTGAACTCGAGCGCCTTGCAGCGCGTCTGCAAGCGGTAGCTGCCGAACTCGCTCGTCGGGTGCACGCCGACCACGTAGCTGCCGGCCGCCAGGTCGCTCGCGCTCGCCAGGTTCTCGCTGTCGCCCTCGGCGATCACCTCGCCGTTCATGTCCATGATCTCGACGGTCAGCTCGAGCTCGTCGGCGTCGATGAGCGCCACCAGGTCGTCGTGGTCGCGCACCGTGACGGTGAAGTAGTCGTCGTCCTTGAGCGTCAGCGCGCGCTCTTCGTCGCAGTACATCTCAGCCGCGTCCGCGGCGGTGTCGTTGTCCTCGAGCTGGTCCTCGATGGCGTCCGGATCGGGCCCGACCGGCGGATCGCTCGGGTCGGAGGGCGGGTCGGTCGGATCGGTCGGATCGCTCGGCGGGTCGGTCGGGTCGGCCGGCGGCGGCTCGCCGCCGACACAGGTGACGGTGATGGCGTACGGGCCGGTGTGCTCGGTGCCGCTCTGCGTGTCGACGTAGGGCACCACCAGCACGTGCAGCGGCGAGCCCGTGCCGGTGACCTGCACCGCCTCGTTGCCGGTGGCCGACTCGGAGGCGGCGATCACGTCCTGGCTGGTCGGCCCGTCGAGCACGTACAGGTCGAGGTCGGCGCCGTTGCTGGCCGAGATGGTGATGTCGATGGTGGCGCCGGCGCCGGTCTGCACCAGGAACCAGTCCTGATCGGTGGGCAGCGCCATCAGGTCGAGGTCGTCGCCGCACGCCACGCCGCCCTTGGCGTCGTCGTAGGCGTCGTTCTCCTCGAGGTCGTCGTCGCCCGTGGTCGGCGGCGGCGGGGGCGGCGGCGGCGGCGTGGTGCCACCGCCGATAGCCGCCAGCGTGGCGTCGAGCTTCATCGCCACCTTGCTGCCGCAGCCCGAGCACGCCTCGCCGTTCGCCTGCAGCAGGCTCACGATCTCGGCGCGCGTCAGCGTGGCGTCGAGCGCCTGCATCAAGGAGACCGCGCCGGCCACGTGCGGCGACGCCATCGAGGTGCCTTGGTTGAAGGCGTAGCCGGAGGAGGTCGGGCCGATCGAGGAGAGCACGCCGCCCTGCTCGCCGGAGGAGAAGTCGCCGCCGGGCGCCACGATCGCCACCTCGGAGCCGAACGACGAGTACGAGGTCAGGCTGTTTTGGGGGCCGTGCGCCGCCACCGCGATGGAGCCGTTGCAGTTGGCCGGGCTGCCTACCGGGCCCGAGCTGTTGCCGGCGGCGGCGACGAAGATGGTGCCCTGCTGGTTGACGAAGTCGACCATGTCCTGCTCGTACGAGGAGCAGCCCGCGTCGCTGCCGAGCGACAGGTTCATCACCGACACCTTGTTGGCGCCGATGGCGGTGACGCCGCTGATGTTGCCACCGGCCATCCACATGGCGGCGTCGCCGATGTCGACGATGTCGCCGCCGCAGGCGCCAAGCGCACGGCCGATGACCAGGCCGGCGTTCCAGTTGAGGCCGGGGATGCCGGTCGAGTTGTCGGCGCGCGCGCCGATGGTGCCGGCCACATGCGTGCCGTGGTAGCTGGAGCCGCCGCCGCAGTCGTCGCCGGTGTCGTTGTAGTCGGCGTCGCGGCCGTTGCCGTCGGTGGAGGACGAGGTCGAGGAGACGAAGTCGTAGCCGGCGACGGCGCGCGTGCCCACGTCCTCGTGCGCGCGCACCAGGCCGGTGTCGACGATGCCGACGCGCTGCGTGGAGATGCCGGTGGTGCGGTCCCACGCGGCCGGCGCGCCAATGCTGGTCAGGTGCCACATCTGGTCGAAGCCGGGATCATTCGGCGTGCGCAGCGCGCGCATCCAGGTGTCCTGCGCGGCCGCGGCCACCGCCGGATCGGCCGCCAGGCGCTCGATGAGCGCGAGGGTGCGCGCCTCGTCGGGGATGACCTCGGGGGCGGCGCCGTCTCGGATCTCGACGAAGGCCCAGCCGAGCGCCGTGGGCCGAATCAGCTCGATGACGACGTCGCTGCGCTGCGCCAGCTCCTTGAGCGCGGCGGCCGCAGCGACGCGCTGGCGGCCCGCCACCAGCTCCTGGGCGCGGAAGTCGCGCAGCTTGAGGAGCGCGACGCCCGGCACGCGCGCCTGCGGCACGCCGTGGCGGAAGGGGTCCACACCCTTGTCGGCCATCGCCGCACCGGCACCGAGCAGGCCAACCACCGAAGCGAGCGCCAGGAGCTTGTACATGCGTCCCACCGTCCTCATGGTCGTTGTCGACAGCGTAGGGGAGGGGCTGCTGCGATCTCTGCCGTCCACTCGACCGATGCGACATGTCGGCGGCCGGCGCCTTGTTCCAACCACCTGAAATCACGAGCCGAAACCGCCAGGCGCCGTGAGCTTCGACACACGGCCTCGGGCCACCTACCGACGTGTAGGTGCGACCGCGCGCACAGGGGTAGCGTGCAGCGATGCTGCTGCTCGCGCTCGCCCAGGCGCTCGAGGCAGGCCTGAGCCTGCGCCAGCTCGTGCACGACCCGGCCACCGCTGGCCTCGTGCCCGCGAACAAGCGCGCCCTCGTTCGCGGCGTCGTGGACGCGGGCGGCTCGCTCGCCGACGCGCTGGCCGACGCCCACCTCGTCGACGACGCCGGCGCCGCCGTCATCGCCGCCGGTGAGCGCGGCGGCTTCCTGCCGGCGGCGCTGCGCACGGTCGCCGCCGACGTGCTCGAGCGGCGGCAGCGACGACGACGCCTGGCGCTCGCGCTCGCCTACCCGGCGCTCTTGGTGCTGCTGGCGAGCGTGATCTTGCCGCTGCCGCTCTTGGTCACCGCGGGCGCGGGCGCCTACCTCGCGCGCGCCGCGCCCGGCGTGGTGATGGTGGTGGTCGTGCTCGTCGGCGGCTTCGCGCTCGCGACGCGCCTGCCAGCGCGAGCGAAGGCCGCCGTGCTCGGCGTGTGCGCGCGCGTGCCGCTCCTCGGCGCCATCGTCGTCGACGACACGCGCGCGGCCATGCTCCGGCTGCTCGGGCGGTTGCTCGCGGCAGGTGTGCCCGCGCGCGGCGCGCTCGCCTCGTCGCTCGCCGCCAGCGGCCTGGCCAACCTCGGCCAGCGCGCCGACGAGGGGGCGCGAGCGCTCGACGGCGGGCGCACCATCGCCGAAGCGCTGGTCGAGACCGAGGTCGTCGACGACGCGCTGGGCGCGCGCGTGGCGCTGGCCGAGCGCACCGGCGACCTCGACACCGCGTTGCCGCGGCTCGCGGTCGAGCTGAAGGAGCGCGCCGCGCGGCGCGTGGTGATGCTGACCATCGCCACTGGCATGTTCGCCTTCCTCGTCGTCGCCGTGGGCATCGCGCGCGCGCTGGTGGTGCAGACGCAGGCGACCTACGACGCCATCGACCGCGCCACCGCCGAGTGATCCGGTCGGCGGCAGGAGCGACGACGACCCGGCGCGCGCTCGTCGGATGTTGCTAGAGTGCGCGGATGCGTCGACGGGACTTCTTGCTCGGCACCGTGCCGCTCGCGCTGGCCGCGACCGGCGCGCGCGCCATCGGCCCGCGCTCCGAGGTCGGCGTCGGGCGCCTCAAGCACGGCGGCGCCTGGGATCAGCGTCCCGAGGCGCTGCGCCGCCTCTTGTGGGAGGCGGGCAAGCGCACCTCCATCTCGGTGGCGCGCGACGCCGCCGTGGTCTCGCTCGACGACGACACGCCCGAAGGCAAAGAGCTGTTCTGGCAGCCGCTCGTGTTCCTGTCGGGCGAGGGTGAGCTGCCGCCCTTCACCGCGCGACAGCGCGCGCGGCTCGAACGTCACCTGCGCTACGGCGGCATGCTGGTGATCGACGCGCCGAGCGCCGCCGATCCGTTCACCGCCGGCGCCAAGCGCGAGCTGGCCGCGATGCTGCCCGGCACCACGCTGCGCGCGCTCGACGGTGAGCACGTGATCTTCAAGAGCTTCTACCTGCTCGACGGCGCGGTCGGCCGCAGCAGGGACGACGCGCATCTGTATGGCGTCGACGTCGCCGGCCGCGCCGCCGTGGTGCTCTCGACCAACGACCTGCTGGGCGCGCTCGAGCGTGACCGTTTCGGCACCTGGCGCTTCGACTGCGAGCCCGACGGTGAAGCGCAACGCGAGCTGGCCTTCCGCCTCGCCGTCAACCTGCTGATGTACGCCACCTGCCTCGACTACAAGGAGGACCAGGTCCACATCCCCTTCATCATGAAGAAGAAGCGCCGGTGACCCCGCACGACGCTGCCTTCAACGCGCGCGAGCTGGTGGCGCTCACCCGCCTGCCGGCGTGGGTGATCGCCGTCGTGGCGGTCGCGCTGCTCGTCGCCGTGGCGCTCGGCGCCCACGCCACGCGGGGCGCGCCGCTCGGCGTGCGCGGCGGCCTGTTGGCGCTGCGTGCCGCGCTGTGCCTGGGCGTGCTCGCGCTCTTGCTCGAGCCGGGGCTGCGCTTGATGGCGACCAGCAAGGAGCCAAACCGCGTCGTCATCGCGGTCGACGCCTCGGCCTCGATGGCCGAGGACGATGACGGCCGGCCACGCGCGCGCCGCGCGGCCGACGCCGCACGCGCGCTCCTCGACGACCTCGCGCACAGGAGCGAGCCCTTCCAGCCGGAGCTGTGGTGGTTCGACGGCACGGCGCGCCGCGCCACGGTCGAGGAGCTGGCCGCGTTCGGCAGCGATGCGCTGCCGCCCACCGGCGCCACCTCGCGCCTGGCCGCGGCGCTCGAGCCCGGACAAGGTGCTGTGCCGCGCGGCGAGGGCGCGCCGCCGCTCGGCGGCATGGTCTTGCTCTCGGACGGTGCGGACACCGGCGGCCTGTCGGCGGCGCTCACGCCCGAGCTGCGCGAGGCCGCGGCGCGGGTAGGCGCGCCGGTGCACACGGTGGCCATCGGCGCGTCGGTGAGCTTCAAGGACCTGGCGCTCGAGCGCGTCGTCACCGACGAGCTCGCCTTCGTGCGCAACAAGCTGACCGTCGAGGTCAACGTGCGCAGCAAGGGCTACGACGTCACCGTGCCGTTGACGCTCAAGGAGGACGGCCGGCCGGTGGCTACCGCCGACGCCGTCGTCAAGGATGGCGCGAGCGTCAAGGCCACCTTCACCTTCGAGCCGCAGCGCGCCGGCAAGCGCGTCTACACCGTGACCACGCCGGTGCTGGCCGACGAGCGCATCGCCGAGAACAACCGCGTCGACTTCACGCTCAAGCTGATCCGCGACCGCATCCGCGTGCTGCTGGTCGCCGGGCGCCCGTCGTGGGACGAGCGCCACGTGCGCCGCATCCTCAAGGAGAACCCGTCGGTCGACCTGATCTCGTTCTTCATCCTGCGCAGCACCACCGACCTGACCAACGCCGGCAACCGCGAGCTGTCGCTCATCCCCTTCCCGACGCGCGAGCTGTTCACCGAGGAGCTCGACACCTTCGACGTCGTCATCTTCCAGGACTTCAACTACCGCCCCTACCAGATGGCGCCCTACCTCGAGAACGTGAAGCAGTTCGTCGAAGGCGCGGGCGGCGGCTTCATGATGATCGGCGGCGAGCTGTCGTTCTCCGAGGGCGACTACGAGGGCACGCCCATCGCCGACGTCTTGCCGGTGCGCCTGTTGCCCGGCACCGGCCACACCTCGACCGAGACGTTCGCGCCGCTGCTCACCGACGCCGGACGCAGCCACCCGGTCACCGATCTCGGCGAGCTGTCGGTCGAGGTCGGCGCGGGCGGGCTGTCGGCGCTGCCGCCGCTCGAGGGCTTGAACCTGGTGGCGGGCGTGCGCGAGGGCGCCGACGTGCTGCTCGCGCACCCGTTCTTGAACGTCGGCAGCGAGCCGGCGCCGGTGGTGGCGGTGGCCGAGATCGGCAAGGGCAGGAGCATGGCGGTGCTGACCGACTCGACCTGGGTCTGGGGCCTGCCACACGTCGGCGCCGGCGGCCGCGGCGACGCACACCGGCGCTTCTTCGCCAACGCGCTGCGCTGGTTGATCCGCGACCCGGAGCTGTCGCGCACCCGCATCGTCGTCGACCTGCCCGACGCCACTCGCGGCGTCGAGCCCGGCAGCGCGGTGCCGCTCGAGGTGCGCACCTTCAACTCGCGCTACCAGCCCGAGGGCGGCGACAAGGTCACCATCACGCTGACGCCGCTCGACGCCACCGACGGCACCACGCCCACGGTGCTCGAGGGCACCACCGCCGAGGACGGCGCGTGGCGCGCCACCTTCACGCCGCCCTTCGCCGGCGTGTGGCGCGCGCGCGTCGACGCCAAGGCCGGCAGCGGCGACGACGCCAAGGCCATCGGCTCCGACGAGGACGCCTTCGTGGTGCGCGCCACCGCCGCCGAGAAGCTGTTCTCCGAGCCGCGCCCGGACGTGCTCGCCGCGCCCGCGGCCGCGGGCGCCGGGCGCGCGGTCGACGCCGACGACGTGCACGGCCTGCCCTTCGTCGATCACAAGATCGAGCGCGTGCACCGCCAGCGCACCGAGCCGTTGTGGGATCGCGCCTGGGTGATCGCGGCCTTGACCGCGCTCGCCGGCGCGGAATGGTGGTGGCGTCGACGCCGCGGCTTCGCATAGCTTCCGCGCACACGGAGGCTCGTCATGGCTGCGAAGAAGAAGGCCGCGAACAAGAAGGCCGCCAAGAAGAGGGGCGGTGGCGCCAAGAAGAGGGGCGGTGGCGCCAAGAAGAGGGGCGGTGGCGCCAAGAAGAAGGCCGCCAAGAAGAAGGCCGCGCCAAAGAAGGCCGCGCCAAAGAAAGCCGCGCCAAAGAAGGCCGCGCCAAAGAAGGCCGCGCCAAAGAAGGCCGGCGCGAGCGGCGCGCGCCCGACCACCACCATCGTGCAGCACGTCTTCATCCAGGCGACGCCGCTGCAGGTCTACGACGCGCTCGTCGATCCTTCGGTCGCCTCCACGGTGATCGGCGGCGCATGCAAGGGCGCACCGACCGTGGGCGGCGCCTTCACGCACTGGAACGACTACATCCACGGCAAGCACCTCGAGCTGGTGCGCGGCGAGCGCATCGTGCAGGAGTGGGCCACCACCGAGTGGCCCAAGGGCGCTGCTCCCTCGCGGCTCGAGATCTCGCTCGCGGGCACCGGCGGCGGCACCGAGCTGACCATGACGCACTCGAGCGTGCCCACCGACCAGGCCGAGGAGTACCGGCAAGGCTGGATCGACTACTACTGGACGCCGATGCGCGCGCACTTCGGCGGCTGATGACGTCGCGGTCGAGGGCGGCGGCACCCGCGCGCCGCGCGCGCTGGTGGTGGGTCTACCTGCTGTGCTGCGCCGACGGCGCGCTCTACGTCGGCATCACCAATGATCTGGCGCGCCGCCTGCGCGCGCACCAGGCCGGCACGGGCGGCGCCTTCACGCGCGCGCGCCGACCGGTCTCGCTCGTGTGGCGCTATCGCTGTCAGCAGGCGGTGGCGCGGCGCCTCGAGCCCGCCCTCAAACGCCTGCGCCGCGCCGAGCGGCTGCGCCTCGTCGCCGGTGACCGCGCGCTGTTGCGCGCGGCGCTCGCACGCGCGCGCCGCACGCTCACCCGGGAGGACGAAGCGCCTGCACCATCGCGCTCGCGGCCAGGCGCTGCTGCGCCGCCGCGCCCTCGCGCGCGGCCAGGCTCTCGACGTGGTGGAACAGCGCGGCGCCCTCGGCGTCGGTCATGGGCAGCGCACCGGCCAGCAAGAGCTGCTCGGCCGCCTCGGCGCCGCTCGCCGTGCGATCGCGCGGGTCGCGCGCGCACAGCTTGGCCAGCACCTGCTCGAGCGCCCGCCGACGTGGGCCGGGCGCTACCGCGGTCAGCACCGGCGCCGCGCCGAACGCCGGCAGGTGGCCCTCGACCGACTCGGCGATGACGAGCCCTGCCATGTACAGGTCGGCGCGCGCGTCAGCGCTGCCGAGCAAGCGGTGCTCGGGCGCCATGTAGGCGCGCGTGCCGGCGAGCGCGCCGAGCTCGCGCAGGCCGGCAGTGCCGAAGTCGCACAGCATGAGCTGGCCGTCGTGGAACAACAGGTTCGACGGCTTGATGTCGAGGTGGAGCTGGCCCGCCTGGTGGATGTCGTGCAGCGTGCGCAGCAAGACGGCGCCGAGGTCGACGGCCTCGGTGTGGCGCAGCTTCTTCTCCTGCTGCAAGCGCCGTTGCAGCGAGCCGCCCTCGCACAGCGCCATCACCAACAGGTCGCGCGCCTCGTCGAGGTCGAGGATGGAGACGATGTGCGGGTGCTCGAAGCTGCCGGCGATGCGCGCCTCGTGCACGATGCGCGCGCGCCGCTCCTCGGCGCTGCCGCGGGCGTGAAAGATCTTGAGCGCCACCTCGCGACCGATCAGGCGGTCGCGCGCGCGAAAGACGGTGGCGGCGCCGCCTCGACCAACCTCGTCGATCACCGAGTAGCGCGCGCCGGCCGCGCGCGCGCCCAAAAAGCGCGCGAGCACGCGCCGCGCGTCGTCGCCGCGCTGCAGATCTTCGTCGCGGCGCAGCCGGCGCGCGCGTGTCTTTGCCTGGCTGGCGCCGATGTCGAGCGCCAGCACCTGCTCGTACCGCAGCCTCGCCTCGTCGAGGTCGCCGTCGGCCTCGGCGATCTCGCCGAGCGCCTGTAGCGCAAACACCGCGTGCTGCTCGGGCGCCGACGGCTCGGCCAGCTTGACCAGCAAGGTGACGGCGCGCGCGCGATCGCCGCGGCGCAGCAGGCGCTCGGCCAGTTGGCGCCGCAGCTCGAGCGAGCGCGACGCGAGCAGCGCGTCGGCGAGCAGCGCGTCGGCGGCCTTGCCGCGACCGCCGGCGTCGAGCGCAGCGATCTCCATCTGCAAGTCGGGGCCCTCGGCGAAGGCGCGGCCGTTGGCGTCGAGCGTCAGACGGGCGCGCGCGCGGCGCAGCGTGTCGTCGAGCGGATCGCGGGTCGGTCCCTCGACCTCGCTCGCCGGCTCCGACGACACCGGCTCGCGCTGCAGCACCACGGCGCCGGCAGCCCGACTCACCACCACGGTCGGGGCCACGCGCGACGGCGGCTCAGGCGCGGGCGACGACTGCGCCTGCGGCTGCTGCTCGCCCTTGTCGTCGAGGAAGCCCTTCAGCCAGCGATCGAGGATGCCCACGATCGGCGAGTATACCGGCGACGCATGGCCAAGAGCGCGAGCGCGAGCGCGCCCACCGAGCCGGCGGGCGTGGCGGCGCAGCCGACCGGCGACACCGTCACCGGCGTCGCCTCGGCGACGTTGCCGGCGCGGTCGATGGCGACGACGTCGTAGTCGCGCGTGCCGCCCTGGTAGCTCCAGTCGGAGAAGGACAGGCCCGCGCCTGGTCCCCAGGTGACGCTGGTGGAGAGGCGCGTGCGTTGGTCGCCGTCGACCACGCTCAAGACCGCGGCCGCCAGGTTCTGCTCGGGGGCGATCTCGATCTCGACGTGCGGGTTCTCGAGGAACGGGCTGACCACCTCGGCGCGCGCGACCTCGGCAGGTGCCGCCGGCCCGTCGATGAGCGCGTTGCCGGTGGTCCAGCTCATGTCTTCGCTGAAGCCGCCGCCGAAGCTGATGCGCACGGTGACGTCGGTGAGCGCCGGTTGCAGCGGCAGGCGCGCGATGGTGATGCCCTCGACCACCTCGAGCGTCGCCGGCGTCACCACCTCGGTGGCGCCGTCGAAGGTGACCACGGCCACCGCGGTCGGCTGCTCGATGGTGATGAGGGCGGCGTTCCTCGCCACGTCGGTCTCGCCGAAGGAGGGCACGCGCATCTGCTGGGGCGCCATCAGCGCGTCCTCGGCGGCGACGCCGGCCTGGGTGGGGAGGAGCGCGAGCAGCACGGGGACGATCAGCATGGTGGACTCCGGGTCGCCTGGTGCAGGCTAGCGCAACCAGCGCCGCGACGACGATGGCCGGGCGCGCGCGCGCGTGGTGCGCCCGAGCACGAGCAACGCGAGCGCGAGCGCTGCCGGCGCCCCGGCCGGCGCCGCCGCGCAGCCGCCCTCGCCGACCGTGATCGGCGTAGCGTCAGCGACGTTGCCGGCACGATCGATGGCCACCACGTCGTAGTCGCGCACGCCTCCCTGGTAGGCCCAGTCCGCGAAGGTGATCGGCGAGGTGCCTCCCCAGCCCATGCTGGCCGACAGGCGCGTGCGCTGCTCGCCATCGACGGCGCTCAACACCGCGGCGGCGAGGTCCGGCTCCGGCGCCAGCTCGATCTCGACGTGCGGGTTCTCGAGCAACGGCCGCACCACCTCGGCGCGCGCCACCACCGCCGGCGCCGCCGGGCCGTCGATGAGCGCGCTGCCCGTCGTCCAGCTCATGTCCTCGGTGAAGCCGCCCGCGAAGGAGAGGCGCAGCGTGACGGCGGTGAGCGCCGGTTGCAGCGGCAGCCGCGCGATGGTGAGGCCCTCGACTACCTCGAGCGGGACCGGCGTTTCCGTCTCGGTGGCGCCGTCGAAGGTCAGCAGTGAGGCGGCGCTGAGTTGCTCGGTGGTGAGGAACGCGGCGTTGCGCGCCACCTCGACGTCACCGGGTCCGGGCACGCGCATCAGCGGCGGCTCCATGGCAGCCGCGTCCTCGTTGGCAGGGGCGCGGATCGCCTGACCGGGGAGCAGCAGCAAGAGGGCGGGCACGAGCATCGGGGCCTCCAGACGCTCGTGGTTGAGCAACCGCCGTGCCCGACGCGCCACGGCGCCCCGATGCCGCCGAAGCGGCAGGGGGCGCCGTAGAAATTCGTCGATCGGGCACGTCGATCAGAACGGGCGATCAGGCGACGGTCACTTCCTTGGTCAGGTAGACGTCCTGGATCGCGTTCAACAGCTCGATGCCGTCCTTCCTCGGCTTCTGGAAGGCCTTGCGTCCCGAGATGAGCCCAGCGCCGCCCGCGCGCTTGTTGATCACCGCCGTGCGCACCGCCTCGGCGAGGTCGGTGGCGCCCTTGGACTCGCCGCCCGAGTTGATGAGCGGCGCGCGCCCCAGGTAGTTGGTCGCCACCTGGTAGCGGCACAGGTCGATGGGGTTGTCGCTGGTGAGCTTCTCGTAGACGGCCTTGTGCGTCTTGCCGAACGCGAGTGCGTTGTAGCCGCCGTTATTCTCGGGGAGCTTCTGCTTGATGATGTCGGCCTCGATGGTGACGCCCAGGTGGTTCGCCTGGCCCGTCAGGTCGGCGGACGCGTGGTAGTCGACGCCGTCCTTCTTGAACGCGTTGTTGCGCAGGTAGCACCACAAGACCGTGACCATGCCGAGCTCGTGCGCGCGCGCGAAGGCGTCGGACACCTCTTGCAACTGACGGCGCGAGGCCGGCTGGCCCCAGTAGATGGTGGCGCCGACGGAGACGCAGCCCATCTCGAAGGCGCGCTCGACGGTGGTGAACATCGTCTGATCGGGCTCCTGCGGCAGCGACAACAGCTCATTGTGGTTGATCTTGAGCATCATCGGGATCTTGTGCGCGTAGCGACGCGCGATCGAGCCGAGCACGCCGTAGGTCGAGCACACGGCGTTGCAGCCGCCCTCGAGCGCCAGCTCGATGATGTTCTTCGGATCGAAGTAGTCGGGGTTGGGCGCGAAGCTGGCGCCGCCGGAGTGCTCGATGCCCTGGTCGACGGGCAGGATCGAGAGGTAGCCGGTGCCGCCCAGGCGGCCGTGGTTGAACATGCCCTGCAGGTTGCGCAGCACGGCCGGCGAGCGATCGCTGGCCGAGACCACGCGATCGATGAAGTCGGGCCCGGGCAGGTGCAGGCTCTCCTTCGGGATGGTCTTGCAGACGTGGTTGAGCAGGCTCTCGTCTTTGCCGAGCAGCGAGGTGATCTTCGACAGGCTCATGGGGGCTTCTCCTCGGCGGCCGTCTGGCACGGCCGTCGTCGAGGAGCAACCGCCGCCCCGGTGGCGTCAGCAATGCGACGCGCGGCGCCGCAGCGCACGCAGCCGCAGCGCTCTCAGTCGCAGTGGCACCAACAACCCCATCATGACGGTCATCTGGAACCAGCCCGGGTTGGTCATGCACGACGCCGCCACCTGGGTGCAGCTGCCGTCGACGCAGACGCCGCTCGCGCACTGCTCGCCGCTCGCGCACGCCTGGCCCGGCGAGAACAGGCCGACGCAGCGGTTGGTGGCTTCGTCGCAGAAGGCGCCCTCGGCGCAGGCGGGGTCGGGACTGCCCTGATCGACGCCGCAGGGGGCGCCGATCGCCGGCAACACCGCGCAGGTGCCGGCGTCGCAGTAGGCCCCGTCCGCGCAGGCGCCGTTCACCGAGCAGGCGATGCCGACGGCCGGCGCCGCGCCGCACGTGGCGGCTGGCGGCGTGCCGACACAAACGCGGTCGGCCGCCTCGCAGTGCGAGTCCGCCGTGCACGGGCTGCCCGCCGCCGCCACCACGCAGGTGCCGTCGACGCACTCGCCCTCGGTGCACTCGACGCCGCCCGCGACGCAAGCGTCGCCCGGCGCGGGCGCGACGGCGCACAGATCGGTGGTGCCGTCGCAGCCGAGGCCTTCTCGGCAGTCGGCGTCGTCGAGGCAATCGGCGCCCACGTCCGCGGCCGGCGCGCACGCGCCGGCGGTGCAGACGAAGTGGCCGCGGCAGTCGTCGGTGTCGTCGCAGCCGGCGCCGAACGCGCCGCGGTCGAGGCAGGCGTGCGGCACCTGGCCTGCCTGCGCGGGGCGACAGACGGAGCAGGAGCCGTCGCAGGCGTCGTCGCCGTCGACGCAGCTGTCGCCGTCCGGCAGCCGCGTCGCGCACGCCGCGCCGGCGCAGCCGAGCCCCTCGCCGCACTCCGAGTCGGTGGCGCAGCCGTCGCCGACACCGCCCTGGGCGGCGCAGACCGCAGGGTCGAGCTCGTAGTTGCAGCGCAGACCATCGGCGCAGTCGAGCTGATCGCACGCCTCACCCTGCGATGCGGGGATGGTGCAGACGTTGGCCGCGCAGGTGAGGCCCTCGGCGCACGAGCGCACCGCGCCGGCGCCACCAGAAGCGCAGGGCGCACCCTGGCCAGCAGGCGGCAGGCAGGTGAGCGGCGCCACCAGGTCGATCGACTCGCACAGCATGCCGGTCCCGCAGTCCCAACCCTGCACGCAATCGCCGCCTTGGCCGACGTGACCCGTGGTGAGCGGCGTCGCGCACGCGACCGGCACGTCGGGCGAGTTGCGCGTGAGCGGCAGCTCGACCGCCGCGCAGGCGCGGATGGCGGCGAAGTCGAAGGTGACGCGCCCGCCGTCGAGCGCGATCTGCCAGTCGGCAGCGCCGCCTGCCGCGCACGCCGCCTGCGCGCTGGCGACCAGCTCGCCGCCGCTCGGTGCGTCCTCGATGGTGCAGCGTTGATCGAGGCCGAGCAGCGCGCCGTAGGTGATGCGCAGCGTGCCTGCCAGCGAGTAGCTGCACAGCTCGATGGCGTCGGCCGTCAGGATGACCTCGCCTTCACCTTCGCCCTCGCCTTCGCCTTCACCTTCACCTTCGCCCTCCTCCCCCTCGCCCTCGCCTTCGCCCTCGGCGGGCTCGGGCTCGCACGCGACGACGAGCGAACAGGTGGCGGTGAACAGAGCGAGCGAGAAAGCATGGCAGGTGCGCATCATGGTGACCTCGGGGACCGGAGGCTTAGCGCACCAACGCCGACGACGACGGTGACCAGCGACACCGACAGCGCTGTCATAGCGCCGAACCGATCCCACACGAGCCCGACGCCGAGCCCCGCCGGCAGCGCGCACAGGCCGGTGACCAGGTGGTAGAGGCCGAAGGCGCGCCCCTTCTGGTCGATGGGTGCGCGCTCGCCGACCAGCGCGCGCTCGAGCGGCTCGCGCGCGCCGTGCCCGACGCCGAGCACCACCGCCGCCGGCCAGACCACGAGCGCTGTCGGCGCCAGCAGCGTGGCGATGCCGCCGGCGACCACCAGCCACGCGAGCGCGAGGCGACCCCGCGAGGCCACGTTGCTCCGCGCCACCGCGCCGGCCGCGAGCACCTTGGCGACGTGCAGCACCACCCACAGCACGGGCAAGAGCGGCTCGGCCACGCCGAGCTCGCGTGCGCGCACCAGCAGGAACAGGTCGCCGAGCACGCCGAGCGAGAACAGGCCGACCGCGACCAAGAGGTGCGTGAGCGCGGGCGGCAGCGGCCCGTCGGCGAGGCGCGGGCCGCCCTTGAGCGCCGCGGGCGTCGGCGGCTCGCGCACGAAGGAGAGCGCGAGCACTGCCAACGCGCCCGGGATCCACGCGAACACGATCGCCTGCTGCGCGGCGAGCCCGAGCGCGAGCAGGCCGCTCGCGAGCAAGGGCCCGATGACGGCGCCGGTGTGGTCCATCTGCCGGTGGAAGGCGAAGGCGCGCGGCTGATCGCTCGCGGGCACGCTGTCGGCGATGAGCGCGTCGCGCGGCGCCGAGCGCACGCCCTTGCCGACGCGGTCGACGGCCCGCACCAGCACCACGTGCCAGGGGCTCGACGCCAGCGCCACCAACGGTCGCACCACCGTCGAGAGACCGTAGCCGAACAGCGCGAAGGGCTTGCGCACCTTCATCCGGTCGGAGAGGCGGCCGAAGGCGAGCTTGAGCACGGCCGAGAGCGCGTCGGCGACTCCTTCGATGAGGCCGATCATCCACGCCGCGCCGCCGAGGCCGCCGAGCACGAGCGAGGGGATGAGCGGCAGGATCATCTCGCTCGAGGCGTCGGTCAGCAGGCTAGTGACGCCGAGCAGCACCACCACGCGCGGCAGACGGGGGCGGGGCGACGTCGTCGTGGTCACGCCCCTTGCTAGCAGGCGCGCAGGGTGCGGGCTAGCGTGCGCCCATGCTCGCGCCGCTCGTGTCGCTCGTGCCGCTGCTCGCTACGCAACTGCCGCCGCCGGCGCAGAGCTTCCCCGCCTTCGACGTCGCCTGGGAGCGCGTGCTGGTGGGCGCGCCGCCCGTGGTGGGCGCCGTCGTCGACGACGACGGCGCGCCGGCTCTGCGCGGGCGCTTCGCGGTCGACGGCGGCGTGCTGCGCATGCTCGAGCCGGCCCCGTGGGGCGACAGCCTGTGGTTGTCGCCGCGCACGGTGGATGACGGCGTGGTGCGCGCGCGCTTGCAGGTGGGCGCCGAGGTCGACACGGCGCTGCTGGTGCGCGCCGCGCTCGACGAAAAGAGCGGCGAGCTCGTGACCGGCATCGGCGTCGGCGTCGAGAAGGGAAAGCTGCGCCTGACCCGCTTCGAGCATGCGGTGCCGCGCTACCTCGGCGCCGAGCAGCGGCTCGAGGGCCCGCTCGTCGCCGGCAGCGCGCTCGAGCTGGTGGTGGTGTTGGCGGGGCCGGTAGTGAGCGCCACCGTCTACGACGGCGCCACGCTGCTGCCGCGCGCGCGCGTGGTGGTGCACGACCGCGGCTCGATGACGGGGCGCGTCGGCTGGCGCGTCGGCAAGGGACACGACCGCACGGTGGGGCTCTCGCTGCTCTCGGTCGGCAAGAGCGTCGACGCGCCACCGCTGGCGGCCCGCGACGCCGGCGCCGGCGCCGAGCGCCTGGTGGTCTTCGCTGCCGGTGAGCGCGACCGACTGCCGTGGGATCTGCGCGATCGCATCGCCGGCGTCGAGGAGGAGGGCGGCCAACGCCTCGCCTATCTGGTCACCGATCCGCTCGGGCAGGAGCGCGCGCTGCGCGCCGGCATCGCGCCGGTGCGCATCAGCACGCAGATGCCCTGGAAGTACCTCGACACCGCGCTGTACGCGCGCCTCGGCAAGCCGCCGACCGCCACGGCGGCGGGCTTCCGTGTCGACGAGAGCTACAAGGACGCCGCCATGGTCGAGGCGCTGCTCAAGGGCTACGCCGAGCGCTTCCCCGAGATCACCTACCTGCTCGACCTCGGCAAGAGCCACGACGGCCGGACCATCTGGGCGCTCAAGATCTCGGATCACGCGAAGACGGAGGAAGACGAGAGCGCGGTCTTGCTCGACGGCGCGCACCACGGCGGCGAGCTCATGTCCACCGAGTTCGTGCTCGACGCCGTGCAGCAGCTGCTCGAGCGCTACCACAAGGACGCGCGCGTCACCGCTTGGGTGGACGGGCTCGAGATCTGGTGCGTACCGCTGGTCAACGTCGACGGCAACGCGCGCTACGTTCATCGAACGCGCGACTACGATCGCAAGAACGGCCGTGACCTCGAGGGCGACGGTGACGTCGACGGCTGGGATGGCGTCGATCTGTACCGCAACTATCCCGTGCGCTGGGGGGGCTTGGGCGAGGTGGGCTCGCGCAGCAACCCGTTCCACTATCGGTATCGCGGGCCCTCGGCGGGCAGCGAGCCCGAGGTGCAGGCGATGATGCAGCTCGCCGAGCGCGAGCGCTTCGTCGCCTCCATCGACTTCCACACCAACGCCACCAAGATCCTGGTGCCCTACACCGACCCGTCGATGACGAGCCCGGCCAGCAACGAGGCTTGGGCCGTCGCCGAGGAGATCGCCGCCAAGCTGCCGGTGCAGGTGAACGGCCAGCGCTACGCGGTGGCGAAGAACCTCTACCCCGTCGACGGCACGGCGCAGGACTGGCTGCGCTACACCCACGGCACCGTGGCGCTGCTGGTCGAGGGGCCGACCAACAACCCGCTGCCCTATGGCAAGACGCGCACGCCCGCCGTCGTCGGCACGCGGCCCACCTGGCAACACCTGCTCGAGCGCGTCCGCGGCGGCCCCGGCGTGGCGGGCTACGTCAGAGACGCCGAGGGCAAGCCGGTCGAGGCCGAGGTGGTGATCGACGAGCAGCGTCCCGTCGAGGGCGAGCGCTGGACCACGCGGCCGCGTGACGGGCGGTTCGCGCGCCTGCTCGCTGGTGCCGGCCGCATCACCCTGCGCGTGCGCGCCGAGGGCTTCACCGAGGTGACGCGCCAGCTCGACGTGCCGGTGGCCGGCACCGCCCGTGTCGACGTCGTGCTCACCCGCGCCGCTGCGCCATCGGGTAGCATGGCGCCATGAGCAAGCTCGGCGGCGTCTCCAACATGCCGGGCCGCGGCGGTGGCGGCGCCGTCGGCGGCCGCGGCGGCAACGCCGCTGCCGAGCGGGTCAACATCCGCGACCTGCCCGAGGACGTGCAGCGGGCGCACGAGCTGTTGAGCGCGCTCTCCACCTTCGACGGCGCAGGCTTCGCCGCGCTGATCGCCGCGGCCGGCGTGAAGGAGCCGGTAGGCGCGCTCGGCCTCAAGCGCATCGCGGCCCTCTACGAGTCGCTCGGCATGCCGCTGACCTCGCGCGGCATCGCGCGCTTCAAGGCCGATCGCGGCATGCCGACGGGCGGTGGCTTGTCGTCGGCGGTGGCGGCGCGCGCCTTCGTGCGCGCGCTCGACGGCAACGAGATCTTGATCCGGCTCGAGAAGGGCGATGAGATGAACCTCAAGCCGAGCGAGCGCGCGGTCTTGCAGTTCTTGCGCGGCATGCAGCAGAAGCGCGGCGCCGACACGCTGCGCCCGGTCAAGGAGCTGCTCGGGCTCAAGAACCCATCGTTGCCGGCGGCGGCCGATGGCCTCGAGAACGAGTACGTCGGCATGGGCACGGTGCGTGAGATCGCGCGCCTGACGCTCCACGAGGATCTGCCGCTCACTCCCGACGGCTGGCGCCAACTCATCGAGCTGCTCAAGCAGCGGCGCGCCTCTCGTCCGAAGGAGTAGCTCACCCGCCCAAGCGCGCGCGGCGCGCGCGCAGCTTCTTCACGTTGTCGGGCGGCGGCTTCATGGCCAGCGCGGCCTCGAGCACGGCGCGCGCGTCGGCAGCCTGGCCGATCGCTTCGTAGGCGTCGACCAGCGCGAGCAGGGTGTCGCTGTCGCGTGGCAGCAGCGCGTGTGCGCGCTCGAGCAGGACAGGCCGCTCGGCGGGCGGCGCCTGCTCGGCGTCCTTGCGCAGGCGACGCAGGCGCGCCCACTGTTCGTCGGGCGCCGGCCTCGAGGACGGCACCAGCTCGGCGCTCTGCCCGTAGCGCGCAAGGTAGCGCCGCGCGCGCTCACCGTTGGCGTCGTCGGGCTGGGCATGCAGCCACAAGCGCACGTGGTAGGCGGCGCCCGCCGGGTCGCCGAGGCCGCGGAAGGTCTGCGCCAGCAGCGGTTGCAGCTCAAGGCGCGCGGGCGCCAACGCCACCGCCTCGGCCAGGTGCATCTTGGCGCGCTCGTAGGCGCCGGCGTCGAGCGAGGCGCGGCCCAGGCGCTCGAGCTGCGCGACGCGCGCGTACAGGGACGGCTTCTTCTTCTTCTTGTTCTTCGGGTCGGCGAGCGCCTCTTGGTCCGTTTGATACGCGGCCTCGAGCTTGTCGGCGCGCGTGCGCAGCCGCGCGGCGTCGTCGGCGAGCGCGCGGCACTGCGTGGCGCTGGTGGCGAGCGCGGCGCGACCGGCATCCGAGAAAGGTGCTGGGTCGAGCAGGTCGTCGAGCAGCTCGGTGCGACAGGGGTGCGAGGGCGCGCCTTCCAGCGTGCGCTCGATGGCGGCCAGCTCGGCCTCGAGCGGTGAGAGCGCGGGCGGCGGCGGCGCGACGTCGCGCTCGGCCAGCCACACCGCCAGCGCCACGCCGCCGCCGATCAATCCGAGCGCGAGGCCGCCGACGCCGGCGATCATCGGCCAGGACGCGGCGCGCGGCTTGAAGAACTGCCCGGTGTGCTCGGGCTGCGCGGTCGGGTTGGTGGTGAAGGGCCGCGGCGCCTCGGCCGAGGCCTCCTTGGTCGAGTCGTCGGCCTGCGCCATCACGCGCGTGTGCGCCGCGCCCTCGACCACCGGTAATCCCGCGGCGAGCGCGCGCGCCACCAGCGACGCCAGCTCGACCTTGCCCTTGGGCTCGAGCTCGTCGAGGCAGGCTTGCAGCGCGCGCTCGAAGGCGGCCATGTCGGGGAAGCGCTCCTCGGCATGCCAGCGCAGCGCGCGCAGCACCACGCGATCGACCGCGCGCGGGATGCCGGCCTTGACCGTCGAGGGCGGCACCGGATCGGACTTGGTCACCTGGTCGAGGATCAACAGCTCGTTTCGGCCCGTGAACAGGCGCCGACCGGTCAGCATTTCCCACAAGAGCACGGCGGCGGCGAACTGATCGGCGCGGTGGTCGACGGCGCTGCCGCGCGCCTGCTCGGGCGCCATGTAGCTGAGCTTGCCCTTGAGCGTGCCGGCGCGCGTGGTGGTCAGGCGCTGCGCCGCCTTGGCGACGCCGAAGTCGACCAGCTTGAGGCGTCCCTGCTTGTCGATGAGCACGTTTTGCGGGCTGACGTCGCGGTGCACGATCATGAGCGGTGCGCCGTCGGCGCGGCCGTCGCGCCGGCGCGTGTGTGCATGGTGCAGCGCGCGCGCCAGGTAGATGCTGATCTGCAGCGCCTCGCCTGCAGTGAAGCCGCCGGCGCCGGTCGTCTCCTCGAGCTGCTCCACGCCGGCGCGGATGCGCGCCAAGCTCGGGCCGTCGACGAACTCCATCACCTGCGCCAGCTCGTCGTCGGCGTCGATCAGCTCGATCACCTTGACCACGTTGTCGTGGTCGAGGTCGAGCACCAGCGCCGCCTCGTCGCGGAACATCTCGATGAAGTCGACGTCGTTCCTGAGCGACGGATCGAGGCGCTTCAGGCAAACGTCCTCGCCGCGCTCGGGGTCGAGCGCGCGCCACACCTCGGCCATGCCGCCGCGCGCGACCCGCTCCTCGAGGATGTAGCGGCCGACTCGATCCGCCATCGGTTTTGGATGCTACACGGCCGGCAGTGCCAACGGCGGCGCAGCGGTCACGGTGAAGGCTCGACCTCGTCGCCCTGCAGCTCGCTCTGGTCGGCGTAGGCAGCGCCCTTGAGCGCCTTGGGCGTGAAGTAGCCGAGCTCGCCGAGCAAGCCTGAGCCGCCGATGAGCGCCCGTCCGGGCAGCTTCGACCCCTGCGGGCGGCGCTGCACGCCGCCCACGGCGCCGCGGCCGCGTGTGCCGAGCGCGCAGGTCATGTCGCCGCACAGCGGCACGCTCGGCTCGCCGCGCATGTCGACCGGGATCACCTGGCCGTCATCGGCGATGACCCAGATGAACGGATCGTCGCAGGTGGGGCCGGCCGGGTCCTCGAGGAAGGAGGCGGGCAGCGCGGGCAGCGGGATGACCGCGATCTCGCGCAGCTCACCGTCGACGTCCGCCACCACGCTCAAGTCGCCGCTGCCGTGGTTGGCGACCAGCACGCGCTCGCGTGGCGACGGATCGGGGCTGCAGTCGACCGTGTGCGTGCGGAAGATGGCCACCGGCTCGCGCCCGACGCGCACGCTCATGAGCTGCGTCGACAACGGCGCCACGGCGCCGGCGGCGCAGCCCGCGCAGGTGAGCGCGTCGGTGGCGGCCACCAGCAGGCGATCGTTGGCGGCGTCGGCGATGACGTGGCGCGGGGTGCCGCCGCCGCTGATCACCTCGAGGTCGCGCAGGTCGACGGTCTCGCCGAGCGCCGCGCCCACGTCGTAGCAGATCGAGACGTGGCGGCGATCGAGCACGCCGATGTCGGTTACGCCGTTCGGGTCGCCGACCGCGCGCAGCGCGTCGCACGCCCCACCAAACGCGGCGACGCCGCTCTGACCGTCGACGTCGGCCGCCCAGCCGGCGCCGACATCGAGGCTGTCCGGGTCGACGTTGGCGTCGGTGGCAAAGTAGTTGAGCGCAAGATCGTCGACGCGGCCTTGCTCCATCATGACGAACGCCGAGCCGTAGAGCAGCACGTAGGCGTCCGGCGGGTTGACGCCGACCTCGACCAGCGAGCTTGGCGCCGGCGTAAAGTAGGTGAAGGCACGCAGCGCGCTGCCGGCCTGCTCGGCGGTCGGGTCGATGGTGATAGAGGGCTCCACGGCGTTGGCCGCCTCGCCCTCCGCGCTCGGCCCGTCGCGCGCGGCCTGCGCGTCGGTGCCGACGTAGACCTTCTTGATGGAGGTGATGGGCAGCGCTCCGCCGTCATCGGCGCGACGGATGACGCGCACCCACGAGCCCGACGGCAGCACCGCCAAGGGCTCGATGGTCGCCGAGGGCGCCATGTCGGAGGTCATGTCGGTGGCCATGGCCTGCTCACACGCGTCGTCGGAGCCGAGCGCGCCCTGCCCCGCGCCGGCGTCGGCCACGGCGTTCTCGGCCGCTTCATCGAGCACGTCGGCGCCGTCACCGATGATGGCGATCCAGTTGCCGTCGACGAGCGCGAAGCGCCCCCCCGCCGTCGGCTGAATGGCCCGCAGCTCGCCCACCGCGCGCGGGTTGCCGCTGCCGTCCATCACCGGCAAGAGCGCTCCGGGCACGAGCGACATCTGCGATGGCGACGTAGTGGCGGCGGCCAGGATGCGCTCGGGCAAGGTGAAGGTGGCGCGCTGCGTGTCGTCGGTGCGCAGCTCGCTGCGCACGCGCACCTGGTAGCTGCCGTAGGGTGTCAGCGGCTCGATCACGTCCTTGCCGTCCGCGTCCTGGCCGGTGACGACACCGATGACCTCGGCGCAACGCGCGCGATCGTCGTCGAGCGACTCCTCGAGGTACGTGAAGCGCGCGCACAACGCGGCGGCGCAGCGATCATCCACGCCGACCAGCGAGTAGTCGCCCGCGGTGCGCTCGCCGCTCACCGCCGCCTCGGCAATCTGCATCGGGTCGATCCAGGGGAAGGCCGACAGGCGCGCGTCCCGCCACTCGTCGAAGGGCGCGCGCACCTGCACGCGGTAGCGCAGCGGCGACTGATCGGCATGCTCGGCGCACTCGGCGTTGACGCTCCAGGCGTCGCGCGGGCCGTCGGCCGTCTCGTAGAAGTCCTCGAGTGCGCCGGGCGCCTCGTCGCCGACGGCGGCGAAGGCGACGAACAGGCGCGCCTCGCCGGTGGCGCGAACCAGCTCGAGCTCGGGGGACTCGGGCGGCACCACCACCAAGACGGTGACGTCGTTGATGGCCGACAGGCAGTGCAGCGCGCCGGTGTGCGCGCGGCCGCCGACGGCCGGTGCGCTCGGCAGCGCCACCAGCTCGTAGTCGGCGGCGGGCGGCAGGTTGTCGAAGGCGAAGGTGCCGTCGAGCGCGCTCACCTGCGTCTCGCTGCGGCCGCTGAGGGTCACGGCCACGCCGGCGAGCGCGCTGCCATGCTGATCTTGCACGATGCCGGTGATGCGCGTGCCCTGGGCCTGCACGTCGAGATCGGCGGCGGGATCGCACGGGTTGGTCGCCTCGAAGCAGGCAGCGAGCGGCAGCGACGCGACCGGGAGCAACAGGGAGAGCCACCTACATTGACGCAGCATCATGGGAGCCTCGCCCCGGTAGGAGAGCATGTCTTGCGCCAGCGTGCAGGTCCCGACCCCTTGGCGTGGATCGACGGGCGGTTCAGGCCGCGGGGCGGGATCGGCGTCACCCGTGCGCCATGATCCGCGCGCTCCTTTGCTGCTGCCACGAGGCAGCAGGCGCAGCGTGGTCGCGCCGGGGCAGTCGTGGCCTGGCAGCGCGGTCAGCAGCGCGGGCGGAACAGCTCGCAGCGCGCTGACGATCGAATCGGGGTAGCGTGCCCGCATGAAGCTCTTTGTCGCGGGCGCCAACGGTCAGGTGGGACGGTTGGTCGTACAGGAAGCCGCGGCCAAGGGTCACCAGGTGACGGCGATGATGCGCCCGAGCGCCAAGGTGACCTTCCCGGCGAGCGTGCAGTTGGCGAATCGCCTGATCGGCAAGGAGGGCGCGCTCGAGAAGATGGCGGAGTGCGAGGCGGTGCTCTCCTGCCTCGGCATGAAGCGCGCGAACCCGGCCAACCCCTGGTCGAAGATCCTCGGCGACAAGAGCTTCAGCTCGTCGAGCGCCGCCGCCATCATCGACGCTATGCAGACCTACGGCGTCAAGCGCGTCATCGCCATCAGCTCGGCCGGCGTGGGCGACTCGGCACCGATGATGAACCTGACGATGAAGTTCCTGGTGGCGACCTCGAACATCGGTGTCGCCTTTCGCGACCTCGCTCGCATGGAGGAGGCCTACGCGCACAGCGGCCTCGACTGGATGTGCGTACGGCCGACGCGGCTGACCGACGGGCCGAAGACCGGCAAGGTGCTCGTCGTCAAGGAGTTCAAGGGCGGCGGGAGCATCTCCCGCGCCGATCTCGCCGCCTGGATGGTCGAACAGGTCACCAGCAACCTGCCCTTCATGAACCGCCGCCCTCAGGTGACCACGACCTGACCGAGCGCTACGCGCGCAGCATGGCCTCATCGACGCCGGCCACGATGGCGACGAGGTCGCCGACCGCGAGCGCGTCGAACATGGTGATGATGTCCTCGTTGTAGTGGCGCACGCAGCCGTGGCTGACGTCCTTGCCCATGTTCCGATAATCGTAGCTGCCGTGCAGCTCCTCCCCCGAGGCGCCGCCCGAGGCCCACGACAGATCGAGGATGCGCTTGCCGAACGCGCGCGGCTCGCCCCAAAGCTGCGTGCCGGTGCTGCGCGCCACCGCCTCATCGAGCCGCGTGCGCACCTTCTTGAGCCCCGTCGAAGTGGCGTTGCCGGCGGCGCCGTGAGCGTTCGGGAACATGCCCGTGCAGCGGCCCTGAGCGTCGTAGAGGAAGGTGCGGTGCTCGTCTTTCACGACGACGACGCGCAGCTTCTTGGCCGCATCGCCGCCCCAGCAGGCCGCGGGCGCCTGCGCGGGCTGGCCGGCGTCCCACGCCTTCTTGCCGGGAGCGGGCGCCAGCGCGACGAGCGCGCTCAAGGTGGCGACGTCGAGCGTGCCCGTGACACGCACCGCCGGGAAGCGTTTCTTGGCGTGCACCTGGAAGTTCGACAGCGCCGTGGTGGTCTGCGCTCCGAACTGCCCGTCGACGCCCGAGACGCCCACGTCGTTCTTCAACGTCAGCATGGGGAAGCCCATGTCGAGCAGGGCCTGCTGGAGCGCGCTCACCGCGGGACCGCTGTCACCGGCGCGGAGGAGCGCGCGGCCGGCAGCCACGTCGGCCAGGGCGGCGATGCCGGCGAAGCGCGCGTGGGCGATCGGCGAAGGTGTGGGCGGCGGCGGTGTGGGCGCGGGCGGCGGTGCTGCGCGCGCCTTGGCAAGCTCGACGTCGAGCGCGAGCAGCGTGTCCTTGTCGACCTTGCCGTTGTCGGGCAGGCCGACCTTGCGCTGCAGTGCGCGCACCGCACCCTCGGTGCCGGGGCCGAACAGGCCGCGGTTGGCCTGCTGCGCGCCCAGGCTCACCCGCAAGAGCGAGGCCTGACCCGTGCGGGCCTCCTCGGCGGTCGCGACGGCGATGAGCGCGTCTTGCAGCGAGCCGACACCGAGCTGTTTGGTGCCGGCCTTGCGCGCGAGCACGCCCGCGCCGGCGCGCACGGCGGCGAGCTCTGGGACGTCGACGAGCTTCTTGCTGCCGAGCGCGCCCTCGGCGCCGCTCTTCTGCGCGAAACGCGCGGTGAGCGCGCGATAGAGTGGCTGCACGTTTGGTGCGTCGAGGTCGAGGCCGCTCGTCGACGTGGCGCCGGCGTCCAGGCTCAACAGCTTCTGGTAGACGGAGCGCAGCTCGGGGTCGCCCTCGATGGCGCCGTTGCCGTCGAGGTCGGCGGCGGCGACACCCGCGGCCTGCAGCGACGGCTCGGCCTGCACGTCGGCCGTGGCGAGCCGCTGGAAGGAGTGGCGGGCGACGAAGTCGGGCTCGAGGATGCGCGGCATGCCCCTGAGTACCACCGGACGGTTCGGTCGGAAGGGCCCGTGGCGTGCGGGGCGCACGCCGGACGGGCGTGCGGTCGCCCGGTGCCGGACCACTTCCCCTTGCGGCGCAGGAACTCGAGGAGGACAAGGCGAAGGGGCCGCTCGTCTGGTCGGAGGAGCGATGAACGGGCAGGACGCGCGGTTCAGGCTGATGTTCGAGCGGAGCGCAGACGCGATCCTGCTGCTCGACACCGAGGCCAACCTGTTCGTCGAGTACAACCAGGCGGCGCTCGACATGCTGCGCTGCTCCCGCGAGGAGCTGTCGGCGCTCCACCCGTCGGTGCTGTCGCCGTCGACGCAGCCCGACGGCGCGTCCTCGTTCACCAAAGCGAACGAGATGATCGCGACGGCCATGAGGAACGGCAGCCATCGCTTCGAGTGGATCCATCGCAGCCCGCACCGCGAGGACTTCCCGGTGGAGGTCCTGCTGACGCCGCTGCCGCTCGGCGACGTCCCCATCATCGTGGTGGTGTGGCGCGACATCACGGAGCGCCTGCGCAGTGAGGAGGCGCTGCGACAAGCGCAGCGCCTCGAGTCCTTGGCCGTGCTCGCCGGCGGCATCGCCCACGACTTCAACAACCTGCTGGCCGCCATGACCGGGCACCTCCAGGCCGTGCGCGACCTCGCGAAGGACGCTGTCGTCGTCGAGCACGTCACCCAGGTCGAGCACGCCGTGGGTCGTGCGGCGAGCTTGACGCGCCAACTGCTCGCCTATGGTGGCCACGGCACCGTCGCCAAGGAGCCGGTGGATCTCGGTGAGCTGGTGCGGGAGATCGTCGACCTGCTGCGCATCTCGCTGCCGCCAGGCGTCCAGGTGGCGTGCACGCTCGGCGACGGGCTCGCCCTGGTGGAGGCGGATCGCGGACAGCTCCAGCAGGTGATCATGAACCTGGTCACCAACGCCGGCGAGGCGATGGGAACGAGCGACGGCTCCATCACAGTGCGCGTCGTCGGCCGGAGCTTGAGCGAGGACGACGTGCAGCGGGACTTCCTCGGACAGGGCTTGCGGCCGGGTTCGGTCGTGTGCCTCGAGGTCGCGGACACCGGCGTCGGCATGAGCCCCGAGGTCCAGGCGCGCATCTTCGAGCCCTTCTTCTCGACCAAGGCCTCGGGGCGCGGCCTCGGGCTGTCGGCGCTCCGTGGCATCGTGCGCGCGCACCACGGCGGCGTGCACCTGCAAAGCGCGCCCGCGCGCGGCACCACCTTCCGGGTCGCGCTGCCCGCCAGCGGGCTGACCCGGGTGGAGGCCGGCCCGCGACCCGCGCGTCGCGCTCGTGGCCAGGGCACGGTGCTGGTCGTGGATGACGAGGTCAGCGTGCGGCGCAGCCTCTCGCTGATGCTGCGCTCGCTCGGCTTCGACGTGATGGAAGCCGACAGCGGCGAGCGTGCGCTCGAGCTGTATGCCGAGCACGGGCGCTCGATCGCCTGGGTCTTGATGGACGTGACCATGCCGCGCATGGACGGTCACGCGACCTTCCTGGAGCTGCGCCGGCGCGACCCGGCGGTGACCGTGGTGCTGTGCTCGGGCTGGGCCGAGGAGGAGCTGCTCCAGCGGTTCGCGGATCAGCCACCGTCTGCCGTCGTGGCCAAACCGTTCGCCGTCGCCGAGCTGCTGGCCGTGCTCGAGCGGCTCGGCAAGGTCGGTTGAGCCGAGCTACAGATCGATCAGGGCGCCCGCGTGCAGCAGCGCGCGCATCGACGTCGCGCCGGCCACGTTGTCGGCGTTGTCGAGCCAGCTCATGTACCCCTGCCCGACCACGCGCACGTGCTCGATCACCGGCAGCTCGGCTTTGAGCGAGAGCGTCAGGCGCTGCTCGGTCGGGTGCTCGGCGAAGAAGCGCCCGAGCGCGCCCGCGCCCGCGTACTGGTCGAGGTCGTAGTAGAGCGGCGCCTTCACCTGGTAGCCGAAGCGATCGGTGCGCGGCGCGCCCTGCTCGTCGACGAGCAGGGTGTCGGTGAGCGCACCCAGGCGTACCGGGCCGCGCCACATCGCCTCGACGCCGACCGACGCGCGCATGCCCTCATGGTCGGTGACCGCGGCCGAGGCGCCGACGTGGTCGAGGTCGCCGCCCCAGGTGTAGCCGAGCGGCACGTCGACGGCGAGGCAGCCGCACGGCAAGATCTGCCGCTGCTGCAACACCAGGTAGGGCTGCCAGCGCTGGTAGGTCCAGCGGTCGACGTGCGTGACCTCGAAGGCCACCTCGGAGGAGAGCGTCGCGGTGAGCGGGGCGAACCACTGTGCGCCCGCCTGCCAGGCGAGCGAGGTGGGCTTGGCGGCGGCGTCCTCGTAGGGCGTCGCGACGTCGTCGACGGTCAGCTCGCCGAACACGAGCACGCCGGGCAGCGGCACCACCGACGCGTCCGCCTCCATCATGACGTTGGTGCTGCCCGGCGCATACGCGTTGTGCCAAGCGACCATGGGCAGCACCTGCGACAGGTCGGGCCACTTGCCTCCCACCACGCCCTGCTCGCCGATGCCGAGCACCAGCCACGGCCAAGGCGCCAGCTCGAAGCGGCGTACCATGAAGGTCTTCGACGGCGCGTCGAAGCGCGCGCTGTCGTAGTTGTTGAGCGGGTCGAAGCCCGCGCGCGGCGGTGCGTCGGCGCCGAAGGACTGCACCGCCGCCTCCTCCGGCGACAAGAACGATGACGACGTGCCGACCAGCCAGAAGGCGCGAAACCAGTCGACGAAGAAGCTCGCCTGCAGCTGGTCGTACCAGGGGGCGCGGCCGTTCAAGAAGGTGTTGCCGAGCTGGCCGTGGCCGACGCCGCTCTTGAGGCGGCCCGCGACGACGGTGAGGTGCTCGGTGGTGGCGGCGGCCCAGCTTTGGCGTGGGAAGTCGAGGTTGGCGTAGCTCGTGAGCGTCCACGGCGTCGCGGTACCGGTGCCGGTGAAGTCGCCGCGCACCGGGCTCAGGTCGACGCGTAGATCGGCGGCGAGCACATCGCCATCGCTCATGCGCACGCCGATCATGCCGAGCGGCGGCACGGCGTCGTACCAGAGCGTGCCGTCGGCCAGGCGCTCGGGGAGCCCCGCCCACGCGGCGAAGGACGGGTGCCACTGCAGGTACATGCGCGCGCCCGCCTCGCTCGCGGGTGCTGCCGGCTCGCCGAGGCGCAGGCGCAGCTCCTTGGCGGAGAGGGGTGAGGTGGCGAGGCCGCGCGCGTCCTGGCGCTGCAGCAGCGCCTCCTTGGCGGCGGCGAAGGCGTCGTCGTCCTTGAAGTGGATGGCGGCGGCATCCGCGCGCGCCGCCGCGGCGTGCACCACCACCACGAACGCGAGCGCGCCTGCCGGCCACCGAGCGCGAACACGGGGACGTTCGTGACTCATGGCCGGCTCCGCGCGTGCTCGGCGGCCTCGGCGAGGTAGCCCTCGAGGCGATCGATCAACACGCTGCGATCGAACTCGCGCGCGCCGTAGGCCTTGCCGCGCGCGCCCATGGCGACGCGCTGCTTGCGGCGCATGCTTGCGAGCGCGAGCGCGTTGTCGGCGAGCGCGCGCCCGTCGCCGGCGGGCCCGACCAGACCCGCGCCCGCTTCGAGGATGACGCGCCCGCCCTCGCCGTCGAGCATGCCGAGGATGGGCACGCCGGCCGCGAGGTAGCTCTGCACCTTGCCGGGGATGGTGCTGGCGAAGGTTGGGTCGGCCTTGAGGCTGACGAGCAGCGCGTCGGCGCCGGCGAAGAAAGAGGGCATGCGCTCGAGCGGGAAGCGCCCGAGCAGGCGAACGCGCTCCTGCAAGCCGCGGCGCTCGACGTCGGCGCGCAACGCGGGCGCGGCGCGGCCATCGCCCACGATCAGCCACACGATATCGGCGCGCGCGCGCAGGCGCTCTGCGGCGTCGAGCACCGCGGGCAGGTCTTGTGCCTCACCGACGTTGCCGGCGAACAGCACCGTGAACTGGTCGCGGAATGGCGACAGCTCGGGCGCGGGATCGGCGGGTCGATCGTCGGCGAAGACCGCCTCGGCCCAGCCGGGGAAGTAGCGCACGCGCTCGGTGCTGCCGGCCCAGCGCTCGATGTTGGCAAAGAAGGCGCGCGACTGGGCGAGGATGAGGTCGCAGCGGCGGTAGGTGAAGGAGACCAGCCGACCGACGGCGTCGAGCAAGCGCGGATCGCGCACGGCGCCCACCGCGCTCAGGCTCTCGGGCCACAGATCGAGCACCCAGAGCAGCACCGGCGTGCCCTTGAGCTTGCGCAACAACAGCGCGGGCAGCGCGGCGGTGATGGGCGAGGTCTGGAAGACGAAGATCGCGTCCCAGCGCGTGTCGCGCAGCAGCCAAGGACCGAGCAGCGCGCCCGAGACGGCAAAGCTCGCGTAGTTGAGCGCCAGCCGCGTGCGCGTGTGGCCACGCGCCAGCATGGGCACGCGCAGCACGCGCGCACCTTGATAGCTGCCGAAGCGCTCCGGGTGCTGCTTGAACTCCGGCAGCACCTCGCCCTCCGGGTAGTTCGGCGCGCCGGTCAGCACCGTGACCTGGTGGCCGCGCGCCACCAGCTCGGCGACCAGATCGTTGACGCGGAAGCTCTCGGGCCAGAAGTACTGGCTGACGACGAGGAGGCGCACCGCCCTGCCCTACTGCGGCGCCGGCGCGCTGCTCTTGCGCCACACCACGCGGTTCACGTAGTCGGTGTAGCTGTGGAGGATGCGCACCACCTTGTCGGCGACGTTCGGCACCGCGTAGTCGTCGACCAGGCGCAGCGAGCCCGGCGGGCGCGGCTCACCGCGCGGCTGGGTGGCGAGGAGCGCCAAGCCCTGGCGCACGCGCTCCACCGAGAGCCCGACCATCATCACGGCCGCCTGCTCCATGCCCTCGGGCCGCTCGTGCGCCTCGCGCAGGTTGAGCGCGGGGAAGTTGAGGATGGACGACTCCTCGCTGATGGTGCCGCTGTCCGAGAGCGCGGCCTTCGCCGAGGCCTGCAGCTTGACGTAGTCGAAGAAGCCGAGCGGCTTCAGCAGGCGCACCATGGGGTGGAAGGAGACCTTCTCCTGGTCGATGCGCTTCTGCGTGCGCGGATGCGTCGACACCACCACGGGCAGACCATGGTCCTCCGCCACGGCGTTCAGCACCGCCACCAAGCGCCAGAAGGCGTCTGGTGGATCGACGTTCTCCTCGCGGTGCGCGCTCACGACGAAGAAGCGCTCGCGCTCGAGGCCGAGCCGCCCGAGCACGTCGGAGGCCTCGATGCTCGGCCGGTAGTGCGCGAGCACCTCGAACATCGGGCTGCCGGTCTTGATCACCAGATCGGGCGGCAACCCTTCGCGCAGCAGGTACTCGCGCGCGATCGACGAGTAGCAGAGGTTCACGTCCGCCGTGTGGTCGACGATGCGGCGGTTGATCTCCTCGGGCACGCGCTGGTCGAAGCAGCGGTTGCCCGCCTCCATGTGGAACACCGGGATCTTGCGGCGCTTGGCGCTGATGACCGCCAGGCAGCTATTGGTGTCGCCGAGCACCAGCAGCGCGTCGGGCTGTTCGGCCGCGAGCACCTCGTCGGTCTTGGCGATGATGGCGCCGATGGTCTGCGCGGCGCTGCTCGGAGACCCGGCGACCGCGGCCGACAGGAAATGGTCGGGCTTCTTGATGCCGAGCTCGTCGAAGAAGACCTGGTTCAGCTCGTAGTCGTAGTTCTGGCCGGTGTGCACCACGACGTGCCGGCAGTGCTCGTCGAGCTTGGCCATGACGCGGGAGAGCCGGATGATCTCGGGCCTGGTGCCCACGACCGTGACGACCTTCAGCTTCTTCATGGCTGCACCTTCATGGCGACCGTGTCGGGGCGCTCGCGGTCGAACAGCTCGCTCGCCCACAGCATGACGATCAGCTCGGTGTCGCCGACGTTGGTGACGTTGTGCGTCCAGCCCGGCACGGTCTCGACCACGCGGCCCTGCCCACCCTCGACCACGATCTCGTAGCGGTCATCGGTGTCGACGTGGCGGAAGCCGAAGCGCGCCTTGCCCTGCAGCACCAGGAACTTCTCGGTCTTGCTGTGGTGATAGTGCTCACCGCGCGTGATGCCGGGATGCGCGGTGAAGTAGGAGAGCTGGCCGCGGTCGGGGGTACGCACCAGCTCGACGAATTCGCCGCGCTGGTCGGCGTAGCGCGGCACGGTGTAGGCGAAGCTCTCGGGGGGCAAGAAGCTCAGGTAGGTGGCCCAGAGCGCACGCGCCAAGCCGGTGCCGACCGGCGGCGCCAGCAGCGTGCTTCGGCTCTCGACGAAGGAGCGGAGCGTGGCGGCCAGCTCGCCGACCGTGGTGGCGTAGACCGGCTCGACCTCGACGAAGCCGCCGGGCCCGCCCGGCTGCTGCAGCAGCGCCAGCAGGGCGCTGCACACGTCGTCGACGTACAGCAGGCGCAGCGCGGCCTTGTCGTCGTGGATCTGGATGGGCAGCCCGCGCGCCAGGTTGTGGCAGAGGGTGGCGACCGCCGAGTTGTAGTTCGGTCTCGACCACTTGCCGAAGACGTTGGTGAGGCGGAACAGGTAGACGGGGGCGCCGGTCGCCTCGCCGTAGCGCGCGAGCGACTGCTCGGCGGCGCGCTTGCTCTTGCCGTACGCGTTGTCGCTCGCGGCCTGCGTCGACGATGCGTAGGCGACCGGGATGGTGCGCCCGCGCCTGGTGGCTGCGGCCGCGAGCGCGCTCGCCACGCGCTCGGTGAAGCCCGCGTTGCCGCTCGCGAACTCGTCCTCGCGCGGCGGACGGTTGACGCCGGCGAGGTGAAAGACGAAGTCCGCGCCCTCGAGCGTCACACCGAGGGTCGCGTCGCCGGCGTCGTGGGGCAAGGGGACCACGTCGGTGAAGCCTGCTTCACGCAGACGCGTGCGCAGGTTGCTGCCGAGGAAGCCGCGTGCGCCGGTGACGACGATGCGCATGCTCAGTCCTCCGGCGAGGCGCCCTCGCCCCTGGCGACTCGCCGGATGAACTCGAGGCGCAGCAGCAGCTCCCGCATGCCGGCCACGTCCAGGCGCTTGGTGTTGTGGGAGCTGTACTCCTCGCCATGGGTGATGCGCGTCTCGCCCTGCTCGACGAACTTCTCGTAGTTGAGGTCGCGGCCGTCGGGTGGCACGCGATAGTAGCTGCCGAGGTCGGTGGCGGCCGCCATCTCCTCGCGGCTCAGCAGCACCTCGTAGAGCTTCTCGCCGTGGCGCGTGCCGATCTCCTTCACCTCGTGGCCGGGCTTGCCGAGCACCTCGAGCAAGGCCTGCGTCAACACCGTGATGGTGGCGGCCGGCGCCTTCTGCACGAAGATGTCGCCGTTTTGTCCATGCTTGAAGGCGTAGAGCACGAGCTCGACCGCTTCATCGAGCGTCATCATGAAGCGAGTCATGGCCGGGTCGGTGACGGTGATGGGCCGGCCCGCCAGCACCTGCTCGACGAAGAGCGGGATGACCGAGCCGCGCGAGGCCATGACGTTGCCGTAGCGCGTGCCGCAGATGACGGTGGGCGTGCCCTGCAGGTTGCGCGAGGCCGCCACCATCACCTTCTCCATCAGCGCCTTGGAGATGCCCATGGCGTTGATGGGATAGACGGCCTTGTCCGTCGACAGGCAGATGATGCGCTTGACCCCTGCGTCGATGCCCGCATGCAGCACGTTCTCGGTGCCGAGCACGTTGGTGCGCACCGCCTCCATCGGGTGGAACTCGCAGGAGGGCACCTGCTTGAGCGCGGCGGCGTGGAAGCAGAAGTCGACGCCGCGCATGGCGTCGGCCACGCTGCGCAGATCGCGCACGTCGCCCAGGTAGAACTTGAGCTTGGCGCTCTGGTAGCGCTTGCGCATGTCGTCCTGCTTCTTCTCGTCGCGCGAGAAGATGCGGACCTCGCCGATTTCGGTCGCGAGGAAGCGCTTGAGCACCGCGTTGCCGAACGAGCCGGTGCCGCCGGTGATCAGCAGCGTCTTGCCCGAGAACATCGTCGCGTCGACCATCGCTCCCCCTGCTAGCGGCGCGCGGGCGTCTTGGCGAGCGCCACCGCCGCCAGCTCGTCGCGCTGTGCCTGGGTGGGGTAGTTGATCAGCACGGCGCGGAAAGGCCCCTTGAACACGAACAGGCTGCCGGCGGCGGCGCCCACCACGCCACAGGTAGCGAACAGCCGGGCGAGGTCGTCGAGCGAGCCGGCGCCGCCGAGCACGGTGAGCGGCACGCTGACCGCCGCGCGCACCTGAGCGGCCAGCTCCAGGTCGTAGCCCTTCATAGCGCCGTCCTGGTCGACGGCGTTCACCACGATCTCGCCGGCGCCGCGCGCCTGTGCCTCGCGCGCCGCCTCCACCGGGTTGTTCTTGGTGCCGCGCGTGCCGTTGTGCGTGCACACCTCGTAGCCGCCGAGCAGCTTCTTCTTGACGTCGAGCACCACCACCACGCTCTGGCTGCCCACCTCATCGGCGATGCGGGTGATGAGCGCGGGGTCGGCGAGCGCGGCCGCCGACAGCGCCACCTTCTCGACGCCGAGGCCGATGATGCGACGCGCCTGTTCGGCGCTGGTGATGCCGCCGCCGTAGCAGAGCGGCATGCGGCACTCGACCGCGAGCTGGCCGATCAGGCGCTCGTTCGGGGTCGCGCCCTTCACGGTGGCGTCGATGTCGAGCACGATCAGCTCGTCGACCTCCTTCTCGTTGAAGATCTTGACCGCGTTCAGCGGGTCACCGACGTATTTGCCCTCGTGGAACTTGACCGTTTTCACGAGCCCTTGGTCGTGAACGAGCAAGCAGGGGATGACACGCGGCCGCAGCACTCACAGCTCCGCGAAATTCTTCAGGAGCCGCTCGCCCCAGTGGTGGCTCTTCTCGGGATGAAACTGCACGCCGCAGATCTTGCCGACAGCGACGGCGCAGGCGAAGTCGAGGCCGTAGCGCGCGCGCGCCACGACGTGCTCGGCCTGTTCGCAGTCGAAGTAGTACGAGTGCAAAAAGTAGAAGCGCGCGCCCGTGTCGAGGCCGGCGAACAGCGGGTGACCGGCCATGGGCGCCACGTCGTTCCAGCCCATGTGTGGCAGGGGCAGCGCCTGCGCGGCGGGCGCTGCCTTGAAGGCGCGCACGCGGCCGGCGACGAGGCCAAGGCCCGGCCGCGTTCCCTCGTCGCTGCCCTGCGCCAGCATCTGCATGCCGACGCAGACGCCGAGCACGGGAGTGCCTCGCGTTGCCAGCTCGACGAGCATCTCCCGCATGCCGGAGGCGTCGAGGCGCTCCATGGCGTGATCGAAGGAGCCCACGCCGGGCAGGATGACGTGGCTGGCGCGCGCCAGCTCGGCGGCGCTCGTGGCCACCGCCACCTCGACGTTCTGGCGGCGATAGAGGTTCGAGAACGCCCGCAGGTTGCCGAGGCCGTAGTCGACGATGGTGATCAACGGGGCGGTCATCGGATCAGCGCACGCTGTACGCCGAGCGTGCGCAAGACGCGAGTGCCGAGCTCGATGACCGCCATGCTGTTCTTGTAGTCGCGCCAGGTGTGGCACGGCCCTTCGCACAGCGCGCGTAGCTCGGGCACGCCGATGTCGAGCTTGGTGGCGATGTACTCGAAGTCGGCGGCGATGGTCTCGGGGTCGTAGGCGGGCTTTGCCAGCTTCTCGAGGGCCTCCTCGCGCTTTATCTGCCCGGTGAGGATGAGCGACGAGAAGTGCGCGCGACGCTTGTCGTAACCGAAGCGCGTCGGCAGCCAGTAGCCCTCGTAGAAGCGGGTGAAGCGCGACTCGTAGTGCTTGTGCGCGTAGCGCTGCCAGCCGAAGCGATCGATCATCATCTGCATCGCTTCTTCTTTGACGTAGGGCACGCAGTTGAGCGGCTTCACCACCTGGATGCCCTTGCCGTAGCGGTACCAGACTCGATAGGTGAGGATGTCGCAGAGCGGGAAGCTCGCGAGCGGCCGCGTGCCGAAGCGCCGATGGATGTCCTTGAGCTGGCGCAGGTCCGAAGCGTGGTAGTGCCACTCGAGCGGCTCGCGCACGCACTCCGTCGAGAAGTTGCCGCCGTTCAGGATGTACGTGAAGCCGTTCTTGGCGGCGAAGTTGTAGAGCGCGGCGAAAAAGGCGTGGTCTTGCGGCGTGTCGAGGTGCGCTACGCCCGCCTTGAAGAAGGCGAGCTGCAAGTCCTTCATTTCGGCCCAGTTCACTACCTCGGTGTGCAGGTCGAGCTTGAGCCCTTCGACCAGGCGCTCGATGTTGTTGACCGCCTGCTGCGAGTTCCAGCCCGCGTCGGTGTGGAACAACAGCGGGTTCAGGCCCATCTTCTCCTTGGCGATGTAGGCCAGGTAGGAGGAGTCGACACCGCCCGAGATGCCGAGCAGGCAGTCGTGGCTCCTGCCTTTGGCGGCGTGCTTGATCTGCTCGGCCATGGCCGCGAGCTCGCGCGCACCGCGCTCGTCGGTGTGCCAATGGGGTGTGATGTTGTCGTCGAAGTTCCTGCAGTAGTCGCACTGGCCGCGCGCGTCGAAGACGATCTTGTCGTCGGACGTGTCCATCACGCAGCGGACACAGAGCTGGTGAGGGCGGGAGGTCGTCGCCGGGCTACGCATGGTGCGGCGGCCGTTCTAGCCGTCCTGGCGGCGCTTTTCGAGCGTCTCCTGGGGCGGTGGGGGTGGCCCGCGGGCCGCCCAGAGGCCGAACAGCACCAGCAGGCCGCCGCCGGACAAGAGCGCCGTCGTGAGCGGCACGTTGAGCAGCGCGAGCCAGAAGCCGCACAGCCACAGCGTGACGAAGCGCGACGAGTAGCCGGAGGCAAAGCGGTTGATGGTCCACAGCACCAGGCAGAGCGCGACCGTGACCAGGGGCAGGCCGGCCAGGCCGAGCGCACCGACGCCGTCGCTCGCCCAGAAGCCCGCGTTGTAGTTGACCTCGTCGGTGCCGTTGTACTCGACGCCGATCAACTGACCCATCGAGTACTCGCCGTACGGATAGGCGCCGGTCACGGCATTGATGGGGCCGATATGTGTATAGTAGGTGTAGCCGTTATTCTCGAAATAATCATAGTACGTCGCGAACGTCCAGCCGGACGTCGCGAAGATGCGCATCAGCAGGATGGACTTGATCCACATCAAGGCACCCTCGTCGGGAAAGAGCGCGACGATCAGCACGACCACCACGGTGAGCGAGCCGAGGATGGCGCTCGCGGCATCCCAGCGCGAGGTGAGGACCGCGTTCAGGCCGATCAGGATGAGCGGCAGCAACAACGCCGCCTTCGAGCCCGTCGACGCGTACATCAGCAGGCAACCGACCAGCGCGATTGCCAGGCTCCCGGTGCGTGTGCGGTCGAGCAGCCAGCGCGCCAACAGGTACGGCACGAACGCATAGGGCAGCCACATCGAGAGGTAGCCGATGCCCATGCCCGCGCCGATGTCGGCGGTCTCGCCCCGCAGGTCATAGACGTCGGCGAAGGAGACGATGCGCAGGTGATCACGGAAGGTGACGAACAGTGCCGCCGTGCCGGCGACCGTCGCGGCCGCCACGGTCGAGGCGAGGCGGCCACCGTCATTGGGGCCCTCCCCTCGATAGCCGGTGCGCGCAGCCAGGAAGACGGCGGTCATGCAGAGCGCGAGCACGAGCTGCAGCGCGAACACGTCGCCGTCGTCGTGCTCGATCATGTGCACCAACATCAGCTCGGTCGGCACGTAGCAGACGGCGTAGATCAAGGCGGCGCCCACCATCGCCGGCGCCTTGCCTGCGGCGCGCGCGCGCGACGCGAGCGCCGGCAGCACGGCGAGCAGGAAGCCCGTCAGCGTCGCAAGCGGTCGGTCGCCGCGAAACTCATAGTGGGTGTAGTCGAACGTCGGGTGAACATAATAGCGATACGCCGCGAGGAATGACGCGGCATAGATGACGGCGGCGACCAGCGCCCTAAGGGGCATAGTGCCTCGTCCGATCCGCGGCGCGGCACGTCCGCCAGACGAGCAGCACGACCGCGCCTGCGGCGGCCACGCTTCCGGCGGAATATCCGGTGAACGCCTGGGTGAGGCTGCCGGCGTGCCCGCCCGCGGCGAGCAGCGCGAGCGGCAGCAGCGAGCCGAGCGCTTGCGCAGCCGTGCCGAGTCGCACGTGGTCGGTGGCCACGAACACGAACGACATCGGCAACAGCACGAACTGTGCGAGCGCTGCCGGCGCGAGCAGCAGCAGCAGCTCGCCGGCGGGCCGAAAGGCCTCGCCGAACACGAGCCCGAAGGCGTAGGGAGCGACCGCCGCCAGCGCCGCCAGCGCGATCGTCGCCACCACGACGCTCTTGCCCAGCGTCGCGAGCACCCAGCGCGTCACCGCTTCCCTCCGGTGCAGCCTCGCCATCAGCTCGGCCCGGAACGCCTCGGCGATGGCGAAGCCCACGAGCGCGCTCGGGGTGATCAGCATGCGCGCCGCGAGGGCGTACTGACCCGCGTCATGCAGCGAGAACATGCGTTCGACCAGCCACGGCGGCACGCTGGTGGCCAACAGCGCGAGCAGCGCGCTCGGCAGCACGAACAACGGGAAGCGGCGGTAGTCGCCGGCCACGCCACGCAGATCCTCGACGTGCGGTGCCACGAGCCGCGGGCGCACGGCCAGCCAGAGATAGGCGACCGCTGCCGCCTGGCCGAGCACGAAGCCGAGCGGCAAGCCGGCCGCGGTGACCGGCAGCGCGACCCCCAAGGCACAGCTCGTCGTCGCCATGACGAGCGCGGCCACCAACAAGCTCTTCGAGTACCGACGGTAGTCGGCGGCGCGCGCCGACCACTGCTGAAAGGCGGCGACCAATGCGGCGAGCAGGCCGCTGGCCGGCAAGAACAGGTACTGCCAGGGCGGCAGCGCGTGCAGCGCCGCTCCCCAGGCGACCAGGCCGAGCGCCACCGCGCCTGCGAGGGTCGCCGCGACGTACAGCATGAGGCGGGTGATGCCGCGCGCTTCGACGTCCTCCTTCGGCAACAAGATGGCGAGGTCGTATTTGAGCGTGAACAGCGCCGCCAGCACGGCGTTGCTGCCCGAGAACACGGCGTAGACGCCGAAATCCTCGGGGGAGAACAGGCGTGTCAGCAACGGTGTGGCGCCGAAGACCACGACCTGGCTCGCGGCGTTGCCGCCGACGAGCTGCGCGATGTTCTTGGTGAACCGGGACATGGTCGGCGTCTGCGCCCGACACTACCAGGTGATTTGCCGATCAGCGCGAAAGTGCCGCGCGCACCGCGTCGACGACGCGCGCCTGCTGCGCGTCGCTCAGGTCGGCGCTCATGGGCAGGCTGACGACGCGCTCCGCGGCGCGCAGGCTGTGCGGGTGCGCGTCCGGGCGATCCCATGCCGCGTACGCAGGCTGCAGGTGCAGCGGCTTGGGATAGTGCACCGCGGTGGGGACGCCGCGGCTGGCGAGCGCCTCGACGAACGCGGCGCGTGCGTCCACCTGGATGGTGTACTGCGCCCACACGCAGTCGCGGTCGGGGCGCACCGCGAGCAGCGTGAGCCCGGGTGTTGCCGCGAGCTGCTCCGCGTAGCGGCGACCGAGCTGGTGCCGACGCTCGAGCTCCCACGGGAAGCGCTCGAGCTTGGCGAGCACCACGGCGCACTGCAGGGTATCCATGCGCCCGCCGACGCCGACGCGCGTGTGATGGTAACGGCCGCTCTGCCCGTGTACCCGGATCTCGCGGCACGCCTGCGCGAGTCGATCATCGCTGGTGAAGATGGCGCCGCCGTCGCCGTAGCAGCCAAGCGGCTTGCTCGGGAAGAAGCTCGTGCACGCCAACGTGGAGAGGTTGCAGCTCCGCTTGCCTTGCAGGGTCGCGCCGAAGCTCTGCGCGGCGTCCTCGATGACGGCGATGCCGCCGTGGCGCGCCGCCACGGCGTTGATGGCGGCCATGTCGGCGCATTGGCCATAGAGCGAGACCGGCAAGATGGCGCGCGTGCGCGCGGTGATCTTCTGCTCGATCCGGGAGGCATCGAGGTTGCACGTGTCGGGCTCGATGTCGACGAAGACCGGCGTGCCGCCGAGCAGCACGATGACCTCGGCCGTGGCCGCGAAGGTGAACGGCGTGGTGATGACCTCGTCACCGGGCTTGAGGTCGAGGGCCATCAGCGCGATGAGCAGCGCCTCCGTGCCGCTCGCCACGGTGATGCAGTGCTTGGCCCCGGTGAAGGCCGCGAGCTTGCCCTCGAGCTCTTGCACCTCGGGGCCGAGGATGAACTTGCCGTGGGCGAGCACGCGCTCGATACGCTGATGAATTGCGTCGTGCAGCGCGGCGTACTGCGCCTTCAGGTCGATGAACTCGAGCGGCTTGTCTGAGATAGCGGTCATCGCGCGCCTGCTATCGCGGACGTCACGGCGCGCCAAGCAGGGTTCGGTACTGCTCGAGGAAGGCCCGCTGATCGACGGGCGAGATGGTGTCGTCGAGCACGGCCGACTCCGTGAGCAACGCGAGCTCGCGCTCCATGCGCGCGCGCGCGTCCTGCCGCCCTCCCTCATCGACCGCGAGCAGCACGTCACAGGCCGCCGCCAGCAGCCGGTAGCGGGCCGCGGTGGCGATGAACCACTCGAGGTCGTGCGCCAGGCGCGCACCGACCGATTCGTCGGCGACCTGGCCGACGACCTCGAGCCAGCGTCGTTCCGCCTGCTGCAACAGCGCGATCGAGTCGTCGAGCCCGCGGAACGTCGAGCGGAAACCGGCGCGCGCCGAGTAGCCGCCCGGCAAGAGCTGCACGCCCCCGACGCGGTAGCGCTCGATGAACGCGTCGGCCTGTGCGCGCGTATACGGCGGCTCGGCCCATAGTTGCTCCTGCAACACCACCCACGAGAGGGAGTCGATGCCGAACAGTTGCTGGGCGTTGTCGACCGAGCTGGCCATCAGCTCATGGACCTCGCGCCAGGCGCTGCCGACCTCACCGAAGCGCTCGGTGAACCACTCGCCGGTGATGTGCTCGGCGGCGGCGTGCGGGCGGCCCTCGAGGTTGCGCCAGGCGAGCTTGGCCACGAGCGCGTTGGTCAGGCCGCGCGGGCCAGGGTTGTCGGCGAGCGGGTGCATCCAGGCGAACAGCCCGCTGCGGCCGGCGGTCAGTACCTCGTAGTCGTGCGCCAGGTGCTGCGCGTGGGTGAGCGCGACGGCGCCGAACGTGGAGACGTTGTAGTACTCGACGACGCCGAACGAGAAGGGCGCGCGCGCGCGCCACTCCTCGAGCGCGGCGAGCAGCTCGCGGTTCTTGTCGCGGTCCGCCAGCGCCTCGTCGATCGCCCCCGACCAATCGCGTTCGATCGGATAGAAGACGTGCAGGTAGTCAGCGGTCGCCAGCTCGTCGATGAGCGCCTCATTGGTCGGCGGCTGCATGGTCAGGAAATACGAGATGCCCGCCACGGTCACCGGTCGGTTCAGCCGCCCCTCGCGCCAGGCCTCGCGCAGCGCGCGACAGAGCACGACGTAAAGGTGCAGCAGGTTGTCGGTCTCATTGCCGACCTGGCGGGCGCGCTCACTCTGATCGAAGGCGTTGAAGCGGTCGTCGGCCGGCCAGATGTTGAGCACGTCGACGTCGGCGAGGTCGCCGTCCACCAAGCGCTCCAGCATGCGCTCGGCGAAATAGGCTGCGGCGCCCGGGACGCCGAACGCCGGGTTGAAATACGCCCCGGTCGCTTCGATGGGTCGACGCGTTCCGTCGATGAGGGCGAACCAGTCGGGGTGCTCGTCGAACAGCCCCGGCCGCGAAAACTCCTGTTGCACTAGCTCGTGGCCGCCCTGCCAGCACAGAACGCCCAGACGCGCGCCGAGCGCCGGGCGCGCACGGCCGCCGACGTTCAGGCGATTGCGCGCCATCCACCAGACGTACTCGTCGTCGAGGAGCTGATCGCCGTAGATCCAGAATCCGCGACGCGCCACGTTCGGCAGCTCGCGCACCGCGGGCCACTCGACGAGGCGCTCGCCGGAGAGCGACGGCACCACCGCGTGATCGGGTGACGGCCAGTCGAAGCCGAGCGCCTCGAGCAAGCGAAAGCTGCCGTACAAGACGCCTACCCGCGACGGCGCGCTCACCCACACGCGTCCGTCGTCCGGCGTGATGGCGTAGCCCTGCGCGCCCAGCGGCTCATGGTCGATGCGCGCGCCGGCACTCGTCGTGATGCCCTGCTCGTCGAGCACGAGCGCGATCGCCGGGCCTTCGCTCGGCTGGTTGACGGCTACCTGCACGTCGATGCCGGCTCGGCGCAGGTGCTCCTGTAGCTCGAGCGCCGCCGTGGCGAGAGTGATGGCGGCAGCACGATCGAGGTCGGCGCGCCAATCGATAAGGTCCGCGTCCGCGAGCGCGGACGCAACCGAATCGTACGGCGCCAGGTCGACCTCGACCGTGCGAGGCAGCGCGAACGTCTGCGCCGATGGCGAGGCGGGCGCCGCCGAGGGCGCGCGGCCGGTGCACGTGAGCGTCGGCCACAAGAGCAGGCAGCCGGCGACGAGCCACGCGACCCGCATGATCACGGGCCCGGCTCGATCAGGGTGAGCCGCTCGCCTGCCAACCGGTAGCGATCGCCGGTGTGCGGACACACTGCGTCGGCGTGACCGGTGAGCGGCAGCTCCAGCCGTTCACCGAAGCGGCTCATCCAGCCGCGCTGGCGTGCCGGCACGCCGAGCATCAAGGCGAAGTCCGGCACGTCGCGCTGCACTACCGCCCCAGCGCCGACGAACGCGTAGCGCCCGATGGTGAGGCCGCAGACGATGGTGCAGTTGGCGCCGAGCGTGGCGCCGCGCTTCACCATGGTCTCTCGGTACTCGCCCTTGCGCGGGATGGCGCTGCGCGGGTTGTAGACGTTGGTGAACACCATGCTCGGGCCGCAGAAGACGTCCGCCTCGAGGTGGACGGCGTCGTACACCGACACGTGGTTCTGGATCTTGACGTTGTCGCCGATGGTGACGTCGTTGCCCACGAACACGCCCTGGCCGAACGAGCAGCGCGCGCCGATGCGGGCGCCGGCCGAGATGTGCACCCAGTGCCACACGCGACAGTCGTCACCGAGCGTGGCACCTTCGTCGACGATCGCGGTCGGGTGGATTGTGGTCGCCATGGGCCGACTGCTAGCACAGCGATCGAGTGGGTCCAGCCACGGGGCGACGGCTCATGCTGCAGCCCGCACCGACGGCGGACTTTTCCTCGGTGGAATGCTAAGGGCCCACGATTGCCCCGGGGAGTCGCCTTGCTCGGCCCGCAGTACCTCGTCTCGCGTCTCCTCAAGAAGTCTCGCGGCAGCGCCGTCGCCGACAGCCGCATCGACCCCTCCTCGAAGGTGGAGTCGGGCAGCACCGTGGTGCGATGCGTGTTCGCGCGTCACTCCTTCTGCGGCTACGACTGCACGCTGGTCGACTGCGACGTCGGCCCCTTCGTGTCGATCGCCAACCGCGTCAGTGCCGGCGGCGCGCGCCACCCCATGGAGTACGTCTCGACCAGCCCGGTGTTCCTGTCACACCGCGACAGCGTCAGGACCAAGCTCGCGCGGCACCCCTACGATCCTCGGGTCAAGACGGTCATCGGCGCCGACGTCTGGATCGGCGAGGCAGCCCTCCTCAAGGGCGGCATCACCATCGGACCCGGCGCGGTCATCGGCATGGGCGCCGTCGTCACCAAGGACGTCGAGCCGTACGCCGTCGTGGCCGGCAACCCCGCGCGCACCGTTCGGCAGCGCTTTGCGCCGCAGGTCGCGGAGGCGCTGCTGAAGATGGCGTGGTGGAAGCTGCCCGACGAGGAGCTGCGCCGCCTCGCCCCGCTGTTTACCGAGCCCGAACGCCTGCTGAAGCAGGAGGGCTACCTTTGAGGATCGCCCACCTCTGCCTGTCGTGCTTCTACATCGATGGCTACGGCTACCAGGAGAACGAGCTGGTCCGCCAGCACGTCAACGATGGGCACGACGTGCTGGTGATCGCCTCCACCGAGACCTTTGGCACCGATCGAACGCTGACCTACGTGTCGCCCGGCCGCTACCTCGGCACCGACGGGGCGCCCGTGGTGCGCCTGCCCTACCGCAAGCTCGGCCCGCACGCCCTCAGCAAGAAGCTGCGACTTCACCCTGGCGTGCACCGCCTGCTCGACGACTTCAAGCCCGACGTGATGCTGTTTCATGGCTTGTGCGGCTTCGAGCTGCTCACTGCCGCGCGCTACCGCCGCGCGCACCCGGGCGTGCACCTGCTCGTCGACAGTCACGAAGACCGCAACAACAGCGCTCGCTCGTTTCTCGCCGAGTACGGGCTGCACCGTGGCTACTACGGCCCGATCCTCCGCGCATCGCTGCCCGACATCGACAAGGTGCTGTGCATCTCGATCGAGACCATGGACTTTGTCGAGCAGATGTACGGCGTGCCGCGCCCCATGCTCGAGTTCTTCCCGCTCGGCGGTGTGATCTATGCCGACGATGAGTACCTCGAGCGGCGCGCGCGTGGTCGACGCGCGTGCGACCTCGATGAGCGCACCACGCTCCTGCTACAGAGCGGCAAGATGGACGGCGCCAAGAGGCTGCTCGAGAGCCTCGATGCCTTCGCCCGCACACCCGGAGAGCACCTGCGCTTCGCGGTGGTGGGCTCGCTCGCCCACGACATCGAGGAGCGAGCGCGCGCCGCCATCGCTGCCGACCGACGCGTCTCCTTCCTCGGCTGGAAGTCCAGCGAGGAGCTGAAGGATCTGTTGTGCGCCGCGGACGTGTACGTTCAACCCGGCACCCAGTCGGCCACCATGCAGATGAGCCTGTGTGCGCGCTGCGCCGTCGTGCTGCACGACGTGCCGAGCCACCGCCCGTTCTTCGTCGACAACGGGTGGCTGATCGCCGACCCGAGTGAGCTGACCCGCGTGTTTGCGCAGATCCGCGACCAGCCCGAGCGCCTGCCGACCCTGTCGGCGCGGTCACAACGCGTGGCTGAGCGGTTGCTCGACTACCGCGTGCTGGCCCGGCGCATCACCGACGGCCCGACCCCACGCGTCGACGTGGCCGCAGGCCGCTAGCGCCTCCTCAATAGGAGAGCGGCAGGCTCACGCGTTTGCCGTCGCGCGCCGACAGGTACATCGCGATCAGCAGCTCGAGCGACTTGAGGCCCTCGCGCCCGTCGGTCTCCGGCTCGGCCTCGCCGCGCAGCGTGGACAGCACGTTGTCGTAGTACAGCGGGTGACCGAAGCCGTAGACCGACGTGGTCTGATAGCTGGCCTGGTCGCGCTGCGCGTCCATCGGGTGGGGCGTGGCGAACTGCCAGTGCTGGATCTCGTTGACGGCCAGGCCGCCGATGCGCGCCGAGCCCGTCTCGCCGAGGATGGTGATCGAGCCCTCGAGGTTCTTGGGCCAGGTGAGCATGGTGACGTTGATCGAGCCCATGGCGCCGTTACGCCACTTGAGCGCGGCCACGCCGGTGTCTTCCACCTCGATGTTGCGCGCCAACGTCCCGGTGTAGGCCATCACGCTCTCCACCGGGCCCACGATCCAATCGAGCAGATCAACGTAATGGCTCGCCTGGTTCATGAAGGCGCCGCCGTCGAACTCCCAGGTGCCGCGCCACGCGGAGCTGTCGTAGTACTCCTGCGGTCGCGTCCAGAAGACGTTGACGTTGACCATGTAGATGCGGCCGAAGCGCCCCGCGTCGACGGCATGCTTGAGCAATTGCAGCGTGCGATTGCGGCGGTTCTGCTTGACGACGAACAGGCGCACGCCTGCGTCGTCGCACGCGCGCACCATGGCGAGGCCGTCCTGCCAGCGCGTCGCCATCGGCTTCTCGGTGATGACGTGCTTACCGGCGCGCGCCGCCTCCATCGCCTGTGCGGGGTGCAGGCCCGACGGCGTCGACAGCACGACGCAGTCGGCGCTGCCCGCCTGCAGCAGCTCGGTGAAGCTATGGTGGCCGCGCGCGCCGGTCTTCTTCACGGCGGCCTCGAGCGCCGCGCTGTCGATGTCACAGACGTCGGTCAGCTCGGCGCGCGCGCCGTGCGCCTTGATCGCCTCGAAGTGGTTCTGCGCGATGCGGCCGCAACCCGCGAGGCCGAGACGGACCTTGCGGCCGGTGATGGGGTGGAAGGACTGGTGCATGGTGGGATCCTCGCCGCCTGCACGCTAGCGCACGGCCACGCAAGAGCCAGCCCCGGCGCGCGTCAGAGGTTGTACGTGCCGGCCTTGTAGCGAGCCAGGTTGGCCGGTTCGGAGAACCAGTCGATGGTCGCGCGCAGGCCGCGGCGAAAGCCATCGAGCCCGGCGTACGCCGGCGTGAAGCCGCACAGCTCGCGGGCGCGCGTATTGTCGGCCCAGAGCCGCTCGACCTCGCTGCCGTGCGGGCGCAGCCGCTGCTCGTCGCTGACCAGCTCGACGTCCTTCCCCATCAGCTCGGCGATGGTGCGTGCGGCATCGCCGATGGCGACCTCGAAGTTGCTGCCGATGTTGACGACACGACCCACCGCCTGATCGCTCTCGGCGACCGCGACGAAGCCGCGGCAGGTGTCATGCACGTAGTTGAAGTCGCGCGTGGGGGTGAGCGCGCCGAGCTTCACCTGCGAGGCGCCGGCCGCGATCTGGGTGATGATGGTCGGCAGCACCGCGCGCGCCGACTGGCGCGGCCCGTAGGTGTTGAAGGGCCGGATGATGGCGACGGGCGTGCCGAAGGAGAGCTGGAAGCTCAGCGCGAGCTGATCGGCGCCGGTCTTGCTCGCGGCGTAGGGCGATTGTCCCTGCAGCGGGTGGTCCTCGGTGATGGGGACGAAGCGCGCGGTGCCGTACACCTCGCTCGTCGAGGTGTGCACCACGCGCGCCACGCCGAGCTCGCGCGCCGCCTGCAGCACGTTGAGCGTGCCCTTGATGTTGGTGTCCACGTAGCTGTCAGGCGAGTGGTACGAAAACGGGATGGCGATCAGCGCCGCCAGGTGCAGCACCACGTCGCAGCCCTTGACGGCGTTCTTCACGCCGTAGGGGTCACGCACGTCGCCGGCCACCACCTCGATGCTCTTCTTGGTGTGCTCGTCGGCGGTGTCGAGCCAGCCCCAGGAGTTGAAGCTGTTGTAGAAGACGAAGGCGCGCACGTCGGCACCGAGGGCCACCAGGTGCTCGACCAGGTGCGAGCCGATGAAGCCGTCGGCGCCGGTGACCAGGACCTTGCCCGCGCCGATCTTCACGCGGCCGTCCCACTCGCCGCGCCGAAGCGCGCGCGCGCGAGCACGGCGAGCACCGCCAGCACGGCGCCGGCGAGCGCAGCGCCGCCGGCGATGACGGTGCGCTTGGGCTTGCTCTTGCGTTCGGGCACGGTGGCGACGTCGACCACCTGGATCAGGCTGCCCTCGCGCGCCTCGTCGAGACGCGCCAGCTCGTACTGCTTGGCGATGAGCTCGAACAGCATCTCCTGGTACTTGAAGGCCCGATACTTCTCCGTGTACTTCGAGCGGGTCCCCTCGGGGTTGCCCTCCTCGCTGCGCGACAACTGTGCGCGCAGCGCCGCCAGCTCCAGGCGGGCCTGACGCAAGTCGGGGTTCTCCTCGGTGACGAAGCCCTGCAGCGAGGCGATCTTCACCTCCTGCGCGGTGATGCTCGCCTTCAGCTTGGCGACGGCCGCGACCGCCGCCTGCGGCGCCGTGTTGAGCGTGCTCGTCGACACGCCGGAGGCGTTGAGCGCCTCCTCGGCGTCGGTGAGCGCAAGGCGGGCGGTCTTGAGCTGCTCCTCGAAGAACAGCCGGCGCTGCGAAGCCTCGCCCACCGCCAGCTCGGCGTTGACCCGTCGCAGCTCGTCGACGAACGCGTTGGCCAGGTCGGCGGCGCGCTGCGGGTCGTGGTCGTCGACCTCGAGCACGATCAGGTTGTCCTTCTTGCCGGCGGTGACCCGTAGGTTCGTGAACAGCTCCTCGCGGGCGTCGGCGACCAGCTCCTCGTCGTAGACGTTCTTCAGATCGAAACGCGCGATCACCTTGTCGACGACGTTGCGGCTCTTGAGGAAGGCGACGTACTGGTCCGACGGGTTCTTGAGCGCGCCGGTCGCCCCGGCGAGCCCGCCGAGCGCGCCGAGCTGACCGGTGAGCGCGGTCAGCGCCGAGGACGAGGCGCTCTGCGCCGGCGGCATGACCGTCGTGGAAGCAGTGAAGGTGGGCGGCACCACGAAGGTCACGCAGAAGGTGGCGATACCCACCAGCACGGGGATGACGAGCAGCGCGCGCCAATGCGGGCGCAGCAGGCGCCAGAGCTCGACCAGGTCGAGCTCACGAGCTGCAGGGGCGGGCGCGTTGTGCAGGGGTGATCCTCACCAGCGGGGTCAACGATAGAGCAGCGCGACGGTCGCGACCGCGATCCCCATGTTGGCGAGGATCTGCGTCCAGTCTCGCAGACCGCGCACCACCATGGTGTAGCCGCTCTCGAGGTCGAGGCGCTCGGGCACGATGACGACGTCGCCGGGCTCTAGCTCGAGCCCGTGGTTCTGCGCCGGCATCCAGGCGAACAGCCCGCGGTCGCGCGAGCGGACGCTGCCGTCGGCGCGCAGCACGTACAGGTTGTCGAGGTCAGCGTTCGGCGCCGAGCCGGCCGCCGCCAGGTAGTCGCCGACCGTGCGGCCCTTCTTCCACACCAGGCCGTTCTCGTTGTGGACCGAGCCGACCACGGTGACGAACGAGGGGCGGCTCGGCACCAGGATGGCGTCACCGTCCTCGAGGGCCAGCGCCGGCAGCGCCGGCTGCTCGGGGTCGAGCTCGAGGGCGACGCGCCCGTCGGGCACGGCGGCGCGCAGCAGGTCCAATCGCTCGCGCGCCTGTTTCTCCTGCTGTTGGAGCTGCTGTTGGAAGGCAGCCACCTGCGCGGGGTCGCCGCTGGCCGACAGGTTCGCTTGCCGCTCGGCGATGCTGGCCCGCAATTCGGCGTCGAGCTGTCGCACCACACGGTCGAGCGTAGCCGCTTGCGCCCGGCGCACGCTGTCGCGCTTGAGCGCGAGGCCGTACAGGTAGGCCTGCTCGGTGGTGCCGCCGACGCGCTCGAGCAGCATCGGCAAGGTCTCCCCCGGACGGAGCTGGTAGACGCCGGGCGCGCGCACCTCCCCCTCGACCCGCACCAGGCGCGTGACGCTCGCCTGCGGCACCGCCAGGTCCTTCTCGCTGAAGACGGTGACGATGTCTCCCGGCTGCAGCGCCAGGTTGTGGGTCGGGTCGCCCTCGAGCACGGCCTTGCCGAGGTGAAACGGCAACAAGTCGGTGGTGAGCGTCGCCTTGTTGAGGCGCTCGACCACCGCGTATGCCCAGTTCACCTTGTCGAGCATCTCATGCACCTCGTGGCGCGCGCTCTCGACGTCGACCGTTTGCTGCGTCTTCTTGGGGGCCGGCGGTGGCGGCTCCTCTCCCTGCTTCCTCGGCTTGGGCGCGGGCGTGTCGTCGAACTGCACCAGCAGGTTCTTCTTCTTGTAGTAGTCCGGGTTGATGAGCGCGTCTCGGTCGGGGATCAGGTCACGGATGCGCATGCCGGCCTGAAACGCGTAGCGCAGCGGCGTCGCGACGTTGCCGCGCAAGGTGACGGCGTTCTTGAACTCGGGGCTGATGGGCAACAGCGTGATGATGTCGCCGTCCTGCAGCGCCCGGCCGATGCCTGCGTCATCGAGCGCCACGCTCTCGACGCTGCGCGCGATCGACGCCGCCGGGTCGATGCGCTCGACGCTGGCGCGCCGGCGCGTGGCGGTGACCGGCACGCCGCCGGCGAGGCGCAGCAGGTCGCCGATGCTCTCGCCGTCGACCGCGAGCTCGAACACGCCGGCGCTGTTGACCTCGCCGAGCAGCGCCACGCGCGCGCCCGCGCGTGGATAGACGATGGTGTCACCCGGCAACAGCCGCACGTCGCCAGGAGCGGTGCCGGCCGTGAGGAACTGGTAGAGGTCGATCTCGGCGACGTTCTTGCCCTCGCGCACCAGCGCGATGTGCCGCACGCCGCCGTTGCCGTTCGGGCCGGCGGTCAGGAAGATCGCGTTGACGAAGCTGGCCAGGCTCGAGACGGTGTGCCGTCCCGGCGTGCGCGCCTCGCCCACGACGTAGATGTCGATGGAGCGCAGCGCGCCGAGGGTCGCCGACAGGCGGAAGTTGCGGAAGCTCTTGGCGAGCTGCCGCTCGAGGAAGCTCTCGAGCTCGGCGGCGCGCACGCCGGCCACCGACACGGCGCCCACCTTCGGCAGCGTGATGCGCCCGCCGCGGTCGACCGGCAAGCGCAGGTTGAGGTCGACCACCCCGGTCGCGCTCAGCAGGATCTCGTCGCCCGGCCCGATCGTATAGTCGGTGGGCGCGGGCGCGGTGCGTGGGGGCGCGAAGTCGGAGCTGCCATCGAACGCGGAGAAGCCGTACTGCGGCAGCAGCTTGCCGGTGTTGGCGCGGACGAATTGTTGGAAGCTGGTCGGCTCGAGGGGCTTCGGCGGCTTCTTCTTGGGTGTTGTGACCCGCGGGCGCAGCCGCTGCCGTTCGCCACCCTCTTGGCCGGTGCCGCGGCGCGGCACGGGCTGCAGGCCCTCCTCGGGCGGGACCGCCTCGCCCTCCTCGATGGGAAAGCCGTTGTCATCGAAGAGGTTACCCTCCTCGTCCATCCACGCGGCACGTGCGGCGGCCTCGGCGTTGACCTCGTCGGGCGGCGCCTGGGCGTCGGCCGGACGCGGCGTGAGCGCGGCGAGGAGCGCCAGCGCCAACGGGGTCCGGAGGTGGTGCGTCATGGCCAGGCTTCCTGTGCCGCGGCGCTCCCAGGGGCGCGATCGCGGCGGCGTCGACGACGACGACCCGCAAGGCAGTAGCACGCCACCTCCGCCTGTCCAGTTCTCGGCCGGCTGCGCGCGGCTGCCGGTTCCGCGATCGCGGTGGTGTGGCTGTGCCGTCTCACACAAGGAGAGGCGCCGGGGATGGCGTTTGGCCTCGCGAAACCCCCCTGGAACGAGGACTTTGGAAACAGACTGGCGCAAGAGCGATCTGTCAGGCATTCTTCCGGGCGCTCCGCCGGCATTGCCGCACGGAGTCATACGGTAGGGCTTTCCTGGAGGCTCGCGTGGGCCAGCGAGACACGACGACGGACGCGCAGGGGCGCGTTCCCAGTAACCCCGACGACGGGATGTGGGTGTTTGTCGTCGGGAGGCCTACGTGCTGACCTACGCCGTCGCCTTCGTGATGGCCGCCGTGGTGGCCTCGGTGCTCACCCCGCTGGTCGCGCACCTCGCCCACCGCCGCCGGCTGCTCGACCAGCCCGACCTCGTGCGCAAGCTGCACGGCCGCGCGGTACCTCGCCTCGGCGGCATCGCCGTGGCGGCGGCGTTCCTGGCGCCCATCGCGGCGCTGGCCTTCTACGACAACCTCGTCGCCGCCGCTGTCTACGCCGACCTGCCGCTCGCGCTCGGCTTCATCGGCGGCGCGCTCGCCATCGCCGGCCTCGGCATCTTCGACGACCTCTTTGGCACCGACGCGCGCCAGAAGCTGGTCGTGCAGCTGGTGGTCGCCGCCGCCATGTGGTTCGTGGGCTTCCGCGTCGAGCACGTCGGTGGCTCGATCGGCTTCTCGTTCGACCTCGGGCTGGCGTCGCTGCCGGTGACGGTGCTGTGGATCGTCGGCGTGGTGAACGCGGTCAACCTGATCGACGGCCTCGACGGCCTCGCGTCGGGCATCGCGCTCGCCGCCACGCTGGTGCTGTTCGGCGTCGCGCTCGCGAGCGACCAGGTGTTGCTGTGCGTGCTGATGGTGGCGCTCGCCGGCTCGCTGGTCGGCTTTCTGGTGTTCAACTTCAACCCGGCGCGCATCTTCCTCGGCGACTCGGGCTCGTTGTTCCTCGGCTTCGTCTTGGCGGTGGCGTCGTTGTGGACGCACCAGAAGGCCAACGCCGCGCTCGCCGTCACCCTGATCCCGCTGTTCGCGCTCGCGGTGCCGCTGATCGACACCACGCTGTGCATCGTGCGGCGCGTGGCGCGCGGCCAAAACCCGTTTTCGCCCGATCGCGAGCACCTGCACCACCGCTTGATGGCGCTCGGCCTGTCGCACCGCGGCGCGGTGCTGACGCTGTGGGGCGTCGCCGGCGCCTTCGGCCTGGCCGCGCTCGAGCTGCTCGACGACAACCCGCTGCGCCGCGGCGCCGCCGTGCTGGCCGCCGTCGCCGTCGCCGCACTGTTGGTGCGCAAGGTCGGCCTGTTCGGCGTCACCCCCATGGCGGGCAAGAAGCTGGTGGTGCGCGCGCGCGCGGTGGCGTCGCAGGTGCGCACGGCGCCCAACCTCGACAGCGCCTGGCGCGAAGTCGAGGCCGTGCTGCCCACGCTCGGCTGCGACGAGGCGCGCCTCGAGGTGAAGGACGACAGCGAGGCGCCGCGCGTGCTCGCCTGGCGGAAGGGCAACGAGCCCGCCGACCGTCGGCGCGGGCGCTCCGTGCTGCGTCTGCCCATCGGCCGGCGCGACGCCGTCGGTGAGCTCGAGGTGCTGTGGAGCGATCGACCGACCACGGCGCCCATGCACGCCGCGCGCAAGCGCGCGCTGCGCTCGCTTCACGTGGCGCTATCGGACGTGCGACGTGAGCAGCGCCGACCGGTTCGCGACGCCGCCGGCGAACAGGCGATGTGGAGCGCCAACGCGCAGCCGGCTGGTCGCGCGGTGCTCGATTGACGAGGTGCGCGCGCGCGGCGGGGTTCGCCCTCGCCTGCGCGATCGCCGCCGCGCCGCCGCTGTCCGCTCAGACCGTCACCGATCCGAACGATCCGTTCTACACGGAGCTGGAGGTCTGGGAGGCCGAGGGCTTGCTGCCGCGCCTGCCCGCGCTGCAGCCCTATCCGGTGCAGCAGGTGCGCCGCCTGCTCGTGCACGTCGCCGGCAACCGCGCCGCCACCGCCGCCGAGCGACGGCGCGCCTCCTGGCTGCTCAGCCAGATCGACAGCCCGCTGCACTTGCGGCTCGGCCTCGAGGAGCGCACCACCAGCGCCGCCGCCGGCCCGTTCGTCAAGGTGGTCATCGACCCGACGCTGCAAGGCATGCTGACGCCCTGGCTCGGCGGCGCCGCGCGCTATCAGCTGATGGCGCTGCGCATGGACGACGGGCTGGCGTTGCCCGCCGCGAGCGGTAGCCGCGAGGATCTGATCGAGGACGACGCCGACCTCGACGTCGCCGGCCAGACGCTGCTGCTGCGCCAGGCCTCCTACGGCTCGGTGGGCGTCGGCGACGGCGACGGCGCGCTCTTGTTCAGCGCCGGCCTCGGCCGCCAGCGCGTCGGCCCGTTCTGGCACGACGGCATCATCGTCGGCGCGCAAGCGCCGCAGGCGGGCCGCTTCTCGCTCCTGCTGCGCCAGCCGGCGTTCACCGCACACGTGGCTCTCTACGAGGTCACCGCCACCACCGATGCGGGCGGCGGCGGCGCCACCGGCAAGCACGTGCACCTGCACGGCATCGACTTTCACCCAGTCCCGTGGCTCGACCTCGGCGCCTTCGAGACCATGGTCTCCGGGCCGCGCCTCGAGCTGCTCTACTTCATCCCGGCCGTCAGCTACTTCCACAGCCAGGGGCTCTCGGGCTTCGCCGATAACTCGCTGGTCGGCGTGACCTCACGTGCCACGCCGTTCACCGGCCTCGACCTCAAGGGCGTGCTCTACCTCGACGACACCAGCTTCAACGACCTGGCGCGCCTGCAATTCGACACCAAGTACAAGCTGGCGGCGCAGCTCGGCGTCGCGCTCGCGCCCGCGGCGCTCGTCGGGCGCGGCGCGGCCGGCTGGCACCAGGCCTTTCGCCTCGTCACCGCCGACTACACGGCGGTGATGCCGTACATGTACACGCACGTGCGCAGCGACGACGACGAGCTGAACTACCTGAGCTACACCAACGACGGCGAGAACCTCGGGCCGGCGCTGGCGCCGAACAGCGACCGCCTGTTGGTGCGCGCGCTGGTGCGCCTGCGCGACGACGTCGAGCGCGGCCTGCTCGACGTCGACGGGTCCGTAGCCGTGCTGCGCCACGGCAACGCGAGCGCCGACGTCATCCCCGGGCGCGACGGCTCGGTGAGGGACGACGGCTATCTTGGCGACGTGCCCACCTTCCAGCCGCCCTTCGCCGACCCGACCGGCCAACCGCACACGCGCTTCCTCACCCAGCGCGTCGTCGAGCACACGCTACAGCTCGGCGTCGGCGCCTCCTTCACGCTCGATGGCGCGCGCCTCACCGCGGCGGGCTTCGATCGCGCGCTCGGCGGCGTCACGGCGTGCGCGCGCTACACCTACGAGCTGCGCGGCAACGCCGACCTGGTGGAGGGGGCGAGCGCCTCCGCACACTATGGCGAGCTGTCGGTCGCCTGGCGGTACTGATCGCGGATCGACGGCGATCGCCGCATGAGGACGCGGCGGCGCCCCCGCGAGCGGCTTTTTGCCGCACCGTCAGCGGCGCCGACACCGTTGACCCGCTAGGTTGCACAAGCCAGGAATTGCCGTCGCCGCGGTGGCTGACCGAGGAGCACGGATGGGTAGTGAGCTCGCAACAGGGCGCGCGGGTGGTGAGGCAACGCTGGCCGATAGCTGCGGCCGCATCGTCAAGAGCCTGCGCATCTCGGTCACCGATCGCTGCAACCTGCGCTGCGAGTACTGCCTGCCGCGCGGCCTGCATGCCTTCGAGCGCCCCGACGAGCTGCTCTCCTTCGACGACATCACGTGCGTGGTGCGCGTGGCGAGCCGGCTCGGCGTCAACCGCGTGCGCATCACCGGCGGCGAGCCCTTGGTGCGCGCCGGCGTGCCCGACCTGATCGCCCAGCTCAAGCGCGAGACCACCGTGCGCGAGGTGGCCATGACCACCAACGGCATGCTGCTCGAGCGCCACGTCGACCAGCTGGCCGCCGCCGGCCTCGACCGGCTCACCGTCAGCGTCGACTCGCTCAAGCCCGAGCGCTTCCGCGCCATCACCTGCACCGGCTCGCTCGACGACGTGTGGCGAGGCGTGCGCAAGGCCGCCGGCGCCGGCCTGCGCCCGCTCAAGATCAACGTGCTGGTCTTGAAGGGCATGAACGACGACGAGATCGACTCGTGGGTGGAGCTGACGCGCGATCACGATCTGGTGGTGCGCCTGCTCGAGCTGATGCCGGTCGGCGAGGGCGCCTCGCAGGATCTGGCCGAGCGCTACGTCGATCTCACCAAGGTGCGCCAGCGGCTGACGGCGGACTACGGCCTGGTGTCGACGAGCGGCCTGCCGGGCAACGGCCCCGCGCGCTACTGGCGCATCCCCGGTTCACAAGGCGTGGTCGGCTTCATCACGCCCATCTCCGATCGCTACTGCGACACGTGCAGCCGCTTCCGGTTGACGTCGACCGGCGAGCTGCGTCCCTGCCTCGCCTACGAGGTGAGCGTGCCGCTGCGCGACGCCGCGCGTGCGCGTGACGAGGCGCTGCTGGAGGCGCGCTTCGCCAGCGCCGCCGCCCTCAAGCCGCTCGGCCACGCCTGGACTGAGGGCGCCATCACCAAGATCGGCATGTCCCGGATCGGTGGCTAGCCGATGCCACTGAGGCCGCCGCAGCCTCGCCGCGCGCGCGTCCTGGTCGTCGACGACCACCACGAGGTCGCCGCCGTGGTGGTCGAGCGCCTCGAGGAGTGCGGCGTCGTCGCCGAGGCTGTGCACAGCGCGGAAGAGGCGCTCGAGTGGCTGCGCCAGCGCCAATGGCCGGAAGGCGAGTTTGATCTGGTGCTGTGCGACGTCGTGCTGCCGGCCATGAGCGGGCTCGAGCTGTTGCGCCACGCGCGCCAGCACTGGCCGCTCACCAAGGTGGCGTTGATGAGCGGCTACGGCTCCATCGACTCCGCCGTGGAGGCGATGCGCTGCGGCGCCTGTGACTATCTGCAAAAGCCCTTCACCAACGACGCGCTCGTGACGCTGGTGCGCCGCGCGCTCGCGCTCGACGACGTGGCGGGCGGCTTCAACGTGGCCGCCATCGTGGGCGAGGTGGCGGCGGCGGTCGCCTCCGACTCGTGTTTCTCCGACGGCGTGCTCGACGGCCTGCGCCGCGCGCTGCGCGTGGTGGTGCGCGCGACCGGCGCCGACGACGGCGAGATCTTCCTGTGTGAGCCTGAGGGGCGCGATCCGCTCTTGTGCGTGTGGACCGGCCCGGACGACGGCGCGCTGGTCGATCGCACGCGCTTCTCGGCCGGGCTCGGCTATCCCGGCATCGTGGTGGTGAGCGGCAAGCCCATCTGCCGCAAGGGCAACCTGGCGGACGATCCGCGCTACCTGCGCCGCGCCGTGGTCGACGCCGGCATCCGCTCGTTGGTGGCGGTGCCGCTGTTCGACACGCGCGGCGTGCTCGGCTCCTTGCACGTGATGTCGCGGCGCGACGACTTCCCGGTGGAGCGCGTGCTCGACGTGCTCGAGCGCGCCGCGGTGCCGGTGGCGAGCGCGGTGCGAGCGGGCTTGGCGGCGCTGCGCCAGTCCGTCGACACGGTGTGCGGCGACCTCGACGACGGTGGCCGTCAGTTGCGCGTGGTGCTCGACCTGATGCGCCAGGTGGCGGGCGCGCAGTACGGCACGCTCGCGCTCATCGATCCCACCACCGATCGCCCGAGCCAGGTGGTGTCGACCGGCCCAGCGTCGCTCGTGTGTGCGCACGCCGAGAGCGGCGCGCTCGCGACCTGCACGTCGCTGTTGGCGGCGCACGGCGTGGCGACCCAACCCGGCCGGCGCGACTGGCCCGAGGCATGCCGCTGCGGCCTGCCGCGCCGCGCCGTCAGCCCGTGCTGCCTGCCGCTCGTCGCCAATGGGCGCCTGCACGGACTGGTGGTGCTCGACTTCGGGCGCGCCGCGCCCGAGCACACGCACGCGCGCCTGGTGCCGCTGCTGTGCATGGCGAGCCAGCTCGCCATCCGCTTGCAGACGCGCACCTCGGGCGTGTCGCTGCGCTCGACGTCGGAGACGAGCGAGCTCGTCGCCATCGGCGGTCAAGCGGCGCCGGAGCTCGAGCTGCGCTGCTTCGGACCGTTCGGCGTCTGGCGCCGCGGCCAGCAGATCCCAGCCGAGAGCTTCACGCGCGGCAAGGCGCTGGTGCTGCTCAAGCTGCTGGCGCTCGCCGGCGGCGCGCCCGTCAACCGCGACGTGCTCATCGAGCAGCTCTGGCCCGAGGTGGATCCACGACAGGGCGCCAATCGCCTGCACGGCGTGGTGCACGATCTGCGCTCGGTGATCGAGCCGAACCGAACCGACCGCGAGTGGAAGTATGTGCGCAACCGCGGCGAGCTGTACTACCTCGACGTGAGCGGCCCGCTCGAGATCGACCTGGTGCGCTTCCGCCACGCGCTCCTCCGCGGGCTGCGCGCCGACGATGACGGTGCCGCGGAGGCGACGGCGCTGCTCGAGTCGGCCGTCGACGTCTATCGGGGCGAGCTGTTCGCCGACGAGCCCTTCGCCGAGTGGTGCGACGCCGAGCGCAGCGAGCTGCGCGAGGCCTTCGTCGACGCGCTCGAGCGCCTGGCGCGCCTGCACGGCACCCAGGGCAACGACGAGAAGGTGTTGTGGTGCTGGCGACGCGCGCTGCGCGCGAGCCCGTTCCGCGAGGACCTGCTGATGGGCCAGATGGAGCTTCTGCGCGAGCTCGGCCGGCCACGCGAGGCGCTGGCGGCGTTCGAGGAACACCGGCGCCTGCTCGAGGGCGACGTCGACGCCGAAGCCTCGCCCGAGCTGTTGGCGCTGCACCGCCGCGTCCGGAGCGCGGCCCAGCTCGCGGCACGCGACGATGCGCCGCCCGGGCCGCGTCGCAAGCGCACGAGCACGTCGGTGCGTCCGCTCAGGTCCTGACCGACGTCGCTGATCAGGTCTTGGCGGGCCAGCTGTCCTTGGCCTTGTCCCACCAGGTGCCCTTCCACGAGCCGTAGTCGCAGCGCTCGCCACCGGGCCGCGTGTAGAACCACCAGTTGATGGCGCTACCGAAGACATAGAAGGCGCACGCGCCCCAGAAGAAGGCCTTGGCCGAGCCGAACGACGAGATGGAGGCGCCGATCAACGACGAGAACAGCAGCGGGCCATACGCGGCCCAGGCGCCGGTCCAGCCGAGCACTTGCGCGCCCTTGCGCGCGTCGAAGGCGAACACGATGGGGTACTGACGGAAGGTGGCGAAGTTACCGATGCCCGCCGACAGGAACAGGAACAGCATGATCCACACGAAACCCGAGAACTGCTCCATGCCGGTCGGCGTCAGGTAGCCGCCGAAGATCAACGCCAGACAGCCGACGATGAGCCCACCGCCCGAGATCTGCGTCCACAGGCTGCCACCGTACTTGTCCGCGAGCGGGCCGCCGATGAAGCGCACCGCCGAGCCGACCAACGGGCCCAGGAAGGCGTACTTCAACGGGTCGGGCGCGTCGGGGAAGCCGCCATAGATCGACTTGATCATGAGCGGGAAGGCGGCCGCCAGCCCCGAGAAGCTGCCGAAGGTCATGACGTAGGTGACGACGCAGAACCAGACGTGCTTGTCGTTCACCATGCTCTTCAGCATGTCGCCGACTGCCGGCTTCTTGCCCGGCACGCTGCGCAGGAACATGAAGCAGAGCACGCCCGCAAGCGCGAGGTACGGCACGTACCAGAAAGCGGCGTTCTGCAGCCAGATGTCCTTGTGCACCTCGCCCTTGGTGAAGGTCTGCGCGCCGCCGAACGCCGACAGCAGCGGGAAGCCGATGATCCACGGGGTGACGAACTGCACGATGCTGACGCCGAGGTTGCCGACGCCCGCTTGCAGGCCGAGCGCGGTGCCCTGCAGGCGCTTGGGGAAGAACATCGACGTCGACGGCATGAAGGACGAGAAGTCGCCGCCCCCCATGCCGCAAAGGAAGGCGATGATCAGGAAGCTCAAGTACGGCGTCTCCGGGTTTTGCACCGCGAAGCCGAGCCAGAGCATCGGGAAGATCTTGAGGAAGGTCGCCGTCGTGACGGTGAGGCGCGTGCCGTAGATGGGCACCAAGAAGGTGTGCACCAGGCGCAGCGTGCCGCCCGACAGCCCAGGCATGGCGGTCAGCCAGAACAGCTGCATGGTGTCGAACTTGAAGCCGATGTTCGGCAGGCGCACCGCGACCGCGCTGAAGACGAACCAGGTGGCGAACGACGCCGTCAGCGAGAAGGTGGTGAGCAGCAGCGTCGACCAGGCGCGCTTGCTGCCCTCGGTGCGCCAGAAGCGCGCGTCCTCGGGCGCCCAGGTTGACAGCCAACCGGCGAGCCCGCTCGTCGGAGCGCCTTTGGGAGCAGTCATCGTCGTCATGTCGCCTCCACGTCCTTCGCTGGTGTCACGAACCGTTGGCCGCCACCGGCTCGGGTTTCTGCTCGAAGATCTGTGCCACCTCCGGTGCGGCCTTCTGCTCGAGGAGGCGCACGGTGCGCATCATCCACCACAGACACGCCACCGACAGGGCAAGCATCAGCATCCAGCAGCTGGTCCAGAGCCCCGTCCAATCGAGCAGATAGCCGAACAGGATGGGGCACACGAAGCCGCCGAGGCCGCCGATGACGCCGACCATGCCGCCGACCACGCCCACCTGTGTCGGGAAGTAGTCAGGGATGTACTTGTAGACGCCGGCCTTGCCGATGCCCCAGATGATGCCGATGACCATCACCAGGAAGGCGTAGATCCACACGTTGGCCTGAAAGAAGATGCGCGTAACGCCCTTGGCGAGGAGCTCGCGCTTCTGCACCTTCTGACCGACGACGACGGCGGGCTCCTGCCAGGCTTCCTTGGTCGGGAACACCGCGATGGTCTCGTCGTAGTTCTTCAGCTCGGTCGGCTTGGGCGCGAGCTTGTAGGTGTCTGGCCCGACGGTGACGCTGGCGTAGGAGACCTCGGTGACGACGCCGGGGCGCATGGCCATGACGCCGCGGCCGGGCGAGTAGATATCCATCTTCGGCACGATGACGGCCGCGCTGATCACGCACGACGTGGCCAACACCCAGAACATCACGCGGCGCGGGCCGAACTTGTCCGACAGCCAACCGCCGAGCGCGCGGATGACGCCGGAGGGGAAGCTGAAGATCGAGGCCAGGATGCCGGCGGTGACGAGCGGCATGTAGTAGGCGTTGACGAAGTAGGGCACGAGCCACTGCGAGAAGGCGACGAAGCAGCCGAACACCAGGAAGTAGTAGAGGCCGAAGCGCCACACGCGCACCGACTTGAGCGGCTCGAGCTGCTGCTTGAGCGTCAAGGTCGAGCTGGCCGGCTTCTTGTTGGTCGAGAGCAGCAAGAACAGCACGCCGATGATGAGCAGCATCCCGGCATACACCTTGGGCAGCATGCGCCAGCCCTCGATGTTGGCGCCGCCCTCGGTGAAGCGGTTGAGCAAGGTGGGCGCGAACAGCGTGGTCAAGGAGGCGCCCGCGTTGCCGGCGCCGAAGATGCCGAGCGCGGTGCCCTGGTTCTTCTTCGGGTACCAGACCGACGTGAAGGCAATGCCGATGGAGAAGCCCACGCCGGTGAGCCCGAAGCCGAAGCTGCACAAGGCAAAACCGAGGAAGGAGTCGACGGTGCTGAGCAGGTACATCGGTACCGCGCACAGCAGCAGCAGCGTGCCGTACACCGGCTTGCCACCGAACTTGTCGGTCAGCATGCCGGCCGGCAGGCGGAAGAGGGAGCCCGTCAGCACCGGGATGCCCATCAGCCAGCCGATCTCGACCGGGCCCCACTTGTAGACCTGATTGTTCGACAGGAAGGTGACCAACACGCCGTTCGACATCCACGCCGCGAAGCAGGCCGTGAACGCCAGGGTGTTAAGGATCAGGGCTTTGTGTGATTTCGCACTGGCTACGTCGTCCATCGAGCGAATCCCTACTCTCCCCGCCGCCTCCTGCTCACAGATCCGATGCCATCGAGCTCTGCAGGGGCGATTAGGCCCTGTGCTTGAGCAAAGACGATGCCGTCCTCGCGGAAGATGTGCAGGCGCAGCAGCTCGATGAGCTTGCCCAGCTCGCCGAGCGCCGCATTGACCACGAGCTGCGCCGATTTCTCGTCGGGCAACACCGACGCCAGGCGCACGAAGTTGAGCACGACGGAGGCGAGCTGCACCGCCTTCAGGTGCTCGTCCTTCATCACGTCGATCGCCGTGGTGATCACCCTGCCCTTGCTGTGCTCGCCGGCGGCGATGAGCCGCTCGTGCACCAGCGGGAACAGCCGCGCTTCCTCCTCGCGGCTATGCGGGATGAACTCGCGGTCGAAGGTCTCGAGGAAGCGCATCACCGCCACGTCGGCGGCGTCGGTGAAGCCGGTCTCGCCCACCTTGGCGAGCTTCTCCTCGACGAGCGCCATCGCCTCCATCAGGCGCGCGTGGTCGTCGCTGAGCGCGCGCAGGTAGGGGTGACGCTTGGCGAGATCGGCCGCGTCGCCGCCCGTGTCACCGGGCGGCGCGTAGGCATCGGGCGGGTCCATGGGTGAGAGCCCCTCGGGCTGATCACACCCACGTTCCTCTTGCCGACGGACCGGATCACCGATTTGGACGAGATCGCTCACGTCGGCAGCACTCGCTTCCTCAGTTGTTCTTCGGGCGCATCGCGCTCCACGGCGTGCGCGGGTCGCGGATGGCCTTCCTGTCCCAGTTCCACATCACGCGCTGATAGGGCCGCGTGATGTAGTGCAACGGCGCCACCAGGAAGTGCACCAGGCGGGTGTAGGGGAAGATGCCGATGATCAACCAGGCGCCGACGATGTGGACCTGGATGGGCCACGGCATGGCGCTCACGGCGCTGATGTTCGGATCGGCCTTGAACAGCGACCACAGGTAGGGGGCCAAGTCGGCAGCGAACCACGACGAGCCCCAGCGGTAGCCGATGGCGACCCACAGGCCGAACACCACCTGCACGAGCAGCAACAGCTCGAGGAAGATGTCCATCTTGCTCGTCACCATCTTGACGCGCACGTTGGTCAAGCGGCGCACGAACAACGCCGTCAGGCCGACGAGCGTGCTCAGGCCGAACGTGAACGCAGTGACCTCGAGCGCGATCAGGCGCGCCGGGTTGGCGTTCCACATGATGGTCGGGCCCGGCAGCAAGAACGCCGACAGGTGACCGAAGAACAATACGAGGATGCCGAAGTGGAAGGGCACGCTGCCCCAGAACAGCGCCCTGCCCTCGAGGAACTGCGAGGACAAGGTCGACACCTTGAAGCCCTTGTTGCGGTAGCGCTGGATCGTTCCGGTGAGGAAGATCAGCATGGCCGCGTAGGGCAGGCCCACGAACAGGAAGACGTTCGACAATTCCATCACGTACCTCTCACTTCGCGACGAATCACGTGGCGCTTCAGCACTTGGCGTCTCCACCCGGACACATGGCGGGGGAGTCGCTCTCGATGCTCATCTCGGCGCCGACGGCGGCGACGAAGGTCGACTCCTGGTCGACCGGCAGACCGACCTTCAGGCCGAAGTCGGCCTTGAGCACGGTGAACAAGGCACCGAGCGCGTGGCGGTACACGACGCGCGCCTCGCCCTCCAAGGTCTCGATGACGGTCTTGTGGTGCTTCTTGTAGATCTCTTCCTTCTTGGCGAGCCGCGCGGGCTCGAACTCGCGGATCATCTCCTGCACCGCGCGCCCGAGCAGCACATGCACGAATTCGTCGCGAATGGCGGGGTCGACCATGCGCGGCAGCAGACGCAGCACGTTGGTCAGGTTGTCCGCCAGCTCCGCGCCGCAGTCGTTCTTCGCCATCGTGTGCTCGCGGCTCAGGTTGGCGAGCAGCGCGCCGCGCTTGTAGTCCTCGCCGAACAGCGTGTAGCCGACGTCGAGCGAGGTGATCGGTTGCACGTCGAAGGTGCGGGTGAACAGCTCCTCGAGCTTGAGCGGGTCGCCCTTGGGCAAGTGCCGCTCGAGCTCGCGCAACTGCTCCGCCGCCTTCGGGTGCTCGTGCTCGACGGCGTCGATGGCCCGCGTCAGGTCCGTCAGGTACGACGGACCCGGGTGGGCGAAGACGGCCGCGAGCGCGTCGTAGGTGGTGGTACGCAACATCACATGCCTCGCTCTGGCTTCTCACGGAAGCCGAAGCCGGTGGAGCCCTTCACGTCGCCGGTGAACTCGAGCATCTCCATCGCCTGCTCGCGGTGCGCGGGCGGGATGACGAAGCGATCGTTGAACTTGGCGAGCGCGGTCAAATAGAAGATGGCCTCGGCCGACTCCTGGGTCAGGCCGGTCTCCTTCAAGGCCTTGGTCATCTTGGCCTCGGGGATGTCGCCGACCGTCTTCCAGCGGCGGTAGATGCGCACCGCCATCAGCTTCTTCAGGCGCATCGAGATCTCGCCCGTCTCACCCGCCGAGAACAAGCTCGCCAGGTACTTGAGCGGGAAGCGCGCCTGCTCGACCGTGCCCCACAGCTCCTCGGTGGAGGTGTCGTAGAGCCAGTTGTCCTGCCAGGTCTTGGCGATGGGGTTGAGCTTGTCCTTCTGCGCGCCGTCGGTCTGGGTGACCGACGCCATCACGGGGAGGAGCGGGGGCACGTACCAGAGCATCGGCAGCGTGCGGAACTCGGGGTGCAGCGGCAGCGCCATGCCCCACTGCTTGATGAACTTGTAGCTCGGCGAGTTCTGCGCGGCCTTGATGGTCGAGTCGGCGATGCCGTTGGCCTTGGCCGCGGCGATCACCTTGTCGTCGAACGGGTCCATCAGCAGGTCGAGCTGCTTCGCCACCAGATCCTTCGGCTCGGCCGACGCCGCCGCCTCGATCTTGTCGGCGTCGTACAGGATGACGCCGATGTAGCGGATGCGACCGACGCACGAGTGCATGCACGCCGGCGCGTAGCCCGCCTCCATGCGCGGGAAGCACAGGATGCACTTCTCGGACTTACCGGTGTGCCAGTTGTAGTAGCTCTTCTTGTAGGGACACGCGGTGACGCACATGCGCCACGCGCGGCACACCTTCTGGTTGATGAGGACGACGCCGTCCTCACCGCGCTTGTAGATGGCGCCCGACGGGCACGACGCGACACAGCCCGGGTTGAGGCAGTGGTTGCAGATGCGCGGCAGGTAGAAGAACGCCATGCGCTCGAGCTGGAACATCGCCGAGCGCTCGGCGGGCGTGAGCGCCGCCAGGTTCGGGTCGTTGCGCGCGTAGTCCGGCGTGCCCGACAGGTCGTCGTCCCAGTTCGGACCCATCTTCACGTCCATCGGCTCACCGGTGATGAGCGAGACGGGACGCGCCGTCGGCTGGTCGTTGCCCGGGGGGGCCTCGATCAGGTTCAGGTAGTTGTAGGTGAAGGGCTCGTAGTAGTCCTCCACCGTCGGCATCGACGGGTTGTGGAAGATGTTGAGCAAGCCCTTCTTCTTGCCGGCGCCCTTGAGCTGGATGCGACCGCTCGCGTCCTTGACCCATCCGCCGTTGTAGATGCTCTGGTCTTCCCACTTGCCGGGATAGCCGGTGCCCGGCTTGGTCTCGACGTTGTTCCACCACTGGTACTCGGCACCTTTACGGTCGGTCCAGATGTTCTTGCACGCGATGGAACACGTGTGGCAGCCGATGCACTTGTCGAGGTGAAAGACCACCGAGGTTTGCGCTCTGATATCCATCTTTCACCTTCCTCAGAAGACCACTTTGGTCATCTTCTTGACGACGACGTGCGTGTCCCGCTGCGGCGCAATGGGACCCCAATAGTTGAAGTGGTAGCTGAACTGGCCGTAGCCGCCGCTCAGGTAGTTGGGCTTCAAGTGAATGCGCGTGAAGCTGTTGTGGCCGCCGGCGCGCCGATTGCCGCGCACCTGCGACTTCGGGATGCCGACGGTGCGCTCGGGCACGTGGTAGACGATGCAGACACCGCGCGGGATGCGCGAGCTGACCGAGGCGCGCGTGCAGTAGACGCCGTGGTCGTTGTAGACCTCGACCCAGTCGTTGTCCTGGATGCCGAGGGCCGCCGCGTCCACCTCGCTCATCCAGCACGGCTCGCAGCCGCGCGACAGGGTGAGCATGCGGTGGTTCTCCATGTACGTCGAGTGGATGTGCCACTTGCCGTGCGGCGTCAGGCAGTTGAGCGCCAGCGCCTGACCACCCTTCAAGGTCTCCTTCAAGTCGCCGTAGGCCTCGGGTTTGGGCGAAGGCTTGTAGGTCGGCAGGTACTCGCCATAGGCCAGGTACATGTCGTGGTCGAGGTAGAAGTGCTGGCGGCCCGTCAGCGTGCGCCACGGGATCATCTTGTCGTAGTTGTACGTGTAGGGCGCGTAGGCGCGGCCGTTGTTCATCAGGCCGGACCACAGCGGCGAGGTGTTGTAGCGCCGCGGTTGCGCTTGCAGCTCCTCGTAGGTGATGCGCACGTCCTCGCTGCCGGCACCGAGGTCGACGAGCGGCAGGCCGCTCTTCTTCTCCATGTTGCGGTACGCCTTCATGTTGAGCGCACCGTTCGTCAGGGTGGACATGTGCAGCAGCACGTTGGCCGCCTGGTTGTCCTCCTTGAGCGACGGGTAGACCTTGCCGTTGAAGGTCTCGACCGGGAAGTGGTTGGAGGCGATGAGCTGGTCGTACTCCTCCTCGCACATGTAGTGGTTGCCGTGGGCGCCGAGGCCGTTCTTGCGAACGCCTTCACCGAAGGTGATGTATTTCTCGTAGAGCTTCGTGTAGTCGCGCTCGACGACGCCGAGCTTGTGCATCGACTTGCCTGGCACCGGCTCACACTCGCCGCGATACCAGTCCTTGATGGTCGGCTGGGTGATCTCGTCGGCCGTGTCATGCGACAGCGGCGTCGCCACGATGTCCTTCTGCACGCCCGGCAAGTGCACCTTGGCAGCGTCCGACGTCGCCTTGGCGATGGCCTTGAAGATCTCCCAATCGGACTTCGACTCCCACACTGGGGCGACGGCCGCCGACAGCGGGTGGATGAAGGAGTGCAGGTCGGTCGAGTTGAGATCGGCCTTCTCGTACCAGGAGGCCGCCGGCAGCACGATGTCCGAGTAGAGCGCCGAGCTGTCCATGCGGAAGTTCAGGTCGACGATCAGGTCCATTTTGCCGGTGGGCGCGACGTCGTGCCACTTCACTTCCTTCGGATGCTCGTCGCTGTCCTTGCCGATGGCGTTCGAGTGCGTGCCCAGGTAGTGCTTGAGGGCGTACTCGTGGCCCTTCATCGAGCCCATGATCGCGTTGCCGCGCCAGATGTACCAAACGCGCGGGAAGTTCTTCTCGCTGTCGGGGTCGCCCACCGAGTAGCCGAGCTGCTTGCTCTTCAGCTTGTCGACGACGTTTTTGACGATGTCGGCGTCGGTCTTGGCGCCGGCCTTCTCCGCTTCCTTGCACAGCTCGATCGGGCTCTGCTCGAACTGCGGGTAGAAGGGCATCCAGCCGTTTCGCACCGACTGGAAGATGGTGTCCGCCGTGTGCTGCGCGGTCATGTCGTTCTTCGGCACGGCGTTGTAGCGCGAGAACTGACCGTCGTAGCGGTATTGGCAGGTGTTGATGTAGTGCCAGAGCGGCGCCTGCTGCAGGCGGCTCGGGCCCTGCCAATCCTTGGCGAAGGTGATGGCCGACCACGAGTCGACGGGCGCCAGCTTCTCCTGGCCGACGTAGTGGTTGAGGCCACCGCCGTTCCTGCCGACGCAGCCGCACAGCATCAGCGCCATGGCGCCGGCGCGGTACATCAGGTTGGCGTGGTACCAATGGTTGATACCGGCGCCGACGATGATCATGCACTTGCCCTGCGTCGCCTCGGCGGTGTTGGCCCACTCGCGCGCGAACTGCAGGACCGTCTTGCTGTCGATGCCGGTGAAGATCTCCTGCCACGCCGGCGTGTAGGCCTGGTTCTTGTCGGTGTAGTCCTTCGGGTACTCGCCCGGCAGGCCGCGGCCGACGCCGTACTGACCCATGATCAGGTCGTAGACGGTGGTGACGGGCACCTTGCCGTTGCTGGTCTCGAGCATGCGCACCGGCACGTTGCGCAGCACGGTCTTGTCGAGGCCGAACTCGGTGAACTCGGTCGCGAGCGTGTCATCGCGGTTGCCGAGCAGGGTCAGCATCGGGTCGTACGGCTTGTTGTCGACCGCGTTCTCGTGGAGCATGTTCCAGTTGCCCTGGGTCTTGTCCCAGCGGTGACCGACGCTCCCCTTGGGGATGACCAGCTCGTTGCTCTTCTGGTCGACGTTCAGGAACTTCCAGTCGCCGTTGTCGAGATCCTTCCACTTGGCGATCTCGTTGGCGCGCACCAGGCGACCGGGCTTGTAGTGATCGCCCGCCTTGTCGAGGTGCACCAGGTACGGGCTGTCCGTGTACTTCTTGCAGTAGTCGAGGAAGTACGGCGTCGCCTTGTCGTGGTGGAACTCCTTGAGCACGACGTGCGACACCGCCATCCAGAAGGCGCCGTCGCTGCCGGCGTGCAGCGGCACCCACTGATCGGCGTACTTGCAGACCTGGCTGAAGTCCGGTGAGAACACCACCGCCTTGGTGCCGTTGTGGCGCGCCTCGGCGAAGAAGTGGCAGTCGGGCGTGCGCGTCATGTTGAGGCACGCGCCCATGTCGGCGATCAGCTTCGAGTTGTACCAGTCGGCGCTCTCGCAGACGTCGGTCTGCTCGCCCCAGATCTCGGGGAACGCCGTCGGCAAATCGCAGTACCAATCATAGAAGCTCAGATTGACGCCGCCGAAGAGCTGCAGGAAGCGCGCGCCCGCCGCGTAGGAGAGCATCGACATCGCCGGGATGGGCGAGAAGCCGAACACGCGATCGGGGCCGTACTTCTTGGCGGTGTGGATGTTGGCCGCGCCCATCAGCTCGAGCACGGTGTCCCAGGTGGTGCGACGGAAGCCGCCCTTGCCGCGCGCCTGCTGGTAGCTCTGGCGCTTCTTGGGATCCTTCTGCAGGTTCTCCCAGGCGACGACGGCGTCACCCTTGGCGGCCGCCTTCTCCTTCTCGAAGGCGTCGAGCAGCGCACCGCGAATGAGCGGGTACTTGATGCGCAGCGGGCTGTACAAATACCAGGAGTACGAGATGCCACGCTGGCAGCCGCGGGGCTCGTAGGGCGGCAGCGAGTCCTCGAGCAGCGGGTAGTCGAGCTGCTGCGTCTCCCACACGACGATGCCGTCTTTGACGTGGATCTGCCACGAGCAGCCGCCCGTGCAATTGACGCCGTGCGTGCTGCGCACGATGCGGTCGTGCTGGAAGCGGTTCCGGTAGAACTCCTCCCACTGACGCGTCTCGGGCGAGATGATGTCCTGAATCCAGCTCATGGCACTACCTCTTCAGCTCTCGTTCCTGGCAATCAAAATAACTACGGCACAATCAAATCGAAGTGCATGCTCGGCGACGGTTGCGCTATTGGGCGATGTCGTCGCCACCCTTGACCTGGCGATCGAAGACCTTCGCGTTGACCGGGCCTACCTTGCGCTTGCGCCACACCAGCGAGTAGAGCGCGAACAGCGGCACCAACCCGCCGGCACCGTACGTCACCAGCTTCATGCCGTAGTCCGCCGGCTTCTGCAGCTCCTGCTTCCTGTCGGCGTCCTGCAGGAAGCCGACGATCGCTGCAGTCTCGTCGTCGGCGAGCGGGTGCTCGGCATACGCAGCGGCCATGACGGGGAAGGGTGGCGTGCCGAGGATGGCGTTGATGCCCGGCGTGCCCAGCCTGGTGAACACCGCGGTCAAGTCCTTGGCGAGCACGCCGCCGCCGATGACGGCGTCGTTCTTGACGTGATGGCACGAGTTGCACGCCGGGCCGTTGTTCTTCAGGCGCTCGAGGCCCTGGAACAGGTTCTGACCGCGCGCGATCTCCGCGGGCGAGGCCTCCTTGGGCGGCGGCGGCGGCGTGGGGGCGACCGCGGCGGCGCCGCTCTTGGTCGCGAGGTAGGCGACGATGTCCTTGATCTCCGCCTCGGTGTACTGCGGGTCGGGCATCACCAGGTTGAACTCTTTGAAGAGCGCAATCGCGGTGGCGTCGCCCGCATCGATCATCGCCTTGGGCGACTTGATGAACTTGACGAGCCACTCCTCGGTGCGGCGCGTGGTCACGCCGGCGAGGTCGGGGCCGACCAGCTTGCCGCCGCCGATCGAGTGGCAGGCGGCGCAGATCTTGGCGTAGTTCTCCTCGCCGGTGGCGGCGTTCGCGGTGCCCGCGAAGGCGCACGCGACGGTCAACGCCGCGAGGGCCGTGAGGCGTCCCAGGAGTCGTGCACGGACAGGGTTCAGGTTGCTCATACCCACCAGACCTCCGTCGCCGCCGATCGACGCCCGTGGTGGGCGCGATGGAGCGCTGGCTTGACTGGTTGTGGGTAACACCGGCGACTTACACGTCGCTTACAGCGCGAGCGGGCCCGCTGCGGCGTTTTGCCGGCGTCACCGGCGACGGCAGACGGTGGCGTTCGGACGCGACGGCGGCGCAACTCGGGGTGCGGCCGAACGCCGCGCTGATCTGAGTCTGTGGCAACACGCCGCAGCGCTCAGCCTGGCGGGCTTGGCGCCTCTTTCGCCCCCGCGCCCGGGCGGCTCATGGTCACGAGGTAGCGCAACATCGGCTCGCGCTCCGCCGGTAGCAGGTGCGCGCGCTTGGCCATCTCGTCGACGTGCTGCTGCCAGGCGCTCGTCGGGAAGCGCTCGGGCAGGCGCAGCGCGTGGCAGCCGGCGCAGCGCTTGACGTAGAGCGCGCGCCCGCGCTGGAGCTCCGCCTGCGTCACCTCGGGCCACTGCTCGGCGGCCCACGCGGCGTCGATTGCGGTTGGCTGCGCGAGCGAGGCACAGCCGACCACCACGACGGTCGCCACCGCGGCGAGCGCCCAGCGAACGGAGGTAGGGATCGGCGAGGTCGGTCTCATGCGTCGGTGCTCCGTCGCGCGTTCACAGGTCGAAGCCGAGCAGCACGCGCGCGTTGATGCGCTCGTGATGGGCGAGGTCTTGGAGTTGCGGCGAGCCGAGGCGGCCGAGATCGACGACCTGCGGGAGCGCGCTGAAGGCGATCCACCAGCGTTCGGCGGCGTAGCTCAGCGTCGGACCGGCGTAGACGACGGAGTGCTCGAAGCCCGCGCCGCCCCATTCGGTGTGGTTCCGCAGCTCGAGCCCGAGCCCGAACGCCGGCGTCACCAGGTAGGCGAGGCCGCCGTCGACCTCGAGCACCAGCTCCTGCGCGACCTCGTCGGGCGTCTCCAGCTCCCACTCGATCTCGCCGACGACGTTGGCGGCCGCGATCAGGTCGCCGAAGCGCTTGTCGACGATCACCTTGGCCTCGAGCTCGGCCTCGGACGGCGCCGCGGTCCACTCGCCGTAGAGCGCGAGCCCGACCGGGTCGGCGACGGGATCGAGCAGCTTCCACTTCCACTCGTTCGACACGCCGCCGAACTCGACCTCCTTCTTGAGCAAGCCCCCGGCGGCTTCCGTGACGGCCTTGCCGTTCAGGTACCAAGCCATCTGCAGGTTCTCGAGCACGCCGATCTCGATCTCGATGCGCTCGTCGAAGCGCAGGTACAGGCCCTCGCGGCCGCCGCGGAAGGTGGTCCAGGGCTCGACCTCGACGCTGCCGGGGTTCAGCACCAGCGACTCGTAGGTGTAGGTGAAGCGTCGCTCGCTGGCGGCGGCGGGCGCTGCGGCGGCGGCGACGAGAGCGACGGTGATCAGCGGAGCGGCGGCGTGGCCATGGAGTCGACGAGCAGCGTGGGACATGCGGTCCTCAGGTTGTGAAGATGATAATCGTTCTCATAGTCTTTTAGCGCGAGTCGCGACGGACGTCAACCAAAAGATCTCACGGCCGGTACCGGGTGGTCAGCGAGTGGGGGGTTCGCCGAGATCGCCGTCGACGGGTCGGTCGGTTGTCAGAGCGGCGCGTCGCAGAAGCGTGCGGCGGGCGTAGCGCAAAAGCGGCCACGCGAGCGCGACGCCGACAGCCGTGCCCGACAGCCAGCGGTTGCCGAACAGCACGTGGCCGATCCACTCGCCGTTGTGGATCATGACGAGCCACTCCTTGACGGCCTTGCCGTAGAGGCCGGGTCGGTCGTCGAGCGGGCGCGCGTAGAGGGCGAGACCGGTGGTGGCGGTGATCGCGAGCTGGAGCGCGAGCACGCGGTAGAGCCACAGCTTGGTGCGCGAGATGACGACGCCGCTCGACACCGCACCAGTGTATCGTGGCCATCCGGCGACGACGAGGTCGCCAGATGGCCTCGCGCGTGCGCGCCTGGATGGTGAGCGGCGCCGGGCTTGGGCCGTCATCCCCCAGGCGCACCCGCGCCCTTCTGCTGGGGTTCGGGCCCTCCTCCAAGGCAGACGCCGTAGTCCGCGGCGGCGTGCTGCTCGCTGTGCGGGCACAGCCCGCGCTGCTCGCCTCGGTTGATGCACCGCGCGCTTCATGCGAGGGAGATGTCACGCACCCGTAGCTCAGCTGGATAGAGCATCTGGCTTCGAACCAGAGGGTCGGGAGTTCGAATCTCTCCGGGTGCGCCAGTCTTCATCTCCACGCATTTCGGAGAGGGTGTTGAAACTGACCCGCTTCGGTGGACGGTTGGTCTACGCCGCCCGCTTCATGCGTGCGGCTCTTTCATCGTCCGCCGGGCTTTCGAGGCCCAGGGCTGAATGCGTCCTTTGCTGATTGTAGAATATCTCGATGTAGTCGAACGCCTGCGTCTTCACGTCAGCCGCGCTCTCGAAGTGCTCGCCGAGCTCGGTCTTGAACGTCCCGAAGAAGCTCTCCACCGCCGCGTTGTCGTAGCAGTTGCCGCGTCGGCTCATGCTGCACACGATGCCGTGCGCGTCGAGCACGCGCTGGTAGTCCTCGCTCGCGTAAGGGCTGCCCTGGTCCGTGTGGTGCACCAGGCCGGGCGATGGGCAGCGACGCTTCAGCGCCATCTCGAGCGCAGACAGGACGAGCTTCCGGTCGTTCACCGCGCTCACGGCCCAGCCCACCACGAAACGCGAGAACAGGTCGATGACGACGGCCAGGTAGACAAAGCCGTAGGGCGTGGCGAGGAACGTCACGTCGCCGGCCCAGCTCTCGTTCGGCGCCGCCGGCTTGAAGTTCCGGTTGAGCAGGTTCAGCGCGATGGGAAATTGATGGCTCGAGTCGGTGGTGCGCGTGAATCGCCGTCGTCGCTTCCCCTTGATGCCCTCCTGCTGCATGAGCCGAACGACCCGCTTGCGACTCAAGTGCTCTCCCCGCTTCTTGAGCGCGTCGTGGATGCGGACACTGCCGTAGGTCCGCCGCGACCGTTCGTGGGCTTCTCGACAAAGCACGCGCAGCCTGCGGTCCTCGCGGGCCCTCGCCGACTCCGGCCGCTGCTTCCAGGCGTAGTAGCCGCTCTTCGAGACCTGAAGCGCCCTGCACAGCGCCGCCACCCGCTCCGTCGCCTTCTCCTCGTCGACGAACGCGAACTTCACGCGTTCTCCTTCGCGAAGAAGGCCGCGGCTTTCCTAAGAAACTCCCTCAACCACGGGGGCGTTCTGGACGAGCTGAAAGCCGAGGCCGCGAGCCCGCCGTTCGAGGTTGTCGATGACGCGTCGCTTGTAGCGCTCCTCGTAGTACTCGGCCCCGGGATCCGCGTACGTCATCCCGTAGCGAAGCGCGCGGTAGAACAGCACCGCGAGCTTCCGCGCGGTCGCGGTCACGGCTTTTGCCTTGCCGATCCGCGCGCCGAGTCGTCGGTAGAACGCGCCGAGCGCGGTCTGCGTCTTCCCGATGGCCACCGCGATGAGGCGCAGCTGCGCCGCTGTACGGTTCGACGATCGGCGCGTGCTCGAGCTCAGCACGCGCCCGCCGGAGATCTTGTTGCCCGGCGCCAAGCTCAACCACGACGTGAAGTGCTTCGCCGTTGGCCACTTCGTCATGTCGTCGCCACACTCGGCGACGAGACGCAGGACGGTGTACGGCCCGAAGCCGTGAATCGTCGAGAGGTCTGCACCGAGCATCGTGTAGAGGGCGGTGCGGACATCGAAGCTGGGCTCCCCCTTTGTCTTCGGCTGTCGTCGGCGTGGGAGCGGCTTCGCGGGCACGGGGCGCTTTGCGTTCAGCAACGTCAGCGCAGCCTCGATGGCGACGTCACACTCGGCGATCTTCGTTTGGTAGAAGTCCCACAGCTCCAACCCCTGCTTGAGCGCGAACACGTGCTCGGCGCGGTAGTTGCCGGTGAGCGCCTCGCGGATCGTCTCCTCCGATGCCGTGCAACGAACGTCGCGGTGCTTGGCCAACTGCCCAGGGTCGTGCTTGCCGGTGACGATGTCGCGCACGATCTTCATGCCGGTGGCGCCGGTGATGTCCGAGACGACGTGGTGGAGCTGGACGTTCATCTGCATCAGCGCCTTCTGCATGTGCTGCACGTGGGAGGCGGCGTACTCGACGACTCCTTGTCGATGGCGGAGATACGAGCGCAAGCCGACGACTCCGTCGCGGGGGCGAAAGCTACCGCGCAGGAGCCCGTGCTGATGAAGCTGTTGCAGCCACTGCGCATCGTTCACGTCTGTCTTGCGGCCTGGCACGTTCTTCACGTCCCGCGCGTTCACGAGGAGCACCTCGAAGCCGTGCGACTCGAGGATCTCGAACACCGGGATCCAGTACACGCCGGTCGACTCCATCGCGATCGTCTTGATGCCCACGCTCTTCAACCATTCCGCCATCGCGTGGAGATCACCGCTGAAGCTCCGGAACGTGCGCACCGGTTCGGCGTCCTGATCGCCGCGCACGGCGACGACGTGAAACGTGGCGCCGACATCGAGGCCGGCTGCATGCTCGTTGATCGTAGACAGTTGACCTGCGGCCTTGCCGCGCTTCTTCGTCTTCTTCGTCGCCATCGCTCGACCTCCATGGAAAAGCCGAGAACAGGGGCGGCGCGAAATGATCAATTTCCTAAACGGGATCGCCGCCATGACGACGACGTCACCACTAACAAGTGCGCAAGCCGCCCCCGGACCATGTTTTTTTACGGGTTCGCGGAACACCAAAAAGTTGACGGCCACTGCTCCCGGCTCGCAAGGCTATCGCCGTGCGACGATGCCGGCGAACGCCGGCTCGTCGCACTCAGCCGCCGACGCTCGAAGCGCGACCGCGCCGGGGCGGAGCACGCTCTTGGAGTTTCTCGTCGAGCAGGCGGCGGCTCGGCCCGCCCAGACAGTTTTTTAGGATGTCGCGCTCCTGCTTCAGCAGCCGGTTCTCGCGCCGCAGCTTCGCGAGTTCGTCCTTCTCGGCGCTCGACAGGGCGCCTGCCGGCCCCTTGCCGCCATCTACTTTCGCCTGCTTCACCCACTGGTGCAGGACCGACTCCCACAGGTCCAAGTCGCGCGCCACCTCGGCTACCGTGCGCCCCTCCTGCAGCACCAACCGCGCCGCCCCGGCCTTGAACTCAGGCGTGAACTGCCGACGCTTCCCGTTCAACTTCTTGCTCGCCATGGACACCGTCTACTCCGCTCGTCAGGTTTCCACCAAAACGGGTCAATTTCAGGATCGCCTCAGGAACCGATGCGAAACGACGCCCCCATCGACGACTTGATCTGCGAGTCGTGCCGCGGCGCGGCTGTGCGATAGGATCGAGTCATGGCCTACGAGTGCCTGAATCCGCGCTGCCCGTACTACGCCGGCAACAACGTGAGACTTGAAAACGATCAGGTCTACGTTGACGCGAACCATCGCGTGCACTGCCGCCGCTGCCAGTCGTTCGTCCGTGCGGCACCCGCGAAGCCCGGTGCTGAGAAAGCAGTCGTCGGCGCTGCTGGTGGCGCGCTGCTCGGGTGGGCAGTCGGCGGGCCGCCTGGCGCGCTCATCGGTGGTGTTCTCGGGCTCTTGCTCGGTGACAATGCTGACAAGGGGAACACGTAGTGCTCTCAGGGCTCAGCGCGGAAGCGTGGACGGTGCTGCTCGGAGTCGCCACGGCGATCGCCGCCGGTGCTGGCTTCGGCATCTTGTGGGTTTGGCAAAACGGCGGTCTCCGACGTTTCCGCGATTGGTTCCGGACGATCGAGGCGCGCGCGAAGGATGAGACCATCACGAACATCACGCGCGCGATGAACGCCGTGCTGAAGCCTCCAGTCAGTGCCGACTCCGTCGACGAGCTCGTTGCCGGCCTCGATGAGATTCGACGCAGCAACGATCGCGCTGCGGCTCGGACGCGCGGCATCACCCGCGGCTACTGGACCAGCATCGCGCTCGTCGGTGTCGTCGCGCTTGCCTGGCTTGCAGACCAGTTCGAGAGAGGCGACGGAGATATCGCGCACGCCCTCGTAGTCGTTGCCGGTTTGCTCGTTGTCGCGGCAGCCTGGAACATCGTCCCGCTTGTTCGCGTGATCTCAGAGCACGGCGTCCCTGAGAAGTCAGAGAGCACCGGTCAAGTTCCGACAAGCGGCGCGGTGAGCGAGGAGGAGGCGGCCGTCGCGCCGCCCGAGCGACAGCTCGAGCAGCGCCGTGAACAACCCATTCAGCCGGCTGCGGAGATGGCCGTCGTTCCTCAGGAGAAGGAGCGACGGAAGCCGCGTCGCAGCAAGACAAATGCCCCGGTCGCACGCGAGTGACAGCCCGGAATCAAGCCTCGTCGTCATCGCGTTCGTCGTCGTCGACGGCGGGCTGCCACAGGAGGCTCACAGCAGCGTCGAGCCCTGAGAAGTACCAACAGTCTTCGATGAGATCGCCGCGTCCCCCCTCAAGCCACGCGCGCGCGGGCACTTCTTGAGGCTCCTTGCAACCACGACGGTCGCGTAGCGCGTCGTACGCAACCGAGTAGCTGTTGAGCTGGTGGTCCCGCTCAACGAACCCGCGGAACTCGGGCCCGGCGATCGCCCACTTCACTCGTCCCGACTCCGACCAGACGATGCAGCACGGCTCAGGAGCGAGGTCGACGAAGCGAATGGCGGTCGTCGTGAGCGGGGTTTGGAACGCGTTTGCGAGGCCCTCGATCGCCGTCAGAGACGGCTGGCGCACGTCGCACCGCGGGCCGAAGAGTCTCGCGGGCATGAGGAGTTCAGCGGCGAACCAGTTCGCGTCCGCTTCTTCCGTCTTGTTCGTCGAGAAGGACGTGAAGTCGCGCTCGCTGCATGCAGCGAGCGCGCGGCGGTCCTTGTGGATCAAGTAATGCCCAAGCTCGTGCGCGATCACGTGCCTCCGACGTCGTGGTTGCTTGCTGATGTCGGAGCGGACGCGCACTGTGCCGCCTTCGTTGTCCGCTTCGAGCCGCCCTTCGGCACCGGTGACGCCGCCGTTGACGACGAAGACGTTGTAGGTGGCAGCGATGAGGTCGACGTCGATCTCGTCGACGCCCTCGATCCGGAGCTTCTTGATGATCTCCCGCGCCTTCGTGCACGCATAGGCGCCGTCCTCTCGACGTCCCACGGCTACTCCTTCATGCGCTTTCGGCGCTGGATGTCTGCGAGGATGGTCCGCAAGTCGTCGTCGGTGAGCTCGTCGAGGTTCTTCATGTGCGCTCGAGCCTCGGGCACCTCGCGCAACTTCAGGACGAGCTGCTCACGCGCAAGCGGCTTGAAATCGGACTCCGGCCAGTCAACTTCGTTGAACTTGTCCACCTTCGCACGCGCAGCGTCCTGCCACGCGAGGCGCTGTGCTTTCTGCGCCGCGCGCACGCGCGCGAACACCTTCGTGTGGAAGGCATCAACGTCGACGCCTTGTGCTTCGAGTTCCTTACGTGCTTCCTCCGGGGTCGGCGACCGGTCCTCTGCAAATGCGAGCGCAGCACCGAGGACGTCGGGGTCTTTCTTCTCTCCCATGAGCCCTCCTAGTTCTTGTTCGTCTCGGCGACGAACACTGCGTGAATCTTGGCCGTGATGGCCGTCAGCTTCTCCTTCAATCGATACACCTTCCCGACGTCGAGACCCAGACGCGTTGCGAGTTCGCGCGGCTTCTCGATGCCTTCGTCAACAATGAGGTCGTGAATGCGAACGAGATCGTTGTTCTTCGAGATCTCGTCGATGAACATGCCGTAGACGTGATCGCGCAGTGCCTGCTCCTCCTTGCTCTCAAGGTGCGTGAGCGGCGTGAGGTCGAGGTCATCGGCACGCACCGCGACCGCATCAGCATCAGCGCCGCCGTCAGTTGTCCTGTTGTCCTTCGACTTGTGCAGATTCCAGAGCTTCGAGTTGACCACCGACGTCAGGTGGTCGAACAACTTCGGGTGCACGCTCGGGTTCCAGGGTCGAGTTTGTCCGAGGACGTCGGCCATCGTCTCCGCAACGATGTCCTCGACCTGATTGCCCTTGGGCAGATCGGCTGTGCCGGGACCGCGAAACCACCAGAGGCGGCGCGCACGGCCACGTGCGAAGACGAGAAGCTGATCGGAAAGCTCCTCGATCTGTTTGTCTGTACGGCTTCCAATGTCGTCGGCCATCTCTCGCGTCACCCCCAGAGCTGGCGCACGACACCAGCATAGACTTCGTCGCCGCAGAACTGACAGCGCTCACGACGATCGCGTGTTGCCTTCAGCCTCGTCACCGGCGGCCCCCACGGGCTCACCCGCCAGTAGTTGAACGGCTCGGCGATGCGGCCCGTGCGGGCGCGACGAACGAACTCGACCGCGAGCAGCGCGCCGGCGAGAACGCTGACGAACGCGAACGGCGCGAGGACATCGCGTCCAGCTTTCGTTCGAAGCACGCCTTCGCCGCACAGGGCCTTAAAGAGGCTGTCGTACGCGAGGCCGATGATGTCGGCGACCTTCAGCGTCGGGTAGTTCGTGATGATGCGCTTGGCAGCGACTGCAGAGACGAAGTTCGCGCGCACTTCGTCGAGGGTGACACCGAGCGACTCGGCAACATGCTCCTCGTGCGCTTGCTCACGCGCGTCCTCGAAGTAGATGCAGCTCATGCACGCCACCTGAGAAGGCTGCTTGTTGAAATGGAGAACCACTTCCTCGATGCCGGTCGTCGACGAGTCGAACACCTCGCGCGGACACTCCGCTTGCAACGCGCGCCGGGCGCGACGGCTGTCGACGCCAACGATCAGTCGCTCAAGCCACTTCGGATTCGCCTTGTCTTGAAGAGCGTGAAGAACGTCGCGCCGCGGGATGAGGTTCAAGTTGGGGAACGACGTCGCCGCCGCCGCCGCGAGACGATTCGCCTTCGGCTCGCCGATGTCCGCCGAGGTGAACCACAAGCAACGGTTGAGGTTCCCGGCGCTCACGTCGTCGGGATCGGCGATGTAGAGCGTTCCGCGGACGTCGAAGCGGCGCAAGCTCCAGAGGAAGGCGTTGCCGATCGCGCCCCCGCCCGCCAAGTGCGCCGTCCCGATCTCGAGGGCCGTCTCAAGATCGACGTCCTGCGCCCGCAGGAAGTCGTCATTGTTGATCTCGAACGGCAAGGGCCGCGCCTGCGGAACCGCGCCGTCGACGACGATGTTCACCGCCGCCGCGGCGGCGAAGCACGCACCGATCGTGGCGAACACCGCGTGCCCTTGCGGTGCATCGCGCGACACCTCGATCACTTTGTGATCGAGGCGAAGGCCGCAGTCGGTGAAGCCCACGTGCAGGTGCCGCACGCCTGGGATGCGCGCCGATGCGTTGCCAACAACGATTTCGAGTCGCGCATCGAGTCGAACGTCAGTGACGACGGACTCGATCGTGCGCTCCAGGATGTGCGTGAGCTCGGTCGCGAAGGCGTGGCCGGGCGCATCGCCCGTGACGACGACGGGTCCCAACAGCAATTCCACGGCTGCGGCCTCGCCGACCCCGAGCAGCGCCGCCAGCGTCTTCGCGTTCTCGGCGCGTGCGGTCACGGTGACACCATGTAGTGCAAGCGAATGTTGTCGGGCTCGACCTCACGCCACTTGTTCTCGGCGGTGCAGACGAACACGGTCGCGTCGCGCACGAACGTGGACACGTCGGTCCGCAGCGCGAACCAAGGCAGGACGAGGGAGAGCGCGCCGACGTGCCGCACGACGGCCCACTCGTCGTCGGCCGGTGAGTGAAACGCTTGCTGTGGATGCGAGTGCACCTGCCCCAGGACGTAGACGCGCTTCTCCCGCAAGCGCTGCATGAGCGCCTCCATCCCCTCACGCGGGATGAGGAAGAAGTCGGCTTCGGCTTCGTGCACGGGCTCGTACGCTTCGGCGACGTCGGCTGTGTCTCCGCTTCGCTTCCCCAGCCAGAGAACGATCCCCTCGTGCCCATAGGGCGGCTGCTGGCCGGCGCGCTTTAGCACCTCGAGGGTCTTGTCGATGATGGCCGACTGCACCTTGATGATCATGTGCTCTTCTTCCAAAGGGCCCAGACCTGGCCGACGAGGCCGCCGAGATCGAAGCCGGGTTTTGCGCGGTAGTTGGTCCAGTCATCGCTGATGTGGCTGGGGTGAGAGTGGTACTCGCGCGTGCCGGCCATGCAGATGAAGGGCCGGCCGACGCTCGGGTGCGATGCGTGAAAGTGGCTGTGCCCCTGCGGCATGCGCGTCAGGGGCTGCCCGTCGAGCTGCAACAGTTCGATCGACGCGGGACGCTCGTTCCAGTCGTCGGCGTGCACGCGAAGACGGAGACCGGGCCGACCACCGTCGTCGAATGACACGTCGAGCTTGGGGTAGGTCATCTCGTTGACCCTCCACGCGCGCAACCTCGCGGCCGCCTGCATGGCCGCGACGTCGCGCTCGAAGAACGCCCTGGCAGCGAGCTCGTTCACGACGTCCCCCCGCCACCTTCGGGACGGAAGAAGTCGATCGTGACCTCGCCCGTAAGCCCGTTCTCGATGTAGTTCTTGTTGGGGTCGATGGTGCGGCCAGCGACCTGCGCGACCCAGCCGCTCGTGTCGGCGATGTTGAGCTCGCGCGCGGCGCGCTCGAGCTGGATGCGCACGGGCTGGTGGGCCGGCGTACGATCGAAGCCTTCCTGCGGGTACGCACCGCTCGTGGTGATGACGGCGACGAAGATGAAGTTGTCGGAATCCTTGTTGGTCATGATTGCCCTCCTTGATGACAAAGCTCTCGAGCCCTCGGTTTTCCGGGCGGCGGTTAGAAGAATTTCTTCGCGACGCGCCAACTGGCTGGAATCACTGCAGATCTCACTCCGCGTCGCCGGTCCCCATGGCCATGACGCCGGCGGTGAGGGAGCCCGCGGGCAGCGCGATCGGCGTCGTCGCCTCCGCCGCTTCGTCGGACACCTCGACGTTGAGCGCGCGGAGCGTGCTCTGTGCGCGGCGCAAGAGGAGGTCGAGTGCCTTCTGCGCTTTGCGGACCTCGTCGCCGATGCCGTCGACATTCTTGCGAATGGCGTCGCTGTGCTTCTCGATCTTCTCGAGACGCGCGACCTCGCTCTCGATGCGCGACTCGATGTCGCGCAGCGCGGCGATGTCGCCAGGGTCACCGGTGGTGCGGCTGCGCGTGACGAGCCCCATGCCGAGGAGGACCGCAGCGTGCAGGTACGCGTCGGTGGATGCGTCTTCCTCATCCCACGTGACGAGGACGTTGTTCCCGTACCGCGCGAAGCGAGGGAACACATGGCTCGCGTGCGACGCGGCCATCACGAACACGCCCGCCGCCGCGTTGCGGTTCTTGCGCGCGGCGTCGAGCTCGTCGAGCGCGTTCTGCACGGTGTACGCGCCGTCGTGCTTTGCTTCGAACACGACGCCTGCGTCAGCGAATGCGCTCTCCGCGGTGAAGCGCAGAACGGCGTCGCCCTTCTTGCAGCGGCCAATGCCCGCCGTGGCACCGGTGGCGTCGAAGACGACGGGTGCGCCTTGCGTGGCCGCGCGCACGAAGCTGGCGACGGAGTCCTCGAAGTCGAGGCCGGCGCGCGTCGTGTTGCGATCCTGGTCGCGCTTGGTCTCGATGCGCGTCAGCGCCTCGCGAACTTCCTTCTCGAACCGCGTTTGGCGTTCGTCCTGGCGCTTCGCGAGATCGCTCTGCGCCGCGGCCTGCTCATGCAGCAACTTCGTCAGGCTCGTTTTCATGATCGCCATCGGCGATGACGGCGCATCCGGGTTGACGGCAGCGAGCACCTCTTGTCGCGCCTGCTGCGTCTCGCGCACCAGGCGACTGAGGAGCGAGTCCTCGTCGTTGGCGTCGAGCGCCGCGAGGGCGGCGGCCAGTTGCGCCTGACGATCTTCGTCCGCTCCCTTGAGTTCATCGCGCAGGCTGCGCAGGAAGCGCGCAACGGCGCCGTCCTCGGCGAGCGGATCGAGCGCGCGCACGAGCTCAACGTGGTTCTCGCTCATCACCGCGCGCAGTTGTCCCTCGAGCACCTTGATGATGCCTTCGCCGTCGGTGGGACTGAGCTTCTTGAAGAGCGGGCTCGTCTCGCCGACCTGGCGAGCGAGAGACTCTGCGAGCACGCTGTTCTTGGGGCCGAGATACTTCTCGAGCAGACGCGCGAGGACACCCTGGTCATCGACGAAGGCCTTGAGCCGTTGGCTCACCTGTCCGTCGCTCGGATCGAAGAAGCGAGAGAGCACGGCGCCGATCGTGGCTTGCTGTTGTTCGACGTGGGCGCGGAGCTGGCGATCGACGTCGGCCAGCAACGTCTGTCCTACGTCCTTCAACTTCGCCTCCTGCGCGGTAGCGTGGGCGTTGCGCAATGCGCGAAGCCCGATGCTCCATGCGTCGAGCGCGAGCTGATCGCGCTGCGACTCGTCGAGCTCGCTGAAGAGCCCGAGGCTCTCGGCGCGCGGGTCGCGAACCTCGGTGGTAACGACCTCTGACGTCACGATGACGTCGACTTCAAGCTGCGCGGTGCGGGTGGTGTTCGTCATGGCACTCGCTATCGCAGCGATCGTGCCAGCCAGTGTCGAGGCGCCCAGGCCTCGTCACTTCCGTAACATCAAGGACTTGTGCGGCGTCGCGACACAAGGTTCATTGTGTGCACACAACGAACCTTATAGCGTCGGCCTCATGCGTAAAGTCCTTCTGGCTTGGGTCGGCAGAACCGACCTTCGTGCCCCCACCGAAGGCGATCAGGTCGGTGTTGGTCCCATCGCGCAGGCGCTCGACGCGCGCGCGTTTGATGAGGCTTACCTCCTGTCGGACTACGACGCGAAGATGTCGGGCCCGTACGCCAAGTGGCTGCGCGCGCGAACGAAGACGCGGATCGAGATCCTAGAGGAGAAGCTCAGTGGGCCGACGCAGTTCGGCGAGATCCACGAAGCGGCGGTCCGCAGCGTCGATCGCGTCCTCGGAAAGCATCCTCATGATGTGGCGCTCTCGTTTCATCTGAGCCCGGGCACCCCCGCGATGGCCGCGGTGTGGATTCTGCTCGGGAAGACGCGGTTTCCCGCGGAGCTCATCGAATCCTCGAAGGATCACGGGGTTCGCACCGCGGCGGTGCCGTTCGACATCTCCGCGGACTTCATCCCCGACCTGCTGCGCGAGAAGGACGAGAGACTGCGCGCAGGCAGCGCCGCGACGCCTTCCGAGACGCCTGAGTTCGCCGACATCATTCATCGCAGCAAGGTGATGGCGCGCCTCATCGAGCGCGCGCGCCGGGTCGCGGTGCGCAACGTTCCCGTCCTCGTTGAAGGCGAGTCGGGCACGGGCAAGGAGATGTTGGCGCGTGCGATTCATCGCGCGAGCACGCGACGGGACAAACCGTTTGTCGCCGTGAACTGCGGCGCGATCCCCGCGCATCTTGTGGAGTCCGAACTCTTCGGGCACGAGAAGGGAGCGTTCACCGACGCGAAGACTTCTCGCGAGGGCTACTTCGAGGCTGCGAACAAGGGGACGTTGTTCCTCGACGAGCTCGGCGAGCTTCCGGGACCGGCGCAGGTGAAGCTGCTTCGCGCTATCCAAGAGGGCGAGATCGTTCGCCTCGGTGCAACGAAGCCCGTGAAGGTCGACGTTCGGATCGTTGCCGCTACGAACCGCACCCTCACAGAAGAGATCACCGCAGGCCGGTTTCGCGAGGACCTCTTCTACCGCCTCGCCGTCGCGGTGCTGAAGCTGCCGCCTCTGCGGGACCGAAGCGGCGACCTTGGCCTGCTGATCGATCACTCGCTCGCTCAGGTGAACAGAGAGGCAGCCGGCGAGCCAGGCTTCAAAGAGAAAAAACTTTCTGCTGGGGCAAGAAATCTTCTGCTGGGCCACCCGTGGCCGGGCAACGTTCGCGAGCTGCTGAATACCCTCCGACGAGCGGCGATCTGGAGTGAGGCGACCACGATCTCGACCGACGATGCTCGCGAGGCCTTGCTTCCGGCGCCCGGCCGCGCCACCGCGGAGGTGCTCGATCGGCCGCTCGGCGAAGGCTTCAACCTCGCGGAATTGCTCGGGGATGTCGCCCGGCACTACCTTTCTCGCGCGATGGAGGAAGCGCACGGAAACAAGACGCAAGCCGCTGCCTTGGTTGGCGCGGCGAGCTATCAGACGCTCACGAACTGGCTCGAGAAGTACAAGGTGCAGACCTGATGGCACGGTCATTGATGAGTGAGCGGCCATGGTTGTCGCGGAGCTCACCAACATGAAGTCGCAGAACTTCGAGTTCTTGCGAGAGAAGCGCGGGGTCCTCGCAGACCTCGCCGGCTTCGCGGAGCGCTACGCCCATGACGACCCGGCGAGCTCGCTGATCAAGCAGCGCAGTTTCGTGGAGACCGTGGTCGGTGCGATCTACCAGCGCTACCACCTTCTTCCGCCGTACTCGGACAACCTGAACGACTTGATGAACGCAGAAGCTTTCCGACAAGCCGTTCCCGAGGTCGTGCAGAACAAGCTGCACATGGTTCGCAAGGCGGGCAACCACGCGGCGCACCCGCGTCGTCCGATGACAAGCCAGATGTCGCTCGAGTGCCTCACGCAGCTCTTCGACATCGCGCGCTGGTTTCACATCCAGGTCGATGGTGGCGATCGCGCCGGCACACCGAAGTACACGCCGCCGCCTCCTACGGTGGACGGTGCGGCGAAGACGAAGGAAGCGCTCGAGAAGCTTCGTCTCGCCGAAGCGAAGTACGAGTCGATCCTCTCGGCACTCGACGAAGAGCGCAAGAAGCGCCTCGACGCAGAGCGCGCAGCGACGCAGCACGCGACCGCGCTCGAGAAGCTGAAGGAGGAAGGCGAGCGCGTCGCGTCGGTTCTCCAGTTCAACGAGGAGACGACGCGCAAGCGGCTCATTGATCAGGCCCTGCTCGCAGCGGGATGGAACGTCGGCAACAGCGGCGCGAACACCGAAGAAGTGCGGCAAGAGGTGAAGCTCGTCGGCATGCCCACCGAGTCCGGCGATGGTCGAGCCGACTACGTGCTCTACGGGGACGATGGGAAGCCGCTCGCTGTCGTGGAAGCGAAACGCACGCTCAAGGACGCGCACGAGGGCGGCGAACAGGCCCGGATGTACGCGACGTGTCTCGAGAAGGAGACCGGCGTTCGGCCCGTCGTGTTCTTCACGAACGGCATGGACATCTTCCTGTGGGACGACGTCCAGGGCTACCCGTATCGGAAGGTTTACGGCTTCTACTCGAAGGACAGCCTCGAGTACCTGCTTCATCAGAGGAAGAACAAGCGCCCGCTCGCGACCGTCGAGCCCAATCTCGCCATCGCGAATCGCATTTACCAGCTCGAAGCCGTGAAGCGCGTGTGCGAACGGTTCTCGACGAATTTCCGCAAGGCGCTGCTCGTGCAGGCGACGGGTACAGGCAAGACGCGTGTGGCGATCTCGCTCTGCGACGTGATGATGCGCGCGGGTTGGGTCAAACGCATCCTGTTCCTTTGCGATCGCCGCGAGCTCCGAAAGCAGGCGGACCGCGTCTTCAAGGAGTTCATGCCGGGCGAGCCGCGTGTCGTCGTCGACAGCAGCACATCGAGCGACCGTGACAAGCGGATCTACCTCGCGACGTATCCGGCGATGATGAAGTGCTTCGAAGACTTTGACGTCGGCTTCTTCGATCTGATCATCGCGGACGAGTCACACCGCAGCATCTACAAGAAGTTCAGGACGCTCTTCCAATACTTCGACGCGCTTGAGGTCGGCCTCACCGCGACGCCGGTGCGCTTCATCGAGCGCAACACGTACGACCTCTTCAACTGCGAAGACCGAGATCCCACGTCGCACTTCTCGTTCGAAGACGCTGTGAACATGAACTTCCTCGTTCCGTTCCGCGTGCGTGCGTTCAGCAGCCAGTTCCGTGAGCAAGGCTTCCGCTACTCGCAGATGAACGAGGACCAGCGCGAGCAACTGGAGGATCAGGAACCCGCCGCGGAGCAGGTCGAGTACGAGGCCACCGACCTCGATAAGCACTTTTTCAATCGAGACACGACGCGCGGCATCTGGCGTTCGCTGATGGATGAAGGAATTCGAGAAGCGACCGGTAGCCATGTCGGCAAGACCATCGTCTTCGCGAGGACGCATGCGCACGCGATGCATCTCGCTGAGGTCTTCTCGGAGATGTACCCGCAGTACGGTTCGACGTTCTGTCGCGTCATCGACAATCAAGAGCCGAAGGCCGAGCAGCTTATCGACGACTTCAAGAATCCGGAGAACGATCTCACGATCGCCATCTCGGTCGACATGCTCGACACGGGCATCGACGTCCCCGAGGTGGTGAACCTCGTGTTAGCGAAGCCAGTGAAGTCGTACGTGAAGTTCTGGCAGATGATCGGCCGCGGAACACGGCTCTGCAAAGACCTGTTCGGCGCGGGCAAGCACAAGACGGAGTTCCTGATCTTCGATCACTGGTCGAATTTCTGGTTCTTTGACGAGCGGTACAAGGAGAAGGAGCCGTCGAAGCAGAAGTCACTTCTGCAGCAGCTGTTCGAGACGCGCGTGGAGCTCGCACAGGCAGCGCTCGACAAGATGGATCAGGAGAGCTTCCAGGCGACCGCTGCGCTGATCCTCGGCGACATTCGTGCCGCACGAGACACGAACAGCATCGATGCGCGCGACCGGTGGCGCGAGCTCGAGCGACTTGCCGACGGTGATCACGTGAATCACTTCGCGGCAGCGACCAAAGCAGACCTGTTGAGCATCGTCGCTCCGCTCCAGCATCAACGAAACATCCGTGGAGACGAGGATGCGTACCGCTTCGATCTTCTCACCGCGCGCCTCCAGCTCGAGTTGCTGAAGGGCGGGCCGGATGCCCCGCGCGTTCTGGATCTTCGGGCGCGCGTCGAGGACGCCGTCGCGCTTCTCGGGAAAAACCAAAACCCGGTGAAGGAGCGCGCTGACTCGATCAAGAAGGTGCAGAGCAAAGACTTTTGGTCGACGGTCGAGTTCCATCATCTCGAAGGCTTGCGGCGCGAGCTTCGTGGCGTCATGCGCTACCAACAGCTCCCACCGACGACGCGCGTGTCACCGCAGGTGTTTGACGTCGACGACGCCGACTTCGCCGGTGAGACGTACATCCCCAAGCTCGAGGGCCTCGATCTCGTTGAGTATAAGCGTCGCGTGGAGTCCGTCCTGCGCGAACACTTCGCGACGAACCCGACGCTTCAGCGCATCCGAGCAGGCGATGCTGTGCACGACGACGAGCTCGATGCGCTTGCGAAGCTGGTGCTGCAGGTTGATGACAAGGCGAACGTGCGCCACCTCGCGGGTCATGATCCGGAGACGCGGCGATCACTGTTGACGGTGTTTCGCGGCCTCGTAGGTCTCGACGCCGCCGCCGTGGACAAGGCGTTCACAACATTCGTCCACAAGCATCCGATGCTGTCGTCGCAGCAGCTTCGCTTCCTGCAAGTGCTTCAGAACTACATCTCGCAGAACGGCGGCATCGAGATCGATCGCCTCTACGAGCCGCCTTTCACAACGATCCACTCGGAAAGCGTCGACGGGGTGTTCACGAACCCGAGCGACGTCGATGAGATCATCGCAATCCTTGCCGCCTTCGAACCCAAGCGCGCCGCCACCGTCTGAGAGAGCCGAGCTTCATGAGCAACCTTATGTCCCAGGTAAAGAACGACGTCGACAAGCTGTGGACCGAGTTCTGGACGGGCGGGATCACGAACCCGCTGACCGTCATCGAGCAGATCTCGTTCCTGATGTTCGCGCGCATGCTCGACGTCATGGAGACGACAGCCGAGCGAAAGGCGGAACGTACGAAGAAGCCCTTCGTTGGCCGCTTCAACGGGAAGGACGACCCCCGGCGGTGGAAGAACTTCAAGCAGCTCCCTGCAAACGAGATGTTGCGCGTGGTGCGCGACGAGGTGTTCGCGCACTTCCGCAAACTGAACGGCGGCACGACCTTCGCGGAATACATGCAAGACGCGCAGCTCATGATCCAAAAGCCGAACCTTCTTGCTTCCGCTGTAATCATGATCGACCGGCTTCCGATAACGGAGGGCGACGCAAAGGGCGACCTCTACGAGCACCTGCTTGGGAAGCTGACGACCGCTGGCATCAACGGGCAGTTCCGCACTCCACGACACATCATCCGCTTCATGGTTGAGCTCCTGGAGCCGAAGCCGACGGACACGATCGGCGATCCTGCGTGCGGCACCGCCGGATTTCTCGTTGGCGCGATGCAGTACCTCGTTGAGACGCACACGTCGGCGAAAGGGAAGCTCAAAGGGGAGAACGGCGAGCCGATCTACACGGGCGATCTGCTTGAGCCCTACCGCGACCACATCCAGAACGGGATGTTTCACGGTTTTGACTTTGATGCGACCATGCTTCGCATCGCCTCGATGAACCTGATGCTGCACGGCGTAGACAATCCGGAGATCCATTACCAGGACACTCTCTCGAACTCGTTCCCTGAGAAGTTCGCGAAGCAGGCCACAGGCGGCTTCGACGTCGTCCTCGCCAACCCGCCATTCAAGGGCAGTCTCGACGAGGGCGACGTCCATCCGTCGCTAACCCAGGCCGTGAAGACTAAGAAGACGGAGCTGCTCTTTGTGGCGCTTATTTTGCGCATGCTCAAGAAGGGCGGGCGCTCGGCGACAATCGTACCCGACGGCGTGCTCTTTGGCTCGAGCAAGGCACACACAGCGCTGCGGACGATGCTTGTCAAAGACAACCAGCTCGAAGCGGTCATCTCGCTGCCGAGCGGCGTGTTCAAGCCCTACGCCGGCGTGTCGACGGCCGTCCTCGTATTCAGCAAGGGCGGCAAGACGGACCATGTCTTCTTCTACGACGTGGGCGCGGACGGCTTTTCGCTCGACGACAAGCGCGAGCCGGTTGGCGAGAACGACCTACCCGACGCGCTCGAGCGCTGGCGCAAGCGCAGCGCGAAGAAGGACGCCGATCGTACTGCGAATCACTTCATGGTGCCGGTTAAGGAGATCGAAGCGAAGGACTTCGACTTGTCGCTCAACCGCTACAAGGAAGCGAAGCACGAAGAAGTCACCTACGACCCACCGAAGACGATCCTCACCGAACTGCGAAAGCTCGAGTCAGAGATCGCGAAGGAGCTGAGCGAGTTGGAGACGATGCTGTGACAACGCTTGGTGATCTCGTTACACTTCAGGGCGGCGGAACTCCTGCGCGAAATGTTGCCGAGTATTGGAACGGAGACATTCCGTGGGCCAGTGTGAAGGACCTCAACCATCCCCGCCTGCGTTCCACCGAGGAGTGCATCTCAGCAGCCGGAGTTGCAGCAAGCGCAACGAACATTATCAAGGCTGGTCATGTAGTCGTTGCGACCCGCATGGCTGTCGGTCGTGCGTCGCTGTTGGAGGTCGACGCTGCCATCAACCAAGATCTGAAAGCGCTGATACCGAAGCCTGGCAAGAGAGTTCACGCGAGCTACCTGCTGCATCTCCTCACTGCAGGAGCGCCGTTTCTTGAGAAGCGTGCAACTGGCGCAACGGTGAAGGGCATTCGTGGCGAGGTTCTTGAGAGCCTCCCCGTCCCGCATCCATACTACGAGGAGCAGCGGCGCATCGCGGACATCCTCGACAGGGCGGACGCGATCCGCCGAAAGCGCAGGGAAGGCATCGCACTTCTCGACATGCTGGTCCGCTCAGCGTTCGTGGAACGATTCGGCGACATTCCACTGCGACGTTCTAGGTGGCCGTTTCAGCCGCTCCGGCCATTTCTCTCGGCAGCAAGTGGTAAGTCGAGCAAGGCGGTACTGTCGCCCGTGGAGACGAAGATCCCGGTTTATGGCGGCAACGGCGTCAACGGCTGGGCAACAACGGCGCTATATCATGAGCCGGTTGTCGTAGTGGGGCGGGTCGGTCAGCAGTGCGGCATCACGCGCGTTACCGAGGGACCCGCTTGGGTAACAGACAACGCGATTGTTGTAACCGTAACGGACCCAGAAACAATCGACTCTGCCTACTTGGCGTCGGCTCTTCAACACTCGCCGCTGCGATCGTCAGTGATGCGGCTTGACCTCCCGTTCATCAATCAGGCAACGATTCTCGATTACCCGTTGCCGCTTCCTCCCGTGAAGCTGCAACGCGAGTTCTCACGCCTGAAGAGCCAACTCCTGCGCTTGCATGGACCCTTTCGTCGCGGTTTGGAGCAAGCTCAGCTCCTCTGCGACTCGCTGGCGCACCGAACATTCGGAGCGTTCGAGGTGACATGATCACGCGCATCGAAATCGAAAATTTCAAGGGTATCGCCGCACGGCAGCGCATCGACTTCGCGCCGATCACACTTCTCTTCGGCGCGAACAGCGCCGGCAAGAGCACCATCCTACAGTCGTTGCTCTACCTCCACGAACTCCTGGAACGGGGCTCGGCCGATGTCGATCGCACCGAACTCGGCGGCGGCATCGTAGAGCTTGGCGGATTCGCTCGACTCGTTCACCGGCACGAGATTTCTCGAAAGATCTGCCTTCGTGTCGAGTTCGACACGCCAGACACTCTTGAGCGGTTCGGTCGAGATCTCGTCGCGTTCCCGTTTCCTGATCTCGACGACGAGGTTGAGAGCGCATGGATGGAGCTCTCAGTCGTGCATCGGACGACGGCCACCTTTCAGGGGCCGATTGTTGAGCGAGCGGTTATCGGCGTGAACGCGAACCCCGAACCGCTTGTTTGGCTCGAGGTAGATCCATCGATCCGGGACGGCGAGCCCTTCTTCGCGCGCGTCAATCTCGGGCACCCGCTGATTGCGGAGCACGTAGACGCAGATCTCGTCCAGTGGTGGGAGGCGATTTCCGCAAATGAGATCGTCGGTGACGGCGGAGCCGGTCTTGGCGATGGCGATGGGTTTGGAGATGGACGTTCGTTGCCGGCCTTTGCCATTGCGCGGTCTCGGAACTCTGCGGTTCCGCCGCTGGCGGAGCCCCTTCGAGTAATCCCGCTTGGGCAGATGGAGGAACTACAGCAGGAGCTCGCGCGGCTTCAGCACGAGAACGAGCAACTGCGCGCGGGACTTCCTGTTGACCCAGAGCTTGAAGATGCTCGCGTGGACTTGGAGGCTCGCGAACGAGCCCACGAGCAGGCGCGCACATTCCTGGAGATGATCGTACTCGGCACGTCTGCGCAACTTGCCGCGAGTCTGCGCGAGGCGCTGTACATTGGTCCGCTGCGAACGATTCCCCCGCGTGGCTTTCTCTACGAACGAGTTGGTCGCGTTACGAGCTGGGCCGACGGCCTCGCTGCTTGGGATCTACTTCTTGCGGATCGATTGACACTCGTTGAACGGACCAACGCTTGGTTGAGACGGCTTGGCACTGGTTCTCAAGTTGTGGTGCAGGAGCTGTTCGATCGCGGTGCCGACGCCGAGGATCTCTCTAGCCACCACGTCGACAAGACGCTCCGTCGGTTGCTGTTGGACTCTGAGGCTGGTCTTGTGATGCCGTCCGAGGTCGGCGCAGGGATCTCCCAGGTCGTACCGGTAGTAGTCGCTGCGGTTGACGAAGACTGGGGTCTCACTCTCATCGAGCAACCCGAGATCCATGTCCACCCTGCCGTTCAGGTCGGACTCGGCGACCTCTTCATCGACGCCGTCATTCGCGACGGAAGACGCGCCTTCCTTGTTGAGACTCACAGTGAGCATCTCATTCTCCGCATGCTGCGCCGGATCCGCGAGACCACCGAGAAGGAACTCGCTGAAGGCGCCCCTCATTTCTCTCAAGACAAGCTCAGCGTCCTCTACATCGAGGCGACGGCGGACGGGATGCAGGTCCGCCGCCTCCGGGTAGACGAGCGCGGGGCTTTTCTCGACCCTTGGCCGAAGGGCTTTTTCGATGAGCGCTTCGCCGAGGTGTATGGTCCGTGATCTTCGACTTCGCGCTCGAACCTGAGCTCGTTGCGACGTGGCATGACCGGAGTGTCGCGTACCCGTTCCTATGCCAACTCGGCCGAGGTCATCGCAAGGTACCGTGCACGTTCCCCGCTGCGAGGTGGAAGTCCCTCGTTATCGAAGCGTTCCAGGCGTCCTCACCGCCACAGAACTCCCCTGCTGGTCAAGCTGCACGAAAGGCGATTGAGGTCCTGCTCCGTCACCTCGACGAAGTGAGCACCCGCCGGAACGGCAGGATCGCCGATGCGGAGTCATGGCTCACTGCTGCCTGCAACGAACACGGTGAGTTTCCGTTCGGCGGCATCTTGGTAAGAAACTCTGGCGAAACTCATGCCGCGCTGGTCTGCGCAGACCGCATCGGTGAGGTCGAGTTCCCAGCTTGGAACCCTGCGGCTCCACCGGTGCTGCGGACAGCTATCGGCCTCGCGACCGCTCTCGCCCCACTCCTCCGGTCCGCCTCACAGTTGCGGTTTGTCGATCCATACTTCGATGCCGAAGACGCGTCGTTTTTCGAGCCGATGCGTGAATACCTCGCGCGCGCGCAGGCACGACGGACCGTCGGCGATCTTCGCCTTCAGCTTCACCTCGCCGTCCGCAACAGCGAGCTTGAGAAAGCAAGGCGCGATGGCCGCAACATTACCGAGAGCGGCCTCGCGAACGAGAAGCTCGATGCGTGCGCAACGCATCTCTTGCCCCTGCTTCAACAGGGCGTGTCACTACATGGGTTTGTCTGGGGCCGATCGCAAGCTGGCGTGGAGATGCACAACCGGTACGTTCTCTCGGAAGTTGGCGGGCTGGCGGTTCAGACGGGTCTAGATCGCGAGATCCGAAACGTGCCCCGCACCGACGACATCACCGTCTTGTCGCGCGAACAGCACGCAGCGCGGTGGCTGGAGTACTCGCCTACGGGAACGTTGCATCGCCTTGTTGCAGAACGAGATCTTCGCGCGTGAGGCCATGCTCGTCTCAACCCGCTCCGCGACACCCAGTCCAAAAATCCTCCATCCGGGCGCGCGTTTCGAAACGTCTCGCACCGGGCGTGACCGCGCCCATACCCATGCCCCAATCCATCGCCGTGCGCGGGTGCATGCGCGTTTCCCGGCAGGGCGGGGATCACGGGCGTCGCGCACGCACCCGCGCACGGCGATGTGGCACGGGCATGGGGATGGGCATGGGCACGGCTTCGCGCAGCGTGGTTCGAAACCCCTCGACCTGGTGCGCGTGATGCAACGCGCCGCACGCAGCGCCGCGGGGAGAGACCCTGGGTCTCTCCCCCGTCGCGGGCGTAGCCCGACGACGGCTCCCCCTCACCCTCCGTCGCTGCAGCTCGTGCCTCGCTCCGGGGCGGTGTCGTGCGCGCTCAATGCCGCTCATCGTAGTCGTATTCAGGCAAACGTCCGGCTTCCAGGCGATGCACGACTCCTTCGAGGCGATACGGCTTGCCGAGCATCTCGACCGTCCACGCGAAGGTCTCGGCGATGCGCCTCGACGTCTTCGAAGACGCAGCCCGCTCCGCTCACCTCGACGGTGCGCTCTCAGACCTGACCCGACTTGAGGACGGCGCCGTCGACATCGTTGACGAGGCGCCACGTCTCGCCCTCCGTGTACAGGGTGCGCGCGAGATCGGGATACTTGCAGACGTCGTGCGTCACGCGCGTGCCAATGATCAGGTAGCTGCAGGCGGCGGTCGTTCGGTTGAGCACGTGGTGCGCGTTTGCGACACCCGCTGGCCAGCACGCCGCGTCACCTCTGGTGAGAACGTGCGCGCCATCATTCTCGACGATCGTCGCTTCACCTTCGAGCATGTACAAAAACTCGTCCTCCCCGCTGTGCCAATGCCGGTTCGACGACTTCGCACCTGGCTCTAGCGTGATGACGTATGCGCCGTACTGCGTGAGTCGACCTGCATCCGAGAGCTTCTCGGTAGAGCCGCGCTCATCAGGTAGAGGGGCCGGCTCGCGCTTCACGGTCCCGCGCTTGATGATCATCAGAACCTCCTGCGCTCAATTCGCGAACGTACGACGGCCTATCCAAGAATGCTCCCCCCGGGCGCGCGTTTCGAAACGTCTCGCACCGGGCGTGACCGCGCCCATGCCCATGCCCCAAGCCGTCGCCGTGCGCGGGTGCGTGCGCGTGTCGTCTTGCGCCGCGCGGAGCCCGGCTGCGCTCACCTCGTGGGTTCGTCGCGTGCGGACGGTGCGTCTATGACGTCGAGCTTCGTGAGCGATCCATCGGGTTCCAACCACCATGCGCCCTGAGCTCGCAGGGCATGAATTGCCATGGGATCCACGATCGAAACTTCGCCGCGCTTGCCGGTCCGCGATCCAGTGCTCGTCGTTGCGCTCACCGCGAAGATGAGCTTGCCGTCGCGCACTTCGTAGGCGGGGGAAAAGTAGAAGCCGTCGGTGCCGTAGGTCCAGGAGAGCTTGTAGTGCGCGTCATCGTGAACGACCGCGGGCGGCGTCGCGAAGAGCGTCTCGTCTCTCGACGATCGTCCTGGCGCAAGCTGAGCGCTCGTGGAGACGCATGCGCCGACCAACGCAAGGGCGCAGCAGCCTGTGAGTGCACGTCGCCACGTCATGTCGGAGCCTTACATCCAATCCAGAGATCCTCCACCCGGGTGCGCGTTTCGAGCTGCTCGTGCCGGGCGCGACCGAACACGTCATCGTGACCGTGCGGCAGACGTGGGCCACCGACGTAGATGCGCGCGTGCGCGGCGTCTCCCGGCTCACGCGCTCAGCGCGTCGCCCTGCGGTTGCTCCACCGAGCGGCGAGCACGGAGAACTCGGCGGGGAACGCGAAGACCGCAAACATCACGAGCCACATGACCAATGCCAGGTAGACGGCGAACGCCGCAACCACGAGGCACAGGAGGGTCCAGACGATGGCGAAGCGGTAGATCGTTGCGACGCCGGCGTAGCGTTCGGCGTCGCGGGATCGATCCGTGAGTCCGCGTCCATCGACGTGGCGCCACAGCCCCCAAAACGAGAGCGCCATCAGCACATAGGTCACGCCATAGAGAAGGAAAGCGGTTCGGCTATCCTCGTTGGTGAGGTTGGCGGCGAGCACCGCCGTTGGAAACGGCACCGCGGAGACGAGCGCGAGCTGCAGGCCGTTGATCCACACGAGCCCGGTGTCGGTCGCGCGGACGTAGAAGAACACGCGGTGGTGGTTGATCCAGCAGACGAGGATGGTCAAAAAACCGACCAGGTACGCAACGAAGGTCGGCCACGCGCGCGCAAGTTGCGTCGCGAGAGGGACGTGCGTGGCGCCGCCGGTGAAGTTGGTCACCGTCAGCACGTTGATGATGAGCAAGGTGATCGCGATGGCGAAGACGCCGTCGCTGAGCGCCTCCAGGCGGTTCTTCTCCTGGATTGCGACGTCATTACTCCCGCTGGTTGCCGCGCTCTCGTTCATGCGGCATCCAAACACGCCGTCCTGGAAACCTCTACCCGGGTGCGCTCCAGGGCCGCTCAGGCGCGCAGCGGCACCCGCCCCAGCTCACCCGCCAGCGAGAGGAGCTGTTCCGTACGCGGTGAGCCCTCGCGGTAGACGAGGCGGAACCAGTCGTGCGGGATGGTGCGGCGAGGGAAGAGCACCGTCAGCGTCTCGCGGCGGAGATCGCTGCGAACCAGGTAGCGGGGGAGCACCGCCACCCCGGCGCCTTCGAGCACGCGCAGCCTGAGCGCACCGATGCTCGCGAGGTACTCGTGGTGGGCGAAGCGCCAAGCCTCCTCGGCCGGCGCGCCGTCTCGGAAGTACCGAAAGAGCGGCAGCGACGGGTCGATGTCGAGCAGCGTGTGCCCCTCGGCGTCGCTTGGCTTGCGCAACGGCTTGGCTGCGGCGAGCTTGCGGGAGGCGACGAAGACGTAGTCCTCCCGGTGCAACGGCACTGCGTTCAGCGACGCCGACGAGAAGCGCGCGCTGGTGATGGCCCCGTCGATGAGACCGCGCGCGGTCTTGTCGAGGAGCTCGGAGCTGTTGCCGAAGTCCAGGTGGATGGTGCGCGCCGGCCGGGATCGCTGCAGGGTCGTGAGGTGAGGGACGAGCCAGGACAGGCCAAGCTCGAAGCGGGTACCGAGCGTGAGCGAGAAAGGCAGCTCCGCCGTCGACAGGGCCGCCGCTCGGACGTGCGCGGCCTTCGCCAGCAGCTCGCGCGTGGCCTGCCACACCCGCTGGCCTTGTGACGTCAGCACCACGCTCCGGGTGGTGCGCACGAACAGCGCGGTGCCCAGCTCTTCCTCGAGCTCCCGGATGCGCGTCGACAACGCGGCCGGGGAGAGCGCGACGGCACGGGCGGCGCGTCGGAAGTTGAGCTGCGTCGCCACTGCGTCGAAGCAGCGCAGGCTCTGCAGGTCGAGGGGGAGCGCCGGGTTGTTCATGGTTTGCGAACAGTATTGCACGCCACGTTTTGATTACGCGTTCTTTCGTGATGGCTACAACGTGCCGAAGAGAAGAGGCCACGCATGTCGCGCGCGCCGTTTCAGGGAGAAGCCCATGAAGAGACCAAGCCTGCCTCGCCTGCGCCTGCAGCACTGCGTGTGGATGCTGGGAGCTGCCCTCTCGTCCAGCGCCTGCGGTCCAGCGGAGCGCGTGCCTCCGCGCGGTGACCCAGTTCAAGTCGACACTGCGCACGCCGACACCAGGGACGATGACCTCGTGGACGACTCGACCGCTGGCGACGACCCAACCGCCGACGGCCGGCAAACCCCTGCCATCGAAGACGGGGCGTTCGTGCGCGGAGATGACCGAACCGACGAGATGAGCGTGCAGGGCCCGGAGGACACGCTGTCTCCCCCCTTGTCCGCGGCGGACGAAGCGACGCTGCTGGCCCAGATCGCCGCGGACGTCACGGCCATCCAGCAATTGCACGTCGTCGGTGCCACCGGCGCCACGCCGGCCTGTGACGAGTCGAGCTGCGTCTACTTCTGCGACGAGATCTGCCTGGATCTCGATCCGCGTGACCAGGCCGCTCGCGTCGCGACGCTGCGCGCGCTGACGGAACGGGCGCGCGCCGTCGTGGATGACGTGGCCTTGTCTGATGCCGACTGGTCCGATGGCGGCGCGAGCGCACAGGTCGAGCAAGATCTGCTCGCGCTGAGCCGCCTGGCGGTCCTCGATGGTCTCTCGTTCGATGACGCCGCTGACGAGTGTCCGAGCTGCTACCAGTTCACCATCGACGAGATGAACATTCGCCGCCGGCTGGCGCTGCACAACCTCGTCGACGACGCCACCATCGAGCTCGCCCCCACCGAGACGGAGTAGCTCGTCATGCCGACGCGCTTCCCGTCGGTGCCGACGCGCGTCGGCCTCGCCGTCGGCCTCGACATGCCGTGGGGTTCGCCTCGCGGCTTCGTCGAGGCCGACGACGACAGCGGGTCAACTCCCGCGCCGGCCGTCACGCGTTTCCTGGAGCGGTACGCGGACTGGTTCACCGGCGTGTTCACGTCGATCCAGCCGCGGCGGCGCCAGCGCTGGCAGACGGGCGTCGCTGCCCCCTACGTCGATGCCAACGCTCGCCTGCGCCGAAGCTGCCCGGCCGCCGCGCTGTTCTCGCTGCACCACACGCAGCTCGACACCGCGCAGCCGTGCGGGTTTGACGAGAGCGGCCGCGCTGAGCTGTTCGCGTTCACCAACGCCCTCGTCGAGGCGACCGGCGCCGCGTGGGTCAACGAAGATCTTGGCATTTGGACCTTCGACGGCAAGCCGCTGCCGTACCCGCTGCCACCGCTGCTCACCACGGCAAGCCTGCGACGGTGCATCGCGACCGTGCGCACGGTCCAGGCGAAGCTGGTGGTCCCGTTCGTCCTCGAGCTGCCCGGCTTCTCGGAGGGAGCGGGGTTCTGGCTTGGCGACCTCGACCCCTTGGCGTTCTTTCGCACCATCGTCGAAGAGACGGATTCGCCGTGCACGATCGACATCGCCCACCTCTTGGGCATCGCCGGGGTGGAGAGCTGCCGCGATCATGCAGACGACGTGATCGCGCGGCTCCCGCTCGACGCTTGTATCGACCTCCATCTCTCTGGTGCGCACCTGGCCAACGGCGCCATCGTCGATGCGCACCACGGCGTGCTGCTCGATGAACAGCTCGACCTGCTGGAGGCCCTGCTTCCTCGCTGTCCGAATCTGCGGGTCATCACCTACGAGGATCCGCGCTTTCTCGACGACGGCAGGTTGGTGCCAAAGGCGCTGCGCAACGCCGAGCGCCTGCGCGGCATCGCGGCGGCATGGAGCAACGGCACATGATCGATCGCAGCCTCGACGCAGCGCTCGCGCAGCAAGCCACGACCTTGCGTGAGCTCCTCTTCGCCGAGGTGCCGCCTGCGAGCAGCGCCGACCTTGGGCGCATAGCAGCGTTTCGGCGCTTGCTTGCCGACCGTGTGCTCAACGAGCGCCACGTCGGCGTCGGGGCGCTGCGGGATTGCTACCCGCTCACCATTGCTTCCTGGCAGCGAGCGCACCCGGCCGACAGCAGCCTGCGCAGCCTGGCCACGCGCTTTCTGGCGTCGAGCGCGTACCAAGAGGCCGGCGGGCTCGACCGACCGGGTAGCGAAGAGGCGTTCGGACGTTTTGCCATGGCGGCCCATGTCGCCGCTGACGTCGTCGTGACGCGGGAGATGCTGCGCGCGGTGCTGGCGGCTGTTGTTGCCATCGCGCCGGCGAGGCCGCGTTTCTCGCTGCCGCGCGAGATCGTACGTCGAGCGAGCGGCGCGTTGGTCGCGGTGCTCCATGACGATGCCGGTGGGGCGGAGCTGCTCGCTGTCGCGGTCCGGCAGGGCCGGCATTGCTTCGTGTCCGGGCGCCTGACCGCCAGCTTGGCCCGCGCGCTCACGGTACCAGGCGTCGTCGCGTCGCCCGCGGTGGCGAGCGCCTTGGCCGCGCAAGGGCTGTGATCGCCAGGCGCTGATGCTGCAACGCCTGCGCCCGTGCTAGCGGCGCCCAGCGCTCAGAACGTCGTCGTGGTCACCGCGTGCAGCTCGCCGGGCAGCACGATGCCGACGCGCTCGAAGACGCCGAGCCGCCCGTGGAAGACCCGCAGGCGGAAGGTGACCGGACCGGCCGCGTCGACGGCGTCGACGGCGATGGACGCGGTGCCCTGCGCGCCGGCGCCGGGCAGGTAGATCAGCTCCGCGCCCTGACCGGTCGGGTGGCGATGCGCCTGGATGAAGATGTCGTCGAGGCCGGAGTACAGCTCGCCGTTCCAGTCGGCCGCGTCGCAGCGTCGGGCGCTGCAGTCGAGCTCGGCGCGCGCTTCATCGCAGCGTTGGTGCGGTGCGGCGTTCGGTGACGCGAAGCACGCCTGGCCGTCGATGGTCCTGGCGACGTGCAGGTCGAGATCGGCTTCGCCGAGCCACGTCAACTGCAGCTGACCGCCGGGTACTGGCCGGGGATGCGCACGTCCGCGAAGAAGGTGGCCTCGCAGCCGCGGCCGGCGTCGTCGCGCACCCGCACGGTGTGGGGCGCGCTGTGCGTGACGACGTTGAGGTGAGCGACGCTGCCGCCGACCACCTCGTCGTCCGACGGTGAGGCGCCGAGGCCCACCGCGAGCCCGTAGGGTTGATCGTCCGCAAAGAGCCGTGGCCCTTGCAGGTCCGGCATGTCGACGAGGCTCCAGCGCCAGGGTCCGTCGAGCAGCCTGCCGCTGTTGTTCGCATGCACTTCGAGCGGCACCGGGCTCAGGGGCTGGCCGTACTCGCGGGTCAAGAGCGCCCACAGCGTGCAATCGGCCCGCGGCTCGACCTCGGCGCGCAGCCTGATCGCCGTCGACGCGCCGTCGGACGCCGCGAGCTGCAGCCACGCGAGCGCCGGCGTCGCCTGGTCGGGGTCGAACGTCACCTCGAGCGTCGCGCTCGATCGAGCCGCGAGGCGAAGGGGCGCGCTCGACACCAGCGAGAAGCGGGCGTCGCCCGGCGAGAGCAGCGGCGTGACCACCAGCGCACCGTCGCTGGCGTTGCCGACCACCAGCGATTGCACCTGGCGCTCGCCGCCCGCGACCGCCGCCCACTCGAGGGTGCTCGCCGACACCGTCAGCATGCCGTGCGAGGTTGGCGGCGAGGAGCAGGCAATGCTCGCGAGTGTCAGGAGCGCGAGCAGGTGGTAGTGCATGCGCGCCTCGTCGCACGCGGCGTGCCAGGCGCGCGACCTCGCAGCTGCGGTCGTGCGACCTCGAGGTCGCGGCGCGCGTGTCGCTCGTGCGGCGGCGGCCTCGCAGCAGGTGCGAGATGCCCTGGCGGCTCGGCATCCAGTGCGGCATGGTCGCGACGTCGTGGGAGGCACACTGATGGCGGACGTCGACGATCGCGCGGGGCTCGCCGCGGGCTTCAACCCCAAGGTGGCGGAGGCGCTGCAACAGGCGGCCCGCGTCGAGGGGCACTTCCCGGCCTTCCTCGGCATCGTGGTCGAGCGGGCAGAGCCAGGGCGCATCACGTGCTCGCTCACCGTGCGGCCCGAACACATCACGCCGGTGGTCGGCGTGGTGCACGGCGGCGTCATCGCCGCGCTGGTCGATCACACGCTGTCGATCGCGGTCTACCCGCTGGTCGAGCCCGGCAAGTGGGTCGCCACCGTCGAGTTCAAGCTCAACTACCTCGGCTCGGTGAAGGAGGGCGTGATCCGCGCGGTCGGCTCGGTCGAGCGCCTCGGCAAGCGCGTGGCGGTGGTGCGCGTCGAAGTCGAGAACGCCGGCGCCACCGTGGCGCTCGCGCAGGGCACGCTCTATGTGCGCGACCCGCCGGGTCGCTGACCGGCATCTGTCGGCCTGCTCGCTGCTGCTACGGTGCCCAGCCGGGTAGCGCGGCCGCCTGCTTCAACCAGGTCGCAAGCTGTGCCTCGTCGAGCTGGTCGCCCTCGCGCAGGTCGAGGTAACGCACGCCTGCGCTCTTGCTGACGCCGGGCGGCAGCGGTCGCAGCGACGTGCCGCTGAAGAACGCCAGCTTGAGATAGTTCGCGTAGGCATGCACGCCCAGGAAGAAGCCACGGCCCTCGACGCCGTAGAAGGGCGAGTTCCACTTCACGGCCTTCTTCACGTCGGGCACGGCCCGCACGATGAGCGCGTCGAGCCGGCGCCCGAGATCGCTCTTCCAACCCGGCAGCGCGGCCAGGTACGCCTGCACCGGCGCGTCGCCGTCCCCCTTCGCGATCTGCGGGTTGCCGCCGCTCAGCAGCCTGACGGGCTTCTTCTTCGCCGGGGCACGCCTCGGTGCCTTCGTCGTCGTCGTCGCCTTCGCCTTCCCCTTCACTGTCGAACGTCGTGCCGCCATGGTGCACCTGTCCTTCTGTGCGGCAAATCGATAGCGCGCATCTCACGTGCTAGCGATCGTGCGCGAGCGCGTCCAGTCGGCGTTCCTCGGTCATGGGCGGTGCGTGGTGACGAGCGCGTCGATCTCGGCGTTGGTGATGGTCAGGCCCTCACCTTGCGCCGCCATCATCACCGCGCGCGCGCCCGCCTCGTCGATCACGCGAAGCCGGAGCAGGTGCGCCGCTGCCTCGGCGTAGTTGGCCACCAGCTGATGGCCGGTGAGGCGCGTCGCGTCGATGGTCTTGACGTCGTGGATGATGACCGCCTTCACCTGCGACGGGAACGCGCTGCGGATGCGCGTGTACACCTCGGGGTCGCGGTGGTTGGTGTCGCCGAACAACACGAACTGCTGACCCGGGTTGGCGCGCAGCACCCTCTCGATGTCCGCGACCTTGTTGTCCTCCGCGACGGTGAGCGGGAATGACACCGTGCCGGTCTCGACGGTGCCGGCAGGAAGGCCGTTGCGCGCCAGCCACGCGTCGATGGTGGTGACGCGGCCGGGGTTTCGCGCCGTCACGTAGGTGACGTCGCCGAGCGCGCCGTTTCCCTGCGCACCGCGCTCGAGCAGCGTCAGCAGCGTCGCCACGCCGGGGTAGGGCGCCGGCTCGACGCCATTTCGCTCGGGCGGCATCAAGGTCTTGTCGATGTCGCTCACCACGCCGAGCTCGCGCGCGCTTGGCGCGGGGCCTGGCGGCGGCGTCGACGACGCGCGCTGGCAGCCGGTCCAGGAGCGGATAGCGGCGATGTCGCTCGCCTTGAGCGCCGTGCCCGTCGACGTGATCTGCAGCTCCATCGCGCCGGCTTCGAGCTCGCTCTTCTTCAGGTAGCCATTGCCGTCGTCCCATTGCGCGGCGGCGCCGACCAGCTCGGCGTCGGTGAAGGTGCGGTTCGGGTTCGAGGTCAGGTACGACGTCTTCACCGAGTCGAGCACCGACCTCGAGTACTGGTAGTGGTCGGTGGTCGTGGTCGTCGGCGCGCCCGCGAGCGATCGCACCAGGTCGTCAGCGCCACGCTGCAGCTCGGCCGATGACAGGTAGCCGGGGTTCGTGGCGTCGTGGGCCGCGGCGGCCTGCACGAGCTGCTCGATGGTGGCGCGCGACGTGAGCCCGTTGCCGCGCAGCACCGTCTCGGGCGTGTAGCGGCCGACCTCGAAGCCTCCGACCATGCGCGGCATGGGAACCTCCGTGGCGGAGGTATCGGCGCAGCGTGTAGGATGTTGTGCGCCAAGGTGGGCGGGCCAAGATCCGCGTCCGAACGCCGCGCCGGGACGCGACCTCAGCTGGTCCCCGGCGATCCCGTGCGCGCGTGCGACGAGAGCCAGTCGGCCAGCGCGCGCACGGCGTGTTTCTGCAGGTAGTGCCCGCCGGTGCGCTCGACCAGGTGCGTGACCAGTGGCGCCGCCACCAGGTCGCGCGCGAGCGCGCTGCCGACGGCGACCTCGACCAGCGGATCGTCGTGCGCTGACGCCACCAAGGCCGGGCAGCGCACCCGCGCGGCCGCGCGCTTGTTGGCCGCGATGTCGAGGTCGCCCGAGATGGCGAGATGCAGCGCGGCGCTCTCGACGTCGAGCGGCGCCGGGTTCCTGGTGCCCCTGCCCTGGTAGAACGCGTCGAGGCGCTGCACGGCGCGCGCGCCGACGAGCGGCATGCGCGCGACGCCGCCGAGCGCGCGGATCCACGAGGCCGGCACGGTCAGCCCGCGATGACGACGCGTGCCCGCGCTGTTGACAAGCCCGAGCGCCCAGACCTCGTCGGCAAAGCACGCCGCCACCATCAGCGCGGTGGCGCCGCCAATCGAGTGGCCGACGACGGCGAAGCGAGCGAAGCCGAGCGCGCGCATGCAATTGCGCACGAAGGCCGCGCGGTTCTCCGCTTTAGGCGAGGGGAAGGCGCGCACCGGCGTTTGGCCGAAGCCCGGCAGATCGAAGCGCACCGCGCACAGGCCGGCGTCGACGAGCGCGGGGCCCGCGTAGCGCCAGTCGCGCACGCTGCCGGGGATGCCGTGCACGAGCGCGACCGCGGGCGCTGTGCGATCGCCCTCGACGACGACGTGCACCTCGCCGAGCAGCTCACCGGGTGGGTCGGTCGGCACGGGCAGCGCGCTCGTCATGGCGGCAACAGCTCCGACAGCTCGGCCCAGCGCGCGTAGAGGCGTTGGATGTCGTCGTCGACGACCGCGAGCTCGTCGGTGAGCGTGCGCCCGCGCTGCGGATCGCCCTTGAAGGTCTCGGCGCTCGACAGCAGCACGGTCAGCTCCTCCTTGCGCGCCTCGCGCGCCATGATGGTCTGCTCCATCGACGACAGCTCACGCTCCTCTTTGTTGTTGCGCTTGCGCTTGCCTGCCTTGTCGCGGCGCGCGGGCAGCTCGACGTCGTCCTTGGGCACGACGGGCGGGCCCACCTGCGTCTCCACGCCCTTCTGCTGCGCGTGCAGTCGCTCGTAGTTGGTGTAGTCGCCCGGCCAGCAGGTGGCCTTGCCGTCGTCGATGGCCAGCATGCCGGTGACGACGCGGTCGAGGAAGCGGCGATCGTGGCTGACGATGAGCGCGCAGCCGTCGAGCGAGGTGAGCGCTTCTTCGAGCACGCCCAGCGTCTCGACGTCGAGGTCGTTGGTAGGCTCGTCGAGCAGCAGGCAATTGGCGCCCTGCTGAAACAGGCGCGCCAGCGCCAGGCGGTTCTGCTGGCCGCCCGACAGCGTCTTGACGCGTCGGTAGCGATCGGCGCCCTCGAACAGGAACTGCTCCAGGTAGCTCGCGATGTGCACGCGCCGCTGCTCACCGTCGGGCGGTCCGATGACGACGTGGTCGTTGGCACCGGCGAGCGTCTCTTCCAGCGTGGCCTCGGCGTCGAGCGAGGCGCGGTGCTGGTCGAACAGCGCCACCCTGGTGTGCTTGCCGATCTCGATGGCGCCGGCTGACGGCCGCACCGCGCGCTCGCCGTCGACGAGGCCGGCCGCCGTCAACACCGACAGCAGCAGCGTGGTCTTGCCGGCGCCGTTGTCGCCGACGATGCCCCAGCGCTGCCCGGCGACCAGCGAGAGATCGAGGCCGGCAAACAGCGTGCGGTCGCCGCGGCCGAGCGCGACCTGGTGGAACGCGAGGATGGTCTTGCCGAGGCGCGCGCCCTTGACGTCGTCGATGGCGACGCGGCCTGCCTTGTCGCGCAGCTCTTTGGCCTGCGACTCGACCTCGTCGGCGAGCGCCTCGGCGCGCTGGATGCGCGCCGTCTGCTTGGTGGTGCGCGCCGGCGTGCCCGCGCGCAGCCATGCCAGCTCGCGCACGTACAGGCGCCGCCGTCGGTGCGCCTCGCGCTCGAGCTGCTGGTCGCGCAGCAGCTTGTCCTCGAGGTAGCAGTCGACCAGGCCGCGGCCGTCCTTGGGCCGGAGCGTCGAGAACAGCTTGCCGGACTCCAACTCGACGATGCGGGTGCCGACGGCGTCGATGAAGGCGCGGTCGTGCGACACGAACAGCACCGGCCCGCGGTGGCGCGACAGCTCGCCGGCGAGGAAGGCGATGCCCTGCTGGTCGAGGTGGTTGGTGGGCTCGTCGAGCAGCAGGATGTCGGGTGCTGACAGCAACAGGCGTGCGAGGTCGAGGCGGCGTCGCTCGCCGCCCGACAGGCTCACCACCGGCTGCAGGGCGTCCTCCACGCCCAGGCGCGACAGCACCTCCTCGACGCGGTGCTCGACGTCGAAACCGCCGAGGTCGTCGATGCGCGCCAACAGCTCGACGACTCGTGGGTCGTCGGGCGCGCGCTCGGCGAGCGCCGCATGCTCGGCGATGAGCGCGCTCACCAGGCCGAGCGCGGCGCGCGCGGTCTCGCCCACGGTGCTGGTCAGATCGAGCTGTGGCGTCTGCGCCAGCAGGCCGAGCGCCTGGCCGCGGCCGCGCTCGACCAGGCCGGCGTCGGGCGGCAAGGAACCGGCGAGCATGGCGAGCAAGGTCGACTTGCCGGTGCCGTTCCTGCCCACCAGCGCCACCCGCTCGCCGTCATCGACGGTGAGCGAGGCACCGTCGAGCAGGCGGCGGTCGGCGAAGGCGAAGCTCAGGTCGCGGGCGGCGAGCATCGGGGCGCACCATACAGCGGCCGACGCGCGCGTCGAGCGTTGGGGGCGCGCGCCGTCACAGCTCGCCGCCCACCTCGAAGGAGAGACGCACGTGCTGCATCTCGCCCGCGTACGGCGGGTAGCGGAACACGGCGAAGGCCTCGCGCAGGCAGCCGTCGTAGCTGGTGGTGCGCAGCCGCTGTGGCCGCAGGTCGTAGCTCGGCACGCGGCCGTCGTTGGCGACGGCCCACTCGAGCTCCACCACCGTCTGCGTGATCGGCACCTTGGCCTTGACGGCGTCGCGGATGCACCGCTGCAACAGCGTGTCGTAGTCGGCCAGCACCTCGGCGTTGATCTCGGGATCGAAGGCGCCGAGCGGCTCCTTCGAGAAGTCGTAGTGCAGCGTGTCGCCGAAGGTGCGCTGCTCGGCGGTGCCGCAGACGATGCCCTGCGCGCGCGCCCGTCGACACAGCTCGAGCGAGGCCTTGCTCTTCAGGTAGCGCGACGCGGTCTGGTGCGACGCGGGCTTGCGCGGATCGACGACCACCTCGCGATCGGCGCCGAGGCTGGCGAGCGACGCGCCCGCGAGGTCGCCCTGCGCCTCGAGCAGGCGCGCGCGCACCCGCAGCGCGTCGCGACGAACGGCCGCGCCATCGCGCCCCTTGAGGTTCGCGATGGCGAGCGCGAGGTCGGCGGTAGCACCCACGACGTCGACCGGGCCACCCGGCGGCGCCGAGGTCGCGCGCAGGCGGGCCAGCAGCGCACGCGCGACGGCGAGCTGGCGTTGGTCCGAGAGCGCTTCCCACGCCCCGAGCGCGTCGCTGACGTCGAGCTTGTGCGCCTCCTCGGCGGCGCTGAGCGGCGGCGGCGACGGCATGCGCTCACGGGCGGCCACCAGCTTGACCAGGCGAAGGAGCGCGTCATCGCCCTTGCTGACGGCGAGCACGTGCTGTTTGCGGGCGTGTTCGCCGACAGCGGCGAAGGCGGCCGCCGCGGCATGCAGCGCGCGCGTGCGCGCGGCGCGCGCCTCGGCCACGCCGTGCAGCCGCGCCTCGACGACGAACGCCAGGCCCCGCTTGGGCTTGTGCTTGCGCGCCTCGCGCGCGGCGCGCAGGCGGTCGACGAGCCCAGGGCGATCGCTGTCGGCGAAGCGCAAGAGCGCGGTCGCGCGCCGCGCGGCGTCGGTCGGCAGCGCGCCCTGCAGCTCCGCCCAGCTCTCGACCTCGTCGAGCGAGGCCGCGGGCGCGGCGAGCGACAGCACGAGCGCGAGCGCGACGCTCATGGACGCAAAGAGTAGAAGAAAGTGCCGCTGCGCACATCGCAGGGGACCCTACCGTTGCTCCCTTCCGGGCCTGGCGGGGTTCGGGCGTTGCGATTGCGCAGCAGCGCGCTTGGCTTAGCGGCTCGCCCTCGGCCTTTCAACCCTCGCTATACTCGGCCCGATGGACGCCTTCGCCTTCCTGCGTCGCCGCACCTTCCTGAAGCTCGGCGTCGCGGGGCTGGCGGGGCTCGGCGTCGCCGGCGGTGGCCTGGTGGCGCTGCGCGGCAGCGCGCTGGCGGTGGGCGGCCTCGGCGTGCTCGACGCGCACCGCTTCCGCACGCTGTTGGCCATCGCCGAGGCGCAGCTCCCCGTCGAGGGCGCGGGCGCGGGGGCGGTGTGCGATCGCCTGGCGCGCCTGTTTGACGGCTTCTTGCAGGGCGAGCACGAGGAGAACGTCGGCGATCTCAAGACCGCGCTGTTGCTGGTCGAGTACGGGCCCGTGATCTTCGAGCGGCGCCTGACCACCTTCTCGAACCTCGTGCCGGACCAGCGCCGGCGGCACTGGCGCGGCTGGATGGAGAGCGAGCTCGCGGTGCGCCGCCAGGTCTCGCTCGCCTTTCGCAAATTCTTCCACGCCGTGTTCTTCGACGACCCGGCGGTGTGGCCACAGATCGGCTACCCCGGCCCCTCGCTGTGGGGCATGCCGAAAGAAGGAGCGACGCCGTGAGCGCGGGCGCCATCCTCGACCTCTCGCAGGACCCGCGCCAAAGCGATCGCACCGTCGACGTGCTGGTCATCGGCTCGGGCTGCGCGGGCGCCACCGCCGCCCGCGCGCTCGCCCGCGCCGGCCGCGAGGTGCTGGTGCTCGAGGAGGGCGGCGACTTCACCGGCGAGAAGCTCACGCAGCGCGACGGCCGCATGTACGACCAGCTCTACATGGACCGGAGCGGTCGCATGACCAGCGACTTGTCGATGTCGGTGCTGCAGGGGCGCGTGCTCGGCGGCAGCGCCGTCATCAACGCCAGCGACGTGGTGCCGGTGTCGGACGAGCTGTTGCGCTTCTGGCAGAAGAAGTACGGCCTCACCGACTACGGCCCCGAGCAGCTCGAGCCCTATCGGCAACGCGCGCTCGCCGACCTGCGCTCCTCGCGCATCGGCGACGATCAGATCAACCGCGCCAATCGCCTTTTGATGGAGGGCGCCGCCAAGGTCGGCGCCAAGGGCGAGGTGATGCTCAACAACAGGGTGGGCTGCCGAGGGCTCGGCACCTGCCTGATCGGCTGTCCCATCGGCGCCAAGCAGAACCCGCGCTGGGTGGCCATCCCCGAGGCCGTCGAGGCGGGCGCCACCTTCCTGTGCCGCGCTCGCGCCGTGCGCATCGAGGATGGCGGCGCCGAACTGAAGCGCGTCGCCGTGCGCGTGCTCGATGCGGACGGCTACCACGAGGTCGACGGCTTCACCGTCAAGGCGCGCGTGGTCATCCTGGCGGCGAACGCCATCGGCTCGACGCACCTGGCGCTGCGCTCGGGCCTCGGCAACGCGCACGTCGGCAGCAACCTGTCGCTGCAGCCGCAGCTCGGCGTAGTGGCGCGCTTCAAGGAGGAGGTCATCCCCTATCGCGGTATCCCGCAGGCCTTCGCCGTCACCGAGGGCGAGCGCTTCGACGACGAGCGTGGCCTGTGGGGCTATCGCATCGAGGCCATCATGGGCACGCCCGGCATCATCTCGGCGCTGCTGCCGCGCGTCGGCCCCGACGTCATGACCGCCATGGCCGCGTACAACCGCATCGCCGCCAGCCTGGTGCTGGTGCCCGACGAGCCCTCGGGCACGGTCGGCGTCACCAAGGGCGGGCGCGTGCGCATCGACTACCAGCACAAGGACAACCACAAGGAGCGGCTGCGCGAGGGCGCCAAGCTGGCGGCGCGCTGCTACCTCGCCGCCGGCGCGTACGAGGTCGAGATCCCGACCAACCACCCGGTGTACGTGCGTAGCGAGCGCGACCTGGCGATGATCGACGCCATCCCCTTCGACCCCTGCTCTGCGCCCTTGATGTCGGCGCACCAGCAGGGCGGCTTGCGTATGGCGGCGTCCGAGAAGGACGGCGCGTGCGCGCCCAACGGGCTCCTGTACGGCACGCGCGACGTCTATTGCTTTGACTCGGGGCTCTATCCCTCCTCCTCGTCGTCGCACACGCAGGCGCCCATCCTCTCGACCGCGCACTACCTGGTGGAGCGGCTGCTCGCCAAGTCCTGAGCGCGCGGCCCCCTTGCGGCGCCGCGCGCAGTCGAGCAAGCACGTGCTGCGATGTCCGCCGTCGACGACGAGCTGCCGCGCGCCTTCGTGCGCGGCCTGCACAGCCCCCTCGGAGCAGCCTTGGCGCGCGCGCTCGACGGCAGCGTGCGCTGCGTCGACGGTCCGGTGCGCGCCAGCGTCATCGTCGAGCTGCGCCCGCTCTTGTCCGACAGCCGCCGCGCCGATCACGCGCTGCTACACGACGTCGAGAGCGCGCGCGACTCGGCGCGCCAGGCCAAGAGCGCCGACGTGCCGCTCGTGCTCGCCAGCCGACTTTCTGCCATCGGCTCACGCAAGGGTCTGATCGCCGAAGAAGAGCCGGCGCGCTCGCTTTTTGGCGGCAGCGAGCTGCGCGGCGCCGAGCTCGACGTCGCCGGTGAGATCCGAGCGCTCGAGAGCGCCGCCCGCTACGCCAAGGACGAAGCTGGCTTCGCCGATCGACGCTCGCGCATCGCCGGCGAGGTCAAGGCGCACCTGCGCGCGCTCGGCGGCGCCGCCTCGGGGCGCGCGCTCAGCCGCGCCGTCGAGCGCGCCCTCGACGACGAGGCGCAGGCAGGCTTGGAGCGCGCCCTGGTCGAGCGCGCCGCCGGCTGGCGCTTTTCCACCGCCAGCACCTTCGCGCTGCGCGGCTACACCTCGGCGCTCGCCGAGCTGGTCGCCATCGGCAGCGGCGCGCGCGTCGTGTGCGCGCGCCTGCCCGACCTGCTCGACGTCCCGGGCGGCGCGCTCGCGCACGTCGACGAACGGGTGCGCGCCGGTGCGGTGCGCCTGCCGCTCGCCGGTCGCCTGGAGGCGCTGCCCCTCACCACCGTGGCCGAGGCGCTCGCCGTGGGGGTGCGGGGCGCGCTCGCGGGCGCCAGCGCGCCCGTGATCCACCTCGCCAGCTCGGACAAGGCGCCGCTCTTGGCTCCCCGCCTGCTCGACCTCTACGACCTGCACCTGCGCCGCATGCGCCAGACCGATGACGACGACGCGCCGCGCGCCACCGCGCTGTTGGCGGTCGATCGCCACGCGCCGCGCCCGCCGCTCGTCGAGGAGGGGCTGCGCGCCGCCGGACGCGCGCTCTCGCTGCTCGGCGCGTTCGCCCCCAAGGCCAAGCTGCCGGCGCCGGTGGTCGCGCTCGCCGGCGAGGCCACGGCCGCGCTCAGCGCGCTCAGCGTCACCAACGCGGCCGACCTCGCCACCGCCAGGGTCGCGCCCTTCTTCGACGACGAGGTGCGCTTCTCGCAGCGCCAACTGCGCGCCTGCGCGCTGCGCGCCGGCGTGCAGGGCTTCGTGCCGCCCGCCGAGCGCCTCGACTGGCGCACCACGCTGCTCGAGCGCGCCCTGCCCACGCTCGACGAGGCGCGCCGCGCGCGCGCCGCCGCCGAGCGCTCCGCTCCCTTGCCCGCCTGGGACAGCCTCGGGCACCTCCTGGTCGAGGCGGCCGAGCGCTTTGGATCGAGCGCGGCGCTCTCTCGCTTCGACGGGGAAGAAATCGTCGATGTCAGCTACCGCGAGCTGTTGGCGCGCGCGCGCGCGGTGGCGCTGCGGCTGCAGCAGGCGGGGGTGCAGCCGGGCGACCGCGTCATCCTCGCGGGCGCGAACCACCCGGCGTGGGGCATCTGCGCCTTCGGCGCGCTGCTGGCGGGCGCGACGCTGGTGCCGCTCGATCCGGCGCTCGACGACGACGCGGTGCGAAACGTCGTGCGCAAGGCGCGGCCCTTCTTGTGCCTGGTCGACAAGGGTCAGCGCGACAAGTGGGGCGCGGCCCTGCCCGAGCCGGTGCTCGACCTGCAGCTCACCTCGACCGAGGGCCCGGGGCTCGCCGAGGACGCGCCCCTGCCCGCCAGCGACGACGTCGCGAGCATCCTGTTCACCTCGGGCACGACCGGTGAGCCCAAGGGCGTGATGCTGACGCACGGCAACTTCTGCGCGCTGCTCGCGTCGCTGCAGAGCATCTTCCCGACGGGCGCCAGCGACCGCATGTTGTCGGTGCTGCCGCTGCACCACACCTTCGAATTCTCCTGCGGCCTGCTGATGCCGCTCGCCTCGGGCGCGCGCATCTTCACGCCCGAGGCGCTCACCGGCGAGAAGGTGCTGTTCTCGCTCAAGGCGGGCAAGATCACGGCGCTGGTCGGCGTGCCGGCGCTCTGGCAGCTCCTCGAGCGGCGCATAGCCAAGCAAGCGGCCGAGCGCGGCGAGACCATCAAGAGCGTGCTCGACGCCCTCTTGGCCGCCAACCGCGCCTTCGGCAAGGCGACGGGCCTGTCGTTCGGCAAGCTGTTGCTCAAGCCCATCCACGACCAGCTCGGCGGGCACCTGCGCGTGCTCATCTCGGGCGGCTCGGCCTTGCCCCCCGGCGTGCACGACATGTTCCAAGGGTTGGGCCTGCCGCTCGCCGAGGGCTACGGCCTGACCGAGAGCGCGCCCGTGCTGACCATCGCCGAGGGCAAGATGGGCGCGCCCGCGGGCACGGTGGGCAAGCCCATCCCCGGCGTCGAGCTGCGCATCGTCGAGCCCGACCCGACCACTGGCATCGGCGAGGTGTGGGCCAAAGCGCCGAACGTGATGAAGGGTTACTTCGAGGACGAGGCGCAGACGCGCTCGGTGCTCGAGGACGGCTGGCTCAAGACCGGCGACCTCGGCAAGATCGACGACACCGGCCGGCTGCGCCTGGTGGGCCGGAGCAAGGACGTCGTCGTCACCGCCAGCGGCGAGAACGTCTACCTCGACGACGTCGAGAAGAAGCTCGAGCCGCTCATCCTCGACGGCGATCCCGCCCCGCTCGTGGAGCTGACCTTGCTCGGCCTGCCCGACCCGAAGGGCGGCGAGCGGCTCGCGCTCGCCTACGTCGCCACGGCGGTGCCCGGTGAGGGCGCCGACGCCGGCCGCGCCGCCGCGCACAGTGCCGCCCAGAAGGCGGTGCAGGCGCAGGTGCAGAAGCTGCCGGCCTTCGCGCGGCCGTCGATCATCGAGCGCGTCGACGGCCCGCTGCCCCGCACCTCGACCCGCAAGGTCAAGCGCAAGGACGTGCGCAGGCTGCTCGAGGAGCTGCTCGCCAAGAAGGCCGAGGAGCTGGCACCGGTGAGCGAGACGCCGCTGTCCGCCGTGCGCGCCGCCGTCGCGCTGGTCGCCGGCGTCGACGTCAAGAAGCTCTCGGGCGCCACGCGCCTGCCGCAAGACCTCGGCTTCGACTCGCTCATGTGGGTGGAGCTCGGCGCCGCGCTCGAGCCCTTGTGCGGCAAGCTCGACCCCGAGCTGTTGGTCGCCAAGGAGTCGATCGCCGAGCTCGAGAACCTGGTGCGCGAGGCCGCGCAGCGCGCCGCCGGCGCGCCGCTCGCAAACGCCGGTGCCGAGGAGCCGCTCGGCGAGCGCCCCACCTTGCCGCGCGCCGCGCGCGTGTTGGAGCGCGAGCTGGTCGAGCTGGCGTTGCCGCTGTTCAAGCCCAGCGGTCGGCGCGCCATCTCGTTCGCGCAGCGCGAGATGTTCCGCTCGGTCTTTCACGCCACCGTGAGCGGGCGCGCCTTCATCCCGCACAACCGCGCCAGCATCGTGGTGGCGAACCACACGAGCCACCTCGACACCGGGCTCGTCAAGTTCGCGCTCGGCAGCTACGGCGAGGAGCTGCGCCCGCTCGCCGCCAAGGACTACTTCTTCGAGGGCAACAAGGCCAAGGTCGCCTTCTTCGAGCACTTCACCAACCTGGTGCCCATCGACCGCGAGACCGGCTCGGGCCTCGCCTTCGAGCAGGCGCGCGCCGTGCTCGAGCGCGGCCACACCGCGCTCATCTTCCCCGAGGGCACGCGCCGCGAAGACGGGACCATCGGCGCCTTCAAGCCGCTGGTGGCGCGCCTGTCGCTCGCCACCGGCGTCGACGTGCTGCCCATCTGGATGAAGGGCAACTACCAGGCGCTGCCGCGCGGCACGCTGGTGCCGAACCTCAAGGCGCGCGAGCTCGAGGCCCACATCGGCCCGCCCCTGCCCGCCGTCGAGCTGCGCCGCCTGGTGGCGCACCTGCCCCCCGTGCAGCAGGCGCGCACCGCCACCGACCTGATCAAGCGCGCCATCGTCGCGCTCGCCGAGGGCCGCATGCTCGATCTTTCGCGCGTGCGCTCGCTCGAACAGCTCGAGCGCGGCGTCGTCGAGCAGCCGCGCGATCAGGCGCGCGCCTGAGGGCTCAAGGAGCGCAGTTGCCGAAGAGCTGGAGGATCGGATCGGCGACGCAGGTGCCGCCGCCGCTCCGCAGACAGCAGTCGACGCCCGGCACGCACGCGACGTTGCACTCCTCCTCGCACACCTGCGTGAAGTAGTCGCAGTGGTAGCCGGCGCGGCAGTCGGCCAGCGTCGAGCAGGCCTGTTTCCAGCCCACCACCGTCGACGACGCGGCGCAGTCGCGTTCGCCGTTGCAGACCTGGGCGCCGCACTCGGCGTCGGCGCGGCAGCCGGGCGCGCAGGTGTCGCTGGCGAGCAGGCCGCCCTCGTGGCAGGCCTCGCCGACGGGGCAGTCGGTGTCGCTGGTGCAGGTGGTGGCCGGCGTCTCGCACGAGAAGGCGGCGACCACGGTGCCGCTGTCGGTGGCGCTGACGCTGGTGCCGTTCCAGGAGACCCGCACGCCCGACCACAGCTCGTCGGGGTTGACGCTGCGCGTGTGCGTCGAGACCAGCGCGTCGTCGAGGAAGACGCGCAGCGTGGCGGTGGCGGCGCCGGTCGCCGTCGAGTAGTGGTCGACGCCGACGGTGTAGCTCTGTGCGCCCGCCGGCAGCGGCACGCGCGCCGTCTCGGGGTTGCTGTCGGCCGGGCCCTGGATGTCGAGCACCGGGTCGCCCGCGGAGGGGCCACCGCTGCCGTCCCAGTCGGGGCGGTCGGCGTCAGCCGCGGTGCACGTCGTGTAGAAGCAGGTGTCGGCGTCGCAGATGGTGCCGCTCCTCGAGACGTAGAGGTCGAGGTCCTTGCCGGCGGGCGTCCACGACAGCTCGACCGACAGCACCGGCCCCTCGGGCACGAGGCACTGGCCCGCCGTAGTGCAGGTGCCCGCGCAGTCGCCGCACGAGGCGCCGCAGGCGGGGTCGGGCCCGCAGGTGCGCGTGCCGCACGAGGGCACGCAGCTCTCGTCGAGGCAGACGCCGCCCTCGCAGCGCTGATCGACGTCGCAGTCGATGTTCACCAGCGCCGTGCCCTGCTGGTTGCACTGCGCCACCGTGTCGGCGTCGAGGCAGGTGGCGGCGAGCGGCGTGCACACCTGCGCCACGCAGGCGGCGCTGCCGTCGGGGCCGCCACAGGTCTCCTCACAGGTGGTCTCGGCGTAGCCCTGGCCATCGGCATCACAGGTGAGCAGCGTGCTGCCGGCGCAGAAGGTGGCGCCCGCGCTGCACGTCTCGGGCAGGCAGCGACCGCCGTAGCAGCCGTCGGCGCCGCAGTCTTGCAGCTCGCCCCAGCGCAGGCCGTTTTGGTCGCAGCTCTGCGCCGAGTTGCCGACGCAACGCGCGCTCGAGGGCTCGCAGGTGCGCGGCAGGCAGAAGCCCATGGAGCAGGCGCAGCCGAGGCCCTGGTCCTCGCACGTCGTCGACTCGTCGCACGGGTCGACCGTCTGCGCGGTGCCGGTGTCGTCGCACAAGACGCGCGCGTTGCCCTGGCACACGGTGGTGTCGGGCTCGCACACGGAGGCGCGGCAGGCGCCCTCGAGGCAGAGCTGGTCGTCGCGACAGGGCGCCTCGATCTGCTCCTCGCCGTCGTCGCTGCACACCCAGGCGGTGCGTTCGTCGAGGCAGCCGATCTCCGCGGGCTCACACGCGTCGCCGCCCGGACGGCGGTGCTCGTCTTCCTCCTCGGGCTCCTCCTCGACGGGGCACGCCACCACGAAGGCGACCGACGCCAGCGCGATCGCCACCAGCACGGTCCCCATCTGGGGTCTGGAGAACCACGCGGATGGCACGGCGGTACGCATCTCGACCTCGACGGCGGGGGAAAGCCGGACCGCGAAGGATGCCGCTCCCGCGCGGCCGCGCCGTTGATGGGCGTCACAGCCGTGGTATCTGCACACCATGCTCGCCGTGCTCGTCGCCGCCGTCCTCGTCGCCGAAGCACCTGCTCCGACGACGCCCGGGCGCGCCGAGGCGCCGACGCCAGCCCCGACGGCGGCGCAGCGCACCAAGCTGCTGGTGCTCGACCTGCAGGGCGCCGAGCTCGAGGCCGCGCAGCGCGAGACGCTGACCGGCGCCATCACGGCGCGCGCTGCGCGCTTCGCCTCGCTCGACGTGCTCTCGAGCCAGGATCTGCGCCAGCTCGCCGACCTGCGCTCCGACCAGGCGGCCGCCGGCTGTGAAGACGCCTCGTCGTCGTGCATGGCGGAGCTGGCCAACGCGCTCGGCGCCGAGCTGGTGCTGGCCACGCGCGCCGGCAAGCTCGACGCCGTCACCGTGATCACGCTGCAGGTGTTCGATGTGAAGAAGGGCGCTGCCGTGGGGCGCGCCAGCGTGCAGGGGTGGTCGCTGCCGGAGGTGACCGACAAGCTCGGCCTCGCCCTCGATGAGCTGTTGGTGCGCGCCACCGGCCAGCAGCCAAACGACGCGGCCGCGCCGAGCCTGCCGGCGGGCCCGCGCCCCGACGCCGGCCCCTCGCCCGTCGCCACCGGCCTCATGCTCGGCGGCGCCGTCGCGGTCGCGATCGGCGTGGTGGTTGGTGCGCTCGGCGCCACGCCGGCGCTCCTTTACGACGGCAAGAAGCAGGAGCTGGTGGTGAAGACCGCCGAATTCCAGGGGAGCCAAGCAGAGCTCGACCAGGCGACGCGGCTGCACCGCGAGGCCAACGACCTCAAGCAGCTCTACAACGGCGTCGGTCGCTTCGGCGTCATCGCGGGCTTGCTGTTGGTGCCGCTCGGCGCGGGCGCGCTCGCGCTCTCGTTCGCGTGGCCGACCGTTACCGAGGCGGCGCCATGAGCGCGCGACACGCCATACGCGCGCACGGCGCGGTCGGTGTCGTGCTGCTGCTGGCGACCCAGGGTGGTTGCCCCATCGGCGACGACGACCTGCTGCCATCCATGGGCGCGCCGTGCAGCACGCACGAAGCCTTGTGCGGCATGGAGCACGTGTGCCGGCCGCCCGGGCCGCCGCCCGACGGCGTGTGCGCGCCGGTGATGAGCTACGGCTCCTGCGACGACGTCGACGGCAAGCCGAGCCACCCGCCCGGCCGCCTCGGCGACAGCAAGCAGGCCGACGAGGTGAAGATCGAGAGCGCCGCCGACCTCGAGCAGCTGCGCGAGGTGCGCCTGCTCGACGGCACGCTCGAGGTCTTCGAGCAGGGCCCGGGCGACGCCGACGTGGGCGATCTGTGCCCGCTGCGCACCTTGCAGCTCGTGACCGACGGCGCCGCCATCGGCGACTCCGACCTGACCGATCTCGACGGCCTGCAGTCGCTCACCTCGGTGGCGGGCGGCCTGGCCGTCTTCAACAACCGCCAGCTCACCTCGCTGTCCGGGCTCGACAACCTGGTGGAGGTGGGCCCGCGCACCGTCGAGAGCTTCGCCGCCTTCCACGTCATCATCGCCGGCAACCCGCAGCTCCCCGAGAGCGACATCACTGCCTTCGAGCAGCGCTTGCAGGGCCAAAACGGTAACGCGCTGCGCATCGTCTCCTGCTCGAACGCCGCCAACCCGTGCGCGGGCGAGGAGGCCGAGCTGCTCGCCTTCCTCACCGCCAACGGGGTGCAGCGGTGACCGCCGCTCGAACGCCAGACCAGGCCGACTGGCAGATCGTGGTCGGGCTCGAGGTCCACGTCCAGCTCCTCACCAACAGCAAGCTGTTCTCGCCGGCGCCGAGCAGCTACGGCGATCGCGCCAACGAGAACGTCGACGTGGTCGACGTGGCATTGCCGGGCAGTCTGCCGGTGCCGAACGCGGCGGCCGTCGACATGGCGCTGGCGCTCGGCCTCGCGCTCGGCTGCACCGTCCGGCGCCACAGCGTGTTCGCGCGCAAGCACTACTTCTACCCGGACCTGCCCAAGGGCTATCAGATCTCGCAGTTCGACGCGCCCATCCTCGAGGGCGGCGCGGTGCCGGTCGACGGCAGGCTGGTGCCGCTCACGCGCATCCACCTCGAGGAAGACGCGGGCAAGAGCCTGCACGCCGAGGGCGAGGACGCGAGCTTCCTCGACTACAACCGCGCCGGCACCCCGCTGCTCGAGGTGGTGAGCGAGCCGGCGCTCGCCGGCGCCGACGAGGCCGAGCGCTATTTTCGCGCGTTGCGGCGCCTGGTGATGGCGCTCGGCATCTGTGACGGCAACCTGGCGGAGGGCTCGATGCGCGCCGACGCCAACGTCAGCGTGCGCCGCCCGGGCGCTGCGCTCGGCCAGCGCGTCGAGCTGAAGAACCTCAACTCGCCGCGCTTCCTCGCGCTCGCCGTCGAGCACGAGGCCAGGCGCCAGGTAGCCGAGCTGTCCGCCGGCCGCGCCATCGTGCAACAGACCCGCCAGTGGGACGCCGACCGCGGCGAGTCGCGCGTGCTGCGCACCAAGGAAGACGCGGAGGACTACCGCTACTTCGAGGATCCGGATCTGCCGCCGCTCGTCGTCACCGAGGCGCAGATCGCGCGCGTGCGCGCCGCACTACCCGAGCTGCCCGACGCCAAGCGCGATCGCTTCGTGCAGGCGCTCGGCCTCTCCGCCGAGGACGCCGCCGTGCTCACCTCGGAGCGCGAGATCGCCGCGCTGTTCGAGGGCGCGCTGGCGGTGCACGGCAACGCGCGCGCGCTCGCCAACTGGGTGAAGAACGAGGTGCTGGCGGTGGTGAACGCGCGCGGCCTCGAGCCATCGACGGTAGCGCAGGTGGTGAGCGCACCGGCGCTCGGCGCGCTCGTCCAGCTGCTCGACGAGGGCGCCATCTCGGGCAAGACCGCAAAAGACGTGTTCGCCGAGCTCGCGTCCGGCCGGGGCACCGATCCCGTGCGCATCGTCGACGGGCGCGGCTGGCGCCTGCAGCGGGACGACGCCGCGCTCGCCCGCACCGTCGGTGACGTGATCGCGGCCAACGCCGCCGACTGGCAGAAGCTGGTCGGCGGCAAGGACAAGCTGCTCGGCTTCTTCGTCGGGGCGGTGATGAAGAAGAGCGGCGGCACGGTCGACCCGAAGACCGTCAGCCGGCTCCTGCAGGAGGCGCTCGCCAAGGCGAGAGGGTAGAGTGCAGCCATGCGCAGCGGCATCATCAACCTCGTGCTCGGCGTCATCGGCGTGGTGCTCGGGCTCAACCTGATCCCGGGCGTGCCGCGCATGACCCTGATCGGCACCGGCTCGAGCGAGCTGCTCGCCGTCTTCGGCGGCGTGATCGCAGCCATCGGTATCTATCAGATCTGGCGCGATCGTCGTCGCTAGCCGCGCGCGTCGACGCTCAGGACGGCGGCGTGGTCAGCTCGAGCCGCGGGCGCTCGTGCCACGACTGCAAGCCAGGCCAGCAGAGCGCACCGCCGTCGACGGCGAACCAGACCCCGGCGGCGGCCGCAACGAGCAACACCGCACGCACCGCGTTCCTCGGCGTGGCGCGGCGCAGCGCCATCGCCGGCAGCGAGAAGGCGAGCGCCAGCAGACCAAGGCCCGAGATGAGCACCGGCAACAACAAGGCGATCTGGGCGCGCGTGGTCGGCGGCAGCGACGCGCGCGCCCACACGCCCGAGCTCTTCAACAGGCGCTCCAACACGTCGGGCGGGTACGGCTTGGGGGCCGCGTCGCCGGGGAAACGCAGCGTCGGCGCCACCATGCTCACGCGCCGCGCGCTGGCAGGATCGGGCGCGTGCTGCGCCAGCGCTACTAGCACCTCGTGCCCCTGCGGTGCTTGGTAGGCATAGACGTCGACAGGCGCCATGGTCGGCGCGGCGAACGCGAAGCCGATGCCCATGGCCAGCGCCAAGATGCCGAAGGTGAGGCCGGCGACCGCCAGCCACGACGTGCCGCGGTCGAGCAGCGGCATGGTCGCGGTCGACTGCTGCGCCACGCGCGAGAAGCCGCTCGAGCCGTCCACCGAGGTGCCCGCCGGCACGCGCCGCCCGCTGCTCGACTCTTCGAGCGGCGCGTTGAGCGGCCGCAGGCCCTGGAGCACCACCTCGGGCGGCAACACCGCTGTGGGTGAGAGGTCGAGCATGTCGCTGGCTGGATGAGGCTGGGAGGGCTCGGCCGGGTCGGCGAGCAAGCCCCCGGCAGCGCCGCCTCGCCCCACCGACACCGGCTTGGTCGTCAGCTCCTCGGAGAGCGTGGAGCCGACGCCGCCGGCGCGTTGCGCCGCTTCGTCGTCGGTGCGCAGGCGGTCCACGGCCTGCAGCATGGCTTGGGCGCCGATCACCAGCGTCGGCGCCTCGGCCTCGCTCGGGCCCGCCTGCGCCGACCCTTCGACGAGCCCGATCGGCACCGGCACGCGCCGCTGCATGCGCGCGGCGTGGGCCGCCTCCTTCCGGCCGGCGCCGGCCTCCTCGGGGAAGCGCCCGGAGAGCCAACCGCCCAGATCGACGCGCGGCAGCCTCGTGGCTTCCGGCAAGCGATCGATCAAGCCGACCAGGTCGGCGCCGGTGGCCACCCGCTTGTCGAGGTCGCGCTCGAGCAGGTGCATGCACAGCTCGACGACGTGGCGCGGCAGGTCGGGCCGCAGCGTGGTCGGCAGCGGCACCGGCCGCTCAGAGATGGCGGCCAGCGTCTGCGAAGGCGACGGCGACGCGAACAGCCGCTCGGCGCACAAGGTCTCCCAGAAGAGCACGCCGAGCGACCACAGGTCGGCGGCCGGCGTCAGCGTCTCACCGAGCGCGTGCTCGGGCGACATGTAGCCGAGCTTGCCCTTGAGGATGCCCGTCGACGTGCGGATCTCGCTGTCGTCGGCCTTGGCCACGCCGAAGTCGATGACTTTGACGCGCCCGTCGAAGGTGACGAACAGGTTCGCGGGGCTGACGTCGCGGTGGATGAGCCCGAGCGGTCGCCCGCGATCTTGCAGCGTGTGCGCGAAGTGCAGGCCACAAGCGGCCGCGCGCATCAGCGCCAGCGAGACGTCGACGGGGACGAACTCCTTGCGCTTCTTGGCCTGCCCGAGCACCTGCGACATGGCGCGGCCCGACAGGAACTCCATCACGATCAGCGGGTCGCCGTCATGCTCGTCGACGAAGAAGGTCTCGACCAGGTTCTCATGCAGCAGCCGCAGCGAGACGCGGCCCTCCTCGCGCAGCAGGTCTGCTTGGTGCGCGCGGTTCGGATGATCGGGCAGGACACGCTTGACGACGACCAGGCCGGCGGTGAGGCGCAGCGCGGTGTCGCCGGCGAACTCGACCAGTAGCACCTCACCCATGCCGCCCTGCGCGAGGCGCCGGACCACTGTGAAGCGGCCGCCGGCGAGCTGATCGGTCATCGCCGCCGCCGTCGCGCCATCCATCCGACGATCGCGACCGCGAGCGCGCCGTACGTGGCGCTCGATCGCGACGACGTGGTCGAGGCGCAGCCGCAGGTGTCGGGCGGCAGCGGACAGGCCTCGTGGCTGGTGCCACCAAGGCAGAAGCCGTCGTAGCAGGTGCGGCCTTCGGTGCAGTCGCCGTCGCCTTGGCACGACTCCTGGCAGATCGAACGCGTCAGGTCGAACAGCAACGCGCAGGTGCCGCTCGTGCACTCGCCGTCGCGCAGGCAGACCGCGCCGGGCGGCTTGGCGTCGTCGGCGCTCTTGACGCACACGCCCTCGGCGCGGTCGTCGCCCTCCGGCATGCCGAGCACGCAGGCGAAGCCCGCGCCGCAATCGCTGTTGTCCGAGGCGCAGGTGTCGCCGCACACGCTGCGGCCGCCGCCGGCCGCCTGCACGCACACCAGCCCCGCGACGCACTCGTCGTCGCAGGTGCACGCCTCGCCTTTGCGGAACGGGCCCTCGCAACCGCTGCCCTGGCCGTCGTCGGGGTAGAGCGCCTTCACGCCCTCTTCGTCGTCGGGCAGTGGCGTCCGGCCGATGGCGCCGTCCCATGCAGGAGTCATGATGGAGCGCTCCGGCCCGTTGCAGTTCTCTTCGGCGCCGCCCACCTTGTCGCAGGGGTGATCGAGGCCGAGGAAGTGCCCGATCTCGTGCACGGCGATGCTGCCGACGTCGACCGCGCTCGGCCCGTCGTCGGTCGACCAGGCGGAATCGAAGCCGTTGAACACGATGTCCGCCTGGCTGCGTGTCCCTTGACCGGCGTCGCCCATGGTGACGCCGAGCGTAGCCGGCCCGAGGCCGAAGTCGCCGGTCTCGTCCCAAAACAGCGAGTTGATGCCGTCGTCCTCCATGGCAACCACGCCCGGCGTCTCGCTCTCCTCGAAGCGCAGCGTGGTGCCGGGCACGCAGGCCCAGGCACGGAAGGCGCTGCGCAGCGCCTCCAGGTCGCTGTCATCGTCGATGTCGTCGCTGCCGGCTGGCTCGAGCGAGAACGGCACCGGGCCGGACTCGATGTCGAAGGCGCCGCCGTCGATCACCAGGTAGGCGCCGTCATAGGCGCGCGCGGCGGGCGCCGTGGCGGCGACGAACCACGCCGCCAGCAGCGCCGCACCGGAGGGTGGCAAGGACGGAGAGCGGCGCCGGCTCACCGGTGGCCCGCCGAGAGGTTCACCATGGGGGGAGCAAAGCACACCCGAGGGCCGCCGCGAAGGGTGGCAAGCCCGTCGTCTCGCCCGTCGCGTCGATGGGGACGCTCAGACGCTGGCCAGCTTTCGTGTATCCTCGCGCACGCCGCGTGAGCGGAGGTCGGAGCGCCGCCATGAGCCCCGCCGGCGAGTCGTTTGGTCGGTATCACCTGCTCGACACCATCGCCGTCGGCGGCATGGCCGAGGTGCTGTTGGCGCGCTCGGCGTCGCTCGGCGGGGTCTCGCGCACCTGTGTCATCAAGCGCATCCTGCCGCAGTTCTCCCGTGACCTGCAGTTCGTCTCCATGTTCATCGACGAGGCGCGCATCACCATCGCGCTCGAGCACGCGAACATCGTGCGGCTGTTCGACTTCGGGCAGCATGAAGGCACGTACTTCATGGCCATGGAGTACGTCGACGGCACCGACCTGGCCGCGCTGTTGCGCGCGCACCTGCATGCGGGTCGCGCGCTCCCCGTCGAGGTCGCGGTGTTCATCGCGCGCGAGCTGCTGGCTGGGCTGCACCACGCGCATCTGCTGCTCGACCACAACGGCCGACCGCTCGGCATCGTGCACCGCGACGTCAGCCCGCAGAACGTGCTGATCTCCTCATCGGGCGAGGTCAAGCTGACCGACTTCGGCATCGCGGCCGCGCGCAACAAGTTGACGCAGACCTCCACCGGCACCGTGCTCGGCAAGGCCGCCTACATGGCACCGGAGCAGGCCACCGGCGACAAGGTCGACTTCCGCGCCGACCTGTGGTCGCTCGGTGTCGTCTTGTGGGAGGCGCTGGTCGGCGATCGCCTGTTCGCTGCGGAGAACCCGCTCGCCACCGTGCAGCGCGTGGTCAACGCGCCCATCGAAGCGCCGTCGACGAGACACCCGGAGCTGCCGCAGGCGCTCGACGCCATCGTGCTGCGCGCCCTGCAACGCAAGAAAGACGATCGGTACTCGTCCGCGCGAGCGATGGGCGACGAGCTCGGCGCGTTCCTGGCGGCCCACCCCGTCGAGGGGCACGTGTTCGGCAAGGCGGACCTGGCGCGCTTCCTCACCTCGCTCGAGTGGGACGACGACACCGTACGCATGCGGCCTACCCACCGCTCGGTGAAGAGCCAGAGCGGCGCCGACGGCGGCGCGCCCAAGGCGCACGACGCCAAGGTGGAGGAGCTGTTCGGCACGCTGCGTGAGGAGCCCAACCTGTGGACCATGGTCGCGATCGCCGACCGCTACGCCGAGCTGAAGCGGACGGCGCCGGCGCTGTCCGCCTATCGCACGGCCGCGGCGGTGTTCGCGTACCGCGGCTTGCTGGTGCAGGCGCTGTGCGCCTACGACGGTGCGCGACGCCTGGTGCGCGAGGCCGAGGCCTACGACGACCTGGTGAAGCTCGGCGACCTCGCCGCCGGCGATCGGCGCGAGCTGCTCACGCTGCTGGGGGCGGTCGACCAGCACGGCCTGTGGCAGGCGCTGCAGGAGGCCGATCCCGACGGGCTCGGCTCCGACGCCGAGGTAGCGCCGCTCACCGCCGGCCCCGCGCCGCTGTTTGGCTACCTCGGCCCGACCGAGTTGGCGCGCATGGCGCTGTGCGCGCGCGTGCGGCGCGTCCTCCCCGGTGAGATCGTCATTCGTGAAGGCGAAGCCGGCGACGCGCTCTATGCCGTCGGCCAAGGCCGGCTGGTGGTCTACTGCACGCCGGGCCAGGAGGAGCACGTCGCGGGCGACGCGTTCGCCGAGGGGTTCGACGAGGACACCAACATCGAGGCCGGTGGCGATCGGCTGTCGCCGCAGCGGCCGGCGCACCCCGACCGCGTCTACCTCGCCGGTCTGGCCGACGGCGACTTCTTCGGCGAGTTCAGCTTCTTGGCCGAGCGCCCGCGCTCGGCGACCGTCGAGGCCATCGGCGCCTGCCGTCTGCTCGAGATCGGCCGCACCGCGGTCGACGACATCTCGCGCCTCGATCCCTCGTTCACCGAGCCGTTGCTGCAGTTCTACAAAGAGCGCGTGGTCGAGCTGATGATGGCCAAGAGTCCGGTGTTCTCGCTGCTCGAGCCGCAGGACCGACGCGCGCTGCTCGACGGCAGCGTGCTGGTCGACTTTGAAGATCAGCAGCTGATCGTCGAGGAAGGGGCGCTCAACGATCAGCTCTTCTTCATCAAGCGCGGCGAGGTCGAGGTGTTCCGCCGAGACCAGCACGGCACCTCGATCTTCATCAACAAGCTCGGCCAGGGGCAGTTCTTCGGCGAGTTCTCGGTGCTGCGCGGCACGCCCCGCTCGGGAAGTGTCCGCGCCATGGGCGGTGTGTCGCTGTTGATGATCGACCGGGCGGCGCTGCTCGAGATCTTCTCGCGACAGCCGCGACTGCTGCGCCTGTTCGAGCAGACCATCGCCGCGCGTAGCGCCGAGATGAAGGACCGCGTGCACGAGCACCAGCGGTTGTTCATCGGTACCTGAGGCTCGCCTGTGCTGTCGCGCCCCGCGTCGGTCGCCTTGGTGGCAGCGCTCCGCGGCGGGGCACCGGGCGCGGGCGTGAGCGAGCCGCTGCGCGCCCGCGCGGCTGATGGTGATGTCGCCGCGGCGTCAGCGTTGGCCGACGCCGTCGAGGCGGCGCGCGGCCACGGCGCTGCTAAAGCTGCGCTTGCGCGCGAGCAGGTGCGGGTGCCGCTCGCCGACGGCTCGTCGTTGTCCCTGGACGAGGCGGAGCGGCTGCTGGCCGCCCGGGAGCAGCACGGTCCCCATCGTGAGCTGCGCCGCGGTCTGGAACAAGCACACGATGAGTTTCGTTGGTTCGATGAATTCGGAACTGACGGCGCGACGCTGGGTGCCGCCGTTAACGCGTTCCTGGCAAGGTCGGAGGACCTGGCCGTCGGGGCGCTGGAGGCGCTGGAGGCGCTCGGCGGCGCCGCTGTCGACGACGCCCCGTCGCTGGCGTGGGCGCTCGACCTGCCGGCGCCCGGCTTCGAGCAATCGGTTGCTTTCGGGGTGCTCGACGCGGCCCGGAGCGCGGCGGGGGTCGCGCTCCCGTGCGTGCGCGTGCCGCGCGCGCTCACGGGCGTGGTGCTCGACCTCGAGCAGGTGAGGCTCGGGGTAGCGCGCGCCGGCCTGGGTGCAGATCGGTGGTGGCGCATGCTCGCCGGAGGGCTCGAGGTGTTGGCGGTGGGTCACGCCGGGGATGCGCGCTTGGCGGGCGCGTTTGCGCTGGGCGCTGCCGCTCCGGTGGTGCTGCGTCGTGCCGGGGTGGCGCGGCAAGGCGCGGAGCGCCTCTGCCGTATCGCGACGGCGCGCGCGCTGCTGTTGCTGCGGGGTCGCGCGGCCCTCGCCGTGCATGGTTGGCCGGATGCCCTCGAGGCGGTGACCCGCCGATCGATCCGACCGACCGCGGCGCTGCGTGAGTTGGTGGCGGGTGCTCCGGTCGGAGGCACGGGCGCCGCGATCATGGCGCTCGTCGAGAGCGCGGCGCGCGCGATCACGTTGCGTGATGCCTGGGACGAAGCGTTCGTGCTCGACCCGCAGGCCTGGCAGGCAGGGTGCCCTGCCCCTGCGGGCCTTGCGGCGGACGCCTGGCGGCGCTGGCTTGAACCCTGGCTTTAGAGAGCCAGGCACCGTCCCGCTGGCCTGCCGGGGGCGTTCGGGATGGTCAAGCTTTCGCGGGGGGCGAGCTCTGGGGCTTGGCGTCGCCGCCCTTCAGGATCTCGGGGCGCTCTTTGCCGAGGTTCTCCATCTTGCAGTGACCTTCGAAGATGACGCCGGAGTGGATCACGAGCTGGGGCGTTTCGATGTCTCCGTAGAGGCGCGCCGGCGCATGCAGCTCCACGGCCTTCTTGGCGCGCACGTTGCCGCGGACCAGGCCGTTCAGGATCAGCGAGCCGACGTTGAGGATGGCGGTGACCTCGGCGCTTTCGCCGACGACCAGCACGTCCTCGGTGACGATCTCGCCGGAGAACTTGCCGTCGATGCGCACGGCGCCCTGGAAGGTCAGGCGACCGTCGAAGGCAGCCTCGGGCCCCAGGATCGTGTGCGTTTGTCCAACGGCGATCGCCGCTGCCTGGGCAGCCACATCCTCTTTGCGCATCAAGGCCATGACGACTCCTCCTACGAGACCGGCGTCCTTTGCACGAAACGACGCCGCGGAGCAAGCCCGATCAGCTAAGCGCCAAGGCGCTGCAACAACCCTTCGAGCTCCGCATAGCTGGCGAAGTGCATGACCACCGTGCCCTTGCCGTTCTTGTGGTGCACGTCGACGCGCGTGCCGAGCGCGCGTTGGAGGCGCTGACGTACGTCGCGCTCCGCTTCGGTCTCGCGGCCGCTGCCCTTGCGGCGTGATTGTGTCGGCTGCGCGGCGCGCTCGGTTTGCCGAACGCTCCAGCGCTTGGCGACCACCTCGCGTCCAAGCCGCTCCATCTCGTCGGGCTCGTCGAGCGCGAGGATCGCGCGGGCGTGGCCCATGCTCAGCTCGCCGTCGAGCACCTGGGTTCGGACGGCGCCCGGCAGCTTGAGGAGCCGGAGCGAATTCGCGACGGTCGCGCGGTCCTTGCCGACGGCGTCCGCGATCTCCTGCTGGCTGTAGCCGAGTTGCTCATGCAAGCGGTGGAAGGCCTCGGCCTCTTCGATGGGGTTCAGGTCCTCGCGCTGCAGGTTCTCCACCAACGCGATGGTCAGCGCGTCCTTCTCAGCGACATCGCTGACGACCGCCGGGATGCTCTTCAGGCCGGCCTGCTGCGCGGCACGCCAGCGGCGCTCACCGGCGACGATCTCGTACTGGCCGCCGCGGCGTCGCACCAGGATCGGCTGGATGATGCCGTGGGCCTTGATGGAGTCGGCCAGCTCCGCGAGGCGAGCCTCATCGAAGCGCTGACGTGGCTGGCCGTCGCCGGGCAGCACCTCCTCGAGGGGAAGCTGCAGGGCGCCGCGCGAGGTCGCAGATTCCTCCGTCGGCTTCGGGGGGATGAGTGCGCTCAGACCTCGGCCGAGGCCTCTGCGCTTTTCCTGTGCAATTTCCATTATCTACTCCTTGGGTCCCGAACGGATGACCGCGGCGTTGTGGAGGTGTCCGGCCTCGGCGCTCGAGGCACGGAGGGGCTTCAGGCACGAGGTTGGAGGGGTGCAGGCGTGGGCCTAGTGCTCAGGCTCCAGCGCTTCACCAGCTCCTCGGCGAGCGCGATGTAGGCCTGGACGCCGCGAGACGCGACGTCATAGAGGATGCCCGGCTTGCCGTGGCTGGGAGCTTCAGAGAGACGCACGTTGCGCGGAATGACCGTCTCACAGACCTGGCCGGGGAAGTGCTGCCGGACCTCGTCCACGACCTGGTGGCTCAGGTTGTTTCGGGCATCGAACATCGTGAGCAAGATGCCGTCGAGCTTGAGCTGGTCGTTGAGCGAGCCGCGCACCAGCTCGATCGTTTTCAGCAGGTGCGAGAGACCCTCCAAGGCGTAGTACTCGCACTGGAGCGGGATGAGCACGCCGTCGGCTGCCGTCAGCGCGTTGACCGTCAACAGACCAAGCGACGGCGGGCAGTCGAGCAGGATCACGTCCCAAGACGACGCGAGGCGGCCAAGTGCTCGCTTGAGCCGGGTCTCGCGCGCGAGCTCGCTCACCAACTCAATCTCCGCGCCGACGAGCTGCGTGTTCGAGGGCACAAGCGAGAGCCCAGGGACGGTGGTCGGCCGAATCACGTCGTCAACGGCGACCTGCCCCAACAGCACGTGGTACAGCGTCTGGTCCTGCGGCGAGGCGAAGACGCCCAGGCCGCTACATGCGTTCCCTTGCGGGTCCATGTCGACCAGCAGCGCGCGTTGCCCCTCGGCAGCGAGGGAGGCGGCGAGGTTGACGGCGGTGGTGGTCTTCCCGACGCCGCCTTTCTGGTTGACGATGGCAACGATGCGCCCCATGGAGCCTCCGAGTCGGTCCTTGTACGCGCGAACCAGATCCGCGTCCAGCGTTTTGTTCCACGTGGAACACAACCGACATCGCACCGGCGCTTGCGGAGAACCGCCTACTGCGGCCGACGGGCGTCAGCTTGTTTCGCCTGTAATTTAAGGGTGCTCACTGATCGTCTCTTGATGTTCCACGTGAAACATCACCGAGTTTGGGCCGGGACGCGCGCAGCACGCAGCGCTCCTCGAGGCCGCTAACTCGGTAGTGTAGAGGCGCCAGCCCCGAAAAGCCCCACGTGGCGGCCTCGGCTTCCCACGTGGTGACCTCGTGGGGCAACCCCCACAGCCCCACCTCCCCCGGTGATGCCGCCATGGGAGCCAACTGGTAGCGCTTGCCGGCCGAGAACGTCGCCCGGCTCAACACCCGCTCAGCCTTGTGTTGCCCCGTGCCGGCGCCGACGACTTCAATGCGGCGCTGCACCCCGATCTCCGCGGCGGCGAGCGCCAGGAACGAGGCGCGTTTGCGCGCCGGCTCGATCAGGACTCCGTGGCTGGTGGGCCACGCCAGCGCTGCCATGAGGCCGGGGAAGCCTGCTCCGCTGCCGACGTCGACGAATGACGCCGGCGCCGGCCACGCGAGCAAGGGCAAGAGGCAATCGAGGTAATGTCGTCGAGCCGCGTCGGCTGGGTCCACGATACGGGTCAGGTTGTGCGTTTGGTTCCAGGCGCAGAGCATCGCGTAGTGCGCCGCACAGGCCTCGAGCACCGGCTCCGGCAGCTCCGTGCCGGAGGCGTGCGCCGCCCCTCGCAGCGCTTCGATGAACGTCACGCCTTCGCCCGCGAATCGAGCCAAAGGGTCACTGGGCCATCATTGACCAGCTCGACACCCATCGAGGCACCGAAACGGCCGGTGGCGACCGGCACCTCGCGGCCCATCTCTCGGACGAGGTCCTCGACCAACCGTTCCGCGCTCTCTGGGTCGAGCGCCGGCCCAAAGGATGGCCGCGACCCGCCCGACGTGTCCGCACAGAGCGTGAACTGGGAGACCACGAGGCACTGGCCCGCTACCTCTCGGATCGAGCGGTTCATCTTGCCGGCCTCATCAGAAAAGATCCGTAGTGACAGCAGCTTACGGGCAAGCCAGGCCGCGTCGCTCGGGCCGTCGCCTTTCATGGCGCCAACCAGGACGAGCAGGCCGACGCCAACGGCGCCGACCTCCTCGTCCCCAACCAGGACCCGTGCTCGCTTGACTCGCTGCACGACCGCACGCATCCGGTGCCAATCGCGTGCGCCCGCGCATCCGTCAAGGCGGACGCTGACCCCCGGCCGTCGCCGTTGCCGGTCCGCTGTCACCACCCGGACCAACGGTCAGATCACCACCTGGACGCTCGAGCACCGTACCTGCAGGACCGCCAACCGACGCCCTCGTGCCACGAACGCGCACGAGCGGCTTGAGTCGCTCCAGGGTCTTCCTGCCGATGCCCCGCACTTCGAGGAGCTGTGACACCCTCGTGTAGGGACGCTGGCTGCGAAGCGCCACGATCGCTTCTGCCTTCTTGGGTCCAATCCCCGGCAACTCCTGCAACTGCGCGACCGACGCGTCGTTCAGGTCCACCGGTTCACCGGCCTGTGCTGCGGAAGAGCTCGCGGCCGCCGCAAGCGCGACCGCCAGCAACCACCCCCGGCAGCTCACTGCGCGACTCGCGCGCTCTCGTCCTTCGGCGCTGGGTCGCGCATCTGCAGGCGGCCGTGCACCGGTACCGCCGCCAACTCGAGCGCCCACGAGCCATCGCGGTTCTCGAACGCCACGCCCACCTTGGTCCAGAAGCTCTTGGCCTCCCGATCTGCGGTCGCCGGCCGGTCTTCCACCATCCACAGGTGCTTGATCCTCTTGCTGCCAGCCCGTTCACCCTGCTGTTGCGTCATCGTCGTCGCTCCTTGTTGCGCCATTGCGCGGCACCTTCCTTCGCAACGCCAATGCCTGCGCCTCCTCCGCCGACGGCCGCTTGCGGACTTTCTCCCCCTCCCTGCTGCTTTCTCGATGTTCCAGGACGGAACGACGCCTCGATGCCACTTTGGCCCACCGTTGTGGGATTTCGCCGTCGCCGCCCGCTCCCACCTCGAGCTACTGCCCTTTCGCCCGCTTGCGTTCTCCCCAACCGGCCTGTGGCTTGTTGTCCTTCGAGCCAACAGTCAGCTCCGCGTTCGCAACGCTCCTGTGGCCTACCGCTGGAAATCACGATCGCCGCAACACTCCACGCTTGCCGCGCTTCCTTCTCCGCATCCCCTCCCCACGCGTACCAGCGCTCGGCACGTCGATGCCGAGCTCATTCCCCAAACCCCCCATCCCTGATGACGACGATGATCCTCTTTCAATTCCTTCTCTCCCTCTGATCCCATCGCCACCCTCCCCACCGCACCACCGTTGCAGCCGCCCGCCACCTCGGCTACCAGGCGCCAGCGCCTCGAGGTCACCATGGAATTGCGCATCCCCGTCGTCGAGCTCTCTCGTGCACTCTCGGCTGCCCAGGGCGCCGTGCAGCGCAAGAACACCATGCCCATCCTCTCGCATGTGCTGCTGCAAGCGGCGGCAGCCAAGGACGGAGCGGGTCGACTGACCATCTCAGCCACTGACCTCGACATCGGGGTTCGCAGCGAACACCCGTGCGAGATCTCGACGCCCGGTGCCGTCACCATCCCCGCGCGCGCGCTGGCCGACATGGTGCGCGAGTTGCCTGGCCCGGACGTCACGCTCAAGCGACTCCCCAACCAGCATGTCGAGGTCAAGAGCGGCCGCACGCGTGCCCGCTTGCTCGCGCTCTCGGCTGACGAATTTCCGCCGTTGCCGGCGTATCACGAAGCCGCGTTCGTGCCGCTCGATACCGCGTTGCTCGTCGACATGGTCGACAAGACGCTCTACGCGAGCTCACAAGATGAGACCCGCTACAACCTCAACGGCGTACTGTTCGAACCGCCGGCGCATGCGGGTGGCCCGCTGACCATGGTCGCCACCGACGGCCATCGCCTGGTGCGAATCGAGCGCACCGTCGACGGCGTCGACGGCTTCGGCCTCAAGGCTTCCGTAATTCTGCCGCGCAAGGGCCTCGCCGAGCTGCGCCGTATCATCGGCGGCGACCTCGACGGCAAGATCGAGCTCGGCTTCAAGGACAACCACGCCGTGGTGCGCCGCGGCGCCACGCTGCTCGGCATGCGCCTCGTCGACGGCCAGTTCCCAGACTACAAGCAGGTCATCCCCAAGCTCGCCGACAAGATCGTCCGCATCGCCCGCCAGGATCTGGCAGCAACCCTCAAGCGCGTCACCGTGCTCGCACAAGACCGCATGCAGCCGGTCAAGCTCGCGCTCACCAAGGATCAGCTCGTCGTCACTTGCTCGAACCCCGACGCGGGCGAAATCTCCGACGACGTGCCGGTCGAGTACGCTGGACAAGCGCTCGAGGTAGCCTTCAATGGGCGCTACCTGCTCGAGGCGCTCTCGTCGCTCGACGACAAAAACGTACTGCTCAAGCTGATCGACAACCTCTCGCCCGGCGTCGTCGTCGGCGTGGATGAGCCCCGCCACCTTTGTGTCGTCATGCCGATGCGCCTGTGACGACGCGGTGTCGCGCGCGCCTCCTTCGCGGGAGTCGCCGCGACAGGCGCAGCAGGCGTCGACGATCCGCTTCGATTCGATAGACAAGGAACCATCGTTTCTTTGGCTCTGCGCCGCGCCCCACCGGTCGGTCCGGGCGCACACCGGCCTCCGCCATGCTTGACGCCACGGAGCTCGCTCGCTGGCTCGTCCTCGTAGTGTTCGTACTCACCTGGCTCGGCATCTCGGCTCGTCGCGTCGAGCTGCTGCCGATTGGCCGGCCCGCCATTGCGCTCGTCGGCGCGGTCGCGCTCGTCGTCATCGGGCAGTTTGCCGGTCCCCATGGCCTTGGCGTCGACGAGGCGCTGCGCGCCATCGAGCCGCAAACGCTCGCCCTGCTCTTTGGCATGATGGTGGTCGCCGCGGCGCTCGCCGAGGCTGGCTTCTTCGCCGTTGTCACCGAACGCCTGGCCGACGCCGTCCGTCGGCCTGCGGTGCTCCTTTGGGCCGTCACCGTCGGCGCCGGCTTGCTGTCCGCCGTGTTGGTGAACGACGCCGTCTGCCTGTTGGCGACGCCGCTGGTGGTTGCCTTGGTACGTCGCCGCGGCCTGCCGGTGCGCCCGTTCTTGTTCGCGCTCGCCATGGGTGCCAACGCCGGCAGCGCGCTCACGCTCTCCGGCAACCCCCAGAACATGTTGGTCGCCAAGCTCTCCGGCTTGGCCTACCGGGACTACCTGGCGAGCGCGGCGCTGCCGGCGCTCGGCGCCTTGGTCGCGACCGCCGGGATCTTGCACATGGTCTTCCGCGCCGACCTGGTGGCGGCGGCCGACGCTGCGTCGTCGCCGCCGGTCCCCTCAGACCGCCTGTTGTTGCGCGGCGCGCTGCTCGCGCTCGCCGCTCTGGTGGTCGCCAATCTGCTCGGCGCCACGCTCGCGCTCTCGGCGCTGGCGGCCGCTGCCTGGGTGCTGCTGCTCGCTCGCCGTCGCGCAGAGTCGCTGCTGGCACAGGTCGACTGGAGCGTGCTGCTCTTCTTCGCCAGCCTCTTTGTCGTGGTCGCCGCCCTGCAGCGGACCGGCCTGCCGTCGGCGTGGCTCGAGGCGTTGACACCTGCCGCCGACAGCGCGGGCCGCGGCCCTGGCTTTGGCACACTGATCGCCGTGTTGCTGCTGGGCTCTCAGGCGGTGAGCAACGTCCCCCTCATCTTGCTGCTCGAGCCATGGATCCGCTCGTTCGCGGACGCGCCCCTCGCCTGGACGCTGACCGCGCTTGTGTCGACGTTGGCCGGCAACCTGACGCTGCTCGGCTCGGTCGCCAACATCATCGTCATCGAGCGCGCCAAGGAGCGCCTGGGCTTCTTCGAGTATCTGCGCGTCGGCGTGGTCGTGACCACGGCGTCAACCGCGGTCGCCGTCGGCCTGCTGCTGCTGCTGCGCTGAAGGTCAGGTGAGCGCGAACGGCCCGTAGAACTTCGCCTCGGGGCCGTCGCCGACGCGCACCACGAACTGCCTCTTGACGACGTCGAGGTAGGCGTCGCGCCGCTCTTGGTCGGCTCCCGACAAGCGCAGCGGCTGCAGGCTGCCGGTGCGCGGCGCGCGCGCCATCGGCTCCCCGAGCGGCTTGTCCGCGAGCGCGGTGAGGATGCGCTCCTTCATCGGCGCCTTGTTGCTGCCGTAGGGGAGGTTGTGCGCGATGAAGAACGCCTCGAGCTTCTTGACCGCGCCTTCCTCGAGCACGGGCGCCTTCAGCTTGGTCGAGGCGACCGGCGCCTTGCTCCTGAGGTACAGGTCGGCGATGGCACGCGCTTCGGCGTTGCTGACGCCGTCCGAGCGCCCCTTGAGGCTGCGCTCCGCGGCGACGATGACGTCGGCGGCGTCATCCTCCTTCCACGCTTTCTTCTCGTTACGGATCTCGATGCGCTTGGAGACGACGTCGAGCGACATGGCGGGCCCCAGTATAGGATAACGGCGCGGTTATCGGTCTGATGCGCAGCTCGGTTGCCGGTCTCGTTCCAAGTACTGGAAGTTACAGGGTATTCAGCATCGGGCCAGCACCTCGAGCGCCAGCTCGACGCGGCCGAAGGGCGGCATGAGGTAGGCGCCCTGCACGCGGCCCTTGACCGCGGCGAGCGCCTCGGCCGCGATCGCCACCCCCTCGCGCGTCGCATGCGCGCCGTCGCCGGCCCGGCGCAGGCGCTCGAGCACGGCGTCGGGGATGTGCATGCCCGGCACGTTGGCCTGCAGGAACTCCGCGTTGCGCGCTGAGGCGAGCGGCAGCACGCCGACCAGGATGGGCAGGCCGAGCGCCTTGGTGGCCGTGAGGAAACGGTCGAGCGTGGCGAGGTCGAACACCGGCTGCGTCAGCACCAGCTCGGCGCCGGCCTCTTTCTTCTCGAACAACCGCTTGATCTCGCGCTCGAAGTCGCGCGCCGCTGGCTCGGCGCCGGTGCCGAGCACGAAGGCGGTCTTTTCACCCATCGGCTTGCCCGCGGGATCGACGCCGCGGTTGAGGCCGCGCGCCAACCCGAGCAGGCCGATGCTGTCGAGGTCGAAGACGGCGGTGGCGTCCGGATAGTCGCCGACCTTGGGCGGATCGCCGGTGATGATCAGCAGGTTCTTGAGGCCGTTGACGTGGGCGCCGATCAGATCTGCCTGCAGGCCGAGCAGGTTGCGATCGCGCCCGCACACGTGCAGCAGCGGCTCGACCTTCGTGCAGCGCTCGAGCACCCGCCGCGCGAACGCCTGGTTCGACATGCGCACGGTGGCACGCGGGCCATCGGGGATGTTGACGACGTCGATGCCGGCATCGTCGAGCAGGCGGATCTTGTCGAGCGCCGCCGAGGGATCGAGCCCGGTGGGCGGCGACACCTCGACCGAGACCACGAACTTCCCGTCGGCGAGCTTCTTGCCAAACGCGCTGCGCTCGGCGAGCGGTGTTGGCGCCTCGCCCTCGACGCGATCGCGAGGCCGCGCATGCAGCGCCTGGCGGCGCCAGCGCCCGCCGCCCAGCATGCGCGCCGCGGCCACCACGCGCCGGATGTGGTCCGGGCCGGTGCCGCAGCAGCCGCCGACGGCAGCGACGCCCGCCTTGAAGGCGCGCCGCGCTACCACGCCATAGGTCTCGGGGCTCGAGAGGTAGATGCTGCGCCCGTCGACCACGCGCGGGTAGCCGGCGTTTGGCTGCATCACCACCGGCCGGCCCTTGCCGACCATCAGCTCCACAACGGACAGCAGGCGCTCGGGCCCGAGCGAGCAGTTGGCGCCGACCACGTCGACGCCGAGGCCGATCATGCGCTCGACCACCTCGTCGGGCGCGGCGCCGTCTTGCGTGCGGTTCTGCTCGTCGAAGGTGCACTGCGCGACGATGGGCACGTTGAGGCCGTAGGCGGCCTCCACGGCGATCTCGAGCTCGCCGAGGTAGCCGAAGGTCTCGAACGACAGGAGATCGCAGCCGTGCTCGACCAGCGCCTGGGCCTGCTCGCGGAAGGCGTCGAACGCGAGCCGGCGCGTCTTGTTGCGGATCAAGTCCTTGGGCAAGAGACCCGAGGGCCCGACGCTGCCGGCCACCCACGCGCGATCCTTCGCGACCTCGCGCGCGATGCGCGCGGCCGCGGCGCAGATGTCGCCGACGCGCTCGGCGAGCCCGTGCGGCGCCAACGCGAACCGGTTGGCGCCGTAGCTGTTGGCCTGCACGACGTCGCAGCCGACCTCGAGGTAGTCGCGGTGCACCTCGGCGACCACCTGCGGCGCCGACAGGGACAGCTCGTCGAAGCACTTGTTGAGCGCGCCGCCGCGCTCATAGAGCTGCGTGCCCATGGCGCCGTCGAACACCAGCGGCCCGGCGGCGAGCGCCTCGAGGAACGGCGGCAGCGAAGCCATCGCGGCACCTGTAGCACCTCGACGCCCCGCTGGCAGGTTCTCGGCCGCGCGCTCAGGAGCCCGGCGCCGGCGCCGGCAAAGGCAGGGTGGCGCGCGCCGTCTGTTGGCGCGTCTCCGGGTCGAAGAACACCAGCGCGCGCCCCTCGCCGTCGTCCATCACCAGGCGGTGGTGATCGGGCAGCACGTTGATGGTGACGGGCGACAGGCCGGGCCCGACCTGCTCGACCAGGCCCTCTACCAGATCGACGCGGAACAAGCCGTCATCGGCGATCCACAGCTCGCCGGCGTCGTCGAGGCTGACCAGCTCGGTCAGGTTGACGTCGGGGCCGCGCAGCGAGCTGGCGGTGCCTTGATCGAGGTCGGCCAGCACCAGGCGGCCGCTGCCCCACGCGTCGGCCACCACCACCAGGTTGCCGGTGCGGGTGACGAAGTACTCCGGGGCCTCGATGGTCGGCAGGTCGATGGTGGCGACCGTCAGATCTTCGACGTCGATGAGCGCGAGCTGCGGCGTGGTCTCTGGCGGCGGGCACTCCTCCGGGTCGACGCCCTCGTCACAGGGCACCGCCTCCGTGTGGTAGCGGTAGCTCACCACCGTGCTGCCGTCCGGCGTGAAGCCGACCGGGCCGTGGGCGTCATCGACAGTGCGCACGGCGCCGTCGGCGGGCGAGACCAGCGCCACCACGTGCTGGCCGCCGACAATGACCGGCACCGCCACCACGCCGTCGTCGGGCGCGATGCCGAGCCAGGTGAAGGAGAACAGCCAGTCGGGCGAGGCGCCCGGCAGCTCGACGTCGATGGTGCGGCCGCACCAGGTGCCGGCGTCGACGGCGAAGCCGCAGCGCTGCACCTCCTCCATGGGGAACGACAGCACGCGCGCGCGCGTCTCGTCGGTCTCGGTCTCCTGGTCGTCGGCGTAGAAGATGACGGCGAACAGCGTGTCGCTGCCGCGCAGCCACATGGCCTCGAGCCAGAAACCGTCGTGCGGGATGATCTCGGTGGTGCGCGTCGCCAGGTCGATGAGGTGGATGGGGCAGGGGCTTTGGTTGTTGTCGCACACCGCCAGGTACTGCTTGGAGGGCGACAGGCGCGTGCCGTGGTAGCGGGCGCCGTCGAGCGCCGGCAGCGTCTCCAAGGTCTGCAGCGTGCGCGCGTCGAGGAAGCCGAGGTTGTCGGCGCCCTCGAGCTCGCCGAGCACCACCACCTCATCGCCGGGGAAAATGATGCGCAGGTCGCTCAGGTGAGTGAGATCGGATTGGCCGGATGGAGCCTCGGCCTCCGGCGGCACCGCGAACAAGGTCTTGCGCTCGTCGATGACGGTGTCGTCCTCGTCGCGCGTGCGCACCGCCTGCACCACGAAGCTGACCTCGGTGGCGGGATCGACGCCGATGCTGCCGAGGCCGACCTCGCGCCCGTCGCCGGTGTCATGGAAGTCGTTCGGTTCGAGGTAGGTGTCCTCGCCGGCGCTACGCTCGCCGAAGGTGGCGCCGGTGCAGGCGGTGAATCCGAAGGCGGCGGCGGTCGTCCACAAGATGCGCGTTCGCGTGGCCATGAGTCCTCCCGAGCGTCGCGCCAGGCGCGGCGCGGTCGGCTTGCTGACGCATCAAGCGCGCCAGCGGCGCTCGCGCGTCCGCACGGCGCCGGCGCGTCGACGACGAAGCACGATCGCGACAGCGCTGTCGCGTCGACACCTGACAGCGCCGGCTGACACCTCGACGGCGCCGCGCTACCGTCGGCGCCGATGGCGCAGGTGGCGACGGTCTTCGAGGTCGACCAGCAAGTGGTGCAGCGCGAGCTGGCCACCCTCGTCTTCTCGCGCGTCCTGTCCGACAACCCGATGACCATGGTGCGCGCCGCGCACTGGCACAACCTGCTCGACGGCCTCGGCCTCGGCTTGCCCTACTTCCTGGTGCACGACCTCGGGCTGTTGCTGACGCAGCCGATCGGCACCTCGATCAAGGTGGCAGCACGCGAGCGCTCGCTGCGCATCGCCGCCGACCGCGGGCACGTCAAGCTCGACGCGGCGCAACAACGGCGCATGCAGGGCTACTCCGACCTACTGGTCGACCTGGCGCGCTCCGAGCTGTGCCAGAAGGCGTCGTCGAGCAACCTGCAAGACGAGCTGTTGGCGGCGGTCATCGCCAAGGTGATCGAGCCGGTGCAGCAGTCGGTGGTGAAGAAGGGTCACAACCGCAAGCTGCCGCTGACGCTGCCGACCTACCAGGACCTCGAGCCCGCGCACCACCTAAACAGCGCCGTGGTGGAAGAAGTGAACGGCGTGCTCGCCACCTTGGTCGAGGCGCGCACGCGCGTGCGCGTCTCGCTCGAGCAGGTCGACCTCGACACCTTGAAGCTGCTCGAGATGTTCAAGGGCGAGGGCGGCCTCGGCAGCGACGGCGCCGACCTGCTCGACCTGTACCGCGCGCTCGCCACCCCCGCGGCGCACGACATCGCCAACTTCTCGCTCGATCTGATCCCGAGCGTGCTCGAAACCAAGAAATCGAGCGGCGTGCAAACCTTCTCCGTCGACGGCTACGCCAGCATCGAGACCCAGGGCAACCTCGACAGCCTGCTGCCCTCGGAGCTGGCGTTCGACGACGACCTGTTCGATCGCCGCTTCGCCAACAACGAGCTGTTCTATTACGGCCGCGAGAAGCAGGACACGCAGAAGGAGCGGCTGCACTACATCTTGGTCGACGCCAGCGCCTCGATGCGCGGCCTGCGCACCGTGTTCGCGCGCGGCCTGGCGCTTGCGCTCGCCAAGAAGATGACCCTGCGCGGCGAGGAGGTCTGGCTGCGCTTCTTCGACTCGCGGCTCTACGAGCGTCAGGAGCTATCGTCGTCGAAGCTGCGCGTGCCGTACCTCTTGTGCTTCAGGAGCGAGCGCGGGCGCAACACCACGCGCGTCTTCTCCGAGCTCGAGCGCGAGCTGTCACGCTTGATGCGCGAGAACCCGAAAGAGGTGGTGGTCACCTTCATCACGCACGGACGCTGCCAGATCGACTCGCGCCTGCTCGAGAGCCTCAAGTCGAAGTCGTCGCTGTGCGGCGTGTTCGTCACCACCGGCACCGAGGTGCAGCTCGACTACCTCGACAAGCTGAACCAGCACTACGTGATCGCGCCCGACATCCTGGCGGACAAATCCTCGCGCAAGAGCGAGGCGCTCAAGATCCTGGAAGGGCAGGCCTGAGCCCTGCCGCACGGCATTCGACCGCGCGTGCGCCCCACCTTCTTCACGCGTTGCGTCGCGGGCCGCCGTTGCCTCGCGGCCGGCGCTCGCCGTAGCGTCGCGCGGCCGCGGCGCCGCCGTCGGCAAGGTCACGAACGCGCGCGCAGCGCGCCCTCACGCGGAGCAAGCACATGGGTCTCCTCTCTCGTCTCATGGGTGGCACCACCGCCAAGCAGGCCACCGACGACGTGTTGTTGTTGCACGGCATGCTGTTGATGGCCGGCGCCGACGGCACCATCGAGCAAAGCGAGCTGTCGACGGTGCAGGGCTTCTACGACACGCTGCCCGAGTTCAAGGGCAAGGACTTCAACGAGCTGCTGTCCCAGGCCAACCGCGTGGTCGCCAAGCACGGCGGCCTCAAGGGCTCCATCGCCGCGCTCGGCGAGATCAAGAGCCCCGCCATCAAGAAGAAGTGCTTCGTGCTCGCCGCCGACATCGCCATGGCCTCGGGCGACATCGACGAGGCCGAGGACAAGCTGCTCGAAGCGATGCAGCGCCTGCTCGGCATCGACGACGCCTTTGCCGGCAAGGTCATCGAGGTCTTGCAGACCAAGTACGCGACCTGATCATGCAGCTCGACTTGATCCAGGCGCGCCGCGATCGATCGCTGCGCGCCAAGCTGGTCGACGACGACGGCGTCAAGCGCGCGCAGCAGAAGATCGAGGAAGAGACCAGCGGCTACGGCTTCTTCGGCCGGCGCCGGCTGCTCACCGGCGCGCTGCGGCTGACGCGCGCCATGTCGCCCGACGTGGCCAGCGCGCTCGACACCTGTCGCGAGCAGCTCTCGTTCACCGAGCCGCTCGAGGTCTACGTGCGGCCGGACGCCGAGCTGGGCGCGTTCCTGCTGCGCGGGCCCTGGGGGCCGCTCGCGCTCTGCCTGACGTCGTCGTTGGTGGAGGGCTTCTCGCCGGCCGAGCTGCGCTTCGTGCTCGGCCACGAGCTGGCGCACGCCAAGCTCGATCACCTGGGCCTGCCGATGCCGCTCACCGCCACCATCGAGGACCTGGCGGGGCCGCTGGTGTCACGCGCCACCGCCATCGAGCTGTACCTGTGGTGTCGCTCGGCCGAGATCTCGGCCGACCGCGCCGGGCTGGTGTGCGCGCGCGACGTGGCGGCGGCCGCCAGCGCCTTCTTGAAGCTGTCGAGCGGCTTGGTGCGCGCCAGCGTCACCGAGGACCTGACGAGCTACACCGCGCAGATCGACACGCTCGCCTCGACACCGGTGGCGCGCCAGAAGCCGCGCGCCGACGACGACACGCTCGAGTGCTTCAACACGCACCCCTATGCGCCGCTGCGAATGCGGGCGCTGGTGGCCTACGCGAAGAGCGACGCCTACGACCGCGCGCAGGGCAGGAGCGGGCTCGGCATGCCGCTCAAGCTCGAGGCCGCCGAGGCGATCGTCGAGCGTGACCTCGAGCTGATGGAGCCGAGCTACCTCGAGGAGAAGACGCCGGCCGCCGAGCAGTTGCGGCGCGTGCTGTTCCTCGCCGGCATGGTGGTGGCGCACGCCGACGGCAAGGTGCACGAAAAGGAGACGCGCGCGCTCACCGCGCTGCTCGGCACCGACGCGCTCTGGCAGCCGCCCGAGCTGCCGGCCATCAAGGGCGAGCTCGACACCAAGCTCATCGAGGCCAAGCAGAGCTGCTCGCTGCTCGCGCGCACGCAGCTCGTGCAGCACCTGACCATCGTGGCGGCGGCCGACGGCGTGGTCGAGCCGGTCGAGCTGGAGGCCATGTACGCGGTCGCCGGCAAGCTCGCAGTGCCGCTGACCGTGGTCGACGAGACGCTGCGGGCGAGCGCGCGGCCGATGGATTGAGCTACTGCTCGTCCAACACGCGGGCGCGCAGGGCTCCCTTGGCCAGGCGCACGCGGATCTCGGTGGCCGGCGGCGCGTCGGCGGCGGCGTGCAGCACGCGCCCGTCGTCGACGCGGCTGGCGATGGCGTAGCCGCGGCCGAGCACGGTGAGCGGCGACAGCGCATCGAGGCGCGCGGCCAAGAGCGCGAGCCGCTGTCCACTCGCGCGCTGGCGCGTCTCGGTAGCGGCGCGCAGGCGTAGCTCGAGCCGGGTGAGACGGATGCGCAGCTCGCGCAGCACGCGCTCGGGGGAGAGCCGCCGCAGCCGCGCCTCCACCGAGCGCAGCCGCTCGGCCTGCTGCCGTCGTCCGCGCGCCAGCGCCTGCTCGAGGCGCCGCGCCAGCGCCTGGCAGCGCACGCGCCGCTCGGTGACGGCGTGTTGCACCTCGCTGTGCAGGCGTCGCGCGCGCTCATCGAGCGTGTGCCGCAGATCGGCGAGGCGCGGCACCGCTAGCTCGGCGGCGTGGGTGGGCGTGGCCGCGCGCAGGTCCGCCACCAGGTCCGCGATGGTGACGTCGCTCTCGTGGCCGACCCCCGCGATCACGGGCGCCGCGCATGAGACCACCGCGCGCGCCACCAGCTCGGTGTCGAAGGCGATCAGATCCTCGCGGGCGCCGCCGCCGCGCACCAACAGGATGACGTCGACGAGCCCGGCGCCGTCGAGGCGCGACAGCGCCGCTGCGATCTCGGCGGGCGCCGATTCACCCTGCACCAGCGTGGGCGCCACCACCACGTGCATGGGCGGGCAGCGCTCGAACAGCCGTGCCAGCACGTCGTGCAGCGCCGCGCCATGCTTGGAGGTGACCACGCCGACGGCGCGCGGCAGAAACGGCGGCGCGCGTTTGCGCTCGAGCGCGAACAACCCCTCCTTGGCGAGCTTGTCCTTGAGCTGCCGGAAGGCTAGCTCGTGCGCGCCTTGGCCGACCGGCTCCACCTCGCGCACGGTGAGCTGCACGTTGGCGTAGTCGCTCAGGCCGAGCTTGCCGTCGAGCACCACCGCCAGGCCGTCTTCCAGCGTGAACTTGAGGCGCTTGACGTCGCGCGCCCACAGCGCGCACGGCAGCGCCGCCTTGCGATCCTCGAGATCGAGCAGCTTGAAGAACAGATGGCCGTTTCGGTGGGGACGAAGCTCGGCCACCTCGCCCTTCACCAAACACAGGCCGATGTGCTCGACGTTGGCGCGGGCGCGCGCCAACAGCTCGCGAGGGCTGAGCACGCCCGGCTGCCGGCGCTCGCCTGTGTCCGCGCGCGCAGCGGTGCCGTCGCCGTCGCCGGAGACGAGATCAATGGTGCGCTGCTTGGTCGCCACGGCAGGCCGCCTCCCGAGGCTGCGGTAGCACCGCGCGTGCCGGCGTCCCACCCCTTGGGCCCCGCGCGGTCGGCGAGGTAGAACGGCGCGTGGCCCGCTCCTGGGCCGAGGCCGCACGCCGGTTCGAGAGGGAGAGCGCATGTCCGACAAACCGCTGCCGCCGCCGCCGCCGGGCCTGGCCAGCATGCCGCCGCTGCCTCGGCCGCCGCCGCCGATGGGCTCGGTGCCGCCGCCACCGCCGGGCCTGCCGCCGCCGCCGCTCGCGCAGGGCGCGCTGCCCCCGCTACCGCCCGGCCTGCCGCCGCCGCCCGGTTTCTCGTCGTCACCCGCGGTGGCGCCGCCGCCGAGCATGCCGGCTGCAATGTCGCCGAGCATGCCGCCGGCCATGCCGGCAGCCATGCCGCCGAGCATGCCGCCGCTGGTGACGGTCCCCGCCGCCCCGTCTGCGCAGCCGTCGCCGCGGGAGCCGTCGGCACCGCCGCCGCAGGCCCCGGTGCGCAAGCTCGACGCCGTCGTGGTGGACTGCGTGCGACGCACGCGCACGGTCACCTCGCTCTACCTGTTCGTCGGCGACCCCGGCCCCTACCGCGCCGGCCAGTTCCTCTCCATCGACGCGCACCAGTTCCCGGAGCTGGCGCACTGGTTGTCGTTCCTCGAGGAGAAGAAGGGCAAGGTCGAGCTGCCGCGCGCCTACTCGATGCAGTCGGCGCCCGGTGAAAAGTGCGTCTCTATCTGCGTCGAGGCCGAAGACTACGACCCGCGCCGCGGCGCCTATCCGCCGCTGCTGTCGCCCTTCCTCGCGTACAGCGCGCTCAAGGGCCGCGAGATCGAGGTCACCGGCTTCGCGGGCAGCTACGTCATCCCCGACGACATCGAGCAAGCGACCGATCAGGTGCTGCACCTGGTCGGCGGCGCCGGCGTGGTGCCGAGCTACAGCATCCTCAAGGACGAGCTGAAGAACGCCAAGCATGCGCGCGTGCGCCATACCGTGATCACGGTCAACCGACGTGCCGCCGATGCGGTGCTGCGCGAGCAGCTCGAAGCGCTCGCGCAGGCCTACCCCGACCGCTTGCAGCTCGTGCCGCTGCTCACCGACGAGGACGCGGCAGGGGCGCTGCGCGGCCAGTTGACGCTCGAGCTGGTGCGCAAGCACGTGCCGGCGCCCGCCACCGTGCGCGCCTACGTGAGCGGCGCCTCGATCACACGGCACGATCGACAGGCGGCGCGCGAGCAGGGCGTCGAGGCGGCGCCGCGCTTCCTCGAGAGCGCCAGCGCGCTGCTCGACGAGCTGGGCGTGCCCCGCGAGCACGTCAAACGCGAAGCGTTCGGCTGAAGCACGGGCGGCTCACGCCGCGCCCTGTCGGAACGCGACCGCGCGCTCCCACAGGACGAGGCCGGCGTGGAGGGTCGAGGCCAGCTCGACCAGCGCGATCGGGCGTGGGAACGCGATGCGCACCGTCTCCTCGCCGACGTCGATGGTGGGGGCGCGCATCGCGAGTGGACGCAGCGCGGGCACCAGCGCCAGCAACAACGCGGGGCCATCGCCACGGATGATCCAGGCGTCGTCCACCGTCTTGTCGTCGACCTCGATCTCGGAGAGCGCCGCCACCGCGCCGCCCAGGCCGCGCTCGGGCGTGAGCGACAGGCGCCCCTCGCCGGGCGGCAGCCTGCCCTCGAGCGAGAGATCGCGCGCGACGTCGTCGAGATCGCCGAGCTGCACGGTGGCCGACAGCTCGGTCAACGCCAAGGTGCAACGGATGGCGCCGCCGCTTGGCTGCGCGTCGGTGACGAGCGGCGAGGACTGCACGGCGGCGAGCAAGAGCGACATCGGCGGTACGGCTACTTGGCCGTGATGGTGCCGAGCTCGGCGGCGACGTCGTCGAGCGCCTGCTGCGACAGGTAGCGCGCGCTCTCGCTCGAGCCGCGGAGCTGCACGTTCAGCATGCCGATGGCGCTGGTGCGGATGGCCGGGAACGCCGCGTCGGTCGGCACGTTCTCCTCACCGCAGCCGTCGGTCAGCGTGTTGGAGGCGTCGATCTCGAGCGCGGCGTCGATGGCCTCGACGTCGAGCACACACAGGTCGCTGTAGGTGAAGTGGCCGGCGTCGGACATCGACAGCCACCACGTTTGTCCCGCCGGCAGGTGCTCGACCAGCGACTCAGCGTTGGTGTCCTCGGGCAGGGTGCGGTCGAGGCCGGCCGACTGCACCAGCACCGGCCGCGGCATCGCTTCCATCACCACCGACGACTGGAGCTGCACCACCTCCTGGCTCGGCGGGGTCTGCGCCACCACCACGTCGACGCGGTAGTCGAGCGTCGCCGCCACCAGGCAGGTGAAGGCGCCGAAGGAGTGGCCGGCGCAGCCGACACGCTCGAAGTCGAGCAGCGGGCGCAGCGAGTCGTCCTCGGCGAGCACGTCGCGCAGCAGGTCGAGCAGCGCCACCACGTCGTCGGGGCGGTGTGACATCGCCTCCAGCACCGTGTCCTCCTGCACATCGCCGCCCTCCACCAATTCGCGCAGCAGGTCGACCGTGGTGTCGCCCTGGTGGTCGGGCGAGGCCACCACGTAGCCGTGGCTCGCCAGCGCCACGGTGAAGTAGGTGCTCTGCTCACGCAGCCCGCCCTTGCCGTGGCTGAAGATGACGACGGGGAACGAGACGTCGTCGTGCCGCGGCGCCGCGTCGCGCACCGCTTGCGTGGTCAGCGTGCCGAGGTCCTCGGGGGTCAGACCCTCGCGCAGATCGGACGGCACGCGGTCGTAGAGCTGGTAGCTCTCGAAGGGGCCCTCGCGCGCGGCCTCGACGGCCGGGTACCAGATCTCGGTGACCAGCTTGCGCGGTTCGCCGGTCGCCTCGTCGACGCGCAGCGGGTCGATGAAGGTCTCGGTGCGCACGCCGACCGGGTAGGGGCCGAAGGTCGACGGGTCGGGCGCCGCGTCGGGCGCCGCCGGCGAGAACGGCAGGGGCTCGCCGCCGATGCAGGCGAGCGGCAGCACGGACACGAGGAGGGGCAGGCAACGCCGCATGGCGGGGACGATAGCCAAACGTGCGCGGCGCGCCACCCGGCATGCGCCGCTTCGGTGGCGAGAAACGCAGCGACGTGCGATGCAGGCGCCATGGCCGTCGCCGAGCGCCTGACGATCGCCGTCAAGAGGCTGCTGGTGTTGGCGTCCGCCGCGGTGGTCACGCTGCTCGCGCTGCCGGCGCCGATCCACTCGGTCGCGTGGGAGCCGCCGCGACGGCCCACCCTCGACGGACCGCTGGCGCCGAACCAGGCGCTCCGCGGCGCCGACAAGTTGGCGGCCGGTCAGCTCGTGGGCCCTTGCGACGTCGTGGTGGACGCGGTCGGCCGCGTGCTCACCGGCACGCTCGACGGCAAGATCGTGCGCATCGCACCCAACGCACCGCTCGAGGTGTTGACCGAGACGGGCGGCCGGCCGCTCGGCCTGGCGCTGTCGCCTGCGGGCGAGCTTCTCGTCGCCGACGGCATGAAGGGCCTGTTGCGCGTCGACGGCGCCGGCAACATCGAGGTGCTGGCGCGCGAGGCCGAGGGCCAGCCGCTCAACCTGGCGAGCGACGTGGCGGTGGCCAAGGACGGCACCATCTACCTCACCGACGCCAGCGATCGGCACGGCTGGGACGAGCAGCTCTACGAGCTGCTCGAGGCACGGCCCTCGGGGCGCGTCATCCGCTTCGATCCGATCACGCGCGTCACCACCGTGATCGCCCGTGACCTGTACCTCGCCAACGGCCTAGCGCTCGCTCCCGACGAGACCTTCCTGCTGGTCAGCGAGAGCGGCGGCTACCGCGTCACCAAGGTGTGGCTCACCGGCGAGCGTCGCAACCTGAGCGACCGCTTCGTCGACAACCTGCCCGGCCTGCCCGATGACCTGTCGTTCTCGCCGCGCGGCACCTTGTGGTTGGCGCTGTCGTCGGCGCGCAGCGCGGCGCTCGACGCCGCGCACCCGCTGCCGTTCGTGAAGGACAGCTACGCCGGCTTGCCGGCGCTGCTGCGGCCGCGTACGCGCGCCTATGGCTTGGTGCTCGAGCTCGACCGCGAGGGCCGCACGCTACGCAGCTTCCACGACGAGGGTGGCGAGCGTTTCCGCGACGTCTCCGCCGTCATCGAAGACCGCGGCGCGCTCTTGTTCGGCACCACCACCGGTTCGGCGGTGGGCAGCCTGCCGCTCTGACCGTCGCCGCGTCGACGTCAGCCCGCGCGCAACGTCAGCACCGTCACCTCGGGCTCGCTGCCGACGCGCACCAGCGGCGAGCCGCGGCCGAAGCCGAGGCCGCGGCTGACGTAGAGCGTGTTGCCGCCGACCTGATAGGCGCCACGCACGAAGGGCTGGCCGGCGCGCGCGAACACGCCCTCGGTGACGCCGTGCAGCCAGATCTGACCGCCGTGCGTGTGACCCGACAGGCACACGAGCCCTGCGTCGGCCGGCAGCTTGGCGGCCGTCGGCGGCGTGTGCGCCAGCACCAGGCGCGAGCCGCGCGCAGCGGCGCCGTGCAGCGCGCGCGCCACGTCGTCGCGTCGGCTGGCGCCGTCGTCGACGCCGATGACGCACAGGGGCGCGCCGCGCACGCGCAGCAGCGTGTTCTCGTTCTGCAGCACGCAGAAGCCGACGCGCCCGAGGTCGCGCGCGATGGTGCGGGCGTCGGTCCAGTGGTCGTGGTTGCCGAGCACCGCCACCACGTCGCCCTCCAAGCGCGCGAGCAGCTCGGGCACGCGCTCGAGCGGATCGCCCCTGCGCGTCACGTAGTCGCCGGTGAGCACCACCAGGTCGGGCCGCGCCTGGTTGAGCGCGTCGACGGCGGCGATGACGCGCCCATCGGGCGTGTTGGCGCCGATGTGGATGTCGGTGAGCTGGCCCACGCGCAGGCCGTCGTGCGCGGGGTGCAGGCCGGGCACGGTCAGCTCGACCTCTTCGAGCGCGAACGCCCAGCTCTGGCGGCGGCGCTCGTCGCGGCGCTCCTCGGCTCGGGCGCGGCGGCTGGTGAGCGCGGCTCCCACCAGGCCCGTCAACAAACGTCGGCGGGGAAGCATGGCAGCGAGGATAACCACCGTGAGCGCGCGGCGCTTCCAGGGCGGGATCAGCGCACCACCCGCAAGTGGCAGACCTCCTACAGCGTCGTCAGCCGCCGCGGATCACGCGGGTCGCGCCCTTCTTCTCGAGCCAGGCGACGGCGCGCTCGACCAGCTCGCCTTGCAGCACCACCACGCCGTCCTCGACGCGGGCGCCGCAGCCGAGCGCGCGCTTCAGCTCGCCGCACAGCTCGTCCTGCACCGCGGGCGCGATGCCCGCGATCTCGGTGACGGTCTTGCCGCCGTGGCCCTTGCGCACCTTGCGCACCACCACCTTCTCGAGGAAGAGCTTGCGCGCCTTGGTCGGGGCAGGGGCGGGCGCCTGGCCGGGCGGCAGGTGGTCGCGCAGCGCCGCCAGCTTGTCGAACGGGTTGGCCATGGCCGCGCTCCTTCACCGCCGCCGCGGGCGATCGTCCTCGTCCTCGTCGCTGTCCTCGTCGTCCCGTGCCGCGCGGTCGGGCGCCGTCGGCGAGGCCGCGCGCGACGCCACCTCGAGCTCGGCGCCCACCGGGCAGTGGTCGGAGCCCTCGATCTGCGGCCAGATCCAAGCGTCGATCAGCTTCTCCTCGAGGTCGCGCGACACCACCAGGTAGTCGATGCGCCAACCTTGGTTGGTCTCGCGCGCGCGGGCGCGCGTCTCCCAGAAGGTGAACTGGCGCGGCAGGTCGCCCTTCTCGGCGCGGAAGGTGTCGACGAAGCCGGCGGCGAGCAGGCGATCGAACCAGGCGCGCTCCTCGGGCAGAAAGCCGCTGATGTCGGCCCACTGCTCGGGCAGCGCCACGTCGAGGGCGCGGTGGGCGACGTTGACGTCGCCGCACACCACCACGCTGCGCTTCTTTGCCAGGCCGACGAGCCGGTCGAGGAAGGCGTCGTGCCAGGCATGCTTGAAGGCGAGTCGCTCGGGGCCGCTGCCGCCGTTTGGGAAGTAGACGTTCAACAGCACGAGCTCGCCGAGATCGACGCCGACCACGCGCCCCTCGTGGTCGAACTCCGGGTGGGCCGCGCCGCCGACGCTGAAGGGGAAGGGCTCGGCCGCGAGCGCGTCGCGCACGAACACGGCGGTGCCCGAGTAGCCCTTCTTCTTGCCGAAGCCCCACCAGGAGCGAAAGCCGGACGGGCGCTGCATCTCGTCGGTGACGGCGTCGGCTTGCAGCTTGGTCTCTTGCAGGCACAGCACGTCGACGTCACCGGCGAAGGCCCAGGAGAGCTGGCCGCGCTTCTGCACGGCCCGCAGCCCGTTGACGTTCCAGCTCACGATGCGCACCGAGCGAAACTGCGAAAAGCGGCGCCTGACGGCAAGGGGCTAACGGAGCCGCGCCACCACGGCGTCGGCCAGCAGCGCCGCGCTTTCGGGCGCCCACGCCAGGTAGAGCGAGGGCTCGATCAGCTCGAGCTCCATCAACCACGGCGCGCCGCCGTGGCCGGTGACCAGGTCGACGCGCGCGTACAGCAGGCGCTCGTGCACCGTGGCGAGGATGTGATCGGCGGCGGCTCTCCAGGCGGGCAGCGGCTCCACGCGCTCGACGCGCGCGCGGAATTCGGGCTGCGAGCGAAATTCGCCCTGCGCCGGCACCTTGTTGACGGCGTGCGCGAAGCGAAGCGCGCCCTCGTGCTCGAGGTAGATGAGCGACAGCTCACCGGCGGCGATGCCGGGCACGAACGGCTGCACCAACAGGTCGCGCGTCGGCAACAAGCGATCGACGTGGTGCTGCGCGCGCGCGACCTCGTCCGCGGCGACGACGATCGAGTCGCGCGACCCGGCCGACACCGCCGGCTTGACGACGATGCCCTCGCGCCAGCCCGCGTCGCTGGCCAGCCGCGCGACGTCGCAGCTCGTGCCCGCCGGCAGCAGGCGCGTGGGCACGATGGCCACGCCCTTGCGCTCGAGCTCGAGCAGGTACCCCTTGTGCGCGTTCCAGCGCACCACGCCGGCCGGGTTGCAGAGCCGGCCCTGGCTGCCGCGCTCGACGCGCTCGGCCCAGGCGACGAAGGCCAGGGCCTTGGTGGTGTAGTCCCAGGTCGAGCGGATCACGGTCAGCTCGGCGTCGAGGAAGGGCGCGTCGCCGGCGTCCCAGATCGGGTGACTGACCTCGACGCCGCGGGCCGACAGCGCCGCCACCAACGGCTGGTCGTCGTCGTCGAGGTGCGGCAGCTCGGCGCAGGTGGCGAGCGCGACCTTCACCGGCCCACCTCGAGGGCAAAGCGCACCTCCTCGACGTCGCCGTCGAGCGCGCTGTAGCTCACCCACGAGCCGGTCACCTTCTTGACGTAGTTGCGCGTCTCCTCGACGGGGATCTGCTCGACGAACAGGTCGAGCGGCATGCGGACGCCGCGCGGCGGCAGCCACTGCAGCACCGCGCCCGGCCCGGCGTTGTAGGCGGCGATGGCGAGCAGCGGGTGGCGCAGGCCCTTGAGCCGTCGCGACAGGTGGGCGGCGCCGAGGCGCGCGTTCAGCGTCGGCTCGGTGAGCGCGGCGATGGTGGGGGCGGGCAGCTTCAGATCGCGCGCCTCGTCGTTGGCGGTGGGCGGCATCAGCTGGCACAGCCCGACCGCGCCCGCCCAGGAGACCACGTCGGCGTCGAACGCGCTCTCCTCGCGCGCCAGGCCGAACAAGAGCGGCCGCGGCACCTGCGCCTCGTCGGCCGCGGGCTCGATGGCGGCGGCGTAGGCGCGGGGCCAGTCGAGCGACCAGGCGAGCGCGTTGTCGCGCCCCGGCATGCCGGACAAGAGCGCCAGGCCGCCGTTGCGCAAGAGCGCGTGGCCTTGACCGGGCGCGCCGACGCGCGCGACCAGCAGCGCGAGCGCGAAGCGATCCTCGGGCGTGGCGGCGGCGAGGTCGACGCGGTCGAGCGCCAACAGCGCCTCGTCGTCGTAGCCGCCCTCGACCAGCGCGCGCGCCAACAGGAAGCGGGGGTCGGCAGCCAAGCGCGCGCTCGGCGTCACCGAGCCGGTCGCGGCCACGGCCCGCAGCAGGCGAACGCTCGGCAGCGCGGGGGGCGCCAGCTTGGCCTTGGTCGCGACGTCGACGACGAGCAGGCGCGCCAGGTGTCCATAGAAGCTCGCCGGCCGGCTCTGTGCGAGCGCGGTCAGCGCGGCCAGCGCGGCGTCCCTGCTGCGCGGGTCGGCGGTGGCGTCGAGGCGGTCGAGGCGCGGCGCCAACTGCAGGCGCGCCGACCAGTAGAGCGCGCGGTCGACCTGGTAGGGCGAGCCGGCCGGCGACGAGCCCTGCGCGGTGCGCGCCGCCTCGTCGAGCAACGCGCGCGCCGCCTCGACGTCGCCCTTGCGCGCGCGCACCAGCGCGAGCGCGAAGCGCGCCTCGTGCGCCATGTCGCCGTTCGGGAAGCGCGCCAGCAGATCGCCGAGCGCAGCGGCGGCAGCGTCGTCGTCACCTTGCCGGGCCAGCAGGTCACCGAGCCACAGCACCGTGTCGTCGGTGAGCGGGTCGTCGGGCCAGGTGCGCGCGAACTCGCGCAAGAGCGTGGGCGCGCGCGCGTTGTTCGACACCGCCGCCACGCGCGCGGCCAGGTAGGCGGCCTTCTTCTTGGTGTCGTCGGTGCAGCGCTTGGCGACGGCGTCGAGCTGCTGCTGCGCGGCGCGGTACTTGCGCAGCTTGCGCCACGCCTTGCCGAGCAGCAGGCGGGCCTCGCAGGCAGTCGCTCCGTCGTCGAGGGAGAAGCGCGACAGCGCAGCTACCACGGCCTCGCTTTGGTGGCGCTGCGCGAGCTGATCGGCGCGCTTGACCGCGGCAGCAAGATCCTCGGGCGGCCGCGCCTTGGCCGCGGGGAGCGCAGCGGCCGTGGCAGCGGCCTCGGTGTCCGACAGCTCGACCAACAGGCGCTCGAGGGCGCGCGCGGCGCGCGTGGGGGTGTCGCGCATCGCGACGACCAAGAGCGCGCGGCCGAGCGCCTCGCGCTCCTCGTCATCGAACAGACCGACCTCGACGTCGAACACGCGCAGGCCCTCGGGCACGGGCAAAGCGCGGCGCTCGAGGAAGGCGGCGAAGCCGTCGACCACGCGCGCGTCGTCGCCGAGGGGGCCGGCGCCCACCTCGAGCCAGGCGGCGAGCGCACGGCCGGGGTCGCCCGCCTCCAAGCAGCGCGCGCTGCGCAGCGCCGCGGCGGCGCCGCGCGGAGAGCCGCGATCGGCCTGGTAGAGCGCGCAGGCGCCGGCGTGGTCGCCGACGCCGTCGAGCGCCGCGCCGCGCAGCCCGGGCGCGTCGACGCCGGCGCGGTCGAGCAGCGCGCGCGCCTCCACATGTCGTCCCGCGGCGAGCGCGGCCCGAGCGGCCGCGAGCGGATCGTCGGCGCCGAGCCCCGCCGCCAGCGCGGGCGTCGACGTCAGCGCGCCGATGGTGAGCCACCAGAGGAGCCGCCGCACCTGGCGGCGCAGCAGGGCAGGGCGCCGAGGTGCACGGGTGGTTTTGGGAAGGGACACCGTCATCGCGGCTGCTTTGGTACAACAGCCGCAAATGCGCCGTCGATTCCCCCAGCTCGCCGCGGCCTCGGCCGCGCTCCTCCCCGCGCTCCTGCTCGCTGCCGGGTCCACCCTGGCGGCGGAGGCGCTGTGGACCAACCCGCCGGCGCGTCGCAGCGCCATCGCCATCCCGTCGGCGGCGCCGCTGGTCGACCGCCTCGAGCCGGCGGTCTTGGTGGTGTTCACCGAGGCGCCCTTCTCCCCCGAGAGCCTGCCGCCGAGCCACCCGCCCATCGGCCCCGAGCTGCCCTTCGACGGCGAGGGCCCGGAGCTGCGCGGGCAAGGCGCCGGCTTCCTGGTCACGGCGAGCGGCTACGCGCTGACGAACCACCACGTGGTCGAGAACGCCACCAGCATCACGGTGCGCGTCGGCGACAGCCCCGACGAGGTCAAGGCCACGGTGGTCGGCTCCGACGAGAAGACCGACATCGCGCTCATCCAGTTGCAGAGCGCGAGGAAGGACTGGCCGGTGATCCCGCTCGGCGACAGCGACGTGCTCAAGGTGGGCGACTTCGTCGTCGCCATCGGCAGCCCGTTCGGCCTCGAGCAGTCGGTGTCCATCGGCATCATCTCGGGGCGTAGCCGCCGCGACATCGCGCCCTCGGGGCGGGCGGGCCTCTACGACTTCCTCCAGACCGACGCCGGCATCAACCCCGGCAACTCGGGCGGGCCGCTGTTGAACATGTACGGCGAGGCCGTGGGCATCAACAGCGCGGTCAACGCGGCGGCGAACGGCATCGGCTTCGCCATACCCATCAACATGGTCAAGCGCCTGCTGCCGCAGCTCAAGGAGAAGGGGCGCTTCGAGCGAAGCTGGATCGGCGTGCAGATCACCGGCCTCGACGCCGACGTCGCCAAGGGCCTCGGCCTACCGCAGCCGCGCGGTGCGCTGGTGCGCGAGGTGGTGCCCGAGGGCCCGGCCGGCAAGGGCGGCCTCTTGCCCGGAGACGTCATCGTCGCCTTCGAGGGCAAGCCCATCGCCGACAGCTACGAGCTGCCCCTGCTCGCGGGCGAGGCGGGCGTGGGCAAGAGCGTCAAGCTCGACGTGATGCGCGACGGCAAGCAGACCAAGGTCGCCATCCTGCTCGAGGCGCACCCCGACAACGCCGCCAAAGCCGCGCCGCCCGCGGCCAAGGAGCCCGACAAGGACGGCTCGCTCGGCATCAGCGTGGTCTCGCTCGACGCCGACGACCGCGAGCGCCTCAAGCTCAAGGCCGACGTGGCGGGCGCGCGCGTCACCAAGGTGCGCCCGGGCGGGGCGTCGTTCCGAGCGGGCATCGCGCCGGACGACGTCATCGTCAAGGTCGACAGCGCCGACATTCGCACCGCGCCCGACTTCGCGGCGACGGCGACGGCGGCCAAGAGCGGCGCGCTGTTGAAGCTGTTGGTGCGCCGCGGCAGCTCGACCCTGTTCGTGCCGCTCTTGGTGCCGGAGCGCGACGCCAAGGCCGCCGCCGCCAAGGGCGAGACGCCGCGATGATGCAAGACGACCTGGCGGCGCGCGCGCAGCAGATCCGCGTGGTCGCCTTCGACGTCGACGGCGTGTGCACCGACGGCAAGCTCTACTACGGCGAGCACGGCGAGGTGCTGCACGCGTTCTTCGCGCGTGACGGTCTCGGCATCGGCATCGCGCGCGCCGCCGGGCTCATCCTGGTGGCGGTGAGCGGGCGCAGCAGCAAGCACGTCGATGCGCGGCTCTCCGAGCTGAAGGTGCCGCACGTGCTGCAGGGCGTGAAGAAGAAGGACGAGGCGCTCGAGCGGGTACTCGGTGAGATTGGCGCCACGTGGCAGGAGACCGCCTTCATTGGCGACGATATCAATGACGTGCCGCCGATGAAGAAGGCCGGGCTCGCGTGCTGCGTGCCCGACGCGGCGGACGACGTCGCGGCGGCGGCGCACTACGTCACGCGGCGCGCAGGTGGGCGGGGCGCGTTGCGGGAGCTGCTCGAGCTGGTGTTGCGCGCGCAGGGGCGTTGGCCGACCAGCGGGTGACGCGCTCAGGCGCCGGCGGCGTGCAGCCAGCTCGCCATGGTGCGCGCGTCGGTGAGGCCCGACTGCTCGCGCACCGGTCGGCCTCCCTTGAGCACCACGAAGTGCGGGATGCCGCGCACGCCGAAGCGCGCGGCGAGCTGCGGGTGCCGATCGGTGTCGACCTTGAGCACGAGCGCGCGGCCTTTGAGCTCTCCTGCGACGGCCTTGACGTGCGGCGCGGCCGCGCGACAGGGCCCGCACCAGCCAGCCCAGAAGTCGACCAGCAGCGGCACCTTGGCGTCGCGCAGCACGTCGTCGAACTCGGCCTCGCCGACGTCGAGCGGCGCGTCGATCGCCGGCAGGTGCGCCTTGCACTTGCCGCAGGTGCCGTCGTCGGCGAGGTGCGCGGCCGGGATGCGGTTGTTGGTGCCGCACGCAGGGCAGGCGCGGATCATGGGGGCTCCTTCGTCCTCAAATAGGCACGGGCGCGCTTGAGACAACTCGCGTCGTCGTGGAGCGAGACCGGTTGACGTGCAGATCCGCTTCAGGGTTGCCATCGAACGGGTCCTGCCACCCGGCGCCGTTTCTTGCGCGCGCGTCAAAGCCCGCGCGCTCCAGAAACGCCACCGGGTGTCACCCGCCGGCGGAGGTGGCGCCGGGTCGTGGAGCGGTGTTCGCCACTTGAGATCCCGGCTACCGGGCGAACGTGGACCGAGGACGGAGGTGCTTGGCGGACGAGCGACCGTGCGCGTGGTTGGACGGAGACCGCCGTGGCATGATGGGCTGCGGCGGGGCGATGCGATTCGGCGTCGACATGGCGAATATGCACCACGTTCACCAAGCAACGAAGGATGAAGAGCGCGTGGTGGCATGCCAGCGGCCCCCTTGTCACAACCCTACGCCGTAGGTACATTGTAGTTGTGGCCGATCTGCGCTTCGAGTGGGACGCCCGCAAGGCCAACGCGAACTTGCGCAAGCATGGGGTGGCGTTCGAAGAGGCGCAGACCGCGTTCTTCGATGACAATGCTCTCGTCATGGCGGACCCAGCCCACAGCACGGTCGAAGATCGGTTCGTCCTCCTGGGCGCTACTGCGGCCAGCAAGCTCGTGGTCGTCTGCCACTGCTACCGAGGCAGCAATGACGTCATCCGGCTCATCTCCGCGCGGTGTGCAAACCGACAGGAGATAGCCACCTACCGCGAACGGAGTGCGCCATGAGACCAAGCTACGATTTCAGCAAGGCCAAAAAGAACCCGTACTCTCGTCGGCTGAAGCGCCAGATCACCATCCGCATCGACGAACCCACGCTCGAGTACTTCCAGCAGATGGCGACCGAGACGGGCGTGCCCTACCAGACGCTCATCAACCTCTACCTCCGCGACTGTGCAACCAAGGGCAAGCGCCTGTCATTGGCGTTTGTGGCCGCGAAGGCGTGAGCTGGCAGCGGAGAGGTACAGGGTGGTGCCGGCGAACAACGCCCCGCCGCTCGCCCCGCCGCCGGCACCTGCCCGACCCCCGTCGACACCCAGGCAGGAGCGTCATGACCGCTCGCTGCGCAGGCGCCTGCGCCGCTCAGTCCTCGATCGCCTCGACGCCCTGCGCGGCGAGACGCGCGAGGCCTTCCTTCATCGCTTGGATCTGCTCGGGCGCGTGGCCCTTCCACGCGGTGATCTCGTCAATGACACGAAGCGGAGCGCGCGAACGGTACGACCGCGTTGGATTTCCCGGGAACCTCTTGTCCGTCAGGTTCGGGTCATCCTCAATTGGCCCCGTGGGTTCGACGAGGAAGATTCGGCCGGGGCCGTCACCGATCGCCAGCTCGGCGCCCCACGTGGCGGCGTCCAGCGTGGCGGTCAAGTAGACGAACGCGGCGTTCTTCCTCGCTCCGTAGTTGGAGGTCCGGTTGGCGTCGATCAAATCGCCCGGCTTCAGGTCGGCCTTCGTGCCGTGGAGATAACGGGGCGCGCCAAGGTCATCGGTCCACACCACGAACGGTTCTGGCGTCGACGTTGGTGCCTTCATGGGCCGCGAATCTACCATCGATGCCTGACCGGCCTCCGGCAGCGCGCGGATCATCCTCCCAACGCCGGACGCCGCTGCGAATCGCGCTGGCACTGTACGCGCCCATGCGCTTCCTGCATCTCTCGCTGCTGCTCCCCCTCGCCGTCCTCGCGGCCGCCGCCGACTGCGGCGGCGGCGGCGGCGCCATCGTCGACGGCGGCGTGCCGGTCGACCCCTGCGACGTGCTCGGCAGCTGCCCGATCGGCTGCCCCTGCTCACAGCCGAATGACGCCGGCCCGCCGGTCGCGAGCGACGCCGGCCCCATCGAGGTCGTCGACGCCGGCCTGCCGACCTCGCCGCCCGACTCCTGGGTCGCCTGGGAGGACGAGGTCACCACGCGCGTCAACGCGCTGCGCGCCGCCGGCGGCACCTGCGGCGCCAACGAGGTGTTCCCGCCATCGGGCCCGCTGCGCGTCGACGTGCACCTGGTGGCGGCCGCGCGCGCGCACGGCGCCGACATGGCGGTGAACGGCTACTTCGCGCACGAGTCGCAAGACGGCACAACGCCGTTTCAGCGCATGGACCAGGCCGGCTACACGGCGTTCGCCGCCGCTGAGAACATCGCCGCCGGTCAACGGAGCCCCGCCGAGGTGGTCGAGGCCTGGCGCACCTCGCCGGGTCATTGCCGCAACCTCTACGCCGCCGATTTGAACGAGGTGGGCGTGGGCTACGTCTACGAGCCGCGCTCGCTCTATCGGCACTTCTGGGTGCAGGACTTCGGCATCCGGCAATAGCGCGCGCGCGATCAGTCGGTGGCGAACAACCACGAGAGCTGGGTGGTGGGCCCGAGCTCGTCGATGACGTGACGACGGAACGAGCGCTTGAGCCGCGTGGCGAGCTGGCCCATGCGCTGCTTGGAGATGCCGTAGCGCTCGCCCAGCTCCACCAGGCTCTTTGGCTCGGCGGCCACCAGGTGCTCGGCCCAGATGACGCGGTCGCGCTCGTCGTGCAGCGCCTCGGCGAAGCGCTGCATCAGGCCGTTCACCAACTGCTGCACCTCGAGGTGCGCGGCGTTCTGCTCGGGGCCGCTGTCGTCGCCCGCGATCAGCTCGCCGAGCGTGCTGCCATCCTCGTCGGGGCCCACCTGCGCGTCGAGCGAGGCCTCGCGGCCGTCGAGGCGCGCCACCACGCGCGCCACCTCGATCGGATCTTCCTGCACTTCCTTGGCGATAGCCTCGATGGTCGGCTCTTTTCCTTCGGCGAGCAGCTTCCGGCGCAGGCGCGGCAGCTGGAAGTAGAGCTTGCGCCCCGCGCGCGTGTTGCCGGTGTGGATGGCGCGGCCGTTGGTCATCAAGAAGCGCGTCAACTGCGCCCGGATCCAATAGACCGCGTAGGTGCCAAAGCGCGTGCCCTGGTCGGGGTCCCAGCGCTGCGCGGCGATGGCCATGCCGGCGCTCGCCTCTTGCACCAGGTCCATCAGGTTGGTCCAGGCGCGCCGGTACTGGTGCGCCATCTTGATGGCGAGGCGCAGGTTGTGCACCACCAGCTTCTTGGCTGCGTCCTTGTCCTGGTGATCGCGCACCTTGAGGCCGAGCGCGCGCTCCTCCTCCTCGGAGAGCCGCTGCACGCGCGTGGCTTCGCGTATGAAGGCGGCGTAGAGCGCGTCGCCGCGCGCGGCCGGCGCCACCTCCTCGTCGACCACCGGGCCGCCCGGGCCCTCCTCCTGCACCCACTCGCCCTCGGGCAGCGCCATCGCGCCGCGGCGCACCAGCGCCTCGCCGCCGACGTCGAGCACCGGGCCGGCGTCGTTACCGTCATCGGCGTTGACCTCGGCGGCCTCGATCGGCTCGTCGGCCTCGAGCACCTCGCCCTCGCTCGGCGCCTCGACGATCGGCTCGGGTGCGACCACCGCGGGCGCTGTGGTCTTGCGGCCCTTGGCGGCGCGCTTGGGCGCGGCCTTTGGTGGGGCCTTGGCCGTCGTCGTCGTCTTGGTCGCCGATCGCTTGACCATCGCCCACCACGCTAGCGGTTTTCCGCGGCGCCGCCCACGTCCGATCCCTTGGGCAGCCCGCGGCCCTTCCAGAGCGCGAACAGCGCCGGGTAGACCAGCAGCTCGAGCAGGAACGACGAGGCGATGCCGCCGATCATGGGTGCTGCCACCCGCTTCATCACGTCGGCACCGGTGCCATCCGACCACAAGAGCGGCAGCAGGCTCAGCTCGGTCACCACCGTCATCAGCTTGGGCCGGATGCGCCGCGCCGCGCCCTCGACGATGGCGTTCTCGAGGTCAAGGCGCGTGCGCAGCAGGCCGAGCGTCTGGTGCTCTCTGTGCGCGATGGTGAGGTAGAGCAGCATGACCACGCCGGTCTCGGCGTCGAGGCCGGCGAGCGCGATGAAGCCGACCCACACCGCCACCGACAGGTGGTAGTCGAGCGCCCACAAGAGCCAGATGGCGCCGATCAAGGAGAACGGCACCGCCAACAGCACGATGCCGGTCTCGACCACGCTCCGGGTGCTCCACCACAACAACAGCGCGATGAGCGCGAGCGTGATCGGCACCACGATGAACAGTCGCGAGCGCGCTTGCTCGAGGTGCTCGATCTGTCCCGCCCACGAGGGTCGCACGCCCTCGGGGAGCTGCAGCGCGTCCATCAGCGGCTGCGCGTCCTTGACCCAGCCAGCCACCGGGCGATCGGTGTCGATCAGCACGTAGCTGACCAGCCGGCCGTCCTCGCTGCGCACCATGTCGGCGCCGCGCGTGGTGACGACGTCGGCGACCTCGGCGAGCGCGATCTGTTTGCCCATCATGGTGGGCACGAGCACCGCGCCCACCTCGTCCGGGTCGTCGCGGCTCTCGCGCGGCAGGCGCACGCTGACGCCGAAACGCTGCCGCCCGTCGATCACCTCGGCCACCGGCATGCCGCCGAGCGCCACCGCGACTGCTTCGAGCACGTCGTCGACGCGCACGCCCAGGCGCGCGCAGTCGTCGCGCCGCACGCGCACGTCGACGAAGAAGCCGCCCGCCTGTCGCTCGGCCACCACGTTGCGCGTGCCCGGCACGTTCTTGAGCGCGCGCTCGACCATGAGCGCGGCGGTCTCGAGCGTGGCGATGTCCGGGCCGCTCAACTGCGCGGCGATCGGGCTCTTGACGCCCGTCGACAGCATCTCGATGCGCGTCTGGATCGGCATCCACCAGATGTTCGGCAGCCCTGGCACCTGCAGCAGTTGGTCCATCTCGTTGACCAGGTCGGTCATGCGCTTGCCGTCGCGCCACTGCTCCTTGGGCTTGAAGGTGATGGTGATCTCCGCCATGCCGAGCGGCGCCGGATCGGTGGCGCTGTCGGCGCGGCCCATCTTGCCGAACACGTGCTCGACCTCGGGGATGCTCTGCAGCGCGCCGTCGATGCGGCCGAGCGCAGCGGCGGCGGTGGCGATGCTCATGCCCGGCGGCGAGGTGGGCATGTAGAGGATGACGCCCTCGTCGAGCGGCGGCATCAATTCCTCGTCGAGGCGGAACAACAGCGGCACCGTGGCGGCCATCAGCCCGAGCGCGATCACGATGGGCACGGCCGGCCAGCGCACCACCGCGCGCACCGTCGGCGCGTACACCTTCTGCAGCGCGCGGCTCAGGAAGTCCTCGTCCTCGGCATGCGGCTTGCCGCGCACGAAGAAGCCGATCAGCGCGGGCGTCAAGGTGACGGCCAAGAGCGCGGCGCAGGCGAGCGAGTAGGTCTTGGTGAACGCAAGCGGCGAGAACAGCCGGCCCTCGACGCCCGGCAGGGTGAACACCGGCGCGAACGAGACGGTCATCACCAGCAAGGAGAAGAAGATCGAGGGCCCCACCTCCTGCATGGCGGCGATGACGACGGCACGACGCGGCTGGCCGTCGTGCTGCCGGTCGTGCAGCTCGAGGCGGTTGTGTACGTTCTCGATGAGCACGATGGAGGCGTCGACCATGGCGCCGATGGCGACGGCGATGCCGCCGAGCGACATGATGTTGATGGTCAGCCCCTGGCCGGCGACGGGGAGGAACGAGATCAACGCGGCGAGCGGCAAGCTCAACACCGGCACGAGCGCGCTGCGCACGTGGCGCAGGAAGAAGAAGATCACCAGCGCCACCACGATCATCTCTTGGACCACGGTGTCGCGCAGCGTGTTGACCGACTCGGTGATGAGCGCGGTGCGGTCGTAGGTGGGCACGATGCGCACGCCCGGCGGCAGCGTGGCGCCGAGCTGCGCGATGCGCTCTTTGACGGCGTCGAGCACGGTGAGCGCGTTTTGCTGCTGGCGCATGATGACGATGCCGCCCACCACTTCGCGCTCGCCGTCGAGCTCGGCGACGCCGCGGCGCGCCGCTGGGCCCCAGGCCACCTCGGCGACGTCCTCGACGCGCACCGGCACGCCGTCCTCGTCGGTGCGCACCAGCGCGTGCGCCAGCTCGGCGGGCGAGGTGGTCTGGGCGCGCGCGCGAATCATGTGCTCGTGGCCGGCGAGCTCGAGCACGTGGCCGCCCGCGTCGCCACCGGCGGCGCGAACGGCCGCCACCACCTCCGGGGTGGTGACGCCGAGCCCGCGCATGCGCGCCGGATCGAGCAGCACCTGGATCTCGCGCACGTAGCCGCCGAGCGACGCCACCTCGGCGACGCCTTCCACCGCCTCGAGCTGGAAGCGCAGCGTCCAGTCTTGCAGCGCGCGCAGCTCGTGCAGGCCGAGCCGACCGCTGTCGTCGACGAGCGCGTACTGGAAGATCCAGCCGACGCCGCTCGCGTCGGGGCCGAGCGCCGGGCGCGCGTCGGCCGGCAGCCGCGTGCGCGACGACAGGCTCTCGAGCACGCGCGCGCGCGCCCACGAGGAGTCGGTGCCGTCCTCGAAGATGACCGTGACGAGCGAGAGCCCGAACGACGACTGCGCGCGCACCACGCGCACGCCCGGCGTGGCTACGAAGGCGGTCGAGAGCGGGTAGGTGATCTGATCCTCGACGACGTCGGGACTGCGCCCCTCCCACGGTGTGGCGATCACCACCTGCACGTCGGAGACGTCGGGCACGGCGTCGAGCGGCGTTCGCGGCAGCGTGCCCACGGCCAGGCCGCACAGGATCAACACCAGCGCCAGCACGGGCAGTGGCCGGTCGGCGCTCCAGGCGATCAGGCGCGCGATCGGGTTCATGGTGTCCCCCGGTGGCCCGCGTCGCCGTCCCCCGCCACACCGGCATCGCTCGTCGCCGCCGACGCGTCGTCGAGCGCGCCCGGCCAGCGCAGGCGGCTCTCGGAGGCGAGCAGGAAGGCACCGTCGACGACGATGGCCTCGCCCTCCTTGAGCCCGCTCGAGATCTCGACCAGCTCGGCGCCGCGCCGGCCGAGCTGCACCGTGCGCGGCAGGTAGCGCATGCCGCCCACCATCGACGGGTCGGGCGCCTCCACGAACACCACGCGCCGCGGCCCGGTGTAGAGCACGGCGCTCGACGGCACCAACAGTGCGTCCACCGAGCCGAGCACGATCTCGACCTCGACCACCATGCCGGGCCGCAGCGCCGCGCCCAGGTTCGGCAGGTCGATGCGCACACGCGCCGTGCGCGCGCCGCCCTCGACGTTCGGCAACACGCGCGCCACCTTGCCCTGGGAGGTGGCGCCGCCGGCAGCGATGACGGCGCGTTGGCCGGCGCGCACGACCGCGGCATCGACGGTGAAGACGTCGGCTTCGATCCACAGGCGATCGAGCTGCGCCAGCCGCAACAGCCGCATGCCGGCCTCGACGCGCGCGCCAGGCACCACCTCCTTGTCGACGACGACACCGGAGATGGGCGAGAGGATCGGCGCCGGGTCGAAGGGGGCGCCTCGCGGTACGAGCTGCTCGATCTGAGCGGGCGCCAAGCCGAGCACCGCCAAGCGGCCGGCGGAGGCGCGCACCAGCCCCTCGTCGCCACCGGCGGCGGCGCGCAGGTGCTCGGCCTGCGCCTGCACCAGCTCGGGCGCGGACAGCGTGAACAACACCTGGCCCGCCTTCACCACCATGCCGACCTGGTCGACGTTGACGTCGGCGATCCAGCCCGAGACGCGCGGGCTCAGGTCGCGCAGCCGCGTCTCGTCGTAGGCGACGCGGCCCGGGGCTTTGATCGACGTCGCCAACTGCCCACGAATCACCGGCGTGGTGCGCACGCCCGCCAGCGCGCGCTGGTGCTGATCGAGCGCGATGGCGCCGTCGGCCGGCTGTTTGTCGTCGACGCGCACCAGGTCCATCTTGCAGATGGGGCAGGTGCCGGCGTGGTCTTGCCGCACCGCGGGGTGCATGGGGCAGGTCCAGATCTCGCCGCTCGGCGCGCGCGTCGCCTGCTCGGGGCAGGCGAGCAGCACCATCGGCGCTACCAACACGAACGCGATCGCGAGGGCGAGGAAGCGGGCGGAGGTCATGGCGTCACCGTGGGGGCAAGGGAGCTTTGGGAGGAGGGGAGGAAGGAGGCGCCGGAGGCGCGCCACAGCTCGGCGCGCGTGCGGCAGTGCGCGGCGGTGGCGCCCACCAGCTGCAGGTCGGTCTCGCGCTCCTCGTGGGTGGCGTCGAGCGCGGCGTCGAGCGCGGCCCCGCCCGAGAGCGCGGCGCGCGCGGTCTGCGCCCGAGCGGCGGCGAGCGGCACCACCTTGTCCTGCAACAGCGCCAGCACCTTGGCGGCCGCGTCGTCGCGCGTGCGCGCGACCGCGAGCTCGGCGGCGACGCGCACGCGCGCCTCGTCGAGCATGGCGTCCGCCTGGTCGCGCATCACCGAGGCGGCGTCCAGCTCCGCGCTCTTGGCGCCGTTCCACACCGGCAGCTCGAGGGCGACGCCGAGCATCAGCGCGTGCGACAGCGGCCACATCGTCGACCAGCCAGCCGACGCCGTCAGGTCCGGGATCCAGGCGTCGGCGGCGCGAGCGCGCTCCGCCTCCGCGGCGGCGAGCCGCGCGCTGCCGCCGCGGACCTCGTCGCGCGCCTCGACGTGCAGCGTGGCGGGCTCGTCGGCGAGCCACGGCACCTGCTCACCGGGCGCGCCGAGCGGCGCCGCCGGTGCGCGGCCGAGCAACAGGTTGGTCTCGACGTCGACGGCGGCGAGCTCGCCCTCGCCCTCGAGCACCTCGACCGACAGGCGAGCCACCTCGGCGTCGAGCCGCTGCGCGTCGCCGACGGTGGCACGTCCGACGGCGATCTGGGCGCGCGCCACGTCCGCCATGGCGCGGAGCACCTCGACGTGGCGCCGCCGCACACGCGTGTTGGCGGTGGCCTCCCACGCGTCGCACGCGAGCAGCGCTGCCTCGCGCTCGAGGTCGAGCAGCACGAGGTCGGCGTCGGCGCGAACGCGCGCGGCGTCCGCGCTCGCGCGCTCGCGCTCGTGTCCGAGGCGGCCGGAGAGCGGCAGCCGCTGCGCCAGCATCAGCTCGGCACCGAAGGTCCGCTCGTCGTGGGCGTCGGCGGGCAACAGACCGGGGACCGACAGCGGTGCCGCGCGCAGCTCGAGCATCGGGTCGAACCACGCGCCCGCGGCGTCGACGGCGCGGCGCGCGGCCTGCTGCTCGAGCGCGGCGGCGCGCGCGCGCGGGCTGTGCGTGCGCGCGTGGGCCGCGAGCGCGTGCGGCGTGCGCTCGACGGGCGCGTCGGGGTCGGCGGCGCCGAGCAAGAGCGCGAGCGGGGCGGCGATCAAAGACGCGTTGGTGCGCGTCGGACGAACAGCATGCATGGAGACTCCGTGAGAACGTCGGGGGTGGACGACGTCGACGGAGTCAGATCAGGAGCTGGTGCGGCCGTTGGTGCAGCGGCGGTCCGGTGGCGAGCGCGGTGACGCCCTCGTCGGCTACGGGCAACGCGAGCGCGAGCAGCGACGGGGCGAGCGCCGCGAAGGCCGCTTCGATTCGCACCGGCGAGGCCAGGTGGAAGTCGGGCGTCGCCCCCGACGAGGGCGGCACGGCAGCGGCCTCGACCGCGGCGGCGTCGCAGCAGGGCGCGCGCGACAGCTCATCGCCGAGCGCGGGCAGGCGCTGTTGGTGCGCGCAGCAGCAACTTCGGTGCGTGGTCTGCTGGCTGCGGCACAACAGCACCGTGTCTTGCACGCCGGCGCCGCCCACGAAGAGCGTGAGCAAGAGAGCGGTCAGCGATCGCAGCGCAGCCACCGACCGAGCATAGAAGCTCGCTCGCACCCATGCCAGAGGATGGCGGATCAGGCCCGGCGCGCCCTCACGGCTTGCCCTTGTCCCCAGGATCCTTGGTCACCACCTCGATGCTGTGATCACCCACGTAGACCCGATCCTGCGCGCCCAGGATCATCGGCGCCTGCACGCGCTTGCCGTTGACGAAGGTGCCGTTGGTGGTCTTCAGGTCGACCACGATGGCCTTGCCGTCGCGAAAGACGATGCGCGCATGCCGCTTGGAGATGTTGCCGGCGGCGATGACGATGTCGTTGCCCGGCATACGTCCCACCGTCAGCTCGGCGCACAGCGGCACGCGCGCCACCTCGACGCCGCCTGGGCCGCGCACCACCACCTCGCCGCCCCGGATGACCTGGCCCGACGCCTGATCGACCCAGGCGGTGACGCGCGCGCTCTTCAGGTCGGCGACGTGCTTGCCGCCCTGCGCCACGTCGACGCCGAGCTGGGTGGCCTTGAACTCCGCGTACTCGGCGCCCGAGGGCTTGCGCTCGTAGGCGGTGACCTCGTCGACCAGCTGTTCGACCGCCTCGGAGAGCGCGCTGCCGTCCATCTTCTGGTAGCCGGGCACGGCCTCGAGCACGCCGAGGTGACGACGCAGGATGGCCGCCGCCGCGTCGAAGTTGCCGCGGTCGGCGAGCGCGCGCGCCTCGGCGCGCCCGACCTCGGCCTTGGCCAGCACGGCGGCCGCGTGCGCCTCCACCACCAGCGCGGGCTCGGCATCCTGCACGCGCAAGGGCACGCGCTGCTCCACGGTGACGACGTCGGGCGAGCCGGCGCGCCGGAAGCGCACCTTGATGACGGCGCCCGTGATCTCCTGCGGCTCTTTGGGCGCGTCCACCATGACGCGCGCCACCGCGATGCGCTCGCCGTTTTCGCGCAGGTCGGGCTGCGGCACCACCAGCCCCTCCTTGGCCAGCCGCGGGCGCGCGCCGATCACCTCGATCAGCTCGACACCGTCGCCGGGGCAGAACACCAGCTCGACGGCCTCGGCCACCACGTCGCTCTGCGCGCCCACCGCGCGCGCGAACTCGACGCGCGCCTCCGACGGGTCGGGGATGAACCAGTACTGGCCGCCGCCCGCGCGCGCCACGGCGGCGAGCACGTCGGGGTTGTGGCGCGCGCCGTAGCCGAGCGTGGTGATGCTGACGTCGGGGCGCATCTTGCCGGCGATCTGCTCGAGCCCCTCCGGCGAGGTTACGCCCTCGTTCGCCTCGCCGTCGGAGAGCAGCACCAGCACCTGGCGCTCGTGCGCCGCGCGTGCGCCGAGCGCCTGCTGGCCGAGCAACAGCCCGCTCTCGACGTTGGTCTGGCCGGTGGCCTCGATGCTGTCGGTGCGCCGGCGTAGCTGACGCTTGGCGTCGGGGGTGAGCAGCGCGGACTCGGCGACCACCGTGGCGGCGCTCGAAAACGCCACCACGCCCACCTTGTCGGTCGGCGCCAACAGCTCGAGCAGCGCGCGCACCGACTCCTGCACCTGCGCGAGCGGCTGGCCCTTCATCGAGCCCGAGGCGTCGACCACGAACACCACCGACAAGGGCGGTCGCGCCGCGTCGAGCGGGCGCCCCACGGCGACGAGCTGGGCCATCAGCGCCAGCTCGGTGCGACGGCCCGGCCTGACCGACTCACGCTCGAAGAGCGCGCGCAGCTTGAGCGTCTCCATGCGACCTCCCGTTGTGCGGATGGGGTCATTCTAGGGGGCCGCGCAGATCGCGGCCGTGATCACGTCACGTCTGTCCGGTTCTGAAGGGGCGCTGCGAGTTGGCCGCTTTCGTGTCGTTGTCCCTCGTGTGTGCTAATGGCGCTGTCATGCCTACTCGTCGACGAGGCACTCGCACGCGCGCGCCCTTGGTCGGCATCATCATGGGCAGCGCCTCGGACGGTCCGACCATGAGCGCGGCCGTCGACCTGCTCGGCGCCCTCGGCGTGCCCTGCGAGGCGCGCGTGGTGTCGGCGCACCGCATGCCCGACGAGATGTTCACGTACGCCGAGACCGCCGAGGCGCGCGGCCTGCGCGTCATCATCGCCGGCGCTGGCGGTGCCGCGCACCTGCCCGGCATGGTGGCGTCGAAGACGCGCCTGCCGGTCTTGGGGGTGCCGGTGCAGTCGAAGGCGTTGCACGGGCTCGACTCGCTGCTGTCGATCGTGCAGATGCCGGGCGGCGTGCCGGTCGCCACCTTCGCCATCGGCGAGGCGGGCGCCAAGAACGCGGCGCTGTTTGCCGCGGCCGTGCTCGCGTTGCACGACGACACGCTCGCACGTCGGCTCACGGCGTTTCGCGCCAAGCAGACCGCCGAGGCGCGCGCGAGCACGCCGGGCAAGGCCAAGGGCTGAGCGAGGCACGGCGTGGCGCGGCACGATCCGATCATCCCGGGCAAGACCATCGGCATCCTCGGCGGCGGCCAGCTCGGGCGCATGTTCGCCATCGCCGCGCGCCGCATGGGCTACCGCGTGCACGCGCTCGACCCCTCGCCCGACTGCCCGACGGGCCAGGTAGCCGATGTCGAGTGGAACGCGCGCTACGACGACGTCGAGACCGCGCTCAAGTTCGCCCGCGCGGTCGACGTCGTCACCTTCGAGTTCGAGAACATCCCCTACGAGACGCTGCAGCGCGTCGCCGAGGTGGTGCCCGTGCACCCCGCACCGCTGGTGCTCGACACCACGCGGCATCGCTTGCGCGAGAAAACCTTCTTGCAGACGCACGGGTTCCCGGTGGCGCCCTTTCGCGCCGTGCAATCCGTCGACGACCTGGGCGCGGCACTTGCGCAGCTCGGCACGCCGAGCATCCTCAAGACCGCCACCTTCGGCTACGACGGCAAGGGCCAGACCCGCCTCGACGACGCAGCGCAGTGCGACGCTGCGTGGCGAAGCCTCGGCCAACCGATGGGCGTGCTCGAGGGTTTCGTGCGCTTCTCCTGCGAGCTGTCGGTGATAGTGGCGCGCGCGCGCACCGGCGAGGTGGTGACCTTCCCGGTCGCCGAGAACGCGCACACGCGCCACATCCTTGACGTCACCGTGGTGCCGGCGCGCGTGCCCGCCGCCACCGCCACGGCGGCCGTGGAGTTGGCGGTCGCCGTCGCCAAGGCGCTCGATCTGGTCGGCGTGCTCGCGGTCGAGCTGTTCTGGTCTGACGACGGCAGCGCGACCGGCAAGCTGTTGGTCAACGAGCTGGCGCCGCGGCCGCACAACTCGGGGCACTTCAGCATCGACGCCTGCATCACCTCGCAATTCGAGCAGCAGCTGCGCGCGGTGTGCGGCCTGCCGCTCGGCGACGTCGAGCTGGTGCGTCCCGTGGCCATGGCAAACCTGCTCGGCGACGAGTGGGCAGCGGGCGAACCGCGCTGGGAGCGCGCGCTCGCGATCCCGGACGTCAAGCTGCACCTCTATGGAAAAACGGAGGCGCGGCCGGGCCGCAAGATGGGCCACCTGACCGCGATGGGCGCCACCGTCGACGAGGCCGAGCGCAAGGTGCGCGCGGCGCGCGCCGCGCTCACCGCTTCCGACGCGCGCATGGACGCTGCCCCGAAGGGCGGCGTAACGTGACCTGCGTGCGGCGCTCGCTCCCGTCCCTGGCCGTGGCCGCGCTCTTGTGCGCGTGCGCATCACCGCCGCCGCCCAAGCCCGTCGAGAAGCCCAAGCCCAAGCCCGTCGAGGAGGCGCCGGCCCCCGAGCCCGACCCCGAGCCCGAGACCTGGGAGGAGGCGATCGAGAAATGGGGCCACCAGTGCCCCGGCCCGTTCTTCACCTTGCCCGAGCAGAAGACCGTCAAGGCCGCCGGCCGCACCTTCGAGATCCGCGGCTCCACCTTGCGCCTGGTGCAAGACGGCGGCTGGCAGGGCCCGCTCAAGATCGGCGTGCTCGGCGCCATCAAGGACGCCGAGTACAACACGCAGCAGAACATCAAGAAGGCGGCGAAGGAATTCAAGAAGCTCGGCGTGCACATCGTGGTCGCCAACGGTGACCTGATCGGCGACGAGGCCGGCGACCTCGCCAAGGTCGCCAAGATGCTCGGCGAGACCATCAAGCTGCCCACCTTCGTGCACTCGGGCAACTACGAGTGGACCAGCGCCTTCACCGAGACCTTCGCCGGCACGCAGGAGAAGTACCCGCAGCTCTTCAACATGAACCTGCTGCGCCACGTCGACCTGGGCGGCGTGCACCTGTTCTCGCTGCCGGGCTGGAGTGTGCGCCAGTTCGTCAAGCCGGCGGCCTGCTACTACGACGAGGAACAGGTGGCGGCGCTCGAGGCGCAGATCAAGCCGGTGGTCGAGGACGGCGAGACCGTCATCGTGGTGGCGCACGGGCCGCCGCGCGGGCGCGGCAAGCAGTCGCTCGACTTCGCCGCCAACGCCGGCAACGTCGGCGACGAGGCCTTGCAGGCCATGCTCAAGCGCGTGCCGGTCAAGTTCGGCATCTTCTCGCACATCCTCGAGGCGGGCGGCCGCGCCACCGGCGATGTCGAGCGCCAGACGCCCATCAAGCTGCCCATGCGCCGGCCCGTCGACAAGCTGTACCTGAACGCCGGTAGCGCCTCATCGTTCGGCTGGCAGATGCTCGACAAGAAGACCTCGAAGGGCATGGCGGCGGTGGTCGTCATCGACGACGTGGCGCACGGCGGCAACGCGCGCGTCAGCTTCTTCAAGCTGCGCTGACCAGCAGCATGCGTGGCTCGCTGTACATCGCGGTCTCGGCGTCCCTGTGGGGGCTGTGGAGCTTGTTCTTCAAGAGCGCCGAGCGCGCCGCCGGCGCGGTGCCGGTGAGCGCGCAGGCCGAGGCGGCGGTTGTTCTCGCCGTCATGCTGCTTGCTTTGTTGCCACGCGCCGTGCGCGACCAGCGCAGCGCCCCGCGCCGGTCGCGCGCCGAGTGGACGCGCCTGGCCGTCGTGGGCGCGCTCGACGGCCTGAACTTCTGGTGCTTCCTGCTCGCGATGCAACGCACCACGGTGGCGATCGCGGTGCTCACGCACTACCTCGCCCCGCTGGTCATCGCCTTGCTCGCGCCGATCGCGCTGCGCGAGCCATGGCGCCTGCGCACCTTCGCCGCGCTCGCGCTCGCGCTCATTGGCCTCGCGTTACTCCTGCAGCCCTGGGCCCACCCGCCGTCGGCGCAGGATCTCTCCGGCGCGGCGCTCGGCGCGGCGTCGGCGCTGTGTTACGGCACGAGCGTCGTCATCCAGAAGACGCTGGTGATGCGCTTCTCGGCGTGGGAGCTCGGCGCCTTCAGCAAGCCCATTGCGTTGATGGTGCTCTTGCTGGCGATGCCGAGCACGCGCGATCTCGCGCTCGAACCGACACCGCTCGCGTGGCTGGTAGCGGGGGGCGTGCTCTGCGGCGCCCTTCCGCTGGTGTTGTTCTTCATGGGCCTAGGTTTGACGACGGCGAGCCGAGCCGCAGTGCTGACCTTGTGCGAGCCGTTGGTGGCGGTGTTGGTCGGTGCACTGGTTTGGCGCGAGCCGCTCGGCCCGTGGAGCGCGGTGGGGGCGACCTTCATGCTCGCCGCTGCCGGCTGGATCGCGCGCGGCGAGCGGCCGGTGCCCGCGCTTGGTCCATCAGCACTGTCAGTTCGGTGAGCGCGCGTCGGGTGGCGCGCACGTGACGCCGTGGCAGCGAGGTGAGCAGCGTCTCCACCGCCTGTTCGACGGTGCCGTCGGCGGGCCGGTCGAGCGCGCGTCCGCGAGCGGTCAGCGTGACGAGGACGCGTCGACGATCGTCGGGAGGTCGTGTGCGGCGCACAATGCCCTTGAGCTCGAGGCGACGCAGCGCGGCCGACACCGTGCCGGGATCGACGTGCAGGACCTCAGCGAGGCGGCCCGCGGTGACGACGGGCATGCGGCCGAGGCAGCGCACGAGCAGGCGCTGCTGCGCGGTGATGCCCATGGTGCGCTCCATTCGTGCCGACAGGCGCTCGAGGGCGTGGTTGAGGCGCCAAAGCTCCTGCAGGAAGTCGAGCGCGGGACCGAGGGAAGGGTCGGCGGCAGGGCACATGACTCGCGGCGTCACATCATCGGCGACGCGCGGCAACCGGTCAGCGTGAAGAATCGCATCACGGCCAACGCTCAAGGGAGGTCGAGCGCTGGCCGGTGACCGATGGAGTGTGCGACAGGAAGCGCGACCGCTACCTGCACCCAAGCGCTCACGATGGCTTGTTCACCGGGATCTCGAAGCTGCCGCTGATCTCCGCGCCGGACGTCGTGGTGGTGCGAGCGCGGTGCGGCGAGGTTCGTTGTGCTTGGTAGAGCGAGCGGTGACGGAACAGGATGGACGTGACACCGATCGCGAGCATGGTGGGCACAAGTAGCGCGTAGGAGCCGGCCATCTCGCTCACCAGCACCAGGGCGGCGAGCGGCACGTGCGCCGCACCGCCGAACATCGCCGCCATGCCGACCAGCGCGAACGCAGCTGGGTCGACGTCGAGGCTGGGGAACACGGCGTCCACGCCGAGCGCGAGCGCCGCGCCGCTCAACCCGCCGACGACGAGCGCGGGGGCGAAGTCGCCGGCGCTGCCGCCGCTGCCGACGGTGAAGGCGGTGCACGCGATCTTCAAGACCGAAAGAGCCACGAAGAACGCGAAGCCCGAAAAACCCGCGGGCATCCACGCTTCGTGCGAGAACACCGCTTGCAGCATGCCGTAGCCGCTGCCGACCAGGCCGAGGCCACTGACGCCGAACTCGAAGATGCGCGCGGCGGCAAACGCGGTGCACGACGCCACGACGCCCATGGCGAGCCCGCCGAGCGCCGGAGCCGCCCACACCGGAACCCCGGAGCTTGCGACCAGCGCTCGCACACGGTGCAAGGCAGACATGAAGGCGCCGCCCGCGGCCGCGCACACCAAGCCGAGCAAGACGTAGAGCGGCAGGTGCTGGGGCACGAAGTGCAACGAGCGCGGGAAATAGAAGAGGGTGTGCTCGCCGAAGAAGAGGACCGTCACCGTGTAGCCCGCCACGCTCGCGAGCACCGCGGGGATGAGCGCGTCCGACTCGAAGCCCTCCTTGTAGAGCACCTCGACTGCGAACAGCGCCGCGCCGAGCGGTGTGCGGAACACCGCCGCGATGCCTGCCGCAATGCCCGCGATGAACAACAGCCGCCGCTCGCGCTCGTCGAGCCTGAAGGCCCGCGCGAGGCCGGCGCCGATTGCGGAGCCGATCTGCATGGTCGGCCCCTCGCGTCCACCCGAACCGCCCGAACCGAGCGTGAGCGCGCTGGCGGCCAGCTTGACGAACGCGACCCGCCGACGCATGTGCGCCGCTTCCTGATGATAGGCGCGCAGCGATGCGTCGACGCCCCCACCCTGCGCCTCGGGCGCGAGGCGCAGGAGCAGGCCCGCGAGCAGCGCGCCGAGCGCGGGGATGAGCGCGAGCGCGAACGGGAAGCCGGTGTTGGTGGGGGCGATCGCCGGCCGCTCTCCCGCCGCGCGCAACAACGCGACGCCGGCGACGTGCTCGATGAGCATACGCTCGACGAGGTCGGTGGCGGCGACGAAGGCGACGCCGATGAGGCCGCACGCGACGCCGACCACGGTGGCGAGCCACAGCGTGCGGCCGAGGAAGCGCATGTCGGGGGACGCCGCCAGGCGCGCCGGATCGAGGATGATCCGCAACCAGGCCTGAAGCTGGTCAAACAGACGGCGCATGGATTCCCGATAGCGGATCGCCGCGAAGGCCGGGAGTGCGCCCCCGACGAAGGTTCACAAGACGCGTGAGCAGCGGGTCAACCTGCCACTGACCCCGCAGGCAATAGCCGGCACTCGACTCGGCACGCGCTCCGACGTGCACGGAGATGAGGGGGCGAACACCGGCGAGCCGAAAGGCAGGTTCGTCGGTGAGGTCATCGCCGACGTAGAGGGCGACGTCGCCGCCCAACCGATCCCACAGCGCCGCGAGCGCGGTGCCCTTGTCCTTCAATCCTGCAGGCAGCACATTGATGACCTGGTGCCCACCGACGACACGCAACGACGGCAAAAGCGGTTCGAGCAGGCTAAGCACCGCTGCGCGCGCGCGTGCGCGATCCGGCGCATGCCGATAGTGCACCGCCAGCGTCGTGCCCTTGTCCTCGAGATCGATGCCCGGCGCACCACGCAAGCTGTTGCGCAGGAGAACCCGCGCTCGCCGCACCGCCGGGGAGGTGCGCGGCGAGCGCTCCAGCTCCTCGAGCCCGTGGTTGCCGATGATGTGTTTGATGCCGGTGCCGGCGAGCCTTCGCGCGACGTCCGCCCGCGACCGCCCCGAGATGACCGCGCAGGGATAGAGATCGCAAACACGCGCGAGCAGCGAACAGGTCCGGGGGCGCAAGGCGGCGAGGCGTCGGTTCTCGACGAGAGGGGCGAGGGTGCCGTCGTAGTCGAAGGCGAGCAGCGAGGAAGAGCCGGCGAGCGCATGCAACAGGGGCGCGGCGTCGCGGCCGAGCAGCGGGATCATGGATGCTCGAGCGCTAGCGCGCCGCGCCAGGAGGTCAGCCGGTCGGCCATACGCTCTCGGCGGCGCAGCTCGGCGGCGTCGATGATCATGCGGCCCGCCCAGCGATAGACGTTGAACTCCGCGACCATGCGGCGCATGGACAGCATGCGCTCGCGCTGCTCGCTCTCGGGCATCTGCAGCGCAGCAGCGAGCGCGTTGGCGGCTTGTTGCGTGTCGTAGGGGTTGACGATCAGCGCTTCGGTGAGGTCGCGCGCGGCGCCGGTGAACTGGCTCAGCAACAGCACCCCGAGGCCGTCGTCGCGCGCAGCGACGAACTCCTTAGCGACCAGGTTCATCCCGTCGTGCAGGCTGCTGACGTAGCAGAGCTCCGCCGCTCGGTAGTAGCGGAACACCGTGGCCGGCTCGTGGTGCGCATGGAGCAGGCGGATGGGCTGGTAGTCCCCCTGACCCCAGCGGGCGTTGATGGTGCGGGCGACCTCTTCAACGCGCTCATTGAGCTCGTGGTAGCGCGGGATCTTGGTGCGGCTCGGTGCTGCGAGCTGCACGAACACGAAGCGACCGCGCAGCTCGTCATGGCCGGCAAGCAGCGCGTCGACAGCGGCGAAGCGCTCCTCGATACCCTTGGTGTAGTCGAGGCGATCGACGCCAACGCCCAAAAGCGCGTCGGCGGGGAGACCGAGCTCGGCGCGCACGCTCCGGCGGCATTCGTCGACGGGTGGGACCTGGTCAAGCCAATGCACAGGCCACTCGATGGAGATGGGGTAGGGCCGCACCAGCGTGCGCCGATGCCCTTGCACGATGGCGTTGGCTTCGCGATCGATGCGGCTCTCGAGGAACGCGTCGATGGACTCGATGAAGTTGCGGCAGTGCTGCGCGGTGTGAAAGCCGAGGATGCTCGAGCCGAGCAGCCCAGTGAGGATCTCCTCGCGCCAGGGGCAGATGCCGATGCGCTCCACGTTTGGCCAGGGGATGTGCCAGAAGGTCAGGATGGTGGCGCGCGGCAGCCGCTTTCTGATCATGCGCGGCGCCAGCGCGAAGTGGTAATCCTGCACCAGCACGATGGGGTCGTCGCTATCCACCTCGTCACAGACCGCGTCGGCGAAGCGTTGATTGACCGCCTGGTACTGCGCCCAGTCTTCGGCGCGAAACACCGGGCGGGCGTGCGCGATGTGGCAGAGGGGCCACAGGCCCTCGTTCGAGAAGCCGTAGTAGTAGCCGTTCTCCTCCTCCTCGGAGAGCCAGATGCGCCGCACCAGGTATGACTCCTCGCCGGGCGGCACGCGCACGCGGTCGTGAGCGTCGACGGTGTCGCGGTCCGCGCTGCCGCTGCCGTGCGCCACCCAGACGCCAGAGCATGCCCGCATCACCGGCTCGAGCGCGGTGACCAGGCCGCTGGCTGGATGGAGCACGCGCACGCCGTTGTCGGTCTTGTCGTGGATGTAGGGCTCGCGGTTGGCGAGGATGACCACGCGCTCGCCTTCGAGGTAGCGCGCCAAGGTCTCGCGCAGGCGTGCGGGGCTCCAGGAGCCACCGCGGGCCTCGTGCCCGTGCTCGTGCGCCAGCCGATCGAGCAGCGCGCGCACGTCGCGCACCAGCGGCTGGAACTCGCGCCTGCCTTCGCCGCTGAAGGCGCGCAGCATCTCTCGACGCCAGCGTCGCCACGCGAAGCGCGCGCCGAGGAGCGTGACCAGCGAGGTGACGAGCGCGAGCACGAAGTACGAGGCGATCAGAAACCTGCGCGTGGTCGCGTCCCGTCGCTGCACGAAGCTCAGATCGTGGACCAGCACGACCTCGCCGAGCGAGCCGGGCGGTGCGCCGACGCCGAGCACGCTCAACAGCACCGGGCCCGACGGCAGCTCCGTGCTGAGCGTCCAGTGCTCGAGGGAGCCCTCCTCTTGGCGTCGACGCTCGAGCACCAGGCGGCAGGAGAACTCGCGGGGGTAAAGCTCCGTGGTGGCGAGCGTCTTGCCCTCGGGCAAGCAGGCGGCGGCGCCCATGATGCGCTCGTCTCGCGTGATGTCACGCAGCGTGGTCGCCACGCCAGCCGGGTCGCTGCTCCACTGCTGCTCGAGGCTCTGACGCGCAGCGCCCACCGCCAGGCGTGACCGCAGGTCCACGTCGCGCTCAAACCAGCGGCGGGTGGTGTCCCGCATGGCGAGATCGCCGACGACCGCCAAGAGTGCAAGCGCGCCGAGCAGACCGGCCAGCAGGAGCAGCGAGCGCGGCATGATGCCCTCGTACCACCACTTGTTTGGAAATCCAACCGCAGCGTGCTACCTCGCAGGGATGCAGCTCGCGGACCTCGGGCTCATCGGTAACTGCCAGCACGCGGCGCTGGTGGCGCGCGACGGCGCCATCGTGTGGTCGTGCCTGCCGCGCTTTGATTCGCCGCCGGTGTTCGCGGCGCTGCTCGACGAGGAGCGCGGTGGAATGTTTCGCATCGGCGCGGCGGATGGCCGCGCCGGCGTGCAGAGCTACCTACCCAACACCAACGTGTTGGCGACCACCTTCGAGGATGCCAGCGGCGCGTTTCGCGTGCTCGATTTCGCGCCGCGCTTCGTGCAGCACGGCCGCACCTTTCGGCCGACCAAGATCGTGCGCATCGTCGAGCCGCTGCGCGGCACCCCGCGCATCAGCGTCACCTGCGACCCCATCCTCGGCTGGTCGCGCGCTCGCCCCCGACGCGAGGTGGGCTCGCACCACGTCGCCTGGCACGGCTATCCGGCGCACCTGCGCCTCACCACCGACGCGCCGCTCTCGTATCTCGACGCCGGCCCGTTCGCGCTCACCGAGCGCAAGCACTTCGTGCTCTCGTGGGACGCGCCCGTCGAGGAGCCGCTCGAGCCGCTCTGCCAGCGCTTCCTCGAGGAGACCACGCGCTACTGGCAGCAATGGGTCAAGCATTGCGACATCCCGCCCCTCTATCAGGAGCAGGTGATCCGCTCCGCGCTCGCCCTGAAGTTGCACTGCTTCGAGGATACCGGCGCCATCGTCGCCGCGGTGACGACGTCCTTGCCCGAAGCCCCCGATGCCGGCCGCAACTGGGACTACCGCTACTGCTGGTTGCGCGACGCCTTCTACACGCTCGGCGCCTTCCGCCTGCTCGGGCACTTCGAGGAGCGCGAACAGTTTCTGGAGTTTCTGCTCAACGTCGCGTCGTCGACCCCCTCGCTCGACTTGGCACCGCTCTACCGCGTCGATGGCAAGAGCGACCTCGCCGAGACCGTGCTCGAGGACTGGCCGGGCTTTGCTGGCAACCGGCCGGTGCGCGTGGGCAATGGCGCCGCGCTGCATCAGCAGCACGACGTCTTCGGCGAGATGGTGCTGGCGCTCACGCCGCTCTTCCTCGACGCCCGCTTCCGCGACCACGTAACGGCGCCAGTGCTCGATCTGGTCGGACGCCTCGCCGACAAGGCAGCGCAGGTCGCGGGCAAGCCCGACGCCGGCATCTGGGAAGTGCGCTCGGAGTGGCGGCCGCAGACCTTCAGCTCGCTGATGTGCTGGGCGGGCGTGGACCGCATGAGCCGCATCGCCGCGCTCCACCGACCCGAGGCCGCCGCCGGACACGCGGCGGCGGCAGCGGCGCTGCGCGCTGAGCTGCTCACGCGCGCGGTCGATCCCGCCCGCGGCTGCATGGTCGCGGACTACGGCGGCACCGAGGTCGACGCGGCGCTGTTGCAGGCGATCACGCTCGGCTTCGTCGGCCCCGGCGATCCGGTGGCGCATCGCACCGTCGAGGCGGTGCGCGCCGACCTCGAGCACCACGGCTGGCTGCGCCGCTACCGGGTCGACGACGGCCTCGGCACCCCCCGCGTCGCGTTCACGCTCTGTACCTTCTGGCTGGTCGAGGCGCTCGCCCGCCTGGGACGCTCCGAGGAGGCCCGCGCCGTCATGAGCCGCGTGGCCGAAATTCGCGCGCCGCTTGGCCTGTTGTCCGAAGACGTCGATCCGCAGAGCGGCGTCATGTGGGGGAACTTCCCGCAGGCCTACTCGCACGTGGGACTGATCCACGCCGCGTTCGCGGCATCGCCTCGTTGGTCCGAGGTCGGCGCCTGAAACGGCGCCGTGCGAGCGGAGGCGCGGTGCCCTACCAGACCCGTCGCCTCGCCGGAGTGCCGAGTCGTCGGATCTCTTTCCACAACGAGGCCAGCGGGATCGGCGAAAGCCCCGGCGGCAGGTCGTTCATCTGCAGCGCCCGCATGCAGTCCTCGAGGCGCCCGCGGCGCCGCTTGAGTCCGTCGATGGCCTTCGCCAGGTCGCGCTCGATGCTCGCGCCATAGGCGAGGCTTGCCTTGGCGACGGCGCGCTTCAGCGTCTCGCGGTCGAGGTGCATCATGGCGAGGTCGATCAAATCCCGGCTGCAGGTGCTGTCGTCGGCCCACCGATCCGAGTTCGCCAGCAGCTTGGTGGCCGCCAGGTCGAGCGTCGTGGCGCACGCGACCCCGCAGATCCGATCGCCCGCCGCCGGGCGCTCGAGCGCCACGCGACCCTCGAGCACAATTTCGAGCTTGATGACGGTGCCGGCCACATCGAGCCAGGTGCGAACGCCGTACTGATCGGCTCGCAGCTCACGCGCTTGGGCGACCGCGGCGCCCGCGCGCAGGAGCGCGCGCATGCCGTGTGGACCAATCAAGCGTTGGCGGAGCGTGCGGTAGCCTGCGACGTCCGACACCAGGAAATCCACGTCGACGGACTCCCGAAACTCGCCGTACTTGAGCGTGATCGCCGTGCCCCCGCCGAACCAGCACGCATTGGCCTCGAGCAGCGAGGCATCGAGCGCCTCGAGCAGCGTGGCGATGTGTCGATGGTGCGGGCGCTCAAACAAGGAAGTGGCCTCCCCCGAGGGCATCGACGAGGCGGCGCAGCAGGTCGCGCTCCTCCCCGGTCATGGCTGCCGCGTCGACGTGCCTCCAGTTGCGCTCGTAGCAGGCGAGCGCCTCCTTGGGTGTCAGCTCCGCGACCTCACCGAGCTGCCAGGTGATGCGCCTCAGCTGTCCGTAGTCGGCGACCCGGATGCGCCTCGGCAGCACCGGCCCGCCGCGCTTGCCTCGGGCGGGAGCGTCCGCAAAGTCCAGATCGAGCCCGAGGGCGGTGATGGCGCTCAGGTAGGCGCCCATGGTCACAGAGGGCTCGCCACGCTCGATGCGATGGAGCGTCACGCGCGACATGCCTGCCGCCTCCGCCGCGGTAGTGGCCGGGATCCGCAGCGCCTCGCGGTGTGCCCGCAGGCGCGCGCCCAACGCGACGAGCCGCGCTGCGGCGCTCTTCCCAATCGCTGGTGATCGAGCCGGCATCGTTTCCCATTCTAAACACAACTGGCAAAATGTCTAGAATGAGCAACACAAGCAAGCGAGGCGGCGACACCGCACCGGATCCTGCTCCCCGGGCAGGACCTTTGCGCGCAACCTGCTAGAGCAGCGCCATGCCGTCCTCGTGGACGCTGGTGGTCCTCAGCCTGGCCGCGCTGGCGCTGGCGCCCGTGCTCGCGCTCGCGCTGGTACGCCGCCCCGCGCTCGCCGCCGGCCTCGACAGCTTCGTGCTCGTCTCCGTCGGCGGCGTGGTGGCGCTGCACGTGGTGCCGCACAGCGCGCGCGTGGTGGGGCCGAGCGCCTTCCTGGTGTCGGTCATCGGTCTGCTCTTGCCGATCGCCCTACACCGGGTCGACGACGCGCTCGCACCGACCGGCCGTGACGCCGCGCGCACGGCGCGCAACGTGGTGGTCTACGCGCTGGTGGCGCTCGGGCTCGTGGTGCACGCGCTGTTCGACGGTGCCGCGCTGTCGTCGCACAGCGAGTCGCTGGCGCTCGGCGTGCTCGCGCACCGCTTGCCGGCGGGGCTCGCGCTCTGGGTGGTGGTGCGGCCACGCGTCGGCACTGCCCGCACCGCGCTCTTGTTGGCCCTTTACGCCGGCGGCACGGCGGCCGGCGCCGCGTTCGGTGACGCGCTCGCCACCTCGGCGGGCGCGCCGGCGCTCGCGCTCGTGCAGGCGTTCGTCGCCGGCTCCATCCTGCACGTCGTCATCGAGTCGCCGCCGCTGGCGCTGGCGGCCTCCTCGTCGGGCAAGCTCGCGGGTCTACTCGGCGCGTGCGTGGCGGCGGGCGCGCTCGTCGTGGTGTCGCACGACGAGCCGACCGCGCCGGCGCTCATCGACGCGCTGGTGCGCTCTGGCCTGGCGATGGCGCCGGCCGCGCTCGCCTCCTTCGTGCTGGTCGGCCTGTTGTCGGTGCGCGGCTTCGACGACGTTCCCCGTCTGCCGCCCGGCGCCAGCCGCATCATCGACGCGGGCGCCGGCACCGTCTCGGGACTGACACGCCCGCTCTGCTCGTGCGCAGTCGCGCCGTTGTACGACGAGCTCGACGCCCGCGGCGCATCGCCAGCGTCCGCGCGCGCCTTCCTGGTGGCAGCACCTGCGCTCGGCGTGCCCGCGTTGCTCGTGACCGCGCGCCTGTTCGGCGTCGGCTTCCTCGCGCTACGCGTCGCCGTTGCCGGCACGCTGGCGCTCGCGGCCGGCTTGGCGGCGCCGGGGCGCGGCGCCGGCTCGTCACCACCGCCCACGTCGTCGAGCGCGCCGCCGCTGACGGAGCGCGTGCGCCACGGCATGCGCCACGGCCTGGTGGACGCGGTCGACCACGTCGGCCCGTGGCTGGTCGCCGGTGCGGCCGCCGCGGCCGCGATCGCCACCTCGCTGCCGCCGTCGGTGCTGCCGTCGGTTCCCGCGCCGCTGCATCCCGTCATCGCCGCCGTGGTCGCACTGCCCCTCTACCTGTGCGCGGCGGGCACCACGCCCGTTGCGCTGGTGCTCGTCTCGCTCGGGCTGTCGCCCGGCGGCGCGCTCGCGCTCCTGCTGGTCGGACCGGCCACCAGCCTGGCCACGCTCGCGCACCTGCGCCGCCGCGCCGGCACCCGCGCGGCCGCGGTGCACGGCGCGGTCGTGCTGCTCGGCGCCATCGCGCTCGGCCTCGCCGTCGACGCCGCCACCCTCGACCTCCCGACGGTCGCCGACGAGCCGCCGTCGACGACGGCGTCCACCGGTGCCCTGCTCGCCGCGCTCGCGCTTGCCGGCCTGCTGCTCGCGTCGCTCTGGCGTCAGGGCGTGCGCGGCGCGCTCGTGCAGGTGATGAGCCCGCAGCACCGCCACGCCGCCGACCACACGCACGGCCCCGGCTGTGACCACGACCACGGGCCACCGGTGCCGCCGCCGGTGCCGCTCGGCCTGCTCGGCAGCACGGTCGCGGGCACGGCGGCGAGCCCGGTGGCGCAGGGCGCGCCGCGTGTCAGACTGTCGTTCGACCCGCGTTCGCCCCCGCCCCAGGATCCTCCCCGATGAGATGCGCACTGTGCTTCGTGCTCGCGCTGGTGGCGCTCGCGCCCTCGAGGTCGCGCGCCGACTTCATCGACCACTTCGCCACCAGCGACGACGTCGGTCTGCTCAAGGTGCCCCACTTCGGCGAGCCGCACGTGGTGGTGATCCCGCTCGTCATCGACAACCTGCCGTTCTCGCAAGGCAGCGAGGCCGCCTTCCTCGACGAGGTCGCCGCCTTCTTCGACCCCGAGGCCGAGGGCTGGGCCTTCACCCCCTACTGGGCGACGGCGAGCCTGGGCCGCTACCGCCCCATCGCCACCGTGGCGGCACCGGTGCGCTTCGCCGCGTGCCCGCAGATCGGCGACTACCAGGACTGCGAGATCCCGCGCGGCGGCGGCATCAGCGAGGGCAACCTGCAAGCGGCGGCCGCCGTGCTGCGCGGCTCGCTGTTCTTCCTCGACCAGGTGCTCAAGTGCGCGCAGAGCGGCCCCGGCGCGGGCGTCGACTGCACCGAGGGTGGCGGCGTCGACCTGACCGCGTTCGACCTCTCCGGCCTCGTGCCCGGCACGCCCGACGGCTTCGTCGACGGCGTGCTCGTGGTCAGCAACGGCGGCTTCCCCGGCATCACGCTGCCCGCCCAGGAGCTGTCCGAGAACGCGCTCTTCAACCTGCTCGGGCCGCTGCCCTCCTTCATCTATGGCAGCGAGACCGTCGGCGCCATCGCGGTGGCCGGTCGCGTCGAGCCGCCCAACCGCGAGGTGTGGGTGGCGGTGCACGAGTTCGGCCACGCGCTCGGCTACGCCGACCTCTACGACGAAAACGGCGGCAGCACCGACATGCCGTACACCGTGATGGGCGGCTGGTACTACGACAACGCAGCGCCTTTACCCGACCCCTTCTCGCGCCTGGGCGCCCGCTGGGCCCACGCCGTGCAAGTGACGGGCAGCGGCAGCTACCAGCTCGGCCCGGTCGATCACGCCGGCACGGTGCTCAAGGTCGGCACCGGCGACGAGTTCTTCGTCGTCGAGCTGCGGCGCAAGATCCCCGACGTGCTCGACGACGACCTCGACATCGAGGCCGGCGTCGTGGTCGAGCGCGTGCGCCTGCAGAAACGGCCCTCGCCCGATCGTGGCCAGTACCTGAACACGCTGCAGAACTGCGTCAACTGCGACGCCTACGACAGCTTCCTCTCCATCGAGCAGGCCGACGGGCTGTTTCAGATCGAGCGCGGCTTTGGCGTCCACGACGAGGACGACCTGTTCCTGCCGGGCGACGAGATCGCGCCCTCCGACGACGTCCTACCGCGCAGCGCCACCCATGCGGTCCTCTCGACCAACAGGATGGACGGCACGCCCACCGGCATCACCATTCGCGTCACCGAGGTTTCGGCCGAGTCGGCCACCGTCGAGATCGAGGCGCCCGCCGTCGAGGACGCATGCGCGGAGCTCGCGCCCTACTGTGGCGAGCTGCCCTGCGACAACGGCGAGTGCGGCCGCGTCATCCCCCTCGAGGAGCCGCCGCCCGAGTGCGAGGGCTGCTGCTGCGACGGCGCGCGCGGCGTGGCGGGCGGCACGGCTGCGTGGCTGGTCGCCGTGCTCGGCGTGGTGCTGGCGCGCGCTCGATCATCGCGCTGCGCTTGTCATCGGTAGAATGACCCAGGCGCGCCCCGCGTCCGCCCTCGAGGATCTCCCCATGAACCGTCTGGCATGCACCCTCCTCGCCACGCTGCTCGCGACCACCGCCGTCGCGGGCGCTGCGCTCGCGGCCGACGTCGGCAAGCCGCACGGACATCACGGCGTGCTCAAGCCCTACGCGCGGCCGCCACCGCCGCTCGTGCTGACCGACAAGGAGAAGGCGACGCTCGACAAGGGCAAGAGCGTGATGCGCCAGCTCGAGGGCGAGGCGGGCGGCCGCGGCATGGCCATCTTTCGCGTCGACGCAGCGCCCGACACCGTCTGGACCATCATCAACGACTTCTCCTCGTACCCCAAGTGGATCGACGAGGTGAAGAAGTGCGAGATCTACAAGAAGGACGGCGGCAAGATCGACGTCGCCTTCAAGATCGCGAGCTTCCCGGTCACCATCGACTACTTCATCGCGCACGACTACGACATGGCGAACCGCTGGGGTACCTGGACGCTCGACTACAACCGCGAGAGCGACCTCGACGACAGCGTGGGCTTTTGGCGCGTGACGCCGTACCAGGGCGACGCCAGCAAGTCCGTCGTCGAGTACTCGGTGGACATCAAGATCAAGGGCTGGGTGCCCGACTTCATCCGCGGCCTGCTGGTCGACAAGGGGCTCAAGCAGGCGACCAACTGGGTCAAGGTGCAGAGCGAGAAGCGCCAGCTCGCGGCCAAGTAGCCGCCACCGGCACGGCGCCGTCGCCCGTCGTCACCAGCGCCAAGAAACGCTGCAGCGCCGCGCGCACCACCGCGTCCCCTTCGCCCGGCACCGTCACCACCTCGACCTTGACTGCTGCGCGCTCTTGCACCCGCCGAGCGTCGCGCGCGCCCTCCACATCCTCGTCGCCCAGGTAGAGCACCAGCGGGCGCGCCAGCTCGGCGGCGTTCTCCACCAGCGCGCGCAGCCGCTGCTCGACGAGGTTGCTCGGATCGAAGGGCACGCGCCGCGCGTCCTGCCGCTGCCAGCGCACGAAGGTGGTCGCGGTGGTGACGGCGCTCGACGCCGCGACGTGCGCGAACGGCACGTCCGGGTCGAGCGCCGACAACGTCGCCAGCGCGCCGCCCTCGGCGTGGCCGAACACCGACAGGCGATCGACGTCGACGTCGGGCTGTGATGCGAGCCAGCGCGCCGCCGCCTTGAGGTCGTCGACCTCGCCGGCGAGCAGCTCGTAGGTGCCCGGGTTGCCGTGCTCGCCGCGCCAGGTGGGGAACAGGACCACCACGTCGGCCTCGAGGAAGGGCGCAGCCCAAGCGAGGTGCTCCACCGTGAGCGCGCTGCCGGGGTGGAGCAGCAGCACGGCAGGCAACCGCTCGAACGGCACGCCGCCGCTCTCGGGCGCGCGGCGCGGCGACGCCACCACGGCCGCGAGCGACAGCTCGAGGCCGCGGGCGGCCGACGGGTAGGAGACGCGCTCCATGCCGGGCAAGAGCGGTGGCGGCGTCGACGGGCCGGGCGCCGGCCCCTGCGTCAAGAGCACGCTCGGGCGCGTGCGGCGCACCAGCCATGGCTCGAGCTCGGGCTCGTCGGTGTCCCCGGCGGCCGGACCGCGCCCCGTTCTGCGGCGCGCGGCGCACCCTGCCGGGCCGGCGACCGCGGCGGCGATCACCACGGCGGCGACGGCGGCGACGGCGAGGCGACGGCAGGGCACGCGCCATCGTGGCACGAAGGTGCCTCGCGGTGGTGCGCGGATTTGCCTTGGCTCCGGTCGGAGGGAAGAATGCGGCCATGACGTCGGAGGCCCCGCGCCGCATCCTGGTCGCCGAGGACGACGACGCCAACCGCAACATGCTGCGGTTGTTCCTCGAGAAGCGCGGCTTTCAGGTCACCGGCGTCACCAACGGCCTCGAGGTGCTCGAGGCGCTCGATCAGGAGCAGTACGACCTGCTGCTGCTCGATTGGATGATGCCCGTGCTGAACGGCATCGACACCTTGGCGCGGCTGCGCCCGAGCCACCCCGAGCTGCCGGTGATCATGCTGACCGCAGTGGGCGGCACCACCGACGTCGTGGGCGCGCTCGAGCTGGGCGCCGACGACTACGTCACCAAGCCCTACGAGTTCCCGGTCTTGCTCGCGCGCATGGAGGCGCGCCTGCGTCGGCGCGAGCGCGCGGATGCGCCGGTGCCGGTGGCCGGCGCGAAGGACATGGCGCCGGGCCTGGTGATCGACGATCGCTACGAGCTGGTCGAGCAGATCGGCGCCGGCTCCTTCGGTGTGGTCTATCGCGCGCGCCACAAGAACCTCGAGACCGAGGTGGCGGTCAAGATCCTGCGCACGGTGGCCGGCGGCGGCACCGAGCTGCTCTCACCCATCGACTCGCGCGGCCGGCCGCAGGGCAAGACGCCGTCCGTCGAGTCGGCCGAGGAGTTCCGCCGCGAGGGCGTGCGCGCCTGCCGCGTGCAACACCCGAACGCGGTGCGCGTCTTCGACTTCGGCGTCTTGCCGTTCGGCCCCGCCTACCTGGTCATGGAGCTGCTGCGCGGCCGCACGCTCGACGACGAGCTGCGCGAGAGCCACAAGCTAACGGTCCATCGCGCCGTCGAGGTCTTGATCCCGGTGTGCCAGGCGCTGGCGGCGGCGCACGAGCAGCACGTCATCCACAGGGACATCAAGCCGCAGAACATCTTCCTGCACCAGACCGGCACCGCCGAGGTGGTCAAGGTGCTCGACTTCGGCGTCGCCAAGCTGACCGACACCGGCGAGGCGGCCACGCGCGACGCCATCGCCGGCTCGCCCGCCTACATGGCGCCCGAGCGCCTGCGCGGCCGGCCCTACGACGGGCGCAGCGACGTCTACGCCGTCGGCATCACGCTCTACGAGCTGTTGACGGGCAACGTGCCGTTCCGCACCGACAACGCCGACATCATGGCGGTGGCGTTGATGCAGCTTCGCGACGAGCCGGTGCCGCCGTCGGTGGCCGACCCTTCCTTGTCGTCAGCGCTCGACGCGCGCGTGCTCGAGTTCCTCTGCAAGGAGCCGAGCAAGCGGCCGACCGCGTCGCAGGCGGTGGAGCGGCTGCAGGATCTGCTCGACGTGGTGAGCTGAGGTGGCGCGCGCTACCATCGTCGACGTGCGTTCGCGCGCGCTGTCCGTCCCGCTGTCCATCCCGCACACCGCGCTGATCGCCGTGGCGATCGCGCTGGTCGGCGCCGGCTGCCCACCCGGCGAGCCGCTCGACCCCCAATGCGACGTGTCCGCGGACTGCGGCGAACGCGAGCTGTGCGTCGATCGGCGCTGCCTGCGCGACGACAGCCTGCCGTTGGGCGAGGGCGAGGGCGAAGGCGAGGGCGAAGGCGAGGAGGGTGAAGGCGAGGGCGAGGGTGACGAGGGCGAAGGCGAAGGCGAGGGCGAGGGCGAGGGCGAGCCCGGCTGCACGCCCGCCTGCAACGAATGGCAGACCTGCGACGCCGGCACGTGCAACTACCAGGGCGACTTGTGCGACACCTTCAACTCGGCCGCCACGGTCGACATCTTCGCCGACATCGACCGCACGCTCGACGCCGCCACCGCCGAGCCCTACTTCCACGACGGCAAGGAGCGCTACTGGCGCAACCACCGCCTGATCCAGACGCGGCCCGGCATGAAGATCGAGGTCACCGTCACCACCACCACCACCGGCTACGACCCGGTGGCCTACTTGCTCGACGACAGCGCGGACCAATGCACGCAGCTCGGCATGAACGACGACGGCGCCGGCCTGCCGAACGCCAAGCTGACCGTCGACGCCACCGGCGACAACCTCGACGTCGCGGTCACCTCATTCGCCGCCCTCGGCAGCGCCAACGCGACCGGCTCCTACCACCTGAAGACGCGCGGCGTCTTGTGCGGCGCCGACAACGGCAACGTCTGGCTCGAGACCGTCGACCAGCAGACCTACGATCAGTGCTTCCGCGTCTTCGAGATGTTCCCGCAAGACTGCGTCGGCCTGAACCCGTGCGCGCGCGACGAGGCAGGCAACCTCACCGGCAAGTTCTGCTGCATCCAGCTCGGCACCGCGGGCGACTGCGGGCGCGCCGGCAACGCGCCCATCTTCCTCACCGAGTACGGCGACGAGTGCGGCGGTGTTGGGTTGGGCAACGCCTGCGGGCAGACCAGCGACTGCGTCGCCGGGCTCTCGTGCGTCGGCAACGTCTGCCAGTAGCTAGCGCCGCCGGCCTGCGCCGAGCTGCGCCACCAGGCTCTCGAGCGCGGCCAGGCCGAACATGATCTTCTTCACGAACGAGGTGTCGTGCGGCACCACGACGAAACGGGGGTGCCTGGACCAGACCGCGCGCAGCTTGCCGTCGAGCGCCACCGCCTCGTCGAGCGACTCGGTGCGCACCGGGTTGCCCTCGATCAAGAGTCCGCCGACGGCGGCGCTCTCGAAGAAGATGACCGCGTCGTACCTCGCCAGCTCGCGCTCCTCGGTGGTGCCGACGGCGCCAAAGAAGGTGCCCGGGCTGTCGGGCCAGTACGCGGCGCCGTCGACGGTGCCGCGATCGCACAACAGGATGCGCTCGGGGAACAGCCCGGCCTGCGCGTCCTCGAGGTTCTGCTGGACGTGGTAGATGGCGCGCTGCGCGGCCATGCGCGCCGCCCTGTCGCCGGTGCGCGGAAAGCCGCCGTTGAACAAGAGCGTGGCCGCCTCGGGCACCACCACCACGCGTTCGCCGATCTCGCGGCGGAACAGGTCGGCCGCGGTGGTCTTGCCGCCGCCCGGGCCGCCAGTGACGACGATGCGGCAACGGCCGTTGCCGTTCCGCGTGGCGCTGTGATTGCCGCCGTTCGTGCCGGGAGGGGTGGCGTTGCTCATGGTCGCGTCAGATCGACGAGCGCTCGACGGTGAGGTGACCGTCCTTGCACGCAGGGCACTTGACCTTGGTCTTGGCCGCCGCCTCGCCCTCGGCGAGCTTGCGCGCCACGTGGTCGAGGCGCTCCACCGCTTTGGGGTGCCGCAGCAGGTCGCCGGCCTCGTCCTTGGCCGGCTCGGCCAGCGCCACCACGCCGAACATGGTCATCAGATCGATGCTGGCGTCGAGGCGACCGCCGTTCGACAGGAAGTGCTGCACGCGCTTGTGGCGCTCTTCGGCCGAGACCATGCGCGGCGCGCCCACGACCCTGCCGTCCTTGGCCGAGAACGCCCCGTAGTCGGCGACCAGGCCAAGCACGCCGCGGCAGGGCCCGAGGTCGATGGCGTAGGGGGCGAGCTCGCAGGCGTCACAACGCAACAGGTACGCCTCGGGCCGCAGCCCGGGATCGATGGGCAGCCCTGGCACCAACGTGGGGCCGCCCGGCTGACGCGCCACCGCCGCGGGCGCAGCGCTCGCGACCGCAGTCGGCGGCGTCGTGGCGGGCAGCGGCGGCGCCAGCAGGCTCGGCGGGCCGGAGGCGGTGCTCGGCGGCTGGGCGATGCGCTGGTCGGTGTCGATGGTGTCCTCGTCGAACACGTCGACGTCGACGTCGAGGTCGTCGACCAGCGGCGGTGAGGCCACCGCGGGTGGCTGCACGGCCTGCACGCGCGGTGGGTGGCCGCTCTCCACGAAGGCGGCGAAGTTGTTCAAGAGCTGCGCGGAGACGCCGATGAAGTGCAGCTCGAGGCGCTTGGGCTTGTCCGTGTGCACGCGGTGCACCACGCCGGGCAGGTGGAACTCCTCGTCGGTGCGCGGGTGCACGCAGACGAGCGTGACGTGCTCGCCCGCCGCGCGCAGCACCGGCGTGAACAAGACGGTGCCGCCCGAGTGCAGGTGGGTCTGCGCGAACTCGCGGAGCCGTTCGACGGTCTTCAGCTTGACCAGGAAGGTGGCGCCGCCAGCGCCCGGCATATCGCCCTCGGCGGACTTCTGGCCACCGAGCTTGGGCCGCGGCGTGCCGCGCGGCGGCGTGGTGCGTTGCAGCTCGAAGACGAAGTCGTCCCAGCGGCGCTTGGCGTCCTCCGAGAGCGCGAAGAACTGCACGCCCACGCCGTCGTCGAAGTCGTGCTGCGTCTTCACGGTGCGCATGACGGTGGCGGCCACCTTGATGGGCCCGTCGGGCAGGTAGACCAGGAGCTGCACCAGGTGCCGGTCGCGCGGCGGATCGGTGGTGGCGAGGAACAGCCCATGGCGCGCCACGTCGAGCGCGTGCAAGACGCGCGCGCCGCGCTTGTCGAACAGCTCGACCTTGAGGTCGTGCCGGATGCGCCTGCTGCGTCGCTGCTCTTTCGGCTCGCCCATGGACTCTCCCCGCCGGACGGTACGCGACCCAGGCCCCCGCCTGTCAACGCTTCTCGACGCGTCGACGCGCGCTCAGCCCGCCGCGCCGCCGAGCTGTTGCAGGCGGGCGCTCTCGGTCGCCACCGCGCCGCGCTCCTCCCCGAAGGCGAGCGCCACCATGGCGCGGGCGACCGTCTCGGCCCGGATGGGCGCGTATTTGAAGCGCGGGCCGCCAAAGAGTTGCGAGACACCGCGCGCCACGGCGATGCCGAGTGCCTCACCCGGCCGCGTCTGCGCGCGCTGGCCGTCGAGGATGCCCGGGCGGATCAGGTGCGCCGCCTCGAAGCCGACTCGCGTGACCGCCGCCTCCATGTCGCCCTTGACGCGCAGGTAGAAGCTGAGGCTGTGCCGGTCGGCGCCCTGTGAGCTGACGACGACGAAGCGCCTCGCCCCGGCCGACCGCGCGGCGCGCGCGAACGCCACCACCGCGTCGTGGTCGACCTTGAAGAAGGCCTCTTGGCTGCCGGCGACCTTGATGGTGGTGCCGAGGCAGCAGTAGGCGTCGTCGACGTCCTTGGGCATGGCCGCGGCGAGCGCCGCCTCGTCGAAGGCCGCGACGGTGCGCTGCTCGAGCTTGTCGTGCCCGGGCAGCTCGGCCGGCGGCGCGAGCGCGCGGCGCACCAGGCAGACGACGCGCGCCACGCGCTCATCGGCGGCGAGCGCGCGCACCAGCGCGGAGCCGACCAGGCCCGAGGCGCCGGCCACGGCGACGACGCGCCCGCTCATCGCCGGCCCCCCGAGGCGTCGCCACCGTCGGCGACGTCGAGGCCGGCGACGTCCCAGAAGCGCGCCAGGTGCCGGTTGAGCAACTGCGGCATCTCCACTGCGGCGTAGTGGGTGCCGCCCGGCAGCACCTCGAGCTGCGCGCCCGGGATGGTGCGCGCCATGCGCTCGGCGATGGCGAGCGGCGTCAGCACGTCCTTGGCGCCTTGCAGGATCAGGGTCGGCACCGCGATCTGCGGCAGCACGTCGAAGGCGTCGTGGCGGCCGAGGCGACGCAACAGCTCGAGGTAGAGGTGCATGTCGAGCGACTTGAAGCCGCTCGCTACGTCGAGGAAAACCTCGCGGTCGAGCTCGCGGCTGACCAGCCCGACGCGCATGGCGAGCGGCAGGAAGCCCTCCCAGTCGACCACGCGCGCCACCGCGCGCTCGATCAGGAAGTCGACGCGCTGGCTGGCCTCGAGCACCGGATCCATCAGCTCCTTGAACAGCTCGGTGCCGGCCACCGAGTCCCAGGGGCGGCCGGCGACACCGTTGTGCAAGACCAGCGTGGCGAAGCGGTCGGGCGCCTCGCGGTACAGCTCGATCAGGACCTGCACGCCCATCGACCAGCCGAGCGCATGCACCTCGTCGAGTTGGAGCGCGTCGAGCACGGCGAGCGCGTCCTTGGCGTGGCTGGCGACGTCGAGCGAGTCGTAGCCGCCCACCGGCCGCCCCGAGCCGTACAGCCCGCGGTAGTCCCAGGAGACGAAGCGGAAGGTGCGCGAGAAGCGTGACAGCAGGAAGCGGTAGGCCGTCACCGTGGCGCCAAGGCCGTTGGCGAGCAAGAGCACGGGCGCGTCGGCCGGCGTGTCGGGCGAGGTGACGGTCTGCACGCCGAGCGGCGTGCCGTCGAACGACGTCACCACCTGCCGGCTCAGCGTGAACGAGAACATGGCGGTGACATCGCAAGCAGGCGCGCGCGGCGCAAGCGGTCTTGGAGCCGACGGTCTGGTAAGGTCGTCGCCGATGCGCGTTTCCGCACGCCGTGCGCGGCCGTTCGTGCTGCTCCTCCTGTCGCTGCTCGCCCCGCTGGTGGCGTCGTCGTGCGCGAGCCCGCCGCGGCCAGAGACCGAGAAGTTCTCCGGCCGCACGCGCGTGGGCCAAAACGACTTCCCCGACGCGCGCGCCGTCATCCTGCTCGACCGCACCGAGATCACCTTCTTCCCGCCGCCCGGCAAGGACACCGTCATCGCCGAGGTGGTGCACACGCGCCGCACCCAGATCATGAGCGAGGCCGGCCTCGACCAGGCCAAGATCCTCATCCCCTTCGACGACCGCTCGCGCATCGCCTCCATCACCTCCAAGGTGATCCACGAGGACGGCACCAGCGTGGAGACCCACCCGGACGCCTGGGTCGACGTCGACCGCTTCAAGGACGGCACCCCCGAGGCGCGCCTGTACGACGCCAAGAGCTACAAGCTGACCAAGGTGAAGGGCGCCCGCGTGGGTGACGTGCTCGAGACCACCACGCTGCGCCTGGTGCGCGACCCGCGCTGGCTCGAGCCCATCCCGGTCGGCGGCGACCTGCCCTTCCAGCGCGGCGAGGTGGTGGTCAACGTGCCGCGCGGCTTCGACGTCGACTTCCGTGTCACCAAGCAGGGCAGGGTGGTGCAGGGCATCAAGCCGACGCGCATCCCATCGCGCGTGCAGGCGATCACCGAGAAGGCCGCGCAGTCCTCCGAGGAGGAGGGCATCCCGGGCACGCGCTTCGCCTTCGTGTTCGAGCGCGAGCCCGCGCTGTTCGCCGAGGGGGCCGCCCCCGAGCCGTCGGCGCTCGCCACCCAGGTGCACGTGCAGTTGTTGCGCTTCACGCCCCACCGTGGCGCCGAGGGGCGCGGTATCTCCACCGCCGACGACGTCGCCACCTGGTACGCCGAGCTGGTCAAGGGGCGCGACCGCCCCGACGACATGACGCGCCAGCTCGTGCGCGGCATGAACAAGGGCACCAAGCAAGACAAGCTGCGTAGCGTGCAGCGCTACTTGCAAGACGACATCGGCGACGTGCCGACCTTCTTGAACCTGGCGGCCTTGCCCACCCACAGCGCCACCGAGGTGCAGCGCGCCAAGGTGGGCGACGCCAAGGACCAGGCGAGCCTCGGCCTGGCGCTGTTGCGGCAAATGGGTGTCGACGGCTTCCCGGTCTTGGTGTCGCGCCAGGGCAGCTTCGCCTCCGTGCCCGACCTGCTCACACCTGCGCCCTTCAACCACGTCGTGCTCGCGGTGCCGATGGGCGGCGACTACGCCTTCATCGACCCGGCCACGCTCGGTCTGCCAACGGGCCGCCTGCCCGGCGCCTTGCAGGGGCAGCGCGGGCTGTTGGTGCGCCCGGCACCGGGCGGCGGCGTGCGCGGCGAGTTCGTCGACCTGCCCGAGGACAAGGCCGAGGACAACCTGACGACGGTCGAGGTCGAATTGGAGATGGCGGCGGACGGCACGCTCATCGGCATGGTGCGGGCCACGCTCATCGGCGTCGAGGCGGCGGTGGCGCGACAAGCGCTCACGCACGACGACGCGCCCGCGCGCCTGCGCGCGCTCCTGCTCGGCGATCCGCTCGGCACGCCGGCCGCGAGCGGCGCGCCTGATCTGTTGCCGGGCCTCGAGCTGGTCGAGGCCTTCCGCGTCGCCGGCAAGGGCAACGACCCCGACGACGCGCTCAAGCTGCAACTGCGCGCAGCACCGCTGGCGCCGCTGCAGGATCGCGAGCACGTCGTCATCCCCGAGCGCGCCACCGGCCGGCCGCTCGCCTTCCTGTGGCGCGAGGGCAGGAAGGCGCCCGTCGTGCTGTCGCACCGCGCGGTGCAGAAGGTGCGGCTGTCGGTCAAGATGCCCGAGGGCAAAGGCGTGGCTGCGCTGCCGCCGAGCCTGGCCAAGCAGGGGTCGATCTTGAACGTCGAGGAGCAGTGGGCGGTGGCCGACGGCGCGTTCTGGATGTCGCGCACCTTGCGCATCGAGGAGCGGGTGGTGCCGCCCGCGCGCTACGACGAGCTGAGGAGCGCGGCGGTGGCCTTGTGGGGGCGCCAGCAGGCGGAGGTCAAGATCGTGCCGGGCGGCGACCGCGGCGCGGCGTATGGGGGGGATCCGTTCTGACGTGGCAGGTGGAACGTGGCTGCGCGCAGGGCGGCCGGCGGGGCGGGCCTCGTCCGTCGGCCCGGTCCTCGGACCCTTCGCGGCTGTGCCGGGTCGCCGCTAGCTTGACCAAGCGTCCGTCAGCTTGCCCTTGGTGACGTCGGTGAACGGGTGGGCGGCAGTGGCGTCGTCGGGGCGGTCGTGGTGGTCAAGCTGGCCGCGGGGTCGGGGGTGGTTGGGGCGGCGTGCGGTCCTCCGGGAGGGCCGTCGGACGAGGCCCGCCCCGCAGGCCTTGGTGCCTGGTCGTGGGGAACAGCGGGTCGAACGCATCAGGCCGCATCGAGGCGCTGCGTGTATCGGCTCGTCGCGGATCATCGGCCGGCGGCTCCTCGCCCAACGCCCAACGGCCAGCGGACCATCGGAGCGACCGCGCCGCCGCCTCGCCTCACCGCTTGGCGGCAGCCTGTACGCGCCACGCGTCGAGCAGCTCGGGCAGCCGGAGATACGGGACGACCTCCACCTCGAGGCCGCCCACCCGCCGCGGTCCTTCATCGGTCTCGCGCAGCACGACGACGACGTTTCTGCCGGCCGGGTGCCTGCGACGGAACGCCTGCAGCCCGCTCGGGTCGAGCTTGCGCGCGGAGCTCTTGCACTCGATGGCCACCAGCTCACGCCGCCGTCCCACCTCGAGCACGAAGTCGACCTCGTGGTGCTGCTTGTCGCGCCAGTAGTGGACCCGGGTGGCACCGAAGCGGGCGAGCATCTCCCCGAGCACGAGGTGCTCGAGCAGCTGTCCACGATCCTCGTCGCGCAGGGCGTCCCACCCACGATGGTAGGCCACGAAGCCGGTGTCGAAGGCGTAGACCTTGGGCTGGCTCTTGATCTCGGCCGCGGCGCCGCCGTGATAGGGCCGGAGCACCGTGGCGAGCAGCGTGGTCTCCATGATGGAGAGGTACTGCTGCACGGTGGGACGCGAGATCTCGCAGGGCGCGGCGAACGCCTGGGCCTCGAAGAGGCCGCCGCTCTGCGCGAAGACGAGCTCGACGAACTTCATGAACGACGAGCGCTTGTCGACGACGAACAGCTCCGACAGGTCCTTGGCCCAGTAGGAGCTCAACCACTCCTCGTAGTCCTTGTCGACGAGGCGATCCGCGAGGAAAAAGGGCGGCAGGCCCCCATGGAGCATGCGGCGCTCGAGGTCCACCGCCTGGAAGTCATCGAGGTCGGCGGCGATCATCGGCACCAGCCAGATCTCCTGCTTTCTTCCGGTGAGGCTGTCCTTGAACTTTTGGCGCGCCGCCAGGGTCGAGGAGCCCGTGGCGACCACCTTCACGTCGGGGAAGTGATCGGCGGCGATTTTCAACACCTCCGACGGGTTCTGCAGGCGGTGCACCTCGTCGAGCACGACGGTGCCGCGCTGGTCCCGCCAGAACAGCTCGGGTTCCTCGAGCAAGCGTCGGACGCGGCCGAGCTCGCAGTCGAAGTACTTCGCCTTGGCGAGCGAACGAGCGAGCGTGGTCTTGCCGGCACGCCGCACGCCCGCCAGCCACACCACGCTGCGCCGCTCGAAGGCACGCTCGATCTCACGGATCCAGAAGCGCCGGTGCTCCATCAACCAAATATTACAAAAAGCGTGACCAAACGAAAATAAGGTTTCTCGCTCAGGCCGCCGTCCCCGCGCTACTCGCCCTCGCCCTCGCCCTCGCCCTCGCCCGCGTCGGCCACGCACGTGCCCGTGTTCTGGCCCGACGCCACCGCGCACGAGAACGCCCCCGTGCACACGCCGAGGCCGTCGGCGCTGGCGCCGCACACCGTCGACGTCGACGACGGCGGCCCGCAGATGCCGTAGGTGTCGCCGCCGCCCACCGTGAACTGCGCGTCGTCCGAGCACTCGTTGGTGCCCGCGCACGGCGTGGTCGCGTTGCAGGCGACCGCGCAGAAGGAGAAGTCGCCCTCGTCTTGCGGCGTGGCCGAGACGTCGCCGAGCGTGACGCAGTAGGCGCCCTGGGTCGCACAGGCCGCGTTGGCGGCGTTGCCGCACGGCTCGAGGTCGGCGGCCTCGGAGAAGCAGATCAAGGGGCCGTCCTGCGAGAAGCGCTGGCACAGGCCGGCGTTGCCCTGCGAGGTGGTGCAGGGATCGTTCTGCGTCGGGCAGGAGGCGTAGCAGCCGTTGGTGGGCGCGCCCGTGAAGATGGTCTCGCACTCCTCGCCCGTGTCGCAGTCGGCGACCGTGGCGCAGCTGTTCGGCCCCGGTTCGCCCTCGCCCTCGCCTTCGCCTTCGCCTTCGCCCTCGCCCTCGCCTTCGCCCTCGCCCTCACCTTCACCTTCGCCCTCACCTTCGCCCTCACCCTCGCCTTCGGAAGGAGGGCAGGCAGTGGCGACGATGGCCAGCGCGGCGCAGACGGACACGAGCGACAGGGAGAGCGACAGCTTCTTCATGGGGCCCCTCGGGGGTGATGCGGGGAGCGTGCCGCGTACATCGTCGCTGTCAAGCCGATCGCCCGTGCCACCCGAGCGGTCAGCGCCAGGGCAGCGCCATCACCTCGTCGAGGTGCGCGGCGCCGAGCAACAGCATCAGGAGCCGGTCGACGCCGAGCGCGCAGCCGGCCGAGCGCGGCAGCGCTGGCAGGGATGCCAGGAAGTCTTCGTCGAGCGGCAGCGGGGCCTTGCCGAGCGCGCGTCGCTTGTCGTTGTCCTCGAGGAAGCGGGCGCGCTGCTCGACGGCGTCGGTCAGCTCGTCGTAGGCGTTGCACAGCTCGAGCGGGCGCGCGTTCCGTGCCGCGCCGCTCGCGAAGGCGTAGATCTCGAAGCGCTCGGCGAACATGGGATCGTCGTCACAAGTGCGCGCCAGCGCCGCCATCGGCGCCGGCCAGCGCGAGACCACCGTGGGCCGCTCGCGGGAGAGCGCTGGTTCGACCCGCTGATCCATCACGCCGGCGAAGGCGTCGTCGAAGTCGGCGCCCGGCCGAAGTTGCACGCCCGCGCCGCGCGCCGCGCGCACCAGCGCGTCGCCGTCGCCATCGCGCCGCGCGAGCACCGCGCTGCGCAGGTCGATGCCCGCATGCCGCGTGAACAGCTCGGCGACCGTGGCGCGCGCATAGGGTCGATGCGGCGCCGCTACCTCGAGCGCGCGCGCAGCGGTCTCGACCAGCTCCTCGACGTCGACCACCAGCTCTTCGAGCATGCCGGGCGCGCGGTAGTGCTCGAGCAACGTGAACTCGGGGGCGTGCCGGTCGGTGCGCTCGCCGTCGCGAAACACGTGCCCGAGCTGAAAGACCTTGCTGGCGCCGAGCGCCAGGCAGCGCTTGAGCGACAGCTCGGGGGAGGTGATGAGGAAGCGCTTTTCGGCGCCAGCGTCGAAACGGGTATGCACGTCGACGGCGATGGGGTCGAGGTGCGGCTCGAGGCCGGGGCCGGGCGTGAGCAGCGCGGTGTCGAGCTCCCAGAAGCCCTGCGCGACCAAGTGCGATCGCAAGGCCCAGATCGCCTGGTGCCGTTGGCGCAGGCGCGCGAGCGTCGCGCCGCGCGCGCTTGCTTCGGTTGACGTTTCTGGCGGGGACATCGCGCCGGCTTTCTGCCATGCTGCGCCGCCATGAAGAAGCTCCCTTTGTTGTTGGCGCTGCTCATGACGACGACGAGCGCGGGCCGCGCGCTCGGCGCCGCCTACTACGTCGGTGAGATCGGCGCGCGCTCGATCGCGCGCGGCGGCGCCAACCTGGTGAACCCACGAGACCCGATGGCGGCCTGGCTCAACCCGGCCGCGCTCACCAACGCCAAGGGCCTCGAGCTGAACGTCGACCTGAACCTGGTGTTCCTGACGTCGTCGTTCGTCCGCGACTGCGGCGGCGTGGCCGAGGGCTGCAAGGCGCCGGCCGACCTGACCCTCGAGTACGCGGGCGGCGCGCACGTCTACGAGGTCAAGGCCAACCGCCCGGCCGCTGACGACGAGTTCGCGCGCGCCGCCGACCCGCAACACCTGGGCGTGCTCGGCACGCCCTCGCGCTTCGACGGCGGCGCCGCCGTGACGAACCAAGCGGGCGTGCAGCCGGTGCCGCGCATCATGCTGTCGTGGAACCTCGACACCTTCGGCCTCGACGGCATCGCGCTCGGCGCCTACGTCTACGCGCCGAGCAACGGCGACTTCGGCTTCGGCGCCGACACGCCGACCCGCTACACGCTGGTCGACCGCGACATGCTCGAGCTGTACTACGGCCTCGCCGCTGCCTACCGCTACTCACACTGGCTCGCGGTGGGCGCGGGCTTTCAGCTCGTCAGTGCCGGCCTCGATCAGCGCGTGCGCATGTCGGGCGACCTCTACGCCAACGAGGACCCGAACTACGACATCGAGGCACACATCTCGGCCTACCAGCACGCGATCCCGTCGGGCAACTTCGGCGTCTGGACCAACCCCGGCAAGGCGCTCGGCATCGGCGACCTCGAGCTGGCGGGCAGCGTGCAGCTCGCGCGCAGCGTGCACGCAACCGGCCCCATCGAGCTCGCCTTCCAGCCGGGCTTCCAGAGCGACGTGCTCGACGCCAACCTGGTGACGCTCGACGCCACCGGCGCCCAGGCGGCGGTCGACTTCACGCTGGCGCCCTTCTACCGGGTCGGCGTGCGCTACGGCCTCGACGACGTGCTCGGCGACGGCAAGAACACGCTCGCCTTCGACGTCGAGGGCGACTTCGTCTACGAGGGTTGGAGCGTCTACGACCACATCTACCTGGCAACCACCGGCGTCATCGTCGACCGAACGCCCACCGACGGCGAGCCCGGCGTCGAGCTCGACCCGGTGGTGCAGCCGAAGGACTGGACCGACGCCTGGAGCGCGCGCCTGGGCGGCACGGTGGCGCTGTGGGATCGCATGCTCGAGCTGCACGGCGGCGGCTTCTACGAGACCAGCGCCATCCCGGCCTCGACGTACTCGGTCGAGCTGGTGTGCGGCGACAAGGTCGGCATCGGCGCCGGCATCTCGGGCACGCTCGCGGGCGTGCGCCTCGACGTCGGCTACAGCCACATTCAGGTGTTCGACCGCACTGTCGGCGTCGAGAGCATCGTCTATGCGGGCAGCGTCGGCCCCTCGCCGCTCTTGGGCGGCGCCGACACACGCACGCGCGTGGCCATGGGCAGGTACTCCTCGGCCTTCGACATGGTGAACGTCGGCCTGACCTGGACCATTGATCAGACCTTCGGCTATGGCGCCTTCGCGCCAGCCGCACAGAACTGATCAGCCTTTCAATTTCAGCCAGCTAGCTCGGCGGCCGGGACAGCGGATCCGCGCCCGGCTGAGCCCATTTCTGCCGCGTCCGGACGCGAAAAAAGGCTGGATCCCACGCAACAGCGAGTTGCCAGGTGCGATATTGCCTGCCAGGGTGGGATACGACTTTTGACCGATAGGTGGCCTATGACGCGACGCACAATCCTCCTGACACTTTCGGCCCTGGCGCTGACCGCTGGCGCTGCCGGCTGCGACGGCTGCGCCGAGCCCTTGAGCGAGATCCCCGGCGGCCTGCCCATCGACGACGGCGACGGCGCCGAGCCGCGCGTGCTCAGCTACCTGGGCGACAACCCGCTGGTGCTCTACCGCGGCGACAGCGGCCTTCTGCAGTTCACCTGGAAGACCGAGAGCGGCCTGCCGGTGGCGGGCGACGCGATCACGGTGAGCGTCGAGGGTGACGCGGTGACGTTGTCGGCGGAAAGCCTCACCACCGACGCGGGTGGCGGCGCCAGCGTGCGCGCCAACGCCGGTAGCGAAGACGGCGATGCGCTCGTGATCGCGCGCGCGGTCGACGTCGACGGCAGCGTGGACGAGGCGCGCGTCACCGTGCGCGTGCAGGAAGATCCCGCGGGCGCCCTCGTCGTCACCGTGACCAGCACGGCGCGCATCCCGGTGGTGGGCGCGACCGCGCGCGTCTTGGTCGGCGCCAACCCGCCCACCTGCGCGCAGTTGCAGTTGAGCCCCGAGCCGGCAGCGCAGGCCTCGGCTGACTACACGACCGTGCCGGGCGCGCACACCTTCGAGGGGCTCACCTCCGGCCTGAAGGCCACCGTGATCGCGGACGGCAGGAGCGCCTCGGGCTACGTGGTGGCGCGCGGCTGCGCCGAGGCGGGCGTCATCGTGGGCGGCCTCGAGCTGCCCGTCTCGGTGGTGCTCACCCAGGGCGAGACGGTGGTGGCCGGCGACTACGACGTGCTGATGCACGTCGCGCTCGGCGACGCGCTGCCGGCGCCGTACGACGCCACTGTGGATCTCATCACCGCGCTGCTCGGCAACCCGGCCGGCTACGCGGTCTACATCGTGCTGCGCGAGGTCGACCAGAGCATGGGCACGGGCTTCGTCTCGACGGGCGGGGTGGCGCATCGCTTCCGCGACCTCGAGCAGAACCCGACCGCCTTTGGCACCTGGAACCTCGCCACCAACGCGCTCGACAACCTGCTCGAGGATCAGCTCGGCCAGACCTACGTCGACGTCACCAACGTGGGCGCGGGCGTGCGCGACGTGGTCTCCGACTTCGAGATCGGCACGCGTCTGTCGGTCGACGAGACCGCCGTCGGCCTCACCGTCGACGAGCGCTGGCGCGATATCGTGCTCTACTGGCCGCTGCCGTGCGACGAGGGCGACCTCGCGTGCGCGCGCCGCCCGCTGACGCTCGACGACCTCGAGCTCGCCCCCGTCGTCACCGGCTACGGCGCCTCCATCGCGCACGCCCCGGTCGTCGGCGAGACCGAGCGCTACCTGGTGTCGACCGACCCGCACGGCCTCGACGTGCGCTACGGCGCGCTCTTGCTCGCCATCCTCGAGCAGGTGGTGTTCCCGAGCCTGCCGCCCGACGTGGCCGGCGACTCCTTCGGCGACGTGCTGACCAACCTGGTCGGCTGCGCCAACATCGGCCAGTCGTTCTCGTCCGATCCGTTCGTGCAGGCGCTGGTCGCCGGCGTGTGCGAGGGCGCGCTCAACTACGCCGGCCAGGAGATCGAGGACCAGCTCTTGCAGTTGCAGGTGGACGCGGTGAACCCCGCGCTCGGCGAGGAGGGCCTGTCGGCCGGCGGCAGCATGGTGCTGGTCGACCACGACCGCGACCTGACCGCCGAGCTGGTCGACGACTACCTCTACAACGTCGCCTGGAACTACCCGAGCGACCCGGCAGCCACCGCCGACATCGCCGCGCCCATCAACGGGGACGGCCTGCGCTCGCGCACCGCCTGCGTCGACGACGCCGTGTGCGGCGCCGGCGCCTCCTGCGTGGCGCGCGGCTCCTACTTGAAGGTGGCCGTCGTCGAGCTCGGCTGCGAGCGCGCCAAGGGCGTCGAGCAGGGCGGCGAGAGCTGTGTCGGCGACGCCGACTGCGCCTCGGGCCTGTGCACCACCGTCGGCGTCGGCAACGCGCTCGCCTGCTACGAGGCGTGCAACGCCAACGCCGACTGCGCCTCGGGCATGATCTGCGGCGTGTCGGGCGGCTCGCTCGACCTCGACGCCGTGCTGCCCGGCCTCGGCGAGGTCGAGGCCCCCGGCTGCGCCGCGCCCTGAGCGGCGCCGGGGGTTGGCAAGCACCCGCGGCGAGCGCAGGGTCCGCTGCCATGCGGACCCTCGCGCTCTCGTGCTCCCTGATCGCCCTGTTGGCCGCCGGCTGCGACGGTTGCGCAGGCCGCCCGGTCACCGACGACGACGCCGGCCCCGGCGCCGAGGGTGAGGGCGAAGGTGAGGGTGAGGGCGAGGGCGAGGGCGACGAGGGTGAAGGTGAGGGCGACGGCGAGGGCGAGGGCGAGTCCGACGCCGGTCCCCCCCGTGACGCCGGCAACGGCTTCGACTTGGGCAGCCTGCTCGACGGCGGCCTGCCGCCCGAGCTCGAGTGTCTGCCGACCGAGCTGCCCGAGCTGTCGGTCACGGGCGCGCTCGACGCGCTCGGCCTCACCACCTACACGGGCAGCTCCGAGCCCGGCGTGCGCTGCGGCGACGTCGTGTGCGGCAACGCTACGCCCTGTTGCGGCCTGTGCGGCTACGCCGCCTGCGCGGGCGTGGGCGACGCGGGCGTGCCCGAGTGCCCGGCCTTCACCACCACCTACGTGTGCGACGGCGAGGAGGAGTGCGGCGGCAGCGACGTCTGCTGCTTCACGCTCGGCGGCACCGAGTGCCGGCCCGAGGTCGACTGCGACCTCGACGTCGGCGGCGCGCTGTCGGACTTCCTGGGCGACGGCGGCATCGCGCTGCCCGACGCCGGCCCGCCCGTCGACGGCGGCTATCTCGACGGCGGCTCCACCGTCGAGTACGTCGACGGCGGCTCGGTGGACGGCAGCTACGTCGACGGCGGCAGCGTCACCACCTACCTCGACGGCGGCCCCGGCCCGCAGCCGGACGCCGGCTCCTTCTTGGACGCGCTGCAAGAGACGCTCGATCAGGGCGTGCCGGTGTGCCGCTCCTCGTTCTTCGACTGCGAGATGCTGCAAGGCGAGTTGTGCTGTACGTCGGACCGGCTGACGGCGGTCGACCTGGGCTTCTGCCTGCCCGCGCTCGTCTGCCTCGGCGACATCTTGCCGTGATGAGCGGCTACAGCAGCTGCTCGACGATGCGCACGGCGAAGCGCACCTCTTCGCTCGACGCGTAGACGGTGCGGCGCGCGCCCTCGATGGCTCGGCGCAGCACCTCGACGGTGGCGCGCCGCGCTTGCGCCTCACCCACGCGCACCACCTCGTAGGCGGCGTGGAACAAGCCGACGCCGGCGGCGAGCGCGGGCGCGTCGGCGCCCGCCAGGCGGCGGCGCGCCACCGTGAAGGCGCGGTGCGCGTCGTCGAGATCCTCGAGCGCCGCATGCACGGCGCCGAGCGCGCCCTGGAAGAAGGCGCCGTGCGCGTCCTCGCCGGCGTCGAGCAGCACCTGCGCGGCGTGCGCGTAGTGCTCGCGCGCGTCGAGCAGCTTGCCGCGCGCGTGCAGCGAGGCGCCGCGCATGCCGAGGTAGAGCCCCTCGGCGCGCCGGTCGCCGACGAAGGTGGCCAGCTCGACCGCGCGCGCGGCGGCGGCCTCGGCGTCCTCGAAGTTGCCGCGATCGACCTCGACGATGGCGAGCGTGCCGAAGGCATGCACCATCGAGCGCCGATCGCCGCGCCGGGCCAGGATGTGCGTGGCCTCGCGCGCGGCGTCGGCCGCTTCGTCGGTGGCCTGCGCGGCCAACAGCGTCGATGCCAGCTCGACCAGCGCGCGCCCCTCGTCGCGCCGGTCGCCCGCGGCGCGCGAGCGCTCGACGGCGGCGCGACACCACTGATCGGCCAGCTCGAGCTGGCGGCCCATGCGCGCCAGCTTGCCGACGAGCGCGAGCGTGCGGCCGGCGGTCAGATCGTCTCTGGCCTGATCGGCCAGCTCGAGCGCGCGGTGCAACAGCTCATCGGCCAGCTCGCGCTTGCCCTGGCTGAGCGCGAGCGCGCCCAGGCTCATGTGCGCGCGGCCCTCGTAGCGCGTGTCGGCGAGCTGTGCTGCCAGGTCGCTCGCGACGTTCAGGTCGGCGCGGGCGGCGCCGTAGTCGTGCAGCAGGCGTCGCGCTTCGCCGCGCGCCAGGTGCGCGCGCAACAACAGCTGCGGCGTCACCGCGCGGCTCTCGGCGAGCGCGAGCGCGCGGTCGAGCGCCTGCGTCTGCTCGGTGGGGGTGCCGCGCTGCTGCAAGGCGAGGTCGAGCGCCAGCGCTGCCTCGAGCGCCTGCGCGGCGGCGAGCGGCGTGGGCCGCGCCATGGCGGCGGCGCGCTCCACCACCGCGGCCAGGTTGTCGGCTTCAGCGGCGAGCAGGCGATCGGCGGCCTCGTCGTGGCGCTCGAAGGCGGCGCACAGCTCGCGGCCACGCGCCACGTAGCACTCGGCGTGGCGCGCCTCGACGGCGGCCTTCTCGCCCGCCTCGTCGAGGCGCTCGCCGGCGAAGTCGCGCAGCGCGTCGAGCATGGCGTAGCGCGCCTGCTCGGCGGTGCCGCGCGACAGCATCAGCGAGCGCGCCTTCAGGCGCTCGAGCACCTCGCGCGTGCGCACCTCGCCGCCGAGCTCGAGCACGCGCTCGGCGGCGGGCAGGTCGAAGCCGCCGCGAAAGACGCTGGCGCGGCGAAAGGCGCGCTGCTCAGCCTCCGAGAGCTGGCGCCAGGTGTCATCGATGGCGCCCTTGAGCGTGCGCACGGCGTCGCCGCGCGGCAGGTGCGCCAGGATCTCGGCCGGGCTCTCGGCGGCGGCGCGTGCAGCGGCGATCTCGATCGCGAGCGGCACGCCGTCGAGGCGGCGCACGATCTCGGCGACCACGCCGAGCTCGGTGCCGGGCAGCTCGCGCCCGCCGCGCGCGGCCTTGGCGCGCTCGAGGAACAGCGCCATCGCCGCGGTGTGGGCGCTGCCGCTCTCGTCGTCATCGGGCACGTTGAGCGGCGGCACCACCAGGCCGCGCTCGCCGGGCACGCCGAGCGTCTGCTGCGAGGTGAACAACAGCCGGGTGCGCGGCGCGCGCCGCGACAGGTCGGCGACAACCTCGGCGGCGTGGCCCACCAACCCCTCACAGTTGTCGATGACGAACAGGCAGCGGCCGAGCGCTGCCAGCGCGCGCCCGAGCGTCGCTTGCAGCTCGGCCGGCGAGCGCGCGCCGCGCGGACTGACGCCGAGCGCGCGCGCCGCCGCCGCCAGCAGGCCGGCGCCGTCCTTCGCGCCCGCGGCGTCGACGAACCAGACGCCGCCCGGGAAGGCGGCGCGCTGCAGCCCCTCCTCGGCGAAGCGCAGCGCCAGGCGCGTCTTGCCGGTGCCGCCGGGCCCGACCAGCGTGACCACGCGGGCGCCCTCGTCGAAGGAGAGCGCGATGGCGTCGAGCTCGGTGCGCCGCCCGATGAAGCCGGTGGCCGGCACCGGCAGGCTCGGCGCCGAGCCGGGCGCGTCGGGCAGCGGGATGGCGGCGCGCCCGGCCTTGACGACGGTGGGGGCGCGCGCGGGCGCGTGCTGCGGCGCCGCCGGTGCGCCGGCCGCGCGCGGGATGGGGCTGGTCGGCTCGTCGTTGGTGGCGACGGTGGGCGGCAGCGTGAAGGGCTGCGACTCGCTCGGTTCGTCGTCGAACGGCGAGGCCGGCGAGCGCACCAGCGTGCGCGCGTCCGGGCTGACCACGAAGCGGGGCGGACCGGGGCTGCCTGCCGCCGGCGCCACCTCGGCCGTCTCCTCGACGGCCATGAGCTGTGCGCGCCGAGCATCGAGCATGCGCTGCAGCGCCACCCGCGGGCTCTTCGCCTGGTGATCGGCGAGCCAATGGTCGAGCGCCTCCTCGAGCAGGCGCGCCGAGGCAATGCGATCCTTGGTGGCGCGCTCGAGTGAGCTGAGCACGATGCCGTCGAGCTCATCGTCGACGCCCTTGGCGAGCGACGAGGGCGCCGCCGGTCCGTCACGCTCGATGCGCCGGCGCCGCTCGCGGTCGGTGAACAGCGCGGCGCCGGTCAGCATCTCCCACAGCACCACGCCGAGGCCGTAGACGTCGGTGCGGCGATCGACCGGCTGCGCGCGCGCCTGCTCGGGCGACATGTAGGCCGGCTTGCCCTTGGCGATGCCCATCTGCGTAGGTGCTCGGTGCTCCAGCTCGGCCTTGGCGATGCCGAAGTCGGCGAGCTTTACGTCGCCACCGAGCCCGAGCAGAATGTTCTGTGGGCTGACGTCGCGGTGCACGATCTGTAACGGCTTGTGCGTGGCGCTGTCGATCAGCTCGTGCGCGAAGTGCAGCCCCTCGGCGACGCGCGCGGCGATGTAGACCGCGATCTCGACCGGCAGCCGCTCGCCCGCCTTGTGCAGCACCTCGAGCAGGCGCGACAGCGGCGGGCCGTCGACGCGCTCCATGGCGATGAAGTACTGGCCGTCGGCCTCGCCGAGATCGAAGACCTGCACCAGGTTTGGGTGCTGCAGGCGCGCCATCAGGCGCGCTTCCTCGAGGAAATGGCCGACCTGTTCGGGCGTGCCGCGCAGCTCGGGGCGCAGCCGCTTGACGACGCACTGGCGCGAAAACTGCTGCGGTCCCTCGAGGCGCGCCTCGAAGACTTCGGCCATTCCCCCCTGGCCGATCATGTTCTGGAGCAGGTAGCGTCCCAGGCGTTGGGGCAGAACGACCTCGCAGGTCGTTATGCTACGGCAGCGATGCAACGGTCCAGCACCCCCCACGCCCCCGGTCTGCGACGCGCGCTGTTGGCGCGCTACGCCGCCCCCGACCTCGACACGCGGTTGGTGCGCCTGCGCCGCGACCTCGGTGCCAACGTGGTCGCCCGCATGTTCGAGCGCGCCTCGGCGCTCGGCCGGCGCTTCGCCAAGGACGCCGACCCGGCGCGCCACGGCGTCGAGGTGCTGAGCGACATTGCCTACCTGCGAAGCGGCCTGACCGCGCACGACCTCGACGTCTACCGCCCCCTCGAGCGCGATCGACCGCTGCCCTTGGTGCTGTACGTGCACGGCGGCGCCTTTCGCTCGCTGTCGAAGGACACGCACTGGATCATGGGGCTCGCGTTCGCGCGCCGCGGGTTCGTCGTCGCCAACGTCAACTACCGGCTGGCGCCCGAGCACCGCTTCCCCGCCGGGCTCGAGGACGTGGCCGAGGCGTTTCGCTTCGCCGTCGACCACGCCGCCGAGTGGGGCGCCGACCCCTCCCAGGTGATCTTCGCCGGCGAGAGCGCGGGCGCGAACCTGGTGACCGCGCTCGCGCTCGCCATCGGCTACGACCACGACGAGCCGTGCGCGCGCGTGGCGCGCAGCGTCGGCTTGACGCCCAAGGCGGTGCTCGCCGCCTGCGGCGCCTTCCAGGTGTCAGACGGCGAGCGCTTCCAGCGAAAGCACGGGCTCGGCTGGTTCTTCGACGACCGCTACCGCGAGCTGGCGGAGAACTACCTGCCGCTCAAGGGCGGCGTGCCGACGTCGCACGACCTCGCCGATCCCTTGTGCCTGGTCGAGCGCGAGGCGCCGGTGCGTCCGCTGCCGCCCTTCTTCTTGCCGGTGGGCGAGCTCGATCACCTGAAGGACGACCACGCGCGCATGGAGACGGCGCTCAAGCGCTGGGGCGTCGACGTCGAGGCGCCGGTCTATCCAAAGGGCCTGCACGCCTTCCACGCCTTCGTGCCCTGGGAAACGGCCAAGCGCTGCTGGCGCGATCACTTCGAGTTTTTGCGCCGCCGCGGCGTCCCGGTGTGGCAAACGCCCGACTACTGACCGCGCACGCTCAGCCCGGCACCTCGAGCCGGAGCGGCCGATCACCCACATCGAGGCGGTCGTCCTTATGCCGCCACATCGCCGTGTGTTGATCCATCGTGTAGTCCTTGGCCCACTCCGGGTAGCGCTCGGCCAGCTCGGGCAAGGCGTCGAGCAGCACGCCGAAGTCCTCCTCGGTGGTGGCCGGCGAAAACGAGATGCGCAGCCAACCGGGCTTGGACGCCTCGTCGCCACGGTCGAGCGAGCAGCGGATCTCGAAGCTGCGCGCGGCGCCGATGCCGAGCAGCTCGTGGCCGTAGGTGCCGGCGCACATGCAGCCGCCGCGCGTCTGGATGCCCCAGCGATCCGACAGCATGCGCGCCGCCAGGTTGTGGTGCAGCCGCCCCTCGTCGACGATGAGCGAGACGATGGCGAGCCGCTCGGCGTCGAGGTCGCCCAGGATGTGCAGCTTCGGGTGCTTGCTCCAGCGCGCGATGGCGCGGCGCACGAAGCTCTCCTCGACGCGCCGGATGCGCTCGGTGCCGAGCTTCTCTTTCAGCTCGATGGCGAGCCCGGCGCGGATCACACCAACCACGTTGGGGGTGCCGCCCTCCTCGCGGTGCGACAGCTCCTCGGTGTAGCGCCAGTCCCACGGCGAGGTGTAGATGACCGTGCCGCCGCCCGGCTCCACCGGTACGCGGCTCCTGAACAGCGCCTGGTTCGCCACCAGCAGGCCCGGCGCCTGCGGGCCGCCCAGGAACTTGTGCATCGAGATGAAGACGGCGTCTTTGCGTAGCGCCGGGTCGTCGTTCGGGTGCAGGTCGATGTCGACGTAGGGCGCCGCCGCCGCGTAGTCGAAGCAGGCGAAGCCGCCGTGGCGGTGCATGGCCGCCGCCAGCGCGTCGACGTCGTTCTTGATGCCGGTGACGTTGGATGCGGCGCAGAAGGAGCCGATCTTGAGCGGGCGCTTGGCGTAGCGCGCGTCCGACAACAGCGCCTCGAGCTCGACGGCGCTGACGCGGCCGTGCTGGTCGAAGCCCACCATGACGACGTCGGCGACGCTCTCGCGCCAGGGCAGGTCGTTGCTGTGGTGCTCCATCTTCGAGATGAACACGACCGCACGCTCGTCGTCCTTGATCTGTCGGCGCACCTGCACGATGCGCTCGATGGGCTCGGGCACCAACAGGCCGATGGCGCGCACCAGCTTGTTGATGGCGCCGGTGGCGCCGCTGCCGCACAGCACCACCACGTCGTCCTTGGCGGCATGCACGTGGCGCGCGATGGTGGCGTGCGCGTCGTCGTACAGCCGCGTCATGTAGCCGCCCACCGCGCTCGCGTCGGTGTGCGTGTTCGCCATCCACGGCAACACGCGCGTCAGCACGAGCTGCTCGATGGGGGCGAAGGGCAGCCCCGACGCCGTGTAGTCGAAGTAGCGCTTGGGCAGGGTGCCGAAGGGCGTGCGAATGGTGGCGTCCCGCCCGACCACTTGCTGGCGCACCCAGTGCAGCACCGCGTCGAAGCGAGGGTCCTCGGCCGGCGGCGTCGACGTCGAGACGTGCTCGTTGGTGGTGCCCATGCGGGCACCCTACGCGACCGCCCGGGCGGAACAAGATGGGTGCCGACGCGAGCCGGGCCCTGGGGTAGGCTGCCGCGCCATGACGGACTGGAAGAAGCTCATCTCTTTGCTCGGCGACGACGACCAGGAGCACCGCATGGCAGCGGCCGTGGTGGTCGGGGCGCTCGGCATCAAGGACGCCGCCGCCCAGCAGGCGTTGCTCAAGTTGAGCGAGCGCACGCCCGACGAGCAGCGCGTGGCGCTCGACGCGCTCGCGCGCATGGCGCCGAAGAAGGGCGTGGCGCGGGCCTTGGCGCTGTTGGCGCACGGCGCGCCGTCGGTGCGCGAGGCCTCCTTCCGCCTGCTGGTCGCCGCCGGCCCCGACGTGGTCGACGAGATCCGCGCGCGGCGCGCCGCGGCCAACGAGGCCGAGAAGCGCGAGCTCGATCGTGTGCTCGGCGAGCTCGGCGGCGCCGACGCCTTCAAGGCTCTGCTCGACGGCCTGGCCGCCGCCGACGAGACCACCGCGCGCGCCGCCGCGCTCGCGGTGCGCGAGCGCGTGCTCGGTGCCGACAAGCGCACGCGCAAGAGCTTCGCTTCGACGACCATGAAGGTGCTCGGCAAGACGGACACACGCACGCAGCAGCACGACGCGGCGCTGCTCAAGATCCTTGGCTGGTGCGAGGACGAGGCCGCGCTCTCGCTCTTGGTCGACGTCGCCAAGGACGACAAGCGCCCGAGCCTGGTGCGCCAGGAGGCGGTGATCGCGCTGCGCTTCGCCCTGCAGCAGGACGCCGCCAGCAAGAGCGCCGTCGATGCGCTGTTGGTCGCGGCCACCGGCTTCGACCCGGGCCTGGCGCGCGCCGCGCTCGGCACGCTGACGCTCGCCAAGATCGGCGACGCCAACCTGCCGAAGCTCAAGGTGCTGGCCACGCACCGCGATCACGAGCGCGCGTTGCTCGCCGTCGACAAGCTACACGCGCACGGCGGCGCGGGCGCGGCCACCACGCTGGTCGACGTCGCGCTGCATGCCGATCGCGCGGTGGCCGAGCGCGCCGCCGCCGCGCTCGCCGACAACAAGGAGGCGACCGAGCCCGCGCTCGCCGCCATGTTGACCGCCAAGGACATCGATCGCGCGCGTTTGCTCGCCGAGCTGTTGGTGCCGCGCGCCAAGGAGCTGAAGAAGCCGGCGGTGAAGAAGGTGCAACAGGCCCTGGTCGAGCGCCTGGCCGACGACGGGCGCGGCTACGAGGCCTGCCTGTCGCTGGCGCGCGCCGCCGACCCCGAGGGCACGGCCGAGGCGCTGCGCGAGCTGGCGGCCAAGCTCAAGAAGCAGAAGAAGGACGAGCGCGCCCAGCACGCGCTCATCCTGTTGTCGCACACCGACGGCGCCACCGCCGACGATCGCCTGCGCCTGGCGTTGGTGGCGCTCAAGAAGAGCCGCCTCGACCCGAGCCCGCCGGCGCGCGCGCGCGACGAGGCCATCAAGCTGTTCAACGACATCTCGGGTGACGTCGATGTGGCGCGCGAGCTCAAGCGCGACAAGAGCGTCACCGAGGACCAGCTCTTCTACCTCGGCTTCCACTTCACGGAGGAAGGCGATCCGCTCGGCGAGGAGCTGTTGCAGGAGGTGATCGCGCGCAGCCCGAGGAGCAAGCTCGGCAAGGCCGCCAAGAACAAGCTCAAGCTCGAGGCGTGAGGCCCAGCGAGCGGCTCAGTACACCACGCTCGACCACGTCGGCCGCACGCCGAGCACGGTGACGGCGGTGGCGTCGCTGACCAGCCACGCGCCCTCCGACAGCTCGCGCTCGAGCTGGCCCGGGCCCCAGCCGGCGTAGCCGACGAAGACCTTGCCGAAGGTGTCGCCGTGGATCACCGCCTCGATGATCGACGGGTCGGCCGCGGCGTAGATGCCGGGCTCGACCTCGACGCCGCGCGCAGCATCGTCATGCAGCACCACCACACGGTCTCTGCCGACCGGGCCGCCCTCGAAGATCGGCGCCTCGCTGCCGCCGAGGTCGCGCGGGCGGTTCAGCACCACGCCGAGCGCGCCCGACTCGTCGTGCGCCACCAGGTAGATGGCGGTGCCGCCGAAGTAGGGGTCGTCGAGCGCGGGCGCGGCGAACAGCACGTCGCCGGCGAGCGACACGCCGTCGCCCTCGGCCTCGCCGTCCTCGCCCTCGTCGTCCGCGATGAGCGTCTCGGCGACCAGCTCGTCGGGCGACGGCGGCGCCACCTGCAAGCGGGCCAGCGTGCCGCTGACCATCAAGACGGCGGCGCCGCACAAGATCACGGTGAGGGGGATGGACGCGTGCTGCATGCGTCCATGGTAGCGAACGGCCACCGCACCTCGCCACGGTGCCGGTGTGGGATACGCCGACGGACCAGTGCGGATCAGCCCTCGTCGTCGAGGATGGCGAGCCCGCCGCGCACGGTCACGGTGCCGGTCATGCGGCGGGGCGCACCGGCGAGGCGGTCGTCGACGGGGGCCGGGCGCGGGCGCGCCAGCCAGGAGGCGCGCACCTCGGCGTCGAGCAAGTGGGTGGGCCGCACGTTGGCGACGGCGTGGTGCATGACGCTACGCACGTTCGGCATGGTCTGCTCGAGCGTGCTCAATAGCGCCGCCATCTGCTCGCGCTTGAGGCCGTCCTGCGAGCCGCACAGGTTGCAGGGCAGGATCGGGTAGGCGCGCTCGGCTGCGAAGGCGCGTAGCTCGGCCTCGGCGACGTCGATGAGCGGGCGGATGACCTCGAGCCTGCCGTCGTCGGTGGTGTAGCGCGCGGGCATCGCCTGCAGCTTGCCCGCGTAGCACAGGTTCAGCAGCAGGGTCTCGAGGCCGTCGTCGCGGTGGTGCCCGAGCGCCAGCTTGTTGCAGCCGAGCCGCTCGGCCGCGGAGTAGAGGATGCCGCGGCGCAGGCGCGCGCACAGGAAGCAGTAGGCCTGCCCCTCACGCGTCTTGTCGACGACGATGGAGTACGTGTCCTCGCGCACCACCTCGAAGGGTATGCCTTGCTGCTCGAGCCAAGCGACGAGCGGTCGGCCGTCGTAACCCGGCTGCGCCTGGTCGACGTGCAGCGCCACCACCTCGAAGGGGAACGGCGCGCGCTGCTTGGCCTGCCACAGCAGGTCGAGCAGCGCGTAGCTGTCTTTGCCGCCCGAGATCGCGACCAGCAAACGATCGCCCTGCTCGATCAGGCGCCAGCGGTCGACGGTGCGCAGCATGGTGCGCGCCAGCTTCTGGTGCAGGCGCGAGCGGTGCTTGCCGCCATGGGTGAGCGCGCTCCACGGCACGGCTCCGTTCGTCGTCGTCGTCACGGGCGCGGTTGTCGCGTGGGGCACCGGCGCTGTCTACTCCCGTCCGGGCGGTCCCTCCCTAGCGGGCGAGACGGTTTCGGGCGCCCGGCGCTGCCCTGCGTTAGCCTGTGGCGTGCGCCGCCTCCCACCTACGCCTCGCTGGCTCGCGTGTTCGCTCGTCGCTGCCGCGTCGCTGCCCGCGTGCATGCTGTTGCCCCCCGGCAACCCGGTCGACTTCTGCGTCGAGCAGGCGCGCCTGTTCTGCGACCTGCAATACCGCTGCTGCACGGCAGCCGAGCGCAAGGCCGACCCGCTCGGCCTGTTCGCCGGGCCGGCGACGGCGCGCCACGCACACTCGACCGCCGGCGAGTGCGTCGAGGTGCTCGCCGAGGTGTGCCGCTCCGCGGCCGATCAGTTGAACGAGTCGCTGGTCGCCGAGCGCATCCAGTACGACGTCGACGAGGCGGTCGACTGCCTCGACGACCTGCGGAAGGCCGTCGATCAGTGCGACGCCACCGACTACTTCGACGCCGCCGGCACCTGGCTGTCATCGTTGCTCGACAACGGCCAGCCCGGCGTGCTCGGCGACTCTTGCGACAACGCCATCGAGGCGGCCGTCGAGACCGGCGACGAGTGCTTCGCGTCGTGGGAGTGCGAGAAGGGCAGCTGCCTGGTGCAGAACACCGGCGGCGACCTCTCGGCCGAGGGCGAATGCACCGGCGACGGCACGCCGCAGAATCCGCTCGACGGCACCGTGGAGATCGAGATCTGCGACGGGCTCGAGGACAACCAACCATGAGGGACGCCATGATCACCACCTCGGCACCGTCACGCCCGGGCAGCGCGCGAGCGCACGTGCGCGTCCGGCGCTGGTTGCTGGTCGCCGGCACGCTCATGGGCGCGGCGTTGGCCGGCCCCTCGGGCTGTCTGCTCAACTGTGTCGGCAGCGACGCGCAGAGCTACTGCATCGAGACCGCCAAGATCATGTGCCAGCTCCAGTACCGCTGCTGCACGGCCGTCGAGCGTGCGCTCGTGTTCGGTTCGTTCAACCAGCAGATCGGCCCCTATCACGACGAGGGCGGCTGCATCGACGCCTTCACGGAGCAGTGCCAGGCGAGCCAACAGGCGACCGACGAGTCCATCGCGCTCGGCCGCACCAGCTACGACGGTGCCAAGGCGGCCGAGTGCCTGAGCACGCGGCACCAGCAGGTCGACGAGTGCGACGCCTCCGCGCTCTACGATCCCTCCGACCGCAGCTGCGACGACATCCTCACCGGCGCGGTCGCCGACGGCGACGCCTGCACCACCGACAGTGAGTGCGCCGAGGCCGGCTCGCAGTGCGAACAGGATCCGATGGTCGCCGACGACGGCACCGTCACCGTCAGCCTCGAGGGCACCTGCAAAGGGCAGGGCGACGAGGGCGAGCCCTGCTTGCCGGGCGGTCTGTGCAACGGCGAGCTGCGCTGTCTGACCGACCCGACCACCTACGAACAGCGCTGCGCGCAGCCGGGCGGCGCCGGCGCCACCTGCGACGTCGACGACGACTGCCAGGGCGGCTTGTTCTGCGTCTACGACGACACTACCTACGAGATGGCGTGCACCGCGCCCGGCGTGGTCGGCGATCCGTGCCAGGACACGCAAGACTGCGCTGTCGGCCTCGCGTGCCTGCTCGACGACACCTCGCAGTATCGCTGCACCGTACCCGGCGCCGCCGGCGTGTCGTGCAGCAGCGCCGATGACTGCCAGCCTGGCCTGTTGTGCTGGCAAGACCCCGACGACTACCGCTACCTGTGCAGCGCGCCCAAGACCGACGGCGAGCAGTGCGGCTCCTCTGCGGCCGTGTGCCTGCCCGGGCTCGAGTGCCGCTACGACGACCTGACCGGTGACTACTTCTGCGTCGATGGCAGCGCTGGCGATCCGTGCCCGTCGAGCAGCGACCGCTGCCAACCCGGCCTCGTGTGCCGCGTCAACAACGTGGCGGGCCGCGACGAGTGCCAGGCGCCGCTCACGTTGAACGCGCCCTGCGACCCCTACGAGGGCGAGTGCGACCCGGCGCTGCGCTGCTTCGAGAACGCCTCCTCGCAGTACGTCTGTCAGGCGCCGCTCGCCACCAGCGCCACCTGCGTGCTCGACACCGTCGATCCCTGCGACGGCAACAGCGCGTGCGAGTACGACTCGGTCGCCGGCGGCTATCGCTGCCTGGCGCGCCAGACCTCGGGGCAGGCATGCAGCGGCGACGCCGAGTGCGCCGCCGGCCTGTACTGCGACACCGCCGGTGGCGACACCTGCATCGGCGTCAAGGCCGAGACGCAGGTGTGCGCGCGCGCCGCCGAGTGTGGCGCCGGCCTCGAGTGCCGCGCCAACGACGCCGGCAACCAGAACATCTGCCGCAGCCTGTCGGGCGCGGGCGAGGCCTGTCAGAACATCGGCGACTGCGATGCGGGCTTCGACTGCCGTCTCGACGAGGCCGGCCTGCGCACCGTCTGCCGGGGCGCGTCGCCCGCCAACGAGCGCTGTGAGTCGACGGCGGACTGCGCCACTGGCCTCGACTGCCGCTACGACGATGCGCAGACCGAGCAGATCTGCCGGCCCGTCTCGGCGGACGGCGAGGGCTGCGAGAGCCAGCTCGACTGCGCGGCCGGCCTCGAGTGCCGCACCGATCCGACGACGTATCGCGACACCTGCCAGGGCCCGGCCGGCGCCGGCGAGCCCTGCAGCGTCGACGACGAGTGCGCCGACGGGCTGCTCTGTCGCTACGACAGCGTCGACGGCAGGAACGAGTGCCGCACGCTGGCCGCGCTCGGTGACACCTGTACGAGCGACGGCGAGTGCTCCGCCGGGCTGCGCTGCCGCGACCTGTCGGAGGACGGCACCACGGTCTGCACCGACCTGCTCGACCCGGGCTCGCCGTGCACCGACGACGGTCAGTGCCTGTCGGGCTACTGCGACGAGTACTGCGGCACCGAGCCGGACGCCGTCGACTACGAGATCTGCGACGGCCTGTAACGCGGACGCCCCTGGTGGCACCGGAAAAACACGCGGCGACCTTCAGGTCGCCGCGTCAGGGACACCGTGGGGCGATTGACGGGGCTCGAACCCGCGACACCCGGAATCACAATCCAGTGCTCTACCAACTGAGCTACAACCGCCGTGTCGTCGAGATGTCGCTCGCCACTATCGGGTGCCGCCTTTGGCCCGTCAAGGCGGTCGACCCGTGCCGAGCGAGGTCTTGAGGGAACGGCGCGCGCACGCCAGCGTGCCCCCGTGGTCGCCGTCACGGACCGCCCTGCGCCAGCGCGACGCGCCCACTGCCGCGTCGATGTGTTGGCCGTGCTCGCGCTGCTACCGCTCTTGGTCGCGGCGCGCACCGTCGAGCATTACCCGCTCGGCAACGGCGTCGGTGCCGCCGCCATCCGTCTGTCCGACGGGCGCCTCGACTCCTTCCGCCCCGCCGTCTACGCCGCGCTCGATCAGGGCCTGCCGACGCCGGAGCTGGCCTACGACGCCTACTTCGCGCTGCGCACCGCGACCACCAGCCGTTGGCTGACCGACGTCGGCGTCGACGAGGCGCGCGCCGAGGAGGACGCGAACGCGCTGGTGGTGACGCAGCACGACGCCGGCCTGACGATCGAGACTCGTTGGCTCTCGCCCACCGGGCTCACGCACCCGGCGGTGCTCGCCGTCATCTCGATCACCAACCCTGGCACGACCACCGTCGGGGGCGTGTCGGTGGTGAGCCTGGTGAACTTCCACGTCGGGGGCGGCGTCGACGGCCTGCAGGCCGAACGCGCCAGCTATGACCTGGGGCACGACGTCATCGTCGAAAGCGGCGCGCGCGGTGTCTTGGTGGCGGCGGCCTTGTCACCCTCGAGCGGCCACACCATGAGCCCGGAAAACCCCTACCCGCTGGTGCAGGGCGGGCTGCCCATCCCCAACGTCGACGACAGCGGCGTGCAGGACGACGTGGTGCATGGCTTCGTGTTCACGCCGCAAGGCGGCGCGCTCGGCCCCGGCGCGAGCAGCACCTTCGGCGTGCTGCTCGCGTTTGCGCCGAGCGACGCGGCGGCGCTGTTCGCCGACCTCGAGAGCTGGCGCGGCGCGCGCCTGGTTGCGGCGCTGTTCGCCGACGAGCTGGCGGCGGCGCGCGCCTTCGTCGACGACGCGGCGCTGCCGCCCGATCTCTCCGTCGACGAGCGCAGGCTGGCGGGTTGGTCGCTCGCGCTCTTGCGCGCCGCGCAGGTGCGCGACCCCACTGACGGCGGGCCGCGGCGGCGCCCCGACGGGCAGATCGTCGCCTCGCTGCCGCCGGGCCAATGGAACATCACGTGGGCGCGCGATCAGGCCTACGCCATCGAAGGGTTGCTCGCCGTCGGCAAGCGCGACGAGGCCGCGCGCGCGCTCGGCTTCCAATTGCGCGCCGACGTCGGCGAGTACCAGAGCTTCGTCGGGCGCCCCTATTTGGTGAGCGTGACGCGCTACTTCGGCGGCGGCCGCGAGGAGAGCGACGAAAACGCCGGCGGCCCCAACCTCGAGTGGGACGACTTCGGCCTGTTCCTGCGCGCCTACGCGCGGGCGCTCGCGGCAGGCGGCGACGCGGCCGCGGTGCTCGCGCTGTCGCTCGACGACGTCAAGGTGGGCGTCGCCGACGTGCTGCTCGCGCTCATCGATCCCGCAAGCGGCCTGCTTGTCCCCGACAGCTCGATCTGGGAGACGCACTGGAACGCGAGCGCCGAGAGCGCGGGGCGGCGGCAGTACGCCTACTCGACGCTGTGTGCCGCGGCCGGCTTGCGCGCCTTTGGCGGTGAGCTGAGCGCGCGCGGCGACGTCGACGGCGCGGCCTATCGCGCGGCCGGCGACGCGCTCGCGGCGGCGCTGGCGGCCTCGCTCGTCGATGGCAGCGGCGCGCTCGCCGCCTCGCGCGAGGAGCTGATCGTCAGTGGCGGCACGCTCGACGCCGCGGTGATCGAGGCCTTCAACAAGGACGTGCTCGCCGCCGATGGCGCCGTCGCGCAGGCGACGCTCACGGCCCTGGCCGGCCTGCGCGCCAGCACGCCCGGCTATTTCAGGAGCGACGAGGGCGGCGACTACGACGGCAAGGAGTGGCTCGTCGTCGATCTGTGGCTGTCGCGCGCCTTCCGCCGCGCCGGCGACGCCGCCGAGGCCGATCGCCTGCTCGCGCACGTCACCAGGGTCGGCGTCGACAACCTCGGCCAGATCCCCGAGCTGTTGCGCCCCGGCGGCAGCGGCAACGCCGGCATCGCCGACGGCGCCACGCCGATGCTGGGCTTTGGCGCCGGCGCCTACCTGTCGGCGCTCGCCGACCGCGCCCTCGATCGCGCACCCGTCGACCCCACCGAAGGCGAGGGCGAAGGCGAAGGTGAGGGCGAGGGCGAAGGCGAGGGCGAAGGTGAGGGCGACGACGGCGAGGGAGAAGGAGAGGCCGGGGACGGGGAGGGCGAGGGCGAAGGTGAAGGTCCGCTCGAGCGCGAGGGCTGTGCAGGGTGCTCCTCGACCTCATCGTCATGGATGTTTGCGTGGCTGGCGTTGGCGGCGCTGGTGCGAGCGCGGCCGTGACGACGCCAAGCAACCCCGCACCCGAGGTCGCACTGGGCCGTGACGACGCCACCGCGCGCGCGCGCCGCTTCGGCCTCTACACCTTCCTGGTGGTGCTGACCGGCGCGGCGGCGGCCAAGACCGTCATCGTCTTCGACGAGGCGGTGCAGGGCGCGGCCCCCGGGCTGTTGCGCTGGCTGCCAGTGACGCTCGCCGGCGAGCTGTTGCTGGCCGGACTGCTCGGCGTCGCAGCAGCGCGCGCCGCGCGCATCGTCGTCGCGGGACGTTCGCTTGGGCCCATCGCGCTTGGCGTTGGCCTGATCACCTCGCTGTGGATGGCCGCCAACGTGCTCTCCTATCGGCTCGACCAGACGCCGCTCACCTGGTGGCGCCTGTCCGGCGGCGAGGGCGGCGGCGTCGGCGACGTCACCGCGCTGGTCGAGCCGCGCGACATGGTGCCCGCGCTCGGCGTGGGCGCGCTGGCGCTCGCGTGTCTGTGGCCGCTCGCCAAGCTCGCCAAGGTGCCGCGCGGGCGGTGGCTTCATGCGCCCGGCGCGGCGCTGGTGCTCGGTCTGATCGCTCATCCCGTCGAGCGCGCCTGGCTGTCCGCCTACGATCGCGGTCTCGGCGAGCAACCGGTGTTCATCTTCCTGACCAGCCTGTTCGACGATGACGAGGAAGCCGCGCCCGTCGGCCCGCCGACGCCGCAGGGCTGGCACGAGCTGGAGCGCGCGCACCTGTGGACCGACGAGATGAAGGCGCCGCCGCCGTCGGTGCCGGGCGCCACGGTGAAGAACGTCTTGCTGTTCTACGCCGAGGGCGTCCCCCGCGAGATGACCACGCTCGGCGATCCCGAGCGCGACACGACCCCGCTGTTGGCGGCGCGCGCGCAGCACGGCGTCGAGCTGACGCGCTACCACGCCACCTTCCACAAGAGCATCGCCGCCATCTACTCGCTGGTCTGCTCCGACTGGCCGCCGCCCGACGCCAGCAACATCACCGAGCTGAACCCGCGCATCGACTGCGGCGAGCTGTCCGAGGTGATGGCGAGCCACGGCGTCAAGAGCGCGGTGTTCCACGGCGGGCCCTTCGGCTTCTACGACAAGCTCGCGCTGCTCGGCGGCCGCCGCTACGACACGCTGCTCGACGCCAAGGCGATCGCGGTCGGCAACGATCAGATCTTCCAGCACGCCTGGGGCATCGACGACCGCGCCGTCGTCGACGAGACTTTGCGCTGGATCGACGGCCTCGACAGGGACGAGCGCTTCGCCGCCATGGTCATCCCCATCGCGGCGCACTACCCGTATTCGCTGCCGCCCGACGTGCCGCACGCGACCAAGAACGCGCGCTCGGAGCGCTTCCTGTCGGCAGTGCGCTACGTCGACCTGGTGTTCGACGGGCTCATGCAGGGCCTCGAGCGCCGCGGCCTACTCGACGAGACGCTGGTCATGTTCGTCGCCGATCATGGTGCGCCGTTCTCGGCCGCGACCCACACCGCGCGCGGCGCGCGCCTCGCCTACGAGAAGAACCTGTCGGTGCCAGCGGTGCTGTTTTCGCCCAAGCTCTTCCCCCAGGGTGCGCGCTTCGGCCGGCCGGCCTCGCACCTCGATCTGCTGCCGACCATGCTGGATGCGCTCGGCTTTGCCGCCGACCCCCGGCACCGCGGCCAATCGTTGCTCGACGCCGCCGTGGAGCCGCGCCGCATCTACATCGGCGCGCTCAGCGCGCCGCTGATGCAAGTGGGCTTCCTCGACGGCGACCACAAGCTGCTCACCCAACGCGGCGGTCGCGGCCTCGAGCTCTATGACCTGGCCAGCGACCCCTTCGAGCAGCACAACCTGCTGGGCGCGCTGCCCGACGAGGCGGCGCGCGGCCGCGCGGACGCGCAGCGCTTCTACCAGTGGCAGCTCGAGCGCTTGCGGAGCGCGCCCACGCTGGGTGACGAGGTCGACATGCCGGCCGCGTTGCTCGCGGCGGCGCAGCTCGAGCCGGTCGGCACCTCGTGGACGCTGGTGACGGCGATCGCCTCCGGCGAGGAGCGCCGGTGCCTGGTGTTCGAGGTGCCGCCACGCGCGAGGGTGACGATGACGCTGCGCGACCAGCCGCGTCTCTTCCCCTTCCTGACACAGGCGTGGTTCGGCTACCTCGACGAGAACAACGCGCGTCCCGAGGTGCGCGTCCTCGCCACCACCGACAGCGTGCGCTCGGGCCGCGGCGCGCTCGACGTGGATCATGAGTTCGCGCGCGTCAACTACCGCGTGCCCACCGAACGACTGGCGATCGCGTTCGACAACCTCGGCGACGCCGCCGCACGTCTCTGCCTCGCACTCGACGATCGCTCGTGGGCCGGCACCTTCGACACCGACCAGGTCCCTGGCGGGAATTAGCGCTTGCTCGAGCCGCTTCCTCCAGGAAACGCCGTCGCGCGCGCCACGTGACGCTTGCTAGCGTCACTCCGATGCTACGTCGCGCGCATGGTGTTCGACCGACGGTGATGCTCGCCACCACGACGCTGGTGCTGAGCGCATGCGCCGTTGCCGACACGCCCCCGGAGATGCTCGACGCTGGCGACCTGGCCGCCGTCGTCGACGAGACCGCAGCCAACGCCAGCATCGTCGACGGTGGGCTCAACGACGCGCCCGACGGCGGCACGGCGGTGACGACGTTGGCGAACGAGCGCGACCGGCTGCTCGACACGCTGGCGACCGACCGCTGCGTTGCGTGGGCCGCGCTCGACGACGACCAGCGCGCCATCTTCCTGCTGGTCACCGACCTGCTCGGCAAGCGCACGCTGCTCGACGACGGCGACAGCGCGCTCGCGCACGTCATGCGGGTGCACGCGTTGCGCGGCCGGCAGCACGAGGGCTGCCTGCGCTGCTGCGGCGACCGCGAGTTCAACCGCGCCTACCTCTCGCTCGACGACGCGCTGATCGCCGCCTTCCGCGACGACGCGCTGCCCTCTTGGCGTGACACGCGCGACCTCGCCGGGCCGCATGCGCCCTTCACCGCCTCGAGCGAGACCGAGCTCGGCCAGCCGCGCGGCCAGGCGCACTTCTTCGCGGCCGACGACGACGCGGTCGCCCTCGATCGCCCCGGCGTGGAGGGCGTGCTCGACGCGCACGCGCTCGAGCTCGACCTCGACTTCAACCTGCTGCACGAGTCGGCGCCCACCTGCGAGTACGGCGGCGAGAGCGGGCTGTCGCGCTACCAGGCGCTGTGGGGCGAGCACGGCGCGGGTGGCGACGCCGAGCTGACCTACGTGCCCGGGGGCTGTTGAGGTCGCGTCGCAGCAGGTCGTCGGCACGCCGAAGCCCGTTGGGAGCCCATGCGAGCTAGTTGCCGGTTATCATGATAAACGGCAGAATAGTCGCAGGTGGACGAACGTTACCTGCCCCGCGTCCTGGACCTGCCGGCGCTGCTCGCGCGCAAATCGCTGTTCCTGTTCGGCCCACGCCAGACCGGCAAGACCGCGCTGGTCCGCCACGCGCTGCCGGCCGCCCGCGTCTACGACCTGCTCGACGCCGAGGTGTTCCTGGCGCTGAGCCGCCGGCCGGGGCGTCTCGGCGAAGAGCTCGGCCGACGCGACCGCGTAGTGGTGATCGACGAGATCCAGAAACTGCCGGTGCTGCTCGACGAGGTGCACCGCCTGATCGAGCGGCAGGGCGTGCGCTTCCTGCTGACAGGGTCGAGCGCGCGCAAGCTCCGTCGCGCCGGCGTCAACCTGCTCGGCGGCCGTGCGCCGAGCCGTACGCTGCACCCGTTCGTGCAACGCGAGCTGGGCGATCGGTTCGACCTGCTGCGCGCGCTCGACCGCGGCCTGTTGCCCTCGATCTACTTCTCCGACGACGCCGAGGACGACCTGCGCGCGTACGTCGGCACTTACCTCAAGGAGGAGATCGCCGCCGAAGCGCTGACACGCAACGTGCCCGCCTTCAGCCGCTTCCTCGAGGTCGCCGCGCTCAACCACGGCAAGCTGATCAACTACTCCGCGGTGGCGAGCGATGCGCAAGTGCCGATGAGCACGGTGCGCGAGTACTACCAGATCCTCGAGGACACGCTGGTGGCGCGCTCGCTGCCGGCGTGGACACGGACGAAGACGCGCAAGGCCATCGGCACGGCCAAGCACTACTTCTTCGACGTCGGCGTGGCGCGCCATCTGCAAGGGCGCTCGGGCCTGCAGACGCGCTCCCCCGAGTTCGGCGAGGCCTTCGAGAGCTGGCTGTTCCATGAGATCTCGACGTGGATCGACACCACCAAGCCACGGCACCTCGCCTATTGGCGGTCGACCTCCGGCTTCGAGGTCGACTTCGTGCTCGGTGACCAGACCGCAATTGAGGTCAAAGCAAAGGCGCCCGTCGCCGACCGGGACCTGCGCGGCCTGCACGCCCTGCGCGAGGAGGGGCTGGTGAAGCGCTCCCTGGTGGTGTGCCTGGAGGAGCGGCGCCGCAAGGTCGACGGCATCGACGTGCTGCCGTGGCGCGTGTTCCTCGAGGAGCTGTGGCAGGGCGGCTACGCGCGGTGAGCGGCCTACCGCGTCACGCGCTTCTTCGCTGCATGCACCACCTGCCCGCGCGCCTTGCCACCCTTGGCGATGCGGCGCGCCAGCTCGAACGAGATGCGGTCGACCATGCGAATCGCGTCGTGCAGCGGCGTGTGTGGTGACAGCACCATCGCCTCCATGACGGCGAGGTTCGACGCCAACTCTTGCCGCGTCAGCACGGCCTTGATGAACGAGGGGCTGGCAGCGCCACCGCTGATGAGCGAGGCCACCTCGTTGGCGCCGAGGCCTGGGTTGGTCAGCACCTGTTGGTGCAGCATGGGATCGGGCAGCTTCAAGATCAGGCGACGCGCGTCTGCGTTGCCGTGCTTGGCGAGCTTGAGCTTCTCGGCCTTGCTCAGGTCCGCGATGCGGGACCACAGCGGCTCGGAGGAATAATCACCGACGTCACCGGTGGCGGGCGCGGGCGCGGGCGCCGACGTGTCGACCGCGGCCAGCAGTGCGCGCTGGTCTTCGTCGACCAGCACCGCCACCTGCTCGCCCGGCAGCACCTGCACTACCTGGCCCTCGACCTCGGCGAGCAGCGCGCCGCGCAACACGACGGCGACGGTGGCGCGCGCGAACAGCGTAGGCGCCGCCGCGCCGGCGAGCGGCACCGAGAGCGCGCCGTGCGTCTCGACGTCGGTGCGCAGCGCTGTGAGCGCCGCGTCGTCAGCCAGCTCGAGGGTCAGCTCCACCGTCGCACCCGCTCCCTCCCCCGACCGCCCGTGCTCGCGCGCACGCCGCACGATAGCAGCGCCGCTCGCCCATCACGAAACGCCGGGGTAGCCTGCCTCATGCCCATCATGACGAACCGCGTGAGCGGCCTGCCGTCGAGCACCACCACCCCTGCCGGCACCTCGGTGGCGCCGTCGACGTCGCCGGTGCTGCCCGTGCCGCTGCCGGGACGCGACGCGCCGGTCGACCTGTTCGATCGCTCGAGCGGCACGGCGGTCGAGCGCTCGGTGGCGACGCCGCACGCCGAGATCCCGACCACGCTGCTCGACGCCCACGGCGCCAAGGTCGAGCACGGCACCGACCCGGGCAACTTCTACTGCGAGCACGCCTTCTTCACGCTGCAGCGCTTCGCCACCGAGGTCGGCATCAAGAAGAACGCGCAGGGCGAGCCGCTGTGCGGCTTCCTGCACGTGCCGCAGGACGCCGACTGCGGCGCAGCGCCGACCGCGACCATCGACCCGGCCAAGCGCTACGCGACGCACCGGAAGGTGGTCGGCGCGGCGATCCACGGCTGGTTCGAGGCGGCAAAAGCAAACGCGCACGACCCGATCAAGATCCTGATCACGGGCTATGGCCCCTTCCAGAGCATCACCAACAACCCGGCCGCCGGCTTCGTCTCGCACCGCGACAACCTCGACGCCGCCATGAAGGCCGCCTTCGGCACCGCGCTCATCGGGCGCAAAGGCAAGCTCTTGCCCGATCGCCTCGGCGGCTCGCCCGCGGACACCATGGCGCTGCGCTACCGCGTCAACGACGGCGGGCGCGTGCGCGAGATCGTCCTCGTCGCCGAGCGGCTCAAGGTCGCCGACGTCGCGCTCGACAACGGCGACCCCGGCTCGTTGGTGGGCGCGCTCAAGGCGGTCAAGCCCGACGCCGCGCTCGCGCTCGGCGTGCACGGCGGCGGCACCTTCCTGGCAGAGCACCACGCCGACGACGGCGGCCTGGTGATCGACGCGCAGGGCAAGGCGCGCCACGACGACAACAAGCAGCCGACCATGGCCTTCCTGGATAACTACGCGCTGGCGCGCGCCATCCACACGGGCGGCCAGCGCGGCCCCGCGCGCGTGGCCGACGCGCGCACCGGCAACATCGTCTGACGTCGTCCTTCAGGTGAGCGGCGGCAGCGGCGCGCGCTTGCGATCGTGAAACCACGTGAGGAACGCGCGCTCGCCTGCGCTCAAGAGCGTGCGATCGATCAAGCGCTTGTCGAGCGGCGAGAAGGTGAGCGGCACCACGCGCAAGAATTTGCGCGGCACGCCGTCGCGCGGTGTCTCGCTGTCCTCGACGATGGTGCACAAGTTCTCGATGCGGATGCCACCGAAGTCGGGCAGGTAGAGGCCGGGCTCGATGGAGAAGACCTGGCCGGGCTCGAGCACCGTGCGCGAGCCGATGGTGACGCGCGGCGGGCTCTCGTGCACGTTGACGCCGACGCCGTGGCCGGTGCCGTGTCCGTAGTCGAGCCCGGCTTGCCACATCGGTTGGCGCACCAGCGCGTCGAGCTGCTCGCCGGTGGCGCCGACCGGCAGGCGCGCGCGCATGGCGGCGATGGCGCCCTTCAAGATCACGGTGAACAGGCGTTTCTGCTCCTTGGTGGCTTTGACGTGGGGCGCGCCCACCAGGAAGGTGCGCGTCAGGTCGGTCGCCAGGCCGCCCTCGTAGTAGGCGCCGGTGTCGAGCAGGAACAGTTCGCCCTCGCGGATCGGCTCGACGTGATCGGGGTGCGAGTAGTGGATGATGGCGCCGTGCTTGCCCGCGGCCGCCAACACCTGAAAGGAGAGCGCGAAGGCGCCGCTCCTCTTGAACAGCGACGTCGTCTTCGCGACCACGTCGGCCTCGGTGATGGTGCCGCCCTTCGACACCGCCGAGCACAGCCAGCTCTTCACCTTGGCGTGCACCAGGTCCGCGCGCGCGAACGCGCTCGTCATGTGATCGAGCTCGGCCTTGGTCTTCTTGGTGCGCGCGGCCGCGAACGGGCTCTCGACGTCGATGAGCTCGACGCCGCGCGCCTTGAGCGTCGCCACCACGTGCGCGGGTGCGCCGCGACCGTCGTAGCCGAGGCGCAGCGCGCGCCCCGGCGTCCTGGCGGTGAGCTGCGCCACCGCACCCTCGAGCCCGCCGTCGGCGAAGCTGATGCCGCTCTCTGCGTCGCGCGCACCGGCGCCGGTCTGCAGCACCAGCACCTGCTCGCGCGTCACCAGCGCGGTGGCGCGGAAGGTGGCCTGGTAGGGGAAGTGGTCGCCGCGCAGGTTGGTGATCCAGGCGATCTCGTCGAGCGCCACCACCAACAAGCCGTCGAGCCGCTTGTCGTCGAGCAGTGCGTGGCCGAGCAGCAAGCGCTCCTTGACGCTCCTGCCCGTCAGGCGCGGCTCGATCGCCCAGCTCTTGCCGGCGGCGATGCGCGGCGCCTCACCGCGCTCGCGCCGTAGCTCTTCGATCAGGCTCGGCACGGTAGCCACCAGCTCGAGGCCGGCGTCGGTGGCGCGCTTGCTCGCCGTCTCCCACAGGGACTGCGGCAGGCGATCGGTCTCGACCCCGATGCGCTTGACGCCCTGCTTGGCCAGCTCCTCGAACAGCGCGAGCCACCCCTGCTCGATCGAGGTGCCGAGCGGCACGGTGCGCGCCTCGAAGTCCGGCGCCTCGCGCGCCGCCTGCAAGGTGTAGCGCCCGTCGACGACCAGGATAGCGCGATCGCCGGTGACGACGCCGTCGCCCATCGAGCCGGTGAAGCCGGTCAGCCACACGCGCGTGCTCTCGGCTTCGGGCACGTACTCGTTCAGGAAGGCGTCGGTGGAGCGCACGATCACCGCCTGCAGGCCGCGGCCGCGCAGCTTGTCGCGCAGGCCGGCCAGGCGCGACGAGGCGGGACTCGATTCCGGGGTGGAGCGGGGGGCGGTGTGCATGGCACAGTCCATAGCCACTCAGCCTCCGAGGTGGAACATGCTCCGCGCGCTTGCCGCCCTCACGCTCGTCCTCGCCGCCCTCGGCTGCCGCCCGTTGCTCGATGGCGGCTGGCAGGGCACCGCCACCTGCCCCAACGAGGCCTACCCGATCTCGGCGATCTTCAACCAGACCAACGACGGTGAGGTCGAGGGCGTGGTCTACATCGAGGGCATCAACATCATCATCGGCGACGTGATCGCGCGCGGCGACATCGACAACGGCGAGATCGACCCCGACGACGGCAGCATCAGCTTCGACTTGCAGACCGACAGCGAGCCGCTCGCCGACTTCAAGGTCGACCTCGAGTACAGCAACGACGAGCTGACTGAGCTGGACGGCGACATCGACCAGTTCGACGACAACGGCGAGCTGTACCAGAGCTGCAACCTCGATCTGGACCGCACCAGCGACCCCACCGATTGACGCTCGGCCGCAGCGCTACAGGTGCGTCGCGCGCCGCGCGCGCCGCGCGGTGTCGATGGCGCGCGCCGCCGACAATCCACGATCGACGAGGCCGAAGAGCACGAGCCGGGCCTTGTCCATGGCGAAGACGCGCTTGCCGTAGCGGGCGACCGCTCCCCAATCGACGTCGACGCCGAGGCCGGGCTTGTCCGGCACCGTCAGCGTGCCGCGCTCGTGCTTGAAGGGCTTCATCAGGCCGCCGTCGCGCGCCGCCACCGTCCAGGACGGCGGGTTGTAGGGGTATTCGAGCGACTTGTGGTCCGCGAACCCTGACGCCGCGAACACGTGCAGGTTGGCGGCGAAGCCGAAGCCGTTGGTCCAGGTGTGCGGGCTGAACTGCAGGCCGGCGGCCTTGCAGCGCTTGGCCACCTCGAGCGTGTCGGCCATGCCGCCGGCGAAGCAGCAGTCGGGCTGGAAGATCGAGTAGCAGCGCCGCTCGATCATCATCGACAGCTCGGCCAGGCCGCCGGTGTGCAGCTCGCCGCCCGCGATGGGCACCTTCGAGAGCGTGCTGAGCGCCGCCAGGTCGGCGTAGCCGTCCATCGGCAGGGGCTCTTCGATCCAGGCCACGCCGACGTCGGCACAGGCGGCGGCGAAGCGCTGTGCACGCGGCAGATCCCATAGCGGCGCGTCCGCGATGGCGGTGACGCGCCAGCCCTGGTTCGCGTCCACGCCGATCTTCATCTTGCCCTGCATCGCCGTGGCCACCTCGACCACCTGCGCGATGTCCTTGGCCTCGTCGAAGTCGTGCACGCGCAGCTTGATGGTGTCGAAGCCTTCGGCCAGGCGCGCCTCGCACTCGGCGATGCGCGCCGCCGGCTCCTTCACCTCGCCCGTCGACGCGTACAGCTTGACGGTCACCGGCTTGCCGTCGAGCTCGGGCGCCAGCAGTTGGTAGGCGGGCTTGTTGGCGCGCTTGCCGGCCAGGTCCCAGAAGGCGTGCTCGATCCAGGCGTTCCTCCAGCCGAGGTAGCCCATCTCGCGCACGCGCTGGCGCACCAGCGACAGGTCGGTCGCGTCCTCGCCGATGAGATAGGGCCCGAGCAACTGCCCGAGCCCGTCTCGCTCGCGCCCCATCGCCGGGCCGGCCGAGAACCCCTCGAGCCCGTCGCTGTCGACGACCCGCAGCAGATCGAAGCGGTTCTGCTTCTGCGGAAAGCCCGGGATCCACGACGGGTGGAACGTCGCGGGCAGCGGCACCCGCACGTGGTACAGCTCGACCTTCTCGACGATCGGCGGCGTGGCCATCGCGCGCCGCTAGCTCAGGGCCGCAGCGCGATCAACGCCTTCATCTGCGCGTCGGTGACGTAGCCGTGGCCGTCGGCCTCGACCGCCTTGTACAGGTGATCGAAGCGCGTCCCTTGGAAGAACTTGGTGCCCTTGGCGATGGCGGCGATGCCCTGATCGGCCTCCTCCGCCGAGCAGTACATGTAGCTCAGGTACTCGCCGGCGAAGAGCATGGCGCGGGCCTCGTCGTCCTTGGTGAGCTGGCCGCCGTTTCGCTCCATCAACAGCTGCTTGGCCACCTCGAACTGCACGATGGTGCCGAGCACGGCCCACGACTGATCGTGCAGGCCCTTGTTGACGCTCACCGCCATGGTGCCGTCGCTGTTCTTCTGGATGCGCACCTTCTCGTCGGCGGGGCCGTCGAACCAGCCGCCGGCCAGAAACGCGTCCATGTCGCTGTTGGTGAACTTCGAGGTGTGGTTGCCGTGGTCGACGTGGTAGGTGACCAGCGTGTTGAGGAACGCCGTCGCGTGGTCGACGTGGGTGCCGTCGAGCTCGCGCGGGTTCAGCGTGTTCGGCCGCACCACACCGTCCATGCGGCGCGTGGTGGGCGGGCGCAGCGTCAGGTTGAAGATGCGGTCGCGGTGCGCGCCCTTGCCGTCGATCAGGCCGTCCTTGTCGACGTCGTAGTAGGCGTAGCGGCGCGGCTCGTGGGGATAGAAGTAGTTGTCCTTGCCGTTGACGTCGTAGATGGCCGGCGTCTGCTTCTTCATTGCCTCGTAGTCACGTTGCTGGAGGCAGCCCTCGACCATGCCGAGCGCCATCGGCATCACCGAGGAGAAGTAGCTCGGGTTGTCGGTGGTGACGAAGTGCGCCGACGGGTACTTGTTGGCCACCTCGTGCATGTTCTGCTTGCCGCGGCACATGGCGAGCATGACCAGCTTCGAGCCGCGCTCGTTGGCGCCGAGGCGCAGCTCCTCGCTGACGTTGCCGCCCAGGTTCGAGTGGCCGGTGTAGAGGATGACGTTGGTCTTCGGGTCGTCCATCGAGGTGAAGATGCCGTCGTGCGACTGCACCAGCTCGACGCGCGCCTTGACGGCGCCGCCGGGCGCGTTGTTGTTGGTCTTCTCGAGCACCCACGTGGGCGGGCGGCCGTTCGGCTTGGCGTCGACGACGGTGAAGCCCTGCGCCTTGTACTGATCGACCGGGTTGGTGGCGTAGTCCCAGCACTCCTTGTGCGCGTAGTGCTTGACGTTGAAGCTGCGCCCGCCGTTGGCCGCGAACCACTCATCGTAGGGCGGCTTGGCCGGCACCACGCTGGCCTTGAGGTCGGCGAGCGCCTTGGCCTGGCCGGCGTCGAGCGAGGGGCCGACGCGCTCGAGGTTGAAGAACATCGAAGCGCGTAGACCGTGCAGCGGCTCGGCGTTGCCCTGCGCCAGGTAGAGGTCGAGCGCCTTCTTCTTCAGGTCGCCGTCGGCGGCGGTGGCGCCCTCCACCAGCTCGAGCAGCGTGGTGGCGGCCGCCGAGCGGATGCGCTGCTTGGTGGTGTCGGGCAAAGCACCCGTGTCCTTGCCGGCCACGAACGCGCTTTGCAGGAAGTCGAACAGCTTGAGCTTGAGCGCCGTGGGCACGCCCTTGAGCGGTGGCGTGCCGCGCGTGCCGACCAGCGCCTCGGCGCCGCGGTACATCTCCATGGCGCCGGCGGCGTCGAAGGTGAGCTTCGGGCCCGAGGTGATGTGGCCGTCGGCGGACAGACCGTAGCTCTTGCCGTCGAGCGGCTTCAGGCCGATGTCGTGCAGCGTGCCTGCCGGCGGCGGCGGCGTGCCCCCGCCCTCGCCGATCGCGACCTTGAGCACGTCCCTGGCCTCGTCGGTCAGCTTGCAGCCGCGCAGGATCGCCTGCAGCGAGGTCTTGTCGTTGGCGCCGAGCCGGCCGTCCTTGTTGACGACGTCGAGGATGCGCTTGGCCTCGGCCGCGTCGATGACGCCGTCGTTGCTCTCGCTCTGGCTCGACAAGACGCGCAGCGTGTCGCCCTTGATGTCGAGGAAGGAGCGCAGCCGCTGCACGGCGTCGGCCGAGTCCGTCTGCGCGGCGAACTTGTCGACGACCGAGCGGATCTGCGTGCGCTCGGCTGTGGTGAGCTTCTGGTCCTCGAGCGCGCGCGTGAGCAGGCCGTCGACGTCGGTGCGGGCGAGCTTCTGCTTGGCGAGCAGGGCGGTGGCGAGATCGCGGACGGACGGGCTGTTGCTGACGGGCATGGAAGACTCCTCAAGAGCACGGCTCGACGGCACGGTAAGGGCGCGAGGAGGCTACCGCCGAGCCGCTCCGTTTGGCGGGCCGCGCTAGCATCGGCCATGCTTTTCCTGCCGATCTGCCTGGCCCTCCTCGGAGTCGACCCCATGCACCATGCCGCCACTCACCCCGCCCCAGGACCTGAGCACGCACGTCTGGCCACCCTGGCCGGCACCTGGGACGTGGAGCTGACCGTCTGGCAGAAAGCCGGCGCGCTGCCGGAGAAGAGCCGCGGCTTCGCGGTGGTCGAGCCTCTGTTCGGCGGCCTCTTCGTGCAGGAGCGCATGGAAGGGCTCGCCGGCGAGGTCCCCTTCGTGGAGCTGACGTGGCTCGGCTTCGATCCGGCGAGCAAGCGTTACCAGCTCACCCGGATCGGCAGCGGCGCCGCGGCCATGGCCACCCGCGACGGCACCTTCGACGAGCGCCAGCAAGCACTCGTCCTCGAAGGACCGGCCGCGATCGCGGGCGATCGCGAGCGGCGCACCCTGCGCCTGTCCTCGGCCGACGAGCGGATCGTGCAATGCCAGCGCGTGCCCCGCTCGGGCGAGCCCTGGCAGAGCTGCGAGCTGCGCTACACCCGGCGCAAAGGCTGACCGCGGTCCAGCTCGCGCAGGCTCCGCGGTATGCGGCAAAACGCCGCACAAGATCATGACGATTCTCGAAATCGTTTTGCGTTTCCCCGCATCTAGACCAGATTCCACCGCTGGGGAGGGCTTGAGCGCATGAGAACGCGGTTCCTTGGGGTGTGGCAGATCGCCGCGGTGACGACGTGCCTGACGACCGCGGCGTGCGAGGGGCCGACCGATCCCATGGAGCGCGGCGCCGCCCGTTACGACCAGTGCGCCCCCTGTCACGGCACCAAGGGCGAGGGCAAGCCCGAGCTGGCCGCCCCACCCATCGGCGGGCTCCCCCGCTGGTACGTGCTCGCGCAACTCGACAAGTTCCGCATCGGCGCGCGCGGCGCCCATCTCCAAGACTCGCCCGGCCTGCGCATGCGCACCATGGCGTTGACCATGCCGACCGCGCGCGACGTCGAGGTGGTGGCTCACTACGTCTCGAGCCTGCCGCGCGCCACGTCGGCGGTGCCAACCGTCGCCGGCGCCGACGCCGCGCGCGGCAAGGCGGCATTCGCCGCCTGCACCGCGTGTCATGGACCAGACGGCGCCGGCAACCCGCAGCTCAACGCCCCGCCCATCGCCGGTCAGGCCGACTGGTACCTGCTGACCCAGCTCAACAACTTCAAGCACGGCGTGCGCGGCGCCAACCCCAAGGACACCACCGGCTCGACCATGAAGGCGGTGGCGGTGGCCTTGGACGACCAACAGGTGAAAGACCTCGCCGTGTTCGTGGCGGCGATGCCGCGTGGCTGAGCACCGACGAACACGCATCGACGAACACAGTGACGAGAACTCCGAGAGGGGAGCAACCCGTGAAGGACTCCGGCGTCCCACCAGACCAGAACAAGATCGCGCTCGTCGCGCTCCTCATCACCCTCGCCAGCGTCGCCGCCTGGATCGGCGTCGTCGTTCTCTTCATCTTCTAGAGGCCGCGCGATGATTTCCTACGCCGTCGAGCAGGTCTCCACCTACGCCAAGGACATCGACTTCCTGATCCTGCTCATCTGCGGGCTGGTCGGGTTCTGGTTCTTCGTCGCCGAAGGCGTGCTGTTCTTCCTGATCTTCAAGTACCGCGCGAAGGAGGGCGGCAAGGCCGCCTACATGGACGGCACCGACCCGAAGCACACGCGCTTCATCTCCTGGCCGCACCGGTTCATCTTGATCTGTGACGTCGTCATCGTGGTGTTCGCCGTCAAGGTCTGGATGGGCGTCAAGCAAACCATGCCCGCGCCCGATCAGACGGTGCGGGTGGTCGCGCAGCAGTGGTCGTGGAGCTTCCAGCACCCCGGCCCCGACAACAAGCTCGACACCGCGGACGACATCAAGACGCTCGACGAGCTGCACGTCGTCGTCGGCCAGACGGTGCAGTTCGAGCTGGTCAGCCCCGACGTCATCCACAGCTTCTCGGTGCCGGTGTTCCGCCTGAAGCAGGACGTCATCCCCGGCCGCGCCATCAAGGGCTGGTTCAAGACCACGCAGACCGGCAGCTACGACATCCAATGCGCCGAGATCTGCGGCATCGGCCACGGCGCCATGGTGGCGCGCATCGTCATCGAGCAACCCGAGCGCTACGCCGAGTGGGTCGCCGCCAACGTCGCGACCGCCACCGTGCCGCCCGCGCCGGCCGCACCCGCACCCGCCCCCGCCGCCCCCGCGCCCAAGTGATGAAGGCCCGCCCATGACCACGACCACCGCCTCGCACCACGCCGACGCCCACGCCGCGGGTCACGCGCACGACGACCACGAGCAGAGCTTCTTCGTGAAGTACCTCTGGTCCACCGACCACAAGGTGATCGGCTTCCAGTACATGATCACCGGCCTGCTGATGGCGATGATCGGCGGCTACATGGCCTACGGCTTCCGCATGCAGCTCGCGTGGCCAGGCGAGTGGATCCCGGGCGTCGGCTTCTTGAGCTCGCAGCAATACAACGCCTACGTCACCACCCACGGCACGGTGATGATCTTCTGGTTCGCCATGCCGGTCTTGATCGCGGCCTTCGGCAACTGGCTGATCCCGCTGATGATCGGCTGCGACGACATGGCGTTTCCGCGCATCAACCGGCTCAGCTACCAGGTTTTCCTCATCTCGGCCGTGGTGCTGATCGGCTCCTTCTTCGTCGACGGCGGCGCCTTCGGCGGCGCCTGGACCGCCTACCCGCCGCTCTCGGCCAAGGCCACCATGAACCTGTCGCCGCTCGGCTCCACCATGTGGGTGCTGGCGGTGGCGCTCGAGTTCGTCGCCTTCCTGCTCGGCGGCATCAACTTCATCACCACCGCGATGAACGCGCGCGCGCCCGGCATGAAGATGATGGATATCCCCATCGTGGTCTGGATGATCGTGGTGGCGAGCATCCTGTTCATGGTCTCGGTCGGCCCGCTGGTCGCCGGCGCCGCCATGTTGGTGCTCGACCAGCAGCTCGGCACGGCCTTCTACGACCCGAGCGGGGGCGGCGACCCCATCCTGTGGCAGCACCTCTTCTGGTTCTTCGGCCACCCCGAGGTGTACGTGGTGTTGTTGCCGGCGATGGGCGTGTGCGCCGAGATCATCACCTGCAACGCGCGCAAGAAGTTCTTCGGCTACAAGACGCTCCTCTACACGGTGTTCGCCACCGGCATCATCTCGTTCTTCGTGTGGGCGCACCATCAGTTCGTCGCCGGCATCGACCCGCGCATGGCGAACGTCTTCACCATCACCACGCTGATCATCTCCATCCCCATCGCCGAGATGATCTTCCTGTACATCGCCACGTTGGCCGGCGGTCAGATTCGTTTGAACGTGCCGATGCTGTGGGCGCTCTCCTTCGTCGCCGAGTTCCTGCTCGGTGGCGTCACCGGCATCTTCCTCGGCGCCTCGGGCTCGGACATCTACTTCCACGACACCTACTTCGTCATCGCGCACTTCCACTACACCTTCGTGCCCATCGCGGTCATCGCGTGCTTCGCCGGCTTCACGCACTGGATCCCGAAGATGACCGGCAAGATGATGAACGAGACCCTCGGCAAGCTGCACTTCTGGACCACCATCGTCGGCTTCAACCTGGTGTTCCTGCCGCTGTTCATCACCGGCATGTGGGGCGACCACCGCCGCATCTACAACTACGATCACTTCCCCGACCTGAGCACGCAGGCCCTGCAGGACCTGCGCATCGCCTCCACCGTCGGCCTGTTGATCATGATCGCCGCGCAGGGGTTCTTCGTGTGGAACCTGATCTGGACCTGGAAGAAAGGCCCGGCCGCCGGCAACAACCCGTGGCAGGGCACGACGCTCGAATGGTCGACGACGTCACCACCGGGCCACGGCAACTTCCACCCCATGCCGACCGTCTACCGCGGCCCCTACGAGTACTCGGTGCCGGGCGCCGAGGCCGACTTCCTGCCGCAAAGCCAGCCGCCCGCGTAACCGCCATCGCCACGAGGACACGCACGATGTCGTTCGCCAAGCCCCTCGCCACCTTGCGCACCAGCGCCGGTCTGCCTACGGGCCGTCTGGCCCTGTGGTGGCTGCTCGCCTCCGAGGTGATCATCTTCGGCGGCCTGCTCGCAAGCTACGTCATGCAGCGCCTCGGCCATCCGGAGTGGGCCTATGAGGCGGAGCACACCAACATCTGGTTTGGCGCCGGCAACACCATCATCCTGCTCACGTCGTCGTTGTCGGCGGTGCTCGCGCACCAGGCGGCACAGACCGGCGACGGCAAGAAGGCCGCGCGCTACCTGTGGCTGACCATCGGTGGCGCCGCCTGGTTCATCGTCAACAAGGCGATCGAGTGGACCGGCGAGATCTCGCACGGCTTCACCATCACCAAGAGCGGCTTCTGGAGCTTCTACTACACGGCCGCGGGCCTGCACGGCCTGCACGTCATCGCCGGCGCCACCGCCATGGCGATCGTCGCGCTCGACGCGGCCAAGAACAAGGAGCTGCAGCGCGTCGAGTACGTTGGCATCTACTGGCACCTGGTCGACGTCATCTGGATCTTCCTGTTCCCGCTCCTCTACATCGCCAAGTAGTCAGCGCTGCGCCAACCGCACGAGGCAACGCCCATGAGCACCCACGCCGCCGACCACGCGCACGCCCCCGACAGCGGTGACGAGCACGAGCACGTCCACCCGCCGAGCTTCTACGTCAAGATCTGGGCGATCCTGACCGTGCTGTTCGCCATCTCGGTGGCGGGCCCGATGCTCGGCGTCAAGATCGTCACCATCCTGACCGCGTTCGGCATCGCCATCGCCAAGGCGTACCTGGTGTGCGCGTACTTCATGCACCTCAACATCCAGCGACGCTGGGTGGTCTATCTCGAGCTGGCCGTGCTCGGCATGGTGCTGCTGTTCTGGTTCGGCGTCGCGCCCGATGTCATGAAGCACGAGGGCCAGAACTGGGAGAACGTGGCGGCCAAGCAGGCGGTCGAGCGCGGCATGGCCGCGCACGCGGCCGGCGCCGCGCACGCCGACGCACCGGCAGCGCCACACTGATCGTCGACCGCAGCGCACGGGAGCACACCACCGCCATGACCACCATCAGCTCGCCGATGATGCCCACCGACGTCCGCGGCGGTCTGCACGCGCCGCGTGTGCCGCCGGCGCGCCGCCAGTTGGTGTCGAGCGCGGTGCTCGGCATGCTGATCTTCATCGCGGTCGAGCTGATGTTCTTCGCCGGCCTCATCAGCGCCTTCACCATCGTCAAGTCGAGCGCCGTGCCGGGCGCCTGGCCGCCGCCCGGTCAGCCGCGGTTGCCGCTCGAGGTCACGGGCGTCAATTCGCTCGTGCTGCTCGCCTCGGGCGCGCTCGCCTGGTTCGCGTGGCGGGCTTTCAGGAGCGGCGCGCCGGCGCCGCGGGCCGCACGCTTGCAGCTCGGTGCCGCGGCGCTCGGTGCCGCGTTCGTGGTCGTGCAGAGCGTGGAATGGACGCGCCTGATGGGCGAGGGCCTGACCATGCGCGCCAGCACGTACGGCTCGTTCTTCTACATGATCGTCGGAGCGCACGCGCTGCACGCACTCGCCGCCATCGCGGCGCTGCTCTGGTCGTGGCGTCGGCTGACGAGGGGGCGCTTGGCGTCGTCGTCGTTCGCTGCCGTGTTGGCGCTGTGGACCTTCGTGGTCGCGCTCTGGCCCGTGCTCTACGTGCTGGTGTACCTGTGAGCGCGCGCGCGCGTTGCTGGCGCACGGCCGTGATGGTCGTTGCGCTGGCCGTTGCGCTCGTCGTCGTCTGGGCGCCCGAGGCGCTCGCTTGCTCGGTCTGCTTCGATGCCAACGGGGAGCGGCGCGAGGCCTTCCTGGCCACCACCATCTTCCTCACGCTCACGCCGCTCGCGTTCGTGTTCGCGGTGGTGTGGTGGCTGCGTCGGCGCGCGCGCGACCTCGACGTGATCCCGCCCGCGGAGTGAATCCTGCGGGAGGCCCTTGCCTTCCTGGTTCTGGGGCGTACCATCGCCAGCAAGTCTGGTCCGATCTGTCTGCCCGCCGCGCTTCGGCGCCCCCCGCGCACACACTGTCCAGAGTCACTGCCCTCACCGCGCAGCGGAGGAGGGGCGTGGGTCGTCTCGTCGCCAATGGTTGGCGTCGGTACGACGCACGTGATCACTGAAAGTCCACGCACCATGGCCGAGAACAAGCTCTACGTTGGCAACCTCTCCTTCAACACCACGGACGACCAGCTCGTCCAGCTCTTCACCGAGCACGGCACCGTGACCAGCGCGTCGATCGTGACCGACCGCGAGACCGGTCGCTCGCGCGGCTTCGGCTTCGTCGAGATGAGCAGCGACGCCGCCGCCAAGGCCGCGATCAGCGCGCTCGACGGCCAGATGGTCGAAGGCCGCAACCTCACCGTCAACCTGGCCAAGCCCCGCGAGGATCGCGGTGGCCGCGGCGGTGGCGGCGGTGGCGGTGGCCGCGGCGGCCGCTGGTAGTACGCAACAAGGTCCCGCGGTCCAGGCCGCTCGAGTGAGTCAAGGAGACGAAGATGACCAAACCGCTTCAGCAGGGGTGCTTCGTCGTCCATGAGACGCATCCCGAGCATGGCCTGGGCCGCGTGATCGCAATGGGGACCTTCGCCACGCGCGTGTTGTTCGCGCGCGGTGGCTTGCGGGTCTTTCGCGCCGAGGAGACGCAGCGGCTGCGCAGCGTCGCTACGCCCACCGCCGAAGACCTGGCGCTGCTCGTGAGCAAGGAGGCCGCCTTCGCGAGCGGCAAGAGCGAGCTGCCCGCGGCTGACCCGCCCAAGGCGCCGAAGCCGCGCGCCCGCAAGGCGCCCGCAGCGGCGCGCTGACGTCGCTCCGCTACCACAGGTGAACACCGGTGCCGACGATCCGCCCCCTGCGGGGTGGTAGCGTCGCGCCCGTGTCGCGCGAGGTTCCCCTCGGCTTCTTCACGCTCGACGGCGTGCTCGGCGCCGGCGGCGGCGGCATCGTCTGGCGCGGCGCGCACCGCCGCCTCGGCCTGCCAGTAGCGGTCAAGGTGCTGCCACCGCGCGCCAACCGTCACGCGCTGCACGCCATCAAAAACGAGGTGCAGGCGGTCGCGCGCCTGCACCACCCCCACATCATCACCGTGCTCGACGCCGGCGAGGTCGACGACGAGGCGGCGCGCGCGTCGGCCAAGAGCGCGCGCCCGCTCGAGCGCGACAGCCCGTACCTGGTGGTCGAGCTGGCGAGCGGCGGTGACCTGCGGGCGCTGTCGCCGCCGTGCTCGTGGGGCGTCACCAGCGACGTGCTGCGCAGCCTGCTCGGCGCGCTCGCGCACGCGCATGCGCGCGGCGTGGTCCATCGCGACCTCAAGCCGCAAAACGTGCTGAGCTGCACCGAGGCCGACGTGCGCCCCGGCCTCAAGCTCACCGACTTCGGCGTCGCGCTGGTCGGCGCCCGCGCCGACGACGAGGGCGGCGGAACGCCGTTGTTCATGGCGCCCGAGCAGTTCGAGCTGCCCACCGTCGACACCGGACCCTGGACCGACCTGTACGCGCTCGGCTGCCTGGCGCTGTGGCTCTCGACCGGCAAGCCGCCCTTCGAGGCCGACCGCTGGTCCGCCTTCGCCAAGCTGCACAAGAGCGCGCCGCCGCCGCCCGTCCCCGCCGAGGCCGACGCGCCGCGCGGCTTCGCCGCGTGGGTGGTGCGCCTGCTCGAGAAGGACCCCGCCGATCGCTATCGCCGCGCCGCGGACGCCGACGTGGCGCTGGCCGCGCTCGATCCGAGTCGGCCCGCGCCACCGCACGACCGACTGCCGCCGAGCGTGCTGCCCCTGCTCGGTCGACGGGTGCGCACCGACGCGCTGTCGACCGCGCCGACGCGCCGCCGCGAGGCGGACCAGGGCCACGCCACCGAGCGCCTCGAGCCGCGCCCCGCACCCTCGCCCTTCGCGCGCGCGGCGCGCGACGCAGTTCCGTCGTCGCCCTCGGGCCCGGTGGACGGCGCCGCCACCACGGCGCCGCCGATGGGCGTGGGCGCAGCACCCGTGGCGCGGAGCTGGCGCGTCGCCGGCGGCGGCGCCGCTCCTGGCCGGCTGGCAGAGGCAGGCCTGTCGCTGTTCGCGCTGCGGCCGGTGCCCGTGGTGGGGCGCGACGAAGAGCGCGACCTCTTGTGGCGCGCGCTCGTCGACGTGCACGAGCGCTCGGCGCCGCGCGCGGTGGTGCTGCGCGGCCCCTCGGGCGTCGGCAAGAGCCGCCTGGCCGAGTGGCTCAGCCACCGCGCGCACGAGGCGGGCGCCGCCACCATCCTGACCGCGACGTTCGCGCCGAGCCCGGGCCGCGCCGACGGCTTCGCCGGCGCCATCGCGCGCCTGCTCGGCTTGGCGGGGGTGCCGGCCGACGCCGTGCAGGAGCGTGCGCGTCGCTGGCGCGACCACTGGCTGCGCCACGCCGACCTCACCGCCAAGGAGCTGTGCGCGCTCGCCGGCGCCGCCGAGGGCGTCGCCGATCACGCCGTCGGCGGCGTCGCCGACAAGGACAGCGCGCTGGTCCGGCTGCTGGCCGCGCTCGGCAAGGAGCGGCCGCTGTTGGTCTGGCTCGACGACGTGCACTGGGCGCGGCACGCGCTCGCCTTCGTCGAGCGCGTGCTGACCGACGCGCGCGAGCTGCCGGTGCTGTTCTTGTGCACCGCGGTCGAGGAGCTGTGCGACGTCGGCGTCAAGGCGCAGCTCGAGGCGCTGCTGGCCAAGGACGGCGCCTCCGCCATCGCCATCGACCGCCTCGACGACGCCGCGGCCGACGCCCTGTGTGCGCAGCTGGTCGGTCGCGACGACACACCGTTGATTCAAGCGCTGCGCCGGCGCACCGAGGGCAACCCGCTGTTCGCGGTGCACATCGTGCGCGATTGGGTGCAGCGCGGCCTGTTGGTGCCGGGCCAGCCGATGACCCCACTCGCCAAGGGTGTCCTGCCCGAGCTGCCCGATGCGCTGCACTCCTTGTGGGATCGTCGCGTGGCCGCGGCGCTCGACAGCGACGAGGAGCGCCGCGCCCTCGAGCTGGCCGCCGTGCTCGGCGGCAGCGTCGATCTGGTCGAGTGGGAGACCGCGTGCGCCAACGAGCGCATCGGCAGCGCCGTCTTGGACGTGGTGCTCGACGCCGTGGTCACCGCCGGTCTGGCGCGGCGCACCGACGAGGGGCTGGTGTTCACCCACGTCTTGGTGCGCGCCAGCATCGAGCGCCGCGCACGTGACGAGGAGCGCCTCTCGCGCCACCACGCGACCGTTGCGGCGGCGCTCGAGCTGTTGTGGGGCACCGACACGCCGGTGGCGGCGGCGCGCATCGGCCGCCATCGACTGGCTGCCGGCGACGCGGGTGCGGCGCTGGCACCCTTGTTCACCGCCGCGCGCACGGCGGTCGAGGAGGGCGATGTGCTCGAGGCCAAGGCGCTGCTCGAGGACTGGTCGCGCGCGCGCGTGGCGAGCGGCCTCGGCGCCAAGGACGCGCGCCTGGCGCCCGCCTTGATCCTGCAGGCGACCGTGGCCGATCGCGAGGGGCGGCACGACGAGGCGCGTCGCCTCGCCACCGACGCGGCCGGCGCCACACACGATCGCCGGCTGCTCGCGCAGGCGCGCCGCGTTGCCGGCGAGGCCGCTACGGCGGCCGGAGATCTCGACGAGGCGCAGGCGCTGCTCGAGGGCGCACGCGCCGCCGCCACCACGGCCGGCGATCGACTCGGGCAGGCGCAGGCGCTGCGCGCGCTCGGCGACGTGCACTACTGGCGCGGCGAGCGTGCGCCCGCCGCCCGCCTGTACCGCGAGGCGCACGCCATCTTCCAGGCCGTGGGCAGGAAGCTCGACGTGGCGCAGAGCCTGTGGTCGATCGGCTACGTCGAGCTCGAGCGCGGCGCCATCGACGAGGCGCGCGCGCGCTTCTTGGAGCAGCGGCAGCTTTGCCGCACCATCCGCGACCGGCTCGGCGAGGCCAACGCCAACAACGCGCTCGGCGAGCTCGAGCGGGGCGCCGGCAAGCTCGACGACGCCGAGCTGCACTATCGGGCGGCGCTGCGCATCGCCACCAGGAGCGGCCTGTCGAGGCGGTGGACCTTCCGCCTCAACCTGGCGCACGTGCGCCTGGCGCGTGGCGACGTCGTCGGCGCCGCCACGCTGGTCGACGAGCTGCTGCACTCGCCCAAGACCGCCGAGGAGCCGATGGTGGCAGCACCCGCGTGGTGGATCACGGCGGTGGCCGCGGCCGAGCGCGGCGACATCGAGGGCTGGGATCGCGCGGTCGCGCGCGCGCTCGAGGTGGCGGCCAAGAGCGCGGTGGTCGAGGAGGACCTGGCCTACGTCGCCGAGGTGGCGGCGCGCGCCATGCAGCCGCACGACGCCGGACGCGCCGCGCGCGCCGCCGCCTACGCCGCCGACAAGCGCGCCCGCATCAAGCAAGGCGCGTGACCGGCACGACGGGTTTGTGGTCTGCTCGGCGCATGGCCGACCTGGCGCGCGAGATGGCGGAGGCGGAGCAGTTGCTCGCTGCCGGTGACACCGCCGCAGCGATCGCCAAGCTCGAGGCGCTGGTCGCCGAGCATCGAGATCTGTGGCCCGCGCGCGCCAACCTGGTGATCATCCACCGCGCGCTCGCCGAGGCCGGCGCCGCGTTCTCGTGGACCACCGTGCTGCACCACGGCGACGAGATCGCCCGTACGCGTCCGGATCTCTCCTATGGCCACTTCGCCGCCGCGCGTGGGCACGCCGGCTGGGCGGCGTCGCTCGACGCCCGCGGCCAGACGGAGGCCGCGCGGCTCGCGCGGCACGAAGCACTCGCGGCCATCGAACACGGCCTGCTTGCCACCGACGTCGACGACGGCGCCGATCGGGCGTGGGCGTTGGCCGCGCGCGAAGCGCTGCAGCGCGCAGTGGCGGGGCCGGCCGAGGACGGGCCACCCTCCGACCGCAAGGCGCGCGCCGAGTATCTGCGCCTTGGCCTTGTCATCGAGCTCTTGCCGCTGCAGCGCGCGGCAGAGTGGATCGACGTCGAGCTCGGCGTGCCCGAGGGCGGTTCCGCGATGATGGACCTGGTGATGGCGGCAGCGTCACGCGCCCGGGAGCTGCTCCTCGAACGCCTGGCCGCGGTGCCGGGTCGCTGCACCCCGGGCGTCGCCGCGCGCGCCTGGCTCGGCCACCTCGCGATCGGGCAGGACGACGGCAGCTACAGTGGCGCGGACGTGGCGATGTACCTGCGTCGAGTCCTCGACGCCAAGGCGCTCGTCACCGCCGACGCGCCCGCACTCCTGGAGGCCCTGCGCGCGGTCGAGACTGGGCCGCTGCAGCACATGCAAGCGGCGATCGCAGGCCTCCGCCGAGCGCTCGAGCCGTTCGTGCCGGTGGCGCGCTCCTTCCTCCAGACCGGCCAGCTCGAGCCACCCGCGTGACGCACCGTCGCCGCGACGGGTGGTGTAGTGTGCCCGGCTCAGCGACGAGGACGACATGACCGAGCACGGCTTCTGGCGGCGCTGCAGCAACTGCAAGAGCGAGATCGCGCTCGGTGCCCGGTATTGGATCTGCAGCGTGACGACGTGCCAGCGCGTGCGCGCGCCCATCCAGTTCTGCAAGCCCGATTGCTGGGCCGTGCACAACGAGATCGAGAACCACCGCGACGGCTGGGCCGTGGAGAAGACCGCGCCGTCCACGGCCGAGGCCCCGTCCGCGCCCGCGACGACGCCGCGACCAACGACGCCGTCCGCGCCACGCGCCGCCTCGTCCTCCGTGCCGCGCGCCGCGCCGCCGCCGTCCTCGTCGAGCGGCGACGGCGGCGAGGTGCTGGTGGTGGCCTCGCGCTTCAAGGAGTTCCTCGCCGACGTGCACGGCGTGCGCTGCTCCGACGACGTGTTCCCAACCCTGAGCGAGCACCTGCGGCGCCTGGCGCGCGAGAGCATCGAGGCGGCGCGCAAGGCTGGCAGGAAGACCCTGCTCGACCGCGACGTGCCGCGGCCCGCCGCCGAGGCCGACGTGCCGACGTTGGTGGTGGTCTCGCGCTTCAAGGCCTACGTGGCGTCGCTCGGCGACGTGCGCACCTCCGACGAGGTCATGCCGGTCTTGACCGCCGAGCTGCGTCGCCTGGGCGGCCAGGCGGCGGAGCACGCCAAGGGCGATGGGCGCAAGACCGTGCTCGGGCGCGACGTGCCGCGGCCATGATGTCCGCGGCCGTGACCTGTCGCGGCTTCTTCACCATGGCGTCGGCGCGTAGTCCTTGAAGAACACGCCGTGCGCGTGCTTGCCGGTGGTGAAACCGGCGACGATGGGATCGACAATGCGCGCAGCGCCATCGACGATGTCGAGCGGTGGCGAGAAGCGGTGCTCCTCCACCTTCTTGGCGGCGAGCTGCGCCGGATCCTCGTCGGTGACCCAGCCGGTGTCGACGGCGTTCAGGTAGATGCCGTCACCCGCCAGCGCGGCCGCCGAGGTGCGCACCAGCATGTTGAGCGCGGCCTTGGCCATGTTGGTGTGCGGGTGCTTGTCGGTCTTGTGTTGGCGATAGAACTGCCCTTCCATCGCCGACACCATGACGATGTGGCGGGCGCCGTCGTGCGAGGTGACGGTGCCCGGCGGCGGCGTCGCGCTCGCCTGCATCGTGGACAAGAGCCGTTGCGTCAGCACGAACGGCGCGGTGGCGTTGACCAGCAGCACCTCGAGGAGCTCGAGCGTGGGCACGTCGCCGAGCGCCAGGCGCCAGGAGTTGTGCGCGCGTAGGTCGACCTGTTGCAGGTCGGCGTCGAGCACGCCGCGGGGGAACAGCTCGAGCGCCGTCGAACCGGCCGGCAGCGCCGCGAGCGGCAGCAGGTCGGCCTCGCTCGCAGCCTGCGACAACAGCGCGGGCGTCGCCACGCTCGCGCTCCCTGCATGTGAGCGCACGAGCTCCTGGTAGCCGGCCAACAGCGGTCGGGCGTCGGCGTCGACGTGGTCGTGCGTCGCCAACTCGCGCTCGAGCAGGTGGCGATAGAAGCCGGGCGGGCGCCGCACCGTCTGACAGGCGTTGTGCAATTGAAAATCGAGCCGCGGCAGCGTGCGAGTCAGGTGCGCCGCCAATAGCTCGACGCTCGGCGTGTGGCGCAGGTCGACGCCGTAGACGTGCAGCCGCTCGCGCCAAGTGGAGAAGTCCGGCATAGCTGCGAAGCGCGCCGCCGCGTCGTGCGGGAAGCGCGTGCAGGCCACCACGGTGCAGCCGGCGCGCAACAGCAAGAGCGCCGCCTGGAAGCCGATTTTGACGCGCGCGCCGGTGACGAGCGCCACCCGCCCACGCAGGTCGGCACTAGCGGTGCGCTTGGCGAAGTTGACGTCGCCGCAAGACGGGCAGAGCTGGTCGTAGAAGTGGTGGCGCTCGAGGTAGGGACGCTTGCACACGTAGCACTTGCGCTCCTCGACGTAGCGCGCCGCCGCGGGCTCCGCGTCGAGGTGCGCCGGTGGTGCCGCGTCGAGCAGGGGCGGCGGCGCCTGGAAGACCGGCTGGGCGCGCAGCCGCTTGATGCCCGTGCCCTGGCGTAGCTCCTCGTCGTGCGCGCGGCTCGCGCGGCGCTCCTCGCGCGCGAGCGCCTTCTGCAACTTCTTTCGCTGCTTCAAGTCGGGGCGCGCCACCTCGCCTGCCAGGCGCTGCAGCCGCTCGCGCGTGGCGCGGTCGGTGGTCGCGAGCACACCGCGATCCTCGGCGACGGCGCCGAGCACGCGCAGCGCGATCTCGAGCTCCTCGGCAGTGATGGGCACGGGCCCGGTCTAAAGGAACTTGCGCAGGCGGGCGAGGGCCTTCTCGACGTTTGCGTCGCGCGGGTTGGCCAGCACCGCCTGCGCTTCGGGTGAGAAGGCCGGCGTGCGACGAGCGATCAGCTCGACGGCGTCGACCACCTCGTGCAGGCGTGCACCCTTGACCACGTAGCCGAGCGCGCCTGCCAAAAGCGCCTCGGTAATGGCCGCGCTGTGGCTCGAGGCCGACACCACCAACACGGGCAGCAGGGGGCGCTTGTCGAGCAGCGCGTGGATCACCTCGACACCGGAGCGCCCCGGCAAGCTCAGGTCGATGATGGCGACGTCCACCTCGGTCTGGAGGATGCCCGGGTCGTCGCCGCGACCGGTGCCGAGCGCGATGGTGTGGCCCGCGCGCGTCAGCATCGAGGCGATCAGCCGCCGCTGATCCTCGTCGTCCTCCACCAGCATCACGCGAAGTGTGCCCACCACGTTGCCCCCTGCAGTGAACGGTACGGGCAAGCGACCCTCGCGATCTACCGACGAGACAGTTCGGCGCTTCGATCCAGATCACAACCCGCACGCTTGTGCGCTCATGCCCGGGAGCGGTGCGCGAGCCCCCAACGCGCGAGCGTTCACGCTCGCTCGATGACGCGGCGGCCGAAGGGGAACAGCGCGAGCACCGCGAGCTTGAGGTGCTGGAGTGCGAACGGGATGCCGATCACGGTCACCGCCAGGCCGAGCGCAAGGCCCAGGTGGGTGATGCATGTCCACACACCGGCCACCAGGAACCACAGGATGTTCATCACCAGGCCGAGCGCGCCGCCGCCGGCGGTGGTCGGGTCCTCCACCACGTCCTTGCCGAACGGGAACAGCGCCAGGCCGGCCAGCTTGAAGCACTGCACGCCGAAAGGGATGCCCACGACGGTCAGGCAGAGCACCAGGCCGCCGAGCAGGTACTCGAGGGCGGTGACGAGCCCGCCGCCCAAAACGGCCCACAAGAGGTTCAAGAGCGTGCGCATGGGCGAAAGCGTAGGCAGCCGGCGCTGCACGTCAACGTGATCCGGCCGACGCCGATTGCCGCCGACGACGGGCGCGCTATCACCCGCGCCATGCGCATCGCCACAGTGCTCGCCCTGCTCCTCGCCGGCTCCGCTTGCCACCCGCTCGCTTGCTGGCACCCGGCCGATCTGCCGAAGGACCCGCCGCTCGTCTTGCAGTCCCAGGCCGACTGGCCGAAGGAGAAGGTCGAGGTGCGCCTCGACCAGTTCGGTGTCCCCCACCTGTACGGGAACAGCGAGGCCGACCTCGCCTACGGCCTCGGCGTCATGCACGCGCGCGACCGCATGTTCCAGATGATGCTGTTGATCCATGCGGGCGAGGGTCGGCTCACCGAGATCCTCGGCGCTGACTTCCTGGCCATCGACCGCGACAACCGTACCATCCTGATGCACGCCATCGACGACGAGGTGGCGGCGGCTTCGCCGCGCGACCGTGAGATCGTCGAGGCCTACTGCGCCGGCGTGAACCAGGGCGCCACCATGGTGGGCAAGAGCGCCGAGATGGCCATCCTCGGCCTCGAGTGGGAGCCGATCACGCCGCGGGACGTCTTGGCGGTGACGCGCTTCCAGCAGTGGGACCAGAGCGTCGGCTTTTGGGAGGAGATGGCGCGCTGGCGACTCGTCAAGGCGCTCGGCGCATCCGCGCCCGTGGTCGCCGAGCTGATGAAGGACACGCCGTCGGGCGGCGTGCCCATCGTCGCCACCGACGAGCACGACGGCGCAGCCTTCACGCCGCCGCTGCCCGACACGTCGTTCCACGTGCCGCACGACGCGCAGACACCCGCGCCCGTCGTCGCCGTCACGCGCGCCACCGGGCTGCGCGCGCAGCTCGCGCACGAGCTGAAGGCGTGGTTCCCACGCCGCGCGCAGGGCGCCTCCAACTCGTGGTCGGTGTCGGGCGCGCGCACCGCGTCGGGCGCCCCCGTCCTGGCCAACGACCCGCACCTGCGCCACGGCGCTCCCGGCATCTTCTACATGGTGCACCTGGAGGGCCCCGACTTCTCCGTCGTTGGCGGCTCATTCATCGGTATCCCCGGCGTGCTGATCGGCCACGGCCGCCACGTCGCTTGGGGTATCACCAACGCGTTTGCCGACACCGTCGACGTGGTGGCGCTGCGCACGCCCGAGGGCACCGACGGCGTCTACACTGTCGACGGTACCAGCCACGCCTTCGGCGAGCGCCTCGAGACCTTCAAGCTCGGCAAGGGCAAGGACGCCGAGGTGGTGACGCGCACCATCCAGACCAGCATCTTCGGGCCGGTGCTGCTGCCCGACTGGGGCAGCGACGACGAGACGCCGCCGCCGCTCACCGGCGAGAAGCTGGCGGTGCAGTGGACGGCGGCGCAGATGCCCGAGCAGCTCGGCGAGTTGATCTCGGCCTTCTGGAACCTGGCCGAGTCGGAGAACATCGACGACGCCACCGCGGCGGTGCAGCAATTCGCGGCGCCGGCCATGAACGTCAACATGGCGTTCACCGACGGCACCATCGCGTACCGCTTGAGCGGCGTCATCCCGGTGCGAGACGGCCAGCGCGTCGACTTCCCGCGCGACGGCGGTCGGCGCTCGTCCTTGTGGGCCGGCCGCATGGACAACGCGCAGAAGCCGCAGGAGACGAACCCGGCGAAGGGCTACATCAACGCCACCAACCAACGCATCGTCGAAAACGGCGTCGCCAGCCAGCAGTTCGTCGGCTTCGAGGGCGCCACGCCGTGGCGTGCCATGCAGGTGGACGCGCGGCTGCGCGCCATGTTCGAGGCGGGCAAGCCCACCACCGACGAGATCCTGTCGATCCAGCAGGACCCCACCTTCCTCGAGGTGGCGACGCTCGCGCCCATCCTGGCCGCTCACTGCGGCACGCGGCCGGTGCCGGGCCATGACGAGACGCGCGTCCAGGACTTCTGCGACGCGGTGGGCGAGTTCGACGGCGTCTATGCGGTCGACGCCATCGCGGCGCCCTACGCGCGCCTGCGCCACGAGCTGTTCCTGGCGGTACTCGGCGCGCACGTCGATGCGCTCGATGCCTCCCTGGCGAGCGACCTGTCGGGTGAGAGCTTCGTGCAGATGGCGCTGTTCCAGCTCATCCAGGACGAGCATGACAGCGGCGCCACCGCGCTGTTCGACGATCCGAGCACCGAGTCGCACGACGGCCTCGACGTCTTCGTCACACGCGCGCTCAAGCCCGCGCTCGACGCCGTGGTGGCCGACTTCGGCGGCGGCAAGGCCGACTGGCGCTGGGGCCGGGGCCACACCATGTCGCTGCGCGGCCCGCTGTCGTCGGCGCCCGTGATCGGCTTCCTGTTCGAGACCGCGGCGCGCGAGGAGGCAGGGCAGAGCAACACGCCGCGCGCCGAGCGCGGTGATCCTGCGAAACACTTCCGCGTCACCAACGGCGCGGGACTGCGCCTGATCGCGGAGATGACCGATCCGCCGACAGTGCGCATGGTCAACGACTCGGGGCAGAGCGGGCACTTCGGCCACCGGCACCTCGAGGATCAGTATCCGTTGTGGTCGAAGGGCGAGCCGCGGGTGCTCATGCTCTCCAAGGAGCAGGTGGCGGCTGAGCTCGACGGCGCGATGGACATCGTGCCGAAGTGACGCGCCCAGGCGCGAGTCGCTAGGCTTGCGCGATGGACGGCACGCCCGCTCAGATCGCCGCGCGCCTGCTCGTGAGCGAGCCACCCGTCTCGCGCAACAAGCACTTCGCGGCCTTCCAGGAGCCGCACACCAAGCGCGGCTACGCCCTCTACCGCCGCCTGCGCGCGCTGGTCGCCGAGCTCGAGGACGCCGAGCGCGCTAACGTCGCGGTCGCCGTCGAGCGCCGCACGCGCGCCGGCCGCGAGATCGTGCGTTTGGTGTGGGACCACGCGAGCGTGCGCCGCGCCGCCTGGCTCGAGCTGCCCGCGTGGCAGGCGCTGCTCACGCACCCCACCGCCGCGCGCGTGCTCGGCGCCGCTGCCGTCGGTGACGGCGCGGCCGAGAAGAAGAGCGCGTGATGCACCTGCTGGTCGCCGCCCTGGTGCTCGGCTGCGTGCTGCTCGGCGGCGCGCTCTTGCTCGGCGCGCTCGCCGACCTGCGCCACGCGCTCGTGCTCTGGCGCGCGCGCCGCACCGCGGCAGGTTCGCTCGGCCAGACCGACGCCGGCGTGGTCGACGTGCGCGGCCGCGTGCACCTCGAGACGCCGATCACCGCGCCGCTCTCGGGCAAGAGCTGCGCGCAGTGGCAGCTCGTGGTCTCGCGCGCGCCGGCCAAGGCGGGCCAGACCAAGGACGGCCTCGCCGACCTGGTGGTGCTGCACGACGCGCGCCCCTTCTGGGTCGACGACGGCACCGGCCGCGTGCGCGTCAGCGTGCAGGGCAAGGCCATCCCGCTCTCCGAGGTCAAGGCGCACAGCCAGCCGCTCGTCAAGCTGACTACGACGCTCGACGCGCTCTTGAGCGCGCGCCTGCACGTGCCGGCGGCCGCCTGGTGTCACCAGCGCGACGTCACCGTGGTCGAGAGCGCGCTCTTTGCCGGCGACGAGGTCTCGTTGATCGCCAAGCGTGAGCGCGGCCCGCGCCTGGTCATCGAGCCGGTGCACGTCACGCGCGGGCGGCCGCGCGTGGTGGCGCTGCGCACGGCGCTGCGCGCCACCGTGGTCGCGGGCTTCGCGGTGGTGTTCTTCGCCGTCGCGCAGTGGCTGCGCTGAGCAGCTCGGGACCGGCGTCTAGCCCCGCCCGGCCGCCACCAAGACCGCCGCCGTCAGCTTGGCCGAGGGCCCCACCTGGATCGGCTTGTCCTTGGGCTTGGGCAGCTTGGTCGGCTTGCGCCCCGGCTTGCCGGGCTCCTTCTTCGGCCCCGGGTCTTTCCTGCGCATGCGCGGCGGCGGCGGGCCGTCGGTCGGGCGCACACCCTCCTCGGCGAGCGCGCGCAGCTTGCCGTCGACGAGCGACAGGAACGCCTCGAGATCGCTGCGGGTGGCGAGCTGCGCCTCGATCCAGCGCAGCGGGCCCTTCTTCGGCGTCATCTCGTAGAGCGCGCGCGCGCGTTGCGACAGGAGCTGATCGCGGTCGAGGTAGGCGCCCACCTTGTCGCCGACGCCGACCAGCCCCATCAGCGGGTTCTGCGCCAGGTAGATGCCGCAGACCGTCACCTCGCCGATGCAGAAGCGCGGCGCCCAACCCGACGAGGGGCCGTACCAGTACATCTCGGGGTAGAGGTTCCTCTTCTTCAGCTCCTCGAGGCATTCCTGGTAACGTGGGAACCTCGAGCCGAGGATCTTCTTGAGCGACTCGTCGTCGGGGATGAAGTCCTTGTCTTTGAGCGGGCTCTTCGCCATGCGCGCCTCGATGGAAACCGGTGGGAGCGGTCGCTGCCAACGTGCAACTTGGCACAGGGCGCGTGTGCCTGGCCAGCTTTGCTCGCTGCTTGGCCCGTCGCTGTTTGCGCTCGGCCTGTCGTCCTGCCAGCCGGTCGCGCCCGCGCCCACGCTGCGCGCCGCCTCCGCGCCCGCCGCCGAGGCCGTGGTGCGCACGCTGCTCGATGCGGCCACGGCCAAGACCGCGCCCGAGGGGTTGTGCGACACCAGTGAGGCGGGGCAGGGGCGCGCGGTGACCGCGATCGGCGTCATCGACGGCTACAGCGTGGACCACGTGGAGCCCGCCTGGGTGGGCGCCGAGCCCTACTTCCGCGTCGACGTCACGCTGCGTCGCGCCGATGGTGAGGAGCGGCGCTCGGTGGCGGTGCGCGCGCGCGAGGGCTGCGTCGAGCGCCTTTGGGGCGCGCCCTTGCCGGCGGCCATGCGGCCCGAGCCCGACGAAGTCTCGCTGTGACGCGCCCTTAGCCGCGGAACTGTTTGAGATCGAAGCGGTGCTGCTCGAGCCACCGGTAGACCTGCGTGCGCGAGCGCCCGGTGGCGCGTGCCACGTCGCTCACCTTGCCGTGGTGGGCGGCGAGCAGGCGCTCGAGCTCCTCCTTGGTCGGCGCCGGCTCCTCGCGCTTGGGCGACGCCAGGCGCGGCGGCGGCGTCGCGGTGCGCGGCGTGCCGGTGCGCGGCAGCTCCGTCGTCGAGCCTGGCGCGGCCGCGCCGGACGGACGCGGCCCGAGCACGCGGCCCTCGAGCAGGTCGACGTCGAGGAGCTTCCTCCCCTGCGCCTTGACCTCGAGCTCGGTCGCGATCTTCATCAGCTCGCGCACGTTGAACGGCCAGTCGTGCAGCAACAGCGCGTTCACCAGCGCCGCCGACAAGGTCACGCCGTCGGGGAGCGCGCGCGTCAGCAACAGCAGCACGTCCTCCTTGCGCGCGCGTAGCGGTGGCAGCGAGATGGTGATCTCGGCCAGGCGCGCGAACACGTCGCCGCGGAAGGCACCCTGCTCCACCTCCTTGGCGATGTGACGGTTGGTGGCCGCGACCACGCGCACGTCGACGGGGACGCCGACGGTGGCGCCGACCGCGAACACCTGCCCCTCGTCGAGCACGCGCAACAGCTTCGGCTGCAACGTGAGCGGCAGCTCGCCCACCTCGTCCAGGAACAGCGTGCCGCCGTCGGCCTGGCGGAAGTAGCCGGCGTGGTCCTTCTGCGCGCCGGTGAACGAGCCAGCCTTGTGACCGAACAACTGGCTCTCGGCCAGGTTCTCGGGGATGGCCGCGCAATTGACGGCAACAAAGGGCCCGCGCCGCCCGCTCTCCTCGTGCAACGCGCGCGCCGCCACCTCTTTGCCCGAGCCGGTCTCGCCGAGCAGCATCACGCTCGCCTTGGTGGGCCCGACCACGCGCAGCAAGCCGCGCAATTGCACGATCGAGGGCGAGCGCCCGAGGATGCCCGACAGCTCGACGTCGCGCAGGTTGTCGGGCAGGTGGCGCGCGACCAGGAAGCTGTCGCCCATGCGCACCACGTCGCCGTCGTAGAGCGTGCACGCGCCCTCGACCAGCGTGCCGTTCACGAAGCAGCCGCGCTGGCTCAGGTTCTCGAGCCGCAGCCGGCCTTTCTCCACCACCAGCACCGCGTGTTGGCGCGAGACGCGCGCGTCGGCCTCGAGCTTGATGTCGTCGGCGCCGGAGGCCGAGCGCCCGGCCGCACACCGCGCCTCGACGGGGAAGTCCTGCAAACGCGCGTGCTCACCGCTCCACACCAGCCGCAAGGTGGCCGTGGTGGCGATGGGCCCGGCGACGGTCGCTGGCTCGGCTGTCGGATCGTCTTCGAGCACGGTGCTCCCGCAAAACGTCCGGGACACTCACGGGGAACGTCCCGGACACGGCCGGTGGTCGGCCCATCGGCCGACAGGTCTAGCAGAGGCGCGCCCTGGCGCGCTCGGGGATTGTCAGGTCCCGATGGGACCGGTTGGATCGGCGCTTGCTGTGACTGCCGGCACGGAGGTCTTCAGATGCGTCACGTCCCCTCACTCTCGCTCGTCGCGGCGGCCCTCGCCGTCGCCGGCTGCGCGCCGTCGGCCGACCTCGGCGCCGGCCAGCCGGGCACCCTCAAGGCCGGCCTCTCCGTACAGGCACGGGCCCAGGCCGGCCATGGCGGCGGCGGCAACCGCGTGCTCGACATGGCGTCGATCAACGTCAGCGTCGCCGGCGTGGCGGCGCACGCGGCCGGCGGTGGCTGGGTGATGGTCAGCGACCAGCCCGCGTTGGTCGATCTGCTGCGCCTGCAAGATCACGCGGAGCAGCTCGGCTTCGCCAACCTGCCGGCGGGGCGCATCACCCAGATCCGCCTGTACGTCGCCGACGACGGCGTCTCGAACGCCGTCGACGACGGCGGCGCGACCAGCCCGCTCACGGTCCCGTCCGGCCTGCAGACCGGCGTCAAGCTCAAGGGGCCCTTCGACCTCGGCGACTGTGAGCTCGGCACCGCGGTCGCCATCGTCGACCTCGAGAAGTCGATCCTGATCCACGGGCACGGCGATCACCCCGATCTGATCTTGCGCCCCACCATCCACCGCACCGACTACGGCAGCGTGCCGGCTGACCTCTGCGATGGCGACGACGGCGCGGGCGGTGACGACGGCGCGGGCGGCGACGACGGCGCGGGCGGCGACGACGGCGGCGGTGACGACGGCGGCGGCACTGGCGAGTGCCCGCCCGGCACCGAAGGCTGCACGCCGACGACCGGCGGTGACGCTGGCGGCGACGGCACGGGCGCCGGCGATGGCACGGGCACCGGTGACGGCACGGGTACCGGCGACGGCACGGGCACCGGCACGGGCGACGGCACGGGTACCGGCACGGGCGATGGCACGGGCGACGGCACGGGTACCGGCACGGGCGATGGCACGGGCACCGGTACCGGCGGCGACGCCGGCGACGAGTGCGCGCCCATCCTGACCGAGTCGGGCTTCATCTACCCCTGCGCGTGATCGCCGCTGGGTGACGCGACGGCCCGTCGGTACTGCCGGCGGGCCGTCTCTCTTTGAGCACCCGCGCGGCGGTCGCACGGTGACGGCACCGCCGGCGCGTTACAGTCGGCGTCATGCGCGTGTTGCTGCTGTTGTGCGCGACGCTCTTTGCCACGGCCTGCCCGCCTCCGATCGCCGGTGAGGGCGAAGGCGAAGGTGAAGGCGAGGGCGAGGGCGAGGGTGAAGGCGAGGGAGAGGGCGAGGGCGAGGGCGAGGGCGAGCCTGCCGCGATCGCGATCAACGAGCTGCGCTGCGGCGACGACACCGTCGAGCTTTTTAACCTCGGGGCGGCGCCGATCGCGCTCACTGGCTTCACCATCCTCGACATGGCTTCGACGACGAGCGCCCCGGCGCTGCTCGCCGGCACGCTGGCGCCGAGCGGCTTCCTCGATGTGCCGCTGCCGTTCCCGCTCGACTGCCGCGGCTCCACCATCGAGCTGCGCGACGCCGGCGGCGTCCCCATCGACGCACTGGCAGCGCCGGCGACCGCCTCGGACCAGGGGTGGGGCCACCTGCCCGACGGCACCGGTGCGCCCGCGCTCACGACGCCGACGCCGGCCGCACCCAACCGCCCGTGGCTCGACGCCTCCGAGACCGTGTTCACCACGGCGACCGCGCCCGTCGTCATCCGCTTGACCGTCGCGCCCGCGGAGCAGGCGGCGCTCGAGGCGGCGCCCTACCAGTACGTGCGCGCCACCTTCCAGGCCACCGTCGACGAGGGCGGCGCGCCCGTGGTCGATGCTCCGCTCGAGGTCGGCATCCGCATCAAGGGCAAGCTCGGCAGCTTCCGGGGCTGTCCGTTTTCGTGCGGCGACAAGAGCGCCTTCAAGGTCGACCTGAACCGCGTCGTCCCCGGCCAGCGCTGGCGCCGCATCGAGAAGCTCAACCTCAACAACCACGTGCAGGACCCCTCGCGCACCCACGAGTGGCTCGCCTACGAGCTGTTCCGCGAGGCGGGCGTGCCGGCACCGCGCACCGGCTACGCGCAGCTCGTGGTCAACGACGAGGACTACGGCCTGTACGCGTTGGTGGAGGATCGCGACGATCCCTTCCTCGACAACCATTGGCCGCAGGGCACGCAGGGTCTCTACGAGGGCGAGTACGGCCAGGATCTGTTCCCCGGCACGGCCGACGGCTTCGACCTCGACGACGGGGTCGATCGGGCGCCGCTCATCGCGCTCATCGACGCCGTGGCCGCGGCGCCGCTGGTCGGCGGCTACGCCGCGCTCGCCGGCATGCTCGACTGGGACGAGGTGCTCGCCGCCATGGCCACCGAGGTCGTCATCGGCCATTGGGACGGCTACGCGCCCACACGCAACAACTACTTCCTCCACGTCGACGACGCCGACCGCTGGACGTTATTGCCCTGGGGCGCCGACCAGACCTTCGACTACCCCTGGCCGCTCTATGACGGCGCCGGCGTCTTGTTGCAGCGCTGCCGCGCCGATCCGCCCTGCCTGCAGGCCTACGGCGCCGCGCTCGGCCGCGTCGCCGATGCGGTGGAGGCGCGCGACTTCCATGACGAGCTGCCCGCGCTCGCCGCGCGCTTGCAGCCGCTCGCCGACGCCGACCCGCGCGCGCCGACGAGCGACCTGTCGGCGTTGGCCGACGCTGCGCTCGCCTTCCTCGACGCGCGCGTGCTGGAAGTACGCAGCGAGCTGGCCTGTCAGGCCGACCCGAGCGCGGACGTCGACGGCGACGGCATGGCGTGCGCGCTCGACTGCGACGAGAGCGAGCCGCTGCGCTTCGTCGGCGGCGACGACACCTGCCCGAGCGGCACGGCCGATGGCATCGACAACGACTGCAATCAGCAGGTCGACGACGGCGGTGGCTGCCCCGACTGCGTCGATCGCGTGGTGGGCGCCGGCAGCTACTCGTTTTGCCGGGCGCCGCGCCCCTTCGCGGGCGCCGCCGCCAACTGCGCCGCGCGCGGCGGCACGCTCGCCGTGGTCGACACCGCGGGCGAGTGGGATCAGGTGTACCAGGCGTCGGTCGAGGTGATCGGCATGGTCGACGCCTGGATCGGGCTCGACGACTCGGCGCAAGAGGGCGAGTTCGTCTGGGCCGACGGCGGCGCGCTGTCGTTCGACGCGTTCGCCGCGGGTGAGCCAAACGACTACGGCGCCGGCGAAGACTGCGTCGAGGCCCGGCCCGACGGCCTGTGGAACGACCTGTTCTGCGACGCGGCACTGCCGAGCGTCTGCGAGCAGTAGCGGCAGGGCGCTCGTGACACGGGCGGCGCTGGGGGCGATAGTCGCGCCCATGGCCCGCTTCACCCTCAACGGCGTCGCTCGCGAGGTCGACGTCGACGCCGACACGCCGCTCCTGTGGGTGCTGCGCGACGCGCTCGGCCTGACCGGCACCAAGTTCGGCTGCGGCATGTCGCTGTGCGGCGCCTGCACCGTGCACCTCGACGGCCAGGCGGTGCGCTCGTGCGTGCTGCCCGTCGCCGCCGTCGAGGGGCGCGCGGTGACGACCATCGAGGGCCTGGCGGGCCCGGCAGGCGAGCGGCACCCGCTGCAGCAAGCGTGGATCGACGAGAACGTGTCGCAGTGTGGCTGGTGTCAGTCCGGTCAGATCATGGCGGCCGCGGCGCTGTTGGCGCGCACGCCGAGCCCCACCGACGACGAGATCACGCGCCACCTGGCCGGCAACCTCTGTCGCTGCGGCACCTACCAGCGCATCAAGCGCGCGGTGCAGGCGGCGGCCTTGAGCGCGCGCAGCGACGTGAGCAAAGGCGGCGAGCCGTGAACGACGCGGCACTGCCCCGCAACGGCGACGCGCGGCTCTCGCGTCGCTCCTTCCTCAAAGTGGCGAGCGTCGCCGGCGGTGGGCTGGCGGTCGGCCTGCTGCTCGACGGCTGCGCTCACGTGCAGGGCGCGCAGGCGCTCGGCGGCGGCTTCCACCCGAACGCGTGGCTGCGCGTGGCGCCCGACGACACCATCACCTTCCTGCTCGATCGCGCCGAGATGGGTCAAGGAGTGCTGACCTCGCACGTGCAGCTCCTCTGTGAGGAGCTGGCGGTGGCGCCGGCCCGTGTGGTGGTCGAGCTGGCGCCGGCGGACTTCGATCGCTTCGGCGTGCAGGTCACCGGCGGCAGCACCTCCACCACGTCGCAGTTCGACGTGCTGCGCCAGGCCGGCGCCACCGCGCGCGAGCTGTTGCGTCGCGCCGCCGCCCGGCGCTGGGGCGTGGCGCTCGATGAGGTCACCGCCGCCGATGGCGCGCTCGTGCACGCCGCCAAGGGGCGCCTGCGCTACGGCGAGGTCGCGTCGGCGGCGACGCGCGAGTGGGTGCACCACGTGCCGCTCAAGGAGCCGAGCGCGTGGACCGTGATCGGCACGTCGCCGCGACGGCTCGACGCTGCCGCCAAGACCGACGGCAGCGCCGTCTACGGCATGGACGTCAAACAGCACGGCCTGCTGACGGCGGTGGTGCTGCGCCCGCCCACCTTGCGCGGCAGTGTTCTCCGCTATGACGCTGCGCGCGCGCTCGCCGCGCCGGGTGTGCGCGACGTGGTGGCGATCCCCCAGGGCGTCGCGGTCGTCGCCGACGGCTATTGGCACGCGCGCAAGGCGGCCGCGCTGGTCGACGTCGAGTGGCAGCCCGGGCCGCTCGCCGGTCTGTCGACGGACGCGCTCAAGGACGAGCGGCTCGCGCTGTTGGAGCGGCCGGCGCAGGTAGTGACGAGCCACGGCGACGTCGACACCGCGCTCGCGCACAGCAAGACGCGCGTGCGCGCCGTCTACCAGGTGCCGTTCCTCGCCCACGCGCCGATGGAGCCGCTCAACGCCACCGCCCACGTCGAGCCCGAGCGCGTGCGCGTCTGGGTGGGCACGCAGGCGCCGGCCGTGGTGCAGGCGGTGGCCGCGCGCATCACCGGCATGCCCAATCACAAGGTCGAGGTGCACTCGACGCTGCTCGGCGGCGGCTTCGGCCGACGCGCCCTGCCCGACTTCGCCGCTGAGGCGGTCGAGGTCTCGCTTCGGCTGAAGGCGCCGGTCAAGGTGGTGTGGTCACGCGAGGACGACCTGCGCCACGGCCAGTACCGTCCGGCGGCGCTGGCGCTCGTGGAGGGCGGCGTCGACGAGAGCGGCGCGCCCATCGCCTGGCGCCATCGCCTGGTGACGCAGTCGCTGGTCGCCTCCTTCGCCGACCTGGTGGGCGCGATGTCGCTGCACGCAGTGCCGCAGCCCATCCTCGAGCTGGTCGGCGAGGGCGTGGGGCGCGCGTTCCTCGAGGGGCACGTCATCGATCCCACCGCCGTCGAAGGGGCGGCGGAGCTGCCCTATGCGCTGCCGCACCGGCGCCTGGAGATCGCGCTGCACGACTGCGGTGTGCCGGTGACCGCCTGGCGTTCGGTGGGCCACTCGATCAACGCCTTCGTGGTCGAGAGCTTCGTCGACGAGCTGGCGCACGCCGGCGGCCGCGATCCGCTGGCGCTGCGCCGCGCGCTCCTCGTCGACCACCCGCGCAACCTCGCCGTGCTCGAGACCGCCGCCCGCGCCATCGGCTGGCACGAGCCGCCGGCGCCGGGTCGTTTTCGCGGCCTCGCGCAGCACCACTGCTTTGGGAGCTGGTGCGCGCAGGCGGTCGAGATCTCGGTCGCCGACGGGCTGCGCGTGCACCGCGTGGTCTGCGCCATCGACTGCGGGCGCGTGGTCAACCCCGACCTGGTGGCGGCGCAGATGGAGAGCGGCGTCATCTTCGGCTTGTCGGCCGCGCTATCGCAGCACATCGACCTCGACCAAGGCAAGGTGCGCCAAAGCAACTTCCACGACTACCCGATGCTGCGCATGCACGAGGCGCCGACGGTCGAGACGCACATCGTGGCGAGCGACGAGCGCCCGACCGGCGTGGGCGAGCTGGCGGTGCCGCCGTTGGCCCCGGCGCTCGCCAACGCGTTTTTCGCCGCCACCGGTGTGCGCCTTCGCTCGCTGCCGCTGCTCGCCGACGCGCAGCGGGTGCTCGCGGGCGAGCCCGCGACGTCGACCTCGCCGTAACGTGCCGCAGGAATGCCGGCGACCGCGCGCCGGTTGAGGCGGGATGCGCGCGCGTCTCCTGCTCCTCCTCGTCGTGCTCGTCCCCTGCATCGCCTGCGACCAGGCCTCGAAGGCGCTCGCGGTCACGCACCTGAAGGGCGGGCCCGCGCTCTCGCTCGACGTAGCGCCGCTGTTGGCTCGGCTGGTCTACGCCGAGAACCCCGGCGCCTTCCTCGGCCTCGGCCGCGCCCTGCCGGACGGGCTACGCACCGCGCTGCTCGCCGTCGGCGTCGCGCTCATGCTCGCGGCCATGACCGCGGCGCTGCTCTGGAAGGAGACCACGCGCCCGTTCACGCTCGGGCTCTCGCTCTTGATCGCCGGCGGCGCCGGCAACCTGATCGATCGCGTGGCGCGGCCCGGTGGCCGCGTCGTCGACTTCGCGCAGCTCGGCGTGCAGCTCGGGCCGCTCGATGTGCGCACCGGCGTGTTCAACGTCGCCGACCTGGCCATCGTGGCGGGCGCGCTCGTGCTCGCGTGGGTGACGCTGCGACGCCGTCGAGTTCAGCGCCACTCGTGACGCAACAGCCCGAGGCGCACCATGTCGTGCCAGCCGCCCTCATGGAAGTACTCGTCGCGCAAGATGCCCTCGTCGACGAAGCCGAGCCGCCGCCAAGTGCGCAGTGACCGCTCGTTGGTGCGAAACACCATCAACCACACCTTGTGCAGCTCCAGCTCGTGAAAGGCGACGTCGAGCAGCGCGCCGATGGCCGCCGAGCCGTAGCCTTTGCCGTGATCGTCCTTGCTCGCAATGATCGCCGCCGCGCGCCCCACGCGTGATCGCCAAAAGATCTGGTGCAGACCGACCTGACCGAGATAGCGGCCCTCTCGTGCATCGGTCACAGTGAAGACGCGCTCGTCGGTGCTTGTGCGCACCTTCCGTACCCACGTCAGCTCATCCTCGCGCGACAAAGGCTTGCCGGCGAAGGCGGCGAGGTTGCCGATGACGGACTTGTCGTTGACCCAGGACAGGATGTCATCGACGTCGCTGTCGTCGACAGGTCGCAACTGCACGAGCGAACGATCGGGTTGCCACATGAACACGCTCCCTCGTAGGTCGGTGTGTGAAAGGTACGTCGATCTGACACGCGTCGCTGACTGACAGCGCTGACATGAGTGTCTCAGGCTCGACAGTAAAGTCTGAGCGCGCTTGGGTCGATGCTAGCGTGAACACAACAGATCACGGTGTCGCTGATGAATCATCGTCGACGACACGCCAGTGAGGACGGGACCGTGAGGGCGGGACAGCGAACCGCGCCAAGAGAAAGAAGGCGGCACATGCGCAGAAACCGAATCGCAATCACGCTTGCTGGTACGGCCATGGCGGCAGCGCTCACGACGGGCTGCTTGCAGGAGCGGTCGTACACCAACACTCCCGAGGTCGAGCCCGCGCTGCAGGTGCGCGGCGACTACGCGGCCGTGCGTGGCGCCATCGACGGCCACATTCGCGGCGACATCGGCCCGGTCACCGGCTTGAACCACGACGCCAGCGAGATGATGGCGTTCGACGACGGCGAGTACGCCAGCGTCGAGACCGTGGTCGAGCTGCAAGATCGCGCCACCATGACCCTGCTCTCCATCGTCGGCCCCGGCACCGTGCTGCGCGCCGGCTTCCACGGCAGCTTCTCGCTCGAGTCCTACGCGAGCGACGCGGTCAACGTGACCATGCTCGGCTGTGTCGGCCAGGAGGTCGACGTCTATGACGAGTACGACATGCCGGCCGACGAGGTGAACGTCGACGTCGAGCAGGGCGAGCAGCCCGACGAGCTCGAGATCAGCGCCACCGGCATCTGGCACGATCACGACGCCTCGACCGGCGAGCGCCTCGCCACGTTTCGCGAGGCGAGCACCCGCGTCACGCTGCTCCGCTAGCCCATCTTTTTTGATCTGCGCATGAGCGAACGGCGGCCTCGACGGCCGCCGTTCGTTTTTCCCGTCGGCGGAACGTCAGTTGCGCGGACGAAGGTGCTGGTCGAAGAAGGCGGTGATGGTCTTGAACACGTGCAACTGCGCCTCTTTGCCGGCGATGCCGTGCGCCTTGCCGGGGTAGATCATCAGCGAGAACAGCTTGCCTTGCTGCTGCAGCGCCTCGGTGAGCTGCAGCGTGTTCTCGAACAGCACGTTGTCATCGGCGGTGCCGTGCACGAGCAGGAGCGGACGGTTCAGCAACTTGGCGCGCACCGTCAGATCGGTCTGCACGTAGGCCGGCGCCTTGCCGCCCTCGGGCATGCCGAGGTAGCGCTCGGTGTAGTGCGTGTCGTAGAGCGCGAAGTCGACGACGGGCGCGACTGCCGCGTGCGCCGAGAACGGTGACGCACCGTCGAGCGCGGCACGCGCGGCCAAGAAGCCGCCATAGGACCAGCCGAACAGGCCGAGGCGCTTCACGTCCACCCACGGCACCCGGTCGAGCTGTCGCGCGGCCGCGAAGGTGTCGGCCACCTCGGTGACGCCCATCTTGCGGTAGTGCGCGCGACCGAAGGCGCGATCACGCCCGGAGGACCCCCGCACGTCGAGCAGCAACACGCCGTAGCCCTGCTGATTCCAGAACGTCCACAGCAGGTAGCTCCTCTGCCAGAAGCGCCCGGCGTCGGCACCAGTGGGGCCGCCGTAGATGTCGGCGATCACCGGGTACTTCACGCCCGGCTTCTGGCGTGTCGGCGGCAACAGCACCGCGTTCAACAGCGTGCCGTCGTCCGCCTTGACGTCGAGCCACTGCGGCGTCGAGCGCGTCAGGGAGAAGAGCTCCGTGGCCGGGTTGTCGTCGAGGTGCTGCACGGTGGTACCAGACGCGTCGCGGACATCGACCATGGGCGGGCGCCCGAAGTCCGAGAACGTGTGTACGAAGAAGCGCCCGGTGTCGTCGACGACGGCGGCATGGAAGCCGCGCTCGCGCGTTAGTTGCACTGCCGGGCCGCCGGCGAGCGGCTGCGCGAACAGGTGTCGCTCGCGCCCGCGGTCGCGGCGCGCCGTGAAGAACACCACACCGCGCTCTTCGTCGACGCCGCACAGCTCGTCGACCGGCTCGGGCTCCGCGGTGAGCGCACTCCTGGCGCCGCTCGCGCGGTCGACCACGACGAGCTGCCGATGCCCGCTCTGCTCCGTCGACCACACGAGACGTTTGCCGTCGGCGAGCGGCTCGAGGTCGTCGTGCAGCTCCACCCATTGAGGGTCGGTCTCCTCCAGGATCTGGCGCAGCACGCCGCGCGCGTTGCCCTCGAAGAGCTTGAGCACCGTCTGGTCGCGGCTCTGCCACTCTATCCAGAGCGCGCCATCGGGGAAGAAGCCCGCACGCGGCAGGTAACCGTCGGCGGCGGGCACCTGCAGCCGCGTCTTCTTGCCGGTCTTCACCTCGACGAGCCAAGCGGTGACCACCGCGTTCTTCTCGCCTGCGGCGGGGTAGCGCTGCTGCTCCATCTCGGTGCGGTCGGCGAAGATGCGCGCGCGGGTCTTGACGCCGACCGTGCTCTCGTCGACCTCGAACACCACCATCCGCGTGCCGTCGGGCGACCACCACATGCCTTCGGTCCGGCCCATCTCTTCGGCGGCGATGAACTCGGCGAGACCGAAGGTGCGTGTCGGGCCGGCGCCGCGCGTGAGCTGGTGCGCCTTCTTGGTCGTGACGTCGATGACGACGACGTCGCCCTTCTTCACCGTGGCGATCTGCGCGCCGGCGTCGTCACATACCGGGTCCATCTCCGGCACGCCCTCGTCGGTGGTCAGGCGCAGCACCTCGGGCGCGCCGGCACCGAGACGCGCCAGGTAGAGATCGCCGGAGAAGGGGAACACCAGCGCCGGTGCCTTCTTGCCGCACCACAAGTAGGAGGTGATGCCGCGCTTGCTGATGCGCTTGCGCTCGAGCGCCATGCGCTCGGCCTCGGTCAGCTTCTGCTCCTTGCCACCGAGCAGGTCGGCGGTGGCGACCAACAGGCGTGGCGCGCCGCTCGGCAAGTCGGCGCCCCACAGGTCGAGCACGTCGCTGTCGGCCTCGTTTGGACGTAGGAAGGCGACGAGCTTGCCGTCAGGCGAGATGGTGACGCCGGTGGGCGGCCTGCCGCCGAGCGGTGGGTCGGCGAAGACGCGCTCGAGCGTGAGCGTGCCGGGCGCGACGGCGGGGGCAGCGGGTTCGACGGCGAGCGCCAACAGGAGCGTGAGGTGCAGCATGGCGCGGCACTCTAGACGTTGAGTGGGGCAGGCGAAACGCGCTAATGCGCGCCATGCGCTTCGCCCTCGTCGCCTTCGCGTTCCTGCTCGTCGCTTCGCTCAGCTCCACCGCGCATGCCGACCGCCAGACCTTCCTCGGCTGGCATGCGAGCGGCGGGTTCTCGTATCAGACCGTCGAGAGCGGCGCGGGCACGTTGGTGCGCGTCTGTCGCGAGGACGTGAACGACGTGCCCGCCGGCTGGCCCGAGGGCGTCTCGATCGGGCCCGGTTCCGCGTGCGGCGAGCTGCCCGCGCAGGTCGGCACCAAGCCGGCGCTCGACTACGCTAAGGCCGATCTCAAGGGCGCCAAGGTCGACAAGAAGAGCCCGTTCGGCCTCGAGGTCAAGCTCGAGAAGGGCGAGGGCAAGAGCGCGGTGGTGGTGCTCGATGGCCCGGCGGGCAAAGAGGGCAGCAAGAAGGAGCAGGTGGCCGAGGTGCCGAGCGACGCCGCGCTCAAGATCGCCGACGCCCAATGGCGCGTCGACGGCAAGCAGCTCGCGGTCACGGTGGAGCTCGACAAGCCCGCCAAAGGCGACAAGAGCGCGCCGCGCTGGCTGTTCGTGGTCGACGTCAGCAAGCTGTTGGTCGGCGGCGCCGCCGGCCACAAGGTCGCCGAGCGCGCGCACGCCGCCGGCATGGCGCTGTACAAGAAGCGCGACTGGTCGGGGGCGGGCAAGAAGCTCGAAGAGGCGATCACCGCCGACCCGAGCTGGCCGCCCGCGCGCTACCTGCGCGCCGCTGCCGAGGCGCAGGGCGGCGTGGGGCGCAGCGCCATGATCGAGAACCTGACCTGGTTGAAGGAGCAGGGAGAGAAGGACGCCGCCGCCAAGAAGCTGCTCGCGCAGGCCAAGAGCGACGCCGCGTTCGACGCATGGATCGGCGAGCCCGAGGTGCGCGAGCTGCTCGGCCTGCCCAAGGTCTCCTCGATGGACGTGCCGACGCGCCTGCTCGAGCGCAAAGCAACCTGGACGCTGCAGGGCGCCACCTGCACCCGGCCCTGGTTGACGCTGGTCTTCAAGGCGGCCGGCAAGGGCGGTGGCAAGGAGGGCGGCACGGCGGCGCTCGCGGTGGCCGAGAGCTGCAAGGGCAAGAAGGTGCAGAAGGCCGGCCAGCTCGTGTGGAAGCAGGCGGCGGCGGGCACCTACGAGCTCGAGCTGAAGAAGCCGGTCGACGGGGTCGCCTTCCCCGCCAAGGCCACCATCGTGCTCGACGAGAGCTACCAGCAGATCAAGCTGCTGTCGCCCGACGGCGGCGAGCTCGGCACCTTCGAGCCGGGCGGCGCGCGCGTCGACGACTCGACGCTGTGAGCCCCATCGAGGCGCGCACGTGAACGATCCGAAACGCTCGATCCTGGTGCGCGACGGCCTGCGGCCCTTCTTCCTCGACGCGCGCGGCCTGCACCTGATCGATCAGCGCCTGCTGCCGCACGAGGAGCGCTGGCACGTCTTCACGGACGTCGAGGACGTGGCGGTCGCCATCGAGACCTTGGCGGTGCGCGGTGCGCCGGCCATCGGCGGTGCCGCGGCGCTCGGCATGGTGCTGGCGGCGCGCGCCGGCCTCGATCTCGCGGTGGCCGACGCACGCTTGCGCAGGACGCGCCCCACCGCCAAGAACCTGTTCGTCGCGCTCGACGAGGTGAAGGCCGCCTGGAGCACGGCGCCCGCCGCCGAGCGGCTCGGCGCGGTGGTCGACGCCGCCGAGCGGCACGTGCTCGCCGACGAGGCCGCCTGTGCGGCCATGGGCGCGCACGGCGCCGCGCTCATCAAAGACGGCGACGTCATCATCACCATCTGCCACAGCGGCGCGCTCGCCACCTGCGGGCAGGGCACCGGCCTCGGCGTCGTCAAGAGCGCCCGCGCGCTGGGCAAGCGCGTGCGCGTCATCGCGCTCGAGACGCGCCCGCTGTTGCAGGGCGCGCGCTTGACCGCGTGGGAGTGCCTGCGCGAGGGCATCCCCTGCACCCTGATCACCGACGGCATGTCGGCGTTCGCCGTCGAGCGCCTCGGCGTCACGCGCGCGGTGGTGGGCGCCGATCGCATCGCGCGGGACGGCTCCACCGCCAACAAGATTGGCACGCGCACGCTCGCCACCGTGTGCGCGGCCGCGCGCCTGCCGTTCCACGTGGCCGCGCCCTCCTCCACCTTCGATCGCTCGCTCGCCACCGGCGCCGACATCCCCATCGAGGAGCGCGCCGCCGACGAGGTGCGCAGCGCGCGCGGCACGCCGCTGGCGCCCGTCGACGTGCCGGTGTGGAACCCGTCCTTCGACGTGACGCCACCCGCGCTCATCACCTCCTTCATCACCGAGCGCGGCGTGCTGACGCCACCGTTCTGATCACCGCCCGGCCGTGCCGCCGGCGCGCGGCCACCTTTTCAGCGCGCCGCCTTCGCGCTCTGCTCGCGCCATGCTGCCGCTCCTCCTCCTCCTCGCCGCCACCGATCCCACGGTCACCCTCGAGCTGACCAAGGGCGGCGACGTCAAATGGCAAGGCGGCTGCACCGCCGAGGTGTTCGCCAAGGACGCCGACACCACGACCACCAGCGTGCCTGATGCCACCCAGCCCTTCTCGCTGGCGAGCGGTGCTTGGGACGTGGTGGTGGCCTGCCCGTCGGACGAAGGCACGGTGAAGCGGTCCGTGCCGCTCGTCGTCAAGGAGGACGACGTCAAGGCCAAGGTCGCCTTCGCGCCCGGCTTCCTCTTGGTCAACGTGGTGCGCTTCGACACGCCGGTGTCTGCCGAGGTCACCGTGCTCGATGAGCGCGGCCGCGAGGTGGCCAAAGGCAAGGAGCGCGCGGTCATGCCGGTCGAGCCGGGCCGGCTGCGCGTCATCGCCAAGCTCGACGACGGTGGCCGCCAGGTGCTCGGCAACGCCGCCGCCACGGTGAGCACCAAGAAGCGCACCGACGTCACGGTCGACACCACCGACGGCGAGCTGGTGGTGCTGCTGACCGACAACGGCAGGAAGGTGGGCGGCGTGGCGGCGCTGCGCCAGCCAGGGCAGAAGACGCGGCTCGTCGAGCTACGCGCCGGCGAGAAGGGCCGGGCGCCGCCCGGCAGCTATGACCTCGTCACGCAGCTCGAGGACGCGCACGACTTCGGCGAAGTGGTCACGCACGGCGTCGTCATCAGCCCCGGCAAGACCACCAGCAAGGCGGTGGCACACCGCACGGGCACGGCGCGGCCGCGCGTGCTCGTCGACGGCAAGGCCGTCACCGACAAGGTCGAGATCGACCTGTATGCACCCGGTGCGAGCACGCCGTTCAATACCGTCGCCGCCGGCGAGACGCTCAAGCTGCAGCCCGGCAAGGTGCGCATGGTGGCGCGCCTGCTCGAGCGCGCGCTCGACGATGGCACCGCGCTGTCGGGCGAGGCGATGGTGAGCGTCAGCGTGGGCGGGGCGGCAGCACCGACCATCGCGCTCGGCGCCGCGCGACTCGACGTCGTCACCACGGTCGGCAAGCAAGCACAGCCGCTCGAGGTGGCGCTGGTGCCGTTTGGCGCCGAGGCGGCCTCGGTGAAGCGCCGAACCAGCCCGGAGGGCACGGCATCCTTCGAGGTCTCCCCCGGCACCTACTATGTGGTGGCGACGCTGGCGGCGTCGCAAGGCGAGGTGACGACGAGGAAGCAGATCACGTTGCGCACCGGCGCGCGCCTCGGCCTCAAGCTCGACCTCGACATCGGCACCGCGGTGGTGCAGGTCTTCGAGGCGGGCGTGGCCGTGCCGGCCGAGGTGCGCTTCTACACCGAGCTCAAGGGCGGCAAGCCCGACGGCGAGCCGTTCCTGGCGGTGCCGGCCGGCACCGACGCGCTCTTGCCGCCCGGCATCTACGCGCTCGCGGTCAGGCGCGACGGCAAGGAGCGCTTGTTCTCCGAGCTGCGCGTCGCCGCCGGCCGCACGGTGGAGCGCACCGTCGATCTGAGCGCCAAGTAGACGCGGCTCGGCATGAAGGTCGCGCAGCGCGGGTGCTAGCCTCGAGTGGTTGCGGGCCCTCGTCGTCCTGGCGGCCATCGCACCGCACCTGTCGTGCGCGGTGCAGGCGGCGTTCTCGTGCCAGGTCGACGCCGATTGCGGTGCCGGTTGGTGTGACCAGGGCGTGTGCCAGTCGACGTCGCCGGCCGAGGGCGAAGGCGAGGGCGAAGGCGAGGGCGAAGGCGAGGGCGAAGGCGAGGGCGAAGGAGAGGGCGAAGGAGTGGGTGAAGGAGAGGGTGAAGGAGAGGGCGAAGGAGAGGGTGAAGGAGAGGGTGAAGGAGAGGGCGAAGGAGAGGGCGAGGGAGAGGGCGAGGGCGAGGGCGAGGGCGAGGGCGAGGGCGAGGGCGAGGGCGAGGGAGAAGGTGACGTCTGCGGCGACGGCGCGCTCGGCCCAACCGAGGCGTGCGAGGACGGCAACACCGACGACCGCGACGGCTGCTCGAGCGCCTGCACGCGCTGGTGGGACGCCGCGGCGCCGTCGCGCGTCCCCATCGCCCTCACCAACCCGACCGGCGTGGCGGTGAACAACGTGCCGGTGCTGCTGCGCCTGCCGAGCAGCACGGTGGCCGGCGGCTCGCTCGGTGACCGCGCCTGCTTCGTCGACGTCGACGACGAGACCGTGCTCGACTTCGAGCTCGACACCGACGACGGCGCCGAGAGCGCGGTGTTCCTGCGCGCGCCCGCGGTGCCGGCGGCGCCCGCCGAGCGCGTCGTGTGGCTCTACCTGGGCCTGCCTGCCGGCCAGGCGTGCGGCGTCGATCGCACGCGCGTCTGGTCCGGGCGCTATGACGCGGTCTGGCACCTCGGGCCCTCGCTGCAGGACTCCACCGCTGGCGGCAGCACGCTGACGAACGTCGGCACCGCCGACGTCGCGGGCGCGATCGGACGCGCGCGCGACGGTGAGGCCGCCGATCACCTCGAGACCACGGCGCCGCCGACGGCGCTCTTCGTGCGCGGCGACCTGACCCTCGAGGCCTTCGTCCGCCCCGAGTCGCTGACCAGCACCAGCTACCCGAACACCATGGTCTACTTCGGCGGCACCTCGCTCGAGACGGCCGCCAACAACACGCTCTATTACTTCGGCCTCAGCGCCGGCGGTCGGCTCGGCCACTACTTCGAGTACGGCGTGGGCAGCGACAGCGCGCTCTATTCCTCGAGCTCGGGCATCGCCGTCGGCGCTTGGCACCACGTCGCCGTCACCCGCGACGTGTCCGCGAACGAGCTGCGCTGGTACGTCGACGGCGCGGCGGCGGGCACGTCGACCACCATGAGCGGCGACCCCGAGTGGGGCGAGAGCTCCTGGCTCACCATCGCCGGCAACTCCTTCGACGCCAGCCGCGGCCTCGACGGCGTCATCGACGAGGTGCGCATCAGCCGCGTTGCGCTGTCCGCCAATTTCATCGCGCTGCAGGTGGCGTCCATGACCGGCGCCGGCGTCGTGCGCCTCGACCCGGCGGAGGTGCAGTGACGGACGCCGGCCGGCGAGCCGGCGCTGCGCGGCGGTGGCCGCTGCGCCTGCTGCTGGTGCTCGTCGTGGTGGGCGCCGGCCTGGCCGCGCTCGTGCGCTCGGCGCCGACGGTGGTGCTGCGTCTGATGACGCCGAGCATGCCGTTCGACGAGGCAGCGGTGCCGCCGGCGCCCGACTACGCGAACGACCAGGCGTGGCTCGCGCTGCCTGACACCGCCGACGAGGCCGACGTGGCGCTGCCCGAGCTACCCGCGGCGGTCGCGCCACCTGTCGACGTCTTCTACCTGCACCCCACCTCGAGCGTCGCCGCAGCGTGGAACGCGCCCTGGGACGACGCGCAGGTGCGCGCCGCCAGCATCCGCGGCGGCACCCTGATCCAGGCGAGCGCCTTCAACGGCAGCGGCGCCGTCTATGCGCCCGCGTACCGGCAGGCGAGCGGCACCGCGTTCACCTCGTCGTCACCGTCGGCGACGCGCGCCATCGATGTCGCCTACCACGACGTCGACGCCGCCTTCACCGAGTTCCTGCGGCGCAGCGGCGGCGCGCGACCGTTCCTGCTGGTCGGCCACAGCCAAGGCGCGGCGTTGGCCGCGCGCCTGCTGCGCGAGCGCATCGCCGCCGGCCCCGAGCGCGCGCGCCTGGTGGCCGCCTACCCGCTCGGCGCGCTGTTGTCGCCGAGCGACCTCGGCGGCGTACCGGCATGCGGCGCGCGCGATCAGGCCGGCTGCGTCGTCACCTTCAACGCGCGCGGCCCGGACTTCGTCGAGGACGCCGCCTTCGAGCTCGACGCCAGCGCATCGGCCGAGCCGCACCTGTGCGTCAACCCCGTGCTCGGCGCCGCCGCCGAGGAGCCGGTGGCCCGCGCGCGCCACGGCGGCGCGCTCTTCTTCGACGCCGAGCGGCCGGCGCTGCTGCCGTCCTTCGCCGAGAGCCGCTGTCGACGCGGTCGCCTCGTCGTCACCGAGCTGCAACCGCTGCCGCCGCGCGACCTCCCGAGCGCGATCCTGCTGTGGGTAATGGGCGGCGACAACTTCCACCCCATCGAGGTGCAGTTGTTCTACGCCGATCTGCGGGCCGACGCCGCGCGCCGTGTCGCCGCCTACCTCGCCACCAGCCCCCACTGACAACCACGCCCTCTCGCGGCAGGCTGCGCGCGTGGACGCCTACGTCGACGCCAACACCTCGGGCCTGCGCTGGCTGTCGCGCCTGCGCTGGTGGGCGCTCGCGGGCACGCTCGGCGCCATCGCGCTCGCATGGCTGCTCGACTGGCAGTTCGTCCACGTGCCGGCCGTGGCGGGCGGCGTGGTGGTGATGGCGCTGGTCAACGTGGCGCTGGTGGCGCGCGCCAAGCGCGCCCGCGAGGTGAGCTGGCGCGAGCTCGGCCTGCACGCCGCGGTCGACCTGGTGTTCCTCTCCTGGCTGCTCGCGTGGACCGGCGGGCTCAGCAACCCGGTCAGCGTCGCCTTCAGCTTCCACGTCGTACTCGGCGCGCTGTTGAACGGCCGGCGCGGCGCCATCTCGGCCACGACGCTCTCGCTCGCCTGCATCGCGCTCTTGTGGACGCTCGACGAGCGCCACTGGTTGCCGCAGCCCGAGTTGGTGACCGTGCCGCGCACGCTCATCCTGCTGGCGCTCGGCCTGTTGGTGGTCGGGCTCGGCTACCTGGCGCTCGTCGTCGCCGAGCGGCACGTCGCCGAGCGGCGCGAGGCCGAGCGCGGCGTCACGCTCTTGCTCGACTCGCTCGCGGCCTTGAAGGTGGGGCTCGACCTGGTCGGCCCCGACGGCAAGAGCCAGCTCGCCAACGAGACCGCGCGCGACCTGCAGCGGCATCCGCCGGCGCAGGAGGCGGCGCGCGCGCTCGAGACCAACGAGGAGGCGGGGCCGGTGTCGCGCCGCTTTGCCGTGCCGGTGCGCGACGCGCTCGATCACCGCGAGCGCATCATCGACCTGGTGGCGCTGCCGCAGAGCCGTGCCATCGGCGCGCGCGCCCTGCTCTACGTCGATCGCACCGACGAGCTGTTGGTCGAACAGCGCCACGTCATGCTCGAGCGGCTCGCCACGCTGGGCCGCGCGCTGCAAGGGGTGGCCCACGAGCTCAACACCCCGCTCACCACTATGCAGACGCTCGCCAAGGACCTGCGCGCCGCGCTGAAAGACGCGGCGCTCGACGAGCGGCTGCGCAAAGACGTCGACGAGAGCTTGCAGTTGTTGGTCGAGGAGAGCCAGCGCTGCCGCACGCTGACGCAGTCGCTGTTGTCCTCGGCCAACGACGGCCGCCGGCCGGGCACGGTGGCGCAGCGCGCGGTCGACGTGGTGCGGCGCGCGGTGCGGCTGGTCGGCGCCGCCGAGGTCGACGAGGTGTCGCTCGACCCGTCGCTCGACGTCGTCATCCCCGTCGACGCCGACCGCGTGCTGCAAGTGGTGATGAACCTCGTGCAAAACGCGCTGCGCGCCACGGCCGACCTCAAGGCCGACGGACGCGGCCCGCGCGTCGTCGTCAAGGCGCGCCGCGCTCACGGCGCGCTCTTGATCCAGATCGCCGACCGCGGCCCCGGCCTGCCCGCGGAGGTGCGCGCGCGCTTGTTCGAGCCCTTCGTCACCACGCGGCCGATGGGCGAGGGCACCGGTCTCGGCCTGTATACGAGCCAGTTGATCGCGCGCGAGCTCGGCGGCTCTTTGGTGATCGACGACGCGCCGAGCGGCGGCACGCTCGCGACCCTGACCTTGCCCGCCCCCGAGCTGCCCGACAGGCCATTGGCAAGCAAACGGCCCGACGGTAGATCGGCCCAGGGGGAGGGGTAGTCATGCGCGTCCTCCTCGTCGACGATGATCCCGGCCTCCGCCTCGCGCTCTCCAAGGCGCTGGTCCGCAAGGGTGTGGACGTCGTCGATCTGTCAAACGGCGAGGCGGCGCTCGAGCCGTTGCGCACCGGCACCTCGACGGTCGGGCCGGTCGACGTCTGCGTGCTCGACCTGCGCATGCCCGGCATGGGCGGCCTCGAGGTGCTGCGCCGCACGCAGGCGCGGCGCGTGCCGGTGCTGGTCTTGACCGGCCACGGCACCGTGCCCGACGCGGTCGAGGCCATGCGCCTTGGCGCCGTCAACTTCATGCAGAAGCCGGTCGACGCCGACGAGCTGTTGCCGGCCTTGCAGCAGGCGCTGCGCGAGGAGCCGCCGGCCATCGCCACCGCCATCCTCGGCGCTTCGGCGCCGATGCTGTCGTTCTTGGAGCGCGTCGATCGCGCGGCGCTGGCCGACGAGCCGGTGCTGTTCGTCGGCGAGACCGGCAGCGGCAAGGAGCTGTGCGCGCGACGGCTGCACGACCTGAGCGCACACCGCAAGGGCCCCTTCGTCGCCTTCAACGCAGCCAGCGTGCCCGACGAGTGGCTCGAGGGCGAGCTGTTCGGCCAGCGCCGCGGCGCGATCGCCGGCGCCAGCGAGACGCGCGAGGGCATGATGAGCCGCGCCGGCGAGGGCAGCCTGTTCCTCGACGACGTGGGCGAGCTCGGGCTCGACGTGCAGGCCAAGCTGTTGCGCGCGCTCGAGGAGCGGCGCGTGCGTCCGCTCGGCGCCGACGCCGACAAGCCGTTTCGCGCCCGGGTGATCGCCGCCACGCAGGGCGACCTCAAGGCCGCGGTCGACGCCGGCCGCTTCCGCGCCGACCTGTACTACCTGCTCGCCGCCATCACGCTGCCGGTGCCGCCGCTGCGCGAGCGCGGCGACGACGTCATCCTGCTCGCCCGCGCCTACCTCGGCCGCTCGAGCGACCGACCGCTCGTGCTCACGCCCGACGGCGAGGAGCGGCTGCGCCGCTATCGCTTCCCCGGCAACGTACGCGAGCTGGTCAACTTGATGAAGCGCGCGGCGCTCTTCTCCGAGAGCCTCGAGGTCGACGGCGCGCTCATCGACGAGCTGGTGCAGCAGTCGCCGTTCGTCGACGTGGCGCGCGGCCAGGTCGAAGGCGAGGCGCCGCGCGCCGGTGAGCGCGTCACGCTCGAGGAGCTCGAGAAGACCCACATCAAGCGCCTGCTCTCCGAGCTGAACAACGTCAGCGAGGTAGCGCGCATCGTCGGCATCGACCGGCGCACACTGCAGCGCAAGATGTCGGCGTGGGGTCTGCGCGACCAGGGCCCACAGTAGCCGCGTCGCCTACCGCGGCGACGTCATCGCACCCTGCGCACACGGATCTGGCGGAGTGTCTCATGGCGGGCGAAGCGCGCCCGCCGGCGCTACGCTCCCCCCGTGCCGACGCTTCGCGCTCCTGCGATCGTCCTGCTGGCCACCGGCGCCTGGCTGTGGCTGCCAAACGACCAGGTTGCCACCGTCGACCGCCCGGCGCCTGACGAGGATGCGGCGGTACTCGGCACCATGGCCACGGAGACGGGCGCCCTGCGGCGGCTCGAGTTGGTGGCGGCGTCGGGGCAGCCGGGGCGCCGCTGGGTGCGCGCGGTGCGCGACCTGGTCGAGAACCGCTTCGACGTCGACGCGCTGCCGCCCGAGACGCCCATCACCGTGTGGCTGAGCGGCGAGGAGCTGGTGGCCTTCCGCCTGTTGCAGCCGCCCACCGGACACGAGCCCTGGGACGATGCCGGCGGGCCGCTGTTTGCGGCGCGCGTGGTGAAGGACGGCGCTGCCCGCTGGTACTTCGACGACGGCACCAGTCTCGATGGGCCGGTGTTGTCGCGGCCGGTGCGGTATCAAGCGGTGTCGTCGAAGCTCGGCGTGCGCGACCACCCCATTCGGCGCCGGCTCAAGTGGCATGCCGGTACCGACTACGCGGCGCCCATCGGCACGCCGGTGCACGCCATCGCCGATGGACGAGTGCTCAAAGCGGAGCGCAATTGGGTCGCGGGCAACTACGTCGTCATCCGCCACGACGACGGCAGCGAGTCCAAGTACCTGCACCTGCACGAGCGCGCGCCGCCGGGGCTCGAGGGCATGCGCGTGCGGCAGGGCGAGGTCATCGGCGTGGTCGGCAAGAGCGGCCGCGTCACCGGTCCCCACCTGCACTTCGAGCTGAAGGACCGCCTCGGGCGCCCGCTCGACCCCACCAGCGCGCGCTGGCCGGCGGGCGCGGTCGCCGGTGGCGAGGTGCGCCGCCTGTTGCGGGAGCACGAGCGCCTGCTGCAGACCTACCTGCAGGACGACGACCGCGATTGGCAGACGTTGGTCGCGCGCACCAGCGATGGCTGCCAGGGCGAGCCGGTGCGCAAGGAGACGGTGGCGGCGCCGCTGCCGCCCGCGGTGCCGCTGCGCACCGCCAGCCGCGCCTCCCGCCTGGTGCCGCCGCCGCGGCGCCGGCGCCTGGCCATCGCGCGCCTGGTGTTCGACGAGGCGGCCCGCGCCCGCCGCGACCCGCTCTTGCGCCGCGCGGTCGAGCTGGCCGCCGGGTTCTCCCACGGGCCGGCGTTCGGCTAACGTCCCGCTTCGTGGCTACCACGCGGGCGTCGGACCGCCGCCAGTTCCCCAGGGTGCGCGCGCCGGTCACTTGCCGCGCCGCTGGCCCGCACGCGCGCATCGCCGCCGCGCAGCAGCCGCAGGACATCTCGCTTGGCGGCATGCGCATCTACGCCTCGGAGGAGGTGCGCTGTGGCGCGCGCCTCGAGCTGGAGCTGTTCTTGGGCGAGGGCGGCAGCGTGCCCTGCACCGTCGAGGTGGTCTGGGTGGACAAGCTGCCGGCCGCGGCGCCGGCCCGCTTCGACGTCGGCCTGCGCATCCTGGCCATCAACGACACCGACCGTCAGCGGCTCGCCACCGCGCTCGACGAGGCTGAGGCCCTGCCATGAGCGACTCCCGCTGGCGTCGCACCGCCAAGGACGGCGCGCGGCCAGAGGCGTTCGTGCGCCAGAAGAAGGACTCGTCGCTGCCGCGCACGGGGCGCGAGATCGGCACCAGCCTGATCGGCCGCGTGCTCATCCTCGACGAGGACAGCGGCGCCGCCTCCGAGCTAGCCGAGGCGCTGACGCGCGACGGCCACGAGGTCGAGCTGCGCCAGCAGTTGTCGGACGTCGACGCCGCCGTGCGCATCGCGCCCGACGTGGTGGTGGTCGATCCGTGGAGCGGCGACGAGCCCGGCGAGCCGATCCTGGACGCGCTGCGACGCGTGCACGACCCCACAGGCGCCTCGCCCGAGGTGGTGGTGGTGACGGCGCTGCACGACGTGCACGCCGCGGTCGAGTGTCTGCACCGTGGCGCCTCCGACTACATCGTCAAGCCGACCACGCCCGGCCGCCTGCGCCTCGCCATCGCCCGCGCCTTCGAGCGCTTGCGCTTGCTCAAGGACAACGGCCGCCTGCGCCGCGACCTGGCGCTGTTCGCGGCCGCACAGCGCATCCTCGAGACGCTGGATTCCGGCAAGCTCGCCGGCTACGGCCTGGAAGCGTTGTGCTCGTTCACCGGCGCCACCGGCGGTGCGTTGTTCGACGGTGGCGCCGCGCTCGCCGAGCAAGACCTGAGCGCCGTTGAGCTGCAACAGCTCGCCGCGCTCAAGCGACCGGAGGCGTTCACCGAGCGCATCGCGCTCGGCAACGACGGTGCCGGTCGCTTCAGCGAGGCGCTCGCGCTCGAGCTGGACGACGACCGACGCGCCGTGCTGGCGAGCGTGCACCCCTTCGACGCGGCCGCCGAAGAGACGGCGTTGTTCCTGGCGCGCCAGCTGCAAACGGCGTTTCGCAACACCGTGCGCTTCGCCGACGCCGAGCGCGAGGCGCGCCGCGACTCGCTCACCGGCCTGTGGAACGCCAAGGCCTTCCATGAGGCGACGCGCCAGTTGATCGAGCGCGCCGTCACGACGCCCGCGCCGTTCTCGGTGCTGTTCCTCGACCTCGACCACTTCAAGGCGGTCAACGATAGACACGGTCACGTCGCCGGCAGCCGTTTGCTCGTCGAGGTGGCGCAACTGCTCGAGCGCTGCGTGCGCGAAGGCGACCTGCTCGCTCGTTTCGGCGGCGACGAGTTCACGGTGCTCTTGCCCGAGATCGGCACGGACACCGCGAAGAGCGTCGCCGATCGCATCCGCGAGACCATCGCGCGCCACCGCTTCCGCGCGCCGAGCGGCGAAGCGCTGCCGGTGACGGTGTGCATCGGCGTCGCCACCTTCCCGGTGCACGCCGGTGACACCGATGGGATTCTCGACATGGCGGACCGCGCGATGTATCTGGGGAAGGGCTCGACCCGGAACTCGGTGCATGTCGCCATGACCCCTGCCTCGGATCCGCGCGCAACGCCCAAGCCGACATGATCGCCCTCGCCCTCCTCCTGGCCACGCAGGCGGCACCCGCCGACACCGACGCGCCCCTCATCGAGGACGTCGCCGCCGCCGCCTCCAACCCCGATGCGGCGCCGGTCATCACCGTCATGATGTCGGACCGCGGCAGCGGTGTCGGCACGGCCCTGGTGCACTTTCGCCCGCCGGGCGGCGAGTGGCAGAAGGCCGACCTGAAGGGCGGTACCTCGGGGCTGTTCATCGCCCGCCTGCCGGACGGCGCGCAGCGCACCGGCTTCGAGTACTGGATCGAGGCGAGCGACATCGCGGGCAACGGCCCGACGCGCATCGCCTCACCCGACCGCCCCATCGTGGTCGAGAAGGCCACCGAGCCCACCATGGTGCGCGTCGAGCGCCAGCGCGCGGCGGCGGCGGCGGCGCCCGTGCACATTCACCCCGCCTGGCTGATGCTGTCGCTCGGCGTGGGCGTCGCGGCGGGCGCCGGTGCCGGCGCCTTCGGCCTCGACATCGGCAACGTGCAGAGCAGGATCGACCGCGAGCAGCCCACCGGCGCGCGCGCGGCCGAGCTGGAGCAGGCGCGCACCATCGACGTCGCCGCCGCCGCCACGCTCGGCGTGGTCGCGGTCGCCGGGCTCGGCACCGGCGTGGTGCTGGTCGTGCTGTCGTCGCTCGAGTAGCCGTTCGTCGTCACAGCTCGACGCGCACACCGATGGCCGCGGTCTGGCGGGAGAAGCGCGCGCCCTCCGACGCCAGCTCGTTGCCGAACAGCGCGCCGCGCGCCTCGAGCGAGATACCGCCGAGCACCGGCTTGGACAGCGTCAGCTCGAGCATGTTCTGCGTCTCGTCCTCGTCACCCAGGAAGTAGGCCTGGCCGAGCGACACGCCGTCGTCGTAGCTGGTGAGCTGCGCCGAGCCCACCGCACCCACGGTGAGCGAGCCGGGCAATCGGAAGCCGACCAGCGCCTGCACGCGGTGACGCAGCCAGCTCTCGCCGCGCGCGTTCGAGTCGTTGCGCACCAACGCGTAGCCGGCCGACAGGAACAGCCGCCGCGCCGAGGTGACGTGCAGCGACAAGGTGCTGGCGCCGTCGGTGCGGCGCGGCCGGCTGTCCGGGTTGTCGAGGTCGCGCGCGGCGAACGGAAAGCCCCGGCCGGCGACATCGACCACCACGTCGAGCCGCTCGCCGTCGCCGAGCGGCGCGCGCGCGCCGAGCACCAGGCCGCCACCGGCAAAGGAGAAGCGCGCGTCGTCGAGCGCCTCGAACGCTTGTCCTTCGAGCCCGATGCGCCAGGCCACACCGAACAGCGCCCGCTCGAGCGTCGCGTCGCCGCGCGCGATGGCATAGGTGCGGCGGCCCGAGCGCTGCGCGCGCGCCTTGCCGAACGCCGACAGCGACAGCACCAGCTCGGCCGGCAGGCGCGCCGTCACCAGCGACGCGCGCGACTGCGCCACTACCAGGCGCTCCTGCTCCTCCTCGACGAACAGCTTGACGCCCGCGGCGCTCTCGGCGGACAGGCGCAGCCCGGGCGCGCTGTACGCGACGTCGAGCGCGGCGTCGGCGCGCGCCAGGGCATCGAAGCTGGGGCGCTCGACGTCGTCACCAGGCGGCCGCAGCTTGCCGGGGTCGGCGTCGCCGCCGAGCACGCCGACGGGCACCCGGTTGGCGTTGGTGTCCACCTCGAGCCAGGTGGTGATGGCCGGCTCGACCACCAACCCCTCGCCCTGCGACGCCAAGGCCGCGGCCAACGCCAGGAGCGCGGGCGAGGCCACGGCGGGCCTTCAGCTCCCGCCCGGCTCGGTGGCCGTGGGCTCGGGCGGCAGCGGCAGCAGGTGCTCTTCGAGCAGCTCGAGCGCGTCGGTCAGCGCCTCGAGCACCACGCGCGCCGCGTGTGCCTCGTCGCTGTTGGTGGCCAGGGTCTTTGGGTGGTAGCGGCGGGCCAGCCGGGCGTGCTGAGCGCGCACTTCGTCGAGCGTGGCGCCGGCGCTGAGCTCGAGCACGCGCAGCGCGCCATCGACGTCGACCACGGCCGGCTTGCGCAGCGGCGCGCCGCCCCCACCGGGAAGCGGGGCCTGCCGCTCCGGCGCGCCGTGCTCGTCGGTGCGGGCGGCGCCGAAGCGCGGTCGCCGCGCGTTCCACTCGGCGCGCACCACCTTGCCCACGCGATCGAACACGCTCATGGATCCGTTCTACCCCCGCCGGCGCAAGAGTCGTCGAGGAATTGTCCAGGAATTGGAGAAGGCGCCGACACGCCGTTACCGTGATCTCGTGGCCAGGCCGGCGCGCGACGAAGGCACGGGAACAACCGCAGGGCGGATCGCGGCGCGCCGCTCTCGCTCCGGCCAACGCAGCGTGCCGCGCGGCGGCCAGGGCGCGGGCCAGGGAACCAGCCAGGGAAGCAGGCAGCGCAGCGACGAGCGCGCGCGCCGCACACCCCCGCGCGGCCCGCGCGGGGGATCCGGCAGCGGCGCGCGACGCGCGATCAAGCTGGCGTTCCTGATCACATGCTTCCTCGTGGTCGGCTTCTTCGTGGTGCTGGTGGTCGACGTCGGCGCCTCGCTGGCGGGCCGCCTCGACTTCGGCGGCTCGTCGGTGGCCGAGCTGGTCGGCAAGGTGATCGACCGCGTGCTCGACCGCGACGTGCCGCGGGCGCGCGAGCCTGAGCGCACCCGCCCTGCGCAGCAGCGTGGGAGCGTCGCGGCGTCGCCGCGCACGCCGCGCGCGCCCGAGCCGGCGATCCGGCCGGAGGAGGACGCCCGCCACGTCGAGGCCCGCCCCGATCCGCAAGTCGAGCACGCCAAGCAGCGCCTCGACGAGATCCTGCGCCGCCTGTAGATCGGCGGCATGAGCGACGCCGCCCCGCCCGCAGCCGAGCAGCAGACCAGCGCGACCCAGGGGACGGCCGCCGCACCCGTGCTCGGCGCCGTCGACGACCCGATGCGGCAGGGCCCGCGGCCACGCGCGTTGGTGCTGCTCGAGCCGCGTCGCGCCTTCCTCTCGGTGCGCGCCAAACCGATGGCCGCGCTGGCACTCGGCGTCATGCTGGCGCTGTCGTTGGCGCCGCCGCTCGCCTTCGTGTCGCAGGTCGACACCACCAAGCTGCTCGAGCGCGAGCTGAAGAAGTCGGGCAAGCTCGAGCAGATCCCGCCCGAGCAACTCGAGCAGATGCGCAGCGTCGGCGGCACGGTGATGAAGGTGGCGCTGCCACTCGGCGCGGTCGGCAAGCGCGCCCTGTGGATCTTCGTCGTCACCGGGCTCGCCTTCCTGCTCATGCGCGGCGCGCGCCCCGAGCTGCGCTTCTCGACCACGCTCGGCGCGGTCGCGCTCGGCTGCGCGCCAACGGCGCTGCACGACGTCGCCACCGCGCTCACCTTCCTGGTGAAGGACCCGATGACGCTCGCCGACGCGCAGAACGCCGTGCTGTCGAACCCCGCCGCGTGGTTCGCGCTCGACACCGCGCGCAGCGTCGCGGGCGCGCTGTTGCACGGGCTCGACTTCTTCACCTTGTGGAGCTGCGGCCTGATCGCCGTCGGCGTCAACGTGGTGGCGGGCGCGAAGAGCGTCATCCCCTGGGCCGTCACCTTCGGGCTGCACTTCACCTTCGTCGGGCTGTCGGCGATCGGCCCGGCGTTCCAGGGCGGCTGAGCCTCGCAGGCCAACGAGCGATCAGAAGCCGTCGGGGATGCGCCCGTGCAGGCAGCTAATGGTGTTCGGCTCGAGCGGGCCGGACATGCGCGCCTGCCTCGGCTCCGGTACGTCGACGGGCAGCCCCTCGGCCACGGACCAGCCCGGCGTCTGGCCAGGCGCAAGGCAGTGCAGGCCGCTCTGCCACGGGCCGATCACGTAGGTGTAGCCGGCGACGCGGCAGCCAAGGAAGCGCGTCCACGCCGATGCGAAGCGGTGACCCGCCTCGCGGCCGAAGGTCTCGCAGCTACGAAACCACACGAGCGCCGCCGGCCCCGTCAGCCGCTCACGCAGCGCCTTCAGGTCGCCGTGGCGCGAGTGGCTGCGGTCCTTCACCGCGTCGGCGTCGAGGCGATCGCGGCCGATCAGCACGCGGCCCCAGGTGCCGTGGCCCCAGAACTGGATCTCGTCGACCTTCTTGGTCGGCTCGACCGAGCAGAGCCAGGCGAGCGCGTCCTCCCAGGAGGTGGCGCCGTAGCTCGCGTCGATGCGTCCGAGGCCACGATAGAGCGCGCCGCCCACGATCCACGACGAGGTCAGGCCCGGCTGCACCCAGGGCCGTCCCAGCCAGGTGGCGTCGTAGACCAAGAGCCGCATGGTCTCACGGTACGACCGCGCGTCACGTCGTCAAGGCGGCGCCAGGCGCCGTGACTGCCGTCAGCGCTGGCAGCCGGTCTGCGCACAGGTCTCGATCTGCTGCAGCTTGTCCTCGATGCGCTCCTTGAACACGGGCGAGGTGAAGTTCGAGAAGAAGGAGCTGAACAGGGTGGTGATGAGGACGAGGGCGAACATCGGGCCTCCTGCGCGCCGCGCGCCGGGTGACGCCGGGCGGCGTTCGCCACGGTACGCGACCGCGGCGGGTGGGAGTCACGCCGCCCTCGACGTCGAGACAGGCCGACAGCGGGGTCTTGGGTGGGCGGGCCGGCGCCGCGAAGCCCAGCCGGGAGCACCTGTGCGCACACGGGCGCGGCGTCAGATCGCGGCCCGCGCGCCTTGCAAACGGCGCGTGCTCTGCTACCTAGGACGTGCCGCAGGCCTGTAGCTCAGGTGGTTAGAGCGCACGCCTGATAAGCGTGAGGTCGCCAGTTCAACTCTGGCCAGGCCTACCAAACACCGCGGACGAAGGGCTCGCCCAGGCGAGCCCTTCGCTTTTCTCACGGTCCTCTCGTCGTCGTGGTGGCCGCCGGGGGCAGGGTGGCGCCGGCGGTCGGAAAGTTGGCACCGCCGGCGCCACAGACCTACGCTCGCCGACATGATCGAGCTGTTCCACGTGTCGCTGCGCTACCCGGGCGCCGATCGCCCCGCGCTCGACGACGTCACGCTCGAGATCAGGAAGGGCGAGTTCGTGCTGTTCGCCGGGCCCTCGGGTGCCGGCAAGACCAGCCTGCTGCGCCTGTTGTTCTGCGCCGAGACGGCGACGGGCGGGCAGGTACTGGTGGGCGGGCGCAACCTCGCTCGCCTCAAGCCCACGCGCGTCCCCGAAGTGCGGCGCAACATCGGCGTGGTCTTCCAAGACTTCAAGCTGCTGCCCGAGCACAGCGTGCTCGACAACGTCGCGCTCGCGCTCGAGGTGCAGGGGCGCCGCTTCGAGGAGGTGCAGGAGCGCGCCGCCGGCGTGCTCAAGCAGGTCGGCCTCGGACACAAGCTGCACCAGCCGGCCGAGCGGCTGTCGGGCGGTGAGCAGCAGCGCGTGGCCATCGCGCGCGCGCTCGTGGTCGAGCCCGCCATCTTGTTGTGCGACGAGCCCACCGGCAACCTCGACGCCGAGCGCGCGCAGGGCATCCTCGAGCTGTTGGTCACCGCCCACGTGCGCGGCACCACCGTCGTCGTCGCCACGCACGATCCGGCGCTGCTCGGCGGCAGCCGTCGCGTGGTGCGCCTGGAGGACGGGCGCATCGTCGCCGACGTGCCGGCCTTTGCGCCCTTGCCCGCGGCCATCCTCGACGCCACGCGGCGGGTCGCATGAGCACCGTGGCGCTGGTCTCTTCGATGGTGCGCCACGGCGGACGCAGCGTGCGCTCGGGCGGTCTGCCCTTCTTCTTCGCCATGCTGATGACCGCGCTCGGCGCCTTCTCCATCGGCAGCTACGCGACCCTGCTGGTCAACTTCCAGCGCGTGGCTTCGACGGTGGGCGAGAGCGTCGCGCTGGTGTTGTTCCTGAACGTCGAGGGCGCGGTCGCCGCCGAGGAGCTGCGCGCGCGCGCCGCGCTCATGCCCGACGTGCGCGAGGCCGCGCTGATCACCCCCGAGCAGGCGCTCGCGCGCGCGCGCCGCGGCTTGGGCGACGCCGGCCGCGCGCTCGAGGGCTCGGCCGGGCTGACGATGCCGTGGGTCATCGAGGTGACGCCGCGCTTCGACCTGGCCGGCGCCACCGACCGCGAGGCGCTCGCCAAGCGGCTGCGCGAGCTGCCCGGCGTCGACGAGGTCATGCACCCGGGGGGCGAGGTCAAGCGCGTCGACGCCTTGATGCGCCTGCTGCACGGCGCCGGCGCCTTCCTGGGCGTGCTGATCGCGCTCGTCGTCATCGTGGTGGTGTCGAACGCCACCAAGCTGACGGTGCTGCAGCGGCGCGAGGAGATCGCCATCATGAAGCTGGTCGGCGCCACCGACCTGTTCGTACAGACGCCGCTCGTCCTGGCCGGCCTGGTGCAAGGCGTGCTCGGCGCCGCGCTCGGGCTGGTGGCGCTCGCGTTGGCGCACGCGTCGCTGGCCAGCGTCGTCAAGGTGGCGCTGTCGGGCGCGCTTGGCACGTTCGTGCTCGAGCCGATGCCGCCCTGGCTGTGGGCCGCGCTCGTGTGCGGCGGCGCGGTGCTCGGCGTTGCGGGCGCCGCCCTGTCGGTGCGGCGGTTCCTGCGCGTATGACCGCGCTCGTGCTCGCGCTCCTGGTGTCGACGCAGGCGCTGCCGGCGCCCGCCGTCGCGGCGCCCACCGTGGCCACCGAGAAGGCGCGGCTCGACGCCATCGCGGCCGAGATCGAGGCTCGGGTGGCGGCGCTCAAGGACCTCGACAACCGAGAGCGCAGCCTGACCAACAGCCTGGGCGAGCTCGACGAGAGCCTGGCGCGCCTGGCCGACGAGGCCGAGCGCGCCCGGGCCCGCCACGACGCGCTCACGGCCGAGCTTGCCGGCCTCGAGCAGGACACCGGGCTCGATGAGCGCGCGCTGGCCGACGCGCGTCGGCGCCTCGAGGCGCGGCTGCGCGTGCTGTACGTGACGGGCGAGGGCGGCGCGGTGCGCGCGCTGCTCGGCGCCGAGGGCTTCGCGGAGCTGGCGCTGCGCCGGCGCTTCTTACGCGGCCTGGCCGAGAGCGACGCCAAGCTGGTGGCCGAGGTGGCGCGCATCGAGGGCAGCCTGGTCGACAAGCGCGCGCGCCTGCGCGCCGCCGCCGCCGACGCCGAGCAGGTGCGCCGCCAGATCGACGAGCAGCGCTCGCTCATCGCCGCCACCCGTGAAGAGCGCAGCGCCGCGCTCGCGCGCATCGCCGGTGAGCGCACGCTGACGCAGCGGCAACAGCGCGAGCTCGAGCAGCGCCGCGCCGCCGTCGCCAGCCTGATCGGGCGCCTGGCCGAGGAGAGCGTGCGTCGCGCCATCGTGCCGGCGCGGCCGCGCGGCCGGCTCGGGCGCAACCTGCCGTGGCCGGCCGAGGGCGTGGTGATCCGCAAGTTCGGCATCGTCGTCGAGAAAGAGACCAAGGCCGAGGTGGTGTCGAACGGCATCGAGATCCGCGCCGAGCAGGGCGCGCCCGTGCAGGCGGTGTCGGACGGGCGCGTGGCCTTCGTCGGCTGGCTGCGCGGCTTCGGCCGCCTGGTCATCGTCGACCACGGCAGCGGCGTGCACTCCTTGTCCGGCCACCTGTCGAAGGCGGCGGTATCGGTGGGCGACGAGGTGAGGCGCGGCCAGACCATCGCCTTCATTGGCGACACCGAGAGCACCAACGGCTCCAAGCTCTATTTCGAGCTGCGCGAGAACGGTCGCCCGCGCGACCCGACGCCGCTCTTGCGGGCGGCGCCATGAGTGGCGCGGCGCAGCCCCTCGCCGGCCGTCCGACGCGAACCGCGGTCGCGCTAGCGGTCGCGCTCGGCGCGTCGGCGTGCGGCCAGACGCCCACGCAGGGCTTCGAGGAGTTCTACGGCGCGCTGGTCGACGGCGACGCACACGCCCTCGACCTGCTCGACGGTGCCTCGCGTCGGCAGGTGGAACAGGCCGCAAGCGCCCAGGGGATCGCGCCGGTGCGCGTGCTGGCGGGCGACGGTGTGCGCTCGACCTTGCGCGCCATCCGCGAGCGCGAGCGCGCGGGTGAGCGCGCCACCCTCGAGGTGGAGGACGCGCTCGGCGCCAAAGAGGCAGTGACCATGGTGCGCGAGCAGGGCCGCTGGAAGGTCGCGCTGGCGGGCGCGGCCGAGGCACCCGAGGTCGCCAGATGAGCATGGCGAACCTCAGCGCTGCGCGGTGCCGGTGGTGACGTGAGCGTGGCGACATGAGCGCAACGATCCTCGTCTGGCTCTCGCTCGCGGCAGTACCCGCCGCGTTCGCGGCGCCCACGGAGGAGCAGGTGGCGCGCGCCGTCGTCGAGGCGCGCGGCCGCGATCTATCGACGCGCCTGCGCCTGGTCACCGAACCGTTCCTGGGCGCGCCGTACCGACTGAGCGCGCTCGGCGAGGGCGCGGGCGTCGACCCCGACCCGACGCTGCGCTTCGACGCCTTCGACTGCACCACCTTCGTCGAGACCGCCATGGCGCTGGCGCTGGCCGACGACCTCGCGCATGCGCGCCGCATCCTCGACGTGGTGCGTTACCGCGACGGCAAGGTCGACTACCTGGCGCGCCGCCACTTCCCCGAGGCCGAGTGGATCCCCGAGCTGGTCCGGCTCGGTTTCCTCGAGGACATCACGCGCGCCGTCGCCGGCGACGAGGTCAGGGTCGAGGAGAAGCGGCTCGACGCGCGCGTCTGGCACCGCGCGCGCCACCAGGGCATGCCCGCGCTGCCCGACGAGCGCATCCCGAACGGCACCTTCCGCCTCGACGTCTGGCCGCTCGACCTTGCGCGTGCGGGCGCCGCGCGCATCCCGGTCGGCACCATCCTGCACCTGGTGCGCGTCGACTACGGCTCGGTGCCGGTGCGCGTCAGCCACCAGGGCATCGTGCTCGAGAAGGACGGCAAGCGCGTGCTGCGCCACGCCGCCGATCGCATGTACCACTCGGTGGTCGACGAGCCGCTCGATCGCTTCTTCTCGCGCATGCAGCAGTACAAGAAGTGGCCGGTCGCCGGCGTGCACCTCACGCGCGCGACGGCGCCGCCGTCGCTGCCGGCGGCGAGCCCGCCAGCCGCGCCGTGACGCCGCGCATCGGTCGCAGCACCGGGTCCTGTGCGCTCGGCACGTCGAGCGGCAGCGGCAGCTCGTCGACCGAAGCGAGCGAAACGCCGCGCTCGAACGCCGCGCCGAGCACGGCCTCGCGTACGTCGCTCACTGACAGCCCGCGATGGTTGGTCGAAGCAAGCAAGAGCCCGCCCGGCAGGAGCGAGGCGAGCGCAGCCTCGACGAGTGCGGGCAGATCGTCCTCGACGCGGAAGCGGCGCGCTTTGCCGCCCTTGGCCTTCCTGGTCGCCGTGGTGGGCGGGTCGAGCACCACCACCCCATAGGCGGGTCCGCGGCGCGCGGCGCGCTCGAGCACGTCGAGCGCGTCCTCCACCAGGAAGCGATGGGCGCGCGGATCGACGCCGTTCAGCGCCAGGTTGAGCGCGGCCCACTGCGCGCAGCGGCGCGACACGTCGACGTGATCGACGCGCGCGGCGCCGCCGGCCGCCGCCGCCACGCCGAAGGCGCCCGCGTGCGCGAACAGGTTGAGCACCGCCGTGCCGCGCGCCGCGCCACGCACCAGGCGTCGACCCTCGCGCTGGTCGACGAACAAGCCGGCGCCGGCAGCTTCCTCGTCGGCAGCGCGCACCGCGTAGCGCAGCCCGGCCTCGTGCACGACGTGCAGCGGCGGCGGCTCGCCGTGTAGACGAAAGAGCGCGCTCTCGCCGCCGGCGGTGCGCAGGCGCGCCACAACCGCGTCGGCGCCGGTGGCGTCGACGAGCGCGGTCACGAGCGCGGTGGTCTCGCTCGGCAACGCGACACCCCGCACCTCCAAGCGCAGCACTGGCCCGTAGCGGTCGACCACCAGGCCGGCGCAGTCGTCAGCCTCGTCATCGGCCAGGCGCAGCACGTCGGTGCCGGCAGGCAGCGGCAGCGCGGCCCGGCGGTCGACGGCGGCGAGCACGCGATCGATCAGCACGCCGCGCGGCCTCGCACCACCACCACCTCACGCCACGCGGCGGCGGTTCGCTTGCACGCGCGCCAGCAGCTCCTCGAGCAGCGCCGCCTGACTGGCGGCGCCCGGGAGCTGGCTCGGCGCGCCCACCACCGGCAGATCGTCGGCGGCGGCGGCGGCGATGACGTCGCCCACCGAGAACGGCACGTCGAGGCTCTGCATGCCGACCGGCGCGTCCTCGGCGGCCATGACCGGCGCCGCGGTCGGCCCGACCGCCGGCGCGGTCGCGGGCGCAGCGGCGTTCATGTCGAGATCGACGTCGCTCCAATCGTCCTCCGCCCTCGGCGACGCAGCCGCTGCCGGCCGCACGGGCGACGACAGCTCGGCGGCGCGGGCGCGCGCGGCGCGCAGCTCGCCCAAGCGCTCGCGCACCAGCTCGTTGCCCGGGCTCGCCGCCGCCGCCTGCTGGTAGCGGGCGATGGCGCCCTCGAGGTCGCCTGCGTTGGCCGCGGCCTCCGCCTCGGCCTCGAGGGAAGCGGACGCCGGCTGCTGCGGCGGGCTCGGACGCGCGCCGTCCTCGAGGTACATCTGGTGCACCTCGGTCCAGCGCTTGTGCACCTCGTACAAGCGCGGATCCTGCCGCTCCTGCAACGTCTGGTAGCAGAGGGACAGGTCGCGCACGGCGTTGGCGAAGTCGCCGCGCCGCACCAGCTCGTGCGCGCGCTGCCACAGCTCTTCGACGGTGAGGGTCTCGCTCATGGCCGCATCTTCCTGCATGCGCGCGCCGAACGCGAGCGAGCGGACACCGCAAGAGGGCCGTCAGCGGCGCGGCGCCTTGACCACCTCGACGGCGGGCGTCTTCCTGACCGGACGTCGCGCCGGTCGCTTGGGCGCGTCGGCCGTGTCGTCGCGCGGCGCTCGGCTCTTGCGCGCCGGCTTGGCCTTGGTGGGCTGTTCGCTGTCGTCGTCGACCGCGGGTGCGGGCGCCTCGACGAGGGCCGCCGGCGCGGGGTCCGCGACGAGCGCGGGCGTGGCAACGAGCGTCGGCAGCGCTGCAGGTGCAGGTGCCGCCGCGACGACGACGAGCGGCGCCGCCGGCGCGGGCGCCGCCACCGGGGTCGGTTCGGAGCGCGGCGCCGCGCCTTGCGGCAGCGGCTTGTGCTTGCGGTGCTCGGCCAGGCTGTCGAGGTAGAGCCGCTCGTCGGCGGCCGGCAGGATGGCGAGGCGGATGCGATCGTCGGGGAAGCGGTTGACGATCTTGTTCACCAGGTAGTTGAGCGACATGAGCGCGCCGTTGCCCATGGCGAACAGCGGCTCGCCGGCGTTGGCGGCGCGTCGCTCGGTTGGCACCGCAGCCGCCGGCCCCCGCTCCTCGACCGTGACCAGCACCTTTGGCCGGGTGCCGTCCTCGATCAAACGTGCCAGCACGACCGCGTCGCGGCCGGCCTGGGTGACGACGTCGCGCACGCAGCGCTCGGCGTCGCTGCGCTTCTGCTCGGCCGGCGTCTTGAGCGTGTACTCGAAGCGATCGTCTTCCTCGAAGTCGAAGAAGCGCTGCGTGCGCCGATCGTTCGACTCGGCAGCGCCATGCCCGTCGCCGCTCAGCTCACCGCGCTGGCCGCCGCGCTGGCCGCCGCGCTGGCCGCCGCGTTGGCCGCCGCGATCGCGTCGTCCGCCCTCGGGCCACGCCTCCTGGCCGCCGGTCTCGCCCTCGTCGTCGCCGTAGCGGCCGTCGTCGCCGTGGCGCGGCGGGGGGCCGCCGAGCGACTCCTCGAGCGTCTTGCCGGGGAAGGGCCGCGGCACGTTGGCTGCGATCAGCGGGTTGACGCCGCCCACCAGGAAGCGGCCGACGCGCTCGGGCGCCGACACGCCCTTGGGACGCCGCCGTCGGCGCCGCCCGTCGAGGTCGATGAGCACGCCCGACAGCTCGTGCGTGGGCGAGGCCTCGATGCGGTTGCCGACGTTGTCCTCCGGCACCCACTCGGCCTCTTCCGGATCTCGGCGATTGCCGAGGTCGTCGGGCGGCACGTGCACCGGCTTCATCTGCCGGCGGTTGCCGAGGTCGTCGCCCGGCTGCACGCCGTTCGGCTCGCCCGTACCAAAGCCGTAGTGCTGGTGGTGGTGGCCGCCGCCGCCGCCGCGGTGACGTCGATGCTTACGAAATCCCATGTCGACTCTCGAGGTTGCTCTCAGGCGTATTTCTTCTTGATGTAGAGCTGCTGCGCCATGGTGAGCAGGCTGTTGGTGATCATGTAGATCGACAGGCCCGACGCCATGCTCAACATCAAGAACGAGAAGAACACCGGCATGCCCCACATCATGTACTTCATCTGGGGTTGATCGGCCGGCGGCGGTTGCAGCCAGGTCTGGAACAGCATCAGCGCGCCCACGATGAGCGGCAACAGCGAGATGCCGAAGGGCAAGAGCGCGTCGGGCTGCGTGAGATCGAGGATGCCGAAGGTCCACGGCGCTGCCGCGAAGGGCTGCTGGTACAGCTCCACCGCCTGCGACAGCGTGCGGTAGAGCGCGAACCAGATGGGCATCTGCACCATCACGGGCAGGCAGCCGGCGAGCGGGCTGATGCCCTTCTGCTTGTACAGCTCCATCTGCTTCTGACCCATCAGCGTGCGGTCATGGCCGTACTTCTTGGTCAGCTCGTCGATCTCGGGCTTGATCTTCTTGATCTGCTGCATCGAGACGTAGCTCTTCTGCGTGAGCGGGAACGTCAGCAGCTTCATCAACAGCGTCAGCAGGATGATCGCGACGCCGAAATTGCCGAGGTACTTGTACAGCTCGACCAGCACCCACAGCATGGGACGGCTGAGCGCGCCGAACCAGCCGAAGTCGATGTTCTCAGACAGATCGTGGCCGAAGTCCTGCAGCAGGCCCACCTGCTTGGGCCCGAAGTACGAGAGCACCTCGAGCGACTTGACCTCGCCGGGCGCGAGCACGACGTCCTTCAGCTCGAGCGCGATCTCGAAGCCGTGCACCACCTCGCCGCCGGCCTCCTTCGGGTTGATGGTGAAGGGCTTGACCACGCAGCGCTGCGTGGGCGCGCCGTCGAGCACCACCGCGGCCAAGAAGTAGTGCCGGTCGACGCCCGCGTAGCTGACGGCGCCGTCGAACTTCTTCGCCTCCTTCTCCACCTTGAGCGAGGTGAAGGTCTCGCGGCTGCCCGCCACCTTGCACACGCCGGCGAGCGCGTCGGGCGTGGGGTTGAACATGCCGCCCTGGTCGCGCTCCTTGGGGCGCTCGACGCCGGTCAGCACCAGGTCGAGGCTGGCGGTCTGCGGCGCCGCGCTCTCGTTCTTCAGCTCGATGGTGTGCGTGAAGGCGAAGCGCGCGGGGTCGAACTGGTAGCGGCGCGTCACGCGCACGCCTGCGGCGGTGGCGCGCGACAACACTGCGCTGCGTTCGTTGCTCTCGACCAGCTCGTAGGGGGCGTCGGCGGCGAGCGCCACCGTGCCGGCGCGCGAGCGCAGCGCGAGCGCGCGCGCGCCCGACTCGCTGGCGGCCGCCAGGTCGATGGGCGGCGCCACGCCGGTCGCCTCGTCCTTGCGCAGCGCGTCCAGGTAGCCGTCGAGCTGGAAGCCGGACACCTGTGCGCCGTGGCTGGTCAGCTCGGCGTGGTAGCCGCCCTTCACGCCCACGCCGGCGCCGGTCATGGCGGCGGCGACGTCGGCGGCGAAGGTGCGCTTCTCCTCGGGCAGGTTGGGCGTGCCGGGCGGCGCCGACAGCTCGGCGGGCGCGACGGCGACGGGCGCCGGCACCGCGGGCGCCGGGCCGGCGTCGGGCTGCGCCTGGGGCTGCGGCTTGGGCCCGAGCAGCTGGAAGCCCGCCCACATGACGGTGACCAGCGTGACCGTGACGAGGAGGCGCTTGGTATCAGGCCCCTGCGGCTCGAGGCCGGGGAGCATCCCGCCAGGCTGCATGCTCATGTGCGGTGGTGTCCTTTGCCAGGGGAGGTAGTGGAGCGAGGCGGGTGCGGCAAGGGCTACGGACCGGCGCGGCCGGGGATTCCAAACGGCGGCCATCCTTGTAGATCCGCCGGGGAGCACCCACCATGGCCCTGCAACCGTCAAAGCTCCTCGAGCGCTTCGACAATCCCGAGTCGGCGCGCGACTACGAGATCGTGTTCGACTGCCCCGAGTTCACCTGTCTGTGCCCGCTCACCGGCCAGCCCGACTTCGCGCGCATCCAGATCCGGTACGTGCCCGATCGCTTCTGCGTCGAGTCGAAGAGCCTCAAGCAGTACCTGTGGTCCTACCGGAACGAAGGCGCCTTCCACGAGAAGGTGACGAATCAGATCGCCGACGACCTGGTCGCCGCCATCGGGCCACGCCGCCTCGTCGTGCAAGGCACCTTCAACGTGCGCGGCGGCATCGGCGCCACCGTCACGGTCACGCACGACGCTGCCAGCGGCAAGCGCATCCCGTTGCGGGACGACGTCGGCGAGCGGCAGCGTTGATCGTGACGGCGTGGGGTGCTTGTCAGGTCGCCGGCTTGAGCCGCGGCGCCGTGGCGCGCGCGCGCGTGCGGCGCGCGGCACCCAAGCCTGACAGCGCCACCAGCCCGCCCGCGCCGATGGCGAGCGCGACGGGCGCCAGGCCCGTCGGCAGCGCCAGGGCGACGACGCCGACCGTGAGCGTGGTGCCGAGACCCAAGCGGACCGCCAAGCGAGTGAGCGCAGCGCGTTGCAGTCGGCGGGTCATGCATCCACCTCCGGGTGCCCTGGCAGAGCAGAACGGGTGCCAGTCGGCGGCGACATGTCGCACCTGAGCGATTCCGAGGGCTTGCGTTCTGCCCGAGATCGCGACGGTGCGTCGCGCGCTACGCACCGCCACCGACGGGTGCCGGCGCTGGTGCTTCCCCTGCTTCTCGGATGTCTGGCGGAGGGGTGCGCCACCCCACGCGCCGGCGGCGCCGACAGCGTCGACGTGGTGCTGCCCGACGGCGCTCGCACCACGCTCGCCTCGCTCAAGGGCAAGGTGGTGGTGCTCGACGTCTGCGCCTCCTGGTCCTCGGCGTGCAACCTGAACGCGCGCGTGCTCGACGAGGTGGCGGTCGCGCTCGCTGCCGAGCCGGTCGAGGTGATCACGCTGCTGTTCGACGAGGGGCCGCTGGCGCGCGCGGCGCAACGCAGCTACGTCGAGGTGCTCGGCGTGCGCCACCTGGTGGTGTTGGCCGGCAGCCGCGTGCTCGCGGGCACCAGCGCGCTCGGCGAGGGTCGCGACGTGCCGCGCCTGGTGGTGATCGATCGCGCCGGCCACGTCGTCGTCGACGAGGTGGGCGGCATCGTCAGCGTGGCGGGCGTGGTCGAGCGGGTGCGGCCACTGCTGTGAGGCGCTGCTGTGAGGCGCTGCTGTGAGGCGCTGTTGTGAGGGCAGCTACTGGCGCAGCAGATCGCGCAGCGCGCGCATCAGCTCGATGGCGTGGTCGTCGTCGGTCATGCGCGCCACGTGCGCGCCGAGCGACGCCACCAACGGCTCGAGGTGCACCGGCTCGAGCGACAGCGGATCGAGCCCGCGCCAGCCGCACTCCATCTTGAGCACGTTCCACGGCGACACCGTGTAGCGCTCGAGCACGTCGTAGACGCGGCTCGTGAACTCGGTCATCCCCCGCGGGCGCAACCCGCCAGTGGTGAGCATGGCTCGATGCTAGGCGCTGTCCTCGTCGAGCGCGAACAAACGTCAACGGTGTCAATCGACCGTCTCGTCTCGATCCACGTCGACCAGAAGCCCGCTTCTCCTCGCCACTACAGGAACGGCACGATCTCCTGCTCCTTGAGCGCGCGGCGCGCGAGCGCAGCCCAGCCGGCGTTGGCCGCCGGGCTCGCCGGGCTCGGGTGCGGCAGGGTGGCGACGCGCGCGCGCGCGCCGACCACGCGCGCGCAGCACTTGGCGGCCCAGGCGCCGACGCCGAGCACCACCGCGGGCGCGAGCGCACGCACCACGCGGTCGAGGTGGGCGTCGCACGCGGCCTCGAGCGGCGCGCGCTCGGCCTTGGGCAGCTTGTCGGGCGTCAGGTTCTTGCCGCCCTCGTCCATGAACACGAGCGGGCAGTAGTTGGCGACGAAGTGTGTGGCGAAGAAGTCGCGCGCGTCGGGGAAGCGCATGGCGATGGCGCCCCACAAGCGCGCGCCGCTCACCTCGCTCTTGCTGCAGGCAAAGCCCTGGATCGGCCGCTTGGGGTGTTCGCGCGGCGGCCTGCCGACCTTGGCGTCAATGCCCATCCAGCCGCGCACCGATGACACCTCGCCGAAGGGCACGCCGGTCTGCGCCATGCCGAACGGCCCGGGGTTCATGCCCACGAGCAGCGTCGCGCGCGGGCCGTGAACGAAGCGGGTGATGAACTGCTCGTGCGCGGCGCGCGCGTACACCAGCGGGTCGTAGACGTAGGCCACCGGCGGCGCGAAGTGCAGCCGATCGACGTCGGTGGCGAGCTCGCGCGCGGCGTCGACCAGGGCCCGGGCGGTTGCGTTCACGGCTGAGGACCATAGCGTGAACCCGTGCGGCACCTCTCGACCGATCCGCGCTGCGTGCGCTGCGGGCTCAAGCCGGCGTTGTGCATCTGCGATCGGCTGCCGCACCTGCAGACGCGCACGCACGTCGCGTTCGTCACGCACAAGATGGAGGAGCAGAAGAGCACCAACACCGGGCGGCTCGCGCGCGCGCTCCTCGACAACAGCGCGCTCCAACTTTTCGGCAACGACCTGCCCGCGCTGCCGACCTCGCCCTGGCCCGCGGGGCACCGGCCGGTGGTGCTGTTTCCCCAGCGCGGCGCGCCCGTGGTCACGCGCGCGCTGCTCGACGACGAGCGACCGCTGTGCCTGGTGGTGCTCGACGGCACCTGGCGGCAGGCGAACCGCTGGCGCAAGCGCTTCCTGGTCGAGCGGGTGCCCTTCGCGGTGCCGCCGCCGGGCGGCCCAGGCGTCTACCGGCTGCGCGCGGCGCCAAGCGAGCAGGGGCTGTGCACGCTCGAGGCGGTGGCGCGCGCGCTCGGCGCGCTCGAGGGCGGCGAGGTGGAGCGCGCGCTCGTCGACGCGCTCGAGCTGTTTCAGTCGCGCCTGTTGTGGCTGCGCGGCACCATCGACCGCGCCGACGTCGTGGGCGGCCTGCCCGACCACGTGCGCCGGCAGGACGGGCTCGCGCTCAAACCGCCGTGAGCACCTGCGCGAGGCGCGGGCCGAGCTGGCCCTTGGCGGTGGCGGCGTCGAGCAGCGAGCCCAGGCGCGCCAGCAGCTTGATCTCGCCGACCACCGCGATCGGCCCGCTCTCAGACGGCGGCACGCTCGGTGCGGGTGTGCCGAGCAGGGTGGCGAAGGCGTCTTTGGCCCAGACCACGATGCAGTCGGCCTCGGTGTCGGCCTCGTCGACGATGGCGGTGGGCGAGCGCGCGTCGCCGAAGGTGACGGTCCAGGAGCCCACGCCCTCGACCATGATGGTGAGCGCGCCCTGGGTCTGGCCGAAGGTGCGCGCGCGCTGCCGGATCAGGTCCGGCAGGACGTCGTCGAAGAAGCGCACTACCTGCCGTGCCGCCGTACCCATGCCGCCTCCACAAGCGCCCCAGAGCCGGACGCAGTATCGGCCGCGCATGCCTGAAAGGTGCGCTGATATCCTACATGAAGCGAATCGCGGGCCGCCTTCATGCGCAACCTGGCTCCAAATCATGAGAAATCAGGCACCGGCCTCGGGATAGTGCGACAGGCCCACGCGGGTGCCGTCGGGATCGCGCACATACAGCGTGAAGGCGGTCTCGCCCTCGATGGGGTGGCCGGCGTCGGTGAGACGCGCGCGCCAGCGCTCGCGCTCCGCGGGCGCAATGGCGAGCGCGAGCAGGAACAGGCCCGAGCGCTGGATCTTCCACGGATCTGCGGGTGGGTGGCCGGCGCAGCTCTCGAGCATGAGGATGGTGCCCTGCGCGTCCACCCAGAGCGCGTGATCTTGCCGGCGCACCTCGGGCAAGCCGAGCAGCTCCACCCAGAAGCGCCGCGCGCGCTCGAGGTCGACCACCTGGATGGCGACGTGGTGGACGCGCAAGCTACTGCGCCTTCTGCTTGAGCGCTTGCAGCTCGTCCTCGAGCTTCTGCTGCTTGGCCTTGACCGCGTCGGCCGCGGCCTTCTCGGCGGCGGCCTTGGCCTCGAGCTCGGCGGCGGCGCGCTCCTCGATCTTGCGCGCCTCGAGGCGGGCGGTGGCGCGCGCCTTGAGTGCTTTGAGCTTGGGCTTGGCGAACAGCCAGCCGGCGCCACCGACGCCGAGCACCAGCAAGAGGCCGATGGCGTACTTCCACAGGGCGGCGAGCACGCTCATCAGCGACAGCACCGCGACCACGGCGATGACGCCGCCCAGGATCAGCTTGATCTTGCGTGAGCGGCTCTTGGCTTGGTCTTGCTGCTCGCGCTGCTGCTTCTCCTCGGGGCTGAGGGTCAGATCATCGAGCGCCCGCTTGGCCATCGCCTTGCCGGCGGCGAGCGCGGCATCACCGCCGAGCTTCGTGCCGAGCGTGGCGCCGAGCTTGCCGGTCAGGTCGTCGTTGTCGGGCACGCGCGCCTCCCCACGCGCGTGGGGTAGCGAGCGCCGGGCGCGCTGTCACGAGGGGTCGGCGCGATCAGCGGCGCGTGGTCAACGTCGAGTCGCGCGGCGCACCGGGCGCACGTCGACGTCCGCGTAGCCGCGCTCGCGCAGGATGGTGCGCGCGGTCTCGATCACGCCGGCCTCGTCGGCGGTGGTGCGTAGGTGCGCCACCACCTGCAGGCCGCCGTCGCGCTTTTCGAGGCCGAATTCGCGGACGCCGACCGCGAGCACGCCCGCCTGGTCGTCGCCGAACAGCACCTCGTTGAGCACGCGCAGCGCCGCCTTCACGCGTGGCGCCGACAGCTCGGGCCGCTCCATGGCGCCCACTTCGCGCAAGAACAACCCGACGATCTCGGCGGCCGCGCGCCCGGCCAGCGTCTCGTCGACGAGCCAGTTGGCGAGCAGCTCGTAGGCGTCGGCGCTGTCGAGGCCGCCGGCCAGGCCTCGGTCCTCGCGCAGCATCGACAAGATCTTGGCGCGCGCCAGGTCGGCCGAGGGCGGGCTCGTGCCGGCGAACAGCTCGGTGCGCAGGGCCTCGATGCGCTTGACGGTGCGCTTCTCGGGGCTGGTCAGCCGGTGGCGCAAGAAGCGCTGCAGCTGGCCGGGCTTGCTCGGCGCCGGGGCCTGCAGCACTGGCGCGCTGTGCGCCGCCGGCCCGTCGCCCGAGCTGCGGCCGACGCGCTGGCCCTCGCCGCCCGTGGTGCGGGCGGGGGCGCCGGTGAGAGTGGGTCTCGGACGCGGGCGCCCGAGATCGGAGAGGGGGAGGGTGTCGGCGATGGGCTCGCCTTCGGCGGTGGAGTGCATGACCATCACAATTTCGGATTCAGCCCGTTGCCCGGTGCTCGGTGAGGGCTCCCGCCCCATCGGACGTTCAGCCGATGGGATTCGATCGCGGCGTGATCGGCGTCTCGTTTACTGAGCCAGCGCCCAGTATCCCTTGAGGTATTCGCCCTCGGCGAAGCTGGTCGGCACCGGGTGATCAGGCGGGTGCCCGAGCTCACCGAGCACGGTGAGCGGCCTTTGGGCTTCGAGCGCGGCCGAGGCCGCGATCTGCCGGAACAGCGCGCGGTCGATGGCGCCCGAGCAGGAGAACGAGAACAACAGCCCGCCCGGGTGCAAGAGCTTGAGCGCGCGCAGAGCCAGATCCTTGTAGCCGCGCGCCGCCTTCGCGACGTGGCGCGCGGCCGGCGCGAACTTGGGCGGGTCGAGCACCACCAGGTCGAAGCGCTCGCCCTCGTCGTACAAGCCGCGCAGCACGTCGAAGCAATCGCCGCGCAGGCCGTCGTGGCGCGCCGGGTCGATGCCGTTGTCGGCGACGTTCTTCTCGGCAAGCTCGAGCGCGGCAAGCGAGGTGTCGACGGAGAGCGCGTGCTCGGCGCCGCCCGACAGCGCCGCCACTGCGAAGCCGCCGGTGTAGGAGAAGCAGTTGAGCACGCGGCCCCGCGCGACCGCGCGCACGCGCGCACGGCTGTCGCGCTGGTCGAGATAGAAGCCGGTCTTGTGGCCGCGCTCGACGTCGACGAGGAACTGCATGCCGTGCTCGCGAGCGCGCACCAGGCCGCCCTCGATGGGCGGGCCAAAGACCACGCCGCTCCTCGGCTCGAGGCCCTCGAGCTTGCGCACCTCGGCGTCGGAGCGCAGCACCACGCGCGCCGCGCCGGTGCGCGCGCGCAGGTGCGCGATGGCGACGTCTTGGATGCGCTCGGCGCCGGCGCTGTGACACTGCACCACCAGCGTGTCGCCGTAGAGGTCGGCCACCAGGCCGGGCAGCCCGTCGGCCTCGGCGAACACCAGGCGCGCGCAGTCGGTGTCCGCGGTGAGCACCAAGCGCTTGCGGAGCGCGAGCGCGGCGTCGAGGCGGGCGTGCAGGAGCGCGTCATCGACTGGCGTCGCCTCGTCGAAGGTCCACAGGCGCAGGCGGATCTGCGAGGAGGGCGAGTACGCCGCCCGCCCGAGCACGGTGCCGTCGTGCGCCGCCACCACGACGGTTGCGCCCGGCGCAGGCTCGCCCTCGACCGAGGCCACCGCGCCCGAGAACACCCAGGGGTGGCGGCGTCGTGTCGAGCGGTCGCGGCCGCGCTGCAACCGGACCACCGGCTCCCGCATGCGGGTGCGCTCCCACCTTTGCGCGCCCTTGGAAAGGGGCGGTGACCGTTGGTGCGCTGCGCGCTTGCCGCGCGCGGCGCGGCCGGCCCAACATGGCGGCGTGGATCCGGTCGAGGGCAGTCGGCTCGGGCGCTTCGTGCTCGACAGGAAGCTCGGGCGCGGCGCGGCCGGCACGGTGTTCCTGGCGCGCGACACGCTGCTTGGCAGCGTGCTCGCGCTCAAGGTGCTGCACAAAGACCTGTTCGGCGATCGTGAGGTGCGCGAGCGCTTCCGCCGCGAGCTCTTGCTGGCGCGCCGCGTGACCCACCCGGGCGTGTGCCGCATCCACGACCTGCACGAGGAGGACGGCGCCACCTTCCTGACGCTCGAGTACGTGCCGGGCGACACCCTGGCCGCCTTGATCCACGCGCACGGCAAGCTCGACGCCTCGCGCACTCTCCAGGTCTTGCGCGAGATGGCGCCGCCGCTCGCCGCCGCGCACGCGGCGGGCGTCATCCACCGCGACCTCAAGCCGGGCAACATCATGGTGCGCGACGACGGCACCATCTCCATCCTCGACTTCGGCATGGCCACCGCGGGCGATCTGCAGCGCATCACGCAGGCGGGGCGCACGGTGGGCTCGTTGCGCTTCATCGCCCCCGAGGTCTGGGAGGGGAAACAGGCGACCATGGCGAGCGACTTGTACGCCGTCGGCGTCACGCTCTACGCCTGCCTGTCGGGCCGCCTGCCCTACGACGCGCACACGCCGGCGGCGATGTTCGACGCGCTCAAGAAGCCGCCGCCGTCGTTGTGCGAGGTCGCCGACGTCCACCCCGCCGTCGAGGCGGTGGTGCGCCGCGCCATGGCGCGCGATCCGAAGAAGCGCTACGGCTCCATCGACGCGCTCGTGCTCGCCTTCTCGCAAGCGGTGCGCGAGGCGGTCGGCGCCGACGACAAGGATGAGCCGACGTCGTCGACCGGCACGGTGTTGGTGCGCGAGCGCTCGGACGCGCGCAAGCAGGCGCCGCCCGATGCGTCGGCGTTTTCGCCCAGGGAGACCTTGGTCTCGCCGTCGCCGTTCGCGCAGGCGGCGTCGCGCACCCCGTCGCAGAAGGTCGGCCTGGTGGTCGCCGCGGTGCTCGGCGTCTTGGTGGTGGGCGCGGTCATCGCGGCGCTGGTGCTCGAGCCGCGCGCCGCGGCCGACACCAAGCGGCCGCACCTGGTGCCTCGCCCCGAAGGCACGGGCGACGACGCGGCGGTAGATCCCGACGAGCCGCCCGCGGCGCCCGACGAGCCGGCCGCGCCGCGCGAACCCGAGCCGGTGATGGAGCGGCTCGAGCCGCGGGTGGTGCGCGCCGTGGCGCACGATCGCGTGCTCGAGCTGATGGAGCGGCGCGGCCTCAAGGCCGGCGATGTGCCGCAGCTCGATCGCCTGCTCGACTTGGTGCAGCGCTCGGAGCGCGCCGGCCGCGCCGACGACACGCGCCAGGCGACCGACCGCGCGCTCGCGGTGGCCTCGGCCGTAGCCATCGACCGCGGCTTCGTCACCGCCAAGCAGAAGCGCGTGCTCGATCGCGCCGAGCGCGCGCCGCCCGCGCTCAAGGCCAAGCTGTTTTCCGCCAGCGCCGACGTCGACAAGAAGACCGCGCGCGGCGACTACGTGGGCGCCAACCAGGCGCTCAACCGCGCGCTCGAGCTGCAAGAGAGCGGCGGCGCAGCACCAGCACCACCACCGCGACGCTGAGCACGAGCGGCGCGCCGCCGGCGAGCGCCCACACCCACCAGGGGCGCGCCACCTCGAGCAGGAAGCGCGAGGAGCGCTTGGAGAGCATCACCAGCCGCGGCTTGGCGTGCGGCTGCTCGACGACGGCGACCGAGACGTGATCGAGCGCGCTGCCGGCAAACAGGCCCCAGTCGATGACGAGCGCGCGCGGCAGCCTTGGGCACACGCCCTGCGCCTCGATGGTGATGGTGCGCGCGCGCTCGCTCCACCGCTGGTACGCGAGGGGGCAGCTCTGGCCGTCGGCGGTCAGGCGCAGCCAGCGCCCAAGGCCACCTTCGAGGCAGCGCGACAGCTTCTCCTCCTCGCGCGCGCGCTCGGCGACCGTGAGGTCGGCGTTGCACAGCTCGGGCAGGTCGGCCTCGCCGAGCTGGATGTTCACGGCGACGCGCCCGTCAGCCTCGAGCCGGAAGTTGCTCTTGCCCTCGGAGCGGCTGTGGACCGGCGCCAACAGCGCGAGCGCGAGCAGCGGCCCGAGCATCAGCGCGTCCGCGCCACCGAGCGGCGGCAGAGCGCGGCCAGCGCCGCGGCGTCGAAGCCCCGCGCGAGCGCCACCGCGGCGTCGGCCTCGGCATGCGCGCGGGCGCGCGCCGCCTCGTCACCGAGCAGCTTTACCCAGGTGGCCTTGTCGTGGCGCGCGTCGCGTCCGGTACCCTTGTCGGCGGCGGCGCCCGCGGTGACATCGAGCAGGTCGTCTGCGATCTGAAACGCCAGGCCGAGGTGCCGCCCGAGCGCGCGTAGCCGCACCAGCTCGTCGCCGTTGCCGCCCGCGCACAGGCCGCCGAGCACGGCGCCGGCCTCGAACAGGCGCCCGGTCTTCTTGGCGTGGATGCGCGCCAGCGCCTCGATGCTCGGCGTGGTGCCCTCCGCCGCCACGTCGTCGAGCTGGCCGCCCACCATGCCGGCGCTGCCGGCCGCCTGCGCCAGCTCGTGCACCGCGGAGGCCCCCGCGGCGGCGAGCACCGCGAAGGCGTCGGTCAAGAGCGCGTCGCCGGCCAGGATGGCGGTGGCCTCGTCGAACGCGACGTGCAGCGTGGGCCGGCCGCGGCGCAGCTCGTCGTCGTCGAGCGCGGGCAGGTCGTCGTGGATCAGTGAGTAGGTGTGCACCAGCTCGATGGCCAGCGCCGCCGGCATGGCGCGCTCGAGCGCGCGCGTCTCGTCCTTGAGCACGGCAGTCGCGGCGGCCAGCACCACCAACGGGCGCACGCGCTTGCCGGGGGCGAGCAGGCTGTGCGCCATGGCGTCGAGCAGCCGCGCGGGCGGGCGCACGCCATCGCGATCACCGACCGTGTCGAGGTGGCGGGCGAGCGCGTCGTCGATGAAGCCGCGCCAACGCTCGAGCAGCACGTCGACGGCGGCGTCCATCTCAGCCCTCGTCGTTCGGCGGCGTCAGCGGTGCGGTGCGGCCGTCTGCCAAGAGCTCCTCGAGGCGCTGCTCCATGCCGTCGAGGCGGCCCTGCGCGCCGCGCACCAGCGCGATGCCCTCCTCGTAGGCCTTGAGGCTGTCGTCGAGGCTCAGCTCGCCACGCTCGAGGCGCTGCACCACCGCCTCGAGGCGCGACAGCACGCTCTCGAAGCTGGCCTCGCCGTCGGCATGCGCGGCGGTGGCGCTCCTCTTCTCGGCGGGCTGCTTCTCGGCGGGCTCCTTGTCGACCATGGTGAGGGTCGTGGTGGCGCGGCGCGCGCAGAGCGTCAAGAGCCGCGGCGTCGCTGCACGGCGTGCCACAGCGCCTCGTGGGTGAGCGGCGAGGGCAACACCACCGGCCCGCCGTCGCCGAAGGAGCGCACCGCGTCGCGCAGCGCCTCACGCACGGCGATGGCGAGCATCAACGGCGGTTCGCCGACGGCCTTGCTGCCGTGCACCACGCTCGGCTGCGGCGCCTGCTGCAACAGCTCGACATTGAACTGGTCAGGCGCGTCGAAGATGGTCGGGATCTGGTAGGTGCTGGCCGAGTGGGTGAGCAGCTTGCCGTCGTCGTCAAAGCGCAGCTCCTCGCCGCACAGCCAGCCCATGCCCTGCACGAACGCGCCCTCGATCTGTCCGCGATCGATGGCGGGGTTGAGCGAGTCGCCGACGTCGTGGAGGATGTCGACGCGCCGTACCCGCTTCATGCCGGTCAGGCCATCGAGCTCGACCTCGCAGCAGGCGACGCCGTGCGCGAAGTAGTGAAACGGCTTGCCGCGCCCCGCCGCCTTGTCGTAGCGGATGTCGGGCGTGGCGTAGTAGCCGGTGGCCGACAGCGACACCCGATCGGCCCAGGCGGCCTCGCACACGTCGGCGAGGGCGAGCTGCACCGAGCCCGACAGCGAGCCGGGCCGCACGAAGCCGTTCAGGAAGATCAGATCGTCGGGCATGACCTCGCCGCCGCCGCGCCCGCGTAGCAGGCGCGCCGCGACGGGGGCGAGCCGCGCGCGCAGCGTCTCGCACGCGTGCTTGACGGCGGCGCCGTTCAGATCGGCGCCGGTCGACGCCGCGGTGGCCGAGGTGTTCGGCACCTTGTCGGTCTGCGTCTTCATGACGCGCACGTGCTCGGCGGACAGGCCGAGCTCGCGCATGACGATGCCGGCGACCTTGGCGTGCAGCCCCTGGCCCATCTCGGTGCCGCCGTGGCTCACCTGCGCGGTGCCGTCGCGATAGAGGTGCACGAGCGCGCCCGCCTGGTTGAGCACGCCGGTGGTGAAGGAGATGCCGAACTTGACGGGCGTGATGGCGAGCCCGCGCTTGACGTCGGGCGAGGCGCGGTTGTGCTCGTCGACGGCGCGGCGCCGCTCGGCGAAGGCGGCGCTGTCGCAGAGCGTGCGCCACAGCCGCGGCACGCGGAAGTCGTCGAGCGCCTGGCCGTAGTGGGTGATGGCGCCGCTCGAGGGGTAGAAGTTGCGCTCGCGCACCAGCTCGGGCGGCAAGCCGCGCGCCGCCGCCACCTGCGCCAGCATGTCTTCCACCACCAGCATGCCCTGCGGCCCACCGAAGCCGCGGAAGGCGGTGTTGGAGACGACGTCGGTCTTGGCGACGCGCCCCTCGAAGCGCACGTGCTCGAACAGATAGGCGTTGTCGAGGTGGAAGAGCGCGCGATCGATGATGGGCTCGGACAGATCGAGCGCGTAGCCGCCGTCCGAGACCAGGCGGCACTCGAAGGCGTGTACGCGCCCATCGTCGTCGAAGCCGACCTGCCAGCGTGCCAGCATGGGGTGGCGCTTGCCGGTGATGGTCAGGTCGACGTCGCGCTCGAGCTGTATGCGCACGGGACGCTTGGTGACGTGCGCCGCCAGCGACACCAGCGCGGCCGTGGTGTTGGCCTGTGTCTCCTTGCCGCCGAAGCCTCCGCCCATGCGCGGCGACACCACCACGATCTGATGGCGCGGCAAGCCGAGCACGTGCCCCACCACGGCCTGCACCTCGCTCGGGTGCTGGGTCGAGGAGTGCAGCACCAGATCGCCGGCCTCGCCCGGCTCGGCGAAGGCGGCCTGGGTCTCGAGGTAGAGGTGCTCCTGGCCGCCGGTGAAGAGCGCGCCCGACAGGCGGTGGGGGCTACTCGCCAGCGCCGCCTCGACGTCACCGCGCGCGATCACGTGCGGCGCGGTGTGAAAGCTGTCGGCCTCGATGGCCGCGAGCACGCCGACGAGCGGCGGGGTGGCCGCTACCTCGACGACGACGGCGGCGGCGGCGCGTCGACACCGCTCGAGGCCCTCGCCCACCACCAGCGCCACCGGCTGGCCGTGAAAGCGCACCTCGCCGTCGGCAAGCAGGGGCTCGTCGTGGCGCACGGCGCCGACGTCGTTTTCGCCCGGCACGTCGACCGCCGTCAGCACCGCCACGATGCCGGGCATCGCCAGCGCCGCCTGCACGTCGAGGCGGGTGATGGCGCCCTTCGCCGCTGGGGCGAGCACCGGCCAGGCGTCGAGCGCGGCGCGCCGCTGCGCCAGGTCGTCGACGTAGAGCGCGCCGCCGGTGGCGTGGCCCACGGCGGCGTCGTGCGCCAGCGCGCGCGAGCGCTGCTCGGCGCGCCACGGCGCCGTCAGCGTGAAATTCGGCGCATGGTCCTGCGCGCCGCTCTCGACGCCGCGCGCCAGCTTCTCGAACAGCGAGGCGACCAGCCCGCGCCGATACGCCTTGCCCGCGCGCACGTCGTCGATGGGGGTGAACTCGTTGCGCAACACGTCGAGCACGTCGGGCAGCGCGTCGTCGAGCCGCTTGCCGAGCAGGAAGGCCTCGGCGCGCGTCGCGCGCACCGGCTGCGCGGCCACGCCGCCATAGGCGAGGCGCGCCAGCCGCACCACCCCGGCCTCGTCCCTCTCGACGCGCAGCGCGCCGGCGACGATCGAGATGTCGAGGTCACGCCGCTTGGAGACCTTGTAGGTGTCGAACAGCGCGCCCTTCGGTAGCTTGGGCAGCTCGATGGCCGTGACCACCTCGTCGGCCTGCAACGCGGTCGTGCGGTAGCCGACGAAGAAGCGGTCGATGGGCAGGCGCCGCTCGCCGGCCACCGAGCGGCACACCACCACCGCGTCGAGCGCGAGCAAGATGGGCGCCAGATCGCCGATGGGCGAGGCGGTGACGATGTTGCCGGCCAGCGTGGCGCGGTTCCTGATGGGCCGCGACGCGAACACGCGCAGCATCTTGCGGATGGGCGCGGCCGTGGCGCTGTCGGAGCTGGCCAGCACCTCGTCGAGCTGGCTGAGCGTGGCGGCGCCGCCGATGAGCCAGTGCTGCTCGGCTTCGACGACCGTGCGCAGCTCGGCGACGGCGTCGGTGGCGATCAGCGTCGTGGGCAGCGTGAGTTTCTTGCGCAGCTCCACGCCGAGCTCGGTGCCGCCCGCGACCAAGCGCGCCTCCGGCAGGCGCGCGCGCAGCGCGAGCAGCTCGTCGAGCGTGGTGGGTCGCACGAAGCGGCAGCGGCCCTCGAGATCGAGCGCGTCGGGCAGCCCCACCGTCGGCGCGCGCGGCTCGCGGCGATGCACGGCGAGCCCGAGCTCGGCACCATCGCGACAGCCGAGCGCCGCGTGCGCGGCTTCGCGGATCGAACGGTAGCCGGTGCAGCGGCACAGGTTGCCGTCGAGGGCGCCGCACACGGCCGCGGGCGTGGGCTTGGTGCCCGCCTCGTAGGCCTCGGCGATGGCGACAGCAAAGCCAGGTGTGCAGTAGCCGCACTGCGAGCCGTGGCGTTGCGAGAGCGCCGCCTGGGCCGGGTGCAGGCCGCTTTGGTCTTCGAGCCCCTCGACGGTGCGCAGCTCGCGCCCGTCCACCATGGGCAGGAGCGTGATGCAGGAGTTGACCGCGCGCCAGCGGGGCGCGCCCTGTGCGTCGACGTCCGACAGCAGCACCGCGCAAGCGCCGCAGTCGCCCTCGGCGCAGCCCTCCTTGGTGCCGGTGCGCCCGGTGCTCCGCAGCCACTGCGACAGCGGCTGTAGCGGATCGGGGTCGACGACGGTGACGCGCGCGCCGTTCAGGACGAAGGAGACCGAACGCATCGCGCGCACTTCCTCGACGGGGACGATCTCGACGGGGGCAATCGACCGACCGCGATCAGTAGTTCGGATCCCAATCGGACGCCGGCAGGATCTTCCAACCCGAGTCGTACTTGGCGCTCTTGACCCTCAGCACGCGCAGCGGCCACAGCCGCGTCTGCTTGCCCTGCTCGCGCTCCTCGACCATGAAGCGGTGCAGCTCGAGGCGGTAGTTGCCCTCCTTGCCGAGCTTCTTCGCCTCTCGACGCCAAGGGTTGTCCGGGTGCCAGAACACGTCCTTGTCGACGCGCGCCACGTAGGAGAACAGCGGGAACTCGTCTTGGAACTTGAGCGCCGCTTCGCGGGTGGGCGCCAACATCTTGGCGGCCTGCTCCTGGGTCAAGGTCAGGCTGTCGTCCTCTTGCACCACCACCATGTTGAGCGCCTCGGCGCCGATCTTGTCGAGCATCCACATCGCCTTCATGGCGCCGAAGATCGAGCGCTCCTCGACGCGCGCCTCGTCCCGGTTGCTGATGCGCCAGTTGGGGATGTTGAAGTCGCGCGCGGTCAGGGTGGCGCCGCCAAGCAAAAGATCGCGCGACTCCTCGCCGCCCTTGCCCGCGAGCGCGTTCAGATAGGCCTCGGCCACCTTGCGCGGCTCGTCGAGCGGGCCCGGGCCGTCGATCTTGCCGGCGGGCGGCGGCTCGGTCTTGACCTCGCGCCCCTCGGTCTTCTTGGGGGCGGGCTTGGCAGCCTTGTCGCCGGGGGCTCCCGGCTGCAGGAGGGCGAGCACGACGAAGGCGGCGAGAGACATCGAACCTCCCAACGATCACGCGGATGGTTGCCGCGGCGGCTGCCGACGCTACCACTCGAGGACGCATGCGCGCACCTGCCGCATCCCCGCCCACGGCTCGCGGCCAAAAGGTTGCCCGCGATGGCGCACTCGGGGCACCATCGACGGGCATGCGCGTGACAGGCTCCGGCCGCACCGACGTCGGCAAGAAGCGCGAGCACAACGAGGACTACCTCCTGCAGGTGCCGGAGCTGGGCCTGTACATGGTGTGCGACGGCATGGGCGGCCACGCCGGCGGCGAGGTCGCCTCGGAGACCGCGGCCCGCACCGTGCGCCAGCACCTGGAGCAGCACCGGCAGGCCATCGAGAGCTACGACGAGACCGGGCCGGCGCGCGACAACCTGTTGCGCCTGGTCGACGAGGCGGTGCAGCTCGCCTCCACCACGGTCTACGGCATCGCCACCTCGGAACGCGGCAAGGCCGGCATGGGCACCACGCTGACCATGCTGATGGTCTTGAAGAACGTCGGCGTCATGGGGCACGTCGGCGACACGCGGCTCTACCTGCAGCGCGCCGGCCGCATGCACCAGCTCAGTGAGGACCACACCTACGTCAACGAGATGGTGCGGCGCGGCATGGCCACGGCCGAGGTGGCCAAGAAGGGGCCCTACGCCAACGTCATCACACGCGCGGTCGGCATCCAGTCGACGGTGAGGGTCGACACGCTGCTGTTCGACATCCTGCCGGGCGACACGCTGCTGCTGTGCTCGGACGGGCTGTCCAAGCACGTCGAGGGGATGGACGAGCTCGGGCGCGTCTTGGCCCATGACCCGCCGGCCGCGGCGGCGCAGCGCCTGGTCGACCTGGCCAATTCGCGCGGCGGCACCGACAACGTGACAGCGCTGGTGTTGCGCGCCGAGGCGGACGGCGCCGGCGGCGACGACGCGGACCGTAGCCGCACCACCGAGGTCAACCTCAAGCTCGACACACTGAAGGACATCAAGCTGTTCAACAGCCTCGACTTGGGCGAGCTGTGCAAGGTGCTCAACGTGGTGCGCGCGCAGGAAGTGGAGAAGGGCGAGGTGGTGCTGCGCGAGGGCGAGCCGGGCGACTCGCTCTACGCCATCCTCGACGGCAAGTTCGTGGTGACGCGCGCCGGCCAGGCGATCACGTGGCTCGCCACTGGTGCCCACTTCGGCGAGATGACGCTGTTCAACAACCGGCCGCGCTCGGCCACCATCGAGGCGCTCGAGAAGTCGCGCGTGCTGGTGATGGAGCGGGGGCGCTTCGTCGAGCTGTTGCAGAAGGAGCCGCAGCTCGGCGTCAAGCTGCTGTGGACCTTCGCGCAGGTACTCTCGCTCCGCCTCGACGAGACCAGCGTGCAGCTCTACGGCGCGGTGCCGTCCGACACGCGCGACACCGACATGACCACGCCGTTCAAGAAGAGCTGAGCGGCAGCAGCGCGGGCGTCACGCCGTCAGCGCAGCCGGATCCGCTTGCGGCGCACGGCCAGCACCGCTGATGCCGTCGCTGTGGCCGGCACCGACGAGGTCACCAGCGCCTCCGCCGGGATGGGGGGCGCCTCCACGGTCGGCGCCGCCGGCGGCGTCAGGTAGGCGACCAGCACGTCGCGCACGCGCGCCAGCTCGCCACCGATGCGATCGACCTCGCCGAGCGCCCAGCGCAACTGCTGTTCAGTGGCGACGCGGCGCCGCTCGGCATCGCGCGCCGTGCGCTCACCGTCTTCGCGTGCGCTGGCCAGCTCGATGGTCAGCTCCTCGATGAGCTGCTGGCGCATCTCGCTCTCGGCGGCCAGGCGCGCCTCCTGCTCGGCGCGCAGCGCCACCATGCGCTGGCCCGCGTCCTTGCGCACCACGTCGAGGGCGGCGTCCTTCTCGAGCCCGAGGCGGCGCAGCCGTTCCTCGTACTCCTCGCGCAGCGCCTGCAAGTCCTCGAAGTCGAAGGCACCGCCGGCGGCGTCGGGCGGCGTGCCGCTCGTCCCCGCAGCCGTGACCCCGGTCGACACCAGCCCCGCCTCGGTTCGCAGCATGCGGCCTCCCTTGTCGCGGTCGTCTCGTTCGCGCCTCGTCCGCCTCGATCCGACGTGCAAGCCGCGATCCCGGCCGAAGCGGCGTCCGCACGGTCTGCCGGCCTCGCCCCGAGTGTCCCGGACGATGACCGGTGCGTACGTGCGGCGATCACGGCCGGGCGCAGGCTTGGACGGTCTGGGTACCTCCGCTCGGCTTGGTCACGGTCACGTCGACGCAGCGGGTCAGGCCCGCGCCCGACGGGCAGTCGCTCGCGATCGCACAGAACTCCGTGCAGTAGCGCTCGGCGCCGTCGGTCAAGAGGAAGTTGCTCTGGCACTCGGACCCCGCGGTCGCGTCGGTGCCGGAGGCGACCGTGCCGCGGTCCTCGTTGCAGGTCAGGTCGAAGACGTTCTCCGGCACGTTGCGCCGGAGCTGACAGGAGCGCCCGGCGGTGGCGCAGTCGGCCTCCTTGGTGCACAGGTCGGCGCAGAACGTGCCCGGGATGTTGGTGAAGCCGCTGCCGGTGCAGATGAAGCCGTTGCCGCCGCAGTCGGCGTCGTCGTTGCAGGCCTTGGTGCAGATGCCGTTGGTGTCGCCGTCGCACAGGCCGGTGGCGCAGTCCTCGTCGTTCTCGAAATACGGACCGGCGCAGGCGTCGCCGAGCTGACCGGCGCCGCTGCCGGCGAAGCCGCAGAAGAGGTTGAGCGTGCCGGCGTTGTCGACCAGCTCGTTGCACACCTGGCCGCCCGCGGCACAGTCCGCGTCCTGCGCGCATGCCGTCGACGGCAGGTCGCCGTTGGGCACGCACACGTCGACGATGCCGCCGGTGCCGCCGACGGAGACGCTGCGCGTGTCGCAGCTCTGCGTCACCGCGCAGTCGTTGGCGGCCGCGCAGGGCGCGCTGCACAGGCTGGCGCCGTTGGCGGTGATGCACAGGCCGCGATCGCAGTCGGTGGCGTCGTCGCACGGCGAGCCGGGCGCGAGCCCTGTGCCGCTCGGGTTCTGGCAGCTGGTGGCGAGCGTGCCGCCGGTGGTGTCGAAGGCGCAGTCGAGCGCTGGCAGGCAGTCGTCGTCGGCGTCGCAGACAGCACCCACGTCGCCGGTGCCGTCACCCTCACCCTCGCCTTCACCTTCACCTTCTCCCTCTCCCTCGCCTTCGCCTTCACCTTCCCCCTCGCCTTCGCCCTCACCTTCACCTTCACCCTCGCCTTCGCCTTCCCCCTCGCCTTCGCCCTCACCTTCACCTTCACCTTCACCCTCGCCTTCGCCGACCGCGGTGTTCGGCGGGCAGGCAGCGACGAGGAGGGCGAGCACGGCGGTGGCGGCGAGGGAGATGCGCATGGCGCACAGCGTACCAGCGCGGCGCCCGCGCCGGCGCGGCGTCGGGTCGGTCGATCGACCGAGCCGCGGCGCGTCAGTGCACGGCTACGGCACGGTGTCGTCGTTTTGCCAGTCGAAGTCGAACAGCTCGCTCTTGTCGACGAGCTGCAGCTCGGGCAGGTCGAGCAGCTTGCCCTCGACGACGTCGAGCGGCTCCGCCACGCCGCGCTCCTTGCGCAGCTTGGGCGAGACGAACGCGTACTCGGTGACACGATCGCGCGCGGTGGGGATGAGCGGCGCCCCCTCGGGCATCGACACCGACCCGACCCCGGCCGTGGGTCCGAGGAAGGCGCGGAAGGCGGCGCGCGCCTCCTTGTCGACCGTGCGCATGCGTACGCCCATGCGCAGCGGATCGTCGGCCGACCAGCTCGCCACCTCACCGTCGAACGCCAGCTCCTCGTGGGTGACGGGGTGGACGAGCACGATGCGCACGGGCGCGCCCACCTGACGCAGCGCCGGCGTCACGAACACCACGGAGCGGGCAAGCACGATCTTCTCGTAGAACTCGAGCAGCGCGGCCGCGTCGCTCGGTTGAATCAGGAAGCACGCCCCGCTCACGCCCGGCCGCGGCCGCGCGCGCAAGGTGGGGCGCTCGACGGTGCCGATGAACTCGTCCCAGCGCTTGCGCGCGGCCGCCCCCAAGCAGAAGAAGCGCAGGCCAGCGCCGCCCAGTTGGTCGTGGCGCCGCTCGACGTGGCGCGCCACCGTGGCCATGGCGTCGAAGGTGCCGCCGCCCAAGCGCACGCTCAGCAGCACGGCGTGCGACACCGGCGGCGGGTCGTCGCACAGGATGAGCAGGCCGTGCCGACTGACGTCGCCGGTGCGCACGCGCCGCCGCTCCTTGCGAACGTGCAGCTCGACCTCGAGCTCTCGTGCGTGCCTGGCAGCGTCGCGGCGCTCGCCCATGGCGGCACTCTGCCAGATTCCTTCCGGTCGGTCACGACCCCGTGGGTGTCACTCGTCCTCGATGACGATGGAGGGCATGGGCCCGACGTTGGTCTTCTCCTTGCGCGTCTCGCTGACGCGCAGGCCCGAGGTGTCGGACGGCAGGGGCTCGGTGCGCTTGACCTTCTTCTTTTTCACCACCGGTGCGGGCGCGTCGTGCGCGGGGGGCGGCGGGGCGTTCTGCTCCGGGAACAGCACGCTCCGGAAGCGCGGGCGCGGCGCGTTCACCGGCGTCGGCTCGGCGTCGCCGGCGGGCTCGGTGCGCTGGTCGTGGATGCTCCGCATGCGCGGGTCGGTGCGCTCGCCCGGCCCGGCGAACACGCTGTCGGGCGCCATCGGTGGCGCTGCCAGCGCGCCCGCCATCGCGATCGGAGGCGTGGGTGCGTCGTTCGACGAGAAGACGTCGTCACCGGCCTCGGGCGCGCCGAGGCTCGCCGGGTCGGGCGCGCGCAAGAGCGCCGACACGTGCGCCGGCACGGCGGCGGCGGGCGACGCGCGCCGTTCGAGTCGACCGAGCACCTCGAGGTAGCGCAGCAACAGCGCCGCCTCGTCGGGCGGCAGCGTGCCGGTCTCGACCAGGTCGGCCACCTTCTCCCAGCCACCGACGATGCGGCGCAAGAAGCGCTCCTCGGCGGCGCCGAAGCCGAAGGCCGCGAGCGGCGCCGGCAGGCCGATCTCGTCGCCGGGGGCGTTGGTGATGCGCACCTGCTGTCCGCGCGCGTGCTCGATCCAGGCGGCGCGGGCGTCGCTGCCGAGCTGGGCGCGCACCGCCAGGTAGACGACCGCGAACAGGTCCATCGGCGTCGACGTGAAGCCGCTCAAGAACGACAGCCCGCGGCAGAAGGTGAACGGGCGGCTGCCGAGGCGACAGAAGTGCTCGGCCTTGCGGCGCGCCTGTGTCGCCAGCACGTCGCGCAGGCCGTCCTCGTCGAGCACGCCCAGCTCCTTGAAGACCTGGCCGGCGAGGCGGTTCGACTCGGCGATGCGACGCTGCGCGCGCACGAAGGTCGCTCCGTTGACGCGGCCGAGCTCGAGCAGGAGCTGGCCGAGCGGGTGGGCGTACTCGGCGAGCGACACGCCCACCGGCCGGCCCTGCATGAAGAACAGGTGGTTCTTGCCGGCGGCGTCCTCGACCGTCAGGCGTCCGGTGATGCGGCTGGCGTGCAACGACAACAGCACGTCGTAGACGGCGTCGCCGTCGAGGTGACCCTCGACGCAGGTGTCTTCCGGGACGCGGGACGGGTCGAAGCTCATGCCGGCGGCGGGGGAGTTCCCACGTCCCGACCATAGCGGAACCGCGGCAATCGATCAGGTCTTCGGTCAAGCCTGTCCCGGCCCGAATGGCGCCGGGCGCCTGCTTGTTAGCTCCTGCGCAGGGACTGTGCGCTTGCCCCGATCACGACGAGTGGTAGCTTTGCCGCCGATGACCAGCCCGACGCCACGGCTCGACAACGAGCGCAGAAAGAGCGGCTTGTTCTGGCGCCTGCTGCGCTTCGGCTTGTTCCTCGGCGGTGTGGGCGGGCTGGCCGGCGCCGCGGTGGGCGCGGTGGTGTTCGTCGCCTATTCGCGCGACCTGCCCGAGTTCTCGGACGTCGGTCAGTACCGCCCCAAGCTCGCGACCAAGGTGCTGTCCGTCGATGGCCGCCTGATCGGTGAGTTCTACAGCGAGCGTCGCATCGTCGTCCCCTACGAGCGCATCCCCAAGCACCTGATCCAGGCGTTCATCGCGGCCGAGGACAAGAAGTTCTTCGATCACCACGGCATCGACTACCTCGGCATGGCCAACGCGGTGCTGCAGAAGGTGACGGGGCAGACGAAGAAGCTGCGCGGCGCCTCCACCATCACGCAGCAGCTCGCCAAGAGCTTGCTCATCTCCGCCGAGGGCTTCGGCGCCGGCACCGAGCGCAGCATCAAGCGCAAGGTGCGCGAGGCCATCCTGGCCTCGCGCCTCGAGAGCAACCTGAACAAGGAGGAGATCCTCTGGCTCTACCTCAATCAGGTCTACCTCGGTCACGGCGCCTACGGCGTGCAGGCGGCGGCGGAGAACTACTTCCGCAAGGACGTGCAGGAGCTGACGCTCGCCGAGATGGGCGTGCTCGCCGGTCTGCCGCAGGCGCCGAGCCGCTTCTCGCCCTTCATCAACCCGTCGGCGGCGCGCGCGCGTCAAGAGTACGTGCTCGAGCGCATGCAGAAGGACGGCTACATCACGCCCGCCGACAAGACCGGGGCGCTGGCGCTCTCGGTCGAGAAGACGGTGCACGCGCGCGACGACAGCTTCCTCGACACCGCGCCGTACTTCACCGAGCACGTGCGTCGCCACATCGTCGAGACCTACGACAACAAGGAGCTGCTCGAGGGTGGCTTGACGGTGTGGACCACGCTCGACCTCGAGCGTGAGAGCTACGCCGAGACCGCGCTCATCGACGGCGTGCGCGTCACCGACAAGCGCCAGGGTTACCTCGGTCCGGTGGCGCAGCTCAAGGACGACAAGCAGGCGCAGAAGGTGCTCGACGTCGTCGACAGCAAGATGCTGAAGGGCCAGGCGCCGATCGAGGGCGCGCCGGTGCTGGCGGTGGTCACCGCGGTCGACGTCGAGCACCAATGGGCGGAGGTGCAGATCGGCAACAAGCTCAAGGGCCGCCTGCCGCTCGCCGGCATGCGCTGGGCGCGCAAGATCAACCCGTCGCAGAACTGGGAGTTCCACAAGGTCGAGAGCGTGCGCGAGGTGGTCAAGAAGCACGACGTGGTGCTGGTGCAGCCCTGGTTCACCAAGGCGAGCTTCCTCGAGCACGCCATGGGCGCCGCCGAGAGCGTGCAGAAGCTGCCCGAGGAGAGCGAGATCAACGCCGAGCGCCCGCTGTGCACGCTCGATCAGGTGCCGCGCGTGCAGGGCTCGCTCATCTCGATGAACCCGCACACCGGCTACGTCGAGGCCATGATCGGCGGCTACTCCTACGAGGACAGCGAGTTCAACCGCGCCGAGCAGAGCTGCCGGCAGCCGGGCTCGGCCTTCAAGCCCATCGTCTACTCGGCGGCCGTGGTGCGAGAGGGCTTCACGCCCGCAACCATGGTGCTCGATACGCCGATCACGCTGCGCGACGAGGACATCGGCAAGAGCTGGAAGCCGCAGAACTTCGAGAGCGTGTTCAAGGGCGAGGTGACGGTGCGCGAGGCCATCTCCTTCTCGATGAACATGCCGGCTTTGCACACCATGCTCGCGGTGGGCGTGAAAGACGTGGTCGCCTGGGGCAAGCACATGGGCATCAAGACGCCGCTCAAGGAGGAGCTCGGCACCGCGCTCGGCTCCTCCTGCGTGACGCCGTGGGAGCTGACCAGCGTCTACACCACCTTCGCGCGCATGGGCCTGCGGCCCGAGCCGGTGTACATCAAGCGCATCGTCGACCGCGACGGCCAGGTGCTCGAGCAGCACGCGAGCCCGAACGACCCGTGGCAGACGCATGCGCAGCGCATCGACTCGGCCTATCGCTTCCTCGAGGAGCGGCCGCGGCGCGCCATGAGCACCGACGAGAGCTACATCGTGCATTGGCTGCTGACCCAGGTGGCGACGCGCGGCACCGCGGCCAACGCCTCGCGCCTGCACCGCCCGGTGGCGGGCAAGACCGGCACCACCAACGACAGCTTCGACACCTGGTTCGCCGGCTACACCCCGACCTTGGTGACGACGGTGTGGGTGGGCTACGACACCTACGAGTACCCGCTGTCGGTCGGCGAGCAGGGCGGCAAGACCTCGCTGCCCATCTGGCTCGGCTACATGGAGCCCTCGCTGCGCGGCAAGGAGGAGCCGGAGTGGAGCCCGCCCGCCGGCATCTGCAACGCGCGCGTCGACGGCCGAAACGGCAAGCGCATCTACACCGACGCCCCCGGCTCCTTCATCGCGCCGTTCCTGTGCGGCAAGGAGCCCGAGTCGGCCGGCGCCGGCAGCGCGCCCGAGACGCTCGACGAGGCCCAGAAGAAGGGCGGCATCTGACCTCCGCGTGAGCGGTCATGGCGCGTGTGCTCGTGGTAGGCGCTCCACGCGGCGCGCAGCGATAGCATCGGGCCATGACAACGATGGTCGCTCGCTTCAGCAGCCTTCCCACGCCAGGTGCCGCCGCGCCCACGCCCGGCGCCGACACGCCCACGCTCGACAACACCGGCAGCTCCGGCGCAAGCGCGACGCCCGGCTCGAGCTCCCTGCCGGTGGTCAACCCAACCGCCGCCTCCGACGTCGACGAGCTTCGATATCAGATGAGCTCGCTGCTCGGCCGGGGCGGCATGGGCGAGGTGCGCCTGTGCCACGACCGCCGCATCGGGCGTGACGTCGCCATCAAGCTCGTGTTGTCGGGCGCCTCCGACGCGGGTGTGCGCGCCCGCTTCCTACGAGAGGCGCGCGTGCAGGGTCAGCTCGAGCACCCCGCGATCGTGCCGGTGCATGATCTCGAGGTCTTCGACGACGGTTCGGCCTATTTCGCCATGAAGCGGGTGCGCGGTCGCACGTTGGCCGACATCCTGGCCGCGCTCGGCCACGGCGACGAGGAGACTGCCCGCAGCTTCCCGCTGCGCAAGCTGCTCCAGGCCTTCAATTCGGTTTGCCTGGCGGTGGAATTCGCGCATGAGAAGGGCGTGGTCCACCGCGACATCAAGCCGAGCAACATCATGCTCGGCAACTTCGGCGAGGTGTACCTGCTCGACTGGGGCCTGGCCAAGGTGCTCGCCGGCGACGACGGGGATTCTGCCATCCCCCTCGCCACGCCGCCCGCCGCCGACGGCGTCGTCGCAGGCGCCACGGTGGCCGGCGCCGTGCTCGGCACGCCCGGCTACATGGCACCCGAGCAGATCGACGCCTCCATCGCGCCCGTCGGGCCTGCCACCGACGTCTATGCGCTCGGCGCCGTGCTGTTCGAGATCCTGTCGCTGCGACGCTACCTCGAGTTCAAAGACGTGATCGATGCGACCCTCCAGACGCTGCAGGGCGCCGAGCCTCGACCATCACGCCGCGCCGCGCCCGAGGTGGCAGGCACCATCGCGCCCGCGCTCGATGAGCTGTGCGCACGCGCGCTGGCGCGAGCGCCGACAGCGCGCGTGCTCAGCGCGCGCGAGCTCCACGACGAGGTCGAGCGCTACCTCGCCGGTGCCCACGATCTGGAGCGGCGGCGCGCACAGGCGACGGCGCACCTCGAGACCGCGCTCGCCCACCCCGACACCGAGGTGGGCCGTAGCGCAGCGCTGCGCGAGCTTGGCAGCGCCGTCGCCATCGATCCGGACAACACCGAGGCGCGCCGCGCGCTCGTTCGCCTGCTGACCGCGGCGCCGCGCGTGCTACCGCCCGCCGTCCGCCAGCGCGTGCAGGACGACGAGGCCGCGCGACTGCGCGAGCTCGCCCGAACACGCGGCATCTCCTCGCTGGCGCTCGCGCCGTTCGTGCCGATCGCGCTCTGGCTCGGTGTGCGCGAGCCGCTGTTGTTCTGGCTGTGCGCCTTCGGTTTCGTGGTGGCTGCCCCCGCGCTGAACCTCGTGCAGTCGCGGACACGGACGCCGAAGGTCTGGCTCGAGGTGCTCATCCACATCGTGTTCCTGGGGTCGACGATCGGCTTCGGGCGCATCGCGGGTCCGCTGATGCTGGTGCCGGGCCTGGTGATCGCGTCCGCCGTGCAGCTCCAGCTGCACCCGCGGCCGGCACACCGCATCGGCGCCATCGTCGCGTGCTGCGTTGCCCTCGTGCTTGCCTTCGCGCTCGAGGTGTCGGGCCTGGTCGATCCGTCCTACAGCGTCACCGGTGAAGGCATCCTGATCCACGCCCGCATGCTCGAGCTGCCGGCAGCGGCGACGTGGTTCCTCGGCGTGGCGTCGTTGATCACGCTGATGACACCGAGCATCTTCGCGTACCGCACGCGCACCGAGCTCACCGGCGCCGAGGAGCGGCTGCACGTGCAGGCCTGGCAGCTCGCGCAGATCGTCCCTGCCGAGGAGAGCCGCGCGATGGCGTGAGCCGAGCGGACCCGCTGCGCTCAGGGCGACGTCGTCTCCTCGGCCGCCTTGGGCTTGATGACGCGGATGGTGCGGATGCGTCGCGGCGTGCTCTCCAGGATCTCGAGGATGGTGCCGTCCTCGGCGACCACGCGCTCGCCCGGCGCCGGGATGTGGCCGGCGAGCGCGATGCAGTAGCCGGCGATGGTGGCCCACAGCTCGCCCTCGGGCAGCGCCACGTCGAGGTGACGGTTGACCTCGCGGATGGGTGTGGTGCCGAGCACCCAGGCGCTGCCGTCGGGGCGCAGCCGCACCGGCGCCGGCCCACCGCGGTCGTCCTCGGAGAACAGCTCACCCACCAGCTCCTCGAGCAGGTCCTCCATGGTGACGATGCCGGCCATGCCGCCGCGCTCGTCGACCACGATGGCGAGGTTGACGTGGCTCTTCTGCATGTCGGACAACACGGCCACGCCCTTCATCGACTCCGGGTAGAAGGTGGCCGGGCGCAACAGCTCATCGACCGAGAAGCTGGTGTGCTCGAGCGCGGCAGTCATCACGTCGCGCGCCGCGATGTAGCCGATGACGTTGTCGAGCGTGTCTTCGTACACCGGCACCCGTCGATAGGGCGCCTCGAGGTAGAGCTTGCGCACGTCCTCGGCGGTGGCGGTGCGCTCGAGCGCGATGACGCGAGGCCGGGGCACCATGATGTCGGCGGCCGTCAGGCCGGTCATCTCGATGGCGCGCGCGGCGATCTCGGAGGAGCGCGCGTCGAGCGAGCCGCTGCGCCCGGCGTCCTCGAGCGCCTGCGTGATCTCCTCGGGTGACAGGCGCGCCTCCGAGAAGGTGGTGCGGTCGCCGAAGAAACGCAGGAACAGGTTGCTCGAGGTCTCGAGCGCCCACACCGCCGGCCGCGTCACCGACGAGAGCAGCAACAGCGGTCGCGCGACCAGCAGCGAGTAGCCCTCGGAGAAGCGCAGCGCCAACGACTTGGGCACCAGCTCGGCGGCGACCAGCTCGATGTAGCTCACCACGGCGACGCCGAAGCCGAAGGCGAGCGGCTCCGCGTAATGGGCGAGATCCTCGATGCCAGCGAGCGACGGCCCCACCAGCGAGGCGAACGCGGGCACGCCGATGGCGGCGAGCAGCGCGCCGAGCACGGTGATACCGATCTGCACGGTGGCGAGGAAGCGCTCCGGGCGCTCGCGGAGCCGCTCGACGTCGCGCGCCAGCCCGCTGCCGCCCTCCACCAGTTGGCGCACGCGCGTCTTGCGCATCGCCACCACGGCGATCTCGGAGCCGGCGAGCACGCCGTGCATCACCACCAGCGCGCCGACGAAGACGAAGGAGCCGATCATCGTCGGCGACCCTGCCACGGGCCGCCAGCCGTGCGAAGCGAGGACGGCGCTCCGTCAGCGCGCCTTGGCCAGGTTGGCGGCGACAAACTCCCAATTGACCAGCTTGTCGAAGAAGGCCTGCACATAGACCGCGCGCGCGTTCTGGTAGTCGAGGTAGTAGGCGTGCTCCCAGACGTCGACGGTGAGCAGCGGCACCGCGGCGGTGGTGAGCGGCGTCTCGGCGTTCGGCGTGCTGACGATCTTGAGCGTGCCGCCGTCGGCGACCAGCCAGGCCCAACCGCTGCCGAAGCGGCCGGTGCAGGCGGCCTTCATCTCCTCGACGAACTTGGCGTAGCTGCCGAAGGCGACGTCGATGCGTTTGGCCACCTCGCCCGTGGGCGCGCCGCCGCCGCCCGGCTTCATGCCGCGCCAGAAGAAGGTGTGGTTCCACACCTGCGCGGCGTTGTTGAACAGCGGTCCGGGCGGCGCTCCCTTGATCAGATCCTCGAGCGACTTGCCCGCCTGCTCGGTGCCCTCCACCAGCTTGTTGAGGGCGTCGACGTAGGCCTTGTGGTGCTTGCCGTAGTGGAAGCTGATGGTCTTCCGCGAGTAGACGGGCTCGAGGGCGTCGTCGGAGTAGGGCAGGGGGGGCAGCTCGAACGGCATGGGATCCTCCAGGCGGGACAGGGTGCAGGAAACGGTCCCGAGCGACCGGGTCACGCTATCCGATGCGGTGGGTGCCGGAAGGTTGCGGGTAGGACCACCCGTGCCGAGGCGCACACGCCCTGCTAGAGGGCGCCCATGGCCGACCCCGCCCCTACCGACCGCTACCGCGGCTGGACCCGGCCGGGCCCGGTGCCGCCGGGTGACGTCGAGGTGGAGCAGGGTGAGACGCTCGACTGGCTGCTCGGCCACTGGCGCATCTTCCAGCTCGCGCGCGGCCACCGCTTCTCCACCGACGACGTGCTGTGCGCCTGGTACGGCACCTCGTGGGCGCCGCGCGTCGAGCGCGCGTGCGATCTCGGTTCGGGCATCGGCTCGGTGGCGCTGTGCGTCGCGTGGCGTTTGCCGGCGGCGCGCGTCGTCACCATCGAGGCACAGGAGCAATCGTTGCGCCTGGCCGACAAGAGCGTGCGCTACAACGGCGTCGCCGATCGGGTCACGTTGCTGCACGGCGACCTGCGCGATCCCGAGGTGCGGCGGCGCGCGCGCGACGCCGGCGGCCCAGCCGGTGACAGCGCTGGCGGCGACGGGGCGCGCGGCTTCGACCTCGTCACCGGCACGCCGCCCTACTGGCCGGTCGGAAGCGCGCTGCCCGCGCAGCACTCCCAAGCGGTGCCGGCGCGCCTCGAGGTGCGCGGCGACATCGCCGACTATGCGCGCGCCGCCGCAGAGCTGCTCGCTCCCGGCGGCGTGTTCGCCTGCGTCCACCAGGCGTCGCAGGACGCGCGCGCGCGCCGTGCGCTCGCCGACGCCGGGCTCGTGTTGGTGCGCACGCGCGGCGTCTGCTTCAAGGAGGGCGTGCCGCTCGAGGAGTCGGGCATCATGCTCTACTGCGCTGTGCGCCGGAGCGATGTGCCGCGCGCCTTCGACGGCGAGCGCCCCATCATCGAGCCGCACTTGTGCATCCGGCGCGCCGACGGTTCGACGCACCCCGAGATCGCCGCGGTACGGCTCGGCTACGGCTTCCCCCCCGGCGTGGGCGGTGACGAGGCGTGAGCGCGCCGCTCAGTAGCTGACCTTGCGCGTCTTCGGCGAGAAGCCCGCCGCGGTCAGCGTGCCGTCGACGAAGGGCGGCGGCGGGCGCGGCTCGCTCGCCTTGAGCACGCGCCCGGTGGCGAGCTCCAGCACCGCCGGCTCGCCCGCGGCGCCGACGGCGCCGCTGCCCTCGATGTCGCCGCCGGGCGCAAAGCGCTCGCCGTCCTGGTCGCCGCCGACGTAGAGGCCGACGGGCGCCTCGTCGAGGCCGCGGTGCAGCTTGCCGTCGGCGATGCTCATCCACCAGTTGGGCGACGGCGCCGCGGTCGCCGTAGTGGGCGAGTCGGCGCCGGCCTTGGGACAGCCGGCGAGCGCCGTGAGCGCGACCAGCACGAGGAGCAAGGCGCCGCGCATCTGTTCACTCCACCGTGACGCTCTTGGCCAGGTTGCGCGGCTGATCGACGTCGGTGCCACGCAGATCGGCCACGTGGTACGCGAACAGCTGCAAGGGAATGACCGCGAGCGCGGGCGTCGTGTGCGGGTGCGCGGCCGGGATGCGCAGCACCGCCTCGGCATGCTGCGACAGCTCGGCGTCGTCCTCGGTGCCGACGGCGATGACGCGGCCGCCGCGCGCGCGCACCTCCTCGAGGTTCGACAGCACCTTCTCGTAGCCCGGGCCGCGCAGCGCCAGCACGATCACCGGCATGTGCTCGTCGATGAGCGCGATGGGGCCGTGCTTCATCTCGCCGGCGGCGTAGCCCTCGGCGTGGATGTAGCTGATCTCCTTGAGCTTGAGCGCGCCCTCGAGCGCGATGGGGAAGGTGTGCCCGCGCCCGAGGTAGAGCATGTCCCTGGCGCCCATGTGCTGCTGTGCCAGCTTGACCGTGTCGGCCTCGTGCGCGAGGCAGCGCTCCATCTCGAGCGGCAGGCGGGCGAGCGCCTCCATCTCGCTGCGCGCCGTCGTGGTAGTGAGCGCGCCGCGCGCCTGGCCGAGGCCGATGGCGAGCAGGTGCAGCGCCACCAGTTGCGTGGTGAAGGCCTTGGTGGAGGCGACGCCGATCTCCGGGCCCGCGCGGGTATAGAGCGTGCCCACCGATCCCTCGCAGGCGCGCGGGATGGCGGCGTCGACGACGTTGCAGATGCACAAGACGCACGCGCCCAGGCGCCGGCACTCCTTGAGCGCCGCCAGCGTGTCGGCGGTCTCGCCCGACTGCGAGATGGCGACCACGAGCGTGCCTGCGGTGACCACCGGCTCGCGGTAGCGCAGCTCGCTCGCAAGCTCGACGTCGCACGACACGTGCGCCAGCTTCTCCACCAAGTACTTGCCGACCAGCGCGGCATGCCACGAGGTACCGCACGCCGTGATCAGCACGCGCTCGACGCCCTTGAGCTGCGCCTCGTCGATGCCGTCAAGCGCGACCTTGCCATCGTCGAGCAAGATGCGTCCGCGCAGCGTGTCGGTGATGGCGCGCGGCTGCTCGTGGATCTCCTTGTGCATGAAGTGCTTGTGGCCGCCCTTCTCGGCCATCACGGCGGACCAGGTGATGGTCCTGTGCGCGCGCTCGACGGACCTGCCGGTCTTGCCGTCGAAGAGCTGCGCGCCCTCGGCGCGCACCACGCCGACGTCGCCGTCCTCGAGGAAGATGAATCTGCGGGTGTGCGACAGCACCGCCGGTACGTCGGAGGCGAGGAAGCTCTCGCCCTCGCCGAGGCCAACCACGAGCGGCGAGGCCAGCTTGGCGAAGCCGATGGCGCCCGGCGTGGCCTCGTCGATGACCGCTAGCGCGTAGGCGCCACGCACGCAGCTGGTGGCGGCGCGGATGGCCTGCAACAGGTCAGCGCCCTGCGCGCGCGCCACCGCGATCAGGTGGGCGAAGATCTCGGTGTCGGTCTCGGAAGTGAACAAGCGGCCGTCGCGCCGCAGCTCGTCTCTCAGCTCGCGGTGGTTCTCGATGATGCCGTTGTGCACCACCGTGACGCCGTTGGAGGTGTGCGGGTGCGCGTTGCCCTCGGAGGGTCGCCCGTGCGTGGCCCAGCGCGTATGGCCGATGCCGACCGAGCCCGGGCAGGGCTCGGCCTGCAGGCGCGCGCGCAGCTGCGCGAGCTTGCCGGCGGCGCGCCGCACGTAGCTCTTGGTGCCGTCGAGCGTGGCGATGCCCGCCGAGTCGTAGCCGCGATACTCCAGGCGCGACAGACCTTCGACCAGGATGGGCTCGGCGCGCTCCGGCCCGACATACCCGACGATGCCACACATCAGCCGTCTCCTCGGTCGCTCGTGTCCGTCGCATCGCACTGCCCGCGCTCGCGCAGCAGCGCGCGCAGGCGCGCGCCGTCGGTGGTGCCCGACGGCACCAACGCGAACGCCGCGTGCAACAGGTGCATTCCCGCGATGAGCCCCATGACGGTTGCCATTGTCGACGACCCGGCGGCGAATGCAAGGGCGCCGAGCCCGAGGCCTGCCGCGACGTTGGCGAGCGAGCCCGCGAGCAGGAAGGCGAGCTGCGCGCGGCGGCTCGGCAGCGTCGCCACCACGCGAGCGCCGAGCCCGCGCCACACGACTTGCTCGATGCGCCCGCCACACACGACGGCGGCGAACGCATGCCCCGCCTCATGCAGCAGCAGCACCGACGCGAGGCCGAGCGCGAGCGCGCCGACGATGAGCGCCACCACCACCTCCCGGCCGCCGTTGCGCCAAAGAGAGAGGGCGGCCGAAGCCGCCCTCCACGAACCAGCCGAGCGTCATGCTCAGCCGAGGTTCTTCTCCTTGATGATCGCCTTGACGCCGTCGACCGAGCGCTGACGCAGCTCCCAGCCGTTGACGAACAGCGATGGCGTGCCGCGCACCTTGGCCTCGTTGGCGCCAAGCTCGGAGTCCTTCTTGATGGCCTCCTCGTACTTGCTGTCGTTGTCCTTGAGCGCCTTCTCGAACTTCTTGACGTCGATACCGATCTCGCCGGCCCACTTGGAGAAGTTCTCCGGGTTCAGGCCCTTCTGATCCGAGTAGAGCTTCTCGCTCATCGCCCAGAACTTGTCGTCGCCGCCGACGTCGCGCGCCGCCAGCGCCGCCTTGGCCGCCGGCTTGGCGTCCTTGTGGAACGAGAGCGGGAACTGCTTGAAGACGACGTTGACCTTGTCCTTCAGCTCGGCGTCCTTGACGATGTCACGCAGCATCGGATCGACGCGCGAGCAGAACGGGCACTGGTAGTCCGAGAAGATGGTGACGGTGATCTTCGCGTCCTTCTTGCCCATCACCGGGCTGTCGCCGTTCGGGATGTTGTAGGCGGTGGTCTGCGGCGGCGGCGGCTCGGGGCGCTGCGGCCCGGGGCCGCGCTTCTCGAGCGCTTCGACCTTCTTCTCGAGCTTCTCGATGCGCTCGGTCAGCTCCTTGCTGCCGCCAGCGGGCGGCTGGCAGGCGGCGATGAGGCCTACCAGGGCGACGGGGACGAGGATCTTCTTGATCATGGCTTCTTTCCTGAACGGGTGACAGGTGCACCCGCGATGGTGAGGTGAGCGAACGGGAGGTCGTTGGGGGTGCCGCGCACCCACGGTCCCCTGGTCGCCGAACGCGACGAGCAGGGCAAGCGGGGTCGCGCGGCGGAGCCGCTACGACGGACGTGGCGGGCGCCAGCCGTGCGCGTCGCGCGGTGCGCCCTCGCGCGCGTCGTCAAAGAGGCCGATGAGCGCGCCCGGACCTGGCGGCGGAGGCGACGTGACCGGGAGCGCAGCCAGCGCCGCGTGCGCCGCCGGCGGGGCCGAGGGCGCGGCGCTCGGCCCGCGCTCCACCACGTCGTCGTCGAGGTTGGCGAACCACTCGACGTCGACCTGACAGAGCACGACACCGGCATGCGTCATCACGTAGACGGGCGAGTCCGCGCACGCGCTGGCTAGGCCGCCGTCGCCGACCTCACCCACGCGCCCGCTGTCGATCAAGGCGCAGGGCAGGATGACCACGGCGGCGCTCAAGGGCTGGACGGCGGCTCGCACGGGCTCGGCGGTGTCGTCGAGGTAGTCACCCGGGCGCCCCTCCTCGCACCAGGCGTGTACGCTGCCTTGCGCCTGCGCGACGCCGGCGGCGAGCGTGATGGTGAGCGCGAGGGCGACCCGCACGCCTCACCCTGTAACAAATGAACCCGGGTGTGGCGACTGGGATCTCACGGTCCTGATATCGTCGTCAGGTGGGACCAGCCGCCGAGGACATCGCGGGGTACTTCGACAGCTACGGCTGGAAGTACGTGCGCCAGGAGCCGAGCATCTTTCGCACCGCCTTCACCGGCGAGACCGGGCGCTACGAGGTCTGGCTCAAGGTCACCGACACCTGGGTGTTCTTCTGCATCAACCCCTACGTGCAGAAGCCGGGCGGCCAGGCGCACGGCCCGAGCACGCTGCATGCGGTCTTGCGCGCCAACCACGAGGTCAACCTGGCCAAGTTCGCGGTCGATGACGATGGCGACGTCTCGCTCTCGGTCGAGCTGCCCGCCGACGGCTTTCGCTACACGCACTTCTGCGACGCGTTGACCGCGCTCGCCCACTACGCCGACGGCTGGCGGCCGCGCATCGACGCCGCCGTCGCCGCCGATCGGGCGGAGATCGTGTGAGGACGCAGCGATGAGCACGGGCGAGGCCGATGGCGCGCGCACCTCGGCGGCCGAGATCGCGCGTTTTTTCCGCCGCTACGGCTGGAGCTTCGAGCGGCTCGAGGGCGACACCTTCCGCACCGGCTTTCGCGGCAAGAACGCGGCCTTCGTGGCGCTGGTGCGGGTGACGCGCCACTGGGTGGTGTTCACCGTCAACCCGCTGCTCAAGGCGCCAGACGCCGGCTTCGGCGCGGCCACGCTGCGCGCGCTCGCGGTGGCGAACCAGCAGGCGAACCTGGCCAAGCTCGGCATCGACGACGACGGCGACGCCTTCATCAACGTCGAGCTGCCGGCCGAGGGCTTCGAGTTCTCGCACTTCGTGGCGGCGCTCGGCGCGCTCGCACATTTCGCGGACTCGCTGGTGGTGCCGCTGTTGCAGGCGCAGATCGTCGACGACCGCGGCCTGTGACCCGGCGCCGGCGCACGGCTGGTCAGTGTTCCTCGGACACCTGGTTGCGCGTCATGGGCGGGATCTCGACCACCAGGTCGCGCGTCACCTCGATCTGACAGCCGAGCCTGCTGGTCGTGGTCAGGCAGGGCGCGTTGTCGAGCATGTCCTCCTCCTTGTCGGAGGCGGGCTCGAGGTCCGCGAAGCCCTCTTTGACGATGACGTGGCAGGTGGAGCAGGCGCACACGCCGCCGCAGGCATGCTCGAGCGGGATGGCGCCCTTGACCGCGGCGTCGAGCACCGAGTCGCCCTCGCGGATCTCGACGGTGCGGTTGATCGGCAGGAAGGTCACCTTCCAGGTTCGCTGCTCGGTCATCGCGCGACCTCGTCGATGCTCTTGTGGTCGAGCGCCTCACCGATGCGCTTGGACATGCGCCGGTGCGCCAGCTCCTGGGTGGCCGCATCGAGGGCCTCGACGGCGGACTCCAACGCAGGTCGATCGGCGCCGCGCGTCGCCGCCCGCACGGCGGCGGCGGCGCGCTCGATGGCGGCGCGCTCCTCGACGTCGACCAGCAGGCCGTCCTCGCGCAGCGCCTTGTCGGTGGCGGCGAGCACGCGCTCGGCCTCGACGCGCTTCTCGATCAAGAGCCGCTCCTCGATGTCCTGCTGCGCGTGGTCGAGCGAGGCCATCAGCATCGCCTCCACCTCGGCGTCGGTCAGGCCGTAGCTCGGCTTGACCTCGACGGCGGTGGTGGTGCCGGTGGCCTGCTCGCGCGCGCTGACGGTGAGCAGGCCGTCGGCGTCGAGCTGGAAGGTGACGGCGACGCGCGCCAGGCCGGCGCCGAGCGGCGGGATGCCGCGCAGCGTGAAGCGCGCCAGGCTCTTGCAGTGCTCGACCTTCTCGCGCTCGCCCTGCACCACATGGAAGTCCATGGCGGTCTGCTGGTCGGCGTAGGTGGTGAAGGTGTGCGTCGCCGTGCAGGGGATGGGCGAGTTGCGTGGCACCAGGCGATCGACCACGCCGCCCATGGTCTCGAGGCCGAGGCTCAACGGCGTGACATCGAGCAGCAGCAGGTCGCGATCGCCTCCCGCGAGCAGGTCCGCTTGCAGCGCGGCGCCGACCGCGACCACCTCGTCGGGGTGGGCGTCGCACAGCGGCTCACGGCCGAAGAACTCGCGCGCGAAGGCGCGCACCAGCGGCACGCGCGTGGAGCCGCCGACCAGGATCACGCCGTCGAGGTCCTTGGGGGTGAGCCCGGCGTCGACGAGCGCGCGCTCGCACGGGCCGGCGCAGCGGTTGACCACCGGGAGAATCACCCGCTCGAGCTCGGTGCGCGTCAACGACAGCGTCACCGGCCGCGTGTCGGCGCCGACGGTGAGCACGCCCTCGACGTCGACCGTGTCGCGATCGGTGAGCGCCTCCTTGGTGCGCCGCGCGATGGCGAGCGCCTGGTGGGTCTGGTGCGGCAGCGCCGTCGACGGCTCGACGCCCGCGGCGCGCAGCACGCGCTCGGCGAGCGGCCAGTCGAAGTCGTCGCCGCCGAGCGCGGTGTCGCCCGAGGTGGCGCGCACGCGGAACAGCCCACGATCGAACTCGAGCACGCTGACGTCGAAGGTGCCGCCGCCGAGGTCGAACACCACGTAGGTGCCCTGGCCGCGCCCCTCGGCTTCTTTGAGCAAGCCATAGGCGACGGCCGCGGCGGTGGGCTCGGCGAGCAAACGCAGCACGTGCAGGCCGGCGAGCCGGCCGGCGTCGCGCGTCGCCTGGCGTTGCGCGTCGTCGAAGTAGGCGGGCACGGTGATGACGGCGTCGCTCACTTCTTCGCCGAGCTCCGCCTCGGCGCGGTCCTTGAGCGCCTTGAGCACGTAGGCCGCGACCTCGACGGGCGTGCAGGCGCGCGTGCCGCCCTGGCCGTCGGGCACCTCGAACTGCACCAGGCGCTCGCCGTCGTCACCCGCCGGCCAAAGGCGGAAGGTGCGCGCGCCCCGGTCGAGCACCGCTTGCGCGGTCGAGCGACCGCGCCCCATGAAGCGCTTGGTCGAGGTGAGCAGGGCGCCGCCGCGCATGCGCTCGGCGGCGAACGCCTCCCAGCCGACCAGCGCGCCCTCCTCGAGGTCGTCGCCGTAGAACACCGCCGAGGGCAGCCGGCCCTCGCCGTGCTCGTCCTTCAACACCTCGGCGCGCCCGTCCTTGACGACGGCGACCAACGAGTAGGTGGTGCCGAGATCGATGCCCAGGGCCCGCGCCATGGGCGCGACGTAGCATCGTCGCTATCGGGCGTCGAGCGTGCCGATCAGCTTGCCGCCGCCGAGGTCATCGACCAGGCGCGCGAGCGTCTTCAGCTCCGCCAGCAGCGCCGCGGCGCGGCGCAAGGGTGGTGACGGCGCCGTGTAGCCGTCGTCCGCCTCGTCGAGCGGCGCCAGCGTGCGCCCGAGCTCCTCGAGGCGCGCGCGGAAACGGGCGCGCGCGTCGTCGACAATGGAGGCGCGCGCCGCCGCGTCTTCCTCGGCGCGCTCGCGTTGCTCCATCAGCTCGACCAGCGCCTGTTGCGCGAGCTGGGGCGGCGTCACGCTCGCTTGTTGCACCAGCCACAGTGCGCGGTCGTAGGGCTCGAACAGCGCCCGCTTGGCGTCGTTGAGCGCGGCCACCTGCTCGGCGGCACAGCGTCGCTCGGCTTCGCTCTTGGCCGCGAAGCGATCGGGGTGCACGCGGCGCGAGCGCGTGAGCCACGCGCGCTCGAGCTCGTCGCGGCCGAGCGCGAAGCGCGGCCGCGCCACGCCGAGCAACGCGAAGGGCGAGACGCGCGCGTGCACCGGCAAGAGCGCGCCGCACGACGGGCACGCGATGGGCGCGGCGCTACCGTCGGTCTCGGCGTCGCACACGCGACAACGCAGCGGCAGCGTAGCGCTCATCGCTCGACGTCGGTGGTGTCGTCGTCGTCGCTCTGATCGTCGCGCGCGTGCTCGGCGGTGTCGTCGCTGAAGCTGGGTGCGCCGGGGTCGGTCTTCGGCACCGGGTCCTCGCGCTCCTCGAGCAGGCGGGCGAGCGGCGAGCGCTCGTCCGACTCCGCGGCGCGCGCGCTCTCGAGCGCGGCGGCACGCGCCTCCACCTGGCGCGCGTCGTCGGCCAGGCGGCGCGACAACAGCGAGCCGGCGAGCGCACGCGCGATGCGCGCGGCGGCGGCGGGATCGCGCGGCGCCAACGCGTCGATGACGGCGAGCGCGGCCGCGGCGTTCGGCACCGGCCCGTTCATGTCGAGCACCGCGGGCTCCACCTTGCGCGCCTCCTGGTCGGTGGTGCGCGTGGCGTGGCCGGCGGCGTTGGCAGCGGCGGCAAGCTCGCGCCACGCGCCGACGGCGTCGCCCTTCTCCTCGCGGATGGCGGCGGCCTCCAAGCGCGCATCGATGCTGTTCTCGTCGACGATCAGCATCAGCTCGAGCACGCCGAGCGCGCGCTGCAATTCACCGCGCACGCGCAGGTGCGTGACCGCGCCCAGGTAGGCGTCGATGGCGCCCGCCTTGTCGCCGAGCTTCTCGCGCACGTCGCCGAGAGTCTCGAGCACGGCGGCGTCCGCGTTGTCGTCTTGCACCACCTTCTCGAGCAGCGCCCGCGCCTCGGCGTCGCGCCCCTGGCGCAACAGCTCGAAGGCCTCGGAGACCTGCGGAGTGCCGGGCATACCGCTTCAGGCCTCCGGCTCGCGCGCGACGTCACCGTCGTCGTCGACGAAGTAATCCCAGCCCTTCTCGCGCTTGAGGCCGGTCACCGTGATCACCTCGGTCTTGGCCTTGGCGGTACCCCGCTCCATGCGCACCACGTTGCACTGGCGATCGACGTAGTAGAGGAACTTGCCCTTGTCCTGCGCGATGCCGGCAGTGAACACCTTCTCCGCGGGGGGCTTTGGCTTCTTCGAGGCCATGCTACGGTTGTCGCAGGAAAGGGGTCCGCCCGACAAGCATGCCAGCCCTCGTCGTGACACTGCTCCTCGTCCACAGCTTGACCGGCGTCGATCACCTCGCTACGGCGCCCCGCGTCGCCGACGAGGATCCTTTCTCCTTCCCCGGCCTGTTCGAGGGGCGCGCCAACCCGCTCGCCGACTACCAGGAGCGCCAGCGTTGCCTTTCGGCGGCGGGGGTCGGTCTGGCCGGCGCACTCGTCGGTGGCGCGCTGTTCGGCGGCGGCGTCTGGCTCGCCGGCATGGCGACCAACAAGGACGCCGACGGCAACCTGGTGGGCGCGCCCGACACGACCACCCAGCGCTTCTTCGTGCCGGGCTTCGCCGCGGGCGGCGCGTTCTTGGGCGGCGCGCTCGCGTCGCTCGGCACCTATGGGCTGGTCGAACCCGACGACCGGCCGGGCGTCACGCGCTGACGCATGGTGAAGCGCGCCAACGCCTGGTGGCACCGCGCCCCGCCGCTGCCGCGGCCGAGCGACCCGCTCATCGATCGCTTGTGGCGCGCCTTCGCCGCCGATGTGCCGGCGGCCGCGACCTTCGCGCACCTGGCGAGCTGGTTCGCTGCCGACCACCTGACGCTGCGCACCGTGGCGCGCCCGGGCTCCGGCCTGCCGCTGTTCACCGGCGTCTTCGAGCGGCGCGGCTGGCGTGCCACGCTCGAGCACGCCATGGCGGACGAGCCCGTGCGCGCCGTGCAGCTCTCGCGCGAGGGTCTGCCGCGCATTGTCGTCCTTGAGCTCGACCCCACGCGCCTGCCCGCCGACGCGCACGCCGCGCTCTTGCGCCTGCCCGCCGACGCGCCGCCGCCCGACGACGACGACGCGCTCGCGGCCTGGTTCAAGGCGCCGCTGCCGCCCTCGGGCGCGGACCTCGACCTGCTCGAGCAGGTGTCGCCGTTCGGCGCCTGGCTGCTCGCCTTTGGCCGGCGCGTCCACCACCTGGCGGTGTCGGTCGCCGATCTCGACGAGTGGTGCCGGCGCCTCTCCTGGTACGGCGTGGCGCTCGACGGTGACGTGGAGGGCGCGCCCGACGCGCCGCTGCGCCGCGTCGCGACCGTGCCCACCGACGTGGAGGTGTTGCTGCGCGACGGCACATCGCGTCGCATGCCGTGCCGCCACCTCGAGCTGGTCGAGCGCCGGCCGGGCTACGACAGCTTCCTGGTAGCGACGACAGCGAGCCAGGCACTCGAGGGCAAGCGCCGCCACCCGCGCGTCGCGGCCGCGCTGCACGTCGACCTCGGTTACGGCGGCCTGCGCGTGCCGGTGGTGTCGGAGAACGTCTCGCTCGGCGGCATGTTCCTGCAGCTCTCTGACGAGGACGCGCCGGCGGCCTACAGCACGCTGCAACTGACCATCGAGCTGCCCGGCGGCCCCATCGCCGCGCTCGCCACCGTCATCTACCAGGTGCCCGGCCGCGGCGTCGGCGTCGAGTTCCAATGGTGGGACGACGAGAGCATCGCCGAGCGGCAGGCGCTGGCGGCGCACCTGCGCTCCTTGGTCTGAGTCAGCTCGCGCCTCTGCCGAGCAGCACTACCGGGAAGGTCTGCAAGATCAGCTTGGCGTCTTCCACCAGCGACCAGTTGTCGACGTAGCGCAGATCGAGCTGCATCCACTCCTCGAAGCCGATCTCGTTTCTGCCGCCAACCTGCCAGTAGCAAGTGAGGCCGGGCCGCACCGACAGACGCCGACGTTGCCACAGCTTGTACTGCGCCACCTCGCGCGGCACCGCCGGGCGCGGCCCGACGATGGTCATGTCGCCGCGCAGGATGTTCACGAGCTGCGGCAGCTCGTCGATGGAGAACTTGCGGATGAAGCGACCGATCCGCGTGACGCGCGGGTCGTGCTTCATCTTGAACACCGGGCCGGTCTGCTCGTTCTGGGCGAGCAACTGGTCCTTCATGGCCTCGGCGTTCACCACCATGGAGCGGAACTTGAGCAGGTTGAAGTGCGCGCCGAGCAGGCCGACGCGCGCCTGCTTGTAGAAGATCGGCCCGGGTGACTCGAGCTTGATCAGGATCGCCACGGTGGCGAGCAGCGGCCCGAGCACGACGAGCGCGAGCGCGCTGCATGCGATGTCGACCAGGCGCTTGACCGCGTGCTGCACCGGCCGCGAGTCGATCGAGATGTAGTGCAGGTAGCCATCCGAGCTCGACGACGACGACAAGAGCTGCGCGCGCTCGAACTGCAAGGCGTGCACCGGCAGCGCGAACGGCATGCCGATCTCCTCGCACGAGCGCACCGCGTGCTGCATCTCGGGGCCGTGCACCAGCGTGCGGCCGGCGATGTAGACCTCGGCCACCGGCCGCTCCTCGAGCACGCCGAGCAGGTCGGCGGCCTTGCCGAGGATGGGCGCCGGGATGAGGCCGCGCGCGATGGCGGCGTGCGCCTGCTCGCCCGCGAACGCCAGGAAGCCGACCACGCGGAAGCGTCGGCCGCCCGCCGTCCTCAACAGGCGCGTGGCGGTGGCGACGGCCGCGGGACCGACGCCGACGATCAACACCTCCTCGACCGGGCCGGCCACCGCGCGCAGCGGCTGAAACAGCACCACCCGCAGCGCCGTGCACCACGCGATCACGATGACGCCGAACGAGGTGACGCTGAAGCGGTAGGCATCGGGCAGCACGATGCGCTCCCACAGGTAGAGCGCCACCGCCACGATGACGACGAGCAAGAGCGTCAAGGTGAGCTGGTCGGTCTTGGACCGCGGCGTGCACGGCGAGTACAGGCGCAGCACGGCGGTGCCGATGAGCCAGCTCGTGACGCTGACCAGCGCGAGCGAGGCGAACGAGGACATGTCGAAGCCGCCCTGCATGGAGGCCGCCATGGCGAGCACCAGCAGCACTACGTCGAACGCCAGGTTGAGCTTGGCCGGCCAGCCGGGCGTCAGCTTGTCGAGCGTGTCCCTCATGCCCTGGTGCGCCCTCGCCGGTGCCCGGTATCGCACGCTCTGTATCGCACCGTCGCGCACATGGGGTGTGCCGGGATCAAATGCGCGGACAGCGGGCCGTCGGCGATGTGATCCAGGTCAAAGCATTGTGAGCACGCGGGGTTAGGGACTAGAATTCGCCGATGCCGAGGCTGCACCGGCTGGCGTTTCCCGCGACGGCATTGGCGGCGCTGCTCGCGCTGGCCGAGGCCTCGCCCGCCCGCGCCACCACCGTCGATCTGCCGTCCCTCGACGAGCTGTGCCGAGCAAGCGAGGTGGTCGCGCGGGTGCGCGTGCTCGAGCAGCAGGTCGAGCACGCCGGCCACGGTCAGCGCGGGCGCGCCCGCACCTGGACCACGCTCGTGGTGGTCGACGCCGTCGCCGGCGCCACCACCGGCGAGCGACTGGTGCTCTATCAGCCCGGCGACGCCGCCACCGGTGAGGGCGGCGTGCTCGGCCAACCCCGGCATCGCCCTGGCGACGACGTCGTCGTGTTCCTGGCGCGCGCACGGGTCGGCGGGCGCGACGCCGTCATCCACCGCGGCCTCGGCTACGGCCTCTACGACGTCGGCGTCGATGGCGCGCTCAATGAACGCGCCGCCGATGTCGCGCGCGTGCCGTCCGCGGCGGGGCCGCTGCCGGCGCGTTGGTCCTCGACGGCGACGCTGCGCGACGCCGTGCTTCGCGCGCGCTCGGCGGTGCGCCCGTGACGACGCGCGCGACCACCTTTGGGCGAGCGCTGCTCGCGACGGCCGCGCTCGCCGCGCTCGCCGTCGTCGCGGCCGACGCGGCCCGCGCCGAGCGCTTCCTGTGCAACAACATCAACGCCGACGGCTCGACCTTCAACGACGGCTGCGGTGCTTGTAGCGCCGCCTCGGCCGCGCGCTGGCCCGGCCCCACCGTGAGCTTCCGCTTCGATCGCGGCGAGGCGCCGAGCGCGGCCGGGGTCTCGCCCGCGCGCTGGTCCGCCGACGTCGACCGGCTGATCGCGGCCTGGAACGACGTGCCCGGCACGTCGCTCAGCGTGGTCGACGGCGGCGCGGCTGCCGGACGCAATTGGGACGGCGACGAGGCGAACCACGAGGTCTTCTGGGCCGTGACCGACCAGCAGTGGATCGAGGCCACCGGCACCGCGCCGAGCGGTGGCGTGCGCGGCGCCACCTCGCGCGCCTATGCCTGCGACCAGGACGCCGACGGCCGCCGCGAGCCCTACCGCGACGCCGACGTGATCTTGAACGGCGCACCGTCGAGCGGCCTCACCTGGAACTGCCAGGGCACCGGCTGCGCGTCGTCGTTGACGGTGGCGCTGCACGAGGTGGGGCACGCGCTCGGGCTCGGCCACCCGTGCGCGGAGTGCCAAGACGCGCTCATGGGCGCGGTCGGCGTGCTCAACCACGATCGCCCGCTGCCCGAGGACATCCTGAGCCTGCTCGCGCTCTACGGCGCCGACCCACAGTCGCTCGGCGGACCGTGCGTGAACGACGACGACTGCGCCAGCGGGCTCACGTGCACCGACTTTGCGATGCCGTCGCGCACCCTCTCGTCCTGCTCGCGCGCCTGCGGCGCCGGCTGCCCGGGCGGCTTCCTCTGCGACGACACCGGTAGCTGCGCGCATGCCTCGTCGGTGGACGCGGCGCTGCCCGGTCCGCTCGAGCCGTGCGACTACACCTGCCAGGACGACTGCATCCACCTGGGCGGCCCAGGGCAGGCCGAGCCCGGTTGCTCCCTCTGCCTCGCCGGCCGCGACGGCGACAACGACGCGGTCTGCGTCGCCGGTTGCTCGGTCGGCACGGGCGCGGGCTGCGCCGCCGACGAGTTCTGTCGGCCGCTCGGCGGCGACGAAGGAGCCTGCGAGCCCAAGCAGCAGGCGGGCGACTTCTGCACGCCGCTGTTCGTCTGCGCCTCGCCGCTGCTGTGCGTTGCCGGCATCTGCCAGACGGCGTGCGACGCGGGGAGCTGCGCCAACCCCGACGAGTTCTGCACCCAGGTGGGCGGCGCCGACGTCTGCACCGACGGCCGTGCCGGCGCCGCCTGCGACAGCCTGTCCGACTGCGAGGAGCCCGGCTTCGTGTGCACCGGCTTCACCGAGAACCGCTGCTGGCAGCGCTGCGCCGACGTCGCCTGCCAAGGCGACGAGGTGTGCGCCGACATCGACCCGGTCGGCCAGCTCTGCATCGTCATCGCCGACACCGGCGAGAGCTGCGTCGCCTTCAACACCGTGTGCGCCCGAAACGGCGACACGTGCATCCGCCCGCAGTCCGTCTGCTCCGAGAGCTGCGACCCGGCCAACGGCTGCGACAACGGCGACGAGTGCACGGTGGTGAGCGGCAGCTTCCTGTGCATGCCGCCGGCACCTGTCGGCGAGGGCGAGGGCGAAGGGGAGGGCGAAGGCGAAGGCGAAGGAGAGGGTGACGGCGAAGGTGAGGGCGAGCCGCCCGGCGAGGGCGAAGGCGAGGGCGATGTGCCGCCGCCGTGCGGCTGCGGCGCGCCGCTCGACGCCGGCTGGGGGCTCGCGCTCGGGCTCCTGGCCCTGCGCCGCCAGCCGCGCCGACGGGGCTAGCCAGGGCCAAACCCGCCTGCTAGCGATCGCCCGCTACTACTCGACGCGAGTCGACACGAGAGGTCCGCCATGGCTGTCTGCGCCATCACCGGCAAGCGCTGGATGAACGGGAGCAAGGTCTCCCACTCGAACATCAAGTCGCCCAAGCGCGCCAAGCCGAACATCCAGAACAAGCGGGTCTTCGACGTCGAGACCGGCCGCTGGGTGCGGCTCAAGGTCTCGGCCAAGGGCCTCAAGGTGCTGAACAAGAAGGGCCTGGCCGACGTGATCCGCGGCCGTTGAGGCCCCTGATCGCCGTTCGCCACGTCGCGCCGGTCGCGGTCGTCACCGCGATCGCCGCAGCGATCGCGCTGGGCTGTGCCCACGCGCCACCTCCGCCCGCGCCAGGCCTGCCTGCGCCTTACGTCGTCCTCCCGAAGGCCGGCCCACTGCGGCTGTTGGTGCTCGGTGACACCGGCAAGGGCAGCGACGGGCAGCGCCGCGTGGCCGAGGCGGCGCGGCAGGTGTGCGCCGCAGAGCGTGGCTGTCACCTCGGCCTGCTGCTCGGCGACAACCTCTACCCAAACGGCCTCGATGACGAGGCCGATCCGCGCTGGACCACGCTGGTCGAGGAGCCGTACCGCGCGCTCGGCATCCCCTTCCTCGCCGTGCTCGGTAACCACGACTACGGCGCGCCCATCCCCACCACCTTCTGCGGCGGCCTCGGGCTCGAGGAGCGGCGCGCCGAGGCGCAGATCGCGCGCTCACGCCGCTCGTTCGTGCACCTGCCCGATCGCCACTGGCGCATGCGGGTCGGCGACGTCGAGCTGGTCGGGCTCGACACCCAGGCGCTCTTCCATGACGACCTGCCGGCCTTGGCGGGCCCGCTCGGTATGCGCGACGACGCGCGCCGGCAGGACGAAGCGCTGCGCCGCTGGAACGCGGAGCCGCGCGCGCGCTTCCGCATCGCGCTCGGCCACCACCCCTGGCGTTCGGCAGGCCCGCACGGCGATGCTGGCGCCTACGAGGGCATTCCCGTCGAGGGTCTGCTGTTCTCGGGCGGCGCCATCCGCCGCTTCCTCGACGCGCGCGTCATCGGCCGCTTCGACCTGTACCTGGCGGGCCACGACCACGGCCTGCAGGACGCGGGTGACGAGCGAGGCACGGCGCTGTTCGTCTCGGGCGGCGGCGGCGAGCACGTGCCGCACCCCGCACGGCGCCCGGTGCCGTTCGCCGCCGAATCGCTCGGCTTCGTCCTCGTCGACGTCGAGGGGACGACGGCCCGCGTGCGCATCTACGGCGTGCCCGACGAAGGCGCGCCGGCGGCGCGCGTGCTCCACGAGCGCACCGTCGCGCGCTGAGCGCCGCCCGGCGCGCGCGCCCGGCGCTCGCGCACGAGCGACGCGAGGATGGCGAGCGCGAGCAGCCCGCCGATGACGCCGAGCGACACCGCGATGGGCACCTTGACGACGCCCGCGAGCAGAAGCTTGCCGCCGACGAAGAACAGGATGCCGGCGAGCGCGAGCTTGAGCTCGTGGAAGCGCTCCACCACGCCGGCGAGCAGGAAGTAGAGCGAGCGCAGGCCGAGGATGGCGAAGATGTTCGAGGTGAAGACGATGAAGGGGTCGGTGGTGACGGCGAAGATGGCCGGGATGGAGTCGACCGCGAACACCAGGTCGGTGAGCTCGATGAGCACCAGCACGACGAGAAGCGGCGTCGCCAGGCGGCGGCCGTCGACCCGCGCGAGGAAGTGCGCGCCATCGTAGCGATCGGTCGTCGGTACCAAGCGGGTAAAGGCGCGGAAGAACCAGCCTTCCTTGAGGTTCCTCGGCGGCTTGTTGACGTCCCGCAGCATCTTCACGGCGGTGAAGACCAGGAAGGCGCCGAACAGGTAGAGCGCGCCGTGGAACTGGGCCACCAGCGCCGCGCCGGCGAACACCAGCAGCGCGCGCAACACCAGGGCGCCGAGGACGCCCCAGAAGAGCACGCGGTGCTGCACGGTCGCGGGCACCGCGAAGGCGGTGAACACCAGCACGAAGACGAAGATGTTGTCGACCGAGAGCGACTTCTCGATCAGGTAGCCGGCGAAGAACTCGCCGGCCCGCTCGGCGCCGAAGAAGTGCCACAGGCCGAGGTTGAAGACGAGCGCGAGCGAGATCCACACGCCGCTCCATGCGGCGGCCTCCTTGAGGCCCACCGCGTGGGCCTTGCGGTGGAACACGCCAAGGTCGAGCGCCAACATCGCGAGCACGAAGGCGAGAAAGCCGAGCCAGAGGGCGGGGCTGCCGATGGTCGTGATCTCCACGTCGCCTCCTTGGGGTCCTCCCTTGGATGGCGCGGGGCACTGTTCGTTCCGGTATGAAATGCTAAGGATCTTGTTCTAGAAAACCGAACGATGCTCGCCACGCTCAATTACCACCACCTGCACTACTTCTGGGTCACTGCGGGCCGCGGCACGCTGACGGGGGCGGCGCGCGAGCTGCGCGTCTCACCCTCCACCATCAGCACGCAGCTCAAGCTGCTCGAGGAGCAGCTCGGCGAGGCGCTGTTCGCGCGCCACGGGCGGCGCCTGGTGCTCACCGAGATGGGGCGGGTGGTGCAGAGCTACGCCGATCAGATCTTCGTGCTCGGCCAGGAGCTCACGCATGCGGTCAACGCGCGTGGCGGCGGCTCGCGGCGCCGCTGCGTCGTGGGCATCTCCGATGCGGTCCCCAAGCTGGTCGCGCTGCGCCTGCTCGAGCCCGCCTTTCGCCTGAGCGAGGAGCTGCGCTTCGTCCTCGAGGAGCGAACGCCCGAGGAGCTGTTCGCCGGCCTCGCCGCCCACCGGCTCGACGTGGTGGTGCACGACGCGCCGGTGCCGCCCGGCTCGCCCCTGCGCGCCTACAACCACCTGCTCGGCAAGAGCGAGGTCGAGCTGTTCGCGGCGCCCGCGCTGGCCGCGCGCCTGCGCCCGGATTTCCCGCGCTCACTGCACGACGCCCCGGTGGTGTTGCCGGCGCGGCCCTCGTCGCTGCGTGCGAGCGTCGATCGCTGGCTGGCGGACGCGGGCGTGCATCCGCGCGTGCGCGCCGAGGTCGAGGACTCGGCGCTGCTCAAGGTGCTCGGCCAAGCCGGCCTCGGCGCGTTCCCCGCGCAGGCCGCCATCCGCGAGGAGGTCGAGCGCGTCTACGGCGTGCGCTCCGTCGGCGTGCTCACGGGCGTGGAGGAGCGCACCTGGGTCATCTCGGTCGAGCGACGTGTGCGCCACCCGGCGGTCGTCGCCATGGTGGCGGCCGGGCGTGGCGAGCTGTTTGCCTGAGGCGTCAGGCGCGCTCGAAGCCGGTGCTGGCGCGCCGCCGATAGGCGGCCTGGTGGAACACCTTGTTGTGCTCGTCGTGGTAGCGGATCTCGACGTGGTTCTTGCTCGGATCGAAGCGCAGCGACGTGACGTTGTTGGTGGTGCTGGCCCAGTCGAACTGCTTGTTGCCGTTCAACCAGGCGACGAACGGGTGGCCGATCTGCGCCCCCGGCCCGGCCAAGACCTCGAGGCTATGGCTGCCCGGGCCGCGCGGGCTGACGCGCCCGATGGACGCCATGTGGAAGTCGCCCGACAGCCACAGCACGCCCGGGATGTTCTCGCCCTCGATGAACGACAGGATCTCGGTGCGCGCCTCGGGGAAGGTCTCCCAGCGGTCCTTGAGCGAGTTGGCGAACATGGTCGGGAACGTCGAGATGGGCACGCTGTTGGCCACCACCTTGAAGAGCGCGTCGCTCCCTTTGAGGCTCTGCTTGAGCCAGGCCATCTGCTCGTCGCCCAGGTACTTCTTGGGCGTCGCCGAGCGCACGCGCTCGCTGCGCGAATCGAGCATGAACAGCTCGACGGTGCGCCCGAAGCGCTGCTTGCGCCAGATGCGGTCGGGGCAGCCCTCCTCGCGACAGATGGGCATGTGCTCGAAGAAGGCGTCGCGCGCGGCGGCCAGCTTGCTTGGCTCCACCGTCTCCGGATCCCAGTCGTTGTCGACCTCGTGATCGTCCCAGGTAGCGAACAGGCCGGTCGAGGCGCGCAGCGCCTGGTAGCCGGCGCGCCCGAGGTTGTCCGACCAGCGCGCGCGGTAGTCGGCGGGCGTCTTGCTGCCGTCGGCGTAGACGGTGTCGCCGAGCTGGATCAGCGCGTCGAGGTCGCGCCGAGAGCCGGCCGCGGCGAGCACGCGCTGGTCGATGCCGTTCATGGTGCAGCAGGTGGCGCCGAGCGTCACCGGCACCAGCGCGTCGTCGGCGGGCGCGGTCTTGAAGCGGCCGACGCGGCTCCTGCGCACCGCCTTGCCGCCCTCGAGCACGTAGAAGGCGTAGCGGTGCTCGCCGTGCGGCGTCAGATGGTCGACCGGCACCAGCAGCGGCGCCCCGTTCGCCGCCCCCTGTGTCTCCCCGGCGTCGTGACGCAGCACCTGGCGCCAACGCGTGCTCTCGTCTGCGCCGTCGGCGCGCCACACCACGAGCCGCAGCGGCGCGCTGCCGGCGTAGCGCGTCCACAGCGCCGCGCCGTCCGTGCCGACGCCGCCGGCGGCGACGCCGAGCGGGAAGGCCGCCGCGTCCTCGGGCAGGTCGGCCGGGTGCGGATCGTGCCCGCCGCCGGCGTCGGCGTGTGCCACGGAGTCCCGCAGCAGCATGCCGGCGGCGGTGGCCGCCGAGAGGCGCAGGAAGTTGCGTCGGGAGTGCCGCAGGTGGGAGTGGTGGCGTCGGAACATCGCGCCTCCGTGCGCAGGGTATCCAACAAAAATAGCCACTGACGAGGTGACGGACCAGGGCGGGATCGCCGAGCTGCGCGTGTCCGTGTCACCGGCCGGTCACAGCGAGTTGCCGACCGGCGTGTAGAATGAGGGCGAGCGCTGCTCGAGCGGGCTCGCCGCCACCTCGGCGCGCGCCACGATCGCGCGGTTGACCAAGAGGCGCAGGCCGACGCCGGCGCCGAACACCAGGCCGAGCGGGCTGCCGGCGCGCCACGGCTGGCCGGGCGTGGCGCCGGTCAGGTTGTCCCAGTCGTAGCCGACCCACGCGACGTCGGCGAACGCGACCAGGCCGGTGTCGACGTGCACTCCGAAGACATCGAAGCCGGCGACATCGGTGCGCAGCTCGCTTTGGTGGATGACCCTCAGCTTGCCGAGGTAGCGGCGGTCGCGCACGCCGCGCCCGATCCACTGACCGCCGAAGGCGCCGTAGTCCTTGGTGCCGCCGATCTCTGCGATCTCCTCGGTGGGCATGTCGCCCGCCGCCAGATCGACCAGCAGGCGGCCGGCATAGACGGTGTGCGGCGAGGCGGCCACCTGATCGTAGCCGTGCACGCTCAGGTTCATGCCGGCCCAGCTCCAGGTGCTGCCGAGCCACGGGTGCGCGCCCCGCACGGACGCCTCGACGAAGTAGCCGGAGGAGGGCGCAGGCTCGAAGTCGCGGTTGTCGAGCGTGACCCCGAGCTGCGGCACGCTCGAGACGCCGGGCTCGCCGTCGGGGTAGAGGCCGGCGTAGAGCGAGCCCGGCCAGGGACCAGGCTCGAGCAGCGTGCCCGGCAGGTACCAGCCGAGGCGCCAGCCGGTGAGCAGCTCCACGCGGTGCGGCTTGTCGCGCAGGCGCCAGCGCATCACCGTGTCGGCATGCGGGCGCACGTAGCGCATTTGGTAGTAGCGCCGCACGAAGTCGTTGAAGCGCGGCTCGTCCTCGTCGAGGCCGGCGTCGAGCGCGAGCGCGCGCGGCTGCGCCTCGTCGCAGGTGACGCCGTTGCCGTAGCCGCAGAAGGTCTGCGACACCGTCGAGAAGAAGCCGACGCGCGCCCACAGACGCAGCGGCAGGTCGAGCACCTGGATGCCCTCCCAGCGCAGCTCGTGGCGCTGCACCAGCTTCGACGTGAGGTACAGGCGCAGGCTCAGGTCGTCGCGCAAGGGCTCGACGCCGCCGTGGTAGTGGTGCAGCGCGAGCACCACGCCGCCGCCCAAGCCCTCATCGCTGTTGGCGACGCCGATGGGCACCGGCACGAACAAGAATTCGTGCTTGCTCGGGTCGTGGTGCCCTGGGCGCGCGAGCGCTGCGTGGTCGGGGGTGTCCGCGCTCACGTCGGCGGGATCGCGGGTGAAGCCGTCGGGCGCCTCGGCCCCGGACGGCTCCTCGGCGCGCGCGCCGACGGCGGCACCGACGAGCATCGTCAGCGTGACGGCGGCGAGCGTAGGCGACGGGCGCCGCAGCACGGCGAGAACGCCCGTGTCGGAGCGTCGGCTAGAAGCCGAGCTCCTTCTTCCTGCCCTCGGCGCTCGGCAACGGATCCTGCTTCGACGAGATGGTCGGCAGGCCGCCCGATCGCTCGGCGTTGATCTGGACCCACGCCGTCTCGGCGGCCGGCACCTGCCGCTCCTCGAAGATGGCGTGCACGGGGCACTGCGGCTCGCAGGCGCCACAGTCGATGCAGGCGCCAGCGTCGATGTAGAGCATCTCGGCATCGCCGTGGAAGCAGTCGACCGGGCACACGGTGACGCAGTCGGTGAAACGGCACTTCTGACAGTTGGAGGTGACGACGTAAGGCATGTGATGGGGTCCGGGTTGGTGGCGCTGGCGTACCACCTTTTTTCGCCGGGAGCCAAATGCTCTTGTCGCCCGATAACCGCGGGGAGCGCCCCCGCGCCGCTCTGGAGCCCCATGCCCACCGTCACCGGCCGCCCGAACCTGACGCCCACGCCCACGACCACCGGCGCGACCGGCGCCACCAGCGCGAGCGGCGTCACGGGTGCCGGCGTCGTGCAGGGCACGACCGACCCCACCGCGACGCCGACCGCGCAAGGCCCCGCGCCCGCCGCCGGCCTCGAAGGCAAGCCGGTGCCCGTGGTCATCAACGGCTTTGGCGGCAAACCGCTGCCGACCGTCAACATCACGCTGACGCCGCAGCCGGGACAGGCGGGCTTCGGCGAGGCGCGCGCCGAGCTGGAGGAGGGCGGCTGGGTGCAGCGCGGCTTCATCGACGTGCGCTACCAGCCGGCGCTCGGCGGCGTCGACATCGAGGTCGAGTCGCGCCACGTGCGACCCTCCGACCCGGCAAGCTACGCGGGCGACGACATGCTGTTGACCCTGCAAGCGCGCGTGCGCGACGGCGGCGCCGAGCGCATCGTCACGCTCGCCGTCATGTTCGACGGCGTCATGAACCCCGACAAGACCTCGACGGCGCTGCGGCGCTTCCACGTCGACTACGACGAGGTGAACCGCTGGCTCAAGGCGAAGAACCCGCGGCTCGAGCTCGTCCCCGGCGACCCGCTCGCCGTCTACGCCATCTGGAAGAGCGCCGGTCACCAGTGGGGCGGCTTCTGCCGCGAGGGTTCCTTCGAGACGCCGGCGCCGCTCGGCCGCACCACCGCCATCGGCGCGCGCACCGGCCCCGTGGTCGCTCCAACCGAGACGGTGTCGATCCACGACGTCATCAAGCCGATCGACATCACGCTCAAGCTGCCCGATGCCATGGTGCAGCAGTACCCGCTGGTGCTCGACGACGGCGCCAAGTTCGTCTCGCGCCGCGAGCACGAGACCAAGTTTTGCCCGAAAAGCCTCGACGAGCTGGCCGACGTCACCCGCGGGCTGCTCGACCTCGCCGCCGCGGACTCGCGTGCCGCGGAGCAGCGGCTGTTGCAGATGTTCGGCGCCGACCCCGAGCTGTCGAAGGCGCGCGGTTACCCGGTGTCGGGGTGGAAGCTGCACACCACCGACCGCTACTACGCCAAGGACGCGCAAGGGCGGATCCTCAAGGACGCCGCCGGCCTGCCCATCGTGGCGCCGATGTTCGACGTCTACCAAGACCGCTCGCAACAGAAGAACAGCTCCGGCGACGACCGCTTCCCGTTCGCGCGCAACAACATGGCGGTGCGCTTCAGAGACGGCGAGATCCACGCCGGTGCCACGCTCGGCACCATGGGCAAGCTCAACATGAAGACCCCGCGGGTGACCGATCCGTTCACCGCCATCCAGACGGGGCTCGAGCTGTCGCTCGACACGCGGCCGGGCATCTCCAAGAGCGGCGACGCCATGAAGCAGCTCGCCGACCTGCTCGACCACGCGCCCGCGCCCTACAACCCGCTGCGCGAGCAGAAGAAGGTTGCCTACGACCTCGCGGGCAGCGACGTGCTCGCCTCCGCCGTCGACAACCTGGCCAACCGCTACAAGTTCACGCTCGAGCACGACAACGGCATGGAGCTCGAGGTCTCGCTCGACTTCGTGCACGCCGGCCTGATGTTCGAGGCAAAGACCGTCGAGGCGACCAAGGCCATGAGCGAGGCGGAGAAGTTCGACCACTACGCCGCGCTCTTGACGGCGCCCGACGCCACCGTGCTGTGCGTCTCTGGTCCGCAGAAGACCAGGGCAGGCGAGCTCAACACCGTCGTCATCGGCACGGCGCAGCCAAACGGCACGCTCGACCTCGCGCTCGCCAGCTTCTGGACCGACGCGCAGGGTGCCAAGCACTGCAGCGAGCACCCGGCGGTGCGCTTCCCGCAGGTCGAGATCGAGATGGACCACGTGCAGGCGCGCTCCACCGGCCCGGTGCAGGCGGCCTACGCCAACCCGAGCGAGACCAAGAACCTCGAGAACGACGCCGATCAGGACAAGTTCCTGCAGGGCGTGCAGGACGGCGCCTCCATGGGCGGCCCGCCCACCACGCACCTGTGGGAGGACCTTGGTGACGTGAAGCTCTACCAGGAGCACAACTACGTGCAGCTCTCGGCCGCCGTGACGTCGTTCCGCGAGGCGATGTTCCCGCAGGGCGTGCTGCCGGCGCGCCAGAAGGCGGCGCAGGCACTCGAGCTGTCCGGCAAGGTGCCGGCGGCGCTGCCCGCGCTGTCGGCGTCCTTGCCGTGGATCGACGGGCGCACCGTCAGCGTCTCCACCGACTATCAAACGCGGCACCGGCTGACGGTGAGAACCGGCAGCGGCTACGGCAGCTCGAGCGGGCCGGCGGGCGGCACGGTGGCCAAGCCCTGCACGCTCTCGCTCGACTGGGACGGCTTCCCCATCAAGATCCCGCTCACCGGCCAGGAGAGCACCAAGGACGTCGCCACGCTGATCCAGCAGCGGCTCGATCAGGCGCTGTTCTTCACGGCGGTGCTGAGCGAGAAGAATGGCGAGTTCACCATCGAGCTGCAGCGGCGCTGACTGCCGGCGCGCCTGTGATCGATGCACGGAATCGCCGCGCACGATCGCGAGGTCGACCGCGCGCCTGCTGCGATCTCGAGGTCGCACGCATGCCCACCCCAGGCAGAAGGGCGCATCCGGACGCGCCCGCACCGATGGCACGGAACCTGGAAATGATGTGGGTGAACCCCTCCCGAGGTCCCGCCATGCTTACCCTCAAGTCCACCCTCAAAGCCGCTCCCCTCTGTTGTTGTCTCTTCCTGCTCGCCGCCGAAGACGACTGCACCATCCGTATCATCGGGCCCGAGCCCGATGATTGCGTTTCTCGGGACGAGTTCTGCCCCGACCTGCTGTGCGACGAGTACGCGGTCGACGAGAACGGCTGCGAGCTGTGTGAGTGCGTCGACCCGACCGACCCCACCGAGTGCAGCTCCGACGCGGACTGCCCGGACGGCCAGTTCTGCGCGTTCGTCGAGGACTGCCCGCCCTGCGTGAACGCCGACCCTGCCTGCGAGATGGCCTGCCAGCTCGTCGGCATCTGCCAGGAGCGCATCGACGACCCGTGCGCCAACCTCGACTGCCCGCCCGGCACCTGGTGCGAAGTGACGGCCGACGGCCAGGCCCAGTGCGTCGGCGAGCCCGGCTGCTGGTCGGACTTCGACTGCGCCGAGGGCGAGATCTGCATCTTCGACCAGAACTGCGCCGGCAGCCCGGGCGGCCTGGTCGCTTGCGCCGGCCAGTGCGTGCCCGCGGGCGCCAGCTGCGCCGACGTGCGCTGCGAGACCGGCACCCACTGCGAGGAGACCTCGCAGGGCCCGGTGTGCGTGGCCGATCCGAGCCAGTGCGAGGTCGACGCCGACTGCGGCACCAACCAGCACTGCGAGCAGACCTGCATGCCGGACCCGAACTGCCCGATGTGCGACGTGTGCATGATGGTCGGCGTGTGCGTCGACAACGGCTGCCCGGCCCTGTGCGGCCCCGGCTCCGAGTGCGTGGTCAACCCCGACGGTACGGTCGGCTGCGTGCCGGTGGAGCCGCGCTGTTACTCGGACCAGGACTGCGCCCCCGGCACGGTCTGCAACGCCGCCGACATCTGCCTGCCGCCGCCCGAGTGCAACGACCCGACGCAGCCCTGCACCGACGTCTGCACCGGCTTCTGCGTGGCGCCCACCTGCACCGACGACACGCAGTGCCGGGCCGACGAGATCTGCGTGCTCGAGACCAACTGTGGCCCGTGCGACCCGGCGGGCGGCAACTGCCTGGTGCCCTGCTTCGTCGAGGGGCACTGCCAGCCGCGCCAGTAGCTCGGCCGGCACCAATGGGTGCCTGACGTCGCGCCCCGCCCGTGGCCTCGGCCACCGGCGGGGCGCCGTCACTTCTGGTGCAGCACAGTGGCGCGGTGACTTCCCTGCGTGCCTTGGCTACAAGCTGAATCCTCCGGCGTTCTCGCCCGTTGGAGGAGTAGACATGGCCTTCGCGTCGCGCAGCAGCGGCAACGCCCCCATGAGCGACATCAACGTGACGCCCATGGTCGACGTCATGCTGGTCTTGCTCGTCATCTTCATGGTGACCGCGCCCTTGCTGCAGCAAGGCGTCAAGGTCGACCTGCCGGACGCGCAGGCCGAGCCGATGAAGACCTCCACCGAGGAGCGGCTCGTGCTGACGCTCGCCAAGGACGGCAAGGCCTACCTCGGCAAGACCGAGGTGCCGGTCGAGCGCATCACCGACCTGTTGTCGGCCAACGAGAAGCTCAAGATCGACAAGGAGCTGTACCTGCACGCCGACCAGGAGCTGCCCTACGGCTTGGTGGTACGCGTGATGGCGGCGGCCAAGGCGGGCGGCGCTGAGACGCTCGCCATGGTCACCGACCCGGAGGCGCCGCCACCGCGCGGCGCAATCCCGCTCGCCGCGGGGAGCGGCAAGTGAGCGAGGGCCCGGTCACGCCGGCGCCGGGCGGGCCGCCGATGTCGCGGCCGCCCGCACCTGCCCCGACCGCGCCGCCCAGCATTCCCCCGAGCAGGGCGGCGTCGCTCACCATGCGCCACGCGCGCCAGCAGCGAAACCTCGCCATCTTCATCTTCGTCTCGCTGGTGCTGCACACGGGCGCGGTCGCCGCCTACGCCTTCTGGCCGGCGCCGAGCAAGCCCGCGCTCAACCTCGACGACGCGGTGGTGAAGACGCGGCTGGTGCGCCTCGGCAAGCCGCGCGACGAGAAGCTGCTGCCGCGCCTGCCGACCAGCCCGCCGCCGCCCGCCGCCGACAAGCGCGCACCACCGAACCAGGAGCTCGCGCCCGACAAGCCCGCGCCCGACTCGTCGAAGAAGCCCTCAGCCACCGACATCCTCGAGAAGTTCGAGAAGGACAACGCCAAGCCGAGCGACGTGCGCGACCTGATCCGCGATCGCATCGGCGAGCAGACCGACGAGGGACGCGAGGACGGCGACCGTGAAGGCACCGACCTGACCGGCGAGATCAAGGCGAGCTACTTCACGCGCGTGGCGCTGGCGGTGCAGCGCAACCTCGAGGTCAGCTCCACCTTGAGCGACGAGGACCGCGTGCGCCTGCGCTGCGAGCTGGCGCTCACGCTCGATGACCAGGGCGCCCTGGTCGGCGCCAAGATCCAAAAGAGCTCGGGCAACGCCACCTTCGACAACGACGTGCTCGCCGCCGCCAAGCGCTCGAGCCCGCTGCCCGCGCCGCCGCCGCCGGTGCAGGCGCTCGCCGCCGCCGGCTTCGCGTTCAACGTCTGCCCGTCGCGCTGCCAGTAGACCCTGTGCCATAAGGGGCGCCATGACACGTTGTTCCGTGCTCGTGCTCGCGTTGTCGCTGCTCGCTGCCGGCGCGGCCCTCGGCCAAGCGCCCATCGTCGGCGACATCGAGGGCAAGGAGTTCCGCCCCTTCCCCATCGCAGTCACCGAGCTGCGTCTGGCGCCCGGCGCCGAGGGACACAAGAGCGCCGCGCAGCAGCTCGTCAAGATCGTGCGCGCCGACCTCGACCTGACCGGCGCCTTCAAGGTGCTCGACCCGAAGAGCTTCATCGACACCGACGGGCTCACCCAGTCGACGGTGCGCTTCCCCGACTGGCTCAACATCGGCGCCGCCGGCCTGGTCAAGGCGCAGCTCAAGGAGGAGGGCGGCAAGCTCGCCGTCGAGCTGCACGGCTTCGAGGTCGCCTCCGCCAAGGAGGGGCTGACCAAGACCGTCTCGGGCGCAAAAGACGACGTGCGTGGCCTCGCGCATGCCTTGTCCGACGAGATCTACCGCTACTTCACCGGCGAGCCAGGCGTGTTTCGCACGCGCATCGCGTTCGTGCGCAAGGTGCAGGGCGAAAAGCACGTCTTCGTCACCGACATCGACGGGCAGGGGGGCGGCCAGGTCACCAAGGGCGGTGGGCTCAACCTGCTGCCGAGCTTCGCGCCCGACGGGCGCAGCCTGGTGTTCACCAGCTACCGGCTCGACAACCCCGACTTGTACGAGCTGGCGCTCGGCGACGGCTCGCTCAAGCGCCTGTCGTCGCGCCCCGGGCTCAACACCGGCGGGCGCATCTCGCCCGACGGCAGCAAGATCGCGCTGACGCTCTCGCAAGACGGCAACTCCGAGATCTACCTGCTCGACCGCGGCGGCGGCTTGCTCAAGCGGCTGACCTCGTCGTGGGGCATCGACACCTCGCCGGCCTGGTCGCCCGACGGCGCCAACATCGCCTTCGTGTCGTCGCGCGCGGGCAACCCGCAGCTCTACGTCATGGGCTCGTCGGGCGGCGAGCCCAAGCGCGTGACCTTCCAGGGCACCTACAACCAGACGCCTGCGTACTCGCCGCGCGGCACGCACCTGGCGTTCACCGCGCGCGACGAGCGCAACGTGTTCGACATCTTCGTGCTCGACCTGCGCACCAATCAGATCGCGCGCGTCACGCAAGACCAGGGCAACAACGAGGAGCCGAGCATCGCGCCCAACGGTCGCATGTTGGTGTTCTCGACGACCAGGAGCGGCGCGCGCCAGCTCGTGGTGTCGAACCTCGACGGCACCAAGCAGACGGTCATCACCACCGGCGGCGAGCACTCGTCGCCGTCGTGGGGGCCGTTCGTCAAGTAGCGCCGCCTACAGCTCGGCGCCGCCCTCGCAGGGATCCTCGAAGACCTCGCCCGGCGTGCCGCAGCGGCAGGCGTTGCCGGTGTCGTCCTCGCAGACGCAGTGATCGCCGTCGCACGCGCAGCGCGCACCGGCGCAGCCGACGCCCGCGCCCTGTGCGGCCTCGGTCCAGCACTCGGTAGTCGTGCAGCGGCAGGCGGCGCCGTCGCACTCGCAGCCGGTGCCGCCGCAGATGGCGCCGGTGGGGCTGCTCGTGGTGGCGCAGTCGGGTGACAGGCAGGAGCAGGACTCCTCCTCGGTGTCGCAGCGGCAGCCGTCGCCCGTGCAGTGGCAGGCGTTCTGTGAGCAGTCGGTGTCGAGCGCCACCGGCGAGGTGAAGACGCCGCCGGCGTCGAGCAGGCCGCAACCCGACGTCGCGACCACGAGGGCCAGCAGCACGGCACTTCGTGGGCTCACGAGGTACCCCACAGCACGGCGCCGACCACGAGAATAGCCGCGCCGCTCAGGAGCGCCGCCGGGCCGACGAAGTCGCCGGCATCGAGCGCGTGGTTGTTGCTGGTTGGCGAGACCGCGTCGAAGGTGAGGCCGCCGGCCACCACCACGCCGCCAGCGACCAGCAAGGTCACGGGCAAGAGCGGCAACGGCGCCGGCGTCGAGCTCGAGGTCGAGGTCGACGAAGCGTCGGGCGTGAGCCCGCCGACGGTGAGCGCGCTCGCGGCCGCCCGCGCGCGGGCGGGGATGTCGGCTTGGTCGCGCACCTCGAACGACGTGCGCTGCACTGAGGCAGCGCGCTCGACGTCGAACAGGCTCAGGTTGACCACCAACAGCGCGCCGAGCTGGGTGGCGTCGCCGAACACCACGAAGCGCGCACCGAGCGCGCCGGCGATCTCGCCCAAGCAGCTCGAGGTATCGCAGCCGGTCGCCTGCTTGTCGGCCTCGAGCTCGGTGAGCTGCGACAGCTCGCTCGACGACAGCGCGGTGAAGCGGCCGGTCTTGCCGAGCTCGACCGTCAGCGTGGAGGCGATGGCGTGCCGCACCTCGACGGGCACGGTCTCGCCCTTGGGCACCAGCACCAGGATGCGCGGTGGTGGTTCGACGACCGCGGGCGCCTGCGTCGCCTCGACCGGCGTTTGCGCGAGCAGCAGCAGCAGCAGGCCCGAGAACATCCCACGGTCATGGCCCCACCGCCCAAGCCGGGCAAGCGGGGTCCAATGGTGGGGGCCAGATCACTCGATGACGACGCACTGCGCGACGCGGATGGGATCGCCCAGGTAGTCGGTGACGCTGTCGCCGTACTCGAGGTCGAGCGACACATCGTAGACGCCGGCCGGGACCTTGAGCGAGAAGGAGGTCGCCCCGCTCGTCTGCGAGTACAGGTACGTCGAGAACGTCTCTTGGTTGACGAAGCGCACGTACGCCTCCGGGTAGTACTGCTCCGGCTGCACGTCGCTGATGGTCTGGCCGTCGTAGCCGAGAGCGCCGGTGACGAGGACCAGGTGAGGGTCGACGTCGATGGTGGTGGCGCCCTCGATGGCGACGTTGCTGACGACCCGGATCGGGTCACCGAGGTAGTCGGTGACGCTATCGCCGTACTCGAGGTCGAGCGCGACGTCGTAGCGGCCGCGCGGGATCTTGAGCGAGTACGAGGTGGCACCGCTGGTCTGCGAGAACAGGTAGCTCGAGAAGGTCTCGCGGTTGACGAAGCGGACGTAGGCCTCGGGGTAGTACTCCTCCGGCTGCACGTCGCTGATGGACTGGCCGTCGTAGCCGAGCGCGCCGCTGACGGTGACCAACGTGGGCTCGACGTTCACCGTCGTGTTCGCTTGCACGTCGACGTTCGACGCCACGCGGATGGGATCACCCAGGTAATCGGTGACGCTGTCGCCGTACTCGAGGTCGAGCGCGACGTCGTAGCGGCCGCGTGGGATCTTGAGCGAGTAGGAGGTGGCGCCGCTCGTCTGCGAGAACAGGTAGCTCGAGAGCGTCTCCTTGTTGACGAAGCGGACGTAGGCCTCGGGGTAGTACTCCTCCGGCTGCACGTCGCTGATGGTCTGGCCGTCGTAGCGCAAGGCACCGCTGACGGTGACCAAGGTCGGCTCGACGTTCACCGTGGTGTTCGCCTGCACGTCGAGGTTCGAGGCCACGCGGATCGGATCACCCAGATAGTCGGTGACGCTGTCGCCGTACTCGAGGTCGAGCGAGACGTCGTAGACGCCGCGCGGGATCTTCAGGGAGTACGACGTGGCGCCACTGGTCTGCGAGAACAGGTACTGCGAGGCCGTCTCCTTGTTGAGGAAGCGCACGTAGGCCTCGGGGTAGTACTCCTCGGGCTGCACGTTGCTGATGGTCTGGCCGTCGTAGCGCAAGGCGCCGCTGACGGTGACCAGGGTCGGCTCGACGTTGATGGTGGTGTTCGCCTGTACGTCGACGTTCGAGGCGACGCGGATCGGGTCACCGAGGTAATTGGTGACGCTGTCGCCGTACTCGAGGTCGAGCGAGACGTCGTAACGGCCGCGCGGGATCTTGAGCGAGTACGAGGTGGCACCGCTGGTCTGCGAGAACAGGTAGCTGGAGAAGGTCTCACGATTGACGAAGCGCACGTACGCCTCGGGGTAGTACTCCTCCGGCTGCACGTTGCTGATGGTCTGGCCGTCGTAGCGCAAGGCGCCGCTGACGGTGACCAGGGTGGGCTCGACGTTGACCGTGGTGTTGGCCTGGATGTCGAGGCTCGACGCGACGCGGATCGGATCGCCGAGGTAGTTGGTGACGCTGTCGCCGTACTCGAGGTCGAGCGACACGTCGTAGACGCCGCGCGGGATCTTGAGCGAGTACGACGTGCCGCCGCTCGTCTGCGAGAACAGATAGCTCGACGAGGTGTCCTGGTTGACGAAGCGCACGTACGCCTCGGGGTAGTACTCCTCCGGTTGCACGTCGCCGATGGCCTGGCCGTCGTAGCGCAAGGCACCGCTGACGGTGACCAGCTCGGGCGAGACGTCGACCACGCAGCCGCTCGCGTCGCACGCCTGGATCTCCTCGGCACAAATGGGCGCGGGCGCGCACTGCCCGTCGTCGTCGCACACCTCGCCGTCCAGGCAGGCGCCACAGACGGTGCCGCACACCGGATCGAGGCCGCACACGCGCGCGCCGCAGTCGGGCACGCAGCCGTCAGGAGGGGCACAGCCGGCGACGTCGAAGTTGCCGCAGTTGCCCGCGCAGCGCAGCGTGCCGGGGCCGTAGCCAAGCGACTCACAGGTGGCGCCGCCGACGTCGAGGCCGTCGCACTGCTCGGGCGTGTCGATGGCGCCGTTGCCGCAGGTGGCGGGCGCGCCACAGGCGGCGCGGTCGAAGTCGTCGCAGGTCGACAGACACGAGAGCGCGCCGGCGCCGAAGCCCTGCGACTCGCAGCTCTCGCCCTCGAGGTCGGCGCCGTCGCACGCCTCGCGGTCCTCGGCGCGGCCGTCGCCACACTCGGCGTCCTCGTCGCGGTCGCGCCGATCGTCAGGGCTATCGATGACGCCGAGCAGGTCGCAGCCGGCCACCGCCACGAAGGCGGCGCACAGGAAGACGAGGACGTGGGTACGCATCGTTGACCTCGCGGCACGGTGGTGGTGCGGGCGGCGCGACGACGGCGGTGCGGCGTCACGGCGAGCGCGTAGCAGAGGGGTCTCTGGCGCCCTCGTCAACGCCGCTGCGCGTGCGCACGGTCACGGCGGGTGGGCGGCGCGGTGTAGAGTCTGCTCCGTGAAGTTGTGCGAGCGCTGCGGCGCCTGCTTCGACGACGCCGAGGACGCGTGCGGCTACGACGGCAGCGCGCTCTCGCCCGTGTTCCCCGGCCCGCGCATCGTGGGTGGCCGCTACCTGCTCGAGCAGCGCGTCGCCGCCGGCGCCATGGGCTTCGTGGTGCGCGCCACCCACCTGCAAGTGGGCTCGACGGTGGCGGTCAAGCTGATGCGCCCGACGCAGGGCGACCGCCACGTGGCGCTCGCGCGCTTTCAGCGCGAGGCGCAGATCCTCGGGCAGATCAAACACCCGAACGCCGTCTTGGTCATCGACTTCGGCGTCGAGACGCGCGCCTCCCAGTCGGTGCCGTTCCTGGTGATGGAGTTCTTGCGCGGCGAGAGCCTGGCGGCGCGGCTGGAGCGACAAGGGCGCCTCTCGCTCCAAGAAGTCGAGCGCATCTTCGTGCCCTTGTGCGACGCCGTCGAGGAGGCGCACGCGGCCGGCGTCATTCACCGCGACCTCAAGCCATCGAACGTGGTGCTCGAGCGCCTGCGCGACGGCTCCGAGATCGTCAAGGTGCTCGACTTCGGCATCGCCAAGTTCATCGCGCGCGGCGGCGCGCCGCCGACCACGCCGGCGCCGGTCTCGCTCGCTGACGGCGCGCCGGTGGCGGCGTCCGAGCCCGCCGGCGAAGCAAGCGGCGCCGAAGAAGGGGATGAGCTCGACGATCTCGACGAGCTGGCCGAGCTGTTGGCCGACGACGACGAGACCGAGGTGCCAACGGTGGCGGCGCGGCCGCCGCGCAGCCCCTCGGCGGAGAGATCGCCGGTGCGCGAGCCGACCACCGAGGCCGGCTTCATGATCGGCACCGTGCCCTACATGGCGGCCGAGCAGATGACCGGCGAGCGCGTCTCCCGTCGCACCGACGTGCACGCGGTGGCGGTGATGATCTTCCAGTGCCTGGCCGGTCGCCTGCCGTTCTCGGGCGACGACGACGAGGTCATCGCCGCCAAGCTGGCCGACGAGCGGCCGTCGCTCGACGACCTGGGCGTGGCGGCGCCAAGCGCGCTTGACGAGGTATTGCGCAGCAGCTTCGCGGTCGATCCGACAGAGCGGCCCGCCGCCGTGCGTGAGCTGGCCGACGCGTTGCACGCGGCCGCCTCGTCGACGCCGTCGTCATCGCCCGCCACGGCCACGTCAATGGCGGCCGAGCTCGACGCCGTCGCCGAGGCGCTGGCGCCGCTCGAGGGCGCGGTGCGTGCGCTGGCGGCCGCGCGGGCCGGCGAGGATCACTACGCGCGCGCGCGCGACCTGCTGTTGCGCCTGGAGGCGCCGCTCGGGCGCCTGCGCGACGAGCTCGAGCGCGCGCCGCAGGACGGCGACGTGCGCGCCGCGCTGGCGGAAGCGCGCTCGACGTTGGACGCGCGCGTCGACGGCGTGCGTCGCGCGCTCGCCCACCTGGGCGCGCACGGCGGCGCCAGCGGCGACGAGTTCGCCGACTACCTGCGCGCGCTCTGGTCGCGCCTCGACGTCGTGGTGCAGCGCGTGCTCGATGCCTCGTCCGTGGGCTCGGCAGAGGAGGACGACGTCGGTCTGGCGGCGACCCGGCTGTTCGCTGCGGTCGCAGATCAGGGCGGCGCGGACCTTGCGTCGCTGTCCGAGCGCCTGCGCTCGCGCGACGCGCTCGACGGCGCGGACGCGCTCGACGAGCTGCTCGCCTCGTCGGTCGATGCGGCGGTGACGTTGCTGCGCGGCGGCGACGAGGCGGCCGGCGCCTTGGCGCGCGGCCTGTGGTGTCACGCCGACTCGATGCTGCTGCACGAGCTGGCGCCGGGGCGGCGCGGCTTTCGCCTGCTGCCGCTGTTGGCGTCGCTGCGCCTGCCGGCCGCCGCACCGTTTGCCGTGCTCGCCGGCGTGTTGTCGCGCGCGACCGCGGGCGCCGACGACGTCAACGAGGCGCTCGCGCAGGTGCCCGTCGCCGACGCGCCCATGCTGGCGCGCTGCCTGCTCCTGCACCCGAGCGAGGCCGCGCGCGCCGCTGCCGCCGCCGCGCTCGAGCCTTCCGATCTGTGGAGCGTGATCGCGCATCCGGCGACGCCCCTCGCGGTCGAGCGCTTCCTGTTCGGCTACCTGCGCACGCGCGCGCGCGCCGAGTACCTCAAGGTGTTCTTCTTCTGCGTGCGCGACCACCTGCTCGCGGCCACCAGCACGCAAGACCTGAAGGAGGCGCTGGCGCTGACGCGGTCGTTCTTCGTGGTGCCGTGCTTCCACGAGGACATCGTGTTCGAGCCGCTGTTGGAGCTGGAGGCCGCCGTGCGCGCGCGCGCCGCGGCGAGCCACGCGGCGCTCGACGACGAGGGCGCCTACGCCGAGGCGGTCGCGAGCTTCACGGCCAAGGGCGCCGTCGAGACGCGCCCGCTCGAGAGCCTGATGGACGTGCCCCTGCCCATCCAGCGCAAGCTGGCGCGCGAAGGGCACTTCTTGAATTTCTTCGTCAGCCACCAAAACGAGCGCGTCGCCAAGGAGACGCTGCCGCACCTGCTGCGCCTGGAGGACATCACGCCGTTTCTGCGCATCACCACCATCCACCGCGTGCTGTTGACCGAGCTGGCCAAGCGCAAGCGCTTCTTTCGCAAGGACGCGGCCAAGCTCGCGCTGCTGCAAAACCCCAAGACGCCGGCCTTGGTGGCGCGCGCCTTCGTGCCGGTGGTGCCGAGCGAGCAGTTGCGCCTGCTCGCCACCAACCGCCACATCAATCCCGACGTGCGTCGCTTGATCGCGGCCGCCGTCGGCGTGCGCGTGGGCCCCGCATGAGCGAGTCGCGTCGCGCGCCGGCCACGGTCATCGCCAAACAACGCCGTGCCGCCTCAACCGGCGCGTCGTCGATGCCCGAGCTCGACGTGCTGGCGCGCGTGCGCGCGGTGCGCATCCACCGCGGCGAGCGCGAGCGCGTGCTGCGGCTCGACGAGCGCGAGCGCTACCTGCTCGGTCGCCACGAGGCCGCCGACGTCGCGTTCGACGCGCCCGAGGTGTCGCGCCTGCACGGCGTGTTGCGCGCCATCGACGGTCGGTGGTGCTTCGAGGACTACGGCAGCGCCAACGGCAGCACGCTGCAGCGGTTGGAGGGCGAGCAGGTGTTGGCGCCGCACGTGCCGGTGCGGCTCGCCGTCGGCGACGTGCTCGAGCTCGGCGGCCCCGGCGCGCGCCTCGAGCTCTTGCTCGACGCCGGCGACGAGCCGGCCGAGGCGCACGGTGTCGACGTGGCGCGCTCACCCGCGGCGCGCGCCTTCGCCGAGCGGGTGCGGCTGGCAGCGAAGACGCGGGTGCCGGTGTTCCTGCTCGGCGCCTCGGGCGTGGGCAAGACCTTCACCGCGCGCACGATCCACGACGACAGCGAGCTGCCGGGGCCGTTCGTCTCCATCAATTGTGCGCGCTTGCCGACGGAGCCGAGCGCGCTGCACAGCGAGCTGCTCGGTCACGTCAGGGGCGCCTACACCGGGGCCGAGAGCGCGCGCACCGGCAAGCTGGTGCTGGCCGACGGCGGCACGCTGTTCCTCGACGAGGTCGAGAGCCTGCCGCCGCTGGCGCAGGGCTTCCTGCTCGACGTGCTCGAGGGCTCGGGCGACCTTGCGCCGCTCGGCGCGCAGGGGCCGCGCTTGAAGCCGGTGGCGTTCCGTCTCATCTCGGCCTCGAAGCAGCCCCTTGCCGACAGCGGCCTGCGCCCCGACCTGTGCGAGCGGCTCGCCGAGGGCCACCTGTGGCGCGTGCCGGGGCTCGAGCAGCGCGTCGACGACATCCCGGCGCTGCTGCGCCACTTCGCCGACGAGGTCGAGGGCATGTTGGGCGCGCGCGTGCTGCTGCCGCCCGCGGCGGTGCGCTTCTGTGTTGCTGCCGCGTGGCCCGGCCAGCTCCGCCAGTTGCGCGCCGCCGTGGTCGCGCTCGCGCAGCTCGCGCTGGCTCGCGCGCTCGAGCGCGGCGCCGCCGACCCCGCGCGCTTGACGCTGACGCTGCGGGAGGAGGACTTCGCCGCGCACCAGGCCGAGCGCGCGGCCGCCTTCGGCGGCGAGCACAGCCCGCACAGCAAGGCGGACGCGCGCCGGCTGTCGCAGGCGCAGGCGCAGGCGGCGCTCGCCACGGCGGGCGGCAGCGTGACGCGCGCGGCGCGCGCGCTCGGCATCTCGCGCAACACGCTGGCCAAGAAGCTGGCGGGGCGCTGAGCGGGCCCCGTCACGACGTCACAGCGTCTGCTTGAGCTTGGCGAGGCCGCTCTGTTCGAGCTGGCGCGCGCGCTCACGGGTCAGGTTGAGCAGCGCGCCGATCGCCTCGAGCGTCAGCCCGCCCTGCTCCGCCAGGTCGAGCGCACACGACTGCGGGAGCTGCCAGGGCTCGAGGTGCGGGAAGTTGAGCTTGAGCGAGCCGGTCGCCTGGTTGACGTCGAGGTAGAGGTGGAAGCGGCAGCTCACCCAAAGGCAGGGCCGCGGGCCGCTCCGGCACTGCGCGCGTGTCTCCGGCCGCTCCTGGTCGAGGATGGCGAGCAGGTTCGTGCTCGACGCGCGCTCACGACGGAGCCGGCGCGGCGACAGCGTGGCCGGCCTCCTCTTTCGTGGCAGCGACAGGTCGATGCTCACCATGGGCCCGCTCCTTTCAGCGGCCGAGGCGCGCGAACAGGCCGCTCGCCGGCTCGAAGTAGGCGACCACGGTGGCGACCGGGCGCTCCTCGAGCACGGAGCCGTTGACGGCGTCGCGCGTGCCGTCGAAGCGCAACAACAGCACGTAGTCGGTGCCAACCTCGAGGAACGGGTCGTCGCCGACGTCGACCAGGATGCCGCGCCCGGTCTCGACGCTGACGTTGTGCAGCACCTCGACGCGCGGCCCCTCGCTGCGCCGGTAATCCTCATTGAGCGGCACCGCGTGATTGCCGTCGTCGCGGCGCATGCTGGTCGCGGTCTGCGTGGTCGTGCGCGGGCCGGCGGCCACCCACTCGCTCTCGGCCATGATGCGCGTCTCCACGATCTCGACCGCCCGCATGCCGCCGTGCTGGTGCCCTGCTTTGGGCGTGCCGAGCAGCAACAGGTAGCGCCCCTGGTAGCTCTCGGGGTCGGCGATGGCCGCTTGCAGCGAGAACACCGGGATGCGCGCTCGTCGCACCAGCCGCAGGTCGTGGTGCACGTCGCCGCCGCGCGCGGCGATCACGTGCGCCAGCAGGCGCGCCGCGTCCGGGCTCGCCGCCACGTCCTCCAGCCAGGGCGCGCTGGTGAGCGCCTCGAGATCGGTGAAGTCAGGGCGCTCGATGCAGTGCTGCAGGACCGCCCAGCCACGCGCGCGGTCGTGGCCGCGCAATGCGCGTGCGGTCAGCTCACAGGTGTGCGCAGCGTCGTGCGCGGCCGCGATGGTGCGCGCCTCCTCGACGGAGAGCGGCGCCGCCGCGGGCGCGCGCGGCTCGTTTGGCGCATGCTCCCACAGCACGGTGGGCGCGGCGCCGACCAGGCGAGGGTTCTCGGCGCAAGCAGCGGCGGCGAGCGCCGCCAGCAGGACGACCGACCGCTTCATGGCTTCCTCGCGGCGGCGGCGAAGGTGCGCGCGCGCTGCAACAACAGGGATTCGGCGCACGGCTCACGGCACTGCTCGGCGACACAGGCGCCGAGCTCTCCGTGGTGCCAACGCGCCAGGCACTGCTCCTCGGTGACGCCGCAGTCGGCGGCGCACACGCAGCAGTCGGCGGCTACGTCCGCGTCAGCGGCGACGGCGCGCACCAGCTCGGCGAGGCCGGCGTAGCAGCGCGCGAAGCCGGGGTTGAAGCGGCCGCCGTCGTCGAGCACGCGGCGCGAGCCGTCGCCGGCGCAGGTGCGCGTGGCGGGCGCGATGCGCGCGCGGCAGGCGGCGAGCACCAGCTGATCGGCGTCGAGCGCGTCGCCCTTGGCGACGATGCGGCACAGCTCCTCGGCCAACGCCGCGGCCACGCGCACGTTGTCGACGGCCTGCTCACGCGCGGCGGGCTGTCGTGCCGTGCGCCCCTCGACGGTGCAGCCGCGCTCGTCGAGCAACGTCTGGCGCGTGCACGCGAGCGCGTCGGTGCGCGGCGGTGGCGAAGCAGGTGGCGAAGCAGGTGGCGGTGCGGACGCGGCGGACGCCGCCACGAGCGCGAGGGCGATGAGGTGCATGGTGCTCCCGGCGACGCGAGAGCAAAGCAGCGGGCGTGCCACGGGCGCCCGGCGGTGGCGCGCGACCCGCGGCCCTTGCAGTGCTCAAAATGAGCAATTGTCAGGTCAATAGGCGCAGGTCGCCGGATCCCGCCCGCAGCTCGCCAACAGCGGCCGCAGGCTCGGCGTTCCCCGATGAGTCAAGCCCATGAAAAGACAGGGAAATCACCGGACGCAACCGATCGGCGCGCGCGCCCGACAATCTCCAGACCTGTAGGTGGAGGTAGCCGTGGCTCTCACCGTCGCCGGCCTCAAGATCGGATCCTCCAGCCAGGCCGTGCTGCAACCGCTCGCCGCCGTCAGCGACCCGGCCGCGCGCGCCGCCGTGGAGGACGCGGTGCGCCGCGCGTCCGCGGTCGACGGCGACCGCGTGCTCGACGCCTTCGAGGCGCAGGCGCTGCGCGCGGCCTACGACGCGGTGGTGCCGAGCGGCGGCACGCTCGACGTGGCGAACGCGGCGGCGTTCACCTCGGCGGTGAGCGCACGCATCGACGCGCTCACGGCGGCGCGCCCACGCTCGACCGACGTGGTGTTCACCTCCGAGGGCAACGCGCTCGTGGTGTTCCGCCAGAAGATCCTGGGCGCCATCGACGAGACCTTGGCGCGCGCAGGCGGCAAGTCGGTCGACGTCAACCTGCTGTTGTTCGCCTTCACCGACAAGGTGCTGGCCGACGCCATCGCCGACCGTTGCCGCAACCACGCCAACCTGACGGTGCGCCTGCTCACCGACTGGAGCCAGTTGCCCACGTCTGGCGATCGCCAGCCGGCGCGCCTCGCGCTGCTCGGGCTGCCAAACCTCGTCGTCAAGTTCAAGAAGGACAGCCCCTACGTCTGGGGTGGGAACGGGCCCGACTACAACCACGGCGCCACGCAGGGCCTCAACCACCACAAGGGCTTCGTCACGCTCATCGACGGACGACCGGAGAAGATGACCGCCGGCTCCTTCAACTGGTCGGTGGGCGCCATGGACGGCAACTACGAGAACCTGATGGTGCTCGACCGCCACGACGTCGACAACCGCGCCGTGATGACCTCGTACCAAAAGGAGTTCGAGGGCTTCTGGAACGAGGACCGCGCCGCGCTCACCCACGCCGAGGCGCTGCGCGAGCGCGAGCGGCTCTACGCCGAGCTGGCGCGCGCCAACAACGCGAGCTACACGCCGAACCCCGTCACGGTCGCCGACATCCCCGACCCGGTGTACCAGGCGCAGGACCGCAGCAGCGCCGTCGACGTCAACTCCTTCGGCGACCGCGACGTCGCTGCGCTCAAGGCGCTGATCGGCAGCACGCGCGTGAACAAGGTGCTGGCGGAGCTGCGCGACTTCGGCCGCTTCGACACCGTCGACGAGCTGTTCGAGCGCGTGCCCGCGCTCGCCACGCTGTCGGCGGCCAAGCAGGCCGAGCTGCGCGCGCGGGCCGAGCTCGGCGAGGGTGCGCTGTCCGTCAACAGCGCCAGCGTCGCCGAGCTGGACCGTGCGGGCTTCTCCAAGAAGCAGGCCGAGAAGATCGTCGCCTATCTGCAAACGTACGGCGCCGTCGAGGACCTGGCGGAGCTGCAGGCGGCCGCCGGGCTCTCGAACGCGCGGCTCGCGCGCATCCTGCCGTCCTTGTCGGGCAACGAGGTGAAGGCGCTCTACTCGGCGCGCGTCCCCGGCGGTGCGGCCAGCACCGGCTGGAGTACCGAGCACCAGGGAACCACGCAGGTGGCGAGGAAGCCCGGCGCCGCGACCACGACCGCCCCGAGCGCGCCCGCACGCCCAGCGGCGGAGCAGGTCGCGCGCGACCTCGCCTCGGCGGTCGCCGACCTGCTGCGCCGGGCGCCCGCCGGCGAGACCTTCAAGCTCGCCATGTACGGCATCTCACCCGGCAGCCCCGAGTTCCAAGAGCTGGTCGACGCGGTCAACCGCGGGGTCAAGCTGCGCGCCGTCTTGTACGACCAGTACAACCAGCCGGCCATCGACGCGCTCAAGGCGCTCAAGGCGCAAGGCAAGGACGTCGAGCTGCGCATCATCAGCGCGCGCGTCATGCACGAGAAGTTCGGCGTGATCGGCGACGACGTGTTCAACGGCAGCGCCAACTTCTCGTCGTCGTCGATCACCAAGCACACGGAAGACCGCTTCCTGTTCAGGAACATGCCGGCGCTGGCCAAGCGCTTCGCCGACGAGTTCGATCGCCTGTGGAGCCGCGGCACGCCGCCCTGACGCCGCCCTGACGGCGCCCGCGCTCACGGCCCGAGCTGCAAGAGGCCAAGCTCGCGGTGGCCGTCGCCGGCGCCGGCGAACAGCAGCGACCCCAGGGGATCGCGCACGTCGACGTCAAAACCGAGGCAGGCGTCGACGCGGGTTCCGAGCAGGCCGACGGTCGTGCCGCTGACGACGACCGTGCCGTTCGACGGCAAGCGCACGTGCCAACGCACGGTCTCGCCGGCGAGCAGGTCGAGCTTGGCGACCAAGGCGTGCGTTGCGCTGCCGGCGTCGGGGGTGCTCATCGTCGAGATGCCGATCGTGACGTCGCTGCTCCCCGGTACGGTTCCCACGATGATGGGGCGCCCGTCGGTGCCGAGGGTCATGGCGTCGATGGTGTCGGCGCCCGACGAGCTCGCGAGCGACGCCGTGGCGCCCAGGGTCAGATCCTCGCCAACGAAGTAGAGGAAGCCGTCGGTGGCGACCGCGTTGGCGCTGAGGAACCGCCCGCTGAAGGAGCCGGCCACGGCGAGGCGTCGCGCGACCGGATCCGCGGCGAGGGCGCTCACCGTCACGGCCCCGGTCCCGGTCACCTCCTGGCTGAGCGCGGCCGGGGTGCCGAAGCCTCCGCCGCCCCCCTGGACGCGCAGCACGAACGCGCCCTGGCTGCCGACGAGCGGCAGGCCGGCCACGGTCGGAGTTGCCGCCGGGCCATAGCCGCCCGCGACATAGATGGAGGGCGGCGCGCCGGGCAGCACGGCGAGCGCGCGCGGGTCGGTGGCGGGGTCGAGCCGCAGCAGCGCGCCGAAGGCGCCTGACGAGGAAAGCCGGAGCAGGAAGCCCTGCCCTGCGGTCGAGCCGCCGACGCCGAGCGCGCTGCCGCTCTCGTCGTAGATCTCGAGCGCACCGTTGCTGCCGCCGGTGAGGAACAGGTCGGAGCCATCGAACGCCAGCGCGCTCACACCGATGTCGCCATTGGTGGTCGCCGGACCACCCAAGCGCCGTGCCCACAGGCAGGCACCCGTCAACGGCGCGAGCGCGGCCACGAACGCGTCCTGGTCGGCGTCCGCGCGTGTGAGCGTGCCGCACGCTCCACCGACGGTGAGCGCGACGCCGTCCATGGTGCCGGCGACCACGACCGCCGTGGGTGTGACGACGATGGCGCGCACCCGTCCGCCCTCGAGCGGCGCGAACAAGGCGGTCGCGCCGCCCGCATCCGACAGCTTGAGCACGAACGGCGCACCCGAGGCCAAGGGGAGCGCGGCGCCGCCCTGGTAGGCGATGCTGCCGCCGGCGCGACCGCCGAGCAGCACATCGGTGCCGTCGCGCACGAGCGCATGGACCTCGTTGCTGGCCTGGGAGACGAAGGCATGCGGCGTCAGCGGCGGCGGGTCGCCCTCGCCCTCGCCTTCACCTTCGCCTTCACCTTCACCTTCACCTTCACCCTCGCCCTCGCCTTCACCCTCGCCTTCACCTTCGCCCTCGCCTTCGCCTTCGCCCTCGCCCTCGCCTTCACCTTCACCTTCACCTTCACCTTCGCCCTCGCCCTCTCGCGCCTCGGCCGCGCACTGGCCCGCGACGCAGAACGGCAGCGAGGCCGGGCAATCGCCGTCGTCGCCGCAGGCAACCTGCCCGAGCAAGAAGTGGCAGCCGACGCTCACGAGCGCGAACGCGAACGCGGCGAGCAAGGCCGGCAACGATGCGACACGGGCGATGCGCTGCCTCATTCGGGCACCAGGAGCAGGGCGCCGGCAGCGCCGACGCCGACGAGCGCAGTGCCCGCGCCGAGGGTGCCGAGCGCGAACAGGCGCTGATCGAGCGCCTGCTGCTTGCCGTCGGGCGCGCCCGCGGCGCTCGCCAAGGTGCCCTCGAGCTGCAGCGCCCACACCGTGCCGAGGGCGAGCACGCCGACGCCGAGCGCGCCCGCGCCAAGGCTGCTCCACCACAGCAGCGGCGGCGGCGGTTCCTCGACGAGCGGCGCGGCCAGCGCGTCGACCTCCGGCGGCAACTGTCGCACGATGTCGTCGAGCGTGGCGCCGTGGATGGTGCGTCGAGACACGGCGTCGCCGCTCGAGCCGCGCAGCAGCGTCAGGTTGAGCACCATGCCGTCGCCGAGCCCGCCGAGCGAGCCGACCACCAGGTAGCGGGCGCCGAGCGCGTCGGCGATCTCCGAGCGGCAGGCGGTGGTGTCGCAGCCGAGCAGCTCGCGCGAGCTCTCTACCTCGAGCAGGCGACGAAGCTCGCCTTGGGCGACCACGTCGAGCTCCTCGAAGCGCGTCAGGCGCGAGGTGATCGCGTCGCGCAGCAGACCCGCCTCCGCCGGGTCGACGTCGACCCCCTGCAGATCCAGCACCAACACGCGCGGCCGTTCAGGCTGAGCCGGGGCCGGGAGGGCTGCAAGCAGCGCGAGCGCGAACGGAAGCACCCGCACACGGTACTACAGGTCGATTCGGGGCGACGTCGCCCCTGCGGCGCGCCCGAATGACCGAGACCTTGGACCTCGCTATGCATCCAACGGGGGATGCACGGAGTGTCGACCGATCTTGTGGGCGGGCGAGGCTCCGTGGTTGCGGACCGATCTGGCCCGAGCAGCGTGCTGCGCCTGTTTGCGGAGCATTCGCCCGCGGCGATCGCCATGTTCGACCGGGACATGCGCTACATCGTCGCCACCAAGCGCTACCTGACCGACTACCGCCTCGTCGAACAGGACCTGACCGGCCGCTCCCACTACGAGGTCTTCCCCGAGATCCCCGAGCGCTGGAAGGAGATCCACCGACGCTGCCTTGCCGGTGCCGTGGAACGCGCCGAAGACGATCGTTTCGTCCGCGAGGACGGCACGGTGGACTGCGTGCGCTGGGAGATCCGCCCCTGGTACGACGACCACGGCGCGGTCGGCGGCCTCATCCTATTCTCCGAGGTGCTGACCGAACAGAAGCGCGCCGAAGAGGCCTTGCGCCAATCGGAGGCGCGCTTCCGCGCAACCTTCGAGCAAGCGGCGGTCGGCATCGCGCACGTCTCCCCGGACGGATCTTGGCTGCGCGTCAATCAGAAGCTGTGCGACATCGTCGGCTACACGCGCGAGGAGCTGCTGCAGCGCACCTTCCAGGACATCACCCACCCCGACGACCTCGATCGCGATCTGGCGTTCGTGCGCCAGGTGCTCGCGGGTGACCTCGCCACCTACACCATGGAGAAGCGCTACCGGAAGAAGGACGGCGCCATCGTGTGGATCGAGCTGACGGTCTCGCTGGTGCGCACACCGTCGGGCGAGCCCGACTACTTCATCTCGGTGGTGAACGACATCGACGCGCGCAAGCGGGCAGAGCAGGCGCTCGCCGCCAAGACGGCGGAGCTCGAGAGCTACTTCGACGACGCGCTCGACCTTTTGTGCATCGTCGACGTCGACGGCCGGCTGCGCCGGATGAACAAGGCCTGGGCGGCGTTCCTAGGGACGCGCCGCGAGGATCTCGAGGGCCGCCATTTCGCGGACTTCCTCCACCCCGACGACATCGAGCCGGCGCTCCGGGCCCAGCATCAACTCCTGGCGACCGGCGCGCTCGAGTCGTTCAGCGCACGCTGCCGATGCAGCGACGGCAGCTACCGTTGGGTCGAGTTGCGCTCGCGCTTCGCGGGCGACACCATCCACGTCACGGCGCGCGACATCACCGAGCAGCGGCTCGCGCGGGAGAGCGCCGCGGTTCTTGAGGAGCAACTGCGCGTGGCGCAGAAGATGGACGCGATCGGCAAGCTCGCCGGCGGCGTGGCGCACGACTTCAACAACCTGCTCTCGGTCATGCTCGGCTACACCACCTTCGCCGTCGACGCGCTGCGCGAGGGTGACCCGCTGCGCAGCGATCTCAAGGAGGTGCTCGACGCCGGCAACCGCGCGGCGGCGCTGACGCGCCAGTTGCTCGCCTTCAGCCGTCGCCAGGTGCTCGAGCTCGAGGTGCTCGATGTGAATGCCGTTGCGGTCGAGATGGAGAAGATGCTCTCGCGCCTGATCGGCGAGCATGTCCGTCTCGAGCTGGCGCTCGATCCCGCGCTCGGCACGGTCAAGGCAGACAAGGGCCAGCTCGAGCAGGTGCTGATGAACCTGGTGGTCAACGCGCGCGACGCCATGCTCACGGGAGGCACGGTCACGGTGCGCACTGCCAGCGCCGCCGCCGATCAGTGCCCGTCCGGCCTCGGCCCCTGCGTCGTGCTCACGGTCAGCGACACGGGCTCCGGCATGGACGCGGCCACGCGCGCGCGCCTGTTCGAGCCCTTCTTCACCACCAAGGAGCGCGGCAAGGGCACCGGGCTCGGGCTATCGACGGTCTACGGTATCGTCAAGCAGAGCGGCGGCGACGTCACGGTCGAGAGCGAGCCCGGCCACGGCAGCACCTTCCGGGTCTTCCTGCCGCGCGCGGACCGCCCGCTGTCGATGCCGCGAACCATGACGCCGACGCCGCGACCCACCACCGGCACCGAGACGGTGCTGCTGGTGGAAGACGAAGAGGCGGTGCGCCGGCTGACCACGCGCCTGCTGCTGCGCGCGGGCTTCAACGTGCTCACGGCCCAGCACGGCGGCGAGGCGCTGCTCTTGTGCGAGCGCCACGTTGGCGACATCCACCTGGTGCTGACCGACGTGGTGATGCCGCAGATGAGCGGACCCGAGCTGGCCGCGCGCCTGCACGCGCTGCGGCCCGGGCTCAAGGTGCTCTACATGTCCGGCTACACGGACCAGGAAGTTGGGCGCCACGGCCTGCTCGAGGCGGGAAGCAGGCTGATCGCCAAGCCCTTCACCGCAGAGATACTGCTGCGCCGGCTGCGCGACGTGCTCGACGAGACTGCGGCGCCCTGAGCCTGGTCGGTGGCGCTCTGAGGCGCGCGCAGCGCGTCGGGCGGCCACCTCAGGTCGCGTCGTCTGGCTCTTTCAGGCGCCGCGCCAGCGGCACGCGGTCGGCAGCCTCGAAGCCGAGCTTCTTGTAGAAGGCCTGCGCCTCGAGGTTGTCGCGCTCCACCACCAGCTCGACGAAGCTTGCGCCCTCGGCGAGCAGCAGCTCGTCGACGAGGGCGAACACCTGGCGCCCGAGCCCGCGGCCGCGCCAGGCGGGCTCGAGCCAGAGGTCGGTGAGCCAGGCGTGGCGGCCACCGAACTCGAGGTCGAAGCCCCAGGTGAGGATGAAGTAGCCGATCGGCGCGCCCCCGCCCTCGATGAGCCACGCGCCGCCGAGCGCCGGACGGTCGAGGAGCTGCTGGAGGCCGCGCCGCACCTCGGCGTCGCGGTAGCGGATGCCGTCGTACTGCCAGTAGGCGCGCAGCAGTGGCAGCAGCGCCTCGACGTCGCCGGCGCCCACGCGCCGAAAGGTCGCAGCCTCGGCCATGCCCGCGTCCTCCCCCGTCAGCGCCGCGCGCGCGTTGTCAGGGCGCGTTCTTCTCGAGCCAGCCGAGGTCGCGCATCGTGCCCCAGCCCGGCCCCTGATACGGGAACGACAGGTTCTTCAAGGCACCCCAGATCTCGTAGAAGCCGCAGTACTGGTCCTGCGTCTCCTGCCCGTTCGGCTCGATCATGCGGTAGCACGACGACGTCGAGCGCACGCCGCTGACGTAGGTGTCCATCGCCTTGCGCACCGGGTCGAGGTCGCGCTTCTCGACCGGCAGCGCGTTCACCAGCTTGGTCATCGCGACCCCGATCTTCAGGTAGTCGCGGTGGAACAGCCAAAGGTTGAAGTCCTCGCCGTACTGGCCGCCACGTCGCGGGTTGATGCGGCCGAGGTAGTCGAGCGTCTTGGTGGCGAACTGGATGGCGTCGTCCGGCCGCATGTTGGGGATCTCGGCCTTCATCAGCTCGAGCACCTTGTCGGCGCCCGCGCGCCGCTGGGTGGTGGAGATCGACTCCGTCACCTTTGCCAGCAGCGCATCGACGTCCGCGCGCCCGCCGGACATGCCGGCGAGCCGGGCCGCGTCGGCGAGCGCCTGATCCGCCGTGCCGAGCTGCATCGTCACCGGCGACGGGCCCTTGCCGTCGAGCACCAGCTTCATCGTCTGCTTGACGCGCTCTTCGAGCTGGGAGAGCGAGAAGCCCGCGCGCGCGAGCATCTCGGTGTCGACGGGCTTGGTGTGCGCCTGCTTGCCGACGGTCTCACCCGCCATGCGCAGCCCATAGGGCGTGATGACCAGCGTCTGCTTGCCGTAGGGCAGGTGCTCCTTGCCCGCGATGGCGAAGGCGAGGTTGAGGCCCTCGTGGCTCAGCCCCGGCGACACCAGCTTCACCTCCGGCGCATCGAACGAGCACAGCGGGATGGCGCGCGCGTTCGGGAACTCCGGCTTGCCGGCGCCCTCGTTGTGCTTGGCGCCGACGTACTCGGCGAACGCCTTGATCTCCGCGGAGCCGTCGAACGCCTGCCAGCCCGCGGCCATGTCGGTGACGCGCTTGCTGGTGTCCGCCTCGATCTTGGCGTGGTTCTCCTTGGTCTCGGCCGCGCGCGCGCGCATCTGCGCGGCGAGGTCGATCGGGGCCTCGACCTTGGTCTGGTTGGTCGCCGTCGGCCCCGCGGTGGTCGTGGTCGCGCCGGTCCGCTCCGCCGTCGACGTCTCGCGCGCCGCCAGGATCTCCGCGGCCGCAAGCAGGCGCTCCTTGGTCTTCTTCGCGCCGAACGAGAAGAAGCCGGTGTCGATGTTGTTGGCGACCTGCGTGAGCTGCGCGGCGGTCATGCCCGCGGCTTGCGCCTGATCCGCCTCTTTGATGGCACCTGGGACGCGTCGTGCCTGGTCGATCGTGGTCATCGCTTGCTCTCCCAAAGGGTGGGCGTGTCGCCGGGCTTGCCGCAGGGCACGTCCACGGGCTCACGCTTGATATCGAGCGCTTGCTGCATGGCGTGCGCCCCGAGCGCGCCCAGGCGGAAACCGTCCGTGGACCGGCCGCCGACGGGGCGGTTGTCCCGCGCGCCGCCGAGCGCCGCTTGCGACTGCTGCCCGGCGCGCTCAGCCTCGTCGAGCTCGGCGCCGCCGAGGATCTCCTTCACCAGGTCGAGCACGCGAGCGCTGGGCGGGTGCGCGTGGAAGTAGGCGTGCACCTTGGCCTCCACGTCCTGCGGCGCGAGCGACGCATCGATGCCCGCCTCTCGGCAGAACGCGTCGAGGTGCCGCTGGACCGCGGGCGACGGCGCTTGCGCCGCCCCACCGGCGCTGAAGAACAGGAAGGGGATGACGCTGTGCAGCTCGCTGGGGCTGAGGTCCGCGCCCTCGAAGCTCTGGGCAAGCTGCCGCAACACGGGATCAAGGCTTGTGTCCATCAAGGGAGACTAGCGCCAGCCGGCGCGCTTTGGCGGGTCGGCCATGCCGGGACGGCGTGACGGCGTCCGCTTGAACGCGCGTGACTTCCGTGGGCTCGCGTGTAGCGTGCGCCCATGCTCACGGTCATGGACGTCTCGCAGCGCTTTGGCGGGCGTGTGCTCTTCGATGGCATCTCGACGACGTTCCCGCCGGGGAAGCGCTTCGGCCTCACCGGCCCGAACGGCGCCGGTAAATCCACGTTCATGAAGTTCCTCGCGGGCGACGCCGAGCCGGCGAAGGGCTCGGTGTCTCGCCCAAAGAAGACGTCGATCCTCCGGCAAGATCAGGCCGCGTACGACGAGTACCGCGTGATCGACACCGTCATCATGGGCAACAAGCGCCTGTGGGACGCGATGGCCGAGAAGGCGAAGCTGCTCGAGCACACCGACTTCACCGACGAGATGGGTATGCGCTTGGGCGATCTCGAGACCATCATCGGCGAGGAGGACGGCTACACAGCCGAGATCGACGCCGCCAAGCTCCTCGAAGGCCTCGGCGTCCGCGACCACGGTCTGATGAAGGAGATGTCCGGCGGCCACAAGCTGCGCGTGCTGCTCGCGCAGGCGCTGTTCGGCAAGCCCGAGTGCCTGCTACTCGACGAGCCGACCAACCACCTCGACATGGACAGTATCCGCTGGCTCGAGGAGTTCCTCAAGAACTACCAGGGCATCCTCGTCGTCATCAGCCACGACCGCCACTTCCTCAACGCGGTGACGACGCACATCGCCGACATCGACTACGAGACCATCATCATCTACACCGGCAACTACGACGACATGGTGCTGCAGAAGTCGCAGGTACGCAGTCGCATCGAGAGCGAGAACGTCGACAAGGCGAAGAAGGTCGAGCAGCTCAAGGACTTCGTCGCGCGCTTTGGCGCCGGCACGCGCGCGTCGCAGGTGCAGAGCCGGAAGAAGGAGATCGAGAAGCTGCAAGGCGCGGAGCTGAAGAAGTCCAACATCGCGCGGCCCTTCATCCGCTTCGAGGCGGGCGGCAAGCCGTCCGGCAAGCACGTGATCCGCGCCGAGGGCTTGTCGAAGGCGTTCGGCGACACCACGATCGTGCAGGACTTCACGTTCACGCTGATGCGCGGCGACAAGATGGCCGTGATCGGGCCATCGGGCATCGGCAAGACCACGTTGCTGCGCGTGCTGCTCGGCGAGGAGCCGAAGGACGCGGGCACACTGAGCTGGGGACACGAAGCGCGCATCGGCTACTTCGCGCAGGACCACACCAAGGGCATCCCGCACGGCATCCCGCTGTGGGAGTGGCTGTACGCGCTCGACGACGAGCGCGCCAAGGCGATCGGCGGCGAGCGCGTCACGCGCGAGGAGATCCGCAGCTTGCTCGGGCGCATGCTGTTCAGCGGCGACGAAGCCTTGAAGGAGACGCAGTTGCTGTCGGGCGGCGAGACGGCGCGGCTGTTGTTCGCGCGGCTGATGCTGATGAAAGACAACGTGCTCGTGTTCGACGAGCCGACCAACCACCTCGATCTCGAGTCGATCTCGGCGCTCACCGAGGCCATCAAGCGCTTCGACGGCACGGTGATCTTCGTGACGCACGATCGCGATCTGGTGGCGGAGGCCGCCACGCGCGTGCTCGCGATGAGCGCGCACGGGCTGGAGGACTTCCACGGCACCTACGACGAGTTCTTGCGCAAGGTCGGCGACGTCCGCCTGGATCGGTGAGCGTGCCGACCCTGGAGCTACGGCGAGGATCGCCTGCGTGTCGGTTGCGCCTCTGGTCGGTCGTCGCGTTCGTCGGCGCCGTCGTTGCATGCAGCCGCAGCGACCAGCGCACGCCCGCGCTCGACGAGCCTCGCGCGCACGAGGTCGAGGTGTCGGCGGCGACGTTCCTCATGGGCTGCAACCCCGCGCGCGACGACGCCTGCTCGCTCGAATCGGAGCCGAGTGGCACTGTGGCCGTGGCGCGCTTCTTTCTCGATCGCACCGAGGTGAGCCAGGGCGCCTACGCAGCGTGCGTCGCGGCCGGCGCTTGCACGCCGCCGCCGCCGTCGTGCGCCGGCACCTGGACCGCGACGCCGCGCGAGGACGCGCTGCCAATGACCTGCGTCGACCACGCGGACGCGGCGCGGTTCTGCGCGTGGCGCGGTGGCCGGCTGCCGTCGGAGGCCGAGTGGGAGCGCGCCGCCCGTGGCGTCGACGGGCGCACCTACCCATGGGGCGATGACAAGCCTGACTGCGTGCGCGCGGCGATCGCGTCGTGCGGCACGGTCCCCATGCCGGTCGGCGCTCGCGCGGCGGGCGCGAGCCCCGTGGGCGCGCTCGACATGGGCGGCAACGTCAGCGAATGGACGTCGACACCGACGGGGGACGACCCGCGCTACCTCGTCGTCAAGGACTACGGGCTCGACTGGTGGCACATGCGCTCGTCGATGCGGCTGCCCGTGCAGCTCGGCTACCGCGAGAGCGGGTTGGGGTTCCGGTGCGCGAGGTCGCCGCGCGGCTGATTGTTACCATCGGCCGCATCGAGGGAACCCACGCGGGGAGGTCACCATGAGCGACACGACGAACGCGATGCGGCCAGGTGCTGGCCAGCGCGCCTTCGAACGATCGCACCCGCGGATCGCCGCGGCTACGGGACGGTTCGCACCGTCAGCTCGGCGCCCGCGCCCGGCGGCAGCACCCCGAAGCCGTCGACGAACACGAAGTAGCGCTCGCCCGCCGTGACCACGAAGCGCACCTCGCTCTCGGTCTCGAAGCGCTGGTCCGCGTCGTCGTTGCAGGCGACCTCCAGCCCGTCGGCGCAGTCGCCCTGCCGCACGTGCAGCAGCGTGTCGAACGAGTAGGGCAGCGAGCGAATCTCGACCTCGCCGTCGAGCGCTGCGGTCAACGACACCACGGCCTCTGGCGTGGGACCGCCGCAGCTCCCTTGCGCGTCGTTGAACGCGGAGAACGCTGCAGGCGGCACCTCCACGAGCGCGGGCTCGTTCGTTGGCGCCGCGATCTCGATGGCGAGGCCACACGCCTCAGGCGCGGGGAACCCTGCTGGGTAGCCGGTCACCGTGAGCGAAAAGGTCCCCGGCGAGGGCGGCAGGATCGCCCCCTGAAAGAAGCGGCCGGCGCGGCTCTCGACCACCACCACATAGTCGCCCGCGGCTGCCAGCTCCGCGCGCACGCGCCCGGTCGCGCAGCCAAGCGCGGGCACGGCCGAGAGATCGGCGCACGCGCCACCAGCAACCGGCCCGTACAGCTCGACGGTACCGGCGAACGCCGGGTCGCGCGGCGACAGCAACAGCTCGAGCGACGTCGGTGCCGCAACCGGCAGCAGGTAGAAGACGTCGCCGCCCCGAACACCGGGCTCGGGTGCAGAGCCATCGCCGTTGCAGGCGCCGTTGCGATCGCTGGCAGCGCCGAGGGTGGAGCCGTCGAGCGCGGTTGGCAGGGTGAGCGCGACCGCGCCGCTGCAAACGTCGTTGGACGGTGGCGCCCATTCCCAGGTGAGCGCGAGGTCGTAGGTGAGGGGTACTCCCGCTGTCGGACCGATGACGACGTCGAGGGAGGCCCCTGGCAGCAGCGCCATCGTGATCAGTCGATCGGCGCCATCGTCCGTGATGGTCCCACCCGCCGCGGTGACGGCGATGCCCGCGGCGTCCGTCAGGCGCAGCGTGGCGATGCCAGCTGCACGGGCGCTCACGCGCACGGCGTCGATGTCGCCGCACGCGAGCGCGCGGCCGGTCAGCACCACCGGATCCGCGAGCAGCGTCGGTGCGGCGAGATCATCGGTGCGCGGCGTCGCGTGGTCCGCAGCGTCGCCCGGGCAGCCGTGCGACACCTGCAGTGTGTACGAGACGGGGTCCGCCAACGTCGCCGCCGGCGCCGTCACGCTGACGAGGTAGAGCCCGGCTGGCAGCGCGGCGCCGAGGTCGACCGCCGCGCCGACGCCGACGACGATGCCGGCGCCATCGAGGAGCGCGTCGTTCACTTGCGCCGTCGCCGTAGCCGCATCGAGGCTCAAGATGCCGCCGAGGTGCTCCACCACGAAGAGGTCGACGTCGCCGGGGCACAGCCTGCCACCGCTCACGCCGAGGTCTGCCGCGCCAAGCTCGCGCGCGCCCGCAAGGACGTCGTCTTCGGGATCGTGCGCGTCGCCCAGGCACTGCGGGGGTCCAACGTCAAGCGCCAGGGAGAAGGGCCCGGTGGACGCGCCGCCGTGCCCGTCGCCGTTGGCCGCCACGATGATGCGGTAGTCACCCGCGTCGAGGAACGGCACGGACAGGGTCTCGCCAAAGACGCGATCGTCCGCGCAGGCGAGCTCGTCGCCCGCGCCGCACGGCGCGCGTAGCAGCGCCACCGCGAACTCAGTTTGGGAGAGCACGTCGATCGAGACCGACGAGGGCGCGGCGAGCGTGAAGGAGTACGCGACGTCGCCGCCGACGGCGCTTGGCTCGGTCAGGCACGATGGCGCCAGGTCGACGCCCGCGCCGACGGTGGTCCCTTGCACGGAAGGCCCAGGGACGATCGCCAAAGCAGTCGCGCACGTCTCGTTGGCGGGCCCGGGCTCGCCTTCCCCCTCGCCTTCACCTTCCCCCTCGCCTTCGCCCTCCCCCTCACCTTCGCCCTCGCTGACACCCGCGTCATCCCCTGGCGGTGCCTCCCCGCCGGGGCACGCGACGAGCGCCAGAGAGAACCAGAGGGCGTAGGGGGAGCACCAGCGCACGGCCGCCGAGGATTGCCCGGGTTTCGTCGGCGTGACAACGCGCCGGCACGCCTGATCCGCGGCGGATCTAAGGCGCGGCGGTAGCAGCTTTGGCCGCCCGCGGTGTTACGGGGGGCACGGGGTGCGTGCAGGGAGCGGGTCGTTGGGGATTGACGTCGAGGACGCGTATCGGCGCTACGCCGGCATGGTGCTGCGCCGCTGCACCGTGCTGCTGCGAGACGAGGACATCGCCCTCGACGCGATGCAGGACACCTTCGCCTGCCTGCTGCGCCACCGCGCGCGCCTGAAAGACCGCGGGCTCTCGAGCCTGTTGTTTCGCATCGCGACAAACATATGTCTCAACATGCTCCGTCATCGGCGGCGCCACCCCGAGGATCTGCAGCCGGCCGACGTGCTCGATCGCATCGCGCACGCCGCTGATCCGATCGACGGGCTGCCCACTCGGATCTGGTGGGACCGCCTGCTCGGCCGGGTGCCGGTCACTACGCGCACGCTCGCGGTGCTCTATCTGGTCGACGGCTGGACGCTCGACGAGCTCGCCGTCGAGACCGGCCTCTCGGTGGGCGGGGTCCGCAAACGCCTGGCCAAGCTCAGCGCCGCCGTGCGGGAGCTCGAGGCGATCGAGGGTGGGCCGGACCGCACGCCTGCGACTGGCGGTGCACCGTGACGCGCCGCGACCTCCTCCTCGAGCAAGTCGCCTGTGGCGACGTCGCGCCACCGTTGGACCTCACACCGGCCGAGCAGCAGCGCATCGAGGAGCTTCGTGAGGAGAACTCCCGGGTGTTGCAGCGCCAGCCGGCAGACCGGGCGCTGTCGGCGATCCGCGCACGCGCACGCCGGCCGCTCGCGAGGCGCCTGGCGGTGCTCGTGCCGGCGGTCGCGGTGGCCATGCTGCTGGTGGTCGCGCTGGTGCGGCGCGGCGACGACATCGTGAACAAGGGCGGACGGCCGCAGCTCTTGATCTACGAGCAGCTTCCGCAGGGTGCGCGTCTCTTGCGGTCGGGCGACGGTGTGCGCCCAGGCACCAAGATCCAGCTCGCCTACGTCGCGAACGGCAATCCGTTTGGGGTCATCGTCTCGCTCGACGACGCCGGCACCGTCAGCATGCACTGGCCGGCGGCGGCGACCCACACGCCGAGGCTCGAGCCGAGGGGCGAGACAAGGCTGCCTCATGCCTTCGAGCTCGACGCTACGCCGGGCGTCGAGCGCTTCTTCTTGGTGACGAGCGACGCTCCGCTCGAGGCCGCCACCGTGATGAGCGCGGCAGAGGCGCTCGCACGCGCCGCCAGCCAGGAGCTCCTCCCACTTCCCGCGTCGCTGAAGCAGACCGTGGTCCTGCTACGCAAGGACGTTGAACAATCTCCCGGCGCGCTGGATAGTGATGGCGGTTTGGGGGCGTGGGGGGAGCCGTGACGAGGGCACGTTTGAGGGGCTCGGTGCGAGCGGTGCCGTGGCCGGTGCCGCTCGCCGCGCTCGGCCTCTGTTTGCTCTCCGACGGCGCCGCAGCCGCGGACGACCCACCGGCGCGGCGTTTCGCCATCATGGTCGCCAGCAACCACGGCGGCGCCGATCGCCCGGTGCTGCGCCACGCCCACAGCGACGCGCGCGCGTTCTCCGACGTCATCGTCGAGCTCGGCGGCGTCCTTCCCGGCGACGTGAAGACGCTGCTCGAGCCCGGCCCCGACGAGGTGCTGGCCGCCTTTGCCGATGCTGCCGCGCTGGTGCGTGCAGCGGCGCAGAGCGGCGCCCGCGTCGATCTGGTGGCCTACTACTCCGGCCACTCCGACGAGGAGGGCATCCTCCTCGGCGAGCGTCGGCTCGGCTACACGGCGCTGCGCGCCGCGGTCGACGCGGTGCCGGCGAGTGTGCGCGTGGTGGTGCTCGACTCCTGCTCGTCGGGCGCGCTGCTGCGCACCAAGGGCGGCGTGCGCGTCGCGCCGTTCTTGATCGATCAGGCCACCGACGTGGCTGGTACCGCGTTCCTGCTGTCGAGCTCCGCGGACGAGCCCGCGCAGGAGTCCGACCGCATCGGCGGCTCCTTCTTCACGCAGTCGCTCATTACGGGCCTGCGCGGCGCCGCCGACTTCGGGCGCGACGGCACGGTGACGCTCACCGAGGCCTACCGCTTCGCGTTCGACGAGACGCTGGCACGAACCGAGAGGACGAGCGGCGGCGCGCAGCACCCGGCGTGGGACATGAAGCTGTCGGGCGCGGGCGACTTCGTCATCACCGATCTGCGCGACGCCTCCTCTCAGCTCGTGCTCGACGAAGATGTGGCAGGGCGCGTCTTCATCCGTGGCGCGCGCGGCGAGCTACTCGCCGAGTTGCAGAAGCAGCGCGATCAGCCGCTGCACCTCTCGGTGCCGGCGGGCAGCTATTCGCTGTTGGTGAAGGGCGTCGGCACCAGCAGCGCCGACGTCGAGGTGCTGCGTGGCGGCGCGACCGTGGTGCGCGACGCCGACCTTGCGCGGGTCCAGACCGAGCCAACCACCGCGCGCGGTGACGTCGAGGAGCGCTCGCCCCGGCCGGACGCGGGCGCGGCGTGGCGAATCGGCGGCACAGCGGCTTCAATCAGCGGCGCGGTCGCCTTCGTCGCGCTCGGCAGCGCGGCGCTCTACCTGACGGCGGTGGCGTCAAGCCCTGCCGGCGATGGCGACACCAAGCAGGCGGCGCTCGACTTCGGGCCCTGGATCCTGGTCGGCACCGGCGCCGGCGCGCTGGTCGGCCTGGCCGGCGCGGCCACGTTGGCGATGGCGCCCGCGGAGCCGTGATGAAGCGCTGCGCGTTCGCCTTGGCGGCGTTTCTCGCTGCAGCGAGCTGCTCGTTGCTCGGCGGCGACATCCCGTGCCGCACCGACGAGGACTGCCCACGAGCCCGACCCGTCTGCGTGGCGCAGGTGTGCGCCGCCGGCGAAGGTGAAGGCGAGGGCGAAGGCGAGGGCGAAGGTGAGGGCGAAGGCGAGGGCGAGGGCGACGTCCCCTGCCCAACACGTTTCAACCTCGTCGACGCGTACTCTGGCACCGCGGACGCATGTGTCGGCTACGAGCGCTACGACGGCGTCGCCTTCGCGCCGATGGCGAGCTTCGACGCCGCGGCCGCGCGCTGGTCGTGCGATGGCGCGTCAGCGTGCGCCCTCCAGCGCACCGACGGGGCGATGTTCGAAGATGAGGTGTTCCTGATGGTCGCCGGCGGGCAGGATGCGGCGGAGTATCCGTCGCCGGTCTTGCGCCTGGCGACGGGCGGCGACGTGGCCCCGGTGCTGACGGTGCGCGCGCGCGCCGTCACGACCGACGCCGACGCCGCCACCGATCGGACCGAGCTGCGCGTGTGGCACGGCGATCAGGTGGTTCAGCGTAGCGGCACCCTGCCGCTCGACTTCACGACGTTCGAGCTTCCGCTGCCGTTCGTCACGGCGAACGCATCGTTCCGGGTGGAGCTGTGGTCGCGGGGGCGCTCGGCGGGCGATGGGATCTTCCTGCAGCACCTCGAGCTCGACGCGTCGCGCGAGCCGGTGGCCGTGGGCGGGCACGTCTTCTCGTCGTTAATGCAGGTCACCGACGACGCCTTCTACTTCGCCACCGCCATCGCCGACCGTTTCGCCGATCGGGTGGAGCCATGGGCGCCGCCGGAGGGGAGCGTCGAACACCTCGCGGTCGACGAGCAGTATGTCTACTGGATCACCGCAGGTGCGCCGGCGCACCTGCAGCGCCAACCGCTCGGCGGCGGCGCGGTGGAGGACATCGCGACCCTGAGCGACCTGGGGCAGTCGGTGCTCGTCGACGACACGCACGTCTACTGGTCCGAGAGGCTGGCCCTCCGCCGGGCGACCAAGGCCTCGATCGAAGCAGGCGCGCCCGTCATCGAGTACCTGGCAGATGCGCTGCCCGAGGACAGCCCGGCGTCGCTGCGGCGCCGAGGCGACATGCTCTACTGGTTGGCCGGGCGGCGGGCGTCGGTGTGGCGCATCCCCGCGGACGGCTCCGCGGCGCCGGTGCGTATCGCCGATGGGATCGACGGTGCCTGGCAGCTCGAGGTCGACGCCACGCACGTCTGGTGGCTCTCGATTGGGGCAATGGGCCGCCGCTTGTACCGCGCGCCGCTCGACGCAGTGGAGCAGCAGGGCGAAGCCGTCATCGAAGACCTCGGGAACGAGAATCCTGGTGGGCTTTCGATGGACGAGGCGTACGTTTACTTCGCGCATCGGGCGGAGCAGAGCGTCGTGCGCGTGCACCGGGGCACGCTGGCGGTCGAGACGTTCGCGAGCGGGTTCTCGGACCCGGGAGAGACGCAGGTGAGCGGGGCGTACCTGTACGTGAATGACTGGGGCGCGGGGCGGGTGTTCCGGATCCGGCGGTAGCAGGTTCGGGATGGTCGGCTTCTCCCCGGTAGGTCCATGGGACACCTCACCTGAGCCTGCCATCGCTGCGCGCGCACCTCAGGACACAGACGCTGTCGACCCGCTTGAGCGCGGAGGTCCATACAAGGAGTCGGGGCAACAGCGACGGGCGCGCGCGCTGCTTGCCCGGCGGCTCTCCCTCCTCGACCGCGGAATTGATTGCTTCGATACCAGCTGCGACGGCACCTTTGGATTCGGAACACGCACGCAACGAAACCGCGCCAGGCAGGCACGTAGCGCGGAGATCAGTGGAGCAAGCTTCCGCAGGATTCTCACGCCACTGAGCATCAGGGGCCCGCGCGCTTCAGGCAGCGGGCGCTTCAACCGCCCTTTCCGTCGTTTGCCAGCCGCCATCGTTGCCTGAAAGGCAGAGTAGGTGGTTGTCGACGGGTGTTCACTGGAAGCGCAGATTGTCTACCAGAACCACCGAGTCGACGTAATGGTCAGCGATGTCTGTCACACGAAAAGTGACAATGATTGGCGAACCCAGCTCGGAGACATTCACTGACTCGGAGGTCCAATCCGTATGTTCCACGCCCGCTAGAAGCGGAAAATCGCTCGCGACCGATGCGTTCGCTCCAACCAGATTAACAGACGTGACGACTCCGCTCATGCTCCCGTTCGGACCCATGACATCCAGGCTAAATGTGTCATCGTAGTCCTCGCCAACGTATTGATCGAATTCACGAGAAAGAAAATCATAGTCGAAGACCAGAGATGCGCCGGTTACGGCAATTGGCCCGCTCGTCGCTACGCTGTAGAGCAGGGACGCAGCGGTGCCCCCGAAGACGGACTCGGTGCTAATCGCGAGCATTTGAGCCCCCTCGGTTGGCGCCAACGCGCCCTGCGCCCCCGTTAGGACGGCAGCATCGCCTGACGTCCACCAGCCTGCCAAGCCGGCTTCGAATCCGAGGTCCGGCGGCGGATCGCTTCCCGCTCCGCCCGTGGTGAATCCAAACGAATACATACTCGCGAAGCCATTGCCGCCGTCGTCCAACAGCCCAGTCTCCGGAGCGATTGCTACGGAATAGACATGCTCCTCCTGCAGTAGCTCGAACGGCTGAAACGCAAGAATTGTCCGCTCGCTTGTCGTCAGAACGCCGGAATACTGGCCAAAAACTGGCGCCCCCGTGGAGTCACGCAGCGTGATCGCCATATCGGTGATACTTGCTGGATCCACTTCATCATCAAAGAAGATAGACACGGTAGTGCTCACCGGCACATTCACTTCACCGTCACCGGGAATGGTCTGTACAACGTCAAGCGATGTAACATCCGTCGGGTCGTCCGTATAAACTGGAAAAGCCCCAATCGTGCTCGAGTCGGCCTCACCCTCGCCCTCGCCCTCACCTTCTGCGGCGGAAGGAAAGAGACGATCAAACGCGCTCAGCATGTCTATTGAAATCTGGTATTCTGTTGAAGCGGTCCAATTGGCAAGGCCGACGCCGGTGACGTCATAAATGGCCGCGCCACGAATGACACCACCTGGCGTCGGCCAGCGGAGTCCCGCGCTCACAATGGACGACGCAACGTTCAAGTTCTCTACGTCAAGGTGATGTAGATCGCTCGGATCACCATAGGCGGGGAGCGCGATCGCGTAGCGCTCCGCAAAATCGCTACCGAGAACGGCATGCGCTGCATCGAGGCGAGAGACGAGATCGGCGCGGTAGTCCTGAAGGAATGAGTTCGCGGCTGGCAGGCCAGCACCTGGCGCAGCGCTCCCGCGGTTGTAGGCTTGGTCAACCACTAGTGATGCTCCAGCCGCAAGGAGCGCCCCGAGAGTCGCAGGTTCCCAATCCAAAAGGGTTGACACAGACAATCGGAAATCGCGCGCGCACGTCTGTCCGCGGGTCCTGTCGCAGAACGGCTCCCCTTGCGTTAGGGCAGCGGCGAGCCTGACAACGTCATATTGAGAGTTTGCACAGTAGTTGCGGTGGTCCTCATCGACGCTGCCGCAATGGCCCCCATCAAGCTCCAGGTTGAGATGTAGTCCGTCAAGGCCGGCGGCCGCGGCAGCGACGGCCGCGGACCGGACGACCCGCACGAGTGCAACAAGACGTTCGTCGCGTTCCGATTCGGTGGCAGGGCCGTAGAGGAAACGAGCCAGATCCTCACCCTCCTGCGCACCACCTACATTGACCCATGCCTCGATGCGACTTCCCTCACCGCCCGATGACATCCCACTGTAGTTGTCTGCAACGACGCCCGGACCATCGCCGTCGGCACCCCAATGAATGCAGATCGACGGTAGTCCTTCGCATGTCTCGTACGGGCAGTCAGAGTCGTCGCTGCAGGAAGAACCAAAATAGCCGATTACACATCGCCCATCGCGACAGCGGCCCGTAGCGCACTGTCCGTTGTCGCTACATTCCGAGTCTTTCGACGCCATTTGGGTCGTCACGAGGAAGGAGCCGTCGAGCGAAGTGACGATACCGCCTACGTTGGCGAACAGAAGGTTGAAACCGCGTAGACGGGCCGCCGTTGCAACCATTGCAGCGGCATTCACTGCGTGGCTTGCAGTGTATCCGACATAGGCTGCCTTCAGGTAGCCACTTATCGGGGTGACGGTGCTGACCTCGCCACCCGACGGCGTCGCAAATGGACGATAAAGAAGCACGTAATAGGAGAAGTGACGGGTCAAGAGAGTAGCCGTATCCTGCGTTAGGGCCTGAACATGCAGTGGAGTGGGTGGCCCGTTCTCGTCGGCGGCAGTGGCAGCCACAATGACGGTCGCGTCACTCGTGACCCCTCGATGAAAGAGGGAAATGGCCACAGACGCCGCAAAGGGCTCCGGTGCGTCGGTATCCAAGTGAATCACGTCAGACGCCAATGCAGTTGCCACGATGCCGTCGGGTGCCAAGTCCGGCGGAACGACGCGCGCCACGACCACGGCGCCGACAGGCAGCGCCCCCGCCGGAATCTCGACTTGCACGACCCCAGGAATCAGCAACACGCCTCCCGCGGCGTCTATGACGACCTCCGACGTAACCACTGCCCGACAAGCGCCAGAGTCGCAAACGCCTTCGCGGCAATCAGCATGCGTTGCACACTCGGGCGTGCACCGCAGCGTGCGACATCGGCCGAAAGCGCAGTCATCGTCGACACTGCACTCCGCCGGGGCGCATGCGTCCGACACACAAACGCCCTCTGCGCAATCGGCGTCGATAGCGCATGGCCCGCCCAATCCCTCCTTGAACAGCAGCCCATCGCAACCGATGCCCGTGATGACCACGGCGACCGCAAGTGCCCGCATCATTCCGCTCCTTCAGCCCGAAAAATCGCTGGGCCAGCCGCAGCAAGTGCTATGCCACCGATCCCGAGCGCCAAACCAGTCGCCGCAACAGCGCCCACTGCGGCGATGGAGGAGGGCGATACCCATACCTTCCCAGTAGACGTCTCGCCGTAGTTGAGCATATGCCCGCCAAGGACGATGAGGCCGGCGCCCAGCGCGCTAACGCCGACCCCCGGCGCAATCGCAAGTGCCGAGGCGACGGTCGACCGAGTCCCCCAAGAGACGATCGCCCCCACGATGATTGGCGCCACGAACGTGGGGACGCCGGCCGCCCCAATGACCCACGCGAGCCAGAACATATGCTGGTCATGGACATTCAACCTGCCGAGGCCAGCCTGGTCGGCGGTTGCGATGAAGGCGGGCACAGCGAGTGAGACGACTGCCGTGAGTGCGCCGGCGCCCACCGCAGCGACCACGAGCGGCGACGTTGCTTGGTCGCCAGTGGGACTGGCCGCCGCGCTGCTATCCGGCATATCGCCCGCCGCTGCTGCTGGCCGACCCCCGGAGTTGTCTGAACCGTTCGGCGAAGCGGGCGCTGCGGGCCGGGATGTCGTCAGGTCGTCGGCGGTTGAGAGCACCGGTACTGGGGGCGCCTCACCTCGCGTGGGCGCGGGCGAGAGGGCCTCGGTAGCCGGCGCTTCGGGTTGCGTGAGTCCGTCTAAGTCATCGACAGCTGTCGGCGCTGCGGTTGAGGCACGTTCGGGCGGCGGCGCGACCGCTGATGGTGCGTTGCCCAGCGCAGTCGGTGCGAAAGGCAGGAGTGGCGGGACAGGCGGTGCGGGCAGGGCTTCCGCGCCAACCACTGGCGGCACCGCGGCAATCGGTGGGGCAGGCAAGGGAACAGGCGCGGCGACTGGCGGCCAGGCCGGAGCCGGGATGGGGGCGGCCACCGCGGAAGCAGAAGGGCTCGCCGCGCCGCACAGACCAATGCCCCCGAGCCGGTAGGTCGCGGCGATGACCTTCACGTCCTTGAAGGTGAACCCCGACGCAAGTGCACGTTGTGCCTGTGCGGCACCGCAGCCCGGGAGGACACTCTCCCACGAGTGCGCCTCGGGGCCACCGGTCCACCGTGCGCCCGGAGACGCATTCGGCGCGAGCGCGATCACCGTCTCGCATCGAACGTCACTCCCCGTCCCCACCACCGTTGCGCCGACGACGAGCGTGGTCACGGAGGGAGCCGCGCTTGGCGCAGCGCACAAGGGTCCCTCCTTGCCGTCGACGACCACGCGCGATCCTAGCGTGTAGTCGAACGCAAACGACCGCGTCGGACCGGCATCCGTGACGTCGAAGCGTGCGGAGAGCGTCGCCGCAGCGAGAGAGAACCCCGTGGCGGCGAGCGGCGCAACCTCTGTAACGCTCGCCGCTTGCGCCACCCACATACCCGGCGCGGGCGGCGCGGGCGGCGCAGGGGTGGGCAAAGGTGGTGGCCGCGCTGCGCAGGTCGCGAGCCCGCCGGCATCAGTCTCGAGCGCGGTAATGACCGGGTCGCTGAGATCGAATCCCTCGCCAAAGAGGAGCGCGGCCTTCTGTTCAGAACAGTCCGCGAACACGTCGCTCCACCTGAGCTTCTCGAGGTGCCCTCGCCAACCCTCGTTCACCGCGATAGGGCCCTCCACAGCGAGATTCGCTGTGCATGTTCGGCCAGAACGGCCCCGAGCTGTCGCCTGAACGCGGAGTCTGCGAATGCTGGGTAACGGGTCCGCTACAGCGCAAGTTGGTGGAATCTGGATCCGCTGTCCCCCGACAGTCACCTCGCCTCCCAACGAAAAAAGGACCGAGAGCTGCCGCGCCGGGAGGTCGTCGCGAAGCGCAAATCCATAACCAAGCGTCAATGACTCGATCGCGACGCCTCCACTCGGTGACGGCGGAACACTCCCAAGTACTAGGTCTCCCCGGGCGACAACCGCTGATTGCGGAACACCAGCATTCGCGGCGACGCACAGGAGAAGCGGCGTCAGCATCACCATGCCGCGCTCCTGGAACGGCCTTCCCGGCGCCGAAAGCGCACGGCCAAGCCGACGAACGCCAGCGAGAGCGCCCACGGGTCGGCCGTGCTGCCACAGCTACAGCCGAAGGAAGCGAGCCCCGGGCCGTCCCGTTCGTTCCCCCCAATCCCTGGTCCCGGATCGGGGTCGCCCTCACCCTCGCCACCGTCCTCCCATTCCCCCTCTCCGTCACCTTCGCCCTCTCCTTCTCCGTCACCTTCACCCTCTCCTTCGCCCTCACCCTCTCCTTCGCCTTCACCCTCACCCTCTCCTTCGCCTTCACCCTCACCCTCTCCTTCGCCTTCACCCTCTCCTTCACCCTCTCCCTCTCCTTCTCCCTCTCCTTCTCCCTCGCCAGTGCACTGATCCACGCCCCCGACACAGACGCCGCCAGCGCACGCATCGTTCGTAGTACAGGCATCCCCATCGTCGCAGCTCGCAGTGTTTGCAGGGAAGGCGCACCCGCTCGCGGCGTTGCAGGTGTCGCTCGTGCAAGGGTTGCCGTCAGTGCATGTGAGCGGCGCTCCACCGTTGCATACACCGCTCGCGCAGACGTCTCCGGTCGTGCACGCGTTTCCATCGTTGCAGTTGGACGAGTTGTTGGTGAAGACGCACCCTGTCGCCGGAGAGCACGAATCCGTGGTGCACGAGCTGCCGTCGGTGCACGTCGCCGCGCTACCTGCCTGGCAGGTGCCGCTCGAGCATTGGTCGTTGGTAGTGCACGCGTTGTTGTCGCTACAGCTCGTCCCCGTCAGCGAAGTCCAGCCTGAAGTCGACACGATTGGATCGCACGCTTGGCATGCATTCGACGGGTTGAGCTCGCCAGCCGCACGGCACACGCCGCCGATCAGGCACGCGTTAGCGATGAGCACGTTGCAGGCGCCGCTTGCCTCGACGCACGTGGCCGTGCACGCGAGCGCATCGGCGACGCAAGGGTCGAGCGTGTCGACGCATTGCTCAGCAGTACAGATCTCGGCGCCGACACAAAAACCGCCGCCGGTGCAGCTAGCGCAGGAGCGACCGCACCCGTCATCACCGCACGCTTGACCGGTGCAGTTCCCCGCGCACGAAGCGCATGCCCCATCTGCAGTACACACTGCGCCGGCCGCGCAGTTGCCACAGTTCCCGCCCGATCCATCATCTCCGCATACGAGCCCGCGCGTTGCGCACGACGCGTCGACATTGACGAGCACCAAAGCGGCGAAGACAAGGTAGCCATCTTGGCCTGAGGTCGCGTCAGACACCTCGAGCGCCCAGGTCCCGGTGGCAGAGCCGCCGATGAGCGGTTCGAAGAAGCCAGGTGCATAGGTGCGGCCGATGATCCCATTGAAGTTCTGCTGCCCCGCGGGAAGCGACGTCGTCAAGCTCGTGCCCTGCGGAGTCCGTACCGTGACGGCGACCTGCTCGGGGTACGGATGTATGACCTCCACGAGCGCGTAGATGCCCGTCACCGTGAAAGCGTTCGTGACGGAGGTGGAGTGTGCGAGCACCGACGGCGCCCGAGGGATGCGCAAGGAAGCCCCCTCGCGAAAGGCCTCGACAAGAACCTTGGCCGTGCCCTGTCCGCCGAGCCAGAAGATCGGATGGTCCGACGACAGGTCCAACTGGGGATACATCAAGCCATCGGCGGGGAATGGCTTCGCAGAGGTGGCGAGCTTTATGCGAACGCCAGCAGGGTATTCGAAGACACCATTGTTCGCCTTGTTGCGTGCTTGAAAGAGCGCCCAGCCACCCGAGACGTGCGCGGTGGCCACCGATGAACCGGAACCGAGATAGCCCACGGCACTGACATCGACTCCCGGTGCGATGAAGTCGACTGCGCCGTTCAGGTTGCTGGTGCTCGCTACTCCACCAAGCGCCGATTCGGACTGCGCCACCACGCCGACGGCGCTCGTGAGGCACGCCGGATAGTCGAGCGCCTGCAAACGGCTCTTGTTCCCGCCCGCGACAGCAACAGCGATGTTGTGGGTCTGCCAGAGTTCCCGAAAGACGTCATAGAGGGCGTCGTCGTTGCAGGGAGCGCCAGAGTTATGATCAGCTCCGAGTGAGACGTTGACGGCAGCTATCGAGCGGGCTGCGGCATTTTGCGCGATCCAGTCGAACGCCTCGAGCTCATCGGTCAAGGAGCATGTGCTTGACGGATTGCCTGGCTGGCAAACATTGAGCGCGAGGATCTTCGAATCTGGTGCGACGGCGTGAACGACTCCGGAAATATAGGTTCCATGAGGATCCGCGACCGCGAGCGCCGTCGGATCGGCTGACGTGAAGTTCTCCCAGGCTGCAACCGCGCAGCCGGGGGTATCAGGGACGAACGCACCTTGCGCCGGGCACGAGCCGAACGCACTGTTCCAGAACCGAACAGCGGTATCGACGACGGCCACGCTAGCGCCGGCGCCTCGGTCCCCAGCCGCGTGAAACGCGTCGGCTCCGATGAACGGCACACTGGTCGCTGTGGCTGGCGAATCAAAGCGGTCGGCCCAGACGCGCGCGACGCGCGGATCCTGCTCGAGGGCACGCAGTCCATCGGGGGAAGTGCGGACGACAAACATCGAGAACGACGGCAGCTCACGTTCAGTGCTCAAGTCGAGCGGTGCAGCGGCCACGATGTCGCGCTTGAGTGCGGCGCGCGGGCTCGCCGCAAGGGGCCGTGGGCCCCGACGGGCTCCCGCGCGGCAAAACCCGTCGTCGCAATTGATCTCCAGAGGGTCGCGCGGTTCCTCACCGTGGAGCTTTACGATGACGCGCGCAAAGCCGCGTTCGGCGGCTTCGCGAAACGCGGCCTCATCGACCTTCGGGTGCGCTGCAGAGGGGCCGGGTGCGGCATCAACCGCTGCACCATGTACTTCCAGGCTGGGTGGCGAACCCTCGCACCCCGACACAAGGAGGGCGGTTGCGAGGACTCCAAGACGACGCTGCATCGCACTGCAACACCGCGATCGGCGATTCCAGCTACCCTCGGTGCTTGATCTGCAGATCGGCACCCACGAGCGCGACAGGAGAACCGCGTTGCGGAGCCGCATTGGGCCCTCGACCACCGGCGCGTCGGATCCGTGCCCTGGACATCCGGACGATGTTCCTCGCGGATTCGCCCTACCTCCGCTGCATCGTCACCCGCCCCGCGGAGCCCTCACGCCCTCGCGTGCGCGGCCAGACCCGATCGCACATTCGCGAACCCGCCCGAAGGGCCGGGGCGAGCATGGGTCCGCCGGAGCGCCCAACGGGCAGGACGCCACACCGCACCCGGTACGGAATGCCCGCCGATCGTGTCGGCGCGGATCGGCACCTCGCTGAAGGTCCGGACCGCAAAGGCGCGTAGGCGGACCCATGCTCGCCCCGGCCCGTCCCGCGAGCCCGCCGACGCCTACGCCCGCGCACCCCGCGGCGTACCGCCGTGCGTATCCGTCGGCGGCGCCACATCGTGCTCGAGCGCGGCCTCGAGCACCTGCCTCATGTCCGAGCACAGCACGATCTCGAGCTCGGCCCTGACCTCGTCCGGCACCTCGTCGAGGTCGCGCGCGTTCTTCTCGGGCAGCATCACCCGCTTGATGCCCGCGCGGTGCGCGGCCAGCAGCTTCGACTTGATGCCGCCCACGGGCAGCACGCGCCCGCGCAGCGTGGCCTCGCCCGTCATCGCCGTGTCCGAGCGCACCTTGCGCCCGGTCAACAAGGACACCAACGCGGTGAACATGGTGACGCCCGCCGACGGCCCGTCCTTCGGCACCGCGCCCGCCGGGATGTGGATGTGCAGGTCGCTCTCGGCCAGGAACTTCGGGTCGACGCCGAGCGCGTCCGCGTTGCTCCTCACGAACGTGAGCGCGGCGTTGGCCGACTCCTTCATGACGTCGCCGAGCTGACCCGTGATCTGGATGCTGCCCTTGCCCGGCATGCGGCTGGTCTCGATGAACAGGATGTCACCGCCCACGGGCGTCCAGGCGAGCCCGATGGCCACGCCCGGCAGCATGGTGCGCTCGGCGCGCTCGTCGAAGAACTTGGGCTTGCCGAGCATGTCCTTGAGCTGCTCAGGCGTCACCACCAGGTGCGCGAGCTTCTTGTCGACGGTGCGCGCCACCTGCAGCGCGACGTTGCGACACAGCCGCGTGATCTCGCGCTGCAACTGGCGCACGCCCGCCTCGCGCGTGTAGCCGGCGATGACGTCCTTGAGCGCCTCGTCGGTCACTTCGAGCTGCGTGCCGTCGAGCCCGTGCTCACGCAGCTTCTTCGGGATCAGGTGCTTCTTCGCGATGCCGAGCTTCTCGTCTTGCGTGTAGCCCTGGATCTCGATGATCTCGAGGCGGTCGCGCAGCGCGGGCGAGAGCGTGCTGACGTCGTTGGCGGTGCACAGGAACAGCACCTCCGACAGGTCGAAGGGCAGCTCCATGTAGTGGTCGGTGAAGGTGTGGTTCTGCTCGGGGTCGAGCACCTCGAGCAGCGCCGCCTCGGGGTCGCCGGCCCAGCCCTTGCCGAGCTTGTCGACCTCGTCGAGCAGCAACACGGCGTTCTTGGCGCCCGCCTTCTTGAGCGCCGACACGATGCGCCCAGGGATGGCGCCCACGTAGGTGCGACGGTGGCCGCGCACCTCGGCCTCGTCGCGCACGCCGCCAAAGGAGATGCGCTGGAAGGGCCGGCCGAGCGCGTCGGCCACGCTCTGGCCGAGGCTCGTCTTGCCCACGCCGGGTGGGCCCACCAGGCACAGGATGGTCGCCTTGGCGGTGCCGGTCATCTGCAACACGGCCAGGTGCTCGAGGATCCGCTTCTTCGGCTCCTCGAGGCCGGTGTGGTCGAGGTCGAGCTTGTGCTGCACGTCGTCGATCTTGCCCTTCTCCTCCACCTTCACCTTCCAGGGCAGATCGAGGATCCACTCGAGGTAGTTCCGGATGACACCCTGCTCGGGGCCGCTCGCCTGGCCTTGCAGGCGGCCCATCTCGCGCTCGGCGACCTTCCTGACCTCGTCGGGCAGGTCGGCCAGCTCGAGCCGCTCCTTCAGGCGCTCGAGGTCGTTCTCGGGGCCGCCGCCGCCGCCGCCGGTCTGCGCCAGCTCCTTCTGGATGGCCTTCAACTGCTCGCGCAGGATGGCCTCGCGCTGGCTCTTGTGGAATTCCTTCCTCACCTCGTTGTCGATGCGCTCGCGCACCTCGCCTTGCGCCTTCAGCTCGGCCACCAGGCGCATGACCACGCGCAGCCGCTCGACCACGTCGACGGCGAGCAGCACGGCCACCTCTTTTTGCACCGGCAGACCGAGCGTGGCGGCGGTGCGGTCGGCGAGCGCGCTCGGGTCGTCCTCCTCGCCGAGCGCTTCGATGGTGCGCGCCAGCGGGCCCTGCGCCTTCTCCTCCAGATCGGCGAGCTCGGCCTTGACGGCGAGCACCAGGTCGTCGAGCGCATGCTCGTCGGAGACGACGTCCCGCACTTCCTCCACCTGCGCGGTCAGGTAGGGGGTCTGCTTGACCAGCTCGAGCACCTTGACGCGGGCCTTGCCCTCGAGCGTGACCTGAAAGCCGCGCGGCAGCCGCTGCACGCGTTGCACGCGCGCCACGACCGCAAGCGGTTGCAGGTCGGCGAGCGTCGGGTCGACCACGGCGGCGTCCTTCTGCACGCCCACCACCACTTCAGAGGCCGTATCGACCGAGGTGACGAGCGCGACCGACGCGGCGCGCCCGACCGGGATGGTGGCGGTGGCGCCCGGCAACAGCACGCCGTCGCGAAGGGGGAGAAAGGGGAGGACGCGGGTCTTCATGGTCGGCTCCTGCGCGCGCCGGCCAACGCAGACGCGGGGTGTCCCCCTTGCGGGGGTATGCGGCGAAACGCGCGCACACGAAGAGCGTAGGAACCGCAGCGCGGCGGACAAGCGCACGCTCGTCCGGCGGCCAGCGGGCGCGCGGGCGCCCTGCTCGACGTCGTCGTCAGCGGTCGGCGGCTTCGAGCACCGCGGCCTCCGACTGCAGCCACAGGCTGCCGAGCGCCCAGGTCGAGATGGCCAGCGTGGCGAAGGCGAGCACGAGCGGCTTCCAGAACGAGGGGACGGGGGCGGCGGACGGGGGCGTGGTGGCGGTCTGCACCGGCGGGCTCCTGGTGGCGTCAGTAGACGCTACGTGGAGACCCCGCCCGACCGCAAAATCTCTGCCCGGAAAATCTTCGCCCCGCATGCCAAGCTCGCGGCCGCGTGGCCCGTAACGCCGGAGATCAGACCGAGGTCCTCGGGGGTGGGGACCCCAAGCGGCAACCGCAGCTCGGCCGCTACCGCCTCGAGCGCCGCATCGGCCAGGGCGGCATGGCCGAGGTGTTCCTGGCGCGCGCCGAGGGCCCGGGCGGCTTCGAGAAGCAGGTGGTCATCAAGCGCATCCGGCCGCAGCTCGTCAACAACGAGCGCTTCGTCGAGATGTTCCTGCGCGAGGGGCGGCTGCTCGCCGGGCTCGATCACCCGAACATCGTGCGCATCTTCGAGCTCGACGTGCAGGACGGCGAGTACTTCCTGGCGCTCGAGTACCTGGACGGCCTGTCGTTGCGCGAGGTGATGGAGCGCTACTGGCAGGCGGGGCGCAGCGTGCCGCTCGAGCCGGTGTTGCGCATCTTCGCCGACGCCGCGCTCGGCCTGGCGCACGCGCACGCCTTGAAGGAGCCCTCGGGCGCGCCCGCCAACCTGGTGCACCGGGACGTCAGCCCGGACAACATCTTCGTCACCACCACGTCGGTGACCAAGGTGCTCGACTTCGGCATCGCCAAGCGCGAGGGCCTGGACGTGCTCACGCAGACCGGCGAGCTGAAGGGCAAGATCCAGTTCATGGCGCCCGAGGCCTTGCGCGGCGACACGCTCGATGCCCGCGCCGACCTGTGGTCGTTCGGCGTTACGCTGTACTGGGCGTGCGCCGGCCGCCGCCCCTTCGACGGCGTCACCGACGTCCACACCATCAAGGGCATCTTGGAGGACCCGCCGCCGCCGCTGCGGCAGCACAACACCAGGCTTCCGCACGTCGTCGAGGAGGTGGTGCTCTCATGCCTCGAGAAGGACCGCAGCAAGCGGGTCAAGAGCGCGTCCCAGCTGCACGAGACCTTGAGCGCGCTGCTCATCGACCTGCCGCGCGGCGCGCCCACGCCCGCCGAGCTGGTGGCGGCGGCGCGCGCCTTGCCGACGGTCGACCACGAGATCACGCCGCGAACCGCCGCGGTGGCGCCCGCGGTGCCCTGGCCCGATCGCACCATGCCGGTGGCGGCGAGCAGCTCGGGCGGCTCCTCGTCGTCGATCATCGGCGGGCGCGGCAAGAACGCGGTGCCGCTGCCGGCGGTGCCTTCGCGCGCGGCGGATCAGGGGACCGAGGGCCCGACCAAGGTGGCGCGCAAGTTCCAGGGGAGCCTGCCGCCGACCGACAAGGTCAAGTCCAAGCTGCTCGTGCCGCCGTCCGAGCCGCCGCCACCCGTCACCGGCGAGTTCGAGGGCGCGACCGAGCTGGTGGCCTCGAGCGCGCTGCACACCACCGACGAGCACAAGCGCGTCATGCAGAGCACGGAGCACGCCGAGCAGCCCGAAGCCACAACCGGGCCAGAGCGGGTCGCGAAGGGGGCGGCCGCCCAGCAGGGATTCGGGCCCCCCTCGGACCCCGTCATCGACGTCGAGCGCGAGCTGCGCTCGGGGCCGACCGGCGCGGCGCGCGGCGTGTCGTCGAACGCGCCGACCCTGCCGCATGTCGCGCTCGACTCGCTTGCGGGCGGCGCGCCCGCGGGCGGCGCATCCGCGGGCGGGAGCGAGCCGGACATCCACGATCAACACACGCAGGCGGTGTCGGCGCTGGCACCCTGGCCCGAGGTCGCCGACATCGACATCCCGCCGCCGCGGCCCGTCCGCGGTGCCCCCATGGTGGCCGGCGTCGTCACCGCGCTCGCCTTGGTGGTGGGCGCGTTGTTCCTTACCGGCACGCTCGGGCGCGTCGTCAACAAGCTGCTCGGCCGGCCGGTGGCGGCGCTCGACGCGGGCGCGGCGCAGGACGCGGGCGCAGCGGCGCGAGTGGATGCCGCCACCATCGCGGTGCACGCGGCCGGCGACGCCGGCACTGGCTCGTCGACGGACGCGAGCGCGTCGGCGGCGAGGGACGCAGGCGCCACCGCGCCTACCGAGCGCACGCTGCGGCTGGTCGGCCCCGACCACGTCGAGTGGCTCGGCCCCACCGCGGAGCCGCTCGGCGTCGGGCGCATCACCGTCACGCTGGCGAGCGAGGCGCACGTCATCTTCGCCAAAGACCAACGCCGCGGCGCCACCAGCCGCGTGATCCTCGACGACGGTCAGAGCACGGTGGAGTACGCGCGCCTGCCCAAGGGCAAGCTGACCGTGCGCACGCGCGCGCCCGCCGAGGTGTTCGTGGGCGCGGAGCGGCTCGGCCGCACGCCGCTGGCACCCAAGGAGCTGGTCGCCGGCCGCTATGAGGTGCGCCTGGTCTCGAAGAAGCGGACCAAGGTGGTCCCGGTCGAGGTGCGCGCGGGCAAGACGGCGTCGGTGAGCCAAGACCTGCGCTGACGACCCTCGACCTCTCGTCCAGGCGCACGGCGTCGGCGTTGCGCGAGCGCCGTTGACCGCGGCCTCGAAACGGCCGATCTCGCCACCAGCGAGGTCTCCATGTCGCGCGTCCATTCTCTCCCTACCCGTTGCTGCCTCACCACCATCGTCGCCACGCTGCTCGTCGTCACCGCGTCCTGCGACGACCAGGGCAAGGACAACGGCGGCAAGCCCGGCCCCGCCGGCCCCACCGCCCCCGCGCTCGACAAGGTAGCGCGCGCCGACTTCAACCGCCGCGCCGCCGAGCTGTTCTTGCCGCTGTTTTGGATCGAGGACAAGAACGCCAACCAGGCGCTCGACGTCGACGAGCTGGCGGTGTTGTGGGGCATCGGCGCGCCCGCGCCCGCCGACGCCTGGGTCAAGGCCGGCGCCTTTACGCCCGCCTTCCTCGAGGCCTACGCCGCCATGCAAAAGCCTGCCGACGCCGGCGCCGACCCAGCCGACCAGGCGCGTCGCAAGGCCGTCCTCGAGGAGCTCGGCCAAGGCCGGCCGACGCTCTTGCTCACCGACACCACCACGTGGAGCGCCAACGATCAGGCGATCGTCAAGAACATCGTCGAGGCAGCACAGCTGATCGAGCAGATCTACGCCAAGCAGGTGGGCGTGGCCGAGCTGCGCGCGCAGGTCGCGGCTGACGACAAGGCCTCGCAGATGCTCGTCTATCGCAACCAGACCACGGCGTGCTCGGCGCCAAAGACCGAGAAGAACCCCGACTGCTCCGCGCTCACCGCCAAGCAGAAGCCGACCTCGGGCCTGTACCCCGCCAACTTGCAGGGCGCCGATGGCAAGTTCTGCGAGGAGCTCGAGAAGCGCAAAGACGCCGACAAGCTGCTGCACCAGTTCGTCACCGTGGCGGCGCGCGCCGGCGGCAAGAGCGAGGGCAACCCTGCCACCGACGAGCTCGACCCCGTGCCCTACCACGTGGCCTTCAAGGCGGAGATGGAAGCCGTGAGCGCCAAGCTCAAGGCGGCGGCCACGCACACCGGCGCCAGCGAGGCGGCGTTCGCGGCCTACCTGTTCGCGGCCGCGCAGTCGTTCCTCGACAACAAGTGGGGCCCGGCCGACGAGGCGTGGGCCAAGATGAACGCCGAGAACAGCAAGTGGTACCTGCGCATCGGCCCCGACGAGACCTACTTCGAGCCGTGTTCGCGCAAGGCCGGCTTCCACGTCAGCTTCGCGCGCATCAACCAGGACTCGCTCGCCTGGCAGAAGAAGCTCGAGCCCTTCAAGACCGAGATGGAGGGCGCGCTCGCCGCGCTCGCCGGCCCGCCCTACAAGGCGCGCGAGGTCAGCTTCCATCTGCCCGACTTCATCGACGTGGTGCTGAACGCCGGCGACTCGCGCGACTCGCTCGGCGGCACCATCGGCCAGTCGCTGCCCAACTGGGGCGCGGTGGCGAACGAGGGCCGCGGCCGCACCGTGGCCATGGTCAACCTCTACACCGACAAGGACAGCGAGGCGGCGTGGCAGAGCCAGGCGTCGTCCTTGTTGTGCAAGGACACGATGGCTGCTGCGACCTTCGATCCGAAGCTCGCCGTCATGTCGACGGTGCTGCACGAGGCGGCGCACAACCTGGGCCCGGCGCACGAGTACAAGGTGGCGGGCAAGACCGACGATCAGATCTTCGGCGGCCCGCTCGCCTCCATGCTCGAGGAGCTGAAGGCGCAGACCGCGGCGCTCTACTTCTCCGAGTGGCTGGTCGGCAAGGGCGCGGTGGAGCCGAAGGCCGCGGTCGGCTCGCACCTGCGTGACGTCACCTGGGCGTTCGGCCACATCGCCGCCGGCATGTACAACGCCGAGGGCAAGATCAAGGCGTACAGCCAGCTCGCCGCCATCCAGATGGGCACGCTCTACCGTCAGGGCGCGCTCACCTGGAACCCCGAGGAGCTGGCGGCCAACGGCACCGACAAGGGCTGCATCCGCGTCGACACCGCCAAGTGGAAGCCGGCGGTCGACGAGCTGGCCAAAGTGGTGCTCGGCATCAAGGGGCGCGGCGACAAGGCGCTCGCCGACAAGACCCGGAAGGGCATCGTCGATGACGACGCCGAGTTCGCCAAGCTGCGCGAGGTCATCACCGAGCGCTGGCTGCGCTCGCCCAAGGCCTCGTTCGTCTACGGCATCAAGTAGCGGCGGCACAGCGCCGGCCGGCGCCCAGTTTTCCGCCGTGCGCGGCGGTGCTAGCGAGGCGCCATGGCCAAGACCAGCGCAGCGAGGAAGAAGCCCGCCAGCAAGAAGCCCGCGGGCACGCCGCGCCGTGCGCCGCGCAAGACGCCCGCGCGAGCAGGCCGTCGGGCGCCCGCCCAGGCGGTCAAACGCGACCGCATCGAGGCGCTCACCCAGGTGTTCGCCGCGCTCGGCGCCCAGCGGCCCGCCGTGTGGGCGCGCTCGCACGTCGACCAGGGCCACGACGAGCTCGGCCGCTTCGTCTTGCTGCGCGCGCTCTGGCTCAAGGCGGTCGAGCCCGGGCGCCTGCTCGGCATCGCCCGGAACGAGCCCGAGGTGGCGGCGGCGGCCGAGCGCCTGATCAAGGTGGCGGGCCTGCCCGACCTCGACGCCGTGCTCCGCTTCGCGCAAAAGCAGGCGCTGCTCGACGTCTGCACCGTGCTCGACGATCCCTCGGCCTCCGACGAGGGCATCGGCTGGGCGGTGTTTCGCACCGACGGCCGCGGCCTGCCGCTGTGGGCGCTCGATCGCCTGGTCGCGGGCCTGACCGACTCCGAGCCGCGCTGAGCACCCCATCGAGGAGCGCGCCGTGTCGTTGCCGTCGCTCGCCCTCGTGCTCGCGCTCGCGCCACCGGCGCCGGCCGGCAGCTCGACGCCAGCAGGCCTGGCCGACGAGCTGCGCCGCGCGCGCGACGACGACGCGGCGCTCGACGATCGCCTGGCCGCGGCGCGGCGCGCCTTCGGGCTCGCCGCTACCGCCGAGACGACGGCGCTGTTCAAGGCCACTTTCCTCGACGTCGAGCGCGATTGGCTCGGCCATGCCCGCAGCTTCGAGCACGTGCGTGTCGCGTGCGCGTCGCCCAACGCCGCGCCCATCGCCGTCGAGGCATGCGTGCGCGAGCAGCTCGCGCGCTCGTCGGCCAGGGCCGCGCTCGTCGACGTGCAGGGCGACGAGGTGGTGACGGTGGCGCTCGGCGCCGACGAGGTCGCGCTCTCGACCGTGCACGGCGTGGTGCGGCGCGCGCTGCAGCAGCGCGGCGTGCTCCACCTCGACGTCGACGTGGTGCGTGGCCGCCTGTCCCGCGACGCCGCCCTCGAGCGCGCGCTCTTGACGCTCGTCCCTGCCGGGGCGCGACCCGACGCCTTCGTCGGCCCCGTGTTGTCGAAGACCTCGCGTGAGGTGCTCGCCACGTTGCCGGCGAGCCTGGTGGAGCTCGAGGGCGCGGCCGGCCACCGCCTCATCCCCGAGCGCTGCCGCGCGGCGCCGAGCGCGCGCAACCTCGAGCAAAGCTGGCTCGGCCAGGCGCAGCTCGTGTTCACGAGCGGCGGTGAGAGGAGCCGCGAGCCCGTCTTCGACGCCTGGAAGGTGGAGCGCGGCGCCGAGCTGGCGTTCGCCGGCAGGAAGACCGTGCGCGTGTCCTGGCCGACGGCGGAAAAGGACGTGCTCGAGCTCGACGGCGTGCCGTGGGCGACCAGCGAGGCGTTCCCGCGCAAGCCCGCGCTCGACTGCCCCAAATAAGCGCGCCGCGCTACGGCGCCGGCGCGCGCAGCAGCTCGTGGAGCGCGCGAAAGAGCGCGCGGCTCGCGTGCGGCGGCTTGCCCTTCTTCTGCTCGACCACCGCCTGGCGCGCGAGCTGGCGCAGCGACGTGCGATCGGCGTCGGCGCGCTCAGCCACCAGCGCGGCCAGCGCCACGTCGCCCTCCGCGATCAGGCGGTCGCGCCAGCGCTCAGCGGCCTTGAAGGCCGCCGACGAGGGCGCGTCCTCCTGCAACAGCGCCTCGAGCTGCGCCGCGATCGGGCGCGCGTCGATGGTGCGCATGATGCGGCCGATGAATTGGATCTGCCGGCGGTAGCCGCCGTGCGCGGTGATGCGCCGTGCCTCCTGCACCGCGGCCGCCAGGTCTTCGGGCAGCTCGAGCCGCGCCAGCTTGCCGGCCGGCAGTTTGACCAGCGCCTCGCCGAGCTTCTCCAGGCGGTAGGCGCGGTCCTTCTTGGCGCCCCTGGTCTCGCGCCCCTCCTCGCCGTCGACCAGCTCGCGGTTGGCGTCGGCGTTGGCGTCGGCGAACGGGTCGGCGCCGCTCGGCGGCACCTTGGGGCCTCGTCTGCTCATCGGCGCTCTCGCGTGGGGCGCCCGGCGCTGGCGCGCTCGACCAACGACGCCAGCTCGGCGAACAGCGCGCCGCTGTCGGCGCCCGCGGCCTCGGGCTTGACGATCACGATCAGGTCTCTGGCATCGAGCCACGGCTTGTGGCGGCGCACGATGTCGCGCAGCCGCCGCCGCACGCGATTGCGTATCACTGCGTTGCCGACCTTCTTGGAGACGGTGAAGCCGACCCGCCCCGGTCGGCCGTCTTTGCGCAGCCGCGCCAGCAGCACCAGCAGCGCGCCGGCGGCGCGCGTCCCCTGGCGCTCGATGCGCGCGAACTCGCCCGAGCGCAAGACGCGCCGCTGCGGCGGCAGGCCGTGCGGTCGCTCGGGCTTGGCGCGCGCGCGGCGCGGCGCGGTCACTTCTGGTAGATGGTCGGCGTCAGGCGCTTGCGGCCGTGGGCACGACGACGCTTGATGACGTTCTTGCCGCCGGGGGTGGCCATGCGAGCGCGAAACCCATGGGTACGGGCGCGCTTCACGCGGGACGGCTGATAGGTACGAAGAGGCTTGGCCATACTGGCTCCACGTCTCGCGACGGAAGAGGGATCGCCCGGACGGTGCTGGCTGGGACGGCGCTTGTCAACCGGTCGCGGCCGTGCGGCGCCGCCGGACCGCTTGCGAACGCCGGCGATCGTCGCTGATGCATCCGGCCGGCGCTACGCCGGTGCAGTGTGCAGATCTCCTCGATGACGGGTCGCAAGGCTGCATCGGGGCGCGCTCGCCTCCGTCGATCCATCATCGACGATCGGGGATCGACGCGACCGCGGCGCGCACCTCGCGCATGATCCGAGCAAGAACGGTGGTGAGGATCGCGTCGCAGGTCCGCGGAAGATCGAGGCCGGAGCGATTTCTCTTCGAAGCGCTTGCCGCACCCGGAATCCGTCTGCTACAGGACGGCTCCCCGTCGACGACCCCGTCGAGGTCACAACCAGTACGTCGTTGCCGAGGAGCGCGCGCCGCGCTGCTCCTGTGCGAAGGCGTCGCTGCGGAGCTGCCAAGGGCATGACGCCGAGAAAGAGCGCGCCACCGTCAGCCCCGCCCCGCGCCGAAGCGCCGGGGCTGCGCGCCGACGCGGCGCCCGCGGCGCGCGTGCTCGCCGCCGTGCTCGAGCGCCTGGCGCAGCAGATGAGCTTGTTCTCCTTCCGCGGCTTCCTCGAGCCGCTGCGGCCGGTCTCGCTCGGCCCCGACCGGGACGGCGCGGCCGAGCTGGTCGTGTCGGCGCCCACTGCCTTCCTGCGCGATTGGGCCGAGGACCACTACCTCGCGGAGCTGGCGCGCGAGGCTTCGGCCGCGCTCGGCGCGCCGGTCGGGGTGCGCATCGTCGTGGCGCAGCCGGTGGTCGGTGGTCAGGCGGCTCCGGCGCCGCCGGAGCAGCCGGGCGAGCCGGCCACCGCGATCACCACGCCACTGACCGCTGCGGCCGCGGCCGCGCCGGCCGATGTGGTGGCGCTCAGCAGCGTGCGCAGCGCGCGCGCCGCGCGCGAGCGGCCGAGCCGGCTGTCGCCGCGCAACAGCTTCGAGTCATTCGTCACCGGGCCGTCGAACCGCATGGCGTACGCGGCGTGCACGGCGGTGGCCGAGCAGCCGGGCGCGCGCTATTCGCCGCTGTTCCTGTTCGGCGGCACCGGGCTCGGCAAGACGCACCTGCTGCAGGCCATCGGCAACGAGGCGCTGGCGCAGCACCCGAGCCTGCGCGTGGTCTACCTGAGCGCCGAGCAGTGGGTGAACGAGTACATCACCGAGATCCAACACAAGCGCTTCGACGAGTTCCGTCGCCGCTACCGCGACGGCTGCGACGTGTTGCTCATCGACGACATCCAGTTCCTCGCCGGCAAGAACGCGTCGCAGGACGAGTTCTTCCACACCTTCAACGCGCTCTACGAGGCGCACAAGCAGATCGTGGTCACCTCCGACCGCTACCCGCACGAGATCGCGGGCCTCGAGGACCGGCTCAAGACGCGCCTGCAGTGGGGCCTGGTGGCCGACGTGCAGCCGCCCGAGATCGAGACGCGCATCGCCATCCTCGAGAACAAGGCGCACGGCATCGGCTGCGCGCTGCCGGTCGACGTCGCCGAGTACCTGGCCACCACCGTGACCTCGAGCGTGCGCGAGCTCGAAGGCGCGTTGGTGCGGCTGTCGGCCTTCTCCCAGATCACGCGCGAGCCCATCACGCTCGCCGGCGCGCGCGAGCAGCTTCGACCGATGCTGGCGATGAAGAGCGCCGAGGTGCCGGTGGCGCGCGTCATCGACGTGGTGGCCACCTACTACGGGCTGCGCGCCAAGGATCTCACCGGCCCCTCGCGCCAGCGCCAGGTGACGCGCGCCCGGCAGGTGGCGATGTTCCTGGTGCGCCAGCACCTGGCGCGCAGCCTGCCCGAGATCGGCCGCGCCTTCGGCGACCGCGACCACACCACCGTGCTCGCCAGCGTCAACAAGATCGCCGGCCTCAAGGGCAGCGACGTGGGCATCCAAGCGGTGCTGTCGCGCCTTTCCGCCAGCCTCTTCGGCGGCTGAGCCCGCCAAGCGCTGGAATTCGCAGCGCTAATCAAAACTGCAGGATCTGAGCGTTGATCGGGCTGGTTTTACGCTAAAACCCGCTTCGGCAAGCCTTGCGCACGCTGGTTCTAAACGAGGAGGACCCGATGACCGCCCTGCAGCTCCGCGACTTCCTGGAGATCCCCTACGACAAGCTCGAGGAGATGAACCTCGAGCTGAAGCAGGCGCGCCTGTCGCGCACCAGCCCGGAGAAGCTGCGCGAGTCGCGGCTCAAGTACCTGACCGACGAGAAGCGCATCAAGGCCGTCACCGTCTGCTTCACCGACCTCGAGGGCCGGCTGCAGATGCTCGACTACGACAAGAAGTTCCTGCTCAAGAGCGCCGACAACCTCACCTTCGACGGCAGCTCGGTGCGCGGCTTCTCGGCGCAGCACGAGAGCGACCTGCGCCTGAACATCGACTGGTCGTCGTTTTACTGGTTGCCCGCCGACGTGTTCGGCTCCGGTAAGGTGCTGGCGTTCTCCGAGGTGCTCGACCGCGACGGCAACCTGTACGGCTCCGACATGCGTGGCAGGCTCAAGCGCTGGGCCGACGACATGTACACCAAGGATCAGGTGCTCTGTCACGTCGCGCCCGAGATCGAGGGCTTCCTCTTCGAGGGCCGTGACGCCGAGCGCCGCTACCACGAGACCGGCAAGTTCGACTACGTCTCGACCGGCGGCTACTACCACTCGCTGCCGGGCGACAAGCTGCGCACCTTCATCGACGCCGCCGCCGAGGTGCAGCGCGCCATGGGCTTCGGCAACGAGAAGGATCACCCCGAAGTGGCGCCCAGCCAGTTCGAGATGAACTTCAGCTACAGCGACATCATCGTCACCGCCGACCAGGTGCAGCTCTACAAGCTGTTGTGCCGGCAGGTGGCGGCCAACCTCGGCATGACGGCGAGCTTCCTGCCGAAGCCGGTCACCGGCATCAACGGCAGCGGCATGCACACCAACATGTCGTTCAACAAGGCCGGCAAGAACCTGTTCTGGGAGAAGGGCGGCAAGGACAACCTGTCGCAGGCCGGTTGGGACGCGATCGATCGCATCCTCACCTCCGCCGACGACATCTGCTTGATCCTGAACTCGTCGGTCAACGCCTACCGCCGCCTCGATCCGCACTTCGAGGCGCCAAACCAGATCAAGTCCTCGGCCAACGACCGCGGCTCGATGGTGCGCATCCCCACCGGCAACGAGAAGAGCGCGCGCATCGAGGTGAGGAGCGTGGGCCCCGACGCCAACCCCTACCTGACCTTCTACACCATCGCCAAGACGGCGCTGGAAGGCCCGCGCGCCGACCGCTCCGACGAGGCCAAGCGGGCGCGCACCCGCTACCTGCCCGACAACATCAACGACGCCATCCGGCTGTTCAAGGGCAGCAAGTGGGTCACTGACTTCTTGGGCGAGACGGTGCAGACCAAGTTCGCCGACCTGAAGCAGATGCAGGCCGACCGCTGCAGCAAGGCGCTCGGCGCGCTCATCAAGGTGCCCGAGATCCAGTTCCACCACGAGGTGACGAACCAATTCCTCTGGTCGAAGTTCTGAGGTTCACGTGCCCCGGGCCCGCTTGGCGCCCGGGGACTTGCTGAGCCACGCGGTCAGGCCCTTCACTTCGGGGAAGGGCGGGCCCGGCTTGGCGAAGTAGTAGCCCTGCAACAGGGGCACCCCGAGGTCGGTGACGACGCGGCGCTCGTCGGCGGTCTCGATGCCCTCGGCGACCACCTGCAGATTCTCGCCGCGCGCGTACTCGAGCAGGTGTTTGATCAAGCGCGCGGCGGCGCCGTCGCGTTGGATGCCGCGCACCAGCGCCATGTCGAGCTTGACGATGTCGGGCTTGAGCAGCGCCACCGAGTTCAGGCCGGCGTAGCCGGCGCCGAGGTCGTCGATGGCGACGCGGAACTTGGCGCTCTGCAACGACGAGATCAGGTCGCGCATGCGGTTGTAGTCGTGGATCTGGCTCGACTCGGTGACCTCGAAGACGATGCGCTCGGCGTGCGCGCCGTAGTGCTCGAGCGCCTCCTCGACCAGCTCGTCGGCCAGCTCGAGGGGATGCAGGTTCAAGAACAGCACGCTGTCGCCCGGCAGGCGCAACAGCGGCTCGAGCGCCACGGGCCGCAGCGCGCGCCCGAGGTCGACGACGCGGCCGGCGTGCTCCGCGGTCTGAAAGAGCGAGCCCGGGTGTGGGAACGACGCGTGCTTCGGCCGGCACAGCGCCTCGAAGGCGAAGATGGCGCCGGTCTCGGCCGAGAGGATCGGCTGATAGACGAAGCCGGCCAGGCGGCGGTTGACCACCTCGTTGATGGCGAGCAGGCGCTCGATCTCGGCGCCGCTCTCGGTGGCGGGCAGCTCGTCGGGCGCGCCCAGGTCGCTTGAATAGGCGACCACGCGATTCCTCCCGATGCGCTTGGCGGCGTAGAGCGCGCGATCGGCGGCGGCGAGCAGCTGTGTCCGGTCGGCACCATCCTCGGGGTAGCTGGCCACGCCCACCGACAAGGTGACGTCGGGCAGGCGCCGCTCCGAGCCGCGGTGTTGCATCGCCGCGCGAAGCGCCTCGCCGCGCGCGGCGGCGCCGGCGCGGTTGGTGTCGGGCAAGAGGATGGCGAATTCGTCGCCGCCATAGCGCGCCACCGCGTCCGACCGGCGACCGCTCGAGGCGAACAGCTCGGCGGCGGTGCGCAGGCAGTAGTCGCCCGCCTGGTGACCGTGCTTGTCGTTGATCTGCTTGAAGTGGTCGAGGTCGATGAGCAACAGCGAGCACGGGCTGCCGGTGCGCTGCGCGCGGCCGATCTCGCGCTCGAGCACCTCGTGCAGGTAGGCGTGGTTGAACAGCCCGGTCATCGGATCGCGCTGCACCAGGTCGCGCAGGTAGTGGTTCTTCTCCCGCAGCTCCATCACCATCTGAAAGACGTTGAGCTGCGCGTGCACGTGCGCGAGCAGCAGGTCCTTCGACGGCAAGGCCGGCAACACCTGCGAGACCCCCGCCTCGAGCGCGCGCACCACGAAGCGGTCGTCGGGCACGCGCGAGCACACCAGGATGACCGAGACGTGGCTCGTCTCCGGGTCGTTCTTGATCAGGCGACAGGCCTCGAGGCCGTCGGTGTCGGGCAGCTCGTGGCGCGCCACCACCACCCAGGGCTTGAAGGTCTGCGCCAACCAGGCCGCCGCACCGCCGCTCGCCGGCGACACCTCGACGCGGAAGCCCTCGCTCGTCAGGTGCTGCATCGCGGCCGCCGCGCTGTCGGCGTCGTTGTCGATGATCAGGATGCGCGGCGCATGCTCGTCCACCGCGCGAGGCTGAAAGAACTCCCGCGCGATCGCAACCCGGCGCCGGTCGCCGCTGACCGCACGGCCGGCGCGCGCCGGTCCGGTCGAGCGGCTAGGCTCGGGGTGCGTGCTCACCGCCGACGATCTCCATGCCATCTACGCCTTGCTCGACCAGGGGCAGACGCTCGACGACCAGGGGCGGGCCGTCGACTGCGGCGTGCGCTGCGACAAGTTCTGCTGCCGGCCGGGCAACACCACCAAGTACCTCTTGCCGGGCGAGCGTGCGTTCCTCGAGGAAGCGATGCGCGCGCGCGGCGACGCGCCGCTCGCCTTCAAGGACCTGTACTTCTTCGAGAGCCTCGACGAGCCGGCCGAGCGGGCCTGCGCCTGTGAGCCGTTGCGCGAGCTGCGGCCCTTCAACTGCCGCGTCTTTCCCTACTCACCCGCCCTCGAGGGGTACCGGGTGGTGGGGCTGAAGAAGAGCAAGCTCAAGTACCTCGCTCCCTGCTGGATCGAAGAGCCGGCGCCGCGTTGGCGCGAGGGTGCCGTCACCGCCTGGCAGCGCGTACTCGACGACGTCGACTGCCGCCTGCTGTTCTGCCGCCTGGGCGCCCTGTGGGAGTGGCACCAAGCGAGCGAGCGCGGCGAGCAGGCGGGCCATGCGCTCGGTGCGGTCGCCGGCATCGACGCCGCCGACGTCGAGGACACCTGGGCGCGGGTGGCGCGCTTCTTCTCGCGCACCGAGTGACGCGTCTGCTTGATGCTGGCGGTTGACGCTGGCGACGTCGATCGGCACGGTCCGGGCGTGACCGAGGCGACCAAGCCGAGCCCGCTGTTGGCCGCGCTGTGCGGCCTGCTCGCGCCCGGCGCGGGGCTCTGCTACGCGGGCCGCTGGCGGCTGGCGCTCGGCGTCGCCGCTGCCTACCTCGGCGCCGCCGTGGTCGTGCCGCTGGTGGTGGTCGAGCGCGGCCTCGACGCCTCGCGCCTGCCCGACCTAATCAAAGCCGCCGCGCTCGCCGTCTGGGTGCCGGCGCTGGTCTTCGGCGTGCTCGCTGCCGTGGTGGCGCCGCCCACGCCGGGGCGCCGCCCGGCCTGGCGCCACCCCTGGTGGTTGTTCGGCTTCGTGCTGGTCACACACGCTGGCGCCTCACTGGCGGCGCGCCAGGTTAGGGCGCGCGTCGTCACGGTGGTGGCCGTGACGCAACAGTTGCCGCGCCTGCAGCTCGACCCGCCGGCGGCCTTCGTGGTGGTGCGCCGCGGCTTCGATCCGAGCACGCTGGCCCCGGGCGAGCTGGTCGTGGTGACGCGCGAGGGCACGGAGCAGCTAGCCCGGGTCGAGTCCGTCGACGGCGTGCAGCTCGCGCTCGACCTCGGCGCCGGCCCGCTGCTCCAGGCGGCGCGCGAGCAGGTGATCGGGCGTGCCGTGCCAGCGCGGCGCTGAGGTAGAGTGGGCGCCGGACCGGGTGGTGGACTACGAGTGGGGGGCCGACGGGCGATGAGCACGGACGAACGAGAGCGCGGGACGCGCGCTGCGCAGACGACCGGTCGAATCGGTGGCCTCGCCGTCATGGCCATGCTGGTGGTCGGGTGCGCCACGCCGGTCGCGGCGATTAAAGACCAGGTCCGCAACCAGGCCACCGGCGATTTGGTGTGTGACCACGCCAGCCTGCACATCGTGCAGCTTCGCCCGCTCAAGAAGGTGCAGGGCCAAAAGCAGACCATCGAGCGCGGCTCGTTTTCGGCCAAGGGCTGCGGCGGCTACGCGACCTACGCGGTCGAGTGCATCCGCGGCGTCTGCGTGGTGCAGCGCGAGGTCGACGAGACGCTCGACGTCAACAAGCCGAAGAAGCCGGCCGCCACCGACGGTGATCCGGGGGCTCCATGAGAGGCGCCGCTGCGCTGCTGCTGCTCGCCTGCTCGTGCGCCACCGTCGCCGGCGCGAGCGTGGGCGCGCACCGGGCGATTATGGCCAAGGCGGTCTTCGACCTCGCTTGCTCGAAGCACGAGATCCGCTTGACGCGCTTGCCGCACGAGCGCGTGCTGATCGACGTCGCCACCGGCATGCCGGTGACGCGCGCGGCCTACGAGGCGAGCGGCTGTGGCGAGCGCGCCGACTACGTCGTTGACTGCACCGGCACCGACGGTGAGCAGAGCTGTACGGCGGCGCTCACGCACGACGTTGCGGCCGCCTTTCCTCCCACCGCCCGCTGAGCCGACCCCGATTCCCTGGAGCACCCGTGACGCCGCAGCGCAAGCGCATCCTGGCGACCGCGATGGTGATCGTGCTCGCCACGCCCGCCATCCTGATCGCGCTCACCGTGCTGCGTCGCACCGGCGACCAGCGTCGCGCCGCCGCGCCCGCCGGCGAGACGGTGGTGTTCGTCGGCGCCGCCGGCTGGAGCAAGGCGGACGGCCCCTGCACCGAGGTGCGGCCCGAGGACGGCTGCGTCTCCGAGTGGCGCCACGATGGCGGACAGGTGGCGCGCGTGTTCGCCGTGGCGGTGCCAGACCGGGCGGCGCTCGACGGCTTCGTCAAGCGGCTCGAGGAGACCGTGACCAAGAACGGCGGCGTGGTCGAGCGCATCGCGCAGGGGGAGCTGTCGGTGGTGCGCTTCCTCCAAGCGGCGCCGGGCGACCTCGCCACCATCAACTACGCCTTGCCCGGCCGCGACGCGCGCGCGCTGCACCTGGTGACCTCGGTGGTGCCGTTCGCCGAGCAGCAGGGCGCCGATCAACGGCTGCGCGGGCTGCTCGATCACGCCTCGTGGAGCCCAGCGCGCTGATCGCGCTCGCCGATCGTGCCTACAGCGTCGCGATCAAGGTCTCATAGGTGCCGGCGATCTGCTGCGCCAGGATCAACACCTCGCCGACGTCCGGTGAGACGTGACGGTCGTGGCCCTCGTCGACCACCAGCAGGTTGACCGGCCGGCCACGCACCAGGATGGGGATGACCGCCAGGCTCTTGGGGATCTTCCTGCCGGTCGCCTTCACCCAGACGCCGTGCGCCGGCAGCTTGGTGAGCGGACCGAGGTAGTAAGAGCGAGAGTCGGCCACCAGCGAGAACACGCTGCGCGCGTTCCGCTCCAGCACGAGCCCGCGCAGCCGCTCGGTCTCGAAGCCCTCGCCCAGGCCCATCCAGCCGACGAAGCGGTCGGGGTAGACCGACAGCAAGCACGCGCGCGCGAAGCGGCTGCGCGCCGCGCGAAGCACCACGCGCGCGATGGCGGTGCGGTCGGCGGCGGCGGAGAGCAGCCGGCTCGCCTCGGCGAACGACAGCGGGCTGTCGTCGATGATGTCGCCGACGTCGATGGCGAAGTCGAGCGTCGGCTGCCGGCGCACACTCGGCTGCGTGACATCGGTCTCCACCAGCTCGACCAGCGGGTAGGCGCTCTCCTCGGACTGCGGCAGCCGCGGCAACGCCAGCATCGGGTTGGTGTTCTCGATGACGTCGCGCCACTCGCCTTCCTCGGCGCCGGTCTTAGGCGGCGCCAGGAACGAGTCGTCGGCCCCCTTGGCGAAGGCGGCCGGGCGCGCCGGCGTCGTGGGCACGAAGGCCGGCTTGAGCTCGGGCACGGGTGCGACGTTGGGCGGCGGCGGCGCCGACCTGGGCGCCTCCGCCGGCACCTCTGCCGACACCACGGGCAGCGGGATGCTGTGCAGCGAGCCGTCGTGCAGGCCGGCGTAGAGCGACTGGAAGTCCTCCTCGCTCGTCAGCTCGGGGCTGTCCTTGGCGGGGCTGGTCTGCTCATCGGTGGCGCGGCGTGGGCGCAGCGCCTCGCCGTCGAGCGGCACGGGGCGCAGGCTCGGGCGCAGGCCGTAGTGCGTCTCGAGGAGCTGCCACATGCGCGCCTCGCACACCAGGATGGGCATGACGCCGAGGCCAGTGGCGAAGCGCACGTCGTCGATGGCGAAGGCGTCGAGCGGGTCGCGCATCAACAGGAACACTTTGCGGTCCTGCACGTGATGCGGCACCACGAAGCGCCGTTCGGCGATGGTCTTCGGCAGCAACGCGATGGCGGCCGGGTCGACCTTGAGCACCTTGCCGTGGCCCGAGTGGACGCCGAGCTGGTGGCCGAGCGCCTGCGCCAGCGTGCGCTCGTCGATGGCACCGACCGCGAGCAGGTTGGTGCCCAGCCGATCGCCGAACACCACGCGCTGCTCCCACGCCTCGCGCAGCCGCTCGCGCGAGCAGATGCCGCGCGACAAGAGCAGCTCCCCCAGGCGTAGGCGACGCTCCGACATGCGGCAACCCTAGCAAGAAGCGCACGCGAAACCGCTAGGCATCGGCCACCAAAACGAAGAAGCCACGACCCGGTGCTGCCGCACCGTGCCGTGGCTCCTCACGCGCAATCGACGTGCGCGCGTCAGTGGCCGTTGTAGTCGCCGAACACGTAGTCGGCGGCGTACCAATCGGGCTGCCGCTCGACGTGTTCGGCGATACGTGTGGCGCGCGTCGTGCCGGTCTTGACGTCGATGGCCTCGAGGTGGAGCACCAGACGGATGCCGTCCGACATGTTCGGCTGCGCGTCGGCGACCAGGCCGATGAGCGCGCCGACGATAAAGCGCAGGCCGAGGATGATGTAGCCGGGCTGACGCGTGTTCAGGCGCATCAGGCGGTAGGTGACGATGACATCGGCCGGCTGGATCTTGCCGTCGCGCGCCAGGCTGTCGGCGCGCGCCGCCAGCTTGGCGCTCTCGGTGTACTCGACGTAGAGCGAGCGCATCATGTCGTCGTCGCGCGCCACCACCTCGGAGACGCCCTTGCTGCGCAGCACGTCGATGATGGCGTCATAGGTGAGCGCGTCCACCGACGAGTCGGCGTTGGTGCCGCCGTTCTTGTTGACCACCCACACGCGCTCGGTAGGCGCGATCTTCAGGTCCTTGATCGGGTCCGGCATCATCGAGCGGACGCCCTTGGCGTAGAGGAGCTGGATCTCCTCGCCCGCCGGCGACGGCTCGCCGCCGGTGATGCCCGGGATCGGGATGGGGATCATGTTGAGCAGCGCGGCGGGCGAGCAGCCGGCCACGGCGGCGACGATCAGGGACAAGACGGCGGCGGCGGAGAAGCGGCGAAGCATTGCAGTTCCTCGGGGTCGCAGAATGGGGAGTCGCGTAGTGCGAGTCGCGGGACGGGGACGGACGAGCGGTCGAAGCGGTGGCGGGTCAGCCGCCGGTGGGGATGCGCGGTAGCTGCGGGATGTCGAAGGGCAGCACGTCGTTGAGCGTGTTCTGCGCGATGGCGATGAAGTTGTTGGCGGTGGCGATGGGATCGATGGGCGCGCCGGGCACCACCGCCGCCTGCGCGCGCGCGAGCGGTGCGATCTCGAACAGCACGCGCGTGGGCAACAGCCAGATGCCGCCCTGGCGCACCAGGTCGACCGAGTCGAACTTGGTGGTCTCGACCGCGCCATTGCTCTTGCTGGTGACGTCGAAGTCGACGCGAAACACCTCGCCGCCGAGCGGCTGCACGCGGCGCAGGTTGACCGCCAGATCCTCGAAGCGCGGCATGGTGGTCAAGAGCGGCTCGAGCTGCTCGGGGCGAAACACCACCGAGCGCTGCCGCAGATGATTGACCTCGGCGTCGGGCAACGCGGCGTGACCGCGGCGCTGGCGATCGACGACATCCTGGCGACGCTTCAGCTCGTTCCTGACGTCGCCGCGCTGCCAGTCCCAGTCGCCCACTTGATTGGGGATCGAGTCTTCGTGCACGCCCCGGTAGTCGGTGGGGCGCGCGAGCAGCGGCAGGTAGCAGTTGAAGATCACCTGCCGCACGGTGGACTGCAGCTCCATCTCTTCCTGCCAGGTGAGCATGGGCAGCTCCTGGAAGGGCTCCTCGGGGCGGATGCCGCCCGCGGGCGCGTCCTGGGCGGCGCCGGGCGCAGCGCACAGCACGCCAACGGCAACGACGGCGGCCGTGGTGAGAGAGCGACCGGCAAAGCCTGCGAGTCTCCGCATGCGGACTCCTCGTGCGGCCGCAGAGCTGCGGTCGCGGACGGCCGCCTATGCCACACTTCCGGCGCGAGCAGAAGCGAGAAGTGCCGACAGTGGTAGGCTGTGGTGGTGCGCTTCGTCGACGTGGTTCTCGTAGTGCTGCGCGCAGGTGTGATCGCGATCGCAGCGGCGTGCGCGATCGCCTCCTGCGTGATCCCGCCGGCTGGCTTGTTCTGTCGCGCGGACGCCGACTGCCCCGATGCCACACGCTGCTACGACGGCATCTGCGACCTCGACGGCGACGGCCCCAACGAAGGTGAAGGCGAGGGCGAAGGTGAGGGCGAGGGTGAGGGTGAGGGTGAAGGTGAGGGCGAAGGCGAGGGCGAGGGTGAAGGTGAGGGCGAAGGCGAGGGAGAGGGCGAGGGCGACCCGGCGATCACGATCGCGCCGGGCGCGCGCACGTACTTTCACGCTACCCGCGTCGTCACCCTGACGGTGCTGCGCGCCGCCGGCGTCGGTACCGTCACGGTCGACGCGGCCTTCGGTGTCGATGTGACGGTGGGGCAACGGACGCCGGTGAGCGGTGGCGCCAGCTTCGCGTTGACGGTGGCGCCCATCTCCGACTTCGTCGGCATGGTCGAGCTCGAGGTCAGCAACGACGGCGTCCTCGTCGGCACGTTGCCGTTAACGGTCGAGCTGCCGCAGCCGGACTGCTGGCGCGTGCACGCGCGCTTCCCCGGCTTTGGCGACGGCACCTACTGGCTCGCCGGCAGGGGCAGCTACCCGGCCCACTGCGACATGGGTCGTGGCGGCTTCACGCTCGTGCTGCGCGCGGCGGCCGGCAACTCCGCCATGTTCGACTATGCCGACGGGCAGTGGGACCAGCTCGACACCACCGGCACCATCGGCGTCACCGATCCGACCGACGCGAGCGACGCGCGCTTCGAGAGCTACTTCGCGTCACCGGCGCGTGAGGCGATCGTCATGCTGGTCGACGGCGCGCCCTTGTACTCGCCCATCGTCAGCCACACGCGCACCTTCCCGAGCATGTTCGACCTGCTGCAAGAAGACGGCTACACGGACGGCGATGCCGTCGCCGCGGACTGGCTCACGCTGTTTTCGTTCGCGTCGTCCGAGAGCGCGTGCCGACGCGTGGGCTTCAACCTCGGCAACGACGAGCGCGTCCACGTCGGCCTGATTGGCGACAACAACGGCAACTGCGACAGCAACGAGTCGTTCCTCGGCTTCGGCGGCGAGGAGGGCGCGTGCTCGGTGGGCAACCGCGATGGCAGCGCCAACGAGCCACGCCCCGGCGCACTGCTGGTGCGCGCGCGCGATCTCTCGGACCTTGGCAGTCGGCCGAGCTGCGCGGCGTTTTCGGCCGAGGGCTGGAGCTTCCCGGCGCCGACCATGGTCGTCGTCGACGGCGTGCCGGACACCTGCCCGTAGCGCTCGCGCTACACGGGCGCGCGCTCGGCAGCGCGCTCCGCGGTGCGTGCTCGCACGATGATCGCCCACTGGCGCGTGGCCGCCACCAGGATGACGACGACGCACGCGATCAAGATCGCGGTGACACCGCTCTGGATGGCGCCGTTCCTCGCCAAGGTCGGATCGGCCGAGCGCGCCAGCGGTAGGTAGATCTCGCGGATGGCGCGCACGCCAGCGGTCAAGGTGGTGCCGCCGACGAACACGAGCGGCAGCAGCGTGACCAGCGCGTAGCGCTTGCGCGGGGCCTCACGCAGCAGCACGGTGGTGCCGACCACGAGCGCCACCGACGCCAACAACTGGTTGGCGATACCGAACATCGGCCAGATGGTGGCGATCGAGCCGGTCAGGATGAAGTAGGAAAACGCGATGACGATGAGCGCACTGGTGACGAGCGCGCCCGGCAGCCACGCCGTGTTCCCCCAGCGCGGCCAGACGCGCCCGAGCGCCTCCTGCAACAAGAAGCGCCCCACCCTCGTGCCGGTGTCGATGGTGGTGAGGATGAACAGCGCCTCGAACATGATGGCGAAGTGGTACCAGTAGGCGAGCAGGCCCTTCATGCCGGGCAGGCCCGCAAACACGCGCGCCATGCCGATCGCCAGCGAGACGGCACCGCCGGTGCGCGCCGCCACTACCTCGTCGGAGGCAGCCGACAGCATGGGCAGGTCTTCCACCTTGACGCCGAGGCGCGCGAAGTCGGCCGCGGGCAGCTCGTCGGCGTGCAGCGCGCTCGGCTCGACGTGGAAGCCGGCGGCGGCGAGCGCACCGTTCGACAGCCGCAGCACCTGCGACAGCTTCAGCTCGCGCCCGGCCAGCGAGTCGAGGCGCGCCCCCTCTGCCAAGCCGAGCAGCTTGCGGTCGTGTGCGGAGAGCGCGCCGTCGACGACGGCGAGCGCCGCGGCGTCGGCAACGAAGCCGACCGGCGGGGCACCTGGCTGCCGCTCGACCGCGACCACGGCGACCTTGGGATCGGTGTTGATGGCGAAGTAGTCGGCGGGCGGCAGCGCGGCCGCCGCCACCAGCGCGGTGATGCCGACCAGACCCTCCATCAGCATGGCGCCGTAGCCGATCATGCGGCAGTGCGGCTCGCGATCGATCATCTTCGGCGTGGTGCCGCTCGCCACCAGCGCGTGGAAGCCGGAGATGGCGCCGCAGGCGATGGTGATGAACACGAAGGGGAAGAGCGAGCCCTTGACCACGGGCAGGAACATGTCGGCACCGACGCGCACGCCGTCGGCGGTCACCGCGTTCACGAGCGGCATCTCGATGGCGGGGTTGACGACGATGAGGCCGGCCACCAGCAAGAAGATGGTGCCGAGCTTCAGGTAGCTCGACAGGTAGTCGCGCGGGCACAATAACAGCCACACCGGCAGCACGCTGGCGACGAAGCCGTAGATGGCGATGGCGATCGTGATCTGGCTATCGTCGAGGCGCAGCCAATGGCCCACGCCGCTCTCGGCGACCTCGCGGCCGAACACCACCGCGGCCAGCAACACCACCACGCCGACCACGCTCGCCTCGCGCACGCCGCGCACCGAGCCACCGCGCACGCGGTAGATGTGCAGCCCCATCAGGAGCGCGAGCGGGATGGAGACGCCGATGGCGAACACGCCCCAGCCGCTCTCGGCGAGCGCGCCCACCACCACCTTGCCGAGGCCGGCGAGCGCGATGACGACGATGAACAGGATGGCCAAGCTGGTGATGGCGCCGACCACCGGGCCGAGCTCGGCGCGCGCGATCTCGGCGAGCGACTTGCCGTTCCTGCGCACGCTCGCCGTCATGATGACGAAGTCGTGCACCGCGCCGCCCAAGACCACGCCGACCAGGATCCACAGGTAGCCGGGCAAGAAGCCGAACTGCGCGGCCAGGACGGGGCCGATCAGGGGTCCGGCGCCGGTGATGGCGGCGAAGTGGTGGCCGAACAGCACCCACTTGTTGGTCGCGTGGTAGTTGCTGCCGTCGGCGAGCGCGTGCGCCGGCGTGCGCCGCGCGTCGTCGAGCACCAGCACCTTGGCCGCCAGGAAGGCGGAGTAGTAGCGGTAGCCGATGGCGAGCACGCAGAGAGCGGCCACCATGAACGTGACGGCGTGCATGACGTCCCTGGTACCACCGCCGGCCCCAGCGGCAACACGGGCGCTCGCTACAGCACGGACGATGACAGCGCCGCGGCATCTGCTACACCCGCGCCATGGAGCTGATCCGGCAAGCGCTCGACGTCTTCCTCCACGTCGACAAGCACCTGGTGGGCCTGGTCGCCGACTATGGCACTTGGGTGTACGGCATCCTGTTCCTGGTGATCTTCTGCGAGACCGGCCTGGTGGTGACGCCGTTCCTCCCCGGCGACTCGCTGTTGTTCGCCGCGGGGGCGCTTTGCACGCTCGGCGGCGTCGAGCAGGGCGGCATGGACATCGCGATCTTGGTGCCGCTGCTCGTCACGGCCGCCATCGCGGGCGACCAGACCAACTACTGGATCGGGCACGCGGTCGGGCCGGGGTTCCTCGAGAAGGAGCGCATCCGCTTCATCAAGAAGTCGCACCTCGAGAAGACGCAGCGCTTCTACCAGCGCTACGGCGGCAAGACCGTCATCCTCGCGCGCTTCGTGCCCATCGTGCGCACGTTTGCCCCCTTCGTCGCCGGCGTCGGCAGCATGCGCTACCGACGCTTCGTTGGCTTCAGCGTGGTCGGCGGCATCGCGTGGGTGGGTATCTGCTCGCTCGCCGGCTACCTGTTCGGCGAGCTGCCGTTCGTCAAGAAGCACTTCGAGCTGGTGGTCATCGGCATCATCTTCGTCTCGGTCTTGCCCATCGCGTTCGAGATGGGACGAAGCTGGCTCGAGACCAAGAAGGCGCCCGTCGTCTGACGGTCAGCTCAGCTCGCCCTTGCGCGCCTTGTCGATCCACTGCGTGATCTGCTGCTCGATCACCTCGAGCGCCTTGTTCTTGAAGGGCCGCAACAGCAGCGGCACCTCCATGTCCATGTCGATCGCGGTGTCGCCGATCTCGAAGCTGCCCTTCATCGACAGGCCCTTGACGCGGAAGGTGACCTCGGCGAGCCGCTCCGAGACCCAGGCGATCTGCGGATCGTATTCGGCGAAGCGCGCCTTGTAGGACTGCAGCGCGGCGTCGGCGGCCTTCTTCGCGAGCGGCAACGGCAGGTCGTGCGGAACCGAGTGCTTCATGGCAGGGCAGCGTAGCACCGCCGCGACGCCCGCCGCGCGGCCGCTCAGCCAGACGAGCAGGCGTTGGCGGCCGGGCTGCACGTGCCAAGGTCCACCGGCAGGCCCATGTCGGCCACGGCGCAGCACAGCTCGTCGGTGTTGCAGTCGCCGGTGCCTACGCACACCACTGCGTCGGTCTGCCCGGTCTGCACGCAGGCGCCGGCGGCAACACAGCTCGTCGACAGCGTGTCGCCGTCCAAGCAGCACTCTTCGGTACCACCGCAGTCCTCGGCCCCGTCGCAGGCGACCGGCACGTTGATGAAGCCGCCGGCGCAGGTATCGCCCGGCGCGATGCAGGTGCCGATGAAGCCCGAGGTGGCGCTGACGCAGCAGACCGAGGTGGGATCGACGCAGGTGGTGGCGTCGCACACCACGCCCGCCTCGGCGGTGCCGGTGTACTCCTGCCCTTGCACGATCTCGCAGATGGAGGCGGTGCAGGCCTCGTTGGCGGCGCAGGGGACGATGACCGGATCGCCGGCGGCGTTGCACGTGCGTTCGCTCGAGACGCTCTCGCAGCCCGGCACGCAGTCGCCTTCACCTTCGCCCTCACCCTCGCCCTCACCCTCACCCTCACCCTCACCCTCACCTTCACCCTCGCCCTCGCCCTCGCCCTCACCAGCGCCGATGCGCTCGCAGTCGCCGTCGTCGCACTCCTCGTCATCGTCGCAGTCGGCGTCGTTCTCACACTCGACGCACTCGCCGTCGACGCACACGTCGTTGCCGAGGCAGTCGCTGTCTTGCGCGCAGTCGCCGGCGGCGAGCAGCGCGTCGCACGAGGCGGTCGGCAGGCTGAGCAGGGCGACCAGGAGGGCGCCGGCGAGGCAGCCGAAGCTAGGCGGGGGAGGCTGGGGCGCGCGATCGTTGGCCACGGTTACCCTCCGGGACAGGTGCTTTTGAAGGTGGCGGAGAGAGAGGGATTCGAACCCTCGAGACGGTTTCCCGCCTACGCGATTTCCAGTCGCGTGCCTTCAGCCACTCGGCCATCTCTCCACAGGCACCGCCGGGACACCGCGTGCTCTAGCGGATCTTTCGCCGGGCGTCGACGCCCGCGTTGACGACGCTGCAGGCCATGGCTACCGTAGACAGCGGACAGCTGGCCGAGTGGCTGAAGGCACCTGACTCGAAATCAGGAGTACCCGCAAGGGTATCGGGGGTTCGAATCCCTCGCTGTCCGCCAGCTCTTGTCATCACTGCGTGCGCCCGCAAGGCGGGCGCGCAGCGATGACGAGGGGGGCGAGGGGCTCCGCCCACTCGCCCCCCATCACCCCCCACACCCCTTGGTAGCGCTTGCGGCGTTCTGCGCCGCGCGCGCCTTTCGCGCGCGGCAGCGACGGCGCTGTCGTTGCCCAATCGGGTTGGCAGGGCCCGTGCCGCGCCGGGGCGCGGGCTCGTGCCCGCCGCTCCCGCCGGCGAAGCCGGACGGGATCGGCGTCGCTACGGTGTTATGGCGTGGATCCGGCGTCGCCCATGGCGTCCTCGGGGATCGGCAGTGCCCACAAGCGCTCGAGCGCATCGCAGCGCAGCGTGGCACCGACCTCCGCAGCGCCCTGCTGGAGCATCCGGTACTTGTCCTTCGGGCTGACCGATGCGACCGCGGAGAACACGGTCATCATGCCCGGGTTGCACATCTCTTCGGTGCTCTGCCAGGTGTCCTCGGTCAGCGGCTCGCCTCGCAGCGTGCGCGCGAGCGCCAGCTCGGCGAACGCACAGATGCGCTTCACGTCGTCGTCGGCGCCGCAACCCGTCACGGCGCCGAACGGCGCGCGCGCGATCGCCCAGCGCGAGTGGCCGGTCCGCTGATGCGCCCACTCGATGAAGCCGAGCCACGCGGCGAGCACCAGCGCCAACGCGGCGACCCCCACGACGGCGACCGCGCGCCTCATGCGACACCGCCCACGCGGGTGGCGCGCCTGGCGGCGAGGCTAGGACGAGGCGACCCCGTGCAGCTCCACATGGCAAACCAAAGCTACCAAGGTCACCACACGGTTGGAGCCAGTGCCGCATGGTCCGGTGGGTCGGCCACGCAGTCCCGCGAAGCGCCCAACGGGGCGGGGCTCGCCAGAAGCACCGGTGTGTCAGCGGCCGCAGACCGCTGCGATGTTCACGAACGCCCTGCGCCACTGCACGAGCCCGAGGGCCGCGTCACACCGGCGCGCCGGCGAGCCCCGCCTCGGCGGGCGCGTCACCCGCGCCTCTTCTACCGGATCGTGAACGCCAGCAACCCCGGCAAGCTCGTCGTGAACACGCCCGTCTGGTAGTCGAGCTGATCGAACCACACCTGCAGGCGGATGGAGCACACCGGCTCGCTCGCCTCTTGGTGGAACTGCCCCGCGGGCTGGCAGTACGAGACGAACGGCATCTGCGTCATCAGCTCCTGGCACACCTCGTCGGCGGCGCGGATGGCCTCGGTGCACTCGGGCTCGTCGAGCGGTCGCAGCGCGCTCGCGCCGTGGTTGACCATCAGGTGGCTGCGCGGGCCGTCCCACTCGTCGGCGGCGACGCGCGCCACGCCGGCGCGCTGATAGACGTCCTCGATGACGTGCTCGCAGCCCTGGAACTCCTCCTGGTTGCAGTTGGCGTCGCAGCCGTCCCACGCCTCGTGGTTGCCGTCGTCGCACGCCTCGGCTTCGTCGAGCACGCCGTTACCGCAGCCGGGTACGGGGCCCTCGAGCGGCGTGCCGGCGAAGTCGAGCACGTGCACGTCGTGGATCGGGCCGGTGTCGCTCTGCCGCCAGCTCTCGAAGCGCACCGCGCAGCGCGGCGTCACATGCGCGTAGAAGAACGAGGTGGTGTAGCCGCACGAGGCCACCGTGCCCTCCGCATAGAGGTCGGCGCACACCTGGGCCAGCTCGGCGTCGACGGCGTCGCAGCTCGCGGCGCTGACGTCGCCGTCGAGCGCGGCGTCCTCGAGCTGGAACACGCGGTACTCGAGCGAGCCGTCGTCGGGGCCGGGTCGCTTGGGATCGGTGATGGCGTCCTTGACGGTGGCGGCCACGCTCGGCAGCTCGCCGACGGGATCGGCGCCGCAGGCGGCGAGGGCACACAGGGCGACAGCGAGCACGGTGGGAGCGAGCAAGGTGATGCGCATGGCCTCGCGGCACGCAAGGCGCGTGCCGCGCGTCACCGACGCGCCCGCGACGGCGCCACGGCGCGCGCTGCGCCCTGCACGCACGTGCCAATCGACGGAAATCTGCGGCGTCGACGCCTGTCAGCAGCAGACCTCAGGGCGAACGGCGCAACAGCACGCCGCCGGTGAGCGGCAGCCCGGAGATGGAGCCGCCCACCGCCCAGGCGTAGCCGTCGTCGCCGAGGAAGCACGAATGCAGCGTGACGAACATGTTGAAGGGGAATTGCTCGGGCGAGAAGACGCCGTCCTTGCGCGTCAGCAGCATGCCGCTCTGGCCCACGATCATGCCGTCGCCGCCGCGCAGGTGCACGCCGAACAAGGCGGGCAGCAGCTCGGTCGCTGGCGTCGTGTCCTGCCACGGCGCATCGTCGTCGAGGCCGCGGCTGATGATGCGGCCGGCGTTCGGTCCGCCCACGGCCACCGCGCCCTCGTCGTCGAGCGCCACGGTGAACAGCGACGCGCCCTCGTCGACCGCGAGCTCGGTCATGGTGGCGCCGTCCCAGTGGAAGGTGAGCCCCTTGGTGCCGACGAACCACACGTCGTCAGGCGTGCGCGCGGCCGCCTTCCACAGCACGTAGTTGGTCGCGGCGGTCGGCAAGGTCACTGCCTCCAGGGCGCCGCCCTGCTGCGAGCGCCAGAGGAAGCCGTCGGCGAGGCCGCCGAGACGGCCGCCCGCGGCCCACACGTCGTCGCCGACGGCGAGCACGCCAAAGACGATGACGGTGTCGTCACCTTGCCCCGACGCCGGCGTGGTCAGCTCCTCGACCACCGCGGCGCCGCTCGAGATGTCGACGCGGGCGACGCGCCCGTAGCTGCCGCCGAAGTACGCGACCTCGGCGCTCACCGGATCGACCCACCAGAAATCGCCCTGCAGCGCGGTGTCGTAGCTGATGAAGTCGTCCTCGTCGGTCGGGTCGTCGTCGACCAGCAGCGTGCCCGGCAACGGACCGTCGACACCGTCGGGATCACCGCCCACGGCCCAGACCGCACCGTCCTTGGCCCTGATCGACAAGAGCGCGCCTGCCTCGCTCTCGCGCACCATGGTCCAGCCCGCCTCGGGCGTCGGCACGCACTGATCACAAGCAGCGCATGCGACGAGCGTGCAGCCGATAAGGAGCGCGCGGCGCTTCACTGCATGCTCGCGAACACCACGTCGGCGGACGCCGAGGCGCGCGCGCCGTTTTCGTCCTCGACGTCGACCTTGAGGGTCACGGCACGCCCGGCCACGCTCTCCTCCGAGTCGTAGAGCGCTGGGTCGACACCGAAGACGGCGTTGGTGACGAGGCCAAAGGCGTTGTCGACGCAGTAGATGCTCGGCGTCAACTGGAAGTCGCCCATCACCTCGACGGCGCCGCTGCCGTCCACGCCCTCGATGACCAACTGGGTCGTGACCGTGCGCGGGAAGATGATCATCTGCTCGTGCGCTGACATGCCCATGGTGCGCAGCGTCGCAAACACGCCGCTGCCTCCCTGTGGCGCGAAGCCGAGCTGCACCTCGTCGCCGTCCTCGAAGGGCTCGAAGCCCGCGGCGCCAACCAGGCGTCCGATCTCCACCGTCGGGCTTGGCTGCGTGAGGCAGGGGTCGTCGCAGCCGGCATTGATCGCCAGGCCAAACATGCCGACGCCGACGGCGAAGGGGCGAAGCACGAGCCGCAGCATTGTCCGAAGCATGGTCCGCAGCATTGTCCGCAGCATGACCCGAAGCATGATTCGAAGCATGACCAGGAAGGTACCAGAACCGTGCAAGCGGTCGCCCCGCGGTTGCTCCGCGGGCTACTTGCTGTCGGCCGACAGCGGCGAGGCGATCTTGGCGCTGCGCCGGATCTTGCGCACGTTGGCATGCGCGTCGACGGCGATGACCTCGGTGTAGCTGGTGTCGGGATCGACGGCGACCTCCTTCTGGAAGTTGCCGAACATGTCGACCGGCACCTCGCGCCCGTCGATGGTCAGTTTCATGGCGTCCTTCACCTTGCCGCGCACGACCGCCTTGTCATAGCTCGGCACCTGCACCTCCACCTCCAGCTCGGGCGGCGTGGTGTCGAGCGTCACCGTGATGTCGGCGGTGGCGGCGTTGCCGGCCTTGTCGGTGGCCTTGACCGTGATGGTGCTCTCACCCTCGGGCAGCTCGCGCACGGCGGCGCGGTAGTAGTCGCCGTCCTTCTTGCCGTCCTCCTCACCGATGTCGACCGCCGCGGTGTCGACGTCGGGGATGCGCACGGTCACGTTGACCACCGGCTCGGTGACCACGGTGTTCGGCGCGGGCTCGAGCACCTCGATGCTCGGCGCCTTGTTGTCGAAGCCGCGATAGGACAGCCGCACCTCGGCGCGCTGCGCTTCGAGCCCGGGGTGCGGCAGCTCGCGGATGTGCCAGCGCAGCTCGCCGAGCGAGCCGCGATAGCCGAAGGTGTAGCGCGCCTCGCGCGAGGGCGGCGGCGGCGGCGGCGGCTCGTCGTCCTTCCCCTTTTTCTTCTTCTTGCTCGGCGTCGACGTCGGCGGCGCCTCCTCGACCATCTTGCAGTCGCTGACGCCCTCGACGGCGCACAGGCGCTCCCTCAACTCGGCGCGCTCGTCCGGGCGCAGGCCCACCACCACCAGCTCGAGCGCGAGCGGCGGGTCGTCGAGCCGCGCCGTGGCGCATGCGGAGGCGACCAGCGGCGCCGCCATCAGCGCCAGGGCGACAGGCATGCGCATCAGTGGCCTGCCAGCTTGATGTTGGCCTTGTCGAGCATCATCTTGAAGCTGGTGCGGTCGACCGACTTGGCGAAGGCGTCGTCGGGCGCGACCACGCCGTCCTTGACCAACGCGAACAGCGCGTCGTTGAGCGTCTGCATGCCGAGCGACTTCTGCGTCTGCATCATGCTCGGGATCTGGAAGGTCTTGCCCTCGCGGATCAGGTTGGCCACGGCGACGTTGCACACCAGGATCTCGAGAGCGGCCACGCGTCCGCCGCCGATCTTCTTGCACAGGGTCTGCGCGATCACGCCCTTGAGCGACTCGGAGAGCATCATGCGCACCTGCTCCTGCCGGTCCGTCGGGAACTGGTCGATGATGCGGTCGATGGTGCTGACGGCGGTGGTGGTGTGCAGCGTGCCGAACACCAGGTGACCGGTCTCCGCGGTCTCGATGGCGATGCCGACGGTCTCGAGGTCGCGCATCTCGCCGACCAGCACGATGTCGGGGTCTTCGCGCAGCGCGGCGCGCAGCGCGGCGGCGAAGCTCTGCGTGTCGACGTGTACCTCGCGCTGGTTGACCAGGCAGCTCTTGGTCTCGTGCACGAACTCGACCGGATCCTCGATGGTGATGATGTGATCGGTGCGCGAGCGGTTGATCCAGTCGACCATGGCCGCCAGCGTCGTCGACTTGCCGGAGCCGGTCGGCCCGGTGACGACGACGAGCCCCTTGTGCAAGGAGCAGAAGTCCTTGGTCACGTTCGGCAGCTTGAGGTCTTCGAAGGTGAGGATCTTCGACGGGATCACGCGCAGCACGCCGGAGACGCCGCGGCGGTCCTTGAAGGCGTTGACGCGAAAGCGCGCCAGGCCCGGCAGCTCGTAGGCGTAGTCGGCGTCGTTGGTCTTCTCGAACTTCTCGCGCGCGGCCAGCGGCGCGATCTCGAGCAACATGGCGCGGATGGCGTCCGAGGAGAGCACCCCTTCGAAGCCGGGCACGAAGCCGATGTCGCCGTCCTTGCGCAAGCGCGGCTGCATGTGGGCGGTGATGTGCAGGTCGGAGGCCTTGTGCTGCACCAGCGCGTACAGCAGCGGATCGATCTGCCGCCGCCCGCCGGGTGCGGCGACGACGGGCTGCGGCGGCGCCATCGCCGCGGCCGGCGACGGCGCCGGCTGCGGCGATGACGGCGAAGGGAACGCCGCCGGCGGCAGCGGCGCCGGCTCCATCACCCGCGTCGGCGTTTGCAGCGGCGCGGCGACGTTCATGTGCACGCCCGCCGATGGTGGCGGCACCGAAGGCGCTGGCGCCGGCGACGGCACGGCCGTGGTCGCGGCGGCGGTGCCGTGCTGCGGCTTGACCAGCGCGTCGAGCCGCCCCTGGAAGCGGCGCAGGTGCACCACCACCGGTCCGCCGGCGTCGAAGGTGAAGGTGGCATCGCCGTCGCTGGTGAAGCCGTGGTCCACCTCGGGCGGGACCACGTCCTTCAGGATCGCCTGGATCTGATCGGCGCGCACCGGCTGCGCCAGCAACACCTTCATCTGCTGGCCGCTGCGCAGGCGGATGGGCTGGCCGGTCGCGAACAAGATCTCCTCGCCCTCACCTCGACGAACGGCGGCGATGAAGCGGTCGATGGGGCGCAGCATCAGCGCTTCTCCTCGAGCGGCACGACGGTGAGGATGCAGGTCGAGCTGATCAGGTAGACGTGGTCGTCGGTGCGCAGCGGGAAGAACGACTCGAGCTTCTCGAGGTAGTCGCCCAGGCGCTTCTGGGGAGCGGGCAGCGCGTAGCGCAGGCTGCCCTCGACGCGCGTGCCGTCGGCCATGGTCACGAGCACGCGCGCCACCGACGAGGCCTCGCTGTCCTCGGCCTCGGCGTCGAGCTCGTCGATGGCGGCGAGCAGATCCATGCGCACCCAGGCCAGGTGGCGCGTGGCGACGAACACCACGCGCTCGGCGGTCTTGAGCGGCACGAACCAGCGCTGCGCCAGCACGTCGAGCAGGCGCTCGCCGCGGTCCTCGTCGCCCATGGGCCGCAGGAACACCTCGCCGCGCAACAGCTCGCCGTGAGAGGTCGCCATCTCGACGGCGACCGTCTCCTTCTTGATAATCAGCTCGGCATCCTGGGGGTCGCTCACCGCCGCCTCCGCCGGCGCGTTCCTACCTCGGATCGGGCGAGCGGCGGAAGCGCGGCGCGCCGGGCTATAGTTCGGTCGTGCGCTCCTGGTCCGCCGTCGCGCTTTGCTGCGTCGCCCTGGCGGCGTCGGCCTGCCCGAACGTGGTCGGCTTGGGTTCGCCGTGCGACGACGACGGCGACTGCCGCACCATTTGCGTCGACGGCTTCTGCGACGTGCAGCCCGAGGAGGGTGAAGGGGAGGGCGAGGAGGGCGAAGGGGAGGGTGAAGGGGAGGGTGAGGGTGAAGGGGAGGGCGAGGGCGAAGGGGAAGGTGAGGGCGAGGGTGAAGGCGAGGGGGAGGGCGAAGGCGAGGGTGAGGGTGAAGGCGAGCCGTTCCTGGCGCGGAGCTGTCAGGACCTGCTGAGCCACGATGCGGCCACGCCGAGCGGCTCCTACCCGCTCGATCTCGACGGCGACGGCGCGCTCGACGACCTCGACGGCGACGGCGGCGTCGACGTCGACGACGTGGTCGCCTGTGAGATGACGCGCGCGGGCGGCGGCTGGACCAGCGTGGCCAAGCTCGCCGACGTTGTCGCCGCCGACTGCCCGCCCAACTGGCAATTCCTCTCGACCGGGGGGTTCACGGGGTGCCGCGGCAACCTCGGCGGCCCGGGCACGCGCTCGGCCACCTTCACGCCGCTGGTGCCCTGGCAGGACGTGCGCGGCGGGCTCACCGCCGTCGTCTACGGCGACGGCGACGCCTTCAACGGCGACCAGAGCCGCTCGATCGACTCGTACTACGTCGACGGCGTGAGCGTGACCACGGCGGCGCCACGGCAGCACATCTTCACCTTCGTCGCCGGCCACCCCTACGACGAGCCCAACTCCGACTGTCCCTGCACCACCGGCCCGCAGCCGCCCTCGTTCGTCGGCGACGACCTGTTCTGCGACGAGCCCGGCATGGACTGTCGTCCGAGCGGCGACCGCGCGTGGGGCCCGCTCGACCCGGTCTGGGACGGGTCGGACTTCATCTGTCAGCCGGCCGACGCCACCAAGGTCGACGGCAAGCTGTTCGTGCGCACCGGCATCAACGCCACGCCGGCGCCGACCGTCATCGAGGTGCGCATCAGCGAAGACCAGGGCTCGGGCGACGAGGATCTCGCCGTCACCGAGCTCGAGCTGTGGGTCCGCTGAGGGGCCGCGTCCCCTGGAAGCGCTAGTACCGACCGCCGCCGCCGCCGCCGCGCGGACGATCCTCGCGCGGGCGCGCGACGCTCACCTGCAGGTTGCGGCCCTCGAAGGGCTTGCCGTCGAGACCGCCGATGGCGGCCTGCGCTTGCTCGGCGTTGCCCATCTCGACGAAGGCGAAGCCGCGCGAGCGGCCGGTGTCGCGGTCGGTGATGACGTTGGCCTTGGCGACGGTGCCAAAGGGCGTGAACAGGTTGGTGAGGTCGGCGTCGGTGACCTGGAACGGCAGGTTGCCGACGTAGAGGCGGTTGTTGGACATGACGGTACTCCCCGCCGCGAGCTTCCTCGCATCGCGCCTGGGATTCAACCCGTGTGTCCCACGCCGCGGTCACACGCGCCAAAGCGCGGGTGGTCGGGATAGACGGTGGGCAGGGCCGGGCGCCGACGCCGGGCCGCCACCGAGGTGCCGATGCTCGCCGATCGCAAGGTCTCGCCGGACGCCGCCTTCCGCACCGCTCTCCTGGGCGGCGAGCGCGCGCGGCGCCAAGCCGAGCAGCACGGCGTCGGCCCCTCGACCAAGGGCAGCGTCAGCAAGAGCACCATCACCAAGGGTGCGGCCGAGCAGGCGCTGCGCGGCCTCGACCCGCGCGACGTCGAGCAGGTCGGCGCGGTGCAGCGCTTCCTCGACGGCAAGGACGCCAAAGCGCTGTCGCCGGCGGCGCGCGCCATCTTGCTCGCGTTCGTCGAGGCGCAGCACACGCAGCTCGGCGGCACCTCGGTCGTCGAGGCGCGTCGTACGGGAGCGCGCGATGCGGTCGCACAGGCGCGGGCTCGCGTGCTCACGCTCGTGCAGCACGGCTCCACCCCCGAGGAGACGCGCGCGCGCTACGCCAAGGTCTCGGCCTGGCTCGACGCCGCCGAGGCCGACCTCGCCCAAGCGGGCGCCCGCCTGGCCGGGCTCGGTGCCGACAAGCAGGGCCCAACGGCGAGCAAGGTCGCCGGGCAGGGTTCGGCGCAACTCGCCGTGCTGCTCGGCGGCAAACACCGGGGCGTCGGCGGCAGGGTCGACGTCGCCAAGGGGGACGTCGAGGCGGTGCGGCGTTGGCTCGCGAAGCCGGTGCTGCCGCGCGCGCGCCTCGAGGTACTCCGGCGTACCTTCGAGCGCCTCGATCGCGCCGGCACCCTGTCCTGGACCCCCGGCGGCGTGGCCGAGCATCACCGGGGCGTGCGTTTCGCCAAGGTCGAGCTGTCGCGCGAGCGCCATGCCGATGGGTTCACCTTCACGGCCTGGATCCCCCTCGGCGCGCTCACCCCCGGGGGGCGTGCCCGGGAGCCCGGCGCCGTCGGCGAGTTCTACGTCGAGCGCACCGGCGGCCTGGCCGGCCTGACGCTGTCGGTCGGTCCGCTCGGCGTGACCGGCGCCGATCGTCAGGGCTGACCCCTTCCGACGCAGTCCCAGGTCGCACTACCGTCCGCTCGATGGTGCGGAAGAAGTCCCGAGCGCTCGCCGCCGCCGAGAGGCTGGCCGGCCCCGGCGTCGCCGGCTTCGACGGCGCCCGCGACGACGACGAGCATCCCTGGACGCGCGCCATGGTCGAGCGCGCCATCCTGGTGTTCGACGAGATCGAGCGTTTGCCCCAGTACGACGAGGACGCCATCCGGCGGCGGGTGGTCGACTTCTTGCGCTTCGCCGACAGGGTCGAGCTTGGCGGCATCGCCGACGACGCGCAGCCGCTCGCACAGGCCTTCGTCGAGCGCGCCTATCGCTGGCTCGCCAAGCACCCGCGCTACGCGCCGTTCACCACGCCGCAGTGGAGCGCGGAGATGGTCGAGCAGGTGATCCAGTGGTTCGCCGACGCCACCAGCGCGCCGCTCGACACGCGCACCAGCGAAGAGGTGGGCCGGCGGCTGCGCACCTTCGCCGCCGTCGTCGGCACCGGCGCCGTCGAGGCCGGCGACGCCGAGACGCTGGCACAGGCCTTCCTCGAGCACGCCACGCGCTGGGTGCATCGCCACCCGGCAGTGCGCGCGGCGTTCGTCCAAGAACAGTGAGCCGCAGCGGCGCTACGCGTCGACGAGCGTGAACGAGAAGCCGCGCCCGCCGACGCGATCGATGAAGCGCCGCATGGCATCGGGCGGCAAGGTCTGGCAGCCGATCGACTTGGGGCTACCCTCGAAGCCGACGTGGAACAGGATGCCGGTGAGCGCATCGCCGCGCTGGCGCGAGCGCTCGATCTCGGTGCTCGAGTAGTTGCCGTCGTCGTTTCGGTCGCGCACGCCCGGGATGGAGCCGCTGCCCGAGCGCGTGCGCACGTGGAAGCTCGGCATGCCGTTGTGGTCGCCGTTGCTCACGGCGCGGTAGTTGCCGGCGTTGATGCGGCCGACGTGATCCACCAGCGACGTCGTCTTCTGGCCGGCGTGGGTGGCGCCACGCAGCTCGAGCACGCGGTGGTCGGGCGTGAGCACCACGAAGGTGTCGTCGTACTTGCGGTTGTTGGTCGACGCGTGGCGGTTGCCGTTCACGTCCATGCCGCGGACGCCGAGCACCGTGGGCTTGCCGTCGGCGCACACCTCGCCGCCGTTGGCGCGCACGATGGCCGCGTAGTGGTCCCACCGCTGCCGCTCGCTCATCGAGCGTGGCGCCAGCTCGACGGCGCCGCTGCCCGTCGGCGCCGGCTCGGTGCGTGGCTCGATGCGCTGCTCGGCGCGCTGCTCAGACCTTCGCTGCTGCTCGAGGCGCGCGCGCTGTTGGAAGTCGGCGCCGCTCGAGCCCGGGACGCGGTCGCCCGGCGCGGGTTGCAGGCCGCGGTCGGCGCCGCTTCGGCGATCGACGCCGGTGGTGGGGGTGCGCAGCTCGCGCAGCGTCTCGGTGCCGATGACGCCGTCGGGGGAGAGGCCGCGGCTTCGCTGGAAGTCCACCAGCGCCGCGCGCGTGTCGCGGCCGAGCTTGCCGTCGACGCCCTTGGGCCCGACGGAGAAGCCGTGCGCCTCGAGCAGGCGCTGCGCCTCCGCCACCTCCGGCCCGTCGGCGCCGCGGCGCAGCGTGTTGCCGCCCTCGATGTGCTGGGCGAGCGCCTCGGAGCGCGGCAGCTCGCGTGGGCGGCGGACGTCAGTGCTGGCGGGGGCGACCATGGGCGCTCCGGGGGTTGACCAGGTGGTTTTCGCGGCCGCAGGGGTGGTGGTTCTCCCCGCACCTCGCCTGACCCTCGGTCATGCGCCGGATCCGGATCTGGATCACATCTCCTACTTCGTCCTACAGGCGATACTCTCGTGAAGCCCCTGGAGGCCCCCGTGCTCGCAGAAGACCGCAAGACGCTGATCGCGATGACGCTGACCGCGGCCGACGCCGCCTGGGCGGATCGTGGCCTCGGCGCCGCTGAGCAGGCCTACCAAGACGCGGCGCGGCTGGCGCAGGACGACGGTGACCACCTCGCGCGCGGGCGCGCGCTCGCGGGCGCCGGCCAGGTGTGCCGCGCGCGCGACCAGGTCGCGAGCGCCGCGGTCTTCTTCGCCGATGCCGTGGCCTGCTTCCTTGCTGCCGGCGACGACGCCGCGGCGGCGCGCGCGCTGGCCGGCGTCACCGAGCTGGCCGCCGACCCGCGCGCGCTCGTCGTGCACCGCGCGCTCGCGTTCGCGCGCTCGCTCGCGCCGGGGTCGAGCGCCGAGGGGTTCGCGCGTGCCGGCGACGAGGTGCTGCGTCTGCTCAAGGGCGCCGCCGCCGAGCCCGCCATCGACGCCGCGCTCAGCCTGTGCACCCAGGCGCTCTCGGTCGAGCGCGCAGAGCTGTGCGCGCGCTGGTTGGTCGCGTCGGCGGGCGCGTTGCGCGCGCTCGCCGCCCGCGGACCCGACCCGCGCCTGGCGCGCGCATCCGACCTGCTGTCGCGCGCGCTCGGCCACGCGCAGGTCGCGCCGACGCTGGAGGCCCCCGAGGCCGCGCGCGACCAGTGGGCGTTCGCGCTCGCTGACCTCGGCGCCGAGCTGGGCGACCGCGCGCTCGACGAGCTGCGCCGCCTGCGCGCCCATTTGCAGCGGGCGCGCCTCCTGGTCGAGGCCGGCCGCGCCGGCGACGCGCTGGCGAGCGCCAAGAGCGCGTTCACGCTGGCCCGGCTCGCGCTCGGCGACGACGACCCGGTGACCAACGAGGCGCTGGCGCTGCGCACCAGCGCACAGCAGGCAGCCCCCAGCGCCCGCGCCTGATCCGCCGCGCGCGCGGCGGCCGGCCGGGGGCAAACGACGTCGCCATGCGGTAAATTGACGCACCGTGACGTGACGCATTGACATCTTTGTCAAATGGCGTCCAAGCTGGCGCATGACGCGTCCAACCTCGACCAACTTCTTCCTCGACAACGACGACCTGCGCTTCCAGCTCTCCCGCGTCGACTGGCCGACGCTGGTGGCGCTGCAAGAGGCGGCCTTCGCCGACGAGGACGGCTTCAAGGATCCGGCGGAGGCACGCGCCTTCTACGAGGACGTGCTGACCAACCTCGGCGAGTTCATCGCGAAGGAGATCGCGGCGCACGAGCACGAGCTCGACGCACAGCACCCGGTGCTGAAGGACGGCGAGGTGGTGCCGGCGGCGCGCATGAAGAAGATCCTGGACCAGATGCAGGCGCTCGGCGCGCTCTCGCTGACCCTGCCGCGCCGCCTGGGCGGCTCCAACGTGCCGATCCTGGTGCAGAACATCCTGGTCGAGATGATCACGCGCGCCGACGCCAGCGTGGCCGCGGAGTTCGGCTTCTACTCCGGCATCGGCCAGGCGCTGCTCTTCTACTCGATGGAAGAGGGCAGCGTGGAGATGAAGGACGGCGTGCCGGTGAAGACCCGCTTCGACGACGTGGTGCGCCGTATCGCCGAGAACCAGGAGTGGGGCGCCATGGTGCTGACCGAGCCCGGCGCCGGCAGCGATCTCGCCCAGATCAAGGCCAAGGCGGTGCTCGCCGCCGACGGCAACTGGCGCCTGACCGGCCAGAAGATCTTCATCACCGCCGGCCACGGCGATCACCACATCGTGATCGCGCGCTCCGAGGACGACAAGGCGCACCCGGGGCTCAAGGGCCTGTCCTTGTTCTACGTGCCGCGCTTCGTCGACGCGCAGGGCAAGCGCTGCAAGAAGACCGACGCGGGCGCGCGCAAGAACTTCGAGCTCGGCGGCGTCGAGCACAAGATGGGGCAGCACTCGGCGGTCGCCGCGACCATCAACTACGACGAGTCGCACGCCGAGCTGCTCGGCCAACGCGGCCATGGCTTCCTCGGCATGTTGATGCTGATGAACAACGCGCGCATCAGCGTCGGCTTCGAGGGCATCGGCACGTGCGAAGCGGCTTGGCGCATGGCGCGCGCCTACGCCGACGAGCGCGTCACCATGGGCAAGCCCATCGCGCACCACGAGATGATCGCCGACTACCTCGACGAGATGGAGGTGGTGATCCGCGGCCTGCGCGCCATCACCTTCGACGCCGCCTACCACGAGGAGGTGAGCGCGCGCCTCAAGGTGATGGGCAAGCTGAAGCCGGCGCCCGAGGCCGAGCAGGCGGAGGCCGACAAGAAGATCCGTCGTCACAAGCGCAAGGCGCGCGCGCTGACGCCGCTCATCAAGTACTGGGCGGGCGAGGAGTGCGTGCGCCAGGCGCGCATGTGCATGCAGATCATGGGCGGCATCGGCTACATCACCGAGACCGGCGCCGAGAAGATCCTGCGCGACGCCCTGGTCATCCCGGTCTACGAGGGCACGAGCCAGATCCAGGCGCTGATGGCGCTCAAGGACAACCTGCAGGCCGCTATCAGGAATCCGACGCGCTTCTTGTCGGAGCTGGCCACCGCGCGGCTCGAGACCTTGTCCGCGCGCAGCGACCTCGAGAAGGGCGAGGCGCGTCTGCGCCACCACGCGATGAGCGCGATGCAGACCATCATCACGCGCATCGCCGCCGACAAGCTCGGCGACGTGCGCGGCCGGCCGCTCGCCGAGTGGAAGAGCGCCTTCATGAAGGACTGGAACCCGCAGAAGGACTTCAGCTTCGGCCTGCTGCACGCCGAGCGGCTGACCAAGCTGCTCACCTGGTCGGCCGTTGCCGAGACCTTGGTGCGCCAGTCCAACGACGTGAAGGGCAGCGCCGACTACGAGGAGCGCGCCAGCTTGGCGCTGCGCTTCATCGAGCGCTTCGAGCCGCGCGCGCGTGGCGTGGTCGCCGAGATCGAGGCCACCGGCGGCTCGCTCATCGGCCGCGTGCTGGCGCGCCCCAAGCGCGAGCGCGGCGCCGCCAAGGCGGCGGAGTAGCAGCGCCGAGTAGCGCGCTACTTGTGGTACGGGCCGCCGCGCGCGATCTCGGCGGCGCGGTAGAGCTGCTCGCACAGCACGCACACCGCCAGGCGGTGCGCGAAGGTGAGCGACGACAGTGACCAGACCTGATCGGCCGCCGCGGTGACGTCGCGGTGCAGGCCGGTGGCGCCGCCGATCAGGAACGCTAGCGGTTTGCCGCGCGCCAGCAGCTTCTCGAGCTCCGTCGAGAGCAGCTCCGAGGAGCCGAGCGCGGTCCCCCTGGGGTCGAGCGCGACGCGGGTGCAGCCGTCGGAAGCGGCCAGCAGCGCTTCGGCTTCGTCTTTACGCACCCGCTCGTCGTCGGCGCTCCTGTTGGAGTTCTTGCCGCGCCGCGCGGGCGTCAGCGGCACCAGGCCGGCGTCGAGCCGGCGGCCGGCGCGCGCCAGGTAATCGGCGGCCGCCTGCTGCAGCGGATCGCGCGCGTCCCCGCCGAGGAAGATCACGCGCACGCGCACGAGGTGCTCCTGCTGCGCCGCTACTCGTTGGCGGCGAAGGCGGGACTCTCGTCGGCGTCGGCGGCGCGCGCGGCGGCCTCATTGGCGGCGGCCTCGAGCGCGGTCAGCACGCGCAGGCCGCGCGCCTCGTCCACGTCGACGCGCGGCGCGTCCGACCAGAAACCCTCGAGGTCGTAGTAGTGGCGCGCGTTGCCCAAGAACACGTGCAGCACCACCGCGCCGTAGTCGACCAGCACCCAATGACCCTGCTCGAGCCCCTCGGTGCCGAGCGGCGCGCGCCCGCACTTCTTCAGCTCCTCGGCGACGTGGCGCGCGATCGCCTGCACCTGCCGCTCGCTCGGCGCCGAGGCGAGCACGAAGAAGTCGGCGTAGCTGGTCATGTCGGTGACATGGAGGATGACGACGTCTTCGGCCTTCTTGGAGAGCGTGAGCGCGGCCAACGCCTGCGCCAGCTGCTCGGTGGGATCGGGCGGCGCCTCGGGCCGCCGCGGCGCGAGTGGCGCCGGCGCCACTGCCACCGTCGGCGCCGTCGCGACGGCCTTGCCCGCGCGCGCCTTGGTGGGCACCTTGGCAGCGGCGACCCGCCGCTTCGCCTTCTTGGGCGCGGCCTTCGTCGCAGCTTTTTTGGTCGCGGCCTTCTTCTTCGCCTTCTTGGCGGCGGGCTTCTTCGAGGGCGCAGTCGCTGCGCGCTTCTTCTTGGCGGGCACTGGTGCTCCTTGAGGGCGCGAGGGCGTCAGCCCGATGAGCAGTTGTTGGCCGCGGGCGCACAGGTGCCGACGTCGACCGGCAGATCCATGTCCGCCAGGCCGCAGCACAGCTCGTCGGCGCCGCACTCGCCGGTGTTGACGCACACGACCGAGTCGGTCTGGCCGGTCTGCACGCAGGCGCCGATGGTGACGCAGCTGGTCGAGAAGGTGTCGCCGTCGATGCAGCACTCCTCGCCGGCCTGGCAGTCTTCGGCGCCGTCGCAGGTGAGCGGCACGGCGATGAGACCGGTGCAGGGGTCGGAGGGGCCGATGCAGCTCCCCGCGAGCGCGGTGCCGTTGAAGGCGACGCAGCAGACGGAGTTGGGGTCGGCGCAGGTGAGGGTGTCGCAGACCACGCCGTCCTCGGCGGTGCCGGTGTACTCCTGGCCCTGGATGCCCTCGCAGATGGTGTCGGTGCAGGCCTCGTTGGCGGCGCACGGCGTCACCAGGGGGTTGCCGCTGGCATCGCAGGTGCGCTCGCTCTGGGGCGTCTCGCAGCCGGGCACGCAGTCGCCCTCGCCCTCGCCTTCACCCTCGCCTTCGCCCTCGCCTTCAGTACCGCCGTCGACGACGTCGATGCCGGCATCGCGGTGCTCGTCATCGTCGTCGCCGGGAGGCGGGCAGGCGGCCAGGCCGGCGAACAGGGTGAGGGCGCAGAGCGGGAGGAGCAGCTTGGCGAGGTTCATGGATGGTCCCTGCCGGCAAGCATGACACCGGATTGTCGCCGCGCAACCGGGCGCGATCTGCGCGCGCGCCCTTGCGGGCCCCGGCCAGGGTGGGCAGACAGGGGCATGTCCGACGGCGCGCCCGCCGACGAACCCACCATCGACGACCGGCGACGGAAGCGCGCGCTCGCGGTCGCCTTCGTCACGCTGTTCCTCGACCTGCTCGGCTTCGGCATCATCATCCCGATCCAGCCGTTCTACGCCGAGAGCTTCGGCGCCACGCCGACGGTGGTGACGCTGCTCGGCGCCTCCTACTCGGCGATGCAGTTCCTGTTCGCGCCCATGTGGGGGCGGCTGTCCGATCGCGTCGGGCGTCGGCCAGTGGTGCTGTTGTCGGTGGCGTTCGGCGCCGTCGGCTTCCTGGTGTTCGGCCTGGCGCAGAGCCTGGTCATGCTGTTCGTCGCGCGCATGATCGCCGGCTTCGGCAACGCCAACCTCGGCACCGTGCAGGCGCTGGTCGCCGACGTGACGCCGGGGCGCGACCGCGCCAAGGCCATGGGCTTGATCGGCGCCGCGTTCGGCCTCGGCTTCGTCTTTGGGCCCGTCATCGGCGGCCTGGTGGGCTCGGCGTTCGGGCCCGCCGCGCCCGCCTTCGTGTCCGCGGCGTTCGCCGCCATCAACTGGCTGCTCGCGTTCGCTCTGCTGCCCGAGACGCGTCGCGCGGGCGTGGCCGCCGGCTCGACGCATGGCTTCCTCGGGCTGCGCGCGCTCGGCCAGGCCCGCGCCTTCGCCAACGTGCCGCGCCTGCTGCTCATCATCTTCGTGTTCACCACCGGCTTCTCCTTGATGGAGACGTCGCTGGCGCTGTTCGTCGAGCACGAGTTCGTGCCGCCCGAGCTGTTCGGCAGCGGCGCGGGTCAGCGGCAGGCGACCCGGTTGACGACGTGGGTGCTGCTGGCCGTCGGCGTCACCGCCGTGATCGTGCAGGGTGGCCTGATAGGACCCTTGCGTCGGCGGCTCGGCGAGAAGTCGCTGGTGGTCGCGGGCGCGGCGCTGTGCGCGCTCTCCTTCGTCGGCATCGCGCTGGTGCCGAGCTACGCGGCGCTGTTCGCGCCCATCGTCGTGCTCTCGGTCGGCTCCGGCGTGTTCTCACCCTCGCAGTCGAGCCTCTTGTCGCGCTCGGTCGACGCCCACCAGCAGGGCGTCATGCTCGGCCTGTCGCAGTCGATGTCGGCGCTCGGCCGCATCCTCGGGCCCGCGGTGTCGGGGTTGTTGTTCGAGCGAGCGCACGGCGCGCCCTTCCTCGTGGGCGCGACGCTGCTCGGCGCCGGCGCGGCGGTGGCCCTTGGCCTGCGGCCGGCCGAGCCGCCGACGTCGAGCACCTGACCACCGCGTCCGCTCGCCGTGTCGGTTCAGAGGGCGAAGCGGTACGAGGTCACGAGTGCGGCGCCGACGGGCAGACCGAGCAGGCGCTCACCCGCGACACCGCTGACGGCGCGCGCGGTGCCGACGCGGCCGTCGAATTCGAGGAAGCCCGGGCCGAGGCGGTGCGCCCAGCCGATCACGGCCTGCGCGCCGATCGACGGCTCGACCGTATGTCGCGGCACGCCGTCGATGGGATAGCTCAGCTCACCGAGCACGACGCCGACGGCGCCACCGAGGTGAAACGCTTGCTCGGGCGAGAGCGGCGGGCGCCAGCCGACTTCGGCCCAGATCGGGTAGCTGCGCTGATCGAGCACCGGCGACGGCCGCAGCACCGACTGCAACACCGACGCCGACAGCCCGAGGTGCAGGCTGCCGTCGAGGCCGGGCATGCGCACGAGCAAGGACAGATCCGGGCCGGCGGAGACCAGCGCGCCGTAGTTGGAGCCGAGCGCCAGGCCTGCGCCAACCAGCAGCCACGCCGCCGGCCGCGGCGAGGTCTTCACCAAGGTCTCCGCCGTGATGTCGCCGACGGTGGCGGTGACGCGCACGAAGTCGGGGTGGTCGTTCGCCACCGGCACCAGGCGCGCGACGAAACGCTTCTTGTCGACGGCGCCGCCGGTGATGGCGCCGACGCGCGGCTCGACCTCGAGGACGGCGCCGTTGGCCGCCAGCTCGTTGCCCGCGCGGTCGGTGACGTGCAGCACCAGCTCCACCGAGCTTTCGCCGTCGGCGACGACGCCCTCGGGCTTGTCGAAGTAGGCGCGCGCCGGCTTGCCCGAGGCGAGCGCCACCTTGGCGTCGCCGAGCACCGCGCCCGACGGCACGCGCGCCGTGATGGTGACCTCGGTGCGCTCCGTTTGCGGCGGGATCAGCCAGTTGATGCGGCGGGTGCCGTCCGGCAAGGTCGAGATGGCGTCGATGCGGCCGTAGTCGACGTCGACGGTGGCGGCGCTGGCCGCCACCGCGCTGCCGGCGCCGTCGAACAGGTGCAGCACGGTCTCGACGACGCGCTCGTCGTCGGCGGTGAGCGAGTTCTTCGACAGTGTGAACACCGCCTTGGCCGGGCCGCCGCTGATCAGCTTGACGCTCGCCTCCGCCGTCGAGCCGGGCGCTCCCTCGAGCGTCACCGACACCTTGCCGGTGCCGGGCGCGGCCTTGCCGGGCTGCCAGGTGACGAGGAAGACGCCGGGCGCCACGCCAGTAGGCTCACCGCCGAACGCGCCCACGCTCGCCTTGGCCTTGAGCTTGGCCGAGAACAGGGGTTCGCCCTTCTTGTCGACGACGAAGGCGAGCAGCCGGCCGCGGGTGCCGCCGTCGGCCGCCACCGGATCGTCGAGCGCTAACAGCGCCACGCGGTTGAACGGCGGAACGCCGAGGTCGATGGTCTTCTGCGACTCGTTGCCCACCTCGTCGACGGAGCGGGTCACCGCGCGCTCAGGGCCGGGCGGCACCACCAGCGGCACCTTGGCCAGGCCGGTCTTGTCAGCCTGCACCGGGCCGTGGCTGTCGTTGCCGATCATCACCGTCACGGCGCTGTTCGGCTTGGTGCGCACGGCGGTCTCGCCCTTGCCCCACAGGCGCAGCGGCACGAAGCCGACCGCGGAGGCGGTCGCGGTCTCGATGGTGGCGGCCACGATGGCGACGTGCGGGAAGGCCTCCTTGGGCGGCGTGAAGGTGACGGTCCAGACCCCCGCGCCCGTGCGCGTGGGCGCGGACAGCGCTCCGGTGGACGCCGTCAAGGTCGGGGGCGCCACGTCGAGCGGCGCGCCGTCCTTGCCGCGCGCCGTCAGCGTCACGGTGGCGGCGCTGGTGTCGCCGAGCACGATGCGCGCGGGCTCGACAGTGAAGGTAAGCGCGCCGGCGTCGATGGCGCGCGCCTTCGGCTCAGCGGCGCGGGCGGTCGGCGAAGCGAGCGCGAGCGCGAGCAGGGCCGCGAGCGGCATCGACAGGGGCAGGGCGTCTCGCACCACCGACCCATCTTGCGCCGAGACGGCCTTGCGCGGGAAGACTGCTCATCGTGCACGTCCGTCGCGCCACCACCCCCGAAGAGCGGGCCGCCTGCCTGCGCATCCGGCGCACCGTCTTCATCGAGGAGCAGGGCGTGCCCGAGGCCGACGAGCTGGACGCGCTCGACGAACAGTGCCGCCACTTCCTGGCGACGCCGAGCGCGACCAGCGCGCCCGCCGAGGCCATCGGCACCGCGCGGCTGTTGTTCCTCGACGATGACAGCGCCAAGGCGCAGCGCGTCGCGGTGTTGGCCGAGCAGCGCGGCAAGGGCGTGGGCGCGGCGCTGATGTTCGCGCTCGAGGGTGAGGCGGCGCGCGCCGGCTGCACCACGCTGGTACTGGCGAGCCAACAATCGGCGGTCTCCTTCTACCAGCGGCTCGGCTACCAGCCCCATGGCGAGGTGTTCAAGGACGCCGGCATCGATCACGTGATGATGTCGAAGACCGTGAGCTGATGGCGTCGGCGCCGGGTCGGGGCTCCTCGACGGGCAGGATCCGCATCGAGCCGCTACAATCTTCGAATGGAACGCACGCCGACCCTGCCGGTGGCGCCGCTGTCGTCGAGCTCGGCCACGGCGGTGCGCGTGCTCAAGGAGCTCGAGGCGCACGAAGTCGATCCGGTGGTGGTGGCCGGCCTGGTGCGCGCGCGCCTCGCGCTCGAGCGCGCGCGTGGCTGGGTCAGCTTCCTCGGCATCATCACCACGGTGGCGGGCGTGGTCGGGCTCGCGCTCACGGTCGAGAGCAAGGGGCTGCTGGCGGTGCTGGCGCCGCTCGTCGCCAGCGTGCCGTTCGCCGCGGTCTTGTTCGCCGAGCGGCTCGCCTGGTTCTCCTTTTCGCGCAGCGCGCGCGCCGTCGGGCTGTCGCCGCGCGCCTGCCGGCGCATCTTCGAGGGAGCGGCCGGCGCCGATCACTGGATGGACGTGCTCTCCTCGTGCGGGCGGCCCCCCACCGACCTCGAGATCGCGCGCTTCGTCATCGACCGCGACGAGGCGCTGGTCGCCCTCTGACGCGCCCTCTGGGCGGCCCTTTTTCCTGCCGGGTCAGCGCGTGAAGCGCGCCTGGCAGGGGCTCGCGCCCTTGCTCTTGCGGGCGCGCCCGTTGGCCGCGAGGTGCTCGAGGATCTTGAAGACGGTCTCGGTCTCGGCGCTCTCGCCGATGGTGGCCGCGAGCTGGTCCGCGGTGACCGCCGCCTTGGCGGACGTGAGCGCCTCCACCACCTTGCCCTGCAGCGTGATGACCGCCTGCGCTGCCTTCTTGCCCGCCTCCACGCCCGGCTGGTGGTAGGCGTTGACGTTGACGAGCGTGGCGTAGAAGCCGACCGCGCGCTCCCACAGCGCGATGAGCGCGCCCAAGCGGTGCGGCGTGACGTCGTCGATGGTGAGCGTGATGCTGCCGCGCCCGCCCTCGTAGAGCGCGCGCCGCGTGCCCTGCAAGAAGCCGAACAGGTAGTCGCCGGAGGTGACACCGGGCTCGACCTCGATGGAGGAGCCGGCCCGCTCCTTCTGCACCTCGAGGAAGGTGACGAAGAAGTTGGCGACGCCGTCGCGCAACTGCTGCACGTAGGCGTGCTGGTCGGTCGAGCCCTTGTTGCCGTAGACCGCGATGCCTTGGTGCACCACCTTGCCGTCGAGGTCGTGTTGCTTGCCGAGCGACTCCATCACGAGCTGCTGCAGGTAGCGCGAGAACAGCACCAGCCGGTCCTTGTAGGGCAGCACCACCAGGTCCTTCTTGCCCTTGCCTTCGGTGGCCTTGAGCCAGCACAGCGCCATCATGAGCGCCGGGTTCTGCTTGACGTCGGGGTTGCGCGTGAGCGCGTCCATCGAGCGCGCGCCCTTCAACATGCCCTCGATGTTGAGGCCCTGCAGCGCCGCGGGCAGCAGGCCGACGGCGCACAGCTCCGAGGTGCGCCCGCCTACCCAGTCCCACATGGGGAAGCGCGCGAGCCACTGCTGGCTGACGGCGGTCTTGTCGAGCTCGCTGCCCTCGCCAGTGACGGCGACCAGGTGCAACGACGGCGACAGGCCGCGCGCCAGGTAGGCCGCCTGCGCCTCCAGCATGCCGTTCCTGGTCTCCTTGGTGCCGCCCGACTTGGAGATGACGACGGTGAGCGTGCGCGCCATGCCGCCGGCGCGCTCGATCTGCTCGATCACGCGGTCGACGCCGTCCGGATCGGTGTTGTCGAAGAAGAACACGCGCATGCGGTCGTCGGCGCCGCCGAGCGCGTCGGCGACGAGCTGCGGGCCGAGCGCGCTGCCGCCGATGCCGATGACCAGCACGTTGGCGAAGCGGCCGCCGTCTTCGGCGCTCAGCCGTCCGCAGTGGACGTCGGCGGCGAAGCGGTGCACGGCGCCGAGCGTGTCCTCGATCTGCGCGCGCAGCTCGGGCGTGGGCGCGAGTTGCGGCGCGCGCAGCCAGTAGTGGCCGACCATGCGCTTCTCGTCAGGGTTCGCGAGCGCGCCCGCCTCGAGCTTGGCCATGTCGTCGACCGCCTTCTTGGTCAGCGCCGCGTGCTGCGCGAGCAAGGCGTCGTCGAGGTCCATGCGCGAGACGTCGAGCGCGAAGCCGAGGCGCTCATCCACGATGAGCTGGCTCTGGTAGCGATCCCATAGCTGCTTGGTGTCGGCCATCACATCCTCCTGCGTGCCGGCGCGGCGGCAGCGCTGTCGGATCGCACCGGCCGCCCGTGCAAGTCAACCGGCGTGAAGGTGCGCCAGGCGGGGGACGTCGCAGGGTCATGCGCCGCGTGCTGCCCCTGCTGCTCCCCCTGCTGCCGCCCCTCGCCATGACGGCCTGCGTTGACGCCGAGCTGCAAGGCCGCCTGCAGATCGAGGTGGTGTCGGATGCCGCCGCTGTGCGGCTCGACCTTTTCGACGCCGACCGCTTCGCCGTCTCGCTCGCGGAGGGCGGCCGCGCCATCGGCGTGCATCGCACCGAGGCGCCGGTGGTGACCCTCGCCGACGCGCCCGGCCGCTATGCGCTCGACCTGCTCGGCGACGCACCCGACGGCGTGCCGCTGGTGTTGGTCGCCTGGGCCGACGCCGACGGCGACCGCCTGCTCGACGTCGACACGGCGACGCGCTCCGAGGTGGCGCGCGTGCCGACGAACGGCGGTGAGCTGCTGCTCGAGGTCACCGGCGGCGTCGAGGCGTGGCACGGCACGGTGCGCTCGCTCGCCGGCGCGCGTCCGCTCGACGAGGGTCGGCTCGGCGGCTGGAGCGTGACGGTGGGCGCCGGGCTCGACGGCCCGCCGCTGGTGGACAGCGACGACGATGGCATCGACGACGACACCGAGCTGGCGCTCGGCACCGACCCGCTGCGCGCCGACACCGACGCCGACGGCGAGCCCGACGGCGCCGAGGTCGCCGACCTCGCGCAGCCGCACGACGACGACGGCGACGGCAGCATCGACGCGCTCGAGTCCGCCGACGTCGATGAGGACGGCGACGGCACTGACGCCGAGGCCGATAGCGACGAGGACGACCCGTGCGTGCCCTCGACCAACGCCTGCGACACCGACCTGGACGGCCTGTCGGACGGCGACGAGGACTGGGTGGGCACGAACCCGCTCGACCCCGACAGCGACGGCGACGGTGAGCAGGACGGCGACGAGGAGCAGGACAGCGACGGCGACGGCGTGAGCGACGCGCTCGAGCGCGACGACACCGACGAGGACGGCGACGGCACCGTCGACGAATTCGATGCGGCCGACGACGACCCCTGCGTGCCGGTCGCGATCCCGGGCTGCACGGGCGACCCGCCGCCGCCGCCGTAGCGCCCGTCAGCGTCGCTCGCCGAAGATCGGCCGCAGCTTCTCGACCGCCGCCGCGAGCAGCGCGTCGGGCGCCCGCCCCGCACGCGCCGCTTCGGCCAGCTCCGCCTCGGCGGCGTGCCAGAGCGCGCGCACGTCGTCGCGCGCGTTGAACAGCAGCATGCCCAGGTCGGCCTTTGGCATGTTTCGCTTGGTCAAGCGCGGCTCGCGTTTGACCTTGTCGTTCAGCTCGTCGAACAGGCTCGGCATGGGCGCTCCGGGGCCGGACCTGGCGTGGCATGACACAACGACGTAGTCGACCCCGATGGACCTCACCGAGCCGATCCGCTGTGAGCGCTTGACGCTGCGCCTGCTCCGCGACGACGACGTCGACGCGCTGTGGCCCCACGTCTCCGACCCGGAGCTGCCCCGCTATATGACCTGGGAGCATCACCAGGACCGGGCGGAGACGGCGCGCTTCGTCGCCGCCATGGTGAAGGCGGCGAAGGACGGCGCGGGCTACGTCTGGACCATGCGCGAGGGCGAGGACTTCCGCGGCCTGGTCGGGCTGCACGACGTGCGGCGGCAGCAGCTCGCCTGGCGCATCGACCGCGCAGAGCTGGGCTATTGGATCGGCGCGCCCTGGCGCAACCGCGGCCTCACCACCGAGGGTGCGCGCGCGGCGCTGCGCTTTGGCTTCGAGCGGCTCGGCCTACACAAGATCACGGTCGGCTGCGTCAAGGACAACGAAGCGTCGGTGCGCGTCATCGAGCACCTGGGCTTTCGTTTCCTCGGCGTGCAGCGGGAGCACTTCCATCGCTTCGGCCGCTGGTGGGATCATCTGTCCTACGAGCTACTCGTCGATGAGTGGTGCGCCGCTGCTGCTGCCGACCGCCAGGCGCCGGCTCGCTGACGTCTCAGCGCGGATCCGGCGCTCCCGACCTCCGCGCAGCCAATTCCCGTCGAGATCTGCGGTGTTGGCGACCCGCGCGGCCCCGGCACCGTGCGTGTCCTCCGTGAGATCACCTTTCCACACAACCCCAGAGAATGAGCGTCCGATAACCCGGGCCGAAGTCCGGTCTTCGGAGGGATCCATGAAGTGGCTGAACCTGGCGTTGTTGCTGTCTCTCGGCCTCGTTGGGTGCGGACAGGAGGCGCCGGTACCGTTCACCTGGGACGAGTTCCGCGCCACGGCCGAGCAGGACCCGATCAACGGCAACTACTACTACGACGGCGATCAGCCGGCGCCGGACCTCGACGGGCTGCGCGCGGCCTACGACGAGTATCTCGCCGACTTCGACGCCGGGCAGACCATCACCGCGTCCGATCCCGGCGACGAGCAGGCGCTCATCGTCAACCTCGCGAACGGCACGTCAGACCGCTGGGCCGATGGGACCACGGTGACCTACTGCGTCAGCAAGAAGAGCTTTGGGGCGCAGTACGGCCAAGTGGTCGCGCATGTCGAGGCAGCGCTTGGAGAATGGGAGTCGACCGGCGCGAACGTGCACTACACGCACGTCGTGGCCGAGGATGGCAACGGGTGCAACAACAGGAACAGCCGCGTCACCTTCAACGTGCGTCAGACCAGAAGCACGTCGTACTACGCGGCTGCTTTCTTCCCGTCCTATGCACGCACTAGCCGGGAGCTGCTCATCTCTACGATCTCCTACAACACCCAGAACCTCGGCCCCTGGACCTTGCGCGGCATCCTGCGCCATGAGCTCGGCCACTCCCTCGGTTTCAGGCACGAGCACATCCGCCCGGAGAACACGAGCCGTCAGGCGACCTGCTCGACCGAGAACACGAGCTGGGCGGCGCTGACTCCCTACGACTCGGCCTCCGTCATGCACTACCCGCACAACGGCTGCGCCGGCACCAACACGGGTGACCTCGAGATCACTGCGCTCGACGGCGAAGGCGCGCGGGCGCTCTACCCCTGAGCGGCTGGCCTGTCGGGCGTGAGAGTCCTGTTCATCTGCTCCGGCAACATCTGTCGCTCGCCGACCGCGGAGGGCGTGCTGCGGCACCTCGCTCATGCCGCCTCGCTCGAGCTCGAGGTCGACTCGGCGGGCATCGGTGGCTGGCACGCAGGCGACCCACCCGACCCGCGCACCGTGCGCTACGCGCGCGCGCGGGGCTATGACCTGTCGTCGCTGCGCGCGCGCCAGGTGGCGCCCGCCGACTTCGCGTTCTTCGACCGCATCTACGCCATGGACCAAGGGCACCTGCGCGACCTGCACCACCTCGCCCCCGAGCTGCACCGCGCCAAGGTGTCGCTGTTCCTCGACGTGGTGGCGCGCGACCTCGACGACGCCGCGCTCGGCCGCGAGGTGCCCGACCCCTACTACGGCGGCGCCGAGGGCTTCGAGCACGTGCTCGATCTGGTGGAAGAGGGCTGCCGCGCCATCGTCGCCGAGCTGGTCGCGCGCCGCTGACCGTACCGCCCTCCAGCCGACTGACAGCGCGGTCCTGACAGAACTGATCTGCGCTCACGACGTCGGTCAACCGGCCGATGGCTCCATCGGCTCGGGCTGGCAGCGTCCGCGCTCGCGCATGGGCCGGGTCGCACGACCCACCGCCAACTGCCTGCCGCGTCGCGAGAATTCTGCCCGACCAAGTTTGTGAACATTTGTAGTACATCAAACCACGATGTGCTTACGGATGACACACTAGAACATATACGCGCATGATGTGCGGCTTGAAGTGAGCTGCGTGGCCCCCTACGTGGGCGGCCATGATGCAGCTCACCACCCGCCGCGCCCCGCAGCTCCCGCTCGTGCTCCTGGTCGCAGCGTTGGCCGCCGCCGCATGCAAGCCTGGTGGGTCGTTCGATGCCGCCGGTGCCGTCGACGAGCAGGCCATCGTCGGCGGCGTCACCACCACCGTCGGCGCGCACCCCTGGCAGATCTCGCTGCAGTCGGGCTGGGGCGGCCACTTCTGCGGCGGCTCCATCCTCAGCGCCGAATGGGTGCTGACCGCGCAGCACTGCGTCCAGGGCGAGAGCGCCTCCAACCTGACGGTGGTCGCCGGCATCACGCGGCTCTCACAGTCGAACCAAGGACAGGCGATCGGCGTCTCCCAGATCATCCGCAACCCGGGCTTCAGCTCGCCCGAGTACGGCCACGACGTCACGCTGCTGCACCTGGCGTCCTCGCTCACGCTTGGCGGCGACGTGCAGGCCATCCCCTTCGCCACCGCCGCCGAGGCGAGCGCGGGGCGCACGGCGGCGGGCGTGACCGCCAACGTCTCGGGTTGGGGCACCACCTCGTCGGGCGGCTCCATGCCCGACACGCTGCGCGCCGTCGACGTACCCATCGTGTCGAACAGCGAGGCGCAGGGCGACCTCGGCGTCACCTTGAGCGGCGACCAGCTCGCGGCCGGCGCCGCGGGCGTCGACTCCTGCCAGGGCGACAGCGGCGGCCCGCTCACCGTGCCGGGCGCCGACGGGCCCATCCTCGCCGGCGTGGTCTCGTGGGGCTACGGCTGCGGCGACCCGGGCTCCCCCGGCATGTACGCGCGCGTCTCGTCCTACGAGCAGTGGCTGCGCGACACCATGGGCGCCGGCCCGTCGCAGGGCGCCGACCCCGTCGACGACGGCAGCGGCGGTGGCGACGGCGGCGCCGAACCCGGCAGCGGTTGGATGTGCGACCCCTCGTGGATCGGCGACGCCACCTGCGATTGCGGCTGCGGCTCCTTCGACTCCGACTGCCCGAGCAACAGCATCGACGCCTGTGACTACAACGACTGCGACGTCTGGCAGGCGACGCCCGGCTTGGTGCCGAGCAGCTACGACCCCACCCAGTGCGTTGCCGAGGGCTCGGAGAGCGGCGGCACCGACCCTGGCACCGACCCCGGCACCGACCCGGGCACCGACCCGGGCGGCACCGACGAGGGTGGCACCGAGCCAGGCGGATCCCACCAAGGCACCGACGACGACGACGACGGCAGCGCGGCGCCGGCCGACGAGCCGCGCGAGCGCGACGACGACGAGCCGGTGGTCGAGGGCGGCTGCGCGAGCGTGGGCGGCGCCGCGCCGCTGTCCGCGCTCGGGCTGGTCGCGCTGTTGCGACGACGGCGCCACGTCGTCGGCGCGCGGTTGCGGCGCGGCGGGCATCCGCTATCTAGCAGGCTATGAAACACGCGACGCGCGTCTACGACTCCATCCTCGAGCTCGCCTGCAACGTCGACAATCCGACGCCGATCGTGCGCCTCACGCACGTGGTCGGCCTCAAGCACGCCGAGGTCTGGGCCAAGCTCGAGTGGTACAACCCGTTCGGCGCCGTCAAAGACCGCGTCGCCGCCAGCCTGATCGAGGACAGCGAGCAGCGCGGCCTGCTCAAGCAGGGCATGCGCATCGTCGAGCCCACCTCGGGCAACACCGGCATGGCGCTGGCCATGCTCGCCAACGCCAAGGGCTACAAATTCACCGCCACGCTGTCGAACAAGATCCCGGCCGAAAAGCGCGCGTCGCTGCGCTTGTTCGGAACCGACCTGCGTGAACTCGACGACGACCTGTGCCCGGCGCCCGGCGCGCCCGAGGGCGCCATCGCGCTCGCGGCCAAGCTCGGCGACGAGCCCGGCAACTTCCATCCCAACCAATACAAGAACCCGGCGAACCCAGCGGCGCACTACCGCACCACCGGCCCCGAGATCTGGCGGCAGACCGGCGGCAAGGTCACGCACTTCGCCGCCGGCCTCGGCACCTGCGGCACCGTCACCGGCACCGGGCGCTTCCTCAAGGAGCAGCGCCAGAGCATCAAGGTGATTGGCGTGCACCCCGCCGAGGGCCACGACATCCCGGGTGTGCGCAGCATCAAGCAGCTCGCGCAGACCGCGCTGTTCGCACCCGACGAGTATGACGCGCTCGTCGAGGTCAACAACGCCGAGGCCTACCGGCTGTGCAAGCGCCTGAACCAGGAGGAGAGCATCATCGCCGGGCCGTCCTCGGCGATGGCGCTCGCCGGCGCGCTCAAGCGAATCCCCGACGAGCCGGGCGTGGTGTGCGTGGTCATCTTCCCCGACAACGCCTTCAAGTATGCCAGCTCGATGAAGAAGCACCTGCCCGAGCTGTTTACCGGCAGCAAGGACACGAGCGGCGACCCGAACCTGGTCAACATCGTCGAGTTCGTGCGTGAGTCGCCGGACAACATCGGCCTCGCTGAGGCGCAGGCGCGCGTGGGCAGGGGCGCCGCCTTCCTCGACGTGCGCACCCTCGAGGAATTCACCAAACAGCGGGCGGTGGGAACCACCAATATCCCACTACCTGGCATCGTCGGCGGCTACGCGGCGCTGCCCGCCGACAAGGCGGCGCCCGTCGTCACCATCTGTAAGCTGGGGCAGCGCTCGATGTACGCGATGCTGCTGTTGAAGGCGATGGGCTACCAGGACGTAAAGAGCGTCAAGGTTGGCACTGACGGGTGGGTGGCTGCGGGTTTGCCGACGACGTCGGGGTGACGCGCGCCGCGTCGCAGCTCACGCGCCGCGCGGCACGGCGTCGAGCAGCCAGGCTTTGACCTCGTCGTCGCTCCCGGCGAAGGGCGCGAGCGCGGCGCGGGCCGCGGCGGCATCGGCGCAGCGTTGTTCGGGCGCCGCCTTGAGGAACGAGCCCTCGAGCAGCTCGGCGAGCGGCGCCGGTACGCCGAGCGTCGCGAGCGGCGCCGGCAGCTCGGCCCTCATCAGCCGCTCCAGGTCGACGCGCAACTTGCTCTCATCGACGGGGAAGAGCGGCTTGCCGAGCACCAGCTCGACGAGCGCGGCGCCGACCGCGAACACGTCGGTCGCAGGTTGCCAGGGGCGCCCGCGCACCTGCTCGGGCGCGAGCAAGCGCACGCCACGCAGCGTGCCCATGCGCGCGGGCTGGTGGGGGCGGGCGAGCGGCGCCCGCAGCACCACGCCGGCGGCGTCGACGTGGACGTGACGTAGCAGCGCGTCGCGCTCGAGGTCGAGCCGCTGGCTCTCGAGCGCGCGCGTCAACAGCTCGGAGCCGAGCAGCATGGTCTGCGCGAGCTCGACGGCGACGCCGAGCGAGGGCCGGTGGCGGCGTGCGGTCTCGAAGAGCGGCAACGCGTGCGGCCACACCAGCACCAACGAGCCGTCATCGCTGGTGCCGCAGTCGAGCAGCGGGGCGAAGGGACGTCCAAGCGCGCCTTCGAACGACGCGATCGCGACCGCCTCCTCGCGGCTCGCGCCCTCGATGAAGCCGACGTCGACCGGCCGGCCGTTGGCGTCGCGCATCGTGCCGTCGACGATGCGGTAGCCGTGCAGCGGCCAGTCGGCGCGCTGGTGCTCGACCGGCCGCTCCTCGGCGCGGTTCCCAGTGCGAGCGCGCTTGAACCACCCGAACACCCGTCCATGATCGCACGTTGGCGGGCACGGCGGCCCGCGTGCCCTTGCCAAGCTCCGCCCATCCCAAGGAAGATGCGGCGCCGCTCGCGCATTTCCCACGCGTGGCGACGGAGCACCCATGGCAGCTCACGGCACGGGGGCGAGGAGCGACGCGGCGGACGCGACCATCCCGGGGTCGCCCGCCTCGGCGATCGGGCTGGCCGCGCTCTACGACGACGCCGACTTCACGGCGCTGGTCGCCCGCGTCGACGACGCCAAGCGCGCGCTGCCCGACTGGGATCAACTGGCGCACGTGCTCGCCTTCGCGTCGGCCGCCGAGCACGCGAGTGAGCTGTTGGCGCGCTTCCGCGGCGCACCAGAGCGGCGCGCGCTCGCGCACCTGCTGTGGCAGCTCTTGCCGTCGCCCATGCGCGGCCGCGCCTTCGTGCCGCTGCCCGACGAGATCAGCCGCCGCGCCGAGGACGGCTTCGCGCTCGTGCCCGGCGACGTGCCACGGGTGGCGGCCTCGTGGGTCGCGTTCCTCGGCGACGTCGAACTGGTGCCCCGTGCGCTTCGCGCCGGTTCGCTGGTGCTGGTGCCGCGCAGCCAGGGCAGGGCGCCGCACCCGAAGGCGCCCGCGGCGTTGGTCGCGGTCGAGCGCCTCGAGGGCGGCCTGGTGCATGCGCGCGCGCTCGACGACGGCGAGGAGCCGGTGCGGCCCACCGCGCTCGACATCGTCACCGCGTGGGTGCTGTCGGCCGGCCCCGACGCGCGCGGCCTCGACCTGCGCAGCGCCGACGACCGCGCGCTCCTGCTCACCTGGGCGCAGCGGCTGCGCGAGCAGAGCGTCGATGGCCGCAGCGCCTTTGCCTGGCTGCAAGACGGCAACGCGCCCGCCGCCGTCAAGGTGCGCGTGGTCGACGCCGCGCTCACCGCCGCCGTGGAGGCGGTCGGCACCTTCACGCTCGATCCGGTCGCGTGCCGCTTCTCGCTCACTGCCGTCGACGACGCCGTCGACGGCGCCGGCGGCTGGCAGGCACGGGCGGCGGCGCGCCTGCGCGAGGTCATGCTGTCTGACGGCCCGCTCGTGCGCGAGCTGGTGGCGCGCGCCGTCGCGTCGACGCCGACGGCCGAGCTGCTCTGGGCCGACGCCGTGCTCCCCGAGAGCGGCTTCGCGGCGGGGCGCTTGACGGCGCTCGGCGCCAGCCGCGCCTTCGCGCGCCTCGCCACCAGCGTGTTGGCGCCGCTCGGCGTGTTGCCGCTGTCGGGGTTCAAGGACGGCGCCGGCGCGGTGCTGGTGCAGCGGCTGGTGGAGGATGGCTCGGGCGCGCCCAGCCTGGCGCCGCCTCGCCTCATCTCCTTTGGCGCCAGCGTGATCAACGAGCCCCTCGTCGACGCCTGGCGCGCCGGGCGCGGCGTGTTCTTGCCCGATCCCAAAGGCGGCCCGCGCCACGATCTCGCTGCCATGCCCGCCTGGCTCGCCCTGTTCCTCGAGGGCATCGACGAGGGCTACCGCTCGCGACCGCCGCACGCGGCCGCCGAGGAGAGCACGCCATGATGCAGCTGATCGCGCTCGAGGCCCAAAACCGCCTGCGCGCCGAGCGGCCGGTGGTGCTGGTGGTGACGAGGAAGAAGTGCGCCGCCGCCGAGCGCGCGGTGCGCGCCTTCTCCATCGCCGCCGACGCGCTCGAGATCGACGCCGTCGCCATGGACGCCGACAGCCCCGATAACGCGACCTTCCTCGACGATCACGGCGTCAGCCACGTGCCCGAGTGCCTGCTGTTCGCGCGCGGCGTGGTGCTCGAGCGCAGCGCCGGCGCGCGTGACGACGTCGATGCCACCCGGGTGCTCGCCGCCGCGCTGCGCAAGCGGCGCCCCTGACCTGCCCATGACGGTACGCGCGCTCTTGATCGTCTGCACCATGGCGCTCACCTTCGCGGGCACCTGCGTCAGCCCGGCGCCGCAAGCACCGTCGATGGCGGGCGCGCCATCGTCGTCGGCCTCGGCGTCCTCGCCAGCCGCGCCGTCACCAGCGCTGGCGCTCGGGCCTGCGCACCGCTGGCACATGCCGGAGCGTGCGGCCTGTGCGGGCGCTTACACCGCCCCAGCTGCGCGCGGCCGGCTCGGCGACGCGCGCCTGCTCGAGGCCTCGGGCATCGTCGCCTCGCCGTCGCAAGCGGGCGTTCTTTGGCTGCACAACGACTCGGGCGACGCCGCGCGCCTGTACGCCGTCGGCGTCGATGGGCGTGCGCTCGGCGCCGTCACGTTGCCGAACGTCGACGCCGTCGACATCGAAGACCTGGCAGCGGCGCCCTGTCCCGATCTCTCGGGGCCGTGTCTCTACGTCGCCGACACCGGCGACAACAAGCTGCGGCGCGAGCAGCTCGTGGTGTACGCGGTGCCCGAGCCGGCCATTGCCGCCGATCGCCCGCTCGCCAAGGACGTCGAGGCGCCCTTCGTGTGGATCTTCCCGCTCATCGTGCCCGAGCGCGCCAACATCGAGGCGCTGGTGGTGCTGCCGGACGCGAGCGCGATGCTGTTGTTCGAGAAGACCGAGGCCGAGCGCGCGCGCGTGTTCCGCTACCCTGCGCCCTGGACTCCCGTGTTCGCCGCCACCGTCGAGGTGCGCGGCACGGTGGTGGTGCCGGCGGGCGTCGGCGCGCTGCGGCAGATCACGGGGGCCGACGTGCACCCCTCGGGCACGCGCCTGCTGCTGCGCGGCTACGGCGCGGTCTGGGAGACGCGCTTCGATGCGGCCGCAGGCGCCGAGCAGCTCGAGCGCGCGACGTGGACCGAGGTGATGGCCGAGCCCGACGAACCGCAAGGCGAGGCGGTGGCCTACGACGCGGCCGGCACCGGCCTGTGGACGGTGTCGGAGAGCCCGAGCGGCGAGCCGGGTCCGCCGTTGCACTTCGCTTCCTGCGCGGCCACACCCTGAGCGCCGCGCGGGAGGGCGCATGGACCGCGAGTCGCTGATCCGCAACATGCCGCTGTTCGAGACCCTCGCCGACGACGAGGTGGCGGCGCTGTCGGGCCAGTTGCAGGAGCGGACCGTGCCGGGCGGCACCACCATCTTTCGCGCCGGCGAGCCGGGCGACACGCTCTTCCTCATTCAGGAGGGCGCGGTCGAGATCACGACCGGTGAAGGCAAGCAGCGCACCACGCTGGCCTCGTTGTTCCCCGGCTCGTTCTTCGGCGAGATCAGCCTGCTCGACGGCACCTCGCGCTCCGCCTCGGCGCACGCCACCAAGGACTGCGTGCTGCAGGCGCTCGAGCGCGAGCACTTCGTCGCCTTCATGCGCGGCAAGCCCGACGCCGCCACCAAGATCCTGGCCGAGATGGCCGACCGCCTGCGCCAGACCAACGCGCTGTTCTCGCAGCAGGTGAGCCGCGATGTGCTCGAGGAGGAGGAGGAGCGGCTCACCCTCGGCCAGCGCGTCGCCGACATGGTGGCGTCGTTCGGCGGCTCCTGGCTGTTCATCGGCTGCTTCGGCGCCGCCATGAGCGTGTGGATGCTCGTCAACTGGCTGCTCGGCGAGACCAAGGCGTTCGATCCCTTCCCCTTCATCCTGCTCAACCTGGCGTTGTCGACGACCGCGGCGCTGCAGGCGCCCATCATCATGATGAGCCAGAACCGCCAGGCGGCGAAGGACAAGCTGCTGGCGCAAAACGACTACCTGGTGAACCTGAAGGCCGAGCTCGGCATCCAGCAGATCTTGAAGAACCAGGGCGAGACGCTCGCGCGCTTGGCGATGCTCGAGCGAAAGACCGCGCGCGTGCCGGCGCCGGGCAAGGACGCGAGCGCGCCGCCCTCGCCGTGAGCCTGCCGACCAGCTTCAAAACCGGCGGGCTCACGCTCCAAAGCCCGTTCCTGCTGGCGCCCATGGAGGGCGTCTCCGACGCGGGCTTTCGTCGCGTCGGCGCGGAGGCGGGCGCTGGTCTCGGCTACACCGAGATGGTGCGCGCGCGCGGCCTGGTCAAGCGCAACAACAGCACGCTCGCGCTCGTCGACACCATCGATGCCGACACGCCCGCGGGCGTGCAGCTCCTGGTGGTCAACGAGGGCGAGCTGCGTCGCACCTTCGAGGTGCTGGCGGAGCTGTCGCAGACCACGCACCCGCACTTTGCGCGCATCGCCGCGGTCGATCTCAACTTCGGCTGTCCCTCGCAGGACGTGATCAAGATCGGCGCGGGGCCGGCCATGCTCAAGCGCCGCGCCAAGCTGCACGCCATCTTCGAGGCGCTCGCCGACCTGAAGAAGCGCGCGGTGCTGCCGTCCGTCGTGAGCATCTCGGCCAAGATCCGCCTCGGGCTCAACGAGGGCGAGCGCGCGCACAAGGTCTACCTGCCCGTCGTGGAGATGGCCAACGACACGCTCGATCACCTGGTGGTGCACGCGCGCCACGCCAAGCAGCGCTCGCGCGATCTGTCCGACTGGGCGGCCATCGGTGAGGTCAAGGCTGCGAGTCGCATCCCCATCGTCGGCAACGGCGACGTGTGCTCACGCGCCGACGCCGAGCGCATGCGTGCGGCGACCGGCTGCGACGGCTTCATGATCGCGCGCGCCGCCATCCGCGACCCGTGCTGCTTCGTCGCGCTGCGTGGCGAGGCCGACTGGAGCCCGCAAGAGAAGCTTCGATGCGTCGAGGCGGCGTTCGCGCGCCTGCCGCCGACGCGCGACAAACACCGCCAGTTCCGCGAGGAGCTGCTCCACCGCCTGCGCGCGCAGGCGGCGGGGGAGCGCGTGGCCGCGGTGATTCCCGAGAACGCGCACCTGCGCTGAGCGACGACGATGGTCACGCCGTCGAGCAGATCGGCACGTCGCGACGTGCGGCATCGCTCGCCGGCTCAATGTGCATGCGCCGCGCGGTAGACGCGGATCGCGCGCACCGGGTGCGCGAGGTAGCTGCGCCAGCGACGTGCCAACGGCGCGCCCCACTCCTCGACGACGAGCGCACCGAGCGCGAAGGGCACCCAGATGAGGAAGCACACCGCCGCCTGGAAGGCGAGGTTCTCGACGACGAGGTCGTTCATGTGTTCAACCCGCGCGGAGCGCGAGCCCTCCGCGGTTCGTGCTGCATCACGTGTGCCGCCGGCGCGACCTGCTCGATTGCGGCAGGGTCCGTGCACCTACATTCGAACAACCAGGAGGACATCATGCATGGCGTCGAGAAGAAGGCCTTCGCATCGCCCGACGAGCGGCGATCGCCGGCCAAGACGGACATGGAGATCGTCAACGTCGGAGCGGTGAAAGCTGCGCGCTTGACGCTGCAACCGGGTTGGCGCTGGTCGGAGTGCATCAAGCCGATCGCGAAGACCGACTCGTGCCAGGTGCATCACGTCGGCATGGTCACCGCGGGCAAAATGCACGTGCGCCACAACGACGGCAGCGAGATCGACCTCGCACCCGGCGACGCGTACGTCATCGAGCCGGGTCACGACGCGTGGGTGGTCGGCTCGGAGCAGTTCGTCGGTTACGAGTTCGACAACAAAGCGGCAGCGACGTTCGCGAAGCGCTGACCCAGCGAGGGCACCTGCCCTTGGGCGATCGCGCTCCGGTCGCCCAGGGCATCGCAGGCGGCGCTCGCCGCCACTAGGGCGTGTCCCTGAAGTGCTGCGAAGCCCCCTCCACGCGGAGCCAAAGGACCTCGACAGCTCCCCCGAGATCGGGGGAGCCCAGTTGGTGCTCCTCGGGGCCTCCCCCGATTTCGGAGGAGGAGCTTGACGTCGACGAGTGGACTTGAGGGTGGGGGCCTTGGCGAGTTCAGGGACACGCCCTAGTTGCCGCAGTGCGCCCGAGGTCGAAGCACAGCGGCGCCATTGTCACGCGCGATGTTGGCGTGGGGTACGATCGGGCCGCGTGCCGATATGGAGCGATGACGAGATCCTCAGCGCCTTCAGCCGCGTGCGTTGCTGGGAACGTGACGGCCAACGCGCGCCGCACAAGCCGCTCCTCCTGCTCATGGCTCTCGCCCGCGTTCAGCGGGGCGACGACCCGTGGATGGCGTACGAGGCGATCGAGATTCCGCTGCGGACGCTCCTGCGCGAGTTCGGGCCACCTCGCAGGAGCCAACACCCCGAGTACCCGTTCTGGTGGCTCAAGAGCGACAACGGCCTCTGGACGATCTCCGATCTCGACAGACTCGAAGGCATAGAGCGCACTCGCAAGAACGTCCCGCCCACGATCTTGCGTGCGGAACACGCACGCGCATCGTTGAGCCCCGAGATCGTCGCTGCGCTCCGGCAGAGGCCGGCGCTCGTCAACCGCATCGCCGTTCTCCTTCTCGACGAGAACTTCCCCGCGTCATTGCACGAGGACATCCTTGATGCCGTCGGCATGCCCTTTGTCGACGAGCGGCTGGGCGAACGCGCCGTGCGGGATCCCGCGTTCCGTGAGGCCATCCTCCGCGCGTACGAGCGGCGCTGCGCAGTGTGCGGGTACGACGGCAGGCTCGGAAGCAGCGACCTCGGCCTCGAAGCCGCGCACGTGAAGTGGCATGCGGCGGGTGGCCCCGACACCGTCGACAACGGGCTCGCGCTTTGCGTCTTCCACCACAAGAGCTTCGATCGCGGTGCGATCGGGCTCGACGATGACCGCTGCATTCTCGTCTCGCAGGACGTGAACGGTCAAAGCCACGTCGATGAGCTCATTCTCCGCTTCTCAGGTCAGCCACTTCGTGTGCCGCAAGAAGGTCAGCCGCCGCCAGCGCCCGCGTTCATCACCTGGCACCGCAGCGAAGTATTTCGCCCACCACCGAGGGCCGTGGCGTGACGACGGCTCCCGCAGTGAGTACGGGCCGCCGCCCGCGACCCCGCTCGAGGGCCCGGCGCGAGGGTAGCTCCGCCGCAGCGCCCATCGGGGAGGACACCCCGAACCCGCCAACCACCACCAACCCGCCGCTCGTGGCGGCGCGAATCGCAAGGGCGACAAGGGTCCGGACCGGCAAGGCGCGCAGGCGGAGCTACCCTCGTGCCGGGCCCGTCCCTCGCCCATGCGCACCCTTGGGCCGCCGCGTCCGCAGCTCCGCGAGCAGCACGGCCACCATCGAGTACAGCGAGGCCGCGGGCACCGCCTGGCAGCCGCCGTCCTCGACGGAGGGCTGCAGCTCGTCGTCGTAGCCGGGGGGCGGGCCCTCGAGCGCGCCCTCCTCGTCGGGCGGCGGACCGTCGACCGGGCTCTGGCCGTCGTCGACCGGATCGTCGACCGGATCGTCGACCGGCGGCGCCACCGGATCGGCAGTCGGGTCGTCGGCCGGCGGCGGGTCGTCGCCCGTCGACGGCGCAACCGGCGGCGCCCACACCGGCACGAGCCCAGCGTCGCGCGCGCGCTGCGCCACGGTGGCGAGGGCGCCACGCGTGGCGTGCTCGGCGCCGCGGAAGGCGCGGCCGCCCTGGCCGTCGTCGTAGCCGGTGAACAGCCCAGCGGCGCCCACCTTGTCGTGGAAGGCCTCGTTGGCCGCGCCGTCGTCGTCCGAGAAGAAGTCCTGGCTCGCCAGGGGCAGCGCGTAGATGCGCGTCAGCATGACGGCGAGCGTGTCGCGCGTGGCGACGGCGTCGGGGCGGGCCTCGGTGCCGCCCTGGTAGCCGAGCAGCACGCCGTAGGCCTTGGCGGCGTCCAGGTAGGGCTCGAGCGCGTGGCCGTCGTCGTCGGTGAAGGCGTCGGGGTGACCGGTGAGCGGCATGGCGGCCGCGCCGCCGAGCACCGCCATCGCCTCCGCGCGAGTGGCGGGCTTCGAGGGGTAGATGGCGGGCGAGCCGCCGAGCGGGCGGCCGGGCAGGGTGGTGCCTGCGGCGGCAAGCTCGTCGAGGATGAGCTCACCAGTCGCACCGTCGTCGTCGCAGTAGGCGCCCGCGTAGCTGGCGTCGAGGCAGCCGGCGGGGATGTCCCAGACCGGCACGAGCGCCGCATCGGCGGCGCGGCCCGCCAGCACCGCGAGCGTGCTGCGCGTCGCGTCCACGCTCGGGCGGAAGTCCTTCCTGCCGCCGTTGGCATCCGCGTAGCCGCCGAACAGGCCGGCCTCGGCCACCTGGTTGTGCGCGTCTTCGTTGGCCATGCCGTCGTCGTCGTCGAAGTAGTCCTGGCTCGCGGTCGGCAGGCGGTAGAGGCGCGCCAACATCAGCGCCAGCGTGCTCCTCGACGCGACACCGTCGGGGTTGCCGCGACCCTGGCTGCCGAGCAGCACGCCGTAGGCCTTGGCGGTGTTCATCCAGCTCTCGCGCGCGTGGCCCTCGTCGTCGGTGAAGGCGTCGGGGTGGCCGGCGCTGGGCGCGTCGGCCGCCTTCAAGAACACGAAGGCGGCGTCGCCGCGCTTGGCCTTGGACGAGGGGCAGAAGGCGGGCTCGCCCGCGATGTTGGAGCAGTGGAAGTTGACGCCGAGCTCACCCTGCAGGCGGTCGTGCGCCGCCTCGCTGGCGCTACTGTCGTCGTCGCAGAAGGCGCCGTCGTAGTTGCCCGACCAGCACTCGGGCACCGAGCCACACGGCCCGTCGAAGTCGACCGCGCCCCAGTACTCCCAGTGCCAGTCCTCCGAGGGCACGGTGCGCGAGAAGCCGTACTCGTCGGCGTGGTTGTTGAGCCAGGAGAGCACGCCCGCCTCGGACGTGTTGAGGTCGAGCGCGTGGCCGCTTTGGTGGTTCGAGTAGCCCGGCCGCGCCGCCAGGTTGCAGTTGTTGCAGTTGCAGTTGACGTAGCAGCCGTAGAGGTACTCCTGCTGGTCCATGGTGCGAAAGCCGCTGACGATGCGCACCGTGACGCCCGCCTGTTTGGCCCGGGCCTGCATCGCGATGTAGGCGTTGGCGGTGTTCCGCTCGACGGCGCGACCGTCGACCGTGACCACGCGGATGGAGAAGGCGCTGCCCGAGCGGTAGCCCGTGTCGGTGTGCTCGGAGCAGTCGTAGAGCCCGAGCTGGTCGAGGTTGTCCCTGGCGTCGATGGGGCGGTCCTCGGCGTCCGGCTCCACCTGCACGGCGCAGGCGCCAACGACGGGGACCGCGACCAGGGCGGCGAGGGCGAGGGGGAGGCGGAGATCACGCATGGGGCACGGACCGTACCGGCGATTCCCCGGCCAAACCTCGGATGTGCGGGCTACGATCACTGACCGATGTGGGGCCCACACCCCTCGGTCGGAGGATGCCCTCGTGCCGGTCACGCTCGCCACCCACGCCGACATCGCCGCCGCGCTCAAAAAGCTCGGCACCACGCTCGACTCCGCCAAGACGCTCGAGCCCGCCCGCACCGCCGATCCCGAGCTGGCCAAGGCGCTGAAAGACGTCGTCAAGGAGCTGTCGGCGGGCGAAAGGAAGCGCCTGGAGGCCACCATCGGCGGCGGCGGCGGCACGGGGCAGGTGCAGACCCGCACGGCCGGCGCGTCGCAGGTGACGGCGCGCCTGCCCACCAAGCACGACGGTAAGGCGCCGCGCATCGACGCCAACACGCCGGCGGTGGCGGTGTTCCTGCAGCGCTACGACGGCGACCACAAGGTGCCGCGCCCGCTCGAGCGCGTGCTGGTGCATGCCGCCAAGCTGCACGACGTGCTCGCGAGCGAGCCCGATCCGAAGAAGCTGGTCGACGTGGTGATGAACGGCGACCTGCGCCGCTACGTGTTCCTGCTCGAGGGCATCACCAAGCTCTACGAGAAGCAGTACCCGGACGCCAAGGGCGCCTACGAGAGCGCCAAGCAGCTCGAGGACACGCTGGGCGCCCTGTCGATGCACCGCAGCAACCTGGCCTACGCGCGCCACATCAATGCGCCCGCCGACGTGCTCGCCTACATGGAGAAGTGCGAGGTCAAGGCGCGAAACGACATCGAGGCGTTGCTCGTCGAGCAGTGGATGCCGCGTAAGAAGGACGGGCAGATCCCGGCGCTGCGCGAGCTGATGAAGGGCCTCGGCGACGCCAAGTGGGACGGCTACGTCGACGACAAGAAATACGTGCGCGACGAGATGGTGCGGCGCCTCGAGAAGGTCGCCTCCACCGACTTCGACATGCACGACCTGCAGGGCGGCATGCACGAGCTGCGGCGCCAGTTGCGCTGGTTCCCCATCTTCACCGAGTCCCTGAACGGCCTGGTGCAGCTCGACGACAAGAAGAACCCCGTGGCGGCCTATGAGCCGCTCTTGCAGGTCACGCTCGCCACCTCGAAGTACGTCACGCTGCCCGACGACAGCCGCGAGGCGGGCGCCATCCGCATCTCGAAGTCGCTTTACGTCGCGCTCATGCAGGCGACGCTCGATCTCGGCGGCCTCAAGGACGCGGGTGAGCCGTTCGAGGCCGTGGTGAACGCCTACGTGGCCCTCAAGAAGGCCAAGACGCCGGAGGAGGCGCAGCAGAAGGTGACGGCGCTCGCCGGCCCTCGCCTGATGAACGACGTCCACACGGCCGCCGACAAGCTCTACGCCGACATGAAGAAGCACAAGTTGGTGGAGAAGCTCGCGGACAGCGTCAAGCGCGGCTGATCTCGCCTCGATCCCGGCGTTTGCACCGCCGCGCGGATCCGCTACCACCGCCGGCATGGTCGCCGTCCAACCCCGGCCTGCGCCGCGGCCCGACTTCCTCCCCGAGGCCGAGCGCCTGCGCCTGTTGCGCGCGCTGATGGGAGAGAAGGACCACGCGATCGCCGCGTTCCCCACGGCCATCCGCGCTATCACCTTCAAGGACCACGACCGCTGGGTGAAGCCCCTCTATGAGCGGTATTGGCCCGACGCGCTCGTCGGCCGCACCGATCGCAAGCTGCGCTTCCTCACTTGCAACCTGTACGCGACCGCTCCGTACACGGTGCTGTTCTCGTCGCCGCGGCCGCCGCTGGCGGTGCGCGTGGTGCGCGGCCTGGGCGTCGGCCTCGGGCTGCCGCCCGCGTCGCTGGCCGCCTGGGCCGGCCGCGCCGTGCGCGCGTGGGCCGCCTTCATCGACGACGACACGCGGCGGCGCATCGTGCAGATCGCCTGCTTCATCGCCGCGGTCGATCACGTGTTCGATCACTGCATGCAGGGCGTCGCCGCCGAAGAGCGCGGCCGCCGCATGCGCTCGCTCATCGACGGCGACTGGACGCCCGACGACACGGTGGCGCACGCCGGCGCCTTCCGCTTCCTGCGCGCGCTCTACCTCGAGATGGGCGCGGGCATTCAGGGCGAGGACGCCAAGGTCTACGCCGTCGCCACCAGCCGTCTGCGCGAGTTCTTCGACGCCGAGGTCAAGGCCATGACCGGCGTGCGCGACCCGACCGGCCTCGAGTGGCGCATGGCGGGCGTGCTCGGCACCATCGAAGGCCTGGTGTTCCCGGTGTGGCGCTACGCGGGCGAGACGGCGCGCACCTGGATGTACGGCGTGTCGTTGTTCGTGCAGGTGATGGACGACTGGATCGACCTCGACAAGGATCTGACCGAGCTGCGGCCGACGCCCATGACCACGGGCCACTGGGACGAGCGCGCGCTCGACGACACCTGGCGGACCACGCTCGACGGCATCGTGGCGCTGGCGCGCCAGAGCGGCGTCGACGACGAGCGCTACCTCGCCTTCGTGCGCGAGACCTACCGCTTCATGGCCATCGAGGTGGCCGAGGCGATGGGCGGCGGCGGCGCGGCCTAGGAACGTCGTCGTGACGAGCGCGGTGGTCCTGCTCTCGGGCGGCCTCGACTCGGCGACGGTGCTCGCGTTGGCGCGCGAGCAGGGCTTCGCCGCGCACGCGCTCTCCTTCGACTATGGGCAACGTCACCGCGTGGAGCTGGCGGCCGCCGAGCGCGTCGCCAGCGCGGGTGGCGCGGCGTCGTGGCGCACGGCGCACGTCGACCTGCGCGCCTTCGGCGGCTCGGCGCTCACCGCCGACGTCGAGGTGCCGAAGGACCGTGCGCCCGAGGCCATGGGTGCCGACATCCCGGTCACCTACGTGCCGGCGCGCAACACCATCTTCCTCTCCTTCGCGCTCGGGCTCGCCGAGGTGACCGGCAGCCGCGCCCTCTTCTTTGGCGCCAACGCGGTCGATTACTCGGGCTACCCCGACTGCCGGCCGGCCTTTGTCGAGGCCTTTGAGCGGCTGGCCAACCTGGCCACGCGCATGGGGGTGAGCGCGGCCGGCCCCGAGCAGCGCATCCGGGTGCATGCGCCGCTGCTCGAGCTCTCCAAGGCGCAGATCGTGCGACAGGGCACACGCCTGGGCGTCGACTATGCGCTGACCTGGAGCTGCTACGACCCGGTCGCCGCGCCAGATCTGTCGGGCCCACACGGTCCTTGGGCGGCCTGCGGACGCTGTGATAGCTGCGCGCTGCGCCGCCGCGGCTTCGCCGAGGCGGGCCTGCCCGACCCGACCCGCTACGTCGGCGGGTGAGGTGACGACGACCTCCCACATGCGCTATCCGACCCCCGACGCACGACGCCGACCGGCAGGGTTGGCTAGGCTTTCGTGACGAGGGAGCAGACGGCAGGTGGCGAACCCGGCGTTGTGCCCGAAGTGCGGTCGCAAGGTGGACGCCACCGCGTTCATCTGCCCCGGCTGTGAGTACATCCTCGACACCTCCTTCCTCGGCGACGACATCACCGACGACGACCGCGAGCGGCGCGCGCTCGTCAAGCCGGCCGCCGGCAAGCAGAGCGCCGAGTTCGGCGAGGACGCCATCATCCTCGGCGACAGCGGCGGCGAGTGGAGCGACTTCTCCTCGCGCGACGCCGGCGGCATGACGCGCGAGGTGACGCAGGCGCGCTTCTACATCGGTGGCAGCACCGCCGTGCTGCTGCATGAAGACGCCGTACCCGAGATCGTCCCCGGCGTGGTGCCGACGACGTTGAAGATGACGCCCTTCGAGCAGCACGTCTTGCAGTACATGAACGGCAAGCGCTCGATGGGCCGCATCCAGAAGAAGAGCGGCATGGAGGACGCCGAGTTCAAGGCGTCGGTGGCCATGCTGGCCGACAAGGGCGTCATTCGTCTGCGCACCACCAAGAAGAAGAAGAAGGGCAGGGACGGGCTGTCGCGGAGCGAGTCGTCGCGCGGCATCGCCGTGGCGCTGGACGGCGATCGCACCATGGTGGCGCCGACGCCGCTCGACCCGAGCGATTCGCGCCGCCGCTCCATCGCCGGCGCCGCCGCGCTGCCGTCGCGCGCGCCGTCAACCCCGTCCGAGGTGACCGCGCTCAAGAACCTCGAGCCGAAGAAGAGCCGCCTGGCCGGGCCGGCGTCGGTGCGCTTGCTCGACGACGAGCAGATCGACGACGGCGGCAAGGTCGAGGCCTTCGGTGAGGGCGCGGGGCACGAGAACGCCTCGAACGTGTTCGCGCGCGCCAGCGTGCCGCCGGTGTCGCGCTCCGCCATCATCGCCGCCTCCGCCAAGGCCGCGCCCGCCGGCGCGTCCGCGGTGGCGCCGCCAAGCCCGTCGGCGCGTGCGGAGCCGACGCGCGCGCTCGAGGAGCGCACGCCGAGCCTGCCGAGCGCCGACGTGGAGGCGGTCTCGCTCTTGCCACCCGGCGCCGACGAGGGCTTCGCCAAGGAGCTGGGCGAGGCCGAGGGCTTCGAGGTGGGCACCGACCAGAGCGCGCTGGCGCGGCGCCACACCGAGCCCGAGCCGGAGGCCGAGGTCAGCGACCGCCTGTTCGACGACGAGGTGTCGAACCCGACCGCCATGGGAGACCTGCGGCCGGTGTCGCCGCGCGCGGGCGCCGCCGAGGACGATCTCGGCGACGAAGAGGCGCCGGACGACGAGCGCGCAGCCGCCGACGACGACGACGACGAGGCGCAGGCGGAAGCGCGCGATCGCGACGAGTCGCGCGCCGGAGGCACGCGGCCCGTCATCCACGACGAGCGAACGGCCAACTTGCCGCCGCTGTCGGACGCGCCCACCGGCCCGGCGCCCGCGCGCGCCGGCGCTGAGGACGAGGACGAGGGCGAGGACGAGGACGACGACGAGGACGAGGATCGCGAGCAGGACGACCAGCAGGCGGAGGCGGGCGATCAGGGAATCGGTGGCGAGCCCGTGGCCGAGGGCGAGGACGCCGAGGGCTTCGAGGTCGAGCTGCGCACGGCGGCGCTGGAGGCGAGCGTGCACGGCCAGCCGACCGCGCCGCCGGCGGCGCCGGCCATCCCCGAGCTGCCGTCCGACGCGCTGCAGCCGCTGCCGTCGTCGGTGCATCGCGCGCCGTCACCACCGCCGCCGCCGCCCTACGTACCGCCGACGAGCTACGCAGCGTCCCCTGCGGTGCCGCCACCGCCCTTGCCGGGGCAGGTCCTGGCCAAGCCGACCGCTCCGACGCGGCCGGGGCTCGTCGCGGCGGCCGCCTCCGCGCCGGCGCGGCCGGCGCCCGGCACACCCGGTCGCCCGCCCACCATCGGCGGCGGTGGCCTGGCGCCGCGCCCGTCGCAGCAGTCGAAGGTACCTTTCGAGCAGGCGCGCAAGGCCGAGAAGATCTACGAGCAGGCGATCAAGGACCACGGCGAGGGGCGGCTCTCGAGCGCGCGCATGAACGTCAAGCTTGCGGTCATGTACGACCCGACCGTGCCCGCCTATCAGGAGTTCCTCGCCGAGCTGGACCGCGCGGGCGCCGGTGCGAAGCCCCTCAACACCGGCAAGTCGCGCGAGCTGTTGCTGTTCGAGCAAGCGAGCGAGTGCGAGGGCAGGGGCAGCTACGACGACGCCATCAGGCTGCTGGAGGAGGCGATCGAGATCGCGCCTCGCGCAGCGGCGCTGCGCAACCGCATCGGCGTCGTCTTGTCGGTGCGGCTCAAGCGCCACGACGAGGCGTTGGCGCAGCTCAAGGTGGCCATCGAGCTCGAGCCCGGCAACATCGTCTTCATGAACAACTACTCCAAGGTCACCGCCATGCTCGACAGTGAGCTCGAGAAGGCGCCGGAGAAGAACAAGGGCAAGGGCGACCGCGGCGAGAAGATCGCGATCAAGAAGATGCGTCCGAAGATGTTCTGATGTCGGACGGTCCCTGGCGCTCGCCCCTGTTGTTCGGTCACCGCGGCGCGCCGGCGGCCGGCTGCGTCGAGAACACGCTCCCCTCCTTCACGCGCGCGCTGCACGACGGTGCCAGCGCACTTGAGACCGACGCGCACCTGACGGCCGACAGCGTGGTGGTGCTGCACCACGACGACGACCTGCGCGAGGTCCACGGTCAGCCGCTCGTGATCGCGCGCTCGACGCGCGCCGAGCTGGCCGCGCATGGCGTGCCGACGCTCGAGGAGCTGCTGGCGCACGCGCCCGACGTGCCCATCAACATCGACGTCAAGCAGCGCGAGCCGCCCATGGAGCACGCCATCGTCGACACGCTGCGCCGCGCCGGCGCCGAACGGCGCGTCTTGCTGACCAGCTTCTTCGCCGACGTGATCCACCGCCTGCACGCCGCCGGCTACGCCGGACCCACCGGGCTCACGCGCGCCGAGCTGGTGCGGCTGCGCTTCTTGCCGCTGCCGCTCGTGCGTCTGCTGGCGCCGCGCGGCCAGCGCGCGCAGGTGCCGGTGCGCCACGGCCGCGTCCGCTTCGACACGCGCGCCTTCGTCGATCGCTGTCATGCGCTCGGCGTCGCGGTCGACTACTGGGTCATCAACGACGTCGAGGAGGGGCGGCGCCTGTTGGCGCTCGGCGCCGATGGACTGATGACCGACGACCCCGCGCTGTTGCGGCCGTTGTTCGCAGCGCGCGCTTGACGACGCGAGCTCAGCCGAGGTCCTCGAGCGTCTGACGCAGCGTATGGCGCGGCTGGTAGCCGAGCTCGTCCTTGGCACGCTTGCCGTCGATCAGGCAGCTATAACGCAAGAACGCGAGCTCGCCCGGGTCGATCGAGGTCATGCGCAGCGCCGAGGCGCGCTCGAGCGCCGCCACGAACAGGGGGCCCGGGATGGGCAGCGCGGTGGCGCCGCGCGCCTCCAACAGGCGCGACAGCGGCGCTTGCGTCTGGCCCGCGATGTTGAAAACGCCGCGCACGCCGGGTGCCAACGCGCGCACGATGGCGTCGACCACGTCGTCCTCGTGGATGAGCTGGATCATCGGGTCGAAGCCGAGCAGGCGCGGCACGCGATGCAGGCGCAGGTAGCGCGTCGCCAGGTTGTCGACGTGCGGGCCGACCACGTGCACCGGCCGCAAGATGACGGTCTCGGTGGCGGGCAGCTTCCAAAAGAAGCTCTGCACCATCATGTCGAGCGAGATGTCGTCGGACAGGTCGGGCACCGTCGAGGCGCCGAGCAGCGGCGCCTCCTCGGTCATGAAGTTGGCCGAGGTGGCCGAGGGGCCGTACAGCATCGCCGAGGACAGCAGCACCAGCTTGCGGCAGCCGAGCTCCTCGATCAGGCGCAAGAGCTGCACGGTGGCGTCGAGGTGGCGGTGCGAGGTGGGGCTCGGCGGGCCGTGGATGGGGCCGACGTGCACCACCACGTCGGGGCGGCGCTTCTTCACCTGCGTGAGCGCGCTCTTGCGCCGCAGGTCGAGGCGCAGGTGCTCGACGTCCTTCGGGTGATCGGGGAACTGAGCGGCGTCGAGCGAGATGACGTCGAAGGTGCGGTGCAGCGCGCGACAGACGAGCCGTCCGAGGCCGGAGGCGCCGCTCGTCACCAGCGCGCGCTCGCGACGCAGCCGGCGGCTCGAGCGCCGCTCGCGCGGCGCGTGCGCGGGGCCGTCGTTCGCGGCCATCAGAAGAACACGCTGCGACGCCGCTCGAGGCCCTTCTCGAGCATGCGCTGGATGGTGTGCTTGACCTTCTTGACATGGCCGGCCACCACGTCGTCGTCGTCGTTGGCGGAGCCCTTGAACTCGAGCGGCTCGCCGAAGTGGATGCGGTAGCGCACCGGTAACGGCAGCGGCAACACTTGCGGGAAGATCACCGGGAAGGCCGGGAAGCCGAGCAGGCGGGCGAGCGGCTTGATGTCGGTGACGGCAGGCGCCTGCTCCTCGGCGCCGACCAGCGCCACCGGCACGATGGGCGCCTTGGTCTCGAGCGCCAGCCGCATGAAGCCGTGGCCGAAGTTCGCGAGCTGGTAGCGCTGTGCGAACAGCTTGCTGATGCCGCGCGCGCCCTCGGGGAAGACCATGACGCCTTCCTCGGACCGCAGCAGGCGCGCGCACACCTCGGGGTCGCCGACGATCTGCCCGGTGCGCTGGAACAACGACGACACGAACGGCAGCTCGGCGCTCCAACGCTCGACCATGCTGCGCACCAGGCGCGGCTTGGGCGCGTCCGACAGCACGGTGGTGCCGATCATCATGGCGTCGAACGGAAGCTGGCCCGAGTGGTTGCCGATGAGCAGGAAGCGGCCCTCCGGCGGCACGTGCTCGATGCCGTGCACCTCGCAGCGGAAGTAGCGCTCCTTCAGGAACATCATGATGGGCGCGATCAGCTTGACCACCTCGGGGTCGCAGCCGAACGGGTCGACGCCGAACTCGTTCAAGTTGTGGCGCGGCAGCGCGTCGATACGCTCGATCAGGCGACGGTCGACCCGGGATACGACGGCGTCGCGGAGCTGTTCGACCAGCCCGCGCTGCAGCACCCGCGACGATCGGGAGAAGAAGCCCACGGCGTAGGGCTATCGGATCTGTGCGACCGGCGAAACGGGGGCACGTAAGGCGCAAAACTAGGGCCATCCCCAAATTTGGCGCTATCGTCCGGGGAGGTGCATGCCGCAGAACGAAGACTGGGCCGACGAGAGCACGAACCCCATCAGCGTGAGCCTGCTGCCGCTCTCGATGGAACAGCAGCCGTGTGCGCTGCAGATGATCGCGGGTCCGGGCGCGCCCAAGACCTGGGAGCTGTTCTCGGAAGAGGTGGTGGTGGGGCGCGCCATCGACGCCGACATCCCGGTCAACTCCACCGACCTGTCGCGCCGCCACATGATGCTCAAGCGCACGGGACCGGGGCAGTACACCGTGCTCGACCTCGACAGCCGAAACGGCGTCTACCTGAACGGCGTGCGCGTGCACTCGGCGGTGCTGCACGACGGCGACAACCTGCAGCTCGGCACCGTCATGTTCGTGTTCCACGAGGGGCGCGGCGCGGCGCCACCCACTCCGATCCCGCCGTGACCAACAAGCAGCTTGTTCGGAGGCGGGCGTGACCTTCTACGTCCACTTCTGGGGCACGCGCGGCAGCATCCCCACACCCGGGCCGGGGGCCAAGAAGTACGGCGGCAACACCTCGTGCGTGGAAGTGCGCTCCGACGACACGCTGTTGATCTGCGACGGCGGCACCGGCCTGCGCGAGCTCGGCATCGACCTGTTGCGGCGCGGCGAGCAGCCCATCACCGGCCACCTGTTCTTCAGCCACACGCATTGGGACCACATCCAGGGTTTCCCGTTCTTTCAGCCCGCCTATCGCGCGGAGAACACCTTCCGCGTCTACGGCACCGCCGAGGGCGACCGCCGGGCGTTCGACCTGTTGAGCGGCCAGATGCGCTCCGTCGAGTACTTCCCGGTCGACTTCCGCGAGCTGAAGGCCAAGGTCGAGCCCGACCACATCGACGCCGGCAAGCGCCTGATCGACGGGGTGCGCGTGCGCTTCTTCGAGCAAGTGCACCCGGGGCGGAGCTGGGCCTACTCGTTCGAAAAAGACGGCGCCAAGGTGGTGTTCGCCACCGACAACGAGATCGACCTGGCGCTGAAGAACCGCGACGCCGCGCGCGCCGACCCGTCGTTGCCGCGCCAGCTCCCCGACGAGCTGGTCGAGTTCGCGAGGGGCGCCGACCTGCTCATCTCGGACGGGCAGTACTTCGACGAGGAGTACCCGGAGCGCGTCGGCTGGGGACATCCGCGCGCCACCACCGCGGTCGACCTGGCGGCGGCGGCGGGCGTCACGCAGCTCGCCATCTTCCACCACGACCCGATGCACTCGGACGCCGACGTCGATCGCAAGATCGTGCTGTGCCGCGAGCGCGCCGCGCGCATCGCCAAGCAGCTCGTGGTGTTCGGCGCGCGCGAGGGGCTCGAGCTGCGCATCGGCTGAAGATGTGCCGGGTCGTCAGCGCTTGCAGGTGCCTTCGTAGACCACGCGCAGGCCGTCGCCGGTGCCGGTGGGATCGAAGGCGCGCTCGAACGTCAGCTCCTTGTCGCTCACCTTGGTGAAGGTGTCCTTGAGCTTGACCCTCTTGCCGCCGCGCGCGCTGTCGGTGTTCCACCACAAGCGCTCGCCCACCCAGCCCGACGACGTGCCGGCATAGAAGCCGCCCTGGTTGTCGGCGCCGTTTCTGACGAAGCCGCCGAGCGCGGCCGAGTAGCCCCACACCTCGGTGGACGAGGTGGCGTGCGGGTTCTGCTTGCTCTTCTGCTCCTCGATCTTGACCACGAGCCAGCGGCCGTCGCTCTTGATGGTGACGGTGATGCGCGTCGGCACCTCGGGGGCGAGCTCGGTGGCCGCCTTGCCGTCGCAGCGCCAGGTGCCGGTGAAGAGCTTGAAGGCCTCCTTCTGCTCGGCGGGCGGCACGCTGTCGTCGACGGTCGGCTCGGCCGTGGCCTCGTCGACGGCGCCCTTGGGCGTGGCCACCGGCTCGTCGCCCGCGATGGTGGGCGCGGCGACGAGGAGCGAGAGGGCGAGCAGCGGCCCGCCGGCGATGATGTCGTGGAGCGTCATGGGCGCCTTCCTACGAAGGCAGGGCGCTCAAGGGCAATCGGGGTCGGGCTGGAAGCAGTTGGTGTCGCAGAAGCCGTCGCCGTAGTAGTTGTCGCGCACGCACGGGTCGTCGCAGTCGCGGTCGCGCAGCGGGCAGAAGGTGTCGCACTGCCGATCGTCGTAGTAGGCGTTGACGGCGCAGGTGTCGTCGCACTCGAGGTCGCGCTGCGCGCAGAAGCTCTCGCAGCGGCGGTTGCTGTACAGGCCGTCGGTCACGCACACGTCGTCACAGTCGGGGTCGCGGCTCGCGCAGAAGGAGTCGCAGACGCGGTCGCCGTAGTAGCCGTTGGTGACGCAGGTGTCGCTGCAGTCCGGGTCCGGCAGCGCGCAGAAGGTATCGCACGCCCGGTCACCGTAGTAGCCGTTGGTGACGCAGGTGTCGCTGCAGTCCGGGTCGGGGTTGCGACAGAAGGTGTCGCAGTAGCGGTCGCCGTACAGCCCATTCTGTGCGCAGTAGTCCGGCTCGCAGTCGGGGTCAGGTTGCGGGCAGAAGGTGTCGCAGGAGCCGTCGCCATACCAGCCGTTCACCTCGCAGGTGTCGGCCTGGCAGTCGGGGTCGGGCTCGGGGCAGAAGGAGTCGCAGATGCCGTCGCCGTACCAGCCGTTGTCCTCACAGGTGTCGACGGCGCAGTCCTCGGTGTCGGGCTGCGGACAGAAGGAGTCGCAGGTGCCGTCGCCGTACCAGCCGTTCCGGGTGCACACGGCGTCGCAGTCGGGGTCGGGGTCGGGGCAGAAGGTGTCGCAGGTGCCGTCACCGTACCAGCCGTTGTCGTCGCACAGGTCGGCCTCACAGTCGGGATCGGGCTGCGGGCAGAAGGAGTCGCAGATGCCGTCGCCGTACCAGCCATTGCGCGCGCACACGTCGTCGCAGTCGGGGTCGGGCCGCGGACAGAAGGTGTCGCAGATGCCGTCGCCGTACCAGCCGTTGCGCTCGCACACGTCGGCGCAGTCGGGGTCGGCGCGCGGGCAGAACTGATCGCAGTCGCCGTCGTCGTAGAAGCCGGCGAGCGCGCAGAAGTCGAGGCAGCCGAGGCTGTCGAAGCTGGCGCACTGCGTGTCGCAGTCGAAGTCGGTGTAGCTGCCGTCGGCGGCGCAGGGATCGCCCTCGCAGGTGCCGAGCGCGCACGACTGCCCGGCCGCGCACGCGCGATCGCAGGAGCCGCAATTCGCCTCGTCGGTGTCCGGGTCGATGCAGCGCCCGCCGCACTCGAGGCTGCCCTCCAAACATCCCGAGCGGCAGGTGCCGCCCTGGCAGGTCTCGCGCGGCGCGCAGGCCTGGCCGCAGCGGCCGCAGTTCGCCTCGTCGTCGGTCAGGCTGACGCAGGCGCCGCTGCACAACGAGACACCGACGCCGTCGCACAGGCCGCGGCACTCACCGACGCCGCCGGTGCCCGGGAAGCACGCCTCGTCGGCGGCGCAGGCGCGACCGCAGGCGCCGCAGTTGCGCACGTCGCGCGCGGTGTCGACGCAGGAGCCGGCACACGAGGTGGTGCCGTCCGCGCAGCCGCCCACCTGACAGGCGCCGCGCACGCAGGTCTCGTCGGCGTCGCAGCGGGTGGGGCAGCCGCCGCAGTGCTGCGGGTCGTTGCTGGTGTCGACGCACGCGCCGCTGCACTCGGTGGTGCCGACGGCGCAGTCGGCGCGGCAGCCGCCCTGCACGCACTTGTCGCCGCCGGTGCAGACCACGCCGCAGCCGCCGCAGTTCGCCGGGTCGCTCGCCACGTCGACGCAGTCGCGCCCGCACAACCGCTCGCCCGTGCGGCAGGAGGTCACGCAGCTACCCTGGTTGCACTTCTCGTCGTCGCCGCAGGGGTTGCCGCACTCGCCGCAGTTGGCCGAGTCGGAGGCGAGGTCGGTGCAGCCCGTCGGGCACTGCGTGCGGCCGCCCTCGCAGCCGCCCATGGTGGCGCACTCGCCCTGGAAGCAGGCCTGGTCGGCGGCGCATTGGTTGCCGCATTCGCCACAGTGCTCAGGGTCGCTTTGCAGGTCGACGCACTGGCCGTTGCACATGGTCTCGTCTGCGGTGCACTGCAGCGGCTCGACGTTCGACGGACAGCCGGCGGCGAGCGCGGCAACTATGGCGATGGCGATGACGGCGACGCCGAGGCGACAGGACAGGCGCGAGAACATGGGTGCCTCCCGACGGGGTGGACAGCAGCGGAAGCCTACCCTGCCGCCGGGCGCGGCGCGAAAGAGCCGCCGCCGCCGTGTGCTGCTGTGCGTCAGTGCGTGACCTGCGACGTAGCACTTCGGTCCGCCTCCTGGCACGATCGCCAGCCTTCGATCGTCCGCGTCGCATCTGCGCGCGGCCGCAACGAGATCAGGAGCTCCCATGCCCGTCACCACTCGCCCCGCTCCGTCGACCGTGGTCACCACGCCCACCACGGCCGCCACCGTAACGACGACCGGCGGCACGATCACCGCGACGGGCAACGGCGCGACCACGACCCCGACCGGCGGCGGCACCTTCGACCCGAACGCGGGCACGAGCCAGCCGCTGCCGAGCGGCCCGACGCTCGGCTCGACGACCGCGCTCGCGTTGCAGGCTGCCCGCCTGGGCGTCGACCCGGCGCTGATCGCGCGCCTGGCGAACCCTGCCGAGCTGAAGAAGACGGTCGAGGGCTTCATGCAGCTCGTCATCGCCACCGACGGCGCGGCCATCACCAAGAAGCAGGAGCAGCAGATCTGGCGCACGCTGGCCGCGCTCTCGGCCGCCGGGCAGCTCACGCCCGCGGTCACCATGCTCGTCGACCAGGCGGCCGCCGGCGGCGCCTTGCCGGCGGGGCTGCCGCCCGAGAAAAAGCAGTCCTTGATCGAGCAGTTCGCCGCGCTCATCGAGGCGGAGATCGCCGCGCGCGGCGCCAACGGCAAGAAAGAAGGCCGCTTCCCCTCGTGGGCCGCGCTGTCGAAGCGCCACCTCGCTGCCGCGCGAAAGACCCAGGTGCCGCCCAAGGGACCGGGCAATCCGAGCGCCTTCCTCGACCCGCGCTTCCAAGCGGAGCTCGAGAAGCTGACCGGCGCCAAGATGTCGGGCGGCAACACCGTCACGCCGCTGATCGACGGGCCGGCGAGCTTCGCCGAACGCGACCGCCTGATCGACAGCGCCACCACCAGCATCCACTTGATGTCGTGGGCCATCTACGACGACGTCTGCGGCGCCGACACCACCAAGCGCCTGATCGCCGCCAAGCAGCGCGGCGTCGACGTCAAGATCATGGTCGACGGCGCGGTGGCGCGTCAGCCCGACAAGCAGGCGATGCTCAAACAGCTCGAAGCCGCCGGTATCGAGGTGGTGCGCTGGCACGATCCGCAGCGGGTGCACGACGGCCAGCACCGCAAGGTCATGATCGTCGATGGCAAGGCCGCGATCGCAGGCGGCATGAACGTCGGCGATGTCTACTCGCACAAGGGCCCGGCCGGCTCGCAGAAGTGGCGCGACACCGACGTTAAGATCGAGGGCCCCGCCGTTGACGACTGCGCGCGCCTGTTCGCACAGGTCTGGAACGAGCAGCGGCAGCAGCGCAACCTGACGGTCGCCGCCGTCGTCGAGCCACCGGCGCCCGCGCGCGCCACCTTCGCCGCAGGTCAAAAGCCAGCCGGGCTCGCGCAGGTGGTCAACGACGCGCCGGGGCCCAAGGGCAACGCGCACATCCTGTTGGCCGCGCTCAAGGCCATCGAGGGCGCCACCACACGCATCGACATCGAGAACGCCTACTTCATCACCACGCCGGCGCTGCAAGACGCCATCCTGGCGGCGCTCAAGCGCGGCGTCGAGGTGCGCATCCTGACCAACTCGCCCCAGAGCGTCGACGAGCCCATCGTGTCGGCGCCCATCCAGGAGAGCTTGCCGTCGCTGATCGCCGCCGGCGCCAAGGTCTACGTCAAGCAAGGCGACACGCTGCACTCCAAGTTCCTCGTCGTCGACGAGCTGTTCTCGATGGTGAAGAGCTACAACCTGCACCCGAGGAGCGAGCGCTACGAGGGCGAGATGAGCGTCAACGCGCTCGACGAGGCGACCGCCAAGGCGCTGACCGCGGCCTTCGCCGCCGACATCGCCAAGGCCAAGCACCTGGCGCAGCCCTCCGACGTGCAGGTGCCGAAGACCGCGTTCTCCATCCTGGCCAAGCGCTTCTTCTTCGACCAGCTCTAGCGACGGCGCCACCGAGGTGTCTCGCCTGTTTGCCGCGCGTGCTCGCGTGGTAAGCAGGCGTCATGACTACCACCTCCTCCGATCAACTCCGCGTCGCCATCGTCGGCTGCGGCCCGAGCGGCTTCTTCGCGGCCGACGCGCTCACCAAGGCCAACGTGCCGGTCAAGGTCGACCTGTTCGATCGCCTGCCCACGCCGTTCGGTCTGGTGCGCTTCGGCGTGGCGCCCGACCACCCGAAGATCAAGACCGTCACCAAGGCCTGGGACAAGACCGCGCAGCACCCGGCGGTGTCGTTCTTCGGAAACGTCGAGATCGGCCGCGACCTGAGCCTCGACGAGCTGCGCCAGCACTACGACGCCGTGCTGTTCACCAGCGGCGCCGAGACCGATCGCAAGATGGACATCCCGGGTGAGGACCTGAAGGGCAGCCACCCAGCCACGCAATTCGTCGGCTGGTACAACGGTCACCCCGACTACGCTGATCGCCAGTACGGCCTCGACGCCGAGGCCGCGGTCGTCATCGGCCAGGGCAACGTCGCCATGGACGTGGCGCGCATGCTGGCGAAGACCGTCGCCGAGATCCAGCCGACCGACACCGCGGCGCACGCGCTCGCGGCCTTCGGTGGCTCGAAGGTCAAGGATGTCTACATCATCGGTCGCCGCGGCCCGGCGCAGGCGAAGTTCACCACGCCCGAGCTGCGCGAGCTGTGCGAGCTGGCCGAGGCCGACTTCATCCTCAAGGAGAGCGACCTCGCGCTCAGCGCCGCCGACGAGGAGGAGCTGAAGGATCCCGACAACTCGACGTCGGCCAAGAACGTCGAGCTGATGCGCGAGCACTGCAAGGCCCACCCGCCGGGCAGCGGCACCAAGCCGCGGCGCGTGCACCTGCTGTTCCGCTTGAGCCCGACCAAGATCGAAGAGAAGAGCGGCCGCGTCGGCGCCATCGTGCTCGAGAAGAACCGGCTCGAGGGCAAAGCCAACAGCCAGAAGGCGGTCGGCACCGGCGAGACCATCACCATCCCGTGCGGCCTGGTGTTTCGCAGCGTCGGCTACAAGGGCAAGCCGATCCCGGGCGTGCCCTTCGACGCCAAGAGCGGCACCATCCCGAACGTCGCCGGCCGCGTCACTGTCGACGGCAAGCAGCTGCCGGGCCTCTACACCGCGGGCTGGATCAAGCGCGGCCCCTCGGGCGTCATCGGCACCAACAAGGCCTGCGCCGTCGAGACGGTCACGCACCTGCTCGCCGACCGCGAGAGCTTGCCCAAGGCCAAGGGCCGCGACACGGCGGCGGTGACCGCGTTGCTCGCCTCGCGCGGCGTCAAGGTGGTCAGCTTCGCCGACTGGCAGAAGATCGACGCCGCCGAAATCGAGCGCGGCAAAGCCAAGGGCAAGGCGCGCGACAAGGTGGCGACGTGGGCTGAGCTGCTGTCGGCTGCGGGGAAGTAGCGTGGGCGCGCGCAGCACGGCCGCGGCCGCGTTGCTCACGCTCGTCGGCGGCTGCGCCACGCCGGCGCATGCGCCCCTGCCGGCGGGCGCGACGTCGACCTCGCCGGAGGGGGCAATGCAGGGTGCGCCGGGGCGCGTCCTGCTGCACGAGCTGACCGTGCGTTTCTACCTCGGCGACGACGGCAAGCCGCGCGCTGAGGAGACGCACCTGCGGCAATCGCTGATCAACGGCGAGCGCGATCAGTGGTTGCGCGTCTTGCAGCTCGGCTACAGCGAGACCTTCGACGTCGTGCACGAGGCTGCGGTGTCGGCGCGCTTTCCCGACGGCACCGAGAAGAGCTGGGGCAGAGATACCGGCAGCGACGTGCCGGCCACGCCCGGCTGGGTGCTCTACAGCGATGATCGCGTGCTGCGCATCGCGCCGCCCTCCGTGCCGCCCGGGTCCGTCGTCGCCACCTTCGCGCGCACCACCCGCAGCTCGCCCGAGCTGTTCCCCTACGGGCTCGGGCTCGGCAGCTCGGTGCCGGTGGAGCGGGCGCGACTCGTCGTCGAGGTGCCCGCCGGCTTCGACGTCGAGCACGTCGCCGAAAAGAGCATGGCGCCGGTGCGCTTCGATCCGCAGGTGGAGCAGCTCGAGGGCGGCGCGCGGCGCCTTACCTGGGAGCGCACCGACATCCCCGAGCGCTGCACCATCACGAGGGGCCTCGCCTGGTGCAGCCGACAGGAGACCGTGCTCTTGCGTCTGGCGAGCTGGCCCGGCGCCGATGGCACCACCGTGCACGGCCCGGCCGACGAGCGCGGCGCGTCGCGCTTCGCCTGGCAGATCAAGCAGGGCAAAGACCAACCCGACGAGCACGTGGCGAACACCGTGCGCCAGGTGCTGGCCGACGCGCCGGCGGACAAGCGTGCGCGCGCGGCGCTGCTGTACGCCTGGGTGCGGGACCACGTGCGCTATTGCGCCATCAGCGTCGGCATGGGCGGCTGGGTGCCGCACGCCGCGTCCGAGGTGCACGAGGTGCGCTACGGCGACTGCAAGGACAAGGCGAACCTGTTGCGCACCATGTTGGCGGTGGACGGCATCGACGCCCAGGTGGCGCTCATCTGGTCCGGCGACTGGCCGGAGCGATTTCGCCTGCCGGTGCTGGCGGCCAACTTCAACCACGTCATCGTCCAGATCGAGCTGCCGGGCGGCACCGTGACGGTCGACCCGACCTCGCGCACCACACCCTTCGCCGACCTGCCCGACGTCGACGAGGATCGGCTGCTGCTGCCGGTGACGCGCGAAGGCGCGTCGCTGACGCCCGCCGGCGCCTCGTCACCGGAGCGCGACGTGCGCGACGAGCAGTACACGCTCACCCTCAGCGACGACGGCATGCTGGCGGGCACCTTCACCTCGACCATGAACGGGGCCTATGCCGACGTCCTGCGCGAGCGTCTGTTGGTCGAGCCGCCCGGGCGGTACCGGGAGATCGCGCACGACGAGATTGCGTTCTGGGAGCCGGTCATCACCGAGGTCACCTACGAGAACGCGGCGCCGCCGGTGGAGATCACGCCGGTGACCGCGCAGGGCCGCATGCAGATCGCCCTGGTGCGCGGCGGCCTCGCAGGACAGGACGTGGTGCTGCGCGCGCGCGCGCTCCTCGGTACGCCCTTTCCCGCCGTCGACCTGGTGGTCGACGGCGCGCCGCGCGAGGGCCCCTTCTTCCTCGGGCACCAACGCACGGCGCGCGAGCGGCTGACCATCGCGCTGCCGCCGTCGCTGCGCGCCGGCCGCGTGCCGGCGCCGATCGATCTCGACTCGCCGTTCGGCCACTACCGCTGCGAGTGGCGCGTCTCCGACGACGGCCACACGGTGGAGCTGGTGCGCGAGAGCACGCGCCGGATGCGCCTGGTCCCTGCCGACCAGGTGCCGGCGCTGCACGAGTTCGCGCAGCGGGTGCTCACGGCCGACGAGGAGCCGCTCGCCTTGGTCGAGGCGGAGGGGCCATGAGCCGCGCGATGCTCCTCGCACGTCTCGCGGTCGTGCTCGCCCTGTCGGCCACGGTGACGTCGTCGTGTCGCACCGAGCGTGCGGTAGCCGCCGACTGGCGCTGGGTCGACGTCGCCGAGCTGGTCAAACTGGACGCGAAAGACGACGACGCGGCGGCCGTGGTGGTGCTGCGCGATCACCGCCTGTTGTTCCAGCGCCTGGGCAAGTGGGGCGACTCGCGCGCGGAGCTGCACAGCCACGAGGTGATCCGCGTCTTGAGCGAGGCCGGCTTCGAGCGCGCGCTGGTGCGCCTGGCCTGGCCCAAGAAGGGGCGGCTGGTGCACCTGGACGCACGCACCATCGCGCCCGATGGCTCGGTGACGCCGCTCGACGCCGAGGCCGCCTTCGCGTCGTCGTTTCAGCTCGACGAGGAGAAGAGCGGCGACGCCCGGGCCTTCAGCTTCCCGCGCGTCGACGTCGGCAGTTGGCTCGAGCTGTCCTACACCATCGAGCTCGACGGCTTCTACACGGCGTGGTCCGACCGGGTGACCGACGAGATCCCGGTGCGCGAGTACCGGCTCGACATCGTGGTCGACGACATCGCGCAGCCGGAGCTGCGCGTGCTCAACCACCCGGCGCAGCCTACCGTCACCCTCGAGGCCGACGGCATGCGGCACTTGCGCTTGCAGTTGAAGGACATCCCGGCGGCCGTCGACGAGCCGTTCTCGCCCACCTGGCGCGCGCGCGATCCCTGGTGGATCTACCGCACCGTCCGCTATCGCTACCCGAACGACGAGTGGGACTTGGAGGCGAGCTGGAGCGACGCGGCGCGCGCCACCTCGAAGCTGGTGGTCAAGCACAAGGGGCTCGAGCAGGCGCCCGCGCTCGACCTCGCGCGTTGCGGGCAAGGTACCGCGCGCGACACCCGCTGCGTCATCGACGCCGCGCTCGCCGAGACGCACCGCCGCGTCGTCTTCACGGGTTTCGCGCCCGCCTTTGCGCTCGGCGAGGTCGACGCGGTAGTCGCGGCCGGTGCGGCCGACGCCGGCGGCAAGGCCGCGCTGCTGTTTGCGCTCCTGACCAACGCCGGCGTCGACGCGCGCCTCGCGGCGGTGGCGCGGCGCGGCACCAACGAGGTGGCGCGCGACTTTCCGTCGCTGCGCTGGCTCAACCACACGCTGGTGGTGGCGGTGATGGGCGATCAGGCGGTGTGGATGGACCCGTCGTGCGAAATGTGCGCGTCCGGCACCCTGCCGTCGTGGGACCCGATCGGCGCGGACGCGCTCGTGGTGAGCAAGAAAGGCGACAAGCTCACCGCGAGCTGGTGGGCGCTGAACGGTCAGCCGGCGCCCCACGATAACGTGTTGACGTCGCTGTGGACCTTGACGGTGGACGAGCGTGGCGATGCGCGCGTGCTGCTCGAGCAGCGCAGCGCGGGCGAGGCGTCGCTGTTCTGGCGGGCGCGCACGCGCAACGATGTGGCCAAGGACGCGGCCGACGACGCACAGCGGCTGGTGCGACGCCTGTCGCCGGCGGCAACCGTGACGAGTCACACCCCGGTCACCTGCGCGCGCAACACCGGCCGCTGTCAGCAGCGCATCGAGGCGGTGTTGCCGCGCTTCGCGCATCAGGACGTCGACGGCCTGCGCGTGCCGCTCTCGCTGCTGCGGCCTGCGGTCGACCTGGTGAGCCGGCGGCCGCGTCGGCAGGACTACGTGGTGAGCGCGCCGCTGGTGCACGAGGACGAGCTGACCGTGGTGCCGCCCAAGGGCTACACCATCGAAGCGCCGCCGCGCTCGCGCAGCGGCAAGGGCACGCTCGGCGCGGTCGAGATCGCGACCGAGGTGCGCAGCGGCACCCTGGTGGTCAAGCGGACCACGCGCGAACTTCCGGGGCACCTGCCGGTGACGAGCGGCAACGAGGCGCAGGCGCCGTTCGAGCCGGGCGCGGCGTTGGCCGCGAGCGTGGTGCGGCTGGTGCCGCCCCGCTGAGCGATCAGGGCGGTCCGAGCGTGTACACCGCCAGGTAGTCGAAGCGCGCTTGCGAGCTGTAGACGCCGAGCGCGGGCATGCCCGAATCGAACAGCGTGAGATCGAGCTCCATGGCGCCGCCCTCGACGGCGCAGCGCACGGCAGTGCCCTCGACGCGCACCTGCAGCAGGAACGAGACGTCCGCCGCGAACGTCGTCGAGGCGAACTGTCCGTAGGACGCCCAACCGAAGTTGTCGTCGAAGGACGCGATCACTCCCTGGTTCGCGTTGAACGCGGCGGCGCACAGATACCCGGCATACGCGGTTGGACCAGCGTGGCCGCGCGCTCCCAGGTACATCCACGGATCGCCGCCGAGCGAAGTGAAGGTGGCCCGCGTCTCGACCGCGACGTCGGTGCCGACCACCGGGAACAACAAGAGCGGGTCGGGCCAGCGGCCGTTGGCATCGACCGCGAGCTGGCCGCCGCCGATCGACCAGGCGCCGTCTCCCGTCGGCACCCAGCCGGGGTCGAGCGCGTCGCCGTCGAAGGCCTCGAACAGCGCGAGCGCGTCGCCGCTCTGGCTCGGGCGTGGATCGCAGGCGTCACCCACGCCGTCGGCGGAGGTACCGGCGCCCAGCTCGAGCACATCGTCCTGCGCGGCGTTCGCGATCCCCGGGCAGTTGTCGCAGCGATCGAGCAGCCCGTCGCCGTCCTCGTCGTGCACGCCGCAGTCGCCCTCGCCTTCCCCCTCGCCTTCGCCTTCCCCCTCGCCTTCGCCTTCCCCCTCGCCCTCACCCTCGCCTTCCCCCTCGCCCTCACCCTCACCCTCACCCTCACCCTCGCCGGTCACCAGTCCCGGCGGGCCGCAGCGCCCTTCGACGCACGCCGCGCGGAACGGGCAGTCCCGATCGCTCGAGCAGGGCAGCGGCGCGCCGAGCAAGCGGCACCCGCCCGCGATCGTGAGCAGCACGACGACGATGACGAGCGACGAAGCGAGAGGAGGGTGGCGCACGCGCGGGTCGATGTTACCGCTTGCGCACGAGCTGGATGCCGTCGCCCACCGACAACAACACCGCGTCCACGCGCGCGTCGTCGCGAATGCGCGCGTTGAGTTGATGGAGCGTGCGCGTCTCCTCGTCCATCAAGGAGGGGTTGGCGGTTACGCGACCCGACCAGAGCATGTTGTCGAGCGCGAGCAGGCCGCCCTTGCGCAACAGCGCCAGGCACAGCTCGTAGTAGCGCGGGTAGCTCTCCTTGTCGGCGTCGATGAAGGCGAAGTCGAAGGAGCCGGGCTCGCGCTCGACCAGCGCGCGCAGTGTGTCCTCCGCGGGTGCGAGCCGCAGGTCGATGCGCGCGGCCACGCCCGCCGCCTGCCAATGACGGCGGGCGATGTCGGTCCACTCGCGGTTGACGTCGCACGCGACCAGCAGGCCGTCCTCCGGCAGCCCGCGCGCGACCGCGAGCGCGCTCATGCCGGTGAAGGTGCCGACCTCGACGGCGCGGCGCGCGCCGATGGCGCGCACCAGCAGCGTGAACAGGCATGCCTGGTCGCGGCCGATCTGCATGCGCGCCATCGGCAGCGTCGCGGTCTCTTCGCGCAGCGCGCGCTCGACCTCGGTGTCGCGCGCCATCGTCTCCAGCAGGTAGCGCTCGACGTCGGCAGCGAGCAGCGTGCGGCTCATGGCCCCTCCCTCGCGCGGTGCGCGCCGAAGCCCCACCGTGACATGCCGTCGCGGGGAAGTCGGTGCAAGTGCGTGATCGCGCCGGCGCCCCGTCAGCGCAGGGGCGTTGCGCGTCCGCTCGACCACCAGACGACGCCGAGCCCACCCACCAGCACCAGCACGCTCCAGCCGCCGATGATGAGGCCCCACAGCCAGAAGGGGCCGCCGAGCGCCGCCGCGACGTTGGCGACGTCCGAGGGCATCTCGCCCGCGCCGGTGCGAGCCACCGAGGTGAACAGGTAGTCCGCACGCGAGAACACCGAGAGCGCGAGTTGGATGGCGACGAACAGCATCGCGATCTGCGCGCGCTCGGGCCCGAGCTTGCGCGCGCCGAGCAAGAACAGCGCGCCACAGCCGACGGTGAACACCAGGCCGAACACGTTGCGCACGAACAGGGCGGCGATCGCCAGCATGAACGCACCGAAGAGCGCGAGCCCGACGCGGGCCAGGCGGGGCCGCGTGCCGAGCGCGAAGAACGCAGCGGCCAGAAACGCCGGACCCAGCAGCCCGCCCGCGGAGACGATGGCGCGCGCGGCGCTGTCGGCGGCGACGCCCGAGTGCGTCGCGACCCCGGAGGCATCCCAGAAGATCACGAGCCGTTCGAACCTGGCGCCGACCAGCATGGCGGCGAGGCCATGCCCGGTCTCGTGCGCGAAGGTGGCGAGCCAGACCAGCGGCGCCTCGACGACGCGCACGATGAACGACGCGCTGCCCAGCAGGTAGAGCAGCAACACGATCGCCGCGGCGCCGGCAAGCGCGCGCACGGGGCTCGGCGCCGGTGGTTCGTTCATGGCCCCCCGCGTGGACGCGCGCAGCGCACGCCTACTTGATCAAGGTCAGCTTGGCCGCCGCGCGCTCGACGTCCGCGCGCAGCTCCTTGAAGCTCTGGTCCTCGAGCGACACCGGCCCGAGCTGCTTGAGCTTCTGCTCGGCGTCGTACAGCGACTTGTTGGCGTCTTCGCGCGTCACCTCGTCGGCGAGCGCGGCGTGCTCCGTCATCAAGGTCACGCGGTCGCGATCGATCTCGACGTAGCCGCCCGACACCATCAGCCGCGTGTGCTTGCCCTGGTGCACGAACGTGAGCACGCCGGTGCCGAGCAACGCCAGGAACGGTGCATGGCCGGGCAGCGCCTCGAGCTCGCCCTGCAACGCCGGGATGACGACGTCGCTGGTCTCGCCGATGATGACCTTGCGGTCGGGGGTGACGATCTCGAGCTGCATGGCGCCCTCGCGGTTGCTGCGCTGCGACGGTGGAGCGACTACTGGAGCTTCTTGGCCGCCTCGTAGACGTCCTCGATGCCGCCCACCATGTAGAAGGCCTGCTCGGGGAGGTCGTCGCACTCGCCGTCGACGATCTTCTTGAAGCCCTTCACCGTGTCCTCGACCTTGACGTACTTGCCCGAGCGGCCGGTGAACACCTCGGCGACGTGGAACGGCTGCGACAGGAAGCGCTGGATCTTGCGCGCGCGCGCCACGGTCAGCTTGTCGTCGGCCGACAGCTCGTCCATGCCGAGGATGGCGATGATGTCCTGCAGGTCCTTGTACTTCTGCAGCACCTGCTGCACGCGCCGCGCGGTGGCGTAGTGCTCCTCGCCCACGACGTCAGGAGTAAGGATGCGGCTCACCGAGTCGAGCGGGTCGACGGCGGGGTAGATGCCGAGGTCGGTGAGCGCGCGGTTCAACACCGTGGTGGCGTCGAGGTGGGCGAAGGCCGTGGCCGGCGCGGGGTCGGTCAGGTCGTCGGCCGGCACGTAGATGGCCTGCACCGAAGTGATCGAGCCCTTGTTGGTGGTGGTGATGCGCTCCTGCAGGATGCCCATCTCGGTGGCGAGGGTGGGCTGGTAGCCGACGGCGGACGGCATGCGTCCGAGCAGCGCCGACACCTCGGAGCCCGCCTGCGTGAAGCGGAAGATGTTGTCGATGAACAAGAGCACGTCCTGCTCGAACTCGTCGCGGAAGTACTCGGCGACGGTGAGGCCCGCCAGGCCGACGCGCGCGCGCGCGCCCGGCGGCTCGTTCATCTGCCCATAGACGAGCGCGACCTTCGACTCGTCGGTGATGACCTTGCCGGTCTTCTTGTTCCTGACGATGACGCCGCGGACCAGGTCGCCGTCTTCCTTGCCTTCCTGCATTTCGTTGTACAGGTCGCGGCCCTCGCGCGTGCGCTCACCGACGCCGGCGAACACCGACAGGCCGCCGTGGCCCTTGGCGATGTTGTTGATCAGCTCCATGATGGTGACGGTCTTGCCGACGCCGGCACCGCCGAACAAGCCGATCTTGCCGCCCTTGCTGTAGGGCGCGAGCAGGTCGACCACCTTGATGCCGGTCTCGAGCATCTTCACGGCCGTCGACTGCTCGGTGAAGGCGGGCGGCGCTCTGTGGATGGGGCGGAAGTCCTTGGCCTCCACCGGGCCCTGCTCGTCCACCGGCTCGCCGACGACGTTCAAGATGCGCCCGAGCGTGCCCTTGCCGACCGGCATCATGATGGGGTGGCCGGAGCTGCGCACCTTCTGGCCGCGCATCAGGCCCTCGGTCGAGTCCATGGCGACACAGCGCACGGTGTTCTCACCGAGGTGCTGCGAGACCTCGACCACCAGGTTCCACTCGCGCGCGTCGATGGCGGGGTTGGTGGCCTTGAGCGCGGTCAACACCTTGGGCAGCCCGCCCGGGGGGAACTCCACGTCGACGACGGGACCGATGACCTGCGTGATCTTGCCCTCGAGCTGCGCCTCAGCCATGACGTTGCCTCTCCGTGCTTGACCCCTCAGCCAGAAAGGGCAGGGGGTGACGACGCGGCGGACCCTAGCTGGAACGGCCTCCAAGGCAAGCCCGATCCTGGGAGGCGTACCGGCGGCCGGGCGCGGCGCCTTGCCGCGGTCCCCTGACGGTTGGGGCCGCGATCGGGGTGCGCCTCAGCGGCACGCGATCGGGTCGGTGTCCTCGACGAGATCGCAGGGCGGCGCCGCGGGGCAGTCGTCGGCGTCGACCGCCTGGCCGCAACTGCCGGTGCGCGAGACCGAGCTGCCGACGGCGCAGGTGGTGTCGCCCGGGTCGACGCAGGCGGTCACGTCCGTGACCGCGCGCTCCTCGTCGGTGCCGTCGCAATTGTAGTCCCAGCCGCCGCCGTTTCGCTGCGAGGTGAAGTAGTTGGCCTGTCCCGGCCGGGCGTCACCGTCGCTGTCGTCGCAGTCGGCGGCGTCGAGCACCTCCCACTGATCGAGCGCCGCGTCGCCCACACAGCTCGCGATGGGCGCGCCGCCGAAGTAGCTGTCGTTGTCTCCGTCGTCGAACAGCTCGAGCGGCGCATAGAAGCTCGCGCTGGCCGAGTCGCAGTCGTCGCCGCCGAGGAGCTCGACCACCACGTAGTCGACCTCCACGCTGCCGCCGTAGCTGCCGTTCTCGTTCACCACCACCCTCGCGTCGAGCGCGCCGGCGCACAGCGCTGCCGGGTCGGTGATCGACAGCCCCCAGTCGGCGGCCGTGCCCTCGAGCACGACGTCGACGAAGCTGCCCTGCAGCCAGGTGGAGGTGGCGCTCCTGGTGGCGCCGCCGTTGCCGCTGTCTTGCAGCGTGACGTCGGTGACGAGCTCTTGTGGCGCCTGCAGCACCGGCAGGCGTCCGTGCACGCGCACACGAAGGGCGTCGAGCCGCGGCGGTACCGCCAGGCAGCGGTAGTTGCTCAACACCATGGTCGCGGTCTCGCCGGCGCTGCCGGGGTCGAGGTCGGCGACGGCGACGCCGCCGCAGCAGGCAGCACCGTTGGCCACGCTGCTCCAGGCGTTGCTCGCGCCCGACGAGGAGGCTGACTCGGCGTAGGCCAGGTGCGGCGGGCCGCGCCGCACCGCGACGATGTCCTGTTCGGGCACATCGCCCACGCATGCCTGCGTCGGGGCCGCCGTGAAGCCGTCGCCGTCCGCCTCGTCGAAGCCCACTTGCAGTTGGAAACGGGTGGGATCGGCGGGCTCGCAGTCGGTGTCGACGTCGGACCTGCCGGGCGCGAGCGGCAGGGCGGCGCAGTCCCCGCTCCTCGGCCCGGCGCCGACGCCGTCGCCGTCACCGTCGAGGAAGGAGAAGCCGTAGCCGCCGCTGCACGCGTCGAGGGGCACGCAGGCGCCGTCGCCGCCGTCGTGCTCGAGCGCGCCGCAGCCGCCGGCGTCCGGCGTGCCCGCGTCCAGCGCGCCCGCATCCAAGACGCCCGCGTCGTCGACACCGGCATCGGCCTCGCCCGCGTCCTGGTCGCCGCCGTCGCTTGCGCCCGCGTCGTCGTCGTCGCCGGCGCCGGCGTCGCTCGTGCCCGCGTCGTCGTCGCCGGCGGGCGCACACAGGCCGAGCAGGCAGCGCTCATCGCTCTCACAGTCGATGTCGGAGTTGCACGGCCGCGCCACCTGGCCGGGGCAGGCGAGCGCCGTCACGACGACCGCCGCGCCGCACCCCACCCTGCACACGTCCATGCAGATCATCATGCTGGCGAGAAGCGCCGCGCGGAAACGCCGCATCACCACACGATAGCGCGCGCCACCGTCGACACCGGCATGGCCGCCTCGCGCGCCGGATCGGCGGTGGGACACCGACGCACATCACACTTCGGCGTGGATCCGCCATTCCCGATCGACCTTTGGCGTGGCAGGAACACCACGCCCGTCGTCACGGGCGTCGAGGTGCCCATGCGCGCGCTCGTGGTCCGGCTCGCCCCCTTCGCCCTGCTCCCCTCCGCCCTGCTCCTGTCCGTCGTGGCACTGTCCGCCGTGATGCTGGGCGCCGGCTGCGACGGCTGCGCCGACGATCCCGCGGGCGGCCCGGGCGAAGGCGAAGGCGAGGCCGGCGAGGGCGAAGGCGAAGGCGAAGGCGAGGGCGAGGGCGAGGGCGAGGGCGAGCCGCCGAGCTACACGCTCGTGATCGAGCCCGTCGACGCCGTGCTCGAGGCCACCGTGGGCGGCAGCGAGACCTTGCAGCTCTCGGCGTTCCTGGTCGACGCGGCCGGCCTACGCACGCCCGCGCCCGACCCCTTCTGGGGCAGCCTGGCGCCTGAGATCGGCACGGTCGACCAGGCGGGCCTGTTCTCGCCCTCGCGCGAGCGCGCCGGCGAGTGCCGCGTGCGCGTGCGCGCGGCCGGCATCGAGGCCACCACGCTGGTGCGCGTCAACCTGCGCGAGGCGGTGGTCTCGGGCGGCACCGGCACCGCCGCCGACTTCACCGGGCCGGTCGCGGCCGCCGCGCTCGACGTGGTCTACCCGCTCGACGGCGTGGTCATCCCCGCCAACCTGGCGGCCATGGTGGTGCAGTGGACCAAGCTGCACGCGCATGCGCGCGTCGTCGCCACCGGCCCGTTCGGCGCGCTCGAGCTGTACACCGACGGCAACGAGGTGCAGGCACCGGCCGAGAGCTGGCGTCGCTTCCTGCTCGCGCACGTTGGCACGAGCTTCACGCTCACTGTCGAGGAGAGCGAGGGCGCCGGCGCCGAGCGCGCGCAGCGCGTGCTCACCGTCAACCTGGCGGCGGCCGACCTGACCTCGACGGTCTACTACTGGGCGGTCGATCGCGGCCGCATCGTGCGCATCGACGCCGACAGCCTCGACCCTATCGACCTCGACATCCCGGCGCAGGGCACCGACAACGGCTGCCGCGCTTGCCACTCGCTGTCGGCAAACGGCCAGCGCATGAGCTTCACCTACTACGGCGGCAACGGCCCGGGCGGCGTCTACGACACCGGCGGCAACGCGGTGCTGCTCGACGACCAGAGCCGGAGCTGGAACTTCTCGGCGCCCTCGCCCGACGGCTCGTTGCTCGTCACCAACGTGGCCAACCGCCTGATGCTGCGCGACGGCACCACCGGCCTGCCGGTGCCCGGCCAGACCGACATCGGCGCGCGCGACGCCGCCATGCCCGCCTACTCGCCCACCGGCACCATGATCGCCTTCGCCGGCGACACGCAGGCCGCGGGCGGCGGGCCGCCGTCGTGGGAGATCGACTTCGATCTGTCGAACCTCTACGTCGCCGACGTCGATCCGGTCGGGCGCGCCGTCTCCAACGTGCGCCAGCTCGTGCCCGGCAACGGACGCGCCCTGTACTTCCCGAGCTTCAACCCCGATGGCTCCTTGGTGGCCTACACCGACGGCACGCACTCGCGCTCGACCACGCCCGGCGACCTCTGGCTGGCGCGCGCCACCGACACCTCGGGCGACGCGCCGCGCGTCAAGCTGACGCGCGCCAACCCTGCGTCGTCGGCGTACGCGCCCACCTTCAACCCGAAGGTCGAGGGTGGCTATCAGTGGATCGCCTTCTACTCGCGGCGCGCCTACGGCCACCACACGGCCGAGGGCCACCCGCAGATCTGGGTCGCCGCCGTCGACGCCGGCGCCGATCCCGCGAGCGGTCTCGATCCGTCGCACCCGCCCTTCTGGTTGCCCGGCCAACAGGAGACCTCGGAGAACCTGTCGAGCTTCTTCGCGCCCAAGCCGTGCAGCGAGACCGGCGGCCTGTGCGACGCGGACGCGTCGTGCTGCGGCGACGGCCTGTGCCGCCCCGTCGACGGCGTGGCCCAGTGCGTGCCGCCGGCCGAGGCGTGCACGCTCACCGGCGATCCGTGCGGCAGCGACGGCGAGTGCTGCGACGGCCTCAACTGCGTGGTCAACCCCGAGGCGGGCAACGAGCGGCAGTGCCTGCCGCCCGGCACCGTCTGCTCCGAGGAGGGCCAGGTGTGCCAGCTCGACGCCGACTGCTGCGCCGGCGCCGGCCTGTGTGTCGACGACGGCACGGGGGTGAGCCGCTGCCTCGAGGGCAACTGCTCGCACATCGGCGACACCTGCGGCGACGATCGACCATGCTGCGACGCCGGCACCGTCTGCAACGGCGGCATGTGCATCCCGATCGGCGGCTGACGCCTTTCGGCGTACCATCACCCCGATGACCTCGACGGCCGCGGCCCGGAACCGGGAGACCTACGACCGCATCTGGCGCGAGCTGTCGCCGTTCATTCGCTACAACCCGGGCGCGCGCCACCGTCGACGGCTGCTGTTTCACATGGTGGCGCCGCTGAAGAAGCGCACCGTGCTCGACGTCGGCTGCGGCAACGGCGAGCTGCTGCGCCTGCTGCGCGCGCGCTGGCCCGAGATCGAGGTGGCCACCGGCGCCGACCTGTCCGAGGCGGTGGTCGAGCAGAACCGGCGCGCGCAGCCAGGCATCGACTTCCGCGTGCTCGACGTCGAGCACGAGGCGCTGCCGATCACCGCCGAGCTGGTCACCTGCACCGAGGTGCTCGAGCACCTCGATGACCGCGCGCGCGCCTTCCGCCACCTGGCCGCCATGGTGGCGCCGGGCGGCGCGCTCGCCGTCACCTGCCCGACCGGCACGGTGTACGCCACCGAGCGCCATTTCGGACACACCACCCACCCCGACGTTCGCGAGCTGAGCACGCTCGGCGCGCAGGCCGGGCTTTCGCTGGTGCGTGCGCACAACTGGGGCTTCCCCACCTACCGCCTCACAAAGTGGCTCGCCAACGTCCGCCCCGAGCTGGCGCTGCGCACCTTCGCTGTGGAGCGCTATGGTGCGGCTCAGGTGTTGATCTCGCACGCGTTCACCTGGGCGAACTACCTGAACCTGCCGTCGTCGCCGCTCGGCTGCCAGTTGTTCGCGCTGTTCGAGAAGCCGGCGGAGACGCCGCCATGAAGGTGTCGCTGGTCGTGCCCTGCTTCGACGAGGCCGAAAACCTGCCGCGCCTGTTCGAGGAGATCGACGCGGTCGTCGCCAAGGCCGCGCTCGACGCCGAGGTCATCCTGATCGACGACGGCAGCCGCGACCGCACGCGCGAGCTGCTGGTCGAGCGCGCGCAAAAAGACCCGCGTTACAAGGCGGTGATCTTCCGCCGGAACTATGGCCAGACCGCGGCGATGGCGGCGGGCATCGACCACGCGTGCGGCGACGTCATCATCCCGCTCGACGCCGACCTGCAAAACGACCCGGCCGACGTGCCGCGTCTGCTCGAGCAGATCGAGGCCGGCTTCGACGTGGTCTCGGGGTGGCGCAAAGCCCGCAAGGATCGCTGGCTGTCGCGGCGCTTGCCGTCGGTGCTGGCCAACTGGCTGATCTCGCGCGTCGGCGGCGTGCGCATCCACGACTACGGCTGCACGCTCAAGGCCTACCGCAAGAGCGTGCTCGAGCACGTGCGCCTCTACGGCGAGATGCACCGCTTCATCCCCATCTTGGCGGCTTGGGCAGGCGGCAAGGTGACGGAGATCGTCGTCAACCACCGGCCGCGCACCGCGGGCAAGAGCAAGTACGGCATCGGCCGCACCTTCAAGGTGTTGCTCGATCTGCTGACGGTCAAGCTGCTCGGCAGCTACGCCACCAAGCCGAGCTACCTGTTCGGCTTCGTGGGCATGTCGCTTGTCGGACTCGGCGTTTGCTGCGGGCTCGGCGTCGTCGGTATCAAGGTCGCCGGCGTGGCGTGGCAGCACACCTTCTCGCTCGGGCTGCTCGGTGCGTTCTTGATGTTGGTCGGCTTGCAGAGCGTGATGATGGGGCTGTTGGCCGAGCTGCAGGTGCGCACCTATCACGAGAGCCAAGCGAAGCCGATCTACCTCGTGAAGGAGACGGTTGGCCTCGACGTGGCAAGCACGCCCGTCAGCCTGCCGCCGCACCGCCGCGTGTCGTGAGCGGCGAGTAGTGGACGAACCCCTCCAACCTCGACGATCTGTCGTGCGCGCCGGGATCGCAGCGATGGTCGGCATCGAGCAGATCGCGACGGCTGTCCGCCGCTTCGGCATCGAAGGGGCGCGCGCGCTTGGGCATGCACCGCTTGCCGGGCGCGAGCTCGAGCAGTTGCTGCGGTCGATCCGCTATCAAGATCGGGACGTCTTCGTCGACGAGCTGCTCGGGTTCCACGCGCCGCCGCCGGACGTCAGAGATCTTCCGCGCGGCGCCGTGCCGTACCTGCCCTGTGGCGTCGAGGAGATCCTCGCGATGGTGCGCGAGGCTCCGGTCCTGCCTCACGACCAATTCGTCGACCTCGGCTCGGGCGCCGGCCGCGTCGTCATGCTCGCTCACCTGCTCTCGGGCGCGAGAAGCAGCGGCATCGAGATTCAGCAGCCGCTCGTCGACCTCGCCGAGACGCGCAGGGCCGAGCTCGGGCTCGGCGACGTGTCCTTCGTTCACGCGAACGTCGCGGAGATGGACCTCGACGGATCGATCTTCTTTCTCTACGCGCCCTTCAACGGCGACATGTTGGCCCGCGCGCTGCGACGTCTCGAGGACGTCGCTCGGCGGCGGCCGATCATCGTCTGCACGGTCGGGCTCGAGCTCAGCCACCAGGCGTGGCTGAGGCCACGGCCGGCGACCTGCGTCTCGCTGAACCTCTACGACTCCTACCGATGATCGTCCAACCTCAGGTTGGCAGCAGCGCCCCGACGAACGCTCACGGCGCCAGGCCACCAGGTGCCACCACGTCGAGCGGGCCGGCGTCGGCGAGCGCGCCGCCGTCGAGCAGCAGGCCGGCGTCCGGCAGCGCGCTCGCGTCCTCGGGTCGCACCGCAGCCACCACCACGCGCTCGGCAGTCAGCTCCTTGACTTCGAACACCAGGGGCAGCTCGCTCTGCAGCGCGCGCCCCTGCAGGCGATCGGCCAGGCTCTGCGCATGCGCGGGCGGCAAGCTCAGCGCGGTGGCCGCGCGCGTGAAGCTGACCAGCTCGATGGCGCAGCCGAGCTCGCCCTCGAGCGCGTCCTTGAGCGCCTTGACGGCGACGAAGCTGGGCGCGTTCTCGACGATCAGCGTGGTCTCGACCGGCGGCGGCGGAACCACCAGGAGCGGCGGCGTCACCAGCAGCTCCGGGCCGGCGTCGGCGACCGTGAGCACGCCGTCGGGCCGTGACAGCCAGACCGCGAGGAAGCCGGCGGCGGCCGCGAGCAGGCCACCCGCCACGACGTAGAGCGGCGCTTGGCTCCTGCCTGCTTGCGAGCCGGGCGCGCGCGCAGGCCCGTCGACCACCGTGACCTTCTGCGGCGCCGCAGGCGCCTGCACGGGTGCGGCGACCAGCGGCGTCGAGCGCCAGCGGTAGATGGCGTCGAGCACCGTCTGGGCGCTCTCGGGGCGCCGCTCGGGGCTCCTCGCCATCAAGGCGCGGATCAGCTCGGCCGCCTCGTGAGGCACGCCCTCGAGGTGCAGCGCGTCGAGGTCGGGCGGCTCCTCGTTCATCTGGCGCACCACGCGCTTCATGGGCGTGGGCGCGGCAAAAGGATGCTCGCCCACCAACAGCTCGAACCAGACGACGCCGAGCGCGTACAGGTCTTGCCGCGGGTGCTCGGGCGCGCCCTCGGCCTGCTCGGGCGCGCAGTAGCCGGGCGTGCCGACGAAGCCGCCGTCACGCGTCAGGTTCTCGCCCACCTGATCGGGGTCGTGCGGCTTGGCCAGGCCGAAGTCGAGCACCTTGGCCACCACCATGCCCGTGGTCGACGCGCTCTGGCGCGGCAGCATGATGTTCTCGGGCTTGAGGTCGCGATGCACCACGCCCGAGGCGTGCGCGCGCAGCAGGCCCTGCGCGACGGCCTCGATGACCGGCACCGACTCGGTGAAGCTGAGCCGCTTCTTGCGGTTGAGCACGTCGCGCAGCACATCGCCGTCGACGAACTCCATGGCGAGGTAGAGCGCGCCGTCGTCGGTGCGCCCGTAGTCGTAGACGGTGACGATGGCCGGGTGCGACAGCGCCGAGGCGGCCTTGGCCTCGCGCTCGAAGCGCTTCTGCATCACCGGGTCGTCGGCGGCCTCACGGCGGATGATCTTGAGCGCGACCGTGCGTGCGAGGCCGTCCTGCACCGCCATGTAGACGACACCCATGCCGCCCTTGGCGATGCGGCGCATCACCGTGTAGCGGCCGGCCACCTTGGCGCCGAGCAGCGGGTCGGGTCCGTCGACGACGGTCTGCACGCGCGCACCATAGCATCGAAGGCGCGCGCGCTTCGTCCTTCGCAGCCTGTTACGGCTCGCCGCAGCCGACCGGGCGCGGCGACGGGTGATCGTAGAGCGTGTCGTCGTCGGCGGCGCGCGCGAGCGCCGCCTGCAGGAAGCGCTTGGGGCGATCGAGCGTGCCGAAGTGCGCGTCGAGCAGCGTGGTCACCGGCAGGCGCTCGAGCTTGCGCATGCTCTGGTACGCCAGGCGCATGTCCTCGGTGACGCCGTCGGGCGCAGGGTAGATGCCGTCGCCGGTGGGGGAGAGGATGGCGTCGCCGCCGAACAGCAGCGTGTCGGTGACCCAGCCGGTGCTGCCCGGCGTGTGCCCGGGCAGCGCCACGGCGGTGAAGGTGCGGCCGCCGATGACGAACACCTGGCCGTCCAGCACGGGGATGACGGTGCGCGGCAGCGGCGCCACGCCGATCGCCCTGCCGAGGTCCGCCATGACGCCGGCGTAGCGGTAGCGGCCCTCGAGCAGCGGTACGTCATCCTTGCCGACGTAGACCGGGGCGTTGAACAGGTGCGCGGCCGCGCGGTGGTCCGGGTGCGCGTGCGTCAACAACACCGCGAGCACGCGCCGCCCGCGCAGCGCGCGCGACAGCACCTCGCCGGTCTCGTCGAAGCCGGCGTCGACCAGCACCACGCCGTCGATGACGGGCACGATCCAGTTGATCGACGCGGCGGTGCAGACGCCCTCCACGCCAGGGTGCACCAAGCGCTCGAGCGGCGTCGGCGACAGCTTGCCCATCAGGCCTTCGGTCGTCGATACGACGGCGCGCAGCGGTGCGCACGAGACGAGCAGCACCAACGCCGCGGTCGCCAGCAGCGTTTCTTTCCAACGTGGACCGCGGGCGTGCATCGATTGCTCCACGTGACCGACGCTGCCAGGACATCGCGCTCCCGGATAGACGCCGGTCTCCGTACCGGGCTGCCGCTTCGGATGGACGGCCGCGGCCCTCACCGGGGTTTGCGCGGACCCGGCGGCCAATCATCGCGACGGGGCTGCGGCGGCCCCTCGCCCCGCGGTCGGTGCTGCGGCGGCCTGTCCTCGCGAACCGGCGGCGGACGATCGGCGGGGTGACGTCGCGGTGGCGGCGGTCGCTCGTCGCGCCGATGTTGCGGGGGCGGCGGTCGATCCTCGCGTCGGTGTTGCGGCGGCGGCGGGCGATCCTCGCGTCGGTGCTGCTGCTGCGGCCGATCGTCGCGTCGAGGGCGCGGCGGCGGCGGTCCCCGATCCTCTCGTCCCATCGGCGGTTGCTGACGATGGTGCGATCGCCCCATCTTGCCGCGCTCCGCGTCCCTGTGGCGACGTCCACCGTGGCGCTCGCGCTGCACCGAGCCCTCCTGCGGCTCGGTTGCATGCTCGAGCGTGCCGCGCTGGTAGTGCTGCCACAGCGCATCGCCACACGTGCGAAACCTGAGCAGGCGCGCGTCGAACCTCGCCAGGTGCTCGGTGACGTTCTGCAAGTCACGTCGGAGAATCGTCGCTGCCTGGTTGTTCCCGGCGGCGTCGACGACCTGTGGCAGATCGATCAGCGTTGGCCCGTCGCGCGCGATCAGGATGTTGAACGCGGAGAGGTCGCCGTGGATGCGACCCGCGGCGAGGAGCATGCGCACCTGGCCGTAGATCTCGCGGTGCAGCAGCACGGCGACCTCGGCGGGCAGCTCGAAGTCCGCCAAGCGCGGCGCGGGTACGCCAGCGTCGTCGACGAGCAGCTCCATCAGCAGCACGTCCTCATAGAGCAGGAACGGCTCGGGCACGCGCACGCCGGCGGAGAAGGCGTCGTGGAGCGCCTGATACTCCATGTCGCGCCAGCTCTTCTCGATGAGCGCCTTGCCGTAGGTGGTGCGCTTGCCCATCGCGCGCCGGTCGCGCGAGCTGCGCGTCTGGTTTCTTCCCTCGGTGTAGTCGGCCGTGGCCTTGAAGGTGCGCAGCTCGCGGTCCTTGTAGACCTTGGCCGCGATGAGGACGCCGCCGCGCTCGACGACGAAGACCTCGGCTTCTTTGCCGCTCATGAGCCTGCCATGCACGGCGTCGATGAGACCGTCGTCGAGCAGGCGCTGCAGACCGTCGGGAACCGCCACGATCAGGTCACCCCGTCGCTCGGGGAATAGGACAAACAATGCGCCAGGCCAAGCGCGTCGCGCACCTGCCTCGCGGTCGGGGACGCTGGTCGGAGCCGCCTTGAATTCCCCGACGTTGTCGTCATGGTGGACCACCGACCGCTGTCCCCTGCCACCGACGAGACCTCCGTGCGCGAAACCACCCACGACGCCGCCGGGACCTGGACCTGGACCGCTTGACGCGCGTGCCGCCGAAACCCGCGCCGTCCGCGACCGGGCAGGAGCGCGTCGGCGATCCCACCGCGTGGTTCTCCTCGCTCGCGCTGTCGAGCCCGCTCGCCCAGGCCATCGACGTGCTCGGCTTCACGCAGATGACGCCCATCCAACAGCACGCGCTGCCGACCTTGCTCGCGGGCAAGGACGTCATCGCTCAGGCACGCACCGGCAGCGGCAAGACCGTCGCGTTCGGCCTGGCGCTGTTGACGTTCGTCGACCTGCGCGTCGCGGGCGTCCAGGCCTTGGTGCTCGTCCCCACCCGCGAGCTCGCCGACCAGGTGACCACCGAGCTGCGGCGCCTGGCTCGCTTCATTGCCAACCTGCGCGTGGTCACGCTGTGCGGGGGTGTGCCGGTGCGAACGCAGACCTCCTCGCTGCGAAAGGCGCCACACGTCGTCGTTGGCACGCCGGGGCGCATCCTCGATCACCTGGAGCGCGGCACGCTCGAGCTGCGCACGCTGCGGGTGCTCGTGCTCGACGAGGCCGACCGCATGCTGGACATGGGCTTCCTCGACGCCATCGGCAGGGTCGTCGAGCAGACCCCTAACGCTCGCCAAACGCTGCTGTTCTCGGCGACCTATCCGCCCGAGATCCGCACCCTGAGCCGCACGCTGCAGCGCGAGCCGCGCACCGTGACGGTCGACGACGCCGTCAGCCACGTCGACGTCGATCAGCTCTTCTTCGACGTGGAACCTGCGCGCAAGCTCGACGCGCTCGCGGCGCTGTTGCTCAAGCACCAGCCAGAGACCGCCCTGGTCTTCTGCCATACGCGCAACGATGTCCGCGACGTCACCACCAGGCTGCAGGAGCGCGGCTTCTCGGCGCTGGCGCTGCACGGCGAGCTCGAGCAACGCGAGCGCGACGAGGTGCTGTTGCGCTTCGCCAACAAGAGCTGCGCCGTGCTGGTGGCCACCGACGTCGCCGCGCGCGGCCTCGACATCAAGGGGCTCGCTGCCGTGGTGTCGTGGGAGCTGCCCACCGACCCGGATATCCACATCCACCGCGTTGGACGCACCGGCCGCGCGGGGCACAAGGGGCTCGCGTGGACGCTGTGCTCGCAGCGCGAGCGCGCACGCCTCGTGCCCATCGAACGTGCCGCAGGTGTTCCGGCGCGGTGGTCGCGGGTGCCGGACCTCGGCGGGACACTGGACGGCGGGACTGGAGCGCTCACGCCGTCACCGCCACCCATGAAGACCCTGATCATCGAGGGCGGCCGCCAGGACAAGCTGCGCGCCGGCGACCTGCTCGGCGCGCTCACCGGCGACATCGGCCTCCCCGGTGACGTCGTGGGCAAGATCGACCTGGCCGCACGCCACACCTATGTCGCGATCCGCAGCGACCGCGCTGACGCGGCCCTGCGCGGCCTGCGCGCCGGCAAGATCAAGGGCAAGTCGTTTCGCGTCTGGCTGCTCGAGTAGCGCTGCGGTCGCTGGCGCTCCGCTGCGTCAGTCGTCGGGCGTTGGCGCGCCAGCGCGAGCACCGACGTTGACAGGAGATCGCGCGCCCGGCTACCACCGCGTACTGCCGAGTAAGTACTGCCGAGTAAGTACTGCCGAGTGAGGTGACGTCGATGGCGGCCAAGGCGATGCCGAAGCAGCGCGAGATCGCGGTCAGCGAGTTCTTCTCCAAGAACCGCCACTTGCTGGGGTTCGACTCGCCGCAGAAGGCGCTGCTCACGGCGGTGCGCGAGGCGGTCGACAACGCGCTCGACGCCTGCGAGGAGGCACGCCTCCTGCCCGACCTCACCGTCGAGCTGACCGAGCTGCCCGAGGGCCGCTACAAGGTGCGCGTCGAGGACAACGGGCCGGGCATCCCCAAGGAGGAGCTCGGCAAGATCTTCGCCAAGCTGCTCTACGGCTCCAAGTTCCATCGCCTCAAGCAGTCGCGCGGCCAGCAGGGCATCGGCATCTCCGCGGCGGTGATGTACTCGCAGATGACCACGGGCGAGCCGTCGCACATCACCTCCAAGATGCCGGGCGGCAAGGCGCAGCACGTGCGCCTGTTCATCGACACCGCCAAGAACCAGCCCAAGCTCGACCACCAGAGCGTCGACAACTCCGACTGGTGGGCACAGAAGGTCTCGGGCACCTCGATCGAGATGATCATGAGCGCCCAGATGAAGGGCGGGCGCCACGGCATCGAGGCCTACCTGAAGCAGACCGCGCTCGCCAACCCGCACGCGCGCATCTTGTTTCGCACCCACAAGCTCTCGACCAAGCTGGCCATGGAGAAGGGCGCGCCGCCGTCCACCACCGAGACGCTCGAGCTGCCGCGCGTGGTGGCGGAGCTGCCCAAGGAGCCGGTCGAGATCCGGCCGCACCCGCACGGCATCGAGCTCGGCACGCTGCAGCGCTACTTGCAGGAGGCGGGTCGCCAGCGCGTGCACAACTTCTTGACGACGAGCTTCTCGCGCGTGACCGGGCCCATCGCCATCGAGCTGCTCACGACTGCCGGCATCTCGCCCGAAGCCGAGAGCAACAAGATCCCGCGCGACAAGAGCGAGGCGCTGTTCAAGGCCATCCAGCACACCAAGCTGATGGCGCCGCCCACCAACTGCCTCTCGCCCATCGGCGAGGAGGCGCTGATCAAGGGCCTGTTCTCGCTCTACGGCGACATCGACAACCTCAAGGACGAGGACGACCTCGAGCACATCCAACTGCCGAGCAAGAAGGCGCTCGCCCCCGTCGTCGAGGCGGCACCCGAGCCGGTCATCGAGGCGCCGCCGCCGACACCCGCCAAGAAGGGCAAGAAGCTGCCGGGCAAGCAGCTCGAGCAGCAGCTCGCGCTCTTCCAGCGCGCGGCACCGTCGACACCGGACATCGAGGAGGCCGCGGCGTCGCCGGCAGACGGCGCGGCCGCCGAGCCGGTCGCGTCCGGCAAGGTGAAGATCGAGGCCGACGAGGAGGGCGCGGCGGTCATCGCCATCGGCGAGGACACCTTCGTTACCGCCGTCACGCGGCCACCGTCCATCTACCGAGGCAATCCCTTCCAGGTGGAGTGCGGCATCCTCTACAGCAAGCAGCTGCCCGCCGACGAGCTGGCCCGGGTGTTCCGCTTCGCCAACCGCGTGCCCTTGCTCTACCAGGCGAGCGCGTGCGCCATGTTCAAAGCGGTGACCTCGGCGCCGTGGCGCTCCTACGAAGTGCTGCAAGCGCGCGGCGCGCTGCCCACCGGCCCGCTCGTCGTCATGGTGCACATCGCCTCGGCCTGGGTGCCCTACACCTCCGAGTCCAAGGAGGCGATCGCGCACTACCCCGAGGTGCTGAAGGAGATGCGCTTGGCGGTGATGGAGGCGGGGCGGCGCTTGCAGCGCTTCCTGCGCCGTCGCAAGCGCGCCGCCGAGGAGCAGCAGAAGCGCGACTACATCACCAAGTACCTCGATCCGATCGGCGAGGCGCTGCGCGACATCCTCAACCTCTCCAAAGACGAGACCCAGCTCGCCATGGACAACCTCAAGATCGTGCTCGAGAAGTCGCGCACGGCTGAGGCCGAGGCCAAGCCGAAGAAGAAACCCAGCACCAAGGCCGGGAAGAAGGCCGAGGTCGCCGCGGAGCCGGCGAGCGCGTGAGCTTCGGCCCGCGCGCGCTCGCGCTCGCGCTGCCGCTCGTCGCCGGGTGCCTGAGCGCGCCGCCAGCCAGGCCCGACGTCGACGTGCGCCTCGAGCGCGACCTTCGCGGCACCGCCTGCGGCGTCGAGCCCGGGTTGGTGCTCGGCACGGTACCCGAGGGCGCCGTCGAGCTGTCGCGCGTGCACCTGTCGTCCAAGCCGCGCCCGCTGGCCCGGTACCAGCGCGCGCTCCGTGCGTTGGCGCGGGAGCGCTGCGCTGCCGGCGTGAGCCTGCTCAACGCGGAGGAGGAGGGGGGCGGCGTGGTGCGGGCCGAGGCAGTGCTCTGGCTGCGCCCCGCCGAGGGCACCTCGCCGTGAGCTGCGGTGTCGGCACCGATCGATGGTGGGAAACTGAGGGTCCTTGGGCCACGCCGACGACGTCGCGCGGCCGGGGCGCTTGGCACGGACCTTCCATTGGCACGAGGGTGAAAGCGAGCATGACCATGTCGAGGTTCATCGTTGTCTCCGTGGCGCTGGCCGTCGCCGCCACCGCGCTCTTGCCCGGCTGCGAATTCGGCACCGCCTGCACCGAAGAGGCGCGCGCCTCCGTGCAAGTGACGCTGGTTGACGACCTCGGCAACTTCCCGAACGGCGTCTCGGTAGCCATGCAGCAAGCAGGGCAGGGCGAGGAGCCATGCAGCGACTTCGGCACCGACGGCGCGGTGGTGTGCGGCTACGAGATCGAAGGCGAGATCACGGTGCGTGCCACCGCGCCCGGCTACGGCCCCGCCGAGGAGACGGTGGTGGTCGGCCGCACCGATGACGGCTGCCACGTCGTCACCGAGCAGGTGACGCTGGTATTGCCCGCCTACGACGGTTGACCGCTACCTCCGTGCGACGCGCACCAACGCCACCGCCAGCTCGTCGACGAGCAGCAGGCGTCCCTCGGCACGATACGCGTCGCGCTCGGCCGCGGGCAGGGTGAGCTCGACGTTGCGCTCGCCAACGTCGTCGCCGAGCGGCCGGGCCTCCACCTCGAGGAAGCCGACGTAGCGACGCACGAAGGGGTCGAGCGCCTTGTAGAGCGCCTCCTTGAGCGCGAAGCGCACCAGCACCTCGCGCCGCCGCACGTCCTCGTCGAGCGGCAACAGCTCCGCACGCTCGGCCTCCGTCAGCACGTGGGCCGCGATGTCGCGCGCATGCTCGCGCGGCGTCAGCGGCTCGACGTCGACGCCGACGCGGGCAGCGCCGCTCGCCGCCACCAGCGCCGCGGCCACCTCGTCCTTGTGGCTCAGGCTCAGACACAGCGGCGCCGGCACGCGCGGCGCCCCGCGATCGTCGGGCAAGATCGGCAGCGCGACCTCGGCGCCGAACGCCGCCAGCGCCTCGCGCGCCGCCAGCCGGCCCATGGCGAAGGTGCGCCGCCGGCGCTCGCCCCACGCCTGCGCCGCCGCCGCCTCCTCGGGGCGCAGGCGCGCGAGCAGCGCTGCCGCCGGCTCCGTTGAAAAAAAGCGCTGCAGCGCCAGCACACCCACGTCGGTGCGGCGCACGATGGGCGTCACGCGTCGCGCGCCCTGGCGGCGCGTCGCACCGGGTCGGTGGTCTCGGCGCGCGGGCTCGCGACGTTGCGCCGCGGCCGCACGCGATAGAACGTCAGCGGCACGCCGATACCGTGCACCAGCGTCGGCGGCGACGCGGCGCCCTCGTACTGCGCCGACACCTGCGCGTAGGTCTCCTCCGCCACCACGAGGCCGAAGCGATGTGCGCGCGCCTCCTCTTCGAGCGCGGCGGCGAGCGCGGTCACCTCGCCCACCACCACGGTCTCGGCGCGCGCGCGCCCGCCCACCGTGCCGACCACCGCCTCGCCGGTGGCGATGCCGATGCCGACGGCGAAAGGCTCGTCGCCGCGCTCCTTGCGCGCGCGCGCGAGCACCTCGACCTCCTGCTGCAGCTCGAGGCCGGCGGCGACCGCCTCCAGCTCGTCGTCCGGGCGGGCGCCGGCGACGCCCCACAGGCATTGGACGGTGTCGCCGAGCATCTTCTCGACGTGGCCGCCGTGCCCGAGCACGACGCGGCAGGTGGTGGCGTACAGCTCGTCGAGCAGGTGCAGCGTGGCCGCGGGCGGCTGACGCTGCAAGAGCGGCAAGAAGTCCACGACGTTGACGGTGAGCACCGTGACCTTGCGTTGCTGCGCGCGATCGCCCGCGACGACCGCGCGTGCCCGTTGGTCGCCGACGTGGCGTGCCAGCACCCCGTGCAGCCGCTCCTGCTCGCCGCGCTCGGCCGACAGCTCGAGCTCGGCCGGCGCGATGACGCGGCGGCGCACCAGGCTCGTGAGCGCGAGCGCGAGCCCGAGCGCGCCGAGCAGCGCCGCGCCGCCGCCGAGCGCGATCGACGCGCCCAGCTCGCGCGCGCCCGGTTCGGTCGACAGGCCGACCACCACCGAGCCCGCCGGCATGTCGCTGCCCGTGCCGCCGCGGTCGCGCGCCACCACGGTGGCTCTGACTTCGAGCACGCCCGGGCGATGCTGCGCGTCGGCGCCCACGCTGCCGCCCACTGCGGCGCTCCCCTCGGATGCCACCAGCGCGCCGCTCGCGTCGCGCACCTCGAGGAACACCAGCTCGTCCTCGGCCTCGGTGCCGCGCACGGCCGCCTGCACGAACGACACCAGCGTGGCGCGGTCCTCGGCCGAGCCGGTCAGGCGCAGCACGTCGTAGAGCGTGACCGCTGAAAGCGCGACGCGGCGCCCCTCGGCGAGCAGGCGCGCGCGGCGCGCGCCCGTGGTCTCGAACGCGAACACGACGACCAACGCCGCAGCCGCCACCAGCGAGGCGGCGACCATCCACAGGGTCACGCGAGCGCGCGGCGGCATGACGGCACCCCCAAACGAACGGTCACGGGAGAAACTTGTCGACGTGCTTGAGCTTGGCGGGCAGGTACTCGTCGATGACGAAATTGAGCCCGTGCAGCGACAGCGCCTGTTGCTCGGCGCGCTTCTCCATCTTCATCAACAGGTCGATGGCGTCGCGCCAGGGCTTCTGGCTCTGGAAGAAGGGATCGTTCTTGAGCGCGTCGAAGGCGCGCTTCATGTCCATCTCGGCGAGCGGGTGGGTCGCCTTGCCGAGGTCGAAGTCGACGATGTCTTGCGGCGTCAGCCCCAGATACTTGACGTGGGGCACGCAGAAGAACTGGTTGATGTGCGCCGCGTTGCCCGAGCCCACCTTGAGCGTGCGGTAGATGTTGGCGAAGCCGTAGGGATCGCAGTCGGTGAAGGCGTAGACCGGGATGTTCACCTGCTCGGAGAGCAGGCGCACGAAGCGTCGACAGGCGCGCGTCGGCACGCCGCCCATCGACACCAGCACGCAGCCTGCTTGCTGCCAGTACTTGTGGCTCTGCAGGCGCTGGAACATGCCCTGGGTCTCGATGCACAGGATGAACTTGGCCTTGGTGCGGAACTTCAGGTGCTCCACCCACGAGGGCACCGCGTAGGCGCCCGAGCCAAAGCGCGTGCAGTCGATCTCGATCGACTCGCCCGTGTCGAGGTCGTGGTCGATGACGACGAGCTCGCCCGCGACCGCGCCGCCGTGCTGATCGGGGATGTAGCGCAGCTGCTCGCGCGACACGCCGTTCGACGAGAACAGCGCCTCGATGTCGTCCATCACCGTGTCGGACTCCGACTGCTCGTCGAAGCGCGCGTCGCCCCAGTTCTTCGACTGGTAGTACGCGTCTCGCTTGGTGGCGAAGTCGTCGTTGGCCACCAGCTCCTTGGAGAGCGCCATCATCTTGAGCGTCTGCGCGAAGGTCTTGACGGTGGCGACGGAGAGCGTGCGCACCTTCTTGTCCTTGCCGATCTCGAAGAAGCCCTTCTTCGGGTCGTACTTGACGTTGGAGAGCGCGCGCACCGGCATCTTCAGCTCGGGCTTCTTCTTCTTGTTGATCATGTCGCGGATGCCGGCGGCGGCGTCGCGGATGGCCTCGAGCGTGGCCTGGTCCTTCGGGTCGTTCGCCTTCTTGCCCGGCGGCGCGCGCTTGGCGCCGGCGGGCGGCGCCTCCTTGGCGGGCGGGCTCTTCTTCTTCGTTGCCATTCGCCTCGACTAGCACAGCCGATCGGCGTTCGGGGAGACTGCGCGGCCGGCCCGATTGGTGAAAGAATGCGGCCAACGGGGGTGCCATGACCGATCAGCCCGACCGGCCCAGCTTGATCGATACCCCCGAGCTGTTGATCCAGGCCGCACCCTCGAGCCCGCCCTGGCTCGCGTGTGATCTCGAGGTGGTCGGCGTCGCCGAGTTGGTCGGCACCCTGATCGCGGCGCGGCGCACCGGTCGCCTCGAGATCACCGACGCCGGCGGCGCTCGCTCGCTGTTCTTCGAGAGCGGCGAGTTCACCGGCGCCTCCTCCACGCACTCCGCCGACCGCCTGGGCGAGGTGCTGTGGCGCGCCGGCCGGCTGACGCTCGACCAGCTCATGATCGCCGCCGAGCAGGTGAAGGAGGGCAAGATGATTGGCCGCGCCCTCGTCGAGCTCGGCTTCTTGCAGCCAGGCGAGCTGCGCCGCGCGCTCATCGATCAGGCGGTGCAGGTGTTTCAGGCCGCGTGCGTCGAGGAGACCGGCTACGGCATCTTCCGCGCCGACCAGTTCCACAAGAACCCGATCCGCTTCGGCGTCTCCACCAACAAGCTGGTCGAGAGCGCGGTGGCGAGCGCGCGCGGCTACCGCGAGCTGCTGCGCAAGCTCGGCTCGCTCGATCGGCCGGTGGACGTCGTCACCCCCGTGGCCAAGGATCCGCTGGACGAGCGCGCCACTGCCGTGTTGCAGCTCGTGGCGTCGGCCAGGAAGAAGGAGCTGACCGGTCGCGAGCTCATCGCCAAGGCCAACCTGGCGCGCGTCGAAGGTGCGCGCGCGCTGTTCACGCTCGTCGAGATGGGCTGCGTTCGCATGCGCGCTTCGGCCGCCGACGAGGCGCTGCGCATCAAGCGCCTGTGCGCCGCCATCAACCTGGCCATGGCCGCGCTCGACGACGCCGGCTTCGGCGTGGGCGCGCAGGTGCGCGAGCACTTCGACAGCCCGCCGCCCGCCTTCGAGGAGGCGCTCGCCAACCTGACGCTCGAGCAGCCGATCGACGAGAGCGACGCGGTCGAGCAGGCCAAGTTCATCGCCGGCGGGCAGCAGGCGATGATCAAGGCGCTCGAGGCCGTGCTCGACGACGCGCTGCTGCAGGCGGCCGACACGCTCCCGGAGCTCTTGACGCAGAAGGTGCGCGAGCGCGTCAGGGCGCTCGGGGTGTAGCGCCGTCGGCGATCAGAACGCGCGCAGCCCGACCATCAAGGCGCGCCCCGGCTTGGGGCCGTAGATCGGGTGATAGGCGTCGAACACGTTGGCCAGGCTGAGCGTGCCCTCGACGTGCTCGAACAAGCTCTGGCGCAGGCCGAAGGTGGTGACGAGCGAGGCGGGCGCGACGCTGACGACGTCGAGCGGCCGCTCGGACATGACATCGCCGCGCACGAAGATCACGGTGCCGGTCTCTTCGACCCGAAAGCGCGCGTTGATGTCGAGCGAGTGCGCGGGCCGCAGCGGCAACGACACCGCGCCCTCGTCAGGGGAGCAGAACCAGGGGTTGTCGCTGGGGCACGAGGAGGAGTCGACCGCGTTGATCAGGTACTGGTAGCTGACGTCGAGACCGAGCCCGACGAAGGGCCCGAGCGTGGCGCGCACGTTGACGCCCGAGGTGTAGGCGCGCGCGCGGTTCTCGTAGGAGAACACCGGCACCCCGTCCTCGTTGCCTGCCGACGACTCGCCGATCAGATCCTCGAGCGCGTTCAGGTAGCTCTCGGCCGACAGCTTGGCCTCGGGGAACAGCTCCCACAGCACCTCGCCGCGCACGCCGTGGCTCTTCTCGGGCTTGAGGTTCGGGTTGCCCTCGACGATGTAGCCAAGCTCGCTGTGATCGAAGCGCAGCAGGCGCTCCTCGAAGCTCGGCAGGCGAAAGCCGCGGCCGTAGGAGGCGCGCAGCGCGAAGCCGGCGGGCAAGTCGAGGCGGGCCGCCAGCTTGGGGCCGAGCGCGAAGCCGGCGTCGTCGACCGAGGGGATGTAGCCGTCGACGCGCGCGCCCGGGATGACGGTGAGCTGCTCGATGGGGCGCCACAGCACCTCGGCGTAGAGCGACGCCTGATCGCGCTCGCCGCCGCCGGGCAAGGTGTCCTCGCCGTCGCCGTTTTGGCGCGTCGCTTGCTGGCGCGTCAGCACCGCGCCGCCGGCGAACGACAGCTCGACGACGGCAGGCACGTCGGCGATCAAGGGCGCGCCGCCGCGCAGCTCGATGCGGCTCTCGAGCAGGCGCGCGTCGGTGCGCACGTCGGGCTCGGCCGGGCAGGGCGCGTCCCACGGCACGTCGCCGCAGAAGGCAGGGGGCTCCTCGGCGTCGCCGGCGGCGAGCTTGTCGAACAGGTGATGGAAGGTATCGAGGCGCAGGTCGAGCGCCAGGTTGCCGAGGCCGAGGTCGCTCTCGACCAACACGGCGGCGCCTACCTCGTCGCTGGTGTTGCGATCGCGAAAGGGCACGTCGGGCGAGGTGCGCGCGCTCGCCTGGCTGGCGGCGGCGTCGAGCGTGGCGCGCACGCTGGTGTCCTCGAGCGCGCCCGGCAACGACAGCGCCGCCTCACCATGCAGGCCGAGCTGGCGGCGATCGGGCAGATCGGCCTTGCCGTCGGCGGTGGTCAGCACGTTCTGTCCGATCACGTAGCCGTCGGCGTCGAGCACGTCCTCCACCCCGCCGCGGTCGATGGCCGGCAGGTGGTTGCCGGTGACGTCGAGCCGCAGCGCCACCGGGCCGGCGCCGCCGCGCCCGTGCAGGCCGGCCGTGAAGCCCGACACGCCCGAGGCGAGCTGCCAGGAGGCCTCGGCCTCGCCGCCGAAGGAGAGCGCGGGCTTCTTGGTGACGATGTTGACCACGCCACCGAGCGCCTCCGAGCCGTAGAGCGCGCTCATGGGCCCGCGCACGATCTCGATGCGCTCGACGCTGCCGGCGGAGACCGGCAGGCGCCCGACGTCGACCCGGTTGTTGACGCGGCCGTTCACGGGCCGTCCGTCGACCAGGATGAGCACGTGGCGGCCGTCGAGCCCGTCGAGCTGCACCTCCTGGCCGAGGCCCATCGAGCTGTTGAGCTGGATGCCCGCCTGATCTTCCAGCACCTCGGCGAGCGTGCGCGCGCCGCTCTCCCTGAGCGCGGCCGAGTCGATCACCTCGGTGCGCGTGGTCTTCTGCTTGGTGTCGACGCGCGAGCCGGTGACGGTGATGGTGCGCGTCGGGTCTTCGAGCGCGGGGTCGTCGAGCGTGTACAGCTTGCCGCCGTGCACCTGGTACAGCTCGCCGTCGATCTCGAGGATGTCGCCCTCGATGGCGTCGGGCGGCGCCGGCGGCCCCTCGGCCAGGGCCACAAGCAGTGCGAGCGAGAGCAGCGGCAACGTCGACATGGCGCGACAGCATAGCGCGCGTTAGGGTGCTCGGGCGTGTCCACCCCCGACGCCGGCCAGCCCGAAGAGCCCGGAGCGCCCGATGCGGCGCCGCGCCGCCTCGATCTGACGGGGCGCTGGGCCACCACCACCCTGTCGCTGCTCAACCTGGCGATGTTCCTGGTGATGCTGCTCGCCGGCGCGTCGGCGCTGCACGTCAGCATGGAGCACGCGGTGGCGGCGGGCGCGGCCGATCCGGGGCGCGTCTGGCAGGGCGAGCCCTGGCGCCTGTTGACCGCCTGCTTCGTCCACCTCGGCTTCTGGCACGTGGCGCTCAACGTTTGGGTCTTGTGGCAGCTCGGTACCCTGCTCGAGCGGCTGATCGGCGGCGCGCGCCTGCTGCTCGTCTACGTCGCTGCCGGCGTCTTTGGCTTCGGCGTCAGCGTGTCGCTGCTCGCAGTACCGACGGCGGGCGCCTCGGGCGCGGTCTTCGGCATCGTCGGTGCGCTGCTCGCGGTCGCGGGCCTGGCGCGCGACCGCGAGCTCGGCCGCGCCTTGGTACGCACGCTGGTGCCCTTCATCGTCGCCACCTTCCTGCTCGGCTTCCTGGTGCCGGGCATCGACAACGCCGCGCATGCAGGCGGGCTCGTCTTCGGTTGGCTGCTCGGCTACGGCCTGCAGCAGGGTGAGGACGCGAGCGGTGCCGCCAAGGGCGGCTTTCTCGGCACGGTGGCGCTGGTGGCGAGCGGCGTCGCGCTCGCGCTCGTCGTCGCCTACTCGGCGCGGCCGCTGTTGTCGCCGCGCTACCATGCGATCGCCGGCCTGGCCGCGCTCGCCGACAAGAAGCCCGACGTCGCCAAGGGACACGCCGAGGAGGTGGTGCGGCTCGCGCCCAACGACGCGGCGTCGCTGATGCTGCTCGCGCGCATGCGCGATGAGGCCGGTGACCTGGCGCAGGCCGACAAGCTCGCGGCGCAGGCGTTGCAGTTGTTTCACCCGGATGCCGAGCGCGCCTACGCCGAGGCGACGCACCGTCTGGCGCCTTGGGGCGACGACGGCGACGGCCTGTGGGGCGACCTGCGCACCAACGCGCTCGTGTGTCGGGCGGCGCTCGCGCAGGTCGGCGCCGCGCCCGCCCCCGAGATGAGGAACCAGTGCGCCTGGCTCAAGCTGCGCGCGCAAGACCCCGCGGTGAAGGACGCCGCAGGCGCGCTGCCGATCGCGCGCGCCGCGGTGGCCGACAGCGAGGGCAAGATCGGCTCCATCGTGCACACGCTGGCCGTGGCGCTGGCCGACAACGGCGACCCGGCCGAGGGCCTGGCCATGCTCGAGAAGCTCGCGGCCGAGGGCCGCGCCGACGAGCTACCCCGCGGCTTCCTCGACGAGGAACGGCGGCGCCTCAAGCGCCTGTCGTCCGGGGCGGAACAGGCGCCCAAAGATCCGGTAGGATCGCCCTGATGGCAGTCCGCTCGGGCCACAAGGACGAACTCGACGAGATCGAGAAGCGCATGGAGGAGCTCCGGCGCAGGTTCGATCTCTATTTCGTGGGCTCGCCCGAGCAGAAGACGCCGCCGACAACGCACCAAGCGCAGGTGGGCGGCGAGCTGCGCCGCATGCGCGAGGACGAGGTTCGTAGCTGGCACACCGTCGACCGGTTCCGCTTCGCCCAGATCTTCGCCCGTTTCGTCTCGATGGACCGCCTGTGGGCGCGCACGCTCAAACAGATCGAAGACGGCGTCTACAAGCGCGACAAGTTCAAGGTGCAGCACAACAAGAAGAAGGCGGCCGGGCCCACCGACACGGCGGTCGGCGATCGTCCGGCCGGGATCGACTCGCTCGACAACATGGACGTGGACGTCACCTCCTTCTCCGAGGAGGGCTTGATCCACTCGCAAGCGCCGTCGGCGACGTCGCAACTCGGCAAGGCGGCGGCGCCGCGCGGCGCACCCGCCCCGGTCGCCGGCGTGTCGCCGCCACCGCAGCGCCCTGCCGGCGCGCCCGCCGGCGGGCAGCCCGGCATGTCCGAGCAGCGCATCAAGCAGCTCTACGACGTCTACATGCAGGCCAAGAAGCGCGCCGGTGAGGCCTCGAGCCTGACGCTCGATCAGCTCAAGAAGCAGATCGAGAAGCAGGTGCCGCAGATCAAGGCCAAGCACAAGTGCGACAACGTCGACTTCAAGGTCGTGTTGAAGGACGGCAAGGCCATGCTCAAGGCAGTGCCAAAGTAGAGCTGGCGTCGGCTACGGCAGCAGGCCGACCGCGGAGCGCGCCAGCCAGACCTCGAGGCCGTTGTCGAGGCGCACGCGCACGAAGGCGCCCTCCTCGTCGACCACCAAACCCGACAGGCCGGCGTGCGCAGTGAACGCCGTCGCCGCGCTCTCGCTCGGCTCCTTGTAGGCGTCCGCCTCGGCGAGCAGCAGCACCGCCTCGCGCGAGGCCTCGAAGCTGCGCCGCGCGAGCCAGAGCGCCCCACCGGCGACGACGAGCCCGAGCAAGCCCGCCAGCATCTGCGTGAGCCAGCGTCGGTCGAGCGCGCCGCGCGCGCACAGCGCGACACCGAGGAGCACGAGCGGCAGTGCCACGGCCAAGCGAGCGGCGCCCGGCGGGGTCGCCTCGCCGAGCGCGTACAGCGGTGCGGTCGAGAGCTCGCCCGCCAGGCGGTCGGTGCGCTGCGCCAGCGCCACCTCGAGGTTGTGCCGTACGTCGTCGTCACGGGGGTCGAAGCGCCGCGCCGCTCGCAGGTGCAGCACGGCGTCGCCCAGGCGATCCTGCTCGAGCGCCAGCGTGCCGAGGTTGTAGCGCAGGTCGCGCCCGTCGACGCCGTCGTCGAGCAGCGCGCGGTAGGCGTCGAACGCCGCCGCGTGCTCCTGGCGCGCCGCGAGCTCGGCGGCGCTCTTGAGCCGCGCCTCGGCGTCGGCGGGGGTCGCCAGCACGACGTGCAGCAAGAGCGCCAGCATCATGCGCCGCCCTCCAGCTCGCGAACCAACGTGACGGCCTCGTCCGCCATGCGCCGTGCCGTGCTGCCAACACTGGGCGAATAGCGCGCAGCTTCGACGTCGCGGATGAAGGCGACCAGCCGCTCGACGAGCGCGGGCGACAAGCCGCGCGTGGTCAAACGCCCGCCGAGCTCGCCCGAGGGCAGGCCGCGCACGTCGTCGCCCGCGCGCTCGGCGAGCGCGTCGAACAGCGCCCGCTCGACGGCGGTCAGGTCGCCGCGCACGCTCGCCTGCGCGAGCGCCTTGGCGCGCTGCTCACGTCGTCGTCGCGTCTCGCCCGCGACCGAGCCGTGGCGCCGCGCGCGCGCGCGCAACAGCAGGAAGCCGACCGCGCCAACGCTTGCCGTGGCCGCACCGCCGACCACCGGCGCCTCGCTCACCGAGGGCCCGAGGCGCGGCCGCGTCTTCAGCGGGCGCGCGCTCTTCGCGATCGGCTGTCGCTCATCGACGCTGGCCTCCGTGCCGCCGGCACCCGCCCCCTTCACCTTGACCACGAGGGGCGCGGTGCGCGCCTCGACGTACTCGCCGCGCTCCGGATCGAAGCTGGCGAACGCCAACGACGGCACCCGCAGCTCCCCTGGCTCGGTCGGCTGCACCAGTGTCTCGACGACGACGCGGCCGGCCACCGGCGCGCCGTCTTTGCGCTCGATGCGCGTCGACGGCGGAAACACGCGCGCCTTGCCGCCGCCATCCCATGACGGCACCTGCACCGACTCGAGCGCGCCCTCGCCGCTCACCGTCACCGCGAGCGTGAACGCCTGCCCCACCGTCACCGCCGCCGGTCGCGCGCTCGCGTCGATCTGCCAGCGGCCGACGTTGCCGGGCGCGAAGCGCGCGGGGCGCGCGTCTGCCGGCAGCGCCTTGACGTCGATGGAGAGCGGCGCCGAACGCACGGTCATCGAACGGGCGCGCGAGAACAGCGAGCCCGCCGGCACCACCTCGGCGGTGACCGCCGCGATCGACTTGCTGCCCTCATCGAGCGGGAACAGCGCGTCCTTGTGCAGTACGTAGACGTAGTAGCTGCGCCCCCTGAGCGTGCGCTGGCTCGGCGTGATGCTCTCGCCGTCGTTCATGAAGGCGACACACAAGAAGCCGGGCGGCTTCATCGCCGGCAGCCGCGGCACCTGCGCCAGCGGCTGCTGCGAATAGACCGTGGTGGTGACGAGGATCTGCTGGCCAACCCACGCGCTCGCATGGTCGGTCGTCACCTCGAGGAACGCCGACGGCAGCGCGGCGCCGAAACGCGCGCCGGGCGACGGGCCGCTTCCGGCCTGGTCGCTGCCGTCGAGGGTGTGTTCGGGGTCGCCGGTGACGCGGATGGTGATGGGCGCGGCGCGCGCCGTGGCCTTGCCGCGCCTGGCCACCGCCTCGCCGATGCGGTGCTCGCCGACGTACTCGGCGCGCAGCGCGTAGACGAAGCGCAGCTCCTGCCGCCCGCCGGTGCGCACCTCGGCGCGCGACTCGCGCACCACCGAGAACGCCGGCGTGAACTCCGGCAGCGCCAGCTCCTCCACCTGCCCGCGGCCGTCGAGCTGCAGCACGATGTCGAGCTGGAAGACGGCGCCCACCGGCACCTCGCGCGACGTGACCTCGTAGCGCAGCATCATCGAGCCGTCGGCCTGTGCCGCCAGCGCGACCAGCAGGGGTAGGGCGAGCGCGCTCACCAGTCCTTGCCTTCCTTGGCGCGCACCGGCTTGGCACCGCGCATCTCGAGTGGCGTCAGCGGACGTTCGCGCGCGCGCAGCGCGTCGAGCAGACGTCGCGCGGCGTCCTTCTTCTGCGCCTTCTTGTCGTCGGGCTCGGCGCCCTGTGGCTGCGGCTGCTGCTTGTCCTCGGGGCTCTTTTGCTGGTCGTCCTTGTTCTGCTCGTTCTTCTTCTGTTCGTCGTCCTTCTTCTGCTCGTCCTTGTTCTGCTCGTTCTTCTGCTGGTCGTCCCTGTTCTGCTCGTCCTGCTGCTGGTCGTCCTTGTTCTGCTCGTTCGGCTGCTGCTGTTGTTGCTGCTGCTGCTTCTTGGCCTCGAGCGCGCGGCGCAGGTTCTTCTTCGCCCGCTCGTTCATCGGGTCGTCCTTGAGCGCCTGGCGGAACTGCCGCAGCGCCTCGTCGACGTCGCCGGCCATGGCCGCCAGGTTGCCGCCCGCGAGTGCGGCCTCGGCTTTGACGCGCGGGTCGTGCGCCAGCGCGCGCGCGCGGCCAAAGGCCGCCTGCGCGTCGGCCACCGCGCTTGGGTCGAGCTGCGGCGGTGCCGCAGCCGTCGCCGGATCCGGCGCGCCCCCCGAGGGCGCGGCGGGCGCTTGCTGCTGCGCCGTCGCCAGCGCCTGCGCGGCCAGCGCCTGCCCGACGTCGTACTCGACGATGGCGCGCTGGTTTGGCGTGTCGGCCTTGGCCTGGCGGAACAGCTCGAGCGCCTTGGCTGCGTCGCCGCCGCCAAGCGCGGCCGCGCCGTCGGCGATGGCCGGCTCGACGCGCGAGAACAGCGGCGCGCCTTCGGCGGGCCGCGCCTCGGGCGCGGCGGCGTCAGCGGCGAGCACGAGTGCCAGCGCGAGCAACATCACCCACTCCCTGCGGCGCCGAGGCGCCGCTCGCCGAGCACGAGCGCCGCGAGCAGCACCACCAAGGCGGCGCCGGCCGCGAGCGGCGTGCGGTCCGTGTGCTCGGTGCGCACGCGCGTCTCGAGGTCGCGCTTCTCGAGCGTGGCGACGCGCGCCTCCACCTCGCGCAGGCCGAGGTCGGCGGCGTTGGTGCCATCGACAAAGACGCCGCCGACGGCGCTGGCGACCTTGCCGAGCACCTCGGGGTTCATGCGCGACATCACCGTCTGGCCCTTCTTGTCCCGCAGGTAGCCGGCGGCGGCGCCGCTCTTGGCGTCGAGCACGGGGATGGGCTCGCCGAGCGCCGAGCCGACGCCGACCAGCACCACGGTGACGCCCTCCTCTTTCAGCTCGGCCGCCACCTCGTCGACACCGCCGTCGTGATCCTCGCCGTCGGTGACCACCACCACCACGCGGCCGGCGCTCTTGGCGCCCGCCTGGCTCTCGGCTTCGGCGCGCAGCGCGTTCAGCGCCACCTCGAGCCCGGCGGCGAGCGCGGTGCCGCCCTGCGGCACGGTCTCGGGCGTGAGCCCGCGCAAGAACAGCCGCACCGCCTCGGCGTCGGTGGTGAGCGGGCACTGCACGAAGGCGGTGCCGGCGAACGCGACGACGCCCACGCGGTGATCGGCCAGGCGCGGCAGGAAGGCCGAGATCTCGGCCTTGGCGCGCTCCAGGCGATCGGGCAGCACGTCGCGCGCGCGCATTGAGCGCGACACGTCGACGACGAACAGCACATCGAGCCCCTGGTGCGGCAACAGGATGGTGCTGCTGCCCCACTGGGGGCCGGCGGCGGCCACTACCAGGAGCGCGAAGGCGGCGAGCGCCAGGCCACGGCGCCAGGCGCGCTTGGGCAACGACACGCCCATCGCCACCGCGGGCAGCATGCCGACGTCGACCAGCGCGGCCAGGCGCCGCGGGCGCGCGCGTTCGTCTCTGAGCCAAAGCGCGGCCAAGAGCGGCACCGCCAGCAAGACGAACAGCAGGAGCGGCGAGGCGAAGCGCATGGCTGTGATCCCAGAAGCTAGGGCACCGGCGAGGCGCGGCCGAGCCAGAGCGCCAGCGCGAGGCCGGCGCACAGCACGGCGACGACGAGCAAGAGGGGCGCGAGCGGGATCTTCTCGCGCACCGGCGGCGCGCCGTCGAGCACGCTGCGGTCGAGGCTGTCGAGCACCTGCTGGAAGCCGGTCTTGAGCGAGACGGCGTCGGTAGCGAGCTGGTAGGTGCCGCCGGTGCGGGTCGCGATCTTCTTCAAGAGCTCTGGGTTCACCGGGATGTCCACCGAGACGTAGCGCGGTTCGCCGAACAGGTCGGTGCCGTCAGGGTAGGGCACTTGCCCGCCCTTGCCGACCAGGATGGTGAACACCTTGACGCCGAGCTCGACGGCGAGGTCGGTGGCGCTCTCGGGTGCGATGACGCCCGCGTTGTTGTCGCCGTCGGTGAGCAGGATGACCGCGCGCGTCTTGGCCTCGCTGTCGCGCAGGCGGTTGAGCGAGGTGGCCAGGCCGTCGCCGATGGCGGTGCCGTCCTCGATGACGCCGGTGCGCACGCCCTCGAGGATGTCACGCAGCAGGCCCTTGTCGTGGGTCAGCGGCGCTTGCGTGAAGGCGACGCCGGCGAACACGACGAGCCCGACGCGGTCACGCGGGCGCACGAGCACGGCGTCCTCGATCACCTGCTTGGCGACAAAGAGGCGGTCCTTCGGCTGGAAGTCGGCGGCGCGCATCGAGCCCGAGACGTCGAGCGCGACCACCAGGTCGATGCCCTCGGTGGTGGCCGGGTCGGGCTCGCCGAGCACGCGCGGGCCGGCGAGCGCGAGCGCAGCGAGCATCGCGGCAACGCCACCGAGCGCGAAGGCCGCGCGCAACAGCCAGGCGCCGACGCCCTGCGGCAGCGCGGCGGCCGCCTCGCCGCGCGCGAGCACGAGCGCGGGCCTGGTACCCCGTTCGCGCAGCGCGACCGCGAGCAACAGCCCGGCCACCGGCACCAGCACCAGCAACAGCCACGGCTGCGCCAGCTCCAAGCCCTCGCCCGCGCCCGCCGCCGACGGCGCCAGCAGCGACAAGAGCGCGTGCCAGGCGTCGGCGAGGCCGGCCAGCCCGTCCGTCGCGCTCATGCCGCACCTGCCTTCGCCGCCGTCGGCGGCGTGGTGGCGAGCACCAGCGCCTTCACGCGCATGGCCATGGCGTGCGCGCGCTCGGCGGCGATGGACGCCTTGGCGAACTTGACCAGATCGGCGTCGCCGAGCAGCTCCTCCACCAGCTTGACGTCGAGGCCGGGCATGCTGACGGACAACAGCTCGGCCACCAGCTCGCGCGTGGTGCGCGTCTCGGCGACGAGCGCGAAGCGCGCCGACAGGTAGTCGCGCAGCACCTCGTCCATCAGGCGCTCGACGAAGATGGCGGTCTCACCGCGCGCGAGCAGGCCGGCGGCGAGCAGCGCCGCGAGCCGCTCGAGCGCCACCTCGTGTGCGGGGCGGGGCGGCGGCGGCGGCGGCGCCGGAGGTGCTGGCCTGCGCGCGCGACGGCGCTTGAGCGCGGCGCGCCCCGCCAGCACGGCCAAAGCGACGCCGGCCACCGCGCCGGCCGCGATCCACGGCCGCGCATCGGCGACGCGGTACGCGATGCTGCCAGCAGCAGGTTCGAGCGTGACCTGGCCCGGCTGTTCGGGCCCACCGTCGCCGACGACGAGCAGGCTCGGGTCGTCGGCCACGCGCACCGGCAGCGCGGGCACCTCCACCGACGAGCCGTCCTTGGCGGTCAAGAGAAAGGCGGGCGTCTTGACGTCGTCGATCGCCAACGCGAGCAAGGGGATGCGCAGCGTCTCGCGCACGCGAGCCGGCGGCGCCGGCCCAGCGTCCGTCGCGCCGGGGCCACCGTCCAGCGGCGGCGACGCGGCGGCGCGGGGCGGCAGCTCCTCGACGCTCCTGCGCGGCTCGCCCGCCTGCGGTGCCTCCTCGCTGGTCAAAAGCACGCTCGGCAGCTCGAGGTGCTGGCCGCGGTCGCGCACCACCGTGACCACCAGCTCGAAGCGCGCGCCGAACGGCACGGGCTCGGGCTCCACCCTCGCCGAGACGGTGACGCCTGGGATGCCGGCGACACCGGCGTCGGCGGTCTGGTCGGGGGTCTCGACGGGTGGTGGCACCGGCGGCGGCGCGTCGGCAGATCCCGGCCCCGCGTCGACGACGGCCGACGCCACGAGCAGCAGGAGCCCGGCCGACAGCACCATCGCTACGCAGCCATCCGCTTGCGGCGTCGCAGGAAACGCACCAGCGCCGACGCCGATTCCCGATCGGTCACCACCACGCGATCGACGCCGAGTCGATCGAGCGCCGCGCGCACCCGCCGCCGCTCGCCGGCCATGCGCTCGCGGAAGGCGCCACGCACGCGCGCAGCCCCGGTGTCGACGAGCGCGCGCCGGCCGGTCTCCGGGTCGACCACGGCGACGACGCCGGCGTCCGGCAGCTCGAGATCGAGCGCGTCCTCCACCTCGATGACCATCAGATCGTGGCGCCGCGCCAGCGCCTTGAGCGGCTTCTCGACGGCGCCGAGCGACGCCGCGCCCTGCGCGCCGCGCACCACCGGCCCGGCGCGCAGGCCGTCGGCGCGCGTCTCGGCCAGGTCGGTGACGAGCGCGACGATGGCGCGCTGCTTGGACAGGTGCGTCGCCACCTCACAGGCGGCGGCCAGGTCGGTGCCTTTGCCGACGGGCTTCTTCGCCAGGATCTCGCGCACGCAGCGCAGCACGTGCGCGCGCCCCTTCTTCGGGCGCACCAACAGCTCGACCTGATCGGTGAACAACAGCAGCCCGACCTTGTCGTTGTTGCGCAAGGCCGAGAACGCGAGCAGCGCCGCCGCCTCCGCCGCCACCTGGCGCTTCTTCTGGCGCGCGCCCGCGCTCATCGAGCCCGACAGGTCGACGGCGAGGATGAGCGTCAGCTCGCGCTCCTCGATGAACTGCTTGACGAACAGGCCGGCGCCGTCGGCGCTCTCCTCGTGCAGGCGGCGCGCCGTGGCGTTCCAGTCGATGTGGCGCGGGTCGTCGCCGGGCGCGTAGGCGCGGCTCTCGGAGAAGGCCATGCCGCGGCCCTTGAAGCGCGAGTGGTAGGCGCCTTGGCCGGCGGCGTTGACGGTCTTCTTGGTGCGCAGCTCGACCAGGCGCACGCGCTTGAGCAGCGCGCGGACTTCGTCGTCGGTGGTGGTCTCACGCGCCGCCATGGCTCAGGGAACGGGCACGGCCTCGAAGATGCGCCGCACCACGTCGTCGGGCTTGACCTCCTCGGCCTCGGCCTCGAAGGTGAGCGCGATGCGGTGGCGCAGCACGTCGAGGCCGATGGCCTTGACGTCGTCGGGCGTGACGAAGGCGCGGTGCTGCAAGAAGGCATGCGCGCGCGCCGCCAGGTTGAGCGAGATGGAGGCGCGCGGCGAGGCGCCGTAGGCGATCAGCGGCGCCAGATCCTTGAGCTTGCCGCCGCCCACCTCGAGCGGCTCGCGCGTGGCGAACACCAGGTCCACCAGGTAGCGCTTGATCTTGTCGTCGACGTAGATGGCCTTGACGCACGCGCTGGCGCGCTCGAGCTCTTCCGGGCCGATGACGTGCTCGGCGGCGGCCTCGTGCCCCTCGGTCATGCGCTCCATGATCTGCCGCTCCTCGGAGCGCGTGGGGAAGCCGACTACGGTCTTCATCAGGAAGCGATCGACCTGCGCTTCGGGCAGCGGGTAGGTGCCCTCCTGCTCGACCGGGTTCTGCGTGGCCATGACGAAGAAGGGCCTCGGCAGCTCGAAGGTGGCGGTGCCGATGGTGACGCGGCGCTCCTGCATGGCCTCGAGCAGCGCCGACTGCACCTTGGCGGGCGCGCGGTTGACCTCGTCGGCGAGCAGGAGGTTGGCGAACAGCGGGCCCTTTCGCGGCTCGAAGCGGCGCTCGGTCGGATCCCAGATCGAGGTGCCGGTGAGGTCGCCGGGGAGCAGGTCGGGCGTGAACTGCACGCGCCCAAACGACAGGCGCAGCACGCGCGCGATCGTCGTCAAGGTCAGCGTCTTTGCCAGGCCGGGCACGCCCTCGAGCAGCACGTGGCCCTGCACCAACAGGCCGATGAGCACGCGCTCGATCATGGGGCGCTGCCCGACGATGACCTTCTGCACCTCGCGCAGCACACCGTCGACGAAGGCGCTCTCGCTCTTGATCTTCTCGGCCAGCGCCGCGATGTCGTCGGCGGAACGGGGAGACTCGCTCATGGGGTGTCTTTTGGGCACGAAGACACACGTGTAAAGGGGCCCCATGCATGATCCGGCGCTCCTGAAAGAAGCCCTGGCCGAGCTGCCCGCCGACGTCGCCGACAGCCCGCTGTTCAATGCGGACCTGGCACCGGTGCCCAAGGCGCGGCGCGTCTGGACCACCTACAACTTCGCGGCGCTGTGGATCTCGATGGCCCATTGCATCCCCACCTACATGCTGGCGGGCGGCCTGGTCGCCGTCGGCATGAGCTGGTGGCAAGCGCTGTTCACCATCGGCCTCGGCAACCTGATCGTGCTGGTGCCCATCCTGCTGAACGCTCACCCGGGCGCCAAGTACGGCGTGCCCTTCCCCGTGCTCGCGCGCTCGTCGTTCGGCACGCTCGGCGCCAACGTGCCCGCCGTGCTGCGCGCCGTGGTCGCGTGCGGCTGGTTCGGCATCCAGACCTTCATCGGCGGAGAGGCGGTGAAGACCTTCCTCATCGCGCTCTGGCCCGGCTACGGCACCCTCGGTGGCGACGTCACGTTGCTCGGGCTCTCGCTGCCGAGCGCCATCACCTTCCTGCTCTTCTGGGCGCTCAACATCTTCATCATCTATCGCGGCATGAACGCGGTGCGCGTGTTCGAGAACTGGGCAGCACCTCTTGTGCTCGTCATGGCGGCGGTGCTGCTGGTCTGGGCCGTCGGCCGCGCGGGCGGGCTCGGGCCCATGCTCGAGCAGCCCTCCAAGTTCGCGACCTTCGGCGAGTTCTGGAAGGTCTTCGTCCCCTCCCTCACCGGCATGATCGGCTTTTGGGCCACGCTCTCGCTCAACATCCCCGACTTCACGCGCTTTGGAAAAGGTCAGAAGGAGCAGATGCTCGGCCAGGCGCTCGGCCTGCCGACGACCATGGTGGCCTTCTCGGCCATGGGCGTCATCATCACCAGCGCCTCGCACGCCATCCTCACCGGCGTCGACGTCGGCAAGCTGTGGGATCCGGTGTTCATCCTGGCGCAGCTCACCTCGTCGACGCCGCCCGAGGGCCTGACGGAGCCCCTGATCGCGAGCGGCGCCGTGCGCTTGCTGGTGGCCGTCGTGTCGCTGTTCGGCATCGCGGTCGCCACCATCTCGGTCAACATCGCCGCCAACGTGGTGAGCCCGGCCAACGACTTCGCCAACCTGGCGCCGCGGCACATCTCCTTCAAGACCGGCGGCCTCATCACCGGCATCGTCGGCATCTTGATCATGCCGTGGAAGCTTTTGTCCTCGGCCGATACGTACATCTTCAATTGGCTGATCGGCTACTCGGCGCTGCTCGGCCCCATCGCCGGCGTCATGATCGCCGACTACTGGATCCTGAAGAAGCAACAGCTCGACGTGCCCGACCTGTACCGGCCGACGGGGCGCTATCCCGCGTGGAACGCCGCGGCGCTGGTCGCGCTCGCGGTCGGCGTGCTGCCGAACGTGCCTGGGTTTCTGAAGAGCGCGCACGTGTTCGAGGGCGAGCCTGGCTTCTTCGACGCCATCTACCCCTACGCGTGGTTCACCGGCTTCTTGATCGCCGGTGCGCTCTACCTTGGCCTCACGCGGGTCATGCCGCGTGCGCCGGCTGCAGCTTCCCGTCCTTGACGACGAAGTCCTCTGCGACGGCGGGGGCGAGCGCCTTGGTGGGATCGACGGCGACGCCCAAGCGCTGCATGGCGCCGGCGGTGTGGCGCAACACGCGCGCAGAGCGAGCGTCGTCGGTGATGGCGGCGCGGAGCTTGTCCTGGGCGGCGCTCGTGTCGCCCGCCAGCGCCCACAAGCGCTCGAGCGCATCGACCGAGGCGCAGCGCACGTCGTCGCTGTGGTCATCGAGGTAGGGCACCACGGCGTCGCGCGCGCGCGCGTCGTTGGTGTCGGCGAGCGCGGCCACCAGCTCGGCCTTGCCCTGAATGCTGCGATGGTCCTCGGGCGGGCGCGCGGTCAGGCACGCGATCAGGTCGGCGACGAACTGCTCGGGCTTGTCGAGCCGCTGCAGCGCCTTGGCGGCGAAGGCGATGTGGTCGGCCTTCTTCAAGAACGCCAAGAGCGCGCTTCGGGCCGGCTCGCCGAGGCCGGCGAGCTGGTCGACGAGCCAACGCTTCTCCTCCTCGTCCCAGTGGGGCGACTGCGCCACCACGGTGAAGCGGGCGAGCACGCCGGTGATGGCCTCGGGCGTGGCCATGGCGATCAGCTTGTCCATCGCCTCGCGGCGGTACTCGGGCTGCGCGTAGCGCTCTTTGACGCGCACCACCAGCTTGTCGATGTTCTTCTGCGTGGGTTTGTCGCCGCCGAACAGGTTGTCGAGGAAGCCCATGTGCCGTCGTGTAGGGCCGGCGAGGTGCAAAGCTCAAGGGGGCCCGTCGGTGTGGGGACATTTCGTGCCTGCGTGCGGGTGGAGCGTGGGCGAGGGGGTCGCGGTCGACGCGCTGGTCCTCGGGTTGTGGGGCGGAGCGTGGGCGAGGGGTCGCCGACGCTGCGCCGGTCCTCGGGTCGTGGGGCGGAGCGCGGGCGAGGGGTCGCCGATGCTGCGCTGGTCCTCGGCCCCTTTGTCGGTGTGCTCGGTTGCGCGGCCGACGACAGCTCTTGTCGGTCGTGTCGTTCGGCGGGGATCGTGCCGGGTATCGTCGGGCTGCGTCGCAGTTCGCAGGCGTGCGGTTGTCGTCGTCACGCGGGGCGTGGCGCTTCGCGAGGAGCTGCGGGCCTCCGGGCGCGCAGCGTCGGCAACCCCTCGCCCCCGCTCCTCGTGCTGGATTGGGGGAGCGTCTCGCCGCCGGAACACCTCAAATGTGTCACCCATGTCCTGACAGTGAAGTGTCACCTGTGTCCTGATCCCGAACCTACGGTGACGCTCACGTCGCCACGGCGACAACCGTTCGCGCCGGTGGGCGCTTGCGCGCGGCCAGGCGCTCGGCGCGTTCCATGGCCGGAGCATGCTCTCCTGCCTCATCGAGCACGAGATCACCGAGAACGAGCCAGGCAGCGCGGTCAACGGGCGCAACGCCATTCTCCCACCTGGAAATCGTCTCGTGTCGCACGTCGAGAATCTCAGCGAGCTTCCTGGCAGACAGGCCGATGCAGCGGCGCATCCACGAAAACGCCTCGCCGTGGACCGGGCCCGTTCGCGCGAGCTCGACCCCGATGGCAAGCTCGCCCGCGCGAGCGTCGTCGGCGGCCGCAGTGTAGTCCTCAACCTCGGCGTCCCAACGGGCGGGGATGACTGCGGAGAGCTTTCGTCCCGCGATGGTCCGCTTGAGGGTGATCGTCGATGCGCGGGGGGGCTTCTTCTTCACGTCGCGCCTCATGATGGTTCGTGGGTGGTCACTACGACGACGATCTCGCTCTTCTTGAAGTGGCATACCACCGCGCATTCGTCGCCCCTCGGCAGGGGGTCAAAGAGCTTCCACTTGGTTCCAGGGTCGTTCTCGAAAACCGCTGACGACGCGTGCTCGAGCACATGAAGCACGTCGGGGATGTAGACGCCATCATCTGGCATGGACTCCTTGAGCGCATGGGACGAAAACCTCACCCGGCGCTCCGCGACAGCGCGTCGCGCCCTTGTCAGTGCTTGTGCTGACCTCACCGTTGGAGTCTAGCGATGAGTTGCGAAAAACGCAACATCACCTGAGACCCAGACGTTCGGCAAGGCGGCCCCACTCAACCCTTCGCCCGCTCTTCCAGCTGCCAACGTTATGCATGTGCGGCTCCCGCGCGCACGACGTCGATGATGTCACAGGCCCGGCAGGCTGCGATGATCGTCAAGGCGCGGGAAACCCGGAGGGTCACCGCGAAGCGGTGGCCCTCCGGGCTTTGCGCACATGCATTGTTGGCCGCGTCCGCCCCGCCCGCGCCTTTGGCTCTCTGATGAGCACTTCAGCCGGAATCCCCAGGGAAGCGTTCAGCTTGCGGATCATCTGGAGCGTCAGGGGGCGCGTTCGAGACAGCACTTCGGTTGCGCGCGACCGGGAGCCGAGGACCGCACCGAGCGCGGAGCGGGACATGCCGAGCTGGTCCATGCGGAATTCGATGGCAGCGATGGGATCGGGAGGCTCGATCGCATGATGCTCCCGCTCGTAAGCGTCGATGACCACGGAGAGCACTTCGACGGTGGCCGCTGCTGCAGGCGACGGGTCGTCCCACAGGCGTGCGATCTCCTTCAGCGTCGCCGCATGGTCACGGTCGTTCCGAATCGGTCGAACCAGGAGGGCGGCTTGAGTGGAGAGGCTCATGTCAGACCTTGCTCGCATCGACGCGGTCGTAGTCGGAGTGCGTGCCGACGAATCGGAGGAAGACGATGCCGGCGGCGTACTTGATGGCAACGATGAGGCGGTAGCTGTTTCCCCTGATGTTGAAGACGACTCGATCTCGCGGAAGGAAGGAGGCACCGGCGTATCGCGCGTTGATGTCAGCAGGCCCACCCCACCGGGCCTGCTGCGCCTCACGGAACCATGCATGCACGGCCTGCTCGGCGTCGGGGTGATCCTCCCAGAACTGGCGCAGCGTCCGGCGGGAGATCACTCTCACCTAGGCACGGTAGCATGTTCCCCCCCTGGGAACATGGCGCGGGGGACCCGGAGGGTCACCGCGAAGCGGTGGCCCTCCGGGCTTTGCGCACATGCTTTGTTGGCCGCCCCGTCCGCCCGTGCGCCCCGCGGTTCATCGCCGCGCGCGCTGATTCCGCGAAGAAGCCCGATCGAGACATGCCACGGGCCTCTGCCTCGTCGTCAATCTCTCGCAGAAGCCGCTCGTCGATCGTCACGTTGATGCGCGCGACCCGGGTCTCTGGGGCCTCTGCCTCTACCTCGACGACGGCGTAGAAGTCAGCACCATGCTTGCCCTTTAGACGCCGCTCGATCGCGTCGAGCGAGCTCGGCCCCGGGACACGCCCGTCCTCAGCAAGACCGTCGAGGTGGAGTCGAAGCGCCTCCGCGGCCATCCGACGCGCTTCCTCTAGTGTGCGGCCCGCAGAGAAACAGCCTGGAAGGTCGGGGAACTCAACGCCGAAATCGGAGGTGGCGACCTTCCGCATGATTGCCGGATACCGTTCCATGTCAGCCTCCCTTCAAGCCGGCCTGCCGCCGGATGCTAGCGACCGTGCCGGGCGGGAGGTCCTTCTTCGGGTGAGGGACCGTCACACGGCCGGACTTGGTCGCGTGTCGAAACTGCACGTGGCTCCCACGCTGGGCCACCTGGTACCAGCCGTCGTCGCGCAGCTCTCGGATGATGTCCCGGCTGCTGACGGACGGCATGCACGCTCCTGCCGCATCATACACACCTAGTGTGTATCCATCAAGCGCTGAGATCTGGTTCCCCAGGCGGCCAACGTTGTGCACCGCCGACACCGGCCCGGCGCAGGGTTCATGATGCCACGAACCCGAGCGAGTAGGTGGCTCGCTGCGACGGGCCGGTGTGCCCGCCGCCGGCGACGCACATTAGTGAAGTGACGGCGGTGGGCCTCTGCGGCCATGCGACTGTTGGGCACCGGGGATCGTCGAACCTCAGGCGAGCGTAGGCTCCAGCGGCAAGCTCAATGCCGTGGCGCTCGGGATGTCCAAGCCACGTGGGCGGTGCAGGAGGCGAGGCCACGCACCTCTCAGTGGGCTCGGCCCAGAGGTCGCGAGGCCGAATGTGTCGCCCAAGCACAGCTCAATCCGGCGCGGTGGTCGCCATGCCCTCGTCTTGCCGTGTCGGGCAAGGAACGCCGCCCCAGCCAAGGCCCAATAGGACTGAGCCGAGGCGATCGAGTGCCGTGGCTTCTTCGCCGTCCGCCCGTTCCGGCAAATAGAAACGACGGTACTCCGAGGCGGTGCGGCCCTCAATGGAGACCGAGCTTGAATCCATCACCAGCGAGCCGTCCCGTAGAATGCGGTCGTCGCCCGCAGATGGATCGAGTTTCCAGAAGCCACTTTCGGCGACCGCGTCCTTGATGCGCTGCCAGCACTCGCCGTCCGCTGACCGCGGAAGTTCGTCGCTTGCGGGGTACCTCAATATCACCGTCTCCCCGGCTCGGTGCTGGAACTCGACGGTACGGGCGCCGGAATAGGCGTTGCCGCTCCCAACTCGGTAGACGGTCATTCCCTTCTCGAGTGGGAAGCGTTCCAGCTCCTGACGCCAGGTCCCGGTGAGCTGCGCGGATGTTGCGCAGGCCATGGTTGCGACGACAAGCAAGGTGGCGAAGCTGCGCATCAAGTGCCCAACGTTTTGCATGGCCGATACCGCCGCCACCGAGGCTGAAGCTATCACCGCCGTTTGACGCAGAACACCCCGGCGCACGCAGGCGCGAAGCGCCGAGTACGACGCGAGCGGCGGTGTGTCTGGCGCCTGGTGACGGGGGGGCGACTCATGGAAGGGCTTACCGAGCCTTGAGTCGCATACTGGGGATAGCGCGCGAAGCGCGCGTGGGAGCAAGTCACGCGTGCGAAGCACGCGTGCTTGCGTGATGGGGCGCCCGACCTTTGCGGCCATGCGAGTGTTGGCGCGGGCCGAGCCGCCGCTGCGGCACAAGCTAGCGCGTCCGGGTCACTCCGAATCTGAGGCTGTTCCTTGGACAAGTTCGAGCGCGCTTCGGTAGACGAATGGAATCCAGTATTGCGGCTCGTCGCGGGTTCCGCGCTTTTCAAAGAAGCCGACTTGGGTGAGCTGGTTCGCAGCTGCTTGGGCTTCTGCGGCGGAGATACCCCATGCAGTCTCGAGAGACTTGGTTGTCTGACTCGTTTTCCCTTGCTTGAGTGCCTCGACCTTTGCCTTTAGCTCCGGGTACTCGGCGAAGAGCGTTTGCTGCAGCCGCGTCTTGGAGACTGTGGGCAACGCCGCGTCGATCGCCGCGTGAGAAAGAAGGTTGTCTCCAGGCGGTTCTTCATCACCGAGATCGAGCATCCGAGTCTGCTCGTTTCGCGCCTCGTTTAAGAGCTGAATGAGTTCTCGAGGAGCGGGACGACGCGTACCATCCTGCGTTCGCGAGAGAATCCACGTGAGGGTGTCTGGGCGCTTCTCTCCTTGCGCGACCTTTGGCGGGAAAATCTTCCAGAATAGTTCGTTCTGCTTCGATGAATCGTCGAGCACGTCCTTCTTTGCGACGGCGTAGTACTCGCGAAGCTTCGCGACATCGAGAGCTCGCGACAAGACGAGGTGAGTCAGCGTACGCGAGGTCCACGAAATGGTTATCTGCCTTGTGATGTGGCTCGACTCCCGGAAGCCTTTGGCCGTCACTCGCTGCCAGATGTCGTCTCGAAGGAAGACCTTTGGGGTGATGTGCTCCAGAACCCGCATATCGAGGTAGACGTGTAGGAGTGCCCTGAGTGCGTTCTCTTCGAGAAGAGCGCTTTCCGCGAACGCAACGTCAAGCCGGTCGAGCAAGATCCAGACATTCTTTCCTGATTCCGCCAACGCCTCGTCCGCGAGTTTCAGAAGGTTGTCCGCCGACTTCACGCCGGATCGTGCCTGCTCTGGCGATGGCTCGTTGAGGGATATCTTGCCGGTCACTCCTGAGGGGAGTCCGCTCAGGGGGTCGAGCTTAACTCCGCCCTCAACGCTCCCTCGTTCGAAGAGACGCTTTGCGTATCTGATTACCGCCAGGACTCTTCCACGAAGGTCTGAAACTTCAGCGAGGCCAGCTTCTTGAAGTGCATCAAGCACCTGCCGCTTCTTAGGGTTCTCGCTGGCGTTCGCTCGGAGGACGTCCCCAACGAGGGAGAGAAAATAGGCTTTCCACAGAAACGAGAACTCCTGCTCGGATGCTGGCGGGTCGCCTGCAACGTCCTTGAACGCGGGCGCGCCGCGGAGGTTCTCCGCGGCCTTGATGATGACACCTCGGGCGAGGAGGTCATTGGCTTTGTGGACAAGCAGGAGGTGAATTGCGCTCTTTCCTGAACCCTTCGGTCCGAATACGACATCAATGTCGCCGTTGAAGATCTGCTTGGTAAGGTCGGTCTCTACGAAGTAGTTGACGAGCGCCGCTTGCTCATCCTCTGCGACGTGAGCTCCGAACCGAAGCTCTCCGAGGACATCGCGCTTGGTTGGCATTGACTCTCCCGTTCATGCTGCTGCAATCGGCGGCCGACGTTGGGAGGCTACCAGCAACTACCCCTGCGATCACGCGCGCCACATCTGCTGCCCGCGCCAACGATGTGCACACCCGGCAGACGTGCCGGCACAAGGTCAAAGGTAGCACGGCCTCCTTGGCACGGCTGACCACGCCGCCGGCGATTGAAACCTCGTGAAACGACGGCGGCGTGGCTTTGCGGGGTGTGCGACTGTTCGCAGCAAGCCGGGACGGCGATGCGAACGTTGTGCACACCCGGCAGCCGTGCCGGCACGACGTCAAAGGTAGCACGACCTTCTTGGCACGGCTGACCACGCCGCCGGCGATTGAAACCCCGTGAAGCGACCGAGGTAGAGCCTACCACGTGATTCCAGGGACCCGGCGCGCACAGCGAGCGAAGCGAGCGAGCACGCCGCTGGTGGCGGGTGTATCCGGCGCAATTTATTGGGGGGAGGGCTCAGGGAAGCCTGCGAGCCCTGAGGCCGTTATTGGGTGCTCGGCGAGGCGTGGCCTCGCGGAGCGAAGCGCAGCGAGGTCCACGCCGGGATGGGGCGCCGGATCTTTGCGGCCACGCAGTGTTGGCCCGCGCCACAGCGCTGCAACCCGGTCCGCTGCGAGCCCGTTGCAGGCGGTGCTAGGACTGGTCGTCAGCGGTCTCTGCCGTGTGCTCAACAATGATTTCGCTCGCGACCGTAACGCACTCGGTACAGATTCGATCAGCGCCGCGCCCAGCGTAGATCTTTACGCTATCGCCTGACTTCTCACAGAACGAGCAACGGTCTGCGGTAGTAGCGCCTGGATTCTTGGGCTGTGAGGGAGGCGGCTGCACGGTGTCGCTTGCAACGGCTGGCTCAGCGAGTCGCTCGACGATGGCGGACACAATACAGAGCGCGCAGATCGCACACTCGGGGCCAGCAACAAGTTTTCGGACCTCCCGTTGTGTTCGACGACAGAAGCTGCAGCTGCGGAGCTTCGAGCCATTGGCCGCTGCGTCTCCGCCTATCGTTGTTCCTGCTCCAAAGAGACCTGCATAATAGGCGTTGTCGTGCCCGCCGACTTGCCCGCGCGGTCCCTCTGATACCCTTAGGGTCCACCAGTCGACGGCCGGGCCACCGAAGAGTTCCGGCAGAAGCTTCCATGCGTCACCACCAATTGCACTCAGGCTCGCAGCCGCCCGAAGCGCTGCATCTGGCGACAGCTGTACTTTTGCCAGCGGACGAATGGCCCGGCGCCCATCGCGCTTGGCGTCAAGAATCATCTCGACAAAGAACTGTTGGGTTGCCGCCTCATAGGTTTCGCCGTCAAAAAGCCACGAGAGGTCAAAGGCCGGGTCGTCGACGGCTTGGGAGTACAGGCGGCTCGCAAGGAAGTAGTCCATGAATGATTTATGCATGAAGCCATAGTGGCCGTTTTCGTCCCGTGCGACGAATGAGCAGGTCGCAATGTCGTGGGCGATGTAATCGACGGAGTCACTGCCCTTGGTCATTTGTGGAAGGGTTGCCACCCAAGTGGAAAGATCTGAGTAGTGCACTTCAAGCGTTCCGCTTGCATGCATCTTCTCCGCGAGAAGCCTCATCAATTCAAGTCGATCGGACCGAAGGATGAGCCACCGGAAACTCCCTTTGGCCTCGTCGCGATCGATCCAACGGTCTGTGTATATCCGGTACAGCGATGCGGCGGAACGGGCCTCGATTCTGGCTTGGCGGTCTTTGAAAACCTCGACGATCATCCCAAGGAGGAAAGGCCTGGTGCAAAGGTCTGATAGGTCGTACGTTGATTGAATCAACCCACGAATGCGCTCGACCTCTTGCTCGCCGAGAAGATGCACCCTCGCATACTTGTCGATGTACTCCTTGACCTGCGGATCTCGTAGTGGTGCGATTTCAATCGTGTCGGCGGTTGCGGACGTTTCTGTCGCTTGATCGACAGTTTCTCCGAATCCTGCAGCAGCCGCTCGAACCATGTCATCGATTTCTTGCGATGACTCAAAATATCCCGGACGTCCCGATATGACACTTTTTACGCCACAGGACATTACCAGATGAAGAAGGCCAATGAACTTCATCCGGCGAAGACGGTGCTCGGAAATGAATCCCATTTCGTCAAAACCGTCGAACAGAAGTACAACCCGATCGGCGCCGAAAAGCTGCACCAGTCCGCGTGTGGTTGTAGTAATCTTGTATGTCTTCTGAAGATAAGCATCGAGACTGGCTTCGGAGAGGTTGTCCGAGAACTCCTTCAAAGGAATCAACAGAGGGAGGATATAACTATCTTCTTTGGCAAATATTGATTTTGCTTGAAGATATTGAAGGTGTGAAAGGAACGTCGTCTTCCCTGTTCCGTAGTCACCCTCAATCAGCAGGACCCGTGCAGCGCTGCTCTTGACCCAGCGCTGGACTACCTCGACGGCGTTGTGCCGCCGCAGAGCAAGCACCCCAAGTCCTCGTGCTAGGTGGTCATCTTCTAGTTCCCGGGTAAGATGCGGCGAAGCGAAGCATTCGGTGTCAACGTAGAGTCTCGACACCTCTCCTACCTCGTACCGAGCGATTACTTCGGCGCCAAATGCACCGACATCGAAGGACCGTTGACGGATCGTGCCAAAGGGGATCGGCTGTATAGATCCGGTCGTCGGCGGCGGATCGTCGGCGGTTGCGTAGACGACAACACTACGGGTCGCTGGGTGCTCGGCGTCAGAGGCCGCGAGTTCGGAGCTCAGCGCTGCTCCGAGGTGATCCGTGACAAAGATGTTTAGTGTCTCCGGCAGAAGGCTGCGAGACGACTCAAAGCAGATGAGGTAGCAAGCGGCGTTTGCAAGTTTCGCTGAACTTCGGATGCGCAGCCCATCGTGTTCGAACGCCCGCACAACATCTTTGAGAATTTGCGGTTCGTTGTCCAACGCAGCGGCCGTGGCCGGGCTGCCCCCCACGCTGGCCAGAGCTGACGCATGCAGGAAATACTGCAGTCTCACATTGTCTTCGGAGCTCTCGTCCGTCAGCATAATGATATTGAGCGGGACGCTTTGACGGTCCTTCACTCGGATGCCGAGGCGGATTCTGTTCAAGCGAAGCGACGGTGGCAGATGCTTGTTGCACGTCCGTCGCTCGTCGTTGAGCTTTACGAACTTCTTCAGTGCGAAATCGGCCAAAGAGATCGGCTTCCCCGAGAGCGTGTAATCCTTCCGGTAGTAGTCAGACGCGTTCAACTGAACGTTGAGGGATATCTCGGATGAGGGTCTGCTGACGCCGACGCCGAAGACCCGCTGATTGAAGGCCCAGTAGACGCGGGACTCGTCTGGTAAATCAAGCTTTTCCTGCAACGATGGTGGTGACCTCCTGAAATCCTCATCGAGTTCGTCCGCGAGGCGGACCAGCGCGCAGACCAAGCGTGGGCGGATCTGCGCCCCTTTTGCCGTCTCACACTCCTCATGTTGCTGACATTTTTCGTCGATGCTGACGGAACTGGAGTGGGAGAACACAGCCAGTTCGATATAGTTCTTGTCTACTTCGTCGAAAATGTAGCTGTTTCCGTCTCTAAGCAAGAGCTCCGCGCTTTTTGCGGCGTGGCCCTTCCGCCCGCGGAGAATTCCGATGTCGTGGTAAAGCACCGCCATTGCAGCAATCCAGAGTTCGTAGGCACTCACGTGCGCGAGTTGGTCTGGACCGAGAAGCTCGTCGAGGTACTTGAGAACGCGCTTAATGTGCTCTGGGCCGTGGTCGTTGCCGCCTGGAAAACCGGCCGATGTCGCGATGTATTCATTAGACAGCAAGCGCTGCTTGAGCATCAGGAACTTCAGCGAAAGCGATTCGGACGCCTTCTGCAGCGTCGCTTCTAGGCGAAGGTTTTCCATTGCGTCCATTGATCTCCCCCGGTGGGAGGTTACCAGTATCTGCCGTTTGTGCGCACGCTCTTGCGCTTCGACGCGGGCCAACGTTGAGCATGTGCGGCTCCCGCGCGCACGACGTCGATGATGCCACAGGCCCGGGCGAGTGACGATGATCGTCAAGGCGCGGGAGACCCGGAGGGTCACCGCGAAGCGGTGGCCCTCCGGGCTTTGCGCACATGCTTTGTTCGCGGGCTCAACCTGGCTCGAACGCGTCGAACGTCGCCTCGCCTGCCGTGTAGGCCTGCTGGTCCGGCGCATGAAGTCGTGCACGCCACCGCCGGAAAATGAACGCGGCGCGGGCTCATCTATGGCGACCCCGGCACGTCTACCGCACGGCACAGTGGATTCGGTACGTCTCGTTCTCGCTCGTCACAACGGTCAGTTCGAAGGCGCCCGGGGCGACACGTACATCGCGGGCAACTGGATCGTCCGCTGCCACGGTTAGCGGCACTTCCATACCAGGTGTAATCAGAAACACGTCCGGCTCGTCGACGACGATGGAGGCTACGACAACGTCTCCCGGACCAAACCCAGGATCCGTGCTGAGCGTCATCGTGCCGCTTCCCGGCGGCGTGTCACATTCACGAGTCCCACCGAGCCCCGGAATCTCGATGGCAACGTCGTCCGGCAGCTGAAGCGACAGGACCAGGCTCGCGTGGTCAACGCAGTTGGCCGTCTCACTGCCAAACTCCGGCACTGGCGCGCCACACTCTCCGGTCGGTGCGCTGACACAGCCGACGTCCGCCAAGGCCAAGAAGCCGAAGAGGATGGTGGATCTCATACGGTCACGGTCGGCAACGCAGTTGCATTCGCGGCATTGTCCGGACACTTCGGGCATTGGTGGGCCGGCGCGCCGCACCGAACGCCGGCAAGCCGCACCTGCGCTCGATGGGGTGCTTGCAGTTTGAGACTCGGATCCGCCACAACGGCAAACTACAGGTCCGGTGGCAGGACGCCAAGCCCGCGAACGTTGAGCATGTGCGGCTCCCGCGCGCACAACGTCGATGATGCCACAGGCCCAAGCGAGTGGTGATGATCGTCAAGGCGCGGGAGACCCGGAGGGTCACCGCGAAGCGGTGGCCCTCCGGGCCTTGCGCACATGCTTTGTTGGCTGGCTGCGCGCTCGCGGCGGCCGCAGGAGTTGCTGCACTCTCTGATGCGAAAGGCCTAGCAGCTCGCTCACGTCGCGGACACTCAGCTCGAGGTCTCGATTGAGCGTCTGAGCTGCCTCGATCGTCGAAGCCTGCGCGCGCTGGGCACGCTGGTCCGCTTCGGCCCTTGCTTCTGCCGACGCGTCAACCACCCGCCGCGCCGTAGCCGGTAGCCGGATGTCCTCAACGAGGATGACCTTGTCGGGGTTATCGACGAACAGTCCGAGTGCCTCAAGGAACCGCTGACGAGCCTGCGAGATGCTGCGGCCCTGGGTGTGGCAGCCAGCGATTTCCTTCGCCGATGCAACCCACCACGAGTCCTCGTCGCGCTCGAAGATGACGGTGATCTGCTTCATGCCACACCTCTCCGGAGCCAGGCCTTGCCCAGGCACGGCTCGAGATCGCGCTCGATCTTCCGAAGGAGCCCACGCCCAAGGTCTTCACCGGCATGAGCCGGGACGACCGAAACGCAGGTGCCGCACGGCACCACGATGTGCGAGCCCCGTTGCCGAAGCTCGACGCAGCCGTGCGCACGAAGCAGCTTCAGAAGACCCTTCGCGGTCATGTAGCACCATACCACTACACCGCAACTCTGTCTACGCTACTAGACACATATCGCGGCCGCGGGCCAGGTGGAGCAGCCGGAGGGTTCGGAGCTGTCACCGCGGACGCGCACAGTGCCGTCACCCCCGTTCCTACGGCGAGACCTCGACAATCCAACCGTTCACTTCTCCCCTCCCCGGCCAGCCAACGTTGAGCATGTGCGGCTCCCGCGCGCACGACGTCGATGATGCCACATGCCCATGCGAGTCGCGATGACGTCAAGGCGCGGGAGACCCGGAGGGTCACCGCGAAGCGGTGGCCCTCCGGGCTTTGCGCACATGCTTTGTTCGCTGCCCAGGTTTGCTCAGGTCCGGTTCACTTGAGGACTTTTGCCGAAACCTTGATATCGACATCTGCATCGCTGCCGAGACCGAGCAAAGCAGGGTTATAGACCCTGATGATGGCCGGTTGAGCAAGCTCGCAGTTGATGAGGTGGAGGGTCCTCTCTGGAGAACTCGTGCAGGCACCGGGCGGATCAAACGAAACGGCGACGCCGGCGGTGGAACGAACCTCGATCGAGAGTGAGCCAGTCTGTGCAAGCTTGTAGGAACTGGAAGTGCCGTCAGTGACTCTGAACTTGTTGTTTGAACTGATCTGCTGTTCGACTACCAGCCGCTCCTGGTTCTTGGTAGCGACCAGAACGACATTCCAGAAATAGGGCGCACCGGGTTCGACTGCATCGAGGACCTCGGCGAGGGACTGGAGGCTGGAAATCGGAACGGCCGCCGTGTATCCTTGCGCCTTGATTTGGTAGCTCATCTTTAGCTGTGATGAAAGACTCTTGAAGCCCAATGTGGCGTCGATATTGGTTGCACCAAGTTCCGTTCCGGTAAGTGCTGAAGATCCTTGATAGAGGACGTCGATGGTACGGCCCTCAACCGCCTCGACCGCGCAGTACGCAGCGCTAGCCGGAGCCTTGTTGATCGCAGTCGGGGAGGACATCCCCCAAATCTTTTCTGTGACCTGACTAGAAATTGCGAGAAAGTTGGATTTGCGTTTGGTGTCTTCCGAAATATTGAACAACTTCAGAAGATTGAAGTTTAGCGCCCGATCCTCGTCGGAAATGATGTACCTGTATCCGATATCTTGTACATCGACGTCTCGGCTCCTAACATCTCCAGGCAAGCGGTCGTCGATGATGTTGAAGTGTTCATCAAAGCAGGAACCAACAATGTTCTGGTCATACGACACACCGCCAGACAAGGTCTTCTGCTCGCCCTTCTTGACGTCGACAACCATGTAGGACTTGGTGTTCGGGTCAATCTTCCCCGCGTCCACGCAGATATCATCGATGGTCTGAGGGAGGAGGTCCTCGCCGCCGGAGCAGATCCGGTACGCTGCAAGGCCGGATCCGGGCGTTCGATAGACGAACGGGCGGTCCCAGGCATCATTGGGGATCGTTGGGACGATCGCTGGCGCAGCAGTCAATGCTGGCAAACCCTGCTCGGACGAAGGGTAGATGCCGACGCGCGCCTTGTAGGCCTCGAGGTGCTGGGTAATGCCGCGAATGGTGTTGATGACTGACTGTGCAACCTGCTGTCGGCGCTTTCGCTCTGCCGCCTCAGCCTGCTGTGTCTTCTTCCGCTCTTCATCCTGCTTCCGCTTCTCTTCTGCAATCTCCTTCTTGCGAGCCTCCGCCTTCTTCTTGCGCTCAGCGTCGGCCTTCTTCTTGCGTTCAGCTTCCTTCTTCTTCTTGGGGTCTGCGTTTTCGATGGCGTCGGCGGCGCCTTTGATGAGGCTGCCGAGGTTCTGAGCCTTCGCCTGACTTGGAGCAAAGGAAAGGGCAGCCACGAGTAGCGTGGTAGCCATGCGGGTATTCATCGTTCTCCTTGCATCGATCATCAGGTCACGTCCTCCGGTAATTGTCGTCGCGCGGTTTCGGGAGAATCGCACACGATCCCCTCTTCGAACCACCACAAGCCCAAGGCAGCGAACGTGGTGCACAAGCGGCAGCCGTGCAGCACGGAGGTAGAAGGTAGCACGGTGCCCTTGGCACGGCTGACCACGCCGCCGGCGATTGAACCTCTGTGAAGCGGCGGCGGCGTGGCTCTGCGCTTGTGCGACTGTTCGTA
>JACOUT010000022.1 GCA_016177705.1 Deltaproteobacteria bacterium
GAAGGCGAGGGAGAAGGCGAGGGAGAAGGCGAGGGAGAAGGCGAGGGAGAAGGCGAGGGAGAAGGCGAGGGAGAAGGCGAGGGAGAAGGCGAGGGAGAAGGCGAGGGAGAAGGCGAGGGAGAGCCGTTCTGCGGCAACGGCACGCTCGAGGGCACCGAGCAGTGTGACTACGGAGCGTCGGTCTCGTTCGACGGCTGCGCCACGGACTGCACCATCGAGCCCGGCCACTACTGCGGGTTGAACAACGGCGACAGCGTGTGTTTCGGAGCTGCGCCGACGGCAGCAGCGCACTTCGCGCCGTCGACAGTGTCGCCAAGGGTGCGTTGCTCCGTCGACACCACCGTCTCCACCGACGGCCCGGCGGGGAACGTCATGCTGTGCGGCACCAGCATCCCGGTGCGCACGTTCGACGAAGCGCCGTACCCCGCGGAATGGATCGTCGACACTGCGACGCTCACGATCGATCCCGGAGTCACGCTGCGCTTCGAGGGCGCGCGCGCCCCGGTGCTGCTCGTGCACGGCCACGCCATCATCGACGGGGTCATCACCGTGTCCGCCGCTGGTGCCGTCGTCGGCGCGGGCGCGGCCGTCGCCTGCCCCGTCGACAGCGTCGGCGGTGACGGGCAGCCAGACGCCGTGGTGGGCTCGAGCGGCGGCGGCGGCGGCGCGTTCGCCGGCGCCGGTGGCGACGGCGGCGTTGCCTCGATGGGCGTCCAGGGCGGCGCAGGTGGCAGCATCCGCCTCACCGCCGGTGAGTCGTTGCGCGGCCTGCCGAACCTCGGCGGCTGCAACGGCGGCGATGGTGGCACCGAGGTGGGGAGGGGCCCCGCCGGCGGCGGCGGCGGCGGAGCCATCCAGATCTCGGCGAGCGGGTGGCTGCGCGGCAGCGGCGGCGCCATCCTGCTCGAGGCCGGCGCGCTCGTGCTCGGCGCGTCACCCTGCCGCGCTAACGGCGGCCTCGGCGGCGCCGGGGCAGGCGCAGGCGGCCAGGGCGGCAGCGGCGGCGCCGCCGAGCTCGATGGCCAGACCGGCGACGCGGCGACCACGATCGGCGGCGCTGGCGGTGGCGGCGGTGGCGGCGGCCGCTGCGAGGTCTGTACCTTCGGCGGGAGCTGCGCGCGCTTCTGACCGGCGCGCGTTGCTCAGCTCTCGAGGTCGGGCGTGAAGCCGCGCCGCATCAGGTTCTCGGTGACGCAGCGCGGGTCGGCGAACAGCTGCAAGTAGCCGGGTCCGCCCGCCTTGGTGCCGACGCCGCTCATGCCGAAGCCGCCGAATGGCTGCCGATCGACGAGCGCGCCGGTGCTGCCGCGGTTCAGGTACAGGTTGCCGACGCGGAAGCGCCGCCGCGCCTCTTCGAGGTGCGCCGGGCTCCGCGAGAACACCGCGCCGGTGAGCGCCATCTCCGTCGACACCGCCACCTCGAGCGCCTCATCGAAGCTCTTGACGCGATGGACCGCCAACACCGGCCCGAACAGCTCGCGCTGCATCAACACGTGGCTGCGATCCTGCACGGCGAAGATCGCCGGCGGCACGAAGTAGCCGCCCGACGGCGCAGCGCCGACGAACAGCTTCTCCGCACCCGCGCCCGGGTTGCTGATGACGCCGAGCAAGCGCTGCTGCGCCTCCTCGTCGACGACGGGGGGCAGGAAGGTGCCGGCGCTGTGCCCGGGGCCGGCAGCGATGCTGCCCGCCGCCGCCTTGAGCCGCTCGACGAACGCCGGGTACACGCCCTCGACCACCAGCACGCGCGAGCAGGCCGAGCACTTCTGCCCCGCGAAGCCAAACGCGCTCTTGATGACGCCGTGCACCGACTCGTCGAGGTCGGCGTCGTCGTCGACGATGATGGCGTTCTTGCCGCCCATCTCGCACACGACGCGCTTGACCTGCGCCTGGCCGGGCTTGGTCACGTGCGCCCGCTCGACGATCTGCAAGCCGACGCCCTTACTGCCGGTGAAGGCGATCTGCGCCACGTCCTTGTGCTCGACGAGCGCGGGGCCGATGTCCTCGCCCACGCCCGGCAAGAACTGCACGGCCTCCATCGGGAAGCCGACCGCCTTCATCTTCTCGAACAGACCGTACGCGACGGCGCTCGACTGCTCGGCGGGCTTCATGATGACGGTGTTGCCGGCGACCAGCGCAGCCGCCGTCATGCCGCACAGGATGGCGAGCGGGAAGTTCCAGGGGGCGATGACCACGCAGACGCCGCGGCCCTCATACGAGAGCACGTTGTCCTCGGCCCAGACGCTGCCCTGCTTCCTCGGCGACAGATCGACGAGCGCCTGGCGCGCGTAGTAGCGGCAGAAGTCGACCGCCTCGGCGACGTCGCCGTCCGCCTCCTTCCACGGCTTGCCGACCTCGAAGGACTGGAGCGCGGACATGTTCCAGCGGTCGTTCTCGATGGCGTCGGCCAGCTTCTCGAGCAGCGCCGCGCGCTCGGCGATCGGGCGATCGCGCCACGCGGGCCACGCGGCCTTGGCCGCAGCCACGGCCTGCTCGACGTGCTCGACGGTGGCGAGCGCGACGTCGGCGACCTTCTTCGAGGTGTCGCTCGGGCAGGGACGCGCGATCACGCGACCTCCCTTCTGCTCTTTGCCCGAGACCACCACCGGCACGCTGATGGGCAGCTTCGCCTGCACGGTTGCCACGGCCTTGTCGTAGGCGTTCCTCGCCTCGGCGCGCGAGAAGTCGGCGAGCGCGCAGTTGGCAAACGGCGACGACAGGTCACCGCGCTTGAGCGCGCGCGCATCCTTGGGCACGACGCCGGTCGGCGCGGGCGCCGCCATCAGCTTGGCGAGGTCGACGTGGTCGTGGTGCGACAGGCGCAAGAAGCCCTGGTTCGAGGTGTTCTCGAGCAGGCGCCGCACCAGGTACGCCATGCCGGGCAAGAGCTCACCCACGGGCGCGTAGACGCGCACGCGCGCGCCTGCCTGGCGGAAGGTCTTCCGCTCGGGCTCGCCCATGCCAAAGAGCATCTGCATCTCGTAGGCGCGCTCGGGCACGCGCTTTTCCCTGGCCTGCATCATCGCGTGCGTCAGCGAGCGCAGGTTGTGGCTGGCGAAGGCGGGCCAGATGCTGTCGACGTTCGACAGTAAAAGCTCGGTGATCTGCTCGTAGGTGCGGTCGGTCTGCGCCTTCTCCGAGAACACCGGGCACTCCCAGCCCTGCTGGCGCGCGAGCACCGTCTCGTAGTCCCAGTAGGCGCCCTTGACGAGGCGCACGCCGAGCGGCGCGCCGCGCTTCTTGGCGAGCGCGAGCAGCCGCTCGGTGTCCTTGACCGCGCTCTTCAGGTACGCCTGCACCACGACGGCGAGGTGCGGGTAGCCCTTCAGCTCCGGGTGCAGCGCCAGCTCCTCGAACAGGTCGTAGGTGATGTCGTGATAGGCCCACTGCTCGAGGTCGACGTTGAGCGCGACGTTCTTCTGCTTTGCGCGCAGCGCGAGCGGCAAGACGCGCTTCTTGAGCGCGTCGACCGAGCCCGCGCGATCGACCGGATCGATCTGGCTGAACATCGCCGAGATCTTGAGGCTGACGTTGGTGCGCGGGATCGGCCCGAGGTGGTTGCGGTCGATGACCTCGTCGCCCGGCCACTTGTTGACCTCGTCGGCCAGGTTGTCGATGAGATCCAGGTAGCGCTGCGCGTAGATGTCGGCCTCGGGCTCGGAGACGGTGCCCTCGCCGAGCAGGTCGACGGTGAAGCCGATGCCGTCCTTGTGCAGCTTCTTCAGCTCGGAGAGCGCCTCCTTGGCGTCGGCGCCGATGATGAAGCGGCCCGCCATGCCCTCGATCTGCTTCCTGATGGTGGCCGACGCCATGCCCGCGGTGAGCCCGATGGTGGCGGCCTTGAGCGCGGCCGAGATCAACGTCGGCAGGTCGCGGCCGTCCTTGAGCAGGTACTCCTTGATGTGGGCGCGCACCTGGTCGGTGCTCTGCAGCGTCGGGAACACGTCGACGAAGCGGAACATGTCGACCTTGAAGGACGGATCCTTCATGGCCCACTCGAGGATGGCGCCCTCCCAATAGGCGGGGTTGAAGACGCCGGGGGTCTCGCCCTGCATCTTCTGCCAGAGGTCGCTGCCGGTCTTGAGGATCGAGTCGTCGAGGTTGCCCATGGGCGCAACCGAGCACTCGGCGCGGCGCCTCGCAAGGGCGTTGCGTGCGGGCGCCGTGGCTCGACGCGGCGTATCATGCCGCCGTGCATCACCTTCGTGTCCCACTGGCACTCGCCCTGTTCCTGCTCGCGCTCGTTGCCCACCTGGCCTGTCCGGGCCGTCCCTCGGTGTGCGAGTCCGCGCTCGACTGCGCCTCCGGCTCGACCTGTCTCGCCGGCTCGTGCGTGCCGGTGGGCGAGGGTGAGGGCGAGGGCGAGGGCGAAGGCGAGGGCGAGGGCGAGGGCGAAGGTGAGGGCGAGGGCGAGGGTGAAGGCGAGGGTGAGGGCGAGGGTGAAGGCGAGGGCGAGGGCGAGGGTGAAGGCGAGGGTGAAGGCGAGGGTGAAGGCGAGGGTGAAGGCGAGGGTGAAGGCGAGGGCGAAGGCGAGGGCGAGGGCGAGGGCGAGGGTGAAGGTGAGCCCACCGGCTGCGGCGACGGCGTGCTCGAGACCGGCGAGGAGCAATGTGACGACGGCAACACGGGAGACGGCGATGGCTGCTCGTTCACCTGCGGGATCGAGCCGGGCTTCGGCTGCCCGGCCGGTGTCGGCGGCACGTGCTGGCGCGTCTTCCGCGTCAAGCCCTACGGCGTCGCCAACACGGACCGTGACGACGCGCCACCCGACCTCGACCTCACGTGCAACGGCGGCACGATCTCGACGGACGACGTCTTCGCCGGCTACGCCACCATCTGCGGCACCCAGGTGCCCGCGGGGCCGCAGACCTCGGTCGCCGACGGTCGGCAGTTGCTCGTCGTGCAGGTGAGGAACCTCAACGTTCGGAACTCAGGCAACCTCGCCTTCATCGGTCAACGCGTGCCCGTGATCCTGGTGTTTGGCGATGCTGTCATCGCCGACGGCGCGCTCGATGTCTCGAGCGGCACCGAGCCAGGCGCCGGCGCGCGCGACAACTCGCTCGTCTGTGCCGGCGGGACCGGCGGCTCACGCACGGGCGGCGGCGGCGGCGCGAGCATCGGCGCGGGTGGCCGCGGCGCCTACGGCGGCGTCCAAAACGGTGGCGCGGGTGGCTTGCCTGACAGCCCCGGCGTGCTGTCGGGCGGCTGCCCGGGTGGCATGGGCGGGCCGGACATCGACGGCACGGCCGGCGGTTCCGGCGGCTATGGGGGCGGCGCGATCCAGATCGCCGCAGCTGGCATGCTCTCGGTAGCCCAGAGCTCGGTGCGCGCGCAGGGTGCGGTCGGTGGCAGCGGCCAGATCTCCAGCGGCAGCGTAGGCTGGGGAGGCGGTGGCGGCGGCGGCGGCTCCATCCTGCTCGAGGGTGGCACGCTCGAAGTCTCGCTCGACCGGGCCTCGGTGCAGGGCGGCCGAGGAGGTTTCGGCCTCGGGCCGTACGCGGGCGCCGGCGGCTTGGGCGCCGATGGCGTGTCCCCGAGCCAGGACGGCGCCGACGGCGAGCCGCCGAGCGGCGCCAACTCGAGCGGCGGCGGTGGCGGTGGCGGCGTCGGATCGATCGTCACGCAAGGGCTGTAGCGCCGCCCGCTTCCCGTCCGCGCTTGGCCCCGATCAGTCGGCCCAGCTCACGTCGCGAAAGGGCAGGATCACGCGCTGCGCGGGCACGCCCTCGGCGTTGAACAGCCGCACCTCGAGCTTCTTGTCGCCCTGCTGGAGCGCATCGAAGTCGTCGACGTCGAAGCTGAAGGTCTCGGCCTTGGACGCGCCGCTCTTGACGCCACGCTCGCCGACGCTCACCCACTTGCCGGCGGCGTCCTGGTAGCCGACCGACATCTTCCAGCCCTTGACCGAGGCGCCGTCGGCGACGCCGAGGAAGGCGTCGTCGAGCTTGAGCTGCACCTTGACCGCGTCGTTGTTCGGGTCGGCGATGGGCTCGGCCGTGAGCGCGATCTTGTTGGCCGCCATCTGCGCCGTGGTGATGGTGACGTCGGCGAGCGGCGAGAGCGTGTTTGCGCCCACCGTGATCTTGTCGCGCGTCGGCCCATAGATCAGGTCGACCGCGGCCTTCGACGTCGCCCAGCGATCGTTGCCGTTCGGGTTGGCACCGGCCGAGAGGCTCACCTGCTGTGACAACAGCCAGCGCAGGCTGCCGTTGCCGCCTGGCGTGCCGCTGGTGCTCGACGCCTGATTGCCGAGCAGCTGCGCGTCCGCCTTGTCGACGGCGCCGGTCAGCTTCATGCCGTTGAAGTTCACCTCGCACGACGAGCCGGGCTCGAAGATGTAGCCGCGGCCGAGCTCGAGCGTGACGTCCACCTGCGCGGCGCCGCCGGGCGTGTCGAGCCAGGCGTCGGCGGGCAGCGTGTCCTTGGCCTTCATGGCCAGGCGCACGCGCTCGTCGAAGGTCTTGACCGGCGTGGTGTCGAGCTGCTCGCCTTGGTTGACGCGATCCTGGCCGGGCTGCCGCGCGTTCGGGTTGATGACGTACTGGCGGCCGTCCCACATGTACGAGTACGCGTTCCAGCGATCGACGTTCTGCGGGCGCACCCACACGCTCGACGACAGCTCCTGCTTGCCGCACGACGCCACCGAGACCTGCTTGAGCGGATCGCCGAAGCTGAACTCGGTCTCGTCGATGTCCTTGGTCTCGACGTAGCTGGCGTTCTTGGCCACCTTGACGACGTCAGGCATCTGGCCGGTGGCGGTGCGGTAGCGGGTGAGATCGAGCTTGGCGAGGTCGGCGCCCTCGCGCACCACCACCTTCATCAGCAGCGGGTTGCCCTTGGCGTCGACGTCGCGCGCGTTGAACAGCAGCATGAAGTCGGCCTTGGGATCGAGCGTGAAGCTCGCGTACAGCGGGTCGCGCTGGCGCGGCGGCGTGGTGGTGCCGACGCCGAAGTCGTGGTCCTTCTCGATGCGCATCGACAAGATCTGCGTGAGGAAGCGCGGGTTCTTGTTGTCGGGGTGGTAGCCCTTGGCGAAGGTGCTGGCGGTCTGGATCACCTGGGCCTGCGACGGCATCGCCTGCAGCAGCAGCTTCTCCACCTGCTCGATGCCGAGCGGCGCCGCCGGATCTGCCTGGGTCGTCTGCGCCTGCTGCAGCGTCTGGTCGACGCCGAGCTCGAAGAGCCCGACCTTGCGCTGGACTTCCTTCAGGAGGGCGGCGGCTTGCTGGGTGAGCTGGACGGACGGCATGGCGAGTTCTCCGGAGGTGAGTTGACGGCCCGGAGATGTGCTTCGGTGAAGGTGCGTGTGAGATTGTGTGCGCCATGTCCGGTGGTGCCTGACATCACCGGCTCGGCTAGCGTGGCGGCCTGGAGGCCCCGATGAAACGCCGCGCTGTGCTTGCTGCCGCTGCCGCCGTGCCGATCGGCGCCCTGCCCGCGCTCGCAGGGGGCGAGCAGAAGCCGGCGATCATCCCGCTCGGCGACCAGCTGCGCGCGCTCTTGACCGCGCAAGCCGCCCAATGGACCGCCGGCGACCTCGAGGGCTTCTGCGGCCACTACGGCGACGACGCCGTCTTCGTCTCGCCCTCGGGTCGCACCGACGGGCGCGAGGCGGTCTACCAGCGCTATCTGAAGAAGTACGTCGACAAGCGCGGCATGGGCGCGCTCTCGCTCGAGGTGCTGCACCTGGTCGCCGACGGCAACGCCGCCTCGATCGCGATGAAGTGGCGCCTGGTCTTCGAGGGCAAGGCGCCGGCCGAGGGCTACAGCGTCATCGGGCTCGAGCGACGCGCGGGGCTGTGGAAGATCGTCCACGACGCGAGCATGTGACGCTCACTGCGCGCGCGTGGCGAAGGCGACGCGCATGCGTCGCTCCACCTGCGCTGCGAGGCGCGCGGGCAGGAGCAGCTCGGCGGCGTCGTGGAAGCTGACGTCGTGCTCGAGCGTGAACCCTCGCGAGGCCGTCCACGACGGCAGCTCGCTCGGCTCGAAGCCGAAGCGCAGCGGCTCGCCGACGAACGAAACCAGCTTGGCCACCAGGCGGTAAACGAAGCCCGGCCGCTCGAGCGCGCCGCGCTCGACGTACGTGAACACGAAGCGCGAGCCGGGCGCGGACAGCGCGGCGATGGCCCGCGCGGTGGTGTCGACGGCGGGCTCGCTCAGGTACATGGTCACGCCCTCCCAGATGGTGAGCGTGGGCCGCGTTGGCTCGTGGCCGAGGGCAGCGAGCGCGGCGGGCAGCTCCGCCACCGGCGAGCGCTCGAAGTCCCACGGCAGGTAATGAACGGACGCGGGATCGGGCAGGCGCGCGCGCTTGTCGGCCTGGGTCGCCGGGTGATCGATCTCGAAGACGCGCGCGTCGCCCAGGCGCTCGGCGAAGCGCGCGGCGCGCGCGTCGTAGCCGGCCCCGAGCAGCAGCACCTGGCTGCCGCCCTGCTCGAGGAACGAGATCAGCGCCTCGTCGATCAGGCGCGTGCGCACCTGGACGGTGGCGAGCGTGCTCTCGATCACCGGCAACAGCCACGTCGCGTTGTTGGCGACGAAGCGCAAGAACGGCGTGGCAAAGCGCTCGCCGAAGGGATCGTGGATCAGGCGCGCGTCCTCCGGGAGGACGCGGCCGAGGCTGCGCGAGACCGCGATCATCGCGGCGGTGAAGCTCGCGCGCGCTCTCAAAGGGTCGGGCTCGAGGACGGGTGCTCGCGGGCGGGGCTCACAGCCCGCCGAAGATACCCATCACGGCCTTGACGATGTTCATGACGGCGCCGAGCACCTGCTGGATGCCCTGCATGGCCTGGCCGAGCGCCTGGCCGCCGCCGCCGCCACCCTCGTCGGAGCGACCGGTGGCCGAGCCGAAGTCCTTGCCACCGGAGAACAAGCCGTTGGCGGCGTTGGTGGTGTCGAGGCTGTTGTTCTTGTCCTTCTTCGACAGGCGCGCGAGCAGGTCCTCGATGCCGCCGCTGCCGCCGGCCTGGCGCGGGAACAGGCCGCTGCCGCGGCAGTTGCCGAGGGTGTCACCCTGAAAGAGGTTGAGCGGCTGGCTGTTGTTGTTGTCCCCACCGTTGTTGCACTGGCCGGTTTGGCGGCTGCGGTCGACGCGGGCGCGGGTGGTGATGTCGTTGTTGATGCCGCACATGAGGAGCTCCGTGGCAGGGGGTGGTCAGGGAGGTTGTCGGCCGATCCCGGCGTCCTAATCACAGGCATCGGGACGATGGGAGCGCGGCCCACAGCGGCGTCGCTGTAGGCACAGGTAGGGGCGGGCGCACGTCCTCCCGACGGCGGACGCGCTCGGGCCGGCATCGGCGTTAATGAAAAAACATTCGTTTGGGAGCATGCCGTGCGCAGCGCCTGCATCGTCACTGCCCTCGCCTCCGCTGCGCTCGCGGCCTTGCCGTCGGGCGCCGTCACCACGCCGTCGTCGGGCGCGAGCGCGGCGCCTGCCGAGCTCGCGCTGTCGTGGCCGTTCCCGGCGGGCGAGCGCGTCTCGCTCCTCTCCGGCTACGGGCCCTACGGCGGCTCGAGCCTGCACGACGGCACCACGCGCACCGGCTCGGCCAACGACTACTACGCGCTCGACCTGACGCTCGACGCCCACGCGAACCACGGCAAAGGCGAGCCGGTGCTGGCCGCCGCCGACGGCGTCGTCGTCAAGGCAGGGTGGGCGTCGGGCGGCTGGGCCAACTACGGCCAGCGGGTCTTGCTCGAGCACGATCCGGGCGACGGCCACAGCTACGTCACCATGTACGCGCACCTCGATCGCATCGACGTCGTCGAGGGAGACACGGTGACCAAGGGCCAGCCGATCGGCGCGCTCGGGCAGTCGTGTCAGGGCGCGCTTTCCTGCTCGTCGTTCGGCACGCCGCACCTGCACTTCGCCGTGCACCGTGACTCGAGCATCGGTGGCTCGGGCAGCGGCGGCAGCTACGGCGGCAACGCCGTGGTGCCTGAGCTGATCGACGGCGCCGGCGACCTCGAGCCCGGCCAGGTGCACACGTCGGCCAACACCGGGGGCCCGCCGCCGCCGCCGCCGCCACCAAACCCCGCCTGCGCGCTCGTCGGCGACGCCGAGCTGGTGCTCGAGGAGGACGGGCCATGCGCGCACGCGAGCGGGCCGGCCGAGTACTGGCACGTGGAAGGGGGCCACGGAGGTGCGTCGCGCTGGACCTACGCCATCGACGCGGCCGCGCCCGACAACGCGCTCGCCTGGACGCTCTCGCTCGACGAGCCGGCCGCCGTCGAGCTGTCGACGGCGGTGCCGGCGCTCGCGACCAGCGAGGCTGCGCGCTATCGCATCGTCGGCGTCGACGTGGCCGTCGAGGTCGTCATCGACCAGCGCGCGCACGCCGGCGGCCAGGTGGTGCTGGCCACGGTGGAGGCCGCCGCCGGTGAGCTGTCCGTCCTGCTGGCCGACAACACGGGCGAGGCCTACATCGACGCTGGCACGGCGAAGAAGCTTGCCTTCGACGCCATCATCGTGCGCCGCGCTGTCGAGGAGCCGCCGCCCGAAGAGCCGCCGCCCGAGGAGCCGCCGCCGGAGGAGCCGCCGCCCGAAGAGCCGCCGCCCGAAGAGCCGCCGCCCGAGGAACCGCCGCCCGGCGTCCACGAGCGGCCGCCCCTCGAGCCCTCCGTGTCGCTCGGCTGCACCGGCACGCCCGGCGTCGCGCTTGCGCCGATCGTGGTGCTGCTCGCGTGGCGTCGTCGGCGCCGCTGACCGTTCGTCACGTGCGGGCAGCGGCTGCTATCGTTCGTGGGTGCGGGTCATGCTCGTGCCCGGGGTCGCGGTCACCATCACCCTGGCGTTGGTGATCGCGCTCGGCGCGGCCTGCGAACGACCCTGCGCCAGCTCGAGTGACTGCGGCGATGGCCGCGCGTGCGGTGACGACGATCGGTGCCAGGTGGTCACCTGCAACTCGGACGCGGATTGCCCGCGCGACGCCACGTGTGTGCTCGGCACCTGCAACGGCTCCTCGAGCGCAGAGGGCGAGGGGGAAGGTGAGGGCGAGGGCGAGGGGGAGGGAGAGGGAGAGGGAGAGGGGGAAGGTGAAGGAGAGGGGGAAGGTGAAGGCGAGGGCGAAGGTGAGGGCGAAGGGGAAGGTGAGGGCGAAGGCGAAGGGGAGGGAGAAGGCGAAGGGGAGCGTAACTGCGGCAACGGCGTACTCGAGGCCGGCGAGGAGTGCGACTACCTGGTCGACGTCGTCGGCTGCACCCAGTGCGCGGTGCTTCCCGGTTACGACTGCGGCGAGACCACCTGCTGGCGCGCGTTCCCCGTTGGCACCGTGCACGTGGACCTGCGCGCGATCGCGGAGGCGCCCGGCGTCGAGCCACGCGCGGACGTGCACTGCACCATCGCCTCGGTGATCACCAACGGCGGGCCGGTGCTGTGCGGCACGACCGTCGACACCGTGCGCGCCGTGGCGACGGGCGGCGCCGGGGGTGCAGGCAACGCCAGCGTGACGGTGCTGGTGATGCGCTCGCTGACCGTCGACGCCGGCGCCCTGGTCAAGTTCGCCGGTACCGACGCCGTCGCGCTGTTGGTGTTCGGCGACGCGAACATCGCCGGCACCATCGACGTGGGCGCGACGGGTACGTCCCCTGGGCCGGGCGCCATGATCGCCGCCGACTGCGGCGTGAGCGCGGGCGGAGACGGTGCCGCCGGCGACTACTCGGGCGGCGCTGGAGGAGGCGGCGGTGGCTTCCAGTTCGCGGGCGGCCACGGTGGCGCCGCCGACTTCGCGGGCGGCACCGCCGGCGCCAACCGCGCGGCGCCCGGCATCGTCGGTGGCTGCCCCGGCGGCAGCGGCGGGCCCACGTCGCCGATGGGTTCGCGCGCCGACGCAGGCGCGGGCGGCGGTGCGCTCGCGCTGGTCGTTTCCGGGACGCTCTCGCTCAGCGGCAGCCTGACTGCGACCGGCGGCGGCGGCGCGCCCGGCCCCGCGTCGATCGCGTTCGTCGGCGGCGGCGGTGGTGGCGGCGGCGCGGGCGGCCTGGTGCTGGTGCAGCACGTCGACCCGGCGCCGGTCGGCACCCCGTTGTTGCTGGTGACGGGTGGTGGTGGCGGTGCAGGCGCTGACGACGAAGGCGCGGGATCCACCGGGAGCGCCGGCGAGGACGGCCGGGATGGCGGCGCCGGCGGCCCCCCGGTCTCCGGCCCCGGCGTCGATGGCGGCGCCGGTGGCGGCGGCGGAGCTTCGGGAGTCGGCGGCGCGGGTGCGGCGTCCGGCGTCGCGGACGCCGGCGGCGGTGGCGGCGGCGGCGGCGCCGGGCAAGCGATCATCGAGCGGCTCGGCGTCAACGGCTGAGCACCGATCGCCGCGAACCGGTTTGACAAGGCTGCCGACTGGGCCAGACAGTCGCCGCCAACTGCTCCCCGAGGTGATCCGTGACCGCTGTCGATCCCGCCCGCGCCGCTCGTCGTCAGACGGCGATCATGACCCTGCGCACGCTCGCCATCGACGCCGTGCAGAAGGCGAACTCGGGCCACCCGGGCGCGCCCATGGCGCTGGCGCCGGTGTTGTTCTCCATCGCCGAGCGGCTGCGCTACGACCCGCGCGATCCGAGCTGGGACGACCGCGACCGCTTCGTGCTGTCGGCCGGGCACGCCTCCGCGCTCCTCTACTCCTTCCTGCACCTGGCGCGCGTCAGGAAGCCCGACGGCAGCGCCGCCGTCACGCTCGACGACCTCAAGCGCTTCCGCCAGCTCCACTCGATCACCGCCGGGCATCCCGAGAAGGGCCTCGCGGTCGGCGTCGAGACGACCACCGGCCCGCTCGGCCAGGGCGCGGGCGCGTCGGTGGGCATGGCCATCGCTGCGCGCTGGAAGGCCGCTCGTTACAACCAGCCCGGCCACACGCTGTTCTCGCACAACATCTACAGCATCCTCGGCGACGGCTGCATGATGGAGGGCGTCACCTCGGAGGTGGCGTCGCTCGCCGCACACCAGAAGCTCGGCAACCTGTGCTGGCTGTACGACAGCAACAACATCACCATCGACGGCGGCACCGAGCTGGCCTTCACCGAGGACACGGGCGCGCGCTTCGCCGCCTACGGCTGGCACGTCGAGCGCGTCGCCGACGCCAACGACATCGAGGCGGTGGGACGCGCCCTCGACGCCTTCGGCGAGCGCAGCAAGACGCTCGGCGCGCCGCCCACGCTGATCGTCGTCAAGAGCCGCATCGGCTTCGGCTCGCCCAAGAAGGAGGGCACGCGCCACGCGCACGGTGAGCCGCTCGGCGTCGACGAGGTCAAGGCGGCCAAGAAGGCCTACGGCTGGCCCGAGGACGCCGAGTTCCGCGTGCCCGACGAGGCGTTCGCCGCCTTCGACGAGGCGATGGCGCAGCGCTCCTCCGCAGCGCGCGCGAGCTGGGCGGCGATGGTCGAGAAGTACGCGGCGGCGCACCCGGCGCTGCATGCCGAGCTCTTGGCGCTGTGGAAGGGCGAGCTCCCCGCCGGCTGGGACGCCGAGGTGCCGAGCTTCCCGGCCGACGCCAAGGGCGTGGCCACCCGCGACGCGGGCGGCAAGGTGCTGAATGCGCTGGCCAAGCGCGTGCCGTGGATGCTCGGCGGCGCGGCCGACCTGGCGCCCTCGACCAAGACCACGCTCACCTTCGAGGGCGCGGGCGTGTTCCAGGCTGCGACGCCCGGCGGCCGCAACTTCCACTTCGGCGTGCGCGAGCACGGCATGACCGCGGTCTTGAACGGCATGGCGCTCTCGGGCCTGCGCCCGTTTGGCTCGGGCTTCCTGGTGTTCGCCGACTACGCGCGCGGCTCCTTGCGCCTGTCGTCGTTGATGAAGCTGCCGGTGGCGCACGTGTTCACGCACGACTCCATCGGCGTCGGCGAGGACGGGCCGACGCACCAACCGATCGAGCACCTGGCGTCCTTGCGCGCCATGCCCGGCATGCTGGTCTTGCGTCCGGCCGACGCCAACGAGACCGCCGAGGCGTGGAAGCTGATGCTGCGCACCCGCAACCGGCCGGCGGCGCTGTGTTTGACGCGACAGAACCTGCCGACCGTCGACCGCGCGAGCGCGGGCGCTGCCACCGGGCTCGCGAGGGGCGGCTACGTGCTCTACGACGCGCCAGACGGCAAGCCCGCCGTGCTGCTCATCGCCACCGGCTCGGAAGTGGGCCTGTGCGTCGATGCGCGCACCAAGCTCGCGGCAGAGGGTGTCGCTGCGCGCGTCGTCAGCCTGCCGTCGTGGGAGCTGTTCGCCGAGCAGGACGCCGCCTATCGGGAGAGCGTCATCCCGCCGTCGGTGCGCGCGCGCGTCTGCGTCGAGATGGCCTCGGCGCTCGGTTGGGAGCGCTTCGCGGGAGAGCGCGGCGCCATCCTGGCGATGCACAGCTTCGGCGAGAGCGCGCCCTACCAGGACGTCGCCAAGCACTTTGGCTTCACCGTCGACAACGTGGTCAAGCTCGCCAAGGCGCAGCTCGCCATCTGAGGGCGCGCTCACTGGTCGTCGGTGTCATCGGGCGCGTCGGGTGCGCCGATGAACGGCGCTGGCGTCGTCGTCACCTGCGTGCTGCCGGCGTCGCGGCGGTACACGCGCAGGCGCCCAAGCTCGACGCCCGGTACCATTTCCAGCTCGGCGTCGAAGCGCGCGCGCGGCTGCCGGTGACGCACCTCGTCCCTCAGCGGGCTCACCAGGTAGTCGGCGCCGAGCTGGTCGAACATCATCAGCACGTCGTCGAGCGTAGTGATCTCGGCGTTGACCTCGTGGTAGGCGACGCCCGGCGTGCGCCACACCATCACCTGCGGCGCGCTGGTCGCCACCACCATCCTGCGCCCGAGGCGTGCCTGCTCGCCGTTGAGCCAGTCGACCACGCTCTGGCGCGACGGCACGCGCGGTTCGATGCCGGTCTTGTAGACCTCGAAGCCCAGGCGGCGCGCGCCGATGGCGACGGTGCCGAGCAAGAGCGCGACGCCAAGCAACGCCACCGGCAGCGCGCGTGAGCGCAACAGCGCCACCAGCGCGAAGAAGAACAGTGGCAACGCCACCAGGTTGTGCCGCCGGTGGAAGTACCAACGGTCCTCGTTCTTGACGAGCAGCTGCACGCTCAAGAAGCCGGCCACGGCCATGAACGCGAACATGATCCAATGCGCGTTCCTCGGATCGCGCAGCCAAGCGACGAGGCGCGCGCGACCGCCGGCGCTGCGCAGCTCGTGGAAGAGCCGGAACCCGCCGAGCGCGAGCGCGAGCGGCAGCGCGTAGTGGAACAGGTGGTACGAGCCGCGGTAGGAGACGTTGACCTTCCAGGCGAACGCGGTGGCGACACCGTGGGCGAGCACCCGCAGATGCCCGAGCCCGTCGGGCCGCACGTAGGGACGCGCTTGCGAGAGCGGCGAGCCTTGCGGGGTCTCGCCAAAGAGCAGGTAGTTCCATGCCGAGAACTCGTCGCTATGCGCCGCCAGGTAAGCGACGTACGGCAGCAGCAAGAGGAGCGCGCCGGCGAGCAGCGCCGCGCCAAAGAGCACCAGCGCGCGCCGCTGCTCGCGCGCGAGCACGAACGCCACCACCAACGTCAGCGCGATTGCCGCCGGCACGATGACGAGCTGCGAGCGCACCAACAGCAAGACGCCGAGCCAGGCGCCGAGCTCGAGGCCGCTCGTGGTCGTCATGCGCTGCAACAACGGCATCGCGCGCCAGCAACACAAGAACAGCAGTGCGTAGGCCAGGCCCTCGGTGTAGGGGCGCGAGGTGTGGATGAAGTAGGCGCCGTGCAGCCCGAGCACCAGCACCAGCACGTGGCCGGCGTTGAGGCCGGGAAGCCAACGGACGAGGTCGTCCGGCATGAGGCGCCGTGCCCACAGGAAGGCCGTGAACAGTGACGCCAAATAGAGCGCGCTCGGCAACCAGACCGCGGCCAGCTCGAGGGGCAGGACGGCGGCGGCGGCGGCGTAGCACAGCGGCCACAGCGGGTAGATCGAGTCCGCGTGGGGAAAGGAGCGAAAGCCGCGATGGTAGAGCGAGACGTCGGTGACCAGGCCGTCGCCGGCGAGCAGGTGCTGTACGATGTCGGTGTAGTAACCGCCGTCGGCGCCCGCGGGAAAGCTCCAGTGCAGGCTGTAGGCGACCTTGGCCGCGGCGAGCGCGGCCACGAGGACGACGAGCCAGACACGTTCGGCCATGCGGGTAGGTTCGGTCGACAGCGTCACGAGCGTTCCAGCGCCGGTTGTGCATACACCAGCACGCTTGACAGCGCCCGCACCGCGGCGGAAGCAGCGGCATGGCACCGGTGGGTGGGGTGAGGCTCGAGCGCCTGCTGCGACCGCCGCGGCTTGTGGAGGCCGCGGTGCTCATCGCCATCGCGGTGCCGGCTTTGGTGCACAAGCTCGGCCGCCTCGGCACCTACGCGACCGGTCCCGACGGCTCGCTCTACATGGATGTCGCCCAGCACCTGATCGCGGGCGACGGTCTGGTGACGAGCCTGTCGCTCTACCACCAGGGCTACCCGGTGCTGCCGCACGCGACCTCGGTGCAGCCGCTATGGCCGCTGTCGTTGGCCGCGGCGGGCTCCATCATGCCGTTGACGACGGCCGCGCTGGCGCTGCCGACCGTGCTCTGGTTCATCGCGCTCGCGCTCGCCTTCTGGTGGGGCCGACGCGTGGCGCCCAACGTGCTGCCGGCCTGGCGGGGCAAGCGCGCCGCCGACTTCACGGTGCACGGCGGGCACGTGGTGTTCTCGCTGCTCGCGCTCTCGCCCGACTTTTCGAGCTACACCAGCCGCCCCTACACTGAGGGCATCTCGTTCGCGCTCTTGTTCGCCGCGCTCGTGCGCGCGCCGTCGCTGTTCGACCGGCGCACGGTCATGGCGGGCGTCGAGCTCGGCCTGTGGGTGGCGCTGCTGTTCTACGCGCGCAGCCAGCACTTCGTGATCGTGCTGGCGCTGCCGTGCGCGCTTGCATGGCACCTGTTGCGCGATCGTGAGCGCCGCCCCCAGACGCTCGCCTTCGGCGCCGCGTCACTGGCCGCCTTCTGGCTCTCGTTCTTGCCGGAGCTGTTGTGGGTGGGGTCGTTCGTCGAGGGCTCGGCGCTCAACGCGTACGTGCGCTTCGACATGAGCGGCGAGGCAAGCCCGCTCTCGCCGGTGCGCGGCTTGCGCGCCGGCGAGACGCTCTTGCACACCGTGCTCGATCGCGCGGACGGCGTGCTGGTCGCGTTTGGCCCCGACGGCTACACCAACGTGTTCGGCTGGCTCGTCTACATCGTGCCGATGGCGCTGCTCGCGCTGCTCGCGGCGCCGCGACGTCGCTGGCGCGACCTGTGCGAGCTGGCCGATCGCCACGCCCTCGCGTTGGCGACTGCCGTCGGTGCATTCCTGCTGTTGCACTTGATGCACAAGGACCTCGGCCACGCGTGGTGGTTCGGTGACCGGCATGCGCTGCTCGGCGTGCTGTTCTTCGCGTTCGCGTTCTTCCTGTGCGCTCGCGCCGGCGGCGGGTTCGCCTGGATGGCAGCGGCGCTGTTCGTGATCGCGATACCGCACTCCGCGTACGACAACCTGGTCGAGCGCACCAAGCGGCCCTACCGGCCGCTGGCGTTCCGGCTGGAGGAGCAAGCACGGTTGCTCGCCCTCGATGTCACCACCCCAGGCCACCTGATCGTGGCCATGCCGTCCAACGACGCGCGGCAGCTCGCGTGGCTGGTGCCCGACATCGGCATTCACGCCGTGATGGAGGCGACCACCTTCGACGATCTGCTCTACATGGTGGATGAGCTGGGCGTCGACTACGTGGTCGACGTCGGCGTGACCTCGCTGCCGGCGTTCACCGATGCGCGCTTCGAGGACAGCTTCGAGGAGGTGGACACCTTCTATTCGCCGAAGCAGCCGCACAAGAAGAGCAAGAAGAAGAAGAAGAAGAAGAAGAACCTGCCGGAGGATCTGATCCGCATCTACCGGCCGCGCTTCTTGCCGGGCGCGGGTCGCGGGCCGGCCGAGTAGGTCGGTGTCGCGGCGTCCTTGCGACGGTGCCCCACCAGCCCCGCCGCCTTGGTGCGCGCGTCGACGAGCGCGAGCCGCGCCGCCATGCCGGGCCGCAACAGCGACGTGTGCGGGATGTCGCAGAGGTGCTCGGCGATGAACCACACCGAGCCCTCCTTGGTCATCCACCCCAGGTGATCGAAGCGCGACAGGTCGACGGGGCGCGAGAAGCGCCGCAGCGATCGCATGCCACGAAGGTTGAAGTAGTCGTTGAAGTAGCTCATGGCGAGCTCACGCAGCGAGCGGTACACCGGCTCGCGCCCGCGGCAGCCCGAGTAGTTCGACGTCGCGATGGCGCCCCAATGGCCGCGCACCTGGTAGACGGCGAGCACGTGGTCGGTGTCGTTGTCGGCCTCGAGATCCCACAAGAGGGGCGGGTAGCCGAGCACGCGCAGGGCGGCGGCGCCGAAGATGGCGCCCTCCAGGCAGTGCGCGGTCTGCTCACGCAGCACAAGCCGCGGTGACCACGACGTCGAGGCCAGGTGGTACGACAGGCCATCGAGGAAGCGCTGCACGCCCGCGGGGCTCTTCAGCCGACGCAGCGCGCGCAGCTCGGCGGGGGTGAAGTCGTCGAGGTGGCTCACGGCGAGCCACTCTGCCACGGCGAGGCGGCAGGCAGCGTGCACAGCGCGAACCAGCTCAGGCCTGGCAGCTCGAGCCCGTGGCGGGCGGCGAGCGCGCTCACCCTTTGCTCCGCGCGCAGCCCCGCGACCAGGGCGCGGGTCACGGCAGGGCCATGGCGCCAGCGCCCGATGCCCACGTGCGCAGCGCGAGGCGCGACGCCCAGCCGTTCGACGAGCACGGCGAGCGCGCGCGGCGCAAGAAGGCCGTGAAAAAGCCCGCCCGCCTCGTCGACCCGCAACCCCCCTTCCACCAGCAGACGTCGGCAGCTCGCCGGCGTGTAGCGCCGTCGGTGGAGCAGCGCGCGGTCGTGCTCGGAGAACAGCGCCGGCCAGGCCGGCACCGTGACCAGCAGCCGACCGCCGGCGCGCACGCGAGCGACGACCGCGCCGAGCAGGGCGACGTCGTCGTCGGCGTGCTCGAGCACGTCGAGCAAGAGCGCGGCGTCGAAGGGGCCTGCCGGCGGCGCGCGACAGGCCTCGAGGCCGGCCGCGCGCAGGCGGCCTTCATCGTCATCCGAGTAGCCCTCGTCCCAGCAGGTAACCGAGCAGCCGACGGCGCGGCGCAGCTCACCCGCGAGCCAGCCGTCGCCCGCGCCGACGTCGAGCACACGGCTGCCGTCGCTGAGCCCGGCGGCACTGAGCCGGTCGAGCACGAAGGCGGCGCGCGCCAGCTCCCAGGGATGGCGGGCAGGACTGCCGTCGGGGGCGAGTTCGCGCAGGTCCATGGGGTGTGCGTTTCGACGTACACCGGCGTGCTCAGAGCGTCATCCTGGCGGATCCGCGTGGTCCGCTCGGCCCGGGCTCAAGTCTCGGGCCGCTCGGTCGAGCTAAAGGCGATGGCCGCCGACTCGCTTTCCGTTGACCACCTTTCCCCACCGGGGGGAGCGCTGCTCACCGACGACGAGCTGCACGTGTTGGACGTGGACGTCGACGCGCTGGTCGCCGAGCGCATGATCTCGCATGCGACCGTGCAACTGCCGTCCACGGCGGAGCGGGTGGTGGCGGCTGCCGCGGCTCGCGCGCCGCTCGGCGAACTGACCAAGATCGTCGAGAGCGACGCCGAGCTGGCGGCGAGCATCCTGCGCCTGGCCTCGTCGCCCGCCTTCACCGGCACTGCCGGCGAGCGCATCTCCTTGCCCTACGCCGTCATCCGGCTCGGCCGCGAGGGCGTGCGCAGCGTGTGCCTGACGGCCTCGCTCGCCAAGGTCGCGCTGGTCGACGGGCCGCTGCACGCGTTGCGCCGCCGTGTTTGGCGGGAATGCCTGGCCTCCGCGCTCACCTGTCAGGCGGCGGCGCAGGCGCGCGGCCTCAACGTCGACGACGCCTACCTGGCCGGGCTGTTACACGACATCGGCAAGATCGCCGCGCTGCTCGCCATCGAGGCCGACCACCCGCACATCACGGGCCCCTCCGACGAGGCCTTCTGGCTCGAGGTGGTAGAGCGGCACCACTGCGACGCCGGCTGGATCATGACCGATCGTTGGCTCCTGCCCGAGGCGGTGCAGGCGGTCACCGCGCGCCATCACCTGCCGAGCGATGGCGAGCCCTTGCACGAGGTGGTGCAGCTCGTCGACGCGGTGGTTGCGCGCGCGGCGCAGCAGGGTTGGCAGATCACGGCCGAGGAGATCGCCGCCATGGAGGGTGTGCGCTCGCACGACGAGGCCATGGCCATGCGCATCGGCCTGGCGCGCCACCCCTACTTCTTCACTGCGATTGCGTGAGCGCGCTTGCGGCGCCTCCGCACCGCGCGCAGCCGCGCGGCGACGTCGGAGGCGGGGGCGAGCGTGGCCTCGCGCGCCTCGCGCGTCAGCGCTTTCACCGGCGCGGCGCCCTCGAGGTGCGCCTCGATGACCACCGCCACCTGGGCGGCGCCGACGCCGGAGTAGACGGTCTCGCCGGGCGCGTCGGTCAGTGACAGGCGATCGGCGTCGTCGTCCGGCGTTGCGCCCTCGTCGTGCTCGCGCACCACCACGTTGGGGCCAAGCTCGCACAGGCCGTAGCAGCCGCCGCGCAGCACGCGACACCTGCCGGCGCTCAGTGCTGCGGCGTCGCGCGCGCGCGCGGCCAGCACGTCACTGCCGTTGGCCGTGCACATCCGACCCTGACAGATCCAGACGTCGAGCCGCCGCGCCATCGCCCTCTCACACGCCGTAGAGCGGCGCGTACTTCTGCTTGATGTAGCGAAGGAAGGCGGCGGCGTCCGGCGGGCGGCCGGTAGCGTCCTCGATGATGCGCGCGCCACGTCCGATCGAGCCGCGCCGGTGCACCTTGTCGACGAGCCAGGCGACCAGCGGCGCCTGGTCGCCCCTCGCCACCGCCTCGTCGAGCATGGGGAGAGCGGCGCGCGCCGCCTCCATCAGCTGCGCCGCGTAGACGTTGCCGAGCGCGTAGGTGGCGAAGTAGCCAAAGGCACCGCACGACCAGTGCACGTCTTGCAGGCAGCCGTTCGCGTCGTCGGGCGGCGTCAGGCCGAGCGCGCGCCGATACTCGTCGTTCCACGCTCCCGGCAGCGCCTCGACCGACAAGGATCCGTCGATGAGCGCACGCTCCAAACGGACGCGCACCGCGATGTGCAGGTTGTAGGTGACCTCGTCGGCCTCGACCCTGATCAGGCTCGGCGCGACGCGGTTGATGGCGCGGTGGAAGGCGTCGAGCTCGACGTCGTGCAGCGCTTCGGGGAAGAGCGCCCGCACCAATGGGTAGTGGTGGCGCCACCAAGGCAAACCGCGGCCAACCAGGTTCTCCCACAGGCGCGACTGCGATTCGTGCACCGCGATGGAGCGCGCCTCGCCGACCGGCGTGCCGTCGTGCGCGGGGTCGAGCCCCTGCTCGTAGAGCGCGTGGCCGGCCTCGTGCATGACGCCGAAGTAGGCGCCGCGGGGGTCGGCCTCGTCGAAGCGCGTGGTGATGCGCACGTCGCCGTGGCCGATGCGCTGGCAGAAGGGGTGCGCGCTGACGTCGAGGCGGCTGCCGTCCGGCCGCAGGCCCAGCTCGGTGGGCAGGGCGCCGCACAGCACGCGCTGCCGCTCGATGGGGAAGCGCCGCCCGGCCCACGGCAAGGCCGGGTTGCCCTTGGCGCCGATGGCGCGCACCAGCGGCACCAGACCGTCGACGAGCGCGTCGAGGAAGGGCGCCACTTCGGCGATCCTGGCGCCCGGCTCGAACTCGTCCATCAAGGCGTCGTAGAGATCGCCGCCGACGGCGATGGCGCGCGCCTCGTCGCGCTTGAGCGCGACCATCTTCTCGAGGTGCGGCTTGAAGCTCGCGAAGTCGTTGGCGCGCCGTGCCTCGGCCCACGCGTGTTGGGACACCGGGATGGTGCGCGCGGTCTCCTCGACGAGGGCGCGCGGTAGGCGCACCAGGCGGTCGTGCACGCGACGCGTCTCGGCGACGTTGGTGCGCGCGTGGGCGGGCGCGTCTTTCAGCCACGCGGAGGTCTCCACCTGCTGGAGCAGCTCGGCCGTGGCTGCCGCGGTCAGGCGCTCGTGGACCAGGCCGGCCAGGAGCGCGAGCTGCTTGCCGCGGTGGGGCGCGCCTGCGGCCGGCATCATGGTCTCCTGGTCCCACGACAGGAGCCAGCTGATCGACTGCACCACCGACGCGTCACGCACCCGCGCCATCAGTTGTTGGTAGGCCTGCTCGCTCATCGCCTGCTCCTCGGCCGGCGTCGGCCGGCCGCGCGACCCTGGCGCAGCGCCCCCGCCTGGGCAACGCGCCCCACCCTGACGCCGTGATCGCGCGCCGCGGATTCTCGTGACCGACGGGTTTTTGATGCGCCGGGGGTGGGGCGTGTGGCGGCCGCGGTGTGCGGCCGGTGTGCTGCCGCCCGCCCGCGCTGGTGTGACACCAGCGTCACCGCGCCCGCAAAGCCGCGCCGTCGCTCAGCCTTGGCGCCGCTGCCGGGCGCGGTCCCGTGCGGCGGGCGGGGTGGCACAACCGGTGCACAAGGGCACCCTATCGCCGGCACCCGTCGGCGGAGCTTGGAGGGAACATGAAGACAGTGAAGCACCTGAGCCGCGCCGCGTTGATCGGGGGCACCGCTCTCGGCCTGCTCGCGGCCAACGGCTGCGCGAAGGAATGCACCGATGACGGCGTGACCGCGGTGTGCGGCGACTTCGGCAGCCAGCGGTTCTCGGTCGACTGGCTGTGGGGCGTGCGCTGGCCGGCGGTGGCCACGCAAGACTCGCGGCTGTTGGTGTCCTCGTCCGACGGTCTGCAGGAGATCGACGGCCAGGGCGAGTCGCGCATGATCCAGACCTTCGACCAGAGCGCGCCCGCCGACCCGTGGGGGGTGCAGACCACCGCGTCGGCGCCCTCGATGGACGATCAGGGCAACGCCTTCCTGGTGGTGCCGAACGGCGAGGTGCAGTCGTTCGGCGATCAGGGCAGCCAACGCCGCTGGGCGCAGGCCGTCGGGGCCGGCAACGCCGCCGCGCCGCCGGCCGTGGGCCAGGGTGTGGTGCACGTGCCGTTCGTCTCGGTGGACCGCCAGGGCCGCGATCTGGTGACGCTCGACGCCGCGACCGGCGCCACGCTGTCGACGCGCACGGGCGCGTCGCCGCCGGTGGTCTTGGCCGACGAGGGCCTCATCTACATGAGCGACACCGAGGACTGCGGCGCCAGCTACCGCTCCGTCGTCGTCGAGGACGCGCTCGGCGCCGTGCGCTTCCGTCACGACGAGCCGAGCGGCGTGCGCGACTTCGCGCCCGGCCCCGACGGCGAGTTCTACGTCGTCACCGGCGACCGCGAGCTGCGCCGGCTCTCCGCCGACGGCAGCACCGACTGGACGTTCACCCCCGACTGCATGGACTGCACGGTCGCGGGTGCGCCCACCGTCACCGCCGACGCCATCTACTTCCCGGTGTGGGAGGGCGAGCCCCCGAACACCGGCTGCGACGACGCCGATCCGACCTCGGCTGAGCAGCCCATCGAGGCGAGCGACCCGCTGTACGCGCTGCGCAGGGACGGCAGCGTGCTGTGGTCGTACGACGGCTTCACGACGCTCGCGCAGCGCTACGTCGACGGCCAGGGCACCGGCGGCCTGCTCGGCTTCGCCATGCAACAGCACGTGCAGCATCACCCGGCGGGTCGGCCGGTGGTCGCGGCCGACGGCACGCTGTTCGTGCCGGCGGACGGCGCCATCGTCGCCCTCGACCCGAACGGCAAAGAGCTCGGCTACGCGCTGTTCAATCCCGGTCGCGGTGCGGTGGGCGTCAACGGCAACCCCGACACCACGTGGATGAACAGCGGCACCGAGAACGCGCCCGTGCTCGGCGAGGACGGCCGCCTGTACCACTTCGATGGCAACAGCGTGCGCGCGTTCGACACTGACAAGCCGGCTGCCAAGGTGCCGTGGTCGGCGCCGTTCGGCGGCAGCAGGAACGGGAGCCGTCTCGGCGGCTGAGCACCGCGCAGCATCGCGGAACACCGGCCCGGCGTGGTAGGAGGCTCTCTCCGCGCGCCGGGCCGTTTCTTTGTCGAGGCACGCTGTGACCCTCCACCGTAGCCGCCACGCTCTCCTGGTCGCCGCCGCTGCGCTGCTCGCGCACCTCGCCGCGCCCGCGGCGTTTGCCGACGAGGCGCCGTCGCCCCCGCCCGCGCCGCTCGCCGACCCGGCCGAGGACGCGCCGCTGGCGCCGCCGCCGACCATCGACCCGGCCGCCGCGTCCGAGGACGCGCCGCCGCCGGCCCCTCCTGCATCGAAGACGTCTCAGCCTTCACCGAAGAAGGCGCTGCCGGCGGCAGACGCCAAGCCGGCAGATGACGGCATGTTGTCGACGCTCGGCTGGGGAACGGTCGGCGGCGGTGCCGTCGCCGCCGTCGCCGTTGGCGGCCTCGCGCTCTTGAGCCCGTGCGGCTGCGCCATGCCGGCGGCCTGCGCGGTGACGACGTGCGGCTTCGCTGGCGGCGCCATCGTCGGCCACGAGCTGGAGGACAGAGCATGGTCTGCCCGATCGCTGTTGCCGGCGGGCGCTGCCACCGGCATCGGCGTCGCCGTCGGCGCCGCCACCACCGTGGCAGTGGTGCTGACGCCGCTCATCGTCGACGCCGCCATGCCCGATCCGGGGGCCGACCCCGACGCTGCACGCCTCGCGGTCTTGACCTCGAGCGGCGTGACCGCGCTCGCGGGGGCCGCGACGGTGCTGGTGGGATCGCTCGTGGCCGGTGTCGCCGCTACCGCGCTGGAGCGCGCGGGTGACCAGGCGCCCGCCAAGAAGGCGCGGGCGAAGGCGCCGCCGAACACCGCGTCACCGGACGGGGCGGATGCAGCGCCTCCGAGCGACGGCCGCCGCTTCACCTACTGATCAGCGCCGCCGCCGCCGGTGCTGGCGCGCATCAGTCGATGGTTCGCACCAGGGCGGCCTCGATGACCGCTCGATCAGAGGTGAGCAGCGTCGCGCCGAGCACCCGCGCAGTGGCGACGACGATGCGATCCCCTGGGTCGCGGTAGAAGGTCTTGGGCAGCGCCGCGACCTCGGCGGCGATGGCGGGCGAGATGCCGACCCGCTCGACGAGGGGAGCGGCCACCGCGCTCTCGAGCCAGTCGCGTAACGGCGACGGCAGACGCAGGCGCCCAAGCTCATGGAGCGTGGCGATCTCCCACAGGGTGATCTCGGAGACGATGAGCGGCTGCGTCGGGCTGACGCGTTTCAAGGCGCGGCGTTGAGCGGTCGACAGCCGCCGCTCGTCGCCCAGCCAGCGAAGGAGCACGTGGGTGTCGGCGAGGAGCCTCACTCGCTCACGCGCCCTTCCCTCGCACCGCGTCCCACGCCTCGGCCGGCAGCGGCGGGGACACGATGTCACCCAGCTCGACGACGCCACCAAGGCTCCGCAGGCGATCTTGCGGGAAGCCGGCTGCTGTCCCCTCTGTCGTCGGTCCGAGCTGCGCCACGGGCTTGCCGCGCTTCAAGATGACGATGCGCTCGCCGGTGCGGGCCACCTGATCGAGGATCGACAGGCATCGCGCCTTGAATTCCGACGCCGCCATGGTCTTCATGACCAGATGATATGACCAGTCACGAGCGTCGGCAAGCTAGCGCGTGAACGCCGGCTCGCCCGCCGGCTCGGCCAGGCACTCGCCGACACCGTCGAGCAGGCCGCCGTCGGTCACCTCGCGCAGCACCCGCGCCGCGTCGACCAGGCCGCCCTCGCCGAGTGAGACGTCGGCGGGGTTGATGATGTTGTAGGTGCACGGTGACGCGGGCGTGTCGACCGCTTTGTGCTCGTCGCGCCACCAGAAGTAGAGCGAGTGCACGGTCCACAGGTACGTGAACTCGTAGGCGGTGGGGTTGTCGCGCCAGGTGGCGATGCGCGCGGCGGGCACGCGATAGCGCGGCTCGCGCGCGGCCACGATGAGCGCGGCGTCGTCGAGCGCGGCGCGCGCGTTCGCGAGCAGGGGCGCGCGCTCGGTGTCGCTCATGGTCCAGTAGCCGTCGGCGTAGCCGTAGAGCGCGTGGATCTGGCGCGCGCGCAGCGCCAGCATGCGCATGGCGTCGTCGAGATCGTCGAACAGCTCGAGCGCCTCCGGACGAATGCCGGCGCGCAGCGCGTGCAGCGCGTCGGCCTGTGCGGTGAAGGTCGCCTCCATGGCGGCGAGCAGCGGCTCGACCTCGGCGCTGTAGCCCGGCGGCGGGTGCAGCGGGTTGTTCATCTCGACCAGGCCGAGCCGGTCGGGCTGCGTGGTCGGCGCCTCCACCGGCACCAGCGGCAGATCGTTGACCGCGTCGAGCAGGTCGTCGAAGGCCTCGAAGCCCTGCAAATAGGCCTGGCCGTTTCTTCGCGTGACGTCGACGGGCGCGAGCGTGTCGGTGCGGCCATAGATGAGCAGCTCGCGCTCTGCGTCGGCGATCTCGACCAGCAGGTCCGCCAGCGCCGGTTCCCCGAGCGCCGCCGCGATGGGCTCGAAGGCTGCGCGCGTCGCCGCCGCGTCATCGGCGACGTCGAGGCGCGGATCCCAGGCGGCGCGCGCGGCCACCACGTCGTTCAGCCAGTAGCCCCACTCCCAGCCCGAGGAGAAGATGCTCTGCCCCTGCATGCGCGCGCCAACGAACGCGCCGCGACCCATCAGGCCCTGCTCCTCGTCATCAGCGAGCAGGCGCAGGTCGGCGAGGCGTCGCTCGGCGTAGAGCGGCAAGAACAGCGGCACGTCGATGTCGAAGCTCACCCAGTAGGCGGTCTCGGGGTGCCAGAGCACCGCGCGCCGGCCGGCCTCGTCGTGCAGGTACTCGCGCACGTGCGCGAAGCTCGTGTTGCCGTAGGTCGGCGCGGGGTCGTCGAGCCCATAGTGCTGCACGGTATGCGGCATGACGCCGAGGCGCGCGTCGGCGTACGAGGGCAGGTGGTTGAAGTCGAGCGGCCCGCCGGTCTCGGGGTCGACGAAGCCGTCGGCGGTCTGGCCGGTCGAGGTGTGGATCTTGATGCGCGCGTCCTTGCCCCACGTGTCGTCGAGGTGGCGCGCCACCTCGTCCATCCACGCGAGCATGCGCGCGGGCTCGGGGTGCGTGAACTCGGTCGAGCCGTTCTCCGTCGAGACGAAGTCGAACCCCGCCGCCATCAGCCAGTCGAGGCGCTCGTCGATCTGCGCCAGCTCGTCGGCCAGCTCGCCTTCTTGCTGCAACAAGCGGAAGGTGTGCTGCTGCACGAGCGCGATGGGCACGTCGGCGCCGGCGCGCAGGCCGAAGTCGTGTGCGCGCTGCACGAGCACGCGCAGGCGTCGCTGCCGCTCGTCGCTGGCCGCGTAGTCGGCCCACGAGGCGGCCTCGAGCAGCACCCACTCCACCTCGTTGTCGCCGTTGCCGAGCATCCACTCGAGGAACGAGTCCCACTCGGGCAGGCGCGCGGCCCAACCAGCTTCGTCGTCGATGGGCCAGCCCTGCAGCAGCTCGGTCAGCTCGAGCGGGTGCATGGTGTGGACGTGGATGTTCCTGATGGGCCAGCGCGGCGCGCTGGTCTCGTCGAGCGCGGGCCAGTCGGTGGCAAGCGCGGCTGGACGCAGCGGCGCGAGCGGGTGGAGGAAGGCGAAGCCGAGCCGCTCGAGCAGCGCGTACGCACCAAAGGACGCGCCGCGCCCGACGCCGCCCTCGACCAGGGTGGGCACCTCGTGCACGACGCCCGCCCTGATCGCGTACCCCTCGTCGGGCAGCGCGGCGATCGCGGCCGGTGACAGCAGCGCGCGGGTCGCCTCGGTGTCGCCGAAGGCGAGCGCGCGCGATCCTTCCGCGGCGTCGCGCGGCGGGCCGACGGCGCCCGCGTCGACGACGGGCAGAGAGGAGGTGGCAGCGAGGTGCGCTTGCACGCGCGCCTTGACGGCCGCCGGCACGTCGTCGCCGAAGGCGAGGTAGAGCGCCGGGGTGCCGGGCGGGACGCCGTCGGGCAGCGCGACCACGGCAGGGCCGGGCGAGCGGGGCGAGGCCTCCATGGGCGGCACGGGCTCGATCGGCTCGGGCGGTGCGTCGCAGCTACACGTGGACCAGAAGGGCAGGGCGCACAGGATCGCGGCGGCAGCTCGCATTCCGCGCAGGCTAGGGGGCTCGTTCACTGACGCAAATGCCCACAGCGCTCGCTGGAACGCCCGGCGTCAGCCCCGGGTGGATCTTGATTGACACGGGTGTCAAGCTCGTGTTGACTCCCGTGTCAACCACCCGAGGTTTCCCATGGCCAACGAGCTTCGCTTCGACAACAAGGTCGTCGTCATCACCGGTGCTGGCAACGGGCTCGGCAAGAGCCACGCGCTGTTGTTCGGCAGCCGCGGCGCCAAGGTGGTGGTGAACGACCTCGGCGGTGGCGCCACCGGCGCCGGCAAGTCCTCGTCGGCGGCCGACAAGGTGGTCGAGGAGATCAAGGCGGCGGGTGGCCAGGCGGTCGCCAACTACGACTCGGTCGAGGACGGCGACAAGATCATCAAGACCGCCAAGGACACCTGGGGGCGCGTCGACATCGTCGTCAACAACGCGGGCATCTTGCGCGACTCGAGCTTCCAGAAGATGTCCCAGGAGGACTGGGACCTCATCTACAGGGTGCACGTGCTCGGCTCCTACCGCGTGACGCGCGCGGCCTGGGACACCATGCGCGAGCAGGGCTTTGGCCGCATCATCTTCACGGCCTCGGCCGCCGGCCTGTACGGCAACTTCGGCCAGGCCAACTACTCGATGGCCAAGATGGGCCTGGTCGGCTTCGGTCAGACGCTCGCGCTCGAGGGCGTCAAGCGCGGCATCCACACCAACATCATCGCGCCGGTGGCGGGCTCGCGCCTGACCGAGACCATCATGCCCAAGGAGATCGTGGACGCGCTCAAGCCCGAGTACGTCTCGCCCTTGGTCGCCTGGCTGTGCCACGAGAGCTGCGAGGAGAACGGCGGCATCTTCGAGGTGGGCGGCGGCTTCGTCGGCAAGCTGCGCTGGGAGCGCACCGAAGGGAAGCTCTTCCCCGTCGGCAAGCCCCTGTCGGTGGAGCAGGTCAAGGGCGCGTGGAGCGCCATCACCGACTTCTCCAAGACCACGCACCCCGACAACGTACACGCGGCGCTGCAGCCGGTGCTCGCCAACCTCGAGAAGAAGAGCAAGGGCGGCAACGAGTTCATCGACTGCGACGCCGCGCTCGGCTACGTCGTCGACGGCCTCGAGTCGAAGTACGACGAGCGCGACCTGGCGCTGTACGCGCTCGGCGTCGGCGCCGGCAAGAACCCCACCGACGAGGGCGACCTGCACCTGGTCTACGAGCGCAACGGCGAGGGCTTCTACGCGCTGCCCACCTACGGCGTCATCCCGGCCATCAACGCCATCCTGACCATGGCGCTCGAAGGCAAGGGCGCGCCCGGGCTGAACTACAGCCTCGATCGCATCCTGCACGGCGAGCAGTACACCGAGCTGTTGCAGCCGCTGCCCACCAAGGCGACCACACTGGTGCACAAGCTGCGCATCAGCGACATCTTCGACAAGGGCAAAAACGCCGTGGTGGTGTTCTCGGTCGAGAGCCGCGACAAGGAGACGGGTACGCCGCTCGTCAAGAACGACATCTCGATGATCGTGCGCGGTGCTGGCGGCTGGGGCGGCGATCGCGGCCCCTCGGGCGACGTCAATGTGGCGCCCGATCGCAAGCCCGACGCCGTCGTCACCGAGAAGATCGGCGAGAGCCAGGCCTTGCTCTATCGCTTGTCGGGTGACTGGAACCCGCTGCACGTCGACCCGAGCTTCGCGGCGGCGTTCGGCTTCGAGCGGCCCATCCTGCACGGGCTGTGCACCTTCGGCCACGTCGGCCGCCACGTCATCAACTCCTTCTGCAAGGGCGACCCGCGCTACTTCAAGAGCATAAAGGTGCGCTTCGCCGACAGCGTGTTCCCGGGCGAGACGCTCAAGACCGAGATGTGGAAGGACGGCGACCGGGTCATCGTCAAGACCACCGTGGTCGAGCGCAACAAGGTGGCCATCAGCAACGCCGCGGTGGAGCTGTACAAGGAGATCCCGCAGCCCAAGGCCGCGCCCGCAGCGTCGTCGTCGGCACCGGCCGCGGCGCCCGCCGCGACCGGTCCTTCCACCGCCGACGTGTTCGCCGCCATCGGTGCCTACGTGTCGAGCACCCCCGAGCTGACGAAGACCGTGCAGAACGTCTACCGCTTCACGCTCAAGGGAGGCGCGGCGCCGAACGTGTGGACCGTCGACCTCAAGAACGGCGGCGGCAGCGTCAAGGCGGGCGGCGAGGCCAAGGCCGACTGCACGCTCGAGCTCTCCGAGGGTGACTTCCTCGACATGGTGCAGGGCAAGGTCGACCCGCAGAAGCTCTTCAGCACCGGCAAGCTCAAGATCGGCGGCAACATCATGGCGAGCCAGAAGCTCGAGTTCCTGCGCAAGCTCGACAAGAGCGCGCTCGCCAAGGGGGCAGGCGCAGCGCCGGCGGCGGCCGCTGCCGCACCGGCTGCCCAGGTCGCCGCGCCCTCGAAGGGCGCGAGCGCGCCCAAGGTGGTCGCCGCCCTCAAGGAGCGGCTGCAAAAGAACGGCAAGCTCGCCGAGGAGGTGCGCGCCGCCGTGCAGTTCGTCGTGCGCGAGCCGGACGCGAGCTTCGGCGTCGACCTGCAAAAGGGTCCGGGCAGCCTGGTCGAGGGCAAGCTGCCAAGCCCCACGGTCACACTCACGCTCGCCGACGAGGACCTGGCGGCGCTCGCCAAGGGCGAGGCGGGGGTCAAGGATCTCTACCAGCACGGCAAGCTGCGCATCGACGGCAGCGTGGCCGCCGCTCACCGCTTGGGCTTCCTGCAGAAGCTCGTCTGATCGCTAGCTTCCAACAACGTCCGCGCACGTCGAGAAACAAGGAGTACGCCCATGGCTCGCAAGGCAAACGTCGTCGGTGTCGGCATGGTCAAGTTCGCCAAGCCCGGCGCCTCGGACTCCTATGACGTGATGGCGAAGGGCGCCATCACGACCGCGCTCAAGGACGCCGGCGTCGACTACAAGGACGTGGAGCAGGCGTACGCGGGCTACGTCTTCGGCGACTCCACCTGCGGCCAGAAGGCCGTCTACTCCGTGGGCCTGACCGCCATCCCGGTGTTCAACGTCAACAACAACTGTTCGACCGGCTCGAGCGCGCTGTTCCTGGCGCGCCAAGCGGTCGAGGGCGGCGCCGTCGAGTGCGCGCTCGCCGTCGGCTTCGAGCAGATGGAGAAGGGCGCGCTCGCCTCCAAGTACACCGATCGGCCAAACCCGCTCGAGCAGCACGTGCAGGTGATGAACGACGCGCAGGGCGTGAACCAGGCGCCGTTCGCCGCGCAGATGTTCGGCGGCGCCGGCCGTGAGTACCGCTGGAAGTACGACACGCGCAGAGAGACCTTCGCCAAGGTGGCGTCGAAGGCGCGCACGCACGCGAGCAAGAACCCCTACGCACTGTTCAACCAGGTGCTCTCCGTCGAGGAGGTGATGGCGTCCGACGAGGTGTTCGACCCGTTGACGCGCTTCCAGTGCTGCCCGCCCACGTGTGGTGCTGCCGCGGCGCTGGTGGTCTCGGAGGAGTTCGCCAAGAAGCGCGGCCTGATGGATCGCGCGGTCACTATCGTGGCGCAGGCGATGAAGACCGACCCGGCGACGTCGTTTGCGGGTCAGAGCATGATCAGGATGGTCGGCTACGACATGGCCAAGGCCGCCGCTGACGAGGTGTACGCCAAGAGCGGCTACGGCCCGAACGACGTGCAGGTGATCGAGCTGCACGACTGCTTCACGACGAACGAAGTGCTCACCTACGAGGCGCTCGGCCTGTGCAAGGAGGGCGAGGCCGAGAAGCTCATCTGGGACGGGCAGAACACCTACGGCGGCAAGTGGGTGACCAACCCCTCGGGTGGCTTGTTGTCCAAGGGCCACCCGCTCGGCGCAACCGGCCTCGCGCAGTGCACGGAGCTGGTGTGGCAGTTGCGCGGGACCGCCGGCGACCGGCAGGTGAAGGGCGCGAAGGTCGCGCTGCAGCACAACCTCGGGCTCGGCGGCGCCTGCGTCGTCACCATGTACAAGAAGGCGGGCTGAGCTTCACGCTCGACAGGGACGCGAGGGACGGGCCGGCGGCAGGCTGTGCGGTCTGCAGGGGAGCGGCCGAACAGGGCGTCGATCGCCGAGTCGGCTCATGCTAGCCGAGCGCGCATGGAGCTCTGGGTCCTTCGCCTCATCCACATCACATGCTCCGTGCTCTGGGGCGGTTGGACGGCCATGGTCGGCCTGTTCCTCCTGCCGGCCATTGCGGAGGCCGGCCCGGCTGGCGGCGCCGTCATGGCCGGCGTCATGAAGCGGCGCTTCACGCTCTGGATGAACCTGCTCGGCGTGCTCAGCGTGCTGAGTGGGCTGCGCCTCTACACCATCTACGCCAACGCGGAGTGGCTGAAGTCCGGTCCCGGCATCTCGCTGACCCTCGGTGCCGTGCTCGCCCTGGTCGCGTTCGGCGTGGGGCACGCCGTCTCGCGACCGACGGCGGTGCGCATGTACGTGCTGCAGGGGAGCATCAAGGCGGTGGGCGGGCCCCCGAGCGCGGAGCAGGCCGGCGAGCTGCAGAGGCTCGCCGGGCGCGCGGTGCTCGCCGGCCGGGTCAACGCGTGGTGCTCCGTAGGTGCGGCGCTGTGCATGGCGGCGAGTCGGTTCCTCCCCTTCTGACGTCGCGCGCCGGTTGGTGCACCTGCCGCGAAGATTCGCCTATCATCCGCCGCATGAGCGGCGAACCCGGCACACCTGCGGAGAAGCTCGCGGCGCTGAACGAGCGCCTCAAGGGCACGTCGCTGCTCTCGCTGCTCAACATCAAGAGCAAGCCGGCACCCGACGCGTTGCTTGGGCGCGTCAACGACCTGCGCGAGGTCGTGTACAGCCTGTGCGCGCACCTCACGGTCGACGACCCGATTCGGGCGACGGCGATCGAGCGCCTCAAGCGTGTGGAAGCGCTGCTGCACGACCCCGTCGAGTGGCACATCCTCGCGCGCGCTCAGGAGCTGCGCCAGGACCCGACGGACCCGAAACTGCGCGCGACGCTGGAGGCCGCGTTCTTCGAGGAGCACCTGCCGCGCACCGTGTGGCAGAGCATGCCGCCCGACGGCGCGCACGCCGAGCTGCGCAAGAGCCTACGCCTGCCGATGCTGATCGACGTGGAGATCGACGTCGCCGGCAAGCGCGTGCGCTGCCAGATGCAGAACCTGTCGCGCGACGGCGTCTGCCTCGAGGTGCCTGCGGGCTACTCGGCGACCACCGTCGCGTTCACGGTGCAGATGCCGGCCACCAACGCACAGGTCGCGCTGACGGGAGACGTGGTCTGGCGCGATGCCGGCCGCGTGGGCGTCGCGTTCAAGATCGGTGTCACCGAACAGAACGCACTCGATGCGGCTCTGCAGACACACTTCGCCTGCCTGCAGCACGCCGTCGAGCGCTGGCGCGACGTGGCGCCCACGAGTGGCCCCGCCATCGCGTGCGTCGCCATCGTCGGCTACGCCTCCAGCGCATTGCCGAGCAGCCGGCGAGAACACCTCGACAAGCTCGAGGCCGCCGCGAAGGCCGATCCCGGCTCGAAGGACCTGCAGCTCGCGCTCGCAAAGCTGCGCATCGAGGAGCACGACTTCGACGGTGCCGCGCAAGCGCTCAAGCGCGTCGTGATCGCCGACCGCGCCGATCCGCGCTACCGCCTGTTGGACCTCACGCTCGCGCAGCGGCGCGGCGGCGGCGGCGGCGTCCTGCGAGCGCGCCTGCGCCAACTCGTCGAGGCTGGGCGCGTGCCCCTGGCCGTGGTGCTCTCACTCTGCTTCGTCGGCGCCGCCGTCGTCGCCGTCACCGCGCTCCAGGGCCCGCTCGTCGCCGTGCCGGTGCCGATCGGCGGCCTCGCCTGCCGGAGCGTCGACGTGGTGGACGAGAACGCGCTGTGCGCGGTGGACGGCAACGCCTACCGGCAAGTCCCTGCGATCGAGCGGGCCTCGCTCGCAGCGAAGACGCTGCAGGGACTGGCGCCCCGCGGTGTGAGGCAGGTCACCGTGATAGGGACCATGGCGGAGGAAGGGGTGCTTGATGTGTTCAGCACCTACATCGCGGCGCCGGCCCCCTGACCAGCGAGCTACTGACAGGCGTTGGCGGTCTGCCGCAGATTGACGGTTCCGCTCGCAAACCACGAGTCACCAACGACGTTGGTGCCGGGACAACCGGTGATCAGCAGGGCCCAGGTGGTCGCACCGCCGATCTTCACGAGCCGGTAGGAGTAGCGGCTACGGCCCTGCGCGTAGAAGCCGAGCTGATTGGGTGGGATGGCGGCGCCACACACGGACTGGATGATCGGATCGGGAAAGAGGGGGTTCAAGCGAATGTCCTCCTTTGCCGCGTCCGCCAGCCGCGCAATGGCCGAGCCGTTGCCCTTCGCCTCCGTCTGCGCCGCGCGGCAGGTCATCAACTGGTAGTTGGGCACGGCGATCGCGGCGAGGATGCCGATGATCGCGATCACGATCATCAGCTCGATCAAGGTAAACGCTCGTATGTTGGCGCGCATGTGGGCCCTCCCCGCGGGTCTCTCGCACATCGACCTCCAAGTATGTCGCAGCTGAGACGGTTTTGGGTAGCTGTTGCAACGGCTGCTACAGTCGGGACTCCGCCGTTGGCCCGGTCATTGGGGGTACTCGATGTTCAACCGACGCCGCTTCAGTTGCCTCGCGCTCATCGCCTTTTTCGCTGGAGCGCCCGCACTTGCGGCTGACGTGACGACGATTGCCGGCAACGGCGTGGGGGGCTTCTCCGGCGACGGCGGCCCCGCGATCGCGGCCTCGCTGGGTAATCCCCACGGCATGGCCGTCGCCGCCGACGGCACGGTGTACGTCGCGGACACGGACAACTACCGCGTGCGCCGCATCAGCACGGGCGGCATCATCGACACCATCGCCGGCACGGGCACCTTCGGCGACGACGGCGACGGCGGCCAGGCGACGAGCGCCTCCCTCTCGGGACTGCTGAGCATCGCGCTGAGCCCCACCAACGACGTCCTCTACGTCGGCGACATCGACAACAATCGCGTGCGCCGGGTGGATCTCACTAGCGGCGTGATCACGAACTTCGCCGGTGCCGGCTTCATGGGCTTCGGCTTCGACGGCGACGGCGGCCCCGCGACGAGCGCGTCGCTCGCGGTGCCCGAAGGCGTGGCCGTCGACGCAGCCGGCAACCTGTACATCGGCGACCTGTTCAATTGCGTCATTCGCCGGGTGGATGTGGCCACCAACATCATCACCACGGTCGCCGGTGTCCCCGGCGGCTGCAGTCCAGGCGGGGACGGCGGCGACGCTCTCTCCGCGCAGTTCTCGCTGCCCCGCCGCGTTGCCCTCGATCCCTCCGGCAATCTGTTCGTGCTCGACACCGGCTCGCGCACCGTTCGCCGCATCGACGCCAGCACCAACATCATCACCACGATCGCGGGCGGCGGGGCCACCACGCCCGGCTTCGGCAGCGCGACGACCATGGACCTGGGCGCCCCGTCCGACCTGGTGCTCGACGGGGGAAACAACCTCTACATCTCGACCTTCAACCAGGTGCTCAGGGTCGATCTGGTCACCGGCATGCTGTCGGTGTTCGCGGGCACCGGCGTCAACGGCTTCTCCGGCGACGGTGGCCCCGCGCAGGACGCGACCTTCTCCGACATCGGCGGCGTGGCCAGTCGGGCGGACTCGATCTTCATCGCGGACTCGGGCAACGGCCGCATCCGCGCGGTCGTGCCGCCCCCGCCGCTCCCCAACGATCTGATCATCGAACTCACCACCTCGCAGGCGTTCATCGACGCCTTCGCCGCGGTCGCGGGCAGCATCCTCATGATCAACGTCGATGGCCGCGAGTACCTCGTGGTGTCGAACGCAGCGAGCGTCGGGCTCGATGTCACGCTCACCGACAATGATCAGCTCATCGCGATCGACCTCGCCGCGCTTGCGAGCGCAGGCGGTGACATCACCATCACCGGCAACCTGGCGCTGCAGTCTGTCGACATGAGCGGCCTGACCACGGTCGGCGGTTCGCTGACCGTCACCAACAACCCGGCGCTGAACGCGATCCTCGTCTCGGGCGTGACCACCATCGGCGGCGACCTCACGGTGATCGGGACCGCGGCGACCGTCATCGACATGTCTGCGCTCACGACGGTCGTAGGGTCGCTCGACATCAGCGACAACACCGCCGCGACGTCGATCAACATGGGTTCGCTCACCGGCGTCGGCGGAAGCTTGACGGTGACCGGCAACAGCACCGCCGACCCGATCAACATGGCCAGCCTCACCACCGTGGGCGGCGACCTCGACATGAGCGGCAACACGTCCGTAGGGGCAATCGACCTCGGCGGGCTCACGACCGTCGCCGGCAGCCTCACCATCGACGGCTCCAGCTCCGCGACGTCCATCGGCATGGGTTCGTTGACCACCGTCGGCGGCTCGTTGTCCGTCACCAACAACCCTGCCGCCAATCCGATCGACATGACGTCGCTCACTACCGTGTCCGGCGGCCTCACCGTCAGCGGCAACATCTCGGTGGGTGGCCTGGATCTGTCCGGCCTGGCCTCCGCCGGCAGCGTCGACATCTCGGGCAACACCTCGACCAGCACCATCGACATGAGTGGCCTCACCTCCGTCAACGGCGACCTCACCGTCGTCGACAACGGCGGCGCTGCGGTCGACATGTCCGGGGGCACCGACGTCGCGGGCAGCCTGACCGTCGAGACGACCGGCACCGGGGCGTTCCCGATGGGTGACGGTGCCGTGGCCGGTGAGCTCACGCTCGACGCGACCGGCTACACCGATGTCAGCGGGACCACGCCCGGCGGTGCGCTCGACCTCACGGTCGCAAACCTCGAGGCGCTAATGCACCTCCAGATCCAGGCGGCGGCCTTCACGACGCCGGTTACCTTCTCGATCACCCGAGTCGACCCGATCGCGCTGGCCCCCGAGAGCGGCCTTGACGCCAACGGCTCTCCCGCGACGATCGACCCGATCGCCGCCTACCAGTTCACCTTCGCGGTCCCGACGCTCAATCGCGACGCCGCGCTCTCCTTCGACATCGACGTCGCCCAACTCGACGCGGCCACGCAATCGGCGTTGCTCGACGCGCTCGCCGCGGGCACGGCGTCGATGGTGACCAAAGGTGACGCGGTCGGCAGCGTCTTCCAGGGGTTTCCAATCTGCACTGGCGCCGATGTGCCCACCGTCGACGGCTGCGTGAGGGTCGAGACCTTCGACGCGCTCGGGCAGCCAACCAGCGGCACGCCGGCCATCGTGCGCTTCAGCAATGTGGTCGGCCACTTCTCCACCTGGGCGGTCGCGGTCGTGACGACCACGACCGAGCAGTGCCCGGTGCCGTCGACGGATCTGTGCACCGACCTCACCGGCTACGCCAGCGTCTATACCGAGACGTTCACGCGCGCCCCGGGCGAGACCCTGGTCGTCGATCGCGCGTTCTCGGCAGTCGCAGGTGCTGCGACCGTCATCATCCACAACGACGGCTGCGCGACGGCGCAGGTGACGTTGAACGGCACCGCGGTCATCGGGCTCGGCGACCTCGCGGCCAATGGCGCCTGCTTCACGCGCGACGTGAGCGTCGAGGCGACGAACAGCGTCCATGCCGTGGTGGCCGGCTCCTCGGCCACCACGTTCAGCACGGCGAACCGCGGCGGCGGCGGCGGTGGCGGACACGGCCACGGTCACCACGGACACAACTGTGATGGTGATAGCGACAGCGACGCTGACACCGACAGCGACGCGGACAGCGACGCGGACAGCGACAGCGACGCGGACACCGACAGCGACGCGGACACCGACAGCGACGCCGACACCGACAGTGATGGCGGTGAAGGCGAGGGCGAAGGTGAAGGTGAAGGCGAAGGTGAAGGCGAAGGTGAAGGTGAAGGCGAAGGCGAAGGTGAAGGCGAAGGTGAAGGCGAAGGTGAAGGCGAAGGTGAAGGCGAAGGTGAAGGCGAGGGTGAAGGCGAGCTGGACCCCGGCTGCTCCATCACCATCACCGTCGTTGAGCTCACCGAGTGCCCGGCGCCGGCCTCCACTGCCTCGGCCGGCACCAGCAGCGTCTTCGGCTGCGGCGCCTCCGGCACCACCCCCGGCGCCTTCGGCCTGGTAGCGCTCGCGCTCTTCTTGCGGCGCCGCCGACGCTGAACCCAAGACAGGCGGCTCCCTTGGCGCGACCATGATCGTTGCGCCGGAGAGCCGCTCGCGGGCATGCTCCGAGGCCACACGGAGTGCTGATGTCCTTCGTCGGTCGAGCGATCTTCATCGCCACGTTGGCCTCGTTGCCCGCAGCAGCGGCGCCTTCGGAAGCCAAGACCGCTGCCTTGCTGCCGGTGATGGCGCCCGACCTGCTCGAGCCACAGAAGCGCGCCATCGCCGAGCGCATTCGAGCGCTCGCGGCTGAGAACGGCGTGGCGCTGCAACCGGCGGCCGAGACCGCACAAGGGATCGAGCAGGCGAAGAAGGCCGGCGCCGCGTGCAACATCGAGTCGCTCGCCTGCCAGGCCCAGATGGGCGTGCTGGTCGGCACCACGCTGGTGATCGTGGCGCGCGTGGCCTCCGATTGGGCCGGCGATCGCCTGCAGCTCCGTCTGCTCGACGCGCTGCGCGGCACGACCGTTCGCGAAGCGACGCGCCTGCTGCCGAAGGAGGCCGAGTTGCGCGAACGCGTCATCGACGGCGTCATCCTGTCGCTGCTCGCGCCGCAGAAGACCGGCTCCCTGGACCTCAAGGCTGGTGAAGGTGCGCTGTTCCTCGACGGCGTCGCGCTCGACGCCGCTGCGGCCCGGGCGCGCATCGAGGGGCTCGCGCCTGGTCCACACGAGGTCGAGCTACGCGTCGAGGGCCAACCCGCGCAGCGCCAGCAGGTCGCGATTATCAGCGGCAAGGCCGCGGCGCTCGTGCTCGGCGTCATCGAGGAGAGAGCCCCGCCGCCGCCACCGCCGCCGCAGGAGCAGGGGCTCGGCTTGTGGCTCGTCGGCGGTGGCGCCGCGCTCGCGGCCGCCGCTGGGGCGACCGCAGGCGGCCTGCAGGCGGCGCTCGAGTATTCGGCGATGGAGCGCGGCACGAGGGACGCGTTGCAGGTCGTCGGCATCAGCATGCTCGGCGCGACGGCCGTCGGCCTCGTCGTCGCAGGAGCGGGCGGCGTCATGATGGTCACAAAGGACGCGCCATGACCCTCCTCGATGTTCGCGTTCCCGTGCTCCTGCTCGCCCTTGCGGCGATGGGTGGCTGCCGCTTCTTCGACGACGCGGGCGCGCCGTGTGGAACGGACGTTGACTGTCTCGACGTAGAGCGCTGCGACACGACGGCCGGCCGCTGCACCATCCTCATCGTGGGCGAGGGCGAGGGCGAGGGCGAAGGAGAAGGCGAGGGCGAAGGAGAAGGTGAGGGCGAAGGAGAAGGTGAGGGTGAGGGCGAAGGAGAAGGTGAGGGAGAGGGCGAAGGAGAGGGTGAGGGTGAAGGCGAGGGCGAGGGCGAAGGAGAAGGTGAGGGCGAGGGGGAAGGTGAGGGCGAGCCGTGCCCCGGCGACGTGTTCGGCGCCAACGTCGACGACGACTGCGCCGTCGATCTGGTCATCGGGTCGCCATCATCTGCGGTTGCCTTCGCGGAATGGAGCACGACCCCTGTAGCGGCGGGGGCATGGACCTTTTTGCGCGGCCTCAGCACCGGCGCCTTCGACGTCCCCTCCCGGTTCGAGAACCAAGGAGCAGGCCCATCCTCCCGGGCGGAGATGGGCCGTTCAATTGCGCTGGCCCCGCGGGCGGCTGCAGACGGCTCGCGCTACGTACTGCTCGGCGAACCGGCGGCAACCGTGGACGCCAGCGGCGCGCCGACGCCATCGGGGCTGGCGTGGCTCGCGACACCGAACGCCAGCGCGTTCTCGTTCTCGCAGGTGTTCATCACCGGGGCGACGCGCGTGGCGTCCGCCGCCGCGCTGACCGACGGCGCAGGACCTCGCGCCGTCATCAGCATCGACAACGGCGCCTCGGTCGTCGTCGCCGCGGTGCCGGTCCCGGGCGCGCCGACGTTCCTGACACAGGCGGCGGTGTTCGGGGCCGCAAACCTCGGCATGACCGGTCCCGACGTGTTCGGCGAGGTGTTGCGGCGCATCGACGACGTCGATGACGATGGTACGCCCGAGATCGCGGTGTCGACGGTGGGCATGGCGCGCGGCGCCACGGACATCGGCTTGGTGGCGCTCTCGGTCGACGAGATCCAGAGCAACGCCGTGCACGTGGTGCGCCTCGTCGAGTGGACCACGCCGGCCGGCGCCTCTGGCTTCGGTACGGCGTTCGCGCCTGCTGGCGATCTGCTCGACAGCGCCGAGCCCGAGCTCGCCATTGGCGCACCGCTCGAGGGCGCGGGCCGCCTCTACCTCGCTGTGGGCGGCGACCCTTCGCCGGTGAACCGCTACGCCGTCGTCGAGGCGCCGGCCGCGCTCACCACGCAAGCGGCCTTCGGAGACGCGGTGGAGCCGATCGGCGACCTCGACGGCGACGGCAGGGCCGAGCTGCTCGTCGGCGCGCCCTTCCACGGCGACGCCACCGACGTGCCGGAGTGCGACGGCGAGCGCGGCGCGCCGGCCGCCTACGTTGGCGACTGCAGCGGTGCCATCGCCGTCGTGCGCGGCGCAGACGTCGCCGAGCCGACCGCGCTCTTGCCCATCCACGCGAGCTGCGTCGACACCGGCGCTGCCGGCGAGCGTCTCGGCGCCGCGCTGCGCGCGCTCGAGCCGCGCGACGGCGGCGTGCGCGTCGCCGTCGGTGCGCCCGCCCACATCGCAAAAGCCGGCAACGTCTACGTCTACACCATCACCATGGACGGCGCCGGTGTCTGCACGTTCGACCGCTTCTCGCTGCCGAACCGCAACGAGCCGGGCGATCGCTTCGGCTTCTCGTTCGGCATGTAGGGGCGCGAGGCGCGCCGAGCTTCGAGCCTAGAGGCAAGCGTCGACGCAGGCGCCGACACTCTTGCGGAAGCCGTCGAGCTCGACGGCGCCGGGCATGGTCTCGAGCTGGCCGACGATGCGCGCGACGCACGGATCCTTGCACGCGCTACGGCGCAAGGCGTCGACGCGCTCGCGCGCCCGTTCGGCTTCGCGGTGCTCGCCCGGGGGAGGGGCCGTGTCGACGGGCGCGGGGCCCGTCGTGGTCGTGGGCTTCTCCCCACGATCGCGCGGCAGCTTCGGCGGCTTGGTCGTCTTGCCGGTACCGCTGCCGGTCGCTGGCGGGGCGACGACGGGCGGTAGCTCGATAGCGACCACCGGCGCACCCGCGTCCGTCGTCGCGTCGGTGGGCGTGGCACCGCTCGGCGGGGTGCCGCCGCCCGGCAACGCCGCGGCGACGTCGACCGGCGGTGTCTGCGGCGCAAGCGCGGCGCCCGCATCCGGCCCTCTCGACGACAGCGCGATCGCGATCACGACGACGACGACGGCCGCGCCCGCGACGATGGCCCAGGGCCACATCGGGCGGTGCAACGCCGGATCGAACTCGAGCTCGTCGTCGCCGCCGTCCGTGCGGCGCAGGCGCTCCGTGGGCTCGTGCAGGTCCACTCTCGAGCGGGGTACCGAGGCTGCGGCGGACGCGACCGACGCAGCTTGGCGTGAGTGCGCGGGTGCCTTGGCCGGCGCTGTCGCCGCGGCTTGCACGTGCGGCTCGAACGTCGAGGGCGCTGGCGGGGCGAGGATGGGGCCGCTGGCCGTCGGTGGGGGCGCGAGCAGCTCGGCTGCGGCGCCTGCGAGGTCCGGCACGGGGCCGCCGAGCGTCGGCGGCGGCATCAGTCGCATCGAGCGGCTGTCGTCGGGACGGCCGATGGGGAGGCTGGCGGGCGCGCCGCCGGGCCCAGGGTTGAGCGCCGCCGCGCTTTGCGGGGCCTGGGACGCGGGCCCGGAGCCGCTGATGGCGCGGGCATCGGCGTCAGTGGGGGGCATCTGCCAGCCCTGAGGGCGTTGGTGTGTGCCGGAGATGAGGCTCTCCGCTTCGACGGAGCCCTTCACTGCCTCCCGGATCTTCGAGCCGGTGACGTCCCTGAACTTGGCGAGCAGCTCCCGCTCCTCGGCGCGGTAGTCCTTGAACCAGCCATCGAGCAGGTCGCGGAGCTGTTTGCCGCTGGTGGCCGGGTGGTGCGCGGCCATGTAGGCACCGAGCACGTCGCGCAGGTCGCCGCACGTCGGGTAGCGGCGGAACGGATCGTTGTGCAGCGCGCGCTGCAAGATGATCTGGATCTCGCGCGGCAGCTTGCTCCACTTCGGCGGCGGGAAGTTGCCCATGCCGGCGATGGCCCAGATGGCGTGCATCGGCAGGTCGCCGTGGTAGCGCTCTCCCACCAGCATCTCGTAGGTGACGATGGCCGCCGCGAACTGATCGCACGCTGGTCCCACCTCGTCGCCGCGGGCCTGCTCGGGCGGCATGTAGGCGACCTTGCCCATGACGGCGCCCGTCGCGGTGTGCTCGTCCTTCATGACCGAGAGCGCGAGGCCGAAGTCAATGAGCTTCACTTCGCCGCCCCAGCTCACCAGGACGTTCTGCGGGGAGACGTCGCGGTGCACGACGTGGAGGGCCTCGCCGCTGATGGGGTGCGTGTGCTGGTGCGCGTAGTCGAGCGCGTCGAGCACGCCGCGCGCGATGTACAGCGCGATGTCCTCGGGGATGATGGTGCCGAGCTCGGCCGCGCGCGCCATCAGGCGCTTCACGCTGATGCCCGAGACGTACTCCATGGCCAGGTAGTACTGGCCCTCGATGCGGCCGATGTCGAAGACGTGGCTGATGTTGGCGTGGTTGAGCTGCACCACCACCTTGGCCTCGTCGACGAAGCGGTTCACATACTCCTTGTCGTTCGTTAAATCTGCGCGCAACTTCTTCACGACGCACAAGCGGAACGCGCCGGCGATGCTGCCGTTCATGGCCAACATCAGCTCGCCCATGCCGCCCTGCGCAAAGGCTGCGAGCAGCAGGTAGCTGCCGAAGGGGCGCGGAAACCCGTTCTCCTCCCCCGTGATCCACAGACTGCTGAGCGACGGTCCCGCCACGATGCCGACCATAGCGCGTCAGCTCGCTGTGCGCGCAGCGCGTTCGATCACCTCCACCGCCACGGCCACGCCGTCCTCCACCTTCATGCGCGCCGCCAGCGCGCGTGCGCGCCCCTGCGCCTCGTCGGTGAGCAGCGGTCGTAGCGCCCGCGCGAGCCTGGCTGCGCTCAGCTTGGGGAAGGGCAGCTTGGCGCCTACGCCGTGCCCGATCAGCAGGTCGGCCCACCACGGCTGGTCCATCAAGAACGAACAGACCACGGAGCACAGGCCAGCGCGCAGCGCGGTGTGGGTGGTGCCTGCCCCTCCGTGGTGAACGGCGGCGCGACACCGTGGCAACACCGCGTCGTGATCGAGGGCGCCGGTGACGAACACGCGACCACCGTCGTGCTCACCCGGTGGCAACGCGCTCCAGCCGGCGCCGAGCAACGCACGAACCCCAAGGCTCCTGGCCACCTCGGCGACGAGCGCGAGGGTCGCCGCCGGATCGGCGACCGGCATGCTGCCGAAGCCGAAGAACACCGGTGGGTCCGCGCCGTCGAGGAACTTCTCTAGCGCGGCGTCGCGCGTGGCCTCGCCGAGTCTGGCGCGCAGCTCGGCGCTCATGCGCAGGTCGCCGGTGAACACGTGAGCTGCCGGCGCGTCGTCGGGCCTGGGCACGATCGTGGGGCTCACGATGTCGACCGCGGGCATGCCCGCCGCCTCGGCGCGCGCGAAGCACTGGACCGGCACCGGGCGGCTCGCGAAATGCGCGCTCGCGATCGCTGCGTCGCGCGCCACCCACCACCCCATGCGATCGAGGAGCCCATGCGACGCGCGGTTGAAGGGGCCGAGCTGCGCACGCCCGAACAGCGGCGATGCGAAGGCCGACGTCGGCACCATCGGCGCGGTGAAGACGCGCACCAGCCGGTGGTGCTCGGCCAACGCCATGGCGTAGGGCAAGAGCAACAGGTGCACCGCCACGACGTCGGCATCGCGCACAGCCTCCGCGAACACTGGCACTACGTCGTCGATCACGCCGGCCGTTTGCTCCTTGAGCAACGCACCGAAGCGCAGCAGGTGGCCGTTTCGCAGCAGGTGCTGGCCGCGTTCGCTCTCCAAGATCGCCTTGGCGTCCACGGGAAGCGCGCGGGTTTGCAGGCCGCATCGCTCGGCGAACGGCGTCTGATCGCGCGACGCGAGCAAGCACACCTGGTGGCCGCGGGCGCGCAGCGCGTCACCGACAATGGCGAAGGGCTGGACGTCGCCGCGCGAGCCGAAGGTCAGGAGGGCGATGCGCATGAAGCGCGAGGTTACACGAGACGATCGAGCCGGCCCTTGCGCTTCACGATGTTTTTGTAGTCCCACTGGATCGCGGTCGCCTTTCGCAACCACCGGCGCACCGCCGCGGCATCGACGTCGTCGACGGCCAGGTAGCGCGCCTCGGCGGCCTTGAAGCTCCCCTCGGGCGCCAAGGCGGGCTCGTCGAACGACTGACCACTCCAGAACAGCAGGCGAACGCAACCCTTCAGCTTGCCGTAGCCGACGATGGGGTTGCCGTCGAGGAACCACACCGGGCTGCCGTGCCACACCTTGTGGTTCGCGCCCGGCAGCCCCGCGGTGATCTCGCGGGAAAGTCGCAGACAGATCGCGCGATCTCCCTCGGCCAGGGTGCCGTGGTACGCCTCGACGTCGTCGCCGAGGGGCGCTGTTGCCACGGCAGCGTCACGTTTGGCGTGGTGAGTGGCCGCGCTCGCGGGCTTCCGTTTCTTCGTCGCCATGATGGACCTCCCGCGGGTGCGACACCCGTCGCCCACGGGGTAGCATCTTGCGCGCTGCGGTCCGGCGTGCGTGACCGGCCGTTGGTCGTTCGTCCCGCGCGGTTTCGCACGCCGGTGTGGTCGTGCGATGCTCGTCTGGGGGGGTGGCCCGATGATCGAGCAACCTGGCGAGGTCCCTCAGTTCGTTCCCGCAGCGGCGCCCAATCCGGGTGCCGAGCTGAGCGCGCAGGACGCGGCAGCAGAGCGCGCCCGCGCCACAGCGCTTGCCGTGCAGGTAGCCGGTGGCGTGCTGATCGCCGGCGCGCTGCTCGGGCTCGCCACCTTGGCGACGGGCAGCGCTTCCGACGTGGGTCCCATCGCGGCCAACCCGCTGCCCTACGCCATCGATATCGCGCTCGGCGTCTCGCTCATGCGCGGCAACCGCAAGTGGGTCGGCTTGGTCCTCTTCCGCGTCGTGCTCGGCAGCATCATCTTCGCCGCGCTCGCCGTCGCCCGCGACGCCGCCGTCGAGGCGGTCGCGCAAGGGCTCTTCTGTGCGGGCGTGCTGCTGCTGCTCGTCGGCCAGCCGGTCCGGTGGCGCATGCGAACCGGCGCCGCTCTCGCCAGCTCGCTCTTGCTCCTGGGCCTCGCGGGCACCTTGTTTCCGGGCTTCCTGGTCGCCGGAGGTTTCGAGGCGCTGCCCGGCGGCGTCGCCCGCGGCGTCGACGCAGCCTACACGCTGCATGACACGAGCGGTCGCTTGCAGCAGCGGAGCCGGGACGTCGTCGAGGAGGAGATGCCGATCGCGGACCTCTGGTTGGTCGACGCCGCGAACGACCTGCACATCGTCACGGTGTGCGAGCGGCTTGACGACGAGAACGCGCTGGACGAGGGGGTGTTCCTCGATGCCGTGGCCGAGCAGCTCGCGTCGGCCGGCAATGGGTCGATCGTCGAGGCCGGGCGTCCGCGGGTGGTGGCGGCGAGCGGCGACGACGTCGAGGTCAAGTACCTCGCCGACGTGCATGTCCGCGGCAAGGACGCCTGCCAGGTGCTCGCCTGGAGCCTCGCAGACACCTTCGCGCAGCACCGCGAGTTCCTGGCGCGCGTGCAGGCGACCTTCCGCTTCGACCCCTGACTCCCGAACGGCCGCGCCAGGCGCGATTGACGCCCGAGTCAACCGGCGGGCCGCCCCCCGGCCGGAGCAGATCCCGACCGTCCGTACGGGTTGGCCTTGCACCAGTCGAGGGCGCGTGCATAGCGTGCCACCGCCGTCATCGCTATCCCGACGACGACGCACCCTTTTTCTGCCGAGCACGCCACCATGGTCAGCCGGGTCGACACCCCCTCCGACAAGCCCCCCAAGAAACCCGTCGTCGAGACGAAGAAGAGCGTGGTGATCCGCTTCGCCGGCGACTCCGGCGACGGCATGCAGCTCACCGGCACCGAGTTCACGCGCGCCGTCGCCATCGCGGGCAACGACATCGCCACCTTCCCCGACTACCCGGCCGAGATCCGCGCTCCCGTCGGCACGCTCGCCGGCGTCTCGGGCTACCAGTTGCACTTCTCCTCCGAGGCCATCCACACGCCGGGCGACGCCCCGGACGTGCTGGTGGTGATGAACCCGGCAGCGCTGAAGCGCTCGCTCGCCGAGCTGCCGCGCGGCGGCATGATCATCGCCAATTCCGGCGCCTTCACCGACGCCAATCTGCAGAAGGTCGGCTACCAGAAGAACCCGCTCGAGGACGGCTCGCTCGAGGGCTACCGTGTCTTCGCCGTCGACATGCAGGCGCACTGCAAGAACGCGCTCGAGGGCATGGCCGGCATCGACTTCAAGGAGGTGTCGCGCAGCAAGAACATGTGGGCGCTTGGCCTGATGTACTGGCTGTTCAACCGCCCCGTCGACAAGCAGCTCGAGTGGCTCAAGGACAAGTTCAAGAAGAACCCGGCCATCCTCGAGGCCAACCTGCGCGTGTTCAAAGCGGGCCATGCCTTCGGCGACACCGTCGAGCTGTTCCACGAGACCTACCAGGTCGACTCGGCGCCGATGGAGGCGGGCACCTACAGAAACGTCATGGGCAACCAGATGACGGCGCTCGGCCTCGCCACCGCTGCGGTGAAGGCAGGGCTGCCGATGTTCTTCGGCGCCTATCCGATCACGCCGGCCTCCGACGTCTTGCACAACATCGCCAAGTTCAAGAACTACGGCGTGACGACGTTCCAGGCCGAGGACGAGATCGCCGCCATGTGCTCCGCCATCGGCGCCGCCTATGGCGGCGTGCTCGGCGTCACCTGCACCTCGGGCCCGGGCTTCGCGCTCAAGCTCGAGGCCATGGGGTTGGCCGTGATGATGGAGCTGCCCGTCGTCATCATCGACGTGCAGCGCGCGGGCCCCTCGACCGGCCTGCCCACCAAGACCGAGCAGAGCGACCTGCTGCAGGCGCTCTACGGCCGAAACGGCGACTCGCCGCTCGCCGTCATCGCCGCGCAGTCGCCGGTCGACTGCTTCGCCACGGCCATCGAGGCCGTGCGCATCGCCACCAAGTACATGACGCCGGTGGTGGTGCTGACCGACGGCTACATCGCCAACGGCGCCGAGCCCTGGAAGCTGCCCGACGTCGAGAAGGACATCCCGCCCATCGAGGTGAAGTTCCGCACCGACCCGAACGGCTACCAGGTCTACGGGCGCGATCCACAGACGCTGGCGCGCGCGTGGGTCAGGCCCGGCACGCCCAAGATGGAGCACCGCGTCGGTGGCCTCGAGAAGGATTTCCTCACCGGCATGGTCAGCTACGACAACGTCAACCACCAAAAGATGGTCGACGTGCGAGCCGACAAGGTGCTGCGCATGCGCCAAGACATCTCCGCCTCCGTCGTCGACGGCGCGCAGGAGGGTGATCTGCTCGTGGTCGGCTGGGGCGGCACGTACGGCGCGCTCAAGCAGTCGGTGCAGCGCCTGGCGGCCTCGGGCAAGAAGATCGGCCACCTGCACCTGCGTTGGCTCAACCCCTTGCCCGGCGACCTCGAGGCCGTGTTCGCGCGCTTCAAGAAGGTCATCGTCTGCGAGCTGAACGGCACCTCCAAGAGCGGCGGTCAGCTGTGGCGCCACCTGCGCGCCGAGCTGCTCGTGCCCGCGCTTCACTACACCAAGGTGCAGGGCACGCCCTTCACCACCGCCGAGCTGGGCGCTGCCTTCGAGGCCGTGCTGCGCGGCGAGCCCGCCCCCTCCTCCCTGAAGGTGTGAGCCATGACGTCCGCCAACGCACCGCAGCCTCCCTCACCGCCGGCCCCCTCGTCGCCGGGCGGCAACGGCCTGGTCAAGCTGACGCGCAAGGACTTCCAGTCGAAGTCCGAGGTGCGCTGGTGCCCGGGCTGCGGCGACTACGCCGTGCTCGCCACCGTGCAGCGCCTGATGCCCGAGCTCGGCGTGCCGCGCGAGAACATGGTGTTCGTCTCGGGCATCGGCTGCTCGTCGCGCTTCCCGTACTACATGGAGACGTACGGCATGCACACGGTGCACGGCCGCGCGCCCGCGCTCGCCACCGGCCTCAAGGTGGCGCGCCCCGACCTCGACGTCTGGGTCATCACCGGCGACGGCGACTCGCTCGCCATCGGTGGCAACCACACGCTGCACATGCTGCGGCGTAACCCCACCCTCAAGGTGTTGTTGTTCAACAACCGCATCTACGGCCTGACCAAGGGCCAGTACTCGCCGTCGAGCGAGCAGGGCAAGGTCAGCAAGTCCTCGCCCATGGGCGCGGTCGACTACCCGATCAACCCGCTGCAGTTCGCGCTCGGCTGCCAGGCGTCGTTCATCGCCCGCGCCGTCGACGTCGATAAGGGGCTGTACGAGGTTCTGCAGAAGGCGCACGCGCACAAAGGCACGGCCTACGTCGAGATCCTGCAGAACTGCGTGGTGTTCAACGACGGCGCCTGGTTCGACATCAGAGACAACAAGGACACCAAGCCGAAGGCACAGCTCATCCTCGTCGACAAGCAGCCGATGCTGTTCGACGGCGGCAAGAAGGGCATCGGCTTCGACCGCGCCACTATGAAGCCGTTCGTCATCGACCTGGCCGCCGAGCCGGGCAGGGCGAACGAGGTGCTGGTGCACGACGAGACCGACCCGTCGGGCAGCATGGCGCACGTGCTCGCCGGCATGAGCTACCCCGAATTCCCCGTGCCGCTCGGCGTGCTGCGTCGCCACACGCGCGCCACCTACGAGGACATGGTGTGGGCGCAGAACAAGAAGGCCGCCGAGAAGGGCGTGGGCGACCTACAGAAGCTGATCTACTCGGGCGATCTCTGGGACGTGAAGTAGCGGCGCCGCCCGCTCGGTCGAGGTGCGACCTTTCGCCACCCGAAGTGGCTCTCGGCGGCGACGAACCGGCGGCGTTCACAGGCCCGCGTTAGCCTGGGCCATGCGCTACGTCGTTGCCTTGGTCGCCGCGTTCGTCGCAGCGCCCGCCCTCGCCGCACCACTGGTCGTCGACTCGAGCAACACGCCCTTCACCGTCGCCGCTGACGCCAGCTACGACTCGCTCACCGTGGCCTCGGGCGCGACGCTGATCGTGAACGCCACCCTGACCATCACCGGCGACGCCGTCATCCAGACCGGCGGCACCGTCACCCACGACGTCAAGCCGCTCGCGCTCTCCCGCATCCAGGCGGGCGGCACCTTCGAGGTGCAGACCGGCGCCTTCGTCGACCTCAACACCAAGGGCTACGGCGCCGGCGGCAACGGCGGCGGCAGCGCCTTTGGCGCCGCGGGCGAGACGCTCAACCCGCTCACGCTCCAGACCGTCGCTGGCGCCACCGACTACAACGGCGCGAGCCACGGCGGGCTCGGCGGCGGAGTCGCGCCGGTGATCTACGGCGCGCAGGTAGAGCCCGCCACCTTCGGCGGCGGCGGCGGGCGCGGCAGCTGCAACTCGCGTGGCGGGCGCGGCGCCGGCCGCATCGTGCTGCAAGGGGCCACGGTACGCATCAACGGCGTGGTGCGCGCCGATGGCGAGGCCGCCGCCGCTGGCGGCTGCGGCAACGCTGGTGGCGGTGGCGCGGGCGGCTCGCTCTGGATCGAGGCCGGCACCTTCGCCGGCAGCGGCGCCATCACCGCACAGGGCGGCAACGGCTATGGCGGCGGCGCCGGCGGCCGCGTCTACGTCCGCTACAGCGGCAGCAACACCTTCTCCGGCGCCATCGCCGCCTTCGCGGGCAGCGGCGGCAGCGCCGAGGCGGGCACCAGCTACCTCGTCGACGCGAGCAACGCGCTGGTGGCCCACGGCGGCAACATCTTCCTCGAGGCGGCCGCGAGCCACCCGTCGGTCACGCTGCGCTCGGGCGGCACGGTCACCGTCCGCGGCGCCTCCACCATCACGCAACCCATCACCGTCGCCGCCGGCACCACGCTGATCCTCGCGGCCAGCGACGCGCTCGCCAACCTCACCGTCAACGGCGCCGTCACCGGAACCCTGGCGGTGCGCGCGCCCATCGCCTTCCCGAGCACCATCACGCTCGCCGGCACGCTGGTGGCCGACGACGCGCTGGCCGTCACCGGCGACCTCACCGTCAACGCCGGCGCCGTGGTCACGCACACCGCCAAGGACGGCGGCGCGCGCCTCGACGTCACCGGCACGCTGCGCGTCAACTCGGCCGGCCTGATCGACCTGAACGGCAGGGGCCTGCCGGCCGGCATGTTCCTCGATCCCGCCACGCTGCTCGAGAGCGCCACGCCCGACTACGTGGGCGCGAGCCACGGTGGGCGCGGCGGCAACGGCGCACAGGTCTACGACAGCGCGCGCGATCCCGCGCTGCTCGGCTCCGGCGGCGGCCGTGGCTCCTGTGGCAGCAGCGGCGGCGGCGGTGGCGGCGCCATCGCCATCACCGCCGCCACCATGGTGGTCGACGGCTTCGTGCGGGCCGACGGCGGCGCAGCCGCCGCGGGCGGCTGCGGTGCTTCGGGCGGTGGCGGGGCGGGCGGCACCATCCGCGCGCAGGTCGGCACCTTGTCGGGCTCGGGGCTCATCTCCGCCAAGGGCGGCTTCGGCAACGCGGGCGGCGGCGGCGGCCGCATCGCGCTCTACTACACCACCAAGACCTACAGCGGCGTGGTGTCGGCGCTGGCCGCGAGCACCGCGGTGCCGGCGCAGGACGGCACGGTGTGGATGGAGCAGGCGAGCGGCGACCTCACTGCCGAAGGCGGCGTGCTCGACCTGCAAGGCGGCGACAGCTTCCCGTCGGTCACGCTGCGCAGCTTCGGTACGCTGGCGCTGAACGGCCCGGCAGCGGTGACCGCCGGCGTCGACGTGCGCGCCGGCGCCACCGTGCGCCTGAACGACTCGGCCGCGCTCACGGGCGTCACGCTGTTGCCGACCATCGCGGGCGCGCTCGAGGTCCACGCGCCCATCACGAGCCCGGGCCACTCGGTGAGCGGGACGCTCGTGGTCAACGAGGCGCTCACCGTGCTGGGCGACCTGACGGTGCTGGCGGGCGGCAACGTCACCCACGCCACGCAGGACGACGGCTTCGATCTCGACGTCAGCGGCACCGTCGACGTGCGGCTCGGCGCCACCATCGACGTCGACGGCGACGGTTTCCGCCCTGGACCCGTCGCCGGCTTCGGCGACAACGGCGCCACCTTCAGCCCGGTGACGCTGCAGGTGGTGTCGGGCTCGACGCCCCAGTGCGGCGGCAGCCACGGTGGCCGCGGCGCCGGCGCCGGCGCCGCGCTCGCGTTCGACGATGCCGACCTGCCCGATCTGTTCGGCGGCGGCGGTGGCGAGGGGACGTGCAACAGCCTCGGTGGCTCGGGCGGCGGCCGCGTCTCCATCCGCGCGGCCACGATGATCGTCAACGGTTTCGTCACCGCCGACGGCGGCGATGCACCGGCGGGTGGCTGCGGTGCCGCGGGCGGCGGCGGCGCGGGCGGCGCCATCCGCATCGATGCGCCGACGTTGAGCGGCACCGGCATCATCACCGCCAATGGCGGCTCGGGCGGCGGCGGCGGCGGCGGCGGCCGCATCCGCATCGACGTCGACACCGACAACTTTGCCGGCCTGCTCCTGGCCGCGGCGGGCAGCGGTGGTGCGGCCGAGGCAGGCACCATCAACGTCGTCGACGCGGGCGACAACACGTTGGTGGTCGAGGGCGGCGTCTACCCGATCGACGAGGGCGACACGTTCGACAGCGTGGTGCTCGGGCCGCAGGGAGTGCTCGACATCCGCGGCGCCGCGCTGGTGCTCACGCCCATCCAGATCCCGGCGGGCACGAGCGTGGTGCTGTCCGACCCGAGCGCGCTCGATCGGCTGTCGCTCGACCCGAGCATCGCCGGCACCCTGCAGGTCGACGCCGTCAGCACGCTGGCGGAGGATCTGGTGGTCACCGGCGTGTTGCGCGTCAACTCGCGCCTGACGGTCGCCTCCGTCGAGCTGCGCGCCAGCGCGCTGCTCGAGCATTCGCCGCAGGTCGAGGCGATGGACCTGGTGGTCACCGGCATGCTCGACGTGAAAGTCGGCGCCCGCGTCGACGTGGCGGGGCGCGGGCTGTTGCCGGGGCCGATCGCCGGCTTCGGCGACAACGGCGCCACATGGAGCCCGGTCACGCTGCAGATCGTCTCCGGCAGCGGCATCGGCAACGGCGGCAGCCACGTGACGCTCGGCGGCCAGAACAACGCTGGGGCGGTGGTGGCGCCGGCGTTCGACACGCTCGCTACGCCGGTGCACGGCGGCGGCGGCGGCGGTGAAGGCACCTGCAACAGCGTCGGCGGCTACGGTGGCGGCCTGGTCCGCATCGCCGCCGGCACGCTTCAGCTGAACGGCATCCTCACCGCCGACGGCACAGCGGCCGCGGCGGGCGGTTGTGGCGCGGCCGGCGGCGGCGGCGCCGGCGGCAGCGTGGTGCTCTCGCTCGGCAGCTGGTCGGGCACGGGCTCATTGCTGGCGCGCGGCGGCAGCGGTCGCAGCGGCGGCGCGGGTGGCGTGGTCAACATCACCTACGCGTCGAAGACCTTCTCCGGCCCGTTCGACATCTCGGGCGGCACCGGCACCACGGCAGGCTCGGCGGGCGTGTCGAGCGAGGTGGTCGCGACTGATCCGCCGTCGATCGTGTCGACGCCGCCGGTGGCTTCCGCCCAGGTGGGCCGGCTGTTCCGTTACCGCGCGCTCGCCACCGGCTCGGGCACGCTGTCGTGGTCGCTGCCGCAGGGGCCGGTCGGCGCCGCGGTCGACGGCATCAGCGGCGAGCTGACCTGGACGCCGCCCGCGCCCGGCACGGCGACCTTCCGCCTGCGCGTCGACAACGCGCTCGGCTTCGACGAGCAGACCTTCGTGCTCGACCCGACGGCGCCGCCGTTCATCACCAGCACCCCGACCACCACCGGGCGCGCCGGCGATGCCTATCACTACGACGCTGACGATCGCGTCGAAGCGACCGGCACCGGCCCGCTCACCTTCTCGGCCGCAGTGGCGCCCGTCGAGCTCGCCGTCGATGCCGCCACCGGCGTCGTCAGCTGGACGCCGTCGACGCCGGGCACCGTGCCCGTCTGCCTGCGTGCCGACAGCCCGTACGGCGCCAACCAGCAGTGCTTCCAGGTGACGGTGACGCCTGCGGTCGGCGCCACACCGCCCACCATCACCTCGACGCCCGCGCCGGATGCGTACGTCGGAGTCCCCTGGGCCTACGACGACGACGCCACCGCGGAGGCGAGCGGCGACGCGCCCATCAGCTGGACCGCGCTGCTCGCGCCCGCCGGCTTCGGCATCGACCCCTCGACCGGCGCGGTGGCATGGACGCCTGCCGCCGCCGGCGACGCCGGCGTGTGCCTGGTCGCAAGCAACGCCGCCGGCGAGGACACGCAGTGCTTCACGGTCGCAGTGTCGCTGGCGGGCCCGCCGGTTTTCACCTCGCGCCCGATCACGCTGGCGACGCAGGGGCAGCCCTACGCCTACGACCTCGACAGCACGGTCAGCGTCAGCGGCGCCGGCCCGGTCACGTTCGGCGCGCCCACCGCGCCCGCCGGCTTTGCCGTCGATGTGGCGAGCGGCCTGGTCACCTGGATGCCCGACGCGCCGGGCAACTTCGACGTCGTCATTGCGGCGACCAACGCGCAGGGCACGAGCGAGCAGGCGTTCACCGTCAGCGTGCTGCCGGCGGGCGGCGCGGGCGCACCGGTGATCGTGCACAGCGCCAACCCGGTCGCGGCGGTCGGCGTCTCCTACCTGTTCGACGACGACGGCGCGGCCGCCGCCGGTGGCACGGCACCCATCACTTGGGAGGTCGCCGAGGGACCGGCGGGCTTCTCCGTCGACGCCGCCACCGGCCTCATCACCTGGGTACCGGCGACCGCGGGCAGCGTCACCATCGAGCTGGTGGCGGAGAACGCCGTCGGTTCCGACAGCTACGCGTTCGCCGTCGAGGTCAGCACCGAGGCGGGGCTGCCGCCGACGGCGGTCGCGCGCATCGAGCCGCTCTCGGGCGACGCGCCGCTCACGGTGCGCGCCGACGCGAGCGAGAGCTTCGCGCCACCGGGCAAGGAGATCGCGTTTCGCCGCTGGCAGTTCGGCGACGGCAGCCCGCCCGTGAACGAAGAGGTGGTCGAGCACACCTACCAGCGGCCGGGCAGCTACGTCGCGCGGCTGACGGTGGCGGACGCGCTCGGCGCCGCCGGGGAGACCAGCGCGGTGGTGAGCGTCGCCGCCAACGGCGTGCGGCCGCCGCAGGCGCGCATCCTGGTGTCGAGCCTCGAGGGCAGTGACGCGCTCACCGTGTCGTTCTCCTGCGACTGCGCCGCGGGCGACGGGCCCATCGAGGCCTACCTGTGGGACTTCGGCGACGGCGCCCGCTCCGACCTGCCGGCGGTGACGCACGAATTCGGCCCCGGCGGCTTCGAGGTGCGCCTCACGGTGGTCGACGCCAACGGCCTGACCGCGGCCGACGCCGTGGCGGTGACGGTGTCCGAGGGCGCCAACCGACCGCCGCTGGTGATGGCCTCGGCGCAGCCGGTGTTCGGCCCGGCGCCGCTCGCCACGAGCTTCCTCGCCACCTTCGGCGACGTCGACGGTGAGGTGACCGCCGTCGCCTGGGACTTCGGCGACGGCGGCACCGCCTCGGAGGTCGCGCCGGGGTATACCTTCGCCGTGCCCGGCACCTACGTCGCCAAGGTCACCGTCACTGACGACCTTGGCTTGTCGTCGAGCGCGACCGTCGAGATCGACGTCTCAGATGCGGCCGGCGCCTACCCGCCGCAGATCCTATCGCTGCCGCGCACCGACGCGGCCGCGGGCGTCCCCTGGGTCTACGACGACGACGAGCTGCCGGCCGCGCGCGGCGATCGTCCGCTCGCCTGGTCGCTCGGCAAGAACGTCGGCGGCACCGTGGTGGGCGCGCCCGAGGGCATGACCGTCGACGGCGCCACCGGCCGCCTCGCGTGGACCCCGAGCGCCGCGCAGATCGGCCGCGTGCCGGTCTCGCTGGTCGCCGAGAACGCCGCCGCCGCCGTGGTGCAGGACTTCGAGGTCGACGTCAGCGGCGAGCCCGAGCCGGTGGCGCCGCCCGAGGGTTGCGGCTGTCGCACAGCGACGACGGGCCCGGGAGCCGCGCTCGGGGCCGCGCTGCTCCTGTTGTTCGCGCGCTGGCGGCGGAGGTCGGTACGGTGATCTCGCCGCTGATGGTGGCCGCTGCCCTGGCGACTGCAGAGCCCGCGCCGACGCTGGTGTTGCCGCCCGTGTCGCTCGCCGACGCCGCCGGTCGCTTGCCGGAGCCGGGCATCGTCGAGCAAGCGCGCGCCGCGCTGGCGGCGGCGGCGGCCGGCCACGTGCGCCTGCTGGTCGAGCCAGCGCTGGTGGCGCCGCCGCCGCCGCCGCTGCCGGCCGATCTCGCGAGCCTGGCGGCGCGCGCGCGCGAGGCCGCCGAGACGCTCGACACCAAGCAGGGCGTGCGCCTGCACCGCGAGCTGATCGCGGCGGCCGAGCACCGGCTCGTCGAGGTCGGCGACGTCTCCGTGTTGTTCGACGTCCGGCTGTCGCTCGCCTCGTTGTACGCAGCGCTGCGCGAACAGGCGCTGGCGCAGGCCGAGCTCGACGCCGCCGCGCGCCTGCGGCCAAACGCGAGCCTCGACCTCGGCCGCTGGCCGCCAGCGCTGGTCGAGGCGTTCGCGCAAGCGCGCGTGCGGGTGGCTGCTGAGCCGGGCGCCGAGCTCGACGTGCGCGCCGAGCCGGCCGGCGCCACGCTGTGGGTCGACGGCCTGCGCGTGGGCGAGGCGCCGCTCGCCACCACCGTGCGCCGCGGCCCGCACCTGCTCGTGCTCGCCGCCGCCGGCTATCGACCGCGTATCTTCACGCTCGACGCGGTGGCCGGCGCGCGCGCGCGCGTCGACGAGCGGCTCGCGGAGATCCCGGCCGCCGCGCTCGGCGCGCGCCTGCGCGCGGAGCTTGGTGGTGAGGGACGCCGCGCCGAGGCGCTCGGGCTCGCGGCCGCCCTGGCGGCGGAAGTGAGCGCCACGGAAGACAAGGTCGCGCGCGTGGTCGCCTGCGGCGTGGTCGCCGTGCCGGGCGGTGTCGTGGTGCTGCTCGCGCCCGCCATCGACGAGCCGCGCCTCGCGCTGGTCGCGCTCGACCCGGTGCTGACCGGGGCGCCCGCCGCGCTCGGCGCCGCGCTCGCGTCGTTCGACAAGCCCGCCGGTGCGTTTTCGGGCGGCATCGAGAGGAGCGCCGGCCCGGGCGCGCCCGACGCCGCGTCGCTGCGGCTCGACCTCGAGCGCCGCCTGCTCGGCCTCGGCCGCGGTGCACCGCCGGTGGCGGTGGGCGCCCCTGCGCCGGCGGCGCCGACACCGCCTGGGACGGTCGAGCCACCAGCCCCGGGTGGCTTCCCCTGGCTCTGGGTCGGAGCCGGCGCAGGCATAGCGGTGCTCGCCGCCGCCGGAGCCGGCGCTGCGTTCGTGTTGCTGCAGCCCGCGCCCGAACAGATCCAGGATCCCGATCGGCTGAGAGTCGCGCTCGAGGTGGCGCCGTGACGAGGCAGCTGCCGCCGATGTTGGCCGCCCTCGCTGCCCTCGCATGCGTGCCCGAGCCCGCGCACCTGCCCGGCGACGTCAAAGACGTGCGCGTGGTGGTCAAGCTCGCCGAGCTGTCGAGCGCCGAGGTAAACGGCATCGGCTCCTTCTCGCTCACGCCGGTGCACGACGGCGCAGCGCTCGCGCCCATCCCGGTGAATTGGTCGGCGAGCGCGCGCACGCTCACCTTCCTCGAGGAGCCGACCTCGCTGCCCACCACCGGCCGGTTGGCGGTGCGGCTGCGGGCCCACGACGTCGCCGGCAACGCGCTCGCCATCGGCGGCGGTGCCGGGCCGATCGACCTCGACGCGCTGCCGGTGGGCGCGGTCGCCGAGCTCCTGGTGGTGGTCGGACGCCTCGAGGCGCCGACGTCGCTCGGCCAGCTCGCGCGCCCGCGGGCACGCGCGACCGTGTCGGCCACCAGCAGCGGCCTGTTGGTGTTTGGCGGCGAGGACCAGGACGGCCTGCTGGCCGCGCCCGACTTCTTGCACCTGGCACAAGGCCGCCAGTGCACCGCCGATGCTACGGGCGAGGGCTGCGTGTTCGGCGAGGTGCCGCCGGCGCGGGCGGCGCACGTCGCGCTCACGCTCGCCGACGGCTTCGACCCGAGCTGCCCGTACCGCGACGCCGTCTTCCTCGGCTTCGGCGAGGCCATCGGAGGCGCGGCGCTCGGCGACGCCTGGCTGTTCGAGCCGGCTGGCCTCGACGGCGCCGGCGCGTTCAGCGCGATCGCGACGCCGGCGTCGCCTCGCGTCGCCCCGTGGGCGGTGGCGCTGCGCTCCTGCGACGTGCTGGTCGGCGGCGGGCGCGACGGCGTCATCGTCGATGGCGTCGAGGTCTTTCACTTCGGCGCGGACGCCATCACCCACCAGGCGCTGCCGGACGGCATCGCCGGTGCCGGCGCCGCCGTCATCGCGACGAGGAACGCGCTCGACGAGGTGGTGGTGGCGGGCGGCGTCGACGGGGCCGGCGTCGCCACCGACGCAGCCTACCTGCTGTCCTACGCCGCGCCCGAGCTTTCGCTCTGCGGCCTGGCCGACGGGTCGTGCAACGGCGCCGCCGCCGCCTTCTGCGGCGGTGCCGAGGTGTCGGTGGCGCGCATCGACGACGGCAGCGACCTCGCCCCCGCGCTGTCGTTGCGCGGCTGCGGCGACCCGCAGGTGTTCCGGAGCGCATCGGCGCCGCCGTTTGCTGCCTTCGTGCCGCTCGCCGCCAGCGGCGCGCTCACGGCCCGCGAGGGCGCGGCCGTTCTCCCCTTCGGTCCCGGTCGCGCCGTGGTGCTCGGCGGTCGCGTCGCCGGCGAGCCCGTCGCTGCCGTCGAGGCCTTCACCCTCACCAGCGTCGACGACGACGGCGCCACGGGCAGCTTCGGCGCGCTGGCGCCGCTTGCCACCGCCCGCACCGAGGCCGCGCTCGGCGCCATGGGCGACGGCGTCGTCGTCGCGGGCGGCCGCGGCGGCGACGACGCGCCCAGCGGCGCCGTCGAGATCCTGATCCCAAGCTTCGAATGAGCACGCCCATCCTTCTTGGCAAGTACCTGCTGCTCGAGCGCCTGGCCGCCGGCGGCATGGGCGAGGTGTTCCTGGCGCGCGCCGGCGCCAAGGGTTTCGAGCGCTTCTTCGCGCTCAAGCGCATCCTGGCCCAGCACGCCGAGAGCCCCGAGTTCGTGCACATGCTGATGAACGAGGCGCGCATCTCGGTGAAGCTGGTGCACCCGAACATCGCGCAGGTGTTCGAGTTCGGGCAGATCGAGCAGAGCTTCTTCATGGCGCTCGAGCTGGTCGAGGGTCTGTCGCTCAACGCCATCATCCGCCGCGCGCGCGAGCAGCAGCTCTCGATCCGACCTGCCGACGCGGTGTGGATCGCGGTGCAGATCTGCCGCGCGCTCCACTACGCGCACCACAAGCGCGACGACGACGGCCGCGACCTGCAGATCATCCACCGCGACATCAGCCCTCACAACATCCTCGTTGACGAGGGCGGCTCGGTGAAGCTGATCGACTTCGGCATCGCGAAGGCCTCGCAGGGCCAGATCCAGACCGAGGCGTCCACCATCAAGGGCAAGATTCCGTACATGTCGCCGGAGCAAGCGAGCGGCGAGACGCTCGACCCGCGCAGCGACCTCTACGCGCTCGGCATAGTGCTCTACGAGTGCCTGACGCTCGAGCGCATGTACCCATCCGGCAACACCTTCGAGACCTTCGCCATGGTGCGCAAGGGACGCATCCCCGACCTCGAGGACAAGCTGCGCGGCAGGGTGCCGGACGCGCTGTTCTCGCTGGTGGACAAGGCGCTAAAGCGCGAGCGCGAGCAGCGCTTCCAGAGCGCGGCCGAGATGGAGAGCGAGCTGCAGCGCATGCTGTCGACCATCGAGCCCGGCTACACCTCGTACGCGCTCGCCGACTTCGTGGCGCGGCTCGACCACGAGCGCGCCGATCGCAAGGCGCGGCTCAAGCGCTACGCGGAGATCAGCGCCGAGGAGCTGATGGTCGCGGCCAACGGCGCGCCGGCAGCCGCCGAGCCCAAGGAGCCGAGCGGCAGGGTGTTGGCGCCGCCCCTCCCCGTCGACGTCACCCTCGGCAGCCTGGTGCAGACCGTGCGCGGCGTGACGCCGATCTCGCAACGCTCCGTCGTCACCGCGGCGCCCGAGCCGCGCTCGAGCGAGCCGGCGGCGCCGCGACGCGGTCTCGCGCCGCTGGTGGCCGCCGCGTTCGCCGGCGCGGCGGCCGTGCTCGCGCTCCTCTTGCTGGTCACGCGAGACGAGGCGCCGTCGCCGTCGCCGTCGCCGTCGCCGCCGCCGCCCGCCGAGCCCGTGCCACTGCCGCCTGCACCGGCCCCCATCGCGGAACCGCCAGCGCCGCCACCGCCGGTGGTCGTGACACCGCCGACGCCACCGACCGCGGTCGCCAAGAAGCCGCCGAAGAAGAAGCCGGCCACCACCACGCCTGCCAAGGACGAGCAGGGCTGCGTCGCGGTCAACGCCGCGCCCTGGGCGCACGTCAGCGAAGGCGGCCGGCGCCTCGGCACCACGCCGCTGCCGTGCCTCGAGCTCACTACCGGCAAGCACACCTTGGTGCTCGAGAACCCGGTCGCCGGACAGACGCGGACGGTCACGGTGGTGGTGAAGGCCGGCGAGACCACGCGGGTGTTCGAGCGTTTTTAACCAAGGCAATCAAACCGATCACGGGGCGTCGCGGGTCGGCGATCCGTGGTCTGACCCGGCCGCCCGTTGGTTTGCATGTGTGCGCGCATCCACATAGGATACCCACATGCGCGCCGTACAGATTCTCATGGATGAGGAGCTCATCGCCGCGCTCGACCGCACGGCGAAGCGCCTGCGCCGCGATCGCTCCAAGCTGGTGCGCGAGGCGGTGACGCGCCTGCTTGCCGCCGAAGCCGCGCAGGAGAAAGAGCAGCGCGTGATCGCCGCGTACGCGCGGCAACCGCTCGCTCGCGACGAGCGCGACTGGTTGGAGGCAGGCGAGTGGCCCGCGGACTGAGCTGGGGCGACATCCGCCTCGTCGATCTCGGCGCGCCCGACAAGCGGCGCCCGGCGCTGGTGTTGACGCGTGGCGTGTTGCTGCCGCACCTCACGCAGATCGTCGTCGCGCCCATCACGCGCACGGTGAGGGGCATCGCCACCGAGGTACCGCTCGGCACGGAGCACGGGCTGAAGGAGCCGTCCGCCGCGAAGCTCGATCAACTGCAAGCCGTCCACCGCGACCGCCTCGGCCGCCACCTCGGGTCGATCGACGCAACGCGCAAGCGCGACGTGCGCGATGCGTTGTTGTTCGCGCTCGACCTGGACGACGTGACATGAGGCCTGCAGAGGCTCGTCTGCTCCGGCAACGTTCGAGACGTGAAGCAGCAGCCGAGTAGGCCGCTACCGCAAATCGCCGGTCACGCGGATACCGCCACCGGTGACGCTCTCGCTCGCGCGGCGCACGCCGTCGGCGCGCACGCCGATGCCGAGGGCGCCGGTGTCGCTGACCTCGAGCACCACGGCGCCGCTCGTCTGCGCGGCCGCGACCTCTTCGATGGCGCCAACCCGCTCGGCCGAGAACAGCTCGGCGAGCGAGACGTGCAGATCGATGGGCAGCACCTCGTCGCCGGCGATGTCGGCCGCGAGCAGCTCGTCGGCTGGTACGCGCATCGTGAAGGGCGCGTTCAACAGGAGCAGGAAGGGCACCGGCGTGGTGAAGGTGCGCCCGTCCGGCTCGAGGGCGTCCGCAAACCCGATGCGGCCGCCGGGCTTGGCGGGGTTGCCGTCAGGATCACCGTCCGCCGTGCCCGCGCTCGCCCAGTGGGCGTCGTCGGCCGCCCTGCCTTTGGGGTGCGCAGGGTTGCCGTCGGGATCGCCGTCCGCCTCGGTGCCCGACCCAGGCTTCGGGTCGGCCGGGTTGCCGTCGGGATCGCCGTCGTTCTCCGGCTCCGGGCCGGCGGGGGTACCGTCCGGGTCGCCGTCGGCGCGGGTGCAGTCGGCCGGGTTGCCGTCCGGGTCGCCGTCGCACTCGTTGCCGAAGCCGCCCGCCTGCGTGCTCATCAGCACGTAGCCGTGCACGTACGCCGTGTGGTCGACCAAGTTGGCGAGATCGACGCCGGTGGCCTGCTCGAGCGCCTCGCGCGCGTGATCGACGAGCGCGAAGGGCGAGAAACCAAAATCGAGCGCAGCGTCGGCGCCGTCGTCGTGCAGCACCCACGCGCGCGCGCCACCGAGCACGTCGCCAAAGCCGTCCGCCGAGGCGATGTCGTAGCGGAACAACAGCGGGCCGACGTTGTCAGCGTCGCTGGCGAGCACGTCGTGCGCGCCGCTGTCGCCGCCGAGCTGCACCACCGTCGGGGCGTGGAACAGCACCTCGTCGACCACGATGCGATCGTGCGCCCGCTGGCCGAGCTCGACGGCGCCGTCCATGACCACGCGCGGCTCGACCGCCACCCGGCGCGCGTCCGACGCCATCGTGGTGTCCACCGGCGCGTAGCAGCCGGCCGCCCCGCCGACGCCACAGAGCACGACGGCGCGCGCCAACTGCGCGCCCTTCGTCGTCCGTGTGGTGCCGAGAAGTCGAGACATTACCGCACCCTACCCGCGACCGATCGTAGATCGATCAGCGCCTGGAACCCAAGCACCGATGACTGCAAACGACATACCCGGCGACCGTTCGTGCGAGCCGAGCCCGGCAGATGTCAGTCGGCCTCAACTTCGCTGCCGTCGCGGCTGGCGTCCTTGATCGCCTTCAACTCTGGATTGCCGTTGACGATTTGCGAGAGGCGCGGGCGCTTCATCTTGAGGAGCTGCGCGGCCCGCGTGATGTTGCCCCCGGTCTGACGCATGGCGTTGGCGATGGCCTCGAACTCGAGGCGTCGCTTGAGGTCACCGAGGCCCTCGCCGTCGCCGTGCAGCGCTTCGCGCGCGTGGCTGAAGGCGTCGGCGGCCGGCGCCCCCGACGGTTGGGCGGCGGGGGGCGGCGCGGGCTCGGGCGGCCGCGGCGCCGCGAAGTACGGGCGCTCGGGCGCGCGCCGCTGGACCGCTGGAGGCGCCGTCGGCTCCGGGCGCATGGGTTCGACAGGCCGCGCCGGCTCTCGCCGCGTCGCGCCGGGCGTGCGCTCGTCGAACAACTCCGGGAACTCGGCGAGGTGGCCGAGCTCGACGACGTCGCCCTCGCAGAACAGCGCCACCGAGCGGATCATGTTCTGCAGCTCGCGGATGTTGCCGGGCCAGCGGTAGCGGCACAGCGCGGCGTCGGCCTCGGCCGAGAGCGCGAGCGGCGCGCGCCCGACCTCGTCGCGCACCTTCTGCAGGAAGCGCTGCGCCAGCACCGGGATGTCGGCGGGGCGCTCGCGCAAGGCCGGCACCTCGACGACGACGCCGCGCAGCCGGTAGTAGAGATCCTCGCGGAAGCTGCCGTCGCGCACCATGCTCTCGAGGTCGCGGTGGGTGGCGCAGATGACCACCGCGTCGGTCTGGATGGTCTGCGTGCCGCCGACGCGCTCGAATTGCCGCTCCTGCAACACGCGCAACAACGACACCTGCGTCTTCGGCGAGATGTCGCCGATCTCGTCCAAGAAGATGGTGCCGCCGCGCGCCAGCTCGAAGCGCCCGATCTTGCGCGCGAGCGCGCCGGTGAAGCTGCCCTTCTCGTGGCCGAACAGCTCGCTCATCAACAAGGTCTCGACGAGCGCGGCGCAGTTGACGCGCACGAACGGCCCGGACGCGCGCTCCGACAGGCGATGGATGGCCGCGGCCACCAGCTCCTTGCCGGTGCCGCTCTCGCCGCGCACCAACACGGTGGGGCTCTTGGTGCGCGCGATGCGATCGAGGCGATCGAGCACGCGCAAGAGCGCGGGCGCGCGACCGATCAGCTCGGGGTAGCGCGCGTCCCACTCGGGGCGGCGCTGCGAGGGCGCGGGTGCCGCGGTCGCGCGCTCGACGGCGGTCTCCATCGGCACCACGGTGGCGGGCTGCTCGACGGGACGACCGAGCAGGATGGCGCGCGCCGGATCGCTCAGCATCAGCTCGCGCTGTGCGGGCGTCAGCCGCTCGCCCGCGCGCTCGACCAGCGCGCGCGCGCGCGTTCGCGCTGCGGCGCTCGAGCGCGCGTCGCCCTTGACGTCGTAGCGGTCGGACAGGAAGGCGAGCGCGCGCCACGCGTCGTCGTGCGCGCGCAGGCGCTCCAGCTCGTCGACACCGCGCGCGATCTGCGCGAGGCCGCGCGTGGCGTCCTCCCCCTCGCGCGCGAGCGCGTGCAGCGCGCCCTCGACTACGTCGCGCCGGGCCGCTGGCAGCGTGCCCGGCGGCGGCGGCGGCAGCTCGGCGATGCGCTTCTCCGCGTGCGCGACGTCGCCGAGCAACAGCGCCGCCCACGCCGACTTGGCGGTCATCTCGGCCACGCGGCTCGCCTCGCCGATGCGCAGGAACAGCTCGCGCGCCTTCTCGTAGCAGGCGAGCGCCACCGCCGGCTGCCCTTGGTTGTAGGCGATGTCGCCCTCGGTGAAGTGGACGAAGGCGCGGCCACGGTCGGAGTCGTCGCTCTCCGACAGGTGGCGGCTCTGTTCGAGGAAGTGCTGCGCACCGGTGTAGTCGCCGATGGCGCACGACAAGTTCGCCAGGTTCCAGGTCACGCGCCGCACCTCGGCGCGGTTGCCCAGCCGCGAGAAGCGCACCAGCGCCGCGCGGTAGCTGTCGAGCGCGCGGCCGGTCTCGTCGGTGCGCTGGTAGATGGTGCCGAGGTTCAACAGCGCGAACGCCTCGTTGTGCAGGTCGCCGATGGCGCGCGCGGAGGACAGCGCGCGCTCGAGCATGTCGCGCGCCTCGTCGGCATGGCCGCGGCGGTGCTTGGCCAGGCCTGCGTTCATGCGCGCCAGCACCGCCTCGTGATCGAGGCCGTTTTCCTCGGCCAGGCGCAGGTTGCTCAAGAAGCGCGCCTCGGCGTCCTCGAAGCGCTCGCGCGCGAAGCTCACCTTGGCGAGCGTGTTGGCCACGCGTAGGTGGAACGCCATGGGCGCCTGCGGGCCGGCGCCGAGCGCGTCGTCGGCGAAGCGCTGCGCGCTCTCGAGGTCGCCCTGCGCGTAGGCCACCTCGGCCATGGCGGCGAGCACCAGCGCGCGCTCGGGCAGGGCCTCGCTCTCGTCGGGCAGGGCGGCGAGCGCGCCGAGCGCCTCCTCGAGCGCGTCGAGCGCGGCGCGGTGATCGCCGCGCGCGGCCAACAGCTCGCCGATGCGGCGCAACACGTGCGGCCGCTGCTTGTCGTCGGCGAGCGCGCGCATCTCCTCGGCGGCGGCCAACGCGGCGCGCAGCTCGCCGCGCAGGCGCTGCGCCTCGACCAGGTGCCCGAGCAGCTCGAAGCGCTCCTCGGGCGCGGCGCCCGGCAGCGCGCGCGTTGCCAAGTCGACGGCGGTACCGTAGGCGAAGGTGAGCAACAGCCGCTCGCAGGCGGCGAGCGCCGACCGCACGCCGCGCTCCGGCTGGTTGCCGAGCAGGAAGTGGAAGGCGAGCAGCGGATCGGCCGGGTCGTGGCCGCGCGCCTCGAGCGCCGTCGCCGCCGCGTGGTGCAGCGCGGCGCGCTCGTTCTCCGGCAGGTGATGCGTCAGCACTTCCTGGTGGTGCGGGCGCGCGAAGCCGAACAGCAGCTCACCGTTTTGCAGCCGGCGCGCCAGGATGCGCTGCTCGACGAGCTGACCGAGCGCGTGCGCGACGTCGGCAACGGGCGCGCCGAGCACGCCTGCAACCAGGTCGGGGCTGGTGGGCCGTCCGAGCACGGCGAGCGCGTGCAGCGCGCGGCGCGCGGTCGGCTCGAGCGCATGCACGCGCTGCAACAACAGCGCGTCGGTGTCGCGCGGCAGGCTCTCGAGCAGCTCGTCCAGGTCCTCGGGCCGGCCGCGCGACGACGCCAGCAGCCGATCGAGCAGCGGGTGCTGGCGCAGGTACTCGAGGAGCTGATCGCGCGACAGCCCGCCGACCTCGAGCAGGCGCCCGCGCCGCTCGCCGCCGAGCGCGCGCGCCGTCGCCTGCGTGGCCTCGTCGTCGGTGCGCGTGCCGCACACCAGGACGCCCGAGAAGCCCTCCACCGGCTCGGCGCCCGGCTCGGGGTTGAACAGGTGCTGCGCCAGGAAGCGCACCGCGTCGCGCGTGTCGTCGTCGCCGGCGTGCAGGTCGCTCAGGATGAGCGTGAGCGGCTGCAGGTGCGACAGCTCCGCAAAAAAGCCGCGCAGCGCCTCGAAGAAGGCCGCCTTGTCGCGCGCGCGCGGCGCCCCGCGCGACGAGGAACGCGCGAATCCCGAAAGGTGCGGCAGCAGCACGGAGACGGCACGCGCGTGCGTCTCGAGGAACTCCTCGGCGGCGCCGCGTGCTTCAAGAAAGGCGAGCGCCTGCGCCGCCGGCTCGCGCAGCGCGGCGTAGGGGTGGGTGGAGGCCTGCTCGGCGCGGCCGAACAGCACGAGCCGTCCGCGGCCCGCCAGCTCGCGGCGCAGCTCGCCGAGCACCAGCGCCTTACCGACGCCGCGGGGGCCGCCCACCACGATGACGCCGCCGCCCTGCGCGAGCTCCTCGTGCAGCTCGACCAGCGCGCCCAGGTTCCTCCTCGATCCCTCGAGCAGGGGCTTGGATGGTGCGACCATCGACGACGCGCGTAGCACCTCGAATGCGCGTCTGGAATGCGCTCTGGATCACGTCTCGACGATCGGCGCTACTGCGTCGCCAGCGGATCGAAGGTGAGCACGCCGGCGCAGGCGGCCTCGCAGGGCGCCTCGGTGACCAGCTCCGAGCCCTGGGTGAAACACGCGCCCGTGACGACGATGCTGGTGCCCTGCGAAAGCGCCGTCTGGCAGGTGCCGGCGTTGCCCTGGCACAGGCACGGGATCTCACCCACGCCGCCATCGACGCCCTCGTCGAGCACGTCGTCGAGGTCGTCGCCCGAGAAGCCGGCGTCGAGCGGGATCATGGGCGCGCCGCCCGGCACCACCACGCCGCCGTCGGCGCCGATGACGGCCTCCGCGCACGACGCGCCCGGGTACACGGTGCCGCGGCGCGCCAGGCATAGGCAGCACTCCTCGATCAGGCCGGGCCGCAGCACCGCGAACAGGTCGCCCTGCGCCAGGCACGCGCGCACCTCGCAGGCGAGCGGCAGGCAGGCGAGCGCCAGCAGCGCGAGCACGCGCCGGCCCTTCACGTGCGCGCTCCCAGGCGCGCCAGGAGCCAGGCGAGCGCGCCCGCCTCGTCCGCGAAGCGCCCGTCGAGCTGCGCCTCGAAGGCCTCCTTGAGCAGCGCGCCCATGGCCGGGCCGGCAGTGAGGCCGTGCGCCAACAGGTGCCGGCCGAGCAGGATGGGCTTGGGCGCGCCGTCGGCGATGGCGAGCGCGGCCGCGCGCCCGAGCAGCCACTCGCCCGCCGGATCGTCCTTGGCGAGCGCGTCGTCGGTGGTGCGGCCGAGGTGGTCGGCGCGAGCCAGGCGCACCACGCGCGGCAGCGGCACGCGCAGCGCCAGGCGGCGCACGGCGGCGTCCGAGGCCTGGTCCTTGAACAGGTGGAAGGGCTTCAGGTGCTCCCGAACCAGCGCCACCACGTCGTCGATGACGTCGTGGGGCGCGCCGCAGCGGGACAAGAGCGCGCGCGTGGGCGCCTCGCCCTGCGACTCGTGGTCCTTCGAGCGCAGCCGGCCGTCCTCGAAGGCGGTGGTGGCCGGCTTGCCGAGGTCGTGACAGAGCGCGGCCAAGACGAGCCGCAGCGTCTCGCCGTCGTCGAGCCGGTCCTGTCGCGCCAGGCGCGCGGCCTCGTCGACGACCAAGAGCGTGTGCGTCCACACGTCGCCCTCGGGGTGCCACTCGGGCTCCTGCGCGCAACCGAGCAGCGCCGCCACCTCGGGGAAGAGCGCGCGCAGCGCGTGGGTCTGCTCGAGCACGAAGAGCCCCGCGCTCGGCCAGACGCCGCGCAGCAAGAGCTTCTCGAGCTCGGCCCAGACGCGCTCCTTCGGCAAGGTGCCGAGCTCGCCCTCGAGCGCGCGGCAGCGCAGCACCGTCTCCTCTGCCACCTCGAAGCAGAAGCGCGCGGCGAATTGCGCGGCGCGCAGCACGCGCAGCGGATCCTCGTCGAAGGCGGGCGAGACGTGCCTGAGCACGCCGGCCTGCAGGTCGGCGACGCCGCCGGTGGGATCGACGAGCGCGCCCGGGCCCTCACCGCCGAGGTGTGCGCCGAGCTGTGCGCCAAGCTGTACGCCGATGGCGTTGACGGTGAAGTCGCGGCGCAGCGCCGACTCGGCGGGGGTCATGCCGGGGTCGCTCTCGACGACGAAGCCCTTGTGGCCCTGGCCGCGCTTCGACTCGCGCCGCGGCAGCGCCACGTCGAAGCACTCGCGCGCGCCGCCTGCCTCGACGTCGACCTTGAGCACGCCGAAGGCGCGCCCCACGGCGTGCACCGTGAAGTGCGAGAGCGCCCGCTCGACGGTGGCGAGCGGCACGCCGTAGACCTCGAGGTCGACGTCCTTGGGCGGCAGGCCGCGCAGGTGGTCGCGCACCGCGCCGCCGACGGCGAGCGGCCGCGCGCCGGCCGCGACCAGCGCGTCCACCAGCGCGGCGAGCGGCGCGCTCACCGGGAAGGGCTCGTGCAGGCCGGGCAGGGGGAGCGGCGCGCTCACGGTGTGGGTCTCACGGTTCGAGTCTCAAGGTGAGGGTATGACGCGACAGCGCCGGCGCCGGAAGGCAGAATGGCGGCAGGCATGCCCCGCTCCCCACCCGGCTCGCGCCCACGGCACCCAGGCTCCGGCCCCTCCACCACGGCACACGGCATCACTCTTGCGACAAGCACCGATCGCGTGTCGTCGCACACGCCCTTCACACGCCGAGCGTTGCCATGTCGATCGCTGCCGAGAGCCTGCACACCTTCGAGAGCGAGCCGGTGAAGCTCTCGCGCTTCGCCCGCCTGATCGCGTTCGACCAGCGCCTGCTGCGGCGCCTGGTGCAGAGCCGCCGCGCGCGCGCGACCTTTCTGTTGCGTAGCGCCTGCCGCCTCTACGACCCCGACATGGTGATCATGGCGGTGGCGGTGGCGCTGTTTCACCCGGCGCTCGTCGACGTCGCCAACCGCGCCGGCGTGGCGCTCGCCGCCACCTCGCTGCTCGCGTACGCCGTCAAGCGCGCCGTGCGGCGCAGCCGCCCGAACAACGAGCTGCACGCCAGCGTGCCACCCGATCGTTATTCGTTCCCGTCGGGCCACACGGCGGCGGCCTTCTCGCTCGCCATCGCCATGTTCGGCGCGGTGCCCTGGCTCGCGCTGCCGCTACTGTTGATGGCGATGGTGGTCGGCTACGGGCGCATGTACCTGGGCGTGCACTACCCGCTCGATGTCGCCGCAGGTGCTGCCATCGGGCTCATCACCGGCTCGGTGCTGGCGATCCTGCAGTTCCCGCAGCAGGCGCTCGTGTCGCTGCCGTCGTTCTGACGGAGCCACACTGCCGCCACACGGCGGGAATCACTTCTTCAGCGTGCGGATGTACGCGACCACGCCCGCGAGCTTGGGCCGATCGAGCTCGCCCATGAAGCTCGGCATCGCGTCCTTGCCGAGCACGATGGTGCGCGCGATCTCGCGATCGCTCACCTTGGTCTGCCAGGCGGTGTCGGCCAACGCGGCTACCTGCTTGCCGTCGGGCATGGCGCCGCCCTCGCCGAGGTCACCGTGACAGCGCGCGCACATGGCGACGTAGACGCCCTTGCCGAGCGTGGCATCGCCGCCGGTCCAATCGCCCGTGTCGCCCGGCTTGACCGGCGCCGTGCCGTCGCCGCCCCCGCCGCCGCCGAGCGCCGAGGCCGGCGCCGCCTTCGGCATGGCGAAGCCCTCGCCCCAACGCGGCAGCTCACCGATGCGCTCGGCGGGGGCGTTCGGCGTCGGCAGCTCGCAGGCGGCGGCCGCGAGCGCCAACAGGAGGGGGACGAGGGGGCGCAAGCAAGGCATCGGGCGCGTATAGCAACCGTTCGGCCGACTCCCCAAGTCCCGTGGTGCAGCCGGTTGGACGTGGCGGCCTGCGTCATGGTCAGAGATCTCGGCAATGCGACCGACCCCACGCAACCCCGGGCGACCGTGTACGATAACCTGCTCCACACCCGAGGTGAGTTCCATGAGCTTCATCGGTCGCATCTTCAACGGCGCCATCCGCGCTGTCTCGGCCCCGCTCAACATCTTCAAGACCGGCATCAACGCCATCATCGCCCAGGCGAAGACGGTGCTGTCGGCCGGCTCGGAGCTGCTCAAGGGCAACTTCCTCGGCGCTGCCGGCACGCTGATCGGCGGCACGGTCAAGAACGCGGTCAACGCCGGCGTCAGCCTGGCGCTCGACGGCAACCCGGTCACCGCCTTCGCCCACGGCGCCATCGCCAATTCGAACGGCTGGACCGGCAAGGACGGCTGGTTCACCTGATCGCCGCCTCGGCGCGCGACCTCGGCCGTGCTAACGAAGCCTCCTGCACCCGCAGGAGGCCTTCGTGTCCGACGTGAAAGCGACACCCGCGCAACAGGCAGAGCTCGACGACCTGAACGCGCAGTTCGACGCCCTGCTCGAGAAGCACCAGGGCCACCCGATCATCAAGACCGCGCTGGAGCTGTGCACCACCGACGAGGGCAAGCCTTGGCGGCAGAAGCTCCAGCCCGAAGCGATCAAGTACCTGCAAGACCTGCTCGTCGAGTGCGAGAAGGACGGCAGCATCGGCTGGGCCACGCACGGGCTGATCGCCGTCGCCAACTACCTCGACAGCAAGAAGGCCGGCCCGGTCGCCTACGACATCCTCAACCTGGCCAACGACACGGTCATCAAGTACGACCTGGTCAAGCGCCAGGAAGAAGCCAAGAAGGCCATGGCCAAGAAGAACGAGGCTGCGCGCAAGGGCAGCCTGGCGGCCACGGGCGCCGACGTGAAGGCGAACGCACCCAAGCTGGGCGAGAAGGCGCCCGAGGGCACCGTCAAGGGCGGCAGCCTCGGGCCCAAGCGCAGAGTCTGACCCCCCCGGCCGGTCAGCCGCTGAAGTCCGCCGCCTTCAATGCCTCACGCTCGACGACGCGGAAGCCGCCGGCGCCGTCGCTCTCGATCTGCCAGAGCACGTAGTCGCCGACCACGTCGCCGAAGGGATCGAAGGTGGCCTCGCCCGAGGGGCCGACGTAGTCGACCTCCTCGCCGTTCAGGATGGCGGCGGCCACCTCGCCGAAGAACTTGCCCTCGAAGCGCGCGTCGCCGTCGTTGGCGCCCGAGACGGCGAACAGCGCGTTCCTGATGTCGGTGCCCGTGGTCGAGCGCGCCTTGGTGACGGCGAGCGCCATCAAGAAGAGCGCGTCGTAGCTCTGCGAGGAGAAGGCGATGGGCTCGGTGTCGAGCTGGTAGCGCGCGCGGTAGGCCTTGGAGAAGCGCGCGTAGGCCTGGTTGTCGGCGTGGTAGGGCACGGTGCCGACCAGGGGCACGTCGACGCCGACCGAGGCCGCGAACGCGCTCGAGTTGGCGCCGTCGCCCACCAGGAAGGTGTAGTCGAGCGCAAACGGCGCGGGCCTGGTCGCGATCAGGTCTTGCAGGCCCTCGTGGATACGCGCCACCACCGGCCCGCCGTCGGTGTCGAAGCTGATCACGACCACGCACAGGTTCGGGTTGACGTCGTCGATCAGGTCGTCGCCGATGGCGTTGACGAGCGCGTCGGCGGCGGCTTCGAGCTCGGCCAGGCTCGCCTCGGCGTCGGGGGTGCCGTAAGTGATGGGCGCGCCGGCCACGGTGCCGATGAGCGTGCCGAGCTCGGCGGTGCCCTCGACGGGCTGGCCGACGTACTGCTCGCTGAACACCGAGAAGAAGCCCTCGCCGTAGGCGTCATTTCGGTGGACGAAGGCGGTGGTAGGGCAGGGGTCGAGGTCGCGGGCGGTGAAGCCGTTCTTGGCGAGGTAGGCGAGCGCCGTGCCCTGCAGGTTGTCGGACGGCGTGGTGCGAAAAAAGAAGCCACCATTCGGCGGGTTCTGTGCCGTCAGGTCGGCGGCGGTGGCGCAGCAGGAGATCATCGGCAGGCCGGCGGGCTCCATCACCTGCGCGAGCACCTGGCCGCTCTCGCCCGAGGTGCCGGGACCGATGATGCCGACCACACCTTCGGCGACCAGCTCTTGGGCGGCGGTGACCGCGGTGGCCGCGCTCGTCGCCGAGTCGCGAAAGACCAGCTCGAGCGGGCGGCCGTCATAGATGCCGCCGCCGGCGTTCACCTCCTCTGCGGCCAGGCGCGCGGCGTCTTCCCAGGCGGGCCCGAGGCCCGCGAGCGCGCCCGACAGCGGGCTCAACACGCCGATCTTGATGGGCACGAGCGGCGAGGGGCGCTCCTCGGGGCAGCCCGCGAGCGCGAGCGCGGCGATCACGAGGGCGGCCAGCCTGGCGAACATGGGGCGAGTGTAGCGCTCGATCGGTGGCGCGGAGGAATTCCCGTCAGTTCAAGTCGAGCCGCACCTTAGTAGGCGCGCCGGCCTTCACCTTGGTCTGGTAGCTCTCCTTGATGCCTGCCTCCGGGTTGACGAGCAGGAGCTCGAGGTTGCCGGCCGGCACGGTGACGTTGACGAGCGGCGTCTCGCCGAGCTTCTTGCCGCCCAGGTAGACCGTGGTCCACGGCACGGTGTCGAGCGACAGTGTGCCGGTAGCGCCGGGCGCGGGATCGTCTGGTGGCTTGTCGACGGCCGCGGTCTCGCGCTCCTTGGGCGGCGGGCGCTCGACGTTGCGCGGCGGACGCTTCTGCTCGCGCGGCGTGACGCGCGGCTTGACGGGCTCCGTGTCGGCCGGCTCGCTCGCCGCCGCGCCGGCGTCAGCAGCGTTCAAGGCCACGGCGACGCCGGCGTCCGTGGCGGCCGCCGCGGGCTCGGTCGGCTCCGGCTGCTGCGGTTCAGGCGCAGTCGGCGCCGGGGTCGGCGGCGTCGGCGTCGGCGCCACCTGCGGCGGCGACGCCGGGTCGGCCACCACCACCGGCTCGTCCTGCGCCGCGCGCGCTCGCGCGAAGGTGACGCCGAGCCCGCCGCCGATGGCGGCGACCAGCAGCGCAGCAACCGCCCAGGGCCAGATGCGCCGCGGCCTGCCGGGGCTGGTCGGCTGCGTGGCGGTGGCCTCGATGGGCGAGAAGGCCGCCGCCTGCGCGCGGCGCACCGGCGCCACCGACGCCGTCGCCGGCGAGGACGACGAGGCGGGCGGCGGCTCGACGGCGCGTGCGGCATCGTCGGCGACCAGGCCGGCATCGCCGCCGGTGCGGCTCTTCCTGCGCTGCAAGCTCGTGTGCGCGCGCTCGCGATCGCCCTCGTTGTCGCCGGTGACGAGCGGCGAGTTGCGCGCGGCCGAGGGCGTGGTCGCCTCCTCGCGGCGGCTGCCCTGTAACGAGACGTCGCTCTCCGAGTCGGCGCCGGGTCGCGAGCTGACGTTCGGCTCTTCGTCGTCGTCGCCGATGACTGGCTGCGCGTCGCCGGCCGCGAGGCAGGCCTCGAGCACGGCGCGCTGCTTCTCGATGACGTCGTGAAAGAGCTGCTGCATCAGCTCGCGCGTGTCGGAGCGCCGCACGTGCGCGCCGCTCCTGCGCACGGCGTCTTCGAGCGCCTCCTTGAAGGCCGCCGCCGAGGCGAAGCGTTGCTCGCGGTCCTTTTGCAGCGCGCGGAACGCCACCTGCGCGATCTCGGGGTTGCACTCGGCGTTGACCCGCACCGGCGAGATGGGCGCCTCGGTCAGGATGCGCTCGACGGAGCGCACGATGGTGTCGGCCTTATACAGGCGGCGGCCGGCCAGCATCTCCCACAAGACGATGCCGGCGGCGAACACGTCGCTCCTCGGGTCGAGCGGCTCGCCACGCACCTGCTCCGGGCTCATGTAGGCGTACTTGCCCTTGAGCACGCCAGCGTCGGTCTCGGAGACGCGCTGCGCCGCCTTGGCGATGCCGAAGTCGACCAGCTTGGGCACGCCCTCGTAGGTGATGAGGATGTTCTGCGGGCTGACGTCGCGGTGGATGATGTGCAGCGGTCTGCCGCGCGCGTCGCGCGCGATGTGCGCCGCGTGCAGGCCGTCGAGCACGTCGAGGAACAGGCCGGCCCACAGGCTGCTCGCCGGATAGTGACCGGTGCGCTTGGCGGTGCGCAGCACTACGCCGAGGTTCTGACCCTCGATGTACTCCATCACCATGAAGTAGCGGCCTTCGACGTCGCCGACGTCGAAGGTGGAGACGATGTGCGGGTGGTTGAGCGCCATCGACAGGCGCGCCTCGTCGAGGAAGCTGTTGACCAACACCGGGTCGTTGGTCAGGTGGCTGTGCAGCCGCTTGACCACGAGCAGCTTCTCGATGCCGGCGGGCCCCGGCGCATAGGCCAGGTAGATCTTGCCCATGCCGCCGTGGCCGAGGCGCCCGAGCAGCACGTATTTGCCGAGCCGCCGCCGCGCGGTCGGCTTCATCACCAGCCGGTCGACCTCTGCGTGCTCCACGGACCGCGGCTCCCCGATCGCCATGCCAAGGCTCGACGACAATGGCGATTCTGGTGCCGGCCGTGGCCCGTGTCAAAAGCGCCATGGTGCCAAGCGTCGCCGGGCGCCGCCTCGAGAATTGGCGAGCGCGCCGGCGGTGGAGGCATGCTGCTCGCCATGCGCCCGCTCGCCCTCCTGCTGGTCGCGCTCGCCGCCGCGCCGGCGGCGGCCGAGGCGCCCCTGGCGGCGGCGCAGCGCGCCTACACGGCGGTGGAGTACGGCAAGTGCAGGGACGAGGCGCAGCGCGCGCTCGAGGAGCCGGCCGACCGGGCCGCGCGGCTCGACGCGTGGCGCTTGCTCGGCCTGTGCCAAGCGGCGCTCGGCGACACCGACGCGGCGCGCGAGGCCTTCAAGCGCATGCTTGCGGTCGACTGGACGGCCAAGCTGCAGGACGGGCTGTCGCCGCGCTTCACGTCGTCGTTCCGCGAGGCCAAGGGCAGCTTCGGCGGCGTGGCGCCGCTGTCGCTCGCCGTCGCCGATCAGCAGGTTGATGGCGGCACGCGCATCGTCAAGCTCAAGATCACCGACGAGCTCGAGCTGGCCCACAAGGTCGCCTGGCGCGGTGCCGCCGGCTCGTCGGCTAGCCCGGTGCGCGCGGCCCCGCTGTTGCAGCTCGAGCTGCCCGCCGAGGTCGACGTCACCGTGACCGCGTACGACAAGGCGGCCGGCGAGGTGGCGGTGCTCCTTGTGTCCGCGGTCGAGCAGGAGGCGCCGCCCCCGCCGCCGCCCGACGAGGTGGAGCAGGGCGGCTTCCCCTGGCTCGGCGTCGGCATCGGCGCCGGCGTCGTGCTGGTTGCTGCCGCCGCCGCCGGCGGCGCCGCGTTCGTGCTGCTGCAGCCGCAGGTGGTGACGCTCAAGAGCGACGTCGCGTTCGGCGAGTAGCAGCACGCCAAAGGCACTCGAATCGGCGACGTCGGTCTGCTATCGCGGAAGGCACCGCCGCTTTGGCGCGTTCTTGTGAGGCCCATGCGCGCATCTCGCACCGTCCTCGTCGTCTCGCTGGCCTTGGCACCGCTGGCGCCCGCGTGCACCTGCCAGCGGCCCGAGAACGTCGACGCCAAGAAGCGCATGTCGGAGCCGCCGCCGCCCGATCCTTCGGTGCAGGCAGCCGCCGAAAAGCTCGCGGTGGACGAGCTGACCGATCCGAAGGTCCTCGACCGCATCATGCGTATGGACGGCGGCGAGATGGCGGCGCGCCTCACGTCCTTCGGCTTCACCGCGGAGGGCAACCTGACCTTCGGGCGCGGCGAGCAACCGGCCATGCGCTCGGCGGAGAAGACGCGCGTGGTGCAGGGGCCGCCGCGCGCGGACGGCGGCGACGGCGACTTCGCGGTCGAGGTGGTGACCGGCGACGGCAGCGAGCAGCGCCTCGCCTACGTCAACGAGATCTTCTTTCTGAAGAACAACAACGGCAAGTGGCGCATGAGCCGCGACCCCGACGGCGAGCGCCACGCCTACCGCTCCGACGCGCTCGCGGTGTGGAAGAGCTTCTACGACCTGTTCAAGCACGCGCTCAAGGTGGAGAAGATCGGCGACGGCCGGCAAGACGGCCGCGAGGTGATCAAGTACCGCCTGACGGTGGCCGACCGGGGCGCCGAGGCGCGCGCGGCGGGCGCCAAGGAGCCGCCGTTGCCGGTGGGGCCCGACGGCGGGCCCGCCGAGGAGCCGGCCGAGGTCAAGCGCACGCGCATGCGCGACCGCATGGCCAAGTGGCGCGAGCGCGCCAAGCCCGCGGGCGGCGCGGGCGAGCTGTGGATCGACGCCGCCACCGCGGTGCCGAGCTACGTGCGCTTCGACGGCAAGCTGGTGGTGGGCGACGCGCCCGATCCGGCGCAGCTCGCCGTCAAGCTCGAGCAGCGCATCAGCGACATCGGCAAGAACCATCAGGTGCCGATGCCCAAGGACGCCATCGAAGAGGTGCGGCGGCAGAAGATGCCGGTGCACGTGCGCGAGCTGCTCGAGGAGGGCGGCGCCGTCGACCCGCTGCCGCGTGACGCGGGGCCGGGCGGCAGCGTCACCAAGGGTGGCGGCAAGAAGTCGGGCAAAGCAGGCGAGCTGCCCGACGACGCCGACCCGGAGTAGCCCATGGGCGCGCGCGACGAGCTCACCGCGGCCCGGCGAGTGGTCGTCAAGGTCGGCTCGGCCTTGCTCGCCAAGTCACCGGACGCCTTCGCCAGGCTGGCAGCGCAGGTGGCGGCGCTGCGTGGGCGCGGGCTCGAGGTGGCGGTGGTGTCGTCGGGCGCCATCGCGCTCGGGCTTGTGCCGCTCGGGCTCTCGTCGCGGCCGCGCGACCTGCCGAGCCTGCAAGCGGCGGCGGCGGCCGGACAGTCGCGCTTGATGTGGCGCTGGGGCGAGGCGTTCGCTGCGCACAGGCTCGAGGTCGCGCAGGTGCTGCTGACGCACGGCGATCTGCGTGAGCGGCGTCGCTATCTCAACGCCAAGAGCGCCATGCGGCGCCTGCTCGAGGCGGGCGTCATCCCCATCGTCAACGAGAACGACAGCGTCAGCGTCGACGAGATCAAGCTCGGCGACAACGACACCTTGGCCGCCGAGGTGTGCGGCCTCATCGACGGCGAGGTGGTGGTGCTGCTGACGGGCGCGGCCGGGCTGTTCACCGCCGATCCCAGCCTCGACCCGACGGCGACGCGCATCCCCGAGGTCGAGGTCATCGACGATCGCGTGCGCGCGCTCGCCGGGCCGCCCGCAGCGCTCGGCACCGGCGGCATGGTCACCAAGCTGACCGCGGCCGAGAACGCGGGGCGCCACGGCGCCGGCACCGTCATCGCGCCCGGCGACGTCGACGACGTGCTGGTCAAGGTGTTCGCCGGCGAGGACCTGGGCACGCTGCTGCGCGCGCCCGCGGGGGCCAAGGAGAGCGCGCGCAAGCGCTGGATCTCGACCACGCTGCGGCCGCGCGGCACGCTCTACGTCGACGAGGGCGCCGAGCGCGCGCTCAGAAAGCACGCGAGCCTGCTGTTCGCGGGCGTGCGCGAGGTGACCGGCAGCTTCCAGCCGGGCGATCCCGTCGACGTGGCGCGCGCGGGTGATCGCGCGCCGTTCGCGCGCGGGCTGGTGCGCTTGAACGCCGAGGACGCGCGGCGCGTGGCGGGCATGAAGACGGCGGAGGCGCAGGCGGTGGTGGCGGCGCTGCCGGACGAGCTGATCCACCGGGACGATCTGGTGCTGCTGTAGGGCGCCGCGCTGCCCCACCCTCCCGCCGCGCTTTCATCGAGGAGATGCAGGCCGAATGTGCGCGCCATCCTCCCGGTCGCCCTCGAGCACAGGAGGTCAGTCGTCGCGTTCCATGAGCGAGAGGCAGCTGATGACGGTTGGTGGCTCCAGGTCACTCTGTTCGGTGCGCTCGATCAAGATCTCCTTCGCCTCATCGAGAGTCATGTCGAGGCTGGCGATCTCTTCGTCGGTCGCGACGCTGGCCAAGACGACGTAGGCGTCGGTGATCTGCCGGCCGGCACAGGTCACCGAGCATGGTGGGTCCCCCTCGTCTGGCCAGGCAGTCACGTCAAACAGAAAGAGACCGAAGAAGCCGGTCTCCGGCGTCTCGCCGAGGTTCTCGTTCTGGGGCCTGATGGCGGTCAATACGGGCAGGGCCTCATCGACTGGGCGGGAGGGAGCAGACCAGTCGACCGTCGCTACTGCAGAGCGTATCTCCCAGAACACCATGTCCGGGGCGGCAGCTTCGCACCGGTTGGCAGGATCGGCGGACAGGATTCCGTGGGCAACCGGGCCGGCCCTGGAGACAAGCCCGTCGAAGTCGGCCTTGGCGGCGGGCGGGGGCAGCGAAAGCCCGGGCGCTGGACAGCCACACAGCGCTGCAACCGCCGGAAGGAGGCAAGTACCAGCAAGGAGGCTAGTAGCAGAACGCATCGCCGTCCTCCCGGTTGCCCTGCGAAGAATGTACAACGCAGCGCTCGGTACCACACCTCGACTGACGTCGACACGTACGTAGGGCCGCACGACCGTGCGCGCGCCGACGTGCGGGCGCCGGTGACGACGACGGGCATGACGCGCATGGCGTGTTCAAGGGCGGCGTTGGCCGCTCGCGCTGCCGTCGGAGATAGCTCACGACGTGAACGATTTCCGTTCATGCACCGAGCAACCGGTAGTTCCCCGTGATCGGAAAACCATCGAAGCACCGGCCAGCGGAACATCGCCCAACGGGTGGCGGCCAGCAGACCATCGGATCCGCGGACCGATCACCAATGCCGCCGACGCGCACCAACGGCGCCCGCCATCAAGTGGGGCACGGCGGCAACAGCGGCTGCCTCGATGGCGGCAGCGGCGGCTCGGTCTCGACCACGCCCGTGGTGGGCGTCTCCGCCGTGAAGGTCGCCGTGATCGGCATGGGCCCAAAGCCGAGGTCGATGGTGAAGGCCACGCTGCCCGACGACGGATAGCAGTCGCCGTTCTGCCAGGTGACCGCGCTCGCGTCGAAGGGCGTGGACAGCAGCGGCGTGGCGATGGTGCCGGCGCCGTCGAGGGTGACGCTGGTGAGCGTGGCCGTGAGCGTGGCGCCCTCGAGCGTCAGCGACTCGAGGGCGCCGCTGGTGGTGATCGCCAGGTCGGCGGTGAGCGTGACCGTGGGGCTGAGGCGCGCGCCCTGCGCTGCGATGACCACGCTGCCGTCGACGCTCGAGCTGGTGCCGCTCTCGGTGGACTCGACGGTCAGCTCGGTGAAGGACAGCGTCAGCGACGCGGGGTTGATCACCGCCGCGAGCGCGAGCGTGCCGTCGACCGCGAGCTGCGTCGTCTCGAAGGTGCACTGGGCGAACACCACGGTGGCCGTGAGCCCTTGCCAATCGAAGGTGGCGCAGCCCTCGGGGGTCACGATCGAGTCGCGGCGCACGTCGCGGTCGACGGCGTCCTGCACCGCGGCCTCACCGTAGGCGTCAGGGCTCGAGTGCATGTCCGCGGTGGAGCGGCGCAGCGGGCCGCCGAGCGCGATGGCGTCCGACGCGCCGGTCGTGAAGGCGGCGATCAGGGCGTCGGCCTCGATCGGCAGCTCCTCGCCCTCGCCTTCACCTTCGCCCTCGCCTTCACCTTCGCCCTCGCCCTCACCTCCTGGGCCTCGGGGGCGGCAGGCGCCAAGGACGAGCGAGCAGGCGACGATGGCGACGACGGTTGGCGCACGCATCCGAGCATGGTGCCAGGTCGCCGGCGGAGCGGCGCGCACGAGACACCAGCCGAGCGGTAGGGAAACACGCCGGCACCATGAGGCCGCGACTCCAACCACGCTACCGGGTGACCACCAGCGAGACGTCGTCGAGGGTGGCGTTCCAGGGGAAGGTGCTCTCGACGATCGCGATGCGCAGCCGCACCGTGCCTCCCGCGCGCGACTGCAGAAACGCACGCAGCGCGGCGGTGTTGTTGGTCAGCGTCAGATCGATGGCGTCGGTCGGTGCCGCCAGCTCGAACAGGATGGCGCCGGTGAACGGGTCAGTGGCGGGGTCGAGCAGGTCGACGCGCAACGCGTTCTGGTTGCCGCCGGCCCCGCTCGTGTCGAGCGGATCTTGCTCGATGATGGTGACGTTCTGCGGGTCGAGCGGGCTGCCCGGGTCTTGCACGACGTGGAGCGAGAACACGGCAGCGGTGATCGAGGTCGGCAGAGTCAGCGTCTGGAACGCGACGCGCGCCGACGGGCCCGACGAGACGCCGCCGGCAAGGGCACCGCTCGAGGCGTCGAAGGTGATGGCGGCGTCGCAGGGGATCGGCGCGCCGGTGCACAGCGGACCGGGGCGGTTCTGCAGCGTCCAGTCGGTGCTGCCGTTCGCGAAGGTCCCGTTCGCGACCAGCTCGACGTCGCCCTCGCCCTCGCCCTCACCTTCTCCTTCGCCCTCGCCCTCGCCTTCACCCTCACCTTCGCCCTCGCCTTCACCCTCGCCTTCGCCCTCACCTTCACCCTCGCCTTCGCCCTCACCTTCTCCCTCGCCTTCGCCCTCACCTTCTCCCTCGCCCTCACCTTCTCCCTCGCCCTCACCTTCGCCCTCGCCCTCGCCCCCACCCTCACCCTCACCCTCACCTTCGCCCTCGCCCTCACCTTCACCCTCGCCCTCGCTCGGCGTCACGATGGTGGCGCAGCGGCCCTCGGTGCACTCTTCGCCCCCGGGGCACTCGTAGTCGGCGTTGCACGGCTTGCCGAGCGGCTCCGGGCACGCCGAGAGCGCCGACAGCACGAGCACCGACATGACGAGTGGCACCGAAGGGCGCACCTTCACAGGGTAGCAGACGGGGCGGCATGCGGCCCCCTGTGTCAGGGAAGTTGTCGCATGGCGTCGGCGATGGCATCTGCAATGTATGAGCGAGGTCGCGACGCACGACGAGCGGGCCGCGGTGCTGGCGCGCCGCGCCAAGGACGCGAGCGCCCTCATGGCCGCGGCCACGACCGCGGCGAAGGACCGCGCGCTCTTACTCGCCGCCGACGAGCTGTTGGGCGAGCGGGGCCGGCGCGTGCTCGCCGAGAACCAGGCCGACCTCGACCTCGCGCGCGGCGGCGGCCTGGCGGCGCCGCTGCTCGACCGCTTGCGCCTCGACGAGGCGCGCCTTGCAGATCTGGCGCGCACGCTGCGCGAGGTCGCGGCCCTGCCCGATCCGGTGGGGCGCATCGACGCGCTCACGCCGCGCCCGAGCGGTATCCAGGTCGGGCGCATGCAGGTGCCGCTCGGCGTCGTGCTCATCGTCTACGAGAGCCGCCCGAACGTCACGCTCGACGCCGCCGCGCTCTGCCTCAAGGCCGGCAACGCCGTGCTGCTGCGCGGCGGCAAGGAGGCGCTCGCCACCAACCGCGCGCTCGCCGCCATCCTGCACCACGCGCTGAACGAGGCCGGCTTGCCGGCCGACGCCGCGCCGTTCGTCGACGATCCCGATCGTGAGCTCTTGTACGCGCTGTTGCGCCGGAGCGGCGACATCGACCTCGCCATCCCGCGCGGCGGCACTGCGCTCATTGATGCCGTCAACCAACACGCGCGCGTGCCGGTGATCCAGCACTACCAAGGCATCTGCCACGTCTACGTGCACGCGCACGCCGACCTCGCGATGGCGACGCGCGTGGCGGTCAACGCCAAGGTGCAGCGGCCGGGCGTGTGCAACGCGACGGAGTGTGTGGTGGTCGATCAGGCGGTGGCGCCCGTCTTCCTGCCGCGCCTGGTCGAGGAGCTGGGGAAGCACCGTGTCTCGCTGGTCGGCTGCGACCAGACGCGCGCGATCGTGCCGCAGGTGGCGCCGGCCGGCCCGGCAGACTTCGACACCGAGTTCCTGTCGCTCACGTGCGCGCTCAAGGTGGTGGACGGCATGGACGAGGCGCTCGCCTTCCTGCGCGCGCACGGCAGCCGTCACACCGAGGCCATTGTCACCAACGATTACGCGGCGGCCATGCGTTTCTTGCGCGAGGTCGACGCGAGCTGCGTGTTGGTGAACGCGAGCACCCGCTTCAACGACGGCGGCGAGCTGGGGCTCGGCGCCGAGCTCGGCATCTCCACCACCAAGCTGCACGCCTATGGGCCCATGGGTCTCGAAGAGCTGTGCGCCAGGAAGTTCATCGTGCTGGGCCACGGCGAGACGCGCGGGAGCCCGCCGTGAGCGCTGCCGTCGCCGTGCAGATGGTGGTGATGAAGTTCGGTGGCAGCTCGGTAGCCGACGTCGCCAAGATCAAGCGCGTGGCCGCCCTGGTGAAGCGCCGGCGCGATCAAGGTGCCGGCGTGGTGGTGGTGGTGAGCGCCATGGGCAAGACCACCGACGGCCTGATCGCGCAGGCGCGCGAGGTGGCGGCCGAGCCGAACCGGCGCGAGCTCGACATGCTGCTCACCGTCGGTGAGCGCGCCTCGGCGGCGCTGACCACGATGGCGCTGCTCGACCTCGGCGTGCCGGCGCTCTCTCTCACCGGCAGCCAGGCCGGCATCGTCACCAGCGCCACACATGCGGGCGCGCGTGTGCTCGAGGTGCGGCCCTATCGGGTGCAAGACGCGCTGGCCGAGGGCAAGGTAGTGGTGCTGGCCGGCTTTCAGGGCGTCTCCTATGCGAAGGAGATCACTACGCTCGGCCGCGGCGGCAGCGACACCACCGCGGTGGCGATGGCGGCCGCGCTCGACGCCACCTGCGAGATCTACAGCGACGTCGACGGCGTGTGGTCGAGCGACCCGCGCGTGGTGCCGGACACCATCAAGCTCGAAGCGCTCAGCTACGAGGAGATGCAGGAGCTGGCCGAGGCGGGGGCCAGGGTGTTGAACGCCCAAGCCGTGCAGTTCGCCAAGGCCAAAGGCATCGCCATCTACGCGCTGCAGACGCCGCACGACGGCGAGGCGCGTACCGGCACCGTGGTGCGCAAGGACGCGCCGCCGCCGGTCGGCGGCGTGCGCGGCGTCGCGCACCGCACGCTGCTGCACCGCTTGATCGGCCGGCGCAGCGACGCGCTGCCCGCCATGCTCGCCTTCCTCGACCTGCACCATCTGCCCTCGGGGCAGATCGTGGCGCTCGACGACCGCGTCGAGATCCTGGTGCCGCCCGAGGACGCGCACGGCTTCGCGAGCGCGTGCGCGGGGCTCGCGCCGGACGCGCTCTTCGGTCGCGGCGACGACGTGGGCGCGGTCTCGCTGGTGGGGCAGGGCATCCTCGAGGATCGTCGCGTCATCGCGGCCGCGCTCGCCCTGCTGCACGAGCACGCGATCGCGGTGCACGGCGCCTCCACCTCGAGCTTCCGTGTCACCTTCCTGGTGCCTGCCGGGGCGTCGGCCGAGCAGGCGGCGCGCCTGCTGCACGGCCGGTTCGTGGCGTCGGAGCGCGTCGAGACGCGATAGGCGCTCAGGGTGCTGTGATCGCTATCACCGATATGTAGGATGTCAGCCTACATCATCCCCATAGTCAGTATCGGAACGACTCGTCACCAATTACGGGAGGCGGACGATCGGACGGCCGTTCGATCTGCCCTGTTCGATCCGCCCAGCTTGATCCGTTCTGGGAGAGCCATGCACAAGCACCAGGTCGCGCCCGCGCTCCTCGCCACTATCGTCGCGGTCGCCGTCCACGCCCAGTCGGCGCGCGCCGCCGACGAGGCAGACGACACGGCGAGCCGCGCGCTGCCGAACGCGTACTTCTCGCGCGACCCGATGAACCCGAAGCACCTGGTGCCGACCTCGGCCTCGCTGCCGCTCGACGGCGGCTACGCCGAGCTGATGGCCACGCCGCGCCTGCCGCATGCGCTGCTCGAGGAGCTGCGCGCGCGTATTGGCGAGCGAGCGGTGACGCTGCGCGCGCCCGACGTGGTGCCGAACCCCGCGCTCGCGGTCTCCCAGAGCGGCAACGTGCTCGTCGTCGAGGGGACCAGCAGCCTGGTGTCGGACACGCAAAACGGCCTCGGCTTCAACCACAACGACGGCCTGTTCGCGGTGGCCGAGCTCGTGCTGTCGCGCTTGGGAGACAACTACGACTTCGTCACCATCTTTACGACGTTCTCGGACCAGAACGTCGCCGCTTACTACATGCCGCTGCGTCAGGACGTCGAGGGCCTCGGCCCCTGTGACGGCATGGGCGACATAGGCTGTGTCTACGACAGCACGGACGGGCTGCGCTTGCAGGGCCTCGTGTTCATGAACTCGGCCGACTACTGGCGCATGTGGGACCGCAACTACGACGGCGTCACCCACCCGCTCGAGAGCTACGACTCTGCGATGTACTCGACGCTCGGCCAGGAGGTCGCGCACCGCTGGGGCTCGTCGCTGCGCTTCGTCGACCCGCGCACCGGCAACGTCTCCTCCAAGCTGATCGGTCGCGACGGCTCGCACTGGGCCGCCTGGGTCGACACCGACGCGAGCGTGATGGACGGCTGGGACTGGGAGCAAGACGGCGACGAGTTCGCGCTCATCAACGACATGGACCGCTACTCGACGCTCGACCTGTACACCATGGGCGCCTTGCCGGTGGCGGGCGCGCAGCCGTTCTTCTTCATCGACGGCGCGCGCTTCACCGAGCGCGACGAGGGTGCGTACTCGATGGGGCTCGACGGCGACGCCATCCCCGCCGACGCGGTCTTGCAGCTCCCCGGCGTCGCCTTCATGCAGGACAGCGGCATCTTCCTCGGCGCCACTGGCGAGCGCGTCGACCTGACCATCCAGGATGTGGTCAACGCCGAGGGCAACCGCTGCCCCGACGTCGACCACACGCAGAAGGCGTGGCGCCAGGCGGTGGTGCTGGTCACCAACATCGGCCAGACCGCGGCGGCTGTGAGCGGCGACGTCGCCGATCTCGAGACCGTCATCGCCACCTGGGAGTCGTGGTGGTCGGACCGGACGGCGCGCGCGCTGACGCTGTGCGCCGGGCTCGACGAGGAGTGCGTGCAGCCCGAGGCCGAGCTGTCGGGCGGCGACGTGCGCGCCGAGGCGGGCGACGTCGTCGAGGCCGGCACCACCATGAACCTGCGCGTCGCCAGCATCGCGCACGTCGCCCCCGTGGCGAACGCGCGCTTGCTGCTCACGGTCAAGGGCAGCGGCGCCGACTACGTCACGCTCGAAGCCGAGGAGGTGGCGGTGGGTGACATCGCGGTCGACGCCACCGTCGACACCGAGCTGCCCATCGCGCTCGCCGACGACTACCCGTGCGGCACTTCGTTCACCGTCGAGACCATCCTGCGCTCCGACAACGCCGCCGACGTGCGCGAGCGCTACAAGATCTTCCCCGGTACGCGCGAGGTGTTCGCCGCCACCTTCAAGGACGGCGACGACGGCTTCGCGGTGGACGGGCAGGGCGAGGACAACGGCACTGGCGCGTTCGAGCACGTCAACGTGGCGCTGTCCTGCACCATGTCGAAGCGCGCGCCCGAGCGTGACTTGTCGCCCACCGATCGCGGCTGCTTCGTCACTGGCGCGGACGACGAGCTCGACGGCTCGACCTCGCTGACCTCGCCCGAGATCGACTTGGCCGGCACCGTCGACCCCGAGGTCAAGTACGGCTTCTGGCTCGACGCCGAGGAGGAGGGCGCGGGTCGGCTGTTGGTGCACGTCAGCAAGGACGGCGGCAAGACCTTCACGCGCTTCTCCGAGGAGGCGGTGCCCGCGCACGAGTGGGGCATCGGCACGGTGAACGTGAAGGAGGCGCTCAAGGGCATCCCGCCGAAGCTGGTGGTGCGCTTCACCTTCGAGGGTGGCGGCCGCGTCGAGGGCGGCATCGACGACGTGGTGGTCACCGACCGCGCCGGCCAATGTCGCGCGGCCGTGTGCGGCTGCTCGGCAGACGGCGGCGCCGGCCCGCAGGCCGCGATGGCGGTGTTGCTTGCGCTGTTCGGCCTGGCGCGCCTCGCCAGGCGTCGCGCGTGATCGCGTTCGCCCTCGACGTCGACGCCGTCATCTTCGATCTCGACGGCACGCTGATCGACAGCGAACGCGCCATCGTGCAGGCGGCCGTGTCGGCACTCGACGATCTCGGCGTCACCGTTGCCGAGCTGTCCATCGCCGATCACCTGGGCGCGCCGCTCGAGGAGCTGTACGCGCTGTTCGTCGGCGACGGCGACGACGCGCGGCTGCGCCACTTCATCGCGCGCTATATCGAGCGCCACGACGAGCACCCTGACCGTTTCCCGCCGCCGTTGCCCGGCGTGGTGGCGGGCCTGGCCGCGCTCGCCGCTCGCGGCCTGCCGCTCGCGGTCGGCACCACCAAGCCGAGCGCGCGCGCGGCCTCGCAGCTCGACGCCGCGGGGCTGTTGCGCTTCTTCGCGCACGTGCAGGGCACCGACCCCGGCATGCGGCCGAAGCCCCACCCCGACGTGGTGGAGCGCGCCTGCGCGGCGCTGCGCGTGACCCCTGCGCGCGCGCTCATGGTGGGCGACACGCCACGCGACGTAGCGGCGGCGCACGCTGCCGGCGCCGGCGCCGTCGTCGTCGGCTACAGCGACGAGCGCCGAAGGGCTGCGGCAGGCTTCGGCGCCGCCGGGGTCATCTCGTCGCTCGTGGAGCTGTGATGCGCGCGCTCCTTGCTGCACCGGCCGGCGTGGTGGCGCTCGTCGCGCTGGCCGGCTGCGTGCCGCCGTGGCGCCAGGCGTACGTTCGCGCCGAGGATGCGCTCGCGACCGGCCGCTACGCCGACGCGGCGACCGCGTTCACCGAGTCCTGCGACCAGGACGCCACGGCGTCGGATGCGTGCAGCCGCGCCAAGACCATGCGACGCCAGGTGGTGGAGGAGACGGTGCTCACGGCCAAGCGCGCCTGCACCGACGACCTGCGCGCGTGCCTGTCGTCGATCGCGGACGCGCGCCGGCTGGTAGTGCGCGAGCCCGAGCTGCGCCGGCAGGTGGAGGCGCTGCTCGACGAGGCGAGCGCGGCGCACGTCGGGCGCTGCCGGGCGCTGCCGGCCAAGACCTACCACGACGCCATGTTGCGGGCGCGCTGCCTCGCGCTCGCCGAGGACGAGGTCGGCACCGAGGCGCACCACGCTCGGGTACGGGAGGCGCTCGCCGAGCTCGCCAGCACGCTCGACCCCGGCGATGGCGAGGCCGCGGTCGATCGCCTGGTGCGCGCCGGCCTGGCGCAGTGTTACGCGCCGAGCGCCGCGCGGGCGGGCGCCGTCGAGCGCGCGCGGCAGGCGGTGGTGCAGCGCCACCGGCACGACATCGCTCTCGACGTCGACGGCATCCGGGGCGACGTGGCGGTGGCGCTCTGCAACGCGCTCGCCGCGCGCGCGCCCGTGCGGTGCGTGGAACGCGCCGGCGCCACCACCATACGCGTCGCGGGCAGCTTCGATCTCGGCCGCGTCGAGCACAGCGCGCGCCGCGTGCCGAAGTCGGTGCGCTACGTCGACTGGGTGGAGGAGCAGCCAAACCCGCAGCACGTCGAGCTGCGTCGCGCCGTCGACAAGCTGGCAGGCGAGGTGCGCGCCACGCAACGCGCCGCCGACGAGGCGAAGAACGCCTGCGACGCCGCGGACGAGGCGGTGCGTCGCGCCGACTACTGCTACGACTGCGACGAGCGTTCGCGCCGCGACGAGGTGTGCGCCTACAAGGACACGGCGGAGCGCGCGCTGCGCGAGGTGAAGAGCGCGCATGACGACAAGGAGCGCCAGCTCCGCTTCACCGACGCGGTGCTGCGCATCGACCACACGGCGGTCTACGACTACGTGGAGCTGCACCACGTCTGGGAGCTGCCGTCGCAGGTGCAGGCGGCGTGCGCGGTGGCGCGCTTCACCGACCCGCCGCTCAGCGCGCAGCGCGTGGTGCGCGTCGAGGACGTCGAGCACACCGGCTTCCCGCGCGCCGGCCTGGTGCAAGATCCGCTGGTGGAGCCGAGCGGCGCCGAGCTGGCCGAGCGCGCGCAGCGCATCGCGCACGACGAGCTGCTCGCCTTCACCTCGCGCTGCCTGACGTCGCTGTCGAAGGACACCAGCCGCTGCGACGGCCCGCTCGATTGCTGGGTGCGCGAGGCGCTCTACGCGGGGCGGGACCCGCTCACCTCCGTGGTCGACGGCTTCTCACAGACACTCAGCAACCAGCGCCCGGACCTGCCACCCATCGCCTGTCGGCAACCATGACCCCGTTGATCCCGCTCCTGCTGGCTTCCGCCGCCGCCTGGCCGTCGGTCTCGACCTCGGTGACGCCGTTTGCGCTCGGCGGCAACGACGCGGCCGTGGTCGCGGGCGTGAGCAAGCCGTTCGTGCTGCCGGCCATCCCGGGCGCCGCCGAGAACGCGACCGACTGGTATCGCTGGCTCATCGAGGCGCGCGGCGTCCCCGCCGATCGGGTGCGGCTGTTGCGCGACACCGACGTCACGCGTGAGACGCTGCTCACGGAGACGGCGGCGATGCGCGCACGGGTGGGTCCGGGCGGCACGCTGTGGATCGTGTTCGTCGGGCACGGCGCGCCGCACCCGGAGGGCAACGACGGGCTCTTGCTCGGCGTCGACGTGCAGCCGACCGTACGCAGCATCGTCGATCGCGGGCTGCCGCAGTCGGAGCTGTTGCGCGCGGCCGCGACGGGCCTCGCCAAAGGTGCGCGCGTGGTCGCGCTGTTCGACGCCTGCTTCTCCGGCGTCGCCAGCGACGGCTCACAGCGTCCGCTGGTGGCGGGCGCGCAGGCGACGCTACCAGTGCGGCGGGGCCAGTCGCCCGCCACGGTGACCGTGCTGTCGTCGAGCGAGCAGGTCGCGGGCCCGCTGCCTCACCACGACCGGCCGGCGTTCTCGTACCTGGTGCTCGGCGCGGCGCGCGGCTGGGCCGACCGCGACAGCGACCGCAGCGTGACGCTGCGAGAGGCGATCGACTACAGCGCCCGTCTGCTCGCCACCACCGTCACCGAGCGGCAGCAGGCGCCCACCTTGCGCGGCGACGGCGAGGTGGTGCTCGCCACCAAGGCGACGGAGCGCGGGCCCGACGTGGTCGAGCAGGTGGCGGGGCCAGCGCGCGCAGAGGACGGCGGCGAGGCCCTGGCGGCGACGTTCGACGTGGTGGCGGCGCAGGCGGAGCTGAACCGGGTGCGCCTGTCGCCGACGTCGGACGGCTTCGTGCGCGGCGCGCTCGGCGAGAAGGTCTCGCTCGTGCGCGCCATCGCCCTGTCGCAGCGGCAGGCGCCGGGCGCGGTCGCCGTGCTCGAGGAGATCGAGGGCAAGCGCTTCAATGCCACCGTCGCCGGCGTCGTGTCACTCGGCGGGCTCGCGCCCACGGGACTCCTGGTCGGGCTCTACCTTGGCGGACGCAACGGCGAGGTCGGCGCGGGGCTGGTCGGCGCCGGCATCGGCGCTGCTGCGGGTGCGGCGGCCGGCGGCCTCGGCTGGCTGGTCGCGGGGCTGGTGCTCGGGCCGACGGCGACGGATCTGACGCGCTATGTGGCGGCGAAGGATGAGCTCGCCGAGACCATCAACGACGCCGAGCGTCGGCGCCTCGGCCTGCCGAGCGCGCAGTAGCGACGCTCTTCACCACACCACGTAGGCCGAGCCCCAAGTGAAGCCCGAGCCGAACGCGACCATCGCCACCTTCATGCCGCGCTTGAGGCGCCCGTCGGCCTCGAGCTCGGAGAGCAGGATGGGAATGGTGGCGGCGGTGGTGTTGCCGTAGCGCTGGATGTTGTTCGGCACCTTCTCGGCGGGCAGGCCGAGCTGATCGCGCACGTACTCGTTGATGCGCAGGTTCGCCTGGTGGCACACCACCAGATCGAGGTCGCTCGGCTCGAGCTTGTTCTCCATGCACATGCCCATCACCGACAGGATCATTTTCTCGACGGCGTTCTTGAAGACCTGCTTGCCGTCCATCTGGCACCACAGGTTCTCCTTCTCGACGATGCCCTTGCCTGTGACCGGATCCCTGGGGATGAACGGCGTGTGGCGGTTGTCCCAGACCTTCTGCGATAGCGCGTCGGCGAAGCGGCCGTCGGCGCCGAGGTTCATCCAGCGGATGCCCCGGCCATTCTCGAAGTCCTCGTCGCTGGTGGCGCGCAACACGACAGCGCCGGCGCCGTCGCCGAACAGACAGGCGATCTGGCGGCCCTCGGTGGTCAAGTCGAGGCCACTCGAGTGGCGCTCGCCGCCCACCACCAAGCAGGTCTTCGACATGCCGGTCTCGACGAGCCCTTTGGCGGCGGCCAGCGCGTACAGGAAGCCCGAGCACTGGTTCCGGATATCCATCGCCGGCACGCCGGGGATGCCGAGCCTTGCTTGCAGGTAGCAGCCTGAGCCGGGGAAGGCGTGCTCGGGCGAGAGCGTGGCGAAGACGATGAAGTCGACATCGGCAGCGGTGAGGCCCGCGCGCGCGAGCGCCATCTGGCTCGCCTCGTAGGCGAGATCCGAGGGCCCGACGCCTTCGCCGGCGAAGTGGCGCTCCTCGATGCCGGTGCGCTGCACGATCCACTCGTTGGTGGTGTCGATCTTGTACTTGTCGACCAGGTCTTGGTTGGTGACGACGTTCGGGGGGGCGAAGTGACCGGTCCCCGCGATGTACGCGCGTGGCATGAGCGACCTCTCTTCTCGAGTAGTAGCAACGCTATGCGTCGCCGATCACGAAACGAAAAGGCCCGGCGGGGCCATTGCTGGCGCGCCGGGCCTCGTCAGCGATCGCGGTCGCCCTACCGGGCGGTCCCGCTCGCTTGGATGACCAGGAGGCCCCTACCAGGAGGCCTTGGTGACGCCGGGCAGGAGGCCCTCGAGCGCCATCTTGCGGAAGCGGATGCGGTTCAAGTTGAACTTGCGGTAGTTGGCGCGCGGGTGGCCGGTGGCGCCGCAGCGGCGACGGATGCGTACGGGCGAGCCGTTCTTGGGCATCTTGTTGAGCGCGTTCACGGCCTCGCGCTTCTCGTCCTGATCGAGCGTGGGGTCGATGATCTTGGCCTTCAGCGCGTCACGCTTCGCCTTGTGGCGCTTCACCATCTCTGCCTTGCGGCCGGCCTTCGCGATCCAAGCTGTCGTTGCCATCGTGCTCGTCCTTCGACCCAGGGGGCCGTTCAAGCCGCCTCCCGGCGGTGCGGCTGATCTCCTAGGGCACCGGGGGGGGCCTGGCAAGGCGGTTTCGGGGGCGGTAGCCCGAGGTCATGCCCTTCTCCTACCAAGAGCTGTTCCCGCTGCCCCACGACGATGACACCCCCTGGCGCTCGCTCGGCGCCGACGGCGTCGCGAGCTTCGAGGCGCGCGGCAGCCGCTTCCTCGAGGTCGAGCCCGCGGCGCTGCGTCGTCTGGCGGCAGAGGGTATGCGAGACATCGCGCACTTCCTGCGCCCCGGCCACCTGGCCCAGCTCGGCAAGATTGTGGTCGACCCCGAGGCCTCGGCCAACGACCGCTTCGTCGCGCTCGAGCTTCTGAAGAACGCCAACGTCGCGGCCGCGGGTGTGCTCCCCTCGTGCCAGGACACCGGCACCGCCATCGTGCTCGGCAAGAAGGGCCAATACGTCGTCACTGGCGGCGGCGACGAGGAGGCGCTGGCGGCGGGCATCTACGACACCTACCAGACCTCGAACCTGCGCTACTCGCAGCTCGCCGCGCTGACGATGTTCGAGGAGAAGAACACCGGCGACAACCTGCCGGCACAGATCGAGCTGTTCGCCGTCGACGGCGACGAGTATCACTTCTTGTTCATGGCCAAGGGCGGTGGCTCGGCCAACAAGAGCTTGCTGTTCCAGGAGACCAAGGCGCTGTTGAACCCCGCGAGCCTGACAAGGTTCCTGCAGGACAACCTGAAGAAGCTCGGTACCGCGGCGTGCCCGCCCTACCACCTCGCCGTCGTCATCGGCGGGCTCTCGGCCGAGCAGACGCTCAAGACCGCCAAGCTCGCGAGCGCGCGCTGGCTCGACGGGCTGCCGACGGAGGGCAACGCCAAGGGCCGCGCCTTCCGCGACCTCGAGTGGGAAGCGAAGACGCTCGCCTTCGCGCAGCAGAGCGGCATCGGTGCGCAGTTCGGCGGCAAGTACTTTTGCCACGACGTGCGCGTGATCCGCTTGCCGCGCCATGGCGCCTCGTGTCCCGTCGCGATCGCGGTGTCGTGCTCGGCCGACCGGCAGGCGAAGGGCAAGATCACGAGCGCGGGCATCTTCCTCGAGGAGCTGGAGCGCGACCCCGCCAAGCACCTGCCCGAGGTCCAGCCGGGGCAATTGTCGTCGATCGCCGTCAAGATCGACCTCACCAAGCCCATGAGCGAGATCCGCGCGGCGCTGTCCAAGCTGCCGGTGAAGACGCGCGTGACCCTGTCGGGGCCGCTGGTGGTGGCCCGCGACATCGCGCACGCCAAGCTCAAGGAGCGCCTCGACGCCGGGCAGGGGCTGCCGCAGTACTTCAAGGATCATGCGGTCTACTACGCGGGCCCGGCCAAGACCCCCGCGGGCTACGCGTCGGGCTCCTTTGGTCCCACGACGGCGGGGCGCATGGACGCTTACGTCGACACCTTCCAGGCCGCCGGCGGCTCGATGGTGATGCTCGCGAAGGGCAATCGCTCGCCGGCGGTGACGGCGGCGTGCAAGAAGCACGGCGGCTTCTACCTCGGCAGCATCGGCGGGCCGGCCGCGATCCTCGCCAAGAACAACATCAAGAAGGTCGAGGTGCTCGAGTACCCGGAGCTCGGCATGGAGGCGGTGTGGAAGATCGAGGTGGAGGACTTCCCCGCGTTCGTCGTGGTCGATGACAAGGGCAACGACTTCTTCGCCGACGTGATGGGCGACAAGAGCGCGCTGCCGATCGTGGGCAGCGGGGGAAACGGCGAGAAGGTCTGATCAGCGGGCGCCTGCGCCGATGCGCGCCTGGGCGTTGGCCGTCGCGACGGCGAAGTTGCTCTCGATGGCGTCGAGCAGATCGCTCAGCTCGCACGGCTTGGTCAGTATGGTGGCGCCGAGTCGCTGCGCGATGACGCGCGACTCGTGCTCCGCGCGCGCCGAAAAGACCACGATGGGAGGACGATCGGCGAGGCCGAGGATTGCAGCCACCAAGCGCTCCGACGGCATGTCCGGCATCGAGAGGTCGAGCAGGACGCCATCGAAGCCGCCGCCAGCGAGCTGCTCGAGCGTGCTGCGCGCGTTGGTGGTCGCGACCGCGGTGTGCCCCAAGCTCTCGAGCGCCATCGACAGGACGTCGACCATGTCGAGGTCATCGTCAGCAACCAGGATTCGTAAGGTCATCGTTCCCCCCCGCAAGGACCCGGCCGAGCTACGTCGAGCCACGGACGAACGCAATTGGCGTGCCGCCGTCGAGCCCCCGGCGCACCATGCCGCCGCCGGGGCGCGGACCGCGGTTGCGACCGGCCGAGCACAAGCGCTCTGCGATGGTGCCGAGCCACACGGAGGCGAGGCGCCGGGTGGGCCGGCAGGGGCACCGCCGGGCCGCCGCCGCCGGCACCGCCCTTGCTCGTGTGACCGGAGCGGAGGTCGCCATGCCTGCTTCGATGCTGCGAGTCCTGTTCGCCTGCGCATCCGCGATAACGCCGACACTCGGCTGCGGCGTCGACCAGGCGCCGCTCGGCGCAGTCGACCGCTCGTCGCCCTTCGAGGCCCGTGCCACCGGTGTACGCGAGGGCCGACTGGTCGGCCAGGTTGGGCCCGCCTGGGTCGACGCGCCTGCCGACCCGCTGCACGCCTACGCGGCGATGAGCACGCTCCGGGTCGTCGGGGCGTCGCTGCAAGACGACCGTGCGGTGATGCTGCAAGTCACCCTGCACACGGACGACGTCGCGCTGCAGCCGGGTACCAGCGCGCGTTACGGCACCGACGACGCGGGTGTGCTGGTCTTGCTCGGCTGTGTCGGCCAGTCGCTCGACGTCTTCGACGAGTACGACCGGCCCGCCGACGAGGTGGACCTGACGGTCGAGGCTGCGCCCGGCGGCGGCGCCGGCGATGTCTCGGTGGTGCTCGACGGTGTGTGGTGGCAGGCAGGCAGGGACGGCCGCGATCAGAGCGCGGCGGCCTCGTTCTCCTTCGTGGTGGTGCGGTGACTCGACATGCCAGGATCCGGCTCGCGGTGCCCTGATGGAAGGGTGGGAGGAAGCATGTCGCGCAGTACGCTGGTCCAGCTTGCCGGTGTCGTTGTGCTCGCGAGCACCGGCTGCATGGGGTGGTGGCAGCCGGACGTCGACGTCGACCGCCCGCGGCGCAGCCTCGAGGAGCTGCGTGACCGCGACCGAGAGCACGCCGACGCTTGCGCCGGCTGGGGCGCGCTCGAGGACGCCGACGACGAGCCCGATCGCTACGTTGGCGACGTGTACCTGCTCACCGACGACATGGTCGACGCCTGCGCCGACATGATGGCGGCCGGTCGCATCGACCGCGACGACTACGACGACGTCGACGAGATGCGCGGTCGGCTGCGCATCGCCGTCGACGACCACCGCGTGCGCATCGACGTGGAGGTCGACATCGACGGGCTCCACGAGGCGTGCGTCGAGCATCACCAGGCGATGCTCGAGCTGTTCGACGAGACCGAGGACCGCCTGGCCGCCGGCGGCATGATGGGCGGCGGCATGATGTGATGGCCGCTCAGACCGTCGCGCACGCCCGGACGATGGCGCGCGCGTACAGCTCCGCGCCCGCGGGGTTCGGGTGACCGAACGAGGCACGGGTGTGCACCAGGTAGGTCTGCGCGTCCTGGTGCGTCGGCAGGCAGAAGCGGGCGCGGTCGTCGAAGGCGTGGTCGATCGGGTTGCCGTCGGCGTCGGGGCCCCAGATCTTGCTCTCGGGTGACAGCAGGCCGTCGTCGACGCCGAACGACGGGTCCGCGAACCTCGCGCCCGTCTGCCGCACCTCGGCGGGCAGGAGCCCGCCCTGCCAGCCCGCCTCGCCGTTGAAACAGCGCCGCAGCACGGCGGCGTTGCGCTCCCAGAGCCGCACCAGCGCCGGCGTGATCAGGCCGCTCAACACCGGCACCACGCCGAGACAGCGGAAGGTGTCGGCGAGCAAGAAGCCGCCCGGGCCGCCGCCGGGCAGGTTGTCGAGGTCGAACGAGCTGGTGAAGGCCTGGTAGTAGCCCGACACCACGAGCGGCGCCGCCAACCACGGATCAGCCTCGATGGCGCGGATGAGGTTCCGCACCGACCCACTGAGGTTGCCGATGCGCCGCGCGATCGCCGCCGGCGACGTCGTCGGGGCGACGACGGACATGAAGCCGAAGTCATTGGCGCCGCCGTCAAGCAGGATCAGATCGGGACGCACGCGCGCGCGCTCGAACAGGCGCGCCGCGGCGGCCGCTTGCAGCCACAGGTGCGCGGGCCGCGACGGGCACTCGCCGAGCCCCTCGCCGTCGTTGCGACGCGGCGGCGCCAGGCGCGGGCGCGCCGCACGGTAGGCGTCGCGCGCCTCCGCGAACGTGCTCGGCGCGTGCGGCGCGAGCGCCTCTCGATCGAGGCCGAGCGGCGGCGCCTGCCAGATGCATGCGCCGCTGTGCGCGTAGGAGACGATCGCCGGCCGCACCGTCTTGCCGTCTTTGGCGAACGCGCGGGCGACGAGGTGGGCGAACTTCTCCGCGCGGTCGAGGCCCTGGCCCCAGGAGATCGAGGTGCCGAGCACCAGGATGCGGAAATCCGCGTCCTCGGGTCGGGCGCTCCACGGCTGCCAGCCCTGTGGTGCCGCGGGATCGGCGGCGCCGACGAGGTCGAACAGCGAGGCGTCCGACGGATCCGAAGCAAACAGCGGCATGGCACCCCCGATCGCGCGGCATGGTCCGACGAGCGACCGGCACCCTGCAACTTCTTCGCGCGCCGTCGAGGCTACTTGCCGACCCGGTCGGCGAGCGCGGGCGTGAAGAAGGTGACGCGGTTTCTGCCGGCGGCCTTCGACGCGTACATGGCCAGGTCCGCGTCGTGCACCAGCTTCTGCACCACGTCGTCGAGCGCGCGCTCGCGCCGCAGCGTCTCCAACGTCACCGGCCCGGCAAGCGCGACGCCGATGCTGACGCTGACCGCGCACTGCCGTTCGATGGCGGCGCGGATCTTCTCGGCGGCGACGCGCGCACCGGACTCGTCGACGTCGGCCAGCACCACCACGAACTCCTCGCCGCCGAAGCGCCCGCAGATGTCTGTCTCGCGCGTCGCCGAGCGGATCACGGCGGCCACCTTCTTGAGCGCCTCGTCGCCCTCGAGGTGGCCGAGCGTGTCGTTGACGGTCTTGAAGTGATCGAGGTCGAGCAGCAGGCAGGCCACGCCGCGCGGCGAGGCGCGCTGCACCGACTTCACGACGCGGCGCAGGGCATCGAACAGGTAGCGCCGTGAGAACAGGCCGGTCAGCTCGTCGGTCATGGCGATGTGCTTGAGGCGTCGCTGCGAGCGCCCGATGATCACCTGACAGCGCACGCGCGTCATCAGCACCGGCGTCGACGCGTCCTTGGAGACAAAGTCGTTGCCGCCCGCCTGCAGCGCTTCGAGGATGGTCGGGTCGTCGTCACGGGCGCCGGTGACGAACACCACCGGCAGCTCGTGCAGCTCCGGCAGCCGCTTGACGCGGCGGCAGGTCTCGATGCCGTCGAGGCCCGGCATGTTGATGTCGAGCAGCAGCACATCGGGATCGAGCTGTTGCACGTGGGCGAGGCAGTCCTCGCCGCTCTTCTCCGCCAGCACCTCGAAGCCCTCCTCTTCGAGGCGGAGCTGCATCAGCTTGCGCTGCGCCGCGTCGTCGTCGACGAGCATGACGCGGCCGCGCACACGTGGCTGCTCCTCGGTCATCGCCTCACCCCCGCTCCGGCAGGTTGACCGTGCGCAGCCAGAAGGTCTCGATGCGTTGCACCACGTCGACGAACTGATCGAGGTCGGCGGGCTTGGAGATGAAGCAGTTCGCGTGCAACTGGTAGCAGCCGGCCACGTCCTCGTCGGCGCGTGAGGTCGACAGCACGACCACGGGGATGGTGCGCAGCTCCTTGTCCTTCTTGATCTCGGCCAGCACCTCGCGGCCGCTCTTCTTCGGCAGGTTGAGATCGAGCAGGATGAGGTCGGGGCGCGGCGCTTGCTCGTGCGCGCCGCGTCGACGCAGGAAGTCGAGCGCCGCCTGCCCGTCACCGACGACGTGCAGGTTGCTGTCGATCTTGCCCTCCTTCATCGCCTCGCGCGTCAGGCGCACGTCGGCCGGGTTGTCCTCGACCAGCAGCACCTCCGGCAGTGGTCTCACGCCCGGCTTCACGATGCACCTCCATCGTCAGGCAGCTCGGGCACCGCCTGCAGCGTGAAGCAGAAGGTCGCCCCTTCGCCGGGCGTCGACTCGACCCACAGCTTGCCGCCGTGCCGCTCCAAGATCTTCTTGCACACCGCCAGGCCGACGCCGGTCCCCTCGTACTCGTCGCGCGAGTGCAAACGCTGAAAGATCGCGAAGATCTTCTCACGGTGCTCGGACGCCAAGCCGATGCCCTCGTCCTTGACCCGCACCAGCCACTCGTCGCCTCTTCGCTCGGCGTCGACGTGGACCACCGGGTTGACGCCTTTCTTGTGAAACTTGAGCGCGTTGGCGAGGAGGTTTTGCAGGAGCTGCGCGAGCTGTCGTCGGTCGGCCATCACCGTCGGCAGCACACCGCGCACGATGCGCGCCTGCTCCTCGGCGACGCGCGCGGCGAGCGCGAGCAAGACCTCGTCGAACACCGGGTCGACCGCGGTCGCTTCGAGCGGCTTGGCGCGCGAGGTGACGCGCGCGTACTCGAGCAGGCTCTCGATGAGCGCGCGCATACGCGTGGCGCCCTCGACGGCGAAGTCGATGAACTCCGCGCCGTCTCGGTCGAGCTTTTCCGCGTACCGTTTCTTGACGAGCTGCAGGTAGCTCTGCACCGTGCGCAGCGGCTCCTGCAGGTCGTGGGAAGCCACATAGGCGAACTGCGCGAGCTCGTCGTTGCTGCGCACCAGGTCGGTCTTCTGTTCCTCGATGACCGCGTTCTTCTCTTTCAGCTCGGCGGTGGAGAGGTCGAGCGATCGCTCGAGCACGCCTCGGTCGAAGTCCGCCTGCTCGTAGGCCGCGCCCACTGCCTCGAGCAAGGCGCTCAACTCGTCCGGCACCTCGTCCGGACCGAACGGCGCGTGCTTCTTGAGCTGGCGGCGCAGCAGTTGGTGCATCACCGTTCGCTGAACGTCGTGATGGTCATGGTCTGGTTGTGCAGCTGGCAGCTCGCGTTCGGCGCCGCCGGGCAGATCTCGCCGTAGGAGTAGAAGCCGGTCATCGGCGTCCCTTTGCCGAGCACCTCCTCGACGGCCTCGACCTCCTCCTCGGTGCGCTGCTTGAGCACCAGCTTGCGCCCGACACAACTGATGAGCACGGCCAGCTCGGGCGTGGAGCCGGCGAGCGTGACCGCGCTGGTCTTGGCGGCGCCCGAGGCGCCGTCCACCAAGCGATCGAAGTTCGCCTTCATGAGCTGCGCGGTGGCGCCGAGCGGCACGTCGCCGGCAAACGTCATACTGCCCGCCTGCTCGTCGACGGACAGGATGGTGCGCACCAGCGTCTCGGCGTCGCCCTTGCGGCGGATCTGCAGCGGGAACAACAGCCCGGTGGCCGGCAGGCCCGACGCGTGCTCGCCGAGGTAGCTCTTGTACAGCTCGAGCGCCGGCTTGCCGTCGAGCTGGTAGAGCACGTTGCCCTCCGAGCGGGTGACGGCGCGCTCGGGGCCGAACGGATCCCAGCCGCCGAGCGAACCGTAGCCGACCTTGATGGCGTCGCCGTAGAGGCCGACAGCGCCGATCGATCCCTCCAGCGGTGTCTCGCCTGCCAGGATCAGCGTGCGCTCGAAGCGCGCACCGTCGCCGGCCAGGCCGCCCGTCACCTGCACGCCCTTGGGCAGCGCAGCGAGCAGCCCGCGCACCAGCTCGCTGCCGTTGACCTTCGAGCCATCGGAGATGACAAAGACGTGGCGCAGCCCCTCGCCCGGCAGCATGGCGGCCAATCGCGCGCCGGCGTCGAGGCTGTCCTTGCCCTCGGACAGGCGGACCTGCGCGAGCTTGATGGGCGTGCGCTCGAAGGTGACGGCGGAAGCGACCACGTGATCGTCGGTCACGGTGGTGCCGGCGATCTCGCCCGCGGTGCTGCAGCCGAACAGGTGCGCCGAAGGGCAGGCATTCCTCAGCTCGGCCAGCCATCGCGCCTCGGCGATCTGTTTGGTGCCGCCGAACAGGAGCACGAGCTGCGCGCCCTCCGCTCCGGACGGCGGTCCACCCTGCCAGCCGCTCGTCTCGCTCCAGGTGCGCTGTGCGATCTTCATGTGCCCCTCCTGATGCCCGAGCGTGGCACGACTGCTGGGCCAAGCGCCCGCGCTTCACGCCCGCGACGCAGACTGCGACACACACTCGCCCCTACCGTGGCATACCGCGGCGGGCGGACCCCGCTACGGCAGCGTGACCGCGATGTCGGCGCTGTTGTTGGTGTAGTCGAGCTCGGGGATCTCGCCGCGGAAGTTCGTGGTGATGCGCAGCGTGTAGTCGCCTGCCGGCAGGTCGGTGATGTCCATGAACTGACAGGCCAGGCTCGAGCCGTAGATGTCCGCGTAGCCGACATCGATGCCGTCGCAGCCGCCGAGCGTGGTCGGCGGCGCGTCGGGGTCGATTTGGGTGCTGTTGACCATGCAGAAGCTGCTCTTGCGTCCGCTGGCGACCAGAGCGGCGGCGCCGTCGAACAGCTCGAACCGCGTCCAGCCGCCGAAGCGCAGCTCCCCGAACGCGGTCATGGTCCACAGGTCGGGGTGCATCGACGGGTCGACGTAGTTGAGCGGCGCGGTGCCGATGTTGCCGATGACGGCGTCGAACAGCATGATGTCGCGCGGTCCGGCGCCCTTATAGCAGCGCTCCGCCAGCTCGGGGTCGTCGCCCGCAACGTTCCTGGTCTCGAAGGCGGGCGCGCCGCCTGTCGAGTAGAACGCCAGATCGCCGACGATGATCAGGTCCGGCAGAAGCGCCGGATCGGTCTCGACGGCGTTCGCGCCAGCACAGTCGCCATCGAGCTCGTCGATCAGGCCGTCGAAGTCGTCGTCGTAGGCGTTGGCGCACGAGGGGTCGTCCTCGACGATGGAGGCGGCCGGCACGCGGCACGAGACGTCGGCCGCGTCGATCAGGAAGTCGTCGTCGTTGTCGACGCCGTCGACGCACTGGTCGCCCTCTCCCTCGCCTTCGCCTTCACCCTCACCCTCGCCTTCACCCTCGCCCTCGCCCTCACCCTCGCCCTCACCCTCACCCTCGCCCTCACCCTCACCCTCACCCTCTCCCTCGCCCTCACCTTCTCCCGCGGCGCACTCCGCCTCGCAGTCCTCGTCGTCGCAGTCGACCTCGCCGTCGCCGTCGTCGTCCTCCTCGTTGTCGCAGTCCTCGGGCAGCTCCTCGCATGCGCCGGCGCCGAGCAGCACCGACGACGCGACCAGAGCGACCAAAGCGACCGGGGCGAGCGTGCGGGACGTCGTGCGCATGGCCGAGGTTATCGGAGACCAGCACGGACCATGCAACCTGCGCGGGTCATCGGTCATCCGGCGGATCCCCCTGGTCCCTGCCGCGCCGAGCGTCCATGGTGCGGCACCCGCGTTCGGAGGCGATCGATGCCGCGCCAGTGCCTGTTGCCACCCGCCCTGCTGCTGCTGGTGAGCGTCGTCGGTGCGTGCCCGGTCGACCCGGCGGCGGAGGCTGACGCGGGTATCGCCGAGGGAGAGGGTGAAGGCGAGGGTGAGGGTGAGGGCGAGGGTGAGGGCGAGGGCGAGGGTGAAGGCGACTGCACGCCCGCGTGTGAGCAGGGAGCGGTCTGCGTGCACGGCGCGTGCGCGCCTGTCGCCTCGCTGTCATCGTTCAGCTTGGCGCACGTCGACGTCGCCGCGTGCCTCGCCGCCGAGCACGCCGACGTCACCGGCGACGACCGCGGCGGTCTCGCCACCACGCGTGACGCCGTGCTCTACGCGGGCGACCTCGCCACCGCGCGCTTCGATCTCGACAACCCGCGCACCGCCGACGCGCTCGGCGGGCCGATCGACGGTCTGGTCTCCGACCTCGCCACCGGCGAACTGTATTCACTCGCCGACGGCGGTGCGCCGCACCTCGCCTACGCCAGCGACACCATCGGCGAGCTGATCCCGCTCGATCCGATGACCGGCGCCGCCGCCGGCCCGGCGCTCGCGCTCTCCACCGCGATCGGCCCGCTCCCGTTCGATGGCACGCCGTCGGGCGTGTTCGCCGGCTTGGGGCGCGTCGCCATCCAAACACGGCTGTCGGGCGCCGGGCGCTCCTTGTTCCTCATCGACCTCGCCAGCGGCGACGTGTCGGAGCGGCCGGCGCCCGATCTCGGCGGCGCCACCGCCTGCGAGAGCTGGGCCGTCTGGGGCACGCTCGAGGTCATCGACGGCGACGACTGGCTGGTCACCGCCCGCAGCGATCGGCTGGTGCGCACCCGCGTCGCCGACGGACGAACCGAGGTGGTGCAGCTCTTCGACGACCTCGGCGACGTCTGCTCCTTCTCGGTCTCGCTGTTCGCCGCGCGTTGGGCGTTTCACCACGAGGGGGCAAGCCAGCTCGGCGCCTTCGGCGAGGCGGTCGGCTCCTGTGCCGCCTCCTTCTGCTTTGCCGACGACTGCACCTGTCCCGTCGAGGCGTCCGCCGACTGCGGCGGACGCTGCGCCGATCTGGCGAGCAACCCGAGCCACTGTGGCTCCTGCGGGGAGGCGTGCGCCGTCGGCGCCGTCTGCGTGCAGGGCGAGTGCGCCTGCCCCGACCGCGACGCGGTGCTGTGCCCGGACCTGGTCGATTCGTCGCAGCTCGTCTGTGCCACCACCGACACCGACGAGCAGCACTGCGGCGACTGCGACACGGTCTGCGATCGGCACGTGCCGTGTCGCTCGGGCCACTGCACGCCGCTGCCGCACACCTGCGGTGACGGCGTGCTCGAGGCGGGTGAGGACTGTGACGACGGCAACAGCGTCGGCGATGACGGCTGCCCTGCCGACTGTCTGGCGACGCCGTGCGGCGCGCTCGCGGTGTGCTTCGACGGCGACGCCTGTACGCTCGATCGTTGCGTCGATGCATCGACCGGCGCCTGTTCGTTCGACACCGCCACAGACGGCAGCGCATGCGACCTCGACGGCAGCACCGACACCGCCGACACCTGCCTGCTCGGCGAGTGCTCGCCGCCAGCTCCCGACCCTGCGCTCATGATGCTCGACCCGGCGGTGCTCGCCGATGAGGCGTTCTCGTTCCGCACCATCCACGATCGCCTCGCCGCCGACGGCGACGGCGCGGCGCTGTTCGAACAGTGGACGGCGACGATGGCAGTACCCCTGACCGTCAACGGCTTCACCGCCGAGGCGCGGCCCGAGTTCGCCGGCTTCGTCGCGAGCTTGCCGCGCGACGCCGGCGGCGCCCTCGACCTCGACCTCGCCGGCTTCAGCCCGGCGGCGTTCGTCCACCGCGTCGACCTGATGGGGCCGGGGCACTGCGGCGAGACGCGCGTGGTCTTCACCAAGGACACGGGGCGCACCGTGCGCAACGACCGCATGACCGTCATCGTCGAGATGTCGGTCGCCGACGACGGCGCCGGCTGTGTCATCGCCGCGCAGCGCTGGGCGGAGCTGCGCTCGCTGCAAGGAGACGCGCTGCGCGCGGCGGCCGCGCAGCTCTGGCTCGAGCGCGCGCAGCCCGATCGCCTGGCGGCTTTCCGCACCAACGAGCTGGTGCGCGGCCCCTTCTGGGAGCTTCGCGAGTTCCACCTCGAGGCCGGCGTGCTCGTGCCCTCCGCGGTCAAGAACGCGCCCGCGTTTTCGCTGCAGACCGATCCGACGTTCCTCGCCTTCGTGCGCGACAACGCAGCGCTGTTCAACGGCGGCGGCCACAGCGGCGGGGTCTTTCCCGCTTCCTGGCTCGCGCCCAACAGCCGCGCCGACGGCAGCCGCATCGTCATCGGCGAGCTGGTGCCGAGCATGCCGGGGCTGGAGGCGAACCTGAACACCATGACCTGCGCCGGCTGCCACCTCACCGAGACCGGCACGGCGTTCCTCCACGTCGAGGAGGCGTCACCCGGCCGTCGGGCCAAGCTCTCCCCGTTCCTGCGCGGCGAGTTGGCGTATCGCGCATCCTTCCTCGACAGCCTGATTGGACCGTGACCATGCAACGCGCTCTCCCGCTGCTCGTGTGTGCCTTCGCCCTGTGGGGGCAGCCGGGGTGCAGCGGCTGCACCGGGGAGGGCGAAGGCGAGGGCGAGGGTGAGGGCGAGGGTGAGGGCGAGGGTGAGGGCGAGGGTGAGGGCGAGGGTGAGGGCGAGGGCGAGGGCGAAGGTGAGGGGGAGCTCGGCAATTGCGCGAGCCCGTTCACCGCGTCGCTCGGTGCCAACGTGGGCACGATCGAGGCCGGCAGTGGGCCGACCACCGGCACTTGCTTCGATGACCTCGGCACCGAGCACGTCTGGCGCTACTCCACCACGGAGCCGAACGCGCGGCTGCGCCTCGCGCTCGCCAACGTGGAGTTCACCTTCGACGCCGACCTCTACGTGCGCCGCGCATGCGACGCCTCGGCGTCCGAGATCGCGTGCGAGGCGCACGGCGGCGGCGAGCTAGTGCTGCTCGACGTCCCGGTCGCCGGCACCGAGCTGTTCGTCTTCGTCGACGCCTTCGACGTGGATCAGGCCGGCAGCTACTCGTTGGTGGTCGAGGAGCAGGTGCTCATCCCCACTGGCGATACCTGCGACCCCGCCGACCCCGTCCGCATCTGCGACCCCGCCGTCGACCTGTGTCACCAGGCCGTGTGCACCGCGGCCGACGTCGCCATGTGCGACGACGCGCCCACGGCCACGAGCGGTGTCACCTCCACCGTCACGGTCGGGCCGCCCGTGTTCGACACCAGCGACTGCGCGGTCGCGTCGGCCGTGAACCAAGCGGTGCTCGACTACACAACCGGCGCCGCGGTCTCGGTGGTGCGCGCCGAAGTCGTCGCGCCGAGCCCGGCGCCCTACGGCCTCGCGGTGCAGGTGCGCGACACCTGCGCCGACGACGGCAGCACGCGCGGCTGCGGCGTGCCCGACGCCGTGCGTGTCGCGGTGTCGCCAGCGACCACCATGACCTTCGTCGTCGCCACCGGCGAGCCGGCGCTGACAACACTCGAGGTGCGCATCACGGAGACGCCGCGCGTGGACCTCGCCCCAGGCGCTGCCTGCGATCCGGCCGCCGCCGGTATCACCGAGCTGTGCACGGACGGCACGCTGTGCCTCGGCGGCCCGACGCCGCGCGCCTTCACCTGCGCCACCCGCACGCTGATCGGCACCGCCGGCGCGCCGTGCATCCTTGGCGCGACCGACGCGGTCTGCGACCTCGCGGCGCAGCTCGTGTGTGACGACGCCAGCGACACCTGCCTCGTCGCCACGGGCGCTCTGAGTGGCTCCTTCGACGGCACCGTGACGGCCGCCGATCCGACCTCGAGCGGCCGCCCGAGGAACAACTGCGAAGCGCCCGAGAGCACCGCGCCGATCCACTTCGACCGCTATCGCTTGCTGAACCTCGGCGCCACCGCCGCGCAGGTGACGGTCGACACCGATCGGAGCGGTGGCTGTTCGGGGGACGACTCTTTCCTCGGTGGCTACCTCGGCGACTTCTTGCCGGCGAACGTCATGGCGCAATGCGGTGACAGCGACGACGACGGCGGCATCGGGCCGTATTGCAGCCGGATGAGCTTCAGCATTCCGGCGGCGACGGCAGCGGACGTGGTGGTGTGGCCGTACGCTGCGGCCGACACCAACCTCGGCTACCGGCTGCACTACGCGTCGACCCAGCCCATCTTCGTCATCTCGCCCTGATACACCGCCGACATCCAGTGCCCGTGACCGGCGCTCGACGTCAGGCCGCAGCGCATCGACCGCTCACGGCAGCGCGTCGCGGCAGCCGCCGCTCCAGTTCGCCGAGCAGTCGTAGACCTCGACCAGCGGCTCGACGATCGCCTCCGGCCAATGGATGCGCGCGGCGGTCCAGACGTGGTGCGGCGCCAGGTCCTCGATGTCGATGACGATCAGCTTGCCGGCGACGTTGATGATGACGCGCCCGTCGCTATCGGCGCTGCCGGCGCTGCTCCAGTGCTCGACCAACACCGTGTAGACGCCGGCCTCGAGGCCGTCGAGCAGGATGTTCTCGGGGCCGAACGAACCGAGCCAGTCGACGTCCTTCCTCGGGTCGTCCGCGCTCTCGCCGGCTACGCCCCAGTCCGGCCGCGTGCTGACGCAACTCGTCCACGTGCAGTCGGTGGCGTTGTCGTTGAGCGCGCCACCGGGCTTGACGAGGTGCAGCTCCCAATCAGCGCCACCGGCGTCCCACACGGTGGTGACGCGCAGATCCGCGTCGGCGCAGTCGGTGGTCACGACCTCGGTGACCAGGGTGGTGGCGCAGCTCGCGTTGGTGAAGACGCGCTTGACCACGTTCTCGCCGCAGAACACGGGCAGCGTGATGGCGTAGCTGCCGCCGGCGCCGAGCGGGATCTCGCCCGCGATCTCCTCCTCGTTGCGACCACGCACATAGAACTCGGCGGCGAGCGCGCCGCTCGCGGTGCCGGCGAACGCGAACGCGGTCACCGCGCCGGCCTCGATCAGCGCGTCGGCCGGCGTCACCGTCGGGCAGCCGGTACCGTCGTCGTGCACGCCCGGCTCTTCGATACCCGGCGCCGGGTCGAGCACGGGCCGGTCGTCGGGCGGCGGCTCGGGGTCGTTCGGATCGGCGGGATCGTCGGGCGGCGCCTCGTCCTCACCGTCGTCCCACCCTTCGGGCTCGGGGACCACCACCGGCTCCGGCGTCGGCGGCGCTTCGGGCGCGTCGCAGGCGAGCACGAGCAGGACGGACGAGAGCAGCGAGCTGGCGAGCGCTAGGGTGCGGCTGGACCGGCGCATGCGACCTCCCCGGCCCCGGGGGCCACCTACATTGTCGGATGATGTAGGCCTTCGGTTGCGTGCGACCCGGCCGCGGGCGGAACCCTGCTTCTGATCCGTCGTTGCCGCGGGCCGCTACTCGTCGACCACGGCCATGAACAGGTCGGTCAAGACGGCATGCCCGACCGGGTTCGGGTGGATGCAGCTCAGGTCGAACCAGCGCTCGGCGTCGGCGCCGCGGTAGCAGCCGTTCGCCGGATCGTCGTGGTGAAAGCCGTGGCCGCAGAACGACTCGAGCACGAACACCAGATCGCTGTCGGTCTCGACCGCGATCGCCAGGTACTGCTCCATCATCCACACCACCAGGTCGGCGAGCGCGCGCGGATCCTCCCAAGGGCGATCGAAGCCGGCGGCGGCGGCGGCGGGGCAGCTCGCGACGTCGCCGGTGGCGTCGGTGAACTCGAAGTTGTTGGTGAAGACGACGTGCACGCCGCCGGGAAAGATCGCGGGGTCCTTGAGCAGCTCGATGGCGTCGCGCAGCCGCGCCACGATGGCGGCGACGTCGGCGGTGACGTCGGCCACGGGCCGCCCCTCGGCGCCGTCCTTGGTGAAGGCGGCGATGTCGTTGCCGCCCATGGTCATCACCACCAGCGTCTTCTGATCACGCACGCTCTCGGGGAAGCAGTCGAAGATCTGCGAGTTGTCCTCGAGCAGATCATCGGTGCGCGCGCCCCACTTGGCGCAGCTCCAGAAGTCGCCCGACTGCTTGACGAGCGCGGTGCCGCTCGCCGGGTTCCATGAGCGCCACAGCGCGCCCGGCGCCTCGAGGCCGAAGCGCTCGGCGAGCCGGTCGGCGAGCAGGCCGCGATAGGTCTCGCTCGACGAGCTGGGCGGCGTGCCGACCGTGACCGAGTCGCCGAGGAAGACCACGCGCTCGATGCCCTCGATCTCCTGCTGGTTGGTGCCCGCGCAGTGGCTGCCGATGACGGGCGCGTACGGCGTGTAGTCGGGCGACGCGCCGGTGTCGCTCTCGATGCCGGCGAAGCACTCCTCGAAGGTCGGGTGCGTCTCGACCGGCGGCTGCTCTACGACGTCGGCGGGCACGACCGGCAGCGCGGCGGCGCCGCTTCCGGTGGTCGACCAGGCCGACGACGCGGGCGCGTCCTCGACCGGCGGGCGGTGCGCCGTCGGCGTCGGGCCGCGCAGCGGTTCGGCGTTGCAGGAGACCAGCACGACGACGACGGGCAGCAGGGCGGCTCGCGACATGACCGTCACCCTTGACTGTTCCCGGGTGAGCGTCAACCGCTCGGCCCGAGCTTGTGAACGCGGCTGCGTCGGACGCACAATGGCGCCCTCGCGCGAAAGACGCGCAGGGAGGATCGCATGGCGAAGGGCGAAGCAGCGGGCGGATCGGACCTGGCGACGGCGGCCAACATCGCCAAGGAGCTCGGCGTCTCCGACGGCAAGGTCAAGAAGGCGATCGCCGAGCTGAAGCTCGCGCCCGACGCCAAGAAGGGGGTCTGCTGCTACTACGGCCCCGCGGCGAAGAAGAAGATCGCCGCGGCGCTGAAGTAGCGGCGGCAGCGACGCGCTTTCGCCGCTCGTGCGGCCGCGCCGCTCACGGCGCGGCGCAGCTCGTCGCAGGCAGCGTCGTGACAGCGCCCGCGCCTGCACAGTCGAGGCTGCGCAACACCACGACGCCGGCGCCACCGCCGCCGCCGCCGCCGCCGGCGTTGATGCTGTAGCCGCCCTCGCCCGGCGTGGTGGCGCCGCCGCTGCCGCCGTTGCCGCCGCCGTCGTAGCCGCCGGCACCGCCGGCACCGCCTCCGGCGGCCGAGCCGTCGACGCCATCGGTGGCGGCGAGGTCATCGCCGCCACCGCCGCCGCCGCCGCCCGCGGCCGCGAGCACTGGCGCGCCGCTGACGGCCAGCGCCGCCGCCTCGACGATGAGCAAGCCGCCCGCGCCGCCGCCGCC
>JACOUT010000006.1 GCA_016177705.1 Deltaproteobacteria bacterium
GTCGGCGTCGGCGCTGCCGGGCGCGCCGTCCGGCCCGGCACCGCCGGCGTCGCCGGGGTCGCCAGAATCGCCGTCGGCGAAGACGCCGCCGTACTGCCCCCGCAGGCCGCCGGGCGCGCCGCCCTCGCCGTCGGCGCCGTCGCTGCCGTCGGCGGCGCCGAGCCCCGGCGCGCCGCCGTCACCACCGCTGCCGACCGGCAGGAACGAGAACGGGCCGTCGCCGACCACCGGCTGCGTGCAGGCGCCGCAGGGAAAGGTGCTGCTCTCGCAGCCGATGCCGCCCGCCGTTCCCACGTCGCTGGCATCGCCGTCGACGCCGGCAGTACCCGCCGCGCCGCCGGCCCCTGCGCCCGCCTGCAACAACACGTCCTCGAGCGTGACGCCGCCCGCCACGTCAAGCAGGTGCAGCGCCACCGAGGCGTCGCCGGCGAAATAGGCGTCCTCCGCGACGATCTCGAGCGCGACCAGGTGCACGGCGCCGGCGAGCGTGTCGCCGCTGACCGCCACGCGGCCGCCCTGGATGCGGGTCGTGCCGGCGCCGCGCACCATGCTGCTCGGCTCGAAGCCGCCCACGATGTCGACGTCGGAGGCGAGCGCTACCGGACCCGGCCAAGTGCCGCGCGCCAAGTACACGGGTCGCGGCGGCACCAGCGACGCGGCCATGGCGATGCCGGCGCCGAGCGTCGCCAAGGGGTCGTCCATCGTGCCCGCGCCGCCGTCGTCGCCCTGCGGCGAGACGAACACCGGGCCGCACGCCATGCCGTCGGTGCCGTCGCCGTTGCCGTCGTTGAAGTTGGCGTCGAGCGGATCGTCGTCGGCGTCGGGCAGCACGTCGCGCTCACAACGCACCTCGAGCTCGAGCACGGCGGTGGTGGAGCCCGCCAGGTTGGTGCCGGTGATGACGTGCTCGGTCGCCGCCTGCGCCACGGTCGGCGTGCCGCTGATGACGCCGGTGCGCTCCTCGAGCGTGAGGCCGCGCGGCAGCGGCGGCACCGCCTGGTAGTCGGTGATGAAGCCGCCGGTGCTGGTCGGCGTGATGTCGGCGATGGCGACGCCGGCGGTGAAGACGCGCGACGCACCGAACGTCAGCCCCGTGGGCGGGCGCGCGGCGATGACGCGCACGGCGATGTCGGTGCCGATCAAACCCACCGCCACGTCGATGTGGGTGTCCCCCTCGGCGACACCGGTGACCTCGCCGCGGTCATCGACGCTGGCGATGCCCGGGTCCTCGCTCGCGAAGGTGACGCGGCCCGAGACGTCGACTGGATCACCTTGGTCGTCGATGCCGCGCACGACCAAGAGCGCGAAGGCGCCGCGCTCCAACTCGAGCGCCTCGGGGCTCACCTCGAGGAAGACCAGCTCTGGGTCGCCGTTTGGCGGCACCACCGGCTCGACGGGCGGCTTCGGACAGGCGGCGAACCAGCAGGCGAGCGGCAGCAGGGCGCGAGTGCGCATGGCGGCAGGTTAGCAGGCGTGCCGGCCGACGTCCCGAAGCCGATCGGTCACAGCCGCAGGGTCAAGAGCACGCGCCCGGCCGCGCCGCCGAAGCCGAGCGGCTCGCCGCGCAGCGCGCCTTGTTGATCGAGCAGGTTCTCGACGAGGGCGTCGACGCGGAAGGCGCCGACATCGAGGTGCGCGCCGACATCGAACAGAAAAGCGCCGGCGGCGCCGGTGCACGGCCGGTCTTGCACCACGCCGGCGGCGAGCTGGTCGTCGCTCGGCCGCTCGGGGCACAGCAATGGATCCTGCTGCTCGGCGGTCGACAGGCGCTGCTGCGGCAGCAGGAAGCGCGCGCGCGCGAGCACGCCGAAGGGCATGGTCGACGGGTCCCACGCCGCGGCGAGCGTGCCCTGCGGGTTCGGCACGCCGGTGGTCGGGGTGCGCGCATCGAACAGGCCGCCGTCGTCGACGTCGACCAGGCCGATGGTGGCGCGCGCCACCAAGCCGTCGAGGCCGGTGCGCAAGGTGCCGCGCCCTTCGACGCCGCGCGCGATCTGCACGGGCCCGGGCACCAGGCGCGGCACCTCGCCGAGCGTGGCTGCGTCCTCCGGATCGAGGCCGACCACGAGCGTGCCCGCGCGCTGCGCGCCCCACACCGCGAGATCGACGTCGACAATGGTGCCTTGCCAGGCGAGCGACAGCTCGGCCGCGTCGTCGACGAAGATGGCGCCCCCCGGTCGCGCCGGCAGCGGCGCCACAGTGCCGAGCTCGGGTCCAAGTAGCAGCGTCGCGGGATCGTCTCCCTGTTGCACGTGCGTCGCCACGGCGCCGACCGTCAGCTCCTCGCCGACGCGGACGCGCGCGCCGGCTTCGCCGCTCGGCGCCGCGAAGCCGGCCTCGATCGGCTGCTCGATGCGCCCAGCGACCGCAGGTACGGTGAGCTGGCCGAGTGCGATGCTGCCGGCGCCCCAGAGCGAGGCGCGCGCGCCGTCGGCGCGCAGCTCGAGACCCACGCCGCCGCGCTCGATGACTGCGCCGTCGACGCGCCGCGCGCCAAGCGGATCCTCGAGGCCGTCACCGGGCGGCTCGGCGTCTCTGACGCGCAGGCTGCGCCGTGCGAAGTGCGACGACAGCACGTCGCGGTAGCCGTCGAGCGAGACGACGGCGCGCGGCTCGACCACGTCCCAAAGCGCCACCCTGGGCAGCAACAGCCCGAGTGACAGGCCCGCGCCGGCGCGCACGCCCTCGTCGCGCGCGCGATCGGCGAAGGACAAGCTCGTGCCCGAGCGCTCGTCGAGCGCGATCCCATGCTGCGCATGGGCGCGCAGGCCGACGCCGAGCGTGGCGCCCGCGACGCCGAGCGCGAGGTCGCCGCCCGCGATCCATGCGTCGAGGCCGCGCTCGAGCGTGGTGGTGCAGTCGCGCGCACGGCCCTGCGCGTTCGAGTCGGCGCAGCCCGGCGGACGAGGCACCACGAACGCGCGAGCCGAATGCCACGACGAGAATACGCGCAGGCCGGAAAGCGGCGCCACGTCGACGCGCGCGCCCACCGCGCCGCCGCTGCCACCCGATCGAACGAGCACGGCGCCCGGCTCGGCCTCGCTGGGCGCGCGCCCGCGGCGCTGGTCCTCGCGGTTGAGCAGCGCTGCGTGTGCGCCGGCACGCGCGCGAAACAGCCCACCCTCGACGTAGGCGAGCGCGCCCTTCTCGAGGTCGGGCCCGCCGTAGCCGGCGGCGAGCGCGCCGTCGAGGCGCAGGCTCTCACCCAGCTCGCGCGGCGATGCGCCGGTGTCGACGGCGAGGACCCCCGCGGGTACGCCGCCGAGCGCGGTGGTGGCGCGCGCACCGTGGGCGAAGGTCAGGCGCGCGCTGCCGGGCACCGAGAGCTGCTCGAGCGGCGGCAGCAGCCCGGCGAGATCGAACAGTGGCACGCCGTCGAGCAGCACGGCCACGCGCCGCTCGCTCAGGCCACGCGCCTGCATGCGCGCCACGCCGGCCTGCTCGTGGATGAGCCACAGGCCCGGCACGCCGATCAGCGCGCCGTCGAGGTCGAGCGCGGCAGCGTCGAGCGATTGCTCGCGGAAACGCTCCGTACTCAGGCGCAGCTCGGCCGCAGACGGCAGCAGGCGCAGCTCGAGCGGCCGGCGCACGGGCTCGGGTGGCCGCGGCGGCACATCCAGGGGGTCGACGGTTGCGCCGGGCTCGCGCGGTGCGGTCGGAATCGGCGCGGCCTCGTCGGGCGGCGGCGCCTGTGGGCCGTCGACCCAGGGGTTCTCCGTCGCCGACGCGGGGGCAGGGTCGGCTGCGAGCGCGACGAGCGCGGCGAGCGGCAACAGCGTCATCCGAGCATCTTCAGGAAGTCGGTCTCGGTGATGATGGCGAGCTTGGCGCCCTTGGCGACGAGCTTGTCGGCGCTCTTGTGCTTGCTCGACCGCTCGCCTCCGCCGAGCAACGGCGAACCCTCGTCGCCGATGACCAGGTAGTCGAGCTCGGCCGAGACGCCGGAGGGCGTCTTGCCGCCCACGGCCTGCACACGCTGCTGCGCGCTCTTGCGGTCCATGTGCGCGAGCGCGCCCGTGAACACGACGCTCTTACCGAACAAGGGGTGCGAGGTGTCGCTCGGCAGCTCGGGCGCGACGATGGTGACCTCCTCGAGCAGCGCGTCGACGAGCGCGCGGCTCTCCTTGAGGCCGCGCACCACCGCATCGGCAATCTCCGGCCCGATGCCGTCGATGTCGGCGAGCTGCTCGACGCTCGCCGTGCGCACCGCAGGCAGCGTGTGGAACGTCGACGCGAGCTTGTCGGCCGCGGTGGCGCCGACCCGCTCGAGTCCGAGCGCTTCGAGCAACACCGGCAGCGTCAGCTTGCGCTTGCCCTCGATCACCGCCACCAGGTTCTGCGCCGACTTCTCACCCATGCGCTCGAGCGCCGCGAGCGCGTTGACGTCGAGTCGGTACAGGTCGGCGGGCCACCGCACCATGCCCGCGTCGAACAGTTGCGTCAGCACCTTGTCGCCGAAGCCTTTGGCGTCGATGACGTCGGCGAAGTGCTTGACGCGACCGACCACCACCTCGCGGCTGCGCTCGGGCTCGTCGAGGAACAAGAAGTCACCGTCGAGGTGGACGCCGGTGAAACCGCCGACCACCGGCCACTTCTTCGGTTGCGAAAGCGAGCGATCGGGTTTTGTGAGCACGCGCTCCACGTGCGGGATGACGCCGCCGCGCCGCACCACCTCCACCGTGGCGCCGGGGCCGATGCCGAGCTTCTTGGCGTAGCCCGCGTTGTGCAGGCTGACGCGCGTGACGGTGACGCCGGAGATGAAGATCGGCTCGATGATGGCGACTGGCGTGAGCGCGCCCGAGCGCGCCACGCCCCACTCGATGTCCCGCACCGTCGACTGCGCGCTCTCGCCCTGGAACTTGTAGGCGATGGCGCCGCGCGGGTGGTGCGCGGTGATGCCGAGCCTGTCCTGCTCCGCCACCGAGTCGGCCTTGACCACCACGCCGTCGGTCTCGGTGTCGAGCTGCTTGCACTCCTCGACCATGGCGCGGAAGCCCTCGGCCAGCGCCGCCTTGTCGTCGAAGTGGCGGAACGGCAGCACCGGGAAGCCGAGCTTGCCGAGGCGCACCATTTTGTCGGCCTCGGTCTTTGGGCCGCCACCCGGCGCGTCGCCATCGAGCAGGTCGTAGGCGAAGAACGACAGGCCGTAGGCCGCGCTCTCCTTGGGATCCTTGGTCTTGAGCGCGCCGGCGGCGAGGTTTCTCGGGTTCGCCTTGTCGCCCTTGTAGACGGCGTCAAAGCGCGAGCGGCGCAGGTAGACCTCGCCGCGCACCTCGAGCGCCGCGCGCACTCCCGTGAGCTTCTTCGGCACGTCCGCGATGCCACGCACGTTGGCGGTGATGTCGTCGCCCACCTTGCCGTCGCCGCGCGTGGCCGCCTGCGCGAGCGCGCCCTTGGCGTCGTAGCGCACTGAGCACGCGACGCCGTCGATCTTGGGCGTCATGAAGAAGCCGCCCTTGATGGCGGTGGCCCACTTGAGCAGCGCGTCGTCGTCGTAGCACTTGTCGAGCGACAACATGGGCCGCTCGTGCACCACGTCGCCGAAGGGGGAGGCCGCGGCCTTCTGCTCGCCGAGCTGCTCGAGCACCTGGGACGTCGGTCGCGCCTTGCGCAGCGCCTCCACCAGCTTGTCGAAGGTCGGGTCGTCGATCTCGGGGGCATGCTCGTCCCAGTAGAGCGCGTTGTGCTTGCGCACCAACTGCTCGAGCTCGTCGGCGTCGAGCGTCGCCAGCTTGGCGCGTAGCTTCGCGGAGTTCTCGGCGGTCGAGCCCATGCGGCCAGCTCCGGGAAACGGCGGCGGACGGTCGCGCCGACCCTAGCAGAAACGCCCGCGGTGCCCGACGGAGGAGAGCCGCGGTGCGCGTCAGCGCAGTCGGCCGAGGCCGGGCACGAAGCGACCGACGGCCGCGGCATAGCGCCGGTAGGCATCGCCGTGCGTGCGCAGCAGGTAGGGCTCCTCGACGAGCCGCACCTGCAACTCGAGCGCCGCCGTGAGCGCCACCAGCGCGAGCACGGACAGCACGTTCGGCACCACCAGCAGCACGCCCGCGACCGTCAGCCACATGGCGCTGAAGATCGGGTTGCGCACGACGCGAAACAGGCCCGTGTGGACCAGGCCGGTCCGCTCCCCTGCGTCGACGCCGATGCGCCACGAATCACCCATGTGCACCTGCGAGAGCACGGTGATGGCGAGCCCGACCGAGAACAACGCGAACCCGCAGGCCGCGAGGGGTGTCGGCAGGTCGAACAACCGCGGCAGCTCCGCGAGGTCGGCGACGGGGGCGAGCACGACCGCGAGCAAGGCCACCACGAACGATACGCCACCGATCCACGCGCCGCTGAAGGCCTTGCCCGACAGCCCACGGAAGCCGGTCGAGCCCGTGCGGCGCCACTGCACGAACGAGCGCCAGCCGAAGGCGACCAGGCCGTACACCGCCAAGCCGATGAGAAGCACCTTGGTCATTGCCGAGCGCCCTTCTGCCCTGCCCGGCGGCGCCTGGCAAAGAGGAGGTAAGGCCTAGACCCGCACGGTCCCAGGCACGTTAGCGTGCGCCATGACCGCACCCCTGCTGTTGATCTCGCTGCTCGCGTCGCTCGGACCCGTCGAGGCCCCCGTCTCGCTCACCACCGCCGAAGGGGTGGGCCTCAAGCTCACCTCGTTCGACGCCGACGCGGTCGTGGTCGGGCCGCTCGCCTTCACCGAGCTGCGCCTCACCTTCGACAACCCGGAGGACCGGGTGATCGAGGGGCGGTTCCGGCTGGTCTTGCCCGACGGCGCCGCCGTGTCGCGCTTCGCCATGAAGATCGACGGGCGCTTCATGGAGGGCGAGGTGGTCGAGAAGCAGGCGGCGCGCCGCGCCTACGAGGACTTCCTGCACCGGCGCCAAGACCCGGCGCTGCTCGAGCAAGCGAGCCCCAACGAGTTCACCGCGCGCGTCTTTCCCATCCCCGCGCGCGGCAAGAAGGAGCTGATCGTCAGCTACAGCCAGGAGTTGTCGTCGTCGTCGACGCCGTTCACGGTGCCGCTGCTCGGCATGCCCGAGATCGGCTCCTTCTCGGTGCGCGTACGCCAGGGCGATCAGGTGGTGGTGCGGGAGCAGAAGCAGCGCTTCGTGCCCGCGCGCGACGTCGTGGTGCCGCTCAGCACCACCCGCACGCTACGCTCCGACGACGTGCTGATCGCGCGCGTGGCGCCGGTGGCCGCGAGCGCGCCCGCCAAGGTGGGCGGCACGCTGGTGCTGCTCGACACGTCCGCCTCGCGCGCGCTCGGCCTCGCGGCCGATCACGCGCTGGTGCGCGACGTGGTGCGCGGCCTCGCGGGCGCCGCCAAGGACGCGCCGCTGTCGGTGGTGGCCTTCGACCAGACGCGCGCGGTGCTGTTCGAGGGCACCTTCGGCACGCTCGACGAGCGCGCCGTCGCTAGCTGGAAGACGCGGCGCGCGCTCGGCGCCTCCGACCTCGGCGCCGCGCTCGGCTATGCCGCCGACGTTGCGAGCGCGCGCAAGCTGTCGCGCGTCGTGTTGGTCAGCGACGGCATGGTGACGGCCGGCGACGAGGGCGACGCCCTGATCTCGCGCGTCAAGAAGCTCAAGGACGTCGGTGTCGTGCGGCTCGACGCCATCGCCACCGGCGGCATCCGCGACGATCAGGCGCTGTCGCGGCTGGTTCGCGGCACCCTGCCGGAGGACGGCGCGGTCATCGACGGCCGCAAGGGCGCCGCCGACGCCGTGCGCCGCTTGCAGCAGCAGACCAAGAGCGGCCTCGTCATCGACGTGCCGGGGGCGGCCTGGTCGTGGCCCAAGCGCCTCGACGGCATGCAGGCGGGCGACGAGGTGCTCATCGTCGCCGAGCTGCCGAAGAGCGTCGCCGCGCCCAAGGTGGCCGTGGGCGGCCGCGTGGCCGACCTCGGCGTGGTCGCACAGGCGCCGGCGCCGTTGGCGCGTCGCGCCTGGGCGCGCGCCAAGATCGAACGCCTGCAGGACGCGCGCGAGCGCGAGACCGACGCCAAGGCCAAGGCCGAGATCGCCGACCAGATCGTGCAGGTCTCGACCAAGCACCGGGTGCTCTCGCCGTTCACCGCGCTGTTGGTGCTCGAGACCGAGGCCGACTACGCGCGCTTCGGTATCGACAGAAAGGCGCTCGCCGACATCCTCACCGTCGACGAGCGCGGGCTGTCGCTGCTCGCGCGCGGCGACGTCGTGGTCATGAAGCCGCCGCCGGTCGAGAAGCGGCCAGCCAAGGAGAAGCTCGGCAAGACGCTGCGCTCGGAGGACGCGCCGGTCGCCGCCGAGGGCGAGCGCGAGACCGACGCCAAGGACGCGCCCGCCGAGGCGGAGCCACCCGGCGACAAAGCCGGCGACAGCGCCGGCGACGCCTCGGACGACGAGGCGGAAGGCAAGGAGGAGGAGGCGAAGAAGTCGGTGGCCGCGGCGCCGCGGCCCGACGCCCGTCCGGCGCCCGCGCCGCCGCCGCCGCCGCCACCGCCCGCGACCGCGGCACCTGCGCCCGAGAGCAGCGTCGCGTCGGAGTCGCGCCGTGAGCGCGCCGATAGGAACGTCGACGAGCCAGAGCGCCAGAAGGTCGACCCCTACACCGGTCAGTTCAAGGACGTGATGGCGCTGATCGCCAAGGGCAAGCTCGACGACGCCGTCAAGAAGGCGCGCGGCTGGCACGAGGAGGAGCCCGGCGACCTGTTGGCGCTACTCGCGCTCGGCGAAGCGCTTGAGGCCAAGGGGGACCTGGTCGAGGCCGGCCGCGCCTACGGCGCGCTCGTGGACCTGTTCGCGTCGCGCGCCGACATCCGCCGTTTGGCGGGCGCGCGTCTCGACCGCATCGCCGGCAAGCAGGGCGACGGCGCCCTGAGCGCTGCGCGCCTCGCCGAAGACACCTGGCGGCGCGCCGCCGAGGATCGCCCCGACCACCCGCAAGGCGCGCGAGGCCAGGCGTGGGCGCTGGTGCGCTTGCAGCGCTACCAAGACGCGCTCGGCGTCGTCGAGCGCGCGCTCGTGCGCGGCTACCCCGACGGGCGCTTCGAGGGCGTTCCCCAGATCCTCAAGGACGACCTCGGCTTGATCGGCGCCGTCTGGAGCAAGGAGGAGCCGGCCAAGAAGGGCGAGATCAAGTCCCGCGTGGAGAAGGCGGGCGGACGCATCGCCAGCCGGCCGTCCCTGCGCTTCGTCCTGTGGTGGGAGACCGACGCCAACGATGTCGACTTCCACATCCACGACGGCAAGAGGAACCACGCCTTCTACTCGCAGCGCGAGCTGCCGAGCGGCGGCCGGCTCTACGCCGACGTCACCACGGGCTTCGGGCCCGAGTGCTTCACCATCGACGGCGCGCCGCGCGCCTTCCCCTACAAGCTCGAGGCGCACTACTACTCGCGCGGACCGATGGGTTTCGGCATGGGCGCGCTGCGCGTGGTGCAGCACGACGGCAAGGGCGGCGTGCTCGTCGAGGATCGGCCGTTCATCATCATGGTCGACGGCGCCTTCGTCGATCTCGGCCGTGTGACCAAGCCGCTGACGCCCTGATCGCGCTCACCACTCCTGGCCGCTCACCGGTCGGGCGCGCTCTTCGCCAGGCGAAAGCCGAAGTTGGTGAAGACGATGTGCGGCAGGTAGCCGTGGCGAAAGGCCAGGCGGCAGTAGTGCGGGTTGAAGTACCAGGCGCCGCCGCGCAAGGCGCGCGTCTCTTGCCCCGCGTCGAAGTACGAGTCGGTCCACTCGCGGATCGCGCCGGCCGCGTCGCGCATGCCGTACGGGCTCTCGTCGACGGGGAAGCTGCCGACCGGCTCGGGCTGCGGTCGACCGGGCCGCGACAGCGCCATCTTGCAGAACGAGGGATCGAAGCCGTTGCCCCACGGGAAGAAGCGGCCGTCGGCGCCGCGCGCCGCCTTCTCCCACTCCTGCTCGGTGGGCAGGCGCACGCGCTGCCCGGTCTTCTTGGCGAGGTGCGCGGCGTACATCTCGGCGTCGTAGAACGACACGCCCATCACCGGCGCGTCGGCGTCCACCGGGTTGCCGTCGGCGTCGCGGCTCGGCAGCGCGTAGCGGCCGTCGCTCCCTTGCTCCCAGAGCGCGCCGCCCTCGGGCTTGGTGCGCGGCACGTGCTCGCGCGCCAAGTGCGGGCTATCGGCGGCGAGTGCATTCAAGAACGCGCAGTACTGCGCGCAGGTGACCGGGAAGCGTGCGATGAAGAAGTCGGGCAACACGCGCTCGGTGCGCGGCTCGCTGTTGAGCGCGGTCTCGTCGCCACCGGCCAGGTAGGGCCCAGCGGGCACGTGCACGAAGCCCTCGCCCACCGTCACCTCGGGGAACAGGCGCGGCTCCAGGCGCAGCGTGGTGCCGCGACCCACCAGCACGCTGACGCGGGCAGTGCGCATTCCCGCGGCCGCGACCTCGAAGAGGTAGCTGCCGGTCGGCAGTGACGCGTCCTGCAGCGGCGCTTCGGCCACCGCGTCGCCGAGCTCGAGCTTCTTGCCACGCTCGACGACGCGCCAACCGGTCACGCGCGCGTCGGGGCGCGTCGGCACCAGGCTGAGCGTGCCGGTACCGTCGAGCACGCGCGCGTGTCGCCCGCGGTGGTAGCGCTCCACCTGTCGACGATGCAGTTGCTCGTCGAGCTTCTTGCCGCGCGCCTCGGCGTCGAGGAAGAGCGCCAGGTGCAGGTCGGCGAGGTGGTCTTGTGGGGGCAGCCAGCTCGGATCGATCGAGGCCGCATGCGCGAAGGCGTCGAGCACGGTGGCAAGCGTCTCCTCCTGCTCGAGCGCGACCTTGCCGAGGCGCTCCTCGACCGCCCACAGGGGCGCCTTCTTGGCGCCGCCGTCGAACGGCTTGATGGTCTGCTCGAGCCGCTCGCGCTGTTGTTGCAGCGCCTTCTCTTCGGCGCGCAGCATCTCGAGTGCTGCGCGCGCCTTCTCGCCGTCGGCAAAGAAGGTGGCGGCCTGCACGCGCCGTCGGGTGCCGGTGAGCCAATCCTCGACGGCGGCCTGCAGGTCGAGCGCGCTGTCGAAGCGCTTCTTCGGCGTCTGCTCGAGGCAGCGCATGCACACGGCCTCGATCTCCTCCGAGATCTCGCGCTGCGGCGTGCGCCGTCGCGGCGGGATGGCGCCACCGAGCTGTCGCAGCAGGTCGTCGAGCCCGCGCGCGGGGTAGACCGGCTGCAAGGTCAGCAGCTCGTAGAGGATGGCGCCGAGCGCGTAGACGTCGGCGCGCCGGTCGACCATGACGCCGTGCGCCTGCTCGGGCGCCATGTACGGGATGGTGCCAGAGATGATGCCGATCGAGTCGGGCGCGTCCTCGGGGAACACCACCATGGTGGGCCCCGCCTTCGGCGGTGGCAGCGGATCCTTGCGCGCGAGCCCCCAGTCGCTCACCGCTACCTCGCCGTGCTCGCCGATCAGGATGTTGCCCGGCTTGAGGTCGCAGTGCACTACGCCGCGCGCGTGCGCATAGCCGACGGCGCGCACGATCTCGAGGAACATGATGCCGAGCCGGACGCGCGGGAAGCGCGCCCCGGTGTCGGCGTCGCCGCGCGCCAGCGCGTTCATCACGTCACGCAGCGACGTGCCGCGCAGCCGCTTCATGGTGAAATAGGCCTCACCGGTCTCGAGCACGCCGCTCTCGTGCACGGGCACGATGTTCGGGTGCTCGAGCTGCGCCGTGATCTTGGCCTCCTGCAGGAACATCTTGCGCGAGTGCGGCGTGGTCACCTCGGCGCGCAAGCGCTTGAGCGCCACCTGTCGGGTGAGCGCCGCGTCCTCGACCTCGAAGACGTCGCCCATGCCGCCCCGACCGATCAGGCTCAACAGCTCGTACTTGGTGCGGATGACTGGGCGCGGTGGCGGCGCGACCGTGCCGGTGGCGGTCTGGGTGTTGGGCAGCTCCTCCTGCACCACGCGCGTCACCGACTGCCCGACGGGCGGCCCGGAGGGATGATCCCGCTCCTGATCGATGGGCGGCCGATCGGCCACCACTTCGGTGATGCGCTGACGGTCGGCGTCGTTGAAGGTCTGCGTCTCGGCCGAGATGAATTGCGCGGGCTCCCGCACCACGGTCCGCTGCAAGACGTGCGGGCTGTGCGGTTCGTTGCTGGGGTGCTCGGGTTTGCGCTTGCGCACGCGCTCCTCGGCGCGGAGGTTAGCAGAGCATCGGCGTCGTGCTACCACCTCCCCATGCAAACCAAGATGCTGATCGACGGCGCGTTCGTGGAGGGGGCAGGCGAGGCCGAGCAGATCGTGGCGCCGGCCACCGGCGAGGTCATCGCCACCGTGCGCGAGGCGAGCGCCGCGCAAGTCGACGAGGCGGTGCAGGCGGCGGCGCGCGCCTTCCCCGCCTGGGCGCGCACCACGCCGAAGGATCGCTCGACCATGTTGCTGCGCCTCGCCGACGCGATGGAGCAGCAGGCGGCGCGCTTCGGCGCCCTCGAGTCCGACAACTGTGGCAAGCCGCACGGCGCGGCGGTGAACGACGACCTGCCTGCCACCATCGACGTCTTGCGCTTCTTTGCGGGCGCGGTGCGTGCGCAGACCGGCGCCATCGGCGGCGAGTACCTGCCGGGCTTCACCTCGATGATCCGCCGCGACCCGATCGGCGTGGTCGCGTCGGTGGCGCCGTGGAACTACCCGGTGATGATGGCGGCGTGGAAGATCGGCCCCGCGCTCGCCGCCGGCAACACCGTGGTGCTCAAGCCCTCGGAGCAGACACCGCTGACGGCGCTGTTGTTGGCGGAGCTCGCCGCCGGCATCCTGCCCAAGGGCGTGCTCAACGTCGTGTGCGGCCGCGGCCCGAGCGTCGGCGCGCCGCTGACGAGCCACCCGAAGGTGGCGATGGTCTCAATCACCGGCGACGTCGGCACCGGCCAGCGCATCATGCAGCAGGCCGCCACCACCATCAAACGCACGCACCTCGAGCTCGGCGGCAAGGCGCCGGTGTTGGTGCTCGACGACGCCGAGCTCTCGTCGGTGGTGCCGGGCTTGCGCGCCTTCGGCTTCTACAACGCGGGCCAGGACTGCACGGCGGCGTGCCGCGTCTACGCGCACAAGAAGATCTACGACAACCTGGTCGCCGACGTGAGCGCGGCGGTCAAGTCGATCAAGGTGGGCGCGCCGCGCGAGGACGGCGTCGAGATGGGCGCGCTCATCTCCGATCGCCAACTGCAACGCGTCACCGGCTTCGTCGAGCGCGCGCGCGCCAACAAGCACGTCGACGTCACGGCGGGCGGCGCGCGCAAGGTGGCGGGCGGGGGCTTCTTCTTCGAGCCCACGGTGGTCGCGCACGCCAAGCAGGACGACGAGATCGTGCAGAAGGAGGTCTTTGGCCCGGTGGTGAGCATCACCCGCGTCGACGACGTCGATCAGGCGATCGCCTGGGCCAACGACTGCGACTACGGCCTCGCCTCGTCGGTGTGGACCAAAGACGTCGGCAAGGCCATGCGCGTCGCGTCCGAGCTGCAGTACGGCTGCACCTGGGTGAACACCCACTTCATGTTGGTGAACGAGATGCCGCACGGCGGACTCAAGCGCTCGGGCTATGGCAAGGACATGTCGCTGTACGCGCTCGAGGACTACTCGGTGGTGCGGCACGTGATGGTCAAGCACGGCTGACCGACTGCGCCGTCGTCGCTTCCTGAGGCGCGAGCCGTCCCTTTCTTTTCCGGGCGCGGCCGCGGGGCTACAGTCGAGCACGCGCATGGCAACCGTTCGGTCGACCACCGTCGTCGGTGCAACCATCGGGAAGCACCGTATCGTGCGCCTCATCGGCGGCGGTGAGGTGAGCCGCGTCTTCGCCTGCCGGGACAACGACCCGCTGAGTGACCGGATGGTCGCGGTCAAGGTGCTGCGCAGCCGCGCGTCCGCCGTCGCCGATCGCCTCCTGCAGGAGGCGGCGGCGGTGACGAAGATCGCGTCACCCCACGTCGTGCAGCTCTTCGACGTCTCGATCCACAAGAACATGCCGACCATCGTGATGGAGCTCGTGGACGGCCGGAGCCTCGCCGGCCTGCTCGAGCAGGGGCCGCTCTCCGCCGTCGACACGCTCGAGGTGGCGAGGTCGATCTGCCTCGGCCTGCACGCGGCTTGGGCGATGGGCGTTGCGCACGGCGACCTCCGCCCGAGCAACGTGCTGCTCCCCGAAGACGACGTGAGGCAGGCGAAGGTCGGGGACTTCCTGCTCGCGGCGCCCATGGCGGATCACGCGGGCGTCCGCGGCGCCGCGTCCTACTTGGCCCCCGAGCTGCTCCATGGGGCGGCTCCCGATGTCCAAAGCGACCTCTACGCGCTCGGCTGCCTGCTGTTCGAGTGCGCGGCGGGCGAGACCCCCTTCACCGGAAACCCGGAGGCCGTCCTCAAGGCGCATGCAACGAAGACGGCGCCGTCGCTCGGCACACGCATCCAAGGCCCGCGGGGTCTCGTCGACCTCGTCGACCGCCTGATCGACAAGGACCGCGGCAAGCGGTTCAAGAACCACGCCGAGGTGCTGACGTCGATCGCGCGGGCCCTGCGAGGCACCGCTGCGCACGCGTCAGCGCAGGACAGGGCGCAGGAGCTCGACTCGGACCTGGTCGACGAGATCGAGGTCGAGACGGCGCCCGTGTCTGCGAGCGCGCCGAAACCCGCTGCCGCCCCGCCGAAGGCCGTGACCCCGCCGAAGGCTGCGACCCCGCCGAAGAACCAATTGCCCACCTCGCCGGGACCGCCGCGAAGGCCCCCACCGCCAAGCCTTGCCGACCTCGAGATCGACCCGAACGCCGCGCGCGATTTCGCCGCCGTGCACGACGAGGGCGTCGAGATGACGCGCGTCGCTGACGCCTCCATGCTGCTGCGCGGCGCCGGTGCGCCCGTGAAGGCGCCGACGCGGCCGGCGCCGGGGATCGATGAGCTCGAGATCGATCCGGACGCCGAGCGGGCCTTTGACGGTGTGCACGACGAGGGCGTCGAGATGACCCGCGTGGCCACTATGCCTACGCCCCTCGCCGCGGTGCCGCCGCGCCCGAAGCAGCCGGCGGCTCTGGACATGCTCACCAAGATGCTCGACGACGGCGGCGTCAAATCGGCACGGCCGACGAGCGCGCCGGCAGCGAAGCGGTCGGCAGCAGACATCCGCGGCGCTCCGGCGCGCGCGCACGAGCGGCCGCCTCACGCGCAGCCCGACGAGCACGACGACAAGACCCAAGTGGCCGGCGCCGTCGCCGCGACGCCCACGAGCGCCGAGGAGGCCGACCTCATCGACGAACCGCTACCGCCGCGCGCACCACGACGGTAGTGCGCGATGGTGGTAGGTGCGGCCGCAACGTTGCGCGCTACTTCGTCGTTGCCGGCACGGCCTTGGGCTTGAGCGCTTCGGCGAACCACCCGCCCGTCATGCCCGAGAGCAAGGCGGTCAGCTCCTCGACGCGCAGCTCGGTCGACACGCGCCGCACGGGGTCCTTCTCGGACACGAGCGCGAGCTGCGCGCGGCGGCGCGCGAAGTAGACCCCGGTCACGCGCGCGATCAGCTCGCGCTGCGCGTTCGCCAGGCCGGCCACGTCGAGCTCCTCGGCGTTGTAGACGATGCGCGGCAGATCCCACGCCAACGTGGTGCGCACCTCGAGCGCGCTGCCGGTGGCGCCGCGCGTCACCCACGGCTTGGTGGCGTCGTACTCGTCGAGGATGGTGGTGTCGTCGATGGTAGCGCCGGTGGCGCCGCCGGTGACCTCGAAGGTCGGCACCGCCGCCTTCCACGCCGCCGCCGCGCGCATACCGGCGACGCGCTCGGGGTGGATGCCGAAGTGCTCGAGCGCCTTGGCCTGCACCGCCTCGATGGGCGGCTCCTTGGCCTTGAGCGCGGCCAGCGCGGCGCCGACGTCGTCGTCGGCGAGCGCGGTCGAGGCCGCCGCGAGCGCGGCGCATGCGAATAGCAGCTGCATCTTCATCTCGTCCCTCCGTCCGTGATCGATGTGGTGCCCGTCAAGCCGGTCAACAGCGCGCTCTGCTCTTCGGCGTCGAGCGCGTCGCCGAACGCCGCGGCGCGCCGCGCAGCCGACCAGCGCGCGACCGCCTCGAGCGAGAGGTCGCGGCGAGCAAGCGCCGTGCGTGCGGCCGCATGCTGGCCGTGCGCGCGCAGCGTGCGCGGCAGATCCCACGTGAGGCGGGCCCGCAGCTCGCCGACGTGCGCCAGGCCGCTCTTGGTCACCCACGGCAGCGCCGCGCCGATCTCGTCGAGGTAGTCGTCCTCGTCGAGGCGGGTCTCGAGCGCGCTGGCGCCGAGCAGCACCGTAGGCAGCGCGGCGCTTCCTGCCTGCGCCGCGCGCAGCTCCTCGAGCCCATGGTGCGCGAGGCCGAGGTGCGCGAGCGCTCCGTCGATCGCCTGCTGCGGCGTGCCCCGTGCGGGCAGGCGCGCGAGCGCGCGGCCGGCGGCGCCGCCGATCGAGGGAAACGCGACGCCGGACAACGCCAACAGGTGCGCGTTCGCCTGCTCGAGGTCGAGGGCGGCGGACAGCAAATCCTGGTCGTCGACCGGCGTGCGCAGCACCAGATCCTCGACGATGCCGCCGCGTCGCTCGAGCGCGGCGCGCACCTGCTCGGCGACGTCGTGGTGCAGCGCAGCGCGCTCGGCGCGCTCGGTGGGGCCCGATGCCGGCGTGAACAGCGACGGCAGGTCCCAGGTCAGCACCAAGCCGACGTAGCCGTTCGAGGTCGGCATGCGCCGTCTGAACGCGGCATCGCTCCCGTTCTCGGTCACCGCCTCGGCGGTCTGCCGCACGAAGTTGCCGTCGCCGGCGGCGGTGGCGTCGAGGAAGACCGCGTCGAGCACGGCCGTGTTGTCGATGAGGCGGCCGCCGCCGACCAGATCGACGCGCGGCGCGAACGGCGCGAGCCCCGGGCCGTCGTCGAGCGGGGGCACCACGCGTGCCAGCGCGGTCCGTACCACCAGCTCGGCCGGCGGTTCCTTGGCCCGGGCGCGCGCGAGCAGCGGCAGGCGCGCGCGCAGCCCTTCGACGTCGATGTCGTCCTGCTCGACCAACAACGCATCGGCGCGAAGCGTGAACCGACGCGCGCCGTCGATGGCCACCGCCAGGTCCGCAGCTCCACCTTCGACTTCGTCCGAGTCCTCGACCTCGTGCTCGTCGACCTCGGCGTCGTCCCGCTCTCCTTCGTCGGGCAGCCAACTCGCGCCCGCGTCCTGCGTCACCAGGCGGCCGAAGGCACCCGAGAGCGTCGCGACGCGAGGGTCGGCAGCGTCGACCGCGATGGCGACGTCGCCGAGCTCCTCGAGTTGTCCACGAACGACCCGCGACGCGTTCGCCGACCAGCGCGCCGACAGCGTCGGATCGGGGAAGTACACGTCGGGCCGCGAGATGCTGGTGAACCAGGGCGCGTCCCAGAACGCGGGCGAGTCGGGTGTGAACTCGAGGTACGCCTCGCCCGTGGTGCCGTAGGGGAAAGCGAACAGGTCGCCGACCGAGTGCCGGAACTGCACGTTGACGTCGTAGTCCAGGTAGACGTTCTCGCCGACGTAGCCGTAGACCTCCTGCAGCAGGAACGGATCGCTCGCGGTCAGCGCCGCGTCCGCCTCGGGCTCCGGTGCGGCCTCGCCGTCGCCGGTCGCCGGCGTGCCGATCAGCGCGGCGTTCGCGCGAAACGGGCCGCCTTGGAGTGAGACGTGCACGACGCCGCGCGCGTCGCAGACGTAGACCGCGCCGCCCGACGCGGCCATCGCGACGAACGGCGCGCCCGGCGACGCGCGCAGCAGCACGCGCAGCGTTGGCGTCACCTCGCCCTGCGCCGCTGCCGGCCAGCCCATCAGCAGCACGCCGAGCAGCAGCACGCCGAGGAGCAGCAGGGCGAGCACCGACCGACCCACGGCGGCAGGCTACGCCGAGTGGCCCGCCGCCCGCGCTCCAACGCCCTGATTCCGCGAGGAAAGCCAATGATCCGCGGCCGCAGCCGCGCTCGCAACGCGTGTAGGATATCCACCGATACTGTGCGCATGACCTTGCATCACCCGCTTCGACACGGTGCGTTGTGGATGGTCGTGGCGCTCGCGGCCGCGGGCTGCCTGGAGGCCGAGCCGCCGCCGGCAGGCCCGCTGGTGACGACACTCAGCAAGGACACCATCCGCGTCGGCGAGACCCTCTACCTCGCGGGCACCGGCTTCCTCTCGCCCGCCGAGGGCAAAACCGTGGTGGAGTTCGCGGGCGTCTTCTACTGGAACGATCAGGGCGGCCGCTTGGTGCCCGAGGACGTGCCGCCCTTCGCCATCGCCCCGGTGTTCGACGGCACCTTCCCCGAGGGCGGCAGCGCCGGCGGCATGGACGTGCGCGCGGGCGCCTCGGTGCTGCGCTGGAACCGCTTCGGTCCCTACGAGGTGCCCTTCGGGGGTGGCGGTCGCCACCCCGGTTTGTTCAAGGGCACGGTCACGCCGGTCAACATCGGGGCCGAGACCGGTCGCGAGGTGCGCGGCCAGTCCACCGACGTCGCCGTCGAGATCCTGCCCTCGGTGCTGATCACCGCGCTCGAGCCGGTGCTCGGCGAGGACGCCGAGGGCAACGTGCGCACGGCCGAGTGTGGCAAGCCCGCGCTGCGCGTGTTCGGCGGCCTCCCCTACGTGCTCAAGGTCGAGGCGATCGGGTTCACGCCCGCCTACTTCCTCTACGAGATCGCCAACATCAACGGCAATGACTCGTTCACCAGCTTCATGCATCCGGCAGAAGGTCAGACCGACGATATCGGCGACCCCGCCACCCACCCCGACGAGATGGTGGTGTTCAACCCGCTGCCCGACGACATCGACTTCGCGCTCGCCGGCATCCGCGTCACCGCCGTCGACGCCGACGACCAGGCCATCGCCACCGCCATGCCGGTGCCGATCGTGCGCCCGGTGCGCATGCAATACGACGGTAACCGCGTGCTCGCCGAGTACTACGAGCCGGTGCCGGTGCACGGCCCCATCGTCGGCGGCATCGGCACCGAGGTCACCTACGCCGAGAGCACCAGCGAGTCGCGCCAGAAGGGCGTGTCGGTCACCTTCACCGAGAGCGTGGTCGAGAGCACCGGCACCGAGGTGAACGAGAACTGGAGCAACGGCTATACGGTCGGCACCGAGTCCTCGAGCACCGACACCGTCGAGAACGGCTTCAGCGAGGCCGAGTCCTCTTCCGAGAGCTACGGCACCGAGTACAGCACCAGCGAGTCGAGCTCGGTCGAGCTCGGCAGCGAGACCGGCACCGAGTGGGGCTGGAACATCGTCGAGGGCCAGACGCAGGAGTCGTACAACGAGCAGATGAACCACCTGTACGGCACCGCCTCGGGCTCGGTCGAGACCGAGGTCGGCGGCGAGGCGTCCATCCCCGGGCTCGGCGGCGTCTCGGGCAAGGTGGGCAGCACGGTCGGCACCTCGGTCGAGTCGGGCCGCGAGACCACCTCAGGTGAGCGCGTCGGCACCTCCTTCGAGCGCGGCAGCAGCATGAGCGCGTCCGAGTCCTCGAGCGAGGTCTACGGCAGCACCACCACTGACGGCGTCTCCGAGACGGTGTCGGGCACCTTCGGCGTCGAACGCCAGAGCTCGATCAACACCGCCAAGTCGCAGACCAGCGGCTCGAGCGAGAGCGTCACCTACGAGATGGGCGGCGGCTCCTCGGTCACCACCGGCTACGAGGTGGGCAGCTCGGAGTCGTGGGAGGAGAGCTGGGTGTCGACGAGCGAGCAGGAGAACCTGCTGTCGTTCACCGGCAAGGTGCCGAATGGTCGATGCGCGATGATCTACCGCCAGACCGTGCGCTACGTGCGCACCGCGCAGATGTTCGCCTACGACAAGTGCGGCGTGCGCAGCACGCTCGGCGAGCTGACCTTCAACGAGTGGAGCTGGTCGCCCAACATCGTCATCGGCGACGACTGCGAGGCCCAACTGCCGCCCTCGACGCAGCCGAAGGCCCAGTGCTTCCACGCGTGTGACTGACGCTCGTCGGCAACGGACGCGGATCGCCGCCTCGATAGCGAGGCCAACGCGCGCGGGGTAGGATTTCGCGATGGTGCGCTCGCTTTCGGCGTTGCTCCCGCTCGCACTGGTCGCGCTCCTCGCGGCCGGCTGCCCCGACCCGGCCGAGCAGCCGATCCCGTGCGACGACAACGCGGACTGCCCGGGCACGCTCCTGTGCATCGGCGGCACCTGCGACGAGCCCTCGGGCGCCACCTGCGCCGTCGATACCGATTGCCCGCCCGACTACATCTGCCTCGAGAACGGCCGCTGCCGCGCCGACGCGCAGTGCGAGCGCGACGAAGATTGCTGCCCCGACCCGGCCGAGTGCGCGTCGACCTGCGAGAGCTTTCAGTGCATCGGCACCGCGTGCGACGTGGGCGACGCCGAGGACTGCTTCGTCGGCTGCCACCGCGGCGAGCGCGTGTGCGACAACGGCAATTGGACGCTGTGCGACGCGCTCGAGGTGACCGCGAGCGAGATCTGCGGTGACGACGAGGACAACGACTGTAACGGCGAGCGCGAGGAGGGCTGCGCCGTTTGCACCGCCCCCGAGTCGCGCGCCTGCGACGCGCCCTGCGGCTCCGAGGGCGTGCAGGAGTGCCGCGGCGACGGCACCTGGGGCGCGTGCGACACGTCCGATGGCTGCCAGTGCGACCCGGCCGTCGACACCGTGCGCACCATCGCCTGCGGCAGCTGCGGCTTCATGGACAGCTCGTGCGGGCCCGACGGCGTGTGGGCCGATGACGCCGTCTGCCAGAGCGAGGGCGCCTGCACGCCCGACGACGTCGAGACGGTGCCGTGCGGCGACTGCGGCGTGCAGACGCGCACCTGCGGCGCCGACTGCACCTGGGGTGCGCTGTCGGCCTGCGCTGCGGCGCCCGACGCGTGCGTGCCCGACTCGGTGGTGAGCGAGGGCTGCGGCACCTGCGGCACGCAGACCCGCACCTGCGACGCCACCTGCACGCTCGGCCCGCCCGGCACGTGCGTCGAGGGCACCGGCTGCACCCAGGGCGAGCAGCAGGTGCAGGAGTGCGGCCGCTGCGGCGAGAAGATCGCGGTGTGCGACGCCTCGTGTCGCTTCGGCGCCTTCGGCCAGTGTCAGAACGAGGGCACCTGCACGCCCGGCGAGCTCGACGTCGAGCCGTGCGGCAACTGCGGCTACCGCGAGCGCGTCTGTGGCCAGGACTGCGAGTTCGGCGTGTTCGGCACCTGTCAGGACGAGGGCGAGTGCGCGCCCGACGAGGAGGTGACCGAGGCCTGCGGACCCTCGACGACGGTCGGCCCCTGCGAGCAGGGCACGCGCACCAAGGTGTGCAACGGCACCTGCCGCTTCGACGCGGCCGGCGACTGCATCGGCGCGGTGTTCCCGTCGACCGAGGTGTGCGGCGACGGCATCGACCAGGACTGCAGCGGCGCCGACCTGCAAGTGCTCGATCAGTTCGAGCTGAACGACAGCTGCGCCACCGCCTTTCGCCTGCGCAACCCTGACGGCAGCGACGATCCGAACGTCTATGCGCAGCCGACCTACGACAGCGTCGTCGACGACGCGGACTACTTCTTCTTCCACGGCATCGACAACACCGGCCTCAACACCGAGCACATCAAGGTCGACCTGACCAGTATCCCGGCCGGCATGGACCTCGACGTCAAGCTCTATCGGAACCTGGCCGACTGCAACAGCGACACGCCGCTCGCCTCGAGCCTCAACCTCGACAACGCCGACGAGCACATCGACTGGTCCGAGGCGTTTGGCTCGAGCGACGACAGCGACTACTTCATCAAGGTCGTGCCCTACTTCACGCCGAGCTGCACGCTGCCCTATCGCATCACGGTCAACGGCCTCCGTTGAACGGCGCGCCTTGGTCAGCGAGCGGCGAGCCGTGGTAAGCGGGCGCATGCGCGCTCTTTGCACCGTCGCTTCGCTGCTCGCGTTCGCCACCGCCTGCCCGCCCGCGCCTGCGCCGACCCCGCCCACGCCTCCGCCGGCGCCCGCCCCGCCACCGCCGCCTCCCGCGCCCGATCTCGGCATCGCGACCACGAGTGTGGCACCGGCGTCGACGACGGTGGCGATCGTCGGCGGCGGGCTCGCGGGCCTGGTGACGGCACACGAGCTGAAGAAGGCGGGCATCGCCTATCACCTGCTCGAGGCGTCCGACGTCATCGGCGGTCGCCTGCAGACGGCGTGGTACGCCGACGGCCTGCACGCCGAGTACGGCCTGCAGGAGGTGTGGGGTGACAACCCGCTGGTGCAGGTGATCAAGGAGCTCGGCGTGCCACTCGACGGCGACGTCGAGGCGCCGTTCTCGTCGATGGTGCTCGACGGCAAGCTGTACGCGTTCACGCAGGACACCAACGACGAGTACTTCGCCGCCATGATGAAGCCCGAGGAGGTGAAGCAGCTCAAGGACTGGATGGCCAAGGCCAAGGCGCTGCGTGACAAGGCGCTGAGCGTCGGCCTCAAGGACCCGGAGGTCGCCAAGCTGCAGAAGCAGACCTTCCAGCAGTGGATCGACGGCTTCAAGATGAGCAAGCGGGTCAACGACTGGATCCGCCTGACCATCGAGTGCGAGCTCGCCGGGCCCGCCAGCCAGTTCTCCGCGCTGGTCGGCCTCACCGAGTTCGGCGTGTTTTTGGGCGAGGGTGAGCCCAACTACAAGGTGCAGGGCGGCAACACCAAGCTGATCGAAGCGCTCGGCAAGGACGCGGCCGGCCACGTCACCACCGGCGCGACCGTCATGCGCGTCGACCGAAAGCCCGGCGGCAAGAAGGTGGTGTCCTACAACAAGGCCGGCAAACAGCTCACGCTCGAGGCCGAGCAGGTGGTGGTGGCGGTGCCCTTCTGGCGCGTGCACCAGATCGCCTTCGACCCGCCGCTCGCGCAGAAGAAGTGGGACGCGATCGCGTCGTTGCAGCGCGGCCAGTACACCGTGGTGCACTTGATCGTCGACAAGAAGTACCACGAGCTGACCGACAAGGCCGGCGGCAACCCGTTCCCGGTGCTGACCGACGGCCTGCTCGGCGTCATTTACGGCGCGCAGAGCGAGGCGCCGCCCGAGTCACCGAACGAGGTGTTCGCGTTCCTGGTGCACGGCGCCGAGGCCTACGGGCCGTGGCACATGCAGCGACGTGAGGCGCGCGTCAAGGAGATGCTCGCCGCCATGGACAAGCTCTGGCCGGGCTTCAGCAAGCTCGTCAGGAACAGCTACGTCTACACCTATCACCCCGGCTCGATCGCGCTCTGGCCGGCGACGCGCTCGCCGCTCGACGACCTCAACCAGGCGCTGCGCACGCCCGAGGACGGGCTCTACCTGGCGGGCGACTACCTCTACAGCGGCCACAGCGACGGCGCGGCCAAGAGCGCGCTCGCGGCCTCGGCGGCGATCGTCACGGCTCGCGCGGCGCCGAAGAAGTAGCGCGGCTCAGCGGCGCCAGTTCCAGCCGTTGACGGAGAAGGCGGGCGCGAGCTGCACGCGGACGGTGCCGCGCAGGCCCTCGACGTCTGCGGGCGCCGCGACGCGCTCCTCGATGATGCGCTCCACGCAGCGCGCGGTCGGCGTCATGCCGCCGACGTCGTCGACCAGCAGGTCGGTGCCGTGCACCGTGAGCTGGAGCGTGACCGCCTGGCTCGCCACGTCGCCGCAGGAGTCGCTCGGCGCCTTGCATGCGCGCAGCGCGGTCTGCAGGCCGATCTGGTGCACCAGCTCGTTGCCCGCCGCGTGCAGGCGCGCGCGCTCGCGCGCCGCCTCGATCTCCTCCGGCGTCGGCTCGCGCGGCGTCGGCCACAGTCGCGGCACGTGCCGCGCCTCCTCGACGACGGGCTTGGGCGCCGGCCGAGGTGTGGGCGCGAGCGCGAGCACGAGCGTGTGCTCGCGCTCGCCCACCTGCACGAGCTGCGTGACGGTTCGATGGCGCGCCAGCCGCGCCTCGACCTGGTGGCGCCCCGGCTCCAGCAAGGTCGAGAACGGGGCGGTGCCGAGCTGCGCGCCGTCGATCCACAGCTCGGCCCCGGTCGGCGAGGTGTCGATGTGCACCGCCGGCCAGATAGGCGCTTGCAGCTTCTGCACGACGAGCGCGGGTGGCGCGGGCTTCGGCGGCCGCAGCAAGCTGGCAGCAGCAGCGGCCCCCGCAGCGACGGCGAGCGCCAACGTGGCAGAAGACAGCGCGACCGCGACGGTGCCGAAGCGTGTGGGCGCGGGGTGCAGCGCGCGCAGCGCCGCCAGCGCGGAGGCGAAGCCCGCGCGCGTGCCGGCCGCGAGCAGGCGATCGACGAAGCGCGCGAGCTCGGGCCCGACGTCGGCGAAGGCGCGGAAGTCGGGCGTGCCCGTCGGCGCCGCCGGCAGCTCGTCGGGCGCGACGCGCGTCAGCAGGTGCGCCGCCAGCGCTCCCACCGCGTACAGATCCTCGGCAGCCGACGACGCCGGGCGACCCGCGGGCATCCCATAGCCCGGACGCGCCGAGACGATCGCGCTGCCGTCGTCGCGCCGATCGGTCGCGCGCGCGAAGTCGATGAGCTGGATCCGCCCCTGCTCCGAGACGAAGACGTTGCCGACGTGGAGGGCGCGGTGGCGCACGGCGGGCGACAGCGCGCCAAAGGCGACCAGCGCCGACAAGGTGCGCTCGAGGATCAAGCGGACCTGACCTTCGCTCACGCGCAGCCCGGCCTCGAGCAGCGCCTCGATCGAGCTGCCGTCGGGCCAGCTCATCACACAGACGCGCACCGCGCCGTCCGTGAGCGCGCGCACGGACGGCACCTCAGGGCGGCGCGACAGGCCGCGCAGGACGCCGACCTCGCGCTCGAAGGCGGCGGCGTCGGCGCCCGCGATGCGCACCAGCACGGCCCGCCCGGTGTCGAGATCGACGCCCCTGGCCAGCAGGCCCACGCCGTCGACGACGTCGTGCGATCGACCGTGGGCCAGCACGCGACGCAATGCGAAGCGCTCGGCGATGAGGAAGGGGGAGCCACACCCACCGCAGATCGCGCCGCGAGTAGGGATTCGTGCCACCTGATGGAGGCAGAAGGGGCAGACGACCGGTGACACCGAGGGGACGTGCATGCGGCCCTCCTGGCGAGCAGAGAGCGACGCGCGCGTCGCGCGGATCCTTCTCTCGTTCCTGTGATGGCCGGCACGTCAGTCGAGCGGATAGCGCACCGTGTGGGTGCGCTCGACGAGCTCGGTGAAGCCCACCCGCCAGCGCTCGTCGGGCCAGCGCAGCTCCATGCGTCGCTCGGCCGGGCGGTAGACGCTGGTATAGAGCGTGCCCCAGCCGCGCGCGTAGCCGCGCCAGAAGAGCGGCGCTTCTGCGAAGCGGTCGACCAGCCGCTCGGTGTCCTCGGTCGGATCGGCCAGGCGATCGGCCAGGAAGGCCTCGCGCTCGACGGTGCCGGTGACCTCCGCGTGCGCCGCCCACTCGACCTTGCCTTGATGGTTGGTCGCGCACGGCCAGGCGCGCAACACCGGCGCTCGGTCGGGCGCCAGGTAGGCGGTGACGAAGTCGCCGTGCGCGTCGAGCAGCGTCAGGTTGTAGCTCATGTGCACGGGCACCCGCTGCAAGACCGCGCGGCACTCGGGCACGGTGGTGCAGCACTCGAGCAGGTAGCGCACGACGAGCGGGATGCCGAAGCCCTCGCCCACCTCCGGACGTCCGCCGAACGAGAGCGAGGCGGCGAGCCCGGCGTCGTTGATGCCGTCGAGCGCGCCCCACAGGCAGTCGCCCATCGCGATCACCGGTCGCAGCCAGCAGGTCTTCCACAAGACGGCCTCGCACAAAGGTGCGGCGTAGTCGTAGTTGCGCACCAGCACGCCGCCGGTGACCGCCTGCGAACAGGCGCCGAAGAACGGCGGCGGACACCACAAGCTCAGGCAGCGCGAAGCGACATCGCCGCCGCCGGCCAGCTCACACAGTCGCCGCCAGACGGGGGCCAGCTCGGGCAGGTGGCGCTCGAGCGCCTGCTCGCACGCGAGGAACGTGGGCCGCGCGCGCGTGCCGTCCTTCAGGAACCACTCCTGATAGCCGGGCCAAACCCGCGTGAAGTGCGCGCGCCAGCGCTCGGCCGGGCTGTCCTCGTCGTGGGCGCGGAAGGTCAACTCCACGGCGTCGCCGCGCTCACAGGATCTTGAAGCGGCCCATCTTCGAGGGCAGATGGGCGGGCGTCTCAGGGGCCTTGAGCGGCGCGCCCGCGTAGTGGTTGCGCACGCCCGCGATCCAGCGGCGCGCCCGCTCAGTTAGGCGGAACTCATCATCCATCATGCGGCCGCGCGCGAGCAGGATGCCGAGGTCGGCGCCTTCGTAGCGGTAGTCGCCTGCGTCGCTGATGCGCAGGAAGAACGCCTCGTCCTCTGAACGCACCGCGCGCCGGTGGGTGGCCGGCTGCACGTGCGCGATGCTGCCGTCGCCGCGCATCTGCCACAGGCCGCTCTTGGGCGCCGCGGTGATGCGATCGACGACGTCGTCGGGGTGCTTGATGACGAGCTGGCTCCAGCCGTCGATGTTTCGCTCGTCGGCGAAGCGCGCGTTCAGCGCCGCCACGTCGAGCTCGAAGTCCTCGCCAGAGAACTCGAGCAGGTGGAACAGGAACAGCGGCAGATCCCCCCAGGCGAAGGCGGCCATGTTGGTCATCAGGCTCGCGCCGGTGATGCGCGGGTTGACCTCGCCGAGCCAGACGTCGCCGCTGTCCAGATCGACGAGGAAGTCGATCTCGAAGTAGCCGCGGTACCCCATCTTCTTCAGCTCCTCGCCGAACTTGAGCGTGGCGGTGCGCGCGCGCTCCCGCACCTCGGGCGTGCACACGCCCGGGTACAGCTCGTTGCCCGACCAGCCGCCGCGATAGGGCGTCAGCTCCTTGAAGCCGACCAGCTCGGTCATGAGCGGGCCCACCAGCGTGCCGTGGCGCGTGACGCAGGCTTCCATGGCGTAGCCGCGGCAGCGGATGCGCCTCATGATCTTCACTTCGGGCTCGCGTTCGATCTCGGCGGCGTGCTTTCGGTAGTCGTCTTCGCTCGCGATGAAGAAGGTGGTGTGGCCCGAGTCGCCAAACGCGGTCTGCACCACGAGCTGCTCGCCGAGCGGCGCTGCCAGCTTGCGCAAGGTGGCATAGCTGTCGACCTTGCCGAGCACGTTCGGCACGCTGGCAACGCCGGCGCGGTTGCCGATGCGCGTGGTCGACACCTTGTCGTCGACCTCCTGGCGCAGCTTGGCGGGCGGGAAGGCCACCTCGAGCCCGAGCTGCTGGCAGATGCGCTCGGTCTCCTCGTCGAACATCAGGAAGATCGCCTGGCCCTTGCCCTTCTTCCGGATCAGGTCGACCACCTCCTTGTGCTCGAGCAGGTAGTTGTTGATGTCCTCGATGCTGGTGAACTCGGCGTGCGGCGCCTCCTCGGGCACGAACACCGAGCGGTGCGCGCCGTCGAAGCAGTCGAGGTAGTTGACATAGGTGAAGTCACGCACCCACTCATCCAGGCCGAGCAGGTTGAACGGCGTGGCGCTGACGAAATAGACGGGCTTCGGATAGCGCTGGAAGAAGTTCCTGATGTCCGAGATGGTCTTGAGCATCGTCAGTCCTTGCGGCCGTGCTTCTCGAGCGGGCCGAGCGCGGCCAGCGCCTCGAAGCCGGGCGCGTCTCTGCGGTAGACGGTGAAGTCGACCTTGCGATCGCGAAAGCTCTTGAGCGGCTGGCCGAGCCCCCACAGGCCGGTCGCGCGCGTGCGCCGCACCACGTCGAGGTCGAGCTCGAGCGGCAGGATCTGCTCTCCCTCGCCCGCCTGAAAGAGCACGTCGCCGGTGGGGCTGCACACCACGGAGCGCCCGTTGCCGCCTGCGCCGGCGCCGTTCACCGACACGATGAAGCACTGGTTCATCGCCGCCATGGCGCGCGTCATCGCGATCTCGACGTCACGATCGATGGTGGTCGTCATCACCGGGTGCAGGATCACCTCGGCGCCCATGGCGGCGAGCGTGCGCGTGGTCTCGGGGAACCACAGGTCGTAACAGACCGACAGACCGAAGCGGCCGACGTGCGGCACGTCGAAGACGCAGAAGGAATCGCCCGCCTCTACGCCCGTCTCGTACGGCAAGAACGGAAACAGCTTGCGGTAGCGCGCCACCACCTCGCCGTGCGGATCGATGACGCTGGCGGTGTTGTAGACGCGCCCGTCCTCGCCCTGTTCGAACAACGAGCCCGGCACGAGCCAGATGCGGTGCTGCTTGGCGAGCGCGGCGTAGCTGTCCTCGACGGCGCCGGGCAGGGGCTGCGCGAAGCGGGGCGAGGCGCCAAAGGTGGCCAGCTCGCTGATGAGCACCATGCGCACGAACGGGAAGTGCTCGACGGTGTGCGCGATGCGCGCCGCGATGCGCTCGCTGTTGTCGGCGTGCGCATCGAGCACGAGCTGCAGGCCGGCGACGGCGAAGGGCGTCACGCGGGCAGGCACGCCTCGACGACGGCGAGCCCCTCGTCGAGCACCGCGTCCTCGATGGTGAGCGGCATGAGGAAGCGGACCACATTGCCGTAGCTGCCGGCCGAGAGCAGCAGCACACCCTTGTCGCGCGCCGCGGCGATGACGGCTTTGCACTCAGTGTCGGCCGGCACCTTGGTGGTGCGGTCGCGCACCAGCTCGATCGCCATCATGGCGCCGAGGCCGCGCACGTCGCCAATGATCGAATGCTTGGCCTTCCAGCCCTCGAGTTTGGCGCGCAGCTTCTCGCCGAGCGCCTTGGGGCGGCCGGCGGCGATCTCGCGCTCGAGCACCGTCAGCGTGGCGAGCGCGGCCGCGCACGACACCGGGTTGCCGGCGAAGGTGCCGCCCAGGCCGCCGGCCGGCACCGAGTCGAAGATGCTGGCGCGGCCGACCACGCCCGAGAGCGGCAGGCCGCCGGCGATCGACTTCGCCACGGTGGTCAGGTCGGGCACGAAGCCGAGCTGCTCGGTGGCGAACATGGTGCCGGTGCGGCCGACGCCGGTCTGTACCTCATCGGCGATCAGCACCACGCCGTATTTGTCGCAGAAGGCGCGCAGCTCGGCGAAGAACTCGCGCGGCGCGACGGTGAAGCCGCCCTCGCCCTGCACCGGCTCGAGGATGACGGCCGCGAGATCTTCGGGCCGAACGTGCGGCATGAGCGCGGCCTCGAGCCGGCCGACGATCGACAGGTCGCGGTAGGGCGACGGGTAGGGCAGGCGATAGACGTCGGACGCCATGGGCCCGAAGCCCTGCTTGTAGGGCGCGGCCTTGCCGGTGAGCGACATGCCGAGCAGCGTGCGGCCGTGAAAGGCGTGGTCGAAGGCGAGCACGGCGCCGCGCTTGGTGTGGCGCCGCGCCGTCTTGATCGCGTTCTCGACCGCCTCGGCGCCCGTCGAGAGCAGCACGGCCTTCTTGTCGAAGGAGCCGGGCGCCAGACGGCAGAGCGCCTCGCACACGGCGACGTACTCCTCGTAGCCGGTCACCTGGAAGCAGGCGTGCGTCACGCGTTGCGCAGCGGCGTGCGCGGCCGCCACCACCTCGGCGCGCGCGTGGCCGACGTTCAGGCAGCCGATGCCGCCGCAGAAGTCGATGAAGGTGTTGCCGTCGACGTCGGTGACGAGCGCGCCGTTCGCGCGCTCGAGGAACAGCGGGTGCGCGAGCGACACGCCGCCCGCCACCGCCTTGTTCCTGCGCTCGATCAGCGCCTTCGACTTCGGCCCCGGCAACGGCCCCTGCACGCGCGCCACACCCACGACGACCTCCGTACCTTCGAGCCGACTACGCTGCCTTGCCGACGACGCGGTCGGCCTGCTTGTGCTTGACCACGGTCATGCCGCGCTTCTTCAGCTCCTTGAAGAAGGGCCGCGGCGGGATGGCCAGCTCCGGCGGCAGCACGCCGCGCGCCGAGATCGAGCCGCGCGCCAGCATCTGCATCAGGATCGACGGCGGGCAGCCGGTGTCGACGTCGACGCCGAAGCCCCACGCCGGGATGCCCGGGCAATGCAGATCCATGGTCTCGGTGACCTGGCGGCCGCCGACGGTGCCCTTCACCACCACGCGGCACACCTCGTACTCGTCGGGGGTGCCGGTGAACTCGACCTTAGGCAAGCGCGCGGCGAGCGCCACCAGCACGTCGCGCGGCACTACCTTCTGGATCTTGCCCTTGGCGTTCTTGAAGGAGATGGGCTTCTCCCCCGAGGCGCCGAGCGCGCGCAGGAAGCGCAGGCGATCGGCCAGCGTGTCGTCGAAGGCGATGCGGAAGCTCACCTCGCGCACGCCCTTGTCTTTGAAGGAGAGCGGCAGCGTCGCCACCTCGGAGTGGATCGTGTAGGCGGGCTTGCGCACGCCCACCGGCGGGCCGAAGTCGATCTCCTCCTCGCCGCTCATGGGGTCGACGAAGGTGAACTGGCCCTTGGTGAAGAGCGCGGCCTGGTGGTTCGCTTCGTCGAGGATGGTGGCGAGCGAATACGAGGTGCCGAGCGCCGACGACGGGCGGTTGGGCGTGCGATCGATGTTGCCGACCTTGACGTGGATCTCGTGCACGCGATCCATCTCGTCGGCCAGCGCACGCGCCAGCACGTTGACGACGCCGGGGGCGGCACCCACGCCGAGCACCGCGAGCAGGCCCGCCTTCGCGAACTTGTCGTGCAGCGGCAGTTGCTTTCGCGTGTAGTGGAACAGCCCGCCGAGGTCGCAGTAGTGGGCACCGGCCGCGAGGCATGCCTGCATCAGCGGCAGGTTGAGCTGGTGCTGCACGGCGCCGATGACGCCGAAGGCGCCCGCGAGCGCCTTGGCGGCGCCCTTCACGTCCCTGATGTTGAGGCCGATGGCGCGCACCGGCCGCGTGGTGAAGGACGCCGCCAGCTTCTTGGCCGCTTCGAGGTTGTAGTCGGCGATCGCGATCTCGACGTTGGCGGGCGCGGTCTCGACCAGATCGCGCACGGTGATGCGACCCATGGCGCCGGCGCCGCCCGCGACCACGATCAGCTTGGTCTTCTTCTTCGGCGGCGGCTTGGGTGGGGCGGCTTTCTTGGCGGCCTTCTTGGCAGAGCTGTTGGGGGCGGCCTTCTTGGGCTTCTTCTTGGTGCTCACGACGGGATCTCTCCGCTGCGGGTCTTGTTGGGGAACCAGAAGGACTTCTTGTCGCCGTAGTAGTCGAGGTGGACGTGCTTGGTCTCGCGGAAGGCGTCGAGGCCCTCCTCGCCGAGCTCACGGCCGATGCCGCTCTTTCGCATGCCGCCGAAGGGCGCGGCGTCGTTGTCAGTGAGCGGATCGTTGATCCAGAAGGTGCCGGCCTTGATCGCGTGCATCGCCTTCATCGCGTTCTTCAAGGAGCGCGTGAAGATGTTGGCGCCGAGGCCGTACTCGCTGTTGGCCGCGAGCGCGATGGCGGCGTCACCGTCCTTGACCACCTGGATAGCGGCGACCGGGCCGAACACCTCCTCGGTGTGCACCGGCATGCCCGGCTTGACGTCGGTGATGACGGTGGGCGCGTAGAACCACCCCTTGCCGTTGTGGTACGGGTCGAGGCGCTTGCCGCCCGCCAGCAGCTTGGCGCCGGCGTCGAGCGTGCGCTTCACCTGGTCCTCCACGCGCCTGAGCGCCACCTCGGAGATGAGCGGCCCGAGGTCGGTCGTCGGGTCCATGCCGTTGCCGACGCGCAAGGTCTCGGCGTGCTTGACGAAGCGGTCGATGAATTCGCGCGCCACGCTCTCGCACACGTAGATGCGCTTGGCCGAGGTGCACACCTGCCCGGAGTTGAGGAAGCGCGCCCAGGCCGCGCCGTGGGCCGCCACCTCGACGTCGGCGTCCTCGAAGACGATGAGCGGATCGATGCCGCCGAGCTCGAGGTTGACGCGCTTGAGCTGCTCGGCGCACTTGACGGCGATGCGCGTCCCGACCGCGTTGCTGCCGGTGAACGCCACGCACGCGACGTCGGGGTCGACCACCAGCGGCTCGCCCACGTCCTGGCCGGTGCCGGTGACGACGTTGGCGACACCCTTGGGCAGGAGCGAGAAGCCGATCTCGGCCAGGCGCAGCGTCGACAGCGGCGTCTGCTCGGAGGGCTTGATGACCACGCTGTTGCCGGCGGCGACGGCCGCCGCCACCTTCCAGGTCATCAAGAGCAGCGGGTAGTTGAAGGGCGCGATGGCGGTGACGACGCCAAGCGGCTCCTTGATGGTGAAGTTGACCTGGTGCTCGGCGACCGGCGGCACTGAGTTGCCGTGCGAGTTGCGCGCCACCTCGGCGTAGTAGGCGAAGCAGGCGGCGCACCACTCGACCTCGTCGAGGTTCTCGATGCGCGGCTTGCCGCCCTCCTTGGTCAAAAGCTCGCTCAACAGCGCGCGGTCCTCGCGCAGCGCGCGCGCGATGTCGTGCAGCACCTTGCCGCGCTCGACCGCGGGGTGATGGCGCCACGCCACCTGCGCCTCCTTGGCGGCGAGCACGGCGCGGCGCGCGTCGGCCGGCGTGGCGTCGTACACCTCGTCGACCACCTCGAGCGTCGCCGGGTTGATGATCTTGCGCACGCGGCGCTCGGCGCTGTCCGTGAAGGCCCCGTCGATGAACAGCTTGCGCATGCGATCGCTCCCCGGTGTGTCGCCTTGCTACGCCGGCTGCCGGATCGGGCGCAAGCGCACCGCTAACGCGTCGCGCCAGCCGACGAGCGGTCGGTCAGGGACGCGGGGCTCGGCGCCGGGCGGACGATCCCGGCTAGGATGACCTCGTGGCTCCGCTGCTGCTCGCCCTCGCGCTCACCGCGCAGGCGCCGTCGACGGCGCTGTTGCCCGTCGTGGGCGTCGGCCTGTCGCTCGACGAGCTGACGCGCCTCGACCGCGAGCTGCGGCGCGAGGCCGAGCGCGCGCTCGGTGCGGAGTTGCAGCGCGAGACCGTGACGCGGGCTCGCCTCGACGCAGCGGCGGCGCGCGGGCTGCGCTGCGACCGCGCCGCGCCTTTCGCAGTGCGACCCGGCGAGGCGCCGTCGCTCGACTGCCTGGTGCAGGAGGGGGTGGTCTGCGAGGCCGAGCGGGTCCTGGTGGCGGAGCTGGCGCGCGCCGGTGGCGAGGTGCGCCTCATGTTGCTCGCCGTCGACGTGCGCGGCGGCACGCTGACGCGCCAGGTGGTGGTGCGGGGCAAGCTCGACGCCGAGCACCTGAGCGACGGTGTCGGGCGTCTCGCCGACGCCGAGCGCGCGTCGGCCAAGCTCGACGCGCGCGGCGCGCCGCCGAACGCTGCCTGGCGCATCGACGGCGCCGACGCGTCGCCGCCGCCGTGGACGCTCGCCGCCGGGCGCCACCTGGTGGCCGCGAGCGCAGAGGGCTTCGTCGCGCGCGAGCAGGCGGTCGATCTCGCGAGCGGCGCGACCGAGGTCTTGGAGCTGTCGCTCGCGGCGATCCCCCCGCCCGCCGCGCCGCCTGCCGTACCTCCGTCACCTGCTGCCCCGTCTCCATCGCTGACCGTCGCTTGGCCCGCGGTGATCGGCGGCGCCGCCGCGGCGTCGCTCGGCGTCACCCTCGCCGGCCTCGGGCTCGTGCCGCGCATCGCCTATGGTGCGGACGTCGCCGAGCTGGAGGCGCTCGACGCCGCGCTGCGCGAGGATCCGGCGTCGATCGAGGGCCGAGCAAGCGAGGCCGCGACGCTGCACGCTCGCGCCGAGACGGACGCCGCGGCGTGGAGCACCTGGGGCCTGCCGAGCGTGCTGCTCGGCACGGCGCTGTTCGGCGTCGGCGTCGGTGTCGCCGTCGGCGCGCTCGTCGCCGGGCCGCTCGGGCCCAACGAGGCCGGCCCGTGAGCGCACTGCCGGCCGACGTCGGCTTCCCGCGCCTGTTCGGCGCGTACCTGCTGCTCGGGCCGTGGTCGTCGGGCGGCATGGGAGAGATGTACCTGGCGCGCGCCGGCTCGCTCGAGGGCGCCTTTCGCCACATGCTGATCAAGACGCTGCGCAGCGACCTGACGCGGCAGACCGGCTACGCCGAGCGCTTCGTCGACGAAGCGCGCGTGGTGATGCAGCTCCAGCACAGCGGCATCTGCCAGGTGTTCGACGCGGGGCGCGTCGATGGCGTGCCCTACCTCGCGATGGAGCTGATTCGCGGCGTCGATCTGCGTCGCCTCGTCGAGGAATTGGCCAAGCGTGGTCGTTCCTTGCCCGAGGGCGCCGCGCTCTGGCTCGGCTGCGAGATCATCGAGGCGCTCGACGCTGCGCACCGACATCGCGACCCGGTGACGCAGAAGCCGCTCAACGTGGTGCACCGCGACGTCTCGCCACACAACGTGCTCGTCTCGTTCGAGGGCGAGGTCAAGCTCATCGACTTCGGCTTGGCGCAAAGCGAGGTCAAGGAGACGCAGACCGAGAGCCACGTCGTCATGGGCAAGGTCGCCTACATGGCGCCCGAGCACGCGCGCGGCGACGACACCGACGCGCGGGCCGATCAGTTCGCCGCTGCCGTGCTCTTGTTCGAGCTCTTGACCGGCGACCGCTACTACGGCGACATGTCGAGCTTCCTCATCTGGCAGGTGGTAGGCCTCGGCGGCCACGCGCCGCGCTCGTGGGGCAAGCTCGACGCCGAGGTGGCCAACGTGCTGCGCCCAGCCTTGGCGCCCAAGCGCGACGACCGCTACCGCACCTGCGGCGAGCTGGCGGCGCGCCTGCGCGGCCTGCTCGCGCAGCGCCACCCGATGATGGGCCGCGCCTTCGTGCGCGAGCTGATGCAGGGTCTGTTTCAGAGCGACCTCGACGACATCACCAGCCGGGTGGCCGTGCTCGGCGAGCGCGCCAACACCGCGCCCATGGCGACCGCGCCGATGACGACGTCGCGCCCGACAATGCCCGCGCCGCCGTCCGCTGCCGCGCCCGCCGTCGTCGAGGGAACCACCGGCTCGACGCAGACCATCCCGGTCGCGCGACCGGCGCCGAGCGCCGGTGGCCGCCGGACCGCAACGCTCGCCATCGCGATCGCCGGCGCCGCGCTGGCACTCGGCATCGGCGGCGTGCTCGTCGCCACGCGTGCACCGTCGCCGTCGCGCGTCGCGCCACCGCCGGCATCGCCATCGGTAACGCCGCCGCCGCCCGTCCCTGTCGTCGTGCCGGTGCCTGCACCGCCGGCGGCCCCGGTGCCACCGCCCGTCGAGCCGGTGCCTGTGCCGCTCGCCGTACCGCCGCTCGCAGAATCGCCGAAGCCTCCCGCCACCAAGCCGGCCACCACCAAGCCCCGTCCCAGCAAGGCGGACAGGAGCTTCGCGGCCGGCCTGCCGCGCGAACGCAAGTTGGAATTGCTGCGCACCAGCAAGTCGCGCGACCTGTGCGTCGCCGCGCTGCTGCGCATGAAGGAGCCGCCCGACGAGCTGATCGATCAGTGCGTCGATCGCGTGTTCGCCAAGTAGCGGCGCTGCTCAGGGACAGCCGGTGCCGGTGCCGCTGCAACCGCCATTCGGCACCAGGGTGCCGCCGTCGATGGCGCCGTTGACGACCGTCGCCCCGCTCACCGTGACGATGTGGGTCCCCGCGATATGGAGCGCGCCCGAGACCGTGAGGTCGCCGGTGATGAAGACGTCGGTCTCGAAGGTGACGTCGGCGCCGGTCGCGACCTCGACGTGACGCAGCGACGACGTGTAGTTGCCGGTGCCCGGGTCGTCGAACGACACCGACTGGGGCCCGCCCTCGAAGCGCGTGACGTGCAGGTTGGTGGCCACCAGCATGTCGCCGCCGACATACATGTTGTACTGCTCCCGCAAGCCGGCATGCAGCACCAGCGTGCCGGCGGAGAGCGCGTCGCTGGCGCCGCCGGCGAAGGTGGCGAGGCCGAGCACCTCGAACACGCCCTGACCGTCGTCCATCACCAGCACGCCGCGGTTGTCGGTGCCGAAGTCGCCGCTGACGGTGACGTGCGCCTCGCGCACGCTCAGCGCACCGTTCGCCTCGGTGACGGTCAGCGTGCCGCCGATGATCGGCGCGCCGTCGGCCTCGACGGGACCGTGCACCTCGACGTCGAGATAGGGCAGCTCGGGCGGCAGCGTCTCGGTGCCGTCGTCGACGATCAGCTCGTCGATCTCGAAACCGGCGGGGTCTGCGAACGCCATCGGGTGGGACACCAGCAGGCGCTGCGCCTCGAGCACCGCGCCCGGCTGCGTCGCCACCTCGCCGCGCACCTCGAGCGGGCCTGAGCGCGCGGTCAGGCGCGTGCCTGCGCGCACCTCGAGCTCGCCGAGCACCACGACGGCCGTCGCCAGCTGGGCGCCGGCACCGCCAACCTCGAGATCCGCGAACACGCTGGAGGTGGGGTTCTCGAACGCGATGCTCTGCTGGCTACCGCCGATCAGTCGCACACGGTGGTTGCCGCTGGCGACGAACTGCGTTGGGCCGACGTAGATGTTCTGCGCTTGGGTGAAGTTGCCGTGCAGCTCGAGCACGCCGGCGGCGAGCGAGCCGTCGTTGGTGGTGCCGCCACGGAAGGCGGCGTCGCCACGCACCACCACGCGCGCGTCCGGGTCGGCCATGCGCAAGCGGCCGTAGTCGGTGGTGGTCAGGTCGCCAAGCACCTCGAGCGTCTCGCCTGCCGCGTCGAAGGTGCAAGCGGTGGGGCCGGCGACCACCAAGTCGTCGGTGACGAGCGTGGGGGCGTCCAACGCGGCGTTGGCGCCGATGGTGAGATCGTCGAAGTGCCCAGCAACCTCACCGCCGACGTAGACGAGCGACCGCGGCGAGAAGGTGCCGCCGACGCGCGCGGCGATCGTCGCCAGCAAGGTCGCGTCCTCCGCGTCCACCCTCACGCCGGTCTCGATCACCAGCTCCTCGAGGTTGAGGTCGGCGTCGACGAGGGCCGCCGGCGTGCCGGCCGGGATGAGCACGGATGCCGTGGGGGCGCCGCCCTGCCAGTTCGCGGGGTCGGCGAAGGTCGCGCCGCCGCCTCCGGTCCAGACCTGATCGAAGCTCGCCGGATCGACGACGTCGACGATGAGCTCGGTGGCGCCGCCGGTGAAGGTGACGGCGATGGTGTCGCGGTCGGGGGTGATCGGGGCGGTGTAGCTGAGCGTGACGCCGTCGACGGTGGCGACGCCTCGCAGGGCGGTGACGGTGATAGCGGTGGCGTCGCCGTCCATACGCAGCGGCACGGTGAGCGAGCGCCCGAGCGTGACCACCAGGTAGTCGGGTAAGACGCGCCCGGGCTCGGGCGGCGCGCCGCCGTCGGGGGAGCCGCCGTCGGGGGTGCCGCCGTCGTCGGGTCCGGCATCGCTCGGGCCGGCGTCGACGTCACCCGCGGGTGCGCACAGCTCGCCGCCGAGGCAACGATAGTCCGCAGGGCAGTCGTCGTCGGTCGCGCAGGGAAGGCCGAGGGGCGGCAGCACCTCGAGCGCACAGCCGCCCCCGCCGAGCGCGGTCAAACAGACGCCGACGAACGCGCGCGCGGCGCGACCAGAGCGCACCCTCGCAGCATAGCCGAGCCGACGCGCAGGGGGTTGCGCTACCGTGCGCGCATGATCCACCGACCCTTCTTCCTCGCCGGAACTTGGCGCGAGAGTAGCGAGCGCCTCTCCGTCCGCTCGCCCTACGACGACCGTGAGCTGTGCTCGGTCTCGCTGGCGCAGCCGGCTGACATCGAGGACGCCATCGCCGCCGCCGTCAAAGCGTTCGCCACCATGAGGAAGATGCCCACCTGGCAGCGGGCCGAGCTGTGCAGGAAGACCGCGGGTGCCTTCGGCGCGCGCCGCGAGGAGCTGGCGCTCGCCATGGTCGACGAGGGCGGCAAGCCGATCGGTGACGCGCGCGCCGAGGTCGACCGTGCGGTGCATTGCTTCGAGGTTGCGGCCTCGGAGGCGGAGACGCTGGGCGGCCAGGTGATGCCGCTCGACCTGCGCGCGAGCGCCGCGGGTCGCATCGGCTTCACCCGGCGCGTGCCCGTCGGTCCCATCAGCGCCATCTCGCCCTTCAACTTCCCGCTCAACCTCGCCGTGCACAAGGTGGCGCCCGCGCTCGCGGTGGGCTGTCCCGTGGTGCTCAAGCCGGCGCCGCAGACGCCCACCGTGTGCTTGCAGCTCGCCGAGATCATCGACGCCGCCGGCTGGCCCAAGGGCTGCCTGTCGGTGGTGCCGTCGCAGCCCGCGGTGGCCGACCAGCTCGTCACCGACGAGCGCATGAAGTTGCTCACCTTCACCGGCTCGCCCGAGGTTGGCTGGGAGCTGAAGCGTCGCTCGGGCAAGAAGAAGGTGGTGCTCGAGCTCGGCAGCAACGCGGCCGTCATCGTCGACGAGGGAGCGGACCTGGCGTTCGCCGTCTCGCGCATCGTCTACGGCGCCTACTCGTACGCCGGGCAGAAGTGCATCTCGGTGCAGCGCATCTATGTGCACGACAAGGTCTACGACGCGTTCCTCGCGCAGTTCCTCGCCGCCACCGCCAAGGTGAAGTGCGGCGACCCGCGGGATCCCGACGTGCTGATCGGACCCATGGTCAACCGGGCGGCCGCGGTCCGTGTCGAGCAGTGGATCGAGGAGGCAAAGGCACGAGGCGCGCGCGCGCTCGCCGGCGGACCCCGGCAAGGCAACGTGGTGCAGGCCACGGTGCTGGTCGACGTGCCGCCCGACACCAAGGTCTCGTGCGCCGAGGCCTTCGGCCCCGTGGTGACCATCGATCGCTTCAGCGACTTCGACGCCGCGCTCGCGCGCGTCAACGACTCACGCTTCGGCCTGCAGGCGGGCGTGTTCACCGCCGACCTGAACCGCGCGCTGCGATCGTGGAGCGAGCTCGAGATGGGCGGCGTCATCGTCAACGACATCCCCACCTGGCGCATCGACCCCATGCCCTACGGCGGCGTCAAGGACTCCGGCCTCGGGCGTGAGGGGCTACGCTCCTCGATGGAAGAGATGACCGAGCTGCGCCTGCTGGTGGTGAACGCGCCGACGTGAGCGCACGCGCCGCACAACCAATCGCCCCTTGGGGTTATGCTGTGCGCCGCGAGGGCCTCATGGACCAACGAGCGTTCGAAGCCGCGTTGCGAGAAGAGCTCGACAAGAGGATCGGCGAGGTCTCCGGCTACTCCGACGACGCCTTCGGCCACATCGGTACCGGCGAGATGCTGGTCGTGTTCCTCACCTGCGTGCTGTTGCCCGTGGTGCTCGTGCTGGTGACGCGATGACCGGCCCCGCGGTCACGTCGTCGAGCGGCCGGCCGCCCGAGATCGAGACGCGCATCCGCGAGGAGGCGCTGTTCGGCCGGCTGCCCTTGTTGAAGAGCGAGCGCGAGTATTCGACGCGCGGCATCCTCGCCACCGGCTTCTCCTATGCGGTGGCGGCGTGGTGCTTCTTGATCGGCGGCTACGCGGCCAACTACGTCGGCGCCATCGAGGGCATGGTGGCGTTGATCGCGGGCAGCGTCGCCGGCGTCACCATGTCATCGGCGGCCGCGGCGCTGGCGTGCAACCGCTACGGCCTCGAGCAGATCGACTACACCAAGACCGGCTTCGGCCAAAACGGCGCCAAGCTGGTGCTGGTCTTCTACGTCGTCAACCAGATCGGTTGGACCGGCATGATCCTGGTGATGTTCGCGCGCGGCCTGATGAACACCGCCAAGACCTTCGGCTACGACGGCGGCGAGATGCTGGTGCGCGTCGCGGTCTTGGCCGGCCTGGTCATCTGCTACCTGGTCGTGATCAAGGGCGTGCACGTGCTCAACGTCTTCAACGCCGTCATCACGCCCGGCTTGGTGATCGCGTGCATCTTCCTGTTCTGGTCGATCTTCAAGGACGGCGGCTACGACAAGGTGCTCGCCGCCGTGCCCATCGAGCCCACCGGCGACGGGCCGCTCGACTCCGTCATCGCCTTCGAGATGGGCCTCGGCGCCGGCTTCTCGTGGTGGCCCGGCATCGGCTTCCTGACGCGCAACACCGACTCGCAGCGCAATTCGCTCTACCCACAGATCCTCACCATGGGCTTCGGCATGGGCGTGGTGTGCTGCACCGGCCTGCTCGCCGGGCTGTTGTTCCGCGACGGCGACCCGACGGTGTGGCTGCCGCTGGTCGGCGGCAAGATCTTCGGCACGGCGGCGCTGCTCTTGCTTGCCATCGCCAACATCTCGGCCGGCGCGATCATGATGTACACGGGCGCGCTCGGCCTGCGGCACATCAAGGCGCTGCACAAGGTGAAGTGGAAGACGCTGACGCTGCTCACCTTCGTGCCCATGGTGCCGTTCGTGGTCGCACCCACGGCGATCTACGAGAACGGCAGCTCCTTCCTCACCTACAACGCGACCATGTTCGCGCCCATCGCGGGCCTGTTGCTGGTCGACTACTTCCTGCTGCGCAAGCAGCGCCTCAACGTCTCGCAGATCTTCGAGGACGGCGCGCACGGCCACTACCGCTTCCTCGGTGGCTTCAACGTGGTCGCGGTCGGCTGCATCATTCTTGGCCAGTTGCTCTACATCTGGCTGCTCAACCCCGTCAGCTACGAGCCGCATGGTCCGGTGCGCGTGTTGACCGCCTCGGGGCCCGCCGTCTTGATCCCGATGCTGGTCTACTGGCTCGCGTGCAAGGTCTGGCTCATCCCCAAAGGGATCGGCGGCTACGGCGCGCCCACGGCGGCGGTGCCGGTGCAGCAGCCGAACATCTGAGGCTCGATGGCCGAACGCGAGACCGCCGCCGCGCTGCTCGATCGCGTCGCCGCCGTGGTGGCACGGCGCGGCGACCTGGTGCTGACGCGCCGCGAGCTTCACTACCGCGCCGGCCGCTGGCCGCTCGTGCGCGTGGCCTCGCGCGCGCTCGACGAAACCCCGCGCGTGCTGTTGGTGCTGGCGGGCTTGCATGGAGATGAGGTGGCCGGCCCCATCACCGTCGCAAGCGAGCTCGATCACCTGGCCGAGCGAGCGCACGCGCGCGGCCTCGGCGTGGTCGTCTACCCGCTAGCCAACCCCTCGGGCTTCGACGCAGGCACCCGCTACAACGCCGACCACGACCGCGGCAGCGCCGGCAACGGCGACTTCCTGCGCTACCTGCGGGAGGACGGCAGCGTCGTCGACGAGGTCGAGCCGTCGCCGACGCCGCGCGCGTGGCGCTGGTCGAGCGAGCTTGGCGTGCCACTGCCGGCGGAGACGCGCGCGCTGCACGAGCTGCTCACGCGTGACCCGCTCGAGCGCGTGGTGGCGGCCCTCGATCTTCACCAGGACCTGTTGACCCAAGGTGTCGGGCCGGCCGCGTATGCCTATAGCTTCGGCGACACGTCGGTGTACCGCGACGTCGTCGCCCAGGCGCGCGCGCTGGTGCCGTTGCTGGCGAACCGCGCCATCGGCGCCGGCTTCGGCGTCCAGATCGACGAACGGGGCAGGGCCGTCCAGCCCGAGGGCGACGCCGGCGCGCCCACCAGCGACGCTGACGGCTTCGTGGTTCGCCACGACGGCTCGCTCACCGACCTGCTGTACCGCCTTGGTGCGCCCTACTCGGTGGCCGTCGAGACCACCGGCGCGACCCCGCTCGACGTCGCGTGCGCGGTCAACCGCGTGTGGCTCGACGGCCTGCTCGAGCTGGCCGGGAGCGCGGCGCCGCGCCGCGCGTAATGCCCGCGACCCGGGCGTGATCTATGGTCCGCGCGTGACCAAGCCACCCTCGAGCACCCTTCGCTATCGGCTCGCCGGCGCCTGGAGCAACGGCGCGCCGCTCACCCGCCGCCAGTTGTTGCGCGCCTCCGCCATCGGCGCCGCGGGGCTCGCCTTGCCCGCGTGCTCACCGTCGTCGTCGCCGACGGCCGCGCGCACGCTCGACGCCGGACCGCCGCCGCGGCCGCCTCGACCGCCGGCACCACCCGCGCTCCCCGTCGACCTTGCGAGCTGCCGCCCAATCGCGGAGGTCACGGCGCCGGCGAGCGGGTTCTTGGCCGACGACTTCACGCGCCCGCACGAAGTGCTGTGGAAGCTCGACGAGTATTTCACCAACAACGGCCCGCCGCCGCCGGCGCGCGAGCACACCGACGTCGTCGTGGTGGGAGGCGGCATGAGCGGCCTCGGCGTCGCGTGGCTGCTGCGCGACAAGAAGCCCATCGTGCTCGAGCAAGCGCCGCGCTTCGGCGGCAACTCCAAGGGAGAGCGTTGGCAGGGCATCGAGTACTCGATGGGCGCCGCGTACTTCGCCGATACCGACCCCGACGAGGAGCTGCGCACCAAGTTCTACACGCCGCTCGGGCTCGACAAGGCCTGGCGCGTCGTCGGCGACGATCCCGTCGTCACCGGCGAGCACCTGCAGTTCCAGTTCTGGGAAGGCAAGACCGACAAGAAGCGCGCGCGCGATTTCCACAAGGCCAAGGCCTGGTTCGTCGACGTGCTGAAGCACCACTACCCGGACATCCCGTGGGCGCCGGGCGGCCAGCTCGACGAGGCGGCGCTCGCCGAGCTCGACAAGAGGAGTCTGCGCGAGGAGCTCGAGAGCAAGCTCGGCGCGTCGCTGCATCCGCACGTGGCCACCTTGTGCGACCATTACGCGTGGTCGACGTTCCTGTGCGGTTGGGAGGAGATCTCCGCCGCGGCCTTCTTGTGCTCCTTCGTCGCCGAGTTCGACGGCGTGGTGGTGCTGCCCGGCGGCAACGCCTTCGCCGCCGAGCGGCTACTCGAGCAGACCGCGGCCGCCGTGCCGCCGACCAACCTGCGCCCGAGCACGTTGGTCATCCGCGTGGCGCAGGCCGCCGACGGCGTCGACGTCACCGCGCTCGGACCCGACGGCGCGCCCTACACCATCCACGCCAAGACCTGCGTGATGGCGTGCCCCAAGTTCGTCGCCAAGAAGATCCTGGTCGATCTGCCGCCGGCGCAGCGCTCCGCCATCGATCGCATCAAGTACCGCAGCTACGTCGTGGCCAACGTGCTGGTCAACGCGCCGCTCGAGGTCGACGCCTACGACGTCTACCTGCTCGGCGATCAACCGCCGGGCGCCGACTTGGCGGCGGAGTCGACCAAGCAAGGTGTCACCGACGTGGTGCTCGGCCACTGGGCCAAGCACGGCGACCCGAAGAGGAGCGTGCTCACGCTCTATCGTCCTTACCCGTACGACGGCGCGCGCGCCGCGCTCTTCGATCCGGCGTCGTTTACGCGCGTCAAAGGCGAGCTCGAGCAACAACTTCCCGGCATCCTGTCCTTGTTCAAGCTCGAGCCCGAGCAGGTGCAGGAGCTGCGCGTCGCGCGCTGGGGGCACCCGATCAACGTGTCGACGAAGGGCCAGATCGCCGACGGCACCTGGGCCGCGGCCCGCGCGCCGATCGGCGGCAGGATCTTCTTCTGCGAGCAGGACAACTGGCCGGCGCCGTGCATCGAGACCGCGTTCCTGTGCGCGCTCGAGACAGAGGCCGCGGTGCGCAAGGTCGTGACCGGCTAGCGTGGTCGCGGCACGGCTAGACCTCGACCTCGACGTTCGCCCTGCTGTGCGGCAGCGGCAGCTCGTAGCGCCGCTCGACCCTGCCGACGCCGCGCACGCACACGGCGCCGCCCGTGCGCGGCGCTGACAGCCCGCCGACCTTCACGACGCGCGGCACCTCCCAGTCGCCGGTCGCCAGCGCAGGGTCTTCGAGCGCGTGGCCGTCGAGCGTCGGCGTGAGGTGCTGAAGCTCCGCCACCAACACGTCCGGGTCGTGGCACGCAATGGCCAGCAGCACGAAGCGCGCCGGCCGGTGGTAGGTGAGCTTCTCGAGCCTGCGCTCGCCGGCTTGGAGCGCCGCCACGTCGAGCAGACGCGCGCCCTTGGCGTCGACCAGGTAGAGCGCCGCCACCAGGCGCTCGGGCCTGCCCAGCAGGCGCCGCAGCGCGCCGCCTGCCTGCTCGTGGGCCACCACGCGCACCACCGGCCGGCACACCCGTGCATGCTCCTGCAAGTGGCGGTGCTCCTCGACCTCGGCGCTGCCGACGCCGAGCTGGCGCGCCAGCTCGTGGCGCTTCTCGCGCTGCGCCTCTCGTTTGCGGCTCATGCACCCCCCATAGCGCGTCCGCGCCGGACGCGCGCGGTGGCGCACACCGAGCGCCATGGTGTGTCGCGTCGCCGGGCGCCCTTGCCATCGGCCCGCGTCCGCGCGGATCCTCTGTGGATGATGACGAGCGCCTGCCTCCTGTCGATGATCGCGAGCGCGTCCGCGGTGGGCGCAGCTCCTGTGGGGACCCCGCCCAAGGGCAGCCCACCCAAGGGCAATGCGCCCATCGTCGAGCCCGCGGCCTACACCGTCGACGAGGACACCGTGTTGCGAGAGACCGTCAAGGCGGCGGACGCGGACGGCGACCGGCTCTACTACGTCGTCGGCGCGCCGCCCAAGCGCGGCACGCTCACGATCGATCGCGCGACCGGCGCCTTCGCCTACACGCCGTTGAAGAACGTGCATGGCGAGGACACCTTCAAGGTCTGGGTCTCGGACGGCAAGCTGATCGGCAGCGCGGTCATGACAGTAACGGTCGCCTCCGTCGACGATCCGCCCGAGCTGGTGGGCGCGGCGCCGACGCTGCGCGTGTTCGAGGACGGCAAGGCCGGCACCCGCATGCAGGCCGTCGACGCGGACAAGGAGCCGCTCTCGTTGCGCATCGTCGCCGACCCCGAGCACGGCACGGCCACGGTCGATTCGACCGGCACCATCAGCTACTCCCCCGCGCGCGACTACGACGGGGAGGACGCCTTCTCCGTCGAGGTAGCGGCGGGCGGCGCGACCGTGACGGGCGACGTGCGCGTGACCATCGTGCCGGTCAACGACGCCCCTGCGGCGACGGCGGCGGCGGTGAGCGGCGCGGAGGACCAGCAAATCACGGGGACGGTGGGCGGCAGCGACGTCGACGGCGACGCCCTCTCCTACCGCGTGGGCGCACAGCCGAAGCGCGGCTCGCTGGTGCTCGATGAGAAGAGCGGCGCCTTCAGCTACACGCCGTGGAAGGACGTGCACGGCAGCGACGCCTTCACCTTCGCGGCCTCGGACGGCAAGCTGTTCGGCACCGCGACGGTGTCGCTGACGGTGGCGCCGGTCGACGATCCGCCGGCGTTGCTCGGCGCCGCGCCCGTGCTGCGCGTACTCGAGGACGGATGCGGGTGAGGACGCGTTCGTCGTCGAGGCGACGGCGGGCGGTGCCTCGGTGTCGGCCGACATCAAGGTGACGGTGGTCGCGATCAACGACACGCCGGCGGCGAGTGCCGCCACGGCGAGCGGCGCGGAGGATCAGCCGATCACGGGGACGGTGGCGGGCAGCGACGTCGACGGCGACGCGCTCACCTACCGCGTGGGCGCGCAGCCGAAGCGCGGCACGCTGAAGCTCGACGAGCAGAGCGGCGCCTTCGCGTACACGCCATGGAAGGACGCGCACGGCAGCGACGCCTTCACCTTCGCGGCCTCGGACGGCAAGCTGTTCGGCACCGCGACGGTGTCGCTGACGGTGGCGCCGGTCGACGATCCGCCGGCGTTGCTCGGCGCCGCGCCCGTGCTGCGCGTACTCGAGGACGGCAAGGTCGACGCCGCCGGCGGCATCAGCTACGCGCCCGTGCGCGACTATGCGGGTGAGGACGGGTTCGTCGTCGAGGCGACGGCGGGCGGCGCCTCGGTGTCGGCCGACATCAAGGTCGCGGTGGTCGCGGTCAACGACGCGCCGGTTGCGAACGCCGCTTCGGCGAGCGGCGCTGAGGATCAGCAGATCACGGGGACGGTCGCCGGCAGCGACGTCGACGGCGACGCCCTCTCCTACCGCGTGAGCGCGCAGCCAAAGCGCGGCTCGCTCGTGCTCGACGAGCGGAGCGGCGTCTTTAGCTACACGCCATGGAAGGACACCCATGGAACGGACGCCTTCAGCTTCGCGGTCTCGGACGGCAAGTTGTTTGGCACCGCCGCGTGTTCGCTCGTCGTCACCCCGGTCGACGATCCACCGCTGCTGCTCGGTCCGCCGCCGACGCTCACGGTCGCCGAGGACAGCAAGGGTGGCCTGCGCCTGAACGCCAAGGACGTCGACGGCGACGCGCTCACCTGGCGCGTCGCGAGCGCGCCCGGCCACGGCGAGGCCGCGGTCGACGCCAAGGGCGCGGTCAGCTACGTGCCGGCGGCCGACTATGCCGGCGACGATCGCTTCACCGTCGAAGTGATGGCGGCGGGCGTGGCCGCGAGCAGCGAGGCCCGCGTCACCGTCACGCCCGTCACCGATCCGCCCGTGGCGGACGCCGCCGCGGTCGCCGAGACCGTTGAGGACACCGTCTATCGCGGTCGGCTGCCCGCCGCCGATCCGGACGGCGATCCGACCACCTTCTCGCTCACCGGCAAGGCCCGCCTCGGCCAGGCCGTGCTCGACGACGCCGCCACCGGCGCCTGGCACTACACGCCCAAGCCCGACCAGCACGGCGACGACGAGGTTGCCTTCGCCGTGGTGGCGCGCGGCCAGCGCGTCACCGGCACCGCCCGAGTGCGCGTCTCGCCGCAGAACGACCCGGCGACGCTCAGCGGTGTCGAGGTGAGCACGCTCGAGGAGCAGCCGGTCGAGCTCAAGCTCTCCGGCGCCGACGTCGACGGCGATCGCCTCAACTATCAGCTGGTGGCCGCGCCGCAGCACGGCGAGGCGCGCGTGCTCGACGCGGCGGCCGGTACCATGCGCGTGACACCCGCCAAGGACTTCACGGGCGAGCTGACCTTCGACGTGGTGGCGAAGGACGCGAGCGCGTCATCGGCGCCGGCGCGCGTGCGCGTGCAGGTGAAGCCGGTCAACGACGCGCCGCGCCTCGAGCGCCTCGGCCTCAAGACCAGCGAGGACGTGAGCGTCAAGGGCAAGGTGCCTGCCATCGACGTCGACGGTGACAAGCTCACCTTCAAGGTGGGCGAGCCCTCGAGCCTCGGTGAGATCGTGCTGGCCGCGGCCGACGACGGCAGCTTCACCTTCAACCCGCGCAAGAACGCCAGCGGCGCCACGGTCTTCACCATCGTCGCCGCCGACCCCAGCGGCGCCGTCGGCAGCTCCACCGTCACCGTCACGGTCAGCGCCGTCGATGATCCGCCGGTGGCGGTGGGCGCGCGCGAGCTGGCCTCGCGCTTCGGGCGCATGAACGGGCGCTTGTCCGGCTACGACCCGGAGGGCGCACCGGTGCGCTTCCGCATCACCTCGCAGCCGAACATCGGCCAGGTCGAGCTGCTCGACGACAAGACCGGCGAGTACCAATTCAGCACCAGCGGTTCCGGCAGCGGCCAGACGGCGTTCACCTTCGTGGTCGACGACGGCGGCCTGGTGTCGGTGCCCGCGCGCGTCGATGTGCTGGTGCGCTGACCGCCTCGTCACGACTCGGGTGAGTTGCCGGCGCCGTGGCCGATCCTGGTAGGGTCCGCCCACGTTACTCGCCGCGATCACCTCACCGACGGAGCGCCCATGCCGCAGCACAAGTTCCTGCTCGACGAGAGCCGCCTGCCCAAGGCCTGGTACAACATCAACGCCGATCTGCCGGTGCCGCCGACGCCGGTGTTGCATCCGCAGACCATGCAGCCGGTCACGCCCGACTTCCTCGGCGTGCTCTTCCCCATGAGCTTGATCATGCAGGAGGTGAGCACCGAGCGGTACATCGAGATCCCCGAGCCCGTGCGTGAGATCTACAAGCTGTGGCGACCGACGCCGATGTTCCGCGCCGTCAACCTCGAGAAGGCGCTCGATACCCCCGCGCACATCTACTACAAGTACGAGGGCGTGAGCCCGGTCGGCTCGCACAAAGCCAACACGTCGGTGCCGCAGGCCTTCTACAACAAGGAGGCGGGCACCAAGGCGCTGACGACGGAGACGGGCGCGGGCCAGTGGGGCTCGGCGTTGTCGATGGCCTGCAGCTTCTTCGGCCTCGACCTCGAGATCTACATGGTCAAGGTCTCGTACCACCAGAAGCCGTACCGCCGCATCATCATGGAGAACTTCGGCGCCAACGTGTTCGCCAGCCCGAGCGATCGCACCAACTACGGCCGCTCGGTGTTGAAGGACAGCCCCGACTCGCCCGGCTCCCTCGGCATGGCCATCTCGGAGGCGGTGGAGGCGGCGGCGACGTCGAACGGCGCCAAGAAGTACTCGCTCGGCTCCGTGCTCGGCCACGTGTTGATGCACCAGACGGTCATCGGCCTCGAGGCGCTCGAGCAGATGGAGATGGCGGGCGAGTATCCGGACGTCGTCATCGGCTGCGCCGGCGGCGGCTCCAACTTCGCGGGTTTCACCTACCCCTTCCTCCACCAGAACTTCAGGAAGGGTAAGAAGACGCGCGTCATCGCCGCCGAGCCCGCCTCGTGCCCGAGCCTGACGCGCGGCAAGTACGCGTTCGATTACGGCGACACCGCGGCGACGGCGCCCATCATGAAGATGCACACGCTCGGCCACACCTTCATCCCGCCGGGCATCCACGCCGGCGGGCTGCGCTACCACGGCATGGCCGCGAGCGTGTCGGCCATGGTCGATCACGGCGACATCGAGGCGCGCGCCTGCAAGCAGGTCGAGACCTTCCAGGCGGCGGTGCAGTTCATGCGCGCCGAGGGCATCATCCCCGCGCCCGAGTCGGCGCACGCGGTGCGCGTCGCCATCGACGAGGCGCTCGCGTGCAAGAAGAACGGCGAGAAGAAGGTCATCGCCTTCAATCTGAGCGGCCACGGCCACTTCGACATGATGGCCTACGAGCAGTTCCACCAGGGCAAGCTGGTCGACTACGAGTACCCGGCGGAGCTGGTCGATCAGGCGATGAAGCACCTGCCCAAGGTCGCCTGAGGGTAGGCTCGTCGTCGGCGATGCTCGCCGCGACGCTGATCCTGTTGTTCGCCACGCAGGCGCCCGCCGTGTCGACGACGGCGGGCGCTGCCGTGTCTGCCGTCGAGCGCGCCGAGGCGCGCGGTGGCCCACGGCGTCCGTCGAAGCGTCCGCCGAAGGCTCCGGCGCGCAAGCGCGCCCCGCCGCCGCCGCCCCGCGGTCCCCTCGAGGTGCCCATCGACGTCGGGCTCGGGCCGGTGCTGTTGTGGGGCAACCCGCCCGTCGGCACCGACCAGCTCGCGCACTTCGGCCTCGGCATCGAGGCCGCCGCCGTCGTCGACCAGGCGCTGATTCGGCGCTTCGAGCGCCAGATCCCGCCGGGGCTGCGCCGACAGGCGCAGGCCCTCGGTGAGGTGCGCGTGCGCCCATGGTGGTTGGCGCTGGTGCCCGAGCTGCTCGTGGTCTCGCCGCAGATCTGGAACACCGGCATGTATGGCGCGGTCTGGCGCCCCTTCGGCGTCGGACTCACCTTCCTCGACAAGCCGGTGCGCGTCTCGACCAACGCAGCGCTCGACCTCGCGTACCTGTTCATCCACTCACGCACGCTGCCGGAGCCGACGCACTTCCTGCGGCCGGGCGTCAACCTCAAGCTCGACGTCGAGGTGCCGCTGAGCGAGACCCTGTTGGTCTCCACCGGTTGGTCGAGCGACCTGTTCGTGCCGCAGCCGCTCGGTGGCTCGCCGCTCGAGGTGCTGCCGCTCGACGCGGCGCTCTGGCACCTCGGCGGCCCCTACCTGCTCCTGCACTACCGTTTCCCGCTCGAGCTGTCGCTGTGAACGTCGGCGAGGCTACGAGCTGGCCCAAGTGACGCTCGCGCGCCGCAGCACCCGGTCGTCGAGGCGGCCCGCCAGCGTCGCCACGTCGAGGTGCTCGCCCTCGCCGCAGACGCCGAGCGCCGCGCCGATCATGCCGAGCACCCGCTGCCCCGACAGTCCGCGGGCGAACAGCGAGCGCAGCAGCACGTCGGCGCCGGCAGTGCGCTTGGCGATGCGCCCGCCGCTCGCGTCGACCAGCAGGGGCAGGTGCGCGAACGAGGGCGGCGCGCCGCCGAGCGCGCGGCACAGCAGCACCTGCCGCGGCGCCGACGACAGCAGGTCGCGCCCGCGCACCACCTCGGTGACGCGCTGGCGCAGGTCGTCGACCACCACAGCGAGCTGATACGCGATCAGGCCGTCCTTGCGGCGCAGCACGACGTCGCCGACCTCGCGTCGCACGTCTTGCGCGAACGTCCCCTGCAGCGGGTCGTCGACGGTGACGACGCCTTCGGGCATGCGAAAGCGCCACGCGACCGGCAGCGCCGGGTCGTCGAAGGGCAGCCCGAGCTCGCGGCAGGTGCCGGGGTAGGGCGGCCCCTCCTCGCCCTCGTGCGGTGCCGAGGCCGCGCGCGCCAGGTCCTTCCTCGAGCAGCGGCACGCATAGAGCGCGCTGTGGGCGCGCAGCCGCGCCAGCGCTTCGTGGTAGGGCGTGAGATCGCGCGATTGCACCAGCAGCTCGCCGTCGAAGGTGAGCCCGAGCGCCCGCAGATCCTCGAGCATGCGCTCGGTTGCGCCCGCGACCACGCGCGGGGTGTCCAGGTCCTCGATGCGCAGCAGACACCGCCCGCCGGCGCGCCGCGCGCGCGCCCACGCGCACACGGCCGCGAAGGCGTTGCCGATGTGCAGGTCGCCGGTGGGCGAGGGCGCGTAGCGACCGACCTCCAAACGTGCCCCCGTCGACCCTCAGTAGCCGCGGAAGAAGCGCGCGCTCGCCTCGTCGTCGTCGTCGGGCACGAGGATGGCGGCCTCGAGCGGCGGCACGTCGAGGTGCAAGGAGCCCGAGCGCACGCGACTGCGCCGGCCCGCCAGCACGTCCTTCATCAACAGCCCGTCGGCCAGGTCGGAGATGGGCGCGAACAGCTTGCGCGTCTGCGCGCGGTCGCTGCGGTTGACCACCACCACCACCGCGTCGCGCGGATCGGAGGTGACGCGCGCGAAGGCGAACACCTCCCACTCGCCCTCGGGGGTCATGTCGACGAAGTCGCCGGTGCGCAGCGCGATGCGGCGTCGGCGCAGGTCGCCGAGCTGTCGGTGCAGCGCCAGCGTGTCGGCGTGCCACGTCGAGGGATCCCACGACATCGGCGAGGTGGCCGGCACCACGTGCGTGGCGGCCGCGCCCACCTCCTCGCCGAACAACACGTGCGCGGCGCCGGGCAAGGTGTAGGAGAGCAGCGTGGCCAGGCGCACGCGCGCTTGCGTGCCGAGGATGGCAGGCAGGCGGGGCGTGTCGTGGCCCGACAACAGGTTCCACGAGCGCTGCAGCGACTTGTCGTAGCTCACCTGCAGGTCGCGCTCGACGCGCGCGAGCTGCCGGGCCGGCACTTCGCCCTTGACGTACGCGAGCACCGCTTCACGCGCGTAGTGGTTGACCACGGCGTCGAGCAGGCCGTCGCGTTGCGAGCGCGCCGCGAAGCCCTTGACGTCGCCGATCAGGAAGTGCGCGCCCTCGATGTTGCGGCTGCCGCGCTGCAGCTCGCGCAGGATGGAATAACCGACCTGCTCGGCGCGCAGGATGCGCCAGCCCGACGCGCCCGCCCGCAGCCAGCGGTGCAGCACGCTGTCGTCGCCGGTGAACAGCCGTCGGCGCACCTCGGCGTTTCGAAGATCGAGCTCGGGCTCGGAGGGCGAGCCGTCGCGGCACGCGTAGCCGGCGCTGTGCTCTGCGGCGTTGAAGGAGAAGAAGGCGCGCGTGCGATCCTCGGGCGGCAGCCGATCGTCGTCGTCGCGTTGGTTGCGCGCGGCGCCGAACCACGGGTGCTGGTCGCTCACGTGGTCGAACAGCCCCATCAAGGTGACGCTCATGCCGCGCAGCGCGCACGCCTCGCACAGCGCGGTCAGGTCCGCCTCGTTGCCGAGCCGCGGGTCGATGTGGTCGAAGTCGGTGGCGTGCAGACGCAGCGGGTCCGCGGCCGGGAACAGCGGCGAGAGCGTGATGCCGTCGACGCCGAGCGAGGCGATATGATCGAGCCGCTCGCGGATGGCCAACAACGGCCGCTCGGCGCCGGGCGCGAAGTGCTCCGGAATGATCTCGTAGACGTGCGTGGGGCAACGGAGCTGTAGGCTCATCGCGATCCTCTCGTCCCCGACACCTGAGGGCGAGCTACAAAGAATCGCCACGCGCGGCAAGCACGTCGCGCGCCACCCGGTCGGCGAAGCGCGCGCCGAGCGAGGTCAGGCGCCAACGCCGTCCGCCGTCATCGTCGGCGACCTCGCCGCGATCGCGCGCAGCGCGCAGCGCCGCCTCGATGGGCGACGGATCGGCAGAGCGACGCGCGGCCAAGCCCTCGAGGTCGATGCCGGCGGCGAGGTCGCGCAGCCCGAAGGCGACGGCCTCGCGCAACGCATGCGCCGGTGCGAGCGTCTCGTCCTCGTGCGGCGCCGTGGTGGGCGCTGTCAGCCATCTGTCGAGCCGCGCGACGTTGTGCCGCCGCAGCACCGCACCTCCCGGCAGCTCGCGCAGCGAGTGCGCGCCGGGCCCGAGACCGAGGTAGGGCCGATGCGCCCAGTAGAGGCGGTTGTGGCGGCTCTCCTCGCCGGCCATGGCGAACGACGACACTTCGTACTGCGCGTAGCCGTGCTCGACCAAGAGCGCCTGCGCGCGCTGGTAGGCGTCAGCCTGCCGCTCGTCGTCGAGCGGCGCGCGCGCGCCGCGCGCGATCAGGCGCTCGAGCGGTGTGCCCGCCTCGAGCGTCAGCAGGTAGGCAGACACGTGACCGATACCGAGACGTGCCGCCTCCTCGACATCGCGCCCGATGCGCTGGTCGCTCTCCACCGGCACGCCCACGATCAGATCGAGGCCCACGTGCGGGATGCCCGCCTCGCGCGTCGCCTGCACGGCCGAGCGAGCCTGTTCGCCCCGGTGGGCGCGGCCGAGGAAGGCGAGCACCTCGTCCTCGAAGCTTTGCACGCCGAGTGACACGCGCGTGACGCCGGCGGCCCGCCAGGCGCTCGCCACCTCGCCGGTCACGTCCTCTGGGTTGGCCTCGAGCGAGATCTCGGCGTCCGACGCCAGGCCGTGCGCTCGCACGGCCGCGACCATCTCGGCGATGGGGCCCGCCGGCAGCGCCGAGGGTGTCCCACCTCCGAACGACAGGCTGTCGGCCGGCCAGGGCAGCTCGGCGGCGCGCGCCGCGAGCTCCTCGGCGACCGCTGCGGCGAAGCCCGCGTCCGCACGGCGAATCTCGATGCTGAAGTCGCAGTAGGGACAGCGGCGCCGGCAATAGGGCACGTGGACATACACGCCCGAGCTCGCCACGACGTGCCGCGCCGGCCCCCCCCTCGTCGACTCGCCGCCGGTGCCTAGCCTGTCGCTTGTCATCCCGAGCCGTTTGGCCCGTCGTGTCGCCGCAATCGACCCGTCTCGTCCGGATCGCCCACGGCGCCGGCCAGGGGCGAGTTCGGCCACAGCGGCCACACGTCGCGGATCTGGCGGAGGGCGAAGCGGTGGTCATCGGCGTTCCTGGCACACACGCACGGCTCGGGCACCACCACCTGGAGCCCGCGTGCCACCGCGTCCGCGGCCGACAGCAGCACCGAGGTGTGGGTTTCGAGCCCGACCAGGGTGAGCCTTCTTACACGCTGGGCCTTGAGCACCTCGCCCAGGTCGGTGTCGAAAAAGGCGCTCGGCGCGGCCTTGAACAGCACCCGCTCGTCGCTCCGCGGCGTCAGCTCGGTCAGGATGGCGGGCGGATCGGCGAGGTCAGGCGCGGTGGCCGCAAAGACCACCGGGCGGCCCCGCTCACGGAAGTAGCGCAGCTCACCTTGCACGAATCGCACGATGGCGGCGGCACCCGGCACGGCGCTTGGGCCCGAGACGTTGTCGGCCGTCATGTCGAGGATCAGGAGAGCGCGGTCGCTTTCGCCCACAGGCCACATTTTACCGGGACTGGGGCCGGCGGGGAGAAATCCTTTGGGCGCGGCGCCCGTTCTAGCGAGGTAGGGCCGCCGGTCTGGCAGCCCGCAACGACGGGTGCAGCAGCGCATCCGACGTTGGTCCACGGCAGGAGGGCCCGATGAAGCGCACGACCAAAGCCGGCCCCTCCCCAGATGCCGCCCCCAAGCTGCTCAACCAGCACCCGCTGCGAGCGCGGCGCCGGCCGGGTCCGCCCGGGCAAGACGTGGTCCCGCGCGCCGACCAGGATCTCGACGATGCGCACCGCGTGCTCGAGCTGATCGATGACGGCGTGCTGCCGCGCTCTGCGCCGCCGCCGCTGCCGGTCGCGGTCGATGCCCTCGGCAAGCCGCGCCGCCGGCTCACGCCCGAGGACGAGGTCGCACTGGCGCAGCGCATCCAGACCTGGGGCGACGTCGACGCCAGGAACGCGCTCGTGCTCGCCAACCTCGGCCTGGTGCATTTGGTGGCCAACCAGATGCGCCGAAACGGCATTCGCTACGAGGACCTGGTGCAAGAGGGCACGCTCGGCCTGCTGCGCGCCACCGAGACCTTCGAGCCGCACCGCAACGTGCGCTTCTCCACCTACTGCGTGTACTGGATCCGCGCCAAGATCCAGCGCTACCTGCAGCGCCTCGACCGTGACGACACCCCGTCCATCGCCGGCGCCGAGATGGAGACGCTCGCGGGCGGCCGGCGACGGCGCCCACGCGCCCGCTCGGTGTCGCTCGACACGCCCATGGACGAAGAGGCCGACCGCTCCGTCGGTGACGTGATCAAGGACGCGGGCGAGCGCCCCGAGGACGTGACCCTGCGCTTCGAGCGAGCCCGCGCCGTCACCGAGGTGCTCGACGACATCTGCGCCGAGATCGGCGACCCGCGACTGCGCACCATCATCGAGAAGCGCCTGCTCGCCGACGAGCCCGAGACGCTCGCCACGCTCGGCGACCGCCTCAACCTGTCGCGCGAGGGCGCGCGCCTGCTCGAGAACAAGGTGCTCAAGCTGGCGCGCCAGCGCCTCTACGAGTTCCGCCAGCAGGCGTGACGGTAGCCAGGCTGCGCGCCGGCCGCGGCCGGCGCTCGCCCGTGTGCCGCGGTGCCCGCCCCGCCGGATCCCGGTGGCGTCTCGGGCCTGCGCGGCCCTCTCCCACAACGCTACGCTCGAGCGCCGGAACCCCACGTCCGCGCGGACGGTCCAGTTTGACCGCGACCCGATGTTCCTGCAACCTCGACCTTCCCGAACGCTCGTGATCACCCCCTCCCACGGACGCCATGGCCCAGACCCCGGACCTCGCTGAGCTCGAAATGGCCTTCGCCAAGGACCCTACCGGCGGCGCCTTCGTGCCGCTGACGCAGGCGTACCTCGCGCAGGGTCGCTTCATGGAGGCGATGGTCGTCTGCAAGAAAGGCATCAAGAGCCAACCCGGCAACGTTGAGGGTCGCCTGCTGCTGGCGCGCGTCTACGGTGAGCAGGGCAAGGTGCCCAAGGCGCTCGAGGAGCTGCGCACGCTGCTCGCGCAGGCCCCCAAGGTGGCGGCGGCGCACTACCAGCTCGGCGTCATGCTCGACAAGAGCGGCAAGGGCGACGAAGCGGTCGAGAGCTTCAAAGAGGCGCTGCGCCAGGACCGCAACCTGGCGGACGCCACTGCGGCCCTGAAGGGCAAGGGCATCGACTGGTCGCCGGGCCCCTCGCCCGAGGAGATCGCGGCCGCCGAGGCGGCGCGCAAGGCCGAAGAGGACCGCCGCGCCGAGGAGGCGCGCAGGCTTGCCGAGGAGGAAGCCGCGCGCCAGGCCGAGGAGGCCAGGAAGGCCGCCGAGGCGCAGCGAGCGACGCAGCAGGCGAGCGCAGCCAAGTCGCGCGCCATGGGCGCCGCCATTCAGCAGCCGCGCGGCGCGACGAGCGGCCCCGTGTCGGGGCCGGCCTTTCCCAGCATGTCCGACCCGTCGTTCGCGTCGACGTCGGGCGCCTACGGCATGTTCTCGGGGCCGGTGCCGGTGGCGGCACAGGGCCGTCGCCTCGGGCCGGGCTTCACCTTTGGCCTGGCCGCGCTGCTCTTGCTCGTCATTGTCGCCGTGGTGTTCATCCTCAAGTCGCACCGCGACACGCAGGACAAGATCACCTACCACCTGAAGGCGGCGCAGAAGCTGGTCTCCTCCGACACCACCGCCGGTCACAAGCTCTCCAACAAGGAGCTGGAGTCGGCGCTCAAGCTCGACGACGAGCAGCCGCTCGCGCTCTCGCAGTACGCGCTGTCGCTCTCCATCCTCGCCAACCAGCGCGGCGAGAAGGAGCTCGACCAGGCGGCGCAGGACGCCACCAAGAAGGCGATGAAGTACGCGAGCGAGCAGCCCGGCAGCGTCGCCGCCGAGATGGTCTGGCTGCGCCAGGCCGGCAAGGGCGACGAGGCCATCGCCGCCGCCAAGAAGGTCAACGCCGACGAGCTGGCGCTGCCCATCTCGGTGCGCATCCAGGTCGGGCGCACCTATGCGGCGATGAAGAAGGTGCCGGAGATGATCAAGATCGCCGACTCGCTGCGAGAGGTGCCCGACCCGGGCGCGCAGGCGTTCGTCGGCGAGTCGTACCGGCGCATCGGCGATCAGAACCGCGCGCGCGCCGCCCTCGACAACGCGATGAAGAACGAGATCGACCACGATCCGTCGCGTGCCTTGCGCGCGCTCGTCATCCTCGAAGCCGACGACACCGTCCATTTCAACGTCGCCATCGACGACCTCAATACGCTCAAGGAGCTCGGCAAGGACGCGGTCGGCACCCGGCAGCGCGGCTACGCCAGCCTCGGCCTCGCGGTCATGGGCTCGCGCCTCGGCCGCGCCGAAGCGGAGAACAAGCGCGAGCTCGAGACCGCGCGCGCCGCGCTTCGGACCGACGCCGAGATCCCGCAATTCGAGGCCAAGCAGGCGCTCGACGCCGGCGAGCTCGAACGCGCCATCACCTCGGCGGAGGCGTCCATCGCCATCGACGCGGTGCGCTTGCAGCCCTACCTGCAGATCGTCGAGGCCGCGTCCCGCAGCAAGAAGTGGAGCAAGGCCGATGACGCGCTCTCGCGCGCAGCGGCGGTGTTCGGCGACAACCTCGACCTCGGCCTGGCCAAGGCGGCGCGCCTGCGCGACGAGGAGAAATACGACGAAGCCGTCGCCAGCCTGAGCTCGCTCAAGGCCAAGTTCGACGTCGCCGAGGTCTACCGCGACATCGGCAAGGTCTACATGCGCAACGGCGACCTGCCCAAAGCGGTCGAGGTGCTCAAGGAGGCCGCCAAGAAGAGCGGCGCGCGCGCCCCTGCGGTGCAGGCCAACGTCTACACCTGGCTCGGCCGCGCCTTCGCTGCCGGCAACGAGCACGAGAGCGCGGCGGAGGTCTACGGCCAGGCGCTGGCGGCCACCTCCGATCACGCGTCCACCTACTACTTCATGGGCGTGTCGATGGCGGCGCTCAAGAAGGACGGCGCCGCGCGCGAGTCCTTCGACAAGTACCTGCGCGCCGATCCGAACGGCACCTACGCCGAGCAGGCCCGCCAGCGTCGGGGCGCGCTCTGACCGGCAGGCGCGTCCCCGTCGCCGCCTTCTTCGCCATCGTGATCGTGTGCGCCGTGGCCGCCGCCGCCGGCCCCCGTGGCGTGCCCGAGCTGCTCGCAGAGGCGCAGGCGGCGTGGAGCAAGCGCGACGCGCCGACCACGGTGGACCGACTGAGCGCGGCGCTCGAGCTGGCGCGCAAGGCAGCACCCTTGCGCATCCGGACCGCGCTCGCCGCCGACGCGATCCATGGGCTCGGCGTCTACCAGCCGGCCAAGGGCGGCGTGCTCGAGGGGCGCCGCTTGCAGCTCTACGTCGAGATCGAGAACTTCGGCACCGAGCCGGTGGAGGATCGCGCGCGCGTGCGCCTCGAGCTGTCGGGCGTGTTCTCGATGGAGGAGGCAGGCGCCAAGAAGGAGCTCGGCAAGAAGACGCTCGGCGAGCAGGTGTACGAGACGCGCGCGCCCGTCGGCATCGCGTATCTCGGCACCGACATCGACCTCGGCGACGACTTCGCGCCGGGCACCTATCACGTCGAGGTCAAGGTCAAGGACCTGGTGACCTCGAAGGCCGCCACCCAGGACGTGCCGTTCGTGGTCCGCTGAACCGTTCGCTTAAAAGACGCCCCGGAGGATCGATGTCGCCCGCACGCTCCCTGCTCCTCGCCGCCGCCTTCGTTGGGCTCGCCTGGTCCGGCGCTGCCGTCGCCAAGACGGTCGACGGCGTCGACTTCCCCGACACGGTCGAGGTGGCGGGCGCCAAGCTGGTGCGCAACGGCATCGGCGCGCGCACAGTCATGTTCATGCGCTTCTACCTGGCGGCGCTCTACGTCGAGAAGGCAGCATCGACCGCGAGCACCTTGCTCGGCCCCGATCGGCCGCGCGAGGTGCGCCTCGTCATGGTGAAAGAGGTGAGCAAGGCGCGCTTTCAGGAGGCGGCGCAGGCGGGCTTCGACAAGAACACGCCGACGCCGAGCGCCGAGCTGAAGGCGAAGGAGGCGCAGTTCCTGGCGCTGGTGCCTGGGCAGTTGGCGGGCGACACGCTGACCTTCAGCTACGAGCCGGGCGTGGGCACGCACCTCAAGGGCTCGAAGGTGAAGGAGACGGTCATCGCCGGCAAGGACTTCGCGGACGCGCTGTTCGCCATCTGGCTCGGCGAGCATCCCGTGGACGATGGGCTCAAGAAGGGCCTGCTCGGCAAGGACTCGCTGTAGGCGTGGGACGGGCCGGAGGCGAGGGTAGGTCCGCCTCCGCGCCTTGCCGGTCCGGACCCTTGTCGTGGTGGCGTTTCGCGCCGACACGATCGGCGGGTCCGTCGTGGCAGTGGCGTCGTGATGTCCTGCCCGGATGGGCGCTGCGGCGGACCTGCCCTCGCCTCCGGCCCTCTGCGGCATGAGTCACGACCTGGCCTTGTGATGGCTAGATTGCCGTGCACCTTCGACGAGCGCCTCGCGCTCGCGGCGGCGCGCGAGGAGTTCGAGGTGCTCGGGGATAGAAAAAGGGGAATGCAACCGCCATTTTTGTGGTAAAAATGGCATCATGTTTGCCCGAACGATGCAGGTCCCCAAGGACCAGAGCTTCTTCCTGTTCGGGCCGCGTGGCACGGGCAAGTCGACCTGGCTGCGGTCGGCATTCCCCTGTGCCGCTCGTCTCGATCTGCTCGACCTGCGCCTCTACACCGAGCTGCTCGCGCACCCCGACCGCCTCGAGGCCATGGTGCTCGAGCAGCGGGCCGACGTCGTCATCCTCGACGAAGTGCAGCGGCTGCCGGCGCTGCTCGACGAGGTCCACCGCCTGATCGAGGACCGGCGCTGGCGCTTCGTCTTGACGGGGTCGAGCGCGCGCAAGCTGCGTCGCGGTGGCGCCAACCTGCTCGCGGGCCGCGCCCGCACGCTGCGCATGCACCCGCTGACCGCCCGCGAGCTCGGCAACAGCTGGCGCCTCGAGCGCTCGCTGCGCTTCGGCCAACTGCCTACCGCGTACGTCGTTGATGACCCGGCCGACTACCTGGCGGGCTACGCCGGCACCTACCTGCGGGAGGAGGTGCAGGCCGAGGCGCTCACGCGCCGGCTCGACATCTTCTCGCGCTTCCTGGTGGCGGCGACCTTCTCGCAGGCGTCGGTCTTGAGCGTGGCGCCGATCGCGCGCGAGCTCGGCATGTCGCGCAAGACCGTCGAGGGCTACTTCGACCTGCTCGAGGATCTGCTGCTCGCGGTTCGGCTGCCGGTGTTCTCGCGCCGGGCCAAGCGCGCGCTGGTCGTGCACCCGAAGCTATTCCTGTTCGACGCCGGCGTCTTTCGCGCGCTGCGCCCCAAGGGCCCGCTCGACGCCGTCGAGGAGATCGACGGCGCCGCGCTCGAGACGCTGGTGATGCAGGAGCTGCGCGCCACCAACGACAACGAGCGGCTCGGCTTCGAGCTGCACTACTGGCGCACGCGCGAGGGCAAGGAGATCGACTTCGTGCTCTATGGCGAGCAGGGGCTGGTCGCGGTGGAGGTCAAGCGCAGCGGACACTTCCGCGAGGACGACCTCGACGTGCTGCGGCTGTTTCGCGGCGACTACCCGCCGGCGCGCTGCGTGCTCTTGTACGGCGGCACGCGCGGGTACTCCTTCGATCGCGGGGCGGTGCGGGTGCTGCCGCTGCGGGACGCGCTGCCGCGCTTGGGGGAGGTGTTGGTGGGACGGTAGGGCGTATGCCCAGGACGGGCGGCTACTCCGGTGGTCCGCCGCAGTCGAGTTGGGAGAAGCCGCCCTGCGGCGTCACCTCGCCGTCACCGTCGGCAATGCCGCGCTCGATCGCCTGGTGCAGGCCCTCGTGGTCGATGCCGTACCCTTCGAGCATTGTGTCGGTGACGTTCGGCCAAATGAAGTTGCGCCAGCCATTGACCGCGGAAACGCTGTCGCACACGACGTTGGCGCCGGGGTTGAATTCCAAACCGACGAATCGGGCCATCTTGATGTACGCGCTTATGCCCATGTCGCTAGCCACCGCTTCGGAGCTGATGATCGGCAGCGATCGATCGAGTCGCGCCTGCTCTGGCATCCAGTCCGCGTCGATCTCGATCGTCACCGGATCCGCTATTCGGCCGTCGGGACAGTCCAGCTCGACGTCGTGCTCGCAGATTACCCCGATGCGCGCCGTGCCATGCACGATCTCGTACGAGAGCGCTGCGTCATAGAGGAGCTGCTCGAAGTATGCTTGGTCCTTTTCGACACCGGGCATGAAACAGGAACCGGTCAGCACCGTCGACACGCACATGCAGGCGAACAACGCCGCCCCCGTTGCTCTAGAAGCACACATCGCTGTTCCCTGGGTCGTAGGGGTGGAGGTGAACGCTCTCGAGCGTGCCGGCGCCGCCGTTGCAGGACGCGCACACCGAGATGGAGAAACCCCCGTGCTGGGTCGCTGCCGGGATGGTGCCTAGTGGCGTCACGTGGTTGTCACACCCTGCGCCGTCGCTGCGGAGCGGCGCAGTGGCGCTCGGCGTCGTGGAGGTGTCGGTCAGGAACTCAGCAACGCGGGTGTTGTTCGCGTCGCCCGGCGCCGTCGCCGCGCGGCCGGCCGAGACGTACAGCCTCGACGAGGATCGCGCGACGCCGATGACGGCGTTGGCACGGACGCCGCTCGCTTCGCGGATCCAGTTGGCGTCCGGCACGGTCACCGTAGTGCCCGAGACGCTGAACCTACGCCGCTGCACGACGTTGTAGCCGGCGGCGTCCGGCGGAGTTCGATCCACGTCGTGCAGCACCGCCGCGAGCACGCAGTCCCCGTTGTAACAGTCGAAGTCGAAGTCGCTGATGATGAGGTTGTTATCCACGTCGTCGTTCGCGCCGAAGTCGTTGTCGAGCGAGCCCATATTGAGCGCGACCACGTCGAGCGCTCCAAGCGTCTTGTTCCAGGTGACCTTGTGGAGCTGCCAGCGAAGCGGTTGGTCCCACGCAACCCCGAGGACGAGCACGGCGTCGCCAGGCAGGTTCGCGACGCGCGGCGGCAGCCGCGTCGGGTACCCAAGCGTCACCGTGGTGGTCGCGCCGGTGCTCAACACCGTGCGGCGGACCTGGATGTTGTTGGTGATGCTGGTCGAGTGCGTCCGCACGACGTATGCGTTTGCCCCGCTCGACACCAGCGCGATGTCTGGTGGGAAACGTGACGTCGCGGCGGTGTCGTAGGGATCCCCCGCGTAGAGCCAGCCACTGGTGGCCGTCCAGCCATTCAGCGTGCTGATCTGCAAGCGCGCGACCGAGGTCTGGTACAGCGTGACCGCCGCGCACGCGTTCGTTGGGTTGCTGGCGACGTCGCTGCAGTCGATGCGCGGCGGGAAGGAGGCGTAGTGGGCCGAGATGCCGGGCGAGTCGTGCCCGAAGCCCGTCATGTCCGGGAGGTACGCGCCGCCGGTGCTCCAGGGGCGGTCAAAGTAGCCGGTCGTGCCGTTATATTCGGTGCGCAGGCCGGCCGAGTCACCAGCCGTGAGGTAGCTCCATCCTCCGTCACAGGCGCCCCGACACATGAGCTCGCCGTCACAGCCGTCGCTGGTCGCGCAGTTGGGGTCGTCGTTGCACAGAGGCTTCGTGATGTTGTCGTCGTTGGCGTGCCACAAGTGGTAGGTGTGCGTCATCTCGTGCTCAAGCACCATCGGCAGGTTGCCACCGCCGACGTTCTCTTCGCAGATCGTCACATCGCGCCCGCCGGGCTCAACGTAGCCGGCGGCGCCGACGAGGCCGCACTCGACCGGCGCCTCCAAATCCTTGAGCGCTCTTACGCAGCCGCCGCTGCCGAAGGTGCAGGTGTGGTCGCCCTCGAGCACCCGCATGGTGACGAACGCGCGCGACTGGCGCGCCAGGTTCTGTAGCGCGACGTCGACCATGGCGCGCGCGTCTGCGTGGCTGAAGCTCGTCCCTTGCGGGATTCCCGGGACGCTCTCCACCATGCGATCGTCGAAGTCGCTGGTGACGCGCCAGATCTTCTCCCACTCGACCGGCGACGCGTCCCCTCGCGGGCACGCGGAATCGGCGAGGCCATTCGAGGCGGCCGCTTCGCCGGCAAGCATGAGCGCCGCGGCGGTGACCGCCAATCTCAGAAGTCCGTGCATGACGCCACCTCCTCCCCCGCGAAGTAGCCGAAGCCGACGACCACCACGTACATGGCGTTCGCCGACGGCGCGGCGGACCACGGCACGTCGATGCCGAGCTCCCAGGCGTTGAGCGGCCAGCTCGCGCTGCGTGGTTCGTCGGCGATCAGCTGGCAGTCGCGCACGACGTGAAACGTGCAGCGCTGCACCCAATAGCTGTGCTCGTCGATCTCCGGATCGTCGCACTCGGACACGTAGACCAGCTCGGCGCCCGGCCGGGTCCGCGTCGGCGGCGCGGAGTCGACCCCGCCGGCGCCACTGCACGCTGGCGTATCTGCGCACACCGCCAGGTCGCCGTCCGCCCCGGCGGCGAGCGCGACGTCGACGTCGCCGGCCTGGAAGTCATCGCACTGCGCCTCGGTGAGCATCCGGCACGCCCCGTCGCGCAGGCAGCAGCTCACGCGCCGCGCGTCATCCTGGGCGAGAGCGGTCCCCCCCCCCCCCAGCACCGCAACCAACAGCACCGCCGCTCGTGATCGCATGGGCCCCTCCGTTTCCCGCAAGCGTAGGGAACCCCGCGCGACGACCGCAACTGCACGATTGGTCGCTACGCCGGCACCTCCGCCGCGAGCAACCGCCGCACGCGCTCCTCGTCGACCTTCAGGCGTAGCACGCCCTCCTGCGTCACATGCACCAGCCCCGCCGGCGCGCCTGGCCCCGGCTTCTTCAGGTGCTTGACGCGCGTGTGCTGCACGTCGACGTGGCGTTCGCCGCGCGCGGCCGAGAAGTGCGCCGCCAGGTGCGCGGCGTCGAGCACCAGCTCGCTCGGCACGTCGTCGCCGCGCGAGGGCACGATCACGTGCGCGCCGTGGCGATCGCGCGCGTGCAGCCACAGGTCGTTGCCGCGCGCGTCTCGCACCAGCGCGTCGTTGTCCTTGGCGCCGCGGCCGACGCGCACGACGACGCCACCAGCGGCGGTGAACGAGCGCCACGCCTTGCGCGCGCCCGCCTTGGCGACGCGCCGCTTGGTCGAGGGCGCGGCCGCGCCCTCGTTGGCGACGTCGAGCACACGGGCGACCGATGCCAGCGCGTCGTCGTCGACCGTGCCGACGAGACGCGCGCTCGCCTCGCGCACGGCAGCGAGCCGCTCACGCGCGACGCCGAGCCGCGGCGTCACCCGGGCGGCGGCCGCGCGTGCGCGCTGCGCGCGCCGAAAGAGCCGCGCGAGGTTCTCGCTCGCGTCGAGCGCAGGGTCGAGCGCGACGGTGCGCGCCTCGCCCTCGAAGCCGATGAGGTCGATGCTGGCCGTGCCGCGCGGCGCGCGCGCCAGCGCGGTCTTCAACAGCTCGCCGTCGGCGGCCCAGCGCGCAGCCTCGCCGTGGCGCGCCAGATCGCCGGCGAGCGCGCGCTCGAGCCGCGTGAGCCTCTTCTCCTCGGCGCGCAGGCGCGCGCGCAGCGCCGTCACGCGCGCTGCCCCTGGGTCGCGACTGCCGGGCCCCGCGCGCTGCACCGCGACCTCCACCGTTCGCTTGGGTGCGCTGCGCGGCGCCTCGTAGAGGCGCCCGCGCCGCAGGTCGCGTCCGTCCTTCGGCCGCGCGGCGCCGCCGAGCGTCGCCAGCACACGGAGGCCCTCGTCGGTCTCGGCGCACACGACGGCACGCGGGTCGTCGGCGTCGCCCTCGACCAAGAGCACGCGCGGTCCGCCCGTCGGCCGCTCGAAGCGCAGCGCCAGCAGGCCCAGCGCGCGCTGCTCGACACCGGCGAGCAACGAGGGCACCAGCTCCTTCCTCACCAGGCCTTGCAGCGCGGGCGGCGTGGCGCCGGTGCCCGCCGGGCGCTCCACCACCGCCACGGCGCCGGCGCCGACCGCGAGCCAGACCTTGTCGCGCGCCTCGCCGCCGAACAGCTCGAGCACGAGCCGCCCGTCGGGCTCCACCGTCGCCTTTTGCACGCGCCGGCTCACGAGCGCCGTCAGCGCCGTCGGCGGCGCCGCTGGGGGCGCGGCCGGCTGCGCTGGGCCTGGGGCGGTTGCATTCATCGCCCCCGTCGTAGAAGGCTTCGACGCCTCGCAACAAGGGCCGTCATGGATCTGCTGCTCCCCCAGTTCGACGACGCGCACCGCGAGCTGGCCACCAAGGTCAAGCGCCTGTGCGACGACCGGCTGGTGCCGCTCACCGCCACCGAGCTGGAGGATCCCGCCGCTGCCGTCGTCGAGTACGTGGCCCTGCTCGGCCAGGAGGGCCTGTTCGACCCGGCGCTCGGCAAGGCGCTCGAGGGCGAGGCGCCGCGGCCCGAGCTGCGCTCGATGTGCGTGGTGCGCACGCTGCTCGGCCGCACCAGCGGCATGTGCGACGGCGTCTACGGCGCGCAGGTGCAGGGCATGTACCCGCTCGCGCTGTGCGGCAACGAGGACCAGCGCGCCATCTTCCTGCCGGGCATGGCCGCCGGCCAGCAGGTGGTCGGCTTGGGCCTGCTCGACGGCAACGAGCCGCTGCTCGCCACCTCCAAGCCCGGCGGCTACACGCTCGCCGGCAACAAGACGCTGGTGCCGTTGGCGCCCATCGCCGATCAGTTCGTGGTGCTGGCGCGCCACCGTCCCAACATGCCGAACGAGACGCCGCGCTTCTCCATGTTCGTGGTCGACGCCGGCAAGGTGACGGTGCAGAGCGAGGGCTTCGTCTCGCCTCTGCCGGTTGGCGTGGTCAGCTTCGACAACGTCGACGTCGAGATCGACACCCGCCTGGGCGGCGAGGGCCAGGGGCTGATGATCGCGCAGACCTCGCTCGACATGATGCGGCTGCCGGCGGCGGCCGGCTGCCTCGGCATCGCCCGGCAGGCGTTGCAGCGCGGCGTCGACGCGCTGTTGCGCCGCGGCGTCGGCGGGCGGCCGCTGCGCGAGCAGCAGGGCCCCTTGTGGGAGATCGGCGACGCGGTGACGCAGGTGGAGGCGGCCGAGGCGCTCGTCGGCAACGCGGCCTATCGGCGTGACAGCACCACCTCGCGTGAGTCGAAGGGCACCACGATGGCGCGGCAAATCGCGCAAGACGCCGCCGAGAAGGCGTGCCTTGCCGTCGCCGATCTGATGGGCCTGCGCGGGCTGTCGGCGGGCGATCCCTGGACGCGCCTGCTCGCCGAGGTGCGCGCGCTGCGCCTCGAGACCGAGTTCCTCGAGAACGCGCGCCAGGTGGTGGCGCTGTCGTTCATCGCCTCCGTCGAGGCCGAGCAGCAGAAGAAGCCCTGACCGCCGTCAGTGCATCGGCTCGTTCGCTCCGCCGCTGTCGACCGGGCCAAAGCGCGCCTCGTGGCGCGCGATGTTGTCCTGCAGCGCCGCCAACAGCCGCTTGGCGTGCCGCGGTGAGCTGATGATGCGCGAGCGCACGGTGGCGCGCGGCTCGAGCGGCTGGATGAAGATGAAGTCGAGCACGAACTCGGTCTCGGTGTGGTTGACCAGCGTCAGGTTGACGTAGGCGCCCTGGGCCACCTCGGGCGGCACTTGGATCTGGATCTGGGGCTGCCCCGGCTTCTGGCCCTCGGGCGGCTTGTTGCTGCTGGTCATGTGGGTGTTTGTCGCTGTCCGGTTTGCGTTCCGCAAGCAGGGTTTGCCACCATCGGCTGAGTCGAAGCAGGGAGGGTCGTGTCCCGCCAACCCACCGCGCGGGCAGGGAAGCGCTTGGGCCGGTACCGCATCGAGCGCGAGCTCGGTCGCGGCGGCATGGGTGTGGTGTACCTGGCGGAGGACACCAACACCGGGCGCAAGATCGCGCTCAAGACCACGGCGGTCGCCGGTCTTGGTACCGCCGAGAAGTCGCGCAACCAACGTCGTCAACGCTTCGTGCGCGAGGTGCAGGCGCTCACCCAGGTGAACCACGACAATGTGGTGCACGTGATGGACGCGGGCGAGGCCGACGATCCCGACTTGGGTTGGCTGCTGTTCTACTCGATGGAGTACGTCGAGGGTGAGACGCTCGCGCAGCTCGTGCAGCGCCTGGGACCGTTGCCGCCCGGCAGCGCCGCGGCGGTGTGCACGCAGGTGGCGGCCGGCCTCGGCGCCGCGCACGACCGAGGTATCGTCCACCGCGACGTCAAGCCGGCCAACATCTTCATCTCGCTCGACGGCCATGCGCTCATCGGTGACTTCGGCATCTGCAAGATCGAGGGCAGCACCCAGATCACGCGCCGCGACCAGCTCGTCGGCACGCCCAACTACCTTGCGCCCGAACAAATCCTCGGCGACCCGGTGAGCCCCGCCACCGACGTGTTCGCGCTTGGCGCGCTCTTCTACGTCGTCACCATGAACCGTCCGCTGCGCGACCGCGTCGACGCCGCGGCCCTGCTCACTTCGGCGCAGACCAACGAGCCGAAGGAGCGCATGCTGGCCGAGCGCGCCATCCCCGACGGGCTACGCAAGGTGATCGCGCGTTGCCTCGAGAAGGACCCGAAGAAGCGCTGGCAGTCGGGCACCGCGCTCGCCGACGCGCTCGCAGAGTACGCCACGCGCGTGCCCACGCTGCGCGACGAGACCATGTCCGACCCGAAGCGCGACGCCGGCACCACCTCGGCCGATCGCTCGAGCCCGTTCGCGTCGCTGCCCTCGGGCGAGGTGCAGGAGGTGCCGTTCGCCGACCCGAGCGACGTCGAGGCGGCGGCACGCGCGCTCATGGCCGAGGTCGAGGGGCGCTCGGGCGGCAGGTCCAAGGACGTCTCCAAGGAGGTGGCCAAGGATCAGGCCAAGGAGGCGCCGCTGCCGGTGGCGCGCACCGAGTCGACGGTGATGTTCAACCTGCGAGCGATGGAGGCCGAACAGCAGCCCGACAGCAAGAAGCCGCTGCCAGTGGCAAAGAGCGAGCCGACCGTGATCTTCCGCGCGCGCGGCCTTGGTGCCGACGACGCCGCGCAAGCCAACCGCCTCGACTTGACCTCGGCGGGTGAGCTGACCCCCGTAGGCGACGCGAACGACGCCGATGTCTTCGACGCTGACACTGCGGGCGGCGACACCGACCCCGAGCGGTCGTCGAAGGTCGCCGTGCGGGTGCTGGGCGACCAGAAGGTCAAGCGATCGGGTCGCACTATCTCGCTGCCGCGGCTGCCGGCCCTGCCCAAGCTGTCGCGCGGCCTGCAACTCGCGCTCACGGGTGCCGCCGGCGCCCTGTGCGGCGTTCTCTTGGTCGCCATCCTCGCCCCGTCGCAGCCCGCGCTCTCCCAGCAGCCCGAACCGGCGAGGAACCCGAGCGCCTCGGTGCTGCCCACAAAACGCCCGGCGATCTGCCCGGCCGACAAGCAGGTGACCGAGAAGGACTCGGTGCAAGCGAAGAACCTGCTGCGGCGCGCGCGCGAGGCGCGCTCGGCGGGCGGCACGCCGTCGCAAATCCGCGCCGACGTCGAGAAGAGCACGCAGCTCAACCCGTTCGACCACGAGGCCTTCGACCTATACGCGCAGATCCTCGGCGGCGAGGAGACCGAGCGGCGGCGCGAGGTCTACGCGTGCGTTTGCTTCATCTCGGCGGCGTCCAACGAGTGCCGAGCCGCCAAACAGTTCCTGGCGAGGATGAACGGCGAGGGCAAGTAGCCGCTACCGCCCGCGCGCCACGCCCTCGCCGCGCGGGTCGGCGCCGCCCTCGAGCGTGCCGTCGTCGAGCGCACGGATGCACATGGCGTTGCCCCAACCGCCCGTGACGGTGAAGGAGTGGCCGCGCAATTCGAGCGCACCCTTGGTGGCGGTGTCGAAGCCGAGCGCCTCGAGGCGCGTGCTCTCGGGTAGCCACTGGTGGTGCAGGCGCGGCGCGGCCACCGCGGCTTGGCAGTCCATGTCGTAGTCGACGACGTGGAGCAGCGTCTGCAACACCGTGGTGATGATGGTGCTGCCGCCGGGCGAGCCGGCGGCGAGGAAGAACTGGCCGCCCTTGGTGGCGACGAGCGGCGTCATCGACGACAGCGGCACCTTGCCGGGCTGCACCGAGTTGGCCTCGCCGCCGACCAGGCCGAAGGCGTTCGGCACGCCGGGAGCTGCGGCGAAGTCGTCCATCTCGTCGTTCAACAGCACGCCGGTGCCCGGCACCACCACGCCCGAGCCGAAGCCGTAGTTGACCGTAAAGGTCAGGCTGACGGCGTTGCGTTCGCCGTCGACGACGGACAGGTGGCTCGTGTCCGAGCTCTCCTTCTTGAGCGAGGCGAGCTGCGCCTCGTTCGCGGCCTTGACGTCGCCGCTCTTCTTGGCGCGCCGATCGTCGATGCCCGTGCGGCGCAGCGCGGCGTAGGCCGGCGAGGTCAGCTCGGCCACCGGCACGCGGGTGAAGGCCGGGTCGCCCAGGTGCTCGGCGCGGTCGGCGTAGGCGATGCGCATGCTCTCGATCAAGCGGTGCAGGGCATCGGGGTGGTGCCAGCCGAGCCCGCGCAGGTCGACGCCGTCGAGCAGGCGCAGCACTTCGAACAGCGCGACGCCGCCCGACGACGGCGGCGGCATGGTGCACAGCTCGAGCTCGCGCCAGGGCGCGCACAGCGGCTCGCGCCACACGGGTTGGTAGCCGCGCAGATCCTCGGCGGTGACGAGGCCGCCGCCCTGCTGCATCTCCTCGACGATGGCCTGCGCGACGCGCCCTTCGTAGAAGGAGCGCGGGTCGCGGGCGAGGTCTTGTAGCGTGCGGGCGAGGTCGCGCTGCTTCAAGACGTCGCCTCGCTGGTAGGGCACCTCGGCGCCGGCGGAGTCGTGCTTCATGAAGGCGGCGCGCGTGGCGGCAAAGCGCGTCACCACCTCCTTGCGCCACTCGAAGGAGCCCACCCACTCCTCGCCGACCACGAAGCCGTTGCGCGCCAAATCGACGGCGGGCTTGACCACCAGGCGCCACGGCAGCCGCCCGTGCGCCTTGTGCAGCTCGCGCAGGCCGGCGACGGTGCCGGGCACGGCCACGCTCTTGTGACCGTCGAGCGACAAGCCCTCCACCACCTTACCGTCGGCGCCGAGGTACAGGTCGCGCGTGGCCGCCGCCGGCGCGCGCTCGCGGAAGTCGAGCGCGCGCGTGACGGCGGGCTTGTCCTCGCGCCCCGCCAGGTGGACCACGGCGAAGCCGCCGCCGCCGAGGCCGGCGTCGAACGGGTTGACGACGGAGATGACGAGCGCAGCCGCCACCGCGGCGTCGATCGCGTTGCCGCCGTCGTCGAGCACCGCCAGCGCCGCGTCGGTGGCGTAGGGGCTGGCAGTGGCGGCCATGGCGGTGGGCGCCCGCGCCGGCGCAGGGAAGGCGGCGAGCGAGCCGGCGCCGTACAGCAGCGCCGCGACAACGGGCAGCACGAGGATCTGCCGCAGTGTTGCGACGCGCCTCACGATCGGGCCCCGCGCGCAGCGATGCCCTCGTCGCAGGCGCGGCGCAGCTCGGCCACGGCCGCCTTCCTGTCTTTGGCGCCGAACACCGCGCTGCCCGCGACCAGCGCGCTGGCGCCGGCCTCGCCGAGCAGGCGGGCGTTGTCGACCACCACCCCGCCGTCGACCTCGATGACGCAGTCGCGGTTGCCGGCGGCGTCGAGCAGCGCGCGCACGCGACGGATCTTGTCGACGACCGCGGGCAGGAACTTCTGGCCGCCGAAGCCGGGGTTGACGCTCATGATCAACACCAGGTCGAGGTCGCGCAGCACGTACTTGAGCGTCTCCTCGGACGTGGAAGGGTTGAGCGACACGCCGGCCTTCTTGCCGCGCGCGCGAATGGCGGACAACACGCGCTGCAAGTGCGGGCACGCCTCCTGGTGCACGGTGATGAGGTCGGCGCCGGCGTCGGCGAACGCGTCGAGGTAGCGCTCGGGCTCGACGATCATCAGGTGCACGTCGAGCGGCTTCTCGGTGGCGCGGCGGGCCGCCGCCACCACCAAGGGGCCGATGGTCAGGTTCGGCACGAAGCGGCCGTCCATGACGTCGACGTGCAGCCAGTCGCAGCCGCCTTCGTCGACGTCGCGGATCTCCGCTGCCAGCTTGCCGAAGTCCGCCGAGAGGATCGAGGGGGCGATCACTGCCATGGGCGGTGCCTAGCTCGTCGACGCGCCCCTGACGAGACGGGCGGCGTAGAAGGCGTCGCAGTCGTGCCGGTGGGGCAACAAGCGCACCGCGCCGTGCTCGTCGACGGCGTCGGCGGGCAGCCAGGGCAGTGCCGTGCGCGCGTCGACCTGCCGCAGCCCCGGCACATCGGTGAGCACGCGCGCCACCACCTCGCGGCCCTCGGACGGCAGCGGCGAGCACACCGAGTAGACGAGCGCGCCGCCGGGACGGACCAGGCTGGCGGCGTGGGTCAGCAGCGCGCGCTGCGCCTCGGCGTTCTTGTGCACGTCGTCGTCGGTGCGGCGCAGCTTGATCTCGGGCTTCCGACGCGTGGTGCCGAGCCCCGAGCACGGGGCGTCGAGCAGCACGGCGTCGATGGGGCCGGCGAGGCGCGCGCGCTCGAGCGTGCGAACGTCCTGCACCAGCACCTCCACGCGGTTCTCGAGGTGCAGCCGCCGCGCGTTGTCGCCGATGCGCGTGGCGCGCTTGGCGCTGGTCTCGACCGCGAGCACGCGCCCCTCTTGCCCCACCGCGCGCGCCAACAGCGCGCTCTTGCCACCCGGCGCCGCGCACAGGTCGAGCACGCGCGAGCCCGGCTGTGCGTCGAGCAGCAGCGCGCACACAGCGCTGCCCGGGTCCATCACCAGGAAGCCGCCACCGGCGAACGCCGGATCGTCGGCGATAGCGCCGCCCTCGAGCGCGAAGGCGCCGGGGACGAAGCGGTGGCGCTTGGCCCCGGCGGGCGGGTCGCGAAAGGCCATGGCCCAGGTGGTCGGTCGGGCGTTGAGCGCCAACAACGCCGCGCGCGTCTCGTCGGCCGGCAGGCCCTCGGCGACGGCCTCGGCGAGCGCGCGCGGCAGACCGAGCGCGTCCGCCAGCTCGCCCACCGACGCCGTCGGCGGCAAGGTGGTGTGCGGCGGCGAGCCGAGCCGGCGCAACAGCGCGTTGGCGAGGCCGGTCAACCCCGGGCGCACCGCGCGCACCGCGTCCACCGCCTCCGAGACGGCGGCGTGGGCCGGCACGCGCTCGCTCAAGTGCTGGAGCTGGTAGGCGCCGATCAACAGGTGCGGGCGCATGCGCGTGTCGAGCCCGCGCTGCGGCTTGTCGGCGGCGCGCAGCAGGCTCGCCTCGAGCGACGTGGCCCAGCGCAGTGTGCCGTAGACCAGCTCCGTGCACAGCGCCTTGTCGCGCGCGTCGAGCGCCGAGGAGTCGAGCGCGGAGGAGAGCGCCTGCTGCGTGAACGCGCCGTCGTCGAGCACGCGCGCCACCACGGCGGCGGCGACGCCGCGCGCGCCGCTGGCGGGCCGCAAGTGGCGCGGCCTCATGCTCGCCACCCGAGCGTGCGCCGCAGGAACGAGCGCGTCAGCATGGCGAGGTGGTCCCGATCGACGTCGAGACCGATGACGTGGCAGCTATCGCGCAGCACATGGTGCTCGACGTGCGGTGAGGCGACGCCCGCGGCGATCTCGGCAGCGGCCGCCGGTGGGATGGTGTGGTCCTGGGCGCCGTGGAACACGCACAGCGGTGCCTGCACGCGTGCCAGGTCGTCCTTCACCACCCGTTGCAGCAGCTTGACCTCGCCGAGGCTGCGCAGCGGGATCACGGGGTAGGTCGGGTTGGCCGCGCGCGCGTCCGGGTCGGCGATGTCGCCGCCGGCCTGCTCCTTGCCGGCGTACGGCTTGAAGCGCCACAGGCCCGCGAGCGAGGCGCGCGCCGCCAGCTCGCCGTCGGTGAAGAACGACAGCGCGGGCGCGAGCAGCACGGCGGCGGCGACGTCCTGGCGCAGCACGGAGACACGCAGCGCGATCAGCGCCCCCATCGAGCAACCGATCACGATCCTCGGCACCTCGGCGGGCAGCGCGTCCCAGGCGGCGAGCGCCGCCTCCTGCCAATCGCGCCAGCTCGCGCGCGCCAGCTCCGCGGGCTCCGTGCCGTGCCCGGGCAGCAGCACGCCCACCGACGAGACGCCCTCGGGTGCCAGCGCGTCGGCGAGCGGACGCACCTCGAAGGGCGTGCCGGTGAAGCCGTGGATGCACAGCGCGGCCGCGCGGCGCTCGCCCTGCGCCGGCACCGAGAAGGCCGCGCGCGAGGGCGGCGGCAGCGCTCGACCGATCGTCTCCACGTCGCTGCTGTACCACGCTTGCGCGCGCGTCCGCCGCCGGTGATCCTCACCACATGCGACCTGCTCCCACGAGATTGAGCTTCAACCGGCTGCTGCTCGTCGGCATGGCGCTCGCGCTGGCGGCGCTCGGCGTGCTCTTGCTGGTGCGCGGCGACGCCAAGCCCAACGGCGCGGACGGCAGGCGCGTCGGCCTCGCCGGGCTGGCACCCGAGGAGCTCGACCTGCACGCCGATCGCGACGCGCTGCGCTTCAAGCGGATCGTCGGCCAGACCATCCGGCTGCACCAGCGGCTCGCCGAGTCGGCCGCGTTGTTCGACCGGCCCGCCGATCGCGGCCTCTCCGCCGACGAGCGCAGGGAGGCGCTCGATCTGTTCGAGGCGGTGCTCGACCACACCATCGCGCTCGATCAGCTCTCGCGCTTCCACCTCGATTTCCTACAGATCAGCGTGCTCGACGACCCGCTGCGCCACGCCCGCCACTTCGCGCTCTACTTCGCCGCCTACACCGAGAAGCTGGCGCTCGGGCTCGCGCTCATCGACCGCACCATCAACAAGCCGCAGTTCGAGAAGCTGTTCGACGAGGGCAACCAGGGGCTCGGCATCGTCCCCGGCGCCTACGGTCGGCTCAAGTGGAACGTGGTGCACGTCGAGGACGCCGCGACGGCGCTGGCGGCGCACCAGTGGATGAAGCTGCTCGGCGCCAAGCTCGACGAGCTGGCCCAAGGCGACGGCCCGCGCTGGGGCTTCGTGCTCGCTCGCCTGGAAGACCGCTACCAGACGGTCAAGGACAACCTCACGGGCAAGAGCGTCAAGCTCTTTGGCGGCAACAGCTTCGACATCGGCAAGGACACGGCGCACGCCGTCTGGTTCCCGGTGCAGACCGAGGTCGCCGAGGTGATGGGCGACACCAAGGTCAAGCGCCTGCACCAGTACCTGATCTCCGCCGAGCAGGTGAGCGATGCCGCCAAGCGCTCCGAACCCGGCGACGTGCTGGTGGAGCGGCGCAACTGGTACGTCTCCAACGTCGGCCTGCCGGGCTTCTGGCCGCACGCCGCGCTCTGGCTCGGCAGCGCCGAGGAGCTGACCGCGTACTTCGCCGATGCCGAGGTCGAGCGCGCCTATGGCGGCTCCTTCGCCAAGTACCTCGAGGACAAGTTCCCTGGGGCCTGGGCCAGCTACACCGCGCCCGACGCCGAGGGCCACACCGCGCGCCTGATCGAGGCCATGTCGGAGGGCGTGGTCTTCACCAGCGCCGAGCACTCCGTCGGCACCGCCGACTACGTCGCCGCCATGCGCCCGCAGCTCTCCAAGCTCGACAAGGCGCGCGCCATCGCGCGCGCGTTCCTCTACGCGGGCCGCCCGTACGACTTCGACTTCGACTTCTACACGGACGCCACGTTGGTCTGCTCCGAGCTCGTCTACAAAGCCTACGAGCCGCGCAAGGAGAGCAAGGGCCTGTCGCTGCCGCTCGAGAAGGTGGTCGGGCGCATGACGCTCGGCCCCAACACCATGGTGCGCCTGTTCGACGAGCAGCTCGGTGGCAAGGCGCAGCAGCTCGCCTTCGCCTGGTTCCTCGACGGCCATGAGCGCGAACGCAACGCGAGCTTCGAGCCGATCGAGGTGTTCCGCCGCAGCTGGACGCGCCCCAAGTGGGACGTCGCGCAGAAATAGGCCGCTGGATCGTGTAGGGGCGGGGCTTGTCCCCGCCCGTCGCGCGGCTCAGCCGGGCTTCTTGGCCCGGTCGAACATCTTGGTGAGCTGGGCGCGCGCGTCGTCGCTGATCTTGGTGAAGCGGATGCCCATGCCCGGCGTGCGGTCGAAGAAGTTGTCGAGGTCGTAATCGTTCTTGCGCACCACTTCGCCGTGGATCTCGAACAGGCCGCTCTCCTCGGGCAACAGCGGCGTCAGGCGCACGGCGGTGCCGGGCTCGAGCGGCATCACCGTCTCGATGAACACGCCGGTCGCGCTGATGTCGACCACCGGCCCCGACATGAAGGCGTTGCCGTCGTCGTAGACGATCTGCAACTTCACCGGGTAGCGCGGACTACGTTCCTGCACGTCCCCCCCATGGAGCATGGCTCACGGGATGAAGCCTAGCAGAAGCCCGGCGCGGTGGCGCGCTCACTGCGCGCGCAGCTCGAGCTTGCCGGCGGCGGCGCGGCCCGCGGCGGTCAGCTTGTAGCGCTTGCTCCTGCCATCGGGCGTGCTCTCCAGGATCAGATCGCTCTCGTCGCGGCAGGCGCGCGCGATGTTGGTGGCGAACGCCTCGAGGCCGGCGGCCATCGACAGAAGCGCGCTCGCGTCGGCGGCGGTGAGGCCGAGCTCACTGCCCGCGCGTTCGGCGGCGTCGAGCGCCCACAAGACGCGCGCCAGCACCTTCTTGCCGTCGTGCGTCGCCTCGGCGCTCACCACTTGGGTGTGCTCGTTCGCCAGGCGCTCGGCGACGGCGCGCGCGCGCGGCGAGTCGAAGTCGGTGCCCTTGCGGTCGATGCTGCCCTTGCGCGAGGCGCGTTTGGCGGCGCCCTGCTTGATCGGCCGGCTCTTCTTCGGCGGCGCGCCAGTGCGGCCGGCGGTGCGGATCTTCTTGGGCGCGCTCTTGCCCTTCGGCGCCTCGACGCGCGCCTTGTCGACCGTCGGCGCCGTCGGCACCTCGCGGATCGGCACCACCGTCGCCGGCTTTTTGGCCGCTGGCGGGGTAGGCGACCAGTCGGTGGCCCACTGCTCGGGCTGCGGCGCGCGGCCGAGCGCTCGATCGAGGCGCTCGCGCGCCATGTCGACGGCGTCGAGCGTGCGGAAGAAGGCGTCGAGGAGGCGATTGACGATCGGCATGGCGCTCGATCCCACGGTCGCGGTCGCCCTGCAACGCCCGCACATGCGTCGTCACCGAAGTTGCCACCGACGTCACACGCCGTGGCGATCGCCCCACAGCACCTTGTGCACCTGCAACTGAAATCGAGCGACCAGGCGGTCACGCACCATCCACTCGGCGAGCTCGGCGGGCGCCAACAAAGGCGCCGCCGCCGACAACAGCACGGTCACGCCGCTCGGGATGCGGCCGGAGGTGAGCAACTGCCGCGCGAAGCGGTAGTCGCCCTCGTCGCACAGCACCAGCTTGACCTCGTCGCGGCCTGCCACCAGCCGCGGCAGGTTGGCGTCGACGTTCCTGCCGGCCTCGCCCGAGCCGGGCGTCTTGACGTCGAGGATGACGTGGACGCGCGCGTCGACGCCCTCGGTCGTGACCGCGCCCGAGGTCTCGAGCAGCACGGTGCGCCCGGCGTCGCATAGCGCGGTCAGCAGCGCCTTGCTGCTCGCCTGCAAGAGCGGCTCGCCGCCGGTGACCTCGACCAGCGGCACGCCGAGCGCAGCCACCTCGTCGACGAGCGAGGCGACCGTGCGCTCGCTCCCCTGGTGGAAGGCGTGCGCGGTGTCGCAGTAGACGCAGCGCAGGTGGCAGCCGGTGGTGCGCACGAAGGTGCACGGCCGCCCGGCGAAGGTGCTCTCCCCCTGGATGGAGGTGAACACCTCGTGCACCAGCACGGCGTCGGCGCTGCGCTTGCCCTTGAGCGGCAACAGCCGCTCCTCGGGGGTCTCCTCGCGCGCGGCCTTCGAGAGCATGCGGCCACGCTAGCAATCGGGCGCGCGCACGCTACTGGGACAGCGCAGGCGAGCCCTTCACGTCGTGGACGATGATGGTGTTGGTGCGCTCGTCGACGGAGACGGTGCCGCGCGGCGTCAGCAGCAGCTTCAGGTGCGCGGCCAGCTCCTTGGCGGGCGCGTAGTTGACCGGGATGATGCGCGTCGTCAGCGGCCCCTTCAGGTCGCGCTGCACGGCCAGCTCGAGCGCGGCCAGCTCTTCTTGGTGGAGCGCGTCGAGCGTGGCGACGCGGATGACGTTGCCGTTCTTTCGCATGCCGAGGCCCTTGGTCTTCAGCACCACGTCGAGCGCCTGGTCCCAGGGCACGTCGCGCAGCTTGAGCGTCACCTTGCCCTTGACCTCCTCGCCGTAGACGAAGTTGTTGCCGCTGACGTCGGCGAGCAGGCGCAACACGTTGCCGATCTCGGCGTTTTGCAGGTCGACCGTGATCTTCCGGCCGGTGCAGCGCGGACCGCAGGCGTCAGCGGGGTCAGCGGCGGAGAGCAGGAGCGCGGCGGCGAAGACGAGCAAGCGCATGGGGACCTCCGGCTCGCCAGCCTATCACGGGACTATAACTTGTGCTCAGTGAGGCATCAAAGAGCCATAACCACGGCGAATTCCATCGGCGTCATCGGCTCTTGGCGGTGAAGGCGAACAGCAGGGCCGGCCCCCCGCCCTTGGGCGCCGCCACGAAGATGGTGCCGCCATCGGGCACGGCCACCAGCGTGTCGAACTTGAGCGCCTCGATGGTGAGCTGGAAGCGCAGCTTGCCGCCCGCCTGGCGCCCGTGCGCTGCCACCTGCAGGAAGCGCTTCTTACCGGCCTTGGTGAGCCCGGGGATCTCGAGGCTGACGCGCTCGCCTTCGCGGATGGCGGTGGTCTGGCTGTCGACCAGCTTCAGCTCCTTGAAGGGCAACGCGCGCAGGTCCTTGGCGAAGTGCGCGAGCTTGGGGTCGACGGTCTGGGCGCCGCCGCCGGAGTTGCCGGTGCCCTCGATGACGCGCAGCTCGACCAGGAAACGCTCGGTGGAGGGCGCCGCCGCCACGGGCAGCGAGGCAAAGAGGGGCAGGAGCAGGAGCAAGCAAGCGGCGCGCACGGCGATCAGGTCCCCTGCGAGTCGTCGAGATCGGCGACCCAGATGACGGTGATGTTGGATTGCTCGGTGGCGAACACCATGGTGGTGGAGGTGGCGTCGATCGCCTCGACGTCGGCGGCGTTGTCGGCGAGCAGCGGCAGCTCGCCCGCGGCAGACGCGAGGTCGAGGCTGTCTGCGATCACGGCCGGCGCCAGCGCGTCGAACAGCGCCTTCTTGGCAGCCTCGCGCGCCGCCAGGTCGCTGCTCGCCGAGCCGGGCTCACGCAAGACGAAGAAGATGGTGGCGGCGGTGGCGGCGAAGGCGAGCGGCGCGCTCAGGCCGCCGAGCGCGTGGCGCAGGCGCGCCAACAGGCCGGGGCGCGCCTCGGGGCGCGCCGTCTCGTGCAGTGCCGCGGGTCCGCCTGCGGCGGCGCGCGCCTGCTCGGCGGCGACGACGTGCAGCGCCGCCTCGCCGGCCTTGCTGGCCGCCACCAAGAAGGGGGCGCTGTGGCTGGCGGCGGCGAGCGCCTCGCCGGCGAAGCGGGCGGCGCGCAAGCTCGCCACCGCGTCCGCCGCGCGCGCGAGGCCGGCCGTCAGCTCGGTGTTCTCCGTGGTGGTCAGCTCGCCGTCGAACGCCCCCGACACGAGCGTGCCCAGGCGCTCGTCGGCGGCGACGGCGTCGATCACGTGCTGGCTGCGCTCGCGCAGCGCAACCGCGCTCGCCGGCAACTCGGCGGCCGCACGGCCTGCCACCTGCACGGCCTCGGCGGCGGCGAGGAGCCCGAGCACGCCGCCCGCGAGGGCCGGCCGCTCGTGCAGCACCAGCTCGAGGCGGCGCATGCCGGCCTCGTCGAGCGCGTCGTCCATCGCCAGGCTGGCGAGCTGCGCGGCACCGCCGGCGGTGGCGGGCGCCGCATGCCCGGTGGCGGCGAGCACGGAGGCGGTCAGCGTCTCGGCGTCGTCCGCGCCGAGGGTGGCGCCCGGCAGGCGCGCCGCCGACATGGCCTCGAAGGCCGACAGCAGCTCGGCGTCGCGACTCAGCGCGTCGAGCACCAGGCGCTCGTCCTCGGCCGACAGCTCCCCGTCGAGGTACGCGCTGATCTTCATCAGCAGCGCGTCGCGGTCGGGGTGGCTCGGCTGGGACATGAACTGCGATCCTCCTGTCGTGCGCTTCTTGGAAGGCACTTATGGACGGCCCTTGGGGGGCGTTTGTTCAGCCTCCGCCGCCGCCGGATCGCCTTTGGCCGTGGCGTCGCCATAGGGGCTCTCGCCCTCGGCCAGGCCCAAGAAGGGCCGCAGCAGCCGCTGCAGGTTGCGGCGCGCGTGAAAGAGCCGGCTCATGACGGTTCCACGAGGGATTTCAAGGGCTTCCGCGATCTCCTCGTAGGACATGCCCTCCACCTCGCGCAGCAGCAGGATGGCCTTGTGGTCCTCGGTCAGGCCGCCGAGCGCGCGGCCGATCTCGCCGCCGAGCTCCTTGTCGGACAGGGTGCGCAAGGGGTTACTGCCCGTCAGGCGGCCGCCGATCTCGGCCTCGGCGTAGAGCGTGTCCTCCTCCTTGTGGGTGGCGAGCGCGTCGTCGAGGTCGACCTTCTTGCGCCGGGTGTCGGCGCGCTTCTTGTCGATGCAGAGGTTGACGCAGATGCGGTACAGCCACGTCGAGAAGGCGGCGTTGCCCTCGAAGTCGGCGAGCTTCTTGTGCGCCTTGATGAAGGCGTCTTGCACGGCGTCCATGGCGTCGTCGCGGTCGCGCAACATGCCGTAGGCAACGGCGAACAGGCGCGCCTGGTGCGCCTCCACCAGCGTACGGAAGGCGCGGGCGTCGCCAGCGCGCGCGGCCTCGACGAGCTGCTGGTCGCGCGCGCGGTCGCGCGTGCGCGCGTCCGCCTCGGTGCGCGCGCGTCCCTTGGCCGCCTCGAGCGCCTCGCGGGCGCGGCGCACACGCTCGTTCGCGTCTGCGGGCGGGGCATCGGGTTTGCGGGCGCTAGTCATACCTGTGTGCGCAGCTCCGGGAGTCGCCATGGTCGGTAACAACGGACGGCGCGCGCCGGTCGATCCGTTCAAGTGCTGCCGCCCGCGTGACGCCGGACTATGACAGATTTGGCAGGCAGTTTCGACGCTCCTGCGTCGCTTCCGCGGGAGAGCATGGCCGAGCCCGAGCACGCCCCACCGGTCCCGTCGAGCCGCGAACCCGCGCGCGTGGCGCCGCCGTGGGACGCGCCCGACCTTCGTGTCGTGCTGGCCGACGCGCGCGCGCGGCTGCGCCGTGCGGCGCTGCTCGAGGTCGTTTCGGCCGGCGCGTCCGCCGGCGCGCTCGCGCTGTGCGGCGCGCTCGTGCTGGTCGACGTCGTGCCCTACTCGCTCGCGCTGCGCGCGGCGCTGTGGAGCGCGCTCGGCGCCGCGGCGCTCGTCGCTGCGGCGCTGGTGGTGCTGCGGCGCCTCTTGCCGCTGCGCTTCGACGTCGTGGTGGCCGCGCGCCTGGAGGACGCGCTGGCGCGCCGCGGCGCGCCAGCTGGCGACGCCGTGCGCGGCGCCGTCGAGCTGCTCGACGAGGGCAAAGACGAGGTGCTCGGCCGCTCGCGCGCGCTCTGCCGCGCGCACATCGCCGGCACCGCCGCGCGCGTGGTCGAGGGCGGCGCGCGCGACTCGCTGTCGGCGGTGGCGCTCGAGCGCGCGCTGCCGACGCTCCTGCTCGCCGCCGCCGCGCTGCTCATGCTCGTGGTGTCGACGCTCGGCTTCCCCGCGGCGTTCGCGGCGCGCTGGGACAAGCTGTTCTCGGCCACGGGCGCACAGCGCGCGCTCGACGAGCGCGCGGCGAGCGCGCTGCCCCTCGTCACCGACCTGAAGCTGACGCTGCGCTACCCGGCCTACATGGGCGAGCCCGACGAGGTCATCGCCGGCAGCTCGGGCGACGTGCTGGCGCCGCGCGGCACCGAGGTCACGGTCGAAGGGCGCGCCGATCGACCGCTCGAGGGCGCCGTGCTGCTGGTGGGCGAGCGCGAGCTGCAGGTGGAGCTGCCCGACGCTCGCTCGCTGCGCGCGCGCTTCACGGTGGAGGGAGGCGGCGCCTACCGCTTCCGAGTCGACCCCGCGCGCGGCCTGCCCGAGCTCGACCCGGTGGCGCACAAGATCACGGTGCGCCCCGACGCACCGCCGACGGTGCTCATGCTCGAGCCCGACGCCGACCGCGTGGTGCAGCAGGACGAGACCGTGCGCCTGGCGTTCTCGGCCAAGGACGACGTCGGGCTCACCAAGTTCCGCGTGGTCGTCAAGCGCCAGGGCAGCGCGCGCGAGCCGTGGACCAAGGACCTGCTCGAGCTGCCGGGCGGCCTGGCGGCGGCGCGCGGCAAAGGTGACTTCACCGTGGCCGAGACCGGCGCGCGCCCGGGCGATCGCCTGAGCGTCTACGTCGAGGCGCTCGACAACGACACCGTGGGCGGCCCCAACGTCGGCCGCTCGTCGACACGCGTCTTGACCGTGTTCTCGGCGGCCGAGCAGCACCAGCGCGTCACCGCGCGCCTGCAGGATGTGCTCGACAAGATGGTGGACGCGCTCGGCGATGAGCTGGAGGCGCCGGTCCGGAGCGAGACCGAGGGCGCTGCCGTCGACGCAGCGGCGCAGCGGCGCGACGTCGAGCGCCACCGACAGATCGAGGCGCGCCACGCGGCCTTGCAGCAAGCGCTCGACGAGGCGCTGCTGGCGCTCGCCGAGGATCGCCTGGCGCCCGCGGCCACGCGGCGCGCGCTCGCCAATCTCAAGGTGGCCGAGGCGGGGCTGGTGGCCGCCAAGAAGCGCACGCTCGCGCAGCTCGTGCAGCTCACCGACGGCGGCAAGCTGGCGGGCACCGCGCCCTGGCGCCGGCTGGCCGCCGACCAGCGCGCGCTGGTCGAGCGCCTCGAGAAGGACGTGCTCTACCTCGAGGACCTGCTGGCGCGCGAGAAGATCGCCGAGGCGCGCCAGATCGCCGACGACCTCAAGCGCGCACAGCAAGACCTCAAGGCGCTCATCGACCAGTACAAGAAGTCGGGCGACCCGGAGGTGCGAAAGGCGCTGCTCGACGAGATCGCGCGCATGCAGAAGCAGATGGCCGAGCTGATGGACAAGCTGGCCGCGCTCCAGCGCGACGTGCCCGACGAGTTCCTGAACGACGAGGCCTTCAAGGGCGATGAGCTGCTGAAGGGCGCGCGTGACATCGACCAGTTGATCGAGGAGGGCAAGCTCGACGAGGCCGCGGCGGCGCTCGAGCGCATGCTCGAGCAGACGCAGAAGATGATGGAGGGCCTCGACGACACCGGCGAACAGTTCGGCGGCGACGACTACAAGGAGCTGCGCGAGAAGATGCAGCGCTTCTCCGACGAGCTCGGCGCCCTCGAGCAGGGCCAGCGCCAGGTGCTCGACGGCAGCCAGGCGCTGATGGACCGCGCCACCAAGGAGGCCGAGCAGCGCCTCAAGGGCAAGCTCGAGCGCGCGCTCGCCGAGGTGAAGAAGAAGGTGGAGCGGGCGCAGCAGGAGCTGCACGGCATGACGCCGGACGCGCTGTTCTCGCACGAGAACGAGGACCGCGCCTTCGCGGAGGCGCGCACCGAGGACCTCGAGCGCGCGCTCGACACCGGCGATCTCGAGGACGCGGCCGCCACCGCCGAGGAGGCCGAGCAGGCGGCGCGCTCGGCCGAGCGCTCAGTCGGCGAGCGCACGCGCGGCCGCTTTGGCGCGCGCGACAAGGAGACGCTCGAGGCCAAGGCGGCGCTCGAGCGCGCGCGCCAGGAGCTCGAGAGCGCGCGCAAGCAGCTTCGCGAGCTGGTGCCCGACCCGAGCGCGATGATGAGCGCCGCCGATCGCGCTCGCCTGCAGAAAGACGGCGACAAGCAAGAGCAGCTCGAGGAGGGCGCCGAGCGGCTCGCGCGCCTGATGGACGAGATCGGCAAGGAGGCGCCGGTGTTCGGCCCCGAGCACAAGCAGCGCCTGGCGGAGGCGAAGCAGGCGATGCAGCGTGCGGGCGCGCAGATGAAGCGCGCCGACCTGCGCGGCGCTCGCAGCTCGCAGCGCTCGGCGCTCCGGCAGCTCGCGCAGCTCGCCGGCGACTTGCAGCAGATGGGGCAAGGGCAGGGCACAGGCGGCGGCATGCCGATGCCGCTTCCCGGCGGCGGCAGCCCCGGCGCCGAGCCGAGCGATCGCGAGGGCAACGGGCGCTCGCCGTCGGCGGAGCGCGTCGAGATCCCGGACGGCAACGACTTCAAGGTGCCCGACGCACAACGCAAGGACATCATCGACGCCATGCGCGAGGGCGCGCCCGCCGACTGGATGCAAGAGGTGCGGCGCTACTACGAGAAGCTGATTCAATGAGCGCGCGCGCGTCCCTCCTGTGCCGTTGCGGCGCCATCGTGGCGCTGCTGATGGCCGCTGCCGGCGCGCGCGCCGAGGCCAAGGACGTGGGCGCGCGCATCGCGCGCGTGCAGGCGCTGCTCGCCGACTGGCAGCTCGACGAGGCCGCCCTTGTGGCAGAGCGCCTCGAACGCGAGCTGCCCGACGTGCCGCCCGTGCAGGCGGTGGTCGGCGCCGTGCGCTTCCACCAGGGCGACTACCAGGGGGCGGTGCGCCTGCTGCGCCGCGCCTCCGAGGGCGGCGACACCGTGCCGCTGCTGCCGCTCGCCGAGAGCACGCTGGCCGAGACGCGCGGCTACGTGTCGAAGGAGAGCGCGCACTTCGTGGTGCGCGTGCCGCCGGGCAAGGACGAGCTGTTGCAGCCCATCGCGCTCGAGGCGCTCGAGGCTGCCTACGACGGCATCGGCGGCGCCTTCGACTACCAACCCAAGCGCAAGGTGGTGGTCGACATCCTGCACGACGCGCGCGGCCTCGCCTCGGTGTCCACGCTCACGGTTGGTGAGATCGAGACCAGTGGCACCATCGCCATCTGCAAGTTCAACCGCCTGATGGCGACGTCACCCAAGGCCTTGGCGCGCGGCTACTCCTGGCTCGACACGCTGGCGCACGAGTTCGTGCACCTGGTGGTGAGCGAAAAGAGCCACAACAACGTGCCGGTGTGGCTGCACGAGGGCCTCGCCAAGTTCAACGAGACGCGCTGGCGCGGCGCGCCCGGCCTGGCGCTCGAGCCGGCGAGCGAGAACCTGCTGGCCGCTGCGCTCAAGAAGGACAAGCTGATCACCTTCGAACAGATGCACCCGTCGATGGCCAAGCTGCCCTCGCAACAAGACGCCGCGCTCGCCTTCGCCGAGGTGTTCACGGTGGTCGAGATGCTCGAACGGACGCGCGACGCGCCGGGCAAGCCGCGCACCGCCACCGTGCTGCTCGACGCGCTGAAGGGCGGCGCCACGCTCGACGCCGCGCTGACGACGTCGACCGGCGGCGACCTGGCGGCGCTGCAGCGCGAGTGGCGCGGCTACCTGAAGACGCGCGCGTTCCACCTGGTGCCGGGCGCCGAGCCGCGCGCGCTCACCTTCGTCAAGGACGCGCGCAAGGGCGGCGCCAGCGTGGAGGAGCGCGAGGACGAGGCCGCGCTCGACGAGGCCAAGGGCAAGGCGGGACGACAGTTCGTGCGCCTCGGCAACCTGCTGCGCGGCAAGCGCCGGCTGCGCGCGGCCACCGTCGAGTACCAAAAGGCGGTAGAGCAGGTCGGGCTGCACAGCCCGGCGCTGCACAACCGGCTCGCCGGCGTCTACCTCGAGCTCGGCGACGTCGAGGCCGCCAAGAAGGTGCTGGCCGACACGCTCGGCGCCTTCCCCACCGATCCGCAGACGCACGTGCTGCTCGGGCGCGTGGCGCTGCGCGCCAAGGACTGGCCCGGCGCGCGTACCCACTACCAGCAAGCCGCGTGGGAGGCGCCCTTCAACCCCGAGATCCACGTGGCGCTGCACACGGTTGCCACCGAGACCAAGGACGCGGCGCTGCAAGCGCGCGCGCAGCACGCGCTCGAGCTGTTGGCGGGGGCGGCGCGCTCGTCGTCGTCGGTGCCGGCGATGGCCAAGGAGGGCGCGCCCTTCGGCATCCTCGAGGTGCGCTCGCGGCCATGGGGGCGCGTGCTGCTCGACGGTGTCGACACCGGCATCACCACGCCGCTGCTCGACTACCGGGTGACGCCGGGCGCGCACCGCGTGCGCGTGCAAGACCCGCTGACGGGCCGGGAGCAGGGGCAGGGCATCGAGATCAGGGAGGGCGAGACCGCGCGCCTCGACCTCGAGCTGCTCGAGCTGAGCGCCGAACAGCGGCGCGCGCTCGTGGTCGCCGAGGAGCGCCTGGTGCGGCCCGCGCTGCCGGCGCCCGCGCGGCCGGCGCCGGCCGCCGCGCCGCCCACCCGACCGCCCGCTCCGTGGGAGGAGCCGGACGAGGAGCCGGTGCTGCCGCCCCTGTTGCCCCTGCCTTGAATCCACCCGCGGTCGAGGGGGCGTCGTCGGATCCGCGCCGCGCTAAGGTGAGGGTGTGAACGACCGCACGGCGATCCAACTGATCAAGATCCTCGTTGTCGTCGGCGTGCTGGGCATCGGCACCGCGATCTTCTTCGGGCGCGGCGGCGCGCTCGGATCGCAGGCGCCGCCGACGACATCGCTCGCGGGCATTCAACGCATCGACGGCGTCAGCGAACCGTTGCCCATCGGGCAGGGCAAGCCGGCGTTCGTCAACGTGTGGGCCACGTGGTGCGGCCCATGCCTGCAGGAGCTGCCGAGCCTCGTCGAGGCGTCGAAGGCGTACCAGGGCCGCGTCGCCTTCGTCGGCCTCGCGACGGACAGCACGATCGACGACGTCAAGAAGATCATCGAGCGTTTCTCGATCCCGTATCCCATGGCGCTCGCGGACGATGCCGCGTCGGCCTCGTGGGGCGTGCAGGCGCTGCCGACGTCATTCGTCGTCGACGGCGCCGGCACGATCGTGTGGAGCCACTCGGGCTCGCTGACACGAGCGGAGCTCGACGACGGGCTGAAGCGCCTGGACCCCGATTCGCCGTAGCGCTTCGATACCCCGCGTCGTGCCGCCGCTCGTGCCCCCCGCGGTGAAGAGCGCGCCCGTGGGCGTCGAGCGGTCAGCGCGGCAGCAGCTCCACGCGCGCGCGGTGTCCGGGGGCGCCTGCCAGCTTCGCGTCGCAGGTGACCAGCGGCGATGCGAGCGCCTCGGCGAGCGCGACGTAGGCCGCGTCGCAGAACGTGAGGTTCGCGCGCAGCTCCCACATGCGCGGCAGCAGCGCCGTGTGCGGGTAGCGGGTCGTCACCAGGTCCCCGAGGTCGGCCAGCGCCGCGAGCGCCCGGGGCCCGTCGATGGCGCCGCCGCGCTCGAACCGCCGGAGCGCCTGCCCCACCTCCACGTCGAGCAGGTGTGGCGCGCCGAGCACGCCGTCGGCGACGACGCGGCGGCGCACGGCGGCGCCGGTCTCCGTGTCGAGCAGCAGCTCGATCGCCGCGGACGCGTCGAGGATGATCACGCGTCGCGCTCGGCGCGCACTGCTCGGGCCGCCGACTCCTTGAGGGTCACGCGGCCGCGGTGCGAGATGCGCTCGAGCACGTCGTCGAGCGTCGGCCGCTCGGCGATCGCGCGAAGCTCGGCGGCGAGGAACTCCGACAGGCTCATGCCGGCTGCGGCGGCGCGCGCCCGCAGCACGGCGTGGACCCGGTCCGGCACATTGCGCACCTGGATCATCTTGCTCATGCGAAACACATTACTGACATGCACTTTACATGTCGAGCCGTCGCTGCCACTGCCTTGAATCCCGCGGCGGGTGCGGCACACTTCAACGACGATGCGCGCTCCCCACCTCTCGCTGCTCACGCTCGCGGTGCTCTTGCCCGGCGCGGCGCTCCTGTCGGCGTGCCCGCCGGCGCGCACGCTCGACCTCGACGACGACCCGATTGGCGGCGAGGGTGAAGGCGAAGGCGAGGGCGAGGGCGAAGGTGAGGGCGAAGGCGAGGGCGAGATCGACGACAACGCCGGCACGCCCTGCACCATCGGCGTCGGCACCGAGTGCGATGCGGGGTTGCTGTGCCTCTCGGAGGTGCTCGACCCGGCGGCCGGCACCTGCCGACGCCCCTGCGCCACCGTCGACACGCAGGGCAACGTCTCGGCCGACGACCCGACGCGCTGCACCGCCGGCGACTCCTGCCAGCAGATCGTCTGGGTCGGTGACACCGGCTTCGTCGGCTACGTGCCCGTCTGCCTGCCGCAGGTGACCGAGCGCGACGCGCCCTGCTACGCCTTCCTCGACCCCGAGGCGTGCGGCGACGGCCGCCTGTGCGACCTGACCGAGGTGCTGGCAGCGCCCGGCGACGGCGGCGAGATCCTGCTCGGCACGCGCTGCAAGGACGACTGCGCGCTCGGCGCCACCGGCGCGGACGCCTCGTGCGTGCCGGGCGAGGTGTGCTCACGGCCCTACTACCAGCTCGCGCTCGAATCGCTGCAGCCGGGGCCGAACAACGGTGAGCTCGCATGCAACCTGACGGCCTGCACCAGCGGCCAGCCGTGCGTGTGCAACGGCGCCGAGGGCTACGTCTGCACCGACCTGACGACGGGGGCGCGCTGCGCGCGGCTGTACGGCCATTGCGGCGAGCCGGTGCGCGCCGCCACCTTCACCGAGGTGCAGGGCTATGCGCCGGCGCCCGAGGCCGTGTGCAACGACGACGATCAGCACCGCATGTGCGACAACCGTGCCTACCTCGGCATGGCAGACCCGGCGCAGAGCGCATGCGCGATCGGACTGGTCTACAACGCCACCGAGTACGACGTGCTCGACGGCATGTGTTTCAACGTCTGCCACCAGGACCGCGCCGACTACGACTACAGCGGCGACGTGTTCACGCAGGCCGGCTTCGGCTACGGCCCCTTCGGGCTCGGCGAAGGCGAGATCAGCGGCACCTGCGCCACCGGCGAGGTGTGCGACTTCGACATCGGGCTCTTGCTCGGCCGCGCCTACGACCCGGATTACACGTCGTGCGTGCAGGCCGACTGCCCGATCGACCTCGAGTGTCCGAGCTGCCCCGTCGCGGGCATGCGGTGCGCGTACGGCATCTGCGCCTACGTGCCGGGCGTGTGCGCACCCGCGCCGTCGGAGGGTGAGGGTGAGGGCGAAGGTGAAGGCGAGGGAGAAGGGGAGGGCGAGGGAGAGGGCGAAGGCGAGGGAGAGGGTGAAGGCGAAGGTGAGGGTGAAGGCGAGGGTGAAGGCGAGGGTGAAGGCGAGTAGCCCTCGTCAGCTCCCGTAGCGCTCGACCACCTTGGTGATCTGCTCGATGAACGCGGCGCGATGGTGCCGCTCCCAGTTCCGCCACGTCGACAGCGTGCTCGGATCGGTGACTCGGTCGACGAACACCGTGCCGGCGAGGTGATCGCACTCGTGCTGGAAGGTGCCGGCGCTGACGCCCTTGACCTCGACGTCGTGAGCTTGGCCCGTCCTATCGAGGTAGCGCGCGCGCACGCGCGCGTGTCGCTTGACCACGCCGCGCAGGTCCGGCACCGACAGGCAGCCCTCGTAGTTGTCGAAGCTCTCGTCACCGATGGGCGTCAGGGTGGGGTTGACCAGCACCGTGAGCGGGATCTTCGGCTTGTAGGGGTAGCGCGGGTTGTCGCCCTTGACCTCGATGACCGCGACTTGCACCGGCGTGAACACTTGATTGGCCGCGAGGCCGGCGCCGTCGGCGTCGCGCATGGTTTGGATCAGGTCGTCGATGAAGCCCTGCCAGCGCGGGCTCGCCAGCTCCTCGAGGGACAGCTCGCGTGCCCGCTCGCGTAGCACCGGCTCGCCCAGGGTCGCGATCTTGAGGATGGCCATGGATGGACGATAACGAACGGCCGCGCGCGCTGACAGGGATCCACATCGGCTGGGCGCTACGCGGGCGCCGAGACCACCTGGATGCGGCCCGGCCCCCTCGACTTCGCGCGCTTCCTCACCACGATCTCGACGTCGTTGCCGAGCGCGGTGAGGAACTCCATGAGCCGCTCCGTCGAGAACAGCGACAGCTTGCCGTTCATCAGTGCGGAGACCTTCGGCTGATCGATGCCCAGCAGCTTGGCGGCAGCCTTCTGCGTGAGCTTGCGCTCGGAAACGAGCGCAGCCACCTTGGACATGAGCGCGGCTTTGGCCAGGAGCTCGTCGGGAGCGTCGAGGCCCAGGTCGGCGAAGACGTTGCCGGTGCTCCTTGTGATGTCATTTCTTCGCATCGGTCGTCTCCTTCGTGCGGCTCTGGTAGTCGGCCTGCGCGGCCTTCAAACGGTCCCTGACGAGGTCCATCGCAGCCTTCGGCGTCTCGCTCCCTTTCCTCGACTTCTTCTGGAACGCGTGCAGCACATAGAGGAAGCCTCTGAACTTCACCGTGTAGACCGCGCGGAACGTGTCCCCGTCGAAGTCGTCCACCACCTCGAGGACGCCGGCGCCGCCGAAGCCCTTGAGGGGCTTGGCGCACGCGCTCTTCTCGCCGAGCTGCGCCTGATGCAGCGCGTAGCCGATGTCTTGCTTCACCTCCGCGGGGAACGCGCTCAGCTCCTTGAGCGAGGAGCCGACCCATATGAGCGGCGTCCGAGGGCGACGGGCCACGGCGGCTGCAATCCGTCGAATATGTCAGTATTGGCATAATCAGGCAAGGTGGCTCGGGCACGACCGGCAGACCACCGTCGTTCATCACCTGGTCGCGGTGGGATCATGGAAGAAGCAGCGCGCAGCGGAGCGTGGCGCGGGCGTCGCCGCCATCCTCGGCGCTGCGACGCCCGTGCCACGCGAGCCCAGGGGATGGGGGTGCAGGGGGAAGGTGGCCTGTGGCCCCTTCCCCCGCACGCGACGGGCGCGCGGAGCGCGCCCGTCGCTGATGCTGGTGACCCCAAGGGGAATCGAACCCCTGTCTGCAACGTGAGAGGCTGCCGTCCTAGACCGCTAGACGATGGGGCCTCGCTCACGATCGGTAGCAAACCGGGCCTCACTGTCAACGGCCGACACGCGCCCTCACGGAAAGCGCACGTCCACCCGCGTCACCTCGCCGGGCTTGACCGTCACGGTCCGCCGCTCCTCGCGTCCGCGGTTCCTGAGCGTCACCGTGTACTCGCCCGCCACCACTTCGACGTCGTGGTACGGCGTCGAGCCGCGCGGCTCGCTGCCGAGCAGGATGTCGGCGTACGGCGTCGCACGTATCTGCAGGCGTCCGCGCGGCAACGCCCCGTAGTCGGCGACACCCTTCACGATGGGCACGCGCGAACGCACGCCGCGCTTGCCGTCGACGGCGGTGAGGAAGCGCGTGGCTGCGTTGAGCACCACGCGCCGATCGCCGCCGCCAAGCGCGGTGGCGCCGTCGGCCCAACGCACCGCCGGCGGCGCGCGCAGCTCGACGCGCATGGTGTCGGCCGACGCTCGCGCCGACGCCTGCTCCTCGGGCTCCTTGAGCTCCTTGGGCGGCTTGGGGCCCTTGGGCTCCCTGGGCTTGGCGGCGGCGGGCGCCGGCTCCGGTGTCGGTGCGGGCGCGTCCTCCGCCTGTACGCCGTCGGGGCGAACGACCAGCGGTGAGCGTGGCGTGGCGTCGGCGCTGGGGACCGGGGCCGTCCTCTCGCCGGTCGAGAGCGCGATCACCAACGCCAGGACGACGACGAGCGCGCCCGCGGCCGCGGCGAGCAGCGGCCAGCGACGGCGCCCACGCGCTGGTTGCTGTGCGAGCGCCGTGGCTTCCAGCACGGTGGCCTGGTGCGGCGTGGGCGCGGCGGTCAGGTCGATCGCCTTGCCGACGTCGAGCGAGGGCACCGAGGGCACGAAGCCCGACGTGTCCGGGTCGTCCTCCGCCTGCTTGCCGTCGTCGACGGCCAACATCTCACGGACGAACGGCTCGACCACGTTGTGGCGCGCCACCAGCGACCAGCGCAGCGCCTCGTGCACGGCGGTGGCGCTCGCCGGCCGGTCACTCGGTTCGCGCGCGATCATCTGCATGATGAGCGCGTCGACGCGCGCGGGCAGCTTGTCGTTGATGGCGCGCGGCGGCTTCGGTGTCTGCTCGACGATCGCCTGCAACGTGACGATGTCGTTGGCGCCCGAGAACGGCCGTTTGCCGGTGACCAGCCAGTAGAAGGTGACGCCGAGCGCGTAGATGTCGGTCAGCGGCGTTGCCTCGGTGCCGCGCACCAGCTCGGGCGCCATGAACGGCACCTTGCCCTTCAGCTCGCCGGTGCGCGTCAGCGTCTGCGAGTCGGCGCTCTTGGCGATGCCGAAGTCGAGCACCTTGGTGACGGCGCCGTTCCTGGTGATCATCAGGTTGTCGGGGCTGACGTCGCGGTGGACCAGGCCCTCCTTGTGCGCGTAGGCGAGGCCGAGCGCGGCGTCGGCGATGGCGCCCGCGCACAGCTCGAGCGGCAACGCGCGCTTGTGGGTCCACGCGCGGCGCGCCAGCTTGTGCAGGCTGATGCCGTCGACGTGCTCCATGGCGATGAACAGCGGCCCGTCCTCGGGGCCGAGCTCGAGCACCGACACCACGTTGGTGTGCGACAGGCGCGCCGCCAGCGCGGCCTCGCGCTGGAACATCTTGCGGTAGCGCTCGGTCCTGGCCAGGTGCGGGAACAGCACCTTGACGACGACGGTGCGCTCGAAGCCACCCGGGCCCTTCTGCTTGGCCAGGAACACCTCGGCCATGCCGCCGGCACCGAGCTGCTCGACGAGCGTGTAGCGGCCGAGCTGCGCCGGCAGCTTGCGCGAGAAGGTCGCGACCGGCGTGGCCGCCGAGACTGGCTCCGAGCCGCCGAGCCCCAGATCGTCGTCGTCCTCCAGCAGCGCCATCGGCCCGATGGTAGCGGACGCCGCCCGCCCGCTGCCAACCGGGGACACGCGCTAGCGCAGGCTCCACTCCTTCGGCAGTTGGATGGCGAAGGAGATGTCGCGCTGCCCGGTAGCGCCCTTCTTGAGCGGTACCGCCCAGGTGAGGTGGCCGCGGTGCGCGTCGAGCCGATAGCCGGCCGAGGTCTCCTTCTGGTCCACCGCCACCGTGATGTCGGCGGTCTTCGACACCGGGATCTGCTCGCGCACCTCCACGGTGACATCGACGGCGCTGCGGTTCTTCAGGATGGTGCGATACGAGTGCGCCACCGTCTGGTTGCCCGACAACAGGCCGGCCTCGCGCCGCTGCAACAGCAGATCCTTGCGGTCGAGCTCGATCTCCTCGTCGATGCCGAGCGAGACCTCGAAGGGCTCGCCCGGCGCCCGGTACTCGAGGTCGACGACGCCGACGAAGGTGCCGCCGCGGTAGACCTGCACCGCGCCGGCCATGAGCGGGAACGCCGCCGGGTTGGCGAGCTTGGCCACCTGGTAGACGTAGGGCGCGCGCGCCGGCACCGCCACCAGCACGGAGGCGGCCTTGGTGCGCAGATCGTCCACCGGGAACCACGAGGGGCGGCCGTCGGCGCGCAAGGTGACGCGCCTGGGCAGCGTCAGCACGAACGCCTTGCCGCCGTCGTCGAGCGCGGCGCCCGCGGCGGGGGCAGCGCCGCCCGCGCGTCCGGCGCCGAGGTCCTCGGGGCGATCCTCCTGCGCCTGCACCAGCGTCTTGCCCTTCTCCTCCGGGTGGCCGGCGACGGTGATGCGGTTTGGCAGCGGCGCCTCGCCGCCGAGCGCGGGCTTGGCGGTGGAGAGTGCTATCTGGGCGTCGACCCAGTCTTCGCCGGTGGCCTGCGACACCACGCCCGCGACGGTGATGACGGCCGTGCCGTCGCCGACCTTGCCGGCTCCCTCGGCGGCGCGGGTGAAGCGCAGGTCGTACTCGGGTCGCCACGTGGCGCCCGGCACCACGTAGCTCAAGCGCACCTTGGGCGCGGTGGCGCCGCCGCAGGTGACCGCCACGGTGGCGTTCAGGTGCGCGGGCGCGGCGGACGGATCGAGCCGCGCCAGGCGCGCCGCGAAGCGCTCGCGCTGCCGCTGCAAGACGCGCCGCTCGGCCGCGCGCGCCACCACGGCGGTGTTGCCTTGATCGGCCTCGCCCTCGAGCGCCTTGAGCACCTGCTCCCAGCGCGCGGTGTCGGGCTTGCTCTGGCGCATCTCCTCGGTGACGAGGTCGCGCAGGTAGGAGGCGTAGCTCCCCCAGGTGTGGGCGCGGGTGCGGCTGTCGTGGTCGCCGCGCTCGAGGGCCGCCAGGCGGTCGTCGAGGCGGCGCAGCTCGGCTTGCAGCGTCGCCACGCGCGCGTCGAGCGCCTCGGCGAGCTGCACGGTGGTAGTGGCAACGCCGACGGCGACGGCGCCGCCATCCGCGTCGCCTCGCAGCGTGCGCGGATCGACCGCGTCGGGCAGCTCGGCGAAGGTGACGCTGGCGTTGCCGCCCGCGCAGCGCGCGGTCTGCACGCGCGTCACCTCGGCGCGGTCGGCGAAGACCACCACGCGGTCGATGGCGCCGCGCGTCGGTGCTTCGGTTGGTGCGGCGCCGAGGGAGGGCAGGGCGCACAGCACTGCACACTGCACGGTGAGCGCGCCCGCGATAACGGCGGCGAGGGGCATGCGAGCGGTCATTGCGTGAGCCTCCAGCCCTTCGGGCGCGTGATGCGGTAGGTGAAGGTGACGGTCTTGGTGCCGCCGGCCGGCACGTCGACGTGCCAGTAGAGCAGGCCGTCGGCGTCGGGCTTGGCGCGCGCCGTGGGCACCTGCGACACCAGCTCGACCTTGATCTTCTCTGCGTTGGTGCGTGGGATCTGATCGATGACGCGCACCGTGACCGGGCGCTTCTTGTAGTTGCCCACCTCGATCTTCACCGTGTAGTCGGTGACGTCCTCCTCGCCGATCAAGAACCCCTGCGTGCGCGTGGCCGGCACCACCGAGTGCGTCAGGCGGATGTTCTCGTCGGCGCCGAGCGGCAGCTCGAGCGTGCCCCCCGGGCCGGTGGTGGCGAGCGGCGCGTCGCCGGTGAAGGTGCGGTTGACGAAGACGTTGGCGGGGCCGGCCAGGATGGGCAGCTTGCCGCCGTTCGTCACCGTCGCCTTCAAGAAGGCGGTCTTGGCCAAGGACGGCGTCGCCTCGTAGAAGGTCTGCACCTGGTAGCTGCGGCTCGCCAGCGGCACGCGCAACTGCTCCGCCTGGGACGGCACTGTGGTGGCGAGCGGCGCCTCGAAGACCCAGTCGAAGCCGCCGGCCGCTACCGCCGGCAGCGTCGGGTCGTACAGCTCTTGCTTGCTCCAGGCGCGGCCGGGGTTGAGCGCGAGCCCCCGAACCGACGCGCTTGGCTCACGCCGAGAGCGGGTCACCGAGCTGGTCGACTCCTCGGCGTCGAAGCCGAAGTCGTCGGCCGACTCGACCGCGCTGGTCTTGACGCCCGCGTGCGCGCGGGTGCCGCCGATGGCGACGCCGGCGGGCATGGGTGCCGGCGGCGGTCGCGCCATCACCGGTGCCGCCGCGCTCGGCGCCGGCATCCCTTGCGCCTCGCGGTACGCCTGGCCCGCGCTGCCGACGTCGGCGCGTTCCTCGTCTCCCTCCGCCTCGCCCTCCCACGGGTCCGGTGTCGGCTCGTCAGGCTTGCCGCCGCTGCCGGCCGGGCCGCTCGCGATGCGCCAGGGCGAGGTCAGTCGCGGCGGCGGCGGCGGCGGGCTCGTCGACGCGGCGGCGAGCAGCGCCATGCGGCTCGCCAGCACCGCCTTGTCGGCGTCACGCTCCAGCTCGGCGAGCGCCGCGCGCCGGGTTGGCGGCGCGAACAGCGACACGCGCCGCGGCGGGGTCCTGGCGCTCGGGCGCGGCACCCACTCGCGGTCATCGCCGAGCGTCCAGGTGTGCAGCTTGGGCATGGCGATGCCGAGGCTCGGCATGGCGGTCGAGAGCGCGAGCTTGACGTCGTGCCAGTCCTCGCCGGTCGCCTGGCTGACGAGGCCGGATGCCAGCAGCTCGACCTTGCCGCCGTCGGGGCCGCCGTCGGGCTCGAAGAACAGCTCGTAGGCCGGCCGCCACAGCGCGCCCGGCACCGCGTACTCGACGGTGAGCGAGCCGTCGGCGCGCTCCGGCTCGACGATGATGGAGACTTGCAGTCGCTGGTCGGTGGCCGCGCCCAGCTCGCGGCGCTGCACCTCGCGCTGCAGGCGCACCAGCTCCTTGCTGAGCGCGCGCAGCTCTGCCTCGCTGGCCGCTTCCACGGTGCGCGCCGCCGTGCGTCGCTTGGACAGCCACTCCTGCACCGCGCGCCACGCCTCGGGCGCCATCACGGGCGTCGCCTTGCCGAGCCGGTCCTTCTCGGGCACGGGCGCGGCGGCGCGCAGCGAGGCGAGGAAGGCCATCGACTCGTGAGAGGCCTCGAGCCGTCCCGACGCGAGTGCTATCTGGTCGGTCACCTTCTCGAGGTCGGCGAGGAAGGCGTCCACCTGTTCGATCGACCAGCGCTCGCGCTCGACGGGCTGGGCCTCGACGCGTACCACGCGCGCGCCCGCCGCCGTCACCCGCAGCGAACCCGTCAGCACGGCGCCCGGCAGGTCGGGCACGCGCACCACCTTGGGCGCTCCGGCGTCGGCGGGCCAGGCGAGCGCGCCCCAGCGGATCGGACCCGAGCGCGTGACGCGTGCACGGTCGGAGAAGACCATGACGTTGGTGATCGGCAGCTCGATGGCGACGGCGCGATCGCCGTCACCCTCGAGCACGCGCTCGGCGGCGGCGGCGGCCGGCGGCGGCGCGTCGGTGGCGGCGGCGAACGCGAAGGGCAGCAGCAAGGCAAACATGCGGCACTCCAAATCGACGAGGGCGCAACGCTACCCGCCGTCGCGCTTGGCGGGCAACGAACCGCGCGGGCGGTGTGGGACCGTGGTCACCGTCCGCCGTGCCGATCGTGGCGCTCCGACATCGCGTCCGGCGCCTCGGGGACGGGCGGTAGCCGGCGGTGTACATTCGTCCCGTGCTCCGAGCCTTCGCCTCGCTGCTGCTCGCTGCGGCCGCTGCGTGCCCGCTGCAACCGTCGCTCGACGGCAAGCAGTGCGACGCGACGCACCCGTGCGTCGCCGGCAGTTGCATCGAGGGTGTCTGCCTTGCCGGCGGCGAGGGAGAAGGAGAGGGAGAGGGTGAAGGCGAAGGCGAAGGCGAAGGCGAAGGCGAAGGCGAAGGCGAAGGCGAAGGCGAAGGCGAGGGCGAAGGCGAAGGTGAAGGCGAAGGTGAAGGCGATTGTCCTGACGGCCAGGTACGCGGCACCTTCTACCCGGACCTCGACGACGACGGCGTCACGGCGGCGGCCGTCGAAGCGTGCAGCGACGGGGCGCCGCCGCCGCTCCACCGGGCAACGCCGCAGCGCGCCCCGGTGGTGCTGTCGTGGCCGACGGTGTTCAACGGGGGAGGCCCCGCAGACGACTGGATGGCGCCGCAGGACGCCGACCGGCTCGACACCGACGACACGCATGTCGACCTCGACCCCAGCGAGCCGAGCAACGCGCTCGACCTTGGCGGCTTCGCCTGTGACCTGCCGGTCGATGTGCTGCGAGGCCTCGAGGTGCGCGTCCTGGGCGCAAACGTCGACGGAACAACGCCGGCGAACATCGATGCCGCCGTGGCGCTGCTCGACGGTTCCGTCACCATTGGCGCAGCGCGCACCCGCTCCGACGTCTGGTTGACGAGCGATACCGAGCTCGCGTTCGGTGGACCGGAGGACGACTGGGGTGGTGCGCTCACCGCCGTTTCACCCTGCGTGCCCTCCTTCGGCGTGCGCACCGTGCTCACGCCCACCGGCAGCTTCACCGACGACGCCAACCTCGATGCGGTGCTGGTGCTGCTCTATGGCGTCGATGACTGCGACGACGGTGACGCCAGCGCGTCGACCCCTGCCGTCGTCTACACCGACCTCGATCGCGATCTGTACGGCACAGGGGGCGGCCAGAGCACCTGCCTGTCGCTCGACGGCGCGATGCGATCGGCCCTGCGCAACACCGACTGCGACGACGCCGACATGGACGCGTTCCCGTTCCAAAGCTCCTCGTACGACACGGCGCGCAGCGACGGCAGCTACGACTACGACTGCGACGGCGCCGACGAGGTCGACACGCTCACGTCGGCGACCGCGTGCAGCAACGCGTCGGGGACGTGCACGCGCACGGCCTCGGTGCAGCTCGGCTCCGCGTGTGGCCAGGTGGTCGACCTGCAGGTGTGTCCGAGCAGCGGCCCCTGCCAGCCGACGTCGACCACGGCGACCGATCGGGTGCCGTGCAACTGAGCGCGGCTCGCTACTGCCAGTCGAGCACGACCTTGCCGGCCTGGCCGCTGTGCGCGATGGCAAAGCCCTCTTCGAAGCGCGCCACCGGGACGTGGTGCGTGAGCACGGGGGCGACGTCGAGGCCGCTCTCGAGCATCGCGCCCATCTTGTACCAGGTCTCGAACATCTCGCGGCCGTAGATGCCCTTGAGCACCAGCCCCTTGAAGATCACCTGGTTCCAGTCGATGGCGGCCTCGGCGGGCGGGATGCCCAGGATGGCGACGTGCCCGCCGTGGTTCATGGCGGCGAGCATGGCGCGGAAGGCGTCGGCGTTGCCGGACATCTCCAAGCCGACGTCGAAGCCCTCGCTCATGCCGAGCTCAGCCATCGCCTTGTCGATGCTCTCGTGCTTGACGTTGAGCGCGCGCGTGGCGCCGCACTTCTTGGCGAGCGCGAGGCGGTAGTCGTTGACGTCGGTGATGACGATGTGGCGCGCGCCGATGTGGCGCGCGATGGCGGTGGCGAGGATGCCGATGGGGCCGGCGCCGGTGATGAGCACGTCCTCGCCGACCAGGTCGAAGGAGAGCGCGCAGTGCGCCGCGTTGCCGAGCGGATCGAGGAAGGCCGCGATCTCGTCCTTGATGCGCGGGCTGAGCTTGAAGGCGTTGCTCGCCGGCAAGGACAGGTAGTCGCCGAAGCAGCCGGGGCGGTTGACGCCGACGCCGAGCGTGTTCCGACACAGGTGCCGCTTGCCCGCGCGGCAGTTGCGGCAGTGCCCGCAGGTGATGTGGCCCTCGCCGCTCACGCGGTCGCCCACCTGGTAGCCGTCGACGGCGCTGCCCACCGCCACGATCTCGCCCATGAACTCGTGGCCCACGGTCATGGGCACAGGGATGGTCTTCTGCGCCCAGGCGTCCCAGTTGTAGATGTGCAGGTCGGTGCCGCAGATGGCGGCCTGCTTGATCTTGATGAGCACGTCGTTGTGGCCGATGGCGGGCACCGGCACCTGTTGCAGCCACAAGCCCCGCTCGGCCTTGGCCTTGACCAGTGCCTTCATCATCGTCGGCAGGCTCATGCGATCACCTTGAGCGCGCGGCCCGCTTTGGCGAAGGCGTCGAGCGCGCGGTCCACGTCGGCGTCGTCGAGCGCGGCCGACATCTGCGTCCGGATGCGCGCAGCACCCATCGGCACCACCGGGTAGGAGAAGCCGATCACGTACACACCCTCCTCGAGCAGGCGCTCGGCGAGCGCGCCCGCCAGCTTGGCCTCGCCGAGCATGACCGGGATGATCGGGTGCTCCCCGGGCACCAGCGTGAAGCCGAGCTTCTCCATGCCGGCGCGGAAGCGCAGACCGTGCCGCACCAGCGTGGCGCGACGCTCCTTGCCCTCGGCGCCCTCGAGCAGCTCGAGCGCGGCTATCGAGGTGGCCGCCACCACCGGCGCCACCGTGTTCGAGAACAGGTAGGGACGCGAGCGCTGGCGCAGCCACTCGACGATCTCCTTCCGTCCCGAGGTGTAGCCGCCCGAGGCGCCGCCGAGCGCCTTGCCGAGCGTGCCGGTGAGGATGTCGACGCGCCCGAGCACGCCGCAGTGCTCGGGGGTGCCGCGCCCGCGCTCGCCGACGAAGCCGACCGCGTGGCTGTCGTCGACCATGACGAGCGCGCCGTACTTGTCGGCCAGGTCGCAGACGGCGCGCAGGTTGGCGATGATGCCGTCCATCGAGAACACGCCGTCGGTGGCGATCAGCTTGGTGCGGCAGCCCTGCGCTTCCTGCAGCCGCGCCTCGAGGTCGGCCATGTCGTTGTTGGCGTAGCGCAGGCGCTTGGCCTTGCAGAGCCTGACGCCGTCGATGATGGAGGCGTGGTTGAGCGCGTCGCTGATGACCGCGTCCTCCTCGCCAAGCAGCGTCTCGAACAGGCCACCGTTGGCGTCGAAGCAGGAGGAGTAGAGGATGGTGTCGTCGGTGCCGAGGAACGACGACAGGCGCGCCTCGAGGTCTTTGTGCACCTGCTGTGTGCCGCAGATGAAGCGCACCGACGCCATGCCGAAGCCCCAGCGATCGAGCGCGGCCTTGCCGGCAGCGACGAGCGCGGGGTGGTCGGCGAGGCCGAGGTAGTTGTTGGCGCAGAGGTTGAGCACGGCGCCCCGGCCAGCGACGCCGATGGCGGCGCGCTGCGGCGTCGTGATCACGCGCTCGGCCTTGTAAAGCCCCTCGCTCTTGAGCTTCTCGGTGTCGGCGCGCAGGCGATCGAGGAAAGCGTGATCCATGCCGCAAAGGACGAGACCACCGGGCCGAGCGCAACGGGGGTCGGATGGCGCTAGAATGCCCTCGTGCCGACGCCACCAGGCCCGAGCATCGCCCCCACCACCTCGCCCGGCGACGACGGCGCGCGCCTGATCGAGGCGCTTGCCCAAGGAGGCGTGGCGCTCAAGGACGTCGCCGGCCTCACGCCCGCGGACATGGACGCCATCGCCAAGGTGGGCGCCTCCGCCATCCAGTCTGGGCGCTTCGAGCTCGCCGTGCGCGTCTTCTCGTCGCTGGCGGCGCTCGATCCCGGCGAGCCGCTGCACCTGCTGCACTGCGCGTTCGCGCACAAGGGCGCCGGACAGCGTGACCTCGCCATCGAGCAGCTCGGGCGCTTCCTCGACGCCGACGTGCCCAAGGCGCTGCCCGACGTGGCGCGCGCGCTCCTGCTGCGCGCCGAGCTGCACGGCGCCGGCAACAGGGCAGCGGCCGCGGCGGACCTGCTGGCCGCGCGCGCGCTCGCGGCCCGCTCGCCCGAGGTCAAGCAGATCGTCGACGGGGGCGCGCCATGAGCCCGCTATACGTCGGCCCCAAGGTGCCGAGCCCCGTGCGCGGCCAGGCGACGCCGCTCGCCGTCACCCAGGGCGCCAAGCAAGCGGACGAGATCCAGGCCGAGCAGAAGCTCCAGCAGGTCGACCTCCGCGACGTCGACCGCTTCCTCGCGGAGCGTGCGCAAAAGTCACAGCGCAGCGGCCTGCTGCCGAGCCTACTGTCGTTGCTCGGCGCCAAGCCCAAGGGGCCGCCACAGCCCGACGCGCGCGCCTTGCAGGGCAAGCTCGCGGACGCGGTGGCGACGCTGACGCGCGTCTACGCCGACGGGCTCGTCACCGAGGCGGAGATCGGCGCGTTGCAGCACGCCAAGGCGCGCTTGACGTCGGTGCTCGAGCTGCAAGATCCGGCCGTCCTGCACATGCTGCCGCGCGACGTGCGCGAGCGCTTGCAGGTGAGCCTGTTCGAGCCCGCGCAGGTGCTGCTCGACGCGGCCACGCGCAGGAGCGGCCGCGTGCTGCAGCAGGTCGCCGCGCGCGACGAGGCGGCGCTGCAGGAGCGCCTGGCCAAGCCGGAGCCGAGCTACCAGCCGTTTGCGCCGTCGTCGGTGGCGCAGGGCGGCCCCGGCCCGTCGTCGCTCGATCGCTACGCGCCCGGTGACCTGGTGGCGGTGCCGCGGAGCGACGGCTCGCTCTCGCTCGGGGTGGTCACGGGGCGTGATCCCGACGGCCTGCGCGTCGAGGTCACGGACGCCCACGGGCGGCTCGCGCTCAAGAAGCTCGACGCCGGCACGCTGGCCAAGGTCAACCCCTTCAAGATCGGCGACGTGCTCGACTTCGACGGTGGCCGTGCCTGGGTCACGGGCGTCGGCAACAACGGCAAGCTCGCGGTGACCGTGCAGGACGCGCGCGGTGTGCGCCACGTCGGCGGCAACGTGCCGCCCGGCCACGCCGAGCATGGCTGGCTCGAGGGCCTGCAGCAGGGCTTCCTCGGCTCGGTGCAGGCGCTCAAACAGCCGCCGGCGCCGCCGGTCAAGGACGCGGTGGTGTCGGTGGTCGGCGGCGCCGAGACGCGCCAGCCGCACGTCGTCGTCGGCAAGGGCGCCGAGGGCGCGCTCTTCTCGTATCGCGGCATCGGCTACAAGAACTACAACGAGGACGCGGCCGTCGTCGGCACCGCGCGCGGGCAGGGCGGGCGCGAGATCGTCTACGCCGGCGCCTTCGATCAGGCGGGTGGCATGGGCGGGGTGCCGGGACAGACGGGCGCGGCATCCAAGGCCGCCGCCGACCGCTTCCAGCAAGCCGTGGCGCAGATCGCGAGCGGCGCAGACGCAGGCGTCGCACTGCAAGAGGCCGGCAAGGCCGCGCACGCCGACGTCGTCGGCTTCGGCGTCGGTGCCGCTACTACCTTCGCTGCCGGCGTCATCGTCGACGGGCAGGCCATCGTGGCCAATTGCGGCGACAGCGGCGTGCTGCTGGTCGACAAGCACGGGCGCATCAAGGCGATGACCGAGGCGCACAACCTCGGCGAGCAGCTCGCCAAGCAGACCGGCGACCCGAACGCCGGCCTCAACGTCTCGAACGTAGTGACGAGCGCGCTCGGCTCCAAGAGCGCGCCCAAGGTCGACGTCTATCGCTGGCCGGTGGCGAAGGGAGATCGCCTGGTCTTCCTCTCTGACGGCGTGCTCGACGCCAACCTGGAGGCCCAGCGCGCCGCGTTCGCGGCGGGCAAGCCCTGGAAGGAGTCGGCCGGCGACGTGACCGCGCGCGAGGTGGCGCGCATCGTCAGCAGCTCGGCCAATAGTGCGATCGCGAGCCAGGGGCTGGTCGATTACGCACGATCCCAGGTCGAGAACGGCCGCGGAAAACCCGACAACGTCACGGCCGTCGTGGTCAGCGTGGCATAGCGCCCACGCGAGGCCGGAGCACGCGCATGGTGGCACGGTGGTTGCGTTCGCTCGGTGCGATCGGCGCAGGCGCGCCCAGAGGCGCGAGGAGCATCCATGGAAGTCCGCGACATCATGACCGCCAACCCGTTGAGCGCGCGCCTCGGCACCACGGTGTTCGACGCCATCCGCACCCTCGAGTCCGAGCAGATCCGTCACCTGCCCATCGTCGAAGGCGGCGAGCTGGTCGGCATCGTCAGCGACCGCGACCTGCTGAGCTTCTCGCACGCGGCGCTGATCGAGGACCCCGACGCCGCGCGCACTCGCTTGCAGGTGGCGGTCTCCACCATCATGACCTCCGATCCGTCGTGCGTGGCGCCCGACGACGACGTGGACGACGCCATCGATCTGATGCTGGAGAACCGCATCGGCGCCTTGCCGGTGGTCGACGAGGCGGAGGGCCGCCTGGTCGGCATCCTCTCCTACGTCGACGTCATGCGCGCGGCACGCGGCAAGCTGTAGCGCACCAAGCCGACGCTACTCGATGATGACGGCGATGCCGTCGGCCGACAGCTCGCCCTGCGCCTGCAGGGCGGTCTGCCGCTGCTCGTTGCTCACCGGAACGAAGGCGAGCTTGCCGGCGAAGGCCGGCGCGCAGGCGGTCAGCACCGCGAACACCGCGCGCACGTCGTCCGCGATCAGGCGGTTGCCCGGGCTGTCCTCGGTGTAGAGCGTGTATGCCAAGACGCCGGGCGCGCCGCCGATCGGGTGCGCCAGCTCGGGGCGCCACCACACCTCGCCGCCCCACCACGCGCGCGTCTCGCGTTGCAGCACCAGCGCGATGTAGTCGGCGAAGTCCAGGTCGTCGCCGCCCGGCAGCGAGTTGAGGAACGGCAGGTGGAAGGGGAAGGCCATCGTGTCCTGAAAGGCACAGCTCTCGAACAGCGGCGCGCGCGGCTCGACGCCCGCGACCGGCGCCAGGTACTTGACGGTGCCGTCCGCGCCCATGAGCTCGGTAACGTCGCCTTCCTCGTCGAGCAGCGCGCGAAAAGACTCCTCGGGGCCGGCGTCGCCCGGGCCAGCATCGTCGGGGGCCGGCGGGGGGCACGCGGCAGCCGCGCAGAGCAGCAGCAGCGAAAGGCAAGCGAGCGCGCGCATCATCCCGGATCGCCCGCGCACAAGGCGAAGTTGTCGACCAGCGGCGGCAAGGGGTTGGTCACCTCGATGCAGGCCTCGGGCAGCGTGCGGTCGGGCTGACAGCCGTCCTGGAAGTCGAGCCCCTCCTCGCGCTTCACGCAGTCGGGCGGCTGGCATGCGCGAAAGCCGTAGCCGTAGCTCGAGTGGTCCCAGGTGTAGCGGACGGCGCCGAGCGTGATGGAGAGGAAGTCGTTGTTGTGGTTGCCGCCGTAGTCGTAGGCGGCTGCCACCTCGGTGACGGTGTCGTTCTCGAACAGGTAGCCCGCGACGTCGTCGTAGACCGGGATGGGGAACATGGCGCCGCCGAGCGAGGTGGGCGTCGCGCGCACGTAGACCACGGCGTCGTGGCCGTCGATCGAGAGGGAACAGACGTAGTCGGCGTCGGCCGCGTTGGTGCCGTCGATGTCGTGCGTGCCGGGCACGCGCATCGCGAAGCCCCAGGGGTTGTCGATCAGCTCGCCTTCGCCTTCGCCTTCGCCTTCGCCCTCGCCCTCGCCCTCGCCTTCACCCTCACCCTCACCTTCACCTTCACCTTCACCTTCACCTTCACCCTCGGACGGCGGGCAGGCCACCAGCACGGCGACGCCGACGCAGAGCGCGGGGATGGCGAGCAGGTGCGTCGGGCGGATCATGGGCGACTCCGGTGTGGCGATCGCCGACGTCGATAGAGCGCGGCGAGCGCAAGCACACCAGGGGCCAGCGTCGACTGTGAGCACGCGCACCCCTCGCCTTCGCCCTCCCCCTCTCCCTCTCCTTCGCCCTCGGCGGGCGCGCAGACCTGCGCCGGCGCGCTCTCGTTGCCGGCGAGGTCGACGGCCGTGATGTCGAGGCAGCCGAGCGCGGCGGCGGGCGCCTCGAGCACATAGCCCGGCGGCGCTGCTCCGATCACCTCGTCGTCACCCGCCGCCCGCGCGAGAAAGCCCGCCACCTCGTGGTCGTCATTGCCGAGCACGCCGATGACGAGGCGACCCTGGGCGAAGTCGAGCACGCTGGCGTCCTGCAGCCCGGGCGGCAGTACGTCGATGTGGTCGTAGACGACGAAGCTGCTCGACAGCTCGCCGCCGGGGGAGCTGACCGTGAACAGGCCGGTGTCCGCGGCCTCGAGCGGCGTCGCCAGGGTGCCGCGCACCAGGCAGCAGCCGTGCGCTGCGACCTCGAGCGCCACCGGGCTGCCGTTCACCGTGAGCGCCACGCCGATCGACGACAGTGGGGGTGCGTCGCGGCCGAACGCCCAATAGCGCGTGTTGCGCGGCGGCTCGCTGCCGTCCGACGGCAGGATCACCGACGGGAAGCTCGAGATCGGCGGCGGCGCGCCCGCGCGAGTGGCGGCGAGCAGCACGACGATCGGCAGCAGTCGTTTCACGCCCGCAGCATAGCCGCGCTCGGGCCCCTGCGCCCGCTCAGCGCACCACCCGATTGATGCCGTTGAGCGCGGCCACGCGGTAGGCCTCGGCCATGGTCGGGTAGTTGAACGTGGCGTTGACGAAGTACGCGATCGACGACGCCTCGCCCGGCTGGGCCATGATCGCCTGGCCGATGTGGACGATCTCGGCGGCCTGATCGCCGAAGCAGTGCACGCCGAGCAGTTGCAGCGTCTCGCGGTGAAACAACAGCTTGAGCATGCCGACGGTGCTGCCCGTGATCTGTGCGCGCGCCAGGTGCTTGAACAGCGCGTGGCCAACCTCGTAGGGCACGCGCTGCTCGGTCAGCTCGCGCTCGGTCTTGCCCACCGACGAGATCTCGGGCGTGGTGAAGATGCCCGTGGGCATGTGCGCGAGCAGGCGCCCCTCGGCGCGTCCCTCCACGATGTGAGTGCCGGCGAAGCGCCCCTGGTCGTAGGACGCCGATGCCAGGCTCGGCCAGCCGGCCACGTCGCCGACCGCATACAGGTGCGGTAACGCCGTCTGGTAGGCGCCGTTGACTGTGAGACACCCGCGGTGATCGGCGACGACGCCGAGCGCCTCGAGGCCGAGCTCCGCGGTGTTGCCGGTGCGCCCGTTGGCCCACAAGAGCGCGTCGCTCTTGATGCGCTTGCCGCTCTTCAGGTGCACGACCACGCCGTGCTCGTGCGTCTCGAGCTGCGCCAACTCCTCGTCGTGGCGCAGCACCACGCCCTGATCGCGCAGATGGTAGGAGAGCGCGTCCGAGATCTCGTCGTCGAGGAACTCGAGCAGACGTCGGCGCGTGTTGACCAGGTTGAGCTTGGCGCCGAGCGCGCGGAACATCGAGGTGTACTCGCAGCCGATGACGCCGGCGCCAAAGACGATCAGGCTGCGCGGCGTGTCCTCGAGACCGAGCACGGAGTCCGAGTCGAAGATGCAGGGGTGGGAGAAGTCGATGCCCGGCGGATGATACGGCCGGCTGCCGGTGGCGATGACGATGTGATCGGCGCGCAGCGTCTCGTGGGCGCCGCGCTCCTCGAGCACCTCGACGGTGTGCGGGTCGACGAAGCGCGCGTGGCCGTGCACCACGTCGACGTCGTTGCGCTCGTAGAACTGGGTGCGCATCGCCACCTGGCGATCGATGACCGTGCGTGCCGTGCGCGTCAGGTCGGCGAAGCGCGGCAGCTCGCGCACCACCGAGGTGCGCTGCCAGGGCGAGGCTTGCTGCTTGACCAGCTCCTGAATGGCGTGGCGCAGCGCCTTGGAGGGAATGGTGCCGCGGTGCGTGCAGCTTCCGCCGAGCACGGCGTCGCGCTCAACCACGCAGACCCGCTTGCCCGCCTTGGCGCAGGTCATGGCCGCGCCCTCGCCGCCCGGTCCCGAGCCGATCACGAGCACGTCGTACGCGCGTGCAGCCGACATGGCGCGCGAGCATGGGGCAAGGCCGGTCATGGACTCAAGCGCGATGGCGGGTGACTCGGATCGCGCGCGCCCCGGATCATGGAACAGCGGAGGGCGCACGCGGGTTTGCCCGACGATGCGCTACCTCGCCAGGCTCACCGTGGCGGCAGTGATCGCCGCGTTGCTCGGTGCTGCCTCGGTCGCCGCGGCGATGCGCGCCTGGCCGCGGCACGTCCAGGTGCAGGCCGGCTGGGGCGGGCCCATCAAGGTGCCACCGCTCGAGGCGCTGCGCGTGACGTCGTCGTTCGGCCCTCGCGGCGTCAGCGTGCACGCGGGTGTCGACCTGCGGGCGAAGAAGGGCACGCCGGTGCGCGCCGTCGACGACGGCGTGGTGGCGCGCGCCGGCACCAGCAAGCGCGCGGGCAAGCACGTGGTGCTGGCGCTCGACTCCGGCTGGCGCGCCGGCTACGCCCACCTGTCGCGCATCGACGTCGAAGCGAAGCAGCGCGTGGTCGCCGGCCAGCGCATCGGCCTGTCGGGGGCCACCGGGCGCGCCACCGGGCCGCACCTGCACTTCGAGCTGCGCGCGCCCGGCGGCAAGCTGGTCGACCCGTGGCCGCTCCTTCGCGCCGGCCGACGGCTGCTGTCGTAGCGGCGTTGCGCGCGCGCGACGGTCGGCGGATACCGTCGTCGTGCGCCGCCTGCACGCGCCCGAGATCGAGGACGAGCCGTGGTGCCCGCGGCCGCTGCGCGACGCCTGTACCGCCTTCCTGCAGGTCGCCGCCGAGCGCGGCCGCTTCCTGCACCAGGCGGCGCCGGTGCTGCAGGGGGTGCTCGAGCGCAGCGGCGAGACCAAGGTGGTGGACCTGTGCTCCGGCGGCGGTGGCGCGCTGCTGTCGCTGCTCGAGCGGCTGCCGCGCGAGGTGAGCGCCACCCTGACCGACCTGTACCCGAACGAGGCGGCGTTTCGCGCCGCGGAGCTGCGAGCGCCGGGCCGCGTCCATGGCCGGCGCGCGTCGGTTGACGCCACCGACGTGCCCGACGAGCTGCGCGGCGTGCGCACCATCTTCAACGCGCTCCATCACTTTCGGCCCGAGGCTGCGCGCCGCATGGTGGCCGACGCCGTCGCCAAGGGGCAGCCGTTCTGCGCCTTCGAGGTCGTCGAGCGCCGGCCGCAGACCATGCTGACCATCTCGATGGTGCCCTTCGCGGTGTGGGCCAGCGCGCCGCTGCAGCCAGGCTTCGACCTGTTCCGGTTCCTGCTGACCTACCCGGTGCCCGTGATCCCCGCGCTCGTCTGGTGGGACGGCATGTGTTCGTGCCTGCGCGGCTACTCGGTGCCCGAGCTCGAGGAGCTGGTCGCGGGCCTCGCGCACGAGGGCTACCGCTTCACCATCAGCCAGTCGCGTGGCGTGTTCCTGCGCGTGACCAGCCTGGTGGGCGAGCCGGTGCGTCCGACGGCGGGCTGACCACGTCGACCGGAACGCGTCAGTTACAGGTCGCCAGTTCGTCGTTGCCGCTCGTCGACACCGTGCCGCCGACCACCACCCCTGCCAGCCACTGGTCGATGGCGCACTGGGCCAGCGCGGGGTTGGTGGAGAAGCTCACGTCGCCGGTGCAGGTCAAGAGCTGCGGCGCCGCGAACGCGTTGAGCACGGGGTTGTACTGCACGCGCAGGTTGCCCTGAACCTCGCCGAGCGCCGGCAGCGAGGCGGTCTGCAGTGCGTCCATGAAGGAGACGTTGAGGTTGTCGACGTCGGCGAGGGCCGGCAGCGCCAGGTCCACCAGGCCGTCGTTGCGGCGCACCGTCAGGTCGCCCGCGCGCCCGAGGTCCGCGAGCCCGGCGACGCTGGTCAATGCCGTCGCGTCCTCGATGCGCAGCTCGCCGAGCACGAAAGCGAGCCCACCGAGCGCGTCGAGCGTCGTCAGCTCCGCGCCGGTCACGATCAGATCGCCGGTCACGCTCGTGCAGGGATCGAGGAAGGCGGCGCCGGCGGCGGTCTCGAGCACGGCGTCGCCCGCGCACGAGCCGCTGATGGGCGCGGTGGAGAAGGCCAGCTCGAGCACGGCGTCGGCGACCGGGTCGAGGATGGAGTACGCGTTGTCCAGGCAGGCGATGTAGTCGCCCGGCCGCGTCAGCACGATGCGGCCTTCGGTGCAGGAGTCGGCGCTGCCACCGAGGTAGAACGCGAGCGTGTCGTAGCTGACGACGGCGTCACCGGGGTAGACGTTGACGAACACGTGGCCGTACGCGCAATCGCCGCCGCCCGCCAGGTCCTGCCGCACCGTCAGCGTGCCCGCCTCCGCGACGGCGAAGCGGAAGCAGTCCTGGTCGCCGAGCCCGACGTCGGTGGGCTCCGAGGTGAAGGGCAGGGTGACCGTCACCGGCGTGAGCAGCGTGTTGCCGTCCGTGTCGCCTTCGCCCTCGCCCTCGCCCTCGCCTTCACCTTCACCTTCACCTTCTCCCTCACCCTCGCCCTCGCCCTCACCTTCGCCCTCCGCCGGTGGCACCACGCACAGCGAGCTGAGGCACAAGAGGCCCTGGTCGCAGCGCTCGCCGTCGAGGCAAGGGCCGCCTTCCGCGCCGGGGGCAGGTGCCGCCGGGCAGCCTTGTGCGAGGACGAGCAGGGCCATCATCGCGACGCGCGCATGCTGCATACGATCCCCACCAGTGATGCTCTCCACGATACCGGAGCGCCCCACCCGCCGCGAGCGAAGCGAGCTCCACCTCGTCGCGCGGAGCGCGGGCTGTTCCCCGGCCGGCCTTAGCCGGCCGGGACAAAACAGCGAACCCAGGGCGCGTTGCACGCGCCCTGGGTTCAAATCCTGTCACCCCGAACAAGCGCACGAGGCGACACGATCGGCCGAAAAAAAAGAAACGCCGCGCAGATGCGCGGCGTCCGTGGTCGGGGTGACAGGATTTGAACCTACGACCTCTTGGTCCCGAATATGGTTCGGTGGCTGTCCATCCGGTAGCAGGCAGTCACAAGCCGTTGATTTCTCTACAGGTGCGTCGCCGGTCCCTGTCCATCCATCCCATTCGGACCCGTCCTGTAGCAAGGAGTTTGCTACGTATTTGCTACAAGCGGCACCGCCACCGCCGGGGCCGCCGTCGTCGTCATCGCCGCTGCCCGCCGGTGGCAGGATGCCGAACTTGAGCGCGTCGATCTCGGCGCGCAGGTTGTTCGGGTCGGTGCGGGCGTAGACCTCGGCCGTGATCTTCGGGTCGGTGTGCCGCAGGATCTTGGCGCCGGCGAAGATCGACACGCCGCTCGCCACCAGCCCCGACACGCACGAGGCGCGCAGGTCGTGGAACCTGATCTGTTTCGGGATCGGCTTCGGCCAGAGCTTCATGGCGTGGGTGGGGCATAGCCGTTGCTCTGCGTCGGTGGCGCGCTCGACGTGGCCACAGCCGCGCTTGCGGCACACGTGATCGTACCCGTCGACGACACCGGCCCGGCCGAGCGCGCGCCTGAGCATGGCCGCGGCCTTGAAGTGGCGCGACCGCATCTTGCCGTCCGGGCCAGGGAAGACCAGGTCGCTCGTCGAGCTGTCGATGGCCAGCCCGATCCAGGGTGCGGCCTCGGCGGGGATCGGCAGCTTGTCGTCGTGCTTGCCCTTGGTCTGGTCGCGGTCCCAGGAGCGCCGGACCACCAGCGAGCGCTCGGGCATGTTCACGTCGCACTTCTTCAAGCCGAGCAGCTCGCCCTTGCGCAAGCCCATGGTCACAGCGACGACGAACAGCGCCCGGTCCTCGGGGTCGATGGCGTCGATGAGCGCAGCAACCTCGTGGGGCCTCACCCACTCGCGCAGCTTCTTCGGCACCGGAATGGGCTTGGTCTTGCTGATGGGGTTCGCGCCCTGCCAGGTGCCGTGCGTCAGCTCGTAGTTGATCGCCGCGCGAATAGTACCGCGCAGGCCCTTCACGCTCTTCGGCTGGAGCTCGGTCAGCTTGGCGTCGAAGAACCTGTTGAGCTGCTGCACGCTGAGCTTGTCGAGCCTGGTGGCGGCGATGTCGCCGGCCACGTGCGTCATCAAGAGAGAGCGGGTGTTCATCTGCGACGGCCTGCCGGACAGGCCCACGTCGACGTACCGCTGGCACGCCTGGGCGAGCGTCGGAGGCCTCTCTGCGCTCGGCATCGGCTCAAGGCCGCGGAGCCGACGCTCCGCGAGGCGCTCACGCTCGTGGGCGGCAGCGAGAGCGAGGCGCCGAGTGGGTTCGCTCGACCTTTCCGACACCCATGAGCGAGCCTGATCTTCTCCGCGGAACTGGATCCACCATGCGCAGCGACGTGCCCCGCGTGGGCACCGGCACTCCTTCACGCATCGGCATCCGCGAAACGCGCGCGCAACAGCAGCGGCCGCAGCCTTGCAGCCGCAGCGGTCCGAACATGGTCCGCGAAGGTAGACGCTTGCCACGGTGGTCCTCGCCGGGCGCTACCCCGCTTGCTGCTTCTCCAGCCACTTCCGAATCGCCTTGCGGCTGAAGCGCACGTTCCCGCCGATCCGGATGTGCGGCACGTTGCCGGCCTGCACGGCTTGGTAGACCCAGGATCTGGACTTCTTGATCAACTGGCCGAGCTCGTCGGCGTCCATGAGGCTCTCGATCACCTCGGCCGCTGGCTGATTTCGCATTACGTCGCTCCCTTCTTCTTCATGATCGGGTCGGGCCGGACGACGTGGACGCCGGCCGGCCCTCCCACGCTGAGCCCGCACTCCACGACGATCCCGTCCTCGACAACGTGAACATTGCCCGCGGGCCGCACGCGCACCTTCGCGCTTTCGTCGATCGACGCGATCACCTTCGCCAACGGGATCGCAAGCGTCCCTTCTCCCGCGGCGTCCATTGCCTCGGCGAGCGTCACGTCAGCGACAACTCGCGCGTCCTTTCCCCGCAAGAGGAGGACTGGCGCGAAGCCCTCCTGCATGCACCGCATCGCAGATTCGTACGTGTCTCTCGCGGCAGCCGCGCTCGCAGCACGCCTCGCGACATCCTTCGACTCGGTGATCCGGAACGTGCGCCACGCCACTGCGCAGGCGAACTTCTCCTCCGGCGTGGGTCCGTTCGTCGTCGTCATTGTCACCGAGAAATCCCAGTCCGTGTAGATCGGGTCGTGGTACGAGAAGGTGAACTCGACGAGGCGATCTAGCCGGCGCGTGCCCGTAACGTTGAGGGCGGCCACCCGCCCGGCACCGCGCTTCCTGGTCCCCCGGATCTCTCGGATGCGCTCAACGGTCGACGCGGGGTAGTAGCTCGTCGTCCCGCGTCCGCTCGGATGGGGGCCGATTGTCGGCCGATCGATCAAGCCCTGATCAGCGTAGCGCGCCAGCGCGCGAGCGTTCTTCACGCCTGCGCGGGCGAGCACTTCCGGCCCGGTCAACATGTCCGGCGATGTCCTTTCGCGACGCACGACTCGAACTCCTTGCTCTTCTTATGACGGTCTGTCAGATCTAGAGCACGTTCATCCAGGTTGGTCAAGCGGCCCGTCCGTTGGACCACTGGTCGGAGGAGATCGGGACATGAACAACACGAATACGAGCGCCCGCCGCATGCTTGATGAGGGCGAAATCGCCGCCCTACTCGGCGTTTCCGTCGAGAGGCTTGCGTCGGACCGCCGCGCGGCCCGCGGGCTGCCGTTTCAGACGATCGGCGGCCGACCCAGGTACGACGTCACCGCCGTGCTGCACTACCTCGCCGGCTCAGCGCGCACTGCTCGGGCGGTCGCTCTTGTCGACGGTGACAGCTCTCAACAGCCGATTCCACCGGTGAGAACGGCCGCGGGAGCATGTGCCCTCCTGAAGGAGGTCATCGAGGACCTGGAAGATCTCAAGCTCGTCGCCTCGCTCGCGTCCCTCAGGGCGATCGAGCACGGCTGCACCGTCGAGGAGGCGCGCGCGGCGACCACGGCGAAGCAGTCCGCCTACGACCTTCAGCTCGCACGCCTGCGCACGGCTCTCGCGGCGCTGTCGAACGGTGGAACGCCAGAGACGTTCAACCCCGGAGCAGCCGATGGCTGATCCTCGTGCGCACCTGCGCGTGATCCAGCCTGGCGTGGAGGTCGACGGCGGCGCCATCCGTGCGGATGCCTCGCCGAGCCTCTCCCTCGCTGTGCGAATCCGCAGCCGTGGCCGTGCCGTCTCCGTCCCAGACGTGAGCGCCCAATCGCCGGCTGCGGCGCTCGACGCTGCGCTTAACACGGACGTCTCCTCGCTCGCCGCGCCCATTGCGACCTGGCAGGACCAGGAGGCAGCAGTCGTACTTGTCATCGAGAGACCTGGCGGCGCCGATCCCGCGCGCAGCGTCGACGTGCGCGTCCTCTTCCCGGATTGGGCTCCGCGGCCGCTCGCCGCCTGGGCGAACCTCCGCGGCGACCTCGTAGCGATCTTCGTGGCCACGGGAACGGCGACGGCCCGCGCTCTCGCGGGCACGTGGGCCATGGTCGCGCCGCTGTCCCGTTTCCTATCGTGGCCGATGCGCGTGCAGTCGTCGTTCGAGCACCCCGCGGCGGTCGCCGAAGGTCGCCGCCGCGGGCGCGTGCACAGGTTCGCGCCATCGTCGCGGATCGTCGTGCCTGGCGCCGGACGTGCGAGCGACCCGAGTGACGACGAGATCCGAGCGTGGCTCGCCGAGCGGGGGCTCGACTACGGGCGCTGGCCCACGCCGGGCTGCGTGCTGTGCGGGACGCAGCGCCAGTCATCGGGGTCCGATCCCATCGTCATCGACGAGCGTGGTGCCCGGTGCTTCCGGTGCCAGGTCTTCAAGCCCTGGAGCGCCCTTCTCAACCGTGACGACGCTGAGGCGCCGTCGCTGTTTTCGGCCGCACGCCACCTCGTCCACTTCCCCCATCAGCGCTACGTGCTGATGGACCGTCGACCGCATGTGCCTGAAGAACTCTTGCAGCCGGCGTGGGCGCACATGCTGCGCGAGGTGAACCGCGCCCGGCTCGCCGAGCAGCCGACCGACGCGAAGGGCAAGCCGATCGAAAACCGCTGGATCGGCAGGGTCGATCGCGCGGCCCACGCGAAGAAGATCGACCTTGTGCGCGCGGCGGCGGGCGTGTGGCTCGATGCAAAGAGCCTGTTCCCGCGCAAAATCACGCTCAAGTCAACGAAGGACATGCCGGCGTGCGTCGACGGCATCACGACGGACAAGGCGCTCGACGCCGTGCCGGTGGATGGCTTCATGGCGGTCGCGCCCTTGAACGGGGACACGCTCGTCGGGCCGCACACCGTGCCGCCGCCGGGCGCGATCTTCGTGCGCCGGCCCGCGCGGCCCGGCGAGCCGGGTCCCGTTGACTGCACCGGGCGCCCATCGGCGTATGACGTCGAGCGCGCCTGGAAGACGCTCGAACAGCTTCTGCCCGGGATCCACCGCGGCTACGTGTCGGCAACGGTGATGGCCGCGCTCCTCGCTCAGACCGCCGATGGCCCGCCTCCGATCCTCGTCGTCACCGGCGACACCGGCACGAGCAAGACGACGACGCAGCGCCTCGTTGGCTCGATGATCGGCGGTGGCGCAGTCTGCGTCAGCTTCGGCCGCGATGCGGACGTCACCCGGCGCAACATCGGCAATGCGCTCGTGCGCGACGGCGCGAGCCTGCTGTTCGTCGACGAGATCGGGCGAGAGCCCGACCCGTACGAGAAGCTCGCTGTTGTCTTGGAGCTTGGCGCCTCGATCCGCTTCGCCGCCAAGTACGCGAACGAGGTGAACGCGCCGGTCACGGCGCCGTTCGCCATCCTCGGCTCCACGCTGCCGCGCGCGGTCGTCGCCTCTCCGGAGCTCTCGCGGCGCGCGGTTGGCTGGCGTCTCATGCAGCGAGCAAAGGGGTGGGAGCGCTGGGGCGACCTGGCCCGCGCCCGGCGTCACCCCGAGCTACGCGCGGCGCTCGACGTTGTGGCCGCCGGCCTTTGGTGGCGGGCGCATGATCTTGGGCCGCGCTTCGACTGGCGCTCGCTCTGCATGAAGGAGCTCGGCGGCGTCGCGCTCGATAAGCTCGATCTCGACGACGCGGGTGGCGAGGAGCGCGCCGCGCACATCGTTGCGCTCTACGAGTTGTTCCGGACGGGAGCGGTCGCGGACATGACATTGTGCGCTGGTCGGCCCGGGTGGCTGAATGCGAGCGCAGGCAGGGATGCCCACGCGCTCATCGAGCAGCTCGTCGACACGGAAGCCGAGCATCGACGTTCGCATGCTGAGACCGCAGAGCTGGAGCGGGTCGATCTCACCAAGGTGCTCGGCTTCACGGACCCTGCGCTGAAGCTGCTCGTGCGTCGGCGCTCGGCACGCTGGTACGTCAAGTTCGTCCAGCTCGGCGTCGCCCGCGGGAAGGAGATGTCGCGCGCGGAGTTGCCGGCGGCCGTAGCGCCCGCCTGCGACCGGCGTGGTGATCGCGCCGGGCCGGCATCAGAGCTGGATGCGCTCGATGCGCCTGATGCGCCCGGCCCATTGTTTCTTGGCGGCGGCGGGAGAGGAGATGGTGGGCGGGCGGAAGACCCAGCGGGGCAGGGTGAGGTGGTGCAGGAGGGAGCGGCAGCGTCGCGCCCGGGCGCCACGGGCGCATCGAGCACGGACGCGGGCCCCGCACCCGGCGCGACGCCGCCAAGGCCTGGGATCATCGTGATCGACCTCGCCGTGCGTTCCCAGGCCAACGCCGCCGAGCTTGCAGGCCGCGCCTACGCCGAGCACGCGACCACGGAGGTCATCGGGCTAGCGGCGCGCCTGCCCGGTGGAGCGATTCTCACGTGGATCCCCGGCCAGGCCGCACCCGCGACCCTCCACGAGCTGGTGACCCACGGCGCAACCCTGGCCGCTCACAATGCGAACGGCCTTGTGCGCCATGTTTGGTCCGCGCTCGCCTGGCCGCCAGTGGCACGCTGGCTCGACCTGCAACAGGTGGCGCGCCTCGCCGGCCTGCCGGATGGCATCGACGCGCTCGTCGCGCTCGCCGACACCGAGTGCAACGAGGCCGCCGAGCCCCTCGCACCGCACCGGCGTCCCGACGTACGCACGGGCCAGTTACCGCCGATCAGCGCACCCGCGCGCCGGCGCATTCTCGAACGGAGCCGCCGCCGAGCCGACGCGCTCTGGAACCTCGGCAAGAGGAGCCTTCGCCCGTGGGTCGCCGTCGAGCAACGCGTCCGAGACGTGGACGCGCGCATCAACGCGCGTGGCTTCTTGTTCGACGCCGATCTTGCCGACAGCGTCCTCGCGCTTGCCGAGACCTCCGCCAGCGAGGCCTGCGACGCAGCCCCTGTCGACCAGGACACGCTCCTGTCACCGCACCGCCTTCGGGCTTGGCTCGCCGAGGAGGGCATCGACGTCCCCGACGTACAACAGGGGCACCTGCGCGACCTTCTCGAAGACGACGATCTCCCCGACCCAGTCCGCAGAGTGATCGCCGCGCGGCTATCCGCATCGTCGATCGTCGAGGCCAAGTTGACCGCCGGGCTGCGCCGCGTCGACGAGGATGGTCGGCTCCGCCACGCCCTCGTGTACGGTGCTGCGCACACGGGGCGGTGGGGCGGACACGGCTTCCAGCCCCAGAACCTCCCACGCGGCATCTCGGATCCGACCTTCGACGTCACGGCAGCGGTCGACGCGGCGCGCGCCAGCGACCTCGCCAGGCTCCGCGAGCTCGCTGCCGCCGTCGGCTCCAGCGTAGGACCGGCTCTCTCGACCCTCGTGCGCCCGTGCATCTACGCCGGCGCCGGGCGCATGCTCGCGATCGTCGACTACAAGAGCATCGAGCCGCGCGTACTGCGGTGGCTCGCTGGCGACAGGGACGGCCTCGACGTGTTCCGGCGCGCCGAGGACTTGTACCTGCGCATGGCGGCGACGCTCTATGCGACGCCCGTCGCCGACGTCTCCAAGCCCCAACGGCAGATCGGCAAGGCGCTGGAGGTCGGCTGCGGTTTCGGCATGGGCGTCGAGCGCTTCAAGTCTCACGCAGCGAACATGGGCGTGGACTGGAGCGCGAGCGAGCTCACGCCGGAGCGCGCGGTCGACGCCTGGCGCACGGCGAACCCGCTCATCGCCGGAAAGCGCGTGGAGATCCCCGGTTATCCGATTCGCTACGAGGGCGGGCTGTGGCGAGACGTCGAGGCCGCCGCGCGCGCGGCAGCGCGCGGCGAAACGCGCGAGGTCAGACTACTTCGTTGGTCACCCGCAGGCCGCGACATTCACTGCACGCTCCCCAGCGGCCGCATCGTTGTCTACCGCGACGCGCGCATCGAGGACGTCGTGCAGGGTGGGCGCAAGCGCTCCGTGCTCACCTATGCCCGAGGCCGCCGCCGCGTCACGACGTATGGCGGCAAGCTCGTCGAGAACTGCACGCAGGCCGTGGCTCGCGACATCCTTGCCGATGCGCTAGTGCGCCTTGACGACGCGGGGCACGCGATCGTCCTTCACGTCCATGACGAGGTCGTCGCCGAGGTCGACAGTGGGCACGCGCTCTCGTCGATCGAGGCCATCATGCGCGCAGCGCCGGCGTGGGCCGAGGGTCTGCCACTCGACGTCGCGGCCCGCACGGCGCCGAGGTACGGGAAATGACGCCAAGACGACGCCGAGTGCTTGGAGAGGAACGTCTCGCTCGCCGGGAGCCCAGCCACGTGTTCACACGTGCCGATGTCGAGTTCATCGAGTACCTGTTGCCACTCAGCCCGGGCAAGAAGACTCTGGACGTAGAGGAGTTGATGACCGCGCTCATGTCCGGCCGGCGGCCCGGGGCTCAGGTGATCCTCAGCCCTTGGGGCGCAGCGGCCGCAGCGCTGGTCTCCGCTGTCGTCGAACACGACCACCGCCTCTTCCCCTGTGCGCTGCGTGCCTGGGTCCTCTCAGCGACCTGCGTCGCGCAGATGGAGAAGGCAGCGGCGCGGGCATCGCGCGAGCAAGGGAACCGGTCGTTCGTGGTGCGACTGGGGGCGCGCTACATGTTGCAGAGGATCGCCGATGCGCGCGGCCTGTTCGGCACGCCGTTTGCCGTCGATGTCACCGATGTCGCCGTTCGCCTGCGCTACGCGCTGGGGGTTAGGGGTGGCGCGCTGGCGAGCGAGCCCTGCCGCACGGAGGATCCGCCATGAGGAGGGTGGACGAGAGGCATTCGACCGCCGTTCATGAGGCCGGCCACGCCGTCATGGGCTGGCGCAACAACGTGAGGCTCCGTGAGCCAGGGATCCGACTGCTCGACGGCGAGCTCCTCGGCCACGTGGCTCAGCGACTGCGCGTGGTGTCCGTGGCACCTGGCATGGCGACGGCGCTGGCCGAGCGCGGCGGATGGGAGCCGGTGATCACCTGCGCCGAGCTGGACGTCGAAATAATCCTCGCCGGCACGCTGGCAGAGCGCCGGTTCCTGCGGATCAGGGCGCCGGGGTTCTTGCCTGGCGCCGCCGACGACTACCGGACCGCACTGGATGTTCTCATGCTGATCGACGGCCAGCGCCACGGCGAGACGTCGGAGCAGCGTGTCAGCGCGTGGATGTCCATGATCTATGCGCGCGCTGTACGCCAGGTGCGTGAGCCCCGAACTTGGGCCACCATCATCGACGTCGCGCAGGCGCTTGCCGCGCGCGGGCGCATGACTGTGACCGGCTTCGAGCGCCGCATGGCCCGGCTCCGGCCGCCGCGCTCGCCTCGGGCGCATCGCCCGGGCTTCGGGTGCTGATCACGCCAACGGGCATCACCTGTCAGGGCGATGCGCTCGTACATGACAGAGGTGAGGCGGTGCTTTTCTCGACGTGCCCGTCGTCGGCGGGCCGTGTCACCCGACGTCGAAGGTGAGCGTTCTAGCCGGCCCTCGACCTTGGCCACGAGCACGCGGCGCCCCGCCAAATCCGGTCGCGGCCGGGCGGCTCTCGGTCAGTCGGGGTATTCGTTGTCCCCTGGATCCGGCGGGAAGCACCTGGCCAGCCGCGCGGCGAGCTTGGGCTCGAAGTCGAAGTCGGCCACCTGGACGAGCTTGGGGTGACCGTCGTCGTCGTGGACCACCACCGCAGCGCCGTGGCCCAAGTCCTTGGCGACGTCGCACACCAGCTCCACGGCACCGTCATCGCTGTCCGGCCACAGCTCGCGCACCTTGGCCTTCCCACAAACCTTCGCCACGTGCGCAGCAAGCGTGCGCTTGTTGTCGGTGTCCTTCTTCGAGTGTGCCCCGACCTCGACCTCCCGGTAACGCCGCACCTCGGCCAGCTTGCCGTCGACCATGGTGTACTGCACGAGACCCGACGCTGAGCGGTAGGCCGCCATTGATCCGCAGGCGTTCTTCTTGGCGCTGTAGGGCTTCTTGGGGAGCGCGGCCCCAACGCCCGTGGCCAGGAACGCCGCCACCGGCATGCCCGGCCTGATCTCGTCGCCCCTGCTGGCGGCCACGGCTGTGGCCTTGTCTCGTTCCTCGGCCTCGCACGCCGCGCGCGTCTGACCATGGGCGACGCAGGCCCCAAACTGGCGGTCGCGTGCCTGTGCCCCCGTCTCCTGGTAGTCCAGGCAGCCGCGGACCAGCAGCCGAATGTCACACAGGTCGCGGGTTGGCGCCTCGCGGCAGCTCTTGGCCCGCGCATCGAAGACATCGGCGCAGTCCTGGGGCTGCGTCACGGCGCCCTTGCGCGCGGCCACGCGCACAAGCTCGCTGCATCCATCGGCGTCGCCGCCCGCGCAGCCGCGTCGCGCCAACGCAAGCGCCAGGGCCGAATCGTCAGCCATGCTCGCGGCCTTGGCGCACGCGCGCACTTCGCCGCCCTCGCAGCGCCCACGCTGCTCACTGGTCTCCGCCTCGCGCTGCGCCTTGGCCTCCGCGGCCTGCGCCTTGGCCTCCGCGGCCTTGCGCGCGTCGCACTTGGCGTCGGCGTTCACGATCTCGGCGCCGGTCGCGACCACGGTGAACACGCTGCCGCGCGGGACGATGCGGAAGACCATGGCCACATCGGGCCCGGTTGCGAAGCGTGCGTACTGTCCGTCGGGGGAAATCCGCGCTGTGGAACCGGTCTGCTGTTCGATGGAGCGTAGGAAGGCGAAGGCTGCCTGCTGGTCGCCAAGCGGAGTCGGCCGGCGGCGATCTTCCACGCGCGTGACCAGGCCGTCGTGCAGGTACACGTCGGCCTCCACGGTCGACAGCTGCCTGAACGTGCAAAGCCTGGAGTCCGACAGCGGCGTGAGCTCATGGATGCCGCCGGTGACGCTCGGCGCTACCGCGATGCTCTCAAGCACCGCGCGCGCCTCGGCCTCGGGTCGGTTGAGCAAAGTGGCGAGGTCGCCGCTGGCGAGCGCGGGGGCGCAAAGGAGTACCGTGCAGACCAGCGCTGTGGCCTTAGGCAGGGACCAGCGAGCAGACGATCTGTTCGTCACGGCATCACCCCCGCTTCATAGAGCATGCCGCCGCGTGCGTACTCGTTGCCGGACCCGCTGGGCAGCACCGCCAGCACCGCATCCAGTCGCGCCGTGAACCGTTTTCTTCCGTACAAGTCCCGATCGACATCGGCCGCTGCCCACCCGCCAGCCCTTGAGCCATCGTGGTCCCGGAACTCAAAGGACTCGATGAGCACCTCCCACTCGTCGCCATGAGGCCGTAGCTTGAGGCCGAAGGTGACGCTCGGGGCGCTGCACTCCACGTCGACCCCGAATCTCGGCTCGGTGACGATCTTGTGCGACCATCGCCCTTTCGGGCAGTCGAGCGAGCGCACGTAGCCCATGATCGGATCAGGGCTGTCGAGCGCCGGGACGTCGATGAAGTCGGGGAACTCGCTGTCTCGGCATCGCGCAGAGGCCGGGCCGCAGAGTTGCTCGTCGCTTGCAAACGTGCTCACCACCTTGCCCTCGGCGAGACGGATATCGAGCGTCTGCCGCACAGGATCGATGTACTTGCCGGTGAACTTGCCACCTTCGATGCGACCATCGACGGTCTTGAGACCTGTGCGCAGCGCCCAGCCCTGGAACAAACCGTCATCCACGCCGCCCGCGGGCGTCGTGCAGAAGCGGTAGATCTCCGTTGGCGCGGCCTGGGCGTGCCGTGTGCCGCCGTAGGCAAACGCCTCCTGGCCACCGAGCGCGCAGTCGTTGCCGCGTGCAGCGAGCTGGAGCCACGCAACGCCGACCGCGATGAAGGCCACTGCGCCCGCCGCTGCGGGCAAGATGATCGACCATCTGCCAGCGCCCACGACCAGCAGGCGAGGGATAGTCAGGGTGGCGGGCTCAGCCTCTGGGATACCAGCGCCCGCAGCGCGCAGCGCCGTGCGCAGAACAGCGCGCAGGCCCACCAGCTTGGCATCGACGGACGCCAGCGCCTCTGCTGACGCCTCGCTGCGCACCAGGATCGCTCGGTTGCGGCGGGTCTCCTTGATCTCTGCGCCGAGCTGCGTGAGGGCGCCGGCGGGGTCTGTTGCGTCAGCGGCCAACGCGCGCTCGGCTTCGGCCAACTGTGCGGCGGCATCCTTGACGATGGCCTCGGCCGCACCGGTCTTCTCCAGGACAGCGAGGGCCTCCCGCTTGCTGACGACGGCTCGGTTCAGCGCGCCCTTGCGCAGATTGGCGGCCATCCAGATCTTCGACCGCCAACGGATGTCCGCAACGTCAGTGAGCGAGGCAAGCGCACGCCGCCCCCTGCGCACCACCAGCAGGACGCGCACAAGCGCGGCACCGGCGAGCGCCAGGACCGCGAGTGCGGGGAGATGCCACGGCTCGTACCAGCCGCGCTTGAAGAGCGCGGTGAGCACGACGATCGTGCCGAAGCCCAGCGCCACAAGCTCAACGATGACCACAACGCCGAGCGCGACAGCGTAGCGCGAGACCGCGGCCCCGTTAAGGTCACAGGTCTCCACGGTGTTCCGCCTGGTCGAGCGCCACACCAGGAAGAGCAGCAAGCCGGCGCAGGCCGCGGTGAAGAAGCTCGCCGCCACGATGCCGCGAGTGGAGACACCGTCGACCTCGAAATAGACGCCGCCAGCGGGCCTGGCGACCGCGTAGGTCTTGGGCCACCACTGCGCGGCTGCGATGGCCGTGAACGCCGCGAGCACCGACGCAACGAGAGAAGAGACCCGAATCGTCACCGCCTACCCCCTGCCGCGCTGGACCCGCGTGGTCCTCACTCCGCTGCCAAGCCCCCCAAGCGTGCACCGCACGCCGGTTCCGTCATTGACACCCTCTCGACGCGGCGCACGCCTTGGCGCACTCCTCGGCCCCCGAAGCCCGGAAGCGCGCCAAGCGCTGCTCCAACTCGGCCATCGACTCGGGCGCGGTCGCGTAGGCCGGGCTGCACTTCGCCATGCACTCTTCCAAGATTGGCATGCAGCGATCGGCCTTCGTGGGATCCCGTGCGCGCGGCGGCGTCACGGCGTCGGGCTCGCGCTGGCGCAGCGCTGCGCGCTCCTCGCGCTCGGCTTCCGCGCGACTGCGCTCCGACGACCGCGCCCAGGCCAGATCACGGAGTGCACGAGTCTCGTCGAGGCCGGTGGCGCAGTAGGTCTCGTCCTCGCTCGCCCAGCGCCCCTTCGCGCGATCGCACGCGGCGGCTTCGTCTGCCGAGAGGCCCTCGGGGCACCTAACGTGCTTCAGCTGCTCGCACGGTGGCCGCTCGCCGAAGCTCGTCCACATCCAGAAGAACGCCGCTGCCATGGCGCCGAGCGCGGCGACGGCCGCCACCACCCAGACGAGCGCGGCACGGGCACCGGATTGCCCCACGGGCTCGGCTGCGTCGACCTGATCCTCCTCCACCGCGGCCCCCGAGGTTCTGCATACCGAACCTAGAGCGTTCGGGCCCCCGCTAACAAGCTGCATGGCCGTTCGAGGGCGCGGCCGCGCCCCCCGTCAGCGCAGGACCATCCCGGAGCCTCTGGCCTTGCAGGTCGGAACGCGGATTCGTGCGCTGCGCAAGGAGATCGGCATGAGCTTCATCGAGCTCCAGGCCGAGACGGAGCTGGGCAAAGGCTACCTGTCTGAGCTGGAGCGCGGGCTCGTGGTGCCGACGGTGGTCGCGCTCAACAAGATCGCGATCGCCCTCGGCCTGACCCTCGCCGATCTCGTCGCGGGCGGGTCGCCGCGCGAGGAGCTGTTCCTGCTCACACGTGCCCTCGACAAGAAATCTGTGCTGCGGCTCCTCGACGTAGCTCACCGGCTCGCGCCCCCGTCGACCAACGCGCGCGGCGGCGAATCGTAAAGAAGGCGATCGCCTCGGCCCGCCCCGGCCGACGCCGAGGCGGGCCGTCGTCGTCATTTCACACATCGGCGACGATAAGGGCACGAACGACACTGCCAGCGGCGCAGTGGGTAGCTGACGCCGGCGTCGATGGCGCGCAGCACGCCTACGGCCATGCGCAGGAAGTCCTCCTGATCCTGGTCGTCGCGCATCACGTCCTCGACCTGCACCGCCGGCGCCTTGGCCTTGGTCACGATCTGGTAGCGCAGACCCACCTCGTCGCCGGCGCCGGCCTGCCGCAGGGCGAGCTGGTAGGCCGTCGGCTGCACGTCGAAGCGCAGCTGGTCCTCGGCGTAGCGCCGGGCCGCGGTCTTGTTCTCGACTACCACGAGCCGACCGTCCTCGCGCACCACCAAGTCGATGAAGCCCGTGAGCCGCTCTTCGAGCACCACGCCAGTGTCAGGGTCATGGAGCACGGCCGAGACCGGCTTCTCGACCGCGACGACCTCGGCGGGTGCCGCGGCGTCATGATCGAGAAACGCGGCCAGCATCCTCTGGGCCAGATCGACCGCGTCTGGCACGCCCTCACCGGCCTCGATCGGCACGCCACGCTGTCCTTGCTCGTCCCAGGCCCGAGCAAAAGCCGAGACGAGCGCGTCGAGCGACAGCGCGCGGCCCGCCTGCCTCTCGCCGTAGTGCGCGGCCAGCGCGGCGTGGAACGCCGAGCCGAAGGCGAGCGCATGGGGCACGGCCTCGGGCTCGTGACCGCGGACATACTTGAGCTCGTACTGCCGCGGGCACCGAAGCCAGGTCTTCAGTTGCGACACGCTGACGTGCAGCACGTCGGCGTCCATGATGTCGAGCGGCATCACGCGACCTCCTCTCCCTCGGCCTGACGGCGCGCATGGCCGTTGCCGAGCTTGGCCGACAGCTCGCCGATGATCTGGCTCGCGTCGGCACGGTCGAGGAACTCGACCGTGCAGCCGAAGCGCTCCTTCACACGGTTGCGGAAGGCGACCTTGTCGATATCGAGCTTGCGCGCCAGCGCCCAGAGCGCCGCGAGCTGCTTCGACGTCAACCGGTTGCGCGCCACCGCCGGTTCCTCGCTCGCCACTGGCCGTGCCTGCGGCGCGGCACGTCGAGGCGCCTGCTCGTCGTCTGCCGCCGGCACGTTGTCGTCGTCGATGGTGCCCTCGTAGGCCTGCCTGCCACACCCGAGCATGGCTGCGGCCTTCTTCAGGCCGTTGGTGAACGCGCCCTTGCGCGCATCGGCCTCGATCGTCGACGTGTGGCCGCCGGTGCCGTGGGCCTCGGCGAAGACCACGAAGCGACCGTCGGCCCACTCGCCGAGCTGCAAGAGGATCTCGCACGTGGCCTCGAACACCGCGCGGCCCTTCTGCGTCGTCGACTGGCGCACGGTTACGGTCTGCTCGGTGCGGTAGCCGCCGAGGCCGAGCACGTCGTTGAGGCGGTTGACGACGAACTGGTATTTGAGGCCCGTCGTCGAGTAGCCGCGGCCGGTGACGCTGCCGTCGGTGCGCTCGATGGCCTCCTCGGGGAACGGCGCCGATAGCGCCGTGTAGATCTTGGTCTTGTCATCGCGGGTCATGGTCTCTCCGTGGGGCACGTGGCCCGAAAGCAGACCGGGGCCGCGATGCTCACGACGAGCAGCGCGACCCCGGTCTGTGGTTGTGCATGACGTCAGCGGCGGCGCTTGCGGCCGAGGACGTCGGTGATGAACAGTGCGATCCCCGCTGCAATGCGGCGCGCCGTCGGCGAGCGCAGGAACTTCCAGAGCGTGGACATGATCTTCTCCTTCCGTGGCGCGGGCCACGGCCGTGGTTGATTTGGCTGTTCGGGTTGGCCTGACGAGATCGTCGACCAAGGCGCGGTGGACCGCGAAGACGCCGTCATCGAAGGCGAGCGCGCCAGCGTGTGGCGCGATCTGCGGCGTCAGGCCGCGAGCAAGATCTCGTCGCGCGTGGTCCCATCGGTGAGCACGGCGTAGGCGCGGCGCCCGAGCTTGGCGGCGTCGCCGACCATGAGCGACTCGATCTTCGAGCGCGATCGCATCTCGTGCGTCGCGTAGTTGGTCGTGGCCTGGAGCCAGGCGTAGCCCGTGCCGTGGCCGGCGACGTCGTGGCCCTCGCCGGTCTCGTGCAGCTCGCGGATGCGGGCCTGCACGCGCATGGCCAAGTCCTGCTGGTAGAGCAGGCGCTCGCGCTTGTCCTCGCCGAAGCCCTTGAAGGCGTCGAGCGCGGGCAGCGCGGGCACCGGTGCGACCAGATCGAGGAACTTCTGGGCCTGGCGCTCGCTCAGTACCGTCCGCGTGAGCATGGCCATGGCCAGGTCCATGTTCTCGACGCGCTCACCGATGCTGAGCACGACCTCACGCGCGCGGTCGAGCGCGTCAGCAGCACGGCCCGTGTGGCGCACGGTCACGCTGTCGACGTTCTGCGACAGCGCCAGCGAGAGCGTGTTCTGGCAGACGACGCGCACGCCTGACAGGATCAGGTTCGCGGTCGCCGTGCCGTCGTGGCTCGTGGTCGCCACGCAGAACAGCTCGGTCTCGTCGCCGGGCAGCGGCTCGACCTTGGTCTTCAGGCGCACCGAGTAGAACACCCTCTGGCCGTCAGCGAGCACGCCGCAGGTTTCCCAGGTTGCCTTGCCAGCGTCGACAAGGGCGTCGAGCAGCTCGCCGAGCTGCCGGTGCTGGATCACGGCGTATCGGTTCGTCGTGAAGCCGAGCACCTTTCGGTCGCGGTCGCGCAAGAGCGCCTTGACGCCGGTGATGACCTGGCCGTTGCCGACGGTCATCACCGCGTCCGTGGTCACGCCCCAATCGGCGCGCGCGGCGCCCTCGATCTCGGCGAGCGCGATCGCCGGGTCACCCCGGTCGCCGACGCGCTGGCCGAGGCCGTGCCATGCCCGGGCGCCGGCGTAGGCGAAGCAGTCGATGTCGATGCCGTTGTCGTTGATCCTCTCGATACCGTGAGCCATGGCGTCACCTCCCGAGGACGACGAAGCCCGCCGATGTGGCGGGCTTTCTCCTCCAGGGTGTTATGCCGGCGACCGCAGCAGTTGTTCACGGTCGTCGCCGCGCACCTGGGCTCAGCGTGCGGTCACGATCTCCCACCCGAACACGCGCCCTCGGCGGTGGTGTGGGTGCACCAAGTCATCGAAGCGCGCGGTAGCCCTTGGTCCGAGAGTGCCCATCATCGGGGCCAGGCGCTCGAAGGCCTCGATGGCGGGGTCAAGGCTGATGTCATCGTGGTCGAACCCGTAGAGCAGGATCGCCTTGCGCCCGACAAGCTTGGAGGCGCCGAGCTTGCGGATGTCGGTCAGCGCCGACCGGTCCTCGGGGTACGGCGACAGGATGTGCATGAGGATGTTGTCGTTGCGCAGGCCGTTGTCGCCGAGAAAGCGGAGCATCTTGACCTCGATGCACCAGTCCCATTGCGGCCCGGAGCCGACGCAGAGGTCGCATTTCTGACGGGGCGCCTCCGGATAGGGGACGCCCGTCGTGAGCTTGCCGGTGTAGCGGGTGTCGACGGCGACAAGCGTCTCGCAGATCAAGCGGACTGCGTCCATCTCCGCGTGCGGGCCGAACCCCGGCTGGAACGCGACCTTGGTGCGCGCATTCACCGCCTGCGGCGACTTCCCATCCGCGACCTTGATCGCCAGGGCGACGTCGTTCACAAGGGCATTGAGCTCGATCACGTCGTTGTCCTACGGCAGCCGCTCGCGGCGCTCAGCTTCGTTGCGCTTCTCGCGCACGAGGGCAGCCTGTTGCCCCTCGATGCTGCGCACGAGCACGATGGGGTCGGTCGTCTTCAGCGCGTCGCCCGTGAGCCAGAAGATGTGCAGGTGCGTGAGCCGGCTCTTGGTCACGGCCTCGGCGCGCGCCGCGGTCGTGATCCCGCCGCGCGGGACGATGAAGAGCAGGTGGGTCGCGCCCGTTCCCGCCGCCGCACCGATCTCGCGGTCGACGCGGTCGGAGCTCAGGTTCACCTCCTCGTCGACGTTCTTCACCTGGATGTGCCAACGCTGGTAGGCGAAGCCGACATCGCGCTCGGCGGTGAGGTCCACCTCGATCGGCATGCGCTTCCTCCAGCCGGTGACGCGTAGCCCGAGCATCAGGCACATATGCACCGCGAGGCGCTCGCCGGCGTGTCCGCGCTGCTCAGCATGGCCAGCGTCGAGAACTGCAAGCGCTTCCTTCAGCGTGCCGAGCTCGCTCAAGAGAAAGCCGGCGGCCGACTGTTCGAGCAAGAGGCGGATCTGATCGTCGGTGAGCTTGATGCCCTTCACGCTGAGCTTCAGGTTCACCCGCGTGCCACCCTTGCCCTTGCCGCGCTCGACCGCCTCGACGAGCCCGTGCTCGATCAGTCGGCGCACGAACGAGCCGAGCGCCTTTGAGGGGATCCTTACGTCTGGGGCACGCGCCTCAGCCAGCTTCCGCACGTCGGGCGCTTCAAGGAGCGGCGAGCCGGTCTGCGCGGCGAGCACCCGCGCGGCGAGGATGAACTCCACCTGCGCGCTATCGAGCCCGAGCATCTGCGTCACACCGGGTCCGACGACGGCCGCGAGGCCCTTGGCGATGACGGCGTAGGCCCCCGTCTTGGAGATGACCCCCGCGCGCGCGAGCCACGCGCGCATCGTCGAGATGTTCTTCGACGTCGGGTGCTGGCCAAGCTCCTCGTTGAGCACCTCCATGTTCGGCTTGGTGCCGCGCAGCTCGTAGCGCTGTATGGCCTCAATGAGGCGGTAGCCGCCGCACATGGCGAGGATGTGCCGCGCGAAGGCGGCGTCGCGCTCGGCGTTGGACGCCGTGCGGATCATGGTGCCCGCAGTCGTCAGGGTGATCTTGTTGTCCTCGTCGGCATCGACGAGGCCGTAGTTGCCGAGTGCTTGCACCACGTGCGACGCCATGTCGCGCCGGTTCTTCTCTTCGGCGATGTGGCTCAAGCATTTGTCGGCGATGACGTCCTGAAGCGCGCCCTTCAAACCTGCCCCAGCGGCCTGATCGAGCAGCCACTTCAGCAGCTTGTCGTCGCCGATGGTCTTCCCTAGCGTCGCGGGGGTGAAGTCCGGGGCATAGGGGATGAGGCCGCCCTCATCCTCGCCCTCGGCATCGTCCAGTTGGAGGTCGTCGCCCGTGCCTGTCACGTCCGCAGAATCGATCGCAGCCGGCCGCAAGGCCAGTTCGCGGACAACGCCCAGCTACGAGGGGCTCAGGCCCGCATCCGCTGGGCGGAGCCGTGCGGCGCGCGGCGCGTCTCGGAAGCGTGACACCAAGCCCGAGGTGCTCTTGCGCAAGACGCTCTTCGCACGCGGGCACCGCTACCGCGTTGACGTCGCCGACCTTCCCGGCCGCCCGGACATCGTCTTCGTGGCTGCCAGGCTGGCGTGCTTCGTCGACGGCGACTACTGGCATGGCCGCAACCTCGACGACCGGCTCGCGAAGCTGAGCACTGGCCACAACGCGGCGTACTGGGTGGAGAAGATCAGGACCAACGTCGCGCGCGACCAACGCCACGATGCGGCGCTGGCGAGCACCGGCTGGCACGTCCTGCGGCTCTGGGAGACGGACGTGCTGCGGGACCCTGTTCAGGCCGCGCGCTTGGTGGAAGAAGGCCTCGCAGATCGGATCTCGGCGCGTGACACCTGAACATGAGCTCAGTATAACGGCTCCCTCCAGGGGGTGCCCATGAAGAAGCCGTCTGTCATCTCGCTGTTCACTGGCGCGGGCGGCCTTGATCTGGGCGTCCACGCCGCCGCCTTGGGCACCGCCGTTGCCGTCGAGATGGACAAGCGCTGCTGCGAGACGCTGCGCACGAACAAGGCGCGTGGGTATCGCTGGGAGGTGATCGAACGCCGCGTCGAGGATGTGCCGTCGAGCGAGATCCTCGATGCCGCGCGCCTCAAGCCCGGCGAGGCCGATCTCCTTGTCGGCGGGCCGCCCTGCCAGCCGTTCAGCAAGAGCGGCTTCTGGGCGCGTGGCGACTCGGGCCGCCTGCGCGACCCGCGAGCGAACACGCTACGCGAGTACCTGCGCATCCTTGAAGACACGCGCCCCCGCGCGTTCTTGCTGGAGAACGTCGCGGGCCTGAATTTCAACGGCAAAGAAGAGGGCTACCGCTTCATCCTCGATGAGATCGCGAAGATCAACGCGCGCATGGGCACGAAGTACACCGTGACCTCGAAGGTCGTGAACGCAGCGTGGTACGGCATCCCGCAGACGCGCGAGCGCATCATCCTTGTGGGCAGCCGCGACGGCACACCGTTCAGGTTCCCTGACCCGGCGTTCCACGATCCCGATGGCCAGGCCACGCTGTTCGAGGGAACGCAGCCCTACCGTACGGCGTGGGACGCGCTCGGTGATCTCAAGACTCCCACAGACATCGACGAGCTCGCGGTGCGGGGCCGCTGGGCTGATCTGCTCCCCTCGATCCCCGAGGGTCAGAACTACCTGCACCACACCGAACGTGGCGGTGGCCTCCCTCTGTTCGGCTGGCGTCGGCGGTACTGGTCGTTTCTGCTCAAGTTGGCCAAGAACCGGCCGTCCTGGACGCTTACTGCGCAGCCAGGACCGGCGATCGGCCCGTTTCACTGGACCTCGCGTCGCCTGTCACGTGTCGAGCTCGCGCGGATCCAGACGTTCCCCGATGGTTACGTCGTGGAGGGCTCGATCGCTGACGTTCAGAGGCAAATCGGCAACGCCGTGCCGAGCCTGCTCGGGGAGGTGTTGGCGCGCGAGATTCGGCGGCAGCTCCTCGGGCATCGCCTCACGACATCGAAGCCGACGTTGCTGCCGCCGAGACGCGCACGCGTCCCGGCAGGGGAGCCGGTGGCGCGTGTTCTGACCAAGTACAAGGAGCTTGTTGGCGAGCACGAGGCACACCCCGGGACAGGCCAGGGGTACGGCGCTCTCCGACGACGCGCGGCGGCGTAGCCTAGTTCGACGCGCATCCTTGCCGAATTACTATGGAAGCGGACCGGTGCTGGCTGGCCCCGGGTTGACGCGTTGGCGGGGGTTCGTGAGACGCTGCGCCGCACCGGTGGGAGGTGACCCTAATGACGCTGCTTGAGGTTCCCCGTCCGCATCTGCAACCACTCCAACGCCTCCTCGCGCTTGACCGGGCCGCTCGCAGCGCGTTCGTGAGCGCGCTCCAGACTGCGAGGGCGACGACTGACCTCGACGCATTTGTTGCTTCGATCCCCACGGATGCTTTCGCTGCTACGGCGGAGGACATCGCCCCACTAGCGTCGCTGTACCTCGGTCGCGACCGGTCGGGCACATCGGCGGCCGATTACGCCGTCAGCATCGTGGAGGCGTTGAAGCGCGCGGAAATGCAGCCGACGGGCGGGGACTGGGACGCGCTCACTGCGGACCTCGTGAAAGTGCTCGAAGCGCACGATAGCCTGGGCCTCACTGCGAAGGGCTGGGAGCTATCGGAGGAGCATGACAGGGTGTTCTGCAACGCCCGGATCATGACCGACCTGCGACCGATCTTCACCTTGAAGACCGACAAGAAGATCCGGGGAGCCGTGATCACCCACACAATGCGGATCACTTTTCACGACGAGGATAGCCGCAGCACGTCAGACGTGCTCGTCGGCATGCGAGCGAGCGACCTTGTCAAGCTGCGATCTGCGATCGAACGCGCGATTGAGAAAGAAGCTGTGTTGCGCGATGCCGTCTCCAACACGATAACGATCGTGGGAGGGGACGACCGTGTCTGAACACCCTCGGCGTCAGACTTGGCAGCCTCACCGCGGCACTCTCGCTGACTGGACTTGTCGCGGCGCGCATGTACCAGCGCCGCCGCACCTGCCGTCGGCGTTGGCGCAGCGGCCTCGGGCAGTGGACGTCGCTGAGTACTTGCTGGGGGCCGCAGGCCACATGACGGCCATGAAGACGCAGAAGCTTCTCTACTACGTGCAGGCGTGGAGCCTCGTGTGGCGCGAGAAGCCACTGTTCGACGATCGAATCGAGGCATGGGCCGCGGGTCCAGTCATCCCGACCGTGTACCAGGAACATCGTGGCCGGTACCTCGTCGGCCCCGGCGACCTTGTGCCGTCGCCGCGCTCCCTTGACGATGAAGAGCGTGCAATCTGTGATGTCGTGCTCCGCCACTATGGTCACCTCAGCGCCGAGGCACTCAGCGACCTGACTCACGTCGAGGAGCCTTGGCGCCGGGCGAGAGACGGACTCGCTGCTACCGAGCGCGGAACCCGCGAGATCGACCCCTTGATCATGGCCGACTTCTACACGGCCCTTGGCCGCGCGCCCTGAATGCGCGAGGAGATAGAGCGGCTAATCGCGAAGCTCCGCGCGCTCGCGGCACCGGCTCGCGGTGCGCACGAAGAAGCTGCTGCTGCTGCGGCTGACCTTGATGCCAACACCGCCCTCGTCGCGAGGTTGCAGCGGTGTCTGACCGACCTTCATGACGTCGACGACGATCCGGACCTGCACGCAGTTGTGAAGGACGAGGTCGGGGCGTGCGCGAGCGACGTGGAAGCACTAGAGCGCAGCGGCAAGCTCGTGACGCGCTTCTTCAAGCAGGTCGACACGAATCGGGGAAAGGTGCCCGTAGCCGATCGTACGCCGATACTGCCCGACGTCGTGCACGACTATCGGACGCAGGCGCCCACATGGGCGGTCCGGTTCCTAGACCTCCGGCACCCCAAAGCGTGGCTGACGCTGGAAGGCGCGAGCACGGTTGAGGCGCTGCTCCAGCGACTGGCGGTGCTGGAAAGCAAGACGTGGACCGAAGTCGACGCCCTGCCGCACGCTCACTCGTGGGAAGGCTGGGACGGCTGGGAGAAGACTTCAAGGGACCGTTTGCATGAACTCACGCTCGACGATCGCGACGGTTGGTACCAGCTCCCAACGGGCAACATGGGGCGGGTCTTTGGCTTCCGAGTGGGTTCAGTACTGAATTTAGTCTGGTGGGATCGCGACCACGACGTGTACAAACCACGCAGGTGATCCCCTGGCCTGGGCTGCGGCGCCCTCTGTGATGAACCATCTACGTTTGCATCGCCGCCCCTAATCACCGATGGCCTTCCTGTGCGAGGAACGCGCAAATCGCCCCCAGCCCCACGCGGATCGCGTTCGACACCCGCACATGCCCCAGCCCCCCGCGCTCGACGATCTTGTACACGGTCGCCCTCGACACCCCGAGCAGCTCCGCCACCTCGCCCACCGACAGCAGCCGCTCGACCCGCCCGCCGTTTGCTACGGATTTGCTACGCGCCCCCGCGCCCGCCAAAGGAGAGGCCCGGACCCCTCCGCTTTCGCGTGAAGAGTCCGGGCCTTGTGTGGTCGGGGTGACAGGATTTGAACCTACGACCTCTTGGTCCCGAACCAAGCGCTCTACCAAGCTGAGCTACACCCCGGGGGAGCGCACGATGTAGCCTCCTCCTGTGCGGTTGGTCAAGGCCACTCGCCCTCTTTCTCGACGACACCTCGGCGTCCTCGTGCTGCCGCTTGCCCTGGCGGCCTGTGAGGACGCCGCGGGCGGTGACGGCGCCCCGGTCGACGCCGCCACCGCCCCTGGGGTCCCTGAGCTTTGCCGCATGGAGGCCGTGCTGCCGCTCCACCCTCGCCTGGTGATCGCCTCGCTCCATGGCGAGCCGCGCACCGTGGCCCGCGACGTCTGCGCCGCCTGCTTTGCGGGGGGCGAGGGAGCCTGGGCTGTGGGTGACCGGAGCTCCATCGAAGTGCACGTCCGCGGCGCCGTCATCGAAGTGCCAAACGACCAGCGCTCGCCGCTGCGCGCGACCCATGCGCTGCGCGGCGTCGCGCTCGGCAAGAACGCCGCGCTGTTCGACATGGGCACCGGCTGGCTCTTGTGGCGCGCCGGCGAACCGCCGCTCGAGGTGGCTCGGCTGCCGCTCGCACCCAGTCAGACCGCATGGTCGCTGCGCAGCGGCCCCGCGGGGGTCACGGTGCAGGTCCGCGACGACATCCCGCCGAGCGTGCTGGTGCTGCCGCTGCTCAGGGTGGGGCCGCCGCGGCCGCCGGAGGTCGCGCCCCTCGATACCCCGGACGGCAAGGACGCCGGCTTCGTCGAGCGCGCCGAGCGGGGTGTGGCCGTGATCGAGGCGACCGGCCGGCGCGTCCCGCTCGGCGACACCCGCGCAGTGCTGGCGGCGACGTTGGCGGGCGACACGGTGGTTGCCTGGACCCCACGCGAGATCATCGTGGCGCTGTCCGGCGGCGCGGTGGAGCGCGTGCAAGCGCCCGACTCCTTCCTGATCGATGGCTCATGGCTGGTCTGGCTCGAGAGCGCGCGACGCCGCGTTCGCATCGTCGACACCGGCGTTTGGCAGACGGTGTGGCAAGCGCATGCGGGCGACCGCTTCGGAGGCGGCGCGCTCGCCGACGGCGCCACGCCGATTCGCCTGGAGGCGGCGCTCGGCCACGGTCACCTCGCCGTGGTCGAGCGCGTGCAGGGCCCTGACTGCGGCATCGTCGACCAGGTCCACCTGCTCGACCTCGAGCGCCGAAGCGCGCGCACCGTGGTCGACGACGAGCACCTGCGCCTGCACGTCGCCGTCGTCGACGACGGCTTTGGGTGGATCGAGGCCGACGCCGACCGCTTCTCGCCCTGAGAGGTCGCAGTATCAGCGCGGCGCGGCCGCGGCGGGGGCGAGCGATGCGGCCGGCACCAGCGTGCCGTGGTCGCGCACCAGCGGCACGCCCGCGGGGAGCGCGCGCGGGATCTCCGTGACCAGCTCATCGGGGCGCATCGCGATGAAGGCGCCGTTCGGCACCGCGCGGCCCGGCAGGATCAGCACCTTGGCGCCGACGTGGGCGGCGTGGCCGATGCAACTGCCGAGGAAGCTGCGCTCGGTCGAGACCGGCCGACCCTCGTGCAGCACGTCGATGGTGCCCTGCAGCTTGGCGTCGATCATGCCGGCCCACGTCGAGAGCGAGGCGCCGCGGCCGACCAGGGAGACCTGCAGCTTGTAGTTGGTCAGCACCGCGTCGTCGTAGCTGGCCGACCAGACGACGAAGGTGCGCGGCGTGACGTAGCAGCCCTTGCCGAGCGTGGAGGACAGCACGGTGGCGTGATCGGCGATCTCGACGCCGTCGCCGAGGATGCTGTTGCGCACGCTGGCGCGCGCACCGACGACGACGCCGTCGCCCAGGATCGACGCCTCGACGTGCGCGGTGGGATGGATGCACACGCCCTTGCCCTTCCACACCATCGAGCGCAGCAGGGCGGGGAAGTTCCACGGCGCGCCCAGCAGCACGCGCCAGGCCATCCAGGCCTTGTGGGCGCGCGCGATCTCCATCCAGCGGATGCCGAAGGCGAGCTGGTTGAGCCACAAGACGTGCACCCAGTGCTCGAGGTGCGCGGCCACCGTCGACGTGAGCGGCACCACCGCGCGCGTCTGCTGGGCGTCGCCGAGCACCGGCAGGCGCAGCGGCACGCCGAGCTCGCGCTTGTTCACCACCACGCGCGCGGCGGTGGCTCGCAGCTCGTCGAGCAGCGCCGCGAAGGTGCCGCCGGCTGGGCAAGCGCCGAGCAGAAAGGCGTCGAAGGCGCAGCGCTCGGTGGCCGTCGCCTCGGTGCGCCAGGGTTTGAGCGGTCGCGCGCCCGGGCCCGCCGCGTCGAAGGGCTCGACCGCGATCGACGAGACCGGCCGAAGGAAGTCGACCGCGGGTGTCCTCGACAGCGCCAGGCGAGCGTGCTTCCCCGGGGCGACGACGTCGAGCGCGGCGTCGAGGAAGTCGCCCAGGCACTTGTCCGACAGGAACACCGTGTCGGCGAGCAGCAGCGTCTCGCCGGTCAGATCCGGCACGATGTCGGCCGCCTTGACGTCGACGATCCCGACGCCGCGTCTGTCGAGCGCGCCGCGCACCGCCTGGCCGACGGTGATGCCGGCGAAGGCGGCGAGCGGCGGCGGTTCGCCGAAGGGGGCGATGGTCCGCCCGGTGGCGACGATGATGGCGCGCACGGCGCTTCCGTATCACGCGCGCGAGAAGGCCGCGACGACCTCCACGTTGCCGTCGGCACCGGTGATGGGGCTCTCGCGCACGCCGTCGCACGAGAGCCCGGCGGCGGCCGCGGCCGCGAGCACGCGCTCGACGGCGGCGGCGCGCAAAGCCGCGTCGCGCACGATGCCGCCCTTGCCCACCGCGCCCTTGCCTACCTCGAACTGCGGCTTGATCAGGCACACTACGCGGGCCTGCGGTGCCAGATGGGGCACCAACGCCGGCAGCACCAGCACGAGCGAGATGAAGCTGACGTCGACCACGGCCAGGCTTGGCGAAGGCGACAGCGTGCCGAGCGGCAGCGTGCGGATGTGGCTGCGCTCGAGGTTGACCACGCGCTGGTCGTTGCGCAGCTTGTGCGCGAGCTGGCCGTAGCCGACGTCGACCGCGAACACGCGGGCGGCGCCGCGCGCGAGCAGCACGTCGGTGAAGCCGCCGGTGGAGGCGCCGATGTCGGCGCATACCTGGCCCGTTGGGTCGATGGAGAACCAGCCGAGCGCGGCGTCGAGCTTGAGTCCGCCGCGGGAGACCCACGGCAGCTCCTCGCCCTTGAGCCGGATGACCGCGTCCCGCGGCACCTTGTCACCCGCCTTGTCGACGCGCTGGTCATCGACGACGACGTCGCCGGCCAGGATGCGAGCCTGTGCGCGCGCGCGGCTGTCGCACAGGCCGCGCTCGACCAGCAGCACGTCGATGCGCTCCTTGCCGGCGCCCTTGCTCATGCCCGTTCCTCAGCGGTACTCGACCGTGATCTCGCCCACCGCGGTGCCGCCGCGTTGGTCGAGCACCACCAGCACCATGCTGTCGCGCTCACCTGCCTGCGCCTCGAAGGGCAGGCGCCAGGTGACGCCGAGCGCGTCGCGCTGCTGCAGCGCGGTCAACGACGCGCTGACGTCGCCGCGCGTGGAGTACCAGGTGCACGCGAGGTCCTCGACGCGGTTGAGCAGGATGATCTTGGAGGTGTCGATGTCGAACGAGATCACCTGATACTGCTCGGACGCGTCGGGGGTGAACACCGGCGTGACGGCGATGAGGGCGCCGGGGTCGGCGCGCAACAGGGAGCCGATGCCGAGGTCGGGCGCCACGTCCGACAGGTAGCCCTCGCTCATCTGCTCGGGGTCGGGCTCGATCTTGAAGCCGAGCAGGCCCGGGTTGTGGTTGGGCAGGCGTCGCTCGAGGCACGAGGCGCGACCCTGCTCGAGGAATTCCTCGTCGGGGATGGGCGCTTCGCACAGCGTGATGCCGAGGCCCTCGGCCAGGTCTTCGACGACCGAGGGCGGCAGCTCGGGGCTGGTCAGGTCGATCGAGATGGGCAGGCGCTTGAAGGCGCGCTCCTTCTGCACCTCGGCCGGCTCGACGATGTCGAGGTTGCGCGCCTCCACTACCACGCGCGGCGTCTGCGGGAAGATCGAGGGGATGGGGTTGCCCCGGTTGTCGTCGTCGATGAAGAAGTCGATCACGGGCGGGGTCAGGTGCCAGGTGGCGGTGGCGGGCAGTACGCGCCCGATCGGCGTCGCGTCGGCCGCGATCTCGCTCTCGGTGACCACGGGCGTCAACAGTGCCGCCAGCTCGTCGCGCGCCGCCGGCGGCTCGGCCGCGACGTCGTCGGACGGGTCGTAGATGCGGCAGGAGTTGTCCTCGGCGTTGTCGGGGCAGAGCTGCACCGAGGTCTCGACGCGGCCGCCGCGCGGGTCGAAGGCGAAGAACTCGAGCTGCACGTCGACGGTCGGCAGCGGGAAGCCCGGCGGTCGCTGCGCCGCCGGCTGCAGGAACAGGGGCGAGTACAGGATCTCGGGCGGCTCCATGCGCACGGCCAGCACGCGCATGTCCTCGATGCGGTCCTCACGATCGAAGTTGGTGCAGGCGAGGTTGGCGGCGGCGCCGCACACTGCGAGCACGATCGACGACGCGGTGGCCTTGGTGGCGCGCATCAGAACTCTCCCGACAACCCGATGACGGGCAGGATGGGCAGGCTCGGGATCGGCTCTTGCTCGCGCGAGCGGTAGTCGGAGATGAAGCCCTCGGCGTTTTCCTGGTTGTAGACGTTGAGCAGGTCCAGGTAGGTGGTGAAGGAGAAGGTGTCGAAGACGAACTTGCGGTCGATGCGCAGGTCGAGCTGGTGGAAGGCAGGCAGGCGCGACGACTGCGGCGTGGTGCCGAGGCCGCGGTAGTCGGTGGTGTCGAGGTCGTGCACCGAGCCGAGCGGCAGGTTGGTGGGCGTGCCGCTGACGACGCGGAAGCGGGCGCCGAGCGTGAACGCCCATGGCAGGTTGGTTTGCGCCACCACGGTGAGGATGTGCGTCTGGTCGTAGTCGGTCAGCCACCACCGGTCGCCGTTGTCGTCGAGATCCTCGACGGTGCGCGACAGCGTGTAGGCGATCCAGCCGTAGAAATGCTCGGTGATCTCGTGGCGCAGCAGCAGCTCGGCGCCGACGGTGTTGCCGCGGCCGCCGTTGTCGTAAAACAGCGGATCGACCTCGCCGCTGCCGTCGCCGCTCGACCGCATGCGACCGGTGCTCTCCACCAGCAGATCGCGGTTGGTCAGGTAGAGCTGCGCGTCGAGGTTGATGTCGTCGGTCAGGCGCTGCTCGACGCCACCGATGAGCTGCACCGCGCGCGGTTCGAGCAGGTCGGGGTTGCCGCTGTCGGGGGACAGCTCCTGGCCCTGTGGCCACTTGCGGTAGATGCCGGCGGCGCCTTTCAGCGTCGTGCCGCGCACGATCTCGAAGCGCGCGGTCAGCCGCGGATCGATGTGGAACAGCGAGACGTCGGCCGGGTCGCTCATGGTGCCGTCGGCCAGCTTGTCGGGGAAGAACGAGACCACGGTGTATTCGGCGCGCACGCCCGGTACGACCTTCAGGCGCGGCGTCGGCGACAGCTCGGCCTCGAGCCAGACCGCGGCCGCGTTCGCCATGCCGTGCGAGCCAAAGGTCTGGTTGCTGCCCTCGACCCGGGGGAACACGCGCGGGAACGAGCCGATCTCGATCGGCAGCGGCACGTCGAACTCGACGCCGAAGGTGGTGCCGCCGTAGTCGAGGCCGCCGCGCACCGTCAGCAGATCGTCGACCACCAAGGTCAGGTTGTCACGTGCGCCCCACACCCACTGGTCGATGACCGCCGACAGACCGACCTGCGGGCCCTGATCGCCGCTGTTGCCGGCATCGAAGCTGATGCGTGTCACGCCGGCGTAGGGCGCGAGCTCGTGCGTCAGCCCGGGCGCGAGCCGCCACTCCCAGTTGCCCGCCAGGCGATGGAAGGTGGTGTGGAAGCCGATGTCGAAGCCGCCGGTGTTGCCGAGCCCGCGCTGAATCACCGACAGATCGTCGTCGGAGCCGAACAGGAACAGCGAGAGCGTCTGCCCGTCGCTCGGGCTCGTCTCGACCTTGGTCTGGTAGTCCCAGTAGACGGGCGCGGCGATGATGCCCTGGCCGTCCGGCCCGATGAAGGCGTCGAGGATCATCGGCAAGATGCCGTCGATGTAGCTGCGGCGCGCCGCCGCCGCGAACGTGACCTTGGGCAGATCGCCGACCTTGACCGGCCCGGCGAAGAAGAAGCCGGAGTCGATCAGGTCGAGCTCGGCGTAGCCGCGGAAGCCCTTGAGCTTGAGCTTGCGGCTCGCCACGTCGACGATGCCGGCGGTGGCGCGGCCGTAGTAGGCGCCGAAGCCGCCCGGATAGAAGCTGATGTCCTCGAGAAACTCGGCGTTGACCACGGAGGTGAGCCCGCCGAAGTGGTAGAGCAGCGGGATCTCGACGCCGTCGAAGTAGACGCCGGTGTCGTCGGGGTTGGCGCCGCGCACGATGAGCGCGCCACCGATGAAGGGTGCGCGCGCCAGTCCGGGCAGGTTCTCGATGACGCGCAGCGGGTCGCCGAAGGTGCCGGGCACGCGCCGCACCTCGTCGCGCGTGAGCGCCACCTTGGCGACGTCCTTCTGCGCGCGACGACGGCGCACCACGGTCTCGAACTTGTTGGCGTCGATCGGGTGCAGATACACCACCAGCTCGGTGCGCTCCTTCACCTCGAACGCTTCATCGACGAACGCCGCCTCGTAGCCCGACAGCGTGAAGGTGACGCGGTGGTTGCCGGCCGGAATGCCGCGGTAGGAGAAGCGCCCCTCCTCGTCCGTCTGCGTCGTGCGCAGGTCGTAGCGCTGCTCGACGGTGGCGTCGGGAGGCGCGTCGGGGCGCTCGACCTCGACGGTGACCTCGACGCCCTCGAGCGGGTCCTTGGTGGCGGCCTCGCGCACCACACCCTCGAAATTGAGCATGCCCTGCTCGACGGTCGCTTGATCGACCGGCTCCACCGGCACCTCGACCTGCTGCTCGGTGATCTGGAAGGTGGTCTTGTAGTCGATGGCCACCGTGCCCGGCTGCCCGCAGCTCCTGATCGGGGGCGCGTCGCGCGGCGCTTCGGGGTCGGCGGAGCGCTGGTAGACACAGAAGGTCGCGGGCGCGAACAGGAAGTTGGTGGCGGCGCCCATCGCCGCCCAGTCGAGGTCGGTGCCGGCGCTCTGCTGCACGTCGAGGCGCTCGACCAGGCCCTCCTCGTCGATGACGATGCGCAGCACCACGTCGCCGGCGCGACCGGCGGCGCGCGCTTCTTCCGGGTAGATCGGATCGGCGCCCGCGATCAGCTCGGGGCCATGCTCGAGCTCGGGCGGCGGCAGCGGCGGCGGCGGCAGCGCCTCGTCGTCGGGGCGCGGCTGCGGCTCGAGCTGGGCGAGCGCGGGTGCGGCGGCAAGCAGCAGCGACAGGGTGGCGACGGCACGCACGCTCGCTCCGACGCGGTCAGCGCAGGCCCACGGGAAACAGCGTCAGCGGCAGGTCGACGCGCGTGCCGCCGGTGGCGCGGTGATCACGGCAGGCAAGCGCGAACACGGTGCCGCTCAGGTCGGCGAGCTCGATGCGCTGGCCGATCTCGTCGTGGCTGGCGGCCGAGGCGAGCACCAGGAACGCCACGGGCACGTCGGCGGGCACGTCGCCGAACACGTGGCTGACGTCGCCGTCGTTGTCGACCGGCTGCAGCGGCACGTTCTCGCCCGACAGCGCCTCGCCGATGGCCGCGGGCGAGCGATCGACCAGCTCGTCGCAGCTCCTCGTGCTCGAGAACGAGAACACCAGCATGCGGGCGTTCTCGAGCAGGTCGGGATCGACTGCCGCCAACGAGAGCGGGCCGTCGCCACTCCGGATCGCGCCCTGGCAGCCGGCGACCGCGACGAGCGCGAGCAACGCGCAGCCCGTGTGGCGTGCTCGCTGCATCACGGAGCCGCTCCCTGCACGAGCTGCACGCGCACCCACGCGCTCTGCTGTCGGCACGGGCCCGCGACGAAGCACCAGGCGATGCCGCCGCCGGTGGCGGCGACCAGCGCGACCGAGGCCGCACCGCCGCCGATGATCCAGCCCCACGGCAGCTCGCCGCCCTCGCCGATGGGCGGCACCACCGACGCGGCGTCGCGCGCCACCGTGCCGGCGAGCGGCGCCGGCAGCGGCACGGGCGCGCCGTCCCAGCCGTCGAGCACCACCTGGTAGCCGAGCGAGTAGGCGGAGGGGCCGGGCGGCTCCGGCACCGTGCCGGTGAAGCGCACCTGTCCGGCGCCGAGCTCGCTCTTCACCATGCGCTCCTCGAGCGGCGCGCTGGCGCCCGCCACCGTCGAGAGTACGCGCGCGGACGCCACCCGGCCGAGCCGATCGGCGACGTCGACCTGGAGCGCTATCGGCGCGCGCTTCGCGCCGTCGACCAAGGGGGCCGTGAAGGACGTGGTGACGGCGCCCTCGGTGTCGAAACGGCTGCGCGCCGCGGCGAAGGCCTTGCGGAACTGGGGGCCCGCGTCGGCAGGCAGCACCGACGTGGGCGACAACACCAGCATGCGCAGGAAGGCCGGCTCGGCGAGCGCCTCGTCGCCGTTCAGCACATGCGCGAACGCGAGCAGGCGCAGCGCCTCGACGCGCTCGGCCACCGTGGCGCTCGCGTCGTCTGCGGCGGCCTGACAGGGCTTGGGCATGTTCTTGGTGTCGAACTCGCGGTCGAGCTGGCGGCAGCGCTCGAGCGCGGCGTCGGCGCCGGCGAGCTGCAACGCAGCGAGCCACGCGACGGCGATCACGGGCACACCCCCACGTTGCCGCCGACCTCGCGGCAACCCGGCGCGTCGCACTCCGTGCCGATGCAGGTGGCGACACCGGGGGCCGACAGCGCGACGGCATCGGCGCCGCACACGAGGAAGCCGGCGCGGTGCGCCGCAAACCACTGGCCGGTGCAACCGTCGGCGGTCAGCTCGCCGTCGCGCGAGAAGTAGCCGGTGGCGGTCATCGCCGGAGCGAGCACGGCGAGGTTGACGCCGCAGTCCGCCTGCGGCGCGCCCGCGATGTCGCTCGGCGTGACCACGGCGGTCGAGACCTCCGGCTGGCCGGCGACGAGCGCACGCGTGGCGAGCTCGCCGACACCGATGCGCTGACACGCCGGCGCCGGCTGACAGGTGCCGTCGGCGGCGCAGGCCGCGCCCTCGGTGCAGTCGGCGTCGACCTCGCAGTCGTCATCGCCGTGCGTGTCGGGCGGGTCGCCGGCCGCGCAGGTCCCGGCCGCGCACAGCAGCACCGCCCCAACGGTGGTGCAGTCCTGGTCGGTTTGGCACGGGCACCCCTGCGACCCCTGGAGCTGGCCCTGGCACTCCTCGGCGCAGCCGGCGCAGCGCGCCAGCGCCAGCGCAAGGGCCAGACAGGCGAGCATGGCGAGCAGCGGCGATGGGCGCACGACGGTCCCGGGAGGTGCTCCTCGATACCGCAGGGGCGGGCCGCGCGTCGAGCCCGGCGGTACGCTGGTGTGCGCGGAGGTCGGCCTCCCCGCGTCCGCCGTGGGACGCCCGACCGACTCGAAGTTTCGGGGGGTTGGCGCGCTGCGCTAAGGTGGTGGCGATGATCCGCGCGATCTCGGGGTCGCGCCTGCCGCTGGCGTGCGCCTCCTTGGCGCCGCGCCGGTCGGCGCTTGCACGGCCTCGCGCCGGCGCAGGCAGTGGTGTCGGTGGGTGCACGGTGAGACGGGTGGCGTGAGCGAGCGTTACGGCGACTACGAGCTGCTCCGGCTTATCGCCACCGGCGGTATGGCCGAGATCTATCTCGCGCGTCACGACGGCGTCGCCGGCTTGTCTCGCATGGTGGTGGTCAAGCGCATGCTGCCGCAACTGGCCGTGCGCCCCGATTTCGTGCGCATGTTCCTCGACGAGGCGCGCCTGGCCGCCAAGCTCAACCACCCGAATATCGTGCAGGTGTTCAACCTCGGCGAGGTCGACCACAGCTACTACATCGCCATGGAATTCGTCGACGGTCCGCACCTGGGCGCGTTGTTCGCCCACTCGCTGCGCCAGCGCGCCGCGTTGCCCGTCGAGCTGTGTGTGCAGACCGTTGCGCGCGCGGCGGACGGCCTGCACTACGCGCACGAGGTCAACGACCCGGAGACGGACACGCCGCTCTCCATCGTCCACCGCGACATCTCGCCGCAGAACCTGCTGGTGTCGCGCCACGGCGACGTCAAGGTGACCGACTTCGGCGTCGCCAAGGCGTCGAACCAACAGACCAAGACGCGCACCGGCATCATCAAGGGCAAGGTCGCGTACATGTCGCCCGAGCAATGCCTGGGCGAGGCCGTCGATCGTCGCACCGACGTGTTCGCGCTCGGCATCGTGCTCTACGAGTTGCTGACGCGCCGGCGGCTGTTCCGCGAGAAGTCCGACTTGCTGATCATGCAGCGCATCACCACCGAGACGGTGGCCGCGCCCTCGACGATCAACAAGGAGATCGACGCCGAGCTGGACGCCATCTGCGCCAAGGCGCTGGCGCGCAAGCGCGAGGAGCGCTTCTCCTCGGCGTCCGACTTTGCCGAGGCCCTCGACTCCTGGCTCGCCACGCACTTCCGTGGTGATCCTCGCCTGCACTTGCAGCGCTGGTTCGAGCAGCACGCGGGCGAGCTGGTTGTGAGCACCAGGGACGAGCTGTCGAGCCCTGAGGGCGCCACCGCGCGCCTGAAGAACGCGCCGGCCACCAGCCCCGGCGAGGCCACCTCGGCGACGCCGTCGCTCAACTCGGCCGAGACCGTGATGTCGAGCCCGGAGCGACGCCTGCCTGTGCGTGGCGCCGCGCCCGCCGAAACCACCCAACGGCGCGCCGACCCTCGCACCGAGTCTTCGGCCGAGGTCGATCAGACCGGCGAGCCCCCGCCGGACGGGGAGTCGGAGGCGGCCGCCATCGAGGAGGAGCAGCAGACGGTCAGCTTGCCGCGCGACGCGGTGCTCGCGGCGCTGCAGCCGCCGGCGAAGGAGGAGTCCGAGCCCGTGGTGCTGCCGCGCTCCAACCGGCTGCTGCCCATCGCTGCCGGCGTGGCCGCCGCGCTCGTGCTCGGCGTGGTGTCGGTGATGCTCGCCACCGGAGGTGGCGAGCAGGCGGGATCGGCGGTGGTCGTCGACGCGGGCGGTGGCGGCGATGTCCCGAGCCCGCCCGACCCGGCGCCTCCTCACCAGGCCGTCGCCAAGGTGCGCGTGGAGACCGAGCCGCCCGGTGTCGCCATCCTGTCCGACGACGATCGAGTGGTCGGCAAGTCGCCCGTGACGTTCGAGCACCAGGCCGGGCCGATGAAGGTGACCGCCCAGTTCCCCGACCAGTCGCCGGTGGCGCTGGAGGTCACGCTCGAGCCCGGCGAAGAGCGGACGCTGCGGCTGCTCGCCAAGGTGCCCCTCGAGATCAAGAGCGCGCCGGCTCGCGCCAAGGTGCGGGTGGCAGGCGTGCTCAAGGGCGAGACCCCGTTCAAGGAGCGAGCGCTCATCACCCCCGAGCAGGACGTCGAGGTCCGCCTCGAGCTGGACGGGTACGAGCCGATCACGCGTGTCTTGCACGCGGTTGCCGGCCAGGGGGTGAGGCTCGACGAGACGCTGGCGGCGGCGACCAAGCGCCGTCCCCCCGATCCGGTGCGGCCGCGCACGGCCGACCCCGGCTTCCTCAACATGCGCTCCACCCCCTGGGTCAACGTGCGCCTCCAAGGCGGCGGCAGCCTCGGCGCCACCATCTTCACCAATCAGAAGGTGCCTTCCGGTCGGCAGACGCTGGTCTTGTCGAACCCGGAGCTTGGCCTGTCGGACTCGTTGCAGGTGGTCATCCCGGAGGGGAAGGCGCTCAGCGTCATTCTCGAGTGGGAGAAGAGGCCGAGCGGCGGTTGGCGCATCAAGACCAAGACCATCAGGTAATTCCTGGTAGATTGCACGGCGATGGTCGCGGAAGGCACCTCAGCGGGAGTGGACAAGAACAAGGGACTCGCCGACGAGGCGCGCCCGGTGTTCGAGCGCCTGCGCAAGGGCCTCAAGAACATCCAGCTCTACCGGCACAACACCGAGCGCTACCCCGAGTACCTGGAGCCGTTCGTCAAGGGTCTGCAAGAGCTGCTGGCGCGCCACAGCATGATCCAGCTCAAGCTCGACCCGGTCGCCTACAAGCTCGGGCAGCACGTCGTCTTCGAGGACGACGGGCGCGAGGCCAACCTGATCTACCCGCTCTGGCAGGCGGGCATTCGGCTGCTCATCTTCAAGAACGGCGTCACCGCCGAAGAGGTGCTCAAGTTCTTCCTGCTGTGTTTCGGCGCCAACGAGGCCGAGCGCAAGAACCGCGGCGAGGACATCATCACGCAGCTCTGGAAGGCCGAGCTCGAGTGCATCGAGTACATCGTCGTGGAGGGCTTCAAGGTCCTTGCCGACGAGGAGCTGGAGGACGTTGAGATCGAGGTCGAGAAGGTCGTCGCCTACCTGTACCGGCAGTTGCAGTCGAACTCCGACGACTACCTGCGCTTTGCGCGGGTCAACTCGGAAGACCTCGACATGCAGCTCGAGAACGTCGACCAGATGCGCGGCAACGTCATCCAGGGCGTCACCGCCACGCCGGGCGACAAGGCGCGCATCCAGCAGATGCTCGGCCGTGAAGAGGCGCGCCACCTGTCGAAGATGGTGGTGGTGCTGTTCCAGTTGCTCGAGCTCGATACCTCCGAGGAGAACTTCGAGGACGTGGCCGAGGCCTTCGTGCAGTTGCTCGACGCGTTGCTCCTGTCCGAGAACTTCAGCGCCATCCAACAGATCCGAGAGCGTTTTCACCACGCCGGCCAGAAGCCGAACTCCAAGCAGACGACGCGCGACCTGGTACAGCGCTGCGAGCTTCGTTTCGTCGGCCGCATGGGCGAGAGCCAGCGCGTGCAGGCCATAGGCAACATCCTCAACTCGGGTATCGCCAAAGACGCCGACGGCGTGAGGAATTACCTGTATGCGCTCGGCGTCGACGCCATCCCCTCACTGATCGACATGCTGGAGACCCTGCAACTGCTGCCCAACCGCCGCTTGGTCTGCGACGTGCTCGCGGCCATCGGCGGCGCTTATGTCGACACCTTCGCCCAGCGTTTGACGCACCCGTCGTCGAACCTGGTCAAGGACATGATCTACGTGATCGACAAGGTGAACCCGCAGAACAAGTTCCAGATCTTCGCCACCGTGCTCGAGCACCCGAACGCCATCCTGCGGCTCGAGACGCTCGCCGTCATCGGCCGAAGCGGCGGCGACGAGTGCTTCGACTACATCGCGCGCGTCATCAAGCAGCACCCCGACGCGCAGATGCGCTCCCAGGCGGCGCGCATGCTGCCGAACTTCCCCGCCGACAAGGGCGCGAGCTTGCTGTTGGGCATCATCGAATCGGAGGCTTTCGAGAAAGCGTCCGACCCCGAGAAGAAGGCGCTGTTCGCCTCGGTGGTGATGATGCACGCCCCCCAGACCGACCAATTCCTGAAGGACATCTTCGACCAGAAGAGCGGCATGTTCGCCAAGAAGCGCGTCGACGACATGAAGCTCCTGGCCATCGGCGGCCTCGAGGCGGCGCCGTCCATCGTGGGCTTGCAGATGCTGGCGCAGGTGGCGCAGGATCTGAAACGCCACAACAAGGACGTGTGCGAGGCCGCGCGCGCCGCTGCCATCAACGTCAAGGCCAAGCTGCTCGGCAGCTAAACGGGACGCTGCGATGACGTCGGACAAGAAGGGCGCAGCGATTGGCCAGGTCGACCTGAAGAAGGCGGCGCAGCAGCCGGGCGTGCAGCGCGGCCGCGACACCAAGCTGCAACAGCTCGGCCGTCAGACGATCTCCACGTTGTACATGCTGGTGCGCAACGTGAAGATGTACGACCCCGACAACGACATCTTCGTGCAGCCGTTCGAGAACCTGCGGACGGCCATCAACACCATCGTCGCGGTCGACGGCCTGTACCAGCTCCAAGCGTGCGGCACCACGGTCTACGTCAACAACAAGCAGCTCCAGCTCGACTTCGCCTCGCTCGACAACGTGCGCTTCCTCACGGAGGAGTTCAAGACGCGCGACGTCGGCGGCTTCAACGTCGCGCGCCCGGTGCAACTGCAAGAGCTGAAGGACTTCATCTGGATCTTCTCGCCGAGGAACGAATCCTCGGTCGAGGAGGACGGCGTCCAGGGCAAGAAGCTGCTCAACATCAAGGTAGGCAAGTTCGCCAAGATCCGCGATCAGCTCGACAAGATGGAGGACAACGCCATCGAGTCGGAGCGCAAAGTCGACCGAAAGAAATACGCGCTCACGATCTATGCCCGCACCATCTACTACATGCGCAAGTTCATCGAGCGACTGCAGAGCGGCGGTCAATTGCCCTCGATGCAGCCCGCCCAGCGCCTGGTGCAGGACTTCGTCGACATCGCGGCCGAGCAGCGCTCGCACTTCCTCGGCATGACCACCACGCGCAGCGTGGACGAGTACCTGCTGTTCCACTCCGTCAACACCATGCAGATCGCCATCGTGTTCGGGCAGGAGCTCGGCCTGTCGCGCACGCAGATGCACGAGCTCGGCATGGCGGCGCTGTTCCACGATATCGGCATGGCCGAGATCGATCCGGGCATCCTCAACAAACGTCGTCAGCTCACCAAGGACGAGCGCCGGCGCATCGATCTGTTCCCGCTGCACACCGTGAAGACGCTGCTCAAGGGGCGCAGCCTCGACATGGGCATGACCAAGCGCATCATCGCGTCCTACGAGGCCAAGGTCGACTACAGCGTGCCCATGAAGGACAAGGACGGCAACGTCAAGCTGATGCTGCCGAAGGTGGAGCTGGGCGTGTACGGCAGCGTCATCAACGTCGCCGCCACCTACGACGCGCTCACCTCGGCGCGGCCGTTCCGCGAGTCCTATGGCCCCGAAGTCGCGCTCACCTTGATGATGAGCGACATGCAGTACAAGTTCGACCCGTTCCTGCTGCGCGTGTTCATGAAGGTCATGGCCATCCAGCCGGTGAAGGTGCTGCCGCCCGGACAGCAGGTCATCTCGTTCGGGTGACCAACGTCGCCAGGATGGCGCGCGCCACGCGCTGGCCGTCGAGCGCGGCGCTCACGATACCCCCGGCGTAGCCCGCACCCTCGCCCGCCGGGTAGAGGCCGGCCACGTCGATGGACTCGAGCGAGACCGGAGCGCGCGCCACGCGCACGGGCGCGCTGGTGCGCGTCTCGACGCCTACCAGCAGCGCGTCGGCACCGGCGTAGCCCGGCATGGTGCGCTCGAAGGCGGCGAGCGCGCGCCGTAGGCGGTGCGCGATGGCGACACCCGAGGCGTCGAGCACTGCGGCGAGGTCCGCGGCGGCGACGCCGGGCTGGTAGCTCGTGGTCGGCAGCGTCGACGATGTGTGGCCCGCCGTGAAGTCGGCGGCGCGGCACGCCGGCGCGCGCAGCTTGCCGCCGCCGGCCGCGAGCGCCGCCTCCTCGATCTTGCGCTGCACCTCGAGTAGCGCGAACGGCCCGGTGTGGCCGGCGCGCGCCGCGTCCTCGAGCTCCACCGCCACCACTAGCCCCGAGTTCGCGTACGGCGAGTCGCGGCGCTTCAAGCTCATGCCGTTCACCACCAGGCCGGTCGGCTCGGTGGCGGCCGGGACGATGAAGCCCCCCGGGCACATGCAGAAGGAGAACACGCCACGCCCGTCCACCTGCTCGACGATGCGGTAGGCGGCGTTCGGCAACCTCGGGTGGTCGGCGTGGGCGCCGTACTGCAGACGATTGATGAAGGCCTGCGGGTGCTCGATGCGCACGCCGACGGCGAGCCCCTTGGCCTCGAGGCGCGCGCCGCGTGCGTGCAGCATGCGGTAGACGTCGCGCGCCGAGTGGCCGGTGGCGAGCACGAGCGCGTCGCAGGGCAGCTCATCGCCGTCCGCCAGCCGCGCCGCGCGCACGGCGCCGCCCTGCACGTCGAGATCGACGACGCGCGCGCCAAAGCGGAACTGCACGCCGCAGGCCTCGAGGCGTTCGCGCAGCGACGTGATCACCTTGGGCAGCAGGTTCGAGCCGATGTGCGGGCGCGCGTCGATCAGGATGTCGTGCGGCGCGCCGCACAGCGTCAGCACCTCGAGCACGTCGCGCACGTCGCCGCGCTTGGTAGCGCGCGTGTACAGCTTGCCGTCCGAGTAGGTGCCGGCGCCGCCCTCGCCGAAGCAGTAGTTGCTGTCGGGATCGACGACGCCGTGGCGGTTCAGTCCCTTCAGGTCGACGCGGCGCGGCTGCACCGTCTTGCCGCGGTCGAGCACCACAGAGGCGACTCCGGCGCGCGCGAGCTCCCAGGCGCAGAACAAGCCCGCGGGGCCGTCGCCAACGACGAGCACGCGCGCCGGCGCGCGCACCGCCACCGGCCACGGCTTTCCGAGCTCATCGAGGGCGCGCGGCGGATCGAGCGAGACCACGACATGAAAGCGCACACGGCCGCGGCGCGCGTCGATGCTACGGCGCACCACGTGCACGTGCTGCAGGTCAGCGGGGCGCTGCTTGGTGACGCGCGCGGCGGCGAGGCGCAGCGCCTCGACGTCGTCGGCGTCCTCGAGGCCGAGCTCCAGCTCGACCTTGCGCTCGGTCATGGCACAGCCTCCTGCACGACGCGCCCCGCGCGCACCTGGAGCACGAGCGCATCGCCCAGCACGGGCACCGCGGCGGCGTGGGTGGCGGTGACGAAGGTCTGGGCGCCGGTCTCGTCGACGGCGGCGAACAGGCGCGCCGCGCGCGCCGGATCGAGCTCGCCGGCGACGTCGTCGAGCAGCAGCAGCGGGCCGGCGCCGCGCACCTCGGCCACCAAGCGCACCTGCGCGAGCTTGAGCGCCAACACCAGCGCGCGCGCCTCGCCCTGCGACGCCAGGAAGCGCGCGCGCCGGTCGGCCTTGAGGATGGCGACGTCGTCGTGGTGGGGGCCGACCGTGGTGGTGCGTCGGCGCAGGTCCTGCTCTCTCGCGCCCGCTAGCAGCGCCGGCATGCGCGCGATCAGCTCGGCAGCGCTCCTCCCGCCCGACTCGTCCCCCATCGTGTCGTCGAGCGCACACTGGTAGCGCAGGCCTGCGTCAAGCTCGTCGCCGCCGATGGCGCGCGCCTCGTGCGCGAAGCGCGGCCCGAGACGAGCTGCTGCCGCGGCGCGCGCCAACGCGAGCGCGACCGCGGCCTCCGCGAACGGTTGGTCGTAGCTGTGCAAGAGCTCATGGTCGACGACAGGAGCCTTGAGCACCCGGTTCCTGCGCTCGAGCGCCTCGTCGAAGCGGCGCGCGAGCGTCGCGAAACCCGGGTCGAGCGAGAACGCCACCCGATCGAGCATGCGGCGGCGCAGCTCGGGCCCGCCGCGCACCAGCGCGTTCTCGTCGGGCAGGAAGGCGACCACGCCGAGCTGGCGCCACAGCTCGCTCGCGTCCCTGACCGCCTTGCCGCCGATGGTGGCGCGCTTGCCGCTGGCCTCGACGATCACCTCCACCGGCAGCGGCCCCTCGGCCTGGAAGCGGGCGCGCACCACGGCGCGCTCGCGGCCCTCGCCCAGCAGCTCTCGTTGGCGCTCGAGCGGCTTGAGCGGCCGCAGCGAGGCCGCCAGGTGCACGGCTTCGAGCAGGTTGGTCTTGCCCTGGCCGTTGTCGCCGACCAGCAACGTCAGCCGGCGATGCGGCGCGAGCTCGACCTCGACCAGGTTCCTGAGCCCGTCACAGGTGAGGTGCTCGAGGTGCACGGCTCGTTTGATCTTCTGCCACGCAATCAGCGCGGCAGCGTCTTGAGCGCCGCGCGCGCGGCGCCGAGCGCGCTCTCGCCGGCGCCGGCGCCGAGCTTGAGGATCTCGTCGAGCTTCTTCCTGGCGAGCGCGAAGTCGGCCGCGCTGGCACCGTCGGCATGTGCGGCGGCGATGCGCAGCATGAAGTGGGCGCGCTCGACCGGATCGGCGGCGCCGGCGGCGAGCGCGCCGAGGTGCTCCAGGCGCTGGCGATCGCAGGCCATCACCTCGTTGGTGGGCGCCTGCGACTCGCGCAACAACAGCGCTAGAAAGTCGAGCCCTTGCGCGCTGTGGATCGACGGGCGCACCCCTTCGGGGAGCAGCTTCTTCAGCTCGAAGATGGCCTGCTTGGTCTTCTTCTGCCCGTGGAGCAACAGCGCCAGGCTGACGCGCGCCTCGGGCGAGACCGGCGCGCCGCGCTCGTTGGCTGCGAGCTTGAACAGCTCGAGCGCGCCGGCCAGGTCCTGGTGGCGGAACAGGCGCATCAAGCCGAGGCGATAACGCACGTCGGCGGCGGTGGCGCCCGCGTCGTCGACCTCGAGGTACGCCTTGCGCGCCGCCTCGAGGAGGTCGGGGTCGCCGCCGGCTTCAGCGGCCTTGATCGCCTCCAGGGCTTCGGCGGGCGTCGTCATCCTGTCGCGTCTCTAGCGCAACCGCTCGGCGCAAGGTAGCTCTGCCGTCGTGAGCGGACGAGCGCCCCTGGTCATTCTGCCCCGCGAGCTGGGCGCGGTGGCGCCCCCGCCCGAGCTGGTCGGCGTCAAGGCGCGCGGCATGGCGCAGTTGCTGGCGCTCAAGGTGCGTGTGCCCCGCTTCGGCATCCTGACCGCCGAGGCGTTCGACGCCCACATGGCGCAGTCCGAGGTGCACGCGGTCATCGGCGCGGCCGCGCGCGACGGCCTGCCCGACGAGGCGGCGCGCCTCGGCCACGGCGACGCCATCGTCAAGGCGGTGTTGCGCCAGCCGCTGCCGGTCGCGGTGCGCATCGCGCTGCAGGAGTTGCTGAGCGCGTTCGCCGAGGAGGACATCCTGGTGGTGCGCGCCAGCGTCGTCGGCGAGTCGCTCGGGGCCGCGGCGGTGGCGGGCGCGCTCGACGCCGCGCTCGGCGTCAAGGGCAAGGACCAGCTCGAAGAGGCCGTACTGCGCATCATGGCGCTCGCCTTCCACCCGCGCACCCTCGGCGTGCGCGACGCCGCCGGGCTGGCGCCGCTCGGCATGCGCATCGCGGTGGTGGTGCAGCGCATGGTGCAGTCGGAGTCGAGCGGCACCTGCGTCTCCATCGACCTGAAGCGACCGGGCGACGAGGTGTCGTCGATGGGCGCTGCTCGTGTGCCGCGCGCCGTGGTGCGTGGCTGTTGGGGCCTGGCGGGTGGCATCGGCGGCAAAGACGGCAACCCGCGCATCCCCGTCGATGTGGTGCGCCTCGAGCGGCCCGCGCTTGCGGCCGACGGCATCGCCGACGACGCCCGCGCCGACACCGAGGTGGGCGCCAAGACCGAGGCGCTGCGCCTCGACGAACCGGCGCCGCGCCCCGACGGCACCGTGGCGCGCGCCGCGCGCATGCAGCCGCTCACCGAGACGCAGAAGCGCGAGGCCTGTTTCTCGCCGGTGCAGGCGCGCATGATCGCGAGAGAGGCGCTGCGCCTCGAGGCGGCTTTCGGCAAGCCGCAAGTGATGAGCTGGGCCTTCGCTGGGCGCCTGCTCTACGTGCTCGACGCGGAGCCGTTGTTCGTGCCGGTCGAGCGGGTCTCGAGCGATCGCGCGCGCACGTGGGACGATCGGCTGCTGCCGGCGGGGCTCCTGGTCAGCCCGACGCCGCTCACCTTTTCGGTGTGGCAGAAAGCGAGCGCGCGGGGCATCGAGCGCGCCGGCCGCATCCTCGGCATCAAGGGCGTGCTGCTCGAGGAGGTGCGGCCGCAACTGCCGCGCGTGGTCGGCCTGGTGGGCGGGCGCTTGTACGCCAACGTCGAGGTGGTGACCGCGCTGCTCGACCTGCTGCCGTTCTCCGACAAGGCGCGCGTGGCGCTGGCCGAGGCCACCGGGCAGGCCGAGCTGGTGCCGCGCAAGGCGCCGCCGCCCGGCTTCTGGCAGCGCCAGCGCCAGAAGCTCGATGAGGGACGGTGGCCGGCGCAGCTCGAGCGCATCGCGGAGCTTGCCACCAGCGAAGGCGAGCGTTTCCGCGCCGACATCGACGAGACGCTCGGCAACTTCGGCGCTGAGCCCTTTGGCAAGAAAGACCCGGACGCGCTGATGGACGCGTTCGATGTGCTCGAGGACACGCTGTCAAAGTGCGTCGCCGGCTTCGCGCTCTCGGGCTTGGCGGCCGCGCTATTCCAGGTGGAGCTCGGCGCCGCGGTCGGCGAGTGCGAGATCAAGGACAGCCCGTGGCTGGTGGTCGACCTGCTCGGCGGCGACGCCCCCGAGGAGCTGCTCGACGGCACCACGCGCGCCTATGCCCTCACCGAGTTGGTGCGCGCGAGCCCGGCGCTGCGCGCGCTTTTCGGGGAGCACCACGGGCGCCTGGAGGCGCTGGCCGAGCGCCTGCTGCACGACACCGGCACGCTCGACGACGACGGGCGTCGCCTGTCGGAGGAGCTGCTCAAGCTGCTGCGCACCCCGGCAGCGACGTGCGGCGGCGACCTGGCCCTCGAGGCACCGCGGCTGCACGAGCGACCGGCGGCGGTGCTCGAGACGGTCGAGCGCTTGCTCGACAGCGCGGCCAGCGTCGAGCGCCTCGAGGCGCTGGCGCGCTCGGCGGCGGGCGCCTGCAAGAAGGCCGAGTACGCCATCGAGCAGATGGCCAAGGCCGGCACGCTCAAGGGTTCAACGCGTCGGCGCCTCGAGGCCGCGGTCGTGGGCGTGCGCCGACACGGGCGCGCCGCGGCGCTGCTGTGGGTGCCGACCGAGCGCGTGGTGGCGCAACTGCGCGCATGCGCGCTCGCCATCGGTGATCGCCTGTTCGAGCACGGCTTGCTCGAGCTGCCGAGCGACGTGCTGTTCCTCGACGGCGCCGAGATCGCGGGCCTGGTGCGCGGCACCGGCGTCGACGGTGACGGGCGCCCGCTGGTGGCCGCGCGAAGGCGGCAAGCCACCGCGCGGCCCTCCGGCCTGCCTCGGCGCGTCGAGACGCGCGGCGTGGTCGCCACCTCGCTGCTCGACGAGGACGAGCGGGAGCCGCCGGTGCTGACGTCGCCGGGCGCCTTCAGCGAGCTGTCGGGGCGGTCGGTGGCCGCCGGCATCGTCAGCGACGACAGCGTGCTGCTCGACGGCAACCCGCTTCGTCCGGCAGCGCCGGCCGTTCCCGCCGGTGTCGTGGTGGTGAGGAGTGCGACGTTGCGCGACCTGCCACTGCTCTTGGTAGCCAAGGCCGTGGTCGCGGAGCGCGGCACCGTCTGGGGCCCGGCCGCCTACGTGCTGCGCGCGCTGCGCGTGCCCTGCGTGGTCGACGCGCCTGCAGCCACGGCGGCCTTCCACGACGGCACGCGCCTGTTGGTCGACGGTGGGCGCGGCACGGTGCGTACCTCCGCCAGCCCCGAGGAGTCGTCGCGCCCCGTCATCGCGCGCGTCGAGGCCAACATCTTCGCGCGCGAGGCGGTGCTGTCCGATCCGCGCCAGCGACCGCGCGCCTCGCGGCCCGCCGATCCGCTGGTCGACCTGGTGCCGCCGCCGGTGGTGCGCCCACCGGCGGCCGGCGACTTTGGCTTCGAGGCGCCGCCGCCGCGGCCGAACGTCTTCGAGCGCGACGCGTTGCCGTCGCCCATCGGGCCCACCGAATTCCTGCTCGATCACCAGCCGATCAAGCCGACCGCGCCGCACCTGTCGCGCTTTGGCGGCGAGACCGACGAGGAGACCGACATCGAGGAGCGCGACATCGTCGAGAAGACCGACGTCGACGATCGCTGATCGCCGCGCCGCGCGTCACCGTGGGCGCGCGGGCGGTGGTGCGCCAGTGGCTGGCGGTGCTGGTGCGGGCGGTGCTGCCAGCGTGACGCGCACGGTTGCGGTGGCGCCTGCGCCTGCCTTGTCGCGCACGCGGATGCGGAAGCTGTCCTCCCCCTTGGCGCCGGCGTTCGCCGCGTAGCTGAACTTGCCGGCGCGGGGATCGTCGAGCGTGACGGTGCCAAGGCGCGCCGGCACCGCGAGCGAGTACGTCAGCTCGTCGCCGGCGTCGGCGTCAGTCGCCTGGAGCGCGCCGACGGCACCCTTGCCCGGCTCTACCTTGAGCACGAGGTCCTTGAGCACGGGCGGGTCGTTCACGTTGACCACCGTGATCGGCACCGTCAGGGCTGCGCCGGGGCCCGTGGCGTCGCTCGGCGTCACCACGACGTTGAGAACGCCGACGAAGTCGAGCGGTGGCGCCACGCGCAGCAGGTGGCCGTCGAGCGTCACACCGGTGGCGGACTTGCCGCCGAGCGCGAGCTGCACCGCATCGCCGTCCTTGTCGTGCGACACGAGCGCGACCAGCACGGCAGTCTCCTCCGGCGTCTGGGCGCTGGCGGCGTCGAGCGTGGGCGCGTCGTTCTTCGCCGCCACGCGCACGGGCAGCGTGGCACGCACGCGGTGCTTGCCGTCTTGCGCCTCCACCACCATGCGATCTTCGCCGTGCACGTCGGCGGCGGGCGTGAAGCGCAGCGTGCGCCCGTCGGGCCCGAGCTCGACGGCGCCGAGCGCGGACGGCGTGACGATGGTGAAGGTCGTGGGCTCGCCGTCGGCATCGACCGCACGAAGCTCCACCGACACCGGCTCGTCCTCGGCGGTCTCGACGGCGCGGGGATCCACCACCGGCGCGTCGGGCGCCGGCGTCACCTCGACGGTGACGCCCGCCTCGCTGACGATCAGGCCGTCGGTGACCGCGATGGTGAAGCGATCGAGCCCGCTGCGGTCGCGCAGCGGCGCGTAGCGAAACGCGCCGGTCGCGTCGTCGATGGACACGGTGCCGAGCTTGCCCGCCGCCTGCACGCGATAGCTGAGCACGTCCTTGTCGACGTCGCCGGCGCTGATCTTGCCGGCAGCATCCTTGTCCTCTGCGGTGGTGAGGGTGACGTCCGGCGCCTTGGGCGCGTCGTTGACCGCCGCGATGGCGAGCTTGACCTCGGCGACGTGCTTGAGGGCGCCGTCCGTCACCTCGAAGCGGAAGGCATCCTGGCCGTTCTCGTCGGCGCGCGGCGTGTAGCTCCAGGTGCCGGCCGGCTCGATCTGCACGGCGCCGAGGCGCGCCGGCGCCGCGAGCTTGAAGGTCAACGCGTCCTTGTCGACGTCGGTCGCCACCAGGACGCCGCGCACCGGGTTGTCCTCTACGCCGTTGGCCATCCCTGCAGCGGCCACCGGCGCATCGTTGACCGCCGCGATGGTGATGGTGACCTTGGCGGAGCTTTTGGTGACGCCGTCCGCCACCTCCACCACGCAGCTATCCTCGCCGTTCTCGTTGAGGTTGGGCGTGTAGCTGATGCGGCCGGTGGCGGCGTCGACCGCCAGCGTGCCCTTCTTGGGCGGCAGCCCCTGCGACCACGTGAGCTTGTCCCGGTCGACGTCGTTGGCCGGCACCGACGCGCTCACCGCATGCTCCTCGCTGGTGGAGAGCGCGACGTCACCGACCACGGGAGCGTCGTTCACCGCGGCCAGCGTCAGCTTGACGTCGGCGGCGGCGCGCAGCTTGCCGTCGCTGGCTTCGAAGCGGAAGCCGTCCGCGCCGTTCTCGTCGGCGCGCGGCGTGAAACGCCACGTGCCGGCCCGCGCGTCGAGATCGAGGGCGCCGCGCTTCGGCGGCGTGAGCACGCGGAAGGTCAGCGCATCGCCGTCGACGTCGGAGGCGACCACGTCACCTTGCATCGGGTGATCCTCCTCGCCGCCGGCTTCGGCGGCTTGCGCGACGGGCGCGTCGTTCACGGGCGCGACCGCGACGCGGACGACGGCTTCGGCCTTGGCGTGGCCATCGCCGACCTGGACGGTGAACTGGTCGCTGCCGTGCTCGTTGACGTTGGGCGTGTAGAGGAAGGTGCCGCTGGCTTCGTCGATGGTCGCGGTCCCCTTGCTCCCCTGCTTGGCCACGACGTACTCGAGCGCGTCCTTGTCGATGTCGCTGCCTACCACGCGGCCCTTGACGCCGCTGTCCTCGGCGCCGGCGACGGCGACGTCGCCGGTCTTCGGCGCGTCATTCACAGGCTTGACCTGAAGCTGCATTGTACCCGCGGCCTTGGCGCTGCCGTCCGTCACCTCGAAGGAGAAGCCGTCCTCGCCGTGGAAATCCGCGTTCGCCTGGTAGCGGAACGAGCCGTCGCCCTCGACCTCGGCCTTGCCCGACCGGGGGCCCTTGGTCAGCGTGAACCGCAGCTTGTCCTGGTCGACGTCGGTGCCGCGTAGCCGACCCACGATCGGCTGATCTTCATCACCCTTGGCCACGTCGTCGCCTGCCTCCGGTGCGTCGTTGACCGGCTTGACCGTCACCTTGACGACTGCGGGGACGCCGCCGGCGAGGTCGCTCGCCTCGACCACGAAGCTGTCGACGCCGTTGAAGTCGGCCGCCGGCGTGTAGCTCACCAGGCCGCTATCGGTGTCCACCTCGGCGTCGCCGTGCTTGGCGTCGCTCGCGATCTTGAAGGTAATGGCGTCGCCGTCGGCGTCTTTGGCGACCACCCTGCCGGACATGGGCTTCTCCTCGAAGCCCTCGAGCGTGAGCGCCCCCACCGAAGGCGGGTCGTTCACGTTCAGCACGTTGAGGGAGATGCGCCCCTTGGCGCTCAGCTTGCCGTCCGAGACCGCGAAGCCGAACGAGTCCGGGCCGGCGAAGTCGCGCGCCGGCGTATAGACGTAGCTCCCCTTGACGGCGTCGATCTCCACGCTGCCGTGCGCGGGGCGCGCGGCCACCGAGAACGTCACCGCGTCCTTGTCGGGATCTTGCGCCGTCAGCTTCGCGGAGAGCGGCACGTCCTCGCGGGTGCTCTCCTCGTCGTCGGCGGTGGTGGGCGGATCGTTGACCGGCTCGAGCGTCACCGTCACCGGCACATCGACGTCGACGGTGCCGTCGCTCATGCGGAGCATGAACGTCACGGTGCCGTGGTGATCGGCGTCGGGCGTGAAGGTGAAGCGCCCGGTGGCGGCCTCGACCTCCGCCGCGCCGCGGGCCGGCGCCTTGCCGACGGCGAAGGTCAGCGGATCGCCGTCGACGTCCCGGCCCTTCACCTGACCGGCGACGCGCTTGTCCTCGGCGCCCTTCAGCTCGACCGGCGCGGCGACGGGGCGGTCGTTCACCGAGCTGACGGAGACGCGCGCCTGGCGGGCGACCTTGGCCTTGCCGTCGGTGACCTCGAAGGTCAGGGCGTCGTCGCCGTGGAAGTCCGGCTTGGGCGTGTAGATGAGCTGGCCGCTCGAGGTGAGCGAGGCCTCGCCGTTCTTCGGGCCCTTGAGCAGGCGGAAGGTGACGGTGTTGCCGTCGGGGTCGGTGGCCTTGAGGTTGATGGTCGCGCTCGCATCCTCGGTGGCGTCGAGCGTGACGTCCGCAATCTCGGGCGGGGCGTTGGCGGCAGGGGTGCCGCGCTCCGCCGGCGCGGCGCCGCTGGCGAGCAGGCTGAGGGCGACGGCGAGAGGCAGCAGCAGGTAGGCCATGGGTAACTCCCCATGGGAACATCGAGCGAGCCGCGGGTGGCGCGCAAGCGTACGGCTGGGCGGGTCGCCTCAGCCGGGGTAGCAGGTGCTGTCGGCGTCGCAGGTATACCCCTCGCCGGTGCGGCAGTCCGACGGCGCGGTACAGCTCTCGAGGCACAGCGTGTACTCCTCACCGGTCGCGGCGGCGAGCGAGAAGCACAAGCCCCCGTCGGGGCAGTCGGCGTCGCCCGCGCAGTCGGTGGTGCAATAGCCGCCCGGCAAATCGGGCTCGCAGTAGAGGCCGCCGCTGCATTGGTTGCTATCCGTGCAAGCGTCGCCCAGTTGGCCGTCGCCGGTGCCTCCGGTGTCGTCGTCGCCGCCGCCGAAGCCGGGCGCCACCGTGAAGTCCGCGCCGGTCACCGTCTGGCCGGCCGTGACCGTCAGGCGGCCGCAGCTCGCCTGCGTGCAGCCTTCGTCGCCGCCGCCGGTAGGTTGGAAGATGCCGATGGCATCGACGTCGTCGTCGTAGTCGCCGTCGGCGTTGACGTCGACCAGGCCGACCACCAGGTACTCGCCGGGCGTCAGGTTGAACAGCTTGTACTCGAACTGCTGCACTGCGCTGGTGGTGACGTAGCGCTCGACCGTGAGCGCGCCGTCGCCGTCGATACGCACGGCGCCGACGTCGACGACGGTGAGCGCCTGCACTTCGTCGGCGGTCCAGACCACGCGCGCCTCGGCCGACTGCTGGCCGAAGGTGGCAGTGACGGTGCACTCGCCGCGGTCGTCGGCCGACTCGTTGCGGTCGATGGCGACGGTGCCGATGACGGTCTCGTCCGGCGCCAGGTTGCCGCCGTCGCGATCGAGGTGGCACGAGCCGCGGTCCTCGCCGCCGACGTCGAGCGCGACGTCGGTCGCGGTGGCGCCAATGTTCTTGAAGATGACCGGCGTCTCCAGCTGACCGCGGCCGACGCGCACGATCGAGGGGCTCGCGATCACGAACGGGCCGTCGAGGTCGCCGCCGATGGCGTGCACCGCGCGCGCGGCCGAGACGCGCCCGGCGCCGCAGCCCTCGGGGCAGTCGAGATCCGAGCTGGCCGTCGACGTCAGGATCTGCCGCGCCTGCTCCTGGTCGATGCTCGGATCGAGCGACTTGAGCAGCATGGCGATGCCGGCCACGTGTGGCGAGGCCATCGAAGTGCCTTGGTAGAAGGTGACGTAGTCCTCGACGGTCGACAGCACGCCGTCGTTTTGGCCGTCGCCGTCGACGTCCTCGCTCTGCTCGCCGCCGGGCGCGGCCACATCGACCTTGGCGCCGAAGTTCGAGTAGCTCGCCTTCCTCGCGGTCGCGCGATCAGGGCCGGTGTTGCCGTGCGACGCCACCGTGATGGCGTCGGGCGCGTTGGCGGGCGTGAACTCGGAGGCGTCAGTGGCGTCGTTGCCGGCGGCGACCACGACGATGCAGCCGGTGGCCACCGCGTCGGCGACCGCGTCGTTCATCGCCGAGCTCTCGCCGTAGCCGCCGAGCGACATGTTGATGACGTCGGCCGGGTAGGGGTTGCGCGACACGCCGTCGACGTCATTGCCGACCGCCCATTCGATGGCGTCGGCGATGTCGGCGAGCGAGCCGCCGCCGGCGCCGAGCGCGCGCGCCGGGATCAAGCGCCCCGCCCAGGTGACGCCAGCCACCATCGAGCCGTTGTCGGTGGCGGCGCCCATGGTGCCGGCGACGTGGCTGCCGTGGTGCGAGTGGCAGCCCGAGCCGCATGCCTCGTCGCCGTCGTCATCGCCGTTGTCGTCGCGGCCATCGCCGTCGCGCGCCACCTCGGGGTCATCGATCAGGTCGGCGCCGAGCGTTGTGACGCGCGCTTCGAGGTCGGGGTGCGCCACCAGGATGCCGGTGTCGATGACGACCGCGGTGATATCGTCGCTGCCCTGTGTGACGTCCCACGCCGCCGGCAGGTCCATGGCGGCGTAGTGCCACTGCATGGTGAAGAACTCGTCGTTCGGCTGCGCGGCCGCTTGCAGGATCAGGTTCTTCTCGGCGTAGAGGAGCAAGGGCGAGCGTGACAGCACCAGCACCGCCTCGGCGGTGGCCTCGAGATCGAGCGGCTTGCCGTCCTTGGTGCGCAGGTCCGCCAGGCAGCGCGTCGATGTGCCGCACAGGCGCACGTCCACCATGACCGGCTCGTCGAACACGTCCGTCAGCTCGTACTCGAGCGCGCGCGACAGCTCCGCCTTGCGCTCGCGCGCCGGCTCACGCGCGCGCACGATCACCTCGCCGGGACGGAAATGCTCGACGCGCGTCTTCTCGCTCGGCACCAGGTTGGCGTCGCTCTGGTGCGGTCGACGCGCGCCCTTCTGCAGCGGCCGGCCGGTGGGCGGCAGCTTGGCCACCTCGTCGGCGACCGCGTTGGCGAGCGCGCGCGCGAAGCTCGGCTCGACGCGCACGAAGCTGCCCGGCAGGCCGAAGGACGCGCCGCTCGACTCCGGCACCGTGACCGTGCCGAGCACCTGGGCTCGCTCGGGGTCTTCGCAGGCCGGGTCGGACTCGAAGTCGCACAGGCCGAGGCATGCCTCGAGGCCGGTGATGAACGGCAGGGTGGCGCACAGGGCGGCGACGGGGAGATAGCGGGCGATACGCATGCCGGGCATGGTAGCCGAGGCAGCCACGCCCGGGCACGCGCGCGGGCGGTCAGATCCGCTCGATCGTCAGCGTCGGGTCGATGGCATGCAGGTCGGCGGGGTCAGAGGTCAGCACGGGCCAGCCGCGCTCACGCGCGAGCAGCGCGACGTGGGCGTCGACGGCATCGGCGGTCCCCGAGGTGGCCAGCATCATCCCGAGCGTGCGCGCGACCTGCGCCGACAGATCGATCACGTCGGTGCGCGCCAGCAGGAAGGCGACCGGCACCTGCCGTCGACCGCCACCGCGCCAGACCTGTGCGACCACGCCGGCCGAGGTGACGAGCGGGGTCTTCGAGCGCGCGAAACGGCGTGCCAGCACTGCCATCGTCTCGGAGCGACGCTCGAGCGCGATGAAAGCTCCAGCGTCGAGCACGACCCCGCCGCTCACGCCGCTCCCCGGCGCGGGCGGCGGCCGGTCAGCCGCTCGAACGCCGCGTCGGCCTCGCGGACGCTGGCCGGCGACGGGTTGACGTCGAGATAGAACTCCTCGAACAGCGCATCGAGCTCCTCTTGGCGCAGCTGCTCCTCGAGCTTCTCCGTCACCCAGGTCGACACCGGGACCTTGCCGGCGGCGCGCTTGATGCGCTTCGCGATCTGTTCCGGCACGCTGATGGTGATGCGCGTAATCGACATAACGACAGCATAACAGCAGACGAACCGCGGTGCCACCCGTGCTCGGGTCCGCTCACCCGGTCAAGGGTTCGAGTTCGAGGAGAAGCTGGTCGGCCGGCGCTCACGCGCGGTCGGCTGCGAGTCGAGCGCGTCCGGATCGTCGACGTCGGCGACGCCGGGCACGCGCAAGGACTGGAAGCGCGCCGACTCCGTCGGCATCGGGATCGGCGGCGGCGTGTGCACGCCCGCCTCGTCGAAGAAGCGCGAGAACAGGCCGCTCGACGACGAGGGCACGCGCCAGCCGCCGTCGGCCGAGGCGGGGGGCATGGCGGCCCTCGGCGACAGTGTGGTTGGCGGAAGGGTCTTTGGCGGAACGGTGACCGGCGGCACGGAGGACGCGAGCGGCGGCGGCGCCGGCACGTCGAGCGGCCGCTCGCGGCGTCCGGAGTTCAGCTCGTCGAGGTGGCGCGCCGCCTCGAGCAGGAGGTAGGTGGTCTCGCGATTGATGTTGGGATGATCGACGTGTCGGCCGTAGCGGATGCGAAAGGCGCCGCGCGTCGCCATGAAGAGCGCGTAGAAGGCGTCTTCGCCGACCAGCCTGCCCTTTTGCGCGAACACCACGCGGCCCTTCTCGATCGCGAGCGACCCGGCGGTGTCGCTCTTCGGCTTGATCTCGACGATGGCGTCGCGCCTGCCGGACGCCAGTGTCTGCACGATCTCGCTCACCGGCATCTCGCGCAGCGTGCCGATGACGCCGGTCGGCTCGTCGTCCTCGATCGGCGCGTCCGCGAAGGCGGTCTGCGGCGGCAGCGAGCCAAACGGCGGCGTCAGCACGTAGTGGCCGCCCTTTGGCGCCGGCAGGTCGTTGGGCGTGAGCGGCACCAGGTCAAAGGGCTCGATGCCGGAGATGCCGGCGGGCGCGGCGCGCAGCACCTCGAGCGCCACACGCGAGCCGGGCGCGCAGGCCACCGCATCGTCGAGCACGCGGCAGACGGCGTCGAACCGCTCGTTGCCCACCTGCAAGGTCACCTGGAGCTGCGCGCCCTCGACGAACAGGTGGGGCACCTCGCGCAGCACCCCCAGCAGGCGCACCGCGCCCGAGCTGACCTCGACGCTGCCTCGGCCGTCCAGCACGGCGGCGTCGATGTGGCGTTCGAGCGAGAGGATCGGCACGGCGCGACGATAGCCCTGGAGGGGACGGTGTCCATGGCCTTCCTCCAGGAAACAGTCAGCCTTTCCGGTTTCCGCCGCGCCCGTGCGAGGGGGCTCCCCGACCGAGCGCGCGCCCGCTATCCACGGCGCATGAACGGCAGCGACATCGTCGAGAAATGCAAACGCTTCACCATGTACTCGTGGTCGGCGGGCGACAGCGTCGACCCGATCCCGGTGGTCAAGGCCCAGGGGGTCTGGCTGACGGACGCGGACGGCAAGCGCTACCTCGACTGGAACAGCCAGGCGATGAGCGTGCACATCGGCCACGGTCACCCCAAGGTGATCGAAGCCATCGAACGGCAGGCGCGCGAGCTGGCCTACGCCTACGCGGGTACCGCCACCGAGATCCGCGCGCGCTTGGGCGAGAAGCTCGCCCAGCTCATGCCGGGCCACCTCAACACCAGCTTCTTCACGCTCGGCGGCGGCGAGTCGAACGAGAACGCAGTGCGCGCCGCGCGCGCCGTCACCGGCCGCCAGAAGGTGCTGGCGCGCTACCGCAGCTACCACGGCGCCACCGCGCTCGCGATCAACCTGACCGGCGACTATCGGCGCTGGGCCAACGAGCCGGGGCCGCCGGGCATCGTGCACGTGCTCGACCCGCAGCCCTACGACTACTCCTTCGGCGCCACCGACCAGGAGCGCGCCAACAACCACCTGCGCTACCTCGAGGAGGTGATCGCGGCTGAGGGCGGTCACACCATCGCCGCCATGCTGATCGAGACCGTGACCGGCACGAACGGTGTCTTGCCGCCGCCACCCGGTTACCTCGCCGCCCTCAAGGCGCTGCTCGACAAGCACGGCATCCTGCTCATCTGCGACGAGGTGATGGCGGGCTTCGGCCGCACCGGCAAGATGTTCGCCTTCGAGCACGGCGGCATCGTCCCCGACCTCGTCACCATGGCGAAGGGGCTGACGTCGAGCTACCTACCGCTCGGCGCCGTCGGTCTGTCCGATCGCATCGCGCAGCACTTCAAGAAGCACGTCTTCTATGGCGGCCACACCTACAACAGCCACCCGATGTGCCTGGCGGCCGCGCTCGCCAACATCGAGGTCATCGAAAGCGAGAAGCTGGTCGAGAACGCGGCGCGTCTCGAGCCGGTGATGAAGGGCGAGCTGGCGCGACTGCAGGCCAAGCACCCCTCGATGCGGGAAGGTCGGGCCATCGGCCTGTTCGGCATGATCGACCTGCAGAAGAACGCGCGCGGCGAGCCCTTCTCGCCCTACGCGTCGTCGGGGCCGGTGATGGCCAAGCTGTCGCGCTTCTTCCGCGAGCAGGGCTTGCTCACCTTCGTCAAGCACAGCAACTTCACCTGCGTGCCGCCGCTGTGCATCACCGAAGCCGAGCTGAAGGAGGGCTTCGCCATCGTCGATCGCGCGCTCGAGGTCACCGATGCGGAGTTTCGCGCGTGACCCGGATGGTGCGTTGCCCTCTCCCCTCGAAACGGTAGAGGCTGGGTGATGCCGCGAATGCTCAAGCTCATCGGCGCAGTGCTCGGAGCGCTCGTGCTCGCCTTCACCGCGCTCGGTTTGGTGCTGCCGCGTGTGCTCCGCATCGAGCGCAGCGTCGAGCTGCCGGCACCGCTCTCGGTGGTCGCCGCCGAGGTTGAGGATCTGTCGCGATGGCAGGGCTGGGCCTTCGGCCCTGAGGCGAAGGGCTGCACCTTCCTCGGCAGCTCGGCCACCGAGCTGCGCTGGACCTGCGGCGACGTCGAGGGCGCGCTGCTGCGCACCGACCGGTCGCCAGGGACCGTCTGGATCGACGCCAGGGTTGGCGGCACCGTAGAGCGCGTGCGCATGAAGCTGTCGCTCACGGAGCTGCCAAGCGGCACGCTGCTCGCGTGGCAGGAACAGGCCACGGCGCCGCGCGTGATGGGCGCGTGGTTGCGGCCGTGGCTCGAGCGCGCGCGCGGCGACGAGATCGATCGATCGCTGGCCCGCTTGCGCGCGCGCCTCGTCCCTGCCACACCGCAGGGATCGTGATGGACACGCTGCTGGTCGTCGACGACGACGACGGTATCCTCAAGCTGTTCGAGAGCGCGCTCAAGACGAGCTTTCGCGTGCTGACGGCACCTGACGGTGCCGCGGGCAAGAGCGTGCTCGAGCGTGAGGACGTCGCCTGCGTGGTGGCCGATCAGATGATGCCGGGCCTCACGGGCGTAGAGCTGCTGCGCGAGGCGGTGACGCTGCGACCGTATGCCGCGCGCATCCTGGTGACCGCGTCCGATCGCGTGAAGGACCTGTCCGACGCCGTCAACCTCGCGCAGGTGCACCGGTTCCTGTCGAAGCCCGTGCGCATCACCGAGCTGATCGGTGTCGTCAAGAGCGCCGTGCACCAGGCGTCGCTCGAGCGGGAGAACCAGCGCCTAGTCGGCGAGCTGACCGAGAAGAACGGGCTGCTGCAGCGAGCGCTCTCGCAGGTGCAGGACAGCGAGCGGCGCCTGGAGCGTGAGGTCGAGGAGCGCACGCGGCAGTTGCGCGAAGCGAACGTCGAGCTCGAGAAGCTCGCGCTGCGAGATGGCCTGACCGGCCTGTACAACCACCGCTTCTTTCAGGACGCGATGACGCAGGAGATGTCGCGCGCCGCGCGCTACGGCAATCCGCTGTCGCTCGTCTTCATCGACGTCGATCACTTCAAGAACTACAACGATTTGTGCGGGCACCCGGCGGGCGACGCGCTCTTGAAGGACCTCGGTCGTCTGCTCACCGCCACGCAGGACGCGCCCGAGTTCCGTTTTCGTGGCCGGGCCTCCGACATCGTCTCGCGCTACGGCGGCGAGGAGTTCTGCATCATCCTGCCCATGACCGAGGGCGCGGGCGCGCTGGTGCGCGCCGACCGCGTGCGCGAGATGGTCAGCCAGCACCCGTTCGAGCGGCGCGAGGTGCAGCCGAACGGCGTGATTTCGGTCAGCGTCGGCGTGGCGTCGTACCCGAAGGACGCGCTCGACAAGGCCGGGCTGATCAAGGCGGCCGACGACGCCATGTTGGCGGCGAAGCGGGCTGGCCGAAACCGCGTGGTGTCCGCTCCGTCCTGACGATGTGGGGACGTACCGCGGCGCGCGAGGTCGTCGACGGCACCTCGTGCGCATGCAGTGTGGTAACACCGCGGCCCGGAGGTACCCATGCGTGGCTTCGCCCGGGTCAGCGTCGCGGTCCCCGCCTGCGCGGTCGGCAGCACGCGCGCGAACGCCGAGGAGACGCTGGCGCTGTGGCGCAAGGCGCACGAGCAGCGCGCGGCGCTCGTGGTCTTCCCCGAGCTGGGCCTGTCCAGCTACACCGCGCGCGACCTGTTCCTCGACGGCACACTGCTCGCCGCCTCGCTCGCCTCGCTCGAGCGCATCGTCGAGGAGTCGCGCGAGCTCTCGCCGCTCGGCGTGGTCGGGCTGCCGCTGTCGACGCCGCAAGGGCTCTACAACGTCGCCGTCGCGGTGCAGCGCGGGCGCGTGCTCGGCGTGGTGCCGAAGAGCTACCTGCCGAACTACCGCGAGTTCGAGGAGCGTCGCTGGTTTCGCCCCGGCACCGAGGTCGCGCCCGGCGCGACCGTCCGCCTGTGCGGCAGCGAGGTGCCGTTCGGCACCGACGTGCTGCTCGAGGCCGACGGCGTCGCCGACCTGGTCGTCGGGCTCGAGGTCTGTGAGGACATCTGGGTGCAGGTGCCGCCGTCGATGCTACAGGTGGGTGCAGGCGCCACGGTCTGCTGCAACCTGTCGGCGTCGAACTTCACGATTGGCAAGGCCGATCTGCGCCGTTTGCTGGCGCGCTCGGCGAGCGACCGCGGCAAGTGCGCCTACCTGTATGTCGCCGCCGGCCCGGGCGAGTCCTCCACCGACCTCGCCTTCGACGCCGACGCCTTCGTCTGTGAGAACGGCTCGGTGGTGGCCGAGTCGCGCCGCTTCGCGCGCGAGAGCCAGTTGGTGACGGTCGACGTCGACCTCGACGCGCTGGTGCATGACCGGCGCGTCACCGGCACCTTCGGCGATTGCGCTGCCGCCGCGGTCGGCCCGCGCCCCTGGCGTCACGTACCCTTCGCGGCGGAGCCCGCGCCTGGCTTGCAGCGCACCATCGGCGCCCATCCGTTCCTGCCGCGCGACCCGGCGACGCTGGCGACGCGCGCCTGGGAGATCTTCGAGATCCAGACCAACGCGCTGGCGACGCGCATGGCGGCGCTGCCCGCCGGCGCCAAGCTGGTGCTCGGCGTCTCGGGCGGCCTCGACTCGACGCACGCGGCCCTGGTGGCGGCGGGCGCGCTCGACCTCGCCAAGCGCCCGCGCACCGACCTGATCTGCGTCACCATGCCCGGCCTCGGTACCAGCGACGTCACCAAGGGCAACGCGGCCGCGCTCGCCGAGAGCCTGGGCGCCACGCTGCGCACCATCTCGATCAACGACGGAGCGCGCGACGTGCTCGCCGGCGTCGGCCACCCGGCGGCCAAGGACGCTGTCGACACCGCCGAGCTGATCGCGCGCATCCGTCAGGATCCGCGCCTCGGAGACCCGACGCTCGAGAACGTGCAGGCGCGCATGCGCACGTTGATCTTGATGACGGTGGCGAACCAGACGGGCGGCATCGTCGTCGGCACCGGCGACCTGAGCGAGAAAGCGCTCGGCTGGTGCACCTACTCGGGCGATCACATCTCGATGTACGACGTCAACGCGGGCGTGCCAAAGACGCTGATCCAGTTCGTCATCCGCTGGGTGGCGAACGAGCGCGTGACGACGTGGACGGGCGCCCAGGGCAAGGGCGACGCCGAGCGGCTGCGCGCTACCCTGTTCGCCATCCTCGACACGCCCATCTCGCCCGAGCTGTTGCCCCCCGACGTCGACGGCAAGATCGTGCACCTCACCGAGCAGGCCATCGGTCCCTACGAGCTGCACGACTTTTACTTGTTCCACCTGGTGCGCCACGGCCGCACGCCCGCGCGCATCCTCGATCTGGCGCGCGCGGCCTTTGGTGGCCGCTACAGCCAGGAAGATCACCAGCGCTGGCTCAAGGTGTTCCTGAAGCGCTTCTTCCAAAACCAGTTCAAGCGAAGCTGCGCCACCGACGGCCCCAAGGTAGGCACGGTCGCGCTGTCGCCGCGCGGCGACTGGCGCATGCCGAGCGACGCGCGCGTCGACGAGTGGCTGGCACAAGTCGACGGCTACGTGCCCGAGAGTTGATCAGCACAGCGCTGATCGGCACAGCGCTGATCAGTCGACGATGGCGAAGTGCAGCTTCTCGCCGTCGTGGTGGCTGGCGCGAATGCGGATGGCCGCGCCCACGAGCACGCTGCATTGCTGGCCGTTCTTGTGCGTGTAGCGCACCTCGGCGCCGTCGCGATCGAGCAGCATGGCGTCGCCCAGGTCCTCGCGGCCGATCTTGACCTCGACCTCGGGGTTCTTGAGCAACACGGTGAGGCGACCCGGGCTCGCGTTCAGCACGGTGCCCTCGCGCACGGGCGCGTTCGGGTTGCCTGCGGCAATACCGGCGAGATCGGACCGGAACAGGTCGTCGAACAGCAGCCGCGTCGAGGCGTTGTCGCACTGCTTCTGCTTCATGCGCGACGAGTTGCCCGATGACACTGCGCGGTCGACGGTGGCGTCGACCGCCTTCTTCTCGGCGTCGGTGAGCGCGGGCGCGCGCGCAAGGTCGGCGAGCAGCGCGCGCGCCGCCGTGAGCAGGGCCGGTCCACGCAGCGTCTCGAGCTCGACGGCGCGCTTGGCGAGCGCCGCCCGCTCCGCCGAAAGCTCGCTCGGCCGCACCAGGGCGCCGAGCAGCAGGTGCTGCCACAGCGGCTTGAGGTCGGCGTCGGCCACGCCGAGCGCCCGCATGCGCTTGAGCGACTCGAGCTGCACCAGCGTGGCATGCGAGAGCAGTCCCACCACCTCACGCATGGGCGCCGTGAAGCGGCCGTAGCCCTCGACCATCAGCCCCGAGTGCAGCGCCGGCTCGCGCGCGTACTCCGAGGAGACCTGGATGCCGATCACCTGGTTTTGCAGTGCGATCGCGAGCGCATGCTCGCGCTCGGTGGTGGGCAGCGCCCGTACGCGCTCGACCCAGTCGTTGAGCGCCTCGCCCTGCTGCCAGCGCCAGGACGCGGGCGCGTGGTTGGCGTCGACGATGGCACCGACCAAGCGGCGCAGCGCCTCGAGCTTCTCTGGCCCCGGTGGCGGGTGCACGCGGAAGATGCCGGGCGCCTCGATGCCGGGGATGCCGGTGTGCGCGAGCTGCGACGCGCCCATGCAGTTCGCCAGGATCGACAGCTCGGCGTTCAAGCCGCTCGCCAGATCGCTCTCGACCTCGTGCAAGAGGAACTTGCCGCCGTCGAGCCCGATGCGCATCTCGCGCCGTTCGGGGCTGACCATGCCGCGCTGGTGCGCCTGGCGCTGCAACACGCTGCCGAGCGCCTGAAAGACGCCGAGCTGGTCCTTGACCGCCTTGGGCACATCGTGGCCGTGGTCGTCCTTGTCGATGCCGGCCTTGCCCCCGAGGAAGGCCGACACGCCCGGATAGGTGAGCTGCGCCTGCGAGCGGATGACGGCGCGCTCGCTCGAGGTCTTCTCGATCTTGCCGTTGGAGTCGAGCTCGACCGTGATGACGACGGCCCGATGATCCTCGTGGGCGTTCAGCGACACGCCCTTCTCGCACACGTCGCGCGGCTGCATCGGCACGTTGACGCCCGGCAGGTAGAAGCTGGCGCCGCGCTGCAGCGCCTCGTCCCACAGCGCCATGCCGGGCTTGACCGCGTGCGCCATGTCGGCGAGCGCGTACTGCAACACAAAGCCGCCGTCGCTGCGCCGAGTCAGCCGCATCGCCTGGTCGATGTCCTTGCTGCCGTGGTTGTCGATGGCGAAGAACGGCTCGCTCCGGCGATCGACCAGCGAGCGGTCGTCGAGCCCGGGGTTCTTGAGGATGGCCGCGGCCTCGTCGACCGCCTGCGACGGGAAGGTGGGATCGAGGCGCTGCCCGGCCGCTACCGTCCACGAGCGGGCCTGTGCGCTCTCGCCGACGGCGATGGTCTGGTCGAGCACCACGCGGCCGCCGGCGTCCACGTGCCCCGCGACCACGGTGCCGGCCTTGAAGGTGCCCTCGAGCAGGTGGAGCTGTCCGGTGGCGAGGTCCTTCAGGTGCGGCGTGCCGTCGACAAGGTCGACGATGCCGGTGAAGCAACCGCCGAGCTTCGCCTGGCGCTCCTGGCGCAGCGTGTAGAGCGTGGCCTTGACGTTGTTGCCACGCTCGTCGACGACCTCGAGCTCCTTCTTGGTGACGCGCGCGATCAAGAGCACATCGCGCGGCAGGCCGTCCGCCTTGGCGCGGTCGAGCTCGAAGGGCAGCAGCGACTCGTCGGCCGGGTAGAACGTGATGCGCCCCTGCCGCTCGCGCAGAATGCCCGGCACCTCACCGGGCATGCGCCCGTTGGCGCGGGCGGTGGCCACGCGCGCGCGGATGGGGACCTCGACGGCGGCGCGTCGCTGCACGCGGTTGAGCGCCTCGGTCGCCTGTGGGTCGCCGAGCGTCTGCAAGGTCTCGTGGGCGGCGGAGAGCTCGCTCACGGTGGCGGTGCCGGTGTTGGTGATGGTCGCGCTCGCCACCACTATCGGGGTGGTGCGCGAGCCGCCGCTCTCGACCGCGTCGATGGCGATCGGCTGTGACGCCTCGTTGGTGGTGGTGACGCCGCCGGTCGCGCTGGTCTCGACCACGCCGCCGGTGTTCGACACCTGTCCGCCGCCCGTGGTGACGATGGGCGTGGTCGGGTCGAAGCCGGGACGACGAGGGCCGACCATCAGGGCCGCCTCTCGTCCGGGGTGAGCGACTTGGCCAGCGCTTGCGCCTCGCTGCGCAGCGCGGGCGCGTTCTGTTCCTTCAAGAGCACGTAGCTCGCGAGCGCGCGCGCTGGGCCGACGGCGCCGAGCTTGGCCTGCACCCGCGCGCAGGCGAGCGAGGTAGCCAGGTCCAGGTCGTCGAGCGAGACGGCGCGCTCGAGGGCCGTGCGCGCCTCGGCCAGGTCGCCCTTGGCCTCGTGCGCCAGACCGAGCAGCGACCAGGCCCGCGGCGAGCCGGCGTCAATCGCCAGGGCCGCCTTGGCGAGCGCGACCGCGTCGTCCCACTGCAGCGCCTGGGCGGCGCTGGCGGCGGCGGCGACGAGGGCCCGGGCGTCCATGGTTCCCATCAGGGATCACTAGCGCGCCGGGCCCCCCTTTGGCGGGCCTGTCTCACCAGGCGACCACCCTCAATTCGAGTGGCTGCCCATCGCCTTTTTGAGCGGCTTGTTGAAGGCCCAGATGGCGACGCCGGCGCCGACGCCGAGCACCATCAAAAGCGCGAAGAACATGTCCTTCGACATGGTCGTGTAGAAGCTGCCGATGTAGCCCGACAGCGTGTTGCCGAAGAAGCTCGAGACGAACCAGATGCCCATCATCAGGCTGACGATGCGCACCGGGCTCACCTTGGTGACGAGCGACAGGCCGATGGGCGACAGGTAGAGCTCGCCGACAGTGAGCAAGAGCGTGCAGAAGATCGGCCAGAACAGGCTGCCCTTGCCGTCGCCCACCAGGCGCGCGCCCACGATCATGACGATGAACGACAGGCCGAGCACGAAGCAGCCGATCGCCATCTTTGCCACCGACGAGGGCTCCTTGCCCGCACGGTTCTGCCAGCGCCAGAACATGTCGAACACCGGCGCCAGGATGAAGATGAAGAACGGGTTGGCCGACTGGAACCACGTCGACGACGCCCACGAGGGCCAGTTGGTCTGCTCGTCGGCCCAGGTCTGCATGGTGTTGCCCTGCTGCTCGTAGACCGCCCAGAAGACGATGTTGAGCGCGCACAGGATGACGAGCGCCCACACGCGCTTCCACTCGTCCTGGGTGAGCGGGTGGTGGTCCGCTGGTTTGGCGGCCTCGCCGGCGCCCGCTGCGCGCGCCTGCAGCGTGTCTGGCGCGAGGAACTTCTGGCCGAACACCTGCACCAGCAGGCCTGCGCACATGCCGAGGCCGGCGGCGAGGAAGCCGTAGCGCCAGCCGTAGGCCATCGCCAGCGTGCCGCAGACGAAGTTGCAGATGAAGGCGCCGAGGTTGATGCCCATATAGAAGATGGTGAAGGCGCCGTCGCGGCGCTGGTCGCCCGGCGGGTACAGGTTGCCGACCTGCGTCGAGATGTTCGGCTTGAAGAAGCCGTTGCCGATGATGAGCAACGTCAGGCCGACGAAGAACATGCTCTCCATGCCGAACAGCACGAACTGACCGAGCGCCATCAGGATGCCGCCGATGAACACCGCGCGCTTCTGGCCGAGGTACTTGTCGGCGAGCAGGCCGCCGAGCACCGGCGTCAGGTACACGAGGCCGGTGTAGATGCCGTAGAGGTTGGAGGCGTTCGGCTGCACCGCGCAGGTGCCCTCGGCGATCTTCTGCGCCACGTCGAGCGCGACCGCGCCCTCACCTTCGGTGAGCCGCTTCACGGCCGGGTTGATGCACTTGTCGATGACGTCGGCCGAGGTGATGTCCACCTTGGGCAAGAGCGACTTGATGAAGCCCCAGCCGAGCACCTCGTCGGGGCTGCCGGTGCCGTCGTACTTGCCGCCCTGCAGGGTCTGGCGCATGGTGACGAACAGGAAGTTCACCATGTAGAGCTTCAAGAGCCCGCGCATCCCGTAGTACGAGAAGCGCTCCCACATCTCGGTGAAGAACAGCACGAACAGGCCCACCGGGTGGCCGAGGAGCTGTTTGTCGGACTTCGGGCCCTGCCAGCCGGGCGGGGCGGATTCGGTCGGCGTCATTCCTTCTCCCTAGGTCGAGACCTGGTCGCGGTCGGCGCGGTTGTGGCCGTCATGCGCTCGGGGCTCAAGGGGGGAAGGAGCGGAAAGGCGCAAGCGGCGCTAGGGAAAAAGCGCTGCGCGGTGGGAAAAAAGGAACGACGCCTTTCGGCGCCGTTCGAGAGCTCGGTTGTCTGCCGCTATCTCTCTCTGTGGCGGCCTGACGCCGCCCAGACCTCCTTGGCGGTCTGATCACTCTACGCGGGTGTTCTCGGATCCGTCGATCCGCCAACGGGCTGAGACACCTTGCTGAGACACCCGACGCGCGCCACATCGCGTCGACGCGAGCAGACGGCAGGCGACGCGCTGCGACGTAGGCGAACCCGTGCTAAGCGACGCACGGAGGTTTGCATGGCCAAGCGCGTTCCCTTCGTCTGCGGAAACTGGAAGATGCACCACGGCGTCGAGGCGACGCGCAAGCAGGTGCGGGCGCTCGTCGAGGGCATCGGGCGCCTCCAAGGCAAGGTCGAGGTCGCGGTGGCGCCGGTCGCCACCACGCTGTTCGCGGCCTGTGAGGTGGCCCGGGGCAGCCCCGTCAAGATCGCGGCCCAGAACGTGCACTGGGCCGAGAAGGGCGCTTTCACCGGCGAGTGGAGCGTGGCGCACCTGGTCGAGCTCGGCGTCACCCACGCGATCTGCGGCCACAGCGAGCGGCGCGCCCTGTTCGGCGACGACGACACCACGGTGCCCAAGCGCGTGCGCGCAGCGCTCGACGGCGGCCTCGTGCCCATCGCTTGCGTCGGCGAGAGCCTCAAGGAGCGCGAGGAGAGCCGCACCGCGCAGGTGGTAGGCCGGCAGACGGAGGCCATCCTCGAGATCGTCAAGCCGGACGAGGTCGAGCGCCTGGTGCTGGCCTACGAGCCGGTGTGGGCAATTGGCACCGGCAAGAACGCCACTCCCACCCAGGCGCAGGAGGTGCACGCGCAGATCCGCGCCCTCCTGGCCAAGCGCTTCGGCGCCAAGGCCGAGCTGGTGCGGCTGCAGTACGGCGGCAGCGTCAAGCCGGACAACGCCGCGGAGCTGCTGCGCGAGCCCGACGTCGACGGCGCGCTGGTCGGCGGCGCCAGCCTGGAGGCCCCGAGCCTCCTCGCGATCGGCGAGGGCGGAATGCAGCGGGCGTGACAGGCGCGCGGTAGACTGATCGTCGTGGCGCGTCTCGTCGCGGCGATGGTGCTCTTGTGGCTGTGTGCGTGCCCCGCGCCGTTGGGGGCGCCGTGCAACCGCGATGTCGACTGCCCGGAGGGGCACTGTGAGCAGGGCCGCTGTGTGGCGGGCCCCGACCCTCACGACGCAGGAGAGGGAGAGGGTGAGGGGGAGGGAGAGGGTGAAGGTGAGGGAGAGGGTGAAGGTGAGGGAGAGGGTGAAGGTGAGGGGGAGGGTGAAGGCGAGGGGGAGGGTGAAGGCGAGGGGGAGGGTGAAGGCGAGGGGGAGGGTGAAGGTGAGGGAGAGGGTGAAGGCGAAGGGGAGCCCGCGCCCGACGGCACCTGCGCGCTGCCGTTCTCGCTCGCGGCCGGCGCCAACGCGGGGGACACCACTGGCGCCGCATCGGTGATCCCCGGCAGTGAGACGAGCTGCGCCGGCGACGGCAACGCCTCCGAGCAGGTCTGGCGCTTCGACGCGCCAACCCCCGGCATCCTCGGCTTGACGCTGACGCCCGACGCCTGGGCGTCGGTGCTGCATGCGCGCGCCGCCTGCGCCACCGCCTCGAGCGCGCTCGGCTGCGACCTGATCACCGGAATGCAGACGTCGAACCAGCTCACGCTCACGCTCGCCAGCGCCGGGCCGGTCGACGTCATTGTCGACGGCGAGGATCCGGCTGAGGCCGGCAGCTACACGCTCGCCGCTGCCTTCACGCAGGTGGTGTGCGGCGACGGCGCCGTCACCGGCAGCGAGGACTGTGACGGCTCGACCGTGCCGGGCGACTGCGCCGCCGAGGGCTTCGTTGGCGGCACGCTCGACTGCGACGTCGACTGCAGCTACGACACCAGCGGCTGCCTTACGCAGATCTGCGGCAACGGCGCCGTCGAGGGCACCGAGGTGTGCGACGGCACCAACTTCGACGGCACCACTTGCGCCAACTACGTCTTCGAGGGCGGCTCGCTCACCTGCAACAACTGCACGTCGATCGCCACGGCGAACTGCACGAGCACGTGCGGCAGCGGCTTCCTCGCCGCCAACGAGGCCTGCGACGACGGCAACGTCCTTGCCGGCGACGGCTGCTCGTCGACGTGCACGGTGGCGAGCCCGACGGTGGAGCAGGAGGCCCCCGGCACCGGCACGCCCGACAATGACGACGGCGCGCCGAACACACGAAACGCCGGCGACGGCCCGCTCGCGACCAACGACTTCTCGCTCACCCGCTTCAACGGGCCGTTCTCGAGCACCGTCTTGATCCAGGGCTCGATCGACGTCGCGGGTGACGAGGACGCGTTCCAGATCACGAACTCGACCGCGGGCCCGATCAACGTGCGCGCCCAGACACAGGGCCCGGGCGGCCTGGCGAGCTGCCCAGGGGACACGGTGATCACCGTGCGTGACGGCGCGGGCGGGGTGATCGGCACGGCCGACGACAGCTTTGGCACCGCGTGCACCTCTGTGAGCATCAACAACATCCCGGCCGGCGCCAACATCTTCGTCGTGGTGTCCGACTTCGAAGACAATGGTTCCTTCGGTCCCTACCTGCTGCAGCTCGACTTCTAGCGAGCCGGCGCCCGCCGCCTGGCCCGCTTCCGACGCGGACAGCCCCTTGCGCTCGCCAGCCCGCGACCCTATCCCCTGGCTGCCATGACGCCGTTCCTCATCGTCCTGCACATCCTCGTGTGCGTGTTCCTGATCATCTTCGTGCTGCTGCAGCCCGGTGCGCGCGGTGGCGTCGGCGCGGCCTTCGGCGGTGCCGGTGGCCAAACGGTGTTCGGTGGCCGCGGCGCCAACACGTTCCTCGCCAAGCTGACCGCGGCCTCCGCCGTCGTCTTCATGCTCACCAGCGTGTCGCTCTCCTACTTCGTGTCGCGCTCGGGCTCCGTCATGTCGGGGCGCGCACAGGCAGAGGCCACGGACGAGCCAGGGGACAAGGCGGCCGACGCCAAGGACGGCGACAAGCCGGCGGACGCGGCGCCTGCCGCTGACGCCAGCGGCGCGGCCAAGCCGGCGGAAGCGATCCCCGCCGCTGCCGGCGTGGCGCCGGTGGAAGCGCCCGCGCCCGAAAAGGCGGCGACACCGCCGGTCGCCCCGCCGTAGTTCGTCGGGCGTGCGGCTTCTTCATGGTCTTGCTTGATGGGTGCAGGTGGTGCAGAAGCCACGTGCTCACCCCACGCGCGGATGGTGGAACTGGTAGACACACTATCTTGAGGTGGTAGCGCCGCAAGGCATGGGAGTTCGAGTCTCCCTCCGCGCACCAACGAGCAACGCGAGCACCCGATCGGGTGCTCGTTTCTTTATGCGCTGCGCTAACGAGGCGCCGCGTTGCTCCCGGCGCTCGGCGCTTCAGGCAATGGCACCGGCATCGGCAGCGTGAAGTGGAAGTGGGTCTGTCCCTCGTGGCACTCGACCCAGATCCTGCCGCCGTGCCCCTCGACCAAGCCGCGGCAGATGAACAGCCCGAGCCCGAGCCCGAGGGTCGCCCGCACGGCCCCACCCCGTTGGTAGCGATCGAACAGGCGCACCCGCTCGTCGTCGGACAGCTCGGCGCCGTGGTTGGACACCATGACCTCGACGGCGCCGGGAAGCCGCCGCGTCGACACCGTGATGGGCCGGTCCGGGTCGCCGTACTTGCCGGCGTTGATCAGCAGGTTGTTCAGCACCTGCGAGACCCGTCCGGCGTCGATCGAGAGCGTTACGTCCGCGCCGTCGTCGAGCTGCACGCGACAGCGCGCCGAGGCCGTGCCGGCATCCGCCACGGCCTCGGTGATCAACTTGCGCAGCGAGCCGGTGCGACGGTCGATGCACAGCCGACCGCTCTCGATGCACGTAGCGTCGAGCAGGTCGCCGATCATCACGTTGAGGCGCCGCGCAGCCCCTGCGATGCGAGTCGCCGCTTCCTGTTGTCGAGCGCTCGGCAGCGGCTCGGCGCCGCGCAGCAGGCGGTCGGCGGCGAGCACGATGGCGGTGACCGGCTGCCGCAGGTCGTGGGCGACGATGGAGGCCCATTCCTCGCGCATTCGCTCCAGCTCCTTCATGGGGCTGATGTCCTCGATCACGGTCGCTGAGCCGAGCACGTCGCCGTCCGCCCCCAGCACGGGCACGGCGCCGACCAAGACCGGCACCAGCCTGCCTTCGTCGGCGCGCACGCGCAGCTCACGTTTGGCGACGCTGTGGCGCTCGCACAGGGCGCGCACCGTCGGATGGTCGGCGAACGGGATGACCTCACCCGCGCGGTCGTGCAGCACGACCGGGTGTTCGCCGGCACCGAGCGCCGCCGCCGCCTTGCTTCGCAGCGTGACCCGACCCTCGGCGTCGGTGAGCACTACCGCGTCGGGGAGCTGCTCGATGACGCACTCGAGCCAGGTGCGCAGGCGCTGTTCCTCTTGCCCCGCGCGCCGCGCACCGTCCAGCTCGCGGCCAAGGGCGTGGTTGCGCTGTTCGGCGCGGCGCCGCGCGAGCAGGTTGCCGACGCGCGCGCGTAGCTCGTCGATGGAGAAGGGCTTGGTCAAATAGTCCTGTGCACCGTCGCGCAACAGGTCGTCGCGCCGCTGTTCGTCGAGCGCGCCGCTCAGAATGACGATGGGCACGGCGTCGAGCGCGCGCACCTCGCGCACCGCGCGGATCAGTTCGTCGCCGGACAGGCCGGGCATGGCCAGGTCGGTGAGGATCAGATCCGGCGCCAGCTCCAGCGCCTTTGATAGCCCCTCGACACCGTCGAAGGCGCTGACGACGCGGAAGTCGCGTCCGAGCGCGAGGCTGACGATATGGTTGGTTGACTCGCTGTCCTCGACGACGAGCACCAACCCCCGCTCGTCCTCCGGCGTGCGTTCGACCCCCATGCCATCCCCCTGGTGGAGGATCTAGCTCTGAGCCGCTTTCTCGCCAAACGCTGAGACGAGAATTCGCCAACCCGAACGTTCGTCAGATTGTGTACCGAAGGACACACACGCCTATCGGCGTGCCTCCGACGTGAGCCACGGGGCAACGCCGCTGTCCGGCCAGTCGGTGTCGACGCCGAGGACCGCGGCGAACACGCGCGGCGCGCCGGCCAGCGCGGGCCGCCCGGGGGCGTCGCCGTGCGGCACGCCCGGACCAACCATGACGAACAGCGCATTTGCGTCATGCTCCAGGCCGTTCTTGGCGCCGTGATCGGACATCACCACCAGCGTGTCGTCGGCGTCGAGCGCGGCGGCGGCGCGGCCGAGCTCGTGGTCGATCAGCCGGTAGGTGTCGTAGAGCAGGCCGGCGCCGTCGTCTTGCCGGCCCGCGCTTACGCCGCCCAGCTCGGTGTGCGACAGGATGTCGAGCGGCTCGAGGCGCAACAACAAGACGTCGATGTCACGCGCCTCGACGATCTGCTGGAGCGCGCGCAGCTCGCCCGCGATGGTCTCGACGTAGCCGTCGTGGCCCGACAGCGCCGGCCAACGCGCGATCTCGTCCGGCGTCAGCCGTCGGAACGGCGGGCCGAGCGCGACCGTGCCGCGCGCGCCGCGCGGCCCCACCTTCTCGGCGTGCCGGCCGGCGCGCACGTCACCGTGGGTGAACAGCATGTTGGCGGCGACCAGCTCGCCGGCGCCGAGCACGTCGAAGGTGGAGTTGCCCGGCGGCAGCAACAGCGCCAGGCCAGCGAACGGGTTCTTGCCCACCGACGCCAGGCCGCCGATCTCGTCGCCCAGCTCATTGACGACGGAAAGCACGCCCACCTCGCGCACCGGCGCCGGCCACACCAACGATCGCATCGCCGCCGCCGTGTAGGCCGGCGTGCTGTCGAGCACCGCGCGCCAGCCGCGATCGAGCAAGCCGCGCAGCACCGGCAGCTCGCCCCGCGCCAGCAGATAGCCGGCGAGGCGCCAGTCGCCGCCGTCGGGGATGACCACGAAGAGTCGCCGCCTGCCGTCGGCGGACATCGGCGTGGGGCCAGGTGCGACGGCAGGCACCACCGGTGTGCCCGCCGCCAGCTCGAGCAGGTTGCCGCTCGTGCTCGGCCAACCTGCGCCCGAGGCGATGGCGTTGCCGGCGTCGTCGACGGCCACCACCCGAACCGGCACGCTGTCGAGCGCTCGCACCACGGTCACGCTGGGCGGCGTGCCCGCGAGCGGCGTCTCGGTGTAGGGCGCGTCGAAACGCAGACCGGGCGCCGGCGACACGCGCAGGCGCGCACCGGCGGGCGCGCCGCGCACGACGACCTGCAGGCGCCCGGTAGCGCCCGCCGGCGTCGCGGCGTCCACTCGCAGGTCGCTCTCCGACAACGAGATCTTCAGGCCGAGGGCGCGGGCGCGCTGCACTACCGCCGTGGCCTCCTCGACCCGCTTGGTGGCGCCGAGGTAGCGGGCGTAGCGCTCCGCCAGGCTCTCCTGCAGCTCCCGGTCGGGCAGGCGCTCGAGCTCGCTGTAGACCTGGCCGAGGCGCTCGACCAGCTCGGCCGAAGGCGTGGTGGTCGCTGCCGCTTCGTCGAGCACCGGGCGCACCCGCGCGGTCGCGGCGTCGCCGCCGCGCGTTTGCCACGCACTCCACAGGGCGCGCACCTCGTCGAAGCGGTGCAGGCGTGCCAGGCAGCCCGAGCGCAGCTCGTGCCAGTGGTCGGCGCCGGCGCCGGTCGGTGGTACCTCGCCGAGCACGTCGAGGCAGCGCTCGATCTCGCCGCGGCGCAGATACGTGAGCGCCACCACGCGGCGCTCCTTCTCCGGCGCATCGGGCCCACGCGCTCGTCGGTCCAGCTCGGCGAGCACTAGGCCGGCGTCCTCGACGGCGCTCCTCGACACCAGCTCGAGCTCGAACAGGTCGGCGTCGCCCGGATCTTCGGCCGCGGCACGTCGCGCCACCACCGCAGCGGCGGCCGCGTTGCCGCGCTCGAACCACGCCACTGCAGCGACGCGCGCGACGTCCGCGCTCGGCGTCATGCCGGCGGCGAGCGCGGGCTCGAGGTCGGCCAGGCAGCGATCGAGCTCACCCGTCGCCAGGTGTGCGATGCAGCGGCAGTCGAGGGCTGCGAAGCCGGCGGCGTCGTTGGCGGACAGACCCGCGCCGAGCGAAACGGCGTCATTGAAGCGCCGCTCGCTGGCTGCGGCGCAGACCGCTTCGGCCGCGGCGAAGCGGCGCGTGTCGCGCCACTGCCAGGCCGCCAAGCCGCCACCGAGCGCGATCAGCACGAGCAGCAGCGCGAGGCGCCGGCGCATCAGCCGTCTCCCGGCATGCCGAGCATGATGCGGAACCCTGGTCCGCGTTCGTCGCTCATGGGCGTGACGGCGAGCGTCCGCCACGGGATCGCGACCGGCAACGGTCGCGCGCCGCGCGCGCTCGCCAAGGCCGCGTCCGCTGCGGGCAGGCGCGTGAGCCAGGCGACGACGCCGTCCGTCGGCGCGCGCGGGCGCGGATCGGCGGTGAGCGCCACCGTCAGCGCGTGCGGGTTCCAGCCGAGCACCAGCGCGTCGTCGAGCACGACTGCGCACGGCGCCAGCTCGGGCAGGATGCGCACGTTCGGGATGCAGGTGGCGGTAGTACCGGCGAGCGTGGTCTGCATCGGCTGCACCGGCCACCTCTGGCGCAGGCCATCGAGGAAGGCTGCGAGCGCGCGCTCACCGGCCAGGCGGCTGTTGATGCCGAGCGCGAGCGCGAGCGGCGGCAGCACGCGCGCACCGTCGTCGGGCGCGTACATGGCGAGCTCCCAGGTGCCCGACAACACCGCGCTCGACAACAGCTCCGCCTGCAGGCCGAAGAGCTGCGCGCCCTGGCTGTCCTGCGGCGCCATGGCGGCGATGTCGATGCCGCCCTCGACGCGCAGCCGGGCGTGCACCAACGCGTCCCTTGACGACAGCACCGCTGGCCCGGCGCTCTTGGCTGCCGGCACCAAGAGCGTCGCCGGGCCGCGCGCAGGCAGCTCGCGGAAGCGCGCGAGCGCGACCACGCTGTCCGCCTCCGCGGTGATGTCGGCGAGCAGCCGGCCGCGCGCGTCGCCGAACGAGACCAGCACGCCGCCTCCCGGCACCTGCGCGCGCGCCGGTGCAACCCACGCGGGCGCGCCCTCAGCGCACGCGAGCGCGTCGAGCAGCTCCTCGAGGTCGGCGCCGGAGCCGGCGACGGCGCCGCAGCCCGCCAGTTGTTCGTGAAGCGCGCGTGCGCGCAGCGACAACCTGCTGCCGTTCACTTTGGTGGCGGCGTCGAGCAACGCGAGCGCGGGCGCTCTGGCGCCAAACAGCGCCGCACCGTCGGGCGGCGGCACGTCGACCGCCTTGGGGCAGGCCGCCGCCGACACCGCCAGGACCAGCGCTAGCAGCGTGCGGAAAAAGGCATCTGCGGCGTTGGTTTCGTCGTTCGCTCGCGACGCGTACGTCGAGTACGCTTGCTCGCTCTCTCCTCGCCGCCTTGCATCTGCACTTTTTCCGCACCCTGCTAGCAGGTTCCGGCGCATGGACCGAGCCTGCCGTAGCGCGCACACCACCCGCAAGCTGCCGGCGTGTCGTCAGCGCGGCTTGTCGCCGAGCGGCGCGGGCGGCGGCGTCGGTGCCGGCGGCGTCGCCGCAGTCGGCTTGAGCAGGCCGTCGGCCACCTTGGCGGCGAGGCCCGGCAGCGCGTCGAACAGCACGCGCTGCCCGCCGGCCCGCTGCTCGAAGGCGACCAGCGCCTTGTCGAGGTACATGGCCTCGGCGGTGGCGTCTGCGCCCTTGGTGCCGGCCTTGACCACGAGCACGAAGCCGGCGCCGTCCTTGCGCAGCGTCGACGCCACCACGAGCTGCGTCTTGTCGAGCCGCTCCATCACGGCGCCGGTCGGGCCGGTGCCGCTGCCCACCATGGCCGCCGTGGCGGCGAAGCCGAGGATCTGGCGAATGTCGGGCGCGCACAGCACGTCGAGGCGCTTGTCCTTGCCGAGCGCCGAGCACAGCGCGCTGGTGAGCGCGGCCGCGTCGGAGGCGAGCGCTTGATCGGCCGCCACCACGTCGTCGACGTAGACCAGCTTGCGCGCGACCGCCGCGGGCTGCGCGACGGCCGTCGAGGCCGCCAAGGCGCCGATGACGACGAGCGCGCGCATCAGGTCTTTCCCTTCTTGGCGTCGCCGCCCTTGGCAGGCTTGCCGGCGGGGTCCTTGGCAGGCGCCTGGGGCGGCAGCGGCTCGAGGCCGAGGCCGGCGCGGATCTCGTTCTCGAGGTTGGCCTTGACCTCGTCGGTGTAGCCGATGTGCACGGTCTTGATGGTGCCGGCGTTGTCGAGCATCAACAGGTAGGGCAGGCGCTCGGCCGCGTAGCGCCGCGCCACCACCTGAAAGCGATCGTGCATCACCGGGAACTTGACGTTGCTCTTGGCGGCGAGCGCCAGGATCTCGTTCTTCTGCTCGTCGCCCTTGTCGATCGACACCAGCATGATGCCGAGGCCCTGGTCCTTGTAGGCGTCGTACAGGCGCGCCAGCTCGGGCATCTCCTTCTTGCAGGGGTCGCAGTAGGTCGCGAAGAAGCTCATGACCACGAGCTTCTTCACCTCGGTGGGCGTGGCCCCGCTCCAGTCGCCCGGGCCCCAGCGCTTGACGGGCTTGGCGGCCTCCCCGACCTTCTGCACGGCGCTGAAGTCGTTGACCACCGGCAGGCGAAACTGCGGTGCGGCGATGCCGGGCGCGAGGCCGTCGGCCGCCGATGCCCCCTCGGCCTCCGCTGGCGAGGACGCGAGCGCCAACAGCACGGCAAACGAGGCGGCCAGCGGCGAGAGTAGCGATGTCGATTGCTTCATCAGGCTCCTCGGACGGCGCGCGCCAGCTCGTCGGCGGTCATCGGGACGGTTGTGACGCTCCCGGCGGCCATGTTCTTCACGCTCACCGTGCCGCGCTCAATCTCGCTCGATCCGACGACGGCAGTAAAGCGCGCCCCCGCACGGTCCGCGTGTCGCATCTGTGCCTTCACGCTCCGACCCCGCAGATCGACCTCGACCGCCAGGCCGTCCTTGCGCAGCGCGAACGCCAGCTCGCCGCAGCGCGCGTGGCCTGCCTGGTCGGCGCCGATCAACATCAACGCTGGCGTCGCCGCGGGCGCCGCCAGTCCGAGCGCGCGCAGCACGAGGACCAGGCGCTCGACCCCGCCGGCGTACCCCACGGCCGGAGTGGGCCGGCCGCCGAGCTCCGTCACCAGCCCGTCGTAGCGACCGCCGGCGATGACGGTGCTCTGTGCCCCCAGGCCGTGCGAGCCGATCAGCTCGAAGACCGTGCGCGTGTAGTAGTCGAGCCCGCGCACCAAGAGCGGGTCGATGGAATACGGAATGCCGAGCCGCTCGAGGCCCACCTTGACCGCGTCGAAGTGCGCGCGCGCGTCGTCGGAGAGGAAGTCGATCGGCTTGGGCGCGTCGGCGCACAGGCGGCGATCACCCTCGTCCTTGCTGTCGAGGATGCGCAGCGGGTTGGTGTGCAGGCGGCGCTTGCTGTCCTCGGAGAGCGACGCCTCGTGCGGCCGCAGGAAGGCGAGCAGCGCCTCCCGATAGCGCGGGCGGTCGGCGGCGTCCCCGATCGACGACAGGTGCAACGCCACGTCGGTGATGCCGAGGCGCGACAACAGCGTGTGCGCGGTGGCGATGACCTCGACGTCGGCGGCCGGCTCGGCGTAGCCGAGCACCTCGCAGCCGAGCTGGTGGAACTGCCGGTAGCGACCCGCCTGGGGGCGCTCGTTGCGAAACTGGGGCCCGAGATAGAAGACCTTCCAGTAAGCGTCGGCGACGATCTTGCCGTTCTCGATCATGGCGCGCACCACGCCGGCGGTGTTCTCGGGGCGCAGGCAGAGCTGCTTGGGTGAGCGCGGGTCGCGGTCGGGGAAGATGAACATCTCCTTGCCGACGATGTCGGTGCCCTCGCCCACGCCGCGCACGAACAGCTCGGCCTCCTCGACGATGGGCGTGCGGATCTCGCCGAAGCCGTAGGACAGGAAGACGTCACGCACCGTGCGCTCGAGGTGCCGCCAGGTGGCCAGCTCCTCTTCGAACAGGTCGTTCATGCCCTTGGGGGCGCGCACGGTCTCCATGATCACTCCGCTCTCGACGTCGCCGGTGACGTTGGGCCTGGCCATAGCGCGACGACGTGCGCCTCGGAAGCGCCGTGCTACCCTGGCGTCATGCGCTCGCTGCTGCTCGCCACGTCGATGCTGTGCGCCGCGCCCGCGCTGCCGTGCGATCCGTCGGTGTCGAGCGCCGGCTTCTCCGTCATCCCCGCCGACGGCACGCCCGGCGTGCCCACCGACGTGACGCCGTTCGCGGTCGGCGCCGATCTCGAGCTATTGCTGCGGGACGCCTCCGGCAACGACCTGCCGGCGAGCATCGAGGACATGGTGCTGTCCGGCGTCGGCGGCGTGGAGCTGATGGTGCGCCGCGCGCTGCCGCTCGACGCCATCGCCAGTGGCACCGAGGTGCTGGTGTTCGTCGACGGCGCCGTGCAGTCCACCTTCACCGTCGGCGAGGCGCCGGCCGCGTCGCCGCCCGCCGGGCCCGAGGCGGTGCTCGACGGCGTGTCCCAGGGGCAGGGGGGCGCGGACACCTGCGGCAGCTTCGCCACCATCGGCGTCGCCGGCGAGGACGCGGCTTTCTTCATCGGCGTGGTCGACGGCCAGCCGACCGTGGGCGCGCGTGCACGTTGGGACGGCGCCACCTCCTCGGACCAGCTCTACGTCTTCGCCGAGGGGCAGCACACGGTCAACGTCGCGGGCGTCGACTTCGCCGGGCGCGTGGGCGCGGCGGTGCCGGTGGAGATCGACGTGCCGGCCGCGCTCGCGTGCGCGTGCGCGTCGTCGGCACGGGGCGCCGCGCCGTGGGCAGCGCTGCTGTCGGTGCTCGCTCCGGCCTTGTTCCCTCGGCGTTTCGGCCAGCGGCGGCTCGCCCAACGGGCGCCGGCCAGCGGACCATCGGACCCGACACCCGATCGCCGTTTCCGCCGGGGAGCACTACAGTGAGCCCGCCCTGCCTCGACCTGTCGTCAAGGAGTCACCGTGTCCGTCTGCCCTCGTAGCGTGCTCGTGGCTCTCGCGCTCGTGACCCAAGGCGCGTGCGCCACTACCATGCAGATCGAGTCGAGCCCGTCGGGCGCCGAGGTCACCTATGAGGGCAAGCCCGTCGGCACGACGCCGATGGCGCTCGACGTTCCTGCGGGTGGCATGGGCTCGTCCGTCGAGCTGACCCTCAAGAAGGGGGCGCTGCAGAAGACGGTTACGGTGCAGCGCTCGGAGATCGACTGGCTCGGCGCCGGTATCGGCGCCGGTGCGGACACCGCGGCGTGCCTCGCCATCGGCGTCGGGAGCACCGCGGTGAGCTTCATCTTCCCCCTGTGCGGGTTCCTCGCATGCGTGGCACCTGCGGCCTACCTCGAGCTGCCCGTGCAGATCTTCCTGATCGGCTTCCGCGCGCCCGACAAGCTCAGCGTGACACTCGAGCCGTCCACCGGACGGCCCCCGGTCGGCGTACCCATCGAAGGCACACCGCCGCCGACCAACTACGGTTACTGAATTGCTCAGCCGGCCCGGTGCAGCAGCGCCAGGATGGCGTTGGTGACCTCGTCGAGGGTCTTGCCGGTGGTGTCGACGACGACGGCGTCGGCCGCGGGCTTGAGCGGCGCCGCGGCGCGCTCGCTGTCCTGCCGGTCGCGCTGCACGATCTCGGCGTGCACCTTGTCGAATGGCTCCTGGTGGCCCTTCTCCTCGAGCTCCTTCATGCGTCGGCGCGCGCGCTCCTCGGGCGAGGCGGTGACGAACGCCTTCACCAGGGCGTCAGGAAACACCACGGTGCCGATGTCCCGGCCCTCGAGCACGGCGCCGGGAGCGCGCCGGCCGAGCTGGCGCTGCAGCTCGAGTAGCGCGCCGCGCACCTGCGGGTGCCTGCTCACCGCCGACGACGCGGCGCTGGCCTCGGGCGTGCGGATCGCCTGCGACACGTCCTCGTCGCCGAGGAAGACGCGGTTCTGCCCGCCCTGCCATTGAAACCGCAAGCTCACGCTCAGCTCGGCGGCGATGACGCCGAGCTTGTCGCCGTCGTCGACCGAGACGCCGCGGCGCAGCGCCACCAGCCCGACGGAACGATAGATGGCGCCGGTGTCGACGAGCGCGAGTCCGGAGCGCTCGGCCACCAGCTTGGCTACCGTGCTCTTGCCGGCGCCTGCCGGGCCGTCGAGCGCGACGATCAGCGGCTTGGTCAGGCGGCGCCTGCGTTGCGCCAGCAGGTCGTCGATGGCCGCCAGCAGGCGCTGGTTCTCCGCGGCCTTGCCGACGGTGACGCGTACGTGCCGCGTGAGCCCGTAGTTGGCCACCGGCCGCACGATGACGCCGCGGCGCAGCAGCGCGTCGTTGAGCGCCGGTACCTCGGGCAGGTCGCCCTGCACCTCGGCGAGCAGGAAGTTGCCGACCGACGGCGTCACCGAGAAGCCGTGCTCGGTGAGACCGCGCGCCAAGCGCGGCAGCTCGGCCGCGTTGTGGGCGCGCGCCGCGTCGACGTGCGCCGCGTCGTCGAGCGCGGCCAGCGCCGCCACCTGTGCCGCCGCCGAGGTGTTGAAGGGATCGCGCAGGCGGTCGAGCACCAGGGCGATCTCGGGGTCGGCCACGGCGTAGCCGATGCGCAGCGACGCAAGGCCGTAGATCTTGGAGAAGGTGCGAAGCACCACGGTGCGCGGCCGGCGCTGCACCCACGCCATGCCGTTTGGGTAGGCCGGGTCGACGACGTACTCGGCGTACGCCTCGTCGAGCACCACCACCACGTCGGCCGGCAACTCGGCGAAGAACGCGTCGAGCTGCGCCGTCGTCAGCATGCGGCCGGTCGGGTTGTTCGGGTTGGCGACGTAGAGGAGCTTGATGGCCGGGTCGGCGGCGGCCGCGCGCGCGAGCGCCGGCAGGTCGTAGCCGAGCGTGGCGTCGAGCGGCACGGCGACCTCGGGTACGCCCTGCGCGCGCGCCACGATGCGGTAGCAGACGAAGCTCGGCCACGCGTTCAACAGCTTGTCGCCCGGCCCGAGCAAGGCGCGCCCGAGCAGCGTGATCAGCTCGTTGGTGCCGTTGCCGAGCACGATCTGCTTGGCGGTGACGCCGTGGGCGCGGTGCAGCTCGACGAGCCGCTCCTTGAGATAGAAGCCGCCGGCGTCGGGGTAGAGGTGGCCGTGCGAGAGATATGCGCGCAGCGCCTCGACCGCCTTGGGGGATGGCCCGAGGCAGTTCTCGTTCGACGCCAGCTTGGCGACGTCGTGCACGCCGTACTCGCGCTCGGTCTCCTCGATGGGCTTGCCCGGCACGTAGGGCAACAACGACGACAAATGGGGCGCGAACAGCGGACGCATCGGGCGCCATTACCGGGGATTGTGCTCGTCGGGAAGCCCCACTCGCTCGGGCGCCGACCACCACGGCTCCTTCTTGAACCAGGTGCGCTGGCGGCGCGCGTATTGACGCGAGCGGAGCGCAGTGCGCGCCACCGCCTCGTCGAGCGAGAGCGCGCCGTCGGCGAGCACGAGCGCCTCGGCGGTGCCGATAGTCTGCAGCAGGGCGTGCTCGGGCGGCAGGCGCGCGCGCAGCGCCAGCGCCTCCTCGACAATGCCGCGCTCGAACATGCGCGCGGCGCGCTCGCGCAGACGCGGCTCGAGCAGGTCGAGGGTGGCGTCGACCAGCAGGTAGCGCGCGTCGCGCGCCTGCGGCCGCGGCGGTCGCCGTAGGAACGCCGCCATGTCGCGCGCCGGCTCGTCGGGCCGACGCGGCGCGTCCAGGCCGAAGCGCCAGGCGCGCAGGTACAGGCCGGTGCCGCCGACCAGCACCGCCACTTTGTCGCGGGCCACCACGTCGGCGACGAGCTGGTCGGTCATGTCGACGAAGCGCCCGGCGCTCATGGGCGCGCCGGCCGGGTCGAGCACGCCGTAGCCGTGGTGCGGCACGCGCGCGCGCTCCTCCGCCGTGGGCGCGGCGGTGGCGATCGGCAGACCTGCGTACACCTGCCGGCTGTCGGCGCACACGATCTCGCCGTCGAGTTGCAGCGCGACCTCGAGCGCGAGCGCGCTCTTGCCCGCGGCGGTGGGCCCGCCGATGACGACGACGCGCGCGCTCATCGGCGGTCGAACCAGCCGGCCAGCTCGTGGAAGCGCAGCGTGCGCACCACCGGGCGGCCGTGCGGGCAGTGGGCGCCGAGGTCGATGGCGTCGAGGTCGCGCAGAAGCGCGCGCACGCCGTCCGGCGACAGCGTGTCGCCGGCGCGCACCGCGGCGTGACAGGCGAGCCGCGCGCACAGCGCGTCGAGGCGATCGTCGAGCGCGCCCGCGCTGCCCTGACGCGCCAGCTCGGCGAGCGCGTCGCGCGCGATCAGCTCGGCGCGCTTGGCGGACAGGCCGGGCGGCAGCGCCTTGATGAGCGCGGTGCGGGGGCCGAAGGGCTCGAGCACCAGGCCGTGACGCTCGAGCAGCGCGCGCGCTGCGTCGTCGTCGAGCGCGGCCAGCTCGAGGGAGGTCAGCTCGAGCTGCAGCGGCACCAACAGCGGCTGCGACGGCGCGTCCTCTTGCGATCGCCGCGCGCGCAGCCGCTCGAACACCACGCGCTCGTGGGCCGCGTGCTGGTCGATCAGCACCATGCCGTCGGGCCCGTCGAGCACCAGATAGGTGCCGCCCACCTGGCCGACCACGCGCAGCGAGGAGAACGAGGCAGCGCTGCCGGTGCCGGCGCTCGGCAGCGGTAGGCCGCGCGCACCGAGCGCGCCGGGCGCGACCATGGGCGCGGCGCGCGACCACGTCGACACAGCGGGCGGCGCGGTCACGGGCGTGAACGCCGCGGAGGTCGCCTGCGACGGCAACGTGAAGACGCGTGCTGGCGGCGCGCTCTTGAGCCAGGGCGTGCGCGCCAAGAAGTCGGACAACAGCGAGATGATCTGACCGTGCACGCCGCGCGGATCGGCGAAGCGCACCTCGGCCTTCCTCGGGTGCACGTTGACGTCGACCAGCTCGGGGTCGATCGTGACGTCGAGCGCCACGATTGGCTGCCGTCCCACCTCGAGCAGCGTGCGAAAGGCGGTGCGCACCGCCATCACCAGGCCGCGATCGGTGACCGGACGACGGTTGACCGAGACGTGCACGCCCGCCAGGTCGCGCCTGGTCTCGAGCGGCGCCACCACGTGGCCGGCGAGCGTGAGCAGTTCGGCGGCGGCGACGAACGGGTACAAGAGCGGGCGCACGTGCTTGCCGAGGCAGCCGACGGCGCGCTCGACGCGCAGCGGGTGCTCGGGGGCGGCCCCTTCGGGCGCCGCCGGCAGATCGAGCGCGGTCTTGCCGTCGACCACCAGGCGAAAGCCCACCGAGGGCAGCGACAGCGCGCCCGAGGCGACCGCGTCTTCGATGTAGCCGGCCTCGGTGCGCGCGGCCTTGAGGAACTTCTTGCGCGCCGGCGTGTTGAAGAACAGCTCGTCGACGTCGACGCGCGTGCCCGGCGGCGCGCCCGCCTCGCCCACCTTGGTGACGCGCCCGCCCTCCACCTGCACCTGGTGCGCTGCTTGGGTGCTCGACGGCCGCGTGGTCAGGGTCACCTTGGCCACCGACGCGATGGCGGCGAGCGCTTCGCCGCGAAAGCCGAAGGTGTGCAGACGGCGCAGGTCATCGGCGACCCGCAGCTTGCTCGTGGCGTGGCGCGAGAAGCACAAGACCGCGTCGTCGGCCGCCATGCCACCACCGTCGTCGACGACGGTGATGCGCTCGAGGCCGCCGCCCTGCACGTGCACGTCCACCTGGCGCGCGCCCGCGTCGAGCGCGTTCTCGATCAGCTCCTTGACCACGCTGGCGGGCCGCTCCACCACCTCGCCGGCCGCGATCTGGTCGGCGACGGCGCTGTCGAGGACGTGAATGGCACCCACGACGAGCGTCCCTACAGCAGGCCGCGCTCGCGCACCACGCGGCGCGAGATCTGGTACGCGTTCACCTTCATGCCCACCTTGTGCAACAGCGCACGCACACCGGCGAGCACGCGCACGTAGAACAGCACCTCGCGCGGCGGCGCCCACAGCTTGATCGACGGGTTGTCGAGCACGAAGCGCATGGCCGACTCGTGCACCTTCCAGGAGCCGAAGTCGGTGACGCGGTCCACCAGCAGCGGCTCGAACAACAGCGTGAGCCAGTCGTAGATCAGCTCGGCGTCGACGCGGCTGTCGAGGAAGCCCATCTGCCGCCAGACCTGCTGCATGGCGTCGAGGTCGTGGCGCCAGAGCGCGGTCAAGAGCTTGAGCTGCAGGTCCATGAACTCGATGGGGAAGTCGCGCACGCAGCCGAGGTCGAGCAGGCCGATGGTGGGCACGCCTCCCTTGGCGTCGTCCTCGAGCACCAGGAAGTTGCCGGGGTGCGGGTCGGCGTGGAGCGCGCCGTGCTCGTGGATCATCTCGAGGTAGGCGGCGAGCAGGCGCTGGCCCTGCGCGGTCTTCTGCTCGTCGGGCGCGGCCGCCAGCCACTCCTCGAGCCGCCGGCCGTGAAACAGCTCCATGGTGAGCACGGTCTTGCGCGTCAGCTCGTGCACCGGGATGGGCACGCGCACGCCCTCGACGTCCTTGAGCACCACCTGGAAGCGCTCGAGGTTGTCGGCCTCGTTCAGGTAGTCGCTCTCGCGCTCGATGACGGTGGTGATCTCCTCGAGGTAGCCGTCGACGCGATCCTTGGGCACGGCGGCGCGCGCCATCACCAACAGCGAGCCGAGGTTCTTCATGTCGCTGCGAATGGTGTCGGCGATGCCCGGGTATTGCACCTTGACGGCGACCTCCATGCCGTCCTTGGTGCGCGCGCGGTGCACCTGGCCGATGCTGGCGGCGCCGATCGGCTCCTCGGAGAACTCGGCGTACAGCTCGTCGAGCGGTCGCGAAAACGCCGTCTCGACCGCTGCCTTGACGGTGGCGAAGTCCATCGCGGGCGCGCTGTGCTGCAAGAGAGAGAGCTGGTCGACGAATTCGGGTGGCAGCATCTCGGGATCGGTGGCGAGCATCTGGCCGATCTTCATGGCCGCGCCCTTCAGCTCGCCGAGCGTCTTGGTCATCTGCTCGGCGCTCTTGGTGCGTGCGCGCCTCTCGCCTTCGGCCGCGGTGGCCTCGTCGGAGAACGCGCCCGCCACCTTCTGCGCCACGTGGCGCGCGGTCACGCTGGCGCCGAGCCCCGTCAGCTTGGCGAAGCGCGAGAAGCGGTTCACCTTGGGCGCCTGCGGCGCCGGCCGCGTGGGGGCGGCAGCATCGTCCGGGCCTTCATCGTCGACGGGCACGGCCCGACCATAGCCACCATCGCGGCTACCGACCAGCGGTCAGCTCGTCGGTCAGCTCGGCGGTGGCGCGTTGACGACGTGGCAGGCGACCACGCGCCCCTCGCCGATGAGCAGCGGGCGCTCGGTCGCGCAGCGCGCGATGGCGTCGGGGCAGCGAGGATGGAAGGGACAGCCGGCGGGGCGCTCGGCGACGCTGGGCAGCTCGCCGGCGATCGCGCGCGCCGAGGCCGGTCGCGAACGGCGCGGCGCGGCCTCGAGCAGCGCGCGGGTGTAGGGGTGGCGCGGAGCGTCGAGCACGTCGACGCCGCCAAGCTCGACCAGCGCGCCGAGGTAGAGCACGCCGACACGCTGGGCGAGCGCGCGCGCGACGTCCGGGCGCTGCGTGAGCGCGAGCACGGCCGGCCCGCGGCCGACAGCGCCCTCGGCACCCGTCAAGCGCCCGAGCGCTTCGAGCAGCGAGGCTCGTTCCAGCGGATCGAGGCGAGCGCTCGGCTCGTCGATGACGATGACGGCGGGGGTTCCGAGCAGCGCGCGCGCCAGCGCCGCGCGAGCGCGTAGCCCGGCCGGCAGCTCGCCGGCGCGCACGGCGGCGGCGGTAGCCGGCAAGCTGGCGCTCGCCATCGCCGACGCCAGGCGCGCCTCGCGGTCCTCGCTTCGCCCGGCGAGCGCGAGCGCTCGGCACGCCTCGCGAAGCGCGTCCCCGATGGTGCGCCGTGGATCGAAGCCGTGCTCCGGATCGTCGAACACCACCGCGAGCGTGCGGCGGACCTGCAGGCGGTCGCCGCGCCGTCGCGCCGTCACGGCGACACCCGCGACCTCGAGGGTACCGGCGTCGACCGGCACCAAGCGCGCGCAGGCCCGTGCCAGCGTGGTCTTGCCGCAGCCTTCCTCGCCAAGCAGCACCACGCGCTCGTGCGGCGCTACCTCGAGCGTGAGGCGATCGAGCAGCTTGTGCGCCCGCTCGGCGTCGGGCGCGAGCGCGTCCATCAGGAAGCGCGCGAGGTTCGGCAGGTCGCGCGGCCCGTGCGCCGCCGCCGCTGCCGACGACTCTGCCGCGCGAACCACCAGGCGGTCGATGCGCAGGGCCGGGACGGCGGGTGTGGTCACGGGCGGCGTTCAGTCGGGGATCTTGCCGACGCCGACGCCGGCCGGCGGTTGCGCCGCTTCATCGGCGGCGACGCACCGCCCGTCGCGGCACGTCGCCCGCGTCGCCTGGCACGAGGGGTCATCGCTCATGCCCTGCGCACACGCGATCGTGCCGCAGATGGGGACGCGGCGCTCGGTCAACGCTTGCAGCCGGTCCTTGCGCACGCCTGTCTGCTTGCCGAGCGAGGTGCAGCCACAGCAGTCGACGGTGGTGAGCGCACAGTCGGCGTCGACCGCGCAGCGGCGCTCGTCGTCGGTGGCCGTGACATCGACCTCGGCGGCCGTCGGCAACGATGGTGGCGGTGGCGGCGGCGGAGGTGGCGGCGGTTTGGCGCAAGCGACCAGCGCGCCGGCGACCAAGACCGCGGCGAGCACCGCGAGCAACGAACAAGGGCGGAACGGTTGCGAGCGCATGGCGTGACGCTACACCGGCCGCGCGCCGTCGGGGCGAAGGGTGTCACGCAGCCATGCGCCGGCGACGTGCAACGCCACCGTTGCCACCACCAACGCCCCCGCGGGGGCCAGGAACGTGAGGGGCGCGACCGACATCGCGCGAAAGCCGCTCGCGATCAGCGTGCCGAGCGACACCGCGGGCGCCTCGACGCCGAAGCCGAGAAAGGACAGGAAGCTCTCGGTCGCCAGCGCCGAGGGGAGCGCGAGCACCGCCCAGGCGATTAGCGGGCCAGCGGCGTGCGGCACGACATGGCGCGCGAACACCCGCAGGCGAGAGGTGCCGAGCATGCGGGCCACTTGCACGAAGCCACGGTCGCGCAGCATGGCGGCGTAGCTGTTGACCACGCGCGCCAGCGCCAACCACTCGATGGCCGCGATGGTGACGACGAGGATCAAGCGATTGTCCACCAGTGAGCCGAACGGCTCGGCTATGGCGGGGCGCGCGCTCCTCGCCAGCACCACGAAGGTGATCATGAACAGCGTGTAGGGGGCGGCAGCCAAGACCTCGACGGTGCGCATCAAGGCGGTTTCGGCGCGGCTCGGCAAGAGCGCGGCGCTGGCACCCCAGGCGATGCCGAGCGCGAGCGCGAGCACGGTGGCGGCGCCCGCGATGAGCGCGCTGGTGGCAAAGCCCTGCAGCACGAGCAGCACCAGCGTCATCGCGCGCTCCGCACGCGCGGATCGAGCGCGCCATAGAGCGTCTCGGCCACCAGCGAGAACGACAACAACAGCGTGGCGTAGGCGAGCGCGCCGCCGAGCAGCAGGTTGTAGTCGCGACCGTTCGCCGCGCGGATCACGAGCGGGCCGAGCCCGCCGAGATCGAAGACCAGCTCGACCGAGATCGCACCCATGACGATGGCCGATGCCATTGGCCCGAGCCCTGCCAGCACCGCGAGCAGCGCCAGTCGCATGCCGCGCAGGCGTGCGCGCGCGCGCGACAGGCCGCGCGCCACGTCGAAGCGCTTGCGGCGCACCACCTCCGGCGCCCGCAGCGCGTCGCGCGTGACGCGGGCCACGCCGGCGCCGAAGGCGAGGCCGAGGGCACCGGCGGGCACGAGCCCTTCGAGGCCCGACAGGAAGCGCGCCGGCGAGAACAGCGGCAGCCACAAGCTGCCCACCAACACCAGGAACGGCGCCAGCACGAACGCGGGCATGGCCGCGACCACCGCGAGCGCGCTGCGACCGGCGCGCTCCGTGACCGCCCTGCGCGCTGAAGCGGCCGCTACGCCGCCGGCGATGCCGGCGACGAGCGCGACCGCCAACGCGAGCAGCGACAGCCGAAGCGTCGGTACCACCGCACGCGCCACCGTGGGCAAGACCGGCGCCGCGTCCGCCAGCGAGATGCCGGTGCAGCCGTCGACGTCCAGGCGCAGCCAGGTGATCAGCGCGGCGACCATCTCGAGCGCGAGCGGCTCGCCGATGTCGCAGCGTGCGGCCAGCGCCGCCTCGACGGTGTCCGGCAGCGCGCGCGCCGGGTCGAAGGGTCCATTCGGTGCCGCGTGCACGAGCAGGAACGCGGGCACGAAGCTCGCGATCAGCACGAGCGGGATGCGCAGCAGGCGGCGCAGCAGGTAGCCGATCATGGCGCCGCCACCGCGACATCGCGCAGGTCGAGCCGCGTGATCGACAGGCCGGTCACCTCGGGCGAGACCAAGCCGCCGCCGGCCGGCCCGGCCACGTGGTCCGAGGCCCGCGCCAGGGTAGGCGCCAGGTCGCCGGGCAGCGAGAGCAGCACCTCCAGCTCGCCAGCGCGGTACAGGTGCAGCGCCGCGATCGCGTCGGGAATCACCACCAGCTCGACCCGATGCAGCCGCACGCGCGGGCGCTCGAGCGCTGTCTCGCTGCGGACCAGGGTCAAGCGGTCGGGTGTCGCCACCGTCGGTACGAACGGCCCAGTGGTGACGATGGTGGCCGGCTCGGTCCAGGCACGGCCGTGGGCGGCGATCACGTGCGGTGGCACTGGTGCCAGCGCTGGGTGTGCCAGCGCGGCGAGCACGGCGGCCGCGTCACCCTCGCACGCGATCGCGATGGTGCCGGCGTCGGTCGCGCGTGCGCCGAGCGCGCTCGCGTCGAACGCCAGATCGCGCAGCGCCACCCAGGAGCGGCTGGTCGCGCGTGCGCCCTCGTCGACCGGCTCGACCCGCAGCCACTGCTGCTCGCCGCGCAGCGGCTCGAGCGCGCGCCGGGGCACGAAGCCGAGGTGCCCGGTGCGCAGGTCGACGGCGTCCGCCCAACCCTCGGTGCCGCCGAGCACCTCGACCACGTCGTCGTCGGCCAGCGTCTGCCGCACGGGCGCGTCGTCCTCCGGGCCCACGCGCAGCGCCGCGCTGCCGTCGCTCCTGTCGACGACGCGCAGCAGCGAGGCGGGCGGTACCTGGACCGCGAGCAAGCGGTCCTCCGCCCAGCCCGAGGCGCCGCTCGAGGCGCGCAGCAGCAGGAAGGTGCGCCCGGCCACCGTGCGCGCGCCGATCACGGTGCCGACGTCGGCGGCGTTGAGCGCGCCGAGCGCCTCGCCGGCGTCCGGCTCGCGCCGCAGCGCCACGCTGCCGCCACAGCAGGGGCGTCGTTCGTTGCTGTCGAGCACGCGCACCATGGTGCCGGCCGGCAAGTCGAGCGGCGGCGCCTCGTCGGGCGCCTCGCCGACCGAGGCGAAGGGCGCCGAGTGACCGACCGTGGTTCGCGCGACCCGCAGCAGGCGTCCCTCGGCCAACGCTCGTCCATCGGCGATGGCGGCGAACGGCTCGAGGTCCGTGGTACCCGTCGAGCGCCACAGCGCGCGGCGCCACGACCAAATCACGGCGTCGGCGTCCACCGGCACGCCGTCCGAGTAGCGGGCGCCACCGGCCAGCTCGACGACGACGGTGTGCCCATCTGCGCCGACCGTGACCGCGCGCGCCAACTGGGGCTGGCCGTCGGCGTCGAGCAGCGTGGCGAACAGTTGGCGCGCGACGGCCCGTTCGAGCTCGTCGGCCGCGCGGGGCGGGTCCCACTCGACCACGGACACCGGCACGTGGACGCGCAGCACGCCGGCCGCGGCACCGGCCCGGCCGAAGCGCTCACCCTCCCGCAACTCGCACGCGCCGGCGAGCGCGAGCGCGCAGGCAAGAGCAATCGCCGCGGCGGGCGCTGCGCGACGGTGCGCGGACGGCCAACCTGATCGGCGTTCCAGCATCCACGGTAGGATGCGCCGACGGTCGACGCGCTGTCGACTGCCGCGCGCCGGTGGTGCGGGAAGGTCGGCCGGTGCGCATCGAGCTGTGGGCACTCCAGGACCAGGACCGCCTCCTCGAGGAGGCGCGGCTGCGCCTGCCCCACAAGACGCGCGGCGCGTCCGCCGCCGACACGCGCCGGCTGCTCGAGGTGGTGCACCGCGCCTTCATCGCGCGCCTGTCCGGCGGCGAGCTGCACCCCGACACGGTGCGCGAGCTGGGCGAGCGCCACGGCGCCGCCGCGCTGGTATCGGCCGCGCAAGGACTGGCGGCAGCCTTGCGCGAGCGGGCGGCGCGCTCGATCCCCGAACGTGAGGCCGCGGAGCTGCAGCAGGCGCGCCTCGCCATCACGCGGGCGCTCGACGATTTGCTGGCGCTGTTCGACGACGGCGCGCAGCTCGACATCGAGATCACCGAGCCGCGCCCGACGGTGGTGTCGGCGTTGCAGGAGCTCGCCGCGCGGCCGCCGACCGCGGAGGCGCCGCAGGTGCAGTCGCTGCTGCGGGTACGAGCGACGACGCTGGCGGCGGCACGGGCGCTCGAGTCCGGCCGGCCGGCGGTGCTGGCGGCCACCGGCCTCGCGCTGCAGCCGAGCGCACCCGACGAGCTGCTGCTCGGCACCACCGAAGCCGGCGCCGACGGCGTGCTTCGCTTGGTGCGCGCCGCCGGCCAGGTGGCAGCCCAGCTCGGCGAACGGGCCAGCGAGCTCAAGAGCGCGGTCGTCGTCATCGCGGAGGATCCGCTGTCCGCCATGGTGCGGGCCGCGGCGCTACCGTCGAAGAACGGCCTGCTGTTCCTCGACGAGGCCGCATGGGCCTGCGCCGGCGATCAGCTCGTGCCGGCGGCGGACGCGGCGCGCGCCGTCGATCCCGAGGCCGCCTTCGGCCACGATCGTTGGGAGCTGTCGACGCTCTTGCAGCGCCCGCCGTTCCTCGGCCGCGATCACGAGATCGCCGAGCTGGCGCAGTTGCTGCGCGGCAGCGGGGTCGCGTCGACGCTGGTGCTGGTGCACGGCGCTGCCGGTGTCGGCAAGGCGTCGCTGGTGCGCGCCGCGCTCACCGAGGCCGGCCTCAATGACGACGCCGCCGCCATCGTCTGGGGGGCGGCCGACCTCCACGAGCACACTCCCTACGCGCCGCTGGTGGCGGGGCTGCGCGCGCTCGCCGGCGCGCCGGCGGGCCACCCGCGCGCGCCTGAGCGCGTCGCGCGCTTGATCGACCTGTTGGCGACGTCGCTGCCGCGCGAGGAGGCCGGCGAGCTGCATCGCCTGTCGCCGACGCTGCATCGCCTGCTCGGCTTCGAGGACGAGGCGGCAGGCGATCCGTCAGCAGAGCGCAGCGCCGACGAGCCGTCGCCGCGCGTCTTGCGCTCCGCGGTGCGCCGCGCGCTCTTGCTGTTGCTCATGGCATTGCGCGCGCGCGCCGGCGACGGCCGGCCCGTCGTGCTCGTGGTCTCTGGCGCGGACGCGCTCGACGACGCGTCGCGCGACGCGCTCGGCTTCGTCGCGACCCGCTTGGGCGACGGCGTGCGCGTGGTCTTGCTGTCGGCGACGCGCTTGCGACTGCCGGCGTCGTTCGAGGGGTGTTTCCGCGTGTCTCCCATCGAGCTGCGCGGGCTCGCGGTCGCGCCGGCCCGCGAGCTGGTGGCGGCGCTGTTCGATCGCACGCCCGACGACGACGAGCTGACGCCGTTGGTCGAGCGCGCGCGCGGCCTGCCGCTCGCGCTGCTCCAGCTCGCCCGCCTGGCCGTCGAGCTCGGCATGGTCGCGCGCACCGGCGAGCGCTGGACGCTCGGCACCATCGTGGCGCAGCGGCTGCCCGGACGCCTCGAGCGCGCGCTGGCGGCGCGCATGGAGCGGCTGCCGGCGGACGCGCGGCGCCTGCTCGCGACCTGCGCGCGGCTCGGCCCTTCGATCGCGCCCGCGGCCGCGGAGTTCGTCGGCGTGCGACTCGGCATGAGCCGCGACCAGGTGGCCCGCGCGCTCGCCCTCTTGGTGGACGCGGGCTTCCTCGCCCGGCAGCAGGTGCGCTCGGGAGCGCCCTTGGCGCCGCTGCCCGACACCGAGCCGCCGACGCTGGTGTTCGAGCACCCGCTGCTGCGACAGGCCGCCCTCACGCTCGCCGGCGGCGCCGAGGCCGGCCACGTCGCCGGCGTCGCGGCCGACGCGCTCGAGGCGACCGCGACCACCGGCATGCGCACGCTCGCGCCCCTGTTGGCGCGCCTGCACCTGTTGGCGGGCCGCCGCGGTCCGGCGCTGCACCACCTGGGTGCCGCCGTGCGCCGCAGCGTGCGCTTCGACGATCACCACGGCGCCATCGCCATGGGGCACGAGGCGCTCACGCTCGCCGGGGACGACGGCGGCGCCGCCTTCCCGTTCCTCTTGGAGCTCGAGACCGTGCGACGGGGTGGCCCGCGCGCCCAACAGCGCGACGCGCTGGCGCGCCTCGAGTCTGCCGCCGATCGCACCGGCGACCCCCGCCATCGCGCGCTCGCCGCGGTTCGCGCCGCTCGCTTCGCGCTCTTCTGCGGGGACGAGGAGGCGGCCGAGGCAGCGGCGCGCGCGGCGCTGGCGGCGCTGGCCGGCCAGGTCGATGCGCGCCTGCAGCCGCAGGCGCTGCGCTTGCTCGCGCTGGCGCGCTTTCGCCGCCGCGATCTCGACGAAGCGGCCGCCTGCGTCGAAGGGGCGCGCCGCGCCACCACGCCGTCCGACGTGCGCGGGCTGGCCGCGCTCGATCACCTCGCCGGGCTGATGGCGCTCGAGCGCGGCCAACCGGCGGCTGCGGTGGAGCTGTTGCTGTGCGCTCGCCAGCACCGGCGCGCCGCGGCGGACGTCGAGGGCGAGTGCGCCTGCCTCGACGCCATCGTCGACGCGTTCGCGCGCACCGGCCGCTTGTCGACGTCGCTGGCGCTGCTCGAGGTGGTCGACCGGCTGCGCGAGTCGGTGGGCGACGGGCTCGGTCGCGCCTACTCGAAGCGCAGCGGCGCGGAGGCGCTGCTCGCGGTCGGCGACGCGGCGGCGGCCTTGGCGATGGCGCAGGAGGCTCGTCGGCTCGCTTCCGCCCATCGGCTCGATCGCCTCGATGTGGCGGCCGCCGTGCTGTCCGCGCGCGCCCAGCTCGCGCTCGGCGAAGCGGCGCGCGCCGACGCCGAGCTCGACGGCGTGCGCCGGCGCGCGCGCGACCCTTTCTCCGCCATGGAGGTGGCCGCGTGGAGCGCGCGTGCCCGCGTGGCGCGCGCGCGCGAGTTGAGCGGCGCGGCGCGCGAGCGAGCCGTGCGCGGCGCCCTGACGCGCGCACGCGAGGCCGCGCGGCTCGGCGAGCAGCACGGGTATCTCTCGGGCCAGGTGCTCGGCATGGCGACCATCGGCGAGGCGACGCTGCTGGACGGCGACGCCGGCCAAGCGTTGACATGGAGCCAACGCGCGGCCGAGCTACTCGATGAGCGCGCCGCCACCTCGCTGCCGGTAGAGGAGGTGCTGAGCGCCTGGGCCGACGCGCTGGCGGCGCTCGGCGACGACGAGGAGGCGGAAGGCGTGCGCCGACGCGCACGAGCGCTGTTGCACGAGCGCGCCGCGCGTCTGCCCGAGGCCGCGCGCGCGCTCTTCTGGTCGACGCCGGCGCGGCGCGCGCTCGAGGCGACCGCAACGTCCGGCGCCCGGTAGCGAACGCTCTGCGGATCATGTGGAGTGAAACCGTCAGGGGCGCGCGAGCCAGACCGCGCCGTCAGCGACGATGACCAGGGCGTCACCGGCTACCGCCACGTCCTGCGGCTCGAGCAGCGTCGCGTCCGCGATCGGCACCGGCACGCCGGTGGGCAGGCCGCCGGCCGCCACGCCGTCGCCGACGAGCAGGCGCGAGGAGCCGTCTGCGATCACGATCTCGCGCAGCACGTGGCCGCCTTCCTCCACGCCGTAGAGCAGCGTGCCGTCCGCGCTCGCCGTCAGGCCGGTCGGCAACGACAGCGCGGCGAAGTCCGCCGGACCGCCCACGGCCCCCTCGACGCCGTCGGTACCGAGCAGCGTGGTGGTGGTGCCGTCCTCGAGCGCGACCCTGCGGATGGTGTGGGCCTCGTAGTCGGCGACGAACAGCGCGTCGCCGGCGGCGGCCAGGCCGACCGGCACGCGGAAGCGCGCGTCGGCGCCGGCGCCGTCGATGTGATCTGCCTCGCCGTAGCGACCCGCCAACGTCGACACCTCGCCGGTGCCGAGGTCGACCTTGCGCACGCTGGCGCCGCTCGAGTCGGCGACGTAGAGCGCGCCGCCGGCGAGCGCCAGCTCCCAGGGGTCGGCGAAGCTGGCATCGGCGGCGTCGCCGTCGTCGCCGCCCATGGCGCCGCTGCCGGCGAGCGTGGTCACCGCGCCCGCCTCGAGGTCGACGGCGCGGATCTTCTGGTTACCCGCGTCGGCGATGTAGAGCATGCGCGCCGCCGCGTCGAGCGCGAGGCCGGTCGGCGTCGAAACCTCGGCGACGTCGAGCGCGCCGTCGCGGTCGCCCTCCCTCATCGGCCCGCCCACCAAGGTGCGCACGGTCCGATTCTGCAGGTCGACGACCCGCAGCGCGTGGTTGGCCAGGTCGGTCAGGTAGGCGGTGCGGCCGTCATCATCGACCACCAGCGAGACGGGCGTGACGAAGCGCGCCTCGGCGCCCGCGCCGTCGACGAAGCCGAGCGGCTCCTTCGGCCCGGCCAGGTAGCTGACACGCACGTCGGCCGCGGCGTCGAGGTCGATGCGCAACAGCGCGTCGGCGAGGTCCATCCACACCACGACGCGCGTGCCCGGCAACACCAGCGGGCTCGCGAAGGTGCCGCCGAGACCGCGCACCGGCGTGGTCACCACCGCGGCGTCGAGATCGAGCGCGCGCACCGTGCCGTCGAAGCCGCCCGCCACCAAGGTGCGCCCGGCCAGCGCGACGCCTTGCGGCATGTCGAAGCGCGCGCTCGCCACCGGGCCGTCGGCGCCGCCGGCGTCGCCGGCCACGCCCGCGACGGTGGTGACGGTCGCGCTGGCAAGCTCGATGGCGCGCACCGTGTGGTTGAAGGTGTCGGCGACGTAGAGCACGCCGGCGCCCTCGTCGAGCGCGAGCCCGCCGGGGCCATCGAAGCGCGCCGCCGCGCCAATTCCATCGTCGCTGCCGGTGCCGGCGCCGCCCGCCAAGGTGGAGACGGCGCCGCTCGCGAGGTCGACGGCGCGGATGGCGTCGTTCAGGCGATCGCTGACGTAGAGCGCGCCGCGCGTCGTGTCGAGCTCGAGGTCGTGCAGCAAGAACTCGAAGCGCGCCGTCGCGCTGTCCCCGTCGAGGTAGCCGCCGGCGTAGCAGTCGCCCGCCAGCACGCTGCCGGCGCTGCCGTCACCGGGCAGCGCGCGCACGCAGGTGGCGTCGCCGAGGTAGACCACGCCGTCGCCGCCGGTGACGCCGCGCGGCTCGACGACCTCAGGGGCGCGCAGCCAAGTGGCGACCGCGCCGGTGCTCGGCTCGACCGTGCGCAGCGTGACGCTGAAGGTGTCGCTGACGAGCACGCGCGCGCCGTCGTGACCGATGCCCGCCGGCCCGTTGAAGCGCGCAGCCTCGCCGACACCGTCGAACACGCCACGGCTGGTCGCGCCGGCGATCACCTCGACGACGGTCAACTCCGGCGGGGACGGCGGCGGCGGCGGCGGCGGCGGTTCGGCGGGGCACGCGAGCCACGCCGTCACCACCGACAGGAGCACAAGGATGCGGGCGCCCATGGCCGGTAGGGTGCCACCGGGCCCCCGCGGCACCAAGCCAGATCAGTCGTCGTCGTCGGCAGCGTTCGCGGGCCCGGTGCCGCCGGCCACCGCTCCGCTGGTGTACGCCTGCGCGGCACCGTGGGTGTAGACGAGCCGGCCACCCTCCTGGCCGGTGCGGTAGCCGAGCACCAGCACGACGAGCGTGGCGACCGTCGCCGCACCGGCGAGCGGCAGCCCCGCCTTGCGGGCGCCAAACATGCTGGCGGCCACCATCAGCACGAGCGCGCCGGCGGCGGCGGCGGTGAAGGCCTGGGCGGCCTCCTCGTGCTCCTCGATCTCGTGCTCGGCGACCACCTTCTCGACCTTCTCCTCCTCCGCCTCGCCGGTGCGCAGCGCGATCACGCCCGACAGCACCAGCGTGGCCTGCAACAGCACGGCGACCAGCCAGCCGCGGGCGGGGAGCCACGCGCGCCACCACGCGAGCAGCAGGCCGCCGGCGACGAGCGGCATCAGCACCGCCAGCGCCATCGGCAAGTGAACGACCTTCGGGTGAAAGAGCAGCGCGTCCATGGTAGAGCCTCCTAGTCGGGCGCTTGTTCGCCGTCGACCGTCAGCAAGCTACGCGCCGCCCGCCGAGCCGCCCATCTGCTTGATGTGATAGCCACGGAGATTCAAGCACTTGCATGCCGAGGAGCTGACATCCGATGGACGCCTGGTGGCGGTGAGCCTGGGCGTTTTCGTCGCCATCGCGCTCTTGGCCGGGGTCGACGTCGCGGCTGATCTCGCGGAAGGCACCACGCTGCGCCACGTGCTGGCGGAGCTGGCCGTGGTCGGCGCCGGCGTGGCGGGCGCGGGCATGATGGTGTGGCGGATGGTCGGGGTCAGCCGCGTCGCCCGCGCGGCGCGTTTTGAGGCGGCCGGGCTGGCAGCGCGGCTCGAGGCGAGCGAGGCAGAGGCGGCGCGCTGGCGGGAGGAGTCCAAGGAGCTGGTGCAAGGCCTTGGCGCCGCGCTCGACAAGCAGTTCGAGCGCTGGGGGCTTTCGCCCGCCGAGAAGGAGGTGGCACTGCTGCTGTTGAAGGGGCTCTCGCACAAGGAGATCGGCGGCGTGCGCTCCATCGGCGAGGCGACCGCGCGCCAGCAGGCGCGCGCCGTCTACAAGAAGGCCGGCCTCACCGGCCGCGCCGACCTGGCCGCCTTCTTCCTCGAAGACCTGCTGCCCGGCACCGGCGACGTCGCAGCGCCGCCGAGCTAGCGCCCGCTCGCCTCACGAGAGCTCGCGCACCAAGCCGACCATCCACCACGCCACGATGGCGAGCTGCACCGCGAAGAAGGTGAAGCGCACCGACACGGCCGCGTTACTGGTCGACGTCAGGTGCACGCACGACTGCGCCACGCGCGCGCCCAGGAAGGGCAGCGCCAAGGCCTCGGTGACGTCGGTGTGACCGCTGGCGATGGCGAACAGCAAGACCGCGCCGGCCACCGGCAGGTTCTCCACGCAGTTCGCGTGCGCGCGCACGATGCGCTGGCCGAACGGCGACACGTCGGCGCCGGTCGCCGAGAAGCTGTTGGGCGCGCGTCCGCCGAACAGCATCAAAGGCGCGCGATAGCCGAGCAGCACGAGCACGAGCACGATGGTCCAGCCGGCGAAACCGAGCAGGGCGAGCGCGGTGTGGGTCATGCCCCAGGATGGCGTCATCGGGTGGCGGCAGGTCAACCGGCGCCGCGCACCGCGCTGCGCTGAGCGCGGACCACGAGCACCCACGTGACGACGTCCCCCCATCGCGCTACGCGTCGCCGGTGCCGCGCAACCGCCGCATCGCGCTCGCCGATCACCCGCACGTGGTCATCGCCCGCGGCAACAACGGCGATCCGGTCTTCTTCGACGAGCGCGACTACCAGGCCTACCTGTACCTCCTGCGGGAGCTGGTGCGCGAGCAGCTCTGCGTGCTGTACGCGTGGTGCCTGACCCGGAACGCCGTGCGCCTGGTGGTGGCGCCGCGGCGCATCGGCCTGGCGCAAGCGGTGCAGCGGCTGCACGGCAGCCACGCGCGCCGCATCAACCAGCGGCGCGGGCGCACCGGCCACCTCTTCGAGGGCCGCTTTCGCTCGCTCATCATCCCCGAGGCCAAGGTGGCCGAGGCGGTGCGCTGGGTGCACCTGTGGCCCGTGCGCGACGGCCGGGTGCGCCGCGCCGAGACCTGGCCGTGGTCGAGCCACCGCGCCTACGCCGCGCGCGGCGACCAGTGGGGCGACCTGGTCGACGCCTGGGCCGTGCTCGAGCGCTACGGCGCCACGCTGCCGGCTGCGCAGCGCGCCTTCGCGCGCTTCGTCGAGGCGGGCGCGCTCGACAACGACGAGCTGCCCATCGAGCAGGTGATCGCGGGCGTCGGTGGCGACCGCAAATTCGCCGAGAGCGTGCTCGCCGAGGCCGGCGTGGTCTGGCGCGGCCGCCGCCGCCCGGCGCTGCCCACGCTGGCGCGGCGCGTGTCGCTACTGATGAACGTCCACGTCGACGACGTGATGAGCGCCGCGCGCCAGCAGGATCTGGTGATGGCGCGCCGCCTGCTCGCCACCTCCGCCGTGCGCCAGGCGGGCAGGAGCGTCACCGAGGTCGCCGACTTCCTGCACCGCGACAAGGGGCAGGTGAGCCGCCTGGTGCAGCAGGGCATGAGCCAGATGCGCACCGACGAGGGATTCCGCACGCTGCTCGATGCGATGCGGCAACGCGGCGGCCACGGCGCGCCGACGGTGGAGTGACACGATGAGCTCCCCTCACGCGCGCGCGCCCTTGCTCCTCGTCGCCGCCGCCGTCGCCTGCGCGCCGGACTCCGGCACCATCGCCTCGCCGAGCGACGATCCGGATGCTTGGGAAGTCGACACCAGCGTCGAGTATCGGCAAGAGCTGTCCGAGCCGCGCTTCGTGGTGCCGTCCGACGCCCTGCCGGTCTTGACCAACGCCGCCAACAACAACGTCGCCATCGAGCTCTTCGACGGGCGCTTGTTCCTCGCCTGGCGTACGGCGCCCACGCACTTCGCCTCGGCGGACACCGAGCTGCACGTGGTGTCGTCGACCGACAACGGTGCGAGCTGGATCCTCGAGCACAGCGTCGCCCTCGGCAGCGACGTGCGCGAGCCGAACCTGTTCGTGCTCGCCGACACGCTGTGGCTCACCTTCTTCCAGGCCGGCACCGATCCCTACGCCTTCGAGCCGGTGGCGCAGTGGCGCACGCATCGCCGCGCCGACGGCAGCTGGGCCGACATCGAAGAGTGGGGCAGCGCCGGCGAGGTGCCCTGGGACGTCAAGGTGCGCGGCGGGCGCGGCCTGATGACCAGCTACTCGGGATCCCACTACCAAAGCGGGCCATCGGAGGTGCGCGTGCACCTCCGCGGCTCGGCCAACGGCGACAGCTTCACCGACGTCGATCGCGACCGGCCCGACGTCTACCTCGGCGGCGCCTCCGAGGCTGCCTTCGAGATCGACGACGACGGTGGGCTGTGGGCGGTGCTGCGCAACGAGGACGGCGACGCCTCCGGCTTCGGCTCGCTCGTCTGCCACGCGCCGGCCGAGAGCTTGGCGGCCTGGGAGTGCCCAAGCGAGAGCGACCCCGAGCGCTACGACTCACCCAAGCTGCTGCGCCACGGCGACGACGTGTACCTGTTGGCGCGGCGCGACGTCGGCGGGCCCTTCGACCAAGGGCGCGACGACCTGTCGCTCGAGGACCAGCGCACGCAGTACGCCGCCGCCTATTGGAACCGGCCCAAGCGCACCGCGCTCTATCGCATCGACGAGGCCGAGCGCCGCGTGGAGTTCCTGCTCGACCTGCCGTCGGCCGGCGACACGGCGTTTCCCTCGGTGCGCCGCACCGGCGCCGACACCTTCTTGATCGCCAACTACACCTCGCCGCTCGACGATCCCGACCGCACCTGGCTCGAAGGCCAAGGCGCGCTCGACGGCACCAGCATCTACCTGATCACGCTGACCTTCGCGGCACCATAGAGATCAAGGCGTGAGCGCGGTCGTGAGCGGGCCGGGGAAGCCCTCGACGGCCGCGGCATGCGGCAGCGCCTGCCTGCCCTCCAGGTCGACGTCGAGCGGGTCGACGTCGAGCCAGTTGCCACCCGCGCTCTCGGCCACGAACACCTGCGCCCAGCTGCGCGCCTCGCCGCCCGCCGTGCCGGTGACCACGCGCGCCGGGTGCCCGACAGCGCGCAGGCAGGCGACAGCGAGCGCCGCGCCCGCCTGATCGCCGCCGCCGATCTGCACGGCCATCAGCGCCGAGGGCGGGCCGCCGGCGCGCTCGGGCGCGAGCTTCGGCTTGACCGCGAGCGCGATGCGGCGCGCCGCGTCCTTGGGCGCCTCGCCGGCCGCTTGCGCCTTGCACCAGGTGGCGACCTTGTCGGTGCCGCTCTCCACGAAGGGCGTGGGCGAGCTGTGCTCAGGGCGCGGCGGGTCGGCCGCCGAGATCGGCGGCGGCGCGGTGGGCGTGACCTTGCCCTGCACGTCGAGCGTGGCCGGCAGGACGCTGGCGGTGTCGAGGTCGAGCAGCGTCACCTGCCGCGGCGCCGGCGGCCCCTTGCCATCACCTTGCGGCGGCTTGACGTGGTGCTGCATCGACCACAGCACTACCGGCAGGTCGGGCAGCGCCACCGTCTCGTCGTCGCCGCGCGAGAACAGCACGCGCGCCGCGCCCTCGCCTTTCAGCTCGACGTAGCGCTTGCCCTTCTTGCCCTCGCGCCGGTAGCTCGCCGCGGTGGCGAAGCCCTGCGCGTCGAGCGTGGCCAGCTCGAGCACCATGTCCTTCGGCGCGTCCACCAGCGACAGCGACCGCTGCACCTGCTTGCCGCCGAGCGCGGTGGTGCGCACCACCTCGTGCACATCGGCCACCTTCTTGCCGGCCACCGTCAGCGGCAGGTCGGTCTGCGTAATGCTCGGTCCGGCATCGGTGCAGGCTGCCGCCAGCAGGGACGAGACCACGACGACGTGGGTGCGGATCATGGTCGCTCCTCAGATGCCGGGGTCGAAGTCGCCGTCGCGCCGACGCGAGCCGACGCGCACGGTCGACTCGTGCTCCACCACCGAATAGGGCGGCACGCTCGCCACCAGCCACACGTTGCCGCCGACCACGCTGTGGTGTCCCACAACCGTGGCGCCGCCGAGGATGGTGGCGCCGGCGTAGATGGTGACGTGGTCCTCGATGGTCGGGTGGCGTCGCTGATCTTGTAGTCGCCGAGAAACGCTGAGCGCGCCGAGCGATACGCCTTGGTAGATCTTGACGTGGTCGCCGATGACGGTGGTCTCGCCGACGACCACGCCGGTGCCGTGGTCGATGTAGAAGCTCTTCCCGATGGTCGCGCCCGGGTGGATGTCGATGCCGGTCTTGCCGTGGATGTCCTCGCTCATCATGCGCGCCACCAGGCGCGCGCCAGCGGTCCAGAAGCGGTGCGCCACCCGGTGCACCACCACGGCGCGCAGGCCCGGGTAGGCGAGGATGATCTCCTCCTTGGCGCGCGCCGCCGGGTCGCCCTCGAGCAGCGCGGCCACGTCGAGCGACAGCTCGGCCCGCAGCGCCGGCACGCCATCGAGCAGCTCGCCCACCACGCGTTCGGCGTCGCCGCGCACCTGATCGGGCGCCAGCTCGCGCTGAAACGCCAGGTCCAACGTCACCTGCTCGACGAGCGCCGTCGCCAGCTCTCCCACGCGGCGGCGCGTGACGCCTTCCACGGTGGCGTCGGTCAGCCGCTCCTCCGACGAGAAGCCGGGGAAGCACAGCTCCTCGAGCTCGTGCAAGATGCGCGCGATGGCGGCGCGCGCCGGCAGGCTGCGCCCGCCGACGTGGTTGATGCCGCCGTCCTCGCGGTAGCTCTTGACGATGCGCGCGGCGATGTCGTCGAGGTTCATGAGCGGCTTGACGCCTTTCGTTCTAGCAGCTTCGCCTCGTCGAGCAGCGTGCGGTAGGCGAGGTAGCGGTGCTCGGGCAGGCGGCCGTCGGCGAGCGCGGCCCGCACCGCGCAGCCGGGCTCGTCCTCGTGGCGGCAGTCACGGAACCGGCAAGGCTCGGGCACCGCGGCGAAGGCAGGGAAATAGGCTGCGAGGTCTTCTGGCGGCACGTCGACCAGGCCGTACTCGCGCACGCCGGGCGTGTCGACCAGCTCGCCGCCCGCCGGCAGCCGCCACAGCGTGCTCGTGGTGGTCGTGTGTACGCCGGCGCCGCGCGCCGCCGACAGCTCGCTCGTGCTGCGCGCCGCCTCCGGCAAGAGCCGATTGAGCAGCGAGCTCTTGCCCACGCCGGAGGGGCCGACCAGCACCGCACGGCCGACCTCGGCGATGAGCGCGGCCAGGCGGTCGACCCCCTCGCCGCTGTGCGCGCTCACCACCAACACCACGAGCGAGTCCTCGCCGCGCGCCCGCATCGAGGGGATGACGCCCTCGGGGTCCGGCAGGTCGCTCTTGTTGACCACCACCACCGGCCGAATGCCGGCCGCGCGCGCGGCTACCACGGCGCGGTCGACCAGCCCCGCCTTGGCAGGTGGGTCGACCGCGGCCACCACGCACAGGGCGTCGAGGTTGGCCGCTACCACGTGGACGGCGCCGCCGGCGGTGCGGCGGCGCAGCTCGGTGCGGCGGGCGGAGGCCTCCACGCGCTCACCGTCCACCAGCACCACGTCGCCGACCACCAGGCCGCTGTTGCGCGCCACCCGGACGCGGCGGCGCTCGCCGCCCTCGGTCTCCACCTCTACCGCCACCCCCAGGTGCTCGACCACCGTGCCCGGCCGCCCTTGTGGGGCGCGCTGCATGGTGGTGGGGCGGCGGTGCTTGGCCATGCTCAGGCGCGCGTAATCCTTGACGAATCGTCGCCCGGCCGGGCCCGGCAAGCAAGGGCGAAGGGCAATTCTCCGCGTCCGGACGCGGATTCTGGCTTGACGCCCGCGGCCGGGCGGGGGAATTCCCTGCCTCACGCCATCGCCCGGCCACCAACAGCCCCCAAGGAGCCACGTGCACATGACCAAGAACGACCTCATCGACCTCATCTCGTCCAAGCAGGACGGCATGACGAAGAAGTCCGCCACCGACATCCTCGACGCGCTGTTCGACGCCATGGCTACGACCATCCGGAAGGACGAGAAGTTCACCTACCCGGGCTTCGGCACCTTCGTGGTCCGCAAGCGCAAGGCCCGCGACGGCATCGACCCGCGCACCCGCGCCAAGATCAAGATCCCGGCCTCGAAGACCGTCGGCTTCAAGCCGGCCAAGGCCTTCAAGGACACGCTGTCCACCATCGCGAGCTGACCGGCAGGCGCCGTCCGGCGCCGTCCTGACGCCGCTGCGGGCCCCTCTCCTCTTCTGGGACGGGGCCCGCTTCGTTCTTCCCTACTCCTTCGGCAGCATGGTGACCCGCAGCAGCGCCGCGCGCGCCTGCTCGAGGTGGCCCTCGTTGGCGGCCAGCCGCAGCACCGCCTGCAGGTCGGCGAGCGCGCCTGCTCGGTCCGACAGCTCGAGGCGCAGCAGGCCGCGGCGCAGCGACCAGTTGGACCGCGCCAGCGGCCGCGAGGCGAGCGTGAGCGCCTCCGCGCACAGCTCGAGCGCCTCCTCGGTCGGTCCGCGCTTGGTGGTGAGCTGAAAGAAGATGGTCAGGTGCTCTTCGGCGAGCGGCCCGTTCCGTCGGGCTTCGCGCAGCAGCTCGGCGGCGGCGTCGACCTCGCCGGCGCGGGCCAGGGCCAGCACTTCGTCGAGCAGCGTGGCCGCAGCCATCGCGAAAGTGTAGCACTGCGCGTGGCCGACGCCGGACCAGGCACACCGCACTTCGCCGCCGACCATCGCGCCATCCGGCTCGCCTGCTACGCCGTGCTCTACCTGGTGTGGGGCTCGACCTACCTGGCGATGCGCTTCGCGCTCGAGACCTTGCCGCTGTTCCTGCTGGCGTCGGCGCGCTTCGCGGTGGCGGGCGCGCTCTTGCTCGGCGTCGCGGCCGCGCGCGGCGCGTCGCAGCCCACGCTCCGGCAATGGTGGCACTCGGCCGCGGTGGGCGCGCTCCTGCTCCTGGGTGGCAACGCGTCCGTCTTGTGGGCCGTGCGCCGCGTGCCCACCGGCACCACGGCGCTGATCATCGCCATCACGCCGCTGTGGCTCGCGCTCCTGTCGCGCGCGCGGCCCACGCGCGGCCTGGTGGTGGGCATGGCGCTCGGGCTCCTCGGCGTCGCCGCGCTGGTGGTGCCGGGCATGGCGGGGCAGGAGGGCGGCACCGACGCGCTCTCGGTGGTGGTGCTGGTCTTGGCCTCGCTGTCGTGGGCAATTGGTTCGCTGGTCGCGAGGAAGGGCGGGCCGCCGTCGGGCCTGGTCGCCACCGGCGCGCAGATGCTCGCGGGCGGTCTACTGCTGCTCGTGATCGCGCTCGCTGCCGGCGAGCCTGCGGCGCTCGCCGAGGCGCAGGTGTCGTGGCGCTCGGTCGCCTCGCTCGTCTACCTGACGGTGTTCGGCAGCATCGTCGGCTACTCCGCCTACGGCTGGCTGTTGCGGCACGACACACCCGAGCGCGCAGCCACCTACGCCTACGTCAACCCGGTGGTGGCGGTGGTGCTCGGCGCGCTGTTCGCCGACGAGGTCATCACCGGCCACGTGCTGGTGTCGGGCGCGCTCGTCGTCGTGGGCGTCGCCTTGATCGTGCGCGGCAAGTAGCGCCGGGCCTCACGCCCGCGGGTCACTGCGTGGATTGAACTGTGACACGCGCGCCAGCTCCTCGAACAGCTTGCGCTCCTCGGCCGTGGGCTTCTGCGGCACCACCACGCGCAGCTCGACCGTCAGGTGGCCGCGCTCGCCGCCCTTCTTGGGTAGGCCCTTGTCCTTCAGGCGCAGCTTCTGGCCGCCTTGCGAGCCTTCGGGGATCTTGAGCTGGATCTCGCCGTCGAGCGTGCGAAAGGGGATCTTGCCGCCGAACAGCGCCTCCCAGGGCGTCACCGGCAGCACGGCGACCAGGTCGTGCCCCTCGACGGTGAAGCGCGGGTGCGGCGCGATGCTGACCTTGAGCAACAGGTCGCCGGCCGCGGCACCGCCGAGCCCACGCCCGCCTTGGCCCGCGAGTCGGATGCGCATGCCGTCGGTGGTGCCGGGCGGGATCTTCACCTGGAAGCTGCGCTCTTCGACGCGGTGGCCGCCGTCGGCGCCGGTTACGCCCTGCTGCAGCGCGATGGTCTTGGTGGCGCCTTGGTAGGCGTCTTCGAGCGAGACGGTCAGCTCCGCCTCCTGATCGTCGCCGCGGCGCTTGCGCGGCCCCTCCTCGAAGTCGAAGCCGGTGGAGTACGGCGCGCGCCGCGCGCGGGGCCCGGCGCTCGCCGCCGTGCCGCCGAAGAACGCCTCGAAGAAGTCGGAGAAGCCCGAGGGCACCCCGCCGCCGCGGCCGCCGAAGGGCGCACCGCCACCGTCGAAGTTGAACTCGACGCCCTGCCAGCCCTGCGGCGCGCGGAAGTCGTCACCGGCGTGGTAGTTGCGGCCGAGCTGGTCGTAGCGGCGGCGCTTGTCCGCGTCCTTCAGCACCTCGTAGGCCTCATTCACCTGCTGGAACTTGGCCTTGGCGTCCTTGGCGCGGTTGATGTCGGGATGGAACTTCTTCGAGAGCTTGCGAAACGCCTTCTTGACGTCGTCCGGCGATGCCGAGCGATCGATGCCGAGCACCTCGTAGTAGTCGACGAACTGCATCCGGTGGCGCTCCGACCAGGGCTTTGCTCGAGGGACGGATCGAGCTGACTGTACGCACTCGCGTAGTGGGGACAACCGCCGGGACGGGCCCTCAGGGCGCCGTTTCCGCTGCTTCGCCAGGGCCGGTGAGCGCGAGCCAGACGCCGGTGCCGGCCAGCAGCCCGCCCACGCCGACGCCGACGGCCGCGAGCGACAGCATCAGCGGCCCGTCGGTCGCGAAGAACTGCTCTCGGTCTGGCGCGTCGTAGTGGTAGAGGCCGAGCGGGTTGGTCACGGTCTGCGGCACGCAGCTCTTGTCGTTGGCGGCGCCGCACGGCACGCGCGCGAAGTACAGATCCCAGGCCACCGTTCCCGCGAACGCGCCCGCGGCCAGCGTGACGAGGGCGCCGGCGCCGGTCACCGACCAGCCGACCACCGCGCCCGAGCCGTCGGCCGTCGCCGGCGGCTGCGGAGGGTCGGTCACCTTGGGCGTGATGACGCTCGGATCGCCGACGTGCACCTTGGGGTCGACCGGCGGGCCCTCGGCGCTGAGCGCGACCAGCTCCTTGACGGTCTCGTTGGCGGCGAGGCGCACCTCACGCGTCACCGGCGCCGAGCCCTCCTTGGTGACCAGCAGCGTGTGACTTCCGGGCGCCTCCACCACGATGCGCACCGGGCCGTGCTCGGTGGTGCCGACGCGCTTGCCGTCGAAGCGCACCTCGCCGCCCGGCGTGGCGGTGTCGACGATCAAGAGCGCCGGCAGCTTGTCGACCAGCGAGCCCTTGACCCACGCCACCGCGTAACGGAGCGAGTCGTCGCTAGTGTCGGGCAGCAACACCTCGTGCTTGCCCTTGGCGGCTTGACCGTTGGAGGCGAGCACCGCCTCCGAGGAGAGGCCGACGCCCGCGCCCGTGCCGGTGACATCGACCAAGAGCGCGGTGGTGGCGCCCGTCATCTGCGCCACCTGCGCGGCGCACGAGGGGCCCCAGCCGGCGCAGCCCAAGGCTGCCTGGGCCTCGACGAGGGTGACCGCCGGTGGCTCGGTCCAGACGCGGCCGTCCTTTACGCCCTCGGCCGCCTTGCGCAGCGTCTCCGGCCAGGACGCCGGGATCTCACCCTCGGTATGGACCAGCGCGACCCACTTGCCGGTCTTGGGCGCCGCCGCGGCGCTCAGGGTGAGCGCCAGCACCAAGGGAGCAACATGCACTGCCAGCCTCCTGACCCGTCGGCAGTCTGGCACACCCGGCGTCACAGGGGCCAGACGCGCACGGGACGGAAGTCCAGGTAGTCGCAGGCGATCAGTCGGTAGCGCACGCCGCCGCGCTCGCCCTCGAAGGCCGTTCGGTGCGCCGACGCGCCGTGCAGGTGGCCGTAGACGCACAAGGAGGCGCCGAACTGCTCGAGCAGGTCGGAGTAGGCCGTCGAGCGTTTGCCGCGGTCGGCGGCGAAGGGCGGATAGTGGATGGCGGCGACGAGCGGCCGCGCGCCCGCGAGCGCGCGTCCCGCCTGCAACGACAGCTTGAGGCGCTCGATCTCGCGCAGGTAGATCTTCTCGTCGTCGGCGCCGAAGTCGAGCGCGCCCGGGCACGACCACAGGCGGCTGCCGGTCACGACGACGTCGCCCAGGTCGACGGCGTCGTTCTGCAGCGCCACCAAGGAGGGCGGCAGCGCCTTCCTCACCTTGCCGATGGCGCTCCACCAGTAGTCGTGGTTGCCACGCACCAGCACCTTGGTGCGACCGGGCCTCGCTGCGATCCAGGCCAGGTCGGCGGCCGCCTGGTCGAGGCGCAGCGCCCAGCTGATGTCGCCTGGCACCAGCACCACGTCGTCGGCGCCGACCGCCTCGTCCCAAGCCGCGGCCATGCGCGTCGCGTGGTCGCGCCAGTGCTCGCCAAACACGTCCATCGGCTTGTCCGACGTGAAGGAGAGGTGGAGGTCGGAGATGCCGAAGATCTGCATGTGGTGCTGTCCGGCCGGATCAACGGCGGGGGAATCTGGGTTATCAACGCCGTCGATGGTTGACGATCCCGAAGGCGGCCCCGCCAAGACGCCCGGCGCCCCACTGCGACCGCTGCCGGCCACGCGCGTGGCGCTGGTGGGGCTCGGCTTGATCGGCGGCTCGCTCGCCAAGGCCACGCGGCGCGCCTGGCCGGGCGTCACCGTGCTCGGCGTCGACCGGCCCGCCATCCTCGAGGTGGCGCGCGAGGCGCTGCTCATCGACGAGGCGGCGCCGCTCGACGGCGCGGCCGACCTGATCGCGGGCGCCGATCTGGTGGTGTTCTGCCTGCCGGTGCTCGGCATCGCGCAGGCGCTCGAGCGCTTCGCGCCAGCGTTGCGCGCACGCGCCGTCGCCACCGACACCGGCTCCACCAAGCGCGTCATCGTCGAGGCGGCGGCGCGCCTCGGTCTGCACCGCTTCGTCGGCGGCCACCCGATGGCGGGCAAGGCGCAGGGCGGCCTCGCGCACGCCGACGCCGCGCTCTTCGCCGGCGCGCGCTGGTTCCTGTGCCCCGCGCCGGGCGTCGACCCGGCCGCGCTGCTGTTGTTGCGGCAGTGGGTGCGCGACCTGGGCGCGCGCCCGGTGGAGCTCGACGCCGCCGAGCACGACCGCAGCGTGGCGCTGACCAGCCACCTGCCGCACGTGGTGGCCAACGCCATCGCCGAGGCGGTGCTCGACGGCGGCGCGCTCGACGCGGCCGGCGGCTCGCTCAAGGACGTGCTCAAGGTGGCCGGCGCGCCCTTCGAGACCTGGGGCGACACGCTCGCCACCAACGCCGAGGCGGTGCGCGCGGCGCTCGACGACCTGCGCGCGCGCCTGGGGGACATCGCCTCCTCGCTCGAGGACAAAGAGCGCATGCGCGACCTGTTCGCGCGCGGCCGCGCCTGCCGCGAGCGCCTGGTCGGGGGAGAGCGCGACTCGTCGCCGCCGGAGCGGACGTGACCGACCAGCTCGAGGGCGCACCGGGCATGCACGAGCGCATGCCGGCGGTGCTGCCGACCATCATCCCCGGCCCGGTCTGCTGGCGTGACGTGTTCGGCCGCGCGGCGCCGCTCGAGGTGGAGCTCGGCTTCGGCCGACCGCACTTCCTGCTCGCGCGCGCCGCCGAGGTGCCCGAGCGCGACGTGGTCGGCGTCGAGTGGAAGGGGCGCTGGCCGCGCGTGGTCTGGCAGCGGCAGGCGAAGGGCGAGGCCACCAATGTGCGCGCCCTGCACGGCAACGCCTGGTTGCTGTTCGGCGCGCTGTTTCCGCCGTCGTCGGTGACCTCGATCTTCCTCAACTTCCCCGACCCCTGGTGGAAGGCCAAGCACAAGAAGCGCCGCATCGTCAGCGACGCCTTCGCCGCGCTCTTGGCGTCGCGCCTGGTGCCCGGTGGCAGCATCCTGGTGCAGACCGACGTCGCCTCGCTGCTGGAGGAGCTGTTGGCGCGGCTCGAGGCGCAGCCGGGGCTCCTGAACCCGAACGGTGCGGGTCGGCTCGCGCCGCGCAAGCCCGTGACTGCGTCGTCGCACCGGGAGCGGCGCTGCCGCGCCGACGGCGTGCCGATCTTCCGCGCCGTCGTGGTTCGGAGGTAGAACCGCGCGATGCGCTCGCTCCTGCTCGTGGCCGCGGTGCTGGCGGTTGGTGGCTGCCGCACCGCCACAGCGGGGCAGGGGGTGCATCCGAGCGCGCCGCCTGAGCCGCCGCCGCGCGCGCGCGGCAGCGGCGCGCTGCACCTGCTCATCACCACCGACGAGCACGGCTGGCTGCAGCCGCTCGTCGACGAGGAGCGCAAGGAGACGCAGGGCGGCGTGCTGGCGCTGTTCGACCGCCTCAGCCGCGTGGAGGGCTACGCGCCCGGACCCGACGCGCTCGCGCGCGGCTACCTCTTGCTGTCGACGGGCGACATGTGGACGGGGCCCTACGAGTCGACGCTGCTCGAAGGCGCGCCCATGGTCGCGGCCATGAACCGCATGGGCTATTCGGCGGCGGCCGTCGGCAACCACGACTTCGACTTCGGCGTGCAGAAGCTCGGCAAGAACGGCGCCGCCGCGCGCTACCCGCTGTTGGCCGCCAACCTGGTGGAGGTCGCCACCGGTGAGCTGCCCGCCTGGGCACGGCCCTTCACCATCGTCGAGGCGGGCGGGGTCGCGATCGGCGTGGTCGGCCTCACCAACGTCGACACGCCGGTGACCTCGGACCCGCGCCACCTGACGGGCCTGTCGTTTCTGCCCTACGCGGAGACGCTCGACGCGTGGATCCCGCGCGCGCGCGCCGCGGGCGCCCAAGAGATCGTGGTCTTGATCCACGATGAGCTCGCGCTCGCCGACCAGCTCCTGCCCGTCTTGCGCAAGCACCGCGTGCGCGCCGCGTCGTTCGGTCATCATCACCAAGCGGGCGCGCGCATCGACGACGCCGGCACGGCCGCGCTCGACGACGACGTGGCGGTATGCAACGCGGGCGCGTACCTGCGCAGCTACTGCGTCATCGAGCTGACGCTCGAGGCGGGCGCGCTCACCAAGCGCTCGGCCGCCGTCAAGCAGGTGCGCGGCACCGTCGGCGCACCACTGCCGTCGGCGGACGCGGCGCTCGCCGCCATCGTGGCCGACGCCGAGAAGCACGCCGAGCGCATCGGCGGCGAGGTGCTGGTCGAGTCCAAGCGCCCGTTGCGGCGCGGCCCACGAGGCGAGCTCGGCCAGCTCGTGGTCGACTCCTGGCTGGCGGCGTTGCCGTGGACCCAGGTGGCCATCACCAACGCGGGCGGCATTCGGCAGGATCTCGCCGCCGGCCCGGTGCGCGTGCGCGACGTCGCCAGCGTGCTGCCGTTCAACAACTTCCTGCTGGTGGTGGAGCTGACCGGCGCCGAGCTGAAGCAGGCGCTGGCCAACGAGGAGTCGGTGGTGGCGGGCGTGCGCTATCGCTTCAAGGACGCCGACGGCATGCGGCGCGTCACCTCGCTCGCCTTCATCGACGGCAAGCCCATCGCCGACGGCGACACCGTGCGCGTGGTCATCAACGACTTCATGTACCGGGGCGGCGACCGCTACACCTTCGCGAGCTGGGACGAGGAGCCCGAGGAGACCGCCATCGACTGGCGCGAGCCGGTGCTGCGGCGCCTGCGCGCGCTCGGGCAGCAAGGCAAGGTGCTCGAGCAGACCGTCGACGAGCGCGCGCGCCCCGAGTGAACGTGACGGGGAGCAGCGCGCTCAGCGTGGCGGCGCGGTCGCGACGCCGACCTGGCGCAGCATCTCGTCGCTACCGGTGCGCTCGAGCACCGCGAGCCCGGTGACGATGCGTCGGTAGAAGGCCAGGTGATCGAGCGCCGGCGAGCGCGTCAGCCCGATCTCGTCGATGTGATCGGCCGGCACACAGCCGAGAAAGGTGGCCCAGCGCATGCTTGCGGTCGGCACCATGCCGTCGTTGGTGCCCGGGCCCTCCGAGGCGAGCTGGATGACGGCCCACAGCGGCCACACGCTGCCCGCCGCCACGTGCTGCGTGGGCGCCGGCCAGGCGCCGCCGACGCAGGCACCGTCCGCGTCCTCGGCGGTGACACCGGCGATGGAGAAGCCACGCACGCGCGCATCGCCCGTCATGCGTGCGTCGAGAGCGCTCGCGCCCGCCACCGACAGCGTGCGCAGCGAGCCGCGGATGTCGGGCTCGCCGAGGCTGCCGCCGGCACCCGCCGTGATCTGGTGACCGACGAGCGTGAAGATGGGATCGAGCAGCGCGCCGGGGACGCGCGCGGCGACGTCGGCCAGCACGGTGCCGCGGTGGGGCGTGGAGATGGTGACGATGGTGGCGACGCGGTCGCCGTAGCCGAGCACGTCGACCACGTAGCGCGCGTCGATGCCTCCCTGCGAGTGCGCCACCAGGTGCACCTTGGCGGCACCCGTGCGCCGCAGCACCGCGTCGATGGCGCGCGCCAAGACGGGTGCGCGCTGCAGCACGTCGCCGTAGGGCGGCAGCGGCGGGTCGTAGACGGCGATGCCGTCGTCGGCGAGCGCCTTGCGGACGCCGTTGAAGTAGGCGCCGATCACGCCCAGTTCGTGCCAGCCCGAGAAGCCGTGCACCAGGATGACGGGTGAGGCGGGGCGCTCGGCGCGGACGGGCGGTGGCGGTGTTGCACAGGCGGCGATCGCCAGCGCGGCGCCGAGCACGACCAGGGCAGCGTGACCGTGCGGCTTGGCCACTACCGTTTCTCCGAGGTCGCGTCTCGCAGCGCCGCCGCCGCAACCACCAACGCCAACGTCGCGATGCCCGCCATCGCGAGCCAGGTCGCGCGCGCACCAAACCGATCGAGCACGCCGCCGACCACCAGCGAGCCGAGCACGCCGCCGAGCCCAAACGCGGACGAGCCGATGGTGCCCTGCGCCGCCTGACGCATCTCGGGCGGCGCGCGCTCGGCGATCAGGTTGACCAAGGTGGCGAAGAACAGCCCGAAGGTAATGCCGTGCAGCGCGTGCAGCGCTACGAACAGCCACGGCGACACCGCGAAGGCGAGCGCCAGCCAGCGCACGACGGCGAGCGTCGTCACCGCCAGCAGGAGCGCGCGGCCGCTATAGCGCCGCAGCACCACCCAGGCGTAGCGCAGCACCAGCGTCTCGACGACGATGGCGCCGAGCAACGAGACGCCGATGGCCCACTCCGGCATGCCGGCCGCGAGCGCGAGCGGCGCCAAGAACGCGGAGTAGCCGACGTGCGAGCACCACAAGAGCGTGGCGGTGGCGAACAACCCGAGCATGTCCCTGGAGGCGAGGCGCCTGAGCACGGCGCGCGTGTCACCGAGGCGGGGGCGCGGCAGCTTGGGCAGCGTCAGCACCGCGAGCCCCGCCGCGCCGGTCAAGAGCGCGGCCACGGGGAAGACGTGCGACGGCAGCGGGTCGACCAGCTTGCGATCGATGAGCATGGCGCCGACGAACGACGTGACGCCGAAGCCGAGCGTGCCGACGGCGCGCCACGAGCCGAAGCGCTCCTTGTGCTCGCCGAGCGCGGTGATGGTCAGGCCGTCGAGCAGGCTTCCTGCCGGGCCGGCGAGCAGGCCGTACAAACCGAACACCACCACGGCCGCCGGCACCTGCGTCACCACGGAGAGCACCAGCAACAGCGCCGCGCCCGACAAGAGGGCGGCCGCGGCGAAGGGCCGCGCGTCGCCGCGTCGGTCCGCCAGCGTGCCCCACAGCGCAGGGCCGAGCACGCCGAGGCCGCTGCGGGCGGCCCACATGACGCCGACGGCGGTCATGGAGAAGCCGACCCGCTGCATTGCCATCGACGTGAACGGCAACTGCAGGCCGGTGGAGGCGAACGCCGTGGCGTACGCGACCGCGAGGACCGGCAGGGCTCGGCGGGGCGCCATGCAGCGTCCTTTCACGCCGGCCCGACAGCGCAAGGGCCCCGCAGCGGTCGCGCAAGTCGCTCGACGGTGGCCGGGCCGCGCTGCTAGGGTCGGCGCGTGAGCGACACCGCCAAGGGCCTGTTCGCCAAGGGAGACGCTGCCTTCAAGCGGGGTCAGTGGCGCGCGGCACTGCGCGCGTTCGGCGGCGTGGCGGTGGCGTCGCCGAGCAACCTGCGCGCGCGATTGCGCGTCGCCGATTCGCTGCTCAACACCGGGCGTCGCGACCTTGCCGTCGAGGTCTACAAGGCCATCGCGAGCAACGCAGTGCAGACAGGGCAGCCGCTGCTCGCGCTGGTGGCCACGAAGATGGTGCTGTTGCTCGAGCCCGACCACGAGGATGGGCTGGTGGCGCTGGCCGAGATCTACGGGCGCGACAGCGCGCGGGTCGATGCGCTCACCAACGAGGCGCCGCTGCAGTCGCTCGGCGACGAGCCGGCTGCCGCCCTGGGCGACGACGAGGAAGCCGTGCCGATGGCGGCCGCGCGCGCGGCCGGCGGCACCACCGGCGTACCCGACGCCGCGCGCGTGCCGAGCGTGCCGCTGCTGTCCCGGCTCGACGCCGACGCCTTCCTGGCGGTGCTCGGCAAGCTGCAGTTGCGGCGCTTCGCGGACGAGGAGGTCATCATCCGCGAGGGCGAGCGCGGCGAGAGCTTCTTCTTGATCGCGGACGGCGAGGTGCTGGTCAAGCGCGACATCGACGACGAAGACGGCGGTGTCACTCTCGCGCACCTGTACCGCGGCGCCGTGTTCGGCGAGCTGGCGCTCATCTCCGACGAGCCGCGCCAGGCGAGCGTGGTGGCGCGCGGCGACGTCGACGTGCTCGAGCTTCGCCGGAGCGACCTGATCGTCGCGGCGGCGCACACCGACGGCGTCAGCGACGCGCTCAAGGGCTTCACCCGCGAGCGCTTCCTGCGCAACCTGACGGCGACGCACCCGTTCTTCTCGGGCCTCACCAGGGACGAGCGCCACAGCGTGATGGAGTGTTTCCGCGTCGTCACCTTCCCCGCCGGCCAGGAGCTGATCCGCGAGGGGCAGTTCGGACCCGGCTTGTTCCTGTTGCTCGGCGGCTCCGCCAGCGTCTCCAAAGTGAGCGGCGGCGAGCGCATCCACCTCGCCACGCTGCGCGGCGCCGACGTGTGCGGTGAGATGTCCCTGGTGGGCGACCAGCCGACGCAAGCGTGGGTCACTGCCGACGAGGATCTCGAGGCGCTCTTCCTGGCGCGCGACGACTTCAAGGCCGTGGTGCGTGAACACCCGGAGCTGATGAAATACCTCGCCAGCCTGACCGACGAGCGCCTCCGGCAGAACCGCGCCATCATGAACGCGCGCGGCCTGCTCGAGGACGATGAACACGTCATGATCTGACGTCGCTCCTGTTTCGGCGCAGGTCGATGGCGAACGACTTCTCCTACCTGGCCCTGGCGCTCTCGCTGCCCGTCGGCATCGCGCTGTTCCTGGTGCTGCGGCCAGTCACCGCGGCCATCGTCGTCTTCCTGTCGTTCGTCATGTTCCTGCCCGAGGTGGTGACGCTCGACGCGCCCGGCATCCCCGGCGTGGGCAAGATCGAAGCGGCGTCGGTTGCCTGCCTGTTCGGCATGCTGCTCACCGGGCGGCGCCGCCTGCGCGAGGCGCGCCCGTTTCGCGGGCCGGAGGCGCTGACACTGCTGCTGTTCGCCTGCGACGTGGCGACGGTGGTCACGAACGGCGACCCCGTCGTCGTCGGCCCCACCTTCATCGCAGGTCTCGGGTCGTCGGACGTGGTGTCGTCGATCTACAAAGACCTGCTCTGGTACACGGTGCCGTTCCTGGTCGGCCGAGCCCTGATCACGAGCTCCAAGGAGCTGAAGGAGCTGTTGGCGGCGGTGGCCATCGCCGGCGCGGTCTACACACCGTTGCTCTTCATCGAGCTGATGCTGTCACCGCAACTGCACGGCTGGATCTACGGCTTCTACCAGCACTCGTTCGCGCAGACCTTTCGCGGCGGCGGCTTCCGCCCGACGGTGTTCATGAACCACGGCCTGGCGGTTGGCCTGTTCATGGCGTGGGCCGTGGTGGCTGCCGTGGCGCTCGCCAAGGCTCGACGCGCGGCCAGTGGCATCCCGGCACCGGTGGTCGCGGTCTACAACGGCGCTTTCTTGGTCGCCTGCAAGAGCCTCGGTGCCGTGCTCTACGCCGCTGCCGCGACGCCATTGTTGGCCTTGTTGCCGCCGCGCCTGGTCGCGCGCAGCACCGTGGTCGCGGCGCTCCTGGTGTTGAGCTACCCCGCGTGCCGCACCTTCGAGCTGTTCCCCGTCGAGGCTGTGGTGAGCGCCGCGCGGTCGTTCAGCCCGGCGCGTGCCGAGTCCCTCGAGTTCCGCCTGCGCATGGAGGAGCTGATCACCAAGCACACCGCGGAGCGGCCGTGGTTCGGCTGGGGTTGGTCGGGCAGGAACATCGTCTACGAGGCCGAGAGCGGCAAGCAGGCCTCGGTCAGCGACGGTCAGTGGATCGTCGTCACCAGTGTGCACGGCATCGCCGGTTTCGCCGCCACCTTCCCGTTGTTGGTGTGGCCGCTGTTCGGGCTGCGCCGCCGATTGCGACGCATCGAGATACCCGCCGACCGCGCCATGCTGGCGGGCCTCGCGGTCATGGTGGCCATTGGCGCCGTCGATCTGATCCCGAACGGTCTGTTCTCGCACCTGATTGTGTTCTTTGCGGGCGCGCTCTACGGCGCCGCCGGCGGCATGGCGCGCGAAGCGGAGGCAGGATGAAGGGGATCGTACTGGCCGGCGGCAGCGGGACGCGTCTTCACCCGATCACGATGGCGGTCTCCAAGCAGCTTTGCCCCATCTACGACAAGCCGATGATCTACTACCCGCTGGCCATCCAGATGCTGGCGGGCATTCGCGAGATCCTGATCATCTCGACGCCACATGACTTGCCGCAGTTCAGGCGCCTGCTCGGTACCGGCGAGGACCTTGGGCTCGCGTTCAGCTACGCCGAGCAGCCGCAGCCGAACGGCCTGGCCGAGGCGTTCATCATCGGCCGCGACTTCGTCGGCGACGAGAGCGTCTGCCTGATCCTCGGCGACAACATCTTCCACGGCCACGGGTTGGCCACCGTGCTGCAACGCGAGGTGCAGCAGCTCAACGGCTGCGCGCTGTTCGGCTATCGCGTCAAGGACGCGCACCGCTACGGCGTGGCCGAGCTGTCCGAGGACGGGCGCCTGCTCGCGATCGAAGAGAAGCCAAAGCAACCAAAGTCCGACGTCGCCATCACCGGCCTGTACCTGTTCGACAACGAGGTGGTCGACGTCGCCGCCAAGCTGAAGCCGTCGCCGCGCGGCGAGCTCGAGATCACCGACGTCAACAACCACTACGTGCGGCGCGGCCGCGCCAAGCTGGTCACGCTCGGCCGCGGCACCGCCTGGCTCGATACCGGTACCCACGACAGCCTGATGGAGGCCAGCCAGTTCGTGCAGGTGCTCGAGCACCGCACCGGCATCCAGATCGCGTGCTTGGAGGAGATCGCCTGGCGCATGGGCTACATCGACGACGACCAGCTCGGCGTCATCGGCAAGCGCCTGGCCAAGTCCGGCTACGGCGAGTACCTGCTCGGGCTGCTGGCGAAGCGCTGATGGACGTCGTCGACCTCCCCCTGGCGGGCCTGAAGCTGTTCGCCCCCAAGGTGTTCGCGGACGAACGAGGGTTCTTCGTGGAGGTCTGGCGCCGGGACCAGCTCGAGCGCGCGGGCGTCGACGTCGACTTCCTACAGGACAACCACTCAAGGTCGGTGCAACACACCGTCAGGGGCATGCACCTGCAGCGCGCAGGCGCGCGCGGTCCCGGGCAAGCCAAGCTGGTGCGGGTGGCGCGCGGCCGCGTGCTCGACGTCGCCGTCGACGTACGTCCAGAGTCGCCAACGTTCGGCCGTTGGCACGCCGAGCAGCTCGACGACGTCGCGCACCACGCCCTCTTCATCCCCGCCGGCTTCGCGCATGGCTTCTGCGTGCTCTCCGAGGTGGCGGACGTCTGCTACAAGGTGAACGCGCCCTACGATCCGGCGGCGGAGGTCGGCTTCGCGTTCGACGATGCCGACGTCGGTATCCGCTGGCCCGTCGGCCGGCCGCAAGCCTTGCTCTCCAAGCGCGACAGCGCCGCCGCGTCCTTTCGCGACGCGTTTCCGGAGGCGAGATGAGCCACGGCAACGCCGAGACCCTGACCGTGCCCCGCGCGCCCTCGAGCATGCTGGTGACGGGCGGCGCCGGCTTCATCGGCTCCTCGTTCATCAGGACGCGGCTCGCCGACCCCGCGTGCACGTCGCGCATCGTCAACCTCGACCTGCTCACCTATGCGGGCAACCTGGAGAACCTGGCAGGGCACGTCGAGGAGCCCGAGCGCGCCGGCCGCTATTCGTTCGTGCGCGGCGACATCCGCGACCAGGCCCTGGTCGAGCGCCTGCTCGAGCAGCACAAGGTCGACGCGCTGGTGCACTTCGCAGCCGAGAGCCACGTCGATCGCAGCATCCACGGCCCGCGCGACTTCATCGAGACCAACGTGCTCGGCACCTTCGCCATCCTCGAGGCGGTGCGCGCGCGCAAGGCCGCCGGCCACGACGTGCACCTGCACCACGTCTCGACCGACGAGGTGTTCGGCTCGCTCGGCGACACCGGCTTCTTCGTCGAGACCACAGCCTACGATCCACGCTCGCCCTACTCGGCCTCCAAAGCCGCCTCGGATCACCTGGTGCGCGCCTACGCGCACACCTACGGCCTGTCGACGACGCTGTCGAACTGTTCGAACAACTACGGGCCGTTCCAGTTCCCGGAGAAGCTGATCCCGCTGATGATCGCCAACTGCCTGGAGGGCAAGCCGCTGCCGGTCTACGGCGACGGCCAGAACGTGCGCGACTGGCTCTACGTCGACGACCACGCCGAGGCGGTGTGGCTGGTGCTGACGCGCGGCGCGCCCGGCACGAGCTGGAACGTCGGCGGGCGCAACGAGAAGAAGAATCTCGACCTGCTGCACGAGCTGATCGAGGTGGTGGCGCGGCACGCCAACAAGGACGCCGCGGCGTTGCGGGCGCTCATCACCTTCGTCAAGGACCGCCCGGGCCACGATCGTCGCTACGCCATCGACTGCGGCAAGATCGAGCGGCTGCTCGGCTGGACGCCGCGCCACGACTTCGGCGCGGGCATCGAGGCGACCGTGCGCTGGACGTTCGCCAATCGCGGTTGGATCGATCGCGTGCGCTCGGGCGCCTATCGCGAATGGCTCGACACCAACTACGGCAAGCGCTGAGCACTGCTCGAAACAGCGCTACTCGACGCAGCGCGCGTAGGCGGCGGTGATGTAGCCGCTCACCTGCCCGTCGGTGATGCGGTACCAGGTGCTGCTGCCCTGCACGCTCTGGCCGGTGACGGTGTCGAGCCGGTCGACGATGTCGCCGTCCTCGAGCCGCCCAACCGCGGCGCGGCTGGTGTTCGGCGCCGGGCGCACGTTGAGGTAGCTGCCGGTGCCGAACACCTCGACCCGGGGGCACTCGTCTGCCGGCGGTGCGCTGTCGTCGACGCGGCTGACGCGCAAGGCGTCGAAGACCAGGTCGCGGTTGTAGGAGCTGTTCTCGCCGGTGTTGTCGTTGAGGCGCACCTTCTGGCCCGCCCCGGTGCGCAAGCGGTAGGCGCCGATGGAGATCCAGCCCGACGACGAGTCCTGGTTGATGGTGGCGTCGGTCGAGCCGTCGGCGTGGGTGATGCGATAGCGGGCCTGGCGCGAGGTGGCGCGGCTGCCGTCGACGAACACCTCCAGCTCGTAGGTGCCCTCATCGGCGACCTTGAGCGTCCACTCCGCGTAGTTCTCGGTGGTCGACGACGCCGTGGTGCCGGTGCTGATCAGATCGCCGTCGAAGCCGGCGCCCGCCACGCGGTTCAGCCAACGCGGATCGCCGCCGGCGAGGAAGCACGGCCCGCCGTCGTCGATGGTGCCGCCGGTGCTGCCGAGCTCTGCGCATGCCTCGTTGGCCGGCGGCGGCGGGGGCGGCGGCGGGGGCTGGGGCGTGCCGGCGACGGTCAAGGCGCGCAACTGGTTGAGCGTGCCGTTGAACAGGTTCATATCGACGTTGCCCGAGATGCCGCGCACGCGCCCCGACGAGCTGTGCTGGTGGAAGGTCCAGCTCGTCCACGTCGCCGGCACGTAGGGGCAAGAGGTGCCGTAGTGCGCGATCCACAGCGCGTGGTCGTCGAAGTCGGCGCCGCCGACCTGATCGCGCCAGAAGTAGGGCCCGGTGTAGATGATGGGGCGCACGCCGAGCGCGGCCTCGACGTGATCGAGCCACTGGCCGACCTTGCGCGCGATGGTCTGTGCGCTCTGGCCGTCCTTGCTCTCGACGTCGATGACCGGCGGCAGGTCGCCCGCCTCGAGCTGACCAACCTTCTCGATCAGCAGCTCGGCCTGTGCGATCGGGTCCTGGTTGCTGCGGAAGAACTGGTAGGCGCCGCGCAGAATGCCCTGGTCGCGAGCGCCGGCCCAATTGCGCTCGAACTTGCTGTCGACGTGGCCGAGACCATCAGAGACGCGGATGAACGCGTACTGCACGCCGTCGTCCGCCACCTGCGCCCAGTCGATGTTCGACTGGTAGTAGCTGACGTCGATGCCTTTGACTGTCGAGCCCGCCGCGCAGGTGCGCGTGAACGCCTTCTCGGCCGCCGACTCGACGACGCCGGCGCTCATCACGGCGCCCTCGTCCTCCACCTCGTTGGCGCACGCGCCAAGCACCCCGGCGCAGACCACGGCGGCGAGGGAAGGGGTGAGGTGGAGTGCGTCGGCGTGTCGCATGGGGTCCTCTCGGCGTTGGCAGCGGCGAGACTACGGACCCGTCACCGGCGTGCCTCAGTCACAGGGCTGTGGGAGCTGGTCGCACCGCTCGGCCGGTTGCCTGATGCGACATGTGGGCATGCGAAACGCCGTCAAACGGCCGCGAAGGCCTCGGCCAAGAGCGCTGCGGCGTGCGCCGCGTCGTGGCGCTCGAGCACGCGCGCCCGGCCCGCGGCGCCGAGCGCCTCGAGCACCTCGGGTGGCGCGCGCAGGCACTCGTTCATGGCGGCCGCGAGCCGCTCCACGTCGCCGGCCGGCACCAACCACCCCGAGACCCCCGGCTCGACCAGCTCGGGGATACCGGCGACGTAGGTCGAGATCACCGGGCGACCGAGCGCGAGCGCCTCCATGATCACCACGGGGAGGCCCTCGGCGAAGCTCGGCAGCACCAGCGCGCGCGCCGCGTTCAGCTCCTCCCGCACCCGCTCGCCGGTGGCCCAGCCGGTGATGCGCACGCGACGGCCGAGGCCGTGGCGCGCGATCAGCGCCTCGCACTCGCGGCGCAGCTCGCCGTCGCCCACCAGCACGAGCTCGAACTCGACGCCCTGCTGGGCCAGTCGCTGCGCCGCTTCGAGCAGCAGCAGTTGCCCCTTCTGCTCGCACAGGCGGCCGACGCACACCAAGCGGGGCGCGGCGGGGATGGGCGCCAGGTGCGCGTCGGACAGGAAGCTGTCGTCGACGCCGCACGGCACCACCTTGACCTTGTCCCAGGAGCGCGCCGGCGTGCGTCGCAGCAGTTGGCTGCGCCCGAACGACGACACGCCGACCACGAAGCGCGCCAGGTCGATCTTCTCGGCCAGCGCAATGGCGTCCGGCTTGTCGAACTCCTCGGGGCCGTGCGCGGTGAACGAGAAGCCCGGCCCACCGAGCTCATACGCCAGCAGCGCCACCGTCGCCGAGTTGGTGCCGAAGTGCGCATGGACGTGCTCGATGCCGTGGCGGCGCGCCAGCTCGACCAGGCGGGCCGCCTCGGCCAGGTAGGCGAGGTGGACCAACGGGCCGCGCTCGTTCTTGCGGCCGAGCGCGATAGCGAGGCGGGCGGCGCGGGCGGCGCGGCGCGGGTCGCCGAGGGCGGCACGGACGGCCGCTCCCCCAAGCGCGAGCGCGCCGCGCAGGCTGCGTTCCAACAGCACGCTGGTGTGCGCCGCCTCCACCCGGTCGGCGTCGTCGGCAGCCTCGGCGCGCGTGTCCCGAACCGACACGCGCTCGACGTGCAGCCCAAGCTGCTCGAGCGCGCGGATCTCGCGCCGGATGAAGGTGTGGCTCACCTTGGGGTATTGGTTCACCAGGTACGCCAGCCGCTTCGCCATGCCGGGGGCATTCTGTGCCACCGGCACGCCCAGCGAAAGGAAGCTGCGATCTCGGAAGGTTTCCGACGGCGGCCGCAACTGCTAGACCAGGTGCATGACGCGCCGCCGCGCGCCCGACCAGACATCCGGGGGAACCCCTACCGCCGCGCGCAACAGCGCGCCTCCGATCATCGAGGCGACGCTCGAGCCGGACGACGACACGCCGTCCGCCGAGCGCACCAAGACCGGCGCGCGCCAGGCGCGCAGCGATACCGTGGTCATCCGCCTCGGCTCCGGCGAGCGACAGAGCGAGGAGCAGGGCGGCCGCTACCTGATGATGCGGCCCGACCGCACGCCGCCCTCGTGCCTGCTGGTGTGCATGGGCGCCAACGTCGGCCACCGCTACTCGTTGGCGGAGCCCGAAGCGGTCATCGGGCGCAGCAGCCGCTGCGACATCCAGCTCAGCGATGACCGGGTCTCGAGCCGCCACGCCGAGCTGGTTCGGCGCGGCACCCGCTACCGCATCTACGACCTCGGTTCGGCCAACGGCACGCTGGTCAACGCGCAGCGCGTCGACGAGATCGACCTGCGCGATGGCGACCTGATTCAGGTCGGCTTCACGGTGTTCCGCTACATCGCCGGCGACGCCATCGAGGTGGCCCGAAACAACCCGCCGCCAGTCGCGCCGCCGCCGGCGATGCCGCCGCAAACCGCCGCGCCCGGTGCTTCCCCGGCGGTCGCTGCCACGCCGTCGCTGCCGCGCATGCGCCGCGACGACGAGGAGATGTCGTTCGCCGACATGGTGCAGCAGTTGCGCCGCCTGATCGTGTTCTTCTGGCCGTTCCGACGCGTCATCGCCGGCCTCGCGCTGCTCGGCCTCGTCGCCGGCGCGGTCAGCGTCATCCCGTTCCCGCCCACGGTGAGGGCGGTGTTCGACGTGCGGCTGCACTCGAAGGCGAGCGAGAACCCCATCGAGCGCTTCGACTCCGCCAACGTCGAGTTCTTTCGGTCAGCGGGCACCACCTTCCGTTCGACCACGCTGATCGCGAAGACGCTGGCGGACCTCGGTGGCACCGACGTGAACCCGGGCCTGCTGCAGGTGGTGCAGTCGCAGCTCTCGTTCGACAACACCGGTGGCGACCAAAGCTCACAGACCTACGCCGGGTCCTATCGCGGACCCACCGCGGAGCAGAGCCTGGCCTTCCTCGGCCGGCACGTCGACAACTACCTGCAGGGAGAGATCGACAAGACGCTCAAGATCATCAAGTCACAGGTCGACTTCCTCTCGAACCAGCTCGCCGAGAACGAAAAGACGTTGAAAGAAACGGAGACCCAGCTCCTCGAGTTCAAGCGCAAGAACATCGACGGGCTGCCCGATCAGGCGCGCCAGTACTACGACTACCTGTTCGAGCTGCAGCGCAAGGAGAGTGACCTAGCGGGCGAGATCAGCCGGCTCGAGGCCGAGGCCCATGTCGATCAGCAGCGCCTGTCGGCCGAGACGCCGCTGGTGGAGAGCAGGGTGCTGGCTACGCGGCCGTACCAGCAGGCGATCGTCGAGGTGAACCAACGGCTGGCGCAAGCGCGCGCCGGCGGCCTGGCCGATGATCACCCCGATATCCGCGAGATGAAGGCCAAGCTCGAGGAGTTGAGGCGGCTGGCCGCCGACGCTGAGCGCTCGACGGACGACACCGAGATCGAGCGGTCGAGGAACCCGATCTACGAATCGGCGCTCGATCGCCTCAACCGCCTGCGCGCCTCGGCTGCCGCCACGCGCAGCGAGCGGTCGCGGCTCTCGCAGGATCAGGTGCGGGTCAAGGCCATCGTCGAGAAGCTGCCGCAGCTCGAGGCGCAGTACGCCGACCTGACCCGGAGCTACGACGCGACCAAGCAGCTCCACACCCGCATCTTCGACCAGCTCAAGACCGCGGAGCTGCAATTCGCGCTGGAGAAGGCGAGCGCCTCGGCGCGCTACGAGATCATCACCGCGCCCAGGCTCGAGGCCAGCTCACTCATGCGCGTGGTGATGAAGCGGGCCGGCATCCTGCTGGTCATGGGCATCGCGCTCGGCGTCGTCATCGCCATCGCCGCGCAGGCGCGTCGCCTGCTGGCGCAGATCGCCGCGCCGCAGTAGCGCCACCGCTGCGCTGTCCGGCGCCGGCGCGCGTCGACGAGCAGGCAACGTGGCCCCGGCCGGATTCGAACCGACGACCTACACCGTGTAAAGGTGTCACTCTACCGCTGAGTTACGGGGCCAGCGTCGACCTCGATAGCACGCCCACGCTAGAAGGTCGCGTGCTCTCGCTCTTGACGGCGCTCGCCTTGACCCAAACGCCGGCGCTCGATGCCGAACGCGCCGCGCGCATCGACGCGGCGCTGCACACCGCCGACCCCTTGGTGGCGCTCGGCTCGCTCGCACGCGCGCTCGAGCTGGTCGAGCACGTCGCCGAGCCGGGCTTGAGGGCGCGCTTGCTCGATCGCGCTGCTCGCGAGGCGCGCTCGCCGCTGGTGCGCGACGACGCCCGCCATCGCCTGCTCGAACGCGCGGTCCAGGCGGGGGACCTCGCAGCAGCACGACGGCTGCGCAGCCAGCTCGGCCTGGTGCCGACGGCGCGCGTGCTCGGACCGTTCGCGAACGTCGGTGGCAGCGCGTTCGGCGCGCCCTTGCCCCTGCGCGACCCAGCGTCCGCAGAGCGGACCGCCGGCATCGACCGCGACATCGGCTGGCAGACGCTCACCGCCGATGTGCTCGGCGAGCTGGACCTGGTGCCGGCCATGACGCCGACGCGCGAGACCCGCGCGCTGCTGGCCGTCGTGGTTCGATCGAGGACCGCGCAGCCGGCGGCGCTGCGCCTCGGCTCGAGCGGGCAGGTGCGCGCGACCTTGAACGGCGCCGAGGTGCTGAAGGCCGACGTCGATCGACCGCTGCGCTTCGACCAGAGCGCCGCCGGCGTGCGTTTGGCCGCGGGCGACAACCTGTTGGTCATCGAGGCGGGCTTCCTCGGCGGCGACGCCAGCGTGCTCGCACGCGTCACGCGACCCGAGGGCGGCGCGCTCGCAGGGCTCGAATTCAGCGTCGACCGGGAGCGGCTGCGGCGGGCGGCCACGGTTGCGCCGGTGCGCGGCCCGCCGCCGTCTATCGCCGATCCGGCCGCCCACGAGCACACCGGCGTCGAGCGCGTCGTCGTGTTGAGCGCGTCCGCGTCCCTGGAGCGCGCGCGCGAGGCCGCCGATCGACGCGCCCGGCCGCGCGCCCTCGAGCGCACGCTGGTCGAGGTGGTCGAGCTGCTCGATCAGACGCAGGCGGCGCCGTCGGCGCGCGCCGCCGCGCGGGTGGCGTTGGCGGGGGCGTTGTGTGATCGCGATCGCAACGCTTGCCGCCGCATGTTGGAGACGGCGCTCGCCGTCGACGACGGCTCGGTAGAGGCGCTGGTGGCGCTCGCGGCGGCACTCGAGGCCGCCGACGAGCGCGAGCAGGCCCGCGCGCTCTTGGCCAAGGCCCGGGCGCTCGCACCAAACGACGACCTCGTTCTGCACCGTAGCCTGCGCCTAGAGCGAGGCGGAGAGCAGCTCGCCACGGCGATCGAGGCCGTACGGCGCGCGGAGGCGGTGCCGACCGAGAAGAACCTCGACCTGGCCGCCGACATCGCCGAGCAGCTCGGCGACAACGAGCGCGCGCTGCGCCTGGCCGAACAGGCGGGTGACGCGGGCCGCGCTGCGCGCCTACGCTCCGACGCCGCGTGGACGCGTCTTGCCGCCGCGTCCACGCGCGAGGCGGCGCTGCGCGAGCGCGTCGAGCTGGCGCGCACGCAGTCCGCACTGCGCCCCGGCTCACACACGCTCGCCGAAGCGCTCGCCATGGCGCTGGTGGCGGCCGGCCGTTCGACGGAGGCGCATGCGCTGGCGGCGGAGCGCGCGGCCGCCTTCCCCGAGCGAGCCGAGCCGCTCGAGCTGGCCGCCAAGCTCGCGCTCGTCGCCAACGACCGGGAGCACGCGCGTGAGCAGTTGCGCCGCGCCATCGCCATGGTGCCGCAGAACGCCGAGCTGCGCCGCGCGCTGCGCGCGCTCGGCGCCGACGAGGAGGCGCTCAAGGCGCGCTACTCGCTCTCCGACGAGGAGCTGCTGCGTCTGGCGCGCGAGCCGCCGGACGCGGAGTCGCTGCGCGTGGGCGCCCACGTGGCGTCATCAACCGTCGCCATGCGCTTCTTCGAGAACGGGCTCGGGCGCACGCTCACCGAGCGCGTCGTCCGCATCCACGATCCCCACAAGGCCGCCGAGCTGCAGCGCTTCAGCTTCGCCTACAGCGAGGGCCGCGAGGAGCTGGAGGTGCTCGCCGCGGAGCGCATCAGCAAGGATGGTCGACGCGAGGCTGCGCTGCGCATCAGCGACAGCGGCCCGAGCGGCAAGCAGGAAGGCGTCTATACCGACGTCGCCACGAAGACCGTGACCTTTCCGCCGCTCGCGGCCGGCGACACGCTGCACCTGGTCATCCGTCGTGAGCTGGTCGGTCGTCAGAACCTGTTCGGCGACTTCTTCGGCGCGGTCGAGCCGATCGCTGGGGCGCTGCCCACCCGCTCCTGGCGCCTGGTGATCGAGAGCCCGCGTTCGCGCGCGCTGTCGTGGGGCGGCAAGAACGCGCCGGCGCCGCAGGTGAGCGAGCAGCAGCTCGAGGGCGAGGCCGTGCGCGTCCACGACTTTCGGGTTGCCTCAGCCGCCGCCATCGAGGTGGAGCCGTTGATGCCGCCGTTCCTCGAGGTCGCCGACTTCGTCTCGGTGTCGAGCTACGCGAGCTGGCAGTCGCTTGGCGCCTGGTACGAGGCGTTGGTGGCGCCGCAGCTCGGCCTCGACGATCAGCTTCGAGCGGTCGCCGCCGCTGTCAGCCGAGACGCGCGGGACGAGCGCGACAAGGTCCGTCGCCTGTACGAGCACGTGGTGACGTCGACTCGCTACGTCGGCATCGAGCTCGGCATTCACGGCTGGAAGCCGTACCCGGTCGCGGAGGTGTATCGGCGCAAATACGGCGACTGCAAGGACAAGGCCTCGCTGCTGGTGGCGCTCTTGCGTGAAGCTGGCGTCCCCGCCAACCTCGCGCTGGTGCGCACGGCGAACCTCGGTGACGTCGTCGCCGAGCCGCCGTCGATGTTGCTGTTCAATCACGCAATCGCCTATGTGCCGTCGCTCGACCTGTTCCTCGACGGCACCGCCGAGCGAAGCGGCGCCTTCGAGTTGCCGCCGCTCGACCAGGGCGCCGTTGCGCTCGTGGTGGGCGCGCACGACCAGCACGCCGGCAGCCGCTTGACGCGCATCCCTGTGCAAGCGGCGGAGGCGAACCTCAACCTCTCCGACTACGTGTTGACGCTCTTGCCCGACGGCGCGCTGCGCGTGCGCGGCACCGAGCGCTTTCGCGGCCAGGCCAACGCGGGCGAGCGCCGGGACTTCGCCGACGCCGCCACCCGTCGCGAAACGCTGCAACGTCACCTCGCGCAGATCATGCCCGGTGCACAGGTGACCAAGCTGGACGTCGCCGACCTGTCGCTCGCGTCCGAAGAGGTCGGGTACACCTTCGAAGCGACCCTGCCGCACCGCGCGGTGGTGGAGGCTGACGGCTCGCTCACCCTGCAAGTGTCGCTCTACCCGCACGACCTGACCGGCAGCTACGCCGATCGCTCGAGCCGCACCACCGACGTGTGGGTGCCGTACCCTTGGCGCACGCGCAACATCATGCGCTACGTGCTGCCGGCCGGCGCCACTGTCACCGACCTGCCGTCGGGCGGCATGGTCGAGAGCCCGCACTTGACGTTCACGCAAACCATCACCCGCACCGCCGACGGCTTCGTGGTCGACGAGGACACGGCGCTGCTCGATCGCCGCGTGTCGGCCGCGTCCTACCCCGTGCTTCGTGGCGCGGCCGTCGAGGCCGACGCCTTCATGAAGCGGCGCGTGCGCATCCAGCTCGGCGCGCGTCGAGGTCTGCCGTGAAACATGCCGGACGTCGCCTCCTCGTGTGCGTGATCGCGGCGATCGTGCTGCCGTGGGGCTGCGTCGGCGAGCGGCGCGGCGTGTCGCGCGACGCGCTCGAGGCGAGCCTGCGTGTCCCCGGCAGGACGCTCGGCCTACCGACGCACGAGTCGCTGGTCGCGCTGCGCTACCCCGCGCCCGCCGGCGGTGGCGCCGACGACGTGCTCTCGGCCTGCCTGGTCGCCTCGGCGCGTCGCGAGCTCGACCAGGTAGTGAGCGCGTGCGTCGACGTGGTCGAGGCGGATCCGGCGGCGCCGCGCGCGCTGGCGGCCGCGCGCCTCCTGCAACGGGCCGAGCCCGGCTTCTCCCAGGCCGGTGCGGTCATCGCCGAGCGGGGGCCCGGCTGGCTCGAGCACTGTCGGCGTCGACGCGGCGCGTGCGCGGACCTGGCGCACCTGGTGGCTGACGAGCGGCTCGAGCGCGCGGCTGTCGCCAAGGACGAGGGGCAATTCAACTTGGCAGTGCAGGAGAGCGGTCGCCTGCGCCACGCGACGCTCGAGGGGCCGTTCGTCGGCGACGCGCGCGTGGAGCTCGCTCGCGCCGTCGCCGGCGGCGAGCTGCGTCGCCACGCCACGGCCTATCGTATCGTCGAGCACACGAGCCCCGACGGCTACTTCTCCCCGGCGGCCGCCGGCACCGGGGGGCTGTATCGCATCAGCTTCACCATCCAGGGGCACGGTCGCGCCACGGCGTTCATCACCGGCCTGCACGCGCTGCGCGCGCGCGTCGACGGCGTGGTGGTCGCGGCGCGGCTGCCGGAAGATCGTCCCGGGGTGGTGACGCGCGTCGGGCTCGAGCTGGCGCCAGGCGGGCACGTCGTCGAGCTGCTGGCGCTTTCGCTCGGCAGCGCCGATCACCTCTCGGTGGCGCTGCTCGACGACGACGGCGCAGCGCTCGGCGCTGAAGCTCGGCCGGGCCTCGGCAACGCCGGGGTTCGCGTCGTGCCCGCGCGCGGCGCGGTGGAGGCCCTGGCGGTGGCGCCCGACACCGCCACCCAGGAGGAGGTGCTGTGGCGCGTCGCGGTGGTGCGTCCGCCGACGCTCGGGCCAAGCGTCGACGAGGCGCAGTTGCTCGGCCGCGCGTTGGTCACGCGCTTCGGTGCTTCGCCGGTGGCGCTCGCCACCGCGGCCGAGATCCTCGGCGAGGAGGACGGTGTGCCGGAGCGTGTGTCGTCCTCGGCGGCGGACGCGCTGTGGGCGCGCGTGCTGGCGGCGTGGCCCGACAACCCGGTGGCGCGCATCACCGCCGCGCGGCGCGCGCGCGACGAGCGCCCCGACGAAGCGCTTGCAGCCTATCGGCGGCTCGCGGAGGAGCGCCCCCGCTACTCCTTCGGCCTGCGCGAGGCCATCGGCCAGCTCCTCGACGCCGGCGCCCTCGACGAGGCGCACGACCTCGCCGAGCGGCTCTTGTCGCTCGAGCAGTCGGCAGCGAACATCGACGCCGCGCTGCCGGCGCTGCGAGCGCACGGCGACCACGGCCGAGCCGCGGAGCTCGAGCACCTGCGCGCGGACCTCGACGCGACGCTTGCGCCTCGGCGCAAGGCGCGCTTCGTGCTCGATGGATTGCACACTGCCGCGGGCGCGGAGCTGCTCAGCCGTGCGGCACTGCTGGAACCGTACGGCCCGGCGTCAAGCGACGCGATCGGCCTGACGGCGCTCGTCGATCCGCTGCGCGCGCTCGGCTTGAGCGAGAGCGCCGTGGCGCGTCGGCCGGGCGACGGCTCGCTCGCGGTGCGGCACGCCGAGCTGTTGGCGGCGACGCGCGGGCAGGAGGAGGCGCGACGGTGGCTGCTGGCGGCGCTGCCGCTGCTGCGAGACAGCGAGCAGGCGGCGAGCACCGCCGAGCGGTACGGCGTGGCGCCGCCGTGGGCGGCGCGCATGCAGCTCGCCGACGACCTGCTGCGACGTCGGCGCGAGCAGCCGGATCGCTTTCGCGAGCACGCCGCGGTCGCGCTGCTCGACGACGTGGAGCGCTGGTATTACGAAGACGGATCCTCGTTGGTGCTGCGCCACTTGATCGTCGAGCTCGACGCCAAGGAGGTGCTCGATCGCTTCGGCGAGCTGTCGCTCGGGAATGCGCGGGCGCTGCGCGCACGCGTCTACAAGCCCGACGGCACCTTCGCGGACGCCGAGCACCACGCCGGCGTCGACGATGTTTCGTTGCCGGAGCTGGCGGTAGGCGACGTGGTCGAGCTGTTGACCGCGGAGCGGGGCGAGCCGGCGCCGTTCTCCGGCACCTTCGAGACGCGCGCGCTCGACGGCATGCCGACGCCCGCCCTCGAGCGGCGTTACCTGGTGAGCTTCCCGCAGGGCTTCGAGCAGACCTTCCGGCCGGCGCTGATCGCCGAGCACGGCTTGCCGCTGCCCACGCACGAACGCATCGTCGACGGCGAGGGGCGGGCGCGCGATCGACTGACCTTCGCCGTCACCGACGTCGAGGCGACGCCGCCGGAGCCGTTCGCGCCCGACGTCGGTGAGACCGCTCGCACCGGCGGCTTCGCGTGGGGGCTCGACGACGAGCTGTGGGCGGTGCTGCGCGGCAGCGCCGTCGAGCGCGCGGCCCGGCCCGACCCATGGCTGGTCGACGTCGCGAGGGTCATTGCCGGCACCGGCGACGCCGAGGAGCGTCTGGCGCGCGTGTTCGCCTTCGTCGCGCGATCGATCGAGCCGGCCGGCGCGCCGGATGACGCCGTCGCCGCGCTGGTGCTCGGCCAAGGCGAGCGCACGCCGCTGTTGCTCGCGCTGTGTCGGGCCGCCGGCCTCGACGCCACGCCGGTGGCGCTGCAGTTGTCCTCGCAGTTGCCGCCCGAGGTCCCCGACGGCAACGCCTGGCGCATCTCGGCGGTGCGCGTGCGCATCGGCGCGCGCGACCACTTCGCGATCGTCGACGGCAACGCGGTGCTCGACCGCTTGCCGCCGGCGACGCGCGGCGCGTGGGTGCTCGATGTGAGCGCGCGACCGGTGAGTGTCCGGCGGAGCCGCCTGCCCGACAGCGCGGTTGACGTCGAGCCGGCGCACCTCGAGGGCGCGCTCGCGGTCGAGCAAGGGCAGGCGAGCCCGGCGCTCGCGGGCGTGGTGGTGCTGACGCTGCCGGCGGCGAACGCCGACGGGGCCCGCCGCGCGCTCCGCCGCGCCACGCCGGAGCAGGCGCGCGCGCTCCTCGAGGGCGCCTTGTCGCCGAGCTTCCCCGGTGTCGAGGTGAGCGAGGTGCGTGCGCCGGGGCTCGACGCCGCCGGCGAAGCGCTGCGCCTCGGCGCCGTGCTGCGTGTGCCGCTCGCCCCAGCGGATGACGGCGCGGTCCGCTTCGAGCACCTGTTCTCGCAGGGCGTGGCCGGCGTGCTCGGCACCGCGCCCGCGCCGTCAGCCTACCTGCGCGTGCCCGACCGCAAGCGTCCGCTGGTGGTTCAGGAGGACCACGAGGTGCTCGAGCTCGACATCACCCTGCCGAAGGGTGGCATCTACGTGGAGACGCCGAGCCACGAGCGCTTGGCGGCAGGCCCCGTCACCTGTGAGCAGAAGGTCGAGGTCACGGACGGGCGCCTCTCCTGGCGGCGCGAGCTGCACCGCGGCAACGCCCGTGTGGCGGTGGCGGACTGGCCGGTGGTCTCGAGCGCGCTCGCCACCCTCGCGGGCAAGCTCGACGCGCGCCTCGGCTTCGTGCTCGAAGCGCCGCCACGGGGGAGCAAGTAGGCGGATCTCCTACGTGGCAGGGAGCGCGCGGGCATCGGTCAAAACCGTTAACCTCGGTTGATCGTAGGTAGTGATCACCTGCACCGCGAGCCGGGCAGGGTGGGAGTGCGTCTGCGGGCATGGCCAACGGCAAGGCCCCTGTCGGTGACAACGGCGGCAAGAAGCCGCCTCGGACCTCCACCAACGTGAAGGGGTCGGGCCGTGCCTCGCCCGTGCGGGGCAAGGACGACGCGGGCCTCGACGAGCTGTTCGTCGATCCGGCGCCGAGCAAGGCCAACAAGCGCGCCTCCGATCGGCGCCGCGAGCGCGGCCAGGCGCCGGCTGCGCCTGGCGTGCCCGACACCGCCACTGCGCTCAAACCCGACAAGCAGGAGAGGCGGCCGGCGCGGCCGCCCACCCATGCCAGCGAGGTCAACCCACGCGCCATGGCGCGCGCCACCATCACCTGTACCCGCGGGCCGGAGGAGGGGCTGACGCTCAACCTGATCGAAGGCAGCTACACGGTCGGGCGCGCGCGAGAGAACAGCTTCGTCTTGAAGGACATCGCCGCCAGCCGCCAGCACTTGCGCATCGAGGTCGACGCGCGCGGCGCGCGTGTCGTTGACCTCGGCAGCGGCAACGGCTCGCGCGTCAACGGCAAGCGCATCGCGGAGCACGCGCTGCGCCACGGCGACCGCATCGAGATCGGTGGCTCGGTGCTGCTCTACTCGGAGCTCGGGCGACCGAGCCCCAAGGAGGGCGCCATCGACGACGCGCAGGAGCGCGTCATTCGTGCCGCGGAGAAGCTGGCCGCCGAGCTCTCCGAGCGCATGCGCTTCGAGGACGACAGCAGCGCCGGCTCCGACTTCGAGGACGGCCACGTGGCGCGCACGCGCGCCGTGCCGCAAGGAACCAAGCCCAAGGCGACCGATCAGGGCCGGCGCCCCGCCACCAAGGCGCAGCAGTTGTGGAAGGAGACCTTCACCAACCTGCCGCTCGACCAGGTGGTGCCGGCCGACCAGCCGCTGCGCGGCGGTGGGCCGTTCGCGGCCGCGTCGTCGCGCCAGGCGAGCGTCGATCAGGTATCGCTGTCGGCGCCGCCGCAGCGCGCGCCATTGCCGCGGCCGCCGCCGCTGCCGCTGCCGCTGCAGCCGGAGGACGAGATCTCGCTGTCGACGTCGAGGAGCGGCGGCGGCTCGCAGTTGCTCTCCATCCTGGTCACGGCGCTCGTGGTGGTGGTGGTCGGCGGCGGCATCGCGGTCTTGTGGATGTTCCGCGGCGGCTCGGGCGCCGCCGCCGAAGAACAGGTGCAGCAGGACTTCGCGCAGGCGATGCGCAAGGCCGAGCTGTCCGCCGCGGCCGGCGACTGGCTCACCACCTACGAAGCCGCCACCATGGCGCTGCAGCTCAAGCCGAACGACCCCATCGCCACAACCTACCAGCGCGATGCGCGCAACCGCCTCGACAGGTCGGCGCCGAGCCCCGCGCCTGCGCCCGCCCCGGCCGCTGCGCCCGCGATCGCGCCGGCCCCTGCCGCCGCGCCCGCGCCCGTCGCGGCGCCCGCGATTCCTCCGGCACCGCCGGCGGCCGGTGGACAGCCGGCTGCCGTGCC
>JACOUT010000007.1:0-2624 GCA_016177705.1 Deltaproteobacteria bacterium
CGCGGCGCTGGCGCGCGCGCCCGCCGACACCGAGGTCGTCGCCGCGGCGGCGCGCGCGCGCGAGGACTTGGGCGAGGTCGCGGCGGCGCGGGCGCTGCTCGACGACGCGCTGCGCGCGCGCCCGCGCGACGCCGAGCTGTTGTTCGCGCTGGCGCGCCACCTCGAGCGAAACGAACAGCCGGCGGCGGCCGTCGAGATCGTGGAGCGGCTGATCGACCGCGGGCCGCCGTCGATCGACGCGCTCAACTTCGTCGCGTTCACCCTGGCGGACTCGCGCACGCGCACCGCGGACGCGCGGCGCCTCGCCTGGCGCGCGCTCGTGCAAGAGCCGCTCAGCGGCTACGTGGTCGATACGCTCGGCTGGGCGGAGCGGGCCGACGGCGCGCTCGAGGCTGCCCGCGCCACGCTGGCGCGCGCCGATCGCCTCTCGCCGGGCGAGGGCGAGATCCTGTATCACCGCGCCGTCGTCGAGGCTGAGCTGGGCGCGGTCGAGCAGGCGCGATCGTTGGCGGCGCGCGCGCGCGGCGCGCTCGAGGCGGGAGATCCGGTGGTGAGCAAGGTAGATGCGCTGGTAACCAAGCTCGGGAGCAAGACATGAACGGCGCCCGGCTGCTCGCGGCGGCAGCGTTGCTGCTCGGCGTCGCAGCCACCGGCTGTCCGCACGGCGCGCCGCTACCAAACCTCGATGGCCTGACCGACCAGGTCGCCGCGGCGCGCGCGCGCGCGGGCGGCGAGCGGCGCGCGCGCATGGTCGGCACGCTCAAAGCCCGGCTGCCCGGCATCGAGGGCGTGGTGGCCAGCGCCGACCTCGACGTGGCGCTGCAACCGCGCGGCATGCTGTCGGTGGCGGTGCGATCGTTCTTCGAGCAGCCGATGCAGATGCTGGTCACCGACGGCGAGCAGGTGACCGTGTTCGACGCCACCGGCGGGCAACCCGCGTTCTTCCGCGGCGCCGCCGACACCGCCACCTTGTCGCGCGTGCTGCCGCTGCCGCTGTCGCCGCGAGAGGCGGTGGCCATCTTCCTGGCGCGGCCGCCGGTGGAGGGCACGGCGCGGCTGGTCGGCGTCGATCGCGAGGCCGGCACCTTCGACCTCTGGTTCGAGCCGCCCGACCTGGGGCCATGCCAGGTGACGGTGCGGGCCGTCGACGACGCGCTGGTGCGCTGGCGCGCCTTCAAGCGCGACGGCCGCCCGCTACTCGAGGTGGGTTACGCCGACCTGCGCCCGGCCGACGGCACCGTCGTGCCCTTCGCCTGGCACGTGCGCCGGCTCGACGTCACACCGGAGCAAGCGCTCGACTTCTCGGCCACCGACGTGACCTGGAACGGCCCGCCGCTGCCGGCCGACGCGTTCCGCCTCGAGCCGCCGCCCGGCACCGAGCTGCTGCCGCTCGGCGGCGCCGTGGTACGCTGACGCCGAGGGTCCCGCGATGCGCCTCGGCGAGATGTTGATCAAGGCCGGCGTGACGACGGAGCTGAACGTCAACGCCGCCCTCGCCGAGCAGCGTCGCTGGGGCGGCAAGCTTGGGCAGATCCTGGTGCGCATGGGCGCCGTCCCCGAACAGATGCTGGTGCTGGCGTTGTCGCGCCAGCTCGGCATCCCTTGGCTCGACCCGGGCACCATCGAGGCCTTGCCCGAAGCGCTGGTGCAGCGGCTGCCGAGAAACGCATGCGAGCAGTATCGGGTGCTGCCGCTGCAGTACCTGTCCGAGCAGCGCGTGGTCAAAGTGGCCATGGCCGACCCACTCGACCTGGTGGTGCTCGACGACCTGCGGCGTGTCTTCGGCACGCGCATCGAGCCGCTCATCGTCGGTGAGCAGGCGCTCGCCGGGGCCATCCGCCGCCTGTTTGGCGCGCAGGGGTCGACGGTCCTTCGCGAGGAGACCTCGGGGCCGGTGCTGATGGACAACTCCGGCGAGGTGCGCCTCTCCGGCATACCGCGCACGGCGAGCCCGTCGCCGGCACCGCCGACCGCACCGACGACGCAGCCCGGCGTGCCGCCCCTGGCGCAACGGGTGGCGACCCACGCACACAACGTGCGCGCGGTCGCCGACCTGCTGGTGGCGCGCGGGGTGGTGCGGCACGACGAGCTGCCGCGTCGACGCTGAGCTGCCGGCCGCTCGTGCGGCGCCGGCGAGATGTGGGAGAGTCCCGCCATGGCCAGGAAGCGCATCGGCGAGCTGCTCATCGAGGCCGGCGCCATCACCGAGCAGCAGCTCGCCGCCGCGCTCGCCTATCAGCAGCAGTTCGGCGGGCGCATCGGGCGCATCCTCGTCGAGCGCAAGGTGGTGCCCGAGGAGCGGCTGGTGCGCATGCTCTCCTCCCAGCTCGGCATCCCGGTGGGTGACCTGCCCATCGACGCGCCGCCGCCCGCGCTGTTGCAGCTCATCCCCCGCGAGGTAGCGCTGAGCTTCGCGGTCTTCCCCGTGGGCGTGCGCAAGGATCCGCGAGGCGACTCGCTGTTCCTCGCCATGGCGGACCCGACCAACATCGAGGTGGTGGAGCAGGTGCGCCTGGCTACCGGCAAGCAGGTGATGCCCTTCATCGCCGGTGAGCTGGCCATCGAGCGCGCCATCGAACAGTGGTTCCCAGTCGCCAGCGCGGCCCCGCCCGCGCCGACCGCCG
>JACOUT010000007.1:2673-143423 GCA_016177705.1 Deltaproteobacteria bacterium
CGCCCGCGCCGACCGCCGGGCCCGACGGCGACGAGCTGCCGCTCCTCACCGGCGTCTTGAGCACGCCCGCCAAGGGCGTGCCGGCGCCCGCCGAGGTCACCGCCACCTTCGGACGGCCCGGTTCGTTCCTCGGCGATGACAACGAGGAGGCCGAAGGCGCCATGCCGCCGCCGGTCGACTTCGACAAGCTGACGCTCGCCGGCCCCGCCATGTTGCAGCCACCATCCGCGGCACCCGAACCCGAGCTGCTCGAGGAGGTGGAGCCAGAACCGGCCGCGCCGGCCGATCCCGTCGAGCCGCTCGAGCTGGTCGAGGCCGAGGAGGTTGTCGCTGCGCCTGCGCCGCCTGCCCTTGCAGCGAGCTGCCCGAGCTGCGGCGCCGAGCGCATCCCATCCGCGCGCTTCTGTCCGCACTGCGGCTGCTCCTTCACTGGCGCGCCGCGGGCCGCGGCGACCACGCCGCCGGTGCGTGTCACCGGCGCGGTGCCGCTGTCGTCGGTGTCACCGACCGGCGATCGGGGCGCGGGCGACGTTCGCGCGGCGCGCGAGCCGAGCTCGCTCGTGCTGCTCGCGTGGCACGCGTCCTCCGAGGCTGGCCGCGCGGACGACGTCGACGTGCTGCTTGGGCGGGCCACCAGCGGTGAGCCGCACCTCTCGCCGGCGCTTGGCCTGGTCGATCTGCCGAGCGACGCCGCGTGGGTGGATGAGCCGGCGGCGCTCGCCGGCGCGCGCGCTGGCGAGACGGTGGGCCGCGCGTTCGCCTATGTCCGCCGCTCCGCCAACACCGACGTCGACGCGCCCGAGGCGATGCTGGCGGCCGCGCCGCGCAAGCGCTCGCTGGCCGCCGACTGGGCCGACGTCGCCGAGCGCCCCATCGCGCGCAAGGAGCACGGCACGGCCGAGCTGGCGGTACAGCGCGGGCGCGACCTGCTGCTGCTCGCTACGCCGGAGGAGGAGCAACCCGCGGCACCTGCTCCCGAACCCGAGATCGCCTACGAGCCGGCCGAGCCGGAGCACGCCGCCAACCCCGCGCCCTGGGCGGCGTTTGCGGGTGCGCCTGACGAGAAAAAGTAGCCAACCATGCCGGCGCTGCTCGAGATCGTGGACCTGGCCGTGTCGTTCCCCGCGAGCGACGGGCACGGGCTCGTGCGCGCAGCCGACGGCGTCAGCCTGGAGGTGCCGGCAGGCACCACCGTCGGGCTGGTGGGCGAGTCGGGCTCGGGCAAGACCGTCACGGCGCTGTCGATCCTGCGACTGCTCGATCCGCCCGCGCAGGTCACCGGCGCGGTGCGCTTCGCCGGCAAGAACCTGCTCGAGCTGCCCGAGCGCGAGCTACGCGCCGTCCGCGGCAACCGCATCGCCATGGTGTTCCAGGATCCGATGACGTCGCTCAACCCGGTGCTCACCGTCGGCGAGCAGATCGCGGAGGTGGTGCGGCTGCACGAGAAGCGCCCGCGCCGCGCCGCGTGGGCGCGGGCGGTCGAGATGCTCGACACCGTCGGTATCTCGAGCCCGGCCGAGCGCGCGCGCGCCTACCCGCACGAGCTGTCGGGCGGCATGCGCCAGCGCGTCATGATCGGCATGGCGCTCGCGTGTAAGCCAGACCTGCTGGTGGCCGACGAGCCGACCACCGCCCTCGACGTCACCATCCAGGCGCAGATCCTCGAGCTGCTGCGCCGGCTGCGCGCCGACATGGGCATGAGCGTGTTGCTCATCACCCACGACCTCGGCGTGGTGGCCGAGACCTGCGACCTGGTGAACGTGATGTACGCCGGCCGCATCGTCGAGCGCGCGCCGGTGGCGCGCATCTTCGCCACGCCGCGACACCCGTACACGCTCGGGCTCTTGTCCTCGATGCCCGACTTCGCCGGGCCGCGGCGCCTGCGCGCCATCCCGGGCGCGGTACCGCTGCCCGGCAAGCACCCGCCGGGCTGCCGCTTCGCCGATCGCTGCGAGCGCGTGCTCGACCGCTGCCGCCTCTCCGAGCCGGCGCTCGAGCCGGTGCCCGACCCGGCAGACGGCGGCCTCGTGCACCTGGCGCGCTGCATCAACCCGGTGCCCAAGGAGGCGCTGTCGGGTCCGGTGTCGGCGGGCGCTCCCCTATGAGCGCGGCGCCGCTGCTCGAGGCCGACGACGTGTGCGTGCGCTTCGCGCTGCGCGGCCGCGCGCTCGCCGCCGTCGACCACGTCTCGCTCACCATCGACGACGGCGAGACGCTCGGCCTGGTGGGCGAGTCGGGCAGCGGCAAGTCGACGCTCGGGCGCGCGCTCTTGCGCCTGGTGCCGCTCGCCGCCGGCCGCGTGCGCTTCGAGGACCAAGAGCTGACCGCGCTCGACGAGCGCGCGCTCCGTCCGCTGCGCCGCCGCATGCAGATGGTCTTCCAAGACGCGAGCGCGGCGCTCAACCCGCGCATGACCGTGCTCGACCTGGTGGCCGAGGGGCTCGACATCCACGGCCTGGCGCGCGGCGCCGAGCGTGGCGAGCGCGTGCGCGCGCTGCTCGCGCAGGTGGGCGTCGACGACGCGGTGCTGGGCGCGTACCCGCACGAGCTGTCGGGCGGGCAGCGCCAACGCGTGGGCATCGCGCGCGCGCTCGCGGTCGAGCCGCGCTTCTTGGTGTGCGACGAGCCGACCAGCGCGCTCGACGCCAGCGTGCGCGCACAGGTGCTCAACCAGCTCGCCGACCTACGGGACGCGCGCAAGCTCACCATGCTTTTCATCACCCACGACCTCGGCGTGGTGCGCCACGTCGCGGGGCGCGTGGCCGTCATGTACCTCGGACGCGTCGTCGAAGAGGCGCCCACCGAGGTGCTGTTCACCGACGCGCGCCACCCCTACACGCGCGCCTTGCTCGCGTCCGCGCCGGTGCCCGACCCGAGCAAGCGCAGGGCGTTCGTGCCGCCCAAGGGGGAGATGGCGAGCGCGCTCGATCCGCCGAGCGGCTGCGCCTTTCACCCGCGCTGTCCGGACGTCGTCGATCGGTGTCGCACCGAAGTGCCGCAGTTGGTGCGCATCGGCGCGCGCAGCGTCGCCTGCCACGTCCACACGGCGACGTGAGCTTCACAGGATCGGCAGGCCGCGCTTCTTTTCGCCCTTGTCGGCCGAGCCGCGGATGTTGCCGCCGGTAATGGTCACGCTCGGCGCAGCGAAGCCCTCGCCCTGATCGAACGCCAGCTTGGCGACACCGGTGGCCACCTCGCGCGCGATGGCGAAGAACGCCTGCGCCGAGGCGCTGTCGGGCATGTCGCGCACCACCGGCTTGCCGCGGTCGCCGCCCGCGACCACGCCGGGCTCGATGGGCACGTCGCCGAGGAACGGCGCGCCCATGTCGCGCGCCGCGCTCTTGGCGCCGCCGTGAAAGAAGATCTCGTGGCGCTTGTTGCAGTTGTCGCACACGAACCAGCTCATGTTCTCGACGATGCCGAGCACCGGGATGGAGACGCGGTCGAACATCACCTTGGCGCGCACCACGTCGGCGAGCGCCACGTCTTGCGGCGTCGACACCACCACGGCGCCGGCCACCAGCACTTGCTGCGAGATGGTGAGCTGCACGTCGCCGGTGCCGGGCGGCAGGTCGACGATCAGGTAGTCGAGCTCGCCCCACGAGACGTCCTTGAAGAGCTGCATGGCCGCGCTCGCGATCATCGGGCCGCGCCACACCATGGGCGTGGTGGTGTCGACGAGGAAGCCGATCGACATCAGCTTGACGCCGTAGCGCTCGAGCGGCGCGATCATCGGCTTGTTGGGGTCCTTGCCCGGCACGGTGCCCGGGCGCGTGCCCTCGCCGATGCCGAACATGGTGGGCGCCGAGGGGCCGTAGATGTCGGCGTCGAGCATGCCGACCTTGCAGCCCATCTCGGCCAGCGCCACCGCCAGGTTCGAGGCCACCGTGCTCTTGCCCACGCCGCCCTTGCCGGAGGCGACCAGCACCACGTTCTTCACGCCCGGCAGGTCGCTCGGCCCGCCGCGCGTCACGGCCGCCGGGCGCACCTCGAACTTCTTCACCAGCTCGATGTCGACGCCGTCCCCGAGCACGCCGCGCGCCGCGGCCGTCACGTCGTGCTCCAGGCGCTCGAGGTCCTTGAGCGCCGGCGTCGGCAGCACCAGCTCGACGACGACCTTGCCCTTGTCGCCGCGCACGTCGCCAATGATGCCGTTGCTGGTCAGGTCGGCGCACACGTGCGGGCACTCGAGCTTGGCGAAGGCGTCGAGCAGACGCTGGCGCAGCCCATCTTGATCGAGGTCGACCGTCTTTTTTCCGAAGCCAAACACGTGCTCCTCCGCGGTGCTACGCGATCGAGTTAGCGAGTGGACCCCGGCGCGGCAATCGTCCCCGGGTTGCCCCCCGTCGCCGTCTTGCCTAGGACCGTGCCATGCGCCTCGTGGTCAACGGCGAACCCACCGTCCTCGAGCCCGCGCCAGCGAGCGTGGCCGAGCTGTTGGTGCGGCTGCGCGTGCCGCTCGAGCGCGTCGCCGTCGAGCTGAACGGCGAGATCGTGACGCGCGCCGAGCGGGCCGGGCGGCCGGTCAAGGACGGCGACACCGTCGAGGTCGTCACGCTGGTCGGCGGGGGATGAGGAGCGCACCATGACCATCAAGGACACCCCGCTGCAGCTCGGTCCCATCACGCTGGCAAGCCGCCTGATCGTCGGCACCGGCAAGTACAAGGACCTCGACGAGACCGCCGACTGCCTGCGCCTGTCCGGCGCCGACATGGTGACCGTCGCCATCCGTCGCGTGCCGCCCAAGAAGGAGGGCGAGCGCTCGCTGTGGGACGTGATCCCGCCGTCGATGCACATCCTGCCCAACACGGCTGGCTGCTACACCGTCGACGACTGCCTGCGCACCGCGCGCCTCGGCCGCGAGCTGCTCGGCGAGCGCGGCAAGCTGGTCAAGGTCGAGGTCATCGGCGACGAAAAGACGCTGTTCCCCGACGTGGCCGCCACCATCGAGGCCACGCGCGCGCTGGTCAAGGAAGGCTTCGTCTGCCTGCCCTACGTCACCGACGATCCGGTGGCATGCCTGCGCCTGATCGACGTCGGCGCCGCCGCGGTCATGCCGCTGGCCGCGCCCATCGGCTCGGGCCTCGGCATCCGGAACCCGCACAACCTGGCCATCATCCTCGAGGTGGTGAAGGCCAAGCGCCCCGATCTGCCCGTCATCGTCGACGCCGGCGTGGGCGTGCCGTCCGACGCCGCGCGCGTGCTGGAGATGGGCGTCGACGGCGTGTTGATGAACACCGCCATCGCGCAGGCGTCCAATGCACGGCTGATGGCCGAGGCGATGAGAGACGGCGTGCGCGCCGGCCGCGCGGCCTACCTGGCCGGGCGCATGCCGATGAAGCTGTACGCATCGGCGTCGTCGCCGTTGCAGGGTTTGATCCACGCGAGGTGAACATGCGTCCGCTCTTGTCGTTGGTGTCCGCGTCGGTGGTGGTGGTGGTGCTGGCCGCGTGCGGCACCGGCAAGGGCGGCAAGATGTCGGATGCGCCCGCGGCGCCGCCGCAGCCGCCGAGCGCGCCGGGCTCGAGCGACATCGCCAAGGGCTCGGACTCGGTGTCGGTGGAGATCCGGAAGGCCGTCTCCGAGCAGATGGGCTGCCCGGTCGAGCAGCTCAACATCATCTGCACCGAGCGCGATCGGTCGGGTGAGTGCATCTCCGTGCGCGCGCTGGGGTGCGACAAGGAGCTGGAGCTCAAGTTCGGTAACGACTAGCGCTCGTTGGCGAGAGCGGCCATCGGCAGTCCGATGCGATGGTCCGCTGGCCGGCACGGTATCCTGGTGTCGATGCACCGGTTGGCGGCGTGCCTTGGCGCAACGCTCTCCTTGACCATCAGCGGCTGCCTTGCCGATGGCCGTGACCCCGATCCGCAGCAAGACGCGGGAGCGCCGGTCGACGCTGGCGATGCCGACCGCGACGCCGGCCGAATCCCCGACGTCCCCGTGCACCGCGACGACCGCCCGCCTCCGGTGCCGGCGGAGCCGGTCGTGTGTAGCTCGCCCTTCCCGCACCCGGTCACCGCCGGCGGCCCGATCTACGACGTTCTGCCGCTCACCCGGCAGCTCAACGCGCGTTCAATGGACCCCGAGGGCGAGGTGACGCTGCACTTCACCGACGGCTTCTTCTTCGTCTACCGCTTCGACCAGGACGCGCCACCGCAGCTGCCGGATCTCGGACCCGTCGACTTCCTCAGCTACGCCGGCCAATGCGGGGGCGAGGCCTGCGATACGACCTTTCATGCGCTCGAGGCGCCCGGCGTCGGCCGCTTCCTCGAGTACGGGTTCTTCAGCGTCGTCGACGGGAATAATCTGGAACACCGGGTGGCGGGCAGCCTGTTCCTCCAGCTCCGGTACGGCACGCCCGAGGATGTTTGTGCTGACGGCGGCGGCGAGGTGCCGGCGGTACTCCAGGCGGTCACGGACGACGGCGTGTTGGACCTGCTGCCGGGCCAACAGCTGGATGCCAACGTCGACGGCAACGCGTGGCGCGTGCGCTCCGGCCCTGCCCGGCGCGTCGAGTACGTCGACCAGTCCGGCTGCGACGGCTGTCCGCCGTACGTCGTCCACACCGAATCGAGCGTCACCGCGCTCGCCTATCGACGCGCGCCCTAGCGACGAGCTGACCGCTGCGCGTCGCTCACGGAACTGCGCCGAACTGGCGACGTTCGAACGTGCTCACTCGCCGACGTTTGCCAGCCCGAGCGCCGGCCCGGCCGTTGTCATCGACGCGCGGTGTCGCTACCCGTCCCTCGCACCAACCGGCGAGGAACTCATGGCCAACACCCGCACGCCCGCGAACGACGTCCGCTCCGCCTGGGTGGCCCCGCGCCGCGGACGCGCCTGCGTCACGCAGATGTACGAGGCCAGGAAGGGGGTCATCACCGAGGAGATGACCTTCGTCGCCAAGCGCGAGCGCCTCGCGCCCGAGCTGGTGAGGGCCGAGGTGGCGCGCGGCCGCATGATCATCCCCGCCAACATCAACCACGTCGAGCTCGAGCCGATGGCCATCGGCATCGCGTCGAGCTGCAAGGTGAACGCCAACATCGGCAACAGCGCGCTCGGCTCCACGCTCGAGGAGGAGGTGGCCAAGCTCGACATCTGCCTCAAGTACGGCGCCGACAGCGTCATGGACCTGTCGACCGGCAAGCGCATCCGTGAGGTGCGCGAAGCATTGCTGCGCGCCTCGCCGGTGCCGATCGGCACCGTGCCCATCTACGAGGCCATCGAGCGCGTCAAGGAGCCGCTCGACCTCACCTGGCACGACTTCCTCGACGTCATCGAGGCGCAGGCCAAGCAGGGTGTGGACTACATGACGCTGCACGCCGGCGTGTTGTGGGAGCTGATCCCGCTCACCAAGGACCGCCTGACCGGCATCGTCTCGCGCGGCGGCTCCTTGATGGCGCAGTGGATGATGTACCACGGCAAGCAGAACCCGCTGTACGCCCACTTCGACGACGTGCTCGACGTCTGCGCCAGGTACGACGTCGCCATCTCGCTCGGCGACGGCCTGCGCCCCGGCTGCCTGGCCGACGCCTCGGACGCCGCGCAGTTCGGCGAGCTCAGGGTCTTGGGCGAGCTGACCAAGCGCGCCTGGGAGCGCGACGTGCAGGTCATGATCGAGGGCCCCGGCCACGTGCCGATGGACCAGATCGAAGACAACGTGAAGAAGCAGATGGAGTGGTGCCACGAGGCGCCCTTCTACGTGCTCGGGCCGCTCGTCACCGACGTCGGCGCTGGCTACGACCACATCACCTCGGCGATCGGCGCGGCCATGGCCGGCTGGTACGGCACGGCGATGCTCTGCTACGTGACGCCCAAGGAGCACCTCGGGCTGCCCAACGCCGACGACGTGCGAAACGGCCTGATCGCCTACAAGATCGCGGCCCACGCGGCCGACGTAGCGCGCCACCGCAAGGGCGCGCGCGAGCGCGACGACCAGCTCTCGCGCGCACGCTACCGCTTCGACTGGAACGAGCAGTTCCGCCTGAGCCTCGACCCGGAGCGCGCGCGCGAGTTCCACGACGCCACGCTCGACCACGAGCACTTCAAGACCGCCGAGTTCTGCTCGATGTGCGGCCCCAAGTTCTGCTCGATGCGCATCTCGCACGACGTCGAGAAGCTCGCGGCCGCCGGCACACCGACGCCGACGGCGCTGTTGTCGACGGAGCAGCGCGAGGGCGGGGCTGGCTGCATCACCGAGTCCGGTTCCGGCGTGGTGCAGCTCGCGCGGCCCGAGCGGGAGCCGCCGCCGCCCGCCGAATAGCGCGGGGAGCAAGCGGTGCGCGCGCTGCCGTTCAAGGTCGTGCTCGTCACCGACCGCGCCGCGTGCGCGACGCGCGGCCGCGGCGTCGTCGAGACGGTGGCGCGCGCGCTCGACGGCCTCGACGCCCGATCGGTGGCGGTGCTGTATCGCGACAAGGCGTGGAGCGCCGACAAGAACCTGCCGGTGGTGGCCGCCCTGCGCACGCTGTGCCGGCGCTCGGGTGCCTCGGTGCTGGTGCACACGCACGTCTTCATGGCGACGAGCCTCGGCCTCTTGGGCGCGCACCTCGCGAGCGAGGCGCTCAAGGACGACGGCGAGCTCGCGCTTTGTCGCTCGTTGCTGCTCGAGGGGGCGCTGCTCGGCGCCTCGGCGCACGCGGGCGACGTCATCCCGGCGACGCTCGACTACGCGTTCCTCTCGCCGGTGTTCGCGCCCACCAGCAAGCCCGACGATGTGCGTGCGCCGCTCGGGCTCGAGGGGCTGCGCGCAGCGTGTGCTGCCACCACCACGCCAATCGTCGCGCTCGGCGGCGTCGACGAGCACCACGCGCGCGCATGCTTCGATGCGGGGGCGCAGGCGGTGGCGGTGCTCGGCGGCGTCATGGGCGCGCGCGATCCGCGCGGCGCGCTACGACGGCTGCTCGCAGCCGTCGCCTGACGCGCCCCCGTCACGTAATCGGTGCTCGCGTCAATGCTCTCGGAAGATGCCGACGTCGACGTGGTCGCCGCGCCGCTGCAGCTCCTCGTAGAAGCGCGGCTGGCTGCCGGTGGCCTGGAAGCGCCCCTGCACGTGACCGTCGTCGTCGAGGCGCTCGCGCTTGAAGGTGAAGATGTCCTGCGTGGTCACCAGGTCGACCTCGACGCCCGTGACCTCGGCGATCTGCGTGACGCGCGAGGTGCCGTCGGCGAAGCGCGTCAGCGCCACCACCACGTTGACGCTGGCGGCGATCTGCTCGCGCACCACCTTGGCCTGCACGTCGAGGCCGGCCATGCGGATCATGGTCTCGAGGCGGTCGAGGCAGTCGCGCGCCGTCGACGCGTAGGACGAGAACAGCGTGCCGTCCTGCCGCCCCGCCATGGCCATCGACAGCTCGAGCGCCTCGCCGCCGTTGACCTCGTGCACCACCACGCGGTTCGGCCGCATGCGCACGGCGTTGCCCACCAGCTCGCGCATGTTGGTCGCGGAGGGCCCGCCTCGCACCGGCCGCGGCTCCAGCGTGACCACGTGCGGCTGTGGCAGCTTGAGCCGCGCCACCTGCTCGACCAGCACGATGCGTTCTTCGTGATCGATGGCCGCGGCCAGCGCCGCCAGCAGCGTGCCGCTGCCCGCGCCCGGACCGCCGCACACGCAGATGTTGCGGCGCGCCTTGAGGCAGACCGTGAGGAAGTCGGCCATGCCCTTCGACAGCCACCCCTCGTCGACCAGCTCGGCCAGCGTGGCCTGGCGAGTGCTCGTGCGCGAGATGGTGATGAGCGGGCCCCTGACGCACGCGGCGTGATGCACGGCGTTGACGCGCGTGCCGTCGGCCAGGCGCGCCTCGGCCACAGGGTGCTCGGCGTCGAATTTGAGGCCCGCGGCGTGCATCATGCGGCGCACCACCAGCGCCACCGCCTCGTCCGACGAGAAGTACGCCGACACCGGCGTGAGCGGGATGCCGACGCTCGAGCTCTCCGGTGCGCGGCGCACCAGGATCTGATGCGGGCCATTGACGAAGATCTCGACGACGTTCGGGTCTTCGAGCAGCTCGGTGAGCGGGCCATAGCCGGTCAGCTCGGCGGCGATCTGCTCGGCCCAGCGGTCGGTGTTGGCGCCCTTGAGCTTCGATTGCAGTGAGCCGAGCGTCTTCTCGACGACGGCGCGCGCCTTCTCGACGCTGCCCTCGTCGTCGGGCGGCAAGCCGGCGTCGCCCGCCAGCGCCTTCGACACCGACAGGAACACCGCGCCGCGTGCTTGCAGGGCCACGAGCGGAGGCAGGTCGGCCTTGAACCCCATCGCCGGCGGCTTCATGCCCGGCGTGGACTTCTTGGCGACCGGCTGCGGCTTCTCGCGCTGGCGCGGCAGCTCCTCGCGCGCCTCGACCACCGCGGGCTTCGGCTTGGGCGCCGGCGGCGGCGTGGGCAAGCGCGGCGGGATGGCCGGCTCCATCGCCGGCTCGTCGTCGGGGATCAGCTCGTCGGCGGCGCCGGTGGAGCCGCGCGGCGCGTCCTCTTCGCCGTCGTCGAACAGCTTCTCGGCGGCATCGGGACCGGGGGGATCATCCATCGGCGGCGGCGGTTCGGCCTGCGCCGACCCGTTCTTGCCCGACGACGGCTTCTCGCCCGGCTTGGGCTCGAGCTGGAGCGTGAAGTCCCCGATGTAGATCTTGTCGGAGTCCTTCAAGACCTGCGGTGACGAGATGCGTTTGCCGTTGACGAAGGTGCCGTTGGTCGACTTGAGGTCGACGATGATGAACTTGCCGTCGCGCAGCACGATGCGGCTGTGGCGCTTCGAGATGTTGCCCTTGGGCAGGACGATGTCGTTGCCTTGAACACGGCCGATGGTCAGCTCGTTCTGCTCGAATTGTTCCGAGCGAGGCTTGCCCCCCTTCTCCGTGATCATGATCGTGTAGCCCAAGCTCCCATCCTCCGGACGGCTGATCCCTACCACTGGCCGATTATTCTCGCCCACTCGGGGCACAGCAACTTTCAGCCCTCCGACGATCACCCACCCCCACCCACGCGGGCTCAGCGTCCGGCAGCGACGCCGGCGAGCACCGCACGGGCCTCGAGGTCGTGGGGCGAGCGTTGCACCGCCTCGGCCAGGTGGGCATGCGCCATCACCAGGTCGCCCCGCCGCTTGGCGGCCAGGCCCAGGAAGAACACCGGCCGCATCGCCTGGGGAAAGGCGCGCGCCGCGGTCTCGAGCACGTCGAGCGCGAACAGCTCGTCCTCACCCGCCAGGATGGCTGCCCAGGCCAGCCAGGCGTTGAAGTCGGGGTCGTTGGGGCGGACCGCGACGGCGCGCTCGAAGGCCTCCTTGGCGCCCTGGGGGTTGCCGAGACCGAGCTGCACCTGGCCGTCGAGGAAGGCCTGTTCCGGCGCCACCTGGGGCGACGGACGCCGAGGCGCCGGCGGATCCAGGCCGACGTCGTACACCTCGCGCGCCTCGCGGTCGAGCAGCTCGGCGCGCATGGTGTCGATGACCGCCCACAGCTCAAGCGCGGCGGCGCGCGCCGAGCCGAGCTTGGCGCTGCCGAGCGCCTCGATGCCGACCTCGCGCTCCAGCGCGACGAGGCGCGCCGCCACCTCCGTCATGGGGGCGTCACGGGCGACGCCGAGCGCGTCGTAGTGGTTGCGTCCGCGACAGCGCAGCAGCGCCGCCGCGATCTTCTCTGCCGCCACCTTGTCGACGAGGAAGCCGGCGGTCTCCTCGCTGCGCGCCGGTCTCGGTAGCGGGCGGTCGACGCCGGGAGGGTCGCCCTCGAGCCCGATCATGCCGGACAACCAGAGCGCGTACAGGTCGCGCTGGTCGCGCGGCGCAGCGGCCGCGGCCTCGCCCACCGTCGGCTCGCTGGACAGCAGCAGGGATGGCAGCGTGGACGTGGCACGCAAGCGCGCGTAGTGGGCCAAGCCGGTCTCGAAATCGCGGGTGCGCCGAACGCCATCGCTCGCGCGCGCGTCGAGAAAGCCGTCAGCCTCGGCTGCGCGCCGCTCTTCGAGCGCGTAGCCGAGGATCTCCTGCTGCAGGTCGTAGGTTTCGACCGCGAGCGCGTGCACGCCCGGCTCGTCGGCGACGAAACGCAGCGTTCCGTGCCGCCACGCGAGCGCGCGCGCCAGACGCTCGCGCACCTGCTCCTCGATGAGCGTGAGCGCTTCGCATGCGTCGCACAGGCCGATGGTGATCAGCGCTTCGGCGACGCGCTCGCCAGCGGCGACGCGCTCGTTCACCTGCTTGAGCTGCTCGTGCGTGATGCGGCCCCGACGCAACAGGCGCTCGCCGAGCTGGTGCTCGCGCAGGTTGTCGCGCGCGCCCACCAGCACGCCGCGCAACAGCGCCAGCTCCAGACGGCTGCCCTCCCACTCGAGGCGCAACAGGCCCGTGGCCCCACCCCTCGCCAGCGCCAGCAGCGTCAGCGCGACGGCGTGCGGCCCATCGATTTGCCCGGACTCGAGCGGCAGCACTATGGGACCGGTGCGCGTGCGCTCGTTATGCACCACCGGCTCCTCACCGGCGGCGGCGCGGCGCAGATCGATGCTGCGGCGCGCCAGGTCGAGCACGCGCTTGCGGAGATCGCCGAGCACGAACGGCTTGGACAAGAAGGCGTCGGCGCGCGCCTCCTGCGCCTCTTTGGAGCGCAGCGACACTGCCCTGAAGGCGCCGCTCATCATGATGATGCCGACCTTGTCGCCCGCCTGCTCGCGGATGGCCTTGCACACTTCGAAGCCGGTCATCTTGGGCAGCAGGCCGTCCGACAGCACGACGTGCGGCTGTTCGCGCTCGAAGGCCTCCAGGCCGGACTTGCCGTCGCGCGAGTGCGTGATCAAGCAGCCGTCTCGCTGCAGCACGCGCGTGAGCAACGCCGCCAAGGAGTCGTCGTCCTCGATGACCAGGACCCGCACCGGGAGCTTGTCGTCCGTCACCAACGCACTCCTCAGAAGAAGCCGATGGACAGGTGCAGGTTCAGCCGGTCGAGCGTTTGCAGCGCCGGCAAGCGCCGCCGTCCGTCGACCACCTTCCACCCAAGGTCCACGACGAACGGCCCTACTGGAGTGTTATACCGGAGGCCGATGCCGGCGCCGGCCGCGAAGCCGACTGCATCGAATTGACGCACATCCTCCAGGAGCTGTCCGACATCGACGAAGGTCGACAGCTCGACGTCGCCCACCACGGCGATGCGCAGCTCGCTCCTCACATCCAGGAAGAAGTTGCCGCCGAGGCTCTGGCGCGGGTCGAGCGCGTCGGGCCCGGTCTGGTCGATGGGCAAGCGCGAGCTGGCCGGCCAGCGGTCGTCGTCGGCCGGCAACACCTCGTCCTCGCGGAAGCCTCGCACCGTGCTCGTGCCGCCCAGGTAGAAGCGCTTGTAGAGCGGGATGTACGAGTCGCCGAACGGGAAGATGTTGCCCACCCGACCCGACAGCGCCCACAGGAAGCCCGGTGCGAGCGGCAGGTAACCGACCGCCGAGCCGGTCAGCTTGACGAAGTCGCTGACGACGGGCGTAGCGCCGGCGTCACTCGAGCGGCGCAGGTTGCCTGAGCCGAGCGCAAGGTCGGTCACGCCCGAGAGCCACAGGCCCGAGCGCGGCCGCACCGGGCTGTCGCGCAGGTCGCTCGACAGCGCCATGCGGTAGGTGGTCTGCCGGATGTTGCCCGCATCGGTGCGCCGCACCAGGCCGATGCTGCCCTCGCCGCAGCTCACGCCGAACGACAGGTTGTTCGGGCAATCGAAGTCCGAGATCTCGCCGTCGACCGCGGGCGAGACATTGAGCCAGGGCGCGGGCTGGGTGTCGATGCCGCCGCCGATCGAGCCGCGGTTGAGCGTGAACGCCGGCCGGATCTCGCGCATGCCGATGCCGTCGACGTGCAGGCGCGTGTCGAACGGCATGCCGTAGACCTTGGGCAGCTCGCTCGTCAGCACTGCCTGTCCCTCGAGGAAGCGACCCCACTCGTCGACCAGGTTCGCCGCGGGCGGAAAGCGGTTGAGCGGGTTGTTGGGGTCGTCCTTGTCGTACAGGAACTCGTAGAAGGCGCGCGGGTAGTTGACCTGGCCGCGGCCGTGCACCGCCACGCCGAGCCCGGCGATGTTGCGCACCTCGCCCGCCAGAAAGGCGCGCGGCCCGTCTTCCACCGAGGCGCCGGCGCCGACTTCGACGGCGAACAACGGGCGTTCACGCACTACCACCAGCAGGTCGCGCCGGGTGGCGCGCGGGTCGTCGTCGAATAGCTCCACCGTCACCGATGAGAACAGGCCGAGGCGCGAGAGGCGCTGGCGGCTGCGCTCGACCTCGGTGGCGCTGTAGAGGTCACCGGGCGCCAGCGTCACCCGGTCGAGGATGACCAGGTCCTGCGTCACTTGGTTGCCGCGCGTTCGGATCTTGCCGATGGTGACGCGCGCCCCGGGGTCGACGCGGAACACCACGTCGAGCTCGGGTTTGCCCTCCACGCGGTGCACCTCTTCGGTGACGCGTGCGAACGGGTGACCCGCGTCCTGCAGGTTGCGCTCGACGGTGGCGCGCGCATCCGCCACCGCGGCGTAGCTCGCCGGCGCGCCGGGCTCGAGCGAGAGCTGCTCGAGCAGCGTCGCCAGCTTGAGCGGCGTGGCACAGGAGCCGTCGACGGCGCACGGCCGAACGTCGAGGAAGCGCACGCCCGCCACCGTGACGCGCGCGCCCTCGCGCACCTGGTACCGAACACGGATCTGGGTGCCGTCGCTCGAGAACTCGGGCAGCGGCCCCTGCACGGTGGCGTCGAGGAAGCCATCGGCGCGGTACAGGTCGGTGATGCGCCGCGCGGCCTCGGCGAAGGCGCGCTCGACGTAGACCGGCTTGCGCCGCAGCATGGGGCGCGGCAGCAGCTCGAGCCGCTGATCGCTCACCTCGACGGCGCGCGGCTGTTGTTTGCTCTTCCGCGCCTGGCCGGGGTCGAATTCGAGCAGCTCGGCAAGGTCGCCGGGATCAACCGGCTGCAGCAGGTCCAGGTCCGGCGTCTCCGCCTCGACCGTTCGCCACACCTCCTCGACGAGCTGGGCGGCTTGGTGCGCGCGCGCACCCTCGATCTTCACCTCGGACACCTCGGCGCGCGGCCCCTCCGACACCACGAAATGCAGCTCGCGCTCCGCGTCGTCGTCGAGCGGGGGTGCCGCCGGCACATCTGCGAGCGTGACGCCGACGCGGGCGTAGCCTGCCAGGCGATAGACGTTCTCAATGTGCGCGCGGGCGCGCGCGAGCGCCATCGGATCGAGGCCCTCGATCTTCCCCTCGTGCATCACCGTGTGCAGCATGGCGCTCGACAAGAGCTGGTTGCCGACGAAGCGCACGTGGTAGCGCGGCCCGGCCTGCACCATCACCGTCACCTGCGCGCGATCGCCGCCGGCGTCGTTCTCGACCGAGGCGACGCCGACCTTGACGCCGAGGTGACGGCGACGCAGCAGGAGCTGCTTGACCGACTGCAGACCGGCCTCGACCCGGGTGCGATCGAACGCCGTCCCCTCCTCGACATGCAGCAGCGCCTCGATCTCGGCGCGCGACATCGGCGGATCGCCGTCGATGATCAGGCGACTGAGCAGCACCGGACGACCGGGTGTGACCGTCACTTCGACGACGCGCTCGTCGTCACCGACCTCCTTCACGGCCACCGCGACCGCCGCTCGTGGGTAGCCGAGATCGGCGAGCAGGCGGTGCAGCCGCTCCTTTGCCTCGACGAGCCGCTCCGGGCGGAACCGCTGTCCGACCTCGAGCCCGACGGCGTCCTTCACCGCCTCCTGCGGCAGCGGCGCCGCGGCGCGCACGATCAGCTCGCGCACCACCACGTCGGGCACGAGTTGCACGAAGAGCGCGACCCGGCCGTCGGCGGCGGTGTCCTGCCAGACACGCACGTCGGCCCAGGCGCCGGTGAGGAGCACGCGCTTGATGCCGAGGCGCACGCGCGCCAGATCGAGCGCGTCACCGGCCTTGACACCGAACACGCCGGCGACCGCGGCGCGCGCGGCCTCGTCCTTGGCGCCCTCGACGACGACCGCGGCAATGGTGGGCGCCGCGTCCGGCGTCTGCTCGCCTGGCGCCTGCTCGTCTGGTGCTTCGAGGGGCGCCACGGGCGGCGCCTCGGCGGGCGCATCATCCGGCGCGGCGCCGAGCTGCGCCACGAGGAGCGTTGCCAGGAGTAGAGCGCCGCTCGCCACCCGTGCAGCCTACCAGCCTGCGCCAGGACGCCCGCTACTGACCCGGGCTGCCGGCGGCGAGCGCGCGCACGACGGCGCGCGCCTCGACCGGCAGCACCAGCGCGGCTGCGCGCACCGGGTTCTCGAGGAGCGGCAAGGTCACCAGGAAGAAGCCGGCGCGCCTGCCGTCGAGGTCGTCGCGCACCGGCTCCGACAAGTCGACGCCGGCGGCGTCGTTGTGCAGCACCACGCGATCGATGGCCTCGTCGGCGACGTCGACGCGTAAGGTCACCTGCAGGCCGTCGAGGTCGAGGTCTTCATCGTCCGCGTCGGTGTAGAGCACGTCGGCGTCGGCGATGGTGAGCGGCGCCACCGGCAGCGCCGGCTCGGCGAGCGTGTCACCGGCGGGTAAGCCGATCGAGCAGGCCGGAGTCAGCGCGGCGAGCAGCGCGATCCAGCCGAGCGCGGGCGAGCGGGGCGATCGCGCCGCCTCCGAGTCGACGGGCGCGACGGCGCGACGCAGCGATTGACGACGAGGGGGAGCGGCGACGGGGACCATGGGAGCCTCCTGGGGACGCCCGGCACCGCCGGGCTCCAACTGGCTCCAAGGTAGGGTGCGTTTGGCCCATGCCGAAATTTTTGGCGCAATTGATGTGCTGGTTCTTGTAGGGGCGGGGCTTGTCCCCGCCCGATGCGTGCTGGTTCTTGTAGGGGCGGGGCTTGTCCCCGCCCGATGCGTGCTGGTTCTTGTAGGGGCGGGGCTTGTCCCCGCCCGATGCGTGCTGGTTCTTGTAGGGGCGGGGCTTGTCCCCGCTTCTTGTAGGGGCGGGGCTTGTCCCCGCCCGACGCGGGACCCCGGGCGGGGACAAGCCCCGCCCCTACAGGCAGTCGTAGCCGGTCTCTTCGTCCACCAGCCCGCAGCTCATGCCGTCGTCGGCGCAGTCCTGCGAGTAGACCTCGCCGTCTTCACACCAGGTGAGCACGGTGCCGTCGCACTCACCGCGGTAGTCGTGGCCGTTGCAGCCGGCCGGGTCGAAGCACCAGTAGCCGGTCTCGGGCCCGACGTACTGGCACTCCTGCCCGAGCTCGGCGCAGTCCTGGCTGTGCTTCTGCCCGAGCAGGTCGCACCACTCGGCCAGGTCGCCGGTGCACTGGCCTTCGTAGGTGAGGTCGCCGCAGTCGGTGGGCACGCACGAGAAGCCCTGCGCGGGGTCGAGCAGCAGGCAGCGCTCGACGCAGGCGTCGCAGTCGCGCGTCTTCACCACGCCGCCGTCGCACCACGAGAGCGTCTGCCCCTCGCATGCGCCGAAGCCCGACACCTCGCCGCACGGGTGCTGCGACGTGGGGATGCAGCGGCTGTTGCCGCCGGCATCGCCGCAGATCTCGTCGGGAGCGCACAGGTCGCGCACCACGGCGCCGGCCTCACAGAAGACGGCCGACGCCTGCTCGAGGCCGCACGAGCCAGCGTCGGTCACCGGCACCGCGCCCGCGTCGCACGCCTCGGGCACGGCCACCGGCGTGGGCCCGGTCAAGGTCTCGATCCACGCGCGCACCACGTCGGCGCGCTGGTAGCGGTCGCGCTCCATGCAGGCGGGGTCGCCCCACGACAAGACGCCGAGCACGCGCGCGTCGCCCTCCGTCGATAGGTGCAGGCTCGGGCCGCCCGAGTCGCCGAAGCAGACGCCGCGGCTTCCTTCGCCGTCGACGACCCACTCGCGGGCGCCCTCGCCGCCGTCGAAGCGCTCGGTGACGAAGTAGCGGCCGTGGCTGCCGTCGTGGGTCTCGCCGTAGCCGGCCTGCTCCAGGCGCACGCCGATGTCGTCGTCGGTGAGCGGCGGGTCCGCCAGCGTGACCGGGATGGGCCGCACCGCGAGCACGTCGGCCGGGCGAGACGCCAACCGGATCATGGCGATGTCGAGGCCGTCGGGGTGCTCCTCGAGCGCGGCGCCGGACAAGGCCAGCACGGGGTCGAGGTCGTCGGGCCCAAACAGCACGTCGATTTGCGTTGCGCTCGCTCCTGCCGTGCAGTGCTGCGCCGTCAGCACGACGTCGTCGCTGATGAGCGTGCCCGAGCACCAGGCGCCGTAGGAGCGGTCGCCGATCGCCACCACCGCGAGCTGCTGCGCCTCGTCGAGCGGCACCAGCGTGGGCGTCCGCGAGCCGAAGTAGATGCCGCCCGGCGCGGCCGGCGTGGGCCGGTTGGTAGGCTCGGCGCACTCGGCCGGCAGCGGCTCGCCTTCGCCCTCACCCTCACCCTCACCCTCGCCCTCGCCCTCGCCTTCGCCCGGCGGCGGCGGCAGCCGCCCGCGACACGAGGCCAAGAGCAGCACGGCAGCGACGAGCACGATGGGGCGCATTCTGCAGCTGTAGCAGGTGGCTCGTCGCGCTCAAGGGCGCGCGACGCCCGCGCTCACTGGTTCGTAGCGAGTAGGCGCGCGGCCAGCGCGCGCGTCTCGACCAGGTTGTCCTCGATGGCGCAGTAGGTCCAGCCGCCGTAGCGCCCGACGCTGTAGACGCCGTGCCGCTCGAGGTCCGCCCGCGCGCGCGCCGCCTCGGCGACGGAGCGCGCGGTCAGGTGCACGTAGGCCGGGTTCATCACCACGTGGTGATGGGCGACGAGCTTTTGGCCGGGCTGCACGATGCCCTCGGCCGCGAGGTCGGCGAGCACGCGCTGTTGCAGCACGCCGACGTCGGGACGCTCGCTGCCGGCGGGCAGGCCGACCTCGACGTACAGGCTCATGCGGCTGGCGGGCACGATGTTGTCGTAGAAGCCCACGCGATAGAAGATGCGCGCCGGGTCGGCGACGTAGATCCAGTGCACGTCCTTGCGGCCCTTCTTGTCGAAGCCGAGGTTGAAGACCAGCACGCGGTTGGAGGTGAAGGCCGCCTGGTCATGCTCGAGGCCGCACGCCGTGAGCGTGGCCGGCAACGGCGCCGAGGTGACCAGCTGTCCGTAGCGGATCTTGCGCTGGCTCGTCGTCACCACGCGCCTCTCGAGGTCGATGTGCTGCACCTGCTCGTCGAGCGCCAGCGTGCGCTCGGGCAGGTCGCGCACCAGCGCGCGCACGAACTCCGCGGCGCCGCCCTCGGGATACTGGAAGGTCGCGTTGTAGCCGGCGCGCTCCCCCGCCGGCGTCGTCAGGCCGGCGAGCACCTCGTCGAGCGAGGCGTGCGGGAAGAAGCGCCCCATGGCGTCCACCTCGAGCGTGTCGAGGTCGCAGGCGTAGAGCTTCTCGTTGTAGGGGGTAAGGAAGCGCTCGCACATGGCGGCGCCGAAGCGCCGCGTCAGCATCTCCTTGAACGAGGCGGGCGGCGTCGCCTCGGTGTGCTTGCTCGCCTGGTACAGGTCGGCGAGGCAGGCGATGAAGCCGATTTGGTCGAGCTGCTGCAGGTGGCGCTGGAATGGGTAGTCGACCTCGACGGCCTGGCTGCCAGGGACGGGAGCGGTGCGCACGCGCGCCGATCGCTCGACGGTGCGCACCGCGCCGCTCATGCGCGCGCGCAACCAGGCCTCGATGTCGGCGTGCCGGAAGTGGAAGAAGTGGCCCGCGAAGTCCCAGGTGAAGCCGTGGCGCTTGACGGTGCGGCAGTAGCCGCCCGGCTCGCGCTCGCGCTCGACGACCAGGATGGTCGGCGAGGCGCGCCCGAGCCGCGACGCCTCCTCGCGCGCCCAGTTGGCGAACGACAGGCCCGAGACGCCTGCGCCCACGACGACGAAGTCGAACTGTTCCAGCTCCATTCAGTGCTCCCCGGCGAAAGTCCTGAGCGGCGCTCGCTCGGTCTTCTCGGCGAGCTCTTCGTCGCGTCCTCGGTCCATGCCACGAGGCATGGCCCTGCGGTGCTCCTCGACCTCGTCGAGAATCCACTTCGCGATCATCCGCTCATGACCTCCGCCGGTGAACACCAGGCGACGCTATTGCACAACGCGGCCGCTGGCGATCCTCTCGCGACATGCGCCCCCGCGGCCCCAAGAACCCCTACGTCCGTTTCCAGAAGCTCGACAAGCCACCGGTCTCGCTGCACGAGACCACGCTGTGGGACTACCCGTCGCAGCACTACGGCAGCCGCCCCCAGGGCGACGCGAGCTACCGCGGCGCCACGCCGAGCCACGTCATCTGGAACGTGCTGCAGCGCTGGAGCAAGCCCGGCGACGTGGTGGTCGACCCGTTCTGCGGCTCGGGTACGACGCTCGACGTCTGCCGCGATCTCGGCCGCGCGGGCAAGGGCTTCGATCTGGCGAGCCCGCGCGACGACGTGCAACGGGCCGACGCGCGCGCGCTGCCGCTCGAGAGCCGGAGTGTCGATCTGGTGTTCATGGACCCGCCCTACGCCGACAACCTGGCCTACTCGGACGACGAGCGCTGCCTCGGCAAGCTCCCCGCCGAGACCGGCGAGTGGCAGGAGGCGATGGCCGAGGTGCTCGGCGAGGCGGCGCGCGTGCTCAAGAAGGGCGGCGTCTGCGCGGTGTTCTTGTGCGACGTCTACAAGGTGAAGCAGGGCAAGCGCACCTTTCTGCCGCTCGGGCTCTACCTGGCGGCCGCAGCCGAGAGCGCGGGGCTCAGCCCCGTCGAGCACGTGGCGGTGGTGCGGCACGGCAAGACGCTCGAGACCGGCGCGGGCAGCAGACAAGCGGCCAAGGACCGATTCCTGCTGCGCGGCTTCTCGCACCTGCTGGTGTTCGAGAAGGCGTGAGGGCGTGGACGATCCTTGAAAACGTGATGGTGCGGTGCTGGTTTTTCAAGGATGGCACGCGGCCGCCTCAGCGGCGGCACAGCTCGTTCATCCGCGCCGTGTACTGCGCCAGCGTGCCGTTTCCCCGCGCGATGTCGAACTGCTCGCGCAGCGCATCGACGCGCGCGGGGTCCTCGATCTCGCGCGGCTCCCAGCGGCCCGGTCCCGTGCAACGCCCTTGTGTGCCGAAGCGCTGCTTCCGGCCCTCGTTCACCGCCACGCGGTCCCACAGGTAGGCGTAGTTGTCGCGCTTGACCTCGCCCGTCGCGAGCAGCTTTTCCATGCGCGCGAGCACGTCCCGCTGGAACGCGACGTCAAGATCGGCGTGCTGCACGATCAGCCACGCGGCCTGCGCCGCCTCTTCGCCGTAGCGGGAGAGGGTGATCCAGCCGGTCTTGCCGATGAGGCGCGCGAACGTCTCGCGGGTGAAGGCGTCGACGCGCCCGAACCGCTCCCCTGGCTCGGATGAAGACGGGAGCTTGCGCATCCGCTGGTCGACGTCGAACATGCGCGACAGGATGCGCTTGCTCGCCTCGATGCCCGGCTCGGGCCAGGCGAGTGCCGCCACCTCGCGCTGCAGCAGCGCGAAGTCGGCGTCGAGCTCGGCGAGCGGATCGAGCAGGGACATTGGCTCCTCGGTGGGAATCGCCGGGGCCTGGGCCAACAGCGCAAGCGCGATCGCGAGCATGCCTTCCTCCGTCAGCGCAGCGCCGCCTCCAGCGTCGCCCGCGCGTCGGTCTTCTCGTCCCGGTACTTGACGATGACGGGCGCCGCCAACTGGAGCCCGTGCGCGCGCGCGTACTCGCCGGACGCCGGCCGCGAGCCCGCCACCACCACGGCGCCGGCCGGGATCTCGAGCGGCCCATCGCCCGACGCCGCGAGCTCCCGCTCGTTCACCAGGTCGAAGACGCGCGAGCTCCTGGTCACGACCACGCCGGCCGCCAGCACCGCGCGCGCGCGCACGATGGTGCCCTCGTAGACGCCGGTGTTGCCGCCGATGAAGCAGTCGTCCTCGATGATCACCGGCAGCGCGCCCACCGGCTCGAGCACGCCGCCCACCTGCGCCGCCGCCGACAGGTGCACGCGCTTGCCGAGCTGCGCGCAGGAACCAACGAGGGCGTGGCTGTCGATCATCGCCCCCTCGTCGACGTAGGCGCCGACGTTGACGAAGGCGGGCGGCATGATGGTGACGCCGGGCGCAACGTAGGCGCCGCGCCGCACCGACGAGCCGCCCGGCACCACGCGCACGCGCGCGGACACGGGGAAGGCGCGCACCGGGTAGGTGTCCTTGTCGACGAAGGGTAGGGCAGCGTCTCCCATCTCGACCAGGCGCCCGAGCTTGAAGCCGAACAGCACGCCGCGCTTGACGCGCGCGTCCACCTGCCAGCGCCCGTCGGGGCCGGGAGCAGCGGCGCGCGCCTGGCCGCTCTCGAGCAGCGCGAGGAAGCGATCGAAGATCTCCCGCGCGCTCGTGGCCACGCCGCTCGCGTGCAACGCCTCGGCGGGCAACGCGGCCAGGCGATCGAGGTCGGCCATCAGCGGCGTGAGCGCGTCGGTCATCGCTGCTCCTTTGCCTGGGCGAGCAGCCGTCGCGCCAGCGTCTCATAGAGGTCGACGGCCGCGCGCAGCTCGGCGAGTGCGATGCTCTCGTGGTCGGTGTGCGCGTCGAGGATGGAGCCGGGGCCGACCAACAGCGGCCCCTCGGTGGCGCGCGGCGACAGGTGCGGCACGTCGGAGCCGAACGCCACCACCTTGGTCGGCAGCCCCGGCGGCGTCACCAGGCGCTGCGGGCTCGACTTGGTGCGCACCGACAGCCGCGTGCTCGGCGTCAGCAAGCTGCGAACGCGCGCGAGCAGCGGGTCAGCGTCGCTGGTGGTGCGCATGACGCACACGGCCTTGGCGTGCGGTGCGAGCACGTTCGGCGCCACGCCGCCCTCGACGAGCCCGACGTTGAGCGTGGTCTGGCCGGCCTCCTCGGTGCTGGGCCACGGCTCCTCGAGCAGGCGCGACAGGTCGCCGACGAGCTGGTGCACCGCCGAGTGCCCGGCCTCGGGGTAGGCGCTGTGCGCGGCCTTGCCCTCAGCGGCGAGCTCGAACGCCATCACGCCCTTCATGGCCGAGACCAACACGCCATCGGTGGGCTCGCCGTCGATGAACCAGCGCACCTTGGGCAGAAAGCCCTGCGCGGCCGCCTTGGCGCCGTCGCTGTCGGTCTCTTCGCCGACCACGAACAAGAGCGCCACGCGCGTCTCGCCCGCGGCACGGAGCCGCTCGAACGCGCACAGCATCGCGGCCGCGATCCCCTTGGCGTCGACGACGCCGCGCCCATGCAGTCGATCGCCTTCCAGGCGCGGCGGCAGGAAGGGCGGCACCGTGTCGAGGTGGGTGGTCAGCACCAGCTCAGGCGCGGCGCCGGCGGTCGCGAACAGGTTGTCACGCCCAGGCGTGTCGCCGACCTGCTGGCGTGCGACCTGCGCCCCCATCGCGTGGAGTCGGCGCGCGACCTCATTGACCACCGCGGCCTCGTCGCCGGTGATCGACGGGATGGCGCACAGGGCCTGCGTCAGCTCGATGACGTCGTGCACGGGGTGCAAGCTACGCCAATCCGGCGCGCGCGCAACGGTTGGTGCGGCTTACGCCTGCCCCACCGTCCCCTTGGTCATGCGCCGCGGCATGGTGAGCTGCACCGTGCTCCCCTCGGCCGAGCTGCGCGTCAACAGCTTGCCGCCGTTCTTCTCGACGAGCAGGCGCGCGCGCGCCAGGCTGACGCCGAGCCCGGGGCGATCGAGGTCGGCGCGCGGGTGCAGGAAGGGCGCCTCGGCGTCGGGGATGCCGGCGTCCTGCGCCGGCGAGGCGCCCTCGGGCAGCGAATCGACCACCTCGAAGGTGATGGCCGAGGGCCCGCCGCGCAGGTGCACCTGCACCTTGGCCTCGGGGTTGAACGCGCGCACGCGCAGCGCGTTGTCGAGCACGGCGCACAAGGCCTCGGCCAGGTCGGTCGGGTCGCCGTCGACGTCGAGGTCGGCGTCGGCGGTGACCACCTCCACCCGAAGCTGCTCGTCCTTGCGGCCGCGCGTCACCGGCTGCGCGGCGCGCGCGCGCTCGAGCGCGGCCTCGAGCAATCTGCGCGCCGGCACGCGCGCCACCACCGACGGACGCCCGGGGCGGCGCAGCAGCGCGTCGTCGTAGAGCGGCGGCATGACGCCGAGCGCGGCCGGCGACGGCAGGCTCGCGTTCGTCGTGGTGTCGCCGCGCAACAACAGCGCCGACGGGCGGGCGTCGATCAACACGCTCACGAGCGCGAACGCCGCCGTGCTCGCAAGGCCTGCCCACAGCGCCAGGCGCAGGGTCGACGCGACGTCGAGCGGCAGCGCGACGCCGACCACCAGCGCGAGCAGCGCCACCACCACGCCGCCCACTACCTCGCGCAGCCCCGGCGGCGAGGTGGGCGACAGGCGGCCGGCGGTGCCGAGCGCGCCGGCCGCGCCCGCGGCCACCGCCCACAGGCCACCGTTCATGCCGGCGGGCAAGATGCCAACCGCGGCCCCGAACGAGGCGACGGCGAGCGCGGACGCCTGCGACGCCAACAAGACGCGCAGGCGTGGCACCACCAGCTCGCGCCTGCGCCACAGGCAGGTGACCGCGCCGGCGAGCGTCGCGCCCGCGGCGAGCCCGGCCGCCGTCGGCCCGGCCAAGGCCGGCGGTACCACGCCGAGCAGCGCGAGCCCTTGCATGACCAGCCCAACCACGACCGGCGGCACCGACAAGAGGGCGAGGCGCGCGCTCACCACCTCTTGCAGGCACAAGACCAGCAGCGGGCCGGCCGCGCACAGGAGCAGGGGCCGGCCGTCGCCGCCGCCGAGCATGGCGCCGAGGGCGGCCGCCACCGCCACGCCGAGCGCCACGCCGTGGTGCAACAGCAGGCCCACGCGCTCGATGCGCGGGCCGCCGCCCCTGCGCGCCACCGCGGTGATGCCGCCGAGCACCGACAGCGCCGCCAACGTCGCCAGCGAGGCGCGCAGCATCGGATCGAGCGTGTGCTCCACCCGACCAAGGTAGCAGCTCGTGCATGGTCGCCGCAGGGTGCGAGCACGACCGCCGTCCGTTGCGGCATAGTCGGTGGCGGGTGGAGACGATCGGGCCCTATCGCGTGATCCGCCGGCTCGCCGCAGGCGGCATGGGCGAGGTTTACCTCGCGCGCAGCGTCGCCGCCGGTGTCGCGCGCCCGTGCGTCGTCAAGACCATCCACGCCCGGCTCGACGGCGACGACAGCGCGCGCAAGCGCTTCCTCGACGAGGCGCGCCTCGCGCTGCAGTTGAGCCACAAGAACATCTGCGGTGTGACGCACGTCGGCGAGCACGACGGCGGCTTGTTCATGGCCATGGACTTCGTCGCCGGCCGCGACCTGCGTGACGTGCTGCGGGCGCTGCACACGAGCGGCCGCCGCATGACGCCGCCGCTGTCGCTCTACCTGCTGCGCGAGATCCTCGACGGACTCGACTACGCGCACCGCGCTTGCGACGTCGCCACCGGGGCGCCGCTCATGCTGGTGCACCGTGACCTGTCGCCGTCAAACGTCATGATCTCCGTCGAGGGCGAGGTCAAGATCATCGACTTCGGTCAAGCCCTCTCCACCATGAAGCTCGAACGCACGGCCGCCGGCATCGTGTTCGGCAAGCTGCCGTACCTATCACCCGAGCAGGCGCGCAGCGAGCCGCTCGATCACCGCAGCGACCTGTACTCGCTCGCCATCCTCGCGACCGAGCTGTTGGCGGGCGCGCCCTACTACCAAGGCGTCCCGCGCGAGCGCATGACGTCCTTGGTGCAAGCAGGGTACCGCTCGCCGTTGCTCGATGTCGTCGATGGCCCCATTCGCGACATGCTGCAGCTCGCGCTCGACCCCCATCGGGACGCACGTACGGCGAGCGCCGAGCAGATGCGCACGCGCGTCGATCGGCTGTTGGTGCAGCGGCAGGCGGTGGTGGGCCCGAGCGATTTGCGCCACCTGCTGGTGGAGCTGTTCCCCGGTGAGATCGAGCGGCAGCGCGCGGTGCTGGCCGAGGCGTCGGGGTCGGCGCCGCTGGTGCCGCCGACCCCGACGCCCACCACCGCGTCGACGGAGGACGACACGGCCCCGGAGGACGGCTTCGGCGTCACCGAGGTGATCCCCACCGCGGTGGCGCGGGCGCTGTCGCGCGAGCGCCCGCGAGCCGGTCCCCGGCGAGCGCCGATCGCAATCGGCGCCGTGCTCGGCCTGGCGGTGTTGACGGCGGCGATCGCGATCGTCGCCGTCGTCGGCACCCGTTCGCAGCGCGCGATCCCTGCACCAAGCCGCGCTGATGCCGGCATGGCCGCGCTGGGGCCGCACGACCCGCCGCTTGTGCCTGCCGATCCCCGACCGCCGGAGCCCCCGCAGCAGCCGCAGCCCGCGGCGGTCATCGACGCCGGCACTGTCGACCGTGACGCGCTCACCGTCGTCCCCGTGGCGCCGGCAGAGCCCCGCCCGCCACCGCGCCACGTCCGCCCGCGCACGACGGCCGAGAAGCTCAAGCTGCTCGATCGCTGCAAGCACCGCTGCGCCGCCGGGGTCCTCGACAAGTACTCACGCTTCGCGACACTCTCGGTGGATGAGGCGCGCGTCCTCGCTGCGGAGCTCGAAGCGTGCGTGAAGCGTTGCGGTGGGTGACGCTCGTCGTGCTGGCCGCGGCCCCGGCGCATGCACGCTCGCTCGCGCTGGTGCCGTTCGGCGAGGCGGCGCAGGAGATTGAGCCGGAGGTGCGCGCCGCGCTCGGCGAGGTCGGCGGCGTGCGCCTGGCCGCCGCCGCCCACAGCGCCGCCGACGTCGAGGCCGCGCGTCAGATCGGCCTCACCTGCGGCCCGCAGAGCGATGAGTGCCTGGTCAAGCTCGCGCTGTTCCTGCGCGTCGACCAGTTGGTGTCGCTGGCGGGCACGCGAACCGCCGAGGGAGTGGCGCTCGAGCTGGTGCTGGTGGACGCCGCGCTCGGGCGCAGGGCCGGTGCGGTCGCGCTCACGCTCAGCGCCGAGGACCGAAGCGCCCAGCTCGACGACGCCGCGCTGTTGCTGCTCGTCCCCGATCAGGCCTTCGGCGTGGTCGCCCTCGAGGTCGCACCCGTCGACGCCGCCGTCATCGTCGATGGTGAGCCGGCCGCCGCCGGCGCTCAGCTCCGCCTGCGCGCCGGCCGGCACATCCTCGAAGTGTCGCGCAGCGGCTTTCGGCCCGAGCGACGCACCGTGGTCGTCCGACCGGCGACCACGACGGCCTTGAGCGTCAGCCTGACGCCCACCGTCGTCGTCGATCCCGACCCGCCGGTACCCGCGCCGGAGCAGCCCTCACCGTGGCTCATCGGCGGCATCACCGTCGCCGCCGCAGGCGCGGCCGCGCTGGTCGCCGGTGGCGCCACTGCGTTCGCGATCGACGGCGCGCTCGGCACACCGCAAGGGAACGCCGAGGAGCGAGAGCAGCTCCAAGGCTGGGGGCGGGCGGCCGCCGTCGCCGCCGTCACCGGGGTCGTCGTGCTCGGCGTCGGCGGCGCGATGCTGCTGGTCGCCGAGTAGTCGCCGCGCCAACGGTCAGCGCTCGTCGGCGCCGATGTCGCGGGGCGACGAGCGCGCCTGCCCGTCGAAGTCGATCCGCTCCGAGGACGTCAGCGCCTGATCGATCGCGACCGCCGACGACGCCTGCAGGTGCAGGTCGGTCGCGGAGACGAACGTCGGATCAACGTTGACCAGCGACTCGACGACGTCGCACGTCGCCGACGCGTCCGACGGCAGGTTGTCGAACACGATCGACGACCTGATGGTTTGGGCGGCGTCGCAACGGATGCCGCCGGCCTGGCCGTCCTTGGCCACATTGCCCGCAATCGAGTTGTGCGCGATCACCGAGAAGACGTCGGGCGTGGCCTTGACCCAGATGCCGCCAAACTCGCTGCCGCCGCCGCCGCCCGCGCCGTTGCCGCGCACCATGTTGTTCACCAGCGTGAAGTTCGGCGTATCGAGCTCGATGCCGCCCGCGTCCGAGGTGTGCACCAGGCTCTCGCGCACGGTGACGTGCGCGTCGCCGCGCGCACGCAGCCCTTGGCCGAGCGATCCTCTCCCTTGGAACTCGCAACCGACGAAGGTCGCGGTGGCGGCATCGACATCGACGGCCTGATCGGATCCCGCCTCGGCCTTGAAGGTGATGCCGACGAACAGGGCGTTGGTGTCGGAGCCAAGCACGACGACACCGCCGCCGTCGGCCTCTCCCTGGATGCGCGCGGCGCCGACGGAGTCGGCGATCAGGACCACATCCTGATCGATCACGATCGAGACGCCGCCGCCCGGCCGATAGTCCCCCGCGTCGAGCACGAAGACGTCCCCCGGCGATGCGTCCGCGAGCGCCGTGACCAAGTCGTCGCCGTTGCCGCTGAACGCCGTGGTGTTCGAGTTGGTGAAGCAGAAGCTCGGACGATCGAAGTAGCAGCCGTAGCCCAGGTCGACCGCGCAGGCCGTGCAGCCATCGTCGGCAATGGCGTTGGCGTCGTCACAGGCCTCTCCCCCGTCGAGCGCGCCGTTGCCGCAGAGCGGCTCGCCCTCGCCCTCGCCCTCGCCCTCGCCCTCGCCCTCGCCCTCGCCCTCGCCCTCGCCCTCACCCTCACCCTCACCCTCACCCTCGCCTTCGCCCTCACCTTCGCCTTCTCCCTCACCCTCACCTTCACCTTCGCCCTCGCCTTCGCCCTCCCCTGCGGGCACGCAGCGCTCCTCGAGACAGACCTCGCCGAGGCGGCAGTCGTCGGCCTCGAAGCACGGCGGCCGCGCCAGGAACAGCCTGCACCCGCTCAGCGCGGCGACGACGAGGAGGACGGCGGCGAGGCGGGTCACGCCCGGTACAGCGCCGCCGCCCAGCACATGCCGGCGCCGATGGCGAGCATCAGCACGTTGGTGCCCGGCTTCATGCGACCGTCGCGCGCCGCCTCGTCGAAGGTGATGAGCGCCGAGGCCGACGAGGTGTTGCCGTAGCGGTCGATGTTGATGACGAAGCGATCGAGCGGGATGTCCACCCGCTGCGCCACCGCCTCGATGATGCGCAGGTTGGCCTGATGGGCCACCACCAGCCCGACGTCGGCGGCGGTGAGGCCGTTCTTCGCCAGGATCTTCTCGGCCGCATCGACCAGCGAGCGCACCGCGATCTTGTAGACCTCGCGGCCGTTCATGATCAGGCGGTCCTTGCGCTCGGCGAGCAACTGCGGCGTCAGCGGCTGCTTCGAGCCGCCCGCCGGGATGTAGAGGTGCTGCCAGGTGTTGCCGTCCGAGTAGATGGCGGTGTCCACCAGTCCTGGTCCGTCCTCGGGCGCGGCCTCGACGACGAAGGCGCCGGCGGCGTCGCCGAACAACACGCAGGTCCCGCGATCGGTCCAGTTGGTGATGACCGACAGGGTCTCACCGCCGATGACGAGGATGCGCTTGGCGGTGCCGGTGCGGATGAACTTATCGGCCACCGAGAGCGCAAACATCGAGCCAGCGCACGCCGCCAACACGTCGAAGGCCGCCGCGTTCTTGGCGCCGAGCCGCTGCTGGACGATGCAGGCGCACGAGGGCACGCGCATGTCGGGGGTGACGGTGCCGACGATTATTAGGTCGAGGTCGAGCGCCGTGATGCCGGCGCGCTCGAGCGCTGCCTTCGCCGCTTGCTCGGCCATGTCGCCGGTGGACATGGCGCCCTCGAAGTCGACCAGACGGCGGGTCTTGATGCCCGAACGCTCCTGGATCCACTGATCGTTGGTGTCGACGATCTTGGCCATCTCGTCGTTGGTGACGACGCGCGGCGGCGCGAAGCCGCCGGTGCCGGTGATGCGCGATCGGAAAGCCATGGGCCCTCGTCAGCTCTCGAGCGCGATGGCGATGCTCGTCGGCTCCACCTGGCCTTGGCGGATCTGCTCGAGCAACTGTCGATCGCCGGCGGGCAGCGCGGCGTCGAACTCGATGCCGAAGCTGTCGGCGACACGGGGGCCCTCGCCGGGTCGCTGGCCTGCCACCCACGCCACCTTGCCGGCCAGCGCGCGACGGCCTGCGGCGCTCTCGATCTCCACCTTGACGCCGAGGCCGGTGCGCAGCACGTCGGCGAGCGGCCCCTTGGCGCGCACCTGCATACCGCCCGCCGACAGGTTGGCGATCTCGAGCTCGAGCTTGGGCGCCGTGGACGAGGCGCGCAGCGACACCGGCGTGCGCTCGAAGTTGCGCGCCGGCTCGTAGGAGTTCATGGCGAAGATGCGCGCGAGCGCGCTGCCGAGCGGGCCGCGGTCCTTGGCGAGCCAGTCGCTCTCGAAGGCCACGCCGACGTCGTAGACGACCTTACCGGTGGGGCTCGGGCGCTCGCGGCACCAGGTGACCTCGCCGACCGCTTGAAGCTCCTCCACCTCGCCCGCGTCGACGCTCAGCTTGAGCTGCGTGCCCTTGGGCACCGGCTTGTCGCTCTCGAGGCGCAGGCCCTTGGGCGAGACGTCGCTCGCCTCGGCCTCGCCCTCGTGGCCGCCGGCCTCGAAGCGCACGCGCAGCCGCAGGTCGATGCGGGGCCCGTCGCGGCGCTCACTGCTCTTGGTCGCGGCCATATCCCCTCACGGTCAAGGACAGCCAACGCTAGCAGGGTGCCGCCCGCAGGTCAGCAAGCAATCGCGCAACCCAACCCGAGGCGAGCGAAGCGGGCTACGCCCGCGCAGCGAGCAGCAAGCCGGCAGGATGCGCGGCGTCCTATGAGGAGGAGGGATCGTGCCCCAGCAGAAGGGCGACGGCCGGGTCTTGGCCCCGATGACGCCGCGACAACGACGACGTCAGAAGCCAAGCCCGGCCGTGCAAGTCGAAAACGGCGACCTCGCTGTCGCCGTTTTCGACAGAGCTCAGAAGCCCATGCCGCCCATGCCGCCCATGCCGCCCATGCCGCCCATGCCGGCGCCGGCCGCGGGCTTCGCCTTCTTGTCCTCGGGCTCGTCAGCGATCATGGCCTCGGTGGTGAGCAGCAGGCTGGCGACGCTGGCCGCGTTCTGCAGCGCCGAGCGCGTGACCTTGGTCGGGTCCATCACGCCCCACTTGATCATGTCGCCGAACTCCTCGGTGGCCGCGTTGAAGCCGTAGGCACCCTTCTCGCCCAGCAGCTTGTTGACGACGACCGAGCCCTCCCAACCGGCGTTCTGCGCGATCTGCCGCACCGGCTCCTCGATGGCGCGACGCAGCAGCTTGACGCCGAACTTCTCCTCCTCGGTGAGCTTGAGCGTGTCGAGCACGTGCGCGCAGCGCAGGAACGCGACGCCGCCGCCGGGCACAATGCCCTCCTCGACGGCCGCGCGGGTGGCGTGCAGCGCGTCTTCCACGCGCGCCTTCTTCTCCTTCATCTCGATCTCGGTGGCAGCACCAACCTTGATGACGGCGACGCCGCCCGCCAGCTTGGCCAGGCGCTCCTGCAGCTTCTCCTTGTCGTAGTCCGAGGTGGTCTCCTCGATCTGCGCGCGGATCATCTTGATGCGGGCCTGGATCGCCTTGTTGTCGCCCGCGCCGTCGACGATGGTGGTGTTGTCCTTGTCGATGCGCACGTTCTTGGCGGTGCCGAGGTCCGCGAGCGTGACGCTCTCGAGCTTCTGGCCGCGGTCCTCGGAGATCATCTGACCGCCCGTCAGGATGGCGATGTCCTCGAGCATGGCCTTACGGCGGTCGCCGAAGCCCGGCGCCTTGACCGCGCACACCTGCAGGCCACCGCGCAGCTTGTTGACCACCAGGGTCGCGAGCGCCTCACCGTCGACCTCTTCGGCGATGACGAGGAGCGGCTTGCGGGTCTGGGCCACCGCCTCGAGCAGCGGCAGGAAGTCCTTCATCGACGAGATCTTCTTCTCGTAGATGAAGATGTAGGGCGCCTCGAGCATGCACTCCATGCGGTCGGCGTTGGTGACAAAGTAGGGCGACAGGTAGCCGCGCTCGAACTGCATGCCGTCGACGCACTCGAGCGTGGTCTCGAGGCTCTTGGCCTCCTCGACGGTGATGACGCCTTCCTTGCCGACCTTCTCCATCGCCTCGGCGATGATGTTGCCGATCTCGTCGTCGCCGTTGGCAGAGATGGTGCCGACCTGCGCGATCTCCTTGCGATCCTTGGTGGGCTTGGAGAGCTTCTTCAGCTCCTCGACGAGCGCGATCACGCCCTTGTCGATGCCGCGCTTGATCTCCATCGGGTTGTGCCCGGCGGCAACCAGCTTGCTGCCCTCGCGGAACAGGCCTTGCGCCAACACGGTGGCGGTGGTGGTGCCGTCGCCGGCGGTGTCCGAGGTCTTGGAGGCGACCTCCTTGACCATCTGCGCGCCCATGTTCTCGAACTTGTCCTCGAGCTCCACTTCCTTGGCGACGGTGACGCCGTCCTTGGTGATGGTGGGCGCGCCGAACGACTTCTCGATGACGACGTTGCGGCCCTTGGGGCCGAGCGTCACCTTGACGGCGTTGGCGAGCGTGTCGACGCCGCGCAGGATCTTCTCACGGGCCTTGGTGTCGAAAATGATGGACTTGGCGGTCATTGGTCATCTCTCCAATGGAAACGGGAACGAGTTTTCAGAAACGAAAAACGGGAGCTTCAGCGCTCGATGATGCCGAGGAGGTCTTCCTCGCGGAGCAGCAGCATGTTCTCGCCGCCCACCTTGACCTCGGTCTCGGCGTACTTGGCGAAGAGCACGCGGTCGCCCTTCTTCACCTGGCAGGGGCGCAGCGAGCCGTCCTCGAGCACCTTGCCGTTGCCGACGGCGACCACCTCGCCCTCGAGCGGCTTCTCCTTGGCGGTCTCGGGGATGATGATGCCGCCCTTGGACTTGGTCTCGGACTCGATGCGCTTGACGAGGACGCGGTCGTACAGGGGGCGAAGGTTGGCGGTCGCCATGTTGTCTCCGGTGGGGCCACGAGCGAGCGAAGGGCTGATGCAGTGGCCGGAAAAAGAAACGGATTCGAACAGGATCTGGCACTCGACCTGGTCGAGTGCCAACGGAAGGTAGACGTGGGCTGGCTTTGGTCAACCCGGATCCGTGCCGAGAACAGGAAGGAGCACCGTCCTTCCGGCTAGAATGCCGAAAGGACAGGCGAAAGGACGGGTCGGATGCTGGTGGCCTCTGCTTCGATGCGCGACTACTTCCGCGAGGCCATGACGGCGGCGATGCGCCGCCGCGGCACGCGCCTGAGCGAGAGCGCCCAGGTCTACCTGGTGAACCTGTGTGCGGAGCTGTCGCGCGCCGAGAACCTGTTCGCCGGCACGGAGCACGGCGAGCGGCCCGCGCTGGTCGACCTGCTGTCGCGCGCGCAAGACGCCGAGCCGCACGAGGCGCTGCGCATCTACAAGCACATGGGCGACAGCTCGCTGTACCTGACGGGCTTCTTCCGCGAGTCGGTCGAGGACGCCGGTGGCGTCGAGTACTACGTCTCCATGGGCGGCGGCGCCTACGCCAACGTGGCGGGCCTGATGCGCCCCACCGCGGCGACGTCATCGGCGCTGTTCGCCGAGCTGTCCGATCGCTTCCGCGAGATGGTCGAGCTGTTGATCGCCATGAGCATGCAGGGCGATCAGACCAAGGGCCTCGACGACCTTCGCGTGCTCTCGCTGGTCGAGAGGTTCGAGCGCACCGGCGACAAGCACGCGCTCGAGGCGCTCAAGGCCTCCGGCATCCTGTTGCGCCCGGGCGTCGACGATGACGACCACGGCGTGAACTGAGCCTGCTCACTCGTCGCCGAGCAGCCCGAGCGCATCTTTGCGCACGATGAACACCTGCTCGACGCCCGAGTCGGCGATGGCGCCCGCCGGCTCGAGCGCCTCGGTGGTGAGCCCCCAGATGCCGCCACCGACGCCGCCGCTGCCCAAGATCATACGGCGGCAGCCGACCGCCAAGGCCACCGCGCGGCCGCCGTCGCCCACCGACGCCACCGCGAGCGCGCGCGGCGGCGAGAACGCCAGATCGAGCTGGAAGATGTTGTCGGTGGAACGGTACGCGGCCGCGACGTACGCCTTGCCGGCGCGCGCGCCGATGGCGGCCGCCTCGGCCTCGGCGCTCTCGGGGAAGTTCCAGTCGGTGGTCGCGTCGGTCACCGGGAAGCCGTCGGCGAAGGCGGTGACGACGACGCCGGCCAGGTTGCCAAAGAGGAGCTTCCTCGTGATGGGATCGAAGGCGATGCCGCGCGACACCTGCGGCCCGCCGAAGTAGTCGAAGCGGTCCTCGCGGTTGGCAACGACGGTGAAGGCCGAGGGCGCTGCCAGGCCGTCGGTCTGCCACACGCCGTAGCCGTCTTGCGCGACGCCGGCGACGAAGCTGATGCCGTCGAAGGAGAAGCCGACGCCGCGGTGGTAGTCGTTGGCGTCGTCGAGCGTGGTGCCGAGGTCGCCGGGCTGCGCGTCCTTGGCGAGCAGCACCAGCTCGCTACCCACCGCAACCACGTGGCCGGGCGTGGTGGTCACCGAGCTGAAGCTGCCAAACGACGAGAGCGTGAGCTGCGTGCGCCCGGCGACGTCGCCCTGCTCGAGCGTGCTCGCGTCCAAGCGATAAAGGAAGCGGTCGCCGACCAGCCAGAGGTTGCCGGCGTCGTCGAGCGTGGCACCGGCGATCGAGTAGCCGTTGCTGACAGCGTTCGGGTCGTCGTTGGCGATGGCGACGTTGCCGGTGGCGCCGGTGGGGCGGATGCGCAGGAACGCCCCCGCCGTCAGGCGGTAGACCTGCACCGCGTCCTCGGGGTCGTCCCTGATCACGATCAGGCGCTCCTGCTCCTCGCAGCGCGGGTCGCTATCGGGGTAGTCGCCTTCGCCTTCGCCTTCGCCTTCGCCCTCGCCTTCGCCCTCGCCTTCGCCCTCGCCCTCGCCCTCGCCGGCGAGCTGCTCGCGGATCGCCGCCAGCTCGCTCTCTAGGAACAAGGAGCACGACGACAACGCGAGCAGGGAGAGCGCGCCGATCTGTTGCCAAGGTCGCTTCATAGGGCACCCACCACCATCATGGCGCCGCCGGCCACCGCAAGCGCCGCAGCGCCGACGAGCAACAGGTCGGCGCCGTAGGCCTGCGTCCGGATGTCACGTGCGCGCGCGTCGAACGCGTCGACGTCGAGGTGCGCTGCCTCGGCGCGCAAGGCCTGCGTCTGACCGAGCACGCTCAAACCGAGCAGCCCGGCGCCGCCGGCCGCCACCACGCCGACGCCGCCAGTGACCGCGCCGGCCCAAAACACGCCCGAGACGCCGCGCGCCTCCTCCTCGACGGGGGCGCGCGCCAGCCCGCGCCGCACCAGTACGCCCATCACCAGCGCTCGCGCGGCGCGCTCGATGGCGCGCTCGTCGGCGGCGGGCGCGGCGGCGTCGTCGCGGTCGATGACGGCCGCGCGTTTCAGGTCGACGACGCGCACGATCAGGCGCGCCTCGCCGCCGATGCGGTTGACGGCCAGGGCCAACAGATAGGACGCATCGACCCGCGTGAAGTCGTGGCTCGAATAGCAGTCATCCTTCTCGCAGCTCGACAAGTCGGCGATGGCCTGGGCGCCGAGCAGTACGTCGAGATCCTGGGGCGTGATCACCTCGAGGCGAGGCTCCCGCGCCACATCGACCGCGATGGACTCGCCGAGCGCGCGGCACAGGGCCACGTCGAGGTCGCGCTCGCACTGCACCGGCAGCAGCGCGATGCGGTTGGTGGCGCTGCCGAGGCGGTAGGCCGGCTCGGCCGAGGGCGCGGCCAGCGCGGCCAGGAGGAGAAGGGCGAGCATCCGCCGGGTCTTGTAGCGCCTTGGGCGGCCGACCTCGATGACCAAGGTCGCACCGGCCGACGCCGGCGCCGGATCAGCCTGTGGATCGGCGCGGGCCCCTTGATCCGCCAAGCCGCCCTGCTAGAAGGGCCGCCTGCCTTTCCCAATCCCCGAGGTCTCCTCGTGTCCATGTCTGCTGCGCACCTGCGCGAATACGAAACCATCTATGTCATCAAGCCCGACGTCGAGGACGCCGCCGCCATCACCTTCATCCAGAAGATGAAGGGCGTGGTCGAGCGCGAGGGCGGCAAGCACCTCAAGATCACCAATTGGGGTCGTCGCAAGCTCGCGTGGGAGCGCAAGAAGCAGCAGAAGGGCATGTTCGTCCACCACCGCTACCTCGGGAAGCCCGGCCTGGTCGCCGAGTACGAGCGCACGCTGGCCATCGACGAGAACGTCATCCTGCGCCTGACCAAGCTGCTCGATCCGGCCGTCGATCCCACGGCGCGCCAGCCCGAGGAGGACGTGGTCAACCCGCCCATCGTCAAGGAGAAGGACGAGCGCCGCGAGCGCCGCTTCGACGACGACGGCGGCGACTACGGCTACGGCGGCTACGACCGCGACTTCCGCGACTTCCGCGGCGACTTCGACAACGAGCCGCGCGGCGGTAGCGGCGGCGGCGGCGGCGGCGGCGGCGGCGGCCGTGACGACGACGAGGGCCGCGACTAGCGCCCGAAAACTCCGGCCGCCGGCCCCCTCTCTGGAGAATGCCGGCGGTCAACGATCGGGCGCGCCCACGGTGGGCGCCCGCCGATCAAGCCCAGAACCACCCTCACCTCGAGAGAGGCAGGAGCAGCAGACATGGCCCAAAACGTCCCCGTCATTCTTGCCCGCGACGTCGGCAACCTCGGTCGCATCGGCGAGCTGGTCAACGTGCGTCCCGGCTACGCGCGCAACTACCTGGTGCCGAACGGCCTGGCGCTGCCCGCCTCCCCCAAGCGCGTCGCCTTCTTCGAGCACCAAAAGAAGGTGGTCGAGCACAAGCGGCGCCTGCTGCGCGCCGAGAGCGAGAAGCGCGCCGAGCAGATCAAGGGCATCACCGTCACCGTCTCGGCCAAGGCCGGCGAGAGCGGCAAGCTGTTCGGCTCGGTGACCAACCGCGACATCTCGAAGGCGCTGATCGCCATCGGCCAGAACATCCACCACAAGGACATCAAGCTCGCCGAGGCCATCCGCACCGTCGGCACCTTCGAGGTCGACGTGCGACTCGAGGCCGACGTGGGCTCGAAGATCAAGGTCATCGTCGCGCCCATCATCGAGGCGGAGCCGGCGCCCGTGCCCGAGGAGGTCGTTGCGGCCAAGCCCGAGGCCGCCGCCGAGGCCAAGCCCGAGGGCGAGGCCAAGCCGGCCTGAGCGGCGCCAAGCGGTGCCGCCGAGGCGCCCTCCGCGAGGAGGGCGCTTTCTTTTTCGGGTGACGGCGCGACGCGGGTGACCTGCGCTAGAGTCCTGGCGCCGTGCCCGACGTCCAGCTCCACGACCACCTGACCACTCGCCTGGAAGCCTTCGCGCGCGATCAGTTGATCGAGCGCGGTGATCGCACCTGCGATCTGTTCCTCGCGCTTGCGCGCCGTGAGGGTTCCCTCGCCAAGGAGGGGACCGGCATCACCGCCGGCGGACGTGCGCTCTCGGGTCAGCTCGGGCGCGAGCTGTTGAACCTGTGCGCCGACAGCGCCGGGCTGGTGGCTGTGCTCTTCGATCAGGAACGCGCCATCGCCGCATCCAGCTCGTTCTCGGCCGATCTCGCGGCCATCGCGCTGCCGCGAGACATCGCCACCGTGTGCCTGGTGCGCGGCGAGGCCTTCGGCGGCGCCGCCGACCTGGGCGACCGGCGCTACCTGTTGGCCGCCAAACCCGTGCGCGCCGCAACTGACGCGGTCGGCGTCGTCGTCTGCGGCATGCCGGCCGCCGAGGGCAACGCCGCGGTGCTCGGCCTCTCCAGCATCGAGGCCGACATCATCGGGCTGGCCGATCAGATCCAGGCCGAGCGCCAGCGCGCCGTCTCCGACTTCCTCAAGATCATCCGGAGCATCGCCAAGCGCATCCACCTGCTCGCGTTGAACGCGAGCATCCTGTCGGCGCAGGCGGGCGAGCACGGGCGCGGCTTCGCGGTGGTGGCGCGGGAGATCGGCGAGCTGGCCGAGCGCACGCGCCAATCGACGCAGGAGCTCGAGACCGAGTTCCTCGGGCAGCAGCGCGCGCCGGATACCGTCGAGCGCCGCGTGGGCGGTCGACGCTGAGCGCTCCCTCATGGCAGGCTCTTGCTGCGGCGTTCTTCGTCCAACAAGGAGAAGACGAGGAAGATGGGGCTTGGCGTCCCGCCTTCGTCGACGTTCGCTGCTCTCGCGAGAGCGGGCCGCCGTGCCATTGGGCTGGCACGGCGTGCAAGGCAGATGTGGTGTCCGGGGAGATCGGACAGCCCCCACTCTAGATCTCTCCCCCACAGGGGGAGAGCCGTGCTGCTTCGCTTCACGGTGTGCCAAGGCTGCTTCCGAGTCCGCACGCCGACGAGTTGGACCGGCAGTTGCAGGCGCCGGGCGAATGCCGATGCACTCGCCCGCCGTTGGATCTCGCGCTGCGCGGGTTCTCCGTCGACGAATGACCCTAGCGGAGCAGGTGCTGTGGCGAGAGCTCCGCCGCAAGCAGGTGGGGGCGCCGTTCCGCAGACAAGCGCCGCTTTCCGGTTTCGTCCTCGACTTCTACGCCCCGAGCGTGCGCCTCGCGGTGGAGGTCGACGGGCCAGCCCACCATGGCACCCATGCGCGTGACCAGTTGCGCGACGCACTGCTCGCGACCCAAGGCATCGAAGTACTTCGTTTCACGAACGAAGAAGTCCTCCTCGATCTGAAGCTCGTCGTCCACAAGCTGCGCAACGCCGTTCTCGATCGAACCTAGTTGCCCCCTCCACCTCGCCACCATGGAAGCCAGAACGACTCTCCCCTGTGGGGGAGAGATCTAGAGTGGGGGCTGTCCACCTCGACGCCGCCCACCCTCATCGGCACGCCGCCGCCAAACAAGGGCACCGCCGCCCGCTCTCGCGAGAGCAGCGATCGCCGACGAAGGCGGGACGACAAGCGCCAATCCCCTCTTCTTCTTCTTCTTCGCCGCGAACCGCGCGACGCCCTACGAGCCCATCAGCGCCGACTCGGTGCGGTTTCTGCCCTTGTGCTTGGCCTGGTAGAGGAACTCGTCGGCGGCCTTCACCAGCGCCTTCGGCGTCGGGTAGTTCTGCTTGTCGAGGGTGGCGATGCCCATCGAGATGGTCACGGGCAGCTTCTTGCCCTCGTACGTGAACGGGTGGTTCTCGATGCCGCGGCGCACGCGCTCGCAGATGAGGAAGGCGCGCTCGCCGTCGGTGTCGCGCAGGATGATGCCGAACTCCTCGCCGCCGTAGCGCGCGAAGATGTCCTCGGTGCGCAGCGCCTTCTGCACGAGCTGCGCGAGCGTCTTGAGCACGTAGTCGCCGGCGGGGTGGCCGAAGCCGTCGTTCAGCTTCTTGAAGAAGTCGATGTCGAACAGCACCAGCGACAGCGGGTTGCCGTGGCGCGAGTAGAACGCGAAGTCTGTCTTGAGCTGATCGGCGAAGTACTTCTTGTTGAAGGCCTGCGTCAGGTCGTCGATGGTGGCCTTCTTGTACTGGTCCTGCTGGAACTTCTCCTCGATCTCGTCCTGGAACGAGAACTTGAGGATGGTGGAGCTGCCGAGCTGCACCTTGTCGCCGTCGGTCAACAGGTGGCGCTCGACGCGGTTGCCGTTGACGAAGACGCCGTTGGTCGACTTCTTGATTTGGCCGTCGTTGGCGCGCTCGCCGTCGACCAGCACCAGGCCGGCGGCCGCGCGCTCGACGTAGGCGTGGCGGCGCGACACACCCTCGTCGTCGATCAGGATCTCGTTGGTGCCCTGGCGGCCGATGATGACCCGTTCGCCCGTCAGCTTGAACATCTTGCCGACGGAGCGGCCGTTGATGACGATCAGGTACGCCGAGCGGTTGCCGGTCTGCTTGCCGGGCGTAAAGATTTCGAGGTCCTTGCCGGAGAGGACCGTCGTCTTCTCGTAGTCGTCCCCGAACTCGCTCTTCGCCACGCACACCCCGACCGGGCCACGCCGGGCAGCGGGCCCAAACCCCGATCGACACTAGGGAATGTGCCCAAGGCTGGCAAGCGGTTGCCCGTCGGTGCCTCACCTTGTTCGGTGGCGCGGCGCGGCGCGTCCGGATGGCGACCGTGCGGCGGCGTGGTAAGGGGCCCGCATGCCCTTCGCCGACCGAGCAGTCGTGGTCACGATGTCGGTGCTCGTCGCCGCCGCGGCGTCGGCGGCGCCCACCGCGGCGCCCGCGCCGCCGTCGAGCTTCCCGGCCGTGGACCTCGGCAAGCTCGATGACGCCGGCAAACAGGCCTTCGCCGCCATCGCCAACGAGGAGGCCTGCCCGTGCGCCTGCCCGGCCACGCTCGGCGCCTGTCTGCAAAACGACAAATGCAAGCCGGCCAAGCTGCTGGGGGCCTGGATGGTCGACGTGCTGGCAGACGGCGTCGAGCCGAAGCTGCTGCACGAGGCGATCACCCGCGAGCTGACGAGCGGCTTCCCTTCGGCGCCGCGCACCCCGGATCTGAAGGGCTTCGCCAGCAAGGGCTCGAATGCGGCCAGCGTCACCATCGTCGAGTACGCGGACTTCGAGTGCATGCACTGCCGCGCGGTGGGACCCGTCGTGTCCGAGCTGATCAAGTCGCACCCCGAGGTGCGCGTCGTGTTCAAGCACTATCCGCTGCAGTTCCACGCGATGGCGCGTCGCGCCGCCGCCGCCACCGAAGCGGCCGGGCGGCAGGGCAAGTTCTGGCAGATGCACGACGCCGTCTTCTCCACGCAAGACCTGCTGTCCGACGAGCTGTTGATCGGACACGCCACCGCGCTCGGCCTCGACGTCGCGCGCTTCAAGGGTGACCTCGACGACCCCGAGATCGCCAAGCGCATCGAGGCGAGTCGCGCCGAGGCGCTGTCGTTCGGCATCGACTCGACGCCGTCGTTCTTGGTCAACGGACGCCCGTATCACCTTGCGCGCTCGCTCGACGGCTTCGAGCTGCGCCTCGAGATGGAGCGCGCGCGCGCCACCTCGTCCTGCCCGTAGGAGTAGTTCATGCGCAAGCTGACCGCGCTGTCGTCGTTCGCTATCGCCGGCGTGTTGTTCGGCCTGGTCTCCACCGCCGGCGCGCAGCGCAACGTCATCGGCGGCGAAGACGACGAGGCGCCGGCCGTCGACGCCGGCCCGCCGCCGCCCGACGCCAAGAAGGACGACAAGAAGAAGAAGGACGACAAGAAAAAGGGCGAGGAGCCAAAGCCTGACGACAAGGCAAAGCCCGACGACAAGAAGAAGGGCGACGACAAGGCAAAGCCCGACGACAAGGCAAAGCCCGACGACAAGGCCAAGCCCGACGACAAGAAGAAGGGCGACGACAAGAAGCCCGACGACAAGAAGCCCGACGACAAGGCGACCAAGAAGGACGACAAGAAGGACGCCAAGAAGGACGTACTGGACGACTCGGCGGCCGAGATCGAGAAGCGCAAGAAGGACGACGAGGCGCGCAAGGCCGCCGAGACCGCCGCCGAGGCCGCCGCCGAGGCCGCCAAGAAGAAGAAGGAAGACGACGAGAAGCGCCTGCGCGAGGAGAAGAAGGCGGCCGAGGACAAGAAGAAGCTCGAGAACCGCGACCAACGGCTGGCGAGCGCGCGCAAGATCCGCCAGTTCACGCGCAGCGCGGGCGACCTGGCGCTGTCGTTCGCGGTGGCGCCCGGCGAGGTCAAAGCGGGCGAGGTCATCGAGGTGCGCGTGGCGGTGGAGCAGAAGCTCACGACCGCGGATCCGAAGTACGGCAACCTGATGCCGATCAAGGGGCTCGAGCTGGTCGCCGTCGTCAGCCAGGCGAGCGGCAAGGGCGGCGCGCCGGTGCGCTACCAGCTCCACCCGCTCGGCGCGCCCGGACGCTACGGCTTTCACCTGACGGTGCCCAAGAACGGGCAGATCCAGCTCGGCATCGAGGGCGACGTCAAGGGCAAGTCGCTCGCGCTCAACATCCCGCTGCACGTCGGCACCTGGCCGCCGCCCGACTTCGACGACGAAGAAAAGAACAACGCCGCCACCGGCGACGCCGCCCGCGCCGGCCGGCGCGTGCTCGGCGAGTGAGGGAACAAGCCATGCGAGTCACGACCCTCTGTGCTTTGGTGCTCTGCTCGGCGGTCGCGCTCGGCGCGCTCGCCGCAGATCGCCCGTTGATCGGTGACGCCAAGAACGGCGACAAGCTGTTGTCTGCCGCCGGCTTCGACGTGCGCGTCGACGGCGCCTGGCTCAACCAGTTCCCCGACGACGTCTTGATCGAGAAGATGGTGCGCGGCGACAGCGGGCTGCCCCAGATCGACAGCGAGAACGTGCTCGATCGCTGGGATGCGTTGGCCGCGCTGCGGGCCAAGAACACCGACCTGGGTGACCTGCTCGGTGGTGCCGACGCGGTGTTGGTGATGCCGACCAAGCTCGACGAGCATGCGGTGGGGCGCCTGAAGGACCAGGCGAAGATCCCGGGCTCGGCCATCGACGAGGATCGGCTGGTGTTCGGCTTGTACAAGACCGGCGCGGCCGGGCTCACCTTCGTCGGCCCCAAGGAGAACAAGAAGCGCGACAAGCTCAAGAAGGACACCAAGGTCGGCTACGCGGTGTTCCTGCCCATCCCGGGCTTTCGCGGCGGCAAGTACGAGGCCGCGTTCGCCATCGACAAGGACATCCGCGTCCTCGCCGTCACCGTGCGCGCGCCCGACGGCAGCGCGCCCACTGACCTGAACCAGGCGGCCGCGCGCTTCGTCGGCAAGGGCGCGCGCGGTCAGTACGCGGAGCTGAAGGCGGGCGGCGCCGGCAAGGCGCTCGGCGAGCTCGCGCGCCCGCTGTCGGACGCGTTCCTGCTCGCCGCCGAGAGCGTCTACATGCTCGAGGTCGACGAGCGCGAATACTTCCAGTTCTGACGCCCGGGTCGGTCGTTCATCCGAGGCCGTTGCGCGCGCGATCCCTAGAGTCGCGCACATGACGAGAGCGAGCCTCCCCCTCCTGATCGCGCTCGCCGCCTGCGGCGCGGCCGACGTCGACGACGCCACCAGCGCACGCGATCCCGCCGTTCACGACGACGCCGCGTACCGCGACGCTGTCGACGATGCCGAGCTCGACGCGCCGTCGCTCGAGGAGCCGCCCGACGACGTGCCACACCTCGACGAGGTGCCACCCGACGAGCCGCCGCCCGACGTCGATCCGCTGTTCGGCTGCACCGCCGCAGCCCCGGGGCCGCTGCCCGCCGCCTGCCCCTACGCCAACGAGCTGGTCGTCTACGGCCAGGAGGGCTGGAACGCGCTCGGCGATGCGCTCGCGCCCACGCTCTCGCCCTGCACGCAGGCCTTCATCTCGATCCCGCCGAGGAACGACGACAAGACGCAGGTGCGTGAGGGCCAGGCGGCGCTGATGCGCGCGCGCGGCGCGCAGCTTCACCCGATGGCGGAGTTCCACTTCACGACGTGGAATCGGCTGCGGCTCGACGAGGGGCTGTCGTGGCGCGAGCTCGGCATGCGCTTCCGCGAGGAGATGGAGCGCGAGGGTTACTGCGTGGGGGCCGGCGACACCTGGGCCATCAACGAGGCGCCCTCGGCGCTGCGCAAGGACGCGGCCTTTCGCGCGGGCTTCGCCGAGCTGCTCGCTGGGCTCGCCGAGGGGCGCCCCGGCATGCCGTTCGCCAAAGGTGCGGTGTTCATCGTCGGCTTTGGCCACCGGAGCACCAACCTGCCCATCTACAAGGGCAACGTGAAGCGCGCGCTGCAAGACGACGACTTCTGGGTGGCTGCCAACAAGGCGGTGCGCTTCTGGGGGCAGGAGGTCTACGTCGACCCGCAGCACGCGTGCGTGACGGGCGCCGTCGCCGCCGAGCGGCGCGCCATGATCAACCGCTACGCCATGCACCCGCACCGGCTGAGCGTGGTCGCGCCCGACCTGGCCGGCGCCAACACCGCGCAGTCCTTCCTCGGGCGCGCCTACGTGCCGGTGTTGAACGCGGTGTGGGACGCGAGCCCCGAGCGCGGCTACGGCGACACCACGGTGTCGCTCGCGCACATGCAGCGCTTCGTGCGTGCGCAAGTGGAGGCCGTCAGGAGCTACGCCGCGACCAACGCCGCGCCCGATGGGCGCATCGGCTTCGCCTTCGCGAGCTACCACGACCCGCAGGAGTGGGCCGCGCTCGGCGCCACCATCGGCGACGCGCTCGCCGGCGCCTACGGCGAGGGGGGCCTGGCTGCGGACGCGTGCGGCGTCGAGGGGTGTGGCTGTCGCGCCGCCGGCGCGACCTCGAACAGCGCCTGGGACGCCTTCTCGAGCTGGTAGGCGCGGTCGCGGCGCCCTGCCACGCCCCGCCGCCGAAGCAAGCACGCCGGTGGCGCCGCGCACGATGTGGCGTGCATCATCACCCCCGCCCACGGATCCACCGGTGCGCCCACAAGCACCGAGCACGAACCAAGGAGGTTCCATGACGAAGCGCGTCGCACTGCCCATCACCTTGATCGCCGCCGTCCTCGGCCCCACTGCCCTCACCGCCTGCGATCTCGCCGCCTTCTTGCCTGGTGGCGACGCCGCGGGGCTGCCGCCCATCGAGGCCCTGTTCCTGCCCAAGCCCTCCGATGCGCGCTCGAGCACGGGCGTGCAGGCGGTGTGCGAGGCCGGCAACGAGACCATCGTGGCGCTCGAGGCCAGGGTCGACGAGCTGAACGCGAGCGTGCAGCAAGACCTCGCGCTGCTGCGCGCGCTCTACGACGCGTCGCCCGAGACGCAGGCGACCATCAGCATCTACACGGTGGAGGCGGACGGCCGCACGCTCGAGGTGCAAGTGGTCGACGGCGGCGACGAGCTGGCCATCACCGGCACCGTGCAGGGCGAGGATGACGCGCTGATCTCGGGCGCCTACCGCGAGGACGGCACCGAGGGCGCCATCTCCATCGAGGGCGCTGACGGCAGCATCGCGTCCGCCTGGCACACCGAGGACGCTGGGCTGCAGATCGCGCGCAATGAGGGCGACGTGTCGGCGGCCGTCAACATCGAGGACAGCACGGTCGAGCTGGCGATCACCGACGGCACGGAGTCGCTCGCCGCGCACTGGGACCGCGAGACCGGCGAGGGCGAGATGGCCGAGTCGGGCGGCGCGGCCGCGTGCTGGAGCGCGGGCGAGAGCGCCGACGACATGTGCGACGCCGACTGCGCCGCGCCCTGACGAGACGCTGGCGACGACGGGGCGCGTCGCACCGGCGGGCGGCGCGCCCCGCCGTCGTCCTGGGCCGCGACAGCGGTGTCACATCGGACGATCGACCGAGCCAGCCGTTCGAGAAACCAGCCTAAGCGGGGTGTGGAGGACCAAACCATGACTCCCCTCGCTCGCCTTTCCCTGATCTCCGTCGTGTTCGCCATGCTCGCCGCCTGCGGCGTCAACCCCGCCGATAGCGGCAAGGTGTGGCGCAGCGTCACCCGCACGCTCGGCGCCGATCGCGCCAACGAGCAGGCCCTGACCGCCTCCTTCAGCTTCGACGTAGACTGCGAGAACGGCGGCGAGGCCGAGATGGAGGCCGCGCTCAACATCGACGACGAGACCGAGGGCCACTTGGCCGCGCTGTTCGGCTGGCAAATCCGCTACGACGCCTGTCAGCCCGACGACAACACGCTCGACGGCCAGCTCGACTACGACGCCATCATGGTGGCCGACGAGACCGAGCAGGGCGGCCTGCTCACGGTGCGCACCACCTACCAGGGCACCGTGACGTCGACGGGCGAGACCAACGGCACCTGCGAGATCGACGTGGTCGGCACGCTCGACGCCGCCGCCTACGAGGTGCCGGGCGAGGAGTTCCACGCGCAGGCCGACGCGAGCTACACCGGCACCATCTGCGGCAACGAGGTCGACGAGGTGTTTTCGGCCAGCGCTGACATCGACGCCGACGACGCCTGACGCGTCGGGCGCCGACTCAGCCGCTCGGGCCGATCTCGCCGCCGCCGCTCGTGATGTCGTCGCTCGGGTCGAGCGGGTCGGTGCCGTCGCCCACCTCGGCGCCGTCGCCGGCGCCGCCGTCGTCGGTGTCGGGGTCGGTCGGGTCGGTGCCGCGCGTGCCCTCGTCACCGTCACCCAGGCCGTCGCCGTCGGTGTCGGGCAAGGTCGGGTCGGTGCCGTCGCCCACCTCGTCGCCGTCATTGACGCCGTCGTCGTCGGTGTCGGCGTCGTTCGGGTCGGTGCCACGGCCGACCTCGTCGCCGTCGTCGAGCCCGTCGTCGTCGCTGTCGGGGTCTTCCGGGTCGGTGCCGAGGAAACCCTCGTCGTCGTCTTCCAGGCCATCGCCGTCGGTGTCCTGGCCGTCGCCGTCGTCTCCGTCGTCCCCGTCCTCGCCGCCGTCGTTGCCGGGATTGCCGTCGTTGCCGCCGCCGGGGTTGCCATCGTTGCCGTCGTCGCCCGGGCAGCCGCTGTCGGGCGCCGGGATGATGTCCTCGTCGTTTTGGTGCCGGTCGTGCGCCGGCACGGCGTGCTCGCTGATGGTGATGGTCACGTAGGGGTGACGGTTCGAGCCGGTGGCGTGGCAGATGGTGACGCGGTCCTCGCCGCCGTTGGTGTCGCCGGCGGAGCCGTCGTCGGATGCGTCGTCGCTGGCGCCGCCCTGGCCGTTGCCCTGGTTCAAGGCCGACGCGCCCGAGCTGGCCCCGTCGGACGGGTCCATGCCACAGGCAACGCTCGCGATCGTGGCGAACAGGGCGAGACCAAAGAGGCGGAGGGCACGTGCCATTGGGGGCTCCTTGCTGTCACGACGGTACGCACGGCCCGTGCCGGCGCTCGTGTCGCGTCCCGACGCGCCGAGGAGGGCTCGCGTGCGTGTCCCGGACATCGCGCCGGGTGTCCGGGGCGCCGCGGAAGTGGCATAGGGACCGGCTCGGAGCCCGCGTGAAAGAGAAGCACATCCGCATCCGCATCGAGCAGTGCCTGGCGCTCGCCAACGCTTCCAACTGCCCGCGGCGAAAATTCGGCGCGCTCTTGCTCGACCCCGAACGCAACGTGGTCTTGATGGACGGCTACAACGGCGGGCCGCGCGGCGGCGGCGAGCTGTGCGGCGGCGAGGCCTGCCTGCGCGACACCATGCACATCCAGTCCGGCACGCGCATGGAGATCGGCTGCCACCACGCCGAGATGAACGTCATCTGCAACTGTGCGGCCTCGGGCGTGGCGACCAAGGGCGCGTGGCTCGTCGTCACCGGCGAGCCCTGCCTGCTGTGCGCCAAGCTGATCCACCACGCAGGGCTGACGCGCGTGATCGTGGTCGGTGGCGGCTACGCCGGCGAGAATGGGCTCTCCTACCTCGCTGGTCACGGCGTCGCCGTGCAGACCGTCGAGGGGCCGCGGGATCCGCGGCTCGCGAGCATCACGTTGCCATGAAGCGCGTCATCAGCGCCGAGGTGGTCGCGCGCGCGCATGCTGCCGGGGAGCGACGCATCGCGGCCCCGCCGGCATCGTGCGTGGTCACCCCCGAGGCGTGGAGCAAGGCGCGCGAGCTCGGGGTCTCGCTCGAGCGCGACGCTACCGACAGTGGCGGTGCCGAGCGCGTGGTCGACGCCTCCGGCATTCGGGTGGTGCGCGGCCGCTCCGTGCGGCTCGGGCGCTTCGCCGCCGCCGGACCCGACACCCACGTCGGGCTGCTCGATCTGATCACCGGCGCGGACGGATCGCCGATGACCGCCGGCATCATGAGCTGGCGGCGCGAGGACTCGTTTCCCTGGTCGCTCGACTACGACGAGATCGATCTGGTGCTCGAGGGCGTGCTGCACGTCGTCATCGAGGGACGGACGCTCGAGGCGCGCGCCGGCGACGTGGTGCACATCCCCAAGGGGAGCCGGATCGTCTTCGGCACGCCGAACCGGGTGCGCGTCTTCTACGTGACCTATCCGGCCGCGTGGGCGGGCGGCGCGCCCGGCTAGCGTCGCGCGCGGCTCGATCGCACTAGCGCGTCGGCAGCACGCCCACCTGCGGGCCGCTGGCGGTCGAGCCCACGCCGGCCGCCGTGCCGTCCGTCGGGAAGCGCGGCAGCACGTAGCGGTCCCACAGCTCCTCGGTGACGCCGCCGGCGGCGATAATCTCCTGATAGGCGGTGCCCATCTTGTTGAGCGTGCGCGGCATCGCCGGGTCGTCGAAGTCGACGGTGTAGGCGCCGAAGCGCTGCAGCGTGCCTTCGCTCCACTCGAAGTTGTCGGCCAGCGTCCAGTGGTAGTAGCCGCGCAGGTCGAGGCCGCGCGCGATGGCGCGGCCCACCTCCCACAGGTGCACGGTCAGGTACATGGCGGCCTGGTCCTCGTCGAATACCGGCGCAGGGATGGGCGGCGGGTCGCGCTCGCCAAAGGCGGGTCGCAGGTTGGTGGTGGTGCCGTTCTCGGTGACGATGAGCGGCAGGCCCCAGCGCCCGTAGCGATCGAGCGTGTCGGCGAAGCCGGCGCCCGAGATCTCGCGGCCCATGCCGTTGTGCGGCCGCGCCTGGTCGTCGTCGTCGGTGTAGAGCGCGACGTCGGTGAGCGGCATGCCGAACAGCGGCGCCACGTTGTTCAACAGCGTCGACTCCTTGACCTTGACCGGCCCGTAGTACTGCACGCCGATGAACTCGAGCGTGTTGGCCAGCTCGGGGTAGTCGCCCTCGGGCGGATCCGTGACCGAGCCCGGCTCGACGTCGCCGTCCAGATCGACATCGAGCACGCCGCGCGTCAGCGTCTGCAACACCCAGTCGTTGTAGACGTAGTTCATGCTCTCGGCGGCGAGCTGTTGCTGCGCGCTGTCGGGGTTCTCCGGGTACACGTCGTTGGCGGTCATGGTGACGCCGATGAAGGAGGCAGCACCGTCGCCGTCGGCGTCGACGTCGTCGAGCTGCTTGATGACGCCGAAGGCGCGCGCGTGCATGCGCATCAGGTTGATGCCGAAGTCGGTTGCGCGCTCGATGGCCAAGACGCCGCCGGGCGGAAAGCGGCCGTCGATGTAGCCAACCACCACCATGCTGAGCGGCTCGTTCAGCACGGTGTAGCTGTCGACGCGGTCCTTGATGCGCGGGATCACCTCGCGCACGAAGCCCTCGAAGTCGTCGACCACCGCGTCGTCCTTGGCGGCGATGCGATCGAGCACGCCCTCCGGCGAGTCGGGGTCGGGGCTCTGCACCCAGGGCGGCACGGTCCAGTGGTAGAGCGTCAGCACGGGTTCCATGCCCGCGGCGCGGATGGCGTCGAGCACCGCCTCGAAGTGCACCAGCTCGGCGTCGTCGTAGACGCCCGGCTGCGGCTCGACACGCGCCCAATCGAGCGACAGCCGGAAGTACTTGACGCCGAGGCCGGCGGCGCGATCGATGTCGGCTTGGTAGTCGGTGTGAAAGCCGTTGCCGCGCGGGTTTCGCTGCTCACCCTTGAGCTTGTTCATGGCCGCCCAGCGCGACCAGTTGGAGTCGACCGGTCCGGCCTCTCCCTCGTCGCCCTCGGCCTGCCACTGGGCGACCGCGGTGCCCCAACCGAAGCCGTCAGGGAAGGTGGCGGGCAAAAAGCCCTCGGGCGGACCGGCGGGACAGCCGGTGACGACGACGGTGAGCAGCGGCAGCACCGCGAGCGACGAAGGACGCACCATGAGCTCACGGTAGCCGATGGCCGGCCTTTGCGCAGCGGGAGCCAAGCGGCTAACCCTTCCTCATGGACGCCCGTCGCGAGTCGATCAACCTGTTGTCGTCGTCCGAGGTGGCGGCGATGCGCAAGGCCGGCCGCGCCGCCGCCGAGATGATCGCGCACCTGGCGACGCTGGTGAAGGCGGGCATCAGCACCGCCGACCTCGACGACGCCGCGGTCGCGTGGACCTCGGCGCGCGGCTACCAGAACGGCCCGCTCAACTACCACGGCTTCCCCAAGAGCATCTGCACCAGCATCAACGAGGTGGTGTGCCACGGCATCCCGAGCAAGAAGGTGCTGCTGAAAGACGGCGACATCATCAACATCGACGTCACGCCCATCGTCGACGGCTGGTACGGCGACACCTCACAGACCTACCACGTGGGCGCACCGCGGCCGCAGGCCAAGAAGCTGGTCGACGTCACCGAGGAGTGCCTGCGCCGCGCCATCGCGGTGGTGAAGCCGGGCGCGCGCATCGGCGACATCGGCGGCGCCATCCAGGAGTACGCCGAGGCCAACGGCTACTCGGTGGTCAAGGACTTCGTCGGCCACGGCATCGGCCGCAGCTTCCACACGGCGCCGCAGGTGCCGCACTACGGCAAGCGCGGCAAGGGCGACCGGCTGCACAAGGGCATGTGCTTCACCATCGAGCCCATGATCAACGCCGGCACCTGGGAGATCGAGGTGCTCGACGACGGCTGGACCGCGGTGACGCGCGACCGCAAGCTGTCGGCGCAGTTCGAGCACACCGTCGTCGTCACCGAGCACGGCTGCGAGATCCTGACCGCGTCTGTTTGACATGGCCAAGACGCTGCTGCCGTTCCTCGAGGTGAGCCAGGGCGAGTCGGACCGTCGGCGCGTCTTCACCATCCGCTCCGATCAGGTGAAGAGCCAGCTCTCCGGCCGCACCTTCACCGTCGATCGCCTGATCGGGCCCGACTGGGTCAACGTCGTCGCCGTCACGGCCGACCAGCGCTTGGTGCTGGTGCGCCAGTGGCGCTTCGGCACGCGCTCCTTCACCTGGGAGCTGCCGGCGGGGCTGGTCGAGCACGGCGAAGATCCGCTGCAGGCCGGCTTGCGCGAGCTGCGCGAGGAGACGGGCTATGCGCCCGTCGACGCGGCGCAGGCGCGCGTTCTCGGCGTGGTGCACCCGAACCCTGCGTTCATGAGCAACGTCTGCACCACCGTGCTCGCGCCCGGGTGCGCGCTGGTGGGCGAGCAGCAGCTCGATGCCTCCGAGGAGATCGAGATCGGCACCGTGCCGCTCGACGAGCTGCCGGCGCGCGTGGCGTCGGGCGAGCTGTCGACCGCGCTCGGGTTGGTGGGGCTCTACTGGTGGGAGCGCTCGCGTCACTGACCGCAGCCTGTTTCCTCGAGGAATTCGGGGCGAAAGCCGAGCGTTTTCATGGCTTCCCGTTGCGCGACGCGGACGCTATGCACTGCGTCATGAGCGCGCTCTATCCGGTCTTCCACACGGTCATCACCCTGGGCCTCGTGATGGGCGCCTTCGCCTTCATGGGCCAGCGGCTCTTGCAGATCGCGTCGATGGTGAACATGGGCCGCCACGAGGCAGTGCGCACCGACCACAAGGGCGCGCGCTGGCGCATGGTGCTGTCCATCGTGTTCGGCCACAAGAAGACGCTCGAGGACAAGACCTCCGGCCTGACGCACATGGCCTTCATCTACGGCTTCTGCGTGCTCGGCGCGGGGCACAGCGAGATCGTGGTCGAGGGCCTGACCATGTTCCTGCGGACCTTCGGCGAGAAGCCGCTCACCTGGGATCGCCTGCCGCTCTTGTCGCCCGAGCACCCGCTCATCTGGATCTACTGGTTGAGCCAGGACTTCGCGGCGTTCCTGGTGCTGAGCGCCGTCGTCATAGCGCTGGTGCGCCGCATCGCCTTCGCGCCGCCGCGCCTGCAGCCGCGCTCGGCCGACGCCGAGCGCATCCTCTACTTCATCCTCACGCTCTACGTGACCTTCTACTTCTTCCAGGGCGCGCACCACCTGCGCGAGCACCATTACGAGTACCACTACTCGCAGTGGAAGCCGTTCACCTCGATGATGTCGATGTGGATGGCGCAGCTGCCGCGCGGCGCCGTCGACGCCATGTACTGGATCTTCTGGTGGGGCCACGTGCTCACCTTCCTCGGCTTCGGCGCCTACATCCCGACCTCCAAGCACATGCACCTGATCTTCGCGGGGCCGAACACCTGGTTCTTCAACAAGGCGGTCTACGGCTGGCGCCAACCCGACGTCGTGGCGGCCGAGCGCAAGCTGCCGCCCAAGCAGCGCGCGCGCCCGATGGGCCTGCCGCCCGCGATCGACTTCGAGACCGCCGAGAAGTACGGCATCGACCGCATCGACGAGCTGCCGTGGAAGACCCTGCTCGACGGTTTCGCCTGCACCGAGTGCGGCCGCTGCAACAACGTGTGTCCTGCGCACCTGACCCACAAGCCGCTCAAGCCGAAGAAGGTGCTGCACGACATCAAGATCAGCCTGCTCAAGAAGAACGGCCCGAGCCTGTACCAGTTGCGCGACACCTGGGGACGCAAGCAGGAGAGCACCAAGGAGGCCGACCTCGCCTGGACGCCGCCGGTGGCGCTCATCAACAAGGACGAGATCAAGCACGACGACAAGAGCAAGGTGTCGCCCGACGGCAGCTACCTCGAGGTCGACGGCCAGATCCACGTCGACGAGGCGTGGGCCTGCACCACCTGCGCCGCCTGCGTCGAGGCCTGCCCGGTCTTGATCGACTCGGTGCCGGGCACGCTCATCGGCCTGCGCCAGAGCCTGGTGATGATGGAGTCGGACTTCCCGGCCGAGCTGACCGCCGCCTTCAAGGGCCTCGAGCGCCAGGGCAACCCCTGGGGCGTGGGGCCGGACAAGCGCGAGGAGTGGGCCGAGGGGCTCGAGGTGCCGACGTTTTCGTCCGTCGGCGGCGAGCGCGTGGTCGACTACCTGTTCTTCGTCGGCTGCGCCGGTGCCACCGACGACAACGCCAAGAAGACGCAGCGGGCGCTGGTCAAGGTGCTCAAGGCGGCCAAGGTCGACTTCGCCATCCTCGGCGCCGAGGAGAAGTGCTGCGGCGATCCGGCGCGGCGCTTGGGCAACGAGGCGGTGTTCAACCAGCTCGCGCAGGAGAACATCGGCATCTTCGGCCAGTACAAGTTCAAGAAGATCTTCACCGCCTGCCCGCACTGCCTGACGTCGATCCAGAACGAGTACGCCGAGCACGGCGGCGACTTCGAGGTGCTGCACCACTCGCAGCTCATTGCGCAGCTCTTGAAGGACAAGCGCATCCCCGTCGACGCCGCCAAGGCGCTCGGCAGCGACGTCACCTACCACGACCCCTGCTACCTCGGCCGCTACTGCCGCGAGACCGAGGCGCCGCGCGAGGTGCTGTTTTCCATCGGCGGCAAGAGCAAGCTCAAGGAGATGGAGCGCAACAAGGGCGCCTCCTTCTGCTGCGGCGGCGGCGGCGGGCGCATCTTCCTCGAGGAGCACATCGGCGAGCGCGTCAACGTCGAGCGCACCAAGCAGGCGATGGCGACCGGGGCCAAGACCATCGCCACCGGCTGCCCGTTCTGCAAGTCGATGCTGGTCGACGGCACCAAGGCGCTCGACGCCGAGGAGAAGATCGCGGTGCGGGATATCGCCGAGCTGCTGGCCGAGCGGCTGCCGGGCGGGTGACGAGCCAAGACCCGGAATCTGGGGCTTGTCGTGTTGCCCTCAGCGGCGGTCGCTGCTCTCGCGAGAGCGTGCCGCGGTGCCGTCATGTCGCGCCGCCGTTCGAGGTTCGGCCGCTTGAGGCCACGACGACGGGCTTGCCGCTCCCAAGCGCCCCCACCCCTGCCCCTCCCCGCAGGGGAGGGGCAGGGGTGGGGGCGTTCATCCCCGGTAGTTACGTCGGCGCGCGGCGCTCACGTTCCGTTCCGGCACCGCCTCGCCACACGAAGGCACCGCGGCATGCTCTCGCGAGAGCAGCAAGCGTCAATGATGGAGGGCCGACAAGCCCCAACTGCTCTTCCTCTTCCGCTAGCGCCGTCCTCCGTGCGACGCGCGCCTACTTGAACGGCCGCGCCTTGGCGCGCAACCGCTCCGGGATCTTCTCCACGTCGTCGACGATGTGGGTCTCGCCCTGCGCGTCCTCGAAGATCCACAGCTGACCCGTGCCCTTCGTGCCCGTGGCCGGGGCGCTCGGCGCCGGTGGTGGCGGCGCCGGGCGCTCCGCTGGCTTCGGCTCGGTCCCGGTCGACGTCGACGCGTCGCCGCTGCCGTCGCGCGGTGGCTGCACGCCGATGGGCGCTGGTGGCGCGCCCCCGGACGCTGCCTCGAGCACACCGCGCTCGCGCAGCCAGGTGCCGGCCTGCGCGCCGAGCGTCTCGGGCGCACCGAAGCTCATGCCCGACGAGTCAGGGGTGCTCCCCGTGCCGGTTGAGGGCGCAGCGCCCGACGACACGCCGGCCGCGAAGCTCTGCCAGCAGCTACCGCAGGTCGCGAAGGCGAAAAAGCCGAGGATCAGCAAGAGCAGCAGCAGCCCGCCGCGACCGCCGTGTCGTCCGCGCCGATGCCGCCGACCGCGACGATCGACGCGATAGCAGCGATCGTCGTCGCGGTCGGGCATGAAGAACCAGCCGACCGCGAGCGCCGCGCCGTCGCCGAGCCACGAGCGCTCCTGGCCAAAGGCGCGCACGCCCGCCGAGGAGAGCAGCACCCACAGACCCCACGCGCCGAACGCGGTGCCGATCGGGAACGCGGCCAGCATGGTGGTGCACAGCACGATGCCGAGCCAGCGTCCCCACGGGGCACGCTTGGAGATGCCGTACCAGGCGAGCAGCTCCGGCACGCCACCGGCAGCGAGCACCACGCCGACGACGACGCAGAGCGCGCTCAGCCCGACGGCGCCGCCCGCGCCGCCCGAGCCGAACAACATGACCGCGCCGCCGAGCAGACCGAGCACGGCGAGCCCGACGCCGAGCGCGACGCTGCCGAAGCCGAGCACCGCGAGCACGAGCGCGAGGCGGCCGAGCGCGCGGCGGATGTCGTCGGGTCCGTTCATGGTTGCCACGATAGCCCGCACACCGATTCCACTTTCGTCCTCGTGAGTGGAACGGCCGGCGCAGCGCACGGCCGTGGTCGACGACGCAGGGAGGTAGCCGATCGAGGCTCGTGCGCCGGTGCGTGCCGCTGTTCGCCGCACACGGACCCACACGGTGATCGAGGTCACGCCGGCGATCGCCGCGCGCTATCGTCGCGGTGAAGGGGGAGCCCATGCGCGCACCGCTCGTCCCGTTCCTCGCGTCCCTGGCCACGCTGCCGTTCTCGTCGTGCACCTGTGACACCCCCGCCGCGCCCGGCGAAGGCGAGGGCGAGGGCGAGGGCGAGCCAGGCGAGGGCGAGGGCGACCCGCTTGACGGGGGCTTCATCGGCGACTCGGGCGTGCCGCTCGACTGTGTCGCCGGGCTCGTCAGCATCGCGCTCGATCCTGCCAACCAGAACGTGGTGCTCGACGGCACCGCGCCAAACGCGATCAACTTCGCGGCCACCGGCACGCTCGACAACGGCAGCCCGGTCGACCTCGACGAGGCACGACTCGCCTGGAGCGCCGCGCGCGGCGACGACGGCGACCCCGGTGCCGTCAGCGGCGGCAGCTTCCAGCCGAACCCGCTGCTCGGCGGCGTCGTCACCATCAGCGCCACCGACGGCTGCGTCACCGGTAGCGCCATCGTCACCTTCACGGTGAACGCGACCATCGGCACGCCGACCAACCCGGCGGACTGGACGGGCACGCCGACCAGCGCCGCTCCGCTCCCCGAGGTGGTCTATCCGAGCGACCAGACGCGCTTCCCGCGCAACATCCATCAGACGCTGTTTCAGTGGCGCGCCGCCGGCTACGACGAGTTCCGCCTGACCTTCGCGGGCACGGGCTCGACGGTCACCGTCTTCACCGACGGCGTCCACCCGCAGTGCACCGACGCCGACGCGGCCTGCTTCGAAGCGGACGCGACGGCGTGGAGCCTGATCGCCGGCAGCAACGCGGGCGGCACGGTGAGTTGGACCGTCGACGCGCTCGATCGCTCGACCGCCACGCCGACCATCCGGCGCGCAGCCTCGATCACGATCGGCTTCTCGCTGCGCGACGTGAGGGGCGCCATCTTCTACTGGTCGACGACGTCGGCGGGCATCCGTCGCGCCAACATCGGCGACGCCGCGCCGCAGGACTACATCACCGGTCGCCCCGGCACGCTGTACGCGAGCGAGGGCCAGGTGAAGTGCGTCGCGTGCCACACGGTGTCGCGCGACGGCCGCAAGATCGCGGCGCCCGTCGAGACCATGGAGCGCGACAAGAGCCTTTGGATCATGGACGTGACCATCGCCGCGCCGCCGTTCCCGCGCGTGTCCTCCGTGGAGAACACCGGTGGCCACGGCTTCGCGACCTTCTCGCCTGACACCTCGCTCGTGATGGTGTCGTGGGGCGGCGAGCTGTGGTTGGTCGACGCCGCCACTGGCGCCTACGTCGCCCCCGTCGATCTCGCCGGCGGCGAGGGCACCGAGCCGGATTGGTCGCCCGACGGCACGCAAGTGGCCTACGCCACCGAGAAGGGCGACGCGCCGTCCACCGCGTCGATCGCACTGCTGCCGGTCACCGGCGCGACCACCTTCGGCGCGCCGGAGATCCTGGTGCAGCAGGAGGGCGATCGCACCAACGTCTACCCGATGTTCTCGCCCGACGGCCGTTGGCTCGCCTTCTCGCGCGGCAAGGGCGGCCACGGCGACGACGAGATGCAGTTGTTCATCGTCGACGGTACGGGACCGACGCCGGGTACGCCCGTCGAGCTGCTCAACGCCAATCGCGTCGTCAGCAACGCCATGACCGACGGCCAGCACCAAAACGGCGGTCCGACCTGGGCGCCGCCGGGCGACCTGTACTGGATCGCCTTCAACTCGAAGCGCGCCTATGGGCTGGTCGACGAGCAGGGCGGCACGCAGCAGATCTGGGTGGCCGCCGTCGACCCCGCGCTGCTGGCGGCGGGCGTGGTCGATCCGAGCTGGCCCGCCTTCCGCCTGCAGTTTCAGGGCCTCGAGGAGGACAACCACCGCGCCTTCTGGGCGCTCGACGTGCGCGAAGAGCCGCCGCCGGTCGACGCCGGCCCTGCCCTGCCCGACGCCGGCCCGCCGCCCGACGCCGGCCCGCCGCCCGCGTGCGTCGCGAGCGCCGCCGCGTGCGATCCCGTGCTCGATAGCTGCTGCAACACGTCGGAGCGCTGCCTGACCTTCGACGACGGCGTGACCTACACGTGTGCGCTGTTCGTCGGCGGCTGACGACCCCGGAGGTCCAGCAGGTCGAACACGCCGAAATCGGGCGAATTTGCTCCCACCGTCGGGCGCTCTCTACGATCGCCAAAGCCATGAAGAGCTGCCCGCGCTGCGGCAAGTCCTACGAGGACGACCAGGCCTATTGCGGCGTGGATGGCGCGTCGTTGAGCGGGTCGATCAAGACGCCTACCGCCGAGTCGCGCACGCTGCGCGCCGGTGCGCAGATCGGCGTCTATCGGATCCTGTCGGTGATCGGCAAAGGCGGCATGGGCATCGTCTACGCCGCCGAGCACACGCGCCTGGGCAAGAAGGTCGCCATCAAGGTGCTGCGCAGCGAGCTGGTGGAGGATGACGTGCAGGTGGCGCGCTTCTTCGCCGAGGCGCGCACCGCCAACAGCGTGGGGCACGAGAACATCGTCGAGGTGCACGACTTCATCGAGGAGGGCCCGTACCGTGCCTTTGTCATGGAGCTGATCGAGGGCATCACGCTGTCGCGAGAGCTGGTGGCCGAGAAGCCGCTGCCCTTGCCGCGCCTGGCGCGCATCGGGCGCCAGGTAGCGGATGCGCTCGCCGCCGTGCACGACAAACAGATCGTCCACCGCGACCTCAAGCCCGACAACATCTTCCTGACCACGCGCGCGCGCCAACCGGACTTCGTCAAGCTGCTCGACTTCGGCGTCGCCAAGCTGATGCAGCAGACCGGCGACTCGCTCACGCAAGCGGGCCAGGTGCTCGGCACGCCCGCCTACATGGCGCCTGAGCAGCTTCGCGGCGAGGGCGTCGGCACCAGGGCGGACATCTACTCGCTCGGCTGCATCCTCTACCAGATGGCCTCGGGCAAGCGCCCGTTCAGGGCGAAGACGGTGCCCGAGCTGATGATGAAGCAGGTGCACGACCCGCCGCCGCCGTTCTCGTCGTGGCCGGGGCTGCCCAAGGTCGACGTCTCGCTCGAGAAGCTGATCCTGCAGTGCCTCGACAAGGATCCGGCCAAGCGCCCCGCCGACATGCGCGAGGTCGAGGCACGCCTCGCCGCCATCGAGGAGCTGGTGACCGGCGGCTTCTTCTCGGGGCCCCACGCGCCCACCTCGTCGGGCGCGATACCGGCGGCGCCCGGCCCACCCGCGGCGTCGTCACCAACGACCGTCGAGGCGGAGCTGACGCCGGGCGCGACGCCGAGCGTGGCGCGCGCGCTCGCCGGCGAGCTGGCGGCAACCCAGGAAGGCGCGGCGCTCGACGTCGAGCCCATCGCCTCCGAGCTGGAGGCTCTGGCACTGCCGAAGAGCCGCGCGCCGCTGGTGGCCGCTGCGATCGGCGCAGTGATGGTGGTGGCGGCCGTGGTCGTCGTCGTGGTCGCCCGCGGCGGCGATGAACAGCAGACCGCGGCCGACACGGTGACCACGCCAGGCGCCAAGCCGCTGGTGGTCCGCGTCGAGACCACTCCGCCGGGCGCGGAGCTGCACCTCGGCGACAGCCTGATCGGCGCCTCGCCCGTGACGCTGACGCTCGATCGCGCAGCGGCCGGGCGCGAGCTGCGCATCGAGCTGCCCGGCCACCGCACGGTGCTGCGCGAGCTGCCGGGCGAGGACGGCGCCATCAGCGTGACGCTGGTCGTCGATGCGCCCGTGGCCGGCGACGAGCAGCAGGTCGATCCACCTACCGAGACCCACACGCAGGACCCGGCAGGCGCCGAGAGCAAGCCGACCAAGCCCAAGCCGTCGCCGAAGCCCGCAAAGCCCAAGCCCGCCAAGCGCCCCAAGGAAGCCCCGCTCGACCCGTTCAAGTAAGCTCCCCTCCATGCGCGGCTTGCTCGTCCTCGCGTTCGTGATGGCAGGCGCGCCGGCGCTCGCCGAGGACACGGACACCGCGCAGGCGAAGAAGCTGTTCGTGCTCGCCACCACGAACTACGAGCTCGGCCGCTTCGACGACGCGCTCAGGAGTTACCTCGAGGCCTACCAGCGAAAGCCGCTGCCCGGCTTCTTGTTCAACATCGGGCTGTGCCACCGCAAGCTCGGCGATCACGTCGCCGCCGTGGCCGCCTTCGAGGAGTACCTGGCCAAAGTGCCGAAGGCGCAGAACCGCGCCGACGTCGAGGCCATGTTGGCGGAGGAGCGCGCGGCGGCCGCGGCCGCGCCGCCACCGACACCACCGCCCGTGGTCGCCGAGCCAGCACCTCCCCCGCCCCCGGCCGCCGCGGTGGCACCGGTCGCGCCCGAGCAGGCGCCGCCTCCGTCCGAACCGCCCGCCGGTGACGACGGAGGCACCTGGGTGTGGGCGGCGGCGGGCGGCGCCGTGCTGGTGGCCGCAGCCGCGGGCACCGTCGCTGCCGTCGCGTTCTTTGCCCAGCCGGCGACCACACCTCCTGCCACGACGCAGCCACTGGCGCGCGTCGATCTCAGGACGCCGTGACGCCGCGTCACGTGCGCGCCCTGGCAGCCTCGGCCGCGATGGCGGCGCTCGCAGGCTGTCCGAGCACGCCCGCGGGCACGAACGAGACCGTGGTCGCGCTCACCGTCACGTTCGATGACGCGCTCGGCGTCGATCAGCTCCAGGTGTCGTTCGAGCTCGACGGTGCCGCGGCCTTCACGCCGGCGACGGTGCCCGAGGTGCCGCAGGACCTCGACGCGTCGGGCGAGCTGCTCGAGTTCGTGCTCGACGCCGGGCTCGACGGCCAGGTGCTGACGCTGTCGGTAGCGGGCCTGGCTGCGGGCTTCGCGGTCGCCGTCGGGTCGACCGACGCCACCATTGCCGCCGGGCAGCGCGTCGAAGCCGCAGTGGCGCTGGTCGCACCGGTGTTCGAGGAGTGCGGCGACGGCAGCGTGGGCGACACCGAAGCGTGCGATGACGGCGACCTCGTAGACGGGGACGGCTGCACCGGCACCTGCGCGGTGGAGCCGGGCTTCGTCTGCGTCGGCGAGCCCTCGCAGTGCGCCGAGACCTGCGGCGACGGCGACCTCGACGCCGGCGAGCAGTGCGACGACGGCGCGCTCGAGGTGGAGGACGGCTGCGACGCTTCTTGCGCGGTGGAGACGGGGTACGCGTGCAGCGGCGAGCCGTCGACGTGCGCGCCCACCTGCGGCGACGGCGACCTCGACGCCAACGAGGAGTGCGACGATCTCGGCCTGGTGGCGGGTGACGGCTGCGACGATCGCTGCGTGGTGGAGGATGGCTTCACCTGCCTCGGCACGCCGTCGACGTGCGAGCCGGCGTGCGGCGACGGCCTGTTGCGCGCGGGCGAGGCCTGCGACGACGGCGGCCGCGTCGACGCCGATGGCTGCTCGGCGGACTGCGCGCAGGAGACCGGCTTCGCCTGTGCCGGCGAGCCGTCGGTGTGCGCGCCCGCCTGCACCATCGGCGGCATCACCATCGCCGAGGGCGCGCTCGATCCGGCCAACCCGTGCCGCGCCTGCCGCACCGCCGTGTCCGCGGCCGACTACTCGGCGCTCGACGATGCCACGGCCTGCGTCGACGACGAGTACTGCGACGGCGCCGAGACCTGCACCGGCGGCGTGTGCTCGACGTCGGGTGCTGCGCCCTGCACCGACCCGACGCGTCCGTTGTGCGCCGAGATCGCCGAGCTGTGCGTCTGCCTGCCGGCCTCGTGCGACGACGGGCTGTTCTGCACGGGTGCCGAGACCTGCGGCGCCACCGGCACCTGCGAGCCCGCCACGCCTGTCTCGTGCACCGGCACGCGCCCCATCTGCAGCGAGAGCGCGGATCGCTGCGTCGAGTGCGACGATGACGGCGACTGCGTGGCGCCGAACCCCTCGTGTGTGGCCAACACCTGCGTCGCCTGTCCGACGTGTCAGTGCCCGGACGGGCAGCACGATGGCGGTGACGGCGTGTGCGTGGCCAACGGCACGTGTTCGAGCGGCTACGATCGTGGCTACGCCGACCTCGACCTCGACGGCGTGGGCGCCGGCCCCCGCCTCGACGACTGCGATCCGGTGCCGTTCCCTGCCGGCGTCTCGAGCGTCGACACCGACTGCAACGACAGCAACGGCTCGGTCAGCTACGTCGAAACGCTCCACCCCGATCGCGACGGCGACGGCTTCACGGCGACGCCCGAGAGCGTCTGTCGTGGCGCGTCGCTGCCGGCGGGGTTCCTCGCCGCCGCCCAGCCGCCGCCGTTCGTCTCGTTCCAGGCCGGCGCCGCCAATGACCTCGGAGCGGGCGCCAGTTGGGGCTCGACCGAGCTGGCCGACGTCGCGTACCAGGACACCAATGGTGCCACCTGCTCGCCGTCTTCGTCGTCGGACTCGCAGCTGTTTACGCCCGTCGACTTCGACCTGCGCGTGCCGAGCACCGCCACCATCCGCGGCATCCGCGCCAACATCCGACGCGACAACGACAACGCCAGCGGCGGCGCCACTGTCTTCGACGTCGTGGTGCGGCTGGTCATGACCGGCGCCGCCATCGGCGACAACCGCGCCTCGGCGACGCCGTGGCCGAGCTCCGCCGCCACCGCCACGTACGGCGGTGCGACGGACCTCTGGGGCGTCGCGCTCACGCCGGCGATGGTCAACGATCCGGCGTTCGGCTTTGGCGTGGCGGTACGGAAGAGCGCGGCCGGCAGCATCGACGCCGAGATCGACCACATGTGGCTCGAGGTCTTCACCGACCAGGGCGTCGACTGCAACGACAACGACAACACCCTTTGGGCGTCCCGCGCCGTCTTCACCGACGCCGACAACGATCACTACACGGTGGGGACCGAGCTGACGCGCTGCGTGGGACTGGTGGTGCCGACCGGCACCACGCAGCGCGGCAGCGCGAGCGCCGACTGCTACGAGGGCAACGCCAACGCGCACCCCACGCAGAGCACCTACTACTCGAGCAACCGCGGCGACGGCAGCTACGACTACAACTGCGACGGCAGCACCTCGAAGCAGAGCGTCAGCGAGGACACCGCCTGTGACGCGTGCGTGGTCGACGGCATTACCTGCGTCGCCACCGGGCGCAGCTACACGCCGGGCGCGAGCTGCGGCAGCTCCACCACCGACGACTACTGCTCGGCGACGTGCCCCTGCTCGCTGACGCAGGGATCGACCTCCGTGCGCTGCCGCTGACGTCGCTCGTCCCTCACGGGAGCTGATCGAGCTGCACGGCGAAGGCGCGCGCGCGCACCTCGGGCGCCATCGGTCCGGTGCCGGCGTGGAACCAGCTCGTGACCGCGTTGCCGTCGGCGTCGAGGAATTGCATGCCGTCGATCATGGTGCCGTCGGGCGCGGGTAGCAGGAACTCGCCGGTGCCGTGCCCGTAGACGCCGCGGACGCGCGCCTCCTCCTCCGGCGAGGCGTCGCGCCGGTGGCAGGCGTCGCAGGTGCGCGGGCGGTTGGTGGCGGTGTGCTGGAAAAAGGGCACGAAGCCGTTGTTGGCGACGCTGCCCTGGCCGTGGCGGAACTCGCCCACCACCTTGGTGCCGCCGTTGCCGTCGTCGATGCGGCCGCCGAGCAGCAGCCCGCCGTCGCCGGTGCCGAACGACTCGGCGCCGAAGATGGCGAGCTGCACCTGCTGCGACGGCACTACCGACTGCACGCGGCCGTCGGGCCCGGTGCCGAGCAGCATGCTGTCGATGGTGTAGGTGGTGCGCGAGCCGCGCGTCAGCCCGGGCGTGACGCGGCCCGTCTGGTAGTCCACCTGGTCGAGACGCAGATCGAGGCTGACGTGGCAGCCAACGCAGATCAGGTTCCACGACGTGTGGCAGGTGTCGCACGTGAGCGCGTCGGTGTGCGACCAGCCGTTTTCGTCGGGCGCCATGGCGCGGCGCATCTCGGCCGAGCCGCCGCCGTCGGCGAGCAGGTCGGCGGGCTGCGGAGCGGTGTGGCGCATGCCGTCGACGATGGAGGTGAGCACGATGGCGCCGCCCTCGCCGAGCGAGAGCTGCGGCAGCGCGCGCCCTCGGGAGGTGCGGAACACCCCATCGGCGTCGGGCGCGGCGCGTTGGCGCACGGTGCCGTGGCAGTCCTCGCAGCGCAGGTCGAGCTGCAGCTTGCTGGTGTCGTAGATGCGGCCGTCGCCGTGCACGTCGCTGCCGACGTGACAGTCGGCGCAGTGCATGCCGCGCTCGAAGTGCACGTCGGGCGGCGTCTCGTCGATGGCGTTGGTCGAGTCCTCGTCCGTGAAGTAGTAGCCGGGCGCGTGGCCGTAGAGCGTCTCCTCGATGGGCACCGCGTTCGCGGGCGTGCGCGCCGAGGAGAAGCCGCCCTCGCGGATGCCGCGGAAGGTGAGCCCGATGCGGCCGCCCTGGAAGTGGCAGGTGGCGCACTGTTCGGTGGGGATCGCCTTGGTGACGACGTGGGTGGCGGCGTGCGTCGGCGTGCCGCGCGCGATGGTCGGGTCGCCGCCGCGGTAGACGCCGAGCTTGTCGTAGACCGAGTGGCACGACGAACAGCCCGAGGAGCGATAGAGGCCCGCCGAGTCGTTCCTCGGGTAGCCGGCCTGGTGGCAGGTGTTGCAGTTCTTGGCCAGGTAGTGGCGATAGGCGACGTCGAGCAGCGCCCGGTCGTCGCCGATGGCGGCCTGGATCTCCTCGCGCTCGGGTGGTGGCAGCGTCTCCACCGCACAGGCGGTGCCGGCGGGCGGGTCGCTGCACTGCTCGGCGGTCGCGGGGTAGGAGCCGTACCCGCCGCGCGGCTCGTCGATAAGCCCGGCCAGCCACAAGGTCGGCCAGTAGTGGCCGATGTTGGTGGTCATGGCCGAGGTCGGCATGGTGCGCACGTGTTCGGCGTGGCACGGGCCGCACGCCGCGGCCGCCGCGCGCAGGTCGCCGGGGTTGACGAAGCGCACGTAGGCCGGGTCGAGCCGATCGAGCTGGTCGGGCGCCATGTCCTTGATGAAGCCGACAGGAGAAGGCGGCAGCGCGTCGCCGCGGACCTCGGCCCAGTTGGCCGGCACGGGCACGTGCGCCTGGTCCTTGGTGACGCCGCCCTCGTTGCCGCCGTGGCAGACGGCGCAGGCGTGCTTGTCGATGCTGCCGTGCGCCTGCTCGATGCCGGTGTGGCACGACAGGCAGCCCTGCTCCTTGGGGACGCGTCCCGGACAGCCGAGCAGCGCGACGGCAGCCACGGCGGTCGACAGCGCCGCGAGCGCTCTCACTCGCCCACCTGGAGCGTGACCACCTGCTCGCCGTGGCCGCTGACGTCGTTGTTGTCGATGACGTCGACGATCAAGGTCGCTTGCACGCCGTCGAGCGCCAACAGCGCGTCGTTGCTGCCGTAGCGCGTCGGGTCGAGGCCGACCACAATGGCGGTGACCACCCCGCTCGCGCCGTCGCACAACAGCGGCTGCTGGTAGAGCATGAACTGGCCCGCATCTTCGCCGTTGATCTCGGTGGCCACGCGCACGGTGGCGCGACTGTCGTCGTTGGCCTCGAGCCCCGTGGTGCGCGCCTGCACCGGCACGCCGTAGCCGCCTTGGGGCGCCACCGTGATGCCGACGCTCTCCCCGTCGGTGAAACTGATGAAGGCGCCGCCGACGCCGTGACCGAGCTCCACCGTTGGCGTCTCGCCCGCTGTGCATCCCGCCGGTGAGCCTGCGTCGGGCCCGGGCACGGGCTCGCAGGTAGGCTGCGCCGCCGAGAAGATGCATGCGAGCGAGGCAAGCGCCGGGAATCTCATGGCCGGTAGCCTGCCGTTGATGGTCGTGGCGCGCATCCGGGGATCCGATGCACGGACCGGGACGTCGATGCGAGATGTCAGATCAGCGGCGCCAGCAACTCCAAGAGCGGCTCGAGCTTCTTCACCTTGGCGATAGCGGCGGGATCGCAGTGGTGCTCTGGGCCAAAGCGGACCACGGGCTCACCGTGCTCGAGCACCGGCGTGCCGTCGGGGCGCTTCTCGATCAGGTACTCGTAGACGTTGGGCGGCTGTTCCTCGGTCTTGCCGACGATGAGCGTGCGCTCCCTGGCGGCGAACTCCTCCGACCACACCGAGGTGACCACCTCGCCGTTCACGCCGGCGGAGAGCGGGTCGAGGTTGTAGCTGCCGACGAAGGAGAGCACGCCGTCCATCACGCCCACCTTGGCGTGCATCAACCGCTGTTCGCCGACGACGAACAGCCGCGCCGTCGAGATCTCCGCGAGCAGGTGCGGCCACTGCTTGAGGAAGGCCGCCTGCGTGATCGGGCTGTCCGACGACGTCGGGCTGTTGGTCAGGATGATCACCCGCACGCCGCGCTCGGCGGCCTCCCGCAACGCGCGGACGCCGCGCGGCGTGAGCACGAAGTACGGTGATTGAATCACCACCTCGTGCTCGGCCGCCTGCACGGCGGCGAGCAGGTTCTCGTTGACCCGGTTGCGCTGGGTCGGCCCCCAGCTCGAGTGCGTGTCGAGCACGCGCACGCTCTCGCCCTCGGCCGAGATGGGAGGCACCGGTCGATGGAGCGCGCCACGCAACCTTGGCAGGCGCGCGAGCTGGCGCGTCACTTCGCGCACGAGCGCGCGCGTCTTGTCCGTCGGGATGTGGTCGAGGCCGCCGACGGCGCCGCCCTCGTAGACCAGCGCGAGCGCGTCCTTCTTCTCGTCCCCCTCGCCGGTGGCGCCGAGCGCGGCCACCTCCTCGTCGGTGAACGCGGGATCGTTCAGCCACAGGCGCATGGCGGCGGCGGCGAGCAGCAGGCCGTCGCGGTCGTCGGTGCCGGCGTCCTTTGCGATCTTCTTCGCCTTGGGGCCGCGCAGCTCGGAGGTGAAGGCCTCGGTGAGCGCGCGCACCGCACCTTCTCCCTCGATGCCAGTATCTTCGACGAACAGGTCCATGTCGATGAAGGCGGTGGGGTGGTCGCGCGTGTCGCTCAGGTAGTCCTTGGAGATGTTCCTGCCGCCGGTGATGGCGCCCTTCCTATCGACGATGATCAGCTTGTCGTGGTTGCTGGCAGCGAGCGCGCGCAGATCGCCGCTCGCGATCGCGTCGCCGACGTTGCGCTCGATCGGGTTGTAGACGCGTACCTCGGCGCCGGCGCGCACCAGCTCTTGCAGCCAATCGGCGCCCATCCAGGTGCGCGACAGCAGCGCAGTGCCGCGCGAGTCGACCATCAGGCGCACTTTGACGCCGGCGTTCGCCTTCTCGCACAGGAGCCCGAGCAGGCTCATACCGAAGACATCGGGCTCTATGATGAAATACTGCACGTCGACGGCGCGCTCCGCGCTCTCGATCAACCGCCACCGCGCTACCCAGGAGTCGACGTTGTCCGACAAGACGCGCAGCCGCGCGGAGGCGGGCGCCGGCATCTGCTCGAACGCGGCCCGCAAGGACGCGGGGCGCGGCGGCAGCTCCCGATCGCCGAGCCGTGGCGTCGCGCAGGAGAGCACGAACAGCGCCGCGCACGAGAGCGACGTGAAGACGCGCATGCGCCCCATTACCACGGCGCGTCGTCGAAGGGGCGGACCGGCGTGCTACTTGAGCCGGCAGCTTCGCGCGCAGGTGGAGGCGGCCTCGGCCACCTGTTGGCGCTCGAGGTCGCTCTTGGTGCGGCGGCTCCACTCGACGACGTTGGCGGCGCACGGCACCTTGCTCAGGCACTCCTTCTTGAGGAAGCCGAGCGCGCTCGCCGTGTCGTCGTCCCACTTGACCTTGACCACCGGGCCTTTGTCGACGACGGGGGGCTTGTCGGGCGGACCCGGCTTGACGGTCGGCTCGCCGGGCTTGTCGGGCGGCCTCTTCCTCGGCGGGTCGGGGAGCGTGGCCAGCGGCTCGATGGGGGGCTCGTCAGGCGGCAAGGGTGGCGGCACGACCATCGGCGGCGGCGTGGGCGGCACCGGCGCCGCGACGACCGTCGGCTCTCGACTGCCGGCGACCGCAGCGGTGATGCCGATGCCCGCCAACAGCGCGCCCGCGGCCACCGCGACCATCATGGGCGCGCGCCTGCTGCGCACCGGCGCGGTCGGCGCCGACTTGGTGTCGCGCTGCTCGGTGGTGCTGCGCGGCGCCTCGACCCCCGTGGTCGGCGGCGCCACCATCATGGTGGTGGCGATCGACTCCCACTGTGAGGCCGGGCCGGTCGCCTCCTCCATCGCGGGCGGCGCCACCGCACGAAACGGCCGGTAGGCACCGCGCGCCTCCGCCGACAGATCACCGAAGCGCTGCAACATCAGCTGGCGCACCGAGCGCGCGTCGGCGAACAGGCCGCGCGACAGCGCCCAGCCGGTGAGCGCCTCGGCGAAGGCGCTGCACGACGGGAAGCGCGCCTCGCGCTGGGGCTCGAGCGCGCGATCGAGGATGCCGCGCAGCTCCACGTCGATGCTCGCGTACGTGGACGGGCGGTGGCCGCCGACACCCGAGAGCGCCCAGGCCTGGTCGCGGCTCATGCCGTCGTACAGCCCCTGGCCGGTGAGCAGCTCGATGAGCGTGATGGCGGCGGAGAACTGGTCGGCGCGGCCGTCGACCTGGTCACCGCGCGCGTGCTCGGGCGCCATGTAGGTGAGCTTGCCGAGCACGTCGCCGCGCGCGGTCAGGGGGCCCTGGCGCACCGAAGTGGCGATGCCGAAGTCGATGAGCTTGACGTCGCCCTCGACGCCGAGCAGCACGTTGTGCGGCGACACGTCGCGGTGCACCAGGCCAAGCGACTGGCCGGTGGTGCCATCGACGAAGCGGTGCGCGTAGTCGAGCGCCTCCAGCACCTCGTTGACCACGTGGATGGCAATCGCGATCGGCAGCCGCTCCTTCTGCGCCACCGTGCGCAGATCGCGGCCGACGATGTGCTCCATGGCGACGTACAACCGCCCCTCGGCGCGCCCGACGTCAAAGACCGCACAGATGTTGCGGTGCGTGAGCTGCACCACCACGCGCGCCTCTTCCGAGAAGCGCTGCACGTACTCGGCGTCGGCCGCCGTGTCGGCGCGCAACATCTTGACGACGCAGTGCTTCTCGTAGCCGCGCAGGCCGCCGCTCTTGGCCAGGTAGACCTCGCCCATGCCTCCGCGACCGACGATCGACAGCAACAGGTACGGGCCGAACTTGCGCGGCAGCACGTCGGACATCGCGGCGAGTATAGCGAGTCAGCCCGAGGGTGTGCCGTCGGGCTTCAGGTAGATGTCCCGATCGCCCTTGGCGTTCTGCGCCGGGCCGACCAGCCCTTCGCGCTCCATGCGATCGACGATGCGCGCCGCCCGCTGGTAGCCGAGGTTCATCATGCGCTGCAGCCAGGAGGTCGAGCACTTGCGCGTGCGCGCCACCACCGCGATCGCCTCGTCGTAGCGGGCGTCCTTGGGCTCGTCGATGGCCTCGCCGCCGGCGCCGCTGCCGTCATCGGTGGGCGTGTCGAGGATGCTCATATCGTAAGTCGCCTTGCCTTGCCCCTTGAGGAACTCGACCACGCGGTGCAGCTCCTTCTCGGAGATGAAGGCGCCATGGACGCGCAGCACGTTGGAGGTGCCGGGCGGCATGAACAGCATGTCGCCGCGGCCGAGCAACTTCTCGGCGCCGGGGCGGTTGATGATGGTCTTGCTGTCGTGGCTCGACGCCAGGCGGAACCCCATGCGCACCGGGAAGTTGGCCTTGATGACGCCGGTGATGACGTCGACCGACGGCCGCTGCGTGGCCAGCATGACGTGGATACCCGCGGCGCGCGCCTTCTGCGCCAGGCGCATGACGTAGCCCTCGACGTCCTTGCCCGCCACCGCCAGCAGATCGGCGTACTCGTCGACAACGACGACGATGAAGGGCAGCTTGTCGAGCGGGTTCTTGGCGATGGGGCTCGGGCCTCCCATGACGGCGCCGCACGCCTTCTGGAAGGCGTCGGTGAGCAGCTTCTTGGCCTCGTCGTCCTTGCCGTCTGCGGCCGCGAGCGCGCGCACGTTGAAGCCGGCGATGTCGCGCACGCCGAGCTCGCTCATGAGCTGATAGCGGCGCTCCATCTCGTTGACCGCCCACTTGAGCGCCACCGCCGCCTTCTTCGAGTCGATGATCGGCGGCAGCAGCAGGTGCGGGATGCCGTCATAGATCGACAGCTCGAGCATCTTCGGGTCGATCATCAAGAAGCGCACGTCCTCGGGCGTGGCGCGATAGAGCATCGAGCAGATCATGGCGTTGACGCTGACACTCTTGCCCGAGCCGGTGGTACCCGAGATGAGCACGTGCGGCATCTCGCCGAGGTTGGCGTAGTAGGGGCGGCCCTCGATGTCCTTGCCGAGCGCCATCATCAACTTGTCGGGCCGCTTGGAGAAGGCCGCGTCCGCGATGATCTCCTTCATGTAGACGGTCTCGCGCGTCTCGTTCGGGATCTCGATGCCGACGGCGCCCTTGCCGGGGATGGGGGCGACGATGCGCACGTGGATCGCCTCCATCGCCATGGCGATGTCGTCGGCGAGCGCGGCGATCTTCGACACCTTGATGCCGGGCGCGGGCACGAACTCGTAGGTGGTGCACACGGGGCCGGGGCGCACCTCGCGCACGCGGCCCTCGATGCCGAAGTCGAGGAACTTGGCGACCAGCTTGTCGGCCTGCGCGCGCATCTTCGCCTCATCGAGCGGCGCAGGTGCCGGCGCGTCGTAGTCGAGCAGGTTGAGCGGCGGCAGCAGGAACGCGGTCTTCGGCTGCTCCACCGAGGCGACGGCCTGCTCGACCACCTTGGGGTCGACGTGGGCGCGCTCGACGATGCGGAAGCTGCCGTCGTCGTCGGCGTCGGTCTGAAGTGCGCCGTCGGCCGCCTTCTTGGCCGCGCGCTTCTCGAGCACCTTGGCCAGGCTGACCACGTTGCCGTCGACCACCGGCTCGTCGAGCACCCAGGGCGGATCAGGCTCGACGGCGGGCGGCGCGGTGTCGACGACAGTGCCGGGCGCGCTCGGCGTCGAGACGATGCGCGGCGCGTCGGCCGACACCGGCGGGTTCGAGGGCCCGACCGGCGCCAGCGAGACCTTGCGCTTCTCCATCGCCTCGGCCAGCCGCTCCTTGGCGCGGCGCTCGGCCTCCTCGAAGATGCGCTGTTTGCGCTCCTCCTTCTTCTTCGTCTTCTCCTCGGCCGCGCGGCGCTTGACCTCGGCGGGCGGCAAGCTCGGCTCGGCAGCCTCGATCTCGCGCGCGAGGCGCTCCTCCTCCTCGAGCAGCAGGCGGCGCTCCTCACGCCAGATCTCGAGCCGCTCGCGCGTCGACAGCACCAGCTCGGCCGCGCGATCGCCGATCGAGCGCGCTGTCGGCCCGAGCGGACGATCGAGCGCGACCACGCCGCCGACGAACATAGCGGCGACCGCAACCACACCGGCGCCGAGCGGGGCGATCAGGGACGCGAGAGCGTCGGCGACGATGGCGCCCACCAGCCCACCCGCGGGGAACGGCAGCGCGCCGGTGCCGCGCAGCACCAGGTGCAGCAGCATCATGGTGCCGAGCGCCGCGCCCGCGCCCGCAGCGACGCGCAGCAGCGCGTGGCGCGGCTGCGCGATTGGCCGAAAGCACGCGACGCCGCCGACGAAGAGCGCGGCCGGCATGAGGAAGCCGGGCGCACCGAAGGCGAGCAACAGCAGATCGGCGAGCAAGGCGCCGCCCGGGCCGATCCAGTTGTGCACGCGCCCGGCATGGCCCGCAGCGCTGTCCGCCGATGAGTAAGAGAGCAGCGCCAGCAAGGTCAGCACGCCGAGCGCGAACACCACGATACCGGCGATCTCGAGCGGCAGGTGCGCGACCCGATCGATGACGCGCTTCTTTTGGCGCTTCTTGGCCTTGCTGCGCGGCGACGATTGCTCGAGTGTGCGTGCGTCGTCGTCATCGTCGTCGCCGGGCGTGGCGATGCGCGGCGGCTGCGAGACGTGCTCGACGCGCGGCCGACGCCGCGCGCGCTTGACGGCGGGCGCGTCCTCGTCGTCATCGTCGTCACGTGCGGAGGAGGCAGCGGCGGGAGGCGTCGACAGCAGCAGGCGCGGCGGACCGCTGCCGCGCACCACGACGGGGGCGCGATCGTCGTCGTCGTCCGCCACGTCGTCGCCGGGCGGCGTCGGCGCGCGCGGCCGGCGGCGGCGACGCGGCGGGGCGGCGTCCTGGGCGTCTTGATCGGCGTCGGCGTCGGCGATGGAGTCGTTCGGAGCCAAAGGTGGACCTCCGGCTCCATGGTGCGACCGCGGAGGCCGCTGCGCAAAAAAACGGCCACCCACCTACAGTGGGCACGTGCGGACCGCCCTGGTCGCCCTGCTGTTCGTGCCCGCGCTCGCCGCGTGCGGGGTCGCACCGGTGCAGCACGGCGAGGTGCCGAGCGGTCCGCCCGTGTGGCGCTACCTTGGGCAGCACGGGCGCCCGCTCGCGTATGACGGCGGTGTCTGCACCATCAAGGTGCCGCACCAGCACAAGTACCCGCCGGCGCCGCGCGCGGCCTTCGTCGAGACCGGCGACGGCTTCGCGGACACACGGCCGATCGTGCCCTATTGGGGGCGGCACCCGCATGGCGGGCGCACCTGCACCGAGCCGGGCTGGCACCTGCACCTCGAGGCACCGGATGTGGCGGGTATGGAGTTCGACGAGGAGCTGGCGGCGTGGCGGGCCGCAGGCTCGACTGCTGAGAGAGGCGAGGCCGCGGCGCCATGACAGCGCGGTCTGCCACCAGCGAGATTGCCGTCATGAAGGACGCGAGCCGCTCCTTCGGCTCCAAGAGCGTGCTCGCGGGCATCAACCTCACGGTCGCGGCCGGTGAGCTGGTCGGCGTGGTCGGACCAAACGGCGGCGGCAAGAGCACGCTGCTGCTCTTGCTCGCCGGGCTGCTGCGCCCCACCACCGGCAGCGTCACCGTCTGCGGCGTCGACGCGCACGCGCTTTCGCGCACCGCCGTCGGCAAGGTCGGGCTCGTGACCGCGCGCCCCGGCCTGTATCCGCTGCTCACCGGCCGAGAGAACCTGCGCCACTTCGGCTCCCTCTATGGCCTGTCGCGCGCGGCGATCGATGGCAAGGTCGAGCCGCTCGCCGCCACGCTCGAGCTCACCACGCACCTCGACGAGCGGGTCTCGCGCCTGTCGACCGGCCAGCAACAGAAGCTCTCGCTGATCCGCGCCTTGCTGCTCGCGCCGCCGCTGCTCTTGTTCGACGAGCCGACCGCCAACCTCGACCCGCTCGCCGCCACGGCGCTTCACAGAGAGGTGCGCCGCCACGCCGACGACGGGCTCGCCTGTGTCATCGCCACCCACGACCTCAACGCCGCCGAAGCGGTCTGCGATCGCGTGCTGCTGGTCGACGGCCGCGTGCTGCGCGAGCTGCGCTTCAACGAGAAACGCGCACCGCGGGCCGGCCCGCTGCTCGCTGCCTGGCAGGAAGCGATCGGTGCCCGATGACGCCGCTCTTCTGCATCGCGCGCACCGAGGTGCTCGAGCACCGTCGCCAGCCCTGGATGATCGTCATCCTGGCCGCCAACTACGCGCTGTTCCTCGGCGTGTTCGGCGCGTTGTTCCTCGTCCTCGAGGGCGCGGGCGGCAGCGCGGACGCGCACGTGCAGCTCGAGCGGCAGCTCGCCGACTTTGGCGTCGAGCTGCATGCGTTCCTGCGCCTCGCGACCTCGAGCTTCGGCTCGCTGATGTTCACCAACCTGCCGCTCTACGTGGCCATCATGTCCGGCACGTCGGTGCTGCACGATCGCGAGTGCGGCACCCTGCCCTTCCTCATGTTGGCACCGCTGACCCGCCGGCAACTGCTCGCAGGCAAGCTGCTCGGCGCCGCGGCCATCCCGCTGGCGCTCCACCTGGTGTTCGTGGGTGCGGGCGCGCTCGTCTTTTCGCGCTTCGACCTGCTGGCACCCTACGCCTCGATGCTCGGCGCATCGTCCGCCTGGTGGCTCGCCTTTCTCGTCGGCGCGCCGACGGCGGCGGCCTTCGTCGGCGCGCTCGGCACGGTCATCTCGGCCTTGTCGCGCGACGTGCGCACCTCGATGCAGTTCACGTCGTTCGTCATTGGGCTCTTGAGCCTCGGCTTTGGCGCTGTCTTGGTCGACGGCATCGGCCAGGGATCGGCCTTGCAGCTCGCCTTCGCCGGCGGCTGCATCGTCGCAGCCCTGCTCACGCTGCTCGTCGGCGCGCGGCTGATCAGCGCCGACCTGGCGCCGTCGTGAGCGGCCCGCTCAGCCCTTCGCCTTCTTGATCGCCTCGGTCAGCTCGGGCACGACCTTGAACAGGTCACCCACCAACCCGTAGTCGGCCACCTGGAAGATGGGCGCCTCCGGATCCTTGTTGATGGCGACGATGCACTTGCTGCCCTTCATGCCGGCGACGTGCTGAATCGCCCCCGACAGGCCGACCGCGAAGTACAGCTCGGGCGCCACCACCTTGCCGGTCTGGCCGATCTGCCAGTCGTTCGGCGCCCAGCCGGCGTCGCACACGGCGCGCGAGGCGCCGATGGCGGCGCCGAGCGCGTCAGCGAGCGGCTCGAGCACGCCCTTGATGCCCTCGGGGCCCTTGACGCCGCGGCCGGCGGCCACGATGACGCGCGCGTCCGCCAGCGCCGGTCGATCGGAGACCACGGCGTCGAACTTGACGAACGACATCTTGGAAGCGCCGGGGTCGACGCTGACCGCGCCGATCTCACCGGGCGCGCCCGCCGCCGGCGCCGAGAACTCGGTCGGCCGCACGGTGATGACCTTCTTGGCGGTGGCGAGCTCGACGGTGCCGATGACGTTGCCGGCCCACATCGGGCGCTTGAAGGTCTTCTCGTCGATGACGGCGCAGATGTCCGACGCCATGGCGGCGTCGAGGCGCGCCGCCACGCGCGGCAGCACGTCCTTGCCGGCGCTCGAGGCCGCCGCCCACACGTGGGTGGCGCCGAGCGAGCCGGCGACGTCGGCGATGCACTTGGCGTAGGGCTGCGCCAGCCGGTCCTTCAAGCCGGCGTGCTCGCCGACGTGGACCTTCTTGGCGTAGGGCGCGACCGCCTTGGCGATGTCGCCGACGCCCTGCCCGAGCACGAGCGCGTGCATGTCCCCGCCGACCTTGGCGGCCGCGGCGAAGGCGCTGAGCGTGGCCTTGTTGAGCTTGCCGGACTGGTGCTCGACGACGATGAGGTGGGTGGCCATGATGTCTCTCCTGCTCTCAGTGCCTGCGGGATGCTGCTGCGGGATGCTGCTGCGGGGTGCTGCCGGCGCTTCAGATCGCCTTGGCTTCGTTCTTCAGCTTGTCGACGAGCGCGGCCACGTCGGCCACCTTCTGGCCCGCCTTCTTCTGCGCCGGCTCCTCGAAGCCCTTGACCACCACGCGGCTCTCGAGCTTGACGCCGAGCGCGTCGGGCGTCAGCTCGTCGAGCGGCTTCTTCTTGGCCTTCATGATGCCCGGCAGCGACGCGTAGCGCGGCTCGTTCAAGCGCAGGTCGGCCGTGATGATGCAGGGCAGCTCGCAGGCGACCGTCTCGAGGCCGCCATCGGCCTCGCGGATGACGGTGGCCTTGCCGCCCTCGAGCGTCACCGAGTTGGCGAAGGTCGCCTGGCCCCAGCCGAGCACCTCGGCGAGCAGCTGCCCCTCCTGCGCGCTGTCGTCGTCGATGGCCTGCTTGCCCATGAAGACCACGTCGGGCTTCTCCTTCTCGACCACCTTCTGCAGCAGACGAGCGACGCCGTTGCTGTCGAGCGCGCCGTCGTGCTTGACCAGGATGCCGCGGTCAGCGCCCATGGCGAGCGCGCTCCGGATTTGCGCCGTCGAATCCGCCGTGCCGATCGCCACCACCACCACCTCGCCACCACCGGTCTTGTCCTTCTGGCGCAGCGCCTCCTCGACCGCGATCTCGTCGAAGGGGTTGACGATCATGTTGACGCCGCTGGTCTCGACGCCGCTCTTGTCGGCCTTGAGCTTGACCTTGGCCTCGAAGTCGGTGACGCGCTTGACGGTGACGAGGAACTTCATCGGGTCGCTCCCGCGGCGTGATTGACTCGGATGTCAATCCGATCCGCTGACGCGGGATAACGCATGGCGCCGTGCCGATCAAGGTGCGCGTGCGCGCGCGGCGAATTGCCTCACGCCCGCTCGCCTTGGGCGCAATCGCAGCCTGCTACGCCTTGACCGGCGGCGACGACGTGGTGCGTGGCGTCAAGATCTGCAGCTCGCGCACGTTGCGCTCCTTCAGGAGCGCGACGATCTTGCGCACCTTGCGGCGCGCGCGATCGCTGCCGAACTGGAATTGCAGGCCCATGCCGTCGCGGCCGCTCTGCTCGCGCCGCCAGGCCACCACCGCCGGCACGGTCAGCCAGCCAAACAGCGAGCCCACCGAGCGCAGCTTGAGGTCGAGCGTGGTGCCGACGTCCAAGTTGACGTCGCTGAGCACGAAGCAGCCGCCCTCCGAGATGTCGTCGGTGGTGCCGGACAGCTCGCCGGCGGCACCCTTGATGCGCACGTCGACCTGCAGCGCGTAGCGGCGACTGTCGCGCGCCACGTGGCTGACGCTCTCGCGCCCCTCGGCGAAGCGCACGAGCTGGTCCTGGGTGCGCCGATCGCTGGCCAAGAACTCGATGCCGATGCCGGGCGGCAAGGAGCGCCGCCCGGTGGGGCCGCGCTTCCACTTGACGAGCGCGCGGATGTGGAAGCGCACGTCCTCGGCGACGAAGTGCAGCTCGACGTCGACCTCCTCGCCGAGCGCGACGTCGAGCTCGCCGGGCACGAACAGGCCGCCCTGCTCACCCTTGGCGAAGAATTGCTCGAGGAACACCGCGCGGTTGTGCAGCGGCAGCAGCAGCTGGGGACGTACCGCCGAGCCCATCGGCGGCTACGGCGCCGGCTGCACGGTCAGGCCGACACGCGAGGCTTCGATGCCGCGCTCGTCGAGGCGGGCCTCCACGCTGACCACGTAGGCGTTGCCCTCGACGATGGCGACGTCCGAGTAGAAGCCGTGCGCACCTTGCGTGACCAGGCGGTTCGAGGTCCAGGTGGCGCCGCTCTGCGAGGCGAGCTTGAGGTCGAGCGTGGAGGCGTCCTGCAGCGCGATGACGGCAGCGGCCGCGCCTTGCGCCAGCCGCGCGCCCGCGCCCACGAACGCCTTGCCGGTGCGCCCCGCCTCGGGGAAGCCGGCGTCGACCTGCGAGTAGCTGCCGGCGCTGCCGAGCTCGGCGAGCGCGCCCTGCCAGGCGCGCACCTCGTGGCGCGTGAAGTCCTCCCACGCGATGGTCAAGTTCTGGCCGATCTTGGCGACCGTGGGGAAGCGGCCGACGTCGCCCGAGCGCCGGCCGGCGTTGCCGTCGCCGTCGAGCACCACCACCGTCGGCGTGGTGCCGGAGACGGTGGCGACGCGCAGGTCGCCGTCGATGGCGTCGTAGGCGACGATGACCGGCGTGCTGCCGTCGAGCGCGATGCCGGTGTACAGGCCGCGCGCGCGCGGCACCTCGGGGCTCTCGGGCGGGAAGGGCGGCGGCAGGCACTCGAGCGTGCCGCCGCCGGTGTCGACGCACACCTCGGTGGACCCGCACGCCGGGTTACAGCCGGTCGTCGCCGTCACGCACACCGGGCCGCCGTTCAAGGCGCACTGCGTGCCGCCGGTGCAGGTGCCGTTGCAGGGGTCGAACATCGGGCGCGCGTCGACGACGAGCAGGTCCCAGTCGGCCGCCGACGCGGGCGTGGGCGTGCGGCTCTTGGCCAGCTTGAGCCCGGTGCCGCGGCCGGTGACGCCGACGAGCTGCGTGTCGTGCGCCTGGTAGCTGACGAAGATGGTGCCGTCGCCGGCGATGGCCATGTCGGTGAAGCGGCCGACGACGGCGTTCTGATCGCCGCCGTCGACGAAGTGGGAGGAGAAGGTGCCGTCGGCGTTCTCGACGGCCACCTTGAGCGAGCGGCCGTCGACGTCGTGGTAGGCGATGCGCGCCAGCCCGGCGCTGTCGACCGCGATGGAGGTATGGGTACCGACGTTGTCGCCGACGTCGGCAATACCGCCGCGCGGCCCGAGCGGATCGGCCACCACCGCGCCGGTGGTGGGCACGCCGTCGACGTACTGCAGGCGCGAGAAGGAGCCGTCGAGCTTGTAGTGCACCAACACCAGGTCGCCGTACTCGGCGTCGTAGGCCGAGACCAGCGCCTCGTCGGGCGCGACCGCGATGCGCGAGTAGCGGCCGTAGCGCGTCGGCACGATGGGCGGCAGCCCGAGGCAGGTGCAGGAGAGGCCGCAGCACTGCTCCCCCGACATGGTGTTCGGGTCGCTGAAGGCGCGCAGGCCCGCACAGGCCTCGGCGCAGCCCGGGCTGTCGTCGGGGAAGGGCGCGCAGCGGCCGGTGATGAGGTCGCAGGCCGAGCCGTCCGGGCAGGAGCCGCCGCAGGGCGCGGTCTTCACGCAGCGGCCGGAGAAGCAGACGCGGCCAAAGCCGCACGCGTCGTCGCCGGTGCAGGTCTCGTAGACGCAGGTGGGCAAGGGCTCGCGCTCGCCGATGCGCGTCTCGACGCAGCGCTGGGCCGCGTCGGGGCAGTCGGCGCTGGTGTCGCACTCGAACTCGGGGTCGAGCAGGATGGGGAAGCAGGAGTTCTGCGCCGCGCGGCAACGCGTGCCCGGGCAGCACTCGTTGTCTTCCAGGCAGCCCGACTCGACGCAGGCGCCGAAGCGGAAAGTGAGGAATTCGTCGCACTTCTCCGCGTCGGCGAGGGCGCACACCGGCGCGTTGCCGATCGGCTCGACGATCTCCGCGCAGCAGGAGTCGCACGCAACGGCGGCGAAGGTCGCCAGAAGCCCGAGGAGGACGAGACGAAGACGCATCGTGGAAGCTTGGCCGGCGCAAGTGGGTCGCGCAACCCCCTGATCTGGTTGGATTGCCTGGGCTATGGTGCGCCCGTGCGCTGCCGGCTTCGCGCCACTATCGCCGTCTTGCTCGCGGTCGCGCTGCACGCGACCGTGCAGCTCGTGGTCGGCGCCGCGGCGTTGCGTGTGCGCCAGGTGCCGCCCGAGCCCCCGCGTGAGGCGGTCGAGCTCACCCTGGTCGCCACGCCGCCGCCGTTGACCGCGCCGACGCCTCCCCGGGCTCCTGCCGAAGCAGCACCCATCGCGCAGCAGAAGACGCCCGCGCTACCGCCCGCCGTCGACGAGCCCCGCATGGCAGCAGCGCCCCCGCTCGCCGCCGCGCCCCCCGAGGTCGCGAGCGCGCCTGCCGCGCCGCCGCCCGCGCGGCCGCGCTCGCTGCTCGAGCGCGTGCTCGCCGGCGCGAGCCCCGGCCCGCTGCCGAGCGCCGACGTGCTCGACCCGTCGCTGCGCGCGCGGCCGGCGACCGACGCCGAGCGCGCGCGGCGCTCGATCCAGGCGCTCGCCGCCGCCGCGGCCGCGCGCGGCGCGCCTGTCGTCGACGCCGGCTCGCTCATCGAGCAGCTCGAGCCGCTCGAGGGCGGCGGCTACCGCTACACGACCGGCGGCTTCGTCGCCACCATCCACGTCGACGGCAGCGTCACCTTCGTCGACAAGGACCACCGCGAGGGTCTGTTCTCGAGCGGGCTGCCCGGGCGCGACCCCGACAACCTGCTCGAGCCCTATGGCCCCGCCATCGAGCCCCGCCAACGCATCGACGGCGCGCCCATGCCGCGTGCCATGGGCACACCGATCGCCGACAACTCGACCACGCTCGGCTCGGGCTCGTTCGACCCGACCGCGGCGCTGTTGCGCGCCCAAGGCCAGGATCCCTACCAGGGCGAGAAGACCTGCTTCCTCGACGAAACCGCGCCACTGCGCGCCGACCTGCGCGAGACCTGGGAGCGCGCGCAGCTCGCGGGCCTGCGCCTGCACCTCGAGCGCCTGTGGTTCGACGATAGTCGCCCGGCGGTGGAGCGGCGCGCCGCGCTGTTCGCCGCCTGGGACGAGTGCCGAGAGGAAGCGGTCGGCCTGCTGGCGCGCCAGCTCATCGAGTCGTTCGTGCGCCAGCACCTGCCGAAGGGCGGCGCGCATGCGTACGGCGCCGAGGAGCTGGCCGCGCTCAACGTGCGACGGGCGTCGTCGGCGTCGTTCGCGCCCTACGGGTGACGACGTCACCCGCGATCAAGCACGGCGTTAGAAGCGCAAGAGCTGCGCGTGTCGCCAGGCAGTACCCTCGGCGATGTTGTTCAGGCCCTGCGGCAGCATGTTCTGCAGGCCGCCGCCGCCTTTGACGAAGTTGCTGGCCATGTTGGCCAGGCTCATGACCGTGCTCGCCTTGGCGAGCAGGCCGAGCGCGAGGCCCACCGGGCCGCCGGCGAGGAAGGCGAGCGGGCCGAGCTTGGCCAGGAACGGCACCACCGCCCCGATGATCTTGCCGAGGAACGGAATCTTGCCGAGCCGCTCGAGCGCCTTCTTGAAGGGCGAGAGCACGGCGCCGAGGGTCTTTGAGAGGAAGCCCCCGAAGGCACCGGTGACGCCTCGGACGACGCGGCGAAACAAGCGACGGATGCTGAAACCCATGGGGACTCCTGTGCGCCGCGCGAGCCGGTGCTTGCTGGTTATCGTGCGCTCATCCGACCCGTTGCGCTCGTGACGTCGTCACGACGGATCCCGGCGCCCGGATGGTGGGTCAACGTAGGGTGGTATCCGACACCTGCGACCGCCACGAGGTCACTCGCCCTTCGCCTTCTTGCTCGGCGCCTTGGCCGCGGGCTTTTCTTCCTTCGCGCTCGCCGCGCGCGCCACCTCGCCGCGCACGCCCGAGGCCACGCTGCGGCGGCGTGCGTCGGTCACCTCGTGCGCGAGCGCGTCGTCGCCGAGTACGGCGCCGCGCGCGTCGCCGAGCTTGGGCGCGCGCTTCTTGGTCGTGCCGCCGGTGGTGGTGGCCGCGCTCTTCTCGTCGTCGTCGAAGCCGGCGTAGTGCGCGCGCTCCTCCTGCTCGCCCTGGTCGATGGCGCGATCGAGGAAGGCGACGCACTCGGCGGGCGACGGCATGCCGGCCTCGCGCGCCTCGTCGTCGCTCATGACCTCGATCATCGGCTGCTGCTTGGGGTTGCGCACGTAGAACAGCACGCGCTTGGCGTAGTCCTCGAGCTCCATCCCTAGCGACTCGGCGATCTGCGCCGACTCGGGCTGCGCGACGACCTTGGCGAGGATTTGCGCGTCGGTGAGGTTCTTCGGGTCGGCCATGCAGCCTCCGCGCTGTCGACCATGCCTTGCAGGAACGCGAACATGCAAGAGACGGCGACGCCCGCGGTGGCGTCGGCCGGACCGAGCGGCTCGGCCACCTCGACCACCTCGCCACCGACGAAGCGGCGCGCGCGCGCCGCTGCCTCCACGATCGCTTTGACCTCGTGGGGCAGCAGGCCGCCGGGCACCGGCGTGCCGGTGGACGGCGCGAAGGCCGGGTCGACGACGTCGATGTCGAGGCTGAGCCAGCAGCGCGCGTGCTGCGGGATGCCGTCGAGGAAGCGCGCCAGCTCGCCTTGGCGAAGGCCGTCGACGCCGAGCTGGCGCACCTTGGGGTGCGGCGCATGCGTCGGCGCGTCGTAGATGCCGCGCAGGCCGAGCTGGTGCACGCCAGCCACGTGGGGCAGCTCGGCGAACACCACGCTCATGACGTTGCCGTGGTGCAGGCCGGCGCCCGGCACCACCTCGCCGAGGTCGGTGTGCGCGTCGAGGTGGAGCACGTGCAGCGGCCCCTCGCCCTCGGGAACGGCCTCGAGCGTGGCGCGCGTGATCGAGTGATCGCCGCCGAGCACAAAGGGCACGCTGCCTGCCTGCGCGACGTCTTGCAGCACTCGCGTGAGGCGCGCGCGCGCGCGCGCGGCCGGCTCGCCGGGCTGCACCAGCACGTCGCCGGCGTCGGCGAGCGTGACACCCTTCAAGAGCGTGCGGCCCGAGGCGAAGTCGTGAAAGCCGACGGGCGCGAGTGTCACCGGGTCGACCTGGCTCCGGGCGCCAGCAGCGGCGTCGCGCATGGCCGTCGGGCCGAAGCGCGCGCCGGCGCGGCCGGTGACGCCCTGATCGAGCGGCGCGCCGACGATGACGAAGTGGGCGGCGTGCGCGGCGTCCCAGGCCGTTGCGTGCGCGAAGCGCTGCGGTACGTCGACCAGCGGCGGCAGCACCAGCGCGCCGTCGTCGTCGAGTGGCGCCAACAGGCCGAGCTGCACGGCCTCGTCGAGGAAGCGCGCGGCGGCCGCGCGTTGAAACGGCCGCTCGGCCAAGACCTCGGCGATGGTCTTGGGCACGTCGAAGCAGCGCAGCAGGCCGTGCTGGAAGACGGTGGCGGCGAGCGCGCGATTCCAGGGCGGCAGCTTGAGCACCAGGCCGCCGTTGTGCTGCTGCGCCTCCACCGCGGGGTTGAGCAAGTAGCGCAGCGGCGGCGCGCCGACGGCGCTCACGGCTCGGGGCCGGTGGGTGCGCGCACCAGGCCGTCGCCGTTCTTGTGGCCGCGTAGCTCGTCGAGCGCGGCCTGCACCCAGCCGTCCTTCTTGGGGTCGGCGCCGTCGAGCACGGTGCGCGACGAGGGTTGCGACAGGAAGCGATGCGGCTCGAGGCCGTTTTCGGGCAGGCGCCGCCCCTCGGGGCCGACGTAGTAGCCGGTGGTCACCTTGAGCACGCCGCCGTCGGGGAGCTGGATCTGGAACTGCACGCTGCCCTTGCCGGCCGTCTGCGCGCCGAGCAGGCGCGCGCGCCGCGACTCCTTGAGCGCCATCGACACCAGCTCGCTGGCCGACGCCGAGCTGCCGTCCACCAGCACCACCAGCGGCGCCGCGATCTCCTTGGCGTCGCGCCGCGCGGCGTACTCCTCGGTGACGCGACCACCGCGGCCGCGCACGCCGGCGACGACGCCATCGCCGATGAACAGGTCGGCGAGCGCGATGCCCTCGGGCACCAAGCCGCCGCCGTTGTGGCGCAGGTCGAGGATGACGCCCGACGGGCGGCCGTCCCAGAGCGCCTGGGCGACGGCGCGGGCCGTGCCGGCCTTGAAGACGGGCACGCGCACGTAGATGACGCCGCCGTCGAGCTCTTTGATGACCAGCTCCGAGTCGGCGAACAGCGAGCGGCCGACGCGCACGGTGCGCTCGCCGGTGGGTGTCTTGAGCTGGAGCGCCACCACCGAGTCGTCGGCGCCCTGCAGCTTGGTGGTGATCTCGGGCAGCGTCAGACCGGCGGTGGGCTGGCCGTCGATGGCGGCGATGCGATCACCGGCGGCGATGCCGTTGGCGGCGGCGTCGGAGCGGCGGCGCACCTCGCGGATCTTGGTCGGGTCGCGCGGCCACACCTCGATGCCGGGCCCGGCGGAGAACAGCGCCGGCTTGCTGGTGGTGATGGCCGCCACCAGCTCGGGGGGCAGGTAGGCTGTGAATGGGTCGCCGGCGGCGCGCGCGAGCGCGCGGCACACCGCCTTGACGGTGTCGTGCTTGGGCGCGCGCGCGCCGTCGACCAGGCGCAGCGCGCCGCTCACCAGCTTGATGACGTCATCGGAGCTCTTGGGCGGCCAAGCCACCCGTAGCGAGCGCTCGGCGCAGGAGAGCGTCAGCGCCGCACCCTCGCCTTTCCTGCCCAGGCAAGGCTCGACGTCGGCGAGCGCGTCGAGCGCGAACAACGCGTAGCGATCGAGCGGCACCGGCTCGACGTAGGAGGCCTCGAGGCTCTTGACCACCTCGCGGATGGTGTCGTCGATGGGCGCGTCGAGCGACGCCTTGGCGGGCGCCGGCCTGCCGGCGGCGAGCGGCGTCGCGCCCACCACGACGCCGAGGAGCGCCGCCATCGCCGCCGCGACCGCGAGGCGCCGCTCGTTCCTTCGTGCCGTCATTGGTGCGGTCATTCGTACTGGGCCAGGAAGCCCTTGGCGGCCTCCACGTCCTTGCCGGTCGGACAGATCTCGAGATAGCGACGGTACGCGGTGGTGGCAGCCGGGATGTCGCCCATGAACTTGTACGACTCGGCGAGGCCGATCTGGGCGTCGCAGTTCTCGGGCTGCTTGGCGAGCGCCTCGGAGAAGGCGTTGGCCGCCTTGCCGACGAAGGCGGGGCCGGTGTCGATGAGCGCGAAGCCGAGCATGATGTTGGCGGCGACGTCCTTGGGCTTGAGCTGCAAGGCAAGCGTGGCGAAGCGACGCGCGCTGCGCGGATCGTTCCTCTTGTGCGCGGCGCGCGCCTTCTCGATGGCGCTTTCGTAGGTCTCGGGCGGTTCGGCGGGACCGGCATCCGCGGCGGCAGCGGCGACGGGCGCGGGACCGGCGTCGACGGCGGCGACGGGCGGCGGCGGCTTCTGCACCTTGGGCTTGGCCCCGATCAGGCGAGCAACCTCGGCCAAGAGCGCGGCGCGCGTGTCGCCGGGCGCCGCCGTCTCCTTGAGCGCGCTCGCGGCTTCGGTGAGCGCGGCGACGTCCTGCGCGCGCTCCTCGTCGGCGGCGAGCGAGGCGGCCTTGGCGCGCAGCACCAGCGCCAACGACCGCAGGCGCAGGTCCGGCTTGCCGGCGACCTGTTTCTCGGTGAGCTGCTTGGCTGCGCTGCGCAGCTTCGCCACGTCGGTGCCGGTGAGCGCGGCGCGGCCGGCGGTGAGCGCGCGCAGCGGCTCGAGCTCGGCGCCGACGTAGGCGACGCTGTTCTTGTCCGCGACCTTGTCGGCGGCGGCCTGCGCCCGCGCGGCGTCGGCCTCGAGCTCGGCCACAGCGCCGCGCTCGCCCTGATAGGCGGCGAGCGCCAAGAGCGCGCTCGGCGACGACGAGCCCTGCGCCACCGCCTGGGTGGCGAGCTTGTAGGCGGCCGCGCGGTCGGGCTCGGGGTCGGGCGGCGGCTCCGCCTTGCCGCCGAGCGACGTGACGATGGTCGAGAGCGCCGCGGTGTCGTGCGCGACGCGAGCGGTGGCCAAGTGCAAGAGCGCGGCCCCGGCCAGCGCGTCGGCGTTGACGTTTGGCCCTTGCAGCTGGGGCGCGAGGCTCTTGAGCAGCGCACGCGCAGCCACCGGGTCGTCATTCTGCGAGGCGGCCAGCGCGCGCTTGACGTTGACGCCCTCGGGGGCCGGCGGCGCCACCACCGAGCTGAGCAGGTCGGGCGCCAGCACGGCCAGGCCCACGCCGACGACGACGAGCGCGCCGGCCACGCCGCCGAGCATCCACACGCCGGTAGGCACGCGCGCCGTCCGGCGCTCGGGCGCCGTGGTGGCGATGGAGCCGTCGACGGTGCGGGTGGTGGGCGTGCGCGTGGTGGCGCCGGTCTGCTCGGCGGCGGGCGCCATGCCCTGCAACGACCACTGGCCGGTGGCCGACTGCGGCAGCTCGCCCAAGGAGAAGCCGGGGCCAGGCAGGTCGCTGACGTCGCCGAGCTTGAGCTGCGCCGTGATGGGGTTCGGCAGGTCGAGCGGCGTGTCCGCCTGGTGCGCCGCCATCGGCCGCGTGATGGTCGGCTCGCGCGCGGCCTCGACCTCGTCGCGAACGATGACGGTCGCCTGATCGGGCACCGGCACCTTGGAGGGCCGCTGCGAGGTGGAGCCGCGCACGTCGCTCTTTTGCTGCGACACGCCCGCCTCGGTGGGCTCCATCGGCGTCAGGTCGCGCACCTTGTCGTCGAGGTCGTCGCCGAGGATCTGCTGCACGAAGGCGGCGACGCTGACCTCGCCGCTGGCGATGGCGGAGCGATCGAGGTAGCCCTTCAGCTCGGTGGCGACGTCGAACAGCGACTTGAAGCGGCGGTCGGCGTCGCGCTCGAGCATGCGCAAGATGGCGCCCTCGAGCTCGGGCGGGAAGCCCGGCACGTGCTGCGAGAGCTTGGGGATGGGCGCCTGCAGGATCTTCTGCAGCGTGTTGACCTCGCTGTCGGCCTTGAACAGCCGGCGGCCGGTGCACATCTCCCACAACACCACGCCGAGCGAAAACTGATCGCTGCGCCCGTCGAGCGCCTCGCCGCGCACCTGCTCGGGCGACATGTACTGCAGCTTGCCCTTGACCATGCCGGCCTGCGTGCGCGACGCCTTGTTGGCTGCCTTGGCGATGCCGAAGTCGACCAGCTTCACCACGCCGTCGCCCCGCACCATGATGTTCTGCGGGCTGACGTCTCTGTGCACGATGTTGAGCGGGTTGCCGCGCACGTCCTTTGCGCGGTGCGCATGGTCGAGCGCCAGCGCCGCCTCGTAGCAGATGCGCACGCTCACCTGGAACGGCAGGCCGACGCCGGCTTTGGCCGCCGCGTACCACAGCTTCGACAGATCCTCGCCCGGCACGTACTCCATGGCGATGTAGAATGTGTTCTTCCACTCACCGACGTCGTAGATGCTGACGATGTTCGGGTGGTTGAGCGTGGCGGCCACGCGCGCCTCGTCGAGGAACTGCTCGACGAAGTCGCGCTCCTTGGCCAGGTCGGCGCGCAGGCTCTTCAAGATGGCGAGCCGGTCCATCACGCCGGTTTGACGCGCGAGGAACACCTCGCCCATGCCCCCCTGGGCGATGCGTCGGATCTTCTCGTACTTGCCGAAGATGAGGCTCACGGCGGGGGCAAGGCTACCGCAAACGGGGTGCGCGGGGCTGGCAGGCCGGGCACAGGTACGTCGAGCGCTGCCCCTGGGTGCGGCGTCGCACGGCCGCGCCGCAGACGCGGCAGGGCTCGCCCTCGCGCGCGAACACGTACAGGTAGGCGAGGTTGTCGCCCTGCTCTCCCCTGCCGTCGACGTAGTCGGAGAAGCTGGTGCCGCGGTGGCGCACCGCGTCGGCCAACGTCGCCTCGGCGGCCGCGACCAGGCGAGCGGCGGCCGCCGCGCCGAGCTGACGGCCACGCAGGTACGGCGACAGGCGCGCGCGGAACAGCGCCTCCGAGGCGTAGATGTTGCCGACGCCGGCGAGCAGGCGCTGATCGAGCAGCGCGTCCTTGAGCGTGCGCTCGGTGGCGCGCAGCGCGTCGACGACGGCGCGGCGGCCGGCGTCGTCGAGCGTGAGCACGTCGGGGCCGACGTCCGCGAGCAGCGCGTCTCTCGCTGCCGGCGCCCGGTAGGGCACCACCGAGCCGAAGCGGCGCGCGTCGACGAAGCGCAGCTCGTGTCCACCCATGAGCGCGAGCGCGACGTGCGTATGCGGCGCGCGCCGCGCCTCGCCGGCCTCGACCACCAGGCGGCCGGTCATGCCGAGGCGCACCAGCACGCCGGCGCCGCCCTCGACGTCGATCCAGAGCGCCTTGCCACGCCGGCCGAGCGCCACCACCGCGCGGCCGACCAGGGGCTGCAACTGCGCGCAGCGCAGCGGCGCGCGCATGCGCTTGCCCGAGATCCAGGCGCCCACGACGACGCGGCCGAGCAGCGCCGGCAGCAGGCTGGTGCGGGTGGTCTCGACCTCGGGTCCCTCGGGCATGGCGTCCCTCGTCGTACCAACCCGCCGTCAGGCTGCCGCTGCGACCAACGCGGCCAGGCGCCCCCAGCGCTCGACGTCGATGTCCTCGGCGCGCGCCGTCGGCTCGATGTCGGCCGCGCGCAGTGTGGCGTCGTCAACCACACCCTTGAGCGCGTTGTGGAGCGTCTTTCTCCGCTGCTGGAAGGCGGGACGGATCACGCGCTCGAGCTGCTCGCGCGTATGCGGCGCGCCGCGCGGCGCCGGCAGCGAGGTCATGGTGACCACGCCGCCGTCGACCTCAGGCACGGGCCAGAAGGCGCCCTTCGGCACCTTGCGCGCCAACCGCACCTCGAAGCGCGACTGCAAGACCACGCTGAGCGAGCCGAAGGTCTTGCTGCCCGGCTTGGCCGCCATGCGCTCCGCGACCTCCTTTTGCACCAAGAAGCATGCGCCGCCGAGGAGCGGCCAGGCATCGACGGCGCGCAGCGCGATGTCGGCGGCGTGGTGGTAGGGCAGGTTGCCGACGAGCGCGAAGCCCTCGGGCTGGCGGTCGAGCGGGAAGGTGAGCGCGTTGTCCTCGTGAATCGCGAGCCAGCCGTCGGTGAGCGCGCGCTCGAAGCGGTGGCGCAGCAGCGGCACCAGCTCGCGGTCGCGCTCGACCGCGATCACCGCGGCGCCGAGCGTGCCGAGCATGGCCGTGAGCGAGCCGAGGCCGGCGCCGAATTCCACCACGGTGTGGTCGCGATCGCGAGCCAGCTCGAGGCAGAGGCGCGCGATCGCCTCGCGGTGCGTGTCATCGACGAGGAAGTTCTGCCCGAAGGAGCGCTTGGGGCGGATCTCGGTGCCGGCGAGCTGCTCGCGCGGATGCATCAGCGAGCCGAACCCGTTCCGACAACCGCCTACAAGGGCATCCCATGGGCCGCTTCATACTCGGCCTGCAGCTCGGAGAGCCGCCTGGCAAGCACGGCCTTCACCGGGCGGTCGAACTTGACCTTGCCGGCCGCGATCTCGCGCAAGGACACCACCGGCTCCTTGTTCTTCTGGTTGTCGACGAGGGAGCGGCTGCCCTTCATCAACTGGCGCGTGCGGCCGGTGGCCAGCAGCACGAGCGCGAAGCGGTTGTCCAGCTCGGCGAGGCAGTCTTCGACGGTGACGCGGGCCATGGGATCCTCGGGCAGCGGTGGAGACGTCCCCGGTTAGCCCGTCGAGGTCGCCAGGGCAAGGCCGACGTCGGATCCCGCGGCGGCGCGGGCGCGCTATGGCAGCGGCGTGCTCGGCGTCGAGCTGTCCTGCTTTGCCATCGCGGCCATCTGGCTCGGCGCGCGCCTGTGGGCCGAGCCCGATCGGCAGGGCTTGTTGCTGCGCTTGTGCATCGTCGCCGTCGCCTCCTGGATGGGCGAGCAGAGCTGCATCCTGCTCTACGGCTTCTACGGCTACGCCAGCGGCTGGTGGCTGCGCGTGCTCGACGTGCCGCTCGCCGTGGTGTGCATCTGGCCCATCGTGGTGCAGTCGGCGCTCGATCTGACGCGCGCCGTGACCGCGCCGCGGCGCGCGCTCTTCGCCGCGCTCTTGGTCGTGGTCGACGCGAGCTTGATCGAGCCGATCTCGACCACCATCGGGCTGTGGACCTGGCTCGAGGAGGGGCCGTTCTCGGTGCCGGTCATCGGCGTCGTCGGCTGGGGCTGTTTTGCCTTCGGCGTCGCGCTCGTCATCGAGCGGCGCCCCTGGTGGGCGCTCCTGGTGGGGCCGGCAGTGACGCACCTGTGCCTGCTCGCCTTGTGGTGGGGCGCCTTGCGCTGGCTTCCGCCCGGCGAGGATCAACGGCCGTTCGTCGTCGTGGCCGCGGTCGGCTCGCTCGCGGTCGCGTGGAGGTTGTGGCTACGCCCCCCGCCGGTAGAGCGGCGCGCGGTGGTGCTGCGCGCCCCCGCGGCGGCGTTCTTCTTCCTGCTGCTCGCGCTGTTCGCGCGCGACGACGTGTGGCTGGTGGCCTACGCCCTCGCCTTCGCGCCGCCCTGGCTGGTGCTGCTGTTGCTCAGGCGTCGAGCGGACGACGCGCGCAGCATCGAGGCCGCACGTGGCGGCGGCCACGCGCTCGTGCTCGGCGCCGTGGTCGTCATCGCCGTGGCCGCCATGGCGCTCGCCCGCTGGCACCAGCGCACGGTCGCGATGCCCGAGCCGCCCGGCGCGAGCGTGGCCATCGATGAGCCGCTTGGCGACGATGAGCGCAGCCTGGTGTTGGTCGGCGACGTCATGCTCGGGCGCGGCGTCGCGGCCAAGGCCGAGCGCGAGCACCGGCCCTTCTCCTGGTTCTTCGAGGACACGCGGGCCGTCATTGCCGGCGCCGACCTCGCCTTCGCCAACCTCGAGTCCCCGATCTCCGGCCGCGGCCGACGCCGGATCGGCCCGCTCGCCTTCAACGCGCCGAGGCATGCGGCCGAGGGCGTCGCCGCCGCCGGCTTCGACGTGGTCTCGCTCGCCAACAACCACTCGCTCGACTATGGCGCGCTCGCCCTCGACGACACGCGCGCCTTGCTGGCGCCGCTCGGCGTGCGCACGGTCGGCGTCGGCCCCATCGACGCGCCGCAGACGCCGGTGCTGCTCGACGCGCGCGGCGTCAAGGTCGGCGTGCTCGCGTACTGCGACCCGCGATCGGAGGGCGGCTGCCCCTACCTCGACGGCGGCGCCATCGACCGCCCCTACCGCGCGCTGGCGCGCACGCTCGAGCGCGACGTGCGCGCGCTGCGGCCGCAGGTCGACGTGGTGGTGGTGTCACTGCACTGGGGCATCGAGGAGCACGTGCAGCCGAGCGCGCGGCAGGTGGCGCTGGCGCACCGCCTGATCGACCTCGGCGTCGACGTAGTGGCGGGGCACCATCCCCACGTGCAGCAGCCGGCCGAGCGCTATGGCCGCGGGCTCATCCTCTACAGCATGGGCAACTTCGTGTTCGACCAGTTCACCAACCCGGCGTTCCTCGAGTCGCGCATCTACCGCGTCGTCGTCGGCAAGGACGGCGTCCGTCGCGCCGCCTGGCTGCCGGCGGCCTACCGCAAGCGCCAGTGGCGCCCCGCGCCGAGCGCGCCGGCGATGGTCGAGGTCATGACGACGGCCCGGTGAGCGCCGTCAGGGCGTCCGGCGACCACCTACCAGCGCTCGCAGCCGGCGGATCGCCGTGGGCTCCTTCATCTCCTGCAAGACGTCGAGCACTCGGCCGGCGTCGATCAAGCCGCGCTTGCGCAGCTCGGCCAGGTCGTGCCGGTCCTTGTCGCGATCCGAGAGCAGCTTGGCGACGATGATCAGGTGCAGCGGCCACACCGGCACCCGGTAGCGCAGCACCGACGCCGGCCGTGCGGCCATCAGCGCGCTCACGTCCGGCTCCGAGGAGGGGAACAGCAGGTCGATGCGCTCCTCGGGGTCACGGCGATCCGGGATGGCCGCGTAGTGGATGTGCTCGAGCACCTCGTCGACGGCGACACCCTGCGATCGCAGCGCTGCGAGCAGCGGCTCGCGTGCGTCGTCGCCGATGAAGAGGTCGATGTCGCGCGTCGCGCGCGTGTAGCCGTGTGCCGCCATGGCGAACGCACCGCCCACCGCCCAATCGGCGTCGAGCGCGGCGAGCGTGCGGGCGCAGCGCGCGAACAGCGCGCGCAACTTGGGGGACGTGGTCACCGGGTCGCCTCCAGGCGCCCGAGCGCGGCCACGGCGTCGAACCGGCGCCTGGTCCACGGGTCGCCGCCGGCACCGAGCCTCCGGAGCCTGCGCAGCTCTGCGCGCACGGCGCGCCGCGTGGTCAGCCCGGCGTCGATCAAGCGCAGCGCGTCGGAGTGCTCCTTGGCGCGGACCGACATCAGCTTCATCGCGGCGAGCGCCAATGCAGGGAGAACCGGTACCTCAACCCCTCGTAGCAGCCGCCGCTCGGCATGGAGCAGCGCGCTCGCCGCCGGTTCCAGCGTCGGAAAGATGATGTCGATGCGATCGTTCTCCCCGCCGGCCGTCGGGTAGGCGGCGGCGATCTCGTCGCCGAAATGCGCGATGCCGAGGCCAGCGCCGCGAAAGGCGTTCAGCGCCGACCGATGGCCATCGTCGATGAAGACGTCGACGTCGGTGGTCTCGCGCGGGATGCCGAGCGCTTCGAGCGCGGTGGCGCCGCCGATCGCCCACGGTACGCCGCGGCGGTCGAGCTCGGGCGCGAGCGCGAGCAGCGCGGGCAAGGCGGCGCCCCCGCCGACTGGGGCGCTCGGAGCAGCGCCGCCGCGCCGCGGCCGAGGCGCGGCGGCACGACTGCCGGTGAGCCTGAGCGCGGCCGCGGTCGTCGTCGCGTTGGACTCGAGCAGCGCGAGGAGCGCGAGCAGTTGCGCGCTCGGGCGAGCGCGCCGGTGGCGCACCTTGGATAAGTAGCCCGGCGAGAGGCGCAGCAGCGCCTCCAGCTCGGAGAGCGTGTGCCCGCGCGCCAGCAGGCGCTGCAGCAAGCGTCCTGGTTGCAGGGTGCGCGCGGTGTTCGACGGCTGGGCACGTCCGGGCATATGGGAATCATTCCCAAGAGGGCCGGCTCGCGCAAGCGGTCGGCTCACCGATCGTCGAGGCCGACCGCCGCCGGCAGCGTCAGCTCGAAGCGGACGCCGCCTCCCTCGCGATCGCGCACGGCGATGGTGCCGCCGTGGCGCTCAGCGACCAGCCGACAGAAGTAGAGCCCGAGGCCGCGGTTACCGGCGCTCTGGCCGTCGGTCACCTGGCCGTACTTGTCGAACAGCCGCGCCTGATGCTGCCGGGGGATGGAGGGGCCGTCGTTGCCCACCGTGACCACCAAGCGGCCGGCGTCGGCGCGCACTGCGACCTCGACCACGCCGAGCGGGCCGACGAAGCGGGCGGCGTTGCCGAGCAGGTTCTGCAACACGCGCGCGACCAGCGAAGCGTCGAACGAGGCCCGCGGCAGCGCGGCGGCGATCGCGATCGACAGGCTCGCGCCGCGCGCCACTACCACGGGACGGAAGCGACGCGATGTCTCGCGGACGGCCTCGCCGAGGTCGCCGAGCGCGGGCGCGAAGGGCACCTGCCCGTCCTCCGCCAAGGCCACGTCGAGCATGTCGAGCAGCATGTGTTGGGTTTGATCGCATGCCGTGAGCGCGTCGACCGCCGCCGGATGCAGGTCGGGTGCGGCTTGCTCCAGCTCGCGCGCCAGGTGGCCAAGGTTCAAGCGCACCACGCTGAGCGGGTTCTTCAGATCGTGCATCAACAGGCCGGTGAGGCGCTGGCGCGCCACGTCGAGCGCCCGGCGCTGCTCGTCGGCGTCGCGGCGAAACTGCTGCGCCCGCAGCAGCACGCGCACGCGCGCTAGAAGCTCGTCTTGGTAGACCGGCTTGGTGATGAAGTCGTCGGCGCCGGCCTCCTTGCCGCGCACGCGCGCGCCGCGGTCGCTGAGCGCGGTCACCAACACCACCGGCAAGAACGGCAGGTGCAGATCCTCCCTGATGATCCGACAAGCGGCGACGCCGTCTGGCGGCGGCATCATCAAGTCGAGCAGCACCAGGTCGACGCCCCCCTGCTGCACGCGCGCCAGCCCGGAAGCGCCGTCCTCGGCGCTGCAGGTGGTGAAGCCCTCGCGCTTGAGGATGCTCTCGAGCAGCCGCCGGTTGGCCGCCTCGTCGTCGACGATGAGGATGTTCGGCGGTGCGCTCATGGGGCGGCCTCCAAGGTGAAGCGGAAGGTGCTGCCTTCGCCCGGCGCGCTGTCGACGCCGATCTCGCCACCGAGCTTGGTGACCAGCTCGCGCGTCAACGCCAGGCCGATGCCCGATCCCTTCATGCCGTGCATCGTCTTGGCGTCGAGCTGCGTGTGGTAGGTGAACAAGACGCTGCGCGCCTCTGGGGCGATGCCGACGCCGCTGTCTTTGACCGCCACCACGACGTGCGCGCCGCGCCGCGCCGCCGACACCTCGAGCGCACCACCCTCGGGCGTGAACTTGGCCGCGTTCGCCAGCAGGTTGACCAACACCTGCACCACCGCGCGGCGCTCGCCGAGCGCGCACGACGCGTCCGGCGCCACGTCGACCGTCAGCCGGTGGCCGCGTCCGTCGACGAGCGGCCGCACCAGCGCCAGCGCCTCTCCGATGGCGGCCGACAGGTCGAGCGGCGACAGCTCGAGGCGCAGCGCGCCTTGCTCGACGGTCCGCAGATCGAGCAGGTCGTTGACCAGCGCCAGCATGTGCTCGCCGGCGCTCAAGATCAGGGCGAGGTCCTGGCGTTGATCGTCGTCGAGCTGGGCATGCTCGAGCAGGCGCGCGAAGCCGAGGATGGAGTTGAGCGGCGTGCGCAGCTCGTGGCTCATGTTGGCCAGGAACGCGGACTTGGTCTGCGAGGCGCGCTCGGCGGCCTCCTTGGCGTCGCGCAACTGGGCTTCGTGGACCTTGGCGGCGGTGACGTCCTGGAAGAACCAGACGCGCCCGAGCACGCGGCCGCCGGCGTCGAGCACCGGCGCGGTCTGGCGGTCGAGCACGCGCCCATCGGCGAGCGCGATCTCGTCTCGCGCCGTGGCGGTCGGGTTGGCGTACAGCTCGACGACGCGAGCGATGAAGGCGTCGGGTTCGGCCACCAACGGCAGCGCCGCGGCCAAGGCGGTGCGGTCGTCCTTGCCGGCGAGGGTGGCGGCGTCGAGCTGCCACATGCGGGCGAAGGCGCGGTTGTGGCTGATGATGCGGCGAGCCTCGTCGACCACCAACACGCCGGCGGTCGACGCCTCGATGGTGGCCGCGTGGACCGCCTGGGTACGGGTACGCAGATCCTCGTAGAGCTGCTGCATCTCACCCGACACCACCTCGAGCGAGCGCTCGTTCAGGTAGCGGTCCTGGTCTGCCTCGTCGTAGCTGCGGCTGACGCGCTCGAGCAGGTCGTGCACGCGGGGGTCGACCGTGTCGACACCGGAGCGGCGCAACTGTCGCTCGAGCGTCGGATGGAGCGACATCGCGCTCACGGACCGTCCAGCTCGGACACCGGCGACGCGCTCATCGAGGCACCCCTTGCCGAGGGGGTCTTCGGCCGCGCCGGCCGGATCTTAAGGGCCCCCGGAGCCGGCGGGCGCCAGGATGGGCGCCGGGCTCTAGAGGCGGACCATCGTGTACGCGTCCTCCCTACCCCGAAGCGCCCAGGACGCGCCGTGCCCGGGCGCGCACGAGCAGCACACCGAGCGCGCCCACGCCGAGCGCCGCAGACGCGACGCCCGCGGGCAGCAGCGGCAGGTGATAGCGGAGGGCGACCGGCCCCGCGGCCACGTCATCGACCACGACACCGAGCTGCACGCCGGCGACACGGACGACGTCGAGCGCAGCTCCTCCTTGCTGGGCACGCCAGCCGGGCCACCACGGCTGGCGCAGCACCACCACGGCGCCGCCGGTGCCGGCGAGCTCGACGACGCCGCGAGCGGGGCCGTCGAAGCGCGCGCCGGTGACCCGCGCGGCGGTGCCGTCAGGGAGCAACCGGTGCACTCGCCCAGTCGGGTCGTCGACCAGCGCGAGCACCTCGCCCGCGCTGGTGGCCCCCACGACGCGCCGGATCAGCTCGTCCTCGTCGGCGATCAAGCTAGGGCGCGGCGCCACGGTGGCGCGCGGCAGCGGGTCGGTGAGCGCGAAGATCCGGGCGGCGAACGGCGGCGCCTCCGCGAGCGCCACCGGCACGAGCGCCGGCGACGGCGCGCCGCGCGAGGAGACATGGGTGCAGCCGAGCGCAATGGCGGGGCCGAGGACGCCGCCCTCCTCGTCGAGCAGCGTGCGGGAGAACAGCACCGTCGGCCGCTGGCTCGTCGACAGAAAGTCATGCGGCGCGCCGGGCCCACCGCACTGCTGGAAGTTGGTCTTGTGATCCATGAAGTCCGCGAGAAGGTCCCCTTCGGCCCCGAGGTCCCGGTCCGCAGCATCGACGTGGGTCGCAACGAGCTGGCGGCCGGCGCACAGCACGGCGTCGGCGGGGAGCGCCAGCAAGGGGCGCGGCCGCGCGCCGTCGAGCCACGGCCCCGACCACGGCAGCGCGGCGGGCGCTGCGCGCGCGAGCTCGAGCACGAGGATGAAGACTGCCCAGCCGGCCGTGCGCCGCCGCCACAGCACCAGCACCAGCAGTGCGCCGAACAACGCGCTGGTCACCGCAGCAACCACCAGCACCGTGGTGAGGCTGGCCGTCCCCGGGAACGGCGCGCGTCCGGCGACGGCAAGTGCCGCGGCGTCGATGGAGGTGCGTGAGGCGAACAGGCCGGCAGCGCCAGCGGCGCAGAGCGCGCCGAGCGCCGCGCCGGCCACCTGCACGGTGCGTCGCACCCGCGGCAGACGCGCGACGACGTCGAGCGCGATCGCCGCAAGCAACAGCAGCGCCAACGACGTCAGCGCGAAGTACTTCGATGGATAGCGAAACAACGAGAGCGGGGGACACAACCACAGGGCGAGGCGGTAGAGCGGGGTCTGATCGCCGAGGGCGAGCACGAGCGACGCGAGCGCGAGCGTCGCGGGCGCCCGGGCCCGTCGCGCGCGCACGACGGACAGGGCCGCCGCCAGCGCCACCACGCCGACGAAGGGGCCGATGTTCCAGCCGGCGCGAGCCATGCGCGTGCCGCGCCACGCTTGGATCAAGGTGGCGTCGACGTCGGTGCGAGCGAGCGCGACGTTGGGCAAGAGCACGCCGAAGGCCTCGGGGAGCTCGAGCGGCCAGGCGGCGAGGTCCGTCACGCCGCGAGCGCGCGCCGCGGCGCTTCGCAGGTCCAACGACGGCAGCACCTGCAGGCCGGCGATCAGCGTGCCGCACGCGAGCGCGGCGACCAGCGTCGTCACCGCCCTGCGTCGGCGTCGCTTCGCCATGGCCGCAATCCCCTCGGCCGTGCCGATGAGGCCCGCCCAGAGCGCCGCCTGCAGCTCGCCGTGGAGCGCCAACAGTCCGAGGCCGAGAACGACGCCGAGGATCGCGTGGGCCTGGTGGCCGTGGTCGCGCCGCAGCGCGCGGGCCCCCGCCCACACGAGCGGCACCAGCGCCGCGGTGACGACGTGCGGACCATGGAGGATGAGGTTGAGCGTGGTGCCCGACAAGACATGGGCGAGGCCGAGCGCGATGCTCGCCGTGCGCGTCAGACCAAAGACCCTGCCGAGCCACGACGCGGCGAACGCGGCGACGACCAGCCACACGCAGGTGAAGAGCGTGGCGGCCGTCTCCGGAGAGAACGGCAGCAACAGCCACGAGAGCGGCGAGAAGACCAGGCCCTCGGGATCTTCGAGCAGGGGTCCGCCGCCTGCGAAGGCGGCGTCGAGGGCCAGTCCTTCACCTTCCTTCACGCCCTGGTGGATGGCGCAGGTCATGGGCAGCAAGTTGCGGCTGAAGTCGAGGCCGAAGAAGCGCTCACCGACGAGGATCGGGGCCCCGAAGAACAGCGCGGCGACGAGCGCGGCCGCGAGCGGAGCAGGCACGCGCCGCCAGGCAGTCACCTACGGCCTCTTCTTCGACAGCGGCGAGACGCGGTGTTGCACGAGCGCGTACATGGCGGTGAACGCGTGCCGTGCGCGGATCTTCTTGCCTTGCAGCATGTTCCGCCCCCGGTAGCGCACCGGTACCTCGACGATCCGGTGTCCCGTGCGCAGCGCTTTGGCCGTGAACTCGGGACAGAACTCGAAGCCGTTCTCGGTGAGGTCGAAGTCGTCGAGCACGCTGCGTCGGAAGACCTTGTAGCCGGTGGCCTCGTCGGTGATGGGGGCGCGAAACAGCGTGGCCGCGGTGACCGTCAGGATGCGGTTGGCGAGCCAGTAGCGGGCGGCCATCCCTTCGGGGAAGGGCGCGCTCAGGAAGCGGCTGCCGTAGACGATATCCACTTGTGGGTCGGAGAACGGCTCGAGCAGTGTAGCGTAGTTCTCCAAGGGATCGTACTCGAGGTCGCCGTCCTGGATCAGGAAGATGTCGCCGGCGGCGAGCTTGAAGCCCGCGCGAACGGCAGCGCCCTTGCCGTGATTCAGCACTGACGAGTGCACCCGCACCTCGGGAGGGAAGGCCGCGCCCGCCAGCAGGCGGCCGGTGCCGTCGTCGGAGCCGTCGTCCACCACCACCACTTCGCGCGCGATGCCCGCGGGCAGCTCGGCGGCCAGCGCGCGCCGGATGATCTCCAAGATCAAGGCGCGTTCATTATACACTGGAATGATGATGGAGACCTTCACGGCCGGCTTCCCGGGCGGTGTTGGCAGTCATCTTCGCCGCCTCGGCGGAGGCGCACGCGTGGGGAGACTCGGCTGAGGGCCATCGCCGGACGAGGCTACACCTCCCCGCGCCCGCCCAGCGAGGAACGCGCTCAGAGGTCGAGCACCTCGTCGTGAAAGCCCTGTCCCCAGGTGCGGACCAGGAACTGCCGCAGCGGGGCGCCCGCGCTCTGCGAACGCAGCGTCTGGTAGAGCTGGTCCGACGTCGAGAACTGGAAGTCGTCGATGCCGGCGAAGCGCCGGTGCAGCTCGAGCGAGCGGCGCGTCAGGTACGCGAGCATCGCTTTGAACTGCGCGTTGGCGGCGAAGTAGCCCGGGTCGAGCTCCTCGACGGCGAGGCCGACCGCCAGGCCGTAGCCGACGAACTCGATGACGCCGGACTGGTCGCGCCAGCCGTCGTTCCACAGCCCCTCGTCGTACAGCGAGATGGCCGCCTCGCCGCCGTTCAGGTAGGCGTTCCACTCGTCCCACAGGTAGAGCGGCGTGTCGTCCCAGGCGCTCTGGCCGCTGACGTAGGTGTCGAAGCGGAAGTCGCGCAGCGCCGAGGGCACGTAGGGCACCACCTCGTGCTTCCAGATGCCCGGCTCGACGACGAAGCAGGCGCGATCGTGCAACAGGTAGAGCGCGTTCGAGGGCTCGTTGTTCGGGTTCTCGTAGTTCCGCAGGTAGGCGTGGATGCCGTGGCTCACCTCGTGGGCGCAGGTGACCAGATCGGGATCGCAGTAGTAGTCGACCTGGTCGTTCGGCAGGTGGCGCACGATGTCGCGCAGCGCCGTGCCCTGCACGGTGCGCGTATTGAGCGCCTGGTGCTGCAGGCACTCGAGGTCGGGCGGCAGCTCGCCGGGCTCGCCGGGATCCTCGGGAGGCGGATCGTCGGGCGGCGGGTCGTCGGGCGGCGGATCATCGGGCGGCGGATCGTCGGGCGGCGGGTCATCTGGCGGCGGGTCGTCGGGCGGCGGATCATCGGGCGGCGGGTCGCCGGGCGGCGGATCGTCCGGGTCCTCGGGCGGCTCGGCCGGCGGCGCCCCTGGATCGTGCGCGCCGGGGTGCGGCTCGCCCTGCGGATCGTGCTCGCCGTCGAACAGCGGCTCGATCTCGTGGCTGCACGCCGCGCCGTTGGCGACGACGACGGCGAGGGCGATGAGGAGCGAAATCGACGAGACGCGCATGGCTCACCTCGGCGCCCGCGACGCTACGCTCGCTCACTGACGTCGCCATCGGTCGCAGGTCGCACCAACCACGGCGCGCTCGTCGGTCGATGGTCCGAGCGCAGCGTGCGCTGGCCATTGCCGCCGAGGGTTGCGCTTGGCATTGGCCGCCCATGAGCATGCGCGCCCATCCCTTCACGCTCGTCGTCGTCTTGGCCGCCCTACCCGCGCTCGCCGCGGTCGGCGACAACGCGGTCGGCATCAACGTCCACCTGCCCCACAACTCGCTGCACCTGCTCGACAAGGTGGCGGACGCGGGCATCCACTGGGTGCGCGTCGACGGTAACTGGGATCTGTTCGAGCCGGTCGACGTGCCCGACGTGCCGGTGGGCAGCCGCAACAGCTCGGTCGCCTACGACGAGGCCTCCTACACCTTCGCGCTGATGGACCTGGTGGTCTGCAAGGCGCACGCGCGCGACCTGAACGTCTACATGAGCCTCGGCTATTCGCCGTGCTGGGCAGCGAGCGACCCAGGGGCGGCGAGCTGCGGCCCGACGCCGCCCATCGCCGGCAAGTTCGACGCCATGGTGTTCGCCGCCGTGCGCCACTACGCCGACGGCATCGACTGCGGCGCCGACGGCACCGCCTTCGTCACCCACTTCGGCATGTGGAACGAGGCGAACCTCGACGGCTTCTGGACCGGCACCACCGCGGCCTATCGCGATGACATCCTCGTTCCCGGCGCCGCCGCCGCGCGCGCGGCCTGCTCCGACTGCACCGTGCTCGGTCCGGACTTCGCGCACGTCGGAGAGGCGGACAACGAGCTCGAGACCGTGCTGTGCAACGCGGCGGCGCTCGCCTCCATCGACGTCATCGCGCACCACAACTACCACGGCTTCGGCGGCGCCATCTGGGACGGCGACAGCTACGACAACGCGCTCGACGATCAGCGCTTCTCGTTTTCGCGCCGCAGCCTGGCCGACGTGATGGAGCTGTGCGTCGCCGGCGGCCGCGAGGTGTGGATCACCGAGACCGGCACGCGCGCCGACACCGATCAGCCGGGCGATCCGTCGCTCACCGATCAGGCCGAGTACGTCACCAACGTGCTCGAGGCGCAGCTGGCGCGCGCGTGGTTGACCAACACCTTCATCTACGAGGTGGTCGACGACACCACCAGCACCATCTCGGGCTACGGCCTGTGGCGCTGCGCGCAAGGGCCGGGCGGCTTCACCGAGCCGTGCTTCGAGAAGCCGGCGGTACAGGCGATCCGCGACTTCCTGGCCGATCATCCGCAGTTCGGTCCGCCGGCGCCGATGCCCGCGTGCAGCAATGGGCTCGACGACGACGGCGACACGCTGGCCGACTTCCCCGCCGATCCTGGCTGCGTCGACGCCGCCGACGGCGACGAGAGCAATGCGGCGCCCGTCGCCACGCTGCGCGCGCCCCCGGGCGCGGCCGTGACGCTCGACGCCGATGACGCCGAATACGACGCCGCCTTCGCCACACTGCTGCCGTCATCGACGTTCGTCACTCCCGACGTGCCCACCGCGGTGCCGAACGACGCCGACCTGTCGGCCCGGGTGCTCGCCGTGCTGGCCCCGTCCGGCGCCGAGGTTGCCATCTTCATCGACGTCACCGACGACGTGCACGACAACACGCACCCACCGGCCGACCTCTGGCAGGGCGACAGCGTGCAGCTCGCCTTCGACCCGAACGGCAGCGGCGGCGGTGCCTACGCCACGGGTGACCTCGAGATCGGCGTGGCGCTGCTCGCCGGCGTGCCCACGCTGCAGGTCTTCTACGGCACCGACCCCGGCATCGAGGTCGCGGTGGCGCGCAACGGCAGCCACACCACGTACGAGCTGACCGTGCCGACGTCGTTCCTGTTCCCGGGCGCCGGCACGCTCGACCCCGGGCTTCAGTCGTCGATGTCGCTCTTGGTCAACGAGGCCGACGGCGCAGGGCGCGAGGGCTGGCTCGAGTGGGCGGGCGGCATCGGCCGCTTCAAGCGTCCCGACGACTTCGGACGGCTCTTGTTGGTCGACGCACAGGGCAATGAGGGTGAAGGGGAAGGCGAAGGCGAAGGGGAAGGCGAAGGGGAAGGCGAGGGTGAAGGGGAAGGGGAAGGCGAGCCAGGCGAGGGCGAGGGTGAGCCCAGCGAAGGCGAGGGCGAGGGCGACGACGCACCGCCGCGCTCCTCGTGTGGCTGCGGTGCGACCCCTGGTCGCGACGGCGGCTTGGCCGCGGGCGCGATGGCCGCGGCGCTCGCGTGCGGGGGGCTTGGTCGCCGCCGCCGACGGTGAAGGCGCGAGCTAGAGCGGGCCGAACACCACGGTGTGGTCGCCGGTGGCGTTGAAGCCGAAGCTGCCGAGCTGCAGCACCATCGGCTCATCGCCGACGGCGCCGAGGTTGGGCGAGTCGAGGTCGGCGCGGAACTGATCGTCGGCGCCCCGCAGCGAGCAGCGCAGGTGATCGGGCAGCAGCGTCAGCTCGATGCGCGCGGCCTGGGACAGGTCGTTCACCACCTCGCTCAGGTGCGTCATGCCGTCGAGCGACTCGCCGAAGCGGCCCGACTCGAGACCGCAGAACAGCGTGTCGTCGGTGATCCAGGCGCCGTAGATACGGCCGTCGACGCCGTCGATGGCCGCGATGCCGACGCCGACGCCGCCGACCAACGACGAGCTGTCGGCCAGCGCGTCGGTCACATCGATGGGCACCGACCAGGTGGCGTCGAGCAGCCACGGCATGGTCGAGAAGTACATGCAGGCGACGTCGTCGATGCCGCCAATGTTGTGGAAGGCGACGCCGCCGCCTGGACGCTCGGTGATCTGACACGCGCCCGGCCCGGCGTTCGAGTCGGCGTAGGCCTCGAACAGCGGGCCTGCCTGGTCGTCGCACATCGTGTCCTCGAGAAAATCGACGGCGCACAGGCCGTCCTCGGGGACGCCCTGATTGATGCTCTCGACCACGATGCGCGGCGCCGGGTCGGTGCCCTCGGCCCGCACGAATACGTGCGCGATCGCCATCGTCGACGGCAAAGGGAAGCTGCCGAGCGCGGTGGTGGCGCCCGCGTCGGATAACGCGCTTACGAGCACCGTGTCGCCTTGGCGGGTCAGCCGCCAGGTACGCATCAGGTCGATGTCGAACGCCTGGACGCTGCCGGTCTGCAGTCCAGTGTCCCGATAGTCGGCAACGGCGCGGATGTTGTTGCCCCCGCCCTTCTGCACGAACACCTGGTCGCGGTCGCCCTCGATGCCGTCATAGGAGCGCAAGCCGAAGTGCACGTTGCCGGTCGGCGTCGACGCCAGCAGCATCCGCGCCTCGACCACGGCGCCATCGTCGAACACGATCGCCGTGCGCGTGGCGACAGTCGCGTCGGTGCCGGTGAGGCCGAGGCCGCCGCTCGCGAAGTCGACGGCGTCCGCGCTGCCGCGCAGGTCCGAGAACCAGCGATCGCTGTCGAGCGAATCGGCGCCGCTGAAGTCCTCCCGCACTGCGCCGGGCCCGCCGCAGGCCGGCGCCGTCACCGCGCAGGGATCGCCCTCGCCCTCACCTTCTCCCTCGCCTTCACCTTCACCTTCACCTTCACCTTCACCTTCACCTTCACCTTCACCTTCACCTTCTCCCTCACCCTCGCCCTCACCCTCGCCTTCACCCTCGCCCTCGTCGGGCGTGCCCGGTGCGCACACGCCCTCGAGGCAGCGCTGCGCCGAAGGGCAGTCGGCGTCGCTCACGCAGCGCAACGCGGCGCCGAGCAAGCGGCAGTCGGTGATCGCGATCGACAGCGCCGCCACCAGCGCGAGCGACCACGCGCGTCGTGCGCTCATGGGTACAGCTCGGTCACGCGCCAGCCATCCGGCACCTTGTCGTAACGCCAGCGCATGTGCAGGCGGAACGGCCGGTCCTCCCACAGCTCGATGCTCGACGGCAGCACGCGGTAGCCCGACCAGAACGACGGCCGTGGCACCGCGCCGACACCGAAGCGGGCCGTGATGGCGGCGACCCGCCCCTCGAGCTGCCCGCGACCCTCGAGCGGCTGCGATTGCTTGGAGGCCCACGCGCCGATCTGGCTGACGCGCGCGCGCGTTGCGAAGTAGGCGTCGGCCTCGTCGTCGCTGACGCGCTCGACCGCGCCCTCGACGCGCACCTGGCGCTTCAAGCTCTTCCAGTGAAACAACAGCGCGGCGCGCGGGTTGTCATCGAGCTCGCGCGCCTTTCGGCTGCCGAGGTTGGTGTAAAAGACGAAGCCGCGCGCGTCGGTGCCCTTGAGCAAACACATGCGCACCGAGGGCACGCCGTCCTTGGTGGCCGTCGCCACGGCGACGGCGTTCGGGTCATTCGGCTCGCGGTCTTCGGCCTCTTTCAGCCAGAGCGCGAACTGCGCGAGGGGATCCGCGACCGGCTTCATCGCGGTCATTTGGCCATGGACCAGGCCTTCCCGCAAGGATGCGCGGTGCCTTGCTCGCGTTGCCGCTGGCGTCGAGCGCGTGGCACACTCGACGCCTGCGCCGGGTGCGCCACCCGCTTGGAGGCGCCGTGCTGCCGCTCGCTTTGCCCGTCGTCGCGCTGCTGCTGCCGGCAACGGAGATCCAGGTGCCGGCCGCGCTGGTCGGTGAGGCGGTGCAGGCGAGTGACGCGGGCCGCTGGTGCGACGCGCTACCGCTGTTCCTCGAGATTCACCAACGCACAGGAAGCCTGCGCGCGTTGTTCAACGCCGCGGAGGTGGCCTACGCCGCCGGCGACCGCGTCGCCGCGGCCGACCTCTACCGCCGCATCGAGGCGAGCCCGGCGTTTGCGCGCTTCGAGCACCAGGACACGGTGCGCCAGCGCATCGGCGCCGTCTTCCGCGAGACACAGCGCGCGGGTCCTGGCAGCGCGTGCCCGCTGCCGGCTGCGCGTTGCGGCGACTGGATCGTGCAGACCGGTGAGCAGTGCGACGACGGCAACGGCGACAGCGGCGACGGTTGCGACGCCATCTGCGTGCCGAGCGCGTGCGGCAACGGCGTGCGCGCACCCGACGAGGCATGCGACGACGGCAACACCACCGACGGTGACGGCTGCGATGTCGGCTGCCGGGTGAGCGGCTGCGGCAATGGCGTGCGCGCGCCCGGCGAGGCATGCGACGACGGCAACCTCGCGGACGGCGACGGCTGCGACGGCAACTGCACGCCCACCGCGTGCGGCAACGGTGTGCGCAGCGCGGCGGAGCAGTGCGATGACGCCAACGCCTCCGACGGCGACGGCTGCGATGCCGGGTGCTTGGTGACCCGCTGCGGCAACGGCGTGTTGACGGCGGGGGAGCGCTGCGACGATGGCAACGGCGTCGAGGGCGACGGCTGCGAGTCGAGCTGCGCGCCGACGCGGCGGCCGGCGCCGGCGCTCGGCATCTCGATCGCCGGCGGTGGTGCGGCGGCGCTGCTTTCGGCAGGCGTGCTGTTGGTCATCGGGCTCGGTCCCTGGGCCGCCCACGAGGCTGCCGTGGCGGAGCTGAACGGCCGCCGCGAGCGTTACCGGGACGATCCGGATGCCGCCATCGCCGGGGTCGACGACTACCGTGACACCGTGGAGCAGGCCGACGCGGACTGGCGCACCTATGGCCTGCTGTGCGTCGGCAGCGCGGGCGCCATCGGCGGCGCGGGGCTGGTCGCGCTCGCCGGCGGCGGCTGGCTGGCCGCGACGCTCACGCGCGAGGACGACGTGGTCGCGGCCACGGCGGACGAAGCGCGAGGTGCACCATGACGGCGACGCGGCACGGCATCGTCAGCGCGCTGGCCGTCGCGGTCGCTACCGCATCCTGCTGGTCGCCCGACCGCGAGTTCGGCGCCACCTGCGTCGAGACCGACGACTGTCTGTCGGGCGACGTCTGCCTCTCCGGCCGCTGCGTCCCTGCCCGCCAACCTGGTGACGCCGGCGAAGGCTGTGGCAACGCGCTGCGGCTCGGCGTCCTCGCGCCCGGCGGCTCGCCTCTCGTGCGCGAGGCGCAACTGGCCGGTGCCCACCCCGACAGCGAGACGGCATGCGGCGAGCAGAGCCTCACCGACGTGGCCTTCACCTTCGACGTCGTCGAGCCAGTGGCGGTGCGCATCCGGGCGGAGGGCGCGCGCGATGTCGCGCTCTCGCTGCGGCCGCTCACGGACGGTAGCTGCGGCGCCGAGGACGTGGACGCGTGCAGCACGTCGAACGAGCTCTTGCGGGAGGACCTCGCCCCTCAGTCGTGGGCGGTGATCGTCAGCGACATCGTGCTGGGTGCGGGCGCGGTCGATGAGCAGGTCCGCGTCGTGGTCGAACCCGTCGACTGTCCGCCGGGCTACCTGCCGTTTGGCGACGGCGAGTGCGCCGGCTTCCACGCCGTGTCCGAGACGCCCGTGGCGCGCGCGCGCGCCCACCTCACCGCGTTGCCGGACGGTCGCGCGGTGATCTCCGGCGGCGTCGAAGCCGACCTGGCCCTGGCCGACACCGCTCAGGTGTTCGATCCCATGACCGAGACGTGGTCGTTCCTGACCACCAATCAACGCCGGCCGGAGCACTCCGTGGGGCTGCTCGGCGGCAGCTTCGTCATGGTGGGCGGCGGTCCCGGCCCCCAGATCCTGCGCCAGGAGCATGGCGGCGACGTCGTCGACCGCCTGGACTTCAACAGCTCCGAGATCCCCTCTGGCAGCTTCGGAATGAACACGGACCTGCTCGCTGCCGGCCTGCCGTCCGGCACCCTGGCGGTGGTCGGCAACTACGGCAGCAACCTGTTGCGCGTCATCCGGCCCACCGTGGCGTGCATCGCGGGCAGCTGCATGGAACCCTCAGCGGTGTGCGTCGCCGGCCCCAACGACGATGGCGATCCGTTCATCGACGGCATCTGCCTGTGTCCGGACGGCCCCTGCCTCGACCCACCGGTGTTGGGCGACCTGCACGCCGTCGGCGGCGAGCACCCCGAGGGCGCGGCGGGCAGGGCACGTCCGCTGGTCTCCGCGGTGCGCGGTGGCCGGGAGTTCGTGCTGCTGCACGACAGCGCACGGGTCTACGAGCTCGACGTGGCCGCAGCGTTCTGGCGCAGCCTGCCGGTCATCGCCCGCGAGGACGTGCAGTTGGTGCCGAGCGACCGCGGGGTGCTCGTGGTCGGCGGCAGGGAAGGGGGCGTGGTCAGCGCACGCGTGGAGTCGGTCGACTTCGCGACGCGCGCTCCGCCGACCATCCCGCCGCTGCGACACGCTCGCGCGGGCCACGCGCTGGCGCGGCTGCACGACGGGCGCGTGCTGGTGCTCGGCGGCGTCGACGAACAGGGGCGCGCGCTCGACAGCGTGGAGCTCGTGGACCCGATCACGGGAGCCATCTCGCGCATGCCGCGGCTGCCGCGGCCGCTCGCGACGGTGCGTGCCGCGACGCTCGATGACGGCCGAGTGCTGATCGTCGGCGCCGACGATGACGATGGGCTGATGACGAACGTGTTGGTCTTCCAGCAGGTGCCGCGGGGCAGCGCAGCGCCGCCACCACCTGCCCCAACCTGCGGTGTCATCGTGCCCATCGTCGCCACTACGCCGACCGGCGAGACGCCGGCGTTCACCACCGAGGAGACCACGCTCGGTGAGCGCGATCGCTACCGCGACGCTGCCTGCGGCAGGGTCTTCGACGTGCAGGGGCCCGAGCGGCTGTTCTCTTTCACCGTGCAGCAGACGGCCTCGTTCACCGCGGAGACCGACCTGCCGCGCACCGCCTTCGTCTTGTGGCGCGGCACCTGCGCGCAGCACGAAGTCCTCGGCTGTGTGGCGACCGACTCCTCGAGTGAACTGCCCGACGTGGCGATGCTCGCGCCCTCGCTGCCGCCCGGCGACTACCTGCTGGCCGTGGAGGCCCACGACGACGACGAGACCGCGCTCGGCATCGACTTCGACCTGACCACGCGCCTCGGCGAAGAACAGAGCTGCCCGCTCGGCGCCGAGGACCCTACCGACGATTCGCCGGCCGGCGCACGCGTGCTCGAGACGGTCACCGACTTCGACGACCCCGAGATCGCGAATGTGCTGGGCACCACCGGAACGCTCTGCCGGGGCGACGTGGATCACGTCGTGGTCGAACGCTGGTCGACAGACTCGCTGCTGCTGCTGACCAACGCTGCGCGCGACCTGTCGACGATCACGCCGGCCGTCATCGACGATGACGCCACGATGGCTGCCGGTACCCCCGTGTACCAGCTCGGCACCCCGCGACCGTTCGATGACGGTGAGGGCGCGCCCGGCATCTACCTGGTGACGCTCGCCGTAGGCGCACAGGACGCGCTGCTGCACCACTGGTCGCTGGATCTCAGCCCGAGGACGTGCGTGCCGGACCAGGTCGACTCGCTCGCGCAGGTGCTCGACGACGGCAACCTGGCCGCGCGTCGCGCACTGTTGCCGCCGAGCGGCATTCTGGAGCGTTGCCTGACGAGCGACCTGGACCTCGACGTCACGGTGGCGACGCTGCCCCAGGACCAGGACGTGGTCGTCGCCTTCGAGGGTGACTGGAACGTCGAGGTCCAACCGTTTGCGCTGGCGGCGCCGGATGCGCCGCTCGGGCTCGCGCTCGGCGGCGCACTCGTGCCCGGCGCGGTCGCGATCATGCCCGCCGGAACGGCGCCGTTCCTCGCGCTGGTGGCGCGCAACACCGACGACTCCAGCGGCTTCTACCGACTGGTGGTCACCTCGTCCGATGCCAGCGAGGCATGCACCACGGCGACGCCGCTGCCGGACACCGGCGCGCTCGACTACGACTCCGATCTCTACCCCGCCCGCCTCGATCCCGAAGACCTCGGCGACTGCACCGGCTTCTCGGCGACGGGCAGCGAAATGGTCGGCTCGCTGTCGCTGCGCGAAGGCGATCGACTGGACGCGAGCCTCACACCGACCGACGGCGGCGACGTGAGCCTGTATCTCTTGACGAGCTGCCTGGTCGGCGCACCGGTGTGCGTCGCCGGCTCGGACGTCGGGTATTCGGGTGACCAGGAGAGCCTGACGTACACCCACAGCGGTCTCGAGCAGACGCTGTACCTCGTGGGCGACAGCTACGACACCGTGCCCTACACCGCCACCTTGAGCTGGACCGTGATTCGCGCCGGCCAGTGACGGCGATCGCGCGTCCGCGACCTACGGCGAGACGATATGCTGCCTTCGGACCCGCGCGTCACACCCATGCCCGAGACAGACGACCTGATCGGTAGGACGCTCGGCGACCGCTGGTTGCTGCGCTACCGTCTCGGCGCGGGCGGCATGGGGGCGGTCTACCTGGCGCACGACGCCAGCGGCGGCCCGCCCGCCGCGGTCAAGGTGGTCAAGCGCGAGCTGCACGACGACGCGGACGCAAAGGCCCGCTTCGCGCGCGAGGCCGACGCGCTGCGGCGCCTTGACCACCCGTGCGTGGTGCGCTTCTACGACACCGGCGAGAGCGGCGACCTTCGCTTCATCGCCATGGAGCTGCTCGAGGGGCGCACGCTCAAGAGTCGACTCGCCTCGCGCGGCGCCATGCCGTGGCGCGAGACCATCCCCGTCGTGCGCGACGTCGTGCGCGCGCTCCAGGCGGCACATGCGGCGGGGTTGATCCACCGCGACCTCAAGCCCGAGAACATCTTCCTCGCGGATCAAGCGGGCGACGGCGCCGCGCCCGTGGTCAAGCTGCTCGACTTCGGCGTGGCGCGGCACACGCAGGTGCCGGCCGGCCAGACCATGACCGCCACCGGCGCGGTCATCGGCACGCCCGGCTTCGTCGCGCCCGAGGTGGTGCTCAAGGGTCCGTCCAACGACCCGCGCTCCGACTACTACGGCCTCGGCGCCACCTGGTACGAGATGCTCACCGGCGAAAAGCCCTTCACCGCCGAGACCCCGTTCGCGCTCGCCATGCTGCACGTCACCCAGCAAGTGCCGCTGCCGACCGCCGTGCGGCCGGCGCTGCGCCTGCCGGCGCGCGCCGAGGCGCTCTTGCTCTCGCTCCTGGCCAAGTCGCCCGACGCTCGCCCGCCGAACGCCGAGGTGTTGCTCGCCGAGCTCGACACGCTCGCCGCCGAACCCGACGCGCCGAGCGGCGGGTACCAGCCCACCAGCAGCCTGCACAACCGTTTCCTGCCGGTGAGCGCCGACGAGACGCCGCACACGCGCTCGGGCGCGCGCTCCACCGCCGACCTGCTACCGCACGAGAACACCGCTACCGCGGGCTTCACCGCCCTCGACCATGCGCGACGCGGTGAGCGACCGGCGTGGCACGCCGCCGCCGTGGTCGGCGTGGTCACGTTCGTCGTGCTGGTGGGTGCCGGGGTGGCGCTGCGGCTCACCCAGGGAGCCGACGCCAGCGCGACCGCCCCTACCGAGGTGCGACCGCCGGTGGAAGCAGCGCTGCCGCCGGTCGCGGTGGAGCCGGCGCCGCCGCCGACGCCGGCGGTACCCGTCGAGAGGCAGACCGAGGCACCGACGCCGACGCCGGCACGACCGCGCGCGCCGCGCACCGGGCCTGGGCATGTGCCGAAGATCCTCTCGATCGATGCGGCGCCGACGACGCAGTAGCTCTGCGCGCCGGCCGCGAAGCTCAGAAGACCGCGCCGACCACCATCTCGAAGCCGGGCTGCGGCTCCTGGCCGTCGAGCGGCACGGTCGCGTACACGCGCGGCATGAGCTGCAGCAGGTCGAACAACACCAGCTTGTAGCCGACCTCGCCGGTCACGGCCGCGCTCGGGCGGTCGTCGAGCGTCAGCATCGACGCGCCAGCGCCGATGCCACCGAACAGGCCGGTGGCGCGCGTGGTGTCTTGAAACGTCCAAAGGAAGTAGCGGAAGCCCGCGCGCGCGAACAACTGGTTGTAGCCCTCGGGCGTCAGGTCGTTCTCGAACGCCAGCATCTCGCCGTAGACGTGCGCGGTCATGTTCTTGTCGATCTGGACCTCGACCTCGAGGTTGGGCACACCCAACACCGGCTTGACGACATCGATGCCGAGATGAAGAGCGGCGCCGGTCTCGGCGCGAGCGCCGGCCGCCAGGCCGAGGGTAGTAGCGAGAACGACCACGAGCGCGCGCATGAAGACCTCCGCATCCGCTGACTTCGGACGCGGGACGTTGCGCTCAACGCGCCCGGAGCGCAAGAGGGACGCGCCGTGGAATGGTCACTCGACCAGCACTTCGGCCAGCGCGATGTCGCGCCAGTGCGTGCGATCGCCGTCGTCCATCAGCGAGGTGAAGCGCACCGTGCGCACCCCCATCTGCGGCGCCTTGAGGGCGAAAGTGATGTCGGCAAGCAGGTTGTTCTCCTCGTTCTTGATGGCGGCGAGCACGTTGCCCTTGACGTCGTACAGCTCGAGCTGGCCGTAGTGGATGGAGAATCCCTTCGGCCAGGCCGACTCTCGGTTACCGAGCAGCGACACCTTGTACACGGTGACGTCCTCGGGGAACTGCAGCTCGACCCACGGCTTGGTGCCGAGCGCGGCCGCGTCGCCGCCGGCGGAGAACCAGCTCGTGCCGAGGTCGCCGTCGATCAAGCGGCTCGCCGGCCAGCCCGTCCAGGTGCTCGACGCTCGCGTGGTGACGCGGCCCGCGAAGCGCGCCAGCAAGGGCGTGGTCACCTTGCGCGGCGTTGGTGGGCCTGGCGTGGGTGCCACGACGTTGACCGGCGCCGCGGTGCCCTGGCGCGCGACGGCCTCGGCGTCGACGGGCTCGGCGGCGGCGAGCGCGAGGAGCAGTGCGATCATTGGTGGAAGCTAGCGTAACGCCCTGGTGATCGCCGCCTCGAGGTTGCGCCGGCTGGTGCGGTGCGTACACCGTGCCTCATGTGCCTGCTGATCGCGCTGTCGCGTTGCCATCCGGCCGGACCGCTGGTCGTCGCCGCCAACCGCGACGAGTGGCTCGAGCGACCCGCCAGCGCAACCGCGGTACTGCGCGAGCGCGGCCCGCGCGTGGTGGGCGGGCGCGATGAGCTGGCGGGCGGCACCTGGCTCGCCGTCAACCAGCACGGCGTCATCGCCGGGCTCACCAACCAGCCGTCGCCGATCCGCGACCCGTCGCTGCGCTCGCGCGGTGAGCTGCCGCTCGCGTTCACTCGTCACACGAGCGCGCGCGCCGCCGTTGACGACGCCGACGCACGCTTGCGTCCGGCCGATTTCGGCCCCGCGTGGCTGCTGGTGGGCGACCCCGACGCGCTGTTCCTCGTCGACATGACCGGCGGCGAGCGGCCCGGCATCACCGAGCTGCCGCCGGGCGTGCACGTGCTCGAGAACCGCGCCTGGGGCGCGCGCTCTGCCAAGGTGGCGGCGGTGCGCGAGCGGCTGACCGACCTGGCCAACCTCGACGAAAGCGAATTGCACGCGCGACTCGCCGAGGTGCTGCGCAGCCATCAGGTGCCCGACGGCCCGGCCGACGACAGCGGCGTGCCCGGCTTCACCCGCCCGCGCGAGACAGAAGCCAACTGCGTGCACGCCGGGCCCTACGGCACGCGCTCGTCGTCGATCGCGGTGAGCGGCATCGGCGCCGTGCGCCTGTGGACGTCGGACGGCCCGCCCTGCACGCACCCGCTGCTCGACCGGAGCGCGCTGTTCGTCGAGGGCTAGAGAGCTGATCCGGTTGCAGCGCCGTCGCGAGCGTGAGCGGGTGGGGCGAGGGCAAGGAGCCGCGCAGGCGCGTGGCCGTAGCCACGTGCCGAGCACGCGACGCCGCCATCGCCCCACCGGCTCGCGCGTAGCAGGCGATGTAACCGGTTCAGCTCTCTTGCACGCGATCGGTCGATCGGCCGAAGCCCGATCCTCTTGCGCGCGACGATCCTTCACCTAGCGTCGTGTCGTGCACCTCGCTCCGCATCTCCCTCGTTGTCTGCCTGCGCTGCTGCTCGCGTGCGCGGTGGCCCTGCCGGCGGTTGCGGTCGGCGTGCGCCCCAAGCTCGAGGTCGCCGTGCTGGAGGCGCGCACGCACGTCGACGGGCAGTGGTTCGGCGAGAACGCCTACCACTTCCGCGTCGCGGGCCTGCGGCCGCACGGGCTCGATGGGCACACCATCACCTGGACGATCTCGGTCAAGCGCAAGGGCGCCAAGTGGAGCACCGCCAAGGCGTGGGTGATGGGCAAGCAGAAGGTCGAGCAGGGCATCGTCTCGGACATGGCGTTCGCGCTGCTCTACCGCTCGTTGGCCAAGGCCAAGCTCCGTCCCGGTGACCACGTCGCCGCCATGGTGGCGACCAACGACGACGGTCGTGAGGTCTTTCGCGGCGAGGTCGCCTTCGATCTGCCCCGCGACGGGCGCCACGCCTTCCGCCCCGACGAGCTGCTGCGCTGACGCCACCGGCGCACGGCCGAGGCAGCTGCGCTACCGGCGCAGGCCGAGCCAGCCGAGGCACGGCACGGCGGCCGAACCGCGTGCCTCGATGCGCGCGCCGTCGGCGCTGACGACTGCGTCGCCGAGCGAGCGCCAGGCGGCCTTCTCGACCAGCGTGCCGTCGCCGAGCGTGCACGCGAGACCGCCTTGCACGAACAGCTCGATGCGCGCGCCCGGTTCGAGCGCGAGCGTGTTGTCGAGCGCGAGCGGAAAGCCGGCACCCGCGACGTCACCCTCGGGGGAGAACGCGACCAGCAGGTCGAACGCGGGTGCAGCGGCGGCCATGCAGGCGGGCACCTGCTCGGGCGCGAGCACGGCAGCGGCAAGGCGCTGGTAGGCCTCGGCACCGATGGCCGCGGGCGTGACCTCGAGCGCCAGCCCGTCGAACGCGACCGTGCGGGCGCCGGCCTCATCATCGAGCGGCGGCAGCTCGCTCGGCGCCGCCGCCTCGAGCAGCAGGTAGGGGTCGGTCACCGTGACGCTCGCGTCGTCGATCGCCAGCTCCACCGCGCAGTAGAGCGCGGGACGGCGCGACTGCGGCAACAGTACGCGGGCGGTGGCGCTGACCATGCAGCGCGCGGCCTCGGCGACGTCGATCAGCACGTCGCCCGCGGCGTCGGCGCGGCCGGGCTCCAAGCACAGCATGCGTCCGTCGTTGGTCCAGATGCAGAGCTGCACGCGAGCGTCCGGCAGGCCAGCGCCGTGCTCGTCGACGACGCGCGCGCGCACCGACGCCGTGTAGGGCACGTGCGTGGGACAGCCAGAGTCACGATCGGGCCCGCGGTCGCCGTCGTCCTCGAGCTGTGGCGACGGCGGTACCGAGGTGTCGTCGTGCACGCCCTGCTGCGCTGCCGGGCATGCCGTCAGCGCGATCGTATGTAACAGCATGGTGGCGCACCGGGCCGTCACCAGCGCGCGCCGGTGCTCACCCGCTCGGTCACAAGCCGCCATCATCGATGCCCTCGACGATGCTGACGTAGTCGAGCACGCTGTAGGACTCCTCCTGGTTCGCCACCACGGTCATGCCGCCCTTCTCGACGACGAAGCCGCCGGGGACGGCGCTCCAGATGGCGGCGTCGTAGATCAGCCCCGGGTGGTCGCTGCCGCCGTCGCCCACGCGGATGCCCACCTCCTCGCCGATGTAGCCGCTAACGTATTGGTGCGCGCGCGCGTTGGTCGGCGCCTGATACGACGAGGTCTCGAGGTCGAGGAAGACGAGCAGGCCACCGGCCGCCTCGATGGCGTCTGCCTGCGCCGCGATGTCTTGCAGGTAGATGGGGCAGTTGCCGCACCACTCGGCGGTGAGGATGAAGACGAGGGCGCGGTGCGCCGCGTCGTCGCAGTGGAACTGCTGCAGGTCGAAGGAGAAGGTGCTGCCGTCGGGCCGGCGCGCGTCGGCCCACACGAGCCGCGGCATCACCGACCCAACGCCATTCAGCGCGCCGGCCTGCGGGTAGCTGCACGTCGGCGGCGGATCGACCGGATCTGCCGGGTCGCCCGGATCGTCGGGGTCGCCCGGATCGTCGGGCGGATCGCCGGGATCGACGGGCTCGTCGTCGTCATCGGGGTCCGAGGGATCGTCGGGCGGTGGCGGGTCGTCCGGCGCGGCCGGCGGGTCGTCGTCGCTCTCGGAGCGCGCGCTCTCGTCGGCGGCGCGGCGCGCGTCGTTGAGCAGCACATCGTTGCTGCAGGCGGAACACACGAGCACGAGCGGCAGCGCGATGTTCTTCATGGACGCACAGGTCGCGCACCATGCGCGCCGCGTGAATCGGGCGGCGCGTCTCGGTCGGTTGCTCATCGGCCAATCGCCCATCGGCCGGTCGCTCGTCGGCCGATCGCTCGTGGGTCGACAGGACGAGGACGATCGGCGCACGCCGCGCGCACCGCAGCCTGCTACCTCGACGACATGCTGCACCACGCTCCGTTGCTGCTGCCGTTCGCCCTGTTCATCGGCTGCGCGACCGAGGGGCCGCGCGACGTCGTCGACGTGCCGCGCGACCGCTACCCCGCCGGCCCCTTTGGCACCGCCGAGGGCGACGTCGTCCGCAATCACGTGTTCACGCAGCCGGATGGTGCGTCGCTCGCACTTCAGGAGGTTCGCGCCGATGTCGACGCGCAGTTGCTGCTGTTGGTCACGGCGGCCGAGTGGTGCACGGCCTGCATCGAGGAGCAGCCCGAGCTGCAGCAGCTTCACCAGCGGCACGGTGCTGGCGGCCTGCGCATCGTGGTCGGCGTCTTCGAGGACGCGGAGTTCACACCTGCCACCGCGGCGGATGCGGCCCAGTGGCAACGTGATCACGGGCTGAGCTTTCCGGTGGTCGCCGACCCGCAGTTCGAGCTGCGCGACTACTACGACGCCGCGCTGTCGCCGATGAACATGGTGGTCCGCCTCGGGCCCATGACCATCGAGCGCGTCACCACCGGCCGCGATCCGTTGCTGCTCGAGAGCCTGATCGAGGCGCTGCTGTGATCGCCTGCGTGCTCGCGCTCGCGCTGGCAGCGTCGGCGCCTGCCACCGCCGCGCCTCGCCCGGCGGCCGCCGGCTTCTCCGCGCGCGATCTGCAGGGTCGGCGTGTGCGCCTCGAGGAGCTGCGCGGGCGCGTCGTGGTGCTGGCGTTCTGGGCGAGCTGGTGTGCGCCGTGCTTGGCGGAGCTGCACGCGCTCGACCTGCTGCAACGGCGCCACGACGCCGACGGCTTGACGGTGCTCGCGGTCGCCGGCGACGGACCCGAGACGGCGACCCGGGTGAGCGCGCTCGCGCGGCAGCGCGGCTGGCGCATGACGGTGATGCACGACATCGAGCGACGGCTGTTCGGCACCTTCAACCCGTCGGGCGAGACGCCGTGGCTCGTGGTCATCGATCGACGTGGTCACGTGGCGGCGACGCACGCGGGCTACTCCCCCGGCGATGAGCGCGTCCTGGCAGCGCAGCTGGCGGCGCTGCTCGGTGAGCCGTGAAGCTGCTCGCCGCCGTTGCCGCGGCAGCGCTGGCAGCCGGTGGCGCCGCCGCGCAAAACGCGAGCGGCACGACGACGACGCGCGTGCAGGCGCGCGCCGACAACGGCAACGACGACCCGACCGACGACGACCTGTTGCTCGCCGAGCAGCGCGCCGAGGCGAGCGTGGCCGCCGGCGACGTGCGCGCGGCGGCGCGCGTCGACGGCGAGCTGGTGCTCGGCGCTGCCGACGGCGACGAGCGCTCCGGCCTGGCGCTCGAGCGCCTGACGCTCGAGTGGGACGTCGGCGAGCTGGCGCTGACGGCCGGCGACTTCGCCGCGCAGCTCGGCCGCGGGCTGGCGCTGTCGGTGCGCCCGGCGCCGGAGATCGGCGTCGATCACGTCGTGCGCGGCGGCCGCGTCGGCTGGCAGGGTGAACGCCTCGACGTCTCGGCGCTCCTCGGCGTGGTCAACGCGGCGGGCCTCGACCCGCTGGTGCTGCGGCGCATCGAGGATTCGGGGGACCTGGTGGCGGGCGTCGCGGCCGGCGCGCTGCCCATCGACGGCGTCGGCGTCACGGTGCTCGGCTCCCTGGTGGTGCCTGGCGAAAGGGTGCTCGACGAGGTGGTCGACTGGACCGGCACCGGCGGGGTCGCGCTCGACGTGCAGGATTGCACCGGCGCGGCGCGCGCCGGCCTCGAGGTCGACGTGCAGCAGCGCACGCTCGCCGGCGTGCCGACGACCGGCGCGGCGGCGGTGGGCGACGTCGGTCTGCGCATCGCCGACGCGGACGTCGCGATCGAAGGGCTCTACCTCGCGTCGTTCGAGGTCAAGGGCAGCAGGAACACGGCCACCGGCTTGCGCTTCAGCTACAGCCAGCCGCCGACGCTCGAGTTGCTGGCACAGGAGGGCGTCAGCGATCGCGATGTCGTCGGCGCACGCACCCGCGTGGAGCTGCCGGTGCTCGACGGCCTGCGGGCGCGCGCCGACGGCGTGGTGCGAGTGGCCGAGCCGCGTGCGCCGCTGGCCATGGCGACAGCGCACGGCGCCCTTGGCCTCGAGCTCGCTCGCGGCCCGCACCGCTGGGCGTCGCGCCTCGGCGTGCGCACCGAGCGGCTCGGCCTCGACAAGCTCGCCGAGCTGCGAGACCTCGCGCACCTCGACGGCGATGCGCTCGTCGACCTCGGGCGCGGCTTCGCGCTACACGCCGTCACCTCGCTCGAGCTGTGGCGCACGCCGGCGCGCCCGTACCTACGCGGCACCTCCAGCCTCGCGCTCGAGCTGCGCGACCGCCTCTCGATCGCGATCGAGTCAGGAGTCGACAGCCAGGACCCCTCGCCCGGCGTGCGCCACACCTTTCTGGCGGCGAGCGCCTTGGTGCACCTGACGCCCAAGGCCACGCTGCGCGCGATCGCTGGCAGCCAGCGCGGCGGCATCGCGTGCCTTGGCGGCGTCTGTCGGCGTGTGCCGCCATTCGCGGGCGCGAAGGCGGAGCTGCAACTCCGTTTCTGAACATGAATGCCGGCGCGACCGTGCTCAGGGGCTCGGCGCGTCGCTGGCGGGCTGTTCGGCCTCTGGCGCGGCAGCCGGCGGCGCCAGCGGATCGAGCGCTTCGCCTTGCGCGTCGAGGAACAACACGGTCATGTCGAGCGAGACAAGAATCGCTTCAACCCGCAGCGCGGTCTTGGCCGGGTCCTCGAAGGCGGCGGGCGTCGCCGTACACAAGAGCGCCTTGCCGTGCACCTCGACCGCGCTGCACAGATTGCCCATGGCGCGGCGGTGGCGTTGGACGTCGACCTCGGGCGGGCTCCGGACCGCGTTCACCAGCAGCATGCCAACGAGCGCGACGGCGCTGACCCGCGCCGCAGCGACCGCGAGGCGCCGCCAGGGGAGCTCGGGTCGCGGTGTGGTGGTAGCGGTCTTCTGCCGCGTAAGCGCGGGCGCTGCCGCGGGCGGCGGGGCCGGCGGCTGTAGTTGCAGCATCGCCACCGGCGCGCGGCCGACGAAGGTGCCGCTGCTGCCGCCGAGACTGCGCATGCGATCGACGTAGACCGCGCGCTCGCTCGCGGTCAGGATCTCGAGCTCGGGAGGAAGATCGATGGCGATGCCCCAGCGCCCGCCGCGCGAGGAGAAGAACAACAGCGTCTCGCGCGCATGCTGGTCCGGCGTCCCCACTTCGGCGAAGTACTTCCACAGCGGCGACAGGTTGAGCGCCTTCCACGGTAGCGCCGCTACGGCGGGCGCCATGCGAACCTTCACCTCGGCGACGTCGACCGTGTCCCACAGGCCGCGGTTGGACACGATGCAGTGCACCAGCGCGTTCCACACCTCGCGGTGCAGCTCTTCCGACGATTGGCCGGTCATGGCGCGCTCCGGCAAATCTTTGCGACATCGTTGATGGCGCCGGTCTGGTCCGCCTGCCACACGGAGCCGGCCGCCCTGGTCCCTGCGATGCCCACCGCGCTGGCGGTCCACTTCTTTGCGCCGCCCGTGCCGGTCACCTTGTAGGTGGGTGTGCCCGTGACCGTGGGGACGATGCACGGCGTCGCGCCGGCCTTCGGCTTTGGACAGCTCGCCTTGACCTCCGCGAACATGCCGTTCTTCGCCCAGGACTCTGCTTGCTGGGTCGCGACGCCGCGAAGGATGGCCTTGGCCTCGGTCTCGGCCGCCCTGCAGGAGTTGGAGCCTAGGGATGGCAACGCGAGCGCCACCAAGACGCCGACGATCGCGAGCACGACCATGAACTCGAGCAGGCTGAAGCCACGGCGCATAAGCGGCACCTCCGCCCGGGCCATCGACCGGATCCGGTGGATCTTAAGCCCGCCGCCGCACCGCCAGCAGGATCGCGAGCAGTCCGAAGGGAGTCGCGGCACCGGCGCCGAACGCGGAGCAGCCGTCGTCGCCGATGTCATCGATGTCGGTGCCGTCGCAGTCGGCGGGCGACGCCTCGCCGCTCTCGCAGCCGACGTCGGGCGTGGTCGAGATGTCCGCCTCGTCGCTCGGTGAGCTCAGCGCGGTGGTGCGCGGCGGCTCTTCTCCGCGCCGCCAATGACCGCAAGGGTCGCCCAGCTCCTGACCGTTGATCTGTCCGTCGCCGTCGGCGTCCTGGCAGAAGAGCCGGGACCAGGACACGCCGTTGACCTGCACCTCCTTGGACTGGGCGCCGAAGGAGGTGAGCCCGCCACCGCCATGGCACAGGTCGCAGCCACCGGCCGCTTCGGCGTTCGGGATGTGGTTGTTGAAGCTCGGCCAAGCGATCGCCGGGGCGGTCGTGACCAGGGTGGCGACGAAGGCGAGGGGACCAATGCGCATGAGTGCTCCTGCCGCGATGTTAGCGCGCCTCCCTCGCTGTGGTGTGGCGCGCGCTATGCTGCGTCGGATGAAGTGGCGCACACGGCGCTCCTCGAGGGTAGGGCGCGCAGCGGTCGGCCGCGCGCTCGTGCACTTGCTGTTGGCGATGCTGGCGCTTTCCTGCGGGCGCGCGCACCTCTTCTACGACGCCCGTGAGCTGCGCCATCAGCCGTTGCCGCCGGCGCGCGACCGAGCGCTCAGCGCCGAGCTGGCCCCGCGGCTCGCCGGACGCGCCCTCGTCTGGATCGACGCCGATGGCAAGGAGCACGCGATCGCACCCGACGAGGCGGGGCTGCGCAAGCTCGGCCTGCCGGAGCGCGGTGCGCTGTGGCTCGCCCTTGCAGGCGGCGAGCGCGGCGGAGAAACCGACGTGCGTGTGCGTGTCGCGGGCAAGGGCTCGGTGCCCGTGACGGTGCTGCAGGGGATCGATGGCGACGTGCGCGTCATCTCGCCGCCACGCGGTGGAAGGGACCAGGACGACAAAGCGCTGAGCGAGGAGGGCATCCGCGATCGTTTCAAGCTACGCGGCCGCCTGCCGGGCACGTGGCACGAGACCGAGCGGCGCGCACTCACCGAGTCGCTCGAGCTGCTCGCGCCCGCCGAGCTCGAGCTGGTGCGTCGCATCGTGTGGGATCGCGAGGGGCGCGCACGCAACGGCGACGAGAGCCGCGCCGCACTCTATGAGATGAAGGGCTGCCGCGCCGTCATCTACCTCTACTCCTCGGGCGTGCGCGCCGACCGCTTCCGCTTCGTCGGCGATCCGGCAGCGCCGAGGAGCGCCGTGGTGCACGCCATCGTCCACGAGATCGGGCACGCGTTCGAGCAGGCCGCGGCGCGCCGCGCCTACTGCGCCGCCGAGAAGGCGGGTGGGCGCGCGGGCGCGCTCATCGCCGAGGGCAACCGCTTGTCCGATCGCAGCCCAGTGGTGGAGGCGTACCTCGGTGCGCTCGCGGGGCTGCCGGCGCCGACCGACTACGGCAACGCCTCGAGCCACGAGTCGTTCGCCGAGTCCTATGCGCTGTTCCACGTCGACCCGGCCGCGCTGCTGCGCACCCGGCCGGCGGTGCACGCGTGGTTCGCGAGCGGCGGCCACCTGCGCGCGCTCGGCGCGCTCGAGGACTGACTACACCAAGCGCCCGGCCGACCGCGTCGACAGTCCGTCGGGCGCGTCCACCGTCTGGTTGCGGCCACCGGCGAGCGTCAGGTCGAGCTCGCGGCCCGAGTAGCCGCCGAACACACCGCGGAAGGAGTCGGGCCAGCCCGACTGGTTTCGATGCACGCGCCCTTGCGCGTCGGGCTTGATGCGCGCGTAGCACAGCTCGAGCTGCTCCCCGGCGCGGCCCACGACGTCGAGCACCACGTCGACCGTCATCGAGCCCGGATAGTGCGGATCGTTGTCGGGCTGCGCGCTCGCGAGCAGGTCTTTGGTCTTGCCGATCCAGACGATGCGGCCATCCGAGGTCGCCGTGCCGCCGCCCTGCAACGGCAACTGCACCTGGCCCGCGTTCTGGTACGCGCTGCCGCGGGCGACGACGACGATGTACTCCTCGTCGCGCACCGCCGGCGGCACGATGGTGGTGGCGTGACACCAGGTGCTCCAGGTGACGTGGTCGGCCACCGTGCCCGGCGGCGGCTTCTCGAACTGCACCAGGCTCGCGCGGTTTCCGTCGAGCAACGCGCGCAAGCCGGGGTCGGCGACCAGGTCGCGCGCCAGGTTCGGGTTCGCGAGCAAGAGCGCGCGCAGGTAGGGCGGCGGTTGGTTCGGGTCGAAGGTGGCGACGTTGACGCTACCGGTTGCCTGACGAACGGGACCGACCATCGGATCCTCCAACGCGACGATGCGCGTGCAGTCTGGCACAGGTCGTCGACGCGCGGGCACGCGCCGCCGTGCTGTGTCAGACCGCGCGCGTCAGCTCGTCGGCCAGTGCCTCGTGAATGGGTAGGCCGACCATCTGCTGCAGCCACGCCCACTCACCGGCCGAATTGACCTCGAGGAAGACGTGCTTGCCGTCGGGCCGGCGGATGATGTCGAGCGAGCCGTAGCTGAGTCCGTACAGGGCCATCAGTCGATGCACACACGCGACCACGTCGGGCGGCAACGTGTCCGGCGTGAAGTGGTAGGCGAGATCGCCACCGCGCCGCCAGTCGACCTCGCCGGCGCCGCCCTTGCTGTCGACGGAGGCGATGAACAGCTTGCTGCCGACGACGGCGACGCGCAGCTCGACCTCCTTGTCGACCAGCTCCTGGAACACCGCCGGGCAGTAGCGCAGGCCGTCCAGCTCCTCGAGGTGCTGCTCGTTCACCTTGGAGGTGAACACCATCTGCTCGCTGCCGTCGTCGGTAAACGAGATGGCGTTGAGCATCTTGGTCACCACCTTGCCCTGGTGCGCCTCGAAGAAGGCGCGCGCAGCCGCGGGGTCGTTGGTGGCGAGCGTGTCGGGCACGGTGAAGCCGGCCTGCTTGGCCAGCTCGAGCTGCGGCACCTTGTGGTGCGCGCGGTGGACGCGGTCGATGGGGTCGATCCAGCGCGCGTTCGGCAGCGCGGCGAACAGGCTCGACAACAGCGTGCGGATCTCGAGCTTGCTGTAGCTGACGTAGCGCTCGTCCAGCTCGGGCGGCAGGCGGGCACTATAAAAGCGGCGATACCAGACGCTCTTCACCGTCGTCAGCTCGACCCTGCGATCGCCTTCGACGAACAGGTACGAGGGCGGGCGATCGGTGCCCTGCGCCAGCACCAGGCCGAGCTCGGTGGGGAAGCGGTCGGTGTCGAAGCGCACAGCGTCGTGGCCGCGCGCTTTGACCGCCTCGACCACCATGCCCGCCGGCTCGTCGTTGGAGTGCGTGATGATCAGGACCGTGTCGGCCACGCCTCACCCTCCCGTGCCGGACGCGATCACGCCGACGTCGCCGCGGGCGCGAGCTTCTCGGCCTTGGTCAGAAGCTCCCACGCGTCCTTGAGCAGGTTGTAGATCGCCGTGAGCGAGTCGCCCTTGCCGGCGCCCAGGTTGGCGTAGTTGTCGAACACGCCGCCGCGCAGCGACGAGTCGACGCGGCTCGCGTCCTTGCGCTCGGTCTGCTGCTTCCAGCCAGTGTTGGCGGCGAAGAAGAGCGCGAGCGCGTCTTGCATCTCGCCGGCGTCGAGCGGCTTCTTGCCCGCGGCCTTCAGCTCCTCGCGCGACGGATGCAAGCGCTCCTGCGTCGGTTGACCGTTGGTCAGCTTGGGCGCGCCGCCTTCGTAGGCGACGCCCGCGACGTGGCCGACGAACCAGTCGTCGCCCTTGTTCAGCTCGGTCAGCTTGGCGCGCAGCGCGTTGCCGTCCTGCAATTCCTTCGGCAGCGCGTCGCGGCCGAAGAACTTGGCGGCGATGTCGGCCACGTCTTGCAGCGAGATGCGCGAGGCGATGTCGAGCGCGCGCTGCTGCCACTCGGCGTCGGTGCGCGGCGGCTTGCCGTCGTGCATGGCCTTGAGCAGCTCGCCGCCGTGCTTGACGCCGACCAAGGTGCTGGCCGAGGCGCCGCCGCCACCCGCCTTGGTGTATTCCTGCGCGGAGTCGAGCGCGATGTCGCGCAGCACCGACTGCACCTTGCCGGCGACGTTCCTGCCGTGGGTGGCGTTGCCGCCCGACAGCATCTCGCCCAGCGTCTGCGCCGCCTCGGTGGCGCACACGTTGGCGAAGATCTCCTGGCGCACGTTGACGTCCTTCGCTTGCATGGCCCACTGCGCGCCCGCCTCGAGCAAGAGCTGCTGATCGAAGCCGCTCGCGCTGATCGCGCCTTGCGACGAGGCGTCGCCGGAGAACACGGCCGCGGCGCTGCGGTTGGCGGTGCGCAGGCCCTCGATGGCGGCGAGCGCCGTCGGCAGGTTGCGCACCAGCGTCTCGGGCGACAGCTCGTCCGCGTGCTTGTAGTTGCCTTGGTAGCGGTCCTCACCGACGAGCTGGTTCTTGACGAAGCCGAGCTGCGCCGCGACCAGGAACTGCTTGCCGAGCGGGTTGTCCTTGAGCGCTTTGTCGAGCGCACCGGGGGCGCCGTTGTCGAAGGCGTGCCAGATGGCCGAGAGCTGCGCGCCGGCGGACTCGAGCGTGAAGTCGACGTTCTTCGACAGCGAGAAGCTCGGCGCCGTCGCCGTCAGCGGATCCTGGTGCTTGCGCATGCCCTCGACGAAGCCCGCGCCGGCCTTGGGTAGATCCTTGGAGGCGAGCATCGACAGCGTGGCGTACACGCCGTTCGCGGTCTCGGCGTGCGCGCGCACCAGGTTGTTGCGCGCGATGGGGTCGCCGGTAGCCGCCAGCTCCTGCAGCACGTCGAGCGGCAGGTGATTCGCGCGGATGCGCACCTTGGCGCCCGTCTGCGCCTCGCGCGACGACGCGCTCTGATCGAGCACCGGCGCGCCCAGGCCGCTCGGCGACGGACCCGCGGTGTCGAGCGCCGACAGACCGTAGTGGTAGGAGTGGCCGTGGTTGGCGACGGCAGCGAACGACGCCAGGCCCGAGAGGGCCTCGGCGAGCTGATCGGCGCCCGCCAGGTGCGCGCCCTTCCACACCTCGGCGGTCGGGTTGAACTGCGACAGGCGCGCCACCATGCCGTCGACCTCGCGCTTACCGGCGCGCGCCACGGTAGCGGCGGCGCCCACGGTCGCGGCCAGCGTGGCCGCCGACGCGGTCAGCTCGCGCGCCACCGTCTGCAGCGCGGTCGCGGTCATCTCGCGCCGCACCGAGGGCGGCACCAGGCCCTCTTGCCCCGCGCCCTTCAAGTAGGCGTCGACGACGGCCTTGGCGGTCTGCGCCACCTGCACGGCGGCGACGTTCTGGTCGGGATCGAGCTTGAGCTTGCCGATCTCCGTCGTGAGCGTGCCCTTGAGCTTGTTGACGTGGGGGAGCGTGTCCTTGATCCCGATCGGCATGGTTCTCTCCGGTGGCGTGGTGCCAGGTGCCCTTGGGTCAGTGCGTGCTGCGTGAAGCGAGGCGGGCGTGCAGCGGCGAGGTCTTCTGCGCGGCCAGGGTCGGCAGCGCCTCGATCAGCTGCGCGTCGCCGAAGAAGTCGATCTCGTCCATGCGCGTGGTGTCGTTGTTCTCGAAGAAGGCGATCCAGTCCGCCAGCGTGCAGCGCACGATGGCGGTGGCCTCGCCCTCGTGCAGGCGCGTGACGGCGTCGACGTGCACGCCCTCGTCGGAGAAGCGCAGCGTCAGGCGATCGGCGACCGCGCCGTGCTCGCGAAACAGGAACGTGATGGTGCCCTTGAGTCGCCCGGGCAGGCGCGTCGCGTCCTTGCCCGCGAAGCGCGTGCGCAGCGCCTGGTAGTACGTCTCGAAGTTGCCGTCCGCGACCGCCATGCTGCCTCCCTCGACCGTCCGCTACGGTGACGCCGTGCCCTGGCCCGTCTGCCCCTGGACAGTCTGCCCCTGCCCAGTCTGCCCCTGCCCAGTCTGATAGCGCGCCATCGACGCGGTCTCCTTGCTGACGTCGATCACCTGCTGCAACAGCTCGGGCGTCACCTTGTTGCTCAGCATCTCGGGCTTGATTGCGGACGGGTTGACGCCGAGGCGCTCGAGCAGCGGCCCGATGGCATCGAACGCGAGCGCCTTCAGGTCGGGCGCCAGCTCGGTGGAGGCGACGATGCCGCTCGGCATGGCGGGCGCCACCACCTTGCGGGTGGAGAGCTCCTCGCCCATGGCGCGCGTCGTCGCCGCCAGCTCCTCGAAGGCCTTGGCCATGGCGGCGGGATCGTCGCCGCCAACCACGCCACGCGCGGCCGTCAGCTTGGCCTCGAGCGCGTTCTTGGTCGCCGGCGCCAGCTTGTCGCCGTGCGCCTTGACCAGCTTGTCGCACGACTTGAGCAACTGGTTGAGCTGCTCCTTCACGCCCGCACCCGACAGCTCGATGCCCGACATCACGTGCGTGCGCGCGCCCATAGCGACGCTGACCATGATCTCGGCCAGCAGGATGGCGCCGCCGCCGACCGCGAGCACGTCGCCGCCGAGGTCCTCCACCATCTTGATGACGGGCCTGCTCTTGCCGAACCAATTGATCCCGAGCAGCATGACGTCGGTGAGCTGCGGCGCCACGTCCTTCAGATCCTTGAGCGTGTTCTCAGTGCCGATGCCCATCAGCTGAAAGCCGGCGTCCGCGAAGATCTGCTGCGCGTACTTCTCGACGCCGAAGGCGGTGGTGCCGGTCCAGATCGAGACCTTGGCCGGGTCGAGCACCTTGGCGAGCACCTGCAGCATCTTGACGATGTGCGCGCGATCGGCGGCCGACATCATCGGCCAGCTCTTGGCCGAGGCGCCCGTGATCAAGAACGGCTTCCTGCCGCCGAGCGCCTCCTTGATGAAGGCGGGCGACACCATGTTGGGCGCCTTGCGCTCGGGGCCGTCGCGCAGCTTGACGATGTCACCCTCGGCGAGCGGCACGCCCGCCTTGAGCGAAGGGTTGTGCTTGGCGAGCGCGTGATCGAGCTCGAGCGCGCCCGCGGCATGCGCGGCACCCGCGAGCGCGGCGGCGCCGGCCGAGCCCTTGTGCGCGCCGGCCTGCTGCTCGACGCCGGCGGCGACCTTCTTGAGCGCGGCCAGCTTGTCGGCGACGGGCGCGTTGTCGGGCCAGCCGTCCTTGGCCTTGAGCACGGCCGCGACCAGCGCGGCCGCCGGATCGGAGCCAGGCGTGGCGGCGAGCGCGGCGACCAAGGCGCCGAGCTCCTTGGCCGACGCCGCCGAGACGTCGTCCTTCTTGCCGGCGCGGGTGAGCGCCTCGGCGGTGAGCATGCGCAGCGAGGGGAGCAGCGCGTTGACCAACGCCGAGCGCGGGTCGGTGAGGCCGAAGCGCACCGACAGCTCGAAGGGCGTCTCGCCCGCGTGCGCGGCGTAGCTGCCCTTGGCGAAGCCGGCGAGCCCGTCCTCCACGAGCGCGCGCTTGGTGTCGAGCTCGTCGCGGATGACGTCGCCGGCCTTCTGGGCGTCGCGTTCCGAGGAGAGACGCGAAGTGTGCAGCTCATTGTCGGGCGGGGTCTCGGTCAGCTTGACGTCGCCGACCACGATACGCCAGTGCTGCGCGTCGTTCTCCTCCCACTCGTAGTTGGTGCCCTTGGTGGTCAGCTCACCCTTCGCCGCCTCGATGCCCTTGGCGTCGTCGAAGAACATGGTGAAGGTGGGCGTGCCCAGGATGGCGTCGTGCTGCGCGGCCTCGCGCGAGGTCAACAACAGCGACTCGAAGCCGAGCTTCTCGGCCAGGCGCAACAGCTCACCGTGGCTCGGGTCGGTCTGCGACGCCACGATCCAGTATTGCGACTCGTCGAGCCGCGACAGCATCTTCTCGAGCAGCGCCTTGTCCTTCATCGACGGATCGTGCGTGTCGATGACGATGCAGCGCTTCTGGCCCTTGAACTGATCGATGTGGCTGTACTCGTTGCTGGTGCCGATCGACGACATGTCCTTGAGCGGCACGGCGACGCGCGAGACGTCGACCTTGCTCTCTTGCGTCGCCAACCGACCGGCCTTGGCGCCCTTGACGTCGTGCCACGCGCCGTCGCCGGTCTTGGCCGCGCCGACGCCCAGCTCGGCGAGCCACGCCGTGACGTTCGCTTTGACGTTCGGCGAGTAGTTTTTGTCGACGGTGCCGAGCTCGAGGTAGCCGCGGCCCACCACGTCGCTTTGGTGCAGCATGGTGGAGACGAAGATCTGCCCTTCCACCACCGCGTCGCCCGGCCGGAGCTGTTCGTTGGCGCCGCGCGGGCGCTTGGCTTCGGTGAGCGCGAACAGCGCGGCCGCGGTCTCCTGATCGACGTCGGCCTTGGGGTGCTTGCCGCGCGTCTCCTTGGCCCACGCCTGCCCCTGCAAAACGGGCGAGGGGTGGAACACGTTGGTGACGCCGTCCTGCGTGACGCCGGGGATGGCGCCCATCAGGTCGAGGCCGGCCTTGGCGAGGTCGACCACCTTGTCGCCGTACTGGATCTGGGTGACGCGGTGCATGCCGCCGAACTCGCCGTCCTTGTCGACGAGCGAGCCGGCGGCGCCGCCCATCAAGAAGTTCCGGGCGCCGACGCTGAGCGTGGCGTTGACCAGGTCTTGCGTCAGCTCGCCGTAGGCGGGCTTGAAGGCGAGGATCACCTGCGGCTTGTCCGAGCCCTTGGCCTTCACCTCGAGCACGTCGAAGCGGAAGGGCCCGACCGTCTGCGTGCCGGTGGTGCGCACGTCGTTCGGCGACACGCCTGCCGCGGCCGCGAGCGCCGCCGCCGTCTCCGCCGTGTTGTTGACGACCACGCCCGCGATGGGGCGATCGAGCGCGCGCAGCGCGGTCTCGAGCGCGTTCTGCGAGCGCTGCCGCACCTCCTCGAGCTTGCCGCGCACGATCATCTTGCTGGTGTCGACGCCGGCGTGCTCGAGCAGCGCCGACACCTGCGTCAGCCGCGCCGGCGAGTCGATGCCGAACAGCACCGGCTTCACCACGTCGCCGCGTTGGAACATCAGGTACTGCGTGCCGTTGCTGTCGAAGGCGTTGTACGAGGTCGAGAAGCCCTTGTCCTTGTAGTAGGCGTGCAGCTCGGCCTCGCTGCCCAAGAACACCTCGGGCCGCGTGGTCGGGTCGCCGGTGACGGCCGCCTTGAGCATGTCCGCGATCGGCTTGTCGAGCCTGATATACGCGTACTTGTTCAGGTCGAGCATGGTGTGCGGCGCCTTGTAGTCGAAGCGCTGCGGCTCGCTCGGCATCGCGCCGGTGTTCTCCTCGAAGTAGCTCGGCTTCTCGGGCTTCTTCTGGATACCGGCCCACGAGGCGAAGTAGACGTCGATGGAGGCGTCGTCGACCAGCTGGCGCACCTTGCCGCCGGTCGCCTCGAAGGCCTCGCGCGCCAGCTTCTGCCAGAGCGCGTTGTCCTTGAAGTTGTCGACGCCGACGGTGCGCGACGCCAGCTCGGCCGACAGCCGCGACACCTCGCCCCAGATCTCCTGCGAGGGCACGCCGGCGCGCTCGAGCCGATTGCCCACCGCGGTGATGATGCGCACGATGCGGTTCTGCGCCGCGTTCTGCTGCAGGTGGTTGACGGCGTCGGCGAGCTGCCCCGACGACATCTGGAAGGCCGCCTTGAGCAGCGGGTCGGCGAGCAGGTCGCGCTGCTCGGCCGCGAGCAGGTCGGCGATCATGGCGCCGATCTTGCGGCCCGCCTCGACCGGCTTGGTGCGCGCCTCCGCCAGGTAGGTGGCGCCCGGCACCCCGGCCAGCTCCTTGGTGTTGGCGTTGAAGCCCTCGAGGATGAAGGTGTGGCTCGGGTTTCGCGCCAGTACGTCCTTGGCCTCGTCGATCGATTGCGCGTCGCCGCCGAGCACGATGGCGACGCCGCGGCGCGCCAGCTCGCGCGTCAGCCAGCTCTCGTCGCCGAGCGTCTTGCCGAACAACAGCGGCTTGTTGACCACCGAGTGGACGTCGTTGGTCAGGAGCTCCTTGCTCGGTGACGCCAGGCCGATGCGGTCGATCTCCTTGGACCGCTCGAGCACGGAGAAGGTGGCGTCGTGCGCGCCGCCGGTCTTGAAGCGGCCAACCTGCGCGACGCGCTTGTCGAGGCCGCGCGCCTCGAGCTCGTCGTACACGCCCTTCATCAGGTCGCGCACCGCTTGTTGGTCGACCGGGTTGCCGCCGGCGACCAGCGTGATGGGCATCTCGCGCTCGAACAGCGCGCGGAAGGCGTCGCCGAAGTCGCGCAACAGCGCGGCCACCGAGTCGGCGCGCACCACGTTGACGCCGGTCAGCTCGGCGAAGCGCTTGATGAAGTAGTTGACCACCGGCTCGTTCAGGCTCTGCTCGCCCCACTGCTGCTTGACCTCGGCGGCCAGCTCGCCGAGCACGCGGCGGTACTCCTCCTTCGGCAGGTCGCGCAGCTGACCGAAGGGGTTGGCAGTGCGGTTGTGCTCGACCGACGGGACGTTGAGCCGCTCCTCGGGGCCGCGCATGGCGCGGTTGAGCTGCTCCTCGCTGACGGTCGGCTGGCTCGCGAGCGCCTCGAACGACGTCGCCACCGTGGCCTTGAGCCGATCGGCGACCTCCTCGGGCGTCTTCTTGAGCGCGGCCGCCACCTCGGCGACCACCTGATCGATGACGGCCTTGGGCTCGGAGAGCTGTGCCAGCGCGAGCACCGCGGCGTCGAGCAGCTCGGAGCGGCGCAGGTCGAGCGTCTCGTCGTCGGCGATGCCGGCGAGGTGCTGCTTGAGCCCCGTGGTGGGCGCGCTCGCGTCGGTCTTGGCGAGCTTGTCGACCAGCGACTGTGCCGCCTTGCCGACGTTGGTCTGCGGCAGCGGGCCTTGGCGGATCTTCATCGCCGCCCCCGCGTGCTCGAGGTCGACGAGGGCTTGCTCATGGCGCCGATGCGGCTCTGCAGCGGCGACACGTCGCGTAGGTAGCGCCGCACGAACTTGAGCAAGAGCGCGCGGTCGCCGGTGACGAGCTGCATCGGCGTGCCCGTGACCGGCAGGCCGAGCATGGCGCGCGCGCCGTGCTCGTCGAGCCCGACCGCCACGCCATACTCGCGCGGCCGGTCGGCCGCGAAGAAGGTGCGCGCCTTGTCGGTGAAGTCGGCGATCCACCAGCGCACCGCGCCGCCGCGCGCGCGGTCCTTGACGCCCACGCACACGCGACCCGTGAAGCCGGGCGGCAGCGTGTCCTTGCGCACGCGTGCGTCCAGGTAGTTGAGCAGGAGCGTGGTCTCGGCGATGGGCTCGGCGGGATTGGCGGGATTGGCGGCAGCGGCCATGCGGCTCTGTAGCGCGAGCGGCCCTCGATTGGCACGTGCGCCAGTGTGATCTCAGGGCACCGTGATCTGCTACCCTCGCTCGGTGCAGCGCGTCCGAACGGGCACCGGCCAGATAGCTCGGCGGCGGCGCAGCCAGACCGAGCACGTCCACAGCCGGCAACCGGGCAAAACGGGCGGCGTCAACCTCCAGCACGAGCAGGCTGATGCGCTGCGGCAGGCGGCCAAGGAGCTGCAGCGCGGCCAGCAGACGACTACGGCCACGATCGAACCAACCGTCACCGTCGGCGGCGGCCTGCCGACCAGCATGCCGCTCGCGGCGCAGCTCGCGTTCGACCAAGCCGCCACGGCGTCCGAAGGCGCTGCGCTCGCCGCGCTCAAGGCCGCCGGCGTCGGCTCCACTGTCGTCGACGCGGGCGCCAAGCGCACCACCGGCATCGGCATCACCGTGCCGCTGATGGCGCCGCTGCCGTCGATCGACCTGGCCGGCTACCTCGACGCACCCGTGCACCGCGACCTCTCGCAGCTGCGCATCGCGGTCAGCGCCGATCACGGCGGCTACGGCAAGGCCGAGGCGACCGCGGCCGCGCTCAAGGCGCTCGGCGTCGGCGAGGTCATCATCATCGCGCCCAAGGCGGGCGAGCGCATGAACTACGGCGTGTCGACGCACGCCGCGCTCGAGCTCAAAGAGCAGGGCAAGGTCGATTGCGTGGTGTGCTTTTGCGGCAACGGCCTGGGCGCGCTCGACGTCGCCAACCTGCACGCCTTCGCCGACCAGCCGCGCATCGCTCCCCCGGTGTACGGCGACAACCTGTGGGCGGTCGTCGAGGGCAAGCGGCGCGGTGCCGACGTGCTCGCGCTCGGCGCGCGCCTGCTCGGCGATGACGAGCGCACGCTGCGCGCCTACCTGAAGGCATTCCTCGACGCCCCGCCCGAGCCGAAGGCCGGCGCTGCGCCGCTGCACGGCATCACCTCCAAGCTGATCGATCCGAAGCCCGAGCGCATCGCCGGCCGCACGCTCGACCGACCGATCAACGAGCTGGTCGGCCTGACTCGCGAGGAGCGCGCGCGCATCGAGGCGCATCCGGTGACGGTCTACTTCCGACCGGGTGACGACGCCGTGGCCGCGCAGCTCAAGGCGCTCAAGCAATGGCTGCCGACGAGCGTGCGCTACCAGGCATGGGACGGCGACAAGCTGCCGCCCGTGAAAGACGGCGCGCGCGCGCTTTTGTTGTCCGCGCACGGCTGCGGCGAGGTGTCGACGCACCCGTGGGGCTTCTTCACGCCCGAGCACGAGGCCAACACCGAGCACCGCGTGCACCGCGCCGAGCACGTCAAGAGCGTCAAGGCCTTCGTGCGCGACACGACGGGCGCGGGCGGCCTGACGCTCGATCTGCCGAGCGCAGCGCTCACCGACGCCGCGTGCGGCGGCGCCGCGCACGACCTGCTCAAGCTCCTGGTCAAGAGCTTCCTGCTCGGCGACCAGGGCGAGGCCGGCGCGCACAAGGCGCTCTACGGCGAGGCGCTGCAGTTCGGCACGGCCATGCTCGAGCACGGCGCGCCGCCACCCGAGCTGGCCTCGTGGGGCGCGGCGCTCGAGGCCGCGCGAAGGAGCGCCCGCAGCGGCTGACCGTCTTGGGGCGCGCACCGACATGTGGGACGATGTCAGTGTGAGCGCAACGGCAACAGGATCCCACATTCGTCCGATAACGTTGGCCTGAGCCTTGGGAGGCACCGTGACCGTCACCCGCAGCCAATTCCGCGAGCAGCACAAGGCCGGCATCAAGACCGACGACCAGGAGACGCTGAACCGGCTCAAGCAGGCGGGCGTCGACGGCAAGAAGCTGCTGCAGGGCGCCGACACCAACAAGGACGGCAAGGTCGAGGGCACCGGTGAGCTGAACAAGCTGTTCAGCGCGGTCGATGACCTCGACAAGGACGGCAGCCGTCACACCATCAGCGACAAGAAGCCGAGCGCGGTGCTGGCGGCGCTCAAGAAGGACCCGGCGATGCCGGGCGGCCCCGTCGACCAGGCGAAGGTCGACGGGCTCTACGCGCCGGACGCTCCGACCGGGCTCGCGCGCGGCGCCAAGGGCCCCGAGGTGAAGGCCGCGCAGGAGAAGCTCATCCGCGCCGGCTACGACCTGCCCAAGCACGGCGCCGACAGCGACTTCGGCGCCGAGACCGAGACCGCGGTCAAGCAGTTCCAGGCCGATCGCAAGCCGCCGCTGCCCCAGACCGGTGTGCTCGACGACGCCACCATGAAGGCGCTCGACGCCGCGCCGAAGGTGAACCGCCAGGCGCCGGTCAACGGCGTGCAGTACCCCGAGTACGACCAGATGTTCAAAGACGGCGTGATGCAGACTACCATGGCGGTCGGCTTCGACGAGGACGGCTGGGACCTGCCGGCGCGCCGCACCGTGCTCGAGGGCTTGCAGCAGCGCGGCTTCGACAAGCTCGACGTCGCCAACCTGACCGACGCGCAACTGAAGGAGAAGGGCTTCGACCCTGCGACCATCGATCGGTCCGCGACCTACTACACCAAGGAGTTTCAGCACGAGGGCAAGCCCGTGAAGGCGTTGGTGCGCCTCATCGACCGCGACTCGCCGAACGCCAAGGAGCAGTTCTCCAAGGGCATGAAGGGCGACGACCTGATCCTCTACTCCGGCCACGGCCGCCGCGGCTCCGGGCCCGACTTCGACGCGGACAAGAGCGCGGCCGGCAACTACGTCATCGGCAAGCCCTACGAGGACGGCCACTACGCGCTCGGCAAGAACGACGTCAAGAAGGCCGGCGCCATGTCGAACAACTACCAGCTCATGATGTTCGCGGGCTGCACCACCAACCTCTACATCGACGACATGCGCCAGGCGCGCAACAAGACCCAGGGCAACCTCGACATCGTGGCCTCGCAGCGCCTGCTCAACTGGGGCGACGTCGAGCGCTCCTCGCTCGCCATGCTCGACGGCGTCATGGGCGGCAAGAGCATCCAGGACATCCAGTCGAGCGTGAACGCCATCAACGCGCGCGACGGTGAGAAGCCCGGCTTCATCACCGACGGCTTCAAGGGCAACCGCTACCAGCCGCTCGCGCAGCAGTGACCATGCGCCGCAGCCTGGCGGTGATTGCGCTGCTCACGGCGTGTGCTTCGCATGCTATGCCGGCGGGCGAAGCAGGTGCCGACATGGTCAAGCCCGCCGCCCCGAGCCTCACCGACAACGCCGTGCCCGAGAAGGAGCGCATCCGGCGCGCCGCGGAGCTGGCTACCGATGCGCGGCCGCAGGCGCTCGACGAGCTGCTCGCCGGGCTGCAGGTGATGGGCGAAGAGCTGCGCGAGGCGATCGTCGCCGCGCTCAAGAAGAAGAACGCCGGCGGGCCGATCCTCGACCGCGCCGTCGACGTCAAGGCCAAGCCGGAAGCACGCATCAACGCGCTCGCGGGCGTGCGCGCGGTCAAGCCGAAGGACGCCGCCGCGCGCCTGGCGCCGCTGTTGAACGACGCCAAGGCCAACCCCGAGCCCGTGCGCGAGGCGATCGCGTTCGCGCTCTGCACGGTCGACGCGACCGCCGCCGAGGCCGCGCTGGTGCAAAGCCTCAAGAGCGAGCCCTCGGCCAAGGTGCGCTACTACGTCGCCATCGCGCTCGGCGAGCTGAAGTCGGCCGCCGCCAAGAGCGCGGTGAGCGCGCAGCTCAAGGTCGAAAAGGATCTGACAGTGCTCGACTCGCTCGAGCGCGCGCAGCGCAAACAGAGCGCCAAGTAGGCACGTTCAGCGCAGCACTGCGTCGTCGAGGTCGACGCCGATGGGCGCGTGGTCCGAGCCACGCACCTCGCGCTCGATGACCGCAGCGCGCACGAACGGCACCAGCGCGGGCGAGGCCAAGGCCAGGTCGATGCGCCAACCGATGTTCTTCTCACGCACGCCGAAGCGCGCCGACCACCACGAGTAGTGACCGGGCCCCGGCTCGAAGGCGCGGAAGGTGTCGACCCAGCCGGCGGCAAGCCAACGCGCCACCTCGTCGCGCTCCTCAGGCAAGAAGCCGCTGGTCTTGGCGTTCTCCTTGGGGCGCGCCAGGTCGATGGCCTGCGGCGCCGTGTTGATGTCGCCCATCACCAGCACGCGCTCGCCGCGCTTCACCAGCGGCGCGAGCACGTCAAACAAGCGGCGTTGAAAGGAGAGCTTGAAGGGCACGCGAGAATTGTCGCGCTCACGCCCGTTGCCGTTCGGCACGTAGACGTTGACCACGTGCAGCCGGCCGAAGCGTGCCAACTGCACGCGGCCCTCGGCGTCCATCGCGTCGTCGCCGATCGACGTCGTCACCGCGTCGGGCGCCGCGCGCGACACCAGCGCCGTGCCCGAGTAGCCCTTGCGCTCGGCGCACGAGAGGTGGACCGACCACGGCGCGAGCGCCGCCAGCTCGTCGGTGATCTGGTCGGCTTGCGCGCGCACCTCTTGCAGCCCGACGAGGTCGGGGCGCGTCGACGCCAGCCACTCCGGCAAGCCCTTCTTCATGGCGGCGCGCAGGCCGTTGATGTTCCACGATCGCACGCGCATGGCGCCGAGATAGCGACGCGCGCTCAGCCCGCAAGGCCCTTGGCAAGCGCCGCCGCCTCTTGCTTGTCGGGCACGGCGAAGGTGTAGCCACGGAAGTTGGAGGCGCCGTCCTTGATCCAGAAGCCCTGGCCGGCCTCGACGTGGAACACGCCCTCGAGCCGTCCCGCCGCGCCCTTGATGACCGGGATGTCGAAGGTGATGGCGGGGCGGCCGTGCTCGTCGACGCCGAGGCGCGCCTGCACCTCTTGCGTGGTCTGCCAGCCGTCGACGGTGAAGCGGTAGCGCATCGCCTCGACGTCGGCCTTGGACAGCCGCGGCGCGCCCGGCAGCGTGGCGAGCACGAAGCCCGACGCCTCATCGCCGGTGAGTGGCATCGACAGGTGCACGCGCCGCTTGCCGTCGTCGAAGGCGCGCACTGCGTGGTCGATGCCGTCGATGGTGCGTCGCTCGATCTCGATGCCGCCCTCGATGGCGCCTTTGCCGCCGAGCTCGAGCAGCGCCTCGAAGCTGCGCACCGACGAGGCGGCGAGCTTGTCGATGGCCTCGGTGAGCAGCTTGGCGTCACCGGTCCTGCCGAACTCGTCGACCACCCGATCGAACAGCTCATGGGCCGGCGCCTTGTAGAGCGCCTCGATGGGCTCGTTCTCGAAGGCGGCGCGCTGCGCGATCGAGCGCTGCATGGCCTCCTTCGAGTCGTAGTGGCCGTCGAGCTTGGCCGCCGCTGCCGCGTAGACGGCGTCGAGCGCGTCGACCAGCTCCACGGCGAGCTGCTGCACCTTGGCGAGCGTCTGCTCCTTCTTCTGCGTCGAGCCGAGCACGTTCGGCCGCAACAGCTCGAGCACCTTGGCCACGCGCGCCTCGCGCGGCGCCTCGCCCTCGAGCAGCAGCGAGGGGTAGCCTCGCAGCGCGTTGAAGACGTCGACGACGGCGTCGTCGACCACGCGCTTGTCGGCGAGCAGATCGCCGCCGTTGCCCATGCGGGCGAGCGACTGGACGGCCTTGCTCAGCCGCTCGCACGCGGCGGGCTGCTCGCTCAGCAGCACCTCGCCCATCGAGGGCTTGAGGCCGGTGGCGTCCACCATCTGCCGCGTCAGCTCACGCTTGTACGCGCTGGCAAGCTCGGCGCCGACGTCGATGGGCGGCGCGCGCTTGGCCGCGTCCTTGCCGAGGCTCGAGCGCAGCGCACCATAGAGCCGCGCCAGCTCCGAAGCGCGCTCGTCGATCTCGCCGAAGAAGGAGCCGCCCTGCTTGATGGTCTTGATGTCCGCCGTGCGCGGCTGCGTCGACATGGTGGCGAGGTCGAGCTGCGCGCCGTCGATCTGCATGTTGCCGGTGCTGATGGCGCCGTGCACGATGCGCCAACGCTGCTGTTCGGCCTGCGTCCTGGCGTGCTGCCCGATCAGCTTCTTCATGGTGGCCGGCAGATCGGGCTCGGCGCCGGCTTTGCCGGGTTTCTCGACGAGCATGCCGAGCTCTTTGGCCATCGAGACGAACACGCGCTCGGAAAAGTCGCCGCCCTGGTCGTAGCCCTTGAGCACGTGCGCCGGCCGTAACTGATGGCTGGCTCGCACGATGAGCGCGCGCTTCTCCTTGGAGCCGTTCTGCCACTGCGTGAAGTCGCCGGTGTCGATGATGGCCAGGATGCGCGACGAGCCGCGCGAGAACAGGTTGCTGCCGACCTCGCCCCAGGCCGCCTCGATCAGGCCTTCGCGCATCGGCGCGCCGCCGTGCGCGTGGTGGAAGTCCTGCGCCTCGGTGATCTTTGCCAGCGACGTTCGGCCCACGCCCTTGATGTTGAGGTTGCCCCAGGGAAGGAAGGCGGCGCGCCCTGCTCCTTCGTTGTTGCCGATGCCGGTGCCGCCATAGCGGTCGGCGTACAGCTCGACGACGTTCTTGCCGCCGGCGTCCTCGCCCGGCGCGAGCGCGCGGTAGGCGAGCGCCTGCAGGATGCGCTGGTGCAGCTCGGGCGTCATGGCGTCGCCCTCGACGGCGAAGCCGAGCTCACGCGCGAGCGCGAAGTTGAACCACGCCACCTTGCCGTCGACCTGCACGGCCTTGACGGGCGCGAAGCGGTCGGCGCCGAGCACGTCGAGGATGCGCGAGTGCCCGAGCTCGGCCGGGCCCTCCTTGCGGGTCTTGTCGATGCCGAGCGCGCGCAGGTGCGCGTCCTCGACGGTCGGCAGCTCGACAGTGCCGGCGACGTTGCCGACGGCACCACCCTGCTCGACGCCGTTCGTCTTCGGCGTCGTTCCGGGTTGCACGCTCTCGGCGGAGGTCGTCAGCCCTACGCGCCGTAGCAGCTTGTTGCCGAGGCCAGTGAGGGTCATCGCCGATCCCACTGGAAGCCGTTGGCCTCCGGGTTCCAGCCGGCGACGACGAGGTGGCCGAACTTCTCTTCGAAGACCTTGCGGCCCTTGGGGGTCGGCGCCGAGCGCGCGCCGCACTCGGCGCACACCAGCTCGAGCTTGATCAGCGACTTGCCGAGCGCCACTCCCGAGACCGCGGCGGTGCGCGCGACGTCGCCACCACAGGAGCGGCACTGCCACCCCTCGGCGACGGCGATCAGGTGGTGACCGAGCGCCACCGTGCTGCGCTCCCACGCCTCGACGGCGCCGACCACGCGCTCGATGCGCGCGCGCGTCTCGGCCGGCACCGCCGGGTCCTTGGTCAAGGGCGCCACGTTCGCCTTGATGCCCTTGAGCAGCAGGTCGAACGAGGTGCGCGCCACGCCGCCGAGATCGACGTCGGGCCTCTTGGCGGCGTCGGCCAAGAGCGCGAGTTGCCCCGCCGTCAGGTCGAGGATGGCGTCGAGCGCCGCCGCGGGCGTGGGCTTGCCGGACACGAGGTCAGGTTAGCACCGCCGTGCGGCGAGCGCGCCCGGTCGTTCGCCGGTACAATGAGCGGCGATGCGTCCCCGGTCACTCCTGCTCGTGCTGTCCGTCTCGCTCGTCGGAGCGCTCGCCGCCTGCCCCGTCGACCCGGCCGTGCCGCCGCCGGACCCCGATCCCGTCCCCGACCCCGATACCTCGGACGTGCTGTTCGAGCCCGACCACGTCCTTCTGGTCGACATCGAGCTCGCCGCAGCCGATTGGGACACGCTGCGCTTTCAGTCGCGCTCCATCGTCGACATCTTCGGCGGCGATTGCCTGGCGCAACCGTTCGCGGATCCCTTCAGCTACTTCACGGCCAGCGTCACCGTCGACGGTGAGACCATGACCGACGTCGGCGTGCGCAAGAAGGGCTTCCTCGGCTCGCTCAACGCCGACAAGCCCTCCCTCAAGATCAAGTTCGACGAGTTCGTCGGCGGGCGGCGCCTGCACGACCTGTCGCGGCTGACGCTCAACAACAACGTGCAGGATCCCTCGGCCATCCGCCAATGCCTCGGCTACGGCGTGTTCGCCGCGGCGGGCGTGCCCGCGCCGCGCTGCAACTTCGCGCACGTGACGGTGAACGGCGTCGACCTCGGGCTGTACACCCACGTCGAGAGCATGGACCGGCACCTGATCGGCCGCGCCTTCGACGACGACACCGGCGATCTGTGGGAGGGCACCTTGTCGGACTTCCGCACGGGTTGGACCGGTACCTTCGAGAAGAAGACCAACAAGGAGGTAGTCGACAAGGCGCACCTCGAGGCGGTTCGCCTGGCCGCCGAAGCGCCCGACGACGAGCTGATCGACCAGCTCGAGGCGCAGATCGACCTCGACGGCTTCGTTACCCTGTGGGCCACCGAGTCCCTGATCGCCCACTGGGACGGCTACGGTGGCAACACCAACAACTTCTACCTCTACGACGATCCGACCACCGGCACGCTCCACTTCCTGCCGTGGGGCATCGACCAAACGTTCGTCAACGGCCCCGACGGCGCGCCCCCGCCCGCGGTCACCACCGTCGGCGTGCTGGCGCGCCGCTTGCTCGACCTGCCGGAGGGACGCGAGCGCTACGAAAGCGAGATGGCGCGCCTGCTCGACGAGGCGTGGGACGAAGCGGCGCTCACCGCCGAGATCGATCGCATGGAGGCCTTGATCGTGCCGCTGGTGTCACTCGAGACGCACACCGCCATCGACGACGTGCGCGCCTTCGTCGACGGTCGGCGCGCCTCCGTCACCGCCGTGCTCGACGCCGGGCTCGCGCCCGTCACCGATCCGCTGCGCGATGCGTTCTGCTTCGAACTGATCGGCGACGTCGACGTCACGTTCGCGACCACCTGGGGCACCATCACCAACGACGACATCTTCAACACCGGCAGCGGCACGCTCGGCGGCACGGTGCGCGGCACCGCCATCACGCCCACCGCCGTCGGCTCGCGCACCGGCGCCCACCCCGAGCAGCCCGGGCGCGCGGTGCTGCAGGTGTTCGCCGCCATGCCCGACGAGAGCATCGTCGCCGCTGCGGTCGAGTGCGACGAGGTGCAGCTCGCCGAGGGCACCATCACGCTCGATGGCGATCAGGCCATCGGCTACCTGGTGCGCTTCGTCCCCGCCACCGGCGCCAACGAGCTGCTCGGGCTGCTGCTCGCGGGCACCTTGACGCTGAGTGCAGCCGGCATGGAGGCAGGGGCGCCGTTCGAAGGGTCGATCGCGAGCGAGGTCTACTGGTTCCCGTTCTGAGGTGCGGGGACCGCCGCCTCCTCGGCGCGGCCAAGCACCACCATGCCCCACCAGATACCGGCCGCCGTGGCCGCTGCGCCCACGCCGAGGAGCGCGCTGCCGACGACGACGCTCGGCTGGCCCCACTCCGACCACGCCGCGGCCTCGCGATCCATGCCCGCGCGGGCCGCACGCACCGCATCCGGATAGCCGGGCGAGGAGCGATCGCCCTCCGCGGCCGCGAAGTCCGCCGCGTGGCCCTCGTGCGCGAACCACGGCAAGAGCCCGACGCCGAGCGCGACGGCGCCGCCTGTGCCGATGAGCGCGGACACGCCGGCCGCCGTGAAGGGCACGGCGACCTCGAGCGGCGTCGGCCCCGTGCTCATCGCCTCCGGGTCGACGGCCAAGGTGACGCCGAGGTCGGCCAGCTCGCCTTCGCTCAGGTGCACGAGCTGGTCCTTGGGCAAGAAGCCCTTCTTGCGCACCGAGACGACGTGCTCGCCGGGCGCGAGGCCGTCGATGGGCGCGCCGAGCGGCGTGGTGCCGCGCGCCTGCCCGTTCACCACCACGTCGGCGCCCGTCGGCGTCGTCACCACGGCGAGCGTCGGCTGCGGCGATGTTGAGAAGAGCGCGGCCAACAACCCATCGAACGCCGCCACTTGCGCGTCGAGGTCGACGGGCACCAGGCCGCTGACGCGGCGCAGTTGCGCGCCCTTGGCGACGTCGACCACGCGCAGATCGAGGCCGATTCTGCCGCGCACGTCGCCCACCGCGGCGCCGAGCAAGACCCACGGCACGTCGGCGAGCTTGCCGATGCGGGTGGCACAGGCGACGTCGTTGATGTCGCAGTCGAGGCCGAGCCGGAGCGCGGCCTCGACGATCTCGTTGGTGGCGCGCTCCTCCTCCACAGCGAAGCCGCCGCGCATCTCGGCGCGCTGGCGCACCATTTGGTTGAGCCGGTTGACGTCGTTCAATTGGAGCCGCTCGATCCGCAGCGGCAGCACCGACATGCGCTCCCCCGCGGCGAGCGCCGGCGTGGCGACGGAGATAACGCTCATGACGGCGACAGCGAAGCGGGCGGACCTGCACACGTCGGCAGGCTAGCGCGGCCCGCAGGCCTGCGCCTATCCTGCGCGCATGGTCGGCTCGCACGTCGACGGCTTCCCGCGCACCTTCGGCCCCTACCTGTTGCTCACCAGCTTCGGCCGCGGCGGCATGGGCGAGGTGTTCCTAGCCAAGCGCCGTATGCTCGCCGACGTCGATCGGCTGTGCGTGGTCAAGACCATCCGCGGCGACCTCGCCGAGAACCGCGAGTACGTGTCGCGCTTCCTCGACGAGGCGCGCGTCGCCGTGCAGCTCAACCATGCGCACATCTGCCAGGTGTACGAAGCGCTGCGCGTCGGCGCCGACCACTGCCTGGCCATGGAGTACGTGCCGGGCGTCAACCTGCGCGACTTGGTGCACGACCTGCGCGAGGCCAAGCAGCACCTCGACTGGGGTATCGCGTTCTACGTCGTGGAGGCGCTGCTCGACGCGCTCGCCTTTGCCCACGCGCTCAAGAGCCCGATCACCGGCGAGCCGCTGCACATCGTGCACCGCGACGTCTCGCCGGCCAACGTGATGGTCGGCTACGACGGCGAGGTCAAGCTGATCGACTTCGGCCTGGCCGAGAGCGCGCTCAAGCAGGAGCACACCGAGACGCGGCTGGTGATGGGCAAGGTGGCCTACATGGCGCCCGAGCAGGCCCGCGGTGACGATGTCGATGGGCGCGCCGACCAGTTCTCGGCCGCGGTCACGCTCACCGAGCTCTTGCTCGGTGAACGGTTCTACGGCGACAAGAACGCCCACCAGATCTGGCAGGTGGTCGGCAGCGGCGGCTATCGCCCCGAGCGCTACCACACGCTGCCCGAGCAGATCTGCGAGGTGCTCGATCGCGCGCTGGCGCCGCGCATGGGCGCGCGCTTCGCCACCTGCGAGGAGCTGGCGTCGGCGTTGGCCGAGCTACGCACGCTCCATGCGCCGCGCGCGGGCAAGCAGCAGCTTCGCGAGCTGATGCGTTCGCTCTACCAGGCGCGAGCCGCCACGCTGCGGGAGCTGGTGGCGCGCCACGCGCAGTTGCGCGCGCCGGACGGCGCGGCCGTCGTCGAGGTCACGCTGCCGTTGCGCGCGGGTCCGAGCCCCATCGGCAGCGGCACCGATCAGTGGGCGACCTCGCCGTCCGCGCCGTCACCCGGCCCGATCGATCCGCGCCCGTCCATGCTGCAGCCGCCGCTGTCGGCGACGGAACCGACGCTGCCGGCGCCGGTCGCGCCGTCGTCCAACGACGAGGCCGGCACCGCTGCGGCGGTGCGCCTGGCAACGCCGAGCCGTCCTCGGGCGGCCTGGGCGCTCGCGGCCGGCGCGCTCGGCGTCGCGACGTTGGTCATCGTGCTCGCGTGGCCATCGTCGGTGGCGCCCGCCGCCGTCGATGACCGTCGCGATTACGCCGGCGCCGCGGCGGATGCGGGGTCGACGCCGAGCCATGCGCCGCTCGATGCCGGCGCGGCGCCGGCAGTCGTCGCCGCGGCCGACGCGGGCGTCGCGGGTGAGCAGGACGCCGGCACCCGCGCCGCGAAGCGCGCAGAGCCGCCGCGGACGGGCAAGAAGCCCAAGCCCCCCCACGACGTGCCGCACGTCGAGCCGACTGCGCCGCACCACGTCGCTGCCGAGACACCGCCGGTGGTGGTGCCGAACGCACCGCCCAGCCTCGACGAGGACTTTGCGCTGGTGATGAAGTGCCCGCACCAGTGCGCCGAGGAGCTGCGCGCGTTGCTCGCCGGCAAGGAGGGTGACGCGCGCGCGCGCGTCACCAGTGAACCGCTGCTCCGTCGCTGCGCGAAGCGGTGCCGAGGCCCGTGACTCAGCAACCGGAGGGGCACGGGCCCCCGCCGTTCACGACGCAGTCGTTCGAGCACAGCAGAGGGCTCGTGGCGCTGGATCCGGCATCGAGCTCGAGGTGCCCGATCTCGACGACGTCCGTCAACCCTCCGAGGGGCCGCGCCGCTCGCACTGTCGCGAGGAAGCCCGGTCCGACGAGATTGGCCACGTTGCCGGCGGCGGGCAGCTCGAGGCGCCCGAGATAGCTCCCGCTGCCGCCGTCGAGGGAGAGCGCCACCTCGACATCGCGCGTCACCACGGTCGTGTGACCACTGTTCGACGACGCAGGAAACGTCATCGACGCTGGGCCGAAGACCGGTCGAAAGATGGTCTTGCCGCTGTCCCAGGAGCCCTGGCCCATGTAGCTGGTCGGGATCGCATCGGCGTCGAGGCAGGCGCTCGGGCCGCCGAGCGTGAAGCCCTGGAAAAAACCGCTGATGGCGTTGGCGCCGGCGATGGTGAGGCGGTGGTCCGCCAGATCGATGCTGCCGCCCGACGTCGCGACGTAGAGACCGTCGATCCTCGCTCTGCCATCGAGCGTGACGGCGCCGTTGAGCCCGAGGCGATCGATCTCGCCCGCGACCTTCGCGCCCGCGACCAGCGTGCCGGGCGTGTACATCACCGGCGTGCCGGTGTTCTGAACGCTAACGGTGCCGCCAACGACCACGTCGCCCTGCACGGTCAGCGTGCCGCTCAGCGCGATGCGCAGGCTCGCGCCGCTCTCGACGCGCAGGCTGGCGACCTGCACCGCAGCGCTGAGGTTGCCGGCGGTCACCAGGTCGGTGACGTACACGGGATCCGAGGCGGTCGGCGGGGAGGTGCCGCCCGACGGCTCGCCGGTCTCCCACGACGACGCGCTGCCCCAGCTCGCCTGGGTCATGCGCTTCATTGCGCTCGCGTCGACGACGTGGACGCGGACTGGGACGGTGCGCGTGGCGGCGCTCCCGGTGCGCACGATCTCGATGTCCACCGCCTGGTCGAGCACGAGCCCCCCACCCTCGAGTCGGAAGGAACCGTTGCCGTCGAGGATCTCGAACGTGGCGTCGCCGAACGCGATCGACGTCGGCACCGTCTGAAAGCCGGTGTCGAGCAGCAGGGTGCCGAACGCCTCGTGGTTGAGTCGCGTGACCGCCGTCGCGGTCATTACGCCGAGGTTGTTGCCAGGGCAGTCCTCCAGGCGCGGCTGCAGCTCGCCCTCGCCTTCACCCTCGCCTTCACCCTCGCCTTCACCCTCGCCTTCACCCTCGCCTTCACCCTCGCCTTCACCCTCGCCTTCACCCTC
>JACOUT010000004.1 GCA_016177705.1 Deltaproteobacteria bacterium
CCTTGGCCGCCGCCGCCAGCGTCTCGAGCAGCGGCGCGCCCGCGGAGGCCAACAGCGGCGTCAGGCGAGCCGCGGCGTCGGGCGCGCGGCCGGCGCGCAACAGCGCGCGCACGCAGCTCTCGAGCAGGTAGCCGGCCACCTCCGGCGTGGCCGGGGCGCCGACCAGCGGGCAGGTGGCGTCCGCCGCGTCGCCGGGGCGGCGCTGCACCAAGAGCGCGTGGCCGCGCTCGGCGGCGAGGCGGGGCGAGCGCGCGCCACCGGCCGGTTCGAGCGCACGCGTTGCGCGCTCGAGCTCGCCGGCGCGCTCCCACGACGACGACACCAAGAGGCGCATGTCCTCCGAGCCGTCGTCGTCGAGCCAGGCGGCGGCGAGCTGATCGGCGCCCACCAGGTCGCCGGCGAGCGCGTGCGCCGCCAACAGGTCGCGCCGCACCAGCGCGCCGTCGCCCGCGGCGGCGGCGAGCGCGCGCGCCACCGGCAGCGCGGCCGTGAAGTCGCCGCGCGCGAACAGCAACGTCAGCTTGAGGCCGAGCGCGTCCGGGTCGTCGCTCTCGCGGGCCAGCGCACGGTCGGCGTGGCGAAAGGCGCGCTCGACGTCGCCGCGCTCGGCGAACACGCGCGCGAGCGCGATGTAGCCGTCGACCGCGCCCGGCTCGCGCTCCATCAGCGCCTCGATCACGTGCTCGGCGCCGCGCACGTCGCCGCGCTCGACGCGCAGCTCGGCCAGCAGCAGCGAGCCGTCGCGGTGGGCGGCGTCGATGGCCAGCAGGCGCGCCAGCGTGCGCTCGGCGGCCTCGCCGTCGCCGGCCAGCCGCTGCGTGTGAGCCAGCACCAGCAGCGCCGCCACCGACTTCGGCGCCAAGCGCAGCGCCTCCTCCGCGGCATCCTTGGCTTGCTCGACGTCGCCGCCTTCGAGGCACGCCTCGGCCAGCCGCACGCGCAGGTAGGAAGACGCGGGGTCTTGCAGCGCGGCCTCACGCAACAACGCCACGCCGCCCGCCAGGTCGCCGCCCTGCATCTTCAGCTCGGCCTCGAGCACGGCGCGGTAGGCCTCGGGCGAGACGTCGCGCGGCGGCTCATCGTCGTCGACGGGCGGCAAGGCCGGCAGGTCGGCCCGCGGTCGGACCGGCGCGGTGACGGTGGAGGTGGTGCCACAGCCGGCGAACAACAGGAGCGCGCCGAGCGCGCCGGCCCTCAAGGGACATCGCAAAATCGAGCGAGGCAAGGCGCCCGCCGAGGAGCGAAGCGACATCCTCCTCGTGGAGGTGAGCGAGCACCGCAGGCGGGCAACGCAGCCGCAGCCGATTTTGCGATGGACCTTCATGCCGGTGCTCGCGTCGCGCGCCCGGCGCTCGTCACTTGTCGAGCTCCTTCAGAAGCTGGCTCGCGTCATTTCGGTCGAACTTCTTCCAGTCGTTCGGGCTCGAGGGGCTCTTGGCGTCGCGCGCCTGGGTCGCCCAGCGGCGCGCCTCCTCCTTCTTGCCCTGATCGCGGTAGAGCTTGGCCAGGTTGAACATGGCCGAGGTCAGGCCGGGATCGCGCTTGAGCAGCTCCAGGTAGGCCTGCTCGGCGCGCTCGTCGCTGCCGCCGGCGATGCCGGGCACCGCATGGTCGACGTCGGCCAGCGTCTGCTTGCAGAGCTTGTGGTTGCGATCGAGCTCGAGGCAGCGCTGCAGGCCCTTGCGCAGCTCGGGCAGCATGAACAGCGAGTTCATCACGCCGCGCGTGCGCCCGGTGGTTGCGAGGTTGGCCATGTCCCAGAACAACGACTCGACGTGGTTTGGCACCGCCGCCAGGCCCTTCTTGGCCGCGGCGCGCCCGGCCGTGTAGGCCTCGATCTTCTTGGCCTCGACGGTCTCGACGTCGCCCAGGCGCAGCCACGCGCGCGAGGCGTCTGCCCAGCCGTCGGCGCGCTTCTGCGCGGGCAGGCTCGCGTCGCCCAGGCGCTCTTCATACAAGGCGATGGCGCGACGCAGGTTCTCCTTGGTGTTGGGCGCGTGCTCGATCAGGTCGCGCGGCTCGGCGAGCGGATCGACTGGCGGAGCCGCCGTGGCGGGCGCGGCGGCCGGCGGAGCGGCCGCTGGTGGCGCTGGCTCCTCGGCGCTGGCTCCGCCGGCGCTCGTCGCCAGCACGCCGCCGATGAGCGTGGCGGCCACCACCAACCGTCGATCCGCGAATGCACCAACCATCCTGCGCGGCAGCACCTGACCCATGGCTCCCTCCCCTTCTCGGTGGCGGCACTCTACCGCCAAGGCCCCGGACCAGGATCCCCGAGCGAGCGACGAGACCGCCGCAGCCGCATCCAAGCACCTACGGCGCGATTCCGCACCTCGGAGCCCACCTTTGCGCACCTGCAACCACTCGCCGACTGGGAGCACCACGATGCCGACCACCCTGCGCCACGCCCTCGTGCTTGCGCTGCCCGCGCTGCTCGCCGGTACCGCCCTCCTTGCCGACACGGCTTTGGCGCACATCCAACTCGACTCGCCCACGCCCCGCTTCAACGACGGCCAGAACAAGTGGTGCCCCTGCGGCGGCGGCGGCGACGGCACGCGCAACAACGCCGGCTGCGCCATCGAGTCGAGCGACCCCGATCGCGGCAGCACCAGCACCACCTTCGCGCCCGGCGCCACCGTCACGGTGCGCTGGCGCGAGACCGTGGGCCATACCGGACGCTTCCGCATCTCCTTTGACCCCGACGGCGCCGACCAGGCTGACTTCGACGACAACATCCTGCTCGACATGGCCGACCCCTCGGGCGGCGCCGGCAACACCGGCAACGGCGGCAACTGGGCCGTCGACGTCACGCTGCCGAGCACGCCGTGCACCAACTGCACGCTGCAGATGGTGCAGGTGATGAACGGCAACACCGCCGATCCGGTGCCGAGCCTGTTTGGCACCTCGACCTACTACCAGTGCGCCAACCTGGTGATCGGCGACGGCAGCGAGGGGGAAGGGGAGGGCGAAGGCGAGGGGGAAGGCGAAGGGGAAGGGGAAGGCGAGGGGGAAGGTGAGCCGGGCGAGGGGGAAGGCGAGGGTGAGCCGGGCGAGGGTGAAGGCGAAGGTGAGCCGGCCGAGGGCGAAGGGGAAGGCGAGGGCGAAGGCGGAGGGTGCCAGGGCTGCGGCGGCACGTCGCCGGCGCTGCTGGTGGGCCTGCCGTCGCTGCTCGCGCTGCGCCGCCGCCGCGTCGCGGGAGCTGCGCGATGAGGTTCGCGCTCCACCCGCTCGTCATGGTCGCGCTGGCGGCGGCACCCGCGGCGGCTCACATCGAGCTCGAAGCGCCCACGCCGCGCAGCAACGACGGGCAGAACAAGTGGTGCCCGTGCGGCGGCGGCGGCGACGGCACGCGCGCCAACGCGGGCTGCGCCGTCTCGGAGAGCGACCCGGCGCGCGGCCCCTCGTCCGGCACCTTCGCGCCCGGCGCCGTCGTCACCGTGCGCTGGCGCGAGACCGTCGGCCACACCGGCCGCTTCCGCGTCTCCTTCGACGATGACGGCGCCGATCAGAGCGACTTCGATGCCAACGTGCTGGCCGACATCGCCGATCCCTCGGGCGGCGCCGGCAACACCGGCACGGGCAACCTGTGGTCGCTCGACGTCACCTTGCCCGAGACGCCGTGCGACGGCTGCACGCTGCAGTTGGTCCAGGTGATGAACGGCAACCCCGACGACCCGGTGCCGAGCTTGTTCGGCACCTCGACGTACTACCAGTGCGCCGACCTGGTGATCGCCGCTGGCGGCGACGAGAGCGGCAGCGGCAACGCCGACAACGGCGGTGGTGACGGCGGCTGCGCCGCCACGCCCGCGGCGCTCGCGCCCTGGGCGATGGTGCTGTTGGGGGCGCGCCGCCGCGCGCGGCATGCGAGGCGCGCCACGACGTCAAGTGGCGTTCGCGCTGATCTCTTCCTGCGTTGACCCCGCGTTGACCCACCTGGGCGATCCCGGTACCCCGGGCGCCATGAGCGAGCACGACAAGGGCGGCGACGGCACGGGTCACGGCTCCGGGGGCGAGGCAGGCGGCGACGGCGGCGGCGAGGGCCGGCGCGACGTCGAGATGCGCAGCATCGTCGACGAGATGCGCGACTCCTACCGCGACTACTCGATGAGCGTGATCATCGGGCGCGCGCTGCCCGACGTGCGCGACGGCCTGAAGCCGGTGCACCGCCGCATCCTCTACGCCATGTACGACGAGGGCCTCTTGTCCTCGAAGAAGTACAGCAAATGCGCCGGCGTGGTCGGCGAGGTGCTCAAGAAGTACCACCCGCACGGCGACGCGGCCGTCTACGACGCGCTGGTGCGCCTGGCGCAACCGTGGAACATGGGCGCCACGCTGATCGACGGGCAGGGCAACTTCGGCTCCGTCGACGGCGACCCGGCCGCCGCCTACCGTTACACCGAGTCGCGCCTGACCAAGCTCGCCGAGGAGCTGCTGCGCGACATCGAGAAGAACACCGCCGACTTCGTGCCCAACTTCGACGGCGGCCACGAGGAGCCGTCGGTGCTGCCGGCGCGCGTGCCCAACCTGCTGGTGAACGGCTCCGAGGGCATCGCGGTGGCGATGGCCACGCGCTGCCCGCCGCACAACCTGGGCGAGGTCATCGACTGCCTGCTGGCGCTCGTCGAGGAGCTGTACGAGGGCAAGGAGAAGCTCACCGGCCAGCGCATGCTGTCGCTCATGCCCGGCCCCGACTTCCCCACGGGGGGACAGTTGTGCGGTCAGGGCGGCGTGGCCTCGTATTACGGCACGGGCAAGGGTTCCTTGAAGCTGCGCGGCAAGGCGCGCATCGAGGACAACGCGAAGGCCAAGCGCACCCAGATCATCGTCGATGAGATCCCCTTCCAGGTGAACAAGGCCAAGCTGGTCGAGCGCATCGCCGAGCTGGTGCGCGACAAGCGCATCGAGGGCATCGCCGAGCTGCGGGACGAGAGCGATCGCGAGGGCATGCGCATCGCCATCGATCTCAAGCGCGACGCCATCGGCGACATCGTGCTCAACCAGCTCTACAAGCACACGCCGCTCGAGGTCACCTACCCGGTCAACATGCTGGCCATCGTCGACGGGCAGCCGAAGACGCTCGCGATGCGCGAGCTGTTGCAGAGCTTCATCGACTTCCGCCGCGAGGTGGTGACGCGCCGGACGCGCTTCGAATTGGACGAGTGCGAGAAGCGCTTCCACGTGCTCGCGGGACTCGTGACCGCGCTCGACGACATCGACCGCGTCATCGAGATCATCCGCAGCTCGCGCGACACCGACGAGGCCAAGGCCAAGCTGATGGCCGAGAAGTTCGTAGGTGCTGCCAAGCTCGGGCTGTTCACCGACGCGCCCACCCGCCAGATCGAAGGCTGGCTCAAGCAGGGCTTCGCCCAGCTCGACGAGATCCAGGCGGCGGCCATCCTCGAGATGCGGCTGTCGCGCCTGGTCGGCTTGGAGCGCGACAAGCTGCTCGAGGAGGGGGCTGAGCTGCTCACCGAGATCGCGCGGCTGCGCGAGATCCTGGGCGACCTGCGCGTGCTGATGCAGGTGATCAAGAACGAGCTCAAGGACCTGCGCGCCAAGTTCGCGGTGCCGCGCCGCACCCAGATCGTGGCCGACGTCGACGAGATCAACCTCGAGGACCTGATCGTCGAGGAGGAGATGGTGGTGACCATCTCGCACGCCGGCTACATCAAGCGCTCGCCGCTCTCCGCCTATCGGGCGCAGCGGCGCGGTGGCAAGGGCCGGAGCGCGGCCAAGACGCGAGACGAGGACTTCATCCGTGACGCGTTCGTCGCCTCGACGCACGCGCACCTCTTGACCTTCACCTCGGCCGGCAAGGTCTACTGGCTCAAGGTGCACCAGGTGCCGGAGGCGGGCGGCCAGTCGCGCGGCCGGCCCATCATCAACCTGGTGCAGCTCGACGAGGGTGAGCAGGTGCGCGCGGTGTTGCCGGTACGCAAGTTCCCCGACAAGGACGGCGAGGCCTACGTCGTCACCTGCACGCGCTCGGGCACCGTCAAGAAGACCGACCTGATGCAGTACGCCACGCCGCGCTCCACGGGCCTGATCGCCTGTGGCATCGAGCCGGGCGACGAGCTGATCGCGGTGCAGATCACCGACGGCAAGAGCGACCTGTTCCTCACCACCGCCGACGGCATGTCGATCCGCTTCCTCGAAGATGAGGTGCGGCCGATGGGCCGCGCCGCGGTCGGCGTCATCGGCATCAAGCTCACCGAGGAGAGCGGCAAGAAGGACGAGGTGGTGTCGATGGAGGTGCTGAAGCCCGGCACCATGGTGCTCACCGTCACCGAGCGCGGCTACGGCAAGCGCACCGCCGAGGGTGAGTACCCGCGGCAGGGTCGCGCCGGCCAGGGCGTCATCACCATCAAGACCACGGAGCGAAACGGCCGCGTCGCTGCCGCCATCCAGGTGAAGCCGGGCGATCAGGCCATGATCATCACCGACGGCGGCACCTTGATCCGCACCACCACCGACGAGGTGAGCGAGATCGGCAGGAACACGCAGGGCGTGCGCATCTTGAACGCCGACGAGCACGAGCGCGTCATCAGCGTGGTGCGCATCGCCGAGCCCGAGGGCGCCGACAAGCCGACCGGCCTGTCGGTGCTCGACGGCGCCCCGGTCGTCGACGGCGACGGCGGGCCCGAGAGCGGGGACGCCTGAGGTGCGCGCGGGTCGCGCACTGGTGCTCGCGTTCGCGCTCGCGCCGAGCCTGGTCGCCTGCCCGGCAAACGATCAGCCGGAGGGCGTCGAGGGCAAGGAGGGCGTCGCGCTCTTCCTGGCCGAGACCGACACCGTCTTCACGGCCACGCTGGTGGTCGGCTCGAGCACCAAGGTCAGCGTCGCGCCCGTCGACGTGGCCACGCCGCTGGCGGAGGGCGCGCGTCTGCGCAGCGGCGACCGCGCGCTCGTGACCGTGGACGAGCCCGACGAGGACGGCCTGGCGCAAGTGACCTTCGCCGCGGCCGGCCAGACCACGCTCGAGCTGGCGGACGCCGATGGCACCGTCATCGACGCCATCGACGTCAAAGCGGCGGTGCCGGGCGCTACCACCTTGGTCGACGGCGACCTGCTCGCGGCCTCGACCGTGGTCGACGCGCGCTTGCCGGCCGAGGGCTGGGGCTTCTTGGTCGACCGCGAGCTGACGCTGATGGTGTCGGCGGTGGACCGCTGCGGCGGCGACCTGCTCGACCTGCACGCCTCCAAGGTGCGCACCGACGAGGCCACGCCGGCCACCGTCACCGTCGAGCCGGGCGCGCCCGCCACCTTCACCGCCGAGGCGAGCGCGGCCGGCGACGTCGGCCTGGTGCTCGACACGCCCGGCCTCGAGTTGCTCGCCTACCAGGTGCAGGCCCTCGAGGGCGGCGACGTCGACGAGGTGGCAGTCTCGGCCGCGTCCGCCGACGACACCGGACGCATGAGCCTGTGGGGCCGCGCCTACGCCAACGACGTCGAGGTGGTGGGCCCGCTCGCCTTCTCCTGGCGCGCCGACGAGCGCGTGGCGCTGTCGGCCAGCACCGGCCTGGCCATCGAGGTGCAGGTGTCCTTCCCCGCCGAGGGCGAGCCGCCCGACGACCGGCCGGCCACGGTGACCGCCGAGGTGCTCGGCGAAGAGGGCACGCTCGACCTTTTCACCGCCCAGCAACAGACCGACCGCGGCGCGCCGGCGCGCACCGTCGTCGTCGAGGCCGCCCCGGCGGCGGGCTGCGGCGGCGATCCTTGCGACCCCTTCGCCGCCGCGGCGCTTCTCGGCGCGGTGGCGCTGCGCCGCCGTCTGGCCGCGCTGCGCGCCACGCGCATGGCCGATGGCTGAGCCGCTGCTGGTGGCCGAGGGGCTGTCGCGCCGCTTCGCTGACGTCGAGGCCGTCAGCGCCGTCAGCTTCACCGTGGCCAAAGGTGAGGTGGTCGGCTTCCTCGGCCACAATGGTGCGGGCAAGAGCACCACGCAGCGCATGCTGGCAGGCGCGCTCGCGCCCTCCGCCGGACGCGCGCTGGTCGGCGGTCACGCCTCGACCAGCCTGGCGGCGCGGCGCCTGATCGGCTGGCTGCCCGAGACGCCGCCCTTGCACCCCGAGCTGACCGTCGAGGAGCAGCTCGCCTTCGCGGCGTCGCTGCGCGGCCTGACGCCCGCGCGCGAGCTGCCGCACCTGCTCGAGCGCTGCGGGCTCGGCGAGCTGCGCTCACACGTGAATGCGACGCTTTCCAAAGGAACGAAGCAACGGGTCGGGCTGGCGCAGGCGCTGGCGGGCGATCCACCCGTGCTGCTGCTCGACGAGCCCACCGCCGGCCTCGACCCGGCGCAAGCGGCCGCGGTGCGCTCGCTGGTCCGCGAGCTCGGCGTCGATCACGCCGTGCTGTTGAGCACGCACGTGGTGAGCGAGGTCGCCGCCGTCTGCGACCGTGCGCTGCTGTTGCGCCGCGGCGCGCTGGTGCTCGACGAGCGCACCGAGGTCCTCAAGGGCAAAGGCCTCGAGGCCACCGTGCTCGGCCTGTTGGAGGCGGCCTGATGCGTGCCTTCAGCGGCATCCTCAAGCGCGAGCTGCTCGCCACCTTCGCCACGCCGCTCGCTTGGGTGGCGCTCGGCGCCTTCGCGCTCGTCACTGCGCTGTTGTTCTGGCTCGAGCTGCTCGGCTTCGAGGTGCAGCAGCAGCGCGCCATGGCCGTGGGCGACCCGGCCATCCTGGCGCTGCTCGACTTCAACGATCTCTTGATCGGCTCAACGCTGCTGCACGCGCAGGTGCTCCTGATCTTCGTGGTGCCGGTCTTGACCATGCGCCTCATCGCCGAGGAGCAGCAGCGCGGCACGCTCGACTTCCTGTTGGCGGCGCCGGTGCGCTCCACCGTGGTCGTCGGCGCCAAGCTGGTGTCGCTCGCCTTGTTCCTCGCCGTCGCCTGCGCGCTCTTGCTCGTCTATCCAGCGCTGTTGTCGCTGCTCGGCCGCGCCGTGGTCGAGGGCGACGGCGTGGTCGACTGGGGCCAGGCGCTGCTCGGCATCGCCGGCGTCTTCGCCACGGGCTTGCTGTACGCCGCGCTCGGCCTGGCCGTCTCGGCCGGCACCGCCAGCCCGGCGGCGGCTGCGCTCGTCACCGCGCTGCTCTTGGTCGGCCTGTGGTTCGTCGGTGGCGCGGGTGCTGGCGTGCCCGGTGCTGGCGGTGCGGTGCTGTCATGGCTGGCTCCCGCCACGCACCTCGAGCGCGGCGTGCGCGGCGTGCTCGCGCTCGGCGACGTGCTCTACTTCGTCGTGGGCACGGTCGCGCTCGAGGCCGTGGCCGTGGTGCTGGTCGAGAGCCGGAGGCGCGCATGAGCGGGCCCTCCGCCATGGCCGCGCCGAGCGCGCTGCCGCGCGTGCTGCTCGTCGTCGGTGCGGTGCTGTTCGGCACCGCCGCCACGCTCGGGCTCTTGCTGTTCGGCACGGCGTCCTGGTTGTCGCGGCTGCCGCTGGTGGTCGGCCTGCTGCTGGTGGCGCTTGGTACCGCGCTGCGCTGGCGCACCGGCGGCGCGGCCAGGCCGCGGCTGCGCCCCGCGCTCGACGTGGCGGTGCTGCTCGGCCTGGCGGCCCTGGCGCAGCTCGGCGCCGCGCGCCTCGACGTCACCTGGGACGTGACCTCGTCCAAGCGCAACACGCTCGCCGAAGCGAGCGTCGCGGCGGCGCGCGTGCTCGACCGCGACGTGCTCGTCACCGCGTATCTCGAGGGCCAGGACCGCGCCGCGGTCGAGCTCGAAGCGTTGGTGGCGTCGTTTGCGCGCCACACCGACAAGCTGCGCCTGGTGCGCGTCGCGCCATCGCAAGATCCGAGCACGGCGCGCGCGGCCGGCGCCCCCGTCGTCGTCAGCGCGGGCGAGCGCGCACGCAAGGTGCGTTTCCAGGCGGGCGCGCCCGATCAAGAGGCGCAGTTGCTCGCGGCCGTGCGCGCGGTGACGACGGAGGCAGCGCCTCGCGTCTACCTGACGAGCGGCCACGGCGAGCTCGAGCTCGGCGACGAGGGCATGCACGGGCTGTCGCGCCTGAAGGCCGCGCTCGTCGACGAAGGGCTCGAGCCGGTGCCATTGCCGCTCGCGGTCGCGGGCCGCGTGCCCGACGACGCCGGCGCCGTGGTGGTGGCGGGGGCGCGCACGGCGTTCTCACCGGCGGAGCTCGAGCTGCTGCGCCGCTACCTCGAGGGCGGCGGGCGCATGCTGGCGCTGGTCGAGCCGAAGCAGGACGGCGGCCTGGCGGGCCTGCTCGGCGGCTACGGCGTGCAGCTCGGTGACGACGTGGTGCAGGACGGCTCGGCCTTCGCCGCCATGCTCGGCGGCAAAGAGACGGCGACCGGCGTGGCCTACGCGGCGCATCCGGTGACGCGGCGCCTTGGCTCGGCCATGACGCACTTCCCGCGCGCGCGCTCGGTGGCGGAGAACCCCGGCACGCCCGCGTCGACGACCGCGCTGGTGCAGACCGGCGCGGAGGCGTGGGGCGAGACCGGGCCCGAGTCGGCCGACGCCGTCAAGGACGACACCGACGTGGCGGGGCCGGTGACGCTCGCGCTCGCGGCCGAGCAGGAGCGCGCGCGCCTGGTTGTGGTCGGCGATGTCACCTGCGCGTCGAACCTCGGCCTCGGCCTCGGCGCCAACCGTGACTTGCTGCAGAACGCGGCGCTGTGGCTGGTCGAGCGCGAGCAGCAGATCGCAGCGCGCCCGCGCGGCCGCGGCGGCAACCTGCTGTTGTTGACGCCGAGCGCGCGTGAGCGCGTGGCGTTCCTGCTGCTGTACGGACTGCCGGCGTTGCTGGTCGCCGCCGGCCTCGCGGTGCAGGCGGTGCGGCGCGGGCGGTAGCGCCGTCGTCGCGTCGCGGCCGTTACTCGACGTCGCCGCCGGGGGTGACGCCGGTGATGACCCCGAGGTTGTGCAGGTCGCAGAAGCCGCCGAGCGAAGCACCCGCCGCCGTCCCCACGAGCGCGCCAACGCCACCGCCTCCGAGCGCTCCGAGCAGCATGCCGCCCTCGATGTTGCCGACGAGCGAACCAAGGAGGAGCGCGCCCAGGACGACGCCAAGCACGAGGCCGCCGACCAGTCCGCCGCCCGCTCCCAGGCCCGCGCCCACCGTGGCCAGCAGGGCGCCGAGCCAGTCCGCGCCGCCGATCCACGCGCCGCCGGCGGCACCTCCCGCGGCGGCCGCCGCGACGATGGCGAGCAGCACGGGCGCGCCGCCACCAGCGTTGCCGACGACCATGGCCGCGTCCGGGAACTGCAGCAAGATGGCCATGGCGGCCACGTCGACGCCGATGCCGACCGCCAGGCCGACGGGCGCGCCGATCGCGGCACCCACCATGCCGCCGAACCAGAGCGTCGGTGGTTGCGTCTGGGGTGCCGCTGGCGGCTGCGGTGAGGGCGCCGATGGCGGCGCGGTCTGTTCGCTCGCCGACGGTGGCGCAGCAGGGGCGGGGGCTGGCTCCGGTGGCGCCGGTGCCGGCTCGTCTGCCGGCGGCGCCGGCTCGGAGGGCGCCGCGGCTGGGGCTTCAGCGACCGGCGCGGGCGGGGTCGCCTCGGCTGGTGGCTCGTCGGCAGCGCTCGCGCTCGCGAGCAGCACCGCCACGACGATGGGTGCGACCGTCGATCGGATGTCCATGCCCCCCCCCCCGCGCAAGCCAGGCCACCGTACCACCAGCGCGGCACGGGCACGTGCGTCGGTGGTCGCCGGCTGCGCGCGCAGCGTGCGTGGCCCGTGCGCCGCGCTGTGGCGCCGCTACGGCAGCAGCGTGGTCGCGATCGCGTCGGACCTTCGCCCCACCTCGACCACATCGGCGCGGTGCACGTCCTCGCCGCCGGCGACGTCCCCAAACCGCCCCGAGGCGTGCGTCCAGAGGAACTCCGGGCACTCGACATCTTCGAATTCGACGGCGCGCCCATGCCAGGTGTTCTTGCCCGTCGTGCAACTGCATGCGTACTTCACGCTGCCGATGTCGCGCTCGCACGGCGCTTGCTTGACGTCGGTGGCGCGCCCCTCGGGCATGATCAGGGTCCACTGGTACAGACGGAAGGCGTCGCGGTTGTCGGGGTTGTCGAGCTTGACCGGCGTGCCGTCCTTCACCTCGTAGAGCGCATCGATGACGTTGTTGCGCTGGTTCTCGGGCGTGTCGGTCAGCACCTGGATCCAGCGCAGCTCCTCGGCGCCGCGCGTGGCGGTCACGTCGATGCGCAGCCGGTTCCCCTCCTGTGCGCGCACCTCCTCTCGCAGCACGACGGGCGTGGGCGAGAACCCGCCGGAGTAGCGATAGACGACGAAGTCGCCGACGCGGTAGCGCGTGGTTGGCGCAGCAGGCGACGGCGCGTCCGCCGCGACAGGGTTGGCGGGCTGGTCGACCGCCGCCGGCGCGGCGCACGCGGTGATCACGAACGGGCAGAACGGCATCAACGAGGCGACCAGCTTCATGGTGCGCGCTTGTTCGCACTGCGCTTTCGCACTCGCAAGCTCCTGCGCTCGAGCCGCGCCCGGGTCGCCGGCGAGGTGAGCTCGCGCAACGCGTCGCTGGCGACAAAGCGGGCCGCGCGAACGTCGGCCGGTCCGCCGCGCTCGCCGCCCGCGCGTCGGTTGGCCGACGCCAGGATGCGGCGCGCGCACGCCACCGCGGCGATGTTCAAGGCCGCGTTGCGTTTGCCGATGTTGCGCAGCGCCCAGTTGACCGCCTTCTTGACGAAGTTGCGCTCGTCGAGGGCGCCGCGCTCGATCAAGGGCAAGAGCCGCAGGAACGCTCGGTCGTCGGCCTGCTGGTCGTGCGACGCCAGGCCCGCCATCAGCGCGAAACCGCCGCGCTTGGTCCACTCGTGCGCGCGCGTCGCCCACGTCGTCGCCTTGGACCAGGCGTGCCGCGTCTGATCGAACAGGCTGGTGCACGCCTGATCGCAGAGATCCCAGGAGTCGAAGTCGCGCGCCCACGACTCCATCTGGCGCGCACTCACGGCAGCGGGGTCGTCGACGAAGCAGGCGAGCAGCCGCGCCTCGTGGAAGCCGCTCGACCAAAGCGCGAGTGCCAGCTCGTGGTCGGTGCCGAGGCGCCGCGCCATCGGGCGCAGCACCGCTATCGACGCGCCGAAGGCACGCTCGACGTTGATGCCGTAGCGCGCCATGCCGCGGCGGTTCGGCTCGCTGCCGAGGCTGCGCAGCTCGCCGAGCAGCTCGGCGACGCGCGCGTCCACGCCGCCGACCCGCCCACGTCGCTCGGTCCCCCTTCCCCTCGCGTCGCCGCTGCCGGCATTCGTCGTCGTCATGTGGGCCCTCGGATCGCGCGTGCGATAGTAGGCCACATATCGCGCGGCCGAGCACGGCGTTACCCTTGCGTGGTGCGTTGGCTACTTCCCGCCGTGCTGTTCTGCCTCGTCGCTGCGAGCGGCTGCGTCGTGCCCGGCGTGACCTACGCGTGCAGGGCCGACGGCGACTGCCCTGCGGACCAGGTATGCGCCACGGGCATCTGCCAGTCGCCGTCCGGGTCAGGAGCAGACGGTGGGTCCGATGACGACGCCGGCGCGGCTGCCGACGACGCCGGCGCGGCTGCCGATGACGCCGGCACCAGCAGCGCCGACGCGGGACCGGACGATGGCGATGCGGGAACCGCGCCCGACGACGCCGGCGCGCCGGAGCCCGACGCGGGGGCCCCGCCGGAGTGCGGCAACGACCTCGTCGAGGCCGGCGAGCAGTGCGACGACGGCAACGTGGCCGAGCGCGACGGCTGCTCGAGCGCGTGCCGCAGGTGGTGGGACGAGTCCTTCCCGGTGAGGCTGCGCGTCGGCCTGCGTTCGCCGGCCCTCGCGGCGGTGGACGCACCGGTCGGGCTGGCCCTGCCGGCCGGCTCGTTCCCGGCCACGGCGCCGCGCGACCGCGCGTGCGTGGTGGCGGACGATCAACGCACGGTGCTGCCGGTCGAGGTCGAGCGCGCAGCCACCACGACGACGGACGCGCTCCTGTGGACGCGCCTTACGCTGCCGATCGGCGACAGCGAGGTGTTCGTCTACTTTGGTGACGCGGGCGTGTGCGCCGGCACGCAGGCGCAGGTGTGGCCGGGCTACGCTGGTGTCTTCCACTTCGAGACCAACGTGGACAGCGCAGCCTCGGTGCCGTTGGCCGACGCCGCTGGCGGTCCGTCCGTGACGCTCGACGGGCGCCGAGGCGCGGCGGTGAACGTCTCGAGCAGCGGCTGGCCACAGGTGACCCCGCCAGGCGCCCTGTGGATAACCGGTAGTGTGACGCTCGAGATCTGGGGGCGCCTGTCCGCCTTGGGCTCCGCGAGCAACTGGGAGAACACGCTCTTTCAAGCCGCGGGCGACTTCGCCTCGCAAGCGTATTTCCTCAACATCGAAAACAGCGGGCGCCTGCGCGGCTATTGGGAGAGCAGCGGCTTCGACCAGTGGAGCACGGCCGCCGTCGCGCTCGCGACCGACGACTGGCACCACTACGCGATGGTGCGCGACAACGGCGCGCGCACCGTGCGCTTCTACGTCGACGGTGCGCAGCTCGGCTCCGTCATCACCTTTTCGGGGCCGCCGACCGATGGGCCGAACCCGTCGTCGTTCATCTACTTTGGCGGCAACACCACGGCTTCCAGCAGGTGCTTCAGCGGCACGCTCGACGAGGCGCGCATCGCGCCTGCCGCGCTCTCGGCCGACGCGCTCGCGGTGTCGTACGCGGCCACCGCCGGCACGATCGTGGTGTCGACGACGCGCGAGCCGGCGCTCTGAGGACCAGCCGACCCTACTCGACGGTGGCGCCGCTCATAGCCTCACCGGCAAAAGCGCCGAGCGCCGCACCGCCGCTTGCGCCAATGAGCGCGCCCAGGGGGGCACCAAGCACCAGGCCGATGGATGGCGGTCCATAGGGGCCTCCAGTGGCGCCTACTGACATTGCCCCCCAACCGACGGCGACCCCGGCGACAGCACCGGCGACGGTGCCCACAGGGAACAAGACGCCGGCACCGACGCTGGCGAGCACGATGCCGAGCACGCTGGCGCCGCCAGCCCAGGCCCCCACGCCGGCGAGCCCGGCCGAGCACACCAGCCAAGAGATGGGCATCGCGAGCGACAAGAGGCCGCCGATCGCCGGGTTGACCTGCGTCGAGCCGAGCACTGCAACAACGCCCACGGTGGCTGCGACGGCGACCACCAGGCCGGCCACGCCGCCGAGGCCTGCGCCGATCATGGCGCCCGCGCTGGACGAAGGCGCAGGCGCCGCCGGCTTCGCGGTAGCAGCCGGCGACGGCGGAGCCGGCGCTTCCGGAGCAGCGACCGGCTCGGCGCTGGCCTCGGGTGGCGCCGCAGGTGCATCCTCGGCGGCGTCGGTCTCGGCCGGCGCCTCCGGCGGCTGCACCGCCTCGACGGGCGGCAATGGCTCGTCTTGCCCGCCCGCGCGCGCGGCGATCGCGCTCGTCGTGACGACGACGAGCAGCACGGCCCGTACCACGATCGAAGGCATGTCTTCCCCCTGACGACCCGAACTCAGAACCGATACGGCGCCGGCCCCTCCGCCTTGTCGCCGTCCACCTGCAACAGCTCCAGCAGCCGGCCATCCGCATGGAGCTGCTTGAGCGCGCCCACCACCTGCGCGTCCAGGTGCTTGCCGACGACGTCGTCGATGATCTGGAACGCCTCCTCCGGCTGCGAGCCGCGCCGATACGGCCTGGTCGAGGTGAGCGCGTCGAGCACGTCCGACGCCGACACGATGCGCACCTCCATCGAGATGGCCTCGCCCGCCAGGCTGTCGGGATAGCCCGTGCCGTCGATCTTCTCGTGGTGCCCGCGCACGATGGGCAGGATGCACTGGAACTGCTCGATCTCCCGCAGCAGGTTGGCGCCGATGGTGGTGTGCGTCTTGATGATGTCGAACTCGACGGGCGTGAGCCGCCCGGGCTTGAGCAGTACGTCGTCGCGCACGCCGAGCTTGCCGATGTCGTGCAACAGCGCGCCCATGCGCAGGTTCTCCTGGCGCAGCACGTCGAGGCCGAGCGTCTGACCGCAGCGCACGCTGATGCCGGCGACGCGATCGGTGTGGCCGGCCGTGTAGGAGTCGCGCGCCTCGAGCGCGCGGATCATCGCGTTCAGGAGCTTGAGGTGCTCCTGCTCGGCGCGCTTGCGTGCCATCGCCAGCTCGCGGTTGGCGACGATGAGATCGAAGGTGAGGCGCCGCATGTCGCGCAAGGAGCGCGGGCGCGCAGCGGTGCGCTCGAGGCGGCGCGCCAGCGCCGTCTCGTCGGGGTAGGGCGCCGCGATGTAGTCGACCGCACCGACCTCGAGGGCTTCGACCGCGTGGATGACGTCGGGCGCACCGTCGACGATGACCACCGCGGTAGCCTCGTCGATGGAGTGCGCCAGGTTCGCGAGCGCGCGCACGTCGATGGTGTCGTCGCGCAGCAGCACCACCAGGTCGGCGGCCTGCGCCATCAGCGCGGCCGGCATGTCGGCGCCGGTCGCCACGCGGTTGACCACGAAATTGCGTGTGCGCGCGGCGGCTTCGATCCGATCGCCGCGGTCGGTGGCGCCGCCGAGGAGCAACAGGCGCGTGACGAAACCTCGCGCCAGCGAGGTCTCCTTGAGCAGGCGCAGCGCGCGCAGCTCGGTGCGCAGCGCCTCTTCGGAGTGCGCCCGCTCGACCAGGTCGAGCACGGCGCGCCGCACCTCCAGCACCTTGAGCGGCTTGGTGTAGAAGCGGTGGATCTCGCCGCGGTTGATGGCGCCCATGGCGCGTTCGGTGTCGTTCGACGCCGTCATCAACAGGCGCGGCACGTCCGGGAACAAGGTCTTGGCGTGCTCGAGCACCTGCGTGCCGGTGGCGCCAGGCATCATCTCGTCGACCAGCACCGCAGCGGGGCGGCCGCGATCGAGCAAGGCGATCGCCTCCTGGCCGTCCTTCGCGGTGCTGACGCGGAAGTCCTTGGCGAAGGCGCGCGCCAGCATGTCGCGGATGCCCGCGTCGTCGTCGGCGATGATCAGCTCGTGCAGCGGCGTGCTCGTCATCGCTCCCTACCAGTTCCGGTGCACTTGATCGGGTCCGACGCCGCGCTCGAGTAGCGCAGCCGCCACTGCTTTCTCCATCTCGGGCAGCCCGCACAGAAAGACACAGACGCGTGACGGCTTGGCGAACGAGCGCGGCAGGTGGTGCTGCACGTAGCCGGTGGCGCCGTCCCAGCCCGCCCCCGCCTGGTCGGGGCGAGGGCGGCTCACCACCGGCACCACCTTGATGCTGTGGCCCGCCCAATCGCCGAAGCGCTCGACGAAGGCCAGCTCGTCGTGGTGTCGCACGCCGTACAACAGTGTGACGTCGTCGAAGGAGGTGCGTCGCGGCAGCAGGTGCTCGACCACGGAGCGCAATGCGGCGATGCCGGAGCCGACACCGATCAAGAATAGCGATCGGCCCTCCGCCTGCACGAGCGGGAAGCCGGCCCCTTGCGGGCGTCCGACCAGCACGCGGTCCTCGGGCCCGAGCGCGGTCAGCGCGGCGACCCGCTCGGGCGGCACTTTGAGCAGGAACTCGAAGTTGGAGCTGCCCGGCGGCGACGCGATGACGAACTGCCGCGCCACGCCGTCCTCGAGCGTCAGGCGCGAATATTGCCCGGGCACCGTGTGCGCCGCCGCCAGCCCGCTGCCACGCACCGAGACGGCAAGCAGCACCTGACGCGACGCGAGCTCGCGCGCCGAGACGACTGGGAGGCCGAGCGGCGCGTCGCTCATTCCCGCTGCTACCACGGCAAGGGTGACTCGCACTATGGTGCGCGCCATGCCGGCTCGGAAGAAGACACGGACCACCAGCAAACGCTCGACCAAGGTGCGCCGGCGGCGCTCGTCCACCGCCGCGCCGCAGGCCAAGCCGCGCCGCGCGACGCGACGGCTCGACGTAGTGACGTCGGTGTCGGCGGTGCAGGCGCGCATGATGGCCGAGCGCGCGCGCGGCCGCACCATCGGCTTCGTGCCCACCATGGGCGCGCTGCACGCCGGCCACGCTGCGCTGCTCGACGAGGCGCGTCGGCGCGCCGACCTGGTGGTGTGCAGCATCTTCGTCAATCCCAAGCAGTTCGCGCCCGGCGAGGACCTGTCGCGCTACCCGCGCCGCCTCGAGGATGATCGCGCGCTGTGCGAGGCCTGCGGTGTCGACGTGCTGTTCGCGCCCGGCGCCGACGAGGTCTACCCGCCCGGCTTCGACACCCAAGTGAGGGCCGGGCGCCTCGCGTCCATCCTCGAAGGCGCGTCGCGCCCCGGCCACTTCGACGGCGTCTTGACGGTGGTGGCGCTGCTGTTCGCCGTGGTGCAGCCGCACTTCGCGGTGTTTGGCGAAAAGGACTTCCAGCAGCTCGCGTTGGTCAAGCGCATGGTGCGCGACCTGCGGCTGACGGTCGAGATCGTGCCCATGCCCGTCATCCGCGACGTCGACGGCCTGGCGTTGTCGTCGCGCAACGCCTACCTGTCGAAGGACGATCGCGCGCGCGCACCGGCGCTCTCGCGCGCACTGATGGCGGCGCAGGACGAGGCGCAGCGCGGCGTCACCGACATCGCGCGCCTGACCGCCGCCGCGCGCGGCATGCTCGCGGCCACCGCTGGCGTCGTCGTCGACTACGTCGAGGTGCGCGACCCACGCACGCTCGAGCCGCTGGCGACGCTCGATCGCGACGCGCGCGTGCTGATCGCCGCTCGCCTTGGCGGCGTGCGCCTGATCGACAACGGTCCGGTGTTCGCGGGCGTGCGCTACCCGCGCTGACCGTCTGCTATATGGTCGGAAGCATGGTTGGCTCGACCCGAGGCGGCACGCGGCGCGCGATGCTCTATCAGTTGTGCCGCGCGGGCGCCCGCTTCGAGGTGGGCGACGGCGCCATCCCGCTCGGCAACCGCGGGCCCGTCGTGCTCGGCCGCGGCGACGGTTCCACCAGCGATCCCGGCGGCGGCTTCGTCTACACCGAGGATCCTTGGATGTCGGTGCGTCACGCGCAGGTGACGCCGCTCGAACGCAAGGGCACGGACTCTTCGCGCGGCCTCGAGAAGGGCTCGCCCTCTCGCTGGGTGGTCGAGGACCTCGGCAGCACCAACGGCGTGCTGGTCAACGGCGTGCCCTCCAAGCGCGCGCCGCTCTTGCACGGCGATCTGATCGAGACCGGCCGCACCTTCTGGCTCTACGTCGAGGAGCCGTCGGTCGACCCGCAGCTCACCGAGCCGGTCGAGCTCGGCGGCATCGCCACCTGGACGCCGCTGTACGGCCGGCAGCTCGCCGAGCTGTTGCCGCGCGTGCCGACGGGCGACCACGTGCTGGTCACCGGCGCGGCCGGCAGCGGCAAGGGCTTCCTGGCGCGCACCATCCACGTGGTGAGCGGGCGCGCCGGGCGCTTCGTGCACCTCGACTGCAGCGGGCGTCGCCTGCACCGCCTGGCGGCGTTGCTGTTCGGTGACGACGTGCAGCCGGGGCGCCTGCGCGACGCCGACAGCGGCACGCTGTTCCTCGAGAACGTCGACGCGCTGCCGCTCGAGGTGCAGGACCGCCTGCTCGAGGCGGTGCGCCGCCGCGGCTATTTCCCCGAGGGGCGGGCGCGCACGCGCAGCATCGCGCTGTCGGCGCGCATCGTCGCGGCCACCGCGCTCAGCATCGAGGACGCGGTGGCGACCAATCGGCTGCGCCAAGGGCTCGTCGACGTGCTCGGCGCCGCCATGGTGCGCATCCCCGCGCTCGAGCACCGCATGCCCGACCTCGGGCTCTTGATCGACGACTTCCTCTCCCGCGCGCGCGGCGCCCCCGCCATCAGCCGCGACGCATGCCGCGCGATCTTGCGCTACCCCTTCAAGCTGAACGCGCGCGCGCTCGGCCACGCCGTCGAGGCCGCGGCGGTGTTGGCGGCGGCGCACGACGACAAGGCGCCCGGCGGCGTCGGCGGGCAGATCGAGGTCATCCACCTCCCCGTCGACGTGGTCGGACCCGACATGCTCAAACGCATCGTCACCGGCGGCCCACAGTCCGTTCCGGAGAACACGAGCGAGATGACGCCGGTGCCAGGCTCGCGCCCGTCTCGGCAGGGTGGCTCGTCGTTCGAGCAGGAGCCGACCGACCCCGAGAGCGCCAAGCAGGCCGCGGCGCCGGTGCCGGGCTGGCGCGCCCCGCCGCAGACGGCCGCCTCGGCCTTCACGCAGAAGCAGCCGCCCGCGGAGGCCGGCAGCGGCGAGGGCGGCGCTTCCTCGCTCGAGCCTGCCGATATCGTGGCGGCGCTCGCGGCCGCGCACGGCAACGTCTCCGCCGCGGCGCGCGCGCTCGGCCGCCCGCGCGCCCAGTTGCTGCGGCTGATGGGCGAATTCGGCATCGAGCGTTGACCCTTGGGAATGTTGGTCGGCCCGGGTGGGTTCGTCAGCCCGCTAACGCTCGATTGGTGATCGCCTGCCGATCGACGCGGCGCATCAAATAAAGTTATGCAAAATCAAGCAGTTGGACGAGCAGCGTGCGCTCGCGCACCTTGGCTCGTCGATTGCTTTTCCGGTCCACAAGTCCTTCCGGGTGTGCCATAGGCGCACATTCTGCCACTTGTGGCACCTGCTTGTGAGTCCGATCTCTTGTGCTGAGGTCCTGATGCGACGACTCCCGATCCCCTTCCTGGCCGTCCTGCTGATCGCGGCGACCGCCCGTGCCACAGCGCCGGCAGAAGAGCCGGCTACCGCGCCCGCTGCCGACGCCGCCCAAGCCGATGACATCCGCGCCTTCGGGCCCAAGGCGGCGCCGGACGAGGGCGGCGCGCCGGCACCTGCCGCGCCCGCTGCCCCCGCGCCCGCCGCCCCTCCGGCCGCCGCCGCCCCCGCCGCGGCCCCCGCCGCCAAGGTGGAAGAGAAGGCCGGCGACGACGACAAGGCCGACGACAAGTTCCCGCTGCACCTGCGGGTCGGCTTGAACGCGTCGGCGAGCAACGCCTGGCTGGCGCCCACCTCGCCGCCGGTCGACATCCCGATCAACGGCGGCTCGTCCGAGTACACGGTGGGCGGCAGCAACGGCATGATGCAGCCCAACCTGTCGACGTCATTCTCGATGGCGCCGTCGGCCAAGATCCCCAAGCTGGCCGATTGGATGCCGAAGATGAGCCTCGGTGGCTCGATGAGCTTCTCCATCGCGAACTGGCTGCCGGCCTACTCGAATGAGGGCGTCTACGACCGCCAGATCCGCATGAGCGACTTCGGCCTCAACCTCGGCTTCGGCGAGATCTTCAAGGAGGAGGTGACGGGCATCGGCGTCTCGGCCGCCCTGTCGTCGAGCATCCCGCTCTCCATCACCTCGCGCTTCCAGAACAAGATCACCTCGCTCGGCGGCAACCTGTCGTTCGGCTGGAGCGGCCCCGAGTGGGATTGGGGTCAGATCAGCGCCGGCTACTCGGCCGGCCTGCGCGGCAACTTCTACTCGCAGGACGCCTCGACCATCCCGTGCGAGGCGGGCGTGTCGTTGGCCGGCGTGGTCGAGAACCCACTCGAGAACGGCGACCTGCCGCTCCAGTACTCGCGCGAGGCCGAGATTGGTGCGAACGGTGAGTGCGTGCTGCGTGGCCGCCAGGGTCTCGCCAGCCTCAACAACGGCATCAGCGCGGGTTGGTCGCTCGGCGACCACAGCGTCTCGACCGACATGTCGTGGGGCCTCGGCTTCATGCGGCCGCTGTCCAATCGTCCTGAGCTGTCGTCGCCGTACGCCACCGGCCAGAACTTCAAAGAGAACTGGGACGGCAACCTCACCTACTCGTACAAGGTGCCCGTCGACTTCACCATGAACGTCTCGGCGGGTATCGGCTCGAGCCAGAGCGTGTTCGATCCGCAAGGCAACCTTCGCTTCCCCTTCTTCGATTTCTTCCACCCGGCGAACGGCTTCAGCTCAGCCTTCGTCGGTCTCAACGTCGGAATCTGAGGCCAGCAATGACTTCCCGCACCTTCACCCAGAGGAACACGCACATGCGTCTTGGCTCAATGATGTTCGCGGCCGTCGTGACCGCCGCCGTGGCCGTCGCCGGCCTCGCCGGCTGCAGCTACCGCAACGAGACCATCAACCGGGTCGTGGATCCCTACTGGCGCAAGTCGGACTTCGATCCGCAGTCGCAGTGGTACTTCCGCACCACCGTGGTCGACGCCCCGCCGGAGACCGGCTGGATCAGCATCGCCGACGGTGACTGGCTGATGCTCGAGCGCGTCCGCTGGGAGGTCACCGAGACCCAACTGCTCGCGTTCCGCGACTACCCGGTGGTGCCGGGCTCGGAGCTCGACCAGTACCCGGGCGCAGAGGACGTCTATCAGGGTGAGCCGGTGGCGGTGTTCCGCATCACCGACCACTTCGACATCCGGACCAGCTTCGACCCCGGCTCGGGCGAGGAGGGCAACGAGATTGTCGAGAACCGCGATCGCCTCTGGCACGACCGCTCCATGATGCGCGTCGACTGGTCGCACAACCTCGTGCGCACGCTCAAGTGGCACATCGAGCTCACCCAGTTCTTCGACAGCAACGCGGTGCCGCAGTACGACATCGGCGATCCGAAGCGCTGGCGCTTCGAGACCGACGACAACGGCAAGCTCGACTACATCGAGGTCACCACGCGCTCGGAGGTGATGCCCGACATCTATGCGCTCTACGGCTACTACGGCACCGCCTACTCCTGCTTCGGCGGCGTCTGCGACATGTCGGCCACGCTCATCGACATGCGCCACACCTTCATGCGCGTGCCGCCGAGCGACTACGTGGCGCAGCCGATGCCGCCCGCGGTGGCGCTCGAGGATGCCGACGGCAACGAGATCCGCGACGAGCGCGGCTTCGTGGTCAAGACCCCGATCAACGACCGCTTCGGCTTCTTCGGCACGCTCGGCCGCAACACCTTCGACCAGAACCGCGGCATGGTGACCTCGGGCCAGATCCACAACGCGTCGCGCTTCAACATCTGGGCGAGGACCAAGAACGACGACGGCACCATCATCCCGATGGAGCAGCGCGAGCCCAAGCCCATCGTCTACTTCACCAACGTCGAGGCGCCCGAGGCGCTCATCCCCGCTACCCAGCGCGTGGCCGAGGACTGGAACCGCGTCTTCTGCGAGGCCGTCTACGCCGCACAGCCGGGCCGCTGGCCCACGCCCACGGACGTGCCCACCATGTTCGAGCTGCGTCGCAACGACTGCAACATCGAGAACGTGCGCACGCACCTCGACGGCCTGCCGACCGAGGCGCTGGCGCGCGTCACCGCGGCCGCCAAGCGCGACGTGCCCAACCCGGCCGAGGTGTCGTTCGACGGCACGCTCGCGCAGGTGGAGGAGCGCGTCACCCGCGCCAACGACCCGGCCAACACCGAGCCGTTCACCCAGCGCCAGGACGAGGAGACGCAGGCGCTCAACGACCTCGAGCGCATCTGCTCGGCGCTCGAGTACGTCACTGGGGGCGACCTGACGCTCGGCATCCCGCCGGTCACGCTCGACGACGGCTCGCCGGTGACGCCGTTCAGCTACCAGCGCCTCGGCGACACGCGCTACTCGATGATGAACCTGATCGTCGGTGACTTCCAGAGCGGCTGGCTTGGCCTCGGCCCGCCCTACTCGGATCCCATCAGCGGCGAGACCATCTCGGCCACCGCCAACGTCTCCATCAGCGGCCTCGACAGCTACGCCGCCCGCGCCGCCCAGTTCATCGCCGTGCTGAACGGCGAGGTGGGCCCCTCCGACCTGACCTTCGGCTGGGACATCGAGCGCTACATGAAGCAGAAGCTGGCGCAGAACAAGCTCCTGACCTCGCAGCCGGTCGAGCCCCGCGCGCTCGATCGCATGGGCGTCTACTTCGACTCGCTCAAGGCGCGCGCTGGCGGCGACATGATGAACGACGGCATCGGCGTCGTCCCCGAGGGTCGCGCGCGCGCGCTGATGGAGCGCCTGCAGGGCACCGACATCGAGCAGGCGCTGATCACGCCGGATGACCTGATCGCGTTTGGCGGCGTCGACCCGGCGGTGGCCGCCGGCTCGTCGCTCGACGAAGCAATGCTCGACGCGGTCTCGCCGCTGCGCAACAACAACCGCCTCGAGCTGTTCCGCGAGCGCGAGCAGCGCATCGTGCGCATGGGCCAGCGCGCCATGGACCCGCCGGAGATGATCGACAACCTGATCGTCGGCCAGGCCGCTGCCTACAAGGACATGTCGTACGACGAGCGCTTCGCCAAGCTGCGCGAGGACATCTTCGTCGCCGTCATGCTGCACGAGGTCGGGCACAACATGGGCCTGTTCCACAACATGGCCGGCTCGTCGGACGCGCTCAACTACGGCGCCAAGTTCTGGGCCATGCAGGCGCTGCCCGAGGACATGGACGACGCCATCGCCGCGTTGTCCGGCAGCAGCGACCCGGACGACGTCCAGCAAGTCAACCAACTGCAGGGCTGCCAGGCATTCCTGAGCGAGGTGGCGGCGAGCCCCAACGGCGATCCGCTCTTGACCACCATGACCACGCAGGAGTGCCTGCGCCAGACCGAGGTCATGTACTCGTCGATCATGGACTACCACGCCAACTGGAACTCGGACTTCGGCGGCCTCGGCCCGTATGACGCCGCCGCCATCAAGTTCGGCTACACCAACCTGATCGAGGTGTTCCCGACCGACGCGCTCGCGGCCGGCTTCGCGGCCGACATGAGCGGCCTCGACGCCTTCTCGCAGGAGCGTGCGTTCCGTCGCAAGCTGTTCCTCGACGATTGGCGCGGCATCGACGACGCCATGCTCAAGGACGGCGCCAGCGTGTACGACCGCGAGACCGTCAAGGTCGACTGGAACACCTCGTCGATGCGCGTGCCGAGCCTCGATGGCCGCGTCATCGTCCCCTACAAGTTCGGCTGGGGCGCGCAGATGACGCCCGACGAGAAGCCGTTCGACTTCGGCGCCGACTTCACGCAGAACGCCGAGCTCAACCTGACCCGCTACTACCAGCAGTACTTCTTCGCGCACTTCGCGCGCGACAAGCTGCTCGAGTTCGATCTGGTCGACCGCGCGCTCAACAACGACTTGAACGTGATGTTCGACTTCACCGAGAAGATGCAGTGGTACTTCTACTTCGAGGCCACCGACCCGGACTTCGCGGGCAGCTTCAAGCAGGCGGACATGCTGCGGCAGACCATCGCCGGCATGAACTTCTTCGGCCAGGTGCTGTCGCACCCCGGCAGCGGCCGCTACGTGACGGTGCGCAACCAGGACATCTTCGGCCTGCTCGACAAGGACGTCTCGGAGCGCGACACCTCGCCGTCCGACATCGCCTTGCCCTGGTCGGCGCTCGGTGAGTGCGCGGCGCGCCAGATCGCCGTCACCGGCTCCACCGTCGGCTACTGCGAGGGCGACGCCGACTGCAACGACTACGACGCCTGCACCGGTGTCGACGGCGACTGCTTCTGCGACACCGGCATGAGCCAGTGCATCGACCGCACCAACCCCGACGACGGCGTGTTCCTTGGGCCGGCCGCCGGCTTCGGCACCACCATGGTGCCGCCGTCCGAGGGCCGCCCGTTCTTCATCGGCCTCACCGACGACTACGAGGAGTGGTACCTGACGTACGTCGGCACCTACTGGACCAAGCTCTACGCGATGTTGCTGCTCGGCTACAACTACGCGTACATCCCGCGCGTCGACGGTGACGCCGACTGGCGCGCCTTCGACATCAGCTGGTACCGCCTGTTCCCCGAGCAGGTGCAGCAGCTGGTGCACGCGTACCTGACCGATCAGTACGCCGACGTCGGTCCGCGCTTCGACGCCGGCGGCAACTACGTGCCGTTCAACCTGGTCAACGACGACCTGACCAGCCCCGACTACACCGGCATGACCAAGATCCTGCCGAGCGTGGCGTTCAACCACCAGTACTACGCGCTGTTGGCCGCCAACGCCTACATGCAGTCGCCGACGGACGACACGCTCGATCTGCCGAAGACCATGAACATCGCGCTCGAGGGTGGCAACGACGACACCAGCGCGTTCGAGGTGGCCATCGCCAACTCGATCGCCGCCGGCGGCACTGCCGAGGACGTGGTGGCCGAGTTCGTCCACCCCATCACCGGCTTGACGCTGCGTGGTCTCAAGGTGGGCAACTACCCGATCGCCTACGACATGGTGAACCGCATCAACCTGATGAAGGACCGCTACCAGGTGCTCGACAACTGCCTCGCGACCTTCGACGGCACCAACGGCGCCTCGCTCGACCCCTACTGCGCGTGCATCACCGCCGACATCAACCCGCTCACGGGCGACTGCATCGCCGAGCGCATCGAGGTCCCCGGTGAGGGCCAGTGCTCCGAGTTCGCGCTGCGCAACCGGCGCGACTCCGCACGCGAGACCATGGACGACCTGGTGGACTTCACCAGCGACCTCCGCACCATCAACAAGTACGTCGGTGGCTTCTGAGGAGGGATGTCATGAACAACACCAACACCAACATCCGCCCCTCCACCGTTCTCGGAGCACTGACCATGAAGGCAACCAAGCTCGGACTCGCCGTCGTCGCCGCCTCGCTGGCGGCCATGGGCTGCGGGCCCGCCATCGACATCAACCGTGTCGGCCCCAACGTCGTAGAAAAGTCGATCTTCGAGGGTGAGTGGTATTACCGCGCCACCATCGTCGACAAGCAGTACGCGAACGCGGACTGGTTCATCGGGTACGAGGGCGGCCTCGAGCGCATCACCTGGGAGATCACCGAGAACCAGCTCATCGCCCACCGCTCCTACGAGAAGATCCCGGGCAGCGATCCGACGAGCCCCGGCGAAGGCAACGTGCTGGCGGCGTTCCCCATCATCAAGCAGTTCGACATCCGCCGCGGCTACAACTCGGTGAACGGCGTCGAGAACAACACCATCGACGAGAACCAAGACCTGCCGTGGTGGGAGCGCCAGTACCTCCGGGTGGATTGGGGCGTCAACATGTCGGCGAGCTGGGATCTCGGCACCGGGAGCGGCTTCAGCCGCAACTCCGGTAACGACGCGTCCGACCCGTGGCGCGTGCGCATCAGCGAGGACTACATCGAGACCACCATCAGCGGCATGGGGCAGCCCGACCCGTACGTCTGCTACCTGCTCGACGGCATGTCGCCCTGCAACGGTGCGATGGTCTCGAAGAAGCTGTCGTTCAAGAAGATCGACCCGGCCAACGACTACGTCGCCCTCAACTACCCGGACTTCTCCGAGGTGGCCACCGGCACGTTGGTGCGCGACGACAACGGCGAGACGATCGCGACCTCGGTCACCAACAGCGTCGGCCAGTACAACCCGCGCATGTGCGTCAACGATGAGGTCGGACCCGACGGCAAGGGCATCTTCCTGGTGGTCGAGGACGGCGATCTGACCCGCATGTGCAACACCGATCCGTTCAGCGGCGACGACCCGACCGACTGCGTCGAGATCGTGGCGCGCTGCGACGGCATGGAGGAGCTCTGGTACGCGGCCGGCCCTGAGGACGTCGGCATCGAGTGCGACACCTCGGTCCACGACCCGGACGACTGCTACCAGTTCACGCTGCCGATCTTCTCGCGCTTCGGCTACTTCCGCACCGATCGCTTCGTGCAAGACCGTGAGAACGGCTTCACGCTCCACGGCCGCGAGCGCCTGATCAACCGCTGGAACATCTGGCAGCGCAGCCGCGCCGAGGATGGCGCGCCGCTGCCGATGGCCGCGCGCGACCCGAAGCCGGTGGTCTACTACACCAACGTGACCTTCCCGCCCGAGCTGTTGACGGCTACCACCGAGCTCGAGGCCGATTGGGACACCGCGTTCAAGTCGGCGGTGGCGAGCGCCAAGGGCCTGCCGCTCTCCGAGGTGACGCAGCAGATGTTCGACATCCGCGTCAACGACTGCAACATCGAGCACGTCAACGCCGTGGCCGAGGAGCTCGACTTGGTCGACGCGCTGCGCACCAACGGCATCGACGCGGTCGGCATCGGCAACCTCGAGAACGCCTGCGCGGTGCTCGAGCACGAGACCCAGCAGATGCACCTGGCCGATCCCGAGGTGCCGGTGTTCACCTGGCAGCAGCTCGGTGACCTTCGCTACAGCTTCCTCAACTGGACGCCCAAGGCGGAGCTCGCGGGTCCGCTCGGCTACGGCCCCTCGGCGGCCGACCCGATCACCGGCGAGATCATCAGCGCCAACGCCAACATTTACGGCGCGAGCCTCGACACCTACTCCAACTGGGGTGCCGACATCGTGCAGTTGATCAACGGCGAGATCACCGACCTCGACGTCATGAACGGCACCAACGTGCGCGAGCACATCGAGGCGGTGCGCAACCGCTGGAGCCAGAAGACGCCGCAGGCGCAGGTGGACGCGTTCAAGAGCCTGTTCGATCAGCGGACGGCCTTCATGAGCGACGAGCAGTACTTCAACAAGATCCCGCTGACGGCGGTGAACGACGGCATGGACCGCCTCGCGCAGTCCGGCATCGAGGAGACCTTCCTGATCGACGACGAGATGCTGCGCTTGTTCGGCGGCGACCCGACGGCCGTCACCGAGGGCCGCGTCACGCAGGAGATGATCGCCAACGCCCGTCCCTCGTCGTGGGCGCGCCAGAACGTGCCGCAGGAGGCGATGGTGGCCGCCAACGCGTCGACCGCCGACGTCGAGGGTGAGTACCTGGGCGCCCCCGATGGCGTGGTAGCCGCCACCAGCAAGCTCGACGAGCTTTCCGACTATCTCGGCCGCAAGAACTTCTGCTTCCTGGCGCAGCAGGTGGAGCCGGCAGTCGCCGACCTCGCCGCCCGCCTGGCCGCCGAAGGGCTCGACCGTGAGCAGATGGTGCAGAAGATCCGTGAGCAGATCTTCATCGGCGTGACCGCGCACGAGCTCGGCCACACCTTCGGCCTGCGCCACAACTTCGCGGGCTCGGCCGACCCGGTGAACTTCTTCCCCGAGTTCTGGGGCGTCACCGATCTGCCTGCCGAGCAGGCCCACCTCGCGGCCAAGAACGGCATGACCAACCGGTACGAGACCTCGTACTCGTCGATCATGGACTACCACCAGCACTTCAACAGCGACTGGGCGGGCATCGGTCTGTACGACAAGGCGGCCATCAAGCGCGGCTACGCCGAGATGGCCGAAGTGTTCGACGAGACCGAGAACAACTTCGTGGCGCGCGACTGGATCGACAGCGCGACCTTCCTGTTCGATCCGTACGACCTGCCGCGCTTGCTCGGCGGCAGCAACGCCAACGACCGCATCAACGACGAGTACACGCGCACGTACAACGAGTACGTGGCGGGCGACGAGAACGCGACCATGAACATCGCCGACGACACGGGCATCGTGCCGCACGCCGAGAACATCTTCCGGCGGCGCGACATCCCGTGGCGCGACTTCATGCGCAACGAAGTGTTGCGCGCCTACGTGGGCGGCATCACCGACACCAGCCTGTTGTCGGACTACGGCCTGCTCGACGACGACGCCCAGGCGCCCAAGGTGGCGGTGCCCTACGACTTCTGCTCCGACGCCTACGCGTGGGGCGGTGGTCTGACCTGCAACCGCTACGACATGGGCATCACGTCGAGCGAGATCGTGCAGAACGCCGGCCAGATGTACGAGTTCTACTACCCGTTCAACAACTTCCGGCGTGACCGGGTGCTGACCGAGGGCGGCTGGATCAACGGCTACATCAACCGTCTGTTCTCGCGCACCTATCAGCCGATGCTGAACTCGTTCCGCTATTTCTACTACTACCGCCGGTCCTCGGCGCGCCTCTTCCCCGGCGTCAACGACTGGGGCACGGCGGCGCTGCAGGGCATGAACTTCTTCGCGCGCGTGCTGCAGACGCCGGAGCCGGGCACCTACTGCAAGGCGGGTACGACGTACGTGCCCGAGGGCCAGGCCACCGACTGCACGGACTCGGTCGAGCTCGGTCTCAACCAGGGCCGCTACTACCACACGTCGTGGGACTCGGAGTACCTCTACAACCCGAGCAACCTCGGCGTGTACTGGGACAAGGCCATCGCCATCCAGGCGCTCACCGACAGCGAGGCGTTCTTCTTCCGCGACTTCTCGAGCATGAGCAACCGCGGCGCGTTCAGCATCGGCTACTACCGCGTGTTCGCGCCTGAGATGCTCAACCTGTTCGGCGGACTGTTGGGCGGCGACACCGCGCGCTACGCGCCGGTGGTCGTCGGCGGCACCGACGGCGCCGAGGTGGTCTACCGCCCGTTCTTGTCCACCGACGTGTACGGCAACGTGATCACCCCCGATCCGCGCCTGGAGGCCGGCGACCCGATCCAGCCGGCCACCAGCTACCAGCTCAAGCACTGGGCGGCCGTGTTCGGCATGTTCAACCTGACGAGCACGCTCGATCAGAGCATGGACTTCGCCTCGCGGGCGCGCATCAGGCTCGCCGGCTCGGCGTCCGATCCGGTCGTCGACACGACGGTGGTCGACCCGGCCAACATCAGGACCTTCACCGATCCGGTGTCGGGCGTGGTGTATCGCTCGGTCGCCATCGACGGCCCGACCAACTCCGTCGGCTTTGGTCTGCTCGACAGCGCGCAGAGCTTCGCCGAGGGTGAGTGGCAGGACGCCAAGGATGCGCTCGACGCGGCACAGGCCGGCGGCGACCCCGCCGTGATCCGCGCGGCCGAGGTCGAGTTCCTCACCAAGGATGCCGAGCTGTCCGACAAGGTGCAGATCATCGACTTCATGGTGCTGCTCGGCGACTACATGGAGTTCCCCGGCTGAGCGCCGCGGTAGCTCTGTGAACGGCAACGGCCCCGCGCGAGCGGGGCCGTTGTCTTTGGTGCGGTCGGGGGTGCGTCAGAAGATGTAGCCGAGCAGCCCGTAGACCTGCGCGGTGTTGCGCTGCGGCGAATAGGCCGCATCGATGGAGATGGGACCGACCGGAGTCACCCAACGCACGCCCGCCCCCACCGAGTAGGCGTAGCGCACGTCGACGGGATCGTCGCGCTGCTGCACGAGCTTGAGCTGCAGGTCGTCGCTCGACATGCCGAAGTCGTAGAACACCGCCGGTCGCACGTCGCCGATGAGGAAGTCGCGCAGCAACGTGTAGCGCACCTCCAGGTTGATGACGGCGCCGAGCCGGCCCGGATGGAGCTGCACCTGCGGCTCGACAGCGACGTCCGGGTCCGGCTGACACACCCGCTCGCCGCCCGTGGTCACCACGCACAGGTTGGCGTCGTAGATGGGGCCGAGCACGCCGATCTGGTTTTCGAGCACACCGCGCACGCTGCGCTCGCCACCGAGCAGGAACAGGTCCGACTGCATCACCGCCCACTCGCAGCCTCCCTCGGCGCAGTACGCGCTCGGATCGGAGGAGAGGCCCGCGCGCGTGCGCAGGCTGCCGGCGATGGTCAGGCGCTCGAAGAAGGTGTGGTAGCCGCGGAGCTGTGCGCCGACCACGGCGTAGGCGATGGTGGGGACCGGTGGCGCCGTGCGCACGAACAGCTCGGCACTGAAGCCGCCTCTCGGGTCGAAGGGGTTGTCGACGGCGTTGTAGCTGACGCGCGGCGTGAGCGAGGCGGACAGCGCGCTGTCCACCGCCAGGACTTCGGTGAGCCCGTCGACGGTCTGCAGCGCATCCATGGTGAACGGCACCACGTAGCGGCCCGCGGGATCGAGCCACTCGGAGCGCAGGTCGAGCACGACGCCGACGCCGAGGTGGTCGTCGATGGGCTCCCACAGCTCGTGCGGCCGCCACTCGGCTGCCAGCGACGTGCCGACCGAGAACAGGCGGCGACGGAAGTCGGGCGCTTCCCAGGTCGCGGTCGCCTTCTGGCCGGCGGCGGTCGACGGGATGGGCAGGCGCGCGCCCGCCGGCTGGTCGGTGTAGGAGACGGCGAACGGCGTGTAGCTGACGGTGACGTCGCTGCCGAGCAGGCGCGGCCAGCGCAGCGTGCCGCGCGCCTGGCTGAAGCGGCCGATGAACAGGCCGAAGTCCATCAGCACGCTCGCGTCGAGCATGGTGCCGAACAGGTTGCGGTGGCGCGCCTCGGCCCGCCACGAGGCGAGCTGCTGCGTGGAGAAGCCGAGCGAGGTGTCGACGGTCAGCGCCGGCCGCTCCTCGACGGTCAGCCGCACATGGGCGCGCTCGGCGCCCTGCTCGAGCCCGAGGTACTCGAGCTGCACGCCGTCGAACAAACCGGTGCGACGCAGGCGCGAGATGCCCTTGCCGAGCTCGATGGGATCGAGCGGCCCATGCGCCATGTCGTCGATGCCGGCCTCACGCAGCAGCACCGCGCGGTCGGTGCGGTAGTTCCCCTCGAGGAACACCTCACCGAGCGCCACGCGCCGCAGGTTACCCGGCTTTGGAGCGGCGCGTGCCTCGCTCGTCGCGTCGAACGGCACCACCGAGACGCGCAGGCGCGCGCCGTCGGCAAAGAAGGCCGTCTCCACTGTTACGTCGGCGTTCGGGTAGCCGTGGCTCGCGTAGACGGTCTGCACGCGCTGCTGATCGGCGTCGAGCTCGTTGGTGCGTAGCGGCGCCCCGACGCAATCGCCGGGCACGCGCGGCGCACGCTTCTCCTCGGTGGCGCGGCCACCTTCGCAATGCACCATCGCCCGCAACACGTCCTCCGTCAGCGCCGGGTCGCCGCCCGCCAGCTCCACGCCGGAGAGCACGAAGCGCGCACCCTCGACGACATGAAAGACCACGTCGATCCGCCCGCCCGGCACCATGGTGGCCGCCGCCTCGACGGTGGCTTCGGGGAAGCCCAGGCCGGCGTAAGCGTCGCGCAGCCGAGCCTCGTCGTCGCGCAACTGCGCGTTGCTCAAGACTCCGGGCTGCTGCCAGGAGCGCGGCTGCGTCGCTACCTCGGCGAGCGCCAGCAGATCGTCGTCGTCGAGCGTGACGTTGCCGTCGATGCGTACGCGGCCCACCGCGGCGACCGACGTCCCTTCGGCGAAGAAGTCGAGCACGCGCTCGTCGGCGAACGACGAGCTCTCGACGCGTACGCTCGGATCGACGCGGCCGCGACGAGCCAGATAGGCGGCGGCGGCCTCAGCCGTCAGCTCGACCTCGATCTGATCGACGCTGCCCGCCTGCTCGAAGCTCAGCGCCTCGAGGAAGCGCTGCTCGACGACCTCGGTGTCGGGTGCTTGATCGAGCGGCGCATTCACCAGCAGTTGCAGGCCCCGCACCAACGGCTCGTAGAAGGTCTCGCGCACCCACAAGAACGAGTCGGGCAACAGCGGCGGCGTCTCGACCAGCGGGCGGTCGCCTGCGGCGACGTGCACGCGCGCGGTCAGCCGCGGTCCGGCGTCGACGTGGACACGCAGGTCGACGCAGCGCGGCTCCGGTTGCAGGCCGCGGTCGAGCGCCTTGCTGACCGTGAGCGGCGTCTGGGCGCAGTCCATGTCGTCGGTGGTGGCGGGGTCGACCGGCAGCGTGTCGACGCGGATGCGCCCCTCGGGGTAGTCGAGGTCGCGCAGCTCGACGGTCAGCTCGTCGATGGTGGCCTGCAGCCGGCGCCGGTTGTAGCAGGACAGCAGGTTGCCGACGACGATACCGTCGAGGAAGCCCTCGCTGGTCAGGCACATATGGCCAAAGGCCGCTTGCAGGCGAAGCTGCGACAGCGGGCCCCACGAGGCGAGCTCGACCTTTCGCACGCGCACGAACGAGCCGCCGCGCACCCGGATGACGACGTCATGTTCGCCCTTGGCGTTGACGCGCGGCAACAGCAGGCGCACGTCGGCCCCTCGGTAGCCTTCACGCTCGAGGAAGTCGAGGATGCGCGCGCGCTGGCGCTGCAGGCGGCTCTTGCCGGTGGGATCGTCTTCGCCCTCGATGGCCTCGCCCGGCTTCAGGAACACGCGCTTGCGCAGGTCGGACTCGAGGATGGCGACCGGCAGGCCCTGCACGCGCACCTGGTGCAGCACGCGCGCGCGCAGCACGTCGCAGCGCGCGACCTCGCCCTGCGCTCGGCAGCTCGCCTTGCGATAGCGCGGCAGCGCGGTCAGGCGCTGCTCGAGGCGGCGCATGGTCGCGTCGTCGTTGGCCTGCCCGAGCAGGTCGTCGAGGTAGCGCAGCAGACGCGCGCGCTCGTCGTCGTCCATGCCGCCGAGCTTGAGCTGGACGTCGGTGAGCGGTGTCGCGGCCGGGGCTGACGGGGCCGCCGTCGGGTCCGGCTCGGCCGCGCTCAACACCACCAGGATGGGCAGCAGCAGGCTCATGCGCGGGTCATTGCTCGAAGAGCCGCAGCGACAGGCGCAGGTCCGAGCCGCCCGAGCCGCTGCGTCCATCGAGCGAGAGGTTTCGTCCCAGGAACGTGGGCAGGTGGTCGACGATCAAGAGGCGCACGCGGAAGGCGTCGGTGGAAACGGACGACGCTGCGCCCGAGGCCAGCGTGCTCGAGTCGGTGGTGAGCTGTTGCTGCAAGACGAACGAGCCTTCAACCTGCAAGCGCCGCCCGAGCTGCCAGCGCAAGCCGCCGAGGTCGAGCTCGAGGTTCATGCCGAGCGTGCTCGCCAACATCGAGGCCAGCTCGTCGGTGACGGGCGCGGCGACGTCGCGGCCGGCCGCGCGCAACAAGGTGGACAGCGCCAGGCCCGAGACGTCGGTCTCGAGCGTGCGGCCAAAGACGATGAGGGCGAACAGGTCGGAGCGGCTCCACTCGCGGTTCGCGTCGGTGGCGGTGATGTCGAGCTGGATGCCCTCCTCGAGGTCGCCGTCGAGCGTCAGCTCGACCGGGATCTCGGTGTCGTTGCTGCCGGCGCCGCCGGGCGGGATCTCGGCGCGCGCCGCCAGGTGCAGCTCCGGGTTGATGCGCCCGTCGCCGGTGGTGAGGAACTGCAACTGCAGCTCCTGCACCTCGAAGCGCGTGCGCGGCACGTCGATGGTGCCGTCGCTCACCTCGATGGCGCCGTCGAGCTGCGGCAGGCGCAGCGTCTTCCTGAGCGCCAGCTTGCCGCGCGTCTCCAGGTCGGCCTTGAACGAGGCGAAGGCGGCACGTGCGCGCAGGCTCTGCACGTCGACGTCGACGTCGAGCGCCAGATCGGCCAGCCCGAGCGGCTCGAGCTTCTCCCACAGCGGTGTCGAGCGCGACGCCGCCGGCGCCTTGAGCACGAAGTTGCGCAGCTCGAAGTTGCGCGCGTACGTGCCGTCGAGCACCTCGACGCGGCCGCGCAGCAGCGGCGCCTCCTCGGTGCCTTCGAGCACCAGGTCGGCCGCGCCCTCGATGCGCGCGCCCTCGAGCGCGAGGTCGATACCGGTGGCCGACATCGCCAGGTTCCAGCGCGTGAACCAGCCTTGCTCGGCCTCGCGCGCGATGCGCAGATCGGTGTCGCCGACCAGGATGACCTCGCCGTCGCCCACGCTCGCGCGCAGGCCGGCGGCGGTCAGACGCAGGCGCTCGCCGTCGACGGGGCGGACCTCGAGCTGTCCCTCCTGGAAGCGCAACGTGGTGCCGAGCAGCCGCGGCGTCAGCGTGCTGCCGGGGTGCGGGCGCAGGATGCCGTCGAGCACCACGCCGTCCTGGTAGCGGCCGCGCACCGTCAGCGAGGCCTCGGCGGTGCCGCCGGCGTTCGCGATCTCGGTGGTGAACAGCTTGGCGAGCACCAGCGCGACGTCGCCCTGCACGTCGAGCGCGACGTCCTCGGTGCCGACCGAGCCCTTGACGACGACATCGACCTCGCCCGACGGCGCGCGCAACTGCAGCGGGCGCGCGATGGTCAGGCGGTCGTCCGCCCAGGTCAGCTCCGAGGTGCCTACCAGGTCGGCGCGCAGCGACGCGGGCGGGCGCACCGAGGCGGCGAGCAAGGTGATGGCGGCGCGCGCGTCGAGTGGTGCCGCAGGCGCCTTGATGAGCTGCGCCGAGGCGCGCGCGCGCAAGCCGAGCGCCAGGTCGTTCTCGCCGAGCGCGGGCACCAGGTCCTCCAGCGCCGGCTCGTCCAGGTAGCCGTCGATGCCGAGGTCGAAGCTGCCGTGGCGCACGTCGAGGTCGCCGGCCAGCCGCGCCCAGACGCGCTCGTGCGCCCCGCAAGGCGAGCCTTCGTCGCGCGCGCGCTCGGGCGTGCCGGTGGGGAAGGCGCACACGGTGGCATCGAGCTGGCCCTCGTCCATGCGGGCGTCGACCAGCACGGCGCCGAGCGAACGCAGCAACGGCAGCGTCGTCCCGGCGCGCGCCCGCTCGGGCGTATCGTCGGCGGGGCGCACCGGAGTGACCGCGAGTTGGGGCACGCGAAGCTGGGCGCGCAGCGTCAGGCGATCGAGCGGGCCCCAGGCCGATACGGTGCCGGCGGCGTAGCCCTGCAGCGGCGCCACCTGCTCACCGAAGGCGCGCGTGTAGCGCTCGAGGTCCAGGTTGTCGACGACGAGCTTGGCGTTCACCACCTCCCGCTCGATGGCGTACGCCGCGGTGACGTCGAGGCCGCCCGCGCTCGAGGTGAGCCCGCCCACCACGGTGGCGAGGTGGCGCGGGCTGTCGGCACCCGCGGCGGGGATGGCTCCGTCGGGCGCGAGGCCGACCTTCAGCGCGCCCGAGCCGAGCGCCTCGCCGCCGATCGCCAGGTCGGTCACCATCAGCGCGCCGTCGAGCGTCGGCGCGCGCGCGTCGCCGCGCAGCGCCACCGAGCCGCGCGCCGAGCCGGCGAGCTTGGCGTCGCGCGCCGCGGCGACCTGGGCCAGGTCGACGTGCGCGACGTCCACCGTGCCGGCGAGCTGCAGCGAAGGGAGCGCCATGGTCAGCTGCTGGGCGTGCGCGTCGATGAGCGCTCCCCGCACGCGCACCTCCTCGACGACCAGGCGCTCCTTGCCGACGGTGCCCCGCGCCGTCGTCTGGTCGAGGCGCTCGCCGGCCACCGTCACGCCGGCCGCCGCCGCCGCGAAGGTGACCGTGGGCGAGACCGCGGGCCCGGCCATCCACGCCTCGACGTCGAGCAGGCCGGCGAGCGGCAGCGCCTCGCCGTCCGGCGCGCGCAGCTCGGCCAGCCGCGCGCCGCGCACGCGCGCGGCGCCCCGCAGGCGCTTCTTGCCCTCGAGCTCGACGACAATGGGCTTCAGTTGTTGCAGCGCACCGTGGGCCACCGTGCCGCCGAGACCGTCGACCACTACCTCGGCCGCGCCGGCGTCGACCTTGCCGCGCACGTCGGCGAAGGGCACGCCGTAGGCGACGCCGCCGCCGCTCGACGCCTCACCGACGACGTGCACGCCTTTGTAGGGGCCGGTGATGGTGCCGTCGAAGCGCGTGTCCGTGACGGTGACCTCGCCCGGCACGTCGGGCACCCACGCGAGCGCGTTGCCGGTCGCCTCGACCCCGACCACGAGCTTGAGGCGCTCCTCCTTGACCAGCACGTCACCCTTCACGCGCGCGCTCACGCCCGGCGCCGTCAGCGTGCCGCGCTCGAGCGTGACGACGTCCGCGCGCACCGCGACCTTGGCGCTCACCTCGACGTCGGGCGGCGGCTTGACCGAGTACAAGAGCGCGCGCCGCACGCGGCCGCTCGCCTCGATGACGAGCGGGCCCTTACCGTCGGCGACGCCGCTGATGCTCGCGCGCGCCTCGACGCTGCCGGCGGGTCGCTCGGGCGCCTTGGCCGGGCGCAGCACCTCGGCGAGCGGCACGTCGAGCGCACGCAGGTCGAGCGCGAGCTGCTTGCCCTCGAGCGTCAGCGCGCCGGTGGCGCGCACCACGCCGCTGCCCACCTTGACCTCGCTGCCCTCGCGGATGCGCACCTGCTGCTTGTTGACGTCGACGACGCCGCGGCCGGCGCCGAGCTGGTAGCCGTACAGCTCAGCACCTTCGAAGCGGCCATCGACGTGCACCACCACGTCCTCGAAGGGCCCGCTCACGCTCACCTTGCCGGTGACGCGCGGCGTGGCGAAGGGCAGGCGCGCCAGCCGATCGGGCCAAGCATTGGCGGGCGCGTCGAAGCTGCCATGCAACGCGAGCGAACCCGGCTGCTTGACGCGCACGGTGCCCTGCGCGCTGACGCCGACGCCCGCGGCTCGCCCGGTGACGCCGAGCAGCTCGACCCTGTCGGTGAACACCAGCGCGCGCTTTCCCTTGACGTCGACGATGGGGACATCGAGATCGGGCAACTTGACGGCACCGCTGGTGACGCGCACGTCCTTGACGTCGAGCAGGAACAGCTCGCGCGCCAGGTCCATCTCGAGCGACGCGGTGCCGTCGACGTCGTCGGCGGTGACCGTCACGTTCTTGCCGTCGGTGAAGCGGAAGCCGCCGTCCTTCGCCTCGATGGCGTCGATGCGGAAGGCGGCCTTGGGCGGCTTCTTCTTGTCGGGCGGCTTCTTGGGCGAGAGCGCCTCGATCAGGTTGAGCTTGCCGTCCTTCAACTCGAGCAAGAGCAGCGGCTCCACCAGGTCGATACGCGTGATCGCCACCTCGCCGATCAGCAGCGACGACAGCGAGATGGTGGCCCTGGCCCGCTTGACGCGCGCCACCGGCGCGCCCGCCGGATCGGACAGCACCGCGTCCTCGAGCACCACGCTGCTCGGCGCCTCGAATCGGATGGCGCGCGGGTCGATGCGTCCCTTGAGCGCCTCGTTGACCAGGCGCAGGAACAGACCGGGCACGGTGTCGCTTATGCCGGCTGGAGCCAGCACGAGCACCGCGAGGAGGGCCGCCACGCGCACGGGGCCATGCTCGCGCTCGCGCCGCGCCGCACGCAAGAAAGGGTGGCGGGGACGGGCTCGACGGGCCGGCGGGGGGATGTGCTAAAGGAGCGAGCATGCGGGTCGGCGTCATCTTTGGGGGCAGGAGCGTGGAGCACGTCGTCAGCGTGCGTTCCGCGCGCACGGTGGTCGACGGGCTGCGGCAGGCGGGCCACGAGGCGGTGCCGCTCGGCATCGCCGAGAACGGCGCCTGGGTCCCGCCCGACGTCGCAACGCGCACGCTGGCGGGCACCGACAAGGCGCTGCCGGTCGAGCCTGGCGACGCGCGCGCTTCGCTGCGCCACCTGCTCGACGCCAAGCTCGACGCCGCCTTCCCCATCGTGCACGGCACCTACGGCGAAGACGGCTGCCTGCAGGGGTTGCTCGAGATGCTCGATGTCCCCTACGTCGGCTGCGGCGTGGCGGCGAGCGCGGTCGCGATGGACAAGCTGCTCTCCAAGCGCCTGTTCGAGAGGGCGGGGCTGCCGGTGGTGCCCTACGCCGTCGTGTCGCGCGCGGCCTTCGATGCCGACGTCGCCAAGGCGCTCGCGGCGTGCGACGCGCTCCCCGAGCCGCTGTTCGTCAAGCCGTCGGTTGGCGGCTCGTCGGTGGGCTGCAAGCTGGTCAAGCGGCGCGCGGATCTCGCCGAGGCGGTGCGCTTCGCCTTGCGCTTCGACGACACCGTGCTGGTCGAGCAGGGGGTGAAGGCGCGCGAGGTGGAGGTGGCGGTGCTCGGGCGCGCGGGCGCGCTACAGGCGAGCGCCATCGGCGAGATCGTCCCCGGCGGTGAGTTCTACGACTACGAGGACAAATACCTGAAGGACGACGCCAAGCTGCTGGCGCCGGCGCCCTTGCCCGACGACGTCGCCACCGAGCTGAAGCGCTGCGCGGTGCTGGCCATGGACGCCATCGGCGGCGCCGGCATGGCGCGCGTCGACTTCTTCTACCTCGAGGCCGAGCGGCGCCTGGCGCTCAACGAGATCAACACGCTGCCCGGCTTCACCACCATCTCGATGTACCCGCGGCTGTGGGGGCTGTCGGGCGTGCCCTTGCCCGAGCTATGCGATCGCCTGGTCAAGCTCGCCGTCGAGCGCGCCGAGGGCAAGCGCCGCCTCGACGCCGGGCTGCGCAGCTTCGTCGCTTCGCAGAAGGGCTGAGGCCGACGGCCTGAGCTGTTGTCGCGGCTGTATCGCGCTGCTATCGCAAGCCTCCTCCGGAGGCGCCGTGACGTCGACCCCGCTCGCTGACCTGCACCTGTCGCCCGCGCTCGTCGATCTCGACCTGCACCCCGGCCGCTTCACCGAGCTGCCCGGCCTGCGCGGCCTGCGCCTGGCGCGCCTCGGCCAGTACGCCGGCAAGACCCTCGAGGTGCTCGAGGCGGCCAAGGGCGTGGTGGTGCCGGCGCTCGCCCACCCCTCGACCGAGACCGGCCGCGTGCTGTCGGGCTCGCTGCGCTTCATGCAAGACGGCGTGGTGCGCGACCTCAAGGCCGGCGACACCTGGCGGGTCGAGGCCGGGCGGTCGCAGGGGCCCCACGTGGTGCTCGAGGACGGCACGCGCGTGGCCGTCTTGCGCGACGGCAAGTCCGCGCTCGACGTCGTGTGAAGCGAGCACGGTCGAGAAAGGCACTGCGACTCGGCCTCACGCCCGGCTGCCCCGCGGGCATCGGCCCCGAGGTGCTGGCGCGCGCGCTCGTCGAGGCCGAGCTGCCGAAGGACGCGCGCCTGCGCTTCTTCTCGTCGGCCGCGGTGTTGGCGCTCGGCGCCAAGCGGGCGGGCGTCCCCTGGGTCTTCGAGGAGCCCCTCCTCGTGCTCGGGCGCGGCCGACGGCGCGTGCGCGTCGAGGTGGCTGCGCCCGATCCGGGAGAGCCGGGCTCGAGGACGCGCCCCGGCAGGCCCGACGACGCGGCGCTGCAGTGCCAGCGCGATGCGTTGGTGCGCGCCTGCGTGGCGGCGGCCGCGGGCAACCTCGAAGCGCTCGTTACCGGCCCGGTGCGCAAGCGCGCCCTCGTCGTCGACGGTGAGGTGTTTCCCGGCCAGACCGAGGTCTTTCACGCGGTGGTGGCGCCCGAATTCCCACCGCCATTGATGGTGTTCGTCGGCGGGCCCTTCGTGCTCGGCCTGGCCACCGTGCACCTGCCGCTCGCCGACGTGAGCGCGGCGCTCACGCCGACGTTGCTCGATCGCGCGCTCGATCACCTGCACGCGGCCGCGCGCAAGGTGACGCGCAAGCGCGCGCCGCGCCTGGTGGTGCTCGGCGTCAACCCGCACGCGGGCGAGGGCGGGCTGTTTGGGCGAGAGGAGCAGGAGGTGGTCGCGCCGGCGATCGCGCGCGCCCGCGCGCGCGGCTGCAAGGTGGAGGGCCCGGTGCCTGCCGACGGCTTCTACGCCGACCACGCGCGCGGGCGGCCACCGCCCGACGCCGTGCTCGCCATGCACCACGACCAGGCGCTCGCCCCCTACAAGCTGTTGTGCGCGGGCGAGGGGGTCAACGTCACCTGGGGCCTGCCGGTGGTGCGCACGAGCCCCGATCACGGCACCGCGGACGCGCTCGCGGGCAAGGGGAAAGCCTCCTGCTTGTCAATGCGGCAGGCGCTCGAGACCGCGGTGCGCCTGGCAACCTAACCGCCCGGATCTCCAAGGGAAAACGGCCAAGCGCGCTCCGCGAATTCGCTCGGAATGCAGGAGCGCTTTTGCTACACCTTCGAGGAGAGATCGAGCGCATGAACGCGCTCTCTCGACGACGAGGCCAGCGTGGTGGGTGCAGCAATTCCTCCCTCGAACAACAACCCCGGCGACGGCAACGGCAAGGGCCAGCGCGCCGACGACTACGGCGCCGACGCCATCCAGAAGCTCGACTACCCGGAGAACGTACGCCGCCGTCCGGGCATGTACATCGGCGACGTCGACGACGCCGAAGGCCGCGCGCTGCACCACATGGTGTTCGAGATCGTCGACAACTCGATCGACGAGGCGCTCGCCGGCTTCGCCGACACCGTCGAGGTCACGCTGCACGTCGACGGCTCGGTGAGCGTGAAGGACAACGGCCGCGGCATCCCCGCCGAGATGCACTCGTCCGGCCGCCCCACCACGGAGCTGGTGTTCTGCGAGCTGCACGCCGGCGGCAAGTTCAACCAGAACTCGTACAAGGTCTCGGGCGGTCTGCACGGCGTCGGCGCCGCCGTCGTCAACGCGCTCTCCGAGGAGCTGATCGTCGAGGTGCAACGCAACGGCAAGGTGCACCGCCAGACGTTCTCGCGCGGCCTGGTGGCCTCGCCGCTCGCGCAGGTGGGCGAGTCGTCCGAGCGCGGCACCGCGGTGCGCTTCAAGCCCGACCCGCTGATCTTCTCGCGCACCGAGTTCAGCTTCGACGTGCTGTCCGCGCGCCTGCGCGAGCAGGCTTTCTTGAACAAGGGCGTGCGCATCAAGATCGCCGACGAGCGCGCCGCCAAAGAGCACGTCTTCCACTTCGAGGACGGCATCAAGGAATTCGTCGCGCACTTGAACAAGAGCCGGCAGGTGCTGCATCCCACGCCGGTCACCATGTCGGGCGAGCGCGACGTCGCCGGCGTGGTCATCGGCGTCGACATCGCGCTGCAGTGGAACGACTCGTACTCCGAGAACACCTTCTGCTTCACCAACAACATCAAGAACACCGACGGCGGCACGCACCTGGCGGGCTTCCGCGCCGCGCTCACGCGCACCGTCAACGCCTACATCCAGCGCGAGCTCGCCAAGCGCGCCGACAAGATCAACGTCGAGGGTGAGGACATGCGCGAGGGCCTGACGGCCGTCGTCAGCGTCAAGATGCCCGACCCCAAATTCTCCTCGCAGACCAAGGAGAAGCTGGTCTCGAACGACGCCAAGACCGCGGTCGAGACCTTCGTCGCCGACAAGCTCGGCGCCTGGTTCGACGAGAACCCGGGCGAGGCCAAGTCCATCTGCGGGAAGGTGATCGACGCGGCGCGCGCGCGCGAGGCGGCGCGCAAGGCGCGCGAGCTGACGCGCCGCAAGGGCGCGCTCGACGGGCTCGGCCTGCCCGGCAAGCTCGCCGACTGCCAGGAGAAGGATCCGGCGCTCTCCGAGCTGTACATCGTCGAGGGAGATTCGGCCGGCGGCTCGGCCAAGAGCGGGCGCGACAGGAAGAGCCAGGCCATCCTGCCCCTGCGCGGCAAGATCCTGAACGTGGAGAAGGCGCGCGAAGACAAGATGCTCTCCTCGCAGGAGATCACCACGCTGATCACCGCGCTCGGCACCGGCATCGGGCGCGACAGCGAGGACGGCTTCGACGCGCAGAAGGCGCGCTACCACAAGATCATCCTGATGACCGACGCCGACGTCGACGGCAGCCACATCAGGACGCTGTTGTTGACGTTTTTCTACCGGCAGATGCGCGAGCTGGTCGAGCGCGGCTACCTCTACATCGCACAACCGCCGCTCTACAAGATCGCCAAGGGCAAGAGCGAGCGCTACCTGAAAGACGAGCCGGCGCTCGAGCGTTACCTCGTCGACGAGTCGATCCGCGCGGCCAACGTCAAGACCAGAAGCGGCCCGGCCGACCCCGAGGTGCTGCGCGCCGCCTGCATGGCCTACTACGCGTATCAGCGGCTGCTGTTCAAGCTGCGCCGCCGCTTCGACATGCACACGCTCGACGCCATCGTGCGCGGCGCGCGCCTGTCTGCCGCCGACCTGGTCACCGTCGACGTCAAGGCCATCGAGGACAAGCTGACCAACCACCTCGAGCTCTTCTCCCCCGAGTGCTTGCCGGTGACGGTGCACGCGGGCGAGGATCCTTCGCGCGCCACCGTGCAGGCGCTGACCGTGCGCACCATGCACAACGGCGCGCCGGTCCTGACCAAGGTGAGCCACGCCATGCTCGAGAGCCCAGAGGTGCAGGAGCTGAACCGCCTGGTCAAGAACATGGACCTGATCGGCCACGCGCCCTACGCGGTGGAGAAGGGCGCGTCGTCGGCGCCGGCCTTGACCATCGACGACCTGGTCAAGCGTCTCGACGAGGAGGCGCGCCGCGGCCACAGCATCCAGCGCTACAAGGGTCTCGGTGAGATGAACCCGGAGCAGCTCTGGGAGACCACCATGAACCCCGAGAACCGTACGCTCCTGCAGGTGAAGATCGAGGACGCGGTCGAGGCCGATCAGGTGTTCACCGACCTGATGGGCGACGAGGTCGAGCCGCGGCGCGAGTTCATCGAGAAGGCGGCGCACGACGTGGTCAACCTCGACATCTGACCACGGAGCGCGGTGACGTGCCCGACGCGACGCTGCCCGAAGCCCTGTTTCCGTGGACCGCGTTCACCGCGGTCATGCTGGTGTTGCTCGGGCCCACCGCTGGCGTCCCCATCGTCGCGCGCGTGATGCGTCCACGCGATCCATGGGCCGCCGATATGCTCGATCGCGCCTCGGCCCTGGCGGCGCTGGTGCTCGCGCTGCTCGCCACCGTCGCGGCGCTGGTCGCGGCCAGCTCGCCGGCCGCGCTCGCGCGCGCGCTCGTCGACGTCGAGGGCGTCGGCTCGGCCGGCTCGGTCACCGCCAAGCTGCTCGCGTCGCAGCTCTTGTTGCTCGGGGCATTCTTGGTGTTCGCGGCGAAGAACCGCGCCGTCGGCCATTTCGTGGGGCTGTCGCTCGCCGCCAACAGCGCCGCGCTCGCGGTGGCGCCCGGCTTCCTGATCGCGCGCGCCTGGCCGTCCTTGTTGACCGACACCGCCGGCGCGGCCGCGCTCATGCTGGTGAGCGCACTGTTGGTCGGCGGCGCCGCCAAGCTCGCGCTCACCCACGCGCTACCGAGCGTCGTCGAGCGGGACGCTCGATTCCCCGAGCGCGCCACGCGCACGATGATTGCGCTCCTGGTGGCGGAGCTGGTGTTCACGGTCGCGTTTTCGCAGGTGCCGCGCTTCGATCGCTCGCCGCACACCTTGGCGCTCTATCGCCTCTATGGTGGTGCCGGCGCGCCCATCTTCTGGCCCTTCGTCGTCGCCATCGGGCTCGTCCTGCCGGGCGTGTCGCTGTGGTTCCGCGCCAAGACCAGGAGGGCCGCGTTCGGCATCGCCGCGGCGGCGACGGTCGGTGCGTGCGCCATGCGGTGGCTGTTGTTCACCGTGCACTGACGCTCTACGTCGGAGCACATCCTGCCCCAGCCTGCGGTGCGCGGTCGCACTGGTGTCGACGTAGACAGGGCGGGCCCCCGCAAACAGCCTGCGAGCCATTCCGCACACGAACCAACGATCGCGGCGCGCCGCGGCGCGCGTGGGCCGCCGCTGCGGATGGCGCGGCTCGTGCTCCGTCCGGGCCCATGCGCACCCGGCTCCCCCTCCTCGTGTCGCTGGCGCTGCTGCCGTCGTCCTGCCTGTGCCTCGACCTCTTCGACCTCATCGCGAACCCGCCGGAGCTGCCAGACCCGGACCCGCCGCCTGGAGAGATCCCCGCGAACGCGATCGTGGTGACCGAGGACGACCTCGAGTGGATCGGCCTGTGCGGCCCGGTGAGCAGCCAAGCGACCGACGAGCAGCTCGACGCCGCCTCGGCGACCTTCGCGTCCCTCGAGGACGGCACCACCGAGCTGGCTCTCAGCGAGGACCGCTGCCTGCGCGTCACTCGCACCATGGCGGGCGGACAGCTGCAGAGCGCGCGCTTCTATCGCTTCACCGGCGAGGTCAGCACCACGGTCGTCGACTTCGAGCTGGTGTTTTTCGCCTTCACCCACGACGAGGCGCTTTGGCAGCGTGGTGCGGACGGTGTGCTCATCGCCAACCTTCACGACAACACGGAGGTCCCGTTCTTCAGCCAAGAGACCGCGGTGCCCTTCGAGGTCGAGGTTCGGGAAGACCACTCGAACCGCACCCGGCAGACCACCCGCTTCGCCGCAAACGGCGACGTGGAGTGGCGCCTCACCGTCACCAGCGCCGAGGCCGGCAGCGTGCAGGTCGTCGAGCGCCTCGTCGACGGTGTGCTCGTGAGCGAGACGACCAAGGTGGATGACGAGCAGCGCTCGCAGGGCACCTGCGGCACCGTCCAGGCCACGCCGCCCGCATGCGCGCCGGACGTGGCGGCGGCCCTCGACGAGGCGCTCCAGCGCGCCATGAAGCGCGGCGCCGAGTGTATGAAGAAGCTCGACGGTCGCGACGACACCTGGCTGCGCTACCTCATGCTGATGGAGCGCTGGTCGCGCGGCCACACCTGGGGTTGCTTCTCCGCGGACTGCGCGCAGGCGCGCTGGTGCGACACCTGCCAGAACAACGGCGAGCCGCTGCACATCGATATCGGCTTCGAGCAGTGGGCGGAGCTGGCGTCGAATAACCCCAGCGCCGCCGAGGGCGTGTTGTTCCACGAGATGATGCACGGCCTGCTCGGCTACCACCCCGACGCCATCGTCAACAGCAACATCTACGACGAGGGGGACCGAACGGCGCAGCTCATGCGCCGCTACACCGATCGGGTGAACGCGTGCGAGGCGTGGTGCTTCGCCCCGCCGGGGGCGAGCGTCACCCAATGCACGTGCGCGGCGTGTCTGGAGTCCAAGGTGTGCGACGAGCGCTGCGCCGGCCTCGCCGGTTGCATCGAGCGCGACGCGAGCGGCAACGCGATCATGTCGGAGGCGGTGGCCGCAGCGTGCGTGGTCAACGATGCGGACTCCGGCGAGGAGGTCGGCACCTTCCACGCCACGATGGCGGCGTGCATCGCGTCCGATTGCGCCGGCGCAGGGGGTCGCTGTGACTCCAAGTCCCTCAGCTGTGATCCCGACTGCGAGTGAGCGGGCCGCGCGCTCGCTGGTCGCGCTCGCGCTGCTCACCCTGGTCGCCGTCTTGTTCCTCGTCGTCGAGGCAGACGCGGTCGAGCGCTTCGCGCGCTACCACCTGCCCAAGGAGCTCGCGCTCCTCTCGGGCGCGACCGTGCTTGCGGCGCTCGCGCTCGCGCGCGGGCCCCGCGCGCTCGACATCGTTGACGGCGCCGCGCTGGCGACGGTCGGCGCGGGGCTGCTCGCGTGCGTCGGCGCGGTCGACGCCGATGTCGCGGCCCGCGGCGCGCTGCTGTCCGGCGGCGGGGCCGCCGTCTTCTTCGCGCTGCGATCGCTTGGCACCGAGCGCCGGTCGCTGGCCGACGGCATCGCGCTGATCGTCGTCGTGAGCGCCCTGGTGGTGCTCGGTGAAGCGGTTGGCCTGGTCTCGCCGATCGGCGCTCGCGGCACCGCACCCGGCGGCTTCCTCGGCCAGCGAAACAACGCGGCGCACGTCTTCGCAATCACGGCGCCGCTGTTGTTCGATCGCGCCGTTCGCGCCGAGGGCGCGCGCCGGGCGCTCGGCGCCCTCGGGCTGTCCATCCTCGTCGCCGCCGTGCTGGTGACGCGCTCGCGCGCGGCGTGGATCGCGCTCGGTACCGGGACCACCTGCGCGTTGCTCCTCGCCGCCGCTGCCGCCGTCCGCGCCCCCGCGTCGCGCCGCGGTCTGGTCCTGGCGCTGGCTGCCGTCGCGCTCGGGGCGCTCGTGCTGCTCGCACCTGCGGCGCTGCGGTGGACGTCCCCCCGCCCGTACCGCGAGACGGCACAGCACCTCGTCGACACCGCGACCGGCAGCGGGCGTGGGCGGCTCGTGCAGGCGCGCACGACGCTGGCATTGGTGCGCGAGGCGCCGCTCCTTGGCATCGGTCCGGGCCACTGGGCGGTGCACTACCCGCGCGTCGCCGCACCCGGGGATCCCACGGTGGCGTGGGCCTCGTTCCAGCCGACGGGGCGCCTGCTCACCAACGACGCCCTCGCGCTCGTCGCTGAGCGAGGCGTCGTGGGCGTGCTGCCGCTGCTCGCGTTGGCGATGCTGCTCCTCTGGCGACGCGCGCGCGACGAGGCGTGGGTGCTGCCCTGCGCCGCCACGCTCGGTGTGCTCGTGCTCCTCGACAGCGTGCTGCAGACGGCGACGGGTCTGTGCGTCACGGCGTTGCTCGCCGCGGCTGCGGTCCCCCGACCGGAGCATGGACGCACCGGCCGGCTCGCGCCGGTCGCGGCGGCGCTGCTCTTGGTCGGCTCCCTCGGCGGGGCGTGGCGCGCAGCCGACCGCATGCAAGCGCAGCGCGCGATGGCACAGGCACGCTCGCTCTCGGCGCTCGCTGACGTGGCGCGGGCGCACCCCGCTGCCCTCGCGCCGCGCTTCACCCTCGCCGAGCAGGCGCTGTTCGAGCGCGACTGTGCCCGGGGAGCGCCGTGGCTGTCGGAGCTGCGCGCGCGCCGCCCATTCACCCCGCGGATCGTCGAAGCGGCCGCGAGCTGCGCTATCGACGAGGAATGACCGTGCACCGACGGCGGGCGCCCAGCGCCGTCACTGACAGTCGAGCGGACCAAACGGCAAGGTCTGGTCGACGGCCAGGCCGATCTCGAGCGGGCCGCTCGTGTGCTGCAGCCAGTGGTGCACCTCCTCGGTGGCGCCGCCGATCCACGAGTTGCTGCCCGGCCCGGTCTCCCAGCCGGCCGACGCCACCACGGCGCGCCCGTTGGCCGGGTTCTTGACGATCATGCGCGTGCCTGGTGCCGGGCGGTCACGCCAGTACATGCAGAGGTACCAGGCCTCGTCGACGACCGGCAGCGGCACGGTGGTGGCGGCCTGGCCGTACTGGCTGCCGCCCTCGCCGGCCGGCGCCCACGGCTGGTCCCGCGTCATGCCGTAGCCGGTCTGCGCCTGCGAGAGCTCGTAGTGCGCCTCGATGCCGTCGGTGAAGGAGTTGGGCCAGGAGCTACCAAAGCCGTCGTCGACCGTGACCAGGTGCGCCTCCTTCACGACGTTGCCGGTCACCGGCAACGTCAGAACGGGCACGGCGCCCGAGTCATCGCAGCCCGCCAGGCCCGCGGGGCACGTGGACCAGAACATGCGCAGCGTCGAGTCCTGCAGGGCGCAGTTGCCGCCCTCGATGGCGGTGAAGGTGACGTCGAGCGTGAACGGCCCGGCCTGCGGCGCGCCTCCGCTCACGTAGGTGTCGATCACCAGGAACACGCCGCCCGGGTCGACCACGGCCGAAAGATCGGTGTTGGCGCGCGACACGCACGCGTCCGGGGCCGCGCTCGACAGCAGGTGCAGGTCGACGTCGACCCCGCCACCCGCGTCGTCACCGACGCGGGCGCTCAACAGGCCGCGCTCGGGCACCAGCACGCGGTAGACGAAGGCGTCGCCGCCCTCGTTGGCGGTGGAGCAGCCGTAGGCGTCGAAGGCCGGGCCGGGTGCACCCGTCGTGTCCCGAGCGTCGTGGAAGGGGAACGTGTCGATGACGATCGGGTCGTCGAAGGTGCCGACGCCCGACGCGGGTTCGCCTTCTCCCTCACCCTCGCCTTCACCCTCGCCTTCACCCTCGCCTTCTCCCTCGCCTTCGGCGGGCTCGCCTTCGCCTTCGCCCTCGGCGGGCTCACCCTCGCCCTCGGCGGGCTCGCCCTCACCCTCGGCCGCTTCCCCTTCGCCCTCGCGCACCTCGAAGCGCACGCCGCCAGTCGGGCACCCGAGAGCGGCGGTGAGCAGCGGCAGGTAGATCCAGACGGCGCGCATGCCCCATGCTCACCGAGCAAGTCCGCACCGCCATCGGTCGTTCAGCCGGTAGAGACGTCGGCGCAAACGCAAGCGACCCCGATCGCTCGGGGCCGCCTTCACTCGATGTCCGCGGGCCGCGCGCTACCGCACCAGCTCACCGACCTCGGTGCCGCTGCAGGTCAGCGGGGCCGCGCTCGTACACGCGCCGGAGCAGGTTTGGAAGTTGAGGCTGCCACCGCTGGCGCTGCACGCGACCGTGCGACAGCTCGGGCTGAGCGAGAGGCCGCCACCGCATGCCGTCGGCATGGCGTACACATCCTGGCCGAGCACATCGGTCCTGGTGATGGCCCCGTCGGCGATGTCGGCGCTGGTGATCGACGAATCCACGATGTCGACGGAGCCAACCGAGTTTGCCGCGATCGCCGACGCCGTCACCGCGTCGGCGGCGAGCTTGGCCGAGGTGACGGCGCCCGACGCGATCATGACGCCGGTCACCGCGCCGATGCCGATGCCGATGGTGTTGCCGGCCACCGACAGGCCGCCACCCACCGCCGCCGTCAGCTCGCCGTCGGCCAAGCCGGCCGGCACGCCAGTGACCGACGAGAACGGCACCGAGACGCTCTGCAGCGCGGTCGCCAACTCTGCGTCGGTGGCGACGTCGTCGGCGCTCAGGCCCTCGAGCGTGCTGCATTGCTCGGCGCGCAGCGCGTAGGGCACCGAGCGGATCGGCATGCGCGGCGCCAGGGTCTCGCCGTTCATGGTCACCTGCAGGTAGAGCGCCGGGTGATCAAGCACGGCGTCGTCGAGCGGGTTGCCGGCCGCGGCGCCGAGCTCGTGCACCAGCTCGCCGTCGACCACGACGGCGCTCGTCACCGACTCCTCGTGCACGGCGGCGCCGCCGGTGGCGGCGTCGAAGAGCGCGAGCGAGAGGCTGACGGTGCCGTCGTAAGGACCGGCGTCGTTCTCGACACGCGCGCTCCACAGCATGGTCTCTGGGGTGGCGGTGGCGGCGGTGGCGGACAGCAGGGTGGCGAGCAGGACGACCTGAGCGGTGCGGGTAGTGACGAACATGGCGTGCTCCTTGGTGGTTACGGACTGGTGGCTGACGGTTGCGACGGCGGTGATGGCGCCCCGTGGCGGGGCCTGGCGGGCGACTCGGTGATCAGTTGCGCACCTCCAGCGCGCTGCCCGTGAGCGTGCGCGTCGGCGCGGCGGTGATGCGGTGCGTGATGCGGAAGGTGGTGCCGTGCGCGGCACCAGCGCCGGCGGTCAGCGCATGCGTGACGACGCGCGGCGCGCTCGCGTTCGGGTCGACGGGGTCGACGGGGTCGACGGGGTCGACAGGATCGCTCGGGTCGGGGTCGCTCGGCTCCACACCGGCGTCGGGCGGTCCTTCGATCGGTTCGCCCAGCGCGTCGGCCGGCGGGGGCGTGACTGCGTCTGGAGCCGAGCGCGGCAAGCAGCGGCCGCCCTCGGCGTCGGCCACGCAGGCCTCGCTGGCGAGGCAGTCGGCGTTGGAGGCGCACGGGCGCTCGCCCGAGGGGCAGGCGGCCGCGAGCGCGGTGACGGCGGCGATGAGCAAGAGGGTGCGGCGGTGCTGGTTCATGTGGGCTCCTGATGGCCCCACTTTTCAGATGCCGTGCCAGCCGAGGATCCCTGTCTTTTCAGTGTGTTGAGCGCCGAGTCGGCGTTCCGCGGTGGCGCCGCGTTCCACCGGCGGAACGCAACGCCGCGCGACGGGCACCTCGTGTGCGCGCTTCCAAACCGGGCGCGCTTTCGTAGCTTGACGGTCGCGCGCGCCGGAGCACGCTAGCGGTGGTCGTGGGCGCAACGCCCGCGCCGTCGGAGGCAGCCATGGGCATTCTCGCGTGGATCGTCTTTGGGTTCGTGGTCGGCCTGATCGCGCGCGCGCTCATGCCGGGCGAACAGCGGATGGGCTTCATCAAGACCACGCTGCTCGGTGTGGGCGGCTCCTTCGTCGGCGGCGCCATCGCCCACGTGCTCTTTCACCGCAGCCACTTCGGCGGGCTCGACACCGCCGGCTTCGTCGGCAGCGTCATCGGCGCGTTCGTGATCATGGGCGTGGCGGCGATGCTCGGCAAGAAGCGCTGACGGCGCGGGCAGCGCGCGTCAACGCTGGCAGCGAGCGGCCAGCGCGCGCAGCGAGCCGAGCCATTGTCGCGGCGCCGCGATGTGGATCACGTGCGGCTTGGGCCAGCGCTCGACGACAAGTTCGGGCTTGATGCGCTGCGCCTCGGCGACGTCCGCGTCGTCCATGGCGCCGACCAAGCCGAGCTCGGGGTGGCGGAACGAGTGCGCCTTCATCAGCGTCATCGGGCAGCGCACGCGCGCCAGGTCCGCGTGCTGGTCCATGTCGCACATGCGGCCGTCGAAGCAGGCGCGCGTGAAGTCGACGTCGTACTCGGAGAGGCCGCGCACGAACAGGCGCACGGCCAGCGGCAGCCATGCGATGTCGACGGGTGCGCCCGGGTGTTTGGCCTGGCGCCGCCGGATGGCGCCTCCGAGCAGCCAGGCGAGCGGGCGCGGGAAGCTCATCAACCTGACCTTGCCCCGCGACGGGATGCGCAGCTCCGAGAAGTAGCGCGCCAGGTCGGGCAGCGTGTCGACGGTGTGCTTGAAGAAGCCGTGCACCCAGGTGTCGTCCTTCAGCCTTGGCCACTCCGTCGAGAACAGCGGCGGATCCTCGGCGTGGACCCCGGCGACCAGCTCTGGGGCATGCGCCGCGGCCCAGAGCGCGATGATGCCGCCCGAGGAGTTGCCGCTGCAGATGGCGGGCCGGCCGACCACGCTGCGCAGGAACTCGACCAGGTCGCGCCCGCAGCGCGAGAAGCTGTAGTCGCCCGGGGTGTGCTGCGACAGCCCATGACCGCGTACGTCGACGGCGAAGACGTGGAAGTCCTCCGCCAACGACGGCAGCACCTTGCGGTAGCCGTGCCACATCATCGATTGACCCGGGATGAGCACGACGGCCGGCAGCTCGGGGCGCGGCGGGTCGCTCTCGGCATAGTGGAGCGTCACGCCGTCGATGACGACGTCCTTCTCGCGATAGCCGGCGAGGGGAAACGACGTGCGCGTCACGTCGGTCGCAGCTCCACGAAGAAGGTGGCGCCTTTGCCCGGCTCGCTCTCGACGAAGACGCGGCCGCCGTTGCCCTCGACGATCGCCTTGGTGATGGCGAGGCCGAGGCCGGAGCCGGTCTGCTTGGTCGAGAGCAGGCTCTTCGCCTGGTAGAAGCGCTCGAAGATGCGCTGGTGCTCGCTCGCCGGCAGGCCGGGGCCGTTGTCCTTGACGCCGATGACGACACGGCCGCGGCGCGCGCCCTGCGCGAACACCGAGATCTGCTTCTCCTGGCCCGTGTACTTGTAGGCGTTGCCGATCAGGTTCAACAGCGCCTCCACCATGGCGTCGCGATCGACCACCACGTTCGGCAGGTTGGGGGCCACATCGGTGGTGAGCGTCAGGCGTGTCGGGTCGAGGTTGTGCGCGCGAAAGGCGTCGATGGCGGCGTCGACGATCGACTGCACGCGCACCGGCTGCGGCGAGAACAGCCGTCGGCCGGCGCGCAGCCTGGCGTAGCCGAGCACCCGCTCGATCATCTCCGACAGGCGCTCGGTCTCTTTGGCGAGCAGGTCGAGGCACTCTTGCTTCTCCACTTCGCTGCTGGCGCGGCCGAGCTTGAGCGTGTCGATGAACATGCGGATCGACGTCAGCGGCGTGCGCAGCTCGTGCGAGATGTGGCTGACGAAGTCGGTCTTGAGGCGCGAGATGCGCGTCTCCTGCCAAATGAGGCGCGCGGTGATGACGACGCCCGTGATCAGCGTCGCCAGGAACACCACCAGGAGCACGATGTAGGCGACCGTGGTGATGCTCGAGGTGGTCGAGCGCGAACCGTCGACGACGAGCAGGTAGCGATCGAAGGGCGGCTCGAGGCGCCGCTCGATGATGCGCTCGCTGGTCGAGTCCTGGGCGGTGCGCGCCTCCACCAGCTCGGCGAGCAGGCGGTCCATGGCGCCGACCACCGGCTGTTCGCCGAGCGAGCGCACCTCGAGCGACGTGCGCAGCGCGGCGTCGTCGGAGCTCTGCACCTGCCGCGCGAGTTGGAAGTCGTCGACCGCGTACAACAGCACGCCGGCGGCCACCGTCTGGATCGACACGATGCCGGCGAATTCGCCCAGCTCCAGCTCGACGTGCACCACTTGGTCGCGCACCGCGTTGCCGGCGAGCGCGATCAGGCGATCGTGCAGGGCGCTCTGGCCGGTGAAGGGATGCTCCCCCGTGGGCGCGCCGATGGTCGGCAGCAGGATCCACGGCCCGATGGGGTGGCCGGCGGCGCGCAGTCGCGTGACCGCCGGTGCCGCCAGCGCCGGATCGCCCGCACCTGCGGCGAGCAGCGCGCGATCGGCCTCGTCGAGCGCGGCGGCGAGGTTCCGCTCGGCGCCGTGGAGCGCCGCGGTGGCCTCCTCGAAGCGCCGCTGCTTGACCGCTTCACGCTCGTTCATGATGGCGATGACGCCGAAGCCCGACATCAACAGCGCGGGCGCGAGCACCAGCGTGCAAAACAGCACGAAGATGCGCGTGAAGCCGATGACGTCTTGACCGCGTGCTCTGCTCATGCCGGCGACGACGGGCGGCGATTGCCGCCCCATGCTCCCTCGTGGGTTGCTACCCTCGTAGCTCGACCGGCGCCATGAGGGCTTTCCGCTTCATCCTACGTGTGGTCGGCGTCGCCGGGCTGCTGGCGCTGCTGGCGATCGCGCTGTACGGCGCGGGGCAGCCGCTCGCCCCAGGCACGCCGGCGCCGCCCGTGCACCGCGCGCGGCTGCCCGACGGGCGCCTCGCCGACCTGCGCTTCGGCGATCGTCCCACCGTGGTCAACATCTGGGCCACCTGGTGTCCGCCTTGCCTGGCGGAGCTGCCCGAGCTGGTCGAGGCGCAGCGCGCGTGGGGCGACCGCGTCACCCTGGTCGGCCTGGCCGCCGACAGCGACCGCGCGCAGGTGTTGGCGATCATCGATCGCTTCGACATCCCCTACCAGGTCGCCGAGATCGACGGGCGCACGGCGGCAGCGTGGAACGCCACCAGCTTGCCGTCGACGTACCTGGTGGACGCGAGCGGCACGGTGGTCTGGTCCACCCGCGGGCAGGTCGACCGCGCAACGCTCGACCGCGAGCTCGGCGAGCTGCCGGCCGCGCCGCCGCCACCGCCGTCGCCGGCGCCGCCCGAGCCGCGGTAGAACGCGGCGGTGATCGCCCTCCTCGCCCTCGTGTGCTCGGCCCCACCGCTCACGCCCGCGCAGCAGCAGCGCGCCGGCCCCATCGTCGAGGTGGTGCGCAATGAGGCCGACGCGGTGGTGGCCATCGCCGCCACCCACGTCGTCACCGAGAGCCAGTCGATGTTCGACGTGTTCGACGTGCCGCGCGCCGTCGAGCGCAGCTCGATCGGCTCGGGCAGTGTCATCCACGAGGCCGGCTACGTCTTGACCAACGCGCACGTGGTGGCGCAGGCGAGCGAGCTGTCGGTGGTGCTGCGCGGCGGGCGCGAGCTGACCGCGCACGTGGTGGCGGCGCTGCCCTCCGAGGATCTTGCGATCGTGAAGGCCGACGTGCCGCGCGGCGTCGAGCTGCAACCGGTGACACTCGGCGAGTCCGACGACTTGCTGGTGGGCGAGACCGTGGTCGCCATCGGCGCGCCGGTCGGGCTGCAGAACACCGTCACCGCCGGCATCGTGTCGGCGCTCGACCGCAGCATCAACCCCGCGCGCGGCGTCGCGTTCAAGGGGCTGATCCAGACGGACGCGGCCATCAACCCGGGCAACTCGGGTGGGCCGCTGTTCAACGTCGTGGGCGCGCAGATCGGTGTCGCCACCGCCATCCGTGGCGACGCGCAGAACGTCGGCTTCGCCATCCCGGTCGGCAAGGTGCGCGCGATGCTGCCGAAGCTCCTGTCCGTCGAGAGCCGCGGCCGCGCGCGCCTGGGCCTGGTGCTGGCGCGCGAGCGCCCGGTCGACGGCGGCGTGATCATCGAGCGCGTCGAGGCGGGCTCGCCGGCGCACAAGGCAGGTCTCGAGGCCGGCATGGTGCTGATCGAGGTCGACGGCGCCGAGACGCCGGGACTTGCCGACGCGCTGGTCGAGCTGCTCGAGCAGCCGACCGGGCGGCCGTTCACCATCCGTGCGGTGCTGCCCGAGGGCACCATCGACACCTTCAGCGTCGCCATCGTCGAGCCGCCCCCGCCGGACGGCCGCGTGCTGGCGAAGCGACAGCTCGGCCTCGACGTCGCCGAGCTGGATGCGGCGGCGGCCACGCGCCTTGGTTTGCGCGCCGGTGCCGGCGTGGTGGTGAAGGACGTCGAGCGGGGTGGCCCGGCGGCGCGCGTCGGCATCATGCCCGGCGACCTGATCACGCGCGTCGGGCCCTACGGCGTGCGCCGCCTCGCCGACCTGGGCGTGCTCGAGGGCGCTGCCAGCGGCACCGAGGTTGGCCTACGCGTAGTTCGCATCGGGCGCGCCCGGGTGCTGCAGACCGAAGTGGTGCTGATCGCCCGGTGACGCCGGACGCACGTGGTGCGGCGCCCGGCTGCACGACGGATAGGACGCGCGCCGCTTGGGTGGTAGCATGACCCTGCATGTCCGGTCGTGAATGGTCGCCGTCGGTGCGCCGTTGTTTCGTGCTGCTGCTCCTTGCCGCCGCCGGCACGCCCCTGGCGTGCGAGAGCTGTCTGATCACGACGGGCGAGCACCCCACGGGCTGCGAGATGGACGATGGAACGGTGCTGGCGGTGGGCGAGACCGCGCCGGCCGGCGACGGCTGCAACACCTGCATCTGCAATGGCAGCGTCGAGCTGGTGTGCGGCAGTCGCAGTTGCTCCGACGCCGGGCCCGCGCAGGACGACGCCGGTCCGGGCGAGGGCGAGGGTGAAGGTGAGGGCGAGGGTGAGGGCGAAGGCGAGGACCCGGGCCCGTGCCCCGACGAGGACGGCGACGGCTACCACGCGTGCGTCGACCCGGATCATCCCGAGCGCCGCCCCGAGGTCGACTGCGACGATCACCGCTTCCACATGCAGCCGAACGGCTACGAGTTCCCCGACACCACCGAGGACGACAACTGCAGCGGCGCCAACGACGACTGGGCCAACTGTGACTGCGGCTCGCCCTCGTCGGCCGTGTCCCTGGCCGGCGCCATGGATGTGTGCGGCGCCTGGGTCTCCGCGCAAGCCAAGGTGGGCGGTGTCATGCAGTTCGACATCCCCGACGCCTATCGCGGCACTATCGACGGCCGCCTGCGCGCGCGCGTCGACGACCCATCTGCGCCGCCGGTCATCATCGGCAACGACTGCGAGTTGGTGATGGGCACGGGCGACGCCGTCGGCACCGAGCTCGACGTCGAGGCGGGCGGGTGCAGCTACAACGACCCCGATCCGGCAGGCGACACCAACAACGACTACATCTGCGATCTCGCGTCGCTCACCATGGTGCTCGACGCGCCGCCAAATGCGCGCGGCTTCGCCTTCGACTTCATGTTCCTGTCGCACGAGTGGCCCGAGTTCCTCTGCCTCGAGTACAACGACACCTTCTACGCCAGCGTCGAGACCGACGCGGTCAACGGCGGCGCGCCCGCCAATGCCGCCTTCGACGCCAACGGGCGCGCAATCACCGTCAACGTCGGCTTCTTCGAGAACCCTCCGGACTGGACCGTGCCGCTCGACGGCACGCCGTTCGCCGTGCCGGAGAGCGATAGCTGCACCTTCGACCCCAACCCCGGCTGTTCCTTGCCTGCCTACTGCAACGATGCCGCGTTCGACGCGCGCGCCGGCTCGGGCAGCGGCTGGCTCACCACCACCGTGCCGGTGGTGCCGGGCGAGCAGGGGATCCGCGTCAGGCTCAGCGTCCACGACGAGGCCGATCACTGGCTCGACTCGCTCGCCATCGTCGACGGCTTCCGTTGGCTGCCGCACGAGGTCGAGCTCGGTACCGAGAAGGGTCAGTGATGGTCGCGCGCGTGGTCGGTCGGTGCGCGCTCGTGCTGGTCGTCGCGACCGCCGCGGCGGTGAGCGGTTGCGGGCGATCCTCGCCGCAGGATGACTTCTGCCATGCGCGCGAGGGGCTGTCGTGCGCCACCATGGCCACCGAGCGTGCTGCTGAGGAGACGGAGTACGCCGCGGCCGTGACGGCGGGTGATGCCGCGCTGCTCGAGGCGCGCGGCGCCTGCGTGCAGGCGTTCGTGGTCGAGCAGCTCGAGGACGACTGCATCGCGGCCGATCCGAACGCCTTGTGTAGCCAGTTGTGCGGCCTGCACCCGTGCGGCGTGCGCGCGGCCGACGGCACACCCGATCAAACGGCCGAGTGCATCCCGCGCTGTCTCGAGGAGGAAACCGAGAACGGCATCGGCGCCGCCGCGCTCGAGGCCTCGCTGACGCGCGCCGCCGGCACGCCGGGACTTTGCACGTGCGCGATCTGCGATCTGGCGAGCGCCGCGCTGTGCACGCAGCTCTGGGTCTGCGAATAGCGCGTCAGCGCTGCAGCTTCTCTCGCGCCAGCTCGATGGCGCGCTCGACGTGCTTTCGGTAGTCGCGCGGCAGGTTGTTGAACAGCGTCTCTACTGTGTGCGCGGCGGCGTGCTTCTCCACCATGTCGAGGTAGCTCTCGAGGCGCTCGACGGTGCGGTCGAGCAGCGCGGCGTCCGAACGGCCGACCACCAGCAGCGCCGCGCCCCTGACGTCGAAGCGGCCGCCTTGCTCACAGGAGCACAGCGCTTTGAAGCACATGCCGCGCAGGTGGTTGGTCAGCGTGCGCGACTTCGACGACAGCCCGAGCTCGACTTCGGCCGCCGCGATCTTGAAGCGGTGCCGCCGCAACGCGCGCAGCTCCTGCATCTCAAGCTCGTGCCAGAAGCCATCGCCGTCGTCGTCGGTGCCCGGCGGCGCCGCGGCGACGGGCATCGCGACCTCGGGGACGGGCTCGGGCGCGCTGCCGGCCGCCGGCTGCACCTTGTCCCACGCTTCAGGCAGGTGCTCGAGCGTCAGCAAGGTGTCGAGCTCGAAGGCGGCGCGCCGTGCGATCTCACGCACGATGTTGCGCAGCTCGCGGATGTTGCCGTCGTAGCGCCGCTCGACCAGGTGCTTGAGCAGGCTCGGTGCGAAGGTGGCGTGCTGGAGCTCGTACTCGCCCTTGCACTCGTCGAGGAAGTGGGCGGCCAGCGTGGCGATGTCCTCGCGTCGCTCGGCCAGCGCCGGCACGCGGATCTGGCTCTGCGCCAGGCGCTGGTAGAGGTCGAACGGGAAGCGCCCGGCCTGCGACTCGGCGCGCAGGTCGACGTTGGTGGCGAAGATGAACTTGACGTCGACCGTGCGCGGCTCGCCCTTGCCGACGGCCGGGTGAAAGGGCCGCCCCTCGATGGGCAGAAGCAGCATCGCCTGCGCGTCGAGCGGCAGGCGGTGGATCTCGTCGAAGAACAGCGTGCCGCCGTCGACGTCTTCCAGCAGACCCGGCTGTCCCTCCTTGGCGACGTTGGCCAGCCCCGAGCCCTTGCCGAAGCCGAACAACCTGCCGGCGGTGATGGCGTGGTCGGCGGCGCCGAGCTCCGCGCAGTTGACGACGCGAAAGGGCTTGTCGGCGCGCGGCCCCAAGCGATGCAGCGCCTCGGCCACGCCGGTCTTGCCGGTGCCGGTCTCGCCGATGATCAGCACGGGGTCTTTGCCAGGGGCGCGCACCAGGATCTCGCGCAGCAACAGCATGGTGCGCATCGAGGCGCCCACGATCGAGTCGTTCCTGATGACGGCGAGCTGCGGGAAGCGCCGCTCCCACTCGGCGACCTTGGCGTAGAGGTCGCCGGTCTGCTTGACGAGGCCGGGCTTCTCGGCGCCCGTGCCCAGCGCTGGCAGCAGCTTGCGCATGCGGCGCGCCGTGTAGGCGCGGCGCGCGAGCACCTGCACGCGCGCCAGCAACTCCTCGATGTCGAAGGGCTTGGTCAGGTAGTCGTCGGCGCCCAGGCGGAAGCCCTCGACGCGATCGGCGGTGTCGCCCTTGGCGGTGAGGAACATGAAGGGCAGCTCGGCCGTGGCCTGATCGCTGCGCACCGCGCGCACCAGCGCGTGGCCATCCATCACCGGCATCATCACGTCGGAGACCACGATCTCCACCGGCGGGCCGTCCGCCTTGAGCGCCGTCAGCGCCTCCTGCCCGTTGCCGACGTCGGTGACCGCGTAGCCGTTGCGCTTGAGGTTGTAGCGGAGCGAGCTGCGCAGGTCGGGCTCGTCCTCGACGAGCAGCACGTGCACCGGCAGCTCTTCGCTCTCGATGGTCTCTTCGCCTTGCAGGTCCATCCGCCACCCCGTCGGCGGGTCGCCTCAGACGGCGGCCGGGCCGGCCGCATCGTGCACCAACGGGGACGAGGCTGGCAACGCAGTGCTGCTCGCGAGCGCCGGCAGCTCGACGGAGAAGGTGGTGCCGCGCTGCTCCTCGCTCTTCACCGTGACGCAGCCGCCGTGGGCGTCCACCACGGCCTTGACGATGGCCAGGCCGAGCCCGGACCCCTGTCCGGCGTGCGTGTTGGTGGGCACCTGGAAGAAGGGCTCGAACAGCCGCGGCAGCGCGTCGGGCGGCACGCCGACGCCCGAGTCTTCGACGTCGACGTGCACCACCTTGCCGTCGCCGCCCACGCGCACCTGCACGATGCCGCCGCGCGGCGTGAACTTGAGCGCGTTGTCCACCAGGTTCTGCACCACCTGGCCTAGGCGATCGCGGTCGCCGCGCGCCATGGTGGTGCCGCCGGCCGTGACGTCGATCTTGAGCTCGACGCCCGCGGCAGCCGCGCGCGCCGTCAGGTCGTCGACCATCTGGCGCGCGACCTCCGCCAGGTCGACCGGCGTGTCGGGCGCGTTGCGCTGTTTCAGGCGGGCCAGGTCGAGCAGGTTGGTGCACAGCGCGGTCAGCCGATCCTCCTGGCGCGCGATGCCCTCGAGGAAGCTCTTGACGTCGACGGGGTCCATGCGCGGCAGATCGCGCAGCACCGTCTGCACGTTCTGACGGATGACCGCCAGCGGTGAGCGGAAGTCGTGCGAGATGGTCGCCACCAGCTCGTCCTTGCGCTGGTTGAGCGTGCCGAGCTCGGTGTTCTTCTGCTCGAGCTCGGCGGTGCGTGCGGCCACGCGCGCCTCCAGCTCGCGGTTGAGCTGCTCGACGGCCTCGAAGGCGAGCGTGTTGACCAACGAGGCGGCCAGCGGGCCGCCGAGGGCGGCCGCGAAAGCGACGTCGGCGTCTTCGTAGGGCGTGCCGTCGCTGCGTCCCCGGATGACGAGCAGGCCGACCGGCTCGTTGGCGACGGCCAGGCGCACCGCCAGCGCCGCGCCGCGCAACGCCGCCGGCGCCGGCGTGTCCTCGTCGACGACGACAGGATCGACGTGGTCGAGCCACGCCTGCACCGCCGGGTCCAGCGGCACCGGCGTGCCCTGCACCAAGGGCATCAGGCGCGCCTCGCTGCGATCGAAGCGATAGAGCTCGAAGGACGCCGGAGCGATCGACTGCTGCAGCGCCTCGCGCAGCCGTGCCAGCACGTCGGCGAGCTGAGTGGCGGTGGAGGCGCGCGCGGTGAAGTCGGCGACCAGGCGCCCGGCGTCGTAGCGGCGCGAGCGCAACAGCCCCTCGACGTGGCTCTGCACCCGGTGCGTGGCGGGGGCGGCGACGGCGAACAAGAGCGCGGCCAACGCCACCATGGCGGGGGCGTCGTCGAGCTTGAGGAATTGCACGGCCGCCCACAGCACCAGGCCGAGCGCCATGCCGACCAGCGCGGCGACGGTGAGACCACCCACCAGGCGGCGCGCCGTGCGGTTGAGGCGCAACAGATCGTGGCGCACGATGGCGTCGGCGGTGGAGATGGGCACAAGCACCAGGAAGCCGTTCCAGATCATCGACATCGGCTGCAGGTCGAGCACGTTGCCGACGAACAGGTTGATGACCGGGATGCCGGCGCCGACCGGCCAGGCCCATAGGATCTGCCGGATGCGTGCGCGCCGGCGCGGCGACTGGCCGCGTAGGTAGCCGAGCACGAGCAGCGCGAGCCCAAGCACACAGGTGACGCACAGCCAGGTGTAGAGCAGGCCGTCGACGATGTCGTAGCGCACCGATCCCGGCGAGGCACCGGCGAGCAGCACTGCCAGCACCGTCGAGACGAGCAGCAACAGCGCCGTCAGCGCCCACATGCGCCGCTGCGGCGCGAGCCGCTGGCGTTCGGAGAAGCCGGGCTCGCCGGCCTCGGGCGCGCCCTCGAGCAGACGCGCGCCGTCGTGCTTGGTGTAGCCGCGCACGATGACGCCCACCAGGATGATGCCGAAGGTGCCGAGGTAGGGCGCCAAGATGGGGAACAGGCGTGGCAGCGTCCACAGCAAGGTCAGGTCGACCACCGAGGCCATGGTGACGCCGATGGAGGCGAACAACAGGAAGAAGGCCCACGCCTCGGGCGCGCCTGGACGCAGGAAGTACAGCAGCGTGGCGATGACCACGAACACCAGGCCGAGCAGCGCCAGGCTGGTGTGGCTGCGCACGACGTCGCTGGCGACGAACAGGCGCAGCGGCAGCTCGACGAAGCGCTCGGCACCGTCGCGCCCCTCGACCTGATAGATCACCGGCGCGCCGGCGGGCCGCGCCAGCGCGCGCTCGACGATGTCGTCCTTGGAGAAGACCAGCTCGCCGTCGACGGCGACGATGCGATCCCAGGTCTGAAAGCCGGCGGCGGCGCCGCCCCAGGAGGCGAAGCCGACCGGGTTCACCAGCCCTTCCTCGACGATGGAGACGCCGGGGAACGGGCGCCCGACCATGCCGAACACGCCCACGCAGACGTCGATGCAGACGAACATCGCGCTCGCCGCGAGGACCGCAAACAACGCGTGAAACAAGGCGCGCATGACGACGAGGATCCCGAGTGCCGCCGCAGTATGGCACCGCGCGTGGCCCTTGTCCCGCCGACCACGCACGCTACCGTGGCGCGGTGCCCCGCCCGTTCTACGGCGCCTTGCTGTTGGTGATCGCCGCATGCATCTGGGGCAGCGCCTTCGTGCCGCAGAAGCTCTCCGTCGTCGCGCTGCCGCCGTTGCTTGCCACCGCGGTGCGCTTCGCCATGGCCGCGCCGCTCGCGTTGCTGCTCGCCGGGCGACGCCTCAAGCACGACACCGGCGACCGCAGGGTGCCCATCGCGCTCGGCGTCATCCTGCTGTTCGCCTACGTCACCCAGACCGCCGCGCTCACCTCCATTCCGGTGACGCGCGTCTCGCTCATCACCGGGCTGTACGCGGTGTTCGTGCCCTTCTTGGCGCCGTTGTTCGGCTTGCCGCGGCCGCAGCGGCTGCACTGGGCCGGCGCCGGCGTGGCGTCGATTGGCCTGGCGCTGTTGGTCGGCGTCATCGGCGGCGACGCGCTCGCGGTGCCGCTGCGCGTCGGCGACCTGCTCGTGCTCGTGCACGCGCTCTTCGGCGCGCTGCACGTGCTGGTGGTGTCGACCGCGGCCCGCCGCGTCGATCCGCTGGTGTTGAACGCGCAGCAGTTGACGGTGCTGTTGGTGCTCGGCGCGCCCCTCGCGCTCATGGTCGACGGCGTGGCGCCGCTCGCCGCGCTCGACGCCCAGGCGCTGTTCGCCTTTGCCTACCTGTCTGTGTTCTCGACCGTGGTGGCGTTCACCTGCCAGATCGCCGGGCAGCGGCACGCCTCGGCGCCGACCGCGGCGATCATCATGCTGCTCGAGACGCCGGTGGGCGTCATCGGCGCACAGCTCTTCTTCCACGAGGCGATGGCGCCATTGCAGTGGCTCGGCGCCGTGGTGCTGGTGTGCGGCGTCGCGCTGTCGCTCGCCGCCGAGCTGCGCCGCCGTCCCATCGCGGTGGCGACGTGACGCGGCACGGGCGCCTCGGGGTAGCATCGGCCATGCGCGTGCAGCGGCGCTCCTTGCGATCGACGGCGACGGCGGCTCCAGCACCGCCGGCGCGCGCGGCGCCGACGCCGGCGGGCGCGCACGCGCCGCGGCTGCGCCCCGCCGTCGTCGAGACGGCGCTGGCGGCGGCGGCCCTGCTCGCCAGGAGCGACGGCCCCGAGGGGCGCGAGCCGCTGCTCGGCCCCTACCAGGCCACGCGCGTGCGCGAGGTCTGGGCCCGCGCGACGCCGACCGTGCGCATGCAGCTCGAGGCCATGCTCGACCGCCTCGATGGTGCTGCCGCGCCGGTGGCGCGCGCGCTGCTGTTGCGCGCCGTCGCCGCCCGGGCACGCTCCTTGGTCGATGGCGAGCGCGCGCCCGAAGCGCTCGCGGTGCTCACGCGTTTCGTGGGGCGCTTGCACGGCCGGGGCGAGCGCGAGCTGCGCCGACGCGCCACCGTGCTCGACCTCGACTCGCGCGTGAACACCAGCGCCTTCGACCCGCAACAGCTCTGGCAGACGCAAGGCACCGTGCGCGATGGCCGGCAGGCGGACGGCCACGCGGACAACGACGGACTGTTCCAGCGCTTCACGGGCGCCTGTGGCGCCGCCACGCTGCAGATGATGTTGGCGGAGGCCGATCCGGTGATGGCCTTCGCGCTGCACGACGTCGGCGTCACCTCGGACGCCACCGACGACAGCATCGCGGACTTCCAGCGTGCGGTGCTCGACGAGTATGGCGGCGGCAAGGCGCTCGGGCGCGTCGAGTCGTACCTGCGCAGCCGCATCCACAACGCGCTCGGCCGCCTGGAGCGGGACGGCAGCCTCGATGCCCGCGCCCGCGACGCGTTGTGCGCGTCGCTGTTTCGCGGGGCGCCGCTCGGCGGCGAGGCCAAGCGCGCGCTCGAGGTGCTGCGTGCGCGCTGGGGCTTCCCGAGCGACCAAGAGATCGCGCGGCTGCGCGCGGTCGAGCTGCCGCGCGCCGACGACGGCATCGGCGTCGACGCGTTGGTCGAGCTGGTCAACGTGCGACACGGCGACGCCATCGGCGCGCGCTACACCGGGCACGTCTTTGCCCGCGGTCACGCCTGGCGGCACATCGACGCGGCGGCCGAGGCGCTGCGCCGCGGTTTGGACGTGCCGTTCGGATCGTCGGAGCCGCCCCACTGGATGCTCTTGACCGCGGTGCGCGGGCGCAAGCCACACCGGCACTTCCTGGTGTCGGACCCCGACGGCGGCCGCACCGTGTGGGTGCACGAGCGCTCGTTCGTGCGCGGCACCTTTCTCGACGAGCAGTTGCACCTGCCGCGTCCGGGCGACCGGCCCTACGTCGATTGCGTGCTGCTGCCGGAGCGCTCGTGAGCCGCACCGACGAGGAGCTGTCGGCGTTGGCCGCGGACGGCCGGCTGGCCGCCGCCGAGCTCGAGCCGCTCGCAGCGGTGATGGGCACGCTGGAGGCGCAGACCGTGCACGATCCGGCGGCGGTCGAGAGCCTGCGGGTCGGCTGCGCGTTCGCGCTCGGTGACGCGTGCGCGGCCGCGCTGTGCGCCGACGCGGCGGCGCCAGCCGAGGTGGCGACGCGCTTCTTCCGCCTGCGCGATCTGTTGCGTTTGCACGAGGAGCTGCGCAGCCACCCGCGTCGTCACGACGCGTGACCCCGCGTGCAGGTCAGCGGTCGACGCCGCCCGGCGCGGCGGACGCGAGCTGCACCTTGATGGCCTTGACGCGCGCCAGGCCCGGCAGCGTGCGCAGCGTGGCCACGATCTCGCGCGAGCGAAGCTGCGCCTCGTGGGCGGCGGTCGAGGAGGACACCTCGACCAGCACGCGCGTCTCCGCGCGATCGGCGAAGCCGACCGGCCGCGCCAGCGCCCACAGCTCCTCGCCGAGCGCGCCGCGCACGATCTCCTCGGCGAAGCGCGCCGCCTGCTGCAGCGCCGCGCCGAACGGCGAGCCGGCAGCGCTGCCCGCAATACGCGCGCGCAGGTCGTTCTTCGGCAGCCAGACGCGCCCCTGCGACGGCAGGTGCAAGAGCGCGCGCAGCGGATTGCCCTCGGCGACGTCGAGGGGGACACGGCCGCGTCGACCGCGCTTCTTCTCTCGCAGCGCGCGCGTGACGGCGCGGCGCACCAGATCGTCGTCGTCGCGCGCGTGCGTCGCCTCGGCCCAGACGGCCGCTCGTGCCAAGGTCGCGGTCTCGTCGTCGATGCGCTCCTCCAGCGCCGCGCCGGGGTGACGTCGCGGCCGGTGCAGCGCGAGCGCGGCCTGCACCGCGTCGCGCGCGAATGCGAGCAAGGACCGCGGCAACGGGCCGGTGGTGGCGAGCGGGCGCGCCAGCATCGCGACTGCGTCGCGCAGCGCTGCGCGATCGACGGAGCCGAGCGAAGCGCCGGGTCCACCGGCGCGCACCAACTGCTGCAACGTGACCTCTGCGGCGACCTCGGCGCTGAAGCGCCCGTCGTCGACGCGGCGCCGCAGCGCGGCCACCACGACGCGCACCGCGTCCTCCTGCTGCGCGCGCCGGCGCACCTCGCCTTGCGTCCGCTGGCGGCGCGCCGTCACTGGAACGACCAGGTGCCGCCGACGTCGATGCCGGCATAGACCGACGAGAAGGGGCCGGCGGCGTAGGCGCGTTGGAAGGGGTTGGTGGCTGCGCCCGCGCGCCCGCCGATGAGCCCGCGCGCCTCGCCGGTGAAGGGCCCGATCGAGTAGCGGAAGGCGAGCGCGGTGCCCATCTCGCCGCCGATGGCCAGCGCGGTGGTGCCGGTCAGCTCGGCGAGGTCGGCGAACAGGTAGAGCGAGGGCCCCGAGTACAGGTCCCACAAGAGCGAGAAGCGGTTCTCGCGCACCAGGTCCCAGCGAACTCCGGTGATGGCCGACAGCACGGTGGCGGCGGTGGTGCCGGCCGCGGGCACGCGGTCGAGGCCGCCATAGCCGCGGCCGCCGAACACGATGGCCAGGCGGTCGACCGGGTAGTAGCGGCCGAGCGCGTTCACCACCACGCCGCCGATGGTGGGCAGGGCATCCGATTGCAGCGCTTCGAAGGCGCCCTCGCCGCCGATCAGCAGCGACGCCTCCCAGCGCTCGCCGCGGCGCGGCGCCCACTCAGGATCCTGCGGATCGAGCCAGGTGCCCGCGAGCGCGCCGCGCACCAGCCCATCGACGTCGTCGGCCGGGGCAGGCGCGCCCTGTGCTGTGGCTTGTGCGGTCGCGGGCGGCGCGCCGAGCGCGGCCATGACGACGAGCAGGAGCGCGTGGCACGTCACCGCCACGAGCCTAGGGCGCTTGCGCGCGCGCGTCACGGGTCTGTGTCGCCGCAGCGCGCAGGCGCGCCCGCGCACGCCGCACCGCCGGGCCGTCGGCGGGCCGGCCGCCGAACCGCTCGGCCTCGTAGAGCGCGAGGCCGTCGCGGAGCGCCTGGGCGAGCGGCGCGTCGGCGTCCTGCCCGACCAGCGCCTCGAGGACGGCGGCGCGCACGGTCTGCGCCGGCGGCGTGGCGCGTCGCAGCCGGCGCTCGCTGGCGACGAGCAGCGCCTGCGCTAGCGGGTGCTCGACGTCGCCGGCACGGCGTCGCCGGCGCCGCAGCCACCACAGCGCCGCGCCCCCCACCACCCCGAGGGCGAAGGCGACGCCGACGACGCGCTTGAGCCCGAGGTCCAGGCGTCCAACCGCGCGGCGGGCGCTCTGCAGCGCGTCGCTCTGATCGCCCAACGAGTAGTCGAGCACCCGGTCGTCCCACTGGCGACGCAGCGCCTCGAGCAGCGCGGCCACGCCGGTGAGCTGCTCGCGCGGCGCGGTGGCGAGCGGCGTGCCGTCATCGACCACCCAGCCGCGGCCCGGCAGGTACCACTCGACCCAGGCGTGGGCGTGGCGCTCCTGAAACACCACGGTGCCGTCGTCCCAGGCGCCGCCCTGGAAGCCGCCGACGACGCGCGCGCCGATGCCGCGCAAGCGCAACAGCAGCGCGTGAGCGGCCGCGAAGTACTCGCAGTGCCCTTGGCGGTCGTCGAGCAGGAACGCGCGCAGCGGCGCGCGCGCGAAGCGCGGCGGCTCCAGGCTGTAGCGAAACTGCGACAGCAGGTAACGCCGGATGGCGTCGGCCTGCGCGCGCACGTCGACCGCGTCGCCCGCGGCGGTGGCGGCGAGCTGCACCAGCTCGTCGTCGACGTCCGGCGGCAGCGCCAGCCAACGGGCGTCGTCGGGCTTGTCGGCATCGAGCGGCGGTGCGTCGGCGGCCGTCGCCCCGGGTTGGCCCGGCGCCGAGATGCCGCCGCCCACCTCGTAGCGCAGCGACGAGACCAACGCCTCGGTCGCCTTCAGCTCGCCGCGCGAGGTGCGGCCCGCGTAGCCGAGCGTGAAGTTCGGGTTTGCCATGCCGCCCGAGATGACGCGCAGCGCGTCGACGTGGCCGAGCGACAGCAGCGTGTCGCCCACCAACGGCGCCAGCGTGACCTCGTAGCGACCGCGCGCGGCGTCGGCCAGCGGCGTCGTCGCGGCTCGGCGAACGGTGAGCGCTCCGCCGGGAGAGCGCGAGAAGCCGTCGAGCGTCACCACGTCGTAGACCGCGCCGCGCAGGTACAGGCCGCGCTCGAACACCTGCTCGGGGACGCCGCGCACGCGCGCCACCGCGCGGCTGCCGCCGAGCGCGCGCGGGTCGCCGCGTAGGCCGACCTCGCCCGGCAGCGTGCTCTCCTTGCGCAGGAAGGCGCCGAGCTCGCCGAAGCCGACGCGCGGAAAGAGCACGAAGACCGCGGCGGCGATGGCCAACACGGCCAACGACAGCGCCCCGGTGGCGGCGAAGAAGGCGGGCGTCACCACGTCGGTACGAGCGCGCCGTTCCGACGGCTGGTTGGCGACGTCGCCGGGCGCCGCCGCGAGCAATTGGCGCGTCGCGAGCGACCACACCAGCGTGACGGCGAAGGCGATGAACAGCCACAGATAGGAGAGGGTGACGTTGAGCACGCTGCCGGCGAGCACGAGCAGCAGCGCGAGCAGCACCGCCTGCACGTCGTGCGCCGCAGTGCGCCGGACCAACAGGCGGCCGCACAAGAGGCCGAGCAGCAGCTCGGCGAAGGCGAGCACGCTCGACTCCACGCCGCCGTTCACGAGCGTGGCGATGGCGAGCGCCAGGCTGGCGAGGCCCACCAGCGTGCCCGAGGCGCCGGGCGCGCTCTTGCCCGAGAGCTGCAACGCCAGTGAGAGCCAGGGCGCGCCGAGCGTCACCCACGCGAACGCGGGCAGCGCGCCGCCGAGCAGCACGATCAAGAGCGCCGCCGTGCAAGCGCTGGCCAAGCCGACCTCGTGCGCGACACCGAGCTTCATGCCGCCCTCGGCACGCGCGCGGCGTCGACGACGGCGGCGGCGCCGGCGGGGATCGACGCGCGCTCCGCCACCACCGCGATGACGGCGGCGCGGCGCGCGGGCAGCTCGGGTCGCGGTGCGCGTGCGTCGATGAGCGCGAGCGCGTGCAGCAGTGCGCCGCGCTGTCGCGGCCCGCCACTTGGTGCCAGCGCGCAGCCGGGCGCGCGCAGCCCCACCGCGTGGCCGGCGGCGAGAAGGTCTTCGGCCAGGCTGGCGGCGACGTCGAGCGCGTGATCGGTGGCGTCGGGGTCGCCGTCGGACGCCAGCACCACGTCGAGGATCAGGTCGCGGCTCCGCTGCGCCTCGGTCTCGCGCACGACGAGCCGGCCCGTCTTGGCCGAGCGGCGCCACGCCAGCCGCCGCGGGTCGTCGCCGGCGCGAAAGGGGCGCAGGCCGAACAGCTCGTCGCCCGGCCCGGCGCGGCGCGCGGGCGCGTCACCGAGACGCGCGAGCAGCTCGTGCGCCGCGTCGCCGACGTCGACGCGGCCGGGCAGCACCACCAGCTCGACCGGCGACTCGAGCGCGGCCAGCTTCTCCTTCTCGAAGAAGCCGAAGGGAAAGCCCGTGGCAGCGCGCACGGCGTCGATGCGGTGGCGCCCGCGGCGCTTGGGCACGAAGCAGGCGTCGACGGTCTTCTTGCTCCGCGGCGCCATGCGCAGCTCGAAGGCGCCGGCGCCGGGGAGCTTGCTGCCGCTCGGTCCGGTGACGTCGGCGCGTAGCTCGACGGCGAAGGCGGGCAGGCGGCGCGCGTTCTCGAGCACCACCGGCAGCCGCGCCGGCTGGTGCGCGCGCGCCTCGCCCGACGGCAGCGGCCACAGGCGCACGGCGCGCAAGGTGGCCTCGCTCAGGATGCCCGAGATGACGATGGCCGAGAGCAGCAGGCCCCAACCGAAGAACAACAGGTTGTTGCCGGTGTTCATGGCGGCGAAGCCGACCGCCAACGTCAGCGCGATGACCACGCGCCCGGTCGCAGTGGAGCGCAGCCGGCGTCGCCGCCACGGCGCCAGTCGCAACAACAGTCGATCCAACAACGCGCGCACCTAGTGCTCCCCGGCGGAAGGCCTGAGCGGCGCTCAGCGCGGCGCGGGCGTGCGCCCGAGCAGCTCCTCGATGACCTCGTGGGCGCGCCTCCGCGCCTCCGCGCCTTCGGGGACGCCGCGCGGCGCCAATCGGTGCGCCAGCACCGCATGCGCCGTCGCCTTGACGTCGTCGGGCAGGACGAAGGCGCGCCCCTCCAAGAAGGCGCGCGCGCGCGCCAGCGCGCCCCAGGCGAGCGCGCCGCGCGGCGAGCAGCCGAGCTCGAGCGCGGCGTGACGCCGGGTGCCGTCGACGATGGCGAGCAGGTAGCGCGCCACCGCGTCGCCGAGCGGTATCGCCTGCGCCGCCTGCTGCAGCGCGCGCAGCCCCACGGGATCGAGGCGGGGCGTCAGCGTGCGCAGCGCGTCGTCGGCGGTGCGGTTCTGCACCAAGAGCGCGCGCTCGTCGTCGGGCGGCGGGTAGCCGAGCGCCAGACACAAGAGGAAGCGATCGAGCTGGCTCTCGGGCAGCGGGTAGGCGCCGTGGTGCTCAACCGGGTTCTGGGTGGCGAGCACGCAGAAGGGCGGCGGCAGCGGGTGCGTCTCGTCGTCGACGCTGATCTGGTTGTCGGCCATGGCCTCGAGCAGCGCCGACTGGGTCTTGGGGCTCGCGCGGTTGATCTCGTCGGCCAACACCACGTGCGCGAAGATGGGCCCGCGCTTGAAGCGCAAGGTGCCGGTGGCGGCGTCGAGGATCTGCACGCCGACGACGTCCGAGGGCAACAGGTCGGCGGTGAACTGGATGCGGCTGAAGGTGCAGCCGAGCGCGCGGGCCAGGGCGCGCGCCAGCGTGGTCTTGCCCACGCCCGGCACGTCCTCGAGCAGCACGTGGCCGCCGGCCAGCACCGCGGCGAGCGCCAGGCGCACCGCCTCGGGGTTGCCGCGCACCACCGCGAGCACGTCGCGCTCGACGTGCAGCAACGCGTCTTTCGGCGGCAGGTGGCTGGGCTCGTGCGCCATCAGGGCTGCACGTCGACGTCGATGGCGGCGCTCGGGTCGGGGTCGAACAGGCCGTCGGGGTCGAGCAGGGTGGCGGTCAGCGTGTGCGCGCCGGTGCCCGGCAGCAGCACGATGCCGGCGGCCGCGCCCTCCACCAGGTCGAGCTCCTGCGAGTGGGTGCTACCGTCGCCGGTCGCCACCGCGTCGACCCGCAGGCGCGCGCTCGCCATCATGGCCCGATGGGGCGCGGTCAGCCCCGACGACGCGCAGCCGATGGCGACCTCGACGCTGCCGGCGACGAGCACCGCGTCGTCGATGGGCGCGCTGAAGGCACAGTCGACGCTCGGCGGCGGGATTGCGCAATCGACGGTGACCACCGCGCTGGCCTCGAGCACGTCGCCGTCCGGGTTGCTGACGGTCGCGGTCAGCGTGTTGTCGGCCGCGGGGCCGGCGCTCGCCACCACGTCGATGCGCAGCGTGGCCGGCCCGTCGGAAAGGCTCGCCGTCGCCGTGGCGCCGGCGGGCGCGCTCGCCACCTGCACCTGCGCGTAACCGCTGCCGTCGTCATCGGCCAGCTCGACCATGACGTCGAGCTGGAAGCCGTCGGCATCGGCATCGACGTCACCGTCGCAGCCGACGCTGGCAGGCAAGGACAGGAAGGCGAGCGACGGGCCCGGTGGGCCCGCGTCGGCGATGGAGGCCGAGCGGCCGGCGCAGCCGGCGAGCGCCACGAGGAGCGTGAGCTGCGCGAAGACTGGAGCGGCGGCGACGAGATGGCGGGGCATTGGCGTTTCCGGCGATCGACGAGGTGCTACTCGGCCAACAGGGCCTCTACCTCGGCGCGGACCACCGCGATCTCGGTGTAGCCGATGTGCAGATGGCGCACCACGCCCTGCTTGTCGAGGACGAAGGAGGTCGGCAGCGTGGTGAGGCCGACGCGATCGCCGTAGCCCCGGTCGTCGAGCACGTTGTCGAACGACGGCTTCAGCTCGCCGAGCGCGGCCTTGGCGCGCGCCGGCGCCTCTGGCTCGCGGTTGACGCCGACCACCACCAGGCCGCGGTCCTTCAGCTCGGTGTTGAGCGCGGACAGCTCGGGGATGGAGCGGCGGCAGGGCGTGCACCAGCTCGCCCAGAAGTCGAGCACCACCACTTTGCCGCGCAGGCGCTCGAGCTTGAGGCGGTGCTCGTCGACGCCGAGCTCGTCGATGCGCTTGAGCGCCATCGGCGGCAGCTCGTCGCCCGGCAACACCGGCCGGATGCGCGACAGGTGGGTGGCGACGCCGGTGGCGCTGCCTGCGACCAGCGCGAGCGCGCACAGCGCGCCGACGCCGAGCGCGACACGTCGCGCGAGCAGCGGCGGCTCGGCGGGTGCCGGTTCGTCGTCCTTGAGGAACGAGCGCACCCAGGCGAGCGCGATGCCGAGCGGCACCGCGTAGGCGACCGCGCACTTGACCCCGAAACGCACCCACGAGATGTGTCGGTCGACGACGATGGCAGCGGGCGCGTCCACGGCCGTGTGCGGCAGCCACCACAGGTCGAGGCCGAAGCCGGCGAGCGCGCCGCCGATCGCTTGCAGCGCGAGCAGCGGCACCAGCAGCCACACTGCGGCCGCTGAAGCGTCGGCCGGCCGGATGCGGCTTCGCGACAGCACGCGCGCCAGCAGCGCGATGAGCGCGGCACAACCGACGAGGAGGAACAGGTTGGTGCGCGCCGGCTCCCACAGCGCCTCGCGTGCGCGGCGCAGCATGACGGTGCCGCCATCCGACAGCAGGTAGGCGAAGCGCACCAGCAGCTTGGCCTGCAACAGCGCCAACACGCCGAGCCAGAGCGACAAAGGCGGCCACAGCGGCGGGCTCCCTCGCGCGGTCAGCGCGCGCAGCGTCGAGACGGGCGCCGACAGCATGCCGGTGAGGTCGCGCAGGGCTTGCTTCACGTCGACCCTCCCCGGCGCTCGCGCAGGCGCGCGAAGAAGCCCGACAGCACGGCGCCGCACTCGGCCTCGAGCACGCCGCTCGTGATCTGCATGCGGTGATTGAGCCGGGCGTCGGCGCAGACCGCGCCGAGCGACTCGACCGCGCCCGCCTTGGGGTCCTTCGCGCCGTAGACCAGGCGATCGACGCGCGCGTTGACCAGCGCGCCCGCGCACATGAAGCAGGGCTCGAGCGTGACGTAGAGCGTGCAGCCCGACAGGCGCCAGCGGCCGAGGCGTGCGGCCGCTTGCGCGAGCGCGCGTAGCTCCGCGTGCGCGAGCGGATCGCGGTCGACCTCGCGGCGGTTGTAGCCCTCACCCACCACCACGCCCTCGTGCACCACCACGGCGCCGACCGGCACCTCTCCGAGCGCGGCCGCCTGGTCGGCGAGCGCGAGGCAGCGGCGCAGCCGCTCCTCGTCGATGCCACGGGCGCCGTCCTGCTGGTGCATCGACGTCATCCCGCGCGGTACCACAGGTGCATCTGGTGGATCGGGCCGTTGCCGCGGCCGAGCTCGGGCGCCTGGCGGATCGCCTCCTGCACATAGGTGTGCGCGTCTTGCACTGCCTGCACCAAGGTGCGCCCGCGGGCCAGCCGCGCCGCGACGGCCGAGGCGAGCGTGCAGCCGGTGCCGTGCGTGTTGCGTGTGCGCTGGCGCGTCGCCTTGTAGTGGAAGGTCTCGTGGCCGACGTGCAGCACGTCGACCGGGTCGCCGAACGCGTGGCCGCCCTTGACCAGCGCCGCGTGGGCGCCGGCGGCGCACAGCGCCATGGCCGCCTGCTCCTGCTCGGCGAGCGTCTTCACCGGGAAGCCGACCAGGCGCTCGGCCTCGGGCAGGTTGGGCGTGACCAGTGTGGCGCGCGGCACCAGCAGCGCCTTCAGCGCCAGCACCGCGTCGTCCTCGAGCAGCGCGCTGCCGCCTTTGGCCACCATCACCGGGTCGAGCACCACCGGCACCGCGGTCTTGGCCAGCTCGCGCGCCACGGCCTCGACGATGGCGGCGTTGGCCAGCATGCCGATCTTGATGACCGCCACCGGCAGGTCGTCAAGCACGGCGTCGATCTGCTCCGCCACCAGCGCGGGCGGCAGCGCGAGCACGCTGCGCACGCCCTGGGTGTTCTGCGCGGTCACCGCGGTGATGGCGGAGCAGCCATGCACCTGCAGCGCGGCGAAGGTGCGCAGGTCTGCCTGGATGCCGGCGCCGCCCGACGAGTCGGAGCCGGCGATGGTCAAGGCGCAGGCGAGCGTGCCCGCCGGTGAGGCTGCGGTCATGCGCATGAGGTATCACCTGTGGTCGTGTCAGGCACCCCCCCGACGACCAACCCTGCGCTGCCGGCGCCGCCGCGTCGCGGCAGCTCGATCGCGGCGCGCCTGTTCTGGGCGGTCGGGCTGCCCGCGTCGCTGATCGTGGTAGCGCTCGGCGCGCTGGCGTGGCGCACCACCACCACGGCGGTGCAGGAGTCGCTGACGCGCGAGCTGCGCGCCACGGTGCAGGCGGCGGCGTCCTCCGTCAGCGTGCGCTCGGCCTCGACCCTGATCGAGGGCAGCGAGGACACCGCGGCCTATCGGCGCACCGTGGCGCGCCTGCGACAGATCGCCTCCTTCACCGGCTCGAGCCGCGTCTTGTTGGTCGACGAGGGCGAGCGCGTGCTCGCCGACCACGAGGGCAAGCTCGCCATCGGCACGCCCGCGCCACGCGTCGCGCTCGACCGCGTCGAGCTTGCCAGCGCGCGCACCGGCACGCCGGCGGTGAGCGCGCCGTTTGCCCTCGACGACGGCCGCCGCTTCCTCGCCGCCTACGCGCGCCTGCCGCTGCCGCAGGACGAGCTGGCCGCGCCGGACGGCGAGCGCGCCTTCCCCATCATCGTGCTGGTGCTCGAGGCGCCCGCGGTCGCGCTCGACGCCGCCGACGCCACCGCGCGCAAGGTCGCGGTGCTGGTGGCGCTCGCGGTGCTGCTGGTGGCTGCCTCGAGCTTGGTGGTGGCGCGCACCATCACGCGCCCGCTCTTGCGTCTCGCTGCGGAAGCCGGCCGCCTCGGCAAGGGCGAGCTGGCCGACCCGCTGTCGGTGCCCGCGGGCGACGACGAGGTGGCGCGCCTCGGCGCCACGCTCGAACGCATGCGAAAGGCGTTGGTCGACCGCGACGCCGAGCGGCAGATGATGCTCGCCGGCATCGCCCACGAGGTGCGCAACCCGCTCGGCGGCATGGAGCTGTTCTCCGGACTGCTCGAGGAGGGGCTGGTGGAGTTGCCGGCCGAGGCGGTGAGCGGGCCGGTCAAGGACGAGCTGGTCAACCAGGCGCAGCGGGTGCGCAAGGAGCTGCGCTACCTGACCGGTGTGGTCAACGACTTCCTCGCGTTTGCGCGCGACACGCCGCTGCAGAAGGAGCCGGTCGATGTGGCCGCGTTGCTCGACGACGTCGCCACGCTGTGCCGCCGCGAGGGCACGGCCCGGCTGCTCGTGCAGGTGGAGGGCGTGGGCGCGGTGGAGCTCGACAGGAACCGCATCAAGCAGGCGCTGTTGAACCTGGTGGAGAACGCGCTGTCGGCCACGCCCGTCGACGGCACGGTGACGTTGCGCGCCGAACACGGCGACGGACGGTTGGCGCTGGTCATCGACGACACCGGTAAGGGCATGGACGCGGCCACGCTCGAGCGCGTGTGGACGCCCTTCTTCACCACCAAGGAGAAGGGCTCGGGGCTCGGGCTGCCGCTGGTGCGCAAGCTGGCGCGCGACCACGGCGGCGACGCGCGCATCCGCTCGGCGCCGGGCGAGGGCACCACGGTGACGCTCGAGGTGCCGACGTGAGGTATTGAGAAATCTTAAGTTGCGGTTTAGAATTCTCAGATGCAGTACGCGCAGCGCGCCATCGGACCGGAGCTCGAGCGCGCGGCGAGACAGTTCGCGGCCCTGGTGCTCACCGGACCGCGACGCGCCGGCAAGACCACGCTGCTGCGCAAGCTGTTCCCGGCGGCGTCCTACACGCTGCTGGAGGATCCCGAGGTGATCGCGCGGCTGCGCGCCGATCCGCGCGGCTTCCTGGACGGCTTGCGCTTGCCGGCCATCCTCGACGAGATGCAGCACGTGCCCGAGCTGTTCGCCTGGGTGCGCGCGGCCATTGACGCGGCGCCGTCCCGCAAGGGCCGCTTCCTCCTGACGGGCTCGCAGGAGGCGCCGCTGATGCGCGGTGTCACCGAGTCGCTCGCCGGTCGCGCCGCGCTGTTCCAGTTGTTGCCCCTGTCGGTGCTCGAGTCCGCCAAGGTGTCGCTGTTGCGCGGTGGCTTCCCCGAGGTGATGGCGCGCCCGTCGGCGGCGTCCACCTGGTTTCGCTCCTACGTGCAGAGCTACCTTGAGCGCGACGTACGTGCCGTCACCGACGTGCGCGACCTGACGACGTTTCGCCGTTTCCTCGCGCTGGTAGCGAGCCGCGTCGGCCAGGTGCTCAACAAGACGGACCTCGCGGCGCCGCTTGGCGTCTCGGTGCCGACCATGACGCAGTGGCTGTCGATCCTCGAGGTCACCGGCACGATCCTGCTGGTACCGCCCTACTTCGAGTCGTTCGGCAAGCGCCTGGTCAAGTCGCCCAAGCTCTACCTGGTGGACTCGGGGCTCGCCTGCCACCTGCTCGGCATCGAGAGCGCGGCGGAGCTCGAGCGCTCGCCGTTTCTGGGCGCGCTGTTCGAAGGCTTCGTGGCGTCGGAGCTGGTCAAGCGCCGCATCAACGCCGGCAAGCGCGCCGAGCTGTATTGGTTTCGCGACCAGCAGGGCCTCGAGGTCGACTTCGTCGTGCCGAAGGGCAACAAGCGCCTGCTGTTGGTCGAGGCGAAGGCCTCGCGCACCGTCATGCCCTCTGACGCCGTTTCGCTCGATCGCCTCGCCGCGGCCGCCAAGGGCTACGACATCGAGCGCGTGGTGGTGCATCGGCCGGGGACCACGGCGGCGGGAACGGCCCTACGCCCGGGGACGCGCGCGCTCACGCTCCCCGACCTGCTCCAAGCGTTGTGAGGCGGGTGTGACCAGCATCATGGCCATGAATCGGCGCCCTCAGCGGAACGTCCGAGCGTCCATGCGCCTCCACCTCGTCGCCTTCGCCCTCGCGTCCGGGTTCTTGGCCCTGATCGCCCTCCCGGCGCACGCCGGCGGCGGCATGTTGCGCCTCGACAAGCTGCTCGATCAGGCCGAGCGCATGGTCACCGACACCGCCCTACCGATCGCCAAGGAGAACCAGCTCGGCAAGAAGCTCGCGAAGGAGACCGAGAAGGAGAACAAGCTGCACTCGTCCAAGGAGGTGCAGCAGTACGTCGCCCGCGTGGGCAAGAAGGTGGCGCGCGAGGCCAAGGACACGCCCAAGGGCATCAAGTACACCTTCAAGGTCATCGACGACGACGAGACGGTCAACGCCTTCGCGCTCCCCGGCGGCCACATCTACGTCTACTCGGGGCTGCTCAAGCTCGCCTCCGACGAGGCCGAGCTGGCGAGCGTGCTCGGCCACGAGGTGGCGCACGTCAGCCAGCGGCACATCGCCGAGCGCTTGGTCGCCGGCGTCGGCCTCGAGAAGCTGATCGGCATCGCCGCCGGCAAGCACCAGGAGGATCTGGCGGGGCTCGCGGGGCAGCTCGCCGGCCAGGGCGCGATGCTGTCGTTTGGTCGCGAGCAGGAGAGCGACGCGGACGAGCACGGCCTGCCCTACGCGGTGGCCGCCGGCTACGACCCCGAGGGCTTCGTGCGTCTGTTCGGCAAGCTCAAGAAGGGCGAGGGGCCGGGCTTCCTGGTCTTTCTGGCGAGCCACCCGCTGCCGAGCGAGCGCATCGAGGACGCGCAGGCGCAGATCGCAAAGATGAAGGATAAGAAGGGCAAGACCAACGAGGCGGCCTACCGAAAGATGCTCGAGCAGCTCTGAGTGGCCACGGCCGACCGTCTCCGTCAGTCGCAGCGGCCCGCCGTCAGCTTCTGGTAGTCCGTGCCGATCGTCTTGTAGTAGCCCGGCCCCGCCGGGCCGTTCTCGATCCAGTTGGCGTTGCCGACCAGGAAGTTCGCGCAGCTATCGTCGTGCACGTACTCGGTGCCGAGGATGTGGTTGGCGTCGCTCGCTGCCTGCTTCGACTCACGCGCGGCATCGCTGCCGGACGACGCCATCACCTGCGCAGCGCAGCCGACGGACATCGCGACCGAAGTGATCTCGCGCCAACGAGCGTCCCATTCGGCGCGCGGCGCGAGCGCGAAGTACATGTTCTCGATGTAGCCCTGCCCGTCGAGGTAGGGGCCGGCGGCGGCGCTCCACAGGCGGTAGAAGACCACGCCGCGGACCGCCCGGGACTCGAAAAAGCGGTAGCGGTAAGCCCCGAGTGTCACCGGCTCCGCCGTGTAACGGACGCCGCTCTGGTCGCCGAGGCTCGCGGCGAGCACGTTGGCCAAGTACTGCATCGACACGGCCGGCGGGCCGTACAGGTCGCCTTGGGGTGTCGCGTACAGGCCCTGCATCGCGGGGTTCACGCCCACGATGCCCCACACCGCGAGCTGGTTGCCCCGTCGCACCGCGGCGGTCCAATAGGGCGGAGCGGGCGTCTCCGCCCAGCTCCAGCCGGCGTCCTTGGGAACGAGCGCCGAGCAGCGGCACGCCGCGCGGGCGCCGTTCCCGGCGCAGCCGAACGGGAAGCCGAGGGCAGTGAGCGCGAGCGGGGGCGCGGCGGGCGTGCGCGCGGCCTCGGGGGCGGCGCGCGCCTCCCACGCCAGCAGGGCGACGGTGACGACGATGGCAGCGTGCCGCATGGCCGGATCCTCCCCAGCGACATCGGCAGGAGGGTAGCCGGACTTGAGCCGCGGGGACGTTCGGTCAGGTCCGCGCCCCCCGCCTCCGTTGGGCGCGCTAGCGTGTCGCGATGGATCCGGACCTCACCCAAGCCCCGCTCCACAGCGTGCGCCGCTCGCAGGTCGAGATGACCGAGCACGTCTTGCCGGAGTTCACCAACTCGCTCGGCAACATCTTTGGTGGACAGATCATGAGCTGGATCGACATCTGCGCCGCCATCGCCGCGCAACGCCACTGTCGCTCGGTGGTGGTGACGAGGTCGATCGACGCGGTCGAGTTCATCAACCCCATCAAGAACGGTCACATCGTCATCCTGCGCGGGCAGGTGAACGCCACCTTCACCACCTCGATGGAGTGCGGCGTCTCGGTGTGGAGCGAGTCGCCGCTCACCGGTGAGCTGCACAAGGCGGTCAAGGCCTACGCCACCTTCGTCGCGCTCGACGAGTATGGGCGACCGAAGAAGGTGCCGGCGCTGCTGCTCACCAGCGACGAGGATAGACGGCGCGCGCAGGGGGCGAAGGCGCGACGCGACGCGCGGCTGGCGGCACGCGCGGCGACGTCCGGGTAGCAGCGCGTCGCGCACCCGCTCGCCCCATGCTATGCGCAGGCATGGCCACGCTCTTGATCATCGACGACAACGAGACCTTGCGCGAGGGCGCCGCCAGCGTGGTGCGCAAGATGGGCCACACGGCCGTGCTCGCCGCCTCGGGCACCGAGGGCCTGTCGCACTTCAAGGCGCAACCGCCCGACATGATCCTCACCGACCTCAAGATGGAGGGCGCCGACGGCATCGAGGTGCTCGACAAGATCCGAGCCGCCGACCCCGACGCCGTGGTCATGATCATGACCGGCTTCGGCAGCGTGAAGACCGCGGTTGACGCCATGAAGAAGGGCGCCTTCGACTTCATCGAGAAGCCGTTTTCGCCCGACGTGCTGCGCGCCAAGGTCACTGCCGGCCTGGCACTGCGCGAGGAGCGCAAGAAGATGGAGCGGGTGTCGCAGCTCGCCGACGTGCGCGAGGCGGACTCGAGCGCGCGCTTCGTCGAGCCGGCGCGGCAGGGCGAGCGGCGCCGGGTCAAGGGCATCCTCGGCAAGAGCGCCGCCATGGAGGCCGTCTACAAGGCGATCGAGAAGATCGCCGCCACCGACGCCACCGTCTACATCCACGGCGAGAGCGGCACCGGCAAGGAGTTGGTGGCGCGCGCCATTCACGACCTGTCGACGCGGCGCGACCAACCGTTCGTCGGCGTCAACTGCGCGGCCATCCCGCCCACGCTGCTCGAGAGCGAGCTGTTCGGTCACGAGCGCGGCGCCTTCACGGGCGCGGTCAAGCGCAAGCTCGGCCGCTTCGAGCTGGCGCAGGGCGGCACGCTGTTCCTCGACGAGATCGGCGACGTGCCGCTCGAGATGCAGGCCAAGCTGTTGCGCGCGCTGCAGGAGAAGCAGATCGAGCGCGTCGGCGGCGAGGCGCCGGTCACCGTCGACGTGCGCGTGGTCTCGGCAACCCACCGCGACATCACCCAGATGGTCAAGGACGGCGCGTTTCGCGAAGACCTGCTCTATCGCTTGCACATCATCCCGGTCGAGCTGCCGCCGCTGCGCGAGCGCGGCGAGGACGTCGCGCTGTTGGCGCAGCACTTCCTCGACAAGCTGGCGCCGCGCACCAACCCGAGGGTGCGCAGCTTCGAGGACGGCTGCCTGGCGGCGCTGCGCGCGTATCGCTGGCCGGGCAACGTGCGCGAGCTCGAGAACGTCATCGAGCAGGCGCTGGTGTTCGCCGAGGGCGAGCGCCTGACGGCGGACGACCTGCCGGCGCTGCTCGGCTCGCTCAAGCCCTCGGCGGCCACGCCGCTCGAACAGCTCCCCGCCGAGGACGACGCGCGCACGCTCGACGAGATCCTGGAGGGCCTCGAGAAGGCGCTGATCTTGCGCGCGTACCAGAAGGCGCACGGCACCAAGACGGAGACGGCGCGGCGGCTCGGCATCAAGACCAGCGCGCTCTATTACAAGCTCGCCAAGTACAAGATCGAGTGACTCCGAGCGCGACTCAGAACTTGCCGGCCAGCGCCACGCCCATGGGCGGCGCGCCGCCGTCGAGCGCCGGCAGCAGCAGCGGGGACACGGCTACCAGCTCGGGCAAGGAGTCGACGAGCGGCGGCACCAGGCGCGCGGTGGCGCCGCCCGCGACCATGCCGCCCGCACAGCCGAGCGCCATGGCGCCGTAGCCGAGGAACGGGTTGGGCGCGCGCAGGCCGAAGGCGAGCGCGGCGCCGCCCGCCAGGCCGACCGCGCCGCCGACGTCGATCGCCCAGGTCTCCTGGCGCGAGAGCGGCAGCACAGTGCTTGCGAGCGCCGCGCCCGCGAGGAAGCCGCCGTTGCCCGCCAGCCCGATGGTCGGCGCCACCGCCGTGGCGCTGTTCTTGAAACCGTCGAACATGTCGACGACGAGCACCGACAACACGCTCGCCCACAGCGCGCCAGAGATGGCCGCAGCACCCGCGCCCTCCGGCAGATCGAGCAAGCCGGCGGCGGCGACGCCGAGGCCGGCTGCGGCACCCTGCGCCAGCGCCATCGCGGCAAAGACGCCCGCGCCGTTGCCGACGGACAGGCTGCCCGTGCTCGCGATGGTCACCCCCACGGTCACGGCGTCGAACATGCCGAGCAGCAGGAAGGCGCGCGCGATGTTGGCGTCGCCCGCCGTGATCTGCGGCAACGCGAGCACCAGCGAGGCGGCGAGCGTCAGGCCGGTGAGCCCGCCCGCGACCGGCGCCAGCAGCAGACCGCCAGCCACGAGGGGCGTCGCGCCGCCGAAGCCGCTGCTCGCCACGGCCAACGTCACCGCCGTCAGCTCCGCCGCCACCGAGCCCGACAGCGCGCTCCACACGATCAGCTCGGCCTTGCCCGAGGTGACGAGCCCCGCGACGTCGATGGGCAGCGCCGCGTCCGGCACGCTCAGGTGTTCGGGCGGCGGCGGCAGGCGCAGCGACCCGACCACGTCGGCGAGCTCGCGCGCCAGCGCGGCCTGCGCCTCGTCGTCGACGGTGGGCGCGGCATGCTCCGCGTAGCAGGCGTGTGCGCCGTCCTTGTCGCCGGCCTCGAGCAGCGCCAGGCACGCGGCGAAGTCGGGGGCGATCGGCCGCGGCGGCTGCTCGGCCGGCTCCGGTGCTTGCGCGAGCGCGAGCGCGGCGAGCAGCGCGAGCATCACTCCTCCCCCTCGTCGTCGGCGCCGCGGAGGAGCGCGCGCGCCTCCTGGCGCACGGCAGCGCTCACGTACCACGCGGCGACGCTGCCGATGGCCAAGCCTGCGGTGGTGCCGACCGTGAGCGCGGCCGCGACGGCGGCGCTGTTCGGTAACAGCGCGGCGTTGGTCACCGTGATGAACGCCGTCGTCACCAACAGCCCTGCGGCACCGCCAGCGTCAATCAGAAAGCTCGGCCACCGCTCGATCTCGAGCGCCGAGTGGGCGGCCAGCGCGCCGAGGTAGGGCACGCCGATGCCGCCGGCGATGACGGCGAGCACCACCGGCACGTTGCCGCTCATCCACGACCCCGCCGTTCCGGTCAGCACGATGGTCGTGAGCACGCCGCCCCACAGTGCCGCCGAGTGGGCCACCGCCACGTCACCGTCCTCGACGTCGACCAAGGGGGACAGCGCCGCGCCGGCGCCGAGCCCGAGCGCGCCGCCGCCGAGGATGGTGAGGAAGCGCAGCGGAACGGCGCCCGCGTCGGCCGACTGATCGAACACCGCCCACTGCAACAAGAAGCCCTGTGTGGCGCCCATCCACATGCTCGAGGTCGCGAGGCGCAGATCGCCGACGCTCGGGCGTAGCCCGCGCTCCGCCACGTAGCCACCGAGCGCGCCCACCACGCCGCCCGCGGCGGGCGCGGCGATCAGCCAGCCGATGGTGTCCTGCTCCGAGGCACGCGTGGCGGAGGCGATGGCCGCGCTTACCAGGAAGCCGGCGCCGGCGCCGCCGGCCGCGCCGTGCACCATCGCCTCCCCAGAGGACTCGTCGACCAACTCGCTCACCTTGAGCTGCTCGCGCGGCGTCGACGGCGTCAACGGCGTCGTCGGCGCGGCAGCGGCGGCGGCCGACGCCTCGGCAGCGCGCGCGGCGTCGTCGAGGTGTCGGCGCCACGCTGCCACCACCTCGCGCAGCGCGGCCGCGCGACGCGCCAGCGGCTCGGGCGCGTCGGGCGCCGCCACCACGACCTGCAGGCAGCGCTCGGCGTCGTCCCAGCGCTCGTCGAGCACCAGCGCTCGGCAGTCGACGAGCGGATCCGCGGCCCGCGCGCTCGCCGCGTAGGGCGGCTGGGCCTCGGGCGGCAGAGCGTCGGGCGGAGGAGCATCGGGCGGCGGCGCCTCGGCCGGCGGCGACACTGCCGGCGGAGGATCGGCCGGCGCCTCGGCGGGCGGCGGCCCATCTGCCGGCGGTGGAGGGACGTCGCTCGGGTCTTCGCCGGCGCGCGCGCCGACGGCGCCGAGCAGCACGAGCTCCAGCAACACCACCACGGCCGGCGCGCGGCTCACGTCGTCGACCTCACGCCGGCCCCGCGCCGGTCACAGCGGCGCCCCGCCGAAGCTGCACGGCTCCTCGTCCTGGCTGGCGATGCGCACGGTGGCGACGGTGGGCAGCTCGGGCTCGAGCGCGGCCGCCACCACGCCCGCCGTCGAGACGGCGTAGACGAAGCCGCCGACCACCGCGTCGCTGATCATGACGCTGCGTCGCACCGACGCGCACTGCGCGCCGCCCCACTGCGTCAGCTCGCCGTAGGTGCTCTCGAGCAGGCCGCGCTGCTCGACGGTGCCGAGCGGCGTGATGCCGTCCACCAGATCGACGCGGAACACCGCCACCGCCGACGAGGTGAGCACGCCCGCACCGTCGTCGAAGCGCTGCACCGGGATGGCGAGCGCCTGCTCCGCCGGGAAGTAGGTGAAGGCGTGCCGATCGACCAGCGCCTCCGAGCCCGCGTTGGGGCCGGCGAAGTCGTAGCGGTGCAGCACGTAGGGGACGTCGGGGTTGGCGACGTCGAAGACGATGAGCGACAGGCCGAGGAACGCGCCGGTGGCGGGGTCGGTGTTGGCGCCAACCGCCAGTAGGTGGCCCTCGTCATACGGGTGGAGGTAGGCGGCATAGCCCTGCAGATCGAGATCGCCGCGCAGCGTGGGGCTGCGCGCATCGGCCAGGTCGATGACGAACAGCGGGTCCATCATCGGCACGCGCGGCAGCCCGGTGACCGGATCGAGCACGAAGTCGCCCTGGTCGCGCGGGTAGGTGACCACGTAGGCCTTGTTGCCGAGGAAGCGCACGCTCTCCACGTTCTCGCCGCGGCCGATGTCCTCGACGCGCGCCACCTCGACCAGCGCCGTCCCCTGCTCCTCGATCACCAACAGCGAGGTGCTCTGGTCGTTTGGATCCTGGCTGGCGGCGTCGTTGGTGATGACCATGCGCAGCAGGCCACCCTGTTCATCGAGGCTCATCTCGTCCTTGATGACGCCGTCGAACACACCGGTGGCGCGGTACTCGGCGGCGCCGGTGCCCTGGAACGCGGCGAGCTTGTGCAGGCGCGTCTTGTTGAAGTCGGGCGTGAAGTAGCCGCCGTCGTTCAGCTCGGTCGACGCCAGCACCACGCTCGCGTCCGACGCGTACACGTGGGCGAAGCCGGTGACGACGCCGGTGGAGCGCAAGGCCGCGCCCGGGTCGCGCATCGACAGCGCATGCACCAACAGCATGTTGCGCCCGTCGCTGATGCGCGGTGCATAGGTGTGCTCGCAGGCCGCGGCCTTGTCGACGCGCGGCGCGTCGTCCAAGCCGACCACGTAGTCGCTGACCGACGGCAACAGGCGCTCGATGCCGGCCTCGCGCAGCTTGGCGCGGTTAGCGTCGTCGGCGAAGGGCACGTGGTCGATGTCGACGTCGGCCGCCAACGTCGCGTGCGTCACCAGCATCACCTCGTCGCCCACGCGGCGCGCGTCGACGAAGGTGCCGTCGATGGTGACGGTGCGCTGCAACACGGGCGCGCGTGGGTCGACGACGTCGTACAGGCGCGCCACCACGCGCTCGCGGTCGTCGTAGGTGGTGGCGAGCACCAGCGCCTGCTCGCGCTGGCCAGGCGCTGCGTCGGCGAACAGCATGGTGAAGGGCGTGCCGTCGATCTCGGTGCGCGACAGCACCGTCATCTCGTCGGCGGGCCAGGCCGACAGGATGACCATCTGGCCGCGGCGCAAGACGAAGATCTTGTCGCCGTCGTTCTTGACGAAGTCGGGCTCGTCGACGCCCTGCTCCTGGGTCGTGGTGGTGGTGTACTGGCGATCGGCTGCGTCGGCGGGCGGCGCGCCCGGCACGCCCACGAGCTCCGCGTCGGCGCAGCCCTCGAGCGCGCCGTTGGTGCTCACGCTCTGCTCGACGCCCGGGTGGAGGATCTGGTCCTCGAGGTAGGCCTGCAGCGCCTCGCAGGTCTCGAAGCGCTGCAAGGGCTCGAGGGGCAGCGCCACCTGGCAGCGCACCGAGGCGAGCAGCACGACGGCGATGCCGCCGGCGAGGCGGCGGACGGCGGGGCGGGGCAGGGGGAGCGTGGCCATGCGCACGGCGATGCAACCCCCGAGCCTCGCACATCGCCGCCCCCGCGGGCGCGTCCGGACGCCGAGCGAGCGCCCCCGCCCCCCCTCAGAAAACGGCCGATCCCCGGCGGGGTTTTCGCGGCCTTGGCCCGGCGGCTCGGCAGCTCAGCGGCGACGAGGGCGGAACCTGCGCTGCTCGCCTCGTCCGTGGCGCGGCGGCTCCGCCTCCCGCGGCGGCGGCGCGGCGCCGGCGAACGGATGGTCGGCCACCACGTCGATGCGCAAGCGAATGGTGCGCTCGATGTCCTTCAAGAGCGGGCGCTCGTCGGGCGCGCACAGCGCCCAGGCGACGCCCGCGGCGCCGGCGCGTGCGGTGCGGCCGATGCGGTGCACGTACTGCTCGGGCACCTCGGGCAGGTCGAGCTGGATGACGTGAGTGACGTCGTCGACGTCGATGCCGCGCGCGGCGATGTCGGTCGCCACCAGCACTCGCACCGTGCCCTGCTTGAAGCCGGCGAGCGCGCGCTCACGCGCGCCTTGGCTCTTGTTGCCGTGGATGGCCGCGGCAGCCACGCCGGCCTTCTCGAGCACCTCGGCGACGCGGTTGGCGCCGTGCTTGGTGCGCGTGAACAACAGCGCGCGCCGCACCTGCGGGTCCTTCAACAGGTGCAACAGCAGGCCGCGCTTGTGCCCCTGCTCGACGAAGAACAACGATTGCGCGATCTTCTCGACGGTGGTGGCGGGCGGCGTCACCGCCACGCGCACCGGCGCCTTCATGAAGCGGCGCGCCAGCTCCTCGACGTCGTTTGGCATGGTGGCCGAGAACAACAGCGTCTGGCGCGCGGCGGGCAGCGCGGCGATGACGCGCTTGACGTCGTGGATGAAGCCCATGTCGAGCATGCGGTCGGCCTCGTCGAGCACGAACACCTGCAGCTCGCGCAGGTCGACGATGCGCTCGGACATGAAGGCGAGCAGCCGGCCCGGTGTAGCCACCAGTACGTCCATGCCCCGGCGCAGCTGCTGGCGCTGCGGCTCCTCCCCGACGCCGCCGAAGATGACGAACGAGGTGACGCCGCTGCCGGCGCCGTAGACGCGAAAGCCCTCGTCGATCTGCGCGGCCAGCTCGCGGGTGGGCGAGAGCACCAGCGCGCGGATCGGCCGCTTCTGCGGCCGCGCCTGCGTGTGCAGGCGCTCGAGGATCGGCAGCGCGAAGGCCGCGGTCTTGCCGGTGCCGGTCTGGGCCAGCGCCACCAGATCGCGGCCGGCCAGCACGTGCGGGATGGCCTGGAGCTGGATCGGCGTCGGGTCGGTGTAGCCGGCCTGGGCGACGGCGCGCTGGAGGACCGCGCTCAGCGGCAAGTCGACGAACGGCATGAGGACGCTGTAGTCCGCGGTGATGGTGGCGTCGAGCGTTCCGCGCGCGCAGAGCCCCACAACCCATCACCCTTCCGTAAGGGTCAGAGTTGTCCCACCAGGTACGGTTGCTCCGAGGTCCCCGAGGCACGATGACCCCAAGCTCCCTTCGATACCCACGTTTGAATACCCGCGGGCTCCCCAACGTCTCGGCCACCATGCTCGTGCTCGTGATGCTGGCAGCAGGGCTGACGGTCACCGACGTCGGAGAGCCGTCGTTGGCCAACGTCACGGTGAACGTCGTCGTCGATCACGCGAACCCACAGTTCGTTGGCGTGAGTCTGGTGTGGAACGGGCCGCAGAGCGGCTTTCGCTGCATCCGCTATCAGGAGACGCCGCGCATGGAGTACTCGCACGGCACGCTCGATAGCGTCGACCTGCAGCCGCCCACGTGGGTCGGGAGATTCCTCAAGGACACGCGCCGTTGCTGGAACCAGGCGACGTTCCGGTTCACCTCGAGCGACACGGGCGCCGTATTCCACACCCTCACCATCTGGCCGAAGAGCGGGCCGCCCGCCGTCATCCAGTGGCGGCGCGCAGACGCGACCTGCTCTCTCGTCGATGCGAGCGACGCGCCCGTCACGCGTCTCGCGCGCGGCGACGCCGTCGTCGTCCGCTGCCCGGAGCCGTGGCATTTCCCGACTCCCACGTACCCGACGCCGCGCTTCGTGCAAGGAACCGCGCTCAACAGCGTCGGGTTCATCGGATACCTGGGCGCGCGCGGTTGGTCCTTCACCGCGCCTTACGATTGGGACGGCGAAGGCGAGCTCGCTGTCCAGGCGACGCTTCATCAGACCCCCGCGCAGTGCGACGGCTTTCGCGCCTGCATCGTGCGCCACGACGTCCGGCCGGCGAGGCACGCGACCGTCGGTGCGCGCCCGTGGCAGCTGTCGACGACGGGCGATGCCACCGCTCGGCTCGTTCCGCAGTGGCGCGTGCAGGACGCCGCCGTCGAGCTCACGGCCCGCCGCGGGGGACGCGCGATGGCGCGCGCCGTGCTCACGGTGCCGAGCGATGTCGTCGGCACCGTCACGGTCCGCTTCACCTACCAGCTGACGGGCGACGGGCGCCTGCACATCGACGGCGGCAAGCCTCTCGAATCCATCGCGGCACCGGGCCGCAAGACCGTCGCCCTTTGTGCGAAGCCCGGAGACAACATCGTCGCGCTCACGCTCGAGGGCGGCATCGCGCCGACCGTCGCGACGCTCGCGCACTTCGAGGTCGTCCGCGAATCCCTCTGTCAGTGAACGGCGGAGGACCTGCGGCGGGCCAGCAGGTGGTTGGTGGCTTGTTCCTGGATGAGATGATGTCGGTGCAGCCGGCGCTGGCGCGCGCCCGCTGCAGGACCGCGATCAACGCCAGGGCGGAAACCAACATAGATCCGCGGTAGTACGCGGTGATCGAGGCGTCGATCGCGGCGCGCAAGCCGACCTTGATCAACCCTCACCCTTACGTTAAGGTTAGAGTTGTCCCACAGGCGGTACGAACGGTCGATCATGGTCCCCCAGTCAACGCTCCTGAAGCTCGGTGGCGCCCCGGATGGGCGCGAGGTGCGCATCGGCGACCTGGCCAAGGCGACCGGCAAGACCCAGCGCGCGCTGCGCCTGTACGAGGAGCTCGGGCTGCTCGAGCCCGAGACACGCACGGCGGGCGGCTTTCGCACCTACGGCGCCGACGCGCTCGAGCGGGTGCGCTGGATCGGCAAGCTGCAGGAGCTCGGGTTCACGCTGCAGCAGATCCAGCAGGTGGTGACGGCGACCAGCGGCGCCGCGCCCAAGGACGCAATGGAGGCTGTGCGCGAGCTGTACGCCGACAAGCAGGCCGAGCTGGCGGATCAGATCGCGCGCCTGCAACAGCTGCAGGGCGAGCTGGCGTCGTCGCTGCACTACCTCGAAGCCTGCGTCTCGACCTGCACCGCCGACGGCACCTCGGCCACCTGCTGCGGCACCTGCGCCACGCACCGCGGCGAACGGGCCCCCAATTTGGTGGAAGGAATGCGCTCATGACCGTGCAGACGCCCATCTACCTCGACAACCACGCCACCACCGCGGTCGACCCGCGCGTGCTCGCCGCCATGCTGCCCACCTTCACCAAGGTCTACGGCAACGCCGCCAGCAGGAACCACAGCTTCGGCTGGGAGGCCGAGAAGCTGATCGAGACCGCGCGCGAGCAGATCGCGCGCCTGTTGGGCGCCTCCGCCAAGGAGATCGTCTTCACCTCGGGCGCCACCGAGTCGTCGAACCTGGCCATCAAGGGCGCGGCGCGCTTCTACCAGGGCAAGGGCAAGCACCTGGTCACCTCGCGCATCGAGCACAAGGCGACGCTCGACTCCTGCCGCGCGCTCGAGGTCGAGGGCTTCGAGGTCACCTACCTGACGCCCGACAAAGACGGCCTGCACTCGGCCGAGCAGGTGGGCGCCGCGCTGCGCAAGGACACCATCCTGGTGTCGTTGATGGCGGCCAACAACGAGATCGGCACGCTCAACCCCATCGAGGAGATCGGGCGGGTCACGCGTGAGCGCGGCGTGTTGTTCCACTGCGACGCGGTGCAGGCGCTCGGCAAGATCCCGTTCGACGTCGAGAAGGCCAACGTCGATCTGGCATCCGTGAGCGGCCACAAGCTGTACGGACCAAAAGGCGTGGGCGCGCTCTACGTGCGACGCAAGCCGCGCGTGCGCCTCACCCCCATCATCGACGGCGGCGGCCACGAGCGCGGCATGCGCTCGGGCACGCTCAACGTGCCGGGCATCGTCGGCTTGGGTGCTGCCTGCGAGATCGCGCAGCGCGAGCTGCCCGAGGAGATGCAGCGGCTGACCGCGCTGCGCGACCGGCTGCTCGCCAAGCTGCGCGCCGCGGTGCCCGAGGTGCACGTCAACGGCTCGATGGCGCACCGGCTGCCCGGCAACCTGAACGTCAGCTTCGCTTACGTCGAGGGCGAGGCCATGCTGATGAGCATCAACCGTGAGGTCGCCTGCTCCTCGGGCAGCGCCTGCACCTCTGCCAGCCTCGAGCCCTCTTACGTCTTGCGCGCGCTCGGCGTCGGCGACGACCTGGCGCACAGCTCGATCCGTTTTGGTCTGGGGCGCTTCAACACCGAGGAAGAGATCGACCACGTAGCCGCGCTGGTGGCGGCGAGCGTGACGCGCCTGCGCGCCATGAGCCCGCTGTGGGAGATGGTGCAAGAGGGCGTGGACCTGAAGTCGGTGCAGTGGACCCCTCACTGAGTTTCTGGCGGAGGACGTCATGGCGTACAGCGACAAGGTCATCGAGCACTACGAGCGGCCCCGGAACGTGGGCAGCTTCGACAAGGCCGACCCGAGCGTGGGCACCGGCCTGGTGGGCGCGCCCGCCTGCGGCGACGTCATGAAGCTGCAGCTACGCATCAACGACGCCGGCGTCATCGAGGACGCCAAGTTCAAGACCTTCGGCTGCGGCTCGGCCATTGCGTCGTCGTCGCTGGTGACCGAGTGGGTCAAGGGCAAGAGCATCGACGACGCGGGCAAGATCCGAAACCGCGACATCGCCGAGGAGCTGTCGTTGCCGCCGGTCAAGATCCACTGCTCGGTGTTGGCCGAGGACGCGGTCAAGGCCGCCATCTTCGACTACCGGTTGAAGAAGGGCCTGCTGTCCGACGACGACGTGCTCGCCAGCGTCGGCCACGTGCGCCCCGCCGGCGCCGAGGACGTCGAGCTGTCCCCCGAGGACATCGGCGTCTTCACGGAGGAGGCGAAGGCCGAGAAGCTGCTCGACTACCACCGCGCGCACGGCCGCGTCGTCGACGCCGATCTCACTCGCGTGACTGGCGCCCGCGCCGCCGCCGATCAGGTGCGCGCGCGCTACCGCCTGACGCTGAAGGAGGTGGCGTGATGGCCACGCAGCTCACCGGCATCGGCGGCAAGAAGAAGCCCGCGGAGGCCGCGCCTGTCGTGGTCGCCAAGGATCAGGTGGGCATCACGGAGCGCGCGGCCAAGAAGATCGCGCAGCTCGCCGAGCGCGAGGGCCGGCAGGGACAGCTGTTGCGCGTCGGCATCCAGGGCGGCGGCTGCTCGGGCCTGTCGTACACCTTCGCCTTCGCCGACAAGGCCGAGGCGCGCGATCGCATCTTCGACGGCTATGGCCAGCGCATCGTGGTCGACGCCAAGAGCCTGCTCTATCTCGGCGGCAGCGTGCTCGACTGGACGGAGTCGCTGATGAAGAGCGGCTTCGTGCTCAAGAACCCGCACGAGGTGAAGAGCTGCTCGTGCGGTGAGTCGTTCTCGGTGTGAGCGGCGCCCCGCTCTCGGGAAGGAGCTCGCGTCGGCGAGGGACGGGCCCGGGGGCGAGGGTAGGTCCGCCGCAGCGCGAGCCTTGACCGAATCGTGACGGAATCGTCGCCGTCGCGGCCCCGTTGTCGCGTCACTGTGCCGTTCACGCACGCCCTGTTGCTTTTCGTGGCGCTGTCCGAGCAGTTCGTGGTCCGCGACGTGGAGCGGGTCCACCTCGACGAGCCGGCGCGCTTCACCGCCGCCGCCGACGGCGATGTGCTGACGCGAGACGTCGTCGTCATCTGGATCGAGATCGCCGATCTGGTGCCAGCGTGGCAGCCACGCAACATCAGCACCCCTCTGGTGATAGCCGACGACGTCGTCACCTTGGTGCTGGTGAGCCCGTTTCCCTGCGGCCTCGGCGTGTTCGTGGCGCCGGACCGTGCCGCGGCGGTAACGGCGGCGAACGCGCCACAGCCACAGCCGCCGCCGCAGCAGCGCCTGTGGATGACGCAGCCCGGGTGGGATCGCGAGACCTGGACGATGCACGCGATGCAGCTACAGCGTCGTTGGTTCCGCGACCCCGGCGTACCGTTGCCGCGCGTGACGCGGGTGATGCGCGCTGCCAACCTCGACGCGTTGCGCCGGCGCCACGTCGCCACGTCGTGCGGACTCCCTCACGCGGGCAGGAGGTAGCAGACGCAACCGCGACATCGCCGAGGAGCTCTCGTCGGCGAGGGACGGGCCTGGGGGCGATGGTAGCGTCGTGGCCGTGGGCACGGATGGCTGAGTGCGGCCCGGATTCACCGACACACGCCGGCGGCGCCGCGGAACGCCCCTACCGTCGACGCGACGCGCGGCGCGCCCAGCTCATCGACCAGGTCGGGGATGAAGGCATGCTGACTCCAGATGCCGCGGGCGCGCGGCCAGCTGCGGCCCGGGTCGGCGAGCGCGACCACGCCGCGCCCGCCGCCCTGCGGTCCGTCGTTGTTGGCGACGATGATCTCGGCATGCCCGTCGCCGTCGACGTCCGCGATGGCCGCGCTCTCCATCGCCGTGACGCTGGCGCTCGGCGCCTCGTACAACAGCGCGCCGTCGCCCGCCCAGCCCGACACCCACTGCTCGTCGGCGTAGATCACGTCCATGCCCCCGTCGCCGAAGAAGTCGAAGCCGGCCACGCCGGCGGCGCCGGTGGTGTCGAAGGCGGGCAGGCGCCACAGCTCCACCAAGTGGAAGGGACCATCCCGATCGAAGCGATACGCGAGCAGCACGTCCTTGTTCGGCACCACCAGCTCGAGGCCGGGCACGCCGTCGAGGTCGAGCAGCGCGATGGGCGCGGGGATGGGGTAGCAGGTCTCGGGATAGACCATCTCGTCCGGATCGCAGGTGTCGCCGCTCGAGACCCCCTGCGGCGGCAACAAGGAGTCGGCCAGCGACTCGCCGGTGCGTCCGTCGAGCACCCAGAGCGCGGCGCTGCGCATGATCACCTCGTTGGCGCCGTCGCCGTCGAGGTCGCCAACGGCCGGCAGGCCGTCTTCGTCCCAGGACGCCAGGTCCGCTCGATCCCACAGCACGCTGCCATCGCCGCGGTAGACGGTGCGGCCCGCGATCAGCTCGAGCCCGGGCTGTCCGTCGACGTCCGCGAACACCGTCAGCGGCCCCCGGCCGGCGGAGCCGATGGCGCGCTCGCCGCGCCACAGCAGGTGACCGTGCGCGTCGAACACGTGATCGCCGAGCGCTACCTCGGCGGTGCCGTCGCCATCGACGTCGCCGAGCGCAGGCGCGCCCGCGTCCTCCAGCTCATCGAAGCGGCGCGTCCACTCGTCGCTCATCCACAGCGGCTCGCCGCGGTGTGAGAACGCGAGCAGGCGTCCGCGCGCGAAGCGGCCGAGCATGGCGGGGCCGCCCGTCGACCCGGCTACCGGCGCGAGCTCGCGGTAGGCGGCCGCGACGATCTCGGGCCAGCCGTCGCCGTCGAGGTCGCCCACCGCTGGCGTGCCCGACGCCAACACGCGCCACGCGGGGTCGTCGACGGACCAGACGACCGCGCCGGTGCGCCCGTCGAGCGCGCTCAAAACACCAGGGATCGGCGCGTTGGCATCGGGGCCCGCGGCATCGTGCAGGTCGCCCGCGGCGAACGACGCGACGATCACGCGCGGCGCATCGGCCCTGGTGAGGGCGCCGTCGCCGTCGGTGTCCTCGAGGCGCGAGACGATCGGCGTGGTCAACACCTGGTTGCGCCCCGACACCGGCGCCCAGCGCCACAGCTCCGTCGCGGCGAAGCTCGAGGCCGTGGGGCAGGCCGGCTCCGCCGCGGCGGTCGCTGCCGTCACCTCGACGTCTGACCCGCAGGTGGGCCCGCCGACGTCGAGGCGTGCGCTCGCGCCTGCGCTGCCGCCGCCCGCCGCGCCGGTGAAGCGCACGCGCACGACGGCGGCGTCACCCGGCGCCACGCTGGCGGCCGGCGTGACGACGGCGAAGGTGCCGGCGGACGGCGCGCCGGTGACGTCGACCAGCGCGGGCGCGAGCGTCACCGGCGCCGTGGCCAGATTGCGGCACGCCACCGGCCGCTCCAGGCTCTCGCCCGCGGGCACGGCGCCGAACTCGAGCGACGCCGGGCTGCACACCAGCGCCGCGCAGCCGGACGCGTTGGCGCGCAGCGGCACGCTCACCCTGGCGTCGTCGGGGTCGTCGCTCAGCACCTCGAGGGCGCCGACGCGGACCAGGCCGTCGCCATCGGCGCTGACGGTGACGGTCACCTCGACGTCGAGCGCGGCGCCGGGGGCGAGCACCGCCGGCACCGCGGCCAGCGCCGCGGGGTCGAGGGAGAAGTCGGAGTGGGTGCCGGGGCCGAGCACCAGGCCGCGCAGCGTGAGCGCGGCCGCGCCGCAGCTCGCGATCTGGACGGGCGCGCTGGCGGTGGCGCCGACCGCGAGCGCGCCGAAGTCGACGAGCGCCGGCGTGACCATGACGCAGGGCGAGACGGCGCTGGCGCTCAGCGGCACGTCGAGGTCCTGCTCCGGCGACGACAGGCCGAGCGCGCGGTAGCGCGCGCGCAGCGTGCCCGACGCGGGCCCGGCCGCGGGCGGGTGCACGGTGACGACGACGTCGAGCGAGGCGCCCGCCGCCAGGAAGGTGCCGACGATGGGCGGCGGATCGAAAGACGCGGCGAAGGTGGGCGCGCCGCTCGCCAGCGACAGGTCGCGCACCGAGCAGGCCTCGCTGCCGACGTTGCGCAGCGCCACCGTGCGCTCCATCGTCGAGCCGACCGCCGCGAAGCCGAACGCCACCGAGGTGGGCGCGGCCTCGAGCAGGCACGGCGTGGGCTCCACGCTCACGCCCTCGAGCGGAATCTCGAGGCGCGGTCGCGTGGGGTCGTCGCTGTCGACGATCACGACGGCGCGCTCGGTGCCGCGTGCCTCCGCGGGTGCGAGCTCGACCGTCAGCGCGGCGGTGCCACCGGGCTCGAGCGTGCCGCCTGCGCCGACCTCGGACGAGACGAGCGCGAACGGCTCGGGTGTATCCGCGGCCGACGCGCCCGCCATCGACACGCCGCTGATGTGGCATGGCGCCAGGCCGGCGTCGTGCAGCAGCACCTCCGCCGTGGTGCGGCGGCCCGCCGCCACCGTGCCGAGGTGCAACGTGTCGGGCACGGCGATCACGTGGCACACCGGCAGGCGCACCCCGGCGCCGCGCAGCTCGACCACGAAGCGGGGCGCGCTGCCGCCCGGGCCACCGGGCGCGTCGGTGGCGAGCTCGACGCGCACGTCGTAGGCGCGCTCCTCGGGCGGCGTGAAGCCGGCGATCAGGTCCATGCCGTCTCCCGGCGCCAACAGCGCGGGCAGCGCGACCGTCGTCGCCGCGGAGAACGGGGCGCCCGGCTCGCCGAGCGATGCCAGCGTGATCGCCCGAGTGCCGCACGACGTCACGCGCACGGTCTCGCTGCGCGCCTCGTCGATCGGCACCTGGCCGAAGTCCACCACGACGCGGTCGGTGCACAACGCCGGCGCGTCGCCGCGGCCGGTGATGCGCGCGCGCAGCGCCGCATGGACCGGGTCATCGGTCTCGACCGTGACCACGGTGCAGGCCGGCCGCCCGCCGGTCGCGCGGAAGGTGAGCGCGATCGCGGCCTGCTCCCCCGGCCGCAGCGACGACGCGGGCGCGGGCGCGGTGGTGACCGAGAAGCCGCCGTCGGGCGCATCGCAGCCGGGGCCGGCGCCGGGCACGACCTGCCGCACGGTGAGGGCGCGCTCGCCGTCGTTGCTCAACGTCAGCGCCACCGGCACCGCGACGCCGAGCGGCGCCGCGGGCAGCTCCACGACGACGAGGTCGAGCGGCGGTGCCGAGGCGTCGCCGACCGATAGCCGCGCCGCCGGCCGCGGCAGCGGGGCGAGCGGGTCGTCGCAGGCGCAACCGGGGAGGAGCGCCGTCCCGAGCCACGGCAAGAGCCCGATGGCCACGACGAGGACGCGGCGGGAGTGAAGCGGCAGGAGCGACGCAGCCATGGGGCACCTCTGGCGGGGCGGCGGTAGTCAATAATTGACCTTCGGAGCGTGGACACGCGAGACCTCGGCTCGCCGAGATCAGGGAGCGCGCTGGTAGGTGACGTCGCCGAGCGCGCTGACCACGGACTCGGCCAGGCGCTCTTCTGCGCGCAGGTCGTCGAGCAAGTAGCGCAGCACGAAGGCGGTGCCGACGGCGCGCACGCGCTGGTGCACCACCGCGGGCTCGATGTTGTCGGGGTTGCAGCCGTCATCGACGAAGGCGCGCGCGATGGCGACGTCGCACAGGTTGGAGAAGTCGAGGTGGCCGGCGCCCACCACGCCGAGCAGGTGCTTGGGCGTCTGTGCCAGGCCGTAGGGGAGCTGTTGATCGGTGTCGAACTCGCAGGTGTCGTCGAGCGTCCCGCCGACGAACAGCACCGGCCGGCCCAGGGTCGCCACGAAGTCCGGCGTCGCGCCGGCCTTGAAGCCGGGGGCGAGCGGCAGGATCGCGCGCACGCGCGCGTCGCGGCGCGCCACTTCCAAGCTCGTCCAACCGCCGAAGCTGTGACCGCTGGTGGCGATGCGCGCGGCGTCCACGGTCAGCCCGGTGCCGAGGCCGTCGGCCACCATGCGGTCGAGCACTACCGCGACATCGAGCGGTCGATCCTGCGCTGACTGCGCGGCGGCGTCTTCGTTGCCGAGCAGCGCCACGTCCGACAGCGTGTTGCCCGGGTGGTCGGGCGCCGCCACCACCACCCCCCAGCTGGCGAGGTGCTCGGTGAGAAACACCGACTGGAAGCGCACGCCGCCGTAGCCGTGGGAGAACACCACCAGCGGCCGCGGCCCGAGCGCGGCCGGGGTCGCGTCACGACGCGCGGGCGAGGCGATGCGGCTGACCGTGCCGATGAGCGGCAGGTCGACCTGGTACTCGTTGGCCTCGCCGTCAGCCGTGCCGGGCTCGATGGGGTACCAGACGTCGACCGCGAATTGGCGGTCGCGCGAGACGTCCATCACCTCGACGGTGCGCACGCCGACGCCATAGGGACCGGGCGTCGAAAGATCCGCCGGCAGCGGCGGCAGGTCCGCGGCATCGTCGTCGCTCTGAGGTTCCTCGCCGTCGTCCGCGCTCAGCACGTCCAGTGAGCCCACGGCAACCGCGCCGCGCGGGTGGGGCAACGGCTGCGCGCCGACCGGCGCCGGCACCTGCGTCCGCTCGACGAGCGGCTCGGCGCCGCAACCGGCGAGCGCCGCCGTGAGCGCGGCGAGAGCGGCGAGCGAGGCACGGTGCACGGCGCGAGCGGTGGGGTTGGCGGCGGTCATGCGGCACGGGTAGCGGGTTGATCGAGACTAGTCAATCGTTGACTAGTCAATTCATGATCGACCGCGCGTGCTAGCGTGCGGCGTGGCCCGCAAGAAAGACGCGCCGTCGCGCATCGAGATCCTGGTCCTCTCCACCATCGCGCGGCGGCCGATGCACGTGTACGAGCTCAAGCTCGAGCTGCGGTATCGGCACGTCCGCTGGTGGGCCAAGGCAGAGCACGGCCACCTCTACGCCGCCGTGGCCCGCCTGGAGAAGCGCAAGGACATCAAGCGGACCGGCACCGGCGACGCCACGCGGCGCGTCTACGCCATCACCGCGCAGGGGCGCGCGCGCGCGGACACCACCTTGCGCGCGTTGGTCTCGGGGGCGGACTCCACCTACTTCGACGTCGACCTGTTCCTCTCCGGCGCGTTCCTGTTGCAGCAGCGCGAGGTGGTCGCGCTGCTGCAGGCGCGCGCGGCCTCGCTACGCGAGCAACTCGCCGACGCACGCACGCTCGAGCAGCACATGGCCGGCAAGGTGCCGCTCGCGGGCGAGCTGATCATGGAGCACCGGGTCGAGCACCTGGCGCGCGAGGTGAGCTTCGCCGACCGCGCCGCGCACCAGATCGAGGCCGCGAAGCGCTGGGCGCCGTTCCTCGGCGACCGCTCGATCGTCGAGTTCCTGGCCGAGCAGAAGGCGGCCATCGAAGAGGAGGCCGCCCGCTGAGCGCGCTGGTGAGCGCGAACACGAGCTCGGCACGCAGTCGAGCCGGAGTGGTGCGCCGCTCGTCGGCGCCGCAGTGGGCACCGCGGTCGGGCAGGTGCGGGCGGCGTCACGTGGGCCATCGTCGGCGAGTGCTCCCGCCGGGGTGCGCTCCTTGACCACGTCGGCACCAACGTAGTGCTGCGAACAGATCTGCTCTATTGGGGCGTAGGTGAGCCAAGAGAGCGAGGGCATGGAAGCGGACCGCGCCTGGCTCGACGCGTTTCGCCGTGGCGATCGCGCCGCGCTCGCGCGCGTGTTCGACGTCTACGCCGACGACGTGGCGCGCACCATCCGCGCCGGCGTGGTGGTGGAGGGGGAGGGAGGCCGCGAGCGCAAGGCCAGCGGCCTGCAGGAGCCCGACGTGGAGCAGCTCGTGCAGGAGACCTTCTTGAAGGCGTTCGAGGAGCGGGCGCGCCACTCGTACGACGGCGTGCGGCCGTTTGGCGCCTGGATCGCCACCATCGCGCGCAACCTGCTGATCGACCGCGCGCGCTTCGCTGCGCGTCACCCGACCGCCCACGGCCTCGACGTGGAGCGCTTCGCCGCCGCGGGGCCCGACCCGCAGAGTGCGGCGCAGGAGCGCGAGCTGGTGCGGCTGGTCGACGGCTTCGCCACCGGCCTCGGCGAGCCCGACAAGAGCATCTTCCGGCTGCGCCTGGTCGAGGGCCGCGGCCACAAGGAGACCGGCGCCGCCGTGGGCCTGTCGGAGATGCAGGTGCGCCGCCGCGACGCCCGCATCAAGCAAGCGCTGCTCACATTCGTGCAGCGGCATGGATTTCTGCGCCACGCGCCCTCTAGCATCAAGTCGGTCCTGGCCCCGCGTCAGGGCGCCGACACGCCGCCAGGGGACGTTCCCGGCGGGGGAGCCGCATGACCGCGCCGCCAGTCCCCGACCTGCCGTGGTGGTCCCGCGCGCTGCTCGACGCGCTCGCGGCGGGTCGCCTGCCTACGTTGCTGGAGCGCGCCGTGCACGCGCGCGCGCTGCGCATCCCGGCGTGGCATCGCTACTACCATCAGCTGCGCGCAGTGGAGCGCGCGGCCGCCGGCAACCCCGCGCTCTCCGCCGGTCAGCGCGACGTGGTGCGGCGGCTGGTGCTCGACGCCGCCGCGCCAGAGCGCACGGCGCACAGCCGTGCGCCGTGGCTCGTCGGCGCCGCCGCCGTCGCCGCGGCTGCGGTGCTGCTCGTGGTGACGCGTCCGAGCGACGATGACGCCTGGACGGCGCGGGGCGGGGGCGCAGCGCTCGGGGTCCGCGTCGCTTGCGCCGACCCGTACACCAAGGCGGTGCGTGCCCAAGCCGAGGCCGGTGTCGGCGCGCTCGGCCCTGGGCGGCTCTCCTGCCGCGCTGGAGACGTGGTGCTCTTGTCCGGCACCAACCTCGGCGACGCCGATCGCTGGCTCGACGCCGTGCTGGTCGGGTCCGAGGGCGCCGAGGTGCTGCGCACGACCGACGACGAGGCGGCGTTCTCGCTGCCGCGCGGGTCAGTGGCGCGCGCGCTGCCGCGTGGCTTCGAGCTCGCTTCGCCGGGTAGGCGCGCGCTCTTCGTCGTGTTCTACGCGCGGGCCGCCGGCGACCCGCTCGGCGGCGTCGTCGACGGGCTATCCCGTGAGGGGTTCGACGCGCTCGGGCTCGCGCGCCTGCCGCTTCGCGACGTGCCGCAGGCGCGCGTCGACATCGACGTCGCCGCGGCCGACGCCTCGAACCCCGGAGCAGCACCGCCGTGACCGCCGCGCTCGCTCCAACGCTGGTGGCCGCGCTCTTGGCGCTGCCGGGAGGGGCGAGCCCCGCGGCGGGCGATGCGGCGCCCGCGCGTTACGTCATCGTCGTCGGCTACAACGGTCCCCCCGCCGGCGAGCGCCCGGCGCTGTCATGGGCCGACGACGACGCCGCGCGCCTGTACCGCATGTTGCTGCCGGGCGCGCGGCGCGCGTGGTTGCTGACCGAATTCGACCTCACCAGCGCGCGCCTGTGGGGCTCCGTGGTCGACGCCGCTGCGCCACCGACGCGCCAGGAGCTGGCGCGCGTGCTCGGCGAGGCGTTTTGGGCCATGCGCGACGAGCCGAGCGGCGCCGAGCTGGTGTTCGCGTTCGCCGGCCACGGTGACGTCAGCGCTGGTGGCGAAGGCTTCGCCGTGCTCGCAGACGGGCCGTTTCTGCGCAGCGACCTCGAGCGGCAACTGGTCGCTGCCTCGCCGGCCAGGGTCAACCACATCCTGATCGACGCATGCGCCGCGTACTTCCTGGTCGGTCGCGGCGCGCACGACCAGAGCGTGCCGGTGACGAGCCTGCTCGAGAGCCTGACCAGGCCCGGCGCGGACGCTGCGGCGTGGGCGCGCACCGGCGTGCTCGTCGCCACCAACGACGCAGCCGAGGTGCACGAGAGCGCCGCCGTCGGCGGTGGCGTGTTCTCCTTCCTGGTGCGCTCGGCCCTCGCCGGCGCCGCAGACGCCAACCGCGACGGCCGCGTCGAGTACGCCGAGGCCGCCGCCTTCATCGCGGCGGCCAGCGGCGGCATCGACGACCCGCGCGCCCGCTTGGCCATCCACGCGCGCGCACCCGCGCAGAGCCCGCACGCGCCGCTCATCGACATGCGCACGGCCGGCTACCAGCACTTCCTGGTCGTCGACGAGCGCGCGCCGGTGCACGTGCGCCTGCTCGACTCGCGTGGCCTGCCGTACGCGGAGGTCCACAGCGAGGCGAGCGAGGCACCGCTGGTGCTCGCGCTCGCCGGCGACCCGTTCTACGTCGTCGAGCGCGGCGCGCGGGAAGCTGTGCTGGTGCCGCGCAGCGCAGGCGCCTACGCGCTCTCGTCTTTGGTGTGGAGCCCGCTCGGCGCGCCGCGCTCCGTCGATCCGCGCGCCGCCCAGCTGTTCGCGACGCAATACGGACCGGCCTTCCTCGGCGGCTTCCTCGCCGACGACGGGCACGTCGGCCCCGCCGACGGCGAGAGGTTCGCCGTGCCGTGGGCGGCGAGCGGCGCGCCACCGCCGACGCCGCCGTGGGCGACCCTGGCCTGGACCTCCGCGGCCGCGGCGGGCGTGCTTGGCAGCGCGGCCGGCGTCGCACTCGCCGGCAACGCGTTCGCGCTCGCCGACCTCGAGGCGCGCTTTCGCGAGACCGGCACACTCGATCCGGCGCTTTCCCTACAGACCGATACCTGGCTCACTGCCGCGCTCGTGCTCGGCGGTGGCGCCGCGGCCGCCGCGGCGCTCGGCGGAGGCTTCTTCTTCCTGGCGTCCCAAGAGGGCACACCATGATCGCTCGCTGGCGCTCGTGGCTGTTCTCGGGTGCCGCCCTGGTCGCGGTCACCTCTGCCGGCTGTCGCGTCGGGCCCTCGTCGTCCTTGCTCGACGACGCCAACGTGCAGGTGGTGGTCGCCGGCCTCGATGGCGGCGAGGCGCTCACCATCGACGTCGACGACCAGCATCGTCGCCTCGACCAAGCCCCAGCGGACGTGGTGGTCGTCTACCTGACGCTACCCGAGGGCGTGCATCGCGGTCTCGCCACCATCGCGCCCTCCGACGTGCCCGCCCGGTGTGCTCCTTTCGACGTCGAGGTGCTGGACGGCGATGAGCGCACCGTGGTCGCCGTCGCGGCCGATCGCGCGCCGCCGTGTGCGCCGATCGACGCCGGCCCCGACGCCGGCGAACCCGACGCCGGCGAGCCCGACGCCGGCGAGCCCGACGCCGGCGAGCCCGACGCCGGCGAGCCCGACGCCGGCCCACCCCCCGACGTTTTCGTCAGGCTCGAGGAGGAGGAGCAGGTGGTCGGCTGCATCATCCCGCCGTGTGCACGGATCACGACCGTCACCGCCGACGGCACCATCACCTATGTTGACCAGGGTGCGGCGCCGCGCACTGGCCTGCTCGACGCGCTCGATCTGCGAGCGCTGGCCGCACGCAGCCTGTCTGCGGAGGCGGACGCGCTGTTCGCTGGCGCTGACGCCGCGTGCCCGCAACTGCCGCCGCTCGATGGGCTGGTGGTGCTGCGCCGCACGTACGATCCCGGTACCGGCGCCGTGCAGGAGCAAGCGGATGTAAGCCTGTGTGTCACCGGAGTCGCCGTCGACCTGCGCGCACGCTTGGCGCTCGCCCGCGCTCAGCTCGGCCTGTGACGCACACAACCGACAAACCTCGGCGCGTGAACAGATCCGATCTGACGACGCGTAAGGGGGGCACGAATGAGGTGCCCCTTGCATTTGCCACGCTACCTGTCCTGCCGCGTTGCCGTTCCCACCTTGCTCGCCGCTGCGCTCCAACTCGTCGGCGCAAGCTGTTCCTGCATGGTGTCGCCGCCGAGCCACGTGTGCAGCTCCGACGACGACTGCACCCCTGGCACCCAGTGCGACGACGGCGCCTGCAACGCCACGCGGGCGGCAATCTCCTCGTTCGCGTCCGATCGTGCGGCGGTCACGTCGGGGACCAGGGACGGCGCAGTGGTGCAAGGCGCGGCGACGCTGAGCTGGAGCACCGCCGGCGCAGGCAGCGTCGTGCTGTTCGCGAACGGGGCCGAGGTCGACCTCGGCAACTGCCTGCCAACCCCGCCGGCGCCCTCGTGCATCGCCGCCGGCAGTATCTCGGTGTCACCGACGGAGGACACCGAGTACGTACTCGCGGCCAGCCCTGGGGACGAGCCGTGTGCAAGCGGTAGCGCGGTGTGCACCGAGAGTACCGTCACGGTCGCGGCCGTGGCCCCCGCTGCCGTGGTGCTGTCCACGGCCGACACCGAGATCGATTCCGGCAGCGACGTCACCGTCAGCTACCTCGCGACCAACGCCGCCACGCTCACCATCGGCGTCGTGCGCATTGAGGACGGCCAGCGCCGCCTCGATCCCTGCGCGCTCGCCGGCAGCGGCGGGGGCGCACCGTGCGAGCTGCCCGCCGACGGCGATCGCCCGGCCGCGAGTGGCGACATCACCTTCGCCGCCGTCGGCGAGCCGTTCACCGTGGCGGCTCGGGCCGCCAACGGCGCCGACGACGGCCTCGGCGACGTCGTCGACGGCGAGGTCGAGCTGCAGATCGACGTGCGGGGCGCGCCGCGCGTGGTCGCCTTCGCCGCCGCCGACGCCACCGTGCAGCCCGGCGATACCGTGCTGTTGAGCTGGACCGTCGACGCGTCTACCTCGGTGTCCCTGATCGCCTCGCCGCCGAGCGCGGTGGCGGTGGGCCTCGAGGCCTGCACCGGCGTCGACGCGGCCGACGGCTCGGGGGGTTGCGTGGTGAGCATGGCCGCGGGCGCCGCGCTCGGTCCGGTGGTGCTCACCATGGTGGCGAGCGACGGCACGCGAGCCTCCGCGCCGGCGGCCGCCATCGTCGAGCTCGGCGCGGCGCCGGTGCCCGTGCTCACCGCCGATCCCGAGGAGGTCCCCGCCGCCGGCGGCAGCGCGCGCCTGGCCTGGAGCGCCGAGGGTGCTACCGTCGCGCGCCTCGAGATCGACGGCACGGCCATTGTCGACACCGACGCCGGCACCGGCGACGCGGACTGCCTGGAGGGTGACGCCGGTACCTGCGAGGCCGCGGCCGACGCCGTCGAGGTCGCTGTGACCGCCAACGCGACCGCGACGTTCACCGCCGAAAACGACTTCGGCAGTGCAGCCACCTCGGTGCAGCTGCGGGTCGCGGGCACGCCGGCAGTTACCGCGCTCGCGCTCGGCGGCGACGACGGCCTCGACGGCCTCGCCGTCGCCGACACCGCGCAAGCGACGCTCACCTGGTCTGCTGTCGACGCGCAGTCGACCACACTCGAAGCCGCGGTCTTTCCCGTCGCCGGCTGCGCCGACCCCGACGCGAGCTGGCAAGCGGTCGGCGGCTTCCCAAGCGGCGCGTCGGGGAGCTTCGGCGTTGACGTCACGGCCAGCCAGCAGTGCCTGCGGCTCAGCGCGCTCGGCAGCGCTGGCCAGAGCACCAGCGCGGTGCTCGAGGTGGTGCGCACGCCGGTCATCGGCTCCTTTGACGCCAGCGACACCACCGTCGCCCGCGGCGACACCATCGAGCTGACGCTGCAGACCTCGTTCGCGACCGGGCTGTCCTTGTCGGTGACGCCGCTCGGCGCCGCGCTCGCCAGCGATCTCGACGACTGTGCCGCGGTCGACGGCACCGGAGTGGCGCGCTGCTCGGTGGTCATCCAGCCCGGCACGCCGCTCGGCGACGTCACGCTGACGGCGGTGGCAGAGGGAGCGCGCGGCACCGGCTCGCCGCCGCTCAATCGCGTGGTCAGCGTCGGCACGGCGCCCACGGTCAGCTCATTCGGCTCCTCCCCGGGGACGCTGTCGAGCGCGGGCGATGTGACCTTGGCGTGGACCACCAGCGACGGCGCCTCGCTCACCATCGTCGACGACGGCGGCGGCGCGGTGTTCTCCTCGAGCACAGTTACCACCGTGGCCGGTGGCTCCACCGTGGTGCCCGCGGTGTCGCGCACCACCACGTGGACCTTCACCGTCGACAACCCCTTCGGGCAGGCGAGCGCGCAGGCGACCACCTTCTATGGCCCCTCGTTCTCGAGCTTGACGGTGAACGGCGAAGACGCGCTCGACGGCACCGCCTCGTTCGTCACCGGCGGGGCGTCGGTCTCCTTCACAACCGCCGACGCCACCGGCGTCGAGGCTTTGCTCGGCGCTGTGCCCGGCGACGGCGATTGCACGCAGGCTGGCGACTATGCCTCCGCCGGCGCCACGGGCGCGAGCGGCACCATCGACCTCGGCGCCGTGATCCGCGACCGCTGCTTGCGCGTGGTCGCGACCAACGCCGCGGCGCAGTCGAGCACCATGCATGCGCGCCTAGTCGACCTGCCGGAGATCACCAACGCGACGACCGCGCCCGACAGCGTCTCGAGGAACGCCGGCGGCACCGTGGTCGTCGATCTCGGCGTGCGCGGCGCCACCACGCTCGACGTCGTGGTCGATCACCTCGACGCCGGCGGCGCGGTCTTGAGCAGTGAGAGCGTCTGCACCGAGGCGAGCCTCAACAGCGGCGCGCTGTCTGGCGGTGCCACCGTGGACGCCGTCAGCTGCATCGACACCTACGACGGCGCAGGCTGCGTGCTGCTGTGCCGGCGCATCCCGTCGGGTACGGTGTCGCTACGCTACCGCGCCGCCGCCGCCGATGAGGAAGCCGATTCGGCAGCCCTCGACACCAGCAGTGGACAAGACGTGGCAGTTGCACCATGAGCGCCGCTTCGCGGGAGGCACCTTGCTGACGTTCGTGCTGTTCATCGCCGCGGCGCCGTCGATTGTGGTGGTCCACGACGGGCGGGCCGACGTCGCCGAGCTCGTGGCCGGTGAATTGCTGGCGAGCGGCCGCGCCACCGCCACGCTCTTGCCCGGCCCGCTGGCCGGCTCGTGCGCGCGCGACGCCGCCTGCAAGCAGCGCCCCACCGCAGACGCACTCGTGCTGGTGACGACGTCGCCGTCCTCGGCTGCTGGCACCGTCGAGCTGGTGCTGCTTGGCCCACGCGGCGAGGTGCTGGCACAAGAGGTGCTCGCAGCAGCAGACCCCTCGCTCCTTCGGGCGCTCATGGCAGAGCCGCTCTCGCGCCTTTTGGCTGCGGCAGAGGCGGCGTCTGCGTCGGGCGCGTCGGTGGGCGTTGCGGCGGCCACCGAGGACGACGGCGCTGGTCCGTGGCCATGGGTGCTCGGCGGCGTGGCGGTGTGTGCGGGCGTCTGCGGCGTCGGGCTCGTGGTGGCGCTCAGCTATGCGCTCGTGACCTCGGCGGCGTCGGCGGGAGAGGCTGCCGGCGATTCGTGCGGCAGCGCGCTCGGCAACGCCTGCACGGCGCCGTTCGACGCGCTCGGCGACGGCATCGGCGCCTGCGGTAGCGCGGGCGACGCCTGCACCGGCGCGGTCGGCTCGTGCTCACTGGCGGCATCGCCCGCGGCCCCGGCCGGTCCGGTCCCGCAGCCACCGAGCCGCGCGGCACCGGCCTCGTGGCCGCGCCGCAACGAGGGGACTGGCATGGCGTTTTAGCGGGCCATCGAAGAGCGGCCCGCTCCGGGAGTTTGCCAGAGCGGCGCCGAGGACGTCGAGCTCATCCCCGAGGACATCGGCGTCATCACGGAGGAGAGGAAGGCCGACAAGCTGCTCGAGTACCACCGGGCGCACGGCCGGGTCGTCGAGGCGGACCACGCGCGCTTGCGCAGCGCGCGCGCCGCCGCCGATCAGGCGCGCGCGCCACGGCCTGATGCTGAAGGAGGTGGCGTGACGGCCACGCAGCTCACCGGCATCGGCGGCAAGAAGAAGCCCGCGGAGGCCGCGCCTGTCGTGGTCGCCAAGGACCAGGTGGGCATCACGGAGCGCGCGGCGAAGAAGATCGCGCAGCTCGCCGAACGCGAAGGCAAACACGGGCAGCTCTTGCGCGTCGGCATCCAGGGCGGCGGCTGCTGGGGGCTGTCCTACACCTTCGCCTTCGCCGACAAGGCCGAGGCCTGCGATCGCATCTTCGACGGCTTTGGCCAGCGGATCGTGGTCGACGCCAAGAGCCTGGTCTATCTCGGCGGCAGCGTGCACGACTGGGCGGAGTCTCCCGGAATCGAGCTCGCGTCGGCGAGGACTTCGCCAGCGCAGCGGACGCGAAGACGCAGGCCTTCGACTACATCGAGATATTCAACAACCAGCAGAGGATGCACACTGCGTTGGGCGACCAGAGCCCAGCGGAGTATGAACGCGTTGCCCGGATGAGCCGAGCGGCTTAACCGAGTGTCCACCAAAACGGATCAATTTCACCGAGGCGGAGGGGGAGTTGCAGCGTGCGGTGTTCCAGCGCCATCGCGTGCGCGACGCCACTGTCACCGAGCTGTCGACGCTCGCGCCCGACGAGCCGCTGGCGCGTGCCATCGAGCAGACGCTGCGCGGTGTTCAGGCCGACTTCCCGGTCGTGGAGCGCGGGCGCGTGGTCGGGGTGCTGACGCAGGTGGGCCTGGTGCGCGCGCTCGCCAAGGGAGCCCCCGTGATCGTTGACGACGGCGACGGTTTCCAGGGCATGGTGACCGCCGACAACCTGCGCGAGCTGTTGCTGTTCGACGTCGGCGCACCAGCGCGGGTGGGCCATGCAACCTGAGCTGATCCTGGTCGCGCGCGACCGACTGCCGTCGCCACCTCCGTGTCGACGAGCTCGATGGGATCGATCGGCCTGCTCGCGCACGCTGCAGATGTCAAGGAGAGCGCGGAGAACGTGAATGCGAAGAAGCAGTGGGTGCGCATGTCGGCGGGTGGCGCAATCACCGGCCAATGTGTGCCCGTGCGTGCTCCCCGCGAGCGTTGGTGAGCATTGCCGCATGGCTCAGCGCAGTACGCTCCGACGCGTAGTCGGCGCCCGATCGACGGCGCCACCCCGCCGCTCAGCCGCGTCGAGGCTGCGTCGACGGCCCGTCCGAGCCGCTCCCGTTCTGGCGCTCGCGCACGAGGCTCGCGAGGATCGAGAGCGCGAGCAGCAGCACGATCACGCCGAGCGACGCCAGGACCGGGAGCTTCACCCACACGCTCGCGACCATCTTCACGCCGACGAAGACCAGAGCACGATGAAGGGATCGGCCGTGATCGCGAAGATGGCGAAGATCGAGTCGACCGCGAACACGACGTCGGACGTCTCGATGACGATCAGCGCGATGAACAGAGGCGTCGCGAGCAGCCGCCCGCCCTCGCGGACGAGGAGCTTGCCGTCCCGTAACCCCGTGGTCGGCAGGGCGCGTTGCAGCAGGCGGTAGGCGCGCGACTCCTCCGGGCCATGGAGCTCGTTGCGGCGCCGCAACATGCGTGCGCCACTGATCAGAAGGACCGCTCCAAAGAGCATCACCACCCAATGGAATCGCTGCAGCAGCGCGGCCCCCGCGAAGACCATCGCGCCGCGCATGATGACCGCGCCCAGGATTCCCCAGAACAGCACCCGGTGCTGGTGCTCGGGGCGCACCGCGAACGCGCCGAAGATCGCATAGATGACGAACAGGTTGTCGACGGAGAGAGCCTTCTCGAGGACGTAGCCGGTCAGGAATTCCAGACCGACGGAGGCGCCAAAGCGCCAGACGACGAAGCCGTTGAACAGCAGCGCGACGCCTATCCACGCGGCCGACGTGATGGCTGCTTCCTTCGGCTCCACCGCATGGGAGCGGCGGTGCAACACCGACAGGTCGAGGACGAGCATCGCCCCGATGACGGCAAAGAACGCAATCCAGAGCGGCGCGGTGCCGACAGAGTCGATCACCCGATCTCCCTGCTCAGCCACCTCTGGCTCGTCGTCGTGGCATCCCGGTTCCGACAGCAAGAAGCGGACCGCCCGACGACGCACCACGCCAAGGGCGGCACGACACGGCTTGGCAGCGGCCAACGGCGAAAGACGGACGCGATCGCCCAACGTCGTGGGGCAACCGGCCCTGCGTGCCCCGGCATCCGCTGAGCCGGATGCCAGCGAGCCTTCGGCAGGTCCCTTGCGGCGCGTTGCGGCTGCGCCTGTGGCGATGAGGTCGTGACGGCGATCCGCCTGCTCGGCGGGAAACACAGGAAAGGCCTCGGGCCGGCCGCCGCGAACATCCTCTACTTCCTGTACCGAGACGCGCTCCTGATCGATGGCGCACTGCCTGCCGGGCAACCTGAACGTCAGCTTCGCCTACAAGGTCATCGAGCACGACGAGCGCCCAAGGAACGTGGGCAGCTTCGACAAGGCCGACCCGAGCGTGGGCGCGGGCCTGCTGTCCGACAACGACGTGCTCGCCAGCGTCGGCCACGTGCGCCGCATCTTCGACGGCTGCGGCCAGCGGATCGTGTTCTCGGTCTGAGCGGGACGCCGTGACGCCCGCGTCCGTCGACGGTCTGCGGCGTCGGTGCTACCCAAACCTCACAGTATGCGGATCTGGATCGACGCCGACGCCTGCCCGCGCGAAGTGAAGGACGTGATCTTCCGCGCCGCCGAGCGCACGGGCGTCGCGGTCTCGCTCGTCGCCAACAAGTCGATGTTCACGCCGCGCTCGCCGCTGGTGAGCATGGTGCAGGTCAAGGGCGGCCCGGACGTCGCCGACGATCGCATCGTCGCGGACGCAGCCGCCGGCGACATCGCGGTGACCGCGGACATCCCGCTCGCGGCACGCCTGGTGCCAAAGGGCGTGGTCGTCATCGACACCCGCGGCGAGCTGTTCGACGAGGACAACATCGGCGAGCGCCTGTCGGTGCGCGACTTCATGGCCGAGGTGCGCGACGCGGGCGGGCTCACTGCGGGCCCGCGCGCCTTCGGCCCGCGCGACAAGCAGCGCTTCGCGAGCGCGCTCGACGCCGCGTTGCAGCGTGGGCTGCGCCGATGAGCCCGCCGCCGGCAGCGGTGCTCTTCGATGAGGACCGCATCGTCGTCATCGAGAAGCCGAGCGGGGTCACGAGTGAGCAGGCGGCCGCAGCGATTGGGCTGCGGCTCGTGCACCGCATTGACAAGGGAACCTCGGGCCTGCTCATGCTCGCGCGCGACGCGCGCACGGTCGCGCGCTTGCAGCGCATGCTGCGCGCGGGCGGGGTCGAGCGACGCTACCGCTTCGTCGCACACGGCGCCGTCTCGCCGTTCGTGCTCGACAGTGAGCTGGTGCGCGACCGAGGCGATGGGCTGCGCGGCAGCGGCGTAGGCGGCAAGAGGTCCATCGCGGAGATCTTGGATTGCATCGTCGCCCCGGACCAGGCCACGACGCTCGGCGTCGCACGCCTCATCACCGGCCGCACGCACCAGTTGCGCATCCAACTCGCGGAGGCGGGCCACCCCATCGTGGGCGAGCGCGTCTACGTGCGTGACGCGCTCCGGTCAGGGGCGCGTCTCCTCGATGCCACGCGCCTGATGCTGCACGCGGAGCGTCTCCGTTTCGTGCACCCGGGCACCAAGCGCGCCGTCGAGCTCTGTGCCGCCGTCCCAGCGGCGCTGACATCGGTCTCGCGGGGCGGGCAACCGCGCGGTCCGTCGACGCGGATCAGCGGAAGTCGATGAGCAAGAGGTAGCGGTCGATGGTGCGCACGTCGCCATACACCGAGACGTCGACGTACACGGTCTGCCCCGCCGGGAGCGTGAAGCCGGTCAACCACGAGCACGCGTCGACGCTCGGCTCGATGTCGTCGGCCATGGCGACCTCGTAGCCCAAGTCGTCGTAGACGTGGATCACGGTGTCGTTGGTGCCGTCGACCAGGATGCACGGGTTCAAGAAGGTGATGGTGCGCAGCTCGAGCGGCACGTCGACGGCGCCCGGGTTGCGGATCGCGTAGACGTCCTCGTCGCCGGCGCCGAGGCCGCCGCGCACCGCCGCGTCCGAGGTGAAGGCGCCGTTCGCGATGGCGTTGCTCATCGCGGTGTCGTCGAAGTCGTTGACGCCCGAGCCGAAGTCGAAGCCGGTGTCCGGTTCGCCATCGTCGTTCGGCTCGATCTCGCTCGCGGTCGACTCGAAGCTGCAGGTGGCGCTGCAGCCGTCGCCTGGCATGACGTTGCCGTCTTCGCACTGCTCTCCGTCCTGCACGCCGTTGCCGCAAGTGCCGACGATCTCGGTCAGCGTCAGCCGGTAGGGCCCGGGGTTGACCGCGTCGACCACGAACCAGACCGTCTCGAGCGCAGCGACGTCGACGACGACCACGCGATCGCCCGGGAAGACGCTGCCGCACGCGATGTCAATGTGACACGCGCTCATTGCCGACAGCTCCTGATCGGCGCCGTTCGAGTGCAACACCGCTTGCAGGCGCATCGAGCGGGGCGCCGTGTAGCTCCAGACGTGGTCGGGGTCGGCGTCGGTGCCGCACGCGGTGCCGGTGACGTCGGGCGCGCCGGTGGTGTCGCCGGCCTGCACGCCGAGCCGTGCGTCGAAGGGCACGGCGCAGGTGCCGTCGCCCGTCGGCTCGCCTTCCCCTTCACCCTCACCTTCACCCTCGCCTTCGCCCTCACCCTCGCCTTCCCCTTCACCCTCACCTTCACCCTCGCCTTCTCCCTCTCCCTCTCCCTCTCCCTCACCTTCACCTTCACCTTCACCCTCGCCCTCGCCCTCGCCCTCGCCCTCGCCTTCGGCGGCCGGGACGCAGACGTCGAGATCGCAGACCTGCGCGGCCGGGCAGTCGGCGTCGTCGGCGCAGGACAACGTGACCGCGACGTCGCAGTTGGCGGCGATCAGGAGGATTGGCAGGCACCAGCACCAGCGCACCGACTCATGGTAGCGCGCGCGGCGTGTGCCGGCTCGCGGCCGTGCACCGCACCGCCGTCAGGAGCCGCCGTGGGCGACGACGGTGATGGAGCGGATACGGTGGCGCGCGTTGTACATGTAGACGCCGACGCTTCCTGCTGCGCGGCCGCTGCTCGCGCTCCGCACCACCGGGGAGCCCCCGAGCGGCGTGATGGTGCAGGTCATGGTGGTGCCGCGTGCCGTCAGCACGTAGGCGTACTCCGAGCCATTGGCCGGCACCGGCGAGAGCCCTTGCACCGAGAGGTCGGCGGCGACCCCACCAGCCACGTCGAACAGCCCCTGCGTCGCGGTCGTGGAGCTGGTCCGCACCGTGAGGCAGGCGACGCCGTCATCGGTGGCGGTCGCGCCGCGCACGATGGCTCCCATCGAGTTTGGCGGCGTCGCCTGGTTGATCTGGCCGAAGTAGCCGCGGACATCGACCGTGACGCTGTCGAGCGTGACCCCGGCGCGCCAGATCAGATCGAGGTCGCCGAGCATGTCCTGCTCGATGATGCCGCCGCTGACGCTCGGCAGTGACGTCGACGAGATCCAGCCGTTGGCCGACAGGCTCGAGGTGAAGCCGTCGAAGAAGAAGATGCTGTCGCCGCCGGCGGCCGGGTTCGGATCGCAGGCGTCACCGACCGCGTCCGCCACGCCGCCAACCGCGGTCTCGGTGGTGTTGGTCTGGGCGGCGTTGGTGAGCTGCGGGCAGTTGTCGCAGTAGTTGACGACACCGTCGCCGTCCTCGTCGCCGAGCTGGCTGGCGCAGGTCCGACACACGCTCGGCAGCCCCTGGCAGCCGTAGCCCGCCTCGACCAGACAGGCGGCGCTGCAGCCGTCGCCGCCGGTCGCGTCGCCGTCGTCGCACTGCTCGCCTTCGGAGACGACACCGTCGCCGCAGTTGGTCTGGATGCAGCCGGCCGGGCACGCGTCACCGCCAACGGTGTTGCCATCGTCGCATTCCTCGCCGCTGTCCGTGACGCCGTCGCCGCAGTGGGCGACCAGGCAGTTGCGCCTGCAGGCGTTCGGCGCCGTGTCGGAGTTGCCGATCGCGCCATCGTCGCACTGCTCGACGCCGCCAGCGCGCACGAAGCCGTCGCCGCAGCTGGCGAGCGCGCACGAGGTGAGACACGCGTCGGTGTTGCTGGCGTTGCCGTCGTCGCAGCTCTCGCCGGTGGTGGCGACGCCGTTGCCGCAACCGGTCGGCGTGCAGTTGCTGTCGCAGCCATCGCCGCTCTGCAGGTCGCCGTCGTCGCACAGCTCGGGCGGCGTCGTGACACCGTTGCCGCAGCCGGTCGGTCGGCAGTTGCTGTCGCAGCCGTCGTTGCTCACCACGTTGCCGTCGTCGCAGACCTCGGGCGCGACCACCACGCCGTTGCCGCAGGCGCTGACCGTGCAGTTGCCGTCACAGCCGTCGCCGTCGATTGCGTTGCCGTCGTCGCAGGCGTCGGCGCTGTCGGTGACGCCGTCGCCGCAGAAGGCGAGCACGCACGAGGTACGGCAGGCGTCGGGCGTGGTGTCGCTGTTGCCGACCGCGCCGTCGTCGCATGCCTCGCCGAAGTCGATGGTGCCGTTGCCGCACAGCGCGCTCACGCAAGCGTTGGTGCAACCGTCGTTGTCGACGGAGTTGCCGTCGTCGCAGCTCTCGCTGTTGACGGGATCAGTCACGCCGTCCCCGCAGCGCGCGCGCGTGCAACCGGTGCGACATGCGTTCGGCGTGGTGTCGCTGTTCAGCGCGCCCTGATCGCACTGCTCGCCTCCGGTCACCACGCCGTTGCCGCAACCGCTCGGTGTGCAGTTGTAGTCGCAGCCGTCGCCGTCGACCAGTCCGCCGTCGTCGCAGCCCTCGCTGCCGGTGCGCACGCCGTTGCCGCACGCGGTGGGCGTGCAGTTGGCGTCGCAGCCGTCGCCGCTCACGCTGTCGCCATCGTCGCAGTCCTCGCCGTTGTCGACGATGACGTCGCCGCAGGAGGCCGGGAAACAATTGGTCCGGCACGCGTTCGGTGTGACGTCGCTGTTGGCCGGGCCGTCGTCGCACACCTCGATGCCGTCGAGCTGCCCGTTGCCGCACAGCGTGCTGCGACAGGCGGCGGTGCAACCGTCGTCGTCGTCGCTGTTGCCGTCGTCGCAGCTCTCGCCGAGCAGGGTGTCGATCACGAGATCCCCGCAGGTTGGCAGCGTGCAGTTGGCGCGGCATGCGTCGGGCGCGGTGTCGCTGTTGGCGGCGCCCTGGTCGCAGACCTCCAACGCCTCCCGCACCCCGTTGCCGCACACCGACGGGTTGCAGATGCCCGCCGGCCCGCACACCTGCGTGGCGTTGCACGCGGCCGGATCGAGCCGGCAGTCACCGACGCAAGCGCCGCCGGGCGCGCACACCTGGTTGGCAGCGCAGTCACCGTCGGTGACGCAGATCTCCCCCTCTCCCTCTCCCTCCCCCTCGCCTTCGCCCTCACCCTCGCCCTCGCCCAGCACACACGCACCCGCGACGCACGTGAACGGCTGCGGGCACGTATGATCTTCACTGTCGCAGCGCGCCCCGCTCGGGTCGAACGGGCAGCTCAGGCCCGCGCCGGCCGCGATGACGAGGGCGATGCCCCAGGGACGGCAGAGAAGCACGCGCCCAGTCTAGCAGCCGGCCGGCGGCGTCCTAGCAAGCGATGCCGCGTCGTCTGCAAGTGGAACAGTCGACGTGAGCCGTCCGCTCCGAACGGGCGCGACGGTCAGGGCGACCAATACACGACCATCGACTGGATCGAGACCGTGGCGTCCTCGACGATGATGCCGACGCCGCCCGTACCGGCCGGGATGGCGCCGGCTTGAGGCGGCCCGGCCGTGCGGCAGCCCATGCTGGTCCCGGCGGCCGAGCCCTCGATGGAGGCCACCGCCGGCACCGAGCCTGCGCCGGCCACGATCGGCGGCTGCGGCACGCCGTTCTCGACGCGGAAGATGACCGAGCCGCCGTCGTCGAGATCCATGCTGCATGCCGATCCGTCGGGATCGCCGTTGGTGCGCACCAGCACGCCGGCTCGAGGCGCGACGCCGGACGACGTGGTGCTCAGGCGGATCGCGACCGTGACGTTCTGGTGCGCCGGCAGGGCGACGAGCGCGATGGTCAGGGCGCCGCTCGCGACCGCCGTATCGCCGGCGCCAGCGACCAACGAGCCCGTGACAACCGAGACGTCGGCCGGCAGCCCTCCCACAAAGCCGGTGAACCACGCGATGCTGTCGCCTCCGACCGTCGGGTTCGGATCGCACGCGTCGCCGACGCCGTCGCCGTCGCCGTCGCCGCCAACGACCCCCGTGACCGGGCAGGGGTCACAGCCGTCGAACAAGCCGTCGCCGTCCTCGTCGTTGGTGCCGCACGGTTCGCCCTCGCCCTCGCCCTCCCCCTCGCCTTCACCTTCACCTTCACCTTCTCCTTCTCCTTCACCCTCACCCTCACCTTCTCCTTCACCCTCACCCTCTCCTTCACCCTCACCTTCTCCTTCACCCTCACCTTCTCCTTCACCCTCACCCTCCCCTTCGCCCTCGCCCTCCCCTTCACCCTCACCCTCTCCCTCCCCCTCGCCGAGCACGCACACGCCCTGTGCGCAGAGGAACGGCTCCGGGCAGGCGTGGGCGCCATCGTCACAGCGCGCCCCGCTTGGGTCGAAGGGACAGCTCGCGACCACGGCCGCCATGACCACGAGCGCCAGCGCAATCGACCGGGTGTGGGACACCGTGGCACGATATCACGCAACGCGACGGACGCCCGGCTAGACTGCCCCTGTGTCGGAGCGAGACGACGAGGAGGACCTGCCGATCGAGGTCGCGGTGGATGTGCCGGTCGCCCAATTCGGCCGCACACTGCCCGCGCGCCTCGGCCGCTACACGCTGACGAGCAAGCTCGGCGCCGGCGGCATGGCCGAGGTGTTCCTGGCGCACGTCGAGGCCGCCGGTGTGTCGCGCAGGGTCGTGTGCAAGGTGCTGCTGCCGCACCTGGCGGACAACCCCAAGTTCGTCGCGATGTTTCGCCGTGAGGCCGAGCTGGCGGCGCGCCTGTACCACGCGAACATCGTGCAGGTGCTCGAGCTGGCCGAGGCCGACGGCACCATCTACCTGGTGATGGAGCGCATCGACGGCATCCCGCTCAACCAGCTCGCTTCGAACTCGTGGAAGCGCCGCCGGTCGGTGCCGCTCGAGCTGTGCGCGCTCGCCGTCGCCGACGCGGCGGCCGGCCTGCAGTACATCCACGACGTCAGGACGCCCGACGGACGGCTCGAGGAGCTGGTGCACCGCGACATCAGCCCCGACAACCTGATGGTGGCGCGCGACGGTGTCACCAAGATCCTCGACTTCGGCATCGCCAAGAGCTCGACGGCCCAGAGCGTGACCCGCTCGGGCGAGATCAAGGGCAAGGTGCCCTTCATGGCGCCCGAGGTGATCCGCGGCGAGGAATTCGATCGACGCGCCGACATCTATGCGCTCGGCGTCAGCTTCTACTGGCTGGTCACAGGCCGCCGCCCGTTCCGCGGCAAGACCGAAGTCGCCACCATGCAGAGCGTGCTGAGCGAACCGCTGGTGTCACCGCGCGCGCTCAACCCGACCTTGCCGGAGCCGATCGAGCAGCTCATCACCAAGATGCTCTCGCGGGACGCAGCCGCGCGCCCGCAGCACGCCGGCGAGATCCACGAGGCGCTCACCAACTTCCAGCTCGCGCGCCGACGCGTCGTGGTGCCGTTCGTCGAGCGCGCCATGGCCGAGGGGACGCCCGTCGAGGGCAGCGACGCGAGCGACCCGGGGACCGACGGCTTCTTGCCGTCGGTGCCTTCGATCGAGCTCGACGGGCTGTACCGTGGTCGCAAGAGCGATCCCCACGGTGAGACCGAGAACGTGCGCATGCCGGCGAGCACCACAGGAACCGGCACACCGGTCGGCGCGCGGGCGCCGGCATCGGCGCCAGCCGACGACGTCGCGCCCCCGGACACGGCTGCGCCGCCGACGCCATCGTCCGCGCCGGCGCGCGCGCCCGCGACGAGCGTCGAGGACGATGACGGCTCGCTCGCCCCGGTACGCAGGCTGCCGCGCCTGGCCGTGCCGCTGGCTGCTGGCGCCGCCGTCCTCGGCGCCGTCGTGTTGACGGTGGTGCTGCGGGGCGGCAGCGACGAGCCGCCCGCCGCGCCGGCGCCGCCGGTCACGCCCCCGACGACGCCAACGACCGCGCCGCCGCCGCCACCGGTGCCCGCGCCGCCGCCGCCCGAGGCCGAAGCCGAGCCGCCGCCACCAGCGCCGCCCGCCAAGGGGAAGGTCGAAGCCCAGCGCCGGAGCGTCGAGGTGCGCGCGCCCCAGCAGGTCAAGTGGCTCGACGCGAAGACCGGCAAGGCGCTCGGCAGCGGCAATGCCACGCTCTCGCTCGACGCCGGCGCCAAGCGCGTGGTCGCGCACGATACCAAGCGCGGTGGCAAGACCGTGGTGACGCTCGGGGCGGGCCCGATCGACTACGCCAAGCTGCCGCACGGCCAGTTGCAGGTGCGCGCCTCACCCTACGCTGAGGTGTTCGTCGGCAAGGAGCGCTTGGGCACCACACCGCTGTCGGGCGTCTCGCTCGTCGCCGGCAGCTACACCGTGAAGCTGGTGTGGGAGCAGAAGTCCGAGAGCAAGAACGTCGACATCAAGGCCGACGCCATCGAGCGGGTCACCCACCGGTTCCAGTAGCGGCGGGCGCGGTCGCTTCGTCGGGGGCGGTCAGCGCGAGCACCGTGCCGGCGGCAAGCCCCGCGCCGACCAGGCCGCCGACGACCGCCCCACCCAGGCACCAGGCATAGACGCCGTGCGCCGCCTGGCGCTCGTCGACGAAACGCGACGGGTCGGTGGAGACAGCCCAGCGCTCGCCGGCAGCGATGCCGAGCGCGGCGCTGCCGAGCAACGCGACCGCGCTGCCGGCACCAAGGCCGATCGCGAGCCCCGACGGTCCGCCGCCCGCGGTCGGCGGTGGGGGAGGTGGCGGTGGCGGCAGTCGATCCCGCTCGGCGCGGGCGGCAGCGACGGCGGTCTGGAAGCGCGCCTCGAGCTGCGGGGAGGTCGCGACCGGCAGCACCGCCTGGTCGTGGAGGCGCAACGCGTCCAGCATGGCGGTGTCGGCATCCGCGCCGCGGCCTACGCCGTCGAGGCACAGGGCCACCCACAGGATCACCTCTGCGCGCTCGGCCGGGGTCAAGTCGGCGCGCGCCGACAGCTCCTGAAAGCGCAGCAGCGCTTGCTCGTACTCGAAGGACTCGTAGAGCGCGCGGCCCTTCTGGTAGCCCGCGTCGTCGGCGAGTGAAGCGATCAGCAGCGCCGCGACGGCGAGGAGCGTGGGCACGCTCTGCCTACCTTTCCGCACCCACGCCGCTAGGCGGGGCGGCGTCGAGGATGCCTCGCCGATCGTGCGCGCCGCAAGATCGCGACGAGCAGGGCGCCGAGCGCGGCCGCGTCGGCGGGCTCGGCCGATCCGCACGCGCACGAGGGCGGCTCGCCCTCGCCTTCTCCCTCGCCCTCGCCCTCGCCCATTTCGGGCTCGCCCTCGCCCTCACCGACGGGCTCACCCTCACCCTCGCCTTCGCCTTCACCTTCGGCGGGCGTCGCGTGATCGAGCGAGAAGCGCAGCAGCACCGCGTCGGCGAAGAAGGGGTCGCGATAACACGCGCCCGCCACGATGGCGGCGCCGTCGACCAGGATCGCGTCGGCGACCAGGCCGCTCGGGCCACAGGCGTCGACGCGCACCAAGCCGCCCTCACCGAAGCCGTCGTCGAGCGAACCATCGACGTCCGCGCGCACCAACACCACGCGGCCCTCGGAGTCGCCGACGAGGACGGGCGCGCCCTCATCGTCGAGCAGGACGGCGCGCAGCAGGTCGGGCGACGGATCGGGCAGGCTGCGCAGCGTGTGGACTGACGCGGAGAACAGGCCGTGCACGCCGAACCCGACGTCGACCCGCCCGTCGGGCAGGAGCGCGAGCACCGCCAGATCGAAGTCGGGCAGCTCGGCGCCATTGTCGACGGTGGCGCCGAGCAGGAGGCGGTCGCCGTCGAGCAGCACGCTCACGCCCACCGACGCCATAAACGCGCCGGGATCGTAGAGCCCGACACCGGCGTTGGCGAAGGCGGGGTCGAGCGCCAGCGCGTCATCGACGCGCACGGCCGCGATGCTGGCGCGATTGCCTGCTTGGTAGACCGCGGTGCCGACCGCGACGAAGCCTCCGCCCTGCGCGGTGACCGCGACCAGCTCGTCGGCCTCGCCGGCGAGCGTGACCACCGCCTGGTGCACGAGCGCGCCCTGCGCGTCGAGGTGCCAGAGCGCGCCGCGCGTCGGCACCACGCCATTGTCGACCGGCAGGCTGGTGCGACCGACGGCGAGCACGCCGCCGTCGTCGAGCGCGAGCAGGCCGTACACCTCATCGTCTTGTCCGCCGACGTCGAACAGCGCGACGCCGTCGACGCCGAAGCTGGTGTCGACGCTGCCGTCCTCCAGCAAGCGCGCGAAAGCCGCGTCCGTCTGCAGCGCACCGCCGACGTCGGTGAAGGCGAAGCCGGCGACCACCAGGCGCCCTGCGCCGTCGACCACCGCGTCCCGCAGGCCCGACGACGCGACGCCCGGTGCCAGGGTGAGTACGTCGGCCAGCGCGCCGTCCTCGTCGAAGCGCACCAGCTGCATCGACGCGGTGCTGCTCCCCCAGCTCTTGCCGGCGAGCGCCAGTCCGCCCGCGAAGCGCACCAGCGCGCGCGGCTGCTCGTCGGGATCGACGGGTGAGATCACCATGCCGCCGTCGCCGAAGGTGGTGTCGAGGCCGCTCGCGGTTGCGGGCAGTGCCAGGGTGACGACGACGAGCGCGGCGATGATGGATCGCATGGAGCCTCCAAGTGCGTGCCAGCATCGGGTCGCCCGCGCGGATCCGGCGCGCACCCCTGTTGCACCTGCAACGCCATTTCGTGGAACGCTCGGTCGATGCCGACCGCGGTTGCCGACTTGCAGCGCCACCCCGCGTTCGCCGCTGCGCGCCCGCGCACGCTGCGTGCGCTGGCGGCGCGCTGCGCCGAGCGCGTGGTCGAACGCGGCGATGTGCTCGCGCATGCCGGCACGCCGGTACGGGCGCTCCTGTTGGTGCTCGAGGGCGCGCTCGAGCTGTCGCACGGGCGCGTCGGTGACCGGCGGCGCCTGCGTCCGGTGCTGCTCGGCCGCATCGAGGCGCCCACGCTGTTCGGCGACGCGAGCTGGTACGGCGGCGGCACCTGGCCCGTGACGGCGCGCGCAGCGCTCGACGGCCTGGTGGCGCTGGTACCGCCCCGCCTGTTCGATCGCTTGCTCGACGAGGACCCGGGGTTGGCCGCCGGCCTCTATCGCGCGGTCAACCGCCGACACTTCCGATCCATCGTGCTGCGGCGGACGCTGGTGTTGCACGAGACCGGCGGGCAGATCCTCGACCTGCTCGAGCGCGCCCCGCCCGAAGGATGGACCACGACGGCGCTGGCGCGCTCGCTCGGCGTCGCCCGCACGACGGTGTGGCGCCAGCTCAAGCGCCTCGCCGCCGACGGCGTGGTGCGGCTCGACGGCGGTCCGCGCCTGGCGCCGTGAACGACGCAAAGCTCAGTCGTCGACCTTGAGCTCCGGCCAGCGCGGCGGGACGGCGCCGGTGCCGACGTCGCGGTAGCGCTGCACCACGTTGGCCGAGAACGGCAGGATGCCGAGAGGTGAGGCGCCGAGCCGCGCTGAGATCGCCTGGCGCAGCGGGCTGTTCTTGCCGAACAGCCCGAGCAGCTTGCGCTCGGTGGCCGTGTCGGTCTGCGTGGCGTTGTTGAACAGCACCTCGGTGTACCAGCGCCCGTCCTTTTGCACGGGCCGGAACTCCATGCGCCCCGTGTCGATGCGCATCGAGCCCGCGTGCGGGATCTGCTCGGTCGGGTCGGAGGCGTAGACCTGCCACTCCGCGGTGGCGCGCCAGCGGCCGGTCTCGGCGTCCTTCCACTTGGTGACCACGGTGCGCTTGGTCATGTCGGTGGCGGTGCCGCCCTCGCCGAACTCCATGCGCTGCAGCATGGTGATGCGGTAGCCGCCGTCGGGCAGCTCGGTGCGCTCGACCTGCTGGTTGTGCAGGCTCTTCAGGTCGTAGCACTCCTCGGCCCACTTCTCGGGCGGCAGCCGGCGGAAGAACTCCTCGCTCTCGACGGGGGCCCACGTCATGGCGGTCTGGTTGACCAGGCGCTGATCGCCGAGGCGCTCGTCCTGCACGCGCTCGACGAACGCACCCGCGAGCGGACCCGCGATCAGCTTGCCCTGCAGCTCGGCGATCAGGGTGTCGAGCCGCTCGGCGACGCCGCGCTCGAGCACCACGTGATCGGCGTGGTCAGCCGGCAGGCGCGCGCGCTCGAGCAAGCGCCGGCACGCGAGGTAGTCGACCGGGTCGACCTGGTGCTGGCGCAACATGCCGTCTCGGTGCATGGCGCCGAGGATCGACGAGCCATGGTCGAGGCCGATGGCGCGCAACATGCGCGCGAGGCGTCCGCCTTGCAGCTCTTCGAGCGTCAGGCGGCCATCATCGAGCGCGTGCTCGATCGCCTGGGTCACCATCGAGGGCGCAGCGGCGCCGGCGCGCGAAGACGAACGGCGCACCTCGTCGTTGCTGATGTGCTCGCCCTGCTCGCGCGCCTCGTTGGTGATGCGATAGCCGGTGGTGGGTCCGCGGATGACGGGCACTGCAACCTCCGGCGACGGCGTTGTCGACCGAGCGCGCGGCCAGCATGTCGGATCGAGTTGGATCGCACAACGACGCGGCTCACGGCGAGGCGGACCACGGTGTCGGCGTGCGCTGCGTTGCCGTCGACGGCGGCGCCGTGCCAGGCTGCACGCAGGCGTGGCTACCTTCGCCGATTTCGCGCTGCTGCGTACCTCGTCGTCCTACGGCGGCGCCGAGATCGTGCGCGCGCGCCGCGTCACCGAGGGCGGCGTCGAGCCGCCCGTGCACCTGGCGCTGTTCGGCACGCAGTCGGTGCGCGACGCAGCGCTCGAGCAGCGCCTGCTCGACCTGGCCGAGGCCGCGGCGCCGCTCGACCACGAGGCGGTGGCGCGCATCGCCGAGGTCGGGCGCTACGACGGGTCGCTGTACGCGGCCACGGCCGCGGTCGAGGGCATCGATCTCGCCACCCTGCTCGAGCATGAACGGCGGCGCCGCGCCAAACCCGACGCGCGCTTCGTGCTCGCCGTCGCCTTCTCGCTCGCGCGCGTGGTGCAGGATCTGCACGAGCTGGGCGATGTGTGGGCCGCGGGCGGTGTCGGGCTCTCGGTGCTGTTCCCCGACGGCTTGCGACCCGAGGCCGTGGTGCTGCGCGCGGACGGCGCCGTGTTGCTGCGCGTGCTGGCGGGCGCGCTGGCGCCGGCCGGCGCGCCCACGCCGTTTCGCGCACCGGAGCTCGTCGAGGGCGCCGGCTCCGCTGCGTCGGACGTCTTCGCTACCATCCAGGTGCTGCGCGCGCTCCTGGCGGTGGACGTCAACGCTCAGGCCGCGCCGCGCCTGCCGGAGAAGTGCGCCGCCTTGCCCACGTTGTTGGTGAGCGCGCTGCAGAAGAACCCCGAGGACCGTCCCACGCTCGACGCCACCGTCGACACGCTGCGCGCGGCCTTCGCCGACAACGCGCCCAACCAGGCGCCGGCCGCGGTGATCACGACGGCGCTGCGCCGCGACCTGCGCGCGCTCCTGCCCGACGAGCGTGGCGACGACGCGGTGCCGGCCGCTGCGATCGACGAGATCGCTCGCCGCCGCGGCTCGGTGCTTGCGGGGCGCACCGTGTTGTTCCCGCGGGTGGCGCGGCGTGCGCCGCCGCCCACGCGCGAGCGCAGCGTGGTCGCCACCGTGGAGATGCACCGCCCGGTGGTGGCGACGGTGGCGATGCGGCGCCTCGAGCGACACCGGGAGGACGACGTCGATCGCGTGTTCACCCAGGAGGGCGACACCAGCGAGGGCGCCTCGCCGTCGTCGCTCGAGAACACGTCGTCGCGGCCCTCGGTACCGCCAGCCAACTCCGACAGCGGGGCGGTACGCTCGTCGATCCTCGACGTCGCCGCCGCCTCTATCGGTGACAGCGTCGACAAGACGCAGAAACAACTGCGCGACGCCGCGCTCGACGTCAGCAGCGAGCTGTTCTCGAGCGACGACAGCTCGCCGTGGATGGCGCCCGTCGAGGTGTCGGGCTTCGGCCCAGCCGACGTGGCGGTGACGCCCCAGGAGCCGACGCTGCCGCCACTGCCGCGGCCCGAGCCCGCGACGGTGGCCGTGCCGCCGCCGTTCGCGGCGCCCGTGTTCGCCGACTCCGACCTCGAGCACCAGGACACGGTGGAGATGAAGCAGCCGCCCGGCGCCGCGCCGCGGGACGTGACGCTGCCACCCATCCCCGCCGAGAGCGGTCCGGACGAGAAGAAGCGCTGACCGGCGGACAGGTGAGCGGTGACCGAGCGGCCAGCACGGCCGTCGCTGTATGGTAGCGGCGTGCCGCCGTCTGCACCGAAGAACCTGGTCGGGCTCACGCTCGCGGGGCGCTACCGCGTCGAGCGACCCATCGGCGAAGGTGGCATGGGCGCCGTCTACCTCGCGACGCAGTTGAGCCTGGGCAGGAACGTCGCGGTCAAGGTGTTGAAGACCGACGGCGCGCCCGACGCCGACGCCGTGCGGCGCTTCCAGCGCGAGACCGACGTGATCTCGCGCCTGCAACACCCGAACATCGTGCAGGTGGTCGACGCCGGTACCGCCGACGACGGCACGCTGTTCATCGCCATGGAGCACCTCGAGGGCGAGACCGTGCGCAGCGTGCTGCGGCGCGGCGGCCCCTTCTCGATCATGCGCGCGCTCGCGGTGGCCGGCGACGTGTGCCGCGCGCTGCTCGCCGCCCACAAAGCGGGCGTGGTGCACCGCGACCTCAAGGGCGAGAACGTGATGCTGCTGCGGGTCGAAGGCCACGGCGAGCACGCCAAGGTGCTCGACTTCGGCGTCGCCAAGCTGACGGCCGGCAGCGGCGCGGCCCCCGTCACCGGGGAGGGGCTGGTCGCCGGCACGCCGGGCAGCATCGCCCCCGAGCAGTTGCTCGGCAAGAGCGACGACCCGCGCAGCGACCTGTACGCGGTCGGCGTGCTGTTGTTCGAGATGATCAGCGGCGAGCAGCCCTACGTCAGCACCAATTCGATGGAGCTGATGGTGCGCACGCTCACCGACCCGGTGCCGAGCCTGGCGGAGCGCATGCGGACCCTCGGGCGCTCCGTGCCCGGCGCCATCGAGGCGCTGGTCGGCAACCTGCTCGAGAAGGATCCCGACCTGCGGCCCAAGAGCGCCGAGGTGCTGCTCGACACCATCGAGCGGCTCGAAGAGGCCGACGAGGTGACCCAGCCGGATACGCGCACGCCCTCGGCGCCGACGCGCGTGGCACTGCCGCCGCCGGTGTCGCGCGACACGCTGGAGACGCCGCGCCAGAGCTCGGTGGTGGAGGCGCGCGCAGTCTCGGAGGCGCGCGTGCCCACCGCGCTGCCGCTGCCGCTCGGGCGTCGCCGCTGGCTGACGGCGGCCATCGTGTCGTCGCTGCTGCTGCTGATCGCGCTCGGTATCGGCCTGCGGGCGCGCGGTGGCGGGCTTCACCTCTCCAATGACCCGGTGGCGCGCGCGGCCATCGAGCGGGCCACCGACGCCTACTGGCGCTTGCAGCTCGACGCCGCGCGCGCCGACGCACAGGAGGCGGTGGGCCGCGACCCTGACGCGGCCATGGGCTGGCTGCTGCTCGCGGTCATCGCCATCATCGAGGATGAGCCGTTCGGCCGCATCGACGCGTCGCTGTCGAAGGCGCGCGACGCCGTCGCGCGCGGGCCCGCGGGCTCGTTCGCCAGTGAGCGCACGCGCGCGCTGGTGCGCGCGGTGGCGTCGCCCGACTACAAAGATGCGCTCGCGCTGTTCGCCGCCTTCGAGGAGCACTTCGGCGAGGACCCGCTGGCGAGGCAGTTGCTGGCGACGCGTCTGTCGCTCGCGTACGGCAGTCCCGAGCGGCTCGATCGCTTCGAGCAGATCGGCGTCCAGCCGCCACGGCCGGTGACGCTGCTCGGCTTGGCACGTCGACAGCTCGAGGCGGGTCGCACGGCGGAGGCGCGCGCCATTCTGACCGCGGCGCCGCAGCGGGCGAGCTCGGTGGTGCACGCCTTGGTCGACGCCGACCTGGTCGACGGCAAGCTGGACGATGCCATCGCGCGCCTCGAGCGCCACGTCGCGGCCGACGCGGGCTCGGTCAAGTCATGGGTGCGGCTGGCCGCGCTGCGCGCGCGCCGTGGCGACGACGACGCATTGGTGGCGGTGCGCACGTTCATCGACCGCCTGCCCGCCGGCGACAAGCGGCTCGATGCCACGGTGTTGATCGGACATGCGCTGGCCGCGCTTGGGCGGCTCGAGGAGGCGGACCTCTCGTGGGAGGACGCCTACCACCAAGCGAGCGTCGAGGTCGCGCCGCAGCACACGCGCGCGCTCGAGATCGCCTCCATGGCCTCGATGTTCGCGCACGTGAACCATCAGCCGGCGCTGGCGGCCAAGTGGTCCGATCGGGTGCGCCAGCGCCGCGATCTGCTCGAGATGAGCGACATCTTCGCGCAACGCATGCACGTGCTGTCGCTGGTGGCCGACGTGCTCGGCGCCGCCTACGCGCCCGACCACGACCCGCACCTCGCCGAACAGAAGCTGCAGGCGCTGCACGACAAGCCCTTCGACGTGCCGGTGGTCAAGGACGCGGCAGAGGTCCACCTGCTGATGCGCGCGCGCCGGCTCGACGAGGCCGCCGCGGTCATCGCGCGCCTGCCGCCGTGCTTCGCGGTGCCCGACAGCGTGCTCTTGGCGGTGGAGAAGAACGACGTCGCCGCCGCCCGTGCCCAGCTCGAGCCGCTCGCCCGCCTCGTGCCCGCCTGCACGGCGGGGGACGACACCTTGGCGCAGATGTGGACGGTGCTGATTGCCGAGAGCACCACGCTGGTGGCGTCGCTGGCGGTCGACGTCGGCGACCTCGATCAGGCCAAACGTGCGCATGCGCTGTTTCGCAGCATCTGGCCCGCCGCCGACGCCGCGCTGCCCGCCGTGCGCCGCATCGCCGAGGTCGAACGACGACTTGGCATCGGCGTTGAGCCCGACGATCCCTGATGGCCTGCGCTATCATGGCGACGTGGACATCGGCCGGCTGCTCCTGATCGTGCTGGTCGCCGTCGCTGCGGCCGCGTGCCCCGCGAGGACGGCGGTGCGCCGCTGCAACTCCGACGACGAGTGTCTGCGGCTTGAACGCTGCATGGACGGTGAGTGTCGAACGGTCGACGACACCGGGGAGGGAGAAGGCGAGGGCGAAGGGGAAGGCGAGGGCGAAGGGGAAGGCGAGGGCGAAGGGGAAGGCGAGGGCGAAGGAGAAGGCGAGGGTGAGGGAGAAGGTGAGGGCGAGGGAGAAGGCGAGGGCGAGGGAGAAGGTGAGGGCGAGGCGTGTGGCGGCGCCGAGGCGAGCGCGTCGCTGCTCCAACCCGACGGCGTCTGCCTGGCGACGTTTGCGACGCAGGCGAGTTGGCCGGATGCCGAGCGCGATTGCCGTTCGCGCGGCGGCCACCTGGCGAGCGTTGCGGACGCCGGCGAGGACGCCGCCATTGCTGGCCTGCAAGGACAGGATCCACTCTGGATCGGCTTGCATGACGTGTTCAGCGAGGGCACGCAGGCCTGGACCGACGACGAGGACTCGTCCTACCGGGCGTTCGCGCCGGGCGAGCCGAACGACGTGGCAGGCACCGAAGACTGTGTCGAGCGCTACGCGCCACCGGTTGACGGCTGGAACGACCTCGGCTGCGCCACGACGCGCGGCTACGCGTGCGCGTTGGCGCCGGTCGCCTGCGGTGACGGAGCGGTGTCGACCGGCGAGCAGTGCGACGACGGCAACCAGGTCGCGGGGGACGGCTGCGTCGCCTGCAGGTTCGACGGCGGCGACTGCGCGGGCGGCGACTGCCTGCCGCAGGCCGCCACCGTCGTGCGCGTACCGACCGACGCGGCCACCATCGCCGCTGCCCTCGGCAACTTCGGCGGCCCGCCCACCGTGATCGTCGTGGCGGCCGGCGATCACGTCATCGCCGGCGAAGACGTGCAGGCGCCGACGTTGATTCGCGGCGAGCCCGGCACCGTGCTCCGCGTGGCGAATGGCGACCAAGGTCTGATCGCGCGCGAGCTCTTGATCCTTTCCGACCTCGTCCTCGCCGGCGACAGCTTCGCCAATGAGTTGCTTCGCGCAGAGAACGGCTCGGTGGTGCTGCAGCGCGTGGAGCTGTCGGGCGGCAGCGGCGACTGCCTCAACGTCAAGCTCGGCCTGTCAGCGCGCATCCGCCAGAGCCGCTTCCTCGGCTGCGGAGGCGATGGCGTGCGCCTGGAGACCGGCGACTACCTTGTCGAGCACAGCGTGTTCGCCAACAACGGCGGCGCGGGGCTACGCACCACCCGCAGCCCGGAGCCGGGTTCGGTGGTGCGCCACGTCACCAGCGTCGACAACGGCGGCAGCGAGCTGCAATGCAACTCGATGACCCGTGTGCGCCACTCGGTGGTGGGCGACGACGTCGGCCAGGTGGTGACCAGTAACTGCGAGATCGTGGACTCGCTGGTGTTCGGTCAGAGCGTGACCGGCTTCGAGGTGCGCGACCTCGATCCGCAGTTCGTCGACCGCGCGGCGCTCGACTTTCACTTGCAGGCAACCTCGCCGGCCATCGACGTGAGCGCGCTGTCGAACGCGCTGGTCGACGCGTTGGGGCAGCCGCGAGATCGGCTGCCCGACCTCGGCGCCTACGAAGCGCCCTGAGCCCCGTCGCGGGCGAGCGGCGCTTGCCCGATCACCTGATAGCGGGAGCCGCCGGCCATCGGCGTGCTGCGAAACAGCGTCACGCGCTCGACCGTCATGGTGCCGAGGTGCCCGAGCGACGTGAGCGCCCTCAGGTCGCCGCCGAGCCGGCCGCGCACCCGGCCGAGCGTCACATGCGCGGTGAAGGGGTGATCGCGCGGCGCACAGGGAATTGGTGCGAGCGCGGCGTCGACGTCGTCGGCGAGCGCGCGTACTGCGGTCGCGTCGGCCACGCCGACCCACACGACCTGCGGCCGGCCGGGCGGACCGAAGCTGCCGCCGCCCGCCAGCTCGAGCGGGAAGGGCGCGTGGCTGCGCGCCGCAGTGGCCGCGGCCGCCAGCACGTCCCCCACCCGCGCCTCGTCGACGTCGCCGAGGAAGCGCACCGTCAGGTGGAGCTGTTCGTGCGACACCACGCGCAGCCCGCTCAGACCGAGCTCGGCCGGCACGCCGGTGAGGCGGCGCTTGAGCTTGTCGTCGAGATCGACCGCGAGGAACAGGCGCGGCATGACGTGAGCGTAGCCGGCCGCACGCACCGACGGTTAGCGCAGGTAATGACAGGTGTAGCCGCCCGGATGCCGCTGCAGGTAGTCCTGATGCTCCGGCTCGGCGGGCGTGAACTCGCCGGCTTCGACGATGGCGGTGACGATGGCAGCGCCAATGGGATGGGGCCAGGTCGCCGACTTGGCGACGCGCGCCTTGACCTCCTCGGCGATCTTGCGCTGCTCCGTCGAGGTGACGAAGATGGCGGATCGGTACTGCGTGCCGACGTCATTGCCCTGGCGATCGAGCGTGGTCGGGTCGTGCATGCGAAAGAACCAGCGCTCGAGCAGCTCGGCGTAGGGCAAGCGCGCGGGGTCGAAGGTGACGCGCACCGCTTCGGCGTGGCCGGTGCTGCCGGTCTTCACGTCGCGGTAGCTCGGGCGCGCGGTGGAGCCGCCGGTGTAGCCGACCTCGGTCTCGACGACGCCGGGTATGCCACGCAGGATGTCCTCCATGCCCCAGAAGCAGCCTCCAGCGAGGATGGCGGTCTCGAGCGTCGCGGCGCAGCTCTGCTCGGGCGGCGTCGCGCTCGGCGAGGCAGTCGGTGCGCCCGCGTCGGCCGCGCCGGCGAACAGCGGCAGCCAGTCGCCGTAGCCCTGCGCCGCCAGCTCGCTGACCGGTATGAAGCGCAGCGCCGCCGAGTTGATGCAGTAGCGCTGGCCGGTGGGCCCGGGACCGTCGTCGAACACGTGGCCGAGGTGGCCGCCGCGCGAGCGCACCTCGGTGCGCACCATGCCGAGCGCCGCGTCGCGCCGCTCGCTCACCGCCTCGCGCGACACCGGGCGCGTGAACGACGGCCAGCCGGTGCCGGAGTCGAACTTCTCGCGCGAGGAGAAGAGCGGCTCGCCGGTGACGACGTCGACGTACAGGCCGTCCTGGTGGTTGTCCCAATGGCTGTTGCGGAACGGAGGCTCGGTGGCTTCGGCTTGCGTCACTTGCCAGGCGAGCGGGCTCAGCGCGGTGCGGAGCTGATCCGGCGCCGGAACCGGGAAGCGTGAGGCGGCGTCCGACATGGTGGTGTCCTCCTTGGCGACGACGGCAGGTGCGAGGTTGGCGGTGACGTCCGCCTCCGGCGCGGCGGAGCCGGCGCAGGCGACGGTCGACGAGGCGAGCAGCAGGGCGAGCATGCGCATCAGGCCTCCGCGGCGCCCGGGGCGGGCGCCTGGGTGCCTGCTCGTCCTAACAACTGCCCTGACACAGGGGGGCGGTCGTTACCTTGACCTGCTTGGTGCCGCCACGGAAGAATCCTCGTCGTGAAGCCCCACGAGTTCTCCGTGCTCGGCCCCCTGATGGGCGGGTTCGGTTCACAGGCGTTCCTCGGCTGCCTCCACGCCGAGGACGGCACGCTCAAGCCGGCCGTGATGGTGTTCTTGCCCGACGAGATCGTCGACAACCCCGACCTGTTTCGTCGCGTGTGGCAGGAGACCGAGCTCGGCACCACCATCGATCACGTCAACGTCATCGGCGTCATGGGGCTGGCGCGGCTCGACGAGGGCATCGCGCGCGTGGTCGACTACGCCGACGCCGAGAGCTTGCGCTCGGTGTTTCGTCGCGCGACCACGCTGAAGAAGCCGGTCAGTCCCGCGCTCGCCTGCGCCGTCGTCGCCGACGCCGCCATGGGCGTGCACTACGCCTTCGAGCTCGGCGCCACCGAGACCGGCGAGGGCTGGATCCACGGCGGCATCCGCCCCGAGACCCTGCAGGTGTCCTTCCAGGGCATGGCCAAGGTGACCGGCTACGGCGCCACCACCATCGCCGAGGTCATGCGCAAGCACCGCGGCACGGACGCCAAGGACGCCTACACCGCGCCCGAACAGACCTACGGCGGGCGCGCGGCGGCCACGGTGCAGACCGACGTCTACGCGCTCGGCTGCGTGCTCTACGAAGCGCTCACCGGCAAGGCGCCCTTCGGCGCCGACAACGACCTGGCCGAGGCGATGATGCGCGACGAGCTGGTGCGCCGCGTCGACGCTGACGACGGCATCACCGACGCCATGGCGCGCGTGGTGCTGCGCGCCACCAAGAAGAAGAGCACGGAGCGCTACGGCTCGGCCTTCGAGATGCGCATGGAGCTGCTCGACACCTGTGGGCCGGCGGACGCGAAAGAGATCCGCCGCTACATGGACGAGCTGTTCCCGCCCGACACCGTGCCGCGCGCCACGCGCGACCAGATGCTGATCTCGGCGCGGGAGACGCCGCCGCCGCCCACCGGACGCTTGCTCGTCGAGCTGCCGGCCGACATGGCCAAGGCCACGCGCTCGCGTGACAGCCACCTGACCGACGCCGAGATCGAAGCGGCGCACGGCAAGAAGGTCGAGGTCACGCCCGTCAAGGGGCGGCCGGCGCCGCCGCCATCGACGGAGGCCGCACCCACCGACCCGCCGTCGCTCGTGCCGGCATCGATCGCCGCCGGCCCGACGGCGCCCATGGCGCCGGCACCGCCGGACGCGGCGGCGCGGCTGGTGGAGCGCGCGCTCGAGAAGAAGGCATCGGGCGACGCAAGCCCGCCCGCCGCGCCCGCCGCCGCGCCGCGCGCGCCGTCGGCGCCGCCGCCGTCGTGGCAGGCGCAGCCGACCGCGCCACCCCACTCCTCGCAGGGATACGCGTCCCAGACCGCGCCGCCGGTGGTCTACAAGACGCCGACCGGCCTGGTGCTCGGCTTCGGACTGACCCTCGGCGTGGCGGCGACGCTGATCTTCGTGCTGGTCTCGAAGGACGACGACAAGCCCGCGCCGCCGCCACCGCCGCCCGTGGTGGCGCCGCCGCCGCCGCCGCCGCCGCCACCGACCCCGGTCGAGCCGCCCATCGAGCCGCTGGCGCCCATCAAGAAGCCCGTCGGCGGCGAGCGGCCCGACAAGCCGGAGGAGCAGCCGGCGCCCAAGGCCACTGGACCCGGCAAGCTCGTGATCACGGCCGATCCGCCGTCGCTCAAGATCACGGTCAACGGCAGCGACGTCGGCACCGGCAGCGGCACCTTCGAGGGCAAGGCCGGCGTCTACAAGGTCGTCGGCAAGGACGCCGCGCAAGGCATCAGCGTCGCCAAGACCGTCAAGCTCAAGCCCGGCCAGACCATGAACGTCGAGCTGGAGGCGCAAAAGGCGTCGCTCGCGTTCGACCAGCTCCCCGATGGCGTCGAGGTGTTCGTCGACGGCAAGCGCATCGGCAAGACGCCGCTCGCGTCGCTGCAGCTCTGGGCGGGGCCGCACAAGGTGGTGGTCAAGAAGGGCGGGCAGGAGATCCCGTACAAGCTGACCATCCCGCCGGGCCGCGAGGCGTACATCACGGCCGAGTTCAATTGAGCGTCGCTGTCAGCGGCATTTCTCGACGTCGTCGGCGATGGTTCGACCCGCGGCGCGCAGCTCGGGCACGAGGGCCTTCGCCTCCTCGCAGCGCTTGGCCTTGAGCAGCGTCACCGCTTGGTTGTGCAGGTAGACGCCGACGTTGTCCTTCAGCGCCTTGCTCTCGGGGGCGTCGTGCAGCCCGCGTCGCGCCAGCGCGGCGGCCGCCGCCCAGTCCCCTCGTTTTGCTGCGCGCTCGGCCTCGACGTGCGCGCAGTGCTCGAGCGCGCTGGTCATGGACGCGGCCACGCTCGGGTCGCCGACGGCGGCGCGGTGCGCCAGCGGACGCGCGCGGTCGCAGGCGCCTTCGCGCGCGTGCTCGAGCGCCAGGTTGGCGTCGACGCGCGCCAGGTTGGTGCGCACGGTGGCGTCGTTGGGGAGCTGGCTTTGGGCGCGGCGCAGCAGCGCACCCGCCTTGCTCCACTCGCGGGTGGCGAACGCCGCCTCGGCGGCATGCGCCAGGCAACCGCCGATGATCTCCTCGTGCGGCCAGGGCTGCCCGTGCAGCGCGCGCTCGTACGGCTGGGCCTCACGAACCAGCGACTCCACCAGATCGCACGCGTCTGCCTCGCGGGCGCGCTTGACCTGCTCGGCCAGCGCGAAGAAGACCGCGCCCTCGGTCTCGGGGCCGCCGGGCGCCAGCTCGTGCGCGCGCCGCGCGAGCTGCAGCGCGTCGTCGACGTCGCCGTGCTCGCGCTTCGCGCGCGACATACCCGCGTAACACAGGGCCGCCGACGAGCGCGCCGACGCGTCCGCCTTCTGTAGCTCGGCAGCGCAGCGCACGTCGCTGCCCTCGAGCGCCGCCAGCCGCGCGGTCGCGCGCGCACGCTGCTCGGCGAACTCGGACGGGGAGGCGCCGGCGCGCGCGGCGGCGTCGAAAAAGGCGAGCGCGCCCGACCAGTCCTGGCGCACCAGGGCCTCGTCGGCCTGCCGCAAGCGCACGTTCTGCAGGTTGGCGCTCAGGAGCGCCCGGGTCTTGCCGCTCGTGCCCTCGAGCGCGAGCTCGAGCAGCGCGCGCGCGTCGTCGAGGCGCCCTTGCTCCACCAGCGCCACCGCGCCGCCGTTGAGCACGCCACCGCGCCACGCGGCGAGCCGCTCGCGCAGGCTGCCGGTGGCGAGCCGCTGCGCGCGGTCGAGCGCGATGGCGGCGCCGGGCAAGTCACCGCGCTGCACCAGGCCGACGGCGCGGTTGGAGTAGACGGCGGCCACGAGGGAAAGCGCCGGCAGCTCTTCGGGGTGCTCGAGGTCGGCGAGCAGCTCGGTCGGTGTCACGTCGTGGCCCGCGATCTTCTTGATGTACTCGGGCGTCATCAGCTTGGCGCGGTCGGCGGCGAAGCCGGCGGGCGTGGTGGTCTCGACGTCGGCGGGCGTGCCGTCGGCGGTGACGCGCGCGAACGCGTGGTAGCGCGTCACCATGGCGCGCGGCCGCTCGAGCAGGCCGTCGGCGGCCACCACGAACAACAGCGCCGACGACAAGCAGTTGAACTCGCCGGTGTGGATGACGTCGTCGACCTCGGTGGCGGTCAGCGCGTACTGGCGAAACACCGTGTCGTGTAGGCCGCGCAACAACTGCGCGCCACGCGCCGCCGCCGTGCGCTGGGTGCGCGCGCGTTCAATGGCAGGCGCCAGCGCCCCCTTGGCCCGCGCCGCCTCCGCTGGCACGTCCCGATCCGGCACGCCGCTCGCGACCAGACTGGCCTCGAGCAGCGTGAGCTGCTGCAACGCCCCGTCGGCGGCGTCCACGAGCAGCTTGGCCTCGAGCCCGCTCGGAGCGGGGATGCGCATGTCGGCAGGCGCGGCACCGACCAGCAGGCATGCGACCACGAGCGTGTTCACGCCCTTCCGTATAGCAGACGTGCTTCTCGGCGCCGCGGTAGGGTGCGCCGCAGCGAGGTGCGTGCATGGCAGCGAAACCGAGCAGCACACGAGGTCCGACGACGCTCGCGATCGACGTGGGCGGCAGCGGCCTCAAGGCCAGCGTGCTCGACGAGCGCGGCGCCATGGTCGCCAAGCGCGTGCGCGTCGACACGCCGCACCCGTGCACGCCCAAGCGCCTGGTCGACGCCATCGCGCACCTGGTGGCACCGCTGCCGGCGTGGGATCGGGTCTCGGTCGGCTTCCCGGGGCTGATCCGCCACGGCAAGGTGCGCACCGCGCCGAACCTCGACAGCAAGGCGTTCGCCGGCTTCGATCTCACCGGCGCGTTGGGCAAGCGCCTGCGCGCGCCGTGCCGCGCCGTCAACGACGCCGACATGCAGGGGCTCGCGGTGGTCAAGGGCAAGGGCGTCGAGTTGGTGTGCACGCTCGGCACGGGCTTTGGCACCGCGCTCTTTCACGACGGCGTCCTGCAGCTCCACCTCGATCTCGGGCACTTCCCGTTCGCCAAGGGGCGCACCTTCGACCAGGCGCTCGGCGAGAAGTACCGAAAGAAGATCGGCAGCAAGCGCTGGAACCGGACGGTCGACGAGGCGGTCGCCTACTTACGCACCGTCGCGGGCTTCGATCGCCTGTACCTCGGCGGCGGCAACGCGCGGCGCTTGACGCTGGCGCTGCCCAAGGACGTCGTCGTCGTCGATAACGACGCCGGCATCTTGGGCGGGGTCCGCTTGTGGGACGATCGGCTCGCCGGCGCGCTGTGAGCGCCGCGCGCGCGTCCTCTTGGGTCGGCCCTGGTACACTGGCGTGATGCGCCACTTGCTCGCCATCGTGGTCCCGCTCGCCGTTGCTGCTCAGGCGGCGGCGCAGGGTGGGCCTTTCGTCCCCGACGTGGTCGCGTTCGCCGGCACGCTCGACCGCTCGGGCGCGCCGGTGAACGCCACCGTCACGGTCTCGGCGGTGCTCTATGACGGCGCCGATGGAGCGGCCACGGCGCTCGGCGCGCTCGCCGACGACGCCTCCGTGGTCGTGGTCGACGGCGTGTTCGTGCTCGAGCTGCCGGGGCTGCTCGCGCTGGTCGGCGCCGAGCGCGCCTGGCTCGAGCTGGTCATCGACGGCGAGACGCTGGCGCCGCGCGCTGCGCTCGGCGCCGTGCCGTGGGCTGGGCGCGCGGCGGCGGCGCCCTGGGACGGCCTGGTCGGCGTGCCGGCCGAGCTGCTCGACGGCGACGATCAGTCGGTGTCTCCAGGCGACCTGACGGCGGTGGCGCCGGTGCAGATCAGCGGCGATCAGATCACCATCCGTGCCGACTCGATCGCCGCCACGCACCTGGCGGCCTCGAGCGTGGGCACCTCCGAGATCGCCAACGGCTCCATCACTTCGGCCGACTTCGGCTACGGGGTCGTCGGCGTCGACGAGATCGGCACCGACGCGGTCGGGCTCGACGAGATGCGCAACAGCTCGGTGGGCTCGGCGGAGATCGTCGATGACACCATCACGGCGGCCGACATCGCCTACGGCACCATCGGCGCCAACGAGATCGGCTTCGACGCGGTCGGCGCCGCCGAGCTCGACACCGGCGCGGTCGACACCGATGCGCTGGTCAACGGCGCCGTCACCGACGTCAAGCTGGCGTCGAGCGCGGTGACGCGAAGCACCATCTGGGGCACCGAAGTGAGCGTGCGCCAGATCGACAACAGCTACTGCGAGGGCGTGGGCGGCCTGACGACGGCGACCTTCTGCTGGTCGCGCGCCTGCGGCGGCACGGTCAGCGGCACCGACGTCACGCTGCGCTACTACTCGTGCGCCGGCGCCTGCAACCAGAGCTCGCCGGTGAGCTGCACCTTGAGCACACCGGCGGGCTTCCTGTTGTCGGAGAGCATCCCGTGACCGTGCAGCGGGCGCTGTCCGCGCTCGTCATGCTGCTGGCGCTGTGGCCGGCGACCGGCTGCCCGGCGCACCCGGCGCTCGCGTGCGAGACCGACGCGGACTGCCCGAGCGGCCAGGCCTGTCTCGATCGGCAATGCGGCGCCGCCGTCGACAGCGGTCCCGTGGGCGAAGGGGAGGGTGAAGGTGAAGGGGAGGGCGAAGGCGAGGGGGAGGGTGAAGGCGAAGGGGAGGGAGAGGGCGAGGGCGAGGGCGAGGGCGGCACGGTGCTACGCGGCGAGGTCAGCGTGGGCGCGGGCACGCTCGTCGGCACCACGCTCGAGCTGCGCGTGCGCGGCGTGCTGGTGCCGCCGGCGACCATGAACGGAACAACGCTGCAGTTGCGCCTCGATGCGCCGCGGCTGTCCCCCTGAGCGCGCTCGCTGTCAGCGCCTCGCCGCTGCGCCGAGCTGCGTGAGCCGCGCCTCGTAGTCGGCCTTGAACAACTTGGTGGTCGAGGTCACCGGGCTCGTCGAGAAGTCGCCGAGCGCGCACAGCGTGTTGCCCGAGATCTGCCGGCACACGTCATTGAGCTGCTCGATGTCCCCCGGACGCATGCCGGTGCCGTGCAGCACGCGGTGATAGATCTTCTCGAGCCACATGGTGCCCTCGCGGCAGGGCGTGCACTTGCCGCAGCTCTCGTGGCGGAAGAACTCGATCATGCGCGCGGCGGCCCACACCATGTCGACGCTGTCGTCCATCACGATGAACGAGGCCGAGCCGAGCATGGAGCCGGCGGCCTTGATGCCGTCGTAGTCGAGCACCGCGTCGGGCTTGTCGGCGGCGATGACGGGCGCGGACACACCTGCGGGCAAGACGCCTTTGACCGGGCGCCCGCTCCTGGTGCCGCCGCCGTATTCGTCGATGAGCTGGCGCACCGTGATCTTGCCGAGCGGCAGCTCGTAGTTGCCGGGTTTCTTCACGTGGCCCGACAGACAGAAGATCTTGGGCCCGGTGTTGTTGGGCGGGTTTCCGATGGCCTTGTAGAAGTCGACGCCCCTCTCGAACATCACCGGCACGTTGGCCATCGTCTCCACGTTGTTGACGACGGTGGGCTTCATGTAGAGGCCGGCGACCGCGGGGAAGGGCGGCCGGCTGCGCGGCATGGGCCGGCTGCCCTCGAGGCTCTCGATCAGCGCCGTCTCCTCTCCGCAGATGTACGCACCGGCGCCCAGGAACACCGTGACGTCGAGCTTGAAGGCGTGGCCGTCCTCGCGCTTGAGCGCGGTCTTGTCGCCGAGGATGCCGGCCGCCTTGGCCTCGTCGATGGCGGCGCGCAGGCGCTTGCCGGCCTCGACGTACTCGCCGCGGATGTAGACGAAGGCCAGCTCGCAGCCGATGGCGTAGCTGCCGATGGCGATGCCCTCGAGCAGCGTGTGCGGCTCGACCTCCATGATGTCGCGGTCCTTGAAGGTGCCGGGCTCGGACTCGTCGGCATTGACCACGAGGTACTTGGGGCCTGGGCCCTTGGGCACGAAGCTCCACTTCATGCCGGTGGGGAAGCCGGCGCCGCCGCGACCCTTGAGGCCGGAGTCCTTGACGACGGCGGTGACCTCGTCGGGCTTCTTGGCGAGCGCGTTCTTCAGGCCGGTGTAGCCGCCGCGCGCCTGATACTCCTGCAGCGTCACCGCGGTGGTGCGGCCGGGGTTCGGGAGCAGGATCGGCTGGTAGTCGAGCGCCATGCCACGTCGATGCCTCCGAGCGGGGCGCTCGTCAACGCACCACCCGGCGTGCACGACCGCTCAGTGCACGCCGCTCAGGTGCGCGGCGTGGCCCGCTTGCGCCGGCTCGTCGGCGGCGTGGCACCTGCGCCTGCCGAAGCGCCACCCGGCGACGCCGCGCCGAGCGGCAACAGCTCCTCCTCGAGCAGCTCGAGCGCCAGCAGCGCGCGGTCGAGCAGGTGCGCGGCGGCGCTATCGGGGCCCTCGCGGCGCGCGCGCGCGAACTGCGCCTGCGCGAGACGGCGATAGGCCTCGCGCACGTCGGCCAGCGAGGCGTCGTCCTTGACGCCGAGCACGCGTCGCGCGGCGGGCCCGTCGAGCGCGGGGGCAAGCGTGCCCATGTCGAGCGCCTCGTCGGGCGCCGGCTCGCGGCCCTCGCCGAAGGTCTCGGACACCTTGTGCTTGATGGCGCCACCGACCGACTTCAATTTGTCGAGGAGAGGCACCGTTTGCTCCGCCGATGCCCAACCATGCCACACGTGGTATCGCCGGGACCATGGGCTACCTGGACACGCTCGGTCGCGTCATGAAGGGCGACTACGGCACCGCCACTGCCGAGGAGAAGGCCGCCGCGGTCCACGAGGTGACGCAGGTGTGCGCGGTGGCCGCCGCCGCCGTCACCATCCAGCCCTTCCCGGTGGCCGACGTGCTGTTGCTCTCGCCCATCCAGATCGGGCTGGTGCAGGCCATCGGCCGCATTCACGGGCGCACGCTCGACAAGAAGACCGTGCTCGAGATCCTGTCGACGGTGGGCGCCAGCATCGTGGCGCAGAACGTCATCATGGCGGCCGCCAAGCTGATCCCGGTGCTCGGCTCCATCGTCGCCATGTCGATGGGCTACGCGCTCACCTACGCGCTCGGCGAGGTCAGCGACCTGTACTTCAAGCACGGCGGCGCGCTGTCGTCCGCCGAGCTCAAGAGCCGCTTCCGCTCCATCTACGAGACCAAGAAGAAGGAGAAGGAGCACGCGGCCAAGGACCCCAAGCTCAAGGAGAAGCTCGAGGCGCTCAAGAAGGCGTTCGAGGCGGGCGTGCTCTCCAAGGAAGAGTTCGAGGCGAAGAAGGAGGAAGTCCTCAAGGGCTTCTGACCGAGCGACATGCGCATCGAGGACGCCGTCAAGCGGCTCAACCATGAGGATCCCGCGGTACGCGACCAAGCGACCGCGACCGTGCTGGCGGCGCGCCAGGGCGCGGTGGCGTTCCTGGTCAACGAGCTGCCGGTGCCGGGAGCGCCGGTGGCGCGCCTCGCCTTGTTGCTGGCCGCGCTCAAGGCGCGCGAGGCGCTGCCCGCGTTCGCCTCGTTGGTGCAGCGCGGCATGCTCGACGGCGATGCGCGCGCCACCGTGGCGCGTGCCTTCGCCGAGCTGGTCGCGCAGAAGGACGCTGGCGACGGCGAGATCGCGCGTGCGGTGCTGGCGCTGTCGAAGGACGTACACCCAGCCACGCGTCAGTTGATCGTGCGGGCCTTGTCCTCGCTCGGGGACACCACGGCCACCGCGCGCCTACGCGAGCTGAGCGGCGACCTCGACGAGGGCGTGCGCAAGGCGGCGCAGGGCGCCCTCGCGGTGCTCAAGCCCGCTCCGCTCGCGAGCGCGCCGACCGGGCACGAGGACGGCGGCATCCACCTCGACCTCGAGGCCGCCGTGCGCGCGCACCAGGAGCGCGCCCCGCCGCCGCCACAGCCGAAGGCCCCCGCGGGGCCCCATGCGGCGCTGCACGCGCGCTTGTGTGACAGCCGCCGCGCTGTGCGCGACGCCGCCGTCGACGAGGCGGTCGCGCAGGGCAAGGTGGCGCTGCCCGGCCTGCTCGCGGCGCTGCGCTTGCCGCAGAGCGGCGCCCGCCTGGGCGCGGCGATGGCGTTGGCTCGTCTTCAGGCGCCCGACGCCGCCAGCGCCCTGCTCGACGCTGCGCTGGCGGCCGCGCACGCGCCCCCCGGCGACGACGGTGAAGTGGCGGTGGCCGCGGTGGCGCTCAAGGGCCTGGCCAACTGCCTGACCGGCGCCGAGGAGGGCATCGCGCAGCCGCTCCTGCCCCTGGTCAAACACGCCGACCCCTTCGTGCGCGCGGGCGCGCTCTTGTGCCTCGGGCGCCTCTCCGATCGGGTGGGCGCGCGCGCCGCCGTCATCGCGCTCACCGACGCGCACGATCACGTCAAGGAGGCGGCCGCGGTGGCGCTCTCCGAAGGCGTGCGCGAGGAGGACGCCGAGCTGGTAGTGCCGCTGTTGGCCGTGCTCGGCGGCATGCCGTCGCCGTCGTCGGCCACGCGCGAGGCCATCCTGCTCGCGCTCTCGCGCATCCACGTCACCGACGCGCCCACGCTGGTGCGCGTGCGGCATCGGGCGCGCACCCAGGTGCTCGGCGCCACCGCCAGCGTGCGCCGCACCGCGCTCGCGCTGCTCGAGCGCTGCTATGGCACCGACGATCCGCCGCCCGTCGGCGTCATCGACGACGTGCTCTCGCGCTTGAAGGACGATCACCCGGAGGTGCGGCTGTTGGCGGCCTCGTTCCTGGCGCAGCACCTCGAGCCCGGCGTCACCGACGGCGTCGAGCGCCTGGAAGACGCGCTCGATCGAGGTGAGCAGCCCGTGTCGCTGTTGTTGCTCGAGGCGCTGCGCCGCCACGACACGGACAAGGCGCGCCAGGCGCTCGAAGCGGTCGCCGGTGACGTCGACGAGACGTTGGCGGCGCGCGCGCGCGCGCTGCTCGAGGGCTTCGCGCCGCGCACCGAGGAGTGGACGGTTGGCTCGGCGACGTCGGCGCCGAATGCGTCGTCCTCGTCCTCGGCGTCGCGCCGCCGGCGCCCCGCGCCGAGCGGCGAGGTGGTCGAGGCAAAAGACGCCCCCACGCCGGGCGGCGAGAACAAACCCAAGCCCTGATTGCAGCCGGGCTGGAGGGAGTCGTGAGCGGACGGTTCGTGGTCCTGAAGTTCGGCGGCACCAGCGTCGCCACGCCGGAGCGTTGGCGCACCATCCTCGAACAGGCGGGCAAACGCGTCGAGGCGGGCCTGCGACCGGTCATCGTCTGCTCGGCGCTCACCAAGGTGACCGACCTCTTGCACCAGCTCGTCGAGGAGGCGCTCGCCGGGCGCCAGCAGCCGGCGCTGGACGAGCTGCGCCGGCGCCACGCCGAGCTGGCGACCAAGCTCGGCGTCGACCTCGCCGCCGCCGTGGGCGAGGAGCTGGCTGAGCTCGAGCGCCTGGCCACCGGCATCTCCCTCGTCAAGGAGCAAAGCCCGCGCCTGGTGGCGCGCGTGCTGGCCATGGGTGAGCTGCTGTCGACGCGCCTCGGCACCGCCTTCCTGAGCGCCTCCGGCCTGCCCACCGCGTGGGTCGACGCGCGCAGTTGTCTGACCTCGGCGGACGACGCGCTGCGCCCCGAGTCGCAACGCGTGCTCAACGCCGCCGTCGACGACGACAAGGACGTGGCGCTCCAGCAGCGCTTCGACGAGCTGTTCACGAGCCACCGCGCCGTCATCACCCAGGGCTTCATCGCGCGCGACAAGGACGGCGCCACCGTGCTGCTCGGCCGCGGCGGCTCGGACACCTCGGCGTCCATCTTCGCGGCGCGCCTGCAAGCGGCCCGGTGCGAGATCTGGACCGACGTGCCGGGCATCTTCACCGCCGACCCGCGCGTCCTGCCCTCGGCCATCCTGGTCAAGATGGCCAGCTTCGGCGAGGCGCAGGAGATCGCGTCCATGGGCGCCAAGGTGCTGCACCCGCGCTCGATCGCGCCCTGTCGTCGTCACCGCATCCCCATCGAGCTGCGCTGGACCGACCGACCCGAGATGGAGGGCACCGTCATCGTCGGCGGCGAACGCGCCGGCGAGGGGCAGGTGAAGGCGGTGTGCCACAAGCGCGGCCTGACCTTGATCTCGATGGACACGCCCGGCATGTGGCAGGTGGTCGGCTTCCTCGCCGACGTGTTCACGTGCTTCAAACAGCGCGGTCTGTCGGTGGATCTGGTGTCGACGAGCGAGATGAACGTCACCGTCTCGCTCGACGGCAGCGCCAACACGCTCGACGCCCGCACCCTCGATGCGTTGGTTCAGGACTTGTCGAAATATTGTCGCGCGCGCGTCATCCCCGGCTGCGCCGCGGTCAGCCTGGTGGGGCGCCGCATCCGTGCGCTGTTGCACCAGCTCGGCCCCGTGTTGTCGGTGTTCGAGGAGCAGAAGATCCACCTGGTGTCGCAAGCGGCCAGCGACCTCAACCTCACCTTCGTCGTCGACGAGGAGCAGGCCGAGCGGCTGGTGCGCTCGCTGCACGCGCTGTTGTTCACCAACCGGCGCTTGCCGGAGCAGACCTTCGGGCCCTCTTGGCGCGAGCTCTTCGAGGACGGCCAGGCGCCGGCCTCGCGCACCGCGCACGTGCCGCCCTGGTGGCGCGCGCGTCGCGAAGAGCTGCTCGCGGTGGCCAAGGCCGGCACCCCGGTCTACGTCTACGACCAGGGGACGCTCGACGAGGCGATCGCTGCCCTCAAGAGCCTCACGGCGGTCGATCGCGTGCTCTACGCGGTCAAGGCCAACCCGCATGCGGAGCTGCTGCGGCGGGTCGAGCGGGCCGGCCTCGGCTTCGAGTGTGTGTCGCTCGGCGAGCTCGACGCCGTGGCCGCGGCCTGTCCCGGCCTCGACCCGACGCGCGTCTTGTACACGCCCAACTTCGCGCCGCGCGCCGAGCTGGCGGTCGCGGTTGAGCGCGGTGTGCGCGTCACCGTCGACAGCCTGTTCATGCTCGACCGTTGGGACGAGCTGTGGCGCGGCCGCGACATCTTCCTGCGCATCGACACCGGCGTCGGCCGCGGCCACCACGACTTCGTCAAGACCGGCGGCCAGCAGTCGAAGTTCGGCATCGGCCTCGCCGACGTCGAGCAGGCGCGCGCGTTGGCGGACAAGGCGGGCACCCGCGTGATCGGCCTGCACGCCCACGCCGGCTCGGGCATCCTCGAGCCGCACAACTGGTCCGAAGCCGCGCTCACGCTGGCGTCGCTGCGCGAGCGCTTCCCCGATGTCCGGGTGCTCGACTTGGGCGGCGGACTCGGCGTGCCCGAGCGCCCCGGCCAGTCGCCCCTGGCGCTCGAGGAGCTCGATTCGTTGCTCACGAAAGTGAAGAATGCCAATGCGCCGGTGCAGCTCTGGCTCGAGCCCGGCCGCTTCGTGGTGGCGCGCGCCGGCGCGCTGCTGCTGCGCGTCACGCAGGTCAAGAGCAAGGGCGGCATCACCTTCGTCGGCGTCGACGGCGGCATGAACACGCTGCTGCGGCCGGCGCTGTACGGCGCCTACCACGAGATCGTGAACCTGAGCCGCCTCGACGACAAGCCGAGCCAGACCGCCACCGTGGTCGGGCCCATCTGCGAGAGCGGCGACGTGCTCGGGCACGCGCGTCGCCTGGCCACGGCGCGCGAGGGCGACGTGCTGTTGGTCGGCACCGCGGGCGCCTACGGCGCCGCCATGGCCTCGCGCTACAACCTGCGCGGGCTTCCGGCCGAGCGGCTGCTCGCCTGAAGGTCCATCGCAGAATCGGCTGCGGCTATGTTGCCCGCCTGCGGTGCTCGCTCACCTCCACGAGGAGGATGTCGCTTCGCTCCTCGGCGGGCGCCTTGCCTCGCTCGATTCTGCGATGGACCTCGAGCCGCGCTCAGAACAGGCCGCGGCGGCGCCACCAGACGGCGGTCAGCGCCGCGCTCTCCTCGGGGCGCTCGACCATGGGCGCGTGGCCGACGTCGGCCACCACCACGACGTCGCCGTCACGCAGCCGATCGCGCCAGACGGCGGCCGCGGCCGGGTCGATGATGCGGTCCTTCGCGCCCCACACCACCAGCGTGGGCGGGCGCAGCGCGCCGATGCGGTCCTCGAGGCGGCCGGGTGTGGCGTTCATCTCGTCGACGATCTTGGCTTGCAGCGGCGCGTCGACGGCGGCCCGCTCCGCCAGGTACTCCTTCAGGAACGCCGGCAGGCGGGGCGGGCGCACGAAGGCCGTGGCGAGCAGCACGTCGAAGTCGGCCGCGCTCGTGACGGTGACGATGTGGTTGGCGGCAGCACCGGGCGGCGGCGTCACGCCCGCGGGGTCGAACAGCACCAGCGAGGCGACGTCGCCGGGATGGGCGAGCGCGAACTCGGTGGCGATGCGGCCGCCCATCGAGTTGCCCATCAGGTGCACGCCCGTCAGCCCGTGCACGTCGAAGAAGCGCTTGAGGCGGGCGACCTGCGCGGTGGCGGCGTAGGAGGCGGCCGGGTCCTTGGGGCTCTCGCCGAAGCCGGGCAGGTCGACGGCGATCAAGCGCAGGCCGAGCGGCAGGCGCGCGGCGAAGCGCGTCCAGTGATCCTTGCTGCCGCCGAGCCCGTGCACCATCACCACCGTGCCGGTGGGCGCGCGCACCACCCGCTCCAGGTAGACGATGCCGTCGTCGTCCCTCTGCCAGCGCAGGTCGGCGCGCCCGCGCTCGGCGCCGAGGCCCAGATCGGCGATCACGCCGGCGCAGCCCGTAGCCAGCAGCAGGGTCAGGGGGATCAGGAGGCGCAGCGGCGACGGCGTCATGGCGTGCGACTGTAGCAGGAGCCGTGCAGTGCCACGGTCACCGGCCCGGGCTCAGCGGCACTTTGCCAGGCAGCGCTCGAGAGCCTCGTCGAGCCGGCGCAGCTCGTCGACCGACAGCCCGAGCACGTCGTCCGCGCGCTCGAGCACCGAGGCGGCGCAGCGCGGACGCGGCTCGCACTCCTTGAGCGCGCGCACCCGATCGCCGAACAAGCGCGGTTTGGCCTCGGGCTTCTTCTGCTTGGCTTTGTGCGGCGGCCGCGCGTTCGTGATCGGCTGCGCGGCGACGGTCTGCGGATCGGGGGCGAGCGTCGCCGGCGTGAGCGGAGCGCTCGCGACGGCAGGCGCGGTGGCCGGCTCCTCGACGGGGAGCATGGTGAGCTGGCCGGCCGGGGGGACGAGGGGCGGCAGCGGCGCCGGCACGGTCGCGGTGCGTGGTACCGCCGACCACGCGGCGATGCCGATCACGCCGGCCGCGAGCGCCGCCGCAGCGGCGAGCCAGTACCGCCGAGCGCGCGGCTCGCGTCGGCGCGGCGCCAGTCGCGCGGTTGGCGTCGGCAGCGAGGTGGAGAACGGCGTGGGCTCGAGCGCAAGCGTGTCGTGACGCTGGGCCGGCCGCATACCGACGGTGGCCTGCGCGGTGCCCGGCCGCTCGTCCGCCGTGGCGCCGCCCTCGCTCGCCTCTGCCTGGTAGGCGGTGCGGTCGGGCATGGCCGCTGCGTGCACGACCGAGGGCTCGTGCAGGAGCGTGGCACGCGCGTGGAGCTCGCGTTGGCGTTCGCCGGCGAAGAGCTGCTCGAGCAGGGCCGCGGTGTGTGCCGCCGGCTCAGCGACGCCGCGCCCAGCCAGCAACTGTCGCAGGCGGTCGCGTAGCTCGGCCGCGCTCGGCCGACGCGCAGCATCGACGTCGAGGCCGGCGCCGATGGCGACCTGGACCTCGACGTCGAGCCCGCCGAAGCCGGGCGGATCGACCGGCGCGCCGACCGCGAGCAGCGGCGCCACCGCCTCGGGTCGGCGGTCGCCCCAGAAGCGCTGGCCGGTCAACAGCTCGCAGGCGGTCACGCACGCGGCCCAGATGTCGGTGGCGGGACCGACCGGCTCGCCGCGCGCCTGTTCGGGCGAGATGTAGCGCAGCTTGCCCACGAGTTGCCCGACGTGGGTCAGCTCGTCCCGCACCGCGCAGCGCGCGATGCCGAAGTCGATCAACTTGACCGCGCCGTCGAAGGAGACCAGCACGTTCTGTGGGCTGACGTCGCGGTGCACGACGTGGAGCGGTGCGCCGCTGCGGGGATCGACGGCCTGGTGCGCGTAGTCGAGCGCGTCGAGCAGCTCGGCCGTGAGGTAGATCGCGATCGCCTCGGGGACCGCGCCGCCGGCGGCGCGCGCGGCGACGTAGACGGCCATCAGATCGCGCCCCGGCACGTACTCGACCGCGATGTAGGGCGTACCGCCGTCCTCGCCGACGTCGTAGACGGCCACGATGTTGCGGTGCGCCAACAGCGCCGAGGTGCGCGCCTCGTCGACGAAGCGGCGCGCGGCCACGCGATCGCTCGCGAACTCGGCGCGCACCGTCTTGACGACGCACAGGCGCGGCGCGCCGTCGTGCGGCTCGTGCGCAAGATAGACCTCGCCCATGCCGCCCGAGGCCAGGTGACGGAGCAGCGTGAAGGGCCCGAGCCGGCAGGGCAGCTCGACGGACATGGCGCGAGTCTAGCGGCTATCCTCGGCGGCGGACCCGATGGTGGTGGTGGCGCTCCTCACGATCACGCTCGCCGGCGCGCCGCGCACGGCGGTGGTGGACCTGTCGGTGCCGCCGGTGCCCGCGCTGGCGGCGGCGCTCCGCGAGCTGCCCGCGCTCAAAGGGGGCGCGCTGAACGCCGCACAGACCGAGCTGATCGTCGCCGACGCCGCCGGGCTCGGCCTGTCCTGCGACTCGGACGACGACGCCTGTCTGCAAAAGCTGGTGGTGCTGGCGCGCGTCGACCAGTTGATCGCGCTCGATGCCAGCGCCGATGAGGTGCGGCTGGTGCGTGCCTCGGCGGCGGGAGTGCATCGCGTTGCCGCGAGGGTTGCAGGCAGCGACGCCACGCGCGCGCGCGTGGCTTGGGGCGCCCTGCAACGCGCCTTGGCGCCGGCACGGCCCCCGGTGCACCTCGACGAGCAGGCGCGCGCGCCGCTCGTGGAATCGGCGACGGACCGCCCTGCGGAGGCCGCGAGCAGCGACCCGGCAGTCCCCGCCGCGCCGGTCGAGACGCCGACCGCCTCGACCGGCGGCGTGACCGCGCCGCTGGTGGTCGGCATGTCCGGCGCCGGCGCCGCGCTCGTGCTCGGCGCCGGCACGGTCGGTGTCTCGGCGGCGCTGGCGCAGCAATTGCGTGGCACGCAACGCGGCATCCCGCTCGACGACAGTTACGACACGCTCCAGCTCGCCTTCTGGTCGTTGTCGGCAGCGACGACGGCGGCCGTGGTCACGAGCGCCGTCGGCCTCGCGCTGTTTCTCACCGACGACGACGGCGCGGCTAGCGCACCGTGAAGGCAACGCGATAGGGCAGGGTGCCGGCGAGCCCAGCCGATCCTTTGGTGACGGCGACGGTCAGCCGCCGATCGGCGAGCGAGGTGTTGGCGGCCGCCTCGTGGCGCGGCACTTCGCCGGTACCGTCGACGAAGGCACAGGCGTTGAGCGCGCTCGCGGTCGCCAACACCTCGACGCCGCTCTCGTCGAGCAGCGCGATGCGGGTGTTGAACGCGTCGCAGGTGGTGGCCTCGGCGTTCGGTACCACCTCGGCGCGCAGGCCGCGGCCGGGCGGAACGTCGACGACGTAGAGATCGACGTCCTCGGCGAAGCCGATGGCGCCGAGCATGGTGGCGTCGAGCCCGTCGACCGCGGCGTGCTCCGCGCGCTCGATGGTGTCGTTCGGCTCGGTCTCGACGCCGCGGTCGTCGAGCACGGTGATCTGGGCGCGGTAGCTCGGGATGAACGAGGTGCCGGTGTCCTCCCTGATGCGGATCAAGTGGGGGCGCGCCGCCATGGTGGTGGTCAGCACGGTGCAACGGCCGTTGCCGTTGTCGTGGGAGCCGCGCAGGAACGCCTCGTCCCACACCTGCGCCACGTCCTCGCGGTGCATGTCGACGATGAAGCCGGTGACGCCGTCGCAGTCGTCGGCGTCTTCCCGGTTGAAGGTCTCGACGCGGACCACCACCGGCTCGACGGGCGCGAGCCAGAAGGTGTCGTACTCGCTGAACGACTCGCCCGAGGCCTCGTTGTAGTAGAGCGTGTTGATGCCGGCGGAGAACACGCTCGACGTCGAGATGGTCAGCGAGCCGCTGTCGTTCGGGTAGTCGTTCGGCTCCACCTCGCTCACCAGGTCGTCGACGCGGCAGGTGGAGGAGCAGCCGTCGCCGCTCAGCCGATTGCCGTCGTCGCAGTGCTCGCGCCCCTCGGCCACGCCGTCGCCGCACAGCGTCGCCGGCGCGCGCTCCTTGTCATCGTCCGGGTTACCATCGTCGTCCAGCTCGTGATCGAACCTTGGGTCGTTGCCGTTCAGGCGGCAGACGCCGAGCTCGGCGTCACAGCGCTCGTTCGCGGGGCACGCCTCGCCGTGCCGGCAGCTCGAGATGCCGACCGCAAGGTGGCATCCACCGCTCGCAACGAGCGCGCACAAGAGCAGGGCCACCCAGGCATGCCGCACCCTGAGAGCATCGGCTGTAGCGCCTCGATCTCTCTTCCGTTGCCTGGCCGACGCGACCCCGGCGTACATGGGTGCCGAGGTATGCAGTCGTGTGGGTGCGGGTGCGTTAGCGGCGGAAGTCGTCGTCGCGGTCGCGGCCGTCGCGCTCGCGATCGCGCGGCTCGATGGCACGTACCTGGATCATGCCTCCGTCGAGCGGCACCAGGTTGAGCTTGAGCGTGACCGAGCCGTCGCGGTTGGTGAAGCCAACCCCGATCTCGGTCCAGAAGGCCTTCTTCCCTTCCCGATCGCGGATGTGCCAGATGGCGTGCGTCGGGGCGGCGTGCGGTCGGTCACTCATCGCGTTCTTCCCCTCGTCCCTGCTCTCGCGGCCAACCTGCACCGGCGATGGCGAAACGCAACAGGGATGATGGGTCAAGGGCGCCTGCGCAAGACCCGCAGCATGCCGCGCAACAGCTCGACGTCGCGCGCGCTCACGTCCATCTTGTCGACGATCTCGCGCATGCGCGGCGCGAAGTCGGCCGCGGTCTGCACGCGAAAGTAGCCCGCGTGCTCGAGGGTAGCGAGCCACTCCTGCAGGAGCTGCTCGCGGTCGCCGGGCGCCGCGCGCGTCGGCTGCTGCACGAGGGTGGCGAGCGCGAACAACGCGAGCGTGGTCGCCACCGCGTGGCTCAGGTTCAGGCTCGCTTCGGGGCCCGTGGTCAGCAGGCGCACGGTGCGGTGGCACGCCTCGGCCTCGTCGAGCTTGAGACCGAGCCGCTCGTTGCCGAACACCAGCGCCACCTTGGCGCCCTCGCCGGGCAAGAGCAGGCGCGCGCGCTCCACCGTCAGCGCCGGGCCGTCGCGCGCCTCGGCGAGCTTGGAGGAGGTGCCCACCGCCAGCTCGACGTCGGCGAGCGCCTCGGCCAGCGAGGCGAAGCGCGCAGCGCCCGCCAACACCGCCTCCGAGGGGTGCGCCATCATCACCGCTTCGCGGCACGCGGCGTCGGCCACCACGTCGACCAGGCGCAGCGCGCAGCCGAAGTTGCCGCACAGCCGCGCCACGCTGCCGAGGTTGAGCGGTCCCTCGGTGCGCACCAGCACGACGACCAGTCGGTCGAGCGCCACCGTTAGCCGCCGAGGATCGGCCGGCAGATACACGTGCTCACCTGGCACACCTCGCTGGCGGTGTCGCACGCGTCGTTGCAGTTGGCCGGGCACAGGCAGGCGCAGGCGCCCTCGTCGGCGACGTGGGTGGCGTCGCAGGCGAGCGCGGCGGCGTCGCAGACGCAGCCGCACACGCCCGCGTCCCAACGGTAGCCGGCGGCGCAGGTCAGCTCGCCGTCGCAGATGCAGGCGCAGGCATCGAGGTCACAGCGCTCGACGCCGGTGCAGCTCGCGCACACCTGGCAGCCGGGCACCGGCGGGTCCGGCACCGGGCTTTGGTCGATCCAGGTGCGGTAGGAGATGGCGATCAGGCTGCCGAGCTGCGCCGGGTTCGGCCGGCAGTCGCCGAAGAACGCGACCGTGCGCGTGGTCGAGTCGACGTCGAAGCCGTGCTCGCGCGAGCGCGGCACGTCGGCCGTGTTGCAGGCGCCCATGGTGCTGCCGGCCGCCATCGCGACCTTGACGGTGGAGGTGATCGGGTACTTGTCGAGCACGTAGGGGCTGACGTTGACGAGCGCCTGATCGAGGATGGCGCCCACCGTGGGCCCGATGGCGTTCAGGTCGCGCAGCGAGCCCTCGATGCCGCCGAAGCGCTGCAACAGCCCGCGCAGCACGTGCGGCGCGCGCTGCGCCTCGCCGCAGGTCTGACCGACCGGGCAGATGATGCCGCCCATCTGGAAGCTCGCCACGGGCAGCGCGCGATAGAAGGCCTCGAGGGCGTCGATGCCGGCGCCGGCGCCGGCGTTGTCGTAGAACTGATCGTCGGCGTCACCGAGGAACACGAGTAGCAGGTGCCCGTCCTGCTGCACGTGCACGTCGTCGGGCGCGGCCTGGGTCGGCAAGAACGAGATCGTCGCTTGCGCGGGGTCCGACAAGATCAGGCGCGCACCGTGCGCGATCTCCTCGCGCGCCTGGTTACACACGCCGCCGGCGCCGAACCAGGGCACGTCGTCGACGCCGTCGTTGTCGGCGTCTTGCTGGAACCAGGAGGCGAAGCGATCGAGGTCGCTGGTGAAGGCGCGGCACTGGTTCTGCGTGGTCTCGCCGCATGCCGCGTTGGTGCAGCCCGAGGCCTGCCCCCCCGGGTTGTAGAAGCTCGAGGTGACGGCGGCGACCCGGTACTCGACGGTGGCGTTCTCGAGGCGCGCGCGCATCGCCTCCGCGGCAATGCCCACCTGCTCCTGCTCGTCGTTCATCGAGGTCGAGTTGTCGACCGCCCACAGGATGTCGAGCTGCGCGAAGCCCTGGCTGGTGCGCCGATCGCACTGCACGCCGGTCGAGTCGGGCGCCTGCGCGAGCGCGCTGCCGTCGGCCAGGTCGCGGCACAGAAAGCCGCTCGGCCCGTCGAACAGCTCGGCCGGCGTGAGCGCCACCAGCGCGACGGTGGTCTGCGCCGAGCGCCGCACCACCTCGGCCTCGACAGCGAAGCCGTCGGTGGCAGTCGGGTCGTCGGCGACGTCGAAGGCGCCGGCGGCGCCGCCGAGCAGCGCGTTGATGACGGCGTTGGCGCGCGTCTTGGTGCCGGTGGTGCCGGCCATGCGATAGCTGGCCCGCACGCCCGCATAGCCGTCCCACGTCGTGAAGGTGCGCGTGGTCGGGCTGGTGATGGCGCCGATGCCGTTCAGCAGCGTGCGCAGCGCCGCCTCGTCCGCGGGCGCGTCGGCGCCGGCCGGCGTGCGCTTGACGGCGACGAAGGCGACGCGCGTGTCGCGGTCGTGGCCGGCGACGCCGATGGGCAGGTTGGTGCCCGCGTCGCGCAGCGGCACGTGGTCGGCGAAGTCGTTGCCTTCGCGCCGCGGCACCGCCACCTGGAGGTCGGCCTCGACCACCACGCGCTGCACCAGCGGCACCAGGCTGTCGAGCGCGCACGCCGCCTGCACCACCGGATCGTTGCCGTCGGCCGGATCGTTCGGGTTCAGCTCGCCGTCGTCGACGCGGCCGTTCTGGTTCGGGTCCTCGGCGCCGTCGGGCACGCCGTCGCCGTCGCTGTCGGGGTCGTTCGGGTCGGTGGTGGTGGCGCCGTCGCCGTCGCCGTCGAAGGCGGGGCAATCGCCGACCGGCCCGTGCGGCCCGACGCCGAGCTCGATGCCGTCGAGGATGCCGTCGCCGTCGCTGTCGGCGTTCGAGCGGTTGGTGGTGGTCTCGTCGATGTCGTCGATGCCGTCGCAGTCGGTGTCGGGCTGGAGCGGATCGCTCTCGCCGTCGTCGACGAAGCCGTCGCCGTCGAGGTCCTCGCCGGCGGCGCACACGCCGGCCACATCCGCGGCGCCGTCGCACAGGCCGTCGTCGTCGGCGTCGGGGTCGTTTGGCGCGGGATCGACCGCGTCGGCCAGGCCGTCGCCGTCGGCGTCCGGCACCACCGGCACGGGCTCGGGATCGCCGCCGGTGCAGATGGGCGGCACGTCGGCTGGGCCGTCGCACAGGTCGTCGCCGTCGGTGTCGGGGTTGTTCGGGTCGGTCTCGGTGATGCGGTCGAGCTGGCCGTCGCGGTCGGTGTCTTCGTCGCCGTCGATCAAGCCGTCGTCGTCGCTGTCGGCGTCGCGCGGGTTGGTAGTGGAGGACGGATCGGCGTCGGGTGCGAAGTCGCCGTCACAGCGCGCCTCGACGCTGCCGGTGCGGCCGAGCTCCTGGCCGTCTGACAGGCCGTCGTCGTCGCTGTCGGCATCGTTCGGGTCGGTGCTGCCGGGCGGATCGCCCGGGTAGACGGTGCCGAACTCCTCGGCGTCGGTCAGGCCGTCGCAGTCCGTGTCTTTGTTCGGGTTCTCGGGATCGTTCGGATCGGCCGGACCCGGCTCGCCCTCGCCCTCGCCTTCACCCTCGCCCTCGCCTTCACCCTCGCCCTCGCCCTCGGCGGGGACCACTGCGCAGCCGTCGCACGCGGCGCCGGCAAGCACGGTGGGGAGCAGCGCGCCGCAGCAGAGCAGCGCCAGTGCCGCAGATCGGTTCCGCATCGGGCCCTCGATTCCTCGCGTGACAGGGCCAGTGTAGCGCGCGCGGCGACGCCCGCGAGCGATCGCACGCAGGGGGTCAGCGCCGCTTGGCGCTCATTCGCACTTGCTGTCGGTGTTGCAGGTCGTCAGCCCGCCGCCGCAGTCGGTGTGGGCGTCGCAGGTGTCCGAGCACTCGCCGCCCTTGCACGTGTTGGACAGGCACTCCTCGGGGTGGCCGCACTCGTCACCGGGCTCGCCGAGATCGAGGGCGACGCAGCCGCAGGCGAAGCGGCCGGGCACGTGGCCCGTGCCGCATGCCGGCCGCTCGAGCGCGACCAGCTCCTCGCAGGAGCAGAACCCTTCTTCGCAGAAGGCGTCGACCGGCATGCCGAGGTGGGCGCAGTCCTCGTCGGCGGCGCACTCGCTCTTGGAGAACTGCACCTCCGGCATGCAGATGGTCGGGCTCTCCAGGTCGTCCTCGTCGAGGTGGACGCAGACCAGGCCGGTGAAGCAGTCCGCGGTCTTGTCACAGTCGTTGCCGACGCCGTTGGCGTCGAGGCCGCACACGCAGCGGCCAGCGAGCAGCGCCACGACGATCGGGGTCAGGCGCAGACACCCGATGGTCGCGCGCGTGCTCCGCGGAGCCGAGGCGTTCATCACTCCTCCGCCCCTCCCGAATCCATCATCGACCAGCCGATGGCGCCGGCGCCGCCGAGGCCGAGCGGGATGCAGGAGCAGCCGATCGGCATCAGCAGGCAGCTGTACCAGTTGGAGGAGTCGTTCGAGATGCGTGCAGCGTCGAGCACACCCTGGCGCGTGTCGGTGTTCGGGTCGTTGCGGTAGCGCTGAATGGCGTCGTTGGTGCGCCGCTCGTCGCCGCTCGCCCAGAAGAAGCCGATGCCGCCGACGGTGGCCGCCACGGCCGAGGCCGCCAGCGCGGCGATGCCGCCGCCGAGCAGCAGGCCGCTGCCGCCGCCCTTCTTCGCGTCCGGCGGGGGCAGGGTGCCGGAGCCCGCCGTGGTGCCGCCGCCCACGGTCGCCGCCTGCCGGCCGATCACCGGCGCTCTGGCCACGATGTCATCGGCGAGCAGCTCGGCCTGCGCGGCCAGGCCCTCGACGCCGTCGGCCATAGCGGTGGCCTGCGCGATCACCTTGAGATCGCGCGAGTCGAACAGCTCGACGCGCATCAGCCAGCGGCCGCCGACCTGCGAGGCGCGCGAGGCGATGACGTAGCGCGCGTCGAGCGCGCCGGCGATCTCGGTCATACACGCGGTGTCGTCGCAGCCGGCCGACAGTCGATCGGCGGCGGCCGACAGCCGGTCTTTCACCGACGACGACGGGATGACCTCGGCGTCGGATCGGCTCTCCAGCAGCGTCGCCAGCAGATCGCCAAAGGCGCGCACCTGCTCGAGGTAGGCGGCGTCGGCGCGCGTCTCGAGCACCAGGATGCGCGGCCGCGGCGGCGGCGTCGCCGCGGTGGCGAGCGCGGGCGCGGGCGCGGGCGTCGGGGGCGCCGCGGCGGGCTCCTTGGCCGTCTGCACGGCGGGGGCAGGCGCGGGGGCCTGCGCGGCGAGCAGCAGGGTGACGGCGAGCGTCAACATCGGGCCTGTTTTCCCACTGTCCACCACTTCGCCGCAACCGCGCCGGGTGCGACGTCAGCGCTGACGAAGGTCGGCCACCAGGCGCGCGACGGCGGCGTCGTCGGTCAGGTGCTCGACGTAGTCGTCGCCGACGCGGCACATGGGCGCGCGATGGCAGGCGCCGTAGCACTCCACGGTGGTGCCGACCTCGATGGTCCCGTCGGGCGTGACACCGTGTCGCCGGTGCGGCGGCCCGTGCAGCTCGGCGCCCACGGCGCGCGCGATCTGTTCTGCCGTCTGCTCGGCGCCGACCAGCGCGCAGGGAAGCTGCACGCACACCTCGACGCGCGTCTTCGGCACCGGCTCGGTGAACAGCATCGAGTAGAAGGTGGCCAGCTCGACGGCGCTCGAGTGCGGTACGCCGACCAGCTCGGCGACCTCGGCCAGCGTGTCCTTCGACAGCCAGCCGGCTTCGCGCTGCGCCAGCTTCAACGACGGCAAGAGCGCGCTCTTCTTGTGGGGGTAGCGCTCGACCTCACCCCGGATGGCGGACCTGGTCGCTTCGGAGAGCATGTCGGTGCGATGCGCCGGCTGCGGCCGTTTGGGAAGGGGGAAGGGCGCGTTTGTGTAGCCCTTTGCTCGATTCGCGCATGCCCGTGCGCTACCCTGGCTCCATGGCCTCGCGCGGCGACTCCAACCTGACCACGCAGGTGAACGCGACCGCGCTGCAGAACCCGATGAGCGGCGAGGGTGCCGCTGGCGTCGCGCGTCTGGTCGTGCTCGGTTCGGGCCTGCCGGCGCAGTACGCCTTGCCGCTCGAGGGCGAGGTGCTGATCGGGCGCTCGGAGGCGTCCAACCTGCGCATCGACGAGGACAGCATCTCGCGGCGCCACGCCATCCTGCGCGTGGGCGAGCGCGTCACGCTCGAGGACCTCGGCAGCACCAACGGCTCGCGTGTGCGCGACCGGCAGCTCAAGCGCGGCGACATCGCCGAGATCATCCCGGGCGAGGCCTTCGAGCTCGGCAAGGTGATGTGCATCGTGCAGCGCAAGGGTGGCGCCAGCGACAAGCCGCGACGCACGCTCAAGACGCACGGCTACGTCGAGGCGCGGCTCGAGGAGGAGATCGACAAGCGCGAGGGCGCCTCCGGCGGCATCGCGCTCGCGCGCATCCACGTCGAGGGCCACCTGCCCGACGGCGCGCTCGACGACGTGGTGGCGCGCACGCTCGGCGTCGCCGACATCGTGGGCGAGTACGGGCCGGGCGAGCTCGAGGTGCTGTTCCTCGACGTGCCGCAGCAGCAGCTCGAGATCCGCTGCGATCGGCTGGTGCTCGCGCTCAAGGGCCACGCCAAGAAGGCCTCGCTCGGCGTGGCCATCTGGCCGCAGGACGGACTGAGCGCGGCGGCGCTGTTCGAGCACGCCAACGACCGCGTGCAGGGCGCGCGCGCCGGCGAGACCTCGCAGCCGATGGTGCGCGGCGGCGCCATGGATCGCCTGAAGAAGCTGATCGAGCGCGTCGCCAAGAGCGACATCTCCATCGTGCTGCAAGGCGAGACCGGCGTGGGCAAGGAGGTGATCGCGCGCGAGCTGCATCGCGCCTCCGATCGCTCCGAGCGCCCGTTCATGGGCATCAACTGCGCCGCGCTCACCGAGCCGCTGCTCGAGAGCGAGCTGTTCGGCCACGAGAAAGGCAGCTTCTCGGGCGCGGTCGCCACCAAGCCGGGGCTGCTCGAGGTGGCCGAGAAAGGCACGGTGTTCCTCGACGAGATCGCCGAGATGTCGCCGGCCATCCAGGCCAAGCTGCTGCGCGTGCTCGAGGAGCGACAGGTGCTGCGCGTGGGTGGCCTGTCGCCACGGCCGATCGACGTACGCTTCCTCGCCGCTACCCACCGCGATCTCGAGGAGGAGGTGGCAGCAGGCCGCTTCCGGCAGGACCTCTACTTCCGCCTGAACGGCATCACGCTCGACATCCCGCCGCTGCGCGAGCGCACCGAGGAGATCGAGGGGCTGTCGCGCACCTTCCTGCTCGACGCGTGTCGCCGACAGAAGCGGCTCGACACGCCGCGCATCGCGCCTGACGCGCTCGGGTTGCTCAAGGGCTACGCGTGGCCGGGCAACGTGCGCGAGCTGCGAAACGTCATCGAGCGCGCGGTGCTGCTGTGCACCGGCAGCGCCATCACCCCCGAGCTGCTGCCCGTCGAGAAGATGCTGCGCAACAAGCGGCCGCCACGCCCGGCCGCGCCTGCCGAGGTCGACGTGGCGCGCCCGACCACGCAGCCGACGCGGCCGGCGGCACGTATGACGTCGTTCGCGGACCCGCCGCCGACGGTCGAGATCCAGGCGCTGCGCTCGAGCGCCGAGGAGACCGAGACGGTGCAAGCGTCATCGCCGCGATCGCTCAAGCACTCGGTGGAGGAGGTCGAGCGCGAGCGCATCCTCGAGGCGTTGCGCCTGTGCGCCGGCAACCAGACCAAGGCGGCGCAGATGCTCGGCATCTCGCGGCGCACGCTGCTCAACCGGCTCGATCAGTACGGGCTGCCGCGACCGCGCAAGTAGCGGTGCTCACAGATCGTCGAGGTCCACGTCTTCCGAGTCGCCGCTCGGCGCGGAGCCCTCGGCGCTCACCACCACGCTCGGGTCGGTGACTGCCACGCCGGTCAGACCCGTGGCGCTGCGGATGTTGGTGATGGGGCGAATCGTCAGCCCCTTCTCCGCGCGGCCGCCGGCAAGCGGCCGCGCCCAGGCCGCGACATCGACGGGCGGGCGCGTCGCCAGGATCTCCTCGAGCTCGAGCTGCAGCTCCTGCGCGCTCGCGTGGCGCTCGGCCGGGTTCCTCGCCGCCGCAGTGGCGAGCAGCGCGTCGAGGATGGGCGGCACGCCGGGCGTCAGCGTCGACAGCGGCGGCAATGGGTCGTTCAGGATGGCGCGCATGGTGTCGAGGCGCTCACCGCGTTGAAACGGCAGGCGCCCGAGCGCTGCGTAGACGGTCATTGCCATCGCGTAGACGTCGGTGCGTACGCTGGCCTGCTCGCCGAGCAGCAGCTCGGGCGCGAAGTAGGGCACCTTGCCCTTGACGGCGCCACGCTCCTCGTCGGGGGAGCCGAGCGCCTTGGCGATGCCGAAGTCCGACAGCTTCACCTCACCGGTACGGCTCACCAGGATGTTCTGCGGTGAGACGTCGCGGTGCAGGATGGGCGCGACGGCGCCGGAGGCGTCGCGCGCGGTGTGCGCGGCGTGCAGCCCGGCGCTCGCGTCCGCTATGACGCGGCACACCAGCTCGACGCTGGCGGGGATGCCTTGGTCGCGACCGCGCCGAAGCAGGTCGCTGAAGTCGAGCCCGTCGACGTACTCCATGGCCAGGTACAGATCCTCGGTGCCGCGCCCGACCGTCAAGACGCGCACCACGTTCGGATGCTGGATGCGCCGCGCCAGCCGCGCCTCGAGCAGGAACATCTCGGAGAACTTGGGGTCGTCGCGCAGCGCCGGCAGGATGCACTTGATGGCGATGAAGTGGTTCGGGTCGTCGGCGCGCACGCCGCGGAACACCTCGGCCATGCCGCCAACGCCGATGCGGTCGAACAACTGATACGCCGCGGTGGTGCGCGCGCGCGGCCGGTTGGCGGTGCGCGCCTGGTAGGCGCGCTCCACCTTGGCGCGCAGCTCCTCGGCGCGCGCCAACAGGTAGGGGCGGTGCGCGCCGGGTGGGATGGCGCGCGGGTCGAGCTCGGCGAGCCGCTGCTGGTAGCCGCGCTCGATGGCCGCGAGCCCCGAGGAGCCGGACAGGCCGAGCACCACGTCGGCGTCGGTCTCTGGCTTCAGCTCGAGGTAGAGCGTCAGCACGTCGGTGGCGCCAGGCGGCAGCGCTGAGAGCTGTGACAGCAGCTTGGCGTCGGCCTGTGCGTGTGTCGGCCTGGCGTTCGCCTTCTCGACGTGACGTCGCGCGCGGTCGACCTTGGGCTTGGCGGTGGCCGCGAGCTGGAGCAGGCCGTTGTCGGCGAGCGTCTGCAACACCAGGCTGCCCATCATCGAGTCGAGGCGCGCGGCGGCAATGACCTCGTGCGCCGGCCGCACGCCGTCGACCAGCTCCGCGAGGTCGACGCCGCCCGTGAAGCTCTTCAATCGCGCCGCGGCGTTGCCGAATTCGCCCTGCGCCACCGGGTAGAGCGGCGCTACCCGTTCGGCGAGGCGCAGCAGCTCGGTCGGCGGTATCGCGCGCAGTTGCGCCTCGAGCACGAAGCCGAAGGGGTTGATGGCGGTGAGCGGCACGGCGTCGAGGTACGCCTCGTCGTCGTAGAAGCCCCAGCCACCGAGCTCGGCGCCGAGCACGCGCCGGCAGGCGTCGCGCACCTCGTCGCGCAGCGCTTCGAGCACGGGCACCGGCCCGGCGCGGCGCGCCAGCGTGGCCAGCACGTGGCGACCCGGCGCGGCCTCCTTGAGCGCGCCGCGCTCGCGCAGCCGTCGCTCGAGGGCGGCGCCGCCGTCGGCAATGGCGAAGTGCACCGGCTCGCCGGCGAGGAAGTACAGCGTGCCCGAGGCGTTGCCGCCGTCGATCACCAGGCGGCCGGTGCGCTCCTCGACGAACAGGTGCACCAGCAACTTGGCGCCGCGCCCCGGGCCGAGGTCGCCCGTCAGCGAGGCGACGCCCGGTTCCCCTCGCGCGACGGGCTGTTGCTCCGCCGCCGCGGGTTCGACGGGCGCGCCCTCCTTGGACGGGGTGGGGCGCCCGCTCAGGCTGACGATGCGCAGGGCCACGGAAGATCCTTGTCGCACAATGTGGCGCGCGTCGCACGTCGACCGGTCGTGCGCACCGAAGCGGGCCAGATTGGCGTGCGGACCGCGGCACGCTTGACGTGGGCGCGAGACAGGGCGGCGGTTCCTGCGCGGCCCGGGCTACTCGAGCCGCTCGGCGACGAAACCACCGAGCACGCCGACCGACGCAGCGCCGACGACCCCGCCGGCGCCGGCACCGGCCACGATACCGATGCCGATGGCTGTGAAGCTGTCGGTCCGCAACGTGTACCCTACGCCGACCCCAACCGCAGCGCCCAGGAACCCGCCGCCGATGGCGCCAAGGCACGTCCCGGCCCCTTCCGCAGCGGCCGCGATCCCGGCACGCGCCGGGTCGACATCGTGGACAAGGGCGGCGAACGAAGCGACCCCGGCGCCGAGCGTCGGCAGCGCCACGAACGATGCCAGAAGGGGCAGCACCAGCGGACTGAGGAACAACATCGGTGCCACGGAGGCCACGGCTACCGTGGCGCCAAAAACCACGCCGAAGCCGACGGCGGAGCCGACCGACCCGCCGATCGCGCCCAACACCCACGGGGCGGGTGCCTCGTCCTTCACCTGCGTCTGCCTGGTGACCGGCGCTTGCCGACTCGTCGGAGCCGGGGCCCGAGCGCTGTTCGTGCTCGCGGCGGGAGCCTCGACGTCGTCGGGCTCCTCCTCCGGCGTGGCGCCGATCACCGTCCTCGTGGCCGGAGCGGTCGGCTGCTCCTGCTGCGGAGGCTCATCGGCAACCGCTGTCGGCGCGACCAGCACCGCGAGCAGCAGCGCGAGCAACGTGAGTGCGGTAGCGCGGTGTGAAGTCGTGAGCGGAGCCATGGAGTTCTCCCGAAGAACCTGAGCAGCGCAGCGGGCATCTGCAGTGGCTGTGCCAAACGCCTGGCGTCACACCGCCGGCGTCTCGCGTGGCCAAGCAAGCGTTGCTGGCAGCGCCATGGTCACGCCGACATCTGGTTGCGGTGTGCCGCCCGTGTGGCCATAGGGGGGCACGCCCGAGGGTGCGCCTGCTCGGTGTCGCGGCGCTTGAGCTCGATCAGATCTCCGTGTCGATCTCAAACGTGCCATTGGCGCTGGTCGCCGTACCGGTCACCTCGGTCGACCCCTCGACGCGCTCGGTGCCGCTGGCGCCGTCGTCCGCGATGGCGCCGGCGAAGGCGATGTCGAGCTCCAGGTCGCCATCGAGATCGCCGCTCATGACGACGGTGCCCACCAGCGTGCCCGAGAGCGTGCCGGTGGGGATGTCGCGCAACTGCAGGTCGAGCGCCAGCGGCGCGCCGTCGGCGGTGGCGAAGACGATCGCGATCTCCTCCACGACGTCCTCGGTCTCGGGATCGTCGATGGCGCCGTCCGAGTACTCGGCGAGCGCCACCTCGAGGCGCATGCCCTTGTTGTCGCTCGAGCCCTGATCGACCTGGCCGGTGACGTCGATGGTGCCGCTCTCCTCGCCGTCGTCGGACTGCGGCGGGATGTTGGCCGACGAGGCGGCGTTGAAGCCGGCGAAACCGAGCGCCAAGGACTTGGTGACGACGTCGTCCACGCCCAGATAGGCGACGCGCGCCTCCTCCTCGGAGCCGACCTCACCGCACGCGCACGACGGCAGCACCGGAGCGGCGAGCAAGAATGGGCTGAGGAGGGCAATGCGCGGCGTCATGGCGCCAGTGTACAAGAGGCCCGTGGTAGTCGTCCGTGTTCCGGTGCAGGTGAAGGCCCGCCTCCAGCGGCGGCCGGTGCGCGCGGCCATCGCGCTCGTGCTGCTCAGCGCGCACCTCACCGGCATGCTGCTCGCGGGCTTCTCGCTCGGTCGCATCGGCGTCGCCATGGTCGCCACCACGCTCGGCTTCCTGGCCGTCCCGTTTTGCTCTTGGGAGCTGTCGCGCCTCGTTGATTGGCTGCTGCAGCGCGCGCTGCGTCGGCTCGCGCTGCTTGGCGCTACCGTGCGTGTCATCGTCGGCGCCAGCGCCATCGCGCTGTTGCCGCAGCTCTACGGCGTGCTCGGCAACGCCCCGTTGCCGGCCATCGGGCGCGTCGTCGAGCTGACCGCCATCTTCGTCTCAATCGGCGTGGCGGCAGGCATGATCCTGGTCGGGCTCGGTGTCGCCGACGTGCTGACGGCGGCCACCGCCAAGTTCCGCCACATCTCCACCCGCCTGATGGCGCTGCTGTTGGTCACGTCGGCCGGCAGCCTGTTGTGGCTGTCGTTCCTGGGCGCGCAACTGGAGGGCCTGCTCGAGTGGGCGGTGGCGCAGGGTCACCTCGACTCGTACCAAGACGCGCTCTCGCAGATCCAGAACCTGGCGCGCAGCTACCTCGGCGTCTTCGCCGGCGCCATCGGCCTCGAGCTGCCGTTCGTGCTCTTGTTGGCCTGGCGCTTCGGTCAGAACGCCACGCGCGGCATCGCCGAGCTGCGCGAGGGCTTCGAGCGTGTGGGCGACGGCGATCTCGAGGAGCCGATCACCGTCGAGGGCAACGACGAGATCGCCGACATGCAGCGCGGCTTCAACGACATGCTCAAGTCCGCGCGCGAGCGCCGCTTCCTCGAGACCGCCTTCGGCCGCTACGTGTCGCCGGCGGTGCTCGAGCGCCTGCGCGGCCAGCAGGGCGGCGTCGCCACCGAGCAGCGCACGGCAACGGTGATGTTCACCGACATCCGCGGCTTCACCAAGCTGTCCTCGGAGCTGTCGCCCGAGGAGGTGATCGCGCTGCTCAACCGCTACCTGTCGCTCTTGATCGACGTGGTGTCGCGCCACGACGGCTACATCAACAAGTTCGTCGGCGACGCCATCGTGGTCGTGTGGAACGCGCCGCTCGATCAGTCCGATCACGCAGCGCGCGCGGTGCGCTGCGCGCGCGACATGCTGGTCGAGCTGGCGCGCGCCAACGCCGAGCGCGCCTTCGGCGAGCGCACGGTGGAGATGGGCATCGGCATCAACACCGGACCGCTGGTGATGGGCAACCTCGGCAACGAGCGCGTGGTCGAGTTCGCCGTCATCGGCGACACCGTCAACGTGGCGAGCCGGTGCTGCTCCCAGGCCAAGGCCAAGCAGATCGTGTGCACCCCCGCGGTGCTCGAGGCGGCGGCGGCGCACGACACGCAGGCGAACGGTGGCTTCCGCTCGCTCGGCCCGGTTGAGCTGAAGGGCAAGGGTTCGGTGGAGCTGCTGGCAGCCGCACCCCTTGACGAAGCAGCCCGCCCCGACCATCAAGCGACGCCATGACGACGAGCACGACCAGCGACAAGCCCGCCGCCAAAGACGTGCCGCCGGCCGCACCTGCTGCCGCACCTGCTGCCGCGCCGTCCACAGCACCGTCAGATGTCGTCACGCTCACCATCAACGGCGTCAGGGTGACGGCCAAGAAGGGCATGTTGCTGATCGAGGCGGCCAAGCTCGCCGGCGTCGACATCCCGGTGTTCTGCTACCACGACCGCCTGAAGCCGGTTGGCGCCTGCCGCATGTGCCTGGTCGAGATCGAGAAGATGCCGCGCCTGCAGACAGCGTGCACCACGCCGGTCGGCCAGGACATGGTGGTCAAGACCCAGAGCGACAACGCCAACAGCGGGCAGCGCTCGGTGCTGTCGCTGCTGCTCGCCAACCACCCCCTCGATTGCCCGGTGTGCGACAAGGGCGGCGAGTGCCCGCTGCAGGACAACGCCTTCGGCCACGGGCCGGGCGTGTCGACGTTCAAGGAAGAGAAACGACACGCGGACAAGGCCTTCGAGCTGTCGGAGCAGATCCTGCTCGACCGCGAGCGCTGCATCCTCTGCTACCGCTGCGTGCGCTTCCACGAGGAGATCCCGGGTGACCGCGCGCTCGGCGTGGTCGATCGCGGCGGCCACGGCGTGATCGGCGTGCCGGCGGGCGAGCGCTACGACTCGCCCTTCTCCGGCAACGTCATCGACCTGTGCCCCGTCGGGGCGCTGACCTCCCGCCAGTACCGCTTCCGCTCGCGTCCGTGGGAGCTGACGACCACGCCGTCGATCGCGTGCGACGACGCCGTGGGCGCGCACGTCGACGTCGATACGCGCGATGGCCGCGTGCTGCGCGTGCGCCCGCGCGTCGACTTCCAGCGAAACGACGCCTGGCTCGCCGACCACACGCGCTTTGGCACCGTCCCGCAAGACCGCGGAGAGCGCCTGGCGACGCCGCTGGTGCGTGACGCTGCCGGCGCGCTCAAGCCGGCCGGCTGGCCGAGCGCGCTCGCGCGCGCCGCCTCGCTGTTGCGCGGGCAGCCGACCGCCGTGCTGGTGCACCCGAACGTCACCAACGAGGCGATGGGAGTGGTCGCCGACCTGCGCCTCGGCCCATTGTGCGTGCTGCCGCGCCTGTCGGCGTGGCCGGCGCGCGGCACGCTCTTCTCTGTCGCACGCTCGAAGACCGTGGTGGTGGTGGGCGTCGACCCGTGGCGCGAGCTGCCGCTTTTGGCGCTGTGGATCCGCCGCGCGGTGGCGCCGAGCGCGTCGTCGATGGGCGTGCCGGCCGGCTTCCCGCTGGCCGCGGGCCAGGCCGGCGCCAACCTGATCGTGCTGCACGACGACAACGGCCTGGCGCGCGACACGCTGCACTGGATCAAAGCGGGCAAGGGCGAGCTACGTGCACGCCTGGCCGAGCTGGTGGAGGGGCTCGAGGGTCACGGTCCGCTGGCGGCCGTGGCGGCGGCGCTCGACGACGCGCCCGCCACCTTGCTCGTCGGCAGCGCGCTCAGCCACGACCCAGAAGCGCGGCCGCTGCTCGACAAGCTCGCCGCCGGCATCGGCGCCACCGGTGACGGCGGCCTGGTGGGCGCGCCCGACCCGTACGCCAACGCGCGCGGCGCCGTCGAGCTGTTCGGCGCCGCCGCCGCGGACGACCCGATGGGCAAGGGTGGCGTGGTGCAGCGCGCCGCCTACGGCGACCTCGAGCGCGCGCTGCTGGTCGGCGCCGTCGACGTCAAGGATCTCGGCAAGGCGCGCGGCGTCTGGCTCACGCACAGCCTGCCCGCGGAGGCGCCCGAGGTGCCGGCCTTCGTCGACGTGGTGCTGCCGCTCGCCCACCCCTATGAGCAGTCCGGCTCGTTCACCAACCTCGAGGGCACGCCGCAGCACTTCGACGCGGCCGGCATGCCACCAGGTCGCGGCGACGCGTCGGCGCGCGCGGATTGGGCGGCGTTGGCGGCGCTGGCCGACGAGCTCGGCGGCGGTGTGCCTCGCGAGCTGGTAGCGTTGCGCGACCACCTCGGTCGGACGCAGCCGCTGTTGGCGCGCGTGCCGCGCCCCAAGAAGGGGCTGGCGGTGCTGGCGTGACGACGTGTCTCCAACCGACGGTGGTGCCATGAGCTGGCTCACGCAGACCGAGCTGTTCGGCTTCACGCTCGCCAACTGGCTCTACTTCGTGGTGCTCTGCCTCGGTTTCGTGGCCGTCCTGCTCGGTGGCGTCGCTTACACCACGCTGTTCGAGCGACGCGTCATCTCGCTGATGCAGGTGCGCCGCGGCCCGAACCGTGCCGGCCCGCTCGGCGTGTTTCAGCCCATCGCCGACGGCGTCAAGCTGTTCTTCAAGGAAGACACCGTCCCCGACACGGCCGACAAGGTGCTGCACCGCCTCGCGCCGGCCATCTCGCTGTTCGCGGCGCTGGCCGCGTTCGCGGTGGTGCCGGTGGGAGACGCTTACGCCATCCCCGGCTTCGGCACCGTGCAACTCTGGATCGCCGATCTGAACGTCGGCGTGCTCTACCTGCTCGGCATCGCGTCGATCGGCGTCTACGGCATCGTGCTCGGCGGCTGGTCGAGCGGCAACAAGTACTCGCTGCTCGGCGCGCTACGCGGCGCGGCGCAGCTCATCAGCTACGAGATCGTGCTCGGCATGTCGCTGGTCGGCGTGGTCATGATCACGGGCGAGATGAGCCTGCGAGGCATCGTGCAGTGGCAGGCGGAGCACCACGTCCCGCTGGTGCTGTTGCAGCCCGTCGGCTTCATGCTCTTCGTCACCGGCATGTTCGCCGAGACCAATCGAGCGCCCTTCGACCTCGTCGAGGCCGATACCGAGCTGGTAGCGGGCTTTCACACCGAGTACAGCGGCTTTCGCTTCGGCATGTTCATGATGTCCGAGTACATGGCGATGATCACCGTGTCGGCGGTCGCCACCTCGCTGTTCTTGGGCGGCTGGGGCGGCCCCTTCGGCTTCTTGCCCGGCCCGTGGTGGGTGGTCATCGGTATCGTCTGCTTCCTGTTCCTGTTCGTGTGGGTGCGCGCCACCATCCCGCGCCTTCGCTACGACCAGCTCATGCGCTTCTCCTGGAGCTGGCTCATCCCCATCGGCCTGCTCAACTTGGCGGTCACGGCCGTCTTGGTGGTGTTGCTCGATTCGTGACACCGCTGTGGCCCGTGCGCGCCGTCGCGCGCCGGCCTGCTAGGCTCGCACCGGGGGGAGAGGGAGCGATCGATGACGACCGAGGTGTCTCCGTTCGGCGTGGCGCTGGCGGTGCTCGCGCCCGACGCGATCAAGCTGAACTTGGCGGACTTCACCGCCAAATACGGACACGCGTTCTTCGTGCGCATCGCGCCCACCGACCTCCAGCCGCGTCGCCCAACCGAGACCAGGATGGCCGACGCGAGCGCCGTGCCGACCGGCTCGACCACCATGTACGTGCTGCCGGTGGTCAAGCGCCGCGCCAGTACGCTCGCCTTCATCAGCATCGGTCGCCTCGACGGCAACGACATCGCGATCGCCGACGACAGCGTCTCCAAATTTCACGCCTTCGTGAAAGAGAAGGACGGCACGTTCCTGATCCAGGACGCACGTTCGCGGAACGGCACCACCGTCAACGGCGAGCCGGTCGCGCAGCGCGGCGAAGGCGAGCCGACCGTGCTCGCGTCGCGCGTCTCGGTGCGCTTCGGCGTGGTGCACACCTCGTTCCTCAGCGCCGGCGATCTGATGGAGCTGGCGCGGCGCATGTCCGGCTGAACGATCGTCAGCGTCGGCGTCGCATGCTCACGACGGTGCCGAGCGCGAGCGTCAGGAGCGCCGCCAGGCTGGGGCCGCGACCGGCTACCGCCGTCGAGGAACAAGCGGGCGGCTCTCCCTCGCCCTCACCTTCGCCGCCGTCGCCCTCGCCCTCGCCCTCCTCACCCTCGCCTTCGCCTTCGCCGGCTTCGCAGGCGTCGCCGGTGCCGTTGTCGTCGCCGTCGGCCTGGTCCGTGTTGGCGGCGTCCGGGCAATTGTCGCAGCCGTCGCTGACCGCGTCGTCGTCAACGTCGGGCGTCGCCGGCGCGGCCGAGGTGTTGCTTGCCACGCCCGGGTTCGAGATGTCGGCGCCGCGCGCCGGCGTGCCCCCGGTCGTGAACACACCACACGGATCGCCGAGCTCCTCGCCGTTCGTCTGCCCGTCGCCGTCGGCGTCGTCGGTGGCGAGCGTCGGCCAGATGGACGGCGCAGCGGCGCCGCCGTCGATGGCGACGCGGAAGTCGGTGCCGAAGTCGTTGAAGGTCGAGGAGCCGCCGGTGCCGTGGCAGGTCTGGCAGCTCGAGGTCGCGCCGTTCGGCACGTTCGCGACGAAGCCGCTGTGCGCGAGCGCTCCTGTGGCGAAGACGAGCGGCAAGAGCGCGGCGACTCTCGGCAGGACCGGGTGCATGAAACCTCCAGCAGGGCGCGAATTGCGCCGCAGGAGGTTAGCACCGAGGGCACCTCGGGCGCTCGTGTGCGCGCCGGCCTACAGGTAGACCGACAGCGTGCGACCGACGCGCGGGATCGCCTCCTCGACGTGCTTCTTGGCCTGCGGGCGCAGCCTCTCGTAGGCGCCCTTCAGGGTGGCGTTCTTGGCGCGCCGAGCGCGGTCGTCGGTGATGCCGAGCAGCGCGTCGGCGACCTCGGGGCCACGCCGGCGCAGCGCGTCGCCGAACGCGGCGGGCGCTCCGCCTTCGACGACGTGGGCCTGCCAGAATGGCTCGAGGCGCGACACGAAATCGTCGAGCAGGTGATCCATCGCCTCGCGGATGACCCCGGGCTTGACGGCGCAGACGATCTTGTAGCCGCCCTTGATGGCGAGGCCCGACAGGCCGCCCTTGCTGCTCACCTCGTCGTCGATCAGGCGCACGCAGTCGTCGAGCAGACGGGGCCGGCGCGCCGCGTCGCCGAGCAAGCGCTTGGTCAGGGTGTCCTCGCTCATTTCTTCTCCTCGGCGGTGTCGACGCCCTTCTTGCCGCCGTCCACCACCAGGTTCAGGGGGAAGCTCTTCTTGATGCCGGTGATGATGTCGCCGAGGTCGTCGATGCGGCGGTTCAGGTTGCCGATGGTGTTGCGCAGGTCGGGCGGCAGCTCCTTGGAGTCCTTGGCGAAGGTGCGCAGGTCCTTGCCGGCGGCCCTGGCGTCAGTGGCGAAGGCGTCGAGGCCGGCGATGACGCGCTGGATCTCGGGGTCTTTGGCGCGCACCGACGCCGTCACCGCCGAGATATCCGCGCTCGCCTTCTCGAGCTCGGCGAGCGAGCGCTCGAGGCTCGCCAGCGCCTCGCCGACGCGTCGCTGCGTCGGTGAGCCGTCGCGCGTCACCTCGCCCACCAGGCCTTTGCCGGCGGAGGCGCGCCCGGTCACCTCCTCGACGTGTGCCAGCGTCTGCTGGATGGCGCCGCTCGGGTCGTTGATGTTGCGCAGCAGCTCGTCCACCTGGATGACGATGTCGCGCGCGCTCTGCACGATGCCCTCCTTCTGCAGCCGCGCCAGCAGCTCGCTCAGGCCCTCGGGCTCGTCGGCGGGCACCAGGCCGCCCGGTGGCACCAGCGGGTTGTCGCTGTTGCCGACGACGATGATCAGGCCCGAGGTGGGCAGGAAGGCGCCGAGGCCGGCTGGGATGCCGGCGGCGACGCGCGAGCCGCAGCGCTTCTTGACCGCGTCGGCCGCCGCCTTCTCCTCGTCCGAGTCCATCATCGACGAGCGGCTCTTCTGCGAGCAGCTCCCGTCCGCCGGATCCTGGCGCAGGCGGTCGGCGTACTCGTCGAGCACGTCGAACACCACCTCGACCTTGTTCTCGGGGGTCAAGGTCACGGCGCGCACCGAGCCGACCTCGATGCCTGCGATGCGCACCGGCGACTCGGGCTTGAGGCCGGCGCCGTCGGAGAACACCGTGGTGTACTGGTGGCGCGACTTGAACAGGCCCTGGCCGCGGACCACCAGCAGCACCGCCACCGTCACGATGGCGAGCACCGCGAGCAAGAAGCCCGCGACGAGGCGATCGGCATAACGGATGCGAAAGGGAAGCGACATGGTCAGGCCGCTCCCAACAGAACCCGCCGCGACGCTTCGGGGAAGTGGGCTTCGTGGCGCACGGTGATGAGCGCGGCGGCACCGGCGTCGAGGCGCGCCCGCAAGAGCGCGCGCGCTGCGGGGGTAATGGGCGGCTCATCGAGCAGGTACAGCTCCGCCGGCACCGCCAGCGCGCGCGCCAGCAGCGCCAGGTCGCGGTGGCGCGGCAGCACGTCGTCGGGACGACGGGCGGCCACCTCCACCAGCTCCAGGCGCTCGAGCAGCTCGCCCACCACCAGCGCCGCGCCGGGCGCGCCGCGCATCCACAGCGGCAGCGCGATGTTGTCGAACAGCGACTGGTTGGCCACCAAGGGCGCGCCGGACGAGGCGAGCGCGCAGCGCGCGCGCAGCGCCATCAGGCTGTCGTGGTCGAGGGAAGCGAGCGGCGTGCCGAACAAGGCGACGGCGCCGCTCTTGGGCGCTGCCAGCCCGAGGCAGCCGCGCAACAGCACGGTCTTGCCCGAGCCCTCGCCGCCCACCGCCAGCACCAGCTCGCCCGGCTCCACCACGACGTCGACCGGGCCGACGCTGCCGTGGCCCGGCTCGTGGAAGGTGGCGACGTCGACGGTAAGGAAGGACACGACGTCACCCAATCAAGGCGCCAACGTCGATGGTGAGCGCGGTGACCACCACCTCGACCACCACGCACGCCACCAGCGCGGCTACTACGGCGCGCAAGGTCACGCGCGGCACGTCGGTGCTGGATGCGCCCGCCGACAGGCCATAGTGCGCGCAGATGGCGGCGATGGCGGTGCCGTACAGCAGGCTCTTGAGCACGAAGGTGGCGATGTCGCCGAGCGTGAGCGCGTGAAACAGCGTGGTGAACAAGCCGACCAGGGTGAGCGACTCGCGCGAGATCGCGGCGAACGAGAAACCGGCGAAGAAAGCCACCACGTTGAACACCACCGTCAGGCTCGCCACCGCCACCGCGACGCCGAGCACGCGCGGGAACACCAGGAAGGCGAGCGGGTCGACGCCGACGCCGACGAGCCCCTCGATCTCGCCGCGCACCTTCATGGTCGACAGCTCGGCGGCGATGGCGGCACCCGAGCGCGAGGCCACCACGAACGCCACCAGCACCGGCCCGAGCTCCTTGCCGATCAGGAGCACCAGCAGTCGGCCCATGAACTCCGCTTGGCCGATGTCGGGCAGGCTGGTGGCCGACTGCACGATGACGAGCACGCCGACGGTAGCGGCAAGCAGGCCAACCACCGGGATGGCCTCGATGCCGGTGAACAGGATCTGACGAAACGACGCCCGGCGCAGCACGTCGCGCGCCGCGCCGCGGGCGCCGAGCGCGCCGCGCACGGAGGCGACCAACAGGGACATCATGGCGAGCAGCGTCACCCGTGCGCTCCCGATCCTGGGGAAGCGCTCGTCTTAGGCCGGTCGGCATCGAGCCAGCAAGGCAGGCGGCGACGTCGACGCCATCACCGACAGCTCGTCCCCTCGGCGAGCGTGGCCCCGCCCGGGTTGACGATGCGCCCGGTGACGCACTCTGCGGGCTCGAGGTAGTCGGCGACGGCGCGCGTCAGCATGCGCGCGGCAGCGACGGCTTCGGGCGAGGCGTCGGGCAGTCGGATGCGCAGCACCAGGCGGTCGCCATCGCGCGCCACCGTCAACGCGAGGCGTAGGTCGTCGCGCAGCAGGCCGGCGCGCTCGATAGCCCCACCCACCCGCAGCGCGTCCTCGCGCGTGCCGCCGTCGGCCCAGCGCACCTGGCTTCTGCCGACGCCGGTCCAGTCGAACAGGATCTCGGCGATGGTCGGTACCGCGCGCGGCGCCAGCCGCGTGGCGCCGGCGCCGGCGGCACCGAGCGCGAGCACGGTAGCGACGCAGACGGCGAGCGCGGTGAAGGGCGAGCGCCTGCCTGCCTGCGCCAGCAGCCTTCCGAAGAGCGCGTTGCTGCCCGCGCCGAAGACCATCGTCCATGCCGGCACCGCGAGCCACCAGACGGCGCCCGACCAGACCAGGTCGAGCCAGAGCGTGACGCCGATGACACCGACGCCGAGCGCGAGGGCGAGCACGGCGCCGCCCCGGTGCAGCCGCCGCAGGTTCCACGCGACCAAGAGCGCACCGGCGACCGGCGTGGCGAAGAACGTCGCGCCCGCGATCTGCTCGGGCGAGAACAATGGCGCGGGCGGCGGCGATGCCACCGGGTCGTGACCGAAGGCAAAGGGGCTGGTCGGCTCGAGCGCCATGGAGCGATGCTAGCGAGGCCGATCGGCGCCTGCTCAGGGCGCAACCAGGTGTCTCTGGAAGAACGCGATGGCGTGTCCGAGCAGCTGCACCTGGTTGACGCGCTTCTGCACGCCGTGGCCCTCGTCGGGGAAGATGATGAGCTGTGCCGGCAGCTTCTTTGCCTGCATGGCGTCGTACATCTGGATCGCCTCTTCCACCGGCACGCGCGGGTCGGTGGCGCCCTGGAGCAACAACACCGGGCCCGTGGTCTTGCCGACGTGCGTGATGGGCGACAGCTCGACGAGCGCGGCGCGATCGGCCACCGGGTCGCCATACTCGGAGATGCGCAGCGCGCGGCGGTACGGCGCCGTGTTTTCGAGGAAGGTCACCAGGCTCGAGATGCCCACCACGTCGACACCGGCGTCGTAGGCGCCGGCGAAGCGCGTCATGCCCATCAGCACCGAGTAGCCGCCGTAGCTGCCGCCGAAGATGCCGACCTTGGGCGCCTTGCCGCCCTTGCCCCAGCTCGCGCGCACGAAGCGCGCCGCGTCCTCGATGTCGGTGATGACCTGCAGCCGCTTGGCGCCGTCGTCGGCGTGGATCCAGCTCTTGCCGTAGCCGTCGGAGCCGCGCACGTTCGGCTGCACGTGGATGAAGCCGGCGTCGACGAAGAGCTGCGCGCGCGGCGAGAAGCCGGTGGTGGCCTGGGCCTCGGGGCCACCGTGGAAGTCGACGATCACCGGGCAGGGGGTGCTCGCCTTGGCGCATGTGGCGGGGCGTCGCACCAGCATCGGAATTCTGGTGCCGTCGCGCGCCGGGTACTCCTCGACGGAGACGGCCACGAACGACGCGAGCTCGACCTCGGGCGCGCTCGGCACGTGCCAGGTGGTGAGCTTCTTGGTGCCGAGGTCGAGCACCGCGCTGGTGGCCGGGGCGGTGCCGGTGTCGACGGAGAGCACGGCCGCGTTCTTCACTCGCCCCGCGGGACCGAGCACCACGTGGTCGCCGGGCGGCAGCAGCGGCAGCCCCACCTCTTTGAGGGAGCGCGCGTCGAACAGGCGCGTGCGCGTGCGCCCGCCCTCGTTGATGCGGGTGAAAAGCCAGCGGTCGTCGCGCGACACCGCGAAGGAGTCGACATCCCACGACAGCTCGGGCGTGATGGCGGTGAAGGCGTGCAGCTTGCGATCGAAGCGATAGAGGCGGCGGAACTCCGAGAGCTTGGGCGTGAGCACCAGGACGTCGCCACCGGCGCCGTAGCCGACCTCGTAGTCCTCGTGCTCGCCCTGGCCGAACAGCGGCGTCAAGGTGTGCGTCGTCTCGTCGAGCTCGAAGATCTCCTGCTGGTTCGAACCGACGGCCAGCGCGAGCAAGAGGCGCCGCTCGCGGTCGAGCCGACCGGCGATCGACCACAAGCCGTCCTGCGCGAAGACCGGCTCGATCTGCTTGGTGGCGAACACAAAGCGGTAGAGCGCGTAGCTGTCGGGCTTCTTGTCGTTGGCGCGGAAGTACAGGTACTTGCCGTCGTCGGTGACGAGCTGGGCCTGGGTCTGCACCTTGGGCTCGTGCTTGATGACGACGAGCGGGCCGCCCTTGGCGCTCTGCAGGTAGAGGCCGGGGTTCTCCTCACCGGCGCGGTCGCGTTGCAGCACCAGCGTGGTGCCGTCGGCGGTGACATCGACCAGCGAGGTGGGATCCTCGCCGCCGGTCAGCTGCACCGGGAAGCGCATCGGACCGTCGAGGCGCCACACCTGGCGCACGCCGGTGACGCCCCAAGTGACGAACATGCTCCTACCGTCGGGCGCGAGCAGGCCGCCCGAGGGCGCGCGCACGTCGAGCATGGCTTGCACGCGCAGCGAGACCTCGCGCGCCAGCGCGGGCGCGCGGAAGCGCTCGAGCACCTCTGCGGGCACGCTGTCCGCGCCGTGGCCCGCGTAGCTCGACGCCGCGGGCGGTGGGTTCGGGGTGGCGGTGGCGAGCGCGACGATGAGCGTGAGCGGCGTCATGCGCCCCGTTAGCGCGACCGCTGCCCGTCGGCCACGGGCTCAAGCGCCGGCGCGCTCCTCGGGGATGCCGATCAACAGGCGGTTCTTCGGCGTCACCTCTTTCTTGATCTGGTGCGTCGACACCCGATAACCCGCCTGACGCAGGTGGGCGCAGCGCGTGGCGTCGATGGCGAGCGGCCCGTCGAGCCAGCCGGCGAGCCCGCCGTCGTCGGAGGAGCCGACGTCGTGGCAACAGGGCAGCACGGCGACGAAGGCGCGCGCGGCCGCCGCCCGATGCAGCACCTCGTCGGTGAGGCCGCCGCAGGCGTGGCACGACACCACCACGTCGCCCGCCTTGAGCGCGGGGCCCTGCGTCGCCTCCACCAGCGAGACCTTGTCCTTGAGGCGTGGCCAGGCGTTCACGAGCGCGTACTGCAGCTTCTCGGCGCTCGGCGGCAGCTTGGTGTCGAAGGCGACGGCACCGGGCGAGCTGTCGTCGAGGATCAGCATGACGTGCGCGAGCAGCCCGTGGCCGCAGGCCCAGTCGATGACGCGCCCGCCGCGTACGCGCCGGCGCACGCGCCGTGCCATCTCCCACGCCTCGTACAGCTCCTTGCGGGGCAGGCAGCCGGCGGCACAGGTCGCGCGTGCCAGGCGCGCGAACAGGCCCTCGCCGGAGAACAGCGTGGCGTGGCGGGGCATGAGGCGGTTCTTGGAGCCGAGGTCCACGCCCCACGATACGCCGGCTCGCGCCCGTGGGTCTGCCGATGGGGATTGCGTAACGACGATCGCGGCGCAACGTCGCCACCGATGCGAAGCGCCACTCCCGCTGTCCTGTTCGCGCCGGCCGCCTCGCTCGCGCTGCTGGCGCTGGTGCCGGCGATGGCGGCCTGTCCCCCGGCGAACCCTGAACCGGACGCGGGCGCCGACCCCGTCGATGCCGGCAGCACCGGCGCCGACGGCTACTGCGAGGACATCGTCGACTTCTTCTGCGCGTTCTACCTGCGTTGCGGCCGCATGGCCGTGGCCGACGAGGCCGCGTGTCGGCCGGTGTTCCTCGAGGCGTGCAACGCGCGTTACGAGCCGAGCTACGCGGCGCTCGAAGCGGCCGGGCTGTTGACGCTGTCGTCGGCGGGCGTCGGGCAATGTCGCGCGCACCTCGAGAGCGCGGCCTGCGACCAGGTGCAGCTCGAGCTGCAGGGACCGTGCGGCGCCATGTGGCTGGGCACGCAGCCGGCCGATGCGCCCTGCGGCTTCGACGTCGAGACCTTCACCTGCGCACCGGGCACGCTCTGTGTCATCGACCTGACCTTGTGCGGCAGGTGCACGACGGTGGTCGCAGACGGCGAGAGCTGCAGCGGCGCCGATGTCACCTGCGGCGCCGACAGCTTCTGCAACGAACAGGGCCTGTGCGCCGCGCGCAAGCCAGCGGGCGAGGCTTGCGGCACCGGTGACCGCTGCGTGCTCGGCACCACCTGCACCGATGCGACCTGCGTTGGACCGAGCTACACCACAGTCGGCGAGCCGTGCGACTTCGCCACGCGCTGCCCCTACGCCAGCCGCTGCCTCGGCGGCGTGTGTGTCGCCGCCGTCGGCCTTGGCGGCACGTGCGGGCCCGGCGCTCCGTGCGACTCCGGCTGGTGTGACGATGGCACCTGCGCGCCGCTGTACGCGCAGAGCGAGCCCTGCACCGACGACGAGCAATGCCAGACCGGCGCCTGCGCCGCCGACGGCTGCGCCCCGCACCCGTCGGTGTGCTTCACGCCGTGAGCGTCGACGTCTTGCGCCTGCCGGCTCATCGCCTGGCGCAGCTCGTGCGCGAGCGCGAGGTGACGCCGCTCGAGCTGGTCGATGCGCATATTCGCGCGGTGCTGCGCTGGAACCCCGTGATCAACGCGGTGGTCGCCAACCGGTTCGACGACGCGCGCACCGAAGCCCGCGCCATGACCGAGCAGCTCGCGCGGCCAGGGCGCGCGTCGCTGCCGCCGCTGTTCGGCGTGCCCTTCACCGTCAAGGAGTCGCTCGGCGTGCGCGGGTTGCCGCACACCGCGGGCTCGGTGCTGCGCCGGCACGTGGTGGCGCCGTGCTCTGCGCCCACCGTCGACCGCGTCATCGCCGCGGGTGGCATCTGCCTCGCCGTCACCAACGTGCCCGAGCTGGCCATGTGGCTCGAGACCGACAACCGCGTGTTCGGCCGCACCTCGAACCCGTACGACCCGACGCGCACCTCGGGCGGCAGCTCGGGCGGCGAGGCCGCCATCGTCGCCGCCGGCGCCTCGCCCTTCGGCCTCGGCACCGACGCGGGCGGCTCCATCCGGGTGCCGTCGTCGTTCTGCGGCATCTTCGGCCACAAGCCATCGGGAGGGTTGGTGCCGACGACGAACCACGTGCCCGGCCCGTCGCCGCGCGCCGCGCGCTTCGTGGCGGTCGGCCCGCTCGCGCGCAGCGCGCGCGACCTTCATCCGATCTTGTCCGTGATCGCAGGGCCCGACGGCGTCGACCCGGGCTGCGACGGCATGAAGCTCGGCGACCCGGCGGACGTGCGCGTCGAGCGCCTCACCGTGCACGTCTTGAGCGAGGTCAAGGGCTTCACGGTCGCGCCCGCGCTCAAGGCCGCGGTGGCGCGCGCCGCGGCGGCCCTGCAGGCGCGCGGCGCGCGCGTCGTCGAAGCCGCCTGGCCCGAGCTGTCACAGGCGGTGGCGATGTGGGGCGACTCGCTCAAGGTGACCGCCGAGACCACCTTCGAGCACTGGCTCGGCTTCGGCGGTCGCATCGGCGTGCGCAGGGAGCTGCTCAAGCTCGCGCTCGGCCGCTCCATCCACACCTTTCCCGCGCTCGCCTTCCTGGCGATCGAGAAGGTGTCGTCGCTCGTCGACGTCATGAAGGGCGGCTACCAGCGCGCCAACGCGCTGCGCGTGCGCCTGGCCGCCGATCTGGGCGAGCAGGGCGTCATCCTCGCGCCCACCTTCACGGTGTCGGCGCCGCGCCACGGCGAGATGCTGCGCCGCGCGGGCGATTTCGCGCTGCCCGGCATCTGGAACATCCTCGAGACGCCGGCCACGGCGGTGCCGGTGGGGCTCGACGGCACCGGGCTGCCGCAAGGCGTGCAGGTGGTGGCGCGCTCGGGCAATGACGCCGCGACCATCGCGTGCGCCATCGCGCTCGAGGAGGCGCTCGGCGGCTGGCGGCCACCGGCGCTGCCGGTGTAGCTGCCGTCGTCAGACGCTCAGCAGGCGTCCTTCAAGCCGGCGTCGCACGCCTTCTTCTTGGCTGCGGCCGCCTTGTCCGGGTCCTTCTTCTTCACGCCCTTGCCCTCCGCGAGCATGAGGGAGAGCTGAAGGCATGCGGTGGGCTCGCCAAGGTCGCAGCCCTTGGTGAGCGCGTCGACGGCGAGCTTGGGGTCGTCGTTGATCAGCGCCACGCCGCGCGCGGTGCAGCCGATGGCGCCGCCCGCCGCACAGGCCTTGGCCAACAACTGTAGCGCGGGCCGGTCAGTGAGCTTCTTTGGCTCCTCGAGCTGCCCGGCCTTGACCAGCTCGTCGGCGAGGGCGGCGCCCTGGATACAGCCGTCGGCGTCACCGAGGTCGCACAGCGCGGTGAGGGCCTTGAGCTTCGCCTTGCCGTCGGTCTCCTGCATCGCCCAGGAGCGGCAGCCGTCCTTCGACTTGAGGTCGCACGCCTTCATGAAGAAGCCGACGCCGAGCTTGGCGTCCCTCGGTACGCCTTTGCCGTCGAAGTGGATGCGGCCGAGCGCCAGGCAGCCGTCGGCCTTCTTGGCGTCGCATTCGCCGGTGGCCTTCTCGATGGCGGCCTTGGCCGCCTTGGCGTCCGCCTCGTCGCGCGCCTTGGTCTCGGCCTCCATCATGGCCTTGGTATCCTGCTCCTTCTTCTTCTTCTTCTCCTCGACGTTGCCGCAGGCGAACAGCGTGAGAGCGAGCACGGAGACGACGAGCGCACGCATGGGGAACCCCCGGTTGGCGCGCGCAGACTACGGCCGGTCCATCCTGCCCCGCAACGCCCCGTCGATGGCGACGCGCGGCGATCGGCCGCCGGTCACCCGTTGGCGCGCTTGCTGCAAACCCGATGGAGTGGCCGAATGTCCGGAGCCTCCATGCTGCGCAACACCTTCCTCGTCGCGGTTGCCGCCGTCGCCTCGCTCGCTCCGGGCTGTGCCTGCGAACAACCGCCACTGCCGCCCGCCGAGGAGGATCACGTCGAGTGGGAGCCCTTTGACACCACCCGTGTGCTGGAAGGCGCAGACCTGGCATCGCTTGCCGCCGTCGAGGCGGACGGCACGCTCCGCTTCGACGGCACGCCGGCGGTGTTGGCTGACGTCGCCCGCCTCGATGTCATCGTGGCCGAGTCCACCGAGGTCGCGCCCCACGGGCTGCTGCGCTTCGTGACCTCGACGGAGGAGGATGCCACTGGCCTGATCGTGCACACGCTGCCAGCGCCGGTGCAGATGGCCTTCAAGCGCCTCGATGTGCGGCTGACCAGCACGACGCCGAACGACGTCGAGCCCACCCACGTGAACCGCTTCGAGCAAGCACTCACCGTGCCGGGCGGCGGCGGCATCACCTACCCACTGCACGAGCCGCTCTACGACGTCGACAAAGACCCCAACACCACGGACGACCAAGTCTACGCCGACGGCGCGTTGCACGGCGGGCTCGACTACGTGTTCACCATCAGCTTCGACTGGAACGCCGTCCAGTCGGGCATCGACGCGTTCGAGGACTGCCTCGAAGAGGTGCTCACCGGCAACTTCTCCTGCGACCCGGAGGACTTCCTGCCCGAGGTGACGACGGGGTTGTCCTTCGCCGCCGGCGCCGACGCCACGCTGGCGCTGCAGGGCGTCTCCTTCCTCGGCTACGACGCCAAGCTGCCGGTCTACCAGCACGACCTGCCGCCCATCGTCTATCCGCCGCTGGTCTTCCTCCCGAGCATCACGGTCGAGGCCACCTTCCACGGCGAGGGCACGAGCCAATTTTCCTTCGAGATGAGCGGCGCGGCCACTGCGTCTGGCGGCATCAGCGTGTCGTCGAAGAGCGGCATCGACCTCGACGGTCCCGACTTCGACTACGAGTTCTCCGCCGGCAACGTCGACGCTGTGCTCGCCGCCAACACCTCCTTCGCCGTCGGTCCCAAGCTGAGCGTGCTGCTCTACGGCTTCATCGGCCCCACCGCCGCGCTCAGCGTCGGCGCGCGCCTCGAGGTCGATCGCGATCAGAGCCCTTGCTATCGCCTGTTCGGCACGGTCGGCGGCGCGGTGGGCGTCTTCGTCGGCTTCGAGGATCTGCCGGGCTTCACGCTCATCGACGAGCAGCAGCCGTTCCAGCTCCTCGAGGCTGAGTTCGACTCCGGCGACTGCCTGCCGCTGCCGAACAACGGGGCGCCGAGCGCCACCGCCGGCAGCTCCGACCTCGCCGCCTTCCAGGACCCGCAGTTCACCCGCTTCGCGCGCGTCTTCCCCGGCACGGTCGACGGCATGCCCATCGAAGGCCCCGGCGCCCAGGCCGAGTGGAGCGCGCTCGTGCCCACCTTCGACGGGCGATTCTGGCAGGTCGGCTCCGACGCCGACGCGCTCGTGTCCATGAACCCCGACGGCTCCGTGGCGTGGGCCAAGCGCTACACCGCCGATGTCCCTTTCTGGCCGGACATCGGTGAGCCGAAGCTCTTGCTGTCGCGCGCCGCGCCGATGAGCGACGGCACCATGCTGGTCGCGGCCTACCCCTACACGCTGCTGCGCCTCGACCTCGCCGGCAACGTACTGTGGTCGCGTCGCTTCATGAGGGAGCCCTTCAAGGAGGTCTGGCTGCGCTTCACCGATCTGGTGCGCGACGGCGCGGGCGGCTTCTACCTGGTCGGCCACGTCGGCGAGAGCTACAGCGAGGGCTACCTGCACGACACCTGGCTCTTGCACCTCGACGCGGCGGGCGCGGTCACCTGGTCGCGACGCATCGCCGTACCGGGCCTTCACCTGACCACGCGCGCGCTCGTGGCCGACGCCGACGGCGTGCTGCTGGTCGGCGACAGCTACGAGGTGGCGGGCTCGCTCGAGAAGGGCGCGGCCGTGCGCGTCGACGAGACCGGCGCGCTCGTGTGGGCCACGCACCTGGTCGCGCAGGACTGCGACGACTCGTCCGAGAATCGGCTTTGGCTCACCTCCGCGCAGCGCGCGCAGAACGGCGACGTGCTCGCGGGCGGCGCCATCCTCGCGTGGGGCAACGAGAGCGCCGTGGTGCGCATCAAGCCCGACGGCAGCGTGCCCTTCGCGGCTAGCCACCGCTCGGTCGACGACGCACAGCTCGGACCCACGCTCACCTCGATGGTGGAGCTGCCCACCTCGGGCTTCCTCGTCGCCGGCAACTGGTCGGGCGTGCAGGCAACGCACGACTGGTACCTCGCCGGCCTCGACGCCGCCGGCCTGGTGCAGTGGGCCTTCACCTTCGGCGGCCACGACAACCCGGTGAACGATCTGCAAGACGCCGACACCTATCCCTCGGTCACGCTGACCAAGGACGGCGGCGCGCTGCTGTACGGCTACACCGAGGCGATCACGCCCGAGGACGGCGGGTTGATCATCAAGGTGCCGGCGCGCAGCGGCGAGATCTCGCTCGATCCGCTCGTCTTGCCGCACGACGCCACGCTGGCGCTCGAGGCGGGGGCGAGCTGCGTGGTGGCCGACTTGCTAACCGTCACGGTCACCGACGACGATGTGGCGCCGCTCGAGGAGCTTGGGGTCTTCGTCGAGGACGCAGCCATCGTCCCCGAGGACATCGCGGCGAGCCCGTAGCAGGTTCCTCGTCGATGACCTGCTAGAACCGCCCGATGGATCAGCACGACGGACCCACCGTGGACTTCGGGCGCACCGCCAGGGATTACGCGCAGCACCGGCCCGGCTTCCCGCCCGTGTTCTTCGCGCACCTGCAACGCCTCGGGCTCGGCGTGCCCGGCCAACGCGTGCTCGACATCGGCACCGGCACCGGCACGCTCGCGCGCGGCTTCGCGGAGCGCGGCGCAGTCGTGGTCGGTCTCGATCCGTCCGAGCAGATGCTGGCCGAGGCCGCCGCGCTCGCGCGCGCCGGGGCCCTGTCCGTGCAGTGGCTGCGCGCCACGGCGGAGGCGACGGGCCTACCGGACGGCGCGTTCGACGTCGTCAGCGCGGGCCAGTGCTGGCACTGGTTCGATCGGGCGCGCGCCGCCGCGGAGTGCCGCCGCGTGCTTCGCGCCGGCGGCCGAGCGCTGATCGCGCACTTCTCGTACCTGCCCGACCCCGGGACGGTGGGCGAGGCCACCGAGCAGCTCGTGCTCCAGCACAACCCCACCTGGAGCATGGCGGGCAGCGACGGCCGGCATCCGCAGTGGGCGGAGGACCTGCGCCAGGCCGGCTTTGGCGACGTGGCGACGTTCGAGTTCGATGTCCCCGTGACGTTCACGCAGGAGGGGTGGCGGGGGCGCTTCCGCGCGTGCAACGGCGTGCTGACGCTCCCGCCGCAACAGCTCGCCGCGTTCGACGGGGAGCTGCAGGCGCTGCTCGCGGCGCGCTTCCCTGAGCCCATCGTGTCGCGGCACAGGGTTTTCGGCGTGGTGGGCTTGTCACCGTGATACGCGCCCGCCTCACGGCAGCGGCAGCACGACGAGGTCGACCGGCAGGCTGCTGCCGCCGGCGGGCATGGTCTCGATGAGCGCCTCGGCGCCCGCGGGCACGAGGCCGAGCAGGGCGCCCGTGGTGTTGCTGTCGAGGCTGCCGGCCGCCGGCAGGTCGACGACCACGGGCGCACCGGCGCCGACGGTGACACGCGCGGCACCGGCGTAGCTGCCGGCGCGCGGCACCAGCAGCACCGCGCGGTCGACGGCGGTGATCGGCAACGCCACGCTCACCAGCGTGCCGTAGTGACCGCGCAGCACCGCGCTGCTGCCGGTCAGCTCGTCGACGCCGCGCGGATCGGGCAGCAGCAAGGTGTCTGCGCCGACGCGCACGCGCTGCGCGCCATCGGACCACGCGCAACCGTCGAGCGCGAGCCGCCGATCGGCGCCGGCGAAGCTGCCGCGGTCGTGCACGTCGCGCGGCAGCGCCGCCAGGCTCGCGTAGCTCGCGAGCGTGTCGCTGGTGGCGTCGAGCATCACCACGCGCACGCGCACCGGGCCGTCGAAGCGGACATCGATGATGGCGTGCAGCAGCTCGCCGGGCGCGACCGCGATCGCGTCCAGGTTCTCGACCAGCAAGAGCGCCGCGCCCATGGCCGGGATGGTCTTGTCGGCGGCGTTGGCCGCGCCGAGGAAGTCGCGCACCGCGGCCTGGCCCTGCGCGACGTAGCTGGTCGAAGGTGGTGGCACCGCGAAGCGCTCGAGGTGCGCCGACACCGCCGCCGCGCCGTCGTTTTCGACGACGACGCTGACCTTCTTGTCGCCGCCGGCGTAGCCGTTCACGTGATAGAGCACGACGCGCGCGGAGCCGGACGGCACCACGGCGCTGAGCAACAGCCCGCTGGTGGTGGGCGTCTCGGGGCTGTCGGAGAACAACAGCACGCGCTCGCCGTCGGTGCGCACCAGTGGGGCCTCGGGCGCGCTGGTGCTTTGGAAGCCGCCGAGATCGACGATGGCGCCCGCCGGGGCCGAGCAGCCCGGGCAGGGCACAGCAGGCCCGGCGGCGCCGCAGCCCGCGTCGGGGGCGCCGGCGTCGGCGGGGCCGGCGTCCTCGTCGCCCGCGTCCGCGCCGCCATCGTCGATGCCGGCGTCCGCGTCGCTACCGCCGTCCTCACCCGCGTCGTGCGGTCCCGCGTCATCGACCACACCGGCGTCGAGCACGCCGGCGTCGAGCACGCCGGCGTCGAGCACAGTGACGGTCGGACAGCCGCTGCCGACGCCGACGAGGAGCGCGGCCGCGTGCAAGACGCGATGGAGCGGGCTGGCGCTGGCAGTCGCCATGCGGGTGCCATAGCGGATTCCGCAGGCACCGGGCAGGCCACCTCGTCAGCGGCGGTGGCGAAGGTCGTGCTCGCGGGCGCCGTGCCGCCGCTGGAGCTCGACCAGGTGGGTGCGGGCCAGGGACATCGCCTCGGCGACCGCGCTGCCGCCCAGGCGCTCGCCCACGTCGTCATGGAAGGTGCCGATCATGTCGAGCTGAATGCTCGGATCGAGGCGATGCAGGCCCGCGGCCGAGACGCCCGCGGCCTGCAGCGCGCCGGCGAGCATCAGCCCCATCGTGAGCTGGATGCGCTCGCTCGCGACGTCCTCGACGCCGCCATCGAAGTTCATCGGGAAGCCGCTGGCGAGCAGGTCGATGGTCCGTCCGTCCTTGAAGTGGTAGCGCACCGTCGGTGGGAACGACTCGGCGTCGACCACCTCGATGCGCCCCTTCTTGGCGAGCTTGGCCAGCTCCTCGACGTCGATCTCGACCAGCTTCGACGAGGAGCTGCCGAGCACCGCGCCGTCCTTCAGGTGCGCCAGGTCGGCGGCGGTGATGGAGCAACGGCCGGTGGAGCCGACCAGGATGTCCTGCTTGCCGAAGTACTTCGCGCGCGCCTTCGGGTCGTTGCCGTCGACCACGTCGAAGCCGTCCGCTTTCGCGCGCTTGCGCGCGTCCTCGTCGAGGTCGAGCACAGTGACGATGGCGCCGTGCTCCCGCAGGAAGCGGGCCGTGGGCGCGCCGATGGAGCCGTAGCCGTTGACGCCGATGTGCTTGCCCTTGATGCCGTCGATGCCGAGCCGTGCGAGGCGCTCCATCAGCTTCTGCTGCACGCGGCCGCCCACCATCGGTCCCTCGACATACTTGGCCCAGCTCTGCGCCACGTTGACGACCGGGGTGTGCAAGGCGACGCCGTCGGCGACCGTGATGCCGCGCCGGGTCTGCTCGACGATGCGGAACAGGTGCGCGTGCTCAGCCAGGTGCGGGTAACGCTCGAGCATCATCGTCACCAGGCCGCCGTCGTCGAACACCACGATCTTTCGGCCGTGCTCGAGCGCGGAGGCGATGCGCTCCTCCATCGCCTCCTTGACCATCTGGTACCAGGCCTCGAGGTCGAGCGGCGGCACCCGCACGTCGAAGCCTTTGTCCTCGAGCGTCTCGACCACCGTCTCGCTCACCGAGTAGGGGATGGCGACGATGGTAGAGCGGCCGGGCGCCATGCCGAGCTTGCGCGCGGCATCGAACATCGTCACCTGCGCGCCGAGCAGGTGTTGGATGGCGAGGATCTCGGTGTCCTCGAACGGCTTGCCCTTGATGCCCGCGACCAGCTTGTCGATGACCGGCAGGCGATCAGGGACGGTCTCGAGCTTGGCGAGCTTGGTCGCGAGCGCCGCGTCGCTGGCGGCGTCGGCCGCGACCTTCTCGCCGCGCCCCGTCAGGCTGAAGCCGCCCGCGCGCGTCGCCAGCGCCGAGGTGAACGGGAAGCGCTTCGGATCGCTGCTCCACAGCGCCTTGACGTAGGCCTCGTCCGCCATCACCTCGGGGAAGCCGCCCGGGTGCGCCTTGGTGAGCGCGTCGTAGATCTTGGCCCAGGGCGTGCCCTTATCGGCCGCGCGCACGGCGTCGACGATGTGCTTGGAGCGCAAGATCTGGTTCTTCACGTGGATGGCCGGCACCACCTCGGGGTAGCGCTCTCGTAGCCTCGTCACCGTGTGGTAGTTGAAGGCGGGGTAACGCGCGCGCAGCTTCTTGTCGGCGCGCAGATCGTCGACGATCTGCTCGAGGGTAGTGCCGAGCGGTGCCAGCTCCATCGCATGTGCGACGCGCGTCGCCAGGTAGAGGTCGGTCGTCCCCGCGGGGCGCTCCTTGTACCAAGGGAAGAGCTCGGGGCACTGACGGATGGCGGCGAGCACGCGGTGCGGCTCGACGCCGGTGGCGCGCGCCAGGCCCGAGATGGTCAGACCGCGCGCCCCGTCGAAGGTGGCGGCCTTGGCCGCGACCTTCTTCGCCACGTCGGCGAGCGCGCGGCGCTGCGCGTCGATGCGACGCTCGTCGGGGCCGAGCGCGACGTCATCGACGTAGGGCACGAGCTCGGGGAACCGCGCGCGCAGGTGGTGCACCGTCTCGTTGGTGAAGGCCGGGTGCTCCTTGGCGAACGCCGGGTCGCGTCGCAGCGTGCGCACGATGTCGATGAGCGCCATGCCCTGGTGGTGCTTGATGGCCGCACCGACCGTCTTGGCGAGCGCCTGCGTCAGCTCGAGGCGCGCGCTCTCCCAGGGGAAGGCGCCCTTCTTGTCTTTGAGGCCAACCAGCAAGGCCAGGTGGGCCGGCGGGTGCGCGCCGCGCGCGGCGGCGAGCATGCGGTTGACCTGCGAGATGCCGTAGGCGCCCTCGTGCTCATCGAGCAGCAGGTTGACGACCTCGCGCAGCGTCGTGCCCTGCGGGGAGCGCTTGACGACGTCAGCGAAGCGCTCGAGGTAGCGACGCTCCTGCTCTTGGTGCCAGGTGCCTTGGAAGCCGCCGTGCGGCGCCACCGCGCACTGGTAGAACGACTCGGGCGAGGCCCAGGGGTGACGCTCGAGGAGCTGCGGGTGCTCGGTGGCGACGATGTCGAGCAGATCGCGCATGGTCGCGTTGAGCGGCGCGTCGGCGATCGCTTGCCGCAGCATGCGGATGTCCTCGGCGGAGAACGGCGTGCGCGTCCTCTTCTCCACCTCGTTGGGCCAACGGTTGCCCGCGAGGCGCCACAGCTCGTTGACGCGCTGCTTGTCGTGGCCGAGCGCGCGTCCCACCTCGAGGCGGGACTGCTCGGGCGCCGCCAGCACGGCGTCGAGCAGCGCACGCGCGTCGGCGTAGGCGCCTTCGGCCTTGGCGGCCTTGAAGTCGGGGACGAGCTCGGGGTGCTGCAAGCGGAGGTACGTCAGCATCGACGTCTTCCACAGCGGCGTGCCGATCTTCTCGTGCAGCGCAACCACCATGCCCTGCGCGGTCGTTACGCCGCCGTTCACATACAGGTCGTGGATCGCCTCGGCCACGCGCAAGCGCGACGCCGCGCGGACCTCGAGATAGTCGGGCACGAGCTTTGGATAGCTGGTGCGCAGCGTGAGGAAGGTGGACTTGGTGAAGGCGCCCTTGCCGCCGAGCTCCTGGTCGACGAAGGCGCAGAAGTCCTCGCGCGTCCAGCCGTAGTCGATGGCGGGCGACTGCGCGAGCTTGCCGACCTGCTTGGCGAGCTCCTCCGTCATCGCGAAACGGCCCTGCGTGTCGCGGCGAATGCCGGCGGCAGCGCCGCGGGCCTCGATGCGGAAGCCGCCCTTGCCGCCCTCGTTGACGAGCGAAGCAGCGACGAAGGGGAAGCGCGCGGGCTCCTGCACCCACGCCTCGCGCGAGGCCCGGGAGAACGCCGACAGGCCGGGGAACGCCGGGTCCTTCTTCTGCAGACCCTCGAGGATGCTCGTTACCGAGGTCCCGATGGGGGCCTTCACGAGGGCGTCGACCAGCACGTGCGAGGTGGCGGCGAGCGCCCGGCTTCGCCAGCCCCACGGGAAGCTCTCGGGCAGCTTCTCCATCAGCCTGCCGACCTGACGCTCGGTGGCGTCGTCGATCTTGCGGCCACGAAACGCAGGGTCGCGAAAGGCGAGCGCCGCCATGTCGGCGAGCGCTGCGGTCGCGGGCGCGCCCCAGTACGCCCGGTGCAGCGCCTGCACCTGCGCTTCGTCGAAGGTGTCGAGCGTGGGCTTGCCCTTGGGCAGCCGGGGGACCTCCTTCGACTGCCGGTAGTGCGACGCGAAGGGCGGAAGGCCGGCGCCACCGACGAACGCGTCACCGGGGTTCGCCGGCGCCTTGGCAGTGGCCGCCGCAGCCGCGCTACTGCCTGCGGAGCGGTTCGCCGCCACGCGCGGCGCGACCGGCGCGTGAGCGCCGCTGACCGGCCGAATGCCTCCCGCCGAGACGCGCGTGCCCATCGGTCATACTAGCGCGGCCGCGCACAGATTGGCCGGCGTTCGCCGTGGGTCACGGCCGCGACGGCACGCCGTCGACCGCCAGGCTGCGCGCGATCAGCTCGAAGCCGGGCACCACGCGCGCTTCGTCCTCGACGGCGATGGTGGTGGTGAGCGTCACGGTCGTGGTCGGCGTCCGCGCCGTGTAGAGCGTGACGGCGGTCGGCACGCGTTCGCCGAGCACGTGGAGCGTGACGATGGTGCGCAGCGCCTCGCGCTCGGCGCCGAGGAACGCTCGTCGCTCGCGCGTCATGGGGCCGACATCGGCCGCGGCCATGCCCTTGGTCATGTCGGCGACGGCGCGCTGCATGCCGTCGGCGACGTCCTTGAGGAACTGCACGGCATCGAGGTCGATGGCCGGGGTGAACGCCTGCACGGTGGCGAGCGCGGAGCCCGAGCTCTCGATCGTCATGGTGTGGATCTTGACCACCTCGTTGCCGCCGGTGTCATGCGAGACCCGCCAGTTGCCGGGCATCGACACGCGCACGCTGCCACCTGCGGTTTGGGTCGCGCGCGCGACGTCCGGCGTCGGCTCGCGGAGGAAGCCGACGGCGCCTTCGAGGGCGCTACACGACGAGAGCGGTAGCGCGACGAGCGCTGCGACGAGGGCTTGAGTGCGCATGGCGACGTCATCGACCGTCGCACACACGCGTGCAACCCGTCACCGCGGCGACCGACGCCGTGTGATCCGAGCGCGGCAAGATGGACCGGGCGGGGGAAATCGTCCGGCGCGCTCGTGCGTTTGCAACCGTACGTCCCCCGCACCGGAGGCCCCGTGCTGCGCACCCTCGCTTGGACCGTCACCTTGGTCGGAGTCATCGGCGGCTCCGCCTTCCTCGCCACCCACCATGTGATCGAGGACAACGCGCGAGCGCAGCACGTCGAGCGCGACCTGGCGGCGCTGCGCGACGACATGGACGAGCTGCGCCTACGAATCGACTCGCCGGCGCTGCCGCCCAAGCCGCCCGCGCGCCCGGGCGAGACCGAACCCTCGACCGTCTACGCCGTGCCGGTGGGCGACGCGCCGGTGCGCGGGCCCGCCGACGCGCCAGTCACCATCGTCGCCTTCACCGACTATCAGTGCCCCTTCTGCGGTCGGGCCGAAACCACGCTGGCCGCGCTGCGCGAGCGCTACCCCGAGGACGTGCGCATCGCCGTGCACCACAACCCGCTGCCCTTCCACGCCCGCGCCTTCGACGCGGCCGTGGCCGCCGAGTGCGCGGGTGAGCAGGGGTTGTTCTGGCCGGCGCACGATCGCTTCTTCGCCGACCAGCGCGAGATCGCCGTGCGTCCGCCGTCGGCGATCGTCGACAGCCTGCTCGGGCTCCACGGTTCGAGCTTTGCGCGCTGCCTGTCGAGCGAGCGCGCCCGCGCAAAAATCACCGAGGACCAGCGGTTGGCGGAGCGCTTCGGCGCGCGCGGCACGCCCACCTTCTTCGTCAACGGCCGCGTGCTCGTCGGCGCGCAGCCGCTCGAGCGCTTCGTCGAGGCCGTCGAGCGCGAGCTGGCGGCTGCACGCAGGAGCGACATCCCGCGTGCGGAGTACTACCGGCGCGCGGTGCTCGAGCAGGGCGCGCTCGGCGTGGTTGAGCGCGCGGCTCAGTAGCCCATCGACGCGGCGTGCGGCGCCGGCGCTTTGGCCTCGCGCAGCGGCGGCTCGTCTCGCTGCGGCACCGCGCCCGGCAGCCGCGGCCCCGACAGCAGGCAGTCGGCGCAGCTACAGAACGTGTTGAGTGCCTGGCAGCAGCCGGAGGCCGAGGCGGCGACCAGGAAGAGCGCCAGCGCGCGCGCGAGGGTTCGGGGGCTCACGAGTCCTCCAAGTCCGCCCGATGGTAGCGCGCCGTCGGTCGGCTAGGGAACCTTGTCCATGGTCGCGCGCGCCGCGTCGCGCTCGGCGTCGCTGACGGGGGCGAGCGGCGCGTCGCCGACGTGCGCGGCGTGTGGCAGCTCGCCGAGCGCGTAGGCGAGGCCGAGGCGCGCCAGCTCGAGCTCGAGGCGGGCGCGCGCTGCGTCGACGTCGGCGGCGAAGCGGCCGAAGCGCGCGTCGCGCAGCTCGACCTCGGTCATCAGGCCCTGCGCATACAGCTCCTCGGCGCTCTCCGCTTGCTTGCGCGCGAGGCCGGCGAGCCCGGCGGTGGTGTCGACGTTCTCCCACTTGAGCGTGAGGTCGTCGAGCGTGCCGCGCAGCTCGCGCTCGATGGTCTCTTCGAGCTGGCGCACGCGCAACAGCTCGGCGCCCACCTTGGCGTCGGCCTCGGCGATGCTGCCGAAGGTCATGCCGCCGTCGTAGAGGGGCAAGGAACCCTGCACCACGACGGCGCCGGCCAGCGGGTTCGAGGAAAAGCCCGAGGTGTTCGAGGTGTACCGGCCCTGCGCCACCAGCTGGAAGCTTGGCAAGAAGCGCATCCACGCCTCGGCGCGGCTGCGGTCGGCGAGCGCCAGGCTCTCCTTCTGCACCCGCAGGTCCAGGCGCTGGCCGTAGGCGCGCGCCAACAGCTCCTCGAAGCCGGCGGTGCTCTCGATCGCCGCCGCCGGCGGCGGCGCCTCGACGTCGAAGTCGTCGCTGCGCCTGATGATGCCGGCCAGCGCCGCCTTGGCGGCGCGCAGGCCCGCGCGTGCCTGTCGCGCCTGCTGCTCGGCCTTCCTGACCTCGAGATCGGCGCGCTCGACCGCGAGCGTGGTGAGCATGCCCTGCTCGTGGCGCTGCACGGCGAGCCCGAGGTGCCGCTTGGTGGAGGCCACCTGCTCGTCGGTGATGGCGACGATGCTCTTGGTGGCGACCGCCTGCAGGTAGGCCTGCGCTGCGCCCCACAAGACGGCGGCCCTCGCTTGCTCCACCGACAGGCGCGTGATCTCGACGCCGCCGTAGGCGCTTTGCAGCAGCGGGAACGCGCGCCCGTTGAACAACGGCATGGCGAAGGTGAGGTTGCCGTCGACGGCGTGCGCCGGCGCCAGCGTGATGTCCATCGGCTCGCTGCGCGCGATGTCGTTGGCCGCCTTGCGCAGCTCGGCGGCGCGCTCGACGGCGGCGCGCTGTGCGCGCGGGTCGGGGTTCATCGCCGCCGACTGCTCCGTCATGTCCGCGATGGAGTTGAACAGCAGGGCCTGCTGCGCGTTCTGCTCGGCGCTGCCGAACTCGGCGGTCTGCTCGGGGTAGTTGAAGGTGTAGTTGGCGCCCAGGCTGATGTTGGGCAAGAGCACCGCCCATGCCTTGGTGAGGTTGGCGCGGCTCGCTTCGAGCTGCGCGGCCGCGACGCGCAGGTCGAGGCTCTCGCTCGCGGCCAGCGTGAACGCCTCGGCGAGCGAGATGAGCGGCGGACTGTCGACGGGGCGCAGGCCCAACAGGCCGGTGGTGCCGCGCGGCGCGCCGCTGGTCGGCGTCGAGGGTGAGTCCGCAGCCGACGCGGGGGCGCCGCCGCCGCGCGACTGCGCCAGCGCGGGCAGCGAGCAACACAAGGAGAGGGCGGAGGCGAGGGCGAGCGCCTTGGTGATGATGTGCTGCATGGCGGTTCAGGTGGCGTCGGTCGGGGGTTTGCTGCCGACGCCGCAGGCGATGCTGATGGCGCGGCAGGCCGAGTCGACGAAGGTGGCGCGCTCGGCGTCGGGCAGCGCCGCGAGGAACAGGCACAGCATGGTGCTCATGTGCTCGTCGGCCTGTCGGGAGGTGGCGCGCCCCTTTTCGGTCAGCCCGACCAGCACCACACGACGATCGTTGTCGTCGCGCAGGCGCTCGACGAAGCCGTCGCGCTCGAGGCGGTCGACCACGCCGGTGACGGCCGGCAGCGCGGCGTCGATCCGTTGGGCGAGCGCCGACATCGACATCGGCGCCTCGTCGAGCCCGAGCGCGATGACGGCGTGGACCTGGGCGGAGGTCAGCTCGGGCGCGATGCGACCGATCGGATCGCGCAGCGAGTGCCGCCGAATGAGCGAGCGGAGCTGCTGGTGGAGGCGATCTGCCAGCGCCCGAACGTGCTCGGGGACGCGCGCGTCGCGCTCCGGCCCAGTCACTTTCGGATCGCTAACAGTTGTCATTGACAATAGTTCATGTCATGAACCAATATCCGCGTCAACCTGATCAACCGATCCGTCGGTCGGCCCCCAGCTCGGACCCAAGCCCATGAAGCGCCTCATCTTCTCGTTTCTCCCCGTCGCCCTCGTGCTGACCGCCGGCTGCGCCCGCCCCCAGGTCTCGGTGGAGGTGCTGCCGCCGCGCATGTCCGTGACGTGCGCGGCACCCGACGTGAGCGCTGCCGCCTTTGGGCGCGGCCTGTTCGATGTCGGCGCCACCGAAGACTTCCACGGTGCCTACCTCGCCGACCTGCGCGTCTCGGTGCCGGGTGCCGATGCTCACGTCGACGGCTTCGCCATCAGCTACGGCATCCCCGACGGCAGCTCGATCGACGCCGCCGACTACGACGGCACCGCGCCCACCGGCGACCTGCTGCTCGTGGGCGAGAAGGAAGACGTGCGCGTCGGCGTGGTCGAGAGCGTCGAGCTGGTGCCACGTGGCCTCGCGGTCAAGCTGGCGGCGGACGGCGGGCTCGGCGTCGACAAGATCAACTACAAGACGCTCGGCGTCACGCTGACGCCGCTGGTCGACGCCGAGCAGGCCGAGGCGCTGCCCACCACCTTCGGCCTCGATCTGTGTGAGGGCTGCCTGGTCGAGCCGCCGGATCTTTGCAGCGACGTCGGCACCTATGCTCCAAACCCGGTGGTGTGCCGCGTAGGCCAGGACGTGCCGCTGTTCCTGTGCGCCGCCGGAGGTGCGTGATGAAGAAGTCCCGCACCACCCTCGTCGTCGCGCTGGTGATCGCGGCCGGGCTGTTGGTCGCGTTCGGCGTGCGTATCGCACAAGCGAAGAAGCGCAACGAGACGGCCAAGGCCGCGCTCGACAAGGAGACCGTGGTCGCGGTGCGCGCCATCGCCGCCGAAAAGAAGGACCTGCCCCAGGTCGTGCAGATCACCGGCAGCGTCCGGGCGCAAAACGAGGTGCAGGTGCTGCCCAAGGTTCCGGGCCGCGTCACCCGCGTCTGGGTCGACGTCGGCACCGTCGTGAAGGCCGGCGAGTCGCTCGCCGCCGTCGAGCAAACCGACGTGCTGTTGCGCGTCAAGCAGGCCGAGGCGCAGTTGTTGGCGACGCGCGCCGGCGTCGAGCAGGCCAAGGTGCAGGAGGCGAACGCGGTGCGCGGCTTCGCGCGCGCCAAGGCGCTGCACGACAAGGGCTCGATGAGCCAGGCCGACTTCGAGCAAGCCGAGAGCGGGCAGACCCTGGCCGCCGTGGGCGTGCGCGCCGCCGAGGCGCAGGTGGCGCTCGCCGAGGCCAACCTCGGCCTGGTGCAAAAGGCGCTCGACGACACGCGCATCTCCGCGCCCTTCGCCGGCGTCATCACCCGCAAGTCGATCAATGTCGGCGCAATGGCGGCCCCCGGCATGCCGGCGTTTGCCCTGCAGGATCAGTCGTCGCTTCGGCTGGAAGGCACAGTGGCAGCGAGCTACGTGCCCCGCATCCAACCGGGCATGAAGGTGTCGGTCACCGTCGACGAGCTGCCCGGCAAGAGCTTCGAGGGCACGGTCAGCCGCATCGCGCCCACGCTGGAGCAGGAGACCCGGCGCGGCGCCGTCGAGATCGCGCTCGCCAAGCCGGCGGGCGTGCTGCCCTACATGTTCGCGCGCGCCGAGATCGCGTTCGGCTCCACCGCCGACATGGTGGTGGTGCCGTCGTCGGCCGTGCAGTCCGTCGGCGGCGACGTGGGCGTGTACCTGATCAAGGACGAGCATGCCGTGCTGGTGCGGCCGCGCCTGGGCGCCAAGCACGACGACGACGTGATCATCGAAGAGGGCATCGCCGCCGGCGACCAGGTGGTGGTCTCCGGACCCGCCGGCTTGAAGGACGGCGTGCGCGTGACCTTGTCACCGGGAAGCTGAGCGACGGGCCAACCGCGAGGAGCGCGCGCATGAAGATCTCCGACGTCTCCATCGATCGCCCGGTGTTCACCACCATGGCCGCCCTCGCCACCTTGGTGATGGGCGGCCTGGCGGTCACGCGCCTGGGCGTCGATCTGTTCCCCGACGTCACCATGCCGGTGGTGGCGATCACCACCGTCTACCCAGGCTCGGGCCCCACCGAGGTGGAGCAGCAGGTCACCAAGCGCATCGAGGACGCGGTCAGCACCATCAACGGCGTCGACCTGGTGCGCTCGTTCTCGCGCGACTCCGTCTCCGTGGTGGTGGTGCAATTCAAGCTCTCGACCGATCAGCTCGAGTCGAGCACCGACGTGCGCGATCGTTTGCAGGCGATCCGCCCGTCGCTGCCCGACGGCGTCAAGGACCCGCTGGTGCAGAAGTTCGACCCCTCGGCGGCGCCCATCCTCACCTACGCGGTGCGCGCCCAAAGGAGCCAGATCGAGCTGACCCGGCTGGTCGACGACGTGCTGCGGCCGGCGGTCGAGTCGATCGAGGGCGTCGGCTCGGTGGCCATCCGGGGCGGCACCGAACGCGAGGTGCAGATCGAGCTGGAGCAGGACAAGCTGCAAGCGCTCGGCCTGTCGGTCAACATGGTGGCGCAGGTGCTGCACGCCGAGAGCATCGACTTGCCCGGCGGCCGGCTCACCTTCGGCGGCAAGGAGTTCTCGCTCAAGGCGTCGGGGCGCTTCTCGTCCCCCAAGGACGTGGAGGAGGTGGTGCTGGCCTCGCGGCCGGACGGCACCCAGATCAAGGTGCGCGACGTGGGCACCGTGGTCGACGGCCACAGCGAGGTGCGCACGCTCGCCCGCGTCAACGGCGAGCAGGCAGTGCTGTTCGACGTGATGAAGCAGGCCGGCGCCAACACGGTGGCGGTGTCGGACGCGGTGGTGAAGCGCATCGACGAGCTCACCGCGGGCCAGGACAGCGCGATCCACGTGACGCTGGCGAGCCAGCAGGCGAAGTTCATCAAGAACAACATCGAACGGCTGCGCAGCCACCTGATCATCGGCGGCCTGCTCGCCGTCATGGTGATCTTCATCTTCATGCTCGACGCGCGCAGCACCATGATCTCGGCGATCTCGCTGCCGTCGTCGGTCATCGCCACCTTCTTCGTCATCTGGCAGCTCGGCTTCTCGTTCAACATCATGACCATGCTGGCGCTGACGTTGGCCATCGGTCTGCTCATCGACGACAGCGTAGTGGTGCGCGAGAACATCTTCCGACACCTCGAGATGGGGCAGAACCCCATCGAGGCGGCTCGCAAGGGCACCTCCGAGATCGCGCTCGCCGTGCTCGCCACCACGCTGACCATCTGCGCCGTGTTCGTGCCCGTCGCCTTCATGCAAGGCATGGTCGGCTTGTTCTTCAAGCAGTTCGGCCTGACCTTGACCGCCGCGGTGCTGATGTCGCTGGTGGTCAGCTTCACGCTCGACCCGATGATGTCGGCGCGCATCGCGCAGACCATCGACCCGCACCGCCACGAGAAGATGCGCGCGCACTGGTTCTACGGTCCGCCGACGCGCTTCTACGAGTGGATGGACGACGAGTACCGCGCCATCCTCAGGGTCGCGCTCACGTGGCGCAAAAGCACCATCGCCGGCGCGGTGCTGCTGTTCTTCGGCTCGATCGCGCTGGTGCCCTTCATGGGCGCCGAGTTCATGAGCCCGGGCGACCAGGGCAAGTTCAACGTGCAGTTCGAGGCGCCCGCCGGCATCGCGCTCGCCGAGACCGACGCGCTCGCGCGCAGGGCCGAGCAGGCGCTCAAGAAGGTGCCCGAGGTCACGGACGTCATCACCACCGTGGGCGTCGACCGTGACGCCTCCAAGTTCACCATCCAGGTGATCACGACCGACAAGGCGAGCCGCACCACCACCGTCGACACCATCATGGACGGCGCGCGCGCCGCCATCGCCGGCCTGCCGGGCGTCACCACCAAGCTCGCCGTCCCCGGCATCATCGAAGGTGGCGCCATCCAGCAGCCGCAGCCGGTGCAGCTCCTGTTGATGGGCCCCGACCTGGCGGAGCTGACACGCGTCGGCCACCAGGTGTTCGCGCTCGTGAAGGGCGTGGCCGGCACCGCCGACGTCGGCATCGACACGCGCCCCGGCAGCCCGGAGCAGCGCTTCGTCGTCAACCGCACGCGCGCCGCCGATCGCGGCGTGATGTTCGCTTCCGCCGCGCAGGCGCTGCGCTTCGCCGTCGAGGGCGACGTGGTCGGCACCATGCCCGACGCCGGCGACGACATCGAGGTGCGCGTGCGCCTGCGCGAGCAAGACAGGAACAACCTGGCGCGCCTGCGCGAGATCGCGGTGCCTTCGCGCATGGGCCAGCTCGTGCGGCTCGACGAGCTGGTTGACGTCGTCGAAGCGGACTCGCCCGCCAGCATCACGCACAACGCGCGCCAGCGCGCCATCACCGTCACGTCCAACCTGCGCGGCCGTTCCCTTGGTGACGTCATCACCGACATCGAGAGCGAGCTGGCCAAGAACCCGCTGCCGGCCGGCTACGTCTACCGGTTCGAGGGCCAAGCCAAGGACATGAAGGACACCTTCTCGAACATGCTGCTCGCGCTCGGGCTCGGCGTCATCTTCATCTACCTGATCCTCGCCTCGCAGTTCGAGAGCTTCGTCCACCCCTTCACCATCATGCTGGCGCTGCCGCTCGCCATCATCGGCGCGCTCGCGGCGCTGTTCCTGGTCAATGTGCCCATCGGCATGCCGGCGATGATCGGCATCATCTTGTTGATGGGCCTGGTCACCAAGAACGGCATCTTGCTGGTCGACTACACGAACCAGGTGCGCCAGCGCACCGGCAAGCAACCGGTGGACGCGCTGCTCGAGGCAGCACCGGTGCGGCTGCGGCCCATCCTGATGACGTCGGCGGCCATCGTGCTCGGCGAGCTGCCGACTGCGGTGTCGAACGCGGAGGGCTCCGAGTTCAACGTGCCCATGGCGGTGGCGGTCATCGGCGGCGTCATCACCTCGACGTTCTTGACCTTGCTGGTGGTGCCGGTCGCCTACACGTGGATCGACAAGCTGAGCATCAAGAAATACCACCAGAGCGAGCAGGCGCCGCCCGCGACGCCGGCGACGTTCACGACGCCGGCAGAGTGAGCGATCGAGCTCGGGAGCGGACTCGCTTCAGGGCTGCCGTCGTTGCGGGTCCTGTCACCCGGCGCCGTTTCTTGCGCGCGCGTCAAGGCCCGCGCGCTCCAGAAACGCCACCGGGTGCCACCCGCCGGCGGAGCGCGGTGCCGGGGTGCTTGGCGGTGTTGCGGGTGGCACCGCAGCAATCTGAATGTTGAGCACGGCCGACACCGGCGGGGCACGGCGCTCATGTTGCCACGGACGCAAGCGCCGCTGAGCGTCGCCTCGACCGGCCGGGCCTCTGCAGCCATGCGACTGTTGGGCGCCGTGCACGTCGCCGTACCTGCCCCGCGACCGAGCGAGCGTGCCGATCAGTTGATGACGAAGATACTCGGCATGTACGCAACCCCTGCGTCGCATGCTTCGGGGGGACCGAGCTGTAAACCGACGTATGCGCTCTCGAGGCAACTCTGAAACGTGGTGGGCACGCTGTCAGCTGCCGAATCCAGAGGAAGCACGACGCCGTCTGCGCCAACCTCAAGCCGCCGGTAGCCGGACACGACCGTCGGGCCGCCAGTGTCGTGAGGGTAGACATGCTCACACGCTCCAAGGCGCTGGGCGACAACCTCCTGGACGGCGCGAATGCGCGCCGGGGGATAGCGCCAGAGACGTTGACCGTTCGTGTTCGCTTCACACGCGCCGCAGATGCCCGCGGCGCAAGAGCGGGCGTCGGCGGCGAGCTTCGTGACGACGTCGACGTTGGCGCCGTGTTGACGCGCAAATTCCAACGTCGTCGTGCATTGCGCGGCATCGCCTACGAAGCAGCTTTGCATCGCCACCGACTCAGCGAAGCCGGGTGTCAACGCCCCTATCCAGGCTGAGGAGAAGAACTCGATGCACGCATCTGCGCTTCCCCGAAAACAAGGCAGCAGCGCGAACTGGTTCACCTGCCGGGCATTCGCGCTAAGGCGCGAGACAGTAGTGGCCGCAAGCGCGCAGGCGTAGTCGGAACCGCGGCTGCACGTCGAACCTGCGTTGTGGGCAAGCGCGAGATGCTCGCCGCGAGAGAGGCGCATGCGCCCGTAGTTCTCAAGCTGAGTCTCGCAGGAGTCCAGCGGTAGGGCGCAGTCACGCGCGACGCGAGAAGACGCGCAAGATGCCGCAGCAAGGGTCGCTGCGACGCCGATGCTCAGGACCGCGAATCTACCCACGGGTGGAACGGTACACGATGACAACACGCATCAGCAGCCCCGGGCGGCGCTCAACGACGTTGTGCATGGTCGACACCACACGGGCACGGCCTCGATGATGTCACGAACTCAAGCAGCGCTGCACGACGCTGCGACCGGCCGGTGTGCCCGCCGCCGGCGACGCACATCAGTGAAGTGACGGTACCGGGCCTCTGCGGTCATGCGACTAGTGGGGGCCGTCGCCGCGCGAAGTGCGTTCGTGAGCGGTGGCAAGACGCTCGTTGCGGCTTCGGCGCCGCGCGACAAGCGCCGCCGCCAATGCAAATGGCAGCGGAGGTGCAAGCACGACCATGAGGAATTTCCCGAGCAGAGGCGCCGCGAGCTCCCAGCTCGAACTCGCGATAGCGACATTGGTTGGTGCGAGCGGATAGCTGGCGCGACTCTCTATGGTCACTACGCCCGGCTCGGCGACTGGCAGCAGAAGGCGCGGCAGCCCATCGTCGAACTCGACCGCGGCACCAGCGAAGGCGTAGTCGCCCGTCTCGAGGAGGAGCACGCGGCTGTCACCTGCAGATAGGCTGAAGCGCCCGCGTTGGAAGCCGTGGACTACGAGTGGCTGAACCGAGCCATCTTGGTAATCAACGAAGAACGGCGTCAGTGTCGCGCCCTCACCACTGAGGTTGCGGAACTCCCAGCGGTCCTCGTCGAGGCACATGAAGTCCGTTCCTTCCCAGCAAGCGAAAGGCACGAAGAGGAGCCCTGCGAGCGGGAGGAACACGAGACCGAAGGCACGCATCACGCGCATCGGGTCGGCGGAGGGTACGCGCATCGCCGCCAAGGGCACCCCTGGCGACGATGGGCCGTCAGCAACCGTCATTGGCCCCCAAGTCCGGCTATGCCCGCCACCAAAGATAGACCATTGGGCAGTCCTACGGAGGTCGCGCACCACCCCTTGCGGCACATCGCACCATGACCATCCGAATCACCGCCAGGCAAGGCGGCGCGTCGCTTCGCCGGCGGGTGGCGCCGCGGGGGCCCCCCGCGTTTTTCGCCGGCTCTGCGGCGCAAAACGTGGGGGTGCAGCGGCGACAGGACCCGCTCGACGGCAGACCTGAAGCTCTTCGCCCCGCGCGACTGGGTCTCTAGAAGAACCAGCGGAAGCCGAGTGAGGCGCCCAAGCCGAAGTCGATGCCGGGGAAGACCATCAGCATCGGGTCGAGCTCGAGGTAGACCTCGATCGGCGCGGCCGAGAAGCGCAGGTTGACGCCGAGGGGCACGCGCGCCCCGAAGCCGAACGCCGCGTAGTTGCCGTAGTAGTAGTAGCCGAAGCCGAAGCCGTAGGCGTTGGCGTTGAACAGCGTGATGAACAGGCCGGGCCCGACATAGGCCGACAGGTTGAGGTCGGCGTTGCTGATCAGCGTGGCGACGTTGAAAAGGTAGTCGCCGTGCAGGTGCAGGCCGAAGAAGTTGCCGCGCCAGCCGATGCCGGCGCCGATGCCGAGCACGATGCTGGCGTTGTTCTGCGCGCCGAATTTGAAGGTGAGCGCGGTGGGCGCGCCCACCTGCAGGCCGACGCCGACGCCGCTGAGCGGGTTGGAGGTGGCAGCACCAGAGGAGCTGGAGGAGCTCGACGACTTCGAGGTGCCGCCCTTGGGCGCGGCCTCGAGCGCCTCGGCCAGCTCGAGCAGCGCCGGGAGCGCGGCTGACGCTTGCCGCTCGCCCGCGAGCAGTGAGGCCGCGCCATAGAGCAGGGGTTCGTCGACCGCCAAGGTCTCGGCGCGAGCGGCAACGGGGGACAGCAACACGGCGATCAGGATGGCGTGGCGCATGGGCGGCGAATTAGCCGAAGCGCCGCCACGCACAAAGGCCCTTGTGCTAGACGCTTCGCTACTCACCAGCCAAGGGAGCAGGAGCACTTCGATGGCCAAGAAGCAGGACGAGATCAAGTCGTTGGAGGGCGCACCGGCCACCACGAGCGCCAACTCCTTCCACACGCGCGCCAACCTTTTCGACGTCGTGACCGCGCAGTTGCAGCGCGGCATCGATGCCATCAAGCTCGACGCCGACATCGCGGCCATCCTGAGCCAGCCGAAGAACGAGCTGATCATCCATTTCCCGGTCAAGCTCAGGAACGGCCAGGTGAAGATGTTCAAGGGCTACCGCGTGCAGCACAGCAACACGCTCGGGCCCTTCAAGGGCGGCATCCGCTACCACCAGGACGTCTACCTCGACGAGTGCAAGGCGCTCGCGTCGTGGATGACCTGGAAGTGCGCGCTCGCGCGACTGCCCTACGGCGGCGCCAAGGGCGGCGTGAAGTTCAACCCCTCCGAGTACGATGCGGAAGATCTCGAGCGCATCACGCGCCGCTTCACGCACGCGCTCGGCGCCAACATCGGGCCCGAGTGGGACATCCCGGCGCCCGACATGGGCACCAACAGTCAGACCATGGACTGGATGATGGACACTTACGTGAACATCATCAGCACGATGGACCGGCAGGCGGTCAAGCGCGTGGTCACCGGTAAGTCGATCGTGTGCGGCGGCTCGCAGGGCCGTGAGCAGGCGACCGGCCAGGGCGTGGTCTACTGCATCCAGGAGTGGGCGCACGGCAAGCGCTTCAACCTCGACGGCGCGACGCTGGCGGTGCAGGGCTTCGGCAACGTCGGCAGCAACACCGCGCGCATCCTGTCGCGCATGGGTGTGACGCTGCTCGCCGTCGGCGACCACACCGGCTACTTCAAGAACCCCGAGGGCTTCAACCCGCACAAGCTCGCCGAGCACGCGAAGAAGAAGCGCGGCCTGGCGGGCTACCCGGGCGCCAAGCCGATCACGCGCGAGGAGTTCTTCGCCACCGAGGTCGACATCTTCGTGCCGGCGGCGCTCGAGCTCCAGATCGGCAAGGACGAGGCCAAGGAGATGAACTGCAAGGTGGTGGTGGAAGGGGCCAACGGGCCCACCGACCTCGAGGGCGAGCGGACGCTGCTCGACAAGGGCATCGACGTCGTCCCCGACATCCTGGCCAACTCGGGCGGCGTCATCGTCAGCTACTACGAGTGGCTGCAGAACAAGCGCAGCGAGACCTGGGAGCTCGAGGAGGTGCAGATGCGCCTCGAGCGGCGCATGCGGCGCAGCTACCAGGCGGTGGCCGACCGCGCACGCGACCTCAAGACCGACATGCGCACCACCTGCTACGCCATCGCACTCGAGCGCCTGCGCGACACCTATCGTGCGCGCGGCATTTGGCCGTAGCAGCGCGCGTCCGGTCAATCCGCGTCGTCGTCCTCTTCTTCGACGAGCACCGCGCCGTCGGGCCCGAGCTTCAGCGACCAGAGCGTCAGGTCGCGGCCGAGCACCTGCAGCTCACGGTTGCACTGCAGGTCGTCGTCGGGGATGACGCGGGTCGCCTCTCCGTCGACCTGCGCCTCCGCGATTTGAATGGCCTCGGCGAGCGGCTGCGAGGGGCAGGGCACGATCGGCTCGGGGACGTCGACACGGCCGAGCACGTCGCCCGAGACGCCGTCGATGCGGAGGTCCTTGCGCGCGTCGACCCCTTGCACGGCGCCGACGAAGAAGACGGGCGCGGCGTCGTCCGTCAACGCGGCCTCGACGCCGACACCCTGCTCGGTCTCGAGCTGCGCGACCGCGACCGCATCGGCGAGCGACAAGGTCGCGCGATCGAGCTTGTCGCGCAGCAGCTGCGCGCGCTCGGGCGCGCAGGCGAGCGAGAGCAAGATGGTGCTACAGAGCGCGGCGCGCATGGTCCACCTCAAGGCAAAGACGTAGCAACCAGCTCCTCGCGGACGTCACCTTCGAGGATCAGCACGTTGCCGACTCCCCGGCAGTAGACCTTCTCCTCATCGAGCGCCGTGTCGAGCGTCGAGGCGTCGTGCGTCCGGATGCAGTCATCGAACGTGCCGGCAGGCACGGTGACGGTCTCGCTGACCGCGATGACCTCGCCGGTGTCCTCCGCGTGGCCGAGGTAGAACTCTTGGCGGTACACCACGCCGTCGATGCCGGGGCTCGCGGGCATCTGGAAGCCCGGCAGCGCGCCGTCGACGCCGTACTCCCACGAGCCCTCGCGGTCGACGCACACGTTACTCTCGAACACGCAGGTCTCCTCACCGAGGTACCAGACGTTCCCCGTGGTGTCCTGCGCGTAGAAGTCGATGGTGTCCTCGATGAGCACCCCGTCGAGGTACGCGGTGTCCTTGACCTGAGTCGCGGTGATGCCGTTCACGTCGCGCGGGTCCGGCACCACCTCGATCTCGATGCGCTCCAAGCCATCGGGGGTCTGGGCCTCGATCACCCAGGTGGCGCCCGCCGGCAGGGGGAAGAACGGGTTGTCCACGTCCAGCACGAAAGTCGCTTGCGCCACGTCCGGCAAGAAGGGCTCGATCTCTGGCCGCTGCTGCACGCACGCCTGCGATCCGAGGCCGGCTACGGCGAGCATCGGCGGAAGGAAACGCGTCGTCATGGGGCACCTCTTCGTTGGGGTTTGTCTCAACGTAGCGGGCGCATCTGAAGCGAAGCTGAAGGGATCTCGATGATCAGCGAGGTGCCGACGCCGAGTGTGCTCTCCGCACGCGCGCGGCCGCCGTGCAGCTCCGCGATGGTCTGCACAATGGACAGGCCGAGCCCGGCGCCGCCGTGCTCGGCGCTGCGCGCGGCGTCGACGCGGAAGAAGCGCTCGAAGATCCTCGGCAGCGCCTCCGCCGGGATGCCCGCGCCGTCGTCCGCGACCACCAGCTCAACCTGCGCGCCTTTGCGGTCAACGTGAACCTGGACGCTTGCGCGCGCGTGGCGCACCGCGTTCTCGATCAGGTTGGTGACCAGGATCCGCAGTTGATCAGCGTTGCCCCGCACCATCGCCCCGTCGAGCAAGCCCCTGCCGTCGACGGCCACGCCCTGTCGGCGCGGCGCGGCGGCGATGGCCTCGCGCGCGACCTCAGCGACATCGACCTCGGGGAGCGCCTCGCGCTGCGCGCTCCGATCGGCGCGCGCGAGCAGCAAGAGCCCTTCGACGGTGCGCTGCATGCGCGCTGCTGCCCCACCGACGTGCGCCAACGCCTCGCGATACTCCTCGGGCGTGCGGGGCGCGCGCAGCATCACCTCTGCCTGCGAGCGCACGACGGCGATGGGCGTGCGCAGCTCGTGCGAGGCGTCGGCGGCGAAGCGGCGCTGGCTCTCCCAGGACTGGTACACGCGCGCGAACGCGTCGTTGACGGTGGCGGCCAGGCGATCGATCTCGTCGCCGCTGTTCGATCGCTCCAAGGGCGGCGTCGCGGTCGGCGTGCGCACGGCCTCGGCGGCGGCGGCCATGCGCGTCAGCGGGTCGACGATCCTGCGCGACAACAACGCGCCCACGACCAGCGCGAGCGCGCCGAACAGCGCGCCCGCAAGCCCGAAGGCAAAGACCAAGGCGCGCAGGTCGCGCTCGATGGGCGCCAGATCGGCAGCCACGGTCACGCCGACGAACGGCGGCTCGCTGGTGCCGCCGTCGCGGGATGCACCGCGTCCATCGTCGTCACCGCCGGGTTCCTCTGCGCGGACGAGGTGGACGGCGCGCAGCACGCGCGCCCCACCCTGGTTCGCGACCCGCTCGCTCACCAATGCGGGGCGCGCGTCGGGCCAGGGTAGGGGGAACGTAACCGGCGCGGCGCCATCGGCACCGAGCGTGGGGAGAACACCCGAGGCGCCGATGCGCGGGCCGTCCGGGTGCACGCGTACGTCCCAGAACGCCAGGCCGGCGGCGAGCGGCTCGAGCGGCTCGGTCTCCCACACCCCTTGGTCGTCGCGCTCGACGACGGCCGCGAGCGCGGCGGCGCGCGCGTGCAGCGCAGCGTCCAGGTCGGCGACCCGCGCCGCGTGCACGCGCCAGGTGACGAGCGCGGCGGACGCGACCAAGAGCGCGAGCGCGGGCGCGACGATGGCGATCAGGATGCGCGCGCGGATCGACATTCAGACCGCTCGCTCGTCGACGCGCAGCACGTAGCCGACGCCCCGCACGGTATGGATCAACGCGCCGGCGGCGCCGAGCTTCTTTCTCACGCTCGCCAGGTGCACCTCCACCGAGTTCGACTCTGGGCTCGCGTCTCGGGGCCAGGCCGCCTCGACGAGCTGCACCTTCGAGTGCACCGTGCCCTTCCTGCGCACCAGCACCTCGAGCAGTTGGAACTCCTTGGCGGTCAGCTCGACGTCGACGCCGTCGCAGCGGACGCGGTGGCTGGCGGCGTCCACCTCGATCGGGCCCGCGCTGGTCGTCGGCGATCCCGCAACGCCGCGGCGGAGCTGCGAGCGGATGCGCGCGAGCAGCACTTCGAAGGCGAAGGGCTTGGTCAGGTAGTCGTCGGCGCCCGCGTCGAGCCCGGCGACGATGTCCTCGGTGGTGTCGAGCGCGGTCAGCATCAGGATCGGCACGGTGGCGCGGTCCCGGCGCAGCGCGCGGCACAGCTCCAGGCCCGACAGGCTCGGCAGCATCACGTCGAGCACGATGACGTCGTGCGGCTCGAGGCCCGCGGCGCGCAGCCCATCGGCGCCATCGTAGGCCACGTCCACCACGTGACCCTCGTCCTCGAGGCCCCGACGGAGGGCCGAGGCCAGCGCGCGCTCGTCTTCGACGATGAGGATCCGGGCCACGCGTCGAGTCTAGCCGCGAACCCTGAAGCGAACCTGAAGGCGCGCGGCGGTGAACCCGCTCGCGGCGCGCGCGGCAAGCGGCTACCGCGATCGCATGCCGAGCCACCTGCGCATCCTCTGGGGTTTCGTCGTCGGTATCGTGCTGGGCGCCGCCGCCCACCTCGGGCTCGGCGCCGACCACCCCGCCCTCGTCGCCGTGGTCACCAACGCCACCGAGCCGGCCGGCAAGCTGTTCTTGCGCGCGCTGCTGTTGTGCGTGGTCCCGCTGGTCGCGTCATCGCTGGTGCTCGGCGTGGTGGGGCTCGGCGACCTGCGCAAGCTCGGGCGCGTCGGCGCCAAGACGCTCGGCCTCACCTTGTGTCTGTCGGCGATCTCCGTCGTCGTTGGCCTGGCCGCAGCGAACCTGGTGCGGCCCGGCGTCGATCTGGAGCCGGCGGTGCGCGCGCGCCTGGTCGCCAAGTACGCGTCCAACGCCGCAGAGGTGGCCGCCAAGGCGACAGCCGACGACCAGACCTTCGCCGAGTCCATCGTCGGCATCATCCCGCCCAACATCGCAAGTGCCGTGGCCAAGAACCCACCGGACATGCTCGGGCTCATGCTGTTCGCGCTGTTCTTCGGCGTGGCGCTTGCGCTGCAGCCGGAGCAGGTGAAGAAGCCGTTGGTCGACGTCGCCGAGGCGGTGTTTCGCGCCGCCAGCACCATGGTGCACCTGGTGATGAAGGTCGCGCCCATCGGCGTCGGCTGTCTGCTGTTCTCGATGACCAGTCGCTTCGGCTTCGAGCTGTTGGTGCCGCTCGCGCTCTACGTGGCGTGCGTGCTCGGCGCGCTCTTGTTTCACCAGCTCGCGGTCTACGGCGCGCTCTTGCGGGTGCTCGGCGGTATGGGCCTGTTCGACTTCCTGCGGCGCGCGCAACCCGCGCTGGTCACCGCCTTCTCCACGTCGTCCTCGAACGCCACGCTGCCGACCGCGCTCGAGGTGAGCGAGCAACGGCTCGGGGTGCCGCGCGAGATCGGCGGCTTCGTGCTCACCATCGGCGCCACGGCGAACCAGAACGGCACCGCGCTGTTCGAGGGCGTCACCGTGCTGTTCCTGGCGCAGGTCTTCGGCGTCGACCTCACGCTCGGCCAGCAGCTCACCGTGCTCGTGCTCGCCGTAGTCGCCGGCATCGGCACGGCGGGCGTGCCGTCGGCGTCCATCCCGTTCATCGCCATCGTGCTCTCGCAGGTAGGCGTGCCGGCGGAGGGGATCGCCATCGTGCTCGGCGTCGATCGGTTCCTCGACATGTGCCGCACGGTAGTCAACGTCGGCGGCGATCTCGCGGTAGCGGTCACGGTGGCGCGCAGCGAGTCGTCGCGCGCGGGCGGCGCCGCGCCGGCGGCCGCTCCGTGAGCTGCCTCGAACGGCTGCCGACTACTCGATCGCCCACAGCAGGTCGTTGCTGCGCGCCGAGGACTCGGCGGGCAAGCTGCCGTCGAGGGCGGTCGTGGCGGCGCCTGATACCTCGATGCGGAAGGCGCCGCCGCTTCTGCCGTCGAAGTTGATGGCGAAGGCTTGGTACAGGCCCGGCTCCACGCCCTCGTTGAAGTAGATGTTCTCCACGTGCGTGCCGGGGCCGCAGTCGACGATGCACTGGTCGACGTCGAGCAGGCCGCCGGCCGCGGCGGTGTTGCCGAAGTAGATCTCCTCGCCGCTGGGGGTGATGACGTGCAGGTCGTAGTCGGCGTCGACGTCGAAGGTGAGCGTCACCTGCAAGACGCCGATGCCGACGCAGGTGCCGGCCTCACACTCGGCGTTCTGACCGCAGTCGTCGTCGGACACGCACTCGTCGCCGGAGGTCACCGGGGGCGCGGGCGGCTCGGGCTCGGGCTCGTCGACCGCCCCTCGGTCGTCGCGCTCCCGCTCCGGCGGCGGATCGGGCAGCTCGACCAGCGTCTCGTCGGCGCAGGCGAGCGCCGCGAGCGGAAGGGCGACAATGACGATGCCGAGGCGCATGAGTGAGTGTCGGATGTGCGCGCGTGTGGTTGCGACGGGCGGTTGACCGAGGCCACGTGGATCCGGGTGCGCCCGGCTGCCGCGGTGCGTCGAAGAAGAAAGCGGCCCGCATCGTGGGATGGCGAGCCGACGCCGCTCGGTGACAGTTACGCTCCGCATGATGCCGCGCCCTGTCTGCGTCTGCTGCTGCGCGACGCTGCTCCCGTCGTTGCTGCAGCTTGCGTGCGTGCCGGAGCCGCTGCCCGTTCCGCAACCCGCGGCGCCCGAGCGGCTCGTCGATGCCCCGGCGCTGGTCCCGTCCACCTGTCCGGCTGACCCTTCGCAGTGGCTGTGGGTCGAGCGCGGCACCGCACCGCTCATCGTCACCGCGACACACTCGGGGAGCGATCGACCCATGGGCTGCGATCCCGGCAGCGACGTCGTGCGCGAGGTCGGCGAGCGCGCCTGCCCGGACGAGCTCGACGCCCTGTGCGTGAGCGGGCCCTGCGTCGCCGGCGGCCCCGACGCCTACTCGCGCGACCTGGTGTTCGCGTTCGTCGCCGAGCTGGCTCGCTGCCTGGGCGAGCGGCCGTCGTTCGTGCTCACCGAGGTGCGGCGCTCCGTCATCGACCCGAACCGCGACGCGTACGACGCGAGCGGCGAAGCATGCGCCTTCGACGATCCGGCCGCGCTGGCACATTGGCAGGCGTTCCACGGCGTAGTCGAGGAGCTCGCGGCCGAGGCGATCGCGCAGGGCGGCGCGCGCGCGCTCGTGCTCGACCTGCACACCTACCGTAGCCGTGCCGGCGCGCCGCCTCCTGCGGTGGTGCTCGGCGCCGGCCTGCCCTTCGGCGCCACGCTGCCGCACCGCGCGGCCGCTGACGCCACGCTCGACGAGGTCTTTGGCGACGACGGTCTGCGTGCGCGCCTGCTCGAGTCGCTCACGTCGATCGACCCGGCCGTGGCCGTGTTCCCGGTGGCCGTCGACGCCGCGAGCGAGGCGCTGTTCAACGGCCGCTACCTCGTGCACCGCTACGCGCGCCTGACGGGACCCGAAGGACCGGTGATCGACGCGCTGCAGCTCGAGGTCTCGCTCGGCGTGTGCGAGCACACCGACGAGGCTTCCCGTGCCCTCGCCGAGGCGGTGTGCGCGAGCATCGCGCCGGGTGCGGCGGCTCGCGAGTAGCCGCCACGGCGCGCACGCCCCAGCGATCGCCTAGCGGCAGTTCCCCGCGCCGTTGGGCTGCGCGAGGCACTGCTGCGTCGGGCAGTTCGCCGGCGCGCTCCAGGTGCCGTCCTGGCAGATCTGGAACAGGATGGCGTCCACGCAGCGCATCGAGCCGTTGACCAGCGCCGCGTTGCCGTCGTCGCAGTCGCCCGGCAGCGTCGCGCGCCCGGGGCCGGACTGGCACCCCTCGACGGTGGCGGCGCCGCCAAAGCCGTCGTCGTCCTCGTCGACATAGAAGGTGAGCAACGCGTCCTCGTCCGTGTCGCCGTCGCAGTTGTTGTCGCGGGCATCGCACAGCTCGGCGGCGCCCGGGTGCACGTCGTCCCGCGCGTCGTCGCAGTCGTCGCCGACGAAGGAGTAGCCGGGCACGAGCGCGCAGCCCTCGATGGTGTCCACCAGCGGATCGCCGTGCGCGTCGCCGTCGGCGTCTCGGTAGAAGAAGAACTGCACGCCTTCGTCGATACCGCCGTCGCAATCGTTGTCCCGGCCGTCACACACCTCGGCCTGGCTCGGGTGCACGTCGGCGCGCGCGTCATCACAGTCTTCACCCGCCGCCACGCTGCCATCGGCGGCGACGTTGACGCAGCGCGCGTCCCAGTGGCCGTCGAGGTCGAGGTCGCGCTCGCCGAAGGTGGCCGGGTCACAGTCTTCGTCCAGGTCGGCGCCGTCGCACAGCTCCGGGCGACCGGGTGTTCGCTCGGGCTCGTTGTCGTCGCAGTCCGTCCCTCCGCACGCCTGCGAGTCGCTGCCGTCGCCATCGAGGTCTGGATCCGCACAGGGATCCGGCTCCTCGGGCGGTGGTGGGCTGCACACTGCGCCCGCGAGAAGAAAGAGCGCTGCGCAGGTGGTGGTGCGTCGGATCATGGTCAGAGCGATACCAACGGCGCCGCGCCACGCCAACGCATCGTCATCATCGAGGTCGCGTCTCTCGACCGAGCGAGGCCAACACAATGGTGCTGCGCGCTGAGCGGCCGAATCGTCTTGCGCGGCACGCGAGTCGTTACGCTTCGGCATGAGACACGCACCCAACACCATCCTGCTCGTGTTCGCGGTCTCGTGCATCGAAGTCCCCGGGCCGCCGGGGGAGGAGGGCTTCGAGGTCGGCCCCGATGTCTGGGTCCCTCCCGAGTGCGACCGAGAGGACATCGGGGCCTATCCGACCGTGTCGGATCTCGTCGAGGATCCGCTGGAGCCGCCGCCGAGCCCGCCGCTCTCGGCGGGCGATCAGCAGGCCGTTTTCGAGGCCGTGGTGCAAGTCGTGCGCGACAAGTACGTGGACCCCGAGCTCAACGGCGTGGACTGGACGGGCATCGTCGCCGGCTATCGCGCGCGCATCGAGGGCGGGTTGGAGACCGAGGCGTTCTACCAGGAGCTGCGCAGCTTGATCTCCGAGTTGCAGGACGATCACTCCTACTTTTCCTCGCCGGGTGAGGTGCAAGCGGCGGTGGCGAGGCTGGCCGGACAGAACGAATTCGTCGGCTTCGGCGTGTACGTGCTGCCGATGATCGCCAAGCTGCGCGTCGCGGTCATCGCCGTCTACCCGACCTCGCCGGCGGAGCGTGGGGGGCTCATGCCGCACGACGCGATCCTCGCGGTGAACGGCTTCCCGGTCGTCGCCGGCGACAGGTCACTTACAGAGCGCCTGCGCGGGCCCGAGTGCACGGGCGCAGTGCTCACCATCCAGAGTCCCGGGCAGTCGCCGCGGAGCATCACCATGGTGCGGCAGCGGTTCACCGTGCCGTTGCCGGTCGACAACCGCCTGGTGGCCACCGCCGATAGTTCGCGCATCGGCTACGTCCTGTTGCCGACCTTCTTCGATACGACTGTGCCCACGCAGGTGCGCGACGCGCTCGAGCGCTTCGGGCCGCTTGACGGGTTGATCCTCGACAACCGCATGAACGGCGGTGGGTCGAGCTCCGTGCTCGAGCCCGTGCTGGCGCATTTCGAGTCGGGGGTCTTGGGGCACTTCGTCGGACGCACGGCGTCGCGCCCGTTGCAGGTCAGTGCCGACCCAGTGCAAGGCTCGCAGACGGTGCCGCTGGTCGTGCTCGTCGACGAGGACACCGTGAGCTTCGGGGAGATCTTCGCCGGCGTGCTGCAGGACACCGGACGCGCCCTGCTCGCCGGGCGAACCACGCTCGGCAACGTCGAGATCCTGCACGGCTCCACCTTCCGCGACGACTCGGAGCTGTGGCTCGCCGCCGAACGGTTCGTCCCGCTCATCTCGACCGACGACTGGGAGGTGACGGGCATCGTCCCCGACGTCGAGGCCCACGCCGATTGGGACACCTTCACCTTCGAGACCGACCCTGCGGTCGCTGCCGCCCTCGAGCTGTTCGACCTGTGACTGCCAAGTGCACGACTCCGCTCACCACGTGAGCACCTCCGCTCGACGCCGCCGATCGGCGCGCGGTGAGCACGCCTCGGGGAGGTGGCACGTCCGCTGCAGCGCCGACGCGTCCCCGATCACTGCGGCAGGAGAAGATGAGCGTCGGATCGGATCTCGGACGGCATCCCAACTTCCGCACGTGCATCTCACTCGCATGCTGCAGCTCCTCACCATCGCCGCCCTCGCGTTCGCCGGCACCGCAACAGGACAGGAGGTCAAGCCCATGACCCAAGACGAGATCGCCATTCGTGCGCTGGGCGCTACCTTCGAGAAGGCGTGGTCGAACGGGGCGGCCGCTCCCCTCGGAGAATTGTTTACCGACGACGCGATTCGCGTTGGCGCCATGGGAGACGTGACGCATGGCCGCGCCGAGATCGTCGCCGCCTACACGAAGTTGCTGGGGGGTGCGTTCAAAGGTGCCGTCGTGAAGATGGGGCCGCAGACGGTCCGCTTCGTCACGCACGACGTGGCGTTGCAGAGCGGACCGTTCGAGATCTTCCCTGGCGACGGCAAGCCACCGATGAAGGGCTTCGCTCTTGACGTGGTGGTCAAGCGCGGCGGCGCCTGGAAGATCCTCGAGACGCACCCGAAGCTGTTGCCGCCGCCGCCGCCACGCTGACGCGGCCCGCGCCGGACGGTGGCAGACGGCAGGAGGGGGGAGGCATGAGCAAGAACATCTACCGACGATCCTCGGACCGCTATCGTGTGATCGTTGCCGGCGGGGCCGTTGCGATCGCCGGCTGCTGGTCGATGCCCAGCGTCGGCATTGGCGCCGCAGTGGCGGTGGCCATCGGGCTTGTGATGGTGGCGGTCGGCGTCGCGCGCGGTGGTCGCCCGTTGGTCAGCATCGAACCAAGCCGCGTGCTGGTGAACTTCACCAAGCCGATCGCCGTCCCCTTCCACACCGTTGCCTCGGTCGATCTGTTGGAGGGCAACGACCTGTCGTTGTCGCTGCGCAGCGGCGCCCGCGTGTTCATCCCGGTCTCGCGGCTCGAAGACGTGGACGGTGCCTGGTTGAGGAGGGCGCTGCGCCGCGAGGTTCGAGATGCCCAACGGATCGAGCAAGCACGGATCAGCGCAGCCCCGTACAGTGGCGGCCACCTCGGCGGCGGGCTCGCGCGACACTGAGCCCCAACGCGTCCGGAACGCAGCGTCACGACGAACGCGGTCGGTGGCCGCGCACGCCGCTCGCGATGGCCTCCGCCGGCACGCCGCCCGTGACCTCGGCATCTGGCAGCGCGCCGCGCAGCCACAGCGTGCGGTCGACGAAGCGCGCGAACAGCTCGAGCAGCGGTACTGCCACCTCCTCGCCTTCGAGCGCGGCGAGCGCGCGCGCGATCGCCTCGAGCGTGGCGAGGCCGCCTTCGCGCGGCTCAGCGCGCAGGCGGTAGCGCGTGGGCGGCCCGGGCGGCAGCGCCACGCGCGGCAGCGTGGCCAGGCCGGGCACGCGCCGCGCGATGCGGGCGGCCTGCCGCCAATTGCCATCGGGCACCACCAGGGTGAGCGGCGCGCCGTCGGCGTAGCGTGCGATCGGCAGCGCGTCGTCGGCAGGGAACAGCAGCACCGCGCGCTCGCCCTCCTCGAGGAGGCGCGCGGGCAGGGGGCGCGCGCGATCGCCGACCACCGCCACGCGCGCGCCCCGCAGGCAGCGAGCCGCCAGCAAGCCGGTGTTGGTCGGCTTGCGCTCCTCCTCGCGGTGCACGACCACGAGCACGCGGGTGCACACCGCGAGGCTCGGCAGCGACGAGCACACGCACAAGGGCCGCGGCAGTCGGCACACGCCGCAGCGGAGCTCGGCGTTGTCGCGGCGGCTCATGCGCCAGCAGCGTAGCCCGCGTGACGCCGTTCCGTGCTACATCGCGGCCGAGCCGTTTCGTCTCGGAGGTGCGGTCATGCGCGTGGTCGTGGTTGGGCTCTTGTTCGCGGTCCTGTCGCCGAGCGTGGCCCTGGCGGCGCCGAGCGTGCCGACCTCGTGGCTGCACCTCGACGACGCGCTGCTCGACGAGGTCGGGCTGCTGCTCGGTGACCAACAGGCGCAGTCGAAGCACACGCCGGCGGTCAAGGCCGCCGACGAGGCGCCGGCGACCACGACGGCGGTCAACCTGGCGCCCGCGGGCGCGGCCGCCACGCCGCAGGGTCGGCAGTTCGGCATCGGCCTCGAGCTCGGCTATCCGGTCGCGCTCACCATCAAGTACATGCTGCAACCCGATCAGGGCATCGCCGCCGGGCTCGGCGCCTTTTCGGGCTTCGTCTACAACCACAGCAGCGTCACGGTGTACGTCGACTACGTCTATCACCCGCACCTGTTGACGGCGGGCGAGGCGTTCGCGCTCACGTGGTACGTCGGCGGCGGTGGCCAGGTGATCATCAACGATCGTTTCAGCACGCCGTGGGTGCCGGGAATCCTGTACTCGGGCTTCGGCTACGGCAGCGTCTGGTTCGCGGCGCGCGTGCCCATCGGGGTCAACCTGGCGCTCGCGCAGGCGCCCATCGAGGTGTTCCTCGAGGCCGTGCCGAGCGTGCTGGTGTTTCCGGTGGTGTCGTTCGGCGTCGGCGGCTCGATCGGCATGCGCTTCTACCTGTAGCGCTCACGCCGCGGTCGTCGGTGCGGCGGGCGCTGCTGCAGCGTCGGGCGGTTTCCGTCGCTGTTCGAGCCAGAGCGCGCGCGTCACGTAGACGAACATGATCAGCACCGCCACCGACATGGGCACGAACACCGCCGAGCCGCGGTCGTAGATCGCCAGCAGCTTGTGCATGGCGACGCCGATGACGAATAAGATGGTGAGCCCCACCTTGGCCCACTGCTGCTCGAGGTGCTTGGCGAACCACCACGTCGGGATCACCAGCGCGACGTAGTAGTAATAGGTCGGCGCCATCAGCAGATAGAACGCGAAGAAACTGAAGCCGAGCGCGTCGTCGGGCTCGAGCTTCTCGGCGATGAAGGCGCAGCCGATTAGGAGCACCAGGCAGATCAGGTAGAAGAACGTCGAGTATTGGTCGAAGAACGCTTGCCCGGTGTCGAGGCCGCCGAGGCCGACGAAGATGTAGCGAAAGCCGATGCGCCAGCTCGTGACCGCGCTCGCGTGCGGCACGATCTTGTCGAGGAACTCCTGCCAGTAGGGGAGCCCGTAGACGGCGGCCGAGGCGACGAACAAGACGGCCATGCTGGCCGTCATGCCGAGCAGGAACAGCACGCTGCCGCGGTCGACCTTTCGTTTGCGCACCAGCTCCGAGACCAGCTTGACGCCGACGCCGTAGGCGAACACCGCGGGGAAGATGCGCATCATGGCCGCGTAGCCGACCAGCGCGCCGGCCAGCGTCGGGCGGCCCTTCTTCTGCGCCGCCAACGCCACCAGCAGGCATGCGATCCAGTCGACGCGCAGGAAGGCGAACTTGAGGTGCGCGTGATCGGTGACGAGCTGCGTGCCGAGCACCACCAGCACCACGGCGACGACGCGGCCGCCGAAGGTCAAGCCGAGCGCGGTGAACGCGACCAGCCACAGCAGCACGTCGATCCAGGGCAGCCAGGCCACCGAGCCGGTCGACGTCGAGGTCGCGTTCGACAGCGCGCCGCTCACCAGCGTCCAGGCCGGCGAGGCGTTGTAGCCCTTGTCGTCGAGCGCCTTGACCATGCCGCCCCACGAGGCGCGCTCGGCCATGTAGGCGGCGTCCTCACGGAACTCTTGCCAGCGCTCGTCGGTGAAGCGCTCCTTGACGTCGGGGATGCCGCGGCGCAGCCGCTCGGGCGAGACGTGCCGGCCGGTGTCGAGGTCGCGCGCGCGGTCGATCTTGATCGGCGGTCGGCCGCGATCGGCGGCGTTCTCGTCGAGGGCGCCCACGGTGGCGACGTACAGGCCGGTGTACCCCAGCTCGCGCGCGTACTTGGTGCCGAGGTAGTAGTGGAAGTGTTCGTAGCCGTTGAAGTACCGCTGGAAGCGCAGGTTCGGCCACACGTAGTGGGTCATCGCCAGCACGGCGAGCACCACCCATGCCGCGGTCACAAAGCGCCGTTTCAAGCGCGCTTCGAGTCTGGCGCCGCCCCACACCAGCAGCAGCGCCAGCGGTGGCACCACGTAGACCAGGTTTATGGCGAGCGGGGTGAGGGCTTCCATGGCGTGGGTCGACCCTTGTAGCGCCGCCGCGCGTCGGGCAAAAGGGCGCGGCGAGGTGGAACGAACGATGGCGCGCATCGACGACGTTACCGGTGAGCTGCGCCGCGTGCCCCGCGCCTGGCTGGTGACCGGCGGCGCCGGCTTCATCGGGAGCCACTTGGTCGAGGCGCTGCTCGCGCTCGGGCAAGAGGTGCGCGTGCTCGACAACTTCGCTACCGGCTCCCACGCCAACCTCGACGACGTGCGCGCGTGCGCGGGTGCGGCAGCGACCCGCCTGACCGTGCTCGAGGGCGACGTCGTCGACCCGGCGGTGTGCGCGCAAGCGTGCCGTGGCGTGTCGGTGGTGTTGCACCAGGCGGCGCTCGGCAGCGTGCCGCGCTCGCTCGCCGATCCGCTCGCCACCCACCGCGCCAATGTCGACGGCTTCGTACAGCTCTTGCTCGCGGCCAAAGACGCCGGTGTGGCGCGCTTCGTCTATGCGTCGTCGTCGTCGGTGTACGGCGATCACCCCGAGCTGCCCAAGGTGGAGGATCGCATCGGGCGGCCGCTGTCGCCCTACGCCGCCAGCAAGCTCGTCGACGAGGTGTACGCGCGCGTCTACCAGACGAGCTTTGGCGTCGAGAGCGTCGGGCTGCGGTACTTCAACGTCTTTGGGCCGCGGCAGGATCCAAACGGGCCCTACGCCGCGGTCATCCCCACGTGGGTGGCGGCGCTGCTGCGCGGCCAGCCCTGCACCATCAACGGCGACGGCGAGACCAGCCGCGACTTCTGCGCGGTGGCAAACGCCGTGCAGGCGAACCTCTTGGCGGCGCTCGCGCCGAAGTCGGCGACGGGCGAGGTCTACAACGTCGCGTTCGGCGTCCGCACCACGTTGCGCGAGCTGTTCGCGCTCCTGAGAGACGGGCTCGCGCGCGAGCGGCCGGAGCTGGCCGCGGTCGAGCCGGTGCTCGGCCCCTTCCGCGCCGGCGACGTGCGCCACTCGCTCGCCGACATCGCCAAGGCGCGCACGGCGCTCGGCTATCAACCGACGCAGGACGTGCGGAGCGGGTTGGCCGAGGCGCTACCCTGGTACGTCGCGCGCGCGCGCGGCTGAGACGCTCACAGCACTTCGCGCACGGCTTGTTCGAGCCGCGCCAGTCCGGCCTGCATGTCGTCGTCGCTGACGCACAAGGGCGGCGCCAGCACCACGCGCCCGGGCAGGCCGCGGCCGAGCCGGAGCCCGCGGCGGAAGGCGCCCTTCTTGAGCGCGTCTGCCTTCAGCATGTCGCCGAGGTCGAGCACCTGCCACAGGCCCGCGCCCAAACGTCGCCCGGGCAGGCGCATCTCGTCGAGGCGGCGGTGGAAGGTCGGGCCGCGCCCGTCCTTCAAGAGCGCGCGCGCCTCGAGCAGGTGATGGTAGGTGCGCAAGATCGACAGCTCGTCGCCGTCCCACGTGGAGATCAACGTGAGCGGCTTGCCGACGTAGTGCTTGTCGTCGACAAAGACATGCCCGAGCTGCGCGCCCGCATACCAGAGGATGACGTTCGGCTTGAGCGGCTCGCCGTCGCTGGCCCACAAGTTCGGTCCGAGCCGCCCGAGCGCGCTGGCCGTCTCCACCGCAACGATGGGGATGCCGGTGTCGAGGTGCAGCGCCGACAGCGCGCTCTGGAAGTCGTCGGGCAGCGTCAGGCCGCTCTTCTCACCCATCAGCTCGACCACGATGGCGAGGAAGCGCTCCGCGCCGAAGCGGTTGAGCGCGGCCATGATGGCGCCCATGGACGCGTCGGTGCCCACCTCCGCCGGGTGTGGCACGCGCGGCCACTCGAACCAGGCGAAGGGTTGCTGTTCCCCCGCCGGGTCGGTGAGCGAACGCGCCGCTGCCGTGGTGTGTCCGAGGTACTGCCGCTCGAGGCCGAGCACGACGTCGGCCTGCGGGCGCTTGACGCGCAGGCAGCGGATCGCCTTGTCGATCATCTCGTCGCGACCCGAGGTGAAGTAGACGTGCGGCAGGCCCTTGGGCCCCAGGTGCATCAGCAGCTCGACGTAGCGCACCACGTCGGGCGTCACCCAGTTCGACAGCGTCAGCTTGGTGCCGACCGCGAAGGTGAACTCGCCGTCGCCGAGCGCGCGCACCAGCCGCGGGTGGCGCGGTCCGAGCGGCGCTTGCACGCTGCCGGCCCAGTCGAGGTGGCGCTCGCCCACCACCACCGGCTCCTCGGGCAAGGCCGTGGGCACGTAGGGGTGCTTGAGCGGGATGCGGTAGTAGAGCGCCTGGCCGCTGCGATCGCCGTACTGATCGCGCCGGTAGTGCTCGACGACGTAGGCGCCGAACAGGCGGTTGATGGCGGCCATGTCGCGCGTGAAGTGCAGGCGATTGCGCCCGCTCATGAACAGGTAGCGCGAGGTGCCCGCCTTGTCCTTCATGGCGGCGACGTGGCGCACCTGCGCGCTCTTGAGCCGCTGTCCGAGCCCGGTGCCGCGCGCGCCCGGCGCCACCGTGATGTTGGCCGAGTAGAACGTGTTGTGGCTGCCGTTCATGGTGTCGTCGCGCGGGCCGTCGCTCTTGTACTGCTCGACCGGACCACCAAAGGCGTAGCCGAGCACGCGCTCGCCCACGTCGGTGTAGCGCACCAGCATGACACCCATGCCGCCGTCGCTGGTCACCATGCGCTTGAGGTCATCCTCGCTGTCGCGCCGGCCGTCTTCGTAGGTCGCGTTCTCGATGTCGACGATCTTGTCAGCGTAGTCGGCCCACTCGCGCGGATCGAGCACCACCACGCGGGCGCCGAGCACCTCGGCGAGCAAGCGTGTCGGCTCCATGCCGATGGTGGCGGTGAGCGCTTCATAGGCGGCGCGCGGGTCGGCGGCGCGGTCGGTCTCCGTCGAGAGCTGGCGCATGCGCTCGATGAACTTGGAGGGGAAGGCCCAGGCGCGCTCCTGGCCGGTGGCGCGCACCAGCGCCGCCTCGACGGCGCCATCGTCGAACTGGCCCTCCATCGACAGCACGCGATCGCACACCTTCTCGAGCGGGCCGCGCGGCAGGTTGACCATCCAGCGCAACAGCGCCGGTGGATCCTCCGAGAGCGTGTCGTAGTGCAAGCCGAAGGTGCCGCCGGTGGTGCGCGCGGGCTCCGACGAGCGCGCGGCGCCGTCTTCCCAGGCCGGCGCCTTGTATTGCTCCATGGCGTCGCGCTGCTTGGCGGGGTCGAGGCCGCGCGCCTTGGCGACGATGGCGTTGAGCGCCTCGCGCAGGCCGGCGAACAGCATCTCGAGCTCGCGCGGCGTCCACGAGATGTTGAGGCGGAAGCGCACCGTCTTCTCGCCTGCCAGGTACGCCATGAAGCCGCGATAGAAGCGCTGGTTGATGAGCTGATTGGCGAGGTGGCCGCTCGGCAGGTCGAACGCGAAAGCCCAGCCGAGGTTGCGCGGGTTCATGACGAGCGCCGGGTAGTCGACCGCCAGCGTCCACAGCCGCTCCTGGATCTCGGTCTGCATCTGCAGCGCGCTGGTCTCGGCGATACCCTCGCCGTGCGCCAGGCCGCGCTTGAGCTGCACGCCGTGACACGGCGCGGGCCGCGGGTCGGGCCACACCGACAGGCAGACGCCGAGCTGCGCCTTCTTCGCCGACGTCACGCAGTCGGGGCCGTCCGGCTGCCCGCGCGGGTTGCGCAGCGAGAACGCCGCGTGCCACCAGAAGGGACCGCCGAGGCCGAAGCCGGTCTGCACTTCGTCGAACACCAGCGGCACCGAGAAGCCGCGCGTCAAAGCGCGCAGGCCGTTGAAGAAGCGGGCAGTGCCGTAGTTGTCGCCGCCCTCGCCTTGCATGGGCTCGACGATGACGCAGCAGACGTCGCCCTTCTTGAGCTCGTTCCTCATCGCCACCAGCGACTCGATCTCGGTCTGCACCTGCGGGTCGCCCTCGTCGCCGGGGGTCTTGCCGGTGGCCCACGCCGTGATCCACGCGTCCTCGACGGGCGGCTCCTCGCGCGGATCGCTCCACTTGGGGAAGGGCACGAACACCGCCTCGTAGCCCTTCAGCTCGAAGGGCTTGCGCTTGTCGGGGTTGTGCGTGGCATGGAGCGACAACAACGTGCGCCCGTGGAAGCTGCCCTCGAAGCAGATGACGCGACGCCCACCGGGGCCGTGCAGTCGACACAGGTCGAAGGCCTTCTCGTTGGCCTCCGCACCCGACGACGTGAACGAGGTGTAGCGCAGGCCCGGCCAGCTATGCTTCAACAGGAAGCGGCTGTAGTCGTCGAGCGCACCGCGATCGGCGCCGATCGCCTCGCTGTCGGGGTTGGCGACCAAGAGCTCGCCCAGGTCGCCGTTGTCGAGCGCGGCGCGGAAGCGCCCCGCCGAGAAGCCGAGGCCGATGCTGGCGATCTGCGAGGCGGCGTCGAGGATGATGAGCGCGTCGTCGTCGATGGACGCCATGTAGGGGCCGTCGCACCAGCCGAGGTCGAGCACCGGCTCCTTCTTCTCGCGCGGCACGAAGTCGCCGCGGTACAGGCGACGCAGCAGCGCCTCGGAGCGCGGCAGCTTGCCGCCCGGCGGCCGGCGCGTCACCTTGGGCAGCAGACGCAGCATGTGCACCGGGTTTTCGCGCGCCATGGTGTCGAGGAAGTCGCGCACCACCGTGACCACGCGCGCCGCCTCGGCGTCCTCGTCGATATCGGGCACCTGCAGCACCAGGTGCGGCTCCTCCACCGACGCGTAGGGCGCCAGCAGCCGCACCAGATCCTCGGGCTCGAGCAGGTTGTCGTCGAGCGTGAGGTCGGTGAGCTGTTCGAGCGGGATCAACAGCTCGGGGCCGCGCACGTCGTCGACGTAGATGCGGTAGCGATCGAGCATCGCCTCCAGCCGGTGGCGCAGCGTCAGCCGATCGAAGGCCATCTTGAGGCGCTCGTCGCCCGCGTGAAAGGCGGTGGCGAAGGTGGGATCGACGGGCGCGTCACCGTACTCGCCCTTGAGCAACGCCACCGGAAAGGTGGTGTAGCGCACGGCGTCGATGCCGGCGGGCCGCTGGTTGCCGCTCTTGCCCACGCCGCCGAAGGGCAGCCGCCCGCTCGCGTTGTTGGTCGAGCGGTTCCAGTTGACGCAGCCTGAGCGCGTGCGCTCGTAGAAGCGCTCCACCTTCGCCGCGTCGACCGTGAAGATGGCGTTAGCCAGGCCGTAGGGCAGCGCGTTGGTGCGCGCGATCGCCTCGTCCAAGCCCTCGACGATCTCCACGGCCAGGTCGGGGCCGAACAGCTCCTCGTCGAGGTAGCCCGGCACCTCGGTGCGGCCTTCGGGGATCAGGTGGATCGAGGGCGTGACGAAGGCGCCACCCGGCAGCACGCTGCCGGCGAGCAGCTGCTCGCAGCCGGCGTCGACCGCGGCGGCGCGCATGCGCACGAAGCGGTCGAGCGCCTCGCGCGTGGCGAGCGGCCCAAACGCGGTGGCGGGATCGAGCGGGTCGCCGGGCCGCAGCTCGCGCGAGGCGGCCACCAGCGCGTCGAGGAAGCGCTCGGCGATGCGCTTGCACACGAGCAGGCGGCTGGTCGCGGTGCAGCGCTGCCCAGACGTGAGGAAGGCGCCCTGCAACACGGCGGCGAGCGCCTGCGGCAGGTCGGCGTCGTCGAGCACGAGCGCGACGTTCTTGCCGCCCATCTCGAGCGCGACGATCTTGTGCGGCTGATCGAGGCAGGCACCCGCGATGGCGCGGCCGGTGGCCCAGGAGCCGGTGAACAAGACGCCGTCGGTGCCGGGGTGCGCCACCAGCGCGCGCCCGACGTCGGCGCCGCCCTGCACCACGTTGACGACACCGGGCGGCAGGCCGGCGCGCTCGACGCACTGCGCGTACAGCTCGCCCACCAGCGGCGTGATCTCGCTTGGCTTGATGACCACGGTGTTGCCCGTGCAGAGCGCTGGGATCGCGTGCGTGTTCACCAGGTGCGCCGGGTAGTTGTAGGGCCCGATCACCGAGAGCACGCCTTGCGGGTGCGCGCGCGCCTCGCCGGAGACGCCCTCGGGCTTGAGCGTGGCGATGCGCTTGAGCCCGTCGTCGAGCGTCAGCGGGATGCGCTCACCGAGGCTCCGTGCCTCGGCGGTCGACTCGCGCAGTGGCTTGCCCATCTCGCGCGTGATCGCCTTGGCGATGCGCTCGGCGTGCTCGTCGAACGCGGCGCGCAGCGCCAACAGGTGCTTCTTGCGTCCCTCGACGCCGAGGCCGTGCCATGCGGCCTGCGCCTTGCGCGCCGCGTCGATCGCGGCGTCCACGTTGGCCGCGCTCGAGCCGGTGCGGAACACCGGCGCGAAGTCGCGCGCCGGATCCCGGCTCTCGATGTCGCCGCCGGAGGCGCGCACGCGCCGGAAACTGCCGCCGATGAAGTCGCCGCGTCCCTCGTCCATAGAGGCGCGGCTAGCACCGGGATCGGGTGTTGACAAACGCGCGACGCCTGCCGATAGGAAACGGTATCGTTTTCGATTTCTCGATACCTTGCGCGGAGGGGAAGTCATGGCGGAGGCTCAATCACCACAGGTGCTGATCGATCCGGTGCCCGGCGCCGAGGCCATGTTGGCCCGCATTGACGACGAGGACGGCGGGGAGCGGGAGCTGTTGATGAAGGACGGCGAGACTGGCGACGTGCGCTTGGGCGAGACCGTCAAGCGGCTGCGCGAGCAGGCGGGCTGGTCGATCCAGCGGCTGGCGCGCGAGGCGGCTGTTTCCTCGGCGACGATCTTCAAGATCGAGAAAGACCGCATGGTGCCGTCGGTGACGGTGCTATTGAAGCTCGCCAAGGCGCTCAAGCAGCCCATCGCCACCATGCTCGAGCACCAGGGCCCGCGGCAGCGCAGCGGCTACGCGGTCTTCAAGAAGGCCGACCGCCAGGACTTCCGCTTCGCCGAGCTGCCCTTGTCGATCGAGCGCACCGTCGGCCCGTGGGGCGATCGCCAGCTCGAGGCCGGCTTCTACGTCGTCGACGAGGGCGGCACGCCCGCGCGCGCGCCGTTGTCGCACCCGGGCGAGAAGCTCTACTTCGTGCTCGAGGGGCGCATCCGCTTCGAGATCGACGGCGAGCACGTGGTGCTCGAGCCGGGCGAGGTCTTGCACCTGAAGGCAACCATCCCGCACCGCTGGGAGAACGCGGCCGAGGGACCGAGCCGCATCTTCTACGTGGTGACGCCGGTGCCGTCCTTCGCCAAGCAGAAGCAGCCTGCCGCGCCCACCGCCTGACCCCGCCTCGTACCCATCAGCAACTCCCGCGCTGTTTCCTGTAGGAAACGGCCTAGCCCGAGGATCGACCATGCATCTGCAGCTCGATGAGGAGCGCGCGCTCCTGCAAGACACCGTGCGCGGCTTCGCCAAAGAACAGGTCCGGCCGCACGCGCGCACCTGGGAAGAGAAGGGCGCCATCGACGGCGCCGTGCTCGATCAGGCCTGGCAGCTCGGCTTCGCCACGCTCGGCGTCGGTCCCACCTTCGGCGGCGCCGCCGACAAGGACGACGCCGTCCCCTCCGCCCTGTCGAACGCGCTCGTGCTCGAGCAGCTCGCCTGGGCCGACCTCGGCTTCGCGCTCGCGGCGTGCTCGCCGCTGCACGTGACGGTGCCGCTCGCGCTCGTTGGCCAAGAGGGCCTGAAGCGCGAGGTGCTGCCCGGCGTGCTCGGCTCGACGTCGCTGCCGCGCGCCACCGGCGCGTGGGTGGAAGCGGGCCGCACCTACGACGTGCGCGCCATGGCGACCAGGAGCACGCCGAGCGCACAGGGCCCGGTGCTCTCCGGCAAGAAGACGCTGGTGCCGCGCGGCGACGACTCGGAGATCACGGTGGTGCTGGCGAAGACGCGCGGCGCCGACGAGCCGGCCGCCTTCGAGCCGTTCGTGCTGCTCGGCAAGAACGTGCCGGGCCTGTCGCGCGGCAAGCGCTGCGACGTTATCGGCCCGCGCGCGGTGCCGCTGGTCGAGCTGTCGTTCGACGAGGCGAGCGCGCGCCCGCTCGCGCACAAGAGCGGCGTCGCGCACGCGCAGTTGCTCGAGCGCGCGCTCGTCGGCTCCGCCGCGGCCTCGCTTGGCGTGGCGCGCGCGGCCGTCGAGTACGCCGTCGACTACGCGCGCGAGCGGCGCGCCTTCGGCCGCGCCATCGCGCAGAACCAGTCGATCGCCTTCATGCTCGCCGAGGGCGCCATGGACGTCGAGGCGCTGCGCTGGCTCGTGTGGAAGGCGGCGTGGAAGGTCGACCGCGATCATCCCAAGGGCGAGAGCGCGCTCGCCGAGGCGTCGCGCGCGGCGCGCTTCGGCGCCGACCTCGCGTTCCGCGTCTCGGACGCGTGCGTGCAGATCCTGGGCGGCCACGGCGTCATCCGCGACCACCTGGCCGAGCTGTTCTTCCGTAACTCCCGGACCCTGGCGGCCACGCCGGGCTGGTTCATGGTTTGAGGTGAGCCGATGACGACGACACACGCACTCGACTTCGACCTGAGCGAGAAGGAAGAGAACATCCGTTCCTTCCTGCACACCTTCGCCGCCAACGCCATGCGGCCGGCCAGCATTATCGCCGACGCCAACGAGCACCAGCGCCCCATGGCCGCCATCGAGGCGCTGCACCAGTTGCAGTCGGGCGGCGTGGGCTACCGCTCGGGCAGCGCGGTCGACGGCACCGGCGATGGCTCGGCCTCGGCGAAAGCGCTGGTCTCCATCATCCGTGCCGAGGAGCTGTCCTGGGGTGCGGCCAGCATCCTGTTGTCGCGACCGGGTCCGGGCCTGGGCGGCGCCGCCATCCAGGCGTCCGGCACGCCGGCGCAGAAGGAGAAGTGGCTCAAGCGCTACGAGGACGGCACGGTGCGCTTCGGCGCCATGGCGCTCACCGAGTCGAACGCCGGCAGCGACGTCAGCGCCATCGAGACCACCGCCGAGCTGCGGGGCGATCACTGGGTCTTGAACGGCAGCAAGATCTTCGCGACCAACGGTGCTTGCGCCGACGTGGTCGTGGTGTGGGCCACCATCGACAAGAGCAAGGGCAAGGACGGCATCCGAGCCTTCATCGTCGAGAAGGGCACGCCCGGCTTCACCATCGGTCGCCTCGAGCACAAGATGGGCATTCGCGCGAGCGAGACCGCCGAGCTGGTGTTCGCCGACTGCAAGATCCCCAAGGAGAACCTGCTCGGCGAGGAGAACCCTTCGGCCGAGAAGAAGGGCTTCAAGGGCGCGATGGCGACCTTCGATCTGACGCGCCCCGGTGTCGCTGCCATGGCAGTCGGCATCGCGCGCGCGGCGCTCGAATACACGGTCAGCGTGCTCGAGGCGGAGACCGACGGCTGGCACGCCGGCTACGGCCGCTCGCGCGCGCACCTGACGGCGCTGCAAGACGCCGTGCAGGAGATGGACGCGCAGATCGAGGCCGCGCGCTTGCTGGCGCGTCGCGCCGCCTTCCTGCTCGATCAGAAGCAGTCAAACGGGCTCGAGGCCTCGATGGCCAAGGCCAAAGCGGGTCGCGTCGTCGTCGACGTGTGCGCCAAGTGCGTCGAGCTGCTCGGGCCGGCGGCGCTGACGCGCGCGCACCCGCTCGAGATGTGGCTGCGCGACTCCAAGGTGTTCGACATCTTCGAGGGCACCGGGCAGGTGCAGCGGCTCGTCGTCGCGCGCCGCATCCTTGGCTACACGTCGAAAGAGCTGGCCTGAGCAAGGCCGCGGGAGAGGTCGTCATGCGTAACTACCTGCTGGTGCCCGGGCTTCTGCTCGGGCTGGTCTCCTCGTGCGCGGTGGACGCGCCCACCGACGGCGAACCGCCCGCTGGCTCGGAAGGCGAGGGCGAGATCGCGGAGGGCGAAGGTGAGCCGGCCGGTGAAGGCGAGGGTGAGCCGGTCGGCGAAGGTGAGGGCGATCCCGGCGGCGAGGGTGAAGGCGAGGGTGAGCCCACCGGCTGCAGCGGCCAGGAGGATTGCGCGGTCATCGTCTCCGCCGACTTCCCGGCGGCGCTTGCGTGCAACGCCGATGCCGTCGCGATCGTAGTGGTGCAAAACGACGGCACCGCAGCCTGGACGCGCGGCAGCCACCGCCTGGGCGGCGTCGACGACAACGATCCGTTTCACGCGCCCGACGCGCGCATCTACCTGCCCGACGACGTCACGGTGGCGCCGGGGCAGCAGTACTCGTTCGACATCGCGCTGCGCGCGCCCGCCGAGCCGGGGAGCTACACCTCCGACTGGCGCATGGTGCACGAGCTGGTGCGCTGGTTCGGCGACGCGGTCGCGCGCGACATCGTCGTCGAATGCCAGCCGCGCCAGGCGCGCGCCGGCGTGGTGCGCGCCGATGGTCACCTGCTCTCCGACGACGACGGACCGTTCCTCGGCCTCGGCGCCACCATGATGTGGGCGGCCTGGGGCTACCAGCACGATCGCGCGCGCCTGGAGCAGAACCTCGCCTACCTCGCCGACCACGGCTTCAACTACATCCGCGCGCTCGGCACCGTCGGCGATCCCACCCGTAGCGACGACTATTGGGAGGGGCGCGAGGTCGACCCGAACCAGCCGGGCTTCGACGAGGCCATCGCCGGCCTCACCGACCTCGCCTACGACCTCTACGGCCTGCGCGTCGAGTGGACCATCTTCGGTGGCACCGAGACCGCGCCCACCGAGGGCGAGCAGCAAGCGCTCATCGACCGCTTCCTGGCCATGAGCGTCGGTCGCGAGCACAAGATCGTGCACTTCGAGACCGGCAACGAGTCATGGCACGTCGGCTTCGAGGGCGACGAGGGCACCGATCGCCTGCGGCGCCTGACGCGCTACCTGCGCGATCGCACCGAGGTGCTGGTCGCAGCCTCGGCGCCCTCGAGCGCAAGCTGCGAGGAGCTGCGCGCCTACTACGACGGCGACGTCGCGGATCTCGCTACCGTCCACTTCGACCGCAACCCCGCCGAGGAGGGCTGGCGCCCGGTGCGGCAGCCCTGGGGCCTGTACCGCGAGGGCGGCTGCGGCTTCTCGCTCGGCATCGCCGCCTCCAACAACGAGCCGATCGGCCCCGGGTCCTCGGTCGCGAGCGACGAGAACCCCGAGCGTCTGGCGGCGGCGGCGATCACGACCTACGTCGCCAACATCCCGCTCTACGTGTTCCACTCGCGCGCCGGTGTGCGTGGCGACGTCGACCTGTTCACCATGGCCGGCGTAGACGCGTTCACGCACCTGCAGGACATCGTGCCGCCGGCGGTCACGAGTTGGCAGCAGTGGAACCACTACCAGTCCGAGGCGCACCCGTTCATCATCTTCGCCACGCTCGTCGACGGCACGCTGGTGCCCAACAGCACCTGGACCGACGAGCCCGGCGCGGTCGCCGGCGTGGTGCGCGCCTATGCCGCGCGCTCCGGGGGCGAGTTCCTGGTCAGCGCCATCGGCGTCAAGGGCGCCGCACAGCTCGAGGCGCGCTTCGCGCTCACCGTCGACGTCATCGAACCGGTCAGCGGCGCCGTGCAGACGCACGTGCTGCAACAGGGCGAGCGGCTCACCCTGGGCGGTCACGGCGCCTTCGCGCTGCGCGGCCACGCGCTCTGACCTCAGTGCGCCGCGCAGCCGACGGCGGCGGCTTCAACCCGGGCGCACCGTCTTCAAGAGCTTCGTCAGCGTCGACAGTACGAGGCGCTCGGCGCTCTTCGGGCCGCCGACGTGGAGCGCGGCGCCCTTCGGCACCGGCAGGTCGACCATGTAATCGACGAAGGCCGCGCCGTTCTGCGTCGTCGTGGTGAGCATCGCGCACACCGCGGCGCCCTGCCAGTCGAGCGGGATCGCTTCGACGGTCGTGTCCGGCGGCAGCTTCAGCTTCTTGAGCTCGAGCTCCGACGGACATTTGCCGTTGGCGCCCCCCGGCATGCGTTGCACGCTGACCACCAGGCTGCCGTCCTTGACCGCCTTGGCCCACACGTGCGGCATGCCCTCGTTCTGCGCTGCCGTCGCCTCGGCAAAGCCTTCCGGCACGACGAGGGAGATGCCGTGGGGGCTCTGAAAGCGCGGGGCAGGGTCGGCAGCGGCAGTGAACAGCACGATCGACAGCAGCAACATGACGGACCTCGTGGAGTGTGGCGCCGAGGTAGCGCAGGCGGTCGGCAAGAGAAGTGGGGCGGCGCCCAATGGCGCGATCGCGCACGTGATTGGCGCGTTTGGCGGAGTGCATGGCGGTCCGTCGGGTCTGGCAAGCTCTCCCAGCATGAGCTCCACGTGCGCGCCGGATGGGTACGCGGGTCTGCTGCGTGTGCCGAACACGAGCGGAGCGTCGCTCTTGGTGCGCGCCGTGACCGTGAGCAACATCTACGCCGGCTACCTCGAGGGTGGTCCAGACGCCGCGCGCCTGCGTGACCTGTTGGCGGGGCACGGTAGTCGGCTGCCGGTGCACGCGAGGTGGGACCCGACCATCGACATGACCTCGACGAGCCGCGCCATCATCCGCCGAGTGCCGCACTGGATGGTGACGGCGCAGGTGCGCTTCGACGACGAAGGAGAGGGGCGCGAGGCGTACGTGACCTGGCTGTCCGAGGGCGTTCGCGCGGTGTCGTTGAAGCAGCTCGCGCGCGAGGGTCTCACCGCCGTCGACCTCACGCGGGCCGAGACGCCCATGCCGCTCGCGCCGGCGAGCGCGCCAGGGCTGCGCGAGATAGTGACCTCGGAAGGTGTGGGCGTCCGCGCCGCCATTGGGTGGTCGTTCCTCGCCGGGGGCGGTGCCGTCGATGCGGGCGCGGGCGATGCAGTGGTGCAGGCGATGCTGATCGGTCCGGCAGATCGAGCGCGACCAGCCCCTCCCGGGCGCGACGGCTGTTGGCGCACGCAGCTCGCGTGGCGCGCGGTGGTGACGCCCGGTGCAGGTCCCCTCGACGAGGTGGTGCGCTCGGCGGGGCGGCGGATCGTGTGGCGCGCCGAAGCGACCAGCTACTTCGACGAGGACGACTGAGAGGCCGGCTGCAGATCGGCTTTCGCTTGTCGCGTGGGCGGTTCGCGGTTCTCGGTTCGCGGGCGCGGCGGTCGGGCGACGGCTTCGGGCGACGGGCCGCGGGCGACGGGCCACGGTCGATCGCTGCTTTGGCTGCTTTGGCTGCTTTGGCTGCTCTGGCCGCTCTGGGTGTCGGTGACGACGTCAACCACCGGCGACCGACGCCCGCGGCCGACGCCCCGCGACCTGCAATGGTCCGCCGCCCGCGGCCCGAAGCCCGTCGCCCGACACCGACGCCCGAGGCCGGCGCCCGCAGACCGACGCCCGCACGATCGATCCCCGACGCCCGGCTTTCTGCCACCCCTTGAGCAGCGTAAGACCGCGCCTGCTGATGCACGGGAAAGAGCAGGGGCGCCCAAGGGCGCCCCCGCTTCTTCCCTCTACGCGCTGTGCTGAGGGTGCGCTGTGCTCAGGGCGAGGTCCCGCTGAGCGTGTTCGTCATCGTCGAGTAGTCCGAGAACTCGTAGACACACAGCACGTAGGTGCCCGCGACGGTCGGCGCCGCGAGATTCGCCTGGGTCAACGTCTCCGGGTAGCCGGCCGCACCGGCGTCCTGGTGCCGCGCGAGCGTGCCGGTGCCATCCCACAGCTCGAGCACCAGGTCGCCCGAGGTACCGGGCGTGGTGAAGGAGAAGGTGGCGGCGTCGCCGAGCGGGAACGAGTAGCAGTCTTCCTCACCACCGAAGAGCATGAACGCCTCGCTGATCGGGAACAGCACCGGCTTCGGATTCGTTCGATCGCCGGCCTCATCGGTCGGCACGGAGTCGCAAATGCGGTCGGTCATGCCAACCCAGTGCACGCACTGCAGCCCGAGCGCACACAGCTCACCCGCGTTGCAGGTGCCGGCGAGTCCGACCGGGGTGATGGTCGTCCAAGCGGAGCTGACCGTAATGCCCGCGATGGCGGCGTCGTTGCCGAACTCCCTGACGCACACCGTGTAGTCGCCGGGCCACACGTTGGTCATGGCGCGCGAGCAGCGGTCGGCCGGGTAGTTGATGTCATCGTCGGTCGGGCCGTCGTCGAGCTGCACACCGGCGGCGTCGAAGATGTCGAGCACGGTGTCGCTGGTGCTGCAGTCGGCGGTGTTGGTGGTGATGGTCAACTGCACCGGATCGGTCGGCGGCACGGTGATGCGGAAGCGCGGGGCCGGCACCTCCCTGCCGCGCGGCAGGCTCAGCCCCTCGAACCTGCGCCGTGCGGTCGATCGGGCTCGCTCGCTTGCGCCAGCCGCTACGCGCGTGCGCGAAGCGTTCGCGCTGGCCGGCGGCGCGCGCCGCGCAGCGGACCTGGTCGGGGCGATGGTGGCGGAGGCGACCACCGCCGAAGCCACGAGGGCTGCCTAACTCGAGCGTTCAGCGGTCACGATCGTGCGCCCGTCAACGGTTGCCCGCCTTGCCAGGCAGGGCCTCGCGCCCCACCGTGTCGGGGGATGACGAGCCCCTTCCTCGGTCGGCTGCTTGCTGTCGTGCTGTGCGCGACCTGCGCATCGTGCGCGTGTGTGCCGCCGCAGGACGACGACGAAGACGAGCACCGCCGTCGACGCGACGCCGGCACCGCAACAGGTGACGACGGCGGCACCACCGACGGCGGCGGCGAGGGCGAGGATGGTGGCGAGGCAGACCCGGACGGCGGCGACGTCGATCCGGACGGCGGCGACACCGAGCCGGACGCCGGCGACGTCGGGCCGGACGGCGGCCCGACGTCGACGGACGCCGGCAGCGTCGAAGACGCCGGCGCGGCCGATGCGGGCCCGGGCGATCCCTTGCCGGGTGGCAGCTCGATCGAGTTCGGCCGCACCCTGTACGGCACCGACTTCGCGGTGCGCGACGGCGTGCCCGCCGGCGGACTGCTGTTCTCGGTGTGGTCGCGCATCGCGGATCCGCCGCCATCGAGCATCCCGTGGCAGCGCGGCAACATGGACGTGTTCGTCTTGCGGGGCCCGGACTGGCACCTGCGCTGCCTCGGCGGCAACATCCACGTCTACAGCTCGGACTATTACACCTACAACGCCAACACGATGCTGATCGCGGAGTCGCCGAACGAGTGGGTGGAGGACTACACCTTCTACCTGGCCGACCCCGGCATCCCCGAGGCCGAGGTGCACGGCTGGGTCTGGCTCGCGTGGCAGGTGATCGTCGAGAGCGACGCCTTCGTGCTCCGCCAGTGGGTGAAGTTCGGCCCGGCCCGCGCCGTGCTGCCCATGATCGAGAGCCGCATCACCTTCGCACAGGTGCGCGACATCCTGGTCAACCAGCGCGGCTGGTCCTCCTCGGCGGCCAACGCCTGGCAGCCGGGACAGCCGAGCAGCTTCCAGGTCGGCAGCGACTACGGCTACCTGTTCCACGCGCGCATGGACCCGATGAGCGGCGTGCCGACGAGCACACAGCTCGAGGCCATCGCCGGCGCCGAGCTCGCCAGCAGCGCCGCGTGGGCCGACTACGCGCTCACCTGGCACGATGGCGCCGCCGACCTGGCCGACCAGAGCGGGCACGGGCGGGACCTGGCGATCGCGCCCGGTGGCCAGCTCCACCAGGGACCGGCGCCGCCGTACTGACGACCAGACGTTGAACGACGTCGAGCCGGGCCTGCCGGCGCGCGCGCCGATCCTCGCGCCGGTGATGGGCGGCAGCGCCAAAGCACGCCGCCCCGGGCTATCTTCCTTCGCCGAGCAAGGGAGCCGCCGATGCCTGTGATCACGCCGGGAAACCGCACCAACATCGCCACCGGTACCGCCGGCGCGACCACGACCACGACGGCGACCACGGGCAACGTGACCAACCCGGCGGGCACCACGGGCAACACGGGCGCCACCACGCCGACGCCGCCCCTGCCTCCCGTCACCGTGCAGAGCGGCGTCCCGATCCAGCTCGTCAAGCACGAGGTGCTGGTGTCGGCGACGCCCGCCGAGGTGGCGCGCGCCGAGGCGGCGCTCACCGCCTACAGCCCGGTCGTCGTCTCGCGCCACCAGCGTCAGGGCCACAAGGCGCCTGACGGGAGCTGGCCGGGGTGCTTCCTCACCACCGAGCAGAAGCCCATCCCCGGCGGGATGGAGCTGTTCGTCTACTCCGCGCACCCGGTGAAGAACGACTCGGTGAAGACGCAGCTTCAGCTCAAGGTGCAGATCGAGATCGGTGGCCGCACCACCCAGCAGTACATCACCCTCGAGCCGCAGACCGCGGTGGTGCCGAACCCCACGGGGTGCACCGGCGGCTTCATCGGCATCCAGCGCTTCACCATCATGGAAAAGGACATCAACGCGTACCTGGCGGCCAATGCGCCCCAGGCGAAGGGGCTGCGGCTGGTGCCCGGCGCCGACATCATGGTCACGCAGACGTGGCCCACCGGCCACAAGTGGGGCGGCGAGAATCGCGACGGCACGGTGAAATTCGAGATGACGGGCGCCGCCGCCACTGGCTCGCAGGTGTCGACGTCGGCGGGCGGCGAGTGGGTTCAGGATCTCGCGGTCCCCTACGACGCGTCGCTGATCGCCAAGTACCCCGCGCTCAACGTGCCGAACGGCGCCTACCAGAGCCACATCGAGCAGGAGTCGAAGGCGCGCATGCCGCTCAGCCGCGCCAAGGCGATGTTCGAGACGCTGCGCATCATGTCCGAGCCGAAGAATCCGGCGGAGGTGCAGCAGCAGCAGGCGCTGATGACCAAGATCGTCGGTGACCCCGCCAAATGGAAGCTCACGCCGCTGCACGAGTTCCACAAGAAGGACGCCGCCGGCAACATCCTGTACGACAAGAACGGCTTCCCCGAGACCAAGGTCTTCAAGGACCTGTGCTGCGACAACGAGAACCGCGACCTGGCGAACAACCGATTCCTGGTGCGCTGGCGCACCGTCGACGGCACCGCGCAGGGCACCGACACGCTCAACATCAAGCTGTGGGAGCCGACGCCGCTCGACAGAAACGGCCTGCCCAAGGTCAAGCCCGGCAACGTCAACAACCGCCTCGAGACCGGCTCGCCCATGGCGCGCGGCACGTCGACGAACTCGGCAGCGCAGGAGGCGTTGTTCGCCGACAAGAAGCAGCCGCTCAACCCCATCAATCGCATGCGCGAGATGGTGCCGACGCTGCGCATCGAAGAGCCGGGCAACGACGCGAGCCAGCTTCGACCTTCCATGCAAATCGTGGCGCGCCGCTACAAGTTCGACCTGGCCAACGACACCGGCTTCTCGGTGGAGAAGTCGCTCGACGTCGTCATAGGCCTCGCCCTCGATCGCGAGGGCCTGCCCCTGCGTGTCGACGACAACGGCAAGCCCGACCCGAACGGCAAGTGCTACGCCATCTCCGCCTTCGGCAACTTCGAAGGCGAGCTCAACCATCTGAACCTGCAGGGCACGTCGACGGGCACCGCCAACGCTGCATTGTGGGGCAGAAACGCGGTGGGCACGCCCACGGCGGTCGCGAGCAACGTCGCGGTGGCGCAGAACGGCGGCCAGCTCGGCGGCGGCCAGGAGCAGTGGCTCGCGGGTCTGCCGGCCACGTCCAAGGTGTCGGGCACGGCGCGCATCCACAGCCACACCGACATGACCGATCCGCGCTCCAAGGAGGGCGCGGAGTACAAGGGCTTCGTCGACGAGGAGATTCGCTTCCAGGAGGGCCTGCTCGGGCGCATCGGCGACGCCAACGGCGCCATGCCCACCGAGCAGAAGTCCGCCATGGCGAGCATGCTGTGCGGCCTCATCCCCATGACCGCCGGGCAAAAGCAGCTCTTCGCCGAGGAGCTCGCCATCAGCGCCAAGCTGCGCAAGGCGCTGCCGGCCGTGATGGACGGCCCGATGCAGCAGGCGATGACCAACTACCGCGCGCAGGAGACCGCGATCCGCGCTCGGCAGCAGCAGCTCGAGACGGCGGCCAAGACCAACCGCACCAACACGGAGAGCTACGCCAAGAACGCGCTCGATCAGGCGGAGCAGCGTGCCAAGAACGACGAGGCGGCGGCGGCCGCACAGGCGGAGCCGCAGCGGTCGCAGACGCTTGCCGCCGTGCAGCAGCGACGGACCCAGGCGCAGGCGCAGTACGCACAACAGATGAACGCGGCTGCGCTCGCCTACGACACCGCCGCCAACAACGCGCGCACCCAGGCCGAAACGCAGCTCGAGGCACAGCGCGCGGCAGTGCGCGAGGTCGCCATCAACGTGCTGCAAGGGGTGAACGCGCTCGACTACGTGTAGCCGTCGCGGCGCGCCGGGGGGCGCCCCTCAACAGTCGCCGGCTTGACCGACGAAGCTGCCGTCGGCGCACTCGAAGGGGAAGCCGAGCGCCTCGCAGCTCCCGCCGAGGTGGAAGGACCAGCTCGCGCCGTTCACCTCCTGCTCGTCCCAGTCGGTGCACTCCTCTTGCGTCCAGCCTTCCTTGCACTCGTCGACGATGCCGCCGGTGCCGACACAGGCACCGGTCTGGTCGCAGGCCGCGAGCGCCGTGACCGTCGGCAGTGAGACCAGCAAGGCGAGGAGCGTCGAGCGGGAGTGGATCATGGCGTTGGGCTCGCCCTGCACAGTAGCGCCAAACCCGGCACCGTCGCGCTAGAAGAGGACATGCCGGTCATCACCCGCCCCACCCCCCGTCAAACCCACGGCGCCGCCGCCACCGGCCTCAAGGCCGCCTTCGATCGCGCCTCGGCGCCCCAGAAGACTCAAATCAAGGAGGCCATCGACCGCGCGCGCGACGATGTGGACTCGTGGTGCGCCTGCTCCGTCGAGATCGGGTTCGCCAACGCCAAGGGCGAACCCACCTTCCACGGCTACGGCACTCACAAGCCGCAGAGCGCGACCATCACCATGCCCAAGGAGAAGCGGCTCGATCTGTCCGTGATGATTACGGTGAGCCTGCACGACCTCGGTGACGACGAAGCGCGCGTCAACAAGGCCGGCAAGGACCGCGCGGTGCGCGATCGCCACCACATCGAGGTCACCCGCCCCGACGGCAAGGTGGAGCGGCTCGACGGCATCAAGCCCGACGCGAAGGAGCTGTTCTCGTCGACGGACATCTCGATCAGGAACCTGGTGCCGGGCAAATACGTCATCAAGGGCTGGCCGGATGGCACCACGGCCGACGGGTACTGCGAGGCCCGCGTGCTCGAGCTGACCATCAAGCCCTGAGCCGCGCCGCGAGCACGTAGGTCGACGAGCACAGGTACTCGGGCTGCAACGCCCGTGACAGCGGACGGTCGAGCTTGGCCGCGACCCGCGCCGCGAGCAGGCCGGCACGTCGCGCCCACACGCTGCGCGACAGATACCCGAGCTGCATCGCCAGCAGCGTCGAGAGCGCGTGCAGCGGCCCGGTGCAGACGCCAGCTTCCTCGACGACAAAGCCGGCGTCTTCGAACAGCGCGCGATGACCCGAGAGCGTGAAGTTCTGGAAGTGATCCGGCACGCCGTGAAACCCCTGGAGGAACGGCGTCACCGCGAGCACGCGGCCCCCGGGCCGCAGCACCCGGAACATCTCGGCGACGGCGACCGCGGGCTGGCGGACATGCTCGAGCAACGCCTCGCAGCAGATGGCGGACACGACGCCATCGGCCCATGGTAGGCGCCGGCAGTCGGCGACGACGTCGACGCCCTCGGCGGCGAAGATGTTGAGGTTGAGGAAGCCTTGTGGCGCGGGGCCGGGGCCGCCGCCGAGGCAAACGGCGAGCTCGCCTGGCTGCACCGAGTGCACCAGGTCCTGGTAGGCGCGGCGCGCGGCGTCGGTGCGGCCGTCATCGTCGAGACGGAGGCGGGCGGCGACGGCGTTCGCGCGCCGCACCACCTCAGACGGCGTCCGGTGCACCGCGCTCGCGTCGATGGTCTGCTGCAAGAAGTTCGCGCGCCCATGCTCGACCGGGTAGCGGCGCGCACCCCCGACTAGGTGGTTGCCCTCGAGCGTGAGCACGCGTCGGGTGTCCGGGCAGACCATCCACCGGCGCTCGACCTGTTCCTCGAGGGAAGGAGCCATCGCGTCGAGTCAAGCACGCCGTCGGGAATTCATCCACCTCGCGTCTGGGCGCGCCACGCGAGCAGGCGCGTGCGCACGGTCGCCGCCTCCTCCTCCGTGGCGGTGGTGCCGACGTCGACGGTTCGCCCCTTGGCGAAGCGCGCCGTGATGCGCCAACGGTCGGGGCGCGCGCTCATGGATGGTGCACGAGCCGCGCGTGCCCCCACCGCAAAGCGCGCCTCGCGCGCGATCACCACGTCATCGATGGCGTCGAGCGCGAGGCGCCGCATCGGCAGCGGCAGGCGCCGCCCCCAGGACACCCGCAGCGCGCCGTCGGCGGTGATGCCGACGACGCGGGGACGTTGGCCGAGCCGCACCAATGCCACGGCGACGACGACGGAGCCCGCGAGCAAGGCCAACGCCTGGAGGCGCGCGGGCCACGCCGACGAGACCAACACCATCACCGCGGGCAGCAGCGGTGTGAGGCCCGCCAGCCACAAGAACACGAACATCGAGACCAGCGAACGCTCCGCCGTCAGCTCTCCGACGTAGCGGGGCTCCGGCGGCTGCGGGGACGGTGCGGGCGTCGACGTCAGTCGATGTCGCGGCTTCGGCGCATCGACGTCGACCTCGAATTGCGCATCCGGACCGACAAGCAGGAGGCGGCGCGCCTCGAGGAACCGCACCAGCCGCAACGAGGGCTCGCGCAGGTCGAGCAGGCAGGTCCGCTGTCCGCTGTGCACGTCGAACAGCTCGAGGGTGGTCACCTCGCCGCCCACCGCATCGACGTCGTCATGGACGCGCGCGCGCCACCGGCCGTCGGCGGAGAGCACCTCCAGGCGCCCCTCCGATGCCTCGTGGGCGTCGAGCAGGGGAGCCAGCTCGGGCATGATCTTGACGGCTTCCTCAAGCACCGAGCGCCGCCTATCTGCGTCGGTGACGCGCTCGAGGCGCGGCACCACCGAGTCCTGGTCGGCCTCGAACAGCTCGCCGTCGGGACGAAGGAACCAACAATACGCGCTGTTCGCGCCCACGAGCAGCACGCCGCCCGAGATCTCGAGCTGGCGCGGCCATTCGCCGGCACCCTGGGGCGGTGGCAGCGTGGCGATGCGTGCGCGCAGCCATGCGTACGCCTGCTCACGAGTGTTCATGCGGCGCCTCCGCGCCGGTCGTGCACGGCCCTCGGCAACACCGCTCCGCTCGCGCACGCGTCCATGGCGGGAGCGTAGCGAATGCGCCGGCGTCGGGCGCGCTACCATGAGGCGTGTTCCGCGCGCTCCGGAGATGGTTGCTGGTTCACCGCCTGGTCGCTCACGCCTCGCTGGCCGCCGTGCTCGCCTGCTCCGCGTGCCCGCTGGTCCCGGAGGGAGCGGCAGACGCTGGCTCGGACAACGACACCGACGGGGGCCAGGTTGCGGACGCCGGTCCCGACGAGCAGCCCTGCGCCCCGCGCGCCGCAGGCACCACCTCGGTGACCGAGGGCGAGACCATCGACGTGATGATCGCGTGCAGCACCGGTCTCACCGACGTCACGCTGGTGCTCGGCAGCCTGCCGGACGGCGTCGCGGTCACCGCCGAGCCGGGCGCCGTGCACCTGGTCTGGCCCACCGACCTCGACGACGCGGTGGTGCTCGACGTCCCCGTGCTAGTGCGCGAGCGCGGCGAGGTCGCCAACCTGCACCTCGCCGTCGCCGACGCCTCGCTCGATGCCGCCAACGTGCCGCCGCTCGAGCCGCTGCGCTACACCGAGGAGTACGGCCTGCCCGTCATCTTCCTCGACCACGAGCCGGCCGGCGAGGTGTACGAGCCCATCGGCGTCGTCGCCGGTGGCCACGCGTACCAAGGCGCTTTCAGCAAGCTGCGCGGCGCCTCCTCGCTCGGCTACCCCAAGCGCAGCTTCACCGTGCGCCTCGACCAGCAGGACCGCTTCCAACTGCCGGCGCGCGGCTTCGTCGACAAGAAGAAGGTCGTGCTGATCTCGACCTTCGATGACAACGCGTACGTGCGCCAGCGGCTCGCCTACCAGCTCTACGACCGCACCGACGCCGGCAGCGCGCACACGCAGCTCGCCGCCACCAGCGCGGTGATCTACCTCGGCGGTCGCTGGTTCGGCCTGTACACGCTCGCCGATCACGTCGACCGCGACCTGTTCGAGGAGTCGCTCGGGCTCGGCGACGGCGGCAACCTCTACAAGTCGATCGACCACAACGCCAACTTCCGCCGCGAGCGTTTCCCGCGCGGCAGCGGCGACAAGACGTTCCTGGGCGAGGGCTGGGAGCTGCGCGACGAGCCCGACCTGCCCTTCGGCCAGTGGGACGACCTGGTCGAGCTGGTCGCCTTCACCACGGACGCGGATGCCGCCACCTTCGACGCGCAGATCGGCACGCTCGTCTCCGTCGAGGACGTGAGCGCGTGGTGGATCTTCGCCACCGCCGTGCTCGGCGAGGACTCGTACGGCAAGAACGCGTACCTCTACAAAGAGAGCGCGAGCGCGCCCTTCCGCTACGCGCCCTGGGACTTCAACCACTCCTTTGGCCAGGCGTGGGAGACGTCGCGCACCGACCCGGCTACCCCCACCGACGAGGGCTGGCCCATCGACACCAACCAGCTGTGGGAGCGCCTGCTCGCGTCGCCCGTGCACGGCCCGCCGCTGCGCGCGCGCTTCGCCGAGGCGCTCGCCGGCCCGTTGTCGGAGGTCGAGGTGCTGGCGCTGTTCGACGACATGGTGGCCGACGTCGAGCAGAGCGCGCGCAAGGACCAGGCGGCGTGGGGCGCGGCCTACGCCGAGTACTACCCGCGCGCGGACCTGCAGGACTTCGATGGCGAGGTTGCCTACACGCGCGGCTGGATCGAGCAGCGATGGACCTACCTCGCGGCTGAGTGAGACGGATCGTGCCCGCGGCGAGCGCCACAGGGCACCATGCACGTACACTGCCGGCGTGGCGCGGTGGTCGCTCCTGCTGGTGCTCCTGGGCGCGCTCGCCTGCCCGCTCGCGCCGCGGCTCGAGGGCAAGAGCTGCGACGAGGGCCACCCGTGCCTCGAGGGCTACCGCTGCGTCGAGGACGTCTGTGTCGTCACGATCGTGGAGGCCGACGCAGGGCCAGGCGAGGGCGAAGGAGAAGGAGAGGGAGAGGGAGAAGGTGAGGGCGAAGGAGAAGGTGAGGGCGAAGGAGAAGGTGAGGGTGAGGGAGAGGGTGAGGGAGAGGGAGAGGGAGAGGGAGAGGGTGAGGGTGAGGGCGAGGGTGAGGGCGAGGGCGAGGGCGAGGGCGAGGGCGAGGGCGAGGGTGAGGGCGAGGGCGAAGGCGAGGGCGAGGGCGAGGGTGAAGGTGAGCCGGCGCCCGATGGCACCTGCGCGGCGCCATGGCCGCTGCCGCCGAACACCACGCAGCAGGGCGATACCACCACCTCGTCGGACGACCTGGTCAGCACCTGCAACAGCAACACCGGCAACGACGAGGTGTGGCGCTATCAGGCCCTCAGTGATCACACGCTCGAGGTCACGGTGACGCCGACGCCGACGCACGATCCGTTGGTGTTTGCCCGCTCGAGCTGCGGCGCGCCCGCGACAGAGCTCGACTGCGTCGACGAGGGCTGGGACGGCGAGGCGGAGCGCCTCTACCTCGACCTGGCGGCGGGCGAGGAGACCTCCATCATCGTCGACTCCTTCGATCCACCCGGGGACTACCTGCTCACGGCGCAGTCGACGCCGCGCGCCTGCGGCGACCACGAGCTGGCGACGCGCTGGGAGGAGTGCGATGACGGCAACGCCGTCGACGGAGATGCGTGCGGCAATGACTGCCGCTTCAACTTCACCACGGTGGAGGTGGAGCCAAACGACGACGGCACGCACGACACCGGCGGTGGCTGCTGGGACGGAGACGACCAGGACGCCGCCGCGCGCGCGGCAGCCGACGCCAACGCCATCACCGGCGATGCGCGCGTGCTCGCCGCCATCGAGCCGCTGGGCGACGAGGACGTGTTCGCGATCCGCAACACCACGACGGCCGCGGTCGTTGTCGAGCTGCAAACGCACACGCGGCTCGACCTCCCGTGCGCGTGCACCCCCCGCGCGAACGTCGACACCGTGGCGCGGTTGCTCGATCAGGACGGCACCGCCATCGACGGCAACGACGACATCACCGGCAACTGCGTCGACGCCTGCTCGCGCGTGACCGCTACCATCCCGCCGGGGACCACCTATTACGTCGTGGTGCTCGAGTGCGACGAAGATGACCAGATCGACGGCTACGTGCTCGACGTGAACTTCCTGTAGGAAACAAGCCAGGTGACCCTCACCAGCGTCTTTGGCCTGGAGCCGTCGTTCTTGCTGTTGGTCCTCGTGGTCGGCTGGGTCGGCTTCGTCGTCTCTTCCACCTTCGGCGTCGGCGGCGCGCTCTTGCTGATCCCGCTCTTGGCGCAGCGCATGCCGGCCGCCCACGCGGTGGCCCTGTCGGCGCCGGTGATGCTGTTCAACAACCTGCTCAAGGCCATCGTGTTCCGCAGGAGCATCGACAAACGCGGCACGCTGTTGGTGTCGGCGCTGGCGCTGCCGGCGGCGTTCCTCGGCGCGCTGTGGTCCACGCGCCTCGATGATCGCTGGATCCTGATCGGCGTGGCCGCGCTCATCATTCTCTCCATCGTCATCGAGCGCGGCCTCGAACGGCGCGTCAAGGTCTCCGACCGCGGCTTGCTCCTTTGGGGCGCCGTCACCGGTGCCGTCAGCGGGATCTGCGGCGCCGCTGGCCCGCCCACGGCGATCGGCCTGCGCGGCTGGGGCCTCGACAAGGAGCCGTTCGTCGCGACGGTGGCGCTGTTCGCCATCTTGCTGCAGCTGGTGAAGATCCCCGCGTACATCGGCGGCGGCGTGCTGCCGCTCGAGCGCTGGCCGCTCGCGCTCTTGTTGTCGGTGACGGCGGCGCTCGGCGTGGCGGTGGCGCCGCGCCTGTTGCGCACGGTGCCGACGCGCGTGTTCGCGCTGGCGCTCGACGGCATCTTGGCGGTGAGCGCCGTCGTCATCCTGCTCGACGTCCTGCGGCGCTGAGGCCTTCTCCGCATCGCAACGACCGGCTACACCGACGGCATGCGGCGAGTCCCCTTGCTGTTCCTGTGTGCCGTGGCCCTCGCATGCGCCGAGGACCGCTGCCCGGGCGACGTGGTCGACGGCCGCACGGTGACGAGTGGCGCCACAACGGCGCGTGTGACGCTCGAGCGATTTGGCGTCACGGTGCTCGACGGTGCCATGCACGAGGGCACGACGGCCTCCGAGCACCCACAGTGCGCCCCGCTGGCGCTCGCGCTGCGCGCCGACGATGACGTCGACGCCTGGCACCGCCCGACCGCGCCGCGCGGCGACGAGCTGTGGCTCCGCTCCGCGGAGGCCACCGTGCTCGCCGAAGATCCGCTGACGCTCGAGGTCACGCTGCGCGGCGACGCCGGGCGCACGCGCACCGCCACGGTGGTGATCACCGCTGGCGCCGAGGGCTTCATCGACCTCGACGTGCAGGTGAACGAGGACGAGCTGAACGTCGCGTACGTCGCCACCTGCTTCGAGCTGGCGGCCGAAGAGCACGCGGTCGGCGGCGGCGAGCGCTTCGACGGACCCGACCTGCGCGGCAAGGTGGTGCCGCTGGTGTTCGAGGCGCCCGGCGAATTCGCGTCGTCGACCAACGAGGCGCACGCGCCGGTGCCGTTCTACGCCTCGTCACGCGGCCTTGGCCTGCTGGTCGAGAGCGAGCGCGTCGGCGCCTTCGACGTCGGCGTCACCGTGCCACACGCGATGATCGCGCGCTTCCACGGCACCAGCCTGCCGCTGCGCGTGCGGGCCGGCGGCATCGTCGACAACGTGGCGGCGCACGCCCGTCGCATGGTCCTGCCGCCGCCGCCGCCCCTGTGGGCGCTCGCCCCCATGCAGTGGCGCAACGATCTCGAGGTCACGCTCGACGCTGGCGGCGCCGTCACGCGCTCGGGCACCGACATGCTGCTCGCTGACGTCGCGGAGCTGCGCGGCCGTGGCTTGCCGTTCTCCACCGTGTGGATCGATGCGCCCTGGCAGACCGGCTACAACACGCTGGTCTTCAACGAGGGCCAGTTGCCCGGCATCGACGCCGCGATCGCCGACCTCGAGGCGCAAGGCCTGCGCGTGCTCACCTGGGCCACCGAGCACCTGAACACCACCGACGACTCTGGTCAGGCCTACGGCATGCCGGCCTACGCCTCACGCCCGCTGTTCGACGCCTTCGCCGCCGCCGGCCACCTGGTCACCGACGAGGACGGCGACCCCTTCCAGTTCCCCTGGGGCCGAGGGGCCGGCGGCTTCGTCGACTTCACCAACCCTGACGCGTGTGCCGCCTTCCAGGCGCAGATGGTGCCGCTGTTTGCGCGCGGCGTGCACGGCTTCAAGCTCGACTACGGCGAGACCATGCGCGCCGACCTGCTCGGGCGCTTCGCCAACGTGGTGCCGCACTTCTCGGACGGCAGCACCACGGCGGTGCAGCACGTGCGCTACGCGCGCCTCTATCACGAGTGCTACCTGAGCGCGCTGCGCGCTGCGCACGGCGAGGACGCCTTCATCATCACGCGCACCGGCGGCATCCACGATCAGCGAAACGGCGTCGCCATCTGGCCGGGCGACCTCGACAGCGGCTTCGAGCGCGCGGGCCAAGAGATCGACGGCGAGCGGGCGGTGGGCGGTATCCCTGCCGCGGTGGCGGGCTTCTTGTCCCTGCAGATGAGCGGCTATCCGCTCTACGGCGCCGACGTCGGCGGCTACCGCGGCGGCACGCCGACCACCGAGGCGTGGCTGCGTTGGGCGCAAGCGGGCGCGCTCTCGACCGTCATGCAGGTCGGCGGCGGCGGCAACCAGGCGCCCTGGGACCCGGAGCTGGTCGACGTCATCGACGCCTTCGCCATCGCCGCGCGCCTGCACGTGGACCTGTGGCCCATGTGGCAGTCCTGGCTCGCGCGCGCCGCCAGCGACGGCACGCCGGTGGCGGTGCCGGTCGGCGTCGTCGTCGACGCGCCCGAGGCGTGGGCCGACGTCGCCAGTTACGTGATCGGCGAGGCGCTGTTGGCAGCACCCGTCATCGACGAGGGCGCGCGCGAGCGCGCGCTCTATCTGCCGCCCGGGCGCTGGCGCTCGTGGTGGGACGGCAGCGTCATCGAGGGGCCGGGCCTGGTCGTCGTCGACGCGCCACTCGACCTGGTGCCGCTCTTCGTCGAGGACAACGCCATGCTGGTGCTCGGCCACCCGCGCCTGGTCACGTTGCTCGACAACGGCGCGACGCCCGGTGGCTACGACGACCTCGGCGCCGCGCGCGTGGTGCGCGCCACGGCGGGCGACGCGCGCACGGTGACCGTGGGCGATCTGACGGTCGAGCGAGCGGCGGGCGACGCGCTCGACCTGACCCTCACCAGCGCCACTTCGCGCCCGCTCGTCGTCGATGCCTGGCCTGCGCCCGGCGCCAACGTCACGGTGGATGGCGCCGCGCCGGCAACCGTCGCCGACGAGGACGCGCTGCTTGCGTGCACGTCGCCGTGCGTGTTGGTCGAGGGCCAACGCGTGCGCGTGGCCTTCAGCGGCGCGAGCGCACACGTCGTGGTGGCGCCGTGATCGTCGTGGGCGCGCTGCTGGCGGGCGGCGAGAGCCGGCGCATGGGCCAGGACAAGTCGGCGCTGGTCATCGGCGGCCGCACGCTGGCCGAGCATGCGCTCGCCACGCTCGCCGCCGTCAGCGATCGCCAGGTCATCCTCGGCCACGGCCGCGGCTGCCCCGCTGACGTGCCCCGCCTGCTCGACGCGGTGCCGGGGCAGGGCCCGAGCGAGGGCCTGCGCGCGCTCGTCGCCAGCGGGCTCGGGGATACCTACCTGGTGCTACCGGTCGACATGCCGGGCGTGACCGCCGACCACCTGCGCCGCCTGTTGGTCGCGCTGCCCGGTCACGGCGCGGCCTGCTTCACGCTGTCGGACCAGCTCGAGCCGCTGCCCTGTGCGCTCGTGCGCAGCGCGGAGCTGCGGCCTGGGGAGAAGCGCCTGGGCGCCTTGCTCGCCGCGCTCCAGCCGGCGCGGCTGGCGCTCACGCAGCCGGAGGCGGAGAGCCTAAGAAACCTCAATCATCCCGAGGACTTGGCCTCGGAGGGTCGACGCAGGCCGCCGTTCGGCTAGTGTCGGTCCGCTGTGGCCAACTCCGCGCCGACCGTCGAGGGCACCCCCGCGCGAGGCTCACCGGCCCCAAACGGCGCCCCCGACCCCTACCGCTCCGGTGCGAACACCGCGCCGCTCAAGCACGCCGGCGGTATCGGCATGATGCTGACCGCGCTCGGCGTGGTGTTCGGCGACATCGGCACGAGCCCCCTCTACACGCTGCGCGAGTGCGTGCTGCACGCCTCGGGCGGCGGCTCCACGTTCGACACCCGCGACCTGTTCGCCATCTTGAGCTTGATGTTCTGGTCCTTGGTCGTCGTCGTCACCATCAAGTACCTGTTCTTCATCATGCGCTGCGACAACAAGGGCGAGGGCGGCATCATGGCGCTGCTGGCGCTCTTGCCCGAGCAGTTGCGCGCGCGCCCGTTGGCGCCGCTTTCGGGCGTCGCCGTGCTGGTGGTGGTCGGCGCCAGCTTCCTCTACGGCGATGGCGCCATCACGCCCGCCATCTCGGTGCTGTCGGCGGTCGAGGGCATCACTGTCGCCAAGCCCAACCTGCACGCCTGGGTCATCCCCATCACGCTCGGGCTCTTGGTCGCGCTCTTCGCCATTCAGAGCCGTGGCACCGCGCTCATCGGTCGCCTGTTCGGCCCGGTCATGGTCGTGTGGTTCGGCACGCTCGCCGCGCTCGGCGCCTGGCACGTAGTGCAGACGCCCGAGGTGCTGCAGGCGTTGTCGCCGCATCACGCGCTCGGCTACTTCGGGCGCCACGGCGAGCACGGCGTGCTCATCCTCGGCGCGGTGGTCTTGACCGTCACCGGCGGCGAGGCGCTCTACGCCGACATGGGCCACTTCGGCCTGTCGCCCATCCGGCGCGCCTGGCTGTTCTTCGTCCTGCCCGCGCTGGTGCTCGCCTACTTCGGCCAGGGCGCGCTCTTGTTGCGCGACCCCACGGCGGTCGAGAACCCCTTCTTCCGCATGGTGCCGGCGGGCGGCGCCACCTTCGCGCTCGTCGTGTTGTCGAGCTTCGCAACCATCATCGCGTCGCAGGCCTTGATCTCGGGCTCGTTCTCGCTGACGCGCCAGGCGATGCAGATGGGGCTGTTCCCGCGCGTCACCATCAAGCACACGGCAGCCGAGCAGGAGGGACAGATCTACATCCCCGAGGTCAACGCCGCGCTGGCGGTGGTGTGCCTGCTGCTGGTGCTGGCGTACCGCTCGTCGTCGGCAATGGCCGCGGTCTACGGCGTGGCCGTCACCGGCACCATGACCATCACCTCGATCGTCTACCTGTTCGTGCTCATCCACCACCGCAATTGGCCGCGCTGGCGCGCCTGGGCGCTGGTGGCGCTGTTCCTGTTCTTCGACCTGCCGTTCGTGGTCGGCAACGCCTTCAAGATCCCGCATGGCGGCTGGGTGCCGCTGTTCCTCGGCCTCGTCGTCGTCGTCATCATGTTGATCTGGCACCAGGGACGGCAGTTCGTCGGCAAGGTGTACTCGCTGCGCTACCCGTCGTTCGAGCAGGCGTGGGGCATCATCCAGGGCAAGGTCAGCCAGCGTGTGGGCGGCGTCGGCGTCTTCATGGCCTCGGCCGATCAGGGCGTGCCGCCGATCTTGATGCACATCGTCGACCGCATGCGCGCGCTGCACAAGGAGATCATCCTGCTCACCGTGGTCACGCTCGACGTGCCCAAGGTGGAGAACCGCGACCGCCTGAAAGTGGCCGAGATCGGCCACGGCTTCTGGCGCGTGCACGTGCACTACGGTTTCATGGAGCAGCCGCACGTGCCGCGCGCGCTCGAGCTGGCGGTCAAGCGACGCTGGCTCGACATCGACCTCGACGACCTCACCTACTTCCTGGCGCGCGAGCGCATCCTGGCCCGGCCGGGCGGCGACATGAACGTGGTGTTCGAGCGCTTCTTCAGCTTCTTGTCGAGAAACGCGGTCAACGCCGACCGCTACTTCCAGATCCCCTCGGAGAAGGTCATCGAGGTCGGCGCGCAGATCGACCTGTGAGTCGACCTGTGACGCTTGCGCCGCGCCGCCTCAGTCGCTTGGACTCTAGATGACCGACGACGCGCGCGACCTCGAGCTGTGGCGTTTCGACGGATCGAACCGCAGCGCGCGCGTTGACCAGGTGGCGCACGAGGAGCCGCTCGAGATCCAGGTCGACGGCGCCGCGCTGGCGGTGTTGATGCGTACCCCCGGCGACGACGAGGAGCTGGTACGCGGCTTCTTGCTCACTGAGCGCATCGTGCGCTCACCCGACCAGATCGTGAGCCTGCACCACTGCACCACCGTCCCCGACCCCGAAGCGGAGGACAACGTGGTGCAGGTGCGTCTGAGGGACGACGTGCACCTCGACCTCGAGCGGCTGCGCCGGCACACGGTCGCGTCGTCGAGCTGCGGCGTGTGCGGCAAGGCGACCATCGAGTATGCGCGCCGACTGACGCCTCCGCTGCACGACCAAGCGCGTGTCGACGTCGCCGTGCTCTATCGCCTGCCGGAGCGGCTGCGCGCCGCGCAGTCGGGCTTCGCCCGCACCGGCGGGCTGCACGCCGCCGGCTTGTTCTCGCTTCACGGTGAGCTGCTGGTGCTGCGCGAGGACGTCGGGCGCCACAACGCGGTCGACAAGGTGATCGGCGCGCTCGGCGCGCGCGGCGTCGACCCACAGACCTGCTGCTTGATGGTCTCGGGCCGCGTGAGCTGGGAGCTGGTGCAGAAGTCCGTGGCCGCGCGCCTGCCGCTCTTGGCCGGCGTGTCGGCGCCGACCAGCCTGGCGGTGCGCGCCGCCGCCGCGCTCGGGCTGACGGTGATCGGCTTCCTGCGCGGCGAGACCATGAACGTCTACGCTGGCGTCGAGCGCGTGCGCGCTGCGCGCTGAGCGGCGCGCCGCCGGTGCTCGTCGGTGGTACGCTGCACGCCCACGCAGAGGGGAGGGCCAGGTGGCGAGCAAAGCGAAGGCGACGACGAAGGCCAAGGCGAGGATGAAGGCCGCGCCCACCAAGGCCAAGGTGACGACGAAGGCCACGGCGACGACGAAGGCCAAGGCGACGACCAGGGCCAAGACGACGACGAAGGTCAAGGCGACGACGAAGGCACAAAAGGCGCCGCCGTTGCCGTCCGCCTTCCGCGCCGACGGCGAGACCCACCCCTACCTGCGCGACTTCAAGGCCAAGTGGCTCTCGCGCCTCGACTTCGCCAGCACCGCCAACCTGCAATCGCAGCTGCAATGCGCGCTCATGCTGCTGGCGCTCGGCCGCGACGCCGAGGCAGAACAGGTGGCCGAGCAGCTCGCGCGCAACGTCGACACGATGGCGCTCGGCGCCGAGGGGTGGGAGGCCACCTGGCGCGCGCTGCAGCTCGCCGCCTGGCTCAAGACCGCACGTGGCGACGACGCGCGCGAGCTGTTGGCGCGCGCGCAGCAGGGCCCGCGCGTCTCGGCGCACCGCGACCGCGAGTGGCTCTCGGCCGAGGCCGCCGGCGAGATCAAGGACGCGCTCGAGCGCCGCCGGCTCGCCTACCTGGTGGAGCCCCTGGGCGGCGTGTTGCGCTGGCTCAACGACCCGGGCGCGCGCGACAAGGCGCGCGGCCTGCTCGCCGACGCGCTCGCCGCCACGCGCTCCATGATGAAGTAGTCGTCCGCCCGGCAGGTGGCAGCTTGTCGCACGCGAGCGCCGGCGACGGCGGGTGGTAGTCTCCCCGTGCGCCCTAGCCCGGCGCCCTGACCAACCGGAGATCGCATGTCGCTCGCACCTTCGCGCATCGTCGTCGTCGCTGTGCTGCTCGCTTCGCCCGCCGCGCTCGCCATCGGCCAGTACTCCGACGACATCCCGAACTACACGAACGGCGGCGGCTGCTCCGCGTGCCACACGAGCACGTCCGGCGCGGCGGCGCGCAACGACTTCGGCGCCGATTGGGCGGTCGCCAAGGGCTCGGTCGGCATCACCGGCGCGTGGGGCCGCGTGTGGGACGACGACAGCGACGGCGACGGCCAGACCAACGGCCAGGAGCTCGGCGACCCGTGCGGGCAGTTCAGCACCGGCGGCGGCGCCGCGCGCGGCACCAACATCTCGCGCCCCGGCGACGCCACCAGCACCACCACCACGCCCTATGCGCCCGACGGCGACGCCGACACCGTCAGCAACGGCTGCGACAACTGCCCGAACGTGGCGAACCCGATGCAACAGGACGCGGACGGTGACGACGTCGGCGACGCATGCGACAGCGGCGAGGGCGAAGGTGAGGGTGAGGGTGAAGGTGAGGGTGAGGGTGAAGGCGAAGAGGGTGAGGGCGAAGGTGAAGGCGAGGAGGGAGAGGGTGAAGGCGAGGGCGACGAGGGTGAAGGCGAAGGCGACCCCATCGGCGGCGAAGGGGAGGGCGAGGGCGAGGGATCGGGGTGCGCCTCGTCGAGCGTAGGACGGTTCGTGCCGAGCGGAACTGCTCTTGTCTTGACGGTGTTTCTGGTGCCTTTCGCACGAATTCGAGGCGCGCGCCGTACGACCGAACGGCCAAAGGCGTGATTTCGCGCGCCTTGCTCTCGCGCGTCGGCCAGGTGCTAACCTTCGCCGGCACTGTGTGATCCTGCCCTTTCCGTGAGGCCTCGCATGTCCTCGACGCTTCGCCGCTCGCTCATGTTCGGCTCCTTCGCGCTGGTCGTGCTCGGCGCCGCCAACTCGGCGCTGGCGTACGGCACCTACTACCCGAACATCCCGAACGGCACGCTCAATAGCTGCGAGACCTGCCACCCGGCCAACCGCTCCCAGTTCAACCCCTTCGGCACCGACTGGCGCGCCGCCAAGAACGCCGGCACCGCGGACTCGGCCTGGGGCGACGTGTTCGCCGACGACAGCGACGGCGACGGCCAGACCAACGCCGAGGAGCTCGGCGACCCCTGCGGCCTGTTCTCCACCGGCGACACGCCCGCGCGCACCACCCAGATCTCGAACCCCGGCGTCGCCTCGAGCACGTCCTCCGACCCCTTCGCGCCCGACGGCGACGAGGATGAGGTCAGCGACGACTGCGACAATTGCCCCGATGACGCCAACACCAACCAGGCAGACGCCGACGACGACGGCACGGGCGACGCCTGCGAGGCTGGCGAGGGTGAAGGCGAAGGCGAAGGCGAGGGGGAGGGGGAGGGCGAGGGCGAGGGCGAAGGTGAGGAAGGCGAGGGCGAAGGCGAGGGCGAAGGCGAGGGCGAGACCTGCTACTGCGCCGAGCACACGACGCCGACCCGCGTGCCGTTGGCGGGCGCGGCTGCCGCGCTGGCGCTGGTGGCGCTGGTTGGGCTGACGCGTCGCCGCTGACGACACGCGGCTGCGCGGTGTACCGTCGCGACAATTCCGTCTCCAAGGGAGTACCTCGTGCGCCGTGCCCTCGTCGTCGTCGCTGCCACGCTCATCGCCCAAGCCGCACTCGCGACCCCGCCTACCCCGATCAAGTCCGAGAAGGGCAAGACCGTGACTGCCAGCGGCAAGCTCGAGGAGGGCAAGCCGCTCGCCAGCCTCGACTGGGCCTGGAACAGCAGCGTCGCGTGCTTCCCCGGCACGGAGGCGCAGAAGTACGACGGCAATCATGTGTTCTTCACCGCCGACCTGCCGGCCAAGTCGGAGATGTACATCACCATCATCCCGAAGGATCCGGCCATCAACTTGAGCGGCTACGCGTACAGCGTGGGGCCGGACCGGGTCGTGCTGCCGCCGAACCTGCCGAGCGTCGTGAGCTGTGAGGCGGAGTCCAAGTGGGACCGGCCGAAGAAGAACAAGACGCAGGATCACACGCGCGTGCTGCCGCGAGTCACCGCCATCAAGAACCCGTACACCGTCGTCATCGGCGTCACGTCGCCCAAGGCGATCACGGCCGGCGAGTTCGAGGTCAAGGTCGAGATCAAGTAGCGTCCTCGGCGAGAAACGAGCGCGGCGGCCTCAGGGCCGCCGCGCTCGTTTCCGCATGGTGCTCGGCTCAGCCGCAGTCGGTGCCGTCGCGGCAGGTCGGCGGCTCCTCGCAGGTCGCGCCGGTCGCCGGGTCGCACACCACCACCTCGCAGGTGTCCTCGCCGTCGAGGATGCCGTCGCCGTCGGTGTCGGCGTTGAGCGGGTCGGTGCAGCAGCCCTCGGGCGGCGGCGGCGGCATCGGCTCGTCGGGGTTCGTCGGATCGGTACCGCCGCCCTCGCCACCCGGAAGCGCCACGCCGTAGCAGTAGGCCTCGGCGCCGTCGAGCAAGCCGTCGCCGTCGGTGTCGGGGTTGTTCGGGTCGGTGCCGAGCCAGCCCTCGTCGGCGTCGAACAGGCCGTCACCGTCGCTGTCGAGGTAGGCGTCGCACACGTCCTGGCCGTCCGGGATGCCGTCGAAGTCGCTGTCGGGGTTGAGCGGGTCGGTGCAGCAGGCCGGATACGCCATGTCGGCCTCGCGCGGCGCGCCCTCGGCGTAGTCGACGTAGTAGCACCAGGCCTCCTGGCCATCGAGCAGACCGTCGCCGTCGGTGTCGGGGTTGAAGGGGTCGGCGCCCATCCAGCCCTCGTCGGCGTCCGACAGGCCGTCGCCGTCGCTGTCGAGGTAGGGATCCTCGCAGGTGTCCTGGCCGTCGGGGATGCCGTCGAAGTCAGTGTCGGGGTTGAGCGGGTCGGTGCAGCAGGGCGGCAGGTACATGGCGCCGCCGTCGGGCACGTCCTCCTCACCGGTCATCGGCACCACGCCGTCGCAGAAGGCCTCTTGGCCGTCGAGCAGGCCGTCGCCGTCGGTGTCGGGGTTGAAGGGGTCGGTGCCGATGGCCTCTTCGTCGCGGTCGAGCAGGCCGTCGCCGTCGCTGTCGAGCTCGCCCTCGCCCTCACCCTCACCCTCGCCCTCGCCTTCGCCTTCACCGACGAGGATGCGGATGGTGCAGTCGTCCTCGGCGGCGGCCAGGTGCAGGGACAGGGCGCCGATGCCGAGGATGCGCAGCAGGTTTGACGACGACAGGGTGCGGAACAGGCTCTTTCGGTGACACGAATCGGTCAGGGCGCGCATAACGGCTCCTCGAGAATCCCGCTCGCGCGGGGCTTGGGGTTGGTCGGGGTTGCTCCCGATGTCCCACAAGAAAGCACCTCGCGTGCCAGCCCGCCGACGCTGCTGCCGCCGCGCGCGGACGCGGAGTGCCCTCGGGAAAACACGGTGCGTGCACCTCGGTGCGAGGCCGACACAGCAGCAGCGTTCGACCATGACGACGACGACGCTCTGCGAACGAAAACGAAGACGGCGGCCACCGGGGCCGCCGTCTCCTCATCGCTCGCTACCGCGCCTCAGGGCTGGCAGACGTCGCCGCTGTTGGGGTCGCAGGGCGGCGGCGGCGGCGGCTCGCAGTTCGCGCCGGTGGTCGGGTCGCACACGACGTCGCAGGTGTCCTGGCCGTCCGGGATGCCGTCGAAGTCGCTGTCGGGGTTGAGCGGGTCGGTGCAGCAGCCCTCGGGCGGCGGCGGCGGCATCGGCTGCGACGGGTCGTTCGGGTCGCCCGGCTCGGTGCCGCCACCGTTGCCGTCGGCCGGCAGCGGGTAGGCGCAGAAGGCCTCGGCGCCGTCGAGCAGGCCATCGCCGTCGGTGTCGGGGTTGAACGGGTCGGTGCCGATCCACTCCTCGTCGGTGTCGAGCAGGCCGTCGCCGTCGCTGTCGACGTAGACTACGTCGCAGGTGTCCTGGCCGTCCGGGATGCCGTCGAAGTCGCTGTCGGGGTTGAGCGGGTCGGTGCAGCAGCCGCCCGGGTAGACGTCCGGCGCCGCGGGGCGTTCGCCGTTGCCGCCCTCGGCGTAGGCGCAGAAGGCCTCCTGGCCGTCGAGCAGGCCGTCGCCGTCGGTGTCGGGGTTGAAGGGGTCGGTGCCGATCCAGCCCTCGTCGACGTCGAGCAGGCCGTCGCCGTCGCTATCGAGGTACTGGTTCTCGCAGCGATCCTCCCCGTCCGGGATGCCGTCGAAGTCGCTGTCGGGGTTGAGCGGGTCGGTGCAGCACTCGCCGGGCCAGATGGCCACGTCGCCGTTGCTGGGCGCGCCCGCGTCGTCGGTGCCGGCGACCGGGTAGGCGCAGAAGGCCTCCTGACCGTCGAGCAGGCCGTCGCCGTCGGTGTCGGGGTTGAAGGGGTCGGTGCCGATGGCCAGCTCATCGGCGTCGAGCAGGCCGTCGCCGTCGCTGTCGAGCTCGCCCTCGCCCTCGCCCTCGCCCTCGCCCTCGCCTTCGCCCTCACCCTCGCCGACCAGGATGCGGATGGTGCAGTCGTCCTCGGCCGCGGCCAGGTGCAGCGAGAGCGCGCCGACGCCGAGGATGCGCAGGAGGTTCGAGCGGAACAGGCGGTTGCGAAGACACGAATCGAATGGGGCGCGCATGGCGGCTCCTTGCATTCCCGCTGCTGCGGGGGGCTGGGGTTGGTCGGGATTGCTCCCGATGCCCCTCATCTAAGCAGCCGGCGTGCCAGCCGCGGGCGGCGCCGTGGGCGCGTCCGGACGCGGCGGCGCGCAGGTGTCAGGCGCGAGGTCCAGACCGCTGCGGCGCCCGGGCAGCAGCAGCGCGCGCGCGGGACGAGACGCGCGTCACAACGAGGACAACCCGGGAGATGTCGCGGCGCCAGCTCACGGCGGGCTCGACCGCGCCGACCTTACGAGCGATCGAGCAGCGCGAGTGCCTCCGCCAGCCGTCGCCGCGCGGCGCTGAGCTGCGCCCTCGCCGGCGAGCCTGGGCGATCGCCGAGCACGGTCTCGAGCGACACGAGCCGACGCTCCACGTCCTCGAGCGCGCGCTGCAGCTCCGCGACGTCGACGCCGGTGTCGAGGTCGCGCGCGCGCTCGAGCAGCGCCGGCGTGGCGTCGTGATCGGTGGGCGGCAGCGGCACCACTGACGTGCGGATGCGCTGCGGCGCGGCGGTCTCGCCGCCGGCGCGCCACTTCTTCACTTCGATGGGGCGCTCGGCCGCCGGCATGGAGTCGGTGCTCGGTCCGGGCACGCCGCCGGCCTCGGCGGCGGTCGAGCGCATCTCGCCGAACGAGGCGCTCTCGAGCCCGGCGGGCGGCGCGATGAAGACGGCGGCGCGCGGCGGCACCTCGAAGGACGCCTCGGCGGGCGCGGGGCCGGCTTCGTCGGCTTCGATGCTGGAGACGTCCGCGCTCACCAGCTCGTGCACGCCTTCCTTGGTATCCGGTGGGCGCGAGAAGCCCTCGCGCGATCCGCGCGCGCGCGACACCGGCGGCACCTCGACCACGTCGGTGCGCTCCTCGGGATCGCGCGCGTCATGACCGCGGCCGGCGCCGCGCGGCCCGGGGCGCGCGCTCGGTCGTCCAGGTCTGGTCGGGGGCCGGCGTTCGCCCATACCGACCAGTGTAGCCGTTCCGCACTTGCGTGGCGGCGGCGCGTGGGGCGCCCGCCCCGTCGGTCCCTGCGCGGGAGTGTCGCGGGCAGGCGATTGCCGGTCACACGCCACTGGCTACGCACGAACGTTCTGGCGCACGGGTACTCACCGCGAGATCTGATCGCGAGCACGCGAAGGGTCGGGGACGAGGATGGGTCCGCCGCAGCGCCCAACGGGCAGGACACCACACCGCAACCGGTACGGCAGCGCCGCCGATCGTGTCGGCGCGAAACGCCACCACGACAAAGGTCCGGACCGCAAGGCGCGCAGGCGGACCCATCCTCGTTCCCGGCCCGTCCCTCGCCGACGTGAGCAGCTCACGCCCTTCCACGAACGAAGGCGGCGGCCACCGGGGCCGCCGCCTTCCTGCTCACGTCACGAGGACGTGAGCCGCTTGGTTCGTCAGGTGCCGCTCAGGGCTGGCGCACCTCGCAGTCCTCGCCCGCGTTCGGGTCGCACACGACGACGTCGCAGGTGTCCTCGCCGTCCAGGATGCCGTCGCCGTCGGTGTCGGCGTTCAGCGGGTCGGTGCAGCAGCTCTCGACCGGCGGCGGCTCGGGCTGGGTCGGGTCGTTCGGGTCGCCGGGCTCAGCGCCGCCCTCGCCGGTGGCCGGCACCGGCTGGCCGTAGCAGAAGGCCTCCGCGCCATCGAGCAGGCCGTCGCCGTCGCTGTCGGGGTTGAACGGGTCGGTGCCGAGCCAGGCCTCGTCGATGTCGAGCAGGCCGTCGAAGTCGCTGTCGAGGAACGGGTCTTCGCAGCGGTCCTCACCGTCCGGGATGCCGTCGAAGTCGCTGTCGGGGTTGAGCGGGTCGGTGCAGCACTCGCCCGGGTAGATGGCGACGTCCTCTTCTTGGCGCGGCGCCGCTCCGCTGGCGTCGTCGGTCGCGGGCTCGACCAGGGCGCAGAAGGCCTCCTGGCCGTCGAGCAGGCCGTCGCCGTCGGTGTCGGGGTTGAACGGGTCGGTGCCGATGACCAGCTCGTCGGCGTCGAGCAAGCCGTCACCGTCGCTGTCGAGCTCGCCCTCGCCTTCGCCCTCGCCCTCGCCTTCGCCCTCGCCCTCGCCCTCACCGACGAGCAGGCGGATGGTGCAGTCGTCCTCCGCGGCGGCGAGGTGGAGCGACAGCGCTCCGATGCCGAGGATGCGGATGATGTTCGACCGAAAGATCCCCGAACGCAGACACGTACCGATTGAAGCGCGCATGGCGGCTCCTCCTGACCCGCTCCAGCGGGCTTCGCTTTGGCTTGACCGGGACCAATTCCCGATGACTGAGCACAAAGCAGCCGGCGTGCCAGGCGCGCGCACCGCGTTCCTTCGCCGCGTTGCTGGATTTCTGTGGTCAAGCGTGCGAGGTCGCGGCGTCGCTGCGACGCTCGTGCAGCAGCAGATCCGCGACAACGCGACGTAGGTCACGCTCGAGGAAAAGCGCGCGGCGCGTGCGCGTGGTGATCGCGCGCGGCGCTGTCACCAGCACGGCGACGTCGTCAGTTGTCGAGCGCGCCCTCGGTGACCCACTGCAGCAGCACCCGGTAGTCGGCGTCTTCGGGATCGAAGAAGCCGCCGCCTGCATGCGCCACCGTGCCGTCGCTGCGCTTCCTGGTCTTGAGCAGCGCCTCGCTCAGGTCGGGCGCGCCCGGATCGACGAAGTCGCGGAAGCCGTCCTTGCTGACCCCATCGACGGTCGAGCCGTCGTAGGAGGTGAAGTCCTTGCCGTCGCTGTAGTCGACCGTGGTCGGATCGAGCGGATCGATGTCGGTCGAGGTGGCGGCGCGCGTCATGCGGTTGCCGGGGATGTGGCAGGGCACGCAGCGCGACGACAGCACCGGCAGCACGTGCTTCTTGAAGCTGATGTTGGAGGCTGGCGGGTTGGGGAACACCTGGCGCGACGACACCCAGGAGGCGCCCGACGAGCCCATGCCGGCGTGGTGCATGGTGCAGCTCATGCGCGGCGTGGTGCCGGTGGCGCCGCCGACGGGCGCGATGGTCACCATGTGGCGCGTGGCGCCGTCATGGCTGATCCACGCCTTGTACTGCCAGGTGCGCGAGTCGGACGGGTCCGCCGGCGTGATGCTGCCGTCGGGGTTCGTCGTGTACAGCACAGTGGTGGCGCCGCCGTGGTTGGCGACCGCCAGCGGGTTCGAGGCGATCGGCGTCGTCGTCCAGTAGTTGCCGACGCTGTTGGTGGTCAGCGTCAAGATGTTGCCCTCGACGTCCTCGAGCATGACGCGCGCGCCCACCGCGGGCCGGCGCGCGAAGCGATCCTCGTAGATGGTGCCGGCGATCGAGAACACGTAGCGGCCGGCCTTGCCGCCCGGCGTATGGCAGACGGCGCAGTCCTCGCCGGCGTAGTGCATGCCCTCGCCGACGCCGTTGTCCGCGCCCACCAGCACGCCGCCCTGATCGACCAGCTCCGGCGACGGCGGCGGCTGGTGGCGGCGCCCGCGCGCGTTGAAGTCCTCGGCGGTGTAGAGGCCGAGCGACAGGAGCGAGGCAAAGACGAGGAGGGCGAGCGTCGGGCGGTGCATGGCGTTCTTCCCTGCCGAGGTGTGACGGTAGCGTTGCTCCCGCTGCGGCGACGGCGTCATGGGCTCGCTCCCGACAGGCCGCCGCTCTCGCCGCCGCGCACCGGCTGGCGTGTCTGCAGGTCGACGACGAAGGCGCGGCCGACGTCGCCGGCATCGCCCGGCGCGCCGATCAGCAGCCGGTGGTCGCCGCCGGCGGCGAAGGTGGTGCCGAAGGCCTGGAAGCGGCCGGTGCCGGAGTAGGTGGTGGCGTTCGCCAGCGTGGCGCCGGCGACAAGCGCGCTGCCCGGGAAGTAGTAGCTGCGGCCTCGCATGTCGTCCTGGTCGACGTCCGCGCCGGTGGCGCCGACCATGAGGTCGCCGTGACCGTCGCCATCGACGTCGCCGACCGCGCACAGGCCGGTCGCGAAGCGCGCGAACAGGCCGGGCCCGTTGATGGCGAGCACCAGATCCGCGGGCGCGGCCCCGAGGTCGAGGGTGCGCGGCAGCGACGCCTTGGTCAGCATGAACAAGGTGCCGGTGTCGCGCTGGCCGCTCACCGTCGCCTTGGGGGCGCCGACGAGCAGGAATTCGTTGGTGACCGCGAGCGAGCGGCCGAAGGTGGTCGCGCTGCTGGTGACCGTCAGCTCCGGCGCGTCGATAGTCGGCGCGAAGTTCGCACCGCCGCGCCAGCCGAGCACCTTGGTGTTGGCGCCGAGCAACAGGTCATCGACACCGTCGGCGTCGACGTCGCCCGCTGCCACCGACCAGCCGAGGCCCTTGTTGACCGAGCTGGCGAGCAAGGGCAGGGCGGTGGTGAAGCTCGGACCGAGGAACACGTGCGCGGCGCCCTGCTGATAGAGCGCGGCGCTCGGCGACTGGTAGGGCGCGCCCACCACCAGATCGGCGACGCCGTCGGCGTTCAGGTCGCCGGTGGCGAGCGCGTAGCCGAACTTGGCGCCGGGCTGTCCGGCCGCGACGTTGGCGAGCACCTGGCCGCCGGTGCCGCCGCGATAGAGGGTGACGCTGCCCGACAGCGCGGTCTCGCTGCCGTCGCCGGTGAGCGCGCTCACCGCCAGCTCGTCGTGGCCGTCGCCGTCGACGTCGGGCAAGCGCGCCATGGCGAAGCCGAGGTTGTCGTCGCCGGTCAAGCGCCACGTCGGCGTGGTCTCGAAGCCGAGCGCGGTGCCGCGGTAGACCAGCAACACGCCCACCGCGTCACCCCAGGTGGCCCAGGGCGCGCCCACCACCTTGTCGTCCTGGCCGTCGCCGTCGAAGTCGATGAGCGCGCCGCCCTGGCCCTGCTTGGCGTGCGCCAGGCTCGACACCGGCGGCTCACCCTCGCCCTCACCTTCACCCTCGCCTTCACCCTCGCCTTCGCCTTCGCCTTCGCCTTCACCTTCACCTTCCCCCTCGCCTTCCCCCTCACCCTCACCTTCCCCTTCACCCTCCGAGGGCGGCGGGGTCTCGGGCCGGCCCGGACAGCCGAGCGCGAGCGCCAGCACCAGCGAGGAGAGGAGTGCCATCCACGACGCCGGCGCGAGCACCGACGAGGAGCGTTGCAGCGACTTGCTCATGCGCGAAGACGTAGCACCCGCGAGGTGCGCGTCGCCGTGACACGTTGTCGCAGCGACGTGCGCTCAAATGTCGCAGGTACAGGCAGGCGTCAGCACGTCGGCGTCGGCCAGGTCGCCGGCGATGTGGCCGGCGTCGCCGAAGATGGCGTCGCTCCACGGATCATGGTGGAACAGCGTCGGCTCGCTCCAGCCGTGCGCCTCATCGATGAAGCCCTGGTCCGTCAAATCGGAGGCGAGCGGCGCCTCGGGTTCGCCGACGTTCACCAGCGGCACGTCGGCAGCACGCTCGGGCAGCTCGCAGGAGTCGAAGCAGCTCCCGAGCGAGCAACCGCCGCCGACGTCGACCGCGCTGCCATGCTTGTCGCGCGACGCGTACAGCACCGGCCGGCCATCGATCAGGTCGCAGCGCGGCATGCCCGCGCAGCTCCCGCAGGTGGTGACGCGTTCGCACGGCGTCCCCTCGTGCGAGATGGCGATGAGCGCGACCAGGCCGGCGGGCGGCGCGCGTCGCGGATCGATGGTGACGCCGAAGGCCTCGTTGTCCCCGACGTGGCCATTGAGCCCGCAATCGAGCTGGTACAGCCGGCTGTAGACGACGTGGATCAGCGACGGGTCGTCGGGGTGTGGACGCGCGCGGAACACCATGCCCGAGAGCGCGCATGCGTCCTCGGGGTGCGTGGCCAGGAAGGGCAGGTAGGCACGCGCGGCGGCGTCCTCGAAGCCGTCGTCGAGGCCGTCGTCGTCGCCATCGCCGGCGGGGTCGAACAGCACGCTGTGGTCTTGGTTGGTGCACCTGCCGTCGCTCGTCGGGTGGCACGCGGCGACGCTCGCCCCCGCGAGCGCGAGCGCCAGCGCGCTCTCGAACAGCCGCAGGGCCGGTCTAGCCACAGCTCGCGTCGCCGGGGCAGCGCCTCGCCAGAAAGCTCTCGCGCACGGTCTCTCCGCCAAAGGTGCCCTCGAGCTCCACCACGAAGCCGTCCGCGCGCAGGCCGGTGACCCTCACCGCGCCGCTGCCCACCGTGCAGTTTCCTTCGCTCTTGCACAACAAGAGCGAGCCGACGCGCGGGTGCTCCAGGTCGAGCACGTAGCGCACGGCGGGGTCGACGTCGCTCCACAGCGTGGCGGTGACGCGCGGGTAGGCGCCGTCGTCGCAGCGCGCTTCCTGCCCCACCGTGTACGACAGCGACCAGGAGAGGCCTTCGGTCGGCGAGCAGAAGGCGCGCGCCACGCCGCTCGGTGCCGGATTGTCGACGCAGGTGCGCAGTCGGCACGACGGCGTCACCATGACGGGAGCGCACACGGGGCCGGCCGCGCAGGCGGCGCGCACCGTCTCCTGCACTTTGTGCAAGACGCCGTCGCCGTCAGGCGACCAGGACGACGACGTCACCACCGGCGCCGCGCACGGATCGGCGCGCACGTACTGGGCGCGGCACTCGGGGTCGGTGTGGCAGGAGCGCGGCACGGCCGTGAGGAAACGCTCCAACTCCGCGCGCGCCGCCGCGCACGCCTCGACCTTCGGCGCTTGCTGTGGCGCCGTTGCCGGTTCGCGCGACCGGCAGGCCCCCGGTGTCGTCGTTGCGATGAGCACGAGGGCCGCCCGCGCGGCGCGCGCGCAGTTCACGCGACGGGCGCCGGACCCTCGGCGCGGCGCTTGTTCGGTCGCAGCACCCAGATGTGCTCCTCGCCCATCAGGTCCACGTGGCTCTCGGTCTGCTTCTCGGCCTGGGAGAAGCTCGCCTGCGCGAAGTCGAACGAGCCGTCGCCGTGCTTGGTGACCGCGACGCGGCAGTGGCCGCCGTCGGCGACGCCCGGGCCCGCGTGGTCGACGATCACCATGTCGCCCGGCTCCACCTTGGCGAGCAGCGCCTTGATCTGGAGCTCGCGCTCGGTCGCCGACAGGCGATCGGCGTTCATGATCTCGGCGCGCAGCTCGAAGCGCACGTGGCCGGCGTTGCCGTTGCTCGCCGCGTGCTTGTCGCTCCACTTGTAGAGCTGGTTGGCGTTCGGATACTCGCCGCGCCCGCGGTTGCCGTAGAAGGGCGGCTCGAAGCCGGCCGCCGCCATGGTGTTGCAGGCGAACAGGTTGCACTTCCACTTGCCCTTGAGCCCGTTGATGGGCGTGTTGGCGGGCAGCGTGTGGCGCGGGTCGCAGTTGATCCACGCGTCGTCGACGCCGTAGGCGTCGGGGCGCTTGGTCACCAACGCGTCGGCCGCGTTCTTCATCGACTCGAGGCTCGGCCCGTTCGGGTCGACGCCGCCGGCGAAGATGGGCGGGATACGCGTGGCGCGCAGCGCCGCATCGAGCGCCTGCGCGGTGGCCAGGTCGACGGTGCCGCTCTGCGTGAGGCCCTTGGCACCCTGGAAGGCCTTGAGCGCGGCCTCGGTCTCGGTACCCCAGCCGCCGTCGGCGCCGAACTTGGGCATCATCATCGAGGCATCGCCGGTGCGGCTGGCGAGGGCGATCAGCGCCTTCTGCACCAGCGGCACATAGTCCTTGCGCGTGTCCTTGTCGCGCGGCAGCAGCACCGTGCCGTTCAAAAGGCCGGGCGCGGCGGCGAGGTTGGCGATGGGCGCCCCCACCTTCGCTCGGCTGCCGACGTCGGCCAGCAGCTTGCGCAGCGCGTCGCCCACGCCGGCCTCGAGCGCATCGACGAAGCGCCCGGCGAGCTGCTCGACGTCCTGCACGGTGGCCTGACCGGACTGCACCGCGGCCTTGAGGGTGACGACGTCCGCGGCGGAGAGGCGCGCGTCCTTGATCAGGGTCTGCGCGGTCGGGCTGATGGCGGGCATGGGGACTCCGAAGGCGTGGCGGCCACACCTTCTATCCCAGCGCACCGCCGTTTGGCCCGCCCGACGCTACGAGGCCACCCGCGCCGCCGCCGGCAGCACCACCTCGGTGCGTTGGGGGGCGCCGGTGGCCGCACCGCGCAGCTCGATGACGCCGGCTGCGTGGGCCGCCGCGTTCTTCTCGTAGAAGGTGGGCGGCTCCAACGACACACCGCCACGCAAGCGCGCCTCCTCGGCGCGCAGCTTGGCGAGCACGACGCGGCCCACCAGCGGCGCAGCCAAGCGCGTCTTCAGGCCGTACTCCTGCACCAGCTCGTCGAGCGTCGCCTGCATGCGCGCCGCCACCTGCGGGTTGGTCTTCTTGAAGTAGCGCGCCGCCGCCCACAGGCCGCCCGAGTAGGTGAGCGCCAGGTCTTTGGCTTCGCGCCGCACGCGCTCGCGCACGCGCGGGCTCTCGTGGTTCTTGTGGCGCAGCCAGCCATGCAGCGTGGTGCGCGCCAGGCGCAGCACGCTCGGCCCGTTGACCTCGAAGTCGCGGCGGAACGCGTTCTTCAACAGTCCGCCCTCGGCGCCGGCCGGGATGTGCGCGTGATGGAAGTTGAAGCGCGTCTGGCCGTGCACGTCCTGCACCTTGGCCTCGTCGTCCGACAGCAGGTCGCCCTTGGCCTTGTGCTCGTTCCACAAGGGTGTGCCCGGGATGGGCGTGTAGAGCATGAACTGGTGGAAGTCGGTGTTGTAGGAGACCGCGTAGTCGATGACGCGGCCGATGTTCTCGGGGGTGTGGCTCTCGAGGCCGATGATGCTCGAGCCGAGCACCCGCATGCCGTTCTCTTGCAGCTCGCGCACCAGCGCCGGCACGTCGATGCCGCGCAGCTTGTCGTAGCTGGCGTCCTCGCCCTCCAGGCCCATCCACACCCACGAGATGCCGAGGCGCACGAGCTGGTCCATGGTGTACTTGCTGAGCACGTGGGCCGAGCTGAAGACGTAGAGCGCCCATGGCTTGCCGTGCTGCTCCATCAGCTCGAGCAGGCGCAAGGCGCGCTTGCGATGCAGCAGGAAATTCTCGTCCATCATGAAGAACGCCTGCGTGCCGAGCTGTTGTTCGAGCGAGCACATCAGCGCGAACAGCTGATCGCCCGTCTCGTAGAAGTGAATCATCTTGCCCTTGCCGCCGAACATCGCCGAGGTCGCGCAGAAGTTGCAGCCCATGGGGCAGCCAACCGAGCACAGCACCATCGCGGCCGTGTCCTGCGGACTGCCGCCGAGCGGCACGCCCATGGTCTTGGCGCCGATGCCCGAGAGCACCGCAGGGTGACGCATCGGCTTGCTCGCATCTTCGCCCAAGAAGCGGCGCATCCAGGCGACGCCCTCACCGCGCACGATGTGATCGGCGTCGACCTTGGTCTTCACGTCGGGGTGATTGGCGACGTGGCCGCCGACCACGATGGTGGCGTGCGGCTGCAGCTTCCTGATGAGCGCGCACATCTTCGCCACCTTGGGAAGGTTCGGGATGATGGCGCCGATGCCGATGACGTCGTAGCGCACGCTCTTGAGCTCGTCGGTGAAGCGCTCGAGGGTGGGGAAGTCGAGCAGCGTGCACGGCGCGTCCAGGTTGTGCTGGATCAGCATCAAGCCGAAGGTGCGGTGGTGCATGCGCAGCGAGAACACGCCCTGCTCGCGCGTCACCTGGTTGTGGTACAGCTCCATCGGGTTCTCTTTGCGGCTCTCCTCGTCGTCGACGGCATAGGGGCCGTACGGGGTGACGAGCAGCACGCGCGGCTTTCGGCCGAGCGGATCGCGCGCGAGCGGGTGGATGGGCTGTTCGGGGAGCGAGGGCAAAACGCTGATCGCAGTAGTCATGCGATCAGCGATAGCGCACCCTTTGTCACGGTCTCGTCTTGGTGCACTCGACGACGTCGGCGATTGTCATGGTTCGGTCTTGGCCCGCGCCGGAATCTTGCTCATGGCGCGCTCGGCCATGGCAGTGATGGTGAGCGACGGGTTGACGCCCGGGTTGGCCGACATGGCCGCACCGTCGACGACGTAGAGGCCGGGGTAGCCGAACACCTGGTGGTCGGCGTCGATGACGCCGTCGCTCGCATCACGCCCCATGCAGGCGCCGCCCAGGATGTGCGCGGTGGTCGGCACGCCGAGCAGCGTCTCGGTCACGATGCTCATCACCACGCCCTTGACCTTGTCGGCGAAGCGCCGCGCGAGGTCGGTGGCCTCCGGCATGAACGCCGACGGCGCGGCGCTCGGGTCATCGAGCACGGTGACCAGGCCGCGTTGGAAGCCGGTGCGCACGCCCTTGCCGAGCTGCATGCGCAAGGTGCCTTCGAGCGTACGCATGTACAGCAGGATCTGCGTGTGCTTGGCGTGGTCGCGCACGGTGAGCGCGCGCGCCCAGCGAATTGGCTGCTTGGCGAAGCCGCGCGCCGCGCCGGCGAAGCGACCGAGCGCGGTCGCCGCCGGTGAGTGTGGCAACGCGAGCGTGCGGAAGAAGCCGGAGCCGCGGCCGTAGCGCACCGGCTCGATGTGGCTGTGCTCGTCGGTGTGCAGGATGGAGGTGATGGCGATGCCCTCCGTCAGGTCCTCGTCGTGCTCGGGCGTGACCACGCCGATCAAGGCCTCGCTGTTGGTGCGCACGAAGTCGCCGACGCGCGGCGACAGCCGCGGCAGCCCCTGCGGATCCTCGCGCATGGCGAGCAGCAGCGGCATGGTGCCCATGACGCCGCCTGCCAGCACCACGCGATCGGCGCACAGCTCGTCGTGGCGCGCGTGATCGAAGGTGCCGCGCGCCTCGATGGCGTAGCCGCCGCCGGCCCGCTCGCGCACCGCCATCACCTCGGTCTCGGTGCGCACCTCGAGCCCGCGCCGTTCGGCCAGGTAGAGGTAATTCTTGTCGAGGCTGTTCTTGGCGTCGTGACGGCAGCCGGTCATGCACGCGCCGCAGAACTTGCAGCCGGTGCGCTCCGGGCCTTTGCCATCGAAGAACGGATCGGGCACGCGCACGCCCGGCGCGCCGAAGAACACGCCCACCTCCGCCATATGGAAGTGCTGGGTGCGCCCGGTCTCTTCGGCGATCTGCTTCAGCACCTCGTCGCCACGCGTGGTCTTCGGGTTGGTGGCGACGCCGAGCATCTTCCTCGCGGTTGCGTAGTGCGGGGCCAGCTCCTGCTGCCAACGACCGAGCGCGCGCCACGACGGCGCCGTGAAGAACTCGTCCGACGGCATCGGCAAGGTGTTGGCGTACACCAGGCTTCCGCCGCCGAAGCCGACGCCGTGCATCACCGTCAGATGCTCGAGGAACGACATCTGGAACAGGCCGCGTAGGCCGAGCGTGGGGTGCCACAGCCAGTTGCGCACGTCCCAGTTGGTTTTTGGGAAGTCCTCAGCGCGAAAGCGCCGGCCCTTCTCGAGGAGCAGGACGCGATAGCCCTTCTCGACGAGCCGCAACGCCGACACACTGCCGCCAAAGCCGCTGCCGACGATGATCCAGTCGTAGTGCTGCATGGCCGCTCAGCCTGGCCAGGTCTGCCGCAGGTAGGCGATCAGGTCGGCCGCCTCCTGGTCCGTCACCGTGCTCGCCGGCACGTGGTTACCGCCCGCCACCACCTGCGCGAGGCCCTGCTCGTCCTCGGCGGGCACCAAACTCGACATGGGCTGGCTGGTGCCGTTGCCGTCGGCGTCGTGGCAGTTGGCGCACGCGCGCGTGTAGACCGCGGCGCCGCTGCTCGCCGTGCCCGTGAGCGCGAGCACGCGGTCGATGCGGTCGGGGTCGGGGCCGCACGCGGCGGTGGCGCCGACGGCGAGCGCGAGCGCGGTAGCGGCGAGAGCGGGCAGCGAATGGAACTTCATGATGCGGGCTCCAAGGCGGGTGGCGTTCGGCCGACGATCTCGACGTCGACCACTGGCCGGAATGTGCACCTGGCGAGGGGAAACGCGCAACCGCCTCGGTCGCAGGGCGTCGCAGGGCCGGCGCCGCCCGCTGACGTCGCCGCACCGAGGTCCGGTACGGCCGGTCGGGTTGCCGACAGCAGCAACGTTCTCGGCTATAGAGCGGGCAGCCATGATCCGCCTCGAAGTCCAGCGCCTGCTGTTGCGCGCCACCTCGCTGCTGGTGGCAGTCAGCTCGTTGCTCGGGCTGGTGCAGACCCTGCTCGTGCGCGGGCCGGACATCGGCACCGTCATCGGCACGCTCGCGGTGGCGGTGCCGCTGCTGGCGTTCGTGCTCGGCGAGCGCGGCATGGTGCGGGCCGGCGGGGCCGTGCTGGTCGGCGCAGTGTTCGTGTTGGTCAGCGCAATCACCGCCTACTACGGCAACCGCTACCCGGGCACGTCGACGCTCTACCTGCTCGCCTCCATGCTCGCGGGCTTTTTGGTCGGCCCGCGGTCGGCGGTCGCGGTGTCGGCCGTGGCGGTGCTCGCCATGCTCGGCATGGCCGGCGCGCAGTTGTTCGAGTCGCTGCCGACCCGCGATGTCACGCCCCTGTATCGCCTCACCACCCACGTGGCGTCGTTGGCGGCCACCACCGGCCTGTTCGTCATCGCGCTGCGCGCGCTGCGCAGATCCCTCGACGAGGCGCAGCAGCGCACCGCCGAGCTCGATCAAGTTCGCGCCGGCCTCGAGCAGCAGGTGGCGGCGCGCACCAGGAGCCTGGTGGAGGCGCGCGACGCCGCCATGGCGGCCGATCGCGCCAAGGGCGCCTTCCTGGCGAACATCAGCCACGAGCTGCGCACCCCGCTGCATGCGTTGCTCGCCACCGCGGCGGAGCTGGACCACGGCGACCTGCGCCCCGATCAGCGCGAGCTGGTTGGCGTGCTGCGCCGCGGCGGCGACGCGCTCCTGCAAATCGTGCAGGACCTGATCGACCAGGCGCGCATCGAGGCCGGCCGCATGCCGATCGAGCACGTCGCCTGGTCGCCGCGCGACGCCGTCGCCGACGTGATCGCGCTGCAACAGGGCGAGGCCGACGCGCGCGGCCTGCGCCTGAGCACCCAGATCGACGCTGCCGTGCCCGAGCGCGTCGCCGGCGATCCCGCGCGTGTGCGGCAGGTGCTGCTGAACCTGGTGGGCAACGCGGTCAAGTTCACGCCCCAGGGCTCCGTCGACGTGCAGGTCTCGCAGTCCGACGACGATCACCTTCTGTTCCAGGTAAAGGACACGGGCATCGGCATCGCATCCACGGATCAACGGCGGCTGTTCGCGCCGTTCTCGCAGGTCGACAGCTCGACCACGCGGCGTTACGGCGGCACCGGGCTCGGTCTGTCGATCAGCCGACAGCTCGTCGAGCTGATGGGCGGCACCATCGACCTCGAGAGCACGCCCGGCGGCGGCAGCACCTTCCGGTTCACGGTGCACGCGCCCGCGACTGCGCACGAGGGTGGAGGCGCGCAGCCGATGCCCGACGTGCGCGGGCTACGTGTGCTGATCGTCGAGGACAACGCGGTCAACCGCCGCGTCGCCGAGCTGATGCTGGCGCGGCTCGGCTGCGATGTGCGCGCCGTCGACGGCGGCAACGCGGCCATCGACGCGGTGCGCGCGCAGCCATTCGACGTGGTGTTGCTCGACATCCAGATGCCGGACCTCGACGGGCTCGAGGTGGCGCGGCGCGTGCGCGCCGCGCACGGCGCTCGCCCGCGCATCGTCATGATGACCGCCAGCGCGCAGCCGAACGACGCCGAGGCCGCAGCGACGGCGGGCGCAGACGGCTTCCTCGCCAAGCCGGTGTCGCTGCAGCAGTTGGCGAGCGCGCTCGACGCTGCGCGCGCAGCCTCGGCCGCCGCGACGCAGGCGGAGGCGCGCAGCGCATGACGCGCCGTCACAGCTCGGCGCGCACCGCCCGGCCGTCCCACAGGTAACGCACGCGCCGGCTCCGATCGCCGATGGCAAGCTCGAGGTCGCCGTAGGCGCACGAGCAGGTGGCCTCGACGGTGGTGGCGCCGACCTCGGGCGCGTCGCAGGTCACCTTGCCATGGCACGCGCGCACGAACCGCGCCGCGCGATCGTGGGAGAACGCAGAGAGGCCGCCGGCGCTCGGCGCGAACCAGGCGCCTTGAGGTCCGAAGACGAACAGGATCTGCGTCGGTACGCGGCCGGCTGCGTGCCAGATGCGCGCGCCTTCGAGCTGATCGAGCGCGACGGCGGTATCGTCGGCGCGCGCAGCCGTTTGCCGGCAGCCGTGCCGCGCGCGGTCGAGGCGGAACACGAACAGCGCGGATCGCTGGCCGACCTCGCCGCGCCACGCGAGCCAGTCGTTCAAGACGCGCGGCGCGGTCGTGAACGTCGGCGTCGAGGCACCGAGCTTGGGACGACACACGGTGACGGCCTGGCGGGTCGCGGCAGCGGCCACGTCGTCGAGGGACCTCATGGCTTCGTGGATCTCGGCGTCCACGCGTCGCAGCGGATCGAGCGGGCCCATGAAACCCGCGCCGCGCAGCTCGCCCAGCGTGAGCGCCAGCTTGCCCTGCGCGGTGGCCATCGCACCGCGGGCACCGCCAACGCGCTCGGCCAGCTCCGGCCTGACGACACCGGCGTCGAGGAACGCGGCCACGCCTGCCATGGTGCGGGCGGCTTCCTCGAGCAGCGCCGTGGCGCCGCTCTCGAGCGCCAGCGCTTGATCGCGCGTCGCGCGCGCGGCGGTGACGTCGGCGCGCGCTTGCTCGAGCTTGGCTGTACCGCTCCTGCACCGCTCGGCGTCCCAGCGCTGGAACAGGCGCCAGCGCTGCTGTTGGGCTCGCACGTGCTCGTCGAGCAGCGCCACCTCGCGCTTGGCTTCATCGACCGAGCGTGGCGCCAGCTCGCCTCGGCTCTCTGCCGAGACGGCGTCCATGGCGGCCTGCGCGGAGGCGTCGCACTCCGGAGGTCGTTCGCTGCATGCGCAGGCGAGCGCGGCCAGCAGCGCGGGGACGGCGCGGCGGGAGACGTGTCGGGTGCTCACGGAGCGTGCGCCACCGCTCAGAAGTCGACGACGCCGGTGGAGTCGACGTAGGGCAGCGGGCTCTCGTCCTTGCACAGGCCGGCGGCGTTCGGTCCCACCTCCGCCATGCAGCGCAGGATGGGCTCGGCCACCGCCAGGTTGGCCTCGCCGACGCGCTCCGACACCAGGCCGGTCGACACCGCGATGGTGACGGTGCCGGTGGCCACCTCGCCGTCCTGCCCGGCCTGACGCTCTCGCTTGACCTCGATGTCGGCGGACAGCGAGCCGCTGCGCGGCTGCGCGTCGAGCGCCTTGGGCACCACCGTCACCGTGATCTTGCTGCCGAGCCCCTGTTCGGCGACCGCGCGCTCGTCGGGCAGCGTCGGCGCCACAGCGATGTCGAAGTCGCCGCTGACGTTGCCGTTGTCGAGCACGGCTTTCAGTGTCTCGCCGTCGCCGAAGCGATCGAGCGACATGCCCTTGAGGAGCAGACCGTCGCGCGTGGCGAGCGCGCGCTGCAGATCGAGCAGGTTGCCGACGGGGAAGCGCAGCCAGTCGGCGCCCGGGTCGAGGCGCGCGCCGGTGAGCACCAGGTGCAGCTCCTGCCCGGCGCGGTTCTTCAACACCGGCAGCGCAGCACCGTCGCGCACCAGCAGGTCATGACGGTCGGCGACGGCCAGCACCGTGCTGTCGGGCAGGAAGGCGACGCCGTCGAAGTCGCTCGTGATCCACAGGTTGCAGCCCGCGCCGGACCAGCACACCAGCGCGAGCGCGAGCGCACAGCCGGCGCGCCAGCTCACGGCGCGCTCCGCGGCGGCAAGGGCAGCCCGATGACGTCGTCACTCTGCAACAGCGACAAGTTCTGCTCGGCCGGCCGCTCCTCCACCACCGGGGCGAAGAAGGTGCCAGTGTAGCTGCCGACCAGCGCCTCGCCCGGGTCGTTGTCGGTGCGCTCGAAGGCGATGGTGGCGCTGCCTCGCAGCTCGCGCAGATCGGCGAAGTCCGCCACCTCGAGATCGACGGTGGTGCGGCGCAGCGAGGCGAGCGGAACGACGTCGGCATAGGTGGAGGATCCCGACAGGCGATCGGGCGCCAGGTGCAGCCGCGCGGTCATGTTGCCGTCGCCCTCCTCGGTGCCGCCGACCAGCACGCTCTCGAACGAGGCGCCTGCCGTGACCACGCTCTGCGCGACGAATACCAGCGCGAGCGCGTCGCGCAGCACCAGCTCGTGGCTGATGTCGGCGAGCTCGTTGCCCTCGACGTCGGACAGATCCGACTCGGGATCGAAGATCACCCAGGTCATGGCGACAGCCACCCGCGGATCGCTCTCCGCCACCAGCGCGGCGTCGTGCTCGTCGACGTACGAGAAGACGGTGCCGCCGGGATCGAAGGTGCGACCGGAGAGCGCCCCGGAAAACGCCGCCTGACCGAAGCGGCAGCCGCCTGCCATCGCGGCCGTGGACAGCAGGGACATCACGAGGAGCAAGCGAGGCGCGTGCATGGTGCCCGCGTAGCACGAAAGCGGTGCGTGGGTGAACAGCGCCTCAGGGCAGCACCGGTGCACGGCCGCACGTTGGTACGCCGCACCCACCGCAAACGGGGTAGACAGCGCCATGCCCGCCGCCCTCCCTCCCGATCGTGTGCTGCACGTGTTCCGACAGGCGCCGAAGAAGCCGCTCAAGGCCAAGGACGTGGGCAAGGCGCTCAGCCTGCCCGCCGACGACCGCTCCGAGGTGCGCGCCGCGCTGCAGACGTTGGTCGCCGCCGGCAAGCTGGTGCAGCTCGAGGGCAAGCGCTTCGTCTTGCCGGGTGAGACCGGGGGCCACCGCGGCTCGGTCATGCGCAAGGCGAGCGGCAGCGGCTGGTTCATCCCCGACGATCGCAAGCTGCCGGACGCCTTCCTGCCGCCGGCCGAGCTGCTCTCGGTCGTCGACGGCGACAAGGTGCTGTGCCGCATCGAGCGCGGTCCGCGCGGCCCGGCGGGGCGCATCGTGCGCGTGTTGACGCGCCCGCGCACCACCTTGACCGGCACGCTGGTGGTTCGCGGCAAGGCGCGCTTCGTCGAGGTCGACGACAACCGGCTGTCGGGTCCGGTGATCCTGCCCGAGGGCCCGGAGGGCAACGCCGCCGACGCCGCGCCGGGCGACGTGGTCGAGGTGCTGCTGCTCGAAGCACCCACCGCGGTGACCACGGCGGTCGGCCGCCTGGTGCGCTCGCTCGGCAAGCGTGGCGCGCTCGACGTTGAGGTGGAGCGCATCCTGGCCGACAAGGGCGTGGTCAAGGCCTTCCCGCCCGAGGTCATCGAGCAGGCCGAGCAGCACCCGGCCGACCCCACCGACGACGATCTGCAGGGACGCACGGACCTGCGCGCCTTGCCGCTCGTCACCATCGACGGCGAGACCGCCAAGGACTTCGACGACGCGGTGCACGCCCGCCCGGTGCCGCGCAGCAAGGACCTCGAGGTCACGGTCGCCATCGCCGACGTCAGCCACTACGTGCGCCAGGGCAGCCCGCTCGACGTCGAGGCGGTGCGTCGCGGCACCAGCATCTACTACCCCGGCAAGGTGGTGCCGATGCTGCCCGAGGCGCTGTCGAACGGCCTGTGCTCGCTCAAGCCGCACGTGGTGCGCCTGTGCATGTGCACGCGCTTCAAGGTCGCGCCCGATGGCCAGCTCAAGGACGCCACCTTCTTCGACGGCGCCATGAAGAGCCATGCGCGCCTCACCTACACGGCGGTGCAGCACTTCTTGGACGGCGCTCCCGACGCCGGCATCGGCGACGCCGCGGTGGCCGAGAGCCTGCGCCACCTGCAAGAGGCGGCGCGGCGCCTGCGCGCGGCGCGCGGCAAGCGCGGCTCGCTCGACTTCGACCTGCCCGAGACCACCATCGCGCTCGACGACGACGGCGAGCCCATCAAGGTGCACGCGCTCGACCGCCTGGAGGCGCACAAGCTGATCGAGGACCTGATGGTCGCCGCCAACGAGGCGGTGGCCTCGCACTTCGAGGCGCGCAAGTGGCCGTGCGTCTATCGCATCCACGAGCAGCCCGACGAGGAGAAGCTCGGGCGCTTCCTCAAGCTGGCGCGCATGGTGGCCGGGCGCGGCGTGCGCATCGAGGAGGACGCCTCGGCGCGCTCGCTGATGGCGGTGATGGGCGCGCTCGCCGAGCACCCCGCCAAGCGCGCGCTCGACTCGCTGCTGTTGCGCTCGATGAAGCAGGCGAAGTACTCGGCCGACAACGTCGGGCACTACGGCCTCGGCTCCGAGGCCTACCTGCACTTCACCTCACCGATCCGCCGCTACCCCGATCTGGTGGTGCACCGCCTGCTGAAAGACCGCCTGAGCAAGCGCCCGCGCAAGAAGGGCGGCGACGAGGCGCTCTTGAACGAGCTCGAGGAGGTGGCCGGCTCGTGCAGCGACCGCGAGCGCAACGCCACCGACATCGAGCGCGCCATCGACGCGCTCTATTGCGCGTGGTTCATGAAGGACAAGATCGGCGAGCGCTTCCCGGCTGTGGTCGGCAGCGTCGCTGAATTCGGCTGCTTCGTGCGGCTCGACGAGCACCACGTCGAGGGCCTGGTGCCGGTGCAGGCGCTGCCGCCCGACTACTACCGCTACGACGAGGTGCGCTTGCAGCTCCTGGGCGAGCGCAGCGGCCGCACCTTCGGCGTCGGCGACAAGCTCGAGGTGGTGGTGGGCGGCGTCGACGTCGCGCGCCGCCAGGTGACCTTCTCGCTCGCCGACGTCGAGCCACGCGCGGCCGCGCCGGGCGCAGGCAGCGAGCGTGCGCGCGCCGGCAACGAACGTCCGCGCGCCGGCAGCGACCGACCACGCGCCGGCAGCGACCGTCCGCAGGCCGGGGCCGAACGCCCGCGCATCCGCGGGCCCGAGGACCTGCGGCGTATGTTCGACACGAAGCACGTTGACGAGAAGCAGGGCGGGCGCGGGGGCGCTGCCGGCGGCCGCGACCAACGTCGCGGCAAGGGGCACAAGGGCCTGAAGGGCAAGCCTAAGGGCCGGTGACCTCGGCCGCCCAGTCGTGATCGATGGCGCGATCGCTCGGCGCCACCACGACGCGGTCCTGATCGCCCGCGCTCTGCTCGAGCAGGTCGACCGCGAGCTGCGCGTCCACCGAGCCGGCGAAGCCGGCGCGCAGGCCGTCGAGCAGCGAGTCGAGCAACTGCGTGACGTCGTCGATTTCGACGCACAAGGGCGCGTAGCGCATCGAGCAGCCGGTGCGGTGCATGACCGCGCGCAGCATCAGGTGCAGGGCGGCGCGGCCCTCGGGCCACACCGCGTCGAAGCGCCACGCCAGCCGCTCGGGGATGGCGCGCACGCGCTCCTGGTCGTTGGTGGCGCGCGCGATGGGCGCCAGGTGCGCCCAACGGCGCATGATGACCTCGAGGTTGGCGCGCTGCTCCTGCACGTACTGCGCGCCGAACATGTCGAGCGCGAACGACACCGCGTCCTCGGCGTCGTGCTCGCCCTGCGCGCGCGCCGCCTGCTCGGCCAGCTCGGGCACGAACGCGACCACGTCTTTCAGGTCGAGGCTGCTCTCGTGGCCGTGGAAGGAGTACCGCATGACAACCCCATGGTGCCGCCAAGCCCGAGCGAGCGGCATCGGAAGAAGGGAGGGTGTGCGGCGCCGGTCACGCAGGAGCACACCGCCCACATCGCCCCACCGCTGCCCGTCAGCGGTCGACGTCACCCATGACGGGATCGATGCTGGCGATGATGGCCACCAGGTCGGCCACGAGCTGGCCCCTGGACATCAGCTCGATGGCCTGCACGTTGGCGAAGCTCGGCGTCCGCGCGCGCACCCGCACCGGCTTGCCGCTGCCGTCGCTCACGACCAGGAAGCCAAGCTCGCCGCGCGGGCTCTCGACCGGGCAGTAGGCCTGGCCGGGCGGCGGCCGCATCCCCTCGGTGAACAGCTTGAAGTGGTGGATCAGCGACTCCATCGACGTCGCCAGCTCGGCCTTGGGAGGCGGCATCACCTTTCGATCGGCGGTCTTGACCGGGCCGGTCGCCTTGGCGAGCAGCTTGAGCGCCTGATCGCAGATCTTGACGCTCTCGCGCAGCTCGCCGACACGCACCTTGTAGCGGGCGTAGCAGTCGGCCGCGTCGTCGGTGATGACCTTGAAGTCGAAGCGCTCGTAGCCGGAGTACGGGTGGACCTTGCGCAGGTCGTGGGGCACGCCGGCGGCGCGCAACAGCGGGCCCGAGACGCCGAGGCGGATGGCGTCATCAGCCTTGAGCGGCCCTACGCCGATGGTGCGCTCGCGGAAGAACGGGTTGTCGGTGACGATGCCCTCGTACTCGTCGATGTGCCGCGGCATCTCGTCGACGAAAGCGCGCGCGTTCTTGAGCCAGGCGTCGTCCATGTCCCAGGCCAGGCCGCCCGGGCGGATGAAGCTCGACATCATGCGCTGTCCGGTCAGCTCCTCGAACAGCGCCAGCACCTTCTCGCGCTCGCGCAGGCAGTAGAGGAACACCGAGGTGACGCCCAGGTCGATGGAGCCCGAGCCGATCGAGACCAGGTGGCTGTTGATGCGCGTCAGCTCGGCCAGCAGCACGCGGCCGAGCTGCGCGCGCTCGGGGATGTCGCAGCCAAACAGCTTCTCGACGGAGAGCGAGTACGCGAGGTTGTTCCCGAGCGGGTTCAGGTAGTCCATGCGGTCCGTGATGGTCACCGCCTGCACGTAGGTGAGCTGCTCGATGGTCTTCTCCATCCCGGTGTGGAGGTAGCCGATCACCGGGTTGCAGGAGCGCACGATCTCGCCGTCGAGCTCGAGCTCGAGCCGCAGCACCCCGTGCGTCGCCGGGTGCTGCGGGCCCATGTTGACCTTCAACAGGTCGCCGTCGCCCGGCTCGATGCTCACGTCGCTCATGGCGCTCGTCTGCCCGATCGCTCGCCGGACCTCAAGGCGCGAAGGCCCGCCCTCACACGCTGAGCGCGTTGGTCTCGACGGCGGGCTTCGGGCCCTCGACCGTCTGCGGCAGCATGGTGTCGTTCGACAGGTTGCTCGCCGCCCAGGCGGACGCGACCACCGCCGCTGTGGCCTCGGTCTCGGCTGCCACCGGGAAGTTCGGCATGCGCACCGGCACGCCGGTCGAGTTGCCTTCCGTCATGGGCGCCTCGCTCATCACGTCCCAGCGCCGCAGGGTGACCGTCATGGCGACGACGAGCGCGACGAAAACCGTCAGCCCAACCGGCAAGATCAAGCCGCTCACCTCGGTCATGCCCATGGCGCAGAGGCCGAACAGGGCGCCGATCAGGGTGCAGTAGAGGCCAAAGCGGTCGCTCTTTGGGTTGCCGTAGATCTTCATGTGTGACTCCGGTCAAAAAGGTGTGAGGCGGTATCCTACCTTTCCTCTGATCGCGCCGCAAGCTCCGGACACGAGCAGTTCGGGTTTGGCACGGATGTTCCGTCGGGGTCAGACTGCGCCCCGTGGTGTCCACCCCCTTCGGCAACGGCGCTCCTGCAGAGGCCTACCGCCTCATCGACCTGTCCCGCGCCGCGGCGCTGGCACGCTGGTTCCTGGTGCTGCGGCCTCGGCCGGCCGCGTCCACGGCGATGCCCGCACCCGACCCCGAATTCGAAGATCCCACCAACAGCCTCGACACTCGCCTGCGTCGATCACCGTCCGGCAGCTTCCTCGGCGTCAGCGACGTGCCGCGCTACGTCTTTCGCGTGAAGCGCGCGCCGCGCTCACGCTTCGACTTCGTCTCGGTTGGGCGAAACGAGGGCAACGACGTGGTGCTGCCCGACGCCAGCGTGTCGCGCTTCCACGCCTTCTTGCGCGAGCTGCCCGACGGCAGCTTGGTGGTGCAGGACGTGCGCTCGGCCAACGGCACCTTCGTCGGCGGACAGCCGGTGCCCAAGCAGGGAGAGGGTGCGCCGTTGCCGGTGCGCTCGGGCGAGGCCATCCGCTTCGGTGACATCCACGGCGTCATCGTCGACGCCGCGGGCCTGGCCGCGCTGTCGAAGTCGCTGTGAGCCCTACCGCTGCGAGGTCTGGTCGCGCTCAGGTGCCGTGCTGCGCGCGAGTCACCGTGAAGTCGGCGGGCTCGCTTGGCTGCGGGGCGTCGCGGCGCAGCGGGTACCCCTGCCAGCCGTCGGGCAACAAGATGCGCGTCAAGGCCGGGTGGCCGTCGAACACCACGCCGAACAGGTCGAAGACCTCGCGCTCGAAGTTGTGCGCGCCCGCGAACGTCGGCGTCACCGACGGTAGCGGGCCGGTGGTGCGCGCCTTGAGGCGCGCCCAGCGCCGCTCGGCCATGGAGTAGACGACGAGCTGCACCTCGAAGCGCCCGCCCAGCTCGGCGGGCCGCTCGGGATCGTCGACGCAGGTGAGATCGATGAAGCGCGTGAAGCCGGCCTTGTCGCGCAGCCAGCGCGCGCCGTCGGCGAAGCGCTCGGCCGGCACCTGCACCGTCTCGTGGCCGTCCTTGACGGCGTCGTGCGCGCGCGTGGGCACGAACGCGGCCGCACCTTCGACGTGCTCGCGCATGCGATCGCCCAGCGTGGCCGTGGTTGGCGTGGCGTCCTGGCTCATCGCTCGCTGCCCTCCGGCAGCTCACCGTCGTCGCCGATGAGCGCGTCTTTCGGCCCGCCCTTCTCGTACTCCGAGTAGAAGATCGGGGACTCGGGGCGCGGCTCGCGGTAGGTGCCCTTCTGCTTGCGCCCGTGGCCGGCGAGGATGCGCTGACGAAGCTTGATGATGCCGTCGATCAGCGCCTCGGGGCGCGGCGGGCAGCCGGGCACGTACATGTCGACGGGCACGATGCGATCGACGCCCTGGATGATGGCGTAGTTGCGGAACACGCCGCCGCAGGCAGCACAGTCGCCCATGGCGATGACCCACTTCGGGTCGGGCATCTGGTCGTAGACCTCGCGCAACACGGGCACCATCTTCTGCGACACGCGCCCGCTCACGATCATCAAGTCCGCTTGGCGCGGCGAGGCGCGGAACAGCTCGCTGCCGAAGCGCGAGATGTCGAACTTGGAGCCGCCGGCCGACATCATCTCGATGGCGCAGCAGGCGAGGCCAAAGCTGGCGGGCCAGATCGAGCTCTCGCGGCCCCAGTCGACCAGCTTGGTCAGGAGCCACTCGGGCGTGCCCACCTTGTCGGCGCCGGCGCCGGCGCCGATGACGGGGAGGATGCGCTTCATCAGTGCCACCCCATTAGTGCCACCGCAGCGCGCCGCGGCCGCGCGCGTAGATCCAGCCGACGCCGAGCACGGCGAAGAACGAGCCCATGGCGAGCAGCCCGTGCCAGCCGAGCTCGCGGACTTGGATGGCCCACGGGTAGAAGAACAGCCCCTCGACGTCGAACACCAGGAACAGCATGGCGACCAGCGCGAAACGCACCGGCCAGCGAGCCTGCGTAGGGTGCGCGTCGGAGACGCCGCACTCGTAGGGCTTGCGCTTGGTCGGGTTGGGCTTCTTGGGCGACAGGCGGCCGGCGAGCAACGAGAAGGTGCCCGCCAGACCGGCGGCGATGGCGAGCCAGAGCGCGAGCATCCCGACGGCGGACATGCGGACCTCTCAGCGTGGGGGCTAACCGTACCGGCGGCGGCGCGCAAGCAGGGCGCGCTGCAACGGGGGCGCAAGGACAAGAACGAGAAGACCAAGAAGGGAGAGAACCTGGGGCTTGTCGTCGCTCCTTCGTGCGGCGATCGCTGCTCTCGCGAGAACAGACCGCGGCGCCGTCATGGCGTGCCCGCGTCCGAGGTTCGCGCGCTCGCCGCCACGACGACGATCCTGCCGGGTAGGAAGGCCCCCACCCCTGCCCCTCCCCTGCGGGGAGGGCCGAGCAGCTGCGGGCGCTGCCCGAACCATAGCGCCACTGCCAACGAGGTCGCGAAGCTCGCCAGCGGGCGACCTCGGCCGCGATCTCGCGATCGCCTTGCCCGAACGAACTCGGATGGGCCCTCCCCGCAGGGGAGGGGCAGGGGTGGGGGCCTTCGTGCCCGGCAGTGACGTCGACGCTCAGCACGAAGTTCCCGTAGCACCGTGGCCTCGCCGCACGGAGGCACCGCCGCCTGCTCTCGCGAGAGCAGCGATCGCCGCACGAAGGAGCAACGACAAGCCCATCGTCCTTCTTCTTCTTCTTCTTCTTCTTCTTCTTCGCCTGCCCCCCTTGTGCGCTCCTCGTTCGAATGTTGCTGCCGCGGACGGGACCGCTGTGTCCTCGTGGCCTCGTCGCCTTTCGCCCACCAGAACACCCTGCTATCTCGCCGCACATGCCGCCCGTGCAACCAAAGATCGGCATCGTCACGACGTCCGACCGCGCCAGCCGCGGCGAGTACCAGGATCAGGGCACGCCCGAGCTCGAGGCCGCGCTCAAGGAGATGATCCGCACCCCCTTCGACGCCGTGTCGCGCCTCATCCCCGACGATCGCGCGCTCATCGAGCAGACCCTGATCGAGCTGGTCGACGAGGTCGGCTGCTGCCTCGTCGTCACCACCGGCGGCACCGGGCCCGCGCGGCGCGACGTCACCGTCGACGCGACACTGGCGGTGGGCCACAAGCCGATGCCCGGCTTCGGCGAGCTGATGCGCAAGGTCAGCCTGGAAAAGGTACCCACGGCCATCCTGTCCCGTCAGGAGGCGGTGGTGCGCTACGCCGAGCCCGGTGGCGGCGCGCTCATCGTCAACCTGCCCGGCAGCATCAAGGCCATCCGCGAGTGCCTGCTCGCCGTCATGCCGGCCATCCCCTACTGCATCGACCTGATCGGCGGCCCCTCGCTCGAGACCAATGAAGCGGTGGTGCGTGCGTTCCGTCCGAAGAAGAAGTAGCCGGAGTCCTCATGCATGCGCTCACGCTCGCCCTGCTGCTCGCGCTCGCGCCGCCCACCACCGAGGAGCTGGTCAAGCTCGGCGAGGCGCTCGCCGGGCGCGGCGACGGCAAGAAGGCCGTCGGCCACCTCGACAAGGCGCTGGCCGCGGCCGATCTGACCATCGAGCAGCGCGGCCGCGCGGAGAAGGCGTACGGGCTCGCGCTCTTGCAGCTCAAGAACCCGAAGGACGCGGCCAGCCACCTGGAGCGCGCCGTCGAGGCCGTGCCCAAGGACGAGAAAGCCTGGATCTTGCTCGGCGTCGCCTTCGACGGCGCCGAGCAGTACCAAAACGCCATCGCCGCCTACAAAAAGGGCGCCGATCAGTTGCCCAAGTCGCCGACGCTCAAGCACGAGCTCGGCATGGCGCTGTTGCAGGCGGGCAAGAACGACGAGGCCGCGCGCGTGCTCGTCGAGGGCACCAAGCTGGCCCCGCAGGATCCGGAGCTGGCCACCGACGCGGCCTACGCGCTCGTCGTCGTCGGCAAGCACAAGGAGGCCAAGGAGCAGGCCGCGCTCGCGGTGTCGCTCGCGCCCGAGAGCCCCGACGCGCTCTTCAACCTCGGCAGCGCCGAGGCCGGCCTCGGCAACGGCAAGGCGGCGCGTGACGCGCTCGCGCGCGCGCTCTCTCTCGATGACACGCACGTGCCGGCGCTGTTGCAGCTCGCCCACCTCGACGCCGCCGCGGGCAAGGACCAGCAGGCCGCCAAGGGGTGGCTGCGCGTCCTGCAGGTCGAGCCCGACAACGCGCGCGCCAAGGCCGGCCTGGGCATCGCGCTCGCGCGGCTCGGTGACGACGACGTCAAGGCCAAGGGCCTGCTCGAGCAGACGGTGCACGTCGACCCGAAGAACGCCCAGGCGCTCGCGCTGCTCGGCGACATCGCGGAGCGCGCCGGCGACTTCGATCTGGCGCTCAAGCGTTACGACGCCGTGCGCAAACTGTTGCCGAACGACGCCGCCGTCAAAGCCCGCATCGACGAGCTGAAGGCGAAGAAGAAGGCGGCCAAGAAGTAGGGCGCCGGTCGGGACCGCGGTCCAGCCGTCGTCAGGCGACGGCGCCGCCAGGCCCGCGCCGCAGGCTCGCGGTTTTCTGCCGGCGCCCGCACGCCGCCCGCGGCGCCACGCCGCATCCGTAGGCCGGCCGACGGCGCGAGCCGCCCTCGACGGGTGGCGCGGCCCTTGCTTGGTTGGCTACGCTCGTGATCACGTTTGGCACGGTGGCCAGGCGCCGCACCGAGGGGCCGCTCATGCTGCAACCGACACGGACGATGCTGCCGGGCGTGCTCGCCCTGCTGGCGGCCGCCGGCTGCGACCAGCTCGACACCCCGCGCGCGGTGTTCGACCGCGACGTGGTGCCGTTCATCGAGCAGCGCTGCAGCGCTGGGCTGTGCCACGGCGTGCCGCAGGGCAGCGAGGCGAACGGCGACGTGGTCGACTGGGAGCGCCTGTTCTTCTTGACCGACGCCTCGGGGAAGCTGGTCGACCACGACGCCGCTTACGCCGCGGTCAAGCGCGTCATCGACCCGAGCCTGCCCAAGTTCTCGTCACTGCTGCGTAAGCCACTGCCCGAGCCCGACGGCGGTCTGCCGCACCAGGGCGGCGCGCAGTTCGCGTCGCGCCAAGACCCCGACTACCTGGCGATGCTCGCCTGGGTGGCGAGCGAGACCGGCGGCGGCGAGACCGCCGCGCCGCTCGACGGCAACGAGCTCGTGTTCGCCACCACCGTGGAGCCGGTGTTGCAGACGGGCAACTGCATGACGGCCAACTGCCACGGCGTGCAGGCGGCGGTGCCCTTCCGCCTCGATCCCGGCATCGACGGCGAGCGCTCGCCGGCGCAGTCGCGCAAGAACTACGAGCAAGCGCGCAAGATGCTCGCCCTCGACGGCGACCCGACCCAGTCGCGGCTGCTCAAGAAGGCCAAGCCGATGCACCGCGGCGGCATCGCCCACAAGGGAGGCAACACCTCCTTCCTGTTCACCGACGACGAGGTCGACACGCGCGCCGCGCAGATCCGAGCTTGGGCTTGCGCCGAGCGCGCCGCGCGCACCGGCGCGCCCTGCGCCGCCGCCGGGGAGCAGCTCATCGAGGGCTTCGTCTTCGTGCGCGGGCCGGTGGCCCCCGAGGACCCGTTCAACCTCGACGTGTTCGTGCCCGGCACCGACCTCTACTACGCGCGCCTCGAGGCGGGCTCGTCGGTGCCGGTGGAGGTCAACAACCTGACCGCGTCGCTGCATGCAGCGCCCGCCGACGTGCGCGACCCCGCCGTCGACCCGACCGGCACGCGCGTCGCCTTCGCCATGCGCGGCTCGGCCGATGGCGGCCACGACCTGTGGGAGCTCGACCTCGCGACCGGCGCCGCACATGCGCTCACCGCCGACGCCGGGCGCGCGACCGGCACGTTGGTGACCAACCGCGACCCGACCTACGCGCCCGACGGGCACGTCTGGTTCGTGTCGACGCGCGCCGGCGTGCTCGAGGATCGCGGGCCCAACCTCGACGGCGACCTGTACTCGCTCGATCCGTCGACCGGCGCGGTGCAGCGGCGCACCAGCACGCCGCACGTCGAGCGCAAGCCGGTGTTCTTCGCCATCGGCGACGAGGCGGGCGACGAGGTCGGCTTCACCGCGTTGCGCGAGGCCGTGGGCGGTCAGCGGCGCGGCCACCCGTTCCGCTTCCCGCCGAGCCTCGAGACCGAGTACCACCAGCACTTCGGCATCACGCCCGACGAGGATCTGTTCTTCGACATGCGCGAGCTGGCCGATGGCCGCTACACCGTGATCATCGGCGACCTCGACAACGCGTGGCCGGGCGGGCGCATCGGCGTCGTCGATCGCAACTTCGGCCCCGAGATCCCGCAGAGCCGCATCGCCGACGCGCCGCCCGCGCTGCCGTTCTACGCCGCCCCGCTCGCCCGCCTCGACGACGACGCGACCGCCACCGGCGTCACCGGCACCTACTACCAGGACGCGGTCGGCCTGCCCGACGGGCGGGTCTTGACCGCGAGCGCGCCCGGCCCCTTCGACCTCGGCGACTCGAACGCGGCCCTCGACCTGCGCATCGAGGCGCTGACGCTGGCCGAGGATCTCGACGGCAACGGCGCGCGCTTGGCGACCCGCGAGACCCTGATCGACGAGCCGGGCGTGGCCGACTTCGACCCCGAGCCGGTGTACGTCAAGAAGCCCGCCGAGCTGCACCCGATCACCTGGAAGCCGGAGGCGTCCACCGGGCTGTTGCGCCACCAGGGGCTGCCGTTGATCGACGCCATCATCACGGGGCTGGCGCCGACGGGCAGCAAGCCCGAGCGCGCCGACTTCCGCTTCGTGCGCATGGTGGAAGCGATGCCGCTGCCCGCGTCGGCGGGGTCGGTGCTGCCGGCCGAGGAGACGCGCGCGCTCGTTGCCGGCGCCACCGCGCAGTCGCTGCGGGGCCGCACGCCGGCGCGCGTGCTGGCCGAGCTGCCGCTCGAGGCCGACGGCACCTTCCAGGTCGAGCTGCCGGCCTGGGTGCCGTTCCGCCTCGAGGCGCTCGACGCCGATCGCATGGCGGTCGGCACGCTGCACAACCGCTGGTATTACGTGGCGCCTGGCCAGGTGATGACGCAGGGCGCGTCGTCGTCCAAGCCGGACATCTACTCGACGCGCTGCGCGGCCTGTCACGGCGCGCTCGACGGCGACCCCGACCAGGTGTTCACGCGGCCCGACATCCTCACCACCGCGTCGGTGACGTTGTCCCGCTACCAGGGCAGGAACCCGCGCCGCCCGCTGCCGCCGCAGCTGGTCGGCGACGCTACGCGCTTCACGGTCGACTTCGTCGACGACGTGCAGCCGCTCTTGCAGCAGCGCTGCGCCGGCTGCCACGGTGGCGCCGAGCCGGCCGGCGGGCTGAGCCTGACCGATGCGGCGACCGCGCACTTCTCGGACGCCTACGAGAGCCTGCTCGCGCCCGGCTTCGGCTCCGGCGGCGAACGCCGCTACGTCGACGACGACGACGGCAGCGCGCGCAGGAGCTTCCTGATCGAGAAGCTGCGCGGCGAAGAGCTCGAGGCGCCCGAGCGCCTGCCGCCCGGCGCGTCGGCGCACCCGGCCGATCGCGGCGCGGAGCCGCTCACCGCCGAGGAGCTGACGGTACTGGTGCGCTGGATCGACCTCGGCGCCACCTGGCGCGGGAGGGCACCGTGAGCGCGCTGCGAATCACTTGCCTGCTGGTGCTCGCGGTCGCCGCGCTGCCGGCGTGTGGGCCCGACGGCGGCACGCTGCCGCTCAGCGTCGGCGACCAGGCCACCTTTCGTGCCGAGGTGCAGCCGCTGCTCGAGGAGCGCTGCGCCAACCCGAGCTGCCACGGCGGCGACGGTCGGCCGCTCGAGATCTACGCGAACCTGCGCCACCGCCTGCACGCCGAGGACATCTATGTCGACGAGCCGATCACCGACGAGGAGCTGACGCTCAACCAGCAGCGCGCCGCGTGCTTCATCAACGACCTCGACCATGGCTCGTCGCTGGCGCGCAAGCCGCTGCCGGTCGACGAGGGAGGCGTGCAGCACGCCGGCGGTATCATCTTCCAGCGCGGCGACGACCCGGCCTACCTGCCGCTGCGCGCCTGGGTGGACGCGACCGCGGCCAGCGCCGCCAACGTGCAAGGGGCGCAGCCATGAGGGCGTTGCTCGGCTCGGTCGTGCTCCTCGTCATGGTCGGCGCCTCCGCGTGTGCGCCGTTGCCGCCGTGGCAGCGCGGCCTGTTGGTGTCGCAGGCGATGAAGGACCCGGCCGACCCCGGCGCCGACACCTTCGACACACACGTCACGTCCATTCACGAGACCGCGGTCGGTGCCGGCGGCACGGGAGGAGTGTCGTGCGGCTGCAACTGATGGCCGTGGCGCTGATGGCGCCATGGTTCGCAGGCACGGCGGTGCGCGCGGCGGAGGTCGACGCCGACACCCGCGTCAACGTGTACGCCGACGAAGAGCTGACGGTGTTCAACCATGCGGGCGTCGCGTCCGTCGAGTCCGACGACGGGTGGCGCGCCAACGGCCACTACGGCGTCGACGTCATCTCGGGCGCGACGCGCTCCTTCCTGCCGGACGCAATCACCTCGGCCACGCGCGTCGAGGAGACCCGCGTCCAGGGCGGCGTCGCCGGCGGCGGCGTGCTCTTGCCCGGCCTGCGCCTCGACGGCGGCTACCTGACCAGCAAGGAGCCCGACTTCTGGAGCCACAGGGCGAACATCACCGCCGTCGCCGAGCTGTTTCAGCGCCGCGGCACGCTCAGCGTCACCGGCACGCTCGGGCTGATGAGCGTCGGCCGCCTCGGCGATCCGGCCTTCTCCGAAGAGGAGGGCATGGGCGGCCTCGACGTCAGCTACGCGCACGTGCTCGGCCCCGCCACCACGCTCACCGGGTTGTTCAGCGTGGGCCACTCGCTGTGCGAGGAGCGAATCGGCTGCGGCGCCAGCCCGTACCGCTACGTGCCCGTCGCGCTCCACGACGCCGGCCCCTACGTGGCGTTGGCCGAGCGACACCCGGCGACCCACACCAGCGCGGCGCTGGCGGCGCGCCTGTCGCAGAGCGTGCGCCCCGGGCTCGCGGTCCACGGTGGCTACCGCCTGTTCGCCGACTCCTGGGGCATCGTCGGGCACACCACCGACACCGCCCTCGCCCAGACCTTCCTCGGCGACCGACTCGGCCTGCGGCTCGACGCACGTGCCTACTTGCAGGGGCCGGCGTCGTTCCACGGCGACTACGTGCTCACAGGCGGCGAGGCGCCCGGCTACCGCACGGCCGACCGCAGGCTCGGGCCCATGGCCGACGTCACGTTGGGCGGGTCGAGCAGCCTCGACCTGCCGGCGATCGGCCCGGCGCGGCTTCGCGTGCACGTGCGGGTGGCGCACGCGTGGTTCCGCTATGCAGACGCAGTCATCCCGGCGCGTGACGCATGGATCGCGGGGCTTGGAGCTGGAGCAACCTTCTGATGCGCAACGCTGCCTTCCTCTTGCCCTTGATCGTCGTGCTCACCACGGCTTCGATCTGCGAGCCGGTCGAGCCTGACCCCGACGCCGGACCGCCGCCGGGTGAGTTCACCTGCGAGCTCGGCCTGCGCGGCGCCACGCTCGAGAGCTTCGTGCCGCTCAGCGAGAGCAACGAGGCCGAGCTGATGCTCGGCTTCCAGGGCCTGGCCGGCTTCGTCATGCGCGTGGCGATGGCGCCGGAGTCGCCGGTGCGCATCGAGGCGCTGATCTCGGTGCGCATCGACGGCCAGCCGCCCAACGGCAGCCAGGCGCTCGAGATCGCGACGTCGATCCTGGAGGACGGACGCCGCGTCTCGCGCGACCTGCTGGTGCCCGCCAACCGCGGGCCGCTCAGCGACTACGCGGGCAAGATGGCGACCGTGAGCGTGCGCGTCGCCGACTCGCTGTTGCGCCCGACCGCCTTGTGCACGGCTACCGGGCAGGTGCTGCTCGTCGACAACGACGAGTGCATCCACACCGGCCAGGAGCCGATCTGCCCCGACGCCGGCGCCGAGGGCGAGGGCGAAGGAGAGGGCGAAGGAGAGGGCGAAGGAGAGGGCGAAGGAGAGGGCGAAGGAGAGGGCGAAGGCGAGGGCGAAGGCGAGGGCGAAGGAGAGGGCGAAGGCGAGGGCGAAGGAGAGGGCGAATGAAGCTGCGATCCACGGCTGGTCTGCTGCTGATCCTCGCGGCCGCGCTCAGCGGCTGCCGAGACCCGCGCATCGTCGACGTGGCCGAGCCGCGCACGCTGCCCCCCTACCCGAACCCGTTCGGCCCTGACGACCCGCGCTTCATCGAGCTGCCGCACCGGCAGCGCCCGCAGGAGGTGCTGGCGCACCCCGACGGCAGGCGCGCCTACGTCTCCTTGCCCGGCCTGGTCGATGACCCCGGGCACGCCATCGCGGTCGTCGACGTCGAGAGCGGCGCGCTCTTGCGCACCATCGAGGTCGGCGTCGGCGCCTTCGGCTTGGCGCTGCACCCCGCGGGCCGCTTCCTGGTCGCGACCTCGCGCTTCACCAACTTCTTGAGCGTGATCGACACCGAGACCGACGAGGTGCTGCACCGGCCGCCGGTCGACTTCTACGCGACGGAGGGCGTGTTCGGCGCCGATGGTCGCCTGTACCTCAGCAACCGCTGGCTCGACGCGCTGGTGGTCTACGACACGCTCGCGCTCGACGAGGGGATGGCGTTCACCAAGGTGGCGACCATCCCGGTGGCGCAGAACCCGCGGGACGTGGCGATCTCCCCGGACGGCGCCACCGTGGCGGTGGCCGCTCAGACCGGCCTGGCGGTCTCGCTCATCGACACCGCGTCGTTGCTCGAGCGACGGCGCGTCGGCCTGCAGGCGCCCGCCATTGGCGCCGCGTTCGCCGGAGACTTCCTGATCGTGCCGACCTTGTCGGCCTCGACGCACCACCTGCCGTTCGCCGGCCCTGACGGCGACGAGGACGGCCAGCCCGGCGACGGCACGCCCAACGTCAACTTCCAGGATCTGCAAAACGAGATCGCCGTCGTGCGCGTCGCCGACGGCAGCGTCGCGCATCGCTACACGTCCGACACCATCTGCTGCAAGGACTTCCGCGACGTCGACCCGGCCGACACCGCACGCCACGGCGAGCTGCTGCCGCCGCAGAGCGATTGGATCGTCGCCGGTGCCAACCCCGAGCAGGTGGTGGTGGGCGAGGTGGCGGGCGAGACCATGGTGTTCGTCGACTACGCCTCGTCGTCCGAGGTGCAGGCGTTCGCCATCGAGCCGGTGAGCGGCGCGCTCACGTCGCGCTGGGTGGTGGCCGCCACCGGCCACTCGCCGAACGGCATGGCGGTCGCGGGCTCGCGGCTGCTCGTCACCAACCGCCTGTCCGAGACGCTCGGCATCTACGACGCCGCCAGCGGCGCCGTGCAAACCGACGTGGTGGTGGGCGACGTCTCGCGCGGCGAGTTCCCCGCCACGGACCACGAGATCGGCGAGCTGATCAACGACGAGACCTCGGCCTTCGCGATCGACGGCGACCAGTCGTGCGTCATGTGCCACCGCGAGAACGGCAACATCGCCAAGGCGCTGTCGATGCCGCTGTTGCGCTACCCGGCGATGTCGAGCCGCCTGGTGCAGGCCTACCGCGGCGCCGCCGACACCCGCCCGTGGTTCATCGAGGCGGCCATGGACGAGACCAACTTCCGCCCCGTCACCAACGAGTTCGCGCGCATCGAGAACTTCTGCTGCTCCGACTACACGCTGTGGCCCGACGGCGCGCCCCCCGACTGTGCCACCAACCCGCCGCCCGAGTGCACCACCGCGCCGAACGCCAACTCGGTGAACAGCTTCGACCCGACGCGCACCGACACCGCGTTCCCCAAGCCGCGGCCCACCACCGCGTTGACGCGCGACCAGCACTTTTTGGCCGCCATGGAGAAGCTGACCGGTCGGCGCGAGTCGTTCGGCGACGGTCTGTACTACGAGGATCCGATCACGCTCGAGCGCGCCCCCATCGCCATCGACTTCGACGGCGTCACGCGTGCGCTTGGTCTGTTCCTGCTGACGGCGCCGCGGCTGCTGCCGAACCCGAATGATCCGAACGCGCCGGCGGTGCTGCGCGGCAAGGCGCTGTTCGAGAGCTCGGCCACCGGCTGCAACGTGTGCCATCCGGCGCCCACCTTCGCGGTCTCGACGGACAACAACCCCTTCAACGTGCCGCTGCGCTTCCCGCCGGTGGTGACGCCGCTGCGCGGTCCCAACGGCATCAACTACGACCTGCTGAACGGCGGCTTCATGGGCGTGTTCCCGCAGACCGAGCAGGACACGTGCGAGGATCTGTGCGGCGAGGAGATGTGCACCGAGAACCCCAAGATCTGTGACGACGTCATGAACCTGCGCATGGGCGTGCCGACGCTGCGCGGGCTCTTTGACCGCGCGGAGCTGTTCCTGCACGACGGCCGCGCCAGGAACCTGCGCGAGCTGCTGTGCACGCCCGGGCACCCGGCGCTGCGCGAGGGTGAGCGCGGCTTCAACGAGCGCGACGGCATCATCGACACCCACGGCGGCACCAGTCACCTGACGCCGCAGGAGATCGACGACCTGATCGCGTTCATGCTGACGCTGTAGCGTCGCTACCGCCTTGCTGCCGACGCTCCTCCTGCTGTTCGCCGCCGCCGATCCCGCGCCGCCAATGGCGCCATCGCCGATCGCTGCACCCGCACGCGAGACGCGGTCGCTGCCGGTGATGGGCACGGTGTTCGACGTCTCGCTGCCCGCGGGCAGGCCGGACGCCTTCGACGCGGTGTTCGCGATCTTCAAGGACGTCGACGACAAGATGAGCGAGTGGCGCGAGGGATCGCCGCTCGCCGACATCAACCGCGCCGCCGGCGTGCGCGCCGTCGCCGTGCCGGCCGACCTGCGCGCGTTGTTGCACCGCTCCGTCGAGCTGGCGGCGCTCACCGACGGCGCCTTCGAGCCCACCTGGGCCGCGCTCTGGGGTCTGTGGGACTTCAAGGCCAAGGAGCCGAAGCCGCCGAGCCCCGACGCCGTCGCCGCGGCGGTGAAGCTGATCGACCATCGCGGCGTCGCCATCGACGACGCGGCCGGCACCGTGCGCCTCGCGCGCCTAGGCATGAAGATCGGCCTTGGCGGCATCGCCAAGGGGTGGGCGCTCGACCGCGCCGCCGAGGCGCTGCGCGCGCGCGGCATCACTAGCTTCCTCTTGTCCGCCGGTGGGCAGGTGTACGCCGGCGGCAAGAATGGTGCTGCGATGTGGAAGGTGGGCGTGCGCGACCCACGCGGCGGGCCCGACGAGTTCTTCGCCGTCATCGAGGTGGCCGACGCCTCGGTGTCGACGAGCGGGGATTATGAACGCTTCTTCGAGCGTGACGGCGTGCGCTACCACCACATCCTCGACCCCAAGACCGGCATGCCGAGCCGCGGTCTGCGCTCGGCGACCGTCATCGCTGCCGATGCCACGCTCGCCGACGCGCTCTCGACCGCGGTGATGGTGCTCGGGCGCGAGCGCGGCCTGGCGCTCGTCGAGCGGCTGCCGGGGGTGCAGGCGCTCGTCGTCGACGATTCCGGCAAGATCGGCGTCACCGCCGGGCTGGGCGCGCGGCTGCACGTGTTGCGGCCGCCGCGGCCGTAACGCCTCCGTCGTGTGCTTCTGGCGGGCCGACCTCGAGGCGACGCAGGCGCGGCGGCACGCCCGACAGCACGTCGACGACGTTCGGGCGGCGGGGCGGGGAGCGAGGGCCGCCGCCGCGGCGCTGGTCCTCGGCCCCTTTGGCGTCGTGCTCGTTCGCGCGGCCGCCGCCAGCCGTTTCGGTTCGTGTCGTTCGGCGACGGGCAGCTCACGCAAGCCGTGCTCGTGCCTCAGGGTAGCCGGCTTGCGGTTGGCGTCGTCACGCGGGGAGGTGGTGATGCAGGGGAGGTGCGGGCCTGCGGGCGCGCCGCGTCGACGGCCCTCGCTCCCCGCCCCTGCGTGCCTTGCGAGGCGGGCTGTGGACGGGGGCTTGGGCGCGAACTCGTTCAGAGATCCCGCTCGGCCACGTAAATGAACATTCTCTTCCGATGACGACGACGTGCTTGCGCTGTTGCGCCAGTGCGCCTCACGGGTGCTGCGCCTGTTGCGCCGCGAGGTGGACGACGCCGAGCCCGACGCCGACGCACTCGCCGCGCTCGAAGCCGCGTCACTCAGGGGGCTCCCGTCAGCGGGCGGCGATGCCCCGTGAGCTAAGCTGCTCACGACGTTCCTCGAGGGCTTCTCGCTGCATGTCGACGTTCACCTCCACGCCAACTACCGCCGAGGGCTCGAGCAGCTGTGTCGCTACGGCGCGCGTGGAGCCATCGCTCTGTCGCGCCTGCCCGAGCTATCCGACGGGCGCGTCGCGCACCGGATGAAGCGCCCCCTGCCGGACGGGTGCACTGCCCTGGTGCTCACGGGCGTGGAGCTGTTGCGCAACGTTGCCCCGCTCATCCCGCCACCGCGCTTCCATCTACTGCGGTTTCATGGCGTGTTCCCCCCGAATTCGAGGTTGCGGTCGCATACGGTGCCCAAGCCGCCTGCGTCGGCGGTGGTGGTGGGCACGTCGTCGTGCGAGCTGCGGCCGCGTCCGTCACTGTCGCGCTATCGCCTCGACTTGACCGCCGCGCTCAAGCGCGTCTTCGGCGTCGATGCGCTGAAGTGCGTGCGCTGCGGCGGCCGGTGTCGGCGGCATCGAGAAGCTCACGGCGATGCGGGCGATCCTCGACCACCTCGGCCTCCCGTCGGTCCTGCCGCCGCTCAGCAAGACCGGCGGGCCACCGGAGGGCTGGCGGGTCAGATCCCCAGGCGGCCTGCGGACGTCAGGGCTGGGTTCTCGCGGTCTGGTAGGAAGCTACCGGAACGAGCTGGCCGCCCCGCTGCTCCATCACGAGGGGTAGGTTCGGGAACGTCATGTCTGCCGGGTTCGCCGCGAAGGCGACATGAACTCCGCTTTGCCCCACCGCGCGCGCAACGAGGACGCCGTCAAGACCACGTGTGGCAATGGCCGGGTCGCGCGCCAGCTCGGTCACGTTCACCTCGCCGAGGTCCGTGCCCCCGGTGCGATCGGCCAGGACGACACCCACGACGAACGCTCCGTCCCTGCGTCTCTGCTTCCCGACGATGCAGTACCCCCCGAAAAGGTCGAAGAGCGCGATCGACTCGAAGGCCGAAGACCTCGGGAGCTTCACCGCTGGCACCTCGTTCACCGCACTGTGGGACGGTAGCGGCAGCAGCTCGACCGCGACGCCCTCGAGATACTTGACGGCCACCGTCGAGAAGCCCTCTTGGTAGATGTGGTAGACGGCCTGCGACTGGAAACCGGGCGAGCCCTTGAGCAGAGCTGCAATGGCCGGAGCGCCGCTTTCGAGTCGCCGACCGTGCGGCACCATCAGCTTCACGCCGTCCAAGGTGAGGGACTCGCCCGGATCCTGGACACGCCGCCGGGGAAACGTCTGATGATTCCACGCGCAGGGCGGCTGCTCGGCGTTCTCGCAGATCTTCAGCTTCGTCCCGGTCGCCAAGGCCTCGAGCTCGTCGCGCCCAGCCGCCGTCAGCCGCGGGTTCTTCGAGATCTCTCCGGAGGCATTGCTCCCAATGGCGTGAAGGGAGCGGAGGCCGAGGGTGGTGAGCTCGGCGTTCTCCTGCACGGTGAGCCTTTGGAACGACGAGACCTGGTCGAGGAACGCGAGAGATTGCAGGCCCGTCCGGGACACGGTGAGCTGGGTGACCGAGACGACCGGTCCGAGGTTCACCTGACGGAGGGTCGGAGCTCGGTCAAAAAGGAGATTCGACACTGTTCCGGCCAGCGCAGGTGCGTCGATCGCCGTCAACGCAGGCACGTCGGACACCCGCAGAGAATCGACACGGGCGAGCAGCGGTGCCGAGATCGTGCCAAGGTTCTTCCCTCCGATCGTGATAGCTCTCGCCGACGCGAGCTTTGGCAGAGTGACCGTCCGCAGGTTCGAGAACGCGGCGATCTCCAGCTGGTCTACGCTCTCGACGGAAGCGAGCCAGGGGACGTCGCCCGCCCCAGCGGGGGTGGAGTCCAGCATCTCGACCGCGACGTGCACCAGGCCGATCGCCGCGCCTGCCTTGGTCACCAGCTTCTCGAGGGGCGACGACCCGGACACCTGGAGCCGTTGGATCGCGTCGACAAGCGGGATGCGGATCTCGGTGACGGCCGTGCGCTGGCCGACCACCAGCGAGGGAGTCCCCTTCAGCGCCGGGAGGTCGACGACCACAAGTTCCCCAGTGTCACACAGCTCGAACCCGCCGACCGCCACCAGGCGCCGAAACTCACGGACCTCCTTCAGGCCGCGCAGGCCCTGAATGCGCACGACCCCCGTGACAACCTCGAGCCGCTTGAGCTGGCGCAATGTCGACACGCTAGCAGTGGCCGCGGCACCGGAGCGTGAGGCGCGTTCGCATCGCTCGACGCCGATTGTCAGGTCGCCACGCACGCACGTCGTCCTAGTCATGGCGGCGACGTCTTCATCCGTAGCGATGCGTCGGTTCCCTTCGTAGATCTCGCCGCGGCAGATCGCCGACGTTCCGCCCTGCTCTCCGGCGACGGGAGCGGGGGGCTCGTAGGCGAGGTCGTCGATTAGGTCGGTCGCGCCGAGGGACAGGGCCGTGGCGACTACACCGACGACAAGGACGCCGATGAGGATTGGCTTCCAAGGCAGGGCTCGCATCTTCGTCTTCCCCCGTTTTTGCTGCGGGCGCGAGACTAACAAAGGCGGGGCGCACGACGCCATGGCTCATCTCTCGCGTGATGCACGACAGGAATTCGGCATGGACACCCTGCGAATGATGTGGTCGGCCAGGACGGCCGTGTGGTGGCGTCTGCACCTCGGAGCGGGCGCGAGGCGCGCGAGGCGCACGAGACGCACGGGCTCACACTGGTACTGCAAGCGCTGGCGGCCGCGCTCGACGAGCACGCGGACGCGCCTGCCGTCGCCGAGCCCGTGCCCGTGCTGAGCGAAGGCCCCAAGCGCGCGACGTCGAGCGCCAGCACCACCGGCGCGCCCGTGCCGATCCCGCTGAAGCGCAATTGGCCGGCTTGCTCCGCTCCTGGTCGACGCCAGCACGCGCGGTACGCGCAAGCGCGGGCTGTCCAGGTCGAAGCCCTGCTGGCTCTTCCAGGCGCGAGCGCGGCCTGGCGCGCGTCGAGCGCGTGCCGCGGGTGCAGGCGCTCGTCGTCGACCATCAAGGGCGCATCGGTACGAGCACGAGATTGACCACACAGCTCCACGTGCTGCGGCCGCCGCGGCGCTGACGCCTCAACCTTGGGCTCTTCGCGGGCCGAACCGCGAGGCGACGCGGGCGCGGGGCCACGCCTGACAGTTCGTCGATGCCGTGCAGGCGGCGGGGCGGGGAGCGAGGGCCGCCGCCACGGCGCCGGTCCTCGGCCCCTTTGGCGTCGTGCTCGTCGGCGTGTCTACGGGCGGCCGCCGCCAGCCTGTTCTGTTGGTCGCGCTCAGCGGCGGTCGGCTCGTGGTGCTTACATTCGTCGACAAGGGCACGGCCGTGCGGGCAAGCCTTGACGACCTCGGCCTCCCGCCGGTTCCGCTGCCGCTCAGCGAGGCCTGCGGCCGCCGCGGGTCGCATAGGGGTTCTGACCGGCCAACCCTTCATGCGGGGCGGGCGCCGCTGCATGTAGACTGGGGTCGTCATGCGTGGATCGAGCGAATCCTCCGAGGCAGGCGTTTTCCGCGGCCGGGGACGCGGATCCCCCGCGTCCGTGGGCCGAGGGAACTTGGTCGGCGAGCGAGACCGGAAAGGGCGGTATCTCCGTCTATCCCCGGACGATGCGGGTCCCGACCTGCGGGTCGCGGTCGCCATCCGCCCAACGCTCGTCCTCGCCGCTGCAGCGTTTATTGTCCAGGCGTTGAGGCGACGTGCGCCCAAACAATAATCTCCGCCTTGCGGCTCTCATCGTCGCTGTCGGCGGAAGCGCACTCTCCTGCGAACCACTGCAGGAGGACAGCCATAGCTCTCCAGCGTGGATTGCGGATGCGGGCACGCCTGCGACGGAGGTCTCTGCTGCGCTTGAGCCCAAGGCACCGGAGCCTCCAGCTGCTGTTGCGGTGAGTACGCCGACTCCCACGCCGCCCCCGCCGTTCTTGTGGCATGACCAGGAATGCTCACCGCAGGACCGGCCATTCCATGTGGACGCACCGTCTGCGTTCGAGCCAGGGGAACTGCTCCAAACGGTGACGCTTGGCACGGCCACCTTCAAGGTCAATGTCGCGACGGCGGTCTCGGAGCCAGACGCGGACCACCTCTTCACGGTGACCTGGAGCGACCAGCCTGAGCAGCTCCTTTGGGACGGCGATCTCGATCTTGTCGCGAAGGACGAGATCGACGCGATGACGTTCTCGCCCGAAGTCGTTCCCATCCGCGTCGACCCGTTCACCGCAGAGATTGATCACGTTCCCGTCTCAGCGTGGGAATCCGAATTGCTCGAAGCATCATCGATTCGGACGATCCGCGTGTTCGTCATCGGCTCTCGCGCCGTCGCCCTGACCACGCGGCGCCCGCGCTCCGAGAACCGCGACGCGACCGATCGCTACTTCGGGAGCTTTCGACTCGTGGACAGGCACCGGTGGATCTCGAGGATGCCGCGCTTCGCGCCGCAGCAGGCCCGGCCGCGCTCGCGTGATTGGGAGATCGCACCGAGTGTGCTGGAGAAGGTCAAGGCCGCGACAGTCTTCCTGCGGAATGAGTTTGGCGAGGGAACTGGATTCATCGTCGGTTACGAACCTGCTGGTCGCGCGATCATTGCCACGAACGCTCATGTCGTGATGTCTGCGGACGGCACCTGGCCCGAAACCCGAGCCTTCTTCTTCCCCGGCGACGTCCTCGAACAGAGCGGAGTGACGGGCCGTGTGAGCTGGAATGCAGACCTCGACATCGCGGTCTTGCGCGCCCCCCGGCCGAATCCGGCGCCGACACCGTTGACGCTCTCCGCCGAACCCGTGCCGAGGCCAACGATCGCATTCACAGCGGGGTTCCCGCTCGGTACTGACCTTGCCGTCACGGGCGACCTCGCGCGGGCGTCGGTCAGCCTCGCCCGAGTCCCGATTCGAGACCTCGCCGCCGATCTTCCGGGACTCCTCAGGTTCCGCGGCATTGTCCACCCTGGAAACAGCGGCGGGCCCCTGGTGGATACGCGCGGGACGGTGCACGGCATCGTGACGCTCAAGAACATGGCCACCGATGAAGGCTATGCCGCGCTCGCCTCGGACCTCCTCTCTGCCCTTCGAAGTGGCTTTCCGAGGCAACCGTTCGGGTGTGTCCATTGCGCCGCGAAGCGCCAGCCAATGTCGAGCTCCGTCACGATCCATGGTCTCGACAAGATTCGCAGGGCGACCGCGCTCGTTCGGGTAGCTGACAAGATTGCAGGCGCGATCGTTTTCGATGTCGATGAGGTCGGCGCGTTGGTTGCCACGACGAGCGCCCTCGTCGGCGACGCCGGTCGGGGGAACATTCAAGTCTTCACGGACAAGGATCATCAGGCCCGTGCCGTGCGCGAAGGGTCACTCGTCCGCACAGTTGGTCCTATCGCGATTCTCCGGATCGCTGGGTGGCAGCCCCCAGTTCCGCCGTGGCGGAAGAGCGACGTCTTCGAAACTGAACCCGTCTCGTACTTGGCGCATGCTGGCCCCCCGCAGCCTCTCACGCCGGAGATGTCCTCTGTCGAGGTCGGTCTGGTCATTTCCCCCATGCGCGTGGGCGACCCGCAGCTGAGCGCTATCTCGAGCGTGCGCAGGAGCAAGCGCGGCGTCGTCGAGGTGATTCAATTCGATCAGGCAGAGCGGTCGTCGTTTGGTGTTTGGGTTGACGAGAACGGCCAAATCGCAGCCGTCCAGGCTGGACTGCTGGGTGAAGGTCGCTTTGTCGTGGGGCAGCCAGGGGATCGAATCACCGAAGCCATCGACGGTGAGATTCTCGACGCTGTCGCGGTTGCGCGTGCCCTGGATGGGGATGAGTGCGAGGTGCACGTCGCTGCGCACGTCCGCAACCCGATCAGCCATCTCGCTGCAATCGAGCTCCGCGCGATGCGGCAGAACCGGAGGTGGCCGCGTCAGCGGCAGCCGTTGGATCCGATCGGTCCCGTCGTCGCCCGAGCAGCAAGTGCCTCGAAGCTGATCGCGAGCCCAGATGATCTCGTGCGGCTCGCGGCGCGAATTTCACCTTGCACGGAGGGCGGAGCGATCCGCCTGCAGCTGTCGAGCCATGGCCGTAGCGGGCACGTGCAGGAGACACCGGACTTCCCCGTCCTGGTCGGCGGGAAGAAGGACGATCAGCCTCCCGTGTCGCTTTGGTTCAACGCGGTCCAGTCGAAACCCGAGAGGCCTCTCTCGAATCCGCTCGCGACGGCGGTCTGGGAGCCGTCGGTGGCCCCTATGCAGACTCACGCGCTGCCCGTCTCCGGCAATGCGGATCCCCTCGCGAAGGTCAGCTGGACGAGCGCAGAGCTCGAGACGCTCACGCCCGAGGAACGCCGACAAGCAACGTCGTCGGTCGTGCTTGGCCCATGGTCAGCGACGGGCTTTCAAGGGTCGATCGTGGAACGTGTGCTCGCGGCCGTGGCTGATTCGACGAAGCGCTGCCTTGTCACCGATGTGGTGGGGAAGACCCGCGATGGCGTCGAAGGCCGCGTCGCGGTCGAGTACGTCTCGGCGAACGGCAGGATCAACGCAAAAGAGCCGCGCATCGTCGCGGACGACACCGGCGGGAGCGCGAAGTGGTGCCTCTCCGGCGCATTCCCAGACACTCTCGATGTCTGGGGCGTGCCGACTCCAGACGGCGCGGTTCAGCTCGAGTGGAATGTGTCTATCCCCCCGGCTGAGCATGCGCGTCGCTGATCGGGCACCGTGCTCCATCGACCCGCGGGTGGTCGCCCCGCCCGCGTCGAAGAACGAGCGGGCCGCCCACTGACGGAGTGAGGATGTGGCAAAGTGTCGGCGGCGCGCGCCGAGGTGATCGATGGAGCCGTTCGTCATCATCGCGCTGCAACTGACCTTCGTCGCCGGCGTGATCGGCATCGCCGTGTTCGCGCACAAGCACGCGCGCAAGAAGTGGCTCGCTGCCCTCGACAACGACCCGGACGTGGCGCCCGGCACCGCGTCATGGCCGGCGGGCCTGTCGCTGCACACGAGGCGCGCGCCCCGCATCCAGTGCACGGCGCGTGGCGGCGGCAAGAACAACCCGCCGGTGTGGTCGCTTGAAGGCGAGGCACGCCGCATCGGCGCGCGCACGACCCTCGACATCTCTGAGGAGGGCCTCCTCGGCGGCCTACGCGAGAAGCTCGGCTGGCAGGACGTCCACACCGGCGATGCGGGCTTCGATGCGCGCTACACGATCCGCGGCTCCAACCCCGACGCCATCCGCGGAGTGCTCGCCGTCCCTGCCGTCCACGCCGCACTGCACGCTACGTTTGGCGCCGGCATGCGGATCGTGCGCATCAGCCAGGACGGCAGCGTGGTGGCGTCCGCACCTCGGAGCGGGCGCGAGTCGCACGAGGCGCGCGGGCTCACGCTGGCACTGCAGGCGCTGACGGCCGCGCTCGACGAGCACGCGGACGCGCCCGCCGTCGCCGAGCCCGTGCCCGTGCCGAGCGAAGGCGCCAAGCTCGCGGCGTCGAGCGCGAGCGCCACCGGCGCGCCCGTGCCGATCCCGCTGAAGGTCAAGTGACTGACCTGCTCCGCCAGTGGTCGAGGCAGCGACGCGTGCTGCGCGCGCCGCGGTGGTGACGCGGGCGCGCTACCCGGGACCCGCGGCGACTGCTGGCGCCGGCTCCGCAAGCAAGCGCCCGATCAGTGCCTCCAGGCCGGGCTGATCCTCGACGACGAAGCCGCGGTGTACCGCGCGCACCAAACCGGCGCGGTCGATGATCATGGCGGTCGGCATGGTGTCGAGCTGCAGCCGCGCCGCCAACTGTTGATCGGCGTCCCAAGCCATGGTGAAGGTGGTCGGCACCTCGGCCAGGAAGCGCTCGGCCAACGCGCGCTCGACGTCGATGCTGACGCCGAGCACGCGCAGGCCATCCTTTTCGTGCGTGGTGAACAGCCGCTGGTAGAAAGGCACGGCCTGGCGGCAGGGCACGCACCACGACGCCCAGAAGTCGACGATCACGACCTTCCCGCGCAGCGCGGCCAGGTCGACCACGCCGTCACCGCGCAGATCGGCGGCGCGCACCGCGAGCGGCTTGCCGACCAGCGCATCGGGAACAGGCGTCGTCGTCGTGGCGGTCCCGGGCGTGGTGGTGCCGCAGCCCGCGACTATTGCGGCCGTGGCCGAGAGGGCGAGCGAGCAGGCGAGCAGCGGGTGAGGCACGCGCATGCGCGCACGCTACACCCTGCCCTGTGCCCGCCGAAATGCAGACCGGGCCGTCAACGTTCGTCGAGGAGCTGTCCCCCGTGACGGAACCATGACAGTGGGTGTCCACTGTTTGCGCATGAGCCCCGCCCAAAAGAGCGACCACGAGCGCGTCGAGGTCATCCTCGACCGCGACCGCCCCCCTTCCGTGCCGCGCCGCGCCGATCGCGGGCCGGTGTGGAAGACCATGCAGTACACGCTCGACATCTCGGCGCGGTTCCTGCTGCGCCTGCTCGTCGGCAAGGCGACGGTGGCGGCCGCCGATCGCCTGATCGACGGCTACTGGCGCCGCATCTTCCGCTCCGGCAACGCCGCGCTCCACGTCGCCGGCCGCGGCTACTTCGCGCCCGGGCAGGCCTACGTGATCATGTCGAACCACAGCTCGCTGCTCGACATCCCGGCGCTGATGGGCGCGGTGCCGGGCTCGATGCGCATGGTGATGAAGGAGGAGCTGTCGCGCGTGCCCATCTGGGGGCAGGCGCTGGTCGCCTCCGGCTTCGTCGCCATCGATCGCAAGAACCGCGACAAGGCCATCGGCCAGCTCGAGAAGGCCAAGAAGATGCTCGGCAAGGGCGTGTCGATCTGGATCTCCCCCGAGGGGACGCGCTCGCGCTCCGGCATGCTCGCGCCCTTCAAGAAGGGCGGCTTCCACGTCGCCACGCAGCTCGGCATCCCCATCATCCCGGCCTGGATCGAGGGCGCCGCCGCCATCGTGCCGCCCGACCAGTTCCGCGCCATCTACGACGGCACCTGCACGGTGCGCTTCGGCGCGCCCATCGCGACCGACGGCGTGGCACCAGAGCAGATCCCCGGACTCATGGCCGAGGTGCGCAAGGCGATCCTCGGGCTGTCCGGGCGCGCCGACGAGGTCGACGCCGAGGCGCCACGCCGCGCGGCCTGACGGACGGTCACGGGTTCGGGACGATCGAAACGCCGAGGTCGATCGCCTCGGGCAGCGCGTCGAACGCACGAATGAACAACGTCGGCGTCACCCGCTCGATGGGCGCCGCGACCGTCTGGGTCAGCGCGCTGACGGCCACGCCGCTCGCGTTCAGCGTCTCGCAGTGCAGCTCACCCGCGGCCGCGCGCACGCGTAGCGCCGCAGGCAGCGCGTCGAGCGGCGCGCCGGTGTTGGCGTAGCTCGGCGCGGCGAAGTACGGCGTGCGTGCGTCGAGCCCGCAGGAGACCTGTGCAGCGCCGTCGATGCCGAGCTCGACGCCGAACGTGAGGTGGCTCCCCGGAGGATCGGTGCCGTTCATGCGCAGCGCGACCGGCGTGAGCGCGATGGTGAGCGAGCTATCGGCGAGCGAGAACGAGCGCCGCGAGGCCACCCGGCACGCGACGTCGTCGATGGCGGCGTCGATGTGGAAACGGAGCTGCGCGCCCGCCTCCGCCACGGCGCAACCGGCGGTCTGCTCGACCAGGGCGAGCTCGGGCTCGAGCGTGCCATCGGCGAACGAGTCCGGCATCGAAGAGAGCAGGCACAGCGGCGCCGCCGTGGCGAACATGTTCACCTCGTCGATGGCGACCTCGAAGCCGGTGGAGCCACCGTTCGCCTGGAAGGACGGCGAGCCTGCCAGCAAGGTGAGCGGCAGCGAGGCGCGTGCCACCTCGACGACCTGCGCGCCGGTGTCGTCGGCCACCTCGAGCACCGCGTCGCTGCCGCTGCGCCGGATGCGCCAGACAGGGTAGGCGCCGGGATCGTAGGGCGCGAGCGTGGCGCCGACCTGCACGTCGGAGGTGCCGTGCTCCAGGTTGACGCGCAGGCCGTCGCCGCTCCACTGCAGCTCGACGCGATCCCAGGCGTCGGCAGGGTTGGCCGCGAGCGCGCGCAGCGCGACCTTGAAGAAGCCGTCCGCGGGCGGGGGGCCGGAGACCGGCGTGACGCGCGCGCGCAGGCCCTGTCCGTCGAGCACGAAGAACGTCGTCATGCCGCCGCTCAGCGACGTCGCCGCGGCCGGCGCCACGTGCAGCGCCGCGTCTGGACCGATGGCGATGCTGGGGTCCGCAGCGCTCATCGCCCAGCGCGACAGATCACCGGAGAAGTCGTCGCGCACCGCGCGTGGCCCGCCGCAGTCGGGGTCGATGGGCAGGCCGGCGTCGTAGCTCGTCACTCCTGCGTCGTCGTCGGCACCGGCGTCGGCGGTGCTGCCGGCGTCAACGGTCGTGCCGGCGTCCAGGGTGCTGCCGGCGTCGCTCGTGGCGCCGGCGTCGTTGCGGCCGCCGCCGGCGTCTGCTGCGGGCGGCTCACTGCCGGCATCTTGGCCGGGCAGCGCACAGCGCTGGTCGACACAAGCGTACGGGTAGGGGCAGTCCGTCGCCTCTTCGCACGGGAGAGCGTCGACCGCGAGCAGGCGGCAGCCACCAAGCGCCGCCACGCAGGTCACCGGCAGCAGAATGCGGGATCGCACCGCGCGGGATCGGCGCGCCGGTGAGGACCCCTCCCGCGGAGGCGACATGCGCGTGCTCCAAGGTCGCGAAACTTCGAACGTAGTACGTCGCGCGCTCGCGCGCGGCGGCGGCTCGTCAGTCGCAGGGTGCCGGGTAGTCGCGCGCCTGCCCGTGGCACGCCGTGCACGCGACCGGCTCGGCGGCGAACCCGAAGTCGATGGCCCAGGTCTTGGGCTGGCCCTGGCGCGCGTCTTGGTCGTGGCAGTCGAAGCACTGCGCGCCGAAGTGGTCGGTGCAGCTCGCGTTGTCGTGGTTGGCCATCGACAGCTCGCTCGGCAGCGGCGTGGTCCAGTGGCACTCCTTGCAGTCGTTGACGGCGTCGTAGGCGTTGCTCAGGCGGCCCGTGTGCAGCGTGTCGGTGGCCGGGTCGTCGTAGGCGTGGCACTCGGCGCAGCGGGTAAGCGTGCGGTTCGCCCCGTCGGCATGGCAGGCGGCGCAGTGGGAGAGCCCCTGGGCCTCGGCGCGGCCCATGTAGGCGGCGTTGTCGGGCCCGTGCGGCGTGCCCTCGGAGTAGGGGAAGTCGTCGTTGTCGTGATCGGTCTCCGGCGGCGGCGGCGGCGGGCCGGCGTCGACCCCGGGCTCGGGCTCGGGCGGTGGCGGTGCTGGCGGCTCGATGTGCACGCCGCGCCTGCCGTCCTCATGGCAGCGGTAGCACTTGTCGCTGTCGCGCTCGAAGCCGTTGACCAACTCGTGGCCGGCCTCGAGCGTGCCGGCGGTGGTGCCGTGGCAGTTCAGGCAGTTGAACTCGGCGAAGCGCGCGCTGCCGCTGTGGCACGCGTCGCAGGTGATGGTCTCGGTCACCGGCGAGCCCTCGACCGCCTTGTCCAACTCGTGTGTCGCTCCAGGGCCGATCGGGAAGTAGCGCAGGTGCTCGTTGGGAGTGAACACGTTCGGCGGCGGCGTCGGCGCGGGGCAGCCCGCCACAAGCAACGGAGCACCAAGCACGAGCACGACCAGACAAGCGCGGATCAGCATGGGGGTCATCCTACCGCCCCAGGGTTGGGGCGGTCCTCCCGTATGGTGTGCACGCGGTCATGGCGCAACCGCCGCCCGACCGCGCTCGGGCGCCTCGCCCAACGTCACTGGACGACCTTGTAGACGATGCGGGCGGCCGCCCGGATGGCCGAGAAGCTCGCGTCGTAGTTGACGTCGATGCCGTAGGCGATGCCGTTGTCGGCCTCGTTCTTGGCCGCCTGATCGACCAGCACCGACCAGGTGACGATGCCGGCGGCGTTGTCCTCGGGGAACAACAGCGAGGGGTGCTGCGCGAGCGCGTCGTTGGCGAAGACGCCGAGGATGGTGTGAAACGACGGCGTCAGGTACGGCGAGTCCTGCGTCTGCGCGCGCGCGTCGTCGGCCCAGCGCACCTCGAGGTACATCTTGGCGTGCGTCTCCTTGTCGGCGTCGTTCGCCTGGTGCGCGTCGAAGCTGGACAGGCGGAAAGGCCCGGTGCCGCCGACACCGAGCACGGCGACCTTGTAGACCGTCGACCACCCTTCGCCGAGGTCGGCGGCATCCGCGCTGCCGAGCACGTCGAGCCCGAGGCCGGCCATCGAGGCCGGCTCGCTGATGCGCCCGGTGACCAGGCCAAAGGTGGGGCAGAAGGTGCCCGCGCCCGAGATGGTGGTCTCGGCCGCGAAGAAGTTGCGCGCGACGCCGGTGGCGTCGAAGGCCGAGCAGCCGCGCAACACGCCCATCGGCGTCACCACCTCGACGTCGTCGTCGGAGACGGTGAACTGCGCGGTGGTGTTGATCGGCACCGGTAGCGCGCCGCCGACCACGGCGGTGCCGGTGAGCGCGAACAGCTGTGGCTCACCCACCGGCGCCCCGCGCGGCAGCGAGATGACGGGCTCGAAGGTGGCGTCGCCCTGCGCCGGCAGGCCGAGTCCCTCCGTGATGGTCGAGTCGAAGGTGGCGTGCGCGATCAGGATGTCCTGCTCGCGCACCGTGGCGTCGACCTCGGCGCTGCCGCTGGGCGCGTCGTCGAGGTAGTGGGTGTAGGTCTCGCCGCCGATCTCTGCGGTACCGACCGGCTCGAAGGTGGAGATGAAGCTGGTGCCGTCCGGGTTGGTGCGCAGCAGCACCGACCGGGTGCTGCTGGTGTAGCGCGGGAAGGGCCGCTCGATCTCGACCTCGGGATCGACCGGGCCCTCGCCCTCGCCCTCGCCTTCACCCGGCGTGAGGCAGCCGTTGCAGGCGGCGACGAGCAAGAGCGGCGTAACGGCAAGGAGACGACGCATGGGAGACCTCATCGAAGCGGCGACCGATCGCTACCGACGGGCCACCGCAGGCCGCCGAGCCTAAACCCGCTAGCCGGTCGCACGCCCGCCCTCGGCGCCGCCGTCTCGATCGGGGACAGCGAGCAGGAGGCCGCGCCCGAGGTGGAGTGCCCACAGCACCACCGCCAGCCACGAGAGCACGCCGGAGAGCGCCGTGGCACTCGCGGGCGCGCCAACAAGCTCGGCGGCGCGCAACCCGAGCGCGGTCACCACGGCGCCGAGCGCCACCAGCCCAAGCGCAGGGGACGAAGTGCGCCCGCGGCAGATCCTCGGCAGCACGCGCAGCGTCACCGCCATGGTGACGACGAGCGCGAAGCCGATCGCGACCAGGTGGCGCGCCAGATCGTCGGCGAGCGCGGGTCCGCCCAGGCGCGGCCAGGCGCCGAGCGCACCGCCCACCGCCAGGCACACGATGGCCACGGCGGCGCTGGCTTTCAGATCGGAGCTCGGCGTCACCGCTGGCGCGCGCGCGTCCGCGCGCCGCCGCAAGCCGCGCATGGCGACCAGCCACAACAGCGCCCCGGCGACGAGGAACGGCGCGTGCAACCCCACCGCCTCTGGCAGCCCTCGGCCGAGCACACGAAGCGCCGCGCCGCCGAGCCAGCAGACGAGCGCGACGAAGAACAACGCGTCGTTCGGCGCCGGCAACTGCAACAGCGAGCCGAACATCTGGAACGCCATCGACAAGACGACGGGCACCACCGCGGCGTAGAGCAAGAGGTCGGCGGCGAGGCCGGACGGACCGCCGAGCGCCTCCCAGGTCCACAGCGCGGCGCCGAGCGGCACGCAGGCGAGCGAGGTGACGAGGATGGGGATGGGCGCGCGCCAGCGGTCCGAGGCGCGCGGCGCGCGCGCGGCCACGAGCAGCGCGAGGAAGGCGAGCACGTCGACCACCAGCAGCGCGCGCGCGGCGATCACCAGCGCCCGTGCGCCCAGAAGCTCGCCCACCAAGTCGAGTGCCAACAGCACACCGACGCCGTGGATGGCGAAGCGCGCGCGCGCCGTCTTGTCGCGTTCCAGGCCGAGCAGGTGCGTCTCGCCATGCGCCAGGAACGCGAAGATGAGCGTGAGGAAGCCGCCAAGGAGCTGCAGCATGGCGTGCGTCGACGCCGGCACTAGCGGTACCAGCGGCGCCACGCCGGCGCGCACGGCCAAGAGCTGCGCGCCCTCCAGGGAGCCGGGGCCGGCCAGGAACAGGAGCGCCTGCAAGGCGGCGGCGCGGATGGGACGCGGATCGAAGGCCTGCACGTCGTGGGCCCGCTCCTCAGAGCTTGAAGAACGCCTTCATCTTCTTGAACAGGTCCGAGCTGTCGCTCTCCATCTTGCGGCGGCGCGCCTCGGCGTCGAGCCCCTCGGTGACGGCGGCGAGGTTGGCGCGGCGCTCGGCCAACAGGCGCGCGATCGGCTCGGCGAGCTGGGGCCGGCGCTCGAGCAGATCGCGGAAGGCGGCGGCGTCCAGGCGGTAGCACTCGACGTCGGAGAGGGCGACCACGGTGGCGCTCCTCGGCTCGCCGGTCATGAGCGACATCTCGCCGAAGAAGCTGCCGGCGCCGATACGCGCCACCTCGGTCTCGATGCCGTCCTTGGCCACGCGCACGGCCGCCTCGCCCGTAATCAACAGGTAGAGCCAGTGCGCCTCGGCGCCCTGGCGCGTCAGCACCTCGCCCTTGGTGAAGGGTGCGGGGTGGAGCGCGTCGGCCAGGCGCTCGAGCTCGGCGTCCTCGAGGGGCGCGAACAGCTCGACCTTGTGGAGCGCGTCGGTGCGGCGCTGCTTGTCGCTCGCCGACTTCGATTCCTTGCGCTCGGCGCTCTCCTCGGTGACGAACAGCGCGTGCGCGGGGATGGAGAGCGGGATGTCGGCGCGACGCAGCGCGTACATGACGCGCGTGCGCACGGCGCTGTCGGTGGGGTCGTCGACGGCGAGGTCTTTGAGCCAGTAGCGCACCGCGTAGCGGCCGTAGCTCTCGTGCAGGTCCATCAGGATGCAGTTGGGCTGCGGGCTCGCCGCCACGTTGTCGATGGGCTGCGCGCGCAGCGCACCCTCCACCGCGCCGATTACGTCGGGCGGCGGGTAGCGGAAGTCGACGTTGAACCACACCCAGCGGCGCCACAGCTCGGGCTCGCCGTGGCGCCGACCGAGCACGGTCACCGGCCCCTTCATCAAGGTGCTGTTGGGCAACAGCACTGTCTCCCAGTTGCGCGTCTCGATGGCGGTGTAGCGCCAGCGGATCTCGGTCACCTTGCCGGCGACCTCGCCGACCTTGATCCAGTCGCCGACGCGCACGCTGCCGTCGGTCTGCAAGGCGAGGCCGCCGATGGTGTTGCCGAGCGTGTCTTGCAGCGAGAAGCCGATCACCGCCGTCACCACCGCCGAGGTGGCGAACAGTCCCGCCAGCGCGACCCCGTGGTTGTGCAAGACGGCGGCGATGACGGCGATGGCGGCCGCGCCCACCACGAGGTCTTGCAGGATGCGCGACACCGGGAAGCGCGTGCGCGGCAGGATGACGCCGAAGACGAGCGCGCCGCCCATGCCCACCCAGGCCATCGCCAAGATCACGCGCTGCGCCAGGCGTGCTTCGTCGTCGGCGTCGTTGCCGAGGGTGACGAGCAGCGCGACCACCACGAGCAGCACCAACTGCACCGCGAACAGCCACACGCTCGCCGGCAAGCGGCGGTGCGCACGCCCTGGCAGGGCGCGGCCGAGCAGCAGCGTCACCACCAGGGTCAGAAACGCCCAGCCGAGCCACGAGCCCTTCGCCTCGGCGAGGAGCGCGTCGGTGAACGTCACGCGGTTGCTCCTACTTGGCGGCCCGCTTGGCCGCGTTCGCCTGATGCTCGGCGGCGATGGCGGCGTTGTGCTTGTTGCTGGTGGTGCGCGCCGCCCGCGCTTCGCTGTGCTCGGCCATCTGGCTGGCAGTGGTGCCGAGCGGCCGGTGCGTCAGGTAGACGCGGTCGAGGTCGGCGTTGGGGGCGAGCTTGCCGTCGTACACCACCGGCTTTCGGTCGCGGTGCAGGTTGTCGACGTCCGCGTGGTACTGGCCCGCGGGCGCGAAGCGCTCGGGCTGCAACAGCATGTCCTTGGTGTAGACGAGCGCGTGGCGGTCGGCGTCGGCCAGCTCGTACTCGGAGCCGAGCTTGATGGCGTCCACCGGGCACGCCTCTTCGCACAAGCCGCAGTAGATGCAGCGCAGCAGGTTGATCTCGTAGTGGACCGCGTAGCGCTCGCCGGGCGACACCGGGTTCTTCGGGTCGTTGTCGGCGGCCTCGATGTAGATGGCGCCCGAGGGGCAGGCGGCGGCGCACAGGGAGCAGCCGATGCAGCGCTCGAGCTCCCTGTTGGTCTTCGGATCGACGGTCTTGTGCAGCCGGTGGCGCCCCTTGAAGCGGGCGGCCACGGGGCGCTTCACCTCGGGGTAGTCGACGGTCTCAGCCGGCCGCGCGATGTGGCGCAGCGTGGTCAGCATGCCCTTGACGATGGCAACGGTGCCGCTCACGACGCCCATGCGCTCGGGTTAGCCATGCGGCCAGGTGCGGTCAAGGTGTGCGCCGGCGCTCGCGGCGCTCAGGGCAGGTCCCACCGATACAGTCGCGCGGGCAGCGCGCCCGAACGCAGCGCCCAGTCGCGCTTGGTGCGCGCGACCGCGTCGAGCGCGAGCAGCTCGCGCGCGCGCGGGTGCGCGCTGAACAAGAGCACGCGCGCGTCGTGGAGCGTGCGCAGCCGCTCGCCCAACGTGCGGTAGAAGCCCTCGAGCTGCAGGCGCTTCTTGTCGTCGCCACCCAGGCGCTCGCCGAAGGGCAGGTTGCTGACCACGAGGGGGTGCTCGCCTGCGCTCTTGACCGCCTCGCGCGCGTCCAGCCGTTCGCACGCCAGGTGTTCGCCGAGGCCGGCGTTGTCGATGCAGGTGGTGGCGTCGGCGACGGCGTCGCGGTGCCAGTCCGAGAGCCGGATCGGCGCCGGCAGCTCGGCCAGCTCGGTGTCGCGCGCCTCGGTGCGCGCGCGCGCCAGCGCGCCGTCGAGCTCGGGGGCGCGTTTGCTCCAGCGCTCGAACCCGAAGCGACGGTCGCGCCCGGGCGCGCGCTTGAGCGCGCGCAGCGCCTGCTCGATGGCCAGCGTGCCGGTGCCGCAGCAGGGGTCGAGGAAGGGCCGCGTGACGTCGGTGTTGCCGATTGCCAGGATGGAGGCCGCCAGCGTCTCCTTCATGGGCGCCGTGCCCTCGACGCCACGTCGGTAGCCGCGCTGGTGCAGGGGCTCGCCCGTGCTGTCGAGGGACAGGGTCACGGTGGTCAGGTGCCAGTGCAAGACGAAGCGGAGCGACGGCCGCGCGCGATCCACCGACGGCCGGCCCTTGCCCTGCGCGCGCAGGCGGTCGAGCACCGCGTCTTTGGTGCGCTGCGCGGCGTAGTGCGCGTTGTTCCAGGCGCAGTCGACAAGGTGCGCCTCGATGGCGAAGGTGCCTTTCTCGTCGAGCCGGTCCTCGAAGGGCACGCCGGCGAGCGCGTCCACCAGCTCGGCCTCCGAGTCGATGCCCTGAAAGACCGCCAGCTCGACCAGCACCTTGGAGGCGCAGCGCGAAAAGACGTTGGCGCGCGCCACCAGGTCCCAGCCGCCGGTGCAGCGCACCACGCCGGCGCCGCGGCGCACCTCGGCGGCGCCGAGCGCTTGCAGCTCCTTGTCGACGCACAGCTCGGTGCCGCGCGCGCACGGCAGGTGAAGGGTGAGCACGGGCGCAGCCTACGCCATCCGGTCACGGCGGCGGCGGTGCGATCGCGCCTGCGCGACGTCGGCGCAGCAACAGCAAGGTCGCGGCGCACAGGCAGGCGCTCGCCAGCGCGGCAGTCAGACCTGCCTGTCGCGGGCGCAGCCTCGGCACCGTCGTCGACCACCAGCCTGGTGGCTCGTGCTCCGGCAACACCAGCGGGTGGAAGCGCGGCGCCGGGCAGCTCTCGCCGAACGTCGACGAGAAGTCGACCCACGCACCCTTTGCGATCCACTGCCGATAGAAGCGCCCCCGGCTCTGCTGGTCCGGCGTCCATGCGGCCGCGAAGCACAAGAGCGCCGCAAAGGCCTGGGTGCGCGGCGGTACCAGCGACGCCGCTTCGGCGGCCAGGAGCGCGGCGGTGTGGCGATAGTGGAAGCGAAAGGGATGTGGCGGCGCGTGCCGGCCGGTGGCCGCTCGCTCCGCGGCTCCCACCCAGGCCGAGCTCGCCGGGTGCTCGAGCAACGCCACCATCGGATCGGTCGCGCGCGGCGGTGTCTCGTCGTCGTCGTCGTCGTTCTGATCGACGTCGGCGAAGCTCCCCGGGTCGAGCGCGCCCTGGTAGAGCGCCCAATCAGGACCCAGCTCCGTGGCCAACAGCTCGATGCCCGAGCGGCGCGCGAGCTGGGCGGCGCGCCAGAGTTGCTCCGCTCGCTCGGCGTCGGACGCCGCCACGTCGGCTGCGCGCAGGGCGTCGATGAAGGAGATGGCTGACTCCTGGTGCTCACCCAGGCCGTCGAGGTAGCGGGCCGCCTCGGTCAAGCGGTGCTCGCGAAGCAGGCGTCGCGCCAACAGCCCGCGCAGGTCCGCCGAGGTGCCGCTCCAGACCATGCCGTCGTCGTGGTCGGCGGTGGCCGCGCCCGGCGCGTCGCTGGCAGGCAGCGCATCGACGAAGCGGATCAGCTCGTCGGTCGTGAGCGCGCGTTCCGCCACGGTGGCCACGTCGGTCCAGTACTCGCGGTGCACGCTCCACAGCAGGCGCATGGCGTCGTCGACGCGATCGGAGGCGAGCGCGAGCGCGGCGCGCTCGCCGATCAGGCGCGCGCGCGGCGCCAGGCCGACGCTGTCGCCGTAGGCATCGCCTGGCCAACGCTCGGTCGCCGACGTCAGCTCGATGGCGCGCGCGAGCAGCTCATCGGCGAGCAGTCGATCGCCGGCGCGCAGCGCGAGCTTGGCCTTCACCCAGGAAGTGAGCCCGGTGTCGGCCGCGCGCGCGACCACGGCGGCGGCGTCGTCGAAGCGGCCGGTCCGGTAGAGCGCCGCCGCGAGCGCGTCCGCCCCGGCGAGGTCGCCGTGCTCGCGCAGCAGCGCCCGTAGCACGCGCCCGCGGCGTTGGTCGGCGGCGGCGGCGTCCTCCCACCCTTCGCCGTCGCTCGTGATGCGCGACTCACCGCTGCGGGTCCACGCCCACGTGGTGATCAAGCGCTGGCCGACCGGGTCACGCAACGCGCGCCGCAGCCGCACCGGGTCGTCGACGACGGCGCGCGCGACGAACAGCAGCGAGGTGGCGCCCGACGACGATCCGAAGCTCGCCTGCGCGGCATACAGGCGGATGGCCTCGACGTCCTTGCCCTCGCGCAGCGCGATGCGGGCCTCTTCGCCGTAGCTCGCCACCGCGAGCCCCTCGTCATCGACGGCCTCGCCGCTGGCGACCAGCCGGCGCACCTCGGCGAAGGAGCGCGCCTCGCCGAGGCGGCCGAGTGAGAACGCGGCGTGGGCGCCGCGCGCGCGGCGCTCGGCTGCGGGGAGCGCGAGCACGGCCAGAAAGAACTGCCTTGCCCCGTCGACGTCGCCCGCATGGAAGGCCGCGGCACCCTGCAAGTAGAGGTAGTTCTCGTAGCAGTCTGGTGGCGCGCGGGTGGCGGTGGCAGTTTCGTTGCCGGGCTCACCCTCCAGAGCGACGAACGGCAGCGCGGGCCGCGGCACCAAGCGACGCGCCTCGAGCAGGAACGACCCGTCGGGGAGGCCGAGCAGCGTGTCGCTCCGGTCGGCGAGCAGCGTCGGCTCGAACCAGGGGCCGCAGGCCCGGGCCGGGCGGCCGTACTGCGCGGTCACCACGACGGCGATGGTCGCCAGGGCGCTCAGGAAGCGCAGCATCAGCGTGCTCCTTTGTAGGCGGGGCGCAGCCAGCCGACGACGATGCGGTCGCCCGGTCGGACGCTCGGGCGTGCGCGCGACACCAGCGCGCGACCTTCGCGCTGGTAGCTGGCAACGCCGTCGGCGTCGGCGCCGGCACCGCCGAGCGCAGCCGTGTCGAGCGCGATGCGCGCGGGCGCGCGGGCGGCGACGTTGCCCTGATTCGTCACGACGACGTCGACTGCGCCGCCGGCGCCTGAGACGAATGACACGCCGACGTCGGCGACGAGCGGGGCAGCGGTGGCGAGGGCCTGCACGGTGCGCGGGCTCCAGGCACCGACATCGTCGTCGGCGCCGAGCCGGAAGAACACGAAGCTGCGCGCGCCCGAGCCGGGCGCGCGCAGGGCGCCGAGCGCGCGGGCGACGTCGCTCGGGGCGGTGCGCACCGGCACGCCGTCAAGCACCGCGTCATAGGCGGGCAGGGCCACGTCGACGGCGCGGCCGGCTGCGGCGGCGAACCGACGCACGTCGCGTGCCGCCTGATCGGCGTCGAACAGCACGGGGGCGCGCACCGCGTGCACCTGCAAGGTCAGGTCATCGACCGCCGACGCGAGGTCCTCGATCGCGCCGGGGGCGTCGAGCCAGGTGGGTAGCGCGGTGATGCCGAGGCGCAGGCCGTCGGCGCGGATGCCGGGGCCGACGCGGCGCAGCCAGGCGTCGTAGGCGGGCAACCGGGCCGTCGGACAGTCGTGATCCACCTCGAGGCCCACCACCGACAGGCCGCGCTCGCGCAACGCGCGGACGCGCGCCAGCACGGCGTCGACTGCGGCGTCTCCTTCGGGGAGCGCGCGCCCGTCGATGCGCCAGACCGCGACCACCGGCCGGCCCGCGGCGCCAAGGGCGCCGGCGTCGACCTCGGCAAGCCCCGGGGCGCGGCCGCCGGTCTCCTCGACCAGCACGCGCACGCGCGCCACGGACGGCGGCAGCGCAGCCAAGCTCGCGGCCAGCGCATCGCTGGTGCGCCGACGCCAAACGTAGACATCGACGTCCGCGGCCGGCACTTGGGACACCGCGGCGTCTGCGGTCGATCGCTGGGGGATAGCGGGTGCGCAGCCGCCGACGTGGGCGGCCACCGTAAGCAAGAAGGGCGTGGTCGCGACGAGACGCAAGGCGCCTCCGGTTGGGGCTGAACCGCGGCACCGATCGCGCCATTCCGCAGATCCCGGGCGAACGAGCGGAGGCGGCTCATTGGTGCTCGGGACGGACGGGCGCGAGCCACGCGAGCAACTGCGCGAACACCACCGGGTGCGAGAGCAGGTCGAGGTGGCTTGCGCCCCTCACAACCAGGGTCTCGGCGAAGCGCAGCGTGCGCGCGGGGTCGTCATGCCGGCCGAGCGCGCTCGCTACCGGCACGATGCCGTCGCCCGGGAGCGCGGCCTCGTCACTTGCTCCTTCCTGCGCAGTGGTTGCCGCGACGGCACAGCAGCGGACGCCCTCGGGCAGCGGGATCGCGACTCGGTTGTCGCCGGCGGCGGCGAAGCGGTCGACGCTCTGCCAGTCCTGCTCGCAGAGGTTGCCGTAGCGCAGGTCGGTCACGCCTTCGCTGCGGATCTCACCGAGCGCGCGCAGCGGTGCGCTGTAGCGCGTCAGGCCGAGCAGCAGCTCGAGCGCGTGACCGCCGCGCTCGAGCGGCGCGCCGTGGTGCGGCGTGCCGAGCGTGATCAACGTGCGCATCTTGCGGCGCCAGGGCAGGCCGGCCTGCTCGGCGTCGTGCAGCGCCGCGCGCGCCACCAGCCCTCCCATGGAGTGCCCGAGCACGACCACATCGGTGAAGGCGCCGCTCTCCTGGTCGAGCAGGCGCGCGAGCTGACGGCCGTTCTCCGAGACGTGCAGCCCGCTGTTGTAGTGCAGGTAGGCCGGCGTGACGTCGAGCTCGCGGGCGAGCGCGCGCCCGTGATCGTGACTGTCGCGCGTCCACTGTGCGTCGTTCATGCAGGAGCCGTGCACCAGCACCAGCAGCGTCCCGCCGCGGTGCAGGCCCTGCAGCGGCGGGCGCAGCGACATCGGGATCGCGAGCGGGCTCTTGGCGGCCTCGAGGCGGTCGCCGATGACGCCGTTCAGCGCCGCCAGCACCGCTTCGCGTTCGTCGCCGGGCGAGCTCTCGCCCAGCATCGGCGCCAGCGTGGCGACTACGCCGTCGATGCCGAAGCCGACCACGCCGGTGACGCCGCGGATGGCGCGGTACACCAGATCGGTGAAGAAGGGCACGGCGCCGATGGCCGTGTGAACGTCCTGTACGACGCTGGTCACGCCCTTGGTCGCCTCGACCACCAGTCCGGCGGTGGCGCGCAGGTCGACGGCGTGCTCGCGCCGCGCTCGGCGCTTCTGCTCGCGCAGGTGAAAGAGATAGAAGCTCTCCACCTTGGCGCGCGCCCACGGCGTGCGCCGCAGGAACTTCAGCGACGACGAGATGCTCGGCTCGTTCTGGAAGCAGTGGATGGGGATCTCGACCGCGAGCTTGTCGAAGCCGTAGGCGTCGACCAGCTCGGTGACGATCGCCTCGAGCGTCATGCCATGGAGCGGGTCCGCCATGCGCGCGCAGCCTAGCCTACGCCATCCGCGGTGAGCGCCCGATGAAGCGCTGCACGCCGACGCCGACCAGGCCGAGCGCGAGGCACGCGCCCCAGACCAGCTCCGAGTGCCCGCGCGCGCTCACCCAGGCGCCCAGCGCGGGCGCGAACGCCGACACCGACCACGCCATGCCGTAGAGCCCTTGGTAGCTCGCGCGCATCGCCTCGGGCGCCAGGCGCGTGATCACGGTGGGCACGGTGGCGGCGAGTAGGATCTCGCCGAGCGTCCACACGGCGATGGCCGCGCCGTGGGCCGGCGCACCGTCGGCGAACGCAGTCGAGAAGAAGCCGCAGCCGACCAGCAGGCAGCCGGTCGCCATCACGTGGTGCGCGCGAAACCTCGTGGTCACCTGCGTCAGCGTCGGTTGCAGGAACACGATCAGCACGCCGTTGATGGCGAGCAGCGGCCCGTAGGCGCTGGCGAGCCCGTCGACGCGCATCTCGGCCGCCAACACCACGCTCGCCTGGTGAAACATCGAGGCGTTCATGAAGCCGACCAGCACCACCAACATCATCAGCCCGTCTTTTGCCGGGCCGGTGAGCAGCTCGGCGACGCTCGCGCGCGCATGCGCCGCTCCGGCGCGCGGCGCATCGCGCATGGCGATGACGAGCAGCAAGGCCGCAAGCACGCTGGTCGCGGCGTCGAGGCCGAACACCAGCGCCGGGCCGAGCGGCGCGAGCCCGCCGGCGGCGGCGGCCGAGAAGGCGAAGCCGAGGTTGATGGCCCAGTAGTGCAGGCCAAAGGCGCGGCGCCGGTGCTCTTCCGGCACCACGTCGGCGATGGCGGCGGTCATGGCGGGCCGCGCCAGGTTGACGCTCAAGCCGACAAGGCCGGTGGCGCCGGCGATGCCGACGAGCGTGCTCATCTGGCCGAGCAGGAGGTACGAGGCCGCCGTACCGAGCAGGCCGCCGACCAGCACCGGCTTGCGCCCGAAGCGGTCGGCGAGCGCGCCGCCCACCGGCCCGCCGACGATGCCGGCGACCGAGAACGCGGACATGGCGAGCCCGGCGCTGGCCACGCTCAGGCCCACGGGCGCGTCGGGCCCGGCGAGCCAGATCGCGAGGTACACGATGCCGAAGCCGCCGAGCCGGTCGACGAGCGCCGAGGCGAAGAGCAGCCAGAACGCGCGCGGCAGGCCGCTCACGTCCGGGATCAACAAGCGGGTCATGGCCGCGTCCACGGTGCGCTCCCACAGGCAGGAGCGGAAGAACGCGCGAGGATGCGTGGTCCTTCACGCGCAGGTCGTAAGAAGATCGCAAACGACAGGCGGGTCGAGGCGAGCGGAGCGGGCTACGCCCGCGCAGCGAGCAGTTGGCCGAAACAGCCCGCGGCGTACGGGGCAACTGAGGTCACGAACCCCAGCAGAAGGGCGCAGCCGGATCCTGGCCCCGGCTGCCCGCTCAAAGGTGGCACGTCGATCAAGGCCAGGTCCGAGCTGCGCGCGTTTTCTCGGCGACCTTGTCGTCGCCGAGAAAACTAAAAACGCATCCCGTTCTTCGCGCGGAACTTGAACCAGTCCCAGCCAAGGTACGCGCTCGCGACCAGCACGGGCACGCCGATGAACGGCGTCAGGAAGCAGGTGGCCACACCCGCGGCGGTGACGCCGATCGCCAGCAAGCGCTTGTTCTTCTCGACCTGTTGCGTGCGCTTGACGAGGCTGCCCATGGCTCACTCCCGATGCTGCCGCGCGGGCGGCGCCGCGCGAACAGCCCCATCATATCCACGGGGCCGCCCCCCGACACCCCCCAAGAATCGGCGCGGCGGTGCGCCAGCGGGTTTTGACAGATCCGTTTGCAGGAAGCACAACCAGCGTGTTTCCCTGGGATTCCCGACATGTCGTGCCTCTCTAGGGCGCTCGCCGCCCTCGCCCTCCTGTCCCTCTCCGCGCTGACCGCCTTCACACTGGGCGCCTGCAACGGTTGCGGCACCAACCTCGGCCCGGTCGACGCCGGCATCGACGCCGGCCCGCAGGTGATCTCCTGCGCCGACGCGAGCGAGTGCCCGGCCGACGTGCCCGAGTGCAGCTACGGCGTGTGCAAGCGGCCGTGCGCCGCCAACGACGCTTGCCCCGACCCCTCGACCTTCTGTGACGTGACCGCCGGCTACTGCGCGCCGGGTTGTCGCGACTCGTCCACCTGCGAGCAGGGCACGGTGTGCAGCGCCGGCTCCTGCATCCAGAGCCAGGGCTGCGCCACCAAGTGCGACTGCGAGGTCGGCCTGGTGTGCGTCGGTGGCGCGTGCCAGTCGCCGCCGGCGACCTGCGCCGGCCCGCAAGACTGCCCGCGTGGCCCCACCAGCCCCGACGAGTGCGACGACTACGCCTGCAACGGCTTCACCCAGTTGTGCTTCGACCCCGATCCCACGCCGTGCGCCAGCAACGCCGACTGCACCGGCCGTCCGGGTTGCGCGGGCGGCTGCACCTGCACCGGCTCGGGCTCCTGCGCGCCCGAGGTCGACTGCACGGCGCAAAACGAGGCCACCACCTGCGGCTCGGGCTTCTACTGTGACGGCAACGGCGCCTGTCAGACGCTGCCCGCCTGCACCGACGAGACGCCGTGCGCCGCGCTCGGGCTCACGTGCAGCGTGGGACGGCAGCAGTGCGAGCGGCCGCACGCATGCGCGGCGTCGACGGAGTGCACGGTGGCGCCCTCCACCTACTGCAACACCACCACCGGCTTCTGCGCAGTGCCGCTGTGCAACAACGGCGGCATCACCTGCAACGCGACGACGGAGGACTGCGCCGCCGATGGCCGGTGCGTGCCGGCCGGTACCGGTGACGCGTGCACCACCAGCCTCTCGTGCCCTGCGGACCAGTACTGCGCCGCCAACGGGCAGTGCGCAGTTGGCTGCCGCGACAACTCGTCGTGCACGGGCGGGCAGACCTGCAACGGCGCGCACCAGTGCACCGGCGGCGGCACCGGCGGAGGGCTCGGCGCGCCCTGCGCCAACGGCAACGGCGAGCCCGACGACTCGCTGTGCCAAGGCGGCCTGTTCTGCGGCGCCTTCACGGCGACGTGCCAGGAGGGCTGCGACGGTGAGTCGACGGACTGCGCGACCGACGGCTGCTGCCAGCTCTCCGGCCAGCCCTGTTGCACGCTGATCTTCTTCGTCGGCGTCTGCATGAGCAGTTGCTGACGACGACGGCGCGGTCGGACCGCCGGTGTAGGTTGCGGTGAGCGCACAGCCACCGCCGAAGTCGCGGGCACCGCGCCGCAGACGATAAGCTGCGGCTCGTGACGACCGAGCACCCCCTGGTGGCGACCACGCCGCGCGAGCCGATGGCGCGCAAGCAGGCGTCGCTGTCGCTGTTGCCGGGCGTGCGCATCGCGCACTACCGCGTGCTCTCGCAGCTCGGCGCCGGCGGCATGAGCCGGGTGTTCTTGGCCGAGGACGAGCGCCTCGGTCGCAAGGTGGCGCTCAAGACGCTGCCGCCCGAGGACGCCGACGAGGAGGGGCGCGCGCGCTTCTTGCGCGAGGCGCAGGCCCTGGCGCGCGTGACCCACAAGAACGTGGTGCAGGTGTTCGCCAGCGGCATCGACGAGGACATCGCCTGGATGGCGCTCGAGTACGTCGAGGGCGAGCCCTTGTCGGCGCTGATCGGCGCCGGCGGCGTCGACGAGGAGACGGCGGTGGCGCTGGCGGCGCAGGCGGCGCGCGGGCTCGCCGCCGTGCACGCCGTCGGCGTGGTGCACCGAGACGTCAAGCCGGACAACCTGCTGCTCGACGACCAGGCCGTGCTGCGCATCGCCGACTTCGGCATCGCGCTCTTCCTCGACGCCGGCCGGGGCGGCTTCGTCACGCAGAAGGGCGTGGCCGTGGGCACGCCGCACTTCATGGCGCCCGAGCAGGCCCGCGGCGGCGGCGTCGACGCGCGCGCCGACGCCTGGGGGCTCGGCGCCACGCTGTTCTCGCTCCTGATTGGGCGGCCGCCCTTCTACTTGAAGGAGGACGAGCCGGACCTCGACATCCTGGCGCGCGTGCTGCGCGATCCGGCGCCCGAGCTGCGCGCGCTCAAGCCGTCGGTCTCGGCGGCGACGGCGGCGCTGGTTGCGGAGCTGCTCGCCGGCGACCCCGACAAGCGCCCCGCCGATTTGGCGGCGGTCGCCGACCGGCTCGACGCCATCGCGGACGCACTTGCCGCCGGCGAGGCGCCCGAGGCGCCACCTGCGTTCGAGGCGGCGGCAGCGTCGTCGGTCCCTGCCGCCGAGACGCCGACGGCGGACGCGGCGCCGACCACGACGTCGAGCGGCGTCGGCGCCGGGCGCATCCTCGTTGTCGCCGCGCTGTTCCTGGCACTCGGCGCGGTCGCCTCCTTCCAGGTGGCGGCGTGGGTGGGTCGCCCGCCGCCGGCCGACAACGAGCCCCCGGCACCGCCCCCTGCGGTGCCCGTCGTCGACGTAGCGCCGCCAGCGCCACCCACGCCGACGCTCGAGCCCGTGCCGGTCCCGGAGCCGACGGCCGACGAGCTGGCCACGCGCGTCATCGCCAACCCCTCGGACGCCGAGTCGCTCGAGGCCCTGCTCGCGCGCGCCGACAACGACGCCAAGGCCGCGCTGGTGATGCTCGCCGGCGTGCAGGGCGCTGCCGGCGACGCGGCGGTGCGCGGCATCACCAGCGGGCGCGCGCTGCACCACATCGGCGCCATCGAGCGCGCGCTCATGATGTCGTCGAGGACACGCGCCAAGCGGGTCATCGACGCGCTGGTCGACTGGCGGCCCTTCGAGGCCATCGCCCTGCTCGAGCGCGTGTCGCGCGAACACAAGGACGCGCTGGTGCGCGCGCAGGCGCAGGCGGCGCGGGAGTCGCTCTTCAAGGTCGAGTGATTTTGCGGCAGAAGCGGTCATGGCCAACCGCTTCGCCCTGGTCTCGCTGCTGCTTCCGCTGTTCCTCGGTGCCGCCGATGCCTGGGCCGGCATCGACTGCGCGCAGTGCCGCGCCGTCTGTAAGGAGGGCGCCAAGCCCTACCACGACGACCTCGGCGCCGACTCGGTCGAGGCCTCGCACAAGAGCCAGGACGCCCAGGCGGCCTTCTCCGACGCGCGCCGCAAGGACCCGGCCTTCGGTGGCGCCGACGTCGCAGGCGCGGTCGAGGCCTACAAGCGCGCCGTCATCCTCGACAACGACAACGCGCAGTACCGGAACTATCTGGCGGCCGCGCTGTTGTGGGCCGGTCGCATCGACGAGGCCATCTACAACCTCGAGCAGGCCCACAGCTTGGTGCCGAGCGAGCCGAAGTTCGTCGTCAACCTGGGCTATGCGTACCACCGGGCCGGCGACGAGACGCGCGCCATGCTCTACTACACACGCGCGCTCATGCTCGATCCGCGCAACCTGCGCGGGCGCCTGTTCCTCGGCTACGCGCTCGAGCTGATGGGCTACCGCGTGGAGGCCGTCACCGAGCTGAAGAAGGTGTTGGTGCAAGACCCGGCAAACGAGGGCGCGAAGCATGCGCTGCGGCGGCTCGGCGTGGTGGTGGTGCCGATCCCGACCGGCGGCACACCGCCGGCGCCGGGGCCACGCTGAACGGCTGACGAGGCTGCCCGCGCTCGCGCTGGCCCCGGGCCGGCCGGGGGATCATGGCGAGGGCGTGCGCCATTGAACGCCGGGAAAGCGCGCGAAGTCGTGATCCCACGAGACCAGCACCGCGCCGTGCTCGACGGCGAGCGCCGCCAGGTGCGCGTCCGAGGTGAGGTTGCCGGCGGTGCCGAGCGGCGAGAGCAACGACCGCACAACTCGCATGTGCTTGTCCGTCGGCGATACGACCACGGCCGCCGGCTGCGCGAGCCAACTCTCGATGACATCGATCGCCTGGTCGGCAGACAGCGGCCGCGCGAATAGCTGACCCTTGGTGCTCAGCCGCATGAACGCGAGCAGCACGTTCCAGGCGAGTCCCAGGGGCTCGGCGCCGCCGAGCGCCGCTTCCAGGAACGACCTGCTCTCACGGTGGCGAGCCGCGCCAAGGTCCGTCGCGTAGATGAGCACATTGACGTCGACGATCTTCACGCGCGCCGCTACTTCTTCAACGACAGCTTGCGCATCAGCTCCTCGTCCTCGAGCTCGCCGGCGAGGTGCAGCGCCTTGTCGAGGTTGAGGCCCGGGCGTTGCTGCAGGTCGAACACGGGGATGGAGACGGGCGCGGGCTTGTGCCCCGCGGAGCCGGCGAGCAAGCCGGCCCGCAGCGCGCCGTTGAGCGCCTCCTTGAAGGTCAACCCCTTCTGCTTCATGGCTCGCGCCAGCAAAGCCTCGACGTCGGGATCGATGGTGACCGTGGTGCGCATGGCAGCATGCATCATAGCATCAAGACACTTGCTGTCAAGATGCGTAACGTCGACAGCGAGCTAGCGCGCGGTGCGCGGCGCATCGCCAGCGTCAACCCGCCGGCTGCGCGCCCGGCGGCGGCTTGTTGCAGCGCCGCGCCAGGTCGGCCTTGTCGACCGCTTTCGACAGCGCCTCCTCGTACTCGACCACGCCGCCGTTCACGAGCTGCGCGAGCGCGTCGTTCAACAGCACGTTCCCCTGCGCCTTCGACGTCGACATGGTGCTCGCGAGCTGGTGCGTCTTGCCCTCGCGGATCAGGTTGGCGACCGCGTAGGACACCACCAACGACTCGATGGCGGCGACGCGCCCGCCGCCGACCTTCCGGCACAGCGCCTGCGCGAGCACGCCCTTGATGGTGTCGGCCAAGACCGAGCGCACCTGCTCCTGCTGGCCGGCAGGGAAGACGTCGACGATGCGGTCGACGGTGCTGATGGCCGTGGACGTGTGCAGCGTGCCGAACACCAGGTGGCCGGTGTTGGCGGTCTCGAGCGCGAGCTGCATGGTCTCGAGGTCGCGCATCTCGCCCACCAGCACGATGTCGGGGTCCTCGCGCAGCGCGGCCTTGAGCGCGCGCGCGAAGCTCTTGGTGTGGGAGCCCACCTCACGCTGGTTGATGAGCGAGCGCTGACTCGTGTGCACGAACTCGATGGGGTCCTCGAGCGTGATGATGTGCGCGCGCCGCGTCTTGTTGATGCCGTCGATCATGGCGGCCAACGTGGTCGACTTGCCGCTGCCGGTGGGCCCGGTGACCAGCACCAGGCCCTTCGCTTGCTCGCACAAGCGCTGCGCCACCGGCGGCAGGTTGAGCTGTTCGAAGGTGAGGATCTTCGCCGGAATCTGACGCAGCACGGCGCCGGCGCCGCCCTTGTCGCGGAACAGGTTGATGCGGAAGCGCGCAAACGAACCGAGCGCGTAGGCGAAGTCGACGTCGTGCTCGCGCTCATAGGCGTCGAGCGCGCGCTCGTCCATCACGGTGCGCAGCAGCTCGAAGACCTCGCGCTCGCCGAGCACCGCGGCGTCGCTCATCTCGTGGATCTCGCCGTCGAGGCGCCAGCGCGGCTTCTGCCCGCCCGACAGGTGCAGGTCGGAGGCGCCCTCCGAGACCACGCGCCGCAACAGCGCGTCGAGGCGCGGCACCGCGGCGGGCTCGCTCTTGGCTTGCGGCTCGTCGCGGAATGGGTCGGGCAGGAAGGAGGGCACGCTGGCGTTGTCGGCGAGCGCGGCGTCGAAGCGGTCGCTCGACACGCGCACGGGCACCAGCTCCATGCCGGGCAGGGCGTCCTTGGCGGCGCGCAAGACGCGCGGGCTGACGTCGTCGACGAAGCCGAGCCAGACGCGGTTGCCCTCCTGCTTGAGCGGCAAGGCACGGTGGCGCGTGATGAAGTCGACGGGCAAGAGCGCCATCACCTCGGGATCGGCGGCGACGTCGAGCACGGGCAGGGGCAGCGCCTTCGACGACAGCGCCAGGCGCGCCGCCAGCCCGCGCGACACCGCCAGCCCGAAGCCGGGCACGCGCTCGTAGAGCAGGCCGAAGGCTTCGCGATCGAAGCGCAACACCAGCGCGCGCGCGCCGGCGACGACGGTGGCGCTGCGCGGCTGCCCGAGCAAGAGGCCCATCTCGCCCACGCTCTCGGGCGGCAGCATGCGCGTCAGCTCGATGGCCTCGCCGCCTCCCTGCGGGAGCTTGTTGACGCGCAGCTCGCCGGCCAACAGCACCGCGAAGGAGTCGCTCTCGTCCCCTTCGTGCACCAGCGCCTCGCCGGGCTCGAGCGTGCCGAGCACGCCGCGCTCCGCCACCCTGCCGAGCACGTCGGGTGACAGCGAGGAGAACAGCGGCGACTGCGCGAGCGCCGCGGCCACCCGTGCGTGCATGTCGGCGTCGAGTGCGAGGGTCTGCATGGTGGATCCCGGGTGCGCGCCATCCTCTCGGCAACCGAGGGCGCGACGCAACACCGTCGCGCGCCGCCCGCGACGGTCGTTGACAGCCCCTCGCGAGCGGCCAATCTCGCGTCCCCTCGGAGGTCGGATGCGCTCGTCCACGCTCGCCGTGCTCGTCATCGTGGCTGCGCTCTTGTCGGCGGCCGGCGTGCGCGCCGAGCCGCTGACCAAGGTGTTCATCAACGGCTCGGCGACGCCGGTCTACTTCAACGACGGCGACTCGTTCCGCATCCAAGCCGGGCCTTTCAAGGGCACGCAGTCGCGCCTCTCTGGCTACAACACGCTCGAGAGCTTCGGCCCGGTGCACTCCTGGGGTACCTGGACCGAAAAGGAGATGTTCGCCGTCGCCAAGATGGCGACGCACGAGGCGCAGCAGGGCGTGTGGAACTGCGAGGGCGACGGCAAGAAGGACGGCTACGGCCGCCTGTTGTTGTTCTGCAAGGATCTGGCGCTGCACTTGATCGGCAAAGGGCTCGCCCACACCTACTCGGTCGACGAGAACCCCGGCGACGCCGACCTGCTCAAGGTGCAGCGCGAGGCAATGGCCGCCCGGCGCGGCATGTGGGCGCACGGCATCCCGCGCTTCATCGTGACGTCGCTGCACAGCAAGTCGGAGGGCGGCGACAAGAACGGCCAGACCAGCAACCGTTTGATCTCGACCACCGACGCGCACACCGAGAAGTGGGTGCACAACGACGACTATCAGGAGTGCCAGCGGGTGTGCTCCGAGGTGCCGGTGTTCACCGATGCGGACATCGAGAAGATCGCCGAGATGCTCAAGAAGCAGCCGGAGTCGGCCGCGGGCGCCGGCGGGCTCGAGGCGGACGAGCTGCAGGGGATCCTGCGCGTCACGCTCGACCGCATGCAGCGCGGCATGTCCATCGTGGTGACGAACGACACCAGCGACGGGCTCCGCCTCCCGAAGGGTGTCACCCCCGAGGACGTCGCGTCCCTGGCAGAGGGAATGAACGTGCTGATCCGCGAGAAGAAACTGGTGCCCACCGGCACGCAGGTCGACTCGTGCCATGTCTACGTCGACTTCCGCCGCCGCTTCGGCGGGGAGCGGGCCAAGTGTCTGCACTGAGTTGCCTGAGGGGCTGTCGCCAGCCCCTCCCCCACGCCGGCACAGCCGGACGTGGGGCCCCCACCCAAGACGGCTCCCTCCGGTCGCTCGTGCTGATCGTGAGTTTCGTAGTGAGCGCCTGCAACTACGTCATCACCCAGCCGGTGCTCGGCTACGAGAACAACGACCTCGACTGCGGCGACGGCATCGACAACGACGCCGACGGCGTCATCGACTGCCAGGACCCCGACTGCTGGCCCAACTCCACGCTGTGTGGCGAGCTGGTTCCCCTGGTGCCCGAGGAGCCGGCGCCGGAGGACACCTTCGCGGCGTGCAGCGATCAGGTCGATAACGACATCGACGGCGCCATCGACTGTGGCCAGCGCTCCTGCCAGGCCATCGCCGAGACCTGCTGCGTGCTCGAGTTCGACGACGCGAGCTGCTCCGACCATATCGACAACGACGCCAACGGCTTCGCCGACTGCGAAGACTACGGGTGCAGCAACGGCAAGTTCGTCACCGTGTGCGTGGAAGAGAGCGACGACGCCTGCGACGACAACGACGACAACGACGCCGACGGCGAGATCGACTGCGACGACAGCGGCTGCACCGGCACCGAGCCGTGCCCCGGCGAGCCGGAGAACACCGAGGGGCGCTGCCGTGACGACGAGGACAACGACGGCAACGGCTACACCGACTGCGTCGACCGCGCCTGCGAGGGCTTCTCCTTCTGCCAGAACCCCGACACCGAGGAGTCCCTCGACGACTGCACCGACGGCGAAGACAACAACGACAACGGCTATGTCGACTGCGAGGATTTCTCCTGCCAACGCAGTCCGGAGGCCGAGGTGGTCGAGCGGTGCGCCGAGATCCTGGAAAACACCTTCGCGAAGTGCACCGACGGCGTCGACAACGACAAGAACGGCTACCCCGATTGCGAGGACTACTCGTGCAGGAACAGCCGGGACCTCACCGTGGCGGTGGCGTGCCAGGAGAGCATCTCCGCCTGCGCGCACGCCACGCCGGTCGCGTGCAGCGCAGCAAACCCGTGCACCGAGCGCGGGGCGACGTGCTTGCCGAGCGGCTTCTGTGGCGAGGCGGGCGGGCGCTGCGAGGTCGACGCCGACTGCAACGACGGCGACGCGCTGACCACCGACACCTGCCTCGGCGGCGACGGCTGCAGCGACGGCAGCGACAACGACCTCGACGGCTTCGTGGACTGCGACGACTTCGATTGTGCCTGGGATCCGGCCGTCACCGCCTGCGACGGCGTGACGCGGATGTGCCAGTGACAAGGTGCCAGTGAGGATGCAAGGGATGATCATGGTGCGACTCTCCATCGCTGCGTTCATGCTCGCCGCGCCCGCCGTCCTGGCAGAGGAGGCCGCGCGCGAGACCAACTGCGACGACGGCGCCGACGACGACGGCGACAGCGTCGTCGACTGCGGCGACGCCGACTGCAAGGACGCGCCGCGCTGCCAGAAGGACGGCAAGCCGGAGAACACCGCCGAGCGCTGCTCCGACTGGATCGACAACGACGACGACGGCGTGCTCGATTGCGACGACGCCGAGTGCCAGCGCCTGCCGACCTGCCAGGGCTCGTGGAAGGGCCCGGTCGACGGTGACGGCGGTGGCGGCGGTGGCGGTGGCGACGGCGGCAACGCGCCGTCGGGCAGTAGGTTCGCGCCCGAGGCGGAGCAGGCCGACTCGAACGACGGCGTCGGCTTCGTCGGCGTGCGCTTCGGTGTAGTGGCGAGCGTGCTGCAAGAGCTCGACATCAACAACACCAAGAACCCGAATGACTGGGCGCTCACGCCAGACACGCGCATCAACCTGTTGCAGTTGCGCGCCTTCGGCGCGCTGCCGCTGCTCGAGGACAGCTTCTTCCTCATCAACCTGCGCGGCGAGCGCAGCCCGCGCCTCACCTTCGCCATGTTCCAGGTGCCGCTCGGGCACGGCCACTATGTCAACGTCAACACCGGCGGCGGCTCGCTCGCCAACGCGCTCATCGTCTCCGCCGCCAAGCAGCCGTTGCTCGAGCCCGCCTACTACATGTTCGGCGCCTTCGAGCAGGGCAACGGCGCCGCCGTCGAGGTGCACGGGCCGATCGTGCCCGGCATGCTGCGCTACCGCACCTTCGCCGGCGGCGGCGCCGGCTTCTCGACCGGCAACATCGGCGGCCGGCGCTTCACCTTCGACAACTTCAACTACACCTACACGCTCGGCGCGCAGGTGCAGTGGGCGGCGCTCGGCTACTACAACCGCTTCGACTCCTTGTTCCTCTACAAGCCGGCGCAGCCGACGCTCGGGCTCACCCTCGGCGCCAAGTACGACCAGCGCCAGCAGGAGCGCTACCCGGCGCTGCACGCCTCGACCACCTTCAAGATGGGCATCTTCGAGCTGGCGGCCGAGGACTACTTCAAGACCGAGCTGAACTTCGGCGCCATCCAGAACGCCTACAACGTCATGGGCGGCGTGCTCATCGTGCCCGAGTGGCTGTTCTTCGCGGCCGACTTCGGCCAGTTCTGGACCAGCGAATTCGGCGAGCTGCGGCGCGCCACCGGTGGCCTGGTCCAGGTGTCGGACCCACCCGGGAACCTCGAGACCGAGCTGCGCCGCCAGCGCGCCGAGACGCAGGCGCGCGCGGCGCTGCACTTCTACTTCTGGCGCAACAACGGCGTCTTATCGGCGCGTTACGCCGCGCGTTTCCTCGACCCGCCGCGGGTCGGCCCCGATCAAGACCGCGAGGAGCTGTTCGTCAGCCATACGCTCTGGCTCTCGACGCAGTTCCGTTTTTGAGCGCGGAGCCGGCTCGACGTCGTCAGGGGGCGGCGCCGAGCACGGCGAGCGGGATCGCGACCGGCGACGCGGTGCCGCCGCTGCCGCCCACCAGCAACGGTCGCCTGCTCCTGTCGAGGGCGCGGCGCAGGTAGCCCGCCTGCACGCGTCGGGTCAGCCACCAGCCGCCGGCGGCCCCGCCCCAAACACCCCAACTCGCCGCCATCAGCGAGAAGCCGACGGTGGCGAGCGGGCCGAACAGCGTGCCGATGGCAGCACCTACCACGGCGGCTACCAGCATAGCGGCGACGCCCGCGGCAGCCGAGCAGGCGCCGCCCACCGCCGCGATCAGCGCGCAGCGTGTGTCGATGCGCTCGCGCTCGTCGGGCGGCACCCGCTCGTCCGAGAAGAGCTGGGTCTGCAAGTGCACGTAGGTGGTGTGCAGGCTCGCCACTACATCAGCGTAGCGTCCCGCGAGCCGCGCTGCTCGCCGCCGAGCGATACTCGAGCTGTGACCCTGCCCACGCCGCTCGCCGCCGTGCTCGACGCGCTGCTGCCGCCGTCGTGCCTCGCCTGTGGGCGTCCCGCGCCGCAGGACCAGTTCTGCCTGGCCTGCGCCGAGTCGGTGGAGGGCGCGCCGCCGAGCGCCGTGGCCTGCTGGACGTTCGGCGGCGCCGTGGCCGACGCCGTCCGAGCCTGCAAGTTCCGCCCCGAGGCCTCGCTCGCCGACGCGCTTGGCCGCTGCTGGGCGACTCGGCTCGCCTCGGGGTCGTGCCCGGCGCTGCCGCCCGTCGACGGTGTCGCCTTCGTGCCGGCGCACTGGCGGCGGCGGCTCGCGCGCGGCTTCGATCTGCCGGCGGTGTTGGCACAGGCCGTGGCGCGGTCGGCCGGAGTGCCGGTGGTCGACGCGCTTTCGACGCGGCGGCTCGACGCGCCGCTCTCCTTTGGTGCGGACAAGGCGCTGCGCGCGGTGGCCGTGGCCGGGCGGTTCCGCTTGCGCCGCGCCGTCGAGGGTCGACGCCTCTTGCTGATCGACGACGTGCGCACCACCGGCGCCACACTCGGCGAAGCGGCGCGCGTGCTGCGCGACGCCGGCGCCGAGGTGCACGAGGCCGCGCTGGCGGTGGTGCCGTAGGCGCTACTACGTGGCGGCGAGCACGCGCCGCTGTTCGGCGATGCGCCGCTTGAGCTCCACGCTGCGCGCGCGCATGGCCCGTAGCAGGCGCTCCTTCACCTCGGGCGCGGCCTCGAGGATCGGCTGCAGGTCGTCGCGCGAGATGCGAAAGACCTCGAGGTCGGTGGTGGCGCGCACGCTGGCGCGGCGCGGCCCGCCCTCGAGCGCCGCGATCTCGCCGAAGAACTCACCGGGGCCGAGCTTGTTGATGAAGACCTGCACGCCCCCGTCGTCGTGCGTCACCTCCACTTCGCCCTTCTTGATGAAGTACATGGCGTCGTGCAGCTCGCCCTCGCGCACTACCACTTTCTTGGCCGGGATGTCGTAGACGCCGCACTGCGAGAGCAGCGCGCGCCGCGCCGCCGGCTCGAGCAGCGAGAACACTTCGTTCTTGGCCAGCATCCACTCGAGCACGCGCTCCTTGTAGAAGGCCTCGAGCGCGTCGCGCAGCGCCGGGATCTCGTCGAGGGCGCCGCCCACCGCGCGGCGCCCGATCTCGAACAGGCGGCAGGCGGTGACCGCCTCGACGCTGGCGCTGCGCGGCCGGCCGGTGAGGAAGCTGAACTCGCCGAACAGGTCGCCGGCGGAGAGCGCCGACAGGAACACGCGCGTCTGGCGCGGGTCGACGATGTCGAAGGTCTGCGGGTCGTCGTTGAGCGACCGGTCGAGCTCGTCGCGCAGGCCCGACGCCACCACCACCCGCGAGACCCGCGCTTTGCCGCCCGGGTCGGTGCGCTCCTCGAAGCCGTGCTCCTCGACGTCGGCGTGGTCGGTGTCGATGCGCGACGGGGTGCAGGTGACCACCAGGCGCCCCTCACCGATGGCGAACAGCGAGTCGCCGGGCTCGCCCTCGCGCAGTACGGCGGCGCCGGGCGGGATGCGCACCACGCGCCCGGCGACTGCGAGGCGCGCGAAGGCGTCGGGCGGCAGCGCAGACAGGAATGGCGTTGCGAGCGCCCCTCCCTTTGCGATGTCGCCGTCGGTCTGCGCGCGCAGCGCCTGCTGCAACGCCAGGCCGCCGACGCGGCGCAGCTCGCGCTGGCGCAGCGCCTGATCGCCGCCGGCAAGCTCCGCCAGGCGCCGCAGATCGTCGGCGACCTCGCCCTCGGGCAAGAGGCGCCGCGCGGCGTCGTAGGCGCATAGCGCGTGCGCCAACAGCCCGCGCGAGGCGAACAGCACGGCGGCGGTGCGGCACATCGGCGCCACCTCGTCGGTGGCGCCCTCGCCGTAGCGGCGCTCCGCCAGGCGCACCAGGCCCCAGACGCCGGGGTCGCGCGCGAGCTGGGTAGTGAGCTCGGCGCCGAGCGCCTCGGTGGGCGCGGCGCCGAGCTCCACCGGCGCGGGCGCGCGGCCCTTGCGCGTCACTCTGGTGGGGGTGCGCACCACGGTGTCGGCGGCGCCGTCGTGCTCGTCGAGCGCCAGCAGCGTGTTGCGCAGCTCGTCGTCGCCGAAGCGCTGCGTGGCCAGGAAGGCCTCGAGGCCGTGCGCCCAGGCGCGGACATCGTCGGCCCGCTGGCGCGGGTCGCGCACCAGCGCCTCGTCGGCCACCACGTCGAGCGCGGCCGGCAGGCCCGGCACCTTGGACGACAGCGGTGCGATGGGCACGCTCCGCACCGCCGTGGCCACCTCGGTCGGCGTGTCGCCGGCGAACAGAGGCTGCCCGGCGACCACCTCGTGCAGCAGCGCGCCGAGCGACCAGACGTCGGTGCGGGCAGACGGCTCGGCGCCGCCGTGGTGCGCGTCGACACCGAGCAGCTCGGGCGCCGCGCCCGCGAGCCCGACCAGGCCGGCCGCGACCGGTCCGCCCTGGTGTCGAAAGACCGACGGGGCGGCGAAGCCGCGCACCTTGACCCGCCCATCCCTGCCGATCAGCACGTTGTGCGGGCACAGGTTGCCGTGGGCGATGCCGATGGGCTCGCCGTCGGAGCCGCAGGTCCGATGCGCGGCGTCGAGGGCGCGCGCGACCTTGAGCACGATCAGGGCGGCGGCGCGCGCGTCGAGGCGCAGGCCGCGCGCGGTCAGGTTGCGCACCAGCTCGGCGAGCGTGATGCCGTCGACGAGCTCGAAGGCGATGAAGTAGACACCGCCCACGCGCCCAAAGTCCTCGACCGCAAGGATGCCGCGGTGCTCGAGCCGCACCGCCAGGCGCGCCTCCTCGATGAAACGCGACACCAGCATGACGTCGCCGCAGCGCGCCGCCTTGAGGCGCAACAGCGCCGCGAGCGAGAACAGCCCCTCGAAGCCGTCGGAGCGCGCCACGAACAGCTCGTCGTCGTCGTGGTCGGCGAGCCGCTCGAGCAGATCGTAGCGGCCGAAGGCCGAGATAGGCGGACGCAGGTCCACCTCACCATCGGCGGGCCAGTTGCGCGCAGGGAAGAGCAGGTTCGCCATCGTCGCCGCGCCGGGGACCCTACAAAGACGGCGCCCGGCAAGATAGGCGGAGCCATGCCCGACTCGCTCGCCGTGGTTCACGATGCGCTGCACCGCCTGCTCGAGGAGCGCGTCTGGCGCACCTTGGAGTCGCTGGTGGTGCTCGACGGCGAGCAGGCGCGGCGCCACTTCCGCCTGTTCTCGGAGGCGCTCGACCAGCACATGGCGGTCGAGGATCGGCTCGTCATCCCCGCGTGGCGACCGCTCGCGCCCACCCAGGGGCCGGGCCGGGTCGATCACCTCGAGGGCGACCACGTGGTGCTGGTGCGGCTGACGGCCGAGATCGCGGGCTTCCTGCCCGAGCAGGCGGACCTGCGCACCACCTTGCAGCGGCTGCCGTCCGTGTACCGCCTGCTCGGCGTGCTCGAGCACCACACGGTGCGCGAGCAGACCGTCTATCGCGTGCTCGAGGAGCGTCTGCCGACAGAGGCGCGCGCCGAGCTGACAGCGGCGCACTCCGCACTTGTCGAGCGGCTCCGGGATCGCTAACCGCTGCTGGTCCCTCGTCGTGGAGATCCGCATGCACCGCTCGATCGTCGTCGTCGCCGCCCTCGCTCTGTCCACCGCCTGCTCGAAGGAGGAGGCGCCCGCCGCCGCACCGGCAGCCACGACCGCCGCGGCCACGGCCGCTGCGCCGGCCGCACCCGCGGCACCTGCTGCTGCCGCGGCACCTGCGCCGATGGGCGGTGACCACGCCGAGCACGCCGCGTCGGCCGCCACGCGCGACCAGGTGGATGCCGACGGCGTGGTCCGCCGCGGCGCCAAGCTCTCGCCCGACGTCGAGCTGGTGACGGTGTCGGCCGCGGTCAAGCGCGGCAAGGAGCTGAACGGCAAGAAGATCAAGCTGCACGGCAAGGTCTCCGACGTCTGCACCAAGATGGGCTGCTGGTTCGTGGTGCAGGGCGACAAGCCCGAGGACACCATCCGCATCTCCACCAAGAGCCACAGCATCTTCGTGCCGATGAAGGCGGTCGGCTACACGGCCACCGTCGAGGGCACGCTGTCCTTGCGCGTGCTCAGCAAGGAGGCGGCGCAGCACTACGAGGACGAGCGCCAGCTCAAGGAAGGCGAGCAGAAGAAGGTCATCACCGGCGACGTCGACGAGATCTTCATCGACGTCGCGGGCCTCGAGATGAAGCAGGGCTGATTGCGCGCGCACGCCGCTCAGCTCGCTGCACTCTTGCTCGGATTGGTCGCGGGCGGCGCCACGGGGTGCCGGCTCCTGGGATCCGACGTGCCATGCTCGCGCGAGGAGCACTGCCCGCCGCGTTACGCGTGCGGCGCCGGCGGCGTCTGTGTGCCCGACCCCGAGGAGGCGCGCGACGCCGGGCCTGACGACGTCGACGATGACGCTGGCGTGCCGTCCGACGGCGGCGTTGACGACGCCGGACCTGACGGCGGCGGCGTCGACGCCGGGCCGGAAGGGCCGCCCGCGTGGTGGAGCGCTGCCCACGCGCTCGCGGTCGTGCTCGACGTCACCGGCGGTGCGACCGCGGTCGCCGATGTGCCCGTCGTCATCGATGCGCCGCTGCAATCGCTGATCGGCGCCCGCGGCACGCTCGACGGCGACTCGCCGCGCGTCATCGAGCACGGCGCGTCCGGCGCGGTCGAGCTGCCGAGCTTCTTCTCCGGCACCGACGGCGGCGGCGCGTTGGCGTTCCTCTTGCCGGGCGAGCTTGCCGCGGGCGAGACGCGGCGCCTCTGGCTCTACCTCGCGCTCGTCGAGGAGGGCGGCGTCGGGCAGCCCGCCTACTGGCTGAACGAGGCGCGCAACCCCGTGGTCGGCCCGTCGGTGGCCATCGACGACCTCGACAGCGAGTCTCTACGCACCTACCACCTGACCGAGCCCGGCCTCGCCGTCATCTTGAACAACTGCTGGCGCCTCTACAGCACCGGCGTCGATCACTTCGGCGCGCCGAGCCAGCTCGGCAATGACAGGTTCACGCCGTTGCAGGTCGCGACCGTGCGGCTCGACCAGCCGGGGCTGGTGGTCGTCGAGAGCATGGCGTCGGCAGGGCCCGCGCGCGCGCGCCTGCTCACGCTGCTCACGAGCGAGCGCGGCATCCTGTCGGCGCTGCGCGTCGAGGAGCTGCCGCCGGGCGAGCCGCTCGAGGTCTACGCCTACGCCGACATCGACATCCCCGATGGAGACGCGAGCGACGATACCGGCCTGATCGACCGCTCTGTCGACGCCGCCGTCATCGAAGACAGCGACACCTCACAGCAGGTCGCGTTGATCCACGACGGGCGCGGCGAGGCAGAGACGGTCGGCGTCATCGACACCGTGGCCAACCAGGTCCGGACGCGCACTCTGAGCGCCGCGGACGAGCTGGTCACCGGCGACGGCGCCGCGGCCATGCGCTGGCTGTTCCCGACGGTGACCGCGCCGGTCATGGTCAAGGACGCCACCTTGCTGGTCGACGGCAGGAGCGACGCCGAGCGGATCGGCCGGCGCTTCTTCGCGCCCACCGCCGTGCTCGGCACCGTCGTCGATCGACCCTGACCCCTACTTGAAGGCCTTGCGCGCGCTGTCGCGATGGACGGCTGCCTTGGCCGCGCACAGACGCACGCCTTCGACGGCCTGGGCCAGCGCGCGCTCCATGCCGGGCACCTTGCCTGCGCGCTCCTTGAAGAAGCCGTCGATCTCGGCGGCGCGCTCTTCGCTGCAGTAGCCCCCGGCGAGGCCGGGCAGGGCGTCGGCGCCGAAGGTCTCGGGCAAGCGCTTGATGAGCGCGTCGACGTTCTCCTTGACGAAGGCCCAGGTGGCGTCGCGCGTGCGCACGTCGCCCGCCTGCGCCCAGAGGGGCGAGAGCACTTCATTGGTCTTGAGCCGCAGGTCGAGCGAGAGCGCGCGCGCGCGGCCGGCGAGCGGCTCCTCGTCGACGCTGCCGAGCGCGCTCACCAGGTAGCGGCGCATCATGGGGTCGTTCTCGGTGGCGAGGCGCTCGACCAGCTTGTCGAACACCGGCGCGCCGCCCTGCTTGACGGCGGCGTCGATGGCCGCGCCCTTCAGGTCGGCCGGGATCTCGGCGACGGGACCGTCGAGCCCGAGCGCAGCGCGGCCGAGCTTGGCAAGCTCGGCGAGCGCGGCCTTGTCCTCGGCGCCGGCGAGCATGTCCCAGGCAAGCTCGCGGCGCTCGCGTGCGCGCGGGTCCTCGCCCGCCTTGGGCAGCTTGCCGACGGCGTCGAGCACCGGCCGATAGATCGAGGCCATGCGCGCCTTCACCTTGGCGCGCGCGCCGGGCTCGACCAGATCGTCGTGCGCGTTCCACAGGAAGGCGCTCGGCGCCCGCGCCACGGTGGGCTCGACGTCGCGCGCGAGCGGCTCGGCGCCGGCGAGCGCGTCGGCGAAGGGCAGCGTGCCGCTCGCATAGCCGGCGCGCAGCGCGTTTTGCAGCGAGATGCGCTCGCCCGGCGTCAGCTCCTTGAGGTGGGCGACCAGCGCCTTGAGCTGATCGGGCGGCAGCGACCAGCGGTAGTAGCCGGCGCCGTCGGAATTCGGGTGCACGGCCTTCGGGCACGTGGCGCCCGCCAGCGGCAGTTTGCCTTCGCGGCCGTCGACGAGCGCGCAGCTCTCGGTCCACTTGCCGTCGGCGCCGAGCGCGCGGGCGCACACCGGCATGCCCCAGCGCTTGTTGCGGTCGCCGGTGCTGCCCACAGGCAGGAAGCGCGACACCTTGAGCTCGAGCGCGGGCGCGCCCTCGCACGAGAGCTTGGCCTCGACGTAGGGGATGCCCGGCTGATCGAGGAAGGTGGAGAACGGCGTGGCGACGTCGCGCCGGCCGTTGCGCGACAGCGCGTCGAGCAGGTCCTTGGCGGTGGCGTTGCCGAAGCGGTGCTCGGCCATGTAGGCGCGCACGCCCTGCTGGAACGCCTTGGTGCCGAGCCAGCGCTCGAACATGCCGATGACGGCGGCGCCCTTGGTGTAGGTGATGCCGTCGAAGGCGTTGATGATGTCGCCCTTGCTCAACACGGGCTGCCGGATCTGGCGCGCCGACACCAAGCTGTCCTCGCCGCTCACCCAGTCGGTGCCGGCGCGCGCCTCGGTGAGCGCGTTGAAGTCGGGGCGCACCGCGTTGACGGCGAGGTTCTCCATCCACGACGCGAACGCCTCGTTCAACCAGACGTCGTCCCACCAGGCCATGGTCACCAGGTTGCCGAACCACTGGTGCGCGAACTCGTGCGCGATGACGTAGGCGTTGCCCTTCTGCAGGCCGATGGGGGAGTTGTTGTCGACGTAGAGCAGCGCGTCGCGGAACGTGACCAGGCCGGCGTTCTCCATGGCGCCCGCCGCGAAGTCGGGCACGGCGACGATGTCGAGCTTGTCGTAAGGGTAGGCGACGCCGAACCACTGCTCGAGCCAGGCGATGATCTGCGCCGACAGCGCGAGCGAGGCCTGCAGCTGAGCGCCCTGGCCGCGCGGCGCCACGCCGCGCAGCGGCAGCGGCCGATCGCGCAGCGCGTTCTTGGGCAACACCGGGCCGTCGACGACGTCGAGCGGGCCGACCGCGAACGCGAGCAGGTAGATGGGGATGGGCTGCGTGGCCTTGAACGAGTAGCGCGTGCCGCCCTCGACGTTGGTGCTGCTCTGCAACGGCGCGTTGGCGACGGCGATGTTGCCCTTGGGCGTCGTGATGGAGAGCGCGATGGGCAGCTTGAAGCCGGGCTCGTCGAAGCAGGGGAAGGACTCACGCGCGTCGATGGCCTCGAACTGGGTGAAGACGTAGGGCTCGCCCGCGTAGTCCACCTTGTAGACGCCCTCGAGATCGGTCTTGAGCGGCGCGCGCCAGGAGAGCGCCACGTCGACGTCGCCGGGGCCCACGGCCTGGTCGAAGCTGAGCTTGGCGAGCCCGTCGTCGTCCACCTGCGTCCAGGTGGCTCGCTGGGCAGCGACGGTGGCGGTCACGCCCTGCATGCCCCGCCCGTGCAACCAGAGCGCGCGCTGCGCGCGCGGCAGGCGCACGCGCCACCGGGCGCGGCCGGTCAGGTCCGCCGCCTTGGGATCGAGGTCGAACGACAGCTCCGCCGACAGCGGCCGCACGTCCGTGGGCAGGCGCATCTTGGGCGCGGGCTCGTCGACGGGCGCGGCGGTGCGCGGCACCACGGCGGCGTTGGCGGGCAGGGCGAGGGCGGCGAGGGCGAGGAGGGGGAGCGCGTGCATGGCGCACGGCTAGCCCGGCCTCGGCGCGGGAAAAAGCGGGCAGCAGCGCCTGTCAGGGCCGCAGGGATGTGCGGTCCGCGCTACAGCTCGAACAGGATCAGCCGAACCACCTGCTCCTGGTCGACGCCGATGCCCGGCTCCTGGTGGAATGAGGAGTAGATGACGCGCCCGGCGCCGTGGTCGAAGCCGACGAGCTGCGGCGCGTCCTCGAGCACCTGCCCGTTCAGCAGCGGGCTGTCGGCCTGAATGAACACGTGCACGTCGTCGTCGACGCTGACCATGGCGCTCCAGGTGGACAGCCCGTAGTGCAGGTCGATGACGCTGTGGCCGAGCGCGGTCTGCAGGTTGTCGTCGAGCACCGCGGCGGCGAGCTGGTCGACGCTGTCGCCCTGATCGGCCGCGCCGCGCACCTCGTCCTCGCCGTAGAAATTGATCATGTCGGGGAAGGTCAGCTCGATCAGGTCGTAGGCCTGATCCGACGCGTGCAGGCTGCCGCCACCCTCGACGAACGCGCGCAGCCGCTGCTGCATGTCGGAGCGCTCGGCGTAGGTGGCCTCGTTGGAGCGGCAGTTCAAGAACAGGATGTCGTACTGCAAGAGCGCCTCGTCGTCGGACAAGAGCTGCTCGGCCCAGTCGCTCTGGTAGACGTCGATGACCTCGGCCTGCACGCCGAGCTCCTGCAACACGCCCTCGACGTTGTCGTACTGGCTGCCGCGCACCACCGCGATCCTGGGCCCAAGGTCGAGCTCGCAGGCGTCGTCGGGGATGAGCAGCGTCTCGCCCGCCGGGATCTCGACGTCGCGCGTGGTGGCGAAGCTGCCCTTCTCGATGTGCAAGGTCTGGGGCCCCGCCGGCACACCGTCGAGCCGGTAGTTGCCCTCGCCGTCGGAGGTGGTGCTCAGGCGCGCCTCGCCCTCGGGCTCGATCCACACCGAGGCGGCCGAAAGCCACGTGACGCCGTCGGGGCCGCACACGCGGCCGGCGACCGCGCCGAACGGATCGGGCTCGGGCGTGGGCTCGGGCGCGGGAGGATCGGGGATCTGGTCGAGCGGCTCGAGGCCGCAGTCGCAGCCGGAGAATGCGAGCGCGAGGCAAAGCGGGAGGAGTCGCTTCATGCGCGGGGAAGTACCGGGCCGATCCGGATCCTGCAATCGAGCGGGTGCAGCCCCTTGGCCGAGGGACTGCTAGGGTGCCGCGCTGCGGATCCCGGTGTGGTTGCCCGAGGAGGGCCGAAGTGGAGAGCCAGCGGAAGCAGAGAGGAAGTTGGGGCTTGTCGCCCCGCCTTCGAGTTGCGTCCGCTGCTCTCGCGAGAGCCGACGGTCGTGCCGCAACGACCGCCCCCACCCTCCCTCCCTCCCCTGCGGGGAGGGCCGTGCCTCCCTCGCCTGCCGAGCCCGGAACGGCCTCCCCCGCAGGGGGAGGAGGCAGGAGGGGGGCGTGCAGGCCCGGCAGGAGCCTCGTCCCGGCGGTGAGCGTCGGCAGCGCGCACGAGGCGAAGAAGTTCTGCAGCGCGCACGACTCCCCTCATGACGGCAACGCCGCCTGCTCTCGCGAGAGCAGCGACCCTCTCACCCAGGCGCAACGACAAGCCCCAGTATCTTCATTGTCTTCCTCACCCCCACCTCCTCCCTCCTCCTCCTGCTCGTCGGCCCCAGCGGCTCGGCGATACCGGGTACTTGCATGTCGCGCTCCTTCGACACCCTGGTGATCGGCTCGGGCGCCGCCGGGCTCACCTACGCGCTCGAGATGGCCGAGCGCGGCACGGTCGCCATCGTCACCAAGCGCGATCGGATGGAGTCGAACACGCGCTTTGCCCAGGGTGGCATCGCCGTCGTCGTCGACAAGGAGGACACCTTCGATGCGCACGTCAAGGACACCATCGTCGCCGGCGACGGCCTCAACGATCCGCGCATCGTGCGCCTATGCGTCGAGGAGGGTCCGGCGCGGCTGGCTGAGCTGCTGGCGCGCGGCGTCGACTTCACCAAGAACCCTGTGGACGGCCAGCTCGATCTGACGCGCGAGGGCGGCCACTCGGCGCGCCGCGTGGTGCACGCCAAGGACAGCACCGGCCTGTCGATCGAGCGGGCGCTGGTGGACGCCGCGAACGCGCATCCAAACATCGCGGTCTTCGAGGATCACCACGCGGTCGACCTGATCACGCGCCGCAAGGTCGGCTTGCGCGGCGACGATCGCTGCCTCGGCGCCTACGTGCTCGACGCGCGCACCAACCGCATCGAGGCCTTCCTCGGCAAGGTGGTGCTGCTCGCCACCGGCGGCGCGGGCAAGGTGTACCGCTACACCTCGAACCCCGACGTCGCCACCGGCGACGGCATCGCCATGGCCTACCGCGCGGGTTGCTCGGTCGCCAACATGGAGTTCTTCCAGTTCCACCCCACCTGCCTGTTCCACCCGGCGGCCAAGAACTTCCTCGTCACCGAGGCGTGCCGCGGCGAGGGCGGCATCCTGCGGCGCCTCGACGGCCATGCCTTCATGGCCGACTACCACGCGCTCAAGGATCTGGCGCCGCGCGACGTGGTGGCGCGCGCCATCGACAGCGAGCTGAAGCGCACCGGTGACGCGCACGTGGTGCTCGACCTGACCCACAAGGACCCGCGCTTCCTCGTCGAGCACTTCCCGGGCATCCACGCCAAGCTGCTCGAGTTCGGCATCGACCTGCGCACGCAGCCGATCCCGGTGGTGCCGGCAGCGCACTATTGCTGCGGCGGCGTGGTCGTCGACGAGCACGCGTGCACCTCCCTGCCCGGACTGCTCGCGGCCGGCGAGGTGACCCACACCGGCCTGCACGGCGCCAACCGCCTGGCGTCGAACTCGCTGCTCGAAGCGGTGGTGTTCGGCCACCGCGCCGCCGCCGTGTCGACGACGTTGCAGCAGGCGCTGCCGGCGCGTGACGTCGAGGTGCCCGAGTGGAACACCGGCTCGGCCACCGACCCCGACGAGAACGTGCTGGTGTCGCACGCGTGGGAGGAGATCCGCTCGCTGATGTGGAACTACGTCGGCATCGTGCGCAGCAACAAGAGGCTGGCGCGCGCGCAGACGCGGCTCACCTTGCTCGAGCGCGAGATCCGTGAGGACTACTGGAACTTCGTGCTGACGCGCGACCTGATCGAGCTGCGCAACATTGCGCTGGTGGCTACGCTCGTCGTCGAGTGTGCGCTGATGCGCCAGGAGAGCCGCGGCTTGCACTACACTCTCGACTACCCCGAGCGGGACGACGCGCACTGGCTGCGCGACACCGTGGTCGCTCGCGGCGGTCGCTCTCGATGAGTCGCACCCGATGAGGAGCCTGATGATCGCTCGCACCCTCGCCTTCGCCCTCGCCGCTGCTCTCGCGCTGACGCTGGTCGGCGCCACGTCGTGCACCAAGGACGACAAGAAGGAGGAGCCGGCGAACAAGCCGCCACCGAAGGCGCCTTCCACGCCGCCGCAGGCCGCGGTGCCGCCGCCCGGCACCGACGCCGACGCCAAGCGCGCCGCCGCGCTCGCGCTCGCCAAGGGTATCGACGACGGGCTGGCGGGCTTCACGCGCGTCGAGAAGGAGCTCGCCGCCGAGGCCGACGGCAAGGCGCGCGCCGCCGAGGCCTGGCACGTGGGCAAGCTGCCGAAGAAGCTGGTCATCAAGATCAAGGACGCCACCGGCGTGGTGGCCGACACCACCGACTTCTACTTCGACGACGCGGGCCACCTGGCGTTCGTGCGCGCGCCCGACGGGCTGTTCGTCTTCTCCATGGAATCGCTCGCGCTCTGGCTCGATCGCGAGCAACGCGTCAAACGCGGCGTCACGCCGGGTGACGCGCGCACGCGTGTCGACGCGCTCAAGCTGCAATCGGCCAAGGCGCTGTCGACGCTCGGCGTGCGCTAGCGGCCATCGGTCGTCCGCGCGATCGTCAGCCCGATCGCACTTCCCTTCCGGAGCGATTCGCGGCAGCACCGCGGCCGGAGGGCTATCCATGAACAAGCTGATCCTCGCGGTGCTCGCATGCGCCGCGCTCCCCGCCGTCGCCGACGAGGGCATGTGGACCTACAACAACTTCCCGGCCGATAAGGTCGCGGCGAAGTATCACTTCAAGCCCGACCAGGCCTGGCTCGACAAGGTGCGGCTCGGCTCGGCGCGCCTGGCGCAGGGCTGCTCGGCGTCGTTCGTCTCCCCTGACGGCTTGGTCTTGACCAACCACCACTGCGCGCACTCGTGCATCGAGCAGCTCTCCACCAAGACCAAGGACTTCGTCAAAGACGGCTTCGTCGCCAAGGCGCTCGCCGACGAGAAGAAGTGCCCGGAGCTCGAGGTCAACCAGCTCACCGACATCACGGACGTCACCAAGCGCGTGCAGGGCGCGGTGGCCGGCAAGTCGGGCGCCGCCTTCGCCGAGGCGCAGAAGGCCGAGTTCGCCAAGATCACCAAGGAGTGCGCCACCTCGGACGATGTGCGCTGCGACGTGGTCACGCTCTACGCCGGCGGCGCCTACAACCTCTACAAGTACAAGCGCTACCAGGACGTGCGCCTGGCGTTCGCGCCTGAGTTCGCCATCGCCTTCTTCGGCGGCGACCCCGACAACTTCATGTTCCCTCGCTACGACCTCGACATGGCGCTGGTGCGCGTCTACGACGGCGGCAAGCCGCTGCAGACCACCAGCTACCTGCCGGTGGCCAAGACCGGCGCCAAGGCCGGTGACCTGGCGTTCGTCTCCGGGCACCCGGGCAAGACCAGTCGCAACGCCACCGTCGCCGAGCTGTCGTTCATCCGTGATGTCGAGCAGCCCGCGCGCCTGTTGCGGCTGGCCGAGCTGCGCGGCCGCCTCACCGAGTTCGCCAACCGCGGCAAGGAGCAGAAGCGCATCTCGAACGCGATCTTGTTCTACGTCGAGAACGGCTACAAGGCGCGCAGCGGCTACTGGAACGCGCTGCGTGACCCGGCGTTCTTCCAGAGTAAGGTCGCCGAGCAGGACAAGCTGGTCGCGTCCGTGAAAGACCCGGGCAAGAAGACGGCGCTGCAGCAGTCGATCGCCGCCATCGCGGCCGCGCAAAAGACCAAGACCGACCTCTACGTCCCGTACCTGCAGCTCGAGGGCATGCAGGCCTTCATGAGCGATCTGTTCCCGCTCGCGCGCGGCCTGGTGCGTGCCGCCGACGAGCTTCCCTTGCCGAACGAGAAGCGCCTCAAGGGCTACACCGACGCCGAGCTGCCGGGGCTCAAGCAGATGTTGGAGTCGCCCGCGCCGATCTACCCGGAGCTCGAGGAGGCCACGCTCGCCTTTGGCCTCACCAAGTTCCGCGAGCAGCTCGGCCCCGATCACAAGACCGTCAAGGCCGTGCTCGGCAAGAAGTCGCCCGAGACGCTGGCGCGTGAGCTGTCGAAGTCGAAGCTGCGCGACGTCAAGGAGCGAAAGAAGCTGTTCGACGGCGGCAAGAAGGCCATCGAGGCCTCGACCGACCCGATGATCGTGCTGGCTCGCGCGGTCGACGCCGAGGCGCGCGCGCTGCGCAAGCGCTGGGAGGACGAGGTCGAGAGCGTCACCAACAAGGAGAGCGAGACCATCGCCAAGGCGCGCTTCGACGCCTTCGGCACCTCGGTCTACCCGGACGCCACCTTCACGCTGCGCCTCACCTACGGCGCGGTCGAGGGCTGGAAGGAGGCAGGTGCCGACGTCAGCCCGATCACCACCATCGGCGGCGCCTTCGAGCGCCACACCGGCGAGGACCCGTTCGCGCTGCCGGCCTCCTGGCTCAAGAGCAAGGACAAGCTGACGCTCACCAAGGGCATGAACTTCGTCACCACCGACGACATCATCGGCGGCAACTCGGGCTCGCCCGTGATCAACCAGAAGGGCGAGGTCATCGGCCTGATCTTCGACGGCAACATCCACTCGCTCGGGGGCGACTATGGCTTCAACCCGGCCAACAACCGCGCGGTCGCGGTCCACACCGACGCCATCCTGGAGGCGCTCGAGAAGATCTACGGCGCCAAGCACCTGGCGGACGAGCTGACCGGCGCGAAGAAACCGACCGGCTGATCGCCTCCCGGTCAAACAACCGATGCGGGCTCGCGATCGATCGGCCTTGATGGGCCCAGGTCGTCAAGCGAGAGGTCGCGATGCTCCTTCGGTGGTTCCGCTGGCTGCGGCGCAACAGCAGCACGATCGTTCCCCTGACCCGCTGGACGACGGGCAGCCCGCCGCGCTTGTCTTCCTCGTTGCCCCACTGGTCCTAGCCTGCCGGCGGCTGGTCCTAGCCTGCCGGCGGCTGGTCCTAGCCCGCCCGCCCGGACGGGCGCGTGATGCAGGTGCCCCCCAAGGGACAGCGACAGGGCTTGCATTGTCCGGCGGGGTTGGCAGGATTCGGTCACGCGCCACGATCGGGCGCTGTTTTTGGGGTCATGTTGCTCGCCCGCGCTCGCGAAGCTTGCTCACCAGGTCCACAAGAACGTCATTCCCCGACCACGGCCGTCAATGGTTGACGGCACCGTGAGCGGGTCGCTCGCAGGAACGAAAACAATGTCCGAGAACAAGCTCTACGTCGGTAACCTCTCCTTCAAGACCACTGAGGAGCAGCTCGCGCAGCTCTTCTCCGAGTTCGGCACGGTGGGCAGCGCCTCCATCGTCACCGATCGCGAGACGGGCCGTTCGCGCGGCTTTGCCTTCGTCGAGATGGGCAATGACGAGCAGGCCAAAGCGGCCATCAGCGCCCTCGACGGCAAGATGATCGAGGGTCGTACCATCCAAGTGAACGTCGCTCGCCCGCGCGAGAGCCGTGGCGGTGGTGGTGGCGGCGGTGGCCGTGGTGGCGATCGTGGTGGCCGTGGCGGCGACCGTGGTGGCCGTTGGTGAGCACGCGGGCCTCGCTCTGAGGTCCAGCTGCTGAGAGAGACGGGGCCCGTGAGGGCCCCGTTTCCGTTGGTGTGCTCGGGGGGCGCCCGGGGAGGCGGGGGTCGCCTCTGCGGCGGTGTGGCGCGGGCTCGACGTGTGAGCAGGGTTGCGCGGGTTCGTGGCAGTGATGGCGTTGTGCGCCCGCTAGCACACCGCCTTTCGAGTCGACCCCCGCCTCCCCGTGCGCTGCGCGGGACCGGCGTGAAGCAGGCCCGGCGAAGGGACCGACTTGGCAGGCGGATAGGAGCGTTGACGACAAGGGACCAGGCCGGGATGGGTTGTGGCGCGTGCGGGTTGGGGCTTTGCGTCGCGCTTCTCCGTGTGATGGTGACGGCTCAAGCGACGTTCGCCGCGAACCAGCGCTCCGCCGCCTCCGTAGGCGTTCGGCAGAGACCTGCATTAGTCTGCCGCCGTGACCTCCGACTCGCTTCCGAGCCCTGAACCCACCGTTGTTCCGAGGCGCCGCTCGCCGAAGCGGCCAGTTGCTGCGCCGCGGCTGCAGATTGAGAACTTCGCGCAACTGGGTTCCGTCGACATCCGTTTCGGCGACCTAACTGTTCTCGTCGGGCCCCAGGCGACCGGCAAGAGCCTCGTTCTGCAGTTGATGAAGCTCGCCGTTGACGGAAGGCAGATCGCGAAGACGATGGAGCGATACGGTCTCGTCGCGAAGACCAAGGCGCAGTTCCTGGCTCGCTACCTCGGCGAAGGGGTCGATCAAGGTTGGCGGGCGGATACGGCGGTCGCGTGGAACGGCAAGCCGGTAGAGCCAGCGCTGCTTGTGCGCCGACCCCGCGTTGGCCGGCACTCCGTGTACTTCGTCCCCGCCCACCGGACGCTCACTCTCGCCGAAGGATACCCACCGACGTTTCAGCAGTTCCGGCCGGAGACCCCGTTCGTCGTGCGGCAATTCAGCGAGGAGCTCCGGCAGCTACTCATCGATGGCCTCGGCGAAGACCTCATCTTCCCGCAGTCCAAGCGCCTCAAGGGGAAGGTCAGGGAGAAGATCAACGATGCGATCTTCCACAACGGCAAGCTCCGCGACGACGCTAGCGGCGTGCAGCGTCAGCTGCGGTTGTCGTTCGATGAGGGACCAGGGTTGTCGTACATGACCTGGACCGCCGGCCAGCGCGAGTTCATCCCGCTTCTCATCGGCCTCTACTACCTCCTTCCCGCCGGTGGGTATGCCAAGCGCAAGGACACGAACTGGGTCGTGATTGAGGAGCCAGAAATGGGCCTTCACCCGAAGGCCATTCTCGCCCTGATGCTCCTCGTGCTTGACCTTCTCTCGCGGGGCTATCGCGTGGTGTTGTCCACGCACTCCCCGCTCGTCCTCGAGATCGTCTGGGGGATCGGCCTGCTTCAGAAGCGATCGAGGACTCGTTGGCAGCCAGTTCTCAAGATGTTCGGCATTGATGGCGTTACAAAGGCGTCAGCGAAAGGTGAGGTGGAGATGGCCGAGGCCGCGCTGCAGAAGCAGTACCGGGTTCACTACATGGACTACGACTCCCAATCGGCGCGCGTTACGGCAAGGGACATTTCCGACCTGGATCCATCATCGTCGGATCCACTCGTTGCCGGGTGGGGCGGGCTCACCGGGATTAGCGGCGATCTCGGCAAGGTCATCGCGGACGAGCACAGGTGACCTACCGTGGCACGACGACGATCTGAGCCGCGACAACCGCGGGCGAGGAACCTCTGCCGCTGTTTCCGGGGAGAGCTCGCCGTGTGTGCGCGCGCTGGCGCAAGTGCGCTTCGCAGCACGCATCGCGCGCTCATCGCCAATGAGAACGACGTTGCATGCAGCGCTGACATCGACGCCCATTGGGCCCCAAGGGAGCCAGAGTCGCCTCGGTGGGACTACCTCCTGACCACAAGGTCCGCGACAACCGGAATCGGGATGGAAGTGCATCCCGGCTTGCCAGACGAAGTGCCGCAGATGGTCGCGAAGAAAGTGTGGGCGGTCGCAACGGTCCGGCGCGAAGCTCCTGACCTTACAGTCGATCGATGGCACTGGATCTTGCCGCCGGGAGCGGTTCTCCTGTTCACGCGGAACAGCCCGGCAGCCAGACAACTTCTGGTGGCCGGGATTCAATTTCCCGCGGCTCGGCTCATCGCGTGAGTAGTTCGTGCCCGCGGCGAACAGTCGCACGGCCGCAGAGCCCCGCGCTTCGCGCGGGGAAAGCCGCGGTCGCCGCGTGCTAGCGCTACGCGCCCCGCGCGCGGGGTTGCTCCCGGTCGAAGCACCGCGCCATCATGAACGTCGTGCGCGCGGCTATCGGCCGTGAACCACGTTCTGGCCTTCAGTAGACTTGCTGCGTGCTCGACGGGGCGGGGTTCGCCAGAGCGCCGGTGTGATAGCGGCAGCAAGCCGCCTCAACCGCCACGACCCACCGACGCATCAGCACAAACCTGAAGGCCGCGCCACACCGGTGCGTCGGCGAGCCCCGCTCCGGCGGGCGCGCCTCCTGCGCCAATGCTTCGGCTTGCTGGCCCTGCCTGCTCGGCGCGCCGACAACCCGCATGCCTACCGCTGACCGACGACGGGACCGGGTGTCAGCCCTTGACCAGGCGGATGCCGGGGCCGTCGTCCCAGGTGAACTCGATCGAGTAGCCGGAGAACAGCAGCATCGCTCCGGCGAACATGACGGCCACCAGGATGCCGGCAAAGAAGCGCATCGGAGACCAGTATAGCTCGCGCTCACGGTCCTTGCCGCGCCCCCGGCGCGCCCCGCCCGCTAACGCGCCGCTTCGGTCAACTCGATCATCCTCTGCAGCGCCTTGCGCGCGTCCGCCGCGATCTCCGCGCGCGACGCACCATCGAGCCGCTCGCGCGCGCCGCTCGCCTCGTCGACGACGTCGCCCGGCAGCACCCGGTTCAGCTCCGGCGCCTTGCCCTGCCGCAGCAGATCCATGATGCCGACCAGGTGGGGCGGGTCGTTTCTGCTCATGGTGGCGCAGCCGCAGCCGAGCGAGCCCGGCCCGCCCGCGCTCGCCGGCACGTCGGCCAGGTTCTGCACCTCGACGCCGCGCGCCGCTGCCAGCGCGCGCGCGTTTCGGACGAAGTGCCCCTCGGTGCCGATGGCGAGCTTGTCGCCCGCCTTGGCGTCCAGCACCGCCTGCCACAGGTAGTTGGTCGAGCCCGCGCCGTCGGCGACGTCGACCACCTCCATCCTGCACTCCGGGTGCACCACCACGCGGTAGCCGCGGTCTTTCCAGAACGCGACCTGCGCTGGCGTGAACACCATGTGCACCCCGCAGAAGCTGCCCCACAGGATCAGCTCGGCGTCGTCGAGGCGGCGCTGCTCGCCGGCGGAGAGCGCGGCCACCGACTGCTTGGCGCCATCCCAGCCGCCCGGCCACAGGAACATGCGCTCGGCCGCGATGCCGACCTTCTTGCCGGAGTTCCGTCCCAGGTGCTCGTCGGGCACGAACAGGATCTTCTTCTGCTGGCTCTTGGCCCAGCGCATGATCACGCCCGCGTTCGACGACGTGCATACGGCACCGCCGGTGCGCCCGGCCAGCGCCTTCAAGCGCCCCGAGGTGTTCATGTAGCAGACCACCATCAGCTGCTCGCCGTAGCGCTCGACCAGCTCGTCGTAGAGCGGCAGCACCATGTCTTCCTTGGCGAGCGCCTCCATGGTGCAGCCGCTCTTCGGGTTGGTGATCCACACCTCTTGGTCGTCGTGCTTCAAGAGCGCGATGGTCTCGGCCATGAAGTGCACCGCGCTCTCGACGAAGATCTTCTTGTCGGGGTTGTTCTTCGCCTGCTTGGCCAGCTCGTAGCTGTCGGCGATGCGGCCGCCGTAGCGCTCGACCAGCTTCACGATCTCGCCGCCCATGTAGTAGTGCGCGAGCAACTGCACCCGGTCGCCGAAGTGCCGGAGCGCCGGCAGCACGTAGCGGTCCATCCACGGCAGCACCGTCTCCGGCGTGCGGTCGGGCAGCGCCAGGTACTCCTCGGCGTAGGGCTTGAGCTCGTCTTGGTACCAGTCGAGCGGCAGGTCGCTCTGGCAGATGTTCATGCCGGGCGCGAGCGTGATGCCGCTCGAGCGCATTGAGCGGTCGACCTCGACGGTGCGGTGCTTTCTCGTGATGGCGACCATGGTGCTCCTCCCTAGAACGTCGCCTTTGCCCCAATGGTAGGAATCAGCGGCAACCCGTACCGCGGCGCGGTCTCCGAGTAGTCGAAATTGTACAGCGTGCCCTCGACGGGGCGGCCGAACAGCGTGTTGAGGTTGACCAGGTCGGCGTAGAGATCCAGCTCGAACCAGGCGAACACCACGGTCCAGTCGACGCGCAGGTCGAGCGCCTGGAACATGGGGAAGCGATCGTCGCCCTTCGGGCCGTAGATCGGCAGGTAGCGGCCGGTGTCGGCGTCGAGCGTCGCGTCCACCACCTGGTCCATCGGCATGCCGGTGGCGATGCGGTAGCGCGCGCCCACGCGAAAGCCCCACGGCAGGTGCAGCTGCCCCACCACGCCGAGCAGGTGCGTGGTGTCGAAGGGCGCGACGTAGGGATAGGGCACGGCCACCGGCGAGTCACCGTCGGTGCGCTCGTTTCGCACCAGCGAGTAGCTGAGCCAGGCGTAGTAGCGGCGCGGTACGCCGATGCGCACCAACGACTCGACACCGTAGGAGTGCCCCGACCCGCCTGCGTAGACCGGCCGCTCGCCGAAGCGCTCGGGCACCGGGAAGGTGCGGCTCCTGGTGGTGAGCTGATCGCGCCAGATGGAGAAGAGCGTGCTGGTGGCGCTCAGGCGATCGCCGAGGTGCTGCTCGACGCCTCCCTGGATGTGCAGCGCCGCCTGCGGCTCGAGCGCGGCGCCCAGGTCGCTGAGTACGGCCAGCTCCTCGGCGTCGGGCGGGCGCGAGAAGGAGCCGGCGCCGACCTTGAGCAGCGTGCCGAAGTCGCCCGGGTTCAGCTCCACGCTGCCGGCGAAGCGCGGCTCGAGCGTGAAGTGCGGCTCGGCGTCGAGCAGGTAGCCTTCGACGCGCAGACCAGGGGTCAGCACCGTGTTCGGCAGCGGCTCGAAGATGCCCTCGAGGTAGGCGCCGGTGGTGACGCGCCAGGTGCCGCGGGTGACGCGGTCGGCGCCGGCCACCATCTCGAGGTCAACCGGCTGCAGCTCGCGCACGTGGGTGTCGGCGAGCAGGCCACCATAGGTGAAGGTATCGGCGCGCGCCGTGGCGTCGACGCCGACGATGACGCGGGTGGTACCCGAGCGGTAGGTGACCTCGTCGCGCAACTGCGCGTCCATGGTCCCGCCGTTCTTGAAGCGCACGCCGCCTTGCTCGTTCATGGTGGTGCGCGCGTAGCCGAGCACGGGCGTGAAGGTGTGCGTGAAGCCGGAGCCGACGTTGTGCTGGTAGCGCAAGCTCAGGCGGTGGAAGTCGCTGTCGTTGGTGCGCAGGTAGGGGTCGAGCGCGCCGCTGCCGTCGGCGACGTACTCCTCGCGGTCGCCCGAGCCGAAGGCGAACACCACCAGCTCGTGGCCGGGTGCCGTGTCCCAGTCGAGCTTGAGCTGGTAGTCCCAGTAGGTGGGCACGAGCAGCACGGCGTCGCCGGTGCCGCCGTTGGCGCGCTGCACGTTGCGCATGACGTCGAGGTAGCTGCGACGGGCCGACGCGCCCACCGCTACGCCCTCGCCGAGCGGCACGCCCGCGTAGGCGCCGGCGTCGATGACGTCGATCTTGGCGAAGCCGTGCACGTCGTCGGTGGGCAGCTTCTTGGTCTTGATGGTGACGACGCCGCCGGTGCTGCGCCCGTAGCGCGCCGAGAAGGCGCCCGGCACCAGCTCCACGCTGTCGACGAAGGGCAGGTTGATGACGCTGGTCGAGCCGGTGAAGTGGTAGAGGTCGGGGATCTCGTAGTCGTCGACGAAGACGGCGCTCTCGCTCGGCGTGGCGCCGCGCACGAACAGCGAGCCCTGCGACAACAGCACGCGGCCCATGCCGGGGAAGTTCTCGATCGCCTTGGCCGGGTCGCCGTAGGTGCCGGGCAGCTCGTTCACCTCCGTCTCCTGGATGTGGTGCGAGCCGCGCGCCACGTTGTCCTTCGAGCGACGCTCGCGCACGCGCGTCTCGCCGCCCTCCTTGGGTACCAGGTACAGGTCGACGCTGGTGGTGGGGCGGTCCTTGCGCAGCGTCACCTGCTGCACCAGCCGCTCGAAGCCCGGCGTGTCGACGTCGCGCACCACCACCGGCACGCCGGTGTCGGCGAACTCGAGTACGAAGGCGCCCTGCTCGTCGGTGACGGTCTCAAGGTCGCCGTTCGACACCACCACGGTCGCACCCGGCACCGGGCGCCGCGTGCCTGCCTCGCGCACCACGCCCTCGATCGAGCCCGCCAACGCGGGTGCAGCGAGCGCACACGTGACCGACAGCACAGCGAGGGGAGCGGTCCGCATGGGCGCGCAGGTGTAGCGCGCGCGTCGACGGCTAGGCAACGCCGCGGCGGGCGGCTGATCCGCCTGCACGAATCGCCGGCCGTTCCGCCGCATCGAACACCTATGCGTGGTTGCCGTCGCGTCGTCGTCCGAAACCGCCCGGGCGGGTGGTCCGGAGCGTCGGCCCTGGCGGTGCTCGCCGCGCTCGCCTGCACGCCCGAGCAACCGACCGGGGATATCAGCGGCGTGGAGCTGCTCACCCCCGAGAAGGGCTGGAGCCTGCACCTGCCGCCGTTCGAGGTGCCGCCCGGGACGGAGGTGCAGGACTGCTACTTCTTCACCATGCCGGACCTGAACGGCGGTGAGGACTACTTCATCAACCGGTTCAAGCTCGGTCAGCGCACCGGCAGCCACCACCTCAACGTCTTTCGCGTCAAGACCATCGTGCACCTCGACGGTGAGGACGGCGAGGTGGTGCGCGGCGGCGAGTGCCGTCAGAGCCCCAACTGGGCGGACTGGCCGTTGGTGGTCAACTCACAGGAGTCGTCGGTGGACTCTCCCATCGTCGACTGGCAACTGCCGCCCGGCGTCGGTCAGCGCTTCTCGCCGGGCGAGAAGATCATGGTGCAGTCGCACTACGTGAACGCCGACCTGCAAGTCACGCCGGGCGCCGGCGAGGTCCGCATCAACTTCTACCTGTCGCAGGACGCCCAGGCCATCGAGATGGGTACGCTGTTCGCCACGCAGCAGAGCATCCGGGTCTGCCGGTCGAACCCGAACCCGACCTTCGAGGGCACCTGCTCCTTCCCGGGCAGCGCCGAGATCCACCTGGCCGCCATGAACGGGCACTTCCACTCTCGCGGCAGTACCCTCAAGATCTACGACTGGGACGGTGTCACCGACCAGACGCCGAGTGCAGACCATCAGTGCTACGAGTCCGCGTCGTGGGACGAGCCCCCGATGACCCTCGACCTCGACGTCCGCGTGCCGGCGGGCGGCGGCGTCTGGTGGAGCTGCGAGTACCAGTGGCAGGCCCCCGCGGCCGGCTGCGCGGACGTCGACGCGCGCGATCCGCAACAGGCAGGCGACTGCTGCTACACCTTCGGCAACAGCGCCGAGTACTCCGAGCACTGCAACGTCTTCGTCTACTACTGGCCGAAGGTAGACAGCGATGTCTTCTGCAACTGATCACCGAGCACGGCAGCTCCTCGTGACCGCGCTCGTCGTCTGCGGCTGCGAACCGCTCGAGCCGGAGCCGGACGCCGGGCCGGCAGACTGCTTCGTCGGCGACCCGGGCCAGCCACCGGAGCTGCAGCTCGTCTATCGCACCGCCCAAGGCGAAATGGCGGACCTCGTCGATGGCGGCGAGGTGCCGCTGATCATCCCTCCCCAGGGAGGGCACGTGGTCATCATCGGCGCACGGCTGCGCAACGTGAACGTCTGCGGCCTGCAGATGTCGGCGTTGCTGCGCGACACCTGCACCAACCGGATCCTCGGGCGCGAGGGGCGTCCGATCTACGTCGAGAAGAGCGCCGACGGCTGGGCGGTGCCCATCGCCCCCGAGCGGCTCGACAACTACGTGAACATCAACGCGTGCCCGAACCTGGTGAGCAGCCGCGACGTCGACCAGCAGCCCTACCAGCTCGAATTGCGCGCGGTGAACCTCAACGTCGACCTGTTGCTGACGGCGCAGCTCGAGGTCACCGCCGTCTGCGGCGAGCCCGACACCGCGCGCCAGTGTGAGTGCCAGTGCGACGCCGACTACGTGCTCGGCCGCGATGACTGCTTCACCGTCGATGCGGGCGCGGAGCTTTGGCGGCCCGATCCTGACGTGCCGCCGGGCACCTGCCCGGACGTCGTCGACGTGGGCCCCGACACCGAACCGTGAGAGGCAATCCCGTGACCAGCCATCGTCGTGCCTCGATCTCGTGGTCGTGTTCGCTGTGCTCGGCCGTGCTCTCGATCGTCGGCGCGGCGGCGTGCGCGCCGCCGAACCTGCGGCTCGAAGGCGTGGGCGAGGTAGGGGGGCCGTACTCGGGCAACGCGTTCATCGCGCCCGATCAGCAGACCACGCTCGAAGGACGCATCGTCAATCGCGGCGGCTTGGGCGCCTCGTCACCCACGCTGACCTTCGCTGAGCTCTCCTGCCTCGCCATCGATTGCGCGTACTCCCCCGACGACATCGACGGCCTCGCCGCTGGCGCCGGTCACGCCTTCGCCATCGCCTTCACGCCGACCGGCTGCTCGACGACCACCATCGTCCATTGGTTCCTCGAGGCCGACGGGCAGGAGTCCCGCGGCACCTTCGACCTGCACCTGCAGCAGCAGTGAACGCGCTCACGAGGCGAACGAGACGATCAAGCGGCCGCCGATCACGCGCGCAGTGGGCTGCCTCGCTGCCTGCTCGGTCTCGATGACGACGCGCGACGTGCCGGGCGCCGGCGCCCCGAAGCGCACGCGTGTGACGCCGGGCTGCTGCGTGGGCGCCGCCTTGCCGGGCAGCGTGGCGTCGGCCAGGTCGACGACGACGCGGTTTGGTCCGGTCAGCGTGAAGGTCTTGAGCACGCGTGCGCGGCCCACCGCCACCTCCACGCGCGATGTCGCAGGACCAGCCGCGCGGGTGGCCGCCGGCATCCGCCGCTCGCGCGGCGCCGCCGTGGCGACGGCGCCGGCCACCACGTCGACCGGCGTCAGCGTGCGCTCCACCGCGGCCACCGACTGTACGGTCGCGGCGTGCGCCGCCGGTTCGGGAGCGCTCGGCGCGACGGACGCCGCCGCGGCCTGCTGCTCGCCAGGCTGCTCGGCCGGCTGCGCCAACGCCGCCTGCGACGCTTCCACGGGAGCGCGCTCGATGCGCTTGCTGACCACGCCGACGCCGACGCCGATCAACGCGCCGCTCGTCAACAGCGCCGCAGCCAGCGGCAGCACGCGCAGCGGCCGGCGGGTCGGCGCGCGGCGCCGCTCCGCGGCCACGGGCTTGCCCGACAGCGCGCCCTCGCCGTCGCGCAGGGTGAAGCGCTCGCCGGGCGCGTCCCCGCGATCGTGCACCGACGCCTCCGGCACGTGCAGCTCGCTCGGCCCCTGGTCGTCGTCGACCGCGGGCTCGAGCAGCGACCCCGGTCGCTCGTCGTCGAACGACAACGCGAGCGCCTCGGGCGGCGCGCTCTCCGGGGGCGCCGGCTCGTCATCGGGCGCCTTCCTGAAGGTCCAGCCGACAAAGGGCTCGGGGGCATCGCCCGCGGGAGGCGTCGACGTCGCCTTGCTCGTCCGCTTGGGGCCCATGGTGACCGCGGCCGGCGTCTGGAAGACGCGCACCTCGGCGTCGAGCGCCGGCTCGTCGGGCGGCAACGTGAAGCTCATGGCCGGCGCCGGGAAGAGCGGCGGCGCCAGCACGGCGTCGATGCTCGCTTGTCGTCGGTCGGAGCGCGGCGGATCCGTGAAGGGCGGCACCGTGACGGCGCGCAGCTCCTCGGTGCGCTCCGCGTCCGCGGCGCCGGCGCGCGCCAGCATGCTGTGGGTCGCTGGCAACGACGTCACCGACGCCGCGCCGTCGTGCGGGATCGCCTGGCTGGCGGCGTCAGGCAGCGTCGTGTCACCCGGGCGGTGCTCGCCGGCGGCCTGGCGCACCAGGCGCCGCAGCGCCGCGCGCGCCGGTGGGTCGAGCATGACGAAGCGCAGGCCGATGCCGGGCATCTTGCCGTCGACCGAGATGGGCTCGAACGGCCGTACCCACATCACCTCGGCGGCGCGCACGTGCACCTCGGCGTCATCGAGGTCGAAGCGGAGCGCGACCTTGTCGCCCACGCGGTACGGGTGCGTGGTCTGTACGAACATGCCCGCCTCGCTGACGTCGCCTCCCCAAAGGCGCCGGGGCGCCGTCGTGTCGGCGGCCAAGACGTCGATCTCGGCGAAGAAGGGCGCGCGGTCGGTCTGTCGGGCATTGTGGGTCGCCATGCAGCCTCCTGGTCCGGTCGCCTGCCATGGTGCCCGCGCCACCGCTGATTCGGAAATTTTCGGCCGACCGGCGCCGAAAGACCGCAAGCGGCCACTCGTGGCATACGCAGGCTACGGGGATGGAGGCCCGCGGCATGCGCGTGACCGAGTACCGCGTGGTGGAGACGCAGACGGTGACCGACGAGAGCCTGACGCGCATCTTGAACGAGGAGACCGTCAAGGGCTGGGTGTTCGACGGCATGACCTTCGTGCCCAACGAGGCCTCCAAGCGGCCGCGCATGGCCTTCGTCATCTTCGTGCGCGAGCGTGCCGGCGACCCGGGGTGAGGAGCACGCCATGTTGCTCGATCCTCGCCCGCGCCTGACGCCCGCCCTCGAGCGCGTGCTCTTGGACTTGTGCGCCGCCATTCCGGAGCTGACAGGCGTCGAGCCGGCATCAATGTTGGTGGTCGGCTTGGCCGCGCACGGCGGCGCGGCGGCGAGCGTGCGCGAGCTGTCGCGCGTGGCGCGCGGCGTGGCCGTCGAGGGTCACCGCCGCACCATCGAGCTCGGCCTGCGCCCACCGTTCTTCCTCGAGGGCGACGCCTCGCGGCGTCTCGGCACGCTGATCCACGAGCTGCTGCACATCGACCCGGCCGATCCGGCGCGCCTGTTGGACGACAACCGCCACGACAGAAAGGGCCACGCCGCGCTCGAGAAGGAGGCGCGCGCGCTCGGCGCCCGCTACCTCGAGCGCGCCGACCCCGCCGGCCTCCTGTGCCTGGCGCACCAGGGCGAGGTGCTGTTGCGCCAGTGGAAGCACCGGCCGTTCGAGACCACGCGCGGCAAGCGCTTTGGTGACGACGACGTCTTCGAAGGGCCGGTGGTGATGCAGACACCCGCGGGCATGCGCGGTGGCTGGTGGTAGCGGCGTCGCGCTACTCGCGGATCAGCGTCAGCTCGCGCTCGAGGTCGCCGCCCGACAAGACCAGCTTGCCCGCGGTCAACGACGCCGCGTAGGTGATGGTGACGTCCGCCGTGGAGGTGATGGTCAGCCGGCCCGTCGAGTAGCGCCAACGCCCCGCCAGCGGGCCGAAGGAGCACGAACCCGAGGCCGCGAGCTGCAAGCGCAAGGGCTCGGTGCTGGCCGCGTCGACCACTTTCCAGCCGCCGATGAGCTGCTCGCGCGTCAGCGGGCCGGTCACCTTGGGCGCCTCGTCGGGCGGCTTGAAGCGCGCCGCGCCCGAGCGCTTGAAGCGCATCTCGCCGACGTTCCTGTTCGCCACCGTCAGCGTGGCGCCGTCGAGCACGTAGGAGAAGGCCTCGGGCGCAGCACCTTGTGCGGGATAGAGCGTCAGGCCGCCGCGCTCCGCCTTGAAGCCGCCCGCGAGCGGGCCGAGCTTGAAGCTGCCGTCTTCTTCCAGCACCAGGTCGGTGCCGCCGTCGAGGTTGATCCAGGTACCGATGAGCGGCGCGTTGTCGCCCTTGCCGACGAGCGCCTGGTAGCTCGCCAGCATGCGATCGAGGTCGCGCGAGAACGCGCTTCTGCTCTTCTCGAGCGTCTCGAAGTGCAGCACGTGCGCATGGCCAAAGGCGTGCAGCGCGTACAGCTCGATGGCGCGCACCGTGCTCGCGTCACCCGAGGCGTAGACCGTGAAGGTGCGGCGCACGGCGGGCAACAGGCCGACGCTGGTCGGCACGTCGCCGCCCGCCTGGTAGCCGAGCTCACCCTTGAAGCCCTCCTCCAGCTCGTCGAGCGTCTGCTTGGAGGTCTCGGCCGGCTTGAGCGCGCGCACCATCACGTGCAGCGAGCCGGGAACGCCGTTGTGCTTCTTCCTGAAGTTCATGCCGAGCGTGTCGGCGGGGATGGGTGCCAGCTCCCAGCCGGCCTCCAGCTCGAGCGAGAAGCGCTTCTTGGTGTCGGTGTAGGGCTTGGCCTCGGCCCGCACGGCGACGAGCAGCGTGACGAGGGAGAGCAGCAGCACCGCGGGACGCATGGGCGCACGATAGACGATCGATGCTGGCGGCGCATTCGCTGAGGTCGCTCGCCGCGGTCACTCGCCAAACCGATAGCGCAGATCGAGCGGCTCCGACCCGACCTCGACGGCGTGCACCTGCTCCTCCCCCTCGTGCACCAGGCGCAGCGTGTAGCTGCCCGGCACGAGCGCGAGCGGCTCGAGCGGCGTCATGCCGAGCTCCTCCTGGCCGAGCGTCACCTCGGCCCACGGCCTCACCAGGATGCGCACGCGCGTCGTCGGCAGCGCGTCGTAGCGCACCGTGTCCTGCAGCGGCAGCGTCGAGGCGACGGCGCGCCGCAGGTCGCGCGCCGAGACCGAAGCCGCCTCGGCCGCCACGTCGGCCTCGAGCGTGCCGGTGCCGAGCACGACGCCGTCGGCGCTCCACTCGACGTGCGCTGGCCCCACCAGCTTGACGTGGCGCGGCGGCGCGGGCGGCGGCGTCATCGGCACATCGACCATCGCCGGTGCCGGTGTCGGCGCCGGCGCCGGGGCCGCCGTGTCGACGACGTGCTCGACCGCCAGCGGCGCCTCTCCAGTGCGCCTTGCGGTCTGGCGCACGAACAGCACGGCGACCACCAGCGCGACGGCGAGCGCGAGCACGGCGGCCCAGCGCAGCGGGCGGATGCCCGGCTGGTCGAGCAAGCTGGTGTGAAACGCGGGCGCGGCTGGCTGCTCGCTCGTGACGATGTCCGTCTGCTCGGCGAGCAACGTCGATTCTTGCGCAGGCGCCACGGGCGGCACCAGGGAGGGGCGCGCGCTTGGCGGCGCCACCGGGGCCTGCGCGGGGGGTGGGGCGGGTGCGGGCCCGCGCGCCATTGCCTCGGTGCTGGTCTCGCCGCCCACCTCGTCGGCGGCGCTGTGCGCTCCGATGGGCGCGGGCTCGACGAAGGTGCGCTCGACGTCCGACTGCTGGGGCTCGTCGGGAAGGGTGCGCACCGGCTGCGCGCGCCGCGGGTCGGTGGCTTGGCCGGGCTCGTCGGAGCGCAGCTCCCGGTCGGGTCGATCGCTCGCCACCACTTGCAGCGATGCCGGTCGACCCTGCTCCGCCGAGCGCGCGAGCGTCGCGAGGCGCGGCAGTGACGCGCCGGCGTGGCGACCGCCCGGTGCGGCGTCGCGCAGCGCCTCGACGAACGCGACGCACGAGGGGAAACGCTGCTCACGATCCCGCGCCAGCGCGCGCGCCAGCACCTCGTCCACGGCTGGCGGCAGCTCGGGCACTCGGGCCGACAGCGGCGGCAGCGGAGCCTGCTCGATGGCGAGCAAGGTGGCGGCGACGTTGTCGCGCTCGAACGGACAGCTACCAGCGAACATCCACCAGGCGACGGTGCCGAGCGCGTACTGGTCGACGCGCCGGTCGACCAGCACGTTGCCGGCCACCTGCTCGGGCGCCAGGAACGCGGCCTTGCCCTTGAGCAGGCCGACGCGCGTCAGCCGCCCGTCGTCGGTGTGCTTCGCCAAACCAAAGTCGATCAGCTTGACCATGCCGTCGCGGGTGACGAACAGGTTGTCGGGGCTGACGTCGCGGTGCACCAGTCCCACACCGCCGGTGTCGGGGTCGATGGCGGCGTGCACGTAGTCGAGCGCTCGCGCCGCGCCGGCCAGCACCTCGCAGGTGAGCCACGCGCGGTCGGGCTCGCGCCGCAGCCACGGCGTCACGCGCTCGACGCTCGTCCCCTGCAAGAGCTCCATGATCAAGATCGGGTTGCCATCGCCGTCGTCGAGCAGCTCGTAGGTGGTGACGATGTGCGGATGAAAGAGCGCGCGCGCGATGCGCGCCTCGCGCTCGAACATCTGCACCGCCAGCTCGGCGGTGCCCGGCTTGACCTTGCAGCGCTTGACCGCGACCGGCTGGCCGCTGCGCGTGTCGCGCCCGACGAACACCTCGGCCATGCCGCCCTCGGCGAGGCGCTGCTCCACCACGTAGGCGCCGAGGCGGTCGCCGGCGCGCAGCTCGCGTCGCAGCTTGGGCGGCACAAGCACAGCCTACACGAGCTGCGCGCCTCGGTAGGGCGGGGTAGGTGCACGGCAGGTCCGGAGCGCGCCTCCGCGCGCGACGCAGGCGCCTCGCTCGATGCTCGGTCGATCGTCCGAGGCGATCGTCCCGGTTGCACCCGGTATCCTCGAGGAGTCCATGGCGCCGCTCTTGGTCCTGTTGCTCGCCACCGCCGCCCCCGGCGCTTCCGCGGCGGAGGAGGGCATGCGCGCCTACCAGGACATGGACCTCGACGGCGCCCGCGAGGCCTTCGGCAAGGCGCAGCGCGCCGCGGCGCCTCGGGAGCGGCCACGGCTCGAGCTGTGGCTCGGCATCGTCGAGCTCGAACGCGGCAACGACGCTGCAGCGCGGCGCTGGCTTCGCTCGGCACTGCAGGCGAGCCCGAGCCTGGCCGTGCCGTCGTCCGTTTCGCCCAAGGTGCGGGCGCTGGTCGACGAGCTGCGGCCCGCGTCGCGCCAGCCGCGCTCGACCCGCGTGGCAAGCCGTGCGCGCCCCGCGCCCGAGCCGGTCATCGCCACGCTGCCTCCGGCGCCACCCGCCGCGGCGCTGGCGCCGGTCGCGCCCGCGCCGGCTGCAGGTGAGCCGATCGCCGAGACGGTGGCGTCGCTGACCTCGCCGCCGCCGGCGCCGATGCAGATCGCCGCGCCGCCCCCTGCGCCAGCACCTGTCCCGCCCGCGGCAACGGCGCCCAGTCCGCTAGCGAACGAGGAGATCGAGCTGCCGCCGCCGCTCGTGCTCGCCAGCGCCGGCGCCGGCGCTCTGGCCCTGGGCGCTCTCGGCGGCGGCGCCATCCTCGGCGCGCTCGCGCAGGACGCCGCCGACGCCGCCACCCACGAGGCTCAGGCGGTCGACGCCACCGCCCGCTACGATCAGGCGAGCGCCACCGCCTGGTTCGCCAACGGCTTGTACGCAGTCGGCGCGGTCGCGGTCGCCGTCGGCGTGGGCTGCGCCGCCGTCGAGCTGAGCGGAGTGACTGAGTGAACGCGGCCGCCAGCGTGAGCGCAGCGCTGTTGCCGCTCGCGCTCGGCGGCTGTTTCGTCGTCGCGCCCGACCTGGCCGGCAAGCTGTGCTCTTCTGACACCCACTGTGGCGAGGCGCTGGTCTGCCGTGGCGGGGTCTGCGCCGCGCCCGTTGCCGCCGAGGGCGAGGGCGACGTCGGTGAGGGAGAGGGTGAAGGTGAGGGAGAAGGCGAAGGTGAGGGAGAGGGCGAAGGTGAGGGAGAGGGTGAAGGCGAGGGTGAGGGCGAAGGCGAGGGTGAAGGCGAGGGTGAAGGCGACGTCGACAGCGACTTCGAGGCCTGGGCGCCGAACCAGCCGGACTACGGGACGTCCGAGAACTGCCTCGCCATGCTCTACGACAGCCAACAACCGCGCACCTGGCGCGATCGCCCCTGCGACCAGCTCTTGCCGTTCGTCTGCGAGGGGACGTCGGCGGTGCCGGCGGGCTGCGTCGCGGTCGCGCTCGGCCGCCCCTTCGCCTTCTGCCCGACGCCGGCGTCCTTCGACGACGCGCAGGGGATCTGCGCGGGCGCCGGCGGCTCGCTGCTGCGCGTGCGCGATCTCGACGAGAACAGGGCCGTCGTCGCTGCCGCCGCCGCGCAGTTTCCCGCCGAGCCCGGCGCACTGTTCCTCGGCGCCGACGACCGCGTGCGCGAGGGGGAGTACCGCTGGCTCGATGGCGATCCGCTGCTCACCCCCGTGTACTCTCCCTGGGCCGGCGGGCAGCCCAACGGCGCCGCCGACGAGAACTGCCTGAAGCTGAACCTCGAGGTCGACGAGGACGGCTCGTGGAGCGACTGCGACTGCACCGATGTTCAGCCCTACGTGTGTTTGCTCGACGTCGCGCAGGCGTTGGCGGGCTGCACCAACGTCGACGTCGACGGCCGCCGCTTCGCCATCTGCACGGCCGCCGCGAGCCGCGACGCGGCGGCCGCGGTGTGCGCCGGGGCCGGCGGGGCGCTGGCGCGCATCGACACCGAGGCGGAGCAGGATGCCGTGGTGACGGCCGCCAAGGCGCTCGTCACCGTCGACGCATTCCTCGGCGGCACCGACGCCGACGTGGAGGAGGTCTGGCGCTGGCCGGACGCGACCTCGTTCGACGACCTGCGGCTGTGACGAGCCGGCGGCCGGGGCGCGCCGGACCGCCTTTCGCTACCATGGCTGCTCGGGCTACGCACCCGCCAGCAGGAACGCCGGGCAGACATCATGACCACCGCCGCCGTCGCACCGCCCCACGCCACCGAGACGTTCGCGCTCCGCCACAAGGTCCGCTTCGTCACCGCGGCGTCGCTGTTCGACGGCCACGACGCCGCCATCCAAATCATGCGCCGCGTGCTGCAGCAGGAGGGCGCCGAGGTCATCCACCTCGGTCACGACCGCTCGGTGCAGGACGTCGTCGACGCGGCGGTGGCGGAGGACGCGCAGGGCATCGCCGTCTCGTCGTACCAGGGCGGGCACGTCGAGTACTTCAGCTACATGCTCGAGCTGCTGGCGGAGCGCGGCGCGTCCCAGGTGCGGGTGTACGGCGGCGGCGGCGGCGTCATCGTGCCCGAGGAGATCCGCCTGCTCGAGGGCAAGGGCGTCGCCAAGATCTTCTCGCCCGAGGACGGCCGGCGCCTGGGCCTGGTCGGCATGATCCGGCACATGCTGGCCGAGTGCGATCGCCTGCCCGGCCCGCTGTGCGCCCGGCTGCCCGAGGGCGTCTCGTGCGACAAGCCGGCGGCGCTGGCGCGCGCCATCACCACGCTCGAGCTGGGGCACGACGAGGACGCGCCGCCCGAGGCGCGACAGGCGGCGCTCACGCTGCGCGCCGACGTCGAGCGCCGCCATGCGTTGCTGGTCGACCCGGTGCCGATCGTGGGCTTCACGGGCACCGGCGGCGCCGGCAAGAGCTCGCTCATCGACGAGGTGCTGCTGCGCTTCCTCGCCGCCTTCCCCAACAAGCGCGTCGCCGTGCTGTCGGTCGACCCGACGCGGCGGCGCACGGGTGGCGCCTTGCTCGGCGATCGCATCCGCATGAACGCGTCGAGGAGCCCGCGCGTGTTCGTGCGCTCGCTCGCCACGCGCCGCGCACACTCGGCCACGTCGCCGGCGGTCAAGGACGCGCTCGCGCTCTTGCAGCTCGCCGGCTTCGACCTGGTCATCCTCGAGACCGCCGGCATCGGCCAGAGCGACTCGGCGGTGGCCGACCTGGTCGGCACCAGCGTCTACGTGATGACGCCCGAGTTCGGCGCCCCGAGCCAGCTCGACAAGATCGACATGCTCGACTTCGCCGATCTCGTCGTCATCAACAAGAGTGACAAGCGCGGCGCGCAGGACGCGTTGCGCGACGTGCGCAAGGTCGTGCAGCGCAACCGCAAGCTGTTCGACCAACCGGCCGAGGCCATGCCGGTCTTTGCCACCGCCGCGCACCGCTTCCACGACGGCGGCACCAACGCGCTGTTCAACGCGCTGCTCGCGCGCCTGAACGACAAGAGCGTGGGACGGTTCACCGCACCCAAGCTCGTCGAGGGCGAGCCCTCGCAGGGCGCGCTCATCCCGGCGCCGCGCACGCGCTACCTGGGCGAGATCGCTGACACCGTGCGAGCGCGCCGCGCGCACGTGGAGGCCCAGGCCCTGCTCGCCGAGCGTGCCGACGCGTGTCGGCGTGCGGCCGCCGAGCTGCCGACCGGCGACCCGGCACGGGTGCACCTGCTGCAGCGCGCCACCCAGCTCCACCACGAGATGGACGCCGAGGCGCGCGCGGTGGTCGACGGCTGGGACGAGCTGGCGGCGAGCGTGATCGCGCCGCGCCACAGCTACACGGTGCGCGGCAAGGAGATCCACGTCGACAACTACCGCGAGACGCTGGCGCACACCGCGATCCCCAAGGTGTCGCTGCCGGCGCTGCGCGACGCGGGCGCCCGCGTGCGTTTCGCCATGCGCGAGAACGTACCGGGCAGCTTCCCGTACACGGCGGGCGTGTTCCCCTACAAGCGCACCGGCGAGGATCCGACGCGCATGTTCGCGGGCGAAGGGACGCCCGAGCGCACCAACCGCCGCTTCCACTACGTCTCGGGCGGGCAGCCGGCGGTGCGTCTGTCGACGGCCTTCGACTCGGTGACGCTTTATGGGGCTGACCCGCACGAGCGCCCCGACATCTACGGCAAGATCGGCAACTCGGGCGTCTCGGTCTGCTGCCTCGACGACGCCAAGCGCCTCTACTCCGGCTTCGACCTGTGCGCGCCTTCGACGTCGGTGTCGATGACCATCAACGGCCCGGCGCCCACCATGCTCGCCTGCTTCATGAACGCGGCCATCGACGCGGCCATCGAGCGGCGCCTCAAGCGCGAGGGCACGTGGGGCGAGACCGAGCGACAGATCACGGCGTGGTTCGCGGCGCGCGGCCAGGCGCGCCCGGTCTATCGCGGCGAGCTGCCGCCCGGCCACGACGGCAACGGCCTCGGCTTCCTCGGGGTGTCGTCCGACCGCATCGTCGATCGCGCGCTCTACGACGAGGTCAGGCAGATGGTGCTGCGCACCGTGCGCGGCACGGTGCAGGCCGACATCCTCAAAGAGGACCAGGCGCAGAACACGTGCATCTTCTCGACGGAATTCGCGCTGCGCATGATGGGCGACGTGCAGGCCTGGTTCGTCGAGCAGTGCGTGCAGAACTTCTACAGCGTGAGCATCAGCGGCTACCACATCGCCGAGGCCGGGGCGAACCCGGTGACCCAGCTCGCCTTCACGCTCGCCAACGGCTTCACGCTCGTCGAGTACTACCGGGCGCGCGGCATGAAGATCGACGACTTCGCGCCCAACCTGAGCTTCTTCTTCTCGAACGGCCTCGACGCCGAGTACGCGGTCATCGGGCGCGTGGCGCGCCGCATCTGGTCGGTGGCGATGCGCGATCAGTACGGCGCCAACGAGCGCAGCCAGAAGCTCAAGTACCACATCCAAACCTCGGGCCGGTCGCTGCACGCGCAGGAGATGGCGTTCAACGACATCCGCACCACGCTGCAAGCGCTCTACGCCATCGCCGACAACTGCAACTCGCTGCACACCAACGCGTACGACGAGGCGGTGACCACGCCCACCCAGGAGAGCGTGCGGCGTGCCATCGCCATCCAACTGATCATCAACCGCGAACTCGGCTACACCAAGAACGAGAACCCGCTGCAGGGCAGCGCGTTCATCGAGCGGCTCACCGACGTCGTCGAGGGGGCGGTGCTCGCCGAGTTCGAGGCGCTCGATCAGCGCGGCGGCGTGCTCGGCGCCATGGAGACCATGTACCAGCGCGGCAAGATCCAGGACGAGTCGCTGGTCTACGAGAGCAAGAAGCACTCGGGCGAGCTGCCCATCGTCGGCGTCAACACCTTCCTGCCCGACAACGAGGCGGACATGGTCAAGGAGACCACGCTGATCCGCTCGTCCGAGGACGAGAAGCAGGCGCAGATCGACAACGTGCGCGCGCTCGAGGCGCGCTTTCCGGACGAGCGCAAAGCCGCGCTCGCGCGCCTGCAAGACGTGGCGCGCGCGGGCGGCAACGTGTTCGGCGAGCTGATGGAGACGGTGAAGACCTGCTCGATCGGCAGCATCTCCCAGGCGCTGTTCGACGTCGGCGGCGCCTATCGGAGGAGCATGTGAGGCGCGCGGCGCTCGTCGTCGCTGGCACGATGCTGATCGCGCACGCGGCCGAGGCGCGCGACGCCGAGGTGATGGTGGCCGCGCTCGCCGTCGCCGCCGACGGAGCGAGCGGGCCGGTCGCGGTCGACGTCGCGCGCATCGCGCACGAGACGCTGGCGCACGATCGCGACGTCCGTCAGCTCGACCTCGAGAGCGTGCTCGACGGCGGCGATCCCCTGTGGGTGGAGAAGCTCGCGACGGCCGAGGCGGCGCGCAAGAAGGGCAAGAACGCGCTCGAGGGCGTCGAGCTGCCGGTCGCCGCCGAGTCGTTCGCCGACGCGATGGTCGCCTATGAGCAGGGCATCGCCGGCATCAAGGACCTCGGACCGCTGGTCGACACGCTCGGGCAGCAGGGAGTGGTGTTCTCGCTGCAGGGCGACAAGAAGAGCGCGCAGCAGGCCTTCGAGCGCGCGCTGGCGCTCGATCCTGCGTGGCGGCTCGACGCCGGCGCACCGAGCAAGGCCAAGGCCGCCTTCGAGGCCACCGCCAAGGCGCAGAAGACCGCAGGGCAGGGTTCGCTCACGGTCTACGCCAGCACCGGCGCCGCCGAGGTGTGGGTCGACGGCGTGTTCCGCGGCGTGGCACCGCTCACCGTCGACGCGCGCGCGGGCCGCCACTACGTTCGCGTGGCGAAGGACGGCTACCTCGCCTGGGGCGGCGCCGCCGAGGTTCGCCGCGGCAGCGAGGCCACCGTGCAGTCGAACCTGCGTCCCACCTCGCGCTTGGCCAAGCTCGAAGAGCTGGCGCTGCGGGTGACGCGCAGCAAGCAGAGCGTGTCGCCGGTGGCCGAGCTGGCGTCGTGGCTGCAAGTCGATCGCCTGCTGGTCTTGGTGGTGGAGGACTCGGGCGGCTCCGCGCTCGTCACTGGCACGCTGGTGGACGGCATCAACGGCAGCCAGCTTGCCCGCGCCTCCAAGGCATTCTCGCCGCGCGACTCCTTCTTCGAGCGCGACGTGCGCGGCTTCTTGCGCGATCGCCTGGCGCCGGGGGCGTCCGAGGGCGCCGACGCACCGCGCAAGCAGGTCGATCCGCCTCCCGGCGACGACCCCGACGGACCGGCACCGTCGCTGCTGCCCGGCGAGGCGGAGAAGGTGGAGGCGCCCGGCGCGGTCATTGGCGGCTGGGTGTTGCTCGGCCTCGCGGCCATCCCGGTCGGCACCGGCATCGGCTTCGGTATCGCCTCGTTCACGTACTACGACGGCTTCCGGAACAAGCTGCCCGATCAGCTCGATCCGCAGCTCGAGCCAGTGCGATCGACGTGGCTGACCATGTCGATCATCACTGACGTCAGTTGGGCGTTGGCCATCGGCATGATCGCCGGTGGCACCTTTGCGCTGGTCACCGGCTACGACGAGTGGGCCGCGCGCGAGGAGGTGGCGAGCCCATGAGGAAGGTGATGCCTGCGCTGCTCGCGCTCACGGTGGCCGCGTCGCCCGGCTGCACGCTCTTGTGGATCTTCAACAGCGATCCCGAAGGCCTGCCGTGCGCCGACATCGACGTCGAGACACGCACCGGCCGCTGCCTCGAGGGCTACGCTTGCGTGTTTCGTGAGAGCGACGCCGTCTGCCTCAAGCAGGGCGCCAAGCAGGCGGGCGACCCGTGCCTGAGCACCGACGAGTGCGACGAAGAGCTGGTGTGCGCCACCGCCTACGCGCAGTGCGGCGCCGACGGCGCTGACGACGTCAACTGCAGCCTGGTCGGCGAAGCCGAGGAGGGGCTCGCATGCCGGCCGGCGTGTGACATCGCCGACCCGTCGGCCTGCCCCACCGGGGAGCGCTGCTTCGAGGTGCAGGGCGTCGAGGGCATCAACGGCTTCTGCCAGACCGGCGCGTGCGGCGAGGACGGCGACTGCCGCACGGTGTCCGGCAACGAAGGGCTGTGCAGCGGCGAGACCGGGCAGGGCACCACCGGCTTCTGCTTCGAGGACTGCGATCCGTTCGGCTGTGCCGGTGCCACCTGCGCGAGCTGCAACGGCCTCGACGGCGTGCCCGACGAGGGCGCCTCGTGCTTCCCGCTGCCCGACGAAGTGCTCTCCGAGCGCCTCGTCTGCCTGGCGCACGGCGGCCTGCCGGCCTTCTCGGCCTGTGGTGGGCCAAACGACGACATCTGCGAGTTCAACACCTTCTGCGTCTCCTTCCAAAGCCTGACCTACTGTGCGCCGTATTGCCGCTTCCCGAGCGGCGCGCCCGCCTGTCCCGGGGGCGAGGCGTGCACGCCCATCGGTGCGGGACCGCTCGGCTTCTGCGCGCCGTAGCCGTTGCGCACGTCGTCGACGTCACAGCCGGGAACTTGCCGGGCGGTCCGCGAGTCGCGCTAACGTCTGGGCGATGGCGAGCGAGCAGGCCAACGCGTTCAAGAAGCACCGCGACGCGGACGACGCGCAGGGCAACCTGACCTGGGCCGCCCGCCTGCAAGCGAAGGGCGTCAGGGCGTCGCCAGAGGCGCTCGCGCGCATCGATGTCGAGCGCGAATTCGAGTTGTCGGAAGACGAGCGCGTGCTGTGGCGCCTGCTCAAGCTGCCGCGAAAATACATGGACATCGAGCACTGTGGCGTGCTGGCTGTCGACAAGCTGCGCGGCGCCTTGCGAGGTTTGGTGGCGGCCGACGTCGTCGACATCGTCGATGCCTCGGACACCAAGGCGCTGATCCCGGCCGAGCTGCGCCGGCTGCGCGCCGAGGTGCAGGGCAAGGAGGTCCAGCGCCCGAGCCAGCCGCTCAAGGCGCGCGTTTACCGCCCGAACATCGACGGCACGCCGCCTGAAGCCCCGCCCACGGCCGCCTCCGACAGCGCGCCGGTGGCCGAGGTCGCGGACGCGCCACGGGTGCCCACCGCGCCGCGCGGCGTACCTCGGCCGGTGGCGTTGCGGGCGCTCACCGACGAGGAGCAGACGCTCAAGGCCGAGCTCGAGCGCGCGCACGCGGCCATTGCCAAGCAGAACCACTACGACTTCTTGGGCCTGCAGCGCGGCTGTGACGACGCCGCGGTGCGCGCCGCCTACGTGCGCCTGGCGCGAGACTTCCACCCCGACCGCGTGGCGGGCCTCGGCGACCCGACGCTGCAGTCGAAGGTCGACGAGCTGTTCAAACGCCTCGGCGACGCGCAACAAGCGGTGGCCAGCGCCGACGCGCGCGCGCAGTACGATCGGGCGCTCGACTCGATGGGCGGCGCCACCACCACGGCCGACGGCCAGCGCCAACGCCGCCCGCTCGAGGCGCAGAACGCGGCGAGGATCGCCGATGTCTATTTCAAGAAGAAGGAGCTGAAGAGCGCCGAGGCCCACTACCGGCAGGCCGCGAACTTCGACCCCGAGGATCCGAAGATCCTGACGGCGCTCGCCCACTGCATCTGGCTCAACCCCGACCACGAGGAGGCGGTGCGCACCGCCGAGGCCAGAAAGCGGCTGCAAGAGGTGGTCAACAAGCACCGCTTCGCCGACGCGGCCTACAAGCTCGGCCTGTTGCTCCGCAAGATCAACGACGAGGGCGCGGCGCAGCGATCGTTCGCGCAGGCGCACCGCCTCGACCCGCAGCACCACGAGGCCGAGCGTGAGGTGCGCCTGCACGAGCAGCGCGTGCACAAGCAATCGAAGCCCGACGGGCTGCTCGGCCGCTTCGGCAAGAAGTAGTCAGTCCCCGACGTCCAAGTCGCCCGGCGCCTCCGGAAACCAGCGCGCCAGGGCCACCGCCAGCGCGTGTGCCTGCCGCGGCGAGCCGAGCGTCAGGTGCTTCTCGACCACGAACCCCTGGCCGCGCTTGCGATAGCGCCGCAGCGACACCTTGGGCCCGCGAAAGTCCCCGTCGGGCCCGCGCTCCTCGAACAGGAACGCGATGGTCGCCCAGGCGCTCGACGACGCCAACAGTGCGCGATCGAGCTCGCGCACCTTGGTGACACCCTGCTCCTCGAAGTTGACCGTGAGGTCTTCGAGCTTCACTTCTTGGCGGCAGGCTTGGCCGCAGCGGCGGCACCAGCCTTCGAGGCCTTCATCGGGTTCTTGGAGGCGGTCTGCGCTTCCTGCGTCATGCGGCGGCCGCGCTGCGCGGTGTGGCTGGACGGCACGAGGTGCACCACGCCGCCCGGGGCGCCGGGCACGGCGCCGCGCAAGAACACCAGGCCCTTGGCCTCGTCGATCTTGACCACCGCCATGTTGAGCGTGGTCACGGTCTCGTTGCCCATGCGGCCGGCCATGCGCTTGCCCTTGTGCACCTTACCGGGAGTGGCGCGGCAGCCGATGGAGCCGCCGTGGCGGAAGTACTCGTGGGTACCGTGGGTGGCGCGGAAGCCCTTCATGTGGTGGCGCTTCATCACGCCGGCGGTGCCCTTGCCCTTGCTGGTGCCGGTGACGTCGAGCGACTTGCAGCCCTTGAGCAGATCGAGGGGCAAGGTGTCGCCGACGTTGAGCTTGGCGAGCGCCTCGGCGTCCATGCGGGTCTCGTGCAGCACGCGCTGAGGGCCGACGTTGGCCTTCTTGAAGTGCCCGGCCATCGCCTGGTTGACCAGCTTCTCGCGGGTGGCGCAGGCGCCGACCTGCACTGCGCAGTAGCCGTCGTTCTCCATGGTGCGCTTCTGCACGACCACGTTCGGATCGACCTTGAGCACGGTGACCGCCACGCGCAGGCCGTCGTCCATGAACAACTGCGTCATGCCGACCTTGGTCGCCATCAATCCCAAACGCTTCGACTTCGACATCGCCAAACTCCTGGGTCATTCGCCGCCGCGCCAGCGCCGTCGAGGCGCCACGCGGACGCGCGGTGCAAGGCAACGCGCTCGGCCAGCGGACCCGAACCCGGGCGTACCCGGGGGGTGGAAAAGAGCCTCGGAAAACCCGAGGAAAGCCGGCACCCTAGCGCGGTGCGCCGCCGCGTCAAGCGCGGCCTAGGAGCCGCCGCCGGGGCGACCGTCGTCGAGCCACCCGGCGTCGGCGGCTTGGCCCGCGTCCGCCGGGGGGGCCGAGGGGTCGTCGAGATCCTCGGGCGGGCCCTGGTCCTGGAGCCCGTCGTCACAGCTTCCCTCCACGCACAGGGACGTGCCTGGGCAGTCCCCGTCCGTCTCACAGGCGCCGATCACCGGCCGGCACGCGAGCGTGGAAAGCAGGACCAGGGCGCTAACCAGGGAACGTCGGACCATGCGCCATGCTAGCGGCGCACGGCCGAGCGCTGCCTGCGCCTCTCCTGCCTGCCTCGAATCGACGCAGCGGCGTCGGCGCCCGTCTCCCTGAAGGGAATGGCTTGGTCGGTGGTCGGCCTTCGGGTCGCCGGCCAGCGGTCCGTTCGGGCCGCGGGCCGCGGCCACCAGATCATCGCCTCGCGAGAGCCAACTTGAGCAGGTCTCATGGGTCACTGACGACGACGACTTGGCGCGGGTCGAGCGACCCGCGCCGCGCCTTGGCTAGCCAAATCGGTACAGCATGGCGCACAGGTGATCGCAGCGGTCCTTGGCAAGCGCACGCTCGCTGTCACCCACGCCCTTAAGCCGGTGCGCCACGTCCACGATCGCACTCACTTCGCGCGCGCTGCATGCGGCGGTTTCGAAGTAGCGCGCACGCTCGCGCGCCGATCGTTTGCGGCAGCCCTCTGCGAAGTTCAGCGGCACCGACGCGCTCGCGCGCCTCAGTTGGTCCGCGAGGAAGCCAAGGCCGGGTGCCGGCGCACGACCGCCCCCGATGTTCCGGTGGCCGCAGTCCGCAGGCCATCAACCGCTCGCCGAGTCCCGCGGGCCGAGCCCCACTCATGCGCTCCTGTTCGCCCGAGGGTCGCTTGCGGTTACTGAGGCGGGCTCCCAACGCCCCGAGCCTGCACCGCCCGGCCCGAGCTGTGGGCGGTGTCAGACGGCGATTGCCGCAGGTCCACCGGCGCCCGCCGCCGGCAGGTCGCGCTTGAGGTCGACCGCGGCCGCCGCTGCGGTCGTGACGAAGTAGGTCGCAGCCGCGAGCGCCGCTTGCGCCAGCAGAGAAGGCAGCGAGACTGCGAGCGCGATCGCAAGATCGCTGGCCGGCTCCCGGTCCAGGGCCGCAGGGAGCGTCGCCATCAAAATGCCCGTCCCCGCCACGCCGCCGCCGAACGCGATCACCGGGTAGAGCACCGCGGCGATGGTGGTGCGCCGCACTACGCCCTCGTCGTGGGACAGCTCCGCGAACACCTTCGCCAGCTGGTGCAGCGCGTAGGGGATGCCAACGACGGAGACGCAGGGGATGAGCGTCAGCGCGACCAGCTGACCACGAGGGGCACTGGGTGGGCGCCCGAGCCCGGTCGCCACGCCGTGCGCGAGCACGACGAACACTGCGATCAGCACCGTGCTGACGAGCCAACCGAGGCTGCCGGCCGCCTGCACGGCGGCACCGGCGATGCTCCCAGCGATGTTGAGCGCCGGCATGGCGACGAGCGACGCGACCAGCACGAGCTGCACCACTCGGAGCCTGCGCAACCGCGGCGCGGGGTCGCCCGCCGCGCTCATGCCGACTGTTTCTTCTCGAACGTCAGCACCGGCGGCGCCGCCTTGCTGATCACCTCCTCGGTGATCAGGCAGTCGGTGACGCCCTCGAGGTAGGGCACCTCGTACATGATGTCGAGCATGGCGTTCTCGAGGATGGCGCGCAGCCCGCGCGCGCCCGCCTTGCGCTTGATGGCCTCGCGCGCGCAGGCGCGCAGCGCGGGCTCGGCGAAGTGGAGCTTGACGCCCTCCATGGCGAGCAACTTCTGGTACTGCTTGACCAGCGCGTTCTTCGGCTCTTTCAAGATGGTGACCAGGTCGTCCTCGGTCATGTCGTTGAGCGTGGCCGTGACCGGCAGGCGCCCGACGAACTCTGGGATGAGCCCGAACTTGATCAGGTCCTCGGTGTTGGTCTCGCGCAGGATCTCACCGAGCCGTTGCTGGCGCTTGCCCTTGACCTCGGCGCCGAAGCCGATGGTCTTCTGGCCGATGCGGCGCTCGATGATCTGCTCGAGGCCGACGAAGGCGCCGCCGCAGATGAACAGGATGTTTGAGGTGTCGACCTGCACGGTCGCCTCTTGTTGACCGTACTTCTTGGCGCCGCGCGGCGTGACGTTGCACTTAGTGCCTTCGATGAGCTTGAGCAGGCCCTGCTGCACGCCCTCGCCGCTCACGTCCCGGGTGGCCGAGGGGCCCTCGCCCTTGCGCGCGATCTTGTCGACCTCATCGAGGTAGACGATGCCCTTCTCGGCGCGCTCGACGTCGTTGTCGGAGGCGGCCAGCAGGTTCTGGATGATGCTCTCGACGTCCTCGCCGACGTAGCCCGCCTCGGTCAGCGTGGTGGCGTCGGCCACCGTGAACGGCACCTTGAGGAAGCGCGCCAGGCTCTGCGCCAGCAGCGTCTTGCCGGTGCCGGTGGGCCCGATCAGCATCACGTTCGACTTCGACAGCTCGACGCCGTTTTGCGGTCCACCTTCGGCGCGCGCGTTGATGCGCTTGTAGTGGTTGTAGACCGCTACCGACATGATCTTCTTGGCGTGCTCCTGGCCGATGACGTAGCGGTCGAGGAACGACTTGATCTCGTGCGGCGTGGGGAGCTGGAGCTGCTCGGACTGCTGCCGCTCGGTCGCCTCCTCGGCGATGATGTCGTTGCACAGGCGGATGCACTCGTCGCAGATGTAGACGGTGGGCCCGGCGATGAGCTTCTTCACCTCCCGCTGCGATTTGCCGCAGAAGGAGCACTGGAGGTTGCCGCCCTGGTCACGTCTCGCCGCCGCCATAGCCGCTCGCCGTCACTCTCCGTCGTTCGCTGCGATCGTCTTGCCCTTTCGCAGGGCGATCGCAAGCGTTCTCTACGTCTCTCGCCGCCGGATCCGTACCCGGCGCTTCCCCTCACTCTAGCAGCCCACCACCTACAGCGCCCGAAAGCGGCCACCCGGGCGCGCCGAGCCTGGTGCGCGCGCGCACCGCCGATGCGGCAGCGCGCCTTGACCTCGAGGCGGACCCGTCCCTAGCGTGCGGCCCATGCCCGCCCCCGGCCATGACCTGCGGCCGCGCGTCGAGGCGCTCCTCGACGTCGCGGGTGACGCACGGACCGTGCTGGTCTGCACCCACGACAACCCCGACCCCGATTCGATCGCCTCGGCGTTCGCGCTCGGCGAGCTGCTGCGTGTGCGCACCGGCGCCTCCTACACCTTGGCGCACGGCGGCGTGCTCGGGCGCGCCGAGAACCGCGCCATGGTGCGCGCGCTCAAGATCCCGCTGGTGCCCTTCGCCCGCCTCGACGTCGACGATCTGGACGCCTTCGACGCGGTCGGCCTGGTCGACACCCAGCCCGGTCACGGCAACCATCGCGTGACGCGCGAGGTGGTGGCGGGGCGGCGCTTGCTGTGCATCGACCACCACCCGGCGCGCACCTACGAGGGCACGCTGGCGCCCGACTACGCCGACGTGGGCGGCGACTACGGCTCCACCAGCACCATGCTGACCTGCTACCTCGACGCCGCCGACGTGCCCTTCGAGGCGTCGGTGGCGACCGCGCTGTTTTACGGCATCAAGAGCGACACGCGCGATCTGGGGCGCGAGGTTGGCGACGTCGACGTCTGGGCCTACCAGCACCTGGTGGCGCACACCGACATGGGCGTGGTCTCGCAGATCGAGCACCCGCGCCTGCCGCGCGGCTACTTCGCGGCGCTGTCGGGCGCGGTGCGTAAGGCGCGCGTGTTCGACGACGTGGTCGTGTGCGACCTCGGCGTGGTCTACGTGCCCGACCTGGTGGCCGAGACCGCCGACTGGCTGTTGCTCGCCGAGGGCATCCGCTGGTCCATCGTGGTCGGCGAGCACGGCAACGACGTGTTCAGCTCGCTGCGCGTGCACGACCGGCGCTTCTCGGCGGGCAAGCTGGTGCGAGAGGTGGTGGCCGCGTGGCCCACGGGCAGCGCCGGCGGCCACGGCTCGATGGCGGGGGCGCGCGTGGCGCTCGACCCGGAGATGCCGCCCGCGGGGCGCTCCCAGGTGCGGCGGCGCCTGCTGCAAGAGCTGGCGCGCGCGGCGGGGGTCGCGCGCGGCGCGCGCCCGCGGCCCTTCGCTGTCGACGTCGAGGTCTCGGTCGAGGAGTGACGCCGCTCTACCTGGACGCCAACGCCAGCATGCCGCCCACCGCGCGGGCGCGCGCGGCGGCGGTGGCGGCGCTCGACCTGATCGGCAACCCCTCGTCGCCGCACGTGCTCGGCCGCACCGTGCGTCGGCTGCTCGATGAGGCACGCGAGGCGGTGGCGGCCGCGCTCGGGGGGCAGGCGCGCGAGCTGGTGTTCTGCTCGGGCGCCTCGGAGGCGAACCGCTGGTTGATCGACGCCGCGCGGCTCGCCGGTCGCACCGTGTGGATCTCGGCGCTCGAGCACCCGTCGCTGGCCAAGCCCTGGGCGCTGCTGCCCGAGGCGCTGCGCGCCGAGCGCCCGGAGGACGCCGACATGGTGTGCTGCACCGCGGCGCACAACGAGACCGGCACTATCCCTGACCTTGCCGCGTTGCTGGCGCGCGTGCGGGACGAGGCCATCGTGTGCATCGACGCGGCGCAGGCGTGCGGGCGCGTGTCGCCCGTGCCCGCGCGAGCCGATGCCGTGGTCGCCTCGGCGCACAAGATGGGCGGCGTCGCCGGCGCCGGCGCGCTGCTGCTGCGCGGCCGCGCGCGCGCCCTGCCGCCCCCGTGGGCGGGCGGCGGGCAGGAGGGCGGGCTGCGGCCGGGGACGGAGCCGCTCGTCGCCATCGCGGCCTTCGGCTCCGCCGCGGCAGAGGTGGAGCAGACCCGCGCCGCGCACGCCGCGCTCTCGCCGCTGCGCGACCGCCTCGAGCGCGAGCTGGTCACGGCGTGGGGGGCGCGCGCGCTCGGTGCCGAGGGCGCGCGGCTGCCGAACACCTCCGCGTTGGTGGTGCCCGACGTCGATGGCGCGGCGCTGCGCATCGCCGTCGACCTCGCTGGCGTGTGCGTCGGCTTCGGCGCGGCGTGCAGCGCGCTCGCGCCCGAGCCGTCGCCTGCCCTGCTCTCGCTTGGTCTCACGCCGGCCGAGGCGCAGGCCACCGTGCGCCTGTCCTTGCCGCCGAGCGCGTGTGCGGGCGACGTGGACGAGGCGCTGACCCGGCTGCGACCCGTCGCTGCGGCGTTGCGCGCGGCGGCGAAACGTCCCTAAAAGCGCCGCGATGGACGTCCGCTGCACCAAGTGCGGGATCGAGTACGAGTTCGACGACGCCAAGGTCACGGCGGCGGGCGTCACCGTCAAGTGCACGTCGTGCGGTCACGTCTTCAAGGTCAAGCGCGAGGAGCCGAGCTTTCCCTCGCCGCCGACGTCGGGCTCGTTCACCGCCGACGGCGAATGGATGGTGCGCCAGCAGGGCGGCACCATCTACCGGTTCAAGGAGCTGACCACGCTGCAGAAGTGGATCGTCGAGCGCAAGGTCAGCCGCGACGACGAGATCTCGAAGACCGGCCGCACCTGGAAGCGCCTGGGGGAGATCGCCGAGCTGGCGAGCTTCTTCCAGGTGGTGGACGCCGCCAACGCGGCACTGCAAGCGAGCCTGGTGACGGTGCAGCCGGCCATGAGCGCCGCCGAGCCGCCCGTGATGGCCGGCCCGGGCACGCGGCCAGGCATGCCGGCGATGCAGGTGGCGCACACCGATCCCGGGCTCGGCGCGCAGTTGTTGCCGCAGCCCACGCCACAGTCGACGCCACAGTCCACGCCGCAGTCCACGCCGCAGACCGGCCCGTCGATGCCGGCGCTGGCCGCGACTTCGGCGGCGTCGGCTGCGCCCGCGGTGCAGGTGCGACAGGCGGCCATGGCGCTGCCGCCCGGCCCCGACGCGCTCGACGCGCTCGACGCCGACGATCCGGTGCTCGCGTGGCAGCGCGCCAAGCGACGACGTCTGGTGGCCGCCACCGCCATCCTCGTCGTTGCCGCGGTGGTGGCGGTGGGTTGGACCTTCCGCGATCGCGCCCGGGCGCTGCTCGACGGCGGCGCAGCGTCCATCGCGCCCGCCACGCTCGAGGCGGCCGCGGCCGCGCTCCGCGCCGACCGCGCCGCCGCGCGCGCGGCACCGCGTCAGGCGATCGATGCGGCGGTGGCGAAGCCAGACCCGGCGCCGCTCGCGGTCGCGTGGCAGGCGCGCCTCGAGATCGCCGATGCGGCCGAGGCGCGCGAGCTGTTCCGCCTGCACCAGGCGCAGGCAGCGCTCGGTGGCGTCGACGCCGCCAAGCACGAGGCGGCGGCCAAGGACGCGGCCGCGGCGGCAGATAGTGCGCTCGCGCACGCGTATCGCGTGGTGGGCGACGTGCGCGCGCTCGCCCCCAAGCTCGCCGCGGGTCATCTGGCGGCGGCGGCCTACCAGCTCGAGAAGGGCGGTGTGGCCGAGATGACCGGCGACCTCGAGGCGGCGCGGCAGGCGGCCGCACCTGAGGAGCTGTCGGCGGTGGACGCCGAGATCGCGGTGCTGCAGGCGCTGGCCGACGCGCGCCCCGCGCTCTCCTCGTCGGACGGCGCCGCGCTCGCCGCGGCGGCCGAGCGCCTGCCAAGATCTGACGACGGCAGGTTGCGCGGCGCGCGCGCGACGCTCGCCGTGCTTGCGCTCGCCGCGCGCGCTGCCGCCAAGGCGCCCGTCGATGCCGCCGAGGTGACGGCGGCCAAGGCGTCGCTGGCGACGCTGCCCGACCCCGACGAGCGCGCCCGCCTGCTCGGCGCGCTGCTCGACGCGGTGGCGTCGGCGTCGGCGTCGGCGGTGCCGGCGGCGGTGGACGCCGGCCCGGCTTCTGCGGCAGACGCAGGCGGCGCGGCGCCGGTCGGCGACGCCGGCCCGACCGCGGTCGACGGCGCGGCCGGCGCGGGCGACGGCTACGACGTGGTGATGCAGAAGGCCGAGCGCGCGCGCGTCAACGGCAAATCCAAGCTGGCGCACGAGCTGTTCGGCAAGGCCACCAAGCAGAAGCCGAGCGCGCCGCGCCCTTGGCTCGGCCTCGGCTGGGCCGCCATGGACCTCGGCCGGAATGCCGAGGCGCTGCGCGCGTTCAAGCGTGCAGTGGAGCTCGGTCCCGAGGTGGGCGAGGCGCACTTCGGCCTGGCCGAGGCGCTGCGCTTCACCGGCCAGAGCGCGCAGGCGGTGGCCGAGTATCAGGAGTTCTTGCGCATCGATCCGGGCAGCCGCGACGCCGAGGTCGCACGTCGCGCCATCGACTCGCTGAAGGAGTGACCCATGCCGAAGCCGCGCTTCACCGGCGTCATCACCGCGTTGGTCACGCCGTTTCACGAGGACGGCTCGCTCGACCTCGCCGCGTATCGTGCGCTGGTGCGCGAGCAGCTCGCAGCCGGCGTCGACGGCCTGGTGCCCTGCGGCACCACCGGCGAGTCGGTGACGCTCTCGCCCGAGGAGCAGGTGCAGGTGGTCACCGCGTGCCGCGACGAGGCGCGCGGCATGGTGCCGGTGATCGCCGGCGCCGGCGCCAATGACACCACGAAGGCGGTGCGTAACCAGCAGCGCATGCACGAGCTTGGCGTCGACGCCACGCTGCACGTCACGCCCTACTACAACAAGCCGACGCAAGAGGGCTTGTACCGGCACTTCCGCGCGGTCGCCGAGGCCGCACCCACGCCGGTGATCCTCTACAACGTGCCCGGCCGCACCGGCGTCGACCTGCTGCCCGAAACCGTCGCCCGTCTCGCGGCCGACTGCTCGACCATCGTCGGCGTCAAGGAGGCCACCGGCTCGGTGGCGCGCGCGCAGGACGTGCTCAACCGCGTGGCTGCCATCGGCGGCGACAAGGGGCGCGACGACTTCGCGGTGCTGTCGGGCGACGACGGGCTGATCCTCGGCTTGCTCGCGGCCGGCGGCCACGGCGTCATCTCGGTGATCTCGCACCTGTGCTGCAAGGAGCTAGCACAGATGATCAAGGCCTTCCGCGAGGGCAAGCACGCGGAGGCGCAAGCGCTGGCGCGGCGCACCAGCCCGCTCGCGAGCATCTTGTTCTTCCGCACGTCGCCCATCCCGGTGAAGACCGCGCTCGCCTGGCGTGGGCTCATCAAAAAGACCTTCCGCCTGCCGCTGTGCCCGCTCGACGACGGTGAGGAAGCACAGCTCAAGAAGATGCTGACGGCAGAGGGCTGGTTGTCGTGAGCGGCAGCGCGCGCGTCGGCATCGTGGTGCCCGGCCTGTTCGGGCGCATGGGCCGGCTGGTGGCGTTGGCTGCGCGCGAGGATGAGCGCTGCGTGCTCGTCGGCGCCACGCTCAAGAAGGACCGCCCCGAGGTGGGCGCTGACATCGGCAGCGCGCTCGAGCGCGGCCCAAATGGCCGCACCGTCAAGGCCACGCTCGGTGAGGCGCTCGGCGAGCCGCTGCCCTTCCAGACGCGCGGCACTGTGGTCGTCGACTTCACCACGCCGGGCAACGGCCGCGTCCATGCCGACGCATGCCGAGCGCACGGCGCCGCCTGGGTGGTCGGCACCACCGGGCTCACGCCCGACGATACGCTGGCCATCGAGGACGCCGCCAAGGCTGTGCCGGTGCTGGTGAGCGCCAACATGAGCGTGGGCGCGCACCTGGTGGCGCAGCTCGCCGCGCGCGCGGCGGTGGCGCTCGAGGGCGCCGACGTCGAGGTGGTCGAGCTGCACCACAAGAAGAAAAAGGACGCGCCGAGCGGCACTGCGCTGATGATGGCGCGCGCCGTGGCGGAGGCGCGCGGGCAGGGTGAGGTCTTGCGCACCGGCCGCACCGGCGAGGCGCCGCGTGCGGTCGGCGAGATCGGCGTGAGCGCGGTCCGCGGCGGCGACGTGGTGGGCGAGCACACGGTCTACCTGTTCGTCGACGGCGAGCGCGTCGAGCTGACCCACCGGGTCTCCGACCGCGGCATCTTCGCGAAGGGCGCGCTCGTGGCGGCGCGCTTCCTGGCCGGTGCGCGGCCGGGGCTGTACCGGATGAAGGACGTGCTCGCCTGACGACCGGCACCCTCTGAGCGGCGTCGACAACCCGACACGCGATAGCTCATGCGACGCGGGCGGCTTGGCGGTATAGTCCACGCGGCAGGATTCCCCTGTGGGGGGACGCGAGGCGGACGGATGATCGACTGGAAGAAGCTCCTCGAGGACGACGAGCGCGCGCGCGCCACCTCGGGAGAGGACAATGACGACTGGCGACAAGAGGCCGCCGACAGCCTCTGCGAGCTGTACTACGAGACCTATCGGGCACAGAAAGGACGCGGCAAGCGCCTCGACCTGCGCCCCGGCTCCGACTTCCGCCGCTTCATGGACTCGCACCTGAAGCCGCTCGCGCGCCACAACGTGTGGGAGGCGCTGTTCCCCAACCGCGCCTCGGCGACGAGCGCGCAGGCCATCGACGAGGCGCTGCACCTGCTCGCCGACACCAAGCTGGTCGATCGCGTGTTCTCGGGCGACATCGTCACCGTCACCAAGATCGTCACCAACATGCAGAAGAAGCGCGCCAAGTACCTCGAGCTCGAGGGCAAGAGCGCGCTGGCGCTGGCGTTGGCCGGCGACGCGGACGACGACGATCTCGGCATCGGCGCCGACCTCGACGACCTCGACGCGTCCGATGAGGACCTCGACGCCGTCGAGCGCGACGTCGAGGCGGAGTCGGAGAAGGACACCGACGCGGACACCGACGCCGACGAGGATTTTGCGCTCGAGGGCGAGGGCGACGAAGAGGCGTGAACCGCAGCCGCCCGCGCGGCCGTTTCGTCAGCCAGTGAAGGCCTTGGCGAGCGCCTCGAGCAGGCCGCTCTTCTTCAGCTCGGCGTGGAGGCGCGCCGCGTCGTCGTGCACCGCGCGCGCGCCGCCCTCCTTGCCGAGGCCGTGCTCTGCCGCCGCGTGCGCCGCCGCTTTGCCCAGGCCGCTTTCGTGCAGCGCCTGCTCGAGCCCTTCGATCTGTTGGCCGCCGTCCTTGATCTTGCCGAGGTCGCCGATGGCTTTCGAGAGCGCGAGGAAGAGGGTCCACGGGATCTCGATGTGCGCACGGTCGGCGTCCGTCGTGGGCAGGCGAGCGAACGGGCTTTGCGCCACCGGATCCTGCTTGAGCTTCTCGAACGCGGGTATGGGCCCCTTCCCTTCGGTGTCGAGCGTGACCAGGCCCTCGAGCGCGATCAGGGTGATGGGGATCCAGCGGAGCTGCCGGCGCAGCTCGTGCACGCCGCCCTCGAGATCTCCCATGTCGAGATCCTTCTTGGCGATGTCGCGACACATGCCCGCGAGCGCCTTGCGCACGAACTTCGCGTCGTCCTTGGCGCTGCCGAAGTCGATCTTGGCGAAGGTGTCGACCAGGTCGTCGAGCCGCTCGCTGCGCCCGCCCTTGCCCGGGCGCCACTCCTCGACCAGGTCCGCAAGCTCGTTGCGCGCTTTGGCGACCGCGCGCTCGAGGTGGACCGTGGCCCCGGGCGGCACTCCCTTGGCGCCCGCGGCGGCAGCGCGCATGTCGCACGCGTAGCCAAAGGCGCCGATGGCGTCCTCGAGCTGCTTGATGCGCTCGAGGGCCTTCTCCATCTTCTTGTCGGGGCCGCGCCCATCGTAGAGGCGCACCAGGCCTTGCAGCATGAACAGGTGCTTGCGCACGCCCTCGGCGACCTTGGGGTCGTCGAGCATCTTGTCGGCGTTCACTTCCAGCTCGGTCTGCAGCCGCCCCGCGTGGATGAGGAAGCGCTCGAAGGCGCGGCCTACCGAGCTGGCGTGTGGGCGGTAGAGCGCGAGCGCGCGCGCGGCGTCGGGCGAGGTGGTCATGGGGAGCTTCTGGTGCAGCAGATCCTTGCGGACAGCGCCGCCGGTGCCGCCCACGAGGGTGATGGCGCCTTGCTCCTGGCCGAGCAGCGCGCGTACGGCGGCGAGCGCGTCGTCGTCGAGGTGGCGCACCAGCTTGGCGGTCTGGTCGGTGCCGCCGGTCTCGAGCACCGCCTTGGCGGCATGTTTGGCGCTCGACAGGTCGGAGGACGACAGGCCGAGCTTCTTGAGCTTGGCGGCAAGGTCGGCCGGCGCCTGGTGGACCCTCGTCATCAGGCGACTCTAGCGCGGCCCGCGCCCGCGCTCACCGTGCCGCCTGCACGTGCCCTCCTCACGGGACGCCTGCTAGCGTTGCCACGATGGAGCTGCCCTCCTTCCTGATCGCGCTGCACGCGGCGGTGCTCGAGAGCACGGTCCCCCCCGCGCTCGCCGGTACCGTCGCCATCGGCGTGCGCCAGGACGGCGGCGCGCGCTGGTGGTCGGGCAGCTTCGATGGCGGCGTGCGCGCTCGGCTCGACGTCGAGCGCCCGGAAGGGGCCAGCGCGTGGCTGCTGCTCGGCACGCGCAGCGCCGAGGCGCTGATCGAGGGCCGCGCCGTGCGCCCCTCCGACGTCGACGTCGGTGGCGACCTCGCGCTGCTCGACCGCTTCCTCGCCCGCTACGGTGCCTCGGTGCGCAGTTGGCAGACGCGGGGCGGCCGATGAGCAAGGTCGGCGCCGCCGATCCGGCGGCCGTGCTCAAGAGCTTCTCGAGCCACCTGATCGCGCAGCTCGAGTCGCGCCCGGTCAAGGACGACGCCGAGCGCGCGGCGGCCATCGCCGTCGCCAAGGCGCGCACCGAGAGCACCGTCGGCGTGCTGCTGTCGGCCGCCGAGGTGAAGGCACTGGTGGCGGCGTCGACCGCCATCGGCGTCACCGTGCGCCAGGACTTCGGCACGCGCGTCACCGACGCCGACTTCGCCGCCTGCACCGCGCTGCTCGAGTCGCGCGCGCTCGACGCCACGCTGGCGCTCGCCAACACCAAGGCCGGCCTGTCGGCGCTGCGCGGCGTGGTCGCCAAGCAGGGCGCGGTCAAGGCCAAGCTCGACGAGCTGACCGCGGTGCCGGTCGACGACGCGCTGCGCGCGCGCCTGTGGCGCGTGCTCGAGGCCGAGCCCTTCGACGCGCGCGCCACCGTCGCCTTCGTCATGCACGAGCTCGGCGGCGCCGACGTCATGCGCGAGTGGATGGGAACCAAGGAGAGCACCTCGCTTGGCACCCACACCGAGCAGGTGATCGAGCGCTACGCCAAGGAGCGTGCGTTTCACGACGTCAAGGCGCCGCCGGGCGTGCGCCTCGAGCCCATGCTGCGCTGGATGCTGACGCTGCACGACATCGGCAAGCCCGCGGCGGTCGAGCACGGCGACAGGAACATGCAGCACGCCTTCACCACGCCGGTGCTGGTGGAGCTGTCGAAGAAGCTGGGCTTCAGCGAGCGCGAGATCGGGTTGATGCGCGCCGTGGTCGACAACGACGCCATCGGCGAGACCTTGCACTGGAACGTCAACCGCGATCTCGACGACGCCGCCAAGGAGCTGCGCGCGCTGGCGAAAGAGGTCGGCATGGCGCCCGGCGAGTTCTTCGAGCTGCAGTCGTTGTTCTTCGTGTCGGACGCAGCGTCGTACCGCTTCCTGCTCGAGCGCATCTTCACCACCGACGAGCGCGGCGCGCTCACCCTCAAGAACGAGAAGTTCGAGCAGCTGCGGGCGCGCGTGGCGGGCGAGTAGCGCGCTACGGCGTCGTGCACTGATAGGGCGCGTCGGCGCCGGCGGTCAGCTCCCATTCCTCGAGGTGATCGAGCACGTCGGGGTCGCTTGGCACCAGCTCGAAGTTGCGCAGCGCCGAGTCGTCGGCGTTCTTCAAGTAGGCGTCGGTGCTCGACACGTAGGCGGGCAGGCGCTCGCCGCCGTCGAGGTCGGCCCACTCGTGGTCGGAGCCGAAGTCGGAGAGCTGGAAGGCCTCGAAGCGAAAGTCGGCCCGGCCGTCGGCGGCGCAGCTCCAGGTGGTGAAGAGCTGCTGCCACATCTCGGCCTCCTCGAGGCCGCCGCCGAGGTCACAGGCGGCGGCGCCACCGAGCAACGCCATGAGGTGCACGAGAAGAGCTACCCGAGGAAGCATGCGCCGACGCTACCACGGACCGCCCGCGGCCAAGCCGTGTGGCCGCGGGCGCCAACGCCGCTACGCGCTCTTCGCCAGCTCGAGCACCGCGCCCACCGCCTGCGCGACGGTCGCGAACGGGCTCGCGCCCTCACCGATGTGCGTGACCTTGACCTCGCCGAACTTCTGTCCCACCGCGTTCGCCAGCTCGGGCAGCTTCTCGGCCATGCGCAGGCGCACGCGTGAGTCGACCACCGTCTGCTCGGCCCTGGCCTTGGCGAGCAGCACGGCGGCCTCGCTCTCACCCTCGACCTGCTTGAGCGCGGCCTCGGCGCGCCGCTGCTCCTCGACGACGGCGAAGCGCGCGCGCTCGAGCTCGGTGCGCTTGTGCGCCGCCTCGGCCAAGACGGCGAAGGTGGCCAGCTCCGCTTCCGCCTCCTGCTTGCCCAGCTCCTCCAGGCGCAGCGCCTTCTTCACCTGCGCCTCGCGCTCGGCGATCTCGATCTCGAGCTGGCGCCTTCGCAGCGCGGCGGCCTCGAGCAGCTTGTGCTCCTCCAGCTCGCGGGCCACGCGCGCCTTGATCAGCTCCTCTTCGCGCTTGATCTCGAGCTCGCGCTCGACGAGCTGCTTCTTGCTCTCGGCGATGACCAGCGCGGCCTGGATGCGCGCCTCCTCGATGGCGCGCTGGCAGGCAGCCTCGCGCGCGGTCACCTCCTTCTCGGCCTCGGCGCGCGCCTCGCGTGCGCGGCGATCGAGCCCGACGCGGAAGGGCGCCTGCATCTGCGCGAAGGTCGCGTCGGAGAGCACGCGCACCTCCTGGATCTCGATGGTGTCGAGCACCACGCCCCAGCCCTGGTTGGTGTGGTCGTCGGGGCGGCCGTCGCCGCCCACGACGGGGGCCACCTCGTGCAGCAGCTCGACGGCGATGGCGCTCTTTCGCTTCTGCAGGCAGTCGTCGAGCGTCAGGTTGGCGATGAGCCGGCGCGCGGCGCCGACGAACATGGAGGTGAGCGTCTCCTCGAGCTTCTCCTGGGCGCGCTCGGGGTAGGAGAAGTTGAGCACGCGATAGGCGATCTGCGGATCGGCGATGCGATAGACCGCGAGCCCGGTGACCTCGATGCCGACCTTCTCGAGCGTCACCTGATCGGCCTTGAAGCGAAGCTGCTGCAGCGAGGTGGGGATGACCGCCACCGAGTCCCACGGCCACTTGAAGCAGGTGGCGCCCTGGCCGCTCGAGGGCAGCACGCTGCCGCGGCGTACGTGCACCAGGAACTCGGAGGGCTTGGCCGAGACGAAACCCCAGCGCTTGACCTTGTCCGGATCCTCGACGGGGCGGCCGGCGCGCCAGCCGTCGGCGACCTTGGGGCGATCGGTGATGTGGATCTGCGCGGCTTTTGACATGGCGGGCCTCCTGCGCCGCTGTGGATCACCGGGCGTGCCAGCGCGCGGGCGCGACACAGCGCCGAAATAGGGCGCGGCGCCCCGAGGGGCGCCGCGCTGCTTTCGATCGGGTGCGCCGAATCGACGCATCGTCGGATCGGCCGGCGACTCAGCGGTAGCTCGGTTCGCAGCACGGTGTGTCGTCGGGGTAGCAGACGATGTCGCTCATGCCGGGTTCTCGGTCACGTTGGCAGAGGGGGCACGCGCCGCGGGCCCGCAGCCAGCGTTCATGCCTCATGGGTAGGTCGGGTCGCAGCACGGTAGGTCGGACGGATAGCAATCCGCCGCGGACATGCCCGACCCGGGGATGTCGAAGTCCCACAGTGATAGCGACGCCTGGCCGCACACGCCGACGTAATAGGCAGGTACCGAGCTGGCGCCGGTACAAAAGTACGGAACGGCATCGGCATCGCACGCTCGAACTGCCGCCCACACCTCCGAGGCCGGCGGAAGCGAGGATGGGATCCATAGCGGCATCTCGTCGGCGACAGCCTGCTCGTTGATGACACCCGGCAGCTCAGGGAGCACGTGAACCGCAATCCGCCCGGTCGACAGCCAGTCGATAGTCAGCGTGATCCCTGCGAGCTGTTCTTCGTCACTGACCCAGACGTCCGTGAATTCCAAAGTCGGTGGATACCCGCGCGTTGCAGCGATCGAAAGAACCGTGTCAACGAGGTCCTGCTCGATCGAGCTGTCAACGCAGTTTCCCGGGCCGCAGGTGTCGTAGAAGCTCGCCCAGTAGCAATTTGCATAATTGGGCTCGCCATCCTCGTTCGTGAGGTCATCGAGAGTTTCTGGGATGAAGCCGCAGTCGCCCTCCCCCTCGCCGACATCTCCTTCTCCTTCTCCTTCTCCTTCTCCTTCTCCTTCTCCCGCGCTGCCACCGTCAACCGTGCCGGCATCGACATGCCCTGGAGCATCGCCCGCGTCTGCCCCTACATTCGCGGGTGACGGGCAGGCACAAAGCCCTGCGGCCGCTAGCAACCGCGCTACAGGGTGGGTACGGCGGGCGTAGCTCACTGGTCGATGTTGTGCCCGGTGGCGGGCACGTTTGCGTTCCAGTTCGCGTTGAGCGTGCCAGGGGCGTTTTCTGCGCACGCGTCGAGGTCCCAGTAGGCGGTGTCGACACCAACCGGGCCGCAGTCCCGGAGCCATTGTCCAATAGCTGTAAACGACGGCGGTGATGCTCCATCCGTATGGATGCCCCAGAACACGCGGGTCCAGTCAACCTCCGTGCTGACGTAGCTCATCGAGGGGTCGGGGCACTTGTCGAACCACGACGCTTCCATGGGATGCGCCGCCTCGGCGTTCTGCCCGTTTGTAAAGTCGTCGCGCGCGGTCCCGGGGTCGGGCCCGTCATCTGCAGCGCAGTCGATCATCGGCCCGTGCCGGAGTTGCCAAGTGTACTGTGTGTCAATGTTCCACAGGGAGTACTTGTACGCGCAGTCCTGCTGGCTGTGGCTGTTCCACACGTCGGCGGAGTAGAAGTTGGCAAACGCCTCATCGTACGCGCAGTTCGCGTTCTCTACGCTCCACATCGCATGCGCGCCGGAGCCAGCGGCGTCGCATGGGTGGCCGCCGGCGTAGTTGCAGTTTCCGCCGTTCGCGTTGCCATTCGTGATGGAGTGCGCGAGCTGATGCCCAAGCTCATGAATGAGCATGAACTTGGTGTTGTCTCCCTCGGGTTTCATCGAGGAGACCCACCAAGTGCCGTCCGGATTCGTCAACGATTGGTTGGTCTTGTTGCCGCCTTCGACATAGCAGCCGTCGGGAGGGGTGCCGGCGCAGGAGCAGTCCCCATACTGGTTCCCTGCTACGACGCACGAACTGCCGCTCACCGCGCAATCGCACCGATAGTAGTAGTACCAGTTGCCGACCTCGCCACCGGCATGTCGGAACAACGCATAGCTCCCGGCGACGTATGCGTAGAACACGTCGGACAGCACCTCGGTGTCATGGTCATCCGACCCGACCAGCGTGATGTTGACGTCGAACGGCGTTGCCGTTGGAATGAAGGTCGCGGCTGCGATCCGCGACGAGCGGTTGGGCGCCTGCGACACCAGGTGGTTCGATTGAACCAAGCCCTCGCTCCACACCCACATGATGTGGGTAACGGACGCCGGAACCTCAAAGTTCGCCGTGCAACCCGCGGGCACGCCAGGGGCGAAGCCGTCGCCGAGATTCCCCGACGCCACCGCCGTCCCTCCCCTCGTGATCAGGTAGCTGGCACCGTAGGGGGGGCGGAGCCGGGTCTGCTCCTTCCAGTTGTCCTCCTTGACGCCATTGGTGAGCGTCCAAGTGGGGTCGGAGTCCGTGTAGGTGACTTGGATCTTGACGCACGCCTGCGCGGTGTACGCAGAGGCCGCGCTCGAGCAGAGCGACGGCATGACCGCAAGGAGTACCAGGTACCGGGTCATGGTGCCTCCATCGCGAGCGCGTGATCGGGGTCGGGCTCGCCGTCGTCCTCACCGGGCACCGGGGCCGCACGCGGCACGACTCGTGCCGGGCTGAGGATGACGCCGTCGTTTGGGGTGCCGTCGAGGCGGCCACCGGCGAACGCCAGTGTCCTGGTGGCCACATCGTAGACCCGCAGGGTCGGTCCCTCGAAGTGGTAGCCGACGACGAGTGGGCCATCCTGCCGCGGGGTCAGCAACCCGTCGGTGTCGCGCAGCTTCGGCATCAAGGTGAGCGCGCCGCCGACCCGCAGCGAGGCACGCCGCAGCCCGATACTGGCGAGCGGAATCGTGAACGCGCGCGCCTCGTTGGCGCCGAGCGCGCCCAGCGAGATGGTGACCTGCGCCTGCTGCGTCTCGTCCAGGGCGCGGACCTCGAGCACCGCCTCGGTCTCCCGGTCGATCTGACTGGCGATCTCGATTGTGAATGTCCCCGTCGCCGCGCTACTCGCCAAGCTGTCGGCCACCACGCGCGCCCGAAACGCGGTTAGCTCCGGTCCAGAATCGTCGCCTGCCGAAGCACCTGCGGTGAGCGCCTCCGTCTGCGAAGCGCTTGCTAGTGCGGGATCTGCCTCCGCACTACAGCCTGCGCCCATAAGAAGGAACAAGATGACGGGGAGGAGGTTGTCTCCCCCCCCCTCGACCAGTGCGCTCGGCTCGTCGGCAGACGCCGATGGCCTGCATTGTACGCTCGTCCATCATCACCCCCAGTGATGAAAGCGTAGGCGCTTCCGGCTGTCGGGTCAAACGTGGAAGCGAGCTGATGCGGGAAACGCGGTGCGGTGCCCGTGGGGGCGCCGGGCCCGCCGATCGAGCGCGTTTAATGCACCCACTCGAGCGCCAGCTTGACGACGGCGTCACCCCCGCCGAGGCGGGCGAAGTCCTTGTCACCGGCGGCCATGGTGATGAACGCATCCTTGTCCGCGCGCAGCGCCTCGCGCAGGTGCTTGACCGCGGTCTCACGGTCGCCTTCGAGCGCGGCGATGCAGGCCACGTTGTAGTGCGCAGGCGGGAACGCGGGATCGAGCGCCAGCGCCACGGCGAGCGCCTGCTTGGCCTCGAGCGTGTTGCCGAGGTGTTTGTGCGCCAGGCCGAGGCGCGTGCGAATGCGGGCATCGGCAGGATCGAGCGCCATGGCTTCTTCATACAAGCGGATGGCACCGCCGTGGTTGCCCGCCTTGTCGAGCTTGAGCGCCGCGTCGGACTTCTGTCGGGCGGGCGTGTCTGCCGGCGGAGCGTTCCAGGTGTGCACCTTGCCCAGCGTGACGTTGGCGATGCGCACGCCCGTGGGCGCCATGTGGTTCGCCGAGATCAGCGGCTTGTGCCCCGCGCCGGCCTGTTGGTTGCCCTCGCCGACGATCTTGGTGACGCCGAGGCCGCGCGACTCGTTGACCTCTGCCCACACGCCGACCAGCACCGCCGTGACGTCGATCGCGGGCACCTTGGTGCTCGCCGCCACGTCGGCGATCAGCTCCTTCTTCTGCTCCGGCGCGAGCGCCTGGAGGTCGGTGTTGTTGGCGCGCGCCCACGCGGCTGCAGCGTCCTTCACCTTGCCGAGCGGTGTCGTGTTCACGGTGGCTCCTGTGGCGGCCCGCCTCGCGCGGCCTGCCGGATCCTTCTAGCGTGGCGAGCGACCGTTTGGCGGGGCATGCGCCCGGCGCCAGCGTTACGCGACAATGACCCGCTCTGCGGCATCGACCTCGGACCCCACTTCGACGGTGATGGCGCCGTCGTCGGCCACCGTCAGCAGCCAGTGCTTGAGCGGGTTGGCCGCAGGCCCGCCGAGCACGTTGCCGTCGAAGTCGTAGCGCGAGCCGTGGCCGCACGGCGCGCCGCAGGTGATGACGCCGTCCTCGCCGACCACGCCCCCCGACTCGGTGAGATCGCAGCCGAGGTGCGTGCAGAACGACGTCATGGCGTACAGGCCGCCCGCATCGCGCCCGAGGAGTACGCCGCCGCCAACGACCTTCATCACCTGCCCCTCGGCGATGTCGGCGACGTTGCCGGCGTCGACGGGTCCGTCGGGCGCCCCGCACGCGGGCACGACGGCGCCGGCCGACACGGCGGCACCGACGACCACGAGGAACTCACGGCGAGTGGTCATGCTGCTTCCCTCCGAGCGGCAGCCTAACCACTTCGTGCTACCAGGCCGTGCCGAAGAGCACGTTCGCTCCGAAAAACGCGACGCGGCGCCCCGGGGGGCGCCGCGTCGCTGTCGATCCGGTACGCCAGTCGGCGCACCGCTCAACCACTCACTCGTTCACAGGCTGGCGAACTCGGCGTCGGCGAAGGCGCACAGCGAGGCGTCGCCGCTCTCCTCGTGGTTGAGGTGGGGCTCGAGCTCGTCGGGGTTGGTGTCGGTGTAGTCGACCACGAACACGTCGCTCCAGCACTCGACGATCTCGACCGAGGTGGCGGTGGTGCCGGGGATGTACGTCGCCAGGTCGGCCGGGATCTCACCCTCGCTCACCTGCACGTCCGAGCGACCCTGACCGGTGCTGAGCCAGCGCGAGCGCACCGCGAAGATCTCCTCCTGGGGCTTGTTCTCCTCGGGCTTGTGGATGTTGTTGCGCACCGCGAAGTCCATGCTGCCCGACGCGTCCTCGGCCTCGGTGTAGATGTAGTGCGCGTCGGTCGGCTCCTCGCCCTGGCACTCGTCGGCCACACCCTCGAGCACGACGTCGAGCATGCGCGGCTCGGTGGTGGTGTCGTACTCGACGTGGATCTCGCCGATCAGGTCGCACTGCGCGATCACGAGGTTGCGGCGCGAGCCGAGGTGGTAGTTGAGCGTGCCGGTGCCGCGGTCGTCCTCACCCGGGAAGGCCTCGCCGTCGAACACGATGACGAAGTCGCTCTCCTCGGTGTTCTCCTTCAAGCGCGCCTCGAGCTTGTAGGCGAAGTGGCCCTCCTCGACGCGGTTGACGGTGAAGCGATAGGAGAGGCGCTCGAGGCCGCGCGGCTCGGAGGGGCCCCACACGGCCTGGTCCTCGTCGAGCGTGGTCGGCGGCATGCCGATGATCATGTCGATGACGTCGAAGGCCCACAGCACGCCGCCGTTGACCGACGTCGAGATGCCGAGGGTGGCGAGGTACAGCTCGGACTGATCACCGGCCGCGAGCGCCTGGTTGTTCGACGGCACGTTCATCTTCACGTGGTCCTTCTTGGGGAGCACGCTGGTGAACATGTCGGCGCGGTTGCCGCAGGCAGTGGCCGCGAGGATGAGGGGGAGCGCAAGAGCAAGGTTCTTCAACATGGTGTGTTTCCTCCGTTCGCCCCTATCGACCCGGCAGCGGCGGTTGGCGGAAAACGGCTGGTGCTGATGTGTGACCACGGTCGCCGCAGGGGCGCGTGGCCGCGTTCGGACGCGGTGCTGACGGGGAGCGCATGTGGGGCGGGGGAGGAGATCCGCCCGCGCACGGCCGCCGGCCGGTACCACCCCACCCCTCGCGGACGCCACGCGAGAAGCGCCCGGCGGGGCGGGGTTCGCCAAAAGCGCACGGTGTGACAGCGGCAGCAAGCCGCCGAGACAACAACAACCGCCTCGCGAAGCCGCACGTGCCTGAAGGCCGCGCCACGCCGAAGCGTTGGCGAGCCCCGCCTCGACGGGCGCGTCTCCTGCGCGATCGAATCCCGCGCCCTAGAACGCCTCTTCCGGCAGCTCCATCAACGACAGGTCCGTGCTCTCGACCACCTTCTTGTGCAAGGCCACGTTCGGCAGGCACTCCTTCGCGAAGAACTTCGCCGACGCGATCTTGCCCTGGAAGTACGCCTTGTCCGGCCCCGCCTCGGCGAGTTTCTTGTGCGCGACCGCGGCGTGCTTGACGAGCTGCCAGCCGATCAACACCTCGGAGAGCGCGAACAGGATGCGGTTGGCGACCAGACCGACGTGGTAGAGCGACTCGCCCATGCGCGGCATCATGACGCCGAAGATCCCTTGGAGCTGGCCGAGCGCCTTGCCGAGCGCCTCGCGCTCGGCGGCGAGCGCGTCGCCACCCTCCTTGCTCTCGGCGAGCGCCTGCACCTGTTGCAGCAGGCCCATCATGGTCTGGCCGCCGTCGCGCGCGATCTTCCTGAAGATCAGGTCGAGCGCCTGGATGTGTGTGGTGCCCTCGTAGAGCGAGTCGATCTTCTGGTCACGCACGTACTGTTCGATGGGCCAATCCTGCGTGAAGCCGGAGCCGCCGAACACCTGCAGCGAGCAGGAGCCGAGCAGCTCGTAGACCTTCTCGCTGCTGAAGCCCTTGATGCAGGGCAACAGCAGGTCGTTCACCTTCTCGAGCTCCCGGGCGTCGGGGCTGCCGTGGCCGCCCTTCAGCTCGATCTGGTCCTGCAAGTGCGCCGCGTGGAACACGAGCGCGCGCATGCCCTCGGCGTAGCACTTCTGCATCATCAACATGCGCCGCACGTCGGGGTGCTTGATGATCTGCACGCGCGGCGAGGTCTTGTCGGTCGCCTTGGTCAGGTCGGGGCCCTGCACGCGGTCGCGCGCGTACTCGAGCGAGTTCAGGTAGGCGGAGGACAGCGTCGACATCGACTTGACGCCGATGGTCATGCGCGCGTTCTCGATGACCTTGAACATCTGGCGAATGCCGTCATGCACCTCGCCCATCAAGAGGCCGCGGCACGGCACGTCGCCGCCCATCTCCATGGTGCAGGTGGCCGAGGCCTTGATGCCCATCTTCTTCTCGATGGCGGTGACCTTGATGCCGTTGCGCTCGCCGATGCTGCCGTCTTCCTTGACCCAGAACTTGGGCACGATGAACAAGGACAGGCCCTTGGTACCGCCGGCAGCACCTTCGGGGCGCGCCAACACCAGGTGCACGATGTTCTTGGCGTAGTCGAAGTCGCCGTTGGTGATGAAGATCTTGTTGCCGGTCAGCTCCCAGACGTCGCCGCCGACGTGCTTGGCGCGGGACGTGCCCTCGCCGACGTCGGAGCCGGCGTTGGCCTCGGTCAGCATCATGGTGCCGCCCCACTGGCCGTCGAGCATCGGCTTGACGTAGCGCGCCTTCTGCGCGGGTGTGCCGAGCCCGTCGATGACGCGCGCCATGAACGAGCCGAACAGATAGAAGGTCACCACCGGGTTGGCGCCCGCGATCAGCTCCATGCCGGCCCAGTACATCGACGGCGGCGCGCCGATGCCGCCCAGGCGCTCGGGCACCTCGTAGAGGTTCCAGCCGCCGTCGAACCAGGCCTTGAGCGAGCGGTTGATGGCCTCGGGCACGGTGACGGTGCCGGTGGCCGGGTCGAGCTTGAGCGGAGTGCGGTCGCCTTCGACGAAGCTGGTGGCCAGCTCGTTGGTGGCGATGGTCTCGAGCTGCTGCAGCGTGTCCCTGGCGGTGGCCTCGTCGAGGTTGGCGTATTGGCCCTTGCCGAGCACGTCGCGCTCGATGTGCAGCACCTCGAACAGGTTGAACATCACGTCACGCAGGTTCGACTTGTAGTGCAGCGTCTTCGACATCGTTTCCTCGAGGTACGCCCGCAGGTGCGCACCGTTGCCAGGTGATTGACTCGAATGTCAATCTAGCATGACGCGGCGCGGCAGGCAACGAGGATCTACCGCATGCGCGGCTCCTGACCTTCGCTTTCGGGCGCGCCGTGAGGAGCGCGCGCCAACGTGGCAACATCGGCGCGTGCGCGCTGCGATGACGGCAAGCCTGCTCGTGCTCCTCGTCGTTGCGCAGGGGTGTTCCACTGCAGCGCGACGCTGCAACGCCGACGACCAGTGCCTTGGCTCGGAGCGATGCTACGACGGCGTCTGCGGCGCGCTCGTCGAGGGTGAAGGTGAGGGCGAAGGTGAGGGTGAAGGTGAGGGTGAAGGTGAGGGTGAAGGTGAGGGCGAGGGTGAGGGCGAAGGTGAGGGCGAAGGTGAGGGCGAGGGTGAGGGCGAAGGTGAGGGCGAGGGTGAGGGCGAGGGTGAGGGCGAGGGCGACCCACGACCGCGCCAAAGCTGCCTCGAGATCCTGACCGCAGATCCCGCTGCGGCGAGCGGCCGCTACGACATCCTGATCAACGGCATCGTCACCGCCGTCGACTGCGACATGACCAGCGACGGTGGCGGCTGGACGCTCGCGCTTCGCTTCGATGAGGACGACGCGTGCCCCTCGGGGTGGGAGCGAGGCACGCGAGGCTGCCGCCGTGTCACCGCCACCGAGGGCAGCTCGTCAGCCACCACCGTGCCGGCACCGGTGGCGTTCGCCGAGGCGCGTGGTGCCGTGCGCGCCCTCGCCTACGGCGCCTCCGACGGCTTCCGCGACGGTGTCGGCGGCCTCGACGGCATCTACCTCGACGGCCTCGCCATCAGCGTCGGAACGCCGCGGCGCCACCTCTTCTCGTTCGCCAACGGGCTGACCGACGCGTTTCAGCTCGCGGACGCCACCGCCGAGTGCCCGTGTGCCGGCGGCGCGCCGGCGCCGGCCTTCGTGGGCACGAGCTACCGCTGCGAGGCGGCGGCCGCCTCCGTCAACCCGGCCGATCCGACACAGCGTTTTCTCGACATCACCGATCCGCTGTTCGACGGGCTCGACATCGGCGACCAGAGCTGCGTCGGCGCGGCGGAGTCGGAGCCGGCCTTCGCCGCGCTCGCGAGCGGCGCCGCGCTCGAGGTGATCGAGCTACGCCTGATGGCCAACAGCCCGAGCGCCAACGAGGATCTCGAGGTGATCCACCTCGACCTCTGGCTGCGCTGATCCGGCGTTGCCGCTCGTGCCGACGGCGCTCGGTTGACTCCGGTATCAAGGTCGGATTGACATCCGAGTCAAAGCTGCTAGCACAGTGCGTCACACGTGGACCGTGTCACCCGAGGAGCGACCATGCCCAAGAAGCCGCCCACCCCCGCCGCTGGCCGTGAGGCCGTGCTGGTCGACGCCGCGCGCACCGCCTTCGCGCGCTCGAACGGCGTCTGGTCCGAGCTGATGGCCTACGAGCTCGGCCGCGCCGCCATCGCCGGCCTGCTCGCCAAGACCGGCCTCGATCCCAAGCAGGTCGACCTCGTCAGCATGGGCACGGTGGTGCAGGACCCGCGCACCTCGAACCTGGCGCGCGAGGCCATGCTCGGCGCCGGCATGCCGAGCACCACGCCGGCCTTCACCACCACGCTCGCCTGCATCTCGGCGAACGTGGCCGCCACCACGGTGGTCGATCAGATCCAGCTCGGCCGCGTCGACGTGGCCATTGCGGGCGGCGCCGAGAGCCTCTCCGATCCGCCCATCCGCTTGTCGAAGAACCTGCGCCAGGCGCTGGTGAAGTCGCAAAAGGCCAAGGGCGCCAAAGGCTATCTCGAGATCGTCAAGGAGCTCTCCCCCGAAGACCTCATCCCCGACGTCCCCTCGGCCGCCGAGTTCTCGACCGGGCTCACCATGGGCGAGAGCTGCGAGCGCTTCGCCAAGCGCGTGGGCGTGTCGCGCAAGGAGAGCGACGAGTTCGCGGCGAGGAGCCACGTGCTGGCCGCGCGCGCCTGGAAGGAAGGCCGTTACGCCGACGAGGTGGTGGCAGTGCCGGTGCCGCCGAAGATGGAGCTCGTCAAAGAAGACGACGGCCCGCGCGGCGACACCACCGTCGAGACGCTCGCCGGCTTGCGGCCCGCCTTCGACAAGCAGTTCGGCCTCATCACCGCCGGCTCCTCGAGCTTCTTGACCGACGGCGGCAGCGCCGTCTTGTTCGTCGCCAAGGAGCGCTGCGACAAGCTCGGCCTCAAGGCGCGCGCCATCGTCAGGGACTACGTCTACGCCGCCGGCGATCCGCTCGAGGAGCTGCTCGCCGGCCCCGCGCTCGCGGTGCCGCTGCTGCTCGAGAGAAACGGCCTGCAGGCGCGCGACGTCGGTGTCTGGGAGATCCACGAGGCCTTCGCCGCGCAGGTGGTCGCCAACCTCAAGCTGCTCGCCGACAAGAAGTTCCTCGAGGAGCGCGTCGGCGTGCGCCTGGCGCCCATCGACATCCCGCTCGACCGCGTCAACCCGTGGGGCGGCTCGCTCTCCATCGGCCACCCCTTCGGCGCCACCGGCGGACGCCTGTTGTCCACGGCGTCGCGTCGCTTGCAGGTGAGCGGCGAGCGCTACGCCATCGTCACCGGCTGCGCGGCAGGCGGGCACGGCTCGGCCATCCTCCTCGAGAACCCCAACGCCTCGCGCTGAACGGAGACCACCATGACCTCCAGCACCACCTCCGGCACGACCGCTACGTCCTCGAAGAAGAGCGGCGAGGGCGCGCCGGTGAACGGCCAGCCGCACGGCGCCGCCGAGGCACTGACCCTCAGGGTCGTCGACAACGTCGCCGTCATCACCATCGACGTCCCCGGCGAGAAGCAAAACACCCTGTCGGAGAAGACCAAGCACGGCTTCTCGGTGTGTTTCGAGCGCGTGGCGTCGGACCCGGCCATCGAGGGCGCGGTCTTGATCAGCGGCAAGCCCGACTTCATCGCGGGCGCCGACATCTCGATGATCCAGACCAGGAAGAGCCCCGCCGAGGTCGAGCGCCTGTCGCGCGAGATGCAGCAGCAGCTCAGCCTGCTCGAGCAGAGCAAGAAGCCCATCGTCGCCGCCATCAGCGGCGCCTGCATGGGCGGCGGCCTCGAGATCGCGCTCGCGTGCCACTACCGCATCGCCACCGACCACCCGAAGACGGTGCTGTCGCTCCCCGAGGTGATGCTCGGCCTGCTGCCGGGCGGCGGCGGCACGCAACGCCTGCCCGCGCTCGTCGGCATTCAGGCCGCGCTCGACATGATGCTCACCGGCAAGAACGTGCGCGCACGCAAAGCCAAGCGCATGGGCTTGGTCGACGCCGTCACCGTGCCCTACGGCCTGGAAGACGCTGCCGTGACCACGTGCAAGCGGCTCATCAAGGGCGAGATCTCGCACCAGCAACCGAAGAAGAAGCTGCCCGAGCGCGCCACCGAGGCCGCGCTCGAGGACAACCCCGCGGGTCGCGCCATCCTGTTCCGTCAGGCGCGGCAAATGGTGATGGAGAAGACGGGCGGCCTGTACCCGGCGCCGCTCGCCATCATCGACGTCGTCGAGGCGGGCGCCGGCAAGGGGCTCGAGGCGGGCTACGCCGAGGAGAGCCGCCGCTTCGGCGAGCTGGTGATGTCGAAAGAGGCCGCCGCCCTGATGACGCTGTTCTTTGCCCAGACCGCCCTCAAGAAGAACCGCTTCGGCAAGGCCGCCACGCAGGTGAACACCCTGGGCGTGCTCGGCGCCGGCCTGATGGGAGCCGGCATCGCCGAGGTGACGGTGCAAAAGGGCGTGCGCGTCTTGTTGAAGGACGTGAGTGCCGAGGCGCTCGCGCGCGGCCAGAAGGCCATCTGGGGCGACTTCGACAAGCGCGTGCGCTCGCACGCCATGACGCCGTTCGAGCGCGACCGCACCTTCTCCGGCGTGGTGCCGAAGATCGACTACCGCGGCTTCGAGGCCTGTGAGCTGGTGATCGAGGCGGTGTTCGAGGACCTGGCGCTCAAGCACAAGCTCATCAAGGAGCTCGAGGACAACGTGCGCGCCGACTGCGTGATCGCCTCGAACACGTCGGCGCTGCCCATCACCAAGCTCGCGGAAGCGAGCAAGCGGCCGCAGAACATCATCGGCATGCACTACTTTTCGCCGGTGCCGAAGATGCCGTTGCTCGAGATCATCGTGCACAAGGGCACCTCCAAGGAGGCCAAGGCGCTCGCGGTCGACGTCGGCATCAGGCAGGGCAAGACCGTCATCGTGGTCAACGACGGCCCCGGCTTCTACACGAGCCGCATCCTCGGCCCGCTGATGGACGAGGCCGCGCAGTGCGCGCTCGAGGGTGTCGATCTGCACGTCATCGATCACGCGATGCGCCAGTGGGGCTTCCCGGTCGGGCCCATCACCTTGCTCGACGAGGTCGGTATCGACGTCGCCGCGCACGTGTCCAAGGACATGGCGCCGTTCTTCGAGCCGCGCTTCGGCCCGCGCGATCGGAGCGCGCTCGAGTCCATGGTCAAGGAGGGCTTCACCGGCAGGAAGGGCGGCAAGGGCTTCTTCATGTACGAGAAGCACAAGCAGTCGCCGGTCGAGAAGGCGCGCGCCATCGTCGAGAAGGCGATGGGCGCGGGCAAGAAGGACAAGCCCTACAACCCGGGCGCGCTCGCCATCCTCGAGCGGCACGGCGTCAAGCACGGCAGCAAGAAGGACGTCGACCAGCGCGAGCTGCAGGAGCGCATCGGCTTGCGCATGGTCAACGAGGCGGTGCAGTGCCTGCAGGAGGGCATCCTCGAGAACGCCGTCGACGGCGACGCCGGCGCGGTCTTCGGCCTCGGCTTCCCGCCCATGACCGGCGGGCCGTTCCGCTACGTCGACGCGGTGGGCGCCTCCACCGTGGTGTCGACGCTCGAGCGCTTCGCCGCCAAGTACGGCAAGCGCTTCAAGCCGGCCGAGCTGCTCGTCGATCAGGCCAAGAACGGCAAGCGCTTCCACGCGAAGGGCTGAGGGAGTTTCGAGCCATGCACGAGTCCATGTACGACGACGATCTCAGGACCTTCCGCGACGCGTTCAAGAAGTTCCTCGACAAAGAGGTCAAGCCCTTCCACGCGCAGTGGGAGCACGAGGGCATGGTGCCGCGCTCCCTGTGGGAGAAGGCGGGCGCCGCGGGCTTCCTGTGCATCCCGACGGCCACGGAGTACGGCGGCAGCGCCTTGCCGTTCCGCTACGCCGCCGTGGTGCAGGAAGAGACCAGCCGGGCGCACGCGTCCGGCGTGGGCTTCTCGCTCCACTCCGACATCGTGGTGCCCTACATCGAGAACTTCGGCAGCGACGAGCAGAAGAAGCAATGGCTGCCCGGCATGGCGACCGGCAAGATCATCGGCGCCATCGCCATGACCGAGCCGGGTACCGGCAGCGACCTGCAGGCGATGACGTGCAAGGCGCGCCTCGACGGCGACGAGTGGGTCATCAACGGCAGCAAGACCTTCATCTCGAACGGTCAGCTCTGCGACCTGACCATCGTCGCCTGCCGCACCGAGATCCCTGGACAGGACGCTGCGACCGGCTGGCAGAGCATGAGCCTGTTCCTGGTGCCGTCTTCGGCCAAGGGCTTCGTGCGCGGCAAGCGGCTCGAGAAGATCGGCATGCATGCGCAGGACACCTCGGAGATGCACTTCGAGGAGTGCCGGGTACCCAAGAGCTACCTGCTCGGCGAGATCGGGCAGGGTTTTCTCTACCTGATGCGCCAGCTCGCGCAGGAGCGTTTGATCATCGCCATCGCCAACGTGGCCGGCGCCGAGGAGACGCTCGCGCACACCATCGAGTACTGCAAAGAGCGCAAGGCCTTCGGCAAGCCGATCTCGGCGTTCCAGAACACCAAGTTCCGGCTCGCCGAGATGGCCACCGAGATCAAGCTCGGCCGCGTCTTCGTCGACGACTGCATCCGCCGCCTCGAGCAGGGGGAGAACCTCACCGTCGAGGGCAGCATGGCCAAGTATTGGTGCAGCGAGATGCTCGGGCGCGTGGTCGACGGCTGTCTGCAGCTCTTCGGCGGCTACGGGTACATGATGGAGTACCCGATCGCGAAGGCGTACCTCGATGCTCGCGTGCAGCGCATCTATGGCGGCACGACAGAGATCATGAAGGAGATCATCGCGCGCTCGCTCGTGTGAGGCGGGCGCGGTGTCAGGTCCGGCTGCGCTCTCGCGCGGCCGCTGAAGTGCGCGCCGGCATGCCCTCCACGAGTTGCACCAGGCGCCCGAGCCGCAGCCCCTTTTCGACGAACTGGGCGTTGCCGTGCAGCGACGCCATGGCGCGCGCCTGCTCGGAGGCCGCCGCGCTCACCAGCAGCACCGGCACGTGCTGCGTGCGTCGATCGCGCGCCAGCAGCTCGAGTGCGCCGGTTCCGGAGAGGCCGGGCAAGCCGCAATCGAGCACGACCACGTCGGCGCCGATGGCGGCGACCGTGTTCACCAGCCCGAAGGCCGAGGGAAGCTCGTCGACAGCGTGGCCGTGAGCGAGCAGCGCCTTGCCGACCAGGAATCGGAAGTCCGCATCGTCGTCGACGACCAGCACCCGCATGGACACCCCCGCCCAGGTGTCGCGCGTCAGGCGTGCTGCGTCAATTCGGTCCGTGACAGGAGCGCCGCCGGCGGATGTGCAGCAGCACCAACACGAGCGCCGGCGGCAGCGGCGCGCCACCGGCGGCGCAGCCCGTCGGCGCAGGGGGCGGCTCGTTGTCGCCGCTGTCGTCGGCGTTCGCGTCGCCGGCCGCGTCGTCTGGCTCGTCGGCCGGGTCAGCGTCGGGCGGCGCGACACAGGCATCCTCCGCGCAACTTGGATCCGGCAGGCCGCAGCCGCAGTCGCACTCCTCGTCATCGAGGTCCTCGATTGGGCAGGTCCACGAGCCCACCGCGGGGCAGGCCTGCCGGAAGTCCGCGCAGCAGTCGCCGCTCACCTCGCACAGCGGATCGCAGTAGCAGGAGCCGTCGTACGACACGCCGACCTCGCACGAGCCCGCGCACGACGCCGGGTTCTCCGGCGGCGGCGGGGGTGGCGGCAGGTCGACGCTGCCGCTCTCACCGCTCCACGCGCCGCCGCTCGCCTCGGCGACGAAGTCGGCGAACGCTCCGAACAGCGTGTAGATGCCGCCGTTGCCGCACGAGCCGTCGCCGAGCCAGGAGCCGCGCGAGGTGATGCCGGCCAGGTGCATGACGCCGTCGACCTCGACATAGGCCGGCCCGCCGGAGTCGCCGTTGCACGTGTCCGGCAGGCCCGGGCCGCCCACCAGCATCTCCGAGGCAGAGCGGCGCGAAAACGGCGCGGTGGCGACGTTGAGCTGGCCGTAGCCGGCGCTCGCGTCGTCGGCGGTGAGGCCGAAGCCGGCGAGCACGATGTCGGTGCCTTCGGTGAGCACGACATCGAAGCTCGGCTGGCTCAGCACCGGCGCGGGCGTCACTCCCGGCACGTCGGCGGCCAGCACCACCACGCCGATGTCGCGCTCGTCCGAGAGCCCGGCGGGATCCTCGGTGGGGAAGCCGCGCTCGGTGAACTCGGGGTGCGGCGTCAGCGACGCGACCGCGTGGTGATGGGAGGCGTCGGCATCCGCGGGGCGCACGGCGCCGGTCACGATCTCGAGGATGGAGGCGTCCACGCCGGCGAGACAGTGCGCTGCGGTGGCCACCACGCGCGGTGCCACCAGCGTGCCGGTGCAGCCGGAGTCGCCCATGTCGGTGAAGAAGAGAGACACCGTGGGGCCGACCGCGCCGTCATCCGTTACGGCGCTGCCACCGACCACCGCCAGCGCGCGGGCGGAGCGAGCGTCGGCACCCACATCGGCGAGGCAGCCGCCGAGCAGCGCCGGCGCCAGCGAAGCGATGCCGAGGAAGAGCGTCGTTGGTCGCATGCGGACCTCCCGAGGAGTGTTATCGGTGCGCGGATCGCGGCGGTCGGCGGCCGTTGTCGGTCGATCGCCGTAGCGACCGTCGCGGCGCGGCTACTCGGTCGCGACCTCGAGCAGCTGGAAGCCCCACGGGGGCAACTCGACGAGGTAGTGCGCGTCGAGAATGGCCGCGCTCGCTGCGCCGGCGTACAGATCGAGCGGCTGCTGTTGCGCGAGCACGTCGGTCGCCGTCAGATCGACGTCGAGCTGCGCCGCGACGTCCTGCAGGTTGTAGACGAGCAAGGCCGTCTGCGAGCCGTCGCTCGCCGTGCGCAGCATCGCATAGCTCTGGGGGTCCGAGCCTGCCGGCACGCGCGCCCGCGACGCTGACGGGAATAGCGCCGGGTTGGCGGCGACGGTGATCAGCACCTGCTCCCAGTCGGCCCGCAGTGTTGGTGCCCACGCCTGGTACTGCTCGGAGTGCGGGGCGCCATAGGTGATGCCCGCGCCGGCGAGCAAGGCGGCCTCCTGCACGCGCATGCGCTCCTCGTCGGGGTACTCGGGACACTCGCCGTCTTGCCAGATGCTCCACGCGTGCGTCAGCTTGCCGAGCTGTCGCGCGTGGTCCGCGTGCGCGAGGCCCTGCTCCAGGTCCCCGATCGTCCAGTCACCGAAGGCCACGAGCGCGTAGTCGTTCTCGCAGTCCTCGTCGTAGAGGTTGAACCACGACGTCAGCCCAAAGGCATCGTAGGCGTCCGCGTGCTCCGCCTCCGTCGACTCGAAGGTCAACCACTTGTCGCTCGCCGAGTGCGTCGTCGGCAGCTCCACCATCGCGCGCCGAAACGCCGGGTCGACGAACGCGGCGTCGAACATGAAGCCGTCGAGCCCCGTGTCGAGCCAGAAGCGCTCGAACCGCTCGATCTCGTCGAGCGCACCCGCTCGCGTGTGATCGAGCCCGGCCTCGCCCCACAGCGACCAGTACCAAGCCCCCGCGACGTCGCTGCGCTGCCAAGCGCTCGGCCCGGCGGCCGGCTCGGGCAGCGGTGCTGCGGGGTCGTCGGTCCAGGTGAAGGCGTCGACCTCGCGCGACGTGCGATCGCCGGCCGCGAACTGCCGCTCGGCGCTCACGAAGAGCTCGGACGCGCGGTCGACGTAGATGTTGACGAAGTAGGCGACCACTCGCATGCCGCGCTCGTGTGCGGCGCCGACCAGGGCGCGCCAGTCGTCCTCCGTGCCGCTCTGCGGCGGCGCCCGATAGAAGTCGAGCGGATCGCAGCCGAGCCACTTCTCGGGGTCGCCGTCATAGGGCGCGTAGAAGCCGAGGATGCGGATGCCGCGCGCGTGCAGGTCGTCGAGGTCCGCGGTGATGTCCTCGAAGCGGATGCCGTCAGCCGTGTTGTAGAACCACAGCACGCCGTTGAGGTCGCGGAAGGACGCCGTGGGCGGTGGCACCTCGGTGTTGCTCGACGCGGCCGGCCGCTCGTCGTCGTCCAAGCCGGCGCTCGGCACACAGCCGAGCGCGAGCACGAGCAGCAGGGCGAACGCACGACGCACGCGGCCTCCCGTGTCCGACGGCGCTCGGCGCCTGGGTTGAGTATCGGGGCCGCCACGGCTGGCGTGCGTCGCTCCTCCAACCGGCGGATGCCGCAGCCGTGCTCGCGGTGCGCTTCGTCAGCTCTCGGAGCGGCCGTCGAGGATCGTGGTGTCCCGGTTGACGTCATCGACATCGGCGATGCGCGCGGGACCTACCAGGGTCGTGGCCGTGTCGCGCTCACCCGGCGGTCGGCCCGGCACGGTCGGCTCCGCGGAGCTGGCGCCACCGGTTGCAGCCGTCGTCGACGACAGCGACTCCGAGGCCGCAGCGGCGCCGGTCGATCCCTGAGACGGAGCGGGCAGCGCCGCCAAGAACGTGGTGATCGCGTCCGGTGCCGCAGCGCCGGTCGCCTCGCGAATCGCCTCTGCCATGTCCCGCGCGCTTTGAAAGCGTGCCGTCCTATCGCGTGCGAGCGCCTTGGCGCACAGCGCGTCGAAGGGCGCCAACGACCCGTCCACCGTCGATGGGGCTGCGATGGGCGCGTGGGCAACAGCGTGCAAGGTCGCCGCGTCGTTGCCGCGGCGAAACAGCGGCGCGCCGGTGAGCATCTCCCACAGCAGGATGCCGACGCAGAAGAGATCGGTGCGCTCGTCGAGGGCGCCGGCCGCGGCCTGCTCCGGCGCCATGTGATCGAAGTGCCCGGCGAGCGTCGCGGTCTTCGCCGCGCTGCCATCGCGCAGGGCGCGCGCGATGCCGAAGTCGGTAAGCTTCACCTCACCGCCATGGGAGAGCAGGATGTTGCTCGGCGCCAGGTCGCGATGGATGACGCGCAACTTCTGACCGGCGTTGTCGTGCGCCTCGCTGTGGGAGAAGTGCAACCCCGCCAGGATCTGACGGGCGATGGCGCCGGCCACCACGGGCGGCACACGCAGACCCGCGGCCGCCGCCCGTCGGAGCACGTCGCGCAGCGTGAAGCCGTCGACGTACTCCATGGCGAGGAAGTAGCGCTCGTCGACCCGGCCGAAGTCGAAGACCTGCACGATGTTCTGGTGCACCAGGCGGGCGCACAGCTCCGCCTCGTGGCGGAAGGCGTCGACGAACGCTTGGTCATTCGACAAGTGCGCATGAACGAGCTTCACTGCTGCCGCGCGCGCGAACCCGCCCTCGGGGCAATAGGTCGCGAGCCACACGACGCCCATGCCGCCCGCGGCCACCTCCCGCTCGAGCCGGTATTTGCCGAACAGATCCTGCTCGCGCAGGATGCTGACGACGCCGCCCACCGCGGTGCGCAGCCCGTGCGCGACCACCGCGACGACGAGGCCGCCGATCATCAACATGAAGGCGCGGACCACGTCGCCCCCCGAGTCCGTGGCCTCCACCAGGACGCCGGGACCAAGGCGAGGCCGCACGACGAAGAACGACAGCGCCAGGTATTGCGCCGCGCCGAGCACGCCACTGATGACGGAGTAGCGCGGGCTCAGCTTGAGCGTCGTCAGGATCAGCATGCCCGTGTAGACCAGCGGTGGCCCCCACACGCGCGTCGCCTGCTCCGCGCCCGATGCGATCAGCACGGCGACGAAGATGGCCCACGGCACCGTCTGCTCCACCACGACGGTGATCAGGGCCAGCGGCGTGGACCACCGGCCGCGCGTGAGCGCGGCGCGCACGAACGTGAACCACAGCAGGCTCACGATGCCGACGGCTGCGGAGCCGAGACCGGGAGCACCTCGGGCCGCCGCCAGCGAGAGCGCGCCGACGACGATGGCGATCGACAAGGCCTGCCAGGCGCGCATGCGCAGTCGTTCGAGGCGGCTCACCTCGAGCGCCAGCGCGCGCGCCAGCGCGCCGCCGCCGGAGGGGCGTGGATCGGTGTCCTGCAGGTGAAAGGCCACTTGCTTCACGGCTCGAACGCCGCCGCGACGCCGAAGTGGTCGGAGAGCGTGACTGCCGCCGCGGCCTCGTCCAGCAGGCGCGCGCCGGTGAGCGTCGCCGCCACGTCGGTGGAGGTGAGCACCCAGTCGATGCGATCGGCTGGCGCGGCCGCCGGATACGTCAGGCCCGGCTGCGACGGGTTGGCGCGGCCCCACGCGTCGTCAAGCTCGGCGGTGAAGGTGGTGATGGCCGCGCTGGTCGGCCCCGCGTTCATGTCGCCCGCCACGACGAAGCCGCGCCCGGTGGGTGTTGCCGCGAGGATCTGCGCCGCCGCCTGCGCGCGCGCGGTCTCGGCAGCAGGGCCGACGTCAAGGTGGGTGCCGACGAAGCGCAGCGGCGTGCCGCGCACCGTCACGTCGATCCACAGCGCCTTGCGTGGGAACATCGCGTAGGGGAGGTCGAGCATGCCGCTGGCCTCGATGGGGTGCGCGCTCATGACCGCGATGCCCTCGTCGAAGGAGCCCTCCGGGTGCGTCGCCGTGTGGGTGCCGGCGCGAAGGAAGGTGTAACCGCGGCCCGCGTACGCGCCGACCGCGGCCGCGATCTCTGCCACCTGACTGCTGCTGGCCACGCAGTCTTCCTGCAGGGCCAAGAGGTCGGGCTGCACCCGCGCAAGCGCGTCGATCACGAGCGGCTTGCGCGCCGCCCAGTCGTCGGTGCGGCAGCGCAGGTTGAGCGTGGCGACGACGAGGTGCCGCGTGCCGGCGGGCCCCGCCACCGTGAGCACGCCCAGATCGTCGGTGTTGAAGCCGTCGTCGGAGCCGAACCGATCGCCATAGCGCCAGGCGCCGCCGCTCGGCCGGTAGCGGTAGGCGTAGGCGAACAGGCCGACGGCGTCGGGCACGGCGCGCGCCTGGTACTCGTCATTGTTGCCCGCCTGCACGTTGAAGCTGGCGTCGACCGCGCGCCAGCAGCGCCCCTCGCCGAGCGGCGAGCTGCCGAGCGGCCCGACCAAGAGCTGCGCTTGGTAGCCCGGCGCTTGCCCGGGCGCCTCGGTCGCGCCCGCTTGGTAGACCTGCCCGTAGATCGGGTCGGACGCGACGCCAACCGCGCCGCTCAACGCCGGCGGGTATTGGACGTTGCCCCAGCCGGACCACGGCGTGCCGCTCGGGTCGTCGAGGCCCGAGGGCGGGCAGGGCGTGGGCACGTCATCGGGGTACGGCCAGCCGAGATCGCCCTCACCCTCGCCTTCGCCTTCTCCTTCTCCTTCCCCCTCCCCTTCCCCTTCCCCCTCTCCTTCCCCTTCACCCTCACCTTCCCCTTCCCCTTCCCCTTCCCCTTCCCCCTCTCCTTCTCCTTCTCCTTCTCCTTCTCCTTCTCCTTCTCCTTCTCCCTCACCCTCTCCTTCGCCCTCGCCGACCGGCAGGGTGCCGGCGTCGGCCTCATGGTCGACGCCACGCTCACAGGCGGGCAGCGCGAAGCAGACGGCGAGCACGAGCAGGGCCTGCGGCGTTGTCGGCATGGGGCGACGAGAGCGCGGGTGCGGCGGGCGCGCAATGCGTCGCAGCGCGCCGGGCAGGGGGCGCGCTCGCGCATTGGCCTCCCTTTCAGCCGCGCACGCGCTCTGGCATCGGTCCGCCGTGGTCGCACCTGCGGTCGGTGACCTGGTGATCCTGCGGAGCGAACCTGCGCTCGGCGCCCATCGCGTCGAACGCGTGCTCGACGTTGGCGGCGCGGCGCACGCGCGTCTGCTCAGCTACCGCGACGGCCGCTTCCGTGTGGTGCCGATGGACGACGTCGCCCTCTGTCCGCCCGGCACGCCCGCGGCAGGTCAGGGCAAGAAGGCCGCGAGTACGCCGTCGTCCGGGTAGACGTCGTCGACCACTCGCATGCCGGCGAAGCGCGCGGCCGTCACGTCGCTGCCGGGGGTCTTGCGAATGACGATGCCGAGCACGCGCTCGGGGTGTCGCTTCCTCGCCTCGGCGTAGATCTCGGGGTCCCGCTCGCCCGAGTCGCCCACCAGGACGACGCGCATCGCGGGCAGCGACGCGAGCAGCGCCTCGAGGCGCGCGAGCTTGTAGCCCTCCTGCTTGGTGAGCGCGTCGTCGCCGAAGTTCTTCAACAGCAGCGGGCCCGCGGGGAAACCCTGCGTCGCCAGGTAGTCCTGGATGCGCAGGTAGAAGTTCTGCGGGCTTCCCGACAGGTAGAAGAACGCGCGCGCGCCCCGCTCTCGCGCCTTCCGGTACGCAGCGGCCGCGCCGACCACCGCGTCGAGCTGACGGCTGTTCTTCAAGAGCACCGCGCCCACCAGCTTGCTCGCGTCGGTGACATGGGTCTTCACCACCGTGTCGTCGACGTCGGAGACGACGCCGACGAGCGGCCCGTCGTGGATGAACAGCCGACCTATCCCCCGCGCGGTCGCGGCGTGCTTCGGCTTGAGCACCACAACGCTGACCGGCACCTCGCCGACCGGCAGCGCGGCGGCCGCTGGCAGCCCCTTCACCTGCAGCGTGAACACGCCGTCGGCGTCGGTGGTGGCGGTGTAGCTCGAGGCGCCGGCGGTGATGCGCACCTCGGCGTCGCGCACCTCGTCGCTCTCGAGCGCCTTCAGGTTGTCGACGACGTTGTCGGCCTCGCTCGCCGTCGCGCTCGGCGCGCGCACGCCCTGATCCTCGAGCACGCGGCCCGAGAGCGAGAACGCGGTGGGGCCGCCCCAGCCGTCGTAGACCACCACGAGCGCGCGCGCCTCGCCGGCGAACGCGCGCGGCGCCAGCACGGCAACGCCGCCGAGGACCAACCCTTTCGCGATCGAGAGCCAACGCCGCATCGGCGCAGTCTACGCATCGCGCCCGGCCGTGCCAGACCGAACCAGCGCCCGCCGCATGGCACCGCCGCGCCCGGGGTGGCCGTCCGTTCGGACACGGCCCCTGGCCGGCCGCGCTGGTACCATCGCCTGCATGCGACCGCCGCCATGGCCAATGCCGCTCGCGCTGCTGCTGCTGACGCTGGCCGGAAGCTGCCCCCAGCCGCCGCTCGAGCGCTGCAACGTCGACACCGACTGTCGCCAGCTCGAACGCTGCACTGATGGACTGTGCCTGCCGGTTGGTGAGGGTGAGGGAGAAGGCGAGGGAGAGGGAGAGGGAGAGGGTGAAGGCGAGGGTGAGGGTGAGGGCGAAGGCGAGGGCGAAGGCGAGGGCGAAGGCGAGGGCGAAGGAGAGGGCGAGGGCGAAGGAGAGGGCGAGGGCGAAGGAGAGGGCGAAGGAGAGGGCGACATCTGCGGCGACGGCCGACTGGGCGCCGGCGAGGACTGCGACGACGGTGGAGTCACCCGCGGGGACGGCTGTGACGACGCCTGCCAGGTCGAGGCCGGCTTCACCTGCGACGCGGAGGTGACCCCGTCCTACTGCTGGCGCGTGTTCCCGCGTGTCCCGCTGTTCGACGTCCCGACCGCGACCCCGGCTGCCGACGTGCTCATCGATTGCCAAGCGCTGGTGCAGACCTCCGCGCTGAACGCCACCCTGTGCGGCACGCTCCTGCCACTGCGCACGGTCGTCGTCGGCGGCGAGCAGCTCGCGGTGCTCGACGTGCGCAACCTCGTCGTCACCGCGACCGGGCAGCTCGTGTTCAGCGGCGACGCCGGCGCCGCGATCCTGGTCTACGGCGACGCGTCGATCGCCGGCATCGTCGACGCCTCCGGCAGGAACGGCCGGATCGCCGGTCCGGGCGCGCGGCGCGCCGACTGCGGCGCGTCTGCGGGCGAGGCGCCCCTCACCACCGACGGCGGCGGCGGCGGCGGCGGCTTCGGACGCCACGGCGGCGACGGCGGCGACCCAGGGATCACGCAGGGCGGCAGCGAGGTCGGCGCACCCTTCGCCCTCGCCCGCGGCGGCTGCGACGGCGCCAACAGCGACGGCGACGGCGGTGGCGGCGGCGGCTTCCTGCTGATCGCGGCGGCAGGCCGGATCGAGCTGCTCGGCGTGGTGGCATCCGCCGGCGGCCAGGGCGACGGTGGCACCGCGCTCGCAGGCAGCATGGGCGGCGGCGGCGGCGGCAGCGGCGGCATGGTCTCGATCGACGCACCCGTGCTCATTGGCGATCCCGGCGCCATCATCGTCACCGGGGGCGGCGGCGGCGAGTCCGGCAGCACCGCAGGGGCCGGGGGCAGCGACGGCGAACCGGGGCTGCTCGGCGGCGGCGGCGGCAGCGGCCGGCCGGGCAACGACGGTGGCGATGGCGGCAGCACCGCCAACGGCGGCACTGGCAGCGCCGGCGGCGGCGGCGGCGGGCTTGGCGGCGCTGGCGGCGGCGGCGGTGTCGGCGCCATCCGCCTGCGCGGCCTGCCGACGTGCAACGAGTTCAGGAACGGTGCGGACGCGCCGATCGACTGTCCTCCATAGGCGCCTGCGCCGCGGCAAAGAAAAGAACGAGGCCCTCCTCGCGGAGGGCCTCGCATCGACGGTGGCGGGCAGCGGCTCGCGGGCCCGCTGCCGTCACCTCACTGATCGGCCGTGGTCAGCGTGAAGCTCGACGCCTCGTAGCCATGCACGCCGATGTGCAGCGTGCCGGAGGACGAGGGCACGAAGCGCAGCGTCTCGTTGCCCGACGACGTGTAGGCCTGCGCGATGTTGCTGTCGGCGGTCGGGTTCGACCCCATCTGCAGGTAGACGTCGACGTCGTTGGGCGCGGTGGTGCGCACCATGATCGGCTTGCCGGCCACCACCGGCACCGTGTGGTAGGCGTAGGCGTTGAGCGCGACGTTGCCCGACACATTCAGGTGCGAGCCGGCCGGCGGCGGCGGCGGCGGCGGCGGCGGCGCGCCACCACCCTCGGTGTAGGTGACCGTCAGCGCGAAGGTGCTCGAGGCCGCGTAGCCGTGCACCGCCACGTAGACCTCGCCCGGGCCCGCGAGGGTGCAGCTCTCGTCGGAGCCGTTCTTGTATGGCCGGCAGTCGTAGGTCGTGAGGTTCGGCTGGCCGCCCTTCCTCACGTAGAGGTCGGCGTCGCCCGAGCCGGTCATCACCGCCGACAACGAAGTGCCGGCAGCGACCCGGTAGGGACCGAAGTGCTTGATGTCGTTCTTGGCGACGGTGCCGTTCTCGTTGACGGTGCGGACCGTGCCGCCGCCGCCGCCGCCACCGCCGCCCTCGTCCGCGATCGACAGGTCGAGCAGTTGCTTGACGTTCGACCAGCGGATCTTGCCACTCGCGACCGTCTCGTTCCTCACGCGCACCGGCAGCCACGCGAAGTCGGGGTGCGAGCGCTTGGAGCCGCGCGCCCACTCGCCGCCGACGATCTTGCCGGCGCTGTCGACCTCGAGGATGTACTCGTAGCGGTTGGTGTTGGTGTAGCGATCGATCTGCGAGGCGAGGTTGCCGTCCGTGCTGGCCGACGACTCGGTGATGTAGCGGACGTCGGTGCGCACGAAGAACAGCTTGGCGGCGCGGCTGTTGAACGGGTAGCCGGTGGGCGAGCTGCCACCGACCGTGACCTCGATGGTGACGTTCGACTGCGTGTAGCCGTTGACGCTGACGAAGGCCTGCGTGGCGCCGGCGGGCGCGGTCAGGTCGCAGGTCTCCTCGGAGCCGTCGGCGTAGGGGCGGCAGTCGTACGCCGCGTCGGTCGCCTGGCTGCCGAAGCGCACGAACAGGTCGCCGTCGCCGGTGCCGTGCATCTGCGCCACGAACTTCTGGCCGGGCTGCACCGCGATGGCGTTGAAGTGCTTCCACGCGCCCTGCGCGATGTCGGCGGCGAGGTTGGTCTTGCTGCCGCCGACGGCGCGCACGTCGAGGATGCTGACGGCCTCGGCCGGCGTGACCTCACGTAGCTCAGTCACCGTGAAGTCGCGCAGCGGCTGGTTCCACACCTCGTCGTCGAAGGTCTGGTCGAACACGAACGAGGACTGCTGGATGCCGAGGTAGTTGGTGATCAGCACGTGGAAGGAGCCGGCGTTGCTGTCGCGGCACGACGGGTCGACCGGGCGACCGTTGGCGTCGAACTCGACGCGGTCGGCGGCGTCGGCGCCCGGGCGGTCGTCCTTCTCGCAGCGCAGCGAGACGAACTTGGTCTCGACGCCGTCGTGCGCCAGCGTGACCAGCGCCTTCAGGTCGTTGACCTTGAAGGTGACGCCGTTGTGAGTGACGGCATGCTTCGGCTCGGGCTGGAGGATGGCCGCGGGCGCCCAGGCGTGGCACACGCCCCACCAGGTCGGCACGCATTTGCCCTCGGTCTTGCCGTCACGAATGGCGCACTCCTCGCCGAGGTCGCTCTTGCACTCGCTGGTTTGGCGGCAGGTCTTGCGCGACGAGTTGCTGTCGATGCCGCGGAAGTTGCTGACCGCGTCCTCGACGCCGGTGACGCCGAAGGCGCGGCCGTACTTGGCGGGGGCGGACTCGCTGCTGGCGCCGTCCCACTTGTAGTTGATGCTGTCCTCGTAGGTCGGCCAGTAGCTCGAGGCCCAGGGCGCCCGCTGCGGGCCGCCGCTGCGCGGCAGCTCGGTGAGCGCGTACTTGAGGTTCGGCCCGAACAGCGAGGGCGCGTCGGAGTTCGACCACTCCTCGGCCTCGGTCTTGGTGGAGCCGTCCGGCTTGTCGAACGCGGTCGGCTCACCGACCTCGTTGGCACAGCCGAGGCCCGACGCGATCAGCGCGGAGGCGGCGAAGGTGCCGGTGATGGTTAGGATGCGGCGCGTCATGGAAAAAGCCTCTCGGTAAGTTGACTGACGTCCTCCCTCGGACGTTCGTCGTATGGGACGGCGAATACCTACAAGGTCCCACATGGCACACAACTCCAGCCGGGGTGACGACGCTCACCCGCACAGGCGGACGGTTGTTTCGCGGCCTTGGGACGCGGCGCAGCGCGGCACTCGCTGTGCGCCCCGTCACGCCGGCCGGCGGCGCCCGTGGGCGGGCGCGCGCTTTTGCCGGCTCGGCGTCACTTCTTCGGGTTGATCAGCAGGCTCGGCGCCGGCGCCGTGATGATCAGGTTCCCTTTGTCGCCGGCCGTCTTGTAGATGTCCGGCATCTTCTGCTGCAGGTCGAAGGTCAGGTACTCGGGGTTGCGCTTGAGCGCGGCGCCGATCTCGTCGATGCGCGCGGCCTCGGCGGCGCCCTCGCTCTTGGCGAGCAGACGCTTCATCTCTGCCGTCTCGGTCTCGGCGGTGACGCGGTCGCGCTCGGCTATCGCCTTGTCCTTGAGCACCGCTTGCACCGCGCGCGCGGAGTTGGCGTGGTCGAGCTCGTCTGGGTAGTCCATGTTCGACAGGTTCAGCTCGTCGATGCGCACGAACGCGAGCTGGCCCTCGTTGGGCTTCATCAGCTCGATGAAGCGGCGCTTGATGTGGGCCAGAATAGCCTCGCGCTTCTCGTTGACGTCGTTGGCGATGTGCGGCGAGAACGCCTCGCGGATCGACTCGCCGAGCGCGGGCCGCACGTAGGTCGCGTAGAGCTGCTTGGCGGTCACGGTGCGCGGCGCCTCCTGCGGCACGCTCGGCGCCACTGCCTTCAAGATGCCCTCGACGACCTTGTCGTTGGCGCAGTCGGCCGAGAAGCGCACGTAGATGTCGACGCCGAACTGCACGCCGTCCTTGGTCAAGGAGGTCAGGCCCTCGCGCTCGGTGGTGGTGGCGCACTCGACGGTGCGCACCTGATCGTAGACGCCGGTGAAGTAGGTGCCGGGCTCGAGCACCGACCCCTCGAGGCCGCCGCCGCCGGCGTAGAAGGCGAGCAGGCCGGTGCGGTCGAACATGCGGCCGCGGTGCGCCTGCGGCACGTCCTCCGCGCTGCATGCGGTGGTGAGCACGACCAGGGACACGAGCGGAATCACGACGCTGCGGGTCATTGAAGCCTCCTCGGTTGCGGGCACTCTACGCGCGATCGCGTTCCAAGCACGGCGGGGCATTGGAGGCGCGCCGCGCCGCGGCACGAGGCGGTCCCCCGTCCGCTACTGAAAGCGCCACGCCCCGCGCAGCACGAGCGACGCCAGGTTGCGCTCGGCCCCCGCCACCGGGATGACCGCGCCCACCTCGAGCCCGAGACCGTCGAAGAACGCGAAGCGCGCGCCGAGGCCCACGGTCAGGCGATCGAGGTCGGCGCGGTGCAGCGCCTGCGCGTTCAGATCGGCGACCACCGACACCCAATCGTCGAGCACCAGGTCGGCGCCGACGTTCGAGATGAGCGCGCCGCGGTCGTCAGAATCGGCGGCGGTGACGGCCCAGGTGGCCGCGCCGAGCAGCCCGCCGTGCAGGCGCAGCTCCTCGAAGGGCACGACGAGCCCGAGCAGGCCGGCCTCGAGGCCCATGGGGAAGGAGTGCTGGTACAGGCCGAGCGCCGTCGGCAGCGTCAGGCGCGCCGTGGGCGCCAACGCGAAGCCGTTCCTGCCGAAGGCGAGCAGGGTGGCGCCGATCGAGGTGTCGCCGAGGCCCATGTGGGTGGCGCGATAGGACTGGATCACCTGATTGAAGACGAAGCCCTCGCCCGAGGCAAAGACCTCGAGTTGCGGGAACGGCTGCATGCTGGCGTCGAGGCGCACGCCGCCGCGCAGGTTGGCGTAGAAGTTCTCCTGCTCGATGACCGCGCGGCCGACGCCCGAGAGCCCCAGCTCGGTTCGCGGGCAGGCGCGGCGCACCACGCCGAACTCGGCCTGCTCGAAGCCCGTCGGCACCGGGCCCTCGGGCAGCGCGCGCCCGTCGCAGGGTGAGGCGGCGTGTGCTGCCGCCGAAGCGATGGCGGCGACGATGACGAGCAGCGTCTTCACGGGGCACCTCGCAGGCCGGGCCCGTCGAAGGTGCCGTTGCCGTCGCGGTCGAGCAGGAAGGGGTTGGTGAAGGCGAGCGGGTAGCCGCCCGGGGTGACGGCGAGGAACAGGTAGGCCGCGTGGTCGCGGGCGGGCGCCGGCGGGTTCTGCAGCGGGCCAGTCGAGGGGCGATCGGCGCTCGAGTCCGCGCCGTAGTCGTCGCGGCAGGGCTCGGGGCCTTCTTCACCCTCGAGGTCGTCGGCGTCCACCACCTTGTCACCGTTGCGATCGACGTCGGTCCAGTCGATGACGCCGTCGCCGTTGTTGTCGGAGGTGTCGGGCACCAGGTCGCAGTCGAGGTCGCCGGTCTGCGGCAGCGGGTCGCCGGCCTCGACGACGATCCAGGTGTCGCGCGTGCCCGAGGGCAACAGGTCGGCGAGCGGGATGGTGCGATCGAGCCGCAGCACGTCGATGGGCACGAGCGGATCGTCGGGGTGGATCAGCTCGTCGCCGCCGATGACCCACGGCTCGCCGTTGACCAGGATGCGCACCTCCGCGACCGGCACCCATGCGGGCGCGTGCACGCGCACGTGCAGCGCGGGCGCGCCGCCCGGCGCTACCGGCAGGATGCTCGGGTAGTAGATGGCGGCCCCGCTCTCGAGCGTGGCCTCGATGATGGGGCCGTTGGTGCCGATCATACGGCCGGCGCGCACGTCGGCGTTGAACTGCGCCATGTCGAAGCCCACCACCGCGGTCGACGTCCTCACCAGGTTGCGCGGCGTGCCGAGGATGCTGTCGTGCAGCGAGTGGCTGTCGCTGTTGGCGGTGCCGGCGCGCGCGATGCCTTGATCGAGCAGCCAGTGCCAGACGGCGCGGTAGGGCAAGAACGCCGAGTTCTCGGTGCCGTTCATCACCTCCTGCGTGTGGTAGTCGCCGTTCGACATCGAGCTACCCGGCGGCGTGCGCAGCAACAGGCCGGCGCCGGTGCCGTCGAAGGCGCGCGGCAGCTCCTGGTCGAGGCGCACGCCGAGCGCGCGCGGGAAGCCGAGGTCGCGCGCGAAGTCGGCGTCGGCCCAAGGGTGGTTGAGCTGGATGACGCCGTCGGCGACCGGAAAACCGCGCGCGGCCACGCGCTCGAACAGCGTGCCGGGCTCGCACAGCTCGTCCCAGGGGGCGCCGTTTCGTGGCGCGTCGTCGTCGAAGGGCACCGGCCAGAAGTTCCAGTGGCCGATCACCTGCGGGTAATAGACGTCGGGGTTGAGCTTGAAGAGCATCAGGCCGGTGGTCTCGAGGCCCGCCATGAGCGCGATGCGCTCGTCGGCGTGCAACGCCTCCATGGCGGCCGCGTAGTCCCAGACCGCGTCGTGGTCGGTGGCCGCGATGACGTCGACGCCGGCGGCCAGGAAGGCCTTGACGCGATCGAAGTCGGGGATGGTCGAGTCGAACGACGCCGCGCCGTGCACGTGGAAGTCCGCCGACAACGCGCCGGCGGGCGGCGCCAGGCGCTCGAGCGCCAGCGTCACGGTCTGCGACTCGCCGGGCAGCACCGTGATGGACGCCCGCGCGATGGACGCGAACAGCCCCGCGGTAGCGAACACGTCGTAGTTGCCCGCCGGCACGTCGATGGCTTGCTGCCCGTCGACCAGCACGCGGTTGCAGGCGGGCGAGCCGCCGTTCGGCGGTCCGAGCAGGGGCGCACATACGACACCTTGCTCGAAGTACTGGCTGGTGACCGCGAGCGCGGTGTCGTCGTCGGCCGGGTGGAACAGCACCTGCGCGTGATCGGGCACGCCGTCCACGGTCACGTCGAGCGTCACCTCGCCGGCCGCGGCGATCTCGATGCTGCCGACGTCGAGCGTGTCGCCGCCGACGTCGATCTGCTGCTCGGCCTGCACGGCGCCAAAGGCGATCACCTGCAGCACGTAGCTGCGCGACGACGGCACGCGCGCGCGGAAGGCGCCGTCGTTGCCCGGCACCACCTCGGTCCAGGGCACCAGCGTCTCGGCCGGGTCGCCAAGCGAACCCTCGCGCAGCATCACCGCTGCGCGCGCGTGTTGGCCGAGCGAGGAGGCGCGGCCGCCGGCCAGCGTCACGGTGCCGGTAATGGTGGAGAACGGCTCGGCGAAGAGCTGGCGGCGCAGCTCGAGCGCCACGTCGACGCCGGGAGCGGCGCCGGCGCCCGGCCGCACCGCGAGGAAACGCTCGTACACCTGGTAGTCGCGCGGCGTGATGATCCGGCGCGGCATGCCGGTGGTCGACACCTGCCCGCTGTGGAAGCCGGTCACGTTCTCGACGTTGCAGGGCACGAACGCCACCGCCGACGGTGGCACCGAGTGGCTGGTGCCGACGACGAACGGCGTCTCGCGCACCACGTCGTTGAGCGTACCGAGGCCGAAGCTCGGGTGCAGGTAGCCCTCGCCGGGCGACGGTGTGAACGCCAGCATCGAGCGGCCGCCCCAAAAGGTGCCGTCGGCGTTCGACCACACCACCGTGTCGTCGCTACCGTTGACCATCTCGGTGCGCACGCGCAGGCCCGGCTCGCAGGCGCGCAGCTCGTAGCGCGTGTAGACGCGCTGCCGCTCGTCGCCCACCAGATGTCCCTCGAGCTGCAAGGCGACGAAGCCGTCGCCCTCGATGGTGCGTGCGCGCAGGTAGTGCACCGCGTCGGTCGGCAACGCACCCACCACCTGGACGACGTGGTTGGTGGTGTCGTCGTCGCGGTCGCGGTTCGCCAGGTCGAGGATGCTGCCGCCGGTCGGCGCGAAGTGCGCCGGATGGTCGAGCCCGTCGATCACCACCTCGACCTCGGCGTTGCGCAACAGCCAATCGCCGGCCGCGCCCATGGCGTCGAGGCCGCCGGGTCCCTCGGCCGCCGCGGTCATCACCGCCAGCTCCACCGTCGGATCGGCGCAGGTGAACGCGAGCGCCTGGCAGGCCGACGGCACCTCGCATCCCTCCTCGCCGCGCAGGCAGCCTTCGCTCTCACAGCCGGACTGCGTCAGCGTGGTCGCGGCCAACAGCGCCACGACCACGACCTCGAGACGAGGGAAGTTTTGCATGGAACCTCAGCGGATCAAGCGTGGGCGCAGCGAGACCTCGCCGTCCTGTTCGGTCACCTCGAAGCGCACGCCCTTGCACGCGTGCGCCTGCAACAGGCGCTCGCACTCGCCCTGGATGGTCTGTGCGAAGGCCTCGAGGTCGAGGTCGGAGACGGACTCGTCCTTGCCCTTCTTGGCGGTGACGAACTCGTTGAACAGCGCTTCCAGCTCGGCGCGCGACGGCATCACTGACACCGGCGCCTCCGAGCCGTTGCCGCTCGGATCGGAGGCGGCGCGCGGGCCGTCCACGGCGGTGTCGTTGGTGGGCGCGGCGATGGCCGGCCGCCCCGACACCAGCGGCCCCGACGCCTCGCTGCCGGCGGGCGGCGCCAGGATCGGGTTCGGCTTGGAGAGGACGCGCGGCTCGCCGACGTCGCCACTGAGGATGGCCGCGCGCGAGACCGCGCCGGGCGAGCTGTCCCCGCTCGACGACTCGCTGACGCGCGGAGGCTCGCTCTTGCGGCGCGCGGCCGCGGCAGCGGCGCCGCGGGTGATGGTCGCGCCTTCGACGTGTGCGTCGACGTGCGACTCGACCGCCGGCTCCATCGGCCTCGTGCGCGGGCGTTCGACGATGGGGGCGGGCTCCGTGCGCTTGTGCACGCGCACCTGGCCGAGGTCGGGTGCGCCCTCCGTCGGCTTGACGATGTGGGTGGGTCGGCTGTTGAGCCGCGGCTTGGAGTGGACGGGGCCCAGGTTGGCGTCGTCGTGCTCGGTGAGTGACGCGGCCACCTCGTTGACCCCGCGCGCCAGGTCCCCGAGCCCCGCGAACTCGTCCGCGTTGACGCGCTGGTGCTTGTCGCCGCGCGCCAGCGCGCGCAGCGCCTCGACCATCTGATCGACGCGCTTCACCGTCGGCGTCAACGTCAGCCAGACGATCAGAGCCAAGCTGCCGAGCAGCGCAGCGTCGACGATCAGGCGCGCCGGCGTGCCGCCGAGCACCAGGTAGCCGACGATGGCGGCGCCGGCCGTGGCGGCGCAGATGAACAACAAGAGCATGCGGCGCAAGCTCGCCATGTCGCTTCGTCTACCACGAGCGCGCCCATCACTTCACCAATCGGCGATTCACCAACTGGCGACGATCTGTGCGGCACGCGCGGCGGCATCGGGGCCCTCGAGCAGCACGCCGGAACGGTGGGCGACGGCAGCCACCGCGGCCTCGACCACCAGCGGGTCGGCATCGGCCAGGCCGCGCTTGAGGCCCTCGGCGACCTGCTCCTGCGGCACCGGTCGATAGCCGAGCAGCTCCATGACGAGCGCCCGCACCCGCGGGTCGCGGTGCCCGAGCATCACCAGGTCGCGTGCGGCGGCGCCTTCCGGCGAGGTGCGGGTGCGGTACTCGCTCAGGGCGTCTGGCAGGAGCAGGCCCAGAAACGCGATGGCGGCGGCCACCGCCACGACGTTTGGCCCGCGGAAATGCCCGCGCAAGCGGGCGCCGCGCCATGCGTCGAGCGCAGCCAGGATGACGACGAGCGCGAACACCGCGGGTGCGGCGGCGAGCCAGGCCGGGTCGAGGCGCTCGGCGCGCACCGCCTCGACGACGCGCGGCTGCACCAACAACGCCGCGCCCGCCGCCACCACGAGCGCCGCCAACAGCGGCAGGCGGAAGGCCGCTCGACCGTTCCTCGGCGCACTGTGGACCGGCTCGGGGGTCATGCGTCCTTATACCCCTGTGAAGATGCGCGCGGTCTCTTCCAGGCGTTTGACCGTCTCGCTGGCGCGCTCGTTCATGGCCTGCTCGAACAGCGCCAGCACCTCGGGGGCCTGCCCGAGCACCTTGGCCATGGCGTCGCCGGCGATGCCGAGCAGCTCGACGTCGCCGATGGCGCGCACGCTGGCAGTGCGCGTGCCGCCTTGCAGCGCCGCCATCTCGCCGAAGAACTGGCCGTCGCGCAGCTTGTCGAGGAAGACCGGGAAGCCGTCCACGTCGCGAAGCACCTCCACCTCGCCGCTCATGATGAAGAAGACGTCGCCCGCCTTCTCGCCTTCTTTGACGATCGACTCCTCGTCGCGGTAGCGGTGCACCTGCGCGGCATCGAGCAGACGCCGGCGCGCCTCGGGCGTCAGCGCGGCCATCAGCGCGTTCTTGGCGAGCAGCAGCTCGCAGACGCGCTCCTTGTAGAACTCCACCAGCGGCTCGCGGAAGCTGGCGTCGCCGAGCAGCAGGCCGTCAAGCCCGTCGCGGTCCAGGCGCAGCAACACCACGTCGGTTTGCGCCTCGACAGTGGCGCTGCGCGGCCGCCTGGTGAGCAACGAGAACTCGCCGAAGAAGTCCCCCTCGGCGAGCGCCGCCACGTAGACGCGATCGGTGCGCGCGGGCGTGCTGCCGTCCTCGGTGGGCCGCGCCGACACCAGCACGCGGCCGCGGCCGATGGCGTAGAGCGCGCTGCCCTGCTCACCCTCCGCCACCAACACTTCGCCCTCGCCGTGCCGCTCGACCACCGCCAGCATGCCGAGGCGCACGAAGTCCGACGTGGTGACCCGGCCGAACAGCGGCGCCGGGTGCGAGATCAACGTGCCCTCGGCGGTGACGTCGGCGCCGAGGCCCTGAGGCTCGAGGTCGCGCACGGCGTCGAACTGCTCGCGCGCGTGCCAGCGCTCGATGAGCGCCACCAGTGCGCCGCGATCGTGCACGCGCAACGACGCCAGCTCGCGAAGGTCGGCCTCGAGCGCTGCTGCCGCGTCGAGCTCGCGCAACGCGTGCAGCGCGCAGATGGCGGGCACCAGCATGCCGCGGTGCGCGAAGATGGCGGCGGCGGCGCGCACGTGCGCGCGCGCGGCCCCGGCGTCGCCGAGCTCGCCGTGCCGTTTGCCGATGTCGACGAGCGTCCACAGGTTGCGTTCCTTCTTCAGCTCGATGGCGAGCCGGCGCAGCTCGAGGTCAGCGGGCAGCGCCACCGTCGCCACGTCGTTGCCCGGGCCGCCGCCGCCGCCTCGCTGGCGGGTCTCCGTCGTGACCTTGTCCAGCTCGAGGCTGGCGAGCAGGTCGGCCATCTCTGCCTTGCCGAACGGGTGGGTAGCAAGGAAGCGATCGAGCCCGGCCGCCATCGCTGCCGCGCCCGCCCAGCGCTTGTTCAGCCTGCGATCGAGCGCCTGCAGCACCACGCGATCGAGCTCGGCCGGAACGCCGTCGCGCTTCTCGCTCGCCGCTGGGATGGGCGCCTCCATGACGCGCGCCATGGTCTCGACCGGCCCGTCGGCGGAGAACAGCCGGCCACCCACCAGCATCTCCCACAGCACCACACCAACCGCCCACACGTCGCTCCTGCCGTCGAGCGGCTTGGCAGAGGCCTGCTCGGGGGACATGTAGCTGAACTTGCCCTTCACCTGCCCATGCATGGTGCTGGTCAAGCGATTGCGCGCGTCGGCAATGCCGAAGTCGCTCACCTTCACCGCGCCGGTCCAACTGATCAGGATGTTCTGCGGGCTGACGTCGCGGTGCACGATGCCCATCGGCCGCCCGCGGTGATCGCGCAGCGCGTGCGCGTGCTCGAGGCCGCGCAACACCTCGCGGGCCACATAGGCGGCGGCTGCGGGCGGGACGGCCTCGCCGCGCGCCTTGCGCGCGCGCAGCACGTCCACCAGGTCGACGCCGTCGACGTACTCGAGCGCCATGTAGTAGGCGCCGTCCACCTGGCCGAAGTCGAACAGGCGCACGATGTTCTCGTGGTCGAGGCCGATGGTGATGCGCGCCTCGTCGATGAACATGCTGACGAACTCTCGATTGGTCGAGAAGCGCGGCAGGATGCGCTTGATGACGCACGCGCGATCGATGCCGCCCGCCTTGCTGCGCGCCAAGAACACCTCGGCCATGCCGCCGACGGCGAGCAGCTTCACGAGCTCGTAGCGGCCAAAGGCGCCGAGCGGCGCACCGTCAGACGTCCCGTCCGACGCAGGGCGATGGGGACCCGAGAAGTCGGTGTTCGTCGACACGCGGTTGGCCACCATGCTACCTAAGGGGACACAGACGTGGGCTCGATGCGATGATCCCGGGCTTCAATCACAACATCAAGCACAAGGGCCGCGTCTACCACATCCAGACCGAGGACTCCGGTCCGAAGAACCCGCACGTGATCACGCACGTGTTCGTGGGCGGCAACATCATCGCCTCCAAAAAGACCTCCTATGCCGACATCGTCGACGGCCCCAACTGGGAGAAGACGGTGCGCTCGATGATGGAGGAGCAGCACAAGCAGATGCTGCGCAACCTGGTCAACGGCAGCTACGACGGCGTCGAGACCGGTACCGCGTATCACCTCGACGGCCCGGCACCGATGAACTTCACCGCCACCTCGCCGGCCACCTCCAGCATGGCGGGCGCGGCGGCCTTCAAGGGCATGCCGTCGGCAACGAAGGGCAAGGTGGTCACCTTCACGCCCGCGCCCGGCGGCGTGCCGGTGGCCGCGCCACCGCCGTCGGCGCCGCCCCAGCCCGCGCAGCCGGTACAGCCCGACGTGGTGGTGGGGCAGGCGCTGCCGGCCTCAGAGGGCTCGTGGGCCGAGGCCGCCGGCGACGTCAAGCCGCCCACGCCGACCACACCCCCGCGGCCGGCGCCGAAGGGCACCATCTTCGGCGAGGATCTGATCTCGGAGAAGAGCCTCGACGAGGTCATCCTCGGCTACCTGTCCGAGGACCTCGGCGAAGGCTGATCGCTCGCCGGTTCACTTGCCGATGCAGAAGCGCGAAAAAACGGCTTCGAGCACCTCGGGCCCGAGGTCTTTGCCGAGCAGACGATCGAGCGCGCGCCCGGATGAGCGAAGCTCGCTCGCCACCACCTCGCCGGGCGCCTGTTGATCGAGCGCGCTCTGCGCCCGTGCCAGCGCCTCGGCGGCGTCCTGAACGCACACCACCTGCCGCTCGCGCAGCAAGGTCACCTCGTCGTCGGGTCCGGGCGGACCCACCTTGCGCGCGATGGCGACCTGCAGCGCGTCGAGCCCCACGTCGTCCTTGGCGCTGACCAGACAGACGTCGGGCGCGATCACCTTGGGCGCGCCCAGGTCGACCTTGGAGAGCACCAAGACGTCGCCGCCGAGCGCGTGCAGCGTTGCGAGCGCGTCGGGCGCGTCGGCCGGCACCAGCGCAACCACCACGTCGGCACGGGCGCGCTCCTGGTCGGCGCGCGCGATGCCGAGGCGCTCGACCGCGCCCACGTCCGCCAGCGGCCGCACGCCCGCGACGTCGATGACCGTGACCCGTGTGCCGCCGAGCTCCAGCTCGACCTCGAGCGCGTCGCGCGTGGTGCCGGGCTCGTGGTGCACGAGCGCGCGCTCCTCGCCGGCGAGCGCGTTCAACAGCGTCGACTTGCCGGCGTTGGGCGGGCCGTAGAGCACCACGCGGGCGCCGTCGCGCAGGCGCGCTCCCCACGACGAGGTGCGCAGCAGGCGTTGCAGCGCGGCGTGGGCCGCCGCCAAGCGCGCGGCCAGGCGAGCGACGTCGGCGGTGCCGAGCTCCTCGTCGGGGAAGTCGAGCCGCGCCTCGATCTCGGCCAGCGCGTCCACCAGGGCCGCGCGCGGACCTTCGACAGCCTTCGCCAGGCCACCGCGCAACGATCGGCCTGCGGCGCGCGCCGCCTCGTCGGTGCGCGCGCGGATCACGTCGTCGATCGCCTCGGCGGCCGTCAGGTCGATGCGCCCGGTCAGTACCGCGCGCAAGGTCAGCTCGCCCGGCTCGGCGAGGCGGCAGCCGCGCGCCACCAACGAGCGCAGCACGGCGCGCGTGATCACCGGACTGCCGTGCAGCGACAGCTCGAAGGACGCCTCGCCGGTGTAGCTGTGGCCGTCGGGCCAGGCGGTACACACGCAGTCGTCGAGCACCCGGCCGCGCTCGTCGAGCACGTCGCCCCGCGTGGCGACGTAGGGCCGCTGCGCGCCGTGGCGCGGCACGAACATCGAGTGGCGCAGGTTGTCGGCGCGCGGCCCGCTGACCCGCACCACCGCGATGGCGGCGGGCGCGTCTGCGGTGGCGAGCGCGCAGATGGTGTCGACGCGCAACAGGTCGAAGGTCACGGCGCCGACGCCGCGATGCGCCGCAGCTCGACGGCGAGCAGGCCGAGCGCGGCGGGGGTGACGCCGGAGATGCGGCTCGCAGCACCGAGCGTGCGCGGCCGCAAGCGCACGAGCTTCTCCCGCACCTCGTGCGACAGGCCGGGCGGCGGTGCCGCGAAGATCGCGTCGGGCAGCAGCGCATCATCGAGCGCACGATCGCGCGCCAGGTCCCTGTGCGCGCGCTCGATGTAGCCCTGGTAGCTGAGCTCGACCTTGACGCGCTCGTCGACGCGGATATCGCCGATGGTGCCGTGCAGCTCCCACAAGAGCGGCACGTCCACCTCGGGGCGGCGGAACAGCTGGAGCAGCGTGGTCGCCTCCTTGAGCGGCGTGCCGTCGACGCGCTGCAAGAGCACGTTCGCCACCGACGGCTCCACGCGGGTCTCCGTCAGCTCGCGCAGGCGCGCCCGCACGGCGTCCTCGAAGCCACGCATGCGCGCGCGTCGCGTCGCCGACGCCAGGCCAAGGGAATCGCTCAGCTCGAGCAGGCGCGCGCCCACGTTGTCCTCGCGCAAGAGCAGCCGGTGCTCGGCGCGCGAGGTGAACATGCGGTAGGGCTCCTCGGTGCCGAGCAACACCAGGTCGTCGACCAGCACGCCCGCGTAGGCCTGATCGCGCCGCAGCACGATCGGATCGAGGCCGTCGAGCGAGCGCACCGCGTTGATGCCGGCGAGCAGGCCCTGCACCGCAGCCTCCTCGTAGCCGGTGGTGCCGTTGATCTGGCCGGCGCAGAACAGCCCGGGCAGGGCGCGCAGCTCGAGCGCGGCCGAGAGCTGCGTGGGCAGCACGTAGTCGTACTCCACGGCGTAGCCCCAGCGCGTCACCTCGACGTGCTCGAGCCCGGGGATGGTGCGCAAGAACGCGAGCTGCACGTCCACCGGCAACGACGTCGACAGGCCGTTCGGGTACAGCTCGTGGCTGTCGAGGCCGTGCGGCTCGAGGAAGATAAGGTGCGAGTCCTTGTCGGCGAAACGCACCACCTTGTCCTCGATGGACGGGCAATAGCGCGGGCCGCGGCCGCCGATCTGGCCGTTGAACAGGGGCGCGCGCCCGTCGTTCGCGGCGGCGCGGATCACCCCGTGGGTGCGCGCCGTGGTGCGCGTCAGCCGGCAGCTCACCTGCGGCAGCGGCGGCGGCCCGCTGTCGACGGAGAAGCGCGGCGCGGGCTCGTCGGGCCGCTGCTCGGGCAGGGACGCGACGTCGACGGTGCGCGCGTCGAGGCGCGGGCAGGTGCCGGTCTTGAGCCGCCCGAGCAGCACGCCGTGCGCGGCCAGCGACGTCGACAGCCCCGCCGCCGGGCTCTCGCCGGTGCGGCCGCCCGGCCAGCGCTCGGCGCCGCGGTGCAAGACGCCGCCGAGGAAGGTGCCAGTGGTGAGCACTACGCGCCGCGCGCGCAGCTCCTCGCCGCCCGCGGTGCGCACACCGCCGATGCGACCGTCCACCACCAGCAGCGCCACCACGTCGTCTTGGCGGACGCGCAAGCCGGGCGCGCCTTGGACCACACGGGCCATCTCCGCCCGATAACGCTCGAGATCGCTCTGGCAGCGCGTGGCGCGCACCGCGGGGCCGCGCGACTCGTTGAGGATGCGGAAGTGGATGCCGGTGTCGTCGGCAGCGCGGGCCATCTCGCCACCGAGCGCGTCGAGCTCCTTGACCAGGTGGCCCTTGCCGACGCCGCCGATGGCCGGATTGCAGCTCATGGCGGCGATGCGGTCGAGCGCCCCGGTGACGAGCAGCGTGTCCTTGCCCAGGCGCGCGGCGGCGAGCGCGGCCTCGCAGCCGGCGTGGCCGCCGCCCACGACGAGCACCTCCGCGAGGCGACTACCGATACCAGTGCCGGGCATGGCATGGTTCTGCTGCCGCAGATGTGGGCTTTCAAGGGAGCTTGGGCATGCGCTCGTTGGTCGGTGGGCAGGTCTGTGGAGCGGCACTGGTCGTGGCCGCGTTGTGCGCCTCTGGCAGCGCGCACGCTCAGTACTTCCGTAACCAGGGCATCCAGTTGCCGAACGCCGGCTGGCTCGGGCTGTCGACGTGGGACTACGTCATCAACGGCGGCCAGGCCGCCACCGACATCGAGGACGACGGCTGGAACATCTGGGACCAGCCCACGCTCGGCGCCGGCTACTTCTTCGCCGTCGGCTACAACCTTTGGATCGACAGCCAGGCGTCGATCGGCGCTTCGACCACCACCGTGTCGTCGAGCGCCAGCGCCGAGCCGGTCTTGACCTTGGCCATCAGCTCCGGCCTCCGGTACAACTTCCTCGACGAGCGCCACCGCCCCTTCGTGGCCGCGCACATCCAGTACCTGCAGCTGATCGCGCTCGCCAGCAGCACCGCCGAGATTCCGGGCAACGAGTTCTTGGGCAACACGCCCTTCTTCATCGGGCTGCGACCGGGCGTCGGCTACGAGTACATCTTCGGCGACGAGATGAGCGTGCAAGCGGAGCTCGGCATCATCGGCTTCCTGGTGCCCGACGGCCAGCGCGGCATCGGCAGCCTGTTCCTGCCGGCGTCGATCGCGCGCGTCTCGTACAACATCTATTTCTGAAGCTACTGCTGACGACGCCGTGGCCGTCGCCGCTCCGCCGCGCGCAGCCCGCGCGCGAGCGCCGCGCCGATCACCACCTGATCGTCCCCGCCGGCCGAGGGACGCGCCGGGTGGCACGGCGGCGGTGCGCGTCCCGGGGCAAAGCGCCACGCGAGGAAGGCGAGCGCACCGACGACGCCGACCAGCACCAGGAGCATGTCGACGTCGATCATGAGAACCCCAGGAGCTTGCCCACCTGGAACACCGCCAGCGAGGCCAGGTAGGCGAGTACGCTCATGGCTGCGAGCTGGAACAGCGGCCAACGCCAGCCGCCGGTCTCGCGCTTGACCGCGGCCACGGTGCTCATGCACTGCATGGCGAACACGAAGAAGACCAGCAGCGACAGGCCGGTGAGCGGCGTGTAGACGGGCGCCCCGTCGGCGCGCCGGTCGGCGCGCATCGCCTCGCGCAAGGAGAGGCTTTGCTCGTCGGCGGTATCGCCCAGGCCGTAGACCAGGCCGAGCGTCGACACCAGCACTTCGCGCGCCGCGAACGAGGCGATGATGCCGACGCCGAGCTTCCAGTCGAAACCGAGCGGCTCGAGCGCGGGCTCGAGCGCGTGGCCGAGGCGGCCGGCGATGCTCTGCTCCACCTGCAAGCGCGCGGTACGCGCGTCGATCTTGGCCAGCTCGGCGTCGCGCTCCTCGCCGGGCGCGGTGGTGACCTCGACGGCGCGCCGCGCGGCCTCGGCGGTCTGCGACAGCTCGGCGTCGCGCGGGAAGGTGAACAGCGCCCACAGCACCACCGTGATGGCGAGGATGATGGTGCCGGCTTCGGTCAGGAAGATGCGCACCCGCGACAGCACGGCGCGCGCCACCTGGCCCGCATGCGGCACGCGATAGGGCGGCAGCTCGAGCACCAGCGGCGGCGTGGGCGACTTGAGCACGGTGCGCTTGAGGATCGCCGCACCGACGAGCGCCGCCGCCACTGACAGGCTGTACATGCCGACCATCACCAGCGCGCCGGGCGCGATGACGCCGAAGACGGGCGGCTGCGTCGAGAACACGGTGGCGATCATGAGCGCGTACACGGGCAGCCGCGCCGAACACGAGATTAGCGGCGTCACCAGGATGGTGACGATGCGGTCCTTGGTGGTCTCGATGGTGCGCGTCGCCATGATGGCAGGCACCGCGCACGCGAAGCCCGACAACATGGGCACGAAGGCGCGTCCGTGCAGGCCGATGGCGGCCATCAGGCGGTCGAGGATGAAGGCGGCGCGCGCCAGGTAGCCCGTGTCCTCGAGGATCGAGAGGAACAGGAACAGCACGGCGATCTGCGGCACGAAGACGATGACGTTGCCCACGCCCGCGACCACGCCGTTGACCACCAGCGAGCGCAACAGCGGCAAGGACTCGGGGAACAGCCCGCCCAAGCGGCCGCCGAGCCAGCCCATGGCGGCGTCGATCCCGTCCACCATCGGCGTCGACCACGAGAACAGCGCTTGAAACAGCACGAGGAAGACGCCGACCAGGATGACCGAGCCGAGCACCGGGTGGAGCGCTACGGCATCGAGGCGTCGCGTCAGGCGCGCGCTCCTCGTCTCACCGACGGCCTCGCCGATCACGCCCGCCGCCCACTCGCCAACGCGTGCGTAACGCGCTTCGGTGACCGCGCGGACCACGCGGCCCGCATCCGTCACGTGCGCGCGCGTGACTACCTCGGCGGGCAGCCCGAGCTTGTCGAGGCCGCCGCTCGCGCACATGGATGCGGCCAACAGCCCGAGCGCGCGCTCATGGCCGGCCCAGGAGGAGCCCGGGCGCGCGAGCGCATCACCGAGCACGCGGCCGGCATCGTCCACCGCGCTGGTGTTGATGCCGGGCAGGGCCGGCGGGTTGAGCGCGAGGCGCCTCGGCCTGCCGTCGGCCAACAGCGCCTGCAAGCGCGCGCGCAGCGCGGCGACGCCGCCACGCACCGCAGGCGTCGCCACCACGGGCACGCCGAGGCGCCGCTCGAGCAGCGCGGCGTCGACGCTGCGCCCGTCGGCGAGGATGGTGTCGGTCATGGTGACGCACACCACCAGGGGCAGCGGCAGCTCGCGCAACTGCGCCACCAGGTACAGGTTGCGTTCGAGCGCGGTGGCGTCGACCACGCACAAGATCAGGTCGGGCTTGGGCGCGTCGGGCAGCACGCCGAGCACGCCGCGCACCGCCACCGCCTCGTCGTCCGAGCGCGGCGCCAGGCTGTAGGTGCCGGGCAGGTCGATGAGCGTGAGCCGGTGGCCGTCGCCGAGGTCGCAGCTCCCCTCGCGGTGCTCGACGGTGATGCCGGGGTAGTTGCCGACCTTGGCCGACAGGCCAGTGAGGCCGTTGAACAGCGAGGTCTTGCCACTGTTCGGGTTGCCGACCAGGAGCGCCACCGGCGCGCTCACGGGCGCGCGCCGCCTTCACTCACGTCGACAACGCCGAAGGCGGCGGCGTCGGCGCGGCGCAGGCACAGGCGCGTGCCGCGCAGCGAGATCTCGATGGGATCGCCGAAGGGCGCGCGTCGCACCACCTCGACCGCCGTGCCCGGCGTCAAGCCGAGCTCGAGCAGACGCGCCACCACCGGCGTCGACGTCGCCGGCGCCGCGACGATGGCGCGGGCGCGGGCGGGCAGGGTGTCGAGGGTGCGCATGACGAAGGTCAACAGGAACAAGTGATAGTGATTCTCAGTTTCACCATACCAGGCCGCGCGCGCCGCCGCAAGCCCCACCGCTGATGCGGCTCGCGGAAGCTGCTATGCGCTGCTGATGCTGGTGACCTCGCTCCGACCGCTGCCGACGCTCCTTGCTACTGCGCTGCTGCTCTCGTCCTGCCTCGAGCAGCCGGGCGCGGGCCGCGCCGCCGACCCGGCGCAGGCCCCTGGCCCCGCCCCCTGGGGCTCGGCCACCACCAACGCCGAGCTGAAGGTCAAGCTCGACCTGCTGGAGGAGTTCCTCGACGGCAAGCTGACGCCCGCACAGCTCGCCGCGCGCGCCGAGAAGGCCTACCCGACGCTGTCGGCGGACGAGCGCAAGGTGCAGCTCCAGTCGATCAGCACGTTGATGACCGAGATGCAGCAGTCGGGGCATGCGGGCATGAAGATCACCGGGCTGCCGCGAGAGATGGCCAAGGCCGAGCTGTACTTCGCCGAGCGCCGCTTCATCGAGGCGGCCACCATGCTGTCGCGTATCCTCGACGAGGACGCCGTCTATCCCGGCGCGCGTAACTTGCTGGCGCGCTGCTTCTTCTTCCTGCAGAACCGCGACCGCACCATCGAGGAGCTGGAGTTCGTGCTGCGCCACCCGGAGCAAGGCAAAGACCGGAACGAGGTGCTGGACGCGCTCTTCCTGCTCGGCGCCACCGTGGCCGAATCGCCCGGCATGACGCGCGAGCGCCTCGAGCGCGCCAAGGGCGCCTGGGAGCTGTACCTGCAGATGGCGCCCGACTCGGCGCAGCGCCCGCAGGTCGAGAAAGGCCTCGAAGAGCTACGCGCCGGCCTGCGCGGCGAGGGGCGCCTCGGCACCGCGCTCTCGCCCGGACAAGAGATGGCTCCCGGCGAGCAAGGTGCGCCACCACCGGCCACGCCATGAGGGCGCTCGTCGTCGCCGCGGTGCTCTCGGCGCTCTCCTGTTCGCGGTCACCGGCCCCGACCCCGGTGGCTCCGACCCCGGCGACTCCGACGCCGTCGCCGGCGACGGCGAGCGGCGACCACGGCCCGGCTTTCCTGGCCGACGATTGGCAGGAGGCGCTGCGCCGCGCCAAGGCCGACGGCTCCATCCTCTTCGTCGACGCCTGGGCGCCGTGGTGCCACACCTGCTGGTCGATGAAGCGCGACGTGCTGCATCAGCCCGCGCTCGCCGCGTACCAGGGACGCGTCACCTTCGTCGAGATCGACACCGACCGCCCTCAGAACGCCGCCTTCGTGGCGCGCTACCCGGTCCGAGGCTGGCCCACGTTCTTCGCCGTCGATCCGACGTCGGGCGCCATCCTCGCGGCGCAGGGCGGCTCGATGTCGCTCGCCGAGACCACGGCTTTCCTCGATCGCGCGCTCACGCTGCGCGCCTCGAGCGAGCCGGTCGACGCCGCGCCCGCCGCCGGCTACCGCGCGCTGCAAGAGGGTGACGCCAAGGCCGCCGCCGCGCGCTTCGAGGAGGCGGCGGCGGTCACCGGGCCGCGCCGCACCGAAGCCGCCGCCGCGGCCTACCGCGCCTGGCTCGAAGCCAAGGACCACGCCAACTGCGCGCGCAGCGCCTCGGCCGCGCTCGGCGTCGTCGAGGGATCGGCGGCGGCCGGCGACACCGCGGCCTACCTGGTCGTGTGCGCTGAGAGGCTGCCGAGGGAGGACCCGGCACGCGCGCGAGCGCTCGCGACGGCGCAGGCCACGCTCGAGGCGTTGGTCAAGGCACCCGCGCAGGGCGCCGCGGTCGACGATCGCGCCGACGTCATGATCAACCTGGCCGAGCTGTACGACGAGCAGGGCAAGAAGGCCGAGGCGCGCGCGCTGCACGAGCAGCGCCTGCGTCTGCTCGAGGACGACGCGCGCGCCGCCGATCCGTTGGCCGCGCGCGTGCACGATTACGCGCGCATGAACAGCTACCTGGAGCTTGGCCGCGGCGACGAGGCGGTCGCGCTGTTTCGCGCGCGCATTGCGCAGCTGCCGAACGACTACGAGGCGCACGCGCGCCTCGCCACCACGCTGTTCAAGCTCGAGCGCTACGACGAGGCTCGGCCGGCCGCGGAGCGCGCAGTCGAGCTCGCCTACGGTCCACGGCGGCTGCGCTACCTATTCTTGCTCGCCGACGTGTGTGGCAAGCGCGGCGACCGCGCCGGCGAGCGCACGGCGCTCGAGCAACTGGTGCGCGACAACGACGCGCTCGACGCTACCCTGCGCCTCGACGACCTGGCGGCCAAGGCCAAGGGCCGCCTCGCCGGCGGCAAGCCCGGCTAACGCTCGGAGCGACGGCATGGCGGCCGACCTCAAACAGCTCGATGTGCCGGACGCGCGCTTCAGCTGCGCCGGCTGCGGCCGCTGTTGCTCGACGTCGTGGGCGGTGACGCTCGATGCAACGAAGGCCGAGCAACTGCGCAAGCACGCCTGGAACTTGCCGGGCGGCGTCGACCCGTTCGTCGAGCACAAAGGTCCGGGCGGCGACTTCCGCCTGCGCATGGTCGATGGGCACTGCGTGTTCCTCGACGCCGACAAGCGTTGCCGTATCCATGCCGAGCTCGGCTACGAGCACAAGCCGGAGAGCTGCAAGGCCTTTCCCTTGCAGTTCGGCGTGTCGCAGGGCGTGAGCTACGCGCGCTTGAGCTTCTACTGCCCGACCGTCTGCAAGGGTGAGGGCAAGAAGCTGACCGAGCAGATGAAGTGGGTGCGCGCGGCGGCGCGCGCCACCAACGCCGAGGAGCGCACCGAGGCCACCACGCTCGACGGCGCGCGCGCGCTCGGCGCCCGCGACTTTGCGGCGTTGCACGGCGCGCTCGTGAGCGCGGCGTCGGGCGGCGCGCCGCTGCACGAGCGGCTGGCGGCGGTGGCGGGCACCGTGCGCGTGCTCGTCGCGGACGCGGCGGGCGGCGACCCGGCGCCAGCGATCGGCCCGCTGATCGAGCGCGCAGCCGCGCTGCCACTTCACGAGCGCGTGGCGCGCGGCCTGGCTGACGGCTCGGCGTCGAGCGGCTGGTCCATGGTCTCGCTCTACCTCTCGACCGACGCGCGCCCGACCACGGCCGCGCGCCTCTTGCAGTTGGCGCGGCTGCGCCTGTCGTCCATCGGCCTGGCGCAGCACCACTCCGCGTTCCTGCGCGCCTCCGCGTCGGCGTCGAAGCGCAGCCGCGTGCGCTTCACCACCGACGAGGCGAGCCTGGCGCGCGTCGATCGGTACCTGCAGCACAAGCTTGCCGCGCGCGCCTACCTGACCGGGCACCCGTCGGTGGTGCAGGGCGTGAATTCGCTGTTCACCGCCCTCGCGGTGCTCGCCACCATGGCGCGCCTGTCGGCGGCGGGTGCCGGCCGCGACGCCACCGGCGAGGCCGACGTCGCCGCTGGCCTCGAGGCCGCCGATCTGCTGGTGCTCGAGCACGCGACGCTCGGGCAGACCCCGAGCATGGGCGCGGCGCTGGCGCGCCTGCTCGCCGATGAGACGCTCTCGGCCTCGATGCTCGCGTTCGCGCGCTTCGCGGAGCCGGCGTCAGACCAGCGGTAGCGGGCGCAGGTCGCGGATCGCTTCCTCGAAGATCGTGGGCTCGAGGTGCTCCTGCGACACGCCGGACAGCGCCACGCCTTCCCGACATGCAGCCTTGGCGACGGCGGCCGCCACCGCCGAGTGCACCCCCGGGTCGAGCGGCGTCGGCACCAGGTCACCGTCGGGCGCGCACGCGGCGAGCGTCACGGCCGCCGCCAGGCGCATCTGGTCCGAGATGAGCGTCGCCTTGACGGCGAGTGCGCCGAGCAACACCCCCGGCACTGCCGCCGATGTCGAGATGGCCTTGCCGTCGGCGGCGAACGCGGCGCCGGCGAGCTGCGCATCGTACGGCTCGATCTCGGGGTGCGGCTCCGAGAGCGCGATGATCACTTGGCCCTCGCGCACCTTGGAAGGCGCGATGACGCCCGCGTGGCCGGTGTTGGCGACTACCACGTCGCACTTGGCCAGGATGTCGTCGAGCGTGGCCGCCAGGCCGCCGGAGGACACGTGGCGCGACACGGCTGCCGGGTGCACGTCGTCACCGAGCACGGGTCGTCCGGTGTGGCGCATCACCAGGCGGGCGATGGCGCCGCCGGCGGTGCCGAGGCCGATCTGTCCGACGTTGGTGGTGGCGAGGTCGAGGTGCGCGCGCCGACAGGCGTTGATGACGGCGGCGAGACCGACGATGGCCGGGCTATCGGCGTCGTCGTGATAGACGGGGATCTTGAGGCGGTCGGCCAGCTTGGCGGCGGCGCGCGGGCCGCGCGGCGACGCGATCGAGTCGATCAGGATGGCGCCGCACGAGGGCGCCAGCGCCGACACCGTCTGCACCAACTCGTCCTCGCTGTCGACGTCGAGCGCCAGCCGAATCGAGGACAGCCCGGCGAACTGCGCCAGCACTGCGCTCTTGCCCTCGAGCACCGGCAGCATGGCGCGCGGGTGCACCTTGCCGACACCGACCAGGCCGCTGCCGTCGGTGACGATGGCGACGGTGCGCTGCACGGTGGTGAAGATCTCGGCCAGGCGTGGCTCGTCCTCGATGGACTGCACGATCTCGCGCACGCCCGGCGTCGTCGCTGCGGCCAGCACCGCCAAGCCCGACAGGTCGACGCGCGAGGCGGTGCGCACCTTGCCGCCCAGGTGCACGTCGCGCGTCGTCTCCTTCACCTCGACCAGCTCGCTGTCGCGCAGCTCGCTGATGCCGTCGAGCACCTGCCGAAGGTGCTCATCGTTGTCGAGCAGCAGGTTGAAGTCGCGCAGCGTGTAGTTGTGGCCGATGCGCACCGTCTGGATCTCGCCGATCGACGCGCCCGCGTCGCCGAGCGCGGTGGTGAGGATGCCGAGCCCGCCGGTCTTTCGTCGCGAGCGGATGCGGATGGTCCTGACCAAGCCGGGGCTGCTCATGGGGCGCGGCTCTCCTTCGACGGCAGCGGAGCCGGGGGCGGAGCCGCGGGGCTGTCCGGCGTCGGGGTCGGCAACGGTGCCGCGGGTCCGTCCAGCGTGGGGGGCTGCGTCGGCGGCAGGTCCACCAGGCGCACCGACGACGACAGCGTGGCGGTCAGCCGCTGCTCGCCCGGCCACAGCTCGACGATCCAGCGGATGCGCCCCACGCGCCCGTGCGTGATCTCGTCGCCGCGAAAGGCGATCGGCTGCCGCGCCGCTTTGCCCTCGGGCGACTTGAGCCGGACCACGGGCGGCGCCTCGGCGCCGCCGCGGTTGTGGACGAAGATCGAGACGATGGCGGCGCGGCACGAGCCGCCGCAGGCACCCGCCGGCAACAGCACGAGGCCGTCGATGTCGCCGCGGCGCGCCAGCTCGGTCAGCTCCGTGTGCGAGCGTGCGCCGAGCTCCTCGACCTCGAAGCGCACGTTCTCCGGCTCGAAGCCGTCGACGTAGACATCGACCGCCGTCTCCTTCGGGCAGGCGCCCATCAGCGCGGCGAGCGCGAGCGAGAGCGCGGCGGTCGCGCGCCGGACGCCGAGCCGTACCGTGCAGTGCCGGGGTGGCCACGAGCCCATGGCCGCGAGATAGCACGGACCACCTTGAACGGAAGCGGCCGTTCTGGGAAGCGGTGCAGATGGCGCCTGAATCCTCGTCGACGTTCCCGCGCTCCGCCGGCGTGCTGCTGCACCCGACGTCGCTGCCGAACCGCTTCGGCATCGGCGATCTCGGCGCGGGCGCGCGCGCCTTCGTCGACTGGTTGCACGAGGCGCGCCTCGGTCTCTGGCAGGTGCTGCCGCTGGTGCCGCCTGGTCCCGGCGGCTCGCCGTACGCCTCCACCTCGGCCTTCGCCGGCTCACCGCTGCTCATCGACCTCGAGGATCTGGTGGCGCGCGGGTTGCTCGAACCGGCCGACCTCGAGGGCGGCGCCAATGGCGACGCTTTCCCGCCCGATCGCGTCGACTTCGCGCGCGTGGTGCCCTGGAAGCACGCGCTGGTGCGCCGCGCCGCCGCCCGCTTCGCGCGCGGGCACAAGCGCGACGTGCTCGAGGCGTTCCGCCACGCCAACCCGTGGGTGGAGGAGCTGGCGCTGTTCACGGTGCTGAAGGACCTGCACGGCGGCAAGCGTTGGCTCGACTGGGAGGCCGGCGCGCGCGAGCACGAGGCGGCGGCGATGGCGGCGGCGAAGCAGCGCCACGCCGCCGAGCTCGACGTGGTGGTGGCCGAGCAGGTGTTGTTCGACGAGCAGTGGCGCGCGCTGCATGGCTACTGCGCCGAGCGCGGCGTGCGTGTCATCGGCGACGTGCCCATCTACGTCGACCTCGACTCTGCCGACGTCTGGTCGAACCGTTCGCAGTTCTTGCTCAAGAGCGACGGCACGCCGCTCGGCGTCTCCGGCGTGCCGCCCGACGCCTTCACCGAGCTCGGCCAGCTCTGGGGCAACCCGCTCTACGACTGGAAGCGCATGCGCACGGACGGCCACGCCTGGTGGGTCGAGCGCCTGCGCCGCATGCTCTCGCTATGCGACGTGGTGCGCATCGATCACTTCCGCGCCTTCGCCGCCTATTGGGCGGTGCCGTTCGGCGCCGAGGACGCGCGCGGCGGCCAGTGGGTCAAGGGCCCAGGCGCGCTGGCGTTCCACGACCTCGAGGCGGCGCTCGGGCCGCTGCCGGTGATCCTGGAGGACCTCGGCGTCATCACGCCCGACGTCATCGCGCTGCGCGAGCAGACCGGGCTGCCCGGCATGAAGGTCTTGCAGTTCGCGTGGGAGGAGGGCGCCGAGGGCGCCTACCTGCCGCACCACCACGTACCCAACTGCGTCGTCTATACCGGCACGCACGACAACGACACCTCGCTCGGCTTCTGGCTGTCGGCGCCGCCGCACGTGCAGGACCACATCCGGCGCTACCTGTGCATCGACGGCCACGACTTCGTCTGGGACTTCATCCGCGCGGCGTTCGCCTCGGTGGCGCACACGGCGATCGTGCCCATGCAGGACGTGCTCTGCCTCGACCGCGGCGCGCGCATGAACACGCCGGGCATCGCCGAGGGCAACTGGAGCTGGCGCGTGCGCCGCGAGGCCTTCAACGCCGACACCGCGGTGCGCCTGCGGACCTTGGCCGAGCTGTACGGACGCGCGCGCCGCTGAAGTCCACCAAGGCACGAGGCTACTCGGGGTAGCCGTCCCTGCCGAACTGCAGCGGGTCGGGCAGGCCCTTCTCCTTGAGCTTGGCGGTGAGCGCGGCGCGGTCGCCGGCCAACACCACCACGAGATCCTCTTTGACGAGCACGCGCTCGGCCACCCGCTTGATGTCGTCGGCGGTGACGGCGCGCACCGCCTCCGCGACCTTGACAACCATGTCGGCGTCGAAGCCCTGCGCGAACGCGTCGCCGAGCGCGCGCGCCTGGTCAGCGGGCGCGCCGAGCCGCCCGGGCAGCGCCCGCGCCCAACCCTCCTTGGCGCGCAGCAGCTCGTCGTCGGTGATGCCGGTCTTGATGGCCTCGATCTGGGCGAGCGCCTCCGCGACGGCGTCGGCCGCCGCGTCGGACTGCACCTCGGCCTTCACCAGCCAGGGGCCTCGGCCGAGCGCGGTGGCCTGCTCGGAGCGCGCGTCGGCCGTCCACTGCTTCTCCTCGCGCAGCTTGACGTTCAGGCGCGAGGAGCGCGTGCCGCCGAGCACCGCGTTCAGCACCAAGAGCGCGGGCAGATCGGCGTCGGAGGCGGCGAGCCCCGCGCGGCCGATCCGTACCGCTGTCTGCGTCGCGCCGGGGTAGTCGACGGTGGCGAGCGTGAGCGCGTTGCGCGGCGTCGGCTCGGCCGGCGCCTTGGGCGCCCGCCCACTGCCGGCCCAGCCGCCGAAGGCCTTGAACGCCAGCGCCTTGGCCTGCTCGAGCGTGACGTCGCCGGCGAGGATCAACGCGGCGTTCCTCGGTGCCGCGTAGGTCGACCAGAACGCCCTGACCTTGAGCGCCGACAGCTTGCCGATGGTGTCGGCGGTGCCCGCAGCGTCGTGCCCGTAGGGGTGCTCGCTGCCGAACACGAGCGCATTGGTGAGCGTGTCGCTCACCACGCGCGCGTCGCCTTGGCGTTCCTTGGCGCGCAGCAGCGCCTGGTCGCGCACGCGCTCGAAATCTGCTGCGCCAAAGGTCGGCTTGGTGACCACGGCGGCGAGCAGCTTGAGGCCCGCTTCGGCCTGCTCGCGCGCCACCTCGAGCTCGGCCGCGCCGCACTCGAGGTCACCACCGGTGCGCAGCTCGGCGCCGATCTGCGCGAGCGCGTTGGCGAGCGCGAGCTGGTTCATCGCCCCGGCACCCTCGTCGATCAGGTCCCAGGTGAGCGCGGCGAGCCCGGCGTCCTTGGCGCTCTCCTGCGCGGCGCCCGCGCGCACCACCACGCGCGCGCTCACGAGCGGCAGCGAGTGGTCCTCGATGACCAGCACCGTCAAGCCGTTCTTCAGGTCGGCGCGCTGCACCGCCGGCAACTGCAGCTCGGGCACCGGGCCCGAGGGCGGACGCGCCTGCCGCCAGGGCTCGTCCGGCGTCACGCGACGCTGCCCGCTGCCCTTGCCGGCGCCGGAGGTGTTGCAGGCGAGCACCAGCGCGAGCGTGGCGAGCGCCGCCGCCGACCGAAGGTAGCGCGCGCTCATCCGCCCTCCTTGGCCGCCGGCGCGGGCGCGGCGGCATCAGCGGGCGGCGCCGGCGGCGCGTCCGTGTGCGCGGCGCCCGCGGGGCGAACCACCGCGACCGCGCGCCGCTCCTTGGTGAGGAAGCCGTTGACGGCGGCGAGTGTGCTGTCGGGCGTGACGGCGCGGTAACGCGCGAGGTCCTTGGGCAGGAAGCCCGCGTCGCCGGCGAAGAGCTGGTAGGCCTGCAACTGCTCGGCGCGCCCGAGCGGGCTTTGCAGCGACGAGAGCCGCCGCGCCTCGAAGGTGGCGACCGCGCGCGCCAGCTCCTCGGCGCTCGGCGGCAGATCCTGCAACAAGTCGAGCTGCGCCTGGATGGCGTTGAGCACGTCGTCGGGGTTGACGCCGCTTCTCACCACGGCCTCGAGCTCGAGCACGCTGACGTTGCCGGTGGCGACGACGTCGGCGCGCACCGACTGCGCCAGCTTGCCGTCGACCACCAGCGCCTGGTGCAACCGCGACGCGTTGCCGTCGCCGAGCAGGTGCGCGAGCACCTCGATGTCGGCGCTGCCGTTCTGGAACGCCGGCGGGCAGAAAAACGCCACCGTGACGACGATGAGCTGTGATCGTCGGTCCTCGACATCGACGCGCACCTCGGCACCAAGCTTGGGCATGGCCACGCTGCGCTTGCTCGCGGTCGCCGCCTTAGGCAACGTGCGGAAGTACTTGTCGGTCAGCTTCTTGGCGTCGTCGGCCGTGATGTCGCCGCTGATGACCAAGGTCGCGTTGCCGGGCGCGTAGTGGCGATCGTAGAAGCTCTGCGCGTCGGCGAGCGACGCCTTGTCGAGCTCGGTCGGCACGCCGAACAGCCCGGAGCGGTACGGATGATCCGCCGGGAAGATCGCCTGCCACAGCGCCTCGCGCGCAGTGCCATGGGGCACCTCGTCGACCTGGCTGCGGCGCTCGTTGGCGATGATGCGGCGCTGCTCCTCGACGGTCGAGGCCTCGACCACATCCATTACCCACGCCATGCGGTCCGCCTCGAGCCACAAAGCCAGCTCGACCTCGTTCTTCGGCATGCACGCGTAGAAGCTGGTGTAGTCGAAGGAGGCGCCGCCACCGATTGCCGAGGCGCCGACCCCCTCGAGCAGCTTGACGTGGTTGTCGCCCGGGCTGTGCTTGGAGCCCTGGTACATCAGGTGCTCGAGCACGCGCGCCACGCCGCTCTTGCCGCGCTCCTCATCGAAGACGCCGGCGCGGTACCAGACGTCGACGCACACCACCGGCAAGTGCGAGTCGCTGAGCACGATCAAGGTCAGGCCGTTGTCGAGCGTCGTTCGATCGAAGGGGATGGTGGGCAGCGCGCCGTCGGCGTCGGCGGCAGGTTCGGCGGGCGCGGCCGAGGTCGCCGGCGCCTCCGGCGTCGACGGAGGCGCCTCGACCGGTGTGAACGCGGAGCTGAAGGCCGCGAGCGCCAGCGGGGCGAGCAACATCCGCCGCAGTCTCGACGCAAACGCGGGTCGAGCGCCACTTCTGATCCAACACTGGCGATCCACCCCCAGCGAAGCCCCGCCAGCACCTCGGGGGCTCGAGGTTGACCCGGCCGGGCGCTATCTCGGAGACTGCGCGGATCCCGCGGCTTCGGTTCGCCCGACCGCTGCGGCAGCGAGGTGGCGGTGGCGAGAACCAGCAAGAGCGGCCAAGCGTCGCCCGGTCCCGGCAAGCGCGCGCGCCAGCGCTTCGAGCGACAAGGAGCGCCCGCCGACGCGCCGGGCGTGGCGGAGCCCGCCACCGCCGACCTCGCGCCCGTGGTGGGCGCCAACCTGCGCCGGCTGCGCGGCGAGCGCTCCTTGTCGCTCGAGGCGTTAGCGCAGCGTTCGGGTGTGTCACGCGCCATGCTCGGCCAGATCGAGCTCGGCCAGTCGGCGCCGACCATCAACGTGCTGTGGAAGATCGCGCGCGCGCTCGACCTGCCGTTCTCGGCGCTGATCACCGGCCCGCAGACGCCGAGCGGCGCCCGTGTGCTCACCGCCGCGCGCAGCAAGCGGCTCACCTCGCACGACGGCGCGTTCTCGTCGCGCGCGCTGTTCCCGCTCGGCGAGCCGCGACGGGTCGAATTCTACGAGCTGGAGCTGCGGCGCGGCGCCACCGAGGAGGCGGAGCCGCATCCGCCGGGCACGCGCGAGAACCTGGTGGTGACCCGCGGCGCCGTGCGCATCGACGTCGCCGGCGAGCAGCACCTGCTCGGCACCGGCGACGCCATCGTCTTCGAGGCCGACGTGCCGCACCGCTACCAGAGCGTCGGCGACGAGGACGCGCGCATGTACCTGGTGATGACCTACGCGGCGCCCATGGGTTGAAGGCTGTCCCTTGAGCGCCGCGTTTGGGTCGAGCCGGACTACAGGCACGAGTTGCCGAGGCACTCCTCGCCGACGCCGCAGTCGCCGTCGTTGAAGCAGTCGATGTCGAGGCAGGTGAGCGCGTCGCCGCAGCTCCCCTCGGCGCAGCCGGCCACGACGAGCTGCTGGTTCTCCGACAGATCGGGGCAGTCGTTGCGGCAGCCGAGCGTGTCGTTGGCGCTGGCACCGCAGCCCTGGAAGAACTCGCAGGCGGCGACGCAGGCGGCCAGCGGATCGCCGGGCGGCTCACCTTCGCCCTCGCCCGGCGGCGGCGCGTCATCGCCGTCTCGGCACACGCCCTCGCCGTCGAAGCCCTCGCCCTCATCGGTGCAGTCCTGGCCCTCGGCGCAGTTGACGTCCGAGGTGCAGCCGCTCTCGCACACACCGGGTGCGAAGCAGTACTGGCCCGGCTGGCACAGAATGCCGCTGCAGTCGGTGTAGCCCTGGTCACGCTGGCAGCCCGCGCCCGAGAGGAGCAGCGCGGCGCCGGCGGCGACGAGGTGAGGGAGCAAACGAACGAGGGTTGTGGCTGAGTGACGCATGGCGGACCTCCGTGTGCCGCCAGTGTCGGTGCAGGTGCGCAGATCGCTCGCGGACAAATGTCCGTGTTCCGGCGTTTCCTCACTGCCGGACGCGTGCGAGCATCGCACCGTGCCAGCGAGGCTCGGCGGCAGCGAGATCGACTACGTGGCGTTGGCGCGCCGCCTGCGCGACGTGCATCGCCGCAAGGCCGAGCGCATCGACGGCGAGCTGCCGGCACGGGAGACAGACCCGTCGCTGCTCTCGCTCGATCGCGCGCTCGACGCGCTGCAGGGCGAAGGGGCCCAGTCGCTGCTCGACGAGGTGGGCACACAGCTTCGGCGCGCGGTGGCCGACAAGGCGCACGTGCCTGCCCCCCGTTACTCGGTCGGCGCCTTCCCGGTGCCGCTCGAGGACAAGTTCCTCGATGGCGTGCTCGACTACTACCGGCACGGCTGGGACACGGCGCTCGACCGCCGCCGCATGGCGCAGGCCGTGGTCACCGCGCTCGCCAATGCGGCGGGCGACGACGGCTTCGTGCGCGCCGACGAGGCTTCGCGCCGGCTCGGACCGCTCGGCGTGCAACTGGTGGCGCGCTTGCGCGGGCTGGTCGAAACCACCACGCCGGTGGCGGGCGACGCCTCGCACAAGAACACCGGCAAGTACCTGGGGCTCGACCCACGGGTGGCCGGCAAGATCGCGCTCTCCCGAAGGCGCCCAAGTTACCTCGAGCGCATGCCGGTGGTGCACGAGCTGCTGCGCATGCTGCCGAAGGGCGCCCTGCGCGGCGCCGGGCTCGCCTCGGTGCAGCACCTCTTCCCCTCGGCCGCCGCGCTCTATCAGTCGCTGTTCACGCTCGGGCTCGCGCCCCAGGACACGCAGGTCGGCGGCAAGTTCTACTCGGCCAACGTCAACGCGCTCGCGTCGATGGAGGCGGGCGGTCTGCGCGTGCACATGAGCGCCACCGACCCTGACGATCACCTCTACGCCGACGCCGAAGTGGCGGTCAAGGAGATGGCGCGCACCGAGCTGGCGACGTTGTTTCACGGCGTCGACCCGGCGCGCCACCAGGGCCGCTTCCTGCTGCTCGACGACGGCGGCAAGCTGATCCGCGCCCTGCACGAGCACTTCCCGCGTTTCGCGCACCTGTGTGTCGCCGTCGAGCAGACCACGCGCGGCATCCAGGTGCTCGAGGAGATGCAGCACGCGGGGACCAAGATCCTGTGCCCCGTCGTCAACATGGCGCAGTCGGAGCTCAAGCGCAGCGTCGAGTCGCCGCTCATCGCCGAGAGCGTCGCCTGGCACACCGATCGCTACCTCGAGTCGCTCGGCCTCGCAGAGCTGCGGCCGACGCCCGAGCACCCGAAGACGGCCGTGGTGGTCGGCTTTGGCGCCACCGGCTCGGCGCTGGCCGCGGCGCTGCGGCGGCGCGGCTACCACGTCGTCGTCACCGACAAGGACGAGACCAAGCTCGTCGCCGCCCGCGCCGCCGGCTTCGACGCCGCGCCGCGCGCCGACGCCTTTCGGCAAGCCGACCTGCTCGTCGGCGCCACCGGCATGGGCGCGCTCGAACCCGAGGACTGGCGCTTGCTCAAGAGCGGCGCGGTGCTCGCCAACGCGGCCTCGGGCACGCACGAGCTCGGCCTGCGCGGCCTCGACTATCGCGCGCTCACCAAGCTCGACCGGCAGCAGGCGTGTGACGCGAGCGGCGCCATGTCGACGCAATTCGCCGGCAAGCGCATCGTGGTGGGCCGCGAAGGCGACGACTGGCGCCTGCAGCACCGAGTGCTGCGGGTGGCGGGCGAGGACGGCAAGGAGCGCGAGCTGTTGTTCCTGCGCGGCGGCTCGGTGGTGAACATGGAGCACGACCTGCCGCCCGAGTACCGGCAGATCATCGTCGCCATGCTGATCGCGAGTTGCGCGCAGGCGATGCGCGAGCGAACGCCGGGTCCGCACGATCTCGACGGCGAAGTGCAGACTTTCCTGCGGGCGCGCTTCGCCGCGGCGCTCGCGGCCGAGGGGCTGTCGCTCACCGAGCCGAACCTCGACGCCGTGCGCGGGCCCTGGGGATGAGCGCGCGCAAGAAGCCGACGGCCTCGCGCAAGGACGACGACGTGCGCGCACGTGTGGCGCTCGCCGCCCACCCGCTGCTCGCCGGCTGCTCTCAGGGCTTCGTCGACCAGGTGCTGGCGCGCGCGCGGGTGCAGACCTTCGCAGCAGGGGAGACGCTGTCGCGCGAGGGCGACGCCGCCGACTACTGGTTCTTGTGCGTGGGCTCGACGCGCGTCTTCTACCGCTCGCCGCTCGGCAACGAGGTCACGGTCAAGCTGTTCTCGGCGCCGGCGGCGTGGGCGGAGATGGAGGTGCTGACCCACCGACCGCACATGGAGGACTGCGCGGCGGTCGATCGCGTAGTGGCGGTGCGGGTGCCGGCGCGCCAGTTCGTGCTGCTGCTCGACGCCGAGCCGCGCTTCTGCCGCAACGTGCTCGAGGACTGCGCGGCGCGCTTCTACATCGCGGCGCAGAGCGAGAAGAAGCTCGCGTTCGCGTCGGTGGAGGAGCGCATCGCGCACCTGTTGCTCTCCTACCTGCGGCTGTTCGGCGTGCCGGTCGACGGCGGCACCCACATCCGCGTCAAGCTCTCGCACACCGACATCGCCAACGGCATCGGTGCGGCGCAGAAGTCGGTGACGCGCACGCTGACGACGTGGCAGAAGGCCGGCTGGATCTCCAAGCGCGGCACCAGCTACGTGGTGCACGCGCTCGACAAGATCGAGGGCGCGGTGCTGCACCCGGTGCCCGGTATCGACTTCATCGCGGGACGCGGCGTGCGATCCTGAGCTGTCGGGGAGCCGGCGCAGCGGCCGTCAGTCGCCGAGGCGGCCGAGCTCGGTCCAGTCGTCGCCGCTCTTGACGCTGGCAAGGCCCTGCACGACGCGCAGCGCCTCGCCGCCCTGGTCGACGGCGAACGACGCCAACGGGCGCAGCACGCGCAGCAGGTTGTCGCGCGCAAAGGCGGTACGGTCGCCGCCCTTCTGCGGCGCGCTGATGACGACGCGCGAGACCGCGGCCGGCGCCGCCACGGCCTTGACCTGGTAGGCTTGCGGCCGGCCCTTCACGCGCCGGCCCTCCTCGTCGACCATGGCGTCCTTGCCGGCGGTGGCGTAGCGCTTCTCGACGGTGGTCTCGCCCGCGATCTCGCGCGTGGCGCCGCGCGCGGCCTCGGCGTCGGGCAGGAGCGCGGTGAACAGGGCGTGCAGCGCCGCGGGCGGCGTTGCCGCGACGTCGACCTTGCGCTGGAAGTCCTCGTCGCTGATGCGCCCCTGCAGTGTGGCCTCGAGGTCCGCGGGGGCGAAACGCAGCGTGATGGGTGCATCGCGCGCGGCGCGCTCGACCTCGCCGCTCGCGAGGTCGACGAACACCGCCTGCTCCGCGCCCGACGGCGGCTTCACGAAAAGACAGAAGCTCGGGGCCGCCGCACGACGGACCGCGAGCTTCTTGAACATCTGCTCGACGAAGGCGACGTCGAACTTGACGACGTCGCCAACCGAGAGAACCGTGGGCATCCGCTCAGAAGTCGCCGTAGGGTCGCGGCGACGCCTCGTACTCGCTCGGGTTCGGGTGCGCGCGCTCCCAGTCCGCGGCCTCCTTCTGGGCCTTGGCCACGTCGAACTGGTGGGCGGCGCCCATGTGCACGCTGTAGCGGCGACCCTCGACGTAGCCGCCGACGCCGGCGCTGCCCGTCGGCCACGCCTCGATGCGCGCCACGCCCTCCTGCCAGGGGAACTCGATCGGGATCTTGGTGGCGTACTCGGCGCTGCCCGGGTTGTTGCGCGGGATGTTGTTCATCCGGATCTGCTTGCCATCGGGCATGGTGATGCAGACGTTGTAGGAGTTGCTCTTGGCGTACTGCGCCGCGCGCTCCGCCCCGTCGTGGCCGGAGACGTTGATGACGATGGTGCCACGCACCATGCCGTCAGCCGGCTTCTGCGACAGGTTCATCTCCTTGGCCTTGCCCGTGTGGTACGAGAACGCGTACGCCTCGAAGCGGACGCCCTGGCCGGGCAGGAACGTCGTCGACGACGCGCCGCCGCGCTTGGCGCGCGAGGCGAGGTCGGCGAGCGTGCTCGAGACGCGGCTGTTCTCGGTGAACTGGGTGCGGCCGACGTTGCCTGCGTTCTGGGTCTGCGTAAGTGGGGTGACGGGCACGGTTGCTCCTGAGGGCTGGGGATCCGACTGGCTGGGGACTCTAGCCGGATCCCGCCCGTTTTGGCGTAGCCCCCTACGGCCGGCCGATCGACGCCCCGCCGTAGCGCACCGAGAGCGGGTTGTAGCTCGCCTTGCCGTCCTTGCAGCTCGAGCTGTACTCCATGGCGAACGGCTTGCCGTCGTTGCCGGCGCCGTCGCGCACGGTCAGGATCAGCGGGTCGCCGTCCTTCATGTCGGACAGGCGCAGAGACAAGACCCGCTGGTCGGCGCCGAGCGTGCCGGTGAACACCGCGCCCGAGCGGCTGTTCTGCAGCCGGAAGTTGCTGCCGGGCTCGAGCGCCTTGTCGAGGCGCAGGTAGACGTCGCGACGATCGGCGCCGCACGAGAGGATCTGGTTGAAGTCGGCGTCGCCGATGATGCCGTCCTTGCTCGCGTTGGCGGGGTCGTAGGCCGGGTCGATCTTGTCGAAGATCGCGGCGTTGTTGGCGAGCAGCTTGTCGAGCGTCTCCTTGGCCTTGGGCGTGATGTCGGCGCGCGCCAGCAGGGTCTTGGCCTCGGCCAGGCTGAACTGGGTGCGGCGCAGGATGCTGTAGACCCAGTTGCGCGTCTCGCCGCGGCCGAGCTGCTCGGCGACGGCGTACTCGTCCTGCGAGTACTGGAAGGTCTTGAGCGAGAGGTTCTTGTCGAGGAGCTTCGGGCCGTCGACGTCGCGCACGGCGGTGCCGATGACGTTGCGCACCGCGCCGGAGGCCCCCGACAGGCCGGTCATGCCGTCGGTGAAGGCGATGTTGGCGCCGCGCAGCGTCACCTGGTTGCCGGCGTCATCCGACTGCCGCACTTGCTGGCTGGCCCAGCCGTTCGGGTCGAGGTGGATGAAGATGCCGTCGCTGGCGTTGCCGTTCTTGTCCACCTGGCGCACCACGATGCGCTCGCCCGGCTGGAAGCCCTTGGTCTCCATCTCGGCCGGGTTCAGCACTACGGTGCCGATGCGGTTGCCGACGTCGTAGCCGGTGAGGTCGAGCCGGCGCACGCAGTCGCTCTCGAAGGTCGCCTCCGGGTTGTCCGACAGGCTGATGAACTCGAGGTGCGAGCCGATCTCGATGTTCGACAGCTCGAGCAGCACCGGGTCGCGCGGCCGCTGCGACCAGCCGGTGTTCGACGGCGGCGGCTGCGGCACGATCTGGGCGTCGCTCTTGCCGAGGTCGAAGCACATGGCGCGGCGCAGGCCCGGCGTTGGCGCCGGCGTGGCGTCGGTCGACTTGCAGCCCTCGACGGCCGAACCCTGCTGCACGGTGCGGTTCGGATCGCGCTGCACCAGCGTGGCCTGCATGGGGTTCGTGGCTTGGGTCGAGTTCACCGGCATGGGTCTCTCCTGCGTGGGCTGCCGTGCAGCCGTAGGTGTCGTGTGAGGTGGGTATCGGTGGGGACGTGTAGGGGTTTTGTGACCCACGCCCACTCATGCGGTCGATCACGATTCCGCGTTGCCGGCGCGGACTTGGCCCCGTGGCCGCGGTCCGCCGCGGAGGGGTATGGTGGCGTGATGGCGGTGAGCAGCTCGGCGAGGATGGCGACGGCGGGCGCGCTTTTGGCGGCCTGCCTTGGCGCCGCCTGCGAGCCCTGCAAGCCGCCGCCGGCGACCGCGCCCGACTACGCCACCGACCAGGCCTGGATCTGTCGGCCCGGCATCGCCGGCGACGTGTGCGGGGAGGACCTGAGCGCCGTCGAGGTCATGGCGGACGGCAGCACGGCGCTGGTCGGCCACGTGCCCGCCGTCGAGCCCGCGGCCGCGTGCTTCTGGGTCTACCCGACCGTCGACCTGGCGCTCTCCCCCGGCGTCCACGCGGACTTGTCCGATCGCGCCGGCCCCGAGGCCGCGGTGCGCGGGCAGGGCGCGCGCTTCACCGAGGTGTGCAGCGTGCACGCGCCCGCCTACCGGCAGGCGACGCTCGGCGTCTACGGCAGCACCAACCAGGAGGTGCGCGACCGCTGCTTCGAGGTCGCCATCGGCGACGTGCTCGCCGCCTTCGACCAGTTCCTCGCGGACATCGGCGATATGCCCTTCGTGGTCGGCGGTCACTCGCAGGGCGCGCACATGACCACCGAGGTGCTGCGCCGCAAGGTCGAGCCTGACGACGCGCTGCTCGCGCGCCTGGTGGTGGCGCTGCCGATCGGCTGGCCGGTGGGCACGCCGAGCGCGCTCGAGCGCGTCGGTGGCACCTTCGAGCGGGTGCCGCTGTGCGCCGAGCCGGACGAGCTCGGCTGCGCCATGGCGTTTCGCTCCTATGGCGAGGGCAACCCGCTGCCGCGCGACCCGACCAGCAACAAGCTCGCCGGGCTGTTCATGGGCGAGAGCGTCGCGTGTACCAACCCCGTCGAGGAGGGCGGCACGCTCTCGCGCGCGTACTTCCCGACCAGCAACCCATTCCTCGAGCTGCCGGCGGCGGCCAAGGACAGCGGCGCGCCCTACGCGCTCTATCGCGACGCCTTCACGGCGCGCTGCCAGCGCGAGGCCTTCAACAGCGGCTTGCAGATCGGCGTCGTCGACGGCGTGACCGCGCCGCTCGACTTCACGCGGCGCTCGCTGTCGGGCGACAGCGGCACCCACGTGCTCGACCTGCAATTCACGCAGGGCGACCTGATCGACCTCGTCGGCAGGAAGATCGCGGGAGTGCCCGCGCGCCGCTGAGCTCGCGCGCCGCCGCACACTGCCCCGCGCTGACCTCAGACGGGGCCCGCCAGCGTCGGGCGTCGCTGGCTGCTAGATTGATGGGGTGCTGAAGCTCACCCACCTCGCGCGCCCGACCCCGACGCTCGCCCGCGTCCTCGCCGTCGCGGCGCTGGCCAGCGCGTTCGCTGCCGCGGCGACCTTGGTGCTCACGCCGGAGGCGCCGTCGCGCCGCGTCGCGATCCGCGTCGATTGCGTCGACCCGGCCGCCTGTGCGCATGCCCAGGCCACCGCCCTGGACGTCTGGAGCGAAGAGCTCGGGCCGGGCCTCCCCCTCGACGTCGTCGTGCGAGCGACCGACCTCGAGGACCTCACGACGGCTGGCGTGGCCTTCACGGTGCTCGATCCCGACATCGACGCCGCGGCGCGGGCAGAGGCCGAGCGGCTGCGCCAACCCAAGGCGGCGGGCCAGGATTGGTTCGCCGAGTATCGCGACTACGAAGCCATCTCGACGCACCTGGTTGAGCTCGCGGAGGGTGCGCCCGATCGCGCGTCGCTGAAGGGCATCGGCGCCTCCCTCGACGGGAGAACGCTCTGGGCCCTGCGCATCCATGCCGAGGGGGCCAGCGAGAGCGACCAGAGCACGCCGATGCTCATCACCGGCACGCAGCACGCACGGGAGTGGATCGCGGCGATGGTGAGCACGTGCGTGGCCGATCGCCTGGTGCGCGAGTACCAGGACAACGAGGCGATCCGCCGGTTCGTCGACACCACCGAGCTGTGGGTCGTGCCGGTGGTGAACCCCGATGGCTATCAATACTCGTGGGGCCAGGACCGCTACTGGCGCAAGAACCGCCGGGGCGGGCACGGCGTCGACCTCAACCGCAACTTCTCGGTCGCTTGGGGCGGCACCGGCTCGAGCCCTCTGAAGCGCTCGCAAGTCTATCGCGGCGATCGGCCCTTCTCGGAGAACGAGAGCGTCGCGCTCCGGAGCCTGGCGAAGGACGAGGGCATCGAGCTGCACATCGACTTCCACGCCTTCGGCCAGCTCGTCCTCTACCCGTGGAACCACAGCGATCAGCCCACCAAGGACCAAGCCCGCTACGCCGCCCTCGGTGATCGAGTGGCGTCCGCCATCTACGGTGCGCACGGCACGCCGTACCGCCTGATGCGAGGGGTCGAACTCTACTCCGCCGCCGGCACCTTGAGCGACTGGATGTATGGCGAGGCAGGCGCCGTCTCGTTCACCATCGAGCTGCGCCCGCGTGGCGGCAACGGCTTCGTGCTCCCTCCCGATCAGATCCGGCCGACGTGCGACGAGGGCCTGGCGGCGGTGCTCGCGCTTCGAGCCCCGCGCTGAGCAGCTCGAAACTGCCGTGCCGGGCGCCGGCCGGTGGCGCGCGTCTCGGCAGTGGGCTCGATCAGGCCGTCGTCGATCAGGCGGCGGAGCCGACGGTCGAAGTTGGCAGCGTCGAGGCGGTGGCCGTGCACCGCCTCGTGCACCTCGCGCAGCTCGCGTGCGGTGAAGGTGGCGGGCACGAGCGCGAGCGCGGCGCCCGCGCGATCGACGTCGCGACGCAAGCTCACCAGCGCCTCGGCGACGATGCCGCCATGGTCGAAGGCCAGCGCGTCGAGGTCGAGGTCGGCGACCTTGGCCCAGCGCGCGCAGGCGGCGTCGCTGCCCGCGCGCACGCCGCGCGCCGCGTCGGGGCGCACCAGCGCGTAATAGGCCACCGTGATGGTGCGCCCGCGCGGGTCGCGCCCGGGTCGCCCGAAGGCGCCGAGCTGCCCGAGCGTCACCTGCTCGCGGCCGAGCCCTGTCTCCTCGAGCAGCTCGCGCGCCGCGGCGTCGTCGAGCGCCTCGCCGCCCCGGCCGCCGGCACCGACGTGCAGGAAGCCGCCCGGCAACGCGAGCCGACCGCGAAACGGCGGTAAGCCGCGCTCGATCAGCAAGAGCGAGAGCGCGCCGTCCACCAGCGTGAACACCAGCATGTCCACGGTGACGGCAGGCCGCGCGACGTCGGGGAGGAAGGCGTAGGGCACGCGCGCGTCGACCGATCAGGCCAGGTCGTACTTGTTGACCTCGACCTTGGCGAAGTCGCCCAGCCCGAGGCCCTTGGTCTCGGAGCCGATGTACGTGCGCAGCGCGTCGAGCGCGGGCTTGGCCGCCTGCCCTTCGACCTCGAGCTGCCACGTCATGCCGTACTTCACGGTCAGCTTGACGTCGAGCTTGATGCCGAGCTCCGCGCACTTGACGCGGATCTTGCTCGCCAGCTCGTCGAGGTGCTCCCGCTGCTTGGCGGGCGAGAAGTTGGAGGTGATGGTGAGCTGCGCGTCGATCTTCGGGGCGGCCGCGGCCTGGGCCACCGCGCCGGTGCCTTGCAGCTTGACGACGTCATTCGCGAGCTCGACCACGGCGGTCGCGAGCTGTTCGAGCAGCTCCTTGGGTACGTTCATCATGCCCGCGGGCTGGCTCCTGAGCGCGAGCAGCACGAGCGCGCCGAGCGAGGCTGCGTCCTGCGCCCCGCTCGCCGTGGCGGTGGCGCCGACCTGGCCGGTAGTGAGGCGGCTTCCGATCTCGGGCATGGCTCAGCTCTCCTTCTTGTCGTGCTTGGGCTGGACCTGAAAGCGCGCGAACGGGCTCGCGGGCACGGTGCCGGCGGGACGAGGCGCGCCTGCGGTCGAAAGCGGCTTTGGCGCCGCGGCGCCGACGAACGAGGCGAAGGCGGCGGCGGCAGCGCCTGGCCCGAGGTCCTTCAACACCTCGCGGAAGAAGCGCTCGAAGTCGGCCACCAGCTTCTGGTTTGGCGGCTGCGCGGCGAAATGCGCCCGCAGCGCGGCGGCGGTGGCGGCGGCGTCCTTGCCGTCGAGGCCGAGGCGCTGCGCCAGGCCGCCCACCAGCGCGCGCGCCGCTGGTGAGAGCGCCGTGGCGTCGATGGCGGGCGCGAAGGCGAACAACAGGAAGGGCACGAAGGCGGCGATGTCGGCGTCGCTGTAGACGCGGGTGCCACGGTCGTCAGTGCGAAGGCACAGCGCGAGCATCTGCTCGCTTGCCGTCGGCGAAGAAGGTTGCGGCCTCATGAGGACTTGTAGCGCGAGCGGGCGCCTTTTGGCGGCGAGATCGGCGCGCCGAACCTCTTGGCGTGAGCCGCCGAGCTACCCGTTGACGTGCCGGGCGCCCGGCTCCTTCTGCTTCTCCTACCCGCCGTGGCAGATGGACGTCGAGGCGAGCTTCCAGCGCGGGCCGTCCGGCACGCTCGATCTGGTGACGCTGCTCGGCGTCGCGCACCGCCAAGGCTGAGCCGGCGTCTGCGCGATCGCACCTCGGCGCTCGCTCACGCGCCCACGATCAAGGCCGCCGCCGTCCGCTGTAGGCTGCGCCATGCTCGCGCGCAGCTTTGCCGCCGTGGTCGCGCTCTGCGCACTCATCGCGTTGTTGCCGGCGTGCCGCGAGCCGGCGACGGAGGCCCCCGCGGCCGATCCGGCAGTCAAGTACGCCCGTCTGCTCATCGACTTCCCCTTTGGCGGTCAGCCGGTGCGCTGGTGGCGCGGCCGGCTGGCGGAGCTGTCGCCCGGCGGCGCGCACGCCGACGCCGCGCTCTACCGGCTCACCGTCGAGCGCGCGCGCAAGAACGGCCTCGTCGTCGACGAGGCCACCAACGGGGTGCGGCCGGGGCAGGAGGTCACGGTGCAGATCCTGGTGCGCCTCGGGGTGCTGCAGTGACGGCGCGGCCACGGCTCCGTCGCCACTGCGGCGAGACCGCGGCGGTGGCGTTGGCTGCGGCGGCGCTGCCCTTGGTGGTGCTGCTCGCCGCAGCGCCGTCGCGCGCCGGCGGCGTGGGTGCGATCGATGCGCCGCACCCCATCGTGGAGCGCTCGCTCGACGGCACGGCGCTCGTGTTCGTGAGCCACCGCGGCGCCGCGCGCGCCGCCGTGCGCGTCGTGGTGCACGTTGGCGGCGACGACGACCCGCCGGGTCGCGCGGGCCTCGCCGACATGACCGCGCACGCGGTGCTGCAGGGGACCTACGACATGCAGCACGGCGCGCTGTTTCGCCTGGCCGACCGTGCCGGTGGCGCGCTCGGCGTCGAGGTGACGCCCGACGCGACCGTGTTCTCGCTCGACGTCCCGAGCGCAGGCGCGATCGAGGTGCTGGCGCCGCTTCTGAAGACGGTCACCGCGCCAGCGCTGCCCTTCGTCGACTTGGAGCGCGTCCGGCTCATCGCCGGCGCCACCGACGTGGAACAGGCGCCGCTGTCGCGCGCCGGCTGGGCCGCGCGCCAGGTCGCGTTCCCGAGCGGCCATGGCGGGCTCGTGCTGATCGGCAGCGCCGAGACGCGGCGCGGCGTCACCATCGACGAGGTCACGTCGTTCTACCAGCGCCACTACTTGCCTGCGCGTCTGACGGTCATCGTCGTCGGCGACGTCGACGAGGAGGAGCTGCGTCGCACCGTCGACCGGGGACTGCACGGCGCGCCCCTGCTCGCGCCGCCGCGGGAGACGGAGCGGCGCCGCGCCAACGTGCCGAGCGAGGCGAGCGGCAAAGGTCGCCGGACGCTGGCGGTCAGCGCCGCGGTCATCGATGGAGAACCGGACGCCGGCTGCTTCGCCGCCGCCCGGGTGCTCGAGCTTCGGCTGCGTCGGCACCTCGGCCGGGGCGATGCGACCATGGAGACCCACGTCGGCTGTGACGCCGCGTTCGGACATGCGCTGGTGACGGTGGCGGCGCGCTCGTCGTCGCCGGCCGCCTCGACGCTGCCGGAGGCGGTGCGCGAGGTGCGTCGCACGGCGCGCTCGCGCAAGGTGACGGCCGGTGAACGCTCGCAGGTGGCAGCGCTGGTGGTGGACGCGCATCGCAGCGCGCTCGCGACCCCGGCCGGCCTCGCGGCGCTGTTGCTGGCGGCGGCGCGCGGTGGAACGCCGCTCGAGCAGGCTGCCGCACCGGCGCTACGCCCGCCGCGGCTCGACTGGCAGGGGGCGGCGCAGGTGCTCGCCGCCGTCGGCGACGATCGGCGCGCCGTCGAGGTCGCCTTCTCGCCCTTCACCCGCTAGCGATGGGCTACGCTTGCTTGATGGCCGACGCCGACGTGGTCTTCTTCCGCTACAAGGACAGCCACGGCAACGACGTCATCACTAACGACCTCGCCGAGGTGCCGGTGGAGCTGCGCGGCAGCGTGGAGCTGGTCACCGCCTCGGACCCGACGCCGCGCGAGCAGGCGGCCGCGAAGAGCGCCGCGCGCACCGACGCCGCACGCTCGCTCTTCGGCACCGCGCCACAATTTCACGGGCCGTCGTTCGCGCTCGGCGGCGTGCTCGCCTTCGCGGCGGCGTACCTGGTGTTCGGCGTTCGTGGCGCACGGCGCGCGCTCCTTCGCATCGTCGTGGTAGGTGTGGCGATGGTGGCGCTCGGCGGGCTCTACTTCGGTTGGGTGCTGCGCACCGCGGGCCTCGAGGGGGGCGCGCTGGCGAGCCCGGCGGCCGCCATCGACGAGGCCCGGCGCGCGCGCCACGAGCTGGAGCAGCGCAACGACGAGGTGCGGCGCGTCGAGCAGGCGCTCGAGCGCGAACCGTGATGGCTAGCGCCCGTCGCTGGTCGACGAGGTCTTGGCAGCCGCGCGGCGGTCGCTAGGCTCACCGTCATCGTCATGCGTTCGGAGTTCCTGCCCCTCACGGCCGAGGAGTGCGTCGCGCGCTGCTGGCTGCCGCGTGCCGGCGAGCCCCTCGACCGAGCGCGCCACGGCGTCGACTTCGTGTTCGTCTCGGGCGACGCCTACGTCGACCACCCGAGCTTCGCGGTGGCGATGATCCCACGGCTGCTCGAGCACAAGGGCTTTCGCGTCGCCATTCTGGCGCAGCCGCCCTGGCAGGACGCGTCGGCCTTTCGCGCCTTCGGCAAGCCGCGCATCGCCTGGCTCGTCTCCGCCGGCAACCTCGACTCGATGCTCGACAACTACACGGCGCACAAGCGACCTCGCTCGGACGACAGCTACGCGCCGGGGGGCGAGGGCGGCTTGCGGCCCGACTACGCCACCGTGGTCTACGCGCAGCGCTGTCGCGAGGCGCACAAGGACGTGCCGCTCATCATCGGCGGCGTCGAGGCGTCGATGCGGCGGCTGGCGCACTACGACTACTGGAGCGACCAGGTGCGCCGCTCCATCGTGCTCGACGCGCGCGCCGATCTGCTCGTCTACGGCATGGGCGAGCGACCGCTGCTCGAGGTGGTCGAGCGCCTGGTGCGCGGCGAGCGCATCGAGAAGATCCGCGACGTCGCCGGTACCGCCTACGCCGTCGGCAGGAAGACGCTGCCGCACTTCACGGACGCGGCCGACCACAGCGACGAGCGGCCATGGTGGACGCGGCCGCCACCCGCGCGCGTCGCCGCGCTGCCGAGCTACGACGAGCTGCGCGGCGACGACGTCGACAGCAAGCGCCGCTTCGCGTTCGCGCAAGGGATCTTCCATCGCGAGCAGAACCCCGACAGCTCGCCCATCCTCTACCAGCGCCACGGTGACTTCACCGTCGTCGTCAATCCGCCGCAGCAGCCCCTCTCGACCGCCGAGCTGGACGCCCTGTGGGAGCTGCCCTTCGTTCGCGCGCCGCACCCTCGCTATGGCGATCGCGCCATCCCCGCCTTCGAGATGGTCAAGGCCTCGATCACCATCATGCGAGGCTGCTTTGGCGGCTGCACCTTCTGCGCCATCACCGAGCACCAGGGCAAGCGCATCCAGTCGCGCTCCGAGGCGTCGGTGCTGCGAGAAGTGCGCGAGTTGGCGCGCGCGCCCGGCTTCAGCGGCGTGCTCAGCGACCTCGGGGGACCGACCGCCAACATGTACCGCATGCGGTGCACGAGCCCGGCGGCAGAGCGGGTCTGTCGCCGCCCGTCGTGCGTGCAGCCGACCTTGTGCGCGCAGCTCGACACGAACCAGGCGCCGCTGGTGCAGTTGCTACGCAAGGTGCGCGCGGCGCCGCGTGTGAAGAAGGTGCTGGTGGCCTCGGGCGTGCGCATGGACCTCGCCGTGCGCGACCCGCACTACCTCGACGAGCTGGCGGCGCACCACGTCGGCGGCCACCTCAAGGTGGCGCCCGAGCACGTCGACGCGGCCACGCTGCGGCTGATGAAGAAGCCGGGCATCGACGTGTACCTGCAGTTCGCCGAGCGCTTCGCGCAGGCGTCCGAGCGGGCCGGCAAGGAGCAGTACCTGGTGCCGTACTTCGTCTCATCGCACCCGGGCTGCGACGTCGATGGTGCGATCGAGCTGGCGCTGTTCCTCAAACAGCACCGGCTGCGCCCGCAGCAGGTGCAGGACTTCATCCCGACGCCGAGCACGCCGGCGACGTGCATGTGGTGGACCGGCCTCGACCCCGCGACCATGAAGCCCGTGTTCGCCGAGAAGAAGCAGCGCGGCAAGCGCAAGCAGAAGGCGCTCCTGCAGTACTGGCTGCCCGACAACGCGCCGCTCGTGCGCGAGGCGCTACGCGAGGCCGGGCGCGCCGACCTGATCGGCCACGGCGCGCAGGCGCTGGTCGCCGGCTGGGACCGCGTCGAGGCGGACCGAGGGCCGCGACGCAAGCGTCGGCGTTGAACGCCGCACGACCGGCGGCCGACGGACGCTCGACCGATACCGCTGCGAAAACGTGCGCCGCGCGCAGGGCGATACTGTCGACGTGTTGGTGCTGCTGCTGGCCCTGCCCGCCGTCCACCTCGGCCCGCCCGACGCCGCGCTCTTGGCGCGCGGTGACGTCGTGCTGCAATTCGCCGAGGCGCCCGGCAGCGCGTTCCCGGTCGCGACCGCGCACGTCATCGTCGACGCGCCACCTGCACGGGTGTGGTCGATCGTGTCCGACTGCGAGCGCACCGGCGAGTTCATGCCCGACGTGCACAGCACCGGCGTGGTGCCCGAGGGCACGGGCACGTCGCGCTGCGCCGTCGTCGTCGACATGCCGTTTCCGCTGCGCGACCTGGCGAGCGTGACGCGCGCCGTGCTGGAGGTGACGCCGGGGGTGCGCTGGCAGCGGAGCTGGCGCCTCATCGAAGGCGACTTCACCGTCAACGAGGGCTTCTGGCGCGTCGAGCCGACGGCGGACGGGCGCACGCTCGCCACCTACCACATCGACGTGCGCCCCAAGGTGCCGCTGCCCGCGTGGCTGGTCGGGCTCATCCAGCGCGCCAAGCTGCCGGAGATGATGCACCGGCTGCGCCAGGTGGCACGCGCCAGCGAGCTCATGGTCGAGCAGCGCTGAGCGCATTGGCGGCAACGTCCGTCGTCGCGGGCCACCGCCCGATGGCGTCGAACAGTGCGTCGCCGAGATCCTCCTGCGACAGCGCCCGCACCGAGGAGACGGCGGCGAGCGTGTCGTCCAGCGCCGGGCGTCCGTCCTTGCCGAGGCGCAGCGGCAGCAAGCGCGCAGCAACGAGCGCGCCGTCCGCCGCGAGCTCGGCCTCGAGGATCACGCTCTCGCCGCCCGGGCCGCGTACATCGAAGGTCTTGTACGAGGAGAAGTTGCCGAGCGAGTACGCGATCAGGCGGCCGCGATAGCGCTCCATGGCGCGCAGCACGTGCGGCCCGTGGCCGAGCACCAGGTCAGCGCCGGCGTCGACCACCGCGTGCGCGAAGGCGTACACGTCGCCACGCGGCTCGCCGTAGAGCTCCTCGGGGGCCTTGGGTAGGTGGCGCGCCTCGGGCCCCTCGGCGCCCGCGTGGAACGACACCACGACGACGTCATGGGTGCGCGCCAGCCAGGCCACCGCGCGCCGGGCGAGCTCGAGGTCGCGCACGTCGAGCGCCCCCTGGTAGGGGGCGAACGCGACCACCGCGACCTGCACACCCCCGACGGACAGCTCGGCGACGTGCCCGGCGCCCGCCGGCGCGATGCCGGCGTCGTGAAGCGCCGCGGTCGTGGTCAGCATGCCGCGCGTGCCGAAGTCGGTCGCGTGGTTGTTCTCCACGCTGAGCACGTCGAAGCCGGCCGCGGCCAGCGTGGGCGCGAACGAGGTCGGCGCGCGAAAGGTGTGGCACTGCTCGGGCAAGCCCGAGTGCTCGCACTTGTCGCTCTCGCCCTGGTCGTGGAGCGAGGTCTCGAGGTTGCCGAAGGCGAGGTCGGCGGCGCGCAGCACGGGAGCGACGTCGTCGAGAAAGCCGCGGCCGTCGTTGGGCGGCACCACGGCGCGCGGGCGCGCGTTGCCGCGGCCGAGGTGGAGGTCGCCGACGGCGGCGATGCGCAGCGCCGCGTGCGGTGCGCCGTCCGACGCCGCGCTCTCGAGCGCCATCGGCGTCGGCGGCAGCGCGCGCAGCGTCGCGAGCCGCGCGCGGCGAAGGCCGGCGCCGAACGCCTCGGTGCGCCGATCGCGCAGCTCGAGCGAGAGCGCGTCGAGGCGCGCGAAGGCAGCCCAGGCACCGTCGACGTCACCGGCGTCGAGCGCCGCACGCCCTCGCTGCCACTGGATCTTCATGCATCGCTCGTCGGCAAGGCCGCGCGCGCAGGGCCGCGGGCGATAGACGTCGAGCTGCGCGGCTGGTGCGACGCTCGGAGGCGACGGCTCCTGGTGCGAGGCACCGGCGCTCGCCGCCTGCTGCTCGTCGAGCGGCCGGCAACGCGCGTCGAGTAGCGCGTTCGCGGCGCGCCCTACGCCGCGCGCGGTGGCGACGTTGGTGAACGACGCCGTCCGACGCCCGAGCAGGAGCTTCTCGCCGGCCGCGACGTCGACCCAGGCGCCGGCGATGAACACCTTGACCGGCGCCACCAGCCGACATCGCGCCGGCTCCGCGGCGGCCTCGGCGGCCCAGAGCAGCGCCAGCACGACGGCGAGCGCTTGGGATCGCACGTCGCCGCCCATCGCCGTCAGGGCGCCACGCAAACTGCGGTGGGGCTGATGACCGCGCCCGCGTCGACGCCCGTGCAGTCGCGGCTCTTGAGCAGCACCCGTCCGACGCCGCCGCCGCCGCCGCCGGCACCGTTCGCACCGCTCGCGGTTCCCGGCAAGCCGGCCGCGAAGATGCCGGCGCCGCCCGCACCGCCCGCGACGTCGCCGCCGCCGCCGCTGCCGCCCGACGCGCGGGTCGCCGTGATCCTCGCGCCGTCGTCGCCCGGATCGCTGGTACCGCCGACGTCGCCTCTGCCGGCCGCGCCGCCGCCGCCGTTGGCGGTCGCGCCGCCGCCGGCGGCGATGACGAGCGCGTCCGCCTCGAGCAGCACGTAGCCGCCCGAGCCGCCGCCGCCGCCACCACCCTCGTCACCGCCGCCCGCGCCGCCGCCGCCGGGGCTCGCGAGGAACCCGCCCGCGCCGACCACGAGCGTGCGCGACACCGAGAGCTGGATGGCGCCACCGCCGCCGCCGCCGGCGCCACCCGGCAACCCGTCGCCGTTGCCGCCCTTGCCGCCCGCGCAGCCGCCGCGCCGCAGGTCGAATGCGCCTCCCGTGATGGCGATGCCCGCGGCGCCCGCCGAACCCTGCGCCGCACCGCCGGCGCCGCCCGTTCCGGCGAACGCGCCGCCGCCCGCGCCGCCGGCACCCGAGCTGGCGTTGCCGCCGTTGCCGCCCTTGGCGTTGCCGCAGGTGGTCGCGTCGCGCGCGCCGGCGCCCGACGCCGTGCCGACGGCAGCGACGTCGACCACGCCGGCGATCGACGCGTCGCCAAACACGACCCAGCTCACCGCAGCCGCGCCCGTGTGGTGGAGCGATCCGCCGATGTCCACGTCGAGCGCGCGCATCGCCACGATCAACGAGCCGTCGGCGTTGATCGACAACGCTCCGGCAGCGAAGCCCGTAACGCAGCCGGCCCCCGCGGTGAAGTTGCCGCTATCGGTATCGAAGGTGGCGTTGCAGCCGGTCGGCACCCAGAGGCGGCCTGCCGGCACCAGGTTGCTCGGCAGCCCGCTCGGCGTGAAGCGGAAGTCTGGGAAGCAGTCGCTCGGCTGGCCGACGCAGCGGAAGCCCGCCTCGACGCGGCACGAGCTCGAGCAGCCGTCGCCGCTCGTGGCGGCGCCGTCGTCGCATTGCTCGGCCCCGAGCACCAGGCCGTTCCCGCAGACCTCACCTTCACCCTCGCCTTCGCCTTCACCCTCGCCTTCTCCCTCACCTTCGCCTTCACCCTCGCCTTCGCCTTCGCCCTCGCCTTCGCCTTCACCCTCACCTTCTCCCTCGCCCTCGCCTTCTCCCTCGCCCTCGCCTTCTCCCTCGCCTTCGCCTTCACCCTCTCCTTCGCCTTCACCCTCTCCTTCGCCTTCACCCTCTCCTTCGCCTTCACCCTCGCCGGGAACGGCAGCGCCGCAGATCCCCTCCCTGCACACCTTGCCGCCGGCGCAGTCCTCGTCCTCGACGCAGGTGAAGCTCAGGCCGGCCGGGAGCGCGCACAGGCAGGCGTCTCCCGCGGCGAGCCCGGAAAGAGCCAGCACCACGACCCGCACCGCAGCGCGCGTCGATCCGATCATGCCGGCGAGCCCTTCCTCGACATCACCTGCAAGGATACGCCCGGCCGAGGCCACCGGCGAATCGGCGTCGTCGGTGGCCCGGATCGGCTGGTTGCCGTCGTCGCACGCGGTCATGCTCGGCGGACCAGCCGCCATCGTCGTGGCCGCGATCGCCAACCTGATCGCCGCGGAGCGGCGCTTCCGCGCCGAGTGCGCCGAGCTCGGCCTGACGCCGCGCGCGCGGCGGGGATTCCGGCGAGCGCTCGACCGCGCCCTGCGTATGCAAGGGCTCGCCGGGTTGTCGAAGGAAGAGAGCGCCGCGCGGCTGGCGCAGGCGATCGCCGTGGACGTCGCGGTGGTCGACTGAGCTCTCGAGCACCTGGCGCGGCCGGCCCGCGCCGAGCAAACACCCGCGTCAGAGCGCGAACGCGACGGCGGTCACCAGCGCCAGCGCGGGGAGGACGGCGGCGCCGGCGCCGAGCCCCGCGAGCCACATGGCCCGTCGAGAGTGCCAGCGGAGCGCGCGCGCGCACAACGCGCCCGCGGCCACGCCGAGCAGGGACGCCAAGACACCGACCGCGAGCCCCGCCACGATGAGCAGCCCGGCGTACTCATCGTGGGTTGCTGCCGCTGCGTACGCCGCGATGCCAAGCGCGGTCGGCAGCAGGAACGCCAGGGCGCCGGCGACGAGGGCCACCGGGACAAAACCCCATGGGCCGATGCCGGGCGCGCGCTCGCGCGACACGCGCCGCTGCTGCAAGGGTGCCGCCGGGCTCGCGGGGGTAGTGACGATGGACGGCTCGTGGTGGCGCACCGGTGGCTGAACGCGGCGCCGGTACAGCCGATTCCCGCCCCCAGCCCGTCCCCGTTTTCACCAGCCACGTGCACCACCGATCCTGGTCACTCCCACATGCGGTCGGCGCGCGCTTGGACCCTCCGCACGACTTGCGTGAAGCGCGGATCGGGGCGGAGCCCTGCGAGCGCGGGACAGCGCAACACCCAGTCGACGTCGATGAGGGCGCCGTCGGCGGCTTTGGCCAGGTGCTCGAGCGCTCGCTCGGGATCCTCGTGCGCCGCGACCTCGGCGGCGATCTGGTGGGTGAGGGCGAGGAAGCGCGGACAGGTGGAGAGGCCGAGGAACACGTCGTGGAAGGCGGTCACCCGCTCGCGCTTCGCGTCGCCGAGCACGAAGCGGGCAAAGGCCTCGATGAACGCGATCGTCGGATCCGCGCCGCGCGGCAGGCGCGTGAGCACGGCGGCCGCGGCCGCCCGGTCGCCGTGCCAATGGGCGATACGCAGCTCCATCAGCAGCACCTCGGGGGCTGCGAAGCCGAGCAGCCGTCGGGCGCGCTCGAGCGCCTTGCCGCACGGGGCGCGCCGTCCGCGCATCGCCCACGCCCTCGCCACCAGCGTCAGCGCGGGCGCCAACGTGGCATCGAGCTCGACGGCGAGCTTGAGGCGTTTCATTCCCTGCTCCGGCCGACCGGCCTCGCACTCGAGGCGCCCTAAGTACTCGTGGGCGCAGGCGTGCGTGGGCGCGACGGCGAGCGCGTTGGACAGCTGTGCCGCGGCGTCGGGGTAGCGCCCGGCTTGGGCGGCGACGATGCCCGCGGCCAGGTGGGCCTCGGTCGTGCCGCCCGCAACCTCGAGCGCTCGCCGCGCCGCCGCCTGCGCCACGGCTGCCCAATCGACGCCGCCCTCGGGGTCGGGGAAGTACCACGCGCGCGCGCAGGCGAGCGCGCGCGCCGCCTCCGCCAAGGCGAAGCCGGGCGCCAGCGCGAGACAGCGGTCGAAGACCTCGACGGCGCGTCTGGGCCTCATGGTGGCGTTGGCGCGCATCATGCGGCGCGCCTGCACGAACAGATCCGCGGCGTCGGCGGAGATGCTGGTGCGATACGCCTGCACCTCGAGCTCCAGGCGCAGCGCCTCGGCGATGCGGATGGCCATGCGCTCTTGCAGCTGCAACACCTCGCCGCACTTGCCGTCGAAGTGGCCGGCCCACAGCTGGACACCGGTGCTCACCTCGACCAGGCGCGCCGCGATGCGCACCGTCTTGCTCGACCAGGTGACCGTGCCGTCGACGACGCTGTCGGCGCCGAGCCGCTCGCCCACGTCCCGTGGATCCCGCTCGCTGCTCGCCATCGCCGCCGCCTCGGGGACACCGGCGGCGCCGGCGGCGAGGACGCGCAGGCCCTTGGTCATCGACAGCACGTCGATGAGCTCCTCGGAGATGCCCACGCCCAGGTGGCGCAGCTGCTCGTCCCCGCGGAAGGTGAAGGGCAGCACGGCGAGCACGCGGTCCTGTGGCGCCAGCGGCGGTGACACCTTGGAGGAGCTCGGCTCCTCGAGCGCTTCCAGGCCGAACAGGTCATCGACCACCGTGGTCGCGGGCGCGGCGGCGGGCATTAGCTGCGTGATCGGATCGCGCTCCGCTTGGGAGACCTGCTCGAGCTCGTCGCCGACGGCGGACAGCGTCGCGACGACGTCAGACAGGCCCGGCCGCTCCGCGACCTGCTGGCGCAGGCAGGCGTCCACCAGCGCGGCCAGCGGCTCGGGCACCTGCACCAGGCCGCGCAGGTCGGGCGGCGGGCGCAGCAAGCGCGCGAATCCCCGGGCGATGGCGGTCTCGCCCGTGAAGGGCCGCGCGCCAGTCAGCGCCTCGAAGAGCAGCAGGCCGACGGCATAGACGTCGGTGAAGGGCCCGGTCGGCTGGCCGGCGATCTGCTCGGGCGCCATGTAGTCGGGGGTGCCGACGAAACCCTCGGTGCCGCCGGTGTTCGCGTCCGCCGCCATTGACCGGGCCACGCCGAAGTCGATGACGATGACGCGACCGTCGCGAGCCACGAGCACGTTGCCGGGCTTGAGGTCGCGGTGCACGACGCCGACCTCGTGGGCGGCAATCAGGCCGTTGGCGACGTCGCGGACCACGCGCACCGCGGCCAAGGGCTCGAGCTGCCTCTCCTCGCGCAGCATGGCAGCGAGGTTCCTTCCTTCGATGAGCTCCAGGGTGAGGAACAGCGACCCCTCGGCCTCGCCGAGATCGAAGGTGCGCGCCACGTTCTTGTGCGTGACCTTGCGCGCGAGGCGCAGCTCGCGCCGGAAGCGCCGCACCGCGCCCGACCCCGGCGCACCGAGCAGCTTGAGGGCGACCGGCTCGCCGGCGACGGTGTCGTGGACGCGGTAGACGTCGCCCATGCCGCCGGCGCCGATGCGCGCCTGCACCCGATAGCGTCCGGCGAACAGCTCCCCCGGCGAGAGCCGTCGTAGCGGCAGCTTGGACTGTCCGTCGTCCGTCATCGCATCGCCGCACTACCGCGTTGACGCCCGGGCAAGAACACGGTCGGCGCCACCCAGCCGGGCGTGTCCCTGACGTCCCCACTGGGTGCTGGCGCTCGCAGATCAGGCGGCGGAGGCGCGGCTCGCGTAACGCAGGCGGAGCTGCAGCATCGAACCGTCCATGCGGTGCTCCCAACGCACCGACCGCAGACGGGAGGGCTCATGGCCGCGCGCACCGCAACCAACGCCGAGTTCGACGACATCCTGGACAGCAAGGGCGTCGCCCGGTCCGCAGCCGCACCCGGTGGCGGCGGCGCTGCGGAGACACCGATGTCCGCAGCAGAGCTCGCGAACGTCGCCCGCCACAAGCGGGCGTATGCGCTCTTCTCTGCGCACGACCCAGCGATGTTCGATCTGTTCGCCGATGACGTCATCGAGGTGCAGGAGCCCGAGCCGATCGTCGGCAAGCCGGCGCTCATCGAGCTGAACCGAGCGTTCTGGGGGGGCTTCTCGGATATTCGTGTCGACGTCGATCGCGCCTGGGGCGCGGGCGCGCACACCTTCCTCGCGGGTCGTCTGCGCGGCACGAACGATGGGCTCTTTGCGCCAATGGGGCTCGATCACACCGGCAAGGCGATCGACGTCGGCTTCGTCGAGGTCGTCCGCTGGCGCGACGGCAAGGCCGTGCGCTCCGTGCCGCTGATGGACGAGGCCGAGCTGGCGCGTCAGCTCGGGCAGTGAGCGCCGCCCGTCGAGCGAGCCGCCGACGCGCCCCGCCCCGGCTCACTTGTACTCGATGAGCTCCGAGCGCTTCCCCCGCCACGCATCAACCGCGTAGGAGCCCTGCCCGATCGCCGACGGTATCTTCGACAGCGTCGTGAACACCGCATACAGGCGCGCCTCGTCGTCACGCATGCCTCGATGCCGCGCCGAACGGTAGACGCGCAGCGCAAGGGCCAGATAGCCGGCGGGCAGCGCTGCAAAGCCGAGGCCGAGCGTGGCGAGCCCGAGCGCGCCGGCACCAAGCGGTAGCACTGCACCCCACCACCAGTTGCTGCGCACCTCCCGCTGCCAGAAGTGCCCGGGGGCATGGGCGCGCAGCGCGCGCACCTCGGCGTACGCGTGCCCGGAGCGCCGCGCGCGCGCCCACCACTGCGCGACCTCGGTCATGGCAGCGTCGTGGAGCGTCATGTCTGCGGCGAGCGAGACGATGCGCAGCCCGAGCGCCAAGATCCGCTGCGACAGCTCGGGGTCCTCGCCTGCGATCAGCGCCTCGTCGTAGAGGCCGGCCCGCTCGATCGCGGTGGCGCGCAGTAGCACGTCGCCACCAAAGGAGGCCGTGTCGCCGGCGGGGCGACGCCACTCGATGTCGCAGAGATGATTGAAGACCGACGCCATCGGCGCGCGTTCGTGGCGCTGCCCGGTGACGGCCGCGATGGCGTCATCCTGCTCGAGCACGCGTGTCGCGCACGGGAGCCATTCGGCAAAGACCTCGGTATCCCCGTCGAGGAACTGCACGAGGTCAACGTGATAGGCCTGCCGCAGGTGCCGGAAGCCGGCGTTCCGCCCGCGCGCCGCCGTGTATGGCCGTTCGGCGCTCAGCTCGACGACATCGCAGCCGCGCTCCCGCGCCGCGACCACCGAGCCATCGACCGAGCCGCTGTCGACGTACACGACGGGGTGGTCGGCGCCGCGCACCGAGTCGATGCATCGCGGCAGCCGCTCACCCTCGTTGCGTCCGATGATGACGATGCCCACACTCACAAATCACCCCCCGTGAGCTGGTCTGTTGACGGTTTGCGACGCGCGTGCGCGTCACGGGTTCCTCAAGTTGTAGATGACGCCGTCGAGCCACTCGCGCGGGCGCTGGTCGTCGCGACGCCCAAGGCGCGTGCGCAGGCGGTAGACGGCACCCCCGACCAGATGTGCGGCATTCGCCCGCCACAGCGTGGCGCGCCCGTGGTTCTTCAAGAAATAGTGGCGCCGCGAAGCGAACAGGTACGTCGGCATCGGCTTGGCCACGACGAAGCTGCTGGTAACGCCCGTGCTGGCGCCGCCCTCGTGCTCGACCTCGCCCTCACGCACGTAGGCAACCTGCCAGCCGGCGCGCTTGGCGCGCAGGCACAGATCGGTCTCCTCGTAATAGAGGAAGAACGCCTCATCGAAGAGCCCGATCTGTTCGAGCATGTCGCGGCGCAACAGCATGGATGCGCCCGCGACCCAATCAACATCGGTGGTGGTGGCCTTGGGAATCGGCAGCGGCACAATGGACCGCTTGAGCGCCCAGCTGACCGGCCTGGTCGAGACCATGCGCTCGAGCTCCGAGAGCGCAGACGGGAAGCGGAACGCGCTGGTCTGGGGGACTCCTTCGAGCGTGAGCACCGTGCTGCCGGCAACACCGACGCGAGGATGCGCGTCGGCGTAGCCCACCAGCGCGCGCAGAGCGCCCTTGCGCATGAAGGCGTCGGAGTTGAGCAGGTAGAAGTACTCGGGTGGGTCGGCCGCGCGCAGCCCGCTGCGCAGCGCGACGTTGTTGCCGAAGCCAAAGCCACCGTTACGGCCAGACGCCACCACCTCCGCGACGTCGCCATAGCCTCGCGCCGCGACGTGCGTGGCGAGCCGGTCGAACGAGCCGTCCTGCGAGTCGTTGTCGACCACCATGACGCGCGCGCTGCCAAGCTCGCGCAGCTGCGGGATAAGCAGATCGAGCGCTCCGGCCGTCATGTCGGCGGTGCGCCAGTTGAGCAGGCAAGCGAGGACCTTCATGACGTAGTCGTGTCATAGCTTCACGGGCCGAGCCGGCACGCCAAGGACCGTTGATCCGGGCGCCACGTCCCTGACGACAACGGTGTTGGCGCCGATCACGGTGTCGTGGCCGACGGTGACCTCGCCGAGCACGCAGGCACCAACGCCGACGTCGACGCGATCCTCGATGGTCGGCTTGCCCTCGAGGTCGTGCACGGACAGCACGCCGAAGGTCGTGTTGTGGCGAATCTGCACGTCGTCACCGATGGCGCGAGCGCCAAGCACGATGCCGCCGTGGTGCCAGATGCGCACGCGGCGGCCGAGCTTGACGGTGTAGCTGAGGTCGATCCCCCACGCCCAGTTCACGCCGGTGTAGAGCGTCCGGTACGCGGCCGAGAGCGGCGCGCGCAGCACCTTCGGCCCCACCCCCATGCGCCAGTTGCCGAAGCGGTGCACCGCGATCGCCCAGAACCCCGGCTGCGTTGGGTCGCTGTCGTGCGTGCGGAAGTCCTCGCGCAGCAGGCCGAGCAACGACATCCCCCTCGGGTTCTCGTCGCGGTCGCCGCGCGGCTGCGGGGCGCGGGCCTTCAGCGGTGGCTGGCGCGTCGTGTTCTCATCGTCGGCCATGGCGAGGCTCCGTTGGCACCGTTTCGAGGGATCATGCGGTCCGGCCAGGCCCCCGACAACGCCCCTGGTTTGCCTCGCACCGAGCGGCTTCGCTCGCGCCGCGCACGATCGTGCTCCGCCCGTAGAACACGTCTCATGAACCCGCGATGCGCCGAACACGATCACCGCGCATGCGATGTGCAAGATGGCGATCCGCTTCGCGGCCTTCACTTCGTAGCGCGTCGTGACGCGCCGATAGCCCGTCGCACCCGGCCCGTCCCCGGCGTCCCCGCGCCTCCGCGCCCTACGGCGTGAAGAACCCCGCCGCCACGCCCGGCTGGATGCGCCCCTGGCTCGCCCGCACCGCCGAGCGGCTCACCAACTGAAACGCCGCGCGCACCGCGGAGGGGTTCGCCTGCTGCTGCACCAGCACGCAGCCGTCGGGGATGCCCATCGCCGCCGCCACCTTCTTGAAGTCCGCGTCATTGCCCACGCCGACGAAGGCGAGGATGAACTGCTCACTCCTGAGCAGATCCTCCGCCAGCTTCTTGCACGCGCGCGCCGGCCGCCGGCTGCCCACGTCCTCGCCGTCGGTGACGATGACCACGATCGAGCGCGTCGGCGTGCCCGCGTCGCGCAGCTTCTGCGCGTAGGCGACGTTGGCGGCGCACGCGTCGATGAAGGTGTCGTACAGGTGCGTGCAGCCGCCCGCGCGATAGCTCTTGCCGACCTCGAGCCGTGTGGCGTCGTCGGCGGGCAGGTAGCCGTGCACCACGGTGGCGTCGCTCTGGAAGGTCCACAGCGCCACCAACACCGAGTCCTTCTCGCGCGCGCCCGCGAAGGCGTCGAGCAGCAGCTTCTCACCGTCCACCACCGCCTGCTCGAGCTTGCGGTCGTGGATCGAGCTGGACGCGTCGAGCACGAGCGTGATGAGCGTGACGTCGCTCGCCTGGATGTCCTCGGCGTTCATGCCGGCGGCCCCGGCGATCACCATGCCGCCGAGGTCGCCGGCGAGCAGGGCGCTCGACTGCGCCGACAGCGTGCCCTGCTGTTGCGCGCGCGCGTGCAGCGCGGCCACCGCGAGCGCGCCCGAGTTGTTGTTGTTGCCGTTCCCGTTGTTGCCGTTGTTGTTGCTGCTGGTCATGACGTGCTCCTTCGTTCACAGGTTGAGGGGATCGGTCGACTTGACGACGTGCATGCCGGCCTTCTTCAGCTCCTCGAACGCCGCGTCGGCGATGCGCGGGAAGTCGAGCGCGGGCGGCAGCGGGTTGAGCGGCGGCGGCGGCACCGACGACATGCAGTCCTCGAGGATCCACACCTTGTCGATCAGCGCCGGGTCGGTGGCCGCGATGTGCGCCTGCAGGTCGCGCAAGGTCGAGAGCACGCAGTGGCTCTTGGCCTGCCCGAAGACATAGACGCGGTCGTACTCCATCAGCAGGCGAAAGAAGGGCGCGTTGAAGGCGCCCACCGCCTGGTTACCGAGCTGCTTCACCTCGGGGCTCAACACCGAGTAGTTCTCGGTCATGGCGTGCGTGCCCTTGGTCTCGAAGTGCGTCTGCGCGGTGCGCGCGATCGCGTGGTAGATGGCCGCCTCCATCAGCTCGGGCACCAGCGCATGCGAAATGCCGCCGAGCAGCGTGTGATACGGCCAGATGGTCAGCAGGTACTTGCCGGTCTCCTCGAGACGGCGCGTGTACTCGAGGCACTCCTTCGGGTGCATCAGCGGCACCCAGCGGCCGGCGCGCACCTCCTCGTGGAAGATGGGCGTGAACGGCGGCGGGTGCTTGCCGTCCTTGTCCATCCAGAAGGCCGGGTGGAAGATCTGGAACACGCGGTGCGTGTCCATTGAGAAGTGCAACCCCGTGACCTTGTCGAGGTTGCCGTAGAGCCAGTCGAGCGTGCGCCTGGTGTCCTCGACGGCGCCTGGCACGAACAGGGACGCGCCCGGCGTGCAGAAGCCCACCTGGCAGTCGATGCCGAACGCGGCCACGCGCGTCTTGTCGCGCGCCGCCGGCGTGATGCCCTGGCGATCGGCGGCGGCCTTCGCCTCCTCGGCCACCATGGCGGCGCGCTCGAGGTAGAGCGAGCCGAGGTGTTGATGGTCGTAGAACTTCGGTCTTGGCAACATGACGTGCTCCTTCACGATCCGGCGAGCCGGATCTTCACCAGGGCCTGTGGTTGCACCACGACGAGAGAGCCCCCAGGCCCGGGGAGAAGCTCCGTCGTCTCGTCCACCCATTCGCGCGTGTCGGGAAAGCTCGCGCCCTCGACCAGGCGCCCGCCGTCGACGTCGAGCACCATCACGCCCTGTCGCGTGGGCGCGAGCACGCGGCCGTGCGCCAGCGCGAAGCCGCGGATGGTGCCGAACATCGGCGCGGCGTCGGGCGCGCCGCTCGCGTGCGCCAAGGTATGTCCATCCTTATCGACGAGCGCGAGCGCGTGGCGGCGCGCGCCGTTGTCGTCGACGGCGACGCCGAGCAAGAGCTTGCCGTCGGCGCCGAAGCTGACGGCGAGATCGACCAGCGTGCCCGCGACCAGGCCGGCCGGCAGCGTCACGTCGCGCACGCCGCGCGCGTCGAAGCGGAAGGCGAACAGCGCCTGGCCGACGCGGTAGGCGCCGAGCCCGCCGTCATCCGACGAGAACAGCAGCGTGCGCCCGAGCAGCACGCGGCCGACGCGCGTACCACGCTCGTGGTGGGTCAGCACGTCGCCGTGCGCGACGAACAGCCCGCCGCGCCCGGCGGCGGCTACCGGCGCGCCGAAGGCGGTCGCGGCATGCGCGCGCTCGAGCTCGACGCCGCCGCGGATCTTGACGAGCTCGGCGCCGCCCTCGTCGAGCGCGCGCGCCACCCAGGTGGCGTCGCCCGCGAGCAGGAAACGCAGCCCCGCGGGCCGCGCGCCGCGCCACACCATGGTGCTGTCCTCGCGAAGCACGCGCCCGCCGTCGTCGACGAGGTAGGCGAGCTGGCCGTCGTGATCGCGCGCCGCCAGCACGGTGCCGGCGCCCGCCCAGATGGTCTCGGCCACCACGCCCTTGCTGGTGCGGATGGCCGGCGCGGGCACGCGCACACGGCAGGCGGGGCAGGTGGTGCGCGCATGCTCGAGCCCACAGCCGCAGCGGCGCCAACGCACGTCGAGCAGCGCGGGCACAAGCGGCGAGCGCGCGCCCTTCTCGAAGCAGGCCTCGAGGTCGTGCAGCAGATCGTCGGGCAGGGCGGCGAACGGGCGCGCGCACTTCGGCAGCGTGACGTCGCCGCGCAGCACCGAGTGACCCGCCTCGGCGCGGCGCAGCAGCGTCGGCAGCGACGGATGCGTGCCGCCGTAGGGGTGCACCAGCGTGAGCAGCGTGAACAGCTGCACGCGCAGCGCGTAGCCGTCCGAGCCGGCGTCGAAGCACGGCGCGTCGGCGAAAGCGCGACCGTACAGGCGCGGATCGAGGAAGCGCTCATGCGCCACCGGGCAGGGGAGCGCGCCGAGCTGGAAGGAGTCGGCGTCGATCAGGTGCGGCGCGCCCGCGGCGTCGAGCAGCACGTTGCCGTCGTTCAGGTCGCCGACGACGACCGCGCGGGCATGCAGCTCGGGCAGCGCCGCGGCGATGGCCTTGATGGCGGTCGTGATGCTGCCGTTGTCGAGCGCCCGGCGCGGCGTGCACAGCGTCGCGACTGCCTGCGCGCCGTCGACGCGCCGCATGGTGTAGCCGCACGGCTCGCCGCTGCCGTCGAGGAGCTGCGCCTGCGGCGCCACCACCAGCGCCGCCACCAGCGCCGGCAGGTCGCGCGGGAAGGCGCGCAGCTTGTCGGCGCGCAGCGAGCTCAGGCGCATCGCGGCCGCGCGCTCGGCCTTGGCCGCGCTCTTCGCCGGTTGCCAGAAGACCTTGAGCGCCAGCGCCGCGTCGGTCGGGTGACGGTAGACGCGCGCCTCGCCACCCTCACCGAGCAGCAGCCCGTCGTGCAGGTCGAGGCGAGCGCCGCGGAGCACGACGCGCGCGGGCGTGGCAGCGGGTGCGCTCATGCGCTCCTCCGCAGCACCACCAGCGTGCAGTCGTCGCCCGGCGCGCCGGCATGCTCCGCCCAGGCGAACAGCCGCTTGTGCAGCAAGCTCGGGTTCTTGGCCCAGCGCTCATCGGCGAGCTGGTCCGCGAGCCCGCCCACCGCCGTCCCGTTGGGCAGGGTCTCGTGCTGCCGCGCCAACAGCTCCTTGCAGCCGTCGGTGCCGAGCACGATGCCGCGCCGCACCGCTCCGCAGTGATGCACGCGCACGCGCGGCGCGGGCAGCGACGGAAAGAGCGCATAGGCGGGGTAATCGGGGGCGTCGCCCTCGTCGAGAACGACCAGCTCGTCGTCCACCAAGACGACGCCGTCACCGACGCCGAAGGCGCACCACTCGCCGCCGCGCACCACGCAGACGTGCAGCGTGGCCAACAGCGCGTCCGCCACCAGCCGGCTCGCGCCGTCGTCGTCGAGCGCGCAGGCGCGCGCCAGCCGCGCCAGCTCGGCCACGACGTCTGCGACCACCGACCGCGGCAGCTCCGCGAGCTCTTCACCGGCGGCCGCTCGGCGAGCCGCGTGCGCCGCGCCCAGGCGGGCACCCACGCCCGCGCCGAGCGCGCTGCCGGCCCCAGCCGAGCAGCCGTCCGCCACCGCCGCGGCCGTCACCCGCCCGGCGGTGACCCAGGCAAAGGCGTCCTGGCTGCCGCCGCCGGCCCGCCGGTGGGCCCGCCCGGCGACGCCGCCCGCGGCGATCGCGACATTGATGTCCTTGTTATTGCTAAAAAGGTCCATACGACATTTATAACCTGACACCAGCGGCGGACAAGCCCACCCCCCGGATCGCCGCAGATTCAGGGGGTTGTCGCCTGGCCGGCGGTGCGCAAACGGAATCTGGAACGGCCTCGCGACGTTTCATGGGCGCCGTCCAGACGACGCGCCGTCCGCCTTGGAGAACCCATGCGCTCGATCGCCCTCTTGGTCCTGGTCCTGTCCCTGCCCACCCTCGCCGCTGCCGAGAGCCGCCCGTGGATCGAGCGCGCCGACGCCAAACCGAAGGTGGCCATCCCGTCTGCGGCGCCGCTGGTGCGCGAGGTCGAGCCCGCGGTGCTGTCAATTTACGTCGAGGCCAAGGGCATCGACATGGACGACCCGCGCATCGAGCTGTTCCGCGGCTTCGGCATGCGCATCCCCGACTTCAGCAGGAAGGGCGAAGGCACCGGCTTCATCATCCACCCCGACGGCTACGCGCTGACCAACAACCACGTCGTCGAGAACGCCAGCAAGATCCAGGTGCGCGTGGGCGCCTCCAAGGAGCTGGTGAGCGCGGTGGTGGTCGGCACCGACCCGCGCACGGACGTCGCGCTCATCAAGCTCGACGGCGGACGCAAGGATTGGCCGGCGCTGCCGCTCGGCGACAGCGACGCCCTGCAGGTGGGCGACTTCGTCATCGCCGTCGGCAACCCCTTCGGCCTCTCGCAGTCGGTGTCGATGGGCATCGTCTCGGCCAAGAGCCGCCGCGACATCGCGCCCTCGGGGCGCCGCGGGCTCTACGACTTCATCCAGACCGACGCCAGCATCAACCCCGGCAACTCGGGCGGCCCGCTCGTGAACCTCGCCGGCGAGGTGGTGGGCATCAACGCCGCGGTCAACGCTGCCGGCCAGGGCCTCGGCTTCGCCATCCCCATCAACATGGCCAAGCGCATTGTGCCCGAGCTGAAGGACAAGGGCCGCGCCGAGCGCGCGTACATCGGCGTCAAAGTGCAGGACGTGCAGCCTGGGCTCGCCAAGGCGCTCGGCCTGGCGTCGTCCGAGGGCGCGCTGGTCGCGCAGGTGGTCGACGGCAGCCCGGGCTTCAAGGCCGGGCTCAAGCCCGGCGACGTCATCACCCGCTTCAACGGCAAGGCGGTCGACGACTCGAGCGACCTGCCGCTGCTCGCCGCCGACGCCGGCGTCGGCGCCACCATCGCGCTCGAGCTGGTGCGCGACGGCGAGCGGCGCTCCGCCAAGGTGACGCTGGCGGCCATGCCGGACGACGGCAGCGGCGCGCGTGGTGCGCCAAGCGCGCCGCCCGATCAGGCGGAGCAGTCGACCGGCAAGCTCGGCATCAAGATCGACACGCTGACCGACGAGCTGCGCGCGCGGCTCGAGCTGCCCGCCAAGGTGAAGGGGGCGGTCATCGTGCAGCTCGACGAGCAGGGCGCCGCGGCCGAGGCTGGACTGCAGCGCGGCGACGTCGTCACCGAGGTGAACGGCCAGAAGACCGGCGATGCGGCCGCGCTGGCGAAGGCGCTCGACAAGATCCCGAGCGGCAAGCTCATCAAGCTGTTGGTGTTGCGCGACGGCGCCACCACCTTCGTGGCGCTCTTGAAGCCGTAGCAGGCCGCCGACTTGCATCTGCTCCTTTTCAGCAGCCTGCTAGCGCTTGTGCTCATCCCTTGTGCGGTGAGGCACGGCGCGTGGGTGAAATGACTCGCACGCCGACGCGAGGCAAAACGACGCACCCCGCGACCGCATGACGCACGCGCCGCGCATCACCGGTTGACGCGCGTGGCCCATGCATTGCATTCAGGCCTCCGTTTTCCGGAGGCACCGATGTCCGATCCCGACAAGGGTCCCGAGCCGCTCGGCCAGCGTTTGCTGAACAGCCCCTTCCTGCTGCTGGCCGCCGGCATCGTGGTCATGGCGGTCTTCTACACGGGCTGGGGCCTCTACGAGATCATGACCCTGCCGGCCTCCACTTTGCCCTGACGCACCATTCATCGACGGAGCTAGCCAATGAGCGGCACGACCGAAATGCACTCCGCCATCATCCCCCCCCAGGGCATCTGGTGGACCGACGCCAACAAGCACGAGCGCGTCTGGGTCATCATCGCCTTCGTTTGGTGCATGGTGTTGTTCGCCATGATGCCGCTTTGGCACTTCAAGGGCGGCCAGAACCCGAGCGGCATTCGCGGCAAGACGACGGCCGCGGCCTTCTCCGAGCGCGTCAACCGCATGGTCACCGAGTTCAAGGTGGCGGAGGAGAACGGCCAGGCGGTGGTCGAGCCGCCGCCGGGCAGCGACGTCTACATGCAGGCCCAGATGTGGCGGTGGTACCCCGTGCTCAAGCTCAAGAAGGGCGCGACCTACACGCTGCACCTGTCGGCGCTCGACGTGAACCACGGGTTCAGCCTGGCGCCGCTCAACATCAACTTCCAGGTGGTGCCCGGCTACGACTACGGGCTGCGCATCACACCCAACAGCGCCGGCGACTTCCGCGTCGTGTGCAACGAGTTCTGCGGCATCGGCCACCACACCATGGTCGGCCGCATCCTCGTCACCGAGTGACCGCCTGGTTCGCCCCCTTCACCGATCCCTGCCGCTCGCCGGACACAGGTTTGAGGAGACGTCGTGACCGACAAGATGATTGAGAACCTCGCGGCGCGCTTCCGCAAATGCTCGGTCACCGGGCTCAAGATCGACAAAGACGCCGAGACGCTGGTCAAGCTCAACGCCGTGGTCGCGGTGGTGATGCTCTTGATCGGCGCCACCGCGGCGCTGCTGTTGGTGCTGACGCGTTGGCAGGCGGTCCATCTGCTGCCGGCCGATTGGTACTACCGGATGTTGACGGCCCACGGCCTCAACATGCTCATCTTCTTCATCATCTTCTTCGAGATGGCGATCCTGTACTTCGCGGGGCCAATCATCCTCGGCAGCCGGCTGCCGGCGCCGAAGCTCGGCTACGCCAACTTCGCGCTGATGGTGATCGGCGCCGTGCTCGTCGACATCGAGGTGTTCCGCGGCAAGGCCGACGTGCTGTTCACCTCCTACGTGCCGCTGCGCGCCGAGCCCGCCTACTACCTCGGCATCATCCTGTTCGCCGTCGGCACCCTTTTGGTGGTGCTGCACTTCCTCGCCGTGCTGGTGGTGGCGGCGCGCGAGAAGACCTACTCGGGCTCGATGCCGCTCGTCACCTTCGGCGCGCTCACGGCGGCGATCATCGCCGTCATCACGCTGTTGCACGGCGCGGCCATCTTCGTGCCGACCTTCCTGTGGTCGCTCGGCCTGATGGAGATCGACGCCGAGGTGTACCGCGTGGTGTTCTGGGGCCTCGGCCACAGCTCGCAGCAGATCAACGTCAGCGCCCACGTGGCGGTCTGGTACCTGATGGCCGGCCTCACCGTCGGCGGCGTGGTGCCGAACGAGAAGATCTCGCGCGTCGCCTTCGGCCTGTACATCCTGTTCATCTCGATGGCCTCGGCGCACCACCTGCTGGTCGACCCGGGCATGGGCCCGGCGTGGAAGGTGTGGAACACCAGCTACGCCATGTACCTGGCGGTGTTCGCCTCCATGGTGCACGGCTTCACCGTGCCCGCCTCTATCGAGATGGGCCAGCGCCTGAACGGCTTCACCAAGGGGCGCTTCGAGTGGCTGGCCAAGGCGCCGTGGGGCGACCCCGGCTTCTCCGGCACGGTGCTCTCCGTCGTCATCTTCGGCTTCGGCGGCGGCATCACCGGCGTCACCATCGGCACCGAGCAGATCAACATCATCGCGCATAACACGCTCAAGGTGCCGGGCCATTTCCACGTCACCGTCGTGGGCGGCACCGCGCTCGCTTTCATGGCGCTCACCTACTACGTGCTGCCGCTGATCTTCAGGAAGAAGGTCGCGTTCTGGGGCATGGCCAAGCTGCAGCCGTGGGTCTTCGGCATCGGCATCTCGATGCTCGGCTCCGCCATGACCTTCCTCGGCAGCTTCGGCGTGCCGCGCCGCCACTGGGACATCACCTTCCAGGGCGCGCCCTTCTCGCTCGAGTTCCCGGCGGCCACCAACCTGTTCTTCGCCATGTTCGGCATCGGTGGCCTGATCGCGGTCACCGGCGCGCTGATGTACATCGCCATCGCGGTGGTCACCGTGTTCTTTGGCCAGACCGTGACCGACGCGGACCTCAAGCCCGGCGTCGCCGGCATCCCGCAGGGCGTGGGCAAGCTGCCGACGCAGCAGTACCAGATCGATCCGGCCTTCGAGCGCACCGGCGCACCGGGCACCGTCGTGTTGGTTGGTATCTTCCTGGCGTGCTTCGCGCTCTACTACTTCGTCAATTGGCAGGCGCTGTCCTTCCTGTGGAAGGTCGGCTGACGACGACGTGAGCCTGCACCGCCACTCCGTCCGCATCGCCGTCGCGCTGTTCGCGCTGTGGTGGTCGGTGACGATGGGTTGGTGCTGGCTCGCGTTCGCGGACCTGGCGGCAGCTCCTGCTTGGCTCGCGCGCACCCAAGCCATCTGCTTCGGCTCGTCGCTCGACGGCCTGCCGGAGCCTTTCGGATGGATCGCGCTCGTGGTCGGCCCGGCCGGCATGGTGATCGCGTTCGTGGTCATCTTCCGCCACGACATGCAGCTCGCGCTCGCCCGCCTGCGCGTGACCGTGCTCGGCACTGTCGCCATCGTCGTGGTGGTGGCGGCGACGGTCGCCGAGGGCGCCTTCGTCGTCGGCCGCATCGAGGACGGCCTCGCGCTCCGCCAGGCGGAGCGGACCATCCCGGTAGCCGGCGAGCCCATGCCCGAGGGCTGGCCGCGCGGAAGCGGGCGCGCGCCGGAGCTCGGGCTGCTCGATCAGCACGGCACCGAGGTCACGCTCGCGTCGCTGCGCGGCAAGATCGCGGTGGTCACCTTCGCCTTCGCTCACTGCCAGACCATCTGCCCGACGCTGGTGGCTCGCATCAAGGGCGCCGCCGCCGATCTGCCCGAGGACGTCGAGGTGCTGATCGTGACCCTCGACCCCTGGCGCGACACGCCGGCGGCGCTGCCCGCCATCGCGCAGGAATGGCGCTTGGGGTTGCGGCAGCGCGCGCTCTCGGGCCCGGTCGACGAGGTCAACCGCGTGCTCGACGCCTTCTCGGTGGCCCGCGGGAGAAACCCGCAGACCGGCGAGGTCGCGCACCCGGCGATGGTGGCGATTCTCGACGCAGACGGTAGGCTCGCCTACCGCATGACCGGCCCCGCCATCGACTGGGTCGGCGAGGCGGTGGCGCGCGCGCGCGTTCCTTGAGCGCCCGCGCGTCGACGGGACTACGCCCGGGGGAGACGGACGAGACCGTGTCGAAGGCGACCGAGCCGGCTCCAACAGCCCACTTTCAAACGCCGCACCGGCGCGTGCCGCTGCCCGGCGTGCCGCTGCAGCGCGCGCTCGACCTCGTCGACGCGGCCTTCGACCGGCTGATGGCCTCGCGCTTCAACCCGCTCTACCAGACCGGGCCGTTCATCATCGTGTCGCTGTTGAGCCTCGTCGTCACCGGCGTCTATCTGTTCATCTTCTATCGGGTGGCGGCGCCGTACGAGACCATGCGCGACATCGAGGGGCAGCTCTTCTTCGGCCGTTGGATACGAGCCGCGCATCGCTACGCCGCCGACGCCGCCATGGTGTTCACCGCGCTGCATGCGTTGCGCATGTTCGTGCAGGGTCGCACCTGGGGCGCGCGCGCGCTCGCGTGGGTCAGCGGCATCGCCATGAGCGTGCTGTTGCTCGCCTGCGGCTGGACCGGCTTCATCCTGGTGTGGGACGTGTTCGGACTGCAGCTCGCGCTCGAGGGTGCGCGCCTCTTCGATCTGTTGCCGTTCTTCCCCGAGGCACTGCAAAGCCAGTTCGCCAACGAGTCCTCGCTCGGCACCGGCTTCTTCTTCGTCAACCTGTTCCTCCACGTCGCCATCCCGCTCGGCATGGTGTTCGCGCTCTGGCTGCATATCTCGCGCACCGCGCGCACCGCGCTGTTCCCGCCGCGCGCCCTGTTGCTCGGCTTTCTGGCGGGGCTGGTCGCGCTCTCGATCGTGTGGCCGCTGCCGCTCTATCCCGAGGCGCGCCTCGACCGCGAGCCCGTCTCCTTCGGTATCGATTGGCTGTTCGCCTTCTGGGTGCCGCTCATGATCGGCAAGAGCCCGTGGATCACGGCGGCGTGGTGGGCCGGCAGCGGCGCCGTGTTCGCCAGCATCCCCTGGTGGTGGCGGCCACGGGCGGCGGCGCGCCCGCAGGCGTCCGTCGTCGACGAACGGCAATGCCGCGGCTGCGAGCAGTGCTACCTCGACTGCCCCTACGAGGCGATCCAGATGATCCCGCGCACGGTGGGCACCGGCTCGGCGGAGGTCGCGCGCGTGACGCCGGACCTGTGCGTAAGCTGCGGCATCTGCTCTGCCTCGTGCGACGTGCTGCGCGTCGGCCCGCCGGGACGCACCGGGCGGGACCAGCTCGTGGCCATCAAGGGCCTGCTGCAAGAGCGACCGACCGACGGCGCCGTGATGGTGTTCGCGTGCGCGCAGAGCGCGCGCCGGCTGCGAGCGCTCGCGGGCACCGACCTCACCGTCGTCGAGCTGGAGTGCGCCGGCAACCTGCACATGGACGCGCTCGCCACCGCGCTCAAGCGCGGCGCCGCGGGCGTGGTGGTGTGGAGCTGCCCGCCGCGCAACTGTCAGTTCCGCGAAGGTCCGAAGTGGCTCGCGGCGCGCACCGACGACAAGCGTGAGGCCGAGCTGCCCGAGAGCGTCGACCGCGCGCGCGTGCTGCTGCTCGAGCACGGCCCGGGAGAGGTCGCCGACGCGCTCGTCGCCATCGAGACGTTCAGGCGACGGAGCGCCGGCACCCAGGCCCCTGTCGTGGTTCCCCCGTCGAAACTCCGCGCCTCCGTGCGGGTGCTGACGGCCGCGGCGCTGTTCGGCGCGCTCGGCTTGCTCGCGACCACTACCTGGGCGCGTGCCCACGAGGGCGGCGCGGTGCGGCTCGCGTGGCGGCAGTCGGGCGGCCTGATCGAGCAATGCCGCACGCCGTCTGAGGCCGAGCAGGCGGCGTTGCCGCCGCACATGCGCCGCCCCAAGCTGTGCGAGCGCCGCTACCCGGACTCTCGCATCACGGTGCGCGTCGACGGTGAGACCGCACTCGACCGGCTGGTGGAGGCGGGCGGCGCGCGCAAGGACCGCGCGCCGCAGGTGCTGTTCAGCGTGCCGGTGGCGCTCGGCAAGCATGCGCTGGCGGTGGCGGTGGAGCCGGTGTTGAGCGCCGAAGAGCACGCCGCGACCGAACACGTGCCGCTCGCGGTCGAGGCCATCATCGACGTCGAGCCGGGGGCGATCTGGCGGGTGCGCCCTGGCGCCGACGGGGCACTCCTGCTGGTGGCGCCAAAGCCGCTCGAGCAGTGATCAGGCGTGCTCGTCGAGGAAGATGAAGGTCTTCTTCTTCGCCGGGTCGTACTCGTTCTTGAGCACCCGGAACTGCGTCCCTGGCGTGAACAGCACCTCCGCCTCCTCCGGCTTGGCCGAGAGGTGCGCGACCGAGTGGCCGGTGGCGCGCGACTGGATGACGAACACCACGTTGCAGGCGCCTGCGCGCCAGCTCTCGGGGAAGCTCTCGAGCGCGGAGGCGCTGGTAAAGCGGCGCTCGGCGACGACGCTGCCGACCTGGTAGCGCGCGACCGACTGCGCGGAGAGCACGGCGCCTCGGTAGACGGTGCCGGTGAAGCTCGGCAAGGCGCCGAGGCCGGAGGCGGCGCACTTGATGAACGCGAGCACCGCGCCGAGGTCGCCCTGGCCGTCGAGCGCCGTGTTGATGCGGCCGTACTCGCGCGCCGAGTAGGCACGCACCGCGAGCAGATCCTCCACCGGGATGCCCGGGTGCTTGGCGCGCAGGGACGCGAGCAACTCGGGCGGCGCGGGCGGCAGTTGTCTGCGCGTCGCCTCGTCGCTGCGATAGGCCGACAGGTTGTAGTCGCCGTCGGGCAGGCGCGTGCTCACCGGCCCCTTGGGCGTGGAGGCGCCGAGCTCGCCCGAGCGTGACAAGAGGAAGCCGAGCACGCCGGCGCCCCCGCCGACCTGGACCGGGCCGCCAGTGGCGGTCGTCGTGTGCGGCAGCTCCGCCGGGCCGAGCTGCTCCTTGAGCGGCTGGTACATGCTCGCCTCAGGGAAGCGGCGTCGGTACTCCTCCAGCTCGGCGTGGGACAGCATGCCGTCGCCGTCGCCGACGTTTTTGTCGATCCACTCGGCGTGGGGACGAAGGCGGGGGCCGAAGGTGGAGATCGGGCGGGGCACGGTCGGTAGTGAGAATAGCGTGGCGCTCGTTGCCGAGCGGTGCGCCGCGACACCGCGGCGTCGTAGATGCGCACCTCGTCGAGCACGCCGTCGAGGCCGCGCACGCGACCCGCCTGGTTGCCGATGTTCCAGGGGTTGGTCGTGGCGCGCAGCGTGCCGGCGAGCGGATCCTGGCGTGTGTAGCTGGTCTCGGCGCCGTTCTTGTACACATGGATCCGCCGATCGCCGGCGTCGTCGTAGACCACGACCCAGTTCGCACGCTGGCCTTGGACGACGCCGCTGGCGAAGGTCGCGAACAGCGTCCCGGCGGTGTTGAACATGTTGATCGCGATGGCGCCCTCGGCGGCGCGGTAATGAACGACGACGTCGGAGCCGCCGGGCCCGTCCTCCTTGGTCAGGATGCGCGGCAGGCCGCCGCCGCCAGCGCCGTCAGCTCGCAGGGAGAACGCGATGGAGAACGTCGTCAGGCCGGCGACGCTCGCGGCGGGCACCGTGACGATGTCGTCGATGCCATCCAGGCGCAGCGCCGCACCGGCGCAGGCGTCGGCGGCGCTCATGACGAACGAGGGATCGTAGCTCTCCGCCGCCGTGCTGGTGCCGAGCAGGCCGTCACGACCTGCGGCCGACTCCGCGACGGTCTGCCCGGCGCCCTCGTCGAAGCTCCAGTTGGCGACGAGGTTCGTCTCACCTTCGCCCTCGCCTTCACCCTCGCCTTCACCTGGTCGCCTCGCCGGCAGCGCACAGAACGGGACGGCGAGGTCAGGGTCGATGAGCGCGGCGCCTCACATCCGCCACCTGTCGTGCGCCCCTTGGCGGAGGTCAGCCGACGGAGGCGCCGGTCAATCCGCCGACCTAACCGTCACCTTCCTTTCGGAGGAACGGATGAAGATCACTCGCCTGCACGTCCCGCTCACCATGCTCGCCGGCCTCGCCGGCGCTTGCGCAGCGCCCCCCACGCCCCATGACGACGACCTCGCCCCGCGCGCCGAGCTCGACCGAGCCGAGCTGCTCGGGCTCGCGCGCGTCGATGGCTGGCTCGTGAGTCCGGTGCTCACGAGCGCGGACCCGATCACGCGCGTCGGCCTGCTGGTCAACCTCGACGAGGCCGACGACGGCAGCCCAAGCGAAGCGCCCCTGCCACTGGTGAGGGCCGTAGCGATGGACGACGGCGTGCCGGGCGAGCAGGTCGACGCCGCGGTCACCTGGCGCGAAGGCGGGGCGCTGGTGCTCAACGCCGACTTCACGACGGCGACCACCGCCGTAGTCGTGCGCATCCGCGAGCAGGACGCGGCTGGGCTGCACGGTGTCGCCTGGGAGCTGTTCGTGCCCTCCGACGAGGGGACGGACGAGGCGGTCGACGCGACCACTCCCAACACCGAGCAGTGGCTCGCCGGCTGGCTCGCCGACAGCGGCATCAAGACGCGCGCAAGCTGGGGCGCGCGCGCCTCACGCGGCTGCTCATCGAACACGAGCAAGTCGAAGATCGCGATCCACCACACCGTGACCGGCCGTACCCTCAACGGCAGCTACCCGCGCCGTCTGCGCCAGATCCAAGCGTTTCACATGGACAGCCGCGGCTGGTGCGACGTCGGTTACCACTTCCTCGTCACCGCGGACGGTTCGCGCTGGGAGGCGCGGCCCATCGGGTACCTCGGCGCGCACGTCGGCGGCGTCAACACCGGCAACGTCGGCATCTCGCTGGTCGGCTGCTTCCACCCGTCGGGCTGCGGCGGCCTCGGCGGCACGACGCCGCCCGAGGCGATCCTGAACGGCGCCGCCCGCGTGGTGCGAACGGTGGCGCGCCACTACGGCATCGCCATCGACTCAACGCACGTCAAGGGTCACCGCCAGTGGGCGAGCGGCACCGCGTGCCCCGGTGACAACGTGGTGAGCAAGCTCTCGACCATCCGCTCACGCGCGAAGGACGCGAGCTTCCCGGGTCCGGGCTGATCGCAAGGAACGCGCGCGGGGTTCGTGCCCGCGCGCGTTGCTGGTCCGGGGCGCTCAGGCCTGCGGCAGCTTCTCGACCGGCTTACCGGCCTTCACCCAGCCCGAGATGCCCGCCGGCATCACGTGCACGTTGGTGTAGCCCGCCTTGATGGCGCGCATGGCGGCCGACTTGGAGGCGCCGCACTTGAGCCCCGCGCAGTAGAACACCGTGGCGTCGGCCTTGTTCTTGGGCAACAGCGCCAGGTCGTACTCCGACGACGACGACAGCTTGACCGCCGCGGGAATGATGCCCTTGTCCTTGCGCGTCTTGTCGCTGTTGGCGTCGAAGATGAACAACGGCGTCTTGTTCTTGGTGGCGGCGTCGATCATGGCGGCGAGGTCCGCCACCTCGAGCTTCTTTGGCTCCGTCTGTGCGGCGGGCGCGGCGGGCGCCGCCTGCGCGGTGGTCGCGGCAGGCTCGTCGGTGTCGCAGCCGGGGTGATCGCCGCCGGCAAGGGCGGTGGGTGCGCACACGAGGGCAGCAAAGGCTGCGATGGCGATGGTCTTCAGCATGGCCTACTCCTGATCTAGGTCTCGTCAGCTTCCTTGGTCTTGTCGGTCGCTGTGCGGAAGATAACCCACAGCGCCGTGACAGCGGGAGCGACGATGACCAGCAGGAACGCGATCACCGGAAACACCACGTCGTAGCTATTCGGTTCGGACATGCGCTGGATGGCGCCCTGCTGCGCCTCCGAGGTGCCGAGCTTCGGGTCGACCTGTGAGGCCAGCGCGCGGGCGATGTCGAGGAGTGCGTGCATGGGCATTCCTATCTTCACGCCACGGACTTGGCCACGGCGTCGAACGACTCGAAGACCTCCACGGAGGCGCGCCGCTCGGGCAGCGCCACCACCTCGCCCTGTTGCTCGCGCCACACGGTCTTCTTGAGCGCGGCCAACGCGACCTCGAGCTCGGCGTCACCGGGCTCGCGGGTGGTCAGGCGCTGCAGCAGCATGCCGGGCGCAATGATGGCGCGGATCAGCGGGTTGTTCGGGCTCTTGGCGGCGAAGCGCTGCGCCTCGTAGGCCAGGCCGGCGATAGGCAGCAGCAGCGGGATCTTCACGACGAGCAGGAACAGGGTCTGCGCCAGGTCGTGCTCGAACAGCTCGGGCACGAGCGGCAGCACGCCGGCGAACACCACGATGCTGGTGGCGATGACGAGCAGGATCAGGCTGGTGCCGCAGCGCGGGTGCGCGGTCGACTTGCCGCGCGCGTGCTCGACGTCGAGCGCCTCGGCCGCCTCCCACACGTGCACGCTCTTGTGCTCGGCGCCGTGGTACATGAACAGCCGCTTGACCTCACCCATGCGCGAGATGAACAGGATGTAGCCGACGAAGAGCGCGAGCTTGATGCCGCCGTCGACCAGGTGGAACAAGGGCGAGGTCATAGGCAGCGCGGTGCCGCCCTCGCCGCCGAGCACGCGGCCGAGGCCCCACGCCGACAGGTGCGGTACGCCTTTGAACAGCCCGAAGGCGAAGGCGAGCGAGATGGCGAGCGTCACCCACAGCGCGCCCTGGCCCTTGCCGTCCTCGCTCTTGGCGGCTTCCTTCTTGGCGCCCTCGTCGTCGGGGTAGGCGACCGACGCCGAGAAGTTGAGCGCGACGATGCCGTTGTACAGGCTCTCGACCAGCATGGTGGCGCCGCGCATCAGCGGCCACCGCAAGAACGGCAGGCGGGTGCCGAGCGACAGCCACGCCTCTTCCCGCAGCACGATGCCGCCGTCGGGGCGCCGTACGGCGATGGCGAGGCTCTTGGGCGAGCGCATCATCACGCCCTCGATGACCGCCTGGCCGCCAATGACGGGGCGGGCGGCGAGGGCAAGGAGGACGCGAACGATGGAGATCACGCGACGCGAATGTCCGTCGTTGGTTGTGGCTACTTCTTGGTAGCTACTTCTTCGCGGCGGCGCCGGTCTTGTAGCGCGAGCGGAACTTCTCGACGCGGCCTTCCTTGTCGAGCACGCGCGACTTGCCGGTGAAGAAGGGGTGGCACGCGGAGCAGACATCGACGGCGTAGGAGCTGCGCGTACTGCGCGTCTCGTAGGCCGCGCCGCAGGCGCAGGTGATGGTGGCTTGCTTGTAGATCGGGTGGATGTCTGGCTTCATCGCGAACCTCGCGCTGCCGTCCGGCAGGGCGGAAAAGCAAAGGGGAGATCAACTCTTAGGAGCTGATCTCCCCCTCGTCAACCGCCCGCAGGGCTAGCGGCGTCGCCGCAAGCGCAGCAACCCGAGCAGGCCGAGCCAGGCGGCCCCGCCGACGCCCACCTGGCCGCACGCGAAGGGCGCGGCAGGCTCGTCGTCGGCCGGTTCGGTGCACTCGACGGTCAGGGTGTAGCTGCCGAGGTCGGCGCGGCCTGGCAGGACGCCGACGCTCTCGTCGCCGCTCGCCCAGTAGGAGACCGCCTCGTCGCCGTCGGTGACCACGTCACTCTGCAGCGGGCCCGTGGTGGCGACCAAGTCGATACCGGAGGCCGCCTCGCCGTCGATCGCCACGGTGACGCGGTTCCCTTCGGGTGCGTCGATGACGTACCAGTCGGCGTCCTGCACGCTGACGTCGATGGAGTCGCCGCAGGAGAGCTCGCGTGGCGTGTCGATGGTGTCGTTGCCGTCGTCTTCGGGTAGCTCGGCGCCGTCGACCAGGTCGATGGTGACCTGCTCGGACTCGACCGTGTTGCCCACCAGGTCGACGGCGCGCACGCTGAAGCTGCGCTCGCCCTCGCCGACGGTCAGCTCCCAGGTGTAGGTGTTGTTGTCGACGGTGCAGGTGATGCCGTCCATCTCGACCGGGCAGGGGAAGGCGCCGTCGTTGTACGGCCACACCAGCTCGGCGCGGGCGATGCCCGAGTCGTCCGCGATGCTCGCCACCACGATCAGGTTCGCGTTGGCCGGCAGGCGCGCGCCCGTGATCGGGCTCGCGATGCTGACGTTCGGCGGCTCGTTGTCGTCGGGGCGCGGCGCGCCGTCGGCCGACAGCCAGATGGTGCGGTCCTCGGTGACGGCCTCTTTGCCGGCGACGTCGCGCACGTGCACGCGGAAGGTGCGCGCGCCCTCGCCGACCTGGATGCTCCAGGCGTAACGCGTGCCGGTCTTGGTGCAGCTCCACGAGCCGCCCTCGCCCGGGCAGAACATGCTCTCGTCCGAGTAGTCCCACTGCAGCTCGACGATGGAGAGGCCGATGTCGTCGACCGCCATGGCCTCGATGGTGATGGTGCTGTCGGCCTGGAGCGTGGTGCCGTCGTCGGGGGACAGCAGCGTCACCTCTGGGTCCTCGCGGTCGTCCGGCGGCGGCGGCGGCGTGGTGCCGTCCGACGGGCCGAGCAGCTCGAACATCATCTGCACGCTGTTCTGCGTGGTGCCGCCACACGAACACTCGCGCGGCTCGTACTCGCCGCACGACGCCGCCACGTCCTGGAAGGACTTGTCGCCGCAGCCCGACAGGTAGGTCATCGGGTCTTCGCACATGAACTCGTGGTCGAGGCCGAAGGCGTGCGAGATCTCCTGTGCCACCGTCTCGCACACGCCCTGCATGTCGTTGCCGTAGACGTCGGCGAAGGCATAGACGATCGCGGTGGGGATGACGTCGCAGAAGTACGGCGCCACGCCGCCCACGCCCCACGGCATGCCCGCCTGCTCGGGGCTGCCGCCCACCACCGCCTCGACGTACTGGCCGCTGGTCGGTTCGAGGTCGGTCACGTAGACGTTGAAGCGCGAGTACAGGTCGGCCACGCAGTCACGCATGTTGTTCCACTGCGTGTCGCTGCCGGAGAAGCCGCCGATGTCGCCGGAGCCGCCACCTGAGTTGTTGCACACCACGCTCGAGTGGTTCTGCGCCGAGTCCTCGTCGAAGCCGGCGCACTCGTAGTGGCCGCCGTGGCGGTTCAGGTAGAGCGGCAGGGGCGCGCCGCCGGGCGCGTACATGAGCTGCGGGCGGTCGGCGCTCGGGGGTGGGCGCTGCATCTGGATGTACGAGGGCAGGGGCCGACCGAGCTGGCGCGCGAAGGCCGCCGCCTCCTCTGGCGACATGGCCGCTGCCGGCAACGCCAGGGAGACCGTGAAGAGCCCGAGCGCGAACCGACCGACTTGCGAGCGCATCATCCAGTCCTCCTACATCGGCACCTGGCCGCCGACCTTGCCCCCGCTGTCCACACGCCATGCCAGCACGCACGATCGGCCGGCAGGGACGCAAGACCGCGTCTCTCCAAAGGATTATCGGCGCAGTACGTGTAGGTGTGTGTCCGCCTGTCAGCCGATGGATCAGCTTCGGACAGTGATCGTCATCAACATGACACCGGCCCGTCAGGCAGGCGGCGGCGAGGCAGCGACCTCGAGCTGGGCGGGCAGGTCGACCTGAAAGGCCGCGCCACCGAGCGCCGAGGTCTCGACCGACAGCTCCCCCTGGTGCTCGAGGATAATCTCCTTGGCCAGCAGGAGCCCGAGGCCGGTCCCCGAGGGCTTGGTGGTGAAGAACGGCTCGAACAGGCGCGCCCGCACCTCCTCGGGGATGCCCGGCCCGGTGTCCTCGACGGTGACGCGCAGCCCACCCGCCATCTTCTTCGCGCTGACGCGCACCGTGCCGCCGGTGCCGGCGGCCTCGACGGCGTTCCGCACCAGGTTGAGCAGGGCCTGGCGCAAGCGTGCCGGCTCGAAGGGCACGTGGGGCAGGCCGGGCTCGACGTTCAGCTCGAGCATGACGCCCCCCTTGGTGGCGTCCGCCTGGGTGAAGGCGACTAGGTCGGCCAAGAGGTCACCGGCGTCGCCCGCCACCTTCTTCGGCGCCGGCAGGCGCGCGAAGCGCAGGTAGCCCTCCGTGATCTGCGTCAAGCGGTCGACCTCCTTGCCGACCGCGTCGAGGATGGCCTTGGCCTCGCGGTGCCGCTCGGGCGGCAGGTGCGCGAGGTCGTCGCCGAGCAGCTCGATGTTGAGGCCCACCGAGGAGAGCGGGTTTCGTATCTCGTGCGTGATCTGCGCTGCCAGCCGGCCGATGGCGGCGAAGCGCTCAGTCTGAAGCAAGCGCTCGGCGGTCTCCTCGCGCGAGGTGACGTCCTCGGCCAACACCAGCACGTCCGGCTGCGAGGCGCCTGCGCGATCGCGGATCGGCACCAGGCCGACGTCGACCACCTTGTCGGACAAGCGCAAGAGCGGAAACGCCATCGGCTCGCCGCTCCTGCGCACGGCCTCGAGGCCGTCGAGCAGCGGCGCCAGCGGCTCGCGCAGCCCCTCGTCGATCAGCTCGGCGAGGCGACGCCCGTCGACGTCGACCAGCGGCAGCTTGAACACCGAGCGCGCGCCCGGGTTGAGCGTGCGCACGCGGCCCTGCTCGTCGATCACCAGGATGCCGACGCGCACCGAGCGGATCACGTTCTCTGCGAAGCCCGACATGCGCAACAGCTCGTCGCCGCGGCTGGCCAAGACCGCCTCGCGGTCCTTGAGCGCGCGCGCCATGGCGTTGAACTCGCGCGCGAGCGCGCCCACCTCGTCGTCGGCCGGCACCGCCACCTGCACGTCGAGCGAGCCGCGCCCGATCGCCTTGGCGCTCTCGACCAGCACGCGCAGCGGCCGCAGCGTGCGGATGGTGGCGAACAACACCAGCACGCCGACGAGCGCCGCCAGCACCGTCAGCGCCACCACCGCGTAGGCGGCCTCGCGCTCGTCGCGCTCGGCGCGCAGCACGGCTTCCGACACCTTGCCGTCGATGCCGGCGCCGAGCGACCGCAACAGCTCGGAGAGCACCTCGCCGGCGTGGCGCTGCTCGTCGGCCAGGAGCGCGGCCTCGGCCGCATCGTCGGCGCCCTCGGCGAGCCGCGTGGTGGCGTCATCGTAGGCGCCGCTGGCGGTGCGCGCCGTGCTGCACTCGGCCAGCACGCGCTCGAGGAAGGCGTGGTCGGCGGGGCGGGCCCGCCCGACGAGGAGCTGGCGGGTGAGCGCCTCCAGCTCGTCGAGGTGCTCCACCAGCTCGTTCCCGCGGCCCACCTCGCGGCCCGACGCGAGCAATTGGCGGCGGACCGCCGGATCGGGTGTCGCCAGCGCGCGAGCCACGGTCGCCTCGCGCGCCTCCTGCAGCGCGCGCGCCTGGGTGCTGCCGCGCGCCAGCGCCAGGTAGCCGCGGTGGATGATGACGAGGTCCTCGCGGATCGCGTGCATGCGGCGCACCGCCAGCGCGCTCGCGCCGGCGAACACCAGCAAGAGCACCAGGAACCCGAGGAAGATCCGCGTCGACAGACCGGCGCGCATGCGGTCGACAGGGTACATCGTGCCGGTGTGCCACTCCACGCGGGCAATGACCGCCTGGCCGCTCGCGCGCCACCCTGTAGCCGCGCCCACGCGTTCGTGGCAAACGCCCGGCGCGCCCTGGAGGTTCGGATGCGGCGGTTGGCGGTGGTGTTCCTGGCTTGCGTGGCGGTGACGCCGGCGGCGGCGCAGACGGTGCGTCGCGGCGGTGACGCGGCCGCTGACAAGGGCGATGGCGACGACGCGGCTCCGGCCACACCGGCGGCCAAGGGCGACGACGACGACGACATCCTGGCGCCCGTCCCCACCAAGGGCGACAAGAAGCCCGAGCCGGCCACCGAGGCCAAGCCCAAGGCCTTCCGCCTCGGCCTGGTGCCGCTGGTGCCGCTCGGCGACGCGAGCAAGGGCCTGGCCGACGAGGTGACCGCGGCGGCGCTCAAGGAGCTCGGCTCGAGCGCCGGCTTCGACGTGGTGCCGCTCGCCGTCGACACCGGAACTGCCGGCGGCGGGCAAGACGCGGCCGCCGCCAAGACCGCGCTCGCCGACGGCAACGCCGCGCTCGAGAAGGGGCGCGCGTTTGCTGAGAAGCTGCAGTTCGGCAAGGCCAAGAAGGCCTTCGAGAGCGCGCTCGAGCGGATGGAGGCAGCGGCCTCGCTGTTGCCCGACGCGCAGCCGCTCATCGACTGCCGCCTCGGCCTCGCCGAGATCGCGGCGCGCCAGGGCCAGGACGACGAGGCGCGCGTGCAGCTCGCCTTCGCGGCGGTGTTGAACCCCGAGCTGCAGCTCGACGCCAAGCGCTACCCGCCCCTGTTCATCCGCACCTTCGCAAGGGAGCGCGACCGCGCGCTCAAGGACAAGCGCGGCGTCATCTTCGTCGACGAGAGCGGCGTGGGCGGCTCGGTCGAGATCGATGGGCGTCCCACTGCGGGCGCGCCGACGAGGGTCTCGGAGGTGCCGCCCGGCCGCCACCTGGTGCGGGCGGTGCGCGAGGGCCTGCCGTCGTTTGGCGCCGTCGTCGACCTCAAGCCGGGCGAGGAGGTCACGGTCAGCCCAGGCTTCGTCGCCAAGGGCGGCCGGAGCTGGCTCGACGACCTGCAGGCCAACCGCTTCACGCCCGAGTCGGCCCGCGTGGTCGCCGAGGCCGCCAAGCAGGCCGGCCTCGCCGGCGCCCTGGTCGGCGTGGTCAGCAAGGCCGACCCGCAGATCCCGACCCGCCTGGTGCTGATCGACGCCGGCGGCGGTCTGGCCGAGCTGCCGCCCATCGGCTTCACCGCCGGCCTGCTCGACGTCTCCATCGAGATGATCGCCGCGCGCGAAGGCATCGACAAGGCCTACGCCGGCGGCAAGCCGGAGCCCAAGGCGTTTGGCTCCGCCGCGGTGGCGACGTTGATCGCAGGCGCCAAGGCGGGCGCGGGCGTGCGCATCGCCGAAGCCAAGCTGCGCTACGACGTCACGCCGCTCAAGGAGCCGACGCGCACCCGCGTGGTGGACGACGACAAGCCGAAGACCGCGAGCGGCGACGAGCCGGCCGCAGGCGACGATGACGACGGTCGCGCGCTCTCGAGCGGCCGCTCCGGCAAGAGCGCCCGCCTCGACGACGAGAAAGACCCCTACAAGGACAAGGTCAAGATCCCCGACGAGGTAGACCCGGACGCGCCCCTCACCGAGCAGCCCTGGTTCTGGCCGGCGGTCCTCGGCGGCGGCGCGGCGGGCGCCGTGGTGTTGGCCAGCGGCACGGCGGTGACGCTGGTCGCCCTCGGTGTGCTCCCCGATCCGCGGCCGGCCTCCGGCGGCGACGTCCGCCTGGTGCTGCCATGAGCCTTCACCAATCACGCGCGCTCGTGCGCTCGCTGGTCGCCGCGCTGTGCGCCGCGACCGCGCTCGGCTGCACCAAGATCGTTCCCGTCGAGCTGACCGTGCTCGAGCCGATTGATCAGACCGATCAGGCGCTCAACGGCGTCACCAGCTTCTCGCTGTCGTCGACCGGCTCGACCACCGACGACCTCGTCACCTTCGGCCCGGACACGCCCACCAACCTCGCCGTCGGGCTGACCGAGGACGGGCAGCCAGGCGTGGTCATCACGCTCCAGGGCTTCGCCAACGGCGCCTCGGGCTCGCCGCCGCAGTCGATCGGCCGCACCATGCCGCTCACCATCGTCGAGGCGAGCCAGTCGGTCAGCTCGCTGTTGTTGTTCGGCAAGCTCGATACCTTCGGCAAGACCACCTCCATCGGCGGCGAGGAGACCACCATCTCGCCCGACGCGCCCACGCCGGGCCGGCACGGCCATACCGCCACCTTCGTGCCGGGGCTCAACCAGGTGTTGATCTTCGGCGGCGCCGTCTACGTCGACGGTGAGGAGCGGCTCTTGGCCAGCGCCGACCTGTACGATCCGGCCACCGGCGGCTTCGAGGCGCTCGCCGGCGTCGACGTGGCGCGCGCCTATCACGCCGCCACCGCGTTGCCCGACGGACGCGTGCTCATCACCGGCGGCTTCTCCATCATCTCGGGCACGCTGACCACGCTGACGACGGGCCTGATCTTCGAGCCCGTGACCCGCGAGCTGGTCACCATCTCGCTGGCGCAGCCGCGCGCGCACCACACCAGCAGCTTGATGGAGGGCTCCGGCCTGGTGGCGCTCGTGGGCGGCTGCGCAGGCGAGGGCCCGACGGACGGTTGCACGCCCACGCAGGCCGGCGCAGGCAACGGCGGGCCGTCGACGCAATTGCCGCTCACCGTCGAGACCTTCGACATCAACCAGGCGACGCTGGGCGCGTCCACCGAGCGGGTGGCGAGCGGGCTGTTGGTGCCGCGCGCCTTCCACCAGGCGACCAGCCTCGAGAACGGCGCCAACACGCTCCTGATCGTCTCGGGCGGCGCCAACGACACCGGCACCGTCTGCGACGTCGAGGTGTTCCGCGCCGCCGGTGGCGTGCTCGCGCGCGTCGCCGACGCGAACCTGCAGGGCTTCCCCGCCAGCAAGTGCCCGGCGCGCCACCAAGCGGTCGCCATCGATCCCCAACGCTTGTTGGTCATCGGCGGTCAAACGCAGGCGCCGAGCGGCGCGCCCTCGGGCGGCGGCAGCCCCGACGCCTTCTTCTTCTCGACCACCACCGGCTTCGAGCAGAGCGCGAGCGTGCAGCTCTTCCAAGGGCTCGGCCGCGCCGGCCACCTGGCCACCATGCTGCAAGACGGCTCCATCCTCGTCGTCGGCGGCACCACCGCGGCGGGGTCGCCCACGGCGGAGATGCTGCAACCCGAGGCCGGCACCGGCGTGCTCAAGGCGCGCGTGCTCGCCGGCGCGCCGGGAGTTGCGCGCGATCGCGCCGCCATGGCCGTGTTGCCGACCAACCAGGTGCTGCTCACCGGGGGCCACACCACCACGCCGCCGTACACCACGACGTCGCTGGCGGAGATCTACTTCGGCCCCTGAGGGCGCAGGCTGAGCATGTTCGAGTCGCTGGAAGAGACGGTCGCGCGCCACGCCGTCATCACAGAGAAGCTGTTTCAGCCCGACCTGGCGGCCAAGGAGCTGGCCGAGCTGAACAAGGAGCGCGCGCGCCTCGAGCCCATCGTCGAGGCGTATCGCGTGCTCAAGGAGAAGCAGGCGGAGCTGGCCGACAACAAGGCGCTGCTCGAGGACAAGGACGCCGAGCTGCGCGGCATGGCCAAGGAGGAGGTCGGTCGACTCGAGCCCGAGATCACGGCGCTCGAGGAGCAGCTCAAGGTGCTCTTGCTGCCGCGCGATCCGAACGACGACAAGGACGTCATCCTCGAGATCCGCGCCGGCACCGGCGGCGACGAGGCCGCGCTGTTCGCCGGCGAGCTGTTCACCATGTACGGGCGTTACGCGGCGCTGATGGGTTGGCAGACCGAGCTGCTGTCGTCGTCGGACGGCGCCAAGGGCGGCTTCAAGGAGGTGGTCGCCGCCGTACGCGGCCAGGGCGCCTACTCCAAGCTCAAGCAGGAGGCCGGCGTGCACCGCGTGCAGCGTGTGCCCGAGACCGAGGCGCAGGGGCGCATCCACACCAGCGCCGCCACCGTGGCGGTCTTGCCCGAAGCCGAGGAGACCGAGGTCGACCTCAGACCCGACGACCTCGAGTGGCAGACCATGCGCGCCGGCGGCGCGGGCGGCCAGCACGTCAACAAGACCGAGAGCGCGGTGCGGCTCACCCACAGGCCGAGCGGCATCGTGGTCGTGTGCATGCAGGAGCGCAGTCAGCAGAAGAACCGCACCATCGCGCTGCGGCTGCTGTCCACCAAGCTGCTCGAGAAGCAGCGCGCCGAGGAGGCCGCGCGCGAGGCGGCGGCGCGCAAGGGTCAGGTGGGCTCGGGCGACCGCTCGGAGAAGATCCGCACCTACAACTTCCCGCAGGATCGCTGCACCGATCACCGCGTGGGGCACACGGTGCACAACCTGGCGCGTCTGATGACCGGCGACATCGAGCCGTTCCTGTCGGTGGTGCGCACCAAGCTGCAGGCGGAGCAGCTCGCTGCCGACGAGAGTTAGTCGTCGCGATCGAGCAGATACGCTTCAGGGTTGCCTTCGCCGGGTCCTTCACCCGCCGACGCTGGCAGCTCAGATCCGCGAACGGCGGGATCCGTACGGAGATCATTAGGGAGGGCTCCTCTTGATGCTCGCGATATCGTCCGGTATGATAGATGGTATGACCGTCTCCAAGATCGCCGTCAGCCTGCCGGCTGAGGTCGTGGAGCACGTGCGGCGCGCGGTGCGTCGCGGTGCTGCGCCGAGCGTGAGCGCGTACGTCGCCCAGGCGCTCGCCGAGAAGGAACAGCGAGACCCCCTCGACACGCTGCTCGAGGAGATGATCGCGGCCTCGGGCGGCCCGTTGACCGAAGAGGAGTTACGCGAGGCGGACCGTGTGCTCGGCTATGGCCCGCCGCGGAGGCCGCGAGCCCGTGCACGGCGGTCGACGTGAGGGCGACCACGTTGGACGCGGGTGCGCTCATCGCGGTGGAGCGGGCGGATCGACGCGTCACCGCCTTGCTCACCGCCGCGCGCGCTCGCGGAGAGCGCCTGGCCGTCCCTGCCGGGGCGCTCGCGCAGGTCTGGCGCGACGGCCGGCGGCAAGCGCGCCTGTCCGCGCTGCTGCGCTCTCGTGCGGTGGACGTGGTGCCGCTCGATGACGTCGACGCCCGCCTCGCGGGCCAGCTGTGCGGGCTTCGCCGCACCAAGGACGTCGTTGACGCCTCGGTGGTGGCGTGTGCGATCCGGCGCGGTGGCGTGGTGCTCACCTCCGACCTGGAGGACTTGCAGCGGCTCGAGCGACGGTTGCGGCTGGTGCCGGTGTGAAGGCGGGCGGTGCTCGAGGCCGACACCGTGGTTGTCGACGGCAACCCTGAAGCGGATCCCCACCGCCCTCTCCGGCACGAGCGCGTCAAACCAACGGATCGACGACGTCGAGGAAGCGATAGCGACGGAAATCCGCGTCTCGAGTGTAGAAGCGCCGGATGCCGTGCACCTTGAGCAGCGCCGCCAGGTGCGCGTCGGGAACGTGCTTGCCGTGCATGTCGAGGTCGCGCGTGACCTCGCGGTACGCGTCCCAAAAACCGTCCGTCTCCTCGATGGTGCGGACCTGCGGCAGCGCCAGCAGCGCGCTCACGTTCTCGCAGGCCTGCGCGTGCGTGAGCGGGCGCTTGAGGATCCCTCGGTGCGTCGTCATGCGCACGAACGACAGCAGCGTGATCCAGGCGAGCGAAACGGGCGCGGCGTCGCGCGCGACACCAAACAGGAACGCCTGCGCGCGCGCGAAGCGCGGGCCCTCCGCGTCGACCGCCTCGACCATCAGGTTGACGTCGATCGAGCAGCTCACCCAGGCTCGCGATCACGGCCGAGCTGCTCGGCGTCGAGCAGCTCCCACAGGCGCTCCTGGTCGGCGAGGTCGACGAGCAGGCCGCCCGAGGTGGTGTGCCAGGCCAACCGCGCCGGCGCCCCGGGCGCCTTGCGGCGGCGTGCCAGCACGTCGGCGAGCAGCTCCGACACCAAGGCGCCGAGCGTCTTCTTCTCGTTCCGCGCGAGCCGTTTCAGCTCGCGCAGCACCGGTCCATCGACGTCGATCGTGGTCCGCACGCACCTGATGTTAGCAAGACGCGCATCACGCATCAACATCGTAGGGTCGCCGGATCCGCCGGGAACCGGCGGCCCCGCGCGGCTGTCCTACCCCGGTTGGGGCGAGGTGCCCCGCGCGGCTGTGAGGTGGGAGAATGGCGCGGCTGATGACGGTCAAGTCCGCCACCCCGGCCGCCGCGCTCCCCACGGCGCTGCGGCCGCTGCCCACCGGCGAGGGCGCCGAGGAGGCGCTCGCGCTGCGCGCCGCGCAGGGCGACACCGGCGCCTTCGACGCGCTGGTCACGCTCTTTGGCGGCCGTGTGTTCGCGGTCGCCTTCCGCATCCTGCAAGACCGCGCCGAGGCCGAGGACCTGTCGCAAGAGGTGTTCGTCGCGCTCTACCACTCGCTGTCGAGCTTCCGCGGCGAGAGCAAGCTGTCGACGTGGATCTACAAGATCACGCGCAACCGCTGCCTGAACCGTTTGAAGTTCCTCAAGCGCCGCCACGTGGGCACGCTCGCCGACATCGACGATCCCGCGGTGGCGCGTGCGGCCGTCGACCCCGAGGCGGAGTCGCGCGGCCACAAGCGCGCCGACCATCGCTTGCAGCACGTCGACGTCTCGAAGGTGCTCGAGGAGCACCTGCGCGCCTTGCCCGAGGAGCAGCGCACGCTCGTCATCCTGCGCGACCTCGAGGATCTGTCCTACGAGGAGATCGCCGACATCACGGGCCTGCCGCTCGGCACCGTCAAGTCGCGCCTGCACCGCGCGCGCGCCGAGCTGTCCGAGCGCCTCTCCCCCTACCTCGACGACGTCGTCTCTTGAGCACCCCCTACCGAACACCGCCATGCCGCGACTGGAGCTGATCATGACCGAGAACAAGAAGCTGACGCCGGACGACGCCCGCGCGCTGCTCTCTGACCACCTGGAGGGCGCGCTCGACGACGGGCGCAAGGGCGAGGTCGATCTGCTGCTCGCCGCTGACCCCGCGCTCGCCGCCGAGCGCCGCCGCCTCGAGCAGACCATCGCGGCGTTGCGCGCGTTGCCGACGCCGGAGGGACCGCCCGAGCTGGTTGCCAAGGTGCGCGATCGCCTGGCCGCCGACCGGCGGGCAGCGTCGGCGCCCATGGCGCCCTCGGTCGACGACGTGGTGCCGCTCGCGTCCCGCCGCTTCGGCGGCGCCGCCTGGGTGGCGGGCCTGGCGCTCGCCGCCGGCATCGCCGTCGTGGTGGGCGTGGTCGGGCTGCCCGGCGACGGCGCTCCCGGCACCGAAGCGGCAGGCCTCGGCGGGCACGGCGCCGCGCTCACGACCGTGGTCGCGCCCGGCTTCCCGCCGGCCCTGGTCGCCGACCTCGCGGCGAAGGCGGGGCTGGTGGCCGTCGAGGGCGGCTATGAGGGCGACCGCAAGGCGGCAGCACGCTTCGTGGTTGCGCTCAAGCAGGCGGCCATCGGGCGCGGCGTCGATGTGACGGCCATGCTGCCCGACGCCGAGCGCGTGCGCGTGGCGGTGCAAACGGCGCGATGACGCGGCGTGGTGGCGTCAGCCCGGTGGTTCGTCGTCGCGGGTCACGACCGCGACGGCGGGATCCAACAGGTAGCCGTCGGCCGTGCGCACGAGCAGGCCGGCGAGGCCGAGCTTGCGCAGCGCGGTGAGCGCCACGTAGACGCGGTTGGCGGCGGCGCGGGGGATGATGCGCTCGCCGGGCCAGCCGGCCGCGACCAGCGCCTCGACGGTGAGCGGCTCTCCCGGCGCCGCCACCCGTTGCTCCAGCAACCGCGCGAGCAGGCGCCGAGGCGCGCGCTGTCGGCTGAGGTCGGCTCTGCTGCCCGCCGGTGTGATGAAGAAGGACGCGTCGGCGCCGACCGCCAGCGTGTTCGGCGCCGACAGCGACGGCACCTGCGGCTCGGTCACGTCGTCCGCCTCACCGAGGGTGCGGGCAAGCACGCGAGCCGCGAAGCGGACTTCGTCCGATCGCTCGCGCCGCGCGCCGAGGGCGTCATCACGCAGCCGCGCCCGCGCCTGCGCTCGTAGCTGGGTGGCGGCGTCGTCGTTGCCGGTGCGCCGCAGCTCGCGCGCCCGCGCGACCTCGAGCACGCCCTCGAGCATGCTCACGGCGGCGAGCCGCGCGGTGTCGGCCGTCTCCTCGAGCGCCGCTTGCGCGCGCGCGAGGCCCTCCGCGGCGTCGGCGGTGAACCCAAGCGCGGCTTCGGCCGCGGCGGCGCCTGCCAGGAACAGCGCGCCGAAGCGCACGTCGCCCAGGGCCGCGAGCCCGTCGGCGGCTGCCCGCAGCAAGGCCTGCGCGTCGTCGAGCCGGCCCTGCTCCCACCGCAGCGTGCCGTGAAAGCCGGAGAACAGCAGTCGGTAGCGCTCGTGGCCAGCGTCGGAGAACGCCTGCAACGCGGCGGTGTATGCGCCCTCCGCGTCGTCGAGGCGACCCTGCTCCTGGCGCAGGAAGGCGAGGTTGCCGAGCGCGAAGCCGGCGAGCCAACCGGCGCCAGCCTCGACGAACACGTCGCGCGCTCGCTCCAAGAGTGCGGCCGCCTCCGCGGCGCGCCCAGCGTGCTGCCAGGCAATGGCGCGGACCAGCAAGGCGCGGGCCGCGAGCACCCGGTCGCCTGCCGCCGTCGCGATCGCCTCCGCCTCCATGCCGTCGTCGGCGGCGTCGCCGTGGGCCCCCGCGGCGCGACGCACCGCCGCTCGCGCGAGCAGTGCAGCGGCGACCAATGTCGGCGCGACGCCGGCGTCGTGGCGTCGCGCGAGCGCCTGCTCGAGCAGCGGCGATTGGCCGAGCCGACCGCGCACCCCAGCGAGGCGCTCGAGCGCCAACAGCGACGGCAGCGCGATGGCCGCCCCTTCACCGTCGGCGTCGAGCGCGCTGCGCGCCGCCGCCGACAGGTTGTCGCGCTCCTCGACGAGCCAGCGCAGCGCCGCGGCGTCGCCGGTGTGGTCGAACGCCTCCGTGCGCTCGAGCGCTTGTGCCGCAAACCAGCTCGCGTGGCGCGAAGCCGCGGCGACCACCTGGCCGCTCGCTTCGAGCTGCTCGCGAGCGAGCTCGGCGACGCTGCCGAGCAGCGCGAGTCGCCCGGCCGATCCCGCTGCGGGCGCGCGCACCAGCGACTTGTCGACCAGGGACTGGATGGCGTCGAGCGCCGCCGTCGTGCCCGGCAGCATCACGATGGCCTCTGCGGCCTCGAGCGTGAAGCTCGCGGGGAAGGCGCCGAGGCAGGCCAGTGTCGCCTGCTCGTCCGTCGACAATAGCGACCACGAGGCTTCGAGCGCCGCGCGCAGCGACGCGTGGCGCGGCGCGCTGTCGCGCATGCCGGAGGTGAGCAGGTCCAGCTGCCGGTCGAGCCGCTCGAGCAGCGCCAGCGGGCCCATGACGCGCAGCCGCGCGGCGGCCAGCTCGAGCGCGAGCGGCAACCCGTCGAGGCGCTCGGCGATGCCCACGAGGGCCGGCGACGCCTCGTCGAGCGGCACTGCCGAGGCGCGCGCGCGCGCCAGCAAGAGCGCGAGCGACTCGGCGTCCGTCAGCGGGCCGAGCTGGACCACGACCTCCTGATGCAGCCGCAGTCGCTCGCGGCTCGTGACCAGCACGTGCGCGTCGGGCGCGGCCGCGAGCAGCGCGCCGACGGTCGCGTCCGCCTGACCAGCGAGCCGCTCGACGTCGTCGAGCAGCACCAGCGTGTGGCCGCGGGCGGTGAGCGCTTGCCCGAGGCGGCGCCACGCAGCAGCGAGCGTGGACGTGCTCGTCAGCGGGATCTCGAGCGCCGCGGCCACGGCCTCGCATGCCTGCTCGGCGGTGGTCGCGTGGGCGAGCGAGCACCCGACGGCACCGCCGCTCCACCGCGCCGCGGCCCGCTCGGCAACGAGGCCGGCGAGGCGCGACTTACCGATGCCGGGCGGGCCGACGACGCTGACCAGGCGCTCGTGCGCGACCAGCGCGTCGACCTGCTCGAGGTGCTGCGCGCGCCCAACCATGGGGCCGCCGACGTCGAAGCGCTGCATGCGCGCGCACTGTAGCTCAGTGCCCCCGCTTGGGGCTGCGCAGCGCCAGCACGACGAAGGGGAGGACGGTGACGAGCCCGATCGCGCCGAGCCACGGCCGGCCGGCGATCGCAGCCAGCGCGCAGGCCGAGAGCCAGAAGGACAGGTACGCGCCCGCCTCGAAGCCCGCGCGCGCGGTGCGGTGCAGGCCGCTCACCATGGCAGCCTCATCACCAGCGAAGCGACGGCGAGGTCGATCAGCAGGTAGACGAGCGCGCGCGGCGCGCGGCCACGGGCATTCACCTCGAGCGATCGGAGCTGCCAGCCGCAGCTCGCCACCAGCAGGAACCAGCCGGCGAAGTTGAACACCGGCACGTCGAGCAGCCACAGCCGGTACTCGGTCATGCCCGCGTCGCGCCACAGCCACATGCGCAGCGGCTCACCCGAGACGGCGGGATCGACGACGAGATCGAGGCCGACGCCGAGCAGGCCGTCGACGACGGCGAGGCGCCACCGCGGCGCGCGCGCACCGGCGATCTGCTCCGACAGGCGCATCACCACCGGCATGAGCGCCGCCCAACCGAGCCCGACGGCGAGCGGCACCGACGCCGGCCCCGGTGGGAAGTACACGAGCCAGTCCGGGTAGCGGTAGCGACCGGCTTGCACGGCCAACAGCTCGACCGCCTGCGAGAGCACGAAGCCGAAGGCGAGCTCGCGCAGCGTGGTGGGCAGCCCCCGCGCCACGGTCGAGCGCAGCGCGATCGCGAGGAACAGCGCGAACAGCCCGATCTCGTAGAGCCGCCTGACCGTGTCGACGTCCATGTCCCCAACAGCTCCGCGTGCGCGATCGGATGGAGGTGCGCGCCCGACGCTGGCGATCGTGCCGAATTCCGTCGACCAGCGATCTTATTTCGCGCTCGACCGCCCCATTAAGATCGACGGGCGCCCGCGCGCGGGTACGGTCCGCGGCATGCTGCGCCGCCTCCCTGCCGTCATGGTCCCGCTGCTGCTGCTCACCGCCTGCGGGCCGACGCTGCCGGCGCCTGCCGCGCCCGTGCCGAAGATCCCGCTCGATGTCGTCGAGGTGGAGCCGCTGCCGACGGTCGGTGCTGTCGAGGTACGGGACGCGACGCCGCCGCCGGTCGCGATCGGCGCCGACGGCTACTTCGTGCTCAACGGCCGGCGCACGGTGGTGTACGGCCTCGAGGAGGAGCACCACGTCTACACCGAGCAGGAGCTCGACCTGTTGGTGCCGGCCCTGAGGGAGCTCGGCGTCACCTTCCTGGTCGTCTACCGCGGCAACGTGCAGCAGGACTTCTTCTACGAGCGCTTCGAGCGCGAGGGGCTGTGGGTCGCCCAGGAGCTCGGCAACGTGAAGAAGCGGGTCGCGAGCCCGTTTGCCGGCACCGGCGGCGTGCTCGGCACCGTCCCCGACGAGGAGACGATCGCGAGCAACCTGCAGCACATCGACGAGCTGGTCGGGCGGCTCGCGCGCCATCGCAGCATCCTGTTTTGGTGGATCGGCGGCGAGTTCGCCGAGCGCGACTTCCACACGCCCGCCGGCGAGCAGGCGGTGCGCGCGTCGGTCGCGCTCTATGCCGACGCGGTGCGCGCGCGCGACCCGCTGGGGCGGCCGTTCACGGTCAGCCACCACTACGTCGAGGCGCTCGAGGACGCGCTGCTGCCGTTCATCGACTTCAGCGATCTGACCGACTTCACCTGGTTCACGGTCGCCACCCACTTCCACTCCTGCGACTTCATCGAGGGAGGCGGCTGGTACCCGCTCGCGCGCGCCTCCGAGGTGCCGCTCGCCCTCGAGGTGCTGTTGGCGCGCGCCTGGCAGCTCAATCACGAACGGCCGGTCTTCTTCGGCGGCTGGTACGCGCAGGCGCCCCTGCTCGGGGCCTGCTCGATGGAGCACCAAGCCGAAGGCATGCGCGAGAAGTGGCGCGTGCTCTCGACGGTGCCGAGCATGGGTGCGTCGGCGTATCACCTGGCGGAGTGGCAGGAGAACGGCATCCCGCACGCCATGCTCGAGTGGCGCGACGGAGCGCTCGCACCCACCAGCGCGGGCACGGCGCTGCGCGAGATCCTCGCGGCCGCACCGCACTGACCGAGGCGGCGCACGCTCGGGTCACGACGTGGCTGTGCGGAATCAAGCACGCGAGCGAACGTGGTGGGGTCGTCACGCACACACGCCCGGCAGCGCGACGGGTGTCGCTGCGGACCGCGGGTGGCGCGGGACTTGAAACGACGGGCGGACGTCCCGTCCGTTTTCACCCGCATCGGCGCCGCCCGTGCCCACCTACCTCCTCTTCCTCCCCTGGACCCTCTACCTGGCAGCGCCTGGCGACGCGGCGCCGGTCGCGGAGGTCGCGCAGGTGGCCGAGCCCGAGGCGTTCCTCGACGAGGCGTGGCTGGTCGGCGCCGAGGGCGTGAGGGTCCGGCGCACGACGAGCACGACCAGCGCGACCGAGCTCGGGCTCGACGAGGACGCCCGCTTCAGCCTCGACGGCGGCGCGCGGGCGCTCGGTGGCCGCCTCCGGCTCGATGGCGCAGCGGAGCTGTACTGGGATGTCGACGGCGCGCGCCCCGACGGGGACGCCGGTCTGCGCTCGGTGCACGACAGTCGAGGGCCGCTCGAGCTGCTCGTGCACACCCTCGAGCTCGGCTGGGGCGGCGGCCCCTTGGTGCAGCGCGCCGCGATTGGGCGCCTCACGGTGGAGGAGGGCTGGCCGATCACCCTCGACGGTGTCGCGCTGTCCGTGAGCCCGCTCGCCGGCCTCGCCGACGACGAGCTGTACGGCGCGCGCCGCTCCCGCGCCTTCGTCTCGGCCGGCCGCACGGTCCACTTCTACGAGACGGGATCCGCCGACGCGGAGCTGTTCGAGGACTGGGCCGTGTCTGCTGGCGTCGACCTCGTCACCGCCGACGCGATCAAGCTGCAGCTCGACGTGCGCGGCCTGTTCGAGGACTCGGCGACCGGCGGCTTCGACGGCAGCGCCGGCGCCGCGCTGTTCCTGCGCGCGCTCGACGTCGCGCAGGGCAAGGCGTGGCTGCGCACGCTCGACGACCAGGTGATGGTGACCGGCGCGCGCGTTCGGCTCGGTGGCCCCGGCGACGACCTCGGCGCCGACGTCGAGGCCTCGCTGCAGCCCGCCACCCTCGGCGAGGTGGCGCTGGCCGCCGATCCCTACTTCCTGGTGCTCGGTGAGAGCTTGCCGCACTGGCGCGCGCGCGCCGACGTGTTCGCTGGTACCGACCTCGGTCTCGCCAAGGGCACGCTGCACGCCGGCGCGCAGGCGCGCGTCAACGTCGTCGATGACGAGCAGGCGTTCAACCGCAACAGCGGCCGCGTCTACGCCTTGGCCCAGGCCACCGACCTGCTGGTGCCCGGCGTCTTCGTCTCCGCCGACGTCGCATGGGACAGCGTGCTGGCGCCCGGTCCCGCCGACCTGCTCGGCGCCAGCGACGGCCGCGTCGCGCTCGGTGGATCGGTCGGCTACCAGCGCGCCGGCGTGCGCGCCGAGCTCGGCACCGCGTGGGACCGCTACAAGTACACCTACTACCAAGACGTCGAGGAGCTCGCCGACGTACGCACGATCTATGGCGCGGTGGGCGTGCGCGCGCTCCAGTGGCTGCGCGTGCAGGCGCGCGCCAGCGTCGAGGTCTTCGATCGCACCGAGACCACGGTGCAGGTGACGCTGGTGCAGGATCTCGGGGTGACGCGATGAGCGTGCGCACTGCCGCCGGGCCGCTCCGCTCCGCGCCGCGCGTGCTCCGCGCTCTCGTGGTCGCGCTCGTCTGTGGTGCCGCCGTGGGCGCAGCCGACGATGACCTCGAGCTGTTCTCGCACGTCGAGCACCAGGAGCTCGAGCAGCCACCGCCATGCATCGAGTGCCACGACGCGCGCGCCGTCGGTGCGCGCGCCCCCTGGCTCAGGGAGGCGACCTGCATCGAGTGCCATGACGAGGTGCCGGCGTTCTCGGTGCGCGCGCGCGTGCGCGGGCTGTCGGTGCCGTTCGATCACCGCCCGCACGCGACATCGTCGTGCGCGAGCTGCCACGTCGCGAGCACGCCGCCGATCGAGCCGCCTGCTGGCGCACCGCCCGCCGCTGAGCACCGGCTGATCGCGACCAGCGCCACCTGCTTCTCCTGCCACGAACGTGACGCCGAAGCGCCGCGCGAAGCGGCGTGCGCGCGCTGCCACGAGCGCGAGCAGCGTCGGGTCAAGCCGGACAGCCATGGGGCGACGTGGCAGCGCCAACACGCACGCGACGCGTTCGCGCTCATGCCGGCGGAGCACGGCGCGTCCTGCACGCTGTGTCATCGCGAGTCCGTTTGCGTCGCCTGTCACCGCGTCGAGCGCCCGCGCGACCACGACGGTCTGTGGCGCACGCGGCTGCACGGCAGCGCCGCCTCCTGGGATCGGGCGCGCTGCCAGACCTGCCATGAGCCCGGCCAGTGCGTCGCGTGTCACCGCGAGGAGGAGCCGGCCAACCACCGCGGCGCCTGGACCTCGACGCATGGGCTGGTCGCTCGGGCGAAGGACGACGCGAGCTGCGCGACCTGCCATCGGCAGACCTTCTGCAACGACTGCCATCGAGGGGCGCGATGAAGCAGCTACCGTGCTCCCTACTCGGCGCGCTGCCCGCGCTCGTCGTGGCAGCCGCCGGCTGCGGCGAGGACGATGCGCTGGCCGACGGCTTCTCGTCGACGAAGATCGAGTGCCTCACCTGCCATGGCGACGAGCAGAGCGCCGCGCCGCCGCGCTCGCTCACCGGCGCCGTCGATGTCGCGGACCTCGGCGTCGGCGCCCACCGCGTCCACTTGACGGACACCGCGACCCGCGCGGCGGTGCCGTGCGAGGAGTGCCACCGGGTGCCGGAGAACGTGGGCGACGACGGCCACGTCGACGCGCTGCCCGCCGAGGTGGTGTTCGGCACGCTCGCGCGCACCGGCGGTTACCCGACGCGCTGGTCGCGCGAGCAGGCGACCTGCTCCACCTACTGCCACGGCGCTTCACTTGCCGGCGGCCAGCACACCACGCCGCGCTGGACCCTGGTCGACGGATCGCAGGCGCGCTGCGACTCCTGCCATGGCGCGCCGCCCCCGGCGCCGCACCCGGCCGGCGAGCTGCTCGAGGGCTCCGGCGCGGCCGGCGCCGGCTGCGTGCGCTGCCACGACGAGACGGTCGACGAGCAGGGCCAGATCCGGGTGGCAGCGGCGACGCACATCGACGGCGTCGTGCAGACACGCGGCCCCGAGTGCGGCGCGTGTCACGGCGACCCCACAAGCACCGACGGCGCGCCGCCGCGCGATCTCGCCGGCAACACCGAGACGCAGTTCCCAGGCGTGGGCGCGCACCAGGCCCACCTCGCGGCCAACGGCAGGAGCGCGCCGGTCGCCTGCGCCGACTGCCACGTGGTGCCCACGGTCGGCAGACAGGAGGGCCACATCGACGATGGTGATCGACGCGCCGAGCTCACCTTCGCGGGCCTCGCTGTCCACGACGGCGCCGCGCCGAGCTACCAGGGCGTCTCGTGCAGCAGCAGCTACTGCCACGGCGGCACGCTGCCCGAGGCTGCGGCGCGCGCCGCCGACCAACCCGCCCCGGCGTGGACGCAAGTCGACGGCACCTTCGCCGCGTGCACCAGCTGTCACGGGGCGCCGCCGGGAGCCGGTCACCCCGCGCAAGCGGAGTGCGCCGCCTGTCACGCGGCGGTGATCGGCCCCGATCGCGTCTTCACGACGCCCGCGCTCCACGTCGATGGCGTGGTGCAGAGCAGCGGCACCGAGTGCGACGCGTGCCACAGCAGCGAGACGAGCTTACCGCCCTGGCGCGACAGCCGCGGCGGCACCTCGACCGACCAGCCCGGCATCGGCGCCCACGCCGCGCACCTCGCGACCTCGACTTGGCATCGGGCCATCGCGTGCAGCGAGTGCCACCTGGTGCCGGTCGGCGCGTTCGACCCCGGGCACTTCGACGACGAGCTGCCGGCCGAGCTCGAGTTCGGGCCCATCGCGCGCTCGCGCGGGCACGACCCTGGCTGGGACGGCGTGGCGTGCAGCAACGTGGCGTGTCACGCGGGTACAGGCGCCATCGCGCCCGCGCCGCAGTGGACCCGCGTCGACGGCAGCCAGGCCGAGTGCGGCGCCTGCCACGGCCTGCCGCCTGCCGCACCGCACCCGGCCGCCAACGACTGTGCCACTTGCCATGGCGACGTGGTCGCCGCCGAGGCCGTCGCGCCCGAAGATCTGACGTTCGTCGCCGCCCAGCTCCACGTGAACGGCGTGGTCAACGTCGCGTGCAACTCCTGCCACGGCGACGACGCCAGCCCGGCACCGCCGCGCGACCTCGCCGGCAACACGCTGACCACGGCGCGCGGTGTGGGAGCGCACCGGAGCCACCTGGCGGGCTCCGAGCTGTTCGGGCCCGTGGCGTGTGGCGAGTGCCACCAGGTGCCGATCACCACCGACGACGCCGGGCACCAGGACACCGCGCTGCCGGCCGAGGTGACCTTCGGCCCGCTCGCCCGCGCGGGCGGCACGTTGGCGTCGTTCGATGGGCTGCGCTGCAGCACCTACTGCCACGGCGGCAGCGCCGCCATCCTCGATGGCACGCTCACCACCCCGACATGGACGATGGTGAACAGCAGCCAGGCCGCGTGCGGCACCTGCCATAGCGTGCCGCCGCCGGCGCCGCACCCGAGCGTGCCGAGCACCGCGTGCGGCGGCTGCCATCCGTTCAGTGGTCTCCGGCCCATCGACCCCGCGCTGCATGGCAACGGCGTGGTCGAGCGTCCCTGAGGAGAGCGCGCGCTACTTGGGAGCGTCCTTAGGCGCGAACGAACGCACCACCAACACGAGCGCCTGCGCATCGCGCTCGGTGGCGTTCTTGAGCGGCTCCATCTTGACCTTCTTGCCGCCCTCTTCGCGCTCGAAGCCCTTCATGATGGCGTCGATCATCTGCTGGTCGGTGTACTTCTTCTGAAATTCCACCGTGGCCATGCTGCTGACGTTCTTGGACTTGCCCATCTTGGTCTCGCCCTTGCCGTCGGCGCCGTGACACTGGGCGCACTTGTTCTTCTTCTCGTTCCACAGCTTGAGGCCGTCCTCGAGCGAGGGCGGCGTCGTCGGGGCAGCGGCGGCCGGCGGCGCGGCGGGAGGCGCGGCAGAAGGCGCAGCGGGCGGCGCGGCCGGCGGTGCAGCGGGCGGGTCGACCGCGCGCGCGCGCGTCGGCGCCAGGAACGCGGCGGTCAGGAAGGCGGCGGTGAGGATGGTTGCTTTCTTCATGGGGTCTCTCCATCGGCTGGCGGTGCGGGGACGGGCGCGCTCGGGCTCCGGAGCGTGCCAAGCTGAATGGCGATAGCGGGCTTGGCGAGCAGCGTGAAGACCAGGACGCCAAAGGCCCAGATCGAGAAGGACAGCACCGTCTCGGTCCAGGTGGGAACGTACTCGAGCACCTCGCCGATGGGCGTCGGGATGAAGCCGGGGACGATGAGCCCAAGCCCCTTCTCGATCCACACGCCGACCACGCACAGGGCGCAGGCGAGCAGGATGTTTCGCAGGCGATCGTTCCAGGCGGGCGCGATCAGCAGCACCATGGCGGCGAGCTGCATGCCGGCGGCCGTGTAGATCCACGGCACCAGGCGCGCGTGACCCTCGTGGCCGAGGAACAGATACGACGCCGACGCACCGTGCTCGGTGGGCGCGTAGAACTCCGTGAACAGCTCCGCGCCGAGCATCACCAGGTTGACCTGCAAGGCCACCGCCACGACGACCGCCAGGAAGCGGAACACCTGGCGCGGCACCGGGAAGCCGCCGACGTCCTTCACGACGCGGAACGCCAACAGCAAGAGCGCGGGCCCCGACGCGAACGCGGAGGTGAGGAAGCGCGGGCCGAGCAGCGCCGTGTGCCAGAACGGCCGCGCCGCGTTCGCCGAGAACAGGAACGCCGTGACGGTGTGCAGCGCGATCGCCCAGACGATGCCGACGCCGATGGCCGCGCCGAGCCACGGCATCGGGCTCTCGTCCCCGCGCCAGCGTCGCCGCAGCAACACGAACGGCACCACCAGGTTGAAGAGCAGGTAGCCGGACAACACGATGACGTCCCAGGCCATCAGCGACGTGGGCCAGTTGAGCCGGCCGAGCATCGGGATCAGGTGCCAGCCGCGCTCAGGGTGGCCGAGGTCGACGAACACGAACAGCATGGCCATCATGCATGCCGCCACCGCCAGCGCCTCTGCCAAGAGCACCACCGACTTGGTGTGCTCGTTGTGAAAGACGTAGCTCGGGATCACCAACATGACCGCGGCGGCCGCGACGCCCACCAGGTAGGTGAAGTTGGCGATGTAAGCGCCCCAACTCACCTGATCGCTCATGCCGGTGACGACGAGGCCGTGCTGCAGCTGTCCCCAGTACGCCCACATGCCCGGCAGGCACGCGAGCGCGCAGACCACCAGCCACGCGCGGTACCGCCAGCTGCCGCTCAACGCGACGCGCGTGGCGGCGGACAGGAAGGACAGGGTGGCTTTGAGCGAATCCACGTCGTCACCCTCAGTCGCTGTAGTACCAGAACTTCGGCTCGGTCTTGAGGCCTTCCTTGAGGCGGAACACCGTCTTGTGCTCGAGCACCCAGCGGATCTCGCTCGCGGGGTCGAGCAGGTTGCCGAAGACGCGCGCGCCCGTCGGGCACGCCTCGTGGCACGCGGGCAAGCGACCCTCGCGCGTGCGGTGCAAGCAGAAGGTGCACTTCTCGACCACGCCGCGCGGCCGCGGGCGGTTGCCGAGCACGTGGGTGTCGGTCTGGATGCCCTTGGGTGGCAACGTCGGCGTGCCCCAGTTGAAGTGGCGCGCGCCGTACGGGCACGCCGCCTGGCAGGCGCGGCAGCCGATGCACCAGTCGTAGTCCACGACCACGACGCCATCGGGCTCCGCCCAGGTGGCCTTCACCGGGCAGGCCTTCACGCACGGCGCGTTGTCGCACTGCATGCACGAGACCGGCAGGTAGAACTTGCCCGGCTGCGGCACGGTCTCGTGCTCGTAGTAGTGATCCGAGCGCTCGAGGTCCAAGGTGCCGTTGTCCATCTCGAGCACCCTGATGTACGCCAGCTCGGGATCGCGGCTCAGGTTGTTCTCCTCGATGCACGCGCGCACGCACTCGCGGTAGCCCTTGCACTTGGAGATGTTGAGCGCGTAGCCGAAGCGCACGCCGGGGATGGGCTTGCTGTCCTTGACCCGCACCTCCACGCCGAGCTGTTGCTGGTACTCGCGCTCCATGCGCGCGAGCGCGTCCTTGACCTCCTCCGGGGTCATGCGCTGGTAGTGCTCCTGAAAAAAGCGCTGCAGCCACTCGGAGTAGCCCGGAGCGCACGCCGTGGCAGCGGCGGTGCCGCACGCGGCGCCGAGCACCTTGAGCACGCCACGTCGCGAGACTCGGGGGCCGTCACCGCTGCTCATCGGGGCTCCCTTGGCTCGGCGTCTCGATCAGCGGCGCGTGCGTTCGGCGCTCGGTCCGCAGACCCTCGCGCAGGCGGTCGGCGCGGTAGGGCTTGCGCGGCTTGATGCTCGGGTCGTGCGCGTCGTGGCAGGAGGTGCACGGCGCGAGCACGCGCTCACCCTGCCAGGAGCCGATACGCTTGCCGTGCGCACCGAACAGGAAGTCGCGCTGGCGGCGGAAGTGGCATTGGCCGCACAAGAGGAACTGCTCGTCGAAGGCGATGGGCTGGCCCTTGAGCCCGCGCAGCACGTCGCGGTTGTCGGCGTCGTGGCACGTCAGACACCAGAAGCGGCCGCCGCCGTGCTTGAGGTCGATGTCGCCGTGATCCTCGGGCATGGCGCGCTCCTTCGGATCGGTCGGCAGCGACTCGTCGTGGCACTCCTTGCACGGGAAGGTGCCGTGCTCCTCGAGCTGGGGCAGCCGTGCCTGCACCGTGAAGGGCAGCGGCTTGCGGGCGACGACGGCGGGGGACGCCGCCTCGCGCTCGGCTTCGACCTGCGACGTCGGCGAGGTGACCTTGAAGGCGAAGGCCACCGCGCCGGCGACGATGGCCACGGCGGAGAGCTGCGGCACGAGCAGGCGCAGGCGCCGGGGCACGTTCACGGGGTCGGCCGGACGAAGGTGGAGGAGTCACCACCGAGATCGTCGACGGAGTCGATGAGCAGCTGGGCGATGTAGTCGTAGTTGTGCGCCCAGGCGCCCGGCTCGTTGTTCCACAACAGGTAGTTGTAGGCGGCCTTCAAGAGGTCGGGGTTGAAGGAGCGGAAGCGGTTGGTGCTGCTGACCTCCGACGGATCGCAGTACCGGCCGGAGGCATTGTTGTCCTTGTAGTAGCTGTTGGGCGCGAAGCACAGCGTCGGCGCCACGTCGTGCATCTCGGTCAGCAGCGCGTCGGCCAGCGTGGCCAGCTCGTCCTCGAGCGCCTCGTTGGCGTCGCCGTCGCCGTCGGTGTCGGTTGCGTGCCGGCCGGTGCGGATCTGGTCGGGCGCCGTGACACCGACGTGGCACAGCTGGCAGCGCTCCAGGTTGTCCTCGATCAGCATGCTGTGCTTGGTGTTGGCGGGGCTGTGGCAATCGACGCACGAGGAGCCGCCGAGGTGGTTGGTCCACTCGGAGGAGTACGAACGGCCGTCGTACTCGTAGCCGCCCTTGGTCTGCGCGCCGAGCTTGACGGCCGCCGCCGGCAGGTAGTGCGGGCTGACGGCGGAGGTGAACGAGCTCGAGGCGATGCGCGCGTCGACGTCGGGCTTGCTGGCGCGGCCGTTGTGGCACTGCGCGCACACGTTGCCCTTGTCGCCGGGGCGGCTGACGGTGATCAAGCTCGGGAACCACACCGAGTCGAGCGGCAGAACGCTGAAGGCGTCTTGCGGGTCGGCCACGTTGGCGAACGTGTCGTGACAGGTGGCGCAGTCGAGCCCGTTGCCCTGCTCGAGCACCTCACGCCCCACCTTGTACTCGACGAAGAAGCGGAAGCCCTCGGAGGCGCCGTGGCAACGCGAGCAGCTCGCCGACACGCCCTCCTCGTCCTCGTCCCAGTGGCGCGCCGGCTCGCCGGAGCCGTTGAAGTGGCCCGGGTCGTTTCGGTGCATGGCCGACAGATCGAGCGGCGCGGTCAAGGCGCCGTTCAGGTCGGCGGCCGAGTCGAACAGCGTCTCGATCACGTACTTCGCGTTGTGCGCGAACGCGCCCGGATCCTTGGTGGCCACCTGCACGTTGTAGGCGGCGCGCAGCAGGCGCGGCGTGAAGCCATCGTAGCCGTTGGCGCTGACCGCCTCGTCGTCGGCGCAGACGCCGTTGTCGTCGGTGTCGCGGAAGAAGTAGGGGTACTTCGCTTCGTGGTAGCAGACCGGCCCGCCGTGCGCGCGCGCGTACTCCTGGATGCGGCCGTGCAGGATCTCTCGCACGCCGACCATCTCGTAGTAGATGCCCTCGCTGGTGTTGCCGTCGCCGTCGTAGTCGGTGCCGAGCGACGACATCATGCGGATGTCTTTGAGTTGCTCGGTGGTGGCCGCCGTCGGGTGACAGGTCTGACAGGCGGTCAGGCGCACCTGCAGCGTGTGCTGATCGTGGCACTCGATGCAGATGTCGCGCTCGGGCACGTGGCGGAAGCGCGTGTCGTAGACTTGGCCCGCGTACTGGTAGGCGCCGCGCGCGCGCCCAGCCAGCAACGTCGCCGCCGCCGCGAAGTAGTGGATGTTGACGAAGTCGATGTCGGCGCTCACCTCGTCGTCGGCCACGCCGGCGTTGGCGATGGCAGTGTCGACGCTGTTGGTTGAGGCGCGCCCCTGGTGGCAGACCATGCAGCGCGTCGAGGGGCCAAGGCCGCTCACCACCGCACCCGACGGGAAGGTGACCTCATCCAGCACCGCGGTCGCCGCGTTGTGGCAGGTCGTGCACTGCACGACCGTGCCGGTCGCTGCGTCCGCGTCGACGACGCCGACCGCGGAGCCGTCCTCACCGAGGTAGTCGCGATAGCCGCCGTCGCTGTGGCAGCGCGCGCACGACTTCTGCACGGTGCCGACCCAGCGCGAAAACGGCTCCGCTTCCCGGTCGGCGTGGCCGGAGGCGGCCCATTGATCGAAGTAGGGGATGTCCTCGGCGACGGTGATGCCGAGCTCCCCCACCAAGCCCGACGCTGCGCCGGTGGCGGCGATGGTGACCGCGCCGGCGCCGACGCCGCGAACCAGGCCGGTCTCGTCGACGGTGGCGACGGTGGTGTCGCTCGAGCTCCAGGCGTAGCTGGCGTCGTCTTGGTTGACGGTGACGGCGGCGAGCTGCGCCTGGCCGCCCACCTGCAAATAGAAAGGCCCGGTGACGACGACCGCCGAGGTGCCCGTGACCGCGATCGAGAAGGTGTCGGAAGCGCCGGTCTCGGAGCCGGTGGCGCGGAGGTTTGCCTCGCCGACCTGCAGCGCGGTGACCAGGCCGCCGCTCACCGACGCGATGGTGGGCGCGTCGCTCTCCCACGCGTAGCTCGCGTCGACACCGTTGACCGTCACCGCCACCAGCGTGGTCTGGGTGCCCACAGGGACGCGGTGGCTGCCGGCGATCGACACGGTGGGCGTGGCGCCCGCCACCACCACGATCGGGTGGCTGGCCTCGGCGCCGGTGGTCGCGCCGCGCACGACGATGCCGGCCTCGCCGGGGACCACGCCCTTGACGCGCCCGATGCCGTCGACGGTCGCGACCGCTGGGTCGGTCGAGCTCCACGTGTAGGAGACGTCGGTCCCGTCGGCGGTGCTGGCGGTGAGCGCCACGGTGGCGCCGACCTCGACGCGATGCAGCCCGGCGATGACGACGTGGGGCGCTGGCGGCTCCGGATCCGGCGTTGGCGTCGGAACTTCGGCTTCGCAGGCTACCGCCACCGCCACCGCGAGCAGCAGCCACGGGTGCTGCCAGCGCGGAGACGTCGTTTGCTTGAAGAAGCGGTCGAGCAGCAGTTGGTTGTGGCGCATGACATCACCTCCAGACGAGCACCGCTGTGCAGCGCGTGTGCCAACGCCGGCTGCCCCCTAACCGCGTCGCGGACGAGCGGTCTGTGGAGAAACGCCCACCATGGTGGGGCAGCCGGTCCGATCGCGTTCGCGGCGTCGAGCATCGCGCCCGACGCGCCTCACGGCACCGGCGTTTGCGCGAAGATGCCGCCGCGCTGTGGCGAGGCTGTCGCCATCGGCGGACCGACGGACGCCGGGTCGGTGGCGCGCACGTTGTGGCAACCGCGGCACGAGCTGCCGGCCGTGGTCATCAAGGCGGAGCCCCCGTGGACCTGGTTGACGGCTTGGCCGGTAGCCGGATCGGTGTAGGTCTCGGCGGCGTCTGCTCCGGTGAGGAACTCCCACGACGCGATACCCGGCTGGAACAGATACAGGCGGGTGACCGGGAAGGTGGTGACGTCGTCGAAGTCGGGTCTTTGGAACTTGCCGCTACCCGCCACCAAGACGGCCCGGATGTCGGGCGACGTGTTGGTCGGGTCGTTGAGCGAGACGCTCTGCGGGAACGAGACGTAGTGGTCGCGCGTCGTGTACTCCCACAGGTGCACCTCGAACGCCGCCGCGTAGCTGCTGCCCGCCGTGAGGGCGACGTCGTCGCTGTTGCCGGTGTTGAGCGCGCGCTGCAGCTGCACGTGCCACACGCCGTACTGGCCGTCGGGCGACTCGGGGACGAACTCGGTGCCGACGGCAGTGATGTCGGCGCGGCTGCCGGAGCCGGCGCGCAGGACGCGGCGCGGCACGACGTCACCTTCCGACGGCACGTAGCCCGCGGTGGTGGCGGCCGCGAACGAGAGGGTGCTTGGGTTCGGGGCCTTCGGCCCGAGCGCCTGACCGCTCGCGTCGGTCACGTAGTAGTAGGGCGTCGACCAGAACTCGCCCCACTTGAAGGCGTAGCCGCCGTTGGTGGTCGCCGGATCGAACACGAACGAGGGATTGCCGCCCACGATGCTGTTGGTCGTGAACACGGCGCTGCCGGCGTCACCCTTGCGCCCACCATCGTCGGCGCCGAGCGTGTTGGTGAAAGTCCTCGCCTCGACGAACTGGTCGTCGGCGCGCGCGATCGGGCCGCTGCGATGGCCGCGCCAGTGCCAGAGGTCGAGCGCGACGGTGCCGCTCCCCGTCATGTCGGCGGGATTGACCCACTTGGTGTCCTCGCCGTTCGCCTCTTCCCACTTCGGCATGTGACGCGCTTGATCGTGGCAGGTGATGAAGCAGCCGAAGTCCTGGAAGCGCGTCACGTGCGTCGCGGCGTTTGGATCGCTCAGCATGATCGACGTGCGCTGCTCATAGATGGTCGAGTTGAGGTCGGTCTCGCCCTGCTGCGGATCGTTGTCGAGCGTGGACTGCGCGTCGCGTCGATCGCCGCCCTCGTTCCGCCACGCGCCGCCGGTGAAACGCAGGTAGTCGTGGTGGTCGCCGCGATTGCCGCGGTAGGAGAGGCGCCAGAAGAACGTGTCGCTGTTGTAGGCGGCCTGCACGTCGTAGGCGAGCACGTGGCCGTTCTCGATATGTCCGACCACTGCCGGCTGCGGCGGCTGCCCCAACGTGAAGGTCTCCTGGGTGCCGTCGCCGCACGACATGGTGAAGGTCGCGAACCCGTCGCCGGTCACGCTGCAGGGCGTGCCGTCGGCGACCGTGACCACCCCTGTGCCGCAGGTCATGGTGTAGGTCGTGTCGAGGTTGTCCACGACCGTGCAGGACACGCCGTCCTCGATCGTCACGGCGCCATCGGCACACGTGAGTACGTGCGTGCCGTTGCCGGCGTCGGTCGCGGTGCAGGACTGGCCGTCAGCGACGACGACCTCGGTGCCATCCGGGCACGAGAGCGCGTACGTCGTGCCGTTGTCCGCGACCGTGCAGGGGCTGCCGTCCGCGATGGTGATGTTGGTGCCGTCGTCGCACGCCAGCGTGTAGGTACCGTCCGCGTTGTCGTCGACGGAGCAGGAGCTACCGCTCACGCCGGTGGCACCCTTCGGACCCACGGGACCCGCGGGGCCCGTGCACGAGACCAGAAACAGAACCGGGAACAGAAGATAGTGGCGCATGGGGCCCTCCGTCCGTGGCCACTACGCAAGCTCCGCGCCACCTCCGATCCCACGTCTCGCCGGGTAGAAGACCCGTGTACTGCACCGAAAGGCGCGATCGTTTGTGCCGGATGGCGCAGCAGATCCGACGCGCCATCGCGAGCCCTCACCTCGTGCGATGCCAGGTCGGCGTCGGCGTCGACGCCAGGTGAGGTCAGGGAGCCGCGGGCCCGGCGCCGGTGCGCACGACGCCGTCGAGCGCCGCACGCCGCAAGTTGTCGGTCTCGGGTGCCTGCGCGCGCAGCGCCCGCAATTGCTGCCAGGCGGCGCGCGCGTCGGCGGGGCGGCCGAGCGCCTCCTCAGCCTCGGCCGACCACTGCAGGCACGGCCCGACCGCCCCACCCCACGCCCAGGTGAAGCGGCGCGGGCGAATCACTTCGTCGCAGGCGGCCAACACCGTCGCGTGGTCGCCGAGCGCGCGCGCGGCGCGCGCACGCCGTCCCTGCTCGACGATCAGGAAAGTGGCGTCGCCCACGAGGCCGGCGGCGCGCGTCCAGGCAGCTACCGCGCGGCGCTCGTCCTTGGCCCACTCCGCCAGGTGCGCGTCCGCCACCGCCGCGGCCTCGGGGAATTCGCTCGCGCGCTCTTGCTCGACGACGGCGCGCTCGCCGAGCGCGCCGGCCACCAGCGCACGCGCGACCGCCCGGTTGCTGCGCTCGTTTTGGCCGAAGCGCTCGTGGATGCGGCGCAACCGTGTGGGCTGCGCCTCGGGGAGCTCGACGGCGGCGACCTCGATCCAGCCTCGTTCGCGCTCATCGGAGCCCGTCGCGAGCTCGGCGGCCGCGGCCGCCTTGTCGCCCCACGACTCGACCTCGGCGGGCTTGCCGCGGGCCATCGCCAGCCCGAGCAGCGGCGCCGCGTGGTGCAGCATGTCGGCGAGCTGCCAGCCCGCCGCCACGTCGGCCGCGAGGTCGAGCTGCCCGTCGAGCAGGTAGACCGCGGCCAGCTCGCGCTGCACCGCGGCGCGCGCGGCGTCGTCTGGTGCTTCGTGCCGGCGCAGCAGCGCGATGGCCTGATCGTAGTCCCGCCGCGCCACTGCCGCCCTTGCTTGCCACAGCACGCTGTCGCCTGCGTTCGGGTCGAGGCGCGCCAGCGCCCAGCCGATCTCGCCGTCGTCGCCGTGGGCCACCGCGGTGGCGAGCGCGTGCTTGAGGCCGAGCCGGAAGCGCGGGTGGCCCTCGCACAGCCGCCGGTACACGACCATGGCCTCGCGCGCGTAGCCGCCGTGGTAGAGCGCCTCGAACAGGCCGTACTGGATGTCGCGGTGGTCGGGGTAGTTGGCGACGAGCGCGCGGAAGTGGTCGATGGCCGGCGTCAGGTGGGTCTCGTGGGTCACCAGGCGCAGGCCCTCCATGAAGCCGCGCTCGGCCGGCCCGAGGTTGCCCGCGAGCGCGCGCGTCGCGGGCCCATCCGTGTCGCGCGACAGCCACCAGTTCAACAGCGCGCGGTGGTACCAGGCCTCGGCGAGGTCGGGCGCCTTGAGCTCGACGAGCTGCAGTTGCTCGTCGGCGACCGCAAAGTCCTGGCGCTCGAGCGCCGCGATGGCGAGCTGCAGGCTGCGCTCGACCTCGAAGGGGCGCGACTCGCCGACCACGGTGGCGCGGCCGACCGCCGCGCCCGCGACGTCGGCGGCGAGCGCGCGCGCCGCCCCGGGCACGGCGTCGACGTCGGTGATGCGCTCGAAGCGGCCGATGGTGGCGCCGCCGAGCGACTCGACGACCACGACGAGCCGCACGCCGCCCGCGTCCGACGACAGCTCGCCGCGCACCAGCTCTTCGGCGCCGAGCGCGCGCGCCGCCTCGCGCCAGATCGCAGGGGCCGCGCCCGCGTCACCGACGCGATCGAGCAGCTGGTAGTAGCCGATGACCGTCAGCTCGGGGATGCCGCGCAGCTCGGCGGCGAGGATGTGCGGCAAGCCCGAGGACGCGAAGTCGAGGCGCGCCTCGCCGGTGTGGTCGGCGAAGGGCAAGAGCGCGATCGAGCGCAGCTCGCCGGCGCGCGCGCCCGCGTCGGCCTCGCTCCCCTCGTGCGGCTGCCACAACAGCGCTACCGCGCCCGCGGCGCCGGCCGCCAGCATCGTCAGCAGCGCCGCCGGTAGCCCGCGGCGCGGCGGCAGCGCGGTGAGGGCCGGCGTGGTCGTCGACGAGGTGAGCGCTGCTACCGGGGCGCTCGGCGGGCCGAGCGCGGCGGCGAACTCGCGCGCGTTCGCGAAGCGATCCTCGGGCCGCTGCGCGACGGCGCGGGCGATGGCGTCCGCCAGCGCGCGGTCGCCGGTGGCCGAGAGCACGGCGGCGGCGACCTCCGAGGGCGTGCGCTCCTTGGTGTGCAGCTCCTCACCGGTGGCGGCCTCGAACAGCGTGGCGCCGGTGGCGTACAGGTCGGCGCGCACGTCGGCGACGCGGCCGCGCAATTGCTCGGGCGCCATGTACGCCGGCGTGCCGATGCTGACCCCGCTCGAGGTCAGGTCGCGATCGCCGAACGAGGCCACGCCGAAGTCGACCAGCTTCACGACACCCTGCTCGTCGATGAGGATGTTGGCGGGCTTGACGTCGCGGTGCACGATGCGCGCGTCGTGCGCCGCCGCAAGCGCGTCGAGCAGCGCGAGCGCGACGCGACGCAGCTCGGCGAGCGGCAGCGTGCGATCGCGCTTGAGCAGCGCGCGCAGCGACTCGCCGCGCACCAGCTCCATGACGATGAAGTCGCGCTCGAGGTCGACGTCGAACACGGTGACGATGTTGGGGTGGCGCAGCACCGCCGCCGCTTTGGCCTCGCGCGAGAAGCGCGTGCGGTGCACCGGGTCGCGCTTGTCGGCCGGCAGCACCTTGACCGCCACCTCGCGGCCAAGCGAGCGATCCTGCACCGCCAGCACCACGCCCATGCCGCCGCGCCCGAGCTCCCGGCGGACCTGGAAGCGCTCCGGCAGGTCGAGGCCGAGGGGAAGGTCGCTGCCGCTGCGCCCGCCATGCGATGGGCTGCGCCGCACCACCTCGGTGACGGCGGTGCGGCTCTGCTGTCCGTCCCTCGCCACCAGCGCGGCGACGCGCGCCCGCGCGGCGTCGGCAGCGTCTCGTCGATGCGGTGCGAGCGCGTCGAGCAAGGCGCGGCACGAGGAGAACCGATCCTCGGGTCGCCGCGACAGCGCGCGCGCGATGGCGGTGGCCATCGCGTCGTCGACGCCCGCCGCGGCGAGCCGGCCGCGCAGCTCGGGGATGTCTCCCTGGCGCACCCGGTCGAACAGCTCGGCGTCGTTCTTGGCCCGGTAGGCGGGCTCGCCCACCAGGCACTCGAACAAGAGCAGCGCGGCGGCGAACTGGTCGGCGCGCGCGTCGACCGCCAGGCCCGCGGCCTGTTCGGGCGCCATCGCGCGGAGCTTGCCCTTGATGGCGCCGGTGGCGGTGCGCTGCAGGCGGTCGGGCGCCATGGCGATGCCAAAGTCGCCGAGCTTGACGTCGCCGTGCACGGACAACAGCACGTTGTGGGCGCTGACGTCGCGGTGGACGATGCCGAGCGGCGCGCCCGCGGCGCTCTTGGCGCCGTGCACGTAGTCGAGCGCCTCGAGCAGCGGCAGGCAGACCGCCAACGCGTCCTCGACGTCGAGCTTGCCGGTGTGTTCGAGCACGCGGGCGAGCGACGGGCCCTCGACGAGCTCGAGCGCGACCCAGGCACGCCCGCCGTCGTCACCGCAGCCGAGCACCTGCACGACGTGGGGGTGGGCGAGCTGCTGCAGCACGCGCGCCTCGTCGAGCAGGCAGCTCAGGTACTGGCGGTCGTCGGCGTGCTCCGCGTGGACCAGCTTGACGGCGACGCGCCGGCCCCCGAGCTCCCCCTCGAACACCTCGGCCATGCCGCCGGCGCCCAAGCGGCGCCCGATGGTCAGCGGGCCGAGCGTGCTGCTCACGCGCCGAGGCTAGCGCGCCTTTGACCGCGCTTCCCGTCGGCGCTACCGATCCCGCTTTTCGTGACGGAGCCCCGGTGACCTCGACCACCATCTCGCCGCACAAGCGGGAGGCGCTGCTCGATGCAGCGCTCGCGCTGTTCGCGGAGCGGGGCTTTCACGGCACCACGGTCCCCGAGGTGGCGGAGCGCGCCAAGGTCGCCACCGGCACGCTCTACCGCTACTTCGAGGACAAGGACGCGCTGGTGAACGCGGTGTTCCGTCGCTGCAACGAACAACTGCAGCAGGCGGTGGTGGAGGGCTTCCCCACCGACGCGGCCGTGCGCGAGCAGTTCGTCGAGCTGTGGCGGCGGCTGTGGAAGTTCGCCGAGGAGCGCCCGGCCATGCTCGACTTCCTCGAGCTGCACGACCACGAGACGTACATCGACGACTACAGCCGCGAGTGCCAGGGCAAACTGTTGCAGCCGATCGTGGCGCTGCTCACCGACGCGCAAGCGAAGCAGATCGTCAAGCCGCTGGCCCCCATGATGCTCTGGTCGATGATGTGGGGCGCGTTCGCGGGCCTGTACAAGGGCGTGCGCAAGGGGCGCCTGAAGATCGACGCCGAGCTGGTCACCGCCAGCGAAGCCGCCGTCTGGCACGCCTTGCGCCTCTGAGCGATGCCAGCACGCCGCCAGAGGCGGGGCTGCTGGCGCCGGTTGCCGACGTGAGCTGTGGTCAGAGTCCGACGCGCGAGAGCGCGTCGGCGACCTGCCGGATCGCCGTCGCCAGGCTCGGATGGTCACGCTCGAAGCGGGTGGCCAGCTCGGACAGCGTGCCGACGTGCGACGTGGCCGGCGGCTGGTTGGCGCGCAGCAGCCGATCGATGTCGGAGGAGACCTCGTGCAGCAGGCGGCGCGCCTCGTCGTCGACCGCAGGAGTGGTCTTCAGCTCGTCGTGCAGCTCGCTCAGCGTGGCGCGAAGTCGTTCCTTGGGCATGACGGAGACCCTAGCGCGCGGCGGCCACGGCGCGAGGGGGATGTTCGGCCCACGGGCCGGGCACCTTGCGCCACCGGCCGCGATGGCTATCACGCACCATGGCAACAGTCCTGGTAGCGATCTCCGACCTGATGTTCTCGTCGAAGGTGAGCGGTGCCGCGCGCGCGCTCGGCGTCACCTACCATCGAGCGGCTCGCAACGCTCCGCTCGCGTCCGAGGTGACGCGCACGGAAGCCACCCGCGTGCTCGTCGAGCTCGGCGCATCGCCGGGCGTGCTCGACGCCGTGGCCGACGTTCGTCGCCAGCACCCCGGCGTCGAGATCGTGGGGTTCTGCAGCCACACGTTGGCCGAGCTGATGCAAAGGGCACGCGCGGTGGGCTGTACTCGGGTCTTGACCCAGGGAGAGCTCGCCGGGGAGCTGCCGGAGCTGTTGCGCGGCGGCTAGCAGGTTCCCCTCCCTTTTCGAGCCCAGCTACTCGAGCGCTACCGCGAGCACCTGGCCGCGAGCCCGATCGGTCCAGAAGACCGTCTCGCCGTCGACGAGCAGGTCGCATGCGTCGGTGGCGACCGCCAAGTCCTGATAGGCACCACTCCCCCGTGGGCTGGCGGAGACGGTGTACGAGGTCGCGTAGACGACCTTCTCGCCGGTCAGCACCAGGTCGCGCGGGCCGGGGGCCGTGAAGCCAACGGAGATGGGCGTGCCAAGATCCAGATTGCCGCGGCGCACCCAGCCGCCGTTCCGTGTCCCCGGCTCCACCCAATAGACTTGGCTCGCCGCCGTATCGACCGCGACGGCGTAGGGAGTGCCCCGTGTGTCGGTCTTGCGAGTCGGCAGCTCGCCGCCATGTGCGGACACGAAGCCGATGTGGCCGGTGCCGAGCTCGGTGAAGTAGCAGCGACCGCCCGCCACGGTGAGGCTGCGCGGCGTCGCCAACGCGCTCGCCACGTCGGTGAGCCCGCCGCCCTCGATGGAGACGCGGCGGATGGCGCCGTCACTGCCCGCGCCTTCGACGATGAAGAAGACGTCGTCGCCGTCGGTGCGCACCCGGCCCGGGCTCACTTGCCCGCCCGCAAGCTCCGTCACCTCGCCACCGCGCACACGGCTGACGCTGCCGGCCGCGCGCTGGCTCACCACCAGGTCGTCGCCGGCGGCGGCGAGGTAGCTCGGCCCGTGCAGCACGGCGACCTCCGTCACCTCGCCGCCTGCGACCGGCACGCGCACGATCCGGTCACTCCCCTCGTCGGCGACGTAGAGCTCGCTACCGACGAGCGCCAGGCCGCACGGGGAGTCGAGCCCGGAGGCCAGCACGATAGGCCCGGGCGCATCGGGCACTGTGGGCCAACCGTCGGCCGGCACATCCTCGTCGGGCGCTCCGCAGGCGGCCAGCAGCACCACGAGCGTCGAGGTCATTAGAGCGCGCATCGGAAACCCACCTCCTCGGAGCGGTGCTCGGGACGCGCTCCCAAGCGGGCGCTGCCGCGCAGCGACGCGGGCGCCGAGTGAAAGCCACCGCCCCGCACCACGCGGTAGCGGCTGGTCGACGGGCCCCGCGGGGAGACCTGCGGGTCCGACGAGTAACGATCGAGGCCGTCCTGCGTCCACTCGGCGACGTTGCCGGCGAGGTCGTGGACGCCCTCGGCGCTGTCTCCTTGCGGGCTGCGACCGCCCACCGGCAGCGGACCGTCGGCGCAGAACACGCCGCCGGTGAAGAACACCGCCTGGTCACAGCTCGGCCAGTCCTCGCCCCAGGGGAAGGGCAGTCCCGCCGGGCCGCGCGCGGCCCGCTCCCACTCGGCTTCAGTCGGCAGCCGCTTGCCGGCCCAGGCGCAGAAGGTGGCGGCGTCGAAGAACGAGACCTGCGCGATGGGCAGCGCCGCGGCACCGGCGGCGGGCAGGTAGCGGCCGCCGTCGACCGCGATCGCCTGCAGGGCAGCATGGTGGGCCTCGCCGCCCGCGTCGTTCAGGAACTCGGCGTACTCGGCGACGGTCACCTCGTCTTGGTCGATGAGGTAGTCGGGCAGCGACACCTCGTGCGCGGGCAGCTCGATCTCCTTCCACGCCTGGCCATAGTCGCCCGGCGCCTCGACGGGGTGCCCCATGCTGAAGGTGGACGCCGCGATGGTCACCATGCGAGTCCGGTCCGGCTCGCGGCGAAACGGACCGCGCTCGCCCCCGCCGCAGGCGGCGGCGAGCAGCAGCGGCAGCAGCAGCGCCCTCATGGCGCACCTCCGGGGAGCGGCCGATCGAAGAGGAAGTCGAGCGCGTCCTGGTTGTACTGGGGCTGCCACTCGTGGGCGACGTGGTCGAGCGCGAAGAAGAGGAAGTCCTCGCCCTCGACCTCGCCGAGCTGCTCGAGCACCTCGACGACGCGCTCGGAGCTCGAGAACGGCACGTCGGGATCCAAGGTGCCGTGCACCAACACGCCGGGGATGCGCCGCGCGCCTGCGTACGCGAGCATCTCGTCGTCGAAGCCGTTGGCGTCGACGAAGCCCGCCTCCGAAAGGAAACCAGTGACGCGGTCGGGCAGCACGTAGGCGAGGATGATGCTCATGCCGGCGCCGCGCGAGTGGCCCGACGCGATGACGCGGGTGCGATCGAGGTTGTAGAGCGCGCCGAGCTCGTCGATGAGGTTGCGGATGAAGTCGACGTCCGGGTTCTCTTGCCAGGCCCCGTTTGGCTGCCAGTCCGTCGGATAGATGTTCCAGGCGAACACCCAGCCGATCGACGGGCCGAAGTTGTAGAAGTGCTGCTGCGGGAAGGCGACGATGAAGCCGTTCAGGTCGGCAGTCCGCAAGAGCTCGGTGTAGGCAGGCAACCCGTACATGTCGACGGTGAAGCCGCCGAGCACCATCACGAGCGGCGTCGGCCGCCTCGGGTCGTAGGACATCGGCACGTAGACCTCGTAGTGCCGCACCAGCTGCTCCGTCTGCTTGTTGCCGCGCGCGCTGAGGGTGCCGCTCCACAGGCCGCGTGGCCCGCCCTCGCCGTGGGTGCCGGTGTCAGGCGGTGGCGGCTCGGGCGCGACCGCCGCCACGGCGGCGTAGTGGGCGCAGACGCCGACGATGGCGTCGGGCCAGGCCGCCGCGCACGCGGCTTGGCAATCGCTGCTGTCGCTGCCGAGCGCGCAGCCGGTGAGCTCGTCGCAGACACCGTCGCTGGCGAGCGGGCAGGTGTCGTCCGCCCAGGCCGGGGCGGCGAGCAGCAAGAGCGCGATGAGGGGGCGCATGGATCTCCAGCTTGGGCGATGACAAGGGATCGAGGGACCGACGCGCTCGCTCGCATCGGCGCGAGAGGGGGCGCGCGCCACCATGCGCGCGCCCCCGTGCTGCTCAACCGCCGATGGTGAGCGGCCCGGCGTACTGCGTGAGGCCCGCGATGCCGCCGGTGCGGCGCACGTAGAACGTGTCCACCTTGTTGGGATCGAGCATGCCGCCCGTGGGCGACAGCGTGCCGACCGGGATCAGCGCCGTGTACGAGAAGCCGTCGGGACGGCGCTCCTGCATGAGCGGCACCTCGAGCATGCGGCGTCCGAGCGGCACTCCGTCACGGTTCCATTTGAGCTGCTGGGCCAGCTGCGCCTCTTGCATGGTCTTGATCAGCTCGGCGGTGCGCTCAGGCGTGACCTCGCCGCCCTGCTCGCCGCCCTTGGTGAAGGAGCCGCTGATGAACTTGCCGTCACGGTCGACCTTGACCTTGATCTCGCCGTTCTTCTTGTTGGCGTCGAGGAAGTCCTGCACGGTGAAGGTCGCCTCGATCTCACCGGCAGCGTTCGGCGCGCCGACGTCCTTGAGCGAGAGCGCGTCGCTGCGCGTGAGCGGGTAGCCGACCTTGGTCGCGTAGTCGCGCGCCTGCGACTTGAGCACCGCCTCGATCGACGGGGCCGGCGCGGCGCCCTTCGGCAGCGCGAGCGGTCCCCACACGCGCGTGTTGTCCTGCGGGTTGGCGCGCGTCTCGACCAGGTAGAAGCGCTTCTTGGCGACGTCGATGTAGGCGCTGCGCGTCCAGCTGCCCTCGGGCATGGGCACGCCGGCGAGGTCGAGCGCCAGCAGCTTGTCGACGTTCTTCGGCAGCTCGCTCTTGGGCGGGCCGAGGCGCAGGCGGGCGAGCGAGCCGTTGATGGCATCGCGCATCACCGCCTTGTGGTCGCCGATCGGCAGGTTCTTGTCGCCGATGAACTTGTTGAGATCGTCGAGCGCGGCGCGCTCGATGCTGATCGGGAAGCAGATGACCGCGCCCGGCGGCGGGCTCGGCGCCGTGGTCACGGTGCGGTGCAGCTCCGCGATGGCCTTGGCCTCGCCGTTGGAGACGGAGGGCTCGGTGGCCTTGAGGATGCCGTCCACCTCTGCCGAGGTGACGCGACGATCAGCGAGGGCCCTCTTGATCTGGTTGGTGACGTTGCTGACGGACATGGCGCTGCTCCTTGTGTGCTGCAGCGGTTGTGCTGCCGCGTTGGTTGCGTGGGGTATCGCGCCACGTGTGGGAGAGTTGCGCACAGAATGAAACTTCATTCGCACCTGGATCAGCAGCGTAACGTGCTTATAAATAAGGAAACATCAACAATTTCCGCGTGTGGAGGCCGCTCGGCGCGGGTCCGCCGATGTGCTACAGCGCACGACAACGGCCACATGATCCCCGGCTGATCCGACTCATTTTCCTGCGAATTAAGGCAGATAAGTTAGATGGATCCTGGTATGAATGAAACTTCATTCCTGTGCGCAACGCACCCACATCTAACCGCGATACCGCCTGCAACCAGCAGCCAACTGCACAGGAGGACGCCATGAAGACGCAGATCGACAGCTTCCGGAACCGCATCAAGGACGCCAGCCAGGCCGACAGCCACGCCGGCGAGCGCATCAGCCACAGGGAGGCCAAGCAGGCCCTGGCCGAGCTCAAGGGCGCGCCCGCGAGCGAGGCCAACCTGGCCGTCAAGGACGTGCTCGAGAGCGCGCGCCTGACTCCCGGTGGGCGCAAGGCGCTGCAGAAGTTCCTCGGCGACAACGGCGCCGTCGCGCCCCGATCGGCGAAGGAGCTGCGTGAGCTCTTCAACCGCGACGCGCAGAAGCGGAGCGACGTCATCACGGCGGCGTGGCCCAAGGGCTACCCGAAGATGACGCCGGCGGTGATCGGCGCCATCCGCGACCTCGACGGCAAGACCTACGAGGTGACGGTCGAGCTGGTGCGCTTCTACGACAAGAAGGTGGTCGGCAGCCGCAGCGTGCTCGTCGACGTCGATCCCTTCAAGGTGTGGAGTAACGCGCGCATCGGGCCGTTCGGCCCGGAGTCGCCGGCCATGCCGGATCCGACCTTCGACACCGCGCCGGCAGTGATCGGCTGAATCACGAGCGCGCGCCGGCTCCCCTCGGGGCCGGCGCGCGCACCGCACGTCATCTGGAGGAAGTCATGCGCGCGCTCTTGTTCACGATGTGTTTCGCCTGCGCCTGCGGTCACGACGTCGACGGCGAGGACGGGCTACCCCTCGATCGACCGCGGCCCATCGAGCCGTGCGCGCGCGGCGAGTGCCCGGTCTGCCAGCCCACCACGTGCGCGGCGCTGGCGGCCGACTGCGGCACCGTCGACGACGGCTGCGGGGGCACGCTCGACTGCGGCGGCTGCCAGGCGCCCGAGAGCTGCGGCGGCGCCGGCGACGACAACTTGTGCGGCTGCGCGCCGACCACGTGCGCCACGCTCGGCGCCGAGTGCGGCCCGGTGCCTGACGGCTGCGGCGGCGCGCTCGATTGCGGCGGCTGCGAGGGAGCAGAGACCTGCGGCGGCGGCGGCGAGCGCAACCGCTGCGGCAGCGACGGCGGCGGCGGTGGCGGCGGCGGCGGCGACGCCGGCTGCGACGGAGCGCTCATCAGCTCGCTGATGTCGCCCGGCGATCGCGCAACCGCCGAGGCCGACGGCGCCACCGTTACCTACGAGCTGGTCGATGTCGACCTGTCCTTGCCCCAGGTGCTGCTCTCGGTCGCGGTCGATGGCGCCGAGCCCTACCTGTCGGTGGTGCACGTCGAGGATCCCGAGGTCACGGACAACGGCTTCACCATCGCCGTCGTCGAGGTCGACATCGACGCGCGCCAGGCCCGCATCTGCACCCGTCGCTGACCGAACGAACGCCCACGTGCGCAACGAGGAGAAGGCCATGAAGATCACCGAAGTCAAGAACGAGCATGCCCGCCGCTACGCCAAGGCCATCGACAAGAACAAGGACGGCGAGCTCTCCACCGCCGAGCTCGACGCCGCCGTGCGCCGGCCCGACCCGGTGATCCTGCGCCTGATGGCGCGCGCCTATGGCGACGACTGGGCCGAGGTGGCCGCCGGCATCGGCAGCGGCGCCGGCCTCGAGCGGGTGCTCGGCGGCGCGCCGGCCGGCGGCGTCACGTTGGCGGGGCCGAGCTTGCCCTACGACAAGCTGTTCGAGGGGCCACGCTCGGAGTGGATCGTCGCCTTCGGCGGCGACGACCACCGCGCCTCGAGCGAGAAGGCCCCGCCCGACGTCTCGCAGTACCGCGGCTTCAAGATCTTCCTCGAGCGGCTCGGCTTCAAGGCGCAGTCCGCCACGGCCGGGATCGACCAGAGCGGGCGCGCCGTCTTCGCCAAGACCGTCACGGCACCTGACGGCCACGCGCACGAGCTGACGGTGGTCGTGGTCAACTCGACGCACCACGAGACGGCGGCGGACGAATTCATGAAGGTGAGCGCGCAGCGGCGAGGGTACTTTTCGCTGTCGCACGCTGGCGGCGGCCTCGGCATGCGCATCGGCGGCCAGTTCATCCGTCCCGAGCACCTGCTCGACAGCCCGGCGCCCGCGCTCTTGCTCGCCCCCATCGCCTGCCGCACCTTCGAGCACTTCGCGGGCAAGGTCGGCAGCTACCTCGAGCAGCACAAGATCCCGAAGGAGAAGGTCGCCTACCTCGGCACCACGCAGGAGATCGAGATGACGCAGGCCGACGGCGCCATGGCGATCCTCAAGCAGGCGTTCCTCGGCGCGCTGGCGATGAACAACGTGCCGATGATCCTGCGCGCCGCCGACCACGCGTACACGCCGATCATGGCGTCGTACGACCCTGCGGTCTACGAGCGCAACCGCGAGGCCATGGTGATGGACGCCGACATAGACGCGACCCCTGTGCTCAAGGGCTGGCTCGGCGGGCAGACGGTGGAGCTGCCGAAGAAGCGGAGTGTGTTTGCGGCCAGGATCGGAGGCTGAGCAGCGCATCGATCCCGCCGAGCGCCTACCATGGCGCGGTGCCGGCACCAGGTGACCCGCTCACTTCGTCGCTCCGCGACGCGCGTGATCGCCGCGCGCTCGTGCTCTCCGTCGCCTTCGTCTGGCTGGCCACCGCGGTGCTCGTCGTCCACCCGCACTACCGGGAGGTGGGCGGCGCCTACCTCGACCGGCTCGGGCTGCCGCACTGGCTGATGTGGGGGATCTGCGCTGGCGAGCTGGCGCTCGGCGTCGTGGTCGCGCTCGCCCGCCCGACGTGGCTCTTGTTCACGGCACAGGCGGCGCCCATCGCCGTCTTCACCGTCATCCTCGCGGCGCTCGAGCCGGCGCTGCTCGCGCACCCCTATGGCGTGCTGTCGAAGAACCTGCCGCTCCTCGGCGCGCTCGCCACCGCCACGCTCGCCGCGCGCGAGGGCTTCTCGTCGCGCGTGCTGTGGCTGTTGCGCGTCTCGATGGCGCTGCCCTGGCTCACCGAGGGCCTGTTCCCCAAGCTCCTGTTCGTGCAGGAGGCCGAGCTCGAGGTGGTGCGCGCGAGCGGTCTCGTGCCCATGGACCCCACGGCGTTCTTGCACCTGCTCGGCGTCGCCCAGATAGCGTCGGCCGTGGCGGCGCTCGTGTTGCGCGGCCGGCCGCTAGTGCTCTTGTTGTGCGCGCAGGTGGGGGCGCTGCTCGTGTTGCCCATCCTGGTCGCGCAGCACGACCCGTTACTCTGGGTGCACCCGTTCCTCCCTCTCCTCAAGAACGTGCCGATGCTGGTCGGCACCGTGGTGGTGGCGCGCCGATGCTCTACCTCGTCGTGAAGACCGCCCACATCCTGTCGGCGCTGTTGTTCCTCGGCGCCGGGCTGATGACCGCCTGGTACAAGGTGCGCGCCGATCGCGCGCGCGACGCCAAGGTGATCGCCTGGTACGCGCGCGAGATCGTGCTCGCCGACTGGATCTTCACCTTGCCCTCCGGCGTGACGCTGCCGGCGACCGGGCTATGGCTCGCCTCGCTGCTCGGGCAACCGTTGACGCACGGCTGGGTGGCGCTCGGCATCGCCTGCTACGCGCTCGCGGGGACCTTGTGGGTGCCGGCGGCGTGGTTGCAGCTGCGCATGCGCCGCCTGGCCGAAGCCGCGGCGCGCGACGGCACGGCGCTGCCCCCGGCGTTTCACCGCTACAACCGCGTCTGGCTCGCGCTCGGCGTGCCGGCGTTCGCGGTCTCGATGCTGGCCTTGTGGATCATGGTCGCGAAGCACGCGGCCTTCTGAGGAGGGTGCGCCGTCAACGCTCGAGCAGGAACAGCGTCTCGACCTCGATGGTGCCGGCGAACAGGTCGAGCGGCTCGACCGCGGTGAGGAGATAGCCCGCGTCGACGAAGACGCGCGCGTCCTTCGCGCCGGCGTCGGGATCGCACGCGACCAGCGCCACGCGGGGCGCGCCCAGGGCGGCGAGCGCGGGCGCCACCTCGCCGAGGCCCTTCTTCGGCGGATCCGCGACCATGCCGGCCAGGCCGCGCTGCGCGAAGCCGACGAGCTGCGGCAGCGCCTGCTCCACCGACATCGGCAAGGGCGCCACGCCCGACCCCGGCACCAACGTGGTCGCGGAGGCGGCGGCGCGCTCGACCGCGACCACGCGCCCCGCCCCGGCCTCGACCAGGGCGCGCGCGAAGCCGCCGGCGCCGGCGTACAGATCGAAGTAGGTGGCCTCGGCCAGGCGCGCGCCATCGAGCGCGCCGACCAGGAAGCGCGCGACGCGCCGGTAGAGGTGCGCGGCCAGCTCCGGGTCGGGCTGGCAGAAGGCATCGACCGGCACCGGCGCGCCGCCCTCGAGCGGCGTCAGCGCTTGCGGCCCGACGAAGCGCTCGGCCTCGCCGCCGACCAGGCTGTTCCTCGACCCCTCGACCGGTTGCACCCGCAGCGCCAGGGAGGCGAGCGGCTTTCCGTCGACGAGCTTGGCGAGCGCGGCCCAGTCGTGGTCGAACAGCGCCTGCTCGCTCACCACCACCGCGCCCACGCCCTCGACGAAGGCGCGCGCGATCACGGCGCGCACCGGCGTGATGCGCACCAGGGCGGGCGCGAGCTTGGCGAGCGCCGCGGTGATGGCGGGGTGCTGGTGCGCGCAGCGGGTGGCGTCGGCCGGCAGGTGGGTGTGCGGCACGTAGAGGCCGACCCGGCCGCTGTCGACGACCAGCTTGACCTTCTGGCGCGGCGATCGCCCCGGCTCTACCTCGGCAACCTCAACAGCGAGACCGGCGTCTGCGAGCGCGCGCTCGACGCGCGCCCTCTTCCAGTCGAGCGCGAAGGCAGGGTCGACGCCGTGGGTCGGGCAGCCGGCGCACGGGCGCGCGTGTGGGCAGGCGCGCTCGACGTGCAGCGGCCCCTCGCGCACGAACGACACGGCCCGCGCCTGGGCGATGCCGTGCGCGCTCCACACCCGCTCCACCTGACAGCGCACCACGTCGCCGGGCAAGGCACCCCGCACGGCGACGTCGAGCTCGCCGCTGTTGCCGGCGACGCTGCCGCGGCCGCGCCCCTCGTCGTCGACCGCATCGATCGCGAGCTCGAGCACATCGCCGACCGCGCCCTGCGGTTCCGCTCGCGTCACGGGCCGAGCCCCACCCAGGTGACGCCGTCTTCACCGTGCTCGCGCTTCCAGATCGGCGCGTCTTCCTTGAGCCGCTCGATGACGTGGCGGCAGGCGGCGAAGGCCTCGGCGCGGTGCGGCGCGCTGCAGGCGATCACGACGGCGAGGTCGCCGATGGTGAGCGTGCCGCTCCTGTGCTGCACGAAGCCGCGCACGCCCGGCCAGCGCGCCTCGGCGTCGTGCACGATGCCGTCGATCACCTTCTCCGCCATCTCGGCGTAGGCCTCGTAGTCGAGCTTGACGACGGCGACGGTGCTCTGCGGCCCGGCGCTCGTGTCTTTCAGCGTGTGGTCACGCACGCAGCCGATGAACACGCAGATGCCGCCTGCGCCCGCGTGCTTGACCGCCTCGACGCAGGCGTCGACGGAGAGCGGTGCCTCGAGCAGGCGGGCGCGCCGCGTCGTGGTCACGTCAGCCCCCCGCGACCGGAGGGATGAGCGCGACCTCGGCGCCGTCGGGCACAGTCGCGTCCGCACCGGTGAAGGCTTGATCGACCGCGATGCGGCAGCGCGGCAGCACCTCGGCCAGTGCCGGGTGTCGCGCGCGCACCACCTCGAGCAGCGCGCCCACGGTGGCACCGGCGGGTAGCTCGAGCCGCTCGGACGAGATGCCAGCCTTCTCGCGCGCGGCGGCGAAGTAGAGCAGCGTGACCACGTCCCTGGCATAGCACCGTCGCGGTCGGTTGACCGCCCCCGTCGTCGCGGTTACCCACCGCGGCGGAGGTCGTGGATGGCGCTCGCGCTTCTCTACCCGGGGCAGGGCTCGCAGGCGGTCGGCATGGGCAAGGCGCTCCTCGAGGTGAGCGCGGCCGCCCGCCAGGTGTTCGCCGAGGCCGACCAGGCGCTCGGCGAGAAGCTCTCGCAGATCATCCTCGAAGGCCCCGCCGACGAGCTGAAGCGCACCCGCAACACGCAGCCGGCCATCCTGACCATGTCGGTCGCCTGCCACCGCGCGCTCGAGGAGCGCGGCGCCTTCGAGAAGCAGCAGCCCGCCTTTGTCGCGGGCCACTCGCTCGGCGAGTACAGCGCTCTCGTGGCCGCCGGCGCCATGGGCTTCGCCGACGCGGTGCGCGCCGTGCGTGCGCGCGGCGCCTTCATGCAGCAGGCCGTGCCCGAGGGGAAGGGCGCGATGGCCGCGGTGCTCGGCATGGAGGCCGATGCCATCCGCGCCGTCGTCGAGCAGGCGTGCGCGGCCGAGCCGTACGTGGCCTGCGCCAACTTCAACGGCCCGGAGCAGACCGTGATCGCGGGCAGCGCACGTGGCGTGGAGCACGCCACCGCGGCGCTCAAGGCCGCGGGCGCCAAGCGGGTGCTGCCGCTGCCCGTGAGCGCGCCCTTCCACTGCGCGCTGATGGAGCCGGTCAAGGCCCGCCTCGACGAGGTGCTGGCCCAGGTGACGTTCACCGCGCCGCGCGTCCCCGTCGTCACCAACGTCGAGGCCACGCCCAATCAGGACGCCGCGCGCGTGCGCGAGCTCTTGGTGGCGCAGGTGAGCGCGCCGGTGCGCTTCACCGAGATCGTGCAGAGCATGCTCGGCGCCGGCGTCACCACCTTCGTCGAGGTGGGGCCGGGCAAGGCCTTGATCGGCATGGTCAAGCGCATGAGCAAGGACGTGAAGCTCTGCAACGTCGAGGATCCGAAGAGCTTGGATGAGACGCTTGCGTTGCTCGCGGGCCAAGGACATGGGGCTTAGGCGTCCCGCCGTCGTCGACGATCGCTGCTCTCGCGAGAGCAGGGGGTGGTGCCCTCCCCACCGCCCCCACCCTAGATCCCTCCCCTGCGGGGAGGGCCCATCCGGGTTCGGGCAAAGACGCCGTCGCGATCCTTCGATCGCTCCTGCCCAAGCCGCCACCGTCGTCAAGCTCGCCCAAAGCTGCACGGCCCTCCCCGCAGGGGAGGGGCAGGGGTGGGGGCGGTCTTCAAGGCACGAACCTCTGCTCTCGCGAGAGCAGCGAGGCTCGTCGAAGAAGCGACGACAAGCCCCATCTTCTTCTTCTTCTTCTTCTTCTTCTTCTTCTTCTTCTTCTTCTTCTTCTTCTTCTTCTTCTTCTTCTTCCTCTTCTCAATCGCACCCACCCCGGAGAACCCCATGGGACTGCTGAACGACAAGAACGCGCTCGTGACCGGCGCCTCCCGCGGCATCGGCCGCGCCATCGCCGTCGAGCTGGCGCGCGAGGGCGCCAAGGTCATCATCAACTACGCCGGCAACGAGGCCGCCGCCGCCGAGACCGCGCGCCTGGTCAAGGAGGCCGGCGGGCCGGACCCGATCGTGATGAAGTTCGACGTCGCGAGCCAAGAGCAGGTCGACGCCGCCTTCGACGACATCAAGACCAAGCACGGCGGCCTGCACATCCTGGTCAACAACGCCGGCATCTCCAAAGACGGCCTGCTGCTGCGCTTCAAGCAGGACGACTGGCTGCAGACGCTCGGCACCAACCTGACCGGCTCCTTTCACTGCGCCCGCGCCGGCGCCAAGCTGATGACCAAGCAGCGCTGGGGCCGCATCATCAACATCTCGTCGGTGGTGGGCGAGAGCGGCAACGCCGGGCAAGTGGCGTACGCCGCCGCCAAGGCGGGCCTGCTCGGCCTGACCAAGACGCTGGCGCAGGAGCTGGCCTCGAGGTCGATCACGGTCAACGCGGTCACGCCCGGCTTCATCGCCACCGACATGACCAGCGGCCTCACCGACGACCAGAAGGCGAAGATCAAGGAGCAGATCCCGCTCGGCGACGTCGGCACGCCGGAGGACGTCGCGCACGCCGTGGTGTTCCTGGCGACCGATCGGGCGCGCTACATCACCGGGCACGTGCTGGCGGTGAACGGCGGCATGTACATGTAGGCGCGCGCCGGGGTTGCGGCCGCATTTCACCCGTTGATGCGCCGCCGAAACCCGGCTAGCCACCTCGTACCGAACCCTGCGGAGACCCCACCCATGTCCATCGAAGCGCGCGTCAAGTCGATCATCGCCGACCAGCTCGGGATCACCGAAGAGGAGATCAAGCCCGAGAGCAAGTTCATCGAGGACCTCGGCGCCGACTCGCTCGATATCGTCGAGCTGATCATGGCCATGGAAGAGGAGTTCCAGACCGAGATCCCGGACGAGGAGGCGGAGAAGATCCGCACCGTCGGCGACGCGACCGAGTACGTGAAGGCTCACTCGTAACGCACGCGAGCGAGCAGTCGAGGTGAAGGCATGACCCGCCGGGTGGTGGTGACTGGCGTCGGCATGACGACGCCTCTCGGGGTGACGACGGAAGAGTCCTGGCAGGGCTTGATCGCCGGCAAGAGCGGCATCGTCACCATCGAGGAGTGGACGACCCTCGAGTTCGCGGGTCACAAGCTGCCGGTCACCATCGGCGGGCGCGTGCCGGGCTTCGATCCCGAGGCCTGGGTCGAGCAGAAGAAAGACGTGAGGCGCATGGAGCGCTTCATCCAGCTCGCCTTCGCCGCCTCGCACCAAGCGTGGCAGTCGGCGGGCCTGCCGGCCGCGCTCGACGACGCGGAGGGCAACCGCGCGGGCTGCATCGTCGGCGTAGGCCTCGGCGGCCTCGGCGGCATCCTGTCGGCCTACGACAACTTGCGTGAGAAGGGGCCACGTCGGGTCAGCGCCTTCTTCATCCCCATGATCGTGGCCAACCTGGCACCGGGGAACCTGTCGATCCGCTACAACCTGCGCGGCGCCAACTGGGCGCCTGCGTCGGCGTGTGCCTCGGGCTCGCACGGTATCGGCGAGGCCTTCATGCACGTGCGCGAGGGCCGGGCCGACCTCATGCTGTGTGGCGGCGCCGAGAGCACGCTCGACCCGCTCGCGGTCGCCGGCTTCGCCTCGATGCACGCCCTCTGCACCACCGGCAACGACGACCCGGCGCGGGCCAGCCGCCCGTTCGAGAAGAAGCGCAACGGCTTCGTCATGGGCGAGGGCGCCGGCATGCTGGTGATCGAGGAGCTCGAGCACGCCAAGAAGCGCGGCGCCAACATCCTGGCCGAGGTGGTCGGCTACGGCTCGTCGGCGGACGCGAGCCACATCACGGCCCCCGCCGAGCAGGGCGAGGGTGCGCAGCGCGCGTTCCGTGAGGCGCTGGCGCAGGCCAAGCTCGCCCCCGACGCGGTCGGCTACATCAACGCGCACGGCACCTCGACGCACTTCAACGACAAGTCCGAGACCGACGCCATCAAGGCGGTGTTCGGCGCCCACGCCAAGAAGGTGATGGTGTCGTCGACCAAGTCGATGATCGGCCACCTGCTTGGCGGCGCCGGCGGCGTCGAAGCGGTCATCTCGGTGCTGTCGATGACGCGAGGCGTGCTGCCGCCTACCATCAACTACGACGAGCCCGATCCGGAGTGCGATCTGGACTACGTTCCAAACACGGCCCGAGAAGCGCGGGTCGACGTGGTGCAGTCCAATTCCTTCGGCTTCGGCGGCACCAACGGCGTGCTGCTGTTCTCGCGCTTCAAGGGCTGAGGCGAACGCTCAGAGGAAGGCGGCCGGCCGTCCGGGCAGTCGCGCACCCGGGAACACGCTATGCTGCCCTCGGTGGCCGATCCGCTCTCACGCGTGCTGTTCTGCGCGTTCGCCGAGGTGCCCGGGCCTTCGGCCGCGGGGGCGCGCACCGCGCACTGGCTGTCGGTGCTCGGCCACAAAGAGGTCGACGCGCTCTGCCTGAAAGGCAAGAAGGACGCGCACATCCAGCGTTACGGCGGCGCGCGCATGATGCGGGTGCCCAACACCATCGACAAGCCGTTCCTCGAGCGGCTGTCGACGTATCAGCGCGCGCTGCAGCGGCAGCTCAAGGGCGGCGACAGCTACGACCTGGTGTGGTGCGCCGACCTGTTCTCGGCCTCGGCCGCGGCGCCGCTCGTGCCCAAGGGCACGCCGCTCTTCGTCGAGATCGCGGAGGTGCCGTCGCTGTTGTCGGCCGCGCGCGCCCTGGTGGGCGACAGCGCTGAGGAGCACTCGGCCAAGTGGCTGCAGCAGGAGAAGACCGCCATCCGCGCCGCCACGCGCGTCGTCGTGCCGTCGCGGCATGCGGCCAAGCTCCTGTCCGAGCGTGTGGACGCGCGGCTTTTGTGGATGCTGCCTCGCTGCGTCGACCGCGCCGCCTTCTCGCCGCCGAGCGTCGAGGTCTCGCTCGAGGAAGATCGGCGCGTGGTGGTGTTCGGCGGCCGCGAGGGTCGCTGGCTGCGTGGCGCCGTCTCGCTGGCGCACGCGCTGGTCAGCCGCCTGCCGCGCGCGGTGCAGGTGGGCGTGCTCGGCGCGCCCGGCATCCACGACGCAGAGCTGCGCGCGCTCCTCGACAAGCGCGACCTGACCGAGCGCGTCGTGCTGATTGACGCCGACGCGCCGCCGGCCGTGGCCGGCGCGCTCGCGCTCGCCAACGTGGTGGTGGTGCCGTCGTCGGCCGAGGACGAGCTCGAGCCCTTCGCCATGCCGCACCGCGCGCTCGAGGCCATGGCGTGCGGCCGTGCCGTCGTGGTCACCGGGCCCGACGCGGCCTTCCGCGAAGCGGGCATCCCCGGTGAGCACTTCCTGGTGGCGCCGGCGCGCGATCCGCTGCGCGTCGCCGATCTGGTGGTCGGCTTGCTCGGCGACGCCCCCAAGCGCGAGGCGCTCGGCCGCGCCGCCGCCCGCCACGTCGAGAAGAGCGCCGACCTGATGGTGCGCGCCGAGGAGGTGCGCGAGCGCCTGGCCGCCACCCTCAAGGTGCGCCTGAAGGTGCACCGCCCGCGCATCGACAACCCCGACACGTCGTCGCGCTCGGTGTCGGAGCCGCAGGTGGCGGCAGCGCGCACGCCAGCCGCCAGCCCCGCCGAGCAGATGGCCACCGCGGTGGTCGCTGCCTCACTGTCAGGCGAGACCGCCCCCACCCCCCCGGCGCCGGCGGCCGGCCAGTCGCGCCGAGGCGCGGCGCCGCCCAAGCTGGCCTCGCTCGAGCCCGTCGAGACCGTGCGCATCGAGCTGCTGCCCGGCAACGGCCTCTGGGAGGGCGACACGTTCCTCGACGGCGGCCTGCCGGGGGCGCTCGAGAGCGCCGACCCGGCGCGGGTGCGCGCCGCCATGATGGTCTCCTCCGACGCCAGCCACTCGAAGAGCCAGCCGTCCGAGGACGACAGCATCCCGTCGGCCTCCGCGAGCGCCGTCCGGAGCGTGGAGCCAAGCGGCCCGGTGCTCCGCCCGCCGGGCGCGCGCGCCCTGTCGGCCGAGGCGAGCCGGTCGAGCATGGCAGCCGACCACTGGGCGCCGGACACCATCGCCGACGGCACGCCACTCGAGCCGCCCCGCGCGAGCGCCGAGGGCGCGGCGCCGCGCACCCACGTCATCAAGAGCCTGCTCGTCGAGGCCATGCCCGCGCCCACCTCGAGCGCACCCTCGGGCGTCTCCGAGGCGCCGCGCCGCGGCATCACCGGCGACCTGACCGTCGAGGAAGACCGCGACCTCACCTCATCGGAAGAATGACCGACCCCGGCAGGGTGTCGGCCGCTCCCCGGAACCTGCCCGAAGGATCCGGTGTCGCACCCCCCGACAGCGCGCGCCCGAGCCGGATCCGAAAGGGACTCAACCAATTGCCTAGACGCGCGCGCATGGTGTAGGAACGCGTGAGTGGATGCCCGACCCGAGGTCGGGCGCCGTCATGAGCAACGCCGGGAGACCGGCACACACGAGCCAGGCACCCGAGGAACGGAACGGTGCCGCGACTCAAGGAGCGCAGAATGTTCGAAGCCATCGCTGAGCACTACCGCGAAGGCGGGAAGATGATGTACGTGATCTCGCTCTTCCAGGGCATCTCCATCGCCCTGATGGTCGAGCGCATCTTCGTGCTCTTCTTCAAGACCCGTCTGAACAAGGAGGCGGTCTTGGCCGGCCTCCGCGAGCGCGTCTTCCGTGGCGACGTCATGGGCGGCATCCGCTTCTTGAGCGACCAGCCGCAAAGCCCGCTCACCCGCATCCTCAAGGCCGGCCTGCTCGAGGTCCGCCACGGCGAGGAAGAGGTGCAGGCGGCCATGGACGAGGCGGCCATCCACGAGATGCCCTATCTCGAGAAGCGCACCGGCTACCTGTCGATGATCTCGAACGCGGCCACGCTGGTCGGCCTGCTCGGCACCGTCGGCGGCATGATCACGGTGTTCGCGGCGGTCGCGAGCGTGTCGGCGGCCGACAAGTCGACCATGCTGTCGGGCGGTATCGCGGAAGCGATGAACTGCACGGCCTATGGTCTGATCGTCGCCATCCCGCCGCTCGTGGTGTTCTCCATCCTGCAGGGTCGCACGCAGTCGCTGTCCGACGACATCAACGGCGCCGTGGCCTCGACCATCAACATGGTTATGCGCAACAAGGACAAGCTGAACGTCGACGCCATCCAGGAGCAGGCCTGAGCCTCCTCTAGGACCCTCGTTCAGGATCCTCCCAGCATCCTAGTCTCCCGGAAGGACGGCCCGCATGGGTGGCGCAGCACCAGAGCCAACAGGCAAAGGCGGCAAGAAGGTTCTTGACGCCTACATCAATCTGGTTCCTTACATCGACTTGCTCATGACCATCATGACGTTCCTCATGATGACGGCGGTGTGGACCCAGATCGCGATGCTCGAGGTGCAAAACGCCTCGGGAGGCCAGGAGGCGCAGCCCGAGGACGAGGACAAGGACAAGCCGAAGCCCATCCTGATCCTCGTCACGGATCGCGCCGTGAAGATCCAGGAGGAGCAGAACCCGGACCTGCGCGAGTTCAACGCCAACGCCGACGGCTACGACATGAACGGCGTCAAGATCGAGCTCAAGCGGCTCAAGGACGCGCGGCCCGATCGGACCGAGGTGAAGATCCAGTCCGAGGACGGGGTCAAGTACACGCACCTCGTGCAACTGATCGACATCGCCACCGGCCTCGACATGAAGGCCCTCACCCTTACCCCAACGGCCCAGTAGCCGCGGAACAGTGAGGACCTGAAGCCATGGCCATCAAACTCCGCAAAGAGCGCCAGTCGCACCGCTTCCACTCGATGAAGCTCCTCGGCAAGGGGCACTCGCACAAAAGCGGCGACATGAACATCAACGTCATTCCCCTGGTGGACATGATGATGGTGTTGGTGATCTTCCTGGTGATGAACTTCAACGCCTCGGGCGAGATGCTGTTCTTGTCCAAGGACATCAAGATGGCCACCGCCGAGCACGGCGACGAGGTCACGCGCGTCCCGATCATCGCGGTGTCCAACAAGAATCAGCTCTACTTCGAGGGCGTGATCCTGACGGACATGAACAACATCGACCCGAACGATCCCAACTGGCGCATCGCCGAGCTCGAGGAGAAGCTGGCCGACAACCGCCAGCGCGTCGAGGCCATCGGCAAGCGCGAGTGGGCCAGCCCCGACGAGGATCCCACCACCACCGTCAACGTGCAGGCCGACATCGGCACCGACTTCAAGATCTTGAAGCGCGTGCTCTACACCTGCGAGCAGGCAGGCTACGGCCGCATCCGGCTCGCGGTCGGCGACGCACGCAAGGCGCTGGAAGCCGAGGGCGGCGTGGCCGGCGCTGCGGAACCGCCCAAGTAGCGAGCCGTTCGGCTCGATCGCGCCTCGACCGAAAGGGCCCCGCTCCGGCGGGGCTTTTTCGTCGTTGCCACCACGGGATCGTTGAACGAAACGGCCGCGTTGCGCGACAAAACCGGACCTTGCGCACACCTCGACGGGGACCTAGGCTGACGCACCGCTTCCCTCGGGGGTTGGTCCTGCTTCGTTCGCGTCTGATCCTGGTCGCCACCATCGCGCTCGGTGCGCCATCGCTGCTGTGGGCCGCCTCCGCGGCGGCGCAGGAGGGCGGCGCGCCCCCCATGTCCGGGCAGGGCGTGGCGGTGGCGCCCGATCGCAAGGCCGAGCTGCACGTCGGCATCGAGGCGGGCGCCGGCCTCGACACCAACCCGTACTCGACGCCGACCAGCAGGAACGTCTTCGCCGGCGACCTGACGGCGCGCCTGCGGCCGAGCGCCAGCGTCGACTACCCGGGCAGCCTGATCGGCTTCAAGGGCGAGGGGGTCATCGAGTACGGCTTCCTGCCGGGCATGCTCGGCAACACCGGCACGCAGGAGTTCCTGCTCTACCAGTCGCTGTTGGCGGGTGACCTCGAGCTGAACCGCGACGGCTTCTTGCGCTTCGCGGTGGGCGACTCGTTCTCGTGGAACAGCGACCCGGGCAACATGGCGATCGGCTCGGTGTTCAACCGCATCCAGAACCAGCTCCGCGCGGGCGTGGGCTTGAAGCCCGGCGGCGGCGCGCTCACCGCCAAGCTCGGCTACGCCTTCGACTTCATCAAGTTCCTCAACATCGAGGGCGACAGCGACATCGTGCAAACGGGCCAGCTCGACAACATGCTGCACACGCTCGCCCTGCGCGCGGACTACAAGTTCCTGCCGCGCACCGGCGGCTTCCTGGCGTTGCAGGGCGGTTGGTCGTCCTACCCCTTCGACAGCGCCGGTGTGAACGAGACCGCGTTCCCGGTGGCCGCGCAGCTCGGCGTGCAGGGTCAGCTCTTCGCCAAGGTGGCGGGCCTGGCCTCGCTCGGCTACTCGAACCCGTTGGTGCTCGACGACGCCGGCGCCATCACCACCGGCACGCTCATCGGCGTGGTCGGCCAGGCCGAAGTGCAGTGGCAGCCGAGCCTGTCGACCAACCTGGGCGGCGGCTTCAAGCGCGACTTCTCGCCCGCGCCGCTCTACCAGTACGTCGGCAACAACCGCTTCTACGTCAGCCTGAGCCAGGTGCTCGGCGGACGCTTCCACCTGGCGGTCAACAGCGGCTACTCCATCCTCGAGTTCGGCCAAGAGCAGGCGCAGCTCAGCACCGCCACCACCGACGGCTTCTTGCGGCTGGACGGTCACCTCGACGCCGCCGCCTCGCTCGCCTACTACTTCACCGACTGGCTCAGCGTCGGCCTCGTCGACAAGGTCGACTGGCGCGTCACCAACGCCGCCAACCCGGCGCCGGACGTCGGCGACGGCAACTATGGCTTCGTTCGCAATCAGACCATGCTGACGGTCGCAGCCAAGTATTGACGCCGGCGCTCGACGCCGGCGGCGACCGACAGGCTCTCATGCGCTCGCGCTCGCCCCTCTCCCGTTTCCTCGTCGGCGCCCTCGTGGTGCTCGGCGTCGTCGCGGGCGCGGGCATGACCTGCGGCGTGCCGCCGGCGAGCGAGCTGCCGGCACCGGAGTCGGCCAAGGCGGACATGCTCGGCCCCGGCGACGTCGTCGAGGTGCGCATCTTCAACGAGCCCGACCTGTCGGGCACGCACCAGATCTCCGACAACGGCACCATTCGGCTGCCGCTGGTCGGCGCCGTGGACGCGTCGGGCATGACGCCCGACCAGCTCACGCTCAAGATTGCCGCCACCTACAACGAGCGCTACCTCAAAGACGCCGAGGTGTCCTTGTTCGTCAAGGAGCACAACTCGCGCAAGATCTACGTGCTCGGCCAGGTGGCCAAGCCCGGGCCCTACGCCTTCGACGGCAGGATGACCATCATCGACGCCGTGGCGCTGGCGGGCGGCACCACCAAGCTCGCCGACCCCGACCGCACGCTGATCACGCGCGACAAGGACGGCAAGCAGTTGCGCGTGGTCGTGCGCGTGGCGTCGATCGGCGAGGGGCGCTCCCCTGACATCCTGCTGCAGCCGGGCGACATCATCTTCGTGCCGGAGACACCCTTCTGATGGTCACTGCGTCGCAGCCCCCGCGCCAGACCGGCGAGCTGGTCGAGCTGCCGCTCGACGACTGGGAGCCCATGGCCGAGGAGCCGGGCCCCCTCGTCAACGTGCAGCGCTACCTCGATGCCCTGCGGCGTCGCTGGTGGATCCCGCTCGTCACCGTCGCCGTGTGCGCTGTCGTCGTCACGGCGTGGACCGTACGCCAGCCCAAGCTCTACCGCGCCGCCGCGTCCATGGTCATCGAGACCCGCATGCCGAAGCTGCTGACCGGCGTGGAGGAGGTCGTCGACATGGGCGCCGGCGGTTGGGTGCCCGACAGCTTCTACGAGACCGAGCACGAGGTGATGCGCAGCCGCGCCGTCGCCGCCGCGGCCTCGGTGGCGCTGCGCCTGCCGCAGAACGACCAGTTCAACGGGCTCGCGGGCGTCACCGACCAAGCCGAGCGCTCGCGTCGCCTGGCCGAGCTCGATCCCGCCGACCTGACCATGGGGCGCTACACGGTGGAGCCCGACCGGCGCTCGAGCGTGGTTCGCATCGGCGTGGTCGACGAGGATCCGCGCTTCGCCGCCGACCTGGCCAACGCCGTGGTGGACGCCTACCGCGACCTCAACGTCGACAAGCGCGTCGAGGGCAACCGCGATGCCTCGCGCTGGCTCGGCGTGCAGCACGGCGACCTGCGCAGCAAGCTCGAGACCAGCGAGGACAAGCTGATCGCGTTCATGGAGGAGAACGACGTCCTGAACGCCAGCATGGAGAGCCAGCTCGCCGAGGTCATGCAGCGCGCCTCGGCGTTCAACGCCCAGCTCGCCGAGGAAGAGGCAGCCGCCATCCGCGACACGCTCAACGTGGCGGCGCTCAGGCAGGTGCGTGAGGATCCGGCGCTCGTCGACACGCTGCCCGAGATCCAGGCGGCCGGCGTGGTCAACTCGCTCAAGACCAAGCTGGTCGAGCTGCGCGCCACCGAGGTCGACTTGACGGCGCGCTACCAGGCCGAGCACCCGCGCATGAAGCTGTTGCAGGAGCAGATGACCACGCTGCGCAACGAGCTGCAGCGCGAGATCGACGCCGTCTTGACCGCGCTCGAACGGCAGAAGGCGTCACGCGAGGCGAGCATCGTCGGCTTGCGCGAGGCGCTCGACGTCGAACGCGGCAAGGAGGCGCGGCTCAACAAGCTGGCGCTCGACTACAACCGCCTGAAGCGCGAGCGCGACAGCCAGGCGCAGCTCTTCGACATGGTGACGAGCCGCATGAAGGAGGCCGACATCACCTCGGCCTTGCCGTACAACAACGTGCGCGTGCTCGACCGCGCCTTGGCGCCCAAGGGTCCGTTCCGGCCCAACCTGACCATCAACCTGCTGGCGGCGATCATGTTCGGCGTCGTGCTCGGCATCGCGCTCATCATCCTGCTCGAGCTGCTCGACACCACCGTGAAGAACCAGCTCGACGTCGAGCGGCTCAAGCTGCCCTTCCTTGGCCTGCTGCCCGAGATCGACACCGGCGCCGGTCGCGGGGCCGAGCAGCGCGCGAGCGAGGGGCAGGAACGCGACCTGTTCGTGCTGCGCTCGCCGCGAAGCGCGGTGGCCGAGTGCGCGCGCTTCATCCGCACCAGCCTGGTGTTCATGAGCCCGGACCGGCCGCTCAAGACCGTCGTCGTCACGTCGCCCGGCCCCGAGGAGGGCAAGACCACCACGGCCGTGTCCATCGCCATCACCATGGCGCAGACCGGCAGCAAGACGCTGCTCGTCGACACCGACATGCGTCGGCCGCGGCTGCACAAGGTGTTCGGCGTCGGCTCCGACGTGGGCCTGTCGACGTTGCTGGTGGGCGAGACCGGGCTCGACGCCACGGTGCAGAAGACCGAGCTCGACAAGCTCGACGTGCTGGTGTGCGGGCCGCCGCCGCCCAACCCGGCCGAGATGCTGCTGTCGCAGCACTTCAAGGACCTCGTCGCCGAGCTGGGCAAGCGCTACGACCGCGTCATCTTCGACGCGCCGCCGCTCGGCCCCGTCACCGATCCGGCCATCGTCGGCGCGCTCACCGACGGCGTGGTGCTGGTGCTCAAGTGCGCCAAGACGCGCAAGGACACCACGGCGGCGGCGCTGAAGGCGCTGGCGGACTCCAAGGCTCGCGTGCTCGGCGCCATCTTGAACGAGGTGGACGTGACCTCGAAGCGCTACGCCGGCGCCTATTACGCCTACTACCACAAGTACGGCGGCTACTATGGCGGCGACGACGACGCCGCCAAGAAGCCGGCGGGGGCGACGTCGTGAAGCGGTGGTACGCGCTCGCCGTGCACGCGCGCTCCGAGGCCTCGGCCGCGGACGAGGTGGCGGTGCGCGTCGACGAGGTGTTCCTGCCGGTGCGCCGCGAGCGGCGCGCCTGGAGCGACCGCATCAAGGTGGCCGACACGCCGCTCTTCCCCTGCTACCTGTTCGTGCGCCTCGCGCTCGACGCGGCCGCGCGTGTGGCGCTGTTGCGCTGCAAGCACGTCGTCGAGCTGGTCGGGCGCGTGCCGGGCGACGAGCGCATCGCGCGCGCCATCCCGGATCACGAGGTGGAGGCGCTGCGCATCCTGGTCGAGGCCGACCGCGCCGTGGATCCGATTGAACGCCTGGTGCCCGGCCGGCACGTACTGGTCGGAGCGGGGCCGCTGCGCGGCGCCCGCGGCGTCGTCGAAGCCGGCCCGGACGGGCAGCGGCGGCTCGTGGTGCAGATCGCACTGCTCGGCCGCGGCGTGCGCACGGTGCTGTGCGCGGACGACGTCGTGGAGAGCGCCGAGCTGGCGGCCTGACGCCCTTGCCGGACCTCGACAAAGAGGCAAGCGTCTGAGGTTGGAAACACCGGTCTCCGTCGAGACCGGAGGTGAGAGGACCGTTCCGTGAGGGGCGGCGACAACCGGGGTTTGGGGTCGGTCCGCGCGCTGCGTTGGGACCGAAGTGGGCGGAGCCCGCCTCGCAGGGTGATGCATGACTGAGAAGATCGCGGTGGTGGGCCTCGGCTACGTCGGGCTGCCGGTCGCCCTTGCCTTCGCGCGCAAGTTCCCGGGCACGGTCGGCTTCGACATCAGCCAGGCGCGCGTCGACGAGCTGAACCGCTTTCACGACCGCACCGGCGAGACCGGCGCCGACGAGCTGCGCGCGTCGGGTCTCAAGGCCACCGCGAACGCCGAGGATCTGAAGGGCTGCACCTTCTTCGTGGTCGCGGTGCCCACGCCCGTCGACGACACCAAGCGCCCCGACCTGACGCCGCTCATCAAGGCGAGCGAGACCGTCGGGCGCGTGCTCTCCAAGGGCGCGGTCGTCGTCTTCGAGTCGACGGTCTATCCCGGCGTCACCGAGGACGCGTGCGGCCCCGTGCTCGAGCGCGTCTCCGGGCTCACGTGCGGCAGGGACTTCTTCCTCGGCTACTCGCCCGAGCGCATCAACCCCGGCGACAAGGAGCACACGCTCGAGCGCATCACCAAGATCGTGAGCGGACAGGACGCTGCCACGCTGGCGCGCGTCGCGGCCGCCTATGGCGCGATCATCACGGCCGGGGTCTATCAGGCGCCGAGCATCAAGGTGGCCGAGGCGGCCAAGGTCATCGAGAACACGCAGCGCGACCTCAACATCGCGCTGATGAACGAGCTCGCCATGATCTTCGAGAAGCTCGGCATCCGCACGCGTGACGTGCTCGACGCGGCCGGCACCAAGTGGAACTTCCTCAAGTTCTCGCCGGGGCTCGTCGGTGGTCACTGCATCGGCGTCGACCCCTACTACCTGACGACCATGGCCGAGAAGCTCGGCTACCACCCCCAGGTGATCCTCGCCGGTCGCCGCATCAACGACGGCATGGGCGCGTGGGTGGCGCAGCGCTTGGTGAAGATGCTGTTACATGCCGACCAACACGTGAAGGGCGCGCGCGTGGGCATCCTCGGGCTCACCTTCAAGGAAGACGTGCCCGACCTGCGCAACTCGCGCGTGCCCGACATCGTCAGGGAGCTCGAGCAGTTCGGCTGCGTGCCGCTGGTGACGGACGCGTACGCGGACGCGGCCGAGGCCAAGCACGAGTACGGCATCGAGCTGGTGCCGCTCGAGCAGCTCACCGCCCTCGACGGGCTCGTGATCGCGGTGCCGCACCAGGCGTATCGCCGGATGGCGGTGGGTGACCTGCTCGCGCGCGTGAAGAAGGGCGGAGCGGTGGTGGACGTGAAGAGCATGGTCGAGCCGGGGCGGGTGCCGGCGAGCGTGCGGTACTGGAGCGTGTAGTGCGGACGCTGTTCCTGATCACGGCGCGCGGCGGGTCAAAAGGGATCCCGCGCAAGAACGTCCGCCAGCTCGGCGGCGTGCCCCTCCTTGGGTTCAAGGCAATCGCTGCTCAACGCTCGGGAGTTTGCGCGCGCCTGGTCCTTTCGTCGGAGGATCCCGAGATCCAACAGGTCGCGCGGGATTTTGGCGTCGACGTGCCCTTCACGCGGCCCCCGGAGCTCGCCACTGACACCGCGTCCAGCGCCGACGTGATCGAGCACGCCATGAAGTGGTTCGAGGAGAGGTCCGAGACCTATGACGCGGTAATGCTCCTCGAGCCGTCGTCACCGTTTGCGCGCGCGGAGGACTTCCGCGCCGCGGTCGCCATGATGGAGAGAACGGGAGCACAGGCAGTCGTCGGCATGCGCAAAATGGAGGTTGCGTCGATCTACGTGGGAGAGATCGATGCGTCGGGGCGAATCAGCTCGATCATCGACAAGATGAACCAGAGGACGAACGTCGCTCGCCAGCAGTCACCGCAGGAATACACCATGAACGGTGGGCTCTACCTGTTCCGATGGGACTACTTCCGCCGCACTCGGAACATCTACGCCGATCGCGACGGGGTCTACGGCCTGGTAATGCCCGACGAGTACTCGCTCGAGCTTGACGAGATGGAGGACTGGCACTTCGCCGAATTCCTCGTCGAGCGCGGCATCGTCGACATGTCGAACTGGAGGCCGTGATGGGTGCAGGGCAGGATCTGTATCGGCGCGCGAAGCACCTGATTCCCGGCGGGACGCAGCTCTTGTCCAAGCGACCCGAGATGTTCCTGCCCGAGCAGTGGCCGAGCTACTACGCGAAGGCGAAGGGCGCCGAGGTCTGGGACCTCGACGGCACGAAATACGTCGACATGACCCACTTCGGGGTCGGCGCCTGTATCCTTGGCCACGCCGACGACGACGTTGACGCGGCCGCGCAGTCTGCCATCGCCCGAGGAGTGATGAGCACGCTCAACTGCCCCGAGGAGGTCGAGCTCGCGGAGCTCCTCCTCGAACTCCACCCGTGGGCGGAGATGGTCCGCTATTCGCGGTGCGGCGGTGAGGTGATGGCAATGGCGGTCCGTATCGCCCGTGCAGCCACCGGGCGCGACAAGGTCGCGTTCTGCGGCTACCACGGGTGGCACGACTGGTATCTTTCGTCGAACCTCGCCGATGATCGCGCCCTTGACGGCCACCTGCTCGCCGGCTTGGAGCCGGCAGGAGTCCCGCGTGGCCTCACCGGGACGATGCTGCCTTTCAAGTACAACGACATCGGCGCATTCCGCACGATCATGGCCGACCATGGGCCGTCGATCGCCGCCGTCGTGATGGAGCCATCGAGGAGCCACGGGCCGGCGCCCGGCTTCCTCGAGGAGATTCGTGCAACCAGCCGCTCGGCCGGCGTCGTGCTCATATTCGACGAGGTGACCTCCGGCTTCCGCCAGAACTGCGGAGGGATACATCTGCGGTACGGGGTGCGGCCGGATCTCGCGGCCTTCGCCAAGGGCATGTCGAATGGCTACGCCATGGCCGCGCTCATTGGCGTGCGCGAGGTCATGCAAGCCGCGCAGAGGTCGTTCATCTCGAGCACCTATTGGACCGAGCGGATTGGTCCATCGGCGGCATTGGCGACGATTCGGAAGCACCGCGATCACGACGTTGCTGCGCACCTCTCGAACGTGGGTGAGCGCGTGCAGGCTGGCTGGAGACGCGCTGCTGACCTGGCAGGTCTGGCTGTGGACGTCGGGGGTATCCCGGCGCTGTCGCACTTCTCGTTCCAGGTGCAGCAGGCCGCGGCTGCCATGACACTCTTCACGCAGTCCATGCTCGCGCGCGGATTCCTGGCCGGCGGCTCGCTGTACGCCAGCTATGCGCACAAGGAGGAGCACCTGACCGCCTACCTGACGGCATGCAATGCCGTCTTCCAGGAGATCGCGGCAGCCGTAAGACAAGGACGCCTTGAACAGAGCCTGAGGGGCCCCGTGAAGCACGGTGGCTTCCAGCGCCTGGCGGACTGATGCTCTCCGATCCACCAGCTCGACGAACGCTCGCGCAACTCATGCGAATGGACGGACGCGTTGCCGCTATCACTGGGGGTGCGGGTCACATTGGCCTGGTCCTCGCCGAGGCTCTCACAGAGCTCGGTGCTGCCGTTGCGCTCATCGATCGCCCCGGGCTTGGCGCCGCGAAAGCGGAAGCACTTGCGTCGCGCAATGGAGCGCGCGTCATCGCTGTCGACGCCGACCTGGCGCAGCCATCGGCTGCCCAACACGCGGCCGGCGAGGTTGCCGAGGCGCTAGGCGGTCTTGACGTCCTGGTTCACTGTGCATCCCTGGTCGGCACCAGTGATCTCGACGGGTGGTCGGTCCCGTTCGAGCAACAGGCACTGCACGCGTGGCAGAAGGCCCTCGATGTCAACCTCACGAGCGGGTTCGCCGTGGTGCAGGCGGCGCTACCCTGGCTGCGCAAGGGCGGCGCTGGCAGCGTCATCCTCATCGGCTCGATCTACGGCGTCGTTGGCCCGGACTGGCGGTTGTACGAGGGGACCGCGCTCGGCAACCCTGCAGCATATGCGGCGTCCAAGGGCGCGCTGCTGCAACTCACCCGGTGGCTTGCGACCACGCTCGCCCCCGCCGTGCGGGTGAACGCGCTCTCACCGGGCGGCGTCTTCCGGGCCACGCCCGAGCCGTTCCATGCCCGCTACGTCGAGCGCACCCCGTTGCGAAGGATGGCAACCGAGGAGGACTTCAAGGGAGCGGTGGCGTTTCTTGCCAGCGATCTGTCTGCGTACGTCACCGGCCAGAATCTCCTCGTCGATGGTGGCTGGACGGCGTGGTGAGTCTCGCTGTCGCCGAGGCCAGATGCCGTTCCTGACGTCACTTGGACAGGACGATCTGTCGCGCTACGTCGCTCGACAGCTGAGCGTCACCTTTCCAGACAGGGACGTAGGCCCGGAGGAGCTGCGACCGCACGTTGCGACGGCTCTGGCGCGAGTCGAGCGTTGCTTCTCCGAGGTCAAGACGCCGGTCTACTTCGACGGCGCAACTGCGCGCTTCAACCACCTGCATGGCGACCAGTACGCTGCGTTCCTCTACCTGCTGTCCAACAGCATCTTCCGCGCGAACGGCGACCTCGGGGTCGCGACCAAGACATACCTCCTTAACAAGGCCCTGCACGCCCTCGACGTCTTCTATGAGGTGGCGCTTCCGGAGGTCTTCTGCTTTCAGCACCCGGTCGGGACCGTGCTCGGTCGCGCGCAGTACGAGGACCACTTGTTCGTCTACCAGCGCGTCGCGGTTGGCGCGAACCTGCAAGGGCGCTATCCGCGCATCGGGCGCGGCGTGTGCTTGTTCGGCGGCAGCGCCGTGACCGGTGACTGCCGAGTTGGTGCGAACACCTATGTGTCGATCGGCACCGTCATCTGGGAGCAGGACGTGCCGGGCGACTGCATCACGTTCGGAAGAAGCCCGCACCTCGTCCACAAGCCGATGAAACGGAGCGTCATCGGCGAGATGTTCGGCTACGAGCGCCCACCAAAAGCTCCGCGCACGTGAGAGAAGCAATGTCAGACCTCGTCCGCTGCAAGCGCTGCCACCTCCCAGAGACCTACGAGACCATCGAGTTCGACTCGGACGGCATCTGCAACATCTGTCGCTCCACGGAGAAGAAGCAACAGATTGACTGGGCGGAGCGAAAGAAGCTCCTCGACACGCTGGTGGAGAAGTACCGCGGCAAGGCCGAGTACGACTGCATCGTCCCGTTCAGCGGCGGGAAGGACAGCACGTTCCAGCTCTGGTACTTGATGACGCAGTACAAGCTGAAGCCGCTCGTCGTGCGTTTCAACCACGGCTTCATGCGACCGAAGCACCTCCAGAACAGCCAGCGGACGCTCAAGCGCATGGGGGCCGATGTCCTCGAGTTCACGCCCAACTGGCACATCGTCAAACGCCTCATGCTCGAGTCGTTCTGCCGTAAGACCGACTTCTGTTGGCATTGTCACACGGGCATCTACTCGTATCCCCTCCGAGTAGCGCTCCGGTACGGCGTGCCCCTGATCTTCTGGGGCGAGCCGCTGGCCGAGATCAGCCACTACTACAACTACCTCGACGACACGGTCGAGTACGAGGACGAAACCAAGTTCAACATGTGTCGGAACCTCGGCATCACCGCGACCGACATGCAGAGCATGATCTCGACGCAGGATGACCCTGTCGACCCGCGTGACCTCATCCCCTTCACGTACCCTCCGCTGGCCGACCTGAAGAAGCTCAACTACTGCAGTGTGTGTCTCGGGAGCTTCATCCCTTGGGACTACACCAAGAACACGGAGATCATCCGGCGCGAGCTTGGCTGGGAACCGGATGAGCTCGAAGGGGTTCCGGACGAGCTCAATCCACACGGCGAGAAGATCGAGTGCTTCATGCAGGGCGCACGCGACTACATCAAGTTCATGAAGCGCGGCTACTCACGCATCACTCAGATCTCGGCGTTCAACATCCGCAACGGGCGTATGCGCTCGGAAGATGCTCTGCCGTACATCACTGAGGAGGGGAAGCGGCCGCCGTCGCTGGACGTGCTGCTCGGATACCTCGGCCTTACGGAAGACGAGTTCAACCAGATCGTGAAGTCGACCGAGGTGTTCCCCTACTCGCACGACCTGTCCAAGACAAGACACGCAGCCGAGGCCGCCGACGCGAACCAGTGGTACCGCGAACCAATGGAGCAGAACCGAGCGCGCGCTCTGACGCGTCTCCGCGTTCTGCCCTGACCGAGGATGGGAACGCTCGCGATCATCGACTACGGGATGGGCAACCTGCGTTCGTTGCGCAACGCCTTCGCTCGTGTCGGCGTCGCGCCAACGCTCATCACAGAGGGGCGCGAGGTCGAAGCGTTCTCCCATATCGTTGTTCCAGGTGTTGGAGCGTTTGGTGCCGCCATGGACAACTTGCGCACCCGCGGTTTCGTTGAGCCGCTTCGGGCCCACGTAGAAGCGGGGCGGCCTCTTCTCGGGATCTGCCTGGGTATGCAGCTGTTGGCGACAATCGGTACGGAGTTCGGCGAGCACGCTGGCCTTGGTCTGGTCCCGGGCCGTGTCGATGCACTGCCAGCTTCGGCCGAGTACCCCACACCACACGTCGGGTGGAACTCGCTCAAACACATCGTCAGACATCCGGTGATGGAGCGCTCCAAGGCGGCGGCCGACTACTACTTCGTCCACAGCTTCGCGTTTCGCGTCGACGCTCCCACACATCGTGTGGCCACGGCGGATTACGGCACGGTGTTTGACGCCGTCGTGGCACGTGGGTCGGCACTCGGCGTGCAGTTCCATCCGGAGAAGAGTCACACTGGGGGCCTGCGTATCCTCGAGACCTTCTCGGAGTGGGACGGCTCTGCAGGACCAGCGTGGTCCTGAAGCGCAGAGTGATTCCTACGCTGCTCCTGCAGGAGGGGCGCTGCGTCAAGGGTAGGCAGTTCAAGGACTACCGCAATACCGGCGACCCCGTGACGGCAACGCGGGTCTATGCTGCGCAGAACGCCGACGAGTTGATGTTCCTCGACATCGACGCGAGCCAGTCCGGTCGCGCCGCCACGGTCGCCGTCATCGAGCGCGTATCGGAAGAAGCGTTCATGCCCTTCACGGTCGGTGGCGGGATCACCACCATCCAGGACGTACGTGCGCTGCTGAACGCCGGTGCTGACAAAGTTGCGATCACGACCGCGGCAGCTACCAGTCCGGACCTGATTCGAGCGGCGGCCCAGGCATTCGGAAGTCAGTGCATCGTCGCGGGCATCGACGTGCGGCGTGAGGGTGATCGATGGGCGGTCTACACCCATGCGGGGCGTGTCCGATGCGACCTCGAGCTGCACGACCATGTCCGCCACCTCGAACAGCTTGGTGCTGGCGAGATCCTCATCAACTCCATCGATCACGATGGCATGATGGCCGGTTACGACCTCGAGCTGGTCCGAACGGTGTCGTCGGTGACGGCCCGCCCGGTGATCGCGTGTGGTGGCGCCGGCAACTATGGCCACCTCATTGATGCGTTCCGCGCCGGCGCCCATGCCGTCGCGTGTGCCAGCTTGTTTCACTTCGGCGACAACAACCCGCCACGCGTTCGGGCGTATTTGAAGAACGCGGGCTTTCCGGTGAAGACGACGTGACCCAGCGGCCCTTCCGGCTTGGCACCAAGGAGATCGGCGGACCCGGTGACCACTGCTACGTCATCGCCGAGGCCGGCGTGAACCACGACGGCAACCTTGAGGACGCGCTCCGCCTCGTCGATGCCGCGGCGACGGCCGGCGCGGACGCGGTGAAGTTCCAGACGTTTTCTGCTGAGCGTCTGGTCGCCCCGACCGCACGCAAGGCCGCCTACCAGATGCAGGCGACCGATCCGGCGGAATCGCAGCTCGCGATGCTCCGACGCCTGGAGCTCGATCGCGCCGCGCATCGCCAGCTCCAGGAACGCGCCGCACTTCACGGGATCGCCTTTCTCTCGTCACCCTTCGATGAAGAGAGCGCCGACCTCCTGGAGGACCTTGCGGTGCCGGCCTTCAAGGTGGCCTCTGGCGAGATCACCAACCTTCCGTTTCTGCGCCACATGGCACGCAAGGGCCGCCCACTGCTGCTCTCCACCGGGATGTCGACGCTCGCCGAGGTCGCCGAGGCCGTTGAGGCCATACGCCTTTCCGGTGATCCGCCGTTGGCGTTGTTCCATTGCGTCTCGTCCTATCCGGCAGAGGCGGCAGACGCGAACCTGCGCGCGATGCAGACGCTCCGCGAGACGTTCCGCGTCCCTGTTGGCTTCTCCGACCATACAAACGGCATGTGCGTGTCTATCGCCGCGGCCGCGTGCGGTGCGAGCCTGCTAGAGAAGCACGTCACGCTCGACAGGCGCCGCGTCGGTCCCGACCACGCTGCCTCTCTTGAGCCCGCGGAGTTCACCTCGATGGTCGCCGACGTTCGTGTCGCAGGTACCGCGCTCGGCTCCGGTGTGAAGGAGCCCAGGCCTGCCGAGTTGGACGTCCGCGAGGTGGCCAGAAAGAGCGTTACCACCCGACGCGACCTAGTGGCGGGCGCTGCAATCGCTCGCGCCGATTTGGCTGTGCTACGCCCCGGCACCGGCATTCGCCCGGCAGACATCGATCGCCTCGTCGGACGACGCCCGAAGAAATTCATCGCCGCGGGAACGACCCTGTCGTGGGAGCTGTTCGAGTGAGCTCTTCCTCGCCGCAGACCGCCACTGACCTGCAGATGCTGAAGAGCGTGCTTGGGATCCTCTCGCCTGCGGAGCGTCGGCGCTTGCTGTTCATGACGCCTGCGGTGATGCTCATGGCGCTCATGGAGACGGCGGGTGTAGCGTCGATCGTCCCCTTCCTGGCGCTGCTCTCCGACCCCCACGCCCTTGACGACAGCCCGCGCCTCCACAAGCTGTTCGTGCTCGGGGGCTTCGAGAGCCAGCAGGGCTTCTTCTTCTTTGTCGGGCTTGGGGTCTTAGTGTTGGTGACGGTTGGCAACACCGTGAGCGCAACAACGACGTGGGCGCTGCAGCGCTTCTCGTGGATGGGCAACCACACGCTCAGCCTGCGCATGTTGGAGGGCTACCTGCGCCGGCCGTACGACTTCTTCCTCCTTCAAAATACGGCCGACCTCGGAAAGAACATCCTCTCAGAGGTGCAGGCCGTCGTCGCGGGCGTGCTGGTGCAAGGGGTGCAACTTGCCGCGCGCTTCTCCGTGGTGTTGCTGGTAACTGCGACGCTGTTCCTGCTCGACCCGGTAATGGCGGTCGGCGTCGCTATCGGCTTCGGCGGCATCTACAGCGCGCTTTACCTGTTCGTTCGTCGCACCATCTCCCTGCGAGGCCAGGTCCGCGTCGCGGCAAACCAGCAGCGGTTCAAGTTGGCGGCCGAGGCACTCGGCGGCATCAAAGAGGTCAAGCTCTACGGCCTTGAGAGCGCCGTGCTCGCCCAATTCGAGGGGCCATCGCGCACATTTGCCTCGTTGCAGGCGTCCAACGCCGTGCTCGGCAACCTCCCCAAGTTCGCGATCGAGACGATTGCGTTCGGCGGGGTGCTCGCGATGGTCCTGTATCTTCTGGGCGACGGCCGCGACCTAACGGCGTTGATGCCCGTGCTCGGGCTCTACGCCTTCGCGGCGTATCGACTCCTGCCTGGCCTCCAGGTCATCTTCTCTGGCATCAACTCCATCCGTTTCAACCTCGGCGCTGTCGAGGTCCTGCGCAAGGACCTGGAGGAAGCAGAGAGGACGCCGGGCCCCGCGCCCGATGGGGCCGTCGAAGAGTTGCCGTTCCGCGAGGCACTGCAACTGGACAACGTGGCGTTTCGCTACGCCGAGGCATCGCGGCCCGCTGTCGCGGGCGTCAACCTGACGATCCGGCCGGGCGAGTGGGTCGCACTGGTCGGCCCGACCGGATCGGGGAAGTCGACGCTCGTCGACCTGGCGCTCGGGCTGGTGCAGCCAACGGAAGGCGTCGTCCGAGTGGACAACCGGATCGTTGACGTCGCCAACCGTCGCAGCTTGCAACGACATGCGGCCTACGTGCCGCAGCAGATCTTTCTCATCGACGATACGGTCGCGCGAAACATCTGCTTCGGCATCCCAGAGTCCGAGGTGAATCCCGAGCGCCTCCGCTGGGCTGCGCGGGTGGCCCAGATCGCTGACTTCGTCGAGACGGAGTTGCCACAGCAGTACGATGCTCCGATCGGCGAGCGTGGCGTACGAGTGAGCGGAGGCCAGCGGCAGCGAATCGGCATCGCGCGTGCCCTCTATCGGCAGCCACGCTTCCTGGTGCTCGACGAGGCGACCAGCGCGCTGGACAACGCCACGGAAGCAGCGTTCTTCTTGGCGCTGCGCAGCGAGCTCAAAGATGTGGCGGTGGTTTCCATCGCGCATCGTCTCACGACGACCTCGACCTTCGATCGGATCTATGTCATCGACCGCGGTCAGATCGTCGATGTCGGAACATTCAATGAGCTTCGTGAGCGAAACGCTCACTTCCGCCAAGTGGACGCCCAAGCCGCATGAAAGGGGCGCGACAAGCAAGACTCGCCGTTTTGACGACGGGGCGGCAGGACTACTCGATCCTTCGCTCCACGCTTTGTCTGCTTCGTGACGATCGTCGCTTCGATCTGCTGCTATGGGTTGGCGGGATGCACCTCGCACCGCGGCACGGCTTGACCGTTGACGCCATCATCGGCGACCGGTTGCCGATCACTGCTCGCCTGGCCTTTCTCGCCGAGCCAGAGGATCCTGTCGCCGATGCAGGACGGGCGCTCGCAATGGTTGCCGCGGCACTCGCGAGTGGGAAGCCGGATGCCCTCCTCCTGCTGGGCGATCGCACCGAGACATGCGCGGCAGCGTTGGCGGCAACCATGCATGGCACGCCAATTGTGCATCTCCATGGCGGCGAGGAGTCCGAAGGCGCGATCGACAACTCCCTCCGGCATGCCATCACGAAAATGTCGCACCTGCATCTCGTGTCGCACGAGAGCCACGCACGTCGGGTAAGGCAGATGGGCGAGCCCGACGCGTCCGTGAGAGTCGTTGGTGCGGCGGGCCTCGACAACCTGTACCGCGATGATCTCCCGGATCGCGCGGCGCTCGAGCGTCGGCTGGGCGGGCTGCTCACCGACCCCATCGTGGTGGTAACGCTTCATCCGACGACCCTCGGTGGGTCAGCCGAGGAAGAAGCAAATGAGCTTGCCGCCGCGATGGAAGGCTTGGTGGCGACTTGGGTGATCACCCAGCCGAACGCCGACCGCGGAGGCGACGTGATCAGGCAGATGTGGACTCGTTGGGCCGAAGGCCGGCCTCGCACGTTCGTCGTCGATGCACTCGGCGAACGCAACTTCTGGGGACTGTTGAAGATCGCATCGGCGATGCTCGGGAACTCGTCCGCGGGCATCATCGAGGGCCCTGCCGCCGGTCTGCCGGTGATTAATGTCGGCGATCGGCAAGCCGGTCGCCTTCGAACACCACATGTCGTGGATGTCCCATTCGAGCGCGACTCGATCGCCCAGGCTCTGGGGGGTGCGCTAATGCCAAAGCGCCGGCAAGAGCTCGCTGGAGTCACCTCACCATTCCCGAGCGGTGCCGCGGCGCCGCGGATCATCGAGGCGCTATCGGCCTGGGACATCCCGATAACGCCGCGAAAACGGTTCGTGGACCGTCCGACCACCGAAGGCGTCGCCCAATGAACCGTTCGCTCTCGGAACTGACGATCCCGCCATCATCGACATTGCTGGAGGCTCTGCGCGCGATCGATCGCGCCGCGATCGAGTTGGTGTTCGTTGGCGACGAACGGGGAGTGATCATCGGAACTCTGTCAGACGGAGACGTGCGTCGCCAGATCCTCAAGGGCACGCCCCTCGACGAGCCACGCGCGGTGGAGAGCGCGATGTGCAGGAAGTTCATTTGGCTACGAAGCGACGTGAGCCGCGCGGAGGCGCTCGACGTGATGCGCGCACGCAGCATCTCGCAGTTGCCCGTGCTCGACGAAGTCGGACGCCTGATCGGCCTCCACCTGCTGCACGATCTTATCGGTGGCGCCGAGCGGCCAAACTGTGCCGTCATCATGGCAGGAGGCCAGGGGATCCGGCTGAGACCGCTCACCGAGAACGTACCGAAGCCCATGCTCAAAGTTGCGGGCCGGCCAATCCTGGAGAGGTTGGTGCTCCACCTCGTGGGATACGGCATCAAGCACATCTACCTCTCGGTGAACTACTTGGGCCATGTCATCGAAGACCATTTCGGAGACGGCACCGCCTTCGGCTGCCGCATCGAATACCTGCGCGAGCAGCAGCCGCTCGGGACCGGTGGCCCGCTCTCGTTGCTACCGCAGCCGTCGCATGCCGTGGTGGTCCTGAACGGCGATCTGGTCACCCAGGCCAACATCGACCGCGCGATCGCGTTCCATGAACAAGGCGGCTTCCTCGCCACCGCGTGCCTCCGCCCCTATCAACTGGAAGTGCCGTTCGGGGTCGCGGACGTGAGCGGCGACGTTCTCGTGGGGGTGCGCGAGAAGCCGACCGAGCAGCTCCTGATCAACGCCGGCATCTACGTCCTTTCGCCTGCTGCGATCGCGCTCGTGCCACGAGACCGGTCCTATCCGATCACCGAGCTGCTGGACACCTGCCTGCAAGCAGGCAACCGCGTTGGCGCTCATGTGCTTGATGGCGAGTGGCTGGATGTGGGTCGGCACGAGGAGCTGAATCGCGCTCGGGGTCTTCCTTGACGTGTAGGGTGCGACCGTGAGCGTGATCAGGCGGCCATCCGCACCGGAGTGGCCCGAGCCCGTGCTCGGCTGGGCAGCTCAGGTGCGCCTGGAAGAGGGCCTGCGGTGCACCGCTGACCGGATGCGCAGCCGGATCGAGAGCACCTCCACCAGCGAGGTGGTTGCTTGACCGGCATGGTTACCTACCTCATGCCGATTGAGACAACGGTGCGGGAGCTTGACTATAAGCTCCTGCTCGCGGCACGCCTGAAGGCACCCAACCGCCGATTCATCTTCTGTCGCGACGATCTTGCTCCGCAGCTCCTTGGGGTGGTGTCACGTGGCATCTACATCGGACAGAACATCCGGTCACGGGCGGGTGCGGCAACCACGGCCGAGCGCTACCGGCGGCTCCGGAGCGCGGGATTTCGCCTTATTCACCTGGACGAGGAAGGCGCCGTATACCCGGGACAAGAGCCCGAGTGGGCCTACTGGGTACGTCAGAGAATGGGTGATCTTCCGTATGCTCGTCCCGATACGATCTGCACTTGGGGACGATTCCAGGCCGCTATACTCAATGCGCAGCCGAGCACAGAGTCGGTCCGAATTGCGCAGACCGGCCATCCTCGTTTCGATCTGTGCGGTGCCTTCTTGGGCGCGTACCGAGATGAAATCGCCGCAATACGGCGAAAATACGGCGAGTACTGTCTTATCAATACGAATTTCGGGGCGGGGAATTCCGTTCTTGGAACCAAGGAGTTCTTCTCCAATGTAGAAGGCTACCAGCCGCACGACAGCGGCCGGCGGCTTGCTTGGGTGCGCGAGTGGAGGACAAGCGCGTGTGGTCCGCCATTGTTTATCGGTCTGATCCACGAGATTTGCGGCGAGTTTTCGGAAATGCAATTTGTGGTTCGGCCGCATCCTTCCGAGGACCACGACTTGTATCGCGCGGCGACGAGAGGACTGAGAAATGTTACGGTAGATGCGACCGGTAGCGTGATCGCGATGGCCGCGGCAAGTCGCGCCATGATTCACAACGGCTGCACAACAGCGATCGAGGGGCATTTGGCGGGGGCGCGAGTGCTATGCTATTGCCCGCCAGAGATTGGCCGCGGCTCCACCTGGATCGCAAGCATCTTTGGCTCAGAGTGCACATCGGCTGAGGAGATTCGGGATGCACTTCGCAGTCAGACAGTCCGAGAGGCGAAGGCGCCGGACTCGCACGCTGCCGATTCTCTACGTGCGGCGGGATTGATCGAACAGCTTCGGCCTGACTACCCGCCAGGTGAGTCGCTGGAGCGCTTCTGTGCGCTCGCCGTGGAACTTGAAGGTAGTCTCGACTCGACGTCACCGCAGTTCTCGCGGCAGGTGGTCCGCGCGCTAGCACTTAAGCATGCGATACGGGCTCGTATTGCTGGCCATGTTGAAGGCGTCAAACGGATAATACGAAACCCAGGTCGAATCGGAATCGCTAGGAGGAACGCGCAGAAGTTTTTCGGCTTCACGCGACCGGAGCTCGAGGGACGAGCCGCGGCCCTCGGGCGCGTCTTCGGACGCGAGATGAGCGTCGAGGTCTTGAGCCCCACGCTGGCGATTATTGAATGACACAGGTTGCTCGGAGAGCAGACGCCAAAGCACAGAGTGCGACCCTCGGAGGAAGTGGGCAGGCAAGAGGGCGCGTCACCGCCGGCTATCGGGTGGCGCTGCAGTCACTGCGAACACCCGAGCTTGCGGCATGGGCTGCCTATCTGATCCTGACACCGATCTACATCTGGCAGAGCGGACGCCCGCAGCCAGCGGACATCTGGTCAGTTGTGCTTGCGCCGTTATTGCTTCGCGGAAGGAAACCAGCGTTTCCACCGCATCTGCGAAGCGCACTGGGGGCAGTGCTTGCGTTTGCCGTGTACGCCGCGCTTGTCAATGTTGCTTGGGGAGTGCTACTGCTCGACTATGCGGTGCGCAAGGTCGGCGCCATCGGCTTCGCATCGTTCTACCTATTCAATGCGTATATCTTTTTCGTCTGCGCAGCGCTTTTTGTGGTGCATCGACAGCGATTCCTTGTAGTCACGGTTTGGGGAACCGCGGCGTCCGTCTGGATTCAGGTGATTGTCTATGCGTTGAAAGGAGCACCAGGCGGCTTTCGCGAGAGTCTGATGTTCAACAATGCTAATCAGCTTGGGTACTACGCGTTGCTGACGGCGACGCTGGTCGCACTCGGCTATCGCCACGGGAAGCTGCCGGTCGTGCTTGCCGGTCTCGCGGTCGCTGCCTCGGCGTTCCTGGCTGCCCTCTCGCTCTCGAAGGCCGCAATGATCGGAGCGGTGTGCACGGCTTGCATTGCTGCGATTCGCAGGCCCATGCTATTGATTGTCGTAATATTGTCTGCGCTCGCTGGCGCCAGTATCAAAGACCCGGCGGCGCTCTTGATGCGTATTGAAATGCGAATGAACGATATGGGATCGTCGTATGACGATACGCCGCAAGGGCGTGGATATTCCCGAATCACCGAAAACCCCCAGTATTTGGTGTTTGGGGCGGCCGAAGTTGGCCACGACCGCCACAATCGTGACATCGCGGGCGAGCTCCACTCCTCCGTCGGAACGCTGGTGTTTTCCTACGGTGTGGTTGGTGCTGCCTTGTTCTGCGTCTTTCTTTGGCGCGCCCTTCGGTGCACTCCGTGGTCGGACTTGCTGTTCTTCCTCCCGATCTTCTTGTATGGACTGACACACCAAGGGCTCCGATTTCGACTGTTCTGGATCACGGTTGCCGTGGCATGCATGCTCGGAGTCGAGGCGCAGCAAGCAGGGGCGCGACGTCGGCGAGTGCCAGCAATAGACTCCTTGGGGGTTCGGTGACGTCGGTCCTCTTCGTGCGGCCCAACTTGTCGCAGGGTGGGGCCGACCGTGTCACTCGAACGCTGTTGCGGGCGCTACCACGAGACCGCTTCACCCCGTCACTCGCGCTGGTGTCGGACGTCGGGGAGTTGCGCGAGGGTCTGCCGAACGACGTGCCGGTCCATATCCTCGGTGGCGGACGCGCATCCCTTTCCGGGGGTCGGCTCGCGCGTACCGTCGAGCAACTCCGACCGGACGTGGTCTTCTCTACTTCCGGTGGCACCAATCTTCCCACGATCCTCGCTGTGGAGGCTACTGGCCACAGGTGCCGTGTCGGAGTCTCCGAGCGAAACGTACTGTTTCACGGTGGCATGACGCCGAAACGCGCAATAGCGACGGCCGCGAAGCGCATCTTGTACCCGCTCGCGGACGTGGTCACGGCCGTGAGCGATGGCGTTGCAAATGACTTGGCGCACGAGCTGGCGCTGCCGCGGGCGCGAGTCCAAGTGGTGTACAACCCCGTCGTCACGGATGAGGTTTCAAGCGGCGCGCGAATGCCGTGCGCCCATCGATTCTTCGCCAACGACGAGGTACCCGTCCTGCTCGGTGTCGGCCGCCTCGTACGCGAAAAGGGATTCGATGTGCTGCTTCGAGCCTTCGCGCGGGTGCGGCGCGCAAGAAGAACGCGCTTGGTGCTGCTTGGTGAGGGCGGGCTGCGCGGCGACTTGATCGCGCTGGCCGCCGCACTGGGCGTTCAAGACGACGTGGACCTGCCCGGTTTCGACACGAACCCGTTCAAGTACATGGCTCGGGCCTCCGTCTTCGTACTCTCGTCGCGCCATGAGGGCCTCCCCGGTGCGCTCATCCAGGCGATGGCCTGTGGTGCGCCGTCCATCAGCACGGATTGCCCCTCGGGCCCCTCGGAGATCATCGAGCATCCAGGAACGGACGGCCTTCTCGTGCCGGTCGACGACGTCGATGCGCTTGCGGCCGCCATGGAACGCGTGCTGCAAGACCACGCGCTGCGAGCGCGCCTGATTGAGGGCGGGAGGCGCGCGGCAGCGCGCTTCGACCTCAGCTCGTCGCTCGCGCGTTACATGGAGGCCATCTGGCCGGGCTCGTCAACCACAACCGCCGGACCCCCCTCATGACCCATGTCGCCCTCGTCGGCTGCGGCCACATCGCCGCTGCCCACCTCGAAGCCTGGAAGAAGACCGCGCACGGCCAGGTCGCCGTGCTGTTCGACGTCTCCCGTGAGCTCGCCGAGAAGCGTCAGAAAGAATTCGGCGTCGCGCGCATCGCCAGCTCGCTCGACGAGGCCATCAAGACCGCCGATGTCATCGACGTCTGCACGCCGCCCCACACGCACGCGGACATCGCGCGCCAGGTCTTGCGGGCGGGCAAGCACCTGTTGATCGAGAAGCCGGTGGTGACGTCGGCTGCCGACTGGGAGTCGGTGCGTGCGGTCGCGGGCGCCGCCACCATCGGCGTGGTGCATAACCTCAAGTTCACCCACGCCGTGCAGCAAGCGAAGGAGTGGGTGGACGACGGCCGCATCGGCGACGTGCTGCGCATCAATCGCCTGTTCCTGACGAGCCCCGAGAGCGACCGCATGTTGGTGGGCGACAAGCACTGGTCGCACAAGCTGCCGGGTGGACGCTGGTTCGAGACGCTGCCGCACGAGCTGTACATCACGCACATGTTCGCCGGGCCGCTGCCGGTGGCGTCGGTGACGGCGCTGCACACCAAGGGCGCGGTGCCAGGCGCGCCCGCCGACGAGGTATGCATCGTGCTCGCCGGCGATCGCTGCATCTCCACCGTTCATTACTCTGCGTCGTCGAAGGAGAACCGCCGCTCGATCGAGATCTTCGGCACCGAAGGCAAGATCGAGATCGACGTGCTGTCCGACACCGCGACGCTCGCCTCCGCCAAGGACAGCCGCGTGCGCCGCGCCGTCGGCGTGAAGAACGTCGAGACCGGCCAGCGCTTGCTGCAGGCCATCCCCGATCGTGCCGAGTACCTGCTGCGCCGCGCGCAGAAGGAGACGCCGCACGCCACGCTGATCCGAGCCTTCGACGATCACCTCGCCGGCAAGGGGCCGTCGCCCACGCCGCTCGACGAGGTCGACTACGTGATCAAGAACTGCGACGTCATCGGCCGGAAGATCGACGCCGCCGTCGGCCGCGCGTGAGCCAAGGGGATTTTCCATGACCAACGTCGCCATCATCACCGCTCGGGCCGGCTCGAAGTCGATCCTCAACAAGAACGTCGCGCCTGTCGCCGGCCGGCCGGTGATTGAGTACGTCATCGAGGCGGCGCACCGAGCGAAGCGGATCGAGAGCGTCTGGTGTTCCACCGACGGTGAGCTGATCGCGTCGGTGTGCGGCAAGAACGACTGCGCGGTCATCCCGCGGCCCGACGCGCTCGGCGGCGATCACGTGAACCACGGCGACGTCATCAAGCACGCGGTCGAGTACGTCGACGCCAAGATCCCGAACCTGCAGAACGTGGTGTTGTTGCTCGGCAACACCGTCATGATCACCCCCGAGCTGTTCGATCAGGCGCTCGGTGAGCTCGACGAGGACGAGACGCTCGACGGCGTGCTGTCCTGCTGGGAGGCGGCCGACGACCATCCGCTGCGCGCGCTGCAGATCAACCCCGACGGGCTGCTCAGCGAGTACGGCGGTCCGCGCCAAGTCTCGACGGAGCGGCAGAGCTACCCGAAGGCCTACTACTACGATCAAGGCGTGTGGGCCTTTCGCAAGCAGAACGTGCAACGGCGAGATGGCCCGAACCCCTGGTGGTGGATGGGCAAGCGCGTCAAGCCCATCATCCGCCCATGGATCACGGGCCGCGACATCAACGGACCCTTCGACGTGCCGTTCCACGATTGGTGGGTGCAGCACCCGGCCATCGTCGACGAGATCATGAAGCTAAAGGCCTGAGGTGACCCTGTGAACGTGCTCATCACCACCTCCTCGTTCGGTGACGTGTCGCGGCGGCCGCTCGAGCTGCTCGAAGCGGCCGGCCACCGCGTGACCAGCAACCCGCACAAGCGCCAGCTCACCGAGGCGGAGGCGCGCGACCTCTATGCCGAAGCGGACGGCGTGGTGGCCGGCACCGAGAAGGTCACTGCTGGCGTGCTCGAACAGGCGAAGCGCCTCAAGTGCATCTCGCGCGTCGGCACCGGCGTGGACGGCGTGGATCTGAAGGCCGCTGCGGCTCGTGGCATCCCCGTGTTCAACACGCCCGAGGCGCACGTCGACGCGGTGGCGGAGCTGGTGCTCGGCGGCGCGCTCGCGGTGCTGCGCCGCCTTGGGGAGAATGATCGCGCAATCCGCCGCGGCGAATGGAAGAAGCCGATGGGTGGGCTCCTGCGCGGCAAGACCGTCGGCATCGTCGGCCTCGGGCGCATCGGGCGCGCGCTGGTCAAGCTGCTCGCACCATTCAACGTTCGCCTGTTGGCGAGCGATCCCAAGCTCGACGCGACCTTCGCTGACGAGCACGGTATCCGCCCTAGCACCGTCGACGAGCTGGTGCGCGCGAGCGACGTGCTCACCTTCAACTTGAGCTTCTCGCCGGAGGCCAAGAACCTGCTCGACGCCGCGCGTATCGCGGCGCTCAAGCCGACGGCGGTGGTGGTCAACTGCGCGCGCGGCGGGCTCATCGACGAGACGGCGCTTGCGGAGTTCCTGAAGAAGAACCGTGAGGCCGGCGCCTATCTCGACACCTTCGACGTCGAGCCGTACCGCGGACCGCTCGCCGAGCTCGACAACGTGCTCTTGTCCGCGCACATCGGCAGCTACGCGCGCGAGGCGCGCGAGCGCATGGAGACCGAAGCAGTCGAGCACCTGTTGCAGGGCCTGGCGGGAAGAAAGGGGAACGTCGCATGAAGCGCGCGGTCGTCACCGGCGGCGCCGGTTTCATCGGCAGTCACATCGCCGACGCGCTCGTCGAGCGCGGCTTCGAGGTTACGGTGTTCGACCATGTGCCCTCGCGCTGGCTCGGCCGCGGTCAGAAACAGGTCACTGGCGAGATCACGGACCCGGCGCAGGTGGCGGGTGCCGTCGAGGGCGCCGACCTCGTCTACCACCTGGCGGCGCTCGCCGACCTGAACGAGGGCAAGACCAAGCCAATCGAGACCGCGCGCGTCAACCTCTTGGGCACGCTCAACGTGCTTGAGGCGATGCGCGCGGCGGCGCCCAAGGCGCGCCTGCTGTTCGCGTCGAGCATCTACGTGTTCTCGCGCGAGGGCGGCTTCTATCGATGCAGCAAGCAGGCGTGCGAGAGCTACATCGAGGAGTACCACCGCGTCTTCGGGCTGCCGTTCACGGTGCTGCGCTATGGCTCCCTCTACGGCCCGCGCTCCGGGCCGGCGAACGGCGTCTACCGGCTGCTGCAGCAGGCGGCGAGCAAGGGACGGGTCGCCTACCCAGGCAGCCCCGACGACGTGCGCGAGTACATCCACGTCGAGGACGCCGCGCGCCTCTCCGTCGACGCTGCGGCGCCGGAGTTCGTCGGCAAGCACCTGGTTCTCACCGGCACGCAGGCGACGCGCGCGAGCGACTTGTTCACCATGTTCGGCGAGATCCTCGGCAAGAAGATCGAGGTCGACTACGGCAACGAGGGCCACGGCCACTACCGCGTCACGCCCTACACCTACACTCCCAAGCCGGGGAAGAAGCTGACGGCCACGCACTTCGTCGACATGGGGCAGGGGTTGCTCGAGGTGGTCGAGCAGTTGCACCGCGCGGGCGAGCACGGCGACAAGGACCGCGGGTGAACGGGAGCCGGGTGCGCGCGGTGGTGTTCGACTTCGACGGCGTCATCGTCGAGTCGGGCGACATCAAGACCGAGGCGTTCCTCGAGCTGTTCTCCGGTTATCCGCGGCACCTCGCGGCCATCAAGCGCCACCACCTCGACAACCTGGGTATCTCCCGGTTCAAGAAGTTCGCCTGGATCTACGAGAACCTGCTGCACGAGCCCTTCGACACTGGCGAGAAGATCCGCTTGGGAGACCGGTTCTCCGCCATCGTCTTCCAGAAGGTGTGCGAGACGCCCTTTGTGCCTGGCGCACGGGAGGCCCTCGAGGCGCTGGCGAGCGCCGGACGTCATCTGGCGATCGCGTCGGGCACGCCGCAGGACGAGCTCGACCGCATCGTCGACGCGCGCGGCCTGCGCCGCTTCTTCGCCGAGGTGCACGGTTCGCCGACGGAGAAGGCGACGGCGACCGCGTCGGTGATCAAGCGCTGGGGTCTGGCGCCGACGGAGGTGCTGTTCGTCGGCGACGGCACTACCGATCACGCCGCCGCCACCAGCGCCGGCGTTCGCTTCCTTGCGCGGCGCACGCCCGACCTGGCGGCGCACTGGGCCGCGGTAGGCTGCGCCTGCGTCGACGACCTGCGCGAGCTCGAGCGCCTGGTGGCGAGCTGAGCGATGCGCGTGCTGTTCGTCGTCGGGAACGCCGGGCACCACGCCGCCATCGCGGCGCCGGTGGCGCGCGAGCTGGCGTCGACCGGCGCCCACGTCGAGGTCTTGTCGGTCGCCGAGCTGCGTGCGTTGCCGTCGCCAGCGTCCGCCTTCCCGGGTGCCCGCACCTGGCCGCTCGTGCCCGGTGGTCTTCGCCGTCGCGTACCGGCGTCGTTGACCGGCGCTGCTCCCACGTCGACCGGCCGCGCCATCAAGCGCGCGGTGCGCGCGCTCGCTTGGGCGACACTGCTGCGCGCGCGCACGAGCTACGTCTTGGCGCGAGCGCGACCAGACGTAGTGGCGGTGATGAACGACGTCGCGTTCCCGTACGACGCTGTCTGCGCAGCGGCGCGTCGCTGTCACATCCCCGTCGTGCTCCTGCAGGAGGGCGTGCGTTTCCCGCTGCCGACCGAGGAGCGCACGCACACGCCCTACGGCGCCACCGAGCTGGCGGCCGTGTGCGTTTGGGGGGAGCGCAGCGCCGCGCATTTCCGCGCGGTGGCGGACGGCGCGCGCGTCGAGGTCACGGGCAACCCGCGCTACGACACCGTCGACGTCGAGCGCACGCGGGCCGAGGGACGCGCGCTGCGCGATCGCCTCGGGCTCACCGGCCGCCTGGTTGGCTTCCTGTCGAACCCGATCGACGACCAGGGCTTCTGCACCACCGACGAGAAGCTGGCGCTGTTCGAGCGGTTCCTGGCGGCCGCCGCGCCCGCGCTCAACGACTACGGTGCCACTGTGGTGGTGAAGCTGCACCCGCGCGAGCACGCGCCCGCGTTTGCTGAGGTGGCGCAACGCAGCCCGGCCAAGGTGGTGATGGCCGCCGACGCGCCGATCCTGCCGCTGCTGTCGACGCTCGACGCCGGCCTGGTGTTGACGTCGACGGTGGGCCTGGAAGCGATGCTGTTCGACGTGGCGATCGGCGCGCTCGAGATCCCGCGCGCGGGCCACGTCTTCGACTACGTCGCGAGCGGCGCAGCGCTGCCGCTGCATGCGGACGATCGCGCGAAGTTCGAGGTGGGCAAGCTATTGAACGGCTTCGCAGCAGAGAGCAGCGCGACGCGCGCGCGCTATGTCGACGGCCACCTGGCGCACCGCGGCCAGGCTGCGCAGCGAATGGCAGCGGTGCTGCGAACGGTCGCGCGCGGCACCAACCGAGGAACGTGACATGAGAGTGCTCTGCCTCGCCCCCCACTGCGACGACGAGACGCTCGGCTGCGGCGGCACGCTCGCGCGCTACGTCCTCGAGGGCCACGAGGTCACGGTCGCCGTCGTCACTGGACCCGGCGAAGGCGAGCACCCGGTGTTCCCGCGCGCCGCCTGGGACACGGTGCGCGCCGAGGCGAAGGTCGCCATGGACGCGCTCGGCGTGCGCGAGCTGTGGTTCGACAACCAGCCCGCGGTGCTGCTCGCCGACCTGCCGAAGCACGCGCTCAACCGCTCGGTGCAGTTGCTCGTCGAGCGCGCGCGCCCCGAGGTGCTGTTCGTGCCGCACCCCTTCGATCTGCACAAGGATCACCGCGAGGTGTTCGACGCGGCCAGCGTCGCCTGGCGGCCGGTGCACGACGTCGGCCGCGGCATTCAGGAGATCTACGCCTACGAGGTGCTGTCGGAGACCGGCTGGAACGCGGCCGGCGTGGAGCCCGGCTTCGTCCCCAACGTATGGGTCGACGTCAGCACCACGCTCGACAAGAAGCTGCGCGCGCTCGCGGCCTACCGGAGCCAGCTTCGTCCGTTCCCGGACGCGCGCAGCGTCGAGGCGGCCGAGCACCTGGCGCGCTACCGTGGCGCGCAGATGGGCATGATGGCGGCGGAGGCGTTCGTGCTCGTGCGAGGTCGGCGCTGATGGCGCTGGACGGGCAGGGCGCCCGCGCCGATAAGCGGCGCCTCGGCTGGCGCCCTGGCGCCGTGCGCGTGGCGCATGTCTGCACCATCGACCTGTCGCTGCGCTACCTGCTCGGCAATCAACTGCAGCACCTGCAGCGCGTTGGCTTCGACGTCATCGGCATCTCGTCACCGGGTCCGCACGTCGCCTGGCTCGAGGAGCACGGCATTCGCCATGTGCCGGTGCCGATGCAGCGCGCGTTCACGCCGCTGGATGACCTGCGCGCCGTGTTCGACCTGGCGCGGGTGATGAAGCGCGAGAAGCTCACCATCGTGCACACGCACAACGCGAAGCCCGGTCTGCTCGGCCAGCTCGCGGCGCGCCTGGCTGGTGTGCCGATAGTGGTCAACACTATCCACGGCTTCTACTTCCAGGACGACACGCCGTTGTTGAAGCGGCGCTTCTACGTGCTCTTGGAGCAGGTGGCAGCCTCGTGCTCGGACGATATCCTGTCGCAGAGCAAGGAAGACCTCGAGACCGCGGTGCGCGAGCACCTGTGCGCGCGCGACGATATCGAGCACCTCGGCAACGGCATCGACGTCACCCGCTTCGAACCGGCGAGCACTGACGCCGACGGCGCCCGGGCGCGCGCTTCGCTCGGCTTTGCCGCCGACGATCTGGTCGTCGGCTTCGTGGGGCGGCTGGTCGAGGAGAAGGGCGTCCGCGAGCTATGGGCCGCCTTGCGTGAGCTGCGCAAGAGCTTCCCGCGCATCAAGCTGCTTATCGTGGGAGAGACCGACAGTCACAAGGGCGACGCGCTCACGCGCGACGACGCCAAGGCCGCGGGCGTGGGCGACCTGTGCGTGTTCACGGGCTGGCGCGATGACCTGCCCGGCCTCTACGCCGCCATGGACGTCTGTGCGCTGCCGTCGTGGCGTGAGGGCTTCCCGCGGGTACCGATGGAGGCCTCCGCCATGGGGGTGCCCGTGGTCGCCACCGATATCCGCGGGTGCCGCGAGGCGGTGGAGCAGGGCGTCAACGGCATACTGGTGCCGGCAAAGGACGCGGGCGCGCTCGCGCGCGCGCTCGAGGCGTTGCTCTCAAGCGAGGAATCGCGGCGCAGGCTCGGCGAGGGCGGTCGGCGCCTCGCACGCGAACGCTTCGACGAGCGGCGCATCTTCGCCACCGTGGAGCGCCACTACCGTGAGCTGCTGACGACCAAGGGGCTCGCGTGAGGATCGGCGTCGTCAGCGACGTTCACGGCAACGAGCACGCCCTCGCCGCTGCCCTGACGCGCCTCGAGCACGAGCGCATCGACCACCTGGTGATGCTCGGTGATCTGCTGAGCTACGGCTGCCGGCCGCTCGAGGTGCTCGAGCGCGTGCACGCAGCCTCGCGCCGGTGGCCCACGGAGTTTCTCGTCGGCAACCACGACCAGCTCTACTTCGAACTGCAGCGAGGCGTGGAGGGCTACGTCGCACAGGTGCACGGGTGGATCCAGGAGAGCGCTCGTTGGACGGCGGCGCGCCTCGGGTCCACCCGGCTCGAGGTCATGTTCCCGTGGCGCGAGCAGTGGCGCACCGGCGACGTGCTGTTTGCTCACGCCAACCCGTTCGCGCCGCGCGATTGGACCTACCTGAACGGCGAGGGCGAACGCCAGCGCGCCGCCACGGCCCTCGAAGTGCTTGGCTGCCGAGTGGGCGTCTTCGGGCACACGCACCGGAGCTTCGACCTCCGGCTCGGCGGCGTCCGTTTGGTGAACCCGGGCTCGCTCGGCCAACCGCGCGATGCCGTGGGCGTGTCGACGGTGGCGCTGCTCGACGGCGACGACTGGCGGATCCTCGAGGTCGCCTACGACGAGGCGGCGCACCGCGCCGACGTGGAGCAGAGCGGCCTGTCGACCGCGACGCAGCGGGAGATCCTCAAGTTCCACGGCGCCGGGGCCGCGGTCGGGGGCACGCGATGATTCGGGTGTTGGTGACGGGCGCGGGCGGCGGTGTGGGCGAGGGCGTGATCAAGGCGCTTCGCATGATCCGCGACCTCGACATCTCGGTGATCGCCGCCGACATGAGCCCGTGGGCGGCCGGGCTCTATGCCGGCGACGTCGCGCGCCTGATCCCGCGCGCGTCGGCGCCCGACTACGTCGACGCGCTCGTGCGGCTGTGCCGCGAGGAGCGCATCGACTACTACCTGCCCGGCACCGACGTCGAGCTGTCGGTTTGCGCCGACAACGCGGCACGCATCGAGGCCGAGTGCGGCGCGCACGTGGTCATCGCCTCGCCCGAAGCGGTGCGCGTCGCCGACGACAAACGCGAGACCGCGCGCTTCCTCGAGCGGCACGGCCTCGCGTTCCCGCGCACGCTGCTGCGCGATGAGTGGCAGGCCGGCGCGCTGGCGTTTCCGCTCGTGGTCAAGCCGCGCATCGGCTGCCGGTCGATCGGGCTCGAGATCGTGCGCGATCAGGCGCAGCTCGCGCGCGCGCTGGCGCGGTCCGACGAGATCGTCCTGCAAGAGCACCTCGGCAGCGACGACAGCGAGTTCACCTGCACGGTGGTGATGTGCCGCGGCGAGGCCTCGTCGGTCGGCATCCTGCAGCGCTGGCTGCGCGCCGGCGACACCTATCGCGTAGTGCCGCTGCGCGACGAGCGCATCGAGCAGTACGTGCTGGCCGCGGCCCGCGCCCTTGGCACCAACGGCTCGTGCAACTTCCAGCTCCGGCTCGATGACGGCCAGCCCAAGCTCTTCGAGATCAACGCGCGCTTCTCGGGCACGACGCCGCTGTGTGCCGAGCTCGGTTTCAACCCGGTCGAGAGCTACCTCAAGCGACACCGCGGCATGAGCTACGGCGGGGCGCTACGCACCGACGCCGTGGTGTTGCGTCACTGGGCAGAGTTGGTGGTGCCGCGCGCCGCCTTCGACGAGATCGCCCAAGGGGGCCGGGGCACGCCCGCCGGCGTGGAGCGCACGTGCCTGTAGCGGCGCGCGTGGTGGTGGTCGGCGCCGGTGGTTTCCTCGGGGGGGCGCTGGTATCGGCGCTGCGCAGCGCGGACACGGCGGTGCTCGGTGTCGGTCGGCGCGCGTCGGCGACCGTCGACCTCGTGACGCCGCTCGAGCGACTCGGCCGCGCGCTGCAACGCGACGACGTGGTGGTGTGCGCTGCGGGCCTCGGCGTCAAGGACGCCGCCAACGACGTCGAGCTGTTGCGCGGCAGCCTCTCGGTCGCGCGCGGCGTCGCGAGCGCCGCGCAGGGCGTGGGGGCCCGTCTGTTGCTCATCTCGTCGGCCGATATCTGGCCGCTCGCCCTCCGGGGCGGCGCGCGCGAGGTCGACGACGTGGAGCCAGACACCGCCTACGGCTTCTCGAAGCTGGTCGCGGAGCAGGCGTTGTGCGCGCGCCGAGCACAGGGGCTGCGCTACGCCGTCGCACGCCCGAGCTACGTCTTTGGGCCCGGCATGTTCGCCGGCCGCCTGTTCCCGGCGGTGCTGCGCCAGGCACCGTCGGGCACCATTCGCCTCACCGGCGACCGCGACGCGACCACCGACTACCTGTACGTCGATGACCTCACCGCCGCAGTACGCCTGCTGATCGAGCGGCTGAGCTTCGACGGCGAGGTCGTCCACGTCGCGTCCGGCGTGCTGACGCGCCTGGCGGACGCCGCGCGCGCCATGCTCGACGCGACGGGTGCGAAGGCGGAGATCGTGATTGAGGGCGCTGCCGGCCCGCGTCAGCAGGCGTCGGTGTCGACCGCGTCGCTGCGGGCGCTCGGCTTCGTGGCGCGCTACGACGTCACAGGCGGCTGCCGCGCGTGGCTCGAGCAGCTCGGAGGTGGGCGATGAGCAGGCCGGTGGTGGTCGTCGGCGCCGGAGGCCACGCCAAGGTGGTGATCGCGACGCTGCGCGCCGCGGGCCGCACCGTGATCGGCTGTGCCGTGCGCGACAGGTCGGAGCCAACCGGGCACCTGCTCGGTGTGCCGCTCGTCGCCGAGGATGACCTCCCTGCCGGTGCCGAGCTGCTGCTCGGCGTCGGCGACAACCACCTGCGGCAACGATTGGCCGGCAAGCTCGTGGGCCCGTGGACGAGCTGCGTGCACCCCGCCGCCACCGTCGCCGAGGGGTCGGTGCTGGGCGTGGGCACCTTGGTGTGCGCCGGCGCTGTCGTGCAAGCCGACGCGCGGCTGGGCGCCCACGTCATCGTGAACACCTGCGCAAGCGTCGACCATGACTGCATCGTCGGTGACTTCGTGCACGTCGCGCCCGGCGCGCGCTTGGCCGGCGACGTGACGGTCGAGCTTGGTGCCTTGATCGGCGTGGGCGCAGCCGTCGCTCCCAAGCGACGGGTCGGTGCCTGGTCGATCGTCGGTGCGGGCGGCACCGTCGTGCGCGATGTGCCGCCGTCGACGACGGTGGTGGGCGTTCCTGCCCGCCCGATCACGAGGAGGAGCTGACCGTGCCGCGCATCTACCTGTCGTCACCGCACATGGGGGGAGACGAGCTTTCGCTCATCCAGGAGGCTTTTGCGCAGAACTGGATCGCGCCGCTCGGCCCGCACGTCGACGCCTTCGAGCGCGAGCTGGCCGGCTACGTCGGGGTCGGCCACGCGGCCGCGCTGTCGTCGGGCACCGGCGCCATCCACCTGGCGCTGCGCATGCTCGGCGTGCAGCGTGATGACGAGGTGATCTGCTCGTCCTTGACCTTCTCGGCCAGCGCCAACCCCATCGTTTACGAGGGGGCGCGGCCCGTCTTCATCGACGCCGAGCGCGCCACCTGGAACATGGACCCGGCGCTGCTCGCCGAGGAGCTCGAGCGCTGCGCGCGGCACGACAAGCTGCCCAAGGCGGCCATCGTCGTCGACCTCTACGGCCAGAGCGCCGACTGGGATCCGATCCGCGCGGCCTGTGCGCGCTTCGACGTGCCCATCATCGAGGACGCCGCCGAGGCGCTCGGCGCCGACTATCGAGGCAAGCGCTGCGGCACCTTCGGCAAGCTCGGCGTGTTCTCGTTCAACGGCAACAAGATCATCACCACGTCGGGCGGCGGCATGCTGGTCTCCGACGACGAGGCACTGGTCAAACGGGCGCGCTTCCTTGCGACGCAGGCGCGCGATCCGGCGCCGCACTACGAGCACTCGACCATCGGGTTCAACTACCGCCTGTCGAACATCAGCGCGGCCATTGGCCGTGGACAGTTGCGCGTGCTCGACGCACGGGTGGCGGCGCGTCGCGCGGTGTTCGAGCGCTACCGTCAGGCGCTCGGCGACCTGCCCGGCGTCACCTTCATGCCCGAGGCTCCCTTCGGTCGCTCGACGCGGTGGCTCACCTGCCTGACCATCGACGGGCGAGCGTTCGGGGCTTCGCGCGAGGATGTGCGCCTTGCGCTCGCTGCCAAGGACATCGAGGCGCGTCCGGTGTGGAAGCCGATGCATTTGCAGCCGGTGTTTAGGGAGTGCCGCGCCGTCGGCGGTGCGGTGAGCGCCGACCTGTTCGCGCGCGGGCTGTGCTTGCCGAGCGGCTCGCAGTTGACGACTGTGGAGCAGGACGAGGTCATCGACATCGTCCTCGCCTGCCGCCGCGCTCGGTAGCCGGACAAGAACCCAGACATGGCACCATCCGGTAGCAAGCGGGAAGTGATCTCGGTGCTGACTCGTGCCCTGATCGGGTTCGTGGTCGTACTGCTCGTGACCGAGCTGGTACTCCGCTTCGCGCTCGCCGGTCCGCTGCCCTACGAGTTCGATCCGCGCTACGGCAAGATCGGTCGCCCCGGCGCGTCGCTGGTGCAGTCGGAGGAGGGCTACTTCAACGGCCGCCTCAACAGCCTCGGGCACGTCGACGTTGAGCCTCGACCTGCAGGCGAACGTCGGCGCGTGCTGGTGCTGGGGGACTCGCAGACGGCCGCGCGCGAGGTTCCGCTCGAGGAGTCATTCGCCAACCGCCTCGAGCCGCTGCTCGACGTCGACGTCGAGAACGCCGGCGTCGCTGGCTGGTCGCCGGTCAACTATGCGGCCTACCTGCGGGACATCGCTGACCGACTGCGGCCGGACCACGTCGTGCTGCAGCTCGGCGGCGGCGACTTTGACGATCTGCAGGAGGACCACCGCATTCACTTGGTCCGAACGCCGACCGGGTTCGCGGTCGAGCTGCCTGCGCGCCAGCTCGAGGTCGGCGCCGCCCGGGCGATAGCGCGCCGCGTGATGCGCTCGTCGGCGCTCGCGACGCACGTGGTGCGTCGCGCCGGGCTCCTTGCCGCGGAGCAGGCGAAGAGGCTGCGGGCCCATTTCCGCGGTCCCCCGCCCGCGGAGCCCGCGTGCGGCAGCCTCCCCGAAGCGTGGACCGTCGACGCCGTGCGTTCGCTCATCGCGGGCATGCGGCAGCAGGCACCGGCGATGACCGCGCTCTACCTGCCGCGCTTGAGCTACCGGGCCGGTTGCGTCGACGTCTGCGCCGAGCGGGGCGCGGTTCTTCGGCACATGATCTCCGAGCTCGGCATACCGCTGGTCGACTCGACCGACGCGCTGTGCGCGGACTTCGCTGAGAGTGGACAGCCGGGCACTGGCTTCGCCAACTCGATCCTCGGAGAGGGTCACTTCAACCGCCGAGGTCATGCGGTGATTGCGCGCGAGCTTGCCGCGTCCCTCCGCGGGAGCCGCCCCTGATCTTCTCGAGCGCCGAGTTCCTCGCGTTCCTGGCGCTGCTGCTCGCGGCTTATCGTGTGGCGCGTACGGAGTCCCAGCGCCGCAGTGTGCTGATGGCGGCGAACTTCCTGTTCTACGCATGGTGGGACTGGCGGTTCTGCCTGCTCATCTTGGTCGGCGCGTTCGTCGACTTCCACCTGGCGTTGAAGATCGCGGACGCGCCGTCCGCGCGCGCGCGTCGTCTCTGGCTGCTCGCATCGGTGAGCTATAACCTCGGCTTGCTCGCGTTCTTCAAGTACGCGAACTTCCTCGCCGACAACCTGATAGCGGTGCTCGGCACCACCCGGGACGCTCGATTCGACATCGTGCTGCCGCTCGGCATCTCGTTCTTCACGTTTCAGGCGATGAGCTACACCTTGGATGTCTACCGGGGGCAGTTCCCGGCGACGCGGCGCTTCGGCGACTTCGCGTTCTCGATGACCTTTTTCCCGCACCTGATCGCCGGCCCCATCGTGCGCGCCAGCCACTTCATGCCCCAGCTCGAGGGCGAGCACCCGCTGCGCATGGCGAACCTCAACGAAGGGGGCAGCCGCTTCATGCGCGGCTTCATCAAGAAGGTGCTCTTCGCAGACACCTTCGCCGTGTGCGCCGACCAGGTGTTCGGGGCACCCGCCGCGTTCTCCACTGCGACGACGTGGCTCGGTGTGTTCGCGTACTCGGCCCAGATCTACTTCGACTTCTCCGCGTACTCCGACATGGCTGTGGGCCTCGCCAGGGTGTTCGGCTTCGAGTTCCCGGAGAACTTCCGCCACCCGTATCTCGCCAACAACATCACCGACTTCTGGCGGCGATGGCACATGTCGCTGTCGTCATGGCTGCGCGACTACCTCTACGTTTCGTTGGGAGGGAACCGGCGGGGGCGGCTGCGCACCTATCTCAACCTCGCGTTGACCATGCTCCTCGGCGGGTTGTGGCACGGCGCCAACTGGACCTTCGTCCTGTGGGGTGCGTTGCACGGCGCGGCGCTCGCGGTCCACAAGTGGTGGCTCGAGACTTTGGGACCGACGCGATCGGATTCGCTCCCGCTGCGCTTCGCCGGCTGGGCGGGGACCTTCGTGTTCGTCACGCTCTGCTGGGTCCCGTTCCGCTCGCCCGACATGGCCACGGCCGAGGTCGTCGCAAGCAAGTTGATCGGCCTCGGCTCCGGCGGCGCGTCATGGCCGCACGTACAGACGCTGCTGCTGCTTGCGGTCGCCGCGACGCTACATGGCGTCGAGGCAGCGCGACCTGGATCCACCTGGCTCGAGCTTTCGAGGCCCGCACACATGGTCGCCTGCTTCGCCGCGCTCTTGGTGGCGCTGTTGTTCTCGCCGCTCGGCCATTCACCCTTCATCTACTTTCAGTTCTGACGTGCCGGTCTGGTCATGAACTACCGCGCCGACATCGACGGCCTACGGGCCGTCGCCGTGCTTTCGGTCTTGCTCTACCACGCGCACGTGGTCGGAGCCGGCGGCGGTTTCGTCGGCGTCGACGTGTTCTTCGTTATCTCAGGCTTCCTGATCACCGGCATCGTCAGCGGCGAGATCGAGCGCGGGCGGTTCTCGGTGGCGCGTTTCTATCAGCGACGCGTGCTGCGCATCTTCCCCGCGCTGTTCGCGGTGGTTGCCGCCACCACGATCGTCGGGGCCGTCGTGCTGCTGCCCGCGGCATTCCGCGATTTCGGGCAAAGCATCGTCGCGACGACAGCATTCTCTTCGAACATCCTGTTCTGGCGCGAGTCGGGCTACTTCGAGGGAGCAGCGCACACCAAGCCGCTGCTGCACACCTGGTCGCTGTCCGTCGAGGAGCAGTTCTACCTGCTGCTGCCGCCGGCGCTCCTGGCGATCAAGCGGTTCGCCTCGGGACGTTACCTGCCGTGGCTGCTCGTGGTCGCTGCCGCCTCGCTCGCGCTCGCGGTCGACGGTGTCCAACGCCAGCCAACGGTGGCGTTCTACCTGGTACCGCACCGCGCGTGGGAGCTGTTGCTAGGGTCGCTGCTCGCGGTCGGCGCGCGGCGCGCGATCTCGAGCGAAGGTGTGCGCACGACGCTGGCAGCCGCCGGTCTGTGCATGATCCTCGGCAGCGTTGTTGGCTACGACGATGCGACGCCGTTCCCCGGCGTCGCGGCGATCCCGCCGTGCCTTGGCGCCGCGCTGATCATCGCCACCCGCAGGGACACGGCCACGGTCATCCATCGCTCGCTGCAGTGGCGTCCGTTGGTGGTGGTTGGGGAGATCTCCTACTCACTCTATCTCTGGCATTGGCCGATCATCGTCTTCGTGCGCGGCTATCGCTCGCAGCTCGGGACCGCCGATCAAGTGCTGATCATCGTGGGCTCGCTCGCGCTCGCCTATCTGTCGTGGCGCTTCGTGGAACAGCCATTTCGCAGCGAGAAGGCGCGGGCCCGGCTGCGCAGCACCTTCGTCGGCGCCGCCTGCGTGATGACGGTCGCGGTCGTTGGCGGCCTGGTCATCCATGTGACCGCCGGCGTGCCCCAGCGCTTCGGCATCAGCGCTACAGAGCTCACGAGCATGGAGGAGCTCGGTGAGCGGTCGCGCTCCACGGTACGGCGCTACAAGTGCTTCGACGAGGTGGCCAACTTCGCCGAGCGGTGCCTCAAGCCCAAGGCGAACGCCCTGCTGCTCGGTGATAGCCATGCCGACCATCTGCTGCCGGGGCTCGCTCGCGCCTTTCCGGAGGTCAACTTCATCGCGATCTCGGCTGGCGGGTGCCGCCCGCTCCTCGGCGTCGTGACACGCGCCAACGCACCCGACTGCGAGCGGCTCAACCGGCAGCGCTTCGCCGAGATCCTCGGGCACCATCGCTTCGACGCCATCCTGCTGTCCGCGGCCTGGGAGGTGGGCGACGCGGATGCTCTTGATGCCACCCTCGACCGCCTCCGTGAGCTGAACGATCGCGTGCTGGTGTTCGGCCCGATCGTCGAGTATCGCGAGACTGTGCCCATGCTGCTGCGCACCCGCGGCGCGCCCATCGACGGATTCAGGAGCAAGGACACCGGCGCTATCGACGCGACGATCCGAGAGGTCGCCGCTGCCCATGGCGTGGCCTACGCGTCGGTCTTCCAGCAGCTGTGCGGCGACGGCTCGTGCGTCGCCACCATCGAGGACGAGCCGATCCAGTGGGACGACGAGCACCTCACGACGCGCGGCTCGGAGTGGCTGATCGACCGCCTGCGGGCAGCCGGTCGCCTCGGCGTCCTCGAGTCGATCGGCGCGCCTCGCGCCTCACCCTGAATACTAGGCCGGGACGGAAACGGTGCGCTCGTGGCAGAATGCGCCTGGCGCAACGGAGTGTATGTGAGCGGCACCGAGAGCATCAGGTCGGAAGAGCAATTGCGCGAGCACGTCGTCAAATCGGGCAGCTTCTCGCCGGAGCGGAACCGCGCGATCTTCGACGCGTGCTTCTCGGGCGCGCGGGCCAAGGACCGCATGTTCGAGGCCATGGCTCGAGAGTTCCACCTGGACCGGCGCCGGGTCTGCGACGCGGGCTGCGGCTACGGCGCGCACCTGGTGCGCTGCGGCCCGGGTTCATTCGGCATCGACATCGACAAGGAGAAGATCGCGTTCGCGCGGGCTATCGGCCTCGACGCCCACGCGCGTGACCTCGTCCACGACGACCTCGCCGACTTGCCGCGGGCCGACGCGGTTTGGTGCTCCGCCATCATCGAGCACCTTGACGCGCCCCATGTCTTCCTGCGCAAGCTCAACAGCCTGCTCGAGCCCGGCGGCCTCTTGCTCCTCGAGACGCCAGTGCTTGCGCCGCTGCCGTGGCTTGGTCGCCTGCCGCTGCCGAAGTTCCGCGACGTCTTCCTCGGGGACCACCCGGACCACGTGAACGCGTTCACTCCGGGCACCATCCGGCACGCCTGCGAGTACGCCGGCTTCGCGACCAAGAAGATGTTCCGCTGGTCGCTGCCGATCGTGAACCGCGCGCCGTTCCTGCCGCTTCGCCTCACGGGGCTGCCGCCGTTCAGCGCAGTCGCCCGGGCGGTGATGTACGTCGGCGAGAAGATCCCGGGGTGGGACTACCCGGAGCGCGCCTCGCGCCGCGCGTCCGACAACCGCCAGGGCTACGTACGCAAGTGACTGAGCTTGAGCGCACCGGACGGCTGTCCCCGGCAGTCTTGTTGTGGCCGGTGTAGGAGTCGCAGAATCACGCGCTGGCGGTCATGATCCGGGGACCGGGGGGTCACTGTGACCGGATCCAAGCGCCACCTGTCCCTGCTGCTCGGCCTCGTGTGCGCCTGCGACGGCGCGACCCTGCCCGGCGCGCCTGGCGAGGCGTCGTTGCAGCCAGGCGCCGACCGATTCGTCGACTCGACGCCCAAGCAGCCGAGCAGTGCCAGCGTGGCGGCTCGGGTCTCGGGGGCCCGCGTCGACGTCATCTCGCTCGACGACGAGCTGCCGCGCGGCGCCTTCGAGACGCGCGCGTTGCTCGGGGTACCCGCGACCTCCAACTCGATCACGCTCGACGGTGACGTAGTTGTCATCGATCGCGGCGTCGCCACCGAACGGTTGGCGCCGCACGGCGACTTCGTCGCGCAGAGCTGGCAGTGGGCGCAGGCGCCCACCGGCGGCGACCTCGTCGTCGAGGTCGGCGTCGCCGGCCTGCTCGCCGCGGCGCCGGACGGGCGGCCCGGCCTCGGGTTCGTCGAGCCGACCACCGGTCGCGGCGTGCGCTACGGCGGCGCGCGCTGGATCGACGCCGACGGCGTGGTGACGCTCCTCGCGCCTGCCGTTGTCGACGGAGGATTACGGCTGACGGTGCCGGAGGTCCTGCTCGCCGCCAGCGCCTTTCCGGCCCTGCTCGACCCGGAGATCGGCCCTGAGCTGGACGTCGACGGTCCGGTGGTCGGCCCGTCGGGCTACGCCGACGAGGCGCCGGTGGTCGCGCGCGGCGCCGGCGACGCGCTGGTTGTGTGGACCGACTCACGCAACGGTCGCTCGACGGACCTCTTCGGCGCGCGCGTCGCCACCGACGGCACGTTGCTCGATGCGGCGCCGCTTCCAATTGCCACTGCGCTCGGCACGCAGCAAGAGGCGAGCGTCGCGGCGCTCGGCGCGGGCTGGCTCGTCGTGTGGACCGACGACCGCGGCGGTGGCGACGACATCTACGGGGTGACGGTGAGCGGCGCCGGCGTCGTCGGGCCCCCGTTCGTGGTGGCGGCGACCGGCGCGGACGAGCGCGCGCCGACCGTCGACGCCGACGCCGACCGGGCGTTGGTGGCGTGGACCGCGAGTGGGGACATTGCGGCCGCCGTGGTGGGGCCGGGCAGGATGGTGACGCCCCTGGGCGCGCTGTCCAGCGGTCCGACCGTCGACGATCACCCAGACGTTGCGCACGTGCCCGGCGGCGATTGGCTCGTGGCCTGGGACGAGGACAGCGTCGCGATTCGCGGCGTACGCGTCTCGTCCGCCGGCGCGATCGTCGACGCGGTGTCGCTCCCGCTGTCGGTAGGCGACGGTTTCCGAATGTACCCGAGCGTGGCGTGGAGCGGCTCCTCCTACCTGCTCGCCTTCAGCTTGATCTTGCGCATCTACGACATCCACGTCACCCGGGTGACTACCGCCGGCGTGCCGCTTGACCTGACCGGTACGGCCGGCGGCATCCCAATCGCGGTCGCGCCGCCCGATCAGCGGCAGTCGTGGGCGCGCGTCGCTTGCGGCGGCGGCGCCTGCGCCGTCACATGGCACCGCGGTATCCCCGGTGAGGAGGACGTGTTGTTGCAGATGACGAGCGACACTGGCGTCCCGGTCGGCGAGATGGCGGCGATAGGTGGTGCGCCGCGCCCACAACTGCTGCCGGACGTTTCGGTGTCGTCGTTGGGTGAGGCGCTGGCCGTGTGGCAGGACCAGCGCGGTGGCGCCGGCGCCGACGCGTTCGCGGCCCGCGTGACCGCCGCGGGGGTGGTGCTCGACGCCGGCGGCATCCCGGTGAGCATGGGCTTCAATCGCCAGCAGGAGCCCGCCATCGTCTCGCGCGAGGGTGGTTTCCTGGTCGTCTGGTCCGACAGCGGCACCGGCCCCGGCTTTCGCATTCACGCGCGCCACCTCGACAACGACGGGCGCGCCATCGGTGGCACCTCCCCGATCGGCGGCAGCTCGTTCGGCAGCGCGACCACGCCATCGATCACCACGCCCGCCAACGGGCGGGCGCTGTTGGCCTGGTCCGACACACGCGCCGGCCTCGACGGCGACGTCTACGCGTCGGTGGTCAACACCGTCGGCAACACGGTCGTCGCCGAGGTACCGATCGCGGTCGGCACCGGCATGCAGGTGGTGCCGACCGTGGCGGTCGGCACGGACAGCTACCTGGTGGCATGGCAGGACCGCCGCGACGGCACGTTCGACATCCGCGCCAGTGTGCTCGATCGCGCCGGCGCGGCCATCGCCGCCAACTTCGCGGTCGCGGTCGCCCCCGACGACCAGGTACTGCCGCACGCAGCGTTCGACCCGATTAGCGGCGGCTACCTCGTCGTGTGGCAGGACTCGCGTGACGGCGGCGACCGGGACATCATCGGTGCGCGCATCACGGAGGCCGGGCTGGTGCTCGACGCGGACGGCGTCGTCATCGCCGGCGCTCCCGGTCTTCAGGAGCGCCCCCGTGTCTCGACCAGCGGCGATGGCACCCTTGTGGCGTGGACCGATCAGCGGGTCGCCGGCAACCGGGACGTCTACGCGGCGCGCCTCGATCTCGGCGCAGCCAACCCCGTTCTCGACGCGGACGGCATCCTCATTTGTGGCGCCGCGGGCAAGCAGACCGGCGTCGATGTCGATGCCATTCCCAACGGCTTCGTCATCGCGTGGCAGGACTTCCGCGATGACCCGACCGAGCGGCGCGGCGACCTCTATGCGGCGACCCTGTTGCTCACGACAGGGCAGGTGGCGCCGCTCGACGGCGCGGTGCTCGCAGGAAACGCTGCGAACGAGCAGGCCGTGTCCCTCGCGCTCTCCGACCGCCGCGGCGTGTTCACCTACAGCCGTCGGCACGACGACCTGGAGGCGGATCGCGTCGAGGTGCGCTCCTACCGACGCTGAGCTGAACGATCCGGGAGCAATGACGCGATGGGGTGGCCCGTCACCAGATCACCGCCCGCACTCCCTCGCCCCCGCAGTTGAACAGCGCGTCCACCACCGCGAGGCTCGGAATGAACCCGAGCTGCGCAAACTGCTGCGGGTAGCTCGGCGCCGCGAACTCCTGGAACCGCACCTCGACGCCGGCAGCCTCGAACTGCCCGAGCTCCATGTACTGCCGCCCGCCCTGGCCCGACAGGTACACGCTCGCGCCAACGGCCCTGCACACGCTCACGAGCCGCGCCGTCTGCTCACCCTGCACGCCGAGCTCTGATGACCAGCGGATCGGCGTCTTGATGCCGAGCGCACCGAACGCCCAGCGCAGCAAGTCGACGTCGAGGGCAGCGAGCTTGGTGTGCCCGCCCTCGACCAGCACGGCCTTGAGCCCGGGCGACAGCTCTCGCCAGAACGGCGCCGGTCGGTAGTTGCTCTCGAGCGCCGCCCAGTGCTTGCGGCGCCAGTTCGTGCCCTCGTCGATGCGCACGTCCTTGATGAGCTGCCCTCGGTCCTGCACGACGGGCACGGTCAGCCACTGCTTGCCCGTCTGCATCTTGATCTCGTTCCTGTGCTGATGCCCCCGCTCCAGGAACTGCACGTCGTCGAGCACCACGTACAGGTCGCTGTGCGCGACCTTGTGGAAGAACCCAAGGTACGGCAGGAACTGCGGCTGGTGGATCGAGACGATCACGCCTTCCTCTTCTTCGCCGCCTTGGGTTGAGCGCCCCGCCACTCCTCGCGCAAGAGACCGAGGATGACGGTGTCGCGCCGGTCGCCGCCCACCCAGTCGTGCCGGCGCAGCCGCCCCTCGACGACGAAGCCGAGCTTCTCGTACAGCCTGAGCGCGCGCATGTTGTGGTCGAACACGCGCAGCCAGATGCGCTCGAGGTTCACCTCCAAGAAGCCGTGCTGCACCAACAACGCGCACGCCTCGGTGCCGAGCCCGCCGCCCCACGAGTCGGGGTCGCCCAGGCGCACACGCAGCTCGGCCTTGCGCCCGATCGGGTCGATGTCCACCAGGCAGCAGGTGCCGACCAGGCGCGAGGCGCCGCGCCGCGCGTCCTCGATGCCGAACCACACCGCGCTCCCGTTCTTGACCACGCCCTCGAGCCAGGCAGCCTGCTCGACGTCGCTGATGGGGCGATAGCTGTTCGAGAAGCGCATCACCTCGGGGTCGTTGACCATGGCGCGCAGGTCCTCGAGGTCACCCCGCTCGAGCGCGCGCAGCCGCACGTTGGTGCCTCGGTAACCGCCGCGACGATCGTCCGTCATGTCTCTCTCCTCACCGCCGGTTGTCCGGGGACCTCGCCCACCGCCGGTGCCGTCGCCTGCTGCCGCAGCATCACGCCCAGGGTGCCGGCGAGAATCTTCACGTCGAGCCAGAAGCTCCACCGTGTCACGTACTCCGCGTTGATCGCCTGCCGGGTCGCCCAGTCGTTGTCGAACAGGCCGCGCGTCAGCGTCCACGCGGTGCAGCCCGGCGGCATGGCGAAGCGCACCAGATCCTCGTCGCGGTAGGCGGGCAGGTTGACCGGCAGATCGGGCCGCGGTCCCACCAGGCTCATCTTGCCGCTGACGACGTGGAAGAGCTGCGGCAGCTCGTCGAGGCGCCAGTCGCGCAGCTTGGCGCCGATGGGGGTGAGCCGCGGATCGGCGCGCGTCACCTCGCCTCGGCCTTGTGCCTGGCCGTCGGCGCCGTCGGCGCGCATCGAGCGGAACTTCCACATGGTGAACAGCTCGCCGTCGAGCCCGACGCGCTGTTGTTTGAGCACCACAGGGCCGGGGCTCGTGACGCGCACGGCGGCGGCGACGGCGGCCATCAGGGGCAGCGCGGCGCCGGTCGCGACGGTGCCGAGCGCGAGGTCGATGGCGCGCTTGGCGCGGCGCGCTATGCTCCGACGCCGCCAGGGCAAGCGATCGGCATGTCGTGCCACGGCGGCCCGGATGCGCGTCTGTTGCTCGAGGAGGGGTGCCGAAGCCGCGACCATCAGCCGTGCCCTATAGCGGAGCGGCAACGCCTTGGACATGGCACGCCCTGCCGCACTTGCCTGCCCAAGCGCGGAATGCCACGATCGCTCGATGCCTCGCTTTGACGTCGACACTGGCCGCGAAGAAGATGGCCGTTGGATCGCGGAGATCGCCGCGCTCCCCGGCGCGCTCGCCTATGGCGCGACGCGAGAAGAGGCGGTGCGCAAGGTCGAGGCACTTGCCCTTCGAGTCATCGCGGACCGGCTCGAGCATGGTGAGTTGGCGCCCGACGTCAGCGAGCTGTTCGTCGTCGGGGCCTAAAGATCGTGGGGCTTGAGCCCCGTATGTTTCGCGATGCGCCGGAGCATCGCCGGGCCGATCTCGACATCGTCGTGGAACGCGAACGTGACGTCCGCGAACCCGGTCCGCGCCAAAACGCGGTGAGATCCGGTCTGCCGCTTCACGGTCCAGCCGATCCGCAGCAGGGCTGCGAGTACGCGCTTCGCCTTGGTTGCCGGCCACTCCCCCATGTCCACCTCGCGCGCGGAAAGTCATGTCGCCGGCAGTATGAGTCAACCCACCGGCACCGAGCCCACCTTGCGGAGCTCGCCGCGACGCGACAGAACGCTCCCCACCCCTGGAGACACGAAGGGCGAATGACCGAGGCCAAGCACCCCTGGTGGGGCTTCCTGCTGCGCCGCCCCATGCACTTCGTGCTCGACGCCGCGGTGCTGCTCGGCGTGTTCGCGCTCGCCTACCTGTTGCGCTTCGAGTTTCACGTGCCGCGCTCCTGGTGGGCGCGCGCCTTCGTCCAGGCGCCCGTGGTGGTGGTGGTGCAGCTCATCGCGCTGCGGCTGTGCGGCGTCTACTCGTTCATCTGGCGCTACGTCGGCATCCACGAGGTGGGCGCCTTCCTCAAGGCCACGCTGCTTGCTGCGGTGCCGCTCATCGTGGTGCGCCTGATTCACGTCGGCCCGCGTGAGATCGCGCTCGTGCCCTGGTCGGTCGTCGTCATGGACACCATGTTCGCCTTCGGCGGCGTGCTCGGCCTGCGCGTGGTGCGGCGCACGCTCTACGAGGTGTTCGAGAAGCGGAACGCCGCCGCCACCAAGAGGAAGAAGCGCACCATCCTGATCGGGGCCGGCCGCGCCGGCGCCCTGGCCGCGCGCGAGATCGTCGGCCGCGCCGACAGCGACCTCGACGTCGCCTGCTTCGTCGACGACGACCGCGACAAGCTCGGCTCCTCCATCCAAGGCGTCAAGGTGCTCGGCGGCACCGTCGACCTGCCGCGGCTGGTGCGCGACCAGCACATCGAGCAGGTGGTCATCACCATCGCGCGCGCCTCGCGGCAGGACTTCCGGCGCATCATCGACATCTGCGAGCGCATCCCGGTCAAGGTGCGCATCATCCCCGGGCTGTTCGAGCTGTTGCAGGGCAACGTCAGCGTTACGCGCATCCGTGACGTGCAGGTGGAGGATCTACTCGGCCGCGAGCCGGTGCAGCTCGACCACGAGCTGATCGGACGCTTCCTCACCGGCCGCGTCGTCATGGTGAGCGGCGCCGGCGGCTCCATCGGCTCCGAGCTGGCGCGCCAGGTGGCGCGCGTCGGGCCGAAGGAGCTGCTCTTGGTCGAGCGCGCCGAGGGCCCGCTGTTCGAGATCGATCGCGAGCTGAAGGTCGCCTACCCGAACGTCGTCATCACGCCGCTCGTCGCCGACGTGGGTGATGACAGGCGCGTCGACGCCGTGTTCGCGCGCCATCGGCCCGAGGTGGTGATCCACGCGGCCGCGCACAAGCACGTGCCCATGATGGAGCTGAACCCGGGCGAGGCCATCAAGAACAACGTGGTCGGCACGCGCACCTTCGCGCGCACGGCGGGTCGGCACGGCGCCTCGTGCTTCGTGCTCATCTCCACCGACAAAGCGGTGCGCCCGACGTCGGTGATGGGCGCCTCCAAGCGCGTCGCCGAGCTGGTGATTCAGGACCTCGACCGCCAGTTCGAGCACACCAACTTCCTGGCAGTGCGCTTCGGCAACGTGCTCGGCAGCGCCGGCAGCGTCATCCCCATCTTCCGCGAGCAGATCCTGAAGGGCGGGCCGGTCACCGTCACCCACCCCGACATGGTGCGCTTCTTCATGACCATCCCCGAGGCCTCCCAGCTCGTGCTGCAAGCGGGCGCCATGGGCGCGGGCGGTGAGATCTTCGTGCTCGACATGGGCGAGCCGGTCAAGATCGTCGACCTCGCCAAGGACATGATCCGCCTCTCCGGCCTGCGTCCTTTCGAGGACGTCGAGATCGCCTTCACCGGCGTGCGACCCGGCGAGAAGCTGTTCGAGGAGCTCGAGGCGCACGGCGAGGAGATGGAGAAGACGCGCCACCCGAAGATCCTGATCGGCCAGCTGCAGCCGGCCGACAGCGACGTGCTCGAGGCGGCGGTGCGGCGCCTGCTCGCCGCCGCCGACAGGGGTGACACCGACGAGCTGCGCGCCGCGCTCGGCGCGTTGTTGCCCGAGGCGACGCTCGGCGGGCAGGGCAAGCAGGGCACGGCGCCGGCGTCGACGGTGCCACGCCCCGCCGCTGTCACCGCGTAGCGCGCTTGGGACGCCTGCGCGCAGGCGCACGCACGGGCGGTCGCTCGAGCTCTGCAAGCCGCAGCGCACGTCGCGCGCAACGGCGCACGCACTCGAGCGCGCGCGACACCGCCCGCTCGTCGGCGCCCGCTTCGATGACCGCGTTCGCCACCGCGGTCGCGCGCTCGGCGACAGCGGTGGTCACCTGCGCGACCGCATCGAGCACCAACCTGCGTCCGACGCGCGCCTCCTCGGCGAACCTGCTCCACGCGACGGGGCCAACCGCGCCCCCGTCGCGCACCTCCGCTACCCCGAATGCGAGGTCCTTGCTGAGCGAGTCCCACGCCCGCGTGCACACCAGGTCGTAGGCGGGCGCCAGACACACCGCGGGCTCCCGCCGCAGCGACAGGTTCTTGGCGTGTCCGTCGTTGTTGCCGGTGGCGACGTTGAATGCCTGCCAACGCACCAGCTGCGCGATGTCGCGCGGCTCGGTGCTGGCGGCGTCAAGCACGGCGACGACGTCGAGCAGGCTCGGCCCGCTGTCGGCTTGGTACTTCCTCGACGGTGGCATGCCCGTCGCCTGGCACAGATCTTCCTGGTGGAGCCGGCGCCCGCCCGCGCGATCGAAGCGCTCGACCAGCAGGCCGAAGCGCTCGCGCCCTGCGGCGGGCAGCGGCCAGCGCACGGAGCGCACCACCGGCAGCCCCGCGTCGCGCGCAAGCTCCAGCAGGAAGTGCTCGTTGTCGACCAGGCCGGGAAAGTCGCGGTTCGGCAGCTTGAGGATGTGCGTCGACGCTGCGCGCCCCTCTGGCAAAGCGAGGGTACCGTCGCGCAGCACCACTGGTAGCTTGTCCTGCGCGCCCGCGAGCGAAAGGCGCAGGCCCTCGCTCACCACCGTCGGCACCACGCCGGTCTCGAGCAGCTTGCGCAAGAGCGCCTCGTCGAGCGGTCGCGGTGTTGCACGCGCGCGCACGGCCAGGGGCCAGCGCGCGACGGTCAGCGCGCCCGCGCAGTCGCCGCCGACCACCTCGAGCATGGCGAAGGTGCTCGCGTCCGACACGCCGAGGCGCCGCGCGAGCCGCTCCCGCTGGATGCCGTCGGGCAGCAGGTTCTCGAAGAAGGTGCCGGGGTGCTCCCGCTCACCGTCGTCGAGCGGCAGGCTGTGTGAGATGGGCCGGCGCGCCCCTGCGCCCGGCAGGTAGCGAAAGGACGTGGCGCCATCGGCCTGTCGCGTCAGCTCGCCGATCGGCGCCTGCTCGACGTCCCAGAAGACGAACAGCGCAGGCTTGGACCCCGCGTTCATCGGCTCGCCTCGCCCCGGGGCGCCACGCCTACGTCGAGGCCGAGGCGCGCACACAGGCGCAGCACCAGCCCGACGCCGGCGGTGGGGCGGCCGCGCTCCACCTCCGATACGAAGCGCACGCTGACGCCGCACAAGTCCGCCAATTGGGCCTGTGTGAGCGCACGCTCCTTGCGCCGCGCCCGCAGCGCCGCGCCCAGCTCGCCGGTCGTCGTCACGCGCATGGGTGATGCTCCCGATCGGGACAAATGTCGCCAACTGGAAGCGTAGTATCCCGATCGGGACAATTCCACCGCGCAGCGAGAAATAATCCCGATTGGGACATTTGGCTACGGCGCCACGCGGCCAGGCTCCAGCTCCACCAAGAGTGCCCGCACCCGCGCGTCGTCGGGCCAGGCGCGCTGCAAGCGGCGCGCGGTGACGAGCGCCTGACTGCTCATGCCGAGCGTGCGCTCGAGCCGCGCCTGCCAGACGCCGAGCTCGACGTCGGTGGGCGCGCGGCCGGCGAGCCGCTCGACGATGCGGTGCGCCTCGGCCGCCTGGCCGCGCCGCTCGAGCACCGTCGCCACCACGCGGTCGGCGTCGTCGATGGCGGCGGGCGTGCGCGCGCGCTGACGCAGCTCGGCCAGCGCGGCGTCCACGGCGCCCTCGTCGCCCATCTGCCCGGCCGCCGCGACGCGCCAGGACAAGAGCGGCTGCGCGTCGGCGAGGCGCGCCGGCCAGGACTCGGTGCGCGCTAGCGCCGCAGGCACGCCGTCCTTGGTGGCGAGCGCGCTCGCCGCCGCCGCCGCCGCGCCATCGGGGGCGTCCTCGCGCATGGCGGCCTCGGCGCGCAGTACCGCGCCCTCGACGTCACCGTGCTCGAGTGCGAAGCGGATGTGCGCGCCGCGCTGATGCGGCACGGCGTCGTCCAAGTTGGCCAGCTCGTCGAGGCAGCGCTGCGCGTCGAGGTGCTTGGCGTCGACGAGTGCGCCGCACAGGTGCGCGAGCGCGTCTGCCTGGTCGGGCACCGCGGCGCGACGTCGCGCCCAGTCTTGGAAGCGGCCGAGGATCTCGTCTTGCAGCTCTTGGTCGAACCAACCGCAGCGCCAGGCGACGCGGTACTCGAGCACCGCCTGTTCGACGCGCCCGAGCGCGGCCAGCGCGCGCGCGGTCTCGACGTGGGCGCCGCGGTGCGCGGGCCAAAGTGACAGCGCCCGCTCGGCAGCGTGCAGCGCGGCTCGCGGGTCGCGGCGATGTCGTGCCGCCACTGCCATCTCGTAGGCGTACTGCCCGTCGGAGGGGTGGCGCGCCATCGCTCGTACCAGCTCGGCGGTGCGAGCTGAGCCGGTGAGCGACGCCAGCCGCTCGTCTACGCGGTGTCGCCAATCGGCGAGCGCCACCGGCAGCGCAAGGCCGCAGACCACCACGAGCGCTGCAACCGTCGCCAGTGCGCGCCGCGGTGGCAGCGCCAGGCAGGGCACGCGCTCGCGCCCGCGCGCTGCGATCAGGGCGACCCCGACGGCGAGCACCACGAGCCCGACGGGTAGGTCGGTGACGAAGTCGAACAGCTCTCCCACCATGAGCGCCACCACGGCCGCGGCCGCGCCAGGCGACATGGCAGCGGCGCCCGAGCTCGCCACGCGCCAGCATGCCCACGCGACGAGCGCGAACAGCAGACAGGCGAGCGGCACGCCGCGGTCAATCACGGTCTGCAGCACCAGGTTTTCGACGTGCGAGTAGCTGAAGCGCGAACCGCGCAGCTCGCCGATCTCCAGGCTGCTCGGGAACACCGCGCCAAACGCGCCCGGACCGATGCCGACGCCAGCATGCTCGCGCGCCAGCTCCCACGCCGAGCGCCAGATTGTCAGCTTCGACTTCTCCAAGCCCTCGGGATCGAGCGCAGCGAGGTCGGCGACCAGGCTCGAGCCCACCGTCGAGAGCGCGACGCCGCCGATCACCGCAACCGCCGCGAGCGCGCCGAGCACCTTGCCAGCGTTTGGCAGCGCGTCAGCCGTGCGTCGCGACGCCAACAGCACCGCCAGCGCGACGCCGCCGACGGCGAGCGCGAGCACGGCGCCGCGGCTGTTGGTCAAGATGACGGCGAGCGCGCACAGCGCGCCCACCACGCCGTGCCACGCCGTCTCCGGCCCCCGTCGGATGGAGAGCCCGCGGCCGAGCGCGAGCAGCGCGAAGAACGCGAACACCCGGCCGAGCTGGTTCTCGTTGACCAGCGGCGCGTGGAACGGCGCTGCACCGCCGCCGAAGGTGCCCCAGACCTTGCCCACGCCGAGCACGGCGTGGCCGGCGGCGACGACGAAGACCACGGCGCCGACGCCGGTCAGCAGGCGGTAGGCAAGGCGCCGCGGCCCGGCGCGACCGGCAACCTGGGTCACCACCAGTAGCACCGCGAGCGCGCCGAGGCCGCGCACCAGCGCGAGCGCAGCCTCGGGCGGCTCGAAGGCGAGCGTCGGGCGCACGAGCGCCGCCGCTTCGGGCCCGACCAGCTCCGCGGCGCGCAGCGCGCGCTCGGCGCCGTCTGGCGAGAGCGCGCTGCGCAGCCCGTGTGGCAGCGGCACTAGCAGGAGCGCACCGGCGGCTGTGGAGACGACGAATGGCAGCGTCAGCCAGGAGACGCGCAGGGGCGCGCCCTGCTTGGCGCGCGCAATCACAAGCAGTGCGAGCGCAGCGATCGCGAGCGCTGCCAACAAGGCGTGGCTCGCGGGGTGAACGCCCCCGATGCCGAGCGCGGCCGCCAGCGGCACCAACAGGGCCGCTACCAGCGCGGCCGTGCTCACGGCGCTGCTCCCGGTCGGCGAAGCGCGAGCTCACGCACGCACGCCGTGGCGTCGTCGAGTGCGTCGAAGCGATCTGGATAGCGCAGGCGAAACACCGGAACCCTCGAGGCGACCGAGCTGACGCGCGCCAGCTCGTCGGCCCTGTCGTCGGGACGCACGAGGCTCGAGGCGTAGCCGTTGGCAAGGAGGCAGAGCAGCTTGTCGTGCGCGCGCAGCTCGGTCACCTGTGGGGTGGCGACGTCGGCAGTTCGGTCGAGCTCGACGATGCAGTGGATGGGCACGGCGTCGGCGCTGGTCATCCGCCCCGAGCAATCGAGGAAGCGCTTGTGCCAGTCGGTGCTCTGCGGCACGAGCAAGGGCAGGGCATCCGGGCGACCGCGAAGGCCCGCGACGCTCTCAGCCCAGAGCTTGACGCGGGTGCCGCCGCGAAAGACGCGCGGAGCAGCTTGCGTCGGGACGTCGAGGGCAGCCACGTCCTCGGTCACCAACGCGGCCCCACGGTCAACCATGGCGGCAGTCAGGGTAGACTTGCCGGCGCCGGCATCGCCCATCAGGAGCATCGCGCCACTGTCAGTCTCGACCGCGCTAGCGTGCAGAATCGAACGACGCAGCAAGCGAAGGGCGGAGCCGAGCACCGGTCCCACGAGGTAGATGAGCGCGTCGTCGAACGTCAGCGGAGGATGCCACGAACCGTCGATGCGGCGGGCGTCGGTGTCGACCAAGAAGGACGTGCCGTCGGCGAACGCCAGGTGCAGGGAGTCCGAGCTCGGTCGACGGACCTCCAATCGGTCTGCGTTGTCGGAATCGCCTCGTCGGCGAACCACGTCACCGGATGCCGGGGCAGCTGGCGCCGGCAGGCAGAGATCGATCGGGACAGACGTGTCGTGCTCATCGGCGGGCACGAAGCCGGAGACCTCCAAGGGCGACCGCAGGGTCGCGCCATAGGCGCGAAACGGCCTCATGTAACCGAGCAGAGCGCGCCTGCCCGCCGTCGACGTCGGGCACGGGGCACACAGCCGAGCTCGCGATCTCGATCAGGCATTGGAGTGGCGGGGACGACCGCGAGCCGGGGTCACACGCCGGTCTTCCGGGACCCAACGCCGTCGGCCATGCCGACCGGCGTCGCCTTCCCCATGCGCGTCAGGTGCGTCAGGCGGCCAAACGCTCGCAGCGCCGGCCTGCGGTAGATCCGCCGCTGCGTGGTCTTGCCAAGGTCCGACATCACAAGCCTCGCGGGGACGGTAGCGAAACGGCATTCACGGGGGAAGGCCCGAGTTTGGTGCGTTCTCGACCTGCGGGCGTTCACGGATCCTGGGCAAGGTGCGGCGATCTCTCGGTGCAAGCCAGCCAGCGCGCGAGCGACCATGCGCGCAACGCACTCCAAACCTGCATGGTGTCGCCGGACGCCAGGGCGCGCCCGGCAAGGTCGGGATCGACGAATTGCCGGAATCGTTCGTCCTTGCGCCACACGACGGCTGCCGGCCCGTCCGAGGTCTGCCAGGAGCGTTCGACCGCCACCCGAGCGAGCGCAGGCCCGCAGCTGCCGAACTTCCGTCGGGTACGAACCGCGACCGGGAGGACATCGCGAAAGGCGTGGCGGACGGCGAGCTTGTCCACGCAGCAGGGTAACGCCGGCATGCTGAGCGCGACCGCCACCACGCGCCGGTCGAGGAACGGGAAGCGCACGTCGAGCGTGCGCCCCAATCCACCCTCGCTGCTCTCTTCAAAAAAGCACGACCACATCGGCCCGGTGAGCTGACCCGCCGAGAACGCTCGCTCTCCGCCGGCCGGTCGCTGGTGGTACGCGGCGGTGCCGTAGGCGGCGCGTTCGAGCGCGAGCGGCCGCAGCCCCGGGGCGATCCACGGCGGCGCCTGTGCGACGAACGGCCGCCGCCGACGAACACGCGGCCATCCGCGCAGGCCCGTGCCGAGGTAGGGGATCGACCCCGCGAGCACGGTCCTGAGCACGCCGCGGGCGACGTCGAGCGGAGACCCTTGCCGCAGCAGCGCTGGCACCGAGTCGACACGCCAGAGCTCGTCGCCGCCCTCCCCGTACAGAACTACCGGCGCGCGAGCTGCGGCGGCGGCCAGCGGGTCCGGCTCGGTCGCAAAGGGGCGATACGAGGGCTGCGGCGTGTTGCTCGGCGTGACCGCCAGCAGGTGCTCTTCGTGCGTGCGCAGGCAGCGCTCGAAGGGGAACCCGAGTGCGTCCGCCGCGAGGCGTGCCATGCGTCCGTCCTCGTCGTCCTCGTCGGGCAGCTCGACGTTCACGCACCACGGCCTGGCGCCGAGGAGCTTCGCGGCGGCGGCAATGGAGGACGAATCGAGGCCACCGCTCAGCAGCAGCGCGGTGCGCTGGTCGAGCCGGTCCCGAGTTGCGGCGATCAAGGCGTCGCGCAGTCGCTCGGCGTGCTCCCCAAGCGAAGCGCGGCGGTCGATCTCGGGGAGCTCGAGCTGCCAGGCCCGGACGGGTCGAGGCCGGTCGTCGACGACCAGCAGGTGGCCGGCCGCCAAGCGCTCGACGCCGCGGTAGACCGTTCGTGTGGGCTCCATCACCTCGTCGAAGATCAGGAAATCGAGCACCGACTGCTCATCGAGCTCCGGCGGCGCCAGCGCCGCTCGGACCACCGCAGACGCGTTCGCGGCCACGAAGACCCCGCCGGCGCTGGCGTGGAAGATCGGGCGTGTGCCGAACGCATCGGTGCCGATGACGGCGCGACCATCGGTCTCGTGCCAGGCGCAGAACGACAGCTCGCCGGCGACATGGCGCAGCACGTCGGTGCCGTACCTGTCGAGCGCCCGCGCCAGCAAGCCGAGATCGCTCACCTCGGCACCGGTGACCGCGAGCTTGGCAGCCAGGGCGGCGCGGTCGTCGATGCGGCAATCGCCGACCACTCGCCACGGACCCTGAACGACCGCCGCCACCGGTACGCGCGTTGGGTCATGGCACTGTCCGAGGATGGCCGAGTGCGCGACCGTTTGCTGCGTGACCGACGGCCAGATGTTGCCGGCGGCGCGAGCGACCGCCACCGCCATGTCCGCTCCGACGGGCTCACGCCCGCGGGGCGCCAGGACGTACCAGCCGCTCACATGAGCTCACTCGTTCCCCGAGCGGTCAGCTGCACGTAATGCCGCAAACGTCCTCGGCCTCGAGGATGCAGAAGGCATCCCAGCCGGCGCCACCGGGGCTACAGCAGAACGGATCGAAGTTGCAGAGATCCTGCACACAGGGGTCAACGCAGACGTCGTAGTCCAGCGGCCCGCCCTCGACGCACACCCCGTGATCGCAGGTTCCTGGTCCGGGACCGCAATCGCCCATGTCGTAGGCGGTGCAGTCGGTGGCGCACGCGAGGTTGCCACCCACGTAGCCGAGCTCGACGCAGGTGTCGAAGTCCGGGTACGAGAACTGCGCGCCATCGCAATACTCGGCCCCCTCGCGGACGCCGTTGCCGCAGGTGGTGTTGACGCAGCCGGTGGTATCGAAGGTACAGGTTCCGCTGCACGCGAGGGCGCCGCTTGCGAAGCCGAGCTGCGCGCAGCTCGACGGGATCGAGGTGCCGTCGCACTGCTCGCCTGGCTCGACGACGTTGTTCGGGCACACCGGCTGGTTGCACAGCGACACGTTTGCGGTGCAGTCCACGTTGCAGCTGATAGTGCCACTCACCAGGCCGAAGCTCTCGCACGTCGCGGTCAGGTCGGTGCCGTCACACTGCTCGGTGCCGGTGCGCGTGTCGTCGCCGCAGACGTCGGCGTCGAACGCCGCGGTAAGCGTGAACGCCCCCGCGGTGCCGACGTAGAAGGACGACACCACCACGGTGGCTATCTCCCCCTGCTGCAGCGGCGCGCGGGCTGTCTCGGCGCCTGCAGCGCCAGCAAGCTCGGCGCACGTGACCTCGCTCGCTTCGATGTCGCAGGTGCTCCTGATGAAGAGGCTGAGATCCTCCGCGGTCGGCGTCAGGGTGACGATGAGCTCGCCGTCGGCGGGCGCTGCGAAGGCGTAGACGCGTTCTGCCGACGATCCCAGGCTGGTACATGACGCGTCGAGGCTGTGGGTGCCACCAGTCGTGTCTCCCGTGACCGTGCCGACAGCGAGCGCGATCGGGTTGTCGCAGGGGGCCTCACCCTCACCCTCGCCCTCGCCTTCCCCCTCACCTTCCCCCTCACCCTCACCCTCGCCTTCACCCTCGCCTTCACCCTCACCCTCGCCTTCACCCTCACCCTCGCCTTCACCCTCACCCTCACCCTCACCCTCACCCTCGCCTTCACCCTCACCTTCGGCAGGCGGGCAGGCGGCGAGCGTCATCACCACAGAGAATGCAAGCAAGGCAAGGGTCGAGCGCATCACGGATAGCCTCATCGTGCCGGTGGATGCCGGCATGGTACCGCAAGCTCGGCGGATTTCACGAAGACTTGAGGCGCCGGTGATCCGGATTGCCGAACGCTTGTGCGGCCTCGTCGCACCCACATGGTGGCGAGAGACCTCCGGTAGGCTCGACGACTGACGTGCCCCCCTCCAACGACCGCACTTGGGACGCCCTCTGGGCCGCACTACGCGCGGCCGCGCAAGGAACGACCGTGCCGGTGCCCGCCGCTGCGGAGGCTGCCCGCACGCTCGCCGTCGCCCGCGGCGCCGCCGGCCTGCTCGCGCTCGGCTGGGGCGAGCGACCGCCGTCCGCTTCCGACGCGCCCCGTCGCACCCTGCTGCACCTGCACGACGTGCTCGAGCGCGCGCGCCTGCCGCACGCGTTCTTCAAGGGCCCCTTCGCCGACGGCGCGCTTTGGGGTGGGCATGGCTACCGGCTCGGCGAGGACGTCGACGTGCTGGTGCGCCCCGACGACGAGCTCGCCGCGCTGGCGGCGCTCGCCGCCGCGGGCTTCACGCAGGCCAAGAGCCACGGCCTCGACGCCACGGCGGCGGTGTCGAAGGCGCGCCGCCTGTTGCCGCTCGACCCGGCGCTGCGCTCGGTCGACCTGCACCTGCGGCCGCTCAACGACCCGCCGTTTCCCGCCCGCGCAGACGACGTGCTGGCGACGGCGCGCAGCTGGCAGCTCGGCGACGTCACCGTACCCGGCCCCGACCCGGCGGTGCTGCTCGTGTGGAGCGCCGGCAACCTCGCCGGCGGCAGGCTGCAGGGGCTCGTCCGTCAGGCCGCCGACGCCGCGCGCGCGCTCTGCCTGCAGCAGGTCGACTGGGATCTCGTCGTCGCCACCGCGCGCGCCTGGCGCGCGAGCGCGGCCGCTTGGGGCTTCTTGCGCCTGCTCGAGCGCCGGCTCGGCGCGGCGGTGCAAAGCGCGACGCTCGAGCAGCTTGCGCCGCCTGGGCCGGTCGGTCGCGTCGTCGAGCGCATCTTCGGTGTCGTGGGCGCGCCGCTCGAGCCCGACCACGTGCTGCTCGGCATCTTGGGTGTCGAGTGGGCGCTCTCCGGCCGCGCGCTCTGGCCTGCAGAGCGCATCCTGAGGAGCGGCGCGCTGCGCCTGGTCGATCGCGTGCTCGACGCGCTCAGGGGGTCGCCAGCCGCCGCCGCCGACGGTAGCGTGACCTCGACGAACGCCGGGAGCAGCGCTGTGTCCATCGCGATCGAGTCGAAGGTGAGCGTGCCGCCCGACGTGCTGCTGCAAGAGATCGACGGCGAGGCCGTGCTGCTCGATCTGCGCACCGAGACCTACTTCGGCCTCGACGAGGTGGGCACGCTGCTGTTTCGCGCCCTCAAGGAGCAGGGCACGCTGGCGTCGGCCGTCGAAGCGGGCCTGGCGGCCTTCGACGTCGAGCGCGAGGAGCTCTCTCGCGATCTGCTCGAGCTCGTCGAGCACCTCGCCGCGGAGGGGTTGGTCGTCGTCGAGCCATGAGCGGTTGGCTTGCCATCGCGCGCCTCGACGGCGGCCCGGTCGATCGCGAAGACGTCGAGCGCTGCAGGGAGCGGCTCCGCGCGCGCGGGCCGCACGGGGAGGCTCTCGTCGTCGACGGCAGCGCCGCGCTCGGTCTGACGGTGCTCGACACCGGTGAGTCGGTACCGACCGCGCGCGAGCCGGTGCGGTGTGGTCGGCTGATCGTCACCGGGCACGCCCTCATCACGGCTCGCGACGAGGCGGCCCGCACCCTTGGCTTGTCCCCCGTCGAGCTCGCGGCCGCCTCCGACCTGGAGCTGCTTGCGCGTGCCCTCGAGCGATGGGGTGAAGACGTTCCTGCTCGAGTCTTTGGCGAGTACGCCGCGGCGGCGTGGGATGCGCAGGCGCGGCGCCTTCTCGTGGTGCGGGATGCCGTCGGCGTCCGGCCGGCCTACGTGGCGCACCTGGGCGGTTTCGCCATCGCCTCCAACACGCTCGATGCGGTGCGCGCCCACCCCGCCGTCTCCTGCCGGCTCGACGACGAGGCGCTCCTCGAGTTCCTGCTGCACGGCTCGATCGTCGGCGAAGGCCGCACGCCCTTCGCCGATGTGCGCCTCTCGCGGAAGGGCGGCGCATGGATCGCAACGCCCGAGGGCGCGCACTCTCACGTCGCGTGGACGCTGAAGCCGCCCTCGATCGATCGGACGACGCCGTGGCGGGAGCTGGCCATGCGGTGGCGCGCTGCGCTCGACGTCGCGGTCGCCGATCGCCTGCGAGGTGCGAAGGCTTCACTCTCGCTCTCGGGGGGCCTCGACTCGACGGCCATCGCGGCGTCGGCCGCTCGCCTGGGCACCGACCGCCTCTACGCCTTCACCGACATCATGAGCGAGCTCGCGACGGGGCGCGACCAAGAGGGCGACTTTGCGGCTCTCGCCGCCCGGCACCTCGGCATCCGCCACGAAGTGTTCGTGATTGGCAAGCCGCCGAGCGACGAGCCCATCGCCTGGACGCCGATCGCGAACGCCACTCCGGCCGCCAACCCGCTCAACGTCCCTGAGCCGGGGAGCGTCCTGGCGATGGCCGCGCACGGCCCGGTGCACCTGCACGGAGAGGGCGGCGACGAGATCTGGCGTACCACGGAGTTGACGGACCTGCTCGGCCTCGAGCCCCCCGGTGCGCTGCTTCGCGGCGTCGTCGAGACCTTGGCGCTTGGTCAACGGCCCGCCCTCGGGCTCAACGTGCGCGGACACCTGAAGGGCACCCGCAAGAAGCCGCGACTGCCGCCCTGGCTCTCGCAGCACCTTGCGCACCGCTTCGATCTCGAGGCGTTGCTCGCGGATGGCCGTCGAGGCCTTGTCCCGCGCGTGCGTGGCCCGCGCGCCGGTTCCCTGAAGGGCTTGGGGATCGCGCTGTGGCAGAGCTGCTTCGCTGAGTACGACGAGCATGGCGCGCTCGGTGGCTACGTGCTGCGGCTTCCGCTCCTCGATCCGCGCGTGGTGAACGCAGCGCTGTCGCTGCCCCCTCTTCCTGGCACCGTCGCCAAGCTTGCCGTCCGCCATGCCATGGGCGGCCGGCTGCCCCAGGCACTGCTCACGCGCGCGAAAACGCCGTTGCTCTTGGAGGAAGAACGGTACCGACCGACCAAGCTGTGGGCCCGTCTGCCCGCGGCGCCCGAGCTGGCGCACTTCGTCGACGTGGCGCGCCTCCAAAGTGACGTCGCGGAACACGGAGCTTCGCCCGAGGCGCTTCGGGCCATTCAAGTGTGGCGGTGGCTGGCCGGCCGGGCACCATGATCCAGTTTGTGTCACGCCGTGCAGTCCATTCGGACGGTGCTCGGTCGGCCTGCTAACGTGTGCGTGGGCCCTACAGCACCGACCCAACGTACGTGACGACCTCGACCACGCCAGCCCCCGATGCCAAGGACCGTCGGCGCTACTCGAAGCCGGAGCTCCGACGCCATGGAGGCCTCCTCGAAGTGACGCGGGCGCAGGGGACCGGGATCCGCACCGACAACCGGCCCTTCATGGGGATGAACGGCATGACGGGCATCAGGTGACGCCATCGGCGCGCTTCCGAGTGTACGGCCTGGATCTGGACAGCGACGGCGCGTTGCCAGGGCTTGCGGCTTCCGGCGCAGCGGCCGTCGCTGGCTGTTGGGCCGTCCAGCTCGGCGAGACGCCCCTTACGCCACCCTCGGGAGAGCCGATCTACCGCTCCGACCCGGCGGAGGGCGACGCCGTCGAGGTCTTTCGCCCGCGCATCGGGGTCCTGCACCTTGCCTTCGCGGACGGAGCTGCCGCTCTCGTCGACGCCGCCGCGCGCACCGTCCAGGTCGCGTGGCCGCCGGGTCAGACGCTTGACGATGCGCTGGTTTATCTGGTCGGCCCCGTGCTCGGCGTCGCGCTTCGTCTGCTGGGGCGCGAGGTGCTGCACGCGAGCTGCGTCGATGTCGACGGCCGCGCAGTGGCCGTGCTCGGCCCGGCGGGTGCCGGCAAGTCCACGCTCACCGCCGCGCTGATCGACGCCGGTCAGCCCCTTGTCACCGAAGACGTGTGCGTCCTGTGGTTTGGCGAGGACGACGCCTCGCCGCCCGCGGTGTTTCGCGGTGGCACGCGCGTCAAGCTCTGGGAGGACAGCGTCGCCGCACTTCGCGGTGTCGCCGACGCGCTGCCCCGCCTCGTTCCCTCGAGCAAGGACTGGGACAAGCGCTTCCTTGATGCCGCCGCAGCCACGGCAGCGCGCGACCTGACCCCACTCGGTGCCGTCTTCGTCCTCGACCGGCGTGCCGACGTCGTCACGCCGGTGGTTGAGGAGATGGCCGGGCCAGCGCGCTTGCTCACCCTCATCGCCAACTCCTATGCCGCCTCGGTGCTCGACGCTGCTGGTCGAGCACGCCAGCTCGAGCGCCTTGGCGCGCTCGCCGCGGCGGTGCCGGTACGGCGCCTGTCGTTTCCCGACCGCTTCGACGCCTTGCCCCCGACGGTCGACGCCTTGCTCGCTGACGTACGCGGCGGCAAGGTGGCGCGCTGATGTACTCGCTGCTCGACTACGGCACCATGATCCGTGCCACACCGCGGCGCGATGCCTACGTCGAGGCATTGCGCAGGACCGTTCGCCCCGGTTCGTTGGTCGTCGAGATTGGCGCGGGGCCGGGGTTCTTCTCGGTGCTGGCAGCCAAGCTCGGCGCCGAACACGTCTTCGCCGTCGACCCGGACGAGGCCGTGCATGTCGGCAAGGCGATCGCGCGCGACAACGGCGTCGCTGATCGCATCACCTTCGTGCAGGGCAAGGTGGAGGATCTGGAGTTGCCGCGGCCGGCCGACGTCATCGTCGCCGACCTGCGTGGCGTGCTGCCGTTCATGCAGGGGCACTTCACGGCGTTGGCCCACGCGCGCCGCTCGCTGCTCGCGCCGGGAGGGGTGCTCATCCCCGCGCGCGACACGCTGTGGGCCGCGCCCGTCGAGGACGCCGAAGCGTTCGCCACCTGGGCCGACCCTTGGCTGCTCTCCCCTGAGGGCGTGTCGCTCGCCGCGGCGCGCGCCTTCGCGGTCAGCGCCTGGACGAAAGGGCGGGTACAACCGCCCGCCTTGCTCGCCCCGGCGCGGCCGTGGCTGACCCTCGACTACGCTTCGGTCGAGGCTGGGCCGCAGATCGGGCGCGTCGAGGTGGAGGCCACCCGCTGCGGCGTGCTGCACGGCGTGTGCGCCTGGTTCGACGCCGAGCTCGTGCCCGGCGTCGGCTTCTCGAACGCCCCGGGGTCGCCGCCGCTCATCTATGGCAACGCGCTGTTCCCCCTCGAGCATGCTCCGCAGGTCGAGCCTGGCGCCCGTGTGGCGATCGAGATCGGCGCCACGCCCGTCAACGACGGCTACGACTGGAAGTGGCGCGTCACCGCCACCGCGGCGGGGGCGACAGAGCCCTTCTTCGACGAGCGCCACCACACCATGATGGGGCGTCCGCTGGCGCCGCTCGCCAAGCACCTCGCGAAATCGACCAGCAAGGGCGCGACGTGACCACGCCGCGCGCTGTGGTGCGCGCCGGCGTGATCGGCCTGCGGCTGCCCGCGGGCGATCGCCGCGCGGCGATGGCGGCGCTGGTGGCGCTCGCTCTCGTCGCGCGGGCGCTTCGTCGCGGCGGCCTCGCCGGCGCGGAGCGGCGCCTGGCGCGCCTGCCGCGCCTGCTGCCGAAGCAATGCCAAGTCACGCCGAGGCGCCTGGCCACGCTGGTCTCCGCCGTCGCCAAGCACGTACGCGGCGCCGAGTGCCTGGCGCAATCGCTGGTGCTCGCCCGCCTGGTGCGCGAGGCCCATCCGCACGACACGGTGGTGCGCATCGGCGTTCGTCCGGGCGAGGGCTCGCTCTCGGCGCACGCGTGGGTGGAGCTCGGCGGCGTGGTGCTCAACGACACCGACGACGTCGCCAACCGCTTCCCGGTGATCGAGACGCGCCCGCCGCCGTGACCGTGGCACCGCGGACCCTTACAGGCCGAGGCCGTAGAGCGCGCCGTCGCCGCCGTTGTCCGTCACGTCGGCCGAGAGCACGACGTACCTGTCCGAGAGGTCGAGCAGCGGCGGCGTGAAGCCGCCACTCCGATCGCGCTTGGACGCCCACCGCGGCGTGTCGCCCCCGCCGCCTGCGTAGCGCGCGCTCACGATGCTCCACGCGCCGGCCGCGGGGCTCACCAAGGTGGCGCCGAACGCGGCGGCGCCGTCGATGACCGCCGCGACGTAGAGGTCGCCGCTCGGGCCCACGCGCACTGCGGTCGCGCACGCCAGGCCGCCCGCGCTCGACACCACGTGCGCCCACTGGCCGTTGCCGCCGCCGCTCACCCTCGCCACCAGCATCGAGGTGCCGTCCGAGGTCAGCTCGGGCAGCCCTGCGAACGCCACCGCGCCCGAGAAGCAACCGACCATCGCCACGTCGCCGCCCACGGCGGCCACGTCCGCGATCCAATCCGGGCCGTCGCCGCCGAGCTGCCGAGCCCAGCGCGGCGTGCCGCTGGCGCCAAAGCCGATGAGCGCGCTGTCGTAGATGCCGGCGTTGTTGAACGACGCCACGCCGCCGACCGGCAAGGTGGCGGAGTCGAAGGTGCCCGCGACGACGATGTCGGTACCGACCACTGCCACGGAGCCGGCGTCCTCCGTGCCCTCGGCGCCGACGGCGGTGGCGAAGACCAGCGCGCCGGTCGAGGACCAGCGTGCCACCAACATGTCGTAGCCGCCGCTCGCGGTCAGCGAGGTGGCGCCGTCGAGCTCGGCGGTGCCATCGAAGCTGCCGACCAGCACCAGGTCGGCGCCGTCGCCGTCCTCGACCACCGCGACGTCGTACGCCCAGGTGTCCGAGGTGCCCGTGATCGAGCGCGTCCAGTCGAGCCCCTTGTCGGTGTAGCGCGCCAGGAACACGTCTTCGGCCATGCCGGCAGTGACGACGTCGAAGCCGTCGCCGAAGCGCACCTCGCTCGAGAACATGCCGGCCACGTAGATGTCCTTGGCCGCGTCCACCACCACGGCCGCCGGCCAGGCGTCGTCGCCGTCGAAGGCGTCGATCCACTGGCACACGCCGGCGTCGGTGAAGCGCGCGACGTAGCTCGCGTAGACAAAGTCCTCGGTCTTGGTGCGCCTGCCCGGCTTGATGACACCGCACAGCCCGCCGAAGTCGACGCTGCCCTCGATCCAACCGACGACCACCACCTCGTCGGCGTCGTAGCGAGCTACCTGTTGCACCGAATCCCAGCCGGTGGCGCCGACCGTGCGTTGCCATTGCTGGGCGCCGCCCAATTGGTCGACGTCGCCGCCGCGGTGCTGCCAGCCGTCGTCGAGCGCCAGCGTCGGCGGATCGAAGGGGCGAACGGCCTCCAGGCCGGCAGCGGCGCGAGGGCCGGTGAGCCCAGGCACGGCGGGGGCGGTAGGTCGCGCGCTCTGAGCGACGTCGACCAGGGACACGCCCGGCCCCGTGCCCTCACGTCCACGTGGCGCCGCGCGCTCCAGGCCGCCGTCCAGACAGCCGACCAGCACCGGAAGGGCGAGCAGCAGCGAGAGCGATCGGTTGCCCATGGCGCAGGCCTCCTGCGAGAACATCGGCACGCACGCGGAGCTCTTGAATCCCTGCCCGCGATCCGCGCGGGCGCCCGCATGGGGTGGCTGCGCCCCATGGGTCGTGGCAGCCCCAGCGTGGAGACGACGAGGCCTGCGCGCTTCTTTGGCCGATGGGGCCGATGCTACGCTGCCGCTTGATGCCGGACCGCCTGCTCCTGGTCAGCTCTGACGGCCGCCTGGCGCAGCTCGCGCGTGAGCTTGGCCTCGAGGTGGTGCGCCACGTCGCCGGCGCCGGCGTCAGCGAGCTCGAGGGGCTTTCCGTCGCGTTGGTCGATCTGGCTGCGCCCGACGGCGCGGCCACCGCGCGCGACCTGGTCAAGCTCGAGCTGCCGGTGGTCGCGGTCGCCGACGGTGAGGAGCAGTTGCGCTCGGCGCCGGCCCCGCTCGCCGGCGTGGTCATGCGCCCGCTCGACGAGCGTGCGCTCGGCGCGGCGGTGCGCACGGCGGTGCGCGCGCATCGCGTGCGGTCCGAGCAGCACGCGCGCGCGGCCTGGCTGCAAGCGGCGCTCGGCTCCACCACCGAGGCCATCATCGGCGCCGACGCCAGCTCGCGCGTCATGTTCCTGAACGCCGCCGCCGAGGAGCTGACCGGCTGGACCGAGGCCGAGGCGCGCGGCCGCATGCTCGACGAGGTGCTCAACTTCGACGGGGGCGGCGCGGTGCCCGACGGCCGCTTGTCGGCGCCGGTGACGCTGACCTCGCGCAGCGGCGGTACCCGCCTGATCGAGCACAACGCCTCGCCCATCATCGAGAGCTCGGGCACGCTCGCCGGCGTCGTGGCGGTGTTTCGCGACGTCACCGGGCGCAAGAGCCTCGAGCAACGCCTGACGGTGGCCGATCGCATGAGCTCGATCGGCACGCTCGCCGCCGGCGTGGCGCACGAGCTGAACAACCCGCTCTCCTTCGTCACCAGCAACCTCGAGTACGCGGTTTCCGAGCTGAGCCGCCTCGCCGCCGGCGCCACCGGCGAGCTGCGCGACGATCTCGAGGAGGTGCGCTCGTCCCTGCGCGACGCCGCCGCCGGCGCCCAGCGCGCCGCCGACATCATCAAAGACATGAAGACCTTCACGCGTGCCGCGGAGGTGCAGCACGCGGCCGCGCCCGTCGACGTCAATCAGATCTGCAGCTTCGCCGCTCGCATCACCGGCAACGCCATCAAGCACAAGGCCGAGCTGGTGCTCGACCTGCACGCCGACGGCACGGTGCTGGCCGACGACGGCCTGCTGCGCCAGGTGTTCGTGCACCTCTTGACCAACGCCGCGCAGGCCATCGACGCGTCCAGTGAGAAGCGCGTCATCACGCTCTCGTCGTGGAGCGACAGCGGCACCACCTCGGTACGCGTGGCCGACACCGGCTGCGGCATCGCGCCCGAGAACCTGCAGCGCATCTTCGAGCCGTTCTTCACCACCAAGCCGGTGGGCGAGGGCACCGGGCTCGGGCTGTCGCTGTGCCACTCGATCGTCACCGGCCTCGGCGGTCACATGCTGGTCGAGAGCAAGGTCGGCGTCGGCACCAGCGTGACGGTGGTGATGCCGCGCGGCGCCGTCGTCGAGCGCGCCGTCAAGGAGGCTGGCCGACCGGCGCTGGCGCCACCGCGCGTGCTGGTGATCGACGACGAGACGCTGATCGGCACCGCCATCCGTCGCATCCTGACCAAGCAGGGCATGGAGGTGGTCGTGGTCGAGCGTGGCCGCGAGGGCGTCGATTTGGTGACGGGCGGCGAACACTTCGACGCCATCTTCTGCGACATGATGATGCCTGAGTTCTCGGGCGTTGACGTCTACGACGCGCTCAGAGCCAAGGCGCCCTCGATGATGTCGCGCGTCATCTTCATGACCGGCAACGCCTTCGCGGCACGCGAGCACGACCTGTTCAGCGCCACCAAGAACGTGCGCGTCGAGAAGCCGTTCTTGCCGGCGGACCTCTCGGGCGCGGTCGCCGAGGTGCTGCGACGCCACGCCAGTTGACACTGGGCGTGCGCGCGGGCGTCAGGGGCGCGCGCGGGCCAACACGCGCACGCAGTCGGCCGCGCGCCGCGACTGCTGCTCCACCTCGACGAGCTTGGCCGAGAGCGCGGGCGCGCCGCGCACGTCGTCACGGCACAAAGTGGCCAGGCTGGCGATGCCGGTAAAGAAGTTGTTCAAGCGGTGCAGCAGCGTGTCCAGCTCGGCGCTCGCACCCTGGGGCACCAGCTCCTGCAAGCGCAGCACGGCGCTGAGCGCGTTCCTCGCTTGCAGGGCGATGACGGTCAGGTCCTCCGCGATGGCCGGCGGCCCGGCCGAGGGTGCCGGCAGGTCGTCGACCATGGCACCGAGCACCCGGATCTCGGTGGCCAGCGCGACGAGCGCGTCGGCGTGCATCGGGTTGGTCATCGTCGTCCCCCAGCGCATGGTTACTGTATCGCGCGGCTCGGCGGCGACGCCGCAAGCAGGCCGGCGCTGTCGCCGTCGAGCTTGGCGCGCAGCTCGGGAAGCTCCACCCGCTCGGGCCGGCTCGCGCTGGTTGCAGGTAGCATGACCGAGAAGCACGTGCCGACGCCGGGCGTCGACTTGACCCGGATGACGCCCGCATGGCGGTCGATCAAGCGGCGCACCAGCGACAGGCCGAGGCCGGTGCCGCGCGTGCCGGGCTTGGTGGTGAACAGCGGCATGAAGGCGCGGGTCAGCGTGTCTTCGGACATGCCGCAGCCGTTGTCTTCGACGCTCAAGAGCACGCGGTCGCCGTTCCTGGTCACGGTCACCGCCACCGACGGCTTGTAGGAGGGATCGCCGCCCTTGGCGCGCCGCTCCTCGCACGCATCCCCGGCGTTGACCAAGAGGTTGACCAGCACCTGCGACAGCTCCACCGCCGAGCCCTTCACCACGGCGGCCGGGTCGAGGTCGGTGCGCACGTGCGGCAGGCGCGCGCCCAGGAAGCGCACCGCGGTCGACACCAGGTCAGCCACGGCCACGGGCCCGTCGCGCCCGCCTTCGAGGTCGGCGCGCGCCAGGCTCTTCACCTGCCGAATGGTCTCGTCGGCGCGGCTCAGACCCTCCCAGGTCTCGCACACCACGGCGGGCAGGTCGTCGAGCATCTCGGTCAGCTGCGGGTGCGCCGCCTCGAGGTCGGCGAGCATGGGGGAGAACTCGGTGAGGTATTCGATCAGCGAGCTGACGTTGGCGCGCGCTACCGCCAAGGGGTTGGCCACTTCGTGCGCGATGCCAGCGGCGATCTCGCCGAGCATCATCAGCCGCTCGGCGGCGCCGAGCTGCCGCTCGGTCTCGCTCGCGACCAGGCGCGCCTCGATGCCGCCGAGCGCCTCGGAGATGAGGCGCGCGATCGAGGTGGCGACCTCGAGGTCGCGCTCGGTGAAGATGCTGCGGCCGTTCTTGCGCGCGATGCTGATGACGCCGCGCACGCGCTCGCCGCCCGCGGTCGACGCGATGGGGACGCACATCGAGGCGCTCAGGTCGGCGCGCTGGATTGCCTCGCCGAGCGACGACGCCGGCGCGCCTCGCAAGATGATGCGCGCCTCGCCCGACTCGAGCACCGCGCGGGAGATGCTGCCGGCGCCCGCGGATCGTGCCACCCGCTCGGCGAGCCCGAGCTGGGCCACCATCTTGAGCGCGCCGGAGTGATCGACCAGCTGCACCGACACCACCTCGGCGCGAAACAGCTCGGCGATCTCGTTCACCGCGGCGTCGATGAACGAGCGGTCGTTGGCGAGCGCCGCCAAGCTCGACAGCCGGCACATGGTGCGGCACATGGCCCGCAGCAGCTCGGGCGAGCCTGCGCGGTTCTGCTCGTGCGCCATCTGCAAGATGGCGCGCAGCTCCTCCGCGCTCGGTGTCGCACCGGTGACGAAGGCGACGCCGGCCTCGTAGGCGGCCCGGCGGGTCGGCTCGTCGACGTCGGCGCCCGACAGGATGATGGCGACGTGCGGCGCGCGACGCCACACGCCGGCGACGGTCACGAGCGCATCGACGTCGTCCGCGTGGATCAGGCAGACATCGATCTGTCCGGCGCAGCGCTCGAGATCGCGTGGGCGCGCCGAGATGTCGCACAGCTGGCTCGGGTCGAGCACGCCGCGCAGGTGCGTGGCCCACGCCCCGGCGCCGTCTCCCACCGCGAACACCGCTGGCTGCTCCCTGGTCATTGCGCTCCTCGACTCCTTGTCTACTCGTCGGGCGCTCAGGCGCGATCGAGCGCCGCGGTCTTGATCACGATGGCGCCGGTGCCATCCCTCACGAGAGTGCGGTGCGGCCGCTGGTCCGCGCTGCGCGGCTCGCTCTGACGCCTGACCTGGATGCTGCGCGCCACCTCGTGGAGGATGCGCTTCAGCTCGGCGTCGTCCCACGGCTTCTCGATGAAGCGGTGGATGTTGCCCTCGTTGATGGCGCGGATGGTCGCTTCACGATCCGCCTGTCCGGTCATCATGATGCGCACCGTGTGCTGGTGGAGGCGTCCGATCAGCGCCAGCACCTCCACGCCGCTCTGCTCCGGCATCATGTAGTCGCTGACCACGATGTCGATCTGGTGCTCACCGACCAGTCGAGCGGCGGCGCTCGGATCTGCGGTGAAGTACAGCTCGAAGCCCTCGCGCCTGAGCGAGCGCCGCAGCGCCGACAGGATGAGCTGCTCATCGTCCACGAAGAGGATCTTGATGGGTGCGGTCACGGGGACTCCTGGCTCACCCCTACCTATCGGGCACCTGGTCCGAAATCTTGAGATCCCTCCCCGTCCCATTCCGCGACGGGTCGATTCCGTAGCGTCTGGACCCCAGCCGCCGCGGTATGGTCGGTCGGTGACCTCTCAGCCTTCCCTGAACGGCGGGCAGCCCGCAGAGGAGCTCCCCCCGCCGCGCGTGCTCGTCTTGGACGACGATCCCGGCGTTCTCTTGTCCGTCTGCCGCGTGCTCGAGCGGGGCGGGTGCGACGTCATCCGACAGGACGACGCCGATCGCGCCGAGGAGCTGCTCCTGTCCGGCACCGTCGACGTCGCGGTGCTCGACGTCATGCTGCCGACCATCTCGGGCATCGAGCTGTTGCGGCGCGTCAAGGCGGCGCTGCCGCGCGTGGCCGTCGTGATGATGACCGCAAGCAACTCGGTGCAGACGGCCGTCGAGGCGGTCAAGGCCGGCGCGTTCGATTACCTGTCCAAACCCTTCGACTCGCTCGAGAACATCCTGCTGACCGTGCGCCGTGCGTACGAGCACCAGCGCCTGATCGCCGACAACGCCGCCCTGACCAAGATGCTCGAGGCCAAGGAGGGCATGGAGGACCTGGTCGGCCAGAGCACCAAGATGCGCGAGGTGTTCCAGCTCATCGAGGCGGTCGGCCCCACGCCCGCCACCGTGCTGATCCGCGGCGAGAGCGGCACCGGCAAGGAGCTGGTGGCGCGCGCCATCCATCGCCGCTCCGACCGCGCCAACGGCCCCTTTCACGCCGTCAACTGCAGCGCGCTCGCCGAGAGCGTGCTCGAAAGCGAGCTGTTCGGCCACGTCAAGGGCGCGTTCACCGGCGCCATGACCAACCGGAAGGGCCTGTTCGAGGCCGCGCACAACGGCACCATCTTCTTGGACGAGATCGGCGACATCTCGCTACACATGCAGGTGCGCCTCTTGCGCGTGCTGCAAGAGGGCGAGGTCAAGCCGATCGGTGCCAACCAGGTAGTCACCGTCGACGTGCGCGTGCTCGCCGCCACCAACGCGAACCTCGAGGCCGCCATGCGCGCCAAGAAGTTCCGCGAGGACCTGTATTACCGCTTGAACGTGGTGACGGTGCCGATCCCGCCGCTGCGTGAGCGCCCCGACGACATCATGCTGCTGGCGTTGCACTTCTTGCGGCGGCATGGCGCGCGCATGAAGCGCCCGGTGCAGGGCTTCAGTGAGGAAGCGCGCCAGGCGCTCACCACCCACGACTGGCCTGGCAACGTGCGCGAGCTTGAAAACGCCGTCGCCCGCGCCGTGGTCATGTGCACCGGGCCGGAGGTCATGGTGTCGCACCTGCCGCCCGGCATCGGCGGCGCGGTGGCTGCCTCCGACGTCGAGGCGGCCAGCCTGGCGCACCTGCCGTACGCCCAGGCGAAGAAGACCGCGCTGGTCGCGTTCGAGCGCAGCTACCTGAAGGCCAAGCTCGCCGGCAGCGGCGGCAACATCAGCAAGGCAGCGCGCGAGGCGGGCGTCGATCGATCCAACTTCAAGCGCCTGTTGCGCGAGTACGGCGTCGGCGAGCCCGGCGACGGGCACTCGGACGAAGAGGCCGGCACGTAGCCGCGTCAATAGAGGACGACCGTGCTGCTCGAGCGCGGATCTGCCTACGGCGGTCACTGAAGTTCCTCCCCTCCGGTGCCGATGGCTCGAGTGCCACCGGGAGGTCTCGTGGAGGTCAGCATCCTGTTCGTGGACGATGAGCCCCAGGTGCTGCGCGCCCTGGCGCGCTCGCTCAAGGGCGAGCAGTACACACTGGCCTTCAGCGGCGACCCGCTCGATGCGCTCGCGCGGCTCACCGAGCGCCCCTTCGACATCGTGGTCTCCGACTACATGATGCCCAACATGACCGGGGTGGAGCTGTTGACGCGCGTGCACGAGTGCCGCCCGGCGACGCTGCGCATGATGATGACCGGGCACGCGGACAAGCAGGCCACCATCATGGCCATCAACGAGGGCGCCATCTGCCACTACCTCGAGAAGCCGTGGAGCGACGCCGAGCTGAAGTCGGTGCTGCGCGACGCGGCGCAGAGCGTCGCGGTGCAGCGCGCGGCGCGGGCCGCGGCGCCCGACCTGGCCGCGGCGGCGCGGCGCTTTGGCCGTATGCAGTTCCGTGGCAGTGCGTGACCACTCGCGGTGCCGCTCTGCCCTCTCAGCGGTGGGACGCGATGGTCAGCTCGAAGATCGCACCGCCGCCCGGCCGGTCGCGCACGCGCGCCTGCCCCTGGTGCGCCTCGGCCACCAACTGCACGAGATAGAGACCGAGCCCAAAGCCACGCCGCGTCCGCAACGCGCCGTCGTCGAGCGTGCCGAACTTGGTGAACAGCTCCGCCTTGCGCTCGTCGGGCACGCCGGGGCCGCAATCGGTCACGGTCAGGGACACCGCGTCGCCCTCGTTGGCAGCGCGCAGCTCGACCGCGCTGCCCGGCGGCGCATAGCGGATGGCATTGGCGAGCAAGTTGTCGAGGGCGCGCCGCAACAGCGCCCGGTCGGCGTCAACCGTGACGTCGACGGTTTGCACCTCGATGGTCAGGCTCCGCCCGCGCGCCGACGCCTCGAATCCTGCGGCAGCGTCGCGCAAGAGCGGCTCGAGCGGCACCGGCGCCAGCGCCGGCGTCAGCCTGCCGGCCTCGAGCGCGCGGATCTGCAAGAGGTCGTTGATGGCATCGCGCACGCGCCCGGCGGCGGCCAGCGCCTGGTCCAGCTCGTCCGCGTTGTCCGGCGTCGCAGACGTCTTCGCCAGTGCGAGCCAGGCGAAAACGCCGCTCAGCGGGTGCTTGAGATCGTGCACCAACAGCGACACCAGGTCGTCCTTGAGCGCGTCGAGGCGTTGCAGCGCGCGCAGTTGCTCGCGGATGGTGCGCTCCTGGCCACGCAAGCGCAGGAACATGTCGACGCGCAGGCGCAGCTCGGTTCGGTCGAAGGGCTTGGTGAGGAAGTCGTCGGCGCCGGCGGCGAGCCCCGCCAGTCGGTGTTCGCGATCGCTGAGCGCCGTCACCATCAACACCGGCACCTGCTCGTTGGTGAGCGTCTTGATCTTGCGGCACAGCTCCACACCGGTCTCACCCGGCATGACGATGTCGAGCACGGCGAGGTCGATGGCTTCTCGCTGCACGGTGCGCAGTGCGCCCTCGGCGTCCTCCGCCTCGATCACGGTGCACATGCCGGCGAGGGCCGCGCGCACCAGCTCCCGATGCAGCAGGTCGTCGTCGACCACCAGGATCTTCGCGGTCATCATCGTTTGTCTCGCCCCCACACAGGAAACCGCACAGCGAGTAGCGCCTGTGCGAACAGAGTGCCAACTTCGAGGAGTCCCCGGAAGTTGCCGGCGCCACAAGGCGAGCGTGCCGCGGCCGCGCATGGGTGACTTCGTGTGCCGAGGTGGGCCCATACCCACGAGTACAGCTTGCCCCGGGTCGGGAGTGCCAGATCGCGTCCGGACGCGCTGCCTGGGTCGAGGCCGACCCTGCCCATCCTCGACGTCGCCGCTGCTTCCGCGTCCGGACGCGGCGGCACGGCGTGGCACGAACGGTGAACAACAGCCGCCCATGAGCGAGCTTGCCCCCCTCCAACAGAACGACCGTGCGACGGTCATGCAGTACCTGCCGCTCGTGGAGCGCGTGGCCAAGCGCGTCGCGCGCCGCCTGCCGCGCAGCGTGGCGCTCGACGACCTGGTTGGCGCCGGCTCGCTCGGCCTGATCGACGCGGTCAAGCGCTTCGACCCCGCGCGGGCGCCCTCCTTCTCGGCCTACGCCGAGCTGCGCATCCGCGGCGCCATCCTCGATCACCTGCGGGCGCTCGACTGGCTGCCGCGCAGCATGAGGGCGAGCGTCAAGCGCGGCGAGAGCGATGCCGCGGTGCTCTCCATCGACGACCGTCGTGGCCCGGGTTGCGACGGCTTCGCCGCCAACCAGCCCTCGGCGTCGACGGTGCTCGAGCAGCGGGAGCAGCGCGACCGGCTGTCCGCGGCCATCGCGGCGCTGCCGGAGCGGACACGCCGGGTGCTGGGCCTGTACTACGTCGACGAGCTGACGCTGAAGGAAGTCGGGCAGGTGCTCGGCGTCACCGAGAGCCGCGCCTGCCAGCTCCACGGCGAAGCGGTGCTGCGCCTCAGGGGCGCGCTCGAGTGCGGCGCGGCCGCCTGACCCTGCGCGCCGGCCGGCGACCAAGCCCGGATCAGCTCAAGTCGCGCACCCACCGACCGATGGGAGGCAAGAGGTCAACGTGAGCACACACCGGCGCACCCCGAAACACTCGTCGAGCGAGGCGCACCTGGACGGCGGCGAGAGCGCCAGCGAGCGCGCCTCGCGGGTCGCGCGCCTGCGCTGGGCGGTGCAGGCGGGCGCCTACGACCCCGACCCCGAGATCATCGCGGCCTTCATGCTGTGTGGTCCGCGCGCCATTCTCGGGCCCGACTCGCCCTGCGAGCCACACTGACGGCACTCGTCACGCGTCGCGGAACACCATCACCCACACGTCGTAGAGCGCGTGTGTGTAGGCCGCCACGGCCAGGCCTCGCGTCTGATAGAGGAACGCGAATGCCGCCCCGGCGAAGACGCGGAAGGTGAAGGCCGACATCGTGAACGGCTCGCTGATGTGGTGCACGGCCGAGAACACCACGCTCGAGATGACCAGCGCGAGCGCGGCGGCCGCGAAGCGCGGCAGGTTCATCGCGTTCTTGGCGAGCCAGAACAGCCCGCCCATCAGCACCAGCCGAAACACGATCTCCTCGTACAGGCCGGCGCCCGCGCTCATCACCACCTTGTCGAGGAGGCCCATCTGGCTCGGCGCATCGGCGGCCAAGCCGACGTCGAGCAGGCCGCCCAGGCCAAGCCCGCGGATCAGCGCGATCACGACCGAGCCGAACACGAGCGCGTACGCCGTGCACTCGAGCAGCAGCCAGGGCACGATGCGCGGCTCCCAGTGCCACTTCCCGCTGCGCCCCTTCTTGCGCAGCACCACCAACGCCACCGCGAAGCCCACCAGCACGACGCCGTTGACCGCGAGGTAGCCGAGCAAGCTGCCCTGCACGGCGGTGAACAAGGTGGTGGTGACGAAGTCGACGCCGTTTCGCAGGTTGCCTGTGGCCAGGATGCCCACCTGGTAGAACAGGAACAGCGGCACCAGTAGCACCGCGCTGGTGAAGGGATCGCGGCTCGCGTCGAGGTACTGACGCAGACCGCCGGCACGCCGTACGTCGCTCACCATCTGCACCATCTTGTCGTCTCCCGCGCGCTTCGACAACCTCTCGTCGTCACGCTGCTGTCACGCTCGCAACGTCCAGCAAACAACGTCGAGGACCCTGACCATTGTTCCGCATCGGCCGTTACACGATCGACCCGCCGTTTCTCCTGGCGCCCATGGCGAGCGTCAGCGAGATGCCGTTTCGCGTGCTCGCCCTCGAGATGGGCGCCGGGCTCGCCACCACCGAGCTGATCTCGGCCGCCGGCATCTTCCACAAGAACCGGCGCACGCGGCAGTACCTCACCTTCGACCGCGAGCGCGAGCGGCCCTACTCGGTGCAGCTCTTCGGCGGTGTCGTCGACGTGATGGCCACGGCCGCGCGCGGGGCAGTCGAACACGGCGCCGACATCGTCGACGTCAACATGGGCTGCCCGGTGCGCAAGGTGACCGGCAGCGGCGCGGGATCGGCGCTGCTGTGCGATGTGCCGCGCGCGGCGGCGATGGTGCGCGCCATGCGCGCCGCCGTCGGCGACGACGTTCCGGTCACGGCCAAGATCCGCCTGGGCTGGGACGACGGCAGCAAGAACGCCGTCGAGCTGGCGCGCGCCCTCGAGGACGCCGGCTGCGCGGCGCTGGCGGTGCACGCGCGCACGCGCGCGCAGGGCTACTCGGGGAGGGCCGACTGGTCTCAGATCGCGCGCGTCAAGCAGGCGGTGGCCATGCCGGTCATCGGTAACGGCGACGTCGTCACCTTCGCCGACGCGCACCGCATGCGGCAGGAGACCGGCTGCGACGCCGTCATGATCGGGCGCGGCGCGCTCGGCAACCCGTGGCTGTTCGCCAGCCTCAAGGCGGGCCGCGAGCTCGGCCCGCCGACGCCGACCGACCGCGCCGCCTTCATCATGCGACACCTGGGCGCGCACCTGGCCTTCCACCAGGCCTTGAGCGACGGCGAGGAGGCGACTCGCCTGCGCACGCCGCCCGAGCTGATGGCGGTCAAGACCTTCCGGCAGCACCTGGTGTGGTACGCGCGCGGCCTCGAGGGCGCGCGCGAGTTCCGGCAACGCGTCATGGCGCTCGAGGAGCCTGCCCAGGTGTCCGACATCGTGGAGGAGTTCTTCAGCCGCGCGCACGTCGAGCGCCGCGGTGCCGCCGCTACGGGCGACGCCGACGACGTCGACTACGCGCAGGCCTTCGGCTGACGGATCTTCAGAACTCGCGGATCCTGCCGATGCAGTAGGCATGCGCCACCGCTTCGCCACTGTCGGTTCCTTGCCCACCTCGAAGCGCCTGGTCGACCTGCTGACCGCGCTCACCGAGACCATCCCTGCCGACAACGCCGCCACAGCGGCGCGCCTGCTCGACGAGCAGGGCGTCACCGCCGTGCTGGTGTTCGCCGATCTCGGCACCCCCGAGGGGTGCCGCGCCGCCGGTCGCGTGCTGACCGACACCGCGCTGACGGCGGTGCCGGTGGTCGTGGTCAGCCGGCGAGCCGGCCTCGATCGGCGCCTCGACGCGCTGCGGCTCGGCGCCGGCGCCGTGCTCGACGACAACGTCGACTTCGAGGGCATCGAGCGCGCGCTCGGCGAGGGCCCCGAGGACGCGCGCATCGAGCCGATGCTCGACCGCTCGCAGCGCGGCGCGCTGCGACGCTGCCTGGCGCTGCTCGAGGCCGAGCGGTTCGACGGCGTGGTGGGCGTGACCACCGCCGACGCGCCGGCCGAGCTCGGCCTGGTTGAGGGCCGTGTGGTGCGGGCGGAGTGCGGCGCGCTTCGCGGACAGGACGCGGTCGCCGAGGTGCTCGCGCCCGCCACCACGGTGCTCGACTTCAAGGTGGTGGCGTCCGCCTCCGTCGCCCCCGCGCCCAAGAACCGCACCGAGGGCGTCTCGGTGCTCTTGATCGACGACGACCCGGTCGGTCGCCACCTGTTCCGCGCCTTCCTCAGCCACGCGGGCTTCACCGTCACCGACGCCGCAGACGCCGAGAGCGGCTTGGCCAAGGCGCGCGCGCTGCGCCCGGACGTCGTCGTCACCGACCTGCATATGCCGCGCATCGACGGCTGGCGCGTCATCGCCGAGCTGCGCGGCGACCCGGCCACCGCCGACGCGCGCATCGTGCTGCACTCGGCGTTTCACGAGCTGCTGGACCAGCTCACCAAGGCGGGCGTCGGCGCCGATGCCTTCGTCAAGAAGGACGGGCGCGCCCGGCACCTGATCGACGTGGTGTCGGCGCAGGGCGCCGCGCGCGTCGCGCTGCGCTCGGCGCTCAAGCTCGGCGTGCCCTTCACCGGCTCCACGCGCGAGCTGACGCTCGGCGCGCTGCTGCACGAGCTGGCCGCCGCCGGCACCTCGGCGAAGCTGGTCGTCGACGACGGCATCGCGCACGTCGAGCTGGTGATCGACCAGGGCGAGTTCGTCGATGCCCACGGGCGGTCGGCGGCGGGCGAGTGGAGCGGACGGGCCGCGCTGGCGCTCGCGCTCAGCCTGCACCCGGCAACCATGAGCGTCACGCTGACGACCGCGGCGGAGCACGCGCAGCGGGAGCCGCTGCAGTCGCTGGTCGACCGCATCCGCTCGGATGATCAAACGCACGTGGTCGCCGAGCGCCACCAAAGGCTCGCCGACGACGCCCCGCTCGCCTTCGACGAGGAGCGGCTGCGCGCCTACAAGCGGCGCTGCACGCCCGAGGCGCGGCCGGTGGTGGCGGCGTTGCACGACGGCACCAGCCCGCGCGCCTTGGTGGCGGCCGGCCATTGGGATCCCATGATGGTCGACGACATCGTGGCGGACCTGATGCAGCGCGGCGTCGCGCGCGCCGTGCGCACCGGCGAGATGATCGAGCTCGAACAGGTCGGTTGAGCCGGGGCGAAGCCTCAGTACGCGGGCGGCACGTACACCAGGGCGAGCTGCTCGCCTGCGGGCGTCGACACCTGCGCGCCCCAGGCGCCGGTGGCGTTGCCCTCGGCCCACACCTCGACGTCGGCGTCGGCCGGCATGCCGTCGAGCACGAAGCGGCCGGCGCCGTCGGCCTGCTCCACGCCCGTGAGCCCGAGCTCACGCACCCGGTAGCGCACCAGGCCAAAGGCCCAGGGCGCGCCGTCGGGCTTGCTGACCATGCCCTCGACGTTCCTGCCCGCGCGCGCGACCAAGGTGACGCCGTCGAGGCCGAAGGGGCTCGCCAGCACGCCGAAGGCCGCGCGCGCCACCTTGCCGTCGCCGCGGGCGCTCACGGACACGTCCTGGCCGGTGCGCACCGGCAGCGAGAAGGAGCCGTCCGCCTCGGTCCGCGCGCGCGCGACGCGCGCCTTCGGGTCGAAGGCGGCGCCGAGCGAGACCAGCGCGCCTGCGACCGGCGCCCCTTGCTCGTCGACCACGACGCCGCGCACGCGCGGCGCAGGCGCGAGCGCGATGCGCGACGCGCTCCTCGGCTCGTCGGCGCGCACCGTGATGGCGCGGCGCGCCGCCTCGTGCTGCGGCGCCTGCACCAGCACCAGATAGCTGCCCGGTTCCAGCAACAGCGAGGCGTGCCCATCGACGCCTGCGGGCACGCGCGCCACGCCGGCGAGCGCGTTCCTGCCGTCGACGTCCTGCGCGATCGCGATCTCGGCGCCCGCCAGCACGCCGCCGGTCGTGGAGGTGAGCGCCAGCTCGAGCGTGACCGCCGACGCGCGCGCCGTCACCGGCAGCTCGACGAAGGCGCGCTCGGCGGCGCTGGTGCAGCGCAGCTCGGGAGCGCCCGCCGGCGGGCGCCCCTCGACCAGCGCCGTCAGGTGGTAGGTGCCGCGGGGCAGGTCGATGAAGCGGTGGGCGCCGCTCGACGCCGTCTGTGCCGTCCACACCTCGGCGCTGCCTTCGTCGGTCACGCGCGCCAAGCGCAGCGGCGCGTCGGCGAGCGGCGCGCCGTCCTCGAGCACGCGCGCAGCGATTTGGCAGGCACCGGGCGTCGCTGCCGAAGCCTCGCCCAGCACGAAGGGCGACGGCTCGGGCGGCGGGCGCTCGAAGTAGCGCGCGCCGGTGGCGTCGGTGAGCGACAACGCGGCGGCGAGCGCCGCGGCCGGCAGCGCGGCGGCGGCGAGCACGCGGGCCGGCCCCCCGGCGCGCGACCACAGAACTCGAAGGCGAGCGACCACGATGTCTTTCATCCGGCGCCTCACGCTGCACGCGACAGCTCTAGCGGGCGCCCAGCGAACGCCCAACCTCGAGGGTACCAGCCGCGACGCTGCCGCCGCTCGTGATCCCTGTCCGCATGTCCCACATCGCCACCGGATTTCGCTAGATTCGGCAGCCGATGAGCGAGTGGACCCCCAAGCCCAAGGCCGACGCCAAGACCGAGGACCTGAACCTCACGGGCGAAGAGGGCAAGCTCTTGTCGCGCGTCGACGGCTCCACGTCCGTGTCGTCGCTCTCGCAGTCCACCGGGCTGCCAGAGGGCCGGGTGCGCCAGATCTTGAAGAAGCTGGTCGCCACCGGCGCCATTGAGGAGCACGCCGCCCCCGCGGCGCGGCCGGCGCCGCCCGCGCGACCGGCGCGCACCGAGTCCGAGCTGACCGCCGACCCGAACCTCACCACCGGCGAGCTGCAGCAGATGCTCGAGCCGAGCGACGAGGGCGACTTCGGCGAGCCCACCATGGACGACGCGGCGCCGGTGGGTGAGATGACCGAGGACGCCGACCCCGCGCTGGCGCGTCGCCAGGTGCCCGCGGCGCAAGTGGCCCCGGAGGGCGCCGTCGAGGCGCAGATCCTGGCCAACCTGGACGCCGCGCCGGGAGACGGGGAGCCACCGGCGGAGGCCGGCGGCGACGCGCCCGCCGAGGCATCCGATGGCGCGCCAGAGGATGAGGCCGCGCCCACCGAGGCAGACGCGGCCGGCGAGGCCGAGGAGGGCAACTACCGCAAGCTCTACGAGACCGAGCTCTCCAAGCTCGAGGCGCCCGAGCGCGAAGCGCTGGCGCGCTCCGGCGAAGACCCGCGCCTGATGGCGCTGTGCTTCGATCCGCTGCCGGCGGTCATCCGCGGCATCTTCGAGAACCAGCGCTCCGGGCCCTCACACGCGCGGCTGGTGGCGCGCCACCACCGCACGCCCCAGGGCCTCGACGTCGTCATGAACCGCGCCGAGTTCCTGCGCGACGCCCAGGTGCAGCGCTACCTGCTCGCCAACACCATGATCCAGGAGCCGCAGCTCAAGCGCATCCTGCAGCCGAAGCGCCTGCTCGAGATCTACAAGGTCACCATCAGCCGCGAGCTGCCCGACCGGAACCGGCAGAAGGCGCGCCTGGTGATGCGCAGCAAGTGGTCGGCGTCCGACGCCGAGGAGCGCGCCGCGCTCGTGTTCACCACCGAGGGCCGCTGCCTCAACCAGCTCACCGGCCTGCCCTTCGACAGCAAGACCGTGTCGATGCTGTGCAGCAAGACCTACACCTCGAGCCTGTTGGTGCAGAACCTGGCGCGCTTCGGCGCCACGCCCCCGCCGGTGCTCGCCCACCTGCTCAGGCAGAACCTGGTGCGGCGTCAGCAGATGCTGAAGACGCTGATCATGCAGCACCCGAACTGCCCGTCCGACGCCAAGCGCAGGACGTGATCGCGTTCAGGACTGCGCGCGCTTCTTGGCGCGCAGTGCGAGCTTGTCCGGGAACATCTTGCCCGGGTTCAGGATGCCCGCCGGGTCGAAGGCGGCCTTGAGCCTGAGCGACAGCGCGATCGCCTCGTCGGACAGCTCGAGCGGCAGGTAGCGCTGCTTGGAGAGCCCGACGCCGTGCTCGCCGGTGATGGTGCCGCCGAGCGCCAGCGTCGCCTCGAACAGGTCCGCCAGCAGCGCCTCCACCCGCGGCAGCTCGCCGTCGTCGTCGAACAGCACCTGCGTGTGCAGGTTGCCGTCGCCCGCGTGACCGAAGCTGCACGTGAGCAGGCCGTGCTTGTCGCCGAGTGCGCCGGTGCGCGCCACCATCTCGGCGATCTTGCTCCGAGGCACCACGATGTCCTCGCTCACCTTGCGTCCCTTGATGCGCCGGGTGGCCTCGGACAGCAGGCGTCGACTTTGCCAGATCTCGCGCTGTTTCCGGGCGTCGGTGGCGAGCAGCGTGTCGCTGGCGCCCGCCTCGCCGCAGGCGTCGAGCGCGCGCGACAGCGCCTCGAGCGTGCCTTGCTCGCTCTCGCCGTCGGTCTCGACGATGAGCGCGGCGCCCGCCCCCTCGGGGAAGCGGTAGGGCGGGTTGAGGGCGCGCACGGCAGCGATGGAGGCGCGGTCGAGGTACTCGAGCGTGCGTGGCAGCACGCCGGCGCCGAGGATGCCGTTCACGCCCTGCACCGCCGCCTCCGACGACGGGAAGACCGCGAGCGCGGTCTGCACGAAGCGCGGGCTCGGCAGCAGCTTGAGCGTGATGCCGGTGACGATGGCAAGCGTGCCCTCGCTGCCCACCACGAGCGAGGTCAGGTCGTAGCCGGCGACGCCCTTGGTGGTCTGCTTGCCGGTGCGCAGGCGCTCGCCCGTGGGCAGCACCAGCTCGAGCCCGAGCACATAGGTGTTGGTGACGCCGTACTTGAGAGCGCGCGGCCCGCCGGCGTTTTCGGCCACGTTGCCGCCGAGCGTGCACGACGAGAGCGAGGCCGGGTCGGGCGGGTAGAACAGGCCCTGCTCGGCCACCGTCTGCTGCAACGTCTCGAGAATCACACCGGGCTCGACGGTGCAGGTGCCGTCTGCCTTGTCGACGTCGAGGATGCGCGTCAGGCGGTCGAGCGCCAGCACCACGCCGCCGTGCACCGGCACGCAGCCGCCCGACTTGCCGGTGCCGGCGCCGCGCGGCGTGACGAACACGCCGCCCTCGGCGCAGGCGCGCATCACCTCGGCCACCTCGTCGACCGTGCCCGGGCGCACCACCAGGTCGGGCAGCGCCGGCGCCAGGTTGGGCGTCTCGTCTCTGCCGTAGGGGACGAGCGCGTCGGCGTCGCCGATGACGAAGGCGCTGCCCACCACGTGCTCGAGGCGCTCGGCGAAGCCGGCAGGCAAGGGGCGGCGCATGCGGCGGTTCTACCGTCCCGCGCGCGGGCCGGCGAGCAGGTCAGCCTGGGCTGGCGAGGACTGCGGTGAGCACCGCGCCGAGCGCGCGCCGCTCGTCGTCGCCGAAGGCGATCGGCGGCGCCGGCGACGGGTCACCGATGTGCCAGGCAGCGAGCGCCACGCCGGGCTCGCCGCGCGCGGCCAGAGCGCCCGCGTAGCAGAGCAACTGCGCGCGCGTCGCCGCGCTGTTGACGCCGCCGGCGCCGAGCTTGAAGTCGACCGCCACCGTCCGGTCGTCCTTGCGCGCCACCAGATCGGCGCGGCCCTCCACCACCACGCCGCCTCCTTCGAGCAGCAGCGGCTCTTCGAAGGAGAGCACGTGTCCGTCGGCGACCAGCCGGGCGAGCGGCCCGCGCAGCGTGCTCGCCAGGCGCGCGCGTAGCTCGGCGTCGACGACCGCGACGCCGAGCGCCCGCGCGGCGCGGTCGATCATCGGCTCGAGCGTCGGCGCCTCTGCGCCGAGCAGCTCGGGGTGCTCGCCGGCGACGAGCGCCAGCACGCCGTGGGCGAGCCGTCCGGCCTCGGTGCGCGCTCGGTCGAGCGGCGCGCGCTTGCCCGCGCCCGGCTCGAGCGCCGCGCGGCCGACCGTGCTCGCGTGCACGCGCTGCGCCCCCGCATGCGGCGCCGGCGGCGGCGCGGGCAAGGCCAGCACCTCGTCCTCCGTCGCCACCCCGGCGCCGGCTGGCCGGGTCGGCACCACCGCTCGCGTGGGCAAGAGCGCGGCGAGGCGCGCCGGCTCGGCGTCCCTCACCTGCTCGAGCAGCTTCAGCGGCGACGCATGCGGGCCGGCCTCGCCGACCAGGTAGAGCCGGTCGCGCGCGCGCGTCACCGCCACGTACAGCAGGCGCGCCAGCTCCGCCTTGCCGCGCTCGCGCAGCAAGCGGGCCACGCGCTGGCCGGCCGCCAGGCCGTCGTCGCCGGGCGGCGCCAGCTTGGCCGGCTCGGGCAGGCAGGCGCCGATGGGACGGCCGCGCGCGCCAACCGCGAGGCCCGCGTCGACGTCGAACAGCACGTCGTCGGTCGCGTTCTTCAGGCCGGCGGTGCCGTCGGCCAGCACCACCACTGGGAACTCCAGGCCCTTGGCCTGGTGGATGGTCATGATGTGCACGCGGCCACGCCGTCGTGGCGCGCCGACGGCCGGCGCTGCCGTCTCGTCGTCCAGCTCGTCGTCTCGCTGGTCGTCCGGCGCGGCGGCCAGCGGCTCCCGCGGCAGCTCGTCGAGCGCCGCCGAAAGCCGCAGCAGTGTCACCACCGCGCTCTCTCCTGGGGCGCTGCACAGCTCACGCAGCTTGGCGAGGTTGGCGAGGCGGGCGGCGGCGTCGTGCTCGACGGCGCAGGCGGCGGTGTAGCCGGCGTCGTCGAGCACGCGATCGAGCGCGCGCGCGAGCGGCTCGTGGTGCAGGCGCGCGCGCACGGCCGCCAGCACCACCTCGAGCCGCTCGAGGCGCGCACGCACGTCGAGCGCGACGCCATCGGAGCTGGCCGCGAGCAACGCGCGCGGCCAGGTGAGCGCGCGCGGTCCGTCGGGCAACGCCTGGTAGAGCGCCAGGAGCTGATCGTCGGGCACGGCCACCAGCGTTGAGCGCAGCACCGTCAGCACCGCCAGCTCGTCGTCGGGATCGACGGCCAAGGTCAGCGCCGACACGACGTCGCAGACCTCGGGTCGTCGGAAGAAGCCGTCGCCGCCGACCACGGTCGCGGGGATCCCGGCGGCGCCGAGCGCACGCGCGATGGCGGTGGTCGCGCTGCCCCGGCGCACCAGCACGCACACGTCACGCGGCACCAGCTCGCCGGCGTCGACGAGCGCGCGCAGCTGCATCGCCACCACGCGCGCCTCCTGCTCCTCACGGCGCCAGCGCCGCACCTCCGGCGCTGCCTCATCGAGGTCGACCAGCCAATGCTCGCCGGCCGCCCCCTCGCCGCCGCGTAGCGACGAGAGGGGCACGATGGCCTCGCGCGCCGTGCCGAGCGGCCCCAGCGGCAGCACGTGCTCGGCGATCAGGTTGGCCAGCTCCACGATGGGGGCGAGCGAGCGGCGGTTCTCGGTCAGCTCGCCGCGCCCACCGACGCGCGCGAGCGCGCGCAGCAGCACGGACGGGTCGGCGCCGCGGAAGGAATAGACGCTCTGCTTGGCGTCGCCCACCAGGAACGCACGGCCCGGCGTGGGCGCCAGCACGTCGAGCGCGCGCGCGCCGGCCGGCACGGCGGCGCCGGAGCCGTCGAGCACGAGCGCCAGGATGTCCTCCTGGGTGGGGCTCGTGTCCTGGTACTCGTCGACCAGCACGCGATCGACCCGCGCGACCACGCCGGCGCGGATGCTCGGCGAGCGCAGCAACAGTGCGCGCGCGCGCACCAGCAGGTCGCCGAAGCCGAGCGCGCCGCGCGCGTCCTTCTCGGCCGCCGCACGGCGCTCGAGCTCCGCCAACAGCTCGCGCACCGCCGGCGCCAGCGAGCCCGTGAGGGCGTCCACCAGCGCGCCGCCGAGCGCGTGCACGGCGGCCACCAGCGCCTGGCGCGCCTCCTTCGCCTTGGGGCCGCCCCAGCCGCCGCCCGCCACGTCCCGCAGCGCGCACCAGCAGTGGGCCAGCCGCGCCTCGGCGTCGGCGTCGTCGTCGTTGGTGGAGGCGCGCTCGCGCCAGGCGTCGCCGAGCGCGGCGGCCGCGGCGGTGGCCGCGGGCATGCGGGCGCGGCCCTTGTCGCCGGCCGTCGCGAGCGCGCCGATGCAGTCGTCGACCGCGCGCAGCCGCCGCTCGATGGCGCTGGTGGCGTCGTTCTCGGATGCTGCCAGCAGCAGCGCGGCCGCCGACAGGCCGCGCTCGGCCAGGGTCTGGTGCAGCTCGACCAGGCACTCGACCAGGCCGTTCCTCTCGCCGAAGCCGCGCAGCCCCACGCGCGCGCACAGCTCGGCGACCACGGGGAGGTGGAGCGCGTCGAGCACCACCGCCTCGGCGGTCTCCAGCAGCAAGCGTCGTTCGTCGGCGGGCTCGAGCAGCGAGAAGCCGGGGTCGAGGCCGGCGGCGATGGCGTGCTCGCGCAACAGGCGCGAGCACCAGGCGTGAAAGGTCTGTATGGGCGCGCCGGCGATGGCGCGACGCAGCGCCTCGAGCTGTTGCACCGTCGGCGCGGCCGCGCGCGCGGCCGCGCGCGCGACCAGCTCGCGCTCGAGCTCGTCGAGGCGGCCGTCGTCGCCGGTGCGCGCCGCGAACAGCAGGTCTGCCAGGCGCTCTTGGATGCGCGCGCGCATCTCGCTCGCCGCCTTGTCGGTGAAGGTGATGGCGAGCAGCCGATCGGGCGTGCGCGGCGCCTCGTCGCCCTCGTCGAGGCCGAGCAGGCACTCGAGGTAGCGCTTGACCAGCGCCCAGGTCTTGCCGCTGCCGGCACCGGCGACCACCACGCGGCTGGCGAGGCTCACGACGCACCTCCGTCGCCGTCGTCGACCGGCTCGCTGTCGTAGGGCAGGCGGCACACTCGGCGCACGCGACAGCGCCGGCACCGCTCGTTCGCGTCGGGCGGCAGCACGCCGTCGAGCACGGGCAGGAGCACGCGCCCGATGCCCGCGGCCAGGCCGTCGTCGCGCGTGTCGTCGAGCAGGCGCGCGCGCAGCTCCTCGGCGCGGCCGATGTCCCAGCTCACGCCGCCGTCGCGCACCGAAACCAGGTAGCCGTGCAGCGGCGCGTCAGGCGCGGTGGGCCGGTGCGCCTCGAGCAGGCGCAGGTAGAGCGGCAGCTGGAAGTGGGTGGTGAACAGCGCGGCTGCGCCCACCTTGCCATCGAAGTGGCGGCTCGCGCCCGACTTGTAGTCGAGCACCGAGCGCCCCCCTGGGCCCTCGTCGACGCGATCGATTGCGCCGCCCACCCACAGCGTCCGCTCGCCGAGCGCGAGCGTGACCGGCTCGAGGTCGGCCGGCCGCTCACGCGTCGACACGCCGATCTGCACCTCGAACGCAGACGGCTCCACGCCCTCGACCGGCGGCTCGCGCGCCAACACCGAGACCGCGCGCACCAGCGCGGTCTCGAGCCACGCGACCTGCGCGCCGATGGCGCCGAGGTGCCCGGTGGCGCGGCCCGCGAGCACGGGGGCGGCCTCTTCGGCGACGAGCGCGCGCAGCCGGGTCCGGTCCGCGCGCGTGCATCGCGCCGCCGGCACCTGCGCGTGCTTGCGCTCGGTGAAGTAGCGCTCGAGCACCGCGTGGGCGAGCCGGCCGAGCACGCGCGCATCGGCGGCGTTGCCCGCCGGCTGGTCGACGTCGACCTTGAGCACGTGCTGCAGGAACCCCCGCCACCGACACTCCGCCAGCGCCTCGAGGCGCGTGGGTGCGAGCGGTCGCTCGCGGCGCAGGCCGAAGGCGTGCCCGAAGGCGCCGACCATGCGCGACGGCTCGACCGCGAAAGCGAAGGGCGCGCGCCGTTCGAGCACCGATGCCGCGCCTTCGCCGGCGAAGAAGCGCGCGCGCTCGTCCCTCATGCGCCGCGCCAGATCGACGTGCGCCAGCAGCGCCCGGTCGATGCCGGCCGCACGCGCCGCGTCGTCGTCGAGGCGGCCCTGGCCGCGCAGCGTGGCCGCGCGCAGCTCGCGCTCGCGGCCGGCGACGGCGCGAGGAAAGCGCGCGCCGGCCCTGGCAACATCGGGCGCAGCACCAAGGGCGCGCAACGCTTCGAGCAGGAACACGCTCGGCGCAAGCTCGCGCCCGCGCCCGTCGCGCCGCGCCGCGGTCAGCAACATCCCGTGCGCGGCCGCGCGCAGCGCGCCGAGCATCCACACCGGCTCGAGCGCCTGCGCGCGCGGCACCGGCGAGGTGTGCAGCGGGTCGTCGTCGAGCAAGCGCAGCACCGGCCGGCCGAGCGCCGCGTTGACCGCGATGCGCTCCTGATCGGACAAGAGCCGCTCGGCCCGCTCGACGCGCGGCAGCCGGCCTTCGACGCAGCCGGCGACCACCACGCGATCGAAGCGACGGCCCCACAGCTCGGGCAGCGACAGGATCTCGGGCGCGTGCTCGTCGACATCGGCGCCGCCGGCTTGCGCCGCGCGCAGCGCCGACTCGACCAGACGCGCCGCAGCGGCGAGCGCGACCGGCGCGTCGTCGGCGTCGCCGGTGCTGGTGGCGGCGTCGCGCAAGCGAGCGAGCAAGGCGCACACGGCGGCGCCGCTCTCCTCGGCGCCGCTCTCCTCGGAATCCGTCTCGACGACGGTGTCGGCCAGGGCAGCGAGACACTCGAGCTGCGCGCGCAGCGGCGCCGAAAGCGGCAAGGTCGCGACCTGCTCGAGCACTGCCCCGACCGTCGCCAGTCCGAACTGCGCCGCCGCGCGCGCCGCCGGGTCGTCGGAGGCGGCGGCGAAGCGCTCGAGGCGGTGCCGGTAGCCGCCCGACGGGCGCGCGGCGTCCTCGGCGTCGGTGCGCGCCGCCGCCAGCCGCAGCGCCCGGTGCACGCGGGCGGCGTCCTCGACGGAGAGGGCGCCCTTGCGGGCGGGGTTGGCCAGCACCGCCAGCAGGTGATCGCGCGGCGCGCCATGCAGGCGCAGCGCCAGCAGGTCGAGCACCAGCCGCGCCGCCGCGGTGTCGGCCAGCGGCCGGCGGCGCACGCGCGCGTCGATGCCGTGGCGCGCGAGCGCGTCGGTCAGACGCGCGGCGGCGTGGTCGTCGCCGACACCGCCGCTGATAGCGCGCAGCGCGATGGCCACCGTGTCCTTCGGGCTCGCCTGCTTCCAGGCCGCCACCACGCGCGCGACCTCATCGGCCTCGGCCGCCTCGTCGGCCAGCACCGCGACCTCGACCGGCGTCTGGTCGTCCACCACGGCGCCGTCGGCCGCGTACCAGGCGCGCACGAACGGCGCGACCGCTGCGCCCGTCAGGGACGGCTCGGCCAGGTCGTCGAGCGTCGCCTCGAGCGCCCGCACCTCGTGTGCGGCCTCGACGGCAGCCAGCAGCGGCTCGACGCCCGCGAGCAGGCCGCGGGTGGCGCCGTCCATGGGCAGAACGACGGTGACGCGCGCGCCGGCACGCGCGAGGCCGAGCACGGCCCTGGTCTCGAGGTCGGTGGGGTCGACCAGGCCGCGCACCTCGACGGTGGCGAAGCGCGCCACGCTGCCGAGCAGCTCGCCGCGCTCGAGCCGCGCCACCGCGCGCGAAAGCGCCGCCGGCCCGTCGACGACGCCCTTGGCCGCCAGCCGGCGCTCGACGTGCGCCAAGCGTTCGACGAGCCAGCGGAGCTCCGCGCCAACCGGCCGCTCCGACGACGCGAGCGCGCGCTCCGCCGCGGTCGCGCTGCTGCCGCCATGGACGAGCGACGCTCGCACCGCGCGCCCCTCGCTCGCCAGGCGTGCGCCAAAGGGTGCTCGAGCCGACAGCGCGGTGGCGCATGCGAGCAACGCCGCGTCGTCGTCGCGCACGGCGGGCGGCGCCGCGGGGTCGAGCAGCGCCCAGGCAGCCAAGCGGTCGAACAGCTCGCCGAGCGTCCACACCACGTCGCCAGGCGGCAGCGCGCCCAGCGCGTCGCGCGCGTGCGCTCGGTCACGGACGACCAGCAGGCGACCACACCCACCTACCACCGCTCGGCCTCCGCTTTTGCGCTATCTGGGGGATATCCGTGGCAGATCCGCGGAATTTGCGGAACCGGTGGCGCGCTCGCGCGTTCTTCCGGTCGAGGTTGCCTTGCTCGCCGCGCTGCGACGCATCACCTGGGCGCTCGGATCGCAACGCCGGCTGATCCGCCGCGTGGCGGCGCTGTGCTTGGTGGTGATGGGCGTGCACCTCGCCGCCGACCACCTCGACGACCTGATCTACAACGTCATCGACGCCGTCGACCTGTGGGCCGACGACAGCGCCGCGGAGCTGCTCGCCTGGCTGTCCTCCGCGGGTGGCATGGGGCCCGACGACGCGGCGCGCGCCTCGGAGTCCTTCGCCACCGCGCTCGACCTGGCGGAGAAGGACCGCCTCGCGCTCTGGCTCGCGCTCTTGTGTGAGCTCCTGCTCGACGTGTTGCTGCTCGACCTCACCTGGGGCCGCCACCAGGACAGCGCGGTCGCCGGCCTGTTCGCCGAGCTGCGTGAGAGCGGCCGCGCCATGGTGGAGGCGCTGTCGCCGCTCGACCTCGAGCGCCTCGCCTGCATGCCCGCGCTGTTCGCCTTCGCGCTCGGCGGCGCCGTCATGGCTGCGCTCGCGGTGGAGAACGCGGCGCGCGACCTGCTCGGGCGCCTCCTCCCCGAGCTCCTCTGGGGCGGCTCGGTGGCGGCGGCGCTCGGCATCCTCGCGGCTGCCGTGCTGGTCTGGCGCTTCTCGCCCGACCTCTTGCACGGGGCGCTGTTGCGCTCGCGCGAGCGCGGCAACAAGGCGCGCGAGCACGCGCGCGAGGTTGCCGAGGCGCCGCACAAGTGGCCGCGCGTGCGCCGGGTACTCTCGCTCGTGCGCGTCGGTACCCGCGGCGCGTGGCTGTTGGTGGCCGCGCTGCCGCTCGCCGTCGCCGGCCTGCAGAGCAACGACCTGTTCGCGCTGGTGGCGCGCGCGGTGCCGTCGCCATGACGACCACCGCGGCCCCGACCCTTGGCAACCCCATCGGCAACGGCAACGGCGGCGTGCCGAGCGAGCCGGTGGAGGCGCCACAGCGCCCTCCGAACCGCCGCGGCCTGTTCGACTTCGCGCTGATGAGCGTGCTGGTCTACGCGGTGTATGCGATGACGCCCATCGGCGCGATCGTCGAGACGGGCGTCAACGTCGCGCGCGGCCAGAAGGAGCGGCCGAGCTGGCTCTCCACCTTCAAGGGACGAGAGACCGCGGTGGCGATGTCCGAGGAGGCGGTGGCCGACGCCTCCGCCGCCGAGGGGAAGATCCCGCTGCCCATCGCCGCCGCCGCCGACAAGCACAAGATCGACGTCGAGGCGTTGGCGGCGCTCATCTCGGTGCACGGCGCCTGCACGCCCACCGCGTGTGACGTCGAGACGCCGCCGCGCACCAGCACCGTCTACCCGCCGGCGGCCACCAAGGCGCGCCTGTCCGCCGACGAGGCGGCCGCCGCCATCGCCGCCGCCACCAAGGAGCACGGCAGGAACGGCGAGCTGGCCGTGGAGGCGCTGTTCGTCGGCAGCATCCCGCTCAAGCTGGCGCTCGAGCAGGCCGACCGCTCTCACCTCGACAATGCCGCCGACGTCGAGGTGCATGCCCCCTTCTTCACGCCCTCGGTGCGCCGCGGCTCGCTGCAGGGCGCGCTCGGCGTCATCGCGGTCTATCGCCTGCGCACGCTCGCCTGGCCCGCCGACCCCGGCTTCCGCATCACCTCGTCGTTCGGCGACCGCGTCCACCCAGTCACCGGCAAGAAGGCATTCCACAACGGCACCGACGTCGGCACGCCCATCGGCACGCCGCTGCACGCCGCGCACAACGGCGGCGTCAAGCGCCAAAGCAGGGACTCGATCAGCGGCAACTACGTGGTGCTCGACCACGGCCTCGGCATCGAGACGGTCTACTGTCACCTCGACTCGGCCGGTGTCGTCGAGGGCGCGCGCGTCGAGCGCAAGAACACGGTGGGCCTCTCGGGCAACACCGGGCGCGTCACCGGCCCGCACCTGCACTACATCGTGCGTGTGCACGACAAGCCCATCGACGCCGAGAAGGTGGGCGAGTCGCCGACGCGCGGCGGTGGGCTGTCCGAACCGCCACCGCCACCGCCGCCCGCCAAGCCTGTGGAGCCGGTCAAGCCTGCCAAGGCGGTGAAGCCGAAGAAGCCGAAGGCGGGGGAGCAAGCTGCGGTGGACGCCGGCCCGGCCCCGCCGCCGCCGGCGGCGCCGACTCCGGCAACGCCCACGTCGGACGCACAAACGCAAGCGGCGCCGGACCAGCCGGCGCCGCCGCTCGCTCCCGTCGATGCGGGCTACTGACGCGAGATGACGAAGGAGCCGGTGGCCTCGGTCGAGCCCATGCCGTCGTCGGTGGGAAGCTGCGCCTCGACGTCGACCTGGCGGCCCTCGGTAGTGTCGGTGATGACCACCGTGCCCTCGTTGGCGGGCGCGTCGAAGTACGTGTCCGTCGACGACGAGCAGCCGATGACCGACAACGTGCCGCCGCCCACCGAGTCGGCCGAGAGGTCGCCGAAGCGGTAGCTGCCGGCGCGCACCGAGCGCAGGTCGGCGCCGCTCAGGTCGACGATGATCATGCCCATGCGCTCCTGCGCGTCGTAGGCCGTGACCGTGACGTTCGAGTAGGAGCCGTCGGTGTAGCCATAGCTTTCGTTGGCCGCGGCGTCGAAGTCGCGGACCTGGCCGAGATCGCCGCGCACCCAACCGGAGCGGATCGGCAGGTCGCTGCCCTCGCCCCACTCATCGCCACCGACGTCGGGGATGGCCTGGTAGGGATCGGTGTAGTCGCGTTCGACCATGCAGGCGGTCAGCGCGAGGGCGAGAGCGGGGGTGATGAGGAGCAGCGCGCGCATGACGGACCTCCAGGCAGGGGACACGGTCAACGGACGAGGCAGGGGCACGGAAACAGGTAGACGATCACGAGAGCCGTTCGGACGTGGTCTTGGCATTGTGCCTTCATTTCCGCGCTCCGCACCCGTGATCCAGGGCACTGTCTCGGCACGGCACGACTTGTCAGGTCACAGCGCACGGGCGTGCCATCAGAAGCGCTCGATCTGGAAGTCGTCGTCGGGCTTGGCGCCCCCCTGCTGCTGCTGCTGTTGCTGCTGCTGCGGTTGCCCTGGCCGCGCGGGCTGCCCGGGCGCGGCCCCCGCGAACGGGTTGGTGGGCACGCGTTGCGCCGGCGGCGGTTGGACCGGCGGCTGGCCGGCCTGGCTGATGGGGCGCCCCTGCTGTGCCGGGTGGGGGATGCCTGGGGTGTACATCGGGCCGGGCGGCGCCCCTGGCTGCTGCACCGCCAGGCTCGGCTGGCTCTGCATCTGCTCGGGCCGCATGCCGGGCCGCATGCCGCCGCCTGAGGTGTCGAACTGGTCCCACTGGCTGTCGGAGGTGCCGCCGATGCCGCTGACGCGCAGCGCGAAGTCGTCGGGGTTGGTGGCCTGTCGCAGCGCCTCCTCGTAGGTGATGAGCTGGTTCGACAAGAGGAACATCAGCGACTGATCGAAGGTCTGCATGCCGTACGACGTCACGCCTTGCGCGATCGCGTCGTGCAGCTCCTTGGTGCGGTCCTTGTCCTCGATCAGCTCCTTGACGCGCGCGGTGGCGCGCATGACCTCGATGGCGGCGACGCGGCCGCGGCCGTCGGCGCGCGGCACCAGGCGCTGCGAGATCACCGCCTTCAAGATGGAGCCGAGCTGCAGGCGCACCTGCTTCTGCTGGTAGGGCGGGAAGGCGGCGACGATGCGCGTGATGGTCTCGGGCGCATCCAGCGTGTGCAGCGTCGACAGCACCAGGTGGCCGGTCTCGGCGGCGGTCATGGCGATCTCGATGGTCTCGAGATCGCGCATTTCGCCGACCAGGATGACGTCGGGATCTTCACGCAGAGCGGAGCGCAGCGCGCGCGAGAACGACTTGGTGTCGACGCCGACCTCGCGCTGGTTGACGATGCTCCGCTTGTCGCGGATCAAGAACTCGATCGGATCCTCGACGGTGATGATGTGCGCCGTGCGGTTGGTGTTGATGTGGTCGATCATCGCGGCCAAGGTGGTCGACTTGCCGGAGCCGGTGGTGCCGGTGACCAGGATGAGCCCGCGCTCCTCGTGGGCGATCTTCTCGAGCGTCTTCGGCAGGTTGAGCTGCTCGATGGTCAGGATCTTGAACGGGATGACGCGAAAGACGATGCCGACGGTACCGCGCTGCATGAAGACGTTGACGCGGAAGCGGCCGAGGCCGGGCACGCCGTAGGCGAGGTCGATCTCGCTGTCGTCCTTGAACTTCTCCTTCTGGAAGTTGTTCATGATGGAGAACGCCATGCGCCCGATGTCCTCGGGCGACAGGCGCTTGGCGTCTTTCAGCGGCACCAACGAGCCGTCGATGCGGAACATCGGCGGCAGGCCGGCCTTCAAGTGGATGTCGGACGCGCTGCCCTTGATCGCGACCGTCAGGATGTCGTTCAGCTCCATGGTGCCGGCCCTCGCCGTTCACCCTAGCACGCACGCTGCTCGTCGCGTCGACGGGCCGGCGACCGCCTCAGAAGTGGACGGTCTCGACGTCCTCGGCGGCGTGATCGCCGGTGTCGACGATGACCGTGCGCCCCGAGGTCGACGCGACCGTGCCCTCGCCCTCGCCGCCGCCGCGCAGGCCGAGCACGGCCCGGGCGCCGCGCTTGACCTTGGTGGCGCGGTCGACGGTGACGCGCACCTTCTTGGCGGCGCCGCTCTCGGCGATGCGGCCGACCACCTGATTGTTCTTGAGCACATCGCCGACAGCGACCGCGAAGCCGGTGAGCTTGCCGCTGCTGCCCGCGACCACGGGCACGCTCTTGGACGCCGCCTGCAGCGCCTCGTACCGTTGGCGCGCGTCCTTGAGCTCGCGGCGCGCATCGTCGTCGTCGATGCCCTCGAGCGAGGCGATACGCTCCTTGAGCGTGTTCAGCTCGTCCTCGTTGCCGCCGGCGTCGAAGGTGACCAGCACCTTGCCGCGCTCGACCGTGTCGCCGTCGGCGGCCTCGACCGACTTCACCTTGCCGCCGCGCGTCTTGAGCGTCTCGCTCTTGCCGCCCTCGACGGCGGCGGCGAAGACCTTGGTGCCGCCTTCGGCGGCGGGCTCAGCGGCGGGTTCCGCGGCCGTCTCCTCGCGGCGGACGCGCCGGCGCGCGCGCTCCTCGTCCCTCGGGGGGGCGGGCTCGGCGGCGGGCGCCGCCTTCGGCTCCTCGACCGGCGCCTTCGCCTCCTCGGGCTTGGCGGCCGCCGGCTCTTCGGCGGGCTTGTCCGCGGGTGGCTTGTCGGCCTCCGCGACGCTCTTGACTGCGGCCGGATCGAGCGCGGGCACCTCGGGCTGGTGTGCGTCGGCGTCCGGCGGCTTGGTGTCAGCCGCGGGCGCCGCCCCGGCGGGTTCGTCGACCTTCGCTGCCGGCTGGTCGGCGGGCTTGTCGGCCGCGGGGTGGTCAGCGGGCTTGTCCTCGAGCGCCGCCACCTGCTCGGGCGGTGTGCCGCCGACGAAGATCACCGCCGAGGCGGTGCCGCCGAACAGCAGGCTGCCGGCGAGGCCGCTCGCGTACCAGGCGAGCAGCGTGCGGCCGCGCGAGCGGCGCGGCGCGGTCGGCACCGTCGGCTCGGACGGCGCCGACGGCTCGACCACAGAGAGCGCGTCCGAGGGCAGGAGCATGGGCGGCTCGGGGCGCGTGGCCGCCGGCACCGGCTCGGGCGGCATCGGCTCCGCTGGCTCACCGACCTGGTAGGAGGCGTCGGCGTTCTTGACGCGTACCTGGGTGTCGCCGCCGGTCTGCGAGAAGCGCAGCACGCAGCCACAAATCCGGACCTCGTCACCGTCGCGCAGCTTGACGCGCTGGACCGGCGCGCCGTTGACGATGGTGCCGTTCCTGCTCTCGCAGTCGACCAGCAGATAGTGCTCGCCCTCCGCGACGATCTTGCAGTGGACCTTGGAGACGCCCGGCTCGACGGTGAGCGGCAGATCGCTGTTGTCGTTTCTGCCGATGACGAAGGTGCCGGCCGACAGCTCCCAGGACCGTCCGGCCAGGGTGCCGGCGACGCAGGCGAGCTTGCCGGCGAGCATGCTCGGCAACTGGAACATGACGGTGCGCTCTGGTCCGCTCATGCTGCCCCTCTCATCGTGCTTCGCTCATCGAAGGACCGTCGGGTCCGAGGTTACTCCGCCAAGGATGGCAACGCGCCGCAGCCGCCGCCGATCCATCGGCGCCTCACGCGCCATCCCACCTCGCCCCACATGCCTCACGGGATGACGATGAACTCGGTGCGGCGGCCCTTGTCGGCTTCGCCCGCGGGCAGGGGCACGCCCTTGGTCTCGAGGCGCGCAGGCCAGACGCCGTGCTTGATCAGGTAGTCGGCGACGGCAGCGGCGCGGTCGTCGGCGAGCTTCTGGCTCTCGGCCTCGACGGCGGCCGGCTCGCTGTAGACCTCGACGCGCACGCGCAGCTTGGGGTTTTGCAGCAGCACGTCGACCACCTCGTCGAGCAGGAACTCGGCGGTGTTCTGCAGGCGGGCGCGCTTGCTCTCGAACGGCACCTTAGTGGCCTTGGAGATCTGGTCCTTCTCGAGCGCGACGCTGCGCTTCTTGGGCGCCTTCTTGAGCGCGATGGTGGCCAGCTCGCGGCCGCCCGCGTCGACGTGGACCTCGGTGCCGAGCGCCAGGTAGCCGTCGGCGCGCGCGACCAGGATGGAGGTGCCGGCCGCCACCTCGACGTCGAACGCGCCGGCCGCGGTCTTGCCGGCCGGCGTGGGGCCGCGCGCGTCCCACAGCTCGAGATCGGCGTCGATGGCGACATCGTCCTTGTTGGTGACGAAGCCGACCACGTGCCCGGGGGCAGCGGCGCCGCCGTTGGTGGCCGCGACGGGCTTGGCGGTGGCGACGAGCGCGAGCTTGAGCTGCGCCTGCGTCACCTCGCCGGCGGCGAGCACGCCGCCGATGGGCAGCTTCTGCGACGCCAACGGGTGCGAGACGAGCACCTGCACCTCGCCCACCGCCAGGGGCGGCGTGGTGAAGCAGCCGCTCTCGTCGGTGACCAGGCGCGCGCCGAGCAGTACCGCGCCCTCGGCGACGGCACCTGGCACCGGCTGGCCGCTCTGGTCGACGACGCAGCCGCGAAGCTGGCCGGTGTCGGGCGCGCGCGCCGGGCGCGCCGCCGCCGCTGCGTTCGGGTCGAGCTGGAGCGTCAGGCCGACGCGCGCGAGCCACAGCGGGTTGAGCGGCGTGCCCTCGACCACCTGCGCGAGCGCCGGCGCCGCGAAGCCGCCGTTGCCGGTCAGCCCGATGTCGGCGCCGAGGTCGAGCGCGACGGCATTGCCCAGGCGCACGCGCGCGCCGGGCGTGACGATGACGTGGGCGTCGTTGAGGAAGTCGTAGGCGCCCGTGTTCTTGCCGCGGTTGTCGGGCACGCCGATGGCGGCCTGGTACCAGGCCTCGACGAACGGCGTGACGAACGGCAGCGGCACCTCGAGCGACAAACCGGCGATCGCTTGGTCGTAGAACCACTGCTGTGTGGCGAGCGCCAGCAGCGCGCCGTCGATTCCGTCGTAGAAGTTCGGGTTGTCCTCGAAGGTGCCCTGGCCGGCGGCGATGCCGGCGGCGACCTTGCCGAGCTGGAAGGTGTAGCCGCCGCCGAGGTGCGCGCGCAGCGGTACGCCCGATCCCGTCAAGTCGAGCGAGAACAGCCCCTGGCCGGTGAAGGCGCTGTTGGTGAAGTCGACGCCCGCGGCGTCGAAGCGCGTCGGCAGGTGCGCGCGCACGTCGAGGCCGAAGGCCACTGGCGCGATGGCGACGCCGGTCTTGAAGGACGGGTAGAGGTCGCCCAGGGAGAACGCCGACGCGCCGCGCGCGGAGTTGGCGTTGCTGGCGGCGCGCGTCGCTACCGCGAATTCGAACAGGTCGAACAGGCCCACCCCTCCGGCGACGTTGGCGCCGACCAGGGCGTTGGCGTCGGCCGCGCCGTCCACCAGGAAGTCCGGGTAGTAGGTGACGAAGCCCTGCGTGGTGGCGCCGAGCGACAGGTGCGGGCGCGGCTTGGCGTTGGTGGTGCGCACCACGCCCGCTTGACCGTACTGGTTCGGCAGCGCGGCGCCCGTGTCGTCGGCAGCGGCGGCCGGTGCGGTCAACGCGATCGCGAGCATCGCCGCCAGCACCGCCACCCTGGTGGTGCGACGGCGGCGGCGCGACGGTTCGCTCGCGTGGCGGGAGGACGGCTGCACGGCCCAAGGCTCCCCCCTGCACGCCGACGTCGTCAAGTTCCTGTTGTCCGGCCGGCAGCGCTCGCCTATCAAGCTCCCGGCAGCGGCAGTTGGAGGAAACGCCATGATCCCCGTCGATCTGTCCGGCAAGGTGGCCCTGGTCACCGGCGTCGCCGATGACGTCGGCTTCGCGTGGCACATCGCCAAGTACCTCCAGGCGGCGGGCGCGGACGTCATCTTGGCCAGCCACCCGCGCGTGGTCTCGATCGTCGAGCGCTTCCTGTCGCGCGACAAGAGCGCCGAGAGCCGGCTGCTGCCGCACGGCCGCGGCGAGTTCAAGCCGAAGGCGCTGCTCGGCTGCGACGTCGCTCTCGACACCGCCGAGGACATCCCGGCGACCATGCGCGAGGATAAGGGCTATGAGGGCGACGTCTCGATCGCGGGCTGCTTCGCGCGTGTGCGCGAGCTGACGCCGCACCTCGACATCGTGATCCACTCGGTGGCGTTCTCGCCCGAGATCGCCAAGCCCTTGCCCACCGTCAGTCGCCAGGGCTACCTGACGGCGCAGAGCGTGTCCGCGTACTCGTTGACCGCGCTGTACCATGCGGCCGAGCCGTTGATCCGGGGGCGCAACGCGTCGTTCGTCGGCTTGTCGTACCTTGCGTCCGAGCGCGCCGTGCCGTTCTACGGCGGCGGCATGTCCTCGGCCAAAGCGTCGCTCGAGGCAGACGCGCGCCAGCTCGCGTGGTTCGCCGGCGAGCACGGCCACCGCGTCAACATCGTCTCGGCAGGACCGTACGCGTCGCGCGCGGCGCGCAGCATCGGCAACATCGGCAAGATGATCGACGACACGGCGGAGAAGTCGCCGCTGCGAAGGCCCATCGAGCCCGACGACGTCGCCAAGACGGTGCTCTACCTGTGCTCGGATCTGTCGAGCAACGTCACCGGCGCCACGCTCTACGTCGACGCCGGCTACCACGCGATGGGCGCCTGGTAATCGTCGCAGCGATCGTCGTCGCCGCCGGTTGACGGGCTACGGTCCGTGTGGGACCGAGATGGTCCATGGCACCACGGAAGACCAAGTACATCTTCGTAACCGGTGGCGTGGTCAGCAGTCTCGGCAAGGGCATCACGGCGTCGTCGATCGGCGCCCTGCTCGAGAACCGTGGGCTCGACATCACCATCCTCAAGCTCGATCCGTACTTGAACGTCGATCCGGGCACCATGAGCCCGTTCCAGCACGGTGAGGTGTTCGTCACCGACGACGGCGCCGAGACCGACCTCGACCTCGGCCACTACGAGCGCTTCACCTCGGCCACGCTGTCGCGCCTCAACTCGGTGTCGGCCGGCCAGATCTACTCGCGCGTGCTCGAGGCCGAGCGGCGCGGTGACTACCTCGGCAAGACCGTGCAGGTGATCCCGCACGTCACCGACGAGATCAAGCGCGCCATCCGCGCCTGCGCACAGGGGCACGACCTGATCATCGTCGAGATCGGCGGCACCGTCGGCGACATCGAGTCGTTGCCGTTCTTGGAGACGGTGCGCCAGCTCAAGGCCGAGGAGGGCGCCGAGAACGCGCTTGCGGTGCATTGCTCCTACGTGCCCTACATCAAGACCGCGGGCGAGCTGAAGAGCAAGCCGACCCAGCACTCGGTGAAGGAGCTGCTCTCCATCGGCATCCAGCCCGACGTGCTGGTGCTGCGCGCCGACGTCGCGGTGCCGCGCGAGATGAAGCAGAAGATCTCGCTGTTCTGCAACGTCAGCGTCGAGGCGGTGGTGAGCTGCCCCGACCTCGACACCATCTACGAGGTGCCGCAGTACCTGCGCGCCGAGGGGCTCGACGACAAGATCACCGAGCTGTTGAACATCTGGAGCCGCGCGCCGCGCCTGGAGCGTTGGGAGAAGATCGTCGACGCGACCAAGAACACGCAGCGCGAAGTGACCATCGGCATCGTCGGCAAGTACGTCGATCTCAAGGAGAGCTACAAGTCGATCAACGAGGCGATGGCGCACGCCGGCATCGCCAACAAGGCGCGCGTCAAGCTCAAGCACATCGATGCCGAGGAGATCGAGGTCAAGGGCGCCGACGACGCGCTCAAGGGCTGCGACGGCATCCTGGTGCCCGGCGGCTTTGGTGAGCGCGGCACCGCGGGCAAGATCGCGGCGGTGCGCTACGCGCGCGAGAAGAAGGTGCCGTTCTTCGGCATCTGCCTCGGCCTGCAGATCGCGGTCATCGAGTTCGCGCGCAACGTCTGCGGTATCGGCGGTGCGACCAGCGAGGAATTCGCGCCCGACTCTCCCGACAAGGTGATCCACATGATGGAGCACCAAAAGAGCGTGTCGAAGAAGGGCGGCTCGATGCGCTTGGGCGCCTACCCGTGCGTGCTCAAGGCGAGCACGCTGGCGCGCCGGGTCTATGGCGCCGACGAGGTGCGCGAGCGCCATCGCCACCGCTTCGAGGTAAACAACGCGTTCCGCAGCCAACTGCAGGACATGGGCATGGTGTTCTCGGGGCTGTCGCCCGACGGCGAGCTGGTCGAGATGATCGAGCTGCCGAACCACCCGCACTTCATCGGCTGCCAGTTCCACCCGGAGTTCCTGAGCCGGCCGTGGAAGCCGCACCCGTTGTTCTCGAGCCTGGTCGAGTCGTGCTTGAAGGCGCGGTGAACTCTCTCGCGGTTCGGGCTCCTGAGAATTTCACCGGTCATCGTGCGGCGGCATGAGACAACCCGCGGCGGCGGGTCTCCCTGTAGGGGCGGGGCTTGTCCCCGCCAGCCTCGTCTGGGTGCAGGAAGCGTGACGACGCGTCGTGACGACGCGTCGGGCGGGGACAAGCCCCGGCCCTACAAGCTTCAGCTCGAGAGCTTCCTCTTCACCCCGGCCGGAACTCGGCCACGCTCTGCACCGGGTGCAGCGTCTCGTACACGCGCACGCACGGCACGCTGACGCGCGCGTCCGTCAGCTTCTCGTTCGCGAGCCGCCAAAGCCACTCGGCGAGCCGCTCGCTCGTCGGTGAGAAGGGAAAGACCGCCACCTTCATGCCGCCAGGGAAGCGGTTGTCGGCGCCCGCGAGCCGCAGGGCAGGGCGCTCGGGCTCGACGACGCCCTCGCCGTGTACCTTGGCGCGGCTCGCCACCAGCTTGGCGCCCATGGCCTGCAGCTCGCCTGCGACCTCGCCGTAGCTCTCCTCGCCGAGCGCGAGCGCGTGATCGAGCAGCGCGTGCGCGGGTTGGAGCACGTCGCCTTGCAGGCGCCGGAAGTCGACCACGAAGCCCTCGGCGTCGAGGGCGGCGGCGGCGGCGCACACCTCGAGCTTCCAGGTGTGGCCGTGCAGGTTGATGCAACTGCCGCGATGGCCGCGCACGTGGTGCGCGAAGCTGACGTCGACGGAGCGCCAGATGGTGTACACGCACGCAGTCTGGCAGGCGTGACGTCCTTCGCAACGGGTTGCATCGCGGGCATGGCACACGGCAGGCTCGCCCCGTGCGTCGTTCGCTCGCGCTCGCTGTGGTCCTGCTCGCCGCCCCTGCGCTGGCGCAGGTCGACCCGTCCGACGTCGGTTCGGCGCCCGCGCCGCCGCCGCCGCCGCCGCCAAAGCCCCCCGCCGACGACGACGAGGAGGCGGCCTTGGTCGCGCTGCGCAACCTCGAGGCGCGCCTCTCCGCCGGTGAGACGCTGAGCGCCGCCGAGACCGCGAGCCTGACGGCGTCGTTGGCAAGCAAGCACGTCAGCGTGCGCGCGCTCGCGGCCGCCGTGCTCGCATGGCTCGACCCGGCCACCGCGGCGCCGGTCTTGCTCGGCGACGGCGCGCCGCGCGGCGTGGCCGACGCCGAGCCGCGCGTGCGCACGGTGGCGACGCAGAGCCTGCTCGCGATCGCGCGCCGTCTGCCCGACGACGTGCGGCGAGACGTGGTGGGCGCGGCGCTGTTGCTGCTCGACGATCCCGCCGACGAGGCGGCGTGCGCCGGCGCCGAGCTGGCGCTCGCCTTGGCGCCGAGCGCCGTGACCGACGCCGTGCGCGTGCGCGCAGCCATCGCCAGCGACGTGCGCTACGCCTGCTTCGCGCGCATCGGCGGCCTGCCGATACGCCCGATCGAAGCACCCGTGCTGCCGCGCGAGCCGACGCCGCCCGACGAGGGCACGCCGGCGCCGACCACCCCAGCACCACCGGCGCCCGACGGTACCTGGGTGACCGTTGCTGCGCTGTCGTCGGCCGGCTTGCTGATCGGCGCGCTGGTGCCGACCATACTGGTGCCCGGCCGCGACGTGCTGCTCTACGATGACGATCGCACCGTCATCACGCGCGAGGAGCTGTCGGTGGTCACGCAGGCGGCCGGCGGCCTCGCGGGCGCCGCTGTGCTCGGCGGCGGCGCGTGGGCGCTGTTCGGCGCGCTCGCGGCCGGCGGCGCGCCCCTCTCGGTCGACGAGGCCGGCGTGATCGCGCTCGGCACTGGCGCGCTCGGGCTGGTCGGCGCCGGCGTGCCGATGATGCTGAGCCTGCGCGGCGGCCTGCCCGCCGGCCTGACCGCGGCCGGGCTTGCGCTCGGCGCCGCCTCATCGCTCGGCTTGGTGGCGGCGGCGGAGCTCGACAAGAGCGACGAGGCGCTTGCGCTCGGCCTGGCCGGCCTCGGCGCCATGGCGGGCGGGCTCGCGGTGTTCACGGCGGTGCCGGTGGGGCTCGAGCGCGTCGGCGACGCCGATCGCACCATGTTCGGCTTTGCCACCGCCGCGGTGACGGCGGGCGCGCTCGGCATGGGTGGCCTCGCGCTTGGCCCGCTCGTCGACGTCGCGCCGGGACGCACCTTCGCCGGCGTCGCCGGTGGGCTCGTCGGCGGCGGGCTGTTCACCGGGGCGGCGTTCCTGTTGCTGCCCCCGATGGACGTGAAGAGCCGCATCGCGTGCGGCATCGGCCTCGGCGGCGAGGTGCTCGGCGGCACCATGGCGTTCCTGCTGGTGCCCGACGCTTGGGTCGCGGCCGGGGAATAGCCTAGCGGCTGCCTGCGTAGACGGTGACGCCGCCACCGGCTAATCCGCTGTCATGCGCGCCACTCGCACGGTTTCCCTGACGATCCTGCACGTTGGCGCCGTCGCGCTCTGGTCGGCGTGCGGCACCACCCCGGAGCCGCCACCGGCACCGCCCGCGCCGCCGGTACCGCCGCCGGCCGACGTCGACGGCGCGGCGCTCTGCCAGGTGGTCGCCGAGGTGGAGGACGCCGCCGAGCAGGGTCGGCTTCGCGAGGCGCACGATCGCTTCGAGGCGGCCGGCGCCGGCGACCGCGCCAAGCGCTTCGGCGCGCTGCTCGCCGTCGTCAACGAGCAGGAGCGCTTCCGCGGCTTCCGTGAGGACGGCGAGATGCACCCGGCGAGCGCGCTGGCGCCGCTCGGGCAGTGCTTCGTCTACGCCGACTGGAAGATGGAGGACCAAGCGAGCGGCGTGTGCCTGACGGCCGACACCGCGCTGCGCGGCGCTCCCATCGTCGACGTCGCGCGCGCGCGCCTCAAGCGCAAGCAGGGGGCGCTCGATGCCGCCAGCGCGCTAGTCGACAACGCGCTCACGCGCGACGGTTCCTGCGTGGCGGCGCAGCTCGAGGCGGCGCGCGTGCACGCCGCGCGCGGCGACGCCGACAAGGCGATGGCGGCCTGGGAGCGGGCGCGCGCCGCCTGGCCCGCGTGCTTCCTGTGCGCCGTCGAGGCGGCGCGCCTGGCCGACGCCTCGCCCGATCGCACGCGCGCCATCCCGCTGTGGGAGGCGGCCCTCGCCATCACGCCCGGCTCGCCGGTGGCGCTCAAGCAGTACGCCGCCGCGCTCGCCTCGAGCGAGCCCGGCAAGGCGCTCGCCGCCTATCAGCGCGCGGTCGAGGCCGGCGCCGACGACCTGCCGACGCTGCTCGGTGGCGCGCAGTTGGCCGCCGCCACCGGTGACGTCGTCGCTGGGCTCGCCTTCGCCGAGAAGGCCGCCGCGCTGCAGAAGAACGAGATCGACGCGTGGCGCCTGGTGTTGGCGCTGGCCCAGCGTCGCAACGACGCGGCGCAGGGCGACCCCGCGCGCGCCGCCGGCGCTGCGCGCGAGGTGCTGCGCCTGGTCGACGAAGACGTGCCGGCGCTGTTGGTGCTGGCGCGCCAGGCGCGCGCCGCCGGAGGCCTGGTCGAGGCCGTGGTGCGCTACGACGCCGCTGCGCGCGCCATCGCCGCCGGCCGCGTCGCCGGCGTCGAGCCGGCCGACCTCGAGGCCGCCAAGAAGGAGCACGCCGCGTTGCTCGCCGAGCTGCACGTCGCGGCCGTGGCCGCCAAGGGCAAGCCCGAGACGGTGGTGCGCCAGGTGCAGGGCGCCGTACAGCAGCTCTTCCTGGAGCGCCTCAAAAAGAAGAGGGGCCTGGCGGGCGCGCTCGACGTCGCCGTGGTGGTGTCGGCTGCCGGCACCGTCGACTCGGTCGAGATCGTGAGCGACAGCGTGGGGGACGCGGCGGTGGCGGCCAGCGTGGTCGCCAACCTGCGCCGCGCCACCATCACCGGCGGCGCCAAGCGGTACTCCTTCACCATGGAGCTGAAGTAGCCATGACCGTACCGTCCTCGAGCGGATCGCTCGACAAGAAGCTCGAGACCCTGGGCGTGGTGGTGAAGGACCGTCCGGGCAAGCAGCCCAAGCGGCCGATGCGCGTCGCCATCGTGGGCGCCACCGGTGTGGTCGGGCGCGAGACGCTCTCCATCCTGCGGGAGCGCGCCTTCCCCATCGCCAGCATGAAGGTGTTGGCCTCCGAGCGCAGCCAGGGCGAGAGCGTGTCGTTCGGCGACGACGAGCTGGTGGTGGAGGCGGTGCGCCCCGAGAGCTTCAAGGGCGTCGACCTGGTGTTCTTCGCCGCGGGCGGCGGCGTCTCCAAGGTCTGGGCGCCGCGCGTCGCCGAGGCCGGCGGCGTCTCCATCGACAAGTCGAGCTCGTTTCGCATGGACCCGGAGGTGCCGCTGGTGGTGCCCGAGGTGAACGGCCACGCGCTCGCGGGCTTCGCCAAGAAGCGCATCGTGGCCACGCCCAACTGCTCGACCATCCAGCTCGTGCAGGCGCTGGCACCTTTGCACAAGAAGGCCAGGGTCGAGCGCGTGGTGGTGTGCACCTACCAGGCGGTGAGCGGCGCAGGCCGCGGGGGCGTCGACGAGCTCGAGCGTCAGGTGCGCGACCTGTTCAACCTGCGCGAGACCAAGATCGAGACCTTCGATCAGCGCATCGCCTTCAACGTGCTGCCGCGCATCCCGGCCAAGGACCCCATCCCCGCCGACGGCACCACCGGCGAGGAGCGCAAGATGATCGACGAGACGCGCAAGATCCTGGAGACGCCCGCGCTGCGCGTTGGCGTCACCTGCGTGCGCGTGCCCGTGTTCAACAGCCACTCGGAGGCGGTGCACGTCGAGCTCGGTGCCGCGCTCAGCCCCGAGGACGCGCGCGCGCTGTTCGCCGGCGAGCCGAACCTGGTCGTGATCGACGATCCGGCGCGCGGCCTGTACCCGACGGCCGAGGACGCGAGCGGCGAGGACAAGACGCTGATCGGGCGCGTCCGCGCCGACGAGAGCGTGCCCGATGGTCGCGGCCTGGCCTTCTGGGTGGTGAGCGACAACCTGCGCACCGGCGCGGCCTTGAACGCCGTGCGCATCGCGGAGGCGCTGTGCGCGGACTGGCTGTGACGACCCCGTCCGTGTCGGCGGCGCTGGTGGCGCTCGCGCTCGGTGCCGGCGCAGCGGCCGCGCAGCCGGCGGTCACCGAGATGACCGTCGACGGTAAGACCTCCTTGACCGACGGCTTCGGCCGCGCCGACTGCGACAGCACTGACACCATGCTGCTGCGGCTGCGTGTCAGCGTCGACCAGCCGCGCTACTACGCGCGCTTCGTGCTGGCCCCTGGCGGCTTGCCGGGTGGCATGTGTCCCACCGACATACAGGAGCCCGAGCTGACCGAGGTGTTCGCGGCCTCGCCGCTCGACGCGCTCAGCGGTGTGCTCGAGCTCGATCGAGCGGTGTTGGCCTCCGAGCTGATGGGCACCCTGGCGTGCAGCGCCGACGGCCGGCGCTTCACCGGCGGCGCCTTCTGCTTGCAGCTCACGCTCACCCAGAGCGACGCCACCGCGCTGCTGGTGCACGGCATCGCGCTCGACTTCGACACCACCACCCCGCCGGCCATCACCATCGACGCGGTCGCGCTCGGGGACGGCGGGGCGACCCTGACCGTTGGCGGTGTCCCCGATGACGACGAGAGCTATCAGGTGGTGGTCGACTATCGGCAGTGCCCCGAGCAGGCCGCCACCGACGGCGGGACCACGACCGACGCCGGCACCACCGACACCGACAGCTTGTGCGGCGCCAGTGCCGCGTTCTCGCGGGCGTCGTTCGACGACGGCGTCGAGGTCAGGCTCGAGGGGCTCGAGAACGGTGTGCGCGTCGAGGCGCGCGCGGCCTTGCGCGACGACTTCGACAACCTGGGTCCGTGGAGCGAGTTGGTGCTGATCGAACCGGCGCCTACCCTCGGCACGTTCGATCTGTACGACGGCAACGGCGGCGACCTGTCGTGCTCGCCTTCGTGCGGCGCCGGGACCACCGGCACCACGGCCGCGGCCAACGCCGGCTTCGCGGCTGCCTTCGTGCTCGGCCTCACCAAGCGCGGCCGCCGTCTGCTGCGCGCGGCGCGGCGTCGTCGCCTCGGAGTCTTGACCGTGTTCGCGGTGCTGCTGGTCGGCGCGCTGGCGAGCCCGGCGCATGCCGGCTTCGGCCAACAGACGCTGTCGCTCGCCGTCTCGCCCTACAAGCCGGCGATCGACACCGAGTACGTCGCCGGCTACCAGCGCATCTTTCCCGTCTATGGCTGTCTGTTCTCGGGCGCCACGCTCGTCGAGATTGGCGGCGACGCCGACACGCACCTGTGGGACGGCTTCGGCAGCGTGCAGGTGTCGGCCGGCCTGAACCTGGCGCAGGCGCGCGGCAAGGCGCAGCCGATGAGCGTGCTCACGAGCGGCCAGTGCGAGACCGCCACCGACACCGACGTCGAGCTGACGCTGCTCAAGCTGCGCCCGGGCATCACCTACCGCGCCGATCAATTGCTCGACTGGCTGCAGGTGCCGCTCGTCCCCTATGCGCGGGTCGGGCTGGTGGCGAGCGCCTTCGCCTTCACCAAGGAGGGTGCCTTCGAGCAGGGCGCGGTCGAGCCGGTGGGCCTGCGCTTCGGCTGGGAGGCGGCGGCGGGGCTGATGCTCGCGCTCGACTTCCTCGACGCCATCGACCCCTTCGTGCCCGACACCACGCGGCGCGCGCGCGCCAACGGCACCTTCGATCACACCTTCCTGTTCGCTGAGGGCGCCTGGCAGCGGGTCGACAGCTTTGGTCGCCCCGGGCTCGTGCTCTCGCCCGACGACGTCTTCCTCGGCACTCGCATGCCGGTGATGTGGAAGCTCGGCGTCGCCGTCGAGCTGTTGTGACCGACCGCGCCGTCGCGACCGCGCTCTTGGCTCCGCTGCTGCTCGCGCTCGCGTTGTCGTGGTCGCGCCTGCTCGGCGCCGGCTGCCACGTGCCGCACGATGGCGACTACTTCGAGGCGCGGCGCGTGCTCGAGGCGCAGCGCTTCACGCGCGGCACCGACGCGCTCGCGGTGCTGCCGCCGTGGTCGTTGCGCCCCTTCACGGTCCTCGGCGACCTCGAGCCCATCTCGGGCGACGCACTCGCGGACCAGCCGCTGCAGCGCTACGCGCGCTTGTTCGTGCTGGTGGAGCCGGACGCGGAGGACGATCACGACGCGCTGGTCGCGCGCCTCGGCGCGCCCGCGGCCGTGGAACAGGTCGGGCGCGTCGTCGTCGAGCGCTGGGATTTGCCGCCGCCGTCGGTCACCTTCGACTTTCGGGCGCGCCTCGCCGAGGCGACCGTGACGCTCGGCCGCGAGCGCTGCGACCAGCCGGTGCGCGGCGGCGTCGGCTGCGGCGGCGACCGCCGGCTGCGCGTGACGCGTGAGTGGCTCCTGGTGAGCGAGAACGCCGACGACGCCGTCTGGTCGCGCCCGCCGCCGCGCGGGCAGACGCTCGAGATCGCGTGGGACGCCGTGCCGCTCGGCGAGGCGCTGCTGGTGCGCGCGGGCTTCACGCGCGACGGCGCCGACCGCGCGCGCGCGCCCGTGCGCGTGACCGTCTGGGCCGACGACGTCGAGGTTGGCCGCGTGGTGCGCGAGCCTGCCTTCGCGTTCACCACGAGCCGGCTCGACACGCACGCGCTCTTGGGCACGAGCGCGCGCGTGCGCTTCGTCGTCGACACCGACGACGCCGAGGGCGCCGACTTCGCGTGGGACGCGATCGCCGTCGGGGGCGGACCGTGAACGCGCCGCCGCTGGCGCGGGCGGATCGCTGGCTGGCGCTGGCGCTAGCGGTCGCCACCACCGTGGTCGTCGCCGTGACTGCGCAGCAGCTCGGCTTCACGCGCGACGAGGGCTACTACTTCAAGGCCGGCGAGCTGCACTGGAATTGGCTTCGCGAGCTGTTCGCTCACCCGGGCGCGGCGCTGTCGACCGCCGGCATCGATCGTGGCTGGTCGTACAACCACGAGCACCCGGCGCTCCTGAAGACGCTGTTCGCCTGGAGCTACGGGCTGGCCGACGTGCTTGGCCTGAGCGGTACGGACGGCGCGTTGCAGGCTCACGACGCGCTGCGCTTCCCCGCCTGGTGCTTCGCCGGCCTGTCGGTGGCGCTCACCTTCCTGCTGGCGCGCACGCTGCTGCCTCGGCGCGCGGCGCTGTTGGCGGCGCTGCTGTGGCTGTCGCTGCCGCACCCGTTTTGGCACATGCACGTGGCCTGCTTCGACGTCGGCGTCACCGCGGCGCACACCTGGTTGGTGCTCGCGTGGCTGCGCTGGCGCCACACGACCAAGGGCGCGCTGCTGATCGGCGTGCTGTTCGGCCTGGCCGCGGCGGTGAAGCACAACGTGCTGCTGGTGCCGGCCATCTTGGTGGTGCACTGGCTGCTCACCGAGGCGGAACCCGTGCGCGCCGAGGCGAGCGGCTGGCGCCTGCCGCGCCTGCCGCTCGCGTTCTTCTCGCTCGCCGTCGTCGGGCCGCTGGTGTTCTTGGTGTCGTGGCCGTGGCTGTGGCCCGATCCCTTGGTGCGCGTCGGCCAGTACCTCGGCTACCACCTGCACCACGAGCACTACCCCATTCTCTACTTCGGCAAGCTCTGGACCCACCCGCCGTTCCCCATCGACTTTCCGTTCGTCATGTCGGCGGTGACCATCCCGCTCGGGGCGCTCACGCTGATGCTGCTCGGTGTCGTGCTGGCGGCGGTGTCGGTCGCGCGCGCGGCTCGCACGCCACAGGGCAGCGCGTCGTTGCTCTTGCTGCTGAACGCGTTCGTTCCCTTCGTGCTGATCGCGCTGCCCTCGACGCCGATCTTCGGCGGCACCAAGCACTGGATGAACGGGCTGCCCTTCCTGTGCGTGCTCGCGGCCGGGGCGCTCGAGGAGGCCTGCGTTCGCCTGACCGCCATCGGCGCGCGCGGCGCGCGCTCCGCCTTCGTCGTGCTCGCGCTGTTGATCGTCGTGCCCGGCTTCTGGATCAGCGCCCGCGTCTGGCCCTATGGGCTCGGCAGCTACAACGAGCTGATGGGCTTCACGCGCGGCGCCGCCAACGTCGGCATGCAACGGACCTTCTGGGGCTACGAGCCGCGCGCGGCGCTGCCGCTCATCGACGCGCGCACGCCCAAGGGAGGACGCATCCACTTCGGCGACACCAACCAGGACAGCTGGCGTCGCTATCAGAGGGACGGCCTGCTGCGCTCCGACATCGGCTGGTCGGGCACGGTGCGCGGCGCGGCGGTGGCGAGCGTGCAGCCCCAAGGCGAGTTCAAGCAGCAGTGGCTCGACGTGTGGAACGAATGGGGTGACCGCTCGCCCGACGTGGTGCTGCACGCCGACGGCGTGCCGGTGGCGACCATCACGTTCAAGGAGACCGCCGCGCCATGACCGGCGAGCCGCTGCCCCAGGCCATCGAGGAGCAGGTGAAGAGCCTGCTCAAGCGCGGCGAGCACGCGGCCGCCGCGGCGGCGCTGGCGGCGGCGGGACACCAGCGGCGCGCCGGCGCCATCCACGAGCAGATCTTCGAGTACCGCGCCGCGCTCGCCGCCTACGAGGCAGGGGGCGACCTGGTCGGCGCTGTGCGCATGGCGATCGAGCTGCAGGACGCCGCGGCCATCGATCGGCTGGTGACGGTCGCCATCGGCAGCGGGCAGGGCGACTCGCTGCTCGCCGCCTTGCAGAAGGCAGGGCGCGCCGCAGAGGAGGCGCGCGTGCACGTCGCGCGCGGTGACTTGGCGCGCGCGGCCGCGTGCTTCGAGCGCGCCGGCGTGCTCGATCGCGCGGCCGAGTGCCTGGAGGAGCTGGGCGCTGCGCGCGAGGCGGGCGTGATCCTCGAGCGCCACCTCGAGCTGCACCCGCACGACACGGAGGCGGGGCTGCGTTTGGGGCGCATCCTGGCGCGCTACGGACGAAACGACGACGCCATCGTCACGCTGCAGCGCGCAGTGCGGCTGGCTGAGGACCGTCCCCGTGCGCTCGCCCGCGCCGCGACCACCATGATGATCGCGTTCCTGCAGCTCGGCTACGAGCAAGCCGCGCGCGCCGTGCTCGCGCGTTGGATCGCCGCCCACCAGGGGCTCGCCGACCGCACCGACCTCGAGAGCCCCCCTGCCAGCTTCGAGGAGTTCCTCAAGAGCGAGCGCGCTGCGGCGTTGGCGGCGATCCAGAGCGCGCGCGTCGACGACGCGGCGCCGTCGGCAGCGGCCGACACGCTGCTGCTCGGCGGTCGCTACCTGCTCGGCGAGCCGATCGGCGGCGGCGGCGTCGGCCAGGTTTTCCGCGCCTACGACGCGTTCTCCGATAGGCCGGTGGCGGTGAAGATCTTCGGCGCGCAGGCGCTGCGCTCGGAGGCGGTGCAGGCCTTCGCACGCGACGTGCGCGCCTTCGCGGGGCTCGGCCATGCCGCGGTGACGCCGCTGATCGAGCTGAACATGGCGCACGGCTTCGTGGTCACCGAGCTGATCTCGGCGCCGTCGCTCGATGAGCGCATCGTCGCGGGCGGCGACCCCGGTGGCCTCGTGCCGGCGGTGCGCGCGCTGCTCGATCTGTTGGCTGCCTCGCACCGCACCGGCCTGGTGCACGGCGGCCTCAAGCCGACCAACGTCTTCCTGGTGCCGGGCGGCGTGCGCGTCGTCGACGTCGGCGCACATCGGCTACTGGCGCTGCGCGCCACCGAGACCGGCGGGCTCGCGTCGGTGTGGCCCTACCTGTCGCCGGAGCAGCTCTTCGGCGCGCCCGCGTCGGTCGCGGGCGATCTCTACGCCGTGGGGGCGATCCTGTTCCGCGCGCTCACCGGCCGCCCGCCGTTCCTGAACGCCGAAGACGACCGGCGCGCGCCGCCGCCGCTGGCGTCGTCGATCAACGCAGCGGTGCCGCCCGCTTGGGACGCCTTCCTGTCGCGCGCGCTGCACCCGAAGCCCGACGAGCGCTTCGCCGATGCGCCGGAGCTGGCGGCGGCCATCCCGCCGCTGCCGGCGTCGTTCACGCTGCCCGCGGGCGCGCCGCTGGCGACGCCGCGCACGTCCGCGGTGCTGGGCGCCGCCGACCGCTACACCAAGGGCGGCCTGGTGTGGCGCGGCGAGCCGGCGGTGAAGGTGTTCGAAGGCACCGACCTGCTGCTCGAGCGGCCGGTGTGGCTGGTCGAGGCCGAGCGCTTCGACGACCTCAAGACGCTGGTGGCCTGCGCCGGTTTGTGGCGCGGCGTGCAGCCGGTCTACGACGTCATCCCCGACGCGCAGCGCGTGGTGGTGGCCCGTGATCGCGTCGACGCCAAGGCCGACCTGGCGGCCTTGCGCTCGGTGCCGCACGCGCTCATGCGCGATCTCGGCGGCGTGGCGGTTGCGCTCGCGCGCTTGCACGAGCAAGGGCTCGCGCTCGGCGGCTTCCCGCTCGAGCGCGCGCTCGGTCCCATCGGTCCGCGCCTCAACCTGGCGCCTGCGCCGCTGCCGGTGGAGGCGAGCGCGGAGGCGACCGGGCGTGACTGGACGAGCTTCGGCGCGGTGGTCGACGCCGCCTTCGACCTGCCGAAGGACGCCACGCTCGACGGCCGCGGGCGGGTGCTGGCCATGCTGCACGACAAGCGCCTGCTCGACCGCGCCGACCTCGAGGCGCTCGGCCGCGAGGCCGCCACGCTGATCGAGTGGCCCGCCTTCCTCGACGCGGTGATCGCGCGCTTGATGCAGGGCGCGTCGGCGCGCGTGGTCGCCAAGCTGGTCGCGGGCGTGGTGCGCGGCTGACGGCGATGCGGCGTTGAGCGAAAGAGCGTGTCGCTGCCGCGCGCGACCGCATCTTTTCGGGCTGACGTTGGCCGGGCGGCGGAGCGGGGAGCGGGGGCCGCCGCCGCTGCGCTTGTCCTCGGCCCCTTTGGCGGCGCGCTTGCTCGCGCGGCCGCCGCCAGCCGTTGGCGTTCGGGTCCTTCGGCGGCGGGCGACTCGCGCAACGTGCGCTCGTGCCCTACGGGGGCCGGCTTGCGGTTGGCGTCGTCACGCGGGGCGGTGGCGAGGTGCGCGCTGCGCGGGCCTGCGGGCGCTCCGCGTCGACGACCCCCGCTCCCCGCCCCTCGTGCCAACTCGTGACCGCCGGCGCGTGAGGTTCGACAGGACGATCGGCGCCAACGGAATCATGCGGCGGCAGGCGGGCGCCACGGCCCGCCGCTGGTATTCTGAGCGACGTGAATCCCAGAGGCTTGCCCCTGCTGGTCCTTGCGTGCTCCTGCGGCGCGCCGACCATCGCCGCATCGGATTACGACCAGAGCTGTGCCGACGCGAACGAGTGCGCGGCGGTCATCGAGGGTGACGTCTGTGGCTGTGGCACGCCCGCGGCCGTGAACGGCAGCGCCGACGCTGACTTCAACGCTGATGCCCGACAGCTCCGGGGGACCTGCCTGCCGCGCTCTCCGTTTGTAGAGGTGGAATGTTTTGGAGGCGACCTGGTCGCAGTGTGCGAGGGTGGCGCGTGCGCGATGGCGCAGCGGCCGCGCCCGCCGACCTTCTCCTGGTCGAGCCCGATAGCCGCCGACGTGATTCCGACCAACACGGTCGTTACCGGGACAGTCGTTGACGGCACCGATCCCGCCGAACGCCTGCGCGCGCTCGTTGTTACCGACGGTGCTGCGCCACGCGAGCTCGAGCGCACCCGCGCCCACTGTGCCGTCATCGGGGGCTGCGAGGACGTCTTCGCGCTCGGCCCCTTGCCGCCGCTCGCCCAGGTGACCCTCAGGTTCGAGGCGGCGACGCCGGGTGAGTCGGTGTCCTGGAGGACGGGCGCCACCGCAGACACGACCGCGCCGATCATCGGCGCGCTGACGGTCAACAGCGTCGATGTCTTTCGCAACCAGACCAAGCGCATGTTCAAGCAGATCGAGCTCGGCTTCGTCGTTCCCGAGGATGATACGGGCATCGGCAACTACGGCGTGACGCGCGCGGTGGACGGCGAGGAGGCGATGCTGATGGAGCGCATCGCCGCCTTCGATATTGGGCCGCGCACCGTCGACATCATCGACGAGCGCTCAGGGTTCCGCGAGGCCTGCTACGCGTTCGTCGCGTGGGACTGGGCAGGCAACACATCGGAGTCAGAACCCGTGTGCGTGGATGTCACCATCTCGGACGGCGAGCGGAGCAGCATTCCAAGCTGCAGCGCGGCCGGTGGTGCCGAGGCTGCCCTCGCGGTGCTGCTCGGCTTGTGTCGAACTCGCAGGAGGCCTTGGCGCGCGGCCTGTTCGCGATCGGAGAACGCGCCGGCGGGCTGGTAGAGCAAGTGGCGGGTGTGGTGCGGGGATCAGCGTGAAGCGGCGTTGAGCGCGCGGGCCGGGCGCGGTAGTCGCGGCGCATGCACTCACGACAGCTCCTCGCCGCCACGGTCATCGGTCTCTCGCTCGGCGCCACCGCGGTGTGCGCAGGGCCGCCCGCGCCGGCCGCGCCGGCCGCGCCGCCCAAGCCCGAGGCCACGCCGCCCAAGCCAGAGGCCACGCCGGTGTCGCGGCCGGACGAGAAGCACCTGAAGAACGTCCGCCAGCTCACCTTTGGCGGCGAGAACGCCGAGGCATACTTCGACCACACCGGCACCGAGCTGACCTTCCAGACCAAGCGGGGTGACGCCAAGTGTGACGCCATCTTCCGCATGTCGGCCGACGGCAAGAACCAGCGCCAGGTCTCGGTGGGCAACGGCCGCACCACCTGCGCGTACATCATGCCCGACGGCAAGAACCTCTACGCCTCGACGCACGGCGCCGGCCCCGGCTGCCTCGACGAGCCCGATCGCTCGCAGGGCTACGTGTGGAAGATCTACCGGGAGTTCGACCTGTGGCTGGCCGACACCGACGGCAAGAACGCCAAGGTGCTGTTCTCGTCGCCCGGCTACGACGCGGAGGCGACCGTGTGCCACAAGGACGGCCGCATCCTGTTCACCTCGTCGAAGTCGGGCGACCTCGAGCTGTACGTGATGGACAAGGACGGCAAGGGCCTGGCCCAGCTCACCAGCACGCCAGGCTACGACGGCGGCGCCTTCTTCTCGGAGGACTGCAGCAAGATCATCTGGCGCGCCTCGCGCCCGGCGGGCGCCGAGCTCGAGGACTACCAGAAGCTCTTGAAACAGGACCTGGTGCGGCCGAGCAAGCTCGAGATCTTCGTCGCCGACATCGACGCGAAGAACGTCGTCAGCAACGTCAAGCAAGTGACCAAGAACGGCAAGGCCAACTTCGCGCCCTACCTGCACCCGGACAACAAGCGCCTGCTCTACGTGTCGAACCAGGCGGACCCCAAGGGCCGCGACTTCGACATCTTCCTCATCAACGTCGACGGCAGCGGCAACGAGCGGGTCACCAGCAACCCGACCTTCGACGGCTTCCCGATGTTCTCGCCCGACGGCAAGCGGCTGATCTTCGCCTCCAACCGCGCCAACGCGAAGGACGGCGACACCAACCTGTTCATGGCCGACTGGGCCGACTGACGCCATGGGGGCGCTCGACTCCGAGGAGAGCCTGGTCGAGGCCATCAAGGGGCTGTTCTTCGTCGCGCCCGGCGCGCTCGACCTCAAGGACGACGCGGCGCTGCTGCCGCACGTGCCGGGGCGGCAGCGCGTCGTCACCACCGACGTGGTCGTCGAGGGCGTCGACTTCGATCGCGCGCTCTACCCGGTGCTCTACGCCGGCACGCGCGCCATGCTGCAGAACCTCTCCGATGTCGGCGCCATGGGCGGCGCGCCGCTCGGCTTCGTGTGGTCGCTCGCCATCCCGTCCTCGTGGGGCGAACACGACGTGCTCGACTTCGCGCGCGGCGCGGCGGTGCCGGCCAAGCTCGCGCGCTGCGCGCTCTACGGCGGCGACCTGTCGCGCATCGACGGGCCGATGGTTTGCTCGATCACGGCCTTCGGTGACGTCGAGGGCGCGCCGCTGTTGCGCTCGGGCGCGCGGCCCGGCGACGACGTCTGGCTGTCGTCGCCGCTCGGCGCCTCGGCAGCCGGCCTGCGCCGCCTGCGGCAGGGCGACGCGCCGCGCGAGCCGGGTCCGTTTCGCGCATGGCTGGCGGCGCTGCCGGAGCTCGAGGCGCGCGCCGTGCGCGCGCACCTGCACCCGGTGCTGCCCGACGGGGCGCGCCTGGTCGGTCACGCCAACGCCTGCATGGACGTGAGCGACGGGCTGTCGCTCGACGCGCACCGGCTCGCCCATGCGTCGCGCGTGCGGCTCGAGCTCGACGCGCTCGACGCCGCCGTCGACCCGGCCGCCACTCGCGAGGACGCGCTCGCCGGCGGCGAGGACTGGGCGCTGCTGTTCACCGCGCGCGGCGCCCCGCCCATCGAGGCCGTGCGCATCGGACGCGTCGCGCAGGCCACGAGCGACGACGAGGTCGGCGTGTGGGTCGAGGGCCAGCGCCTCGCGCCGCGTGGGTGGGAGCACTTCCGATCGCACCGGTAAACGGGTGATCGACCGAGGCCTGCGCTGGCTCGCTCGCTAGCGTCCGCCGCCATGGGTATCGCTCGAGCTCTGCTGATCGCGCTCGCCGTCCTCGTCGTCGCGGGCACGGTCGAGGGCTGCGCCTCCACAGCGCCGAAGGCGGCGCACCACAAGAAGAACCGCGTCAAGCGTACGCGTGGCGCCGATGCAGCACGCGCGACCGCGCTCGACGACGGAACGCTCGCCGACGGCGACGCAGGCGGGCAGAGGTTGAGCCAGGCCCTCGAGGACGGCGAGCTCGAGCTGACCGACGCCGTCGACGAGGGCCTGGTCAGCTACTACCACGACTCGCTCGCCGGCAACGCCACGGCCAACGGCGAGCGCTATCGCCTGGCGGGCGCCACCTGCGCGCACAAGACGCTGCCGTTTGGCACCATCGTGGTCATCGAGGACACCGAGACCGGCAAGCTCGCCACCTGTCGAGTCAACGACCGCGGCCCCTTCGTGAAGGGGCGTGTGCTCGACGTCTCCAAGCGCGTCGCGCGCGACCTCGGCCTGCTCGACCGCGGCGTCATTCGTGCGCGCCTGCGCTTGATCCTGCCGGCTGCCGCGTAGCGAGGAGCCGGGCGGCTATTTGCGCCTGACGGGACCACGCGCGTAGCGTTGGCCATGCTGCGCGGCCGGCTCGCCCTCAAGATCCTGTTCGGCAACGCCATCACGGTGGCCGTCGCCATCGTGCTTTACCTCGGCGTCGGCTGGGTGTTCGACGACCAGCACGTCAACCTCGAGAGCTTCCTGGTGTTCGCCGGCGTGCTCGCGCTGGTGGCGACCTTGGTCAGCCTGGTGTACTCGCGCGTCATCACGCGCAACATCGACGTGCTCTACGAGAGCACGTCGTCGATCTCGCGCGGCGACCTGTCGCGCCTGGTGCAGTTCGAGATGCCCTCGCGCGTGCCCGACGAGGTCGACTCGCTCGCCTCCGCCATCAACCAGATGCTCGAGAACCTGCGCGAGTTGGTGGCGCGCCTGCAGAAGACCGCTCGCCACGTGGCATCGTCGGCCAACACGCTGTCGGCCGCCGCCGAGCGCGTCACCACCGCCAACAACGGCGTGGCGCAGTCGGTGTCGTCGATCGCGCGCTCCGCCGAGCTGCAACGCGAGCTGGTGTTGAAGGCGAGCCAGCTCATGAAGGAGATCGCCGAGGGCATCGAGAAGAGCGCCGCCGCCGCCGAGGCCGCCGCGCGCGCCGTCGCCGAGACCCACACGGCCGCGCGCACCGGCACCGAGGTGGCCAACCTGGCAGTCGACAAGCTGCACCAGGTGTTCGAGCGGGTCGAGAGCGCGTCCGAACGCGTGTTCGCCTTCGGCGAGAAGAGCCAGGCCATCGGCAAGATCGTCGACGTCATCACGCAGATCTCGCAGCGCACCAACCTGCTCGCGCTCAACGCCACCATCGAGGCGGCGCGCGCCGGTGAGTACGGCCGAGGCTTCGCCGTGGTCGCCGACGAGGTGAGAAAGTTGGCCGAGTCGTCGGGCCGGTCGGCCGATCAGATCACCGTGCTGCTCTCCGACCTGAGGAAAGACGCCGACCTGGCCGTGCAAGGCATGGGTGACTCGACGCGGGACTTGCAGGCGAGCCGCGAAGACCTGCGCTCGATCATCCAGTCGCTCGACGGCATCGTCGAGTCCGCCATGCGCGGCGCCGGCAAGGCCGAGCAGATCGCGCTCTCGTCATCTGGCCAGCTCCAGGGCAGCCAGGAGATGGTGACCGCCATCGGCCACATCTCGGATCTCGCTGCACAGAACGCCACCAGCACCGAGGAGGTGCAGCGCGCCACCGCCAACCAGACGGTGGTGATGGAGCGGCTCAGCTCGTCCGCGCTGGAGCTGTCGAACATCTCGCTCGAGCTCGAGGAGGTGGTGTCGCGCTTCAAGCTCGAGCGCGACAAGGCCAACCGCTCCGAGGTGCCGCAGCTCGTCGAGGTGCCGCGCGCATGAAGAAGCAGGCGCACACACCCTGTGTGATGTGCCGGGTGGGCCAGGAGCGCATCGCAGTGCCGGTGGCCGACGTCTACAAGGTGCTGCCGGCGGCGCGCGCCTGTCGCATGCCGCGCCTGCCCGCGGCCATCATCGGCATCACGCACCACCGCGGCCGCATCATCACCGCCGTCGATCCCGGCGCGCTGTTGTTCGGCGTCGCCGGCGGGCCGGCCGGTATCGAGGCGCGCCTTCTGATCCTCGACCGTGGCCAACGCCACCTGGCGCTGGCGGTGGACGCGGTGGAGCAGATCGAGCCGATCAGGCTCGGCGCCGATCTGCCCGACGGGCAGCGGCCCGGGCTCAAGGTGGCGGAGCACCGCGGCAAGGCCGTGTTCGCCGTCGACACTGACCGGCTGGTGGCCAGCGTCCTGGCGCTGTGAGCGCCGAGGCACCGGGTAGAGCGCTCGGGATCACGAAAATCCCTCACGAATTTCCTTTGCGGGCGGGGTTCGGTGTAGAAAGCGAGGGACTCCTGGTGTGATCGGGCGGCCCGCCGCGGGCGCGCCCAGAAGGTGGCTTGCATGCCCAAGCGGGTGCTCATCGTCGACGATGCCGTGTTCATGCGCGACATGATCAAGGACATCTTCAGCGGCGGCGACTTCGAGATCGTCGGCGAGGCCGTGCACGGCGTCGAGGCGGTCGACAAGTACAAGGAGCTGCGGCCCGACCTGGTCACCATGGACATCGTCATGCCCTTCAAGAGCGGCATCGAGGCCACCAAGGAGATCCTGGCCGCCGACGACAAGGCGTGCATCATCATGTGTTCCGCGCTGGGCCAGGAGTCCTTGGTGATGGAGGCCATCGAGGCGGGCGCGGCCGACTTCATCGTCAAGCCGTTCAAGGCCGACGACGTGCTGGCGGTGGTGAACAAGGTCCTCGCCGCGCGGGGCAAGTAGGCCCGCGCGCCGTGGCCATCGACCGCGGCAAATACCGGCGCATGTTCATCGAGGAGGCCCGCGAGGGCCTCCGCGCGCTTGGCAACCATCTGGTCGAGCTGGAGAAGCTCGAGGTGGTGACGGCCGACGGTGCGCGCCTTGCCGGGCACGCCGCTGCCACCCACGACGCCATGGACGCCGCGTTCCGCGTTGCGCACAGCCTGAAGGGCATGGGCGCTGCCATGGGCTACACCGCGTTTGCCGAGCTGGCGCACCGCCTGGAAGACCTCGCCGACATCGCGCGCCAGGGCCGGTCCATCGGCAGCGAGGGCTACGACCTGTTGCTCGAGGGCAGCGACCGGCTCGAGGAGCTGGTCGAGCGCGTCGCCGCCGGCCACGAAGACCTGGACGCCGGCGAGCTGCCCTCGCGCGTGGCGGCGCTCGTGGAGCGGCTGCGCGCCCAGCAGGCCTCGACCACGGTGCCGACCGAGAGCCCGCCACCGGCGCCGCGACCCGTCGTGGCGGCGCCCCCGGGCCAGCCGACGCTCCTGGCGGTGCGCGTGCGCATTGCCGATGACGCGTCGCTGCCACAGGTGCGCGCCTTCGTGGTGCACAAGGCGCTGGCCGCGCTCGCGGGCTGGCGCGAAACCCACCCGCCGCCCGACGCGCTGCGCACCAAGGAGCTGCCCGGCCGCACGCTCACCGTCCGCTTCGACCCGGAGCTGGCCGACACCGGCGCCATCGAGCGCACGGCGCGCGCGGCGCAGGGGGTCGCCGAGGTCACCTTCGGCGACGCCGAGCCGCCGCCGGCGCCCGTCGAGGAGGCGGCCCCGGCGCCCGCGGAGCGCCCGGAGGCCGATCGCACGGTGCGCGTGCGCACCGCGCTGCTCGACGAGTTCATCGACTCCGTGGGCGAGCTGTTGCTCGCGCGCTCGCGCATGCGCGCGCTCGCCAGCCGCGTCGACCTGCCCGAACTGTTCGACCTGGTCGACGAAGTAGAGCGGCTGACCCGCGACCTGCACGCGCGCGTGGTGGCGGCGCGCATGACGCCGCTGTCGTTTCTCACCGAGCGCTTCCCGCGCGTGGTGCGCGACCTGGCGCGCCAGGCGCGTCGCTCGGTCGACTTCACCATGACCGGCATGGACATCGAGCTCGACCGCGCCATCCTCGACGAGCTGTCGGCGCCGTTCCTGCACATGCTGCGCAACGCCATCGATCACGCGCACGAGGGCGACGAGGGCCGCAAGGGGCGCGGCAAGCCCGCCGCCATGAAGCTGCAGATGCGCGCCAGCCGCGACCGCGACAACGTGCTGCTCGAGCTCGAGGACGACGGCGTCGGTCTCGACCCGGTCCGGCTTCGGCGCCGCGCCGTCGAGCGCGGCTTGATCACGCAGGCGGCCGCCGACGCGCTCGGCGACGCCCAGGCCGTGGAGCTGATCTGCATGCCCGGCTTCTCCACGGCCGAGGCGGTGACGCAGACGTCGGGGCGCGGCGTTGGCATGGACGTGGTCAAGGCGACGCTCGAACGGCTCGGCGGCGTGTTGCGCATCGACTCCACCCTTGGACGCGGCACGCGCATCGGCCTCGAGCTGCCCTTGACGGTGGCCATCATCCAGGTGCTGGTCGTGGAGGCGGGCGCGCCCGGCAGCCGCGAGCGCGACGCGTACGCCATCCCCATCAATCGCGTGGAACAGGCGGTCGACGTCGACGCCGGCGTGATCTCGACGGCGCGCGGACGCCCCTGGGCAAAGATCGGCAACGAGCTGGTGCCGCTGTACGACCTGTCGGGCGAGCTCGGCTACGCAGCGACGGCGCCGCGCGGCGGTACCGTGCTGCTGGTTGGGCGCGGCGCCGACACCACGGCGCTGCGCGTCGACGGCATCGTCGGCCAAGAGGAGGTAGTGGCAAAGCCGCTCGGGCCGCCGCTGTCGGAGATGACCTACCTGGCGGGCGCCACGCTGCTCGCCGACGGGCGCGCCGCCTTCATCCTCGATCCGCTCCGGCTCGTGCGCGCCGAGGCCGGAGGAGGGTAGGCTGACGTCGATGTCGCTCACGGACGCCGACCGCGATCTCTTGGAGGCCGGCGCCCGCGAGGCGGCAGAGGCGATCCTGCGCCTGACGCGCCGTGAGAGCGCGCGCATGCTGGCCGCCGACGTCGAGTCGCTCGACGCGGTCGTCGCCCGCGTGGCGCCGCGCGCGGTGGCGGTGGCCTTTCAGGTTTCGGGCGGCGTCACCGGGCACTTCGCGCTGGTGCTGTCCGAGGCCGGCGCGCGCGCGCTGGCGCACGACCTGATCGGCGGCAAGCACGTCCAGACGTCGACGGAGAAGCTCGGCAAACGCGTCACTGCCGCACTGACCGAGCTCGGCAACATCACCGCCTCGGCGTTCATGAACGGCGCAGCCGACCTGCTGCATCAAAGCTGTGTGCCCTCGGTGCCGACCTTCGCGCTCGGCGCTCCGGCGCAGCTCGTGCCGGGCGCGCTCGGCGGCGCCACCCAGGCGCTGGTGGTGCGCCTGCTCATCGGCGACGTCGACGTCGAGCTCGTGCTCGCGCGCTGACGCTACTCGCCTTCACCTTCACCTTCACCTTCGCCCTCGCCCTCCCCTTCACCCTCACCTTCGCCTTCACCAGAGGAGGGGCAGACGCCGCTGGTCGGGCAGTCGACCGCGTCCGCCGCGCTGGTACCGCAGGCGGTCAGGCCGACGGTGCAGGGTGCGCCGGGCGCAGACAGGCAGCCGAGATCGACGGCGCACGCGGCGCCGAACAGCGCACAGTCGACGGAGAACGGTTGGCCATCCGTGGTCGAGGGCCCGACTGCGCCGTTGCACTTGCGCAGGAACACCTCGGCGTTGCAGGTACCTTCGTCGTCGCGCGAGCAGGTGCCGACGGCGTCGTGACAGCGCGCGACTCCGCCGGCCTCCATCACACAGGCGGCGCCCGTTCCCGCACAGAAGCCGACGAACAGCTCGCCCTGTTGATCGAGCAGGCAGTCCGTGCCCGCCGGCAGCACGCAGTCGACGCCGAAGCTCGGCACCGCGACCTGGCACAGCGCCACGCCCGCCGGAAAGGGCGGCTCATCGCAGCTATAGGAGAAGACCGCCTCGTTGCCCTCGGCGTCGACGTCGCAGTAGCGCACCACGTTGCCGTCGCACTCGCCCGCGGTCGTGAGGCCGCCGCAGGGGCCCTCGCCCTCACCCTCGCCTTCACCCTCACCCTCGCCCTCGCCTTCGCCTTCACCCTCGCCCTCGCAAGCCGAGCCGGTGGGGATCAGCGCGAGGCCGACGGCGGCGATCAACGAGGTACGGACGAGGACGCGCATGGCAAGCCCCAGACTATCAGCTCGCGGCGCCGGCCTCGTGCGTCAGGCGCTTGAGCACGCCCTGCAAGAGCTGGAGCTGGCGCACGTGGTTCGCCAGCGCCGGCTCGTTGCTGGCGAAGGGCTCGAGGTAGGCTAGCGTCTGCTCGAGGCCCCACAGCATGGGTGCGATCGCCGCCACCAGCGAGGTCAGGTTCGACGGCGCACCGCCGCGCGGCCCCGCACGCGACAGCTCGTCGCGCAGCCGCGCCAGCTCGATTTGCAGCGTGGACACGCGCCCGGTCTCGACGCCCGCTTGCTTCTGCCGCTCGGCCTCGAGCTCGGTGAGCAGCCGCCCGGTGGTGATCTGCGCGCTCTGCAGCTCGTCGGTGAGCCGCGCGACCTCGGGTGCGTGGTTGGCGGCGGCGCGCGCGCGCGCCAGCTCCTCGGTGAGCTGCAAGATGCGCTGCTCGGCGTCGGCCGCGAAGTTGGCGCGCGCCGCCGCGCGTTGCAGCTCCTCGCGCAGCCGCACGATCTCGTTCTCGAGCGGCACCTGGGCGCCGCGCGCGTCGGCGCGCGAGCCCTGCAACTCGCTTTGCAGCACGATGAGCTGCGCCTCCGCCTGCTGCAGGCGCGCCTCCGCCTCCTGGGCTCGGCGCTCCGCCTCGACGGCGCGACGTTCGGCGTCGGCCCGACGGTGCTCTTGCTCCGACAGGCGTTGTTCCGCGGTCTCCTTGGCGCGCGTCAGCTTGTCGACCGCGCCGGCGATCTCGCCCTCGCTGTGCTTGGGCGGCAACGCCATGAACTGCGCGTTGCAGGTCGGGCAGCGCAGCTCGGCGCCGCCGTCGGGCACGGCCTCGTCGCGCACGCGGTACTTGGCCGAGCAGCCCGGGCAAGTGACGATCATCGGATCCTGAGTAGCGTGGTCGTCGGCAAACCGAAAGATTCCGGCGGGTTGCGAAGGTGGAGCTATTCGAGCGAGACCAGCGTGACCTCGCCCGGCGCCACCGTGATGCGTGCCGCCTTGGAGGGCCCGTCGCCGCGCTGCACCCGCACGGCCAGGGTGCCGACCGGCAGCTTGTAGACGTTGCCCTGGGGCGACACCTCGAGCCGCTCGTTGCCGACGAGCAGGAAACCCGAGTAGCGCGGGGTGCGCACCAGCACGTCCACCACCTTGGCGCGCGGGCGCGGGCGGGTCTTGGCCGGGTCCGCTGGGGGCGGCGCGGCCGCCGGCTCGGCGGGCGGCGCCGGCTCGGGCGTGGGCAACGCCGCCGTCGGCGCCAGTGGGGGCGGGGGCGGCACTGCCGGCGCGGCCGCCGGCGTCGGTGGGGCGCCGGGTGCGCCATCGCCGCGCGACATCACCAGCGCCACCACCCCGGCACCCGATGCGGCGGCCAGCAGCAGAATCGCCGCGGCTGCCATCGGGCGCCGGGGAGCGACGGCCGGCAGCGCCCCGGAACGCTCAGCAGGCATGGCCACGGTCGGCAGCGTGGGCGCGGTGGCGTTCGGCGGCAGCTCGAGGGTCGGTGCTGGCGCCTGTGCGCCGGCGCGCGGCACGGCAGTGTGCGTCGCGGGCGTGCCGCCCTCGACGTCTGGTTTCGGTGCCTGCTGTTCGCGCTCGAGCTCCGAGATGCTCGGCAGGCGCTCGACGTCCGAGGTGATGGCGCGGCGCGCCGAGGGCGTGGCCGTCGCGGTCACGACCGGCGGTGGCGCCGCGACCGCCTCGGCGCCGCCAGGCGCCGGCACGCTCTTGCCCGAGTGCGCGATTGGCGCGCGCACGATCGGCGAGGGCACTGCGGCCAGCTCGCGCGGGTCGTCCTCGAGGACGGTGCGCGCGTTCGGATCGGGTCCGCTCGGCTGCACTTCGGTGACCGGCGCGGCCGCCGAGGCCTTCGACGGGCCCGGCGCAGGCGTCAGCTTGTCGCTCGAAGCGAACACCACCGAGACGCCGAACGCGCCCTCGTCGGTCGACACGCCCGACGCGAGGCGCCGCGCCAGATCCGAGCGGCTCTCGGTCGCCGCCGGCGGTGGCAGGTCCTCGATGGGCGGCGTCTCCGACGGCGGTGGTGCCGCCGCCTCCTTGACGGAGTCGCTGTCGATGATCGCGGTCTTGCGCGGATCGACCGGCGCACCAGTCATGATGCGCTCGAAGGCGGAGCGCACGTCGGCGGTGGCGGGATCGACTGCGCCGGAGAACAGCACGCGTTGCAGCGCCATCTCGAACTGGCGCATGTCAGGGTAGCGATCCTCCGGCGCCTCCTTGAGGGCGCGCGCCAGCACCTCGTCGACCGCGGGCGGCACCTCCTTGCGTAGCGACGAGGTCGCCGGCACCTGGCAGGCGAGCACCTTCTTGAGCGTGGCGGCGTCATTCTCGGCCGCGAACAGGCGCAGGCCTGTCAGCATCTCCCACAGCACGACGCCGGTGGCGAACTGGTCGAGGCGGTGGTCGAACGCCAGCCCCTGCGCCTGCTCAGGCGCCATGTAGGCGATCTTGCCCTTGACCATGCCGGTGGTGGTGTGAGTGGCCCGCTCCGCCGCGCGTGCGATGCCGAAGTCGGTGACCTTGACCTCGCCGGCCTTGCTGATGAGCACGTTGTGCGGGCTGACGTCTCGGTGGACGATGCCGAGCGGGCGCCCGCCGTCGGTCAGCGTGTGCGCGTGGTGCAGGCCCTTGCACATGTCGATGGCGATCTGCAGCGCCGCGCCCACGTCGAGCTTCTTGCCGGACTTGCGCGCGGTCTCGAGCACGCGGCGCAGATCGTTGCCGTCGACCAGCTCCATGGCGAGGAACAGCGTGCCCTCCTCCTCGCCGAAGTCGAACACCTGCACGACGTTGGCGTGCTGCAGCTTGGCAGCGGTCTTCGCCTCGTCGCGGAACATGGTGACGAACTCCTCGCTCTCGAGGAAGTGGGGCAGAATGCGCTTGATGCAGACGCGCTTCTCGAAGCCTTCGGTGCGCGTGCGCGCGGCGAAGATCTCGGCCATCCCGCCCATGGCGATGCGGTTCTCGAGCACGAAACGGCCGTAGTGCTTCCCCGACACCGCCGCCGAGCCTAGCGGGTCAGCAGCGGCATTCCCAGGCCGGCGGGCGGTGTGGCCCAGGCGGCGTCACCTTCTCCGCGGTCGTGCGTTGCGCTATCAGCCGCGCCTCGGGCGAGGCGCCGTGCGATCAACGCTTGGTACTGCCTCGCCACGCTTTGGGGTCCGCATGCTTCGCTGTGCCGTCGTCGCCGCGCTCGCGCTCGTCCTCGCCTTCTCTGCCTCCTCGGCGCGCGCTGAGCCGGTGGTCGCCAAGTGCGGCTCGGTAGCCCCCGAGGGCACGCCCTGGGCCGAGTGGCTCGAGGGCGTGCGCGCGCGCATGGAGAAGGAAGCCAACGGCACCTTCAAGCTCAAGGTCTTCCTGGCCGGCAAGCTCGGCGGTGAGAAGGAGATGGTGGAGGACACCAAGAAGGGCGCGCTGCAGATGTTCGGCGGTTCGGTGGGCGCCATCGCGTCGACGCACGTGCCCGAGCTGAACGTCTTCGAGCTGCCCTTCTTGTTCACCAGTGACGCCGAAGCCGACTTCGTGATGAACAAGATCCGCGGCGACGTGGCCAAGCTGCTCGATCAACGCGGCTTCGTGATGGTGATGTGGGCCGAGAACGGCTGGCACGGCTACGGCGTCAAGGGCAAGTGCGTCGAGAAGCTCGACGACCTGAAGGGCAAGAAGATGCGCTCGCAGGAGTCGTACATTCACCTCGACACCTACCGCGCCTTCGGCGCCTCGCCCGTCGAGATGCCGGTGCCCGAGGTGATGACCGCACTGCAGAACAACGTCGTCGACGGCTTCTCCAACACGCCGCTCTTCTCCTTCGCCACCTCCTGGTACAGCGGCATCGACAGCTACACCTACAGCAAGCACATCTACCAGCCGGCGCTGATCGTGCTCTCGAAGAAGTGGTTCGACGGCCTCACACCCGAGCTGAAGACGATCTTGAGCAAGCCGACGGAAGAGCAGCAGGGCTTCCAGCTGGTGCGCGGCTTGACCGACCCGCTGCTCGAGAACTTCACCGCCGCGGGCAAGAAGGTCTGCAAGCTCTCGCCCGACGAGACCAAGAAGTTCGCCGACGCGTCGAAGAAGGTGTGGGACGTGTTCGGCAAGAAGAGCGCTAGCAACAAGAAGATGCTGAACGCCGTGCTCGCGGCCAAGGCCGAGTTCGCCAAGGGGGCGAAGTAGCGCCGTGGACGAGCTGGCACGCAAGCTCGACCTGCTGGTCAACCGCCTCGAGCGCGTGATCATCCTGGCGGCGGTCGCTGGCATGACGCTGCTGGTCGGCGCCGACGTCGTGCAACGCACCTTCTCGCGCCCGGTGGGCAAGACCGAGCAACTGCTCGCCTGGCTCGGCGAGCTGGTAGCCGGGCCGCTCAGCCCCGAGACGCGCGCCTCGCTCGAGGGCCCGGTGGGCGGCGCCGTGTTCCTGGTGATCGCGCTGCTCGTCTTCGTGTTTGCGGCGCACGCAGCGCGCCAGGTCAGCGCCGAGCGCAAGGGCACGCCACCGCCGGCCTTGCTCGGCAGCGCGCTCTGGGGAGCCGGGCTGTTCGTCGCCGGTGTGGCGTCGGTCAAGCTGCTGTTGTGGGCGTTTCCGTCGAGCGTGCCGGGCGCGCAGCGCTTCGCGCTCGGGCTGATGCTGTGGGCCGGCATGTTGGGCGCCTCGGTGGCGGCGCGCGAGCGGCGCCACATCCTCATCGACGCGGTGGTCAAGAAGCTCGACCCCGATACCAAGCGCCCGGTGGCGCTGGTCTCCGGCCTCGTCACCGGCGCCTTCTGCCTGTTCGTGGCGCTGCTCGCCGGCATGCAGCTCGTCGGCGAGGTGCACGAGTGGGCCAGCAACGAGGGCGTCGGCCTCTACGAGTCCTTGCCCATCCCCACCTGGATCGCGACGCTCGCCATCCCCACGGCGTTCGTGGTCATGGGTGCGCGCTTCATCGGCTACGGCGTGCGCGACTTCCGCTTCGGCCCACCCGCCGGCGGCGACGGCGGCCACGGCGTCGATCTCGAGGAGCTGCAGCACCAGACGGTCGACGTCGGCGCGACCGCCGAGGCCAAGCCATGATGGCGGCAGCACTCTTGATCGCCGACGTCGCGTTCGCGGTGCTGGCGTACCGCAAGCGCAAGGTGGGCATGGCGGTCTGGCTGGCGCTGTGCGTGGCCGCCTTCGCCTTCACCTCCAAGGTCACCTTCCTGGTGCTCGGCACCATCGCCGCGGCGCTCTTGCTCGGCCAGCCGCTGTTCGTCGTCATGGGCGCCATCGGCGTGCTCTTGCTCTCGCAGGTCTCGGGCCTGGCCACGCTCGACGACCTCACCGTCGTGCCGCGCAAGCTGCTCGAGCTCGCCTCCAAGGAGGTGCTGCTCGCCATCCCCTTCTTCGTGGTCGCGGGCGAGCTGATGACGCAGGGATCGCTGGCACGCCGGCTCATCGAGGTGATGCAGGCCTTCTTCGGCTTCTTGCCGGGCGGCCTGGCAGTGGCCGGCGTGGCCGGCTGCGTGTTCTTCGCAGCCATCTCGGGCTCCTCGCCCGTCACCGTCGTCGCCATCGGCTCGATCATGGTGCCGGCGCTGGTCAAGCAGCGCTACCCCGCCGACTTCTCGATCGGCTTGATGACCACGGCGGGCTCGCTCGGCATCCTGATCCCGCCCTCGATCCCGATGATCGTGTACGCCATCATGGTCTCGTCGACGACGCCGATCGATCCGCGCGATTTGTTCATCGCCGGCGTGGTGCCTGGGCTGTTCATCGGCGCCTTGCTCGCCATCTTCGCCCTCGGCTTCGGCACCACGCGGAAGATTCCGCGCACACCCTTCTCGTGGCCGGCCGCGCGCCTCGCCTTGCGTCGAGGCGTCTGGTCGCTGCTCCTGCCCGTCATCATCCTGGGCGGCATCTACTCGGGCGTGTTCACGGCTACCGAGGCCGCGGCGGTCAGCGTGGTGTACGCGCTCGTCATCGAGCTGTTCGTGCACCAGGAGCTCGACAGCAAGAAGCTGGTCACGGTCGCCACCACGTCGATGACGGTGATGGGCGCGCTCTTGGTCATCATCGCGCTCGCCATCACGCTCAACTACTTCCTGGTGCTCGAAGGTGTGCCGGACGCCATGGTCGAGTGGCTCAAGGAGCAGCACCTCGGGCGACCCGCCTTCCTCGTCGTCGTCAACCTGCTGCTGCTGGTGGTCGGCTGCTTCATGGATATCATGAGCGCCATCATGATCATCGCGCCCATGCTGGCGCCGATGGCGTTGGCGATGGAGATCCATCCCATCCACATGGCGATCATCTTCATCGTCAACCTCGAGATCGGCTACCTGACGCCGCCGGTCGGCCTGAACCTGTTCGTGTCGTCGACGCTGTTCAAGAAGAGCCTCGGCTTTGTCATCAGGAGCGTGGTGCCGACGCTCGGCATCATGCTGGTGAGCCTGATGATCGTGACCTGGGCGCCGTCGATGTCGCTCGGCCTGCTGCGCCTGATGGGCAGCGAGTCGGTGGCCGACGACGAGGTGGTGGACGCCGGGCCTGCGGTCGTCGACGCCGGGCCGAGCGCCGCCGTCGACGCCGGGCCTGCTCGCGCCAAGACGCTGGCGGAGTTGATGGCGGACATGAAGGCCAAGGCAGATGGTGGCGCGGCAGCCGGCAAGGTGGACGCGGGCGTCGAGGTCGAGGCGCCCAAGCCGGGCAAGCCGAAGACCATGGCGGAGCTGATGGCGGAGATGAAGGCGCGGCAGACGGTGGATGCCGGCACTCCGGAGACGTCGGCGGCCGGCGAAGACGCCGGCCGCCCGTAGCTTTTCTTCTCGGAGACGGCGTCAGCCCGCCGCGACGAATGTGCCGTTCGCGTCCACCTCGATGGGCAGGCGCGCGCGCACCGAGTGGTTCAAGAAGTGCGCGACCTTGAAGACCACGTCGAAGTTACCGCGGCTGTTGGGCTTGATGGTGTCGACCAGCACCGCGTCCGAGCGCGTGAGCGCGAAGCCCGCGTCCCGGCTGACGATGGTGCGCGCGTTGGCCTCGAGCGTCGAGCGCAGGCCCTTGGGCAGCGCGTCGCCGAGCTTGTTCGGACCGTACCACTTGGTGGGCAGCACGCCCGGCGCCACCAGGCCGCCCGACACCGAGAGGTAGTACTCGCCCTTCTTGGTATCGACGAAGGCGTTGCGCGTCGGGTAGTCAGCCGCGCCCTCGGGGTAGGGCAGGCGCACCAGGTGCAGGTTCTTGACGTTCGGCGCCGTCGTGAGCGGCGTGCCCCAGCCGTCCTTGGCGAGCGACGACTCGATGCGCTCGATCATGATCTTCTTCTCAGCGCCGGCGGGGATCTGGTGCTTGGCGAAGAACGCGTTCAGCACGTTGTTGGCGCCGGCCTCCATGACGACGTCGCCGGGGTGCTCGGGGATGGCGAGCGTCACCATCATGCCCGGCGGGATCTCGCGGTTGCCGCGGTCGAACAGGTCGGCGATCGCCTTGCTCTCGCCGACGGTCAGGCGGCCCTTCTCGGCCTCCTTGACGACGGTCTCGGCCTCGAGCTTGGTGATGAAGGCATCGGCCATCGCGGTCTTGATCTGCTTGCTGACGGAAAGCGTCGACATGGTGTCCTCCCGGATTCGGCGTACTTGTTTTGACGCACTGTGTTCTTCCTTCAGCATCGGATGTGGTCGGATGGGGTTGCGTGTGCGGGTGCTGAATACACTTCCGGATCCGCCGGTTCGTGACGCACCTCACCATAACCACCAGATTCCGTTGATGAGACGGGTGGTTGCGGCGCGGCGGACGGAGCGGCCCGAGGCTCGGCAGGGCCGACCGGGATCAGTCTTTGTCGGCGTCGATCTCGGCCTCGAGCGCCTTGGCGGCCGCCTCGGCGTTGTCGGGCTTGATCTCGGGCTCGGGCGGGGGCGCCGCGGGCACGGGGCTCGGCGCGGGCGCAGGGGGTGCGGCAGGCGCGGCAGGGACGGCCGGGGCCTCGGGGGTGGCGGGCTTGGACGACTCGCACGCCGTCAGTACGGCGAGCAGCGCAGCGAGCACCGCGATGAGCGGCGCAGTGAGGAGGCGGCCGCGCATCAGCCCTCGACCTTGGTCAAGCGGAGCAGCGCGCGCTCGTGGCGCGCGTTCTCCTTGTCGCGAATGCGCGCCACCGAGGCGAGCAGCGCGTCGTTCTTGGTCTGCTTGGCGATCTGCTCGAGCCTGCTCAGCTTGGCCAGGCGCGCGTCGTGCTTCTGGTGCTCGCGCGCGGTGCGCTCCGCGGGCGTCGCGGCGGCCGCGCTGCCCTCGGCGCAGGGCTCGGTCACCCGCTCCCTACCGTCGGGTGCGCTCGGCGTCGACGGCGCGGGCGAGGGCGGCTGCTCGGCGCCTGCGGTGGCGGCGAGCGTCAGCACGAGGCTGGCGGCACCAAAGAGGAACGCGATCCGTTGCATGGCTGCTCCCATCGCTCGTCAGCCCGCCGGGGTCGGGTCGGAGACGCGCGCGACCACGCCGTCCTGCAGCACCACGCTGACGGCGCCGAACACGGCCACCTCACGCGTCGAGCCCTCGACGACGTCGCGCGTGATGGTGTCGGGGAAGCCGAGCGCGGCGGTAAGCGCGTCGTAGTCCATGCCGGCCACCGCGCGCTTGAGCGCGATGGCGTGCTGCTGCTCCTCCGGCAACGACAGCAGCCACGGGTTCGGGTCTTCCGCCGACAGCGCGGCGTCGAACCAGAGGTCGAAGGACTCGCCGTCGACGATGCCGCCGGGCAAGAGCAGGATGTGGCGCTGCTCGCGCTCCACCGTCACCTCGGGGCCGCGGTCGGCAGCGACCCGCAGCACCACCCAGGTGGTGTAGCGCGGCGTGTAGAGCGGGCGGCGGAACACCACCTCGCCGGTGGGCCACTCGAGGCGCTCGACGCGTACGCGCGTGCCCGCGGGGATGATGCCGTCGGCGGCGGCGGGCGGGATCGGGTCGCCCTCGACGGTGCGAAGGTAGGTCAGCTCCTCGAAGCGCCGATCGTGCACCAGGCGGTAGCGATCGTCATCGTAGAACTGGCCGACGTACATCGAGTGGCGGAAGAACAGCAGTTGGCCTTGGTGGTCGCGCTCGAGCTTTTCGCGATCCGCATCGGGGACCACCGAGTAGCTCGGGCAGCCGGCGCCCAGCGCCAGGGACAGCGCCACGGCCAGCGTCGCCGCCACCACCACCAAGGAGACCGGGAGAGGCGCCGCGCGCATGGGCGCTTCATCCCACAAGCGCGGCCCGAGATCCATAGACGCGCGCACGGCGGCTCGCTACCTGATCGTCGATGGCGCGTGCGTTCCACAAGCTGGAGGGCCTGGGCAACGACTTCGTGCTCTTCGACGAACGTGGCAGGGACGAGCCCTCGCTGTCGGTGGCGGTGCGCGCGGCGCTGTGCGACCGCCACCGGGGCGTTGGCGCAGACGGCGTCTTGACCGTGCTCGCGCCGCGCACGCCTGCCGCGATCGCGCGCATGCACCTGACCAACGCCGACGGCTCGGTGGCCGAGATGTGCGGCAACGGCCTGCGCTGCGTGTCGTTGTTCTTGTGCGAGCAGGGCCTGGTGCGCGCCGCCGAGCAGCACGTCGTCGACACCGACGCCGGCGCGCGCGGCGCCACCGTGCTTACCGCGATGCCGCTGGGTGGTGCCGGCGGGGAGCGCCTGGTGCGCGTCGACATGGGGCCGGCGCGCTTCGAGGAGCCCGCGCAGTTCGCGGTCGCCAGCATGCGCACGGCGTTCGGCCGCGCCGACTGGCTCGGCACCACCGTCAGCATGGGCAACCCGCACGTGGTGCTCGAGGTCGAGAAGCTGCCGGCGCTCGACGTCGCCGCCACCATGGGCGCGGCCATCGAGCGAGACGCGCGCTATCCGCAGCGCACCAACGTCGAGTGGGCCAGGCGCGCGCCGGATGGCTCGATCGACGTCGTGGTGTGGGAGCGCGGCGTCGGCCTCACGCAGGCGTGCGGCACCGGCGCCTGCGCGGTCGCCGCCGCCTTCGCCAAAGCCGGCCTGGTTCCCTACGACGTCGACGTCACCGTTCGCCTGCCGGGCGGTCCGCTCGCGGTGCGAGTGCCCGCGGACGGCGGTGCCGTGTGGATGACCGGGCCCGCACGCCACGTGTTCGACGGCACCTTGCCACCGAGGTCCCCGGGGCAGGGCACCTGACGCTTCGCGTCGCCGTCAGGTGGGCGCTTGTGTCCTCGGCCGTCGTGGCCTAACCCCCGCGCGTCCCTTGACGTTGTGGAGGAAGCCGTGGGCGTGTTCGAGGAGCTGTCGAAGAAGGATCACGAGCAGGTCGTGTTCTGCCACGACCAGGACTCGGGGTTGAAGGCGATCATCGCCGTGCACGACACCACGCTCGGGCCCGCGCTCGGCGGCTGCCGTATGTGGCAGTACGACAGCGAGGAGCTGGCGCTGAAGGATGTGCTGCGCCTGTCGCGCGGCATGACCTACAAGAGCGCGGCCGCCGGCTTGAACCTCGGCGGCGGCAAGGCGGTCATCATCGCCAACCCGAAGACCGACAAGAGCGAGGCGCTGTTCCGCTCCTACGGGCGCTTCGTGCAGGGCCTCGCCGGCCGCTACATCACGGCCGAGGACGTCGGCAGCACGGTACGCGACATGGAGTGGGTCCGCATGGAGACCGACTTCGTCACCGGCATCTCGCGCGCGCTCGGCGGCTCCGGTGACCCGTCGCCGGTGACCGCGCTCGGCTGCTACGAGGGCATCAAGGCCTCGCTCAAGTGGCACACCGGCAACGAGAGCCTCGAGGGCAAGAAGGTGACCGTGCAGGGCGTAGGCGCGGTCGGCTACCACCTGGTGCAGCACCTGACACGCGACGGCGCCAAGGTGTTCGCCACCGACATCGACCAGGAGAACCTGAGGCGCGTCACCACCGACTTCCGCTCCGTCGAGATCGTGGCGCCCGACAAGATCTACGCGGTCGACTGCGACGTCTTCGCGCCCTGCGCGCTCGGTGCCGTCATCAACGACGAGACCATCCCGCAGCTCAAGTGCGGCATCATCGCCGGCAGCGCCAACAATCAGCTCGGCGACGAGGAGAAGCACGCGGCCGCGCTCGAGAAGAAGGGCATCCTGTACGCGCCCGACTACGTCATCAACGCCGGCGGCCTGATCAACGTCGCCAACGAGCTCGAGGGTTACAACCGAGAGCGCGCGGTGCAGCAGGCCGCGAGCATCTACAACATCATCACCTCCATCTACCAGATCGCGCGCGACGAGAAGATCACGACGCTGCGCGCCGCCAACGCGCTCGCCGAGCGCCGCATCCAGCGCCTGGGCCGCATCAAGGGCACCTACGCGGGTCTGCCGGTGCAGAAGCGCGCGCGCGGCATCATCTGATGGACCTCGGCCGCTGGCAGGTCGACCTCATCTCGGCGGGAACGCTCGCGCTCGACGGCGGCGCCATGTTCGGCATCGTGCCGAAGCCGCTCTGGGAGAAGAAGATCCCCGCCGACGAGAAGAACCGCATCCCGCTCGATACGCGTTGCGTGGTGTTGCGCGACGGCGAGCGGCTGGTGCTCATCGACTGCGGCATGGGTACGCAGTGGAACGACAAGGAGCGGGACATCTACCGCATCGACGCGCACCTCGACGCGTCGCTCGCGGCCGTCGGCGTGACGCCGGCCGACGTCACCGATCTGGTGTTGACCCATCTGCACTTCGATCACGCCGGCGACACCGCGCGGCTCGACGCCGCCGGCACGCCGCGGCTCACCTTCACCAACGCGCGCGTTCACGTCGGGCGGCGCGCCTGGGAGCTTGCGCACGCGCCGAACGAACGCGACCGGGGTTCGTTTCGCGCCCAGTGCTGGGCACCGCTCGACGGCGCCGAACGCCCGCGCGTCGTGCTGGTCGACGACCGGGACGGCCGGGCCAGCATCCTGCCCGAGCTCGACGCGATGGTGTGCGAGGGGCACACCACCGGGCAGCTCTTGCCGCTCATCGGCGCCGCCGACCAGCGCGCTCTCTACGGCGCCGACATGTTCCCGACGCGCGCGCACGTGCCGGTGCCCTGGCACATGGGCTACGACCTGCGACCCCTGGTGGTGATGGAAGAGAAGCGGCGCCTGGTCGAGCTGTGCGTCGCCGAGCGCATCACACTGATCCACGAACACGACACGCGTTTCCCCACCTCGTCGCTGTCGCGCTCGGCCACCGGCGAGCTGTCGGCGTCCTGACGCCCTTGTGCCGAGGGGCCGCGCGTCGTAACGCCAGTTCCGTCGAGGAGCAGCAGTGGGCGACCAGCTCGTCGTGAACGTGACATCGTACGAGACGCGCGTGGCGTTGCTCGAGAGCAATGTCGTCAGCGAGATCTTCATCGAGCGTCACCGCGACCGCGGCATCGTCGGCGACATCTACCTCGGCCGCGTGCAACGCGTGCTGCCGGGCATGCAGGCGGCCTTCGTCGAGATCGGCCACGATCGCGCGGCCTTTCTCTACGTCGGCGACGTAGTGCCGCCCGACGAGCCGCTCGACGAGGAGGAGCACGAGCCGCACCCGCCGGCCGACGGCGACGACGACGCGGAGCGCCCGTCCGAGCGCGCCACCGCCGATCGAAGTGCCGAGCGCGTCGACGAGCGCGCCGACAAGCTGCCGCCCCACAAGAAGAAGCGCCTGGCACATCGAGAGCGCCGCATCGAGGAGCTGCTGCGGCAGGGACAAGAGGTGCTGGTGCAGGTGACCAAGGACGCCATCGGCACCAAGGGGCCTCGGGTCACCTGCAACGTCTCGCTGCCGGGGCGCCACGTCGTCTACATGCCGACGCACAAGCACATCGGCATCTCCCGGCGCATCACCGCCGAGGAGGAGCGCAACCGCCTGCGCGCTCTGCTCGAGGAGATGCGGCCGCGCTTCGTCGACGCCGAGCACCCGGACGTGGGCGGCTTCGTGGTGCGCACCGTCTCCGAGGGCCTGGCGGCCGACAAGCTCGCCGCCGACGTCGAGTTTCTCATCACCATGTGGCGCGACGTCGAGAAGCGCGCCAAGAAGGCCTCGGCGCCGGCGCTGGTCCAGCCCGAGCTCGACATCGTGCTGCGCACCACGCGCGACACCTTCACGGCCGGCGTCGACAAGCTGATCGTCGACGACACGGCGTCATACGACAAGCTGACCCGTTTCGTCGGCCTGCTCGATCCGTCGCTGTTGTCGCGCCTGCAGCACTACCAGGGGTCGGAGCCGTTGTTCGAGCACCTCGGCATCGAGACGGAGCTGCAACGCGCCATGAGCCGCCGCGTCTGGCTCAAGTCGGGTGGCTACCTGGTGATCGACCAGGCGGAGGCGCTCACCGCCATCGACGTCAACACCGGGCGCTTCGTCGGCAAGCGCAACCTGGAGGACACCATCCTGCGCACCAACCTCGAGGCGGTGCGCGAGGTCGCGTACCAGCTCAGGCTGCGCAACATCGGCGGCATGGTGATCATCGACTTCATCGACATGGAGGACGAGCGGCACCGCGAGCGCGTCTTGCAGTCGCTCTCCGAGTCGCTCACCGCGGATCGCGCGCGCTGCAACGTCGTCAAGATGAGCGAGCTCGGCTTGGTCGAGATGACGCGGCAGCGCACGCGCGAGAGCCTGGGCCGGCAGCTCACCGAGACCTGCTGGTATTGCGAGGGCAAGGGCGCGCTCAAGAGCAAGCGCACCGTGGCCTACGACATCTTCCGCGCGCTCGAGCGCCAGGCGCCGCGCCTGCTCGAGCCGGTGGTGGTGGTGCAGGCGCACCCCGAGGTGGTCGACGTCATGGTGGGCGAGGAGGCCGAAGCGCTCGCCGGCATCGAGGCCGTCAGCAAGAAGAAGATCCTGGCCAGGCCGCGCGGCTCGTTCCACCAGGAGCAGTTCGACATCTTCGGCACCAGCAAGGAGGCCGCCGAGTCGGGCGGCAAGGCGAAGCCGGAGCTGCGCGAGGCGAAGGGCACCGCATGACCGACGAGCAGCGCCCCACCCGTCGACAGGCCGAGCGCGTGGTGGTCAACCGCGAATTCCAATCGATCGAGGAGTTCATCAGCGAGTATGTCAGCGACATCTCGCGCACCGGCGTGTTCATCCGCACCGACGACCCGCTGCCGGTGGGCACCAAGGTAGACCTTCGCTTCACCGTCATCCACGACGACTTCGAGACCGTCGAGGGCATCGGCGAGGTGACGCGGGTGGTGCCGCCGGGCGAGCCCGCGCCAGGCATGGGCGTGGTGTTCGTCGAGCTGACCAACGCGTCGCGCGGGTTGGTCGATAGGTTGTTGACGCGCAAGGCGCCCAAGGGTCGATGAGGAGGAGGGGATCATGACCTTCGTGAACACGTCGAAGTGCGTCGGCGAGGTCTACGCGGCCTGCCAGCAGGTGTGCCCGCAGGACGCCATCCACTTCGTGCGATCCATCCCCAAGGGCTACCCGAGCGACGGCCAGCCGTGGATGGCCATCGACCCCGCGCGCTGCAACGACTGCGGCAAGTGTCTGCCGGCGTGCCCCATCGGCTCCATCGTCGAGGGCGCGGGCGCCGACAGCCTGTGGACGCAGATCAACGCCAACCTCGCCCCGGTGTTCCAGGGCCAGAAGGCCACGCCGCGCGGCAAGACCGAGCCGCCACGCAGGCCGGACAACGCGCTCGTCGCACGCTGACCGAGTCGTCGCGGCGCGGCTACTCTGCGTTCTCCTCGAGGTACTTGCCGAGCGCGCGCAGCACCGTGGGGCTGACCTCGGTGAAGCGCAGGCCCATGCCGAGGCCGTCTTTGACCTGCGGCGTGTTCACGATCTCGCCCGCCGCCTCCATCACGTCGGTGGAGCCGGGCAAGGAGAAGCGGAGCTTGACGCGCGTGCCGAGGGCGTGCGGGATGGTCTGCTCGAAGTAGATGCCGCCGAGCGAGACGTTGCCGGTGCGCCGGAAGTACAGCTCGTTGCCCTTCTCCTCCTCGACCCACAGGTCGAGCGGGATGCGGCTCGCCGAGCGGCGATCACGCGAGCGTCGGTCGTTGGTGCGGCGGTCGCGGTCGATGGTCTGCGCGCGGCTGCGGCGGTCGGTGCGGCGACGATCGGTCATGGCCGGGCAATCTAGCACCGCCCAGCAGCGGCTCAACCGGCAGTCAGGCGGAGGGCACGCTCGACCACCCGTGCGGCGGGCAGCGCGCCCTTGAAGACCACCAGCGCACCCGGCTCGGTGTCGGGCAGCGCCGCCTCGCTCACGCGCAAGCGGTCGGTCACGCAGAAGATGACCTTGTACGGCAAACCCCGCTCGACCAGCTCGACGCGGCGCCAGACCGCGGTCCGGCTCCAACAACCGAGGATCTCGACGAAGACCTGCTCACCGGTGTGCGCGTGGGTCAGCACCAGGTCGGGCACGAGCGCGCCAGTGCCGGGCAGGCGCAGCACGTCCGAGGCGATGGCGGCCGAGAACGGCCCGCCCGCGCGGGTGACATCGTCCACAAGCTTGGCCGCGAGCGGCTGCAGCGCCGTCTCATCGACCAGCGCGTCGGCGGCCTCGCCGCTCGCGACGAACGTCTCGGCAGCGCGGTCCTTCCGGAGTCTGACCTCGGCTTCGATGCGCCAGCGCCGGCATGCGCGGATGGCTGGCACGAGCAGCGCCAGCTTGAGCCCGTAGCGGGTGACGCCCGAGAACAACGCGAGCGGCCCCTCGAGGCGCAGTTGCACGCCATCGTCCGCCAGCTCGACGTCGAACAAGAGCTGCCGCAGCTTGGCGGCGCGCAGCAGGGCGCGGAGCTGGCCGGGTGCGGCGTCGACCGTCACCGTGAGCCGCGTGGCGCGCAACAGCACCGCCTGGATGCGGCCGACCAACAGGCGGCGCACCAGCTCCTCCGCGTCCTGCACGTCGAGCGCCGACACGGTGTGCGCCTCGGCCAGGTCGGCGAACAGCAGGCGCTCGACGTCGACGAGGCCGAGGCCACGCTCGGCGGCGACCGAAGCCACCACCTGGTCGCGCACGAACGTGCCGGACGCGCGCGCCCCCGCGGCCGCGGCGAACAGCGCGGCGCGCAGCGCCTCGGCGTCCTCGGCGTCGGGGACCGTGAAGTCGCAGGCGTCGAGCACCAGGCGCCTGCACGCGAGCGCCAGGCGGCGCTCCGCGGCGGGTGCGTCGTCGGGCGCGGCCACGGCGTCGTCGAGCGCCTGCTCGAGAGACGCGCGCGTCAGGCCCTCGTGGGCGCGCGCCACCTCGAGCCCCGCCTGCGCCCATGCGCGCGCGAGCGCGAGCTGCGCTGCGCCGAGCGGCGCCACCTCGACGACGCCGGCGCGACGGCGCAGCGGCACGTGCTCAACGGTAAGCAACGTGATCCCTCCGCCGCTCGCTCGTCTGGGCCTCGCCCGTGTCGGCGGTGACCAGCTCGTAGAGCACCGCGCGCTTGCCTTCGCGTCGACGCAGCACGCGGCCGAGCCGCTGCACGTGCTCGCGCACGCTGCCCGACCCCGAGACGATGACGGCGACCTGCGCGTCCGGCACGTCGACGCCTTCGTTGAGCACGCGCGACGTGGCCAGCACCGGCAGCTCGCCGCTCGAGAACGCCTTGAGCACGGCGCTGCGCTCGCGCACCTTGGTCTGGTGGGTGATGACCGGGACGAGGAAGCGGCGCGCGATGCCGTAGGCGGTGGCGTTGTCGTCGGTGAAGATGAGCGTGCGCGCGCCCCGGTGCTGCTCGAGCAGGCGCGCCAGCTCGTCGAGCTTCTGTGGTGCTGCGAAGGCGAGCGCGCGCTGTCGGCGATGCGCGGCCAGCGCGGCGCGCCCCTCCGCGCTGCGCGCCGCTCGTTTGACCAGTTCACCCCACCCTTGCGGCGACGACAAGCGCACGCCGCTCCGCTGCACGAAGGCGCGATACTCCTCGCGCGCGGCCTGGTAGGCGGCGCGATCGACGTCGGAGAGCGACACCTCGAGGCGCACCACGTCGTACTCGGAGAGCCACTGGCCCTCCATCTCGTCGATCTCCTTGCGGTAGACGATGGGGCCCACCAGCTCTTCGAGCAGCGCCTCGCGTCCGTCGGCGCGCTCGGGCGTGGCGGTGAGCCCGAGGCGATAGGGCGCCAGGCACAGGCGCGCGGCCTGCGCGTAGCTCTCCGCGCACAGGTGGTGCACCTCGTCGAACACCACCAGCCCGAAGCGCGCGCCCAGGTGCTCCATGTGCGCCCAGGCCGAGTCGTAGGTGGCGACGGTCAGCGGCCGAACGTCGTGCTGCCCGCCGCCGAGCACGCCGATGTCACCGTTGCCGCCCGCGCTGCCGTCGAGGCCGCCGCCGACGTCGCCGAAGGCCTCGATCAACAGCTCGTGCCACTGCCGCACCAGGTCGAGCGTGGGCGCCACCACCAGCGCGCTGCGGCGCTTGTCGTCGATGGCACGCAGCGCAACGTGGGTCTTGCCCGCGCCGGTCGGCAGCACCACCACGCCCCGGCCGCGCGCCTTGCGCCAGGCGTTGAGCGCTTCGGTCTGGAAGGGTCGCGACGCTGGCAGGCCACGGGCGCCGTGCGCCAGCTCCTGGTAGGCGCGCGCCCGGTCCTCGACCGGCAGGCCCCGGTCGCGGGCCCACAGCACCAGCTCGGCGTAGCGGCACGCCGGCGCTCGGTGACAGGCATCGCGTTCGTCCCACGCGCAACCGGGCGGCATCTCGGCGCCGGCCGCGAGGCCGCGCAGCTCCAGCGTGCCGGCGAACCAGGAGAGCGAAAAAGGCGGGCCCACGGCAGGCCAATTCCAGGCCCGTCGGGATAGAACAACCGCCCACCCGCACGTCCTCCCCGGAGCAACCATGCCCGTCAGCAACCGGACCCTGCAGCGCCTGCCCCGAATCAACGCGACGGACACCGCCCAGACGGTCGCCCAGAAGATCGCGAGCGAGGCCAACCTCGGAAAGACGCTGTCCCAGACCGAGAAGCGGTGGGTCGACGACGTCGTGGGCAAGTTCGGCACCAGCCCCGAGGTCAAGGCCGCGCTCGCGCGCCTGCTCGACTCGCTCAAGGCCGGCGAGGCCGACAAGCTCGGCGCCTCCACGCTCTCGGCCATCCGTGGCGGTCAGGCGCCGGTAGTGCCGGGCGCCAAGACCCTGCCGCTCGCCGTCGGAGGCATCCCCGGCGTCGCCGACGCCGACGTTGCGATCAACCCCGGCAAGGCGAAGCGGCACGCGGAGCAGACCTGCGGCCTAACCGCCGAACAGGTGCGCAAGTACGTGAAGACGCCGACCGACCTGTTCCGCGGCGTCGTCGAGATCGACCCGAAGAACATGATCCCCGACCCGCAGCTCGCGCAGATGCTCGCCGGCACCATCGCCATCGAGACGCACACCAACCAGTACGCCACCGCGCCCGGCAAGATGGGCAACCAGATCCTGCTCAACGGCTCCGACAACAAGGAGCTGATCGCCGCGCTCGAGAAGATGCAGGACACCGGCATCTTCGTGAAGGACATGACCCACCGCGAGCAGGGCGTGTGGGTGGCCGGCCCCGAGAACGACAAGCTCGGCAAGGCGTTCGAGGGCGACAAGGGCGTCAAGGGCACCACGCACCGCGGCTCGCTCGACGTCGGCGTGGACGCCAACGGCAAGAAGCAGGTGATCTTCACCGACTGGCCCGTCGGCTACGGCCACCACCTGAACGGCAACTACACGCCGCTGGTCTCGCGCTGGTCGATCGACGACATGAAGTTCAACGGTCCCGCGCCCACCGACGCCGAGAAGAAGAGCTACTACGACACCATCAAGAGCTACGAGCTGCTGTTCGCGATGGCGGTGCCGTTCACCAACAACGACTCGCGTCAGGGCTTCACCGACTACCACTTCTCGCCGATGGAGGACCTGACGCCCAAGGACGTCGGCTCGCGCCTCGACCTGGCGGCCAAGGTGCTCGCGGGCGATACCAACGCCGAGACGGCGATGCGCGACCGCACCTTCTACTGCGCGGAGGGCATCGTCGCCTGCATCCACGCGGGCACCATGGTGCCGCTCAACCAGGCCTCCGTCGACAAAGGCCTGATGAAGCCCGAGACGCTCGCCAACCTGAAGAAGATGGACACGGAGTTCCGCGCCGCCACCGCCGACTTCACCAAGCCGGCCGAGCTTGGCTGGAAGGCGCTGCTCGCGAAGGGGCTGATCACGCAGCCGCAGTACGACAAGCTGCTGCAGCAGAACATGCAGCACCGCCACCTCAAGCTGTCGATGGACGGGCTGCCGCCGCTCAAGGACAAGAACCCGGCCGACGTCGACGCCAACGGCCTGCTGGTCAAGCCGCAGCACATCGGCGGGCTGGTGCAGGGCATGATGGCGACGGCCTTCCCGCGCGAGGAGATCGCCAAGGGCCTGGCGCAGCGTCTGGTCGAGCGCGTACAGGCTGCAGGCGCGCAAGGCGCTGCCATCACGGCGGGCGTGGCAAACATGCTCGGGTTGCCCGCGCAGACGCCGCTGCCGCAGCTCGCGCAAGCGTTCGGCTGGGCCATCGGCGCCAAGTTCCAAGCGCAGATGCTCAGCTCGGCCGAGATGCAGAAGACCATGAAGGGCGCCATGGGGTACGACCACATGGATGGTCCGTCGAAGACCAAGGTCGACAACATGATCAAGGACTACATCGCCGTGGTCGGCGATCCGCGCCTCGATCGCACCGCGCTCGACGCCAAGCTGCGCGAGCTGAACAAGACCGCCGAGAACACCGAGGTCAACTTCCCGGCGCTCAACTGGAAGGGTCTGATCCGGCACGTGCCGCCACAGGGCAGCCGCGACGTGCTGCTCGGCGTCGACGGCACCGGCTGGGCGGGGCTGCGCCCGGCGTTCGACATCCTCGACTCCTCGATGGGCACCTGAGGCGGCGGCGCGGGCGCTGCTGCGTTGCCTCCGAGCGGCGAAGCGTGTAGCCAGGCGGCACGCGCCCGTAGCTCAGCTGGATAGAGCGTCGGTCTCCGAAGCCGAAGGTCGTGTGTTCGAATCACACCGGGCGCGAATCCAACTCCAATGAACACACGCCGTTAGCCGTCGAGCACCTTCGGCCCTTCCTCGTCACGAGTAGCACCGGTGCTATTTCCCCGCGCCAACCCGCCGAACACGTCGCCGAACGCGCTCTTGAGCGCGGCCGCCTTCTCCTCAAGGTCGAACGCGCTGTAATGCTCGGTCATCTCCGCCGTCACGTGCCCGGTCACGGCGCGCGCGACGACGTCGTTCACCGCGCGACGCACCAGGTCGTTCGTCGTGCGCCGCATGACGTGCGACGTGATGCGCTTGGCGATGCCCGCGCGCTTGGCGATCCGCTCGAGCGCGTAGTTGATCGTGTCGGGCGTCTGCGGCGTCCCGACGCTCGAGGGGAACAGGAGCGGTCTCCCTTTGACCTCGTTGTCGTCCTGCCAGCACAGGTACGCGCGCAGCTCCTCCACTACCTCGCTCGGCAGCGCGACCACCCGCCGCGACCCCTTGGTCTTCGGCTTGTTGAACACGCCGTGCACGACGCTCCTGTTGATCGTCGCGGTCCCGTGGTCGAGATCGAGGTCGCTCCTCTGCAGGGCGCTCACCTCGCTTGAGCGCATCGCCCCGACGAGCGCGACCACGCACATGAGACGCAGCCGCGCGTCCGCTTCGGCCTTCGCGCTCTCTAGCAAGAGCGCGACCTCACCCTTCGTCATCCACACGCGCGGGTTGCCCGAGTTCGCCTCGATGTCCCAGCGCACGAACGCCGCCGGGTTGCGGGGGAGGTCGGCCTCCACCGTCACCCACGCGAGGAACGCTCGCAGCACCCTCCAGGCCCCCATAAGCGTCCCCTTCGAGTACGGCAGGCTCTCCTGCGCCCAGGTCTTCTTGCCTCGGCCGCGCCGCACCGACGGCCGCTTCATCGCTTCCACCGAGCGCATCCAGCCCTTCACGTCCTTCGGCGTCAGCCTCGCGACGTCGTGCGCTCCGAGCACGGGCAGGATGAACGTCTGCAGACGATCGGTGTGCCCGTCCGCCGTCCTCTTCGTGATCTCGCCCCGCGTCACGCGCCGGCCCAAGTCCTCGACGAAGAGACGCGCGTAGGCCGAAAGGGTCGTGGTCGAGGTCTCGCCCCTCGCCATCGACTCGGCCTCGTTGCGCGCCCGCTCCTTGAGCTGTTCGAGGCGCACGAGCGCCTGCGCCTTCGTCACGCCCACGAGCTTCTCGCTCTTCCACTTTGTCGTTTTCAGAGAGCCGACCGCGGTCACCTTCACCCGAACCACGTACCCGTCGCCGGCGTCGTAGAGACCCGGCGCGATCCTCTTGCCCATCCTCATCGGAAATCCCTTCCGACGCAGATGTCACTGGCCGCGGACATGCTCGCCGCTGCCGCCGGATTTGTCGATCCAGTTCCTCGGCGTCCCACCGCAGCGTGCGCCCCACCCGGCCAGTGGGCACGAGATGCCCCCGCTGCACGGCCATGCGGAATGCGGCGACGCTCATGGCGACGCGCGCGGCCGCCTGCGCAGTCGTGAGCCATGTCGTCACCAGCCACCATAGGGCGGATCGCTCAGGCCGGCCGGTGCGGAGCTCCCGCCTGCCGCCCGAGCGCCACGCCCGTCCCCACCGCCACCGACGGCGCGGAGCTGCCCGCGTCCCTCTCCGACGACGACGCGCGTTACGCCGTTCCCCGCCAGGGCCTCCTCGGCGAAGCGCATCGGCCAGATGCGACCGCGCTTCGCCTGAGGGAGGAGCCAGCGGACGGGAACGGAGGAGCGATCGTCCTGGCGGAACGACTCCGGCCGCCAGGAGGACGCGCTCCCCACCACCGTCGTGCGGCGCGCTCCCCTCGGCATGGGCGCCCTCGCGGGAGGGTGCCGGCCGAGGGAGGGCGCGGGCTCCCGCCGAACGCGGCGAGAGCGAGGGACGCGGGCCGACTCCGCCGCCGAGAGCGCGATCGGGACGGCACGCGGCGCGCGAGGAGGAAGGAACGGGCGACCCCGCACCGACCGGCCCTGCGCGCTCGAGGGGAAGGAGCCATCGGCGTCGGCACCGGTCAGGGTTCGTCGTCGGCCTCGACGAGCAGCCACGCGCCAGGTCCGTCGGCCGGATGCCGCTCGAACCTTGGCGACTGCTGCAACGTCCGTCGGACCGTCGCCTTGAACGTCCGCGCGAGGGGGAGGCCGAGCGCCTCGCGGCCGTCGCGCACGGTCTCGTACAACTCGAAGAGGCGTGCGCCTCCGCCGAGCCGTTCGAGCGCCGCGACCACGGACTCCTCCCACGTCGGACGCCTCGTCGCTTGGTCGGTCATATGCAGGGTCGTCAGGGACAGCGAGGGGTCGCCCGCTTCCCGTCCTGCCCGCGCATCCGCCGCCACCGAGCGCGCCCGTTCCTCTGCCTCCGTCTCCGGCTCCTCCTCCCGCGAGGTCGTTGGCCGCCACGCCCTGCGCGGCGGCAAAGTCGTTGGTGGCGGAGCGTCGCCTCATTCGCGTCGCTCCTGAAGCGCCAATGCCGCGTCATCGCTCGCGCTCTCCGCCGCGTGACCGTGATCTCCGTCGGAACGCTTCGTGAGAACGGTTGCGAACGGGCTTGCCTCGACGAGCGTCGCTGTTTCGCCGTCCGCAGACGTCTTCACCGTGGTCCATCCCCCGACGAGGATCGTGCGGTCGCACACCCCGTCGTCGGTGATCCAATAGAAGAGGGCGTCGGGGACGGCGGCGTCGTGGAAGGCCGCGACCAGCCTGTTGCGGCGGCGCTCCGACGGGACGACGAACCCGACCACCCAGCGTCCGGTACCGAGTAGCGGCGTGCCGCTTGCGCTCAGGTACGCATACGGGATCGCCTTCGTCCGCACGACGTAGCTCGGGTTCTCGGTGCCGCGGTCGACCTCGACGGCGAGCGCGAGCCGGCCGCCTGGCCCGACCACGACGGCGACGCCGTCGGGCACCTGTACGCCGGGCGCGTCGCCGACGGCGCGACGCAGCTCGCACTCGAACGAGTACGTGAGCAGGTTCACCGACCGCGCGCGGTCGGCGGCGACGGCAAGGGCGACGTACAGGCGGACGCCGGCGAGATGGTGGGCGAGGTGCAGCCGGCCGATGCCACGAAGGCATGCGGGTCGTCCGCCGGCGCCTTCCGCGTGATCCTCGAGGACGGACCGGCCGCGAGGAGCAAGCAGGTACAGGTTCTCGCCAGACAGCGACGGCGCATGGACGTTCACGACGCCCAGGTCGCGCATGACGCGCAGGCGCCGACGGGCCATGGCGACGCTCATCCGTGCGAACGCGGCGACGATGGCCGTCGTCACCGGCTGGGCGCGGGCGATGAGCGCGAGCGCGGAGAGGTCGCGCGGCGTGAGCCGCGCGCCACCCGGGTCCTGTCGTTGCTCGCGCTGCCTCATGGCGCGTCCTCATCGGCATACAGGGGGCTCGCGACGTATCGCCCGCATGCGCACGCGAGGCGGGCGGCGACGGCGCCGCAGCTTGGGCACCGATCGAAGCCGTGGCCGTCGAAGCCGGCCTTGCAGGATTCGCACTGCCAGCCGCCGACGAGGGTGACCTGGTGCTGCGCCGGACACGACGCCATCGTCGCAGCGAGCACGCGGTGACGGCGATGCCAGCGCAACAGCAGCCGCACGCCGTCGAGAAGGGCGGCGGCGGGGAGCAACGCACCGACGACCAGGGCACCGGCTATGAGCGGTCCGCCACGTAGGGGCGCGAGGACGCTGACGAGGGACCGCGTCACGGCAGCACCAAGCGCGGCCGCTTCATCGACGGCGCCGGTCGGCCTGCCTTCGCCGTCGTCGAGGCCCCAGGCGCCACCAGCCGCGCCTGTCGCAGGAGGGCATCGACTGCGACGGCCCCATTGCCGTGCTCGATGCGCTCGCGTTCTGCGGGAAGCAGGTTCGCGAACCGCGCGCGAGCTTCGTCAAAAGGGAGCGTCGCCGTGCGCAGGAAGGTCGCACCGACGCCCGCCTCGACGAACAACGCGCAACGCGGCGGCAGCGACGCCGCATGCTCGATGAGCAGCGCGCGCTCCTGCGCGGTCGTCAGGAGGCGGTCGCCCCTGTGTGGGTCGCGCATCCGGCCGCTGATCGGCAGGGCATGCGCGACGTCGGCGACGTCGTCGGGTGACCCGCGGAAGCACACGCGCAGGGACGCGTTGGTCGCGATCGAGCGCGCGAGCCCCGCCGACGACGAACGGACCTGGTCCATGGTCTGCGCGAGGGACCAGACCGCGACGCGCTTGAAGCGCGCCATCGACAGGAGCCGCTCAAGCTCGTCGGCCGCGCTGCGGCGCAGCACCTCCGGCGCCTCGTCGATCACGGCGATCACGTACGGGGTGTTCGCGTCGACGGGACGCGCGAAAACGGCCGCCGAGACCTTCGCCATGAGGAACGCGGCCATCGCCTTGCCCGCCGCGCCCATGCCGCTGGGAGGACCCAGCGAGACGAGCGTGAGGCCGTGCTCCAGCATCCGGGCGCCGGTGATGCCGTCCCTGGCGCACAGGCAGGCGCGCAACGGCCTCGACGACAACAGCCAATCGAGCCGCGCGCGCAGGGCGGCGCGTGTCGCCTCGCTCTCTTCCGGGAGATCCTCGACGACGGCGCGGCGGACCTCGTCGTCGGCGATGAGCGGCGCGAGCGCGAGGCCATACGGCGGGCGACGCACCAGCTCGACCACGTCAAGGAGGGTGCCGCCCGCCTCCATCGCGGCGCGCACGCACGCGACGAGCACGGAGGACATGCGGGGGCCGAAGCCGCCGTCGAAAACCTCGGCAAGCGAAGCGACGATGACGTTCGCCTGCACCGAGCGCTCAAGCCCCGGCTCGGGGGCGAGCAGGTTCATGGGCACCGTCGAGGCCGTCGCGAAGGGATCAACGACGAGCAGACGCCGCGCGAGGAACGGCGGGCGTTCGCCGAGAGCGCCCACGAACATGCGGACGACGTCGAGCAGCTCGCCCTTCGGATCGATGAGCACGATCCTCGTCGAGGGCGCACGCTTCGCGATTGCGAGCGCGGCGCCGACGACGAAGGCCGTCTTGCCTGCGCCGGTCGTGCCCGTGACAAGCGCGTGCCGCAGCGCGCGCTCAAGCGGGACGTTGAACGACGCGCCGTCAAAGGAGAACCCGAGCGGGAGAGCGACGTCAGTCATGGCGAGGTCCGAAGAGTCCGAGATCATCGGGCGAGGCAGCCGGTGGGACCTTGCTCGGACCGTCGTCTGGCTCGACGAGGTGGGCCCGCTCCCGCGCGCGAGGCGTGGGCGCTTTCGCTCGCGAGCCATGCGGCCGCGTTCTGGCAAGAACAAATGCGATGGCCGCGAGCGTGACGAGGACGACCAGCGCCACGGCCGTCGGATCGTGCAGGAGGCGGCGGAGCTGGAACGACAGCCCGTTCCAGAACGACCCGAGGACCGCGAGGCCAATGCCGATCGTGAAGAGCTTCCCGCTCCACTCCCTCGCGCTCACGACGAGGGCGACAGCGCCGCTGACGACGCACGCGAGGGCCGAGGTCATCATCAGCTGGCCGAGCGGGAGCCCGATCGCCGCGGCGACGACGAGGGCGACGACGACGAGAAGCGCGTCCTTCACGGCGTCCCCCGCGCGCCCCGCTTGGTGGCGCCGAACAAGCCCGTGCATGACGAGGGCGGCACCGGGTCGCTCGGGAGGTGGCCAAGGAGCGTCGCCCAGAACCGATCACGGGCGGCGACGAGCCTGGGCGGCAGTCCCTCCCGCCGGAAGCCGCAGGCGGTCACGCTCGCGAAGCGGCCCATGTCGATCTCGATGCCCATGTCGTCGAGGTGACCGGCGAGGCGCTCATATGCCGTCGGATCCCGCTCGCCGTTGTCGCGCTCGACGACGACCATGCCGTCGGTCGCCACCATGAGCGCCGGCGGCGCGTCCATCTCGCGCGCGAGGAGCGTCGCGGCCGCGAGCGCGGCCGGGAGGTTGCTGCGGTTCACCTTGCCCTCCCCGTCGCCGGGCACGTCGAGGTTCTCGGCCGCCTCGCCCGTCTCACGCGCGAAGCGCTCGCGCGCCACGCGCCGGTCGCCCTTGCCGTGCGGCGGCGAGGTGGCGACGACGACCGAGCGCGTGGCCTCGAAGCTGTCGGCCGTAATCACGACGCGGATGGAGGAGCCCGGGCGGTCGAACGCGGTGCGCGCCCACCGTTCGCCGAACGCCCGGCGCACCGCCGGCGTGCACGCCGGCGGCTTGCCTGTGGCGTCGCAGACGAAGATCGCGTTCGTCGGCGGCGAAGGCGAGCACGCGGTGAGCTGGCTGGCCGCCATGATGGCGAGGCCGGCGACGATGCCCTTGCCGGCCCCGTTGCTGCGGCGGACATCGTCGCGGCTGACGACCTCGTACTCTTCGAGCGTCGCCACCAGATCTTCGCGGGACGGCTTCGACAGCTCGAGGATGCGCGCCGACAAGGCCTCCGCCGCCTCGCCGATGAGCTTCACCTGCTCCTCGTCGTCGCGCATGCGCATGGCGCACGCCTTCACTGACGAGGCGAACGCAAGCATCCAGCGCGACGGCCGTTCGGCGGCGTCGCGCAGCTCCTTGGCCCGCGCATGCGGCTTCGCCTGCCCCTTGCGCGCTTCCTCCACGTCCTCGTCGAGGTTTCGGACGAGCGCCATGTGGTCGTCGAGGGCCTTCTGGAGCGGCTCGCCCAAGAGCGATGCGACGGCGACGGCCACCGCGGTCGCGACGCTCCCCGCGGCAGACAGGATCGTGAGCGCGAGCGCCCCGATCGCGCTCGCCGCGCCGCCGAGCTCCTCCGAGGGCGTCGCGGCCACGAGGCGCAGCGCGGTCAAGCAGCCGACGAGCACCATGAGCACGCCGAGCAGGGCGACGGCGTGAACGCCGGTCGGCTTGGTGATGTCCTTCTTCTTGAGCCACCACGCGAGCCCGAGGCTCACCATCACGAGCGCGGCGACGACGGGGAGGGCAAGGAGCACGACCTCGAACCACTCGCCGGGCGTGACATCGGCGACGGATCTGACGTCGAGGATGCCCACGTATGCGGCGACGGCCGCGAAGCCGAGCAAGACCTCGCCGGCGATGGCGACATGCTTCACGCGCCGGAGCGTGACGAGCTTCTTCCTTACGGCGGCGACGTCGAGCCGGCTGCGACGCAGCCCGAGTACCCGCCGTTCTTCGGCGTCGGCGACGGCGACATCGGCGCCGGTGAGCTGGCCGCTCAGGCCCGACAGCTCCTCCTGCGCTTCGGCCGCGGTACGCGCGGCATCGACGACGCACGTGGGCTGGTGCTCAGGCTTCCCCTTGCCGGCACCGCGTTCCGCAGCCTCTTCGACGTCGGCGCGATAGCCGGCGTGCTGCGCGGCCGGAAGGTCGGCGGGGACGTCGATGGCACCGCGGCGGGCGGCGCGTCGCTTCTCGCGCTCGGCGCCTTCGATCGCCGTCCGGGCCGCCTTCGCGCTCTGCGACACGGCGACCTTGAGGCGCTGGCCCTTGTCGAAGCAGGCGAGCGCTTCGAGCAGCTTTTCAGTGATGTCACCCCTGGCTCCGCGGAACATCGCGACCTCCTTGGTGACGCCAAGTCCACCAGAAGGCGCGGGCCGTGTCGGTGCGAGAACGCGTTAGACGCGTGAGAGCGGCGGTTCCTCGTCGACGATGAGCCGGTACCCGCCGCCGGGGCCGCCATAGCCGACGATCAGCTGGTCGGGCCCGTCCAGGCCCAGGCGCTTGCGAAGCGTGCGCACGATCTGCCGCACCGCCCCAGGTTCGCCCTCGAATCCAGCCTGCTCGCAGAGGTGGTCGTACAGCTTCTTGCTGGTGAGGCGGTGGCCGGGCGCGCTCAGGAGCGCGCGCAGGAGGTCGAGGCCGCGCCTGACGGAGCCCAGCTCGACGGCCCCGCCGCCCACGAGGCTCACGGCGGTGCCGTGCTCGAGATCGAAGCGATACCCCGCGGAAGAGAACGCCTGCCGAAGCGGCCGTGCCCGGAGGGCGGCGATGATGCCCGCGGCCGCCCTCGCCCGCCGGGCCTGCGCGTCCTCGATGCTCATCGCCTGGGACTCGTAGATGCCGGGAGCGTTGCGCGTGGCCGCGTCGAAGGCGAGATACGGCTGCACGCGCTGCCTGAGCTCCTTGAGGCCGAGCGCGATGGCACACGCGCGAAGGGCATCGACGACTTCGCCCCAGAGGTCGCGGTGCTCCTCGACGAGCAGGCGCGTGTCCTTGGGGAGCAGGTCGACGACGACGCGATACGCCTCGAGTATCGCGGCCGGGTCAGTGCCGTGCGCTCGCGCGAGCCGTGCGCGGTCGTGCGCGAGAAAGAGTGATCCGCGACGGACGCGAGCGGCGAGCGCCGCGGCCAGGTCGAGCGACGCCTCGGCCGCGGCGAAGTCGCGGAGCGCGATCTGCGTCCGCGCACGGCGGCAGAGGCACGTGAAGCGCAACTCGGCATCGTCGCCGGCCTCGGCGATCGCCATCTCCTGGCCCGTGAGCGCCGAACGAAGGTCGCCCATCACCTCGTAGCAGACGGCGCGGCGCGACAGCGCGTGCGCGAGGACCGTCCGGCTGCGCGCGCCTTCACCCTGTCCCGCCTCAATGATGACGCGGTCGAACTCGCCGATGGCCTCGGCGAAGCGGCCCTGCTTCGAGAGCGACGTGGCGATCTCAAGCCGGATCGGCGCCCACTCTGACGGCTCGGCTTGCGCGAGCGCGCGGTGATACCAGGACTCCGCCTGCCCGTGGAGCCCGCGCACGTCCGACGAGAACCCGCGCACGACATACGCCCGGTGCACGGCTTCTCTCGGTGGGGCGGTACCGGCCAGCACTTCCGCCGCGAGCTCGTCGGCACGCCGCGCGTCGTCGCACCAGAACAGCGCCGTCGCGAGACGCGACTTCCAAAGAAGCCGCTCGGGCTCGCCCTGGCTCGCTGCGACGCCGCGCTCCGAAAGCGCGAGCTTGTCGCGCTGATCCTTTACGGCTTGGTACTCGCGTTCGAGCGTGGCGCTTTCCGCCTGGGCGCCGCGGGTCATCCGTTTCTTTCGCATATGGCAGCGCGCCAAGGAAAAAGCCCCGCTACGCGCTGGGGCCAGTATACCGCACGCCTCGTCGACGATGGATGATGCTGCGGTCAGCGATGTGCGGCACCGTTCCCCCCTGCGGGGCGATCACGCTGCAGCGTCTCGATTACCTTGCTCGCGACCCCCCTTGAAACCGACGTCGTCGCGTCGACGCCGGCAAGTTCGCGGAGCCGTGACTCGGCGGCGTCGCCGTCGATGCCACGCTCCGACAGAAGGCGCAGCAGCAGCCGGTGCTGAGGTTCGCTCATCGAAGGAGACGTCGAGTCCGAGCGCTCGTCCGCGACGTCGTTGCGCGTGGCCTTGGCCTGCGCCTCCGCAAGGGCCTTGCGCACCAACGGCGCGAGAGGGCCGTCGCCGGGCGGCGGTTCCTCGTCGCGGTGCTCCACGAGGTCGGCGAGCTCCTCGAGCGCCACGATGCCGATGTCCGTGGCGTCTCGCAGGGCGCGGGCCTTCGCCCTCGCCTCGGCCATGCGGATTGTCGCCTCGGCGATCCTCGACGGCACGTTGCGCGGGCTGGCGTCGCCGATCCCCGTGAACGTCGTCCCGTCGCGCATCTCCACCTCGGCGGAGGCGATCGCCACGTCGCCGTTGTCCGGATGCGGGACCTGGAGGAGCTTCGTCGCGATGCGCTTGAGGCCCTCGGCGTGGGCGCGGGCGAGCAGCCCCGCGTACGTGGCGACCTCGCGCTCGCCGACGGTCCGGCCGTGCTTGTCCTTGATCGGGATGCGTGCCGTGAGTGCCGCGGCCATGGGGTGCCTCGTGAAAGGGCGCTGCCGCGACATGCGGCACGAGAGGCGAAACAGCCTCTGCCATCACGGTGCCCCCGGTCGCCGCCGACGAGGAGGCGGTGACGCATCGGCGGCGGCGTCAGCTCCCGTACTCGTCGTCCCGGGTCTCGGGTGCCGTCGCCTTCGACTCTTCGCCGAGCATCCACAGCACGCGCTCGTTCACATCGAAGAACAGCTCCTCGACCTTCACGCCGAGGATGGCGGCGAGCGCGAGTGCCTCCGGGAGCGCGGGGAGGCGCTTGCCGTTCTCGAAGTCCGAGACGTCCGACTGCGCGCAGCCGAGGCGCTCCGCGAGGTCGGCCTGGCGCAGCGGTGGGCACTTCGAGAGCCGGAGCATCTCGATCTGGTTCATGAACGTGGGGTTTCGCATGGTCGTGAATCGGCCGATGGCCGTCCATTCCACAATATTGGCGAACTGGCATGGATTGGAGGCGGTGCCGTATCTGGTACGGCCCATGCCCTCCGCCACATCCAACGCAAAGACCCGCCTGCCCGATGGCCCGCGCTCTTACGGAGACGCAAGCCAAGGACAGGCGGGTCGCTGCCGACAAGCATGCCGGCGCGTTCCGCTCCCTCCCCAGCCGGCCCGTAAGACGTCGTCGTGGACGACAGTCGGCTGCCTTCGGTTTTCGTGGGTACGGGCGGTATCGTGCGGGGCCGATACGGGGTTGTCAAACGCAGGGTGGCCAGGCGGCCGTTGGCTGTTGATAACCGTCGATCCGCGGCAATCACCCGCCTCCCTCGTCCTCCTCCCGCTTCCTCCCACACCCTCCATCTCCCTCCAGCCTTCTCCCTCGGATATATATAAATAACTCCACGGGGGTTTCTTAAGGGGGTATCCACAGCCGCGCATCGGCCCCGCCGGATACGGCCCCGCCTCGGAGCCGTTTTCCTCCGGTGGCACGATGTCCGGGTATGTACGACCTGGACACCACGCCCCACGGCCAGCATCGCGAGGCGGTCGACCTCGCCGTCGGCCTGGGCGCGCACAGCGTGAGCGTGCTGCGCCTGCGCGGCGCGCGCATCAACCGGTTCCTGCGCTTGCGCCGCCCGGACGTCGCCGGCCTCGCGCGCCTCGTCGCGGTGCTGCGCGGCGTCATCGAGGCGCAGCGGCCGCGCGCGATCCTGATCGTCGACGTGGCGGGACGCGAGCCGCACGACGTCGCCGACGCGCTCGTCGGCAAGGTCCGCGCGCTCTGTCACGGGTACGGCCTGCCGGCGATCGAGCTGCCCGACCTCGCCGAGCTCTCGGCGCTGGTCGACGACGACGGGCAAGACGCCGAGCCCGCCGAAGAAGGCCCCGTATGCTCCTGAAGCTCGCGCGCGTGGACCCGCGCAGGTTCCGCGCCTGCGCCCTCGGCATCGCCCTCGGCGCCCGCGAGGTCGGGGTCGCGGTGGTGACGGGCGAGCGCCTGCTCACGGCGTCGGTGCTCAACGTCCGCAAGATCCGCTCGCCGGACATGCGGCAGCGCCGGTTCGAGCAGGCGGTCTCCCTCCTGCTCGACGCCTATGCCGTCACGCGCCTCGCCTTCGTCGCCGACCAGCAGGGCGGCGCGGACCAGGCCGCATGGCTCGAACGGGAGGCCAGACGCCGGGAAGTCCCCGCGACAAGGCTCCTCCCGGCCCGCGTGCGCGCCGCGCTGTGCGCCCCCGGGGCCCGGCCGAGCAACGGCGCGCTCGCGCGGCATGTCGTCGGGCGCTTCCCGCTCTTGTGGAGCCGCTCGCCCGACGCCGAGGCGGTCCCGGGCGCGAGCCTTGCAGAGGGCCTGCGGCGCCGAACGCGCAGCCACCGCGCGCGGTATCACGCCCGCATGTTCATCGCCGCGGGCGCGGCGATGCTCGACCTCGACGAGTTGGCCAAGGCCCGCGCAGGCGTATGACGGCCGCCACGGGCGCCAAGCTCAGCGGGCGAGACCTCGACGTGCTCGAAAGCCTCGGGAGGATGCGTTTCCTCTCCGTGCCCCAGGTCGCGGCGCTGCACTTTCCGTCGGCGGACGCGGCGCTCCGGCGCCTGCGGGAGCTGCGAGCGCGCAAGCTGCTCACCGAGGCGTACGTGCCCGTGCGGCCGTACGACCGGCGCGCCAAGAGCGTGTTCGCGCTCTCCGCCCTGGGCGCGCGGGCGCTCGCCCGCGCCCGTGACGGGCCCGCGCCGCGGCACGTGCCCGAGCATGAGCGGCGCAGCGGCCTCTTCCTCGACCACACGCTCGCGAGGAACGCCCTGTACGTCGCGCTCGAGCTCCTGCACCGCGACGCGGCGTTCCAGCTCCTCGCCTGGCGCCATGCGCCGGACGACGTGCGTTCCAGCGCGCGGGTCCTCGTCGACGGGCGGATGGTGCGCGTGCCGCTCATCCCCGACGCGTTCGTGGCGTTGCGCGTCGATGGGAGCGTCCAGGGCCTGGTCGTCGAGATCGACATGGGCACGGTCGCTCCCGAACGGATGCGCCTGCGATACGCCGGGTACTTCCGCTGGTGGAAGGGACGCGGGCACGTCGCGCGCTTCGGCGACATGCCGGTCCGGGTGCTCACCGTGACGACGACGCCCTCCCGCCTCGATCGCCTTCGCGCGGCGGCGGCCGGCGGCGCAGGCGAGGGGCACACCCGCCTTTTCTGGTTCGCCCTTCTCGAGGAGGTCGACCTCGGGAAGCCGCACCGGTTGATGGGCCCGGTCTGGCGCACGTCCGACCCGCGCGAGGACGGGCCCCGATGCCTGCTGACTTCAACACCGACCGTATGCGCGTCCCCCGATATCGCCGTCACGGGGCCGACCGGTTCCGCGCCCGGCGGCCCAAGTGCGGCCTGTGCCGCCGCAAGCTCGACGGCCCGTACAAGTCCGTCGCCGGGCACCCCCGCTGCTACTGGTGCCTGAAGCGCGTGGGCAACGTATGAGCCCGCGGAAGAACCGGCCGTCGCTTACGACGAGGAACCGCCGGTGGCGGCGGGCGCGGCGCGTCCTGACCGGCCGCTGCGCCGACTGCCGGCGCCGGCTCGACGCCGGCCACGCCGTCGACGCGAAGGGCCGCACGCGGTGCTCCCGCTGCGTTGATTGACCTCCGCGGCCCCCGGGAGTCCCTTGGGTGGGCTGCTCCCATCCCGCGCCGTGCACGCGGGACGGACGAGAACGTCGCGGGACACGGCCGCGGCGTTCTCGGGAGGGACAAGCCACTCAGAGGGAGATCGGAGCGCGCGAATGCGGGCGCGCTCCGGCCTCCGTCGAGCGCCGGAGAGGAGAGAAACATGCTGAAGCTGACCATCGCGGGGAAGACGTCGATCATCCACGGCACCGAGTACGAGGACGCAATGCGGCGGTTTTGGGACGCGAAGCAGTCCGGCGACGAGAGCGCCGCGCTCGTGAAGCTGGAGGAAGAAGCGGATCCTCCGCCCCATGTGACGGCCCACGGGGCGTTCTCGGTCATCGCCGGCGGGCGGATCGAGGAGCAGGAGCGCGAGCTGCGCGGGGCGGGGTTCGCCCTGCCGCCGCCGCTCTTCGCCCCGGGCACCCGCGTGACCGAGCTCGGGGACCGCAACTTCCGCATCGAGCGCGAGCGGGTGGAGGCGCTGCCCCCGTTCCCCGCAGCCTGCGCCGCGCTCGTGGGGCAGCTGCGGGCCGAACGCCGGCATGACGGCAAGGTCGAGCCTTCGCGCCTGTCGATGCGCGAGGACGGCACCGTCGACCTGGACGGGATCTGCCCGATGCGGCTAGAGGAACGCGCCTTCCAGGCGCTGTGCCAGCACCTCGGGATCGGCGCGGGGGCGAGGTACCTCGCCGAGCTGTGCACGCCGCACGAGCGCGCCTGGAACGTGAACGCCCAGCTCTCCCGCGCCCCAAAGCGGCCGATCGTGCTGCGCACGCGCTGGGACGAGCAGGGACGCTCCGTGTTCGCAGTGGTGACCCCGAGCTACGCGCCCTGCGACGCCGACCAGGTGGTGACCGCCGCGCTCCCGGCGCTCGCCGACGCCCGGGTCGAGCTCGCGTACGAGGGCGCCAGGCTCACGGCCACGGCCCTGTGGATGCCCGAGCACGTGGCGGACCTCGCCGCGGGCGACGTGTTCCGCGCCGGAGTGCGTCTCCAGTGCGACGACACAGGCCGCGGGCGCATCCGCGTGACCGCCGTGGTGCTGCGCAGCCTCTGCCTCAACCTGATCGTCGTGGCCGAGGGCGAGGTGGAGACTATGAGCCAGGTGCACCGGGGCGACCGCGAACGCATCCGCGCCGCGCTTCCGAGGGCGGTCGAGGCCGCGCGCGGCGAGGTCGGGTTCTTCCTCGAAGCTTGGGGCCATGCCCGCACGCTCAAGGTCGACCCCGTCGAGAAGTTCAAGGAGTGGGTCGACACCAAGAAGGTGGTCGTCTCCGGCGAGCGCGACGGCGAGGCGGTGGTGAACCACCTCGTCGACGCGTGGAAGCAGGAGCCCGGAGAGACCCTCGCCGACGCCGTCAATGCGCTTACGCGCGCGGCGCACGTCGTCCCGAGCTGGGGCTTGTCCGTGCGCGAGGAGCTCGAGCGCGCGGCGGGCAGGATCGTGATGGCAGTCCGATGAACGCTGGCGGCGCTACGGCGCCGCCATTGTCTTCGCGTCAATCGTGCTGTGGCCGCATGCGGTGATACCGTCGCGTGACCTGGGACGACATTGGCTCGGCGTTGTCTCGGGATCGCCGCGACGACCTTCGCCGACTCGCTATAGGTGCGTTCGGTTGTGCAGCCATCGCCCTATCGTCCGAATGCCCTTCGCGATCTCGTGCTCGAGAGTGCTGGCACCGCCCGATGGACCCGCACGGTACTCCTTCACCGACCACGCGTGGAGCGCGAAGTGCAGCGGCAGGGCCCGCTCCTGCCGTGAGCCTTCCGCAGCGAGCATCCCACGGAGCCAATCCTTGTACTTGGCCCCGTTCGAAATCTCGACCTCGAGTAATTGCCCAACCCAGGGGTTGATCGCAGCCAGCTGGAGTTCGACGGCATTGTCCCGGTTCATGCTGTTGGATTTCGCGGAATAGACGTAGAAGCCGACGAGGTCAGCCAAGAGGCGGATGTTGTCGCCGAGCGGGTTCGCGAGGATCTTCCTTTCGGTCTGCTCGTCCTTTCGACGCTCGGCGCATTCCCGTATCGAGACGATTCGTGCACGAATATCCCGGTTGTTATACCCAGCAAAATCGATGTGATCTGTAGAATAGGGAAGGATTCGTTTGCCCGCCAGCCTATAGTGCGGCATGTAAAGTGCGTCAATCGCCCCGTTCCTCTTGTCTATCTTGGCGAATGGCGTGTCGAAGTCCTCCTCGGAGGACGGGGCGTATTTTAGATAGCCCCCCCGTACTGCTTCGCGTTGCGCCTCAAGCTGAATGAGGAAATACTCGAAGTACTCACGCGACAAGAAGCGGCGATACCTCGCAATATTCTTGATGATCTCGAATTCGGACGCGAACAACCCCGCGAAGCGCTCCTGCAATTCCGGGAAGACCTCGTACAGCCTCACGGCTCCTATCGTGACGTCGTGTCGGTACTTGTCCTCCGATCCTTTGTATTTGCTCGTCTGCAGCACTCCGCCAAAGAAAGCCTGCTCGATTATCTGGAGCTCAGCTTCTTCGATCTTCATACCTAGCAGCTTGGGGCGGAACATCTGGAGCACCGACGCCGCTCGGTTCACCCGGTCACGGATTTCCATGGCATCCAAGGACCGCACATTTGCGGACTGCGTGCCCGCCGGCCGCTCAAGCTCAAACACTTCGACCGGAAGCCCGACGAGCTTGAAGAGGAGGGTTCGTCCGGCTAGGTTCCTTTCGAGGTTGTCCTCGAGGTCATGCTTGTTCCGTGTGCGCCGCGCAGCCTTGTTGAGCGCGGCCCAGGTCTTGCCGGTGAGGTACGCACGGGCCTTCGGGAGGCTGACCCCAAGTCCAGCGCACGTCCGCAGAAAGGCTCCAATCGAAGCCGCAATCGCGACCGAGTCATTGTTCAACGGGTTGAGCGCATGGATGATGAACGCCGCTTCATACGTCGTGCCACTCTCAGCGCGCCTCCGAAGGAAACGAGGAATCTCCTGGCCGTCGTGGTTGAGGGTGAAACGTCCACCCGCAGGCGTCTTGTTGGCCTTATCCCGGAGTTGTGCGATACCCCGCAGGAGGAACTCCGGGTTCGAGGCTAGGATTCCAAGCGCTGTTTCGTCGGAAAGGCCACCAAGCCTAAAAGCCCGCTTCAACGTCTGCAACGCCTCCTCAGTGGCTGATCCCGAAGACCCGCGCAGCGCTTCGCCCAGTTCGCTGAACTGGTCCTGAAGCCGCCTGTTCGCCGACTCGATCGTCATATTTGGCCGATGACTCCCCACTATGCAACGAAGGCCTCTATCGAGCAAGACGGGCACTGAAGTGAGCTGAGTCGGCGTCGAATCTCGCGGTCGCGGCGTGAACCCGCTCGGTGCTCCCGTTGGCTTACGGCGCGGCAGGCGAGAAGATCGAGCGGTTTCTCGGCGCGTGGGCAAACGAGCCGGTGCCCCAGGTCAAAGGTCAAGTCGATGGCCGTCGCCACCCCCTGTGAGCGATGGAGAAACCGTCGCGAAGGAGTTGGTCGACGCGCACAAGGCGGAGCTTGGCGACACGCTTGCCGACGACGTCAACGCGCCAAGGCGAGCGTCACACGTCGTCCCGAGCTGGCCCATTTCCGTGTGCGATGAGCTCGAGCATGCGGTGGGGAGGATCGGGACGGCGAAAAGAAAGTTGCAGGGGTGGTGCTGGTTTCGACGCCGCCTCCATTTCTTTCCGGCTGGTGTGGCCGGCGTGAAGACCCTCCGCAGGAGTCCTCTTGGCTGGATCGGGAACCGTCAGGCCGGCGTCATCGACGACAGAGAGCGACGCTATGGCGAATACGGCGACCCGCCGGACCCGAAGCACGTCCGGACGTTCGCCTCAGAACGCGAGGCGCGAGGTTGACCTCCGGCCACGTCCCGATACCTCCCACTGCGGGAACGTCGTAACAGGGGCGCAGCGCCTCCACGCTGGCGGCGCACGGGGGACACATGGCGGCGCTCGAACTCTTCACGATCGGCGACTCAGTCTCGCAGGGCTTCCAGAGCGGTGCGGCCGCGCGGCCGGACCAGGCGTACTCGACGCTGCTCGCGCGCAAGCTCGGGATCGCGGGGTACGCGACGCCGGAGTTCCCCGCCGGCGGGTTCTTCCTGCCGATGGAGCCGATGCTGCGCGCGCTCGAGCGCAAGCACGGGGCGGACGTCTCCGGGCTCGAGTGGGCCGCGGCGATCGGGACGCTCAACGAGGCGCTCGACGAGGGCGAGGACTACTACGAGCGCGGCGGCGGCTCGGTCGGCACGCCCAACGCCCCGCCGGCCGCGTGGTACCCCAACGTCTCCTGCTACGGCTTCCAGGCGGCCGACGCGTGGCTCCTGTCCGCCAAGTCGTGCCACGACCAGGTTCTCTCGGCGGGTGGATCGGGTGACGGCGTCCTGACCGGCGCCGCGCAGCCCTTCTACCGCAACGCGCTGCGCGTCCTCTCCCCGGACCGGCAGCTGGGCGCGCTCAACCCGGGCATGTACGCCGGGGCGCTCGCGGGCATCGAGCCGCGCTCGCAGCTCGACTGGCTCCTCTTCCACGCGCGAACCACCGGCGTGCGCGACGTGGTGCTCTGGCTGGGCGCCAACAACTGCCTGGGCACGGTGTTCGACCTCGACGTCCGCTGGTCTGGGGGCGACGGCGCCGCCCACAGGATGGGGCACTTCGAGCGCGCCGCGAAGAAGTGGAACCTGTGGTGGCCCGCCGACTTTGAGGCCGAGTACGCCCAGCTGCTCGCATACGTCGACGTGATCATGAAGGGGCACAACGCGGAGAAGGACTGGCGCGTCTTCGTCGGCAACGTGCCGTACGTGACCATCGCCCCGCTGATTAAGGGCGTGGGCGGTTCCACCTTCGTCTCGCGCCCCGGGCGCCAGGGCGGCCACTACTTCAAGTACTACACGTACTTTCCCTTCGAGGAGGACTTCGCGCGCACCTCGACTCGTCAGCTCACGATCCAGGAGGCCATCCAGATCGACGACACCATCGCCGAGTACAACGGCGCGATCGCCCTTGCGGCCGCCGCGCTCAACGGCGCGCACGGCTCCGACCGCTACGTCGTCGTCGATTTCTGCGAGGTGTTGCGCTCGGCGGCCTGGAAGCGCAACGGCGGGAACCCCACGTACCGCTTCCCCGCGTACTTCGGCCGCATCACCCCCCGCCCGGACACCAAGTACTACCACGCCGACATCGGGGGCCGCGTCCGCCAGGGCGGGCTGTTCTCCCTCGACGGGGTCCACCCCTCCGCGCTCGGGCAGGGGATCATCGCCCACGAGCTCTTGGAGGCCATGAAGCGCGCGGGACGCGCGAGCCCGGGCCTGGCCTTCGACGACCGGGACTGGGCCGCGATCCACGCCTCCGACTCGCTGCTCGCCCGGCCCATCCGGGTCATGCACGAGATCTACGGCCGCGACGAGCTCGCCAAGGCCGTCATCGGCGCGATCAGCCTCTTCGGCGTGCGGCTATGAGCGGGGCGGCCGGTCCGTCGAGGCAGGTCGCGGCGGGGAAGATCACGATGGCGGCGAGGTGACGACGGCGGGCGACGTCGGATCTCGGCGCCGCCGCCTTTGGCGAGAACGACGATGGCTGCGTCTTGGTGGAGCAACCGCAAGAGGTGGGAATGAGGACACTTGAGCTTGTTTGGCTTCTATCACTGATTGGTGGATGCGCCACTGCCACCCCACGTGCAGAGGTCGCTGGCGGATACTCGTATGTTCCACTAGACCCTTTTCCAGCACAGATTAACGTTCCCGAGGACTGTTCCGAACCGTCCATTGCAGCCCTTCAATCGCTGCCAGATAATGCAGTGCGCATGTCTGTTGTGGAGCTTGCCGGCTCCGCAAAGACCGAGGCTGGGTTCGGGAGCGTTGGCATTAAGGGCAGTACATACAATGTCACCATCGACTACATCAACTCCGCAACGATCAACGGCAACTTTTGGATTCGACGTTCTGCATCTCCCATCAAACCGAGTTCGGCCACAACGGTCGGGGCGGCAGGATCGAAGATGGTTACGACGACGCAACTGGTTCCACTTGCAAAGACCATTGAACCCAACTTTGATCCGACCAGCGTTCGCTATGAGGTCTCTCGGAAACAACCGGTCCAAGAGGATGGGTTTGAGAGGGTTAACATCCCAATTTATGTCGGCATCGGCCTGCGGGTTGTGTCCGTTGTTACGGTAGTCGAAGGCGGCGCGAACATCTCTGGACTCGGAACGATCGGTGCTGAGGCAGAAGCGAAGCGTCTCTCAGGCTCTTTGGTTGTCCAGACGTTGGGGATCAACGGCAAATCAGTCACTGCGGCTCTCCCTATTCAAAGCGAGCTTAATCGAACAACTGCTCAGGCAGCTATCGTGTCCATCAGTCAGATCAAGACGCTGCTCTATCAGCCTGGCACATACGTTGCGCCGCGTATCGTTGGCCTATATCTTCCATTGGAGAGCGATCCACGGCTGGTACGAGCGCTAGTTTCTTCGCTCGCGGATGGCACGCCGACGGAGTTGAAGCTGAGTTGCAGATCCGCAAAGGGAAGCGGTGAACTCGGCCCGACCCTCGTTCACTAGGGCCTTTCGCTGACTTGAGCCAGGCCGGCGTGCCGCTCGCAGCCAACAGTGATGAGATGAGGAGGTCGATCCCGATCGTCATGGTCGTCGTGGTCTTCCGATTCTCCTTGGCTACGACGATCATGAATCGTCGCGAGGTGGCCGTCAGAAGTGCACCCCTAAGGAGAGGTCGACAGTGGAGAAGGGGCGCACCGCGAACGCCGGCGCTTCCGCGTCCGCCACCTCCCCATCCCGCACCGAGAGCGGCACGATGCGGTCGGTGAGACCGAGCTCGACCAGGATGATGGGCCAGCGCAGACGCGCCGAGGCGCACCAGATGCCGGCAACGGCGGCCGAGGGCGCGTCTCGGACGAACGCGAGGTTCTCCCCGTCCTGCGTGAGCGCGGGGAGGGCGAGGCCGACGAGCCCGAGGCGGGTGCCGCCGCCAGCATCGAAGACGGGCTGGCCAGGCAGGTCGAGCGCGGAGGCGAGCGGCCGCCAGTCGAGCCCGGCGTCGGCGTGCCATGTGGCTTGGTAGAGCTGGGCGCGCTCGGGCGCGAGCGATTCCTTCTCGCGCAGCTCGACCGTCACCTCGGCATCACGGCCGCCGAGGCGCGCCCCGCCCGCGTCCGCCCAGCCGAAGGCGCCGGCGCTCGCCACCGCGGCGAGAACGGGCCCGAACGAGGCCGAAGCCGAGACGGACAGGCCCGTGTGGTCGACGAAGGCCGCCTGTCTGTCCGAGAGAAACGGGACGGGCAGGAGGGTAATGCCGTTGAGGAGGGCTAGGCGCATGGCCCATTTTTCGCGAGAGGCGAGGGCGGAGTCAGCCTCCTTCGGGCTCGGCATCGGCCCGGCGAGGGGGAGCACAAGGGCGAGGGCGGCGGCACCGAGCATCATCACTCACACCTTCTCTCGCGATCGTTGCCGACGTCTCCCATGCCCCAACGCCCGAGGCCCGAACGCGCGCCCCACATGCGCTCCCCGAGCACGACCCCGAGCGCGAGCGCGGGCAGCGCGACGAGGTCGGTGGGGTCGCTCACGATGACGGGGCGCCCCCAGGCACTCGGCCAGGGCCACCAGGCGGCGAGGGCGAGCGCCGAGGCCGCGCTGGTCTTCACGGCGACGAAGGCGCCTGCGGCGGCAAGCGTCCACATCGGGACGAGCGCATGGCGCGACCGCCGGCCCGTCGCCAGCGCGCGGGCGCAGGCGCAAGCCAGGATCCCGCACAGCGCGAGCCCGGCCACGTCGGAGAGCTTGCCGCGCAGCCAGCCCGGTCCGACCAGGAGCCTTTTCATGGCCCAGTCGTTCACGGCGAGCGCGGCTAGCAGCCCCCAGGCAGCCGCCCAAGGCAGAGAGCGCCCTCGCACCTCAGTACACCTTCTTCGCCTTGATCTCTGCGGCCTGCGCGTTGAGCGCCTTCATCTCTTCTGGAGAGAGGTACTTGTCGAGCGAGGCCATGAGGGCCTGGTAGCTGGCCTCCAGCGCCTTCTTGAAGTCGTCGTCGTCGCTCAGGTTCCCGACCGCGCCCTGCTCGGTGTTGCCCTTGATGAAGAACTTGTACGGCTCGATCTCGACGCGCTTCTGCCAGAGGGACTCGCCCGAGGCGGGTTCCTGGATCTTGAGCGTGATGGTCCCGTCGATCGACACGTCCCATTGCCGCAGCTCGCTCGTGTATTGGGTCTGCGGCTGGATGACCTTCTCGTTCGTCAGGGTCAGCGCGATGTCGAACGCCGGGGTGAGCGCGAGGCCCGCCTCCTTCTTGTCCGCGTACGTCATCTCGTTGAAGTCCGCGAACGGCCCCTTGGTCGTCATCCCCTTGGCGGTCGCGAGCTCGGTGATGGAGCCCGTCACCGCGCTTGAATAGCGGCGGAAGGTCGCGTTCTCCTTGCGTACCCGCTGGTCGATCCCGGTGCCGAACTGGGGAGCGACGATGGCGAGCGTCACCCCGGTGGGTTCCGTGGCCGGGGCGCTGGTCGCGTACTCGAACCTGGCCTCGTACGGCGGTGCCTTCGGCTGCGGTGCCGTCACCGACGCGGCGAGCGCGACGGCCGCCAAGGCCAGGAAGGCGGCGGCGTGGACGCGCCCCCAGCTGATGCGGACTCGCGCGGATCGTGCGCACGGCGTGCTGGCCATCTCTAGCAGGTTCGACTCGGACATCATGCCTCCCTCGTTGTCAAGAACTGGGCCGGCCGCGCGCTTGACGGAGCACGCACCATGCGGTTCCGTGAATGCGCGCCGCCGTACCAACGGCGCAGAAGCATCTATGTGGCGAAGTTGGGCAGGCTCCCTGCCGGCGGCTCTCCGCCGTCGGAGACAGCGCATGCAGATCGACGAGGCGGCGCGCCTCTTTGTGACCCACGTCGACGAGGAACGGCGCTTCTCGCCGGCCACGGTCGTCAGCTATCGCGCCGAGTTGCGCCTGCTCGGCGTCTTTGCCGTTGCCCACCAAGTCGCCGACGTCGAAGCCTTCACGCGCGAGCTGATCGTCGAGTACCTCGGCAACGGGAACTCCACGATCGCCCCCACGACGAGGAATCGGAAGCTGACGGTGCTGCGCAGCTTCTTCGGGTTCCTCGTGGACAAGAAGCACGTCGTCACGAGCCCGGCCCACGACGTCACCTTCAGCCGGGCACCGCGCCGGGACGAACCGAGCCTCTCGGCACGCGACGTCGGCAAGTTGCTCGCGGTCCTCGACCGCGAAGGCGGCTGGCGATCCGTCCGGGACCGCTGCATCGTGCTCCTGCTGTTCCACACCGGGCTCAGGCTCGGAGAAATGCTCTCGATCGATGTGGGACAGGTCGACGTCGGCAACGCTCTCCTGCGCGAGGTGCGGCGCAAGGGCGGGCGCGAACAGCCGCTCCCGCTCAATGCCGACGCCCTCGCCGCGCTCACGGCGTGGATAGAGGCAAGGAAGGCGCTCGCCGTCGTCGGGGACGCGCTCTTCGTCTCGCGACGCGGCGGGCGCCTGTCGAAGCGCGCCGTCCAGAGCCGCGTGAAGGAGGTCGGCGAGGCCGCCGGGCTGCCGTCGCTGCACCCTCACCTCTTGCGCCACAGCTTCGCCACCGAGGTGCTCGCTGCCGGCGGGAACCTGGAGGAGGTCAGGCGCCTGCTCGGGCACGCCAGCATCACGACCACGAGCCGGTACAGCCATCCGAGCGACGCGGCGCTGCGCCGCGCGGTGGAGCGCCTCGCGACGAGCGCGAGCAGGCGGCGGGACCGGTAGTGGGACGTGTCAGCCGGACCGCTTGGCGGCATCGACGTCGTCCAGGTACGCCTCGACGGCCTCGCGCGCCCTCTCGACGGCCTCCTCCCGCGTGTCGGCGAAGGTGGCGCAGCCGGGCAGGCTCGGGCTCCAGGCGGCGAACCGCCCGTCCTCGTCCTGCTCGACCATGATCTCGACCGCGAGCGGCGTTCCGTCGCTGCGCACCCCGCCCATCGCCCGGTCGAGGCGCTCGGCGTAAAGGTCGGCGCGACGGAAGGGGGCGACCGGCGAGGTCGGCCCGGCCGCGCCCCGCCCGGCATCTGGCTTCTTCCCGTCGGCGCCCATGTGCGAGACTCCGGGGAGGAGCATACCGCGCCGGATCCCGCTCGCGGGATTCCCAGCGCGCGGGGGGCGCTCGAGATTCGGAGGAATCCGTGGGGGAAAACGGCCCGCCGCCGGGGGAATAGACGTTCACGGACACCTTCCGCTGGCCGAGGATGCCGTCGAGTTCGTGTGTAGCACGGGTGTGCTGGAGGCGTCGTGCGAGGGGGGTGCCGAATGCGTCCGGCCGATCCCGTCGCTCAGCCAACCGCTGACGTCGTAGCATCGGCCGGACGCATACCACCATGCACGTGCGACCACGCGAGCCGATCGCCTCCGCCTGTCCGCACGGCCGCCAGGCACGACTTCGCGTCCGCTTCGTCTCTGATCTTCCGAGCTCGCATGGCAGCTCCGGCAAGGAGGATCTGCGGCGTAACGCGGCGGCGTCATCCCGGCGTCGCTGATGGGTCACCGCGCTGCGGTGCGACTCGCACTGCGCCCAAGCGTGTCGCTCCCACCGTGGCTCCTTGCCGCGCCAGACGACGGCGCGGCACACTGATCGTCTTTCGACGGGGGGCGGCTCATGAGCGATCACGACTTGATTCGTGGACGGAACACGACGGCCTGCTTGCGCGCGACGAGTCCAAGCAGGTCGGTGTGCCAGCGGGCCTTGGCGCTCGTCGTCGCACAGACGCTGCTCGTCTCTCCTGCGCTGGCACAGAGCGAGACCGGCACCGTCGCAGAGGCGTTCGCGGTGAATGATCGGACGACGTCGCTCGCGTCCGCGGCTGTCGAGGGTTCGACCAAACCACCGACAAGGTCGTTCTCGGTGCCGGTGTCGGCACGTGGCACCTACACGACTTCGATCCCGATCGCATTGCCGCGAGGCCGCGGCGAGATGACACCGTCGCTCGCGCTCGCCTACGACAGCGGCGCGGCCAAGGCTGATTCCGTCGTCGGCGCGGGGTGGTCGCTTGAAATTGGCGCGCCAGCCTTGGTCGCGCGCTCGCTGCGCGACGGATTCCCAAGCCTGGTGCGCAGTGCCGACGGCGGGCTTCGATATGCCGAGAGCGGAGAGGAAGGAGCCCGTTTCGAGGCCGCCGGCGAGGAGCTGGTGCCGCTCGACGCCGCCGCAGCCCATCCGCCACGTGTGATGCAGGACAGCGAGCTTTTCATTCCGGAGCGGGCGTTCGGGCCACCGACCGTCTGGGAGCACGGCCGTGCGCGCGATTCGTGGGTGGCCCACCTGCCAAATGGCGTGAAGCGCACCTACGGAGCGATGCCTCCAGCCGGCATCGGGCGCGTCGAGACCGCGCGCATCAAGAACGAGCTCGGGACTGCGGCCTGGTACCTGCTCGAGGAGCGCGACGTCGACGGCAACGCGATTGGCTACGACTGGTTCTTCACGGACGATGAGGACCGTCCGGACCTGCTGTCGGCGTCGAGACGCCCCGTGCTCCGCTCCGTGGCGTGGGGCGGCCATGAGGGCTCTGGGCTACGCAGTCCATTCCGCGTCGCAGTCACCCTCGACACGGCGGTGGATCACGGTGCCACCGACTACAAGACGGGCAACGTGCAGACGGTAGGGCTTGTCGAGAACATCGCCGTGTGTGGACCGGTGCAGGCCCTGGCAGGGCGCAGCGTGGGTGAGGAGGAAGCTCTAGGACCGTGCGCAGGAGGCGTCGCGTATCGCCGCCTGGCGCTCGAGTACGCCGTGAGCGAGGACACCGGGCGCAGGTTGTTGCGCGGTGTTCGAGAGCGGGTGAGCGACGTTGCGCAGGAACGTAGTTGGGCGTTCCAGCACTCGAGCAACGGCGCCACCATTGAGTTCGGCGCGCCAGAGCCGCTGTTGCTCCCTGGGCACGACCGCGAGCTGCTCGACGCGCGGCTGCTTATCGGGCCGGGCGCCGGGGAAGAAACCGAGGCGCAAGCGCTGTTCGGCTCCGACGTCTCCGTGGCTGCCCGCCGGCTCGACGTCGACGGCGATGGCAGAGCTGACCTGCTGCATCACGCGGCCGGCATCGTCGCGGCCGGGGCGCCCATCGTGCCGGACGCCGACGTCTCGATGACCCCTCCCGGTGGACCGCAGCCCGTCTCGTTCCTGCCATTTGGGCCGAACCTGCCGCGATCGGCCGTTACGACCCCAGGCGGCGGTGACGCCATCCCGCTCGAGGTGGTCCCGGGTGAAACCGCGAGGCTGTTCGAGCTCGCCGCCGGGCAGCGGCGAACCGGATTCCTCGCGCCGGACTTCAGCTACTCCGACTTCGCCGACGTCGATGGTGACGGCCGCGTGGACGGGGTCTTCTTTGCCGACGTCGTGACCGAGCGACCGCTCCCGCCGCGACGAGGGCAGGCGTGTTTCTCGGAGGCGTTCTGGCGCGCGTGTGGTCCCATCGATCCACCGGGGCCTGGCTTCGATCTCTGTGAGGACACCACGCTGTGCGACTCGCTCGCATCGACGGACACCACGGCCTGCGCCGACGGGCAGTGCTGGGTAGGGGTCGACCAGTTCGCCATGCTCTACTCGGACCTCGCGGATTGGATCCAGACGCCGCCGCTCTCCGACGAGGGCCTGCGTATTCTCGATGACAACGGGTACGAGGCGGACCCGTCCGGTACGCCGCTCATTCGCGTGGACCACGCGTCACTACGCGCGCGGCTGCATATTCGCGTGATCTTCACCGACACGGAGGTCAAGGAGATCGAGGCTGCGGCGCATGCCATGAGCGGCAACTCCCTCGATCGCTGCCAGGGGATCATGGAGATGTGCCACGGCACCGGCGTCTTCGACGGCGTGCCGGCGCCGCGTATCGACGTCGACTTCGACGGCATCTTGACCGATCTCGGGCTGTGCAGGGCGCAGTCGCACTTTACCGAGTCGCTCTGCAGGCGGTCACCGCGGAGCCATGTGACGACGCTGCCTGCGCTCGAAAGGGTCGGCATCCACGTCGGTGGCGCCGTCCCGGCGGAGGTCGCGCCGCTCGTCCCGCTGTACGGCTGGCCGAACGGCGTGGCCAAGGTGACGCGGCTCATTGCCGACAACGACGGCCTGGGGCCGTTTCGCGCGAAGATCGAACGTGACTTCACGGCGCCGGTCACGGACATCAATGGTGACGGCGTGGCCGACGTGGTGCTGCTGCGCTCGACGGACACCAGTGAGCCCGGCGAGAGCGCGTTGCACGAGTTCACCCCGCGGGCGTTCATCGCGTCGTCCGATGCCGACATCCCGCTCGCGAATGCCGGTGCCGGAGTCGGCTTCTCGCTCGACTGGGCGAGCTTCGTCGCCAGCCCCCAGTGGCCGGAGCTCCACGGCTTCGACCCGGTGAGTGATTTCACGCAGTCGCTCAACGACATCCTCGTCGTCCCTGGCTACGATTGGGATCTCCTTGCGCTCGGTCCTCCGGCCGGGGACATGGTGTATCCGCCCGGCGACGCGTACGACGCGTTCTTGCTCGATCTCAACTCGGACGGCTTGCCGGATCTCGTGGCCGCCGAGCCCGACGGCGGCGGCGCGCCGTCGCTGGTTGACCTCGACAATGGCCACGCGGTATTTGCGAACCGCGGCTATCGCTTCGGTCGCCCTGCTGAGGGCCCGAGGGACCGGCCCGGAGTTGATGGCTCGTGGGCGCCCGACTTGAATCCAGGACCTGCCGTCGTCGCAGGCGGGCCCCTTGGGCGCATCCTCAAGCGGGAGCTCCCCGAAGCTGGCCCGAGCGGCGTCGTCACGCGCGATGACAAGGTGCCGTTGCCGGGGACGGCGTTCGTGGACGTCAACGCCGATGGGAGAACGGACGTCGTGATCTGGGCCAATGAGCCGTCGGTCTTGGACGACCCACACACGACCCTCGAGGTGTGGCTGAACCGCGGCAATCACTTCGAGCTCGTGAGGGACCTCGACGCGAACGGCACCGACTCCATCGACATCGCGCTGCCCGTTGGCGTCGAACCGAGCGCCCTGCACTTCGCGGTCCTCAGCCCGGCCGACGCCCTCCAACCCGACGCCGCACGTCGCCGAGGCCTCCTCGTCGGCGATCTCATGCGGATGGAGGATGCGGACGACGACGGGCTCGTCGACATCGTGGTGCCTGGCGTGGTGTGTTCCTCGGTGCTGGGGCCGCGGGGCTGCGACGCCGAGGCGGGCGCCGCCCTCCGACCGCACCTCGGCGGTCCCGCGGACGAGTGGCAGACCGTGTCTCGCGGCGACGCCGGATTCGTGTACGTGAAGCCTGCGTCCTGGATGAGGAACCTCGGCGTGCATCCCGATCAGCTGGTGACGATCACGACGAGCGCCGGGCTCGCGACGGAGATCGAATACGAGAACGCGCGGACCTCGCCGAACGTGACGTCCTCGTTCGTGCCTGCGGGGCTTCAAGTAGCCACGCGCGTGACGACCCGCACTGCGCCCGGCGGGCCGCCGACGACCTTCGAGTTGCGGTACGCCGACTTCGCCCGCGGCCAGCGGCGCCTGGCGTCACCCGGCTTCGCCCGTGTCGTCGCGATCATCACCGAGTCGTTCGAAGGTCAACCCACGAGCCCGGCGACCGTGACGCGCGTCTTCGACGTCGGCGAGAACGCGCACGGTGTCATCGCGCCGCTGCGGGGCCTGGTGCGCGACGAGGTGGTCGACGCCGACGGCCTGCGAACACGCACCGTCACCGAGCGCACCGTGCGCGCCCTCCAAGACGAGCGCGGTCGAGCCGCCGTGCGCATCGAAGATGATGTTGTGCGCAGCGAGGAGTGCACGGGCGAGGCATCGTGTACCGACACGCCGCTCGTGAGCGTGACGGTCATTGAGAGGCGTGACCGCTTCGGCGTGCCGCTCGAGGTTCGCCGCGGCGATGCCGTGTGCCACGGCGGGCCGGGGGTCGACTGTGACGCCGGCTTCGACTTCGCCGACAACGTCATCACCCGGCGCGAGGTCGAGCACCTCGAGGGGCCGTGGGTGCTCGGGCTCGTCACGGACGAGACGACCGAGGGCATCCGCTTCGACGTGGGCGGGACCGCCCAGGACACGACCCTGTCGCGTGAGCTCACCGAGTACGACCCCCTCGGACGGTTGCGTCGCAAGGCCAGACCCGACATCGTGGAACCGGTTTGTCTTGGCGCCGCGGGCGGGGAGCGCGGTGCCGAGACAGTGGTCCTGGCGCGCGACGCCACGGGCAACGTCACCGACCTGCGCGTGAACGGCCAGGACATTCGAGTGGGCTACGATCCGTTCTCGCTCTACGCGCGCGCGTACGACACGACCGTCGGCCGCACCGCCGATGGGTATCCGGTGAGCGGGACGACGACGCTGATCACACGGGTGCAGACGGATGTCCGCTCGGGGATGACTTGGGCCGTCACGGACGCCAACGGCGCCACGACGGAGACGCGTCGCGACGGCGACGGTCGGCCACTCACCGGCATCGACGCCGATGGCGAGGTGACCGTGACCTTCGAGTGGGACGACGTCTTCCCGATCGAGCACACGGAGACGCGCTTCTTCGGGCACGGGCCGCTCGGCGGCCGCGGCCTGGCCATCGTCACCACGGCCGACGGGGCAGACAATGTCCGCAAGCGCGTGGAGTGGACCATCGACAACGGCGCGCGTGTCGGCGCCCCCCGGCGCGCGCAGGCGCATGACCTCGACTCTGCCGGCCGCGCGCGACGGAGCTACTACCCGGCGCTCACCGCCGCCGACCCCGGTCCAACCTCGGTGGTGTCGGCCACCCGCGACTTCGACGGACGCGGT
>JACOUT010000008.1 GCA_016177705.1 Deltaproteobacteria bacterium
AGCATGTGGTTTAATTCGACGCAACGCGAAGAACCTTACCCGGGTTAGAACCCTCTGGAAGTCCGCAGAGATGTGGATGTGCCCTTCGGGGAACCAGATGTCCAGGTGCTGCATGGCTGTCGTCAGCTCGTGTCGTGAGATGTTGGGTTAAGTCCCGCAACGAGCGCAACCCCTGCCGATAGTTGCTAGCGGTTCGGCCGAGCACTCTATTGGGACCGCCGATGTTAAATCGGAGGAAGGTGGGGATGACGTCAAGTCCTCATGGCCCTTATGCCCAGGGCTACACACGTGCTACAATGGACGATACAAAGGGAAGCGAAGTAGTGATACGAAGCCAATCCCAGAAAACCGTCCTCAGTTCGGATTGCAGCCTGCAACTCGGCTGCATGAAGTTGGAATCGCTAGTAATCGCGGATCAGCATGCCGCGGTGAATACGTTCCCGGGCCTTGTACACACCGCCCGTCACACCATGGGAGTCGGTTTCTCCAGAAGTGCCTGCGCCAACCCTCACGGGAGGTAAGGTCCCAAGGAGCAGTCGGTAACTGGGGTGAAGTCGTAACAAGGTAGCCGTAGGGGAACCTGCGGCTGGATCACCTCCTTTCTAAGAGAACATCCAGGCCTCCGGGTCTGGACCTCCTAGGTCAATCCCATTCTTCGAGACGGACTCCCTCGGAAAGAGTCCTCTTCCTTCAGATCTGGTTTTCAGCGAGCCATCGCGAGCTCTCTGACAACACCGATACGAAGTCGTTTAAAAATGGTCATTGCACCTTGCGTTCACGAGAGTGAGCTCAAGGAAGTGATCACAGCAACGATAACTCTCAAGAGTCAATAGTAAGTTGCCTCTGAGGTAGGGTTTGTTTGCCGCTCGGCACACCAACCTTAATCTCATTGGCAGGAGCCAAGCTACTAAGAGCACACGATGGATGCCTTGGCGCTCGATGGCGATGAAGGACGTGGCATGTCTGCGATAAGCTTCGGGGAGCCGGCCTGCAGGCTTTGATCCGAAGATCTCCGAATCGGGAAACCGGATGGGAGCAATCCCATCATCCACCGCTGAATTCATAGGCGGTGAGAAGCAAACCCGGGGAAGTGAAACATCTCAGTACCCGGAGGAAAAGAAATCAACCGAGATTCCCCCAGTAGTGGCGAGCGAACGGGGATTAGGCCAAACCCAGTGACTTCGGTTTCTGGGGGTTGTAGGACCGCATTTAGGATTTGCGACTAGATAGGCGAACCGGCGTGGAATAGCCGGCCATAGAAGGTGAAAGCCCTGTAGCCGAAATCGAACGCAACCGAGCGGGATCCTGAGTACCACAGGGCACGAGCAACCCGGTGGGAACCTGGGGAGACCATTCTCCAAGCCTAAATACAAGCGAGCGACCGATAGCGAACTAGTACCGCGAGGGAAAGGTGAAAAGAACCCCGGTTAGGGGAGTGAAATAGACCTGAAATCGTGTGCTTACAAGCAGTCAGAGGCCTATGGTTCGTCCAGGCTGATGGCGTGCCTTTTGCATAATGATGTGGCGAGTTATCCTATGCAGCGAGGTTAAGCCGATTGAGGCGAAGCCGTAGGGAAACCGAGTCTTAAAAGGGCGTTGAGTTGCATGGGGTAGACCCGAAGCGCGGCGAGCTAGACATGGGCAGGTTGAAGCGCGGGTAAAACCGCGTGGAGGACCGAACCGGTGGAAGTTGAAAATTTCTCGGATGACCTGTGTCTAGGGGTGAAAGGCCAATCAAGCCGCGGGATAGCTGGTTCTCCCCGAAAAATATCTAGGTATTGGCTCGGGAAATTCAGTCGTGGGGGTAGAGCACTAACAGGGCTAGGGGTCTCACCAGATTACCAAACCCTATTAAACTCCGAATACCACGAACTGTTATCCCGGGACGCAGTCATGCCGTGCTAAGGCGGTGTGACGAGAGGATAAGAGTCCAGACCGACAGCTAAGGTCCCAAAGTTCCGGCTAAGTGGTAAAGGATGTGGAAACGCTGAGACAACCAGGAGGTTGGCTTAGAAGCAGCCACCTTTCAAAGAAAGCGTAATAGCTCACTGGTCAAGTGGGTCTGCGCCGAAAATTTAACGGGGCTCAAGCCGGGCACCGAAGCTTCGGGCTTGGTCAGGTCAAGGCCTGGTCAAGCGGTAGGGGAGCATTGTCAGTGCAGTGAAGGTGAATCGAAAGAATTGCTGGAGCGCTGACAAGAGATTATGCCACAATGAGTAGCGAGAAAACGAGTGAGAAACTCGTTCGCCGAAAACCCAAGGTTTCCCGGGCCAGGTTAATCCTCCCGGGGTTAGTCGGATCCTAAGTCGAGGCCGCGAGGCGTAGATGATGGAAAGCCGGTTAATATTCCGGCACCTTGAATGCAAGGTTTGAAGTCCAGCGGGGACGGAGAGGGATAGCCAGGCCACCTATCGGATGGTGGTGAGCTCGCGTAGGCTGGGGACATACGAAACCAAAGGTGTTCCCATCAAGGCCAAGGCGAAGGACGAGCCAAGTCTTCGGACGAGGCGAGTTGGCGATTCCGCGCTTCCAAGAAAATCCGCGGGTCTACGAGCATTCGAGTCCGTACCGTAAACCGACACAGGTGGGTGGGGAGAGAATCCCAAGGCGCTTGAGAGAACCTAACCTAAGGAACTCTGCAAATTGACGCCGTAACTTCGGGATAAGGCGTGCCCTGTTTGTCAGTGGATTTACTCTGCAAAGCTATACAGGGTTGCAAATACCAGGCGGTGGCGACTGTTTACCAAAAACACAGCACTCTGCAAACCCGCAAGGGGACGTATAGGGTGTGACGCGTGCCCAATGCTGGAAGGTTAACGGAATCCGTTAGAGCAATCGAAGCGGTGAACCGAAGCCCCAGTGAATGGCGGCCGTAACTATAACGGTCCTAAGGTAGCGAAATTCCTTGTCGGGTAAGTTCCGACCTGCACGAATCGCGTAACGATCTCCGCACTGTCTCGGGTTAGGACTCAGCGAAATTGAGAGCGCTGTGAAAACGCAGTGTACTTGTGGCAAGACGGAAAGACCCCGTGAACCTTTACTGCAACTTGGCAGTGATATTCGGGCGAGATTGCGTAGGATAGGTAGGAGGCTTTGAAGCGGTGGTTCTGGCCATCGTGGAGCCGACGTTGAAATACTACCCTGTTTCGTCTGGATATCTAACCTAGGCCTCTCAGCGAGGCTGGGGACACTGTCTGGTGGGCAGTTTGACTGGGGCGGTCGCCTCCCAAAGAGTAACGGAGGCGCGCGAAGGTTCCCTCAGCCTGATTGGAAACCAGGCGTCGAGTGTAATGGCATAAGGGAGCTTGACTGCGAGACAGACATGTCGAGCAGGTGCGAAAGCAGGTCATAGTGATCCGGTGGTTCTGTATGGAAGGGCCATCGCTCAACGGATAAAAGGTACTCCGGGGATAACAGGCTTATCACGCCCAAGAGTTCACATCGACGGCGTGGTTTGGCACCTCGATGTCGGCTCATCGCATCCTGGGGCTGAAGTCGGTCCCAAGGGTTAGGCTGTTCGCCTATTAAAGCGGTACGCGAGCTGGGTTCAAAACGTCGTGAGACAGTTTGGTCCCTATCTGCCACAAGCGGAGGAGGTTTGAGAGGAGCTAACTTTAGTACGAGAGGACCGAGTTGGACGGACCTCTGGTGAGCCAGTTGTCATGCCAGTGGCATCGCTGGGTAGCTATGTTCGGACGGGATAACCGCTGAAAGCATCTAAGCGGGAAGCCCCCCTCAAGATAAGACCTCCCGGGCGCAAGCCCCTGAAGGCCCCTCGAAGACTACGAGGTGATAGGCGGGATGTGGAAGCACCGCAAGGTGTGGAGCTGACCCGTACTAATCGGCCGTGAGGCTTGGCACTTTCCTGTTCTTCCTTCGGGAAGAGCCCGGAAAGTCACATGAATGTGTCTCCTGCAAGATGAGGTTAAGGTTGCTGGGCCGAGCGTCCCTGGGAAGCCAGGGCAGCGTCGGCGAAACGACTTCGTACGGTTTCCGGTGGTTATAGCGGCAGTGTCACACCCGATCCCATCTCGAACTCGGAAGTTAAGCCTGCCAGCGCCGATGGTACTGCACGGGAGACCGTGTGGAAGAGTAGGACGCCGCCGGATCTTTCTCGAACCCCCCTGACCCCAGGGGGGTTCATTTTTTCTGTAATCTCAGCAAGTTAGGCAAGCCTCCGACGGTCGGTCGGTCAGCCATCCGACATGTAAGACAACCGCGCACGAGGTATGCCGATACCCCAGGTAGCTCACAAGCTCTTGGGAGTCGACATGCGCAGCCTGCCGTTCCTCTTTGCCGCCGCCGCCGCCCTGACCGCGGGCTGTCCCACCCCCGTGGCGGTCGACGGGCCCTGTGAGGAGGGCGACCCGAGCTGCACGGTCTGTACGGTCGACGCTGACTGCCGTGGCGCTCCGTGCGTGGACGGCGTCTGCCAGGCGGCCGGCGACGACTCCCTCCCCCCGGGCGACGAGCCGGGGCCCACCTGCCAGGCGACCAGCACGTGCCCCCTCGACCAGTTCTGCAACGCGGCTGCCGGCGAGTGCGAGCCGCTGCAAGACGGCTGGTGCCGCCAGCCGAGCGACTGCTCGGGCGGCACCCCGATCTGCTCCGCCACCAGCACCTCGGTGCCGGGGCTGTGCGTCGAGTGCGTGCGCGACACCGATTGCACGTCGGGTGAGCGCTGCGGCGGCGGCGGCGTCTGCCAAGGCTCGGGCGCTGGCAGCTCGTGCCCGCCGAACTCGACCCCGTCGGCCGGCGGCGGCTGCACCTGCAACGCGGGCTACCACTTCGATACCCCGACCCGCACCTGCCTCGCCGACCAGCCGAGCACCGGCTGCGTCGAGCACGCTTCGCCGGTGCCGGGTCAGCCCGGCCGCTGTGAGTGCGATGCGGGCTACCAGCCCTCGCCCACCGGTAACGCCTGCGTGCGCCCGCCGCCGAGCGGCGGTGGCGGTGGCGGTGGCACGGGCGGCGGTGGCACGGGCGGCGGCGGCACGGGCGGCGGCGGCGACACCGGCGGCGGCGACGACGGCATCATCGGCAACTGTGGCCCGAACACGATCGCGATCTTCTTCCTCTGCTTCTGCTTGCCCGGCTTCGAGCCGAACCCGAACGGCGACATCGGCTGCAGCGAGTCCGAGGAAGAGCCGCCGCCGAGCGGCGGCGGCGACACCGGCGGTGGCACCGGCGGCGGCACCGGTGGCGACGTCTGCGAGGAGAACGGCTGGTACGACGACGCCGTCTGCGACACCTTCTGCCCGAACCCCGACCCCGACTGCGACGACCCGAGCGGCGGTGGCACCGGCGGCGGCACCGGCGGCGGCACCGGCGGCGGCACCACCACCGACGTGTGCGCGGACAACAACTGGTACGGCGACGACGTCTGCGACACCTTCTGCCCGCAGCCCGATCCGGACTGCGACACCGGCGGGGGCACTGGCGGTGGCACCACCACCGACGTCTGCGAGGAGAACGGCTGGTACCACGACGACGTCTGTGACGAGTTCTGTCCGAACCCCGACCCCGACTGCGTCGCCGCCGACGTGTGCGAGCAGAACGGCTGGTACGGCGACGGGGTGTGCGACGACTTCTGCCCGCAGCCCGACACCGCCGACTGTGGCGGCACCAGCGCCGGCGACATCTGCCAGGAGCAGGGCTGGTACGGCGACGGGGTGTGCGACGACTTCTGCGATCAGCCCGATCCGGACTGCAGCAGCGGCACCGGTGGCGACACCTGCGCGGAGAACGGCTGGTACGGCGACCGCGTCTGCGACTCGTTCTGCGCCAACCCCGATCCCGACTGCAGCGACTCCTGCGTCACCAACAACTGGTACGGCGACGGCGCGTGCGACACCTTCTGCGACCTGCCCGATCCCGACTGCTCGGGCGGCGGCGGCGGCAGCGACGTCTGCGCCACCAACGGCTGGTACAGCGACATGGTGTGCGACTCGGTCTGCGCCAACCCCGACCCCGACTGCAGCGATTCCTGCGTGACCAACAACTGGTACGGCGACGGCGAGTGCGACACCTTCTGCGACCTGCCCGACCCCGACTGCTGAGCCGCTCGACGAGGTGACGATGTAGGCCGGCGACCGCCGCTCGAGCGGGGCGCCGGCCTCGCGTCGTTTGGGGCCTGCAACCCGGCGCTTTTGACTTGCAGTGCCGGGGGTCAGTAACGTCGAGAGGCAGGTGGGAGCGAGGCTTTTCGGGGCGTGGAGACGCGCTTGAGCGCAGCGCAGGAAATCCAGTCGGGCGAATCGAGCGGGGACGAACAGCTCCCGCGCAAGTTCGACCGCTATGAGCTCTTGAAGAAGCTCGCCACCGGCGGGATGGCCGAGATCTTTCTGGCCAAGCAGTCCGGCCTCGAGGGCTTCGAGAAGGTCGTCGTCCTCAAGCGCATCCTGCCGCACCTGGCGCAAGACGAAGAGTTCGTCTCCATGTTCCTCGACGAGGCGCGCATCGCGGCCAAGCTGAGCCACCCGAACGTCGTCCAGATCTACGACCTCGGCAAGGCCGACGGCACGTATTACATCGCGATGGAGTACGTGTCGGGGCGCAACGTCCAGCACCTGATCGGCAAGGCGCAGCAGCGCGGCGAGATGACGCCGGTCGAGCACGTCTGCCGCATCCTCGCCGGCGTCTGCGACGGTCTGCACTACGCGCACTCGCGCAAGGACTACGACGGCACGCCGCTCAACATCGTGCACCGCGACATCAGCCCGCAGAACGTGCTGGTCAGCTTCGCCGGCGGCGTCAAGGTGGTGGACTTCGGTATCGCCAAGGCGTCGACGCAGCTCGCGCAAACGCGCGCCGGTGTGCTCAAGGGCAAGTACGCGTACATGAGCCCGGAGCAGGTGCGCGGCGCCAAGATTGATCACCGCAGCGACGTGTTCGCCGTCGGCCTCGTCATGTACGAGATGCTGACCGGCGTGCGCGCCTTCGAGCGCGACTCCTCGCTGAAGACGCTCAAGGCCATCGTGCAGGAGAAGCCGCTCAACCCGCGCGAGCTCAACCCCGACGTGCCGATGGAGGTGGTCAAGCTCCTGTCGAAGGCGCTCGAGAAGAACCCCGACCGTCGCTACAAGACCGCGCAGGAGATGCAGCTCGCCCTCGAGGACTACCTCGAGGCGAGCCCGAAGAAGTCGAACAACGTGCGGCTGTCCCGCTACATGTACGACATCTTCGACGACGAGCTGAACGCCAAAGACGGCACCATGGTCGTCAAGGGCATCGGCGAGGTCATCATCCCGGCGAGCCAGGGCATGAACCTGGTACCGAAGATCGAAGAGGACGTCGACCACAACACCCTCTCCGCCGCGCTCATGCCGGTGCCGGCCGACAAGGCGGAGGCGCCGGCCAAGGCGCCCGACAAGAAGCCCGACAAGCCGCCGGACAAGCAGGAGGCGCGGCCGGCGGCGGAGAAGGCCGCCGATCGCACGGGCGATCGCGCCAAGCGCCCCGAGGTGAAGAAGGAGGAGTCAAAACCGGAGCAACCGAAGAAGGAGGCGACGCCACCTCGCCCGATGCGCAACTCCAAGGGTGACGACAAGCCGCCCACCAAGCCAGCCACCGAGCAGAACGTCCCCGCCGTCAAAGACACCGGCGAAGACGACAGCTACGACGGCCGCACCGTGCCCGCCTACAGCGTCGAGGACTACGAGCGCGAGCGCGCGGCGCGCGGCGTGAATGACGGCGGCGGCGGTGGCGACGCCCGCGCCGCCGAGCTGCTCGCCAAGGTCGACGCCATGGCGGCGAGCGGCGAGCTGCACGGCCGCGACTCGAGCCCGACGGCGACGTTGCCCGCGCGCACGATCGCGGAGACATCGGCGCCCACGCGCTTCGACGGAATTCGGCGGGGCGACGACGAGCTGTCGCCAAAGCCGTCCATGGTGGTGGGCCCAAACGGCATGGTCGAGTCCACCGGCCCGCGCATCCGTCCTCCCGCCAAGATGGGCGCGGCGGGGCAAGCTGGCGCTGGCCCGACGCCGGCCCCACCCGTGCCGCCGACGGTCGACACGCCACCGAGCGGCCACCTCGAGGCCGCGCGCGAGCCGACGCGCGAGCCGGCGCGCCGCCCACCGCCCCGCGCGCCCGCGCCCACCGTCAAGCTGCCGCCGATGGTGTACGCGGGGCTCGGCACCTCGATCGGCCTGTTCGTGCTGACCATCGTCAGCTTCGTCGTCTTCTTCGTCGTCGGTGGCGGCGCCGGCGCCGTCGAGTACGGTGTGGTGGCGGTCGCCAGCATGCCGCCGGGTGCTGTGGTCGTGGTCGACGGCGTCGCCACGGGATCGACGCCCACGCAGGTGGCGCTGGCGCTCGACGAGCGCACCCACGTCGTCGAGCTGAAGCTCAAGGGGCACAAGGACGGGCTGTCCTCGTTCACCTTCGAGGGCAAAGACCTGGTGGAGCTGCCCGTCGTCGAGCTGACCGCCACCGACGCCGAGTGACGAGCCGGCTCAACTCGGAATGAAGCTCGCCTGGCGCGCGACGCGGAAGGAGTCGGCCAGCTCCGCCTGCGTCAGGATGTTCGCGTCGAGGAGCATGGTGCACTCCTTGGCGAGCGAGGTGTCGAGCAGGTAGGGACCGTCGGTGTTGATGGTGAAGGGGATCTTGCGCTCCCGAAACCGATTGACCACGAAGCCGAACTCCTCGAGGTCCTTGACCGCGCCGGTCGCCAGGTTCGACGACGGACACAGCTCGAGCACGACGCCGCTGTCCTTCAGCAGATCGAGCGCCTCGTCGTGGTACGCGGCGCGGATGCCGTGGCCGATGCGGTGCGGCTTCAAGTAACGCAGCGCCGCCACCACGCCCTCGCCCGACGTGTGGCTGGTCTCGCCGGTGTGCACCGTGGTCTTGAGGCCAGCGGCGCGCGCCCGCGTGAACAGGCGCTCGTAGGCCTGGGCGTCCTTCAGGCGCAGCTCGAGGTTGTTGCTCTCGGGACCGGCGAGGTCGATGCCGAGCACGCCGCGCGACTGGTACTTGATCGCCTTGTCGAGGAGGATCTCGTTTTGCTCGAGCTTGAACTCGCGCGCCAGGCAGAAGATCAAGCACGCCTTGACGCCGTACTCGAGGCATGCCTGATCCATGCCGCGCAGCGAGGCGTGGATGATGTGGTCGAGGTCGCGCTCGCCGCCCTGGTTGCGCTTCATCGGGTTGAAGCGCAGCTCGATGTGGTCGACGCGGCTGCCGCGGTACTCCTTGCCGATGATCTCGTAGACCGCGCGCTCCATCGCCGCCGGCGACGACTGGATCTTCTCGGTCCACTCGTGCATCACCTTCAGGTACTCGTCGAGGCTGTGGGTGGTGCCCGGCCGGATGGTGATGAGATCGACGAACTCCCAATAGCTCTTGGTCGGCAGCTTGAATCCCTGCTGCATGGCGATGGCGTAGAGGATGTGGGGCGCCACCGCGCCGCCGACGTGGATGTGCAGGTCGGTCATGCTCGCGGGCAGCCGGTCGTCGAGTCCGTCGCTCTTGGCCATCGGTTCCTCGCAAAGGGTGGCGGAATGTAGGACGCGGGGGGGCTTCCGGCAAACGTCGTGGTGACGCGTCTGGTGGTGACGCGCAGGACGGAGCGGGGGGCGTGGGGTCGAGCCCGCGCCGCTGGTCCTCGGCCCCTTCAGGCCCCTGCGGGTCGCGCGGCCGCCGCCAAATCTTGTCCGCCTTCCCCTCGGTGACGTTCCTGCCGAGGGACGTCGGCCTGGTGGCGTTCGGCAGCGGCGTGTAGTTGGCGTCGTCACGCGGGTAGGCGGAACGGCGCGGGTCTGTGCGGGCCTCCGGGCGCGTCGCTGCCTCGACCCCACGCCCCCCGCTCCTCGTGGAGGGTCGCGCGGAACCTGGCTCGGGCCCGAAACCCGTGAGTGCTCTACCGTCGCAGTGCCGATCATCTCGGTGTTCCTCGGCCTCGTCGTGCGGGTGTTCCACGCGGACCATCCGCCGCCTCACCTCCACGTCCAATACGGCGAGCACGAGGCGATCTTCGACATCTCCACAGGCAGGACGATCGCAGGCCGGCTGCCACCGCGCCAAGGCGCTGCTTCTCGAGTGGCTCCGCCCCGTCGAGGTGACATCATGAATGCGTGGCTGGATGCTCAGGCGATGCGTCCGCCCCGCAGAGTCAAGCCCTTGGAGTAGCGTCGTGAAGCTCGGGAAGAAGATCAGCAAGATCGTTCGCGTGCGCCCCGAGGTCTTCGCGGTCCGCTTGCAGTTCGTCGACGGGCCCACGCTCGACGTCGATCTGTCATTGTTTTTCAGAGAGCCGAAAGGTCTCTGCGCAGAGGTGCTGCGCGGCGGCATGTTTGATCGCTGCTACGTGGAGTCGGGCGCCCTCGCCTGGCCGAACGGGCTCGATCTCTGTCCGGACGCGATCTTCAAGATCGCCACGAAGCCCGCCAAGGCCCGCCGAGCGGCGTAGACCCTGGCTTCCGCAGGGCCGTCCCCTGTTCGTCAGGGATCGCGCGATGTCCGCGGTGGTAGCGCGCCGCGCCGGCTCGTAGAATCGGGGCTGATGACGGTGGTCGGCAACCCCGGTGGCAGGGCCGCACGCGAGCCAGCGTGGCGCGGCCTCGTCGTAGGGCTCGTCGTGGCGCTCGCGCTGCACGCGGTGATGCTCACGCTGATCGCGCGGCTCCTCGGCGAGCCGGCTGGGGGTCCGCCTGCCAAGGGCGTCGTCGAACTCATGCACCTGCCGAAGGCCGCGTGGGAGCAAAACAAGCGCATCACCGTCCAGCTGAAGAACGACGTGGTGCCACCGCCCGCCGCGAAGCACGAGAAGAAGCCCAACGACGACGACACGCGCGCGCCCGGCCAGATCGTCTCGTTGCCGCCCCCCGCGAAGGAGGAGCGCCCCGACACGGCCGACTACGCCTCCGAGTGGAACCAGAAGGTCGCGCACGAGACCCGAAGCCGCGATCAACGGCAGCACGCGCCGGCGATCACGAGCCGGCTGGTTCAGGGGCTGTCCGGTGGCGCCGCCTCGACCGCCGCCAGGCGCGAGGGCGAGGCGGCGCTCGAGAGCGTGCCCGGCGGGCCGAAGGGACCCGGCCGCGCCGAGCGCGGCGATTCGGGCAGCGACGCCGACGACGGCGCAGGCCAACGCATGTTCGCGCTCGAGCTGCCGCGCCAGGCGGCGCAGGAACCGCTCAGGCTCCGCTTCGACGTCGACGGCATCTTGCGGAACCGCACCGCGGTGCCCGAGGTGCCTGGGCAGGGAGATCAGGCGCGCATCGCCATGGGCCCCACGCCCGCCGATCTCGCGCACCGCCCGGGCACCGGCAGCGAGGGCGATCGCATGGGGCAGGGGCTGCGCGGTGGAGCGGGCGCTCCCGGTCTGCCGGGCCTCGATCAGCTCACCCCCAGCACCGAAGCGCTGGCGCGCATCGCCGGCGCGCCCGCCAACGACTACCTGCCCGAGGTGGAGGTCGACGCCGAGACGCGCCTGAACGCGTGGCGCTGGCGCTACGCGACGTTCTTCAACCGCATCGCCGATCGCATCCGGCGCGAGTGGGACGGCGGCAAGGTGTTGACGACGAGCGATCCCACGGGCCACGTCTACGGCTTCGAGCCGCGCATGACGGTGGTACAGGTGACGCTCGACAAGGGCGGCAACGTGCTCGACGTCGCGGTGGCCGAGCAGAGCGGCGCGCTCGCGCTCGACGACGAGGCGGTGCGCGCGTTCAAGGAGGCGGGGCCGTTCGCCAACCCTCCGCCGCAGCTCTTCAAGGGCGAAGATCGGTTCACGTTCCTGTTCGGCTTCAACGTGAGCTACGACCGAGCCAACTTCGATCTGCGTTGGCGCCCCGACTGAACGCTCGTGCCGCGGGCCATCGCGCGAGTGCAGATCCGCCCACACTGTCGTTCCCGTAGCCGTGACGCCGCGTCCGGGCGCGGAGAGCGCTGCGTTTTTTCGCCCGGTGCTCAAGGCGCATGGGGGCACTGCCGAAGAGCAGGTCCGGCGGTCAGTGTGCCCGCCCACGGGAGGGTGAAAGTGCCTCGCGACCTCGGCGTCGAACGACCTCACGGACGGCGGCGAAATCGTCGCCGCTGCGCTTGACACGTGATCGGAGCCACGCATACCCTCCCGCGCCGGTCTGATCGTCAGATTCCGTCGCACCACTTCATTGCACGGGGAGAGAGCTCATCATGAGAAAAATTGGATTCACGACTCGACTCGGGATCGCGCTCACGCTCGGTCTCCTCGCAGCGCCGTTCGTCGTCGGCGCCTGCAACTGCAACCCGCCCAACGAGGGCGAAGGCGAGGGTGAGGGCGAGGGCGAGGGCGAGGGCGAGGCCGTTCTCGCGATCTCGGCCGCGACCCACGACTTCGGCTCCGCTACGGTGGGCACCGGCGGCTCGTCGTTCAGCTTCACCATCACCAACACCGGCGACGGTGTCAGCGGAGCGGTCGAGGTTTCGATCGCGGGCGCCGACTACCAGGTGTCCGACACCTGCAGCACGCTCAACGCTGGCGGCACCTGCAGCGTCGACGTCACTTTCCTGCCCACCGCGACGGGCACTCGTACTGGCACGCTGAACGTGTCGGCCAACCCCGGCGGCACCGTTTCCGCGAGCCTTACCGGCGAGGGCACCGGCGAGGGCGCGCTCTCGATCGCGCCCGGCGCCTACCTCTACACCGGCACCGTCCTCGTTGGTGACACGCACGCGGATGACGCGTCGTTCACCATCACCAACAACGGTGATGGCCCGACCGGCAACCTGAGCGTCGGCCTCGGCGGTACCAACCCGACCGACTTCGACATCGCGACCGACACCTGCAACGGGCAGTCGCTCGACGCGGGTGCCTCCTGCACCATCACGGCCAGCTTCACGCCGACCGCGACCGGCTCGCGCAACGCCACCATCTCCATCCAGGGCACCCCGGGTGGCACCGTCACCGGCGCGCTCACCGGCACCGGCGTGTCCGCCGCGTTCCTGTCCTCCAGCGTCGCGCTGCAGCCCTTCGGCACGGTCATCGTCGGCCAGCAGAGCTCGCTCGCCACCCTGACGGTGACGAACACGGGCGGCACCGCCTCCGGCGCGCTCTCGCAGACCATCAGCGGCACCGATGCCGGCGAGTTCGAGGTCGTCACGGGGTCCAACTGCAACGCGGCGCTCAGCGCTGGCGCGTCGTGCTCGGTGTTCCTCCGATTCAACCCGACCTCGGCCGGCTCGAAGACCGCAACCCTGAACGTCTCGGCCAACCCCGGCGGCGCCGTCGCGGTCACGCTGCTCGGCACCGGCCAGACCATCGGCGACATCGAGGTCGACGACAGCCTGTTCGCCTACTCCGACACCATTGTCGGCCAGGTGAGCACGGCGCACGTCTTCACCATCACCAACAACGGCGGAACGGCAACCGGCGCGCTCAACGCGGTCATCGGCGGCCTCAACTCCGGTGACTTCAGCTTCTCCGCGGGCGGCAACCTCTGCCAGGGCGCGACACTGGCCGGGGGTGGCGGCACCTGCACGGTTAGTGTGCGCTTCTCGCCGCAGACCGCGGGTGCACGCCAGGCCGACCTGATCGTCACCGGCGCACCCGGCGGCACGGTCACAGCGGCCCTCACCGGCAACGCCATCGGCGCCGCGGCGCTGGCGCTCGACGACACAGACCACGACTTCGGTCAGATCGCGACCGACAGCAGCAGCGCAGCCTACGTCTTCACGCTGTCGAACACCGGCGGCCAGGACTCGGGGACGCTAGGCATCAGCATCACCGGCGGCAGCGCGAGCCAGTTCAGCTTCACCGAGACGTGCGCCACGACGCTGGCCGCGACCACGAGCTGCACCATCGCAGTCACCTTCGCGCCCACCAGCGTCGGTGCCAAGAGCGCGACCCTCAGCATTTCGGCGGCTCCGGGCGGCGCGTTGACGGCGGCGCTCAACGGCACCGGGTTCGAGCGCGGCCGCGGCTTCTCGTCGAACCCCGCCACTCTCGCGTTCAACACCTTGTTCATGGAGCCCGGCCTGACGCCGAACAGCCAGGCCCTGACGTTCACGGTCACCAACACGAGCCAAAACGACATCAGCGGCAACATCACCGTGTCCGAGGGCGCGACCGACCCGGGCGGCCACTTCTCCCACACGACGACCTGCCCCGCCGCTTCAGGCCTCTCTCCCGGCGGGACCTGCACCGTTACCGTGACCTACAACCCCGCGAGCGAGGGCACCCACGCGGCCACCTTCACCGTGACCGGCACGCTGCCGCTCGAGACCGTCGCCGTGCCGGTCCAGGGCACAGGTCAGCGCGGCCTTGAGATCACGGTGCCCGCCGATGACAGCCTCGAGTTTGGCAACGTCGCCGAAGGCAACAGTTCGACGTCATCGGTCACCATCCGGAACAACTTGACGACGAACCAGAACACCGGCACGCCCGTTGAGGCCGGTGACTTTGGCGCGGCCCAGGAGTTCTACTACGCGAACACGGGCGATCCGGCGCGCTGCATCAACCAGACCCTCACGCCCGGCCAGACCTGCACGGTGGTGCTGCGCTTCTCGCCCCCCGCGGGGTCCGCGGGCACCTCGTTCGGTACCGGCGTGGACGAGCTGACCTTCACCGGAGGCGGTGGTGGTGTGCAAGCCTCGGCGCTGCAGATCACCGGCAGCTCGGTGAACCCGCTGACAGTGTCGTTCCCGGTCGGCAACGCCGACACGAACTTCGGCGACGTGCTGCTCGGCACCGTGAGCGCCGCGCGCACCGTGACCATTCAGAACGCCGCTGGGCAGACCACCGGCGTGCTGAACACCGAGCTCTCCAACGACAATGAATTCATGATCATCTCCGACGGCTGCGCGGGCCTCACGCTCGACGCACAGGAGGAGTGCGACATCCAGGTGGTGTTCATGCCGAACACCTCCGTGGCAGCCACCGCCGATATCATCGTCTCCGACCGCCTGAGCGGTGACTCGGTCACGCACAACCTGGACGGCAACGGCCAGACGCCGGCGAACCTGACGCTGACCCCCGGGTCCGCCGCGCTTGGAGTCGTCGATCTCGGTGCCACCGCGACGTCGGGGACATTCACCATCCGGAACACCGGCGAGCAGGCCGCGGGCGCGCTGGCGTTCACCGACCCCGCCGACGATTACACTCGCGTCGCTCCGACTGCGGCAGGTCAGTGCCTGTTCAACGCCGCCAGCACCAGCCTTGCCGGAGATGACGGTGTGGCCGGCGCCGGCAACGACCAGTGCACGTTCACCGTGACCTTCGCGCCCACGGCGACCGGGGCAAGGACCGGCGCGATCACCGCGACCGCCACGCCCGGGACCACCGGCCTGTCGGCGACCTTCACGGGCACCGGCGACCCCGCCCTCACCATCGCGATCGTCGGTGCCGAGTTCGGCGCGGTGAACGTTGGCAGTTCCGCGCAGCGGAACTTCCTTGTCACCAACACGAGCACGGTGGCGCAGACCGTCGGTGCCCCGACGGTGATGGCCCACACGGACCCCGTGACCAACCCAGGCGATAGCCAGTTCACCGTCACGGGCAACAACTGCGCAACGGTCCCGGCCGGCCAGACCTGCACGATTCAGCTGACCTTTACGCCGGCGGTGATCTCCGGCCAGGGCAACAATAGAGGCGCAGGCTTGCACGTCATCGCCGGCGGCAACGCCAACAACTTTGCGCACGCGGACACCACCGGCTCCATTGTGACGGGCGCAGATCTCGAGTTCGACGATGTCGCCTCTGCGCAAGGGCTTGTCGACCTCGGCACCGACCCGGCGGGCGGAGCGGCGGGCGAAGCTCGCAGCTTCGTTCTCAGGAACACCGGCGGGCAGACCAGCTCGGTGCCCGTCATCACGACATCCAGCACCGATTGGACAGTCGCCCACGTTGACGACAGCGGGACGTTGCCGTGCAACACCGCTCTGACGCCGAACGACTTCTGCACCCTGACCGTGACGTTCGCCCCCACGACTGCCGGTGCGCACAGCTTCGCGGTGACGGCTACCGCCGCGCAGGGCGGCACCGCCGAGGACGTCGACTTCACCGCTGTGGGCCTTGCTACCACGGGCCTGGTCATCAACAACACTGATCACTACTTCGGCAGCGCTACGGAGGGTACCGGCGGGTCGGCGACCTCGTTCACCATCAGCAACCCGGCGACCGGCACGAACATGCTGCTGCCCTCCATCCTCATCGCGACCACCAACAACGGCAGCACCGCGTCGACCGACTTCACACGAGTCGCGGTGTTGGGTGGTGAAACTGAATGCGTCTCGGGTGCAGCCTTCAACGCCGGCCAGAACTGCCAGGTTCGCGTGCAGTACACGCCCGGCTCTGGCGGCGCCAAGACCGCGTTCCTGCGCGTGACCGGAGGCGGCAACCCGTACTCTGTCCTGCGCGGGGATGCCCCAACCCGCCCGAACATTGTGATCACCGACGCCGCCCCGACCGTGGCGCCGGTGTGCTCGCCCGCGGGCACCAACTTCGGCAATGTTCCGCTCGGCACCAGCATCTGGTCGAGCGTGGCTACCGCGGTCACCTGCACGTTCACGCTGACCAACAACGGCCAGACCAGCGCAGGTGCATTGGCGGTTAGCGCCCTCACCAATGCGACCGGAACCGCCGCCGGCGAGTTCGTCACCGCAGGCTGCAACACGGTCGCGTTGGGGCCGACACAAACCTGCTCCCTGGCGGTCACCTTCGACCCGAGCGACATCTCCGCCCCGGGCCCGGAGACGGCAGCCAAGTCGGCCACCTTCACGGTCCAGACCGCGGGTGGCGCGAGCGGTGGTCTAGCGTCGACGACCTTCAACCTGAGCGGCGTGGGTCAGGACCCCGCGGCTCTGACGATCTCGCCAGCAACCCTTACCAACAAGGGCAACCGTGCGGTCGGCAACACCGGCGACACCGCCACGACGTTCACCGTCTCCAACGGGGCCGGCCTCGCGACCGCTGACGGGATGCACATCATGCTCGACAGTGACGTGAACTACGCGCTGGTCGGCGGCACCTGCGTGACCGACGACCTCGGGACGGCGGCGGTAAATGAAGGTACCGCGCTGACCGGCGGCGGGAGTTGCACGGTCCTGGTGCGCTTCCTGCCAACGGTTCTCGGACCCTTGACCGACCAACTGCAGGTCCACGCAGACACCGGAGAGCTCACCGGCGACCTGACCGGCATTGGTACCTCGAGCCTGACCACGACCGACACCGACTTCGGATCCATCGCGGCCGGCGGACAGGTTCAGCGCACCATCGTGATCACCAACCAGTCGAACTCCGCGTCGGGCCTGCTGCCAACGATGATGTCGAATCCGGCGACCAGCGATAGCGAGCAGTTCTCGGTCATCAGCAACACCTGCACGAATGGAGTCGCTGGCGGTGGCACCTGCCAGGTCGTCGTCGCCTTCGTGCCGACGACGGGTGTGGGTGGCCGTGCGGCGACGGTGACCGTCGGCCCGGGTGCGCCCAACCAGGCGCAGTCGGCACTGATCGGCAACGTGATCCCGTGACCTGAGGTCGACTCCGGTCGACCTGGAAAGCCCCCTCCCTCGGAGGGGGCTTTCCTTTTCCGTTGATCCGCAAGGCCGAGGGGCGCTCGCGGGAATGGTCCCCTCTTCGGGGGGCGTCTTCGTAGCTCGCGCTCATCAGTCGCGGTGGTTCGTCGCGGCCGCAGCCCGCGACGGCTACCACAACCGGCGAACGCCGTAGGACTCGAAGATCCGCTCGCTACTGACCAGCATCATTTGCTCGGCGTTGGCTTGCGCGATCAGCATCCGGTCGAACGGATCCCGGTGGTCGCCCGCGAGCAGCCCGGCAGCTTGCGCGTGCCCGAGCGTGATGGGCAGAGCCAAGAACGACTGCGAGGCGACGACCCCGACGAGGTCGTCGACGATCGCGCTTGCGCCCGGGAGCTTGCCGATCCGGAACTTGGTGGTGATCTCCCACGCGGATGCGGCGCTCACATAGACGTCGCTGTCGGCTGCGCCAATCGCGGCTCTTGCCTTGCGTGTCATTCGGGCGTCGCCGGCAACCCACCAGAGGAAGGCGTGCGTGTCGAGCAGCAGCCGCACGCTACCTGCCCCAGGCGGCAAGCTCGTCGTCCGGCAGCGGATCGAAGAAGCTGTCGTCGACCGTCACCACGCCGCGAAGCGCACCGAATCTGCGCTGGGGCTCGGCGCTCTCGACGGGCACGAGCTTCACCATCGGCCGCTTGCCGCGTGCGATCACGACCTCCTCGCCGGCGCACGCCCTCGCTACCAGCCGGGAGAGCGACGTCTTCGCCTTGTGGATGGGAATGGGATCCATGGCCAGGTCATCCTAGCCAGGCCAGCCCGGTCCTGCAATTCGGGCCTACCCCTCGACCGACTGGCACACGCACACGAGCTTCCGGTCGCCCGCGACGTTGTTGAGCCGCCCCACGGCCGGCCACAGCTTGCTCTTGCGCGTCCACGCCGTCGGGAAGGCCGCTTTCTCGCGGCTGTACGGTCGCGTCCACGCGTCCGCACACACCACGTGCATCGTGTGCGGCGCGTGCTTGAGCACGTTGCCCTCGCGCGGCTGCGCCCCGCTCTGCACCTCGTCGATCTCGGCGCGGATCGCGATCAGCGCGTCGACGAAGCGGTCGAGCTCCGCCTTGGGCTCGCTCTCGGTCGGCTCCACCATCAACGTGCCCACGACCGGAAAGCTCAGCGTGGGTGCATGGAAGCCGTAGTCCATCAGCCTCTTGGCGACGTCCTCGGCCTCGATGCCCGCGCTCTCCTTGAGCGGCCGCAGCTCGAGGATGCACTCGTGCGCCACGCGCCCGCTCTTGCCGGCGTAGACGGTCGGGTAGTGCCGCTCGAGCCGCTTGGCGACGTAGTTGGCCGACAGGATGGCGACCTTGGTCGCGTGCGTCAGCCCCGCGGCGCCCATCAGGCGGATGTACGCCCACGAGATCAGCGCCACCGACGCGCTGCCCCAAGGCGCCGCCGAGATCGCGGGCACGGCCTGCTTGCCGCCGACGCCGACACACGGGTGCCCGGGAAGGAAGGGCGCCAGGTGCGCGGCGACGCAGATGGGGCCGACGCCCGGCCCGCCGCCGCCGTGCGGGATGGCGAAGGTCTTGTGCAGGTTGAGGTGGCAGACGTCGGCGCCGATGGTGCCCGGCCGGGTGAGCCCGACCTGCGCGTTCATGTTGGCGCCGTCCATGTACACTTGGCCACCGGCGTCGTGGACGGTCTTGCAGAGATCCTGGATCTCGCCTTCGAACACGCCGTGCGTCGACGGGTAGGTCACCATCAGCGCGCACAGCGTCGCCGCATGCTCGCGCGCCTTGGCGTGCAAGTCCTCGACGTCGATGTTGCCGCGCGCGTCGGTCTCGACCACCACCACCTTGAGCCCGGCCATCACCGCGCTCGCCGGGTTAGTGCCGTGCGCGGAGCGCGGGATCAGCACCACGTCGCGCTGCGCCTGGCCGCGGCTTCGATGGTACGCGCGGATCACCAGCATGCCCGCAAGCTCGCCCTGGGAGCCGGCGTTCGGCTGCAGCGACGTCGCGGCGAAGCCCGTGATCTCGGCGAGCCACTGCTCGAGGTCGCGCACGATGACGTCGTAGCCCGCGCGATCCTCGGCCGGGCAGAAGGGGTGCAGCTTGCCCCACTCGGGCCAGGTGATTGGCAGCATCTCGGTGGCCGCGTTCAGCTTCATGGTGCAGGAGCCGAGCGGGATCATGCCGTGGACCAGCGAGTAGTCCTTCAGCTCGAGCGACTTGATGTAGCGCAACAGCTCGTGCTCGCTGTGGTGGCTGTTGAAGACGGCATGCGTCAGGTAGCTCGACGTGCGCGTCAGCTCCTTCTGCCAGCGCAGGTCGACCGTGCCCTTGGTCGGGCCGGTGCCGCCGGCCGCGAAGCTCTCGACCACGGCGTCGACGTCGGCAGGAGTGGTGGTCTCGTCGAGCGCGACGCTGAGCAGCGAGCCGCCCAGGCGCCGCAGCGTGATGCCGCGGGCGCGCGCGGCGTCCCAGATCTTCTGCGCGCTCGCGCCTGCGTCGACCACGACCGTGTCGAAGAAGCTCGCGTGCTTCGGCAGGTAGGCCTTCGCCGCCAGCTTGTCGGCCAGGCCCTTGGCGAGCCCGTGGACGCGCTCGGCGATCGCCTTGACGCCTGCGGGCCCGTGATAGACGGCGTACATCGACGCGATCACCGCGAGCAGCACCTGCGCGGTGCACACGTTCGAGGTCGCCTTCTCGCGGCGGATGTGTTGCTCGCGCGTCTGTAGCGCCATGCGCAGCGCGCGGTTGCCCTGCGCGTCGGTCGAGACGCCGATGAGGCGTCCGGGCATCTGGCGCACATGCGCGTGCTTGGTGGCGAGGAACGCCGCGTGGGGGCCGCCGAAGCCGAGCGGCACGCCGAAGCGCTGCGTCGAGCCGATGACGATGTCAGCGCCGATCTCACCTGGCGGTGTGACCAGCGCGCATGCGAGCAGGTCGGTGGCGACGACGACGAGTTGCCCGGCCTTGTGCGCACCCTCGACGAACGTGCGCGCGTCCCACAGCCGACCTTCGGTCGACGGGATCTGCACGAGCGCACCGAGCCACGGCTGCGACGACTGGTAGCTCGCCGGATCACCGACCACGATCTCGATGCCGATCGGCTCCGCGCGCCCCTGGATGACCGCGATGGTCTGCGGGTGGCAGCCGGCGTCGACGAAGAAGCGCTGCGTCGCGTCCTCGCCACGCAGCCGGTGCACCATGGTGATGGCCTCGGCGGCGGCCGTGCCCTCGTCGAGCAGCGAGGCGTTCGACACCTCCATGCCGGTCAGGTCGCACACCATGGTCTGGAAGTTGAGCAGCGCTTCCAGCCGACCCTGCGAGATCTCTGCTTGGTACGGCGTGTAGGCCGTGTACCAGGCCGGGTTCTCGAGGATGTTTCGCAGGATGGGCGAGGGCGTGACGCAGTCGGCGTAGCCGGCGCCGATCATCGCCCTGGTGATGCGGTTCTTGCCAGCGATGCCACGCAGCTCGGCGAGCAGCTCATGCTCGGCCAGCGGGGCCGGCAGCGAGAGCGGCGCGGTCAGGCGGATGCCCTTGGGCACCGTCTCGTCGATGAGCGCCTCCAGCGAGGGCAGCCCGAGCACCTTGACCATGTCGGCGATGTCGGCGTCGTCGAGGCCGACGTGACGATCGACGAACTGCGCTGCGTGGTGACGCGACTCCATCGGCGGCTCCTGCTGCTCGGTCGAGGTGCTACTTGGCGGTCTTCTGCAACAGCGCCGTGTAGGCAGCGGCGTCCATCAGCGCGTCGTAGGCCGCGGCGTTGGCCGGCTTGACCTTGATCATCCAGGAGGCGTCGTAGGCGTCCTTGTTGACGCCCTCGGGTGCTGCCACCAGCGGGCCGTTCACCTCCACCACCTCGCCGTCGAGCGGCGCGTACAGGTCGCTCGCCGCCTTGACGCTCTCGATGACGCCGAAGGCCTTGCCCTTGGTGATCTTCTTGCCCGGCTCGGGCAGCTCGAGGAACACCACGTCGCCGAGCGAGGCCTGGGCGTGGTCGGTGATGCCGACCACGATGACCTCACCCTGCTTCTTGGCCCACTCGTGCTCTTCGGTGTAGCGGCGGTCGTTTGGAACCTTCGACATGGTCTCTCCTCAGGCTTTCGAGGTGGTGGCGCGGCGATAGAAGGGCAGCTTGACGACGGTGGCCTTGAGCTTCTTGCCGCGCACGTCGACGAACACGGTGTGGCCGAGCTCGGCGTGCGCGCGATCGAGGTAGGCCATGGCGATGGCCTTGTTGAGGAACGGCGTCTGCGTCCCCGAGGTGACGACGCCGATCGACGCGCCGGCCTCGTCGTGCACCGTGTAGCCGTGGCGCGCGATGCCGCGGTCGACCAGCTCGAGGCCGCGCAGCAGGCGCTGCACGCCGGCGGCCTTCTGCTTGACGAGCACGTCCATGCCGACGAACGGCGCGCGCTCCTTGCCGGGCTCGGGCAGCTTGACGATCCAGCCGAGGTTGGCCTCGAGCGGCGTGTGCTCGTCGTCGATGTCATTGCCGTACAGGCACATGCCGGCCTCGAGGCGCAGCGTGTCGCGGCAGGCGAGACCGCAGGGCAGGGCGCCGGCGGCGAGCACCGCGTCCCACACCTTCCTGGCGTGCGCGTTCTTCACGTACAGCTCGAAGCCGTCCTCGCCGGTGTAGCCGGTGCGCGCGATGATGCCCGCCTCGCCGAGGATCGTGCCCTCCCGGAAGTGGTAGCCGCCGATGGCGCGCACGCCCTCGTCGCACAGCTTGGCGACGACGTCGACGGCCTTGGGCCCCTGCACGGCGAGCTGCGACCAGTCAGCGCCCTGGTTGGTCACCTTGAGCCCCGGCGCTTTTTCTTTTGCCTGGGCCGCGATCCAGGCGAAGTCCTTGTCCTGATTCGACGCGTTGACGCACACCAGGAAGCGCCGCTCCGAGAAACGATAGACAATGACGTCGTCGATGAAGGTGGCGCGCTCGTTCAACAGGCCGGCGTACATCGCCTGGCCGTCGACGATCTTGGCCGCGTCGTTGGTGACCAGGCCGCGCACGAAGGCGAGTGCGCCCTCGCCCTCGACGAACACCTCGCCCATGTGGCTGACGTCGAAGATGCCGACGCCGCTGCGCACCGCCAGGTGCTCCTCACGCTCCGAGGAGTAGCGCACCGGCATCTCGAAGCCGGCGAAGTCCACCATGGTGGCGCCGGCGGCGACGTGGGCGTCGAACAAGGGCGTGCGTTTCGGTGCCATCGAGCGTCCTCGTGCAATCAGGTGAGGCCGAGCCGCCGCGCGTGCGAGGTCAGCGTGTTCTGCATCAGCATGGCGATGGTCATGGGGCCCACGCCGCCGGGCACCGGCGTGATCGCGCTCGCCACCTCGGACGCCGTGGCGAAGTCGACGTCGCCGCACAGCTTGCCCTCGGCGTCGCGGTTGATGCCGACGTCGATGACCACCGCACCCGGCTTGATGGCGTCGCCCTTGATCATGCGCGCGCGCCCCACGGCAGCGACGAGCACGTCGGCCTCGCGCACCACCGACGGCAGGTCGCGCGTGCGCGAGTGGGCGATGGTGACGGTGGCGTCGCGCTGCAACAACAACTGCGCCATCGGCTTGCCGACGATGTTGGAGCGGCCGACCACCACGGCGCGCGCGCCCCGCAGCTCCACCTTCTCCTCGTCGAGCAGGCGCAAGCAGCCGAGCGGCGTGCACGAGACGAACCCTGGCATGCCGAGCACCAGGCGCGCCACGCTCTCGGGGTGGAAGCCGTCGACGTCCTTGTCGGGGTCGATAGCGCGCAGCACGGCGCGGTCCTCGATGGCCTTCGGCAGCGGCAGTTGCACCAGGATGCCGTCGACGGTCGCGTCGGCGTTCAGCTTGGCGATGAGCGCGAGCAGCTCGGCCTGGCTGGTGGTGTCGGGCAGCTCGTGGTGGAAGCTCTCGATGCCGGTCTCGGCGGCCGCCTTGCGCTTGTTCTTGACGTAGGTGTGGCTCGCCGGATCGTGGCCCACGAGCACGGTGGCGAGGCCGGGGGCGCGCAGGCCCTTGGCGCGGCGCCGCTCCACCTCGGCCTTGACCTCGCCTCTGACCTTGGCGGCGACCGCCTTTCCGTCGATGATGCGCGCGCTTGCCATGAACGCTCGATCACCCTTGCACCGCCCCTTGGCAAGGGGTTTCCACGGAGGCCCTTCATGGACGTGCTGACGGCACTTCGGACGCGGCGCAGCATCCGCGCCTTCAAGCCAGACCCGGTGGACGAGGCGCTGCTGCGTCGAGTGCTTGACGGCGCGCGCGAGGCGCCCTCCTGGTCGAACACGCAGCCCTACCTGGTCGCGCTCGCCACCGGCGCGAAGCTCGAGGCCGTACGCACCGAGTTCCTCGCGGCCCTCGACGCCGGTCCGCCCGTGCCGGCGTTCGGCACCCCCACCGACTACCCCCCGCCGCTCAAGGAGCGCCGCCAGGCGACCGGTTATGGCCTCTACGGCGCGCTCGGCATCGACAAGCGCGATCTCGAGGGGAGGGCCAAGCACTTCCGCCGGAACTACGGCTTCTTCGAGGCGCCGGCGGTGATGTTCCTCTATGTGCACGAGGCGCTCGGCGCCTGGGCCGTGCTCGACTGCGGGCTGTTCCTGCAGTCCATCCTGTTACAGGCGACCGCGCTCGGCCTCGGCAGCTGCGCGCAGGCGACCGCGGGCGCGTTCCCCGAGGTGGTGGCGCGTTACTTCGCAGTGCCCGAGCGCTACCGCCTCTTGTGCGGCGTCTCGCTCGGCTACGCCGCCGACGCGCCCGCCAACGCCTACCGGCCGACCCACGCCACCGTCGACGAGCTGCTCATCGCTGGCCGCTAAGACCCCTCACGTGCCCGCAGTGACGTCGACGCCGTCGACCAAGACCCACGGGCACGCCGTCGCCATCACCTGGTGTCGTTGCTTGCCGCAGGCGAGCACGTGCCGCAGGCCGTCGAACACGTTGCCCGCGATCAAGGTCTCCTTGACCGGCGCGGTGCGCTTGCCCTTCTCGACCAGGAAGCTTCCCTTGGCCACGCCGGAGAAGTCGCCCGACACGCCGTCGACGTTGCCCGAGAAGCGCCCGACCCACAGGCCGTCGCCAAGCTCCCGCAACAGCTCCTCGTCGCTGGCAGCGCCAGCGCCCACCTCGACGTTGGTGGTGCCGATCGAAGGCAGGTTGCGCGCCGAACCGAGCGCATGCCCCGTCGGCCGCGTCTTGGCGCGCCGCGCCGCCTTGCCGTCGTAAAGGAAGGCGTGCAGCACGCCGTCGCCGAGCACCACGGTGCGCCGGTGTGGCAGGCCCTCGCGATCGAAGGCGCCCGACGCGAGGCCGCCGTGCTTGGCGCCGTCGTCGACCACCAGGAATCCCGGCGCGGCCACGCGCTGGCCGAGCTTGTCCTTGAGCCGGCTCTTGCCTTTGAGCACCACGTCGCCGTCGATGGCCTCGAACAGCGTGTCGAGGAAGATCTCGCAGAAGGCGTCGGCCGAGAACAGCACCTTGCCCTGGTAGCTCTTGCCCGCTCTCGGATCGAGCAACGACACCACCGTCTCGCCGAAGCGCTTGGCGCCGGCGGCGGTGCGTGCGTCCTTGATGGTGCGCGCCCCCGCGCTGTAGGCGTCGAAGCTACCCACCTCGTCACCGTCGACCGCCATGCCGAACAGCGCCCACGACGCGGCGGTCTCGCTCGCCGCCGCGCGCACGCCCGCGGTCGACACCACCGCCGAGTGCGCCAGCGTGGACGAAAAGGACGCGTTGTCGACGCTGACGCGCCGGTCCACCTTGCGCGCGGCCTCGAACAGCTCGGCGGTGCGCTTGACCACATCGCCCGGCGGCAGCACGGCGAGCGCGTCGTCCCACAGACCCTTCACCACCTTGCCGGGCAGGGGGTCGACCAGGCCGTTGGCCGGATCGCCCGGCGATGCCTTGGCGATGGCGACCGCGTCCTCGATCGCCTGATCGAGCGCCTCGTCGTCGAAGCGGTTGACGTAGGAGAAACCGAGCCGGTCGCCCACCAGCACGCGCAGGCCGATGGCCTCGTGCTCGGCCGACGACGCGCCCTTCAGCTCGTTTTGCTCCACGCTCGCGCTCGTCTGCTTGACGTACTCGGCGTAGGCCTCGGCAGCGGTGGCGCCGGCCTCGCGCGCGCGCGCCAGCACCTCGTCACACAGGTCGAGCAGGTGTTGCCCCGCGCTCGTCATGGCTGCTCCTTGCCGGCGAGCGTGACCATGCAGCGCAAGTGCGGCCCGCCCGCATCGACCTTGGCCGGCTGCCCCTTGCCGCAGTAGCCGCTGCCGAGCTCCCAGGCGAACTGATCGCCGACCATGTCGACACTCTTGAGCACGTCGAAGGCGTTGCCGGTGATGGTGGTGCCGCGGTGCAGCGGCCCGAGCATGCCGTGCTTGATCGGGTAGACCTCGCCGACCACGAACATGAACTCGGCGTTCGCGTCCGCCTGGCCGTTCTTGGCGCCGACCAGCAGCAAGCCGTCGGCGGTGTCGGCCACCATGCGCGACAACGGCGTGGTGCCGGGCTCGACGTAGGTGTTCCTCATGCGGATGAGCGGCTCGTTGTCGAACTCGAAGGCGCGCGCGTTGCCGGTCGGCTCGACGCCGAAGCGCTCGGCGCTCTCGCGGTTGTGCAGGTAGCTTCTGAGCACGCCGTCCTTGATGATCTCGACCCGCTGCGCGGGCACCCCCTCGTCGTCGACCAGCACCACGCCGCCAGCACCAGCCTCGTGCTCGGAGGCGCCCGAGTCGCACAAGGTCACGAGCTCGCTCGCAACGCGCTCACCGATCTTGCCCGCGGCGGCCGAGCCCGACAGCACGAAGTCGGCCTCGACGGTGTGGCCGATGGCCTCGTGGACCAGCAGGCCGACCACGTCGGGCGCCAGGATGACGCGCTTCTTGCCGCCCTCGACGTAGCCGGCGCGCAACAGGTCGGTTGCCACCTTGACCGCCTTCTCGACCATCTCGTCGGCGCTCCTGCGCGCGAACAGATCGCCGAAGCCGCCGGTCTTGCCTTCGGCGACGGTGCAGCTCTGCAGCTCGCCCTCCATGGCGGCGACGGCGCTGACGCGCAGCTCGGGCTTGGTGTCGGCGATACGCACGCGCGCGCCGTCGCTGGTTACGATCAGCTTCTCGTCGATCAGCTCGCTGTAGCGCACCGACGACGACGTGATGCGGCTGCCGCCGCGCTTCACCTTCGCGTCGGTGGCGAGCACCAGCTCGATCTTCTCCGACAAGCTCTTGTCGGCGAGCGGCAGGCGCGTCGGCGATCGGTAGGTCTTGTTCTCCCAGGAGAGCCTCGGCAGGCGCGGCTGCTTGCTCGTGCGCCGCTTGGCGGCGGCGAGCGCCGCCTCACGCGCGGCGCCAACGGCGGCGGCGAGCGCCTCGGGCGTCAGCACGCTGGTCGACGCGAACCCCCAAGCGCCGTTCACCAAGGTGCGCACGCCCACGCCAGCGTGCCGCATGCTGCGCGCGCCCTCGAGCTTGCCGTCCTCGACGAGGATGGAGCGGCTGATGCGATCGTGGAAACGCAGCTCCAGCCAGTCGCCGTGCGCCAGCGCGCCCTCAAGAAGCTCCAGCATGCGTCCTCCGGTGGGACGCTGTAGCGGATAATGACCTCGCCGTCAGGTGCGAGATGGCGGCGAGCTCAGGCCTGCGCTCCGCCCGGCACGATCATGAACGCCGCAGGAGCCACGCCGAGGCGCCGGTAGGCCTCGTCCCAGCGCTGGTCCATGGGCACCTCGAAGAGCAGCTCGGAGTCGAAGGGCGCGTGCAGCCAGGCGCCGCGCTCGAGCTCCTCTTCGAGCTGCTTTGGCCCCCAACCGGCGTAGCCGAGCATCAGCTCGAAGCGCCCGGGCAGGTTGCCCTTGGCGCCCGCCTCCAGGATCTCGCGCGACGGCGAGATGGAGATGCTGGGGCTGATGTCGATGCCGGGGCCGAGCGGCCGACCGTCGTCGTGCTCATAGAGCACGAAGCCGGACGCGCCCGACACCGGGCCGCCGATCAGCACCGCGCGATCCTCGACGCCGGCGCCGATCTCGAGGTCGGCGAGCAGCTTGAGCAGGCGCAGGTCGCTCGAACGGTTGACCACGAAGCCCATCGAGCCGCCGTCGCCATGGACCGCCAGCAACACGAGGCTGCGGTCGAAATTCGGGTCCGTCAGCGGCGGCGGCGCGAGCAGGAAGCCCGGGGCGAGCTGGTCCGTGGCCATCTGGTGATCCTAAGCGGTAGCAAGCACGCGCGCCACGAGCAGGGTGGGAGGCGGTCGCACCCCGGCCAGCGTCGGATGATCGGGGCCGGCGCCGAGGCGCGCCAGGATCTGCAGGCGCTTCCTGCTCCTGGCCGCGGCCTCCTGCAACGCGGAGGCGAAGCTCACCTCGTCGAGCGCCGCCGACGTCGGCTGCGCCGCCAGGATGCCGCCCTCGTCGAGCAGCTTGAGGCACAGGGCGCCGTGCTCGGTGGCCCGCGCCACCGCGGCGTCGTCGTCGGCCTCGGTCGCCGGCGGGTGGAACACCACCACGTCGAAGCGCGCATGCTCGTCCGACTCCGCGCGCAGCCAGGTGAGCGGGTCGGCCGGCACGCGCAAAAAGCGCGCCTCGATCTGGTTGTGGCGCGCGTCGTCTTCGATGTTGGCAGACAACAGCGCCGGCACGTCGACCACGGTGATCTCTCTCGCGCCGCCGTCGGCGAGCTGCAGCCCATAGCCACAAAAGCCGGCATACAGGTCGAGGCAGCGGCCGCGCGCCCAACGCCTGAGCGTGCGCTGCGCCTCGAGCTCGCCGGTGACGCGCCGTGTGACGTGCGCCGCCAGGTCGATCGACAGCTCGAGGCGCCCGTGCAGGAAGCGCACGCGCGACGCCGCGCCCTGCAACAACGTCACTTGGTCCTTCATGGCGAGCGCGACCACGCTCGCGTCGACGCGCTTGACGAGAGGCGCCAACAGCACGTCCACCACCGGGCGCATGGCGGCGGCGTCGACCTGCACCAACAGGCCGTTGCCGAAGCGGTCGACCACCAGGCCCGGCAGGCCGTCGGCTTCACCGGCGCACAGGCGTCCCGCGTCCGCGCCCGCCAGGTCGATGTCGCGCCGCGCCACCGCGCGCTCGAGCCTGGTCTGCATCAGCCCGACCGGATCGCGCGTGCGCGCCGACGACAACAGCCGCACCGGCGCCGGCCCGTCCGGGTCCCACAGCGCCGTGCCCATCGGCAGCGACGTCTCGTCGACCAGGTCGACGAACGGGCCGCCGTCGCCGTCGTACTCGACGATGTCGTCCTTGGAGAGCCACGGCCAGCCGTGGCGCGCGCGCCGCAGCCCCTTCCTGGTGACGATGGCCGTCCCGGTAACCTCGATGGTCAAGCGCGGCGTCCTTTCGCTCTGCTGCCGTGGTCACTCGCTGCCGTGGCGAGGCAGCATACGTCTTGTCGGGGGTCGTGATAACCAGTCTCGTGCTCACCGGCGGAGGTCATGAGCGGATGATCGCGATGGGGCGTCTCGACGAGGTCGAGGAGCACCGGAGGGCCATGCCTCGTGGCATGGACCGAGGATGCGACGAAGAGATCGTCGAGAGGACCGAGCGAGCACCGCTCAGGACCTCCGCCGGGGAGCACTAGGTGCTGCTGCGCACCCTGCGCGACCATTGGGCGGAAGCCGCGCCGCGACTGTACGGTGCGTCCGCCGAGCTGTTGCTCGACGCGCTGCCGCCGCTGCAACCGCACTCGCGGTTCCTCGAGGTGTGCGCCGGGCCCGGCATGCTCTCGCGCGCGCTCGCCGATCGCATCGCCGGCCTCGGCCGCTTGATCGCGATCGAGGAAGACCCCGGGCTCGCACGCCACCTGCCGAGCGTGCGCGGCCGCTCCGCGCGCGTCGTCGCCGCCGCCGATCGACTGCCGTTCGCGCCCGGCTCCTTCGACGTCGCGCTCGGCAACCTGGCGGTCGGCGACCCTGCCAACGACGGCGCGCGCCTGACTGAGCTGCGCCGCGCGCTGCGTCCGGGCGGCTGGCTGTTGCTGACGGTGTTCCTCAAGGGCTCCTTCGACGAGCTGCTCGACGTGCTCACCGAGGCGTGCGAGGCCGAGGCGTTGCCCGACGCGCGCCAGGCGCTGCTCGACGTGCGGCAGGGTCTGCCCGAGATCGACGAGGTCAAGGAGACGCTGGCCGTCGCGGGCATGCCGGTGGTCCATGTGGGTGTCGAGGAGCGCGCGCTCTTCTTCCCCGGCGGCGCCGCCGCCTTCGCCGACCCCTTGGTGCGCGAGCTGTTGGTGCCCTCATGGCTGGTCGACCTCGAGCTGCCCGAGCACGCCTGGGAGGCGGCGGGCAAGGCCGCCGACACCTACCTGCCGGGCCCGCGCTTCGCCGTGAGGCTGCGCACGGCCATTTGCACGAGCCGCGCCGAGCGGCGTCGGGACGCGCCCGCGCCGGCGCCGTAACCTCCCGTTCGGAAACCGGATCGAGGCGCCGATCGTTGGTAGTCTTGCCGGGGACGCCCGCGTGCGCACGATACCGAGGAGGCGCGCCGTCGCGCTGGAGGTTGCATGTCGATCATCAAGGACATCGTGATGTCGGCGAGCGTGGCCGTGGGCAACGTGGCCAGCCGCGAGCGCGACCGCGAGCTCGAGACCACGCACGACGACGGCCGCCCCAAGGCGCTCGGCGAGCGCGCTCGCCAGCGCGTGCAGGCGATGGTGGGCGAGGGCACCGCCAAGGTCGTGGTGTCGCAGACCGCGCATCTCGGCGCCAAGGAGCTGGCCAAGCGCGTCTCGGGCGAGACGCTCAAGAAGGTCTTCGGCGCGCTCGCCAAGCGCCCCACGGTTGCGGCGGGCGCGGCGCTGTTCGCGTTCGACACCGCGCGCGACGGCTTTCGTCTGGCGCGTGGCTCCATCGACGGGCGCGAGTTCGCCGAGCGCATGGGCGGCAACGGCGTCGGTCTGGCGGGCGCTGCCGGCGGCGCCTGGGTCGGCTCGATGGTCGGCACGCTCGCCATGCCGGTGGTCGGCACGCTCATCGGCAGCGTGCTCGGCGGCGTGGTCGGCGGCATCGGCGGCGACACCTTCGGGCGTCGCCAGGTGCGCAAGTGGATGGGCGACGACGAGGAAGACTGGGACGATAACGACGAGGACGACGAGGAAGAGTGACGAACCGCCTCGCGCTCACCCTGCCGGCACTGTCTTTCGCGGCACTGTTGGCCGCGGCCCTATCGGGCTGCGGTGACGGCCACACGCCTCGCCTCTCTAATCTGCGACTCGACGGCCAGGCGCCCGACTCGCCGCTGGTGCTGCTCTTGTCGTTCGACTTCGTCGACGAGGACGGCGACCTGGCGGACGGCGTGCTCGACACCTTCCTGAACAGCTCGCCCACCAGCGCCGGGCCGCTGCCGCTCTTGCCCATCTTCATCGGCAGCGACGTCGAGCCCGGCGCCAGCCAGGGCCACCTCGAGTTCGTGCTCGAGCTGTCCTTCGCCGACCCGCCGCCGTCCTCGGGCAGCAGCTTCACCATGGGCACCAGGGCCACCGACGGCGGCGACAACACCAGCACCACCCAAGAGCTTCGCCTCAAGTTGGAGTATTGAGGGCGCATGGTGAGCGACAAGCCGACCGACCCCGACCTGCCCGACCGCCACGAGGACGACGATCGCGACGAGCCGCCCCCCGAGCGCGGCGGCTTCGCCACCAAGGTGCTCGGCGACCTGGCCCGTCGGGCGCTCACCACCGGCATCGGCGCCGTGTTCCTCTCGGAAGAGTCGCTGCGCACGCAGCTCGCCGAGATGAAGCTGCCCAAAGAAGCGATGGCCTACGTCGTCTCCCAGGCGGACCGCACCAAGCGTGACATCGTCAACGCCATCGCCCGTGAGACGCGCGAGTTCCTGTCGCGCCTCGAGGTCGACAAGGTGCTGTCGCGCGCGCTGGTGGGCACGACGGTCGAGATCCAGACGCGCATCCGCATCCTGCCCAAGGACGACGGCATCCAGCCGGTGGTCGAGGAGTCGACCACGCGCGTCGAGCTCGGCGACGAGCCCAAGAAGCGCAAGAAGAAGAAGCGCGACGACGACGCCGGCGAGTGACCGCTACTCCGGCAGCGCCACCGACTCGTCGCGCAGCTTCTTGATGCGCGAGGTGACGGCCTGATCGGGGATCAGGTTCACGCGCACGCCCTGCACCTGGAAGAACTCGCGCACGCTCTTCTCGTCGACGGAATCGAGCTTGCCGAGCGTGCGGTCGAAGCGCGACAGCACGCCGTCGAGCCGCTTGGCGGCGGTGCGCAGGTCGGCCATGGCGGTACGCATGTCGCCGGTGATGTGGTCGATGTTCTCGGCGGCCGGCCCCACGCGCGCCGCGGCGTCCTCGATCATCTTCGGGTCGACGCCCGCCAGGATCTCGTCGAGCCTGCTACTGGCGCTCTCGAGCTTGGTGGCGAGGCCAGGGCCGTGCTCGCGCGCCATGGCGATGACGGCGGCGACGTCGCCGCCGCTGCCTTCCACCAGCTTGGAGGCGCCGCGCACCAACACGCGCACGTCGTTGAGCGTGGCCACCATCTGGTCCTCGAGGCGCTGGCCGCCCTCGCCCTCGAGCATGTTGTCGACGTGCGCGAGCGCGCTCTCGAGCGGCGGCGTGATGCGGTTGAGCCGGTCGACCAGCACCGCGACGTCGCGGATCACCTGGTCGATCTCGACGGTGGGCACGTTGTCCGTCAGCACCGCGCCGGGGGCGAGCACGGGCGCGGGCTCGGCGCCCGGGTCGAGGTCGACGTACTTCTCGCCGAGCAGCGTGCGCTGGCGCAAGGCCGCCTTCGCGTCCGCGTAGAGCGGCACGTCGGGCGCGATGGCGATGGTGATGCGCGCGCGCCGGCCCTCGACGCGGATGTCGTCGACGATGCCGACCTTGACGCCGGCGACCGCCACTGCGTTGTCCTCGGTGAGGCCGAGCGCGCTGTCGAGCAACAGCACGTAGCGGTTGGCGTTTTGCGGCGCGGCGCCCCCGACCGCGAAGGTGAGCCACAGAAAGCCGGCGAGCGCAGCCACGACGAGCGCGCCCAGGGCGACCTCGGCCTTCCAGTTCCCCGGCTCCATCAGCTCGGACGCTAGCCCGCTGGGAGCCGCCGGTCGAGGAACGCTCTCACCTGGGGATCCGTCGAGGACCAGACCTCGTCCTTGCTGCCGAACGCGCGCAGCTTGCCGTCGACCAACAGACCCACGTGGTCGGCGATGGCTGCGGCGCTGATGATGTCGTGCGTGATGACGACGAAGGTGGTGCCGAGCCGGCGCTGGGTCTCGCGCAACAAGGCGTCGATGGCGGCGCTGGTCTGAGGGTCGAGGCCGCTGGTGGGCTCGTCGAACAGCACCACCTCGGGCTCGAGCGCGAGCGCGCGCGCCAGCGCCACGCGCTTTCTCTGCCCGCCCGACAGCTCGTCGGGGCGACGCTCCCCGAGGCCGGGTAGGCCGACCTGCTCGAGCAGCGCGAGCGCCCGTCGCTTGGCCTCGGCGGTGGGCACGCGCGCCACACGCACTAGCGGGAAGGCCACGTTGTCGACGACGGTGAGCGACTGGAACAGCGCGTTGTCCTGAAACAGCATGCCCATGCGCCGACGCAGCTTCAGCAAGCCACCGCGCGGCAGCGTCGACAGCTCCTCGCCGAGCACGCGCACGCTGCCGGCGTCGGGGCGCGACAAACCGGTGATCAGGCGCAACAGCGTGCTCTTGCCGCTGCCCGACGGGCCGAGCAGCGCGGTGATGCGCCCGCGCGGAATGGCCAGCGTGACGTCGTCGATGGCCGCGTGATCGCCGAAGCGCTTGGCGACGTGCTCGAGCAGCACGGCCGGCCCGCCGGTATGCTCGGGGGCGGCGCTGTCGGGGATGGTGCTGTCGCTCATCCGGCGAGCCTGCCGTAGATGGCGCTCGACAGCGCCAGGCTGGCGCACGAGACCACCACGAGCGCGCGGATGACGGCGCGGTTGGTCGCACTGCCCACGCCGCGTGCGCCCGCTCCGGCCACCAGGCCCTCGCGCGCGCTGACGGCGCCGAGCAAGAAGCCGAGCACGAGCCCTTTGAGGGCTCCGACGACCAGGTCGGCGGCGACGATGCCGCTCCACAGGTTGCTCCACATGGCGCCGCGGTCGAGGCCGAGCTGCCAGGCGCCAATGGCCTGCGCGCCGAGCATGCCGGCGCCGCAGCCGACCAGCACGCACACGGGCGTGCCGACCACGGCGGCGACGATGCGCGGCCCCACCAGCAGGCGCAGCGGGTCGAGCCCCATCACCTCGAGCGCCTCGATCTGTTTGGTGACCCGCATGGTGGCGAGCTGGGAGGCGATCTCAGCGCCCGAGCGCGCCGCCACCGAGGCGGCCGCGAGCAGCGGGAACACCTCGCGGATGCCGCCGAAGCCGACCGCGATACCTGCGAGCGCGCCGCCGCCAAAGGGCGCCAGCGACGCGGCGGCCTGCACCGTCAGCATGGCGCCCGAGAAGAACGTCACGGCGAACACCACCGGCACCGAGGTGACGACCAGGCGCAGCGTCAGCAGCACGGTGTCGACGAGCGGCGGCCCGCGCAGCGTGGCGCCCGCGGCACGCGGCCAGAAGGCGGCGGCCGCGGCCGCGTCGAGGAGCGCGCCGGCGACACGGGAGCGGGCAGGACGCGCGCCGCTCACAGCGCGAGCGCCCCGCCGCGAAGCCCGAAGATCGCAGTGTTACATAGGTAGTTGAAGACCAGGACCAGAATGACGGAGGCGACCACGGCGCGGTTGGCCGCGCGCCCCACGCCTGCCGCCGAGCGCTCGGCGAAGAAGCCGGCGCTCGCGCACACGGCGCCGAGCGCGGCGCCAAACAGCACGGTCTTGGCGGCCGACAACCAGACGTCGGCCGCGGTGACGCCGTCGAGCGCGGTGCCGAGGAAGAGCGTGTTGGGCACGCCGAGGATGGGCACGGCCATCACCCAGGCGCCAACGACGCCGCACAGCATCGCCAGGCCGTTCAACAGCGGCGCCGCCACCGCCGCACCGAGGATGCGCGGGCCGGCCACCTCGGCGCGCGGATCGATGCCCATGACCTCGAGCGCATCCAGCTCGTCGGCCGCGCGCATGGCCCCAAGCTCGGCGGCAATGCCCGCGCCCCCCTGCATGGCCACCACCACGGCGGCGAAGCCGGGCGCCAGCTCCCGCACGATGGTGGCGACGCACAAAGGGGCGAGCGCCCGCTCGACCCCAAAGGTACGCATCAGCGTCAACCCTTGCAGGGCCAGCATGGCGCCAATGGGCCCGCACACGAGCACCACCGGCGCCGCGCAGCGCGCCACGATCGAGACCGCCTGCGAGACCGCGGCGCGGGCGCCGTGGCCGCTTCCGAGCGCCCGCAGCGCGGCCGGTGGCGCGAAGGCGATCACCCGCCCGGCGCCGGCGAACAGCGCCAGCGCGGGGCGGCCGAAGAGCGCGAGCGCCCTCACTTCTTCGGGGCGCCCCGACCGATCAGCACGCGCTTGAGGATGAGGTCCTTGGCCGGCTTGGAGCCGGAGGGATCGTCCTTGGCTTTTTCCACGCGAGTGATCTTCGGGATCAGATCAGATCCTTCGGTCACCTTGCCGAAAACGCTGTGCTTTCCGTCTAGCCAGGGAGTCGCCTTCTCGGTGATGAAGAACTGCGAGCCGTTGGTGTTCCTGCCGCTGTTGGCCATCGACAGCACGCCGGGGCCGTCGTGGCGCAGCGTGGGGTTGAACTCGTCGGCGAACTTGTAGCCGGGGCCGCCCGTACCGTTGCCGAGCGGATCGCCGCCCTGGATCATGAAGTCGGGGATGACGCGGTGAAAGATGGTGCCGTCGTAGAGCGGCTTCTTCACCTGCTTGCCGCTCTTCGGGTCGGTCCACTCCTTGGTGCCCTCGGCGAGCTGCACGAAGTTGGTCACGGTGTTCGGCACCTTGTCCCAGAACAGCTCGACCACCATGGCCCCCATCGAGGTGTCGAAGGTGGCGTAGAGCTTGTCGCCCGGCTTGAGGCCGAGCGCCTTGGCGGTCTCCTCGACGTTGACGGCGGGCGCCGGCGGCGTGCTCGACTGGGCCAGGCGCTTCTCGAGGTTGCGCTTGGCCGCTTCGGCGCTCTTCAGGTTGTCCTGGCATTTGCCCAGGTCTTCCGTGAGCTGCTGGTTCTTCTCCTCCAGCTCCTTGGCGGAGCACGAGCTGGACGCGATCAACGCGCCCGCAACGGCGAGCGCGCACAACAACGACGACGACTTCATCTCAGTACCCCTCGACGATGATCTGCTTGACGCAAATGGGCGTGACCGGCCGATCGCCCGGCTTCTGCACCGGCGTGGTCTCGACGGCCTTCACCACGTCCATGCCGTCGATGATCTTGCCGAACACCGGGTGCTTCGACTGTCCGGGTGTGAACCAGTCGAGGTAGCTGTTGTGCACGACGTTGATGAAGAACTGCGAGCCGCCGCTGTTCGGGCGGCCGGTGTTGGCCATCGCCAACGTGCCGGGCTCGTTTGACAGCTTGGCGGTGAACTCGTCCTGGATGTTGCCGTGCGGCGGGCCGCCGGTGCCTGCGCGCGAGCTGTTCGGGTCCTTCGAGTACGGACAGCCGAACTGGATCATGAAGTCCTTGATGACGCGGTGGAAGTGCAGGCCGTTGTAGAAGCCGCCCTTCGCCAGATCGAGGAAGTTCTTGGCGGTGACGGGCATCTGGTCGAGGAAGATCTCGGCCTTGAACTTGCCGAGCGTGGTGTCGAAGGTCGCGGTCGGGTTCGCCATGTCTGGTCCTGTCCGTGCGCGCGGGGGGTGGGGCCGACGCGGCCCGTCCGGCGTCGGGAAGCGGGGGCGTCCTAGCACGGAACCGCGCGCAGGGGGCCGACCTACGGCGGATCAGGCTTGTCGACACGGTGCGTCATGAGTAGTATTGACGCATCGCGCCAAAAGGAGGCCATCATGAGCAAGCAATCGAAGACCGCCCGCGTCGAGCAGACACCCACCGCCACCCCGGCTGCCGCCGTGGAGCCCACTGCCGAGCCGGCGCCCGCCGCCACGGCCCCGGTCGAGGCCGCTGCCGGCGCGCCCGCAGCCCGTGCACCCGCCCGCCTGCTGGCGTTCGTCCAGCGTCGCGTGAAGGGCACCGCCGCGGAGCGCATCGCCAAGCGGGCGACCGACGTGTCCGCCAAGGTGCCGGCGCTCGCCGAGCGCGAGCTGGATGCGGCGCTCGACCGGCTCGGTCTGGTGCGCAAGAGCAAGGCCGGGCAGGGCGGAACACCCGCGGCGGTCGTGACCGTCAGCGCCATCAAGCCCGCGTGACGCCGGTGACCTCGGCGACCTACCATGGAGGCAGCATGTCGGACGGAAACCAACGCGAGACCGGTGAACCGCTGTCGCGTCGCCTGCGCGACGCCTGGATGAAGACCGTCGGCGCCTACGCCACCGACGAGAAGGGCACGCAGGGGCTGTTGCAGCGCCTGGTGGAATTCGGCGCCCTCTCGGCCGAGGAGGCCAAGAAGGTGCTCGGCGAGGCGCGCGGCAAGATCGACCACAACAAGGCCGAGCTGGACGCCCGCGTCGACGAGAGCATCAAGGGCGCGCTCGAGCGCTTCGGCGAGTTCCGCGAGGCGCGGCGCCTCGAGGAGCGCATCGCCGAGCTGGAGGCCCGGCTCAAGGAGCTGGAAGCGCCGTCGGCGTGACCACGACGTCGGCGGAGCCGTCAGGCCCCTTCAGCGCGGCGCTGCCGGGCTACTCGTTCGAGCCACTGCTGCGCGCGCTGCCGGCCTCGGCGCCGGCCGCGCGCGCGCCCGTGGTGTTCCGCGGGCGCGCCGACGACTTCGTGGTCGACGAGCTGCCGGCCTACCTGCCGTGCGGCGAGGGCGAGCACCTCTACCTCAAGATCGAGAAGCGCGAGCGCTCGACCAGCGCCGTGGTGCGCGATCTGTGCGCGCGCTTCCGCCTGCGCGAGCACGACGTCGGCTACGCCGGACGCAAGGACGAACGCGCCGTCTCACGCCAATGGCTGAGCGTGCCCGCGCGCGCGCTGCAAGACCAGGCCGGCGCGTTCCGCATCGCCGACGTGGAGGCGATGGGCGTGCGCGTGCTCGAGCATGCGCGCCACAAGAACAAGCTGCGCCTGGGTCACCTGCGCGGCAACGCCTTCACCGTGCGGCTGGCCGGCGACGTCGACGAGGTCGCGCTGGCGGCGCGCCTCGCGCTCGTCGAAGACGGCATCCCCAACCTGTTCGGCGCGCAGCGCTTCGGCCCAAGGGACGAGAGCTTGCGCCAGGCCGAGCGCTTCGTGGCGCGTCGCCAGCGCGCGCGCTCGCGCAAGGAGACCTACTGGGTGAGCGTGGTGCAGTCGGCCATCTTCAACGCCTGGCTCGCCGACCGCGTCGACGACGGCACCTGGCGCACGCCGCAGGACGGCGACGTGCTGTGGAAGCTGCCGAACTGCGCCCCGTTCGATTGCACCGACGCGGCGACCGACGGGGTCCGAGCGGCGGCGCGCGAGGTCGTCGTCGCCGGCCCGCTGGTCGGTGCCGGCATGCGATCTGCACAACGCGAGGCCCTGACACGAGAGTCGCGGTCGCTCGTACGTCTTGGTGTGGACGCCGAGGCGCTGCGCGCACATCCCGCGTTCGAGGTGGGCGCGCGCCGCGCGGCGGTGCTCTGGCCCTCCGATGTGGCCTGCACGCGCACCGAGGACGGGGTGGCGCTGGCATTTTCGCTTACCAAGGGCGCCTTTGCCTCCGTGGTGCTGCACGCCGTCTTCGGCCCGCTCCTGGTCGACGCCGCCTTCGCGGACGGCGGTGCCGACACGGACCTACACGGCGCACGTTAGCGCTCCGAGCGCCGGCAAAGGTCTTGCTGTGCTCCTCCTGGTCGGCCCGCGCGGACCACGGAGGAGCGATGACCAGCACCGTCAAAAAGGCGCGCGGATCCCAGCCGACCGGCCAGCTCATCGACCTCGACGCAGCCGCGCTGTTGGCCGACGAGCGCGCGCTGCAGGCGCGCACCGCCGACAGGAGCGGCGAGCGCACCCCGGCCCGCTTCGACGCGCGCCTCGACGCGCGCCCGCGGCGCACGCGGCCGGCGCCGCTGCTCAAGCCGACCGCCAAGAAGGCGCGCCGCGACCCGGGCAGGGACGAGCTGCTCTCCGAGTACCTGTGCTCGCTCGGCAAGGTGCCGCTGTTGTCCCCCGAGGACGAGCGGGATCTGGCGAGCCGGTTCCGCGACGCCGAGGTGCGCTGCTGGCAGCGCCTGCTCGGCGTCGCGGAGGTGCGCGCGTTCATCGCTGCCCACCCGCTGCTGCACGATCTCGACGAGGCCGCGCGTGGCCTGCTCGCGCAGCTGCGCGCCGCCTCGCCGGCCGACGAGCTCGAGCGCGCCGCCGAGGCGCTGCGCGACCTCGACGACGATCGGCACTTGATCGATCAGGCGATCGCGAGCGCCGATACCGGTACGCGGCGCTCGCTCGTCGGTGAGGCGCGCGCGCTACGCAAGGGCGCGTTCGAGCTGCGCAACCGCTTCGTGCGCGCCAACCTGCGCCTGGTGGTGAGCGTGGCGCGCCGCTTCCACCACTACCGGCTGCCGCTCATCGACCTCATCCAAGAGGGCAACCTCGGTCTCATCAAGGGCGTGCACCGCTTCGATCACCGCAAGGGCTTCCGCTTCTCGACGTACGCGCACTGGTGGATCCGCCAGGCCATCGAGCGCGCCATCATGAACAAGGGCGCGCAGGTGCGTCTGCCGGTGCACGTGTTCGACGCGCGCCGCGAGTTGGCCAAGGCGACGCGCGACCTGCAGCGGCAGCTCGGCCGCGACCCGACGGTGGACGAGCTGGCCAAGGAGCTGTGCACGCCGCGCGAGAAGCTCGAGGAGGTGTTGCGCGCGGTGCCGCGCGAGCCGCAGTCGCTCGACGACCCCGTGGGCGACGACGAGGAGCGCACGCTCGGCGAGGTCATCTGCAACGCCGACGACGACCTGCCCGACGAGCGCGTCATCCAGGTGGACGAGGAGCGCTGGGTGCGCCGCTGCCTGACCAAGCTCAGCCCCATGGAGGTCGACATCATCACGCGCCGCTTCGGCCTCGAGCACGGCGACGACGAGACCCTCGAGGAGATCGGCAAGAGCTACCAGCTCTCGCGCGAGCGCGTGCGTCAGATCCAGGTGCAGGGCCTGAAGAAGATGCAGCGCTTCGTGGAAGTGCGCCTGGCGACCTGACGCCTCAGGCAACTCAGCGCATGGCCCCTCGTTTGGCCATGGCGACGTCGTGGCTCATCAGCTCGCGCGGCGCGCGGAAGAAGTGCACCGGGCTGTAGCGCAGGAAGTTCGAGACCTTCGACGTGTAGGTGTCGGCGTAGAGCTCCACCTGCGCACCGAAGCGCGACAGCTCGTTGTTGCTCTTGAGCAGCCGGCCCCACCAGACGTTGAAGTGCTTGTCGAGGTGCTCCTGGATCTCGTGCGCCTCGCGGTCGAGTGCGCGCAGTGAGCGCTTGGCGACGTCGATCTCCTTGCGCAGGCGCTTGGCCGCCTCCTCCAGGCGCGGCCGCAGCTCGGCGCCGATGCCGTTGCCGAGCCCGATCGACGTCTCCATGCGGTCGAGCAGCGCGCGCTTCTGGCCGAGCAGGTCGTCGATGGCGTGGCGGCGGTCGTCGATGGCGGTGAGCTGCTCGATCGTGCCGCCGCTCGACAGCGAGCCCTTCACCTCGTCCTCCAGCTCTTCGACGATCAGACAGGTGCGCCAACGGCTGTCCTTCTTGCTTCGCAGGATGTCACCGAAGATGTGGTCGCCGACGTAAAGGATCTCCTCGCCCTGCGCCGCCGCCATGCGCTCGAACGCCTCGATGTTGCCACCCTGATAGACGCGGCCGCGCTCGAAGCGCTCCGCGTTGACCTCGCCGAGCACCTGCTCGGCGCCCTCCACCGGGGCCACCTCGAGGAACGGATCGCGCTCGGTGAAGAAGCGCGGCTTACGACCGCCTACGATGACGGCGTCGAAGTACTGCCGCCACGAGGCGTACTCGCGCTGCTGGCCGCCGAGCAGGTAGGTCATGACCGCATGCGTGTAGACCCAGAAGCTGTTGGTCAGCAGGAACAGCTTCTTGCCCGACGAGCGCAGCTTGTGCAGCGCCAGCGGCAGACCGGGGTCGACCACGAAGTAGGCCGGCAGGTCGGCCATGATGATGTTCTTGAGCGTGCCGTCGCGGTGGATGTCGTCGATGGCGTTGCGCACGTCGTCGAACAGCTTCCAGGTGTTGAGGTGGCCGAGCAGTTGCACCTCGGCGGTGTTGGGCAGCGCCACCGGCCCGAGCGGCTTGCCCTCCTTCTTCTTCGCCTCGAAGTAGTCGATCAGGTTGGCGTACAGGCACGCCTCGGGCATGGAGAACAGCGTGTCGACCGACGCGAACGTCGTCGACGACAGCCGGATCTTGGCGTTCTTGTAGCTCTCGCGAATCTCGTCCTCGGTCAGGCGTCGGCGTCCGTAGAACACGCGCGCCACTCGGCCGTGCGTGTCCATCTTGATCAGGTGGCCGTTTCGCTTGTCGAGGATCAGGCCGCGCACGATGAAGGTGGGGTCGTATTTGAGCGCGCGGATCTCGTTCGGGTAGCCGGCGCCCCCGATCAGGCGGTCCAGGGTCAGGTCATACTGCAGCTGCTCCATCGGCTGCTTCTGGTAGATGGCCAGCGTGTAATCCATGTCGAACCCGACCGCCTTGATGTGGGCGAGGTCGAGGTCGCGGTTGGTGTAGATGGCGTCTTGTGCCTCGAGCATGCCCTCCTCGTCGGCGTCGAGCGCCGCGAGGAGGTCACGATCGATCGGGGTAAAGGACGGGTCGGGAAGCTCGGGATGCTGGCTCACCACTCCACCATACAGCGGATGGGGCAGGGCGCCTCCTCAGCAAGTCAACCGTGCCACCACCAGCCAATGCTGCCGGGGCCGATGATGATGGCGATGAAGGACGCGGCCAAGAGCACGAAGAAGAAGTGCCAGAACATGAAGACCATGGTGCGCGCCGGGTCGGTGCCGTGCACGACCTTGATGGTCTGGTACCAGGCCGCCAGGAACAACATCATCGACAAGAGGTCGCCGAGCGGACCCAGGAACGACGCGACCAGGCCGGTGAGCTGCAAGAGCCCGAGCGTGACCAGGCCGACCAACGCGCCTTTGCCGAGGCCGCCCTGCAACCCCATGACGCGCGCGGCGATGGTGGGCGCAGCAACGAACGAGGCGAGCGAGAGCAGGATCGCGATCAGCAGCATGGTCCCTCCGTCCGCCCTCGAGGTCGGGCTCCCTGGTAGATAGCAAACGCGCCCATGGCTCGCACACTTCCCGTGGCGCCGCGCCGGTGACGCTCCCCACGCTGCGCCGTGCCGTCGCCGGCAGCACGGCCACCGAGGTAGGCTCGCGGCGTGACCACGCAGTCGGTCGCCGAGGGTCGTCGTGAAGGGCAGGTCAGGCTCCGCCCGCTCACCATGTCGGATGCGGCCAGCGTGCGACGCTGGATGGCCGATCCCGCGTTGATCCGTTTCACGGTCGTGGTGCCCGGGCCGGAGCATGGGCCGCTCATGCCCTACACCGTCCCCGAGGCCGACCATTACCTGCAGACGTTGGTGCACGAGCCCTCACGGCGCAGCTACGCCATCGAGCTCGCCGGCGTGCACGTCGGCAACATCGGCATCAAGGACTGGCGCCAGGGCGCCACCAGCGCCGAGTGCTTCATCGAGATCGGCGAGGTGAGCGCGCGCGGGCGGGGCGTCGGCACCGCCGCGTTCCACCAGTTGCTCGGCGTCGCCTTCGACGAGCTGCGCCTCGAGGAGGTGCGCCTCGGCGTGTTCGCGTTCAACGCCCCCGCCATCGCGCTCTATCGCAAGCTCGGCTTCGTCGACGACGGCCGCTACGGCTGGCATTGGGCGGACGGCGGCTACTACGAGATCAACGCCATGGTGCTGTCGCGGGCGCGCTTCCTCCGCTGATCACTCCGCGCCGAACGCACCCGCCATGGCCATGCCCATGCCGAAGCCGACCACGCCGCCGAAGAAGCCGCCGATGACGCCACCGGCGACCGCGCCCGTGCCGGTCGCGACGGCCTGGTCGGCGGGCGTGGGCGGATCGCCGGGCGCCATGAAGTAGCCGATGCCTGCGCCGATGGCCGCACCGGCGAGCAGGCCGCCGACGCCGCCGACGATGGCGCCGCCACAGCCGAGCGCCGCCGTGGCGCCGCCGCAGCACCCTCCGCCACCGCCGCCACCGCCACCGCCACCGCCGGGACCACGGTCGTGCCGCTCGTCAGGCGGGGGCGGCTTCTTCGGGCGCGGTGGCTTCGGCGGGCGATCGCGGTCATCGTCGTCGTCGTCGCCGCCGCGGTCGCGGTCGTCGTCGCGATCGTCGTCGCCCGGGCGCTTGCCCTTCCGGGGCGGCACGATCACCTTTTTCGGCAGGTCGTCCTTGCCGCGGCGCACGCGGTCGCCCGGGTCCTTGTCATCGTCATCGTCGCCCGGCTCGCGCTTCTTGATCTTGTCGGCGTCCTTGTCCTTCTTGTCGTCATCCTTGTCGTCGTCCTTGCCGTCGCCGCTCTTGTTCTTATCCCGTGCTCGCTCTTTGGCCTTCGCCTTCTCCTTCGCACGCTCGATGGCGCGCTTCTTTCGCTCTTCGGGGGTGAGCGTCGGGTCGTCGTCGTCGTCGTCGTCATTAGCGCCCGGCGCGGCGGGCGCCTTGTCGTCGGCTGCCCACGCGGGCGTGGCCCAGGTCACCGCCGGCAGCGCGGCGAACGCGAGAGCAAGGGTGAGGGCGGCGGGCGTGATGCGCATGCGCGGCTCCAGTGCTGGCGAGGTTGACGATGGGGGCGCTGGGCGATTTACCGGGGTTCAGGTGGACGTGTCGCTGGTCACGCGGCGGCGCGCGCGTCGCGGCTTCGGCAGCGGCTCCGGCGCAGGGGGTGCGGCACGGCGGCCGCCGGGCTCGAGCTCCAGGATCAGGTGGCCCTTGTCGAAGAGGCGCACCTTTCCCGACGACTGCGACACCGCGATGGCGATGGCCTCACTCTGCAACGTCACGGCTGCGGCGGCGACGTGGCGCGCGCCGTAACCCAGGTGCAGCTCGGTCGGCTCCGCGGCCACGCGCACGTGACGGCCGGCGGCCAGCACCACGCCGTCCTCGCGGACCACGAAGGCGCCGTCGAGCATGGCGAAGGTGCGCACGGCCGAGCGCACCTCGGGGTCGAACAGGTTGCGCTCCTGCTCGGAGTAGCCCTGGAACGGGTTCATGGTGAGCGGCGCGCTCTGCTCCATCACCTTGGTCGAGTCGCCGACGACGATGAGGGTGCCGACCGGGCGCCCCTCGTAGCCCTCGCGCCCGATGCGCAGCGCGAGGTCGACCAACACCTCGAGCAGCGACGCGTCGATGCGCGTGGTCAGGCGCCCGACGTGCAAGCTGGCGTGTTCGGCCGCCACCTCACGCGCGGTGAAGTGCATCAGCATGTCGAGCTCGCCGTCGTCTCGGACGATGGCGCAGGCGACGCGCTCGTCGACCGCGATCAACCCCGCGTTGGTGGCCGCGACCACCGCGCTCTTCAGGCGGTCGGTGCGGGAACCCTTGACGTCGGGAACCGCGAGCACCGCGAAGCCGGCGGCTTCGAGCGCGCGCGCCTGCTTGGCGTCGTGCAGCGCGAACAGGGTCTTGGCGCGGAAGCCGCGCAGCCGTCTGGCGACCTCGGAGGAGGCGCCGACCACCAAGACGCGCTCACACGCCGGCGAGCGGGCCGCGCGCACCAGTGCCTCGGAGAAGGTCTCCGCCAGCGTCACACGATCTCGACCCGCAGCATCTGGTTGCCGACCAGCAGGAAGTCGCCGTTGGCGACCTCGGCCTCGCCGCGCACGCGCACGTAGGTGCCGTTGGAGGAGCCGAGGTCTTGCAGCACGACGTCGGCGCCCTGCCGCAGGAAGGCGCAGTGCTTGCCGGAGATGAAGCCGTCCGAAGGGATCACGATGTCGCCGTGCTCGCGGCCGAGCTGGCAACGATCGCCCGAGAACAGCCGGATCTCGCCGGTGCGACCGTCGTCGAGGATCTGGATCAGGCGACCGAACGCGCCTGGGTGGGGGCTGCCCCACACGGTGGAGTCGTCGCCGTCGACGCGCTGCACCTGGAGGGCGGCGCCCGCCAGGCTCTCGAAGCGAAAGAGCTGGCGGCCGACGCGCAGGTAGTCGCCGTCCGCCAGCGTGCGGTCGGCGCCGACGCGCAGGTAGACGCCGTTCAAGCTGCCCTGGTCGTGCACGTGCAGCCGGCCGCTCGTGAAGACGAAGCGGCAGTGCGTGGGCGAGACGTACGGGTCGTCGAACAGCACCACGCCGTTGGTGCGCCCGCACACGGTGTCGCCGGTGCGCAGCGTGAAGGTCATCCCTTCGCGGCCGGTCTGGTCGATGGTGACCAGGCGGCAGATCGGCTCGCGCACCACCGGGCCGCTCGAGGCGGCGTGCATGAACATGGTGCGTGGGCCGTCGGCGGCGGCCGGCACGGCGCTGGCGCCGTCGAGGCGCTTGCCGCACTCGCCGCAGAACTTCACGGTGCTGGCGTTGCTGTAGCCGCACGAGGGGCACGGGAGGCCGGCGGCGGGCTGCGGCGCGATGGTGGTCGGCACCGCGGCCGTCGGCGGCGCGCTCATCGAGGGCGGCGCGACCAAGGTCGCCGGCGGCGCGGCCGGTGCCGCGGCCGGCGGCATGGTCACCGGCGACGGCGGCGCGCCCTGCGGGCGCGCCGGGGGCACGGGCGGCAGTGTCGGTGGCGCGGACGCGGCGGGCGGCGCCACTGGGCGGCTCACCGGCGGGGCCGCCGACGGGGAGCTGGGCGCCGGCGGCCAACCCGTGGGTGCTGCCGGCAGCGTCGCAGCCGGCAGCGCCGATCCACCGAAGGTGCCGCTCATGCTCGCCGGCGCCGGGCTCGGCGCCACGGCCGCCGGCGCGCTCGTCGACGCGGTCGCCGCTGAGCTCGGAGGTGCGCTCGGAGGTGCGATGGGCGAGGGCACGCCGCTGGTGGACGGCGAGCGCGGCGGCGGTGGCGGCGGGCTCGACGGCGCCACCGTCGAGGGCGAGAAGGCGTCGCGCAGCGCCTTCAGGTCGTAGCCGCAGTCGAGGCAGAAGTTGAAGTTGTCCGCGTTGTCGCGTGCGCAGTTCGGACACTTGATCATGACGGCCCCACGACGGAAACGATGAGTCGAGGCTGGTTGTCGGTGCAACGGCGGGTGCAAGTCAACATCATCATCACCGACGGAGCCGACGCGCGGCGTTGCCCATGCCCACGGCGTCGAAGCAGCGCGCGAGCGTCGTCTGCGCCATCGGCCGCGCCAGGGACGCGCCGCGCGCCAGCGTCTCTTCGAGCCGCCTCATGCCGGCCTCGGACTCGAGCAGCTCGCGATAGACATGCCGCGCCTCGCCGAAGCGCGCGTCCATCTTCTCGATGATGGCGCCCTTGAGGTGGCCATAGCCGACGCCGCCCTTGGTGATGCGTGCGCGCCAGTCGGCGCGCTCTGCCTCGTCCAGGAACAGCTCGAGGATGGCGTAGCTGGTGATGCCGTCCGGGTCCTTGGGCTCCTCGGGCGGTCGCGAGTCGGTGACGATGCCGTTGACGCTCTTCTTGAGCGCCTTGCCCTCCTCGAAGATCCAGATGTCGTTGCCGTAGCTCTTCGACATCTTGGCGCCGTCCTTGCCGGGGACCTTGGGCGTGGGCGACAGACGCCACTCGGGCCGCCGCAGGAACTCGCCGCCGAACGCCGTGTTGAAGTGCGTCACCATGTCCTGCGTCATCTCGACGTGCTGGATCTGGTCGTGGCCCACCGGCACCACGTCCGCGTCGTAGATGACGATGTCGGCCGCCATCAGCACCGGGTAGGTGAACAGGCCGACGTTGGCGTGCAGGCCGCGCGCGGTCTTGTCCTTGTAGCTGTGCGCGCGCTCGAGCAGCCCCATGCCGGTGACGGTCATGAGCAACCACATCAGCTCGGTCACCTCGGGGACGTCGCTCTGACGGAAGAACACGGCGCGCTCGGCGTCGAGGCCGAGCGCCAGGTAGCTGGCGGCGATCGAGCGCACGTGCTGCTCGAGCTCCGCGCGTTCGTGCAGCGACGTCAGCGCGTGCAGGTCGGCGATGAAGAACAGCGCGTCTTTGGCCGCCGGGTCGGCCGTCATCGACACCTCGACGTGTTGCGCGATGGCGCCAAAGTAGTTGCCGATGTGCGGCAGACCCGAGGGCTGGATTCCGGAGAGGTGGCGCGGCATGGATTCCGACGGGGACAGGGTGTGGTGGATGGGAGGTCAGTAGGGTGTGGGGACGGCGTCGGGCGGCGGCTTGGGCGGCTCGACGACGTCAGGGTTTGGTGCGTCCCGCTCGTCGGGCAGGGGCGGCGGATTCGGGTCGTAGTCGTCCGGGATGAGCCAGGTGTCGGTTGGCTGCGGCAGGCCGCCGACCAGCTTTGGACGCAGCCGGATCAACACGCGGTCGGGGTAGCGCTGCATGAAGGCGAGCGCGAGCAAGGTGGGGCTCGTCACCGCTGCCCACACCAACGTGATCACCGGGCCGGCGAACGGCACCCAGACCACGCCGAGCCCGAGCAGCGGTGTCGCGGCGATGATGGCGGGCCACCAGAACCACTCGCTCTGGGTCACCACCACGTCCTCGGTCTGGTACGCGTCCGCCGACACCTGCACGCGCAGGCGCCCGCCCGTCGACGTGCGCTGCTGGGTGATGATCGGCGCGTTGCCGACGTACTCGCCGTCGATGGTGACGGCGGCGCCGATGGGCTCGGTCTCGATGACGACCGTGTGCGCGCACCCGCTCGCCGCGAGGGCGGTGAGCGCGAGCGCGGCGATCGCGACCAGCGGGTGGCGGCGAGCCTCTTTCATCGACGTGACCTGTCGTATAACTCGCCCGGATGGGCACGTCGAAAAGCGCGCCGACGAGCGTGGCGTCCAGCGCGGCGCCCGGCGTCTCGCCCGAGCCACCGCCGCCAGGCGCCCACCCGGTGGGCCGTCAGCTCCTGCTGGCGCTCACCACCGGGGTGCTGCTCGGCCTGAGCCAACCGCTGGTGATCGAGGCGCTCGCTGACGAGCCGGTCGATCGCTCGGGCTTGACCGGCCTGCTGGCGCTGGTCGGCTTCGTGCCCATCTTGCTCGCGCTGCGCGGCACGGGCCCCAAGCGCGCCTACTGGCTCGGCTTCCTCGCGTCCTTCGTACAGTTCACCATCAACTTGCAGTGGCTCGTCGTCGCCATGGTGGTGTTCGGACGCATCCCGTTGGTGGTGAGCTGGCTGATCCTGTCGGTGCTTACGGCGGCCATGGCGGCCTACGTGGCGGCTGCCTACGCCATCACGCGCGTGCTCGCCGGCCGCTTGACCTTGCGCGGCTACCCGTTGCCAATGTGGCTGGTGTTCCCGGTCGCGCTCACGGCGGTGGAGACGCTGCGCAACTTCGGGCCGCTCGGCGGCTTTCCTTGGGCAAACGTCGGCACCTCCTTCTCCACGGTGCCGCTGTTCGCGCAGGCGGCGGCGCTGGCGGGCGTGCACGGCCTGGTGCTGCTGGCGGCGCTGGTCGGGGCGGCGCTCGCCGAGGTGATCGCGCGCCGGCGGCAGCGGCGCGCACCGCTGATCACCGTGCTCGCGGTGCTGATCGCCTGGGTGGGCTTCGGCGCCGCGCGCCTGGCCGGCGAGCCGACCGGTGGGCCGACGGTGAAGGTGGCTCTCCTGCAAGGCAACATCGAGCAGGGCATCCGCAACCACGAGGCCTGGACCGGCCGCAAGATCCTCGAGCGCTACCACACGCTCACCGACGAGGCGCTCGCCAAAGGCGCCGAGCTGGTGGTGTGGCCCGAGGCGGCCTTCCCGCTGCGGCTGCGCCGCGATCTGAAGACGCTCGAGGAGGCGCGGGTGGTGGCGCCCGGCCACGCGATGCCCAAAGCGGCGGTAATCGGCGCGGTCGCCTACGAGCCCGTGACGGTGAACGGCAAGCGCACCGAGGCGCGCCACAACAGCGCCTTCGTGCTCGGGCCAGAGCTGAAGGTCGAAGCGCGCGTCGACAAGAAGCACCTGGTGCCCTTCGGCGAGTACGTGCCGTGGCCGTTTGGCGCCATCGTGCGCCAGCTCGTGCCCATCGGCGGCACCGTGCCGGGCGAGGTGTGGCGCGCGGTGCCCGTGCGCTACACCGACGATCGCGGCCAGGCGCGCGAGCTGAGCCTCGGCGTCACCATCTGCTACGAGGGTGTCTTCCCCGAGATCTCGCGCGCGCTCAAGAACGCCGGCGCCACGCTGCACGTCAACGTCACCAACGACGGCTGGTACGGCATCTCGGGCGCGCCCACGCAGCATTTGCTGTTCTACGCGCTGCGCGCCATCGAGAGCGGCATGCCGGTGGTGCGCGCCGCCAACACCGGCAAGTCGGGGTGGGTGGACACGCGAGGCCGCCTGCACGACGTCACCGCCATCTACACCGACCGCGCCGTGGTGGCCGAGGTGCCGCTCGCCAACTCCTGGACGCTGTATGCGCTGCTCGGCGAGTGGCTCTCCTTGCCGTGCGTGCTCGCGGTGCTGCTCGCGTGGCTGTACGCGATCCTCGGGCGCGACGTGCTGGCGCGCGCCCGGCCGCGGCTCGACAACGTGCTCGGCGCCGTGGGCCTGCTGCTCGCGACCGCCGGCGCCGGCTACTTCCTGCTCGTGCCCGGCGTCATGGGCGACGAGGGCAACGCCACGCGCGCGCTGCTCACCGTGCTCGCCGGCCTCTTGGTCGGCGTCGGCGCGCTCTCGGGTCGCCCCTGGGGAAGAAAGGCGCAGCTCACGGTCGGCGTGCTCGCGGCCGTGGTGGGCGTGCTGGCCGCACCGCTCGGCGCGCCCTGGATGCTCATCGCCACGGCGGCCGGGGTCGCGCTCTTCGTGGCGCAGCGCAAGCGCGCCGCCGCCTACACGCGCGCCATGGCGCCGCTCGCCTTCGACGACGGGGCGCCAAGCCCCCTTGCGGCCGACGCGCCCTGACCGACACTGAACCCACCGAACGGACACGATGGCAACCTCGGCCGCGAACCTGGCAGCAGACTTGAAGCGCACGCTCGACGATCTCGCTGCGCGCGTCGCTGCGCTCGAAGCGCCGCTCGACATCGCGCACAAGACCGCGCGCATCGCCGAGCTGGACGACCGCATGAGCGCGCCCGACTTCTGGGAGAAGCCCGAGGCGGCGCAGGCGGTGCAGCGCGAGCGCACCGAGCTCGACAACGCCATCAAGGCCTTCACCAACGCCAGCAAGGGCGTCGCCGATCTGACGGAGCTGCTCGAGATGGCGGGCGAGGATGAGGCGACCCTGCGCGACCTCGACGTCGACACGCAGAAAGTGGCGCGCGAGGTGCGCGCGCTCGAGCTGCGCCGCATGCTGCGCGGCAAGAACGACGGCAACAACGCCATCCTCGGCATCAACGTCGGCCAGGGCGGCGCCGACGCGCAGGAGTTCTCCGAGATGCTGTTGCGCATGTACAAGCGCTACGGCGAGCGAAACGGCTTCGACGTCGAGGTGGTCGACGTCATCCCGGCCGAGCCCTCGGGCATCAAGAGCGCCACCGTCATGGTCAAGGGCGAGAACGCCTACGGCTTCATGAAGTCCGAGCAGGGCGTGCACCGGCTGGTGCGCATGTCGCCGTTCTCGGGCAAGCGCGAGACCAGCTTCGCCGGCGTCTCGGTGGTGCCCGAGATCGCCGACGACATCGACATCGACATCAACCCCGCCGACCTCGAGATCTCGACGATGCGCTCGGGTGGCGCCGGCGGTCAGCACGTCAACAAGACCGAGTCGGCGGTGCAGATCCTGCACAAGCCGACCGGTATCTACCAGCGCTGCCAACAAGAACGCAGCCAGCTCCAGAACAAGGCGCTGGCCATGAAGCTGCTGCGCGCGCGCCTGTACGACATCGAGGTCAAGAAGCGCCTGGCGGAAAAGGACAAGGCCGAGGCAGCCAAGATGGAGGCGAGCTTCGGCTCGCAGATCAGGAACTACGTGCTGGCGCCGTACCGGCTGGCCAAGGACCTGCGCTCGGGCCACGAGGTCGGCAACGTCGACGCCGTGCTCGACGGCGACATCCAGGAGTTCATCGAGGCCTACCTGCTCTCGCAGGTGCCGGCCGCGTAGCCTGCTCGCGCTCGAACGAGTCGTCGTCCCGCGTGCCCGCGATGGCGCCGCCGAGCGCACCGCCCGCGAGGGCCCCGATCACCATGCCCGCACCGGCGCTCGCCGCCAGCGTCGGTCCCAGTGCGGCGTTCGGCGTGGCGTCGAGCATGGTCAGCGCGGCCAGCGCGCCGACGCCGAGCCCGATGGCGGCGCCGAGCCCGCCGCCGGCGGTCGCCCAGATGGCGCCCTCGTCGCCGCGGCTGCTGCTCGAAGCTGGCGTTGTGCTGCCGCAGCACGAGGACGGCACGTCGCAGCCGGTGCCGATGGAGCCGAGCCCGCCGGCGCCGCCGAGCACGATCAGGCCGAGCGCCAGGCAGCCGACGGCGGTGCAGCCGGCCACCATGCCCCAGTCGTCGACGGTGGGCCGCTCGATGGCGAAGGCCACGAACAGGCTGCCAGCGAGAAACGCCGACAGCGCAGGCGTCGCCACGGCAGCGAGCAGCAGCACGGCCACGGGCGTGCCTGGCGCCAGCGCACCCCAGAGCAGGAAGGACGCTCCTGCCGCGGCGCCGAGCCCAGCGCCCGCGGCCGTCGCCAGGCCACCGCGCAACGGCCGGGGCAGCAGCTCGTCGTCGTGCCGGGTGACCACCAGCGGCGGCGGATCCGGTGGCGATGCGGGCGCCTGCGAGGGCGCTACCGTCGGCGCGGTGTCGGTCGGCGCCGTGGTGGGAAGCGCGGGGTCGTCGGCGGGGTCGTCGGCGAGCAGGGGCGGTGGCGGTGGCACGCCCGCGGGGTCGGGCGGCGGCACCTGCGCGGCGATCAGGCACAAGAGCACGAGCACGTCGGGTGGCCCTCGAGAGTGTGACGGTACGCGAACACCCTGAGACGTACGAGGTGCCGAAAGGCTTCGCCGCGTGCTATCCCCGAGCGGCGGGAGGCCGGTCCTTGGCGCGTTGTGTCGTCTGCAGCACGGACATCCGCGACGACGCGCGCTTCTGCCCGGAGTGCGGCGCGGAGCAGCCGCGCCAGCAGACGCTCGGCACCGACGCCGACCCCTTGATGGGCAAGGTGGTCGCCCACAAGTTCCGCATCGAGAAGCTGCTCGGCGTCGGCGGCATGGGCAAGGTCTACAAGGCCCGTCAGCTCAGCCTCGACAAGGCCGTGGTCGTCAAGGTGCTGCACGACCAGTTCCGCGAAGACCCGCAGCTCGTGCAGCGCTTTCAGCGCGAGGCCAAGGCGGCGAGCCGCCTCAACCACCCGAACTCCATCCAGATCATCGACTTCGGCCAGGACGAGGGCGGCGTCGTCTTCATGGCGATGGAGTTCCTGCAGGGACAAGACCTGTTCACGGTCTTGAAGAAGCAGGGCGCGCTGCCCGCCGAGCGCATCGCGCGCATCATGGTGCAGGTGTGCTCGGCGCTCACCGAGGCGCACGAGCAGAACGTCATCCACAGAGACCTCAAGCCCGAGAACATCATGGTCGAGGACCGGCGAGGTCAGCGTGACTTCGTCAAGGTGCTCGACTTCGGCATCGCCAAGATCCAGGACGCCGCCGACGGCGGGCAGGCGCTCACGCAAGCGGGCATGGTGTGCGGCACGCCCGAGTACATGAGCCCGGAGCAGGCGCGCGGCCTGCAACTCGACGCGCGCAGCGACATCTACGCGCTCGGCGTCGTCATGTACCAGCTCGCGGTCGGCGAGCTGCCCTTCACCGCCGACACGCCCATCGGCATCGTCACCAAGCACATCCTCGAGAAGCCGGTGCCGCCGCGGCAGCGCCGGCCCGACGTCGACGCGCAGCTCGAGGCCATCATCCTCAAGGCGATGGAGAAGGAAGCGGGCAAGCGCTACGGGACCGTGGCTGAGATGGCCGAGGAGCTCGAGGCTCTCGGGCGTACGCTGTCGGCGGCGCGCGGCAGCAGCTTCAACGAGCCCTCGCAGTCGCAGCCGCGGCCGAGCTCGCCTGGGCCCGCGGGCGGCGGCACGCCGGCGACCGGGGGGGCCTCGCCCCCGTCCGGCGCCGGGGCGACACGCACGGCGCCGACCCCGACCGGCCACGTCGGCGCTGTGGTCGAGCTGCCGCATCCGGCGCCCGCCACGTCTGCGGGCGGTGCCCGCGGGCTCAAGGTCGCAGCGGCGAGCTTCGTCGGCGTGCTCGCGGTTGCAGTCGGCGCGCTCTACCTGCTCGGCGTGTTGCCCCCCAAGGACGAGGTGGAGGCGGACGCAGGCTCCGTCGGCCCGGCGGCGCACGACGCGGGCGCGCTGCGCGTGCTCGACGCCGGCGTGATCGCGCCGCCGCCCGTACTCGACGCCGGCGTCAAGGTGCCGCCGATCGATCGCGCGGCGGCCGATGCCGGCACGGCCGCGCACGTCGTCGACGCCGGCAGCAAGAAGCCGCCGCCACCCCCGCCTCCGCCGCCGCCGCTCGGGGGCCGCGCTGCCGCCACCGCCCTGCACAAGGCCGCGGTGAAGGTGTTCAACTCGACGATGGAACCTGACGGCAGGGCACAGTGCCCTCAGGATCTCGGCGACAAGTTCGTGGCCGCGGCCAAGAAGGATCCGACGTTCGCAGATCCGTTCTGGTACATCGCGCAGTGCGCCCACCGTTCGGGTAACGACGGAGCAGCGTGCGGCGCCGTGGCGGAGTTCGAGCGACGCGGTGGCAGCGCCGGCAGGGTGACGAGCTTGCGGAACATCACCGGCTGCAAGTGAGCGCCGGCGGGCCTAACGCGGCAGCTCGACGCGCAGCACCTTGTCACCGAGCAACAGCAGGTCGCCGTGCGCGAGCTTGACCGGGCGGCGCGCGCGCAGATAGGTGCCGTTCCTCGAGCGCAGGTCCTCGAGCAAGAGCGGCCCCTCATCGGTGCGCGTGAGCTGCGCGTGGCGCTCCGAGACGAAGCCATCCCGAGGGAAGTTCACGTCGCAGCGGTTGCGCCCGAGCGTGAGCACGCGCTGGTGCCGGTGAAACACCTCGTGCTCGGCGGCGTTGGGCGCGATGCGCAGCAAGCTGATGACCGGCCCCGACCGCACCACGCTGCCGAGCACGCGTGTGCTCGGGTCGGGCGAGGTCATGTGCAACAGGCGATCGGCGTCGGCCAGCACGCGCAGGCGCTGCGCGCCGACCACCACCTCGTCGCCCGGGCCGATGGGGGTTGGGACGTTCACGCGCAGGAACACGCCGTTGGTGGTCGGCTCCGGCGTGAGCCACAGCTCCGTGCCCTGCCACGAGAGGCGGCAGTGGCGCGGCGCCAGCGCGGCGTCGTCGGGGAACAGCACCACGCCGTCGGTGCGGCCAAGGACGGTTTCGGCCGCCTGCAGCCGCCATTGGTTGCCGAACTGACTCTGCCCGCGCACCAGCACCAGCTTGGCGACGCGCTCCGCCGTGGCTGCGCCGAAGACCATGGTGGCGGCCGGCTGTGCAGGCGAGCCGCGCGGCGGCGACGCGAACGGCGGCAGCCCGCCGACGCCACCGAGCACGGGCGAGGGCAGGCCGGGCGGTGGAAGCTTGAAAGCAGCGATCTGCGTGGTCGACACCGGCGCTGCTGTCTCCATGCGGTATCCACAGGTGCGGCAGAAGCGATCCGTCGGAGTGGCCGGCGCGCCGCACCGAGGGCAGCTCGTCGACGTCGACGGTGCCGACGGCGGCTGTGGGGCCGGGGTGGGAGCCGGCGCCGGCCGCTGCTCCGGCACGCCGTGGGCCGGCGTCGCGATCGAAGCCAGGTCGACCCTGGGCAGGGCTACCGACGACGCCAGCGGCTGGCCCGTCGGCGCGGCCATCCAGCCCTGACCGGTCGCGACGGTCGATTGCCGCGGCTCTGCGGCCGGCGCGGGGCTGGCGTCGGGCAGCGCGGGGAAGCTGCCCGAGCCCTCCACCGAGGGGAGCTGCGCGCCGCATGCGACGCAGGCCGCGACACCAGGATCGTTGTAGGCGTCGCACCGCTCGCAGACCAAGCCGAGCATCAAGGACAGCGCCGAGTCCTCGCCGCCACCGTCGATGGGCTGCGCGGCGCCGCAGGTCTCGCAATAGGCCTTCTCCTGGCCGATAGCGCCGCAGCTCTTGCACTCCCAAGCGTCCGTCACGGCGTCACTGTGTGCGGATCGCTTCTGGGCGTCAACTTCCGCTGGGCCGCTGTCCGCTCGACGCTGTCGATCAACGCTGTAGGTCAACGCTGTCGATCGACGCTGTCGATCGACGCTGTCGCCCGTGGCGGCCGTTTTTTTGCGTCGCGAGTCCGCTCGGGTGACGTTGGCCTCCAAGGTCGCAGGCCGCCGCCTGCCGTCGCCCGCCGGCGCCGGCGCGCGCCGGTCGACCACTGGAGGAGCCGTGCTCGCGTCTGCCGCAGCCAACCCATCCGCCTACGTCCTCGCTCCGCTCACCAACCGGCGCTCGCACGCGCGTCGGCCGCTGCCGGAGTCGGCCGCCTACCTGAGCAGCCACCGCATCCTGATCGCGCGCCTTGGGGACCTGTCGGTCAGCGGCGCCTTCCTGCACACGCAGTTCCCCGATCCGGTGGGCACGCACGCGACCCTCGAGCTCGAGGTGGACGGCGCGCGCGCCTGCCTCGAGGTCGAGGTGGTGCGGGTCAGCTTCGATGGGGGTGTCGACGGGGCGCGCTGCGGCATGGGCGTCTCGTTCCTGGCCGTGCCCGTTGCCTTCCGCCGCGCCTTGCTGCAACGAGCCTCGACGACGAACTCGCGCGGCTGAGCCGCGCGGCGAGGCCCACCATGACGGTCGGCGGTCAAACGGTCGAGACCACCAGCACGCGCTCGCTGGCCGAGGTGCTGCTCGACAAGGGGCAGGGGCTGTTCACCGGCCGCGTCGACGTGGTGCTCGGCGCCTGGGTGGGCGCGCTCCACCTCACCGAGGGTCAGATCGTCGACGCGCGCGTCGGGCCGTTGTCGGGCGAGGCTGCGCTGTGGCGCATGTTGCTGCCGATCGCGCCGCGCATCACCGTCGAGCCCGGGCGGGCGCGCGCCACCGGCGGCGCCATGCTCGGCCGCCCGGACGCGCTCTTGCCGCGCGCCGCCGAACTGCTCGCCCTGCTCGAGCGCCTGGCCGAGAAGGTGGGCGGGCTCGCGCGCGTCTGGGCCATTCGCTTCGACGCGCTGCAGGCGCGGCTCGAGACGTTGCCCGACGGCATCCACCCCGTGTTGCGACTGCTCGACGGCAAGCGCGCGGTGCGACAGGTGGTGGCCGAATGCCCGGTCGACGACGTGCTCACGCTGCGGGTGCTGGCCAAGTTATTGAGCGAGGGCATCCTGGTCCTGCCCGACGCCGCCACGCCGGCGTCCGGGCTCGAGGTCATCGACGTCGAGGGAGGGCTCGAGGAGGCGCTGACCGCCGCCCTCGCGGAGCTGTCGGCCGACGACGTCGAGCTGCCGGCGCCGGCGCCGCCCGGCGCGAGCACGCCTGAGGTCGCGCCGCCCGTCGCCACGTCGTCGGAGCCGCCGGGGCCGATGCCGTCACCGATCACCGAGCCGCCGGCGTCGACGCCGTCGAGCTCGTCGACATCGCCTGCGTACACGGTGCGCTCGGGCGGCGATCGCCGGTCGACCGCCGGGGGACTGCCGCAACACCTGGCGTTGCCGCGCCCGGCGCCGCCGGTGGTGAGCGCCGACGAGCTGCGCGCCTGGCTCGGCGTCGAGGAGGCGTTCTTCTCGGTGCCGCCGGTCGCCACGCCGGCGCCGCGCGCGACGTCGCTGCCGTGGGGGCTGCTGGCCGCGCTGGCCGGCGTAGCGGTCGTCGTCGGTGTGCTGCTCGGCCGCGCCTGCGGCTGATCGCCGACGCTAGCGAAGCTCCGCGATCAGCGCCGACCCGTCGTCCGGCCAAGCGAAGCCCACGTCGAGCAGCGTCAGCCCCTCGGGGGGCGCGCACAGGCCGGCGACGCGGCGATCGCGTGCGGCGAGCACGCGCGCGACGTCGTCCACGGGACGCCAATCGCTGCCTACCTCGACGAGCAGCGCGACCGCGTTCCGCACCATCTTGCGCAAGAACGCGTCGCCGACGATCTCGATGAGCCAACGCCGGCCGTCTTCGAGGGGGAAGGGGCCGCCCACGCGCACGCGCGACAGCGTCTTGACCGTGCCGGCCGCCGTGCAGCCGCCGCCCCGCAGCGACGAGAAGTCGTGGGTGCCCTCGAGCGCGCGCGCGGCCAGGCGCAGCCGCTCGCCAGACAGCTCGGGTGCCACCGGCCAGCTGAAAGGTCGGGGCGCGCACGCGTCGCGGCAACGGTCGTCGACCAGGTAGCGGTAGCGCTTGCCGCGGCTATGGCCGCGCGCGTGGATGGTCGGTGGCACCACCTCGGCCACGACGTGGCACAGGCCGTCGTCGCGTGTGGCCGCCAGGCGCGTGGCCAGCGCGACGCCGTCCGCCTCGTCGAGGAAGTAGCAGGTGGCGGCGTTGTTGAGCGCATGGACGCCGGCGTCGGTGCGCGCGGCATACGCGAGGCCGCGTGCCTGCACCCCCGCCGCCGCCGCCAGCCGTTCTTTGAGCGCCTGCCCGGCGGTGGGCACGCCCGGTCCCTGGGGCTGGAGGCCGCGGAAGCGCCGGCCGTCGTAGCCGAAGCGGATCAGGAGCTGGGTGCGCCGGGAGAGATCCTTGGCCACGACCGACGATGCTAGGGGCCTCGCCGTACGCGGGCAGGGGGTAGGTGTGCGACAGCCGGCGGGCACGGGAAGATGCCGGTGCCTCAGGCGATCCGGCCGCTTGGCACCGGGGGGCCCAAGAGGCCATGCTACCGAGGTCGATGTCAGCACGCCCGAGCCCGCCCCCGCTGAAGAAGATGGAGCCGCCGCCGCGCATCCCGCTGCGCGAGGTCGAGCGGGCCTCCCACGCCGCGGCGCGCGACGACGACGACCCGACCGCCGGCGAGTGGCTGTTCAAGCAGAGCGACACGGTGCTCGGGCCGGTGACCGCCATCGTGCTGGTCGAGCGCATCAAGCTCGGCGAGCTGTCGGCCGACACCCCGATCGCGCGCGACGGGCAGCCGTTCAAGCCGATGAAGCTGGTGCCGCTGTTCCGCGAGGCCTACGAGGCCACGCTGGAGCGCAAGCGGCGCGAGGCCGAGGAGCGCGAGTACAACGCCAAGGTCAGCCGCGCGCGCACGCTGCGGGTGGTCATCGTGCTCCTGCTGGTGCTCGTGCCCGGCGCCATCGGTGCGCTCGCCGGCTGGCAGGTGATGGTGCGCCGCCCGTGGGACGACACGCCCGCCTGGATCGCCAAGGCGCCGGCCGCGGTCGACTTGCCGCCGCGCCCGCCCGAGGTGAAGAAGGCGACGCCGGCCCCGCCGACGACCGACGATGGCGGCAACGGGACCGCCGAGCCCGGCTCCGACGCCAAGGACAAACGCACTGCCCGCGTCGACCACAAGAAGGACGACAAGAAAGACGACAAACGGGACGACAAGAAAGACGACAAGCCGGCAGCGTTCGTCAAGGAGCTGACCAACGAGCAGGCGGTGGCACCGCTCAAAGACGGCTCGGTGCGCGGGCCGCTCGGCGCGTGCCTCAAGGCCGAGGTCGAGTCGAACCCCGACATGCCCACCACCGTCGAGCTGGCCTACACCATCACCGAGGACGGTCAGGCGATCAACGTCAAGCTGAGCAACCGCGAGCTGCGCGGCCGCCCGGTGCAGGAGTGCGTGCAGCGCGCGCTCGCCAACGCGCGCTGGCCGCGCTTCGCCGGCGAGCGCAAGAACGTCAGCGTGCCCTTCACTATCAAGAAGCCGGCCAAGCCCGCCACCGGCCCGGTCACCGGCGGCGCGCCCAAGTAGGCGCGGCCGCACAGCGCGACGGCGTCACACCAGCTCGACGAGGCGCTCGAGCAGCGGCGCCGCCGCCACGCTGCGCTGGGCGAAGCTCTCGGTGATGTTGACGACGAGCTTGAGGCACGCCTGCGGCCGCTGTGCCTGCAGGCGCGTGAACTCGCGACGGGGGATCTCAATCAACAGCGAGGGGCTGCGCGCCTTGGCGGTGACGCGGCGCGGTCCGGGGTGCAGCAGCGACAGCTCGCCGAAGCTGTCGGGCGCGTACAGCGTGCCGACCTCGCGCTCGATTCCGTTCCGAGTCACGTGCAACGTCACTTCGCCGACCGCGAGCAGGAACAGGCTCTCCCCCATCATGCGCTCGACGAAGATCGGCATACCCGGGTCGAGCTGGCGCGCACCACAGACGCTCTGGACGATCTTCACGCCGTCGTCGGTGAACCCGCGCAGCAGCGGGTTCGCCTTCAGGAACGCGAACACGTCCATGGCGGCAATCTACTCCCGGCGGCCGTGCGGCGGCCACTTTGTTTCCGACGGCGGCGCAGCCGGTCGGCCCTGGCCCTCGCCGCGCGATTTGGCCAGGATGCACGTCATGACCCGGGTGATCGCCGTCGCCAACCAGAAGGGTGGCGTGGGCAAGACCATCACCAGCCTGAATGTCGCGGCGTGCATGGCGCGTCGGGGACGGCGCACGCTGTTGGTCGACCTCGACCCGCAGGGGCACTGCGGCGTCGGGCTCGGCATCGACACGGAGCCGCTCAAGCGCACCACCTACGAGCTGTTGGTCGACAAGGGCGCGTCGGTCGACGACTTGGCGGTCAAGCTGCCGTGGCCCGAGCTGGCCACCTTGTCGTTCGTGCCCGCCAACCTGCGGCTCGCGCTCGCGGAGCGCGAGCTGTCGACGCGCTCTACGCTCGGCAACCTGGCGCTCGCCACGCGGCTCAAGGACATCCGCGCCGACTACGACGAGATCATCCTCGATTGCCCGCCGTCGCTCTCGAAGCTGACGCTCAACGCCTTCCTGGCGAGCGACATGGTGCTGATCCCGGTGGCGGTGGGCTTCTTCTCCATCCACGGCGTGCGCATGCTGGCGGAGACCCTACGCGACATCTTCGAGGAGACCGGCCTCGACTACGACATTCGCTGCTTGATCACGCGCTACCGGTCGGGCCAAACGGTGAGCCGGGAAGTGCGGCGGGCCGCCGACGAGATGTTCGGCGACTACTGTTTCACGTCGGTGATCAGGGAGACCGCCGAGGTGGAGAAGAGCGTGGGCGCGCAGACGCCCCTGTGCATCTCGGCGCCGCGCTGCCATGCAGCGCTCGACTACGAGGCGCTGTGTGACGAGCTGATCGAGCTGTCGCGCGGCGTCACGGTGGAGCTGCTCGGGGACGAGGGCGACGACGCCGGCAAGGAGGGCGCGGATGGGCGGGAAGGGCAGAAAGCCGTCTGACAAGAAGGCGGCGCACGCGGGCAAGCGCAAGAAGGGCGCGCCGAGCGTGACCGAGTTCCTCTCGAAGATCTCGAGCGGCCAGCGCGCCGGCGCGCCCGCCAAGGGCTTGCTCGGCGAGGTCTCCAAGGAGGCGCTGATCGCGGCCGGCCGGGCCGAGCCCGAGCAGGTCGAGTTCATCGACGGCATCGACGTCGACCTGACCAGCCTGGAGGACGAGGAGCCGGTGGCGCCGCGCCGCACGGCGCGCATCCCGCTCTCCGAGACCGTCGAGGTGCGCGGCTTCTTCGGGCTCGAGCGGCAGCGCGTGGCGAACGCGTCGCTGACCGGCGTGTTCATCGAGACCGCCTCGCCGCTCGAGGTGGGCGACGCCGTCGAGATCGCCTTCCCGCGCCCCGGTGGGCGCAAGCTCAAGGTGCAGGGCCGCGTGCGCTGGGTAACGCCCTTTGGCGGCCTCAAGGACGCGCGGCCCGGCATGGGCGTGGAGCTTTTCGGGGTCGACGCCGAGAAGCGCGAGCTGCTCGCCGATCTGATCTCGCGGCGGCGCTGAGTGCCCGGCATCGGCGACGACGACAACCATGGTGACGACGACGATCCGCGCGGCGCGGTGCCGGTGCCGCTGGCGCAGGTGATGGGTCGGCGCGTGCGCGAGGAGCTGCCGCGCTTCACCTTCGAGGGGCTGAAGGGCGCCTGGGTACGGGTGCGCGCCAACGGCTTCGAGTATCGCGGCGTGCTCATCGGCGCCGACGAGGGCGAGCTCTACCTGCGCGGCGAGCTGCGCTACCTGGTGCTGCCGCTCGCCGACGTCACGGACGTGCGGCCGGAGCCCGTGGCAAAGCCCGCGACCGCCGGGCGCGACGGAGACGACGAGTGAGCCGGGGCCCGGTGCTGCCGCGCTTGCACGCCTTGGTGACGGCGCTGCGGCAGAACGGCGCGCGGCCGGCGCCCCAGGACGTCATCGACGCCGCACGCGCGCTCGAGTTGCTCGGCGACGAGGCGCTGTCGTCGCGCGTCGCGCTCCACGCGGCGCTCTCAACCACCTTGGCGCGCTCGCTCGCCGAGGCCGAGACCTTCGATCGGGTGTTCGAGCTGTTCTTCGACGCCGACCTCGACGCGCTCGCGCCTGCGCTCGCGCGCCCGCTGGTCGAGCTGCTCGGCGCGCGCGGCGTCGACCGCGCGCGCGCCGAGCGACTACTCGAGGCGCTGCGCGAGGGCGGCGACGTGGACCGGGCGCTGCTGGCCGCGCTGATCGCGGGCGACGACGAGCGCTTGCACGAGCTGCTCGCCGCCGCCGTCGAGGCCACCGACTTCGAGGGCCTGACAACGTCGTTGCAGCTCGGCTATTTCACGCGCCGCGTACTGACTCGCCTCGGCGTCGACGAGCTCGAGGGCCGGTTGGGCCGCGCCGCCGGCGGGGCAGGTGAGCGCGACGGCAGCGCGCTCGCCGGAGCGGGCGCCGAGCTGCTCGAGGGGCTGCGCCGCGCCGCGCGCCGCGCCGCCGAGCGCGAGCTGCACAAACGCACCGTGATCGCGCCGCGCGCCGGCGGCCTGCTCGACCGCGATCTGCGCTCCCTAGAGGTGCGCGATGCCGAGGAGCTGCGCCGCTTGGTGCGCCGGCTGGCGCAGCGCCTGCGCACGCGGCTCGCGACGCGCCGCCGGCGCGCGCAGCGCGGCCACGTCGACGTCAAGCGCACGCTGCGGCGCAGCGTGGCCACCGGCGGCGTGCCGCTCAGGGTTGAGCTGGCCCGGCGGCGCCGGCGGCGCGCCGATCTGCTGGTCGTGTGCGACGTCAGCGACTCGGTGCGCCAGGCGAGCCTGTTCATGCTCGAGCTGGTGGCTGCCCTCGCCGACGTGTTCCGACACACGCGCAGCTTCGTCTTCGTCGATCGCGTCGGTGAGGTTACCTCGCTGTTTTCCCCGGCGAGTGGAGCCGTGGCCGGCACACCGGCGACCGACGCCGCGATCGCGGCGATCCTGGCGGGCGACGTGGTGCCGGTCTCGCACAACAGCGACTACGGGCGCGCGCTGCGCGAGCTGTTCGCGATCGTCGGCGGCTCGGTCACGCGGCGCACCACGGTGGTCATCCTGGGCGACGGGCGCAGCAACTACCGGCCCCCGGAAGACTGGGTGCTGGCCGAGCTGCGCCGACGCGCGCGGCGGGTGCTGTGGCTCGCGCCCGAAGATCGCGGCACCTGGGGCTACGGCGACAGCGAGCTGACGCGCTATGCGCGTCATGCCGATGCGATCCTGGTGGTGCGATCCGCCGCGGATCTGGCACACGCGATCGATCGAATCGCGGTCGGGTGACGTCGGGCGCGACCAGGTGTGCGTTGTGCGGTTGACTTTCTCCGCGGCTTCAAGAAACCATGCGCCCCGCGCTGGGCATGAAGCCTGGCCTGCTACGGAGATTTCTAGATGAAGAAGCTTCTTGCTGCTGTGATTGCCTCCTTCGCGCTCATGACTGCATGCCAGAGCGTCGAGTCGGCGAAGGTCGACCCGGCGACCATCGCTTCCAATGGCGAGGCCGTGGCCGTGGTGCAGTGCACCGCGCTCGGGCTCACCGCGATCTTCCACTTCATCACCATCACCGAGGCCAGCCTCGACACCGTCGTCAACAAGATGATGGTTGCCGAAGCCAAGGCCCTCGGTGGCAACAAGGTGCAGCTCCTCGGCGCCATGGAGATGCCGAAGCACGGTCTGATCTTCATGCTCGCGGGCGGCATCGTGAACCTGCCGCCGGCGATGGCCATGGGCATCGCGGTCAAGTGATCGAACCCTGAACGATCGCGCGACGGGCCCGCTTGCGCGGGCCCGTCGTGTTTGTGAGGACGGCACCATGCGCACCGCCTGTACCTCCGTGCCTCCACTCCTGCTCGCCACCGCCCTCGCCCTTGCCGCCTGCGGCAAGTCCGCCGGTGGGGGCGGCCCCGAGCTGGCAGCCGCCACCGCGGCCATCGAGCGGCGCACCGCCGCGATCCGCGACTACGCGCTCGCCGGCACCGCCACCGACCTCGGCACCGGCAAGGCGCTCGCGTTCACCTACGCGTTCGCGCAGCCGACCTACACCAAGGCGACCGTCGGCACCGAGCACGTGACCACGTTCGACGGCACCGCGGTCGTCATCGTCGACCACGCCAACAAGGTGGCGCAACGCCAGGAGGTGAAGGGCCAGAAGGAGGACGAGCTGCTGCTGTCGCTGAACGCGCTGTTCGCCGACTTCACGGTGGAAGGCTGGCGCCCACCGCTGCTGCGCCCGCGCGGCATGACGGCGCGCACCGAGCGCGGCGCCGACGGCGAGCGCTGGCTGATCTCGGTGCCGATCGACGACGACACGCTTGCCGAGCAGCGCGTGACCCTGCGCGCCCCCGGCGGCGAGTTCGTCGAGAAGGCGTTCCTCGACAAGAGCGGCAAGGTGGTCGCAGGCGTCAAGGTGCTCGAAGAGCTGAAGGACGCCGGCACCGGGTTGTCGTTCCCCAAGGTCTGGGAGCGCACCGGGCCGCAGGGGCGCTTCAAGGTCGTGCTCGACGGCGCCACCGTCAACGCTGGCCTCGCCAAGGAGCAGTTCACCATCGCGGTGCCCGACGGGTACCGCATCGGCACCTGAGGAACGTCCATGCTGCGCGCCCTCGCCCTCGTCGTCGTCACCGCGGTTGCGCTCGGCTGCACCAGCTTCACGTTCCGCCAGACCGGCAAGGGCTCCGCGCCTGCCGAGCTGCAAGATCGCAGCGCCATGATCAAGCTCCCCGCCGGCACCTTCGAGATGGGCGCGCAGAACGCCGAGCCCGACGAGTACCCGCCGCACAAGGTGGAGCTGCGCGGCTTTCTTCTCGACAAGACCGAGGTCACCGTCGGCAACTACCAGGGCTGCGTGAACGCGCGCGTGTGCCGCCCGGCGGCGCTCAACGCCGAGGCGCGCGCGGTGCTGACGCCGCTGCACCCGATCGCGGGCGTCTCTTGGTACGACGCCGTCAAGTACTGCGAGTGGATCGGCAAGCGCCTGCCCACCGAGGCCGAGTGGGAGTACGCGGCCCGCTCGCCGCGCGCCGGCAAGTTCCCCTGGGACGGTCCCTTCGACGGCAGCCGGCTCAACCTGCGCGGTGACGGTGACGGCTACCCGCGCACGGCGCCGGTCGGCTCGTTTCCGACGGGCGCGTCGGGACACGGCGTGTACGATCTCGCCGGCAACGTCGCCGAGTGGACCGCCGACTGGTACGAGGCCACCTGGTACCAGAAGTCCCCCGGCGTGAACCCGAAGGGCCCCGAGGGCTCGACGGGATCGCGCTCGGTGCGCGGCGGCTCCTGGGCGGACACGGACTACATGGTGCGGACCACGGTGCGCCTGGGCATCGATCCCAACCTGTCGAACGACTCGATCGGCTTTCGCTGCGCGGCCGACGGCTGACGCCGGGCGGCGTCGCGGCCGGACGCGGCGCCGACGATTTCTTGCGCGCCGGCAGGACCCAACCTAGGCTCGGCACACGCGCACGGAGGCGGCAAAGGCATGGCCCGGAAGACGACGACCACGACCACCGGCCAGACCGCCAAGACCAAGGCGAAGGCACGGCAAACGCGCCGCGTCACGAGCCTGGAGCCGAAGGGCGGCGCCCACCTCAGCTCGCTCGAAGAGGCGGTGGTGCGCATGCACCACGGCGTCAGCGTCAAGCCGGCCGCGCAGCTCGCCACCAACGGCGCCACCGACGAGCTGATGGGGCAGCTCTTCGAGATGGAGGTGCGCGCCCACGTCGAGAGCGGCCGCATCGACGAGTTGCCCGACGTGCCGGCTGGCAAGAAGAAGGGCGGCAACGCCCGCACCGCCAAGCTGGTCGATCGCTTGAAGAAGAAGCAGTAGCGCGGGGAGCGCGTGCTGCTGGCGCACGAGATCACGGGCGAGGGCGAGCGCCTGATCGCGCTCTCGCACGGCATCCTCGGCTCCGGTCACAACCTGCGCGGGCTGGCGCGTCGCCTGACGGAGCGCCTGCCCTGCGTGCGCGCGCTGACGCTCGACCTGCGCAACCACGGGAGCTCGCCCGGCGCCACCTCGGGAGCGCCACCGCCCCACACCGTCGACGCCTGCGCGGGCGACCTCGAGGCGCTGTTCGGGCGCACGGGGTCGCCCGAGGTGGTCATCGGTCACAGCTTCAGCGTCAAGGTCGCGCTCGCCTGGGCGCGCGACGCCAAGCGGCCGCCCCGCCAGCTGTGGCTGCTCGACGCGCCCATCGGCGCCCGCGATCGCGACGACGACACCGAGGGCGCGCGCGACTTCGAGGCGCTGTTGGCGGTGATCGCGGCGGTGCCGATGCCGATCGCGTCGCGCGCCGCTCTCGAGGAGCAGCTTCGCGCGCGCGGCTTGCCCGAGGCGATCGTGCGCTGGATGACCACCAACCTGCGCGTCGAGGGCGCCGGCCTCACCTGGCGCTTCGATCTCGACGGCGTGCGCGCCATGGCGGCGTCGTTCTGGCGGACCGATCTGTGGCCCGCGCTCGAGGCGGTGGCGGCGCGCGCGCGCGTCTTCTTGGTGCGGGCCGGCCGCGGCGGGCGCTTCTCGGCGGCGGAACAGGCGCGCGTAGCGGCAGCGGCGGCGCGCGGCCTGCTCGAGGTGCTCGAGGTGCCGCACGTCGGCCATTGGCTGCACACCGAGGACCCCGAGGCGCTGTTGGCGCTGCTGGTGCCGCGCATCGCCGCGCTGGCGGCGCCGTCATGAGCGCGCTCGGCGCCTACCCCGATGAAGACGCGCGCGAGCGCGAGCTGGACGCACTGTGCGCCCAGGCAGGCGGCGCCCTGGTGACGCTCGGCACGAGCGTGGCCGGCCGCCCGATCCGCGGCGCGCGCGTGCCGTCGACGACGCCGGGCGCGCCACGGGTGCTGGTCAACGCCAACATCCACGGCCCCGAGCACGTCGGCTCGCGCACGGCCATGGCGGTGCTGCGCGCGCTCGGCGAGAAGCGGCCCGGGGAGCGCGCCCAGGAGCTACGTCGCGCGGCCGAGGTGGTGGTGGTGCCCTGCGTCAACGTCGACGGCTTCGCGCGCACCGTCGCGAGCGGCGGCCGCGGCACGCTCAAGGAGCTGCGCTGCAACGAGCATGGCGTCGACCTCAACCGCAACTTCCCGCCGCCGACCGTGGGTGATCAGGGCTCCTTCTGGGGTCTGGTGGGCAGGCGCGACCTCGTCATCGCGGGCTCGAGCGACCCTGCGCGCGCCACCTGGCGCGGGCCGGCGCCGCTGTCGGAGCCCGAGGCCAAGGCGCTCTACGACTTTGCGCTCGGCGAGCGCTTCCATGCGGCCGTCAGCCTGCACTCCTTCATGGGCACCTTCATCCCGCCGTGCGTGCGCACGGCGGAGGAGGCGCGCGGCTATCGCCGGTTGGTGGCCGCGGCGCGACGCGCACAGCGTCGGCGGTACCTTCGGTTGCAGTGGGGCTTCTTCGACCTCTTCACCGGCGAGCTCGAGGACTTCCTGCACCATGAGACCGGCACCTGGGCCGTCACGCTCGAGTGCTTCACGCTCTGGCAGACCTTCGCGCAGCACCTGCGCGCGCCCACGCTGTTCGCGCGCTTCAACCCGATCGACCCCACGCCCGTCGTCGACAACGACGCGCCCGCCGTCATCGCCTTCCTGCTCGCCGCGTTGGCGCTGCCGCACCCACGGCGATCGGGGTAGCCTGGGCGCGTGAGCGAGCCGGAGCAGCCACCCGCCGACGCCCCCGCCCCGGCCAGCCCCGAGGCGCCGCCGCCCGAGGAGAAGACGGCGCCCCACCGCCTGCGCGATCTCGCGGACAAGGCCGCCAAGAAGCGCCGGCGCACCACGGCCGCCGAGCTGTTGGTGCGTCGACCCAAGAGCGCCGAGGTGCGCGTGCCGCTCGATCGCAGCGAGACCATCATCGGCCGCGATCAACGCTGCGACATCGTGCTCACCGAGCCCAAGGCGAGCAGGCGCCACGCGCGCATCCAGCGCGGCGAGGGTGGTTACTTCGAGATCATCGACCTTGGCAGCAGGAACGGCATCGTGGTCGACGAGGAGCGGGTGGAGCGCATGACGCTGCTCGACGGCGATCGCTTCGTCATCGGCGACACCGAGTTCACCATCATCGTGGGGCCGCTGCCGGGGGTGGAGCCGTAGCGCGCACCGCAGCGTCGGTGCCGCCGAGCACCTGGCCGCTCGCGGTCTGCACCTGGCAGCGATAATCGCCGGGCCCCGGGGTGCGCTTCTTCGACCAGGTGCGAAAGCCGTCGGCGCGCCCGCCGCGCACGTCGAGCGCCACGCGATCGAGCAGCTTGCCGTCGCGCGTCCAGACGTGGAACAGCCCGTCGTGCAAGCCGAGCGGCGCCTTGACGGCCGTGTGGCAGTACAGCTCGATCGGGTGCAGCAGCGGCGCGCCGGCGCCGACCAGCTCGCGCTCGACCACGCCGGTGCCGATAGCCGCCGTGACCAGCTCGAGCGGCGCGGGCGGCACGAGCGGCGCCGCCACCAGCGACAGCCCCGCGGCCGGCAGCGCCGCGCAGACCGCGCCGATGCGCAGCCAGCGCGAGCCGGCGCGCAGCCACAGCAGCGCAGGGACGCCGACGGTGGTGGCGGCGCCGGCGACGATGAGCGCCAGCCGGTTCGACAGGCCGAGCATCGGCAAGACCACCGCCAGGCCCGCGAAGATGGCGAAGGAGAACAACGGAAACGAGGTCAGGGCGCGCTTGGTGACCGCGGCGTAGAGCGGATCCCAGAGCGCCGCCACCAGCGCCGCGGCGTACACGACGAGAAACACCACGTGGCCGACGTGCCAGGTGACGGCGCGCAGGTAGAAGGGCAGCGGGAACAACAGCGCCTGCTGCACCGAGAGCTGGCTCGTCAGCAAGAGCGCGAAGCGGGCGCCGCGGTCCCTCAGGCTCGCCACCCCGGCGCGGCGCGCGCGCTCGGTCAGCACCCGCTCCCACAGGTGCAGCCCGACCAGCAGGGCCCAGGCGAGCAGGGCGGCGATCACGACCACCCAGGCGCGCTCGGGCGTGCGGTTCATCAACAGCGCGCCGCCGACCCCGGTGGCAAGCGAGAGCCAGGGCAGCGCGGGCTGCACGCGCTCGAGGCGCGAGAGCAGGGACGACCAGCGGCCGGACACGACGCGAGTGTAGCGACGGCGCGCGGCAGGGGAAGCGCCCGCGCGCCCGGCGCCGCCGCGCTACGCTGTCGTCGTGCTCACGCGCCGCGCCTTCGTCTTCGCCTTGCCGTGGCTGACGGTGGCCGCGTCGCCGGCGGCGGACGACAACGCCGGCTCGCTGCGCTTCGTGCGCGTGCGCCACCGCACCGTGCTGATCGAGCTGGCCGGTCGTCGCGTGCTCGTCGATCCCTGCTTCGAGCCCGCGCTCGGCGCCCCGGGCGTGTTCGCCGCGCCGCCGCCGGCCTTCGAGCCCGAGGCGGTCGGTCCCCTCGACCTCCTGCTCGTCACCGGCAGCGAGCCGGGCGCCTTCAGCGCGGCCTCGACGCGGCGGCTGCGCTCGCGGGAGGCGCGCTGCTTGGTGCCGGACGAGCGCATCGCCAAGCTGCTGCGCTTGCAGGGCTTCCGCCGGGTGCGCGTGGTGACCGAGGGCGAGCGCATGGCCGTGGGCGGCGTCGACGTGGTGGTCTCGCCCTCGACGTCCTTGCGCCTCGCTCCCGGCGTCGGCTTCCACCTGTCGCGCGAGGGGCGCTCCTTGTGGTGCGCCGGCGCGCCGCCACCCTTTGACGTCGATGGCCGCGCGCCGACCTTCGCGCGTGCGCACCCGGCCGAAGTGGTGGCCGCCTGTGCGCTCGGTCTGGTCGGCGGCGGCCTACCGTTGACGCTCGACGCCGACGACGCCCTGCTGCTGGCCGGCCTGGCGCGCGCGCGCCACCTCGTGTCCCTGCAGCTCGACGTCGTGCCGGCCGGCCTCGGCGCGCTCGTGCTGTCGCAGGCGCGGGTGGTGAAGGCCGCCAAGCCGGGCGGCCCGCGCGTCGTCGTGGTGCCGGCGGGGACGTGGTGCCGGGTGGGGACTTTTGGGTAGAGTCGCGGCTCGGGTGCCGGCAGCGCGCGGGCCGACGGGAGACGGATGTCCGAGAAGTTGCGCAAGCTCAAGGAGGACGCGTCGCGCCTGATCGCGAAGGGCAAGCTCGCCGAGGCCGCCGAGGTGTACCAGAAGCTGGTCAAGGCCGACCGCAAGGATCTCGCCGGTCGTCAGAAGCTCGCCGAGCTGTATGGGCGCCTCGGCCGCACGCAGGAGGCGGTGCGCGAATACCAAAGCGTCGCCGGCAGCTACGCGGCGGACGGCTTGCTGCTGAAGGCCATCGCCGTCTGCAAGATCATGTTGCAGCTCGACCCCTCGCACACCGAGACGCAGAGCTTCCTCGCCGAGCTGTCGACCAAGCGGCGCGGCGAGTCCGGCGCGGTCGAGGTGCCGAAGGCGATGACCGCCGCGCTCGCCGGCGGCAAGCGCTCCGCCGCCGACATCCGCGGCGTGCCCGCCCATCAGGTGCCGCCAAGGAGCAACACCAGCCCCGGCGCACCGGTCGGAGCGCCGCCGCCCCCGGCCATCCCGCTCGGCACCGGTCCCGATGCGCGGGTGGTCGCCGCTGGTGTCGGCCAACCGGTCGTCATCCACGAGGTCGCGCCCAAGGTGGCGGCGCACCGCACCGACGGTGGTGAGGCGCTTGGGCGCGCCGCCGTCACGCGCGGCGACGAGCTGGCGGCGGCGCTCGCGGCCGCGGCGGCGTCGGTCGGCGCGGCGCCGCCCGCGCCGTCGGTCGATGAGCCGAGCGACCTCGCCATTGACGTCACCTTCGTCTCGGGCGAGGGCGCGCCGGTCGCGTCGCCCTCGTCGACGTCAGCGCCGACGTCAGCGCCGTCATCGACCGCGTCGGCCGAGGGCGGCCCGGTGGTGCTCGGCACCAGCCTGTCGCAGGAGGGCGCGCCCCTTCGGAACGAGGCGCCGCACGAGCTGCCGCCCGATGAGCCCGGGGAGGCGGCCGAGATCCTCGACGCGGACGACGCGGGCGACGTGCTGGTGCTGAGCGAGCCGGCCAGCATCGACGTCGACAAGGTGCCGCCCATCCCGCTCTTCTCCGACCTGCCCAAGGAGGCGTTCATCGCGCTCACCGAGCGCATGGAGCTGCGCGTCGCCGCTGCCGGCGACGTGCTGGTGCAGGAGGGCGAGCGCGGCAGCTCGATGTTTGTCATCATCCAGGGCCGCGTGGCGGTGAAACGTCACGACGCGCAAACCGGCCAGGACCTCGAGCTGGCGGAGCTGTCGGACGGCGCCTTCTTCGGCGAGATGGCGCTGTTGTCGGACGCGCCCCGCGTGGCCAGCGTGGTCTGCATCGACGACGTCATGTTGTTCGAGATCTCGCGTGAGCTGCTGGCCGACATTACGCGCGAGCACCCCACCGTCGGCGAGGTGATGAAGCGGTTCCACAAGAACCGGCTGATCACCAACCTGTTGAAGACGAGTCCGATCTTCCAGCCGTTCTCTCCCTCCGACAAGAAGGAGCTGATCGAGCGCTTCAAGTCGCGCGCCGTCGACGAGGGCAGCTACCTGATCACGCGCGAGCGCCCCGGCGAGGGGCTGTACGTGCTCTTGTCCGGCCGCTGCGACGTGCTCGACGTCAACGCCGACGGCAAAGAGGTGCTGCTCGCCGAGCTACGCGACGGCGACGTGTTTGGTGAGATGTCGATGCTGTGGCACAAGCGCACCTGCGCCAGCGTCAAGGCGACCACGCCGTGCGTGGTGCTACGGCTGCCCCGCGAGCAATTCAACGAGGTCATCATGACCCACCCGCAGATCCTCGAGACGCTGACCTCGCTCTCGGAGCAGCGCAGCAAGCGCAACGAGGAGCTGAAGGCGCCGGGGCTGTCGGGCGAAGCGTTGGTCTGACCGGCGTGAACGACCAGGTCCGCCGCGAGCTGGTGCCGGTGGAGGCCGCCGACGGCGCGGCGTTGCGGGTCGAGCGCTCCTGGGTCGTCGACGTCGACCCGGCAGACGCCCCAGCCGTGGTGCTGTGCCACGGCTTTGTACAGAACCGCTACGGCTTCGAGAGCCCGCGCCGCTCACTCGCTGCCTTCCTGCGCGCCGCGGGCGCGGTGGTCTGGCACGTGGAGCTGCGGGGCAGGGACGGCACGCGCGCAGCCGCCGGCTTGCATGAGTACCTCGACGTCGACGCGCCGGCGGCCGTCGCTGCGGTGCGCGAGCGACATGACGAAGTCGGCTGGGTCGGGCACAGCATGGGCGGGCTCGTGGGCGCGCTCACGCCCGCCTCGACCTCGCTCGCGGCCGTGGTGGCGCTCGGCTCACCTTTGTTCCCCGGGCCGCGGCGCCTGCACGGCCTGGCGCGGGCGCTCATCGGTCCGGCGCGCGCCGCCCACAAGAGCGGCCGTCCCTTCCTCGGCACGCGCTGGGGCGCGCTCTTGCTGCGCCTGCGCCGCGGCCTCGACGTCGAGCGGGTGCCGGCGCCGATTCGCCTGTGGGCGCCCGGCGAGCTCGACGACGAGGCTTTGGCCGCCATGCTGCGCGACAGCTTCGCGGAGGATAGCTGGGCGGTGTTCGCCGACTTGCTCGAGCTCATCGCCACCGATGCGCGGCGCGCCGGTTCCATCGCCGTCGCCGAGCGCCTTGCCGCGCTCAGCACGCCGCTGTTGGTGGTGGCCGGTGGCGCCGACCACTTGGCGCCACCCTCGGGCACGCGGCCGCTGTTCGAGCGCGCCGGCTCGCGCGACAAGCACTACCTCGAGGTGTCCCACCGGCACACACCCGCGTCGCTCGGCCACATTGATCTGGTGGTGGGAGATCGTGCGCCGGCGCTGGTCTGGCAGCCGGCGCTCGCGTTCCTCCGTCGACACTTGCGGTTGCGCGACGGGTGACGCGTCGCGCCTGACGCGGTTGGCCTCGCAGGCCCGCGCGGCGCGGGAAGGTGTGACGCAGATCGCACGTTGCCCGCTTCGATGAGCAACCTCTCGCCCCTCTCGCCCCACCCGCGGCTCTTCGTGCGGTGGTTCGTCCAGTACAACCCGTTCTTCACCGCGAGCGCGCTCTGCGTGCTCGGCGGCGTGCTGGTGTTGTCGCGCGCGCTCGGCCGCGACGCCGATGTGGCGCTCACCGGTGTGCTCGAGGTCTATCAGTGGATCGTGCTGGGCGCGGCCGCGCTGTTGTACCGACGCCTGTGCGAGCACCGCGCCGGCGTCATCCTCGGCTTGATCGCGCTCGTGCTGCTGCTCGACCCGACCCTGCAACTGAGCGCGCTCGCCTCCTCGGGGCAGGTCTGGCTGTGCGCGCTGTGGGTGCTCGTGTTCGCGCTCAAGTGGCGCGCCTTGCAGTGGGCCTTCTGCCTCGAGCTGAACGCGACCGCGCGGCTGCTGCCGCCGGCGGTCGCCGCCCTCGTGGCCGCGCTGCCGAACGTGCAGTTGCTCGGCCTCGGTGCGCACTTGGTGCCTGCGCTGCTTGCGGTCGCGGTGTTCGCGCTCGGCGTCGCCTTGGTGCTGGTGCGCCCGCAGGTGCGCTCGCGCCGCGCGCTCGGCGACGTGGGCAGCGTGATGTTCCCGCGCGTGGCGCGCGGCGTGGCGCTGATCGTCGCGCTCGGCCTCGCCTATCAGGGCTGGAACGCCGTGCTCGCGCTCGGCGGCGGCGCGCTGCGGCCGGCGTTCGGCGCCGCCCTCCTCGTTGGCGCGGTGGCGGCGACCAGGGAGCGCCACGCCTGGATCGCCGTGCTGGTGGGCTCGCTGGTGCTGTTGCCGAGCGCGGTCGGCACGCTGCTCGGCCCCGCGCTCCTCGCCGTTGCGCTGCTGCTCGCCGCTCGCCGGCACCCACCGCGCGTCGTGCTCGCGGTCGTGCCCCCGCTCGCGATGCTGCACGCGGCGTGGCTCTGGCGCTCGGCGTGCTCGCTGGCGCCCGACACGCCCACCGGCTGGGGCGCGCTCTTGCTCGGCGCCGGCTTCCTGCTCTTGCCGCTCGGGGTGGTGCTGCATCGCCGCTTGAGCGCCGTGCTCGCGCGTGCCGACGGGGCCGCGCGCCTGCTCGATGCGTCCAGCCCGGCCACCTCGGCGGGCTTCGGCGGCGTGCTCGGCCCAAGTTGAAGATACGGCTGTCCCTGCTCAGGGCAGCTCGTCGGCGCCCGCCTCGACGCCGAGGGCGCCGCGGCAGTCGCCGTCCGCGTCCATCGCCGTCGAGGTAGGCGCGCCATAGTCGAGCGCCGGCACGCCGGCCATGACGTCGCTGAGCGATGCCACGGCGGCGTTGTCGTGCGCCTCGACGCAGCCGGAGAACGCGCAGGTGTTGGCACCCGTGGTGTTCCAGCAGGTGCCGTCGGGCTCGCGGATCACGCAAGCGTCGGTGGGTGGCACCAGGCCGAGCGCCACCACGGCGGCGGACTCGGCCGCGATGGCCGCACCGGTGCCGCCGGTTCGGCACAGGGTGTTCACGATGGTGAGGCCGAGCGCGGTAACGCAGCGCTGCTCGTTGTCGCCGGTGCTCGACAGCACGCTGTGAAAGACCGCGCCGCTCTCGTAGGCGACCACCGCCGTACCGGCACCGAAGGCGCTCTCGGTGGTGACGACGCTGCCGGCGACAATGCACGGCGCGACCGGGCACACCACGCCGGCGGTACCGCGCGAGACGGCGTCGATCGACGACACCCGCGAACGGTGCAGCAGCGTCGAGCCGAGCAACGCGCGCGCGCCGTTGAGGATGGAGATGTCGCAGTCGACCACCGTGATGTCGTCGTACGCGGTCACGCCGTTGCCGCCGCCCGTGGTGTCGGTGGTGTCGACGTCGAGGACCGTGTGCGACAAGACCAACCGATGCGCGGCGCTGATGCCGGCCGGGAACCAGGTGGGGTCGCAGCCCGCCGAGCGCACCACGATCTCCGTGCGCACAATCTCGGTGACGGGGTCGCCGGCGACGTCGATGCCGCCGCACGCCGTGCCGGAGATACGCAGGCCCTCCAGCCGCCGAGGCGCGCCGCCGCCGACGTCGAGCAGCACGCCCGAGCCTGGCTGCAGCAGCTCGCTGCGTTCCGCGGTCGGTCGCCACTGCTCGTCGAACCCGCCGGCCAGTGATGCGAACAGCTTGGTGTCGTCGACCTGGTAGCTGCCGCGCTGCAGCACGACCATCGGCAGGTCGGCAAGCTGCGCAGCGAGCGCCGCCTCCGCCGGCGACGCGAACGGGTCGTCGGGGGTGCCGGGCGCGCCGGTGCGGCCGCTCGGCGCGACGAACACCGCCGTGGTCTCGTCGAGCGGCGTGTCGACGCCGTCGCAGTCATCGTCGAGCCCGTTGCCCGGGACCTCGACGGCCCCTCGGTGCACCATGGTGCGCGTGTCATCGCAGTCCGTGCCCGACGGGCAGACCAGCGAGGGGCCGAAGGCGCCGTCGGCGTCGAGGTCGGTGCAGGCAGGGCTGCCGTCGCCGCGGCGCGCAATGCAGGGCGCTTCAGGAATGTCGCCGAGCACCAGGCCGTCACCCGGCAGCGGCACTACCTGATCGGCGGTGTTGCCGAGCAGGTCGGCGAGCTGCGCGTGCACCAGGTAGCGGCCGCCGGGCAGGGGCGCGTCGACGGCGCCGGTGAACGAGAAGGTCGCGTCGACCCGGTCGAGCGGCGCGAAGGCCAGCGCTGCGCCGTCGGGGCCGAGGGCGGTCACGGTCGGCCAGGGTGCGGAGAAGTCATCGATGCGGAATTCGAGCCGCATCGAGGAGCCCAGTGTCAGCGTGGTCGGGATCAGCGGCACCACGCCGGGAGGCGGGCTGGTTTGCCACTGCACGCTGCCGTCGATCAGGTGCGGTGGCTCGACGTCGACCTCGACGATGGCCAGCACCGAGACGCCGGCGTTGGCGGACAGGTCGATGAGCGTGGCGGTGACGGGGTGGAAGCCCGGCCCGAGCGACGCGGCGCCGACCTCGACGGCATAGCGGTCGCCCGCCATCGCCACGGTGAGATCGACGTCGCCGGCCCGCACCGTCGGCGCGTTCAAGAGCTGCTCGCTGACGCCGAACGAGACCGCGAGGAGGTCAGCGGCCGAGAGCTGTTCGGCGCTGACCGCGATGTCGACGGCCGCGGGCGGCGTCGAGTCGTTCATCGACGCCGGGTCGACGCAGCGGCCGACGAGCCCGAGACACTGCAGGTCGCGCGGGCAATCGGCGGAGTTGACGCAGTCGAGCTGGGCGCCCACCGGAACCGCGTCCGAGAACACGCATGCGCCCGCGAGGAGCGAGAGCGCGCCGCCCAGCACACCGCCGAGTCTTCCGCCGCGCGCCGCTCGCAGGCTCGACGTCACCGCGCCCCCCGTCAGACCGTGGCCGCGAGGCGGTCCATCACCTTGCCCCATGCTCGGTCGAAGTAGCGGAAGGTCTCCTCCCACTGGGGGTCGTCCTGCAGGCCGCTCGCCGGCCAGCCGAGGTGGGTGAGCGTGACGGCGGTAGCCGCCGGGCCGGCGTCCGCCAACTCGATCACCACCCAGGTGTACTGGCTGCGCGTGCGCGCCAGCTCGGGCGGCGCGTTCCAGGTGAACGTGAGCATGCGCTCGGGCAGGAAGCTCAAGATGCGGCAGCCCTCGCCCCCCCTCGTGCCCGGCGGGTTCTCGATCATGAAGTACCACTCGTAGTGTCCGCCCGGGCGCAGCTCGACCTTCGCCTCGTCGACGATGAAGCGCAGGCCCTCGGCGGTGGTGAAGCGTCGCCACACGTCGGCGCGTGGCAGCGCCACGGTGCGCTGGTGCCGAACGGCGCGCTCGCTCAGGTCGCCGGCGCGCGCCGCCACGAGCGGCGGCGCGAACTGTGGGTTGGCGATCAGCCCGAGCACGTTGCCGAAGGGATCCAGCACCGAGGCGACGCGGATGCCGCCGCCGACGTCCTGCGGCGCCTCACGCACCGCCGCGCCCTTGGCGACCAGCCGCGCCACGGTGGCGTCGACGTCGTCGGCCGCTAGGTAGGCGGTGGCGCCACCCGCGCCAGGCTGCAGCGCGCCCTCGGCCGGACGCAGGCCGAGCTCGTAGCCGCCGACGTCGAAGCCGACGTAGAAGGGCTGATCGAAGTACGGCGGCGCGCCGAGCACCTCGGTGTAGAAGGCGCGGGCGGCAGCCAGGTCGGCGACGTCGAAGATCAGGGTGCGCAAGCCGGGCATCGTGTCCTCCCGTGGTGGCGGCGGTGGCCGCGATCGCTACTGCAGGATGACGCGCGCCCAACGCGTCTTGCCGACACGCACCGCGTGGGTGCCCACCGGCACGTCGGCCTTGGGGTCACTGATGCGCTCACCGTCGACGGAGACGGCGTTCTGCGCGATCTGACGGCGCGCATCGGTGTTGGACGAGACCAGCGCGGCCTCGACCAGGATGCGCGTCAGCGGCACCGTCGCGCCTTGGGTGTCGATGGTGACGGTGGGCGCGTCCTCGGGGATCTCGTTGCGCTTGCCCTTGCCGAACAGCTCCTCGAAGGAGCGCTCGGCCTCGTCTGCCGCGGCCGCGCCGTGGAAGCGCGCCACCAGCTCCTTGGCGAGCGACACCTTGGCGGCCTTGGGGTGCCCGGCCTTGCGCGCGGCCAGCTCGTCGGCCCCGACGGCCGACAACAGCTCGTAGTAGCGCCACATGAGCGCGTCGCACACCGACATCACCTTGCCGAACTGCTGCTGCGGCTCGTCCTCGACCCCGACGTAGTTGCCGAGCGACTTCGACATCTTGTCGCCCTGGATGCGGCCGTCCACCTCGACGGCGTTGGTGCCCTCGAGGATGGGCGTGGTGATGATGCATTGCGGTTCGAGCCCGTAGTGACGCATCAGGTCACGGCCCACCAGCAAGTTGAAGCGCTGGTCGGTGCCGCCGAGCTCGACGTCGGCCTTGAGCGCCACCGAATCGTACCCCTGCGCGAGCGGGTAGAGCAGCTCGTGCATCGAGATGGGGCGGCCCTCGCGCAGGCGCGCCTCGAAGTCGTCGCGCTCGAGCATGCGCGCCACCGAGTACTTGGCGGCCAGGCGAATGACGTCGTCGAAGCCCATCTTGCCGAGCCACTCGGAGTTGAAGCGGATCTCGGTCTTGGCCTCGTCGAGCACCTTGAAGACCTGCCGGCGATAGGTGGCCGCGTTCTGCAGGATGGCGTCTTCGGTGAGCGGCGGTCTGGTGGCGCTCTTGCCGGTTGGGTCGCCGATGCGCGCGGTGAAGTCGCCGATCAAGAACACCACGCGGTGCCCGAGCTCCTGGAACTGCCGGAGCTTGCCCAGCACCACGGTGTGGCCGAGGTGCAGGTCGGGCGCGGTCGGGTCGCAGCCGAGCTTGACCACCAGCGGGCGATCCTCGGTGCGGCTCTTCTCGAGCTTCTTCTTCAGCTCGTCGACCACCTCGACGTCAACCGTGCCGCGCAGCAGCACCGCCAGTTGCTCGTCGACGGGGAGAAACGCCATGCGGCGGCGTTAGCACTTCGGCGCCGGGGTTCAAGGTGTGAGCGGCAAGGCCGAGCGTCAAGGCACGAGCGTGAGGCCGTTTGCCGGTGTCCACAGCCGCTCGATGAGCGCGTCGCCGGGCCCGACCGGTACCTCTGAAACGAGCTGAACGTCGAGCACCAGCGCGATCGTGCCGCGCGCGCGGCCGTCGGCGCAGCGCGGCGCCAGCGCGCGATCGTAGTAGCCCTTGCCCCACCCGAGGCGGCGCCCGAACCCGTCGACGGCGCAGGCGGGCACCACCACCAGCGCCGCAGCGAGCAGCGGCACGACCGGCGCGCTCGGCTGCGGCGTCGGAATGTCGAAGCGATCCAAGGGCAGGTCGGCAGCTCGAACGTCGAGCGGTACGGCGCGAAAGACCAGGTGATCGTCCGCGATGGCGGGAAGGAGGCGCACGCGCCCGGCGGCGCGCACCGCATCGTCGAGCGGCCGCGTGTCGATCTCGAACGGCCGCGAGGCGAAGAGCGCGACCGGCCCGGGCGGCACCTGCGACGCCAGGAAGGCGGCGAGCTGCTCGGCAGCCATCCGCCCCGCGCGCGCGCTCTCGTCGACAGGGAGGGCCCGCAAACGAACGCGCACCTCGCGCCGCAGCGCACGCTTGCGATCGTCGACGGCGGCAGGACTGGCGGAGTCGCTCACCTCGCCGCGCAGGCCAGAGGGCGACGAGTGGCCGGCCGAAGAAATGCCGGAGGGTTCGTCAGGTGATGACTCGAACCTGGCTCAACCAGGTGGGTGCACAAGAGTACGGGGGAAGGCTTCTGCGACGAGGCAGCATGCACAGACCCGTACGGAGCGGCTCCCGAAGTCATGAGTACGGTTCAGAGTTATTTCCCGACGACCCTCCGGCCTGCACACTGTAACCACGCCATCGACGCGGTGGAACGCGTGAGACACCTCGGATCAGCTCCGCCTCACGCCCGATGTCGATCGCTTGCATTTCTTCGCGAGCCGGTGCGGCGGCGGATCAGCGCGCATCGGCATTGCGCAGGCCGGCACGTCGGTACAACCGGTGCCATGTCCGACGGCTTGCTCAAGCTCGGTCGCCGCGCTCCCCAGGGGCGCGCCGGCGTCGCGCTCCTGCAGTCGGGTTTTCGCCCCTTCTTCTTGTTGGCGCCCGTCGCCGCTACGGTCGCGCTCGCCGGCTGGCTGTTGGTGCTCCACGGCAGGCTCGCGCTGCCCGGCGCGCTCAGCGGCGTCGACCTGCATGCGCACGAGATGGTGTTCGGCTTCGTGTGTGCGGTCATCGCCGGCTTCCTGCTCACGGCCGTCAAGAACTGGACGGGGCGGGCTCCGGCTCCGCCCCTCGTGCTCGGCGCGCTGGTGGCGCTCTACCTGCTCGGCCGTGTCGCCGTCGTCGCAGAGGCGATGGGTGCTTCCCGCGGTGTAGGCGCACTCGAGCTGGCGTTCTTGCCGCTGCTCGCGGTCGCCGTCGCGCGGCCCATCCTCGCCACCCGCAACTGGCGCAACCTCGGCGTGGCCGCCATCGTCGCGCTGCTGGCGGTCGCCGACGTCCTGACCCACGTCGCGGCTTGGCGCGGCGACGTCGTGCTCGCCGCGTCGGCGCGCTCGGTGGCGCTGTTGCTGCCCTGCGTGCTCATCGCCGTCATCGGCGGGCGCGTGATCCCGATGTTCACCCGGAACGTGGTGCTCGAGCAGGGCGGCTTCGTGCGCGCGTCGACGGCGGTGGATCTCTGGGCGGTGGTGGCGATCGCTGCGGTCGCGCTGGTCGGCAGCGCGGCGCCCTGGTGGTCGCAGCTCGACCGCGTCGAGGCGGGGCTCTCGCTCGCCGCCGGTTCGCTCACGCTATGGCGCATGCGCGGCTGGTCGACGTTGCGCACGCGCACCGCGCCCCTCTTGTGGGTGCTGCACCTCGGCCACGCCTGTCTCGGCCTCGGGCTGCTCGCTCGTGGCGCAGCTCGCCTCGCGCCCGACGTGATACCGCCCTCGGCCGCCACGCACCTTTTGGCCGCCGGTGCCATCGGCATGCTGTGCCTCGGCATGATGAGCCGCGTCGCGCTCGGCCACACTGGGCGCCCGCTGCTGGTACCGCGCGTCGCGGTCGCCGGCTATCTCGTCCTCGTGGTCGCGTTGGTGCTGCGGGTCGGTGCGAGCTGGCGGCCGGCGCTGCTCGACCCGTCGGCAGCCTCGTTCGCGCTGGCGTTCCTGCTGTTCCTGGCCGGCTACGCCGTGCTGCTGGTCCGGCCACGCGTCGACGGCGCGCCAGGCTGACATGAGCGCACACCAGCTCACCGTGCTGTGGGATATCGATGGCACGCTGCTCGACGTGCGCGGCGCCGGTCGCCGCGCCTTCGTCGCGGCGGTGGCGCAGGTCTGGGGCGGCGCGCGCGACCTACGGGACGTCAGCTTCGCCGGTGCCACCGACCTCGGTGTGTTGGCTCAGGTGCTCGAGCCCGCGCTGCTCGACGACGCGCGCACCGCCCGGTTCTTCGAGCAGCTCGGCCTCTCGTTGGCAGAAGAGCTGGCGGCCACGCCTGCGCGCGCCTGCTTCGCGGCGCGCGAGACCACGGCCGCGCTTGCCGCTCGCGGCGTCGCACAGGGGCTGCTCACCGGCAACGAGGAGCGCTGCGCGCGCCTGAAGCTGCGCTCGGCGGGCTTCGACGAGGCGTGGTTCACCTTCGGCGCCTACGGGCACGAGCACGGCGATCGCGATCAGCTCGCCCGCCTGGCGGCGCGGCGTCGGCCCGGTCGCCACGTCGTCGTCGGCGACACGCCGCGCGACGTGCAGGCCGCTCGCGCCATCGACGCGATCGCGATCGCGGTGTGCACCGGGTTTGCCGAGCGGCGCGCGCTCGTGGACGCGTGCCCCGACCACCTGCTCGACGATCTCTCCGGGCTGCTCGCGCTCTTGTGAGGGCGCGGCGCACACGGAAACACGCGCCGCGGCAAGCGCTGCGGAAAAGCGTCACATCTTGAGGCGGCGGTTCGCAGCTACCTCTACGACGCGCTACGCTGCGGCCGTGTCGGTTGATCACCTGCTCGATCAGCTGGTGGCCGCGGCGGCGATAAGCCCCGAGCATGCGCAGCTCGCGCGCGCGTTGCCGGCGAACGCCGCCTCGACGGCAGCCGGTCGCCTCGAGGCCTGTGGCCTCGACGGCGATCAGGTGCTCGCGGCCGTGGCGCAGGTGAGCGGCCTGCAGGTCGCGCCGGCGACGCTGATCGCGCGAGCGCGCCGCGTGATGGTCAAGGGAGGCGATCCGGTCGTGTTGCGACGCCTGCTGGCGTACCCGGCCGGCGCCGACAAGACGCGCGTGCTGGACGTGCTGGTGGCGGATCCCGAGGCTGCCACCCACCTGCCGCACCTCGGCCTGCCCACCTACCGGGTCTGGCTCGCGCCGGAGCGCGTGGTGCGCGAGCTGATCGCCAAGCTGCCCGAGAGCGGCCCGGACGTCGTCACTGGCGTGGAAGACCAGATGCGCATGCTGCGCGCCATCGACTACGACACCGCACCCGTGCACACCGGGCTCGAGCTCGGGGGCGCGGCGTCGGAGGAGCAGGAGCAGTTCGTCACCGCTCGCGATCTCGCCATCGCCCCCGACCGTGCACGAGAGGCGCCGGTCGCCGTGCCGCTGCCGCGACAGCACACGCCGCAGCCGGCGATGCGCGCAGGCGCACCCGTGCCGCGCACGGCGGCGACGCCGGCACACCTGCCGCGCGCGGCGACGCCGCCGGCAGCGCCTCCGCGCACCTTCACGCCGGGCACGGCCCCGGAGCCCCTACCGGTGCCGATGTCGCCGCGGCCGGCCGCTGCACCGCTGCCGGCGTCGTCGTCAGACATGGTGGCGGCGGCGGCCGACCTCCCGCCCGCGATCACACTGCTGCCGATGATGAAAGAGGTGCAGCCCGAGACCTACGCGCCGCTGCCGCGCGCCGAGCCGCTCGCCAAGCCGAACCATCCGGTGGAGGTGGTCGGCAAGAAGGGCGTGCTGGTACCGCTCCTAGTCGGCGGCGGCGTGGTGGCAGCCCTCGGCGTCGTCGCGGCCGTGCTGCTGCTTGGCAGGGAGCCGGCACCCGCGGGCGACGCCGCGCTCGAGCGGCAGCGTGAGCTGCTCAACAAGGCGCGCTCGCAGGCCGCTGCCGGCGATCACGCGTATGCCTATGCATCCTGCACCGACGCCATCGCCGCCAAGCCGGGCACCACGCTCGCCGTCGACGCCGAGCTGATCTGCGCCAAAGAGCGGATCGAGCTGGGCGAGCGGCTCGATGCGGCCGCGTCGCTGCGATCGCTGATCGCGAGGCTGCCGACGACCGACGCGCGGCGCGCCCAAGCCGAGGAGCTGCTGCGCGGCATCGTCGGCGGTGCGCCAGCGCCGGCCCCGTAGCGCCGGCCGCATCGTGTACAGCTACAACAGGGCGTCGAGCGCGGCGCGGACGTCCGCGAGCAGGTCGTGCCAGCTCTCGATGCCGACCGACAGGCGCACCATGCCCTCGGTGATGCCTGCCTGGTCGAGCTGCGCGGTGGAGAGCTCCGAGTGCGTGGTGGTGCGCGGGTGGCACGCCAGGCTCTCGACGCCGCCGAGGCTGACCGCGTTCCTCGCGATGGTGAGCGAGCGTAGAAACGTGAAGGCCGCCGGCCGCCCGCCTTTGAGCGACAGGGTGATGATGGCGCCTGGGTAGTCGCACTGCTTGTCACGGATGCGGCGCTGCTCGGGGTCCTTGAAGAGTGCCGGGTAGATCAGCTCTTCGACGGCGGGGTGATCGGCGAGCGCGGTCGCGATGCGAGCGGCGTTCTTGCTTTGTTTGTTCATGCGCAGCGGCACCGTCACCAGACGGCCATTCAGCATCCAGCACTCGTCGGGCTGGAGGATGTTGCCGAGCACCGCGCGCGTGCCGCGCAACTGCCCGATCAGCTCGGCGTCCTTGGCGAGCACCACGCCGGCCAGCAGGTCCGAGAAGCCCGACAGGTACTTGGTCGCTGAGTAGCAGACCAGATCGGCGCCCAGGGAGAGCGGGTGCTGGAAGGCGGGGCCGAGAAAGGTGTTGTCGACGGCGACCAGCGGGCGATCCGGGTGGGCATGGGCCGCCCGTGCCGCCGCTTCGATGTCGCTCATGCGCAGCGTGGGGTTGGCGGGCGTCTCCACCAAGACCAGCTTGAGGTTCTTGGCCGCGGCGATGGCGGCGTCGAGCGCCTTGGCGTCGCCGGCGTCGACCGAAATCGCGCGCACGCCGAGCGGGGTCAGCAGCGCGTCGAGGAAGAGCTGCGTGCCGCCGTAGAGCGGCGACGTGTGCACCACGGTGCTGCCGGGCGGGCAGAAGGTGAGGAACACCGTGGTGATGGCTGCCATGCCGGAATTGAAGACCGCAGCATCGGTGGCGTCCCGCTCGAGTGGCACCACCTGGTCCTCGAGAAGCTGCGCGTTCGGGTGAGAGATGCGCGCGTAGATGAGGTCGACGTTCTCGCCGGGCGCGGGGCGCGCCTTGCCGAGCGCGATCTCGAACGCGCGCGCCGCCGACTCCGGGCTCGAGAACACGTAGGTGGAGCTGCGGAACACCGCGGGCCGCGCGGAGCCGACGGAGAGCGAGGGATCGTAGCCGCGGGTGAGCACCGCGGTCTCGGGGCGGACGACGTACTTGCGAGTCATGGCTCGCGCATAGGACCCGCCCGACGGGAAGTCGAGGGCATCAGCGTCCGCAACTCGACCCGGCGGGGACACGTCACGTCGGGGCTGGCCTGCTAGCAGCCGCCCGGCCCGGTCTTCTGGTACAGCGTGCCCCCGATGGTCACGCCGGGGCCGTAGGCGCTCCGATCCGCTGGCCTCGTGCTCACCGAGAACGGCAGCGCCTCGCTCGCGCCGCTGCCGTAGGTGAGCGTGATGGTGCCCGACTGCGCGTCGCCCACCGCCGACCAACGGCCGCCCGAGCCGTGGTCTACCACCGCCGAGCCGCTGTCGCCGCTGCCGGCCATCTCGCCGCTTCTGCGAAACGCGCCGCTCTGGCAGAGCGTGATGCGCGCCTCGCGCGAGTACTGCCCGTCCTTGGACAGGTAGAACCACTGGTAGTCGCCGGCCAGCGTCGACACCTTGGGCGGCCGCGTGAAGCTGGCCGAGGCCGCGAGCGCGTCGGCGCGCGCCTTGACGGTGGCGAACTGCGGCGGCGTGGTCAGGCCGGCCACGACGGGCGCGCCGCCGAAGGGCGTCATCACCGCGACGGTGCGGACCGACAGCTCGTTGCCCTGCGCGTCGGCGCCGGCGAGGTCGCCAGCGAGCGCCTGCCCGCCCTTGGCGGAGAACGGCGAGAGCGCGGTCGACGGCTGCGCGTTCATGCCGTTGTCGTGAAAGCCCTGCTGGAAGCCTTGCTCGAGGTCGGCGCGGGTCGCCGCCGGATAGAACCGCACCACGATGAGCCCGGCTTCGGTGTCGCTGCCGGCGAGTACCAGCCCGTCCTTCTCGCCCGCCTTCCAGCCGCCCGGGATGGTGAAGGAGGCCCCCCAACCCTTCTGGGTGAAGGGCGTGCCCTTACCGACAGCCTTTGGGGCCGCGGCGACGGGCTTCGGGGGCGCAGCGGTCGGCGGCGCGGGAGCGGGTGCCGGTGCGCCGACCACGCCGGTGGCGGCCGCGGGCGGGGCGCTGCCGACCCTGTGCAGCACCAGCGAGCTGCCGTCGACGTCGACGATGGTGAGCGCGCCGGCGACGATGGAGTAGCGCACCTGCTCGGTCTCGCCGTCGACGGTGAAGAACAGCGTGCCGTGCTCGGTGCGACAGCTACCGGCGTCGACGTCGAAGCGGCAAGCGCCGCCCTTCTGCACGGTGAGGCCGATGCCGCCGGGGCCCGACCACTGGCCGACCAGCGCCGGGTCGACGGCGGCGACGAGCAGGAGTGCGAGGGAGCAGGTGACCATGGTGACTCCGGTGGCGCTGCGCGACGGTACCGCAATCGAGGTGCGGTGGACGCCGGTCCTGCTACGCTGCCGCCCGATGCGCGCGTACTACATGCTGGCCTCCGTTTGGACCGCTGCCCTTCTGCTCGCGGCCGCGCCGGCCGGTGCGGTTTCAGTCACCGTCGTCGCCACTACCGACCTTCATGGGCGCGTGGGCCGCACCACCGCACTCGCCGGCTATCTGAAGGTGCTGCGCGCAAAGACGACGGTGCTGTTGGTGGACGCCGGCGACATGTTCCAGGGCACGCTCGAGTCGAACCCCAACGAGGGCGAGAGCGTGGTCACCGCCTACAACGCGCTCGGCTACGATGCCGTCGCCATCGGCAACCACGAGTTCGACTTCGGGCCGGCGGGGCCGCAGTCGGTGCCGCGCACGCCCACGGACGACGCGCGCGGCGCACTCAAGGCGCGCGCGGCGCAGGCGCACTTCCCGTTCCTCGCCGCCAACCTGATCGACGTGAAGACGGGCGCGCCGGTCGACTGGCCGAACACACAGCCCTCGGCGCTGATCGAGAAGAAGGCCGGCAAGGCGCGCCTCAAGATCGGCGTCATCGGCGTCTCGAGCTTCGAGACGCCCAAGACCACCATGGCCTCGAACTTCGTGGGCCTGAAGATGAGCCCGCTCGCCGACACCATCACGCGCGAGGCCGAGGCGCTGCGCGCGCGTGGCGCCTCGCTGGTGGTGGTGGCAGCGCATGCCGGCGGCAAGTGCGGGCGCGTCGACGTGCCTACTGATCTATCGAGCTGCGACACCGGCGAGGAGGTGTTCGAGCTGGCGCGCGCATTGCCCCCTGGCGCAGTCGACCTGATCGCCGCAGGTCACTCCCACCAACAGGTGGCGCACCTGGTCAACGACATCCCGGTGGTGCAGGCGTGGGCCAACGGGCAGGGCTTCTCGCGCGTCGACTTCGAGGTGGCCGTCGGCAAGAAGGGCGGGCGCGCGCGCCTGATCAAGCTGCACCCGCCGCGCAACTTGTGCGCAGCAGATGCCGAGCCGTGCGCGCTCGAGAACTACGAGGGGCACCCCGTGCACGCAGACGCCGCGCTCCAGCGCACCATCGAGCCGTGGCTCACCACCGCGGCGGCGATGAAGGCGAAGAAGATCGGGGTCACCGCGCGAGGCGCGGTGACGCGCAGCTACGACGACGAGAGCCTGCTCGGCAACCTGTTTGCCGACGTCATCCTCGAGTCGTCGAGCGGCGCCGACGTGGCGCTGATGAACGGTGGCGGCATCCGTGCCGACCTGCCGGCAGGTGAGCTGACCTACGGCCACGTCTTCGAGGCCATGCCGTTCGACAACCGTCTGGCGGTGATCCGCACGCGCGGTAGCGACCTGCGCAAGTGGCTGCAGAACAAGCTGTCGTCGAAGAAGGGCGGCTTCCTGTCGATCGCCGGCGTGCAGGTCGAGGTCGCCTGCAACGGCAGCAAGGCGGGCGTCACCATGACGCGCCCCGACGGCCGCGCCATCACCGACGACGAGCCGGTGGCCATCGCCACCACCGACTTCCTGGCGAGCGGCGGTGAGAGCTTCCGGCTGCCGGACGCCACCACCAGCCTCGACGAGGGTGAGCTGGTGCGCGATCGCCTGGTCGCGTCGTTCCAGCGGCGCAAAGTGCTGAAGGCTCCCGATCCCTCCGTCTACGACCGCGCGCGGCCGCGCTTCGCCGCCATCGACGGCCAGAACCCCCGCTGCGGCAAGCGCGAGCAGGCGGTACGCTGAGGCCATCGATGCTGCTGCGCCACCTCACCCTGGTCGCCACGCTGATCGCCGGCCTGCTGTCGCAGGTGGCGTTGGCAGCACCACTCTCGGGCACCTACTGGTCGCCGCTCGGGCCGCTCACCGTCGTCGAGAAGGACGGAGCGGTGAGCGCGCGCATCGTCGACGCCAAGAAGAACCCGTGCGGCTTGGCCAAGGGGACCGTGGTGCTCGAGGGCTCGCGCCTCGACGACTCGGTGGTCGGCACCTTCACCGCCTGCAAGGTGGGCGAGGGCTGCAGCGGCGCGACGCAGGGCTCGGCCATGCTGTTGGTCACCAAGAATGGCGCCACGCTGTCGGGCGCGGTGCACCTCGACGCCGGCACCTGCAAGACCGTGCTCGGCGGCGACAGCATCGTGCTCAAGAAGGGCAAGGGCCCGTCGGGGACCAAGCCGACCACGCCCGTCGTCGACAAGACGCCGCCGCGGCTGCGCGCCGAGAAGCTGGCGGCTGACGCGTTCACCAAGTACCAGGAGGACGGCAACGCCGAGACCGCGCGTGCCAGCTTCGTCGAGGCCACCAAGGTCGACCCGAGCTACGCCGAGGGCTACATCGGCGTGGGCATGACCTACAAGGCGCGCGATCGACTCGACGAGGCGCTCGACTGGTACAAGAAGGCGCTCGAGGCAAACCCGGCCGTCGGCGACGCCTACTACAACATCGGCTGCGTCTATGCCGTGCGCGGCGACAAGGAGCAGGCGCTCCGCTACTTGCGCATCGCGCTGCTCAACGGCTACGTGCAGCTCGATACGCTGCTGACCGACCCCGACTTGAAGGGCCTGGCCGGCGACCCGCAGTTCGAGAAGCTCAAGGTTGGGCAGACCGACTGACGTCGCTGTGGCGGCTCACCGCAGCCGCGCCTTGAGCTTGAGGAAGGGCTGCTCGATCAGCCGATGGCTGAGTGCCGCCGCGCCGAGGGTCAGCGCGAGATACAGCGCCGTGCGCAGGCCGAAGTCGAGGTAGCGGCTCGCGGTCGACAGCCCCGGCGTCAAGATATCCCAGACGAAGAGCCTGACGGCGATGTGATAGAGATAGACGCCGTAGGAGACCCTGCCAATGTAGACCATTGGTCGGCTGGCGAGCAGCGCGGTCACGCGGTCCGGTGTGCCGTACCACAGCATGGTGACGGCGAGCGCGAAGGCCGCGGCCAGGAACACCAGCGCCCAGGACTTGAGCTCGAGATCGGTGAGCACCTGCCGGCTGCGCAGGGCGGTCAGCACCGCGACCGCGAGCACGATGGCCGCGAGCAGCGTGTTGCGCACGCGCACGGAGCCGAGCCAGGCGGGGCGCGGCCACGAGGACGCGGTGAGGGCTGCGGCGCAACCGAGCACGATGCCGATGCCGCGCGTCGGCAGCAGCGCCTCAAGGTCCTCGGGCGCGCCGAGCGCGCGGCGCACCAGCACCGCCGCGACCGCGAACCACGCTACCAGCCATGCCCGACGCCAGCGCAGCGCCACCCCGAGGACCAGGGGCCAGACCAGGTAGAACTGTTCCTCGACCGCGAGCGACCACAGGTGCAGCGAGAGGTGTTGGTGTTCCCAGATGCCGCCCTTTGGTAGATAGTTGATGAAGTAACACCAGAGCGAGGCGACATACGACGACGGCGACCAGCCTTCGTGTGACTTCAGCGTCTCGGGGTGGAGCGCTATCGCGACCGTCAGCGCCCCGGCGTAGAGCCAAGAGGCGGGCATCAGGCGCAGGAAGCGCCGTCCCCAGAACTTGGGCAGGCTGATGCGCCCGTGCTTTCGGTGCTCCTGCACGAGCAGGGTGGTGATCAAGAAGCCGCTCAGCACGAAGAAGAGGTCGACGCCGAGCCAGCCGAGATCGGCGCCGGGCGCACCGCAGTGCACCAGCATGACCGCGACCACCGCGATGGTGCGCACGCCGTCGAGGCTGTCGACGCGATCTGCGCTCACCGTCGGACCTGTCGACATGGGCCGCCAGCCTATCGCCCGGCCTCGGTCGGTGCACGTTCGACGGCGATGGGCGCACGCGAGAACAGCAGGCCGACGCCGAGCAGCACGAGCGCGCTGCCGGCGAGCGTCTTCATCCCCGGCCGCTCGTTGAGCACCAGCCACGCGACGGCCGTCGCGATCACCGGCTCGCCCAGGATGGCGCCGGAGACGAAGGCGGCCGGCAGGCGCTTGAGCGCGGCGTTGAGCGCGGTCTGCCCGATGACGGTCGGCAGGAGCGCGAGCGCCAACAGCGCCGGCCAACTCGCGTGTGCGGCATACAGCGGCGAGTCGGTGAGCAGGCAGCAGAGCGCGAGCGTGGCAGCCGCCGCCAACGACACCACCGCGGAGAAGGCGAGTGTGTCCACGCCTCGGTCGACACGGCGCGCGACGATCGGGTACGCCGCGATGACGGCGGCGCCCGCGAGCGCCAACAGGTTGCCGACGAGCGGCTGCCCGCCCGCGCCCGCGTCGCCAGGCAGGTCGAGCCCGATGACGACGCTGCCACCGACCGCGACACCGATGCCGATGAGGCCGCGCGCCGGCGTGCGCTCACCGAGCAGCGCCCAGGCGAGCGCGGCGACGAACACCGGCTGCACGCAGACGAGCACGGTGCTCGCGGCCACCGTGGTCATGCCGAGCGAGGCGAACCAGAGCGCGAAGTGGACGCCGAGCACGGCGCCGCAGACCAGCGCGCGTCGCAGGTCGGGTCCGCGCGGCAGCGGCCTGCGCCAGGCGGAAGCGACGGCGAGCAGCACCACGCCCCCGATGAGCGTGCGCAGGAAGGCCGCGGTCACCGGCGGGGCGTGGGCCAGGCGGATCAGTGGCGCGGCCGCGCCCACCGAGAGCACGCCGAGCGCCAGCAGGGCGTGAGCGCGGCGCACCCCGTTGCCCCCAGGATGACTATTGCGGCGGGATGACGTCGAGCGTGACGATGGTCTGGCCGTTCTGGCCCGTGTGCGTGACGACGACGTTGACCAACTGCGCGCTCGGCCCGACGTCGGCGCCCGCGCCCACCTCGTCGTACGAGATGACGATGTCGCCGTGCTCGCCGGGCGCCAGCGCGGCGTCCGTGATGGCCGCAGCGGTGTAGTCGTCGGCGATGGTGCCGACACCGCCGTCGTCGATGGCGACATTCGTGATGTTGACGGTGGCGTCGCCGGTGTTGGTCAGGCGCAGCGTGATCTCGCCCGCCCAGGTGGTGTGGTCGCCCGCGGTGCCGGTGGCGACCAGACAGGCGTCGGCCGGCGCCGGGGCCGGGCAGACGTCGTCTGCCGAGGACACCGAGGGCGCGATGGCGCCGAGCGCGCCGGCCAGGATCTGCGCGGAGAAGGTGGCGTCGCCGAGGATGTTCGACTGAAGCGCGAGCACGGCGGTGCCCGGGATGGTGGCGGTGCCCGCCACCGGCGCCCACGTGACGGAGATAACGCGCTCGTCGTCGCCACCGTCGCGCGCGTCGCTCGGCGCCAGCACGAAGCCGTCGCCCTCGTCGGTGCCGTCGACGGTGGTGACGTTGCACGCGAGCGTGGCCGGCGGCAGCGCGTTGTCGTCAGGCGCGCCGGTGCAGCGCGCCTCGCAGGTGCCGTCGGCTTCGAGGTCGATGCACGAGATGTTGACGCTGGCCGAGGAGGTACCGAAGTTGCTGATGCGCACGTCGATGGTGGCGCTGTCGCCCTCGGCCACCGTGCCGAAGTTGATGGGCGAGGGCACGATGCCGATGCCGACGTCGGAGCCGAAGCCCGACAGCGGCACCGACAACGAGCCGCCGGGCGCGCCATCGCTCTCGAGCGCGTCCGACAGGATCATCAGCTCGTCGACGTCGGCGCCGACGGCGCTCGGCGTGTAGCGCACGTCGACAATCAGCGTGTTGTCGTTGCCGCTCGGGGCGCCGCAGTCGGTCGAGCGGCCGGCCAGCACGGTCCAGGGAGGGCCGACTTGCTCGGTGGTGCCGCGCCGCACCGTCTCGACGGCGAAGTCGGGGTTGGTCTGGTTGAACAGGATCTGGTCGATCAACAGGTCGGCCGTGCCCTCGTTGATGATGGTGACGCTGGCGATGGTGCCGGTCTGCTCGGCCTGGGTGGCGCCGAAGTCGAGCAGCGTGCACGGCGTGAGCGCGCCGCCCTCGGCATCGGTGCACTCGCTCCGCGCGGTGGGGCCGGCCGCGTCGGTCAACAGGGCGGTGACCGTGCCTCGCAGCATGCCTTCGTCGTCGGGGTCGTTCGACTGCAGCTCGATGCGCGCCGACTGGCGATCGCCGCTCTCGCCGTTGGCCACGTACTCGAGGATCAAATCTTCGCGCGCGCCCAGCTCGACCAGCGTGGGGATCTTGGTCATTTCCCACTCGCCGTCGACGTCGGTGAGCGAGCCGCCGTTGACGTCGAGGTCGCTCCGGCCCGAGTTGACCACCTGGAGGATCGCCTGGCACTCCTGCCCGATGGTGAGCGGCCCGAAGTCGAAGATGGGCGGGTCGATGGAGCCCTGCGGTGCCACGTTGCCGAGGTCTTCACAGTCGCGGCAGGCGGCGGCGAGCACGAGCAGGCAGAGGGCGAGGGACAGGCGCGTCATGCCGGGCGGTGTACCAGCCGCTCGCAGGGCTGCCAATGCGCCCACGCATGCGCTGCCGGGCTTGCGCACGGGCGCTGGCGCTCGACCACCGAGGTGCTAATGGCGCCTGATGCGACGCGCCAAGATCGTCTGCACGCTCGGCCCCTCTTCCTGCACGCCCGAGGCGATCGAGGCGCTGATCGGCGCGGGCATGGACGTGGCGCGGCTCAACTTCAGCCACGGCGACCACGACTTCCACCGCTCCATGGTCAACCGCATCCGCGCGGCCTCGACCAAGCTGAACAAGCCGGTGGCGATCCTGCAGGACCTGCAGGGCCCGAAGATCCGTTGCCTGACGATGGAGGGCGGCGCCATCGAGCTGAAGGAGGGCGCGCGCACCACCATCACCGTCGACGACGTGGTCGGCACGGCGGAGCGCTTCGGCACGCTCTACAAGGCGCTGCCGCGCGACGTCTCGGTGGACGAGCACGTGCTGCTCGACGACGGCAACATCTCGTTGCGCGTGCTGTCCAAGACCGACCGGGACGTGGTGTGCCAGGTGGTGCACGGCGGCGTGCTCAAGGACAAGAAGGGCATCAACCTGCCCGACACCAAGGTGTCGGCGCCGTCCTTGACCGACAAGGACATCAGGGACGCTCACTTCGGCGCCGAGGTGGGCGTCGACGCGGTGGCGTTGTCGTTCGTCCGCACCAGGAATGACGTGCGCATGTTGCGCCGCGAGCTGGCGCAGACCAAGAGCCGCCCCATCGTCATCGCCAAGATCGAGAAGCCGCAGGCCATCGAGCAGATTGAGGGCATCCTCGAGGAGTCCGACGGCGTCATGGTGGCGCGCGGCGACCTCGGCGTCGAGATGCCGACCGAGAAGGTGCCGACCCTGCAGAAGATGCTGGTCGAGCAGGCCAACCGACGCGGCAAGATCGTCATCGTCGCAACGCAGATGCTCGAGAGCATGATCACGAACGCGCGCCCGACCCGCGCCGAGGCGAGCGACGTCGCGAACGCCGTGCTCGACGGCGCCGACGCGGTCATGCTGTCGGCCGAGACCGCCAGCGGCAAGCACCCGGAGCTGGTGGTGCAGACCATGGCGCGCATCGTGCTCGAGGCCGAGCAGAGCGAGCGCGCGCGCTACGTCAAGCTCGACTTCCTCGCCGCCACCGAGGCGCAGGACTTCCAAAACGCGGTCAGCCAGGCGGGCGTGCGCGCGGCGCACGAGCTGCACGCCGCCGCCATCGTGGTCTTCTCGACGACGGGCAGCACCGCCCGTCTGGTGTCCGATTACCGGCCGCGCGTGCCGATCCTGGCACTGGTGCCGAGCCCGACCGAGCAGCGGCGCCTGGCGTTCGCCTGGGGTGTGAAGGCCGACGCCATCGAGGTGCCCAAATCCGTCGACGAGCTGCTGGCCATCGCCGACCAACGGCTTGAAGACCGCGGCGTCGCCGCCCACTCGGACACCGTGGTGATGCTCTACAAGCAGCCGCTGCAGTCGAGCCAGCGCACCAACACGCTGCTGCTGCACGTGGTGGGCGCGGGGCGCTCGCGCGCGTGACTTCCGTTTTCCCCATGCCCTGCTAGGGTGCTGAATCTTTTCGATCGGTCCTCGTCACACTTGGTAGCGCTGTCCTCGTCGGAGATCCCATGCGTATGCTGGTCGCCGCTCTGCTCCTGTCCTTGTCCACCCCCGCCCTGGCCGAAGACGTCAAGCTCGGCTTCGTGGACTTGCAGCGCGCGCTCAACGAGGTTGACGAGGGCGCGTCCGCCAAGAAGGCGCTCAAGAAGGAATTCGACGAGAAGCAGAAGACGCTCGACGCCAAGCAGAACGAGCTGAAGGCGTTGAAAGACGAGCTCGACTCGCGCGGCACCATGATGAAGCCCGAGGTCAAGCAGGAGAAGCTGAACGACCTGCAGAAGCGTCTGCTCGAGACGCAGCAGCTCTACTTCCAGTTGCAGCAGGAGCTGTCCAAGCGCGAGGGAGAGGCCACGGCCGAGATCTTCAAGAAGATGGGCGTGATCCTGCAGACCATGGGCGAGGAGCAGGGCTTCTCCATGATCGTGGAGAAGAGCGCGGTGGTGTACGCCAAGCCCTCGCTCGACGTCACCAACGAGTTGATCCGGCGCTACAACGACGCCTACGGCAAGAAGAAGAAGTAGCGCGTGCGGCTCGAAGCGCTCGCCCGCGCCCTCGGTGTCCGTCTGCTCGGCGACGGTGACCTCGAGGTGACGCGGGTGCGCGCGGTCGACGACGCCGGCGACGGCGAGCTCGGCTTCGCCGCCGCACCCGAGGAGCTGCGCACGGCACACACCACCAAGGCGGCAGCGCTGCTGGTCCCCGAGGGCTGGGCCGCCGAGCACGCGCACGAGGCGCCGTGCGCGGTGCTCGCCGCGGAGCACCCGGCGCGCGCGCTCGCCGCCGCCATCGACGCCCTCTACCCGGCGCCAGCGGCGCCTCGAGGAGTCGACCCTCGCGCCGTCGTGCATGCGGGCGCGCGCCTCGGGCGCGACGTGGCGGTCGGGCCAGGAGCCGTGGTCGGCCGCGCCGTGCTCGGCGACGGTGTGATCATCGGCCCGCTCGCCTACGTCGCCGACGGCGTCGTCATTGGCGCGCGCTCGCGCGTGGGCCCGGGCGCGCTCGTGCTCGAGGGCGTGCAGGTGGGCGCCGATGCCCTGATCGGCCCGGGCGCGGTGCTCGGCGACGAGGGTTTCGTGTTCGCGCCCCTCGACGACGACGCGCGGCGGGCCAACGTGCCGGTGCGCCACGTCGGTGGCGTGGTGCTCGAGGACGGCGTGGCGGTGGGCGCCAACACCTGCGTCGATCGCGGCGCGCTGCGCGACACCCACGTGGGCGCGCATGCGCGCATCGACAACCTGGTGCAGCTCGGCCACGACGTGCAGGTGGGGGCGGACGCGGTGCTGGTCGCGCAGGTCGGCGTCGCCGGCTGGTCGACCATCGGCGCCGGCGCGGTGCTGGCCGGCCAGGCGGGCGTCAAGGAGCGCACCCGCGTCGGCGAGCGCGCGCGCGTGGGCGGGCAGGCGGGCGTGGTGCACGACGTGGCGGACGGCGCCGCCGTGGCCGGCACGCCGACCATGCCGCACCTCGCGTGGCTGAAGGCGATGGTGCGCCTGCAAGGGCTCGACGCGCTCGAGCGGCGCGTGCGCGCGCTCGAGCAGCGGCTCGGCGCGCCGCTAGAGCGCAGACCGTAGCGCCTGTCACGCGCGCCCGACGCCGCGGCGCCTCGCCCTTGTGGCATGCTCCCCCGATGGCGCTGCTCTCCCGCTTCACCCGCGACACGCGCTTCGTCGAGGTCACCGGCTGCCCGCTCGGCCCCGCCGGCACCGACGACGAGAGCGCGTGCGCGCGCTGTCCGTACAACGCGCTGCTCGCCGGCAAGCCGCGCGTGGGCTGCGTGACGTCGACGTCGCCGCAGCAGGTGGCGAACGCGCTCGCGCGGCTGCACAGCATCGACACCGGCGCCCACGCGCGGCTCATCGCCATCCTCGAGGCCGAGCAGCACTCGCCCGAGACCACCGGGCTGTCGGCGGGCGACGTCGCCGAGCTCGCTCGCATCGCCACCCGCTGGTCCGCCGTGTGCGGCAACGACGCCGACGAGCGTCAGGTGGTCGCGATCTTGGCGGGCTTCGCCGAGCGCGCGCGCGCCACCGATGAGCCCGTGCGAGTGCTCGGCTGAGCCCAGGAGAGAAGCGTGCCCGTCATCACCCCTCGCCAGCCGAACCACACCACCGTCGAGACGGAGCTCGTCGGCACGCCGCGCGAGGTCACCCCCAACGGCGGCTCCGGTGGCACCGGCACCGCAACCACCACCACGACGAGCGAGCGCACCTCGAGGTTCGAGGGCACCTCGTCGACGAGCAACGTGCGCCCGGCAGGTGGCGGCGGCCATGTCGGCGCCGCCGGGCTGGTCGGGCGCAGCGCGCCCACCTTCACGCCCACGCCCAAGTTCACCCTGGCGGACGCGGTCGCCGACGCGTCGTTTGCGTCCAAGGATCCGGCGACGCTGCCGGTGCCACAGGCGATCCTCGACGCCGTCGCCAAGGCGGACACCGTGCTCTTGATCGGGCACGTCGGCCCGGACGGGGACTGCGTCGGCACCACGCTGACGATGCAGCGCGCGCTCGAGAAGCTCGGCAAGCGCTGCGAGGTGTGCATCGACGACGACCTGGCGGGCTCGCTGCGCAACCTCGACGTCGACAAGCGGGTGCGCCGCGCGCGTGACCTCGGCGGCAAGCGCTGGGACCTGGCGCTGGTGATGGACGTCGGCGTGCCCGATCGCATCGGCGGCGCGCTCGGCCTCTTGCAGCAGGCGGGCGAGGTGGCCGTGGTCGATCACCACGTGGTGACGCCCAAGCGCGAGCACTTCGCGCTCAGGGATGGCGTGCCTTTCCATGCCTGGGTCGAGCAGGACTGGCCGTGCGCGGCGCTGCAGGCCATGGCCATCGTCGGCAAGCAGCGCGCAGGCATGGAGGCGGCGCACGCCGACTGGGCGTCCGTGCTGCTGCCGTCCTTGGCGGGCTTCTGCACCGACACCGGCTTCGGCCGCTACGAGGGGCTCGACAAGGAGAAGTTCCGCTTCTTCAAACACTCGCTGAAGGATCTGGCCAAGCTCGAGGTGGACGACGTCAAGCGCGCGCTCGACTACCGGCTGCCGGTGCGCGTCACCGACGCCATCAACGGCACGAGCACGGCGGGAGCGCCGGCGGTGCCACAGCCGATGAAGGCGACGCTCGAGCAGCTCGCCGCGAGCCACCATGGCGTGTGCTCGACGGTGCTGCAAAAAGGGCCGCAAGGCGGTGGCCTCGGCGTGCTGACCGTGAGCGACGCGTTCGTGCAGTCGGTGCTCGAGCTCGGCCGCCTCGACGACAAGGCCTTGGTCGAGATGGACGTCACCAACGTGCTCAAGTTCGGCCGCGTCGGCGACATGAAGAAGCAAGGGGCCGAGATCACCGCCTTCCTGATCGAGAAGGGCGGCGCGGTGTTCGCGTCGCTGCGTGGCCCCGGCGACACGGCGCTCGCGCTCGCCACTCACCTGGGCGGCGGCGGCCACGGCCAGGCGGCGGGCGCGCGCATTCCCGGCGCCACGCTCGAGGAGGTGCAGCGGAAGATCGAGGCCTGGGCGCGCGCCAACGGCCTGGCCGCGTAGCAGCGCGTGGGCACGTCAGCGCGGCGGGCGTGGTGAGGGGTCACGCGCGCCTTGCGCGAAGCGCCCGAGGCCGGCGAGCAGCTCCTCGTCGAGCAGCGTGGGGCGCACCAGCTCCGCTTCCAAGAGCAGACCGGCGTCGAGGTCGCGGTGCAGGCCGAACAAGAGCGCGCGCCGATCGGCGCACAGACCGGCGAAGTTCGGGTACGCGGCCATCGCGGACGCAAGCTCGAGCGCGCGCTCGAGCGCCTGGCCCTTCGGCACTACCTCCTGCACGAAGCCGAGCTGGAAGGCGCGCTCGGCGGAGATGCGCACGCCGGTGAGCAGCAGGTAGAGCGCGTTGCCCGTGCCCATGACGCGCGCGAAGCGCTGCGTGCCGCCGTCGGTGTACGGCACGCCCCAGCGTCGTGACAGGCAACCGAACTCCGCGTTGTCGGCGGCGACGCGCACATCGCACCAGGCGGCCAGCTCGCCGCCGCCCGCGAAGCAGTAGCCGTTGATGGCGGCGATGGTCGGCTTGCCCGGATCGAGGCGCGCGAAGCCCATCGGGCCCGCGACGTCGACCAGCTCGTGCTCGAGCAAGCTCGACGGGTTCTTCAGATCGGCGCCGGCGCAGAACGACAGCTCGCCCGCCCCGGTGACGACGAGCACGCGCGCCTTGTCGTCCGCCGCGAACGCCTGGATGGCGCGGCCGAGGCCGAGCGCGGTCTCGCCGTCGACACAGTTGCGCTGGTCGGGGCGGTTGATGGTGACGATGCGCACCGCACCGCGATCCTCGATCACGACCTTGTTCGGCATCGCAATTCCTCCTCGCCCCTCCGCGCTCGAGCGCGCTCGGTGACGCTTGTAGCACCGGCGCAAGCTGCCGGCGGTTGCCGTCGGCGACGACCGCGGCTAACGGCGGCCCATGGCGGTGGAACAGGGCGGCGCCCTCGTGTGCCTGCCGACCTACAACGAGCGCGAGAACCTGGTGCCGCTGCTCGACGAGCTGCTGCAGTGCGCCGCGGTCGACGTGCTGGTCATCGATGACAACAGCCCCGACGGCACCGGCAGTGTCGCCGCGCACTATGCGCGCCGTGAGCCGCGCGTGCAGGTGCTGGCGCGACCCGGCCGCCTCGGCCTCGGCAGCGCCTACCTGGCGGGCTTCCGGCTGGCGCTCGCGCGCGGCTACCGCTTCGTCGTCGAGATGGACGCCGACTTCTCGCACCAGCCGCGCCACCTGCCCGAGCTGCTGCGCGCCATCGACGGCGCCGACCTGGTGCTCGGCAGTCGCTACATCGAGGGGGGCGCCGCCGAGAACTGGGGGCTCGGGCGGCGCGCTCTGGCGCGCGGGGGATCGCGCTACGCGCGCTCGGTGCTCGGCCTGCCGTACGCGGACCTGACGAGCGGCTTCAAGGTGTTCCGCCGCGAGGTCCTGGAGGCCATCGAGCTGTCGACCGTGCAGACCACGGGCTACGCCTTCCAGATCGAGCTGACCTACCGCGCCTGGCGCAAGGGCTTCCGCGTCAAGGAGGTGCCCATCGTGTTCTTCGAGCGCACTGCGGGGCGCTCCAAGCTCGACGCAGGTGTGGTTGCGCAAGCGGTCACCGAGGTCTGGCGCATGCGTTGGCGCGATCGTTGATCTCCGCCGGACTGCTGCGCCGACGCCCCTTTACACGAGGGAAGGCGGGCCCTACGCGACGGTAGAGCAGGGGTCTCGGTGGCCGGCGACGAAACGAGCGATCCGAACGACAGCGCCGAGGACGTTCACCGCCTCGTCAAGCAGCGCATGGAGAAGGCGACGCGCATCCGCGACGCCGGGCTCAACCCCTACGCCAACGACTTCCGCCCCGAGGTGTCGTGCCACGAGTTCGCGGCGCGCTACGGCGAGGCCGACGCAGAGCAGCTCGCCAAGGTGACGACGGTGTGCACGGTCGCCGGCCGCGTCATGACCATGCGGCAGATGGGCAAGGCGACCTTCCTCACCCTGCGCGACGCCACCGGTGACCTGCAGATCTTCTTGAAGAAGGACCGGCTCGGCGACATCCCCTACGAGCACATCAAGGTGATGGATCTGGGCGACATCGTCGGCGTCGCCGGCACGCCCATGCGCACCAAGACGGGCGAGCTGACCCTGGTGGCCGACGGCTTCCGCGTGCTCACCAAGTCGCTGCGCCCCTTGCCCGACAAGTTCCACGGCCTGCACGACGTCGAGCAACGCTACCGCCAGCGTTACGTCGACCTGATCGTCAACCCCGACGTGCGCCGCGTGTTCCGCACGCGCGCGCGCATCGTGCGCGGCGTGCAACAGTTCCTCGACGCGCGCGGCTTCCTCGAGGTGGAGACGCCCATCCTGCAGGAGCTCGCCGGCGGCGCGGCCGCGCGCCCCTTCGTCACCCACCACAACACGCTGGCGCAGGATCTCTACCTGCGCATCGCGGTCGAGCTGTACCTGAAGCGCCTGGTGGTGGGCGGCATCGAGCGCGTCTACGAGATCGGCCGCAACTTCAGGAACGAGGGCGTGTCGACGAGGCACAACCCCGAGTTCACCATGATGGAGGTCTATCAGGCGTATGCCACCTACGCCGACATGATGGACCTGACCGAAGATCTGGTGTGCGAGCTGGTCGACAACCTCCATGGCCGCGGCGTCCTGCCGTTTGGTGAGCGCGAGGTCGACTTCGCGCGCCCCTGGCGTCGTGCGCCCATCGCCACCTTGGTGGGCGAGCACCTCAAGGTGGGTGAGGATCTGGTCGGCATCGACAGTGTGGCGCGCGCGCTCGCGCTGTCGGTTGGTCACACTGCTACGCCCGACGAGCCGCTGCACATCTGCCTGCGCGCGCTCACCGACGAGGAGGCCGAGCGGCTGATCCCGGGCATCAAGCCGGGTAGCGAGCCGGTGGTGGCGCGCGCCAAGGCGGCGCTCGCTGCCGGCGGCGCCGACTTCTGGACCGAGCTCGGCCGCTCGCTCGACAGCGCTTGGCGCTCGGACACCACGCTGTTCCCGCCGGGTCGAGACGACACCACGGCCAAGCTCACGCGGGTCAGCAAGACCAGCGACTTCGACGACGACACCGGCGAGATCTCGCGCGTGCCGCGGCCGGTGGACCCAATGCGTGCGCGCCGCCGCGACCTGGCGCTGGCGATCCTGTACGCCGTCTTCGATCACGAGGTCGAACGCACGCTCACCAACCCGACCTTCATCACCGACTTCCCGGTCGCGGTCAGCCCGCTCGCGCGCAAGCGCGACAACGACGTCGCCGTCACCGATCGCTTCGAGCTGATCGTCGCGGGTATGGAGTGCGCCAATGCCTTCTCCGAGCTGAACGACCCAGTCGATCAGCGGGAGCGCTTCCTGGCGCAACTGCGCGAGCGCGAGCGCGGCGACGCCGAGGCGCACGAGATGGACGAGGACTACGTGCGCGCGCTCGAGGTGGGTATGCCGCCCACCGCCGGCCTGGGCCTCGGCATCGATCGGCTGGTGATGATCCTGACGAATCAGCAGTCGATCCGCGACGTCATTTTGTTCCCACAGTTGCGACGCGAGGGTCGCTAGCGGCCCGGCAGACGGGAATCGGCGGCCGGCCACCTTCGTTTTGGCGGCGTGCTCGAGGAGGCCATGCAAGACACCGCATATGTGATGGCGGCGCTCGGGGTGGCCTCCGCCTTCGTGATCGTCAGCTTCTCGATCCTGTCGACGAGGAACGCGCGCTTCCGTGGCCTGCCCATCGGCCTCGCGGTGGCGCTCGGGGCGCCGGTGCTGGCCATCGCCGCCACCTTCGTGGTCTCGGCGGTGGCCGGCGTGCCGGGCGAGACGCGCGCGCGCGGCGGCGGCTTCTTCCGCCGCGGCGCCGACGGCGTGCTCCATCTCGGCGCTATCTTGCTCGGCGTGATCGTGGTCGGGGGCCTGGCCGCCGGCCTCACCTTCGTCGCCAGGAACATGCTCGGCGTCTCCGGCGAGCCGCTGCAGACACCCATCGTGCGCGCGCTCATCGTCGGCGGCCTGGCGAGCGGCGTCGGCATGTCCTTGTGGTCGCGGCGCATCGCCTTCCTCGAGTCACTGTTCGTCACCTCGATCCTCGCCGTGGTGGTGGCGCTGCCGGTGGTGCCGGCGCGCGAGTTCTTCACCTACGGCACCGCGCCCGCCTACTTCGCGGTCATCCTGCTCGCCGGCGGCGGCATCCTGCTCTTGTCGCTCGTGCTCGGCGGCTCCATCGGCTTCTTGCTCACCGGCGACGGCGAGGTCTCGGCCGGCTTCGGCTACGAGAGCTGGATCGGCAGGCGCTTCCTGATGGGCAAGCGCGGCGACTCGGTGGTTGGCACCATCACGGTCATCTCGGTGCTCGCGGTGGCTGTGGGCACCTGCGCCATGGTGGTGGTGATGTCGGTGATGAACGGCTTCTCCACCGACCTGCGCCAGAAGATCTTCGGCGCCAACGCGCACCTGCTGGTGCTCAAGTACGGCACCGACTTCACCGAGTACGCCGACGTCGCCAACAAGACCAGGAGCGTGCCCGGCGTCATCGGCGCCTCGCCCTTCATCTTGAACGAGGTGATGGTCTCGTCCGACACCAACCTGACGGGCGCGCTCTTGAAGGGCATCGAGACCGCGACCATCGACAGCGTCACCGACCTGCGAGCCAACATCACCAAGGGCGACATCACCTGGGTGGACACGCCGGAGAAGATCCCGGCGCCTGTGAAGCTCCCCGATCCCGCGGGCGACCCACCGCCGGCCGGCGCCGCCGCCCCGACGCCACCGCCTGACCAGGGAGCGGCGGCGCACAAGTCCGAGGCGGACCAGCTCGACGCGGCGCTGGCGGCTGCCACCAAGGGCGTGCTGCCCGACCCCGCTACCGCCATCCTGCCCGGCGTGATCATCGGCGCCGAGATGTCGAAGAACCTGCGCATCTTCTTGGGTGACACCATCAACATCGTCAGCCCCGTCGGCGAGCTCGGGCCCTCCGGCCCCATCCCCAAGGCGCGCGCCTTCCGGGTGGCCGCCATCTTCTACTCGGGGATGTACGAGTACGACTCCAAGTTCATCTATATCTCGCTGTCGCAGTCGCAGGACTTCTTCGGGCTCAAGGGCGCGGTCACCGGCGTCGAGTACAAGGTGGACGACATCGAGGAGACGCAGCGCATCGCGACCTCGATGATGAAGACGCTCGGCGGTTATCCCTACCGCACCAAGGACTGGATGGAGATGAACCGCAACCTCTTCTCGGCGCTCAAGCTCGAGAAGATCGCGATGTTCGTCATCTTGAACGTCATCACTATCGTGGCGAGCTTCCTGATCGCCGCCACCCTGATCGTGTTCGTCATCGAGAAGTCGAAGGAGATCGCGATCCTGAAGACGCTCGGCGCCACCGACACCTCGATCATGAAGACCTTCGTCACCTACGGCCTGGTGGTGGGCGCGGTGGGCACGGCAGTCGGCATTGCCTGTGGTCTGATCGTGTGTTGGCTGATCGACACCTTCGGCATCGGCCTCGATCCCGACGTCTATTACATCACGCACCTGCCGGTGCACATCGACGGCGCGGAGGTGGTGCTGGTCAGCATCGCCGCCGTGCTGCTGTCGTACCTCGCCACCATCTACCCGGCGCTGTTGGCCGCGCGCCTCAAGCCGGTCGACGGCCTGCGCTACGAGTAGCCCCATGCGCATCGAGATTCGCGACCTGCATAAGTCCTACTGGATGAACGACGCCGAGATCGCGGTGCTGCGCGCGCTCGACGTCGTCATCGAGCCGGGCCAGTACGTCTCGCTCACCGGCCCGTCGGGCGTGGGCAAGAGCACCTTCCTGCACGTGCTCGGCACGCTCGACACGCCGTCGAAGGGTCAGGTGATCTTCGACGGCGTCGACTTGTGGCAGGAGCCGCCCGCGGCCATCGCGCGCTTCCGCAACAAGTTCATCGGCTTCGTCTTCCAGTTCCATCACCTGCTGCCCGAGTTCACCGCGCTCGAGAACGTGCTGATGCCCTCGCGCATCCAGCGCGCACCGCACGGCCCGGCGGAGCGGCGCGCCAAGGAGCTGCTCGCCGAAGTGGGGCTGGCGCACAGAATCGAGCATCGGCCAGGCGAGCTGTCGGGCGGCGAACAGCAGCGGGTGGCGCTGGCGCGCGCGCTGATGAACGAGCCGAAGGTGCTGCTGGCCGACGAGCCCACCGGCAACCTCGACGAGGCGACCGGCGCCGGAATCCACGAGATCGTCGAGCGGCTCAACCGCGAGCGCGGCATCACCGCCATCGTGGTGACCCACAACCCGCGGCTGGCTGCGCGCATGCCGCGGCGGCTGCACCTCGATCGTACCGGGCTGCACGATGTAAGCGAGGTCGCGCCCGCGCAGGCGTGAGCCCGCGCCAGAGCCACTTGACCCTTCGCCCCTCGTCACGGATGCAGGGGCCATGAACGACTCGCACCCGACGCACAAGCTGGCCGCGCGCCTCGCCCACGTGGAGCAGGGGGGCGCGCCCAAGTACCACGAGACGAACGCGCAGCAGGGCAAGCTGTTCTGCAGGAAGCGCGTCGAGCTCTTGGTCGACCCCGGCTCCTTCGTCGAGGACGGCGCGCTCGCCAACGTGCTCGCGGGCGACCTGCCGGCCGACGGTGTCGTCACCGGCATGGCCACCATGCACGGCCGCGAGGTCGCCATCATGGCCAACGACTCGACCGTCAAGGCGGGCTCGTGGGGTGCCCTCACCGTCGAGAAGATCGTGCGCATCCAGGAGCAAGCGCTGCGCTACCGCCTGCCCATGCTCTACCTGGTCGACAGCGCGGGCGCGCGCATCACCGACCAGATCGAGATGTTCCCCGGTCGTCGTCACGCCGGGCGCATCTTCCACAATGAGGTCAAGCTCTCGGGCGTGGTGCCGCAGATCTGCCTGCTGTTCGGTCCTTCGGCGGCCGGCGGCGCCTACATCCCGGCCTTTTGCGACGTCATCTTCATGGTCGACAAGAACGCCAGCATGTACCTCGGCAGCCCGCGCATGGCCGAGATGGTCATCGGCGAGAAGATCACGCTCGAGGAGCTTGGCGGCGCCAAGATGCACACGAGCGAGTCGGGCTGCGCCGACTTCCTGTGCAAGACCGAGGAGGAGGCAATCAACGCCGCGCGCGACTGGCTCGCGTACTTCCCGCAGAGGAGCGGCGAGAAGCCGGCCATCTGCGCGGGCAAGCCACCCAAGCGCTCGCGCCTGGTCGATGAGATCGTGCCGGCCGACGAGAAGACCGCCTTCGACGTCAGGGAGCTGATCGAGGCCATCGTCGACGAGGGCTCCTTCGTCGAGGTCAAGAAGCGCTTCGCCAAGGAGGTGGTGTGCGGTGTGGCGCGCATCGAGGGGCGCGTCGTCGGCATGGTGGCGAGCCAGCCCAAGGAGAAGGGCGGCGTGCTCTTCGTCGACAGCGCCGACAAGGCCGCGCGCTTCATCTGGCTGTGCGACGCCTTCGAGATCCCGCTGGTGTTCCTCACCGACGTGCCCGGCTTCATGATCGGCTCGCGCGTCGAGAAGCAGGGCATCATCCGCCACGGCGCCAAGATGATCGCGGCCATGAGCGAAGCAACCGTGCCGCGCATCTGCGTGGTGGTGCGCAAGGCCTACGGGGCAGGGCTCTACGCCATGAGCGGTCCGGCCTTCGAGCCCGACGTCACCATCGCGCTGCCGCAGGCCTCGATCGGCGTCATGGGCGCCGAGGCCGCGGTGAACGCGGTCTACTTCAACAAGATCCAGGAGAAGCCCGAGGCCGAGCGCGCCGCCTACGTGGAGAAGCTGCGCGCCGACTATCGCGAGCAGATCGACCTGATGAAGCTCGCCTCGGCGCTGGTGGTCGACGCGGTGGTGCCGGGCGGCAGGCTCAGGAGCGAGCTGGCGCGCCGGCTGCGCTACCTCGAGAGCAAGAGCGACGTGCGGCCGCCCAAGAAGCACTGCGTCTACCCGGTCTGATGGTCACGGCTCGATGCGCGCGCCGGGCGCGCCGAGCCGCACGTCGACGACCGGCAGCGCCGCCGCCGCGAGCGCCGCGCGCAGAGCTGCAGCGCGCTCACGCGGCACGAAGGCGACCGCGACGTCGCCGCCGCCTGCGCCGCTCGGTTTGGCCGCGCCGCCGTGCGCCGACGCCAGCGAGGCGACGCGCGCGTGCGGCGCGCTCACGATGTCGACGCCGGCGGCAAGGCCGAGCGCGCGCATGCCCGCGCACGCGTGCTCGACCGCCGCCAAGAGGGCGTTCGCGTCGTCGCGCTCGCACGCCTCGAGGAACGCGGCCGCGGCCGCGGCGATCGGCGCGAGTCGCTTCGCGCGGTCGGGCAGGGCGAGCACGCGATCGACGAAGCCCTGCGTGGCCGTGGCGCTGCCGGTGTCGACGACCAGCACCTCGAGATCGCGAGGCAGGGGCGGCGCCTGCGCGGGCTCGGCGTCGAGGGAAAAGCGCAGCAAGCCCCCGAAGGTCGAGGCCGCCACGTCGATGCCGGAGCCGCCGCCCTGAAATGCGCGGTGGGCGTCGCGCGCGATCCGCCATGCCAACGCGACGTCGAGCGCGCCGGTCGAGTGTTGGATGACCAGCGCCGCCGCCGCTGCCGCCGCCGCACCCGACGAGCCGAGTCCGAGCTTGCGTCCGCCCACGTTGAACGCGCTGGTGTCGACGGCGACCTCGCTGGGGATCTCGAGCCCATGCGCGCGCGCGGCGTCGAGCACGGCGCGGATCAACGGCGCCGACGGTCCGACTGTGACCGTGGCGATGGCGCGCACGTCGACCGCCGCGACCACGGCGGCGTTGCCGTCGAGCACCGCGTACTCGCCGCACAGCACCAGCTTGCCCGGCGCGGACGCGGTGATCACGCGCCTGACCCGAGCACGCGCGCACCCGGCCCAGGGCCGGCGACGTCGACACCGAACACGCCCGGCACCTCGCCGAGCGCCGCCGCGACGCGCGCCGCGTCCGCGGGCGCACACAGCACCTTGACGTGGGGGCCCGCGTCCATGGTGGCCCACGCACCCGTGCCCCCAGCGCGCAGCGCGCGCACGCGCGCCAGCGCCTCGAGCGTGGTCGGCGTCCAATAGAAGAAGGCCGGGCGCGCCGAGAAGGTGGTGGCGTGCATCTTGAGGGTGCTGTGCTCCATCACCTCGCCGAGCTTCTCCAGGTCGGCGGCGGCGAGCGCGGCGCGCGCGTCGTCGAGATCGCGCGCGTGCGTCTCTACCCAGGCGGGGAAGTACGGCGAGGTGCGCTGCGCGTGGCCCATGCCAGAGGTGGAGCCGACCTCCTTGGGCCCGCTGCCGCAGCGCACCACCACCAGGCGCGCGTCGAGGGCGGTCTGCAGGGGCTCGGCGAAACAGTCCGCGCCGTCGTCACGCTCGCCGCGGTGCAGCAGCACGAAGCCGCCGTAGGTCGAGCGTGCCGCCGACCCAGAGCCCTGCCGCGCAAGCTTCGACAGCTCGCGGTCGTCGAGCGTGAGGCCGAAGGCGCGCGTGGCCGCGAGCGCGAGCGCGCAGAAGGCGGAGGCCGAGGAGGCGAGCCCGGCAGCCGTGGGCACGTCGTTCCTCGACGTCACGCTCGCGTACCGCCGTTCCTTCGCCAGCCCGCGCACCCGATCGAGGAAGGCGCTGACACGCGCGAGCTCCGCGCCAGCGCGCGGCGTGCCGTCGAGCACCAGTGAGTCGCCCTGGGCGTCCTGGGACAGCTCGACCGTGGTCTCGGTGCCGAAGCGGTCGAGCGTCAGGCTGAGCGAACCGACCGCGGGCAGGTTGAGGCTGCGGCCGCCGTCGTCGCGCTTGCCCCAGTACTTCACCAGGGCGATGTTGGTGTGGGCGTAGGCGGTGGCGAACACGGTCGGCTCGAGCCTCCGTTGACGGCTCGCGTCATATAGCCGAAACACGCAACATGGCGAGGACCGCCGCCGAAGACCACCGCGCTCTCGAGCGCGCCAGCGACATCAGCGTCGAGACCATGGGGCGCATGGCGGAGTTTTGGGGCTTCACGCGCACCCAGGGCCGCGTCTTCTGCATGCTGTTCCTGTCGCCGACGCCGATGACGCAGGCGGAGCTGGCCGAGCGCCTCGACGTCAGCGCGGCCAACATCTCGATGAGCTTGAACGGCCTGCTGCGCTGGGGCGCCATCAAGAAGATCTACGAGAAGGGCAGCCGCAAGGTCCGCTACCACGCCGAGCCCGAGCTGCGGAACATCATCCGGAGCGTGCTCGGCGGCCGCGAACAGCACGAGCTCGAGGAGGCGGTCGAGAGCTTCTCCGAGGCGGTCGACTTCGTGAAGCGCGAGCGCCAGCGGCGCCAGCTCACGCCCGACGAGGAATTCGTGCGCGAGCGCATCCAGCACCTGCAGAGCGTGGTGCAGACCTCCAACCGCATCCTGGCGCTCTTGCTCGGCGACGGCCGGGTCGACGTGCGGCGCGAGCTCGGCGAGCGGTAGCCCCAGCGCGGTTTCGGCGGGCGGATCCAGCGTCCGTACGCGGAATCTTCACTGTTTTCAGAAGTTATTGAAAAAGGTGAAGGACACGGGTTACACCGTGGGAAACGGCCCATGAGCGTCCCTGCCTCACGCCTGCCCGGCTTCTACCAGCTCTCGCTCGCCGAGCGCCGCCACCTGCTCGCGGAGCGCTTCGGCCTCACCCCCGCCGACCTCGAAACGCTCGAGGCTGCCGGCGGCCTCACCACCGTCGCGGCCGACACCATGGTCGAAAACGCCGTGGGCGTGCTCGGGCTGCCGCTCGGGCTGGCGCTCAACTTCGTCGTCGACGGCCTGCCGGTGCTGGTGCCGATGGCCGTCGAGGAGCCGAGCGTGGTGGCCGCCTGTTCGCACCTTGCGCGCCTGGCCGCCGACGGCGGCGGCTTCACCACCAGCGCCGATCCGCCGTTCCTGGTGGGCCAGGTGCAGATCCTCGACGTGCCGGACGCTGCCCGAGCGTTGTCGGCGCTGCGCGAGCGCCACCTCGCGCTGCTCGAGCGCGCCAACGCCTTCTGCCCGGGCCTGGTCGAGCGCGGCGGCGGCGTGGTCGACGTGCGCGCGCGCGTCTTGCCCACGCTGACCTCTGGCCCCCACGCCGACCTCGACGGCGGCGGCGACATGCTGGTGGTGCACCTGGTGGTGCACACCTGCGACGCCATGGGCGCGAACGCGGTCAACACCGTGGTCGAGGGCGTGGCACCGGTGCTGGCCGAGTTGTGCGGCGGCCGCGCGCGCTTGCGCATCCTCACCAACCTGGCCGACGAGCGCAAAGCGCGCGCCCGCATGCGGGTGCCCTTCACGTCCCTCGCCGACGACGCGGCGAGCGGTCGCGCGGTCGCGCAGGGCATCGTCGAGGCCTACCGCTTCGCCGCGCGCGATCCCTACCGCGCCTGCACGCACAACAAGGGGATCATGAACGGCATCGACGCCGTCGCGGTGGCCACCGGCAACGACTGGCGCGCGCTCGAGGCGGGCGCGCACGCCTACGCCGCCCGCGAGGGCCGCTACACCTCGCTGTCGCGCTTCTGGCTCGACGAGGGCGCGGCTGCGCTCGGCGCCGAGATCGAGCTGCCCATGGCCGTGGGCGTAGTCGGCGGCTCGACGCGCGCGCACCCGACCATCCAGGTGACCCGCAAGCTGCTCGGCCCCTTCGCCGATAGCGTCGAGCGCCTGGCCGGGCTGTTCGCCGCCGTCGGCCTGGCGCAAAACGCGGCCGCGCTCAAGGCGCTCGCCACCGAGGGCATCCAGCGCGGCCACATGCGCCTGCATGCGAGGAAGAGCGGCGACCCCTCGGCGCACCAGGCCTCGAGCAGCGCTGCCTCGAGCAGTGCTGCCTCGAGCAGTGCTGCCTCGAGCGGTGCTGCGTCGAACGACGCCACCTCGACGGGGGTGCGCGCGTGATCGACGCGGTCTTCGGCTACGCGCCCGGCAAGGTGATCCTGTTCGGTGAGCATGCCGTGGTGTACGGCCAGCCCGCCGTGGCCGGCACCATAGACCGCGGCATCCGCGTCGCTGTCAGCCAGCGCGACGGCGAGGTGCGCGACGGTCCGCTGTTCAAGAGCCACTCGATGGGGATGCGCGCGCGCCCCGACCCGCACGGCGAAGGCCCCGAGGGCCTGCGCAAGGCGCTCGGCGTGCTGGTCGACCTCTATGGCGCCCGCGTGCGTCGCCTGGTGCTGTCGGCTGAGGGGACCATCCCGGCAGGCGCCGGCCTCGGCAGCTCGGCGGCGCTGTCGGTGGCGCTGCTGCGCGGCGTGCAGCGCGTGCTCGGCGAGGGTGCGCTCGGCGGCGACGCGCTGGTCGAGCGCGCCTTCGCGCTCGAGCGCGTCTTTCACGGCAATCCCTCAGGGGTCGATCACACCACCATCGCGCTCGGCGGCTGCATCGCCTACCGACGGGCGCCCGCCGAGGGCGGGCAGGGTGACGCCGTCGTGGAGCGGCTGACGCTGCCCCGGCGCGTGCGCCTGGCTGTCGCGGTGGCCGGCCTGCACGGCGGCACCGCGCGCGCCGTGTCTGCGCTGCGCGATCGCGCGCGCCGCCACCAAGCTGCCTACCAGCGCGTCTACGAGGGCATCGGTGCGCTGGCCGTCGAGGGCCGGGCCGCGCTCGAGCAGGGAGCGCTCGCCGCCGTCGGTGAGCTGATGGACGTGAACCAGGGCTACCTGAACGCGCTCGGCGTCTCGACGCCCGCCATCGAGGCCCTGTGCGCCACGGCGCGCGAGCGCGGAGCGCTCGGCGCCAAGCTGTCGGGCGCAGGCGGCGGCGGCGCGGTCATCGCGCTCGTCGAGGACGATCCCGCGCCCATCGTGCGCGCCTTCGAGGCGTACGGCGTCCCTTCCTTCTCCACCGAGATCGTCGACGGCCAAGGCCCGGAGGCACCATGACCGCATCGTCCCTTCGCCCGCTCACCCACGGCGCTGCCGCCCTGCTCGGTGACGCACCGACGCTGACGCTGTTCGACCGCGCCGCGCCCTCGACGTGTCTGACGGTGCGCCTAGTGCGCCGCGGCGCCACCTTCGAGGGCACGGTGGCGGGCGCAGGCTTGCTGGTCGAACGCTTGCGCATGGGCGTACAGCCTTCGTTCTTCTGCGCGGTCGCCGGCACCAGGCTCGAAGGGGAGCTGGAGGTCCGGTTGCGTGATCAGCAAGGCGGGCACGCGATCCTCGAGGTCGGCGTCACCAGCGCGGCGCCGGTCAACGCCGAGGCTACTGCGGGCTCGATCCCACGAACGTGACCCGGTAGATTCCCCGCGTGAGCACGACGCGCGCAATCCTGGCGCTCTCGTCGGCGGTGGTCGCCGCCGCCGTGCTCGTCGGCGCCACCTGTGCGACGCCCGAGGAGTGCCCGTGCTTCCCGTGCATGGGGGCGGTCGGGCTCACCGTGCTCGACGACGTGGGCAATCCACTCAACGACCCGTGGGTGATGGCGGCCACGCTCGACGGAGAGCCCGTCGACGACGGGGGCGCCTGCGATCCCGACCTGCGCACCGGCAACACCTGCGTGTTTGGCACCGCCACCGGCGTCTACCGCATCGTGGTGGAGGCGCCCGGCTACCAGCCGCGCGAGGTGGCCGGGCGCTGCGCGGCGGCCACCGGGCAGGACTGCTGCATGGGCGACTGTGTCAACGCGGCGCAGGTGGTGGTCCGCCTGATCCCGGAGTAGAGGGGATCTCCCTTCGCAGGGAGCAGGAGCGTCTGATGAGCCTCTCGTGCCCCGAGTGTGGCGCCACCTACCGAGCAGGTTTCACCCGCTGCAACGGCTGCCAAGTCGACCTCGTCGACGAAGCGACCGCGGCTGCCGCGGCGGCCAAGAAGGTCGACCCGCGCGTGGCGCTCGAAGGCGTACCCAAGATCGCCCTGGTGCACGCCGGCTTGCCCGCCTGCCGGGAGATCGAGCGCGCGCTGCTCGCCGACGGCGTGCCCTGCCTGGTCGAGGCGGAGGCCGAGGAGGGCGAGCCGCTCGCCGCCGGCGCGGTCAAGGTCGGCGTCATCATCGCGCAGGCGGATCTGCAGCGCGCCGGCGAGCTGTTGCGCCGCCGCTTCGAGCAGCTGATCGCCAAGGAGGGCGTGGGCTCGTTCAACACCGAGGCCATCGACCTGGCTGCCGCCGAGGTCCAGTGCCCGGCGTGCGGCCACACGGGTGCCTTGTCCGAGGGCGCATGCGCCGACTGCGGCCTCTTCCTCGGCGCGCCGGAATAAAGTACCGCTCGCCCATGGCGACGCAGATCAAGGCGCACATCACCGGCACCATCTGGAAGATCAAGGTCGAGGCGGGCCAGCAGGTCGACGAGGGCGACACGCTGGTCATCATCGAGTCGATGAAGATGGAGATGCCCATCGAGGCTGAGGATCCGGGCAAGGTCCTCGAGGTCAAAGCCAAGGAAGGGCAGCCGGTCAACGAAGGCGACGTGCTGCTCGTCATCGAGGACTGATGCCGGTCCTCGTCGAGGACACGGGCGCCATTCGCGTCCTCACGCTGTCGAATCCGGCCAAGCGCAACGCGCTGACGCGCGCGCTCTTGCTGGAGCTGCGCGCTGCACTTCCGGATAAGGCGTCGGGCGAGGCGCAACCGATCCGCGTCGTGGTGCTGCGCGGCGACCCAGCGGGCAAGTGCTTCTCTGCCGGCTACGACATCTCGGCGATCGACGAGGCCGAAAAAGACGCCGGCCTCGACCCCATCAAGGCGCCCGCCGACGCGCTCGAGTGCTGCCCGGTGCCGGTCATCGCCGCCATCGAGGACGCGTGCATGGGCGGCGCCTTCGAGATCGCCATGGCGTGCACGCTGCGCGTCGCCGCCACCTCCTCCAAGTTGGCGATGCCGCCGGCGCGCCTCGGCCTGGTCTACTCGGCGAGCGGGCTCGCGCGCTTCCTGCGCGCAGCCTCGCCGCCGACGGTGCAGCGCCTGTTCCTCACCGGCGAGCGGCTCGGCGGCGCCGAGGCGCAGCGCAAGGGGCTCGTCGATCTGGCGGTCGAGGCCGGCGGCGCCTTCGACGAGGCCATGGCCATCGCCGACCAGATCGCGAACAACGCGCCGCTGGCGGTGGCGGGCCTGCTCGACGCCATCCGCCGCGTGGCGCGCCCGGGCGGGCCGACCGCTGAGGATGTCGCGGCGATCGACGCCGCGCGCCTGCGCACCGTGGCGAGCGCGGACCTCGCAGAGGGCGTGGCTGCGTTCCTCGAGAAACGCGTGCCCGCCTTCCGCGGTCGCTGACGATCAGGTGCCGGGCGTGGGCGCGCCAGCGCAGAAGGTGAAGGCCGTTGCCGCGGCGGCACGACACAACGCGCCCTCGACGGCGTTGCTGTCGGCGACGCTACCGAACTCGGTGATCGACAGGCTGGTGCTCTCGATCGTGACCGACAGCGCCGCGGTCGCCTCGTAGGCATACGCCGTCACGATCGCGTTGGTCGTGTTGTTCCACAGCACCACGGCGTCGGTGTCGCCGTTTTGGACCCAATCGGTGTTGGGCGTGGCGTCGACCTGCGCGCCCCCCACGTTGCCGATGACGAACCTGCCGCCGGGCGGAATGGAGCCGGTCAGGTCGACGGTGCGGTACGCGGTGCCCGGCGGCGCCGAGCCGTTGATGAGGAGGAGCTGGAAGTCGGTCAGGTCAAACGCACTCGAGCCCGGGTTCATCAGCTCGACGAACTCGGCCCCGTCGGTGCCGATGTTGTCGTAGTCGAGCTCGCTGAAGAACGGCGCCACCGCGCCGCCGACCTCGAAGTCGACGCTGGCCGGGCCGACCGCCTGGGCAAGCGCATCGAGCACCGTGCCGTCGACGGTGACGGTGTGTGTGCCGTCGGACAACGGCGCCGCCGTCGTCAGCGTGACCGTCGAGCCGGCGACCACCGCGGTCGAGACCGACCCGCCCGTCACCGTGTAGGCCCCCGCGACGCCGCCGGTGGTGGCGTCGATGCCGGCGGAGAAGGTCAGCACCACCGTGGTGTTGCCGACCGCCGCGGCGCTCAACAGCTCGGCTGCCTGGCAGGCCCCGACGGTGACGCCGTCGGCGCTCCACGCCGAGGGTTGCGCCTGACCGGTGTAGCGCCACATCGCGCCGCGCACGGTGATGGCGCAGCCGGGCACGACGGTGCCGAGCGTGGTCACCACCGAGTCGGGCAGGCGCACCTTGAGATTGTTGCCTTGGCCTGTGACCGCGGCGGTGTCGATGGCGATCGACTGGTGGCCGGTGCCGGCGAACGCGAACGACGACGTGGTGGTGCCCTGCAACGTCAACAGCTCGCTCTCGTAGCTGCCGAGTGCGCTCACCACGTCGGCGGCGTTGCTCAGATCCTGGCGATAGCTCTCGACGTCGAAGCCCTGGCTGACCCGCACCAGCAGGTCGAGCCCGGTGATGCGCGTCTGCTGCGCGCTGACCGCGCGCTGGGTGGCAGTGAACGAGATCGCGTCACCCACCACGAGCGGCGGGCTCAGCGTGGCCGGGTCGACGCCGACGAAGATGGCGGGGCCGGTGGCGCCCTCCTGCGCGAAGAAGCCCGCGCCCTCGTTGCCGACGGTCGGCTTGAGCAGCGTGACGATGGCGCCCGAGATCTGCACGTCGAGCGCGTTCCTGTCGGCAGCGTAGACCGCGGCGATGCCGACGCCGGCGAACGGCTCGCCCTCGCCTTCACCTTCACCTTCACCTTCGCCTTCGCCTTCACCCTCGCCTTCACCCTCGCCCTCGCCTTCGCCCTCGCCTTCACCCTCGCCTTCGCCCTCACCTTCGCCTTCACCCTCACCCTCACCCTCGCCGCCGTCGCACTCGTCCTCGCGCGCGCAGTCGGCGTCGTCGCAGTCGACGTTGCCGTCGCCGTCGTTGTCCTCGTTGTCGTCACACACCTCGTCCTCGTCGATGACGGTCTGAGGACAGGCGACGGCGAGCGTGAGCGTGCCGAGCAGAACGAGCGAGTGCGAGAGCGGCAAGGGCAAGCGCGACATAGAGACCTCGGGTGCGACGTCGACGGCACGCTAGCAGCGGCGCGGTCGGCCGCAACGAGGCGCCCTCCCCGAGCACCGTGTGGCGCGGCGAACGACGTGTCGGCGCGCACGCCGGTGGCGTGCGTTGACAACCCCCGGCGCCACGATTAGGTCAGGTCGCGCTGGCTCGTAGCTCAGTGGTAGAGCACTACCTTGACACGGTAGGGGTCGCTGGTTCGATCCCAGTCGAGCCAACCAGCGGGGTCGCCGTAGCGGGATCGCTACCGGGGCCCCGCTTCACTTTTCGGCGGGCGCGAGGCACGACGCGCCCATGCCCATCGACGTCATCCTCCCCGACGGCAAGACCCGCTCTCTGACAGACGGCGCCACCGCCATGGACCTGGCCAAGGCGATCAGCGAGGGGCTCGCGCGCCAGGTCGTGGTCGCCAAGGTGGACGGCGTCGTGCAGGACGTGCGCCTGCCGCTGAAGTCCGGCCAGAAGGTCGAGCTGTGCAAGGCCGACAGCCCCGAGGGGCTCGAGACGCTGCGCCACTCCGCCGAGCACGTGTTGGCCACGGCGGTGTGTCGGCTGTTCCCCGGCGCCAAGGTGACGATGGGGCCCAAGTCCCACGCTGACGACTTCTACTACGACTTCGACGTGGAGAAACCCTTCACTCCGGAAGACCTCGAGAAGATCGAGGCGGAGATGAAAGCGCTGATCGCCGCCAACACCGAGTTCACCATGCAGGTGGTGGGCAAGGACGAGGCGCGCGCCATCTTCGACAAGGCCGGGCAAAACAACGAGTACAAGCGCGAGATCCTCGGCTGGATCCCCGAGGGCGAACGCCTGACGCTGTACACCGACGCCGGCTTCGTCGACCTGTGTCGCGGCCCGCACCTGCCGCACGCGGGCTTCATCAAGGGCGTGAAGCTGTTGTCGAACGCCGGCGCCTACTGGCGCGCCGATGCGAAGAACAAGATGCTCCAGCGCGTCACGGGCATCGCCTTCGCCAAGAAGGAAGACCTCGACAAGCACCTCTACCGCGTCGAGGAGGCGAAGAAGCGCGACCACCGCAAGCTCGGCCGCGAGCTCGAGCTGTTCATCGTCTCCGAGCGCTACGACGACCACGCGTACACGACCGATCAGGAGCTCGACATTTACCTCGGCGTCGAGGCCGATCCGCCGGTGGACCACATGGCGGTCGACCGGGTGCTCGCCGTCGTCACCACCACCTTCCCGGGGCGCGCCATCAGGAAGACCGTCAAGCTCTCGCCGGCGCCCGAGCCCGGGCGCGCCCAGCTCGACATCCGCCTGCGCGGCGCCATGACCACCGAGCAGCGCAAGCTGGTCGAGGGCACCAAGTGGCTCGACGGGCCCGAGACCGGCGCCATGGTGCGCGTCGACGTCACCGTGGAGCCCCACTACACCGAGGAGGTCGGCCCCGGGCTGGTGCTGTGGCTGCCCAAGGGCGGCAGGCTTCGCGCGATCATCGAGGATCAGTGGCGCAAGATGCACTTGGAGGGCGGCTACGACATCGTGTTCTCGCCGCATATCGCCAAGGCCGACCTGTGGAAGGTGTCGGGGCACTGGCACTTCTACAAGGAGTCGATGTTCAGCCCCATGTCCGTCGACGGGCACGACTACGTCTGCAAGCCGATGAACTGCCCGTTCCACATCATGATGGTCAAGAGCAAGTCGCGCTCCTACCGCGAGTTCCCCATGAGGCTCGCCGAGCTCGGCACGGTCTATCGCTACGAGATGGCCGGCGTGCTGCACGGGTTGATGCGCGTGCGCGGCTTCACGCAAGACGACGCGCACCTGTTCTGCCGCTGGGATCAGGTGGAGAGCGAGATCGACCGCGTCATGCACTTTATCCTGCGCATGCTGCGCACCTTCGGATTCAAGGACTTCGAGGTCAACCTGTCGACACGCCCCGAGAAATTCGTCGGCAAGGTCGAAGACTGGGATCGCACCGAGAAGCTGCTCGAGGCTGCCATCGTCCGCCACGGGCTGCCCTACCAGGTCGACGCGGGCGGCGGCGCCTTCTACGGCCCCAAGATCGACATCAAGCTGGTCGACGCGCTCGAGCGCAAGTGGCAGTGCAGCACGCTGCAGCTCGACTTCAACAACCCCGAGCGCTTCACCATGGAGTTCGTCAACGCCAAGGGCGAGAAGGAGCAGCCGGTGATGCTGCACCGCGCGCTGCTCGGCTCCGTCGAACGATTCATCGGCGTGCTCATCGAGCACTACGCGGGCGCCTTGCCGGCCTGGCTCTCGCCCGAGCAGGTGCGCGTCGTCACCGTGAGCGACAAGCAGAACGCACACGCGCAGCAGGTGAGCGACGCGCTCGTGGCCGCCGGCGTGCGCGCCACCTTCGGCGAGAGCCACGAGAAGCTCGGCGCCAAGATTCGGGCTGCCCAGATCGAGAAGATCCCGCTCATGCTGGTGGTGGGCGACAAGGAGGTCGAGCAGGGCGGCGCCACCGTGCGCCTGCGGGACGGCGGCAAGGACCTCGGCTTCATGGCGCTGCCTGCGCTCGTCGACTTCTGTCGCGGCCAGTGTGCCATCCCCACGGTCGACTGAGGCGGCCGTCGAGGTGCGCTAGCATGGGGCCACGTGGGCACCGATCGCGGCAGTGAGGACGAGCTTGGCACGGCGCCCATCGGCGCCGCGCAGCGCGGGCCGCCGCTGCCGGTCTACCAGTTGCCCGCGCGCCTTGGCCGCTACCTATTGCTCGAGCGCATCGGCGTCGGCGGCATGGCAGAGGTGTTCGTCGCTCAGCAGGACGGGCCGGCGGGTTTCCAAAAGCGCGTCGTCGTCAAGCGCATCCTGCCGCACCTCGCCGAGGATCCGCACTTCGTCGAGATGTTCCAGCGCGAGGCGCGCCTGGCCGCGTCGCTGGCGCACAGCAACGTGGTGCAGGTCTTCGAGCTCGGCAACGAGGGCAACGCTCACTTCATCGCCATGGAGCACGTCGAGGGCTTGACGGTGCACAAGCTCGCGCGCCGCGCGTGGCGCTGGCAGAAGAGCGTGCCGCTCGAGGTGGTGTGCGGCATCGTCGCCGACGCGGCGCTCGGCCTGCACCACGCGCACCAGCTCTCCATGGTGCACCGGGATGTCAGCCCCGAGAATCTGATGGTCAGCGTCGAGGGCATAACCAAGGTGCTCGACTTCGGCATCGCGCGCTCCACTGCCAACGCCGCCTCGCTCACCAAGACCGGCGAGCTGAAGGGCAAGCTGCCCTACCTGGCGCCCGAGGCCATCCGCGGCGACCCCCTCGACGGACGCGCCGATCTGTACGCGCTCGGTGTCACCATGTACTGGCTGTTGACCGGCCAGCGGCCCATCACGGCCAAGAGCGAGGTGATGCTGTTGCACGCCGCGCTCACGCAGGTGCCGAAGCCGCCGAGCACCATCAACCCCTCGGTGCCGCCCGGCGTCGACCAGCTCGTGGCAGCGCTGCTCGAGAAGGACCCGGCCAAGCGCCCCCCAAGCGCGCAGGCGGTCTACGACGCGCTCGCCGAGGACCTGCCGCCGCGCTCGGTGCTGAGCGCGCCGTTCGTGCGCGACATCGCCGCCTTGCCCGACGCCGAGCCCGGCTTCGAGCTGACCACCGGCGACGGCTTCATCCCCTCGTCGCCCCAGACCGCGCGCATCATCTCGGGGTGGGGCGGTACGCCCTCGAAGTCGGCGGGCCGCCTGGCGGGCAGGGCGCGCGGGCCGCTCGTGGTGGCGGCGGGCGCGCTGCTCGCGCTCATGCTCGGCGGCGCTGCAACGGCGTGGATCGCCGCGGCGCGGCAAACGCCTGGTGATCAGCAAGGCGCTCTCGCCACCCATGTGGCGCCCGGCGGCGACGCCCCGACTGCGCCTGCTCCGCCGACACCGCCCGTGCCGACACCGGCGCCGCTGCTGCCGCTGTCGTCGGCAGCGCCGGTCGATCAGCCGCCCGCCGTCGAACCGGCCGTGCCTGCCAAGGCCGCCGCGCCCGTGCGCGTGCGCAAGGTCGAGCTGCGGGGCCCGCCGACGGTCCGCTGGACCACGGTGCGCGGCAAGGCGCTCGGCAGCGGCGCCGTCAGCGCTGAGCTGCCTGCCGACGTCAAGGGCGTCGTGGCCACCGACACGAAGCGCGGCGTGCGCGCAATCCTCTCCGTCGGCGCCGGCGTGGTCGACTACAACGCCGCCCCGAAGGGCAAGCTCGACCTGCGGGCCTTCCCCTGGGCCGAGGTGTTCCTCGGCAAGGAGTCGCTCGGCGTCACGCCGCTGCAGCCCCTCAGCGTCGTGGCGGGCACCTATCAAGTGCGCTTCGTCTACAAGGACAAGAGCCAGCAGCGGACCGTCGAGCTCGGCGCCAACAAGACCGAGCGTGTCATCGTCGACTTCCGCTGATCGCCGCTCGCGTTCAGTCGCCGGCCACGTCGCCGGCGAGCAGGTCTGCGACGAGAACTGCGCCGCCGCCGCCGAGCAGCGCAGTGCCGGCACCGAACAGCACCACCGCGACGATGACCTGCGCGTCCCGCTCGTCCTGCGCGCGGGCGGCGTCGTCTTGAAAGGTCTCGAGGTCGTTGACGATGCCGTGGTTCTGCATCGCGAAGCCGACGGCGACGCCGCCCGCGACCACGCTGACGGCACCCATGCCGGCCAGACCGGCGACCAGGCCCCACGGGTGCTCGTCGCCCGGCGCGTCCGGCGTCGGTGTCGGTGGTCCGGTCGCCGGCGCCCGGAGCACGGCGCGCTCAGCCGCCACCTCGCTGCGCACCGCCTCGATCTCATCGGCGACCTTGGGCGAGATCTCGACGGGCGGCGCCAGCGTCGGCTCGAGGCGCAGCGCATCACCGAAGGCGCGCCGCGCGGCCGCGACGTCGCCGAAGCCCGCGTAGGCGAGCCCGAGCCAGAGAAACACGGTGGCGCGATCCGTCGGCTCGCGATCGGCGACGAGCGCGGCCTCTTGCAGGCGAAAGATCGCCTGCTCGTACTCGCTCTCCTCGTAGAGCCGCCGGCCCTCGGCGAAGGCCGGGTCCTCACCGAGGGGCAGGGCGAGCGCGAGCAGCGCGGCGATGGTGATCACGGACGCTCCCGCACCAGCACCTGCAGGCGCTTGACGGTGTACTGGTCGGCGTTCTCGGCGAAGGTCCAGTCGGGGTTGCCGGTGGGCTGGCGCCCGATGCCGAGGTCGCTCGTGCCGCCGCCACCGCCCCACCGGTTGTAGGCGAACAGCGTCTGGCCGCCTGCCGCGTCGTGCACCTGCATGCCGCCGTAGGTGCCGGCGCTCGGCGTGTCGCCCGCGTCGAAGGCAGCGTCGCTCGCGCCCGCGACCGGCAGCGAATTGCCTTGGCCGTAGTTGGTCGGCCAAAACTCGATGTTCAGCGTGTCGACGTCGGTCCCCTCGTCGACGACGTTGGAGGCCACGTCGCTCGGTCCGAGCGCGTGCTGGAAGAACCCACCCGACGCCGTGGTGGGCACGCCGATGCGCGTCGCGTCCATGGTGAAGGCGTCCGTCGACACCCAGAGGTACTCCAGCGGGCCCGCAGCGCGCTGCAGCTCGAGGTACCAGGCGATGCGGTCGAAGGAGCCGGGCGGGACCAACGCCGCGTCGTCGACGTCGTACGGCACGGTGCCGTACGAGGCGCTGTTGGGAATGCTCAGGTCGTACACCAGGCGGTAGCCCGCGGTCAGCGTCGCGGCGACGTGCGCCGAGATGTTCGCCGGCACCCCGTCCACGGCCGCGCCGATCGGCGGCGTGTCGGGCAGCGCGTCCACGACCACCACCAGGGTCCTCGCGGAGTACCGGCCCGCGCTGTTGGAGAACGTCCAGTCCGGCTCGCCGCTCGCTTGGTTGCCGATGCCGATCTCGAGGGGATTGCCTGCGCTGTTGCCGCCCCAGTCGTTGATGGCGAAGATGGTCCTGCCGCCGTCGACGTCGTGGATCTGCATCGAGCCGTGGCCGCTGCTGCCGTCGCAGGCGCCGTCGCCGAAGTCGAAGCGCGCGTCGTCCGCGCTCGCCGGCGAGGCGCTGCGGTCGTCGTTGTCGGGCGCGTAGTTGCTCGGCCAGAACTCGACGCCGAGCCCGGCGCGCCCATCGCCGGCCGTCACCCCGGGGTGGTTCGTCACCACCCGCCCGTCGGCGAGCCCCTGCTGGAAGAACGCCCCCGACGACGCCGTGGGGAAGCCCAGTTGGCTCGGGGAGGCGGAGAACGCGTCCACCTCGACGTAGGCGAAGGAGCGGGTGCCACCTTCGACCAGCTCGAGGAAGTAGCCGACGCGCGTGATGGGCGCGCTGATCGCCGCGGAGGCGTCGAACGAGTACGGCGCGCCGGTGGCGTTGAAGCGCGCGCCGCTGGTCGGGACCTGCGTGCGATAGAGCACGGAGTAGCCCTCGAGCCCGGGCACGTCGTCGGCCAGCGGGGGCTCGCCTTCCCCCTCACCCTCACCTTCGCCCTCACCCTCGCCCTCACCCTCGCCCTCGCCTTCGCCTTCGCCCTCACCCTCGCCTTCGCCTTCGCCCTCACCCTCGGCTCCGTCGAGCAGGCAGCGGCCCGCGATGCACTGGAAGCCCTCCAGGCACGTGTGGACGTCGTTACACCGGTGCCGCTCCAAGGACTCCCTTGGACACGCGGTCGACGCCAGGGTGGCGGCCACCAGCACGAGCAACAGTGCAAGGGTGCGCACGGCACGATGCTAGCCCCAAGCACCTCTGCACGGTTGCGCGGGCGGTCGGGTGATCCTGGGAGGCACAACCGGCCGGGGCGGTATGGTGCCGCGGTGCGCCTGGTCTGCCTCGCCGACACCCACACCTTCCACGCCGACCTGTCGGGCAAGGTCCCTGACGGCGACCTGCTGGTGCACGCGGGCGACCTCGGGCGCGCCGGTGACGAGGCGGAGTTGCGTGAGGCGGCCGCGTGGCTGCGCTCACTGCCCCATCGCCACAAGGTGGTGGTGCCGGGCAACCACGACGCGCTGTTCGAGCGGGACCCCGGACGCGCGCGGGAGATCTTTCGCGGCGTCGTCGTGCTCATCGACGAGGAAGCGACAGTGGGCGGCTTGCGCTGCTACGGCTCTCCCTTCACGCCGCGCTACCACTCGTGGTCGTTCATGAAGGACCGAGGCCCGCCGATGGCGGCGGTTTGGGCCAAGGTCCCCTACGGCCTCGACCTGCTGGTGACGCACGGCCCGCCCCACGGTGTCCTCGACGACGCGTCGAGCTACCGTGGCGGGAGCTGGGCCGGCCCCGACCTGAGCGGCTGCGAGGAGTTGGCCAAGCGTGTCGCGCTGGTACGCCCGCGCGTCCATGCCTTCGGTCACATCCACGGGCAGCGCGGTACCCTCGAGAAGGACGGCACCATCTTCGTCAACTGCACCACCAGCGAGTGCGAGGGCGCGCCCGTGGTCCTCGACCTCTAGCCTGACCCGCGACCGACGGGCCTTGCGCTCCGTCGGCGGTGTTGCCATCCCCGTTGCCTTACGCGGGCGCTACCCGCTTTGGAGGATTCGTTCTGGCGTACCGCGACTCTTCTCCGCCCCCGGCTGCTCCTGGAGCCCCCCGTCCTTTCGGCGATCGCCCACCCTTCGGCTCCGGCCCCCGCCCGGGCGGCTTCCAGGGAGGCGCACCGCCCGGTGACCGACCCCCCGGCGGCTTCTCCGGCGGCCCCCGCGGAGCTCGCGACGACCGTTCGAGCGAGCCCCGCGTCAACCGCCGCATCCGAGTGCGCGAGGTGCGCGTCATCGCCGACGATGGCGCCCAGCTCGGCATTCTGCCGACGGACGAGGCCATGCGCCGCGCCGAGGAGAAGGGTCTCGATCTTGTCGAGGTGCAGCCGATGGCTCGGCCGCCCGTCTGCAAGATCATGGACTACGGCAAGTTCAAGTATCAGCAGAAGCGCAAGGCCGCCGAGCAGAAGCACAACCAGAAGGTCATCGAGGTCAAAGAGGTCAAGTTCCGTCCCAAGACGGGTAAGCACGACTTCGACACCAAGGTGCGCCACCTGCGCGAGTTCTTGGGCGACGGCGACAAGGCCAAGGTGACCATCATGTTCCGCGGGCGCGAGATCGTGCACCCGGAGATCGGTCACGACGTGCTCAAGCGCGTCGCCGAGGCCATCAACGACGTCGCCATGATCGAGCTGGCGCCGCGGATGGAGGGTCGCTCCATGTTCATGGTGGTGGCGCCTGCCAAGCCGGGCCAGAGGAAGACCGCCTTCCCCGCCGCGCCCGCACCGATGCCGCCGCCGCCACCGCCGGGCACGTCGCCCACCGCGGCTGTCGCGGCGGCGCCTGCCGCTGCTGCCACGACCGCGCCGGCGACGCCGAGCGCGCCGGCGGTCCCGGTGGCGCCGAGCGCGCCGGTGGCCGAGGCCAAGAAGTAGCTCGCGCCCCCTTGCCAGGGGCGCAACGCGGGCTACAAGAGCCCCTCAATTCGAGACCGTCGCGAGACGCACGAGCAGGTGAAGCCATGCCGCAGAAGCACCGCAAGAACCCCAAGATGAAGACCAACCGCGCCGCGGCCAAGCGCTTCAAGAAGACCGGCACCGGCTTGGTGGTCTACTCGCCCGAGGGCCACCGCCACGGCCTGTCGAACAAGAGCCGCAAGCACAACCGCAAGCTCAAGGCGTCGCGCACCATGACCAAGGGCGACCAGCGCCTGGTCAGCCGGCTTATCCCTTACCTGTAGACGGCACGGTCGCCGGCCGCTTCCTCAATCTCTCTCAGTTTCGGAGTACGTCATGGCTCGTGTGAAGGGTGGACCGAAGACGCGTCGTCGTCACAAGCGCGTCCTCAAGATGGCGAAGGGTTACTACGGTACCCGTCACACCATGTTCTACATCGCCAACGAGACGGTCGAGCGCGCGCTCGCCTTCGCGTTCCGCGATCGCAAGGTCAACAAGCGCGACTTCCGCAAGCTGTGGACCGTGCGCATCAACGCGGCCGTGCGCCCGCTCGGCATGAGCTACAGCACGTTCATCGCGGCGCTCAAGAAGAAGAACGTCGGCCTCGACCGCCGCGTGCTCGCGTTCCTCGCGGTCACCGATCCGGCGGCGTTTGCGTCCGTCGTCTCGTTCGTCAAGGCGTAATCCGTTCGAGGAGATCGCGGCGCGCTCCTCGGACGACGAGGAGGACGCCGCGATCCATGCTATGGACGGCCCGTGACCCTCGCCGAGATTGAACAGCTCTTGCAGCAAAGCGTCGACCGCGCGCTCGGCGCGCTCGCCGGTGCCAAGAGCGCCGACGAGCTCGAGAGCTGCCGCGTCCAGTACCTCGGTCAGAAGGGCTTCCTGTCGCAGGCGAAGAAGAGCGTCGGCCAGTTGCCGACGGTCGACGACAAGAAGAAGGCCGGCAAGCTCGCCAACGACGCCGACGCGCGTCTCGGCAAGGCCTACGACGAGCACAAGCAGCGCATCGAGGCGGCAGCGCGCGAGGCGGAGCTGGCGGAGCGCTGGGACGTGACGCTGCCCGGCCGCCGCGCGCTGCGCGGCCGGCGGCACCCGCTCACGGTCACCGCGGACGACATCCTCGACGTGCTCGGCGCGCTCGGCTTCGTGCGCGCCGAGGGGCCCGAGATCGAGCACGACTGGTACAACTTCGAGGCGCTCAACGTGCCGCGCGATCACCCCGCGCGCGACATGCAGGACACCTTCTACATCGACGACGACGTGGTGCTGCGCACGCACACGAGCCCGGTGCAGGTGCGCGCCATGCTCGCCATCGGCAAGCCGCCCATCCGCGTCGCCTGCTACGGGCGCGTCTATCGCAACGATCACGACATCACGCACTCGCCGATGTTCCACCAGGTGGAGGGCCTGTACGTCGACGGCAGCGTCACCTTTGGCGATCTCAAGGGCACCCTGCAGGTGTTCGTCGAGCGCATCTTCGGCGCCAAGTCGAAGGTGCGGCTGCGCCCGAGCTTCTTCCCCTTCACCGAACCGTCGGTCGAAGTCGACGTCTCCTGCTTCTCGTGTAACGGCACCGGCTCGGGCGGCGCCACCGTCGGCGACGACGGCCGCTGCCGGCTGTGTAAGGCCACCGGGTGGATCGAGATCATGGGCGCCGGCATGGTCGACCCAGAGGTGCTGCGCTTCGGCGGCCTCGATCCCGACAAGCTCACCGGCTTCGCCTTCGGCATCGGCGTCGAGCGGGTGGCGATGCTGCGCTGGGGCGTGAGCGACATCCGCTTGTTCTTCGAGAACGATCGTCGGTTCCTCAGGCAGTTCTGACCACGCACCCCACGCAGCGACGGAGCACCCGATGCGCGTCTCCATGACTTGGCTCGCCGAGCTGGTCGAGCTCCCCAAGGGCACCACGCCGGCCCAGGTCGCCGAGCGGCTGACCGCGGTGGGGCTCGAGGTCGAAGCGGTGGAAGACCTGGCGGCGCCCTTGTTCGGCGTGGTGGTCGCGCGGGTGGCGGCCGTGGAGCCGCACCCGCAGGCCGACAAGCTGCGCGTCTGCACGGTCGAGGCTGGTGGCGAGCCGCTCTCGGTGGTCTGCGGCGCGCCCAACGTGGCGGTGGGTGCACGGGTGCTGCTGGCGCGCGTCGGCACGGTGCTCCCCGGCGGCAAGCGCATCGAGGCGGCCACCATCCGCGGCGTGCACAGCCAGGGCATGTTGTGCTCGGCGCAAGAGCTAGGGCTGCCGTTCTCCACCGACGGCCTGTTGCTTGTCGACGACAAGCAGCCGCCCGGCACCACCGCGGCCGCCGCGCTCGATCGCGAAGACACCGTGTTCACGCTCGGGGTCACGCCCAATCGGCCGGACGCGCTCTCCCACCTCGGGGTGGCGCGCGAGCTGGCCGCCGCGCTGCGGGTGCGCCTGCGCGCCGCCCCGCCCACCTGTCCGGAGCGCGCCGGCCCGGTCGACGACCTCGCGCAGGTCACCATCGAGGACGTCGAGGGTTGCCCACGCTACGCGGCCCGCGTCGTCGAGGGCGTGCTGGTAGGGCCCTCGCCCACGTGGCTGGTGATGCGGCTGGCCGCATGCGGCGTTCGCTCGGTCAACAACGTCGTCGACGTGACCAACCTGGTGATGATGGAGCGCGGCATCCCGCTGCATGCCTTCGACTACGACAAGATCGGTCGTGAGAAGAACCGCGCCGCCATCGTGGTGCGCAGCGCCCGCGCCGGCGAGCGGTTGGCCACGCTCGACGGCAAGGTGCGCGAACTCGTCGACACCGACCTGGTGATCGCCGACCCCGAGCGCGCCATCGCGCTCGCCGGCGTCATGGGCGGCGCCGACACCGAGGTGAGCGCCGGTACCACCCGCGTGCTGCTCGAGTGCGCCCACTTTCTGCCCGCGCGCGTGCGCAAGACCGCGCGCCGCCTGGCGCTCCACTCGGAGGCGAGCCACCGCTTCGAGCGTGGCAGCGACCCGAACGGACTGCCGGCGTCGCTCGATCGTGCGGCCGCCTTGATCGCGGAGCTCTCCTTCGACGCCACCAAAGGCCCGGAGCGGCCGGGAACCGGCGTGCACAACATCAGCGGCGGCAGGGTGGCGCGCGGCATCGTCGACGTCGCGCCGAAGAAGATCCTGCCCGCCGTGGTGGCGCTCAGGCCCAAGCGCGCAGCGCAACTGCTCGGCTTGCCCGCCAAGGCGGTCGACGAGGCGACCATCTCCAAGCTGCTGTTGTCGATCGGCCTCGAGGTCGACGGACGCGACGCCGAGGCGCTGCGCTTCCGCGTGCCCACCTTCCGGCCCGACCTGACGCGCGAGGTCGACCTGATCGAGGAGCTGCTGCGCCTGCTCGGTACCGACAGCGTGCCGGCCACGCTGCCGGCGCGGGCGTCGGAAGCGGAGGGCCTACACGATCCGCGGCGACACCGCGTGGTGCAGGCGGTGCGCAGCGCCCTCGAAGCGGCCGGCTTCGACGAGGCGGTCAACCTGGCGTTCCTGTCGCCGAGCGCGCTCGACCCCTTCGACGGCGGTGACGCGGCCGGCCGCATCGCCATCAAGAACCCCTTGGGCGAGGAGATGAGCGTGCTGCGCAAGACGCTCCTGCCGGGCCTGTTGATGAACGCCGCCACCAACCATCGACGTCAGGAGCTCGACGTGCGGCTCTTCGAGGTCGCCAACGTCTTTCTCGGCAGGAACCCGTCGGGCAAGGCGCCCGTGCGCGAGAAGGAGGGCGCTGCAGGCGGCGACGCCTGGGCGCGCGAGGTGCCGCGCATCGCCGGCATCGCCACCGGCGAGGGCGGCGGCCTCGGCTTCGACGTGGCGCGCAAGCCGGTCGACTTCTACGACGCGCGCGGCGCCGTCGAGCAGATCCTCGAGGGCATCGGCGTGCCGTGCGCCGGGGCCGCTTCGCCGGTCTCTTTCACCGCCGCCGATCACCGCTATCCCTTCCTGCATCCCCGCGCACGCGCCGAGGTGTGGGTGGCGCGCAAGGGCCCAGAGGGCGTGCCGTCGAGGAGCTTCGTCGGCGTGGTGGGCGAGCTGCACCCCGATCTGGTGGCCGCCTACCAGCTCAAGAGCCGGGCGGTCGGCTTCGAGCTCGACGTCGAGACGCTGGCGCGTGTTGCCGGTGAGCGTCCGCGCGTCAAGGCGCTGCCACGCTTCCCCGCGGTGCGGCGCGACTTCGCGCTGGTGCTCGACGACAAGGTGACGGCGGCCGACCTGTGCGCTCGCCTGAACGACAACGGCGCCGTGCGCGGCCTGCTCGAGAGCCTCGAGGTCTTCGACGTCTACCGGGGGCCGGGCATCCCTGCCGGCAAGCGGTCGCTGGCGCTCGCGCTCACGCTGCGCGCGCCCGATCGCACGCTCACCGACGACGAGGTGACGCGCGCGACCGGCGTGTTGCTCGAGGACGCGCGCGCTCACTTCGGCGCCGAGGTGCGCTCGTGACCGCGGACCCGCGGCCGTGACGCCGCACGGTCGGGCCCGGCTCCGGCTGGCGCTCGTGCTGGCGCTCTTTGTCGGGTGTGGCGCCGGCGTGGGCTGGTGGGCGACCCGACCCGCGGAGGTGCGCGGACGGGAGCTGACGCGCCAGGAGAGCGTGGGCGAACGCTTCGACGAGGCGTTCGAGCGCAAGAGCGCCGCACCCCCACCACGGACTCTCGACGCGGGGCCGGGGTTGATGGATGATGCCGGCAGTACGAAGCACCCTTGGCAGGAACCGTGATGGCGAACACCGCAACCACCAACGTGCCCGCGCCCGGCGACGCCCGCCCCGACGGGGAGGCCAAGACCATCACCAAGGCGGACCTGATCGAGGCCGTCTACGAGAAGGTCGGCTTCTCCAAGAAGGAGTCGAGCGAGATCGTCGAGCGCATCCTCGAGACCATGAAGGCCACGCTCAGCCGCGGCGAGAAGCTCAAGGTCTCGGGCTTCGGCAAGTTCGAGGTGCGCCACAAGAACACGCGCCGTGGTCGGAACCCGCAGACGAACATGGAGCTGCAGATCCCGGCGCACCGCGTGGTGGCGTTCAAGCCGAGCCAGGTCTTGAAGGCGGCCATCGCGGGCGAGTCCTTGGCTGGTGTCTCCGACGACGACCTCGACTAGGGGGATCCATGCCCGCCGAGGATGGCGCCCCCCGGCGCCCAACGCTCCCCGAGAAGAAGTACTTCAAGATCGGCGAGGTCGCCGATCTGGTGGGCGTCGAGCCGCACGTGCTTCGCTACTGGGAGACGCAGTTCCCGCAGGTGCGGCCGCACAAGGCGCGCAGCGGGCACCGCCTCTATCGCCGGCGTGAGGTCGAGACGCTGCTCGCCATCCGCGAGCTGCTGCACGTGCAGCGCTTCACCATCGCTGGCGCGCGCCAGGCGCTACGCCAATCGGGCGGCGCTGCTTCGCTGTTGCCGCGCTTCTTCGACGTGCCCAACGAGGCGTCGGCGGACACGACACCGCCGCAGTACGCCGACCTCGACGGTGACGGCATCGACGTCACCGATCCGGACGGCGCGCCCGCAGGCCAGCACCACGCCCTCGCCGGGGACGGCGACGGCGAGGGCAGCGTCGACGGAGGTGCGATGGCCGCCGTCGAGGTGCTCGGCCTCGAGCCCGAGGCGCTGCGCGCCGCGCTGTCGCGCGAACAGGCCGAGCGCGGCGCCCGCCGTGGCGTCGCGGAGATCGACGTGCTCGCCGAGGAAGGCCGCGAGGCAACACCGGCGCCACCAGCGATGGCCGCGCGCGGAGCGCTGTCGCTCGCTCCCGCACGGCGCGCCCTCGTCGAGGGCGCGCTGGCGGACGCGCGCAAGATCCTGGCGCTGCTCGACCGAGAGGATCAGCGCGAGCGGCGCGCCCTGATCTGACGCCTGCCCGTCGCCCGACGAGCTCGTACGTCCCATCGTCCTCCCCGGCTCTCCCTTGGCGCTCTTCGACACGCTCCCGACGGCGGTACGGCTCATGGAGGTGGGCCCGCGCGACGGCCTGCAAAACGAGGCCACCGTGGTCGAGACCACCGCCAAGCTCGCCTTCATCGAAGGCCTGGCCGACGCCGGTCTGTCGCGCATCGAGATCACCGCCTTCGTCAACCCGCGCTGGATCCCGCCGCTCGCCGATCAGGCCGAGGTGGCGCGCGGCGTGCGGCGCCGCCGGGGAGTGCGCTACGCGGCGCTGGTGCCGAACGTCAAAGGCTACGAGGCCGCGGCGGCGTCCGGCGTCGACGAGGTCGCCATCTTCCTGGCCGTCACCGACGGGCACAACCAGAAGAACATCAACTGCACCACCGCCGAGGCGCTGCTGCGCTACCAGGAGGTGGCGGCGCGCGCGGTCGGCGACGGGCGGCCCTTTCGCGCCTACGTCTCCTGCGCCTTCGGCTGTCCCTACGAGGGCGCGGTCGCGCCGGCGCGCGTCGTCGAGCTGGCCGCCAAGCTGATCGCGCTCGGCGCGTACGAGATCTCCGTCGGCGACACCATCGGCGTCGGCAACCCACGCCAGACCGCGCTGCTGGTGCGCGCACTCAAGCAGGCGGTGCCGCTCGACCGGCTCGCGCTCCACCTGCACGACACGCGCGGCACCGCGCTCGCCAACATCGCCGCCGCGCTCGACGAGGGGGTGGCGTCGTTCGACTCCTCGGCGGGGGGCCTCGGCGGCTGCCCGTACGCGCCGGGCGCCGCGGGCAACGTCGCCACCGAGGACCTGGTGTACATGCTCGAGGGCATGGGCATCGCCACCGGCGTCGACCTCGAGAAGCTGGCGCGCGCCTCGCTGGCCCTCGAGGCTGCGCTCGGCCGGCCGTTGCCCTCCAAGGTGCTGGCTGCCATGCGGGGGGCGTGCACGTGACGCGCGCGCTCCTCACCGTCGTGCTGCTGGCGCTGACGCTCTCCACCCTGCTGGCGACGGGCGGCTGCGAGGGCTGCGTGTCGCGCGAGGCGCTGCCGGTGCGCAAGGTGCTGATCGACGTCGATCCGCCGGCCGCGGCCGCGGGCGTCGACCGTGAGGTGGTGCGCGGCGTCGTCGACCAGGTGCTCTCTCGCGCGCGCGGTTTCCGGCTGGTGGAGGCGGAGCGCGGCGAGGCGGCGCTGTTGCGCGTGCGCGTGGAGGCCTACCAGGCGGAGGCACCGAGCGCGACCGAGGCGCGCGCGCGCGGCACCGTCACGCTCACCGTCGAGGTCACCGACGTGCCCTCGGAGTCGGGCGCGGGCTATCGCGGCCACTCGGTGGCGAGCGCCGCCGGGCAGATCGAGCCGCGCGTGCTGGTCGAGCAGGCGCTACGCGACGCGCTCGCGCAGGTGCAGATGACGCGCACCGCGGCCGACCTCGACAGCGCGCAGCTGATCGGTTGGCTCGACGACCCGGCCGCGTCGGCCGAGCAACGCCACCGCGCCGTGCGCATCCTCGGCTCGCGCCGCGAGCGCGCCGCCACCGAGGCGCTGGCGCGCGCGCTGCTCGACAAGGACGACGTCGAGCTGGCGCAGCTCTCCCTCGTCGCCATCACCAACATCGGCGACGGCGGCGCGCTCGACGCCGTCATCGAGTTCTCCGAGCGCCAACCCGCGCCGGTGCGCAAGCAGTGCATCGAGGCGGTGCGTGCCATGGGGACGCCGCGCGGCAAGGGGTGGTTGTTCGTGCTCGCCTCGGGCCACCCCGACGACGAGGTGCAGGCGCAGGCTGCGGCGGCGTTGGCCTCGCTCGAGCTGCGGGAGCCCAAGGGGCCGGCTGTGGCCGACAACGCGGCGGGCGCGCCTGACGCCGACAAGAAGGTCGCGGCGCCCTGATCCGTCGGCCCGACGGCCCCGGGCGCGGTGTGTCGACGGTCGTGCTATGGCGACGGCCATGCGTTGCACCCACGTCGCTGCACTCCTTTCGGCCGCGCTCACCTCCACGCTGCTCGTCGCCACAGGCTGCGCCACCACCACTGCCGGCCCCACCGCTGGCCCGGTGCGCGCCCGCGACCTGGTGCCGCTCGCCATCGGCAATTCCTGGGAGTACCGCATCTCGGCTGACGGCCCCGCCGCCACCTCGTCCGTCAAGATCATCGACAAGAACGCCGAGGGCTACTTCATCGACGACCGCGGTAACAAGCTCGCGCCGAGGAGCGACGGCTTGTTCGACGGCGACCGGTTCCTCGTGCAGGAGCCGCTCGAGGAGGGCCATAGCTGGGTCGCGGTGCCGAAGGACCAGCCCAACATCGTCGAGAAGTACCGCATCGCCTCGGTGTCGACGTCGACCAGCGTGCCGGCCGGCACCTTCGAGGGCTGCGTCGAGGTGGAAGCCGAGCAGACCGTGCAGCAAGGCGTGATGAAGATGACCTGGACCTTCGCGCCGGGCGTCGGCCTCATCAAGATCTCGCAGCGGGTGACGCCGACCGGCGCCGAGGAGCGCACCACCATGACCATGGAGCTGGTCAAGTACCAGGTGCAGCCGCCCAGCCCGCCGGCAAGCTGAAGGACAGCCCACGTCGTCATGAGCCAGGCGCACGAGATCGCCGCCTTCGGCCTCGAGCTGGTGCAGGCCTACCGGCGGACCAGCGCGAGCCGCGAGCTGCTGCGCGAGGTGCAAGCGCGCCGGCTGCGCGCGGTGCTCGACGCGGCGTCACGCACGCGCTTCTACGGCGGCAAGCCGCTGCGTCACCTGCGGGACGTCGAGCCGGTGCGCAAGGCCCAGTACCAAGCACGCCTCGACGACACGTTCACCGACAAGCAGCTCTCCAAGGCCGCCTTGCTCGCGTTCGTCCACGGCGGCGGGGCGCCGGGCGCGCTGCTGTTCGATCGCTACCTGGTCGCGACTACCTCCGGCACCACCGGTCATGTCGGCGTCTTCGTCGACGACGTGGCCGGGTGGTCGCGCCAGCGCGCCGTGGTGTTCGCGCGCATGTTCCAGGGCATGTTGACCGCCGAGGGCTTCGCCATGCTGGCGCGCCGCCGTTACCGGCTCGCCTTCGTCATCGCCAGCGGCGGACATTGGCTGACCTCCATCCTCGCGGGCCGCATGCCGACGCTCGGCCGCGCCTTCGCCGACTCGCGCATCGTGCCGGTGGACGCGCCGCTGCCGACGGTGGTGCGCGAGCTGAACGCGTTTCAGCCGCTGCTGTTGCACTCCTACCCGACCTTCCTCGAGGTGCTGTGCGCGGAGGCGAGGAAGGGCGCGCTGCGCATCGATCCCGAGATCGTGAGCGCCGGCAGCGAGCCGCTCTCGCTCGCCTGCCGCGAGGCCGTGCGCGCGACCTTCCCGAAGGCGCGCCTCGTCGAGACCTACGCCGCCACCGAGTGCCTGGCCATGGCGACGTCGTGCCCGCACGGCGCCGTGCACGTCAACGAGGACGCCTGCATGCTCGAGCCCGTCGACGATCGCCTGGAGCCCGTGGCGCCGGGGGTCGAGGCGTCGCGCGTGTTGGTGACCAACCTGTCGAACGTGGTGCAGCCGCTGGTGCGCTACGAGCTGACCGACAGCGTCAGCGTCGACGATGCGCCGTGCCCGTGCGGCTCGGCGATGGCGCGCATCAAGGTGCGCGGGCGCACCGACGACACCTTCTTCCTGGTCGACGGGCAGGGGCGGGCGCAGGCGCACCCACCCATCCCGATCGAGGTGGCCTTCCTCGGCGTGCCCGGCCTGCTGCAGTACCAGTTGGTGCACGAGGCGCAGAACCGCCTGCGGCTGTCGTTCGTCGCCGACGAGGGCGCGCCTCCCGGCGACGTCGCTGCCGGCCTCGACGCTCGGCTGACTCGCTACCTGAAGGACCATGGCCTGCTCGAGCACGTCGGCTACCTGGTGGAGCAGATCGACGCGGTCGAGCGCCACGCCAAGAGCAAGAAGCTGCGCCAGATCGAGAGCAGGGTGGCGCGCCCACCGGGCGAGGTGGTCGCCGCCATCGAGGCGAGGCGCTGATCTCACGCCGGAAAAAAGTGCTATGCCGCCCCTATGCGCGGCCGCTTGATCGTCCTCGAGGGAGCAGACGGCACCGGGACCACCACCCAGGCGCGCACGCTCGCCGACCACCTGACGTCGCAGGGGCGCACGGTGCACGTCACTGCCGAGCCCTCGCGCGGCCCCGTCGGCGTGCTCATCCGCGAGCTGCTCGGTGGCGATCGCCCGCGCGAGCACATCCACCGCGAGCTGGCGCTGCTGTTCGCGGCCGACCGGCTCGACCACGTGGCGCGCGAGATCGAGCCCGAGCTGGCCCGCGGCGTCGACGTCGTCACCGACCGCTATCTGCTCTCGAGCCTGGTCTACCAAGGCCTCGACAGCCCGCTCGACTGGGTGGCGACGCTCAACCGCCACGCGCCGCCTGCCGACGTCACGCTGCTCTTGACCCTGCCGGTCGAGCTGGCGATGGCGCGTGTGGCGGGGCGCGCCGGCCACCGCGAGGTGTTCGAGACGCGCGAGGTCCAGCAGCGCGTGCACCGGCGCTACCTCGAGCTGGCGCCGCGGGTCGACGCCGTGGTGGTCGACGGCCAGGGCGAGATCGCCGAGGTGGCCGCGCGCCTGATCGCGGCGCTCACGGCAGCGCTCACGGCAGCGCTCGACGTGCCGCTCGAGCGCGCGCACGGGGGCTGAATGCCGGCCACGCTGCGCTGCGGCGACCGCACCTATGCGCTCGGCGCCCGCACGCTCGTCATGGGCATCGTCAACGTCACGCCCGACTCGTTCTCGGACGGCGGCCGCTTCCTCGCCGGCGACGCCGCCGTGGCGCATGCGCTGCGCCTGCTCGGCGACGGCGCCGATGTCCTCGACCTCGGCGGCGAGAGCACACGCCCGGGCGCCCTCGAGGTGGCGCCCGCCGAGGAGCTGGCGCGCGTGCTCCCCGTCGTCGAGCGGCTGGTGGCGCGCGGCGTCCGCCGCCTGTCCATCGACACGCGGCGCGCGTCGGTGGCCGAGGCATGTCTGGCGGCCGGCGCCTCCTGGGTGAACGACGTGAGCGCACTCCACGACGACCCCGAGATGGCGCGCGTCGCGTCGCGCGCCGACGCGGTGGTGTTGATGCACCGCCGGGAGATGCAGGCGGGCGAGCCCGGTGACGACGTGCGCTACCGGGACGTGCTCGGCGAGGTGCACGGCTTCCTGGCCGAGCGCGTGGCCGCCGCGGTGGCTGCCGGCATCGCCAAGGAGCGCATCCTGGTCGACCCCGGCCTCGGCTTCGGCAAGTCGGTCGAGGACAACCTGCGCTTGCTCAACAACGCGGCGCGGCTGCGCGGCATCGCGCCGGTGCTGCTCGGCCCCTCCAGGAAGCGCTTCCTCGGCGCCCTCACCGGCGTCGAGCAGGCCGACGAGCGGGACGCCGCCACCCACGCCGCGGTCGCGCTGGCGGCCCAGGCCGGCGCCGACGTCGTCAGGGTGCACGACGTCAAAGGCGCGGTCGCGGTGCTCAAGGTGCTCGAGGCCGCGCGGCGCGTCGGATCCTGATTCTGCACCTTCGGTTTTGCTGCTAACCCACTGATAGCTATGGCCCGCGCCCGCTCCGGCAAGAACAAGAGGCGAGCTAAGAGGTCTGCGTCCAAGGGGCGCGGCAAGGCGCCGGCGAAGAAGCGCGCCGCGCGCCGACGTCGTGCGCCGCGCGTCAAGGCGCGAAGCGGCCCGGTGCAGCTCTGGCTGCCGTTGCAGATGCCGCTCGGCTTGCTCGGTGGCCACGCGGTGCAGCAGCCTGCTGGCGTCGTCGATGAGCCCCTCGCGCTCCAGCCCGCGGTGCCCGACCCGCTCGGCGAGCAGTCGTCGCTGTTCGACTGATCCGAGGGAAGGCGGTCGCGCTCCCTCGACCGCCTGGTAGTATTGGCGGCGGTACGGGGGCGACAATGCTGGCGAGGTGCATTCAATGCTCGTTCGTGAGTGCCCTCGTCGCCGCGGCGTCGTGCACCAGCACGACGCGCAACGGCTCGACGGGCGCCTGCTACGCGACCGCAGACGACGCGGTTGACGACGTCGCGCTCGAGCGCGACGTGGCTCACCGCGGCGTGCGCCCGGTGCCCGAGGGCGAACAGATCGTGTCCAGCGACATCAAGGACCATTGTTTGGCGGGCCTGGCGGTCGGCGGCGAGCTGGTCGATGAGAACGGCATGCATTTCTGGCTCGCGGTCGATGCCATCCTCGGCGGCGACCAGCTGATCCCGGCCGGCATTCTCTCCGTGCTCGATGGCGGCGAGGTGACGGTCCGCCAAGGGCGCGGTTGGAACTTCAACGACACCGTGACGGTTTCGCAGGGCGAGCAGCCCATCCTCGCGCTGCAGAACGCAGCCATGCTCGACGGTGATCAGGGCGCGCTGCAGGTCGACGATGCTGGTGCCGATGCGCTGCCGGCGGTCAACTCGTGCGGCAACGTGACCAGCCACGGGCTGCGGTTTCTCGACGACAACGGTGCTCACGTGGCGGGCAACGGGGGCAGCGTGCAACTCATCGTCGGCGGTGTCGAGTTCCTCGCCTTCAACATCCACAGCGTCGCGAACGAGTGGAGGAACTGCACCGACGGTCCCCTGCAGTTCGAGGCGACCTGGGTGGCGTTCGACAACTCGCTGTAGCGCGCCGCCTACTCCGGCTCCGGCTCGCCCTCGGTGGTGTTCAACCCCGCCAGCTTGCGCGCCAGCGTGTTGCGCCCGATGCCGAGCTTGCGCGCCGCCTCGCTCTGGTTGTTGCCGAGCGCCTTCAACACCAGCCGGATGTGCTCGTGCTCGAGCGCGTCGAGCGTCAGGTTCGGATCGCCCACCAAGAGCACCCCCGGCTGCGTGGCCGATGACGTCGTGCGCGGCCGGGGCAGCGAAAGATCGCGCGCCGCGATCAGATCGCCGTCGCACAGCACCACCGCGCTCTCGATGACGTGCTCGAGCTCGCGGATGTTGCCGTGGTAGGGGTGCTGCAACAGCCGCTGGGTGGCGTCGTCGGCCAGGCGCACGTGCGGCCGGCCGTGGCGCCGGCCGTACTTGTCGACGAAGTGCTCGATCAAGCGCAGCAGGTCGCCGGTGCCGCGGTCGCGCAAGGCCGGCATGCGCAGGATGACGACGTGGATGCGGTAGTAGAGGTCCTCGCGGAACGCCCCCGCCTGCACCATCGCCGGCAGGTCTCGGTGGGTGGCGCACACCACGCGCACGTCGGCGGCGAGCGTCTTGGTGCCGCCGACGCGCTCGAACTCGCGGTCTTGCAGCACGCGCAAGAGCTTTCCTTGCAGCTTGAGCGGCAGCTCGCCGATCTCGTCAATGAACAGCGTGCCGCCCTCGGCCGCCTCGATCTTGCCCGGCATGGTGCGGTCGGCGCCGGTGAAGGCGCCCTTCTCGTGGCCGAACAGCTCGTTCTCCATCAAGGACTCGGGCAGCGTGGTGCAGTCGACCTTGACGAAGGGCTTGCCCTTCCTCGGCGAGTTCATGTGCACCGCGCGCGCGATCAGCTCCTTGCCGGTGCCGCTCTCGCCGAGCACGAGCACGGTGGCCGAGGTGGGCGCCGCCTTCTCCACCAGCTCGTAGACCCGCTTCATCGGCTCGCTCTCGCCGACGATTTGGTTGTAGCGGAAGGCGAGCCGCGGCCGTTTGTCGTCGGCGAGCGGGCTCTTCTTCTTCAGCTCCGCGTACAGGCTGGTGCGCTCGAGCACGCTGCCCGCCTGCTTGGCGAGCGCGGTGGCGGCGATCTCGTCGTCGTCGAGGAAGCGCCCCTTGTGCGCGTTCAGGAGCTGCAGCACGCCGATGACGTCGCCGTGGTGGTCGAACACGGGCAGCGCCATCACCGAGCGCGTCACGTAGCCGGTCGCGCGGTCGGTGCGCGGGTCGAAGCGCGGGTCGCTCTGCGCGTCGACCACGCGCACGGGCTTGCCGGTCTGCGCCACCGTGCCCGCGAGCCCCTGGCCGAGCTGCAGGATGATGCCGCCGGGCGCGTCCGAGATGATCGAGGTGACGGTGCGCGCGGCGCCGTCGACGAGATAGAGGGTGCCGCGGTCGGCGCCGATCTGGCGCACCACGGCGTCGACCAACGCGCCCAATAGCTCGGTCAGCTCGACGCCGCGCGTGAGGAAGGGCGCGGCGGCGAGCGCCACCGCCTCGACGATCGTGTCCTCCTCTCCTTCCACGCGCACTACCTTGGCAGGCATCGGGCCGCCTTCCAAGCGGCGGGCGTCGCTGGCGGCGAGTCGGACATGTGGTAGCTTGCCGCCGAGATGGATCGTCGTCATCCGGGCTCCTTTGGCGTCGTGCGCGCCCTCGCGGTTGCGCTCGCGGCGCTGCCGCTGTCGGGCTCGGCCTGCTTGGCGCTGCTCGGCGGCGACGAGCGCGCCGACTGCGAGGAGGTCTGCGCCAAGGAAGGTGAGTGCGGCATGCGCACCGAGGCCGCATGCCTCGCCTCCCTGTGCGACACCGAGGGCTTCAAGGTGGTCGACGCCGCGGCCGATGCCCACGACCTCGCGAGCCTCGACGCCAACGACTGCGAGCGCACCGCCGAGGACTGCGCCGCGCTCGTGTTGTGCGTCTGTCCCGACGCCTGCGCGCGCGTCGACGAGTGCACCGGCGACCCCGACGCCACCTGCCTGAACACCTGCGAGACCCTGATCGAGCAGGATCCCGCCGCCGGCTTCCAGGAGAACCGATGCAAGATGGAGAGCGCCTGCGCGGATTTGCCTGCCTGCTCCTCTGTGGGGGGCTGATCGGCCTGGCGGCGCCGGCGCGCGCCATGAGCGAGGAGCTTGTCGAGGGCGAGCTGGAGCAGCCCGCAGCGCCCGACGGCGCCAAGCCGGTGTTCCTCGTCACCGACGTGGTGGTGGGCGAGGGCCTCGGCATCGACAAGGACGCCGCGCGCGACGTGCTGGCGAACCGCTTCGGCCGGCTGAAGGACAAGATCGAGGTGCGCAGCCTCTCCGAGGTGAAGAGCACCCTCGACCGCGCCGCCATGGCGCAGATGCTCGGCACCACCGAGAGCGACGGCGACCTCGCCAAGATCGGCGAGTACGTGGTGGTCGACCGCATCGTCTTTGGCCGCATCGCGCAGGTCGCGGGCGTCACCGAGGTGCAGGTCAAGATCTTCAACACCAAGGACGGCGTCACCGAGGCCGGCTACTCGCGCCGCCTCAAGGCGGGCGCGCCGCCACAGCTCGTGCTCACGCTGCTCGACTCCTTGGCCGACAGCCTGCTCGCCTTCGCCGTCGACGCCTACACCGACGCCGCGCCCGACGCGAAGTTCCTCGCGCTCAAGGACAAGAAGCTGACACCGCGCCAGACGGCGGTCGCCGCGTCGCCCTGGTCGATGCTCGGTGTCGTCGGTGGCGTGGTGGCGGGCGCCGGCGTGGGCGTCGGCGCGCTCGGTGGCCACGTGCTCGCCAATACCGGCGAGGGCGACCCCACCACGGGCCTCATCATCCTCGGCGTCGGTGCCGGCGCCACGCTCGTCGGCACCGGCCTGGTCGTCGCCGACGGGCTCACCGAGTAGCGCGGCGCTTCGGTCGCTTCCCCGAAGGCCGGCGCGTCGCCACAGGTTCACAGCGACAGCTCCATGCCCTCCTGGGCGATGGTGGTCTGCGAGAAGCGCGCGCGCGCGCGCGACGCCAGACGGTCCATGAAGGCGTCGTCGTGGTTGGGATCGTGGTGGAACAGGCAGAGCGAGCGCACCTTGGCCTGCTCGGCGAGGGCGGCGCCCATCTCGAAGGTCGAGTGGCCCCAGCCGCGCCGCGAGAAGGTGCCTTTGCCCTCGTACTCCTCTGGCGTGTACATGGCGTCGAACACCAGCAGGTCGGCGCCGCGCGACAGCTCGACGAGGCCGTCGAACACGGCGCCGTCGGTGCCCTCGGCCAGCTCGAGGTCGGTGGCGTAGACCACCGCGTGGCCGTCGTGCTCGACGCGCCAGGCGACGCAGCCGTTCGGGTGATCGACGCCGACGTGGCGCACGATGATGGGCGCGCTCGACGCCGGCAGCGTGATGCGCTCGCCGTAGGGCACGTCGAAGAAGCGCAGGTCGGCGCGCATGGCGTCGAGGCCGACCGGGAAGTTCGGCGCGTTCATCTGAGCCGCCATGGCGGCGCGCACGCCCTTGGCGTCTGCCACGGGCGGACCGTCCGACAACGTCGCCATCGGGATCTCGATGGTCTGCGGGTGGCCGCCGGGGTCGAGCTCGGACTGCACGCCGTAGACGTCGAGGCGGTTGCCGGGACCAAAGGCCGGGCCGAAGAACGGGAAGCCCTGGATGTGGTCCCAGTGCAGGTGCGAGAAGAACAGGTGCGCGCGCACGCCCCCAGACGCGACACCCGCGCCGAGATCGGCGCCCAGGCGGCGAATGCCGGTGCCAGCGTCGAAGATCAGCGTCTCGCCGCCGGCCTGCACGGCGACGCACGAGGTGTTGCCGCCGTAGCGGCGCGTCTCGTCGCCGGCCGTCGCAATGGAACCACGAACACCGTAGAACTTGACCTTGATCACGTCGTCCTCCTGCCTGGGCACGAGGGGAGATGCGACTGCCGTGCCGAGCACGAAGGGTCAGTAGTTTCAGGCGGTTAGGGCAGCAGGTCGGCGCCTGGTGCTCTCCCGTGGAGCGGCGCTGCGCCGATCCGATCCAGAGTCGGTCATGGCCCGCCCTGCCACAGAAACGCGCCGCGCGCTGCAGCCGCTCTGGTCAGCGCTCGACACCCACCTCGGCCCCCGCCTGGCCACAGGCGCCGTGCTGTGCGTGAGCGGCGGCAGCGACTCGCGCGCGCTGCTCGAGTGCGCGGCGCGTTGGCCGGGGCGCTTTGGCGGCGAGCTGGTGGTCGCGTCGGTCGATCACGGCACCCGCCTGGAGGCCGCCGGCGAGGCGCGCGCGGTGGCGGCCCGCGCCGGCGCGCTCGCGCTCCCTTCGCACGTCGTCGTGGTGGCGCCTGGCGGCGCCTCGGAGCACGCGCTGCGCGAGGCCCGCTACCGGGCGCTGACCTCGCTGGCGCACCGCCTTGGCCTTGGCTGCCTGGTGGTGGCGCACCACGCCGATGACGTCGCCGAGGGCGCGGTGCTCTCCTGGCTCGGCGCCGGCGGCGGCCCGGGCGGCGCCGCGCCGCCTCGCGTCGCCGACCTCGACGGCGTCGCCGTCGTTCGCCCCTTCCTGCACCTGCCGCGCGCCGCGCTGCGCGCCGCGCTGTCGGCCATCGGTGCGCTCGATTGGTGCACCGACCCCGACGCCAGCTCCGAACGCGCGCGCGTGCGGGCGCTGCTCGCAGAGGTCGGCCGCGGGCGCGCGCTCGGACCGTCACTCGCGAGCGCCGCCCAGCGCCGTCGCGAGGACGAGGAGGTGCTGACGGCGGCGGCGGCGGCGCTCATCGAGGAGCACAGCGGGTACCTCGAGGTGCCCGGGCGCGCGCCGCCTGCGCTGGTTCGCCGCGCCCTCGAGGTGGCCGTCCGCCGCACCGGGTGCAAAGACCCACGCCGCGCAGGCCCTGGGGTGGCCGTGGCGCTCCACCTGCTCGGCCGTGGCCGGGCAGGGCGTGTGGATCTGGTGGGGGCGCGCCTCGAGGTCACTGGCGAGGGCAGGGTGCTGGTCCACCACGACGGAGCAGTTGCCGGCGCCCCGGTGCCAACGCATGCTGTCGGGGTCAGCCCGCTTGCCGTGGCGCCCGCCATGCGTACCTTTGTTGGAAGCCCCCGGTCAGACGCGCCAGACGAGCCACGAAAGTCGGACGAGCAGCCATGAAACAGCACCACAAGACCCTCCTCGTCTGGCTCGTGTTCCTGCTGATCGTGCTCGGCATCTGGACCGCCTTCAAGAGCGCGGGCGAGCACCAGGACCAGGCCAAGTTCGCCGAGTTGGTCGGCGCCATCGAGAAGGGCGAGGTGCGCGAGGTGCGCATCCAGGAGACCGCCAAGGGCGTGGTCTTCGAGGGCGCCTACAAGGCCGGCGGCAAGTTCACCACGCTCGGGGTGCTCGACGAGGGCGTGCGCAAGGACCTGCAGACCGCGTTCAAGACGCACGGCACCACCTACGTCATCGAGCCGCGCGAGGCGGGCACGGTCTGGATCGTGCTGATCCAGCTCCTGCCGCTCGCCCTCATCTTCTTGGTGCTGCTGTTCCTGATGCGCCAGATCCAAGCGGGCGGCGGCAAGGCGATGAGCTTCGGCAAGAGCCGCGCGCGCTTGATGAACGAGAGCCAGAACAAGGTCACCTTCGCCGACGTCGCGGGTGTCGACGAGAGCAAGCAGGAGCTCGAGGAGATCGTCCAGTTCTTGAAGGACCCGAAGAAGTTCACGCGCCTGGGAGGCCGCATCCCCAAGGGCGTGCTGCTGATGGGTTCGCCCGGCACCGGCAAGACGCTGCTCGCCAAGGCGATCGCCGGCGAGGCGGGCGTGCCGTTCTTCTCCATCGCGGGCTCCGACTTCGTCGAGATGTTCGTCGGCGTGGGCGCCAGCCGCGTGCGCGACCTGTTCGAGCAGGGCAAGAAGAGCGCGCCCTGCATCATCTTCATCGACGAGATCGACGCAGTCGGCCGCCACCGCGGCGCCGGCATGGGCGGCGGCCACGACGAGCGCGAGCAGACGCTCAACCAGCTGCTGGTCGAGATGGACGGCTTCGAGAGCAACGAGGGCGTCATCATCATCGCCGCCACCAACCGGCCCGACGTGCTCGACCCGGCCATCCTGCGCCCGGGCCGCTTCGATCGCCGCATCGTGGTGCCGCGCCCCGACGTGACGGGCCGCGAGCAGATCTTCCGTGTCCACCTGCGCAAGGTGCCGGTCGGCGCCGACGTCGACGTCGAGGTGCTGGCGCGCATGACGCCCGGCATGGCCGGCGCCGACATCGAGAACATGGTCAACGAGGCGGCGCTGATCGCCGCGCGCAGAGACGGCTCCAAGGTCGCCATGGTCGACTTCGAGTCCGCGCGCGACAAGATCCTGATGGGCACCGAGCGGCGCAGCATGGTGATGAGCCAGCGCGACCTCGAGACCACCGCCTACCACGAGGCGGGCCACGCGCTGGTCGGCGAGCTGCTCCTCGAGGCCGACCCGGACGCCGAGCACCGTGGCGACGTCGACCCGATCCACAAGGTCACCATCATCCCGCGCGGCGGCGCGCTCGGGCTCACCTCGTGGCTGCCCGACGACAGAAAGACCATGTCGAAGAGCTACGCCGAGAACCGCGTGGCCATGGCCATGGGCGGGCGCATCGCCGAGGAGATCGTCTTCGGCGAGTGGAACACCGGCGCCGCCAACGACATCGACCAGGCCACCGAGATCGCGCGCCGCATGGTGTGCGAGTGGGGCATGAGCCAGAAGATGGGCCCGCTCGCGTTCGGCCGCAAAGAGGGCGAGGTCTTTCTCGGCCGCGACTTCACCAGCACGCAGCAGAACTACTCGGACCAGACCGCGGTCGACATCGACGACGAAGTGCGCCGCATCGTCACCGACCAGTACGCGCGCGCCAAGAAGCTGATCGAGTCGCGCCTGGAGACGCTCAAGGATATGGCGCGGGCGCTGCTCGAGTACGAGACGCTCGACAAGAAGGACGTCGAGACCTTGATGCGCGGTGGCTCGCTCACTCGCACCAAGCCCTCGGTGCGCATCAAGACGCGCGAGCAGCTCGAGGACGAGCGCAAGGCCAAGGACGCTGCCGGCCCATCGCCGGGCGGGATCCTCGGCGCGCCCATGCCCGAGCCCGGCGGCGCGTAGCACGCCGCGCGGACGTGCTATCCCGGCTGCGTGCGCACGCCCGTCTTCGCCATCGTCGGTCGCCCCAACGTGGGCAAGAGCACGCTGTTCAACCGGCTGGCGGGCCGTCCCATCGCCATCGTCGAGGACGTGCCGGGGGTGACGCGCGATCGCATCTACGCCAAGACCGACGTCGACACCGGCGAGGGGCTCGGCCGCGTCATCATCATCGACACCGGCGGCCTCGGCTTCGGCAAGGCCGACGACGAGGAGGTGTTGACCAAGGAGATGTTGCCGGGCGTGCGTGAGCAGACCCAGCTCGCCATCGACGAGGCCGACGTCATCTTCCAGGTGGTGGACGCGCGCGCCGGCGTCACCAGCGACGATCTCGAGGTCGCGCGGCTGTTGCGCAAGAGCGGCCGCCCGGTGGTGGTCGCCGCCAACAAGATGGACTCGCCCGCGCAGGTCGGGCTCGACGGCGAGCTGCACCGGCTCGGCATCGGCGACGTCGTGCCCATCTCGTCGGCGCACGGCCGCGGCATCGGCGAGCTGCTCGACGCCGCCGTGGCCAAGCTCGACGACGAGCTGAAGGCCGCCGCGCGCGTGGCCGCGCTCGCCGAGGAGGAGCCGGCGCTCGAGCCGGGCGCCGTCGACGAGGCGCTCGACGCCGCCGAGGCCGACGCCGAAGGCGAGGCGCTGGCGCCGGCGCCGGCCGAGAGCAAGCTGCCCGAGGTGCTGAAGGTCGCCATCGTCGGACGCCCGAACGCCGGCAAGTCGAGCCTGCTCAATCGGCTGCTCGCCGAGGAGCGCCACCTGGTCTCGCCCATCCCGGGCACCACCATGGACGCGGTCGACTCGTTCCTCGACTACGGCGGGCACCGCTTCCGCCTGATCGACACCGCCGGCATCCGGCGCAAGCGCAGCATCGGGCGACAGGTGGAGCGCTTCGCGGTGGTGAGCGCGCTCAAGGCCATGGATCGGGCCGATCTGGTGCTGCTGCTCGTCGACGCCAAGGAGGGCATGGCAGAGCAGGATCTCAAGATCGCGTCCTTCGCCGACGACAAGGGCAAGGCCGTCGTGTTGGTGGTCAACAAGTGGGATCTGGCGCGCGCCAACGACCTCGAGGCCGAGAAGGTGGCCGACGACATCCGTCGGCAGATGTCGTTCCTCGCGCATGCGCCCATCCGCTTCGTTTCGGCCAAGACCGGCAAGCGCGTGTTCGACGTGCTCGACACCGTGGTGGCGCTCGCCGCGAAGCACTTCCTGCGCGTCGGCACCGGCGAGGTCAACCGCGCGCTCAAGGCGGCGACCGAGGCGCACCAACCGCCCGTGCACCGCGGCCGGCGCACCAAGATCCTCTACGGCGCGCAGGTCAAGGTAGCGCCCGCCACCTTCGTCCTCGCCGCCAACGACCCCGAGGGCTTCCACTTCTCCTATCGCCGCTACCTGACCAACGCCTTGCGCGAACACTTCGGCTTCGACGGCGCGCCCATCCGCATCTTCTTCCGCGCTCGCAAGAAGAAGGGCCGCCGCAAGGGGCGCGGCTGATGCGTGCCCGGCTCGCACGGGCGCAAGCGCTGCTCGAGAAGCTGCACGTGCGCGTGCGGCGCCACCCGGTCCTGGGCGAGCTGTACGAGCTGATCGACGCTACCGTGGGTGACTACGCACGCGATCACGGCCCCATGTACGCGGGCGCGCTCGCCTTCTACGCCATCCTCTCGCTGATCCCGCTCGCCATCGTGTTCGCGTCGGTGGTCGGCTTCATGGTGGCGGGCGAGGTCCATCAGGGAGGCGCGCAGCAGGGCGACGCGGCGGTGACCGAGGTCGTGCTCCAGATCAAGAAGCTGGTGCCTTACCTCGACCGCGCCTTCGAGGACGACCTGCGCACCATCTTGAAGAACCGCGGCAGCGTCGGCCTGGTCGGCGTGGTGGGCGTGCTGTTGTCGGCGTCGCAGGTGTTTCGCGGCCTCGAGTTCGCGCTGGCGCGCATCTTCGCGCGCTCCGATCACGAGGGGCCGACCGACGAGAAGGCGCGCCCGCGCAGCTACGTCGTCAGCAAGCTCTGGTTCAGCGCCTTCGTCACCGCGTTGGTGCTCGGCTACGTGCTGTTGCGCTTGCTGGCGGGCGTGCTCAAGCACCTGACCGACGACCTGCCCGCGCTGCACGACGTCGTGGGCGATCCGCTCGCCTCCGGCACACCCGCGGGCAAGGTCGCCACCGCGGTGTTGATGGTGCTCGGCTTCGTCGTGCTGCTCAAGGTGTTCACCCACCAGCGCGTCCATACGCGCTTCGCCCTGCTCGGCGGCGCGTTGTTCTACGGCTTGTTCCTGCTGACGCACCTGGTCTACGACCTGTACATCGACCGCTTCTCCAACCTCGGCGCCATGTACGGCGGCTTCGCGACCTTGGTGATCGTGGTCCTCTGGATCTACTTTTCAGCGTCGCTGTTGTTGGTCTGTTGTCACGTCGTGAAGTACGCGCAGCGGCGCGTGGTGCACGGCCCGCGCTGGCCCAAGGACGGCGGCGACACGCCGTTGCCGGAGCCGGAGCAGCCGCGCCAGGAGGCGAGCGATGGGATCCCGTAGCGGCCTGGCGGCGGCCGTGGTGCTGGTGCTGTGCAGCAGTGCGTGCGTCACGGTGCAAGAGCGCGACAGCCGGCCGGCGCCCCATCGGCGCCCGCAGCGGCAAGTCGACCCCGCCTCCGTGGTGGTCGACACGCCGCGCTTCGAGGGTGAGGCGGCCTACGCCTACTTCGACGGCAACACGGGCCGCGCGCTCAGCTTCGACGACGTGCTGGCGCGGGCGCACGGCGCCGACGTCGTCGTCATCGGCGAGCAGCACGATCAGGCCGTGCACCACGAGCTGCAGCGCCGCGTGGTGGCGGCGCTGGCGGCGCCCAACGTGCGCCTGACGGTGGGCTTCGAGATGCTCTCGTGGGGCTATCAGGGGGCACTCGATCGCCTCGCGAGCGGGCAGCTCGATGCCGACGCGTTCGCCGCCGAGATCGACTGGAAGAAGGCCTGGGGCTTCCCCTTCGAGCTGTACCGGCCGATCTTCCAGGCGGCGGTCGCAGGCCAGGCTGGGCTCGTCGCCTTGAACGCGCCCCGCGAGCTGGTGCGCGCCGTACGCCAGAAGGGCTTGGCGAACATCTCGGCCGAGGAGCTGCGCCAGCTCCCCGACCTCGATCTCGGCGACGCGCTGCACCGCGAGTGGTTTTCCGGCGTGTTCGCGTCCGGCGGCCACCCAGCGACGCCGAGCGACGTCGACGCCTTCTACGTCGCGCAGGTGGTGTGGGACGAATCGATGGCCGACGGTGCTGCGCGCGCGCTCGAGCGCGGCGCTGAGCAGGTGATCGTGATCGCCGGCGCCGGGCACGTGGCGCGCGGCCGCGGCGTCCCGCAGCGCGTCGAGCGGCGACGGCCCGGCGTGCGCGTGCTCTCGTTGGTGCCGCTCACCGGCGTCGATGGCGACAACGCGATCGACCGGTTGCGCCAGGCGGTGGTCAACGGCGAGGCGGACATCCTGGTGGTGCCCCGCTTCGAGCGCGAGATCGACCTGTAGCGCCCGGCGAGGTCCCGGACCGCGGTGTCAGGTCGTGCCCGTTCAATGTGGCGCGGTTTCGAGCTAGCAGGCGGCAGCCCAGCCCCCCCCCCAGAAAACAACGGAGTGCCCGATGCCCGTCGTCGCTCGCCTGCTGCTCCTCGCGCTCGCCCTGGCCGCGCCCACCGCCGTCGCCGCGGCCAAGGCGCCGGCGGTCGACATCCCCTTCGAGCAGTTCACCCTCCCAAACGGGCTGCGCGTGGTGGTGCACACCGACAAAAAGGCGCCCATCGTCGCCGTCAGCGTCTGGTACCACGTCGGCAGCAAGGACGAGCCCACCGGCCGAAGCGGCTTCGCGCACCTGTTCGAGCACCTGATGTTCAACGGCTCGGAGAACGCCAAGGGCGAGTACTTCGAGCCCTTCGAGCTGGTCGGCGCCACCGATATGAACGGCACCACCTGGTTCGACCGCACCAACTACTTCCAGAACGTGCCCACCACCGCAGTCGACCTCGCCTTGTGGATGGAGTCCGACCGCATGGGGCACCTGCTCGGCGCCATCGATCAGGCTGTGCTCGACGAGCAGCGCGGCGTGGTCCAAAACGAGAAGCGCCAGGGCGAAAACCAGCCCTACGGCCAGGTGGAAGACGAGATCTACAAGCTGCTCTACCCCAAGGGGCACCCGTACCACCACAGCACCATCGGCTCGATGAACGACCTGAACGCGGCCTCGCTCGACGACGTCAAGGGCTGGTTCAAGGCCGCCTACGGCCCGAACAACGCCGTCATCGTGCTCGCGGGCGACATCGACCTCGCTACCGCCAAGGAGAAGGTGACGCGCTTCTTCGGCGACATCCCGCCCGGCCCCGCGTTCGCCCACCCGAAGGCCGGCCCCGCCAACGCCAAGCCGACCCGCGGCGCCATGACCGACAAGGTGCCGCAGGCGCGCATCCAGCGCTCCTACAGCGTCGCCAAGTTCGCCGACGCCGATCTCGATCGCCTGCACGTGCTCTCGCACGTCCTCGGTGGCAGCAAGTCCTCGCGCCTCGATGAGCGGCTGCTGTTCAAGGACAAGCTCGTCGACCGCGTCTGGACCAACATCGACGACTTCGAGGTCGCCTCCACCTTCTCCATCGGCGCCGACGTCAAGGAGGGCGTCGATCCGGCCAAGGTCGAGGCCATCATCGACGAGGAGCTGCAGCGCCTGCTCAAGGATGGCCCCACCGCGGCCGAGGTGGCGCAGGCGCGCACTTACCTGAAGGCCGACTTCATCCGCGGCATCGAGCGCATCGGTGGCTTCGCCGGCAAGGCGAGCGCGCTGGCGGAGTGCGCGGTCTATGCGGGGAACCCCGGCTGCTTCCGCGTCAGCCTGGGAGCGCTCGACGCCGTCACGCCCACGAACGTCAAGGCGGCCGGCAAGCGCTGGCTCGGCAAGGGCGGCGCCACCATGGTGGTGACGCCCGGCGAGCGCACGGTCATCCCCGAGGAGGCCGCCGGCACGCCGGCGGCGATGAAGCTGCCGGCCGTGAACCCGAAGCTGAAGGCCAGCGCGAGCGTCGTCGACCGCGCCAAGGGCGTGCCCATGCCCGAGGGCTTCCCCGCGCTCGTCTTCCCGGCGTTCCAGCGTGCCAAGCTCAAGAACGGTGCGCAGCTCATCCTGCTCGAGCGCCACGGCGTGCCGGTGGTGCAGGCGAGCTGGCTGTTCAGCGGCGGCTATTCGGCGGACCAGGGCAAGAAGCTCGGCACCGCCAGCTTCACCATGGGCATGCTCGACGAGGGCGCGGGCACGCTCGACGCGCTCGCCTTCGGCAACAAGATGGAGGCGCTCGGCGCCAACATCCGCGCCGGTGCGGGCCTCGACGGCGGCAACGTCGACCTGTCGGCGCTCAAGGAGCACCTCGAGGAGTCGCTCGCGCTCTACGCGTCGGTGCTGCGCGAGCCGCGCTTCGACCAAGCCGAGATCGACCGTGTGCGCGCCACCTGGATCGCGGGCATCAAGCAGGAGAAGGCCGAGCCGCAGGGCTCGGCGCTGCGCGTGTTGCCGCCGCTCTTGTACGGCGCCGGCCACCCCTACGCGATGCCGTTCACCGGCAGCGGCACCGAGGAGTCGATCGCGTCGCTCACGCGCGACGACCTGGTGGCGTTCCACAAGGCGTGGCTGCGGCCCGAGGGCACCACGCTGGTCGTCGTCGGCGACACCACGCTCGCCGAGATCGTACCGCTGCTCGACAAGCACCTCGGCACCTGGACCGGCGCCGGCACGGCACCGGCCGCGCCGGTCGTCGCTGCCGTCAAGCTGCCGGCCAAGCCGCGCGTGTTCCTCGTCGACCAGCCGGGCGCCATCCAGGCGACCATCTTCCTCGGTCAGGTGGTGCCGCCCACCAAGGACGCAGGTGCCACGCAGCTCGCGGTGGCCAACGGCGTGCTCGGCGGCGAGTTCTCGTCTCGGCTCAACATGAACCTGCGCGAGGACAAGCACTGGGCCTACGGCTCCTACAGCTTCCTGCTCGACGCGGTCGGCCAGCGCCCGTGGCTCGCGTTCGCGCCGGTGCAGATCGACAAGACGGTCGACTCACTGAAAGAGCTGCAGCGGGAGATCGGCGGCTACGCCACCGGCAAGGCGCCGGCCAAGCCCGAGGAGCTGAAGAAGATCCAGTCGACCGAGGTGCTCGGGCTGCCAGGCTCCTACGAGACCGCGGCGGCGGTGTTGCGCACGGTGGCCGAGATCGTGCGCTACGGACGCTCCGACGACTGGGTGGCCAAGCGCAAGGCCGAGATCGAGGGCATGACCTTGGCGCAGGTCAACAAGGCGGCGAGCACCATCAGCCCGGCTGCCATCACCTGGGTCGTCGTCGGCGATCTGTCGAAGATCGAGGCTGGCGTGCGCGCGCTCAACCTCGGCGACGTGTCGGTGGTCGATGCTGATGGCAAGCCGGTCGTGAAGCCCAAGGCGAAGTAGGTCGCCCGTGGGGCGCCCGCCGGGGCGGGCGCCGCGAGCAGCTGCTCACCGACGTCGACGACGGACCGCGAGCCCCACGAGCGCCGCAACGCCGAGCAGCGCGTTGCCGCCGAGCGAGGAACACCCCGCGCACCCGTCCGGCGGATCGCCCTCGCCTTCGCCTTCACCGATGTCGCCCTCGCCCTCACCCTCGCCCTCGCCTTCGCCTTCGCCTTCACCCTCGCCCTCGCCTTCACCCTCGCCCTCGCCTTCGCCTTCGCCTTCGCCCTCACCTTCACCTTCACCGGTGTCCGGCACGCAGGTGTAGCCGTCGCCCGTGTAGCCAGGCAGGCACGAGCACACGAACGCGCCCGAAGTGTTGACGCAGCGCGCGTTCTCGCCGCAGTCGTCGGTCTCGAGGAAGCACTCGTTGACGTCGAGGCAGGCGATGCCGTTGCCGGTGAAGCCCGCGCGACAGGCGCACGTGAAGCCGAGCCCCGCGCCGTCGCAGTCGGCGTTCGCCGAGCAGTTGTCGACGCCGATGGCGCACTCGTCGGTGTCGGCGTCGCAGGGGTCGCCCTGGCCGTCGCCGTCGAAGTCCGCCTGGTCGCGGTTGACGAGGCCGAGGCAATTGTCGCAAAGGTCGCCGGCGTCGTCGCCGTCCTCGTCCTCCTGCCCGGGATCGGCCACCTCGGCGCAGGTGTCGCACAGGCCGCGTACGCCGTCGCCGTCACCATCGGCGGCGGCCGGGTCGCAGACCAGGAAGCGCACCACGGTGGTGGTGATGCTGTCGCCCACGTTGCCGAGCTGGCCGTCGGCATCGTTGCCGGCGACGAACAGGCGGTGGCGGCCCTCGCGCAGGTCGGTCAGCTCGATGTTCCAGCTCGCCTCACCTGCCAGGTCGTAGTCCTCGGGGCCCGGATCGTCGTCGGCCGTGCCCGGGCCGTTCAGGACAGTGGGGCCGTGCGTCAGCTCGTTATCGAGCGTGTCCGCGAAGTCGACCTGGAACTGCTCGGTGACGCTCGGCAGGAAGATGCCGGCCGCCGTGGTCGACATGCCGAAGCCCGCGCGCACGCCGGGACTCGTCGCCTGCTTGCGCACGCGCAGCGTGAACAGTGCGTCGTCGCCCACCTGGTACTCGGGCAAGAGACCCTCGACGAGCACCTCGGGCGGCAGCGTGCCCGTAGTGTGGCAGGCGCGGCAGATGCGAACCTGCCCGTACTGGTCGAGGTGCTCGCCGCTGTAGCCGAAGATGCCGTTCGGTAGCGCTGCCGCGCCGGGGGCGAGTACGACCACCGTTGCGATCATCGCGGCGATCGCCGGCGCGCCACCACCGCGCACGGTCAACCCTTGCTCAGGCCGTCGACGATGCGCGTCGCGGCCAGGTGGGCGAGCCCGTAGATCGAGAGCTGCGGGTTCACGCCCGTGGCGGTGGGGAACACGCTGCCGTCGACGACGAACAGGTTATCGATCTGGTGGTGGCGCAGATCGCTCGAGCGCACGACGCCCTGCTTCGGGTCGTCGCTCATCATGCAGCCGCCCATCTGGTGCGCCGAGAACAGCACCACCGAGCCGGTGCGCCAGGGAAGGGCATCGACGCGGGGCAGGTCAGCCTCCGACGAGAAGCGGTTCGGTCCCTCGTGCAACGTGGCCACGGTGCGGGCGCCCGCGGCGAGCGCCACCCTGATCAGCGTCTTCTGCGCCTCGATGAAGCCGCGCCACTGCCGGGCGACGATGGGGTAGTCGAGCGCGGCGCGGCCGGAGGACAGCACCGAAACCGTGCCGCCCACGACGTCGTCATGCAGACCGTCCACCTGCAGGGCGATCAGCGCGGCTGCCTGTTTGACGTTGACGAACAGCTCCGCGTGTGCGCCGCCGAAGCCGGTGAACGAGGTCGCGGCGAGCATCGGGTGGACCGGCGCGGTCTCGAGGAAGTAGCCCATCTCCTCGCCGCGGTGGACGGGCGCGTGGCTCGCCACCGACTGCGGCGGACCGCGCCAGCCGGCCACCTCGTCGTCGAAGAAGCCGCCGATGGCTACCACCGGGTGCAGGAAGGTGCGTCGGCCGAGCCGGCCGCTCGCGTCGGGCGCGTTCGAGCGCAGCAGCAGGGCGGGGCTGTTGATGGCGCCGCCGCTCACCACCACGGCCTTCGGCTTGATGGTGGCGCGCAGGCCGGTCGGGCCCACCCCCCACGCGTCGAGCAGCGTGCATTCGACGGCGACGGCGCGCGCCGACTCGAACAGCACGCGATCGGCGCGCGCGCGCGTCAGCACCGCGGCGCCGGCCTTGATGGCGTCGGGGATGAGCGTGTTCAGCATCCCCTGCTTGGCGCCGATGGGGCAGCCGTGCCCGCAGTTGCCGGTGCCCGCGCAGCCGATGACGTTGCGTCGCAACAGCGCGGTCTCGAAGCCGAGCTTCTTGGCGCCGTCGAGCAGCTTCTGGTTGTTGGCGTTGACCAGCGGTAGCGGCACCTCCGCGATGGCCAGGCGCTCCTCCGCCCACTGCCAGTGCGGCGCCAGCTCCGCGACGGAGACACCGCCCACCGCATGCTTCTTGCGCCAGTGCTCGACGATGTAGTCGGGCGTGCGAAAGCACGTCGTCCAGTTGACGGTGGTGCCGCCGCCGAGCGCGCGGCCCTGCAGGATGGCGATGGCGCCGTCCTTGGTCGCGCGCTGCCCACCGTCTTGGTAGAGGAATGGATAGGCCTCGTCCTCGCGCTGGCGGAAGCGCTCGGTGCCAAAGGCGCCGCCCTCCTCGAGCAGCACCACCGACAGCCCCGCCTGGGCGGCGGTGGCGGCCGTGACGGCGCCGCCCGCCCCACTGCCGATGACGGCGAGGTCGCAGCCGACCTCGAGGTCGCCTTCGAGCGTCTGCCCCTCGGTGATGCCGGCCGGCAGCGTCTTCACGGCGTCCCTCCGTCGACCGGCGCGGGGGATCCCGGAGGCATCTCCACGGCGTCCCGCGCACGCAGCGCGGCCAGGTCGACGACGAGCGGGCCGCGCGCCGTGATGGCGGGCGGCTCCGGTTTGGCGATCGACGGCGTGTAGCCGAGCGCCGCCGCCGCCGGCGGGGTCGCGTAGTGCGCGGCCAGACAGAGCTTGCGCAGGCCCTGGTAGGCCGAGCGCAACAGCGCCAGGCGCGAGTCACCCCAGCGGCGCAGCGCCTCGTCCTGCTGTTGCTCCTTGAGCATGGTGAACGGCGTGGGCCGGCCACCCGTCAGCAAGGAGACCAGGGCGTTGTCGAGCAGGCCGAGCGCGAGGCCGAGATCCTTTTGCACCTCGGGCGGCGCGAAGCGCAGCGCGGTGTCGACGGCGTGGGCGACCGAGAGCGGGTCCGCGGTGGTGCGCGCCACGACGCGCGCCGCCAGCGCTACCAACACGGCGAACTGCGCTTCGGACAACGACGCGAGCGGCACGCGCGGACGAACCGAGCGATCGCCGGGCAGCACCGCCAGCGTGGTGCCGGCGACGGCGAGCAGCGCGCCGCCGACGATGCCGAGCTTGAGGAAGCCACGACGCTTCATCAGAAGTAGCTTATCCGACGCGCCGAGGCGTGGCCCCAGCCGACAAAGCGGACCAGATCGAGGCACAAGAGCGCCGCCGTCAGGCCGCGCACGGTGCGCGCGGGCACGGTGTCGAACAGCGTCACGAGGTCGCCGACCGTCTTGGTGCCGTCCATCGCCACCACCACGCGCGCCTCTTCGGCCGACAGCGGCAGATCCTGCAGGCCGTAGCCAGCGTCGCCGGAGGGCGAGAAGCGCGCGTCGTCGGGCGCGGCGGCGAGCAGCGCGGCGTCGCTCTCGGTCAACAGGATGCCCCGCAGGATGACGTCGGCGACCGTCACCTGCACCGGCACCACCTCACGCGTCGCTCGCCCCTCGAGCGTGACGCGCATGGTGCCCGACGGCCACGCGAACGAGGCGATGGCCACCCTGCGCGTGTGCTCCTCGATCAGCTTGCGCAGCTCGGGCTCGGCGAGCAGGCCGCGCGCCAGGATCGCCTCGGCGACGGTCTTCCTGCGCCCTTGCAGCACGTCGTCGCGCACGAGCGCGATGTCGTCGGCCGAGATCAGCGCCTTCTTGTGCGCCAGCGTCGACAAATCCTCGGACTCTAGGTTGGAGCGCGCGCCCACCACCGAGCCGCGCCGCAACAGCAGCACGCGGCGCGCGCGGCCGTTGGTGACCCACAGCTCGCCCGTTGTCTGCGACTGCGCGAAGGCGTCGAGCATGTCGGCGTAGCCGCGCGGCGACAGCGGCAGCTCGCCGCGCGCCTCGGGCACCGGCGCGGGCGCGGCGCGGCGCTCCTTGACGCGCGCCCACAGGTCGGCGAGCGCCCCGGGCGAGTAGGCGCGCTTGGCCTCGGGCGCGGGCGCGCCTGCCGCGGTACCCGGCGCCGCGATCGGCTGGGCGATGCCGGGGTCGGCGGCACGCGCCGCCTCGTCGCTCGGGTCGGCCTCCGCGGCCGCGACCTCGACGTCGAGCAGCAGCTCGTCGTCGTCGTCCTCGACGACGGCGCCTTCGCCGGACGCGAGCGGCATGTTCGGCGCCTCGGAGCCGCCCTCGCCCTTGTGCAACGAGAGGCCGGCAAGCCGCGCAGCCGTCTCGATGAGGGTGAGCGAGCGAAACGGGCGAGAGAACGACGCGTCCATGGTCGCGATGCGCGTCATGGCGGCCTCGTCGTCGGCCGGCAGGCTCTGCGGGTAGGTCACCACCACGGTGGCGCCGAGCTCGGCGCGCAACAGCTCGCCCACCTCTTCGCCGGTGGCGTCGGGCAGGTCGTGCTCGAGCACCACCACGCGCGGCCGCAGCTCGAGCGCGCGCTCGAGCGCCTCGACGCCGGTGCGCGCGCGCGCCGCATGGAGGCCATACTGCTCGAACAGCGCCGCCAGCAGATCGCCCAGCTCTCCCGGATCGACGACGAGGACCTCGCCCATGCGCCGCGCTGCATAGCAGAAGCAGCCGCCCCTGTCCTGTCGGTGGCGCGCCGCTGTCCCGAACACCCTGCCGACTACCCTGGCGACGGCGCAGTTGTGGTGCACCGAATTGCTGGGCCTCGGTCGGCTAGCTATCCTTGACGCATGGACCCCTGGGACCCGGCCGGCCGCCTCGTCGACGACGACGTACGGGCGTCCCCGCCGCGGCCCGTCGGCCGCGCGCTCTTGTGCGTCTCCGACGTGCACGGCGACCGGGCTGCGCTCGAGGCCGTGCTCGACGCGACGCGGCACCTTCGTCTGGAGGGCATCGTAGCCGCCGGCGACCACTGCCTCGGCGGCCCCGACCCCTTCGGCGTCTGGCAGCGCTTGCTGCAGCTCGGCGCCACCCTGGTGCGCGGCGCGTCGGACCTGGCGCTCGGCACCGTCGGCGCTAGCGAGGTGAGCCCGACCAGCGCCCGCGAGGAGGTGCGCCTGCTCACCTTCCTGCGCACGCAAGAGGCGCTGGGCCAGATCGTGTGCCGAAAGCTGGCGGAGCTGCCCGTGACCGCCGTGGTGTCGCTCGAGGACACCAGCGGCGTGATGGTGATGCACGGCTCGCCCAATGACGATCTGCGCGGTCTGCTCGACGACGAGCACCTGGCCGATGAGGTGGCGTGCGTCGCCGAGGACGTGCTGGTAGTGGGCGCGACCCATCGTGGCTTCGAGCGTCGCCTCGGCAACCTGCTGATCATCAACGCAGGCTCGGTGGGCAGGAGCCCCACCAGGCGGGCCGACCTTCGCACTGCGCACGCCGTGCTGGTGCAGCCCTTCAGCGACGGCGTGGTGCGGGCCTTCGCGCGCGACGTGCCGGTGCCGGCCGCAGCCGCTCGCCGTGCCGTCTGACCCGTCTACCACCGACGAGGTTGCACGCGAGGGCGACCGCCTCGAGCGCGCTGAGCACGTCATCGGTCACCGCTTTCAGGATCGCGCGCTGTTGCTGCGCGCGCTGACCCACTCGAGCTTCGACAACGAGCAACCGACCTCGGTCGGCGACAACGAGCGCTTGGAGCTGCTCGGCGACGCCGTGCTCTCGCTCGTCACCACCGAGGCGTTGTTGCGGGCCACGCCCGCCGCCGGCGAGGGCGAGCTGACGGTGCGCCGCGCGGCGCACGTGTCGGAGGCCGCGTTGGCCAAGGCCGCCGTGTCGTCGGGGCTGCCCGCGCTGCTGCGCACGGGCAAGAGCATCGCCCCCGCGGTGCCGGCGTCGACGGGCGCCGACCTGATCGAAGCCGTGCTTGCCGCCGTCTACCTCGACGCCGGCCTCGAGGTAGCGCGCGCTGCCGCGCTGCGGCTGCTCGGCGAGCCGCCGCGGGTGGCGCCGCCGCGCACCGCCAACCCCAAGGGGATGTTGGCCGAGCGCCTGCAGCGTGTGCTGCACGAGGTGCCCCAGTACCAGGTCGAGCGCGACGGCCCGAGCCACGCCGTCACCTTTCGCGCGCGCGCCGTGCTGCGGGGCCGGCTGCTCGGTGAAGGAGCGGGATCGAGCAAACAGGCGGCCACCGAGGCGGCCGCTGGCGCCGCGCTGGCGACGTTGCCGGAGGACGACGGCGAGCTGCGCGCACGCCTGGCTCTGGGAACGACGTGAGCGCGCCGTGCGCGAGGACCCCCATGGGCGCGCCGCTCGGCGCCTGGCTGGTAGCGCGCGCGCGCGCAGAAGGCTTCGACGACGCCGAGGTGGTGCCCGCATCGACGCAGCTCGACGATGCCCCTCGCCTCGTCGAGGCGGTGGGCGCAGGTCGCCTCGCGCCCTTCCCCTGGATGGCGGAGACGCTCGAGCAGCGGACCGACCTGCGCCGTCGGCTCCCCTGGGCCGTGAGCGTGCTGGTGGTGGTGCAGTCGTACTTCGCCGGCCACCACGCAGACCTCCTCGACGCCGCGGCGCTCGCCGGCAAGGCCAAGGTGTCGCGCTACGCTTGGGGCGGCGACTACCACGGCTTCTTGCGTCGGCGGCTGCGCCGGCTGCGCCGCGCGCTGCTCGACGAAGCTGGCGGTGGCCGCTGCGCGCCCTTCCTCGACGTCGACGCCGTGTGCGAACGCGCCTGGGCCAAGGCGGCGGGCCTGGGCTTCGTCGGCAAGAGCGGCATGCTGATTCATCGCGGGCTCGGCACCTGGACCTTCCTCGGCGGCCTCGCCACCGACGTCAATCTCGGCCCGTGTCCGCGCCTGCCCGTCGCTGACGCGTGCGGCAGCTGCACCGCCTGCCTGGACGCGTGCCCCACCCAGGCCATCACTGCGCCCCACGTCGTCGACGCGCGCCGCTGCTTGGTCACCTGGAACATCGAGGAGGCGGAGGACGCACGTGGTGACGCGCCCGGCATGACCGGCCACGGCTGGGCCGCCGGCTGCGACGTGTGCCAGGAGGTGTGTCCGTGGAACCGCTTCGCCAAGCGCACCACCGAGGCGCGCCTGCACCCGCGGGCGGGCCACGTGGCGTTCGGCGTCGACGACGCACCCACCGATGTCGAAGGCACGCCGCTCGCGCGCCCCGGTGTCGAGGCGCTGCCTCGCCTGGCGGCGCGGGCGCTCAAGCCCTGACGGTCGGCAAGGGCGGCAGCAGCGGCGTTTTGACGTCGGGGAACAGCGTGCCGGCCGCCACGAACGGCGCCAGGCCGTCGGCCAACGCGTTGCCGGCGCGGCGCGCCACGTCGATCTGCGCGTCGTCGAGCATGCCCTCGCCGCGATCGACGTAGAGCAGCGCGGTGACCCGCTCGCCGACGACGATGGGCACCACGGCGAACGACGACGGCGCGTCGAGCGCCAGGTGTCGGAGCAGGATGCGCTCGGTGGTGGTCGGGTCGCCGGCGTTGCCGAGTGCGACCCGCTTCCAGGTGACGGCGCGCTCGAACACCGACGGCGCCGTCAGCGGCAGCAGCACGTCGCGCACCCGCTCGCGCCCTTGCGTGGGCGTGCGCCCGTCCCAGCCGACCGCGACGTTGTCCCGCACCAGGAACAGCACGGCCGAGCGGAGCGGCGGCACCAGCAGGCGCAACACCTGCGGCGGCAGCGAGTCGCGCGCCTCGACCACGCTGGCGGGCGGCATGGTGGAGCGCAGCCGCTCGAGGTCGGCCAAGCGGTCGTCGGGGAAGCGCGGCGTCGACGACGGCCTCGTGTCCTTGATGACCTGCTCGAGCGCCGTCGTCAGATCGCTGCCTTCGCCAGGGCGCGTGTCGGGCACGCTGCCGAACATGGCGGCGACGCTGCGCGCCAGCTCCGAGCTGCGCGGATCGCCGAGCGGCTCGGCGGCGGGGCCAAAGACCCGCACGGGCTGATCGGGCGAGGGCGCGGGCAGCGCGTCGCCCTCGTCGCTGTGGGGCACCGCGTCCTTGCGCCGGGACGCCAGGAAGGCCGCGTCCGGCAGCACCTTGGCGATGCCGTAGGCGTCGTGCAGCGCCCCGAACAACACGCGCGGCCGAATCGCCCGCGGCTCGACCGCCAGGCCACAAAAGAAGGTCAGGCGCTCGAGCGCCTCGGTGTCCGAGGGATCGAGCATGCCCACCACGAGGCGCGCACGCTCCACGCGAAGGCCGATGGTGCGGTGCTTCTCGGCCAGGTGGCGCGTGAGCGCGCCGAGCGCGGCCGGCGGCGGCGGGCCCGCGAGCAGCTCGGCGGTGCCGTCGGTGGCGCCGAGGCCGCGGAACAGCTCCATCAGCTCGGCGTCGGTGATGAGGCCGGAGCGGTAGAGCCGCTCGGCCAAGCGCGCGCCCTGATAGGGCGCCCACGCCCCGAGCGCCTCGAGGTCCTGCGGGGTGACGAGTCCCCGCGCGAGCACGGCTTCGCGCAGCGCGTCCACGGCCCATGGGTAGCACACCTGCCCGCCGGCTGACCCGTCTTGGCGTGGGCCGCCCCGCTGCGATGCTTCGCCGGTGAGCACGCTCGAACCTGCCGAGGTCCGCGCCGCGCGCTTCGCCCCGCCGCGCGCAAACCGCCCGCGCCGCGTGGTGGTGGCGCTCTCGGGCGGCGTCGACTCGTCGGTGGCGGCCTGGCTGCTCGTGCAGGCCGGCCACGAGGTCATCGGCGCCTCGCTGCGCCTGACGCCCGACGGCGTGGGCGCGCCCGCCGAGGGTCGCTGCTGCTCCGTCGACGACCTGCGCGACGCGCGGCGCGTCGCGGACGCGCTTGGCGTCCCGTTTCACGCCATCGACGCGCGTGCGCGCTTCTTCGACGCCGTCATGCGGCCCTTCGCCGAGGCCTACCGCCAGGGGCTCACGCCCATCCCGTGCCTCGCCTGCAACCACGAGATCAAGCTCGGCGACCTGCTCGGCACCGCGCGCTCGCTCGGCGCCGCGCTCGCTACCGGCCACTACGCGCGCAAGGTGGTGCGCGACGGGCGCGCGGCGCTGGCGCGCCCGTTCGATCGCGCGCGCGACCAGACCTATTGGCTCTACGGCACTCCCGCGGGCGACCTCGACGAGCTCGAGCTGCCGCTCGGGGAGCTCGACAAGCCGCTGGTGCGTGCGCTCGCGCGCAAAGCCGGCCTGCCGGTGGCGGACAAGCCCGACAGCCAGGAGATCTGCTTCGTGCACGACGGTGATCACGCCGCTGCCGTCGAGCGCATCGGCGGCAAGGGCGCGTCCGGCGAGGTGGTCGACGCGACCGGCGCCTCGCTGCGACCGCATGACGGCGTGCACCGCTTCACCGTTGGGCAGCGGCGCGGCGTCGGCGTGTCTTCGGCCATCGCCGGCGAACGCCGCTACGTCGTCGACGTCGACGGCGGCAGCGGCCGGGTCGTGCTCGGGGATGCCGAGGGCTTGCGGGTGCGGCGCGTGCGCGCAGCTCCGCTGCGCCTGGCCCAGCCGCTCGCAGCCTGGCCCGAGGTGGTGCAGCTGCAAGTGCGCGCGCGGCACGCAGCGCAGCCGGCGCGTTGGCGGGTGATCGACGACGGTCTCGAGCTGGTCGCCGAGCAACCGATCCGCGGCGTCGCGCTCGGGCAGGCGGCGGTGTGTTGGCATGACGACGTGCTGCTCGGCGGCGGCCTGCTGGTCGAGCGCGACGGGCCGTGGGCGCGAGCGCAAACGCTCGACCTGGCGCTCGAGCCGCCCCTCGACCCGGCGCGTGGCCGGTAGTCGGCTCCATGTCCTCGTCAGCGTCACGCGCTTGAGCTATCGGCCTCGGCGGCGGGGGAGCGAATGAAGCTCGGCATCGACTTTGGCACCACCCGCACGCTGGTGGCGTGCGCCGATCGGGGCAACTACCCGGTGGTCAGCTTCGTCGACGACGAGGGCGACGCGCACGAGCACGTGCCGAGCGTGGTGGCGGACGATGGTGGCCGCCTTCGCTACGGCTTCGACGCGCTCGCGGCGGCGCGCCAGGGCGCGCAGCTCGTGCGCTCCTTCAAACGCGCGCTCGCGTCGGCCGACGTCACCGGCGCCACTCCCGTGCGGGTCGGCACCCTCGAGGTGCCGATGCTCGAGCTGCTCACCGGCTACCTGACGCACGTCCGTGAGGCGCTGCGCACGCGCTCGAACGCCCCCAAGAAGGCGAGCGCCGACCCGACCGCGGCGGTGGCAGTGCCTGCGCACGCGCACGGCGCGCAGCGCTTCATCACGCTCGAGGCCTTCCGCGCCGCCGGCTTCGACGTCACCGCGCTGTTGAACGAGCCCTCGGCGGCGGGCTTCGAGTACACCCACCGCCAGGAGCGCACCGTCACTGCGCGGCGCACGCGCGTGGTGGTCTACGACCTCGGCGGCGGCACCTTCGACGCCTCGCTGGTCAAGGTCGACGGCGGCCACCACGACGTTCTTGCCACCGCCGGCGACAACCGCCTGGGCGGCGACGACTTCGACGAGGCGCTGCTCGCGCTCGCCTGCGCCCGCGGAGGGCTGGACACAGCCGCCCTGGCGCCCCCGGTGCGCGCCGCGCTGCTCGATCAATGCCGCGACGCCAAGGAGCGCATCACGCCGCAGGCGCGCCGCGTCTCGCTCGATGTATCAGCCGCGGGCGGGGCCGAAGTGGTGGTCACCGTCGAGGAGCTGTACGGTGCCTGCACGCCCCTGGTCGAACGCACGATGGCGGCGATGGCGCCGCTGCTGCGCGGCCTCGACGCCGGCGACGACGCGCTCACCGACATCGCGGGCATCTATCTGGTCGGCGGCGGCAGCGGTCTGCCGCTGGTCGCGCGCGTGCTCAAGGAGCGCTTCGGCCGGCGCGTGCACCGCTCGCCCTACCCGGCGGCGTCGACGGCCATCGGCCTGGCCATCGCTGCCGACGGCGCGCTCGGCTTCTCACTGGCCGATCGCTTCTCGCGCTGCTTCGGCGTGTTCCGCGAGAGGGATGGCGGCAGGGCGCTCACCTTCGATCCGATCTTCCTGCCCGACACCGCGCAGCCGCAGGGCAAGGCCGCGGTGCTGGTGAGTCGGCGCTACCGCGCGGCGCACAACCTCGGCCACTTCCGCTTCGTCGAGTGCAGCCGCGTCGACGAGGCGGGCGAGCCGGTCGGCGACGTCATGCCGTTTGGCGACGTGCTGTTCCCCTTCGATCCTGCGCTGCGCGCCCGCACCGACCTCGACCACGTGCCGGTGGAGCGCTGCCAACAGGGGCCGGACGTCGAGGAGCGCTACCTCATCGACCCGGCCGGTCTGGTCGAAGTCCAGATCGAAGACACGGCGACCGGCTTCTCACGCTCGTATCGCCTCGGTCGCGCTGCCCGCTGAGGGCCGGGGCGCTACAGCTCGACGGCGCGCCGCGGCCGCGCGCCTTCGTCCCCGTGGCGCGCGTCCATCTCGTCGGCGAGCTCCTCGAGGTCCGCGTGAGAGAGCCGCTTGGCCGCGAGCGGAAACAGCGCCTCCTCCTCGAGCTTCATCACGTCGTCGAGCAGCGTCTGCAGCGCGCGCGCCTCGGCAGTGCCCGCGGCCAGCTCGGCGACATCGCCCTTGCCGTCGGCCATCGCGGCCACCAGCGGCCCCAGGTGCTCGAGCAGCTCCTCCATGCGGTCATGGCCGCGGCTGGTGGCGTCGATGACCGCGCGCTCGCTGTCGGAGAGCTCGACGCGACGCAGGCGAGGGAACAGCCCGACCTCCTCGTCCTCGTCGTGCCACAAGAGCGGCCCAGCGAAGAACTCGCGCAGGTGCTGCGCCTTGCCGCGGGCGAGCGCGCCCTTGCTGGCGGCGTCGAGCAGCGCGGTCAGCGCCGCGGTCGCTTCGCGGATCTCGGCGTGGAAGCGGGTCAGCCGCTCGAGCGGGCCTTCTGCGCCAGACCCGGAGGTCGGAGCCTGGTCGATGCGCGGGCCGGTGCTCTCCCGGTTGACCCGGGTCTTGGCTGCGCGCGGGGGCGTGTTCATGCCCCCACGCCAGCACCCGGCGTGCCCATGCGCTCGCCGCCGCCGCCGCGTCACCAAGCCATGCGGCGGGTGCGCCCAGGTTCCCAGCTGAGCGGATCCGCTCAAAACGCGCGGCCGCGCGGGCTACCGCGCACAGGGCCACGCGCCAGTGCGCTCGCCCCTGAGCGCTAGCGCCGCCGGCGTCGGAGCAGCGCCAGAAGCGCGCCGAGCCCGGCGAGCGCGAGCGGCGCGCCGCGCGCGCTCGCCTGGTTGCAGTCGCAGTCGTCGACGCCCGGCGGTGGCTCGACCTCGCACTCGCTGTCGGTCGCCAGGTTCTCGACGTCGATGTTCTGGAGGTTGGCGCCGCCGGCCGGCGACACGATCTGCGCCACGAAGCTGCGCACGTTGCACGGGTCGCTCTCGAGCGTGACCGTGAAGGTGGCATCAGCCTGGCCCGTCGACTGGTTCGGCTCGCCAATGGTCGCCACCGAGGACGTGGCGGCGACGTCGAACGCGATCTCGGCGCCGCTGCCGTCCGTGGGCGTCGCCAGGCTGCCGCCCGAGCCCTCGTAGGTCCACACGATGCGCGGCTCGCCCTCGACGACGATGACGCTGATGGGCTCCGGATCCCCGCCGCCGCCCATGACGCCTTCGAGCCCGCCCGAGCCCTGCGCCCACTTGAGCGTGAAGCCGCCCGAGCCCGGTGGCACCTGGATGGCGAGCTGCACCAGCGCGGGTGCGTAGTTGGTGAGCCCGACGTCGGACTTGCCTGGCTGCACGAGCTGCGCGACCGGCGTGACGTCGAAGGCGCCCTCTTGGTCGGCGGTCGACAGCGTCACGATGCGCGCGCAGTCCGACAGGCCGCGGCCATCGAGCTCCGCCCGCGCGGCGTCGGCCACGCTGGTGCCGAGCGACGGCTCGTTGGTGATCGCGTCGACCAGCGCGGTGGACGCCGCCGCGAAGTCCTCGTCCGGCGCCGACACGGCGATCGCCTGCAGCGCGGCGCGCTCGAGGCCCGCGATCTTGGCGGCGTCGCCGCCGAGCGTGGCGCGGATAGACCAGAGCGCGCCCGCCCAGGGCTCGCTGTCGGCGTGCACCTCGCCGATCAGGGACTCCGGGCAGCGCAGCTCGTTGTCGTTGTTGCGCAGGCCGGTCTCGCCCGCCTCGGTCAGCCCAGCCGACGCGTACTCGCCCATCTCCGGATCGTTGGCGTACGAGGCCGAGAAGAAGTCCGACCAGCCCTCGTTCATGGCGCCCGGCTCGACGTGTGAGCCCCAGTCGTCGAGGCCGTTGCTGCCGAGCTGCGGGTTGAGCGTGTGGATGATGCCGTGCGTGAACTCGTGGCGCACGATGTCGCCGTCGTAGGCGAAGTCGCGGTACCCCTGGAAGTACGTGTTCGAGTCGAACGGGCGCGAGAACAGCGCGGCCAGCGCCTGGAACTCGGGCGGGATGTTGATGGGACCGCCCTCGAGCGCCGGGATGAAGGCGGCGTTCGGGATGCGCTGGAAGTCGTCGATGATGATGGGCCGCTCCACCGAGCCGCCGCGGCTGCCGCCGAGCGGCGAGATCTGGATGGCCATCGACTGCAGGTCCACCTCGGGGATCATCATGTTGACCGCGATGTGAAAGGGCAGGGCCGCGCGCGCGGTGCCGGCCACCGGGTTGCCGTCGTCGTCGACGGAGTGCCCGTCGGCGTCGCAGCGCATCGACTGCTGCTCGAGGCAGAAGGTGTCGTCGTAGATGTCGCGGATGTGTTGGAAGTACTCCAAGGTGGCGTGGTAGGCGGCCACTTCGGCGAAGGCGTCCTCCTCGGCGGCGCAGCCCTCGAGGTCGGCGGGGCCCGCGGAGGAGTCGGTCGAGCCGCACGGGCGGCGCCCCTCGAGGCGGTCGCCGTCGACGGGATCGGCGAACCAGCCGTCTTCGCCGCTCGGGCCGGCGCCCGCCGCGCTCCGCGCGCGTGGCAGCTCGGCGCAGAAGGCGACCTGGGCGTAGAGCGTGTCGCCGGTGAAGCCGATCTGCGACAGGTCGAACGGCAAGGACGCGGTCGGGATGGCGAGGTTGATCACGGAGGTGATGGCGCCGGGCGTGTCGGCCTCGGCGCAGGTGGCGACGTTGCGCGCCAACGATCCCGGCGGCAGCTCCTCGATGCAGCTCTGGCCACCGTCGTTGCACAGGTAGTGCTTGCAACAGTTGGCCGTCTCGATGTGCTCACCGATCAGGTTGGCGCCGAGGCCGAGCGGCAGCAGCCCGTCGAGATCGCCGGCAATCAGCTCACCCTCGAGGTCGGCATCGGGGTTCGACGGCTGGTCGTTCGTGAACAGTTGCGCGGCGGTGGGCGCCGGCCCGCCCGGCTCGCCCTCGCCCTCGCCTTCACCTTCACCTTCACCTTCACCTTCACCTTCACCTTCACCTTCACCTTCACCTTCACCTTCACCTTCACCAGCCTGGAGCTTGACCACCGGCTGGGTGCGCAGCGCCACGCCGGTCTCGGCATCCACCCAGACGTCGCGCACGTCCTGCAGCCGCCAGGTGGGCACGCGCACGCGCCACATGGCGAGCAGGCCGTCCTCGCGCGCGAGCCAGACGGCGCGGCCGAAGCCCGCGGTGTTCTCCACGGTCGGATCGCGAAACAGGCAACCACGCACGCTCGCGCACGCGGCGGCGACCGCATGCGCCTCGTCGACCGCGAAGGCGGTGAGGGGCACGAGCGAGGGCGCGGCGCGCACCGGCGCGCCATCGAGCGTCACCAGATCGGCGCCCTCGACTGGCACGCCGCCAACCACCGGCCTCTCGCGCACCACCACGCGCTCACCGAAGCGATGCGTCCGGCGGTCAGCGCGCGGCCCCTCGGCTGCGGCTGCGCCGGCGAGCGCGATCAGGGCGAGAGTGACGACGACGGTACGGTGCATGTGGGTCTCCTGGCGCCGAGGCGCCGGGACTGTACCAGTTGGGTCGGGTGAATCCAGCGCCCCACCCCGGCGTCGATGGCTGTGCGCCGTGCCACGACCCTGACGCTTGCGCGCCGTCGTCTGACATCCGGCGGCTTGACAGGCCTGAACGCAGGTCGCTTAGATTGCGCGCTCCTCACGAGGGACTCATGCACCGTCGCAGTCACCGCCTCGCCGTCGCCGCCGCCCTCGCTGTCGCCGCCTTCGCCGGCGCGCCGGCGAAGGCGGCCGTCGACCTGACCGAGGAGGAGTTCCGCCTTTACTGCGGCTACCTCGACGCCATCGAGCAGCCGGCGGTCGCCAAGCTCTCGGGCAAGAAGCGCGACCAAAAGGTGGCGTCGATGGCCAAGGTCAAGCTGCCGGTGCTGCTTGCCGCCGTCGAGAAGGGTGGCCGCGCCGGCGCCACCTGCGACGAGATCGGCAAGAAGGTCGAGCGCGACGCCAAGAGCGCCGTCGAGGGCGCGTTGCCCGGCCGGGTGGTGGTGTTCAACTTCGACGACAGCGACCCATCGCACGTGGTGGCGCAGGTGACCTGGCTCGGCATCGACAAGAAGAAGGTGCTCGAGGAGGCCTCGCTGCTCGCCGTCACGCTCGCCAGCGAGGCCAAGATCACCAAGACCATCGCGATCCGCGCGGTCGACCCTGGCGCCACCGACAAGCTGACCGACGAGGCCATGTGGTGGGAGGGCAAGATCACGCGCCCGAACGCCGCGCGCATCGACAAGGCCAAGATCCCCGATTACGCGCTCACCAGGTACGTGCGCCTGTTCGACGGATGCAAGACCAACGTCGGCGCCGACTACTGCACGACGAAGTAGCGGGGCTCCCTCGCGCCGCGCCGCGGCGTGACCGAGACCCCGGCGTACCGACGGGTCCGCGCTGGACGTAGGGGCGCGAAACCTACAGAATCGGCGGGTGACGACCGTCCACAGCAAGCGCGCCGTCCCCCGCCGCACCGCCACCGCCACCAAGGCCAAGAAGGCAACGACGCCCAAGACCGGCGTGAAGCCGAGCGCGACGGTAGCGCGGGAGCAGCCACCGAAGCTCGAGCTGCCGCCGGTGCCGAGCGTCGCGCACGAGGCCGAGAAGCTCTCGGCGTGGGCCGAGCCCAAGGCGACCTCGCTCGTCGAGCTTCGCGCCAAGGCGGAAGACGACGGGCTCGACTCGATCTTCCAGAAGCACCTGGCGGATTTCCGCACCGCCTTCGCCGAGCTGCGACGCCAGGCACCGAGCGTGGTGTTCTTCGGCGGCGCCCGCTTGCAGCAGGGCGACAGCTACTACGCGCTCGCGATGTCGTTCGGCGCGCAGCTCGCAAAGCGCGGCATTCCACCAAAGACGGGTGCCGGCCCGGGCGCCATGCATGCGGTGCCCGCCGGCTTCATCGCCGAGCGCGACCGGCTGCCGCACAAGCTCGCGCAACAGGTGATCGACGGCGTCTCGCGTCTCGCCCACCTCGACGATCAGCGCACGCTCGGCTTCAACATCAAGCTGCCCGCCGAGCAGAAGGTCAGCCCGGCCATCGAGCGCGCCCACGAGATCCAACTCTTCGCGTTCCGCAAGTTCGCGCTCTACGAGAACGTGCGCGGCGTGGTGGTGTTCCCGGGCGGCTTTGGCACGCTCGACGAGCTGCTCGAGGTCTTGGTGCTGGCGCGCGAGGGCAAGACGCGCGACCCGATCGTGCTCGCCGGCAAGGCCTACTGGCAGCCGATCCTCGACGCCTGGCGTACCTCGGCGGAGAGAAACGGCCAGAACCTGCTCGCCGGCATGCTCGACTCCGTGCTCGTCACGGACGACCCGCATGCAGCCATGGACTTCGTCGAGGGCAGGAGCGGCGTGCGCGCCTTCGAGAGCGAGCCCGAGGAGCTGTACACGCGCATGGTGCGCGAGCTGAAGCTGGCGCGCTACGTCGTCACGCGGCAGGAGAAGGCGGTCACCTTCCTCGGCGGCGCGCAGCTCGCGTCCGATGATCCGGCGCTGGCACTCGCGCGCCTGATCGCCGAGCACGTGTCGGGCCAAGGCCAGGCGGTGCGCGTCGGCGACGACGGTAACGGCGCCACCGCCGTGTCGCAGGGCGCGCGCGAGGTGCAGCGCGTGCGCTGGGATCCGGCGAGCGTGGAGGCCAAGAAGCGCCACAAGAAGCACGCGGTCGACGACGTCACCTTCTCGGAGCGCATCCCCCACAAAGAGACGCTGTTGCGAAACGCCTCGGCCTACGTGGTGCTGCCCGACGCCGCCCGTGGCCACGACGAGCTGACCACGGTGTTGTGCCAGATCCAGACCGGAAAGCTGCCGCGCCGGCCGCTCTTGCTCGTCGACTCGGGCTATTGGAAGCCCATCGTCGAGGCTTGGCAGCGCGCCATGGTGTCCGAGAAGCACGCGTACATCGCGCCCGAGGACATGGAGCTGTTGCGCTTCGTCGACAGCCTGGACGACGCCAAGGCCGCCCTGGCCGGCGCTAACGCGTAACGATGGCCTTCGCCAGGATGGCGTCGTAGGCCGCGCGCGCCTCGTGGAAGCTCTCCACCGGCGATGTGAACGAGATGATCACGAGCTGGTTCTCGTCGCCACGCTTGACCGCGCCGCGCCACGACATGCTGCGCAGGCCGGTGCCGTCGGTAGCGAGGTAAAGCGCCTCGTTGGTGGCCTCGGCGCCCTTCTCGACCACCAGGCGATCGAGCGCGTCCTTGGAGTCGGGCCCGTAGCCGACCAGCAGCAGGCCATCGACCTCGCCGACTTTCAGCTCGGACGACGAGGACAAGCGACCGAGCCCAATCAGCTCGTCGAGGTCCTCGGCGGTGTAGCTGTGTGCGATCTTGTCGAGCGGCACGTCGGCGCGCAGCGAGAAGAAACTGACCTCGACGCCGTGGCCGTCGGAGGTGCCCGAGGAGTGGAAGGCGACGCTCCGGCCGTCGCGCTGTTGCCCGAGGTACTTCCAGCCCTCGGGGAGCTGCAGCTCGACGCCGCGCTTGGCGAGCCAGCGGCGCGCGTCGGGCGCCGTGGGCGGTCCGAGCGTCGACGGGTCGAGGCTGCCGGGCCCGGCCATCGCCTGCTGCTCGAGCGCGCCCTTGTTGATGATGTGGGCCTTACCCTCGATCGAGCTGTGCGTGGCCGCCGCGAACGAGGGCTCACCGCCGAGCTGCTGCTTCTTCTTGGCGCCGCTGTCGCCGCTGCCGGTGTCGATGAGATCCTCGTCGTCGCGAATGGCCGGCAGGTCCGCGCCGCCGACGCCGACTTTGTTCTTCGTCGACTGCTTCTTGGCGGCGTTCTGCGCGCGCGCATCGGCGGCGTTCTTGGAGAACCAGGAGCCGGGGTTGAGCTTCACCAAGCAGCGACCTTCATCGAGTGTAGCGGGATGACCGCAGATGTGGAGGGCCTTCCCATCCGCGTGTGATCGGAGGCGATTGCCGCAGCGCGTCAACGGAGGAAATCGCGGCGCACCACGAGGCGTTAGGCTGGTGCGCCGGAGGCACCATGAGCATCACCCGCCGTCGTCTGCTGGTCGCGCTCGCGCTCGCCTCGCTCGCAGGCGCTGCGTGCGAGCGCGAGCGCCCCGAGGCGAAGATCCGCCGCGCGCTCGACGACGGCGTGGCGGCGCTCGCCGCCAAGGACGCCAAGGCCGCGGGCGCCCTGCTCGCCGACGACTACGCCGACGCCGGCAAGCGCAGCAAGAAAGACCTGGTGCGCCTCGCGTTCTTCGCGCTGCAGCGTGGGCCGGTGTTCGTGCGCTTGCAGAGCGTCGAGACCGAGGTCGCCGGCGAGGCGGCCACCTCCAAGGTCGCGGTACTGGCCGTGCAGGGCGCGCCAGAGGTGAAGAGCGCAGCCGACCTGCTCGCGACCAACGCGCGCACGTTCGAGCTGACGGTGTCATGGATCAAGGACGGCAACGACTGGCGCATCACGCGCATCGACGGCCTGCCGACGCTGTCCTTCGAGTAGCGTCTAGTCGGCCGCGGCGGGCGGGCCGGTGCGCCCGCGCAGCCGCTGGTCCGGCAAGAACAGCACGGCGACCAGCGCGAGGCCCTGGAACAGCGCGGCGAACCAGAAGACGCGCGCGACCGCGTGCACGAACGCGCTCTTGAGGGCGAGCAGCGCGGCAGGGTCGGCGTGGGCGAGGGCTGCACCGTCACGTGCGCCGCCGTCGCCGAGCGGCAAGCCCGGCATGCCGAGCGAGGCCGCGAACACGGTACCGAGCACTGCCAGCCCCATGGTGGCGCCCATCTGGCGAAAGAACGTCGACAGGCTGGTGACCGCGCCGATGACCGGCGGCGGCACCGCGTTTTGGATCGTGAGCGGTACCAGCGGGATGGCCGGTCCCATGCCGACGCCGAGCAGGAACATGCGCCAACTGACGTCGAGCTGCGACGAGGTGACGTCGAGCGTGAGCGCGAGCAGCAGGAAGCCGACGCAGGCCAACGACGCGGTGCAGAGCAACAGCGGCTTGGTGCGCCCCAGGCGTGAGGCGAGCTGGCCGCTCGCGATGTTGGCGACCAACAGGCCCATGGTGAGCGGCAGAGTGGTCATGCCCGCCGACGTGGCGGAGGCGCCGGCGACGTAGACCATGAATAGCGGCAAGAACACGATGGCGCCGAGGAAGGCCAGGCCGGAGAGGAAGTTGGTGGCGAGGCCGGCGCGCGCATGCGCAGCAGCTTGAGGTCGGCGATGGGATCGCGGGCGCGCCCCTCGACGACGAGGAAGCCGGCGAGCCCGACCAGCGCGGTCCCGAACAGCGCGCCGATCTGCCACGACAGCCACGGCCAGCCGGTGTCGCCCTCCCGCAACTGCAAGCGCCCGAGCGACAGACCGAGCAAGAGCGGCACCGCGAACACGACCAGCATGAGCGCGCCCGCCACGTCGAGCGTCAGCGGCTCGGTGCGCGGGCGACGCAGCGGCGGCATGCGCGCCACGATGAACGTGATGGCGAGCGCGCCGAGCGGCAGGTTGACGAAGAAGCACCAGTGCCAGCCGACCGTGTCGGTGAGGAAGCCGCCGAGCAGCGGCCCGACGACGCTCGACAGCCCGAAGGCGGCACCGAAGATGCCCTGGAAGCGGCCGCGCTCGGCCGGCGTGAACAGGTCCGCAATGACGGTGAAGGCGCTCGTGAACAACGCGGCTGATCCGACGCCCTGCACGGCGCGGCACAGGATGAGCTGCGTGGCCGACGTCGAGAGCCCGCACAGCGCGGAGCCGAGCAGGAAGACGCCGATGCCGGCGAGCAGGATGCGCCGACGGCCGAGCGCGTCCGACAGCTTGCCCCAGATGGGTACGCACACCGTCGACGCCACCATGTACGCGGTGGTGATCCAGGTGTAGAGCGAGGGCGCGATCGCGAGGTCGCGCTGGATGGCCGGGCCGGCGGTGGCGACGATGGTCTGATCGAGCGCGGCCAACAGCATGCCGAGCAGCGTGCCGGCGAGCGCCAAGGCCTTTTGGGCCGCCGGCAGCTCGGTCGGATCGTGCGCGCGAGCGGCGGCGTCATCCACGGCCGTTCGATGCACGAAGCGGCGTGGATGTGCAATCGCGCGAGCGGTCGACGCGCGCGTGCCGGCGCCTACGCGAGCGCGACGCGGCGGACGGCTACCTGCGGATCGATCAGGTAGCCGTCATCGCGCGTCACCAGCACGCCCTCGAGGCCGCCGCGGCGCAGGCGGCGGATCGAGGTGTAGACGCGCGTGGCGCCGGAGTCGGCGCGCATCTTCTCGCCCGGCCAGCCGCGCGCCAGCACCTCGGGCTGCGCCAGGCCGTGCCCGGGCCGTCGCTCGGCCTCGTCGACGAGCGCCAAGAAGATCAGCCGCAGGCTCCGCTGGCGCGCGAGCGAGATGCGGCGGCCGTCGATCTCGTAGTAGCGGCCGTCGTTGCCGACCACCATCTCACGCCGCGCCGGCGTCCGACGCAGCGGCGCCACGCGACGCAAGAGCGCGAAGCGCCGCTCGTCGCCGGGCTCGCCGCGCGCGAGCGCCAACAGCGCGCGCAGCTCGGCGTCGTGCGCTTCGTTGACCGCGTGGCCGAGCGCGGCGCGGTCCGCCTGCTCGGGATCGAGCAGGGCGCGCATGGCCTGGGCGAGTGCTGCGGGGCGCCCGCCGAGCGGCGCCAGCGCGTACGTCGCCGCGGCCAGGTCGCGCCGGAGCTGCGGCGCGCTGCCGTCGGGCTCGCCCTCGAGCAGCGCGCGCTCGATCGCCAACAGGCCCGCGGCCTCACGATCGGGATGGCGGGCCAGCCCACACGCGACGGCGGCCAACGCGGCACGCGCGCCCGACAGGTCGCCGACGGCGCGGCGCGCCCGCGCGCGCACCAGTTGCGCTTCGAGCGAGGGCGCCACGGCCTCGACGCGCTTGGCGTGCGCGCACGCCAGCTCCGCCAGGTGCAGCGCCGCGCCGGTGTCGTCGCTGTCGAGCGCCAGCTCAGCCGCCACCACGTGCGCGGCCGCCAGCACCGTCGGTACACCGCAGGCCGCCGCGGTCGTCAGCGCCTCGCCGATGAGCGCGTTGGCGTCGTCATCGCGCCCGTCGACGCGCGCCAGGGCCGCCTGCTCGGTTTGGTGGCGCGCGCGCAGCTCGACGCCGTGCGGGCGCCCCGGTGCACCTGCCTCGAGCAGCCGGCGCGCGGCCAGCTCGAGCGCGCCCAGGCGCCGATAGGCGCGCGCCAAATCGAGCAGCGTCGTTGTGCGCAGCGCGCGGTCGCGCGTGTGCGCGGCCAAGGTGGCGGCGAGCATGAGGTCGTCGAGCCCGCGCGTGTCGCCGGTGGTGAGCAGCGCTTCGCCACGACGGTTGTGCGCGAGCGCGAGCGCCGCGCCGCCACCGGGGGCTGCACCGATTGCCTGATCGAGGTCGCGCAGACCGCCATCGCGCTCGCCGAGCAAGAAGCGCGTCCACCCTTGCCGCGCGCGCGCGGCGGCCGCGCGTTCGGGGTCGCCGAGGCGCGAGGCCAACTGCAGCGCGGCCTGGTGGCTGCGCAGCGCAGCGCTGGTGGCGCCCGCGGCTTCGGCCAGCGCCGCCCGTCGTTCGACGATGGACAGCGCCGCGTCGTCGAGGCCGGCGCGCTCCGCCGCTGCCAGCCCCAGGCCGAGCGCGGCGTCGTGGGCGTCTTGCGAGCCGCGGCGGACGGCGGCGGCGGTCGCCGCCAGCGCCAGCGTCGCCACCGTCGCGTCGTCGGCGGCGCGGGCGAGCGCCAGGTCGATGTTGGGGCCGTCGTCGAGCAACGCCTGCAGCGCCGCGCCGTCGTCGGCGCGCGCGCGCGTCTCGAGCGTCGCCACCACGCGCGCCACCACCTCGGCGTGGCGGGCACCGGCGTCACCGCCCACCGGCGCGCGCTCGGCGAGGAAGTCGCGCACGCTCGAGTAGACACCGACGCGCAGCTCGCCGTGCCGGCCGTGACGGGCCCAGGCGAGCGAGCGGCGGCGCAGCGACTGCACCAGCGCAGGCGCGTCGTCGCCGCCCACCACCTGCTCGGCGACGTCGCACGGCGCGGCATCGGCGCAGGCCGCCAGGCGCTCGAGCGCCGCTCGTTCGCCATCGCCGAGCGCGCGCCAGGCCCAGCCGACCGTCGCCGCCATCAGCGCTGGCGTCGCGGCCGGCGCCGCGCCTAGCGTGTCCGCGAGCGCCGCGGCGACGCTGGCGACGCCGTCGTCCGCGGCGCGCGCCGCCACCAGCTCGACGCCGAGCGGCAGCCCGCCCACCGACGCGACGATCCGATCAGCCGCGGCCTGCTCCGACGGGGGCAGGGGCTCGCCCGAGAGCGCGCGCAGCCGGTCCTCGAACAGCGCCAGGCCGGACGCGCGCGACAGCGGCTCGAGCTCGAGCGCGCGCTCGCCGGGCAGCGCCAGCGGCGTGCGCGACGTGCACAGCACGCGCAAGGAGGGCGCGCGCTCGAGCCAGGTGGCGATGACGTCGGCGTGCGGCAGCAGGTGCTCGAGGCCGTCGAGCGCCAGCAGCATCTCGCCCGAGAGCGCGAGCGCGCGGCCGACGTGCTCGACGGCCGCCGCGTCCGGCACGGTGGCGAGCGAGATGCCGAGCGCCTGAGCGACGGCCGCCACCAACGCAGCGCGGTCGCGCGCGGGCACCAGGTCGGTCACCTCCACCACGGTGACGCGGCCGCGCGCCGTGGTTTCGGCGCATGCCCGGCGCAACAGCCGCGTCTTGCCGACGCCGGCCGTGCCCCACAGGGTCGTCAGCCGCTCGCGCTCGACTGCCAGCAGCAGGTCGGTGAGCGCGCGGTCGCGGCCAACGAAGCTGGTGCTCTCGAGCTGGCAGGTCGCGGCGTTTCCGATGGAGACGGCGGTTCCGTGCGGCATACGCACGGTGACGCAAAGACCGTGCCGCGCTGATCGTTAACGCCCTGTCAGGGGCGCAGCTCATTGGAATTACTGGCGATTGTGAGCAGGTCCCCGACGCACGGCGCGTCTCCCTGGTCCCCGATCTCGCCGTCGACGGTGACAAAGGCGTAGCGGAGGCGGCCGGGATCGAGCGTCAGCACCAGCACACCGGCGCGCCCCGCGATCCGGGCCTCGGAGCCAGCGATCGGGTCCCGCAGCTCGTACGGCATGCGGCCGCCGGTGCCCGCGATGAAGGTGCGCAGCCCGCGCGTCGACGGCGCCCCCGAGGTGTCGAGCGGCGCGATGCGCTCGTAGTGGTGATCGTGGCCGTTGATGACGACGTCGGCGCCGCCGACGACCATGGTCTCCCACAGGGGCTGGTGCGCGGGGCTGGCGCCGTGGTGGCCGGAGGAGAAGCGCGGGTGGTGCGCGATGACCAGCGTGCAGCGTTGTTGGTTGCGCGACAGCTCGTCGGCGAGCCAGACGAGCTGCGCCGAGCCGGCCTCACACGCGCCCTCGGCGCCGCAGTCGCTGTCGACCGCGAGCACGCGCCAGCTTCCGACGTCCTCGCCGCGATAGAGCGGCTCGCCTGCGCCGACGCCGAAGGTCTGCCGGAAGCCGGCCGCGTCCTTGGTCAGCCAGTCGTGGTTGCCGGCCGCGGCGATGGTGCGATCGCGAAACGCGCCCCAGGAAGGCAGGTAGCAGCGCTGGTACTCGTCGAGCGAGCCCGTGGGGTAGGCGTTGTCGCCCGCAACGAACACGCGCGCATGCGGGCGCTCGGCGAGCAGCGCGCGCACCAGGCCGGCGGTGCGCTCGTCGTCGCTGCTGCCACAATCGGCCACGTCGCCGGCGCCCACCAGCACCGCCGCGTCGACCGGCGGCAGCGCGGCCGCCGGGATGGCGGCCGGCGGCGCCGCGGCACGACACGCCAACATCGCCGCCAGCGACGCCGACGCGGCGACGTGGCGGAACGTCATCGCGGCGAACGCCGGTGGTGCCGCGCCGCCTTCGCGAGCGCGCGCGGCGCACGAGCCGCGACGCGCGGCGCCTGATTCGCCAGGCTCTGCACCGCAGCGAGCTCACGCAGCGTCGACAGGATGGCGGGCTGCAGCGGCGCCTTGCCGGTGGACCAGCCGCGCCCCGACAGCACGAGGATGGCGTCTTCCAGCGTCTCCACCGTGATGATGCGGAAGCGCCCCTCGCGGCACGCGGTCACCACGTCCTCGTCGAGCATGAGGTCGCCCGCGTTGGCCGCCGGGATGATCACCTGGTGGCTGCCTTTGGGGTCGCGGATCTGACACACCCGATAGAAGCCTTCGATCTTCTCGTTGACGCCACCCACCGCCTGCACGCCGCCGCGCTGATCGATGGATCCGGTGACCGCGGTGTCCTGGCGGAGCGGCGCCTGTGCCAGCGACGAGAACATGGCGCACGCCTCGGCGAGCGAGGCGGAGTCGCCGTCCACCTCGCTGTAGCTCTGCTCCATGCACAGCGTTGTCTGCAGGCACATGGGCGTGTCGCGCCCGAAGCGGTCGAGCAGGATGCCCTTCAGGATCAGCGTGCCCTTGGTGTGGATGGGCCCGCCGAGTTCGGTCTCGCGCTCGATGTCGACGATCTCGCCCTTGCCGGCGCCGCTGCGACAGGTGATGCGCACCGGCATGCCGAAGGCGTAGCTGCCGAGGTCGATGACGGTGAGGCCGTTCACCTGGCCCACCACCTCGCCGCGCGTCTCCACCTGGATGCGCCGCTTGGTGATGTCCTCGCGCATGTGCAGCTCGATGAAGCCCTCGCGCTCGGCGCGCGCCGCCAGCGCCGCGCGCACGTGGCCACGGTCGATCGACTTGGCGCCGGCCTTGGCGGCCCAGAAGCTCGCCTCGCGCACCAGGTCGGCGATCTCGCCGAAGCGCGTGGTCAGCTTGCTCTGGTCGTCGCAGACGCGCGCCGCGTGCTCGAGCACGCGCCCGGCGCCGTCGAGCGTCAGCGGCAGCAGCTTCTCCTCCGCTGCCAGCCCCGACAGGAAGCGCATGTAGTTCTTGATGCGCTCCGCGCTGTGCTCCATCTCGATGTCGAAGTCGACCTTGACCTTGAACAACTTGCCGAAGTCGGGGTCGCCGCGCGACAGCGAGTAGTAGAGCTCGGGCGTGCCGATGAGCACGATCTTGACGCTCAAACGCACCGGCTCGGGGCGGAGCGCCGCGATCGACACCATGCGGCCCGGCTCGCCGGGATCGTCGAGCTCGATCTGGCGGTTCTTGAGCGCGCGCTTCAAGCCCTCCCACGCCGCGGGATCACGCAGCAGGTCTTGTGCGTGCAGCAGCAGGTAGCCGCCGTTGGCGCGATAGAGCGCGCCCGCCTTGATGCGCAGGAAGTCGGTCGACGTCGCCTCGCCCGCGCGCATGCGGTGCTCGATGCGGCCAATCAGGTTGGCGGCGGTCGGGTGGGTCTCGACGACGACGGGCGCACCGCCCTTGCTCTTGGCCGCCGCGCGCCCCGGTGGCGCGTTCGACACCAGCACGTTGACGCGGTAGCGCAGCAAGGCGGGCTCGTCGCGGTCGCCGTCCTCCTCCTCCTCGGAAAGACGCCGCGCGGGCGCGTGGTGCGCCTCGGCCTCGGCCGGCTCACCGCCGTCGTTGATGGCATGGCTTTCGGGTACCAGGCGGCGCAGGCGATCGAGCACGTCCTTCTGCACGTCGTCGAGGTGTGCCACCACGCGCGGCTGCCCTGCCAGGTCGGCCTTGAGCTCGTCGATCATCGGCCGCACCACCGAGGTGGCGATCTCGCGCGCCAGCTTCTCGATCTGCTCGTCGGTCTCCTTCTCGAGCGCGCGGATGCGGCGCAGCGCGTCTTCCAGGCCGCTCTGCAGCTCCTCGGCCTTGTGCTCGAGGTCGAGCTTCTGCTGGTCGGTGAGCGCCTCGTACTGCTCCTCGGAGAGCGGGTTTCCCTCCTCGTCAGCCACCGCCAAGGTCAGCGCCGTGCCGGTGCGTGACAGTAAGAAGCCGCGCGCGCGCGCCTCCTTGTCGATGCCCTCGAGCGTGTGATCGGTCTTCTCCTGATGGTGCGCGTCGATGACGCTGCGCCGCTCGATGTAGCCCTCGCTCTCGAACGCCTTCTCGAGCTCCTGCAGCATCTTCTCGACGAAGCCGTCGTAGCGCTTCTTGACCTTGGCCCCCATGCCGGGCGGCAGGTTGACCGCGAGCGGTCGATCGCGATCGGTGAAGTTGTAGAGCAGGATGACGTCGGGTGGTGTCGGCTCCTCGCGCGCGCGCGCTTCGAGCAGCTCCTTGACCGTCGAGGTGCGCCCGGTGCCGGAGGCGCCCACCACGAAGATGTTGAAGCCTCGTTCCCGGATGCCGAGGCCGAGCTCGAGCGCGGACAGCGCCCGCTCCTGCCCGAGCGCGCCGGGTCGACCATGGCGATCCTTCTCCGCTGGCTTGAGGTCGCGCTCGGAGAAGTCCGCCAGCGGGAAGCTCCAGCGCAGGTCGTTGGCGGTGAGGATGCGGTCGACCATGGGGCCTCCGGGGGCAGGCTAGCGCAGGTGGAAGCGGACCAGGCGAACGCGCTCCGCGTCGGTCCCCGGTGAGACGCTCAAGGTGACGCGGCAGCGCAGGTGTACTTCGTCGTTGTCGAGGTAGGGGTAGCGATCGACCACATCGACCTGGATGGCGGGGCCGACCCGGCGCGCCAACAGCAGCGCGGGCGCACCGTTTGGTGGGGGAGCATCGCCGCGCTCGACGGCCACGGCCGTGAAGCAGGCCTCGGCGAGTGGGAGCGGGCTGTCGGCGTCCGCCAGCAGATCGAGGGCGGCAGGCAGCGCCCGCGCGGTCCAGAGCAGGCGCTCCACCGCGGCGTCGTCGAGCGCGCGGCCCTGCGCGGCGAGCGCGCGCTTGGCCTCCGCGACGTGCCCGGGCTCGACGGTGAGGACGGGGAGCACGGCATCGCTGTCGCTCACCTCGACACCTCCTCAGCCATCGAGCGGATCGGCAGCGTCGGCGCGCCGCTGCGCTCGATCGCGCTTGAGCGAGTCGGACACGAAGCCCATCAGCTTGTCGACGTAGGTGTCGAAGCGCGGGCACGCGATGCCGGTGCCGTCGAGCAACGACAGCGCGTTGGCGCAGTTGAACACCACGAAGCGATCGAGCGCCGACAGCTCGGGCAATGTACGCCGCGAGATTCGATCGATGCCCGGCAGCCGCAGCAGGCGCGCGGCCAGGGAGGAGCCGAGGTCGCTTTTGGGCACTCGCTTGCCGGCGCGCCGCGCGATCAGCTCGTAGACGTGGCGCGCCGACAGCGGGTTCGGATCGACGATGTGGCAGGTCTTGCCCGCGGCGCGCGGGTCGAAGGCCAGCCGCAGCACGGCCTTGGTGACGAAGTCGACGGGCACCAGGTTGAGCGGCGCGGTGCCGGGGCCGGGCAGGGGCAGCGGCACGGAGATGGGGCTCGTCACCACCAGGATGGCCATCTGGTAGACGCCGTCGAAGCGATCGATCTCGCCGGTCTCCGAGCTGCCCACCACGATTGAGGGACGCACGACCGTGATCGGGAGGTCCTTCATCGCAGCGCGCGCCAGCTTCTCCCCTTTGTACTTGGTCTCCTCGTAGTGCGTGTGGAAGCGCTGGCCCTCGTCCAGCTCGTCCTCGGTGATGACACCTTCGCGGTCGCCGCTCACCAGACACGACGAGAAGTGCACGAAGCGCCGCAGCCCTTTCATCTCGCGCGCCAGCGCCAGCGTGTTGCGCACACCGCCGACGTTGACCGCCTCGAGCAGCTCGCGTGGCGCGTCGAGCCGCTGCACGCCAGCCAGGTGAAAGACGTGCGTGACGTCCGCCAGCGCGTCGATCTCGAGGCCGGCCAGGCCACAGTCCATGCGCGTGACGTCGCCGGTGGTGATGCGCACCCGGCGCTGCTTGTCTGCGGGCAACAGCGCGCGGTCGGCCTCGGCGCGCGCGCGGTCCTCAGCCAACACGGACACGCGCGCGCGCGGCGCTTGCGTCAACAGGCGGCGCACCAGGCGGCGCGCGATGAAGCCCGGATAGCCCGTGACCAGCACGTGACCGGGCCGGTCCCCCGTCCCGCCGCGCGACCGCTTGCCGTTGTCCTCGCCCTGGCCCTCGCCCATGCCTGCTGTTACTCCATTCCCGGCCCGGCGGTCATGACGCGCGGCCCCGCTGTCAGGCGCGCCGCGGTTGTCTGTCGGGCGCAGGTGTGTCAGAGCGGGCCCGGATCAGAACTCTCGAGGAGACCAGGATGCGCCTTTTGGTTCTCACCGCCGTCGCCTTGCTCGCTGCCGCCTCCGCCGCCGCCGAGGACAAGCCGGCAACCCCGCCACCGGCCGCGCCTGCAGCGCCGGCCGCTCCCGCGGCGCCCGCCGCCGCGCCCGCCGCGCCGGCCCCCGAAGCCGCGACACCGCCGGCCACGCCGCCGCCGCCCGCGCAGGGCATGTTGTCGGTCTCCTCCGAGCCGACCGGCGCCAAGCTCTTCCTCGACGGCGCCGACACCGGGCTCGCCACGCCCGTGGTCGACTTCCCGGTCGCGCCGGGCGCCCACACCGTCAAGCTGGTCGGCGCCGACGGCCGCGAGATCGCCACCGAGTTCACGCTCGAGGCCGGCGGCTCGCTCAACTTGAACCTCACGCTGCCCGAGGCGGCCGCGCCTCCGCCGCCCAAGCCCGAGGAGCCGAAGCCGGTGGTGACGCCGCCGACGCCGCCGGCCCCCGAGACGCCGGAGCCGCCGGCGCCGTCGATCGCGCCTGAGCAGTGGACCTGGATGACGGTCGCTGGCTGGACCGGCCTCGGCCTCGGCACCATCGGCCTGCTCTCTGGCGCGGTGGTGTTGACCACCCCCACCGACATGGACGCCAACACGCTCGGCTTCGGGCTGTTCGGCACCGGCGTCGGCCTGGTCATCGGCGGCGGCGTGCTCTTGTACCTCGACACGGAGTTGGCCGACGCGCAAGCGGCCCCCGCGGCGGCGCCCGCGCGCTGATCGCTCCCTCCGCTGGCTGGCCGTCGTGCGCCCGGGCCTCGTGCCCGGGCGCTTCGTTCGTGGCGCGAGATCAGGGTGGCGCGAACGCGACGTCGTCGCCGGTGACGCTCCGCCACGCGACCCGCAGCCGTGCCGCCAGCTCCGGCAGCGACCCGTCGTTCTCGATCACGGCAGTGGCGCGCCGCCGCTTCTCCGCGAGCGGCAACTGCGCGGCCAGGCGCGCGCGCGCCGCGTCGTCATCGAGGCGGTCGCGCGTGGCCATGCGCGCGAGCTGCGTTGCTTCTGGCGCCGCGACCAGCAGGGTCGCGTCCATCGCCTGCTCGAGGTCGTTCTCGAAGAGCAGCGGCACCTCGTAGACCGCCACCGGCGCGCCGCCGCAGCGCAGGGCGTCGAGGCGCTCCGCCGCGAGGCGCGCCACCTCGGGGTGAACGATGGCGTTCAGCTCGCGTCGCGCGACCGGGTCGGCGAAGACCACGGCGGCGAGCGCACCCCTGTCGAGGGCGCCGTCGGGCGCGACGACGCCGGCGCCGAAGCGCGCGACCACCGCGCGCAGGCCCTCGCTGCCCTGCGCCACTGCCTCGCGCGCCAGCAGGTCGGCGTCGACGACCGGCACGCCCGCCGCCGCCAACATGCGAGCGACTACGCTCTTGCCCGAGGCGATGCCGCCGGTGAGCCCGATCAATTTCATCGACGATCCCACCTCCGTCGTAGCGCGCACGCGCCCAGGTTTGCTATCCCCAGCGGATGCGATTTCGCCCAGGGCTGATGGCGGGTGCGGCCATCGTGGTCGGTGCCGTCGGCGTGTTTCCGGCGGCGCGCAGCGAGCAGCGCATCGCCGACCACGACTTCATCGGCGCCGACCGTTGCCGCACGTGCCACGTCGAGGCCTACCAGGCGTGGGAACGATCCGCGCACTCCCGCGCGTTTCAGACGCTGTCGCCAAAGGACCAGAAGGACCCGCGCTGCTTGAGCTGCCACACCATGGTGCCCGCCGACCTCGGCGCCGGCCTGCTCGGCGTGCAGTGCGAGTCGTGCCACGGCGCCGGGCGCTACTACTCGGTCGAGTGGGTCATGCGTGACGACGAGCTGCGCGCGCAGCTCGCCTTCGACGCCGGCACCACCACCAGTTGCCTGCGCTGCCACACCGACTCCTCGCCCAACCTGTCCGCGTTCGTGCTCGACGAGAAGCTGCGCCTCATCCAACACTGGCCCGACCGGCCGGCCAAGGCCAAACCATGACCACGCATACGGCGGACGTCGCCCTCGATCCCGAGGGCGTCGACTTCGGCGCGGCGCCCACCTCGCCGGTGGCGCGCTTCTACGCGGCCTCGTGGCAGCTGTTCATCTCGCTGCGCGTCACCGTCGTGACCTTGATCGTGATCACTGCCGCCTGCTTCGTCGGCATGTTCTTCGATCAGACCCGCACCTACGACGAGCACGTCGCGCAGTGGGCCACCACGCCGTGGAAGCTGCAGCTCTTCACCTTCTTCGAGATGTACGACGTCTTTGCCTCGTGGTGGTTCGGCCTGTTCGTCGTCATCCTGCTGGTGAACGTCATCGCCTGCTCCGTCGAGCGGCTGCCCAAGATCTGGCTCGACGTCTGGCACCCAAAGCCGCAGCTCTCCGACGAGCAACTGCGCGGCATCCGCCACGTCTGGCGCGGGCGCATCGCCGAGGGCGATCGCGCCAAGGCCGAGGGCCTCATCGCCACGGTGCTCGGCGCGCGCGCCAAGACCACCACCGAGGGAGACCGTCGCTTCACGTTCGCCGAGAAGCAGCGCTGGGGGCGCTTCGGCGTCTACGTCGTGCACACCGGGCTCGTCATGATCCTGGTCGGCGGCATCATCAACGGCAAGACCAAGATGGACGGCCTGATGATGATCACCGAGGGCACCGCCATGCGGCTGGTGCGCCTGCGCGGCCCCGGCAACCTGCCCTACGTGGTCGACCTCGGCTTCTCCGTGCGCTGCGACGACTTCCGCCTCAAGACCTTCACCACCGGCGACGTCATGGAGTACGAGAGCGATCTGTCGGTCCTCGACTCGAGGGCGCCGGTCAACCCCGTCGTCACCAAGAAGATCGAGGTCAACGATCCGCTCGAGTACTCGGGCTACACCTTCTACCAGGCGTCCTACGCGCCCGTGTCCGGCGACCAACTGGTGCAGCTCGACGTCGGCCCGCGCGGCGGTCAGCGCCGCACCCATTCCCTCGCCATCGGCGACAAGCTCACCTTGGACGACGGCACCACCTTCGTGCCGGTCGAGGTCATCGAGGAGTTCGCCGGGCTCGGCGCGGCCGTGCGTGTGCAGGAGACCTCGCCCACCCCCGCCGGACCTCGCACCACCAGCTACGTGGTGTTCCGCTCCTACCCCGACTTCGATCGCGAGGTGCGGCGCGGCAAGTTCGACGTGCAATTCCGCGGCTTCGACCAGCAATACGCCACCGGCATCCAAGTGGGGCGCGTGCCCTGGGTGCCGTTCATCTTCGCCGGCTTCGTGGTGCTGTTCGTCGGCATGGCCATGGCCTTCTTGATGAGCCACCGGCGCTACTGGGCGCGGCTCGTCCCGGTGGGCGACGGGAAGCTCGAGCTGGTCATCGCCGGTGCCGCACGGCGTCACCAATACGCCTTCGCCGACGAGTTCGCGCGCCTGCGAACGACGGTGGCCGCGGCCTTTGGTGAGGGTGAGCGCAAAGCAGATCGCGCCCGTGCGTTGCGCGAGCAACGGCGAATCGCCAAGCTCGGGGACAACCCGAAGCCTTGAGGTAGGTAATGACCAGTACGCTGTTCTTCAACCTCTGCGGCGCCGGCTACTTCCTCGGCCTGTTCCTCTACCTGGCCAACCTGGCCATCAAGAAGGCGTCGCTGCGCCGCACCGCCACCCTGCTGGTGGCGGTGTCGTTCCTGACGCAGATCGCGGGCCTGGTGGTGCGGTGGCACGAGGCCGGCTTGGTCGAGCTGCAGGCCGCCGAACGGGCCACCGGGCTGACGCTCGAGGGCGCGCAGCGCTTCGTCGTCTACACGCGCCACCCGCCGTGGTCGAACCTGTACGAGATGATGGTCTACATGGCGTGGGGCGTCGTCTTCGTCTTCCTCGTCTCCGAGGTGAAGTTCCGCATCCGATTCGCCGGCATCTTCGCGCTCGCGCTGGCGCTGGTGTCGCTCGGCCTGGCCTCGCTCACCACCGACGCCGCCATCAAGCCGCTCGTGCCCGCGCTGCAGTCGTGGTGGATCATGATCCACGTGGTGTCGTCGGCGGTCGGCTACGCGGCCGGCACGCTCGGCGCGGTCTTGAGCCTGCTGTTCCTGGTCAAGGCCAAGGAGCGGGTCTCGCTGTCGTCGGTGGCGGCCGGCACCCTCGTCGTCAGCATGGCGCTGTTCCTGTTGCTCGGCCGCGGCGCGCACCTGTTCACCACCGGCGCCTACCGGGTGAAGCTGATGTCCGACATGGGGGGCGATTTGAACCCCGCCGGCCGCTTCGTTGGCAACAACTTCCACCCCTACTACGTGCCGTCGCCGGGCGTGGGGCTGGTGATGATCGCGACGCTCGTGATCGCGGCCGTCGCGGTCGCGCTCTTGCTGCGCGCGCGCAAGGACGACGTCCCGCAAGGCTTGGCGCGCTACGCGTACTTCGCCGCCTTCGGCGCCACGACGGCGACCATCGGGCTCATCCTGCTGAACGCCTTCACGCAGATGGACGTGCAGGTGCCGCCCGAAGTCGCGGCGGAAATGGTGGTCCCTGGCCCATGGCGCCTGGCCGTCGAGTCGGCGCAGTGGGATCTGGCGCTGTTCGGCATCGCCTGGGGCGGGCAGCTCTTCTTGCTGCTGGCACTCCTCTTCCCCGACAAGCTGCGCTCGCTGATGGCTGACTCCGCGCGGCTCGATCGCGCTGCCTACTACTCGATCCTGGTCGCCTTCGCCCTCGTCGCCGTGGTGCTCGTCACCGGCGCCTTGTGGGCGCACTACGCCTGGGGACGCTACTGGGGCTGGGACCCCAAGGAGACCGGCGCGCTCGTCATCTGGATCACCTACGCGATCTACCTGCACGCGCGCGTCACCTACGGCTGGGTGGGGGTGCCGAGCGCCATCATCGGTGTCGTCGGCTTCTTCATCATCATCGCCGGCTTCCTCGGCGTGAACCTGGGCTACTTCGCCGACGGCCTGCACTCGTACGGCGCTGGCTGATGGCGGTGGCTGATGGCGGCGGCTGAGCAGCCCGACGTCGTCGACGGTCGGCGGCTGCGGGTGCTCGACGCGAGCTATCTGCGGTCGGGACCGGACGACGCCGCGCTCGGCGCGCCGCTGCACCCCGAGGTGGCGTTCGTCGGCCGCTCCAACGTGGGCAAGTCGTCGTTGCTGAACGCCCTGCTCGGCAACTCGCTGGCGCGCGTCTCCAAGACGCCCGGCCGCACGCGCCTGGTCAACCTGTTCGCGGTGCACATCGGCAAGGTCGCGCGTACCAGCGGACAGGTCGGCGAGAAGCGCAGGCTGGTGTTCGCCGACCTGCCCGGCTACGGCTACGCCAAGCTGTCGAAGGTCGAGGCCGACAAGCTCGATGCCATCATCTCGAGCTACCTGTCGGGGCGCCGCGCGCTCGCGCTCGTGGTGCACCTGTTCGACGCGCGCCACCCGCCGTCCCGGCGCGACCTCGACGTCCATCGCGAGCTGCAGCAGCTCGACGTGGCGCGCGTCTACGTCGTCACCAAGGCGGACAAGCTCAAGGCGGCCGAGCGCGGCGCCCTCTCGTCCCGCTTTGCCCGCGAGCTTGAGGTCGAGCGCACGAGCGTGCAGCCGTTCTCCTCCGAGACGGGCCAGGGGCGCGACGCGCTCTGGGCGCGGCTGTGGCAGGTGGCGACGTGATCGCGGCGGTCCTCGCCGCATCGCTGGTGGTGCCGTCGGCGCGCGTGCCGGTCGACGGTGTCGCCGCCGTGGTGGAGCGCCGGGTCATCACGGTCTCCGAGGTGGACGCCGAAGCCCGCCTGGCGCTGCTCGCGCGCGCCACGCCGGCCTCGGGTGAGCCCGACCTGCCCACCGCCCCGCTCGACGCCAAGCTCAAGCGAGCGGTGCTCGACACCATGGTGGCGCACGAGCTGCTCGCGCTCGAGGCGAGGCGCAAGGGCGTGGTGGTGCGCGAGGCCGACGTCGACGCGGCGGTGGCGGCGGTGCGCGGCCGCTTCGCGAGCGCAGAGGTCGCGCGCGCCTTCTTCACACGCTTCGGCATCGACGAGGAGCTGCTGCGAGGCCGCGCTCGTCGCGACCTGCTCGCCTCGGCGCAGTTGCAGGGGGCGCTCGCCGACGTCAAGGTCTCCGACGAGGAGGCGCGCGCCTACCTCGAGATCGACATCGGCCTCGCCGAGGGACGACCGCTGCCCGAGCGCATCGCAGCCGCGCGCGCCGCCTTGCTCACCGCCCGCCGCGAGGAGCGCACCGCGCAGATCGTCGCTGGCATCGCGCGTGGCGTCGAGGTGCGCATCGTCGCCGCCGAGCCCGAAGCGCCGGCTGCTGTGACGGCGGCGCCATGAGCGCGCTGGTGCGCCTGACCACCGCCGATCTCGAGCCGCTCACGGTGCTCGAAGTGCACGCCCAGCCACTGCCCTGGAGCGAAGACCAGCTCTTGCTCGAGCTGGTGCACGACGACGCGCGCGTGCTCGGCCTGCTCGACGACGGGGCGCTCCGCGGCTACGTCGCGGTGCGCCGCATGCTCGAGGAGGCCTGGATCCTCAACCTCGCGGTTGACGCCGCGCACCGCCGTCACGGCCTCGGGCGCCGCCTGCTCGAGGCTGCTCGCGAGGCCGGACGCGAGTGGGGCTGTACGTCCCTGTGGCTCGAGGTGCGTGAGGGCAACGCGCCGGCGCGCGCGCTCTACCAGGGCTTCGGCATGAGCGAACGAGGCCGACGCCCGGCCTACTACTCGCCGCTGCCGCCCTCGTCGACGCGCGAGACCGCCGTGTTGATGGCGCTCGAGCTGGCTACTGCGCCCGGCCCGCCTCGAAGGTGAACAGGTCGCCGAGCGCCGCGAGCATGCGCGGCACCGCCTCGGGTCCAATCGAGTTGGTCTCCTCGTAGTGGTCGCCCTCGGGCTCCTCGATGTAGGGGCCCTGCGCCGCGAGCTTGAAGTCGTAGGGCTCCACCAAGTAGCCGGTCTCGTCCTGGCACAGGCCGAGCGGCAGCGCGAAGCGCGCGCCGAGCAGCTCGCGCAGCGGCGGCTCGGTGGGCGCCAGGGACAGGTCGGGCGGGTTCGGGTTGTCGGCGCTGATGGTCTCGGCGCCGTGCGAGTGGACCGGATCGAAGCCGACGAAGGTCTCGGGGAACAGCTCGCCGGGGGCGGTCACCATCGCGATGTCGCCGAGGTAGATGAGCGCCACCGCCGTCTCGAGGTGCGGCAGGTTGTCGCCCAGGATCGGCTGGTTTGGATCGAAGTCGTAGACGGCGCGATCGAACCAACCGTTGTTGATGCCGACGTGGAAGGCCTGGTTCGCGACCGGCGCGCGGTACGCCTTGAGCGAGAAGCGCAGCGGCGTGCGCGTCAGCACCTCGCCCTGGTCGAGCGCGGCGAAGGCGTGCTCGGCGATCACCTGGCCATAGGCGTCGGTGCGCGCGAAGGTCTTCTGGTCGTTCGGATAGACGGTGCCGTCGCGCCCGGTGATGGGGAAGGCGTTCACGCCCATGATGCCGCCGACGGCGCCCTGCAAGTAGAGCGCGACGCCGCCGCGCGCCGGGCGCGCCGGGTGGAGCGTCGTCTCGGGCATGCCGTCCTCGAGGCCTTCGCGCGCACCATGCAGGTAGTCGGCCGAGATGAAGTTGTTGCGCGAGTCGAGGCTCTCCGGGTGGTTGCCCCAGTTGACCAAGGTGGCGACCGCGGCGCCGCTGCCCGCGTCGTCGAGCGCGACCGCCGTGACGGCGTCGTTGAAGATCTTCGGATCGCGCCCGTCCTCGACGAGCCCCTCGATGCCGACGTTCACCTGGCCGACCTTGACGGTCACCGGCACGAGCGCGTCGAGCGCCTCCGCCACCGCCTGCGCGCCCTGCGAGCGGATGTTCTCCATGTGCTCGTCGCTGCGCCCGTGCCCCTGCTGCAGGCCGATGTAGGGATCGATGTAACCCCACTGGCCCATGGTGTCGGGCGCCTCGTGGCTGTGGCTCGCTTGCACGAACAGCGCGTCCACCTGGCCGGGACGCAGCGCTTCGAGCTTCTCCTTCATGCGGATCTGCTCGTCGTAGAAGATGCCCACGGCGTCGACGGTGACGAGCGCGAGCGTGGCGTCACCCTGGCGCAGCACCAGCGCGCGCACCGACAGCTCGTCCTTCACGCCCATCGCGGGCCGGCTGTTGCCGTAGCCCGCGATCCACAGGCCCTGGAACTCACCGTCGCCTTCGCCGTCGTCGGGTCCCGGGTAGTCGCCATCGTCGACGGCGCCGTCGCCGTCGTCATCGAAGCCGTTGCCGCGCACGTCGATCGGCTCGGGCACGTTGTCGGCGCAGATCCGGTCCAGGCCGCAGTCGAAGAACCAATCCGTGAGGTCGTCGTCGCGCTCGCTGCCGTCGGCGTCGGGCGCGGTCCAGACGTCGTCGCTCGGGCAGACGCCGTCTCTGCCGCAGTCGTCGAGGTGGGTGTCCTTCAACTCGCCGCAGATCGCGTCCGGGCCCTGTCGTGGCGCCTCGGGCGCGCAATAGTTCGGTCGATCGCCTTGCAGATAGCGCGCGTTGGCGACCTCGAAGTGCGTGGGCGTTACCACCCGCTTCGACGCGCCGGCCAACAGCACGTCGTCGGCCAAGGTCTCGCTGCACGTCGGACCACCCGGGCAGAACAGATCGGGCGCGGGCAGCTCCGGCGTGGGCGGCGGCTCAGGCGGGCAGGCCGCGAGGGCAACGACTGCAGCGGCCCCTGCGAGCGTGGTCAGGGTCCTCATGGAGGCCTCCGGTCGAAAGCGAATCGCGTCAGGTATCCGTGGGGAAGTCGCCGCGGAAGGTGGCGATCGAGACCGAGTCCGGGTAGGCGCGAATGGTCCTCGTGCCGAGCAGCACGCAGGCGCAGTCCTCGCCGGTGCAGGCCGGATCGATCATGCCGGCGCTCAAGACGTGCTGCGCTTTGGCGGCGTCGGTGGTGGCGTTCAGCACCACGTACAGGCCGTCGGTGTTGGTCGAGAGCCGCGCCAGCGCAGGCTTGGGATCGTCGGTGTTGCCGTCGAAGTAGGTGATCTTGGTCGAGGGGTCGTACTGATCAGTGGTGATGGTGGCGCCTTGCACCACGCGGTCCTGGCAGTCGCGGATCTCGCCCGCGACCACGCCGCGGCCGACGCCATCGGCGGTGTTCTGCTGCCCGTCGACGATGCGGCCTGCCAGCGTCGGGATGGAGTCGTAGGTCGACTTATAGACCAGGTTGGCCTCGTAATAGACCTTGCCGTCGACGGCCGTGGTCTCGAGGTAGTCGAACACCACGCCCCAGGTGTAGGTCTCGATGACGTCGGCGTCGCCGGCCTTGTACACCTTCATGGTCAACGGCACGTGCGTCGGCACGTTGGCGATGCGGTAGTAGCCCTCCTTCGAACACGCGGCCGCCCGGCAGCCTTCGAAGTCGGCGTCGACGCCGGCGCAGTCACGGCCGTCCGCGTCGAGCTTGACGAAGATCTCGGTCTCGCCGTAGGCGGGCGCCTCGGCCTTGGGATCCTGGTCGTCGCCGAAGATCGCGACCATGATGCCGCTCTTGGCCTTGCCGCCGAGCCCGAAGATGTCGACGCAGCCCTGCAGCGTCGCGGTGGCGCCGGCGCCAATGGCGACCGGGGCACCCACGCAGGAGACGTCGACGGCCTGACCGGCGAAGTCCGGCAGCGTGCCCGGCTCGTCCGGCAAGGGCAGCTCCAACGTCGACGTGCCGACGGTGCAGCTGTCGGTGCCCGGCGTCGGGTTCGGGTCGGGCGGCGGCGGGTTGGTGCCCGTCGGGCAAGCCAGGGAGAGGAGGACGGCCGACAGGCCGGCGACGAGGCGGGCGCTACGCATGCGAGGAGACCCCACGGGTAATCGTGTCCATCCTCTAGGTGGCCGATACAGCGTCGTCAACGCGGTCCGCTTGCGCGGCGCGTCGCGTCGACGGTGCGCGCTCGGATCCCCGGGCGAATTCGCGTGAACCGCATTGCGCGCTGCGATCGCCGCACGCTACAAACCCCGCGCTCGCACGTCGGTCACGCACAGTGCCCTGACAGTGACCCTGGAGAGAGGTACTCATGATGTCGTCGTCTCATCGTTGGGGAGGGTTCGCCTCCTTGGTCGCCGCCACGGCGTTTTTCCTCGGCTGCCCCGAGCCCCCGGGCAACGGCGACGCCGGCCCCCAGCAGGTCTGCGACGACGGCATCCGCCAGTGCGACAACGACCGCCTGTGCGGCGGCGGCTACTGCGACAAGGACGGCGATGGCGACGACATCGCGGCCGCCGACGACCCGCTCGGCTGCTGCGTGCAGCTCGTCTGCGACAGCAACGACGACTGCGAAGAAAACGAGAAGTGCGACTTCCGCCGCGGTATCTGCATCCCACGCGATCTGTGTGATCCCGCGGCGGAGAACGGCGGCCAGTGCGATCTCGACGGCGACGGCACTCCCGAGGTGGATTGCTGCGGCGCCGGCCAGCTCTGTGAGTACACGGGCGGCGTGCCCCAGTGCGTCGACAACCCACCGGCGGCGGCCGACTGCTTCGTGGCCGTCGGCGGCCGCGCGCTCGCCACGGCGCCCGGCGACACCGAGGCGAACCCGGGCATCGCGGTCGACGGCCAGGCCCTTCACCTCGACGCAACCGCGACCGACGCCACCGGCAAGCTGGTGCCGCACGCGGTCTTCACGTGGACCGGCGGCCCCGACGCCACCGGCGCGTTCACCGGCACCTGCGCCGGCCCCGACGTCTGCCAGGTCACCGTGACCGCAGCCTCGGGCACCGCCACCTGCGACGCCGTCATCAGCGTCTACCCGGCGCACACCGCCGGCACGCACCGCCTGGTCGCCATCGACGCCGTCACCGGCCTGCCCATCGAGGGCGCGCTCGCTACCGCCAACGTCGGCGGCCTGCAGCAGGACACCACGGATGCCAACGGCATCGCCGAGTTCCCGGCCGGAGCGGCCACCTCGGTGTCGGTGTTCCCGAACGGCCACCAGTGGCAGACCATCATCGACCCGCCCGAGGACGCGCTGATCGTGACCGCGCCCATCCCGGCCGGCAACGACGTCGCCGGCATCAAGGGCACCTTCGACTTCGACGCGGTGCACACCATCGGCGACATCAAGCTCGGCCTGTCGGGCACCTCGATCTCGGCCAACATCACCGACCTGAACTTCTCGAACATCATCGGCGAGATCGCCGACTACAACGTCGAGATCGAGGGCGTCACCGATCCGGGCGGCCAAGTGGTGCCGCTGCCCTCGGGCCTCGTGCTCATGCTCGGCCAGGAGCCGATCAAGGGCAACTACGTCACGTTCGGCAACGCAGGCAGGAACATCGGGTGGGCGCTCGGCGGCCAGGTGCGCCTGGCGGAGATCGGCGAGATCATCTCGAGTGTGGCAGCTTCCGACGACGTCAACGTCGGCAACATCCTCGGCGCCGTGTTGCCGTTCTTCGCCACCTTCGACCACGCGGTGCTGTCGGGCGGCGCGCTCGACAACCTGACGGCGTCAGCGCGTCCCTGCAACGACGACGGCGACTGCAACGACGGCTTCTGCGTCAGTGGACACTGCGCCGCGTCGGGAACCGGCCAGCCCACCGAGAACGACGAGCCCATCCCGTACGAGAGCTGGTCGTTCCCCGAGCAGACCATTCGGCCCGACACGTTGCTCGCGCAGTCGGCGCAGTACGACATGCCGAGCCTGCCCTGCACGCCCGGCGGCTATGCTGCCGGCTCCTGCGCGGCGGTCGTCGAGGGCGGCTCGCCGTACCAGAGCGGCGCCATCCTGCTCACCGGCGTCATCGTGCCCGGCGTCGGCCTGGTCCCACTCGGCCTCACCGCCGGCCTCGACGACCCGGACGATCAGGACACCAACGACCAGCGCGACGGTGAGCTCGACTACAACGGCGACAACGCGCCCGAGAGCGGCACCGCGCTCATCGACTACGCGCCGCCGCACGACGGCCTCGAAGGTCACCCCTTCGTCACGCTGGCCATCGCCATCGATATCGACGCGCTCACCGACTCGGGCGGCGACTTCGGCGCCTCGGTGCTGCTGCACGTGACGCCGAAGTACGGCACCTCCAACACCTTCTCCGGCGACTTCCTCGAGTCCCAGGGCGGCACCTTCACGGCGGGCGCTGCCGGCTCGTTCGCGCTGCAGGCCAAGGGCGTGGCCGACTTCTACAGCGTCAACGTCGACGACGGCGGCGACACCGAGTGGAACGTCTGGTTCACCGACGATGCCACCACGTTTGCCCCCGGCGACTTCCACCCTGACCCGGCCGTCGCCGCGGCGCGCTTCACGCACGCCGATGTGCAGGCCTACCGCCTCGGCAACGGCTACACCGCGGTGCCGGTGCCGACGAGCTTCGACCAGCTCTTCACCTTCAACGGCACCAACTTCGAGAACATGCTCTTCTACATGGGCGCGTGGTCGAGCGAGTCCTGCAAGGACAACGGCGTGTGCGACTCGACGCCCTGACCGCGGTTGACTGTCTCTGACCTACCAGCGGGGCGCCTTCGGGCGCCCCGCTCGTTTGTGCGCCCTGAAACGGCGTTCCGCCGGTGGAACGCCCCGCCACCACGCGACGGCCTTCGGACGCGGCGTTCGCCGTGGCACGCGCCACGCATCAGCGGGTCAGCACCCACCCCAAGGAGGCCACCGTGAAGACCTGCAGCAATGACCCCCGCGTCGCCCACCACCACAACGTCGTGCGTCGCACCAGCGCGGACCTGGAGCGGGTTGCCGGCGAGGCGCTCGTGTCCCGCATCGACGCCGACCGCTTCGTGCGCACCAGCGTGCGCGTCGAAGATCTGCACCTGCGCATCGACGGTCCGGGCCTGTCCCCGATGCCGCCCTCGCAGGGAAACCGCTGCGGCCATGGCTTCGCCCAGGGCGTCGGCGGCGGCGACGTCGCGGCGGCCCAGCGCGCTCGCCTCGATGAGGTCGCCAAGCTCGCGGGCGCCCTCGCCGAGCTCAAGGCCGACTACCGGGCGTGGCGCCTGGAGAACCCGAACGCGGTCGAGCCCGGCAACGGCACTCGTTCGCTCGGCGAGATCCTCGATGACCCGTCGCTGTCGACGGGCGACATGTGCATCGACATCGTCGAGGTGATCTTCCACGAGCGCCCCGAGGCGGCCGACGAGCTGCGAGCGACCATTCCCAACGGCGAGATCCCCGCCGAGCGGCAGGCGCCGGACGCCGGAAGCACCGGCTCGAGCCCCGGCAGCAACACCGACATCTCCCGCGGCATCTTCTCGGCGTTCGGCATGGGGGCGAACCTGCTGGGCGGCTTGTTGTCGAGCCCGCTCGCCATTCCGCTGCTGACCGCGGCCTGCGCGGTCATCCCGGGTGCGCAAGTCATCGCCCCGTTCATCCCGGTCATCGCGCCGATCGCCGGCATGGCGCTCTCCGGCGTCGGCGGCATGGCCTCGCACGTCGGGCAGGGGCAGGCCCCGGGCCTCGACCCCTCGAGCCTCGCCAGCCCCGACATGCTCGCGCAGCTCCTTCCCGCGATCACCGGCACGCTCGGCGGCGGCGCGGCGACCAACGCGGCCGCGCCGGCCGCGCCCCTGCCGGTGCCTGCGACCTGAGCTGGCCGACAGCAGCACACCGATCGAACGGGGCGGCGATGGCCGCCCCGTTCGTTTTTTCCACCGGCCTGGCCACTGAAACCGCGTTCCGCCCGCGGAACGCCGTGGACGGGACGGCCCTCGGAAAATCCAAAGAAAGCAAGATGTTGGCAGGCAGGTCGCTCCTGGCACGAATCGAGGAATAGCCCCGCCCAGCAACGACAACGCGGCTGAGCGCCGCACCACCACGGAGGACGCAATGGCAGACGACTTCTTCAGCGCGATGGGCAAGGCGATCAGCAACCAGTGGGATCGCTCGGTCAAGGAGCTCCAGCAGGACTTCGGCGCCGACCTTCGTCGCGTCGTCGACAAGACCGAGAACGAAGGCTTCCTGCAGGGCGCCTTCGAGGCCGCCGACGTGTTCTCGCCCGGCAACCTCACCGCCGAGGTGCTCGACGGCTTCAACATCATCCCCGAGGACCCCGGCCTCAAGGAGCTGGTGTCGGGCGGCGTCAACCTCGGCGTCGGCCTGGCGGTGGGCGCGGCCGGTGGCCCGGTGGGCTTCGCCGTGCAAGGCGCCGGCATGTTGCTGGCCGGCAAGGACCTGATGGAGGCGGTCGGCGCCTGCACCACCCCGAACGCTGGCGCGATCGCCCAGCGCCCCACCGCGGCGCAGACCCCGCGCAGCCCGCAGGACGCCAAGCGCGCCGCCGTCGCGGCCGCCAAGGAGGCCGCCATCGCGCGCGTCGAGGACAAGGTGGCCCTCGCCGAGGCACGCCGTCGACTCGACCACGCCGTGCCGGCCAGCGGCGGCTACTGCGACTGCGGCAGCGTCGCCGACGGCAGCCGGACCTCGATCGCCGAGCTGATGAAGCGCCTGCGCGAGCTGTACGGCGAGGACAAGACCGGAAAGGCCGACGCCGAGATCGACAAGCTCCTCAACAACAAGAGCCTCTGCTTCGAGGACCTGATCTTCCTGCTCATGCGCACCGTCATCAAGCAAGGCCAGACCGAGGTGAGGGCGCTCGCGGACGAGCTGCGGGGGGTCGGCGAGAAGAACCGCGGGGACCGCAAGGAGATGAACGGCGAAATCGCGGAGCTGCATCGCCAGTACGCCGCGACCAAGGATCCCGCCGCGCGCGAGCAGCTCGGCAACCAGATCCGCGAGCTCGAGGACAAGCGGGAGCTGACGGTCGAGGAGCGCATGGAGTCGCGCGCGGAGAAGGCCGAGGAGCTGAAGAACGCGCTGCAGAAGCTGAGCGAGATGCAGCAGGCGCTCTCGAACGTGCTCAACACCCAGCACGAGACCGCGATGGGGGCCATCCGCAACATCCGCTAGCCGGCGCGGCAGCGGGAGACGGTCGGGGGGCAGGCGCGGGCGACCGCGCCCGCCCCTTCCTTGGCCGTTTCGCGCGTTTCACCCGCGGAACGCGCGCGCCGCCACGGTCGCGTCCCAACGCCAGCAGATTCTGGCATCCCGCTTGGATTGTCTCTGGTGCCCCCGAGGAGTCCACGATGCAGCACCCCTCCGACCAGCCGAACCAAGCGGCCAGCCGCCGACGCGTCCGCACCGACGGCAGCCAGAGCCTCACGGACGTCGCGCGCCTGGCGTGCGGCGACGTCCGGCTCGCCGCACTGCTCGGCGACCTGAACCCGGGGCTGCCGAAGAGCGGGCAGCTCCCGTCCGGCACCAATGTCGTGTGTCCCTTGAAATCAGAGGTGCAAGCCTTTGCAAAAAAGATGGATTTCGTGGTGGGGCTTTCTCCGGATGGCTCGAACGGCACGGCGGCACGGCGACGATGGGCGCAGCACGTTGGAGCGGCGCGCGCGACCGCGCCGCTTGGCGCTGAGGCGCTCGCGCGCTCGCTGCTGTCACGCGGTCTCGCCGTTGGAGAAGCGGGGCGGCGACTGGCGCGGCAGGCCACTACGGCAGGGTTGCAGGCGCTTGCCCACCACGCTGACCCGAAGGTGCGCGCGGTGGGCGAGGCTGCCCTGCTGAACGCCCTGTACCCGAAGGCCAAGAGCCGCCTGCACGCGGTCAGAAGCCTGCTCGAGGCCACCGGTCGTCCGGGCGGCTTCCGCGCGGTGCTCGAGGCGTGCGAGCGGTCGCCAGCGGAGGCCGACGCGGTCCTCACGGCGGTCGCGGTCGCGGCGCCCCTTCGGGCCGCGCTCATCGAGGAGGCGCCGCGCATCGCCAAGGTGCTCGGCCAGGCGCGCCAGATCAAGGAGCTCGAGCGCGGCGCACGGGACGTAGCGGTACGGGGCCAGCCCGAACTGGCGGCGCTCGTGGCCGCGCTGAGCGACGGCGTGGAGCCGCTGACCACCGAGCGCGCGGACGCGCTCGGGCTTGGCGCCGAGGCGGCCGCCCTGTCGGCCCATTGCGCCCAGCTGCAGCTCGCCATGGCGGGCGCCGAGGGGAGCCTCGCGCGCTCGCCGGACGCCATTCGGGCGCTCGCGCTCGGCAACGACGGCCCGAACCTGTCGCGGCCGTGGCCTCTCCTCGCCACCGTCTGCCGACAGCTCGGGCGCTTGCTCGACGCGGCACGGGCGACCGCGCTCGACGAGGGCCTCGGTGGGCTCGTGCCGCGGCAGGGCGGGCGCGTGTCGGTCGAGGGCGCTCCGGCGTGCCTGTCGGTGGCAGAGCTGCGGGCGCGCGCCGCGGTGTGCGCTCGAACCGACGACGAGGGTGACGCGCTCGCCGCGCGGCTGGCGCCGTCGGTGGTCGAGCTCTTTGGTTTCGTGCGACCGCCCCCGACCATCGACGGCGGGCCGATGCACGCGCGGCGCGCCCGCCGCCGCGCAGCCTTCGATCACGCGGTCGCAGCGCGCGGAGAGGTCACTGGTGAGGGGGCGGCCACGCTCGTCGCCGAGGCGCTCGAGCGCGCGCGCGACCTGGGCATGGGCTCGGCGGCGCAGCTCAACCGCCGCCAGATCGACGCGGCCATCGAGGTCGCCCGCGGGCTACCGGGCTCGCTCTCGGTTCATCGCCGCCCGATGTCGGAGCTCGGACGCGCGCTGGTGGTCGCCGCCATGGCTCTCGATCGCGAGGCCGGGTCGGTGCTGTTGCGCCCGACCGGCCGCGAGGCGGTCGCGCGGCACGTGGAACGGCACGCCGGGCGTGTCTTGTCGGCGGCGGCGTGTCGCATCGCCGCCGGCGCGTGAGGCGGTCGCCTCAGGCCTTCTTGGGCGCCTTGGGCGCGCGGGCGCGGGTCGGCTTCGTCGTCGTCGCCGCCTCGGCCTTCCCGTTGCCGCCCTTGGCGGCCTGCTTCATCAGCCGCGACATGCGCCGGGCCGCGGTGCGCCAGTGCAGCGCGCCGCCCGACTTGGCCTTGGCGATGGCCGCCACGGCGGTCTTCACCTCGCCGGCGACCGGCGAGACCTTGCCGCTGGCGATCTCCTCACGCGCCTTCTTGATCTGCGTCTTGAGCGCGCTCTTGACGTTGCGGTTGCGCTCGCGGCGCTTCTCCGACTGCAGGTGACGCTTCCACGCGGACTTGTGACTGGCCATAGGTTGGTGCTCTGGTTCGTGCTCGGAAGCCCGGGGGCTCCGGAATGAAGGGGAACCCCGGCTGGTAGTGGCTGCGTGGGAGCCTGTAAAGGGAGCTGATGGCGTCTTCCGAGCACGCGGGGCGGATCACCAGGAATGCGGGAGTGCTGGTCGCGCTGACGACGGTGTCGCGCGTCGGCGGGCTCATCCGCGAGACGGCCATCTCGCACTACTTCGGGGCGAGCGGGCTGACCGACGTGTTCTACATGGCGTTCACCATCCCGAACGTCATGCGTCGGCTGGTCGCCGAGGGCACCATGACCGCGGTGGTGCAGCCCGCCTACCAGACGGTGCGCACCCGCGACGGTGACGACGCGGCACGCCGTTTCTATGCGGCCATGCTCGGTTGGTCCCTGCTCGCGGTGCTCGGCATCGCGGTGCTCGGCGTGGTGGGCGCGCCCGCATTGGTCGCGGCCTTTGCGTCAGGCTTTCTCGACGAGCCCGCCAAGTTCGCGCACTGCGTCGAGCTGACTCGCTGGCTGTTCCCCGTCGTCATCACCATGTCGCTGGTCGGCATCTCGATGGCGGTGCTGAACGCGCACGACGTCTACGCGGTGCCCGCACTCGCGCCCATCGTGCTCAACGTGTCGATGATCGCCTTCACCATCTTGGGTGCGCTCACCTTCCCGCCCGAGCAACGCATCATGGGCGCGGTCGTCGGCGTGCTGGTCGGTGGCGTCGTACAGGTGGCCGTGCAGCTGCCGGCGCTGGCGCGGCGCGGCTTGCTGGTGCGGCCGCGCCTGACGATGGACGCGGAGGTCAAAAGCGCGCTGCTCAAGTTCGTGCCCGGGCTGTTCGGCCTCGCCGTCTACCAGCTCAACATCATCGTGCTTCGGCAGCTCGCCAGCTACCTCGAGGAGGGCAGCGTCAGCTACTACAACTATGCCGACCGCTTGATGGAGCTGGCCATCGGCATCTTCGCCATCGCCATCGCCCAGGGAGCGTTCTCGACCATGAACGAGCAGGCCGCGAGCGGCCGCATCGACGACCTCAAGGCCACCTGGCGCTTCTCGATGGTGCTGACCAGCCTGATCGCGCTGCCGGCGGCGCTCGGCCTCGGCGCCATCGCCATCCCCATCACCAGCGTGCTGTACCTGCACGGCGCCTTCACCTGGAGCGACGTGGTCGAGACGGCGTGGGCTGCGCTCGCGTTCGCGCCTGGGCTCGTCGCCATGAGCGGCACGCGGGCCACCGCGCAGGTGTTCTACGCCCTCGGCGACCAGCGCACGCCGGTGCTGGTGAGCGCCTTCGTGCTGGCGTCGAACCTTTTGATCGGCGTAGCACTGCTCGGCTACGGCGTGGCCGGGCTCGCGTTCACGCTGTCGCTGTCGTCGTTCATCCAGACCGGCCTGCTCGTGTACCTGCTGCGGCGCAAGATCGGCGATCTGAAGACCGAGAAGTTCGTGCGTCCGTGGTTCTGGCAGGCACTGCTGTCGGGCGTCGCGGTGTTCGCCGCCTATGGCATCCAGCTCTTCGGCGACTGGCCACGCGGCCTGACCGCCACCAACACCGTCGTGCTCACGGCGGCGGTGGGCGCGGCCGTGCTGCTCTACGGCGGTGGCGCGCTCGCGCTCAAGCTCGAAGGCGTCGAGCAGGTGGCGGGCGGCGTCACGCGCCGCCTGCGCCGCCTCGCCGGCCGTCGTTGAGGCGCGCGCTGTCGAGCCTCGCGTCGATGAGGCGCTTGGCCTCCTGCCAGCGCCGCTCCAGCTCGTCGAGGTGCTCTTTCTCAGGGGTCTTGCCCTCGGCGGCCAGGCTCTCCTCGACGAGGCGGAAGCGCTCCTCGAAGCGTGCGATGGTGGCGCGCACCGCGCCCTCGGGGTCGATCTCGAAGTGCCGCGACAGGTTGACCAACGCATACAGCAGGTCGCCGAGCTCGTGGCCGATCTTGGCCTTGTCGCCGGAGTCGAGCGCCTCCTCGAGCTCGCCGAGCTCCTCCTTGATCTTCTCGACGACGCCGTGGTGGCTCGGCCAGTCGAAGCCGGCGCCGCGCGCCTTCTCGCCCGTGCGGTAGGCGCGCAACAGGGCAGGGAGGTGCTTGGGCACGCCGTCGAGCGCGCTCGCCTTCTTGCCGCCGCCGTCGCCGGCCTTGGCCGCCCGCTCCTTGCGCTTGACGGCCTCCCAGCCCTCCTTGGAGCCGGGCGTGCCCTCGGGGACCTCGCTGGCGAAGATGTGGGGGTGGCGGCGCACCAGCTTGTCGGTGATGGCGGCGCAGACATCGCCGAGGTCGAAGCGGCCGTGCTCCCGTTGGATCTCGGTCTGAAAGACGATCTGGAGCAGCAGATCGCCGAGCTCCTCCTTGTGTTCCACCACGCGCGCACCGCCGCCGTCCTCGTCGAGCGCGTCCATCACTTCGAGCACCTCGTGTGCCTCCTCGAGCAGGTAGGGGCGCAGCGTCTTGACCGTCTGCTCGTGGTCCCACGGGCAGCCGTTCGGGCCGCGAAGGCGGGTCATGGTGTCGGCGAGCTCGAGGAACTGGGCGGCGGCGTCACGGCGCAGGGGGGGCACGGGTGCTCCGATGAGATTCGCTTCTTGAGCCTGGGACGGAACCGTCGTTAGCATCCCTGCTCGATGTCGACGACGCCCGAGCCGGAGTTTGCCTACGAGGTTGGCGCCGGTGTCGACATCACCAAGCTGCCGCTCACACCGGAAGAGGGCGTCGTGGTGTCGCGCATCCTCGGACGCAGGGTGACCGCCGACGACCTCGTCAAAGAGAGCGTGGTGCCGCAGGCGCGTGCGGCTTCCGTCCTCGAAAGCCTGGTGCGCAAGGGCGCCGTGCTCCGTGTTGGGGCGGGGCGTCCAGGTGGTCACGCCGCCGGCCCCGACCCCTACAAGGGCATCGTGTTCTCGATGGTCGACCTGTCGGAGCCGGCCGACCTCACCGAGGACCAACGGAAGCGCATCCTGTTCTTCGACATGAACCTCGAGAGCTGGAGCCACTACAAGCTGCTCGGCTCCAAGCGCACGGCGACGCCCGCCGAGGTCAAGGTCGCGTATTTCAAGTCGTCCAAGGAGTTCCACCCGGACGCGTTCTTTCGGAAGAACCTCGGCAGCTTCCGTGAGCGCCTCGATCGCATCTTCCGCGCCATGAAGACGGCGTACGACACGCTGCAAGACCCTCAGAAGCGTGCCAAGTACGACGAGACCGCCATCATCGAGCTGACGCCGGAGGAGGAGGCCGAGCTCGAGCGCCTCGCCGCCGACAAGCGCAAGGCTGACGACGCCAAACGCAGAGACGAGCGCAACGCAGACCGCATGAAGGATCAGCGGCTCAAGCGCAACCCGATGGCCGAGCGCATCAAGAAGGCCCGCGACTACCTGCGGATGGCGGAGGACGCGCAGCGCGCCGGAAAGCTCGACGAGGCGGCCAACCACGCGCGCCTGGCGGTCGGGTACGACGAGTCGATCAAGGGCAAGGCCGACGCCATCGTGCTCGTCGCCGAGCGCGCGCGTGCCGCCACCATGATGAAGCGCATCCAACAGATCATCGCGTCGCCCTCCGACATGCGCGACCTGGCCGACGAGCTGAACCGCGTCGCCGATGAGGTCGCGGAGGTGGCGGCGCGCGCCAATGACGGCCCGCTGTTGTGCGAGGTCTCGAGCGTGCTGATGAAGCTCAAACGGCCGGTGCGCGCAGCCAAGCTCGCCCAGCAAGCCGCCGATGTCGACTCGAGGAACCCACGCGCCTGGGAGGCCTTGGCGGAGGCGGCCCACGCCGACTCGAAGTGGGCCATCCTGCTGCGCGCCTCCGATCGCTGGTTGCAGCTCGAGCCGGGCAACGCGCGCGCGAAGGAGCTGCACAAGGTCGGCAAGCGCCAGACCTGAGCCGGGGTGGCCGGTCGACTCACAGGTTGAATCGGAGCCGGAAAGGTGGGCATCCTCCGGGCGGGTGGGGATCGGATGACCGTTCCCCCGGGATAGCCCTGGTCGCCGCGGCACGAGCGCCGTCGCGCCCCGGGGGGGTGCATGTCGGAAGAGCGCGTCATCGGCATCGATCTCGGAACGACTAATAGCTGCGTCGCCACGGTCGAAGGCGGCGTGCCGAAGGTCATCGCCAACCGTGGCTCGTACAAGACCACGCCCTCGATCGTCGCCATCGCGGAGAGCGGGCGGCGCCTGGTCGGCCACATCGCCAAGCGACAGGCCATCACCAACGCGCAGAACACCGTCTACGCCGCCAAGCGCCTGATCGGCCGCAAGTTCGCGCACCCGGTCGTGCAGCAGGCGCGCCAGGTCTACCCGTACAAGATCGTCGAGGGCTCGACCGGCGACGCACGCATCGAGCTGCGAGACAAGGTGTACTCGGTGCCCGAGCTGTCTGCCATGGTGCTCGGCGAGATGAAGAAGGTCGCCGAGGAGTACTTCGGCGGCCCGGTCGAGAAGGCGGTGGTCACCATCCCCGCCTACTTCAACGACGGCCAGCGCCAGGCCACCAAGGACGCCGGCAAGATCGCCGGCCTCGACGTCATCCGCATCATCAACGAGCCGACGGCGGCAGCGCTCGCCTACGGCTACAAGAAGAACGTCAAGAAGCGCGTCGCGGTGTTCGACCTCGGCGGCGGCACCTTCGATATCTCGGTGCTCGACATCCAGGACGGCGTGTTCGAGGTGCTGGCGACGGCCGGCGACACGTACCTCGGCGGCGAGGACTTCGATCAGCGCATCGTCGAGTGGCTGGTGTTCGGCTTCGCCAAGGAGCACAAGGTCGACCTGCGCACCGACGTGATGGCGCTGCAGCGCCTGCGCGACGCGGCCGAGAAGGCCAAGATGGAGCTGTCGGTCACGGCCACCACCGAGATCAACCTGCCGTTCATCATGTCGACGGGCAAGAGCGACGCCCTGCACCTGCAGCGCACGCTGACGCGCGAGAAGCTCGAGGAGATGTGCGGCGACCTCGTCGAGCGCTGCGTCGAGATCTGCGACCGGATGCTCAAGGAAGCCAAGATCCGCAAGGAGGAGCTGCAAGACGTCATCCTGGTCGGCGGCATGACGCGCATGCCGAAGGTGCAGGAGTCGGTGCGCTCCTACTTCGCCATGGAGCCGTCCAAGAACGTCCACCCCGACGAGGTGGTGGCGCTCGGCGCGGCCGTGCAGGCCGCGGCGCTCACCAAGACCGGCCCAGGACAGCCCGACCTGCTGCTGCTCGACGTCACGCCGCATAACCTCGGCATCATGATCGCGGGCGGCTACTTCAACACGCTGATCCCGGCCAACAGCACGGTGCCGACCAGCGCGTCGCACGTCTTCACCACTACGCGCGACGACCAAACCGCGGTCAAGATCGTGGTGCTGCAGGGCGACAGCGAGATCGCCTCGGCCAACGAGCTGCTGGGTGAGTTCCTGCTGACCGGCCTGCCGCGCGCCCCGCGCGGATCGGTCGAGATCGACGTCACCTTCGACATCTCCCCCGACGGCATCGTGGCGGTGTCGGCGCGCGACCGGGCCACCGGCGCCGAGCAGAGCATCCAGGTGACCGCGACCAACAAGCTCTCAGAAGACGAGATGAAGAACATCATCAAGGAGAACGAGGCCTTCGCGGTCGCGGAGAAGTCGCAAGAAGCGTACGGCGAGCTGCGAACCCAGGCCGAGCGGGCGGTGCGCGAGATCGAGCGCCTGATGCCGGTGGTGCGCGAGGTCATCGGCGCCTCCGACTTCGGCGACGATGCGCTCAAAAAGGCACAGCAGGTGGTGGAGCGGGCCAAGCGCGCCATCGCCATGCAGGACGGCGATGCCCTCAAGGGTGGCCGCGAGCAGCTCGAGCGGACGGTCGTCATGTTCAAGGGCGTGGCGGCCAAGGTCGGCAAGTCGTGAGGCGTCCCGAGCTGATGTGGGTTGAACCGGCGCAGACCCGGCCGGTGTCTCGACCCGTGCCGCCGAGTTGCATTAGAAACGTAGCGTGAGCAGCCAGATCGACGCGTGGCTCGAGGAGGGCCTGCGGCACTACAGCCAGGGTGACCCGGCGCGCGCCCTCGAGGCGTGGTACCGCATCCTCGACGTCGAGCCTGGGCACTCGCTCACCAAGCAGTACGTCGACTACGTGCGACAGGTCTATCACATCGACGCGCCCTCCCGGCCGAGCGACGGCGACGTGCTCGCGCCGCCCGAGTCGTCGAGCGAGAGCGCGGCGGTGGCCCCGGAGCTGTCCGTGCCCGCGAGTGACGCAGCCGAGGAAACGGCGAAGGTACGCGCCACCAGCGGCGCCGCCGTCGAGGTAGCGGTCGAGGCCTCGCTCGACGTGAGCGTCGACGCCGCGTTTGCCGAGAGCGCGACCTCGGGCGCCGACGGTCTCGGCGTGGGGCCGTCGTCCGCGGCGAGCTTCGACGAGGCGATCGTCGACCTGGCGCCGCCTGCGTCCCAGCAGGCACCGCGCACCGATCGCGTCGACCTCGAGGCCCTCGCCATCGCCTCGGTGGTCGTGCCCGAGGCGGCGATGGCGGCGGTACCGTCACCCGGCTCGGCGGCAGAGCCCAGGCCGACCCTGCCCCCGTCGTTCGCGCCGACCTCGCCGCCAGCACCTGCGCCCGAGGAGCAGAAGAAGGGCATCGTTGGTTTTGACGCGTCGGCCGACTGGGGTGACCTGGTCGACTCTGCCTTCGACGTGGTGGCGCCGAAGTCGGGCGCCGCGTCGCGCCAGCCGCCGCCCCCGCGCACCGCGACGCCGATGGCGAGCCGCACGCCGACCGCCACGCAGACGGGGGGCGAGGCGCCCCAGACCGCTGCGCCGGCGGGCGCGGGGGCCGCAGCCGCGAACGCGGCGTCGTCGCCGCCGCCCTCCACCGGGCCAGCGGCGCCCGAGACGACCGCACCCGCCAACCCTACCGCCACCAGCGTGCCGAAGATGGCGGCACAAAACCCGTGGGCGCCGCGCCGGCAGCCGGGCCAACCGTCATCGGCGGCCCATGCGCCCGCGTCGGACACCGGCACGTTCGCGGTGCCGCCGCACACGCCCGTGCTTGGGCCGCCACCGGGAGTGGCTGCATCGCCGCCGTCGCCGCCTCCCTCCTTCGTCGCGCCACCGACGGAGCCCGGGGCGACCGCAGCCCGGTTCGCCTCAGCCCCAAGGGAGCCGAACGTAGCGCAAGCGCCGTCGACGCCCCCGCCGACACCGCCGCCGGCACCAACCACGCCCCTGCCGCCAGGCACGATGGCGAACTTCGACCCATGGCAGGGCGACTCGGTGCCGCACCCCGTGCCGGTCCAGGCAGAAGCCGTGCTGGCGGCCGCCTCGGAGCACCTCGACCTGCCACCACCGACGCCGAGCCCGCTCGACACCGCACAGGTGCTCGAACGGCTGGTGCGTGAGGGGAAGATCCCTCCGCCCAAGGCGAAAGAGGACCCCTCGGCCGGCTTCGACGTCGACATCGACTTTGGCGAGCCGGCGGCACCCGCGCCGCCCGCGCCGCCCGCGACCATGCGACCGCCTTCTCCCCCGTCGTTTGCTGCCCCGCCGGCATGGAAGTCAGGTGCGGTCGAGGAGGTGCCCGCCGGCGCGCGCGCCGCGGCGCGCGCCGCGCCTGCCACGCCGGCGGCCGCCGTCGAGGAGAAGGTCGCCGGCGTGCGCATGCGCTACGACGACTACAGCAACTACCGCGGTCCCGCCGCGACGCCGAGCAGGGGGGCGGCGCTGACGACACCGCCGCAGACGCCGGTCCTCGCCGGTCCGCCACCGGCACCCCCACCGCCGCCACCGCCGCCGCCACCGCCACCGCCGCCACCGCCGCCACCGCCGCCACCGCCGCCACCGCCGCCACCGCCGCCGCCATCGACGCCAGCGGTCGCGGCGCCGACCTCACCGCCGCCGTTGGCTGCGGACCCGTGGGAGGAGATCGACAGCATCGCCGCCACCGTCGATCTCGACCGAGCGCCGAGCCCGTCGGCGCCACTGGAGCAGATGCTGGCACCGAGCGGCGGCGGCCTCGCGGCCTGGCCGTCCACGCCAGGCAGCGCCACGCCGGTCACGGGGCCGCAGGACGAGTGCGAAGAGCTGATGCGGGGCGCGCGAGAGCTGTTCGACCTCGGCGACTTCTCGGGCTCGCTCGAGTTGGTCGAAAAGGCGTTGCGCACCAACCCGAACCACGACGGCGCCCGGGCCTACATGCAGCGGAACGAAGCGACGCTGCTGCGCATGTACGAGTCGAAGCTCGGCAACCTGGCGAAGACGCCGCGACAACTCGTGCCGCCCGACGAGGTCATCTGGATGAACATGCACCACAAGGCAGGGTTCATCCTGTCGCAGGTGGACGGCATGATGAGCTACGACGACCTGCTCGCCATCTCGGGCATGTCGCGCTTCGACACCATGCGCATCCTGCACGACCTGGTGCAGCAAGGCATCATCGGCTGAGCGTGTCGCCATGCGTATGATCGACGACGAGACCGCGTTGCCCGAGGCGCTCCTCGGCAAACGATGGCACGAGCTGGACATCTACCAGGCCCCCGAGTGGTACGACGTCGACTACGCCGGCTATCGCGGCGAGGAGGCGTTCTACCGGCTCGTGCTCGAGCGGTGCGCCAAGGGCGGCCGTCTCGTGGTCGAGCTTGGCGCTGGCACCGGGCGCCTGGCGCTGCGCTTTGTGGCTGCAGGCTTCCGCGTGCACGCCGTCGAGCCGGCGCCTGCCATGCGCGCGCTGCTGCTCGAAAAGGCCGCAGCCGCGGGCCTGGCGGGCAGCGCCTCCTTCACCGTCGAGGACGCGCTGGCCGCCACCTTCGCGCCGCCCGAGCGCCCGAGCGTGGTGCTGTTCCCGTTCAACGGGCTCTTGCACCTGCGGACCACCGAGGAGCTGCACGCGAGCTTTCGCCACATTCGAGAGACGCTCGCGCCCGACGGGCGCTTCGCGCTCGACTGTACCGGGCCCTACTGGGACGCCATGCTGTTCGGGCCCACCGCCTGGGGGCGCGCCGACGAGCGCGTGCACCCCGCGACCGGGGCCAAGGTGCTCACCTGCGATCGCTCCGGCTACGACGCGACCACGCGCCAGATGCGCATCGACATCCGCTACCTGATCGAGGGCACCGATGAGGGCGTACAGATCGAGCTGCGCCAGACCATGTGGACCTGGCAGCAGGTGCTGGCGGCGCTCAATGCGTGCGGCTTCGTTGTCGAGCAACAGCTCGGCGACGTCGACTTGGCGCCGTTCGACGAAGGCAGCCCGCGCCTGCTCGTGTGCGCGGCCTGCCGCTAGAGCGCTACTGCGCTGCGCCGATGATGTCGGCGGCGCTGACGCTGTAGACCAGCGTGGCCTTGAGCTGCACCTGCGCCTGGCCGCCGGGCTTGAGCACGGTGTCGGGGTCGCCGGCCTTCTGCTTGAGCGCGAGGCCCGAGCCCTCGGGCACCGCCGTCACCAGCGTGAAAGCGGCGCTCTTGACGGCCGCGTTGAAGGCCTCGTTGCCGCCCTCGACGAACTCGACGGGCGCGTCGGTGGTGCCGCCCGCGAGCTGGCTGACGTCGAGCGTGCCGTCCTCGTCGACGTCGAGGCCGATGGTGCCGACCTTGGTGACCGTGCCGGCAGCGATGAGCGCCTCGGCGTCCACTGGACCGGCGCCGACGTCTTCCTGGGTGATGTACAGGTCGATGAGCGGCGCGTCGAAGGAGAGCGTGTTCTCCGGCCACTGCAGCACCACGGCATCGATGCGCACGTCCTTGACCGCGTCCGGCGTCTGGACGCCCTCCTCGGAGAGCGCGGCGGCGACGTCGACCGGCAGCGCGACCTCGATCTCGCTCGCCTCTTTGACGCCCATGTCCTCCATGAGCTGGTTGGCGTCCGCGGTGCCGCCGCCGGGCAGGTCGACCGTGCCGGGGAACTCGTCAGGCATGGTCGGGTCCGCGCAGTCACGCCCCGCCTCGCTCTGGCAGATGGCGGTGAGCGCGATGCACGCAGCGGAGTCGGCGGTCGAGCAGGCGCTGCCCTCCGCCTCGCCGATGGGGCCGTCCACGTCGATGTCGGTGGGAGGCGAGGTCAGGTCGATGGGCAGCTCGACGTCCTGACCGAACAGCGACGAGAGCAGGTCGCAGCCCGAGGCGGCGAGCGCGAAAGGGACGAGTGACAAAGCGACGATGAAACGCGACAGCATGGTTCCTCCACCCCCGGGCACCTTAGCCGGTCTACGGGTGGCACGCTCGTAGCGCGGTGCCCTCGCGCGACCATGAGACACACCACCGCCCACCCACGCGCACCTCGGCGTTCCCAACACGGCGGGCGCCCTCAACGGCGTCGCGCTCGCCCTGAAGGTGCCGGCGCCCGCCCTGCGGACGAGAGGTGCGCGAGCAGCGCCAGGCAGGCGGTCGACAGCGCCGCCTGGTCACCTGCCGGCACCACCTGCGCCGCCAGGCGCGCCTGCGGGTCGAGCACTCCGTCGGCGCGTGCACGCAACACCGCCTGCACCAGAGGGAAGGTGGTGGCGTCTCGGTCCGGCTCGTCGCCGGCAAGCGCGAGCGACGGCAGCGAGACCAGCGAGGACGCACGTGCCGGTAACGCTCCGTTGCCGAGCGCGTTGTCGACCGGCACCAGGTGGCCGCTGGCGGCGTCGTGCACCATGGTCGGTACGCACGGCGTGGTGCCGGAGCTGACGATGGCTCCGGCGCGCACCGCACGGCCGAGCGCCTGCAACGCGGCCTCGAGCGCGCCGGCGCTCGGCTCGACGACGACCAGCAACGCGCGCGCGCGCTTGAGCCTCACGGCAGCCTCACGGCAGCGGCGGTCGACCTCCGCGTCGGGCAGCGCCTCGCAGCGCACGGCGACAGCACCTGGGCCGACGGGCAGGTGCCCGTCGGCGCGCTCGGCGGCGAGGCGCTCGTCGAGGGCGGCGGGGTCGGCGGCGATCAGGCGCTCGATGCCGGCGTAGACCAGCTCGTCTCTTGGGGGACGCGGCTCGGCGCGCTCGCCCAGCGCGGTGAGCGGCGCCCGCAGGCGTCGCGCGAAGGGGGAGAGCAGATCGTGCACCCGTGCGGCGCCGTCGCCCGTCACCAGGTAGCAGGGGCGGTCGCCGACCAGCGCCGCGAGCGCGGCCGTGTCGACGCGCGGGCCCGTCGGGGACAGCTCGACCACCCTGGCACTGCCGCCGAGGCGCAGGGCCTCGAGCGCGTCCTTGGCGGTCTGCGGCGTCGCGAAGGCTGCGCGCAGCGCGTCGGGTGCGGCCGGCAGGCCGTGGGCGAGCTTGGCGGCCTCGAGCGCGAGCCCGGCGAGCAACAGCAGCGCGTCGCCGGCCAGATTTTCCTGGGGAGCAGCGTGCAGCTCCGCCGCACCGTCGTCTGCTGCGCTCACGCGCCACGGCCTGCGCCATGGTGCCGCGAGCACGCGCAGGCGCGTCGCGCCGAGCAGCAGGTCGCCGCCGAGCGCGCGCATGCGGGCGACGAACGCGGCGTCCACCTCGTCCGCGGCCGCACCCGCGTGACCGGACGGTCGCGCCGCGCGGTAGGCCGCCAGCACCTGCTCGGTGTCGCACGCACCGTCGTCCGCGAGCGCTCGCGCCGCGCGTGCCAGCAGGCGCACCGCCTCGCCGCGCGCTTGACCGGGGATCGCCGCCTCGTCCATCGTCGGTAACCGTAGACCAACCGCCGCGGGCGGTGGGTGGACGACCAATCGGCGAGGGAGCGGTCATGAGCGAAACGGTGTGCGTCCTGGGCGCGGGTTCATTCGGCACGGCGCTGGCCAAGCTGCTCGCCGAGGGCGGCCACGCGGTGCGGCTGTACGCGCGCGATCCGGAGGTGGCGCGCGCCATCGTCGAGGAGCACAAGCACCCGCGCCGTCTGTCCGGTGTGCGCCTGCCCGCGGGCCTGCGCGCGGTCACCGACGTCAAGTCGGCGGTGGAAGGCGCCGGGCTGGTGGTCTCCTCGGTGCCGACCGTGGCGGTGCGCGCCGTGTGGAGCGAGGCAGCGCCCGCGCTCAAAGACGGCGCCTATGTGATGAGCGCCACCAAGGGCATCGAGAACGGCTCGCTCAAGACCGTGAGCGAGATCCTGAAGGACGCGCTGCCGGCGTCGGTGCATCCGCGGCTCTGCTACCTGTCGGGGCCGAGCTTCGCGCAGGAGATGGCGCGGCGCCTGCCGACGGCCGTCACCATCGCCGCCGACGACGAGAAGGCCGCCGCCCACGTGCAGGCGATCATCTCCACCGACTACTTCCGCGCCTACACCACCACCGACGTCATCGGCGTCGAGCTCGGTGGCGCGCTCAAGAACGTGGTGGCCATCGCGGCCGGTGCCTCGGACGGGCTCGGCTTTGGCCACAACACGCTGGCGGCGCTCATCACGCGCGGCCTGGCCGAGATGACGCGCCTGTCGACCAAGATGGGCGCGCGCCCGCTCACCATGTCCGGCCTCGCGGGCATGGGTGATCTGGTGCTCACCTGCACGGGCTCCTTGTCGAGGAACCGCCAGGTCGGCCTTGCGCTCGGCCAGGGCAAGAAGCTCGACGTCATCCTCAAGGAGCTCGGTCAGGTCGCCGAGGGCGTGAACACGGCGCGCTCGGTGCACGACCTGATGAAGCGCGAGCAGGTCGACATGCCGATCGCGGCCGCCGTCTATCGGCTGTGCTTCGAGAACGCCGACCCGCGCGAAGAGGTCTTTGGGCTGATGGGCCGAAAGCTCAAGGCCGAGGACTGACGTCGCGCGGCAAGAGCACGCCCACGGCGCCGCCCTCGTCGACCACGCGCGCGCCCGAAATGCCGTAGAGCGCCTCGATGGAGGCGGGCGTCAGTGCAACCGCCGGCGGGCCGTCGAGCACCACGCGCCCGGCGCGCAGCCCGATCAGGCGATCGGCGCACTGCAAGGCGACCGCCAGCTCGTGCACCGAGAACACCACGATCTGTCCGGCGCGGGCGCGGCGCGAGAGCGCGCGGCTCACCAGCGCCTGCTGCGCCACGTCGACGCCGGCGTGCGGCTCGTCGACCACGAGCACGCGTGCCTCGCCGTCGACCAGCGCGCGCGCCACGTGGGCGCGCCGCCGGAAGCCGCCGGAGAGCGCGCCGATGGTGGTGTGCAGCTGCGCCTCGAGGCCGAGCTCGGCGGCGATGGCGCGCGCGCGCGCGCGGGTCGGCTCGTCGAGCAGCGCGTGGCCACGGCGCGGTGCAAGCCCCTGGGCGATGCGCTCCTCGACGGTGAGCTCGTCGCAGCTCGGCAGGCGTTGGCCCAAGCTGGCAATGGCGCGCGCTCGGTCGCGTGGCGTGAGTGAGGCGAGCGGCGCGCCGTCGAGCGTGGCCGAGCCCGCGTCGGGCGCGAGCACGCCCGCGAGCACGTCGAGCAGCGTGCTCTTGCCGGCGCCGTTCTCGCCGACCACGGCGACCAGCGCGCCGGGGTGCAGCGAGAGCGACGTGGGGCGGAGCCGCCCGCGCACCTCGACGTCGACGAGCGAGAGGCTCATGGCTGGCCCCCGGCGCCGACCACCTTGCGCCACAGGCCGAGCGCGAACAGCGGCGCTCCGATGACGGCGCACAGGGCGCCGGTCGGGATCTCGCTGTCGAACAGCGCAAACGACCCGCGCGCGAGGGCGTCGAAGGCGACCAGCGCGGCCGCGCCGACCAGCGCGGCGGCCGGCAACGCCAGCCGCTCGTCACGGGAGATGGTCAGCCGCACCGCGTGGGGCGCGATCAAGCCGAGGAAGCCGATGACCCCGCTGGTCGAGACGGCCACGCCCACCAACAGCGAGGCGGCGCCGTAGATGACGAGCCGCACGCGCGCAACGTCGACGCCGAGGCGCCTGGCCTCGTCCTCGCCGGCGCGCAGCAGCGTGAGATCGCCGGCGCGCCACACCAAGAGCGCGACGCCGACGGCGGTGACCACGGCGGCGATGGCGAGGTCGCGCGGCGAGGGGTAGCCGATGCTGCCGACCAGCCACACCGACAAGGTCTGCGTCTTGCTGGCCGAGACGGTGGCACGCACCAGCGAGACCAGCGCCCAGGAAAACGCGTTCAGGCTGACGCCGACCAGCAAGGGCGTCTCCGCGCGCCCGCCGCGGTCGCGCGCCAGGAACCACGCGAGCAGCGCGGTGGCGCCGAAGGCACCGACGGCGGCGGCCGCGTGCAGCCCGAGCCCGGCGGCGCCGGCGCCGAGCGCTACCGCGAGCGCACCGCCCATGGCCGCGCCACCCGAGACGCCGAGCACGTAGGGGTCGGCGAGCGGGTTGTTGAGCGTCGCCTGCAGCGCGCTGCCGGTGGCGGCGAGGCCGGCGCCGACGACGGCGGCGAGCAGCACGCGTGCCACGCGCAGGCGCAGGAGCTCGGGCTCGTGGAGCACGCCGAGCCCGACCTCGTCGGGGCCGACCAGCACCGCGAGCAGCAGGGCGGCGCCAAGCGCGGCGCACAGCACGAGCAGCGTGCGGCGGCGGCGGGCGGGCGAGAGCGGTGCCTGGCTCACGGTGGACCGCCGGGCGGCGCCAAGAGGCGCGTCAGCGTCTCGAGGTCGCGCGCGATGGACGGTCCTGGCCGCATCAACAGCGGCGTGGGCGCGCCCACCACGCGTGGGCGCTGTGCGGCGGGCAGGGACGACTCGAGCACGCGGGTGAGCGCGCGCTCGGTGTCGGGTCCGGCGGCGACCAGGATCAGGTCGACGTGGCGCCGCGACAGGCGCTCGAGCGGCCAGGTGGGCCATTGAGGAGCGCCGGGCTCGACGGCGGAGGCAGCGCCGCCAGCGGTCAGGATCTCGGCGATGAAGGTGCCTGGGCCCGCGACCACCACGGGTTCGACGCCGACCACCGCGAGCACGCGACCGGCGCCGGTGCCGGGGCGGGCCTTGGCGAAGCGCGCGAGCGCCCCATCGAGCTCGTCGAGCATGGTACTGGCGCGCGCCGCGCTGCCGGTGACATCGCCGAGCGCTCGCACCAGCTCATGCACTTCGCGGAGCGAGTCGCCGAAGCCGGCGAGCACCGGGATGCCGGCGCCGCGCAGGCGCTCCAACAGCTCGCGCTGGCCGAGGCTCGGCATGGCGATGACCAGGTCGGGGCGAAGCGCCAACACGCGCTCCAGGCTGACGTCGACGTAGCCGCCCACCTTGGGCAGCGCCTGCGCGGCCGCCGGCGTGTCGCAGTAGCGCGTGACGCCCACGACGTTTTCGCCGCGTCCGAGCAGGAACAAGGTCTCGGTGACGACGGGCGCGAGCGAGACGATGCGCTTGGGCTCGCGTGGCGCCGCTGCACCGTCCGGCAGCAAGAGCTGGGGCTTGCGGCTCGAGGCGTCGAAGGGGGCGACGGTGCCGGCCGGGCCGGGGGACGCGAGCAGCGACAGCGTAAGCAACAACGGGTTCACGGCAGCACCTCGACGGGCAAGAGCGCCAGCTCGGCCGACAGGCCGAGCACCACCGCGGCGCCGACGCCGCGCGCGCGCGCGGCCGGGGTGCCGAGCGCCACCGCCTGGGCGCCGCGGAACACCGCGCTGCCGGCGCCGACAGGCAGCTCGGCGGCGACGTGCAGGCTGTCGATCGGGTCGTCGACCACCAGCAGGCGATCGCCCGAGAAGTGCGTGCAGACGGCGCGCGCGCCGACCGCCGCGTCCATGCGGGCGCACTCGAAGATCGAATCGACGGCGGCCCCCCCGATGGCGGTCTCGACGAGCCAACCATCGGCGACGCGCGCGAGCGCGGGGCGCAGCAGGCTGCCGACCACCAGCACCTCGCCAGACAGCACGGTGTCGAGGATCGCCGGTGTGCCGGGCGCGAAGGAGCCGGCCGCGACCTCCTCGAGCGTCGCGAGCGTCACCGGATCGACGCGCACGAGCGCGCCCACGCCCAGCGCGGCCACCGTGGCGTCGTTGGTCGGGCCGAGCGGGCCGGTGCAGGAGACCCAGAGGGCCTCGTCGTGCCAGGCGAGGCCCTGGGGGTTGGTGCACGGCAGCACGACCGTGTGCGGAGCAAAGGAGGTCGCTTCGCCGTCGAAGCGCGCCAACAGCCCGGGGCCGAGCACCGGCGGACGGTCGACGGCGAGACCGGGCTCGAGCAGGTTGGTGTAGGCGAGCACGGCGACGCCACCGGCCGCCACCACCGCCTGGGGGGCGCGCGGCAGCATGCGCCGCACCTCGATCTCCGGGGTGCCGTCGCCGTCGACGTCCTGCGGCGCGGACAAGCGCAGCGGCTCCACCAGCTCGAGCACCTCGGCGGCACGCACGCGCGCGAGCACCTCGCCCGCGCAGTAGTCGACCAGGGCCACCTCGTCGTGGCCCTGCAGCGTCACCCAGGCGCGCTCGCCGTCGACGGCGACCGCCCAGGGGGTGGCGGCGCGCTCGCCCTCCGGCGCAAACAGCACGGAGGCGCGCAGCTCGCCGCAGGGCAGCTCGAGCACGTCGAGGCGCGCGTCGCCGGAGGCGGGCACGAGCGCCACGGGAGCGCCGCCGCACTCGCCGAGCGCGACGTCGTTCGGCACGGTGCCGAGCGGGATGGACGCCGCCCAGCGCTGCTCGCAGCGCGGCGCCTCGAGCGGGCAGGCGGGCTGGAGCGCCACCACCCCGAGCAGCAGGACCGCGTCCACGCGGCTCACGGGACCACCTCCAGGCCGACCAGCCACAGCCGCCCGGGCAGCGGCAACTGGTTCTGGTCGCGCGCGTCCCGCACGTCGAGCGCGTTGACGAGCGCGCCCGAGATCCACAGGCCGGGCGCGAGCGGCGCGCGCGCCACCACGTCGACGAGCGCGAACGCCGGCGCCACCAGCGTGCCGAAGGCGTTCGAGGCCGCCGGCCCGCGCGCGCGCAGCACCGCCTGCACGCTCGCGCCCGTCGCCTCGCCGGCGCGCAGCGCGAGCCTGCTGGTCCACGGCGGCGCCAGCGGCAGCGGCGCGCCGGTGGCGTCGACCCTCGAGGCGAGCAGCGTGATGGTGCTGGCGACGGCGCACCAGGAGGACGGCTCGACCGCGACGAAGCTCTCGAGCCCCGCGCGCAAAGCGGCGCCGGTGTTGATGGGCGCCACCTCGAAGGCGTTTTGGTTGACGTAGGCGATGGCGTCGTCGATCACGCCCGCGAAGGCGACGGCGCGCGCCGACACCACGCGGCCGGGTCGGTAGGCGAGCGCGGCCTCGACGTCGTGCGCGCGCTCGGGCGACAGCGCCGGGTTACCGAGCACCAGGCCGGTGGGCGCGTACAGCTCCTCGAGCGATGGCGCCCGCTCGGCGCGCGCCACGCCGAGCGAGGCCGCGAGCGCCTCGCCCACCTCGATGCGCGCCTCGCCAGCGATGAGCGGGCGCGTGTCCGTGGGCGCGTCGCCCTCGGCGCGCACTGCCAGGCGCACCGGGCCGAGGCGCGCGCGCGCCGCCAGGCCTGCGCCCGCGAGCACCCGTCGATGCTCGACGTCGCCCGCGCGCGCGCCTGCCGTCGCGCCGTGCCCCTGGAGGTCCGCGTCGACGCCATCGCCGAGCGGCACGCGCGCCGCCGTCACCGCTACGTCGGCGGCGGCGCTCTGTACCGCCGAGCGCGGGTCGGCTGGCCCCTCGGTGGCGCGGTGCGCGCCGCGCGCGCTCACGGCGGCGCCCAGGCTGGCCCCGCCGACCGGCACGCGCGCGCCCACCCGCCCGGCGACGAGGCCGTCTTCACCGCGCAGCCCGCGCGTGGGCGCGAGCGCGAAGCCGGGGATGCCGCCCTCGTGCCCGGCGCCGAACAGCGTGGCGTCGACCAACAGCTCGCCGAGCCGACCACGCGCGGACAAGAGCGCGCTCGCGCGCCGGTGGTCGTCGTTGCTGCGCACCAGCGCGTCGTCGCGGGTCGCGCTTGGTGGAGGTGCGGGCGCCGCGCCTGCCGGCAGGAACGTGAAGTCGCCCCGCGTGGTGGCGGCGTCGGCGCCCACGGTGACGGCCCCCTCGGCCAGGGGCGCCGTCAGCATGCCCTGCGCGCGCGCGGTGGCGAGGTCGCCGACCAGCAGCCGGGCGCGCAGCTTCGGGGTCTCGGGCGCGGCGCGCCCCAGGCGCACCGCACCGCCGAGGGAGGCGCCGAGCGCGCCGCCGGCGCCGCTCTCGAGCGTCACCTGATCGGCGAACGCCCAGGGCAAGAGCGCGGCGTCGACGTGCACGCCGGCCGGATCGTCGACCGCAAGCCCGTCGAACGAGGCCGCGAGCCGCGGCCCCGACAGGCCGCGCACCGAGGCGCGGCTCGGCGAGAACGGTCCGCCGTCGTGCAGCAGCACGGCGCCGAGCGCGGCGAGCGCGTCCTCGGGCGCGGCGAGCGACAGCGCGTCGCCGGCAAGGGCTCCCTTGGCGTCGTCGAGGTCGGCGGGCCGCGGCGCGCTCACCGTGGTGCTCGGTGCGCCGGCCTGGCCGGCCACCAGCGTGCACAGGAGCGCCGCCGCGGCGTTGCTCGCGGTCACTCGCGCGTGATCCGCACCACGGCCACACCGCTCGGCAGCGTCAGACCGACCACGACGTCGTCTTGCAGCGACGCCACGAACGGCATGGCGGTCGTGCAGCCCTGGGTTTGGCTGAGCACCGGCACCGGCGACCCCGGCGTGACCGCGCCGCCGGCGACCGGCAGCGCGACGTCGACCAGGCCGGTCGCGAGCCAGGTAGAGGCGTCGTAGGTGGCGATGGCCACCGCGTCGCCGAAGCCGGCGAGCGCGCCATAGGAGCCGGTGAGGAACGGCGTGTGCGTGCCGAGATCGATGGCGGGGCCGCCGGCGAGCACGTCGTCGACGTCGCCGGGCGCGAGCGCGAACAGCTCGTTGTCGGCCGTGAAGCGGCCGGCTACCACGACGCCGGTGTCCGTGGCCGCCAGGTAGCCACTCGCGACCGCGTCGGCTCCGAGCGCGGCGAGCTGGAAGGGCGTGCCATCGCCGGCGACGTACAGGCCGAGCCCCGCCTGCACGGCGGCCAGGCCGCCGCCGCTCACGACAAGCTGGTCGTCGAGGTAGGCGGCCGAGAAGTTGGCCGGCGCGTCGAGGTAGGAAGTGGTGCCGTCGCCGAGCAGGTGGGCGCCGACGTTGCCGCCGAAGTCGCTGGCGCGCGTGTAGCCGCTCGCGGTGGCGCCCTTGCCGACCACCAGGAAGCTCGGGAAGGCGTCGGCGCCCGGCGCCAGCGCCTGGTCGGTGTCGGCGAGCACGTCGAAGAGCGGGGCGGGCTCGGCGGCCAGGGCCGAAAGCTCGCCGAAGTCGTAGGCGATCAGGTCGGCGCGCATGGCGAACAGGCGAGGCGGCGCCGACGGGGGCACCGAGAAGCCTGCGAAGGCGACGTCGGCGGGTAAAACGCCGCTCTCGACCACCGCATAGCCGGGCGCGAGCACGAAGCCGCCGAGCACCGGATCGTCGCAGTCCGGTGGCTCGCCCTCGCCCTCGCCCTCGCCTTCACCTTCGCCCTCGCCTTCACCTTCGGCAGCCGGCGGCACGCAGGCGGCGCCGACGCCGAGCAAGGCTGCGAACGCGAGCGCGAGACCTTGGAGGCCACGGGGGTTGTTGTTGGGACGGATCATGTGCTCCTCGCCTGGGGGGCGTGCGGAGCTCCACACCGACGACGGCGGCACCATGCAGCCGACGCCGGGAGGATGAACGTGGCCACCCCGTTCTCGCGGGCAATGGTCCACCGCTCCGTGCGAGGTCGGTCTCCTGGCTCGCGCGGGGCGGCGCCGTCGAGGCTCGCTCGACGTCGTCACCAGGGGGCGTCGCCTTCCCAGCGCCGGCTGGCACCAGTGGCTGCGCGGGGGTCGTCCCCGCGCCGACGTCCCGGCCGCGCTCACAGTGGCGGAACCGCGCCGGCTTCCCACCGGCTTCCCGTAACCCCGCAAGCGTTCCCAGTTGTCCCGCTCCACCTAGCCCCTCGGATGCGCTCGGGGAAGAGGTGTGGTTTGCTCCAGCGCATGCCCTCCGAGCCCGCCTCTGAGCCAGCCTCTGCGCCCGCCTCGGCACCCGCTCCGCAGCAGCCGGCTCAAACGCCGCCGCCGCCCGCGCCGGCAGGGCGCCCCGGCAAGGAGCGCCGATCGCGCGCCGGCCTGATAGTGCTCGTGCTGCTGCTGCTCCTGCCGGTCGCGTTGTGCGCGCCGCTGTGCTTCGTCAGCCTGCCCGCCACCGTCTCGTCTGGCACCGTGCTCGAGCTCGACCTCGAGCAAGCGCTCGACGAGGGCGCCGGCGCCCCGGCGCTGCTCGGCGGCGAAGGGCGCACGCTGCTCGACGCCCTGCTCGCGCTGCGCGCCGCCAAGGACGACGACGACGTGGTGGGCCTGGTGGCCAGGGTGGGTGGCAGCGGGCAGGGGCTCGCGACCGCGCAGGAGCTGCGCGAGGCCATCGCCGAGTTCCGCGCCTCGGGCAAGCCGGCGGTGGCCTACGCCGAGACCTTCGGCGAGATGTCGCCCGGCACCTCGGGCTACGCGCTCGCCACCGCCTTCGACGAGGTGTGGCTGCAACCCTCGGGCGAGCTGAACCTGACGCGCGCGGCGGGCGAGGCCATGTTCCTGCGCGGCGCCTTCGACAAGGCGGGCATCGTGCCCGAGATCTCGCAGCGCAAGGAGTTCAAGAACGCCGCCAACCAATACATGCAGTCGACGCTGACCGAGGCGCACCGCGAGGCCATGACGTCGCTGCTGGCGAGCCTCGAGCGCCAGCTCGTCGACGACATCGCGCAGGGTCGCCCGAAGCTCGGCGGCGCCGAGGGCGTGCACACGCTCTTGAGCGGTGGCCCGCTGTCGGCGCAGCAGGCGCACGAGCGCGGCCTCGTCGACAAGCTCGGCTATCGAGACGAAATGCAGGCGGCGCTGCAGACGCGCCTGGTGCAGTCGGGCGCGCTCGGCGCCGGTGCCACGCCCCGCTACTTGTGGCTGCACAAGTACGCAGAGCGCGCCTCGCTGCCGACGCGCGCGACCACCGGGCGCGCGGTGGCGCTGATCGTGGCGCACGGGCCGGTGACGCGCGGGCGCTCGACGGCGGACCCGCTGTCGGGCGAGTCGTCGTTCGGCAGCGACACCGTGAGCGCGGCGCTCAGGAGCGCCACTGCCGACGACGACGTGGCGGCCATCCTGCTGCGCGTCGACAGTCCGGGCGGCTCCTACGTCGCCTCCGACACCATCTGGCGCGAGGTGGCGCGTGCAAGGGAGAACGGCAAGCCGGTGGTGGTCTCGATGGGCGACCTGGCAGCGTCGGGCGGCTACTTCGTCGCCATGGGCGGCGATCGCGTGTTCGCCTCCCGCGGCACCTTGACCGGCAGCATCGGCGTCTTCGGTGGCAAGGTGGTGACCGCCGGCATGTGGGACAAGGTCGGCGTCGGCTTCGAGACGGTCAAGAGCGGTGACGACGTCGACGCCAGCTTCTTTTCGACCGATGAGCCCTACAGCGAGCGCGCCCGTGCTTGGCTCGAGGGTGAGCTCGACCGCATCTATGCGGACTTCACCGGCAAGGCGGCCCAGGGGCGCAAGCTGCCGCTCGACAAGCTCGAGCCGCTGGCGCACGGCCGCGTCTGGAGCGGCGCCGACGCCAAGGAGCGCGGTTTGATCGACGACCTCGGCGGCTTCTTGCCCGCGCTCGACGCGGCGGTCGCGGCCGGCGGCCTCACGCCCGGCGCCTTCGCGCTGCGTGAGTTCCCGCGCCGCCGCCCGCCGCTCGAGCAGTTGTTGGCGGCGCTGTCGGGCAACGAGGGCGACAACAGCGACGACGTCGACGCGGTGGCCATCGAGCTGCCGGCAGCGCACGCGCTGCGTGCGGCGGCCAGCGTCGCGGCGACCCTCGATCGGCAGGTCTTGAGCGCCGAGCTGCCGCGGCTCGTGTGGTGAGTGAGGCGAACATGAACGCGCGCGTCCCCTTCCTGGTCCTTGCTCTGCTGGTCGCCGCGGCGTGCCACCCCTTGGCGCTCGACGGTGAGTCGTGCGCCAAAGGGCCCTGCGCCGCCGGGCTCACCTGCGTCGACGAGGTGTGCACCTTCGTCGAGCCCCCGACGCCGCCGCCGCCTCCGTGCGAGAGCGACGAGCAGTGCGTGCTCGACGGCACCGCGGACGGACGCGTCTGCACCGACGGCGTCTGCGGCTACGCCGACTGCACCTTCGACCTGCAGTGCGGCGTGCGCATCTGCGACGACGGCCAATGCGCCGATCGCCACCCGTGCTTCACCGAGGAAGACTGCGAGCAGGGGCAACTTTGCAGTGACGGCGTCTGCCGCACGCCGTGCCTGGTCGACGAGCAGTGCGCCATCCTCGGCGGCGTGTTGCAGGTGTGCGTCGAGGGCGAGTGCCGGCAGCGCTGCCTGGGCGACTTCATGTGCCTCGGGGGCATCTGCGAGGAGAACGTCTGCCTCGATCCGCAGTGCGCGGTCGACGAGGATTGCCCGCCCGGTGACTTCTTCTGCGACGCCGGCCGCTGCACCGCGTTTACCCCCTGCGCCGAGGACGACGACTGCTTCGATGCGAACTTCTCGTGCAACGAGCTTGGCCGCTGCGAGGAGCGGCCGCTGTGCGACATCGACGCCGAGTGCGGCGCCGACCGCTGCGTCGACGGGCACTGCCGGCCGGCCGTGCCGTGCAGCGCCGACGACTGCGGCGACGGCCTCGAGTGCGTCGCCGGCCGCTGCGTGGAGGCGCCCGCCTGTCGCGCCAGCGCCGACTGCAGCGGCGGCGACGTCTGCGACGGCGGGCGTTGCGTCGATGCGCCCGCCGCCGTGGCACCCGCCGCCGTCGTCGTCGCGACGCCGCAGGGCGCGTGCCCGGGCGCATGCGAGCTGGTGCTGCTGGTCGGCGAGAGCGTGCAACTGCGCGCCCAGGGCTTCGACGCCGATGGGCGCCCGGTGCCCGGTCCCATCACGCCGGTGACGACCATGACCAACGCGAATGCGGCCACCATCACCACGCTGACGGCGGACACGGCCGGCGACTTCCCGGTCGCGTTTGGCGACACGACGCTGACAGTGCGCGTGCGCGCGCGCCCGGCGGGCGCGCTGGTGGTCATTGCCGTCGACGGCGGTAGCGGCGCACCCGTCGCCGGCGCTACCGTCTTCCTCGGCACCACCTCGGTTGGCTTCACGGACGCGTCGGGCGTGTACGCCGTCGGCGTGCTCGCTCCCGACGAGGACGTGGTCGCGGTTCGGAGCGTCGACGGCCGCGGCGTCGCGCTCGTCGGCGCGCTCGCCGGCGCGCCCGACCGGCTGCGCCTGCCGCTGGCCCCGGTCGTCGACCAGACCAGCGCGGCCGGCTTCCGCGCCACCGTCAACGGCACCGGCGACGAGCTTGGCGACACCGGCGTCTCGCTGGCGCTGCCCGCGGCCACCTCGGCGGCAGAGGCGACCCCGGCGACGCTGTTCGGGCCGCCCTTCGCCGCCGTCATCGGCCTGCCGCTCATCGGCGATCTGCCGACCGCGCTGCCCGCATCGGTGATGCTCGACGGCACCGTGCCGGTGGTCGGCTTCCAGGACGTCAAGCCCGAGGCGCTCGTGACCGCGCCGCCAGGCCCCGGTCCCGTGCTCGCGTACGAGGGCCGCTACGACCAGCAGTTGCTGCTCACCATCGCGTTCGGCGCCGATCCCGTGGAGCTGGCGCTCGATCTCGCCGCTCAGACCGAGGGCATGGACGTGCTCGCGGACGGCGCCGGCCTGCTCGAGGCGCTGCCGTTGGTGGTCGACGGCGACGCCGCAGACGGCGTCGAGGACGTCGACGGCGACGGTGACGTCGGTGAGCTGGTGCCCGACTACTACGCCTTCCCCGACCTGGCGCTGACGCCGAGCGCGTCGCCGTCCTTGCGCGTTGGTCTGCGCGTGTCGGCGCCGCCCGCCGGGGCCAACGCGCGCGCCTTCGCCGTCTGTGGCGTCGACGCCGGCCTGTTCCTGCCCGCCGGCATCAGCTCGCTGTACGGTACGGAGGAGGACTCGCGCGGCGAGCAGTTGGTGGCGTTGGCGCCGCCGGCGGCGCTCGAGGGCGCGCCCCGCCGCTGCGCCGTGCATGCCGTCTACTTCGGCGATTCGATTGCGAGCTTCGCGCAGGTCAGCGGCGAGCTGTCGCCGCTGATGGAGGTCGGCGAGCTGCTGGCACCGCCCGAGGGCGCCTTCCTCATCGAGGACGTGCCGACGGCAGGCAGGACGTCGGTGGTGATCCCGGGCGGCACTGCTACGGACCTGGTGCGGGCGCGCGTCTTCGACGGTGGCACGACCTGGGACGTGATCGGGGCCGGCGGCGATCTGACGCTGCCCGACATGGTCGTGCCGTTCGTGCTGTTCGAGACCAGCGTGATCATGGTCGACGGCACGCCGTTCGTGGCGTTCGAGGCGCCGCTCGGTCCCCTCGAGCTGTGGGCGCAGGCGGTCGCGACCGCCCGCTGACCGCGCTAGGGACATCGCAGAATCGAGCGAGGCAAGGCGGTCGGCGAGGAGCGAAGCGAACATACGCAGGTATGTGAGCGAGCACCGCAGCCGGCCAACGCAGCCGCAGCCGATTCTGCGATGTCCCGTCAGGGCTCGAAGGTGAGGTGGCCGGCGCCGTAGACCAAGCAGCCGACGCCGTCGTCGAGGCGCGCGGACGGCACCAGGCGGCTCGGCCGCGACACGTCGCGCAGGCCGTAGCGGCTCGCCAGGTCGAGCGCGTACACGCCGTCGTCGAGCGCGATGACGAGCGCATGCACCCGAGACAGCCCGTCGTTCTCGTCGAAGCCGCGGCCGAGCACGCAGCGGCGTGAGCGCCCGATCAACAGGCCTCGGCGCAGCTCGTCGTCGGTGACCTCGACCCTGTGGACGCCGAGGCGCGTGCGCAGCAGCAGGGCGCCGCCCGCGGGCGGTGGCTCCTCCTGCGACAGCACCAGCGCCGGCACCGCGTGGCCGCCGCCGTCGGGGCCGGCCACCGACGCGACCACGTCGCCGACCGCGCGCACGCCGGCGCCCGCGAAGAAGGCGAGCTGTTGGCCCACCGGGAAGACCTCGAGGATGCCGGTGTCGCCGCCGTCCTCGCTTCCCGGCGGCGGGCTCTCGAGCTCGGCGCGCACGTCGAGGCGCAGGCCGTCGAACAGCATGCACATGGCGCCGCGCGCCACGGCGCCGCCCGCCGCGGGGGCGTCCGGGCTCGGCACGGGGGCCTCACGGCCGACCGGCGCCGGCGCCACCTGCAGCTCGCGCTCGGGGTGAAGGGAGACACCGCGCAGCAAGACGCCGTCGGCGCGCGGCACCGCGATCACGGCCAAATGGCGCGGCATCAGCGGCGCGTTGCCTGCGCTCGGCACCGCCAGATCGACGCGCTCACCGGCGCCGAGCACGTAGGCCCGCGGCCCGCTCGCCGCTTGCCGGCTGAGCGCCAGCGGCGAGGCCGCGCCGGCGCGCAAGAGCGCCAACGAGAGCTGGAACGGCCGCCCACCGCGGCGGCGTTCGAGCGAACCTACGAGCCTGAGCAGGGGGCCGGGGCGCGCCATGACGTCGACGCAATCCTAGCGAACCCACCCGACGGACGCTCGATCCCTACCGGCGGTGTCCCGGACACCATCTTGGGACCGGGCGCGCGGTCGCCGGGTGCGACGGCACGGTGTTTTCCGGTACACCTGCGCCGTGCGTTTGCAGATCCCGGCCGCCTTGCTCCTGCCCCTGGTCGCGTCCGGCGCCGCCCTCGCGGGCTCGCCGGTGCGCATCTCGGGGGTCCACTTCGACGGCCTCTTGGCCGGCGCGCCCGAGCCGGACAGCGCCGTGCGTCTGATCAACACCGATCCGAAGCGCCCCGCCAACGTCGCCGGCTTCGCGCTCTCCGAGGCCTTCGCGGTCAAGCGCAAGAAGGGCACGGCCGTGGAGGGCGCGCCCGTCGACGAGGGCACCTCCGAGAGTGGCGCCGGCGGCGCGCTGCGCGCGCGAGCGCAGGCGGCGCTCAAGCTACCCGAGGGCGCGGTCATCCCGCCCGGCGGCGAGATCTGGCTCGCCGCCTCGGCTGACGCTTTCCTGCAGGTGTTCGGCGCGCTGCCGGCCTACGAGGCGACCGACACCCGCCCCGACGTCGACGACCTGCAGGGCGGCGCCTTCCTGCTGCTGCCGGCCGAGCACGGCGCGGTGGCGTTGCTCGACGACGCCGGGGCAGTGATCGACTTCGTGCCCTACGAGGTGTCGAAGGAGGGCTACTTCGACGACAGCGCGCTGGCCGGGCTGCCGTGGAAGGGCCCGGCGGTGCGCCTCAAGAAGACCAGCTTCTACGGCTGGAAGGGGCAGGTGCTGGCGCGCGATCGCGACGAGCAGGGCCGCGCGCTGCTGGACACCGACACGGCCGCCGACTGGGACTCGGGCTTCTCGCGCAAGCTGCTCGGCGAGGACGAGACCCACCGGATCGAGATCGCCGGGCAGTCGCGCTTCGTGGTGCGCCCGTTGCGCGTGCGCGCCAAGGTCAAGGCGACCAGCGCGCCCGACAACAACTACGCCGAGCTGGTGAGCGCCATCCAGTCGGCGACCAAGGAGCTGCGCGTCCGCATCTACGAGATGACCAACCCGAAGATCGTGGAGGAGCTGATCAAGGCCAAGCGCCGCGGCGTCGATGTCACGGTGTTCCTCGAGGGCTCGCCGGTCGGCGGCATCGCCGATCAGGAGCGCTGGCTGGTTGACCGCGCCTTCAAGGCGGGCGTCGGCGTCTACTTCCTGGCCACCCCCAAGGGCAGCAAGCTCAAGCCGCGCTACCGCTTCGACCACTCGAAGTACGTGCTGGTGGACGAGCGCTTGGCCATCGTCGGCACCGAGAACTTCGGGCGCACCGGCGTGCCGGTGTTCACCTCCTTCGGCAACCGCGGCTGGATGGTGCACGTCGAGGAGCCGCACTTCGTCAAGCAGTTGCGCGAGGTGTGGGATGCCGACTTCCGCCGCGGCGTCTCGGCCGACGTCATCGCCATCGACGCCGCTCCCGACGACGCCTACGGCCTGCCGTACCGCAAGGCCGACTTCACGCCCGACGAGGAGCTGCACCGGGGGCAGTATCCCGACCCGGTGAAGCCACTGGTGGTCGACGACACCATGAACCTCGAGCTGGTGCTTTCGCCCGACACCAGCCTGAACGAGCGCTCGGCCATCATCGGCATGATGGGGCGCGCCAAGAAGACGCTCTACGTCGAGCAGAACAGCATCCGCCGGCGCTGGGGCAAGAAGGCTGACAGCTCGGATCCCGATAGCGAGGAGCGCGACGACGCCGACAACGCGCCCAACCTGCCGCTGCAGGCGGTGGTGAAGGCGGCGCGACGCGGCGTACAGGTGCGCGTGCTGCTCGACTCCACCTGGTACAACGTGCAGGGCGACGAGGACCGCGACAACGACGACACCGTGGCCTGGCTCAACGAGTTGGCGCGCACCGAGGGCCTCGACATCGCCGCCAAGGTCATCAACCTCGAGACCACGCACCTGGAGAAGATCCACGCCAAGGGCGTGATCATCGACGACAAGGAGGTGTTCGTCGGCTCCATCAACTGGACCGAGAACAGCTTCAAGGGCAACCGCGAGGTCGGCGTCGTCGTCGGCCACCCCAAGGTGGCCGGCTACTACGCCAAGCTGTTCCGCCGCGACTGGGCGCAAAGCCGCATCTACGCCGCCGACGTCGTCACCAAGGCGACCATCCATGCGGCGCGCGACGGCCGCTCCAAGGTGCTGCGGCGTGTGGGGCGCGGCGATCGCGTGTTCGCCGTCGGCGAGCTCGGCGCCGCCGGCATCGGCGGCAAGCGCGACGGACCGACCTGGGTGGAGGTGCAGCTCGCCCTCGGCGAGACCGGCTTCATCCAGCCGAACGCGCTCGGCTTGCCCGAGTGTTCGCCGGGCGAAGCGCTGCACGTCGTCGGCAAGGAGGCGGTCATCATCGGCCGCGTGGCGGCCACCAACGTCAGCGACCGCCGCGTGCAGCTTCGCTTCGCCGACGAGGCGCGGCCGCCGTTCACCGCCGTCATCTTCAAGAAGAACGAGGCGAGCTTCGTCGCCAAGGGGCTCGCCCCCGCGAGCGCATTCCAGGGACGTGAGGTACGCGTGCAGGGCAAGGTGACGACCTACCGCGGGCCCGAGATCATCGTCGCCGAGCCCGACCAGATCGCCATCGTGCGCTGAGACAGGCTCAACCGCCGACCGGGAACAGCGCGAGCGGCTCGCCGACCGGCGCGGTGCCATCGGCGGTGGGCGCGCAAGCGCCGTCGAGGGGCCCTGCCTCGAAGGTGTGAAGCGCGTAGCTGCGCACGCCGCCCCAGCCGAATTCCTCGAGATGGAGGTCGTGGCGGCGCGTGCCGGTCCAGACGTGGGCCCAGTCGGCGAAGTTGTGGTGGCTCGAGTACCAGCAGAGCGCGGCGGCGTCCTCGACGTCGGCGACGGTGCCGAGCGGCCCGAGGCGCGCACGCAGCAGCGTCCAGGCGGTGTTGGCGGCTTGGCCCGGGCCGTCGTCCCTGCGTTCGAGCCGCACGCATACGGCGCCGTCGATCGACTGCAACTGCAGCACTGACGAGGAGGGGTCGAACGGCAACGCCGGGTCGATGCCGCAGTCGGCCAGCGTGCCGCCGCCGATCGGCGCGTCGGTGGTGAGCACGGTGCCGTCGTCGGGCGGGACATAGCCGGCCGGCGTGGCGCACTCGTCCTCGGCGTCGGGGCAGGCGGCCGCAGCGCACTCCTCGACGTCGAAGAAGAGCGCGGGCCGCTCGACGAGGCCACACTGCTCGACGCAGGCGTCGATGCCAGGCACGCCCGCGCCGCCGAAGCACGAGGCGACGCACCCGCAGTCACCGTCCTCGGCGCAGCGCGCCGCCAGGTCGTGACATTTCTCCTCGACGCAGACGCCGCACAGCGCCTCGGTCGCAGGCGGCGGCGGGCATGCGGCAGTGGCCAGCAGCGGCAGGACCAGGAGCGCGCGGCACATGCCCCATGGTACGCCGCCGCAGGGCACCGGAGTGCTACTGTCGTCGACGTGCGTGTGACTGGACTTCTGTTCTGCAGCGCGGCAGCGCTGGCAGTGATCGCGACGGCATGTCCGCGCACCGTGGAGCTCGAGGGCAAGGCCTGCGATCAGGAGCACGACTGCATCAGCGGCCACAGATGCGCCGATGGACGGTGCACGAGCGCTCCCTCGAGCGGTGAAGGCGAGGGCGAGGGTGAGGGTGAGGGCGAGAGTGAGGGTGAGGGTGAGGGCGAGGGCGAGGGCGAGGGTGAGGGTGAGGGTGAGGGTGAGGGTGAGGGTGAGGGCGAGGGCGAGGGCGAGGGTGAGGGCGACCCGTGCGGTGGGCATGACGAGGACGGTGACGGGGTTCCCGATGACTGCGACGCCTGCCCAATGGCCGCCGACGCGGGCCAGGGCGACGGCGATGGGGACGGCCTCGGCGACTCCTGTGATCCGCGGCCAGCCGCAGCCGGCGATCGGCTGTTGTTCTTCGACGCCTTCGACGCGGGCATGGGCGCGTGGAGTGGCCCTGGCGGCTGGTCGGTCATCGGTGACGAGCTGGTACACGCCGACGACTCGGCTTCCGACGTGCTGGTTGCCACCGGCTTCTCTGGGCAGCGGCTTGCGATCGAGGCGCGGCTCGTCATCGCAAGCCGCGGCAGCGCCACCGCCAACGCTGGCGTCGGCGTCGCGATGACCGGGCCCGTCGACGGGCTGGTTTGCACGGTCGGCACGCTGACGGGCAGCCCGCAGATGCGCCTCGCACCGCTCATCAACAACGTCGGCGGCACGCCGTACGACACGGCGACGACCCCATCGACTGATGGCGTGCCCTTGACCATGATCGTGGTGGCCGATCTCGAGACGGCGTGCACCGTCGTGGGACAGGCGATCATCGCGGACGGGCGAACGCCGGTGTCCGGCGGGGTCGCCCTGCGTGCGGCCTTCACGGCCATCCGGGTGCAGTCGTTCGCCGTCTACCAGCTCGGCTCGTGACGTGAGCGTCCCGCCCCGGCTCGCGTGCCGCGCCTCGCCGTCAGTCGATCAGGCGCGCGGAGAACGCGGTGAGCGCGTTGTCGCCGCCGCCCGAGCCGGCGATGAGATGGACGTAGTCACCCAGGCGGATCGCGCAGCCACCGGTGCGAGCGCTCGTTGGTGGCGACAGGCCTGACACCTCCGCGAAGGCGTCGAGACCAAGCTCGGTGATCGGCGCGGCCTCGACGGCCGAGATCTGCCCGTCGGCATCGAAGCCGCCGAACAGCCAGACCTTGCCGCCGGCGAACGCCTCGGCGTGGTTCTCGCGCGGCGTCACCAGCGAGCCGGCGCCGTAGAACACGCCGGGCCAGCCGTTGGTCGCGGGCGCGCCCTCCACGACGTCGATCTCGCTGCCGCCAAAGACGTAGAGCGTGTCGGCGGCCACCGCGCTCGAATAGAAGCCACGCCCCTCCGCCAGCGACGTGCCACCCGCCCCGAAGGCGTTGACGAAGCCAGCGGCGAGCGTCGAGGCGTCGTAGGTGAAGTCCCCACCGGACGTGCCCCGCCCTCCGATCACGAGCAGGATGTCGTCGATGACGGCCATTCGCGGGCCGCGGCGCCGCGCGAGCAGTTGCGGTCCTGCGGTCGCGGCCGACAGCTCGCCGTTTTCGTCAAAAGGGAACAGCTCCGTCGTGTTCAGGCTGTTCGACCCATCGCTGCCGCCGGCAAGCACCAGCGTTCCCTGGAGCACTGCTGGCTGGTGTCCCCGGCGCCGCTCACGTTGCGTGATGACGGTCAGGGTGAAGCCCTCGAGCGCGCCGTCCTCGCGGATGCGCGCGCGCTGGATGCGATCGACCACGGCGCCGGCGCCGTCGAAGCCGCCAAAGACGTAGAGCCAGCGGTCGAGTACGGCGCAGGTGGGGTCACGCCGGACCTCGGCGAGCGCTGCGCTGGCGGCGAAAGAGGCCAGCGTCGCACCGTCGTCGAGCGGTGCGAAGGTGAGCCAGTTGATGCCCTCACCGCCCAGCAGCCAGACGCGGTCGGGGACCAACGCGGCGGCGGCGCCCACCACGGGGTTCGGCAGCGACGCGTGACGCGCGAACGCGGTAGGGGCGCCCTGCGCGTCGATCGGTGCGCACTCGACGTCGAGGCGCGGGATCGCGCTGGCGGAGCCGCCGGCCGCGCAGATGGCCCGCTCGGTAGCGAAGACCGCGGCGTCTTGGCGCAGGTCGATCAAGTCGGTGCCGGCGGAGAACGACGACAGCACACCGTCGGTGCCAATAGTCGCGACGGCCGTCGCCCGCAGCGCGCCGCTGCCATCATTGCCGCCGACCGCGACCAGCCGGTCCCGCGACACCACCAGGCCGAGCCGGGTTCGCGGGCGATCGAGCGTGGCCACCGAGGTGAACGGGCCGGGAGCGCCAGTGGCGTCGAGCGGCGCGGCCAGCACGTCGTCGCGGACGCCGCCCAGGCCGTCGTCGCCGCCCGCGACCAGCACGCGGTCGCCGACTACGACCGCGGCGGCGCGCGCCCGCGTCGAGGGCAGGGACGTCCCTGCGGTGAACGCGGACAGCGAGCCGTCCGTGGCCAGGGTGGCGGTCTCCGTCGACGAGAGCGCGGCGATCGCCTGGCCACCGATCACGATCAAGCGATCGCCGGCAAGCACGGCGGAAGCGCCCGTGCGGGGCGTCGTGAGCGTGGCGGCTACCGTGAAGGTGGACAGGGTGCCGTCGGCGAAGATGCGCGCACGCAGCACGGTGTCGCGGGCCGGCCCGTTGTCGCCGCCGATGACATAGAGGTGATGTCGCGCCACCACGACGGCGGCGTGCGCGACGGTGCTCGGCAAGGACGAGCGCTGGCGCGCGAAGTCCGCCTGCACCTCGTTGGCAAAGAACGCGCCGACGCGCACGGAGAAGCCGGGTGCGCGCAGCTCGACGGGGCTGCTCTGGCCGGCGGCGTTCTCGACGACGATGGTGCCGGAGCCCGGGTTCGCGGGCACGGTGATGCGCACGTGGCGACCGCCGCTCGTCAGCGCGGTGCGCGCGCCAGACGGGAAGACTGCCTCATGGAGCCCCGAGCCGAACGTACCCTCGAGCAGGAGGGTGCTGCCCGCGCTCGCCACTGCCGGATGAACCGCGTGCAGGACCGGAGGGTCGCCTTCACCCTCACCCTCGCCCTCACCCTCGCCCTCGCCCTCACCCTCGCCCTCGCCCTCGCCCTCGCCTTCGCCTTCGCCCTCGCCCTCGCCTTCGCCCTCGCCTTCGCCCTCGCCTTCGCCCTCGCCTTCGCCCTCGCCTTCGCCCTCGCCCTCGCCCTCGCCCTCGCCTTCGCCCTCGCCTTCGCCCTCGCCCTCGCCCTCGCCCTCACCCTCGCCTTCGCCCTCACCCTCGGCGACGGCGGTGCAGACGTGGTCGAGGCAACGGCCTGCCGGGCAGTCGGCGACGGACTCGCAATAGAGGGAGGGCGCGACCGCGAGCGGACAGCCGTCGCAGCTCAGGGAGAAACAGACGAGCGCGAGGAGCGGCCAACGCACGCTGCTACGATAGCAGGTGCACTAGGTGGCCCAGGCGCCACCGCCACGGGGGCGGCCGCCAGCGGCGAGGCTGTTGGCGGAGGAGCCGCACCTGCACTGACGACGCGGGGGCAAAGAAAAAGGACCGCTGACGCGGTCCTTTTTCTCAGACAAGCGACTCCGCCAGTTACTTCAAGGTGACCTTGGCACCCTCGGCCTCGAGCTTCTTCTGCATGCCCTCGGCGTCGGCCTTGGACACGCCGTCCTTGACCACCTTGGGCGCGCCGTCGACCAGCTCCTTGGCCTCCTTGAGGCCGAGGCCGGTCAGCTCGCGCACGACCTTGATGACCTGGATCTTCTTGTCGCCGGCGGCGGTCAGCTCGACGGTGAACTCGGTCTTCTCCGCGGCTGGCGCGGCGCCCGCAGCGGCGCCGCCCATCGGCATCGCCATCATCATGCCGCCGCCCGACGCGGCCTTGACGCCCCAAGTCTCCTCGAGGTCCTTCACGAGCTGCGAGGCCTCCATCAGCGTGAGCTTGGAGAGCTGGTCCTTGAGTGCAGCGAGATCTGCCATGTCTTCTTCTCCTGGTTGGTGCGATGCGGGCATCGCGAATGTCGAACGAACGGAAACGCTAGGGAAACGTGAACGTTGAAACGGTGTGCGTGCGGGCGGCCGTGCTCAGGCGGCCTTCTCGTCCTTGTCCTTCTTGGCCTGGACCACGCCGACGAGGTGCTGGGCGGGCGCGTTGAGCTGCGCAAGCAGCTTGGCCGGCACGCCATTGATGACGCCGAGCAACTGCGCGCGCAGCTCGTCCATCGACGGCATCTTGGAGAGGGCGTCGACGCCGCCGGCATCGAGCCGTTGGCCGCCCTGGAAGCCCGCCTTGATGACGAACTTCTCGAGCTCCTTCTTGAACGCGGTGAGCACCTTGGCGGGGCCGACCGGATCGGTGTCGGACCAGGCGACCGCCGTGACCTGCTTGAAGTCGTTCGAGATGACCTCGAGCGGCGTACCTGCGACCGCCTTCTTCGCCAGCGTGTTCTTGACCACGCGGAATTTGACGCCAGCGGTATGCAGCTTGCGGCGCAGGTCGCTGACCTCGGCGACGGTCAGGCCTTGGACGCTCGTGAGGATGGCCACCTCGACCTTCTTGAAGGCGTCCTTGAGGAAGCCGAGCTCGTCGGTCTTCTCCTTGGGGTACGAAGTGCGTTGTTCGGCAGCGGGCATGATGACTCCGAGAAACGAGAGGACGACGAACCAAACGAAGCGTCCCGCCACGGGCGCGGGAGGTCGACGACGTGCGAGTGAGGGGTGCGGCGCTCCCTGAGCGCGCGCGTTCATCCCTCGTCTCGGCCGGCATCGACGCACGCGGCCTTTGGGGCCTCGTGCGTCGAAGATTGAGCGCGGGCTCACGAGGAGGGCGCGCCGGCGGTCTTCGACGGGTGATCCCGATGGATCGGCTGTCCTCGTCGCACACCGCTGCCGGCCTGGCAAGGCCTATCGCACGGGCCAAGGCGCTACGGCGCGTAGGGACGCAGCTCGTTGGCGCTAACCGCCTTCATCCACTCCCAGAGCGCCCGCACCTCGTCGATGGTGGTGTCGGGCTGGGGCGGCATCAGCAGGCCTTGCTCGGCGCCGGCGAGCTTCCTGAATTTCACGTGGTAGAGCAGCGACTCGGCGTCGCGCCAGGTGTGTACGGGGATTGGCTTGACGAAGTCCCAGCCGAACGAGGCGCCCGTGCCACGAACGCCGTGGCAGTACTGGCAGCGCTGCTCGAAGACGCCGAGCCCTTGCAGCACGCGCGCGTCGCTGCTGACGCGCATGGTCTGGTTGAGGGCCGCGGCGTTGACCAGCTCGACGCCGGTCAGCGTGTCGACGTGCGCCCACGGGGTGAACTTGGTGGTGCCGGCAGCGAGCCCGGGGTGGAAGGCGTCCTTGGCGACCAGCTTGTTGGTGCCGAAGGTGATGGCGCGTTGCTCCATCCAGGGTGAGCGCTCGTGAACCACGTTGTCGAAGCGCTCGACGAAGGCGCCGGTGCCGTCCTTGACGACGCGGGCGACGAACAGGTCGAGCCTGCCGAGCGTGGCCTCGTCGAGCGGCACCGGCACCACCATGCCGTTCTTGAAGTGCAGCAGCGCGGTGTCCTCGGACGGGGTGCGTTGCGCCGCCGCGAGCAGGAGCGCCTTGAGCGTGACGCCGCGATAGCTGCGCTCGACGCCGAGCTGCACATCGCGCGTGGTGCGCTCCTCGAGCTTGAGGCTCGACCAGCCGACCACCACGGGCGCCGGCTTCGCCCCTGTGGCGGGACGGCGCCAGACGGCGACGCCGTCGGTGGCGGGCGGCGGCGCGCCGGTGGCCAGGAGCAGCAGCAGTGCGGGAGCGAGGTGGGGCATGGGTGCGATCTCGGCGATCGCCGGAGCCCGCGCAAGCGGGGCACCTCAACGGACGACGACGCGCGCCGCACCGGGCACATTGGCCCAGCACGGCGCGCGTCGAGCTGCGCGCGACGGAGGGCGCAGCGCTACTCGGTGGCGGCCGACACGAGCGCGATGGCGTCCGCGATGTCGACCTTGACGCCCGGACCCATCGTCGAAGACACGACGACGTTCTTGACGTAGGTGCCCTTGGCGCTCGCCGGCTTCTGGCGCATGATGTTCTCGAAGAGCGCCTTGAAGTTATCGGCGAGCTTGTCGCTGTCCATCGAGACCTTGCCGAGCGAGGCGTGCACGATGCCCGCCTTCTCGACCTTGAACTCGACCTTGCCGGCCTTGGACTCACGGACCGCCTTGGCGACATCCATGGTGACGGTGCCGACCTTGGGGTTCGGCATCAGTCCGCGGGGACCGAGCACCCGACCGAGCTTACCGACGACACCCATCATGTCGGGCGTGGCGATGACCTGGTCGAAGTCCATGAAGCCGCCGGCGACCTTGTCGTGCAGGTCGTCCGCGCCCACGATATCGGCGCCAGCGTCCTGCGCCTCCTTCGCCTTCGGGCCCTTGGCGAACACCGCGACCCTGATCGACTTGCCCGTGCCGTGCGGCATGAGCACGGCGCCGCGCACCATCTGATCCGCGTGGCGCGGGTCCACCGAGAGGTTGATGGCGACGTCGACGGACTCGTCGAACTTGGAGGTCTTGCAGCCCTTCACGAGCTTCATGGCCTCACCGATCTTGTAGCGCTGCAGGCGGTCGACGCGCTTGAACGCGGCGGCGCGCTTCTTTCCGAGCTTGCTCTTCATGACGGAATCCTGTTTTCAGAAGGTGGGGTCACTAGCCGACGACGTCGATGCCCATGGAGCGCGCGGTACCGGCGACGGAGCGGGCGGCCGCCTCCACGTCGTACGCGTTCATGTCCTTGAGCTTGGTCTTGGCGATGTCGCGCACCTGCGCCATCGTGACCTTGCCGACCTTCTCTTTGCCCGGGTTCTTGGCGCCGCCGCCCGGCTTCTTGTCGAGCTTGAGGCCCGCCGCCTTCTTCAACAGGATCGACGCCGGCGGCGTCTTGGTGATGAAGGTGAACGACTTGTCCGAGTACACCGTGAGCACGACCGGGATCATCAGCCCTGCCTGATCCTGGGTGCGCGCGTTGAACTCCTTACAGAACCCCATGATGTTGACGCCGTGCTGACCGAGTGCGGGACCGACGGGCGGGGCGGGGTTCGCCTTGCCTGCGGGGCACTGCAGCTTCACGTACGCCTGGACCTTCTTGGCCATGGCACTACTCCTTCGTGGTCAAGCGGCCGCGAGCGGCCTCCCACGAGTGAAAACCAACCAACCAGCGTGAACCGGAAAGTGGTGCCGCCCGACGTGGGCAAGCGCGCGGGAGCCTGCCCGACGCCCGCGCGAAGTCAACCGGGGCGCCGCCGGCGAGGTCTGTGGCGCAGCGAGCTACGCCTTGGCGATCTGGTTGAAGTCGAGCTCGACCGGCGTGGAGCGGCCGAAGATGGTCACGTGCACGCGCACCTTCTGCTTGGCGTGATTGACCTCTTCCACGTTGCCCGAGAAGTTGGCGAACGGCCCCTCGACGACACGCACCGAGTCGCCGGCCTCGAAGTCGATCTTGGGCGCCGGCTTGACCGCCGTCTCGGTGAGCTGCTGGGTCATGGCCATGACCTGCTTCTCGGGGACCGAGGGGATCTTGGCGAGGTCGCTCTCGGCCGAGGCGCTCTTCAGGTTGGGTGCGCCGATGAAGCCGGTGACCTTGGGCGTGGCCTTCACGAGTTGCCAGGTCTCGGCCTTCATCTCCATCAGCACGAAGATGTAGCCGGGCGCGAACTTGCGTTTGGTGGTCTTCTTCTGGCCGTTCCGCTGCTCCTCGACGGTCTCCATCGGGATCAGGATCTCGCCGAAGTAGGCGTCGAGGCCGACCTGCTTGATCTTCTCCTCCAGGGCCTTCTTGGCGCGGTTCTCGAAACCCGAGTAGGTGTGGACCACGTACCACTTGAGCTTGTCGCTCTTCGGCGTGGCGGGTGCAGCGGCGGTGGCGGTCTGGTTGTTCATGGTCGTGGTGGCCGTGGAACCTGTGGGCAGGGTGACGAGGGCGGAGGCGCTGGCGTGGCTCGTGCGGTGGTGGCGCGCGCTACAGGTGCTCGCCGAGCCACGTGGAGGCCCAGCCGAAGGAGATGTCGAAGGCGCCGAGGATGATGGCGGAGATCACCGAGGTGACGATGACGACCGCGGTGTTGATCTTGGTCTCCTCCCACGACGGCCAGTTGACCTTGTACAGCTCGTCGATGACGTGGCCGACGAAGTCCTTGGTCTTCGGCCACATGGCGCAGCCGACGGTGGCCAGCGCCGCGATCAGCAGACCGAGCACGCGCGTGAGCGTGACGCGCTCGCCGAGGATCTCGCTGTCGGTGACGCGCAGCGCGGCGAACAGCGACTGGAACGCCAGGCTGAGCACGAAGGCGATGATCAGCCCCGCGACGATGAAGAACAACGCGACCCAAGTCTTCTGACGCATTCGAGCCCCGTGCGGTCAGCCCTGTGGCTGGGGATTGGCAGGCCGTGCAGGACTCGAACCTGCAACCCCCGGTTTTGGAGACCGGTGCTCTACCAATTGAGCTAACGACCTGCGGCAGCGATGGCGCCCTTTGGCCCCTGCGTCAATGGGGCGACGTCGGCGGTCGTCGTGAACCGGCGTCGCAATTCAGCCGACCGGCTCGGTTCACCGCGGCACCGATCGATGGAGGAGCGCCGCTGGGGATCCGCGGCAGCCGGCGCGCGGCTACGAGGCGAACGGCACGAACCATGCGACGCGCGGCGCCCTCGGAGGTTCCATGCCGCTCTCGCCGCTCCTTCCCCTGCTGCTCGCGACCTTGCCGATCACGCCCTCGTCGGCCCCCGATCCTTACCCACGCGCCGACGAGCAACCCGTCGACGTCGTTGCCGGTGAGCTGCTGGTCAAGCTCGATGCCACTCCGCCGTCCCAGCACGAGGCCGCGTCGACGGTGGCGAGCCTCGCCCGTCGCACCGGCCTGCCGCTCGCCTACGTGCGGCCGAGCCTGCTGGGCTGGCATCTGGTTCGGGTGCGCGGCGCCGACGCCGAGCAGACCCGCCGCGCCGCCTTTCGCCTCGCCGCCGAGCCCGAGGTGCGCGCCGCCCTGCCGAACGCCCGGCACGCCATGCAGCGCGCGCCGGATGACCCCCTGCTCGAGGCCCTGTGGGGCCTCACGCTCATCGAGGCGGAGGCGGCCTGGAGCCTCTCGGTCGGCAGCGCGCGCCAACGCCTCGGTGTCGTCGACAGCGGCACCACGCGGGCGCACCGGGACCTGCGGGGACGAGTGTCGCGCGGCTTCGACTTCATCAGCGATGCCCACCTGGCCGAGGACGGCGACGGGCGCGATGACGACGATGGCGACGACTCGGCGCGCGGCACGCAGTTTCACGGAACCCACGTCGCCGGCACCATGCTCGCACGCGCCGACGATGGCTTCGGCGTGCCCGGCATCAACTGGCGCGGCAAGCTGGTGAGCGCGCGCGTGCTCGGTCGACGAGGCAAGGGCAGCCTGCTCGACATTGTCGAGGGTGCCGCGTGGATGGCCGGTCTCGACGTCGAGGACGTGCCGTCGATCGGCGACGACCGGGTGTCGGTCATCAACCTGAGCCTCGGCAGCCCTGGGCGCTGCACCGCCTATGAGCGCGACGTGTACGACGCGATCCTGGCGCGCGGCGTCGTGTTGGTGGCGGCCGCGGGCAACACCGGCAACGACACGCCGGTAGGCGCGCCCGCGAGTTGCCCGGGCGTGATCGCGGTCGGCGCCGTCGGCCCCGATGTCGCGCTCGCGCCCTACTCCGCCTTCGGTGACCGCATCGACGTGCTTGCCCCCGGCGGCGGCGACACCGGCGACGTCGCCGACTGGATCCTGTCCGCCGACGGCGGCGACATCGACGGCCACCGCTGGCTGCTCGGCACCTCGATGGCGGCGCCGCACGTTGCCGGTGTGGTCTCGCTCATGCAGGCGGTGGCGCCCGACCTCGAGCCCGCGATGATCAGGGACATCCTGCAAGAGAGCCCGTGGACCTGCGAGGGGTGCGACGACGAGGCGCTCCTGCAAGCGGACCACGCTGTCACGACCGCGATGGAGCGCCAGGCTGAGCTGAGCGCCGACGTCGATGCAGAACCGCCGCGTGATCTGGCGGTGCCCGTCGGCGACGGCGGCTTGGCAGGCGAGAGCCCCGCGGACCGCGGCGGCGGCTGTCAGGCCGCCCCCGGATCGGCGGGGCTCCTCGTGCTGGCGTCCCTGCTGAGGCGCCGGCTGCCGCTACTCGACGATCTCCGTCACCACGCCTGAGCCGACGGTGCGGCCGCCTTCGCGGATGGCGAAGCGCAACTGAGCGTCCATTGCGACCGGGGTGATCAGCTCCACCGTCATGGTGACGTTGTCGCCCGGCATCACCATCTCGGTGCCCTCCTTGAGGGTGATGGTGCCGGTGACGTCGGTGGTGCGGAAGAAGAACTGCGGGCGGTAGTTGGTGAAGAACGGCTTGTGACGGCCGCCCTCCTCCTTGGTCAGCACGTAGACCTCGCCCTTGAACTTCTTGTGCGGCGTGATC
>JACOUT010000009.1 GCA_016177705.1 Deltaproteobacteria bacterium
GACGCCGCCGCGGCCGCCCGCGCAGCCGCCCGTCAACACGCCGGCGGTGAGGTCGCCGGTGACGACGCCGCCGGCGGTGCCTCCTACGACGTTGAGCGCGCCGCCGTCTGCGCCGGAGCCGCCAGCTCCACCGGCGCCGGCGCGGCTGCCGCCGCCGCCGCCGCCGCCGCTCCTCGCGTCGCCGGCGCCGACGCCGGCCGCGGTGCAAAGTGCGGCGAACGCGCCGGGGCCAGCGGTGGCGCCGCTTCCGCCGACGTCGATGGTGCCGTCGATCTGCGCGTTGCCGAACGCCAGCAGCACGGGCACGCGCGCGCCGGTGAAGCGCAGCGTGCGCCCCGCCTCCACCACCAAATCGCGGACGGCATAGGCGGCGAGCGCGGGGCCGCCTGCCTGCGGCACTTCGTCGGCGACGACGGTGACGCCGCAGATTTGCGCGCTCGCCGCTGCCGTGTCGACCACGACGTCGCAGTCGACCACGACGTCGCCGACCGGCGCCAGCTCGGCCATGGTCGCCACGCGCGTGGCGGGGAGGCCGGCCGGAAAGAGACGCCAGCACAGGTTGCGCGACGGGTCGCAGGAGAAGCCGGTGACGGGGGTGCAGTCGTCGGCGCAGCCTTCGGTACCGTCGCAGTCCTCCGCGCCGCCAACGGCGCCGTCGCCGCAGTCACCTTCGCCCTCGCCCTCACCTTCTCCTTCTCCTTCGCCCTCGCCCTCACCCTCGCCTTCGCCCTCACCTTCTCCTTCTCCTTCTCCTTCGCCCTCGCCCTCACCCTCGCCGACATCCTCGTTGACCACGCAGGTGTCGACGACGCAGGTGTAGCCCGGCACGCAGCGGTGCAGCTCGTCGCAGCGCTTGCCGGCGAGCGAGACGCGCGCTGGGCACGAGGCGAGGCCGAGCACGCAGGCCGTCGCCAGCAGCACCCATGCGATGACGGCACGAGGAGACATCGAGGCCAGCGTAGCACGCGCTCCGCCGCGGTCGGGCGATCGTCCTCGCACGAAGGACGGCGGTCGAGCCACGCCGAGCGCGTTTCGCCGCGCAGGGCTCGGTATATGCTGGCGCCGTGAAGGGGCGCGCGCGCACCTATCGGGCGACGCACGTCGCTCAAGCCGTCATGGCACTTGCTGCCGCGCTCGCCTCCGGCTGCGCCGCCGTGGCGCCGCGCTTGCCGGTGCCGCTGCCGGAACACGCCGTCGCCGTCGGTGCCTTTGGGGCGGGCGGCGGCGGCGTCAACGGCACGGCGACGTATCAGGCTCCGTACGTCGTCGGCCTCGCCGGTGGCAGCGTCCAGTGGCAGGCCATCCGCGTCGGCGACGTGGCTGTCGAGGTCGACGCGGCGTTGGGCGGCGGCCTCACCCCGGTCTTTGGCACCGTGGTGCCGCTGTTCGGCGCGCTGGTCGGCGCACGCGGCTGGTACCTCAAGCGCGACTTCGCGCTCGGTGTCGACGGGTGCCTGTCGGGCATGATCGGTCAGATGGAGGCACAGCAGTCCTTTCAAGGCGGCGGCACCGCCACCGTCACCTTCGTCCAGCCGGAGCTGCGCGCGCTCGGCGCCGTGCGCATCGCAGACCAACTCTGGTTCGGTACCCGGCCCGGCCTCATCGTGGTCGTGCCCGCCAACCCTTGGAACCTGACGCCCGCCGTCGACGTGCCGCTGGCGCTCGTCTGGGACGCCAGCCAGCTTCGCTTCGGCCTCGAGGGCGGCTGGGTGGTCCCCTACGGCGGCCGCGGCGGCGCGTCGGTCTCGTGGGTGTTTTGAGCCGGCGTGACGCGGGCCGCCAACTCCCGTTTCGCGGCGTGCAGGACGATGTCAGCCGGCGCGATCGAGCGCGCTGATCAGCTCGTCGGTGACGTCGAGGTCGGCGGCCGCGGCCAGCGCAGCGCCGGCGTCGAGCACTACGAGCGCGCCACGCTTCTTCCGGATCGCCTCGGCCGCCGCGCGCGCCTTGACGAGCAGCTCGGCCCGCCGCTGCTCGCGCTCGCCCTCGATCGCGCGCGCCGTCTCAGCCTCGAAGCGCGCGCCGTCGGCGGGGTCGACGATGGCGTCGCGGCGCTTCTTGGCGTCGACGAAGCTGGCGCGCAGCTCGTCGGCGGCCTTCTTGCCCGCAAGGGAGCGATCGAGCACGTCAGTCACACGCACGAGCAAGACAGGGGCGCTTCCTTGCGGCATGCTTGGCAACCTACCGCTCGGAGAAGCCCGCTCGCCAATGGTCGACCAAAGAATGGATCGGGTTCATTTCCACGGCGCCCGCTTCGCGCCGCCGCCCTCCCTGCTCGACACCTCGGTGTTGAGCTTCGTCGATCGCGCGGGCTCGCCGAGCCTGTCGCTGACCGTGGCGCAGGAGGCGCTGGTCGGCGGCGCGCCGGCGCTCAAGGTCTACGTCGAGGAGCAGCAGCGGGCGGCGCAGCAGGCTGTGCCCGGCTACGCCGCCATCGCCCGCGACCAGCGCACGGTCGGCGGCGCCGCGGCCTGGCTGGTCGAGGGCACCGCACCCTCGCCGGGCAAAAAGCGCGTGGTGATCCAGCTCTACGTGCTCGACGCACCACACGCGTGCGTCTTCGTCGTCACCGCCACGGCGGCGGCGAGCGACGCCGCGCACGCGCGCGCGGCGGTGGAGCACATCGCGGCCGGCTTCACGCTCGAGGGTGGCGCATGAGGAGTCACGACGTCGGCAAGCGCGGCAAGGTCCACCACCACGGACGCGCCCACGGCGTCGAGAAACAGACGAAGGTGGCACCGGTCGCAACCCCGAGCGAGAGCAAGGGTTCGAGCGGGGTCCACCTCGAGGCCACCGAGGAGCAAGGAAAGGACGCCGTCAAGCGCCTCGGCCTCGACGAGCCCGAGGGTGGCAGCGGCAGGGGCGGCGTCGGCGCGTCCCAGATCGCGCACAACCTCGCGGTCATCGAGGGCAAGACCGCGACCGGCAAGCTCAAGGCCGGCATCACCGGCATGTTGTTGGCGCTCGCGCTCACCTTCATCCACGTGGCGCCCGCGCACGCGCAGGACACGAGCCAGGTGGTGGCGCCGCAGACCGCCTCGCTGGTGGTGACGCAGAAGACCGGCCCGCCTTCCTTCCTGTCGAGCGGCGGCACGGTGCAGTTGCCCGAGCTCGGCATCGATGAGCGCGCCACCGTGTTCGGCGCGCAGCTCCACGCGCTCAAGAAGGTCGAGGTCAAGAACGTCGACGCCGCGGTGCAGCGCGCGCTCGACCAGTTCGGCCTGGCGATGACGCACGCGCTCAAGCTCGACGCCTACGGCCTCGCCAGCGGCGGCCCGCTCGACCCGTCGCGCCCCTTGAGCGACGCGGACCAAAAGGCGGTGCAGCAGGCGCTGTCGAACCTCTTGTCGGAGATGCCCGTGGGCGCGCTCGCGCCCGCGCTCACCGAGCAGCTCGGCGCGCTCTTGCGCGAGCACGGCCTGTCGACCACGGGGCTCGAGAGCAAGCGCCTGCGCGATCTCGGCAAGCCCGGCGGCGAGCTCATCAAGGTGATGGCCGAGGAGCTGCGACACGAGCGGCCCGCTGTGTTCTACGGCACCGCGGCCGCGCTCGCCGGCGCGGTCGGCGTGGTCGGCTACAGCCAAGGCACCGACGCGCTCGCGTCGCTCGGCCTGCGCCCCGAGCTGAAGACCAAGCTGTTCAACGACCGCCTGATCGCCAAGGTGCGCGCCGAGTGGGGCGCGCGCTTCTCCGATCCCAAGCTGACCACGCGCGTCGAGCAGCAGGGCACGCTCACGCTCGGCGGCACACCCTTCACCGCCACCACCGGGCTCGGCGTGGTCCTGCAGGGCGCGAGCTTCAAGCAGCTCGAGCTGAGCGGCCTCGAGCTGTCGGGCTCGATGAGCGGCGTGCTGAAAAACGGCGGCACGCTCACGCTCGCGGGCGTCGGCGTGGGCGACCCGAGCAAGGGCCTCGAGCGCGTCACCCTCTCGGGTGCCTACCTGAACGATCCGTGGACCGCGGGCGCCACCGTCTCGTACTTCGCGCGCGAGGAGCGCACCGTCGGACAACTGTCGGTCGGCTACCGGCCGCAGAAGAACATCGACTGGTCGCTCGTCGGCACCATGGACAGCAAGGGCGAGAAGTACGTCGGCATCGGGCTGCGCGTCGGCTTCTGACGGGCGCTCCCGTTTGCACGACCTTGCAGGTTGCCCGGGGCCCAGGTGCAGGCTAGGGTCGCGCGCGCGCGCGTGCGCACCAAGGAGTTCCACGTGATCCGTTACCTGTTGCTCGCCCCCCTGTTCTGCTGCGCCATTTCCTTCGGCTGCGCCTCCAACAAGGCCGCGGAGCACCCCACGGGTGGCGGCGCCACTGCCGTCAAGCACTGCGGCTGCGGCGATGCCTGCACCTGCAAGTTCGAGGAGACCAACGGGGCCGAGCCGTGCACCTGCCCGCCGCCGGCGCCGCCCGCCGACGCGCCGGCCACGCCGCCCGCGACCAACTGAACGATCGATCTCGGCAGTGCGCCGGGCGGTTCTACGTTCAGAATCGCCCGGCCACGCCGAACGCCACCGGCGGACTCTCGTCGCGAAGCGGCTGCACCATCAGCGCGGTCGGTGCCAGCTCCACCGGCGGCGCCACGTCGGCAGCGTCCGGCCGCTTGCCGAGCCCCCAGTCCGGGGCAACCCGAAAATCGATGAACGGCATGGTGCCGAGCCCGAGCGCGAGCCCGAGCACGCCCGAGGCGAGCAGCACGTCCGGCACCTCGATGCCGCCCGGCGGCGCCGCCAACAGCGAGCCGGGCAACGACAGCACCAGCGTGGTGCCGGCGGCCACCGCCGTCACGTAGGTGGTCTTCCAGCCGACCTGCTCGAAGGGCAAGAGGTCGAGGCCGACAGCACCTGCCACGCCGACGTCCATCGCCAGTGAGGTGCCGAGCACCCAGCCCCACGGCGGGATGACGCCCGGCGCGCGCGCCGCCACGCTCAACATGGTCATCGACGAGAAGTACGCCGCGAGCCCCATCATGCCGCCGACCATCAGCACGTCGCCGACGCTGGCGCGGATGAAGGGCGCCGTGTGTACCAGGCCCGCGCTGACCGCCGCCGGCGCGAGCAGCGCCGCCGCGGCCACCGCGCGCCCGTCGACGCCGGAGGTGCCTGCGAGCACGGCCGAGTGGTACAGCGAGAAGGCGACGAACAGCGGCTGCAGCATCAGGTCGCCCGTGTCGAGCGCCACGCCCTCGGGGAAGAACACCGTGCTGGCAGCGCCGCCGACGATGCCGACCGCGGCGCCGCCGAACCACAGCGAGGGTCCGCCCTCGGCACCGGGCGGAACGAACAGCGCGTCGACCAACAGCCCGCCGCCGAGGCCGAGCACGCCGCCGTCGAGCGCGCCCCAGGTCTCGTAGACCATGCCGCCGTAGCTCGGCGTCAGCTCGAGCTGCCCGAGCGTGCCGCCGAGCACCGCTCCGGCGCCCATGCCGAGCGCGCCGGCGCCGAGCACCTGGCTCGGGCTGCGCTGGCTCGGGATAGCGGCGCCCGTCGCGAGGCCGGCGAGCAGACCCGCGCCGGAGACCACGCCGGTGTGCACGAGCGCCTGGTCGTCGAGGTCGAGGAAGTAGGCGGCAGCTGAGCCGGCGCCGGCGCCGAGCAGTGTGGCGCCGATCATGCTGCCCCACAGCGGCCGCGCGTCCGGCCCCGGTGGGAAGCTCAGCACCGCGCCGGCCACCAACGCGTTGGCGGCGGCCACGGTGACGTCCAGCTCGACGACGTCGTTCGATGACGGCTCGAGGAAGACCGCCGCGACCGTGCCGGCAGTGAGGCCGACGAGCTGCCCGGCCGCGCCGAGGTAGACCGCGTGACGCACGTCGTCGGTGACGGGGCTGCCGATGGTCGGCGCGATGAGCAGGCCGGCGAAGCCGCCCATCGCCGAGGTGGAGAGCGCGAGCGCGAAGTCAGGGCCGGTGATCTTGGAGTCGCCGAGGCCGAACCAGCCGATGGCGGCGGCGCTGGCGCCGCCGGCGCACGCGCCCCACAGGCCGTAACAAGGGCCGGTGCCGGGCGCGATGCGATCGGCCACCACCGCCGACGCTGCGGCGCCGCCTGCGGCCGCGCCCACGCCGGCGAGGCCGCTGACTGCCGCGCGGTTGGCGTAGTCGAACGCGCTCGGCTTCTTCGCCGCCTCGGCGGCCAGGCGCTGCTCCTCGGCGATGATGGCCGCTAGCTGCTCGGGCTGCTTGTCGCGCAGCACCGCTTCGAGCGCGGCGCGCACCTCGGGGTCGGCCTCCGCGCGGCGCGCGTCGAGCAGCGCCGCGCTGGCTTCGTCGTCGTAGCTGGCCGCGAGCGCCTTGATGGCGAGCAACCGATCGGGCTCGGTCCCTCCTTGCAGGAGCGCGAACAGGCGCGCGCGCGCGGCTGGCAGCGTGGCGAGCGGCAGCAAGCCGGCCACGGCAGCGTCGTGCACCGGGCCGTCCGCGAAGCTGAGGCGCAACAGGAAGGGCAGGGCACGCGGGTCGGCGTGCGACGCCACCGAGCCGACCATGACGGCGCGCTCGCCCTCCGGTGCCGCGGCGTAGGCGAGCAGCGCGGCGAGCAGCACCTCGTCGGCCACACAGGTGAGCCCCGACGGGCAGGGCACGGTGGCGCGCGGCTCTCTGCGCGCGGCTAGGAGCAGGTGCGGCAGCGCCACCGCCGCGTCCTCGAGCGGCGCCAGCGGGTCGAGCGTCTCCTTGAGCCGCGCCAGCGCCGCGGGCTCCGCGGTGAAGCCGCCGAGCGCACCCAACGCCGCCAGGCGCACCGGCGCGTCGTTCGAGCGGCTCAGCCGCAACAGGATGGGCACGGCACGCACGTCGTCGAGCGCGGCCAGGCGCTGGATCGCCTCGGCGACGGCGATCGTGCGTGCGTCACCTTCCTCGCGTGCCAGCGCGGCCTCAAGTCCGAGCACGGCGCCGAGCAGCGGCGAGCCCTCCGGGGGCAGTGCTGTCTCTGTGTGGCCTTCCGGTGGCGGCGCGGTCGGTGGCGGCGCTGTTTCAGACGGCGCGGTCGGCGCCGGCTCATCGAAGGGATCGTGCAGGGCCGGCGCCTTGTCGTCCGCCGCCGATGCCGGCGGTGCGATGCCGACGATCGCGGCCAGGGTCGCCCCCACGAGAGCGACGACGACACCACGTTGGCAACGCATTTCACACCTCCGCCGAGTGTGCGGAGGTCAAAGCAACGAGCGTGCCGGGCTCGCGAGACGCTCGTGCGGTCAGACGGCGAAGAAGTCGATGAGCCGCTGCCGCATGGCGTCCGCGTCGCGCATACCCATGGCGACGAGGTCGCTCGCGTACTCGCCGTCGAACAGCAGGTACGAGAGCAGATCGCCCTCGCGCTCGCCGCCGGCGCCGGCGATGCGGCGAATCAAGGGGCCCACCACACCACCGGCGCGTGAAACCACACTGCCGATGCGCGCGTGCTTGGCGGCCACCGCGGCCACGTCCTCGCCCGGCTGGATCATCAGCGCCTCCACCTTGCGGTAGGGCTGGCCGCGGCGGTGCTCCATGGCGTTGGCGAGCGCGTCGGTGAAGCCGTCGCCGAAGGCCTTCTCGCCCGCCTCGATGAGCGCGTTGAAGCGCTCGAGCCGCTGCAGGTCGTACTCGGTGCGGTCCGACAGGAGCGCGTTCAGGATCTTGCCGAGCAGAAACGGCGCCGACGGCGACTGGTCAACGCCGGTGGGCGGCACCAAGCCCGAGTCGCTGCTCTCGCCCTTGGCGCGCAGGCCGATGACCATGATGCGATCGGCGCCCAGGCGCAGCGCCGGCGAGATGGGCGTGTTCAGCTTGAGGCCGCCGTCGCAGTAGACGTCGCCGCCGATGTCGACGCAGGGGAAGATCCACGGGATGGCCGCCGACGCGAGCGCATGCTCGGGGCCGATGGTGCCGAAGCGCGCCGTCACCTGCGGGTCGGTGCTCCAGCGCGGCGGCTGCTTGCCGCGCACCTGCACGAAGCTGTGCGTCATACCGGAGGCGAGGTGGGTGGCGTTGATGCACAGGCCGTGCAGGTCGCCGTTCTCGAGGTTGCGCGTGATGTTTGCCCAGCGCGTGCCGCGCCGCACCAGCTGCTCGAGCGGCGCCGTGTTGAGCAGGCCGCCGAGGCGCCCGGGGCCGACGACGTCGTCGAGCTCGCCGCGCCCCTGCGAGCCGAGCAGGAAGCGCGGCAGGTGCATCAGCTCGCGCCAGCCGACCTTGTAGACGCCCTCGATGCGCAGCCGCTCCCAGACCTCGGCGAGCGCGCGGCCCTGCAGCTCCGGCGCGTGCGCGTTGGCGGCGAGGAAGCAGGCGTTGATGGCGCCCACCGAGGTGCCGCAGATGATCTCGAAGCGCGCGTGCGCGCGCACGCGCGGCGGCAGCTCGTCGCGGATGTAGCGGATCACGCCCGCTTCGTAGGCGCCGCGCGCGCCGCCGCCCGAGAGCACGATGCCGGTCAGCGGCGCGTGGCGCTTCTTCCAGCGCGCGGGCTCGGCGTCGGCGTCAGCGATGACCGTCGGCGCGACACCAGGCTCGAGCGGGTAGTTCTCGTAGGCCACGCGATCAGTCTAGCAGGTCGTCGCCAATCGACCCGTGCCCGTGCCCGTGCCCGTGCCCGCTCTTCAATGCACGCGCGTGTGCAGCGGCCGATAGAGCGTGCGGCGCGGATCGACGTCGAGCGCCGGCCGCGCGCAGCCGGCGAGGCTCAGGCAGGCGTCTTTGCCGCGCGTCACCAGCGAGCCCGCGCTGAAGCCGTCGCCCTGGCCGACGATGCTGACGTGCAGGTGGTGGTGGTGGAAGGCGAACCAGCCGGCGCCGCCGTCGGTGACCTCGTAGGCGAGCGCCAGGCCCGAGCCGCACGCCGGCCCCGACACCCAGCCGCCCGCGCAGAGCTGCTCGATGGCCGACTCGACCAGCGGGCCGACGCGGCCGTCGACGCCGATGACGCGCAGTTGCGGCGAGTCGTGCAGCTTGGCGATGAACAGCGCGGTGCGCCACACGTCGAGCGAGTCGGGCTCGGCCACGCAGTGGTAGGCGTCGCTGCTGCCGTTCGTGTGATCGCAGATCGGGCGCAGCGTGTTGTCCGCCGTGCCCTCCTGGAAGTAGCCGATGTCCATGTCGTGCCCGTCGACGTGCGTGCCCGCGGGGTGGCCGGGCTCGCCGATCGAGGTGCCCGGGATGGCGCCGTTTTGCTCGCTCATGTCGCCCAGGCCGGCGCGGCCGCCGTTGCCGACCGTCCAGCCCGCCGCCGTGCAGCTCACCGACGCCGAGGCGTACTTGATGAGCGCCACCAGGTCGCGGCGCGCGTAGCTGCGGTATTGGTTCTGCTCGGTCTCGCCGTTCAACGGATAGTCCCAGTAGCCGTCGCCCTGGCGCGGGTTGAAGGTGGTGAGCTGGCCGCAGGTGGCCTCGCCGCCCGTGCAGGTCAGCGACGGGATGCCGCTGCACGTGGGCGGCGTGCCGGTGGGCGGCGTGCCAACGTCGACGACGCAGCGACCGCTGGCCGCGCACAGCATGCCGGCGCCGCAGGAGCCCTCGGTGCAGGGCGGCTCCTGGCAGGTGAAGTCGGCGCCGCACACCAGGCCACCGGTGCACTCGGCGTTGCTCTCGCACTGGTGCACGCACGCCGTGCCGGCCGCGTTCACGTTGAAGCCGTCGTTGCAGTAGCAGGCGTCGCTCTCGAGGTGCGCGTTGGGCGGGCAGCCGCCTTCGCCGCCGCTCTCGCCCGGCTCGCAGCCGGTGCCGGCGGCGTTCACCACGAAGCCCTGGTCGCAGTAGCAAGACTCGCCGTCGAGGTGCGAGTTGGCCGGGCAGCCGTCGCTGCCGCCCACCTCGGGGCAGTGGAAGGCCGCCGCCGGATCGCAGCTCGCGCCCGTGGTCTCGTTTGGCACGCACGAGCCGTCGGCGTCGCAGGTGCCGGCGCAGGTGAAGGCGTCGCAGTTCGGCCAGCACACGGGCGCGTTGTCGCGCACCTCCCAGCAGCGCAGCCCCGCGCCGCACTCCGTCGTCGAGCCGGGTTCGCTGCACGCGGCGGTGGCGGTCTGCATGCACACGCCGGCGATGCACAGCCCCGCGTGGGCGGCGTCCTCCGCGCAGTCGACGTCGCCGACGCAGGCGCCGCCGGGCGCGACGCTGCCCGGATCGACCGGATCGGTCGGGTCGATCGGGTCGGTGGGATCGGTCGGGTCGGTGGGATCGGTCGGATCCTCGTCGTCGCGGCCGCGGCGCTCTTCGTCGTCACTGAGGTCGCGCGGCACGTCGGGGCAGGCGGTGAGCGCAAGGGCGGCGATGGCGAAGAAGAAGGCGCGGGCGAGCATCGGATCCCCCTGTTGTCCAGGTACGTGCAGGTGCGTGCGTGTCGCACAGCGCAGGTGCAGATGCCAGCCCCCGATGTCGGCAGCTGACCTTGGCGTCGACGACTGACCCGAGGGTGGGGGCCTTGGCGGGCCTGGGGCCGCACCCTATGCCCGGCGCGGGGGATCTCTCATGCTGCGCCACTCGCTGCCGAGCGTTCTTCTCGCACTCGCGCTGGTGGCTTGCCCGGGGCGCAATGCCCACGTGGGCGACGGCGAGGGTGAGGGACAAGGGGAGGGCGAGGGCGAGGGCGAAGGCGAAGGCGAAGGCGAGGCGCCCTGGTGCAATGCCCGCATCCAGTCGGTCAACGGCGAGGAGGTGCCGCCCGCCGCCAGCGTCGTGCCCGCGCCGCTCGACAACGTGGTGCTGACGCTCGACAATTCGATGCCGTCGAGGCCTGAGGCCACCATCGCTCGCTACGAGTGGACCGTGGTCGAGCAGCCCGTTTTCTCCACGGTGCAACTCACGACGCCGTCGGCCGTGAGCACCGGCTTCATGTTCGACGATGACCTGGGCGTCGACCTCGCCGGCCGCTACCGCGTGCGGGGCGCGGTGTTTGACTCAGACGGTGCCACCAGCTCATGCGAGGTCGCCTTCCAGGCCATTCCGCGCGGGGACTTCGTCGTGCAGCTGTCCTGGGACACGCCCACCAATGATCTCGACCTGCATGTCACCAAGCAGGGCCCCGACGGCCGCTTCTGCATCGACGCAACCAGCTTCGACACGGTCATCACCGGTTTGCTCAGCCAGGACTGCGACAACAACCTCGACTGCAACTACTCGACCTGCAGGCCGACGTCGCTGACCACCACCGAGTGGGACGGCGCCGCCGGTCGTACCGCTGGCGATCCAACATTGGACATCGACGACTTGGCTGGCTTCGGGCCCGAGCAACTCAGCGTCGACGTCATGACCGAGGGCAGCTACCTGATCGGCGTCGACACCTACTCCATGGGCCAGCCGAGCGGCGCAACCGTGCGCGTGTTCGTCTTTGGCATGCTCGCCGCGGAGCTGTTCGCCGAGATCGACGACGGCGACTGGTTCGAGGCCGCAGTGGTGCGATGGCCCGCCGACGTCTCGACCGAAGACCCGTGCATCGAGGACCTCACCGACGCCGACGCCGCCGACGACTGCGGCTGAGCCCGCAGCAGCTCGACGTCGAGTGGTTCACTCCGCGCTGTGCGGCACCATCGATCGCAGCGTCTTGATGAGCCCGGCGACCGCGACGACGCTGTCGGGCGCGCGCCCGTCCGACGAGATGTGCACCACCTCGCTCTTGTCGGCGTGCGGAATCTTGCCGACCAGCTCGGGCAGCGAGCGCACCAACAGCTCCTCGAGCCGCGCCGGCGTGACGTCGTTCTCGACCTTGCGCCGCTCGGCTTCCACCGCGAGCGTGGCGCGCTCGCGCGTCAGGGACGCCTGGTGCTCGAGCAACAGGCGCTCGGCCTCGCGCTCGGTGGCGGCGACGCGCGCCTGGGCGCGCGCGTCGTCGAGCTGACGCTGGGCCGCGATCTGCGCCAGCTCCGCCGCGACCCGCGTCTCCTCGAGCCCGGCGCGGCTCTTGGCCAGCTCCACCTCCTGGGCGCGGCGCTGCTTCTCGGTCTCGGCCTGCGCGGCGATGCGCTCACGCTCGGCCTCGACCTGATCGCCGATCTCGCGCGTCTGCACCGCGCGCTCGCGGTCGAGCTCGGCGAGGCGCGCGGCGCGCGCCTGCTCTTCGCGAAACGGCTTCTGCAGGTTCTCCCACAGCCGCGTCGAGGAGATGACCGCCTCCTTGATCTGCACCTGCACGATCTTGAGCCCCTGGCCCTCGGCCACCGAGCGCAGCCTGCTGGTCAGCTCCTCGATGATGGGGCGCTTGTCGGAGAGCACCTCGTCGATGGACATGGTGGCGACCTTGTCCTTGATGGACGCCTCGCTCTGTTCGCGCAGCTGCACGTTGACGATGCGCATCGGGTCGTCGGCGTCGGAGAAGTCGAGCTTCTGGTAGGCAGCCTTGAAGTCGTCGACGATCCACTGCACGTAGGCCTGCACCAGGATGCCCTGGCGCTCGCGGCAGATGCAGCGCGCGTTGATGGCGAGCGTCTGCATGGTGGCGGGCGCGACCAGGTACGCGTCGGTGTACGGGTTGAAGGGGAACGAGACGCCGAGGCCGAGGTGCAGCGGGTCCTTGGTGGCGCGGCGCGTGTGCACCACCCAGACGTTGGGCGGCACGATGACGGTCTTCCAGCGCCACCAGCCGGTGAGGCGCACGTCGATGGCGCGGGCCGTCTCGCTGGCCGCGCGACCGGCGCCGTCCGCCACGCCCGGCAGCGCGAGCGCCTGACGCGCGCGCGCCGGCGCATCGGCTGCCGGCGTCTTGCGGCGCAGCTCCTGCGCCACCGCCTGCTGCTGCTGAATGACCTCTTCCAGGTAGGTGTTGCGGCTTTCGTTGCTCATGGCGGCCGTATCGCACGACCCGCCGCTGCGACGATACCGACCGCGAGGCCGGCCGACGACCCCGGTCTCAGTGCGCGGCGCGGTAGCGCTCGGCGAGCGCGCGCTGCCGTGAGCCCATGTCCTGGCGTCGACCGCCGATGATGACGACGTCGGCCGCGCTCGAGACCTCGAAGGGGTCGCCGGACCACAACACCAGATCGGCGCGCTTGCCCTTGGCGATGGTGCCGAGCTCGCCGTCGACGCCGAAGGCGCGCGAAGGTGCCAGCGTGATGGCGGTGAGCGCCTTGCGCCAGGGCAGGCCGTAGGCCACCGCCACGCCCGCCTCCTGGCGCAGCCGGGTGGTGCCGTTGTCGGTGCCGCCCGAGGAGAGGATGAGCGGCACGCCGGCCTCGTCGAGCAGCGCGGCCGCGTCGTCGCGCGCGTGCAGCGCGTCGAAGCCCCACGGCTCCATGGTGGTCGGCTGCAAGATCACCGGCACCTTGCGCGCCGCCAGCTCCTTCGCGACGAGCCAGGCCTCGGCGCCGCCGTTGACGACGACGCGCAAGCGCTGCTCGTCGGCCAGCGCCAGCAGGGCGCGCAGGTCGCTCTCGCGGTTGGCGTCGATGACGAAGGGCAGCTTGCCGTCGACCACGTCGAACATGGCCTCGAGGTGCAGGCGCGAGAGCGCCAGCGGGCGCGTCTGCGCGCGGTCGTAGGCGCTCTTGTTGGCGCGATAGAAGCGCACGTCGTCGAGGATCTCGCGCAGGCGCAGCAGTACGCCGCCGCGCGAGCCGCCGGCCGCGTCGCGCGCGCCGCCCGCGAGCGCGCCGAACATCGCCACGCGTTTGGCGTGCGCCGGCGAATCCGGCTCGCCCGACAGCTCGACCACGAAGCCCTGGCCGTGGATGAGCGCGCCCCACGGCGTCAGCACGGAGCTGGTGACGCCTTGGCCGCGGTCGATCGCGACGCGCCAGGAGCGCGGGTTGAAGCCGTCGATGGCGCGGAACGCGGGCACGGCGGCGCCCTCGAGCGAGGCGTCGACCGTGCCCCGCTCGAGACCCACCTCGACCAGCCCGACCTGCGAGCCGGTGGCGATGAGCCCGGGCGTCAGCACCTTGCCGCGCCCGTCGATGACCTGGGCGCCGCGTGGCGGCGACAGGCCGACGCCGACCTCCGCGATCTTGCCATCGACGACGATGACCGAGGCGTTCGCCAGGCCGGTGCCGTCGCCCAGCTCGACGCGCGCGCCCATGATGGCGAGCGGCGGCGCGGGGGTGCTGGGCGCGGCGACGGCGGCCGCGGGCGCGGCCTCGAGCAGGAGCGCGAGTGCGAGCGCGAGCGGCGTCATGGCAGCACCCCCGCCGCAGGCGCGGTGTCGCCGGAGTGGGGCAGCGTCACTTCGAAGTCGGTCACCTGGCGCGCCGTGCCGCGGTCGAACACCAGCTCACCGTCGATGTAGACCTGCGCGGCCTTGGCGTAGACCGAGAACGGGTGGCGATCCCAGACCACCACGTCGCCCATCTTGCCGACCGTGAGCGTGCCGGTCTTCTCCTCGACGCCGAGCGCCCACGCGGGGTTGGCGGTGATCCAGCGCAGCGCCTCGTTGTCGTCGAGCACGAGGCCGAGGCGCTTGCCGGCCGCGAGCGCCTTGGCCGCCTCCTGGTTCAGGTGCCGCACCTCGCTGCCGCTGTCGGAGTGGATGATGGCGCGCGCGCCCGCGGCGGCCACCAGGGGCGCGTTTTCGGGGATGCCGTCGAGCCCCTCCATCTTGAAGCCCCACCAGTCGGCCCACGTCGACACCGCGACGCCCTCGGAGGCAAGCCGATCGCGCAGCTTGTAGGCCTCGAGCGCGTGGTGAAACGAGCGGATCTTGAAGTGGTACTGCTTGGCGAGGTCGAGCATCAGGTTCATCTCGTCCGCGCGATAGCAGTGGTTGTGCACCAGGATGGTGCCGTCGAGCACCTTGGCGAGCGTCTCGTGCTCGAGGTCGCGGCCGGGCGGATCGGGGGGATCGAGCGGCCCGGGCGGCTCCGCGGGCTTGTTGCCCTCGGCCGGCGCGGTCGGCGTGGTCGGGTGCAGCCGTTCGCGCTCGAGGCGGTCGCGCCACAACGACAGGTCGCGCTCGTACTTGAGCCAGCGCCGCCGGTACTCGAGCGCGTCCTGGAACGCCTTGCGGTAGCCGAACACGTTGCCCATGCGCGTCGAGGGCAGGCCGTTCCTGTGCTCGCCGTAGACGCGCTTGGGGTTCTCGCCGCAGGCCATTTTGAGCCCTTGCGGCGCACCGGGGAAGCGCATCTCGCGCGCGCTGCCCTTGAGCTTGAGCTTGGCCGTGAAGCTCCTGCCGCCGATCAAATTGGCCGAGCCGGGCAGCACCTGGATGGTGGTGATGCCGCCGGCGACGGCGCGCGGCAGCGCGGGGTCTTGCGGCCAGAAGCCATGCTCGGCCCACACGCCCGATGTGGTCGGGTCGCCCACCTCGTTGCCGTCGCTGTTCCCCGACGAGCCGGGGATCGGATAGACGCCCATGTGCGAGTGGCTGTCGATCAGGCCCGGCGTCAGGAAGCGCCCGGTGGCGTCGACGACGCGCGCGCCCTCCGGTGCGACGCCCGGTCCCTCGCCAACCGACGCGATGCTGCCGTCGACCACGAGCACGTGGCCGGGCGCGAAGGTGCGGCCGGCGGCGGTCATGACCGTGCCGCCGCGCAACAGCACCGCGGCGGGCGCCGGCGGGCGCGGCGCGTCCGCCGGCTCGGCGGGGACGAAGGCGACCGGGAACGGCTCGGGGCGGGGCGGCGCCGGTGTCTCGGTCGCCGCCGCGGTCGGCTTGGGAGGCGGCTGGGTCGCGCACGAGGTCGCGAGGCCGATCAGCAGCAACGAGAGGGCACGTGGATGCGTCACGCGGCGCTCGATACCAGGGACGCGCACGGCCGTGAAGTTGGCGCGCCTGTCGTTCCGCGCCGCCCACCCAACCGGTGTTCTTCGGCTGTCGTATGGTCCGAGCATGCCGACGATGCGGCGCTCCTCGCCGGTGCTGATCGCGACGTTGGTCGGACTGCTCATCCTCGGCCTGTCCGCGCGGCTCGCGCTGTTGCGAGCGACCGACCTGTGGCTCGACGAGGCAGCGTCGGTCTTGATGGCGCACATGAGCCTGCGCGAGCTGTTCGAGTTGCTGCACCACGAGAGCCACCCGCCGCTCTACTACCTGGCGCTGCACGCGCTCTACGGACTCGCCGACGTCGGGCCGATGGCAGTCCGCTGGTTCTCGTTGGCCGCGAGCGTCGCGTGGGTCGCGGTGCTAGTGCTGCTTCGCCCCGCGGCGCTGTCACCGGCGGCGGGATGCCTCGCGGCATCGCTCGCTGCCCTCCATCCGCTCGCGCTCTACTACGGCGTCGAAGGCAAGATGTACGCAGCGCTGTGGTTGTGCGGCGCGCTCGTGGTCGGCGCGCTCGTGCGAGGCGGCACGCGCGCCATCATCGTGGCGGCGGTGTTCCAGGCGACGGCGCTGTACCTGCACAACTTCGGCGTGTTGCTCTTGCCCGTCTGGCTCGCGGCCTGGTTCTACGAGCGGGCACAGCGGCGCACCGTCGTCATCGGCTGCGGCGCAGCCGTGCTGGTGTGGCTGCCGTGGGCCGTGACCTTCCTGCCGGCGCAGCTCGCGGTGCAGTCCGCCGGCGACAACTTCAAGGTCGCGCTCGCTGGCGAGTCCCACCTCTCGTTGCTCTGGCAAACCGTGCTCGCCGCGAGCGCGGTGCCGCCCTTCCCAAGCTATCTGCGTACGCTCGCCTCCCTGCCGTCGACGCCGCTCGCCTGGCTTGGCCTGGTGCTCGTCCCGGCAGCCGTCATCGGCGGGTATCGCCTTTGGAAGGCCGGCGCGCGCCGCGAGGTAGCGGTGCTCGGGGTGGCCGCGCTCTCGGCCTGCCTGCCGCTCTTGCTCGTCGACCTGGCGCGCCCGGTCTACCTGCCGGCTCGCTACGAGCTGCTGCTGCTGACGCCGCTGTTCTGGCTGACGGGGGCGTCGCTCGACGGGGCGCCCCAACGGGGGCGTCTGCTCACCGCCGCGCGTGCGGCGCCCGCGCTGGTGGCCGCCCTGGTGGCCGCCCTGGTCGGCCTGCAGTTTCAGCGGGTACCGGAGCTCCACCGAACCAAGGGCGCGCTGGCCGAGCTCATCGAGGAGCGCGGTGCATCGATCGAGGTGGTGGCGGTCGGGCTCACCTACGGCGCGCTCGCGGTGGCGTCGTGGGAGCTCGACGGGCGCGCCCGTGTCCAGCCGTTCCCTGCCGCCGCGGCGACGTCGCCCGGCGAGCGCTCGCCGGCGGGCTATCTGCCGCACGTGCTCGACGCCGACGCCGCGCAGCTCGCGGCGCTCGCCCCCGCCGAGCTCGACGTGCTGCTCGCGCCCACCGACGAGCCGTCGCTGCTCCCCCCGCTCGACCACGCGCTGCGCGCGCGCGGCTTCACGCCGCAGACCACCGAGCAGGTCGGTGCCTATTGGTGGGTTCACTACCGCCGTTGAGCTGCCTCGCGGCGCCGACGATCAGGCGTTCGCCCAGTCTGCGCCCGCGCCCTTTTTGAGGAAGGTGCGCTCGGCGTCGAGCGCGATCAGCGCCACACCGCTCTCCGGCACGTAGCGCCTGATGGCGGCGTAGGTGGGATCGAGGTTGACGTCCTTGCCGATCAGGTTGTCGAAGGTGGCGTGGAAGCCACCGACGATCTGCGCGTGCGCTTCGCTCGACAGCTTGCCGCCCTGCAGGATCGACGGGTCGATGATGCGCAGGCCGGCCACGAGGTGGGTCACCTCTTCGCCGGGCATGCCGAACGACGGCTGCCCGTAGGGCGCGTCGATCGCCTTGAAGCCGAGCCGGCCCATGAAGGCGATGTGGTCGGCGCGCGCGAACGGCCGGGCCTCGTCCTCGGCGAGCTGCGCCTTGCTCATGATGCGCGGGTCGTTCAGCTCGGTCAGCACCGCCTTGGCGCCGAAGGAGGCGTGGCGCGCCACGATGTCGGCGACCGTCTTCTCGGCGGCGGCCTCGTGGCCCTTGGCGCCGAACAGGTGCTCGAAGACCGCGATGGGCCCGAGCGCGCTGTCGAAGCGCTGGGTATTGGCGCCAAAGACGATGCGCCCCTTCTCGACTTGCAGCGTGATGTCCCAGTTCGGGTGGTTCTTGAGGTAGCTCTCGAGCGTCTTTGGCCCCTCCACCTCGCCCTTGCCCGGGTACGCCGTCTTGAGGTGGCGGTGGTAGCTCTTGAGCACCTTCTCGGCGCGCGCGGGGTCGACGGCGAACAGCTCCCGCATGCTGTGCACCCCGTCGGCCAGCTTGTCGCCGGCGAAGCGGACGGCGAGCGGGCCGACCGTGCCGTCGGTGCGCTCGAGCGGGTGGTGCTCTTTGGCGTTCGGCTTGCTGTGCGCGGTCTGCTCGGCGGCCTCGCGGCGTCCTTCGTTGCCCGCGCTCCACAGCGCCACGAGCGACTCGCGCACCAACTGCGCCTTGGTCGCGGCGCTCATGCCCGCGGGCGTTGGCAACTTGGCGATGGTGCCGGCGATGACGGCGGCGCGGTCCTCGACGGCGACGTCGCTCAAGGGGCGGCGCGCCACCAGGGCTGCAGCGGCGCGGATCTGTGCGTCGGAGAAAGTGCCGGTCTTCATGAACCCTCTAGCCGCGTGGCCGCGGATTTGGCGGTCAGCTCCCGGCCAGCGCATGGAAGCCCACCAGGCTCATGCCGCCATCGACGGCCCACACCGCGCCCGTGACGTAGCGCGCGCTGTCGGTCGACAGGAACAGCGCGACCTCGGCGATCTCCTCGGCGCTGGCGAAGCGGCCGAGCGGGATTGCACCGGCGATGCGCGCGTGCGACTCGGGCGTCGGCGCCAGACGTTGCATCCCCTCCGTGCCCTCGACGGCGCCCGGCCAGATCGAATTGACGCGCACGCCGAGCGCACCCCACTCGAGCGCGAGCGTCTTCACCAGCATGTCGACGCCTGCCTTGGCGGCGCACACATGGCTCTGCAGCATCGACGGCACCTGCGCCTGTGGCGCCGAGATGGCGAGCACGTGTGCGCCGGGGCGGCGCAGATGCTCGTAGCCCAAGCGCAGCGCATTGAAGGTGCCGAGGAGGTCGATGTCGACGACCGCCTTGAAGCCGTTCGGGCTCATCGCCAGGGCGGGCGAGGGAAAATTGCCGGCGGCGCCTGCGACCAGGATGTCGATCTCGCCGAAGCGATCGCGCGCCTGCGCCAGCGCAGCGGCGAGTTGGTCGGGCTGGCGCACGTCGGCGGTGACGTCGAGCACGTGCGCGCCGAGCGACTCGCGGGCGGCGCGCGCCTTGTCGGCGTTCCTGCCGAGCACCGTCACCTTCGCGCCCGCGGCGACGAAGCGCCTGGCGATGCCGAGGTTGATGCCGCTGGTGCCGCCGGTGATGAACGCGACCTTGTTGTCGAGGATGCCGTCTTTGAGCGCGCTGTTCATGGGGCGTGGATAGCGCGTTTTCGCTTGCCACGGTCACGCCAGGCGACCGCCCCGCCGTCGAGCGGGCTCGACGCGGGCGACACCTGACCGCCGACGAGCACGAGCACCCGGCCGAACAGCGAGGGCACGAAACGCGCGTCCGCGCGCGCATCGACCACCGCGCCGGCGGCGTACAAGCCGGCGCCCGCCGCGGCGGTGGCGAGGCCGCCGACCAGGGCGCCCGGGGTGCGCGCGCGGCCGAGACCGTCGCCGAAGAGCCGTTCCCCTGCTCGCTGGGTGTCGCCCTTGAGCTCGGCGCGCTCGCGCAGCACCTCGTCGAACGGCCGGCCGCCGATGCTGCTCGCCTGCTTCGCGCTCGCCCACAGCGCGATGCCATCGGCGTCGGCCGGCAGCGAACGCGGCGCGGGGCGCCCGAGGCGCAGCAGCACCGCGCCGCGCTCCGGCCGCGCGCGGGCCACCTGCGGCCGAGACGCCGCGCTGTCGTCGGCGTGCACCAGCGCGCTCTCGCCGAACCGGCCCGCCTGCTCGAGCGTCGGACCCTCGCCGTCGAACGCCAGCAGCAGCGCGGGCGCGAGCACGGCGCGCTCGAGCTCTTCGACGCCAACGGTGCTGCCGTCTTGTGCAAGCGAGCGTCCCAGGTCGGCGCGCGCGCGCTCGACGTCGCCGGCAGGGGCGCCGACGTCGTGCAGGCAGCGCAGCAGCAACAGGTACACGATGGGCGCGTCGGAGACCTCGCCGCGCGCGGCGCGCAAGTCATGCAGCGCCGCGCTCTTGAGCGCCGGCACGGCCAGGTCGCAGCGGCCGCGCTCGGCGTCGAGCGCGGCCAACAGCACCAGCGACAGCGTGCGCTCCCAAGGGCGGCCGCGATACGGCTTGGCGGGATCGGAGGCGAGCGCCTCCTCGAGGCTCGTGCCCGGCAGCGCCAGCTCCTCGAAGCTCGCGGTGGCGTGCTCCAGGTCGAGGCGCGCGCGCGCGTGCGAGCCGCCCGCGCGCAGCGTGGCATAGGCACGCTCCAGGCCGTCGAGGGTGGCGTCGGTGGCGGGCGCGTCGAGGTGCGCGCAGCCCGCCGCCGCCAGCAGCACGAGCACCGGCACCAGGGGCGCGCCGCGGGTGATCACGAGCGGGCGCGCAGCGCGATGACCAGCCGCTCGTCGGCGGAGAGCTCCTGCCACAGCGTCAGCACGCTCTCCTGCCGCGGCGCCAGCGCGACGTCGTGAAAGCCGGTGCGATCGGTGCGCCGACCCTGGGCGTCGAAGGTCTGCAGCTCCACCTGCACCGCCACCGAGGCGAGCGTGCGGTTCTTGAGCGTGACCTCGACCGGGCCGCCGTCGTAGCGGCCGACGTCGACGCGCGCCACCTGCACTTCGCTGCACACCTGACCGTGGCCGCACTCGACGCGGCCCCAGGTATGCTCTTCCACCACCGGCGCGTCGATGACGTTCTCCGCCGCGAGCTGCGCCTCCTTGACGGCGACGCACGAGAGCGAGAGCGCGAGCAGGATCAGGGCAAGCAACGAGCGCATGGCAGGTCCCTACTGGTAAATGACGTCGACGTCGCTCTTGCGCTTGGTCTCGTACATGCCGGTCCACAGCACGGCATGATCGGAGGGGCGCTCGAGCAGGAAGGCGTACTGCAGGTAGTCGCTGGTCGATCGCCCGTTGTCCTTGGTGAGCGAGCGCAGCTCGGTCTTGAGCAGGTAGTCGGCCGTGGTGGTGGGCGTGGCGTCGTCGAGCGGGATCAGCTCGAAGCGGCCGCGCGCGCGCTGCACCAGCTCGTGGGTCAGGCGGTTCTTGAGCAGGCCAGGGTCGATGCGGAAGCGCGACAGGTTCTGCACCGGCGCGAGCGCGATGCGCGGGTGGTCGCTGCCGTGCCGCATGCCGGCGAGCGCGCGCGCGATCTGCTCCGAGGCGCCGCGCACGTCGCCGCTCTCGACGCCGGTGCCGCCGAGCCGGTCGTCGACGTCGGGGTCGAGCTGCACGGTCGGTCCTTGGTCGGTCACCAGCGGCGTGCAGGCGAGCGCGCCGCCCAGTGCCAGCAGCAAGAGCGACAGGCAGCACAGGAGGAGCGCGCGGCAGACGACGTCAGTGATCTCGCGGAGCATGTGCGCACCCTGGGAAGGTACCTGCCAGACGACGAGCGGCCGCGCTCCATTCACCCGAGGGCCGGCAAGGGGTGGCGGGGGTCACGACCACTGGCAGGGAGGGCCACACCGATGCTATCGAGGGCCTGTCAACGCTTCCCGCGTGGGGTGCTCATGTCCGGGCAGATCATCGGCATCGATCTCGGCACCACCAATTCGTGCGCCGCCATCGTCGAGGACGACGGCAACGTGAAGGTCATCCCTTATCGCGGGGGTGAGACCACCATCCCCTCGATCTTCGCGGTCGACGACAAGGGCAACGAGCTGGTCGGCTATGAGGCCAAGCGCCAGTGGCTGCTCAACCCCAAGCGCACGGTCTACGGCGCCAAACGCCTGGTTGGCCGCGACTACCAGGAGGGCTTCGTCAAGAAGATGGGCGAGTACTTCGCCTACGACATGAAGCCGGGCGCGCAGAACAGCGTGACCATCGAGCTCGGCCAGGGCCGCGAGTTCTCCCTGCAAGACGTCTCCTCGAAGATCCTCAACGTCTGCCGCACGGTGGCGTCGGACTACCTGAAGCGGCCCATCACGCGCGCCGTGGTCACCGTGCCGGCCTACTTCAACGACCGCCAGCGTCAGTCGGTCAAGGAGGCGGGCGACTCCATCGGCCTCGAGGTGGTGCGCATCATCAACGAGCCGACCGCGGCCGCCATGGCCTACGGCATTCGGCGCAACCTCAACCAGACCGTCGCCATCTACGACCTCGGCGGCGGCACCTTCGACATGAGCGTCATCGACATCCGCGGCCGCACCTTCGAGGTGCGCGCCACCGGTGGCGACATCTTCCTCGGCGGCATCGACTGGGACAACGCGCTCATCCGTTACGTCATCGACGACTTCAGGGCCAAGCACGGCATCGATCTGTCGGGCGATCCCATCGCCATGCAGCGCATCAAGGACCTGGCCGAGCGCACCAAGATCGACCTGTCGTCGCGCACCGAGGCGCCCTTCTCCATCCCCTTCGTCACCATGACGCCCGAGGGCACGCCGCTCGACATCAACCTGGTGATCTCCCGCAAGCTCTACGAGGACATCACGGCGCCGCTGGTCAAGCGCACCATCGAGATCGCCGAGATGGTCATCAAGGACGCGGGCATCCAGGTGCACCAGCTCGACGAGGTGCTGCTGGTCGGCGGCCAGACGCGCTGGCCGGCGGTGCAGAAGGCGGTGCTCGAGCTGTTCGGCAAGCCGCCCGCCAAGAGCGTGCACCCCGACGAGGCGGTGGCGGTGGGCGCCGCGCTCTACGCCTGTTCGCTCGAGACCGACGTGCAGGAGCAGAAGGTCCAACTGCTCGACGTCATCCCGATGGCCATTGGCATCGAGCGCGCCGACGGCGACCTGCACGAGATCTTCAAGCGCAACGCCAGCGTGCCGAACCAAAAGTCGATGGCGTTCACGACGAGCTACGACGACCAGTCCGAGCTGACCATGCGCATCTACCAGGGCGACCAGAAGGAAGCGCGCAAGAACGAGTTGCTCGGCGAGTTCGAGTTCTCCGGCATCCGTCGCGGCCCCAAGGGGTCGGTCAAGGTCGAGGTGGTGTTCGACTGCTCCGTCGAGGGCATCCTGACCATGTCGGCCCGCGACCAGGACACCAAGAAAGAGATGAAGACCACCGTCAAGGTGCGCGGCGCGGCCTGACGCTTACTTCTTCTTGGCGTCGGTCTTCTTGGTCGCCTTGACCTTCTTGCCGTCCTTCTTGGTGGGCTGCGGCTGCTCCGCCGTCGGCTGACCGTCGGGCTGCGGCGTCGGTCGCACCGCGCCCACGGCCGGGCGGCCGGTGTCGACGCGCGGCGTGCGCTCGAGGTTGCTCGGCCGGCTCGGCGTCACCGGGCCGCGCGCTTCCGGGCGCGGCTCGATGGGGCGCGCGGGCGTCAGGCCGCCGCGCTCGCCGGCGCGCGGGTCGATGGGCGGCGCACCGACGGCGGGACCGCGGCTGCCGAACGGGTCGGTGATGGGGTGGAACTTGTCCGGGTTCTCCTGGTCGCGGTCGGAGGGGCGCACGTCGTCGCGCCAGGGGTTCCGCAGCTCCGTGTCGCCGGGGCGCACCGGCGTGGTGCGCTCGCCGCCGCGTTCGCCGCCGACCGGCGGGCGCTCGCCGCGGCCCACGCCCGTGCCGTCGGGGGCCGGCACGCCGACGCCGACCTCGCCGCGCTCGCCGATGGCGCCGGCGGCGGGATCGAGCCGCGGCGTCACGTCGTCGACCAGGGAGCCGCGGTCGTCGACCAGGCTGCCCGGGCGGCCGCGGTCGTCGCCGCGACCACGGTCGCCGGCGTTGCCACGGTCGTCGCCATGCCCGCGGTCGTCGCCGGGGGTGCGGCCATGGCCGCGTCCATCGTCGCGCCCGGGCTCGCCGCGGCCAGTGTTGTCGACGTCGTCGTGGTCGGGGTCGTTGCCATGGCCGCGGTCGTGATCGCCGCGCTCATGATCGCCGCGGTCGCCTTCACCGCGGTCGCCGCGCCCGTCGTCGCGGTCGCGCGGGCTGCCGGTGGCGCCGTCCCTGCTCGACCCGTCATCGCGCCCGTCGTCGCGCTCACCGCGGCTGCGCGTGCGGCCGTCGTCGTCCTCGCGGGCGCGGCCCGAGCCGGTGGGCGGGCGCGTGACGGCGCGCTCCTCGTCGACGTCGCGGATGGGGCGGTGCACCACGTGACCACCGGCGTGCACCACGTCGTCCTCGTGCGGGCCGCGGTAGTAGGTGCGGCCGTAGACCACGTAGGTGTCGCGGTACGGCGAGGTGGAGGCGTAGCACGTGCGGTAGGCCGGGCCGACGATGAGCGCGCTGCCGACGTAGCCCACGCCCATGCCCGAGTAGCTGACGAACACCCAGCTCGTCTCGTAGACGGTGTAGGCGCCACCGAAGACCGCGCCTGGCGGCATCGGCGCCCAGCCGACGTAACCGCCGCCCGTGCGCCACGAGACCCAGGCCGGCGCCCAGGCAGTACCCGGCACCCAGACCCAGCCGTAGCTCGAGTCGAAATACCAGCGGCCGTAGTGGCCGGTGGCCCAGCCGAACGGGTGGTGATCGACCCACGTCCATCCCCACTCGGTCTGCTCCCAGTGGCCGTGGGTGTAGGGGCGGAAGCCCGCGCCGACCACGGCCGCCGAGGGGATGAACACCATGCCGTAGAGCGGCGTGTGCGCCCAGCGGCCATAGGGCGAGAGCGGCTCGTAGAAGTCCTCGACGCGGCTGATGCCGGCGTCGTCCTCGTAGCGCGGCGCCGGCTCGGCGCTCGCGGTGGCGCGGGCGGTGGCCGGGATGGGCGCGTCGTCGCGATCGTCGACGACGTAGACGGTGCGGGTGACGCAGCCGGCCTGGGCGAGTGCCAGGATGGCGGCGGGGACGAGCAGGGTGGCGCGCTTCATAGGGGCTCCAACGCCGACCCCGAGGGGCCGGATCGCAGGTAGGACGGGGCGGCCAGGCGCCCCATTCACGGCAGGGATAGCAAGCCCGCTTGCGATAAGCCCTTGCGGGATCTCAGCTTGCGCCATGCCGTCCCCTCGCGCCCAGCTCGTCCTCCCGGTGGCTGCCGTCACAGCGTCGCTCGCCGCCTGGTTGCTCGCCGCATGCAACGGCCCGGCGACCCCCACCCGCGTCGTCGACCGCACCGGCCCGCTCGCCACCCCGCCCGCCGAGGTGATGGCAGGAGCCAAGCCGCTCGACCTGCGCTTCGCCGAGGGCCTGCGTCTGGTCGGCGTCAAGCCGCCCGAGCGGCTGGCGCGCGGCACGCGCGCCACCTTCACGCTGCTCATGCTGGTCGAGGGTGACGTCACCGCCATGAAGCCCAAGGTCAGCGTCCAGCTCGCGCCGCCCGCCGGCGACGTCGTGGCCGGCATCGGCGATCACGCGCTCCTGTCCGCGCGCGGCATCGCGGAGTGGCGCAAGGGCGATCTGCTGGTCGACACCTTCGGTGTCAGCCTGCCCGCCGAGCTCGCGGCCAACGAGCTGGCGCTCTGGGTCGGGCTGCACGAAGGCAAGGGGCTGTGGAGGCCCGAGGGGCCGGCCGGCATGGTCGTCGACAAGCGCGGCCGGGTGGAGCTGGCGCGCGTGCCGCTCGAGGGCGCGCGCGTGCCCGAGGCCAAGGCTGAAGTGCCGCGCGCGCAGGGCGCCATCGTCGTCGACGGCAAGCTCGACGAGGCCGATTGGCAGCGCGCGGCGCGCCTCGGCCCCTTCGTCGCCTGGGACGGCATGGCCACCATCACGCGCCCGACCACGGCACGCATGCTGTGGACGCCGGACGCGTTGTTCGTCGCCTTCGAGGCCACCGACCCCGACGTGCACAGCCAGTACAAGAAGCACGACGACCCGATCTACGAGAGCGAGGCGGTCGAGGTCATGATCGACGCCGACGGCGACAAGGACGTCTACGTCGAGCTGCAAGCCGCCTCGAACGACGTCACCTTCGACGCGGCGTTCGCCGGCGGCGCGCGCAAGAACATGGACGCGTCCTACGAAGCGGGGCACGAGGTCAAGGCCGTCGTCGACGGCACGCTCGGCGATGAGGCGGCGCAGGACGTCGGCTTCGTCTCCGAGTGGCGCATCCCAGTGGCCGCGCTCAAGGACATCCCGGCGGGTGAGCCCAAGGTGGGCGCGAGCTGGAAGGTCAACTTGTTCCGCCTCGAGCGGCTGCGCACCAAGGGGCGCATTACCGCCAGCGAGGCGAGCGCGTGGTCGACGCCGCTGTCGGGCGACTTCCACAACCTGGCGCGTTTCGGCACCGTCACGTTCGTGGAGTGAGGCGCCTCACCCGAATAATTCACGGACCTTGTCGAAGAAGCTCTTGCCCTCGGGGTGGACCTCGTCGCCGAAGGCGGCGGACAGCTTCTCGAGCAGCGCGCGCTGCTCGTCATTCAGCTCCTTGGGCACTTCGACGCGCACCTTGACCACCTGATCACCGCGGCCCTGACCGCGCAGGTGCGGGATGCCCTTGCCCTTCAAGCGGAAGGCCGTGCCCGGCTGCGTGCCCGCCGGGATCTTCATCTGCACCTTGCCGTCGAGCGTCGGCACCTCGAGCGCGCAGCCGAGCGCGGCCTGCGGGAAGGAGAGCGGCACCTCGCAGAGCACGTGCTCTTCGTCGCGCGTGAACAGCGGATGCGGCTTGACCGCCAGCACCACGTACAGGTCGCCGCGTGGGCCGCCGCCGCGTCCGCCTTCGCCCTCGCCGACGAAGCGCAGGCGCGTGCCCTCGTTGACGCCCGGCGGCACCTTGACCGACAGCGTGCGCTCTTGCTCCTTTTGGCCGCGGCCTTGGCAGTCGGCGCACGGGTGCTCGACGACGCGGCCGGCGCCGCCGCATGCCGGACAGGCGCGCGCGATCGAGAAGAAGCCCTGGCTGACGCGGATCTCACCGGCGCCGCCGCAGGTGGGGCAGACCTTGGGCTTGGTGCCCGCCTTGGCGCCCGAGCCCGAGCAGGTGGCGCAGTCCTCGAGCCGCGGGATGACCACGTCCTTGGAGCCGCCGAAGGCCGCCTCCTCGAAGGTGATCTCGAGGTGGTAGCGCAGGTCGCTGCCGCGCGCGGCACCGCGTCGACCGCGGCCGCCGAACAGGTCGCCGAAGATGTCGCCGAAGATGCTCTGGATGTCGACGCCGTACGCGCCCTGCGCCGCGAAGCCGCCGGGGAAGCCGAAGTCGGACGCGTTGTGGCCGAAGCGGTCGTACTTGGCGCGGTTGTCGGCGTCGGAGAGCACCGCGTAGGCCTCGGAGGCCTCCTTGAACTTCTCCTCGGCGGCCTTGTCGCCCGGGTTCTTGTCGGGGTGGAACTGGTGCGCGAGCTTGCGGTACGCCTTCTTGAGCGCGCCCTCGTCGGCGTCACGCCCGACCCCGAGGACCTCGTAATAGTCGCGCTTGGCAGGGGCCATCAGGGCACCGTAGGCGCTTGATTACGCTCGACAACCGGGATCTGTCGCCGCCGCACCGGCGCGCCCTGGGGTCAGCCTGTCGGCGTCGCTGGCGCGAGCGCGGCGTCGATGGCGCCGCCGACCAGGTCGACCGTCTCCTGACGCAGCTTGCCGCCGGTCAGCAGGTGGTGGTCCGCGCCCTTGACCTCGAGGAAGGCGTCGGGCGCCAGCGCCTTGATGCGCACGCGGTCCTTGTCGCCGTACTGCAGGTCGTCCTCGCCGAGCACCACCAGCTTCCTGGCAGGCGCTGCGTCGACGAGCGCGGCGGTCTTGCCGGTCAGCTCGATCCAGCCCTTCCAAAAGGCGAGCGTAGCGCCGCCGACGCGCGCGGTGGGCGCGAAACGGCCGGCCTTCATGGAGGCAAACTCGGCGTCGCGCGTGCTCGCCAGGCTCTTCAACTGCCCCGCCTTCTCGAGCAGCGCCTCCTTGGCGGCCTCGTCACCGGCGGCGGCGGCCCGCTTCTCGGTCTGGCGCGCGCGGTCCTTGATGCCGGCCACGATGACCTCGTCAATGCCGCGCGGGATGGGCGCCACCAACACGAGGGCGGCGGCGTCCTTGGCGCACGCCGACGACAGCGCCACCTGGCCTGCCTGGCCGTGCGCGAACAGCACCAGGCGCCCATCGAAGCTCGGCTCGCCGCGCACGAGCGCGCAGGCGGCGTCGACGTCCTTGGCGAGCGCGACCGGGCCGGTCGCGTCGACGTCATCTTGCGGGTTCTTGCTGCACAGCGCGTCGTCGTTCGGGCCGCAGGTGCGCTTGTCCCAGGCGAGCACCAGCGCGCCGCGGCGCGCGAACGCCTCGGCCCAGGCGACGGTGACGTCGACCGGCGCGCGATAGACGTCGACGCCGTCGCCCGGGCGCGTGCCCCTGCGTGAGATGTCGCCGCCGCCGGGCACGACCAGCACGGCGGGGCCGCGCCCGTCCTTCGGGCGGGTCAGCGTGGCGCCGAGCGTGGCGGTGACCCCGTCGCCGACGGCCACGGCGATGCTCCGCTCCTCGACCACGATCTCGCGCGCCGCGCCGCCTGCGGCACCACCAGAGCCGCCGTCGGGCGGCCCGAGGCGCACCACGGTCGACGTCGTGCCGGGGCAACCCGCGAGCCCAACCAGCGCCGCGGTCAGCGCGAGGCGGCGCCTCATCCGCTGCCTCGCGCGGCGTCGCTGCGCTGGGCGGCGTCGTGGGCGCCGTGCACGTCGAGCAGCGTGAGCGTGCCCGCGCCGGCCGCGAAGTCCTCGCCGTCGGCGAGCAGCGCCAGCTCGGCGAGCGCCTCGCCCACGAGCGGTCGCACGCCGAGCGAGAAGGTGACGGCGCGCTCGCCGCCCTCGGCAGGGAGCACCAACGCGCCGCCGTCGGCGCCGAGGCGCGCGAGCGCGGCGGCGAACTGGCGCTGGTCGGCCACGCCGAGGTCGCGCACGTCGTGGCCGCAAAGCACAAGGCCGCGCGCCAGGCCGTCGCGCATCGGCAGCTCGTCGCCGTTGCCGGCGCGCGCGACCACCACCACGCGCGCGCCGCCGCCGGTGCGACGCCGGAGCGCAGTGCCGAAGGCGCGGCCGAGCCGCGTGGCCGCGGCGACGTCGAGGTGGGCAGCGTCGCCTTGGACGAGCGCGCCGTGGATCAGGTCGGCGAAGGACATGGGCGGCTTCTAGTCCGCCGCCTCGCCCGAGGAAACGCCGGGTGTGGCGCTGGTGCGCATCAGCAGCACGTGGGTCTTGAGGTTGATGTCGAAGGGCACGTCGATCTCGAAGCCCTTGGGCGTGATGTCGAAGCCGGCGCCGGTCAGGAAGGCGGTGGGCGGCACCATGGTCCAGGTGGCGCGCATGCGCCACGTCGACAGAAACGGTTCGCCGCGCGCCACCCGTTTGGGCGGCGGCTCGGTCATCGCCTTGACCGCCTCGACGAACGCGTCCCTGACGCCCTCGTCGATGCCCGGGTGGCCCGACGGCAACGGCAGCTCGAGCGTGAGGATGCGGCCGTCTGGACCCTGCGTCAGCTCGACCTCGGTGATGGCGTGGAAGCGGAACATGCCCTTCCTGCTGCGCATCAGCTCGCGAATCCGCTCGCGCCGCGCCGGCTCGAGCGTGGGCTTCTGGCCGACGGCGTATTGCTTGGCGAGGTCGAGGTAGGCGCGCCAGGCCTCGTCCCATGCGACGCGATCCTCCACCACGGACTTCATCATGCCGATCTGGGTGACGCTCTCGCCGCCGTCGTTCAGCTCCTTCATGGCCGGGCGCCAGGCGACCTCGACGTGGTCCTTGAGCGCGCGGAAGTAGTCGTCGGCCAGGCCGGCGACCACGATGTCGTCGGCGAGATCTTCGGCCAGGTGGCGCTGCACGTTCCTCTTGGCGCGCGCGCGTTCGGAGAGCGGGCCTTCGGGCTTGAGGTCGAGCGAGCCCTCGAGCGTCGCCACCGACGGCAGGGGTCCGTCGCCGGTGCCGAAGACGCGCGCGATGCCCGTGTCCTTGGCGGGCAGGCGCACCAAGGAGCCGCTGTTCGCGGGCAGTGCCGGCGCGGGCGCCGGCGGTGGCCCGGGTGGTGGCGCCGCCGCCGGGGGTTCGACCGTCGGTGGAGCCTCTGCCGGGGCCGGTGTCGGCGTCGGCGCCTCGCGGGGGCGCGGCGGCGGCGTTGGTCGGTCGTCGACGGGGGCCGGCTCGGCGGGCGCCACCTCGGGCGGCGCCGGCTCGATCAAGGTCAGCTCGACGGTGCGCGTCGGCAATTCCGGAAAGTAGCGACGCACGCGCGACTCGGTGATGACGACGAGCAGCGCGCCGTGCAGCGCGAGCGCGCCCAGCAGGGCCGCGAGGTCGCGCCGACGCGTGGAGCGCATGGGCACCAGCATAGCGCCTCAGCGCGCCGGTGCCGTCTCGAGGACGTCGACACGCGTGCCGGGCTTGAGCAGGCGCGCGGCGGCGAGCGACAGCACCACGTGCTCGTCGGGCCAGGTGCTGCCCTCGGCGAGCTTGAGGCGCTCGGGGCCGGCCGGGAACACGCCGAAGGTCGGGTCGGCGGCGATGAAGCCCTCGCCGTCGAGGTAGACCTCCACCCACTCGTGGTAGCCGGCGCGCGTCTGGTCGACCACCACGCCGTCGACCAGGCGGGTGGGGATGCCGCGCGCGCGCAACAGCGCCGACAACAACACCGAGTGCTCGGTGCAGTCGCCCGCCTTGCTCTCGAGCGTGGCGACGGCGGGGGCGTAGCCGCGGTCGAGGCCCTTTTGCTCGACGTGCTCGAAGACGAAGCGCACCAGGCGCGCGACCTCGTCCTTCTTGCCCTTGGCGCCCTTGGTGACCGCAGCCGCGGTGCTCTTGATGCGCGGATCGTCGATGGCCTCGTAGGGCGTCGCCGCCAGCGCCTTCTTTCGCTTGGCGTCGTCGAGCGGCGCCTTGCTGCTGACGCCGCTCGTGACCTCGATGTCGATGGTGGTGGCGGTGCGCTTGGTGACGCGTTGCCGATCGTCCTCGGGCACCACGAAGGCGGCCGCGTCCGAAGTGGTGACGCGGTAGCGCACGCGCGAGGCAGGCGTGCCCACGTCCTTGGTCACCCACGTCGAGAGCGCCAGCAAGTCGGCGGTGCCGGTGCCGAGGTCGGCGGGCGCGCGCCCAATGGGATAGGCGACGATGCCGACCGCGGGCGTGCGCGCGACCACGGTGCGGCCGCCGGCGTCCACCTCCTCGTCGGTGGTGAGGCTGGCGAAGGTGGAGGAGATGAGGAAGCCGGCGCCCTTCTTCTTGATGGTGACCTTCATCGCCACCGGCGCGCCCATCTCCTCGAGCACCACGCTCTTGTCGAGCGTGACGCCGTCCTTGAGGTGCGTGCGCGTCTCGTGCTCGAGCGCGAGCGCGAAGGTGCTGCCGGCCGGCACCGGGATGCTGTTCTTCACCTTGGCGCCGTTTTGCGTCGTCACCAGCTCGAGCTTGTCGCCGGCGAGGCGGCCCTCGGTGACCAGGCTGCCGCTCTTGTCGGTGCGCGTGTAGCGATAGCTCACGGGCGCGCCGTCGGGCGCCAGCTTGACCACGGTCTCGGTCGTCATGTCGTTCGTGGTGGCGCCGCGCTGCACCGACAGCTTGGTAACGCGCGACAGCGTGGTGCCGCTCGCGCTCTTCACGTCGAGCGCCTCCATGGTGCCCACCTCCTGGCCGCCGAGCGTGACGGCCAGCGTCTGCTGCAAGAGCACGTCGTCGGCGCGCGCGGGCGTGGCCGAGAGCGCGAGCGAGAGCAGCGGACCGAACAAGAGGGAAGAGCGCATGAACACTCCGAGATACCTACCGGGAGAACACGAGGCGGGTGTACGGGGATGCTGAGCAGAGGCTGGGGCTTGTCGTTTCGCCGTGGTGAAGGATCGCTGCTCTCGCGAGAGCGGGCGGCGGTGCCTTCATGCAGCGCCGGCGTTCAAGGCCGTGGAGCGGGCGCCGAAGCAGGCATCGCGGTCGATCGAGCCATGCGCGCTCGCGGGCGAAACCACGCCCCTGCCGCGCTCCAGCGCCCCCACCCCTGCCCCTCCCCTGCGGGGAGGGCCGTGCCACCTTCGGGCGCCAGCGCAGCAGGTTCATGCGTTTGGCGCGAGCCCGGAACGGCCCTCCCCATAGGGGAGGGGCAGGGGTGGGGGCGGTCATCAAGGCACGGCCCTCTGCTCTCGCGAGAGCAGCGATCGTCGAACAGGGCACCGCAGCAAGCCCCAAATTCCTGTCGCCGCTCCTCATCGCCCTCTTCAACTTCTTCCCAACCGCTCCCCACTGCAACGCTTCAGCGATCACGGATGTTCACGCGCGCGCCACCGCGCGCGCCCAGACGCCGAGCTTGCGCTCGCGATCGGCCGGCGACATCGTCGGCCTGAAGGTCCTGTTCTCGCGCCAGACGCGCTTGACCTCGTCTTTGGACGAGAACACGCCGGCGGCCAGGCCCGCGAGCGCGGCGGCGCCGAGAGCGGTGGTCTCGATCACCTCGGGGCGCACACAGGGCACGTCGAGCAGGTCTGCCTGCATCTGCATCAGCAGGTCGTTGGCGGCCGCACCCCCGTCGACCTTGAGCACCGACAGCTTGCCCGCGTCACCAACCATGGCGCGCAGGATGTCGACGTTCTGCAGCGCGATGCCCTCGAGCACCGCGCGCGCCACGTGTCCCTTGTGGGTGTCGCGCGAAAAACCGCACAGCACGCCGCGCGCGTCGGGGCGCCAGTGAGGTGCGCCCAGGCCGGCGAGCGAGGGCACGAAGCACACCTCGCCGGTGTCGTCGACGGAGCGGGCGAGCGCCTCGATCTCGCTCGCCTTGGTGATGAGGCCGAGGCCGTCTCTCAGCCACTGCACGGCGGCGCCCGCGATGAACGCTGCGCCCTCGAGCGCGTAGCTGACCTCGTCGCCGAGCTTGCTCGCCACGGTGGTGAGCAGGCCGTGGCTCGAGGGCACGATGGCGCTGCCCGTGTGCAACAGCAGGAAGGCGCCGGTGCCGTAGGTGCACTTGGCCTCGCCGGCCGAGAAGCAGGCCTGGCCGAACAGCGCCGCCTGTTGGTCGCCCGCGATGCCGCACACCGGGATGCCGTCGGGGAGAAAGGACAGGCCCGCGGTGGCGCCGTACAGCTCGCTCGACGAAGCGATGGTGGGCAACGCAGCCTTGGGCACGCCGAAGAGCGCGAGCAGCTCCGGATCCCACGCGCAGGTCTTGAGCGACATCAAGAGCGTGCGCGAGGCGTTGGTGGCGTCGGTGACGTGGACCTTGCCACCGGTGAGCTTGTGCACGAGCCAGCTATCGATGGTGCCGAACAGCGCCGCGCCGCTCTCCGCTTTTTTCTGTGCGCCCGGCACGTGCTCGAGCAGCCACTGCATCTTGGTGCCCGAGAAGTACGGGTCGAGCACCAGGCCCGTCTGCTGCTTCACCCTGGCCTCGTGGCCGGCGTCCTTGAGGCGCTGGCACGTCGGCGCGGTGCGGCGGTCCTGCCACACGATGAAGTTGTGCAGCGGCTTACCGCCGGGCTCGAACAGGCAGGTGGTCTCGCGCTGGTTGGTGATGCCGATGCCCGCGAGCTCACGCGGGCTGACCTTCGCCTCGTGCAAGGCACCCTGCACGGCGCTCTCGACCGACTCCCAGATGGCCGAGCCCTCGTGCTCGACCCAGCCGGGCTTGGGGAAGGTCTGGCGGAACTCGCGTGTGGAGCGGCCGCGGATGGCGAGGCGCTCGTCGACCACGAGCGCGGTCGAGCCGGTGGTGCCTTGATCGATGGCGAGGACGAGCTTGCCGGCCATGGTGCCTCCCGTGCGTGCGATCACCGTCGACACCGTGGGAAAAAAGGCCCGCCCGGTCAAGGTGGCGCGGCGGCCTTCGGTCGCGCCGTGCACCGGTAGTGCTGCGCTATGTTCGGCAGGTGAGCGAGCCTCCCCTGCGGGCCGTCTGGAGCGTGATCGTGCTCGGCGTCGCCGTCGCGCTCGTGGGGCTCTACCTCGTCAACCCCGCCGCCGGCGGCCCGCTGCCGCCGTGCCCCTGGCTGTGGGTGACGGGCTGGCAGTGCCCCGGCTGCGGGGTGCTGCGTGGCACCCATGCGCTCTTGCACGGCGAGGTCGCGGTTGCTTGGCGCCTCAACCCGCTGTGGTTCGTGGTTGGTCCGGCGTTGGCGGCGATGCTGGTGTGGGCCACCGCACGTTCCTACGGTGTCCCGTTGCCCGCCCTGCGCGTGCCGCGCGCCGGCTTGTGGGGCATGCTGCTCGCCGTCGTCGCCTTCGGGGTGTTGCGCAACCTATGACTCGCCTCTTGCCCGTCCTCGTGCTCATCGCCGCCACCTCGACGTGGGCGCAGGACGCCGCGCCGCCCGAGCCGCCACCCGCCGCTGCCGCTGCAACCGAGCGCTGCAAGATCGTGGTGCTCAACCTGGTGGGCCGCTCACTGCCCACCGGCGACGAAGAGGTGCCCTCCATCCTCACCGAGACCCTGGCCGGCGAAGTGGGCGTGGTCTCGGGCTGCGACGTGGTCTCGCAAGCCGACATCATCGCCATGCTCGACTACGAAAAGCAGAAGGCGGTGTGCACCGACGGCAGCGACTCGTGCCTCGCCGAGGTTGGCGCCGCGCTCGGCGCCGAGCGCGTCGTGGCTGGCACCATCGGCAAGCTCGGCGCCGACTACGTGCTGACCGCGCGCCTGATGAACGTCAAGAAGGGCGCGGTCGAGAGCCGCGCCGAGATCCCGGTGAGCGGCCCGCCCGAGATGCTGCGCCGCGCGGCCAAGAACGCCGGGCGCCGACTGTTCAACGCGGGCGACCTGCCGAGCGACGCCAAGGTGGACGCGAGCCCCATCGGCAAGCCGAGCGAAGGGCCGGGCGCCATGGTCTGGGTGGGCGGCGCCGTCGTCGGTGTCGGCGTGCTCGCGGGTGTCATCGCCGGAGCGCTCGCCACCATCGCCGAGCTGCAGCTCGGCGATCCCAAGGCCCGCGACAAGGACACCATCGCCGGCGAGGGGCGCGTGGCGCTCGGCATCTCGGCGGTCGGCACCGCGACGGCCGTCGGCGGCGCCGTGCTGCTCGGCGTCTCGCTCATCGAGTAGGACCATCCCATGCGCATGCCATCGCTCGTCATCGCACCGTTGACCGCACTCTTGCTCGCGCTCGTCGGCGCGTCGTCGTGCAAGCTGCTCGGCATCGAGACGGCCGCGTGCGATGCCGCCGACGCCGCCACGTGCCCCGAGGGACAGGTGTGCAACCAGGAGGGCCGCTGCGTCGCCGCTGGTGAGGGCGAGGGGGAGGGGGAAGGCGAGGGTGAGGGCGAAGGGGAAGGGGAGGGAGAAGGGGAAGGCGAGGGAGAGGGTGAGGGCGAGGGCGAAGGCGAGCTGGCCGTCGTCGAGGGCGAAGCCAACGTCACCCTGATCGCAGCCGCGGTCGACGGCACGCTCTTTTGGGCCACCGGCACCAACCCTTCGTGCATTCGACGCCTGGCGCCGGGCGGAGCGGCTGAGAACGTCGCCTGCGAGACGTCGTCGGGCGTGGCGGGCCTGCGCCTGGTCGGCGACGAGGTGGCCTGGCTCGCCGACGCCACCGGCGCCGCCGATTCACTGCGGGTGGTGGCGCAAGACGCCGACCCTGCTTCGGTCACGCCGACCACGCTCAAGCAGAACCTCGACGTGGCGCCCTTGTCGCGCGGCCCCGACAACCTCGACGTCGCCGAGCACCCGGACGGCAGGCAGTCGCTCTTGTTCGGGCTCACCGGCGCCGACGCCGCGGCGGCGCGCGTCGTCCGCTTGGCGAACGGCTCGCTCGGCTTCACCATCGAGTACTTCACGGGGCCGGGCTTCTGGAGCTTCTCGGGAGCCACCGCCACCGTCATGCTGCCCGACGAGGGGGCCGCGTTCGTCGGCGGCCAGCTCGACGGTATCGCGCGCATCACCTATCGCGACATCCGCGGCGAGGACGCCGACGGCGGCTATGGCCTCGACGGCTACGCCGAGAGCGCCGACGTCGCCGGCGGCGAGATCAGCGCTTGGCCGACCGGCGCGCTGCGCGCGGTGGTCGGGCTCGACGACGCGCGCGCGCAGCTCGTGTTGTCGACGCAGGGCACCGACGACTCGGGCATCCTCATCAAGATGGGCACCAACACCTTCGGCGAGGTGTCGCTCGGCGCCGCCGACCCGGCCAACCCGCGCACGTACGCGGCAGCGCTCGCGACCGACGGCTTCTACGTCTACTACGTCACCGACGGCACGCTGGCCGGCGGCGCGAGCTACGGCGTGTTCCGCCTCGACCTGTTCACGCCGGCCGCGGTGCCGGAGCGGCTGGCCGACCTGCCGGTGGCGGGCGGCGGCGTCGCCGTCGACGGCACCGACCTGTACTGGAGCGAGCCCGGGCAGAACCGCATCATGAAGCTGGCGCTGTAGCGAACCGCGCGCGTCTCATGCCGGCCGCGTGCGGGTCACCCTCGCGGTGCGCGTGGGCGATCTCGGGGCGCCGAAGATCTCCCGGATCCCGTCCTGCCAATGCACTGCGCGGATCCCGCCGAGGTCCTTCGCCTCGGGGTCCATCGACAGGACGTAGCCGCGGGCATCTTCGAAATCCTCAAGATGGCGCTTCAGGGCCTTGGCGCAGGATTCGTCGACTGAGGTGGTCGACTTGATCTCCAGGAGGACGGTGGCACGTCCAGGTCGATCCAGGATCAGGTCAACCTCGTCCCCTTCGTCGGCGCTGTAGAACGAGAGGCGGTACCTTGTCCTCGCATACTCGTTCCATCGCATGACCTCGTTGATCACCCAGGACTCGAACGATCGCCCCCACTCGCTCGTTTGCGGTGAGATGGTAGTGCCCAGGGTGCCGTCGAGCGCCCGCCGGACGCCGAGATCGAAGAAGTAGAACTTCGGATTCTTGCGCTGGCGCTTGCGCAGCGAGCGGCGGAAGGCCGGCAGCAGGAACCCGAGCAGCGTGTCCTCGAGGATCTGGAAGAACGAGATCGCGGTCTTCGCGTCGATGCCGACGTCATTCGCGAGCTTCGTGAAGTTGAGGATCTTCCCGTCCGCCTGTGCCGCGACCTCCAGGAAGACGCGGAAGGGATCGAGCTTGCGGACGATCTGCTCCTCCTGGATCTCCTCTTTCAGGTAGAGGTGCGCGTAGCTGTGGAGGTAGTCGTCACGATCCTCCGCTGAGCGGAGCATCAGGGTTCCTGGGAGCGACCCCCACGTCAGAACCGTCTCGATCGACGCCTTCCGACCGATCTCCTCGGTCGTCAACGGAAACAACCGGCGCTCGACGGCCCGGCCGGCCAGGAGGTTCGCCGCACCCCGCTTGAGCTTGCGGGCGCTCGATCCCGTGAGGGCGAACGTGAAACGGCGGGACGCCATGAGGGCCTGCACGGAGTCCAGCAAGGCGGGGATCTTCTGGACCTCGTCGATCGCGACCCAGCGGAGCTTCTTCGGCAGCGCGAGCAGCTCGTCGCTCAAGGTCTCGGGCCGCCTGGCGAGCCTCCGCTGGGTCCGGAGATCGAGGAGGTCCACCCAGTGCGTGGTCGTTGCCGGCAGCTGATCATGCAGCCAGGTCGACTTCCCCGAGCCGCGCGGGCCGAAAAGGAAGAACGACTGGTTTGGCAGCTCGAGCAAACGGCGGAACATGCTCCACATCATGACTCAAGATATGGAGTTTAGTCCAGTGCTTGAGCTGGACCCCCGCGGCCACGCTCCGTGCGAGGCACCGGGCCGCCCGCGCTACGGCGGCAGGCCGTTCGCCTCGTTCACCTCGTGCGCCGCTTGCAGGTCGCCGGTCCCTTTGACCCTGGGGGCCTCGTCAGAAGCCTTCGCCCACGCACCTCTGCGGGGCATCGAGGAGCCACGGCGTGCCACCGCTGAGGAGGAGTTCGCCACGGCCGCCGGCTGCGCGACGAGCGCCTGACTCCTCGAGCGCCACGAGGTCGTCCTCGACAGTGGTCAGCAGCGCGTCGCGCGTGCCGTCGCCGGTGAGGTCCAGTAGCACCACTGGACAGCCGCCCGAGACGCAGTTGCTGTCGTCGGGAAGCTGGCCCAACGCGCGCCCCGGACCAAGCGCCGTCGGCCCGAGGACGATGGTCGAAAACGAGCGGCCCTCTTGCACCACCATCTCGAGCTGTCCCGGCAGGAGCGTGACGCTGACGTCTCGCCCGACGTCGAGCGGCAGCACGACGGCGGCAAGTCCTCCTGCGCCGTCGTTGAGGCGTAGCACCAGCACGCGCGCGTCATCCTGCCAACCGGTGCCCACGAGGTCCACATCGCCGTCCTCGTCAACGTCCGTGGCGACGGGCATGACCAGCACGGCGTCAGGGACGTCGAGGGCCCCGCTGGCGTTCCCTTGCAGGACCTCGAGCGTCCCGGTGCCCGACGAGCTGAAGATCTCCACGGGCGGCGCGCCGTCGAGATCGACCACCAGCACGCGTGGCGCGTCCGAGAAGACCTCGCCCAGGGAGCTGAAGGCGCCGGCGCCGTCGTTCTCCAAGAGGACCGTGGCACTCCCTTCGTTGCGGGCCGAGAGCACGTCGAGGTCCGCATCGCCGTCCATGTCGACCAGTACCAACTGCGGGGGATCCAGGGCATCGAGCAAGTCGGCGTCGAGCTCGACGCTGCCGTCGCCCCCGACAACATCGCGGGAGACCGCGAACCCCGCGAAGCCGGCGGAGGCGAAGACGGCGTCCTCGGTGCCGTCGCCGTCCACGTCCCCGAAGGTCGCGCTGTTGAGCGTGAAGTCGTCGCGGTGAAAGGCGATCCTCTCGTCGACGGTCAGGTCGGGCGCCACTCGCCACAAGCGGCTGGTGTACCCGCCGATGCGCGTGCCGCAGCAGTCAGCACAAGGGAGCAGCGGCGGCAGCGTGAAGCCGTCGCAGGCGCTCCCCCACAAGGCGATCGACAGGATGAACCCCCGCACGGGCGAAGCATAGCCGAGGAGCCGCGCAGCGAGCCCAGCGGTTCCTGCAATCTGACCGGTCACCTACCCCGCCACGTTCCAGGCGCTCGCGCTACGGCGGCAGGCCGTTGGCCTCGTTCACCTCGCGCGCCGCCTGCACGCCGTCGGGCACGCCGTACGACAACAGCGTGTCGAAGCCCTGCGCGAACACCTCGCGCTGGTTGTCGAGCGTGGCGAAGCGCGTGTCCGACGACGTCAGCGCGCGCCGGCCGGCCGGGTGGATACTGCCGCTGATGAGCGCGCTGATGGCGGCCTCGTCGGCGCCAGGGTAGCTGCGGTCGAGCTCGAGCATGATGACGCGCGGCGCGGTCAGCATGACGGGCACGTCAGCGACATCGTGGATGCGCGCCATGGCCCACACCTGATCGCCGCCCGCGAGCGTCGGCAACAGCGCCACCTCGTCGACGCCGAGCAGGAAAAACACGCGATCCTGCGCGCCGCGTGCGAGCACGAACTCGATCACCGCCTGCAGGTCGCTGGTCTCCTTGACCTCGAGCTCGACGAGCGCGCGCCCTGCGGCGTTGTCGAGCACGTCACCGACCAACTGAAAGGTCTCGCTGGTGGAGGGCGCCAGGTGGCAGGCCGTCACCTCCGCCGCCGTCATCTCCTCGATGCGCTGCCCGCCGCAGTCGAGCGACTCGTAGAACTCGATGGGGCTCGAGTGCGCGATCACTGGTACGCCGTCGGCGGTGACGCGCACATCGGTCTCGATGCCGTCGGCGCCGTCGACCACCGCCTGCTCGTAGGCGGCCGCGGAGTCGAAGGGGCGATCGGGCACCACCCAGTCGCCACCGTGGGCCATCACCAGGGCGCGCGGACAGGTGGCGAAGGTCGCCAGGCATGCGCTCACGCTGTGACGCCAGCTCCCTTCACCTTCGCCTTCACCCTCGCCCTCACCCTCGCCCTCACCCTCGCCCTCACCCTCGCCTTCGCCCTCGCCTTCGCCTTCGCCCTCGCCTTCGCCCTCACCCTCACCCTCACCCTCGCCCTCACCCTCGCCCTCACCCTCGCTCGAGTCGACGGGACCGGCGTCTCCGTCATCGCCGCGCGGACCAGCCGCGGGACAAGCCGCGACCACTAGGGCGAGCGCGAGCGTCGAGAGCGCGAAGTGAGCGTGCACCAAGCAGCGGTAGCACGCGCACGTCACCTGGCAACGCAGGACGAGCCCGTGACATCGATGTCGACACCAAAGATCTCCGGCAGCACCGCCAAACAACCCGGCGCCACTTCCGCCGGCGGGTGACGCCCGGTGGCGTTTCTGGAGCACGCGGGCTTTGACGCGCGCGCAAGAAACGGCGCCGGGCGGCAGGACCCGTCGATGGCAACGCTGAAGCGGATCCCCACCGTCGTCGACGTCCGACCAACTCGGACCGTCAGCGCCGAGCCTGCTGCACCAGCGAGTCGAGCAACCCCGGCCAAGCCTCGAGCACCCCACAGGCCACCACCAACACCGCGAAGGTCCCGACCAACAGCCCGCCGAGCGGCGCCTCGCGCGCGTCGCGGCGCGTGCTCGGCACGTCCTTGGCGAACAGGAACAGCGCCAGGCGCACGATGGGTGCAGCACCGAGGGCGGCGCTCGCCACGACGACGAGGCCGAGCCAATCCATGCGCGCCGAAAACAGCGCGCGCGCCGCCTCGAGCCGCGCGGTGAAGCCGACCGTGCCCGGCGCACCGGCGAGCGTGCCGAGCGCGTACACCAAGAAGGCCGCCATCACCGGCCGCGTGCGACCAAACCCCGACCAGTCCTCCCACGTCGATGACGGATTGAGGCGCGGGATGGCGACGCCGAGCAGTGCCGCGGCGCAGCCGAGCCCACCCGAGAGCACCGCCATCAAGGCCGCCCGCACCGCGCCCGCATCCGGCGCGCCGCCCTCGCCGAGCGCGCCGGCACCGAGCGCGGCCAGCACCACGCCGCCCGGCAGCACTGCCAGGTACGCCACCACGCGGCCGATGCGCGTCTGGTCGAGGCTCGCCACCGGCGCACCCACGAGCGTCAGCACCGCCACGGCCGCCAGCGTGCGCGCCAGCAGGGTGTGCGGCCCGGCCGCCACCACGCCGTCGAGCAACCGCACCGCCTCGGTGGCGCCCACCACCAACATGCCGCCGGACAGCAGCCCCGCCGACGACGTGGAGGCACCGTGCGCGACATCGACATAGCTCTGTTGAAAAGGCACGGCGCCGATGACCAGCGCCAGCACGACGATGACGGTGGCGGTGGCTAGGCCCGCGCTCGGAGCCCCGATCGCCAGCGAGCGACCGAGCGCGGCGAAGCCAGTCTCGCCGGCGCCCACCCAGAGGAAGGTGGCGCCGACGGCCAGCAGCACCAGCACCACGCCGGCGCCGACGATGCCCTTGGTGGCGGCTTCGATGCCGTGCGGCCCTTCGCGGTCGGGCGCGCACAGCAGCGACTGGGCGGCGGCGGCGATGGTGAGCGCGGCGGCGAGCACCAGCAGGTCGACGGTGATGCACGCCACCGACAGCGCGGCGCCGACCATGGCGTAGCCCGCGCTCATCTCGCCCCGCTCCTCGTCGATGGCGGCGAGCGCGGGCGTGGCGGCCAGATGCACGGCGCCGACCAGGAGCGCGATGACCGCGCCGCCGAGCAGGCCGATGCGATCGATCACCAGGCCCTGCGCCGACGCCGCCGCGGTGGCAGCGCTCGGCCAGGCGAGCAGCGCGTGCGCGATGACGGCGGCGGCGGCGAGGCCGATGACCCACGGCAGGTGGGTGCGCGTCGAGCGCTTGCGCCAGCCGACCGGCGTGCCCGCGGCCTCGAGCGCCAGACAGGCGATGGCGGCGACGAGCCAGATGCCGGCTGGCGCCAGCGCGGTCATCGTGGTCGGCGTCACGGCTGATCCTCGACGTCACCGAAGGGCTCGGCGGCCGCGGGCGTCCGCACGGCGGCGCGCATGGCCGCGGTGCGCGCGAGCTGATCGGCAACGGGTCGCGCGTTGTGCACGATGACCGCGGCCATCGGGCCGGCGAGCAGCGCCACGGCGGCCGGCACCAGCAGTCGGACCGCTTGGCCGGCGGTCACGCTCTCGAGGTCGCGTCGCGTGCGGCGCACCGCGGGCAGGAGCAAGCGACGCATCGCCGTGGCGACGCCGATGGAGCCGAGCGCCGCCGCCGCCACGATCGCCACCTGCAGCATCAGCAGCCACGACGGCGGCAAGGCTGCGGCGGCGAACGCCGGGCCGCTGCCGACCTCGCCGGCGAGCAGCCACAGCGCGGTGCCGGCGCCGATCAGCGGGATGCCGCCGAGCCCAAACAGCCCCGCGGCGAGCAGCGCGGCCAACAGCGGCGTCTGGTGGCCGAGACCGATCAGCTCGACGCAGTCGCGCGTCTCGTAGCGCCGCTCGATCGACTCGACGGTGCACAGCGTGAGCATGGCGGACGCGGCGGCCGCCACCACCAGGCCGACGGCGGCAGCAATGGCGCCGCCCCCGAAGCTGACGACGGCGAGCGCGGCGGCTGCGCCGGCCAGGTGCAAGAGCTGCGCGGTCAACCGCCGCAGCTCGCGCTCGGCGAGCGCCAGGATGGCCGAGACCGCGAGCGCGAGCAGGCCGACGAACAGGAACGCGGGCAAGAGCGCGAGCGCGCCGGCCGGCGCCGCGGGCAGGGCCACGCGCGCCAACAATTCGAGGCCGAGCGGCGCGGCGGTGGCGCTGGCGATGACGGCGGCGCTCACGGGCGCCTGCTCGAGGAAGTCGGACAGCCAGACCGAGAACGGCCCGGCGGCGAGGCGCACCAAGCCGGGCGCCGCCAGCGCGAGAAACAACAGCGCGCTCTGCTCTTGCGGCTGCGCCGAGGCGCCGACGGCCAGGTCATCGACGGTGGCGGTGGCGACGGGGACGTGGGCGCGTGCCGCCAACAGCACGGCCGCAGCCATGGCGCCGGCGTCCACCAGCAGCCACAGCACCGCGGCCTTCATGGTGCTGCTGCCGCGCTGCGGGCCGCCGAACAACGAGACCAGCGCGAACAGGGGCACGGCGGCGAGCGTGGCGATGACCAGCTTGACGACGGGCGCCGCCACCAACAGCGCCGCGGCGCCAAGACCGCCGCAGAACAGCACGGTGACGACGTAGAACTGCGTGCGTTCGAACACGCGCGGCGCGCCGGCGCGCAGCGCGATCGGCACGGCGATGCAGGCGATCACCAGCATGGGCGCGTTGAGCGCGTCGAGGCGCAGCGTGGCGCCGAGCAATTGCAGCTCGAGCGGGGCCGCGACGGCGAGCGAGGCCACGCGCAGGCCGACTAGCCCAGCCGTGATCGAGACGGCGAGCCCCACGTGGCGCAGCGCCAGTCGATCGGGGCTCGGCATCACCAGCACGAACAGGGCGCCGCTCACGAGCAGGAACGGCACCAGCGCCAGGCCCCAGGCGTCGAGCAGCGCGATCATGGGCCGCCTCCGAGGTCGAACAGGCCGCTCCAGGCGGCGGCGAGCACCAACAAGCCGAGCACGGCCACCGTCAGGCCGCGCTGGGCGCTGCCGTTCGCCAACAACCGCACCAGCGCGCCGACGGCGGTGCCGGCGACCGCGGGCAGGCGCCGCAACAGCGCCTCGAGCAGGCCCGGCATCAGGTTGGCCGCGATCAACCTCGAGAGGCGTGAGGCGCCCTCGCCGACACCGCGCGCCACCTGGCTCTCCCGGCCCGCGACCTTGGCGAGCGCCTCGAGCACCCGCTGCGCGCGCGCGCCGCCGAACAGCGCGCGGTGCACGCGCCCGGGCCCGCCCCGGTAGAGCACGGTCGAGGCGACGAGGCCGGCGGCCGCGGCGCCCACCACGACGAGCAGCACGGCGCCGGGCGTCAGCGAAGGCTCGTTTGTCGCGTCGAGCACCAGCGTACGCAGCGCGTGCAGCTCACCGTGCTCCGGCGCCAGCAGCAACGACAGCGGGCTTTGGTAGCTGCGCTCGGGGAACAGCAGCGCGATGGCCCCGGCAGGCAGGTGCACGAGGCCGAGCCCGAGCACCGCCAGCGCCATTGCGATCGGCGGCAAGGCTTCGACGAGCGGCGGGTCGGTGACGGGCCGCGCCAGCGGCTCGCGCGGCTCGCGCCCGGTGAACACGAGGTGCAGCGGTCGGAAGGCGGCGAGCGCGAGCAGCGCGACGGCGGCGAGCACGCCCGCGCCCACCATGGGGCCGAGCCACGGCGCGGCGAGCGCGTCGGCCAGCAGGTGCGCTCCCAGCACGGCGCCCGCGAAGACCGGGCCGAACAGCGCGCCGGTGGCGAGCAGGTGGCCGGTATGCGTGCGCGGCATGCGCCGCTCGACGCCGCCGAGCAGGTGCGGGTCGGTACGGCCGGTGACGACGACCACGGCGCCGGTGGTGCCGCACAGCGGCACGGCGACGCCGATGACGCAGACGGTGCCGAGCACCGCTCCCGCGGTGTCGGTGGCGGCGACGGCGAGCGCGACCAGCGCGCCAAAGGCGGCGAGCAGCAGCACGTCGATGCGCACCAGCTCGCGGCCGGCGAGCGCCAGCGCCGCCGTCACCGCCGCCGAGGCCACCGCGACGGCGCCGAGCACGGTCAGCACCTCGGGCGCGAGCCACAAGAGCGGCGACAGACGCAGGAGCACGATCAAGCCGGTGCCGACGAAGCACACGCCCCACACGAAGCCGAGCGCGGCGCCCGGCAGGCCGACGGCGTCGCGCACCAGCGCTTGCAGCGGAAAGAAGGCCAAGCGCGTGGCCCCGGCCACGGCGACGAGCGCGGCGGCGAGCAGCCACGCCTCGCGCGCCGCGAAGCCGGTGAGTGGTCCCGCCGTCGCGCGCAGCCACGGCGATGTGTCGGCCGTCGCGAGCAGGTGATCGACGTCGACGCCGCCGATGGCACCGCCGACGGCGAGCACGGCCGCGAACAGCGCGACGTCGCCGATGCGGTGCAGCACGAAGGCGCGAACGGCGCCGAGGCCGTCGTCCCGTTTGGGAAGCGCCGCCGCTAGCAGGCCGAAGCCGCACAGCCCCGAGAGCGAGAATGCGGCCGCGACCGCGTCGGCGCGGCGTGCCACCACCACGAGCGCCACCGCGCCGGTGGCCAGCAACAGCGCCGTATGCAGCGCGGTCGATCGGCCCCGAAGCGCCATGGGCGCCAACACCACCGCGGTCCCCGTTGCGGCCAGCAGCACCGCGACCAGCGGGAGCGCCGTGGTCGGCGTCAGCACCAGCGGCACGAGCCCGAGCACGTCAACCGCCTCGGCGCGCGCGCCCGCCCAGGCGTCGAGCCCTGCCGAGGCGCCCCCGCGTGACCAGATCTGCATGCCGGCGTCGAGCGCGGCGCCGAGCGCGAGCAGGTGGGCGACAAGCGCGACGCCGACGCGCAGGCCGGGCCAAGGTGCACGCACCAGCGGCGCCAAAGCCAGCGCGGTGACGATGGGCACGACCACCACGAGGAGCAAGGCGGGCGCCGAAAACGACAGCATGGCGTCAGCCTCGCAGCTCGCGCAGCTCGTCGAGGTTCTCGGTGCCTCGTCGCCGATACGAAGTCAGCGCTACCGCCGCGCCCGCCACCGACCACGCGCTGGCCAACACCACGAACAACAGCGCGGCGGCCGCCGCGACGGCGTCCCCTCGCGCGGCGGCGAGCGTGCCGAGTGTCAACGCGGCGCCGAGGAGCGCGAGCACGCCGCCCATCACCACGATCAGGATCGAGCGTCGCAGCAGCATGGCGCCGAGGCCCAGCACCACCAGCAGCACGCCGGCGCCGACGGCCAGCTCCGCCTGCAGCAGGGGCGAGAGCGCGCTCACGTGCGCCGCCTCACCAGCGCAACGGCGGTGACGAAGGCGACCGTCAGCGCCACCAGCGCGAGCGAGAGCGGCAGCGCCAGCTCGTCGACGACCGCGCGCGTCACGTCGGCGGCCGAGGGCGGCGGCAGCGGAACGCTGGGCAGCGCCTCGAGCAGCGGGCCGGCGAGCGCGGCCCACAGCAGGCACAAGACCGGGACCAACAGCGCCGGCTTGAGGCGCATGCGACGCTGGCCGCGCTCCTCGGCGTCGATGTTGATCAACACGACCGAGGTGAGCAGGAAGATGGCGATGGTGCCGCCGCACCACAGCACCAAGGCGGGCAGCAGGCCCACGCCGACCGAGGCGAGCGCGCCAGCGGCGCCGACCACGGCCGTGATCAGGCCGCCCGCCGACCGCGAGGGGCTCTCGAAGCCGATGACGGCCAGGGCACCGACGACGGCGAGCGCGAGGCTCGCGAGCAACAACCACGGCGTCATGCGGCGCGGACCCTACCATGCTCTGGCACGGCACGCGGCGGTGGTTTACATCGGTGGCATGCGCTGCTCCGTCCCGCTCACGCTCGCTGTCGGACTCGGCTGGTCGCTCATGGTCGCGGCGCCCGCGCGCGCCAACGACGTCGAGCTGGCGGTGTCGGCCAAGGTCTACGTCGGCGACAAGCCCAAGGTGACCGTCAAGATCAAGAAGGACCTGGCCAAGGCCACCATCGACGTCGACGGCGGCGGCGGCCAGCGCGCGCGCCAGACGCTCGGGCCGGGCGCCGCCGGCAGCGAGCTGGTGTTCGAGCTGCCGCAGAAGGGCACCGGCATCGTCAAGTGGAAGGGCACGCTCGAGGTGGAGTTCGACGACGGCTCGAGCGGCTCCATGCCCCTGTCGTTTGCCACCGAGGTGATCGGCAAGCTCGACGTCAAGGCGGTCTCCGACGAGAAAGAGATCCTCGAGCGCAACACCGTGCGCGTCACCATGAGCAGGAAGGCCGGCAAGGTGGACGTCGAGGTGGTCGGCGACGACGGCGACGTGCTGGCCAACGTCTCGCAGAAGTTCTCGGGCGAGCCGCCCGGCACCGAGCTCAAGGTCGAGTGGATCCCCAAGACCACGGCCAAGCCGTTCATGCTGCGTATCGTGGCGCACGATCCCGACGGCATCTTCTCGCCGACGCGCGAGGTCTACCTGTGGGCCTTCGAGGTGCCGCACGAGGAGGTGTTGTTCGAGACCGGCAAGAGCGAGATCCGCCCGAGCGAGGAGCCCAAGCTGCAGGCCGCGCTCGAGGAGCTGAACCGCGCGCTCAAGAAGTACGCGCGGGCGCTTTCCATCTCCACGGACCACAACCGCTTGTTCATCTTCGGCCACACCGACTCGGTGGGCTCGCCGGGGTCGAACCAGGCGCTGTCGGACGCGCGCGCGCGCTCCATCGCCACCTGGTTCCTTCGGCATGGCGTCAAGCTGCCCATCCACGCGCGCGGCTTCGGCGAGTCGATGCTCAAGATCGACACGCCCGACGAGACCGATGAGGCGAGGAACCGGCGCGCCGACTATCAGGTGACCAACCAGCCGGTGAGCCTGTCTGGCTGGACGCGCATCCAGTAGGGGACTCGCCCTGGTAGCACCTGACAAGTTCGCTGGGCGGGGAGCAGGTCGAGCGGCTCCCGAGCGCCAGGCTCGCCATCGGATCTTGGGGCTTGTTGTTTTGCCATCAGGGACGTTCGCTGCTCTCGCGAGAGCATGCGGCGGTGCCGTCATGGCGCGCCGGCGTTCGAGGCTCGATCGCTCGAGGCTGCGCCGACGGACTTGCCACGCTCAATCGCCCCCACCCCTGCCCCTCCCCTGCGGGGAGGGCCCATCCGGGTTCGGGGCTGCACTCGTTCCGATCACGGCGTGTTCGTTTCTCCGCGCAGGCGAGGATCGCAGCCGGGTGGCAAGAGCGTGCGTCATTGCGGCTCTGCACGGAAGCTGCATCACGCGTGGGATGCACCCGCTGCGCGGCACGAGGGCCACGACCTCGCTTGCGAGGCATCTGCGCCGACGGATGACCGCGGCGGAGGTCATCCTTTGGCGTGAGCTTCGCGACCGACGACTCGGGGTTCAGTTTCGTCGACAGCACGCGCTCGAGCACTTCGTGCTCGACTTCTTTGCCCCGAGTTGTCTGCTCGCCATAGAGATCGATGGACCTGTACACACCACACGAGGCGAGCGGGATTCGCGTCGAGAGGCGTGGCTCTCGTCAGTTGGCGTCCGCACGCTGCGCTACGGCAACGACGACGTTGTCAACGAGCTCGCTGGGGTCATTGCTGAGGTGCGGGCTGCGCTGGTAGCTGCACGGCCCTCCCCGCAGGGGAGGGGCAGGGGTGGGGGCCTTTGTGCCCGGCAGGAACGTCGACGCTCTCCACGCCGTGGTCGTGGCGGCGCGGCCGCGCCACGCGATGGCGCTGCGGCTCGTTCTTGCGAGAGCAGCGAACGTCGATGAAGGCAAGACGACAAGCCCCAACTTCTTCCTCTGCAGCCGACGCCGGCGGGTTCACGGATCCACCGCCAGCAGCCGGTCGAGGTAGATGGCCGCCGCCGAGCGCACGCTCAGGTGGTTGTAGCCGCCGCTCTTGTCGGGCCTGCCGACCAGCGGTGCCAGCACCACGTCGGCGCCGTCGACCAGCGAGGGCGCCAGGCCATGGCCGGTGCCGAACAGCACGAGCGCGCCGCGCTCGCTCGGCAGGCGCGCGCGCAGCGACGCCGACGACGCGGTGCCTTGCGCACGCGCCGACGTCGCCACCACCAGCGGGCGCGCGCCGAGCGCTTGCTCCTCGGCGGCGATCGCGTCGCTCACGGAGGCGACGACATGCACGATGCGCATCGCCGTCGTGCGGTCGGGGTTGCGCCGCTGGCCCGGGCCCTCCTCCCAGAAACCGACGATGCGCCGTGCCATCTCTTGCTGCGCCGACACCGGGGTGACGACGTAGAACGCGTCGCAGGCGTAGCTGGTGGCCGCGCGCGCGATGTCGTGCACGTCGAGGTTGGTGATGGAGGTCGTGAACACCTGCCCGTCCTTGTCGAGGCACGGGTGATGCACGAGCGCGAGCGCTATCCTGGTCATGTGCCGTCCTCGTCGTCGCCGCTCGACGCTACTGGGGCAAGCGTGGGCACGCGCTCGTCGACCAGCAGCTTGTCGTCGGCCTTGGACTTGTCGCGCGCGCAAAACAGGTCGGGGCGCAGCTTGGCCGTGAGCGTGAGCGAGTCCTTGCGGCGCGCCTTGGCGATGTCTTGGTGGTTGCCCGACAGGAGCACGGGCGGCACCGCGCGGCCACGAAACACCACCGGCCGCGTGTACTGCCGCTCCTCGAGCACCACGGCCGAGAAGCTCTCGCTCGTCGTCGAGGCGTCGTTGCCGAGCACGCCGGGCACCAGGCGCGCGGCGGCGTCGAACATGGCGAGCGCGGGTAGCTCGCCGCCGGTGAGCACGAAGTCGCCGAGCGAGAGCACCTCGTCGACCAGCTCGAAGGCGCGCGCGTCGATGCCCTCGTAGCGGCCGCACACGAAGGCCACGTGCGCATGCTGCGACAGCCGGCGCGCGTCGCGCTGCGCGAAGGGCGCGCCGCGCGCGTCGACGGCGACCACGTGCACCGCGGGGTCGCGTGCACGCAGCGCGGTGAGCGCGCCGGCCACCACGTCGACGCGCAGGATCATGCCCGGCCCGCCACCCGCCGGTGAGTCATCGACGGTGCGGTGCTTGTTGGTGGAGAAGTCGCGCAAGTCGACGGTGTCGACGGCGAGCAGCCCGGCCTTCTGCCCACGCCCGAGGATGGACGACTGCAAGATGGGCCCGAGGCTCTCGGGGAACAGCGTCAGGAAGGTGGCGCGCAGCGCCGTGGTCGCTCGGGGCATCGCGGTCACTCGAGCGCGTCGGCGTCGACGAACAAGCCGGGCGGCGGCGCCAACACCACGCGGTCCTTGTCGGCGGAGCGCACCAGCGCGGCGACGAACGGCACCAACACGCTCGGCCCCGACGGCCGCGCCACCGACAAGAGCGGCTGGGCGCCGTTGTCGGTGAAGCCCTCGACGGTGCCGAGCGGGCGCCCCGCCTCGTCGACCACGGCGGCGCCGATCAGATCGATCAGGTAGACGCTCGCCTCATCGGCGGGAAAATCGGCGCGGCGTACGAACAGCTCGGTGCCCGACAGGGCCTCGGCAGCGTCGCGGTCGGTGACGTCGTCGAGCTGGAGCACGCCGGGTGCGTAAGCGGCGACGCAGCGCACGCGCCCGCCCAGCTTGACGTCGAGGCCGGGGCGCAGCGCGCCGCCCTCGTCGCTCCAGGTGTGCAGCTTGAGCGCGCCTTTGATGCCGTGCGGCCGCACCACTACGCCGAGCGAGACCCAGCCGTCCGCGCTGACGCCGACGGTGGGCTCGATGCGCGTGGCCATGGGCCGCTAGCTGTCGTCGCCGGGCGTCGTCGCGCCGCCGGCGTTCGCGCTGTCGTCGGCCGGGGCGCCCGGTCCGCGTCGCGAGCCCTCGGGCTCGACGATCTCGAGCGTGACGCGCAGGTTTTGCTTGGCCGCCGCCGCCGACAGCAGCGTGCGGAACGCCTTGGCGGTACGGCCCTTCTTGCCGATCACCTTGCCGAGATCGTCCTTGCCGACCTTCAAGCGGTAGATGGCGTCGCCGTCGGTGCGTTGCTCGGCGACCTCGACCGGCGCCGGATCGTCCACCAGCGAACGCGCGAGGACCTCGACGAGCCCTTTCACGAGCTCAGCCGTCGGCCTTCGGCGCCGCGCTCTTCGCGATCGCCAGGATGTCGCGCACCGTGTCGGACGGGCGCGCGCCCTTGGCGACCCACTGCTCGACGCGATCGATCTTGAGGTTGATGCCGTGCGCGCTCTTCTTCGGGTCGTAGGTGCCGACCTGCTCGATGAAGCGGCCGTCGCGAGGGAAGCGGTGGTCGGCGACCATCACCCGGTAGAAGGGCTTTTTGTTGGTGCCGGCGCGGGAGAGACGGATGGTGACCATGCGGCGGAGTTCCTCGGGGCGGGCGCAGTCGCTGCGCGCGCGAGGGGCGAACTGGACCGCGCTCGTCGCAGGGTGTCAACCGGCTGGGCGCGCGGGTCGTGGAGGCGCCTGGAGCGCTGCGTCGTGGCCTACGCACCAAAGGGCCGTGTGGGAACCGTGGGTTCTCGACCGTTCGGCAGATAAGATCGCGATCCCGCCTTCGATCCCATAGCCCAACCCTCTGAAAGTGCCGGGTGATCGTTGGTGTGTGCGCGATCACGCAGGGCAGCGGCCTGGCTCTTGCCTACGTTGGCGACATGAGTTTCCCCGTCAGTCTGTCGGAACGCCCCTTCGCTCGCCGGGCGGCCTTCATCCTCAACGCCAACGCGCGCGGCGTCAGCGATCGCCTGATCGAGCGCCTCGCCGAGGTGGTGCCCGCCGGCGACCTGTTCCTGTCGCGCACCCTCGAGGACGCCGAGATCTTCGTGCGCACGGTGGCGCGGCGCGGCTACGGCCGTGTGTTCCTGGGCGGCGGCGACGGCACGCTGGTGTCGACCATGAAGCTGCTGCGCGAGGTGTGCGCCAAGGAGAAGCTGGCCGTCCCCGAGGTGGGCGTGCTGCGGCTCGGCACCGGCAACGCCATGGCGCTGGCGCTCGGCGCCGCCGAAGCCATCGTCGACGCCAGCCACGTGGTCCACCAAGGCCCGATGGCGGCGCGCCCAGTGCACTTCGTCGAGACCGACGACGGCACGCTGACGCCCTTCGCCGGCATCGGCTACGACGGCGCCGTGCTGAACGACTACTTCGCGTTGCGTGAGAAGGCCAAGACGCCCTTTGGCAAGAAGGCGGTCGCGACCGTGTGGGGCTACCTGGCCGCCATGCTGTTCAAGACCGTGCCCGACGAGGTGAAGAAGAAGCAGGCGCGCGTGCGCATCACCACCCGGAGCGACGCGGTCGCCATCGTCCGCAGCCCGCACGGGGACGAAGAGCAGCCCATGCCTGCGGGCACCGTGCTCTACGAGGGACCGGCGCCGGTGCTCTCGGTCGGCGCCATCCCGTTCTTCGGCTACGGCTTCACCATGTTCCCGTTCGCCGATCGCAAGCCGGGGTACGTGCAGTTGCGCGTGTGCGCGGTGCCGATCCCGATCCTGCTGGCGAACCTGTTCACGTCGGTGTGGCAGGGCCGCTTCCGCCACGCCAAGCTGAAGGACTTCCTGGTCAAGGACGTCGTCGTCGAGTCGGATCAGGAGCTGCCCTATCAGGTGGGCGGCGACGCGCACGGCTATCGGTCGCGCCTCGCCTTCAAGGTGGCCGAACAGCCACTCACCATGCTCTCACTCGGCGAGCGGCTGGTGCCGCAGGGCCACACGGTCTTGCAGCTCGGCCCCGCGCGCGTGCTGGTGCGCCTACCTCGCTGATCGACCGCTACTCGGCGCAGCGCCCGTCCTCGCACACGCCCGACGGGCACGGGGTGTAGGCGACCGCGCCGTCGACGCACGAGTAGTAGCCCTCGCCCGCACACTCGGCGCCAAAGCGCGCGGCGTCGCACTCGGCCTCGGGCACGCAGATACGTTGCCGATCAGCGGGCTCGGCCGCGTCGGCGCCGCAGAAGAAGCCTCGCTCACAGTCGTCGTCGTGCTCGCAGGGCGCGCCGAGCGCGGCGCGCTGTTCGACGCCGCACGCGACCGCGAGCGTGCACAGCGAGACGCACAGCGAAGCGACCACAGCAGCCCTCACGGCGCCACCTCGACCGCGGGCGCCGCGACCTCGTCGGGCGTGGCGCCGCCATAGAGCCAGCCGCCGGCAACGATGCCGCCCACGCCCACCGCCAACAAGGAGATGCCGAGCGCGGTGACGATGCGCCCGGTGCCGTTCCACTGGCGGGCGGCCGTGCGTGCATCGCCCTCGAGCGCGCCTGCACCCTCCACCTCGAGGGCGTAGCGCTCGGCGGTGCGCGCGTCGCGCGCGCCGTCGGCGGCGCCGCCGAGCTCGCCCGCCTGCCACAGGTGCTGCGCGAGCGGAAACGGCCCCACCACGGTGCAGACGAGCCCGGCGGTAGCGCCGACCACGCCCGCGCCGATGGCGCCGACAGCGAACAGCCGCGACGTCGGCGGGGACCCGCCCTCGACGTCGGCCGGCAGCGCGGGCACCACCGGGGGCGGGGTGGTGCCGGGGTCGTGACGCACGACCTCGGGCGCCTCCGCGTCGTCCGGCTGCTCGTCGGGTGCAGACCGCGGCGTGCCGGCGGCTTCGGGCAGGCACTGCGGTGAGCAGTGGTCGCCCGCGCGCAGGTTGCCGTCGTCGCACATCTCGTCAGCGTCGAGGACGGCGTCGCCGCAACGCGGGGCGCGCGCGCAGTCGGCGGTGCAGGCGTCGCCGCCCTCGGTGTTGCCGTCGTCGCACGCCTCGGCGCCCCCGACGGCCCCATCGCCGCAGCGCGGGGGCGGCGCGGTGCAGGTGGCGCCCGCACCCCGCTGGTCGATCTGCGCCGTCACCTCGGTCACCGCCTGGCGCGCCAGCGGCGCCTTGGCGTAGTCGGGATCGGTCTCGAGCAGGCGCCGGTAGTGGGCGCGCGCGGCCACCAGGTCGCCGGCGGCGCGCGCCAGCTCGGCGGCGTTCCACACCATGCGCGGGTCGTGCGCGAGCGCCTCGAGCCGCTCGGTGAAGAAGAGCGCTCGACACCAGTCGCGTGCGTCGACGGCGGCGGCGACCTCGCGTTGCAGCGCCGCGCGGTCGTCGGCCAGCGCGGCGCGCGCGCCCAAGGCGGCCCACGCGAGCAAGAGCGCCAAGCCCATCCTCATGGCCCGATCCTCGCACGAGCACCTACATGGGGAACAGCGCGAGTGAGGTAGGGCGAACGCATTTCCATCGCCGCTGAGGACCCATGAGCCGCTGAATCCTACGCGGCCGAGGGCTTGCCCGTGCCGTCATGGAGGTGGCATCGCCGCTCTCAGTCGAGCCTCTACGGCGTCCGCAACTTTTAGGGCCTCGGCGAAGACATCGGCTTCCTCGACGGTGAACTGAATCGCCTCCAATTGAGCCTCGGCGTGCCGAAGTGCTTCCCGGAGGACCCGTTCCTCGTGCGAGGCGACAACCCCTGAAGCCTCCCACAAGGCCGACTGCAGTTCACCGAGGGACAGGTCCCGGCGGCGAAACGCGTGAATCTGGTCCACCAGTTGCGTGAGCTCTCGCGCGTACACCGTGCTCATCGAGGTGCCCCGCTGAATGCAATGACCGCGACGATGATACGGCAACCGTGTTCGGTGACTACCAGCACGGTGCTTGGCGTGACGACCGCGCGGGTGACGCCGCCCACCACCTGCGTCGCTTGAAGTCCGGTCGCAATGCGCTCCTCGACGAGGTCCGGCGCGGTCGGTGGGCGAAAGCCCGCGCGTGCCCCCGCATCAGTGGGTGACGTGGAGGCTGCACTGTCCTGCACGCTCACGGTCAGTCGTCGCGCCCCGGCGTACGGTCCATGCGTCCGTGAACGACGCCGAGGATGTTCACATGGTCGCGCTGCACCTCGTAGATCACGATGTAGGGCGTCGTGGCGACGACCAGCTCGCGCGTGCCGGGCACGAAGCCGTCGCGCCCCATCTGTGGGTTTCGTTCGAGGTGCTCGACGACGTCCAAGATCCGCGCGGCCAGTCTCGATGCCGCGCGCGGACTGTTCTCGGCCACGAACCGGCGGGCCTCGATGAGGTCGGCGCGCGCCTCCTTCGACCATCTCACTCGCACGGTGGCGGCTCGGTCTCGTCCTTCGTGCCCCAGCTCCTCAGCCAGGCAACCATCTTGTCGTTGTCGACGACGCGCCCAGCGGCGACGTCCGCCCGCGCGCGCGCGATCTTCGCCTCGGTCTTCTTGTCACTGAGCGTGCCCTTGAGCAGCTCGCCTGCGAGCTTGTCCACGCTCTTGCCGAGATCCTTCGCTAGGGCCTCGAGCTCCTTGGCGAGCTTGTCGTCGATCGAGATCGTCACCATGATGAGCGAAGGATAGCGCCCCCGTGCAGCGCTGTCGTCGACGACGGTGCCCGCGCCCCTCCTCCGCAGGAGCACCATCGCCCGGGCTTGGTCACCTGGCGCGACAGAGCCCGCACCGCCGCAAGGTACGCCGTGCGGCGCGCTGCGGAGCGCCGCACACGCCGTCGGCCCTGCACAGCAATCGCCCACCGGCGCACTGTTCACCGCCGGAGATCCGCGCCTGGCCCGGGGGCGGCGGCCGCAGTGAACGCCGCACGAGCCGACCAGCCGGCGAGCGCAACCGCCTGTATTCCCACGGGGGCGGCACCGCTGCTCGCAGCTCAGGTGGCGCTCCCCGCGATCCGATTTGCGCTCGCCCGCCTTCGGGGGTCTCCTCTCGGTGATGAGCGCGACCGCCCCCCAGGTGCTCACCGCCGCGGCGCCGCACGACGCGCTGCGGGCGCTGTTCGACGCCGCGCGCGCAGGCGACGCCGCCGCGCTCGAGTCGCTGTGTGTGCAGATGCGCCCGCGCCTGTACCGCAGCGCCTGGGCGGTGCTGCACGACGCCGATGAGGCCGACGACGTGGCGCAGGACGCGCTCGTGCGCGCCGTCACGCGTCGCTTCCTCTTCCTCGGCAGAGGCAGCGTCGCTGGTTGGATGACCCGCATCGCGCTCAACCTGGCGAAGAACCGGCTGCGCGACGGCCGCCGCCGCCGCCAGATCCTGGACGACGCCTCGCCGGAGGAGCGCGCCTCTCGCGGCGCCGCGCCGACGGCGCCAGTCCGAGCCGACGACGTTGCCGCCACCCTGCAGGCGCGCCGTCGGCTCTCCGCCGCCGTGGCCGCGCTGCCCGAGCGGCAGCGCGAGGTGGTGGAGCTGCACGTCTCGGCCGGCCTCGACTGGGGCGACGTCGCCGAGGCGCTCGGCATCAGCGAGGCCAACGCCCGCATGACCTACTCGAACGCCAGGAAGAAGCTCTTGTCCGCGCTCGGCGCCACCGGCGCATCGGAGGAACCATGAGCCGCCATGACGACGTGCCCGCCGCGCTGGCGCCGCTGGCCGAACCGCCGCCGCCGCCGCGTCGCACCGACGCTGCCTTTGCGCGCGCCGTCGCCGACGGCGTCAAGCAGCGTCGCGCGCCCTTCGCGCTCTGGCTCGGCGCGCCTGCGCTGGCGCTCGCTGCCGCCGGCGTCGCCATCGTGGTCGCGGGCCCAGACGGTGGGCGGGTCGCCGTCGACGCGGGCGTGACCATCGCGCGCGCCGCCGCGGTCGAGGTCGACTGGGCCGAAGAGAGCGACTTTGCGATCCCGTCGCTGGACGGGTCGACCGATGAGGAGCTGGCGCGGCTCGATCGCGCCCTCGACGAGGCCATCAAGCTGCGCCGGTGAACGAGGCAGCGACCAACGAACGACCGAGGACCGACCATGCGACACGCCCACGCCTTCCTGTTGACCACCACCCTGCTCGTCGGCGCGACCGCGGCGCTGGCCGAGCCGCCGCCCGGTCCGGGCCCGGCCGGTCCCTTCGCCGGCAAGCGCGAGGAGATGCGCGCGCGCGTCGAGCAGAAGATCAAGACCTATCTCACCGTCGAGCTGGCCTCGCGCCTCGCCCTCGATCAGAAGCGCGCCCTGCAGCTCGGCGACGCCGTGCAGCGCCACATGGAGCGCAAGCACCAGCGCGGCGAGAAGATGCGCACCGAGGCCGACAAACTGCGCGAGCTGGTCGAGAAGAAGGCGCCGGATGCGGCTGTGAAGTCGCAGCTCGACATGGTGGTCGGCCTGGCCGGCAAGGACGACGACCTGCACGCCTTCCTCGGCGACACCGGCAAGTTCCTGAACGTCACCGAGCAGGCCAAGCTGGCGCTGTCGATGCCCGAGATCATGCGCGACGTGCATCGCCTGGTGCGCGAAGCGAAGCGCGAGTTTCGCGGGCGCGGCCCGGGGCCGGGCCCAGGTCACGACGACGACGAGTGACGCGGGCCCTTCGCCGTGCCGGAGGCCTGGGATGGCAGCGACGCAGCGCCGTCTCAGGCCTTCTTCACGAACTCGGACTTGAGCGCCATGGCGCCGAAGCCCTCGATGCGACAGTCGATGTTGTGGTCGCCCTCGACCAGGCGGATGTTCTTCACCTTGGTGCCGGACTTGAGCGTGGCGGCGCCCTTGACCTTCAGGTCCTTCACCACCACCACGCTGTCTCCGTCCTGCAAGAGGTTGCCGTGGGCGTCTTTGACGACGAGGCCGCCGCCCTCGTCCTCGCCGTCGGGGGCTGGCGCCGCCGCGCTCGGCGACCACTCGTGCGCGCACTCCGGGCACATGAGCAGCGCGCCGTCTTGGTAGGTGAGCACCGAGTGACACTTGGGGCAGGGCGGCAGCTCTTCCATGACGGCGCTGCTAGCTCGGAAACGGCGCCTCGTCGACCGCCAGCGCGAACAGCACCGCCGCGACGGCCTCCTTGTGGTCGAGCAGCACCGCGCGCGCCGTCGCCTCAGGACCAAAGGCGAGCGCGCCGAGCGCGTCGGCGTCGAGCGCGACGCGCAGCGCCAGCACGCTCCCGCCGTGGCGCCGCAACAGCGTCTCCGCGTTCCGGTAGAAGCGCTCCGCGCCGTCGTTCGACAGCAGCAGGATGCGCGATACCCGTTCGCCGCGCGCCTCGCCGCGCGCCTCGTCCGCCAGGCGCTGGCCACGCGCCGCGTTGGCCAGGCTGCGCTCGGCGCCCTCGAGGCCGCGCACGAGCTGCCCGGCGTCCGCGGCGGCCCGCAGCGCCCGCGCGATGGCGTCGCTCATCGCCATCTCGGCGACGCGTAGCTCGCTCCTTGCCCACAACGGCGCTGACGCGCCAGCCAACGCGGCGTGCACCCGTGTTGCGCGCGGGTCACCTTCGACGAGCTTCGGCAGGCGCAGTGCGGTCACGTCGCCGAGCATGGCACACGCGCACTGCCGACCAGGGGTGCAGGGGAGCAGGCGCCCGCCGACGGCGGCGCCGAGCGGGTCACGGCACCGGCGCCGCGCTCGGGCCGCGCCGCGCCACTGCGCTCGCGTCGAGGCTGACGGCGGCGGCCAACTGTCCCGGCGTGAAGGGCTTGGCCAGGAAGGTCGCCCCCTTCTCGAGCAAGCGCGCGATGGCGCGCGGATCGGGGGAGTAGCCGGAGACCAGCACGACCCGCGGCGCTCGTGGCCTGGCGAGCAGCTGATCCGCCAGCTCAATGCCGCTCATGCCGTGCAGGTTGACGTCGGTGATGACAATGTCGATGGCATCCAGCGCGGTGGCGAGCAGCGCCTCGGCGGAGTCGAAGGTGTGGGGCGTCATGTCGGCAGCGCCGACGATCCGCGCCATCAGCGACCGAACGCGCGCATCGTCGTCGACGATGGCCACCGATCGTGGCCTGTGGTCCTCGTGGGATGTCGGCGGGATGTCGGCCGCGGCTCTCGCCCCTTCGGCTGCGAGCGGTAGCAGGACGGTGAAGGTGCTGCCGCGCCCAGGGGTGCTGTCGACGTCGATGCGGCCGCCGAGGCTGGCGGTGACGCCGAAGACCGTGGACAGCCCGAGCCCCGTCCCCTTGCCGGGCGCCTTGGTGGTGAAGAAGGGCTCGAACATGCGCTGCCTCACCTCGTCGGTCATGCCGGCGCCGGTGTCCGCGACGACGAGGCGGCACACCCGGCCAAGTTGCGCGTCGTCGCCGCGCTCCACGCGCACGCGCAGCTCGCCCTTGCCCGCCATGGCGTCACGCGCGTTGACGGCCAGGTTCATCACGATCTGCTCGAGCTGGGACGCCGACGCGATCACGACCAACGGGCCGCCGCTCGTCTCCATCGTCACGCGCACCTGCTTGCCGACCAGCCGCTGCACGATGTCGCCCATGGCCTCGACCACGGCGCACGGGTCGAGCTCCATGGTGCGGACCACGTCGCGACGGCTGAAGGTCAGCAGCCGGCTCGTGAGCGCGCTGCCCCGCTCGGCGGCCCCGATGATGTCTCGCACGTCCTTGGCCGCTTCGCCTTGCAGGCCCGCCTCCTCCTCGAGCAGGGAAGCGCAGCCCCGAATCACCGTCAGCAGGTTGTTGAAGTCGTGCGCGACGCTGCCAGCCAAGAGGCCGCGCGCCTCCATGCGCTGGCTGTGCTCGAGCTTGAGCGCCAGTGCGTCGGCGCGCTCGCGGGCGGCGCGCGCGTCGACGCTGCGCTGCTCGAGCTCTCCCAGCAGCCGCCGCACGCTCACCGACGTCGCGATCGCCATCGCGCCCCCCAGGGCGCAGAGGAACGCGCCCTCGGCGTACACGTTGATGAGCGGCTGCACCGGCTCGGACGAGCTGGGTCCGAAGGCGAGCACCGCTTCACCCGCCAGCGCGACCGCGACCACGACGACCACGTGCTTCGGCGGCAGGATCATGGGCGACAGCATGACGCCGAGCACGACGTAGAACGGCGCGTTGCCGGGGTTGCCTCGCAGCAGGCCGGCGGCGACGACGCCGGCGGTGCCGAGCAGGGTGAAGCCATAGCCGGCGGTCAGCACGTGGCCGCGGCGCGCGGCGACGATCAGCGCGCCGACCAGGACCAGGCCGACGACGTTGCCGACCACATCGGTCCACTGGCCTGTCACGAGCGCCCAGCCGCCGAAGCCGGCCGCCTGGGCGAGGATGACCCAGCCGGCGCCCTGCGCGGCGCGCTGACGACGAAGCTGCTCGGTCCGGGCGTAGTCGGTGGGCACCTACAGCTCCGTCGTCAAGCTGGCGGCGTGGGCCCGCTGGCGCCACGAGCCTAGCAGCCCGATGCGGCACGGACCGCTGCCCGGGGGATCCAAGTGTGCCCGCCTCATCGCCGTGGTTGGCCAGCGTCGCTGGTGGCGGCTCACCTCGAGACACGCCCACCGGCCAGGGTGGGCTATGCGACAGTGCTCAGCATGAGCCGCGGCGCAGCGACCGTCGGAAGTGCCCTCGCCGTCGCCATGATCGCAGGTGGATGCCGCCTGCTCGGCGTCGCGGCGCTCGAGTGCTCGGCGGACTGGGATTGCCCGACCGATCGGTGGTGTGTCGATGGGCGCTGCGCAGTCCCAACTGCCGAAGGCGAAGGCGAGGGCGATGGCGAGGGCGATGGTTGCCGGCCTCACTTGCGCGGCACCAGTCGATCGAACGCCGCGCGTCCGTGCTCGACCATCTGCGTGTCGCCGAACGACAGCAGCACGCGGACGCCGAGCTCGTCGAGCGGCGCCGCCAGATCGAGGCGATAGACGCCGCGGTTGAACTGCGGGAACAGAAAGCGCACGCCGACGCCGATCGAGTGGTGCGGCTTCGCTTCGGCCGGCTCGAAGAAGATGGCGCCGGCGTCGTAGAAGGCAGCCAAACCGAGCTGGATGGTGGCGAGGTCGATGGGCAGGCTGCGCCACTCGAGCGTGCTCTGCGCCAGGCTGGCGCCGACGTCGTAGAAGGCGCTGCTCGGGTAGCCGCGCAGGCCGTTGTCACCGCCGAGCGTGACCAGCGTGTTGGTCTCGTCCTCGCGCCGCAGCGTGGTGTCGAGGCGCACGAGCAAGCGCCCCGCGAGCACGGGCGCGCTCGCCAGGCGCAGGCGCAGCGTGAGCGTGCGGTTCTTGACCATGCCGTCCTCGAGCCGGGCGCCGCCCTCGGCGGCGGCCTCGACCAGGCCGCCCCAGGGGTCGTCGGCGATGGCGAAGGCGCCGGCGCCGAACACCGTGTCCGACGACGACAGCGCGGCCTTGCTGCCGGCGCCGATCAGCACCGACAGCGAGGGGCCGAGGCGCACCGGCTCCGAGATGCCGAAGGTGTCGAGGTCCTCGTAGATACGGTGCTTGGCGGCGAAGCCCTGGTAGGCGAGGAAGGGGAAGAGCGTGCGGCGCGTCGGCGGCAGCACCTCGCGCGCGAAGGCGTCGGCGAGCGCGGGCGGCAGCTTGGTCTCCTCGATCGGCTCGGCCGCGTCGTCGATGAAACCGACGCCGAGCGCGAGGCGGTGGACCAAGAGCTGGGTGAATTGGCGGCGCAACCTCGCGTCGATGGTGACGTTGCGCTCGCCCCAGATGCTCGGCACTTGTTCGACGGCCGGGGTGCCGGCGGCGTCCCACGGCAGCGGCTCGCCGTCGAGCATCTGACGCCGCGTGCGCGCCTCGACGCTGCCCTCGACGGAGAAGCCCCATTGCTGCGCCAGGTCGTAGAGCGGTGCGCCGGCGGTGATCAGGCCGGCGACGCCGTCGAAGCGGCCGTCGAGCCGCGAGAAGAACGCCTCGACGTGCTCGCCCGCCTCGAGCCCGCCGCCAAAGACGCGCGGGTCGTAGAGGATCTCGCCGACCGACCACGACGAGGGGTCCATGGTGAAGCGCAGCGTCGCCACCTTGGCGCGCCCGAGCAGGTTGCGCTCGGTCAGCTGCAACAACAGCCGATCGATCGAGGGGCCGGTCACCTGGAAGCCCTGCTCGAGGCGCAGGCTCCAGAGATCGCGCACGAACACCAAGACGCCGACGGCGCCGTCGGCGGCGCGGCGCACCGGCGTCACGCGCACGAACGAGAAGATGAACATGGCGCGCAAGATGCGCGCGCTCTCGTCGAGACGCTCGAAGGGCCCGCCGACCGCGAACAGCAGCTCGCGCTCGACGACGTCCTTGGCGGTCTGCACGTGCGCCAGGTTGAACCAGTCGGGCCAGAAGTCGTCGGGCGTGAACACGTCGTGGCCGACCACGCGCACGAAGGCGACGCGATCGCCGGCGGTCGGTGCGAACGGCGCGAGCCCCTCGCCCGCCAACACCTCGGCAAGGCGCTCGTCCTCGTAGGTGCGGGCGTCGGCGGCGCCGTCCACCTGGACGGTGAGCAAAAGGCACAGCGCGAGAGGTGTCACCGGCGCGAGAGTCTAGCGCCGTCGCGATTCCCGCTGGTCAGCGTCGCCGAAGTGGCTAGGATGCCCCGCCCACACCCCGGGGGGAACCATGACGTCAACCAGCACCGACACCACGAGCAAGACCAACGCGCCGCCCGTCCTTGGCGGCAACGGGAGCCCCATGACGAGCGGGAGCACCAGCAAGAGCGGCATCGCCAAGGCGCCGGGAGGCACCGTCAGCGTCGCGAGCCTGTTCCTCGATCGCGTCGCTGCCACCCCCGACCGCAAGGCCTTCACCGTGCCGAGCGCCGGCGGTTGGAAGACGCTCACCTGGAAGGAGACGCGCGAGCGCGTCATGGCCATCGCGTGCGGCCTGCGCGCGCTCGGCCTCGAGAGCGAGCAGCGCTGCGCCATCCTGTCGGGCACGCGGCTCGATTGGATCCTCGCCGACATCGGCATCTTGTGCGCGGGCGGCGCCACTACCACCATCTACCCCCAGAACACGCCGGATGAGTGCGCCTACATCCTGAACGACTCGAACACCGTGCTCGCCCTCGCCGAGGACGACAACCAGGTGGCCAAGCTGGTCGCCAAGCGCGCCGAGCTGCCCAAGCTCAAGCACGTCATCACCTTCGACGGCAAGCCGAGCGCCGATGGCTTCGTGCTCACGCTCGCCTCGCTCGAGGAGAAGGGCCGCGAGGCGCATGCCAAGGCGCCCGACGATTTCGAGAAGATCGCGCGCGCGGTCAAGAACGACGCGCTCGCCACGCTCATCTACACCTCGGGCACCACCGGCAAGCCCAAGGGCGTCGAGCTGACCCACGACTGCTGGGTGTACACGGCCGAGGCGCTCGAGGCCGCCGGCATCCTCGGCCTCGATGACGTGCAGCTCTTGTGGCTGCCGATGGCGCACTCCTTCGGCAAGGTGCTCGAGGTCATCCAGATCAAGCTGGGCTTCGAGACCGCGGTCGATGGGCGGCAGGACAAGCTCGTCGACAACCTGGCGGCCATCAAGCCGACCTTCGTCGGCGCCGTGCCGCGCGTGTTCGAGAAGGTCTACAACAAGGTGATCGCCGGAGCGAAGGAAGGCGGCGGCCTCAAGTACGCCATCTTCAAGTGGGCGGTGGAGAACGGCAAGCAGGCTTCGGCGCTGCGCCAGCAAGGCAAGCAGCCCGACGGCTTCCTCGCGTGGAAGCTCGGCATCGCCGACAAGCTGGTGTTCTCCAAGCTGCGCGACAAGTTCGGCGGCCGCCTCCGATTCTTCGTCTCGGGCAGCGCGCCGCTGTCGCGTGAGGTGCACCAGTTCTTCGACGCCGCCAACATCCTGATCCTCGAGGGCTACGGCCTGACCGAGACCAGCGCGGCGTCGTTCGTCAACCTGCCGAACAAGTTCCGCATCGGCACCGTGGGCCCGCCGCTGCCCGGCACCGAGATCAAGATCGTGCCCGAGGACGGCGAGATCCTGATCAAGGGTCGCGGCGTCATGCGCGGCTACCACGGCCTGAAAGAGCAGACCGCCGAGACGCTGCGTCCCGACGGCTGGCTCGCCACCGGCGACATCGGCGAGTTCGTCGACGGCTTCCTGCGCATCACCGATCGCAAGAAGGATCTGATCAAGACCTCGGGCGGCAAGTACGTCGCGCCGCAGGCGGGCGAGGGCAAGCTGAAGGCGATGTGTCCGCTGCTCAGCCAGGTGGTGGTGCACGGCAACAACCGCCAGTTCTGTTCCATGCTGGTCAGCCTCGAGCCCGAGGCGGCCAAGAAGTGGGCGGCCGAAAACGGCCTCGGCGCGCTCTCGTACGAGGAGCTGACCAAGAACGACGCGATGAAGGCAGCCATCCAGGGCTACATCGATCAGCTCAACGCCGGCCTGGCGCGTTACGAGTCCATCAAGAAGTTCGCCATCCTGCCGAAGGACCTCACCGTCGAGGACGGCGATCTCACGCCCACCTTGAAGCTCAAGCGCAAGGCGGTCGAGACCAAGTACAAGGAGCTGCTCGACAGCTTCTACGTCGGCGCTGTCGCCGACGTGTAGCTCAGGCGCGGGCACCGACCATGTCGCGCTGCCCGTTGCCGCTGTGCCTCTGCTGCGGCGTCCTCGCCGGTTTGGGCTGCGCGCCCACGCTGGTCGAGGACGCGCAGCTTCTGGGGCCGTTCACAACGCAAGGATCCTTCATCGTCGACGCGCACGGCGGGCGCCTCCTGTTGCGCGGCGCCAACCTGTCGCAGACCGCCAAGAGCGAGCCCTACCACCCGGCCGAGCTCGAGGGTGAAGGGCGCGCGCTCGTGGCGGCCCATGGCCCGATGGCGATCCGCTACCTGACGTCGTGGGCGGCCATCGAGCCAGATGAGGGCGCGTACGACCAAGCGTACCTCGATGGGATGGCCGAGCGCCTCGGCGCGCTCGGTGACGACGGCCACCTGGTGGTGCTCGATCTGCACCAGGATCTGTTCGGCGTCGGTTTCGCCGGCGCCAACGGCGCGCCCCGTTTCGCATGCGACGAGAGCGCGTATGCGGCCTACACGCCGGAGTCGCCGTGGTTTCGCAACTACTACGATGAGGCGGTGCAGGGCTGCTTCGACGCGCTGTTCGCCGATGAGGCACGGCTGCGCCAGATGGCGCGCGCGCTGCGCTCCGCGGTCGACGCGGTGCAGGCAGTGGCGCCGAACGCGCTCGTCGGCGTCGACCTGCTGAACGAGCCGCACCCGGGCAGCCGCGCGCCCGCCGACTTCGACGTGCTGTTGGCGCGCTACTACCAGATCGCGGCCGAGGAGCTCGACGGCACCGGCCTGGTCTTGCTGTTCGAGCCGAACGTGCTGCACAACCTGGGCGAGGCGACCGCGCTGTCGGCCGCGCCCTCGAGCGCGTCGCTGTACGCGCCGCACCTGTACCCGGCCGACGTCGAGCTCGGTCGCTACACGGACGTTAGCGCGCTGGCCGGGCTGCTCGCTGACGACGCCGCCGAGGCCGCGGCGCTCGGCACACCGCTCGTCATCGGGGAGTACGGGCCGAAGCTGGACGACCCCGCGGCGGTGCCCTTCGTCGAGGACGCGCTCGCCATCCTCGACGAGAGCTTCGCCGGCGCCTTCTCCTGGGACTGGTCGGCGGCGAGCGACCGCGGCCTGCTGCACGAGGGCGCCGAGGAGGTGCGTCGCGCGGAGCTGCGACCGCACGCCCGCCGCGTCGCCGGTGCGTTGGTGCGCCACCGCTTCGATCCGGCGAGCGCCACGCTCGAGGTCGAGTGGGCGGACGACGGCGCCATCGGCGCCACCGAGATCGTGGCGGCGGGGTGGGGGACGCCCACGGTCGTCGAGCTGAGCGACGGCGGGGCCGCGCTCGAAGGGGCGCTGTTGCGGGTACGCGCGAGCACTCAGGTCGAGACCCACCGCGTGGTGGTGTCGTTCGGCGAGTAAGCTTCGTCCGCGAAGTCGATTGTGGGAAAGAGCGGTTGCCAGCGCTCGCCGGCTCCTTCTAAGGTCCGCGCGCACCTTCCGGGGATACCATGGCAGATCAGCCCTCTTTCATTGGCGAGCGCGCCGCACGCCAACTCTCCAACACCACCAAGACGCCGCCGCAGTGGCGCGGCGCGAGCCCCCGCTGGCTGACGCAGATGCTGCCGTGGGTGCCGGTGGAGGCGGGCGTCTACCGCGTCAACCAGGCGCTCGACGACAAGTTCGAGCTGCGCTGTACGCCCGACCCCGCGGCGTCGTTGCCGGTCGGCCTCTCCGACTATGAGGCGCAGCCGCGCGAGTACGTGCTCTCCTCGGTGACGACGACCATCGCCGTGCACACGCGCGTCTCCGACCTGTTCCGCAGCCCGATGGATCAGACGAAAGAGCAGCTCACCCTCGCCATCGACAAGTTGAAGGAGAAGCAAGAGGACGAGCTGATCAACAACGCGAGCTACGGCCTGATCAACAACGCCGACCCCGAGATGCGCGTCAAGACGCGCAAGGGCCCGCCCACGCCCGACGACATGGACGAGCTGATCGCGACGGTGTGGAAGGAGCCCTCCTTCTTCCTCGCGCACCCGAAGGCCATCGCTGCCTTCGGCCGCGAGTGCACCCGTCGCGGCGTGCCGCCGCCCACGGCGACCATGTTCGGCGCGCCCTTCCTCACCTGGCGCGGGCTGCCGCTCGTGCCCTGCGACAAGCTCCGCATCAAGGACAACAAGACAAACGTGCTGTTGCTGCGCACCGGCGAGCGCAAGCGCGGCGTGGTCGGCCTGTTCCAGCCGGGCTTGCCCGGCGAAGTGAGCCCGAGCTTGAGCGTGCGCATGATGGGCATCAACGCGCAGGGCGCGACGCAGTACCTGCTGTCGCTCTACTGCTCGACGGCGGTGTTGGTGCACGACGCGCTCGGTGTGCTCGAGGGCGTGACGGTGAACCACTATTACGACTACTGAGGGGCACGAGTACGCCTGAGCCCATGAACCCGACGGATCCGCTCTCACCGGGCGAGCTGGCGCTCGTCTCCCATGCGCCGACCGACGTCGAGCGCGGCGCCACGCCGCCGCTCGCGTCGCCCGGCGTGGGCATGGCGGCGACGCGCGTGCCGAGCGGGCCGAGCCTGCCCGACGCGCATCCTGCGAGCATGCACCTGGCGGCGGCCAACAGCGGGCTCGCAAACCCCTTCTTGGCGCCGCTCGACTTCTCCTCGGTGATGGCGTCGCCGAACGCGCCTGCCTCAAGCATGCCGGCGAGCTTCTCGGTGCCGCTGTTGCGCGACGACGTCCCCGCGGCGCCGGCGTCGCCGCCCGCACCTGCCGCCGCGCCGACCCCCGCTCCGCCGGTGCTCGACCTCGGGACGCTCGGGTTTGCCCCCGTGCCGGCGCTCGACGCGCCGGCATCGAGCGGATCGTTCGACGCGCACGCGCTCAAGCGCGAGTTTCCCATCCTGCAGGAGCGCGTGCACGGCAAGCCGCTCGTCTGGCTCGACAACGCGGCCACCACGCAGAAGCCGCGCATGGTCATCGAGCGGGTGAAGACCTTCTACGAGCGCGAGAACTCCAACATCCATCGCGCGGCGCACGCGCTGGCTGCTCGCGCCACCGACGCCTACGAGAGTGCGCGCGAGACGGTACGGCGCTTCCTGAACGCCTCGTCGGTGCGCGACGTGGTGTTCGTGCGCGGCGCCACCGAGGGCATCAACCTGGTGGCGCAGGCGTGGGGCAGGCGCAACGTCAAGGAGGGCGACGAGATCGTCGTCACCCACCTCGAGCACCACGCCAACATCGTGCCGTGGCAGATGCTGTGCAAAGAGACCGGCGCCATCCTGCGCGTCGCGCCCGTCGACGACACCGGGCAGGTGCTGCTCGACGACTACCAGCGGCTCTTGAGCGAGCGCACCAAGCTGGTGGCGCTGCCGCAGGTGTCGAACGCGCTCGGCACGGTGACGCCGGCCGCGCGCATGATCGAGATGGCGCATCGCCACGGTGCGCGCGTGCTGCTCGACGGCGCGCAGTCGGTGTCGCACCTGCGCGTCGACGTGCAGCAGCTCGGCTGTGACTTCTTCGTCTTCTCGGGGCACAAGGTGTTCGCGCCTACCGGCATCGGTGCGGTGGTGGCGCCGGCCGCGCTGCTCGACGAGACGCCGCCCTGGCAGGGCGGCGGCAACATGATCCAGGACGTCACCTTCGAGCGCACCGTGTACCAGCCGGCACCGGCGCGCTTCGAGGCCGGCACCGGCAACATCGCCGATGCGGTCGGGCTCGGCGCCGCGCTCGACTGGCTGTCGCGCGTGGGGCTCGAGAACGTCGAGCGGCACGAGCACGAGCTGCTGCGCTACGGCACCGAGAAGCTGCTCTCGGTGCCGGGCCTGCGCATCATCGGCACGGCGCCGGAGAAGGCGGGCGTGCTCTCCTTCGTCATCGACGGGCACGACACGCAGACCATCGCCAAGGCGCTCGACCAGGAGGGCATCGCGGTGCGCGGCGGGCATCACTGCGCGCAGCCCATCCTGCGGCGCTTCGGACTCGAGAGCACGGTGCGTGCCTCGCTGGCGCCGTACAACACGCTCGAGGATCTCGACGCGCTGACGGCCGCTTTGTGTAGGATGGTGGGCGTCCGCTGACGGCCCCACCCATGAAGCTCCTCTCGCCCGTCGATCTGCAAGCGCTGCTCACCACCGACGTCGACATCGTCGACGTGCGTGAGCCCGCCGAGTGGCTGACCGGGCACGTGCCGGGCGCGCGCCTGGTGCCGCTCGCGCAGCTGCGCGCCGATCCCAGAGGTGCTTTGCCGCGCGACAACGTGGTGTTCATCTGCGCCAAGGGCAAGCGCAGCGAGACGGCCGCCGAGGTGGCGATGCAGATCGGGCGCGCGCAGGTCTACAGCTTGTCGGGCGGCACTGACGCCTGGCGCGCCGCCGGCCTGCCCATCGTCATGCCCGAGGCGCAGCGCCTCGCCCGAGGGGAGGGCGAGCCCGTGGCGCCGGTCGCCGAGCCCGAGCTGGACGCGCTGGTCGGCGCCAACCTGCACGCGGAGCGCAGCGCGCGCGGCCTGTCGCTCGACGACCTGGCGCGCGACTCGGGCGTCAGCCGCACGCTGCTCGGCCAGATCGAGCTCGGCCGCACCGTGCCGTCCATCGGCGTCATCTGGAAGATCGCGCAGGCGCTCGGCGTGCCCTTCTCGACGCTGTTGGCGAGCGCGGCGCCGCGCGTCGGCACCACCATCACCGAGCGCGAGCAGGCAAAGAAGCTGACCTCGGCCGACGGCCGCTTCTCGTCGCGTGCGCTCTACCCGCTCGGCGACGCGCACGCCGCCGAGTTCTACGAGCTGTGGATGGCGCCGCACAGCCGCGAGGACGCCGAGCCGCACCGCCCGGGCACGCGCGAGAACCTGATCGTGGTCTCGGGCAGGCTCGAGTTGAAGGTGGGCAACGACAGCTTCCAGCTCGGCAAGGGCGCGGCGGTCAACTTCTCCGCGGATCAACCGCACAGCTACATCAACCGCTCCGGCGAGGAGTGCTGGATGTACCTGGTGATGAACTACGCCGGCCGCAAGTAGCTCGCTGCACCTTTCAGCGCGCGCGCACGAAGAACGAGGCGAAGTACTGCTCGGCGTCCTTCGGCACGATGCGCAGCACGTCCGGTGTGCGCGACAGCGGCTCGCCGGCGTCGGTGGCGGCGCGCCACAGGCGAAACCAGACGCTCCGGCTCGACAGCAGCACGCCCGCGAAGAAGCCGAACCAGCCGCCGGGCAGCGGGAGCAGCGAGCCGATGCCGACGTACGGGCGCGCGCAGCTCGGGCACCACGGGCGCGTGTTGATCAGCCAGTTGGTCTTGGTGAGGTCGAGCGTCGCGTCGCAATTGACGCACAGGACCTGGAAGCGCACCGGCTCGCGCTCGACGTGCTTCGACAGGTCGAGCTCGAGGCCCGAACCATCGGGCGCCGCCTCGCCGACGCGGATCTCCTCGACGACGTCTTTGGCAAGGCGCGCCAGCTCGCCGCCATCGAGCCACGAGCAGCCGCACGAAGGACACAGGTCGACGAGCACGCCGCGCGCGCGCACCTCCGCGATGCGCGCGTCGCAGCTCGGGCAGGGGCCACGGGGGACACCGGCGCGCGCCAATTCCAGCAAGACCTCGGCGCGGATGCCGAGGATATCGACGAACAGCCGCTGCGAGGTCGCGGTGTCGAGCAAGCGCCCGTGACAGCGCGGGCACACGTCCTCGGCGAGCGCGCCCGAGCCCCTTCGTAGGTCGGTGCCGTCTCGGGGGCAGGTGTGCGCCATGGCGCGATGCTAGCGTGCCGCCGCGTGACGCGAGCGTGGCTGCGCGCCCTCCTGGTACTGCTGCCGACCACGGCGTGGGCTTCGCTCAGCTTCATTGGCATGGCCAAGCACTGGCCCGTGGTCGGCGAGGTGTGGAGCTTCTCTCGCTTCGCCTTCGACGAGCTGGGTGTCGCGCCGGCGATGGGCTGGGCGTGCAAGGGCGCGCTGTTCACCGCGCTCGGTATCGCCGTGCTGCGCCTGTTCGTGCGGCGGCGCTACCTGCTGCACGAGGTCACGCTCGCCCCGGACCTACGACGCTTGCTCTTGCTGGCGCTCGCGGTCGCGCTGCCCGTGCAGGTGGCGCTCGGCCTGTCCCCCGGCATGCAGCACTTCTACCGCCGGTTCTTCGAGGACGGCGGCGGCACGCGCATCCTCGCCAACGCCATCACCATCTTCACCGAGCACCTGTGGATCGAGGGAGTGGTGCTCGGCCTCGCGCTGCTGCCCGGGCTCGTCGAGCGCGTGCGCGCAGAGCAAGGGTGCGCACGTGTGGGTCGCTTCGCGCGCTTCGGGCTCGGCTATCCCGAGAGTGGGCCGCGCACCGTCAGCGCCTGGCTCGGCGTGCCGCCCGAGGCGTGGCCCGCCATCGCCGCGCAGGGTGCGCTGTTCTTCCTCGGGCACTTCACCAAGGACCCGTTCGAGGTTGCGACCTCGCTGCCGGGGGGCCTCGCCGTCGGCTGGCTCAGCCTGCGCACGCGGTCGTTCCTGCCCGCGATGGTGCTGCACCTGGTGACGGGTGCGGTGGTGATCTGCACCATGTGGTTGGCGCGCGCCGTGCGATGAGGGCACTTCCCGGCCGCTGCCGTTCGGCTACCATCCTCTCATGCGCACCGAACCGAAGCTGATCGCCGCCGGCAAGGTCCTCGACGCGCTGGGCAAAGACGCCAAGGTCACGAGCGTCAGCGTGGACGGCGCCACGGTCGACGTCGACCTGGCGCGCGCCGCCTTCGCCGCGGCCTCGGCGCCGCAGCCCGCCGCCGAGGCGAGCGGTGTGGCGGGCCAACTGCTCGACAAGCTCGACGCCAACCTCGACAAGCTCGAGGAGAAGCTGCGCAGCACCGGGCTCGGCAACAAGATCGCGGACTTCGTGCGCGCCGATCCCGAGAAGGTCGCCGGCACGGTCACGGTCGACGTCGCGCTGGCCAACGGCGAGCACCTGCGCATCCCGGTGGTGGTGGTCGATACGCGCGCGACCGCGTTCCTGCAGCGCCTCTCGATGTACACCGAGGCCGCGGCGCTCGTGCCGGTGGTCGGGCAGCTCGCCTCCGGCGCCACCTCGCTTGCCTCGGCCATCGCCTCGGTGGTCGCCTTTGCGCTCGGCGAGCGTGAGATCGGTCGGTCGCTGCTGCGCACCGCGGGCAAGCAGGTGGTGATGGTGGGCGTGGGTTTCATCCCGGTCATCAGCAGCGCCACCTCGGCGCTGGCGGTCGTCATCGACCGCGCTGACGCACGGCGCGCGCGTACCGCCTCGGTCGCCGACGTCGTCAACTTGGGCGCGCCCATCGCCGCCGGCGGGGTCTGAGACTGTGGAAATGCGCCACGGCGGCCTGCTTCTCGATGTGCCTGAGGGCTGGGCCGATCAGTCGACGCTGTTGTTCGTGGCGCCGCCCGAGGTCGGCGCCGCGCCCACCGCGAACCGCAGCGTGCAGGCGACCGAGGCCATCGCGGTGCGCTTCGCCGTCGGTGAGACCGACGCGCGCCAGGTAGTGCAAGCGGAGTCGGCAGCCCTGACCGCCGCGGATCCGCAAGCGACCTTGCTGTCCGAGGGCGCGTTCAGTTGCGGCCTCGGCAGCGGCTGGCAGGTGGTGCAGCGCCTCACGGTTGGTGGCGTCGTGCTTCGACAGCTCTCGTGCGCGGTCACGGTGGGCGCGGTGACCGTGGTCGCCACCGCGACGGCGGCGGATGCGCGCTTCGACAAGCAGCGCGCGCAGCTCGAGCGCGTGCTGGCGTCGATGCGCAGCGAACACCGTTAGAGCACCGAACAGGTTGGCTCCCGTCGCCAGGCGCATCCTCGGCGACGATGGCGGCGCCGCGTCCTCGCCACTGGCCTACAGGCCCGCGGCTGCGGGGCTCCTTGCCCTCCTCGCCGAGGATGCGCCGGGCTCGGTCCGCCAACCTGATCGGTGCTCTGATCAGCCTCGCGCGGCGCGCAGGCGCTCGATCAGCAGATCGACGACCGGCGCGACCGTTCCCATCACCTTGGCCTCGTCGCCGTAGACCGACACGTGGGCGCCCTGCCACATGCCGGCGAGCGACTGCGCGATGGTCGCGTCTTGCTCGAGGCGCAAGATCTCCTTGCGCCGCTCGTGCTCGAGCTTGGTCGGTTGGGTGTCGACGAGCGCACGCAGCTCCGCCAGTTGCACCTCGAGGCGACGAGCCGCGAGCTCCTCCGCGATCAGCTCGGCGTCGAGCGTGAGGCGCAGCTTCTTCACCGGCGCCTCGGCGTCGAGGCGCGCGCGCTCGCTGTCGAGCTGCGCGAGGCGCACGCGTTCATCGGTCTCGATGCGCGACAGCTCGCTCGAGGCGCGCACCTTGTCGCGCACGCGCGCCTCGAGCTTCTTGCGCAGGTCCTCGTCGATGATGAACACCTGCGCGACCTGCATGACGTCGAGGTCGATGCCCCAACTGCTGCCGGCCTCCGCGTCCTCGATCACGGCGAGCAGGCCGCGCCGGACCGCCTCAGTGAGCGTGGTCTTGCGACCCTCGATGCACGCTTGCATCGTCATGCTCGCCGCCAGCGCGCGCAGCTCGCCCAGGCACACGTGGGCGAGCCGTTGGCGGATCTGCTCGAGCCCGCCGCCGCCGACGAAGTCGAAGCGCCGCGCCGCATGCGCGGGCCGCGCGATGCGGTAGATGACGATGCCCTTGAAGCGCAGCGGAATGCCGTCGCTGGTCTCCTGGGTCATCTCGAAGCAGATCTCCTGCTGGGTGGCCGGCACGCGCACCGCGCTCTCGCCGGGCCAGAGCCAGGCGCGGCCGCCGAGCCCGCGATCCGACAGCTCGCCACGCCGCACCACCACCAGAAACTCGTTCGGCATCGCCCGCGCCATCATCGTCACCTCCTGCTGCCATGGTGGCGTTCGTGGGCCCGCCCTTCCGTATCGCGCGACACCGAGCGCGTCGAATGTCTACGCTCTCGCCTATGGCCAACCCCTCCGCCGCTGACACGACGCGTTGGCTGGCGCGCCTCCCGTGGATCGCGCAGCTCGGGCCCGAGGTCGCCGCGGCGCTCGCTGCGACCGCCGAGGTGCGCGCGTTGGCGCGCGGCGAGGTCCTTTGGTCTCGATCGTCGCGGCCCGATGCCTTGGTCGCCGTGCGTCGCGGGCGCCTCGACGTCGTGCGCGCGAGCGCGCGCGGCGACCGCATGCTCCTGCGCTGCTACGGCCCCACCGAGCTGCTCGGTCTGTCGACCATCGGCGGCGCGGAGGCGACCGCTGACGTCGTCGCGGCCGAGGCGAGCGCCGTGGTGGTGCTGCGGGGCGCGGAGGTGCGCTCGACCCTGGTCGCACGGCCACAGGCGGCGCTCTCTGCCCTGGCGCAGCTCGGCGAGCTGGTGGGCCGGTTGACCGACGAGATCGAGGAGCTGCGCTTCGCCGATCTCGACACCCGCCTGCTGCGCGCGCTCGCGCGTCGCGGGCGCGGGCTCGTCGAGCTACGCGTGACCCACGACGAGCTCGCGCAACAGGTGGGAGCCACGCGGGAGAACGTGTCGCGCGCGCTCAAGCGGCTCGAGAGTCGCGGATTGCTGCGCCGCCGGCGAGGGCGCATCGAGCTGTTCCACCAAAAGCACGGCGCGGGGTGACGCCGCGCTCAGGAGCGCCACCGAGGGCGCTCAGGCCGGCTTGTCGCGCAGCTCGAGCAGCAACTGGCGGCCGCGCGCCCACAGGTCTGCCCGGGTCAGCGTGCCGGCCGCCACCTGCTGCAAGAGCGCCCGCTGCGCGCGGTAGTCGCGGTTGACCACGCCGGCGCGGCTCTGCAACTGCCGCCACGCCTTGCGACGCTCGACGCAGAACAGCACCATCTGGCGCGAGAGCGCGTAGTAGGCGAGCTCGCCCTCCTCCTCGGTGACCAGGTAGGCGCCGAAGTCGGGCACGTAGGCGCGGTGCTTTTCGTCGAGGAAGCGGCGCCACACCAGGTCGTCCATGGTGAGCGCGCACAGCAGGTCGTCGAGGTGCGTGAGCTTCTTGGCCTGCTCCTCCTTGAGCGGCTTCACGTGGCGGCGGAAGCGCGCCTCGGTGGTGGCCCAGTGCGCCACCGTGTACCAGTGCTTGCCGCCGTCCTTGGCGCGACGGATCTCGCGCCAGTCGCGGTCGACCTCGAGGTTGCCGCCGAGGTCGAGCACCTCGGCGCTGGTCTCGCCCTTCTGCGGGTCGTAGACGAACTGCGGTACCCCGCGCGAGTCGCGCGCGCGCCGCGCCTGCGTGGAGGCCATGTCGTCGCCCACGCCGTGCTCGGGCTGGCAGGTGGTGAAGGACTGGAAGAACGCAGTGCCGCGATACTCGAGCGCGCGCAGCAGCGACTCGTAGAGCCGCTGCTCATCGGCCATCGAGAGCTGCGCGACAAAGGGCGAGCCGTGCCCAACGGTGAACGCCTCGGCCACCGATTTCTTCTCGGTCAGCTTGCCCTGGGTCGCCGCGCCCATCTGGTTCATGTCGAAGCCACCGGTCAGCACCGACGAGTCCGAGTTCTGGCCGCCGGTATTCGAATAGACCTGCGTGTCGAGCATCAGCAGCTTCACGTTGGGCCGGTTTTGCAGGACGACCTTCGAGACGTTCTGGAAGCCGATGTCGCCCATGGCGCCGTCGCCGCCGATGCACCACACGCGCGGTAGCTCGTGCACCTCGCGGTCGGTCATGCGCGTGTCGTCGAGGTGGGTCAGCTCGAAGTAGTCGTCCTTGCTGAGGGGCAGCTCGGGCTTGTCCAGCAGGGCGTCGGCCAGGCGCTCCGGGATCACCGAGCGGCGCGCGTGGTCGAGGATGAAGCTCTCGCCCAGCAACCAGGAGATGGTTGCGCCGTCCTGGAACAGCGAGTTCATCCAAGGGTAGGGGTGCGGCGTGGCGGGTGAGGTCGAGCCGTACACCGTGTTGCAGCCGGTGTGCGCGCCCATCGCCATCACTGCCATGCCGTTGGCGAGGCGCCCGTCGACGGCCTGCAGGTAGCGATGATTGAAGGCGTCCTGGCGGAGCACGGTGACGAGCGCGTCGACCAGCTCCCGGTCGCTCTTCTTGCTCGTGGCGGCCACCCGCTTGCCGGTGTCGGCGTCGCTCTCGCCGCCGAGGCCGAGGATCAGGTGCGCGACGGCACGCGCATAGAGCGCGTACGCCTCCGGGTCCTTTGTCGCGAGCGCGCCGAGCAACTCGGCGCCGCGCTCCTTCAGCACGGCGGCGCGCTGCTCGAGGCGTGCGGCGCGCGCGTGATAGATGGGGCGCATGTAGGCCTCGGTGATCGACGCCACCGTGTGCAGCACGCTCTTTTCACCGCAGCCCGCGCAGGCGCCGTCGCCCGACACGAGCGCGCCGTAGTTCTTCTGCACCATCAGGTGGTTGCGCAGCGTGGCCGGGCGCGACTTCTCGGGCGCGTTGTCGTCGTACTTGCCCAAGAACTTCGTGGGTGTCTGCGGCAGCAGCTCGAAGAAGGCCTGCGCGGACAAGCCGCGCGCGTTCAGCTCTTCTGAGTCGCTGCTCATCTTGAGCGCCTGTTTGTCGCCGCACTCGACCACGCACTCGCCGCAGCCCTTGCACAGGTCGTTGACGACGATGGAGAAGACCCCGCCCGTTCCCGGCTTGGCCTTCTCGAGCAGGCTGAACACCGGCTTCACGGCCTGGAAGGCCACCGGCACCGCCTCGAGCGCGGCCTGCAGCTCCGTGCGCGAGGCATGCGACACCTCTGCCAGACCCTCGACGAGCGGGCGCACCAGGTCGGCGAACTTGTCCTTCTTGCCGGCGCTTGCGATCTCGCCCATGCGCGCGCGCGCCGCCTGCTCGAGGCCGGGTAGCGCGCCGACGAGCTTCTTGCGATCGCCGGCGTCCGACACGTAGTGACGCACCGCGGTGGCCAGCACCGTCGACAGCTCCTGCGAGGTGTTCAGCAGCGCCGTGTCGGGGCACGCGGCGATGCATGCCATGCACTGCGTGCAGTTCTCAGCGATGAACACCGGCGTGGCGCGGCGGGCGACGTACTTGGAGGTGGTGGCCCCGGTGGCGGACGCGATCACACCCACCGAGGCGAGCGCCGAGGCCGGCTGGTCGTAGCCGAGCCCCGCGCGGAACTCGCCGTCGAAGTAGGAGCGCGCGGTGAGGTTGGGGCGCGCGGGCTGCTCCTGCGGGGGCGGCACGCGGCCGAGCGTGGCCACGTCGTCGAGGGTCTCGACCACGGGCAGCAGCGTCTTGCCACGCATGGCCGAGCGATCCTCGGCATGCAACTCGCCGTAGGGCACCGGGCGCACCATGGTGAAGCCGTCGTCCATCACCGCCATGTTGGACGCGACCACCGCGTCTCCTAGTCGGCCGAATTTCTTCACGTACTGCTCGCGCACCAGCTCGCGGAACTTCTCCTTGGAGATATTGTAGTCGCCGAGGAACGACGACACCGCGAAGAAGGCACCGAGGAAGGCGTTGCCCTGCATCCGCAACTGCAAGTCGGGACGGTCGGTGGCGCGGCGCGCGATCTCGAAGCCGGGCAGGATGAACAGGCGGATGTCCTTCTCGACCACCTCGCGGCGCAGCGCGCGCGGGATGCGCATCCAGGCCTTCTCCGGCGTGTCGTCGCTCTCCCAGACGAAGGCGCCGCCATGCTGCACGCCCTGCAGCGGATTACTGTGCGTGAAGGCCTTCGGGTCACAGCACAACACCACGTCGACGTGCCGCAGGTCGCAGTTGACCCGGATGCGCTCGGGGGCCACCACCAGGAAGTAAGCGGTGGGCGCGCCCTTTTTCTCGGAGCCGTATTTCGGGTTGGCGCTGACGTGCAGCACCTCTGCCGGCAGTCCGTTGGCGTCGACCAGCCCTCGCTCACGGGCGACGGACTCGCCGAGGTTGCCGACGATCATGCCGAGGTTCTTGCCGGTGGTGATCATCCCCCAGCCGCCGATCGAGTGCAGACGCACCGCGATGGCCTTCTCGGGCAAGAGCGACGGCGCCGACGCCGACACCACAGCGTAGGGGTGCGGCACGCCGAGCACGAAGTAGCGCTCGCCGTCCTTGGCGCTCTTGCCGTCGGTGCGCGCGATCTTGCCGGTGGCATACTGCCAGGCGCCCAGCACGTGCTCGGGCCGGAAGTCGCGCGAGCCCAAGCCGTAGCTGCCGCGGAACAGCGTGGGCTGATCGTCGGGCGCGATGGGCGGCACGGCACCGGGCGCCGCGGCCGCGCCCTCGCGCTGTGCGCGCCACGACTCGAGCGCCTTGCCGAGCGTGGTGCGAACGTCGCGCGCGAGCGCGTTGTCGCCCGACATCGCGTCGTCGACGCGCTCGAGCACGATGACGTTCTTCTTGCCGGCGAGCGCGCGGGCCAGCGCCGCCTCGGGGAAGGGCCGCAGCACGTTCAGGTGGATGGAGCCGACGCGCTCGCCGTGGGTCTTCTCGATCCAGTCGACCGCGGCTTCGATGTTCTCGGCGGCGGAGCCGAGCGTGAGGAACACGGTGTCTGCGCCCTCGCACTTGTGCTCGGTGACGAGGCCGTACTTCCTGCCGGTCAGCTCGGCGAAGCGCTCGAAGGACTCCTCGAGAAAGCCCAGGATCGGCTCCGAGAAGTTGTTCCGGCGCGCGATGACGCCTTGCATGTAGTGCTCTTGGTTCTGCACCGGCCCGATCACCGCAGGGTTCTTGAGGTCGATGACCTCGGGGACGCGGCGGCGCGTTGGGCCAAAGAGCTCGCGTTGCGCGGGGGTGGGGCAGGGGATGACGTCGTCGGCTGCACCGAGGAACTCACGGATCAGCTCGGCCTCGTGCATGAAGAAGGTGCGCTCGAGGTGGCTCGTCAGGAAGCCGTCCTGCACGTTGATGCCCGGGTTGAGCGCCAGCTCGGTTACGCGGCGCAGGATGAGCGCCTGGTCGGCCGCCTGCTGCGCGTCCTTGCCGACGAGGATGATCCAGCCGGTGTCGAGCGCGGCGTAGAAGTCGTCGTGGCCGCAGTGCACGTTGAGCGCGTGCTTGGTGAGCGCGCGCGCAGCGCACTGCACCACCATGGTCGAGAGCTTGCCGGGCGCGTGGTAGTACTGCTCGAGGCCGTAGACGAGGCCTTGCCCCGAGGTGAAGTTGACGACGCGCCTGCCCGTGATCGACGCCGCGATGGCGCCGCCCTGCGCCGCGTGCTCGCCCTCGGCCTCGATGGCGAGCGTGCGGTTGCCGAAGACGTTGAGCTTGCCTTCGGCGAAGGCCTGTTGAAACAGCTCGCCCATCTCGGTGGACGGCGTGATCGGGTAGAACACGCCCGCGTCGGCCACGCGCGCTTCGGTCATGGAGGCGATCAGCTGGTTGCCGTTGGCGACGACGCGGATGCCGGGATAGCGCGGGGACGTGGACATGGGGGCCTCCCGAGGGAGGGCTTAGCAAAAAGGCCGCGCGAGCGAAGGGGCTGTTGCGTGGCTATTCCACGTGGATGTCGACGGGCGCGCTGCGCTTGCCGCCGGCGCGCGCCTCGATACGGTGCGCGCCGCGCTCGAGCGGCCAATGCGCTTCATAGGGGAACGCGACCGCGGCGAGCGCCACTCCGTCGACGTACCAAGTGAGCAACTCGCTCGGCGGATCCACCGCCGCGCTCAGTCTTAACGACTGGGTGGCGCGCTGGTAGCCCGGCTCGACCAGGAAGCCCTCGCCGGTGCGCGGGTAGGTCACCGTCACCTGGTCGGCCACCGCGCCGTCGGCCGGGCACAAGGGCGAGTAACCCGAGGGCGGCGCCGCGCCGGCCTCGGCCTGCCACTTGGCATAGGTCGGCGGCAGCACCGCGAAGGTGCGCTCCACCACGTGGCGCGGCGGGCAGCCCGGGCCGGCGCGCAGCCCGTTGCGCGCGTCGACGGCGATGCGGCGATGCCAGGGGCACGCCTCGGTGGGCACGTCGCCGCTGCGCACGCGCACCGTGCGCCGGTGGGGGCAGTGCGGCTCGGGCAGGCGGCCGCTGACGGCGCACACCTCGACGTCGACCACACCGGCAGGTGGCTCGCGCCAGCGCGGTGGCCGCGAGGGGGGATGCAGCACGCGCAGCACCGAGGCGAGCAGCGGGCCGGCGCCGGCGGCGCCCGCGAGCCGATCCATGGGCCGGCCAGCCACGTCGCCGAACCACACCACCACGGTATGTTCGGGCGTGTAGCCGACCGCCCAACTGTCGCGGAAGCTCGTCGAGGTGCCGGTCTTGATGGCCACGGGGAAGCCGACCAACAACGCCGTGCGCTGCCCGAACGCCCGCATGCGCAGGTGCTCGTCCTTGAGCACGTGGGTCACCAGGTGCGCCACGTCCTCGTCGATGACGCGCGGGCCGTCGTCGCCGTGGTCGTCGGCGAGCGCCTGGGGACGACAAGCGCGGCCGCCGCGCGCCAACGCGGCGTAGGCGCCGGCCAGCTCGAGCGGCGTCACCTCGCCGTTGCCGAGCGTGAGGCCGAGGCCGTAGTGCCCCGCGTCCTTGTCGAGCGAGTCGATGCCGAGCGTGCGCAGCAGGGCCAGCAGGTCGTCGACGCCCACCTGCTGCGCCGCACGGATGGCCGGCACGTTGAGCGAGCGGCCGAGCGCCTCGCCCATCAGCACCGGCCCGTCGAAGCGCTTGTCGTAGTTCTTGGGGGAAAACAGCGTGCCGTCTGCCTCTCCGTACCGGGTCTCGACGTCGGCGACCACCGACGCGGGCGACAAGCCCTTTGCGAAGGCGAGCGCGTAGGTGAAGGGCTTGAGCGTGCTGCCCGGCTGCCGCCGCGCCAGCGCGCCATTGACCGAGCCGCCGTCGTCGTCCCAGTAGTCGAGCGAGCCGAGCAGCGCGCGCACCGTGCAGCGCTCGTTGTCGAGCACCACCACGGCCGCGTTCCTGGCACCTTGCGCGGCGATGCGCCGCGCGTGCTCGCGCGCCAGCGCCTCGACCTTGTCTTGCAGCACCGGATCGAGCGTCGTCGTCACCTCGGCCGGTGCGCTGCCGTCCTTCGCCACCTGCGCCAGCACCAGGTCGGTGAAGTGCAGCGCGCGCGGCGCCTCGCGGTCGGCGTCGAAGCGCAGCGGCTCGGCGAGCGCCGCCTCGCGCGTCGCGGCGTCGATGGCGCCGGTCTCGACCATGCGATCGAGCACCCGTCGCTGCCGGGCGCGCGCGGCGTCGGGCGCCTTGAGCGGGTTCTTCTGGGACGGCGCCTGAGGCAGCGCGGCCAAGAGCGCCGCCTGCGCCAGGCTCAGATTGACTGCAGGAGTGCCGAAGTATCGAAGCGACGCAGCCTCGACGCCGAGCGCGCCCGCGCCGTACGGGGCGCGGTTGAGGTAGTGCGTGAGAATGGCGTGCTTGTCGTGCGCGCGCTCGATGCGTCGCGCCGTCACCATCTCGGCGAGCTTGCCGGCGAGGGAGCGCGGCCGTGGCTCCACCAGCCCGGCGAGCTGCATGGTCAGGGTCGAGGCGCCCGACACCACGCGCCCCGCGCGCAGGTTCGACAGCGCCGCGCGCACCATCGCGATCCAGTCGACGCCGCCGTGCGAGAAGAAGCGCTCGTCCTCGATGGCGACGGTCGCGTCCACGACGGCGGGCGCCACCTGGTCGAGCGACACGGCGCGCGCGCGCGCGCCGTCGGCGCCCACGGCCTCGCGCAGCAGCGAGCCGTCGGCGGCGAGCACCCGCGTCGACGAGGGCGGCCGCGACAGGTCGGGCGCGTCGCCCAGGCGCGCCGCCAGCTCCACGCCGCCCACCAGCACCAGCGCGGCGAGCGGCGGCGCGACGGCGCACAGCAGGGCCGCGACGCCCAGCCGACGTCGCCACGCGGCCCGGCGGGTGGGCGGCGAGCGCCTCACTTGACGTCGACCTCGTCGATGGCGGTCGAGGCGCTGCGCTCGGGCTGGTACATCGCCTCCACGCTCGCCGCCGGCCGCAGGAAGTGACCGGCCATGGTGGCGCGCGCCAGGTACACGAGCTCGTAGCGGCCGGGCGGCATGTCGTCGATGAAGAAGGCGACGCGGTGGTCGCGCATCTCGGTGTAGCTGAGCCGCTCGGTGGCGCGCTGCCGCTCGGGCGTGATGGCGCCGAGCGACAGCTTCTCGGTGGTGTCGAGCGCAAGGTTCATCGGCTCGAGCCCGGCGGGCAGCTTGTCGTCGATGGCGACGTAGTTGTTCTGATCCTTGGCCTCGACCGACAGCCGCACGCGCACCACCTGGCCGAGCGGCAGCAGCGTCGACAACGCCTTGCCTTCGAGCGTCTCGACGGTGCGCGCGATGGTGAAGCCGTTGCTGCGCGCCTTCTTGTTCTCGGGCGTCAACGCCGCTTCGTACTCGACGCGCACCCGCAGGTTGACCGGGCTCGGCTTCTTGCTGTCGATCACCACGTTGATCTTGCCCGGCTTGTCGGCGCCGATCCCCAGCGCGGCCTCGTCGAGGCGGAGCCGGCGCGTGCGCGCGCTCGGCGCCTCGAGCTTGTTGGCGTCGATGGCGAAGCCGTTGACCATCAACGTCAAGGCCGGGCCGTCGCCGGGCGCCTCGGTGGCGCGCGCCATGGCGGCGATGCCCATCATGCCGAACACGTTCTCTTGCGTGTTGCCCCACATGCCGCCCTGCTGCCGGTGCAAGAAGCCCGTGACCAAGCGCCCGGCGATGTCCTGCCGCGGTGCGCCCGAGGCGAAGGCGAGCACCGCGCCCGCGTGGGTGCGCAGCGGCGAGTCCATCGAGTAGCCGCCGCGCGGCGCGCCCTCGTACCAGGCCTCGGCGTCGTTCTTGGCGGCGCGCTCGGCGATGGCGGCGAGGATCGGCTCCTTGAGCGCGCGGTTGCCGCTGCCCTCCTCCACCGCAGTGGCGAGGAACGACAGGCCAAACGGCGTGAGCTTGTCGCGCTCGCGCCACAAGGTCTCCACCCAGGCGTGCTGCGGCCGGTTGAGACGGCCGAGCGTCATGACGAATAGCGCGCGCGTGTCGCCGTCGGCGATGCTGCCGTGGGGGATCTCCTCGGTGACGGTGCCCTTCTGCAGCGCACGCTCCAGGTAGTCGCCCATCTTCCGGAGCGCCTCGTCGGGCACGTCGTACTGGCCCTTGCGCTTGGCCTCGATCAACGCGGTCAGGCCGAAGGCGGTGGCGAAGGCATGCGGCTCGTCGCTGCCTGGCCAATAGGCGAGGCCGCCTTGCGTGGTCTGGAACGACAGGATGCGCTTGATGCCGGCGTCACGGTACTTGCGCAGGTCCTCCTTGTTCACCTCGACGCCGATCTCGGGCAGCAGATCCTCGAGCAGCACCAGCGGGTAGGCGGTGGAGGTGGTCTGCTCGATGCAGCCGTTCGGGTAGCCCATCAGGTACTGAACTGCGCCACCAAGCTCGGTCAACATGGTCTGCGACGCCAGCACCTCCACCTTGGTCGTGCCAAGGACGCGATCGCCCGGCACCTCGAGCATGGCACCGCCCCGGCCGGTGACGGACGCCGTCGCCACCAGCGTGCGGCGCGTGCCGGGGTTTCGGATCGGCACCTTCACGAGGACCGCGTCCTCGAGCTTGCCGAGCCGCGCCACCAGGCGCACCTCCGCCTCCGGGCCGTGGCCCGTCACCTCCACGTCCCATGCGGCCGCGCCCTGCTTGCCGTCCTCGACGCGCACGGTCGTCGCGGGCGGTCCGAGGCTCACGATCTTGAGGCCGTCGACGCGCGCGCCGAGCTCGACCTCACCGGCTGCGCCGGAGGCGTTGAAGGCAAGCGCCTCGATGCGCAGCTTGTCGCCGCGGTGGACGAAGCGCGGCGTCACGGCCTGCACCAACAGCGGCTTCTTGGCCACGAGCTTGACGTCGGCGGCGCCGGTGCGCGCGCCGGTGGCGACCACCACCGCCATGACGCGGTACGTCGTGACGTTGTCGGGCAGCGTGAAGCGGACGTCGGCGGCGCCGTCCTTCATCGACACCGCGGCGACGTAGTGGGCGGTGCTCTTGAACAGCGAGCGCACGTCGTCGGGGAAGTCGGCGAGCGACAGGCCGTCGCCGCCGTCGCCCGCGGGGAACAGGTTGTCGCGCCGTCCGCGCATGGCGAACAGCGTCTCGAGGCGCGACTCGCCGGTACGCACGCCGAGCGGCCGCTCCCTGTGCAACAGCGCTACCGGATCGGGCGTCTGGTAGCCGGTGAGGCCGAGCACCGCCTCGTCGACGACCATCACGGTCGCCTGGGCGCTTGGCGGTACCGCCCCGGTGTGATCGCGCGCCTCGAGGTGAACGGTGACCTGCCCGCCCGGGTTGGCGACGGCGCGGTCCGTCGACACCGACACCGCCAGGCGCCGCTCCTTGGGCTCGACCCGCAGCATGGTGGCGCCGAGGCGCATGGCGGGCGCGCCCGTGTCGAAGCCGCTCGCGTCCTTGGCGCCGTGCACGCGGCCGCGCAGCAGCACCACCGAGGCGTACGCGTTCGGCGCGTGCTGCGCGCCGAGCGCGACGCTCAAGGCCGGCGTCGCCCGGTCGAGCTGCACCACCCGGTGCTCGAGCACGCCCGCGTGCTCGACGGTGAGGAGCGCGGTGGCCGTCTCGAAGGGGCTCGCCACCACCAGCTTGGCGGTGTCTCCGGGCCCGTAGGCGGGCTTGTCGGCGATCAGCTCGACGCGCTCCTGGTCGAAGCGCGGCCACGCCGCCACGCCGTTGCCCGACGCCGTGAAGGAGAAGCCGGTCTGTACGTCGTTGCCGTCTTGGTCGCGCCCCCATGCCCGCACGCGGTAGCGCCCCGGCGCCGGCACGGTGAAGCGGCATGGCACAGCGCCGGCGGTGGTGGTCACGGTGCAGACCTCGCCGGCGACCACGACGTCGTGGCCCTCGAGCTGCACGCCGCCGGCAGCGGCGCGCGCGGTGGTGTGCGCGTCGATGCGCTCGAGCCGCGCGCGCACCCGGATCCCCGGCAGCACGGTTTGGTCCTCGCTTGCCACCGTGATCAGCGGCACCTCGAGCGTCTCGCCGACGCCGATGACCGCGCGCGGCGGCGCCTTGATGCCGAGCGCGAAGCGCGCCGGATGCACCACGCGGCTGAGGCGGCCGGCGTACGCCTGCCGATCGACGTCAGTGACGACGGCCTCCACCGTGTAGCGCACCGCGCCCACACCGGCGGCGCGATCGAGCGGCAGCTCGACGCCGTACAGGCCGAGGCCGTCGAGGCGCGCGGCGGCGTCGATGACGTCGGCGGCCGGCGCGGCGGCGGCGTCGAGCGCGAAGGTGAAGCCGGGGAATTGCGCCGGCGCGAAGGGCTCGGGCGCGCGCGTCACGCGCACCTTCACCGGGCGGCCCGAGAGCGCGCCGCCGTGCAGGTAGTTGGCGCTCACGCGCGCGCTCGCCTGGCGCCCCATCCCCCATCGCGCGTGCGCGTCGGGCGCGGTCACCTTGACCGCGAAGGTGGGAACGCGGAACTCCTCGACGCGGAAGGTGGTGCCGACGCCGCGGCCGTCGAGCGTCGCGCGCGCCGACCACTCGCCGACGTCGGCGCCGTCCTTGAGCGCCAGCTCGGCGTGCGCGCTGCCGAAGGCGTCGAGCGCCAACGCCTTGTCGAGCAGCTGCTGCCCGCGCGGATCGGTGACCACCAGCGCCACCTTCTTGCCGGCCGGCACCGCCGGCATCGTGTCGTCGATGCCGACGATGACCTTGAGCTGCACGCGCTCGCCCGGCCGATAGGCGCCGCGCTCGGTGAAGAGCGCCGCCGGCAGCGGCAGCGGACCGCGCGCGCTCGGCAGGCCGAACAGCCAGGGCTCGGCGAGCCGGCCGGGGCCGAGCTCGGCCACCGCGCGGTCGTTGTCGGTGCGCGCGGCAACGTATGCGCGCTTGTCGGTACCGAGCCCGGCGGCGATGCCGCCGAGCTCGAGCCGCACCGTGCCGTCGGCGGCGCTGGTGCCGCCGGCGAGACGCTCGCCGCGCTCGTCGAACAGCTCCACCACCGCGCCCGCCACCGGCTGCGCGTTCGACAGCTTGGTCACCCACACGAGCGCACCGCCCTCGAAGAGCTTGGTGGTGACGCCGAGGTCGGTGATCTGCAGCGGCATGGTCGACGCCACCACGCCGTTCGCCTCGCTGCCGGTTCCTGGCGCCTCGAGGCGCAAGCAGAACAGCCCGCCCTGCGTGCCCGCGGCCGCGCCGACGTCGACGTCGAGCGAGACCGGCTCGTTTGGCCGGCTCGGCGGCGGCGGCATCGACGACACCGTGGCGCCGGCGCCCGCGTTGCGCGTGGCGCAGCGCTCCTTCTGCGAGGTGATCCAGGCCCGCGCGTCGGTGAGCCGCTCGAGCCGCGCCGACAACGGGCCGACGTTGCGCGCGCGCACCGGCAGCAGCGCACGGCCGCGCTCGACGACGACGGACGCCTGCGCGAGCGCGAGCATCGGCGGCAGATCCTGGGTGGTGAAGCGCAGCACCTCGGCCGCCGCGATGGGGTTGCCGAAGATGTCGGTGAGCCCGCGCGTGGTCGTGACCGTGTAGCTGGTGCCGGGCGCCAGCTCGAGGCGCACCAGGGCCTCGCGCCACGCGCTCACCGCCATGTCCTTCGGCGCCGGCTCGATGGTGAGGTGCTTCTTGACGAGCGCCGCCGACACCGGCGTCTGAAACGACAGCGTGAGCACGGTCGAGAGCGGCACGCGCTTGGCGTCGGTGCCGTCGGGCAGACGCGCGCCAGCGAGCGTGGTCTCGCGCTGCACCACCAGCTCCTGCACGGCGGTACCGCGCTGCTCGCCCTGCCAGCTCGGCAGCGTCAGCTCCAAGGCGTCGCCGGTGGCGGTGGCCGCCAGGTCGACCACGAGCGCCACCACGTGCCGAACGTCCACCGGCATCTCGGTCACCTGCAACACGTCGGTCGGCCGCGTGGCCTTCAGCGACAGCGCCTTGCCGTTCACCTGCGCCCGCGCGTCCTTGCCGATGACGACGGCGTCGACGGGCTGGTCGTAGAGCGCCAGCACGGCGCCGGTGCCGATCTGGTTCGCGAAGTCGTTGAGCAGCGCGACGAAGCGGGGCTTGCCGGGATCCGTCGGCCACTCGGCCACCTTGCCCGCGGCGCGGAAGGTCGGCGCGGTCACCGGCAAGAGCCCGCGCGCCTGCTCCCTGCCGTCGAGCGCCACCAGCGGCCCCACGTCGAGCGTCACCTGGTGGCCCCAGGGAAGCGCCCCCGCGGCCGGCGTCCAGGTGAGCGTGCGGTCGCTGGTCCACTTGGCCGTGCCCGCTCGTGTGGGCGTGGTGCGCACCGCCGGCGGCGGCGCCTTGGCGTGGTCACGCACCATCGCCACCGGGAAGGCGAGCTCGATCACGCAGTCCGCGCTCTCACACCCCGACAGGATGCGCGGCCACGGCGCCTCGTCGACGCGGGCCTGGTCGTCGCCGTCGGCGCCGTGGGCGACCGCGGGTGCCGCCTGGTGATCGGCGAACGGCGGCGGCTCCGCGGGCGGCTCGGCGCTCTGCCCGATGGCGACGCCGCCGTCAGCGGCGGTGTCGGGGGTGGGCGAGCAGCGGCACCCGCCGTTGGCGAAGGCGACGGCGAGCGCGAGCGTGGCGAGAGCTGACGATGCGGGCGATCGAGCCATGAAGACCTCCGACGCGGCACAGCGTCGACGAGACCGGTGGGCGCGCGCAAGGCGCATATGCACGGCCGTTGCACGGCCCGTGCACAGCCCGAGCGCAGCCATTGCGCAGCGGGAAGCGCCTCGCGCCGGTGGCGCACGTCGTCGCTGTGGCCGCCGGGACACGACCGCTGATGCCGCACGGACACCTCGGGCGTTGATGGCACCGACGGTTGCCGCGCCGCGCCAGCGGTGCCAGCGTCAGCGCCCGCATGAAGGCCCTCGTCACCGGCGCCGCCGGGCACCTCGGCACCGCGCTCACCGAGCTGTTGGTCGCCCGCGGCCATCAGGTGCGCGCCGCGGTGCGCGGCAGCGGCGACGCCGTGAAGTCCGGGCCGCTGAAGAAGCTCGGCGTCGAGGTGGTCGAGGCCGACATCCTCGACGCCGCGGCCATGGAGCGGGCCGCCGAGGGCATGGACGCGCTCTTTCACCTCGCGGCGGTCTTTCGCTTCGTCGCCGACGACGCCGAGGCGATCATTCGGCCGGCGGTGCAGGGGGCGGAGCACGCGCTGCGCGCCGCCAAGAAGGCTGGCATCCGACGCGTCGTCCTCACCTCGAGCGCCGTGGCGATCGGCACGCGCGCCCTGCCCGATCGGCCGCTCGACGAGCGCGACTGGAACGACGCCGCCACCAACGCCTACGGCCGCGCCAAGACCCTGGCCGAGCGCCGCGCGTGGCAGCTCGCCAAGGAGCTCGGCGTCGACCTGGTCTGCATCAACCCGACCTGTCTGCTCGGGCCGGGTTTCACGCGACACACACCCATCACCTACCCGATCGGGCAATGGGTGTTCGGCGAGGCGCCCGTGACGGTGCCGATGGGTGCCGACTACGTCGACACGCGGGACGTCGCGGCCGCGCACCTCGCCGCCTTCGAGACCGCGAGCGCGTCGGGCCGCTACCTCGTAAGCGGCGTGCGCAAGCAGGCCATCGAGGTGGCGCGCGAGCTGCGTGCGCTGCGGCCGCAGACCAAACCGGCGCGCTACGAGCTGCCAAAGGCGCTGCTGCCGGTCGCGCGCGCTGCGGACTGGCTCCTGAGCAAGACCGGCAAGGTGCCGCAGCAGCTCTCGCACGACATGCTGGCGGACTACCTCGACGACACGGTCGAGTACTCGAGCGCGCGCGCCGCCGCCGAGCTCGGCTGGCGCGCGCGGCCCTTCGCCGAGTCGCTTACCGACACAGCCGACTGGATCCTGGCGAACCGCCCGGCGCCGTATTCCTGAGGAGCCCGCGCTGCGGTCAGCGTCCGAGCGTCGCGAACACGGCGGCGAAGTGCAGGCCGCTGCCCGCCAGCACGAAGGCGTGCCACACCGAGTGCATCCACTTCTTCTGCTGCACGTAGAAGGCGACGCCGACGGTGTAGGCGAGGCCGCCCGCGAGCACGAGCGCGAAGTCCGGACCGGGCAGGCTGTCGACGAGCGGCTTGGCCGCGAGCAGCACGCACCAGCCCATCAGCAGGTAGAGCACCAGCGACAGCCGCTCGTAGCGGCGCATCGAGAGCGCCGTCTCGGTGCCCTGCAGCGAGCGCACCGTGATGTAGAGCCCGATGGCGGCGAGCGCCCAGATCAAGCCGAACAGCCGCCCGCCCCACGGCTCGGGCAGCGCGAACAGCGTGAACGGCGTGTAGGTGCCGGCGATCAGGAGGTAGATGGCGCCGTGATCGCAGCGCTGCAGGATGCGCTTGGCCCGCACCAAGGTCGCCGGCATCGCGTGATAGACGGTCGACGCGAGGTAGAGCAGCAGCAGCGTCGTGCCATAGACCGCGCAGCCGACGAGGTGGACCGGCGAGCCGGTGGTGGCGGCGGTCAGCACCAGCACCACCAGGCCCGCGACCGACAAGAGCGCGCCGATGCCGTGGGTCACCGCGTGGGCGATCTCCTCGCCGACTGTCACCGCCCAGGCGCCCTTCGGAGCGGGCGCGGCGGAGGAATCGGCGTGGGCGGCCTTCGACATGAGGACATCGTGCGCGCCGCGCATCACGGCCCGGTCACGCCGCCCAAAGTGTCTCGATCTGGCTTGTTCCAGGGATCACATCTGCGGCGGCGGCGACTCGCGGCCGCGACCGATCGAGGCCCGCCCGCTGTTCGGGGCCGCTTCGGTGTGGCATGCGGCGGGCGTCACGTCGGTGTCCGTGCGTCGGTGCTGGGGAACGCCGCGCCCAAGCCAGGCGGTCCGGAAGGTCCATGCGCACGGTCGACGTCATTGTCATAGGTGGTGGCCACAACGGGCTCGCGGTCGCCTCCTACCTGGCGCACGCCGGTGTGGACGTGCTGGTGCTCGAGCGTCGCGCCGAGTTTGGCGGCGGCCTGTGCACCGAGGAAGTGACGCTGCCGGGCTTCCAGCACAACCTGCACTCGAACTTCCACGGGGCCATGCCCTTCTTCCCGCCCTTTGGCGACTTCCAGCTCGAGAAGCGCGGCGCCATCTACCTGCACCCGCCGGCCAACACCGGCATGCCGTTGAAGGACGGCCGTGCGCTCGTGCTCTACACCGACGAGCTGCGCTCCTACGAGGAGCTGGCGCGCTTTTCCAAGAAGGACGCCGAGGCCTGGCTCGAGCTGCGCGGGCAGATGATGAACCACGTCGAGGAGCTGCTCGGCAGCGGCTACTCGCCGCCCATCGACGACGAGAGCGCCGAGCCCTACCTCGCCAGGGAGCTCGACTCCTGGTTCAAGCAGGGCGTCACCGCCATGTCGGCGGTAGAGCTGGTGCGCTCGCGCTTCGAAAACCCGCACGTGCAGGCGCTGTTGCTCTTCCACATGGCCGTCGGCGGCTGGGACGTGCGCGAGCCGGGGCTGGCGCCGCTCGGCATCGCCTTCCTCGCCTACATCACCAACTGGCAGCTTTGTCGCGGCGGCTCGCACCACCTGGCGCACCTGCTCGGCGGCGTGCTGCTCGAGGCCGGCGGCGACCTGCGCGAGGACTGCCAGGTCGCGCGCATCATGGTCGAGCACGGCCGCGCCACCGGCGTGGTGTTGACGACGGGCGAGAAGATCGCGGCGAGGAAGGCCGTGGTCTCCACGGTCGACCCCCACCAGACCTTCCGCACCATGCTCGACGAGGGCGAGCTGCCCGAGGGCATGCCCGCGCGCGTCGACGCCGTTACCTATGGCCATGGCGACGTGCTGTTCGGCGTGCACCTCGCCCTCGACGAGGCTCCTCGCTACACGGCGGCCAAGGGCAACCCCGACATCGATCGCACCTTCAACATCAACATCGGCTACGAGCGACCCGAGGATCTGATCGAGCACTACGCCGAGATCGATCGCAAGGAGCTGCCGAAGGTGCCGCGCCTGCAGGTGGGCGTGAACACGCTGTTCGACCCCTCGCAGGCGCCGCCCGGCAAGCACACCGCCATCCTGTGGCAGTTCGTGCCGTACGAGCCCGACGGCAAGGACCCGTCGATGTGGGACCGCATCAAGGGCGAGTACGCCGAGCGCTGCATCGCCGCCTGGCGCGAGTACGCGCCCAACATCACCGGCGACAAGATCTTGGGCAGCTACGCCTACTCGCCGCATGACACGGCGCGCAAGCTCATCAACATGCGTCGCGGCGGTTTTCACTGCGCGGCGGTGCTGCAGAAGCAGGCGATCTACCGGCGGCCCGTCAAGGACGTCGGCACCATGAGGACGCCCATCGAGGGCCTCTACCTGGGCGGCTCCTCCTGCCACCCGCACGGCGGCATCACCGCGGGGCCCGGCTACAACTGCTTCCAGTTGCTGGTCGAGGACCTCAAGCTCAAGACGCCGCACGTCGGCAACAAGTTCTGGGAGCCGGTGCGCGATCAGTGGCGCGCGCGCATGCGAACCATGGGGTTCCGCGTATGAGCCACGTCGAGTCGAGCTACGACGTCGTGGTCATCGGCGGCGGCCACAACGGGCTCATCTGCGCCAACTATTTGCAGCGCGCCGGCCTGTCGACGTGCGTCTTCGAGGCGCGCCTGGAGGCGGGCGGCGGCCTGTGCACCGAGGAGACCACCATCCCGGGCCACCTGCACAACCTCGCCTCGGTCTTTCACGACGCGGTCGAGGTCATGCCGGCCATGAAGGACCTGGAGCTGTCGCGCTTCGGCATGGAGTACCTGCGCCCCGAGGTGCAGCTCGGCCTGGCGCTGCGGGAGGGCCGGCCCTTCTTGCAGTACGACACCGTCGACAAGACCTGCCGCGCGATCGAGCGCAGGAGCCACGCCGACGCCGCCGCCTGGAACGCGATGGCCGAGGGCTACGACGAGTACTTCCGCACGCTCATCATGCCCGCGCTGTACGCGCCGCCGCCCAAGGCCTCCGAACAGGCGCTGGCGCTCGAGGAGACCGAGCAGGGCAGGGGCTTTTTGCGCATGCTGCGCGCCGCCCCGGTCGACGTCGCGTGTGACACCTTCGCCGACGAGGCGACGCGGGCGGCGCTGTTGTTTCAGCTCTTGGTGCCGCGCGGCGTGGTCTACGACTCGGCCGGGCTCGGCATGATGATCCCGCTCGTCGTCACCGGCATCGAGCAGTCGCACCTCGCCAAAGGCGGCTCGCACCACCTGGCGCATGCGCTGTGGCGCGCGCTCCTGTCGGCCAAGGGCAAGCTGCGCGGTACCCTCAAGGTGAGCGAGATCGTCGTCGAGGGCGGTCGCGCCGTCGGCGTCGTGCTCGAGACCGGCGAGCGCGTCAAGGCGACCAAGGCGGTGGTCTCGGCCATCGACATCGAGCAGACCTTCCTGGAGCTGGTGGCCGAGAAGCACCTGCCGGCCACCTTCCGAAAGACCGTCGCGAGCCACAAGCCCGACGAGTTCTCGCTGTTCGGCGTGCACCTCGCGCTGCGCGAGCCGCCGCGCTACCGCGGCGCGGCGATGGAACCCGACCTCGACCGCGCCTACAAGGTCGGCATCGGCTTCGAGACGGTCGCCGACTTCCACGAGCTGTTCGCCGACGTGCGTCTGGGCCGCCTGCCTGAGAAGCCGAGGATGTTCGCCTGCTGCCCGACGCTGTTCGACCACACGCAGGCGCCGCCCGAGCGGCACACCGCCTTCTGCTGGGCGATCGCGCCGTACCGCCTGCGAGACGGCGGCGCCGACGCGTGGGACCGGCACTCGGCCTCGTTCGCCAAGCGCTGCCTCGAGGCCTGGCGCGAGGTGGCGCCCAACGTCGGTGGCGACAACATCCTCGCCATGCGCACGCTGTCGCCGCGCGACATCCCACGCAAATTCGCCAACATGCGCGAGGGCGGGGTCTTTGGTGGGCGCATGTCGCAAGACCAGCTCGACGCCTTCCGGCCCCTCCCCGAGCTGTCCGACTTCCGCACTCCACTGAAGGGCCTGTACCTGGCGGGCGCGAGCCAGCACCCCGGGGGCGGTATCCTGGGAGCGTGCGGCGCCATCGCCGCCGAGGCCGTGGCGGAAGACCTGCGCATTCACCCCTGGTGGTCCTGATGCTCGCGACGAGCGGCGAAGTGCTGGTGGCGTGCGGGCTCGAGGATGCCTGGGCGCTGTTCAACCGCTTCGACGAGGTGGCCACGCTCATCCCCACGCTCAAGTCGATCGAGTTCCGCGAGGACGAGATCTGGGCCACCATGGGCGTGCAGCTCGGCGTCATCTCGGTGACGAGCCGCGTGATGCTGCACGTGGTGCACCTCGCCCCGTGGCGCATCACCGCCGAGGGCTGGTCGTTTCTGGGCGAGACCATCAGCACGCAGATCAACAAGAACGGCGCTGCCGGCATCGAGAAGGACGCCAAGGGCAAGCTCACCATCCACCTCGAGCTCGAGCCGGTGAACGGCGTCGGTGTCCTCGTCAAATACGCCGCCGAGGTGGAGGCGTTCGGGCGGCTCAAGCGCATCTACCAGTCGATCTTGAAGAGCAAGGCGCCGCCCTTGATGGAGGAGTTCGCCGAGCGGCTGCGCATGGCGCTCGACATCGGCGTCGACATCTCGCTCACCTCGCTCGAGGGGCCGCCGCTGTGAGAAAGAAGACGTGAAGATCATCTCGAAGTTCCTCACCGCCGACGTGCGCCTGACCCGCATCTCGATCAAGGAGGGCAAGATCGAGATGACCGGCGTGGTCAAGGAGTTCATGCCCATCGAGATCGAGGTCAGCTTCGCGGACGTGCGCGCGACCGCGAAGCTGGTCGGCGAGGAGCTCAAGAAGGTGCCGCGGCGCGCGCTCGCGCGAGTGAAGGCGCGCGTGCCGTTCTTTGGCGGTAGAGCGGGCGAGGGCGAGACCGCCGGCTGACGACGTCGTCGTGCGGCGGCGGTCCTTGAACCGCTTCAGGGTTGCCGTCGTAGCGGGTCCTGTCACCCGACGCCGTTTCTTGCGCGCGCGCCAAAGCTCGCGCGCTCCAGAAACGCCGCCGGGTGCCACCCGCCGGCGCAGGTTCGTGCAGGTTCGGCGCATTCTTACGGACCGTTAGGCTCTGTCGTCGTCAGCGCCTAACGGTCCGCAGGTCGAGGGCGAAGGTCGCGCGCGGTTCGTGCCATGGTTACCCGCCATGGCCCGCTTCGCCTCGACCCGCTGGAGCCTGATCGCGCGCGCCCGCGCCGACGATGCGGTCGCGGCGTCCGAGGCGTTTGGCGCGCTGTTCGTCGCCTACCGCGATCCGCTCTACGCCTTCCTGCGGCGCAGCGGCGCTTCCCCCGAGGACGCCCTCGATCGCATGCAGGATCTGTTCGCCGGCATGCTCGCCCGGCGCGACCTCGAGAGAGTGGCGCCGGAGCGCGGGCGCTTTCGCGATTGGCTGCTCGCCGCCGCGCGCCACACGCTGTCGAACGCTAGAGACAAGGAGCGCGCCGCCAAGCGCGGCGGCGGCGCCGTGCCGCTCTCGCTCGACGCGCGCGCGGTCGAGGACGGCTACGCCTTGGATCCGGGGCACGACCTCACGCCCGAAAAGCTCTACCTGCGCCGCTTCGCGCTCGCCACCATCGCGGCCGCGCTGGCGGCGCTGCGCGTGGAGTGTGAGCAGGTGGGCAAGCTCGCGCGCTTCGAGGCGCTGCGGCCCGCGCTCGTCGGTGACCTGCCGGAGGGGGGCTATCAGGAGATTGGCGCGTCGCTCGGCTTGGGCGAGAACGCCGCCAAGCAGGAGGGGCACCGGTTGCGTACCCGATTCCGCGAGCTGGTGCGGGCGCAGGTGGCCGACACCCTCGATGACGACGAGCCCGCCGCGGTGGAGGCGGAGCTGCGCTCGCTGCTCGCCGAGATCTCGTAGTACGGCCGTAACCGCGGCGCGTGCCTCCGTCTCAAGGGGATGGAGGTTGCGATGCACCCACGAGAAGCGCCGCCGTGCACGTCCGCAGGGTTCCTTGCCTTCGGAGGCGCAGGTCAGGCGTCCAGCGGTGGGCTCCGATCGCACGGAACCTCGAGCGGCCGGATGCTGACCGTGCCGCTGAGCTCCAGCCTTGAACCCATTCTCGCTCCGCTCGGTTTGGTCTCGTCAATCGCATTTCTCATCCCCCATGGCTGCACGTGGGCCGCGCTCCTAAACGTGGTCATCTTCGTCGCGTGCGCACTGGGCTCGGCCGGGACTCGTAAGGTCGATGCAGATCTTGAAATCCTCCCGTGTGGCAGCCTCACCGTGACGTTTCGTCGGCCGCTCGGAGAGCGAACCGTGACCGTGTCTGCCTCGTCGGTGCGTGCGCTCGCGCTCGTCGAAGTCGTGGACGAGGGTTCGACCTGGGAAGCGCGGTTGTTGTTTCACGACCGCGCTCCTCTGGATCTCGGCATTGCGAACGACAGTGCGCCGACCATCGCGCAGTTCCTTCAGATCCCCCTGGAGCGCCACCCGGACGGTGCAGCTCCGTACGTTCCAGCTCCCGCCAGCGCTACGCTCGCTGCCGACGCATGACCGAGCCGAGCGCAGCATGCCCGACCTGCGGCATCTCGATGCCACCGAGCGCTCCAGGTGGGCTCTGTCCTGCGTGCGTGCTCGGCGCCGCGCTCGCGCCGCCCGAGCCGTCCACCGAGCGGCGCGTCGGCAACTATGAGCTGCTCGACGTCGTCGCGCGCGGAGGGATGGGCGTGGTCTACCGCGCGCGCGACCTGCGCCTGCAGCGCATCGTGGCGCTCAAGCGCTTGGTGGGCGGCCCGCTCGCCGACGACGGCGAGATGGAGCGGCTGCGCGCCGAGGCCGCGCGCGCGGCCGCGCTCGATCACCCGGGCATCGTCCCCGTCTACGAGGTGGGCGAGCACGAGGGTGCGCCCTACGTCGCCATGCGCTTGATCGAGGGCGGCACCCTCACCGATCGGATCGGGCACACCGACGCTCGGCAAGCGGCGACGTTGGTGGCCGCGGTGGCGCACGCGGTGCACCACGCCCACCAGCGCGGCGTGCTGCACCGCGACCTCAAGCCCGACAACGTCCTCGTCGACGCGCAAGGGCAGCCCGTGGTCGCGGACTTCGGGCTGGCGCGCCGGCTCGGGCAGCGCGGCTCGAGCACCACCGGCGCCGCCGGCACCCCGGGCTTCATGGCGCCCGAGGTCTTCGACCAGCGCCCGGACGCGCTCACGGTCGCGGTCGACGTCTATGGCCTCGGCGCGCTGCTCTATGCGCTGTTGTCAGGTCGCGCGCCCATCGAAGGCGACACGCTGGTGCACCACCTGCGCCTGCTGCGCGAGCAGCGACCGGCGGCCCTGGTCGACGTCGATCGCGATCTCGCGGCCATCTGCCTCAAGTGCTTGGAGAAGAGTCCGACGCATCGCTACCGCTCCGCCGACGGGCTGGCGCACGATCTCGAGCGCTGGCTCCGTGGCGACGAGGTGATCGCGCGGCCGCTCGGGCCCATCGATCGCGTGCTGCGCCTGGCAGGCAGCCACCCGCTCGCCTTTGCCGGCGCGAGCATCGGCGTGCTCATCGTGGTCGCCGTCGCCATCGTCGCCGTGCACGTCGCTCGCACGCAGGAGGTGGAGCTGCGCGAGCGTGCGTATCAGGCGAACGCCTTCGCCGCGCAGGCGCTCGCCGGCAGCGTGCTGCACGAGCTCGACAAGCTTGCGCTCGCCGTGCGCGCCGCGGCCGACCGTGTGGAGGCCGGCGCGACGCTCGAGTCCGTGCGCGCCGACCCCGCGCTCGCCCTGGCGGACAGCGTCGCTCGCCTCGACGGGCTGGACGCGATCAAGGTCGCCCGTGCGCCGCCGGGGGCGCGCCCGCAGGAGGGGCGCGCCTTCGCGTGGCGAGACTACGTCCACGGGCTGCGCGAGCTGCCGGCGCGCGCGGTGCACTTCTCCCGAGCCTATCGCTCGACCGTCGACGACACGATCCGCGTCTCGCTCTCGACGACGCTGGCGTCGTCAGGCGGCGCAGCCGCGGATGTCCTCGAGGTCGCGCTTCACGTCGACCACCGTCTCGGCGATCTCGACCTGTCAAAGGCGCAGACCTGGGCGCTGCTGGCGCGCTGGGATCGGCAGAGCCCGGAGGGGGCACTGCCGGATGACTGGGCCATCGTGGTCCACGAGGCGCTCGACCCGCACGCGGCGCCGCTGCTGCTGCGCCTTTCCCCGCTTGGCGACGCGCCGACGCGCCTCGAGTGCCACCGCGACCCGGTGCCGGGTTTCGAGGGCTGCTGGCTCGCCGCCGCCGCCCTCGTGCCGGCGACGCCCTACGCGGTCATCGTGCAGACGCGCGACTTGGAGGTGCTGGCGCCCAAGGAGCGTCTGGTCTCGCGCCTGCTCGCCACCGTAGCCATCGCCGCGCTGGTTGGCGGCGCCGCGACGCTGCTGCTCGCCGCGCTCGCTCGTGCGCGTCGGCGCCGGCGTGCTCGGCCGCGGGCCGCCGGGTAGTCCCCTCGAGGGTGGCACCCGTGCGGTTGCAGACGGCGAGCTGGTCGTCACCTGCAACGGCGCGATACGCTCGTCACAGTGACGACGACGTACTGGGGCTGCTCGGTGATCGCGCTGACCGCGTTGCTCGCTTCCGGGGCGCGCGCGGCGGGCCCCGTCGCGGACGCGCCGCCCGAGCGCCCGGCGATGACCGAGCAGACACCGGCGGAGTCGAGCGCGTGGCTGATCAGCGTGGGCGCGCTTGGCGGCGCCGTCGGCTACGGCCTCGGCGTCATCGCGGCGACCGTAGCGACCAACGGCGCCAACCCGGTCAACGCCGCCCTGCAGCACCCCGGCGAGTGGGGCCTGATCCTCACCGGGCTCTTGGTGCCGATTCCGATGACCGGGCTGATGGCGGGCGCGGTCACGCTGCTGGCACGCGACTGGGTGACCGGGCTCGCCGTGGCCGCCGCCACCGCCGGCGTTGCTTTGGTCGGACACGGCACGCTGCTGGTCATCGGCGCCGCGGGCATCGGCGAGTGGGGGTGGCAGATCGAGGGGGTCGCGCTGGTCGTCGTCGGGGCGCTGGTGGCGACCGCGGGCGGTGCCACCGCCGGGCTGGTGCAGCTCGTGGAGTAGCCGGAACGAGACCGCGCATGCCGCACCGAGCCGTGCTATCGCGCCCGCCATGCACGTCGCCATCGTCGGCGCCGGCCCCGCCGGCTCCTCCGCGGCCACCTTCCTCGCACGCGCCGGCGCTCGCGTCACGCTGCTCGAGCGCGCGCGCTTCCCGCGTGACAAGGTGTGCGGCGACGGTCTGACGCCGCGCTCCGTCTGGATGCTCGAGCAGCTCGGTCTGATCGCGCGTGACGCGGGGCCGCCGCCGGGCGGGCAGGCGATCACCAGCGTCTACCTGGCGTCGCCGGGCGGCGTGGTCGTGAAGGCGCCCATGCCCGCGCACGTCTTTGGCGGCAAGTCGGCGGTGGTGCCGCGCGAGCTGCTCGACGAGCAGCTCGTGCACCTCGCGACGGCCGCGGGCGCCACGCTGCGCGAGGACGCGACGGTCGAAGGGCTCGCGCTGCACGAGCGCGGCGTCACCGTCACATTGCGCGGCGGCGAGCGCATCGACGCCGACGTGGTGCTCGGCTGCGACGGCTCGCCGTCGGTGGTGCGCAAGCTGCTCGGCGCGCCCGACTTCCCCGACGAGGACGCGGCCTTCGCGGTGCGCGTCTACTACGAGGGCCTCTCGCTCTCGCACCCCGACGCCTACGCGATCTTCTGGGAGGGAGAGCTGCTGCCGGCGTACGGCTGGATCTTCCCGCTGCCAAACGGGCGGGCCAACGTCGGCGTGGGGCTGCGCACCGATCGCATGAGGAGAGCCGGCAGCAAGCTGCCCGAGCTGCTCGATCGCTTCTGCGCCATGCCGCGCGCCGCAGCCGAGCTCGCCGGCGGTCGACGCGTCGGGCGCGTGCGCGGGCACCACCTGCCGTTCGGCACCTTCGCGCGCCACCTGGTGTGGGATCGCTGCCTGCTGCTCGGCGACGCCGCCGGCTTCATCAACCCGCTCACCGGCGAGGGCATCGAGTTCGCGCTCGAGAGCGGCATGCTCGCGGCCGAGGCGCTCATCGCCGCAGAGCGCGCGGGCTCCTTCGCGCGCGCGCAGCTCAGCTCCTACGAGCGGCGCTGCGGTGAGCGCTTCACGCATGCGTTCCGCCAGAACGGCAAGCTGCAGCGCGTCTTCGAGCACCCGCGGCTGATCGACAACCTGATGCGCTCGGCCAACCGCTCCCAACGCGTGCTCGACGAGCTGGCGAGCGTGCTGCTCGGCGAGGCGCCGCGCATCGGCGTGCGGCTGGTCGCCGCGGTCGCGCTCGGCGTGTGACTCAGCCCACGTCCTCGCCGTCGTAGTAGTCGACCGCGTCCTTGCGCCGGCTCAAGTGGCGCAGCCACGGCTGGCCCGCGCGCGCGGCGTCGACCGAGGGGGAGGCGCTCGCGCCCACCTTGCCCGAGTCGGGGTAGCCGACCACCTCGGGGGTCTTCAGCGTCGAGAAACACAGGTAGCGCAAGGGCACGTTGCCGGTGTTGACGATCATGTGTGCACCGTCGGGCCCGACCAGGAAGGTGACGTAGTCGCCGGCGCGCACCGCGACCTTGCGCTCGCCGATGTGCGCCGTGCCCTCGCCCTCGAGCACGAACACCGCCTCCTCGTTGGCCGCATGCCAATGGCGCGGGAAGGCGGTCTTGCCCGGCGGCTGGTCGTAGAAGGAACAGCCGACGCCCTGCGAGCCGGTGGCGGCGCCGAGCCCCTTCGACGTGTAGCCGAAGCGGGCGCCGGTGGAGCTGGGTCGACCTTCCAGCTCATCGAGGTTGACGACGTTCGGGTGACGACGATCGGCCATGAGGCGCTCCGAGATGGTCGCGCTTGATAGCACGGCCGGTCAGCGGTCACCCCGTGCGCGGCGCGAGGCAGGGTGCTACCGCGCGCTCATGATCTGCCAGGTCTGCGGCGTCGAGGCGCCAACGCGGAAGGTCACCTTCCACCAGAACATCGGGGCGCTGGTGATGCGCTTCCACCAGTCGATGGACGGGCAGTTGTGCAAGCGCTGCATCCACAAGACGTTCTGGCGCATGACCGCCATCAACCTCGTGGTGGGGTGGTGGGGCGTCATCTCGTTCATCGTCACGCCCTTCTTCACCATCAACAACGTCGTCTACTACGCGCTGTCGGCACGGCTGCCCCCGCCGGCGAAGGACGCCAAGGCGCCGGAGCTCGACGCGCGCGCGCTCGAGCGGCTCGGCGGCGTGGCCGACCGCCTCGTCGACCGGCTCAACCGCGGCGAGCCCTTCGAGGTGGTGGTGCCGCAGATCGCGCAGCTCGCGGGGGTCACGCCCGGCCAAGTGGTGCTGTTCGTGCGCGGTCTCCTCGCTGCTTCCAAGGAAGAGCCCGCGAGCTGAATTGACGTCGATGCCGACGCCCGACGCGCGACCGCGCTGATCGCTACGGCATCCTCGCCTTTGCGGCCGAGTAGCCCTCAACCAGCTCCCGCACCACCTCGGCAACGGTGACGACACGCGTGACCAGGCCCGCAGCCGCACCGCACGGCAAGATGCCCTCGTCCAGGTCGCCGTCGAGGCAGCCGGCGCGCGAGCGGCCGCGGCCACGCAGGCGCTCGAGCTCCTCGCCGCTGGCGCCGTGCTTCTCCATCGCCACCAGCTTGTCGACGAGGGGCGTGACGAGCGCGCGCCCCGGGTGCGTCGACTTGCAGTAGACCGTGGTCGGCGTCTCGGGCGCGTCGACGATGCGCTGCTTGAACACCGCGTGCGCGTTGCACTCCGCGGTGGCGATGAAGCGCGTGCCGAGCTGCACGCCCTCGGCGCCAAACGCCAGCGCCGCCGCCATGCCCGCGCCGTCGGCGATGCCTCCGGCCGCGATCACCGGGATCTTCACGGCGCGCACCGCGCTCGGCCACAGCACCACCGAGGTGTGCTCGTCGTGGCCGACGTGGCCGCCCGCCTCGTAGCCCTCCGCGACCACCGCGTCGACCCCGGCGGCCTCGGCCTTCTTGGCGAGCCGCGCAGAGGGCACCACGTGGATGACGATGGCGCCGCGCTTCTTCAGCTTCTCGGTCATGACCCCGGGCGAGCCGGCCGAGATAGTGAAGATGCGCACGCCCTCCTCGAGCGCCAGCTCCGTCATGATGGCGGCGGTCTTGGCGTCGGCATCCGGATGAGCGGGCACGAGCGAGACGTTGACCGCGAACGGCTTGTCGGTGGCGGCGCGCACCTTGCGCAGCTCGTCCTTCAACTCGGTCGGCCGCAGCGTGCCGGTCGCCAGCACGCCCAAGCCGCCGGCCTCGCTGACGGCGGCGACCAGCTCGGCGCGGCTGATCCACGCCATGCCGCCTTGGAAGATCGGGTAGCGAATACCGAGCAGCTTGGTGACGCGCGTCTCGAGCATGATCCCTCACCAGCGCAGCACGTGCGCGCCCCACGTCATGCCGGCGCCGATGGCCGCGAGCACCACCACGGAGCCGGGCTTCACCTTGCCGCGCTCGACCGCCTCGTCGAGCGTGATGGGCAAGGACGCCGACAGCGTGTTGCCGAAGCGCTCGATGGTGGTGTGCACTTTGCCCTCGTGCAGGCCGAGGTCCGCCATGACTGCCTGCAGCAGCCGCAGGCTCGCTTGGTGTGTGACCAACAGATCGACGTCGGCGACCGTCAGGCCGGCGGCCGCAAGCGCCGCTCGTATCACTGCCGGCAACTCGCGCGTCGCCCACTCCCAGACGCCCTTGCCGTCCATCTGCACGAACTGCTCGCCGAGCGCGAGCGTCTCGGCGGTGAAGGGCGAGAGCGAGCCGCCGCCCTTCATCACCACTACGTCCTTGCCGCGCCCGTCGGACCCGAGGCGCGCCGAGAGAAAGCCGCGCTCGGGGCTCGGTGACGGACCGACCACGGCGGCGCCGGCGCCGTCGGCGAAGATGGCGGGCGTGGTGCGGTCGCGCCAGTCGATCTTGGTGCGGCTCGCGATGTCGGCGCCGATGACCAACACCCGCTCCTTCGCGCCCGACGCCACCATGTCTTTGGCGAGGTCGAGCGACACCGTGAAGCCTGCGCACGCTGCGCGGATGTCGAAGGCGACCGCGCCGAATGCGCCGAGCTTCTCCTGCACGTAGCAGGCGGTGGCCGGCGAGGCGACGTCGCCGTTGCCGAGCGCGACGATGATGGCCTGCAGCTCGCGTGCGTCGGTGCGCGACGACACGAGCGCGCGCTCGGCGGCGGCGGCGGCGAGGTCGGAGGTCTGCTCGTCGTCGGCGGCGAAGCGGCGCTCGACGATGCCGAGGTGCTTCCGAATCCACTCGTCGGTGGTGTCGACCCTGGCCGCGATGTCGGCGTTGGTGACCACGCGCGCTGGAACGTAGCGGCCGGTGCCGAGGATGTGCGCGCGCCGCTCCGCCATCGGGCCCCCTCGTGGGTGAGCCCAGTGCCTAGCAGCCTGCGCCGGGTTTTTCATCGGCCCATCGACGACGTCGCGGGCGACCCTGACGGTATCGCGCGGCGCGCCCGGCGCTCAGACGCCGCCGGCCGGGGCCGCGTGCGACGCGCGGCGCGGCATCGGCAGCGGGCGCAGCTCGGCGACGAAGTCGCGCATGCGGATCAGCGCCCCGAACGAGCAGGCCGCCACCACCACCCCCGATAGGATCAGGTGCGCGCAGAACACCGGCCAGGTGTAGGCGTCGCCGAACGGCAGGCCGAGCCACGAGAGCAGCAGCACCACGGTGTTGCCGAAGGTGCCGATGGCGAACGCGCGGCCCACCGCGCCCGCGCCGAGCGCGTCGAAGGCGGTGCGCAGGCGCATAGGGCGCAACGTGAAGGTGCGCACGGCGCCCACCTCGCGCAGCAGCAGCACGGGGGCGAGCGCAAAGCCGCCCAGGCCGATGGCCCAGATCAGGTACGAGGCGATGCGAACGATGCCGAAGTGCTCTTCCAAGAACAGCCGCCCCTCGGGGAACACCAGCACGCCGATCACCGCCACGGTGAAGGTGGCGAGCGCGATCAGCGAGACGTGCAGCGCCGCCAGCGCGCGGCGGCCGGGGGTACGACGGCGCGAGCGGCGGACGGCGGGATTGGGGCTGCGCATGGTCGGCTCCTCCTCGAGGCCGCGTCGCGGCGTCCTCGATCAGCTACCAACCATCATGGTAGCGCGCCGCTTCCGCGTGCGAGCAACCGCCGCCCCGATCTGCCTCACTGCGGGCGACGATCTATTGAAGGTCGAACTGCGCTTCGCAGTTCTTGTCCTCGGTCATGATGAGCTCGACCGGGCCGGTGCCCGCGCAGTCGACCTTCCACTCCACGAACACCGAGCCCGGATCGGGGGTGGGTGTCAGCGTGTCGATCTCGCCCACGAAGTAGGCGCCAACGCAGTCGGGCGGACAGTCGATGCGCGGCGTGCCGCCGCCGCCGCCCTGGTTGGTCAGCGTGCCGGTGATGGTGCCGCTGCCGGTGCCCGAGAACAGCACCTGCAGCGTGTGCACCTGGCGAAACTCGGCGCTGCACGTGACGATGGTCTCGGCCGGGTCGTCGGCCAGCACCGCCTCGATGGTGTCGTCGACCAGCTCGCGCTGCGCGGTGGTGCCGTCGGGGAAGGTGACGCCGCACAGCGCGTCGATCAGGTTGGCGTCGCGCGACGGCTCGACGCGCACGCTCATGGCGGTGCCGGGCACGACGGTGATGCTCTGGCTGTCACAGGCGCCGTCGCAGTCGATGCCGTCCGGGTCGGAGCGGTAGCTGCCGGTGCCGTCGCCGGTCTTCTGCACCGTCAGCGTGACGCCCGGCGGGCCCGCGTCGGCGTCCGGGTTGGGGCCACCGGGGCAGACCAACGGGCAGGCGGGCAGCGCCGCGAGCGCCGTCATGGTGAGCAGGGTAGTGGCCGAATGCGTCATGGCTCCACCGCGGGGTCGAGCGGGTCGCTGCCGCGACAGGTCTCGACCAGGTTGGTGCAGGCGGCCGGGTCGCCGCCGCTGCAGCTATCGTCGAGGTCGCACAGGGGCACGGTGGCGCCGTCGAGGACGACGCCGGCCGAGCCCGCGAAGGTGTCGAAGCGCATGTCGAGGCAGGAGCCGTCCGAGATGGCCTCGGCGGGCATGATGAAGGTCGCCGTCGGCTGCACCTCGTCGACGAGCGCCAGGTCGCCCTGCGCCTGCGCCAGCACCAGCTCGAGGCCATCCTCGCGCCCGAGCGGCCGGTACCAGTCGATGGTCAGCTTGCGCACCAGGCCGGGGGCGATGTCGGCGGTACCCGACGTCGTGTTGGCGGCGGCGTCGTAGCTGAGCGGGTAGGGCTCGTCGTAGCCGCTCACCCACAGCCGCGCCGTCAGGTCGGCCGGCGGCGCGGCGCACTCGACGGCGAGCGCTTGAGGGTTCTCGATGGCGATGGTGGCCGGCTCCGACGGCGCGCACGCCGCCAGCGCCACCAGCAGCAGGCCGAGAACGCGCCCGCTCACGGCGCGACCGCCGCGATGGGCGAGCCGCCGGTGATGGTCACCGCGACGGTGGCCGGTGGGCCCGACAGCAGCGCCGCCACGCCGAGCCCGATGCCGGCCGCGGCGCCGAGCACGATGACGGCGCCGACCGCGATGCCTGTGCCCCACAGCACCGCGTCGTTGCTCTCGTCCGGCGGCTTCTTGTCCGCCGGTGGGTGGTCGGGCGGCAGCGGCGTCACCGTCGTCGTCGTCGTGGTGCCTGCGAGCACGCGGGGCACGCGCAGTGGCGTCGCTTCGTCACCGGCGCGCGCCGGCCCGTTGCCGTTCTCGTCGTAGGCCTCGATCAGGTACTCTAGGTCGGCGGCGAGCAGCGCCGCCGGCACCTCGGCCGCGTAGCTGTCGGGCTTGCCCTCGACCGGCTTGAGCGGCACGCGCTCGAAGCTGCCCCCGGGCGCGCGCACCAACAGCGCCGGGTCGAACACGCCGCCGTCGTCGACGATGGCGGCCTCGATGATGAGCGGCCCCGCGCCGTCGTGTTGCGCAGGTGGCGTGTGGGTGATGACCGGCGCTTCGGTGTCGGCCTTCTTGGTCTTGCGCTTGGCGACAGCCCCTGGGGCGGCCACCAGCGCGGCGCCGAGCACGGCGCAGAGCACGGCGCCGTGCTTGGCACCCGAGGCGCGGCCTAAAGGTTGGCGGCCCGATCGGAGCGTCACGAGGACAATCTACCCCGCTCTCGCTGCGGTCGCCGGTTTTCGCCCGATGGACCGGCGATGGCCCGCCCGCTATCCAGCGCCCGCTCCCGAGCACGAGGTGCCCGATGACCAGCGGCAAGAAGCAGATCGGCGTCATCCTGTCCGGCGCCGGCTTTCTCGACGGCTCCGAGATTCACGAAGCGGTGCTGGCGCTGCTCGCCATCGACGAGGCCGGCGCGGAGGCGCGCGTGTTCGCGCCCGACGGCAAGCTGGCCGAGGTCGATCACAAGACCGGCAAGCCCACCGGCAAGGAGCGCGGCGTGCTCGAGGAGGCGGCGCGCATCGCGCGCTCCAACATCGCCGACCTCGCGTCGGTCGGTGGCGCCGACGTCGACGGCTGGGTGCTGCCGGGCGGCTACGGTGCCGCCAAGACCCTGTCGGACTTCGCCAGCAAGGGCGCCGGCGCCACCGTGCACAAGGAGGTGGGCCGCGTGCTGCGCGAGGCGCTCGCGGCGCAGGTCCCCGTCGGTGCCTGCTGCATCGCGCCCGCCGTCGTGGCTGCGGCCGCCAGGCAGGCCAACGCCAAGCTGCGCCTCACGATCGGCAACGACCCCGACACCGCCAAGCAGATCGCCGCCATGGGACACGCCCACGTCGTCTGTCCGGTCGACGATGTGGTGGTCGACACCGATCGCAAGGTGGTGACCGCGCCCGCCTACATGTACGACGCGCCAATCGCGGCGGTCGCGCGGGGCATCAAGAAGATGGTGCAGCAGGTGGTTGCGTGGGCGTAGCGGCAAGCTGAACCCGGCCTGCCAACCGCGCCCGCGCGCATGTCGGCCCGGTGGCGCCGCCGCGGCGCACCGCACTGTCGCCGTCGCGGTACACTGTCCCCATGGGGGAACGTCGGACTGCGCTCGCTGCGGCCGTGTGCGGCTGCCTGCTCCTCGGGGCATGCCCTGGACGCACCCCCGATCGTGGAGGCGAGGGCGAAGGAGAGGGAGAGGGCGAAGGAGAGGGCGAAGGAGAGGGCGAAGGAGAGGGCGAAGGAGAGGGCGAAGGAGAGGGCGAAGGAGAGGGTGAAGGAGAACCTACATGGCACCGCGACCTGCCCAAGGTCGAGGTGTATGCGGTGTCGAACCAGCCTGACGCCATCCGACTCGCAGGGCGATCCTACGCCGCGGGTGAAGCCTGCCTCGTGCAGGAGATCGGGCTCGACGGCACCATGGGCGCGAGCGCGTCGCTCCCGGTCAGGTGCATGGCGGGCGCTCTCGATGCAGCCGGCGGTGTGTTCATCGCGCGGGGGCCCGCCAGCGTCGAGCTCCCTGGCGGCACACTGACGCTCTCGTCGAGCCAGCGCGCGCTCATCCGCCTGCCTTTGCAGGGGCCCGCGGTGGCTGCACTGCTCCTTTACGAGGATGAGCCCTTCCAGATCGCCGTCACCGCCACGGGCGTCGTGGCCCTCGCCAGTTGGAATGGCGACACGACCGTGACCACCTACGCTCAGGGCAACACGGGCCGCGGCATCGTGGCGACCGGCGCGCCGGTCACGCGGCTCGGCTCCGGTGACGAGCTCTTGACTGCCGTGACGCGCAACGCCGCCGGTGAGGCGCGCCTCATTGCCATCGATGCCGCGACGGCCACGACCCGCTGGAGCGCCGCTTTGCCCCCGGGGACCAGCCCCTACGACACGTACCCGTCGTCGAGCATCGACGGCGTTCGAGTGTGCGGCAATCGCGCCGATGGTGACACGTCCGAGGGCTTCGTCCAGTTGCGAGACCTCGTCACGGGTTCGGTATTGCGCGAGCAGGCTACGCCGGCCGAGGTGCTCGCGTGCTCGCTCGGCGACGAGGGCAGTACGTGGACGATCGGATCAGATGTCCTTGCGCGCCTCGACCCGGATCCGGCGCAGTTCGAGCTGCTCACGGCCCAAGAACACACCGAAGCCGCCTTCATCGCGCAGCTCGCCGGCGACCTCCTCGTCGTCGCGACCGTCAACGCCACCGCGGACCGCCTGCCGCCGCTCGAGCCAGGACGCATCGGCGGCACCCCCGGCACCTGGACCACGCTGGTCGCGCGCGTTCCGCCCCAACAGCTGCGCACCGATGACGGGCTCGCCCCCATGCACCAGGCGGACGGCTTCGCGCGCGACGGTGCGAGCTGGATCGCAAGCTCGGAGACGTGGCCGATGTCCATCGAGGTGGAGCCGGCATCTGGTGACATCATCGTGACGAAGGCCGGGCCTAGGTGGTGCGACATCGATCGGCTGTCGGAGGACGGCAGCAGCCTGCTGCACCGGCGCTTCGAGGTCGCGCAGTCCATCTATCCCTCGTGCAAAGGGGCCGCCATCGAATCGAGCACGTTCGTGGCTGTCGGCAGCCACAACGCCGTAGCGCTCGACGTGACCGTCGACGGTCAGGTGGTCCAGCTCCCGGCGGGTTCGCACCTCCTGCTCGCGCTCGACGACGCTGCGGTGGAAGTGGGGCGCGTGCAGCTGCAAGCCAGCACGGTGAGCCTGACCGCCGACGGGGACGCTCTGCTCGTCTTCGACGGCGGCTTCCAGTGGGATCCTCCGCAGTTGCGACGCTTCGGTCCCGGGCTCGTGGACCTTGGCGCTGTCGAGATCGCCATGACTCGTCTCTTGGCCTTCTCCGGATTTGAGCCCGGTGTGCCGCGCGTCATTTCGCTGCAGGGCGGCGACGCGCTCGTCGTGACCCCCGCCCTCTACTGGACCATCGACGTCACCTTCGATGACGACAGCGTCGCGAGCGTCCCGGGCGAGGGATCGTTGGCGTTCCGCGTTGCTCCCGACGGCCGCATGCGCTGGGTCGTCGCGTTCCCGGGGCACAATGGATCCATGGACCCGCCGCGGGTGAAGGACGCCGCCGTCGACCAAGCGGCCGCGACCGCGGAGCTCTGTGGCGGCACCTTGGGCGGAGAGGTCATCGACGGGCGGTCCGGGGCAGCAGTGGCGACGCTCGTCGGTCCCGCCTATGCCGGCTTCTGCCTCGAGCTCGACCTCGCCAACGGCAGCGTGCGCGCCCTGCACCAGCCCGCCGGCACGAGTGAAGTCACCGCCGTCGCCTTTCTCGCCGGTGAGCCGATCGTCGTCATCAACGACGGCAGCTACCACAACCTCACCCTCCGGAGACTGCACGACGGGATCGATCTGCCCAGGTTGTTGGTCGGCAGCGCGCTCCCGCCGCGTTCGGTGCTCGTCGCCGGCCCCGCGGACCGGTACCTGCTCCTCGGCGCCTTCGCGGCAGCTCACGCCGACGCCTCGGCGATCGTGCCCGGCTTCGAGTTGCCCGGGGTGGCGGGGTACTACGACGGCTTCGTCACGCGCATCGACGCCTCGTGGCTGTCCCCGTAGCCCGGCGAGGTGCGCGGGTCTTCGACCGTGCCCGCACGCAGGCGCGCCGCGCCGATCGCCGCGGTAGCGCGCGGCATCAAGAAGATGGTGCAGCAGGTGGTTGCGTGGTCCTAGCGGACCGTTGAAAAACGAGCGGCTGGGCAGCCTGTGCCCGAGGAGCCGCCATGCGTATCGCCGTCGTTGCGTCCCTACTCACGCTCGCCCTGTCCCCATCCTGCACCTGCGGCCCCGCACCCGCGGAGGGCGAAGGCGAAGGCGAGGGCGAAGGCGAAGGTGAGGGCGAGGGTGAGGGCGAGGGCGAAGGCGAGGGTGAGGGCGAGCCGACCTGCGAGCCCCAGCCGGGCGTCCCCGGCCTCGCCGCGCGGCCGAGCAACACCTCCTGTGCGGCACCCGACCGCCCGCCGCACGCCGGCAACGTCGACGTCGTCGAGCCCTGGCCGAACCTGCAGGTGACGAGCCCGCTCTTGCTGGTGCAGGAGCCGGGCATGACCACCATGTACGTGATCGAGCGCCGCGGCACGGTGGTGCGCTTCGACAAGGACGACGCGACCGTCACCACCCCGGAGCTGTTCGGCGACCTGACCGATCGTGTCGCCACCAGCGACGCCCCCGGCGACGAGATGGGCCTGCTCGGCATCGCCTTCCACCCGGATTGGCCGCAGACCGAGGAGCTGTTCCTCTACTACACGACCGACCCGGGCGGGGGGCTGCTGGACCGCGTCTCGCGCTTCACCCTCGACGGCGGCGGGCTGCTCGACCCGGCCTCCGAGGAGGTGCTGCTCGACATCGACGACTTCGCCGGCAACCACAACGGCGGCATGATCGCCTTCGGACGCGACGGCATGCTGTACATCGGCACCGGCGACGGCGGCGGCGCCAACGACCCCGACGAGAACGGGCAGAATACGCAGTCGCTGCTCGCGAAGATCCTGCGCATCGACGTCGACAGCGTGACACCCCCGTTCGCCTACGGCATCCCCGCCGACAACCCGTTCGTCGCCGATCCGGACTTCGCGCCCGAGATCTGGGCCTGGGGGCTGCGCAACCCGTGGCGCTTCAGCTTCGACCGGGCCACCGGCGAGCTGTGGGTCGGCGACGTCGGCCAAAACGCCATCGAGGAGATCGACGTCGTCACCGCCGGCGGCAACTACGGTTGGAACACCTACGAGGGCACGAGCTGCTTCGACAACAGCGGCGGCGCGTGCTCGGACGGCGGCTTCAGCGAGCCCATCTTCGAGTACCCACACGCCAACGGCAGGAACGTCGTCATCGGCGGCTACGTCTACAACGGCAGCGCCATCCCCGAGCTGCGCGGCACCTACCTGTTCGCCGACGGCGCCACCGCTGAGATCTTCCAGCTCGTGTTCGACGAGCAGGGCCAACCGCTCGACATCGACGATCCCGAGGTGACCTTGATCGGTTCGGGTGACTACATCTCGAGCTTCTCCGAAGACGCCGACGGTGAGGTGTACGTGTTGCGCGTGGAGTCGAACGCCATCCACAAGCTGGTGCCGTCGGGCGCGCCCGTGCCGAGCACCTTCCCCGAGCTGTTGAGCGAGACGGGCTGCGTCGACGCGAGCGACCCTCGCCAGCCCTCGAGCAGCGTCATCCCCTACGGCGTCAACCACCCGCTCTGGTCCGACGGCGCCGCCAAGACGCGCTTCATGGCGCTGCCGGACGGCGCCACCATCGGCATCGGTGCCGACGGCGACCTCGACCTGCCCGTCGGGACCGTGCTGATCAAGCACTTTCACCTTGCCGGGCTCTTCGTCGAGACGCGGCTGCTCGTGCGCCACGACGACGGCGCGTGGGCCGGCTACTCCTACGAGTGGAACGCCGCGCAGACCGACGCCGTGCTGTTGCCGCCCTCGGGCAAGCAGAAGCAGTTGCCGAGCGGCCAGACCTGGGTCTACCCGTCGAGGAACGGCTGTCTCTCGTGCCACACCGCTGCGGCCGGCCGCACGCTCGGCCTCGAGCTGCAACAGCAAAACGGCGGCTTCGCCTACGACGCCACCACCTGCGCCAACCAGCTCACCACCTGGGACGCCATCGGCCTGTTCAGCGGCGCCTTGCCCGGCGCCGTCGCGGACCTGCCCGCGCTGCCCGCGGTCGACGATGCCACCGCGAGCGACGAGGAGCGCGCGCGCGCCGTGCTGCACGTCAACTGCTCCATGTGTCACCGGCCGACCGGCGGCGGCGGCGGCAACGCCGACATGCGATCGCAGACGGCGTTCGTCGACGCCAACCTGTGCGACGCCGTGCCGCGCGAGGGCGACCTCGGTGTCACCGGCGCGCGCCTGATCGTGCCCGGCGATCCGGCGCGCTCGTTGGTGTCGGTGCGCATGCGCCGCACCGGTGCTGGGCGCATGCCGAAGCTCGGCTCGCTCGTCGTCGATGCGCAGGGCACGGCGGCGGTGGACGCGTTCATCACGGGGCTGGCCGCCTGCCCGTGAGCGCGCCTACTCCTCGAGGTCGGACAGCCCCGCGCGCTTCCACAGCCGGGTGAGCGGCGCCGGCGCCCACCAGTTCCACGCGCCCATCAGCCGCATGGTGGCCGGCACCAGCAGCGCGCGGATCACGGTGGCGTCGAGCGCGATGGCCAGCGCCATGCCGACGCCGAGCGTCTTCATGAACAGGATCTTGGAGGTGGCGAAGGCGCCGATGACGACGACGAGCAAGAGCGCGGCGCTGGTGATGAGCCGGCCGGTGCGCGCCAGGCCGTGCGCCACCGACAGCGCGTTGTCGCCGGTGCGCAGGAATTCCTCGCGCACGCGCGTCAACAGCAGCACCTCGTAGTCCATCGACAGGCCGAACACGACGGCGAACATCAACAAGGGCTGCGTGGCATCGGAGATGCCGAGCGGCGAGTAGTCGAGCAGCGTCGCGAAGCGGCCGTCCTGAAACACCCAGACGATGGCGCCGAAGCTGGCGGTCAACGACAGCGAGTTCATTACCATCGCCTTGAGCGGCAACGTCACCGAGCCGAACACGACGAACAAGACGACGAACATGATGAGCGCGACGAAGCCGACCATCCACGGCGTGATGCGCCGGAAGCACTCCTGCATGTCCCACAGGACGGCCGCGATGCCGCCGACTTGAACGCGGCCGCCGGGCGGCGGCTCGAGGGACCGCAGCGCTGCCACCTGATCGAGCGCGCGCTGGTCGTTGAACACGTGGTCGGAGACGGCGGCGAAGCGCATGATGCCGCCGCGCGTGAACAGCTCGAGCCCGGCGAGCACGTTGGCATCCTGCTCGGCTCTCGGCTTGGCGAGCAGCGCGAGCACGCGGTCCTTGCCGACGGTGTCGGCCGGCGCGAACGGCGACTGCACGGCGGTGATGCCGGGGATAGCGCGCATGCGCTCGTGGAACGCGTACAGCAGCTCGAGGTTGTCGCGCGCGAGCGCCTCGCCCGGCACGCGCACGATCACCTCGTGCGCGGTCACCTGATGCGGCAGGAAGTCGGCGTCGAGCACGTCGGTGGCGATGCGTGGCTCCGAGTCGGCCGGCAGGATGCGGTGGTCGGCGATCGACGGGTTGACGCGCAGGTAGGGCGCGGCGAGCGCGAGCAGCGGCACGGTGACGGCGACCGCTACCAAGACCGGCCGCCGCATGACGCCGAAGGCGACGCGGTGCCAGAAGCCGTGCTCCTCGTCCTTGGGCGGGCGCGACAGCGAGAAGGGCAGGCGCAGCGCGTCGATGCGCGTGCCGAACAGCGCGAGCAGCGCGGGCAACAGCGTCAGCGCCAGCAGCATGGCGCCCGAGACCACCGCGATGCCGCCGTAGGCGATGGAGCGCAGGTGCATCTGCGGGAACAACAGCAGGCCACACAGGCTCGCCGCCACCGTCAGGCCGGAGAACGCTACCGCGCGGCCGGTGGTGGCGACCGTGTGCTCCACCGCGCGCGCCACGTGGCGCGCCGGCGTCTCACCTGGCTCGGGCGGCCGCGCCAGCTCCTCGCGGTAGCGCGCCACCAGGAACAGCGAGTAGTCGATGCCGAGGCCGAGCCCGAGCACGGTGACGACGTTGGCCGCGAAGATCGAGATGTCCGTCACCAGCGTCAGCATGCGCATGGCGAAGAAGGCGAACACCACGGCCAGGCCGCCCAGGATGAGCGGCAGCGAGGCGGACGCGCCGCTACCGAAGATGAGCAGCAGCAGCACCGCGGTGATGGGGAAGGCGAGCAGCTCGGCGTTGCGCAGATCCTCCTCGACGCTCTGGTAGAGCGCTTGGTTGACCGGCACGTAGCCGGCCAGGATGAGCGAGGTGCCGTCGACCTTGAACAGCGGCCGCAGCCGCTCGAGCGCCTCGCCCTTGCTCTGATCGTCGCCGCGCAGGTTGACCACCAGAAAGGTGCGCGTGCGGTCGCGCGACACCAGCTGCGTGGCGCCGTGCTCGTAGTAGCTGGTGACGCGCACCACCGACGGGTCTGCCTTGAGTTGGTCGATGACGCCGAGGACGCCGGTCAACACCTCGATGTCGTCGACGTTGCCACCGCTCGTCACCGTGTAGATGGGCAGGATATCGGGCGCGCCCACGCCGAGCTCCTCGACGAGCGCGCGATCGACCTGCCAGGAGTCCGCGCTCCAATCCTCGAAGCCGCCGATGCGCAGCAAGCGTACGGCGGGCGCGCCGAGCACGGCGGCGAGCGGCACCAGCACGACGTAGGCGATCAGGATCCACCAGCGGCGGCGAGCGCAGAAGCGACCGAGCTGGCGGAACATTCGAGGGCGGTCCTTCTCGCCACGCAGTCGCGCGGCGCGAGGGAGCCACGATAGACCAGGGGGCTCGCTCGTTTCACGTCGGGCGTCGAGGGCTGCGGTATGCGCATCACCATCCTTGCGACCGGCAGTCGCGGCGACGTGCAGCCCTACGTTGCGCTCGGTGTCGGACTGGCGCGGGCGGGGCACGGTGTGCGCGTCGTCACCACCCGCGACTTCACCGACTTGGTGACCTCGTACGGCCTGCAGGTGGCCACCGTCGACATCGACGTCCAGGCGCTGCTCGCGGCGCGCCGCTCGAGCACCGCCATCGAGCGCGGCGGCGTACTGACCTCCTTTCGCGAGCTCGCGAACCTCGCTCGTCGGGGCACGCGCCTGTTCCTCGAGGTGGGCCTCGAGGCGGTGCGCGACGCCGACGCCCTCGTCACCGGCTTCGGGGGCCTGTTGGTCGCCGCCACGCTCGCCGAGCGGCTCGGTCTGCCGCTGTTCCAGGCCTACAATGTGCCAATCACGCCCACCGCCGAGATGGACGGCGTGCTGTTTCCCGGCGTGTCGGCGCTGCCCGGATCGTGGTCGCGGCGTTTGGCGCACCGGCTGTCGCGCCAGGTGCTGTGGCAGACGGCGCGCATGGCCGGCAACGCCGCGCGCAAGGAGGTGCTCGGCCTTGGTCCGCTGCCGGCCGCCTGGCCTTTCGACGACGAGCCCTGGCGGCGCACGCCGCTGCTCTACGGCATCTCGCCGTCGGTGATCGCGCGCCCCGCCGATTGGCCGGCGCGCGCCCGGGTGACCGGCTACTGGCTCGCCGACGAGCCCACCGCCTGGACGCCGCCGGCCGAGCTGTCGTCGTTCCTCGAGCGCGGCGAGCCGCCCATCTACGTCGGCTTCGGCAGCATGATCACGGAAGATCCGGCGGCCACCACACAGCTCGTGCTCGACGCCGTCGCACACAGCGGCCGGCGCGCCATCGTCCACACCGGCTGGGCGGGGCTCGCGGCCGATCGCGTGCCTGCCGGCGTGCTCGTCGTCGGTGCGGTGCCGCACTCGTGGCTGTTGCCCAAGGTCGCGCTCGCCGTGCATCACGGCGGCGCCGGCACCACGGCGGCGGCCATCCGCGCGGGCATCCCGTCGGTGGTCGTGCCCTTCCACGGCGATCAGCCGTTCTGGGGCGCGCGCGTGCGGCAGCTCGGCGTCGGCGCCGCGCCCATTCCTCGGCGGCGGCTGACGGCGGCACGGCTGGCGGGGGCCATCGCCGAGGTGCTCGCCGACGACGCCATGGCGGCGCGCGCGCGCGCGCTCGGCGCGCGAGTGCGTGCCGAGGACGGCGTCGCGGCTGCGGTGGCGCTGATCACCGGCACGAACGTCACCGCCGATCCGCTTGCGGGGTGACGCTTCGTCGCCTACCACTCCGGCGTCCTCGTCATCCCCCTGCCTCCCCTGACCTGGAGACCCCATGCTTCGCACCCTGCTCCCCATGGCGCTGTCGGCCGCCGCCGCGTTCGTGTTGTCCGCTTGCCCCGAGCCCGCCGAGGGCGAGGGCGAGGGTGAAGGTGAGGGCGAAGGCGAGGGCGAGGGCGAAGGCGAGGGCGACGGCGAGACCTGCGGCGGCGCGTTGACGCTGACCGAGGGCACGCCGGCGAGCGGCGACACCACTGGTGCTGCCGACGACATCACGCTCGGCTGCAACTACGACCCGGGCGCGTCGGGCGACCTGTTCTACTCGTTCACGGTCGACGCCGACGCCAGCGTCACCCTCGACCTCGCGACCGAGCTCGACCTGTCGGTGGCGCTGTTCGACGCCAACACGTGCGCCGGCGACGCCGAGCTCGGCTGCGCCGACGCCGCCGTTGCCGACGAGCAGATCGCGGTCCCCTATCTTGCCCCCGGCACCTACTTCGTCGCTGTCGACGGTAACAACGGCATCGAGGGCCCCTTCACGCTGACGCTGACCTTGGGCGCGCCCCAGTGCGTCGGCGACGGCCTCGACGCCGACGCCGGTGGCACCGGCAACGAGACGCCGGCGACCGCGCTCTGGCTCGGCGGCGCCAACCTCGACACCGCCACCATCGACAACGACGAGAGCACGCCCGCGATCGACCCCATCGACCTGCACATGTGCGCGGCCGACGTCGACTACTACCTGCTCTCGCACCTGGGCGGCGGCCTCGACGTCAGCGTCACCACCAACACGGGCGAGAGCGGCAGCGCCGCCGGCGAGCTGTTCCTGGCGACCATCGACCAGGCGGCCACGGCCACCCAGGGCGCGCCCGTCGTCACCGGCGAGAGCGGCGCCGCCATCCCGTTCGCCACCGCGGCGACGGACCTGGCGGGCGGCTACTACCTGCTCAAGGTCTCGGAGACGGGCGCTCTGCTGACCGACCCGGTTGGCTACCAGTTCGCCTTCGCGCACGACTGCGAGTCGGACGGCTACGACTCGCCCACCGTGGCGCTCGACGACGAGACCACGGCGACCGGCGCCACCGGCCTCAGCTTCAGCGACGACGTCGCGGCGGACGCGGCGACGGCGCTGTCCATCTGCGGCGGCAACGACGACGCCTTCGTGGTCGAGGCGCTGGCCGCAGGCTCGGCGGTGGTCACGCTGACGGGCGGGGGATCCTTGACGGCCACGATCACCTTCATCGTCGACGACACCACCACCGAGGTGGCGGCGACCAACGTCTCGGCCTCCGTGGCCGCGGGCAACCAGACCATCACCTTCTCGGCGCTCGACACCGGCGGCCGCTACGTGGTGCGCCTGTCCGAGGCTGCGCCCTCGTCGACCACGATCTCGTACACGGTGACGGCCGACTTCACCTACGACCCGGCGCCGAACGACACCTGCGCGAACGCCGAGGCCATCACGGTGGCTGACACGCAGCAAACCTTCGAGGGCAACAACATGGTCGCCAACAGCGAGATCGTCGGCCTGTGCAACGGCGACGCCGACGTCGACATGGCGACCAACCCGACCGACATCGGCACCGACGTCTTCTACTCGCTCAACATCGCAGCACCCACCAACCTCGAGGTGCGGCTCGAGGGCACCGGCGGCGGCTACTCGGGCAGCATGACGGTGTACCGCTACCCGGGCGCAACCTGCCCGAGCGACCCGAACACGCTGGTCGCCATCAAAAAGGACGGCACCGACTACAACGCGGCCAGCGACGAGCCGGCCGACGCCTGCGCCTACGACCGCCTGCGCATCGCCAACATCCCGGCCGGCGACTACCTGGTGGTGGCCGACGGCTCGGCGGGCGCGTTCATCCTCATCTTCGTCATTCCGCCGGCCAAGGGCTCCTTCGACCTGACGACGCAGGCCTTCGCGGCCGGCTTCCCGCCCGCCGAGGCGTGTAGCGAGGCGACCACCATCACGCTGCCGGCCGCAGGCGCGAGCCTCGACCTACCGGTGGCCTTCGCCGACTACTCGGCCGAGAGCGAGCTGAGCGGGAGCTGCGGCGGCAGCGGCCAGGAGCGCGTGTTCACGTTCACGCCGGCGGCGAACGCGAACCTGACGCTGACGACGGCGGCAGCGGGCGTCGACACCGTGGTGTACCTGCGCTCGGCGGCCTGCGAGGCGGCGGCGCCCGTCGAGGTCGGCTGCAACGACGACAGCGCGGCGACCGATGACGGGCTCGCCAGCGCGGTCGACGTGGCGGTGACGGCGGGGACCGAGTACTTCCTGGTGGTCGACAGCTACGGCACCATCGACGCGGCGAGCGACCCGAACGGGACCACGCTGAGCGTGGCGGTGCAGTAGCGGGCAGGGATGCGCCCGTCCGTGCCGGGCGTGCCGCGCCCCTGTCGTCGCGACTCGGGGCGCCGACCGGTGCCCTTGGGTTGTTATCTTCCTCCAGGGCCCCAAGCGGGCCCGCGGAGGGGCCATGCGCATCTCCCACGAGACGAGCGACGACAACGGCTGGCTGGCGCGCGACGAGGCAAGCACCGACCTGCGCAACATCCCGCTCGAGCTGAGCGAGCTCGCTGCCGAGGGGATGCGCGCGTCCTTTGCGGTAGTGGCGGGGGGCCTCGTCGTTTGCTCGATCTGCCATGCGCGGTCGTCCGCTACCGGCGTGCAGGTGGTGGAGGTGCGCCGTCTTGAGGGGTCGTCCGATCCCGACGCCGAGGCCATCGTGCTCGGTCTGCGCTGCCCGTCGTGCGGAGTGCTCGGCGGTGCGGTACTCGGGTACGGGCCGACCGCGTCTGCCGAGGACCAAGACGTCCTGGCAGCGCTCAACCTCGAGGTCGGCGACGGAGGCTGAGCCAACGGGCCCTGTCGCCGCTGGCGAGCGGAGGCGCACACGGGGTGAGCGGATCGGTGGCGCCTCCCGCGCAACCACAGTGCGGCGCGTCGAGGGTTCGGGCGCGGCGCGGCGCTCAGGGCGACGGCCACCCAACGTCGATCGCCATCTGAGCCGGCGTGAGGAACGGGTCTTGCGCGGGCCTGACCTCGATCTCTGCCTGCACCACCACGAACTCGAGCCGCTCGTCGGCGGCGATGCCGTGACGCTCCCCGGCCAGCGCGACGACGCTGCCCGGTCGTACCCGCACTATCTGCTCGTCGACGGTGACACTGCCGGCCCCTGCGATCACCACGATGGCGAGGTCGCGCGACGCGAAGTGGGGCGACAGCGCCTCACCGGCGGCGAGCACGAACCTGATCATGCGCACCCCGGGTCGGTTGACGAGCACCTCGGCATCGGGGCGGGTCGCGACGTGCTTGGTTTGCTCCGCCATGGGACACCTCCTCAGCTTGCGCTCGAGGAGTGCAGCGGGCGTGCCACCGTTGCCTCGCGCGCGGGTGTCGACGGAGGAAAGTGCCTACCCTCGCACCACGCGCTCGGCCTCGAACGCCTCCGGCTTCTGCTGGTGCAGCTCCCAGTAGACGTTCGCCACGGCGTCCGGGTCGAGCTTGCCGCCCTTGGCGACCAGCCCGTCGACCGTGACGGTGGCCGCATGGATGCCGTGCGGCTTCAGCTCCTTGAACAACGACAAGGCCAGGCTTCTGAGGCCTGCCTTGCCGATGGCGAGCGCGGTCATCTGCGGCCAGGGATCGAGCGCGAGCCCGCCACCGGTGAGCAGGATGCTGCCTTTGCGCACCGCCTTCATGTGCGGCACCACGCGCTGCACGGCCACCAACGCGCCGCCGACGTCGACGCGAAACTGCCGCACGAGCTGCTCGAGGCCCACCTCGAGCGGGCCGCCGGGCTTCGGTACCGCCGCGTTGTACACCAGGCAGTCGACCGGCCCGAGATCGTGCACCACCGCTTGCAGCGCATCGGCGACGTCGTGGGCGCGTTCGGCGTCGCAGGCGTAGCCGCGCGCGGTGATTCCCGCCTCGGAGAGCTGCGCGGCCGCGCGCTCCATGTCGGCGCCGCGGCGCGAGAGCAGCGCCACCTTCATGCCTTCGCGTCCGAAGCGGCGCGCGACCGCAAGCCCGATGCCCGGACCTGCCCCGATGACGACGATGACCTCGCTCACGGCAACCACCTCGCGGCGCGGATTCGCTCACGACGCCGCCGCGAGCGCAAGGGCGCGTACCAGCGTTTCGTCGAACGAGCTTGACGGCGACCACGCCGGGTTGCAGATCCGCCTTCAGCCATGACCAAGACCAAGAAGAAGCACGCTGCCCGGCCCAAGATGGCCGACCTGGCCGACAAGTACGCGCTCTACCGCATGGCGGTGCAGGACCCCGATCACGAGGTCGAGCAGTTCGTGCGCTTCTACAAGGACCAGTTCGGCCGCCTGCCCACGCGGCTGCGCGAGGACTTCTGCGCCGCCGCCGCCGTCTGCTGCGAGTGGGTCAAGCTCGGGCGCGAGTACAGCGCCGTCGGCGTCGACCTCGACCCCGAGCCGCTCGGCTACTGCCGCCGCACCTACCTGCCGAAGCTGTCGGCCACGCAGCAGCTTCGCGTGGCGCTGTTGCAGCAGGACGTGCGTACCTGCGACGTCACCGCCGACATCATCGCGGCGCAGAACTACTCGTTCTTCCTCTTCAAGACGCGCGCGGCGCTGCTCGAGTACTTCCGTCAGGCGCACGCCTGCCTGGCCGACGAGGGCATCTTCATCCTCGACATGATGGGCGGCGGCGCCATGCACGACGAGGAGATCTCAGAGTCGCGTCAAGTGGCCCGTCCCACGCCCGAGGACAAGCAGCAGCCGCCCTTCCGCTACGTGTGGGAGGAGGCGAGCTTCAACCCCGTCACGCACGACGTGCTGTTTCACATCCACTTCCGCTTCCCCGACGGCAGCGCCCTCGACAAGGCGTTCACGTACGACTGGCGGCTGTGGACCATCCCCGAGGTGCGCGAGCTGCTCTCCGAGGCCGGCTTCTCGGCGAGCCACGTCTACTGGGAGACCGAGGACAAGGACGGCGAGCCTTCGGGCAAGTATCGGCGCACCGAGCGCGGCCGGCCCGATCAGGCGTGGCTGTCGTACCTGATCGGCGTCAAGTAGCGGTTCTGCTCGCCGTGGCAGTCAGCGAAACGCGGCGGCGACGTCCGCTGGCATGCGCGTCGGTCGCAGCGTCGCCAGCGTCACCCACACCCACTCGGTGCTGGCGCGCACCAGCTCGACGTCGTCATTGGCGCGCAGGATGCGCGTGATGCGCGTTGCCGAAGCGGGCCGGAACTCCTCGACCCAGGTGAGGACCTTGATCGGGTCGCCGCCCTTGGCCGAGCGCACGTAGTCGATCTCGTGGCGCCGGATGACGAAACTGCAGCCGAGCGTAATGTAGCGCGCAGCACCCCAGCCGCTCGCCTCGGCGTGCGCGAACGCCGCCTCCTGGATCCAGCGCACGTAGGCGATGTTGGAGACGTGACTGTTCTCGTCGTTGTCGCTCAGGGGAGCGATCAGCCGGTGCTCAAACTGTCGGCCGGGCCCCAGGTGCGCCATGACGTGCTCGAGCCGAGCGGTAAAAGAACGGCCGCGGGCGTGCAAGCCCCGAGCGGGGGCGATTGCCGGGGCCCGCTCAGGGTGGCATCACCACCCCATGCGCACCGTCGTCGATCCCACGTCGTCTCGCCGCTGTTTCTGGCTCGTCCGTGTGGCATTGGTGTGTGTCGCGGCGATGGGCGGCGCGGCGTGCCCCACGCAGCCGCAGGCGCGCGCCTTCAAGGTCGAGAGTCGCGCGGAGCTGATCGGCGGCCCGCGTGCGCTCGGCGAGGTGGGCGACTTCATCCTCGAGAACGATCGTGCGCGCTTCCTGGTGCAGGACACCGGCTTCTCGCGCGGCTTCGGCGTGTTCGGCGGCGCACTGCTCGACGCCGACCTGGTGCGCCCAGAGTCCGGCCGCGGCGACAGTGAGGGCGGGCGCGGCAAGGACAACTTCGGCGAGATGTTCCCCGCCTTCTTCCTCGAGGCGCTCGAGCCCATCTCCGTCGAGGACGAGAACACGCCCGGCTTGTTCCACAAGCCCATCGAGGTGCTGGCTCCCGGCGGCCCTGGCGAGGACGCCGTCATCATCGTGCGCGGCCTCGGCGGCGACTTCCTGGCGCTCACCCAGAGCATCAACGAGGTGCTGCTCGGCGACGACCGCTCCATCCCGGTCTTGCAGTTCGAGTCCCGCTACATCCTGCACCCGGGCGCGCAGTACCTCGAGCTGGTGACGCGCGTGCAGAACATCTCCGGCGACGTGCTGACCTTTCCAAAGAGCCTGCTCGGCGCCGAGGTGCCCACGCCCTTTGGCGACGTGGTGCTGTTCGGCGCGGGCAACAAGGTGTTCTTGCCGCACGAGGCCGGCTTCGACCTGCGCTACCGCCTCGAGGACATCTACCACGCGGGCTCCATCGAGCTGCCCGCCTTCCCCGGGCTCGTCGCCGAGTTCATCGCCTCGGCGTCCAAGGACGTCAGCTACGGCGTGATGACGCTGCCCGTGGAGCAGGCCGAGGCCGACAAGGGCGTGCGCAACTTCGCCCACGCAAACCCGCAGGCCTTCCCCGACGCCACCGACCACTCGCTGCACGTGCCCTTCATCGCCGCCGCCTTCACCGGCGTGTTCCAGGTGCTGCCGCCAAACGAGGTGGCGCCGAACGACCACTTGCCGGGCGGCAATGACGAGGTCACCTTCCGTCGCATCTTCATCGTCGGCGACGGCGACGTGGCCAGCGTGTCCGACGTCGCCTACCAGGTGCTGCACGACAGGTTCGGCGGCCCCGCCACCGGCGTGCTGCAGGGCCGCGTCAAGGAGGCGCAGCAGCCGCGCTTCGTCGCCGGCGCCTCGGTGATCGTGATGGACACGGCCGGCACCAAGGTGACCCAGGCCGTGACCAACCAGGACGGCCGCTTCGACGCATCGCTGCGGCCCGGCGACTACCAGCTCGTGGTGGTGGCGCCGGGCGCCGCGTCGTCGGCGCCGGTCGGCGTCACCGTCGCCGAGGGGCAGACCGCGTTCACCGAGCTGTTCGTCGACGCGCCCGCCGAGCTGGTGGTCACCGTCGTCGAGCCCGGCGTGGGCCGCGTGCCCTCCAAGGTCTCGGTGGTCGGCACCGCCGAGCCGGGCACCGTCGGCCTCGACCCGAAGGAGCACATCTTCGATCTGTCGCTCGGCGAGCCCTGGCGCTTCACCGACTTCGTGCCCGACGACGCCGACGACGCGAGCACGCGCCGCTGGCTCGAGGGCTTCGCCTACTCGGCCGACGGCGTCGCGCGCCTCAAGGTGCGGCCGGGCAGCTACACCGTGGTCGCCGGCCGCGGCACCGAATACGACCGCGCCGAGCAGGCGGTCGAGCTGAAGCCCGGCGTCGTCACGGCGCTCACCATGGAGATCCACCGCACCGTCGTCACCACCGGCTACATCAGCGCCGACTTCCACCTGCACTCGCAGTACAGCCTCGACTCGGGCGCGCTCGTCAAGGATCGCATCACCTCCTACGCGGGTGAGGGCGTCGAGTACGCGGTCTCGACGGACCACAACTTCGTGGTCGACTACCAGCCGGCGCTGCAACAGCTCGGCATCGAGAAGCACATCAACACCGCCATCGGCCTCGAGCTGACCACCATCGACCGCGGCCACTTCAACGGCTTCCCGCTGCGTCGCGAGCAGGGCGCGCTCGCCGACGGCAACATCGCCTCACGCACCTACGGCAGCTTCGAGTGGGCCATGAAGACGCCCACTGAGATCTTCGATCGGCTGCGCGCGCTCGGGCTCAAGGACGAGGCGGGCACGGTCAAACCCATCGTGCTGCAGGTGAACCACCCGCGCGACAGCATCCTCGGCTACTTCGATCAGTACGGCGTCTCCGCCGACGACCTGACGGTGCAGGGACAAAGCGGCCTGCTCGCGCCCGACCCGACCATCCACCCCGAGTTCGACAAGGTCGAGTTCAACTTCGACTTCGACGCGCTCGAGGTGTTCAACGGCAAGCGCTTCGAGTTCCTGCACAGCTACCGCGTGCCTGCAGACGCGCCGCGCGTGGTGGTCGACGGCACGCCGCGCGTCGTCGACCCGGTGTCGTGCTGCGAGGTGGCGGTGGGCGACGTGCTGCGCGACATGGCCAAGCGCAAGTGCCGGCCGCTGCCCGACGGCACCGAGGTCGACGAGTGCGCCTGCGACGCGGACGCCTTCGGCTACCAGCTCGAGCAGGGCAAGTGCGGCGGCGATCGCACCGGCGACGTCGCCTTCCCGGGCGTCATCGAGGACTGGATCATGATGCTCGAGAGCGGCCGCCACGTCGTTGGTACCGCCAACTCCGACAGCCATGAGCCCGAGAAGGACGAGCCCGGCTGCCCGCGCACCTACGTGCGCGTGCCGAGCGATGAGCCCGCGCAGGTGCGCCCAGACGACATCGTGGCCGGCTTCCAGGCGGGTGACGTGCTCATGACCAACGGCCCGTTCGTGCGCGTCTCGGTCGAGGGCGACGACGGCGAGAAGGGCATGGGGTCGACCGCGTCGGCGGCCGACGGACGGTTCGTCGCGCGCATCCACGTCGACACCGCGCCCTGGGTGGTGGCCGACACGCTGAACGTCTACCTCGGCACCGCGCTGGTGCACACCGAGGCGGTGCCGGGCGCGGGCGCGCACGACTTCGAGGTGCCGGTCGACGCCGTCCGTGACGGCTTCCTGCTCGTCGAGGTCACCGGGCGCGAGACCATGTTCCCCTCGATCTTCCCGAACGAGGTGCCGCCTTTGCAGTTCACCGACGTCATCGGCTCGCTCGGCTCGTCGTTCGGCCTCGGCGGCGACGAGGGCGCGCTCGAGCCCGCGCTCACCTTTGTCACCACGCCCTACGCGCTCACCAACCCGGTCTTCCTCGACGCCGACGGCGACGGCGAGGTGACGCCGTCACGAACGCTGGACGCCAACGCGCGCGTGGCCAACCAGCAGCCGCAGGTCAGCCTGGTGCGGCCCGTCGCCTGGGTGGCGACCGAGGAGGAGGCGCTCGGCGAGGCGCGCGTCGCCTGGGACGCGATCCCGCGGAAAAAGCGCGCCGCGCTGGCACGGCTGCCGCGCTGGCTGTGGCCCTCGGCGGACCACCGCGACGTCCGCCGCGTGCTGATCCAGTTCGTCAACCACCGCGAGTAGACCGCCCGGTCGCGGTGGCGTCATTGCGCCGTCGTAACGCGCGCCGATACGCTCGGGGTACCGAAGGGGGGCAGGTGGAGGCCTTGTTCGCTGCGCCACACACCGTGCCCCTGATGTGCCTGCTGGCTCTCACCGCCTGCCCATCACCGGTAGCGCTCGACGGCAAGCTCTGCGACGAGGAGCACGTCTGCATCGACGGCTACCGCTGCATCGAAGGACATTGTCTCACGGGCGAGGGTGAAGGCGAGGGTGAAGGCGAGGGTGAAGGCGAAGGCGAAGGTGAAGGCGAAGGTGAAGGCGAAGGTGAAGGCGAAGGTGAAGGCGAAGGTGAAGGCGAAGGCGAAGGCGAGGGTGAAGGCGAGCCCCCGTGCACGGCGCTGCTCTGCGAAGATGGGGAGAGCGGCACGCTCGCTGCCTGGCCAAACACGTCGTTCATCGCGGGCGGCCTCGACGTCGTCCCCGATCCCTCTGGCGAGGGCGACTCTTCAATTCGCGCGCGCACCTTCGACAGCACCGGCAGCGCAGTCGTCTTCATCGACGTCGACGTCGCGCTCGGCGGGCGGCTCTACACGCGCATGAGCGTCTATCTGCCGGCGACCTCGCCGGTCGCAGGGCTGACCGAGCTGACCAGGATAGGCACGGAGGGCGCCTTCCACAGCCACGTGGCGCTGTCGAACGAGAGCGGCGACGGCGTCACCGCCAACCCGTTGTTTCGCATCGGTGGCGTCAACTACGTCAACGCGGTGCGGGTAGTTCCGCGTGATCAGTGGGTGTGCGTACAGACCGACATGCTGCTCGCGACCGGCTCCACCGGTGAGGCGACGATGAGCATCGACGGGTCCCCGGCGGTCATGCAGAGCGCCCTGCAGACCGTCGACACGGTGCCGGTCGAGTTCGGCATCGGCATCGTGCGCCAACCGGGGGTGTCAGCATTCACTGTCTACTTCGACGACATCGCCGTCGACGACGCACCGCTGCCCTGCCCGTGACCGCCGCCACCTCGCGCCCGACCGATGGGCCGAGCAGGACCGCGCCGGGCAACGAGCCGATATAGTCGGTGGCGGAGCGCGCATGGTGATTCGAGACGTGGGCGGGGGACGACCGGGGGGCGCGCCGAGCGGGCGTGCCGGCGCCGTCCCCAAGCCGCTCGAACAGGGCCTCGGCGAGGCCGGCCTGCTCAAGGGCGGCGCCTCGCCGCAAGACGCGGCAGCCGGACTGCTCGGACGCCTCGCCAAGGCCGGCTTCAACGCGCCCCCCGGCCAGGCGCTCGGCGCCGCGCTGGCGACCGCGCTCAAGCAGTTCCAGGCCAAGCAGGGCCTGCCACCCAACGGCAAGCTCGATACGGCCACGGCCGGCGCGCTGCAGACCGCCGGCGTGCTCCACCAAGCGGAGGCGCAGGCGCCGGGGCGAGAGCAGAAAGCAGCGCGCGACGGCTTCGAGAAGAACGCGCCGAGCCTGTTGAAGCAGGGCGAGCAGAAGCGCGCCGACATGGTGAATCAGGGCACGCCCGACACCAACTTTCTCGACGCGCTCATCAACCAGCTCGGCACCGGCGGGCCGAACGAGGGCATGAGCGCCAGCGACATCAAGGGCGCGGCCGCCGGCGCCGAGTCGAAGAACGTCGATGCGCAGCAGAAGCTCGCTGAGGCCAAGAAGGGCGAGGGCGTCAACAAGAAGGGCAGCACGGCCGCGAGCGACAGGGACGTGGCCACGCCGTCGAACCAGCAGCTCGACCGCGGCAACGGGCAGGGCGTCAAGGTGGCGCGCGGGCTACGCGCCGAGACCACCAAGACCGACGAGAAGCGCAGGAAGGACGCGCTCACCGGGCAGGATCCGACCGAGCAGGGCATCCTCGACGAGGAGGCCGAGGAGGACGCGCTCGAGGGCGCCGGCGACGACGGCAAGAAGCGCCGCGGCAAGGGCGGCGATCAGGAGCAGGGCGGCCAGGACGCGGACGGCTCCACCACCGGCGGCAGCGGTGTCGGCGTCGAGGCGGAGGCGAGCGAGCGCGACCGCGGCAACGCGTCGAGCGGCGATGAGCGCCTGCACGAGGAGCGCGGCCACGCCTCGACGGACGACGGCAGCGACGCCGAGGCGGGCTTCTATCGCGTGCCCGCCATGTCGGAGCAGTGCTTCGCCGCGCTCGAGCGCATCAGCAAGGACGCCGCGGTCGAGAACCGCGCCACCACCTACTCGTGGGACGTGACCTTCTACAAGCCGGGCACCTACGGCCCGGGCCAGAAGGCGCAAGAGCTGGTGCACCTGGTGGTCGACAAGGCCACGGCGTTCGACGCGGTGTGGACCAAGGCGCACGCCAACCTGACGGCGCTGGTCAGGCGCGTCGACGGCGACGGCGCGGTGCCATCGCTCGATGACATCGTGGGCGCCATCCGCCAGGCGCGCGCGCGCGAGGGCGACGTCTCGGCCGCCAAGGTAGGCAAGATCCACCGGCCGCTCGGGCGCGCGTGAGTTCCGAGACCGTCGTCAGCTGTGCGCGGCGTCGCGCAACAGCGCCATCGCCTCCGGGATGGCGCGCTGCACCAGCTCGTTGATCAGCGCCTCGACCTCACGGGCGCGCGATTGGCGCAAGCACTCGGCCAACAGGGCTTGCGCGTCGGCGAAGCGGATGCGCGAGAGCACGTAGCGCACGCGCGGGATGGCCATGCCCGGCATCGAGAGCGCGTCGAAGCCGAGGCCGAGCACGACCGGCGCCAGCGCGGGGTCGGACGCGCTTTCGCCGCACAGGCTGATGGGGATGCCGTGGCGCCGAGCGGCGCCGACGGTGTGCTCGAGCGCGCGCAGCACGGCGGGGTGCAGCGGCTGGTAGAGGTGCGCCACCTGCTCGTTGCCGCGGTCGATGCCGAGCGCGTACTGGATGAGGTCGTTGGTGCCGACCGAGAAGAAGTCGCAGTGCTGCGCCAGCTCGTCCGCGATCCAGACGGCCGCCGGCAGCTCGATCATGACGCCGACCTTGAGCTCGCGCCACACCTCGACGCCCTCGTGCGCGAGCTTGTCCATCTCCTCCGCAAGCAGCTCACGCACGGCGGTCAGCTCCTCGACGCTGCCGATCATGGGCAGCAGGATGGAGCCACGCTTGCGCGCCGAGATGGCGCGCACCATGCCGCGCAACTGCGAGCGCAGCATGGGCGGCCGCGCCAGCCCGAGGCGACATGCGCGCAGGCCGAGCGCGGGGTTGTGCTCGCGCGGCAGCTTGACGGCTTTCGCCATCTTGTCGGAGCCGATGTCGAAGGTGCGCAGCGTAGCCGGACGATCGCCGAGCGCGTCGAGGATGGCGCCGCACACCTCGGCGTGGGCCGCCTCGTCCGGCAGATCCTGACGGTTCACGTAGAGGAACTCCGAGCGATACAGGCCGACGCCCTCGGCGCCGGCGGCGAGTGCGGCCGGGATCTCCTCCGGGATCTCGATGTTGGCGAACAGCACCACGCGGCGCCCGTCGGGGGTCACACACGGCTGCCCCACCTCGCGCTGCAGCGCCGCGAACATGGTGGCGCGCTCGTCGGCCACGCCGTGGTAGCGCGCGATCAGCGCCTCGTCGGGCTCGAGCACCACCTCGCCGGCGCTGCCGTCGACAATCACCAGGTCGCCGGCGCCGGCGCGCTCGGTGACCTGGGCGCAGCCGAGCACCGCGGGGATGTCGAGCGCGCGCGCCAGGATCGCCGTGTGGCTGGTAGCGCCGCCCACCTCGGTGACGATGGCGCGCACCTTGCGCTTGGAGAGCGCGATGGTGTCGGCCGGCGACAGGTCGTGCGCCACTACCACCGCGTCGTGCGGCGCCGCCTCGATGCGCCCCGAGTCGGAGTTGGTCATGGCCGAGAGGATGCGGTCGCCGACGAAATCGACGTCGCTCCGGCGCTCGCGGAAGTAGGCGTCGCCGAGCGCGTCGAAGCGGCTCCTGATGTCCTGCACCGCCGAGCGCAGTGCCCACTCGGCGCACCGGTGCTCCTCGGCGACATAACGCCGCGCGCCGTCGAGCAGCATCGGGTCTTCCATCATCAACAGGTGCGCGTCGAGGATGGCGGAGTGGTCGGGCGCGCGCTCCTTGAGCGCGACCAGCGAGGCGCGCGCCTCGACGATGGCGCTCAGCAGGCGCTGCACCTCGAGCGCGGCTTGTGCCTCCGGCACGTGGAACTTCGGATAGGTGGCGCGGCGCCGATCGATCAGGTGCACGTGACCGAAGGCCACGCCGGGCGCAGCGCCGATGCCCTCGAGCACGATGCCTTTGGTCAGCGTTCCTCCCCGAACCGATCGCCGATCAGCTTGGTGATGGCGTCGAGCGCGGCGCGCGCCGGCTCGTCGTCACCGACGGCGGTGAGCGTCAGGTCGGTGCCGCGGCAGGCGGCCAGCATGAGCACGCCCATGATGCTCTTGGCGTTGACGCTCATCTCCTCGTTGCCGATCTTCAGCTCCACCGGGAACTTGGAGGCGAGCTGCACCAGCTTGGAGGCGGCGCGCGCGTGCAGCCCCAGCTCGTTGACGATGGTCACCTGGGTAGAAACCTCGGCCATGTCTCCCTGTTCCCCCGTCCGGCGCGACGGGGTCAAGCCCCCGAGCCCAGCCGCCGATGCTATCCCCGATACTAGCCAGAAGTGCCGATGTCGCGGTGCACCACGCGCGCCTCGATGCCCCGGGCGCGCAGCCGGTCGGCGAGCTCGGCGGCGAGCGCCGGCGAGCGGTGGCGCCCGCCCGTGCAGCCGACGGCCACCGTGACGTAGCTCTTCCCCTCGTGCACGAAGCGCGGCAGCAGGAAGGCCAGCAGGTCGTCGACGCGCGTGACGAAGCCCTTGGCGTCGGGCTGGCCGAGCACGAAGTCGCGCACCGGCGCGTCGGTGCCGGCGAGCGGCCGCAGCGCGTCGACGAAGAACGGGTTCGGCAGGAAGCGCGCGTCGAAGCAGAGGTCCAGCTCGGCCGGCACGCCGTGCTTGAAACCGAACGACAGGACGGTGACCGACAGGCGCCGCTGCGCCTCGAGCCCGAAGCGCTCGGCGATGACCCGCTTGAGCTGGTGGACCGACAGATCCTTGGTGTCGAGGTGGAGGTCGGCCCGCATGGCGACGTCGGCGAGCAACTGGCGCTCGCGCAGGATGGCGGCCCGGAGGCCCACCTCGGGCGCCGGTTGGGGCAGCACCGACTCGCCGCCGACGTCGGGCCGCGTGTCGAGCGGGTGGCGCCTGCGCGTCTCCTGGAAACGGCGCACCAGCGCGTCGTCGCTCGCGTCCAAGAACACCAGCATGAGCTGGTGCCCGGCCGCGCGCAGCCGATCCCAGGTGGGGCCGAAGTCCTTCAGGAACTGCGGCTCGCGCGCATCGATGACGAAGGCCAATCTTCCGAGGCCGCCGCCCGACGAGTCCGACAGCGAGATCAAGGTCTCGATCAGGGTGGGCGGCAGGTTGTCGACGACGAAGAAGCCCAGATCCTCGAGCGCGCGCGCGGCGGTGGTCTTGCCGGCGCCTGCCATGCCGCTGATGACCACCACTTGCTTGGGATCGCGCGCGGCGGCGCCTTCGCTGGTGCGCACGGTGGCCATGTCAGCCGCCTACCACGCGCAAGCGGCGCACGGAGGTGGCGATCGCGTCGTGCTCAGCCAAGTACTCGGCGACGCGCGGAAAGACCTCCTGGTGCGCGCGCCGGCCAAACAGCAGGTCGATGTGGCCGTAGTCCGTCGACAACCCCTCGTCCCTACCCGCCAACAGGAAGCGGGCGTGCGGCAACAGCGGCAGCGCGCGCCGCACGGCGTCGAGGCGGGCGACCCCATCGTGCGGCGCTCCCACCACCAGGACCGGCAGCGCGCAGCCGGCAAGGCGCGCGCGGTAGTCGAGCTCGCCGTCGGCGGAGCGGAAGGCGTCGCGGTCGATCCACTCGCGAAACTGCAACATCAGCCCGCGCGGGATGCTCTGCGCCGCCCGGTACATCAGGCGCCGCGCCATGCGGGTGTCGACGTTGTCGAGCACCAGGAAGCGGCGGATGGCCGCGCTGTCGAAGCGCAGCGCGAGCGGCGCCACCAGCTGCGACAGGGGGCCGAGGTGCAGGCCGGGCGCGAAGTCGCCGAGCCCGCGCAGCGGCTTGAGCAGCGGCATCGCCTGCCAGCCCTGCGGGAAGCCGAGCGGCGAGCCGAGCGTGACGCCGGCGCGCAGGCGCGCGCCCTCCTGACGCGCCAGCATGGCGTAGAGCGCGAGGCCTCCCATGGAGTGGCCGACCATCATCACGCCGGGCGCGCCGGTCTTGCTGCACAAGTGGCTGACGGCCGCGACCAGGTCGAGCCCGACGAAGTCATCGAAGGTGACGCCGAGCCACTTGCGATAGGGGAGCTTGGAGAGACCGGTGCCGCGCAGGTCGATGGCCCAGGTGTCGAAGCCCTGACCGGCGAGCCACGGCGCCAGGCCGTAGGGTTCGGGCGCGTCGAAGTTGGTCGAGTCGGCGCCGAGCCCGGGCACGCACAACACCGGCAGCTTGCGCTGCACGGTCTTCGGCTGCGGCAGGAAGCGCTTGACCGCGACGCGCACGCCGTCGGCGCAGGGCACGCGGTGGATCTCGTCGGCCCGCGTGGTGGTCTCGTAGCGTCGGCGGACGATCTCCTTGTAGAGACCGAGGAGGGGCATGCGATGCAGTCTAGCAATCGGCCGCGCGGACCGCGCGTTCGCTACCCGAGCCGGCGCAGCACCTCGCCGAGCGTCTCCTTCACCTCGTCGGCGGACTCCGGCCGCCGCCGCGGGTCCTTCTCCAGGCACGAGACGATCAGGCCCTCGAGCAGCGGCGGGATGGTGGGGTTCCTCGCGGTCGGCGCCTCGGGCCGTTCGTTGGCGTGCTTCATCAGCAAGGCGAAGATGTCCTTGTCGGTGAAGGGCAAGGTCCCCGTGAACAGCAGGTACATGACGACGCCGAGCGAGTAGAGGTCAGTGGCGGCGCTCACCTCTTTGCCGCGCACCTGCTCGGGTGAGACGAATTGCGGCGTACCGAGGAAGATGCCGGTGTTGGTGAGCGCGGTGGCGTCGGCAGGCTTGGCGATGCCGAAGTCCATCACCTTGAGCGGGCCGGTGCGTTGCACGAACAGGTTGGCGGGCTTGATGTCACGGTGCACCACGCCGCGCGCGTGCGCCGCCTGCAGGCCGGCGCACGCCTCCATCATCAGCGTGAGCGCGCGCGGCGGCTCGGGCAGGTCGTGCTTGATGAGCGAGCCGAGATCCTCACCCTCGAGCAGCTCCATGGTGAGGAAGTAGTGACCCGCCTCGCTGCCGATGTCGTAGAGCTTGATGACGTTCTCGTGCACGATCTTGCGCGACAGGCTGACCTCGCGCTTGAAGCGCTGCAGATCGGCTTCGGCGCCGCTCAAGTGGAACACCTTGAGCGCGCAGGTCTCCTCGAGCTCGTGGTCGATCACCTTCAACACCGTGGCCGAGCCGCCGCGCCCGACGCGCTCGATCACCTCATAGCGATCGGCGATGCGGTGGCCGGGCGGGAAATTGCGCATCACCTCCGCGCCGGCGCCGCTGCCCGACGAGCCCCCCGACCCCGAGGCGGACTTCTTCTTGGCGGCGGCCTCTACCTTGCGGCCGGCGAGCGGCGCGTCATCGGGCGGCGACACGGGCACCACGTCGACGTCGGCGAGCGAGCGCGGCCGCTTGATGGGCTCGGTGGCGACGGCGGGCGGCGGCGGCGCGCCGAAGCCGTCGAGGTCGGGCAGGCCCGGCAGGCCCCCACCGGCGTTGCGCGCCACCACCTCCTCGCGTGCCTGGCGCGCGCCCAGGTGCGTCGGGCTCGAGCGCAGGATGCTGTCGTAGATCTCGAGCGCGGCGTCGTCGATCTTGAGGTGCCGGTACAAGCCAGCGAGCTCGAGCAACAGGTCCTGTTGCACCGGCAAGGCGGCGCCTCGTGACGCCACCGCGTCGAGCGCCTGCTGCGAGCGATAGCTGATCTCGCCGGCGCGCAGACAAATGGCCACCAAGGCGCGCGCCGCGCGCGCCGCGTGCTCGTCGTCGTCGAGCACCGCGGCCGCCAGCAACCGCTCCGCGCCCGCCACGTCACCCGCGTTGAGCAGGTCACGCGCGGCCGCGATCGGATCGCTCACGCCGCCTCCTCGTCGCGCGCCAGCGCGTCGAGCGAGAGCCTGAGCTGTTCGGGTCGGCGCGCGATGGAGAGCGCGTCCTCGGGGAGCACCAGGCCGTCGCGCACCATGCGCAACAGCGCCGTGTCGCGGCTCTGCATGCCGCTCTCGGACGGTCGCTGGGTCTCCAGGAAGCCCTCGAGTTGGTGCGCCTTGTTGTCGCGGATCATGGTCGAGACGGCGTGGGTCTGCAGCAGCAGCTCGATGACCGCCACGCGCCCGTCGCTGCCGGCCTTGCGCAGTAGCTCCTGCGCCACCACACCTCGCAGCAGCATGGCGAGCAGCGCGCGCACCTCGTCCTGGTTCGACTCGGGCATGCCGTCGACGATGCGCGAGACGCTCTTGGCCGCCGACGACGTGTGCAGCGTGCCGAGCACCAGGATGCCGGTCTCGGCGGCCGTGAGCGCGAGCTGCATGGTCTCGGCGTCGCGCATCTCGCCCACCACCACCACGTCGGGCGACTCGCGCAGCGCCGAGCGCAGCGCGCCGGCGAAGGAGCCGACGTGGCGCCCAACCTGCCGCTGCGTGATGGCCGCGCGCTGGGGGACGTGCGTGTACTCGATGGGGTCTTCGATGGTGAGGATGTGCCGTGGCAGCGAGCGGTTGATCTCGTTGACGATGGCGGCGAGCGTGGTCGACTTGCCACTGCCGGTGGGCCCGGTCACCAGCACCAAGCCGTTTTGCAGCCGCGCCAGGCGCGAGATGGCCGGCGGCAGGGCCAGCTCGTCGAGGGTGGGCACCCTGCGAGGGATGATGCGAAACACGGCACCCGGTCCCCCGTGCTGCTGGAAGCAGTTGACGCGAAAGCGTCCGAGCGACGGCACGTCGTACAGCACGTCGAGGTCGCGGTTGCGCCGAAAGGCGTCGCGCTGCTCCGGGGTCAGCATCTCGTCGATCAAGCCGGCGGCCTCGATGTCCGACAGCGTGCGAAAGGGGATCTCGATCAGCTCGCCCTCGTGCCGCACCACCGGCACGTGGCCGGCGCGCAAGTGCAGATCGGAGGCACCCTGCTCGACGGCGATGGCCAGGAAGGAGTCGATGCGCGCCGCCATCAGCTCACCTTGCCCGGCGTCTTCGGACGCGTCGGCGCAGGCGGCGGCTCGGGGGGCGGGATGGTCGCCAGCCGCACGGTGTCGCCGTCGAGCTCGTCGAGGCCCGGGCGCAGGCCGTCCATGGTGTCGGCGGCCAGCTCGCGCAGCTCGTCGAGGTCGAGATCGGGGGCGACCGGCGGCGCCACCGGCTGGGGCGTGGGCAGTGGCACACCTGCGCGCGCAGGAGCGGGCCGCTTGATGACGACACGCTCGACGCGTCCCGCACCGGACGCGACGGGCGTCGCCGCCGGCCGCGCCGCAGCGGCAGGCGCCGGCGGCGGCCGCGCAGGGGGCGGGCGGGCGGGCTGCGGTGCGGCGGCCGCGGGTACGGGCATCGGCTGCGCGCGCGGGGTCGACGCCGGCGGCGCAGCCGGGGTGGGCAGCGGCGCTCCTCGTGGGGTCGACGCCGCCGCGGCCGGCGGAGTGGAGGCGGCGGGGCGCGCCAGCGGCGCGCTGTCGGGGACTGGGAAGCGGCTCTTGTCGCGCGCCTTGACGTTGGCGTCGAGCACGTCGACCCGGCCGGCGGCCACCAGCTCGGCGAGGTGATCGTCCATCAACTGCATGCCGACCTCGCGGCCGAGCACCATGGTCGAGGCGATCTGGTGCGACTGCCCCTTGCGAATCAGGTTGGCGATGGCCTCGGTGTTGATCATCACCTCACATGCCAGCACGCGGCCCCCGCTCACCTCGGGCATCAGGTGCTGGCACACGACGGCGCGCAGCACGTCGGAGAGCATGGTGCGGATCTGCGCATGCCGCTCGGAGGGAAAGGCGCTGATCAGCCGCTCGACGCAACTATCGGCCGCCACGGCGTGCACCGTGCCGAACACCAGGTGTCCGGTCTCGGCTGCGGCCACCGCGAAGCCGATGGTCTCGAGGTCGCGCAGCTCGCCCACCAGGATGACGTCCGGATCCTCGCGCAGCGCCGCGCGCAACGCGCTCGCGTACGACGAGGTGTGCACGCCGACTTCGCGCTGCGTGATCACGCTCTTGACCGGCTTGTGCAGGCCCTCGATCGGGTCCTCGATGGTGATGATGTGCCGCGCCGTGTGGTTGTTGATGGCGTTGATCAGCCCGGCCAGCGTCGTCGACTTGCCGGCGCCGGGCGGGCCGCCGAGCAACACCAGGCCGCTCGGCAGGTCGGCGAAGGTCTCGACCACGGCGGGCACGCCCAGCTCGCGCAACGGCCTCACCTCGTTCTTGACCAGCCGAAAGACGGCGCCAAGCCCATGCTCGCCTTGCAGCACGTTGACGCGGAAGCGCGCACCGACGCGCAGGTTCTCGTGCGAGAAGTCGACGTCGATCTTCTGACCGAGCGACTCGGCCTGCTCGGGAGACAACAGCGGCGCCACCAGATCGTAGACGTTCTCGGCGGTCAGCTCCCGCGATGTCAGGCGTTCGATCTTGCCGTTGCGCTTCATGAACGCCGGCTGACCCGAGATGAGGATCAGGTCGCTCGCGTCGCCCTTGACCACCTGGCGCAACAATTGCGCGAGCACGCGGTCGGCCTCCTCCAGCTCCGGGTCGGAGTTGCCGCGGTACTCCCACTGGCGCAGCGTTGCGCCGGCGAGCCGCGCCACCTCGGCGTCCGGGTCGGCCAGGCGCAGCGCCAGCTCGTCGGCCAGCTCGCGCGCGTCGATGACCACCAGGTAGCGCATCGCCGCCATGCGCACGTCGCGCTCGGGTCGCGCCAGCAGCCCAGCGATCTCGGTGCGTGCGTCGTCTCGCTTGAGGGCGCCGAGCACGTCGAGGCAGGCCACCTCGAGCCCGGGAGTGGCGAGCAGCTTGACCAGGTAGGGCACGGCGCGCGCATCGCCGATATTGCCGATGGCGCGCACCGCCTCCTCACGCACGAGCCAATCATGATCGTCGCGTGCTCTCACCAACAGCGCACCCAACGCCGCGGCGTCGCCCACGCGGCCGAGCGTCGCGGTGGCGAAGCGACGAACGCCCGCGGCGTCGTCGTCGAGCAGCGGCGCCAGGTGGGGAATGAGCTGCGCGCCTGCCATTGGGATCAACGCGTCGGCCAGCCGCTCGCGCACCCACCAATCCTCGTCGCGGATGAAGCCGACCAGGCGCGGCCACAGCGCGGGCGCGTTAGTCCGCATGGCGCTCAGCACCTCGCTAGCCATGCGGCGCACTTCGGAGTTCCTGCTGCGCAACAGCCACAACACGGCGCGCGCGATGTCGATGTGCGTCGAGCTCGCGAGCTGCTTGAGCACCTTGACGGCCTCGCTGCGCACCGCGAGGCGGCGGTGACCAAGCGCCGCGACGAGCGGCGGAATGACATCGTCGGTGGCGATGTCCTGCAGCGTTTGCAGCGCCGCGATGCTGGCGCGCACCGGGCCGCGCAGCAGGCGGGCCTCGAGGGCTGCCAGCACGCGCGCGGTGGGGAAGCGCTTCATGCCGCGCAGCGCCGCGCACACCACCGGCACCGGGGCCTCCTCGAGCACCGAGGCGACCGCATCGAGGTACGCAGCATCGTCGACGGCGATGGCGCCGGCGCAGCCGATGGCCGCGACGGCGATGGCCTCGCTGGCGTCGCGCACGCGCGCCCGCGCGGCCGCCCACAGCGCGCTGCGATCGAAGCCGGGCAGCTCGATCTGCTTGGTCGCCACCTCGAAGCCGGCGGCGACCATGCGCTGATCGGTGCTGGCCAAGGCCGCCGACACCACCGGCACTGCGCGCGCGCCGAAGGTCCGCGCCACGTCGGTGAGCGCCTTGACCGGCGCGGCGTGACCGCCGGTGCGCGCATCCGCGCACAGCGCCTCGAAGGTGGGGCCCACCGCGACCTTCTCGAGCACCTTGAGCGCGGCGGCGCGCGCATCGTCCTTGTCGGCGTGCAGCAACTGCACCAGCAGGCCGTGATCGCCGACGCTGTTGACCAGCGGCAGGGCGCGCGCCACCGCCTCGCGCACCGTCGGGTGCGGCGCCTTGGGCAGCGCGCGCGCGAGCGGCGCGAACAGCGCGCGGTCGGGGCAGGCCTTGACCGCGCCTACGAAGAAGCTGCACGCCAGCCGGTAGTGCTCGCTGGCCGACGGCGGCAGCTCGAGCAGCACCTCGAGTGCCTTCTGCACGTCCGCGCGCGCGATCTCGCCGGCTTCCGCCAACGCGGCCTCGACCGCCTCGGGCGTGGTGAAGCGGGTCTCGCGCAGCGTGACGGCGATCTTGCGGGCCATGGGGGGCGCCCCATGCTACTCCACGTCGTGGCTGCGGGCGCGGCCTCGGGCGAGCTCGCGCTGGAGCCGCTCGTGCAGCTCCTGAGCAGAGGAGCGGCCGCGGGACTTGAGGAGCTGGTTGCGCGCCGCCACTTCGAGGATCACGCCCATGTTGCGGCCGGCGCGCACCGGCACCGTGATGAGCGGCACGTCGACGTCGAGAATGGTGAACGCTCGGTCATCGAGGCCGAGGCGGTCGTACTCCTCGTCCTCGCGCCAGTCGACCATCTCGGCGACCAGCTCGATGCGCTTGCGGTCCCGCACCGCCGACACGCCGAACAGGTCGCTGATGTTGAGGATACCGAGGCCGCGTACTTCCAGGTTGTGCTTGGTGAGCGCGGTGCCGGCGCCGAGCAGCGACTCGGCGCCCCGGCGGCGGATGGTCACCATGTCGTCGGCCACCAGGCGGTGGCCGCGCTGCACCAGATCGAGCGCAAGCTCGCTCTTGCCGATGCCGCTCTTGCCGAGCAGCAGCACGCCCACGCCGTACACGTCGAGCAGCACGCCGTGCATGGTGGTCTGCGGCGCCAGGCGGTCCTCGAGCCAGCTCTCCACGCGGGCGATGAGCACATCGGTGCTCTGTGGCGTCGAGAAGACCGGCATCGCCGCCTGCGTCGCCGCCGTCAGCAGCGCGTCCGGCAGGTGCATGCCCTTGGTGCAGACGATCACCGGCACATCGCAACGGCAGAAGGTGGAGCACGATGCGAGGCGCGCCTCCTCGGTGAGCCGTTCGAGGTAGGTCAGCTCGGTGCTGCCGAGGATCTGCACGCGGCCCTTCTGCACGAAGTCGGTGTAGCCGGTCAGCGCCAGGCCGGGCTTCTGGATGCGGTGCGAGGTGATGGTGCGCGTCTGATCGCCCGCGACCATCTGGCGCAACTGCAGGTCCGAGGCCTCGTCGCCGAGCAGCTCCTGGACTTTCAACTGGCGCATGGCACCCCTCCACCCGGTACCGACCCCGTGGGGCCGTCGTCAGTACCGTTGGTCCTCGGCGGTGATGGCGCGCCACACGCCCTCGACGTCGGCAGCGTCGAGCAGGCGCTGGTGTAGCGACGCGTCCGAGAACACGCGCGAGATGCGCGCCAGCGCCTTCAAGTGCAGGCCGCCCGCGCTCTCGGGCGCCAACAGCACGATGAACACCTTGGACGGCTGGCCGTCGAGGGCGCCGAAGTCGATGCCATGCGGCGCCAGGCCGAGGCACGCGACTATTTGATCGAGGCGCTCGAGCTTGCCGTGCGGGATCGCCAGACCGTCTTTGATGCCGGTCGAGCCCAAGCGCTCGCGCTCCTCCAGCACCCGCACGATCTGCTCTTCGTCGGCGACGCCGAGCTCGGTGTTGGCCTCGGGCGGCACCAGCCCTCGCTGCACCAGCTCGCGCAGCACATCAATCTTGGTCGTCGCCGTCAGGCGATGGACGATGCGGCCGGGCTCCAGGATGTCGACGAGCTTCATGGTGCGGCCACGCTGTGGGTGCGCTGCGAGTGCGCCCGCTTAGCGCCGCGCGGCGCGCGCGGCAACACCAACGACCGTCCGAGCCGCCCGATCAGTGCCGCGCGGGAGGCTCGATCAGACCGAAGCCGCCGTCGGCCCGGCGGTACAGCACGTTCATGGTGTTGGTCTGCGCATTGATGAAGACGTGGAACTCCTCGTGGAGCAGCTCCATCTGCATCATGGCCTCGTCGAGAGACATGGGCCGCGCGTCGACCACCTGGTGCTGCACCACCACCGCCGCGGCCTCGGACGCGACCTCGGTGCCGGCCTCGTGCGCCTCGATGACGCCGTGGCTCACCTTCATGAGGTGGCCCTCGCGCGGCTTGTGGCTGGCGAGCTTGTTCTTCCACTTCTTGAGCTGGCGCTCGATCTTCTGCGTGGCGCCGTCGATGGAGCCGTACATGTCCTCCGACGTCTCCTGGCCACGGATGCGCACGCCGTTGGCGGTCAGGTTGATCTCGGCGCGATGCAGGTGGCCACGCTCGACGGACAGCACCACGTGCGCGTCGCTCGGGCTGTGCATGTACTTCTCGATGCGGGAGACCTTGTCGGCCGCGAAGCTCTTGAGCGCGTCCGTGGCATCCATGTGGCGAAACGTCACCGAGACCTGCATTCGTCCTCCGGGTGTCTGCCGGGTGGGGGTGATCTGCCCGCCCGCCGGGCAAGGCTACCCCCCACCTGCGACGAGGGACCAGGGTGATGCACCAGCGGAGCCCGCGGGGGAAGGCCTTGAATTCATTGCTGCGATCCGAACGGTACTTGCCGGGCGATGGTTCGATGGTTAGTACCATCTCATGCCCCGCAGAGAAGCACCGCCCGGTGACCTCGACGAGCTGACTCGGCTGTTGATGGCCTGGATCGGCCTGTCGATGCGCATCACGCGCGGCGCCGAGTCGGTGCGCAGCATGGCCGACGCCGGTCTGACCGTGGCCCAGATGGCCTCCTTGCACGTGCTGATGTTCGAGGGTCCGAAGTCGGTCGGCGACCTCGGTGCCGTGCTCGGCCACTCGATGAGCGCCACCAGCGCCCTGGTGCAACGGCTGGTGGAGCAAGGCCTGGTCAGCCGCACCGAAGATGCGGCGGATCGCCGGCAGAAGGTGATCGAGCTGACCGCTGCGGGTAAGAAGCTGGTGGACCGCCTGCTGCGCGCCCGCCAGCGGGAGCTGCGCGCCGGGCTCGAGCACATCGGCTCGGAGACGCGCGTGGATCTGCAACGCGTGATGCGCCGCATCGTCGAAGAGCTGTCGGCGCGCGCCGGCGAGCTGCACGGCGCAACCCCGGACGCCCTCAAGGAATCGAAAGAGCTGGAGGCAGACGAATGACCGCGAACATCGTGGAGCTCAAGGGCGTCATCAAGGACTACCCGCTCGGCAAGCTGTCGGTGCGCGCCCTGCACGGCGTCGATCTGGCGCTCGTGCGCGGCGAGTTCGCCTCCATCGCCGGCCCGTCGGGTAGCGGCAAGACCACGCTGCTCAACCTGATCGGCTGCGTCGACGTGCCCACGCAAGGGCAGGTGGTGATGGACGGCCGCTCCACCGGCGACCTGTCCGATCGCGCGCTCACCGAGCTGCGCCTGTTCAACCTCGGCTTCATCTTCCAGAGCTTTAACCTGGTGCCGGTCTTGACGGTGGCGCAAAACGTGGAGCTGCCGCTGCTGCTACAGGGCAAGCTGTCGGGCGCCGAGCGGCACAAGCTGGTCGCCGCCATGCTCGAGCGCGTCGGCCTGGGCAGCTACCTCAAGCACCGACCCACCGAGCTGTCGGGGGGACAGCGCCAGCGCGTGGCCATCGCGCGCGCGCTGGTGACGCGGCCCAAGCTGGTGCTCGCCGACGAGCCCACCGCCAACCTCGACAGCGTGACGGGCGGCTCCATCCTGCAGTTGATGAAGGAGCTGAACACGCAAGACGGCACCACCTTCCTGTTCTCCACGCACGACGCCGACGTGATGAAGCTCGCTTCGCGCGTCATCCGCGTGCACGACGGCAAGATCGTCGACGACGGACGGGCGCGACCGTCGGCACCCGCGACCGCCGCCGCAATGCACGCGTGAAGGAGCGACTATGACCGCCGTCGTGCGCCTGCTCATCCATCTCGGCGTGCAGAGCCTGCGCGCCCACCGCACCAAGTCGCTCATCGTGGGCGGCCTGATGGCCTTCGGCGCCTTCCTGGTGGTCACCTCGCTGGCGGTGCTCGACAGCATCACGCGCGCCACCCGCGCCAGCATCGTCGAGTCCATCGCCGGCGACGTGCAGGTGTATGCCAAGGACGCCAAGGACTCGCTGGCCCTCTTTGGCGGCATGGGCTTCGGTACCGAGGATATCGGCGAGATCGATCCGTTCCCGCCGGTGCGACAGGCGATCGAGCAGCTCGACAACGTCGCGGGCGTGGTGCCGATGGGCATCGCCAACGCCGCGGTCAGCTCACCCGGCGACCTCGATCACGCGCTCACTGACCTGCGCGACGCGGTCAACGCGCACGACGACGCCAACGTGGCGCTGCTCGGCGAGCGGGTGCGCACCATCGCGCGCGTCTTGCAGGACCAGCTGGCCAAGCAGGCGGCGGTGGCGACCACCGAGAACAACGGCGCGGGAGAGGTGCTGACGCGCGCGCTGTCGGACGAGTTCTGGGCCGGCATGCGGCACGATCCGATCGCCGGGCTCGATTGGCTCGACACCAAGCTGGCGCCGCTCGGCGAGCAGGGCAACACGTTCTATCTGCGCCTGGTCGGCACCGACCTCGACGGCTTCAAGCACACCTTCAAGCGCATCAAGATCGTCGAGGGCGAGTTCGTGCCCGAAGGGACGCGCGGCGTGCTGGTCGGCAAGGCGATGCTCGACAAGCGCCTCAAGTTCGCGGTGGCGATGCACCTCGACACCGTCGACAACGAGCTGAAGAAGGGCAACGTCATCGCCGGCAACAAGACGCTCGCCGACACCATCGCCAAGGCCAAGCGCGCCGCTTCCCGGTTGGCGTACCTGCTGCCGGCCAAGGATCTGCCCGAGGTCACTGCCACGATCGCCGCCGAGGTGGGCAAGCCGCCCGGCGATCTGGCCGCGCTGCTGCAAGACTTCTTGGTGCTCGACGACGCCAACTTCGCGCGCCGCTACCGGCTGTTCTACGACGTCATCGCGCCGCGCGTGCAGCTCTACCCGTTCCAGGTGGGCGACACCATCACGCTCACCTCCTTCACCAAGAGCGGCTACGTGCGCTCCATCAACGTCAAGGTGTGGGGCATCTACGTCATCGAGGGCCTCGAATCCTCCGACATCGCGAGCGCGCTCTCCCTTACCGATCTGATGACCTTCCGCGAGCTGTACGGCCGGCGCACCGCCGCGCTCGACGCCGAGCTGGTCACCATGAAGCAGGTGAGCGGCGCTCGCGACGTGGCGCGCGAAGACGCGGAGGCGGCGCTGTTCGGCGGCAGCGACGCGGTCGAGGTCAAAGCGGTGCAGGAGGCGGTGGCGGAGGTCGCCATCGACAAGGTGGTGCGCCAGGAGTCGTTCACCTTCGACCCGAAGACGGCGCGCGACGGCTTCGCGCTGACGGCGGCCGTGCTGGTGAAGGACCCGGCTCGCGCCATGGCCACGCAGCGCGCCATCGCCGCCGCGGTCGAGCCGCTCGGCTTGCAGGCGGTCAACTGGCAAGGCTCCACCGGCATCGTCGGGCAGCTCACCATGGTGGTGTCGGCCATCCTGCTCGGCGCCATCTTCCTGTTGTTCGTCGTCACCACGGTCATCCTCAACAACTCGCTGGTGATGGCCACGCTCGAGCGCGTCGCCGAGATCGGCACCCTGCGCGCCATCGGCGCGCAGCGCCGCTTCGTCAACGCCATGATCGTGTTCGAGACCGCGACGCTCGGCGTGCTCGCCGGTCTGGTTGGCGCGCTCGCCAGCGTCGCGTTCATCAGCTGGCTGCACCGGGCCGGCATCCCGGCGCCCGCCGACGTGCTGCAGGTGTTGTTCGGCGGCCCGCGCCTGTACCCGACGCTGTCGGCCTCCAACGTCGTCGCCGGCCTGGTCGCGACCTTGGTGGTCGGCGTCTTCGCCACCCTCTACCCGGCGCGGCTCGCCATGCGCGTGCAGCCGGTGGTCGCCATGCAGGGCAAGGAGTAGCGCATGATCACGCTGCGCATCGCCTTGAACAACCTGATCGCATCGCGCCGGCGCACCATGTTCCTCGGCGCCGCGCTGTTCCTGGTCACCATGTTCTTCGTGCTCTTGCTCGCCGTCACCGGCGGCGTGCTCGACAACCTGGTGCGGGCCGCCACCACCATCTCGTCGGGCCACGTCAACATCGGCGGCTACTACAAGACCACGCCGTCCGACTCGCAGACCATCGTGCTCGAGGTGAGCAAGCTGCGCCAGGCGGCCAAGGACGCGCTGCCCGACGCCGTGCGCGTCGTCGACCGGCTGCGGGGCTGGGGCAAGATCATCTCGGACCAAGGCACGCAGCAGATGGGCATCAACGGCGTCGATCTGACGGAGGACGCCGAGCTGATGCGCATCTTGGCGCTGGCGCCGGCCAAGGACTACCTCGAGAACCCGCCCAACCCCGAGTTGGTCAAGGGGCGCATCGAGGATCTGAGCAAGCCGGGCTCGCTGGTGGTGTTCGCCTCTACCGCCAAGCGGCTCAAGGTCGACGTCGGCGACGCCGTCACCCTGCGCACCGAGACGCTCAAGGGCCAGAGCAACACCGCCGAGGCGACCGTGGTGGCCGTGGTGCGCGACCTCGGCCTGTTGTCGAGCTGGGCATCGTTCGTGCCGAAGGAGAGCGTGCGCGAGCTGTATCAGCTCAAGCCCGACGTCTCGGGCGTGGTGCAGATCTGGCTCAAGGACATCGACCGCAGCGAGGCGGCCATGGGTGAGCTGCGCACCTATCTCGACAAGCAGGGCTACGCGCAGCTCGAGCACGACGGCCAGCCGTTCTTCATCAAGCTCTTGCAGACGGTGCCGAATGAGGACTGGACCGGCGCCAAGCTCGACGTCTCGACGTGGGAAGACGAGGCGTCCTTCCTGGTGCAGATCATCGCGGGCCTGCGCGCCATGTCGTTCGCGCTCATCGCGCTCTTGGCCGTGGTCATCGTCATCGGCATCACCAACACCATGACCATCGCCGTGCGCGAACGCACCCGCGAGATCGGCACGCTGCGCGCCATCGGCATGCAGCGTGGCCGCATCCTGTTGTTGTTCCTGTGCGAGGCCGCGCTGCTCGGACTGCTGGCCGCGGGTGCGGGCGGCGCGACCGGCGCGCTGGTGGCCTCGCTGGTCGACGCCGCGCACATCCCGCTCGAGTCGGTGGCGGTGCGCGCCGTGCTGTTGTCGGACGCCTTGCACTTGGTGCCGCGCGCCGTCGACGTGGTGCTGGCGGTGGTGGCGTTGACCGCCATCTCCGCCGTGGCCGCCCTGTTCCCCTCGATGCGCGCCGCGCGCATCACCCCGGTCAACGCCATGCAGAGCGCGGAGTGAGGAGCCCATGAAGAACGACGTCCCCTGGTTCGCCGCCGTCATCATCGCCGCCGTCGCGCCGAGCGCGCACGCGCTGGCGGTGCCGACCGAGGCCGAGCTGGTGCAGATGCTCGCCGTCATCGACGACCGCCAGGCCAACACCGGCGACTACCGCTCGACCGCGTACCTGGAGCAGAAGGAGCGCGGCAAGGAAGACACCGCCTTCGAGGTGGCGTTCTTCCGGCGTGACGCCGACGACAAGCTGATGATCCTGTTCACCAAGCCGAAGACCGAGGCGGGCAAGGGCTACCTGCGGCTCGACAAGAACCTGTTCTTCTACGACCCCACGGTGGGCAAGTGGGAGCGGCGCACCGAGCGCGAGCGCATCGGCGGCACCAGCTCGAACCGCCAGGACTTCGACGAGAGCCGGCTCGCCAAGGAGTACACGCCCAAGTACGTCGCCGCCGACAAGCTCGGCAAGCTCGAGGCGCACCACCTGGCGCTCACCGCCAAGGCCGACGCCGACGTCGCCTATCCGCTGGTCGACCTGTGGCTCGACGTCGCCTCGGGCAACGTGCTCAAGCGCGAGGACAAGGCGCTGTCGGGCAAGCTGTTGCGCACCACCTACTACCCGAAGTGGAACAAGGTGTTCTCGGAGTCGAAGAAGGCGGACGTCTACTTCCCCGGCGAGATCCGCATCTACGACGAGGTGGAGAAGGGCAACAGCTCGCTCATCGTCATCCGCGACGTCGACCTGCGGCCGCTCGACGCCAACCTGTTCACCAAGGCCTGGCTCGAGTCGAAGTCGCGGTGACGTCGTGCGCATCTTGCTGCTCACGCTGTTGATGGTCACGGTGCCCGCGTTTGCGCAGGACAAGTCCGAGCGAGACGCGGAGCGCGAGGCCGAGATGTTCGGCGGCGCAGAGGAGCCGGCTGACGGGTCGAGCGCGCGCGACGACGCCATCTTCGGCGACGCGCCGATGGCGCCCGCCGCGACGCCCGTGCCCACGCCGAGCCTGCTCGAGCAGGCCGACGACCACCTCGACGTCGGCGGCAACCTGCTGTTGCGCACCAACCTCGGCTGGCGCGAGGACGAGTCGTTCGACGAGGCGCCCTTGTCCGCGCCGAGCCTGTTCGACGCGTACCTCGACGTGCGGCCGACCGACCGCGTGCGCGGCTTCGGCCAGCTCCGTCTGGCCTACGACTACACGGTCAAGGAGGGCGACACCGACCTGTTCGGTCGCGAGCGCGTGCCCTTCGAGATCCTGCTCGATCAGGCCTGGCTCAAGTTCGACCTCGGGCGCGTCGCCTATGTCACCGTCGGCAAGCAGCGCATCCGCTGGGGCACGGGTCGCTTCTGGAACCCCACCGACTTCGTCAACCAGCGCACGCGCGACTCGCTCGACTTCGTCGACACGCGCACCGGCGTCGATCTGCTCAAGCTGCACTTCCCCTTCGAGGCGCTCGGCTGGAACCTCTACCTGCTCGGCGTGCTCGGCGGCATCGAGTCGCTCGAGCAGAGCGGCGTGGCGGCGCGCGCCGAGTTCGTGATCGGCGAGATGGAGCTGGCGCTGTCGACGTTGGTGAGGAAGGACGCACCGCTCAAGGTCGGCGGCGACGCCAGCTTCGGCCTGTGGCTGTTCGACCTGCGCGCCGAGGGCACCTTCCAGCGCGGCCTCGATGGCAAGTATTACAAGGGCGAGCTCGACTTCGAGGAGGGCGTGTTCCCCGAGGAGGTCGACACCGAGGGCGAGTGGTACTTCCGCGGCGTCGCCGGCGGCGACATCTCGATCAAGTACAGCGATCAGGACAGCGTGGTCGTGGGCGGCGAGTACTTCTTCAACCAGGTCGGCTACGACGACGCGGAGCTCTATCCCTTCCTGGCGTTGAACGGCGCCTTCACGCCCTTCTACCTCGGGCGCCATTACGTCGCGGGCTACGCGCTCTTGCAGGGCCCGTGGACCTGGGACGAGGCAAGCTTCACCGTGTCCACCATCGCAAACCTGAGCGACAGGTCGGTGGTGAGCCGGTTCGACTTCGCGCTCGTCATGCTCAACTACGTCACGGTCAACACCTTCGTGGCCGCGCACTGGGGGCAGGTGGGCGAGATGCGGCTTGGGCTCGAGATCGATCCGTTGCCGTTCGTGCCTGGGCTCGAGGATGGGCTCGTCGTGCCCACGCAGTTGGTCGATGCCGGGGTCGCGCTTCGCGTGGCGTTCTGAGGCTGCGCGGGTCTCGGACGAGGTTCGGGCGGCGGGGCGGGGAGCAGGGGTCGCCGACGCGGCGCTGGTCCTCGGCCCCTTTGGCGTCGTGCTCGCTCGCGCGGCCGCCGCCAGCCGTTGTCGTTGGTGTCGCTCGGCGGCGGGCAGCTCGCGCAAGCTGTGTTCGTGCCTCAGGGCTGCCGGCTTGCGGTTGGCGTCGTCACGCGGGGTGGCGCAGCCTTGGGCGTCGTGCGGGCCTGCGGGCGCGCCGCGTCGACAACCCCTGCTCCCCGCCCCTTGGTGCCACTACGAAGCGCGGTGGGTGTGGGCTTGGGCGTGACGCTCGTTCAGGGTGTAGTACCTCCAAGGCAATTGGTGCCGGGTGGCGTGCCGCTACGGCGCGCGGGGGGCCTTGGTCGACCGTCGACGCGACGCGATCGCGCACGAGCGTCGGGCCTGGCAAGATGCTGGCGTGCGCTTGGGGGTTCATGCTGTGGTGCTCGTCCTCGCCGCCACGCTCGCGGGCGCTGGCTGCTGTGTCGACAACTTCCTGGTCGACCAGGCCCTGACGCCCGACGGCAACCTCGGGGCTGCGTCAGCTGGGGAAGCGCCGCCAGGTGGGCTTTGGTGGATCCCCGGCGCGCTCGACGCCGTGCGCATCGAGACCTACGGGCAACCGGAGACGGCCCGCGATGTCGAGGTCGTCGTCGCGACCAACACCTCGACGGCGGTTCGCGTGCCCTCGGATCTCGAGGTTGGGACGACGTGGAGCGTCGCGGCGCCTGGCCCGGACGTAGACCGCTTGGTGGTGATCGCGCCTGAGGACCTGCCCGAACCGCTCGGCGCGGAAGACCTGGCTGCGCCCTTCGTCCGGGCAGGCACCCTGCAGACCACCCATAGCTACTGCACAAGCGTCACGAATCCGTTTCCTCCGTTGCCAGTGAGCGTCGTGGATCTCGTGTTTCAAACGTCACTGACGGGTGACCGGTGGGCGCGCGTGTTCCTCGACGTGTGGCTGCTCGAGGATGGGGAGGTGCCAACGCCGGATGGCGTCGTGCGCGCCGTCGACTCGCAGCACCTCGGTTCAGAGCTGGATCTGTTTCCGGCGCTGTTCGACCCCGAGGACACCACGCTGCACATCTCTCCTGCAACGCTGCCAACCGCGGGCGGCGCGGTGGTGGTGAGGCTGCGCGACAAGGCCACGGCTGTGACCGGTGAGCTCGGCCGTTACGAGCCCTAAGAAGCGCTCGCGCGGCGTTCGGAGTTGTCGCGAGCACGTTGGGTAACCTGCGCCGGCCAGCGTGACCGCGGTCAGTTCGCCGCGATGAAGGCGTCGTCGCCGAGCGTCACGTAGACGTAGACGATGGTGTCGTGACGAGTGACTGCATCCAGAGAGTCCCACACGTCCCGGACGACCTGCACGTGCTCGGGCTCTGCGGCGATGACGGCGATGATCTGCTTGCTCCATGCGTCTGCGGGCGCGACGTTGGCGCTGCTGATGAGCACGTCGTCGAGCTTGCCCTCCAGGCGGCGCAGCGCCTTAACGAAGGTCAGCGGACTGCCGGCGGGAAACACGAAGGTGCGCACCGGATTCACCGCGACGACCACGCCGTCGATGGCCACCGTGAAGTCCGTAATCTTGGTGTCTGCGACCGTGTACTCGATCTCGTTCTCGGTCTTGATCAACGACGCGCCCTCGCAGCGGGCCAACAAGTCGAACGTGATCGCCTCCGAGACGACCGAGCTTCCTCCCGCGTTCCCGTCCGTGATGATCTCTTGCGCGCCAGCGCTCAGCAGCTCCAGGTCGGCGTCATCATAGGGATTGGCGCCAAAGTCGATCGCGACGTCGGCGAAGAAGCTCGGCTGCGCGCTGGTGAGCTCCGCGTCCAATATGTCGCAGGCACCCGAGATGATGCCGAAGCCCGGCGCCGGATCTCCTTCTCCCTCTCCTTCCCCCTCACCCTCACCTTCACCTTCACCTTCCCCCTCACCCTCACCCTCACCCTCACCGGAGCTCGCGGGGCAAGCGAGCGCGAACGCGAGCACGAGGGCCGGGCCGCCGAGGAAGCGCATCGCTCCTTGTACGGCTGGCACGTGCCTACGTCGACCCCGGCTCCAAAGGCGCGAGGTCGACGAGGGTGGCGCCGGCGCCGCCACGCTCGGCTCCGGCGAGGCGGAACGACACGACGATTGAAGAGCGGCGCAACAGCGCGTGCACGGAGTCGCGCACCGCGCCGGTCCCACGCCCGTGGATCAATCGCACGGCCACGATGCCGCGCCGTCGACACTCCTCGAGGTAGTCGGGGATCAGGGTACGCAGGTCTTTTGGATGAAAGACGTGCAGGTCGAGCTCGCCGTCGATGACGACGTCGATAGCGTCAGGGAGCGGTGGATCCTTGGACACGCAGCGAGCATAGCGCCCGGCTACGAGCCGGCGAGTCGAGCACCTGGCGCAGTGTCTCTCGCGCGCATCGCTCTACGCATCTGTCATTCGGCGGCGGCAGGTTCAGCCGTGGCCTCCGGCTCGCCGAGCGCCGCGTACATCTCCGTGACGATCGCTTGCGCGCGATCGGCGAGCGCACGAGCGTCGTCCTCGGTCAGGCCCGTCGTCGAGAGCGGCTGGCCGTAGCGGACGCGGACGGTGCCGGGGCGCGCGCGCAGCGTCTCCGAGATCATCGCCTTGGCCGGCCCCCAATCGGTGGTGACCTAGCACCGGGCGCAGGCAGCCTACAAGGCGCCGCGCCGTCATAGCCGAGGGGCAGATCGACCCGGTCGCGCAGCGGTGTCGGTCCTGGCAGGATGCTGACGTGCGCTTGGGAGTTCACGCCGCGGTGTTCGTCCTCGTTGCCACGTACGCAGGCGTCGGCTGTGCGTTTCAGTGTGTCGACACCTTCGCCTTGGGCCAAGGACTGACGCCCGAGAGCAACCTCGGTGAAGCCATGGTCCTCGAGGCGGCGCCCGGCGGGCTGTGGTGGATCACCGGCGTGCTCGACGCGGTGCGCATCGAGACCTATGGGCAGCCGGAGACGGCGCGCGACGTCGAGGTGGTGGTCACCACCAACACCTCGACGGCAATCCGGGTCCCCACGGATCTCGAGGTCGGCACCCAGTGGAGCATCTCGGCCCCTGGCCCTGACGTGGACGGCTTGGTGGTGGTCGCCCCCGAGGATGCGCCCGCCGCGCTCGCCGCAGAGGATCTTGCGGCACCCTTTGTCCAGGCTGCGACGCTCGAGACCCGCGGTAGCTACTGCACGGACCTGGCGCATCCGTTTCCGCCGCCCCCGGTCGCGGTCACCGACATCATGTTCCAGACCTCGTTGGCGGGTGAAGCGTGGCAGCGCGTGCTGCTCGACGTCTGGCTGCTCGAGCCCGGTGAGGAGCCTGCGTCGGACGGCGCCGTGCGCGCCGTGGACTCCCTGCCACTGCTGACCGAGCACGGGTACCTCCCGCCCTTCTTCAATGACGACGACAGCACGCTGCACATCTCGCCTGCGACCATGCCGAGCTGGGGCGAGGCGGTCGTCGTGCGCCTGCGCGACCCGACCACGGCACTGACCGGCGAGCCCAGCCGCTTCGCGCCCTGAGCGCCCCGCACCCTCGCGCGCCCTTCAGGTTTCCCCGCCGCCGGGCGCGCGCTAGCGTGCGCCCCCATGATCACCCCCTCGACGACGCCCCGCGCCTCCACCCTCGACACCCGAGACCGCGGCAACCTGATCGGCGGCACCTGGATCGCCGGCGCTGGCCCAGCGTTCACCTCGCACGATCCGGCGCGTGACGGCGCGGTGGTGTGGCGCGGCGCCAGCGCAGACGCCACGCAGGCCGACGCCGCAGTGGCGGCCGCGCGCAAGGGCTACCGCGCCTGGTCCAAGGTGCCCTACGCCGAGCGCAAGGCGGCGCTGTTGCGTCTGGCCGACACGCCGCCCGCGCTCGTCGACGCGCTCGCCGAGGCCATCACGCTCGAGATGGGCAAGCCGATCCGCGAGTCGAAGGGCGAGGCGCAGTCGCTCGTCGCCAAGCTCGGTGCGAGCATCGCCGCGCACGAGCGCCTGCCCGACCTCGCGCTCGAGGGCGCTCCCGGCCGCGCGGTGTGGCGTCCGCACGGTGTCATGGCCGTGATCGGACCGTCGAACTACCCGATCCACCTGATGAACACCCACGTCATGCCTGCGCTGCTCGCCGGCAACTCGGTGATCCTGAAGCCGAGCCGCGTGACGCCGCTGTCGGGGCAGATCTACGTCGAGCTGCTGCAGCGCCTCGGCCTGCCCGACGGCGCGGTCAACCTGGTGGTGGGCACGCGCGAGGTGGGCGGCGTGCTGGTCGGGCACAAGGACGTCGACGCCGTGGCCTTCACCGGCTCCTGGGATGGCGGCCGGCGCATCATGGAGGCCTGTCTCGACCAACCGCACAAGCTGCTCGCGCTCGAGATGGGCGGCAAGAACATCGCCGTGGTGCTCGACGACGCGCACCTCGAGCAGGCGCTGCACGAGATCGTGCTCGGCGCCTGCCTCACCACCGGCCAGCGCTGCACGGCGACCTCGCGCGTCGTCGTCGCCAAGCGCATGGCGGCCTCGTTCGTGCCGCGGCTCGAGGCTGCGCTGTCGCGCGTGGTGCCGGGCGATCCGTTCGCCCAGGGCACGCTGATGGGCCCGCTCGCCACGCTGTCGGCGCGCAGCGACTTCCACGCCGCGCTCGCGCGTGCCGAGCGCGCGGGCGCGGTGCCACTGGTGCAGTCGCGCGCCGTCGACGGTGGCGCCTTCGTCACGCCGTCATTGCACCGCGTGGAGCCCGGCGCCGCGCCCGACGTGCTGCGCTACCGCGACACCGAGCTGTTCGCGCCCGACGTCGCGCTCGAGGTGGTGGACGACGACGACGCGGCGCTCGAGCGCGCGTGCAAGAGCACCTTTGGCTTGTCGCTCAGCGTGTTCAGCGCCGAGCGCGCGCGCTTCGAGCGCTTCGTCGAGGCCGCCCCGTGGGGCTTGTTCAACTGGAACCGCTCCACCAACAACGCGAGCGGGCTTCTGCCCTTCGGTGGCATGGGCGTGAGCGGCAACCACCGGCCGGCGGGCAGCGCGAGCGCGCTCTACTGCTCGCGCGTCACCGGCGTGCTCGAGAAGGCTGCGGGCGACTATGCCGCCGACCCGCTGTTTGCGGGCGTGCTGGCGAAGTAGCGGTCGCGCGCGTTCCCCACGCGCTATCATCCCACCATGGTGCGATGCCCAGTCGTGGTGCTGGCTGCCGTGGTTGTGCTGCTCGGTGCTTGCCCGAGCGCGCCCGCTCGTGAGGGCGAGGGCGAAGGCGAAGGCGACGTCGGTGAAGGGGAAGGTGAAGGCGAAGGGGAAGGTGAGGGTGAGGGTGAAGGCGAGGGGGAGGGCGAGCCCGACCTGAGCGCGCAGCTCTTCGACGAGACCCGCATCCTGCACCTCTCGATCGTGCTGCCGCAGGCCTCGATCGACGCGCTCGACGCCGACCCCACCACCTATGCCCCCGGCGACCTGACCGTTGCGCTGCCGAGCGGCGAGGTCACCGTGGCGAACGTCGGCGTCCACCTGAAGGGCGAGGCCACCCAGCGCCCGCTCGGCCAAAAGGCCGCGTTCAAGATCAAGACCGACGCCTTCGTCGCCGGCCAGGAGCTGCCCGGCGAAAAGCGCCTGACGCTCAACGGCTTCCTCGAGGATCCTTCGTGCGTGACCGAGCGCCTTGTCTACACGGGCTTTCGCGCCGCGGGGCTGCCGGCGCCGCGCGCCGCGCACGTCACCGTCGACGTCAACGGCGAGAGCTACGGCCTGTACTTGAACGTCGAGACCGAGGACAAGCGCTTCATCGGTCGCTGGTTTGCCGATGACTCCGGCAACGTCTACGAGGAGCTCGGCCAGGACTGGTTTCCCGGCAACGAGCAAGGGTTCGAGCTCGAGACCAATGAGCTGCTGAATGACCGCAGCGACCTGACCGCGCTGTTCGCCGCGGTCGACGCCGCGCAGGACGACACGCTGCTCGCCGACGTGAGCGCGGTGCTCGACACCGATCGCTTTCTGCGCTTCTCGGCGTGGGAGGGCATCGTCAACCAGTGGGACGGCTACGCCTACACGCAGTTCGGTCCCAACAACTACCGGCTCTACCACGAGCCCGCGAGCGGCCTGTTCTCGCTCTTGCCGTGGGGCATGGACATGGCGATGAAGCCCTATGCCGGTGACTTCGTCGACCTGTACGCGCCCGCCGGCTGGCTATTGCAGCGCTGCGTCGGTTCGGAGTCGTGTCGCGCCCAGTACGAGGCCGTCATCGCCGACGAGATCGCGAGTTTCGAGGCGCTCGACCTGCCGGCGCTTGCCGACGACATCTACGCGCAGATCGAGGACGCACGCGTCGCCGACAGCATGACCGAATACTCGATCGACGATTTCTACGCCGCGTTCGATTGGGTTCGGCAGTTCTGCGTCGATCGCCCGCAAGTGGTGCGCTACCAGCTGCCATGAACGCGGTAGGTACACGGCGCCGTGCCCACGGTAGACTGCGCGCGCCGTGACCGACACCGGGGAGACCACGACCGCCAGCCCGCGCCCTTCGACGGCAGCGTGGATCGCGTCGGCGTTCGCGTCCACGCTCCGCGGCCGTCTGATCCTGTTGGTCAGCTTCGCCACGGTGCCCGCGATCCTGTTCATCTTCCTCGCGGCCGAGCGCGAGCGCTCCGCCGCGATGACCCGCATGGAGACTGAGGCGCGTCACCTCGGCAGCTTGGCGTCTCGGGAGCATGCGCACGAGCTCAACGGTGGCCGGAGCCTTTTGCGTAGGCTTGGCAAGACCCTCGCGTGCGAACCGCGACCTACGGCGCCGTTGGTGTGCCCCGACTACCTGGAAGCGCTGTTGAGCGGCTTTCCGCAGTTCGCCAACATCGGCGTCGCGTCGCCTACTGGCGACGTCCTGTGCAGCGCCGCACCGCTCACGCGCGTGGCGACCCTACGGGAGAACACCGCCTTCGAGCGCGCGTTCGAATCCACGGTGGTGGAGACCGGCACCTACACGCTCGGCTTCGTCGGGCGCCCCGTGCTGCATCAGGCCTACGCGGTGCGTGACCCAGCGGGGGAGGTGTGCAGCGTCGCCTTCGTCGCCGTCGAGCTCGGCTGGCTCGACCAACTGGCGCAACAGGCCAACCTGCCGGCCGACTACTCGTTGCTCATCGCCGACCGCGAGGGGCACCTGCTCGCCCACTCCGGCGGCGGATCGGGGGACTTCGTGGCAGAGCAGGGGAGGATCAACCCGGCGCTCGCCGACACCCTCCATCGACCGCACGGCGCCGTGCTCGACATCGGCGTGCCCTCCTCACCACGCTACTTCGTTGCAACACCCATGACCGACATGACGGGTGTCTTCGTGATCGCCGGGCTACCGTACGGCCGCGTGCGGGCGACGGCGGACCTTGCCTTCTATCGCACGCTGATCGGGCTCGTGCTCGTCACCGTCTTCGCCATCGTCGCCGCCATGCTCGCAGCCGAGTTTTCAGTTTTACGCGTGTTGCGCGCGTTGACGCGGGCGGTGCGCCGCTTCGGCGCCGGCGACCTGTCGGCGCGCGCGCCCATTCCCGGCAGCCATGGCGAGTTGCGCGAGCTGGCGGTCTCGTTCGGTAACATGGCGGACTCGCTGGCGGTGCGGCAGCAGGAGGCTCGCGACGCGCAAGATCGGTTGCGCGCGCTCTCCCACCGGCTGCAAACCGTGCGCGACGAAGAGGCCGGCCGCATCGCGCGCGAGCTCCACGACGAGCTCGGGCAGATGCTCACGGGCCTCAAGATGGACTTGGCGCGCGTGCGCCGCCTGTGCACCGCCGAAGGCGTTGAAGGCGGCAGCCTGCGCGCGCTCGAGGACATGAACACGCACGTTGACGGCGCGATCGACTCGGTGCGGCGAATCTCGTCCGAGCTTCACCCGCCAGTGCTGGACCGGCTCGGGCTCGGGGCGGCGCTCGACTGGCTGGCGCGCGACCGCGAGGAGAAGGCGGGCCTCGCCATCCCGCTCCACATCGAGGGCCTCAAGGAGCCGGTCGAGACCCTGGTCGCGACCACCGTGTTCCGCGTGATGCAGGAAGCGCTGACCAACGTCATCCGTCACGCAGGCGCCTCGGTGGTGACGGTGGACCTCGTCGAGCGCGACGACGCCCTGACGCTGACCATCCACGACGACGGTAGGGGTATCGATGCGGCCGCGGCAGAGGGCCCCCGCTCGCTCGGCATCCTCGGCATGCACGAGCGCGCCCGCTTGATCGGAGGCTCGCTGACGGTGCGTGGAGCCCCTGGCGCAGGAACCACCATCACCTTGACCATCCCGCGGCGACCCACGGAGCCACGCGAGCCCACGACCGCGAAGGAGTCGACTCCATGAGGATCCTGATCGCGGACGATCACTCGATCGTGCGGACCGGCTTGAAACGAATGCTCGAAGGCGAGTTTCCCGATGTCGTGGTTGGGGAGGCGACCACGTCCCGCGAGCTGCTGCAGGCGGTCAAGGCCGCCGAATGGGACGTGCTGATCCTCGACGTCGCGCTCGGAGCGGAGAGTGGCCTCAGCGCGCTGCCGCGGCTCAAGGAGGTGCGGCCCAACCTACCGGTCATCATGCTGTCGATGTACGGCGAACGGCAGTTCGTCATGCGTGCGCTCGCGGAAGGCGCCTCCGCGTACCTGACCAAGGAGCAGGCCGCCGACGAGGAGCTGTTCCGCGCCATCCGCACGGTCCGCACCGGCCGACGCTACCTGGGCGAGGCACTGGCAGAGCAGCTCGCCGACCACCTCGCAGGGGGCAAGGCTGCCAAGCCCGGCAGCCCCCACGAGTCGTTGTCGTCGAGAGAGCTCGAGGTGTTTCTGCTGCTCGCCGCCGCGAAGTCGGTGACGGAGATCGCCGAGCGGCTCGACCTCAGCGTCAAGACCGTCAGCACCTACCGCACCCGCATCCTGGAGAAGATGGGGCTCGAGTCCACTGCCGAGATCATCCAGTACGCGGTGCGCAATGGGCTGGTCGGCTGACGATTGACGGCCCTTGTAGGAGAAACTCCGATGGCAGTGCGGGCACGCTTCCTACGGCACGGTAGGCCGTGTCTGGATACTCGGCGGCGCAATGCGCCGGCATCCTCGCCGTTGGTCCCTTGCTCGACGCTCCGTCGAGCGCCGCGGGCCCATCGCGGTGCACCGAATGGACAACGTCACACCCGCTGATCTCGTCGAGGCGACCGTCGCCGCCGCGGCCAAGAAGGCCCACCTGGGCGTCACGGACATGGTGCTGCGCGGCACGATGTCGGGCGCGATCCTCGGCATCGCGACGTCCTTGGTGTTCGTGGTGTTGGCGCAGGGCCTGCCGGCAATCGTCGGCGCGCTTCTCTTCCCGGTCGGCTTCGTCATCCTGGTGCTGCTCGGGCTCGAGCTCGTTACCGGCAACTTCGCGCTCATGCCGCAAGCGGTGGCCGCGGGCCGGATCAGCATCGTCGAGCTCGGGCGCTCGTGGCTCTGGGTATACGTCGGCAACCTGATAGGCAGCCTCGGGTATGCGGTGTTGTTCTGGTTCGCCGTCACCTACGCCGGCCACGACGACGGTGGCCAGCTTGCCGAGGTCACACGCGCCATCGCGACCAAGAAGACCATCGCCTACGTGCACCACGGCGCTCCCGGCTGGACTGCGTCGTTGGTCAAGGCGGTGCTGTGCAACTGGATGGTGACGATCGGGACGGTGCTCGCCTTCGTCTCGCGTTCGACCGTCGGGAAGATCACGGCGATGTGGCTGCCCATCACCATCTTCTTTGCGCACGGCTACGAGCACTCCGTCGTCAACATGTTCGTCATCCCGACCGGCATGCTGATGGGCGCGGACATCAGCGTCTCGGACTGGTGGCTGTGGAACCAGATCCCCGTAACGGTCGGCAACATCATTGGTGGCGGCGTTTTCACCGGCTTGGCGCTGTGGTTCACGCACGGACGTTCCGCTCGTGCGACGATACCCACCCCAGCCCACGACGTCGCCGGCGTGGCGACGGACGTGCCGCGGCTCGCCGACGTCCGTAGCGCCTGACACGCGTCGGACAAATACCGACGCCGGCAGCATCATCATTCGCACAACGCCCTAGGACGCCCGCGGATACCGCGGAGAAACGATCGGAGGCATCCTTTCCTCACTATGAACGCAACCGCATCAACACACCCAGTTCCTGCCACGGACATTCCCTCGTCGCCCGAGTGGAGGTTGACAATGGCTCCGGTCGTCTCAGCTCCGCACCCGCCGCTCTCGCGCGCAGAGGCATTGCAGCACCGTGGCAGGCGAATGGTCGTGGTCGGCTACGTCGTCACCATGGTCGCCGTCGTGCTGTACTGCGTGGCGTGCCTCTCCGGTGGGCTGAGCGCCGACATGGGGGATCTGCTGCTGCAGAATGCGGTCCCCTTCGGTCGGGCCACCCTCGCTCTGCTCGGACTGGGAACCGCCAGCTGGGTCATCGGCTCGTTCACCTACCTGCGGGGCGCCATGGACGCCGAGGTCGATCAGGGGCAGTAGCGCGTAGCCCACGGCTCGAGCATCCCTGGTCGTAGGACGAACACCGACAAGGGGCTGCTGTTCCATCCTACGTACCCATCAGACGCGGGTGGATAGATGCCTGACGGGATCCTCACTACCGTGCATGGTGTGGAGGCCAGCGCCTCAATCTCAAGAGGTATGGCCGGACGGCTACGCCGCCACGTCAGTGAGCGGCTCGCGGCGCTGCACCCGGCCTACTTCGCCATGTCGATGGCTACGGGGATCGTATCCATCGCGAGTCACGTCATGGGCTTGCATGGCCTGTCGACGTTCCTCTTCTGGGTGAACGTAGTGGCGTACGTTTCGCTGTGGAGTACCACGGCCGCGCGTGTGATCCTGTTTCGCAAACAGTTCCTCGCCGACTGGGCCAGTCACCAGCGTGGCCCGGGCTTCTTCACCTCGGTGGCGGCGACGTCGGTGCTCGGCTCGCAGTTCGTGCTGCTGCGGCATGCGATGGACATCGCGTTCGGCCTGTGGATTGTGGCGCTGCTACTCTGGGTGATCTGCACGTACACCGTCTTCGTCGCACTCAGCATCCGCGAAGACAAGCCGACGCTGGCCGAGGGCATCAACGGCGGCTGGCTGGTGGGCGTGGTCGCCACACAGTCCATCTGCACGTTGGGCTGCTTCGTTCTGCCGGAGCGTCTCGGTGATCGCGACGCCGCGCTCTTCTTCCTCACGTCGTTTTGGCTGTGCGGCGGCATGCTCTACATCTGGATGATCTCGCTGATCTTCTACCGCTACACCTTCTTCCGGTTCGCGCCCGGGGACTTCATGCCGCCCTACTGGATCAACATGGGCGCGATGGCGATCTCGACGCTGGCTGGCACCGCGCTCGTTGCCGCCACGGGCGACTCGCCGATGATGGTCTCGCTTCGTCCCTTCGTGAAGGGCTTTACGATTCTCTACTGGGCAACCGCGACCTGGTGGATTCCGATGTTGGTCATCCTCGGTGTATGGCGCCACGCCGTGCGCCACGTGAAGTTCACCTACGACCCGCTGTATTGGGGCCTGGTGTTCCCGCTCGGCATGTACTGCGTCTGCACGTACCGCCTGGTAGAGACGTTCGAGTTGCCCTTCCTGGCCTGGATCTCGAGGGGCTTCATCATCATGGCGATCATCGCGTGGGTGTTCGCCTTCTCGGGTCTGGTAAGTCGCTTCTTCTACGTGATCCTGATGGCGGCGCGCGCGATGCGGCCACCATCGACGGCGGTTGCGGCAGCGGCGCCCACGTTCGTCGGCCTCGAGCGGCCGAACGTCGATCAAGCGTCCGTTTGACCCGTGACGACGTCACGGCATCGTTCATCCGTCGCCAAGGTTGGCGCAACGTCGAGCATGCCCAGGCCGGCTGAAAACCGGGAATCCGAATGGGAGGCGACGGGCGCTCTCGCCACCTGCTTCTGGGCCGAAGGACCGGAGCAGGTCAGGGCGGCGTGATCGGCCGACTCACCGTGAGCGCAGCCTGGCCGCGCAACACGCGCGTCGCCGCGCCGGCGAGCCGCAGGTACCAGTCGCTCGGCAGCGCCTCGCCGTCGGCGTCGAGCGAGAGGAAGGCGCCGGTGGTCGGCTCCATCGAATGCGTCTCGGCCACCTTGAAGATGGCGGTGCCCTCGTCCACCTCGTCGAACATGGCGCCGAAGTACGTGTCGGCCCCCGCGCTCTTGGCCTCGTAGAACTGCGTCCACCAGAAGCGCCCGCCGCGCCGCGGGATCATGTTCTCCGCGGTGCCGCGAAACAGGTTGGCCCACGAGAACCCCGGGAAGATCACCGGCATGAAGCGCCGTCCCGCCGCGTGCGCTGCGGCGACGTCGGCGTCCATCACGTCGTCGCGGTAGGCACGTGCGCTCGCCTCGTCGTCGAAGCGCCCCACCAGCCAAGGGCTGATGACGTCGTAGCGGCGGTAGACTGCGGCCCACGCGGCGTCGGTCGACGAGTCGGCGGTCAGCGTGCGCCAGCGCGAGGGCACGCCGCCGATGACGAAGGCGCGCGCGCTCGCCGGAGCGTCCTGTTGCAGCCAGTCGAGCAAGGAGTTCGCTTGCGCGGGGGTGCCAACGCGGTCGTTGAAGCCGAAGCCCCAGACGCCGACCACCGGCCGCCCCTCGTGGTGCAGGTAGCGCTCCGACGCCAACACACCGGCCGCCTCGAGCGCGCTCCAGTGCTCAATGATGCGCGCGCCGATCTCGGCCTCGGGCGCACCCGAGATGTCGTACATGACGGCCCAGGTGCGGCCGTGCGCCTCGGCGCCGGCGCGCACGTTGTCGAGCACGCCGTCGCGGAAGGCGCGCGGCGCGCTCCCCTGCTCGAGCTCGACGACGAACTCCTGCAACAGCACGCCGTCGAGGCCGTGTTCCTTCATCCAGGAGAAGTGGCGATCGACGGTGGCCGCGTTCCACGCGGAGTAGAGCCCGGCGTTGGCACCGTCGACCATGGACATCGAGGTAGGGCACAGCTCCGCGGCGTCGAGCTCGCGCGTGTCCGGCCACATCTCGAAGCTGACGTTGTCGGGGGCCGGCGTGACGCCCGGCGACCAGTGGCGCCAGCCGTCGCCTGCCTGATCGAGCGGTGAGCCGTCGCCCTCACAGGCGAACCAGCCCTGGTAGCCGAACAGCAAACGGTCATCGAGCGTCGTGGCGTCGACCACCTCGGGCGGCTGCGTGCCGGCGTCGGTGCCGGGATCGCCGACGACCGGCAGCTCCGCGAGGCCGGTGCCGATCTCGTCGTCGCCGGGCGCGCCGGCGTCCCGCTCCCCGCCGCCGTCACCGGCGTCGATGGTCGTGTCCAACCCACCGTCGCCCACGTCGTCGGGACCGTCGGCAGTGACGGGTGGGCAGCCGGCCGCGACGATGACGAGCGAGCACAGGCCGGCGACGACGAGCACGGCGCGCATGGCGCGAGCGTGCGGGGTGCACCTCGAGGCGTCAAGGGACGTAGGCGGCAAACACGGACCGTGACCTCGGGGAAACGAGCCGGCGTCAGCCGGCGCCGCGCTCGAGCTCCGCGCGCACCAGCTTCACCATGCGCGCGTAGTCGGTGCGCACCCAGTCGGCGGCCTTGAGCGTGCGTACGTCCTGGTTGCGCGACACGCGGTCGAACGCGCGCTCGACGGCGCGCAGGCACCCTGACGTGACGCCGAGACGAGCGGCCGCCGCGTGCTGCACCGCGCGGTTTGACACCCAGAAGCCGGCCACGGCCGCGGGCATGAGCGCGAGCCCGGCGAACCACGCGATCGGCGTCAGCGCGATCGCGAGCGCGGCGGTGGCCGCGGCGCCCACCGCGCCCACCGCCACCGTGCGCGCGTTGAAGCTCGTCAGCAGCTCCAGCAGTTGCTCGTCGTCGAGCTGCCGCGGATCGTCGATGGCGCGCCGCGGCGCGGTCGCGGTTGCCGTCGCGAGCGCCAGCGTCGGTTCGGTGGGTTGGTGCGTCATCGAGCCGACCGACCTCCGGATTTGCACGACATTTCTGGAGTACGGTCTACCGACAGCGCTCGCGCCGTCGCCCTCAGAACACCTTCTTGCGCCGGTTGGAGGGCAAGATGCCGAGCTCCTCGCGGTACTTCGCGACCGTGCGTCGCGCGATCTCGATGTTGCGCTCGGCCAGGATCTTCACGATCTGCGCGTCCGACAGCGGCTTCTTCGGCTCTTCGGTGGCAACTACGCGCTTGATCTCGTCGCGCACGGCCTCGGCGGCGATGTTGGCGCCGTCGCCGGTCTGGATGGCCGAGTTGAAGAAGTACTTCAGCTCGAAGACGCCGCGCGGCGTGTGCACGTACTTCCTCGACGTCACGCGGCTCACCGTCGATTCGTGCATCTCGATGTCGTCGGCGACCTCTTTCAGGATCAAGGGCCGCAAGGGTCCGACGCCGTCGAACCAGTCGCGCTGGTGCTTCAGGATGCTCTCGACCACCCGATAGATGGTGCGCTGCCGCTGGTGGATCGAGCGGATCAACCAGGTCGCCGAGCGCATCTTGTCCTTGATGTACGTGCGCGACGGATCGGCGGCGAGCCGTTGCCCGGCGGCGCGCGCTGCCTGCGCCGCGCGCAGTTGGTCGACGTAGAACTTGCTCATCTTGAGCTTGGGCAGGCCGTCCTCGTTCAGCAGGATCATCCAGTCGTCGCCGAGCTTCTGCACCGACACGTCGGGCGTGATGTACGTGCTGTCGGGCATCGAGCCCTGTGTGGTGAAGTTGCGCGCCGGTCGAGGCTCGAGCTGCTCGACGATGCGCATGGCCTCGCCCACGTCCTCGAGCGTGGTCTTCTCGTCGCGCGCGATGGCGGCGAAGTTGTGCCGCTCCGCGTCCCGCATGTGGCGATCGACGATGCGCCACACCAGCGTCTCGTCGTCGTAGTCCCAGACCTCGAGCTGGACGAGCAGGCACTCGCGCAGGTCGCGCGCGAGCACGCCGATGGGGTCGAAGCGCATGACGCGCTTGCGCACGGCGTCCACCCACTCGACCGGCACGTCGAGCTCGCTCGCCACCAGCTCGACCGGGTCGATGCGCGCCGCCTTGCCCGGCGGGCCGTCGGCCAGCAGCGCCGGCTCTGGCTCGGCTGCACCGTCGGCGGCGTCATCGGCGGCGTCACCGGCGGTGCCGTCGGCTGCCGGCTCCGGCGGTGGTCCATCGGCGAGCAACATCTCGTCGTCGTGCCGCTCACCGGCGCCGTTCTTGGGCGCACCAGCCGCAGGCTCCGGCGAGGCCATCGGTCCCGCGTCGAGGAAGCCGTCGTCGTTCATCTCGCCGAGCAAGCGCGCCGCGATCTGGCACTCGAGGTCGTTCATGTGGCTCATGCGCACTTGCCACAGGATGTGCTCCTCGAGCGTCTCGCCGCGCGTCAGCGTCTGGTCGATGCCGGGCAGGTCGTCGAACTGGGTGTCGCGGCCGCTGCCGGCGGCGGGCGGCAGGTAGTTGAAGCTGTCGGCGTAGCTCTCCCAGTCGATGTTGGCGCCCGCGTCTTGCTGTTGCTGCTGGCCCGCCTCCATCGACACCTCGGCGGCGCCCTCCTTCTGCGGCGGCGCGCTGCCGGCGGGGGCCTCCACGTCGGTCGCGGTGGCCCGGCTGACGTCGTCGTTGACCTCCTCCAGCACGGGGTTGTCGATCAACTCCTGCGCCACCGCGTCCTTCAGCTCGAGGTGGTTGAGCGTCAGCAGCTTGATCGCCATCTTGAGCTGGGGCGTCATCACCAGCGACTGCTGCAGCTTGGGGACGAGCTTGAGCTCCACGAGCCATCCTCCGAACGCCGACGATCGACGGGCAGTATACGCCCGCTGCGGGATTGGCACAGTCCTGGCAGAGCCAGGCATTTCCCGCTGCATGACCGATTCGCCCGGCCCCGAAACGCGCAAACGGTGCAGGAACTTGCGCTACATGACGCGGCGCGCGAAGCCTGAGCGTGCAAGGGGAGCCCGATCAATGCGCAACCTGATCCTCGGCCTCGCGCTCGCGTTGTCGGCCAGCCTGGCGGCGTCACCTGCGCTCGCAGGTGGCATCAACCACTTCGAGGCCGCGGCCGGCCCGCACAACTACGTCGTCACCAACCACCCGGCGGTGCTGCCGCACCTGGTGCCGTCGGCGTGGCTGTTGCTCTCGTATGCGCACGATCCGCTCGTCTATCGTGACGTCGACGGCAACCAGGTCGGCGACCCCATCGTCGCGCACCAGATCAACGCCGAGCTGGCCGCCGCGCTCGGCCTGTTCGATCGCTTCGAGATCGGCATCGTCGCGCCGGGCCTGTACCTGAACGGCGCCGGCTTCGACGGCGAGGGCCTCTCCGAGTTCACAACCGGCGATCTGCGCGTCATGACCAAGGCGCTGCTGACGCCGTGGAACGAGGGCGTGGTCGCGAGCTTCCGCGTGCAGAGCGACCTCATCCCCATCGCGCAGCTCAACCAACGGGCGGGCGCCCTCGCCGGCGAAAAGATCCCGAACGTCACGCCCGCGTTCTCGGTGGGCCTCAACACCACGCACTTCCGGCTCGGCGCTGACGTCGGCTTCTTGCTCAAGGCGCCGACCGAGATCGACACGCTGACGGTGGGCAGCCAGTTCACCTACGGCATCGGCGCCGAGATCACCATCGTGCCGAGCACGCTGTTGTTCACGACCGACGTCGCCGGCCGCGTCGCGCCCATGTTCCTCGGCGGCAGTCAGGACGAATTCCCGGTCGAGGCCAACGCCGCCATCAAGTTCTTCACCGGGCCCATCGTGTTGCTGCTCGGCGCCGGCACCGGCTTGGTGCCCGACTACGGCGCGCCCGACGTGCGTGGCTTCGCCGCCGTCGGCTTCTACCAGCGCGACGACGACCGCGACGACGACGGCATCAAGGACGCGGTCGACGAGTGCCCGGACGTGCCCGAGGACAAGGACGGCTACGACGACGAGGACGGCTGCCCCGACCCCGACAACGACAAGGACGGCATCCTCGACAAGGACGACGAGTGCCCGATGGACCCCGAGGACATCGATCGCTGGCAAGACAGCGACGGCTGCCCCGAGGACGACAACGACGGTGACGGCATCGAGGACGCCGCCGACGAGTGCCCGAACGATCCCGAGGTCAAGAACGGCTTCGAGGACGAGGATGGCTGCCCGGACGAGGCGGGCAAGAAGAAGCTGGTCGTCGTCAAGCGCGAGAAGATCGAGATCAACGACAAGATCTACTTCGCCTTCGACTCCGACCGCATCCTGCCCAAGAGCTACGACCTGCTCGACCAGATCGCGCAGGTGATCAACGAGCACACCGAGATCCCGGCCATCTTCATCGAGGGCCACACCGACTCGGACGGCGCCGACGACTACAACCTCGACCTGTCCGATCGTCGCGCCAAGAGCGTGCGCACCTACCTGATCGACCTCGGCCGCGTGGCGCAAGACCGGCTCGATGCCAAGGGCTTCGGTGAGTCCAAGCCCATCGCGAGCAACGCGACCGAAGAGGGCAAGGCGGAGAACCGCCGCGTCGAGTTCCGCATCGTCGACGCGCCCGAGAAGGTGACCACCGAGGAGGTGGAGGCGCCGGCCGACGACGCCAAGGGCGATGACCAGGAGCCCACCGACGACGACGGGGCGCCGCGCGGCAAGAAGCCGATCGCGGACCCGCCGCCTGCCACGGACGACGAAGACGAGGTGCCCTGATGCCTCGGCCGATCGCCGGAGGCCAAGCGCCCGGAATTGCACGCGATCTGCGTCACGTCCGACCCGGGATCTGCCTGGCCCTCCCCTGTTCAGTGCGGCATCCTATTGAGCTGTTCGGCGACTCGTCGTCGACGGCGACCTGGAGCTTGGCATGAAGCGTTCGATCCCTGTGCTGTGCGGCGTGTTCGCCTTCGCGCTTGCGCCGGTTGCGCTCGCGCAGAGCTTCGCTGGCAGGCCGCTCGAGCCGATCGTGCAGTCGCGCGGGCCCTTCAAGCAGGCGGTGATCGGCGCCTCGGTGGTGCGCGACAACGCCAGCGTGCTCGCCACGGCCGGCGGCAGCCTGGACCTGCCGGCCGGAGCGGCCGCCACCTTTGGCGCCGTCTTCTGGTACGGCTCGACCACGGACGGCACTCCCGACCGCAACGTCACGCTCAACCTGCCCGACGGCAGCAGCCTGACGCTCGCGGCCAACGATCCGACGCCGTCCGATCCCGGCGGCGCCGCCGCCGATACCGACGACCCGTGCTTCTCCATCGACTCGGTCGGTGACGGCACCGGCTTCCGCTACTTCCAGTGCTCGCTCGACCTGACCGACGCGCTCGCCAACCTCGGCAGCCTCGATGGCGAGTACAGCATCGCCTCGCTGGCGGTGAACACCGGCGCACCTCACCTGGTCGCGAACGGCAACTGCGGCACCGGCACGCAGGCGTGCAGCGTCTACGTCGGCGCCTTCGCGCTCGTCGTGCTGTACTCCGACCCGGCCGACACGGCGCCGCGCGTGGTGCAGGTGGCCAACGGCCTGTTGTTTACCCAGTTCATCGGCGACGACGCCTCCTCGCCGCTCTTGCCCTTCGAGATGTCGAACAACGGCGGCCAGGCCACCATCGTGGCGCTCGAGGGCGACACCGAGTTCCCTGGCGAACCGGGGGTGGGCCCCTGCAACGGCACCATCGACGACGTCGACGGCAGCGGCCTGCCCGAGTGCGACTTCTTCACGCTTTGCCGCGGCACCTGCGCGTCCAACCGCAACATCTGGCAGCTCACCCAATCCGACGTGAACACCGGCGCCAACATCAACAGCGGCACCACCGGAAACGCCCAGAGTAAGAACAAGCGCGGCAACATCTTCGACGAGAGCGTGTCGAGCGAGAACGCCAACGAGATCAGCGGCGTCACCGGCGACGAGCTGAACGGCCTCGACATCGACACCTTCAACCTGCAGGGGCGCTTGGCCAACGGCGTCTACGACAACCTGCGCGCCGGCGTGCAGACCGGCGGCGACGCGGTGCTGCTCACGCTCGTGGTGGTCTCGATCGAGGACTTCGACAGAGACGGCGACGGCCTGTCGAACATCCAGGAAGAGGACGATGTCGGCACCGACCCGGACGACCCCGACACCGACGGCGACGGCATCAAGGACGGCACCGAGTTCTTCGGCGGCCTGCCCGGCGACGCCGCCAACAACCCGACCGACCCGCTCGACACCGACAGCGACGACGACGGCCTGTGCGACGGCGACGGCACGGACGCGGTCAGCGGCGCCGCGGCGGCGGGCTGCCAGGGCCAGGAGGACGCCGACAACGACGGCCTGCGCGACGCCAGCGAGACCAACCCGAACGACGCCGACACCGACGACGACCTGCTGACCGACTTCCGCGAGGTGATGGAGGGCAACTACGGCGCCGAGGGTGTCGCCGGCACCGTCGACGCCAACGGTGGTCGCGCGGGCCGGCAGACCAGCCCGATCGACGCCGACACCGACGACGACGGGCTCGATGACGGCGAGGAGGACTTCGACCGCGACGGCACCTTCGACCCCTCGCAGAACGAGACCGACCCGACCGACTTCGATACCGACGACGGCGGCGAGGGCGACGGCAGCGAGCGCGAGAACGGCCGCGACCCGGTCGACTTCCCGGCCGACGACAACGGCGCGCTCGGCAATGACGACGACGGCGACGGCCTGGCCAATGGCCAGGAGGACGAGGACCAGGACGGCGTGGTCGATCCGGGCGAGACCGACCCGCAGGACTTCGACAGCGATGACGACGGCCTGGGCGACGGCGTCGAGGTGAACGGCCAGAACGACACCGACCCGCTCGACCCCGACACCGACGGCGACGGCCTGTGCGACGGCACCGGCACCGATCCCGTCGACGGCACCGCGGCGGTCGGCTGCACCGGCGGCGAGGACCAGGACCACAACGGCTCCACCGGCGCCGACGAAACCAACCCGACCAACCCCGACACCGACGGTGACGGCTTGGGCGATGGCGTCGAGGACGCCGATCGCGACGGCACGCAGGACGCCGGCGAGACCGACCCGACCGACGCCGACAGCGACGACGATCACCTGTGCGACGGCGACCGCGCCGTCGGCAGCACCTGCATCGCCGGCGAGGACCTCGACCTGTCGGGCGACCGCGGCACCGACGAGACCGACCCGCTCAACCCCGACACCGACGGCGATCGCGTGGGCGACGGCGTCGAGGTGGAGAGCGGCTACGAGGGCAGCGTCGACAACGACCCGGGCCGCCCCGGCAGCCAGACCGATCCGCTCAACCCCGACAGCGACAGCGACGGCCTGGGCGACGGCGAGGAAGACAGCAACCAGGACGGCAACCTCGACGGCGGCGAGACCGACCCCACCGATCCGACCAACGGCAACCCCACTGGCGGCGATCCCGATCCGATCGACGACGACCCGCCGGCGCAGCCGCCCGAGGAGGTCGAGAAGTGGGTAGCGGGCTCCGCCATCTACAGCGGCTGCGCCAGCACCGCAGGCGCGGGCGCGCCGGTAGCACTGGCGCTGCTGCTGCTCGGCGTGCGTCGACGTCGTCGCTGAGGTGCGAGGGCGCCAGCACGTGCGTGTCGCCGCAGCCACCTTGGCGCTCGCGCTGCTCGCATGCGACTCGCGCGGCGCGCCCAAGGACGCGCGCCAGGCGCGCTTCATCGTCACCGACAAGGTCGCGCAGGCCGGCATCGAGCCGCTCGGCGCCACCATCACCGGTTTCGGCAACTCGCTGTGGGACACCGGCTCGGGCTTCGAGCCCGCGGTGGTTCGCACTCGTTGGATCGCGCGCGCCGACTCCCCGGACCGCGTCGTCGCGCCGGCCGACGAGCTGACCTTCTACGACACGCTGCGCGACGGGGCGCTCGACGGCGCCGACGTGCAGGTCTACCGCGTCCTCGACGGCCGCATGGCCATGGTGCGCGAAGACCGCGTCGCCGAGTTTCGCGCGAGCGGCTGGCTGCGCCTGTTCGGCGAGGGCGGGGTGGTGCCGAAGCAGCGCCGCTCCTTCGTGTTCCGTTGGGACCGCTGGAACCGGCCCGGCGTGCCGACCTGGTTCGCCGTCATGGCGGTCGACGAGAGCGGCAACCTGTCGCCGGCGTCGAACGCGGTGTCGTTCGTGCGCCCGGCCGAGGTCGGCTCGGGGACGCCGGCGAACCAGGTGCAGGAATTCAGCGCCGCGCGCGCGCTCAAGGACTCGACGCCGCCGCCGGCTCCGCAGCGCCTGCAAGGCCGCCTGCTGCCCGACGGTGCGGTCGCGCTCGAGTGGCAGCCGGCAGAGGCTCGCGATCTCGCCGGCTACGTGGTGGTCCGCGCGGACGACGCGCCCGAGCGTCATCGCGGCTTCGAGGCGGTGTTGAGCCGGCAGCCGGCGACGCCGCGCGAGGCCATCAAGGCCGGCGACCTCGTGGTGGTGAGCAAGAAGGAGTACCAGGGCTCACGCGCGCGCCTGTGCTCGAACCGCGTGTGGGACGCCGAGACCGAGAACCGGCTGTTCCTGCCTGGGCTCGTGCGCTTCTTCCCCGACGAGGATGCGCGCGCGAGCTGGCGCCTCATGCCGCACGAGGCGACCACGCCGGTGACCGACGCCGGCGAGAGCTACCTGCACGTGCAGCTCACCAACGCCGAGCCGGTCGAGATCGGTCAGTACAATCACTCGGGCACCGATCAGACCTGGTACGAGGTGCTCGAGCGGACCCCCTACACGGTCGAGGTCTGGCTGCGCCAGACCGGCACCACCACGGTGCAGTTCCGGCTCACCGACTTCTTCGGCGACGAGCCCCACCGCGTGGCGGCGATACCGATGGCGTCGTTCGGCGAGTGGCGCAAGGTCACGGCCACCTTCACACCGCCGGTCGTCCAGCCGGGCACGCGCCCGAACAAGATGGTGCTCGAGCTCGCGGGTACCGGCACCGTCGACGTCGACAACTTGCGCGTCTATCGCGCCGACACGCCGTGGCTCGCCTACTCCGCGCGCGAGCTGGAGGAGCTGCGACGAGCTGACGTCTCGTCGTTGCGCACGCACGGCTTCATCAAGACCGGGCGGAAGAGCTACGACCTGGCGCAGCTCACGGACGCCGGCGGGCTCGCCAACGGCACCGGCAAGGGCAACACGCTGCCGCAGGCGCTCTCGATGATGAAGCAGGCAGGGGTGCGCCCGTGGCTGCAGGTCGAGCCACACCTGACGCCAAAGGAGTGGCTCGGGCTCGTCGAGTACCTGGCGGCGCCCTTCGACCCGGCGAAGGACACGCCGGCCACCAAGCCGTGGGCCGCCAAGCGCGTGCGCCAAGGGCAGGCGCGGCCCTGGACCGACGAGTTCGATCGTCTGCTGCTCGAGCTCGGCAACGAGACCTGGAACGGGCTGTTCTTCCCCTGGACCTTCGAGGAGATGACCGACGGCGTCACCGGCCGCAGATATTCGCGCGGCCAGGTCTACGGCCTGTTCCAGGAGCACGTGCGCGCCACGCTGCGCGCGAGCCCGTGGTGGCAGGCGGCGCACCTCGACGACAAGGTCGACCTGGTGCTCGGCGGCTGGAACGGCCTCGACTACGGCCAGGAGGCAGCGTCGACGTCGCCAGGCTCGCGCTACCTGGCCATCGCCGCCTACAACGGCGGCTGGGACCAGGGAGAAGGGCCGCCCAAGCTCGATGCGCCGAGCTTCTTCAACCTTTTGAACGACGTCAGCCAGACCGCCATCCCCGATGCCCTTCGACATGGCGGCGAGGCGCGTGCTCTGAGCAAGGGCGGCCGGCGGCTCGACGTCGGCACCTACGAGGCCGGGCCGGGCTACGCCCTCAACGGTCTGAACGGCGAGCACGTCACCGACGAGCAGGCAGCGGCTCAGGAGCTGGTGATGAAGAGCCTGGCGGCGGGCACCGCCACGCTCGACGCCTTCCTTGCCCGGGCCGAGCGCGGCTTTACGGTGCAGAGCTTCTTCACCTTCGAGCGCGGGCCGCTGTGGACCTCGCACGCCGAGTGGTATCGGGGCGGCCAGCCCTATCCATCCTGGCTGGCGGTGGCGTTGTTCAACCAGCACGCGACCGGCGACCTCCTCGTTACCTCCACCGTCGCCGCGCCCACCGCCGACCTCGAGCCGTTCGGCCGGCGCAAGCGGGTGAGCGACGCGCCGCTGGTCGCGGTCTACGCCTCACGGCAAGGCAAGCGGCTGTCGGTGTTCGTGCTGTCGCGCCGGGTGCCCGGCTACCCGCGCGCGAGCGACGACGGCTACACGCCCGTCACCATCGAGCTGCCCATCGCGAGCGCGCGCTCCATCACGCTCCATCGCATGAGCGGCGACCTGCGCGCCGACAACGTCAGCGCCGAACGCGTGAAGGTGGAGACGGTGCCGCTGCCGCCCGGCGCGTTCAAGCGCAGCTTCGTCGTCGACGCGAGCACCGGCGCGGATGCGCGCGGGCTGCCGCCGGGTTCGACGTTCGTCTACGTCTTTGAGCAGGGGACCGGTCAGCAGTGAGGGACGGCCGACGCGTGACCGGCGAGCTTGGGTGGGCGCTGACCCGGCGTGACCCCCGCGGTACCATCGGTCGGGGATCCAATTTGGGGTCCCACCCGCCGTGGGGGAATGACCGCATGGTCCGCGTTTCCTGCTCCGTCCTGCCCTGCGCGCTCCTCATGGTCGTCGCGGGCGCAGTGCTGCCGGCCTGCGGCGCGCCGCCGCCGCCGCCGACCGCGGGTGACGACGCGCCCGAGGCCTTCGTCGGCGCCGGTCGCTTGGGCGAGGTGTTCGCGCAAGCAGGCGCCTGGCTGCACAGCCCGCTGCTCGAGGCCCCGCGCGGCGCCACGCGCGTGGCGGTGTGGCTCAGCGTGCCCGCCGAGCGCAGCGACGACGATCTCGTCATCGAGGCGCGTGGCACCCGCGAGGACGGCACGCTGACGACGTGGCGTACGGTGCAGTGGCGCTGGCGTGAGGGCCGCCAGCGCGTGGGTCGCGCTGACCTCGGCGCCTTCGTCGCCGCCGAGCTCCGCCTCCCCGTCGCCGACGCGGACCTGATCGATGGGCTCGTGTACTCCGCGGTCACGCCCGAGCGCCTCGAGCCCGCCGGCCTTCGCGCCGTCAGCAGCGAGGTGACGCGCGCGATCACGCTGCCGGGCGTGCAGCCGCGCTCGGCGTGGGGCGCCCGCGCGTCGGCCGGTTGCTCCTCCAACACCACCAAGGAGTGGGTCTCGGTGCACCACTCTGTGAGCGCGCTGCAGGCGGACGGCAGCACCGACGATCACGCGGCGGCGATGCGCGGCATTCAGGCGTACCACATGGACGGCCGGGGCTACTGCGACATCGGCTACCACTGGGCCGTCACCGCGGACGGCACCGCCTGGGAGGCGCGCGAGGCGCAGTTCCTCGGCGCCCACACCGGCAATCACAACACCAACAACGCCGGCATCGTGTTCGTCGGCTGCTTCCATCCTACGAGCGACTGCAACGGGCTCGGCGCCACCACGCCGCCAGCAGCGATGCTGGCTGGCGGCAGCGCGGCCATCGGCGCCATCGCCGCGCACTACGGCATCGCCATCGGCGACACCACCGTCATCGGCCACCGCGACAACCCCGATCAGAGCACCTCGTGCCCCGGCGACCACCTGCACGAGCTGCTGCCGGACCTGCGCGACATCGCGTCCGGCGGCTCCGTCACGCCGCCGCCGCCGCCGGCCACGGGCATGGTGCAGGGCGTGGTGTGGGATCTCTCCATCACCACGGACGCGTCGCTCTCCGGCGAGTTGAACGCGCGCCTGCCTGGCGCCACCGTGAGCGTGAGCGGCGGCCCGAGCACCACGGCGCGCCCCGACGACAGCTACTGGTCCCTCGACCTGCCCCCGGGCACCTATACGCTCACCGCCACGCTCGCGGGCTTCGCGCCGGCGTCGCGCGAGGTGCAGGTCACCGCCGGCGGCGAGCAGTGGGCCTCGATCGGCATCGCGCCGGAGGCCTCCGCCGCAGAGCTCACGCTGCGCGTCACCGATGACGCCACCAGCGCGCCCATTCAAAACGCCGTGCTCGAGGTGAGCGGCGTGGACCCGGTGCAGACGGGCGCCGACGGCACGGCGACGGTTGCGGTGGCGGCGGGGGAGCTCGCCATCACCGCGAGCGCCGAGGGCTACCTCGGCCAGACACTCACACGCACCGTGGCCGCGGGGGACGCGCTCACGATCGACATCGCGCTCCAGTCCGCGGGGCTGCCGCCCGACGACGACGCACAGGTGGAGCTCATCACCATCCTGCCGCCCGCGCGCGGCGGCTGCGGGTGCGCGGCGGATCCCGACGGCACGGAGCCGCTCGCGTCTCTGCTGGCCTTGCTCATGGTGTTGCTGGTGCGGATCCCGTCGGGCCGCGTGCCCGGCGCGCCCTGGTAAGGCGCGTGGCTCCTGCTCGACCGCCCGAGGTGGCTGCCGTCGCCGACGGGACAGCGAGCCGCCATCCGCTGTCCTCGCGGTGCGGGCGCGGCGACGTTACACCTCGACGGTCACGCGCATGAAGGTCGCCGGGATCGAGGTGCTCGCGTTGCCTGCTTTGTTCTGGCTCACCGCGAGGTCGACGAGCAGGCCGAGGAGCTCATTGGACTTGCCGTTCTTCTCTGCGGCGTCGAACGCGTTCATGGTCGGACCGTAGAACCTCCGGAACACGTCGATGAAGCCGGCCGGTCCCATCTCGCCTGACGAGAAGAGAAAGGTGTCCTTCACCATCTTCACGCGCTCGGCGGGCACCGCCGCCTGAGCGAAACGCTCGAGGATCTGGGCTTCCACGCCCCACAGCATCGGGCTGATGAAGCCCTCCGGCGGGGGCGGCGTGAACGCCGAGCAGATCTTCAAGAGCTGCGAGACGAACGACGTGGGATCGTTCGGGATCCAGTTCCCCATGACGACGCGGCCGCCCTTCTTTGTGACGCGCACCATCTGCCTGGCGACATCGAGCGGGCGCGGCGCGAACATCGCGCCAAAGATGGACAGCGTGAGGTCGAACGAGCCGTCCGCCACACCTTTGAGGTCGCAGGCGTCGCCCTCCTGGAACTTCAGCTGCGCGAGCCCGGCCTCGACGGCGCGCTTGTTGCCGGCCACCACCAGGTTGCGCGCGATGTCCACGCCGAGCACATCGGCGCCGAGCCGCGCGAGCGGGAGTGCGGTGGTGCCGTCTCCACAACCGACGTCGAGCACGCGCTGCCCGGCACTGACGCCGAGCGAGCGCGCAAGCGCTTCGCCCGAGTCGCGCATGAAGGCCGCGACCGCCGTGAAGTCGCCCTTCTCCCAAAGTGCCTTATTCGGGTTCATGAGCTCCCCCTGATTGTGTGGATCACGCGCGGCGCCGGTGCGGCGTCGAGCTGCGCGACACGTACGCGCTCTCGGGAGTAGGCACAACGGCTGGCGCGCCTGGGCCAAGATCTGAAGCGTCCGCTGCCCGACCGGCGCACGCACGTGGTGCACACCGGCATGAAGCTACCCATCGCGAGCGGCCGGTCCATCCCGATCATCGCGTGAGCCGCGACTGCGCACGGGCTGAAGGTGAAGGTGAGGGAGAAGGTGAGGGAGAAGGGGAAAGCGACGCGGCGATCGTCGCGGCCTATTGCGGCAAGATCGTCGACTGCGGCCTGGAAACCGATCTCGCCGGCTGCATGCAAGCTCTCGGCGAGGAGATCGCGTTCATGCGCGCCTCCGAATACGAACAGTGCCGGGCCGCCGCCGATCCGGTGCTCGCGAACGACGCCTGCCGCGTCAACGCGTCGTGCGACGAGATCGCGGGCAACGCCCCACAGACGACCTGCGCCGGCGAGCTGCAAGCAGCCGCGGCCGCCATCATCGCCTGCGAGGACGCCTTGAACGGCTAGCGTTGCGTCGACGGTCTGCACTCTTCAACGGCCCGCTAGGGGCGTTCGGGCCGCGTCGTGATCGTCTGCAGGCGCGGCGCCAGCAGCTCCACGAATCGCCGCGCCTTCGCCGACGCGCGCTGCCCGCTCTGGAACAACGCCCACACGTGCTGCGGCACCGGCGTCGCGCCCGGCAGCACGTCGACGAGCTCGCCGCTGCGCAGGAGCGCATCCACGCGATAGCGCGGCATGATCAAGAGCCCGACGCCCGCGAGGCATGCGCGCAGTTGCGCCTCGCCGTCGTTGGCGACGAACGGCCCGCTGACCTCCACCGAGCGAACGCGCTTGCCGAAGACGAAGCGCCATTCGCTGACGCCGCTGCCGAGCGCGCCCGTTCGGTAGGCCAGACAACTGTGCGCCGCGAGGTCGGCCACCGCCCTCGGCGCCCCGCGCCGCGCCAGGTACGACGGCGCACCTACGACGACCTGCGGCATGGTCGCCAGCCTTCGCCCAACGAGCGTGCCGTCGATCGACGATGCCATGCGCACGTAGACGTCGAATTCACCCGCCGAGACATCGACGTACCGGTTGTCGGCGAGCAGGTCGATGGTGACCGACGGGTGCGCGAGCTGCATCTCCGCCGCAGCCTCGGCGACGATGGTGCGACCGAGCACCGACGGCGCCGTCACGCGCAGCAGGCCGCGAAGCTCGTCGTCACGACCGCGCGCGATTGCCCGCAGCGCGGCGCGTGCCTCGCCGACCGCGGCCGGCAGGGCGCTACAGCGCTCGAGCAACTCGGCGCCGGCCGGCGTCAGCCTGACGCTGCGGGTGGTGCGCTCGAGCAGGGTGGTGCCGGCCTCATGCTCGAGCCGAGCGAGGCGCGCGCTGAGCCGGCTCTTCGACAGGCCGGCGCGGCGCGCTGCCCTGGTGAACGAGCGCTCCTCCGCGATGACGCGGAACGCGTACAGGTCGCCGACCTCGTCGAGGGGAGTGCTCACGGCGATTGTCCTGAAAACAGGACGATAGGTTCCCTGCCTGCGAACGGCAAGCGCGGGCGGCGGTGCCTACAAATGGTGCATGAAGTCGATCCTCCGCCGCCTGCTGTTCGCCGCGCTGGTCGCGCTCATGGCGTACGACCTGGTGCGGCTGCGGGATCAGGCGGCCGAGGCGGAGGTTGAGCAGGCGTGGCGCGAAGCCGAGGCAGAGGGCTTGGTGATCCAGGTGCGCCCCGCGGACCAGCCCTGACCCCGGTGGCGCAGCCGTCTCAGGTGAGTCGCGCGCTTGCAGAGGCTGGTGCCAGCCCGCCAGGATCGACGCCATGCGCATCGCTCCGTCGTCCGCCGTCGTGGTCCTCGTGCTCGCCACCGCCCGGCCTGCGCTCGCCTGCGGGGCCTGCTTCGACATGGGGCTGCAGGCGCGCTTCTGGGGGGCGCCTGCCATCGGCATCCTGGCGGGGCTGCTGTTCGCCGAGATCGTCGTCACCGCGCTGGTGTGGAAGCTCATGCGCTACACGCCGACGCTGCGCCGCCGCTGGGCGCTGCTGCTCGCGGTGGTGCTCGGCTTCGCAGCGGCCATGCTCGTCGGTGGCAGCGCGCTGGCCATGGGCATCGGCGCGCTGCTCGTGCTGCTGCCGACCTTCATCCGCTCGCTGTTGCGCGAGATGCGCGGCTCGGCGCGCGCCAGCGTGCTGCGCATCGCCGGCGTGCTGGTGGTCTGGGCGATCTGCTGCGCGCCGCTGCTCCCCTCGCAGCGGAGCACCGACTCGCTGGTGCGGTTGGCGTCGTCAGTCAGCGCGCGCACGACGCCGGATGACTGGGTCTACCGCGAGCTGCGTGCGCGCCCGGACACCGACGCGGTGCTCGAGGCGCGCCTGGACGAGGTCGGCGACAGCGACCGGGGTCGCCTGCTCACGGTGCATGCCCGCCTCGTCGATCCGGCCCACCACGCGGCGCTGTGCGCCCGTCTGTTGGCTTCCGCCGACGACGTGGCGCGCCGGATCTACCAGGAGCCCTGTGAAGCGCATTGACCGATGACCCACCGGCCGCTGCGGCCGGCTGTGTCGAGCGCTGTGGTCAGCACCAGCCCGCGCGACCGAAGCCCTCGATATAGCGAGTGCGTTCGACGTCGATCACCCACGCGTGGAAGCCCGGCAGCGAGGGCGTGTTCGGGTGGCGCGCCTGGAACTCGGCGCGCGCGCTGTCGTCGACGAGGGCGCGGCCGACCAAGGTGGCCCGCCAGCTCTGGGGCGGGTCATCGGTGGCGGGATCGTGCACCAGCAGCGAGCAGCGTGCGTCGTCACGCAACGCCTTGGTGTGCACCGCGATGTCGGACAGCACCAAGATGGGCCGCCCCTGCGCGTCGAGCGCGTAGGGGACGAGCGTCGCGAAGGCGACGCCGTCGACCAGCGTGCCGAGGGCGCCGAAGCGCGCAGCGCGAAGCCAGGACTGCACCGTTTCTTTCATGGCTCGGAGCATATGAACAACCGCGTCGGTCAGCCGCTGTCCTGGTAGCCTCAAGCGAGCAGCGCGCGGTCGCGAGTGCCAAACCACCAGAGCTGGCCGCCGGTGAAGACGAGCGTGAGCCCGCCGGCGAAGGCGGAGGCCAGCAGCGCGTGGTCGCGCCACAGCACCACCGGCACGGCGGAGCACAACGCCATGACCGCCGACAACCAGGTCCGACGGTCGAACGCCAGCACCAGCGTCAGTTGCGTCATCGCGAGCAAGATGTGCATGAAGGACAGCCCGACGTACTGCGGCAACTCCATCCAAGCGCACACGCCCATCGCGAGCGCGCCCACGATCGCGTGTGCGGCGGTGTCCCGCGACGAGAACCGATCGAAGTTGTTTGACCGATTGCGGCGGCTCCGGCGTACCTGGGCCGCCACGACCGCCACGCCCGCAAAGAGGCCGACCACCGCCAACAGCGGCAGTTGCAGGTGCAGCGGCAGCAGCGTCGCCGCCAACCATCCGCTGACAATCCACAGGACGCCGATGCCCGCGATCACGATGCCGCGCTCCGTTCGACCGGCGCCGACGCGCTGCTCCTTCTCGAATTCCTTGAGGCGCTCGATCTCGTTGACCTCGTGACGCCGGCGCTCGCGTAACGCGTCGATGGCGCCTCGGAGGTCCGGCTCTACCTGCCCGCTCACGTCTCGCAGGTGCCGCTCGACGTCTTCCATCGCGCCGCGCGCAATCGCGCGGCGCAGCATCGCCAGCGTCGCCTGCCGCAATCCTCCGTGCGCATCCGGCGAGGCCGGCCACACGTCGAGGGCCTGCTGAAAGCCGAAGCGCGCCTCGGTGAAGAGCCGCTCTGCCTCCGCGTCGTGCTCGCGGCCGGCGGCGAGCGACGTGAGACGTGCGCACCGCGCGGCTGCCTCGAGCGCCAGGCGGCGCGCGCCCTCGTGCTTCACGAACTCGCTGACCGCTTCGCGAAACTCGGAGACGCGCTGGAAACGCGCAGCGGGTTCGCGCGCCATCGAGCGCGCGAGGATGGCGCGCAATTCCGCCGGCACGGCGTCGTCGTAGGCGAACGGCTCACAGATCCAGGTCTCGTGGAAACGCAGGATCGGGTCCTTCCCTCGCCAGCGCACCTGGCCGGTGACCAACTGGTGGAGCACGGCGCCCAACAGAAAGATGTCGGTGCGTTCGTCGAGGCCGCCTTCGGGCAACACCATCTCCGGCGCCAGGTAGCCCGGCGTGCCGGCAATGGAGCGCGCGCCCCGCGCCGGCGGCAGGCCTCGCTCCGCGGACAGTTGATCATCGAGGCTCATCGCCAGGCCCCAGTCGAGCACGTACACCTCACCGAAGCTCCCGACCATCACGTTGTCCGGCTTGAGGTCGCGGTGGAGGATGCTGCGCGAGTGCGCGAACTCCACGGCGCGGCACACGTCGTTCAGGATCGCGAGGTGGCGTTGCAGCGCTTCGCCGCTCTGGGGACCAGAGAACATCCGCGACCACGCGGTGCCCTGCACGTGCTTCATGACCAGCAACACGTCGCCACCATCGTCGCGCCCCAGCTCGTACACCGGCACGATGTTCGGATGCTCCAGCATCCCCGTGACGCGCCCCTCGTAGAGGAGCTCGCGTGCTTCGCTCTGGCTGCCCTCGATCTTCTTGGCGACCACCTTGACCGCGACGTCCCGCAGCAGCGGCGTCTGACGGCCACGGCAGATCATGCCCATGCCGCCCGACGTGAACGGGGCACCCACCGAGAGCAGGTTTCGTCCGACGCCCACGGTGGTCAGCACCGGCAAGGCATCGATGTCCGCGAGCGTGTTCGGCATCGCGAACGTGATGGTGCCGTCCGCGCGCGTACGCGCCGAGACCGTGTCGAAACCTGCATCGGAGAGGCGCTGCTTGAACGCTCCGATGTCCAGCACGACGAGGCGCTTCGACGGCTGGTCGGGCGGGTCTGCCATCAGTGGATCGCCGCGGCGGACGGGTGCGAGGACGGGTCCATGGTCGCTCCCCCGAGACTATGCGCACCTGCGTCGGCGTGCATGCCGACACGGCCTCGCGGCGCCCGCGCCCGCGGGGACAAGACGCTATGCTCCCCGCGCATGAGCGCGCGCGACGACCACGACCGCGAGATGGCCAACGCCGCCGCTGTGGTGCCGCGCCTGCCCGACGGGCGCGTCTTGGTGGGCGAGCGCACGCACGCCGCGCGCTCCTGGCCGGGCACGGTGGCATTCCCCGGTGGCGGCCTCGAGGAGTCCGACCGCGCGCTGCCGCTGCTCGAGGGCGAGGGCCTCCCGCCGGCGGCGCGCGCGGTGCGCGCCTGCGCGCTGCGCGAGCTCGGCGAGGAGGTAGCGCTGTGGCGCCTGTCGAAGGCCGACGGGCGCCACGACGTCGCCGCGCATGCGCGCGCGTCGGCCGCGCTCGCGCAGGGCGCGCCGCTCGCCGAGGTGCTGGCGCGCGAGCAGCTCGTGCTCGACGACCGCGGGCTCGTGCCGCTCACCTTGTGGCGCGTGCCGAGCGGGCGCTTCGCCGTGCAGCAGTTCCTGCTCTCGCTCGACGGCGAGCCTGCGCTCGCACCAGTCGCCACCGACGAGCTCGACCACGTGCGCTGGGTGTCGCCGCGCGCGCTGCTCGCCGACTGGCGCGCCGGCCGCGCCTTCCTGCTCTCCCCAATCCGTCGCGTGGTCGCCGGCCTGGCGGCGCACGAGCACGACCCGGTGGCCGCCATGCGCGCGCTCGCGCAACCGCCTACCGAGACGGAGCGCGCGCGCCTCGATCTGGTCGAGGGCGTGTGTTTGCTGGCGGCGCGCAGCGCCACGCTGCCGCCGGCCACGCACACCAACGCCGTGTTGCTCGGTGGGCTCGCCGGCGCCGCCATCCTGGTCGATCCGGCCGCCCACTGGGCCGACGAGCGCGCGCGCTTCGATCGCCTGCTCGAGTCCGCGCTCGGCGGGCGCACGCTCACTGCCATCATCTGTACCCACCACCACGTCGACCACGTAGCGGACGTCTCGCGGCTGGCGCACAAGCACGGTGCGCCGGTCTGGGCGCACAAGGAGACCGCCGCGCGCCTCGGCTGCCGCGTCGACCGCTTGCTCGACGACGGCGATCGGGTCGAGACCGCGCTCGCTACCTTCCAGGTGCTGCACACGCCCGGCCACGCGCCCGGCCACCTGTGTCTGTTCGACGAGGCGACCCGCGTGATGGTGGCGGGCGACATGATCGCCGCCGAGGGCTCGATCCTGATCGACCCCGACGACGGCCACATGGGCCTCTATCTGGCGTCGCTCGATCGCATGATCGCGCTCGAGCCGCGCGGCGTGGTGCCGGCGCACGGCCCGCTCATCGCCAACGGCGTCGCCCGCCTGAGCGAGCAGCGCGGGCACCGGCACGAACGCCAGGGCCGGGTGGAGGCCGCCGCGCGCGGCACGGGCGTGCGCGACATCGCGGTCGAGGTCTATGGGGCAGACACCCCGGCCGCCATGCTCCCCTTTGCCGAGCGATCGGTCCTGGCGGCGCTGCGCTGGGCCGAAGAGCGCGGCGTCGCCTCGGAGCACGACGGCCGCTGGACCGTGCGTTAGCTCACGGTTCGACCGGGCACGACTCGTGCTCATGGATCGGGCGTGGATCGTTTCCCCCCGTCCAGCCGTTGCACGTGTCGTGAAGGCGACGCGCCCAACCTGGCCTTTACCGCCCTCTGACGATCCACGGACCGACGTCGAACCGGAGCCCGCCATGAACGCCGCCACCACGCAAACACTGGGAAATCTCGAGGACAACATGGTGTTGCGCCTGGTGGCGCTGGCGCTCGGACGGCTGCAGCGGCGCCGCCAGTTGCCGCGAGGCAAGGGCAAGCTGCACCGGGTCTGAGCGGACGGTCGACCCGGTCAGGCGCGACCCGCCCCTGACAGGTCGACACCGCAAGGGCGGCGCTGCGAGGTCGAGGCAGCAGCACGTCGGACGGACCTGTCAGATCCTCGCGGTCCCGAGAGACGAAAACCCGTCAGGGCCGATAGGCGATCAACGCCAAGAGCAGCGAGTCGAGCGTCGAGATCAAGCGGTCGGCTTTCGCTCCATCCCAACGCACCGTGTCTTCATCCAGGTAGAGGTCGCGGTTGATCTCGAGCTGGATGGCGTGCACTCCGCGCGCCGGGCGGCCGTGCGCGCGCGTGATGAAGCCGCCCATGTACGGGTCGTTTGGCTTGACGCGGTAGCGCGCGCCCTCGAAGTGCTGCGCCACCAAGCGCGACAGCGAGGGCGCACAGGAAGACCCGCGCACGTCGCCGGGCACGATGTCGGCGCGCCGCTCGCCGGGGTCGCTGTGGCCCGGGCGTCCGGTGGACGGCATGGAATGGGCGTCGAGCAGGACCGCGAAGCCGAAGCGCCGGCGACGCTCGTCGAGCAGCGCGGTCAAGGCCGCGTGATAGGGCGTGTGCAGGCGCTCGATGCGCGAGCTCAGCTCGGCTTTCGTGAGCGGCCGCGCCAAGAGCGCCGCGCCCTCGGTGCTGGTGCGCCAGATGAGGCCGCGCGCCGAGGCGCGCGCTGGACGCTCGACCTCGGGGCAGACCTCGTGGTCGACGTCGTCGGGCGCGCGGTTGACGTCGAGCACGTAGCGGGACACCTGCGCCACCACCAAGGGCGCGCCGAGCGCGGGGGCGCGCGCAAACAGCCGGTCGACGAAGGCGTCGGCGTCGCGCAACAAGGCCGGGCCGAGCGCGCGCAACATGGGCGCGTCGACCGCCGGCACGTCGGTGCCGGCATGCGGCACGCTCACCACCAGCGGCGAGGCCGGCCCGTCCGCGTCGTCCTTCGGCAGGCGCAGCACGTAGGCCTCGCAGCGCTCGGGCAGCTCCGTCAAGCGCTCGCTCCGGGCGGGCGCGCCACCGGGTTGTCGCCGACGATCTCGCCCTTGTCGTCGTAGACGAAGAAGCCGCGGCCGCTCTTCTTGCCGAGGTGGCCCAAGCGCACCAGCGTCTTCAACAGGCGCGGCGGCCGGAAGGTGTCGGTGCCGAGCTGCTCGTGCATCGCCTCGGCGATGGCCAGGCGCACGTCGAGACCGACCAGGTCGCCGAGCGCGAGCGGGCCCATCGGGTAGCCGTAGCCGAGCTTCATGGCGGTGTCGATGTCCGCGGCCGACGCGACACCCTCCTCGAGCATGCGGGTGGCTTCGAGGCCCACGGCCAGGCCGAGCCGGCTGGTGGCGAAGCCGGGCGAGTCGTTGACCACGATGCAGCTCTTGCCGAGGCGCGCGCCGAGCGCACGCGCCGCCTCGACGACCGCGGGCGCGGTCAGCGCGCCCCTCACGATCTCGAGCAGCTTCATCAGGTGCACCGGGTTGAAGAAGTGCAGGCCGATGACGTGCTCAGGGCGCTTGGTGGCGCTCGCGATCTCGGTGATCGAGAGGCTCGAGGTGTTGGAGGCGAGCATGGCGGCGACGTGCATCTTGGCGTCGGCGAGCGCGAACAGCTCGCGCTTCTTCTGCATGTCCTCGGGGATGGCCTCGACCAGCAGATCGGCAGCGGCGAGCGCGCCCTCGAGGTCGGTCGAGCCGCACACCTTGGCGAGCGCAGCGTCCCTGGCCGCGGCCGTCACCTTGCCCTTGGCGACGCCGCCGTCGAGGTTCGCCGTGATGCGCGAAAGCCCGCGGTCGACCAGCTCGCGCGCGACGTCGACCAGCGTGACCTCGACGCCTGCCTGCGCCAGCACCTGCGCGATGCCGTGGCCCATGGTGCCGGCGCCGACCACCACCGCGCGCTCGATGCTCTTCATGGCCGCTCCGCGCGCTCGATGAGCACCGCCAGGCCCTGGCCCACGCCCACGCACAGGGTGGCGATACCGAGCGCCTTGCCGTCGTCGTGCAGGATGGAGAGCAAGGTGGCGACCAGGCGCGCGCCCGAGCAGCCGAGCGGGTGGCCGAGCGCGATGGCGCCGCCGCGCACGTTGACGCGCTCCTCCACCGTGGTCTCGCTCATGCCGAGCTGACGCACCACCGCCAGCGACTGCGCGGCGAAGGCCTCGTTCAGCTCGAAACGCTCGACGTCGGCGAGGCCCAGGCCGGTCTTGTCGAGCAGCTTCTTGACGGCCGGCACCGGGCCGATGCCCATGGTGCGCGGCGACACGCCCGCCGACGCCGCGCCGCGCACCACGCCGAGCACCGGCAGACCATGCGCCTTGGCGTAGGCGCGCGAGGTGAGCACCAGACCGGCGGCACCGTCGTTGAGCGTCGAGGAATTGCCGGCGGTGACGCTGCCGCCGTCCCTGAAGGCGGGCTTGAGCTTGGCGAGCGCCTCGAGCGTGGTGTCGCCGCGCGGCCCCTCGTCGGCGGCGACGCGCACGGGCTCGCCCTTCTTCTGCGGGATCTCGACCGTCACCAGCTCGCGCGCGAACTTGCCGGCCTGTTGCGCGGCGACGGCGCGCTGGTGGCTGCGCAGCGCGAAGGCGTCCTGGTCGGCGCGCGAGATGCTCATCTCGGCGACCAGGTTCTCGGCGGTCTCGCCCATCTGCTCGAGGGGGAAGAGCTTCTCGAGCTTCGGGTTCGGGAAGCGCCAGCCGAGCGACGTGTCGTAGACCTGCGGCGCGCCCGTCGGCAGCGCCACCTCGGGTTTGGCCATGCTCCAGGGCGCGCGCGACATGCACTCGACGCCGCCGGCGACGCAGACGTCGGCGTCGCCCAGGCGGATCATGCGCGCCGCCTGCACGACGGCTTCGAGCCCGGAGGCGCACAGGCGGTTGATGGTGACGGCCGGCACGCTCACCGGCAGCCCGGCGAGCAGGGTGGCCATGCGCGCGACGTTTCGGTTGTCCTCGCCTGCCTGGTTGGCGCAGCCGGCGAATACCTCCTCGACGGCAGCGCCGTCGATCTTGGCGCGCGCCACCGCCTCCTTGATGGCGAGCGCCAGCAGGTCGTCCGGGCGGACGGCGGAGAGGCCGCCGCGCAGGCGCCCGATGGGCGTGCGCACGGCGCTGACGAGGACGGCGTCGCGGTCGGAAAGTTCGAGTTGGCGCATGGGGGCGCGATACCATGACTGCGGCCGATCGGCCGCACCTTGCCGGACCCCCGATCGGTGCGCATGCTCCCCAGTGGAACTGCCCGAGGATCCACCAGAAAGCCGCCGTGAACCCCCTCCTGCAGCGCTTCCTCATCTCCTGGGCCGCCGGCGCCGCCGCCACCGGCGTGGTGGTGGGCACCGCCAAGAAGCCGCACAAGCTCAAGCGCCGCCGCAGGAAGAAGAAGAAGGGCAAGGAGCCCGAGCCGGTGCAGATCGGCGCGCAGGCGCTGCTCGACGCCAGGGCGCCCGACGAGCCGGGCATGACCGTCGAGCAGTGGGCCGCGGGCGTGAAGGCGTTGCCGTCGCGCTTCGCCAGCATCTTTCAGCGCGTGCCCAAGCAGGCCGACGACGGTGCGCGCGAGCCCGACGAGATCCGCACCGCCGACGGCGAGAAGGTGAGCACCGGCGCGAGGAAGAAAAAGCGCCGCCGCGGCAGGCGCAAGCAGGCGACCCTGTGGGACTCTGCCAAGGAGTCGATGCGCCAGACCGTGCACGAGGTGGTCAAGGAGGAGGTCAAGGACACGCCGGTCGGCAACGCCGTCGACGCCGCCAAAAGGGCAGGCGACAAGGTCAAGGAGGGCGCGAGCGCCGTGAAGGAGGGCGCCGGCGTGGTCGCCGAGAAGGCGGTCAAGGTGGGCGCGCAAGTTGGGGGGAAGGCCAAGAGCCTGCTCAACCGCATCCTCGAGGCCGTCGAGGCGAACCCCGCGCCAAACGCCGATCCCGAGGCGGAGGCGCTCGCCGCAGCCGAGGAGCAGCACGCGCATGGCGACGTGACACCCGTCGCGCCGCGACCCGCGGGCGACGGTCCGCTGGCCGAGGCCCCGTCGGCCGGCTCTCCGACCGGCGAGGCGCCGCCCGAACCGACGGTCGAGTCGGCGCCGGTCGAGTCGGCGCCGGTCGAGTCGGCGCCGCCCGTCGACGTCGCCGAGGTCGGCCGCAAGCTCAAGAGCGGCCTGAACGCGGTGGGCGACTGGCTGCAAGGGCCCGGCGCGCCCGGCTACACGTCGAGGCGAGCGCGTCCCGCGCAGGGCGGCGGCGACGTCGTCGAGGCCAGGGATGCAGGCGCCCAGACGGTGGCGCCCGCCGCCGCCGCCGCGGCGGCGCCCGAGGTCGGCTCAGTGGCGGTGCAGCAGGCCGGCGACGATCAGCCCGGCGATCAAGAGCGCGCCGCCGATGACCAGGGCCCCGAACATCGACGCGATGAAGCCGGTGAGTAGCTCGCGGCTGAGCGCTCTCGTCCACCGCCCGTTCAGCTTGAGGAAGCGCTGCAGCGCGAGCGGCGCCGCCACGCCGATGGCGAGCGCGGCGAGGGAGACGCTCGGCCAGTGCAGCACCGGCCCGGGAAGCCACGGGTTGTCCGCCGCGAAGGGCGCACGCCCGGCGCCCAGGTCGAGCCCGAGCTGCACGACGACGGCGAGCAGGACCTGCGAGGTGCCGACCACCACGGCCAGGCCGAGCGCGCCGAGCACGCCGACCGGGAGCTGGGCGCGCCGAAAGGTCCAGAGCAGGCCGCCGGCGAGCACGACCACCTCGAGGGCGAGCAACAACAGGGCGACCCTGACCGGCACCCCCCTATGCTAGCGGCTCGATTCGGTGATCGGAGGCGGCGATACAGTGTCGCGCCCTCCGCCGGACGCCCGACCGTGCGGCCCCGGTCACGCTCGCGCGCTACTTCTTCTTGGCGATCAACTCGAGCCCGAGCTTGGCCTGCGCCTTGATGGCGGCGCAGAAGTCGATCTCCGACTTGGTGGTGCAGGGGTTGTCGCGCGCGAAGGTGAACTCCCTCTCCGCGGTGACCAGGTCGCCGTCCTTGAAGGCGCCGAGCCCGACGTAGTAGCGGTTGCGCACCGAGCGCGGCGCGATCGCCGCCGCCTTGGCGAAGTGCTCGCGCGCCTTCTTGACGTCGTTCATTGGCCAGGGTGCCACCGTGTAAAAGGCGCCGTGGTAGATGTCGCCGACGTCGTCATCGGCCGTCTTGTCGAGCGCAAGGATGGCGTCGGCGTTCTTCTTGTACTGGTTGGCCGCGCCGCTCATCACCGCCTGGATGATGCCCATGCTCGACGACAGATACATGTAGGCCTCGGCGGTCTGCAGCGCGGTCTCGAGATCCTTGGGCCGCGCCTTCTGCACCGCGGAGCACAGCTCGTGGGAGCGCTTGCCGTGCTCGCTCCAGATGCGCTTGTTGGCCGGCGTGTCCGAGGTGCCGTTGACCAGCGCCAGGTTGCCCTGCGTCTTGGCGCGCATCACCGCGTTCAGCGACGTGCACAGCTTGAGCGACAGGTCGAGGTCCCCGGGCTTCTTGGCCAGCTCGGCCTGGAAGATCGCCACGGCGTGCTCGAAGGATTTGGTGTCGTGCTTGCTCGCGAGGATCTCGTCGCCCTCCTGCAACGGCGTCTTCTCGACGGGGGCCGGCGCGTCGACTGCGGGCGGTGCCGTCGGCGGGGGGGCTGGCGGCGGCGCCTTGTCGGGCGCGGGCTCCTCGGCGCGCGCGCCGACGGCGGAGAGGATCGAGGCGACGATGAGGATGCGGTACATGCTGCCTCCTTGGACGGCGGGCGTGGCGTGGTTGTTCACCGAGGCATGGGGCCGGTCATCTCGATGCGCATGGCGACCAGCTCGAGGCGCCGGCCATCCGGATCCTCGACGACGGCCGAGACGCCAAACGGCCGCGCCGCCGGCGCCTGCACCACCGACGCGCCGAGCGCGCGCGCGCCGTTGAGCGCGCCCTCGAGATCGCTGACCGAGAGCGCGAGCTGCGTCGCCGACTGCGGACCCCGCTCGACGCCGTCGTGCGCGACCAGCGCCAAGTGCACACCGCTGAGCGACGCGGTGTAGTGCAGCGGCCCGGCATGACGCGCCTCCTTCAGCTCGACGCCGATGGCGCGGTACAGACGCACGCTCGCCTCCAGATCCTTGCAGGTCAGCACGAGCGCGGCCAGCGACGACGCGAAGGGCACGAAGACTCCTACCAGGCGGCGAGCGCCCGCGCGGTCTCGAGGACGAGCTGCTCCGAGAGCAGGAACGCGTCCTCGAGCGAGGGGCTGTAGGGGACGGGTGTGTCGAGCGAGCCGAGCACGCGCACCGGCGCGTCCAGGTGCTCGAACAAGGACTCGCCGACGCGGCTGGCGATGCTCTCGAGGATGGAGCCGGTGCGGCTGTCCTCGCCGACCAAGAGCACCTTGCCCGTGCGCCTGACGGTGGCCTCGAGCCGCGCCCAGTCGAGCGGCACGAGCGAGCGCAGGTCGAGCACGTCGCACTCGACGCCGTGCTCGCGCGACAGCGTCTCGGCGGCGCGCAGCGCCTTGTGCACGTAGGCGCCGTAGGCGACGAGCGAGAGGTCGCTGCCGAGGCGACGAAACGCGGCGGTGCCGAGCGGGATGGGCACGGGCACGCCCTCGAGGCGCTGCTTGATGCGCGGGTCGCGGTAGAGCGCGATGTGCTCGTAGTAGAGCACCGGGTCGTCGTCTTGCACGGCGCTCATCATGAGCGCGCGCGCGTCGTGGGGCGTGGACGGCGCCACGATCTTGAGCCCCGGCGTGCGGAAGAACCAGGGTGCGGTGTCCTGCGAGTGGTAGGGGCCGGCGCGACGCAGCCCGCCCCACGGCATGCGCACCGTCATCGGCACCTTGGTGCCGGCGCGGAAGTGCAGCTTGGCGGCGTTGTTGACGAGCTGGTTGAAGCCGGACGCGACGAAGTCGTTGAACTGCATCTCCGCGATCGGCCGCAGGCCGGCGAGCGCGCTGCCGACTGCGGCGCCGAGGATGGCGCCCTCCGCGATCGGGGTGTTGAGCAGGCGCGCGCCGTGCTTGTCGACGAGCGGCTTGAGCAGCAGGAACGCGTTGCCGTAGGGCGGGCCGACGTCCTCGCCGAGCACGAAGGCCTCGGGCATCGCCTGCAAGACGTCGTCGAGCCCGAGCGCGATGGCGTCCAAGTAGGTCTGGCCCTTGGCGTCGAACGGCGGCGCCGGCTCGATGGCGATCGCGACCTCGACGCGTGTGGGCAGCGCCGGGATGGCGACCGCCGACGGGTGGAGCACCTCGCCGGCCGCACCGATGGGCTTCGCGTAGACGCCGCGCCCGACCGCGCCGGCATCGGGCCAGGGGCGCTCGCGCAGCGCCTGCACGGCCGCCTCGACGCGCGCGGTGGCTTCGGCCTGCCACTGGAGCAGCGTCCGGTTGTCGATCACGCCTTCGCGCACCAGCTTGTCGGCGTAGCGCGCCAGCGGGTCGCGCGTGGCCCAGGCGGCGTACTTGGCCCGATCGACGTACCCCTTGTCGGGCGTGGGCGGCAGCTCGAAGGAGAGCGGTGGATCGGCGCCCAGGTAGAGCATGTCGTCGTGGTGCGCGTGGCCGCACATGCGCATGGCGACGGTCTCGATCATGGTCGGCCCGTCGCCGGCGCGCCCGCGCGCCGCCGCCCAGGCGAAGGCGGCCGCGATCGCCTCGGGGTCGGTGCCGTCGACGGTGACCTGGGGGACGCCGTAGCCGAGCGCCTTGTCGGCGAAGGTGCGCACGCGCGACTGCTGCGCCACCGGCACCGACAGGGCGGTCTGGTTGTTCTGCACGCAGAACACCACCGGCAGGCGCATGGTCGCCGCCAGGTTGATCGCCTCGTGCCACTCGCCGAGTGAGCTGCCGCCCTCGCCGATGAAGCTGACGGCCACGCGGTCCTCGCCCTTGCGCGCGAACGCGAGGCCGTAGCCGGTCAGCGTGCAGGCGGCGACCGCTAGCGGCGCCGACACCATGACGACGCCCTGGTGGGCGGCGCCCACGTGCAGGTCGCGGCCGTTGGCGGGCGCGCCCGTCTTGCCCACCTGCGCGTTCAGCGGCACCTCGACGTCGTCGGTAAAGGCGAGCGCCGCGGCGAGGTCGCGAATGAGCGGGGCGATCACGTCGCCGTACCAAGCGCCGCCCTTCGACCACGCCGGCCCCCGACGAAGGCGCAGCGCCGCTCCCACGATCGCCTCCTGTCCGAGCGAGCGGAAACCCTTGCCCTGGAAGCCGAGCTCGCCGTAGCGCATCTCCGACGACAGGAAGAGCTGCTTCAGGCGGTTGTCGACCGCGCGCGTCAACACGATGCCGCGCAGCATCCACCGCTTCTCGTCGTCGGTGATGGAGGCGACCACCGCCTCGCGCGCGAAGAAGCCGTCGACGGCGGCAAACAGCCGCTCCTGCTCCTGGCTCATGCGCCGCGCGGCAGGGACGAACGGCTGCGTCTCCGGCAGATCGTCGACGCGCAGCGCCAGCTCGCGCGCCAGCGCGGCCTTGACGTCCTCCGCCAACGTGCGCGTGTCGGGGTCTTTGCCCGCGGTCTTGGTCCAGGCCTTGCGGGTGGCCGCTGCCGCGAACGGGAACTGCTCGACGACGAACGCCAGCAGGCGCGCGCCGAGCCCCGCTTCGATGGGACTGCCGGCGACGTCGCTTGCGTCGGGGGCGGGGCTGGGAGTTCGGGCAGAGCGGCTCACCACAACCGCCCATAGCCGATGTGGGTGCGCCCGGCCACGCCTGCCTGCAGGGCTCGGCCGGCCGCCGGACGTGGACAGCGCTTGGCAAAGAGCCCGGGATCGACGAACCTCGGCCCGCGAGGGTCTCATGGGCAAGTTTCGCGTGTACTCGTGGGGCGCCACCGACGTTGGCATGAAGCGCGACCACAACGAGGACAGCTACCTCCTGGCGCCGGACCTCTACCTGTACACCGTGGCCGACGGCATGGGCGGCCACGCCGGCGGCGAGATGGCCTCGTCCATCTCGGTGCGCACCGTCGAGAAGCACGTGCGCTCCAACAAGACCTTGGTCGATCCGGCCACGCACCACGAGGGGCCGGTGGAGAAGAGCCCGGTCGCCAAGCTGCTGTCGGACGCGGTGCGTGGCGCGTGCAGCGCGGTGTTCGGCAAGTCGCAGCAGGTGCGCGAGCTGCAGGGCATGGGCACGACGACGACGGCGATCCTGTTTCACGACAAGCACGCCTTCGTCGCCCACGTCGGCGACAGCCGCGCCTACCTGATCCGTGACGGCCACATCCTGCAGCTCTCGGAAGACCACAGCCTGGTCAACGAGCAGCTCAAGGCCGGGCTCATCACCGAGGCGCAGGCGCGCCAGAGCCGCTTCAAGAACATCATCACCCGCTCGGTCGGCTTCGATAACGACGTCGAGGTCGACATGATCGCCGTCGAGGTCAAACCCGGCGACGCCTACATGATGTGCTCCGACGGCCTGTCGAACCTGGTGACCGACCCCGAGATCAACGACGTGGTCAGCGACAACTTCCTGCACCGCGTGCCCGAGACGCTGATCGACATCGCCAACTCGCGCGGCGGCGACGACAACTGCACGGTGGTGGTCGCCTTCGTCGTCGACGGCGAGGACGTCTCCTGGGAAGACGACGCCGAGACCTTCGGCGAGCCGGTGCCGGGCGGCGCCGCCTTCAACGCCGGAGTGTGAGGGGGCGGCGGTCCGTTCTCGGCCCGATCGCGGAACCGGGACACGTTCGTCGGATCAGGTGGCGCGCATCTCGCAAGCAGTCTCCCGTTGACATAGATTCCACGAAAGCACTACCAACCCCTTGTTTCCGCGGCGCTTCCCCAGGGGATCACCGGTGATCGGCGAGTGAAGAGCAAGAACTTCACCTTGATGATCGTGCCGGACGGTGCACAGGCGCGCGTTCGCCGCGTGCAGGTGCCGCTGCGCCGCCTCTTGCTGCTCGGTCTCGTCGCCATCGGCCTGGTCGGCTCGCTTGCCTCCCTGTTGGTCCACTATGCGTACGTGGTCGGGCAGGTGTTCGAGGCGCGCACGCTGCGCGAGGAGAACACGCGCCTCGAAGACCGCATCGCGGTGCTGCAGGCCAAGGTCGACGACGTCGATCAGCGCCTGGTCTTGCTCAAGCAGTTCGACGAGAAGCTGCGCGCCATGACCGACCTGCGGGACGACGCGCGCGGCCTCGCCATGGGCCCGCTCAAGTCGAACCCGCAGGGCGGCGCCGACGTCTCGATGGAGATCGATCCGTTCGCGGTGCCGGTGGCCGGCGACGACCCCGCGGTGCAGCAGTTGCGCGAGGCGCTGCTCGACAGCCGCATGGTGGGTCTCGCCAACGAGGCCAACCGCGAGCTGCGCAGCCTGGCCGAGCTGTCCGAGTACTTCTCGGTGCGCGAGACCATGCTCAAGTCGACGCCGAGCATCGCGCCCGCGCGCGGCCTGCTCACCTCGGGCTTCGGCTCGCGCGAGGATCCCTTCACCGGCGACCACACCATGCACTCCGGCCTCGACATCGCGACGCGCGAGGGTGTCGAGGTGATCGCGCCCGCCTCCGGTACCGTCATCTTCGCGGGCGAGAAGGCCGCCTACGGCAACTGCGTGGTCATCGACCACGGCCGCGACATCACCACGCTGTTCGGCCACCTGCAGCGCTTCATCGTCAAGCCCGGCGAAAAGGTCGAGCGCGGTCAGCACATCGGTAACGTCGGCAACACCGGTCGCTCCACCGGTCCGCACGTGCATTACGAGGTGCGCATCAACGGCGTGCCGATCAACCCCCGGCGCTACGTCGTCCACTGAAGGTCCATCGCAGCATCGGCTGCGGCTGCGTTGCCCGCCTGCGGTGCTCGCTCACCTCCACGAGGAGGATGTCGCTTCGCTCCTCGGCGGGCGCCTTGCCTCGCTCGATGCTGCGAAGTCCCTTGAGTTGCCGCATCCACGGGCGATGCGCGGTTGACCCGGCCTCGCGCCGGGTTTGCATCCCACTCGGACCTTCGACAAGAATGCTCCCGATCGGAGCCACCATGACTCGCTCGGTGCTGCTGCTTCTCGTTGTTACGCTCGCCTCACTCGGCTGCGCGCCGCGCTTCGACGTGTTCGCCGACTGGACGGTGCAAGGCTTCGCGCCTGCGAGCGTGTGCGGCCAGCTCGAGGCACCGAGCATCAGGCTGCGCGCCGTGAACCGGGATGTCGTCGACGGTCCTGCGACCGAGGACGTGACGACCGCGGAGTGCACGGCCGAGAACACCAAGCTGTCCGTCGCCTCCTTCGCCGATCTGTTCGTCGACCTGGTCGACGGCGACTCGGTGTTCGGCACCGCCGGGCCGTTCGAGCTCGCGCCGGCCTCGGCCAACGACGGCTACCTGGGCAGCTCCGAGGAGTCGCCGCTCCACGTCGACATCGGGCTCGAGCGTGGGCGCCTGCGCGCGCACTTCACGGTGGTCGGCAAGAGCTGCGCGGACGCCGGCGCCGGCTCCTTCAGCGTCGCCGTCTCGAGGAACGCCTCGCCGCTCGAGGAGGACGTGATCGTGCAGGGCGAGACGGTCCAGTGCCAAGACGGCGACGCGGTCTTCTCGATCTCCCCCGTCGAGCTCGGCGTGCGCTACTCCGTGGCCGCCACCACCACCATCGGCGGTGAGACCTGGGCCACGGAGCTGCCCGGCGAGGGCGTGGTGCCGAGCGGCGCGCTCACCACCATGGTGGTCGACCTCGACACCACCGATCGTCCCTGAGCAGGGCGTAGCGAGGAGCCTGTCAGCGCACGCGCTTCATCACGCGCGCGTAGGCCTCGGCGTCGATGAAGCCGGTGACCTGCGGCTCCTTGAGCACGCGGCCCTTCTTGTCGACGAACACGATGGTGGGCAGTCCGACGATGCCGAAGCGCTTCTGCAGCTCCTCGAGCTGCGGGTGCTCGTCAGTGGCGTCGATCTTGATGCTGGTGAAGCGCTGCGCCTCTTTGCGCACCGCCTCGACCACGTAGGTCTTGTGGTCCAGCTCCTTGCACGCCAGGCACCACTCCGCGAAGAAGTCGATCATCGCGGGCCGGCAGGAGGCCTTGGCGACCGCGAGCGCGCGGTCGAACACGTCGGCGGCGTCGTCGCTCGCCGTGATGACCTGCCAGGCGATCGGCGGCGCCTCGCCCTTCACCTCGCCCGGGCCGGCGTCGGTCCAGGCCAGGAAGGCAGCGAGCCCCGACACTGCCAGCGCCACGCCGAGCGCCTTGCGTGCCTTCTCGAGGCCCTGGCTCATCTTGAAGGACAGGTGCAGCGCGCCGGCGGCGACCCCGGCGAGGATCAGCGCCGGCCCGAGCCACACGAGCCCGCCGAGCGCCGCGAACAGCGCGGCGAACGCCGGGAAGCCGAGGCGCACGTAGTAGAGACCGGCGCCGATCATCAACAGGCCGAAGACGCCCTTGACCACCTCCATCCAACGGCCGCTCTTGGGCAGGCGCGAGATGGCGGTCGAGAAGGTGCCGAGCACCAGGAAGGGCGCGCCCATGCCGAGCGCGTACACCACCATCAAGAGCGCGCCCTTCATCAGGTCGCCGTCGCGGGCGATCAACGTGAGGATGAAGGAGAGCACCGGGCCGGTGCAGGGCGCGGCGATGATGCCGGCCACCAGGCCCATGATGAAAGCGCCCTTGAAGCCCGAGCCGCCGGCCTGGGACAGCCGGGTCTGCAAGCCCGAGGGCAGCCGTACCTCGAAGGCGCCGAACATGCTCGCGGCCATGGCGAAGCACAAGAGCGCGAAGCCGACGGTCACGAGCGGGCTTTGCAGCATCGAGCCGGCGAGCACGCCCGCGGCCGCGAAGCCGACGCCGAGCGCGGAGTAGAGGATGACCATGCCGAGCACGTAGGTGCCGGCGATGGCGAAGCCGCGCAGGTGGCTGGTCGCCTGGCGCGCGCCCAGGATCGAGAGCGTGATGGGGATGAGCGGATAGACGCACGGCGACAACGCGGTCAAAAAGCCGCCGAACAGCACCAGGATCAGGGCGAGCACCAGGTCGCCCGAGGCGAGCGCGTCCTTGACCCGGCCCTGCAACGAGGTGTCGGCCTCGGCGGCGCCGATCGGCCCCTCGTCCTGGCACGACGCGAACAGCGTGCCCCCGCTGCCGCCGGCCGCGCCCGCGCTGGCGTCGACGGCGACAGGTGCAGGCGGCTCTTCGGCGAGCGCTGGCACGACCGCCAAACCGAGGGCGAGCGCTGCGCAAGCGGCGAGCAGGACAGAACGGCGCATGACCTCGTCTTAGCAGAGCGACCAGCAGAAGACAGATCGGGCGGGTGGCGAGATCGCCTGGCGCGACGCACCGGCGGGGCCAGGCCGCCGGGCCGGGGCGCGCGAGGTTGATGGTAGCCTGTCGCTGATGGACCGCGCACCGCGCAGCACCGGCGAGATCCTGTCCGACGCGGTGTCGCTGCTGCGACGGCACTTCCGCGCCTACTACGCGCTCGCCTTGCCCTTCTGCACCGTCGACCTGCTGCTGCGCGAGGGCGGCAACGCGGTGATGGACACGGCGCGCCGGCAGCTCACCGGGCTCGAGCTGGCATCGGCGGTGCCGGTGCTCGCCTCGCTGTCGGGCGCGCTCGGCCTGATCTTCTCGTCGCTCATCGTCGGCACGCTGCTGTCGGTGGCGCTCATCCACCTGACCGCCGAGGTGTGGGCGGGCCGCCAGCCGGTGACCAAGGACGCGCTGCAGGTGATGGTGCGTCGCGGACCGGCGCTCGTCGTCACCGCGCTGCTGTTCTTGCTGGCGCTCGGCCTGGCCACCATGGTGCCGGCGATGGTGGTGGCCGTGGTTGGTGCGCTGCTCGGCACCGTCGGCGCGGTGCTCGGCGGCGTCGGCGCCGCGGTTTGGGTGCTGGTCATCGCCCTGGTGCTCTCGTTGCGGTGGCTGCTCTATCCGCAAGCGACCGTGGTGGAGGAGCGCTTTGCCGCCGGCGCGCTGTCGCGCAGCACCGCGTTGATGGCGGCGCGCGGCCTGCCGTTCTTCGAGTCGCCCAAGGTGCGCCTCTCGCTCTTGTTCCTGGTCACGTTCGCGCTCTCGGCCACGCTGTCGTCGTTGTTCGCCGGCCCTCGCCTGATCTGGGCGCTCGCCACCGGCTGGGAGCTGCAGAACGGGCTGCCGCCGCTGCTCGGCATGCCGCTGTGGTCGGTGGTGCCGCTGGCGCTCACCGAGGTGGCGCTGCAGGCCGTCATCGCGCCCCTCGGCGCGGTGCTGACCACGCTCTTCTACTTCGACCTGCGCGTGCGCTTCGAGGGCCTCGACCTCGATCCGCCGCCGTCCGCGCAATCGGCGCTGGCGGCGTGATGCCGCCGTGGTTGCTGGCCGCGCTCCTTGCTGCCGCGCCCGACGCGGAGCCGACGATCGCGCCCGAGGCCGCGCCCGTCGAGCAGGACTGGTGCGTTCGCGCCCACGCGCTGATCGCCGACGCGCCTTCCGTGGGACCGACGGCGCTCACGCGCTTCACCGAGGCGAGCACGGCGCTGTTCGAGGCCGGCTCGCCCGTGGCCGCCCGCGCCCGCGCGGTGGTCGGCGCCGACGGTGACTTCGGCGCGGCCTTCTCCGTGCTCGCCGCCGCGGCGGCCGAGGCCTGTGCGCCCGGCAGCGACGACGATGCTGCGCTCGCCGCGGCGTCGGTGCGCGAGCTGATCGCCCGCGACGCCCGCTTCGCCGGCGTACGTCGCGGTGACGATCTGTTGGATCGCCTGCGCCACAAGGTCTTCCTGTGGCTGTCGCAGTTGCTCGAGACCGAGGGCATGCAGCGCTTCGCCGGCAGCACCCGCTCGGTGTTCTTCGCGGCGCTGCTCGTCGTCGCGGCCTTGCTGGCGCTGCGCGTGGTGCGACGGCTGCGGCGCCGCGCTGCGCTCGCCATGCCTGCGCCCGGCGTCAACGACCCCAAGCGCCTCGAGGCGTTCGCGGCGCTGCGCGCCGAGGCAGAGCAGCGCCTGCGCGAGCGCGACGCGCGCGGCGCGCTCTTGGTGGGTGCGCGTGCGCTGCTGGTGCGCGTCGGCGAACAGGACGCGTCAGCAACGCGCGCCGCGCGTACGCACCGGGAGGTGCTGGCCGGCTTGGCGCCGCCCGTGGCGGACGCGGTCGCACCCGCGCTCGGCGCCTTCGAGCGGGCGCTGTTCGCCGAGGAGGCGACCCTCGAGCGCGCTGGGCGCTTCCTCGCGCTGGTCGACGCCGCGGCGCTGTCCGTCGGTGCCTCCACGGCGGGGCCGGCGGCGGCCTCGTGAGGCGGACCGCGCTCGCCTTCCTGGCGTCGGCCGTGCTGGTGCTGCTCGGCGTCACCATGCTGCGCGGCTCGGTGGCGCCCGGCGACGACGATCCGACGGCCAGCGTGGCGAACGGCGCGCCACGCGGGCTGCTCGCGCTGGCCCTCATGCTCGAGGACCGAGCCGTGGCGCACGAGGTGCGCTCGTCGTTCGACGGCGCCGAGCCGGCGGAGGGCGCGCTCGTGGTGGTGCCGCCGCCGGAGCGATCGGCCTGGAGCGACGACGACGCACGCGCGCTGCTCGCGTGGGTCGAGCGCGGCGCTCGCGCGCTGGTCCTGTGCGACGAGGACGGCGCGCGCAACGAGCGCTTGTCCGCGCTGCTCACGGCGGTCGGCGCCACCTGCGAGCGGATCGACGTCGCCATCGGCGACGTCGCGCTCACCGACGCGCGCGGCACCGCGCCCGGCTTCTCCCGCCACCTGGTGGTGCGCGGCACCGGCCGCGTCCGCCCCAAAGGCCCGAGCCCGGTGGTGCCGGCGTGGCGCGTCGGCAACGACGATGTCGTGGTCAAGCGCCAGCTCGGCGACGGCATGGTCACGGTGCTCGGCAGCGCCACCGTGATCGCCAACGACGGTCTGGCCGAAGGCGACAACGCCGCCTTCCTGCTCGACGAGCTCCGGCGCGCGCCCACGTCCCGCGTCATCATCGACGAGCGGCACCACCACAACCGCCGCCAGGGCCTGTGGGCTGCGGCGTTCGGGCGTGGCCTCGGGCCGCTCACCGGCGCGCTCGCGCTCCTGCTGCTGGTGCCGCTGTCGCTGCTCGGCCTGGCGCCGCGCGTGGGCGACCCGCCCACCGTCGACGACGAGCGCGAAGGGGCGCCCGCCGCGGCCGCGCAGGCGCGGGCGTTGGCGGCGCTGCTCTCGCGCGCCGGCCGTTGACCGCGCGCGGCTTGGTCGCCGAGAGTGCGCCCATGACCAACGATCCCAAGGCGCCGCTGACCGACGAGGAGGCGAGGTTCGCGCAGCGCGACGTGCGCGCCGTCGAGGCGGCGCTCGCCGGCGTGGTCATCGGCCAGGACCAGGCGGTGCGCGAGCTGTGCATCGGCTTGTTCGCCGACGGGCACGTGCTGCTCGAGGGCGTGCCGGGCGTGGCCAAGACGCTGTTGGCGCGCACGCTGGCCTCAGCCCTCGACCTCCGCTTCCATCGCGTGCAATTCACGCCCGACCTGATGCCCACCGACCTGATCGGCACGCGCATCTGGAACCCCGAGACGCGCGCCTGGGAGCTGCACACCGGCCCCATCTTCACCGACGTGCTTCTCGCCGACGAGATCAACCGCACGCCGCCCAAGACCCAAGCGGCGCTGCTCGAGGGCATGGAGGAGCGCCAGGTCACCATCGACACCGAGCGCCACAGCCTCGGCGAGAGCTTCTTCGTCGTCGCCACCGAGAACCCGCTCGAGTTCGAGGGCACCTATCCGCTGCCCGAAGCGCAGACCGATCGCTTCCTGCTCAAGATCGTCATGGGCTACCCGCCGGAGAGCGCCGAGCTCGAGCTGTACGCGCGCGGCGTGCAGCACGGTGCTGTGTTGCCACGGCCCGTGTTGTCGCGCGACGCGCTGGCCCACACCCGCGCGCTGGTGGCGCGCACGCGCGTCGACAGCGCGGTGCGCGGCTACGCCCTCGCGCTGGTGCGCGCCACCCGCAGCTCGGGTGCACTCCGGCTCGGCGCCTCGCCGCGCGCCGGCATGATGCTCTTACGCGCTGCCCAGGTGTGCGCCGTGGCCGACGGGCGCGCCTTCACGCTCCCCGACGACGTCAAGGCGGTGGCGCGGCCGGTGCTGCGCCACCGGCTGGCGCTGTCCACCGAGGCCGAGCTCGACGGCCTCGACGCCGACCGCGTGCTCACGGGTATGCTCGACAGCGTGGCCGTGCTGGCGCCGGCGAGCTGAGCGCCGATGATCGAGCCTACCGAGCGCACGCTCTGGCTGCTGGTGTTGGTCGCCGCCGTTGGCGCCCTCGGCATGGTGGCGCCGCCCGTGGGCGACGCCGCGCCGTTCGTGCTCGCGGGAGCTGCCGCCGCGCTGCTGGCCGACGCGCTCTTGGCCGGCTCGCCGCGGCGCCTGTCGGTCACGCGCCTGTTGCCCGAGCAGATCGTCGAGGGGCGCGCATGCGAGCTGGCGCTCGCGCTGCAAAGCGAGAGCGCTGTCGACGCCGCGCTGGTCGACACGCTGCCGGTCGCAGCGCTGCCTGCCGGCGGCGACCAGCATCCGTCGCATCACGTGGTGTTGGCGGCGCGCTCGTCGGTGCGCTTGGCGACCACGGTCACGTTCGTCGGCCGCGGCTCGCACCGGCTGGGCCGCCTGGCGGTGCGTACGCGCGGGCCGCTCGGCCTGGTGCGCCGGCGCGCGCGCTTGCCGCTCGACACCGATATCGAGGTGCTGCCCGACGTGGCGCGCATCGGCGCGCGCGCCGAGCGCCTGCTGCGCGGGCGTGACGCGGAGGCCGGTAGTCGCCGCCGTGTCCTGCGCGACGGCCGCGAGTTCGACTCGTTGCGCGACTACCAGCGCGGCGACGACCCGCGCCTGGTCGAGTGGAAGCAGTCGGCCCGCCGCGGCCAGCTCATCGTCAAGAAGCTCAAGCCGGAGACCAGGCAGGACATCGTCATCGCCGTCGACGCCGGCCGCCACCTTGCGGGCACCCACGACGTCGTCGACGGCGGCGAGCCGCGCTTCGACGTCGCGGTCACCGCGGCGCTCACCTTGGCTGCGGCCGGCCTGGCGCGCGGCGACCGGCTCAGCTTCGCCTGCTTCGCCGCCGACGTGCTCGCGTGGGCGCCGCCGGCGGTGGGCCGCGGCGCGCTGCGCCGCTTCGCCGACACCAGCCGCGAGGTGCGCGCGCTCGCCGAGGAGGCGGACTACGGCGCGCTCGCGCGCTTCCTGGTGGCGCGGCAGAAGCGGCGCGCCATGGTGTGCGTGGTCACCGACGTGCTCGACGAGCCGAGCGTGCGCGGCCTGGCCGGCGCCGTGGCGATGCTGCGCGGGCGCCACTTGCCGGTGGTGCTGGCGCTCGGCGATCCCGCGCTGGCGCGCCTGGCGCGCGCTGCCGCCGACGGCGAGACCAAGACCGAGCGCCTGATCCCCGAGGCTGCGGCGCGCCTGCTCGGGCACCGCAAGAAGGGGCTGGCGGCGCTCGAGGCTGCCGGGGCCGTGGTGGTCGACGCGCAAGCGCCGCGCGCAGCAGCGCTCGCGGTCGAGACCTACGTGACGCTCAAGGCACAGGGGCGCCTGTAGCGCGCGCCGCTCGCCGCTACGCCAAGCCGCGCACGCGCCAGCGCCCGTCCTGGCCGCGCTCGATGTCGATGCGGGCCGCCGCCGGCTCCTTGGGCAGCCCGGGCATGGTCAGGATGGGGCCGCACAGCGCGACGATGAAGCCGGCGCCAGCGGCCACGCGCAGGGCGGTGACGGTGAGGTCGTAGGGCTGCGGCCGCCCCTTCTTCTTCTCGTCGTCGCTGATGGACAGGTGGGTCTTGGCCAGGCACACCGGCATCGGCGGCAAGCCCATACGCTCGATGACGCGCAGCTCCTCTTGCGCGGCCGGCGTCAGCGTCGCGCCGCTGGCGCCGAGCACGGTGGTCGCGATCTTCTCGATCTTGGCGGGGATGGCGTCCGTCAGCTCGTAGGGCGCACGGTACTCGGGGCTGTCGGCGCGGTGCCCCGCCAAGGTGGCGCTGACCGCGTCGGCTAGCCCGAGCGCTCCCGAAGCGCCGTCGGCGAAGTAGCTGCCCTCGACCGCGAGCACGTCGAGCGCGCGCGCGCGGTCGTGGATCGCCGCCAGCTCGTCGGCCGCGTCGTCGGGGAAGCGGTTGATCGACAGGATCGGCTTGGGCAGCCCGAGGCGGCCCATGCTGTCGACGTGGGCGGCGATGTTCTCGAGCCCGCGCGTCACCGCCGCGGCGTCAGGCTTGGTGAAGTCGACGTTGCCCCCATGGAAGCGCAGCGCGCGCACCGTCACCACCAGCACCACCACGGCGGGGCGGAAGCCGCCGGCGCGGCACTTGAGATCGAGGAACTTGAAGCCGCCGAGGTCGAACGCGAAGCCGGCCTCGGTGACCACGACGTCGGCGAGCCGCCGCGCCAGCGTGGTCTGCAGCAGCGTCGACGTGCCCTGCGCGACGTTCGCAAAGGGCCCGCCGTGGATGAGCACCGGCGAGCCCTCGAGCGTCGACACCAGATTCGGCCGCGTGGCGTCGAGCAGGATGGCCGCCATGGCACCGGCGGCGCCCACGTCCTTGGCGGTGATGGCGCGGCCCTGCTCGTCGACGCCGACCACGATGCGGTCGAGGCGCGCGCGCAGATCCTCGATGGACGACGACAGGCACAGGATCGCCATGACCTCGGACGCGGCGGTGATGTCGAAGCGCGAGCGGTAGGACTTCTTGGCGGAGAAGCCGACCTCGACGGTGCGCAGGTGCCGATCGTTCATGTCGAGCACGCGGCCCCAGGTCACCTTGGCGATGCGCGGCGACAGCTCGTGGAACAGGTGGTTGTCGACCACCGCCGCGAGCAGGTTGTGCGCCGAGGTGACGGCGTGGATGTCGCCGGTGAAGTGCAGGTTGATGGCGTCGGCGGGCTCCACGCGGCTCTTGCCACCACCCACCGCGCCGCCCTTGCGCCCGAACAACGGCCCGAGGCTCGGCTCGCGCAACGCGCCCAGCGCGCGCACGCCGCGACGCCGCAGCCCGTCCACCAGGCCGATCGTGGTGGTGGTCTTGCCTTCGCCGGCGGGCGTGGGCGTCATGGCCGTCACCAGCACCACGCGCCCTCGCGGCGGCGTGTCCACGGCGGTTGGATCGACTTTTACGACGCCGGCGCCGCGCGGCTCGACGGCACGATCGGGGACACCAAGCTCGCGGGCGAGGACGAGAGGATCAGAGAGCATGGGCGTCGCATAGCACGCGCGCCCGTCGCCTCCGACACGGTGTGGTGACGCCATGCGCTATCGTCATGGCATGCGCTCCTCGACGCTCCTGCGTGTTGCGGCCCCGCTGGTCCTGGCGCTCGCATGCGAGCCCAAGGTGCCTGCGTTCGGCGCTCCCTGTGGTGCTGGCGAGGCGTGCGCGGCTGGCTTCACCTGCTCGCCGACGACCGGGTTCTGCGTGCCGGCTGTCGCAGAAGGCGAGGGAGAAGGTGAAGGCGAGGGAGAGGGAGAAGGCGAGGGAGAGGGAGAAGGCGAGGGAGAGGGAGAAGGCGAGGGAGAGGGAGAAGGCGAGGGAGAGGGAGAAGGCGAGGGGGAGGGCGAAGGGGAAGGGGAAGGGGAAGGCGAAGGGGAAGGCGAAGGGGAAGGCGAAGGGGAAGGCGAAGGGGAAGGCGAAGGGGAAGGCGAAGGCGAAGGCGAAGGCGAGGGAGAACCCGGCCCTGGACCGCACCGCGTCGAGCTGCGCGTGACCTGGCCCCTCGGCGGGGGCGACGTCGACCTCAGCGCCACCAAGCGCGACGGTCAAGGCCGCTACTGCATCACCAATTCGTTCACCTCGCCGACCAGCGCGGTCGGTCCGCTCTCGGAGAAGTGCGGCGGCAACCCGGCGCTCGACTGCTACTACTACGACTGCGGCCTCGCGCCGCCGGACTGGGACGGCAACGGTACCATCTCGATGGGCGATCCGGTGTACGGGGCGCAAAGCACCACCGGCAACCAGCCGGAGACCATCGTGGTGCCGGAGGTCGCCCCCGGCGAGTACCTCCTCGACATCGCGTACTGGGAGGACGCGCTCTCGACCGTCGCGACCGTCACCATCTACCTCGACGGCGCTGCCACGCCGGCGTTCTCGCTCGACCTGCCGCTCGACCCCACCGCGCAGTGGTTCGACGTCGCCAAGGTGGCGGTGCGCGCCGACGGCTCCGTCTGTATCGAGCCGCTGCTCGACGGCGACCTGACCGACGACTGCGGCTGATCGTACGCGCTCAGCGTTTGAGGCAGAACTCGACGCACGAGTCGACGGTGGCGGGAAACAGCGTGGCGCCGCGCGTCTGAATGCTCTTGATGGTCTTGGTGCAGGGGTGGTCGCACGCGCGAACCACGTCGAGCTTCTGTGCCAACGACCACGACGAGCGGTCGATGACCGGCTCCTTCTTCGGCCTGGCTCGACGCACGCGAGGATTCGGCGACGAGCCGGCGTCGGGCTGCGCGCTCGTCGCCACAGCGCCCTCGCCGCCCGAGCCGGCAGCTTCCGCCGGCTCCGCCGCGAGGGTCGTCGGCGCGTCGACGACGGGGGCGGGCAGGTCCTGGGCCAGCTCGGCCGGCACCGCTGCCGGCACGGCCGGCGCCGGCCGCGGGGCGTCGGCGCGGTAGGCCGTGACGAGCGCGAACGCCGCGGCCAGCGCCACCGACGCTGCCCCGACGCCGATGCCTGCCGCGTAGGCTCGACGGGCGGGTGCCTGTGCGCTCGGCAGCGCCGTCGTCTGCGTGGCGCCGGTGCCGCGCTCGTCGTCGCCGTGCTCGGCCGCGCGCGGCGTCGCCAGGTCCGGCAAGGTGCGTAGCGCGAGCTGGCTGAGCGCGCGCACGTTCTTCGCCGAGGTCTCGAGCTCTCCGGCGGCGGTCTGTTCGAGGAACTCGCGCAGCGCGCCCCGGCTCACCTCGGGGTTGCGCTCGGCGAGCAGCGCCCGCAGCGCCGCCGCGAAATCCCCGCAGGTGGCGAAGCGGTCGTCGGCCTTGGGCGCCAGCGCGCGCTTGAGGATGGCTGCCAGCTCGGGGTCGAGGTCGCGCAGCCGATCGGGGACGATGCCGACGCCGGCGACAGCCCAGATCTCACCCTGGCTTCGCTCGCCGTAGTAGCGCTCGCCGGTGAGCAGCTCGTAGAGCATGACGGCGGCCGAGAATTGGTCGGAGCGCGCATCGACCGGATCACCGCGCGCCTGCTCGGGCGGCATGTACGCGATCTTGCCGAGCACCACCTTGCTCTCGGTCTGCTCGAGCTTGAGCGTGCTCTCGGCCAGGCCGAAGTCGATGATCTTCACCTCGCCCTGCAGAGAGATCATGATGTTCTGTGGCGAGACGTCGCGATGCACGACCTGCAGGGGCTCCCCGGTCAACGCATGGCGGTGGTGGTGCGCGCAGTGCAGGCCGTCGAGCACCTCGCTTACGATGAACATCGCCAGTGCTGACGACAGTCGCGAGCCGGCACGGGTCAGCAAGGCGGTCAGACGCCGCAGGTTGCTGCCCGCGATGTGCTCCATGACGAAGAAGTGCGTGCCCTCGTGGCAGCCGACCTCGAACACCTGGCTGATGTTGGCGTGCTGTAGTTGGATAACGACGCGCGCCTCGTCGAGGAAGCGGTTGACGTAGCCGGGCTCGCTCGCCAAATCCTCGCGCAAGGTCTTGATGACGACGAGCCGCACCGCGCCCGCCGCGCCCAGCGTGCTCGCCAGGAAGACGTCGCCCATGCCGCCCTGCGCGATCGGGCTCAGCAGCAGATAGCCGGCGAAGCGGCGTGGGTAGCCGGGCGGCGCAGGGCTGAACTGTGGCTGCATGACCGGGTGTAGAGTAGCTCGGGTGCGCGGTCCGCTCGTCATTACGTCCGTCACGCTCGTCGTGGCGCTGTCCAGCGCCGGTGCGGGCCTCGCGGCGGGCCCGGCGGACGCCGCCCGCTCCATCGCGGTGCTGCCGCTGGTCGCGAGTGGCTTGGCGGCGGATGAGATCGTGCCGGTCGAGGCGGTGGTACGCGCCGCGGCCGAGCGCCATTACGGCGCGCGCCTGCTGCCGGCGCGACTGGTGGCCGAACGCCTCGAGCGCGGCGGCGCCAAGGGCCTGCGCTGTGATCGCCTCGACCCCGCGTGCTCCGCGCAGCTTGGCGCCGTCTGCGGCGTCGCCCAGGTGGTGGTCGCCAGCCTGTCGACGGCCGGTGGCGCCTCTCGGCTGTCGTTGCACCTGATCGACGTCGCCGAGGTGGCGCAGCTCGGCCACGCGTCCGGCCCGGTCAGCGCTGAGCTGCGCGCGGACGAGGTGCTGGCGGTGCTGCGCGATCTGGACGCGCCGGCGGCCGCCATCACCTCCGTGCTGGTCACGGGACCACCCGGCTCGCTGGTGGTGGTCGACGGAGCGGACCGAGGCGCGCTGCCGATGTCGGCGCCGCTCACCGATCTTGCGCCGGGTTCGCACGAGATCGGTGTCGAGGGGCCGGTCACGTTCCGTCGGGCTGTCGAGCTTCGACGCGGCGAGCCGGTCACGCTGGAGGTGCCGGCGGCGGCGCCCGGTCCCCCCCAGCTCACCGCCGCCACCGAGAGAGTGGAGCCTTCCGACTCGACGGGCTCCTCGTCCCCGTTGCTGGCGTTGGCAGGCGGCGGGCTGGCCGCTGCGGCGGGCGCCGGCGCCGTCGCTGTCGGGATCGCGCCGCTCGTGCTCGCCAACCTCGCTGCCGGTCGTTTGGCGGAGCGCGAGCAGCGTGCGCGTGCCGATCCCGCGGTCATCGACGACGAGGCCGAACAGATCCGCGCCGATCACGAAGAGTCGGTCGCGACCACGGCCGCGTGGCAGGCGTGGGGCGGCATCACCACGGTGGTGGGCGGCGCCGTGGTGGTGGCCGGCTTGGTCGTGGTGGTAGCGACCGCTACCGCGTGGTCGGACTGACTGCCTCGTGCACGGCGCGCCCGACGCCGCTGTGGCACGATGGAGCGATGGTCGTGCGTGCTTCGGTGGCGCTGACAGTGGCGATGCTCGTCGCGAGCTGCCCCGTTGCGATCGCCCCCTGCGGGTCGCCAGAAGACTGCCCCGCCGCCATGGATTGCGTCGCCGGTAGCTGCGTGCCGTCCGATGAGGGTGAGGGTGAAGGTGAGGGCGAGGGTGAGGGTGAAGGTGAGGGTGAAGGCGAGGGCGAGGGTGAAGGCGAGGGCGAGGGTGAAGGCGAGGGTGAAGGCGAGGGTGAGGGTGAGGGTGAGGGTGAGGGTGAGGGTGAGGGTGAGGGTGAGGGTGAGGGTGAAGGAGAGGGTGAAGGAGAGGGCGAAGGCGAGGTGCCTGTTTGCGGCAACGGTGCCGTGGAGGGCAGCGAGACCTGTGACTTCGGCACCCCACAGCCTCCGGGCTGCCACGCGCTCTTGTGCTCCGTCGAGCCAGGTTTCACCTGCGGCGCTGGCGGCTGCTGGCAGACGTTCCCGGTCGCCCAAGCGGACCCGCTGGTTCGCGCGGTCGTCGACGACCCTTTCGGCCAGACCGGGCATGAGCCGGTCGACGCCGTGAACTGCATCGGCTCACAAACGGTCACCACCGACGGCACCACGCTCGATCTCTGTGGGACGACGCTCCCCGTGTTCGTGATCGTGCAGGCGGGCGGCCCGGACGTCGCGGCCGTGTCGATGAGGAGTCTGGCGGTAGGCACAGGCGTCGTGATCCGTTTCGAGGGCGCGCGGGCGCCGGCGCTGATCGTCTACGGCGATGCCCAGCTCCTGGGTGGGCTCGACGTCGGCGTCGGTGGCGCGGGAGCAGCCGGATGTGCGGCGTCCGTCGGCGGCCTCGGTGACGGCGGCCCCGGGGGGGGCGGCGGCGGTGGCGGCGCCAACGCCGGCGGTGCCGGCGGTAATACCGACAACGGCGGTCTAGGCGGCGGCGCCGGCGCCTCGACCGGGCAATCCCTGCTGCGGGGCGGCTGCGCCGGCGGGCCCGGCGGTCAATCGGATCCGGGTGACTGCAACAACACGACAGGCGGCAACGGCGGTGAGCCCGGCGGCGCGCTCGGCCTCTACGTCGCGGGCACCCTCACGTTCACCGGCGTCCTCTACATCGATGGCGGCGGCGGCACCGGCGGCATCGGCGGCTGCGACGGCGGCGGTGGTGGCGGCGGCGGCGGGGGCGGGCTCGCGCGCATCGAGTACGTCGCCGGCTCCTACTCGGCGACCACCGCGCTCCTCGGCGGCGGCGGCGGCGGCGGTGGTGAGGACGGAGGCTGGGAGGTCGGCGGCACCGGCTACGTCGGCGCGGCCGGGGGCTATGGCGGGTCTGGCCCCGGCTGCGGCGGTGACGGAGCCGTGGCCGGCGGGGGCGGCGCCGATCAGGACTGCGGGGGCGGCGGTGCCGGCGGCGGGGGCGGCGGTGCCGGCATCGTGGACATCAACCAGCTGCAATGAGCACCTCCCCGCGTTGGTAGTTGGCCGTCATGGCGCTCGAGCTTGCGGCGTGCCCCGGCCGCATCGGCATCTGCGCAGACGATCGAGACTGCAGCGGTGCGGCCTGTGTCGACGGCGCGTGCCTGACCGTTGGCGAAGGAGAAGGCGAGGGCGAAGGCGAGGGAGAAGGCGAGGGAGAAGGCGAGGGAGAAGGCGAGGGAGAAGGCGAGGGAGAAGGCGAGGGAGAAGGCGAGGGCGACCCCAGCGACAGCGACGGCGATGGGGTGCCCGACGCGACCGATCCGGCGCCGACCGATCCGTGCGTGCCCGACGCGAACGTGCTTGCGTGTCCCACCGGCGACGCCGACGGCGACTTCGCACCGAACGCGACCGACCCAGCGCCGTCGAACCCGTGCCTGCCGAACCCCGACGCCATCGCCTGTCCCACCGGTGACGCGGACGGCGACGGTGCACCGAACGGCACCGACCCGTCGCCCGGCAACGCGTGTGACCCCGACCCGGCGAGCGCCGCCTGCCTCGGCGGCGGGCAGGACGAGTTCTGCACGGGCCAGGGACCGGCGGTGAACGTCAACAACGGCAGCGGTCAGGCCCAGTGCACCGGGCAGATCGCGCAAGACGCGTTCCGCTTCGCCGTCTGCACCTGCACCTCGATCGTGCAGGGCGGCAGCCAGCTCACCACCGACAGCTTCGACTCGCGCCTCGGGCCACAGGGCAGCCAGCCCGCGGCCACGGACGGCCACGTCGGCACCAACGACCTGTTGGTAATGGGCGGCAGCCGCAACCCGCAGTTCACCATCGGCGGCGCGCTGCGCGTCGGTGGCGTCGTCGACATCAAGCCGAACTCGACCGTGGCGCGCGAGCTGTACGCCGACGGCGACGTCACGAGCTGCGGCACGGTAGTAGGGGAGGGCTTCATCAACGGCGACTTCGTCGGCGGCACCATCCTCGACGATCTGCACATCGACACGCCCACCAACACCGTGTCGGGAACCGTCGGTCCGCCGGGCGTGGTCGTGCCCGGTGTGGTGCCTTCGACGAACCCGTGTCCCTGTGAGATCGCGCAGCGCATCGACATCGCCGGCATCACCGCGAACGGCGCCACGCAGAACGACAACGACAATCCGGCCTTCACGACGCTCGCGGACCCGACCATCTACGCCAACGCGGCGGTCGAGTCGGGGGCGGATCCGTTGGTGCTGCCGTGCGGCCGCTACTACCTGTCGGATGTCGCGCAGGACTCGCTGACCATCCGTGCCACAGGGCGCACCGTGGTGTTCGTGGGCGCAGACATCGTGGTCAACTCGCTCAACATCGAGGTCGCCGACGGCGCCGAGGTCGACCTGTTCGTGGCCGGCGACGTGATCACGCAATCGGCGTCGCGCCTCGGCGATCAGACGCACCCCGCGGCAGTTCGCACGTACATCGGCGGCAACGTGGTGTTCTCTGCCAACACCATCCTCGGTGGCAACGTCTACGCGCCCGGCGCCGACATCAACTTCGGCGCGCAGCTCGATGTGTTCGGCTCGCTCTTTGTCGGCAGCGTGCGCTTCTCCGGCAACAGCACCGTCCATTTCGACAGCGCCATCCGCGAGGCGGGCAGCGCATGCCCGCCGTCGGAGGGTGAGGGTGAGGGTGAAGGTGAAGGTGAAGGGGAAGGTGAGGGTGAGGGTGAGGGTGAGGGTGAGGGCGAGCCGCAATGCGGGACCTGCTTCGACGCCACTTGCCGCGGCGTCGGCCAGGCGTGCCTGGTGCCCGAGGGAGCCTGTGGACCCTGTCGCACGTCGCTCGACTGCTGCGCTGGCGAGACCTGCATGCCGGACGGGAGCTGCCAGATCCTCGACTGAGAGCGGGCCCAAAACGAACGCGGGCGGCCAAGGGCCGCCCGCGATCTTTCATCCAAGCGCGGCGCGAGGTCAGCCGCCGCTGCGCGTGGAGACCGAGCGCGACGCGAAGGCGCCTTCGGCTGCCGAGCGGGCCTGCAGCGAGCGGGCGTGCGTGAAGATCGACTCGCCCTTGGCCTTCAGCTCCATCAGCGCGGGCGCTCGCTCGGCCTTGCCGTTCTTGAACTTCTGGTCGACCTCGACCTGCATGGCGAGCGAGCCGTCGGGCTGCTTGAAGTAGCCGATGGTGTCGTCGCCGACGTCGACGAAGACGCCGCCCTGGTAGGCACGCACCTTGCCCGCGCCCAGGTCGCGCGCCGCCGCGGCGATGAAGCCAGTGACCTCGTCGGCCTCGGCCCTGGCGACCGGCAGCTTGACCGCCACGTCTTCCTCAGGGGCCTCGGGTCGCGTCACGAAGTAGGCCGTCACGGCGATGCCGGCGACGACCAGGACGGGAGCGATGACGTTCTTCACGGGAGCCTCCAAAGGGGGGGTCGGAAGTCTTACCGATACCTACTCCTAGCAATGCAGGGTCCGCGCCAGCAGGTAAAGGCCCGTCCCCTCGTGACCCGGACATGTGCCGTGTGCAGCCAGTGCGCAACTTGTGCACCGGCGGGCGCCCCAGCTTTGCGCAACCTCCGCTGACGCAGCGCGTGAAAGTCCCTATCTCCTTCACCTCGGCGGCAAGCTCGAGCCGCGGTCAGCAGCTGCGATTGGCCGAGCGGAGCGAGGCAGGAGCCGCAGCGACGGGGGAAGAGGGGGAGCCGGCGTCCGGCTCTGCCGGCGCCGGGGGAGAAACGGAGTTTCTCCCCGCTCGCCGTTGGCGAGCGCAAAACAACACGCGTCCCCAGGGGGATTCGAACCCCCGTCACCGCCGTGAAAGGGCGATGTCCTGGGCCTCTAGACGATGGGGACGTACCGCGGACCATCTACCTGCGCGGCGTCGTGACGGCAAGGGCGCGCATCAGGGAGCGAGCACGACCTGGTACGGCGCCCGCGTGGCGCCAAGCTCGCTGCCCCAGCACACCGGCTCACCATCGGTGACGATCGCGCAGCTTCGCGTCTCGAAGGTCGCAATTGAGGTGACCGTGTCGACGCCGGCGGGGAGGTCGACCGCGGCCAGGCCGTAGCAGTCGGCGTTGAAGCCGGGGGGACACGCGACGCGCCCCGGGCTGCCCTCCGGCACGCCGAGGTTGCCCCACAGCCAGTGGCCCCAACAGGTGGGCGTGTCCGCCTCGGTGGTGATGCACACATGGTGCGTGCCAAGTTGCACGTGGTGCCCGGTGGTGACGACCACCATGGCCATGTTGGCGTTGGTCGGCGTGCCCGGAATGACGACGCCGTAGTCGTTGGCGCCCGAACACTCGATTGAGGTGCCGGTGCGCGTGCACACGTTGTCCGAGTTGAACACCAACTCGTCGGCGAGCGTGAGCGCGGCGCACTCGACGCCGTCGGCGCAGCCGAGCCCTTGCAGCGCGGCGCCGGGCGCCTCGCAGCGGACGACGCCACCCATGCGGCCGCAGACCCCCGCGATGGAGACCATGAGCTGTGTCGCGGTGTCGAGCGTGGCCTCGTGGACCACCGCAGGGCTGCCGGCGTCGTGGCCGGGGGCGTGCAGCCCAAAGCAGTAAGCCTGCTCGTCGTTGGTGGCGCAGGTGACGCCGCCGCTGTTGTCGCCGTCGGCGGCCATGGCGGTGACGTTCTCCGCGAAGGACGCGGGCAACCCAGGCGCGACCAGCTCGCCAATGGCGACCGCCCTGTCGACGCCGAGGCTGAAGCCCTGTGGGTCACCCCAGCACCACACGCCTTGCTCCTGCAGGTACGCCCCGTGCGCGCACGCGTGGTACGAGGACGCGACCAGCAGGTCGACGTTGGCGAGCCCGGGCACGACCTCGGCGCCGAACACGTCGTTGATGCCGCCGCCCGTCACGCGGCCGAGCTGACCTCGCCCGTTGGCGCCCCAGCACTGCACCCGGCGCTCGCCGTCGACCGCGCAGGAGAACGAGCCACCGACGGCGATCACGGTCGCTCGCCGCGCCTCGCCCTCGCCCTCGCCCTCGCCCTCGCCTTCACCTTCACCTTCACCTTCACCTTCGCCTTCACCTTCGCCTTCGCCTTCACCTTCGCCCTCCGCGCCGAGCGGCGCGCAGGCGCCGACCTCCGCGCCCGCTTGCAGCACGCAGCGCTCGCCGTCCTCGCACTGCTCGTCGGCGCGACAGGGTCGCTCGCTCGGACACGCGCCGAGCATCGGCAACGCCACGAGCGTCGCCAGCATCGACCACCGCACACGCTTGGTCACTCCCATAGCAGGGCTCCTGCGGTCACCATCGCGCCACCGACGACAACGCCGGCGGCCGACGCTCCCCAGGCGAGCAGGCGCGCGCCCTCCCAGGCCCGCGCGCCGTCTCGGTCGAGCTGGGCGCCCAGGTACTGCGACTCGACGAACAGGCTGCCACCCGCGGCGAGCGCGCCGAGCGCGAGGCCGGTGGCGCCGGCGCCGACCAGCGCGAGCCCGACCGGCGAGGGGCCGAGCGGCTCGACGGCGACGGGGATGCGCGCTTTTTTGGCCAGCTCCGTCACGAGCGCCGGCACCTCGCGCGTCAGGCGATCGACGTCGTCCGCGGGCGCCGAGCGCGTCGCCTGCGCGACCAGCTCGGCGCGCTTGCCGTCGAACAGCGAGAGCGTGAGGTGGAGCGAGCCTTGCGCTTCGGACAGGCGCTGACGCAGCACCCAGTCGGCGTCGAGGGCCGCGGCGTACTCGATGACACAGGCGGCGTCGTCGCCCTCACCGGCGCAGGCGCGCGCCAGGCCGAGCTCGAGCTGCTGCTCGAGCGCGGTGGGCGTCAGCACCACCAGGTCGGGCAGCCGATCGAGCGCCGCGCTCTCGACCGCGCGCGACAGCACCGCAGCGACGCCACCCTGCGCTTCGCCGGGGAGCGGCGCGATCAGCAGGCGCGTCGCGTGCGCCGGCGCGGCGCCGAGCGCGGCGCCGAGCGCGGCGCCGACAACAACCATGTGCACCGCCATGACCACCTTCACCATCGCCGCCGGCAGAGACTTCCCTGGCACGGCGTCGGAGTGTATCCGGGCGCCGCGCGTTCTTCGACGGGAGATCACAAATGGCCGACAGCACGACGACGATCGGGGTGGTGGGCGCCGGCAACATGGGCGCGGGCATCGCGCAGAAGTACGCCACCGAGGGCTTCTCGGTTGTGGTGGTCGACGTCGATGCCGGCGCCGCCGAGCGAGGTCGCCAGCGCGTGCAGCAGACGCTCGACGAAGGCGTGGCGCGCAAGATCTTCACACCCGAGCAGCGCGACCAGGTCCTCGGTCGCATGCGGTTTTCGGCCGATCGCGATCTGCTCAAGGGCGCGGCGCTCGTCGTCGAGGCGGTGTTCGAGGACAAGGGCGTCAAGCAAGAGCTGTTTCGCGACCTCGACCGCCGGCTCGGCAAGGAGACCATCCTCGCCACCAATACCTCGAGCTTCTACGTCGACGACGTGGCCGAGGCGTGCGCGCACAAAGAGCGCGTGGTCGGCCTGCACTACTTCTACCACCCGGCCAAAAACCGCCTGGTCGAGGTCATCCCGGGCACGGCCACCGCGCGCGCCGCCTTCGACAAGGCCTGGGACATCCAGCTACAGACCGGCAAGACGCCGGTCGAGTGCGCGGACGCGCCCGGCTTCATCGTCAACCGCTTCTTCGTGCCCTGGCTCAACGAGAGCATGCGCATCGTCAAGGAGGGCGTCGCCGACATCGCCACCGTCGAGCACGCCGCCAAGCAGGCGTTCGGCGTGGGCATGGGCCCCTTCGAGCTTATGAACGTCACCGGCGTGCCCATCACGCTGCACGCCGCCACGACGCTCGGCCGCGAGCTGTCGGCCTTCTATGCGCCGTGCGACCTGATTCGCCCGGTCGTCGACGCCAAGAAGAGCTGGGACCTTTCGGGCACGCCCGACGAGAGCAAGCTCGCCGCGGTCGGCGAGCGGCTGTGGGCCTGCGTGTGGCAGATCGCATGCACGCTGGTGTTCGACGAGGGTGTGTGCACTCTCGAGGACTGCGATCTCGGCGCGCGCGTGGGCCTGCGCTGGCCCAAGGGCCCCTTCGAGGCGGCCAACCTCCAGGGCACGCGACACGCGCTCGACGTGGTGAAGACGCTGGTGGCGCGCTGGCCCGACCTCAAGGTGCCGGGCGTGTTGGTGGAGCACGGCGAGAAGAACGCGCCCTTCGCCATTCGCTACGTCGACGCGCGGGTGGTCGACGGCGTCGGCGTCATCACCTTCAACCGCCCTGACGCCATGAACGCGCTCAACGAAGCCGTGGTGCAGCAGCTCGGCGCCGCCTTCACGAAGCTCGAGGCCGACCCGTTCGTCAAGGGCATCGTGCTCGAGGGCAAGGGCAAGGCCTTCGTCGCCGGCGCCGATACCAAGTTCTTCGTCGAGCAGATCGAGAAGCGCGACGTGCCGCGCATCGTGCGCTTCGCGAGCGACGGCCAGCAGATCCTGCGGCGCATCGACCTGTGCAAGAAGCCGGTGGTGTGCAAGCTGCACGGTCTCTCCCTCGGCGGTGGCAGCGAGCTGGCGCTGGCGTGTGACTGGATCGTCGCCAGCGAGAAGGGCTCGCTCGGCTTCCCCGAGACCGGCATCGGCATCTACCCGGGCCTCGGCGGCACGCAGCGCAGCGCCCGGCGCGTCGGCGTGCCACTGGCGCGCTGGCTGGTGCTCACGGGTGAGGCCGTCGACGCCACGACGGCGAAGGCGATGGGGCTGGTCGACGAGGTGGTGGCGCCAAGCGAGCTCGACCTTCGCTGCCGCGCCCGCGCGCTCTCGGGCGAGACGCGCCCCGAGCGCGCGCCGCCCACCGTCGCCCCCAAGGGCTTCGAGGCTGCCTGGCGCGCCTTCACCTGGACCTCACGTCAGGATCTGCTCAAGGGCCTCGCCAACGTCGCCGACGCCGCGCTCGCCAAGAGCGTGAAGAAAGCGGGCTTCAAGGCGCCGCTCGCCGCGCAGGCGGCCGACGAGCTGGTCAAGCTGAGCGCCACCGCCACGCTCGAGGAGGGCTTGCGCGCCGAGACCGCCGGTCTGCACGCCATCTTCTCGAGCAAGGACGCCTACGAAGGCCTGTCGACGCTCGGCGTGCGCCGGCCGAGCTTCAAGGGACAGTAGCGACGCCGGCGTCGAGCGTAGCGGTAGCCGGCTCGCCCGCGTCAGGTGGCGTGGGCTCGTGGCTCGCGCTCTTCGGCAGCACCACGAGCGCGTTCGGCACGCCCCAGCCGCCGTCGATGCCGAGCTTGTAGCCGCCGAGGCGCGCGTTCACCTGCGTCGACGGCCCGCCGTCGAGGTTGAGCGCGCTGGTGCAGCCGAGGCCACCCTGGGCGCGCGGGCGAGCCAGGAAGCGCGCGAACTCGGTCGCGTCGGCGGGCGCCGTAGTGACGACGAGGACGAGCGAGCCTCCCTCAGCGCACACGGCGGTGCGCTCGGCGGCGGCTGGCTTGAGCTTCTGCACGGCGCCGTCGACCACGAGGCGCGGCACGCCTTGCACCACCAGCTCGCCGCCGGCGGCGTCGGCCGGCAGCGCGTCGCCGGCCACGACGCGCGCCTGGCCCTTGTCGAGCACGAGCGCGCCCCATCTCGCCTGCCGCTCGTTCGACAGCACGCGGCCGGCGTCGACCACGCGCCCCATGGCCTTGCCCTTGGGATTGAAGAAGCTCGCGTTGATGGCGAGGTGCTGCGGCCAGCGCGCCGCCAGCTCGGAGACGCGCTTGCGCTCGTCCGTGTGCACCACGGCCACGTCGACCTGCGCCAGGTCGACCAGGAACGCGTGACCCGCGAAGGCCGGCGAGCCGCGCTCGCTGAAGGCGCCCGCCTCGATGCCGGGGGCGACATGGGAGAACGCGATCGGCGCTGACGACGCGCCCGCGCACGCCACCGCGCCGGCGCTCGCGCCGAGCCCGACGAGCGCGAGCAACAGCGTGCGCTTCAGGCGAGCTCCACGACGCCGCTCTTGAGCACCAGCACGCCAGCCTGGTTGGTGACGCGCACGAGCCACGGGCCTTTCGCGTCACCGCGCGCCTCGATGGTCAGCGTGTCGCCCATCAGCACCGGCCGGTTGAAGCGGACCGCGAGGCGCCGGATCTTGTTCGGGTCGCCGCCGGCCTGGCGCACGGCGGCGTTGTGGACGAACGCCATGGTGCACAAGCCGTGCAGGATGATGCCGGGCAGGCCTGCGGCCTTGGCCATGGCCTCGTCCTTGTGGATCGGGTTGTGGTCGCCCGACGCCTCGGCGTAGCGCATGCTCTGGTCACCATCGACCTGCTGTGTCGACGTCCATGCCACGCCCTGCGCGCTCCACGCCGCCTCCTCGGCCTCACGCTCGCGCTTCTCGGCCTCGAGGCTCTCCTTCTTGCGCGGGCCGCGGACGAACAAGCCGCTCTTGGCCTCGAGCACCACCTCGCCGCGCTGGTTCTTCGACGTAACGGCCACCGTAAGCAGCTCGCCGGTGGTCTTGTCGGCGATGTCGAGCACCTTGGAGGTGGAGGTGATGACGTCGCCGGCGCGCGCGGGCAAGAGGAAGCGCATGTCCTGATCGCCGTGCACCAGCCGCATCATGTCGACCTGCAGCTCGGGGTCGAACAGCGGTGCCGACAGCGCCTTGACCGAGAAGGCCACGCCGAACATCGGCGGCGCGATCGCGTCCTTCCCGGTGTAGGCGGTGAGGTTGGCGTTGGTCGCCGCGGCGTAGGCCTTTGCAGCGTCGGCGGTCACCGTGCACGGCTCCAAGCCCCGGTATTCCTTGCCGATCAGCGCACGGTTCATGGGCATGGTGCGACCTCCGCCCCCCTGGTAGCACGTCGCCATGGCCACGAGCACACACGGCCGCCTGGCGATGAATGGCGCAGCCGGCGCGCCGTCAGAAGCGGGCATGGACGTGCTCTTGCTCGACAACCGGGACTCGTTCACCTTCAACCTCGCGCAGGGCTTCGCGGAGCTGGGCGCGAGTGTGGACGTGGTCGAGGCCGACGCCACCAACGCCCCTGCCGTGTTGCGCGCGCGGCCGCGGCTCGTCGTCATCGGCCCCGGTCCGCGCGGGCCGGCCGAGCTGCCGGCGCTGCTCGATCTGGTCGGCGGCCTGCTTGGCGAGGTGCCGATCTTCGGTGTCTGCCTGGGCCTGCAGGCGCTGGTGCGCGCGGCGGGCGGCCGCGTGGCGCGCGCGCGCGCGCCGGTGCATGGCAAGCGTGACTTGGTGCAGCACGACGGCGACGGCGTGTTCTCCGGCCTGCCGTCGCCGCTGTGGGTGATGCGCTACCACTCGCTCATCGCCGTCGATGTACCCGCGCGCTTCACCGTCAGCGCCCGCGACCGCGACGGGCAGGTGATGGCGCTGCGCGACCAGGCAGCGTGCGTCGAGGCCGTGCAGTTCCATCCGGAGTCCATCGGCACCGCTGGCGGCATGGCGATGCTGCAGGGCGCGCTGCGCCTCGGCGGGCTCGAGCGTCCGCTGCCGCTGCCACGGCCGGGGGCCGTGCCCGGTCCGGACGCGCACGGCCCCGGTCACCCCGAGGCACGCTATGGTGCGTGAGCGTTCAGTCGATGCGCGTGCGCCGCGCGGGAGGGGACCATGAGGGACACCGTGATCCGTCGCCGCGAGCTGCTCCGTCTCGTGGCCGGTGCCGCTGCCGTGGGTGTGGTGCTGCCGTCGAGCGGCTGCGCCACGCTGTGCGACCTGCTCGGTGATTTCATCAAGGCGCCCGACCTGCGCATCAAGAAGATGGACATCACCAAGATGACGCTGACGACGATCAGCACGAAGTTCCTGGTCGACCTGATCAACCCAAACCCGTTCGGCTTCCGCCTCGACGGGCTCGACTACCTGCTGCGCCTCGGCGGTGCCGAGGTGTCGAAGGGCAGCGCGCCCAAGGGGATCACGCTCAAGCCGGCAGGCAAGGCCACCACCGAGCTCGACCTCGACTTCGACCTCGGGCGCACCACGGCGGCGGTGCTGAAGCTGATCGAGCACCGGTCGATCGGCTACGAGCTGCAGACCGTGGGCAAGTTCTTCGGCAAGCAAGGCGGCATCAACGTGCCGGCCAGCTTCAAGGGCAACATGCCCATGCCGATCATCCCCAAGCTCGGCATCAAGAGCTTCGCGCCCACCTCGGTAGGGCCGGGCGGCGTCGCCTTCAAGGTGGTGGCCGAGGTGGAGAACACCAACCCGTTCGACATCCCCATCGACGGCTTCGGCTTCGACGTCAAGCTCGACGGCCGGAGCGTGCTCAAGAACAAGAGCGTCAAGGGCGTCACGCTCAAGGCCAAGAAGAGCAACAACGTGCCGTTCCAGTTCGACGTCGGCCTCGTCGAGGTCGGGCTGTCCATCGCCGAGCTGGCGGCGGGCAAGCGCCTGTCCTACGAGGTCGGCAGCGAGATCGAGAGCGGGTTCTTGAAGCTGCCCTTCACCCACAAGGGCAGCGTGCGCGTCGCCTCGTGATGGCGGGCCGTCGGTTGCCGTGAACGCCGGCGGCGGACGCGCTAGCGTGCGCCCCCGATGGCATCCTCGGCGCCTCCTGCAGCGCTCCTGCCCAAGGGCGGTTGGGTCGCCGGTTCGTTTCTGGGACCGTACGAAGCGCGCACGCGGGAGCTGCGCCCCTCGGCGCTGATCCACGACGCGCGCGTCCACGATCTCACGCTGCTGCCCGGCCACGTTCAGGGCTTGCGGCCGGCACCTGCGCCAATCTTTACGCAGGGTGCGCCAGCGCCGCTGTCGCAGGCGCGCCTCGAGGTGCTGGCCGAGCTGCATGCCGAGGTGCCGCGCGAGCCGCCGCGCGCCGGCGCGCCGCCGCCGCCGTTGCCGGTGGTCCATCGGCTGGTGCTGCGCGACGTGTTCCTGTGCGACTGGAGCGCCGAGCCGCTGCTCGACGAGGTGTCCGCGGCGCGTGGGCTGGTGCGCGGCACGCTCTACGGCAGGGTGGGGCCGGAGCCGTGGAGCCTGTGGCGCTGGCTGTGGCTGTTGCTCTTGTTGTTGCTGCTGCTGTTGTTGTTCCTGCTGTTCGCGCGCTGCGCGCCGCTCGAGCCCGTGATGGCGCCGCTACGCCACCGTATCTACGCCGGCGCCGACGATCTGCGCTGGCGCGTGGTCGAGACCTTCGGACGCGACGACGACGCCGCCCTGGTCGCCGACGCGACGCGCGGCAGCGGTGGAGCGGCGGCAGGCGCAGGAGCAGGCGCAGGGTCAGGGGCAGGGGCAGGCGCAGGGGCAGGGGCAGGCGCAGGCGCAGGGTCAGGCGCAGGGTCAGGCGCAGGGTCAGGCGCAGGGTCAGGCGCAGGAGCAGGGTCAGGCGCAGGCGCAGGAGCAGGCGCAGGCGCAGGCGCAGGCGCAGGGGCAGGCGCAGGGGCAGGCGCAGGCGCAGGCGCAGGCGCAGGCGCAGGCGCAGGCGCAGGGTCAGCCGCAGGCGCAGGCGCAGGCGCAGGCGCCTCCGATGCCGCGAGTGCTGGCGCAAGCGGCCCGCGGCGCTACAGCGTCGACGAGGCGCTCGACGATCCGGCGACCTTCTTCTCCCAGTGCGGCCGACCGCTTTATCTGTCGGGAGACCTGCTCTTCGATCTCGACCAGTCGACGCTGCGGCCCTCGTCGGTGCCGCTGTTACGGCGCCTGGTGCGGCTGTTGAAACAGAGCCCCGAGCAGGGGCGCATCCTGGTGGTGGCCGGTCACGCCGATCCCTTGGGGGAGAGTGACCACAACGAAGGGCTGTCGCAGCGCCGCGCCGAGACGGTGGCGGCATTCATCGCCGAGCACGGGGGCGTCGGCAAGAACACGCTGGTGGTGGAGGGGCGCGGCGAGCGCGAGCCCATCGTGCCCGCGACCGCGCCCCTCGAGCAGCAGCGCTTCAACCGCCGCGTCGAGATCTCGGTGCGCTGTCCGGATGGGGGGCCGTGATGCTGCGTCGGCTCCTGCGCTCCGTGGCGCTGCTGGTGTCGAGGCCGAGGGTGGAACACCTCGAGCATCCGCACGGCGGCATCGCCTTCGCCGGCACGCGCACCGCCGTCATCGTGCGCGCCACCGGCTCGGGTCGGCTCGGCGTCGGCGAGAACGCGCGCGACATCACGGGCGGCTTCGCCGGCGTGCTGTTCGTCGACGTGCCGTCGACGCCCGGGCGCACCACCGTCGAGGTGCCGGTGCGCTCGCTCTTGTTCCGCCACACGCGCACGCTGCTGCTCGATCTCCTGCCGGCGCCACCGCCGGCGCCGCGCGCGCCGCAGCCGGTGGCGGCGCCCTCCGTCGTGGTGCCGGCGTGTCGGCCGGCGCTGCCGCCCATCCCTTCCTGCCGCGAGGTGCATCAACCATGACCGAACCCACCGCTCCGCCCCCGGCGCCCACTCCCGCCGCCGCCACGCCCCCAGCGCCCCCCGCGAGCGCGCCGACCGCCGCGGCAGCCGCCGTCATCGAGCCGCCGGCACCGTCGCTCCCCGCCGCGGCGCCGCCCACCGCCAGCGAGGACCGCTACCGCTACGGCAGCGTGCAGGACGTCTCGCTGTTCACGCGCTTCCTGTGGTTCTGCGCCGGCGCCGACGCACAGCTCCTGGTGCGCTGTCCGAATAGCGATCGCGTCAAGTTCCAAGGGCTCGGCGGCGTCGTGCTCACGGTCGGCGTGCTGGCCTTCTTCTCGGGCAGCTACGCCTTCTACACGGTGTTCTCGCCCAAGGACGCCACCGCGCTCGGCGAGCGCGTGCTGCACCTGCCGAGCGCCGCGGCGTCGGTGTTCTTCGGCATGGTGTGGTCGCTGATCATCTTCAACATCGATCGCTTCATCATCTCGTCGACGGGCAAGGGCGACGGCACCGACAAGATCACGTGGGGTGAGTTCGTCAACTCGCTGCCGCGCCTGGCGATGGCCATCATCATCGGCCTGTGCCTGTCGAAGCCGCTCGAGATCAAGATCCTGGAGAGCGAGATCGAGAGCGCGCTCGAGAAGGAGCAGAAGGAGTTCCTGGCCGAGCTCAACGACGTGAGCGAGGGCCTGGTCGGCAAGGAGCGCGCCGCGCTGCGCGACAAGATCGACGGGCTGCAGAAGCGCACCGACGACAACGACGGCGCGCTCGAGAAGCGCCGCCTCGAGATCCAACAGCAGCGCCGCGAGCTGGAGCTCGAGGCCGAGGGCAAGACCGGCTCGGGAGCCGCCGGGCGCGGTCCGGCGTGGCGCGACAAGCGCGACAACCTCGACCGCATGGAGGCCGAGCTGAACCGCGACCGCGAGGCGATCGGCAAGAAGAACACGATGGTGGGCGACGAGCTGGCCGAGGCCAAGACGGCGCTGGCGGCGCTCGACAGCAAGCTCGCCACCGAGAAGGCGAGCAACCTGCAGGTAGCCCGGCACCTCGACGGCCTGATGAAGCGCATCCAGGTGAGCCACGACATCGGCGGCATGATCCCCATCGCCATCATGCTTTTGCTGTTGTGCATCGAGGCCGGGCCCATCTTCTTCAAGCTGATGGTCATCAAGGGCGCCTACGACTACCTCGACGAGAACCAGAAGCGCGTGGTGCGCGCGAAGGCCGGCATCGAGCCGGACGCGCGCATCCTGTCGGACGGCAAGGGCAAGAGCATCCACATCGACCTGCACCACGGCGTCACCGCCGTGCTCGACGAGGAGAAGCGTCGCCTCGACACGGAGCGCGCCATGGCGGCCGCGGTGCACGAGGCGTGGAAGAAGAAGACCGGCGCGGCCATCGAGCAAAACCCTAACGCGTTCGTCAAGCGCTGAGCCGTGCGTCGCGCGCTCCTCACCCTGTGCGGCTACGACGCCGATCTGGTGGCCCGCGTGTCGCGGGGCGAGCAGCGCTTTCTCACGGCGTCGGCGGCGCTGTCCTTGTGCGCGTCGCTGTTGTGCGGCGTCGGCCTCGGCTACGGCGGCGTGCTCACGCTCGGGCCGCTGGCGGCGCCGTTCTTGTTCGCCGTCGGCGCGCTGTTCATGCTCAACCTGATGCGCCTGCAGCACGCGGGCTCGGGCTACCCGCTGCACCTGCCCATCGAGGAGATCGGCAACTGGCGGCCCGCGTTTGCGGGCGTGGTGGTGCTGTTCGCACTCGGCCTGTTGGTGGTGCAGCCGCTCGCGCTCCTGGTGCTCAAGCGCCAGCTCGACGACGACATCGTGCGTCGCATGCTCGAGGCGGCGGCGCTGCAGGGTGCGCTCGGCGTCGACGAGCGACCGCCGCCCGCCGACGGGTTGATCCTGCGCGCGCACTTCGCGTGGGAGCTGCACCGGCTGCCGATGGCGCTCGCGTCAGCCGGGTTGGCGCTGCTGGTGGCGGCGCCTGCGTGGCTGCGCATCGTCGGCGTGCGCGCGGTCCGCCGCTATGAGAGCGAGCGGTGGATCCGCGACCGCATGTTCGTCGACGACGAGTGGGCGGTGTCGGAGGACATCGTCACCACCACGCTCACGCGCACCGCGCCCGGCTTCTCGGGCGCCTTGCCGGTGCACTTCGCCGACCCGCCGTACAACACGCGACCGCTGGTGTTCGGCCTCGATCCGAGCACGTTCGTCGAGGGGCGGGTGCGCTGGGTCAAGCACGGCCGCGGGCGCGACCCGGTGCCGGGCGTGCCGCCCGCGCAGGTGCCGTGGTGGGAGCTGGTGGGCGACGCCGAGCACCTGCGCATGCCCGAGCCCGAGCCGATCGTCGTCGAGCCGCTGCCGCGCGTCGACGAGACAGCGCCGCCTTCGGTACCTGCGCCGCCCGCGCTGCCCGCGCAGGTCGCGCCGCCGCCGCCGCCACCGCCGCCGCCACCGCCACCGCCCGCGCCGGTTGCTCGACCCGCCCCGCCGCCGGCAGCCCCGCCGGCACCGACGCGGCCCGAGCGTCCGCGGCCGCAGCCGGTGCCGCTGCCCAAGGTCGATCTGCCGGACGGCGTGCTCGGCATGGGTCGCCTCGACGTCAAGACCGCCATGGGCGACGTCGAGGGCACGGCGCGCTACGCGGCGCGCTACCTCGAGAAGCCGGTGGCCGAGGTGGAGCAGCAGATCCGCCACTCCGTGGACAGCGCGCAGCTCTTCCGCATCTTCCCCGAGTGGAACAAGCTGCCCACGCTGCTCTTGAAGGACGCGGGTACCGCGCTCGACCTCGGACTGTCGCCGCTCATCGCCATCGCGGTCGGCCGCCCCGCCGATCAGGTGGAGCGGCGCTTGCGCGCGGCGCCCGCGGACAAGAAGGTCTCGGCCGTGTTCTCGCCCGAGCTGGCGCGCATCGTCTTGCGTAAGCAGTAGCAGGCCGCCGAAAAAGGCACCTGCGGCGTTGGCTTCGTCGTTCGCTCGCGACGCGTACGTCGAGTACGCTTGCTCGCTCTCTCCTCGCCGCCTTGCATCTGCACTTTTTCGGCAGCCTGCTCGCTCAGTCGAGCGACACGACCTCGAGGTCGAGCGGCGCCACGTGTAACAGGTGCGCGCTGACGCCGAAGGTGATGAGGCCGACCCCGACCCCCACCAATGCCGCCACCGCGAGCCGTCGTCCGCCGCCGCCATTCTTGAACAGCGCGAACCAGAGCGGTCCAAGCACCAGCGCCGCAACCAGGCCGAGCAGCACGGCGGCCTGGTGCACGGTGACGATGACGGCGACGAGGCCCTGCACGGCACCAGAGGTAGCGCACACGACGTGGCTTGGATATGGCCGGGACATGGCGGGCGAGCTGCGCATCACCGGAGGACGGCTCGCGCGCCGACGGCTGCGCGTGCCGCCCGCCGCCGATCGGGGGCTGGTGCGCCCGACGTCGGACAAGGTGCGCGCGGCGCTGTTCTCGGCGCTGGCAGCGCAGCCGGCGGTCAAGCTCGAGGGCGCGCGCGTACTCGACCTGTTCGCGGGCAGCGGCGCGCTCGGCGTCGAGGCGCTGTCGCGCGGCGCGGCGCATGCGCTGTTCGTCGAGCGCGACCGCGCCACCGCCCGCGTCGTCGAGGACAACCTGCGCGCGCTCGGCCTGGCCGACGACGGCGAGGGGAACGCTGCCGAAGTGCGTTGTTCAGACGCGGCACGCGTGCTGGCGGCGCTCCCGCAGGGCAGCGTCGACCTGGTGCTGCTGGACCCGCCGTATGCCGCCGACGTGGAGGCGTTGCTCACGGGCGTGCTGCGCGTGCTTACACCCGATGGCGCGGTGGTGCTGGAACGTGACCGGCGCTCCGCCGATCGACTCCCTGCGGGGCTTTCGCCCACCTTCGATCGCGTCTATGGCGACACCCGCGTCGTCGTGCTGCAGCGCGCGCTGCCGGCCGACCAGCCCGACAAGGAGGCCCGCGCCATGTCCGCCGCCGCCATCTACCCGGGATCGTTCGATCCTCTGACCAACGGCCACGTCGACATCGTGACCCGCGGGCTCAAGACCTTCGACCGCGTCATCCTGGCGATCGCCAACAACCAGCAGAAGTCGCCGCTGTTCTCTTTCGAGGAGCGGCTCGAGCTGGCACGGAGCTGCCTCGGCCACCTGAAGGGCATCGAGGTCGACGCCTTTGACGGCTTGATCGTCGACTACGCAAAGAAGAAGGGCGTCGGCGTGCTGTTGCGCGGCCTGCGCGCGGTCAGCGACTTCGAGTACGAGTTCCAGCTCGCCAGCATGAACCGGAAGCTCGCGCCTACCGTCGACACCGTGTTCATGATGACCAGTGAAGAGAGCTTCTACTTGTCGAGCCGCCTGGTTCGCGAGGTCGCGAGCTTCGGCGGCAACGTCGCGGGTATGGTGCCCGACCCGGTGTTCGACGCCCTGCAGAAGAAGTTCGGCAGCCGCAGCAAGAAGAAGTGAGGTCCGCCATGGCGCTCTCCCTCAATATCCGCCGCATGAACGCGGTGCGGCCGTCGGCCACGCTGGCGATGGCCGCCAAGGCCAAGGCGCTGCAGAAGTCGGGGGTCGACGTCGCCAACCTGTCGGCGGGTGAGCCCGACTTCAAGACGCCGGACTGCATCGTCGACTACGCGCGGCGCGCGCTCGACGATCGGGCGGCGCACGCCTACACCAACGCTCGCGGCACCGACGAGCTGGTCGACGCCATGCGCGCCAAGCTCAAGCGCGAGCAGTACACCGACTACGCGGTCAGCGAGGTCATCGCCACGGTCGGTACCAAGGGCGCGCTCATGCTCGCCATCGACGCGCTGGTGGGCGAGGGAGACGAGGTCGTCCTGTTCGCGCCCTACTGGGTCACCTATGCCGACCTGGTGCGGTTGGCGGGCGGCACGCCGGTGGTGGTGCGCACGCGGCGCGAGCACGGCTACCGCCCGAGCCCGGCCGATCTCGAGCAGGCGCTGTCGCCGCGCACCAAGCTGGTGGTGCTGTGCTCGCCGTCGAACCCAACCGGCGCCGGCTGGCCCGAGGAGCTGTTGCGCACCATCTACGCGCGCCTGCGCGGCACCGACACCTGGGTCATCTCCGACGAGATCTACGAGCGGCTCACCTACGGCGCCTTCCGCCACGTCTCGCCCGTGTCGTTCGACGACGACGCGCGCAGTCGCACGCTGTGGGTGGGCGGCGTGGCCAAGGCCTATGCCATGACCGGCTGGCGCGTGGGCGTGGCCGCGGGGCCGAAGCTGTTGGTCGACGCCATGATCACGCTGCAACAGCAGCGCACCACCTGCGCCGCCGCGGTGGCGCAGGCGGCGGCGGCCTACGCGCTGCGCGAGAGCCCCGACGTCACCGCCGCCGTCGAGCACATGCGCACGACGTACGAGAAGCGCCGCGCGCTCGTGCTCGAGCGATGCGCGCGGCTGCCGGGCGTGCAGGTCCACCCGCCCGACGGCGCCTTCTACGTGTTCCTCGACTTGTCGAAGCGGCTGCCTGGAATCCACAAGGGCAGGGCCATCGCCGACGACGTCAAGCTGTCCGAGCTGTTGCTGGAGGAGGCGCACGTGGCGCTGGTGCCCGGCACCGCCTTCGATGGCCCGGGTTGCTTGCGCCTCTCCTACGCCGCCAGTGAATCCGTCATCGAGCAGGGCTTCGATCGGCTGGAGCGCTTCCTCGCCGACATTACCTGAGCTTCAGCTGCTCATCTCCTTGATCACCTGCGCGTGCATGTCGCTCGCCTCGCTGTTGTCGGGGGCAAGCTGCACGGCGCGATCGAGCAGCGAGCGCACAACCGGCAAGGTGCCCGCGCGCTCGTAGCGCGGGTTGCCGAGCAGCACGCGCGCGAGCGCGGTCAGGTACTCCGGCTTGGAGGCGTCGAGCCGCACCGCCTCGCGCAGCGTCACCTCGGCCTCGTCGAGCCGGTTCTGCGAGGCTTGCTCGATTCCTTCGCGGTACTTCAAGTCGGCGAGCGAGATGGTCTGCTGGCTCTCGCGCGCCTTGCTCGGCTGGCCGTTGCCGCCCGAGGCCGCGCTGCTCGACGCTGCGCTCGAGAACGACGGGCTCGGCGGCGCAATCGCGCTGACGCTCGGCGACGGGTCCGCGGGCGCTGCGTCGCGTGCCGGCACCGTTACCGACGCGGCCGACGCCGACGAGTGGCCGAAGCTGCTCGACGCCGCTCCGCCCACGGTGGTCGACGACAACGGTGAGCGTGCGCCACCGACGCCGCCCATCCCCGTGGCCGAGCCGGTCGACGGCGGGCTCGACGAGCTCGACGACGAGAAGGGCGAGCGCGGCTTGGCTGCTTCACCGTCCGCCACCGAGGCGAGCGAGATGCTGACACCGAGCTTCTGCAGCGCCTTCTCGAAGGCCTCGATGAGGCGCAGCTCGCGGTTGCGCGCCTCCGCGTGGACCGCGTTCAGCTCCTCGGCGTGACGCTGCTTCTCGCCGCGGATGCGGCTCCGGAACTGCTCGACGCCCGGGCTCCACTCGTCGACCAGCTCGAGCGCTTGCAGCGCCGACAACAGGCGCGCGGCCTGCTCGGGCGTCACCTGCGCGCGCTCCACCGCCTCCTCGACGGTGAGTGCCTCGCCGAGCAGGCGCAGCATGCGCTCGTCCTCGGTGGCGAGCCCGAGCTTGGGCCGGAAGCTCGCCAAGCGCGCGTTCGCGATCAGGTACTTGTCGCGCAGCGTCTCGAACGCGGCCATCATCTCGTTCGACGGCGCGTAGCGGCGGTAGCCTTGGACGTAGATCTCGCCGGGCCCGAAGTCGAAGGTCGGCGTGTTGCCGTCGGGCGTCTGCCCGGTCATCACCGTGAAGCGACCCTGCGACAGCTCGAAGCTCTGGATGATCTGGTCGCGCGTCAGGTTGCGCTGCTCGACGGCGACCGTCTCGGCGTCCATCAGGCCGAGCTCGACGAGGGCGTCGGTCAGCTTGATGCTGCGCTCGACGGATCGCGTGGTCGCCTTCATGTACTGGTCTTCGGTGATGCGCCCCTGGTTCATCAGCACCTTGCCGATGCGCTCGCCGGGCTCCGAGGAGTGGAAGGCCACCGGGAGGCCGTCCTTCAGATAGACGGTGCGCGTGGCGCCGCCCGACTGCATCTGGATGGCGCCGGTGAACAGCTCGGCCCGGCAGCGCGCGAGCAGCGCCGCGTAGCGGAGATCCTCGAACACACCCTCGCTCGGCACGCCGGCGCCGGTGCCTGCGGGTCGAGCGACGTCTACCCCGCCACCCTTGGCGAGGCGCGCCTCGAGCTCCTCGACCCGCTTCTGCGCGGCCTCGGTCTTTTTCTTCTCCGCGAGGAGAGCGCGCTTGAGTTCGGTTTGCAGCTTGGCTTGGTCTTGGGTCTGCACGGGATTCCCCTCGTCAGCGTCGGGCGTGCGTCCGGAAGGTGGTGAGGCGCCGGCCACAGCGGTGGGCGCGCGGTTGGGAGCGGGTGGTGCGAGCACGGGAGCCGGCGCCGTCGCGAAGGTGGGGCGCGTCGTCGACACGGCGGTCGGTTGGGCGTTGAGCAGGATGTCGGCGTCGCCGCCGGGCGGCGGCAGGTGGGACAGCTCGAGCAGTCCCTCGGAAGTCGGGTTGTCGAGCAACAGCTCGGACTCCTGCGTCACCGGATGGATGCCCGGCCCGGTGGGCGGCTCCTTGCCGGCGAGCACGTCACCTTGCGTGGCGGCGACGTCGACCTTGGTGCGTGGCGGCCGAGGCAGCGCGCCGCGCAGCCGCGCCAGCTCGCCGGCGTTCACCTCCACGGTCTTGAGCGCCTGTTCCTCGTCGTCGAAGCTGTCGTCGAGCGCCTCGTTGATTTGCGCGGACACCGAGTCGACCGAGATATCGAAGTCGTTGGCGCGCTCGTCAGGGTGGAGGATCAGGTCGTCCTCGCTGGCGTCGGTGCCGGCGGCGGCGTGCGCGGCTTGCGCAATGCGAATCGGGTTCTCGCTGATGCGGATGAACTCTTTGACCTTGTACTGCTTCTCGAGGACGGTGCGGTCGACCGCCGCCATGTCGGCAGTGAGCAGCACGATGGCCGGCACCACGTCGTTCTGGCGGGCTACGCGCACCTGCCGCAACAGCGTCTGCGCCAGCTCGCCCGAGGGATAGCGGTCCTGCACGGCGACCGCGGCCACGCCCTTCCTGGCCTCCTCGATGAGGCGGTTCGGCTTATCGACCACGACGCCGTCCACCCCGTCCTTCATCAAACGGGCGGCGACGACGTGCGCAACGCCGTTGTCTTCGATACAAACGAGGACGCGCGGAGCCACTGGCCTCCCTCTCGGGGCAGCATCCCACAAGGGACCCGCCAGGTGCGAATTCCGCGCACGGGACGATCCTTCCCCTGGTCGTCTCGTCGGTGGCCCGCCGCCGTTCCACCCAAGAGTGGCGTTCGGGCGCCGGTTCGACGAAGCTCACCGGGGACGGAGGTCCGATGGCCACCCACCTCAACAAGCCCGCCATAGCGCTGTGCGGCGCTGTTCTCTGCCTGAGCGCGCTCGTCGCTGCGCCCGCCTCGGCCAAGGGGTCGGTATTCCTGAACGGCGTCAACATCGACGGCGTCGTCAACCAGAAGTTCGAGAACGTCACCGTCACCATCGACGACAAGGGCAACCTGCTCATCACCGCCAAGGGCTACGAGATCCAGGCGACGACGCCCGCGGTCAAGCCGGCGGTGCCCGCCGTGGACGCCGGGCCGGTGACCAAGCGCTACTTCCTGGTGAGCGAGACCGCCGGGCTCGGGCTCGCGCAGTACGACATCGACGTCTTCATCAACTCCACCTGGATCAAGCGCGTCTCGTCGAACGACCCGCAGGCGGTGGTCGACATCTCGCGCTGGATGAAGAAGGGCAAGAACACCGTCCATTTCGCCGCCACCAAGGTGATGGGCGCGGAGCGCAAGTCGTCCTCGCCGGCGCACTACCTCAAGATCTACATCGGCGAGGGCAACATGGGCGGCAACAACGTCATGATCGACAACGCCCTCATCGAGTACAAACGCGACGCGTCGGAGATGGGCAACTTCGCCGACGAGCTGCCCATCGAGGGGAGGTAGCGATGTTCACGCCACTGCCGGGGCGTACCTCGCTCGGCGTCGGACCCGAACGCGTGGTCGCCATCATCGAGTCGATCAACTCGCCGAACATCTCCATCCCCGACGTCGGCACCGAGCCGACCAAGGCGTACCTGGTGGGCGTGGCGACGCCGGGCGGCGGCTACGGCATCTTCTGCTACCTGCTGTTCACCGAGACCAACACGCCCATCATCTACATCTCGAACCCGCCCGAGGTGGCGTTCGAGCAGTACGGTGCTCTCGAGTCCGACGCCATCCAGTTCGCCGAGTCGATGGGCTTCATGCTCGACAACATGAACTTCCGCGCCCAGCCCGCGGACGTGCAGGCGCGTCTGGTCGAGCAGTTGCCGTTCTTCCGCGACCAGTTCCCGCGTCGCAAGGGAACCTCGCCCGCGCCCATGCCCGGCGTGGGTGCGCCGCAGGCAGCGACGCAGGCGGACGCGGCCGTCGTCGCGCGCCTGCTCGCCTCGTTTTAGGCGGCGTGCTACAGGCGCGCCATGCGCACCACCTCGTCACCCAGGACTGTCGCCGTCGCCGTCTTGACCGTGGCATCGCTGTTCGGCGTGCTCGCCGGCGGCATGCTCGCCAGCGTGACAGTCGGCTGTGTGACGACGCCCTCGCCCGAGGACAAGAAGGCCGCGGGCGGCCACTACGAGGTCGCGCTGGCGTTCGTGCACGAGGCCGAGAAGAACGGCGCAGCCGGCAACGCCACCGAGCAGGACGCCAAGTACCGCGAGGCGCTGCGCGAGTTGCTCGAGGCCGAGAAGCGCGGCGGCATGGTGTCGGAGCACCACTACCTGCTCGGCTTCGTCTACTTCGTCGGTTTTCGCCGCCACGCCGACGCCGAGAAGCAGCTCGTCACCGCCATCGAGCTGCGCAAGGCCGAGCGCGACGAGGAGTACCCAGAGGCCGAGAACACGCTCGGCATCGTGTTGGTCGACGCCGGGCGCGCCAAGGAGGCGCTGGCCCACTTCGAGAAGGCGCGCACCAACCTGCTGTACGCCACGCCGTACTTCGCCGAGCAGGAGCTGGGCTGGGCGCTCTACAAGCTCGGCCGGCACGACGAGGCGGTGCAGCACCTGCAGCGCGCGCTGGTGGCCCAACCCGACCTGTGCGGCGCCTACCTCAAGCTGGCCGAGGTCGAGGTGGCCCGCGGCGACGACGTGCGCGTGCAAGCCGTGCTCGACGACTTCCTCGCGCGTTGCGACAGCGAGCGCCTGCGCGGCTCGACTGGCCCGCGGCTCATCTCTGCCGCGTTCCTCGAGCTCGGCAAGTCGCGCCTGCGCAGCGGCGCGCGCGACGCCGCCGTCGACGCGTTCAAACAGTGCCTGACGCGCTTCGGCGGTGAGCCCGCCGGACGCGAGTGCGACGCGCAGTTGCGCGTGCTCGACTCCGGGACCTGAGGCGTGCGCGAGCTGCGTGACGACGTCGTCGTCTGCGGCCTGGTGCCCTATGGCGACGCCGATCTGGTGGTGCGCCTGTTGGTGCGCGAGCAGGGGCGCCTCGGCGCCTTCGCCCGTGGCGCCAAGAGGAGCCGTCGCCGCTTCCCCGCGCTGAGCGCGCCCGCGCTCGGGCGCGCGGCGCTGCGCGAGCGGCGCGCGAGCGAGCTGTGGGAGCTCACCGAGCTCGACGTCGACCCGGTGGTGCTCGGCCTCGCGGCCGACGTGCGCGCGCTCGGCCACGCCGCATACCTGACCGAGCTGTGCGAGCGCTTGCTGCCCGAGGCCGAGCCGAACCCCGACGTCTTCGAGCTGCTGGCGAGCGCGCTGCGCGGCGTGGCGATTCGCGGCGCGCGCACCGAGCTGTTGCGCGCCTTCGAGCTGCAGTTGTTGCGCCAGCTCGGCTGGTTGCCCGAGCTGCACATCGAGGGGGCCGCCACCGCGTACGACGTCGAGGCGGGGCGCCTGGTGACGACGTCGCGCGCGGGCGCCGTGCCGTTCTCCGAGGCCGCGCGCGCCGCGGCGCTCGCGCTTCTGGCCGCGCCGCTCGACGCGCTGCCCGCCTTCGACGCCGACACGCTGCGCGGTGTCTCGCGGTTGTTCGGCGCGACCTGGGCGCGCCACGTCGGGCGGCCGCTCAAGAGCGCGGCGTTCCTGCGCTCGCTCGGGCCGGCCGATCCGCCCGCCACCGACGCCATTGCGGGCCCTCGACCGAGCCGATAGCCCTTCGCCATGTTCGCGCTCATCTACGCGCTGGTCGCGGCCGCGCTCGTCGGCGTCGGCGCCGCCTTCGTCCCCTTCATCGGTCCCATCGGCGCGCCGTTGCCGGGGCTCGTCGCCGGTATCGCCGTCTACATCCTGCTGGTTCGCCAGGTGAACGCGCGCCTGCAGCGCGACATCGGCGGCATCCAGGCAATGCTGATGCAGAAGAACGTCGAGGGCGCGCTCGCAACGCTGCACGGCATCAAGCAGCGCTACGCGCGCTGGGTGTTCATGCTCGGCTCGCAGATCGACGGGCAGATCGGCGCCATCCACTTCATGAGGAGGGAGTTCGACGCCGCGCGCCCCTACCTCGAGCGCGCATTCGTGCGGAACTGGGACGCCAAGCTGATGCTCGCCTGCCTCCTCTCGGGCCAGGTGGGCGAGCAGAAGGGCAAGGACAAGAAGGGCAAGGACAAGAAGGGCGACCTGGCGGCCGTCGACCAGCTGCTCGATCGCGTCGTCAAGTACACGCCCAAGCAGGGCCTCTTGTGGTCGACGTGGGCCTGGCTGCACTGGAGCGCCGGTGACGCCAAGCGCGCCATCGAGATCCTGGCGCGCGGCAAGCAAGCGCTCGGCGAGGCGGATCCGCACCTGGCGGCCAACCTGCTCGCGCTGCAGAACGACAAGAAGCTCAAGATGAAGGGCTACGGCGAGTCCTGGTACGCCTTTCACCTCGAGCAGCACCCGATGGTGATGCAGGCCCAGCGCGGCAACGTCCGGTTTGCCAGGCGCTGACGTTCGACCTCGCGGGTGGCAGCCGCACGTACATCGCGGTCGCATTGTCCCCGATCGGGTCCGGTGGTAGCACTTACGCTCTTGCGGTGCGTCGTCGTGGCGCAGCCGTAGCGACGGGGCGTGGATGGCGACCAGGCGAGTCGGAGCCACGGCGGACGGCATGGAGCACGGGTCGCTCGACTCGTTGTTCGCCGATGGCAAGGCCGACCCCGATACCGGCAGCGACCTCGAGCAGGCGGCGCTGCACCTGCGCACCAACCCGACCACCGGCGACCCGGTGGAGGCAACCGGCCCGGCGCACCCGGTCACCGAGCAGGCGCGCCTCGAATTCGTCGCGCCCGACGGCACGGCGCACACGCGCATCCTGCGCGAGACCACCACCATCGGCCGCCACACCGACAACGACATCCAGTTGCTCGACCCCGAGGTCTCCAAGGCCCACCTGGTGGTGCGGCGCATGCGCGACGGCTACGTGCTCGAGGATCTCGGCTCCGCCAACGGCACGCTCATCAACGGCATGCGGCAGGGCAGGACGCGCCTGGCCGACAACGACGTCGTCGTGGTCGGCAACTCGGTGCTGCGCTTCCGCCTCGAGGCGGTGCAGCCGCGCGCGCCCACGCGCGTGGTCGCGCCGGAAGATCCGCGCGCCAAGCGCGTCGCCTCGTTCCAAGAGGCGCGGCGGTCGGACCCGGCGCTCAACTTCCGCTCGGGCCGCTCCATCACGACGACACCGCCGAAGGTGCTCGGCAGCGACCACTCGAGCGCCGAGCGCACCACGGTCACGCTGGTGCCCGAGATCTCGAACGACGAGGAGAACAGCGTCTTTCACCAGCCGGTGGAGCCCGACTTCCGGCCGGCCGAGAGCGTGAAGGACGCGGTCGAGCTGCGGCGCGACTACGAGCGCCTGCGGGTCGCCTACAACATCTCGAACGCCATCGGCCTCGAGACCGACTTGGAGGCGCTCGGCCAGCGCATCGTCGAGGGCATCCGCGACGTGCTGCCGGCCGACACCATCGTGGTCATGCTGCGCGACCCGGCGCTCGCCTCCAAGGTCGCCGAGCAGGGCGAGCTGGTGACGCTCGCCAGCCACGCCGATCGCGGCCACGACGTGCGCATCCCGCGCGCCATCGTCGAGCAAGTGGTGCGCCAGAAGCGCGCGCTGTTGACGTCGGACGCGCAGCGCGACCTCAAGCTGCGCCGCTCGGAGACGGTGGTCGGGCAGATGATCCGCTCCGCGCTGTGCGTGCCGCTGGTGGTGCACAACGACGTGCTCGGCGTCATCCATCTGTCGTCGTCGAGCGCGGCCGGCGCCTACGAGGAAAAAGACCTGGCGTTGCTGCGCGCCATCGCGCAACCTGCCGCGCTCGCCGTCGCCAACGCGCGCCTGGTGCGGAAGGTGGAGGAGGACGCGCAGCAGCGCGCCGAGCTGTCGCGCTTCTTGTCGCCGGCGCTCGTCGAGAAGGTGGTGAGCAACGAGCTGAACGTCGCCAAGGCGGGCGACAAGGTGCAGGCCACGGTGCTGTTCTCGGACATCCGTGGCTTCACCACCATCTCGGACGGCGCTGCGCCCGAGGCCGTGGTCTCGATGCTCAACGAGTACTTCGAGGCCATGGTCGAGATCGTGTTCGAGTTCGGCGGCACGCTCGACAAGTTCATCGGCGACGGCCTGATGGCGGTGTGGGGCACGCCCGTGCCCGGCCCCGACGACCCGGTGTTGGCGGTGCGCGCCGCCACGCGCATGCGGTTGCTGCTCGAGACCGTGGTCAACCGCGCGCGCACCGGGCGCGGCGAGCCGCCCTTGTCGGCGGGCTATGGCATCGCCACCGGCAGGGTGATCGCGGGCGCCATGGGCGCTCGTCGGCGGCAGGACTTCACGGTCATTGGCGACACCGTCAACCTGGCCTCGCGGCTGTGCGGCCAGGCGCGGCCGGGACAGATCCTCGTCGACGAGGCCACCGAGCGCGTGGTGCGGCGCACCGGCACCGCGCTGCAAGCGCTCGAGGCGCGCGTGGTCAAGGGCGTGGCGCGCCCGGTGCCGGTGTGGCAAGTGCCGCGCGAGGGAGGGCTCGATGCCTGACGTCGTCGTCGAGCACTGCCCGCAGTGCAACGCCGTCGTCGACGGCACGGGCGTCGCGCCCGGCGGGCCGATGCGCTGCGATCGCTGCGGCACGCGCTTCCCCAAGGCGCGTCGCGCTGCCGCGCTCGACCCGCGCTGGAGCGGGCGCGGCGACGCCGACGGCCTCGGCATCCACCCTGCGCTCGCCAAGAAGTACCGCGAGCGCAACTCGCTGGCGCCGCAGGGCGCGAGCGGCGAGGGCACGCCCGAGCCGCAGCAGGCGGGGCCGCAGGGAGAGCGGAGCACCGACGTCGATCCGCCGGGCGCGCTGCCGGCGCCCGCGCCGCCGCTGCGCGTGGAGCAAGCGCCCAAGAAGGAGACGCGGGTGCTCGACGACGCCGAGCCGGTGACCACCAACCCCGGCCGGCCAGCGCCCCGCCGCAGCCAGGACGCACCCGTCGTCAAGGCGCCGCCACCGCCGCCCGCGCCGCCGCCGCCGCGCGCCGCGGAGGCGGACCAGACGCCGGTCATCCCCGGCTACGCGGTCGGCGAGCTGATCGGCAAGGGCGCCATGGGGCGCGTCTACAAGGCGATGAAGGAGGCGACGCGCCGCGCGGCCGCCATCAAGATCCTTGCGCCCGAGCTGGCCGCGCGCCCCGACTTCATCGCGCGCTTCGAGCGCGAGGGTGCCGCCATGCGCGCGGTGCAACACCCGGGCGTCGTCACCGTGCTCGACGCCGGCGCCGCCCGCCAGCCCGACGGCGGCACCGCGCACTACATCTGCATGGAGTTCGTCGACGGCCACCCGATGCGGAGCTACCTCGAGAAGGGCGCGCTCGCCCCCGAGGCCGCGCTGCGCTTCTCGCGCCTCATCATCCAAGGCCTCGGCGCGGCGCACGCGCGCGGCGTCATCCATCGGGACCTCAAGCCCGAGAACATCCTGGTGGTGCCCGGCACCTCGAGCGATCACGAGCGCGTGCCGCCCATCGAGCGGCTGGTGCTGGTCGACTTCGGCCTGGCCGGCATCCTCGACGAGGAGAACGACCCGCACCCGAACCTGACCAAGAGCCGCATGACCATGGGCACGGTCAACTACATGGCGCCCGAGCAGCGCACCGACGCCAAGCGCGTCGATCAGCGCGCCGACCTGTACGCGGCCGGCGTCATCTTCTACGAGCTGCTCACCGGCGACCTGCCGCTCGGCCGCTTCGCCTTGCCGACGGAGCGCGGCGTCTCGGGGCCCGCCTCGATCGACAAGGTGATCGTGCGCGCGTTGGCGAGGAACCCGAACGAGCGCTACCAACAGGCGGCCGAGTTCGACGCCGATCTGCGCGCCATCGAGGCGGAGCTGGTGCGGACGGGGCAAGACACGGTGGTCGGGCGCGCGGCGAGCCGCGCCGACAAGCCGGGAAAGAAGGAGCCGTTCTCGAGCCAGCGCGCGGCGCTGGCGACGCCCGACGGCGTGCTCGATGCGAGCGACGTGCTCGGCGTGCCGGGCAGCGCGGCCACCGCCTGGGTGACGTCGCTGCCGTGGCTGCGGCGCTCGTCCGTCTTGTGGGCGGTGGGCGCGCTGGTGGCGGGGGCGGTGCTCGCGCTCGTGCTCAAGCAGCTCGGGGTGCTGCCGGGGTGATCCCGGGGCGCTCCCGTGCGTCAGGTTGCGGGGCGTGCCGCGCTCCGCTGTATGGTAAGCGGCACGCTGAATCCGAGGCCCCGATGCGCAGCACCACGCACGCCCGACTCCTCCTTTTCTCGCTCGCGCTGCTCGCCACCACGGCGCCGCTCGCACTTGCCCCGATCGCCCACGCCCAAGACACCCCCGACGCCAAGCGCGGCGTGCGCGGCCGCGTCGTCGTCGCCCCCGAGCTGTACCGCCTCGGCACCTGGCCCATCACCGGCGTGCGCAAGGACGCGCTCGAGAGCGGCGCCATCGTGCGCCGCCCCGTCGGCCGCGCGCTCAAGCCGCTGCAAGAGCAAGCGCCGGCGCTGACGGTGATGCTCGAGGGCGGCGGCCTGCGCCAGGAGAACCCCGAGACCCCGACCTTCAAGGTCTCCGGCATGCGCTTCTTGCCCGGCAGCATCGTCGTGCCGCGCGCCGTGGTCGCGCGCGTGCAAAACGACGAGAAGACGCCCATCACCGTCCTCGGCGGAGATGCCGGCCCGGTCAAGATCGCCCCGGGCGAGACCGGCGACGTCGCGCTCAAGCCGCCGGTCCCGTCGGCCGACGGCACGGTGGCGCCGGTGGTGCTCTCGGTGGCCGAGTGGCCCTTCGCCAAGGCGCTCGCGCGCGTCTTGCCGAGCGGCCGCGTCTTGCCCGTCAAGGACGGCGAGATCCCGCTGCAGGACATCCCCGGCGGCGAGTACACCCTGACCTTCTACCTGGGTGCCGAGCCGATCCGTCAGCAGCCGCTGGTCGTGCCCGAGCGCAACGTGCTGTTCATCGACGCCACCGTGTCCGCCAAGGGCGCCGCAGACGTCAGCATCAAGGACTCCGCCACCATCCCGGTGGCGCCGATGCTGCCGCCGGTACCGCTGCCCGAGGCGCCTTGACCGCCGCCCACGGCGCTCGCGCCGGGCACTGGTTGGTCGGGTGTGGTTCGGGCTAAGGTCGGGGCGGCAGGCGTGCGGCGTGCGCCGCAGGGGAGATGAAGGGACCCAATGCAAGCGAGGTTGTGGCTCACCGTCGTGTTGATCGTCGCCTCCGGCGCGCTCGTGCTCGTCGCCGGCACCAGCAAGCTGCACGAACAGGTGATGGCTCCCTACGAGGTCGCCTCCAACCAGAGCGTCAACGCGCTCAACGGCCTCTTGACCAAGCACGGCGCCGAAGCGGTGGACGCCGCGACGCGCGCCGCGGTCGACGCGGCGGTGCTGGCCCAGCTCGGCAAGGCCGAAGCCCCCGGCCCCGACGTCGAGGCGGTGCTGCTCGGCCGCGCCGGCCAGCAGGGCGCACCCACCTTCGCGGCGCTGATCAAGCCCGACGGCAGCGTGGCGGCGCGCGTGGGCGCGGCGGTGGCGCTGCCCGACTCGGTGGCCGGCATGCCGGAGTTCGCGGAGGCGAAGGCCGGCCTGGCGCGCGACGGCGCCGAGCGCCTCGGCGACAAGCTGTTCCACGTGGCCGTGGCGCCCGCCTACGACGCCAACGGCTTGGCCGGCGTCGTGCTGCTCGGCTGGGCCTACGACGACGGCTTCGCCGATCGCCTCTCGCAGGTGACCGGCTTGCCCGCGATCCTGGTCTCCGGTGATCAGCGCTTCGGCAGCGCCCTGAAGGAGATCACGCCGACGCAGCTCAAGGTGCGCGAGCCGGGCGGCCTCGGCGCCGCCGACATCGCTCCGCTACCGGCGCAGTTGCCGCTGTTGGTGCCCGAGCGCGGCCGCTACCTGGTAAGCCACGTGCCCGTCTTCTTCGGTGAGCAGGGCGCGCTGCAGGTCTTCTCCGTCGTCGATCGCAACCAGGCGTTCGTCGCGCTCGCTGGCGCGCAGGCGATGGTGATCGTCGGGACGTTGGTGTTGATGCTGCTCCAGTCGCTGCTCATCTGGAGCACGCTGCGCGGCGTGAGCAAGCCGATTCAGCTCATCGTCGATCACCTCGGCCAGGCGTCCGCGGGGCAGACGGTCGGCATCCTGCCAGAGGCCAAGCTCTCGGGGCCGTTCCTGCGCCTCGGCAAGCAGATCAACATGCTGCTGCAGGCCGGCCCGCCCATGGGCCGCGGCGGCCCCGCCCTCGGCACCCTCGGCAGCGCCGGCATGGGGCCGGCGGTCGGGCCCGCCAACCAGCCGGTGCCAACGCCTGCGCTCGGGTCCGACCTGACCCTCGATCGGCAGCACACGCCGGCCGTGGCAGCTCCGCTGGTGCCGCGCCTCGACACGCCCGGCGCCAGCGGTCCCTCGGCGCCCGCGGCCTCGGGCGCCGGCTCGGGGCTCTCGGGCTTGTTCGACGACTCCGGCGCCGACCCGCTCGCGGCCTTCCGTGTGCCGCAGACGACGCCGCAAGCGCCGTCGAGCCCGCCTCACTCGATGCCGCCGAGCGCGCCGCAGCACCAGGCTGCCCAGCACCAGGCGGCCCAGCACCAGGCGCAGCAAGCGAGCGCGCAGCAACAGGGTGCGCAGGCCGCTCCGCAACAGGGCGGCGCGCTCAGCCCCGAGGCCACGGTGATGTTCCAGGTGCCGCAGGAGCTGCTGCAGCAGAGCGCGCAGACCATCCCGCCGCCGCGCACCGCCACGCCACAGTCGGACGACGCGCGCACCGTGGTCGCCGCCGTGCCGCAGGAGCTGTTGTCGCAGGCGGGCCCGCGCCATGACGGACTCAACAGCGCCGACGAGATCCACTACCGCGAGGTCTACGACAAGTTCCTCGAGACGCGCGTGCAGTGCCGCGAGGACACCTCGGACCTGACCTACGACCGTTTCCTGGCCAAGCTGTTGAAGAACCGCCAGCAGATCGTCGAGAAGCACAAGGCCAAGGCGGTGCGCTTCCAGGTGTACGTCAAGGAAGGCAAGGCCGCGCTGCGCGCGCTCCCCGTCCGCGAGTAGCAATGCGCGGCATCCACGTCGCACCGTGGATCGTGGTGGTGGCCGCAGGCATGCTGCTGCACGTCGCCGCATGCCTGCCCTTCGGCGCGCCCTGTTGTGACGATGACGTCGACTGCGCCGAGGGGGCGCGCTGCTTCGAGGGGCGCTGCGCGCCGCGCTGCGACAATCAGGCGGAGTTGGCCGACGCGCAGTGTGACGAGGGCGAGCGCTGCGTGGCCGGCGCCGGCGTGTGCCGCGCCGACGACCCCGAGGTCGAGTTGGAGCGGTGCAGCTACCGGGATTCGTCGCGATGAGCGGCGGCCCGGAGCCTCTTCCCAAGCCCGCCTCGGGGGCCTTCAAGGAGCTGTGGGAGCAGCTTCGGGCTACCCTCGACCTGCCGCGCACCGTGCTCGTGCTCGACGGCGCGCTCGATCGCAAGGTGCTCGAGGAGCTGCTCGGCAAGGCGTCGCGCGGCTCGCTCGGCCGCCCGGGGCAGATGCCCAAGCCCGAGCTGGTCGGCCGGCTGGTCGACGCGTTCCACAAGAGCGGCGAGGTGGCGTACGCGCTCATGCGCGAGCTGGACAAGAGCTGCCACAAGGAGCGCCACATCGTCGCCTCCATCGACGAGGCGAGCGTCGACGAGCGCATCGCGAGCTATCGGGCGCTCGACTTCCGACGCGAGCGGGCGCGACTGGTGTGGGCGCTGTTGCGCGACGGTCGCGGCGCGCACCGGGCGGCGGCCGATCGGGTGCTGACCGACGCGTTCGTGCAGGCGGCGCGCGCCGAGGCGGAGAAGGCAGCGCTGGCCGCAGCCTCGACCGATGCCTCGGCGGAGGCGCCGACCGATGCGCCGACGACGAGCGCGCCGGCGCCGACCGTGCTGGCCGACGTCAAGACGAGGCTCGAGAGCTACGAGCGCGCGCTGCAGGTGCAGCAGCAGGAGCTGAAGCGCGCCACCGGCCAGAAGGAGAGCATCGAGCGCGAGCGCTCGGAGCTGATGGCCCGGCTCGGCGCCCGCGAGCGCGCGCTACGCGACGAGGAGGAGCTGCGCCGGCGCCTCGAAGACGAGCTGACGCGCGCACGGGACGAGCTGACGGCGGCGCGCGCGCGCCTGGCGGCGATCGAGCCGGCGCGTGCCGGCGACGTCGAGGGCGAGGCGGCGCGCCTGCGCGACCGGGCGCGCGCGCTCGAGCAGAAGCTGGAGGCGAAGGACGCCCACGCGTCGTCGCTCGCCGCGCTCGAGCAGCGCATCGACGAGGCGGCGCGCGCACACCAAGCCGATCGTCGCGCTTGGGACAAGGCGCGCGAGGCGTTCGAGGAGCAGCTCCGCGTGCTGGCGGCGCGCGAGCGCGCGGCGCTCGAGCGCCTCGCTGCCGTGCGCGAAGAGCTGCACGCGGCGCGACGACAGCTCGCCGGCGAGGCGGCGCCGGCCGCGCGCCCGCTGGGGCGAGTCGGCGTGTTCTGCGACGCCGCCAACCTGTCGGCCTCGGCGCGGCGCGACTTCGGCTCCAAGCTCGACTACCGCGCCCTGCTCGAGCACGTGGTCGACGGCCGGCCGCGCGCATGCGCGCTGGCCTTCGTGGTGCACGAGGGCGAGGAGGGCGCCTGGCAAGGCTTCGCGCGCTCGCTCAAAGATGGCGGCTGGGAGCTGCGCGAGAAGCGCCCCAAGGTGCGCGCCGACGGCACGCACAAGGCCGACTGGGACATGGGCATGGCGGTCGAGATGCTGGACGCGCAAGACGACCTCGACGTCATCGTGCTGTGCTCGGGCGACGGCGACTTCCTGCCGCTCATCAAGCGCTTCAAGCGCGACAAGTTGCGCGTGGAGGTGGCGGCCTTTCGAGCCTCGGCCGACGAGGCGCTGATCGCCGCCGCCGACGCCTTCTGGCCCCTCGACGGACGCTTCCGCCTGGCGGGCGCATGACCATCTCGAGCGCGGCCGCATGACGTCGCTGTGCTGTATCGAGTGCGGGCGCGCGGCGCGCGTGTTCTCGGGCGCGGTGGCATGCGCGCGCTGCGGCGGGCTGCTCGACCCGGTGCGCGACGACGCGCGCCTGGTGAAGACGCGCGCCGCGACCTGGCGCGCGCTGGTCGCGCGCCGCGCGTCCTCGGCGGACGAGATCGATCGGTCGGGGGTGTGGACCTTTCGCGAGTGGGTGCTGCCCGAGCTCGGCGCCAAGGACGTCGTCACGCTCGGTGAGGGCCGCACGCCGCTGGTGCGCGGTCCCGCCATCGCGCCCAAGGTCGAGCTGTGGGTCAAGCAGTGCGGCCAGCAGCCGACCGGCTCGTTCAAGGATCTCGGCATGACGGTGCTGGTGTCGGCGGCGCGCGCGATCGCGCGTCGTCGGCGCCTGGACGCGCTCGTCTGCGCGTCGACCGGCGACACCTCGGCCGCGCTCGCCGCCTATGGCGCGCGCGCCGGCCTGCCCGTGGTGGTGCTGCTGCCGAAAGGCAAGGTGAGCCCGGCGCAACTGCTGCAACCGCTGGCGCACGGCGCGCACGTCGTCGAGATCGACGGTGACTTCGACGCCTGCATGCGCGTGGTGCGCGAGCTGGGCGCGCGCGCGGGCATCCTGCTCGCCAACTCGAAGAACCCGCTGCGCCTGCTCGGTCAGGCCACGGTCGCGTTCGAGATCGCGCGCGACCTCGGCTGGCGCGCGCCCGACGTCGTGGTGGTGCCGAGCGGCAACCTCGGCAACGTTGCTGCCATGCACTCGGGCTTCTCGCTGCTGCGCAGTCTCAGACTGATCGATCGCCTGCCGCGCCTGGTCGCGGCGCAGGTGGCAGCCGCCGATCCGCTGCACCGTGCGCGTGCGCGCGGCTACGCCACGCTCGAGCCGATGACGGCGGGCGAGACGCTCGCCACCGCCATCCGCATCGGCGACCCGGTGAGCTTCCCGCGCGCCCGGCGCGCGCTCGTCGAGAGCGGCGGCACCACCACCTCCGTCGACGAGGACGCGCTCAAACACGGCATGGCCGCGCTCGACGCGCACGGCCTGCTGTCCTGCCCGCAGACCGGCGCGGCCTTCGCGGGCGCACGACGCCTCGCTCAGGACGGCACCATCCGGCGCGGCGAGCGGGTGGTGGTGGTCTCGACGGCGAGCGGCCTCAAGTTCGTCGAGGCCAAGGCGGCGGTGCAGACGAACGCGCCGCTCGCGGCGCCGGCGCGGCTTGGGGCCGTGCTCGAGGTGCTCGGCCTGCCGCGCGCGGGGGTCGCGTGACCGCGCCCTTGCTGCTGGCTGCGCTGCTGGCGCAAGCCGGCCTCGTCGAGGATCTGTACTCGCATCGGCTGCTGTTCGACGAGCGCGGCCGACCGCTCGTGCCCATCGGCATGATGCAGAACGCCGCGCGCGTGGTGGTGGTGGGCGAGCACGGGCTCCTCGTCACCGCGGGCGAAGCGCCGCCCGTCGAGGTGACGCCGGGCGTGCCCTTGGTGGTCGAGCGTGTCAGCGGCACCGCCGCGGTGGTGCGCCCGCTCTGGGTGATCGAGACGCTCGAGGCGGAGGCGCGCCAACAGAAGCGCGCGGCCGCCGACGTCTGGGCGGGGCGCGGCTTGGCGGCCCAGATCCTCGACGTCGGCGGTGTCTACGGCGTCAAAGGCACGGTGGTCGACAACCGTGCCGCGCTGGTCGTGCTACCGAGCGTCGGCGACCGCCTCGACGACAAGACCGCGCGCGCTCTCGCCGCCGTGGGGGCGCGCGAGAGCACCGTCGAGGCGCTCGACGCGCTCCCCTCGGTGCAGCTGCGTGTGCTCGGCGCTACCGCCGCCTTCGTACGCGTCGTCGGCAAGGACGGCCGACCCGTGCTGGTCAAGGAGGTCGAGCACGGCGTCGGCTACGCCGACCACGGCTTCGCCGATCGCCTGCTGCGCGGCGAGCTGCTGGTGGTGCCCGACAAGGGCGGCCGCGTGGCGGTGGTCAACCTGGTCGACGAGGACGCGGTGGTGGCAGGTGTGCTGCCTTCGGAGATGTTCGCGAGCGCGCCCCTGGAGGCGCTCAAGGCGCAGGCGGTGACGGCGCGCGGCGAGCTGTTCGCCAAGATCGGTCGTCGCCATCTGGCCGATCCCTTCCAGGTGTGCAGCGAGCAGCACTGCCAGGTGTACAAGGGCGTGTCCGCCGAGCACCCGCGCGCGACCCAGGCGGCCGACGAGACCAGGGGCGAGCTTGCCTTCGTCGGCGAGCGCCTGGTCGAGAGCGTCTATTCGGCATGCTGCGGCGGCCACACCGAGGCCGCCGATGTCGTCTGGGACCGGCCGCCGCAGTCCGCGCTCGCCGGTCGCGCCGACGTGCCGTTCGCCGATCCGGCGTCGCGACCGTGGCTCGCCCCCGACGTCGAGGCCTCCGCGTTGGCGGCGCGCGCCCGGCACGACCGCAAGGCGCCGCCGGTGCCGATCGACCTGCGCACCGACGCCGCGGTGGAGGCCTTGTTGGCCGCGCCGAAGGACGCGACCTGGTGTGGCCGCTCGTCGTTCAACCAGAAGGGCGACGTGTACCGCTGGACGCGCCGCTTCACCCGCGTCGAGCTGGACGCCGCCTTCGCTGACCTCGGCGTCGGCGAGGTCAGGCGCCTCGCGGTCGAGGAGCGCGGCCCCGGCGGGCGGCTGCGCGCGCTCGTCATCGAGGGCAACAAGGGCAGGGGGCGCGTGCTGCGCGAGCTGCCGGTGCGCAAGCGGCTCGCCAACCTGCGCTCCGGCCTGTTCGTCATCGACGAGGAGCGCGACGCAGCCGGTGCGCTCCTCGCCGTCACGCTGCGCGGCGCCGGCTTCGGCCACGGCTCGGGCATGTGCCAGCAGGGCGCCATCGGCATGGCCGAGGGCGGCGCCGACTACCGGGCGATCTTGCGCCACTACTACGTGGGCGCCGCGGTCAAGCGGGTATTCTGACGTGAAATCAGCGGCTTGCCTCCGGAGCCGTGCTCACGGTACACAGGACGCCGATCGAGGTGGTGCGTGACCAAGAGCGAGCTGATCGAAGACGTGTCGAGGCAAATGCCGGACATGTCCAAGCGCGACGTGGAGATCGTGGTCGACACGATCTTCGAGCGCATGCGCGACGCGCTCGCTCGCCATGATCGCATCGAGATCCGAGGCTTCGGCAGCTTCATCGCCAAGCCGCGCCGTGCGCGCGAGGGGCGGAACCCTCGCACCGGTGAGAAGGTGCAGGTGCCGAAGAAGTGGGTGCCCTTCTTCACCTGCGGCAAGGAGCTGAAGGACCGCGTCAACGAGCCGCTGCAGCCGAAGAAGGGCTAGAGCGACGTGGATCGCATGTATGCACCCTGGCGCCTCGCCTTCCTGAAGGGCGAGGAGCAGGACCGCGATCCGATCCCGTCGCCGAGCGGCTGCATCTTCTGCGACTACGTGGTGGCGCCGGGCGCGGCGCCGCCCGACGGCAACACGCGCGGCGCGTGGGATCGTCGCCGCCTCGTCGTCACCGTGCGCGAGCACGCGCTGGTCATCCTCAACAAGTACCCGTACGGCAACGGCCACGTGATGGTGGTGCCGCGCGCGCACGGTGATCGCCTCGAGGCGCTGTCGCCTGCGGCCTTCGCCGCGCTGCACGAGCTGCTGCGCGACACCATGACGGCGTTGCGCGACGCGTATCAACCGCACGGCATGAACGTCGGTATGAACATGGGCGAGGCCGCTGGCGCCGGCATCGCTGCGCACGCGCACTACCACGTGCTGCCGCGCTGGCGTGGCGACGTGAACTTCCTGCCCATCTTCGGCGACACCAAGGTGATCAGCGAGGCGCTCGCCGACACCTGGCAGCGGTTGGCGGAGCGCCTGCGCCGACCCGAGGAGGGGTGAGCCGATCCGCGCGCCGGCGCGAACGATCGGTCGGTCGAGGCGGGCGCGCTCCTGCGGATAAGCGCCCGAATTCGCTTGTCTTGCCGCGTGCCTGCGAGCACTTGACACCAGGGTTGTGATCTCTTAAGCCGCGCGAAGTCGGTTTCCAAAATCGTGCCAACCCAATTTTCCGGCGTCGCGCGTCGGGTTGGGGTGGTTTCGCCGAGTTTCACGAGGTCGTCGGAACATGCCCACCGCGATTCAGCAGAATTTCTCCCTCCGCAAGAGCTTCGCGAAAATCAAGTCCCTCGTCCCCATCCCCAACCTGATCGACATCCAGCGCAAGAGCTACGAGAAGTTCCTCCAGACCAACGTCGAGCCCGAGCAGCGCGAGAACCTCGGCCTGCAGGCCGTGTTCAACTCGGTCTTCCCGATCAAGGACTACAACGAGACGGCCAGCCTCGAGTTCGTCTCCTACCAGCTCGAGAAGCCCAAGTACGACGTCGACGAGTGCCGATCGCGAGGCATGACCTTCGCCGCGCCCATGAAGGTGATCATCCGCCTGGTCATCTGGGACAAGGACGAAGTGTCGGGAACGCAGTCGATCCGCGACGTCAAGGAGCAGGACGTCTACTTCGGTGAGATCCCGCTCATGACCGAGCACGGCACGTTCATCGTGAACGGCACCGAGCGCGTCGTCGTCAGCCAGTTGCACCGCTCGCCGGGCGCGTTCTTCGACTCCGACAAGGGCCGCACGCACGCCAGCGGCAAGCTGCTCTACAACGCGCGCATCATCCCGTACCGCGGCTCGTGGCTCGACTTCGAGTTCGACCACAAGGACATCATCCACTGCCGCATCGATCGTCGTCGTAAGTTCCCGGCCACCGTGTTGCTCAAGGCGCTCGGCTACACCGCCGAGGAGCTGCTCGCGTACTTCTACCGCACCGAGACGCTGCAGAACGGCGGCAAGGGCAAGTTCGCCAAGGTCATCGACTACGAACTGCTGAACGGCCAACGCGCCACGCGCGACATCAAAGACCCCGACTCCAAGGAGATCCTGGTCAAGAAGAACCGCAAGTTCACCAAGGGCGCGCTCAAGCGCATGAAGGACGCCGGCATGGACACGCTGGCGCTCGACGACGAGGAGGTCACCGGCCTGATCTGCGCCGAAGACCTCGTCGACATGGATACCGGCGAGGTGCTCGCCGAGGCCAACGAGGCCTTCACGGCAGACAAGCTCGAGGACCTGAAGAAGAAGGGCTACAAGGAGCTCAAGGTCCTGTTCATCGACGGCCTCAACGTCGGACCCTACCTGCGCGACACGCTGGTGCTCGACAAGGTCAACTCGCGCGAGGAGTCGATCCTCGAGATCTACCGTCGCCTGCGCCCCGGCGATCCGCCGACGCTCGAGACCGCCGAGAACCTGTTCCACAACCTGTTCTTCAACCCCGAGCGCTACGACCTCTCCGAGGTCGGCCGCCTCAAGCTCAACCACAAGTTCAGCCTCGACGAGCCGCTGCGCAACCACGTGCTGACCAAGCGCGACATCCTCGAGGTGGTCAAGTACCTCATCGAGCTGCGCAATGGTCGCGGCAGCACCGACGACATCGATCACCTCGGCAACCGGCGCGTGCGCGCCGTCGGCGAGCTGCTCGAGAACCAGTACCGCGTGGGTCTCGTTCGCATGGAGCGCGCCATCAAGGAGCGCATGAGCGTGCAGGAGATCGAGACGCAGATGCCGCACGACCTGGTGAACGCCAAGCCGGTCGCCGCCGTCGTCAAGGAGTTCTTCGGTTCGTCACAGCTCAGCCAGTTCATGGACCAGACCAACCCGCTCTCCGAGGTGACGCACAAGCGCCGCCTGTCGGCCCTCGGGCCGGGCGGTCTCACCCGCGAGCGCGCCGGCTTCGAGGTGCGCGACGTGCACCCGACGCACTACGGCCGCATCTGCCCGGTGGAGACGCCGGAAGGTCCGAACATCGGCCTGATCGCGTCCTTGTCGACCTTTGCCCGCGTCAACGAGTACGGCTTCGTCGAGACGCCCTACCGTAAGGTGGCGAACGGCGGCGTGCTCGACGAGGTCGAGTTCTTCACGGCGTTGCAGGAGGAGCAGCACACGATCGCGCAGGCGAACGCGCCCCTGAACGACAAGGGCAAGTTCACCGAGCACTTCGTGCAGTGCCGCTCCGCCGGTGAGACGCTGATGAAGAAGCCGGAAGAGATCACGTTGATGGACGTGAGCCCGAACCAGCTCGTCTCCGTCGCCGCCGGTCTCATCCCCTTCCTCGAGAACGACGACGCCAACCGCGCACTGATGGGATCGAACATGCAGCGGCAGGCCGTGCCGCTCATCAAGACCGACGCGCCGCTGGTCGGCACCGGCATGGAGTACTCGGTCGCCCGCGACTCGGGTGTCTGCGTGCTCGCCAAGCGCCGCGGCACCGTCGACTACGTCGACGCCACCCGCGTGGTGGTGCGCGTCGACCACGCCTCGCTCGACGACTCGGGCAGCCAGGTCGACATCTACCGGCTCAACAAGTACCTGCGCAGCAACCAGTCGACCTGCTTCAACCAGAAGCCGGTGGTCGACATGGGTGACCGCGTCGAGCCGGGTGACGTCATCGCCGACGGCGCCTCCACCGAGCTCGGTGACCTGGCGCTCGGGCGCAACGTCACCGTCGCGTTCATGCCGTGGCAGGGCTACAACTTCGAGGACTCGATCCTCATCAGTGAGCGCATCCTCAAGGAGGACTTGTTCACCTCGATCCACATCGAGGAGTACGAGTGCATCGCGCGCGACACCAAGCTCGGGCCCGAGGAGATCACGCGGGATATCCCGAACGCCGGTGAAGAGGCGCTGATGGACCTCGACGAGGCGGGCATCATCCGCATCGGCGCCGACGTGAAGGCGGGCGACATCCTGGTCGGCAAGATCACGCCCAAGGGCGAGACGCAGCTCTCTCCGGAAGAGAAGCTGCTGCGCGCCATCTTCGGCGAGAAGGCCGGCGACGTGCGCGACACATCGCTGCGCATGCCGCCAGGCACCTACGGCACCGTCATCGACGCCAAGGTGTTCACCCGCAAGGGTGTCGACAAGGACACGCGCGCGCAGACCAACGAGGACGAGGAGGAGGCCAAGCTCCTCAAGGACCAGAACGACGAGGTGCGCATCATCCGCAACTCGGCGCTCGAGCGCGTGCGCAAGCTGCTCGACGGACAGGTCACCACCAACAAGCTGGTCGACGACAAGGGCAAGGTGCTCTTGAAGAAGGGCGACTCGCTCGACCCGACGCTGCTCGAGGGTGTGGACTGGAAGTACTACGGCGACATCCCCATCAGCGACGAGGCACTCGCCGATCGCGTGCGCCGCATCCTGAAGACCATGGCCGAGCAGACCGAGCTCGTGCGCGTGGCGTTCAGCGAGAAGATCGAGCGCTTGAAGCGTGGCGACGAGCTGCCGCCCGGCGTCATCAAGATGGTCAAGTGCTACATCGCCGTGAAGCGCAAGCTGCAACCCGGCGACAAGATGGCCGGTCGCCACGGCAACAAGGGCGTGGTCTCGCGCGTGCTGCCGCAGGAGGACATGCCCTACCTGCAAGACGGCACGCCCGTCGACCTGGTGCTGAACCCGCTCGGCGTGCCGAGCCGCATGAACGTCGGTCAGATCCTCGAGACCCACCTCGGCTGGGCCATGAAGGGCGTCGGCGAGCGCGTCAACAAGATGATCGAGGACTGGAAGCTGAACAAGGACGGCGAAGGCCACGACGGCGTCAAGAAGGTGCTCGACAAGGTGTTGGTCGAGCAGAAGCAAAAGGACCTCGTCAAGAAGCTGTCCGATGCCGACCTCGAGCGCTTCGTCAAGAAGCTGCGCAAGGGCGTGCACATCGCAACGCCGGTGTTCGACGGCGCCAAGGAGACCGAGATCCGCGACCTGCTCGAGCTCGGCGGCCGTGACCGCACGGGTCAGCAGGTGCTGTTCGACGGCCGCACGGGCGAGCCGTTCGACCACGACGTCACCGTGGGCACCATGTACATGCTCAAGCTGCACCACCTGGTGGACGACAAGATCCACGCGCGCAGCATCGGGCCGTACTCGCTGGTCACGCAGCAGCCGCTCGGCGGCAAGGCGCAGTTCGGCGGTCAGCGCCTCGGCGAAATGGAGGTCTGGGCGATGGAGGCCTACGGCGCGGCGTACGCGCTGCAGGAGTTCCTCACCGTCAAGTCCGACGACGTCGTGGGCCGCACGCGCATGTACGAGGCCATCGTCAAGGGCGAGCACGTGCTCGAGTCGGGCATCCCCGAGTCGTTCAACGTGCTCATCAAGGAGCTGCAGAGCCTCGCGCTGGATGTCCAGCTGCTCGAGGATCAGGATCCGCTGTACTACTGATGGACTAGCGCCCACGCGCGCTCTGCGCGCGTGGGTCCCGCTCGTCCATCAACAGCCGCGCCTCCGGCGCCTCGTGCTTCCCCGCTTCGTTCCTTTGATTCCGAACTCCGACTGTTGAGGGCACGCCATGAAGGACATCTTCAATTTCTTCGAGAAGCCCAAGGATCCGCTTTCGTTCAACGCCATCCGCATCCAGCTCGCGTCGCCTGAGAAGGTCCGCGATTGGTCGCACGGCGAGGTCAAGAAGCCCGAGACCATCAACTACCGAACCTTCAAGCCCGAGCGCGACGGCCTGTTCTGCGCCAAGATCTTCGGGCCCATCAAGGACTACGAGTGCCTGTGCGGCAAGTACAAGCGCATGAAGCACCGCGGCGTCGTGTGCGAGAAGTGCGGCGTCGAGGTCATCCAGTCCAAGGTGCGCCGTGAGCGCTTGGGCCACATCATCCTCGCCACGCCGGTCGCGCACATCTGGTTCTTGAAGAGCCTGCCGTCGCGCATCGGCAACCTGCTCGACATGACCATGAAGGACCTCGAGAAGGTGCTCTACTGCGAGAGCTACGTGGTCATCGATCCGGGTAGCACGCCCTTCACCATGGGCGAGATCCTCTCCGAGGAGCGCTACCAGAAGGCGCTCGACGACTACGGCGAGGACGCCTTCATCGCCGGTATGGGCGCCGAGAGCGTGCGCGAGCTGCTCCGTCAGCTCGAGCGCGGCCCCGCCAACGACGGCAAGGGCCTCGACGTGCTCGGCTCGCAGCTTCGCCGCGAGATGGAGGAGGCGACCTCCGAGGCCAAGCGCAAGAAGATCGCCAAGCGCTTGAAAGTGGTCGAGAGCTTCCGCTCGTCGAACAACAAGCCAGAGTGGATGATGCTCGAGGTCATCCCGGTCATCCCGCCGGACCTGCGCCCGCTCGTGCCCCTCGACGGCGGCCGCTTCGCGACCTCCGACCTGAACGACCTGTACCGCCGCGTCATCAACCGCAACAACCGCTTGAAGCGCCTACAGGAGCTGAACGCGCCGGAGATCATCATCCGGAACGAGCGGCGCATGCTGCAAGAGGCCGTCGACGCGCTGTTCGACAACGGCCGCCGCGGCAAGACCATCACCGGCCCGAACAAGCGCCCGCTCAAGTCGCTCTCCGACATGCTCAAAGGCAAGCACGGCCGCTTCCGCCAGAACCTGCTCGGCAAGCGCGTCGATTACTCGGGCCGCTCGGTCATCGTGGTCGGCCCCGAGCTGCGCCTGCACCAGTGCGGCCTGCCCAAGGCGATGGCGCTCGAGCTGTTCAAGCCCTTCATCTACAACAAGCTCGAAGAGCGCGGCTACGTCACCACCATCAAGTCCGCCAAGAAGATGGTGGAGCAGGAGAAGCCCGAGGTGTGGGATGTCCTCGACGAGGTCATCCGCGAGCACCCGGTCATCCTCAACCGCGCGCCCACGCTGCACCGCCTCGGCATGCAGGCCTTCGAGCCCGTGCTGATCGAGGGCAAGGCCATCCAACTGCACCCGCTGGTCTGCACGGCGTTCAACGCCGACTTCGACGGCGACCAGATGGCCGTGCACATCCCCCTGTCGGTCGAGGCGCAGCTCGAAGCGCGCGTCTTGATGATGTCGACCAACAACATCCTGAGCCCGGCCTCCGGCAAGCCGATCATCGTGCCGAGCCAGGACATCGTGCTCGGCTGCTACTACATCACGCGCAGCCGTCCGTTCGCGCGCGGAGAGGGCATGATCTTCTCCGGCGTCGACGAGGTGCGCGCCGCCTACGACCTGGGCCAGGTGGAGCTGCACGCGGAGATCAAGTGCCGCGTCAAGGGCAAGCTCGAGTCGACCACCATCGGCCGCGTGCTGATGTACGACATCGTGCCCAAGCAGGTGCCGTTCTCGGCGGTCAACAAGGTCATGGGCAAGAAGGAGCTGGCCGCGCTCATCGACCGCACCTACCGTTTGTGCGGCCAGAAGGAGACGGTGCTGCTCGCCGACCACCTGCGCACGCTCGGCTACACCGAGGGCACGCGCGCCGGCATCTCGATCGCCATGATCAACATGGAGATCCCCGAGGCCAAGAAGGGCATCCTGGCGCGCTGCCAGGAGCAGGTCGAGGAGATTACCAACCAGTACACCGAAGGCCTCATTACCAACGGTGAGCGCTACAACAAGGTCATCGACATCTGGTCGAAGGCGGCCGAGGAGATCTCGGTCGAGATGATGAAGAACATCTCGACGGTGGAGATGGTCAGCCCCGACGGCAAAGAGAAGAAGAAGACTCCGTCGTTCAACCCGATCTTCATCATGGCCGACTCGGGCGCCCGCGGCTCGAGCCAGCAGCTCAAGCAGCTTGCCGGCATGCGCGGTCTGATGGCCAAGCCGTCGGGCGAGATCATCGAGACGCCCATCACGGCGAACTTCCGTGAGGGCCTGACGGTGTTGCAGTACTTCATCTCGACGCACGGCGCGCGCAAGGGCCTGGCAGACACGGCGCTCAAGACCGCCAACTCGGGTTACCTGACGCGCCGTCTCGTCGACGTCGCGCAGGACGCCATCATCACCGAGTTCGACTGCGGCACGCTCGACGGCATCGAGATCACGCCGCTGGTCGAGGGCAACGACATCATCGAGGGCATCGGCGACCGCATCCTCGGCCGCACTGCGCTCGAGGACATCGCCGACCCGGTGACCGGCAACATCATCGTGCCGAACGCTCACCAGATCGACGAAGACAAGGTGAAGGAGATCGAGGAGGCGGGCATCACCCGCGTCAAGATCCGCTCGGTGCTGACCTGCCAGACCCGCCGCGGCATCTGCATCTCCTGCTACGGCCGTGACCTGGCTCGTGGCAACGCAGTCAACGTCGGCGAGGCCGTGGGCGTGATCGCGGCGCAGTCGATCGGCGAGCCGGGTACGCAGCTCACCATGCGCACCTTCCACATCGGCGGTATCGCGTCGGGCTCGGCGGCGCAGTCGACCCACGAGAACAAGGGTGAGGGTACGGTCAAGTTCGAGAACCTGCAGACCGTCAAGCGCAAGGACGGCGTGCTCGTCGCCATGAACCGCCAGGGCGAGCTCAAGATCATCGACGACTCGGGCCGCGAGCGCGAGACCTACCCGGTGGTTTACGGCTCGGTCATCCGCGTCACCGACGGGCAGCGCGTCAAGCCCGGCACCACGCTGGTGGAGTGGGATCCGTTCTCGACCCCGATCCTCACCGAGGTTGCCGGCATCGTGAAGTACGGCGATCTCGTCGAGGGTGTCACCCTGACCGAGCAGGCCGACGAGACCACCGGCATCTCCCACAAGGTGGTGACCGACTCGAAGGACGCGTCGGCGCGGCCGCGCATCTCGATGAAGGACAAGGACGGCAACACCATCGCGCTGCCAAACAACCGTGGCGTGGCGCGCTACCTGCTGCCCAAGGGCTGCGTCATCCTCGTCAGCGAAACGGACCAGGTGTTCCCCGGCGACGCCATCGCCAAGGTCAACCGCGAGGCGGCCAAGACCAAGGACATCACCGGCGGTCTGCCCCGCGTGGCCGAGCTGTTCGAGGCCCGCAAGCCCAAGGACGTGGCGGTCATCTCCGAGGTCGACGGCACCGTGTCGTTCGGCAAGGACACCAAGGGCAAGCGCAAGGTGCTGGTCACCCCCGAGGTGGGCGACGCGCGCGAGTACCTGATCCCGAAGGGCAAGAACATCACGGTGCACGAAGGCGACTTCGTGCGCGCCGGTGAGGCGCTGATGGACGGCGCCGCCAACCCGCACGACATCCTGCGCGTGCTCGGCGAGAAGGCGCTCGCCAAGTACCTGGTCGACGAGATCCAAGAGGTCTATCGGCTGCAGGGCGTCAAAATCAACGACAAGCACATTGAGGTCATCGTCCGGCAGATGCTGCGCCGCGTGCGCATCAAGAAGTCGGGCGACACCACCTTCCTGAACGACGAGCAGGTCGAGAAGCACGTCTTCGAGGCCGAGAATGAGCGCGTCTCCCAGGCGGGTGGCGAGCCCGCCGTGGCCGAGCCGCTCTTGCTCGGTATCACCAAGGCCTCGCTGTCCACCGAGAGCTTCATCTCGGGCGCCTCCTTCCAGGAGACGACCAAGGTGCTGACCGAGGCGGCGGTGTCGTCGAAGATCGACTACCTGCGCGGGCTCAAGGAGAACGTCATCATGGGACGTCTCATCCCCGCGGGCACCGGCCTGCCGCACTACCAGTACCTCAACGTGCAGGTGGAGGAGTCGTCGGCCTACGAGGACACCGGCCTGCTCGAGGACAGCCAGGCGGAGCTTCTGGAAGCGGGCTGAGCCGTGCGGCGCGCCTTCTCGGTCGCGGTGTTCGCGCGCGACGCCGACGGCCGGGTGCTGTTGATCCGCCACAAGCGGCTCGGCACCTGGCTGCCGGTGGGCGGCGAGATCGAGGAGGGCGAGACCCCCCTCGACGCCGCGCGGCGCGAGCTGCGCGAGGAGACCGGGCTCGAGGGTCGCTTCCTCGACGTGGCGTTCGCGCCCGCCGTCGACGGGGCGCCGACCGGCCTGATCGGCTACGAGGAGCATCAGGCGGGCAGCAAGGGCCTGCACCTGAACTTCTGCTTTGCCGCCGACATAGACGGCGTGCCGACGAGCAACGGCGAGTGGGACGAGCACCGCTTCGTCACCTCGGCGCGCGGGCTCGACTGCCCGGAGAACGTCAAGCAGCTCGTCGATGTCGCGCGGGACGGACACCCGCTCGCGTCCGTCGCGCGCGCCTGGCTGCGGCACTTCAACGCGCGCGACCTCGACGCGCTGTTGTCGATCTACGCCGACGACGCCGTGCACGTCTCGCCCAAGCTGCGCGATCAGCGGCCCGAGACCAAGGGTGAGATCCGCGGCAAAGCGGCGCTGCGCGACTGGTGGCGCGACTGCTTTGAGCGCCTGCCAGGGCTCACCTACCGGGAGCAGCACGTGACCGCGAGCGGCGACCGCGTCTTCCTCGAGTACCTGCGGTCGGTGCCGGGCCAGCCCGACCTGACCGTCGCCGAGCTGTTCGTCGTGGCGCGCGGCTGTATCGTTTCATCGCGCGTTTTTCACGGCTGAGCACCGGCGCTACCCTGGCGAGCGGTGCTCCGAAGCGCACTACCTTTGGTGGTGATGGTGGTGGTCGTGTCCGGCTGCCCATCCGTTACGGTGTCACTCGCGTGCGCCGCGACCGGCGACTGCCCGATCGGCGACACCTGCATCGACCGCGTGTGCGTGACCTTCGACGCCGGCGTGATGCCGTCCGAGGGTGAGGGCGAGGGTGAGGGTGAGGGTGAGGGTGAGGGTGAGGGTGAGGGTGAGGGTGAGGGTGAAGGCGAAGGCGAAGGGGAGGGTGAAGGCGAAGGTGAGGGTGAAGGCGAAGGTGAGGGCGAAGGTGAGGGCGAAGGTGAGGGCGAAGGTGAGGGCGAGCCCGAGCCCGCGAGCTGCGCCGACGTGCTGCTCGCCGACCCGACGGCACCCGACGGCAGCTACACCGTCGTCGTCGGCGGTTCCTCGCGGACGGTGGCCTGCGACATGACCACCGCCGGTGGAGGTTGGGCGCTGGCGTGGAGCTGGCGCGAAGGCGACGCGTGCCCCGCCGGCCTCGAAAACGCCCCACGCGGCTGCCGCCGGCCCGCCGCGGGTGGTGGCAGCCAGGCGTCCGCCTTCGCGGCTCCTCCCTACCCGTTCACCGAGGTGCGGGGCGCGATCCGCGCCTTCGGCTTCGGCGGCGCCGACGCGTTCCGCGACGGCGACGGCCAGCTCGACGGCCTGTACGTCGACGGCATGAGCCTGACGGTCGGCTCACCGCGCGCTCACGTCTACACGTTCGCGCAGGGCACCTCCGAAGTCTTCGGCGATCAGGCGACCGCCTCCTGTCCCTGCGACTCGGGGACGGCGCCGCCCGGCTTCGTGGGTGGTGACTTCCTCTGCGAGGAGCCGCAGCAGTCGGCCAACCCGCAGAACACGGCGGAGCGCTTCTTCGACGTCGATGACGCGCTGTTCGACGGCGCCGGCATCGAGGACGTCATCTGCCGCGGCGTGCCGGAGTCGGCGGCGACCTTCGCCCGCACGCTGCCGGCGCAGACGAGTGATCTGCTCGAGCTGCGCTTGATGATGACAGACGGGCCCGGCAACGAGGACATCGCGCTCATCGGCCTCGATCTCTGGGTACGGTGACCCGGCGCACGAGCGCCCGCCACGGCAATTGAGCGGCACACCGAGCGGCGATCGCGCCAGAACGCCGAAGGTGTCGATGGAGGAGCATGTCGTACCAGCCGAGGTGCCGATGGGTGCGCGCCGATCATCCGATGGGCGCACTTGTGCGACTTCGGCCACGCTTTCCCACGGAGGACACATGCGCAAGCTCGCCTACGCACTCGCTCCCATCTTCCTCACCGCCTGCGCGTTCCAGGTTGAGACCCTGGACGCGCTCGTCGATCCGACCAAGGAGGTCCCCGACGCGCGCGACGACAACGACGAGCCTGGGGTGGGTAACCCCGCGCTCGATCCGACCCCGGCGGCGCCGCTGCCCGAGTGGGACTCCTCGCGCCCGTTCGTCGCCGCGCTCGGCAACCGCTTCGCCGGCAACATCGGCAGCACGCACGACCTCGACGCGCCGGCCGATCTCGCCTTCGTGTACGACGACGGCTGGTACACGCAGGTCGAGGTGTACGCGCGTGGCGCCAACGGCCAGCGTGTCATGCTGTCGCTGGCGGTCAGCACCGTCGACGGTACGCCGTGGCTGGTGCCAGGCCTCGGCTTCAAGTTCCGCCCCGGCCAGGTGCGCAACGCCGACGTCTGGTCGCTCGGCTGCGAGGGCCCGGAGAGCGGCAGCTCGCAGATGGGCACCATCTTCGCGGATACGCCGTACGACGAGGAGCCGTGCGAGGTCGGCGTCGACACCGAACAGGATCCCGAGAACCCCGACGCGCTCACCGTGACGCTGGCCGCCACGTTCGATGCCGACTGCCCGGAGACCGGCGACCCCGGCGAGCCCGGTGGCGACGTGGGCGAGCCCGGCGGTGACGACGGCACCGACCTGCCCGACGGCGACGGCGACGGCGACGGCGACCTGCCTCCCCCGGGCGAGGGCGGCGGCGAGGGCGGCGCTGGCGGCGACACGGGCACCGACCCGGGCACCGGTGGCGCAGGACCGCTCGACGTCAGCGCGTCGTTCACGCTCGTGCAGGGCTAGCGAACCGCGCGATCCTCCAGGCAGAGGGCCCGCCGCGACCAGGTCGCGGCGGGCTCTTGTCTTTCGTGGTGCCAGGACTTCAGTCGCCCAAGCCGAGCCCGGTCGCGAACAACACCACGCCGGTGAAGGCGGCGGAGACCGCGGTGACCGTGAGCGCGTCCGAGGTGATGGCCAGCGCGAGGGCCGAGTTCCGCTGCTCGGGGCGCGCGGCGTCGGTCTGCACGCGCGCGTTGGCCGCGCCGTTCTGCTCGAGGGCGAAGAAGCCGGTGACGCCGGCGGCGGCGCCGGCCGCGGCCGCGGTGCCGAGCGCCGCGTAGCCCCAGAGGTTGCCGAACCAGTGCGGGCCATCGTCGGCCGGTGCGGGCGTCGTCGGTGCGGGCGCGACGGGAGCGGGCGTCAGCGCCGGCGAGGCGTCGGTCTTCTGCGTGGGCGAGGGCGGCGGCCGCCCGCCGGGCACCGCCTGCAGCGGCGGCAACAGCACGGCCAGCACCCGCTCGGGCCAGTCGTCGTCGGGGCGCATCGACGGCCGGACGCGCGCGCCCTTGAGCACCTTGCCGGTCTTGGCGTCCACCACGGCGAGTTGCAGCAGGTAGCGCTCGGTCAGCGGGTCGTCCTTGGTCGGAGGCTCGACGGCCAGGCGCCCGGCCAAGGCATAGGCCATGTCGGCGGCGCGCGCCCGCTTGGCCGCGGCCGCGAGCTGGGCCGTCCACGCCAGGTCGCGGCCGCCCTCGACGCCAACCCTGCCGGCGTCCGGGCGATAGAACGCGGCGCGATCGAAGAGCAGGTCGAGCAAAGCGTCCGCGGGGCCTGCTGGCGCCGCGCCTTCGAGGTGGAAGGGCGAGAGCAAGAGCCCGGGGCCGTCGCCGCGCTCAACTGCCTCGACGGCGCCCTCGCCGCCCCCGCGCGTCTCGGCGGGCTCGTCGACGATGGCCGCGCACCTGTCTCTCAGGTCGTCGGCCTTGACGAAGCCGGTCAGGTCCTCGAGGCGCACCGCCGCCCAGGTCTTGCCGCGCTTCAGGATCGACAGCGACGCGCCCGGCTTCAACAGATAGCCCTTGGAGTCGCTGCGGTTCTCCTCGTACATGGTCACCGCGGCCGTCAGCCGGCACATGCGCAGCGCGCCGGAGCAGGCGCTCTCGAGATCGAGCGTCGACACCGAGCCGACCATCTCGCCCGCGCGCACGCGCGTGAAGCCTTGATCGCCCACCACCAGCACCTCGACGCTGGTGCCGCGGTCGATGGTGGCGTCGATGGTGCCGGCCGCTCCCTTCATCGTGATGGTGAGCGGCGCGCGTACCTTGCACGTGTCGCCGGTCTCGACGGCGGCCGCTGGTACCGCCGCCAGCGCACCGAAGGCCACCAATGCGGCCGCGACGAACAGGCGCGTCATGGCAGCACCCGGGGTTGCAGGTAGAGGGAGCCCGACGAGGTCCAAGCGGCATGCAGCACGTTCGCCGACAGACCGCACGACGCGGACGTCACCGGCGCTGTGCTCACGACCGTGGGCGCACCGAGGCTCGCGACGCCCGTGTTGCCGGTACGCACCACCAGCCCGGGAGCGCCCGCGCCCACCAGGGCCGCGCCGTCGTCGAGCCAACAGACGGCGATGCGGCCGGCGTCGGCTGCCAGCACCAGCGCGCTCGCGACGCCGCCGCCGGTGACCGCCGAGCCGTCGACGACGGTGGGCGCCGTCCCCGCGATGAGCGCGGCCGCGTCGGCGGTGCCGACCAGGGCGGCGCCCGCCTCGAGCCAGCCGACCAGCGCGGTGTCACCGTCGAACGGGACGACCGCCGGCGCGATCGAGTCGTCGCCGTCGCCGCTCATGAGCGCGATGGGGCCCTGCGCCGCGCCGGCATCGTCGAGCACGCGGGCCACCACGTCGACGTCGTCGAGCGTGCCGTCGCGGTCCGAGGTCTCAGCCCAGAGGACGATGACGGCGCCGCCGCTCAAGCGCGCCAGGCGAACCCCCGCTGGGCTCAGCGTGGTGGCGTCGCTGACCACGACCGGCGCATCGAACGCCATGCCGCCCGCGCTCTCGGCCGCGAGCAGCACCTGGTCGGCTCGGGAGAAGGCGATCAGCGTGCCGCCCGGGGCGATCACCAGGTCGGCCGAGCCGACGGCGGCGCCAACGTCGCCTTGGGCCGCCACCACGCGCGTGGCGCCGACGGGCGTCACCTCGGCATAGACCAGGCCATCCTCGCCAGCGGCCAGGCTTGCGGCCGGGCTGTCCTCGAGCACCACGGCGGCGGCGCCGCCGGCGAAGGCCTCGATGCGCGGCGACGCCGCCGAGACCGCGGCCGCATCGGAGATGCGCGCGGTATCGGCGAGCCAGGGAGGGCCGTCGACGTCGAGCTGGACCCAGGCGGCGGCGTCGGCGTCGAGGAAGGCGCGCGCCTCGACGTAGCGATCGCCGGAGGCGAGGTCGACGCCGCCGGCGCCGACGAGCGTGACGGGCGCGCGCGCGATCAGCACCGACACCGCCACGGTCGTGCGGCGCTGCACGATGTCGGTGGCGCGCACCACCACGTCCGCGAGTGCGCCATCCGGCAGGTCGAGGCGGCCACTCAAGTCGATGGCGGCGGCGTAGTCGGTGCCGGTGAGCATCGCCGGCGCGAAGGCGGCATCGGTGGCGCAGACGCCGGCGCATACCTCGACGGTGATCGCGGTGTCGTCCTGCGCGGTGCCCGCGATCGCGATGGTGCCCTGGTCGATCAAGGCCGCGGGCAGCGGCGCCGCCACGGTCAGATCGGGCGCCTGGTCGTCAAAGAACACGTCGACGCCCACGTCCTCCTCGCTGTCGCGCTCGAGCGCGATGCGACCGACGACATCCAGGTGGTTGGCGCCGGGGTCGAGCGTGACGCCGTGGCTCCAGGCGCCCGCGCTCGTGTCCGCCGCCGCAGCCAGCGTGCCGTCGACCAACACCTCGACGCCGGCGCCGCGCGTGCCCGACAACGTCAGCGCGGCGACGCCGACCGTGGTGGGCGGTGTGGTGACGGTGAAGGGCACCGCGTCGACGCGCTCGACCGTCAGCTCGACGACGTCGCTCTCGTTGCCCGCCGAATCGAGCGTGGCCAAACGCACCACGTTGGTGCCCGGCAGCAGCGCGACGTCGACGGCGAAGGCGATGGTGTCGTCGCCGCCGGTGGGGCGCACGCTGCCGTTCACCTCGAGCCGGTCGCCGGGTCCCTTGGTGCCGAGCAGCGTCAGCTCGTCGGACAGCGTGGTCGGCGTGATCGGCTCGACAACCGGCGCCTGCGGCGGATCGTCGTCGAGCAGCACGGTGACCGAGGCGGCGGTTGAGGCTCGCTCGAGCGCGTCGACGGCGATGACGCTGAAGGCATTGCTGCCGGTGCGCAACGTGCGCGGCGCGCTCCAGGTGGTGGCCTCGTCGAGCGGCACCAGCACCTCGCCGTCCGAGAGCGTAATTGCGGTGGAGGCCTGCTTGGTACCGCGCAGCACGAGCTGCGCCTGGTTGGTGAGCGCGGGGGCCACCACGGTCGGCGCCTCGGGTGGCGCGGGCAGCTCGGCGACACAGCCTGCGAGGACCACCGCGACCAGGGCGGCGCCGCTCCTTCGGTGCGCACACGTGCGACCTGCGGTCATGGCGCCACCCCCGCGACCACCACCTGGCCGGTGCGGGACAAGAGCGCAGCCGCGGCCTCGGCGGGCGCGACCGACGGCTCGTCGAGCGGCAGCCACGCCTCCTCGTCGTCGTCCGGCGCCGCGCACACGACGCAGGCATCACAGTCGGTGACCGGGATGGCCAACACTGCCGGGCTCGCGAGCTGCACCTCGGGACTGACGCGGAAGAAGCCGCTGTGCTCCTCACAGCCGCGCGCCACGTGCGTGGCGGACTCGCGAGAGATGAACAGCTCGGTGTCGCTCGCGATCGCCCCGACCGGCAGCGTGAGCACCGCGCCGTCGGGACCGAGCACCTCGCCGCCGTCGGCCCCGACCACCGTGCCCTCCGGCGGGGGTACCACGGCCGCCTCGACCTCTTGGCAGGCGCCGTCGACGCAGCCGAAGCCCGCCGCGCAATCCCCCGGCTGCTCGCAGGCAATCCTATCGGACAGGACGTCGTCGATGACCATGATCGTGCAACCGGGCGTCAGGGACGCGCCGAGCGCGACGAGCGGCGTGAGGAGACGCATCGCCGGCATGTTGGCACGAGCGCGCCGCAAATCGCCAAAGGCCGGGCCCGAGTGACCCGGGCCGGATCGTGGTGGGTGGGGTCGGGCCGAGGTCGACCGGCGTCGCCGACGGTGGACGCAAGGGGGCCCTTGCGGGCATTGTCCCCTGATGGCCGACCTGCCGCCGGACCTCCTTTTGCAGCACTCCAAGCTGTTCGCGCTCTTGGACGAGCCTGGGCGCAAGCGGTTGGTGGCGGTGGCGGTGGAGCAGCGCTTCCCGCCCGGGCATGCGGTGGTCGCCGAGGGTGACTTCGGCGACTCGTTCTTCCTGGTGCTCGACGGCGCGCTCAGCGTGCGCATCGGCGGCATCGACGCCACGCGCGAGGTGGCCAAGCTCGCCCCGAGCGCTTTCTTCGGCGAGATCGCGGCGCTGCTCGGCGAGGCGCGCTCCGCCACCGTGGTGTGTCTGGCCGACACGCGCGTGCTGCGCTTCGACGGTCCGCGCGTGCAGGGCATCCTGCGCGACTACCCGGTGGTGCGCGAAGCGCTGGTCAAGCTCGGCCTCAAGCGCTCCGAGGACAACCTGCAGCAGATGATGGAGGACGACTTCCCGGGCGTGCCCGTCACGGCGACGGGCGAGGGCATGCCGTTCTCCACCGATGCCTCGCGCGCCTCCGGCAGCTCCAAGGACGACTGAGCGATGGCACGCTCGCTGATCCGCACCCTCTACTCCGGCACGCGCTCGCTCGCCGCCGTGGTGAAGGACGCGCGCCGGGCTCAGCAGATCGCCACCTTGCTGGCACGCCACGGCTTCGCCGCCCTGGTGGCGCGCGATCGCACCACCACCGCCGCCGCCGCGCGCGCGGAGCTGCTGTCGGGCGCGGGCACGACGGCGGACGCGCACGCCGATCTCGCGGTGCGGGTGGTGCGCCTGCTCGAGGAGCTCGGCCCCACCTTCGTCAAGTTCGGCCAGATCCTGTCGACCAGGCCCGACCTGATCCCGCCGCAGTACCTCGAGCGCCTCGAGGTGCTGCAAGACCACGTGCGGCCGGTGCCCATCGACGCCGTGCGCCGCCAGGTGGAGGCGAGCCTGGGGGCCCCGCCGGAGCAGTTGTTCGCCAGCTTCGACGAGCAGCCGATCGCGTCGGCGTCGATCGCGCAGGTGCACGGCGCCGTCACCAAGGACGGCAAAGACGTGGTCGTCAAGGTGCAGCGGCCCGGGCTGCGCCCCATCGTCGAGGCCGACCTGTCGCTGCTGCGCTTCCTCGCCGACCAGGTGCTGGCCATCTTCCCGGAAGCCGCCGCCTTCGACCTCGTCGGTATGGTCAAGGAGTTCGAGGCGAGCCTGTTGCGCGAGCTCGACTTCACCATCGAGGCGCAGAGCCTGCGCCGCTTCGAGACCAACTTCAAAGACAAGCCGCACATCCACATCCCTATGGTCGAGGCCGCGCTGTCGTCGAGCACGGTCTTGACCATGGAGCGGGTGCGCGGGCGCAAGCTGACGGCACTGACCGAGCGCGGCGAGCGCGAGCGCGTCGCGCAGCACTACCTGGACGCCGCCTACCAGATGCTGTTTCGCGACGGCTTCTTCCACGGCGATCTGCACCCGGGCAACGTCTTTCTCGAGGACGATGGGCGGCTCGGGCTCATCGACTTCGGCATGGTCGGGCGCCTGTCACGCCAGATGCGCGAGCGCCTGGTCGACGTGCTGTTCGCGCTCATGAGCGAGGATCTCGAGGGCGTGGCGCGCATCTGGTTTCAGCTCGGCCGCGCCAGCGCGCGTATGCAGTACGCCGAGTTCGAGTCGGCGGTGGTCGACGTGCTCGAGCGCCACATCGTCGGCCGCCCCATGGAGGAGTGGGACCTGGCGCCCTTCTTCACCGACCTCGCGACCGCCGCCGTGCGCCACGGCGTGCGCCTGCCCTCCGACTTCACCATGATGTTCAAGGCCATGGCGACGACCGAGGGGCTGGCGCGCTCGGTGGCGCAGGGCATCAACCCCATCGAGGCCGCGCGCCCCTACATCGAGGCGCTGTTGCGCGAGCGCTACAGCTCCGACCGCATGAAGAAGCTGGCGCTGGTGGAGGGCGTGCGCCTGGTCGAGCTGGCGCGGGAGCTGCCGCACACGGTCGATCGCATCGTCACCAAGCTCGAGCAGGGCGACCTGACGGTGCGCCTCAAGCACGAGGAGCTGGCCCCCGAGGTCACGCGCCTGGTGCGGGCGCTCAACCGCGGCGCGGTGGCGGTGATCAGCGCGGCGGCGCTGATGGCGGCGGCGCTGACGCTCGACAAGGGCCCGCACCTCTGGCACGGCTTCTCGCCGCTCTCGATCGCGGCGCTCTTCATCGTCTTCGGCGGCCTCACCTGGATTGGCGTCGGCCTGCTGCGGGGGCGCTGATGCTCGGCGAGCAGTCGCCGCTGTTGGCGCAGGTGCCGCGCGTCTCCCACCGGTTCTTGGGGCGCGTGGGCGGCACCTCGCCGCACCCGTGGCGCTCGCTCAACACCAGCTTCGACGTCGATGACGCGCCCGGCCGCGTCGAGGAGAACCTGGCGCGTGTGCGCTTCCAGGTCGGCGTACCAAAGGGCGCGCTGTTCGCGTGTACGCAGGTGCACGGCGCCGAGGTGGTGGCGGTGGCGGCGCACGACGACGCTGCCCTGGTGCTGGCCACCAAGGCCGACGCGTTGGTCACCCGAGCGCGTGGCCTTGCGGTCGGCGTGCGCACGGCGGACTGCGCGCCCATCCTGCTCGCGGTCGATGACGGCGACGGCGTGGCCGCGGTGCACGTCGGCTGGCGCGGCGCGGTCGCCGGTGTGGTCGCCCGCGCGGTCGAGGCGCTCTGTCGCGAGGCCGCGACCACGCCGGCGCGGCTCGTCGCGAGCGTCGGACCCTGCATCGGGCAAGACGCCTTCGAGGTCGGCCCCGAGGTGGTGGCGGCGGCCCGCACCGTGGTCAGCGATGTCGATGCGCTGGTGCGCCCGGGGCGCGCAGATCGCGTGCACCTCGATCTGGGCGGCCTGGCGCTCGCCTTGCTCGCGCGCGCCGGTGTGGCGCGCGCGGATCGGGTCGGTGCCTGCACCGCGACGCACACGGATCGCTACTTCTCGCACCGCGCCGAGCACGGCCAGACCGGGCGCCAGCTCTCGGTGATCGCGCGCACCGACCCGCCCCAGCTCGACGACGAGGCCTTCCGCTAGCAGCCCGGCAAGTTCCGACGCAACCGCCGCTTCCGTGGATCAGTTGGGCCGGATCTTGTAGGGGCGGGGCTTGTCCCCGCCCGCCGCGTGGCGACCGCGCGCAGCCGATGCACCCCGGCCTGCCATCACGACACCTGACGGTTTCCGCGGACGGATGACGCCAGACCCGGCGCGATCTGTTCGGTCAAGGTTCGCATCAGGGAGCGCGCGAGGGTCTTCGCCCGACGTGATGTTGCCGGTGCGCCGTCGACGTCCTGAAGGACCTCGCGTTGCCGCAGGCCACGCCGGTGTTCGCCTACTGCGTAACGCCCGATCACGTGCACCTCGCCCCGACGCCGTCTGCGGGGTGCAATGTCGTGACCTTCTTCGGCTGCTTCAAGAACCTCGCGCAATGGAGCGCCTGGCGCTTCGTGTCACGAGCGCCTCCTGGCAACGAGGTTTCTGCGATCGTCTTGTCCGAGACGAAGACAATCGCGAAGTTGTTGTGCGCTACGTGCCTGAGGACCACGTGCGGGCAGGCCTGGTTCCCGCCTGGCGCGACTGCCCGCACGCGGGCTCGCTGACTTTCGACTTGAGCTAGCGGATGGCGGGCGGGGACAAGCCCCGCCCCTACAAGAACCCGAGCGACGATCCGGGTGTTCAGCCCACCTCCTCGGCAACCCACGGAAACGCCAGCAGACCCAATCTCCGGAGAGCTAGCCGACGTCGATGTCGAAGCTCGCCTCGCGGTCGGCCTGGATGTCGACGACGAGCGCGGTGGCGTTGTCTCGGCCGCCCTTTTGCAGCGCGAACGACACCAGCGCGCGCGCAGCGTCCTCGCGCGTCCCCCGACCGGCCAGGCGCCCGAGCTCGACCTCGTCCTTCAGGTAGCCGTGCACGCCGTCCGAGCAGAGCACGAAGCGATCGCCGGGCGCGCACTCCATGTCGAACACGTCGACCTCGACGTAGTCCTTGACCCCGACCGCCCTCGTGATCAGGTTCTGGTACGGCACCGTTCGCGCCTGCTCGGCGGTGATGGCGCCCGCCTTGAGCTGCATGTTGACCAGCGTGTGGTCCTCGGTGATCTGCACCGGCACGTCCTGGCGCACCAGATAGACGCGCGAGTCGCCCACTTGGCCGACGATGGCGTGTGGGCCGGTGAACATCATGCACGAGATGGTGGTGCCCATGCCCTTCCGGGACGGGTCCTGCTCGGCGATGCCGAACACCATGTAGGTGGCGGCCTGGATGGCGGCCTCGACGATGCGCCGCACGGCGCCGCGGTTGTTGTCGTCGGGGCTGCGCTGGAAGGCGGCCACCTGGGGCAGCCCCTTCCGGATCATGGAGAAGATCTGATCGATCGCTTCCGCCGAGGCCACCTCGCCGCCCGCGTGCCCGCCCATGCCGTCGGCCACGATGTAGAGGCCGAGCACGTCGTCGATCAGGTAGCTGTCCTCGTTCTTCTTGCGAACGCGACCGACGTCACTGAGCCCGAAGGAGCGAGGGAGGAGCGCCACGCTGTCTGTTTACGACAAGGCGCCTCAGTACGGGAAGCCCATCACCACATACGGCTGGTCGACGCCGCCCTGGTTGACGCCTCGCGCCCAGCCGAGGCGCACCAGGAAGAAGCCGTAGTAGCCGAGGCCGACCTCGACGCGCAGCTCGGCGCCGACCCCCGCCAGGAAGCTCGTTGGCACGGGCGCGCCCGAAAAGGCGAGGCCGAGGTCGGTGAAGGCGGCGCCATGCACCCGATCGACGAACAGGGGGAGCGTCTCGATGCCGCGCTCGAGCTCGAGAAGCGGCAGCCGGTACTCGAGGGTGGCGAGCGCCTGGGCATCGCCGTGCACCACCGCGCGCGGATAGCCGCGCAGCATGCCCGGCCCGGCGCGGCGTCCTTCGAGCAGGTCGCGCGTCAGGTCGCGGTCGACGATGCCGCCGAGCGAGAAGGAGGCGCGCCGGAACGGATCGCCGATGCCGACACCGCCCGATATGAGCGCGCCGACGGCGTGGCCCGGCAGGCCCGGCACCGGCTGGAAGGCGCGTACGTCGATCAGCACGTCCCACAGCTCGAGCTCGGAGCCGAGCAGTGGGTTGGCGTGGCGCACGCGCAGCCAGCTCGACACCCCCTCGTCGGCTGAGACGGAGTCGCGCGATGCGTGCGCGCCCTGGTAGCCCCAGTCGAGCGTGACGGCGGCGACGTTGCCGCTCGGCGGGTAGGTCGGCGCGCGCGCGTCGGGCGGCGAGGTCATTGGGTTTTCGACCAGGTGCGCTTCGCGCTGGTAGCCGAGCACCAGCGAGTGCGAATGACGTCGGCGGCGCAACAGCGGCACGGTCAGGTTGGCGTAGCCGGCGACCACGGTCTCCTGTTGCACCTCGGGCAGGCCGTCGGTGGTGCGGCGGGCCTCCGACCTGTCGGTGCGCCACTCGGCGCCGAGCGAGATGGGGAGGTACAGGTCGGCCAAGCGGACGGTGCCGCTCATGCGCGGCCGCTCCATGGCGAAGCCCCAGGTCGCCTGCGCCGCGGCCGCCAGCCGACCGGCGGCGTCTTCGCCCGCCACCGCCACGCCGAGCGCGGTGCCACCGAGCGCGTCGCTAGCGAGCAGCGGCGTCCAGGTGCGCGGCAGCAGCGTCGGCAGCGGGTTGTAGGGCTCGACCTCGCCCATGGCGGCGCGCGACAGCGCTCGCCGCGCGGGCGCCGGCGGCGCGCCGCCGACCACCGGCGCGCTCGCCCAGTCGAAAGGCGCGGCGTACAGGTCCTGGCCGTCGAGCCCGGTGTCGAGGAACAGCACGGCGCGGCCGTCCGGCGTCGGCACCGGCAGCCGCGCCAGCCCGAGCGTGTCGACCACCCGGCGCACCTCTCGCGTGGCGACGTCGATGGCGTAGAGGTTGAAGGTGTCCTCGCGGTCGGAGGCGAACAGCACGCGCGCGCCGTCGATGGACCAGTGCGGATCGAGGTCCTGCGCGCCGTCGTGGGTCAGCTCCTGCTCGAGGCCCGAGCGCAGCTCGCGCACCACCAGATCGCGGCCGCCGCCCGGCGTCCAGCGCGAGTACACCACGCGCCGCCCGCCCCAATCGACGTCGGGTGAGAACGCCAAGGTGCCGTCGACGAAGCGCACGACGTCGACGAGCGCGCCGGTGTCGACGTCGACCTCGACCAGCGCGCTGTCGGCGGCGCTCTTCTGCTCGCAGATGACGCGGCGGGTTCCCGGCACCGGCGAGGGAGCACGCACGCGCGCCTCATGAGTGACGCGCACGAGCACAGCGCCGTCGCCGCTCCGCTCGACGCGCCACAGGTCGGAGAAGGTGTAGGAGCCGCGGCTCACCTCGGCTTGCGCCAGCACCGTCGTGTCGCCGACCAGGGCCAGATCGGCGGCCTGCGCGACGCGCACCACCGGCGCGAGCGGCGGCGCCCGCGCGGGCAGGCCGCGCAGTTCGAACAGCCCGGCCGAGCCGAAGGTGGGCGCAACGCCGACGAGCACCGCGCCGTCGGCGGCGAAGCGCGGCGCGCGCGCCGTTCCGCCGACGCGCGTCAAGCGCCGCGCCGAGGTCGCGCCGCCGCGCGCGCGCTTCTTGGCCGCGAAGGCCGCGGCGTCGGCGCGCACGTCGTCGAGGAAGGCCTGGTAGTCGAGGCCGAGCTCGACGCCGGTGGCCGCCTCCACCGCGCGCTGCATCGCGTACGGGACGGGCATACCGCCATAGTCGTGCGCCACCGCGGCCCACACCTTGGCGCCGTGCCGCCGCGCCAGCCAGTCGACGAAGGCGGCGCCGTAGACGTAGGCGGCGCCGCCGCCCGGCTCGCGCCGCGAGTAGTTGGCGAGGTCGTCGAGCTGCCAGAGATCACCTTGCAGCGCGGCGATGCGCAGGTGCGACAGGAACTGCGTCGATCGCAGCCGGCCCTGCTCGGTGTGCTCGCTCTCGATCCACGTCGCCAGCCCCTCGACGACGAAGCGCGGCTGCACGATGTTGGGCGGCCACACCTTGCCCACCACCAGGTTCACCAACGCGGGCAGGCCGTGGATGGTGTCGAGGTGGACGATGTGCGCCATCTCGTGCAGCACCAGCATGCGCAGGTACTCGTCGGTGACGCCGAGCTCATGGTCGCCCTCGGGCGGTACGGCGCGCAGCTCGATCAGGTCGTAGGGCACCACGTTGGTGAAGCCGTTGGCGGTGTCGGTGACGTCGTGCAGCACGAGCTGCACGCGGTCGAGCGGCCCGCTCTCGAACGCGGCGCTCGTTACCGCCACGGCCTCGTCGGCCACCGTCACCACGCGCCGCGCCACCGGCTCGAGCGCGGCGGGGAAGTGAACGTCGCAGTGCTGCCCGTGCAGCGTGCGCCACTCGAGGTGCGGCGCCGCCACGCCCGCGGCGGAGAGCGCGAGCACGAGCGCCAGCGCGCTAGCCATCGACCCGTTGCAGCAGCCGCTCGAGCGCGCGCTCGATCAGGCGAGGCTCCTCGATGGGCGCGGCGTGCGACGCGAGCACCAGCGGCAACAGCTCCGCCTCCGGGATGTGCCCGTGTAGCTCCTCGATGACCCACAAGGGCGCGAAGCGGTCGCGGCCGCCGCCCACCACCAGGGTCGGCACGTCGATGTCGGGCAGCACGTCTCTTGCCGAGTGCTCGCTCAGGTCGCGCGCCAGGCGCGCAAAGACGCGCATGTCCATCTCGGCCAGGTGCAAGAGGTAGGGGCGGAAGTCGTCGGGGCGCACCAGCTCGGGGTTCAGCTCGCCGTTCACCGCCAGGCGATAGGCGGTCTCCGAGCGCAACAGGCGCTGCCACACCGGCCGCAACACGCGCCAGTTGTCGATGACGCCGCGAGAGAGGCCGTCGAAGATGCGCTGCATCAGCCGGTTGCCGAAGGGCGCCTCCTCGTCGGCGAAGGCGGCGTGGTGCCAGGTGTCGATGGGCCGCTCGCAGGCGCCGCACAAGAGCGCCAGGCCGTGCACGCGCTCGGGCAGGCGGCGGAAGGCCTCGAGCGCCACCTGCACGCCCATCGAGTGGCCGAGCCAGACCCCACCCGTCAGGCCCGCGTGGTCGAGCGCGCGCGCCAGGTCGTCGACGATGACCTCGACCTTCAGCGTGTCGAGATCGTTCGGCACCTGGGAGCGACCGTGGCCGCGATACTGCAAGTGCAACAGCGGCCGTTCGCCCGCGAAGCGGCGCTCGACGTACTTCCAGATGTAGCCGTCGCAGCCGAGGCCGTCGCACAGGATGAGCGGTGTGCCGGTCCCCTCGTGCCAGGCGCGCACGATCAGGCGCGTGCCGTCGTCGGCGAACAACTCGCGCTCGACGCCGCCGACGAACCACGAGCTGAGCCTGCGCGTACCGTCAGCCATGGGGCACCGCGCGCGCGTCGCGCACCCGCTTGACCGGCGGCGACCTTCGGTGGACGAGCAGCAGGGTCGGCGTCGAGCGTTGGATGTCGCGCAGAATACCGCCTCGGAGGGCACCGTGGAGCTGGTCCAGTGGGTGGTGCCTCGTGACGATGGCACCTTCGGTGTCGGCTTCGCGCCCGCCTGGTCCGAGCGAATGCCCGCCGTCGGCACGCTCGCGGCCGGCCTGCCCGCCGGCACCATGCTGCGCCGCCGCGGCGCGCCGCTCGCGTCGCGCCACCTGCCGTACCCGCTCGCTGTCGGCGCGCCCGAGGAGCGCACGTCCGAGCCGCAGGCGATGCGGGCGCTCAAGCAGGGCGCGCTCGCGCTCTCGCTGCGCTTCGCTGTCGACGTCGACGGCCGCGCGCTCGTGCCCGCCGGCGCCGACGACGTGCGCCTGGCCGGCCTGTTGGCCGAGCTGGTGCGCGTGGTGGCCGATCTGGCGGAGGCGGCCGGCGTGCCCGCCGCCGGCATCGCGCCCGAGCGCGAGCGCCGCGGCATCGAGCTGGTGGTCGGCACGCTCGGCGCCGGCACGGTGACACAGCTCGCCGACGCGCTGGTTCTGTTTCGCGTGGCGGTCGAGCAGTGCGCGCAGGCGCGCGGCCTGCACCTGACGGAAGCGATGGTGCTGCTCGACGGCAAGAGCGCGCCGCTCGACGCTCGCGTCGCGCGCGCGCTGGCCGGCGCCGGCGGCAAGAAGAAGGAGCGCCCATGAGCGCGGTGCGCGTGGTCTTCATCACGGTGCCCACCATCGACGCGGCCAAGACCATGGCGCGCGCGCTCGTCGAGGAGCGGCTGGCCGCCTGCGTCAACATCGTGCCGGCGCTCACCAGCATCTACCGCTTCGAGGGCGCCATCCACGAGGACGCCGAGCTGCTGCTGATCGTCAAGACCGTGCCGCACCGGCTGCCGGCGCTGGTGGCGCGCGTCGCCGAGCTGCACCCCTACCAGGTGCCCGAGTGCCTGGCGCTGCCCGTCGAGAGCGGCCTGCCGAAGTACCTCGAGTGGGTGGTGGCCGAGACGCAGCGCGTGGTGGTCTGACGGTCCGCTTGGCCGCTGCCTTGGGTGAAGGCACCAAAGCACGGGCGGTCGATCCGATGGCAGCGGTGGAGCTCCCAGTGAGGTTTCGCGCCTTTGCCGCGCAGCCTCGAGCGACGATTCCAATCGGTGCCTGCGCCGAATACCCTAGGGAGTGTCCCTGAAATCGCTGGAGCCCCCACCCTCCGGTTCACTCGTCGACGTCAAACTCCTCCTCCGAAATCGGGGTAGGCCCCGAGGAGCACCGACTGGACTCCACCGTTCTCGGGGGAGGTATCGAGGTCCACTGGCTTCACGGGGAGGGGGCGTTGCGGCGTTTCAGGGACTCGCCCTGGCGCTGGCCGTCCTCGCCGCTGCCTGCGGGCCGTCAGGGACGACTCCGGGGTTTCCCGCGGCCCACACGCAGGAAGAGGTGGAGGCGATGGCGGGCATCGAGGAGATGCGCGGCCTCCTCCTCACCGGCAGCGTGACCGACCTGACGCCGCTCTCGTCGCTCCGTCGCCTCGGATGGCTGAACGTCAGTATCACGACCGACCTGGTCTCGCTCCACGGGCTCGAGAACGTGGTGGACCCCGCGGCTGAGGACGAGCCCGCGACGCTGACCGTGCACGCCGAAGAGAATGCTGCGCTGGCGGACCTCTCTGCCCTCTCGATGCCGCGCTTGCGGGGCCTCGATCTCTCCGGCGGTAACCCGTCGTTGGTGGAGGCCACGCTTGGGCCGATCCGTGAGCTCGACTACCTCGTCGTGGATGAGGAGCTCGGACTCTCGCGCCTCTCTGCGACGGCGCTCGTCGCGATCCACGACAAGCTCGAAGTCGGCGGCAACCTCTGCGAGGTCGATCTGCCGGCGCTCCAAGAGCTTGGCTCGCTCATCGTGGCCGGCTTCCCCTCCTGCTGGCCGCAGGAGGAGCAGGACGCGCTGCTCGCGCAGACCGGGCACGAGCCGCAGGGGCCGTAGAGCAGGGGCGTGCCCGCGCTCGATCTTGCGGTCTCCGGTTTGCGGGCGACGGCCATCAGGGGTCGGTGCCGGGCGACGGGCTTCGGGCGGCGGACGCCGGACAATCGCGGGTCGCGGGGCGTCGGCTGCGGGCGTCGATCGCCGGCGTCGGACGTCGTCACCGACACCCAGAGCAGCCAGAGCAGCGATCGACCGTGCCCGTGGCCCGTCGCCAGAGGCCGACGCACGATGGCCGTCGACCGCAAACCGATCACCGCAAACCGGCGACCGAAGAGCGATTCGTTGCCAGCCGCTCACTTCTTCTTGAACAGCGCCTCGAGCTTCTTCTTGGCCTCGTCGGCCGCGCTGGTGGCGGCGCTCGCCTCGCCCGCCGCCAGTGGCTTCCAGTACTCGCACAGGTTGGCGCGGTCCTTCTTGGCGACCGGCTCGGCGGCGTCCTCGCGGCACTCGTTCTCGGCGTAGCGATCGTAGAAGCGGCAGGTGATGCACACGTGCAGATCCGCCGAGCATGCCTCGCACTCGGCGCGGAAGGGCACGAGGTCGGTGTACGAGTGTTGCCTGCGGCACGCCGGGCAGGAGACTTCGAGGCGGGCCATCAGAAGGCGCTCCCGCGATCCTCGACCAGCGCGTCGACGTCGCGCTGGATCAGATCCTTGACGCGCGCTGCGAGCGTGCTGACCGTGATGTCGGTGGGCTCCGGGATCTCCGCGTTGGCGTCGATGGGCGCGCCCACCTTGATGCGCCAGCGCGCCGGCAGCGGGATCACGGGCGTCACCGGGATGTAGGGCAGGGACTTCTCCTTCATCAGCCCACCGATCTTGAAGAGCAGCGGCGAGGTGTCCTCGGCGCCGACGACCGCGACCGGCAGGATGGGCGCCTTGGTGCGCAGCGCCAGGCGCACGAAGCCGCCGCGGCCAAAGCGCATCAGCTTGTGCCGCTGCCGCCACAGCTTGCCGAGGCCCTGCATGCCCTCGGGGAAGACCAGCACCGCCTCATCGCGGTCGAGCAGGCGCGTGGCGTTGTCCTGGCTCGCGCGCACGCAGCCAAGGCGCGTCAACAGCGTGCCGAGGAAGGGCGCGGTCATCACCGGATCCTCGACGAGCGGGCGCACGTGCCGCCCCGACGCGCGCCCGAGCGCGGCCAAGAGCACCACCGCGTCCCAGGGCAGGGCGCCGCCGTGGCTCGCCACCAAGAGGGCGCGCCCCGACGTGGGCAGGTGCTCGCTCCCCTCCACCTGCACCTTGAGCCAGCGATCGAGCAGCGCGTCGAGGCGAGGGCGCAGACGCTCGGCCAGCTCGGGGTCGCGGCCGAAGGGGTCGAAGCCGTTGTCGCCGGTGAGCTGCTCCGTCGTGGTCACGCGGCACCCCGCATGCGCAGGTCGCGCGCGTCGCTGCGCCAGGCGCCGCTTTGGAACACCTGCAGCGTGGTGGCGATGTCGGCGGCGGGCGTGAAGCCCGTCTCCCGCCGCAGCCGCTCGCCGTCGCACACCCAGGACCAGCGCAGGTAGTCGAGGAAGTGGCGCGGGATGTCGGAGAGCTGCGCGGTCCACAGCGCGCCGAGCAGGCTGCGCCCGATGCCGGGAGGCACGTACAGCGGCACGCGCGCGAGCCGCGACAGCACGTGGCTGTAGGGCAGAACGCCGCGGCCGACGACGTTGAATGGTCCACGCGCGCGCGCGCGCAAGAGCGCGTGCAGCGCCGCCGCGGCGTCGTCCGGCAGCATGAGCTGCACCAGCGGGTCGTAGCCGAGCACCGCCGGCACCAAGCGGCGGCCGAACAAGCGGGTCCAGAAGTGGTCGTCGGCGCTGCCGAGCATGGCGCCGACGCGCGCCACCGCGACCACGTGATCCGGGTGCTCCTCGCCGAAGCGACGCACCTGGCGGTCGGCGTCGGCCTTGTCGCGCAGGCTGCGCGAGGGCGGTGGCTCGAGCGCGTGCTCCTCGGTGATCCAGGCGGGGTTCGAGGGCCGCGCGCCGTAGCACATGGCCGACGACAAGGAGAGCAGATAGCCGACGCGCGCGGCGGCGACGGCATGCAGCATGTGGAGCGTGCCGATGGTCTCCACCTCGTGCGCCATCTCGAGCGCGTGCGTCGGCGACGACAACAGCGCCAGGTGGATCAGCGCTCCCGCGCCCTCGCGCTCGAGCACGTCGGCCAGCTCGCGATCGGCGCCGGCGCCCGCCAGGTCGAGCGTGTGCGAGGACAGCTTGCCGTGCGCCGCCAGGAACGCCGCCGGATCGACGTCGGGGCCGAGCGCGGCGGGTCGCAGATCGATGGCCACCACGCGGTCGATCTCGGGATCGGCCTCGAGCAGCGGCACCAGGCGACGCCCGAGCGCACCGAACGCGCCGGTGACGGCGACGACGCGCGGTGATCCGGGTGCGCGCGGTGGCGCCGCGATAGCGCCGGCCTTCTTCTTCCTCGACCCCATGCAGCACGGCTACGCAAGGGCTCACGCAAACGCAAGGCCGGCACCCGCCGTCGGGGGGATGCCCGGTTTGTGAACTTGGCGGCGCATGCCGCTACAATCGACCTCGTGGCGTGCGTAGAGCGCCGTTTGATGGTGCCGCTCATCGTGGCGGCGGCGGCGACGCTCGTGGTCGCGTCGCCGAGCCATGCCAAGAGGCGCAAGGCGCCGCGCGCGGTGGCACTCAACGTCGCGGTGCTGCCGTTCACCGGCAAGGGCACCGGCGCCGGCGACACCAAGGAGGCGCTCGAGCTCGAGCTCGAGCTGGTGGAGACGGCGGCGGTGGTGTCGAGCGACACCATCCAAGACGACACCAAGCGCCTGCGCACGCCGTACCAGGCCGAGGCGCTCGCGCCCATCCTGTCCAAGCGCGCCGTCGACGTGCTGGTGTCGGGCGAGCGCGCCACCGGCAAGGACGACGAGGACGTGCTATTGGTGGTCGCCTACGCCAAGGACGGCGCGCCCCGCTTCTTCGTCGAGCTGCCGCTCGGGCGCGACCCGCAGGAGACCGCCACCGCCGTCGCCGATGCGCTGCGGCCCGCGCTCTCTGCCTGGAAGCGCCAGCGCCCGGTCAAGCTCCCAAGCGCCGAGCCGAAAGGAAAGGACCGCAGCGTCCGCATGACGGACGTGCTGGCTGATGACGACGAGGATCCGGCACCGCCGAGCCGCGTCGACGAGGACAAGAGCGAGCCGGTGCGCCGGCGGCAGGATCCCGAGGACGTCGAGCTGCCCAAGGTCGCGCGCGATACCTCGCGCGACGACTCGCCGCTCGCCTTCACCAAGGACGACGCCGAGGACGAACCGGTGCGGCCGAAGAAGCGCAAACGCACGGCGTCCATCGACGACGACGCGGCCGCCGAGACGGTGGCGCACTCGACCGTCGACGACTCGGGGCGACGCATCGACGTCGAGGACGAGGCGCCGTCACCGGGATCGAGCGCGCTCGCGCACACCGTGGCGGTGACGGCGGCCTTCGACGGCGCCACGTGGGCCTACAGCTTCGACGGTGACGCGGTGGGCAGCGCCAAGGTCAACGCCGCGTTCTTCCCCGGCGGCAGCGTCGCGATCGACGCCTGGCCGCTGCGCCCGTTCGGCATCCCGTGGCTCGGCCTCGAGGCCGACGGCGCCGTCGCGTTCGTGCCCTTCCGCATCAACGCGCGGCAGGTGCCGGTGACGCCAGACGCGCTCACTGCGATGCACACGCGGCTCGGCTTCATGCTCAAGGGGCGCTACACGCTCAAGAACGGCATCGGCTTCGGCGCGCGCCTCGGCTACCGCTACTACGGCGCCAGCATCGAGGCGCAGACCGTTGACGTCGGCGGGCAGACGGAGAACCTGACCGTGGTGCCCGGCTTCGACTTCCACACCGCCGCGGTCGGCGGCGAGGCCTTCGTGCCCATCCTGCTCGGCAAGCAGCGCCTCGAGATCGACGTCAAGGCGGACGCGTTGCCGCTCACCTACTACGAGGAGAAGCCCGACGATCCGGGCGGCACCTCGATCGCGTACGGCTGGTATGCGGCGGCGGGCGTGCGCTACGACATCGTCGCCGGCTTCTACGGCGAGCTGCGCGCCCAGACCATCGGCGCCATCGCCGACTACAGCAACCAAGGCGGCCGCAAGATCTTCGTCGGCGACCAGCTCGAGACGCTCGCCGGTGGCGACGTGCTCAACTTCACGCTGGGCTTCTCCGCCGGCGTCGGCTTCATGTTCTGACCCGGCTGCCGCAAAAGGGAATCTGCGGCGTTGGCTTCGTCGTTCGCTCGCGACGCGTACAGGAGTACGCTTGCTCGCTCTCTCCTCGCCGCCTTGCAGCTGCACCTTTTGCGGCAGCCGGGTGGTTCAGCTCACGAGCACGCGGCGCGCCTGAAAGCGCAGGCGCGCCCGCTCGACGATGTCGACGAGATCCTTGCGCTTGAGCGCGCCCTGGCACTCCTCTTTGCGCGTGTACAGGTGCTCGACCACGGTGCGCCACACGAAGTGCAGCGCCTCGACGTGCGCCGGCGTCGGTGCCGCCTCGCGGTGCAGCTCGTTTCTGAAGAAGTGCTCGATGGCATCGTTTTCGTGATCGAGGTCCCAAGTGACGACGCGCGAGAGCGCGTCGACCATGGCGGCGTCGAGCCGCGGCAGCTCGGCCAGGCGCCCACGGAAGCGCCGCTCGAGCGCCGCGTCCTCCCACGCGACCTCGTGCTCCGCGGGGGGGAAGCTCTCATAGAGATCGACCAGCTCCTTGCCGATCAGATCCTTGATCACGTCCTCGCCGGCGCGCGGCTTGGCCTCGAGGATCGGTTCGTACCGCTTCCACCACCACGCCATGGAAACTCGCCTTCCCAGGTGCCGAAGCTCCGTGCTAGCACGCGCGCGCCCGCGCCGAGAGCACCCGCGCGCGCCCTGCGAGGCTTCGATGAGCGAGATCCTCCACGTCCAGGCCCGCGAGATCCTCGACTCCCGCGGCAACCCCACGGTCGAGGTCGACGTCATCCTCGATGGCGGCGCCGAAGGGCGCTTCGCGGTGCCGTCGGGCGCCTCTACGGGCGAGCACGAGGCGCTCGAGCTTCGTGACGGCGACGCCAAGCGCTACCTCGGCAAGGGCGTCACCAAGGCGGTGCGCAACGTCAACGAGCTGATCGCCCCTGAGGTGGTCGGTATGGACGCCGACGATCAGGTCGCGCTCGACCGTGCCATGATCGGCCTCGACGGCACCGCCAACAAGGGCAAGCTCGGCGCCAACGCCATCCTCGGCGTGTCGGTGGCGGCCGCCAAGGCCGCGGCCGACGACCACGGCATGCCGTTCTACCAGCACGTCGGCGGCCACCAGGCGCGCGTGCTGCCGGTGCCGCTGATGAACGTCATCAACGGCGGCAGTCACGCCGACAACAACCTCGACATCCAAGAGTTCATGATCGTGCCGGTGGGCGCGCCCTCGTTCGCGGAGGCGCTGCGCTACGGCGCCGAGACCTTCCATCACCTGAAGAAGCTGCTCAAGGGCCGGAAGCTCAACACGGGCGTCGGCGACGAGGGTGGCTACGCGCCCGACCTGAAGAGCAACAGCGAGGCCTTCGAGCTGTTGCTCGAGGCCATCGCCGCCGCAGGCTACAAGCCGGGCGCCGACATCGCGCTCGCCGTCGACGCCGCATCGTCGAGCTTCTTCGACAAACAGCAGGGCTGCTATTCGTTCGGCGGCAAAGCGTGCGGTCGCGACGAGCTGATCGCGTTCTGGAAGGACGCAACCGCCAAGTTCCCCGTCGTCTCCCTCGAGGATCCGCTCGACGAGAACGACTGGGACGGCTGGCGCACCATCACCGCGGAGCTGGGCAGCACCTGCCAGATCGTCGGCGACGACTTCTTCGTCACCAACCCGAGGCTCTTGCAGAAGGGCATCGAGCAGCGCGCCGCCAACTCCATCCTGATCAAGCTCAACCAGATCGGCACACTCACCGAGACGCTCGACGCCATCGACCTCGCCCACCGCAGCGGCTACCGCTCCATCGTCTCGCATCGCTCGGGCGAGACCGCCGACACCACCATCGCCGACCTTGCGGTGGGCGCGGGCTCGGGCCAGATCAAGACCGGCTCGCTGTCGCGCTCCGACCGCGTCGCCAAGTACAACCGGCTGCTGCGCATCGAGGCCGAGCTCGGCAGCGGCGCGCGCTACCTTGGCGCTGCCGCCTTCCGTGCGGGAGCGCGCGCATGACGCACCGCCTGCTCGCCCCGCTCGCCGCGCTGGCAGTCGTCGCCGCGCTGGCGTCCGCTACCCCCGCTGGCGCCTACACCGTCAAGCCCGGCGACCTGCTGCTGCGCCCGGTGGCGGGAGCCAGCGTCAACGCCATGCGCTTCTCGGCGGCGACGCGCGCCACCCCGCAGGGCGGCATGCTGCTCGGCGTCGACTTCGATTGGTCCTTCGACGGTGCGCTCGCGTTCACCGCCGCGCTGCGCCCCGTGGTCTCGCCCGGCTACCTGGACGTCAACCTCGGCCTCGGCGCCAAGTACCGCCTGGTGCAGCTCGGCGCGCCCTTCATCCCCTACGGCTCGGCCATGCTGACCAGCGCGGTCGGCGGGCCGTTCGGCCACGGCGATGTCCACTGGAACGAGGGCATCAAGCTCGCCGGCGGCGTCGACTACTTCGTGGTGCGAAACCTGGCGGTGGGCCTCGAGGTCGCGGTCGAGGGCAGCACCCTGCTCAACCCGGTTTTCACGCCGGAGGTCAGCACCGAGCTGCTCGCCGGGGTGACCTTCCGCCTCTGACGCCCCGGTTGCCGTCCACCCGGATCCACATTCTTTTCCCGGTCGTCTCTGCTACAAGCGCCCCGCCCGCTCGACCCGCAAAGGACCACGCGATGACGCTCCCCCGCTCCCTGTGCGCCGGCCTCGTCCTCGGATGCTCGCTGGCGAGCCCGCTCGCCATGGCCCAGGACGACGAGGGGGCCGATCAGGACAAGGCCGGCGAGGCCAGGGGGCCGGGCGAGACCTTCCAGCGCATCGAGGAGCGCAAGCCGCGTGACGGTACGCCGCTCATCGACCAGAAGCTCTTCCCCATGGGCGGCCGCTTCGAGCTGACCGGCATCTTCGACTACTCCTTCAACGACAAGTACGTCGACCACCTCGGTGGCAGCGGCGCGGCGGCATTCCACCTGTTCGACTGGCTGGCCTTCGAGGGCTTCGGCGGCTACCTGGTGGGCGACGAGACCGGCATCGTCGGCAACGTGCGCGTTGACGGCTCGTCGGCCAAGAAGTTCAACGAGGACCAGGAGTGCTTCGACGACGTCAACGGCGGCAACGGCACCTGCGAGCCGCAGCTCCCCGACATGTGGATGACCACGTGGTTCGCCGGCGGCGACGTCCAATGGTCGCCCATCTACGGCAAGATCTCGGCGGTCTCCGAGCTCGACCTCAACTTCCAGCTCTATGCGCTTGCCGGCGGTGGCGCCGAGGGCATCACCCGCAAGCTCAACGGCGAGGTTGGCTATGACACGCCGCAGGTCCGGTTCTCCGGCAACTACGGCCTCGGCATCCGGCTCATCCCGTGGAAGTTCCTGGCGCTGCGCGCCGAGCTGCGCAACTTCAACGGCCTCAACCCGAACGTGGAAGAGCACAACGCCAACGACGAGGACGCCTGCGGCACCGGCTACACGCTGGTGGTCGGGGCCGCCAAACAGTGTTTCAGCGACATCTCCACCAACACCATGCTGCAAGTCGGCCTGTCGCTGCTCCTGTGAGCACCTGTCTCGTGAGCACCTGTCCCGTGACCACGTGTCCTTTGAGCACCTGGGCCGCACTCGGAAGCACCACCATGAAGAAGCTGCTGCTGTTCGTCACCTTGGCGACCCTCGGCACCGCGGCGCGCGCTGCGGACGAGGAGGAGAAGGACACTGCCGGCGAAGACGCCTCCGCCGAGGAGACGCCCGCCGACGAGCCTGACGCGTCTTCGGCACCGGCGGCCGCCGAGGCCGAGGCGGCGACCGCGACCGAAGAGACCATCTTCGTGGTGCAGGGCAAGCCGTTCCTGGTCGCCGGCAAGTTCGAGCTGTCGCCGCAGATCGCGCAGAGCGTGAACGACTCCTTCACCTCGCACACCGGCCTGACCGCGTCGGGCATCTACCACCTGAAGGAGAACGTGGCCTTCGAGCTCACCGGCGGGCTGTTCGGTTGGTGGGACGTCGGCGGTCCCCGGCTCGGCGGTCGTGACAGCGAGCTGACCGTCGAGCTGCGCGAGAAGGAGAGCCTGGCCCCCGAGCGGGTCAAGCTGTACCAGTTCCCCTGGTTTCTTGGCGGCGACGCACAGTGGAGCCCGCTCTACGGCAAGGTGAGCGTGCACGACTTGGCGCTCGGCCAGTTCAACCTCTATCTCTCGGTCGGCGCCGCGGCGTTCGGCCTGCAACTCGAGAGCCTGACGCAAGGCGGCGCGCAGAAGGCCTACGTCACGGGCTTCGGCCCCTACGACTTCCGCACCACGCTCGCCACCTCGTTCGGCGGCGGCCTGCGCTTCTACTTCACCGATTGGCTGGGCGTGCGCTTCGAGGTGCGCGACTACGTGCTGCCGTTGTCGGTGCGGGAAGGCGACGTGGAAGACGCGGACGGCCCGAGCTTCGACGTCACCAACCTGGTGCTCGGCCAGGCCGGCGTCTCCTTCATCTTCTGAGGCTGACCATGAAGCGAACCATTCTCTTCGCCGCGACGCTCGCTCTGGCGCTGCCGGCCTCGGCCCAGAACATCGAGAAGGCGGTCAAGGCCTTCAAGGGCGGCGACTACGACGTCGCAGCCGCGCAGTTCTACTCGGTGCTCCGCTTCGAGGGTGAAGAGGAGGGCGACATCGCCGAGGCGCAATACGGCCTGGCCAAGAGCTTCGAGAAGCTCGGCCTGCCGCTGGCCGCGCTCAAGTACTACGAGGACATCGCCAAGAGCGGCAACGATCACCCGCACTTCGACGACGCCATCGAGGGCCTGCTCGCGGTGGGCGACGCGCTCGACGACGACCTGAAGACGCCGCAGATCCTCGACTCCGTCTACACACCGGAGAACGAGAACGCGCTGCGCAAGATGAACCCCGAGGTCTTGCAGCGCGTGCACTACACGCTCGGCCGCTTCATGTTCAATCGCGCCAACTTCAAGGAGGCGCGCGACTTCCTGGGCACCGTCAAGCCCGGCAACCCGAAGTACCCGCATGCGCAGTACATGCTCGGGCTGGTCCGCCTGGGCGTCGGCCGCGGCGACAACTACGCGCCCAAGTACGATCAGGTGATCGAGCACTTCGAGAAGGCGCGCGAGGCGATCCCGAAGGACGCCTCCGACGAGCGCCTGCTCGAGCTACGCGACCTCGCCAGCCTCGGCCTGGCGCGCACCTACTACGAGCAGGCCTACCAGCTCGACGAGGGCGACCCCAAGCGCAACGACGGACTGGCGCGCGCGCGCAGCGAGTTCCTCAACGTGCCGCGCTTCTCGGGCACCTGGCCGCAGGCCCTGTTCGAGCGCGCCTGGACCGAGACCGTCAGCAACAACTACGGCAAGGCGCTCGGCGCGTTGCACTCGCTGCGTGCGCCCTACTTCGAGGACGAGTTCTACCCGGAGGCCAAGATCCTCCAGGCCATCATCTACTACTACAACTGTCAGTGGGACCGCGTGAACGCCATCCTCGAGGAGACCAAGGACTCCTACGGCCCGATGACCAAGACGCTGCAGGCCTTGCTCGACGAGAACTTCGCGCTCGACGAGTGGTACCCGCTCTTGCAGAAGTCGCTCAAGCAGCAGCCGGGTGACAAGAGCAGCAACCTGCTGCCGCGGCCCGTGGCCTTTGCCGTCACCAAGGATCCCAAGTTCGCCAAGATGGAGGGCTTCCTGCGCGAGATCGATCGCGAGGCCAAGGTGTTCGAGAAGAACGACACCTTCAAGCGCTCCGACATGGGCCGTGAGATGACCGACTTCGCCAACGACACGCGGGACGCGTACCTGTCGCTGGTCGGCAAGTACCTGAAGACCAAGGTCAACGACCTGAACGGCGAGCTCGGTGACATCACCACGCGCGCCTCCATCGTGGCGCTCGAGACCAAGACGGCCGAGGCCGACTGGCTCGAGCTCGGCAAGGAGATCGGCGGTCAGAGCCGCGCGCGCCAGCCGCGTCCCTTCATCCCCGACGACACCTTCCAGTTCTGGTGGTTCCGAAACGAGTACTGGGTCGACGAGCTCGGCTACTACGAGTTCACCATCAAGACCGAGTGCTTCGAGTAGCCGCCGCCGACGAACGTCGCAGTGACGACGTGTAGGACAATCTGCCACACGGAGCCGGCGCGCGCTTTCGCCGGGGCTGTGTTTCGCGGGGGAAGGCCGTTGCTTCCCCCGCGCGCTTTCACTACGCGAATTCGTCTCGCCACGTCGACAGGAAGCCCGCCCATGACGCTCTCCCCCCTTCGCGCGCTCGCGTTCGTCGTCCTCGGCCTGGTCGCCTTCAACGTCGAGATTGGGCCCGAAGGGCTCGGTGTCGCGCCGGCCGCCGCCGCCAAGAAGAAGAAGTCCGATAAGAAGGACGACAAGGCCGAGGAGAAGAAGGACGACAAGGAGGGCGACAAGAAGGCGGACGACAAGAAGCCCGAGGAGAAGAAGGACGAGGCGCTGCGCACGACCGGCCCGGCCAGCATCAAGCGCGACGCCTTCTCGGCCAAGCAGTTCGACAACTCCGCCAAGGCCGACCGGAAGCGCGACGAGCAGATCGAGGAGATCAAGGGCCTCTTGCCCAAGATGCACGGCAAGTCGCAGGAGGGCGAGCTGATCTTCCGCCTCGCCGAGATCTACTGGGACAAGTCGAAGTTCGCCTACCAGACCGAGTTCAAGGAATTCGACGAGGCCTACCAGAAGTGGGTCGACGGCGGCCGGCAAGGCAAGGAGCCGCAGCTCACCTCGTACGCCAAGAAGAGCGAGGCCTACAAGAAGCAGGCGCTCGACAACTACGGCATCGTGCTCGAGAAGTTCCCCGACTACCCGCGCCTCGACGAGGTGCTCTACATCATGGCCTTCAACCAGTACGAGGCCGGCAAGACCAAAGAGGCGGTCGACAACTACTCGCAGCTCATCCGGCAGTACCAGGAGAGCGAGTACGTCTCCGACTCCTACCTCGCGCTCGGCGAGCACTACTTCAAGGCCAACGACCTGACCAAGTCGACCAAGGCCTACAAGAAGGCCTACGACATCGGCGAGGCGAAGAAGCGCCCCTCGGTCGCCAACTACGCGCTCTACAAGCTCGCGTGGTGTGACTACAACGCGCAGGCCTACGACGACGCGCTCTCGAGATTCAAGGACGTCATCCGCCGCTCCGGCAAGGAGTCGCCCGGCGACGGGCAGACGGGCGGCAAGATCGAGAAGCTGCAGCTCAAGCGCGAGGCGCTCAACGACATGGTGTTGACCTACTCGCAGCTCGACAAGACCAAGGACGCCTACGAGTACCTGAAGAAGGAGGCGGGCGCGCAGGAGGGCTACCGCCTGACCACCAAGCTCGCCGCCGTCTACAAGGAGCAGGGCAAGCACCCGCTGCAGATCGAGACGCTGCGCCTGCTCATCAACCTTGACCCCGACCACACCTCGTCGCCCGACTACCAGTCGCAGATCGTCGCCGCCTACTCACAGATGGGCGACCGCGCCAACGTGAAGAAGGAAGTGACCCGCCTGGTCGAGCTCTACCGCCCCGGCAGCTCGTGGTGGCGCAAGAACGAGAGCAACAACACCGCGGTCGAGCGCGCGCGCGCCATCGCCGAGAGCCGCATGCGCGAGCTGGTCACCGACTACCACCGCTACGCGCAGAAGTTCAAAAAGGTCGAGGACTACGAGGTGGCGCGCGACATCTACGCGCAGTACCTGCAGGCCTTCCCCGACAGCGACAGCTCCTATCGCTTGAACTTCTTCTATGCCGAGCTCTTGTGGGATCTCGGTCAGTGGCGTGAAGCAGCGGCGCAGTACGACGCCGTCGTCAAGCGCGACGCGAAGGGCGAGTACACGAAGACGTGCGCCTACAACGCGGTGCTCGCCTGGGAGAAGATCGTCAACAAGGTGCTACCGCCGCCGGTGTCGAGGGACGGCAAGATCGGCGACATCTCCGGCTGCTCCGAGGACGACGAGAAGAAGGGCAAGTGCAAGAAGCGCAAGGAGGGTGACGTCACCAAGGGCGTCAACGTCCAGAAGCTCACCGACTACCAGAAGGGCAAGAAGTACGTCGAGGAGAAGATCCCCGACGACGAGGTCGCGCTCGCCAACGCCTGCGACGCCTACGTCAGCGTCATGGGCACCGACTGGAAGAAGGACAAGAAGATCGAGGACGAGCTGATCGTCGTGAAGTTCAAGGCGGGCTACATCTTCCAGACGCACAATCACTTCGACGAGGCGGCCAAGCGCTTCGGCGAGCTGATCGCCGTCTGGCCGGACAACGAGTATGCGCGCAAGGGCGCCGACCAGATCCTCGACTCCTACGACGCGCGCGAGGACTACCTGGCGCTCGAGAAGTGGTCGCGCACCTTCTCCGACAACAAGGTGCTGATGAAGGAGGACAAGTTCTCCAAGCTGGTGGTGCGCTTCATGGAGGGCGCCACCTTCAAGAACGCCGACGCCGTGCGCGCCAAGTACGAGACCTTGCCCAAGGGCAGCGCCGAGAAGAGCGAGGCCGCGCTCGCAGCCGCCGGCAAGTTCGAGGGCTTCGTCAAGGAGTTCCCCAAGAGCGAGTTCGCTGCCATCGCGACCTACAACGTGCAGCTCCTCTACGCGAACGAGGAGCAGATCGACAACGCCATCGTCTGGGCCGAGCGCATCTTGAAGGAGTTCCCCAAGGAGATCACCACCCACGCGGATCTCAAGAAGGCGAACGCCGAGGAGACCACCTACGCCAACCTGGCCGCCTATTACGAGAAGGTCGCGCAGTACAAGACCGCGGCCGACTGGTACGTGAAGTTCGCTGACAAGTACAAAGACAACCCGAAGTCGCCCGACTCCATCTACAACGCGGGCATCTTCCACCTCGGCCTCGGCGACACCGACAGCGCGGTCAAGCTGTTCGCGCGCTACATCAAGGACTTCCCGAAGCAGAAGGACATCCCCGACGTCTACCTGCGCATGGCGGCGGTCTACGAGGACAAGGAAGACTGGAAGCGCACCGCGGCCATGTACGGCGAGTTCGAGAAGCTGCACGGCAAGGACGCCAAGCCCGAGCAGGTGCTGATGTCGCGCTTCAAGACCGCCATCGCCTTGCAGAAGGCCGGCCGCGACAAGGACATGCTCGACATCTGCGAGGGCATCTTGTCCAACTGGAAGAAGCTCGACGACAAGGTGAAGAAGGGCGACGTCGGCGTGCAGGCCGGCGGCTTCTGCGGCTTCCACATGCTCGAGAAGGAGTGGCTCGAGTACAAGGCCATCAAGATCGAGCAGAAGTCCGGCGTGTCGGGACGCAAGGGCATGAAGATGGTCGCCGAGGCGCTCGACCAGAAGAAGAAGAAGCGCGACGACGTCGCCAAGAAGTACTTCGACCTGAAAGACTACGGCAGCGCCGAGTGGGCCATCGCCGGCCTGCTGCGCGCCGCCGACGCGCTGCTCGACTACGTCACCACGCTGAGAAACGCGCCCGTGCCGGCCGCGCTCGCCAACAACCCCGAGGCGACCGATCTGTTCATGGCTGAGCTCGAGAACATCGCCTTCCCGGTGGAAGAGCAGGCCATCACCGCGCTCGAGGCCGCGCTCGACGCCGCCTTCCAGAAGGGCGTCTACTCCTCCTACACCATCGAGCTGGAGGATCGCCTGCGCAAGTTCAAGCCGGCCAAGTTCGGCCGCATCTACGAGCTGCCCTTCTTCCCGTCGGCGGCGGTGTCCGCGCCCACGCGCACGGCGTCCCGGTGATCGCCATGAGGAACGTCGTGAAACAGACGATCAAGCACAGCATCAAGCACCTCGCCGTCGTCGCCGTCATCGCCGCGCTCGCCGCGTGCGGCACCACCAAGAGCGCCGACAAGCCGGACGACAAGCCCGCCGACACGGCGACCAAGCCGGTGGCCAAGAAGGAAGACTCGGTGCAGGCGCTGGTCGCCGACGCCGGGCTGTTGCTCAAGCAGGGCCGCGCGCAGGAGGCCAAGGCCAAGTACGCGCAGGCGCTCAAGAAGGAGCCGGGCAACTTCGACGCGCGCGTGGGCGAGGCCAGCGCCGACCTCAAGCTCGGCAACTTCGACAGCGCGTCGTCGACGCTCGCCTCCTTGCAGAAAGAGAAGGGCGACTCGCGCGAGGTGGTCATCCTGCTCGGCCTGCTGCACAAGGAGAAGGGCGACTTCCGCGCGGGCATCACCCTCTACGAGGGCGCGCTCGAGAAGCAGAAGGCGGCCGGCCAGGCGCCCGACCCCGACCTGCTGAACAACCTGATCGTGCTCTACCGCCTCAACAAGGACTACGACGAGGGCGAGAAGACCTGCCGGCAGCTTTTGTCGCGCGACCCCGACAACGTCGACGCGCTGAAGAACCTGAGCCTGATCTACTTCGACCAGGAGAAGTTCGCGCTGGCCGAGACCATCGCCATCAACTCGCTCAAGCTCAACGACAAGGACGCGGCGCTCTACAACAACCGCGGCATGATCCGCGTCAAGCGCGGCCGGTATCCCGAGGCGGTCAGCTTCTTCAAGAAGGCGGTCGAGATCGACCCCGCGCTCATCTCGGCCCACCTGAACCTCGGCGCCATCGCGCTGCGCTACCGCGACTACAACACGGCCGCGAACCACTTCGGCCAGGCCATGAAGATCGAGCCGCGCCACCCCGAGGCGAACCTCGGCTACGGCTTCGCGCTCGCCGGCCAGCAGAAGGCGCAGGACGCGATCTCGCAGCTCCAGCGCGCCGTCGAGATCAACCCGAAGGCGGCCGACGCCTACGGCGAGATCGCCATGGTCACCAACCTGCAGCTCAACAAGCCGCAAGAGGCGCTCGAGTGGTGCGGCAAGTACAAGGACGCGAGCGGCGGCGGCGACGACAAGGACCCGGTGACCGCCGAGTGCAAGAACATCGAGCAGACGCTGAAGAACCAGGAGATGATGAAGAAGCAGGCCGAGCAGGCCAAGGCCGCGGCCGCCGAGGAGGAGAAGGAGAAGGCCGCCAAGAAGGCGGCCGAGCCCGCGCCGCCGGCGCCCGCTCCCGCCCCAGCTCCTGCTCCACCGCCGAAGTAGCCGCAGCTCCCATCGTGCGGCCGCCCGACCTCCGGGTCGTTGCGGCCGGGCACCGGTGCTCGTACGCTCCCCTCCGATGAGGATCGCCATGAAGAAGCTCGCCGTCGTCGCCGTCGCCCTCGCCCTGGCTGCTCCCGCCTTCGCCGAAGACACGGTGGTCGAGGAGTCCGACAAGGTCGTCTACAACAAGAAGACCGTCATCGACTTCTCCGACGTCAACATCGAGGGCGAGCTGACCAAGCCCGAGGGCAGCTACATCAAGAACCGGAAGAAGACCCGCTTCCGCAACCTGATCGAGCTGCGCGGCAACTTCCGCCCCGAGCTCAAACGCTCCGTCTCCGCCCTCTAAGCGTGCCCGTGCCCGTGCCCGTGCCCGGAACTCCCGGGCAGCGGCAGGTGTCTGCGCGGCATGCACACCCTGCTCGCCCTCGCCCTCGCCGCCTCCTTCGCCCTCGCCCCTGACGACCCGGAGCCGATCCGGGAGCCCGACCGCGTCGTCGCCGCCAAGAAGACCTTCGTCGACATGACCGAGGCCGAGATCCGCGGCGTCGTGGTCAAGCCGACGACCGAGTACCTCCACGGGCGGACCCGGGTGAAATTCCGCAACCTGATAGAGCTGCGCGCCACCTTCCGGCCCGAGCTGGCCGCCTCGGTCGGCACGCTGCGGTGATGGCCGCGCCCCGGATCCGGGCGCGCGAGAACCAGCCGCCGCACCTCGCTGTCGGTCCCTACGTGCCCCCGCTGCCGGCGCGGCGCACCGCGTCCGTCCCGGGTAGGCGCAGGTACGACATCCAGCCGATAGATCAGGTCTTTTCCCCGCGAACCTCGTTGACGAAACAGGCCCGGGCACGAACAAGAGAGAGCGATATGACCGAGAACAAGACCTCGATCAGCCTCACCATCAACCTCCCCGACGGCGCCACCAAGGTGCTCGAGTTCAACTCGGGCGACCCGATCATGGTCGGCTCCGGCGCGTCGGCGCACGTCCGCTTGCAGGGTGACGACGTCAGCTCGTTGCACTGCATGATCAAGCCGAAGGACGGCAAGCTGTGCGTGCTCGACCTCGGCAGCGACGAGGGCACCGAGCTGAACGGCAAGGAGCTGACCGGCGAGACCGACGTCAGCGACGGCGACACCATCGCCATCGGCAAGAACAAGATCGCCATCCACTTCGGCGGCGACGTGCTGGCGCCGACGGTGCCGATCCGCCGCGCCACCGGGCACGAGCAGGCGACGCCGGAGACCACGCTCAAAGTGCCGACGCCCGCCGACACCACCGCCGAGCAGCCCTCGCCGGCGCCGGCGCCGATCTCGATGGCATCGACGCCCAAGGCGGCCAAAGAGCCGGCAAAGGAGCCAGCGAAGGAGCCAGCCAAGCAGCCGGCGAAGGAGGCCGCGCCGGCGAAGCCCGCGCCGTCGTCGCGCGACGCCGAGCGCACCGCGCCTGCCAAGGTGCAGCCCTCAAGCGCCCCGGCCAAGCAGAAGGTGTCGGGCGGCAACGGCGCGCCCGCGCGCAGCGTCACCTCGATGGCGCCGCGTGTGATGCAGCGCGAGGTGTCGACCTCGGGCTTCAAGCTCGGCAAGCCGACCCACTCCGCGCACCGCTCCATGAAGGAGACGCACGGCCACGCCGGTACGCTCAGCGCCGAGCTCGGCCCCGACGAGCGGCCGCAGGGCAAGGGCCACGTCGACGTCACGGGGCTGTGGGGTGGCACGGTCATCGGCGTCGCGCGCGTCTCCGGCGCCGGCGACGTCACCATCGGCCCGGCGCCCGGCAACAGCTTCCAGATCGCGCACACCTCGATCCCGTCGCCGTCGTACCGGCTGGTGGTGCTCGACCAGGCCGGCGTCACGGTCAACGTGGCGAACGGCATGGAGGCGACGCTCGACGGCAAGCCCGCGTCGGGCACCGTCAAGCTCGAGGTCGGCCAGCGCCTGACGGTGCGCGTCGGACCCATCGAGCTCGTGGTGCAGTACTCCAAGCGCTACACGCCGATCGACCTCGGTCTGTTCCAGGCGCTGGACTACTTCTACTCGAAGGTGCTGGCGCTCGCGCTCATCCTGCAGCTCGGCCTGGTGCTCGCGTTCTTCCTCACGCCCAACTTCCCCTCGCTCGACGACGACGACCTGTTCAAGAACCAGCAGGACTTCACCAAGCTGATCCTGCAGGTCGAGGAGAAGAAGAAGGAGAAGGAGCTGTCGGGCAAGAAGGCCGCGCAGCACAAGGACGAGGCCGGCGTGTTCGGCAAGAAGGACAAGCCGAAGGAAGACAAGCTCGCCTCCAAGAAGGGCGCGCCCACCGTCGACAAGGACAAGCGCGAAGAGGATCGCAAGATCGCGATGGACGCGCTCGCGCAGCTCGGCCTCAAGGGCCCCGAGGGCGCGGTGTCGAACGTCTTTGGTCCCGGCGGCCTCGGCTCGGGCATCAACAACCAGCTCGGCGGCCTGAAGGGCGCGTCCATGGGTGACGCCGGCGGCGCCGGCGGCCTCGGCTCGCGCGGCACGGGCGCCGGCGGCGGTGGCACGGGTCTCGGCATCGGCGGCCTCGGCTCCGGCACTGGCCGTGGCTCGGGCGGCAGCGGCGCCATCGACCTCGGTGGCCGCGGCAAGGGCATGACGCGCATCGTGCCCGGCAAGATCATCTACGAGGGCGGTCTGTCGCGCGAGGAGATCCAGCGCGTCATCAACCGCGTGATGTCGCAGATCAAGTACTGCTACGAGAAAGAGCTGAACAAGGACCCGAACCTCGAGGGCAAGCTGGTGATGAGCTGGGTGATCACCGGCGCCGGCGACGTCAGCTCGGGCCAGGCGGCGGAGAACACCTTCGGCGGCGGCTCGGCCAAGCCGATCGAGGGCTGCGTGCTGCGCATCATCCAGCGCCTCAAGTTCCCGAACCCGAAGGGCGGCGGCCAGGTGTTCGTCACCTATCCGTTCGTGTTCAGCTCCTCGGGCGGCGGCTAATCCGCACCTCGCTCTCATGACCCGCAACAGCGCCCCTCCTCGGAGGGGCGCTGTTCATTTGTGCGCGCACTCCTCGCCGCCGGAACCCGGCCCCGCTCGTGCGTGTCACAACGACATGCACACCACCGAATCCTCCGTCGACGTCGTTGTCAGCTGGGCGGGCACGACGCTCGCGGTCGAGCGCCTCGCGCCCGGCGAGGTCTTCACCGTGGGCCCGCGCGGCACCTTCTGCTGCGACCACCCCGCCGTGCCCGAGCCCGCCTTCACGCTGGTGGCCCACGGCCCCTCGGGCGCTCGCCTCGCGCGCGCGCCGGGTATGCAGCTCATGGTCGACGGGCGCGCCGCCGACGCCGCAGGGGTCGACCTGGCGCCCGGGCCGGGCAGCGCGCGCGTGCTGCTCGGCCCGCTCACGTTCGACGTGCGCTTCGATCGCGCGTCGGCGCCGGCCAACTCGCGCACGCGGCGCGACGCGCGCTTCCTCGCGGCCTCGGGCGTCGCGCTCGCGCTCCAGGCCGGCCTGGTCGCCGCCTTCTTGGTCGCGCGCGCGCCGCTGCCGGCCGAGCTGCCGCTGCCGACCTCGGCCACCGCGCGAGCGCACTTCGTCGTGCCGTCGAGACCGACGGTGGCGTCGTCCGACCGGCCGACCCTCGCCGCCAGCAGGACGCCCGCGTTGGCCGTGCCGCACCCCAGGACGCACGCAAGCCCGCGGCCGCGCGCCACTGCCGCCGAGCTCGCCCGCGGCGCGCTCGCGGCGCTCGGTCTGGGCGCCCCGTCCGCACCGGCCCTGCCGGGCCTCGGCGGCGGCCTGCAAGGCCTCCAGGCGGCCAAGGGCGCCGGCATGGGTGCCGAGGGGCTCGGCACCCGGGACATCGGCTCGGGCGGTGCTCCGGGCAGCACCGTCGACTTGGGGGGCTACCGCGTGCGGCCGGGCGGCCCGCCCGACGGCGCGCCGTGGGGCCTGGTGGCCGGCGAGAAGCGGCCTTCCGTGCGCATCGTGGTCGACAGCGATCCCATCGGCGACGGCCTCTCCCGCGACGAGATCCAGCGCGTCATCAGCCGAGCGCTGCCGCGCATCCGCTACTGCTACGAGCGCGAGCTGGGCGCCGCGCCCGACCTCGAGGGCAAGGTGACCTCGTCCTTCGTCATCGGTCGCGACGGCACGGTGGCGACCGCGTCGTCCGCCCACACCATGGCCGTCCCCGCGGTCGCCGGCTGCGTCGACGGCGTGGTGCGCTCGCTCGCTTTCCCCGCGCCACAGGGGGGCGGCCAGGTCGTCGTCACCTACCCGTTCGTCTTCACGTTGGCTGGCGGCTGATCCGCGCTGGGGACGACTTTCCGCCGAGGGAGGTTCCTGCTACTAGCCGCCCCCATGCGCGCCGCACCCTCTGCCGCCCTTCTTGCCCTCGCGACCCTGCTCGGGGCCAGCTCCGCGTCCGCCAACCTCGGGCCGTTGCCGCACCTGCAGCTCACGCCGCCGGCGCTGCTGCTCGCCGCCGACGACGAGGAGAAGCCGGCCGACAGCGACGAGCCCAAGGAGGAGGCGACGGCGCTCCCTGACAAGGAGGTCAAGGTCGGCGGCGCAGTGGTCGGCGAGTCGATGGGCGGCGCCATCGGCTTCGTCTTCAAACAGGGCTTCTATACGCAGAGCGACCTCGGCGGCTTCTTTCGCCTGGGCGGCTTCACGCCGAGCCAGGAGTGCGACCCGGGCGTCAACTGCAAGCCCGTGCTGACGAGCCAAGCGCAGCCCTACATCGGCCTCTCCATCGGCTACGACCTGATGCAGTGGCTCGGCATCCAGCTCTCGTTCGGCACCGGCTTCGTCGCCAACGCGGCGCCGTACGATGAAGCGCCCAACTCGCCGCGCGACTACGGCGTCACCACGCTCGACCTCGGCCTGGTGGCCTCCTACTACTTCCTGGACCGCCTGGCGGTGGCGCTCAAGCTGATGGGCGGCGGCACCTTCTTGACGCCCGAGCCCGACCTCAACGAGCCCTGGTACGGCGGCAACGCGCTGGTCGGCCTCGGCATCCGCTACGCGACGCTGCTGCCCGACACCTTCGTCGGCCTCGACGTCAACTTCCACGGCGCCTTCGCGCCGGCGTCGCAGGGCCTGCTGTTCATCCCCGCGTTCTCGATCGCGCCTGTCATCAAGTACGTCTTCTGATCCCCGTCGATTGAGCGGGGGCGAGTGAGCGGAGGCGCCGTGAACCGGTGCAGCTACCGGGTCATCTACGGGGACACCGATCAGATGGGGGTCGTGTACTACGCGAACTACCTCGCGTTCTTCGAGCGCGGCCGCTGTGAGTACATGCGCGAGCGCGCCTTCGACTATGGCGCCTTCGAGAAGCAGGGCTTCGTGCTGCCGGTGACCGAGGCGTCGGTGAAGTACCGGCAGCCCGCGCGCTTCGACGACCTGCTGATCATCGAGACCGTCATGACCGCCGCCTCGCGCATCACCGCGACCTTCGGCTACCGCGTGTCGCGCGAGGCCGACGGCACGCTGCTCGTCGAGGGCAGCACCACGCACGCGTGCCTGACGCGCGAGGGCCGCCCGGTGCGCTGGCCCGCGCCCATCAAGGCGCTGATGCCAAGCGAGCTGTTCGCCGACGCCGGCCTCGACCGAGAGCCTGCCAAGACCGCTACATCCGCCAGCCAAGGAGAGAGCCCATGACCGCCTCCACCGCACCGACGACCAACTCACGCGGCATGCTCGACCGCAACCTCGCGCTCGAGGTGGTGCGCGTCACCGAGGCGGCCGCGCTCGCATGCGCTCGCCTGATGGGCAGAGGCGATCGCAACGCCGCTGACGAGGCCGCGGTGCAGGCCATGCGGCGCGCCTTCGACGGCCTGCAGATCCGCGGCGTCGTCGTCATCGGCGAGGGCGAGCGCGACGAGGCGCCCATGCTCTACATCGGCGAGAAGGTGGGCGGCGGCGCCGATCATGACCCGGCCGTCGACATCGCCGTCGATCCACTCGAGGGCACCAACCTGTGCGCGCTCGGGCTGCCGAACGCGCTCGCCGTGGTGGCGCTCGCCGAGCAGGGCAACCTGCTGCATGCGCCCGACTGCTACATGGACAAGATCGCGGTGGGCCCGGCCGCCAAGGGCGTCGCCGACCTCGACAAGAGCCCGACCGCCAACCTGAAGGCGATCGCCGACGCCAAGGGCTGCTACGTCGAGGATCTTACGGCGGTCATCCTCGACCGCGAGCGCCATCAGAAGCTGATCACCGAGGTGCGCAAGGCAGGCGCGCGCATCAAGCTCATCTCCGACGGCGATGTCTCGGCCGCCATCTCCTGCACGCTCGAGGGCACCGGCATCGACGTGCTGTTCGGCTCGGGCGGCGCCCCCGAGGGTGTGTTGGCGGCGGCCGCGCTGCGCTGCACCGGCGGCGACTTCCACGGCCGGCTCATCTACCGAAACGATGGCGAGCGCGAGCGCGCGCTCGCCATGGGCGTCAAGGAGCTCGACCGCAAGTGGGGCCTGACCGACCTGGCGAGGGGCGACGTCATGTTCGCCGCCACCGGCGTCACCTCGGGCGACATGCTCAAGGGCGTGCGCTTCTTCAAGGGCGGCGCGCACACCCACTCGCTGGTGATGCGCTCCAAGTCGGGCACGATCCGCTTCATCGAGGGCGAGCACCACTTCGACCGCAAGCCGAGCTACGCCCCCTGAGCGCAACGCAGGGCAGGGATCCGCATCTGAGCTGCGCCGGGCGTGGGGGCCGCCCGGTGTAGGTCCGTCGGCTGACGTATCCGACATTGTGATCGGCGCCGCGCGGATCCGTCCAGGCAGTTGCCGCGTCGACCGTCCCCTCGGATAATGGTTCTAGGCGCATGTCGCGCCTTGAAAGGGACCAGGCCGTGAGCCTCGACCCGTGGGTGATCGAGCAGCTTGAGGAGGAGGCGCGCCGCCGAGAGGAAGAGGCGTCGCGCTCCCACCGCATCGAGCTGCCGCAGACCCGTCCCGCCGCCGAGCAAAGCGAGGGAGACCCGGAGGCCGCCCAGCGCGTGGCCGTCGTGGATCTTTCGCCCACCGGTGGCGCCGCCTTCGACTTGTAGGCGGGATCGGTGCTGCGTCCGCGCGCGATCCGATGATCGCGAGCGGCACTGTCGCCCCAAAAAACCCTGTGCCCGCCGGCCTGCGTGCGCCGGCTATTGCGCGGTGATGTTCAGATTGAAGGCGCCGTAGCTCGAGTAGCTGTCGACGATGATGACGTAGTCGTGCCCGGAGACGACGCTGAGCGTGAGCAGGGAGTCGTTGGCGCCCGCGCCCTCGTCGTCGCAGCCGAGCGAGGTGCCCGCACAGCCGCCGTCGAGGATGGTCAGGACGGTGTCGAGCGTCGACCCGGTGGTGTCGAAGCGATAGCTGCCGGTCGTCGGTGCGCGCCAGCGGTAGATGACATCTGGCCCGGTCCCCGTGCAGCTCGTGCGGTCGTCGGTCTGCCCTGACGTGGTGCCGGTGGTCGTGCCGGTGGCGCTGCCGAGGTCCTGGTTGGTGCAGGTGAAGTCGCCGGTGGGCGGCGGCGGATCAGTGGGGCCGCAGTGCACCACGCGGTTGACGTCACAGGTGTCGTCATAGGTGAAGACGCAGTCGAGGAACAACGACGCGCCCGTACAGTCGACCTGGTACCCGTAGCCCGAATAGCTCGGCAGGCTCGAGAGCCCGCCGCTCGTGTAGCCCGCGGCGCGACAGAACAGGTCGGCCTCCGACGCCGTGAAGCCGCACAAGGTGGACGAGTAGCCGTCGATGTACATGGTGGCCAGGCCGTCGTTCGGCGTCTCGGCCGAGAGCGACTGGAGCGCGACGTCGCTCGCCGTATGGCACTGGCTCTCGACGCAGGCGGTGCCGGCGCCGCAGTCGCCCGCGCCGCAGGTGCACACCGGGTAGTCCGAGTCGATGAGGGCGCAGGTGCCGCCACAGGTGGTGCCGCAGCCGCCGCAGTCGGTGTTGGTTGCGAGGTCGCGGCAGACGCCGCTGCAGATGCCGAACTGGTTGGTGTCGGGGTAGCCGTCCGAGGAGGTGCAGGTGCCGTCGCCGCAGCGAGCGGCGCCGCAGGAGCCGTTGCACGCCGGGTCGCCGCCGCAGGTCAACGTGACCGACACGCTCTGCGCCGCCTCGTGCCCGGCGACGTCGAAGAAGCGCGCCTGCAGGCGCCTGGTGCCGCTCGAGGTGAAGTCGATGGCGTCGACCGCGTTGAGCGCGGTCCAGGAGAGGGTGAGCTGGTAGCTGCCCTCGGAGGCGGAGGTCTGGAAGGCGCCGTAGCTCGCCTCGCTGTCGGGGTCGACCAGGCTGCCGCCGATGATGTCGTCCACGCCGTCGTCGTCGGTCAAGACCGCGGTGATCACCAGCGAGTCGTAGGGGCCCATCGAGGTGATGTTGGTCGAGAGCTGCAAGAAGCGCGGGCCCTGGGGGTCGGGCGGCGGGTCGCCCTCGCCCTCGCCCTCCCCTTCGCCCTCACCCTCGCCGCCATCGTCGAGGGGCACGCACTCGCCGCGATCGCACTCCTCGTCGTCGTCACAGTCGTTGTCGAACCGGCACTCCCGGTCGTCGGGGGGGCCGAACAGATCGAGGCCGAGGAAGGGGCAGCCGGCGGTGGTCGCGGCGGCGAGCGACGCGACGGCGAGGCGAAGGTGCATGGAGCCTCCGAGAAGACCGCGTCTTGTACGGCGCTCGATCGGGCAGGGCAGTGACCGGGCCCCGGCTGGTGACGTCGAACACAGGTGTTGCGCACCGTCGAGCGGCCCGGCATGGCCACGCCATGTCTGGAGCCAGCGTCCGCCGCGCCGATCTGCGCAACATCGCCATCATCGCCCACGTCGACCACGGCAAGACCACCTTGGTCGACGCCATGCTCAAGCAGGCCGGCACCTTCAAGGCGCACGAGTCCACTGCCGACCGCATGATGGACAAGCTCGATCAGGAGCGCGAGCGCGGCATCACCATCATGGCCAAGAACACCGGCATCCTGCTCGGGCCGGCGGGGCCAAAGCAGGTGCGGGTCAACATCGTCGACACGCCCGGCCACGCCGACTTCGGCGGCGAGGTGGAGCGCACGCTGCACATGGTCGACGGCGTGCTGTTGCTGGTCGACGCTGCCGAAGGGCCGCTGCCACAGACCCGCTTCGTGCTCAAGAAGGCGCTGGCGCTCAAGCTGGTACCCATCGTGGTCATCAACAAGGTCGACCGCGGCGACGCGCGGCCCGCCGAGGTGTTGCAGAAGGTCTACGACCTGTTCATCGACCTCGGCGCTGACGAGACGCAGCTCGACTTCCCGGTCATCTACGCGGTGGCGCGCGACGGCTGGGCGGTGCGCGGGCCCTCGATGGGCGCGGTACCGGAGGTGGCGCTCTTGCCCGCAGCCACGCAGCAGCACGGCAAGCTCGACTTGGGCCCGCTGTTCGACACCATCGTCGAGGCCATCCCGCCGCCCGAGGATCACTCGAACGAGCCGCTGCAGATCCTGGTCAACGCCATCGACTACGACGACTACGTCGGCCGCCTGGCGCTCGGCCGCGTGCACGCCGGCCGCGTGGAGAAGAAGCTCGAGGTCGTGCGGCTCTCCGACGGCGCGCCCGACAAGGGCAAGGTGGTCGGCGTCTACCTGTTCGAGGGCATGAAGCGCCTCGAGGTCGAGTCGGCCAGGAGCGGCGATCTCATCTGCCTGGCCGGGCTGCAAGACGTGGTGCCGGGGGACACCATCGTCACCCCCGAGGGCGCCAGCGCCCTGCCGCGCATCTCGGTCGGTGAGCCCACGCTCGCCATGATCTTCTCGGTCAATGACGGACCGTTCTCCGGGCGCGACGGCAAATACGTCACGTCGCGCCACCTGCGCGATCGCCTGCGGCGCGAGCTGCGCGGCAACGTCTCCATCCGCGTCGAGGACACGGAGACGCCCGACAAGTTCAAGGTGCTCGGCCGCGGCGAGCTGCAGCTCGCGGTCTTGATCGAGTCGATGCGCCGCGAGGGCTACGAGATGTGCGTCTCGCGCCCCGAGGTGGTCATCAAGGAGGTCGGCGGCGACAAGAAGGAGCCGCTCGAGGGCCTGGTGGTGAACATCCCCGAGACCGCGGTCGGTCCCGTCACCGAGCTCGTCGGCAAGCGCGGCGGCCGCATGGTCAACATGGACTCGACCATCTCGGGCTGGACCACGGTCGAGTACGAGATCCCCACGCGGGGCCTGATCGGCTTCCTCGGCTCCTTCCGCACCATCACGCGCGGCGAAGGCCAGATGTCGACGTACTTGAAGGACTGGGTGCCGTATCTCGGTGACGTCGAGGCGCGCGCCTCGGGTGCCATGATCTCGACCGACCTCGGCAAGACCACGCCCTACGCCATCTTCAACTTGCAGCCACGCGGCGTCATGTTCGTCGGGCCGGGCGAGGAGGTGTACGAGGGCATGGTGGTGGGCGAGCACGCCCGCGACAACGACCTCGACATCAACATCATCCGCGAGAAGAAGCTCACCAACGTGCGCGCTGCCGGGCGCGACGAGAACATCATCCTCACCCCCGCGCGCCGCATGCGGCTCGAGGAGGCGATGGAGTGGATCGACATGGACGAGCTGATCGAGGTGACGCCGACCGCGATCCGCATCAGGAAGCGCGGCCTCAAGCCGCACGATCGGCCGAAGCGCAAGAAGCTGGAGAGCGAGGAGGAGTAGGCCCGCGCGTCAGTAGCGCACGGCTACGACCGGCCCGCCATTCTCCTCGCGCAGGCCGACGGGCGGCGACTCCGCGGGGGCGCCCTCGCGGTCGAGCTTGACCTTGGTCTCCTCGGGCAGCTTCATGCCGCCCGCCAGGAACAACACCGGGCCGCCGACCCAGCCGATGCACGGCACGCACAGGAACAGCGCGACGCCGCCGACGGCCGGCAGCATGTCGATCTCGCTCCTCTTGATGTCGACGTTCTTCGGGCGGTAGCCGGGCGCCGACACCTTGAGCTGCTTCGACTCCCAAAGCCAGCCCTTGTACTCGTAGCTCATCGGCGTCTTGCCGATCGCCTTGCCCTCTTTCGCGTCCTTCTCGGCCGCCTCGAAGACCTGGGCGCCGGGCGGCTCCGACACGATCTTGGTGGTGGTGGCGCAGCCGGTACCGACAATGGCGACGAGCACGACGGAGCTGAGGACGAGGCGGATCATGAGAGGGGACCTCCGGGCGCGTCTCTACCGTGAAAGGACTGGGCGCGCTATGCCGGAGGCATGCTCGATATCGGCGTCGTCTTGCAAGGGCCCACCGAGGACAAGGACTGGCTCAAGAAGTGCGCCCTGATGGGCCTGTTGTCGTGCGCGCTGTTCTTGGTGCCGCTCGTCGGCGCCATCATCGGCTCGCTCAACCTGATGGGCTGGATGCGCGTTTACGCCGACCGCAGGATGCGCGGCGAGCATCAGATCCCCGACGCCAACCTCGGCTACCTCGGCCAGGGCTGGGGCATGTTCGTCATGTACCTGCCGCTGGTCGGGCTGCTGCTGCTCGGCATCGGCGCCGTCGCCGCCGTGGTCGTGGCGGGCGCGCTCTTGAAGATCGAGGCGCTGATCGCCATCGGGCCGCTCGTCGCCATGGCGGTGATGATGCCGGTCAGCCTGTGGCTCGCGGTCTTCTCGGGCGCCATGCTCTACCTGTTCCTGGTCGACGGCGAGCAGTGGGCCTCGATCAAGTTCGGCGCCCAGTGGCGCTTGGCCATGCGCCTGGGCACCAGCTACCTGCTGTTTTGGATCGCCCTGCTGCTCGCCGGCGTCATCGCGCAGCTCGGCGTCATCGCCTGCCTGGCCGGCCTCATCGTGACCATGCCGTACAGCTATTTGATGCAAGCCATCGCCATCGCCGAGCTGGCCAAGGTCGCCCGCGCGAAAGGTTGATTCCGCGGCCCGCGCCGCCCCCGGTGTGACGCCTGCGCTTTCCTGCCCAGGCCGGATCGCGGTATTGCACGCGCTCTTTTGGTGATCACCCACACCCCAAGGGGGATTCGATGGATATCGGTGCAGTCCTCAAGGCTCCGTTCGAAGATCAGGATTGGCTCAAGAAGTGCCTGCTCATGGGGGTGGTCAACGTCCTCATCTGCTTCACGGTCGTCGGCATCTTCGTCGGCCTGCCCAACCTGTATGGCTGGGGCGTTGCGTGCGCTCGCAACCGAATCAAGGGCGACAGCCAGATCCCGGAGTTCGGCTTCGGCTACATCGGGCTCGGCTACCGCTTGATCCTCTCGATGCTCATCTACGCCGTCATTGCCGTGGTCATCACGCTGGTGGTGGGTGCCATTGGCATGCTGCTCGGCAAGATCGCCGGCGTGCTGGCGCTGGTGTGGATGCCCGTGCAGCTGGTCGTGGGGCTCGCTATCGCCCTCGTCGGCCTGCCGATGGGCTACCGCTTCGTGGTGCACGACGACATGATGGCAGGCATCAAGATCGGCTGGGCCATCAGCTTCATCATGGCGAACCTCGGCACCGTGCTGATGTGCTTCATCACCATCTTCATCTGTGCGCTGATTGCGGGCGCCATGGGCATCGTGCCCATCGTCGGCGGCATGTTTGGCCTCGCCATCGGCATGGTCTGGTATGGGGCGGCCATCGCGCAGCTCGCCAAGGCGACCAACAACGCGTGACCGCGGTCGATCCCGCGGGATCGACCCGCTGGATCGACGCTGTGAACGTCTGTTCAGCCGGGCCACGTTCGGGCTACAAGCCTGGACGTGGCCCGCGTCTTTCAGCTCAAGTCCGCCCCGGCGGCGCTGTCGCGCCTCGGCGTCGACTACGCGGCGGCGCTGAACGACGAGCAGCGCGCCGTGGTGCTGGCGCCGCGTGGCCCGCTGCTGGTGCTCGCGGGCGCCGGCTCGGGCAAGACGCGCGCGCTCACCTACCGGGTGGCGCGCTTCATCGACGAGGGCATCGCGCCTGAGCGCGTCCTCTTGCTCACCTTCACCAACCGCGCGGCCAGGGCCATGCTCGATCGCGTGGCGGCGCTGGTGGGGCCGGCGAGCCAGCGAGTGATGGGCGGCACCTTCCACCACGTCGCCAACACCATCCTGCGGGGCCACGCCGAGTCGATCGGCTACGCGCCCAACTTCACCATCCTCGACCGGGAAGACGCACGCGACCTGATGGACGCGGCGGTGGCGGACGCGCGCATCAACGTCACCAAGGAGCGCTTCCCCAAGGCGGACGTGCTGATCGAGCTCGCCAGCCTGGCCATCAACACCCAGGTGCCGGCGCGCGAGCTGGTGCTGCGCAGGGCGCCGCGCTTCCTGCACCTGTCCGACCAGCTCATGGCCGTGTGCCAGGCCTTCATCAAGCGCAAGGTCGAGCGCAACCTGATGGACTTCGACGACCTGCTGATGAACTGGAAGCTGTTGCTCGCCGAGGGCGGGCCGCTCGCCGACAGCATCCGCGGGCGCTTCGAGGCGGTGCTGGTCGACGAGTATCAGGACACCAACGCCTTGCAGGGGCAGATCGTCGACCTGATGGGGCAGGGGCACAAGAACATCACGGCCGTCGGTGACGACGCGCAGTGCATCTACGGCTTTCGCGGGGCCGAGGTGAAGAACATGCTCGGTTTCGCCGAGCGCTGGCCGGGCGCGGTGCTGTTGCCGCTGTCGGTCAACTACCGCTCGACGCCGCAGGTGCTCGAGGTCGCGAACGCCGTGCTGGCGCGCGCGCGCGAGGGCTTCAAGACGCGGCTCGTCGGGGTGCGGCCCTCCGGTGCGCTGCCGGCGGTGGTGCCGTGCAAGGACGCGCACCAGCAGGCGGAGTTCGTCGCCGAGCGCATCCTGCAGCTGCGCGACGAGGGCGTGTCGCTGGCGGAGATCGGCGTGCTCTACCGCGCCCATCGCCACGTGCTCGAGCTGCAGGTGGGGCTGACGAGGCGTGGCATCCCCTACGTGGTGCGCAGCGGCCTGCGCTTCTTCGAGCAGGCGCACATCAAGGACGTGGTCGCGCACCTGAAGCTCCTGTTCAACGCCGACGATGAGCTGTCGTTTCGCCGCGCGGTGCGCCTGCACGAGGGCATCGGCAACGCCACGTGTGACGCGCTCTGGCGCCGCACCAAGGAGCACGTGGCGCACGGCGAGGACGCCGCGCGCGCCATCGCGCGCCTGCTCGACGACGAGGAGCTCTCTCAGGGCGCGGTCGGGCGGCGCGCCAAGCCGGGCGTCACCCGCTTCGTGCACACGCTCGGCGCCATGACCAAGCCCGACGTCAAGGACAAGCCAGGCGAGATGATCCGCGTGCTGCTCGACAGCTTCTACGCCGAGTACCTGGCGCGCTCCGAGCCGAACGCGCGCGAGCGCCAGGAGGAGATCGAGGAGCTGGCCGACTTCGCCGCCGGCTTCGCGGACCTCGAGGCCTTCCTGTCCGAGCTGATGCTGGTGCAGAGCTTCGCTGCCGAAGAGGTGGTCGCCGCCGACGAGCCCGACGAGAAGGTGACGCTCTCGTCGGTGCACCAGGCCAAGGGCCTCGAGTGGAGCCGCGTGTTCCTGGTCTGGCTCGCCGACGGCGCGTTCCCTTCGGACCTGGCGCTCAAGGACGCGGGCGGCGAGGACGAGGAGCGACGCCTGTTCTACGTCGCGGTCACGCGCGCCAAGGACGAGCTGTACCTGACCCACCCGCTGGTGACGCGCGCGCGCGACCAGTCGATGGTGCTGCACCGACGCTCGCGCTTCGTCGAGGAGCTGCCGGCGCCCGAGCTCGACGCCGCCGGCGAGGCGAGCGGGCTGTACGAGACTTGGCAGATCGAGGTGGTGCCGGCCGACCCCGCCGCCTTGCCCAAGCCGGACGACGTCGAGCTGCTCGAGGGCCGTCCTGCAGACGACGTGGGCGACCGGCTGCTGGACGATTGAATGGCGATGCGCGCCCGCCCCCGCACCTGCCCATGGCAGAACTACCCGACGCACAAGCGCAACCGGCAGCTGCAGGTGAACGGCGCGCAGCCGATCGTCTACGGCTACTGCCCGCAGGAGAAGGAGTGCGCCTCCTGCGCCGGCACCCTCTACAAGCCGAACCTGCTGGTGGAGCAGGGGCGCGACTTCCAGTTCGTCGAGTGCCCCTTCTGCCAGCCGGACCAGTACCGGCGGCGCGTCGACCGCTTGAAACCGACGCTGCGCGTTGGCATGGGTCCGACGTCGACGCCGCTCGACCCGCCGCCGGCCGAGCCGCCGCCCGGCGAGGGCCCTGCGCGCATGCGGCGCAAGCGATGAGGACGGTCACGTGGGTGTGGTGAAGGACCGGGTGGTGATAGCAGCGCTCGGTGTCTTGCCGAAGCGCTGGCTGTCGCATTTTGCCGGCGTGCTCATGAGCACGCGCCTGCCCAAGCCCCTCGCCGGCGCCGCCGTGCGCGTCTACGGCAAGACCTTCGGCGTCGACTTCGACGAGGTGCGCGATCCGCTCGACTCCTTCACGTCCGTGCAGGACTTCTTCGTGCGGGCGCTCAAGGAGGGCGCGCGGCCGGTCGACGACGCGACGTCGTCGTTGGTCGCCCCCTGCGACGGCGCCTGGGGGGCTGCCGGCATCATCGAGCAGGGCCAGGCGCTGCAGGTGAAGGGGCGGCCCTACTCCGTGGCCGCGCTGCTCGACGACGCCGATCTGGCCGCGCGCTTCGACGGCGGGCCGTTCGCCACGCTCTACCTTTCGCCACGCGACTACCACCGCCTGCACGCGCCGCTCGCCGGCGAGGTCACCTGGGCCCGCCACGTGCCGGGCGCGCTGTGGCCGGTCAACAGCGCCGGCATCCGCTTCGTCGATGGCCTGTTCGCCAGGAACGAACGCATCGTCGTTACGCTGCGCCCAGGCGCGGCCACCGGCGCCCCCAATGGGGCGCTGCTCGCGCTGGTCGCGGTGGGCGCCACCATGGTCGGCAAGGTGCGCCTCGCCTTCGACGATCTGGTGACCAACGACGGCGACGACGCGGTGGCGCGCCGCTATGAGCCCCCGCATGCCGTCGCCAAGGGCGCGGAGTGGGGCCGCTTCGAATTCGGCTCGACCGTGGTGCTGCTCGCCACCCCGGGCTGGCTCCACCTCGAGCCTGCGGAGCCGGGGACCAAGGTGCGTTTGGGCGCCCGCATCGGCGCTGTCGGTTGACCGTGGCGCACGCCTGCGCGGTCGTTCGCTTTTCTCCGGCGTCCGGACGTGCTTTGGTGGCGGGGTCGTGCTCCGGCTCATGCCCCTGATCCGCGTCGCCGCCGCCGCCCTCCTGGGGTGCGTGCTCCTGGCCGGCATGCCCGGTTGCCCGTCCGACGACGACGCCGGCGGCAAGCCCACGCTCGGCGCCGACGGCAGGGAGCGCTGGGTGGTGACGCTCGAGGGCGAACCACCCGACCTGGCGGAGTACCGCGCGCTGGTGCGCGACAACCCGAAGGCGGCCGCGCCGTACGTCGCCAAGATGCGCGACAACCTGATGAGCGGCCGGACCGAGCTGGAGGGCTTTTTGACCTCGGTCGACGGGCGGGTGGTCGAGCGCTGGTGGATGTCGAACGCCATCACCGTCGAGGTGCCGGCGGGCGCGGTCGAGTCGCTGAAGAAGCAAGCCGGCGTCAAGCGGCTCGCGCCCGACGTCACCTTGGAGTGACGGGCGCGCGGAGCCGAGAACGGGCGGGCCGTCGCGTGCGTGCTACGCTGCGGCATGGCCGAGCATCGCCGCGTCGAGCCCCGCCTGGGCCTGGTCGGTACCGGCATGGCCACCGACGTCGATCGGCTGCAGGACATCGACGCCGAGTACGAGCGGCACGGCCGCGCTTGGCGGGACGCCCCCGAGAAGGGCTTTGGCGCCGTGCTCGAAGAGGCGCCGGCCAGCGGCGAGCTCGAGCAGGAAGAGCCGCCGGACCCGCGCCGGCGGCCGAAGCGCCCACGGGAGGCACCCACCGAGGCCGAGATGGCGGCGGCGGCGACCGCGGGATCGCCGGCGGCGCCTGCCGCGACGCCAGCCGCGCCTGCGCCGCCGGCGCCGGGGCCGCGCGTGCCGCCCGACCCGCGCGCCGCACTGCTGCACAAGATGTTGGCGACCGCCACGAACAAGGGCGCGCCGACGTCGAGAGCAGCGGGCGTCCCCGAGCCCGTGAAGGTCGGCGGCGGGCCGTCGGACACGCCGCCCACCGGTAGCGCCGGCGACCGGAAGCGCAGGCCATGAGCTCGCCGATGCGCGCGCGGGTCGGCACCGTGCTGGTCGCGGCGGCGCTCGCGTCGTGCGTTGGCACGCCGCCGCGCGTGTTCGAGGCCGGGTTGGTGTCGGACGCCTTCGTCGAGCAGGGTCCCTATCAAGTGCGCGCCACCGCATGGGACGAAGACGGCCTCGGCGAGCGCGACCTCGTCTGGTCCGTCGACGACGGCGCCGCCGGCATCGTGGCGCTCGCGCTCATGGTCGATGAGCCGACCGCCGTCGGCGTGCGCCTGGGCGCCGCCATCCCGGGCGCCGCGCTCGGCTCCCACGTGCGCTGGCACCTGCGCGTCTGCGATGTCGGCGGCCTGTGCACGCGCGAGCCCGAGCGCGGCGAGCACGACTTCTGGGTCGGCCCGCCGACGACGCCCGTGCTCGACACGCTGTCGCCGACCTGGGGCCCGGAGAGCGGCGGCACGCGCGTCGAGATCCGTGGCCACGACTTCCGGCCCGGCGTCGCCGTCCGCTTCGGCGCTTTTTCCGCGCGCCACGTCGAGCTGTTGCGCAGCGACCTGCTGGCAGCGACCACGCCGCGCGCCGAACCGGCCACCGTCGACGTCGTTGTGGAGAACCCGGGCGGCGGCACCGCCGTGCTCGCCGACGCCTTCACCTTCGTCGAGTCACCGCAGCTCGTGACGGTGACGCCCGCGAGCGGCCCGGAGGCCGGTGGCACCGAGGTGGTGCTCGTCGGCCGCACCTTCGTCGACGGGGTGCGCGTGCTGTTCGACGGTGCGCCATGCCGCGATCTCTCCCGCGTTGGCGATGACGAGCTGCACTGCACGACGCCGCCGGGGCGCGGCCTCGCCGACGTGGCGGTGGTGCACCAGGAGCGCGGCGAGGGCGTGCTCGAGGACGCCTTCCGCTACGTGCCGCCGCCGCGCGTCGATGACGTCACCCCCGGTTCCGGCACCAGCGAGGGCGGCACCGACATCGTCATCGTCGGCAGCGGCTTCGTCGACGGCGTGGTGGTCACGGTGGGCGACGCGCCCTGCCTCGACGTCGAGGTGCAGGACGACACACGCCTGGTGTGCACCACCACGGCCGCCGAGCCCGGCGTGGTCGACGTCGTAGTGGAGAACCCCGATGGTCAGACCGGCGTCTTGCCGGGCGGCTTCTCCTTCCTCGGGCCGCCGGTGGTGGTGCTGGTGCAACCGCGCGAGGTGCCCATCGCGGGTGGCGTCGAGGTGCGCGTGCTCGGCGCCGGCCTGTCGGCGAGCGACCTGGTGCTGTTCGCGGGCGCGCCCGCCGAGGTGCTCGACGCGGTCGGCGACCGCGAGCTGCGCGTGCTGGCGCCGCCCATCAACGCCGAGCCGTACCCGGCGCCGCCGTCGGGCACCGCCGACGTCGACGTGACGGTGCGCCGCCAGCAGGCCGGCGACGAGCGTGAGGGCACGCTGGCGCGAGGCATCACCTACTACTGGCCGCCCGAGGTGGAGGCGGTCATCCCCGACGAGGGGCCGACCGAGGGCGGCACGGCGGTGGTCGTCACCGGGCGCTTCTTTCGCGTGCCCGAGGGCGGCGCGCTCGCGGTGCGCTTCGACGACGCCGACGTGAACGATCTCTCGCTCCTATCCTCGACCGCGATCTCGTGCGTCACGCCACCGGGCGAGGCCGGTCCCGCCGACGTCGCGGTCGAGAACCACCCGCTCTCGATCGGGGTCGGCCTGGAAGCGTTCTTCTACCTGGCGCCGCCGCGCGTGGACGCGGTGGAACCGCCCGAGGGTCCGACCTTCGGCGGCGAGACGGTAACGGTGCGCGGCGCGTACTTCCGCCCGGGCGCGCTCGTGTTCATCGACGGTGCGCCCTGCTCCAACGTCGTCGTCCTCGACCACCAGCAGCTCACCTGCGTGACGCCGCCGGGCGAGGAGGGCCCGGCCGACGTGCGCGTGGTCAACCCCGACGGCCAGGAGGACACGGCGCCGGGCATCTACCAATACCTCGGCGTGGCGGTGACGCCCGACTTCGGCCTGGCGGTCGGCTTCACGCGGGTGCGCGTGCGCTCCGCCGGCATGCAGCCGGGGGCGCGCGTCTGGTTCGGCGCGGCCGAAGCGTCGTGCAGCTACCTGTCGTCGCGCGAGATGAGCTGCCAGAGCCCGGCCGGCGCGCTCGGGCCGGTGACGGTGCGCTTCGCCAACCCCGACGGCACCGGCGAGGACGGCGCGGACGCCTTCAGCTACCGTCGCTTCGTCGATCGCACGAGCGGGCGAATGCCGACCACCGGCGACAACAGCAACCACGTCGAGGTGCTCGATCTCGACGACGACGGTGACCTCGACGTGGTCACCGCCAGCGGCCGCGTCGGCATCGCGGAGGAGAGCTGGCTGTTCGACAACGACGGCGCCGCGCGCTTCTCGCGCGTCGCCGTCGGCGTGAACACCACCGCCAACAAGGTCGACACGGGCGACAGCAACGGCGACGGCCGGCCCGATCTCTTGTTCGCCGCCTCGAGCGGCGTCGGCGCCATCTTGATGGAGAATCAGGGGAGCCTGGTGTTCCGCGAGCGCACGCTGGCGCTCACGCCGTTCAACAGCGCCTTCGAGGCCCAGTTGGTCGACCTGGTGGGCGACCAGCGCGACGACGTCTTCGTGCACGCCATCGGCTGCGACGTCTTCTTGGACCAGGAGAACAACCCCGACTGCGACAACGACCTGTACGGCCCCGACGTGCTGCTCGAGCAGACCTCGACCGGATTCAGCGATCGATCGAACCTGGTGCCACACCGGGACGACTGGGTGCACGACCACAAGGTAGTGGCCACCGATCTCGACGGCGACGGCGACAACGACCTGGTGGCGGTGGTCAACAACGACCCCTACGCCACCGCCGAAAACCGCATCATGAGGAACCGCGCCGACGAAGGGCTCGGCTTCGTCACCGAGACCCCCGCGGGGCTGCAGGAGCTGATCGGCGACCTCTATGATATCGGCGCCGGCGACCTCGACGGCGACGGCGACGCCGATGTGGTCACCACCCTCTGCTTCGGCTCCTCCTCGTCGTCCGAGGTGGTGCTCGACAACGTGGCCGGCAGCCTGGTGGCCGACTGGACCGCCTTGCCCGACACGCAGGACGACTGCGACGTGGGCACGCTCGCGCTCGACGTCGACACGGACGGCGATCTCGACCTGTTCTTCGGCGGCACCCGCTTCGACCGCTACAACCTCAAGCTCTACGTCAACCGCGGCGACGGCACCTTCGTCGCCGCCACGGGCTCGCTGCCGAACCTGGCGGCGCTCGACCTGCAGGTGAACCACCTGGCCGGCGGCGACCTCGACGCCGATCGTGACCCCGACGTGGTGCTGGCGCTCGGCGCGCCCTACCTGAACCAGGGTGTGCCCGGCGCGGTCTTCCTGTTCCTGCTCGAGTGATGGCAGAAGGGCGTCGTGCGCGTCGGCTACCTCTGCATGGAGAGCGTGTTCTCGGTGCGGCCGTTGCAGGCGATGCTGCGCGCCGGCCACGACGTGCGCTTCGTCATGCGACCGATCGGGCCGCTGGCGACGCGCACCCACGCCGTGCTGCGGCGCCACCGCGGCTTCGATGTGGCGGTGCGGCGGCTGCTGGGGCGCGGCGACGGCGATGCGGCGCGACGCGATCCGTTCACCGTCGCGGCCGACGCCGACATCCCCGCGTGGATTGTCGGCAACGCCAGCGCGCCCGCCGCTGTCAGGCTCGTCGAACGCGAGCGCGTCGACATCTTGGTCATCGCGTTCTTCAACCAGTTGCTCAAGCCCGCCGTGCTCGCCGCCGCGAGGTACGGCGCGGTCAACCTGCACCCGTCGAGGCTGCCCGCCTATCGCGGCCCGGCACCGCTCTTTTGGACCTATCGCGACGGCGCCGACGAGTCGGGCTTGACGGTGCATCGGGTCGCGCCCGGCGAGGACGACGGCGACATCCTGGCCCAGACCGCGGTGCCGGTGCCGTGCGGCCTGCCCGGCGAAGAGCTGGTGGACACCCTTGCCGAGCACGCCGAGGGGTCACTGGTGGCGGTGCTGGCCGCGCTCGAGCGCGGCACCGCCGTCGGCACGCCGCAAGATGCGTCACGCGCCACGCGGGCGCCGCGTCCCTGCGACGCGGACCTCCTCGTCGATGGCAGCCTGGGCGCGCGCCGCGTCTTCCACTTCGTGCGCGGCGTCGGCCGTTGGAACCCGCTCGTCGTCGACGTGGCTGGGACGCGCGTGCGTGTGGTCGACGCGGTCGAGCTGGACCTCGAGCGCCGCGTCCCCGGCGAGGTTGCGCTGGTCGGCGACACGGTGTGCTTGGGCTGCCACGACGGCGCGGTGATGTTGCGCGCGCAGGGCGTGTCGTAAGCTGGGCCGGGGTCAGGGCCCCTTGTCGTCGGGTCCGCCCGGAAAGTGGCGTTCGAGGCACTTCTCGCACAGACCGTGGGTCAACGACGCGTGCGTGTGCGCCGCCAGCTGGGCCTCGAGCTGCTTCACCTGGCCGAGCGCGCGGTCCAACTCGTCGCCGCGCTCCACGACCACCACCTGATAGCCGGCGCGCGTCAGGAGCTGCCCGAGCACGGCGCGGGAGAGCTGCTCGTCGTCCGCGATCAGCACCTTCATGCGCCCATGCCGTGCGGCCCCGCGGCCGCATCGAGGATGCCGCCGAAACGCCGCGTGAGGCACTCATCTACCCGGGTCAGCTCGTGCTCCAGCGCCTTGAGCGCGTGCGCCTTCGTCACCCACTGGGAGGTCCTGCCGAGCTGCTCGAGCTCAGCGGCGGCGCGCGCGGCATCGGTGGCGCCAAGGGTCAGCAGCGCCCCCTTCAAGCTGTGGGCTTCCCGCTCCAACGCGGCGGCGGCCTGCTGCTCCACCGCGCGACCGATGGCCGCGAACAGGGTCTGGCTCGAGCTTCGGTAGCTCGACAGCACGACGCCGAGCACCGCGGGGTCGTCGCCCAGTCGACGCACGAGGTCAGCGTCGTCGATGGCGGAGTCGAGGCTCGGCGGTGCCTCGGTGGCCCCTCGCTGCGCAGACAGGCGCGCGATGACCTCCAGCAGGCGGTCGCGGTCGAGCGGCTTGCTCAGGTAGTCGTCCATGCCGGCGCCCAAGCACCGCTCGCGATCACCGGCGACCGCCTGCGCTGTCATGGCGACGAGCGGGACGTTCTCCATGCCGGGCGCCGCTCCGGCGCGCACGCGACGCGCCACCTCGGTGCCGTCCATGCGCGGCATCTGCACGTCGAGCAGCACTACATCGAAGGCGCGCCGGCTCAGCGCCTGGAGCGCGCCGACGCCGTCGCCGACGACCACCACCTCGTGCCCGGCGCGCTCGAGCAGCACGCGCACGACACGTTGGTTGACCGGGTTGTCCTCGGCGACGAGCACCGCGAGACGCCGGCGCGGTGCTGGCGGCGGCTCGTCAGCGTGCGGAGAAGCGGTGGCCACGCCCATCGACACAGCGCCGACCGCAGATGCATCGACGGGCGACTGCGTCATCGACACGTCGAACGTGAAGGTGCTGCCGACGCCCACGGTGCTCTCGACCCGGAGCTTGCCGCCCATGAGCTCCACCAGCTCGGCGCTGATGGTGAGCCCGAGGCCGGTGCCGCCGTAGCGGCGCGTGATGCTGCCGTCCGCCTGCGCGAACGCGTCGAAGATATGCTCGCGCGCGTGCGGCTCGATGCCCGGGCCCGTGTCGGCGACCGAGACGCGCAGCCGCACCTCGCTCGGTTGCGCCGGCGTGGCCGTCCTGCCGATGGTGACGTCGATGCTGCCGCGCTCGGTGAACTTGATGGCGTTGCCGATCAGGTTCGCCAGTACCTGCTGCAGGCGCCGCCCGTCGCCGAACAGGCGGTCCGGGACGTCGGGGAACACCGCGACGCGCAGCTCGAGCCCCTTGGCGGCGGCGCGCAACACCAATTCCTTGAGCGCGTGCTCGAGGGCGTGCGCGAACGAGAAGTGCGTCGGCGACAACGCCATGCGGCCGGCGTCGAGCTTGGAGAGGTCGAGCAGGTCGTTGACCAGCACGAGCATGTCGTCGGCGCAGCCGCGCGCGGTCTCGAGGTACTCGGACTGCGCGCCGGTGAGCGGCCCGTCACCGACGAGCTGCACCATGTTGAGGATGCCGTTCATCGGCGTGCGCAGCTCGTGGCTCACCTTGGCTAGAAGCTCGTCCTTGCCGCGCACCGCGCGCTCGGCGGCGACCTTGGACGCGAGCAGCGCCTGCTCGGCTCGCTCGCGCGCCACCGTCACACGATGGACGCGCCAACCGATACCGAGGGCGACCGCCTCGAGCGTTACCACCCCGCCGAAGAGCACGGTCCACTCGCTGGTGCTCACCTCGCCGAGCCAGCAAGTGACGGCCGCGAAGGCGCTGACCGCGACGCCAAAGAAGGCCGTCCTGGGCAGCGTGCGCGGGACCAGGCCGACCGAGGACAGCGTGATGAAGAGGCCGACCTGGAGCGCCGGGCTGAAGCCGTTGCGCACGACCAACGAGAAGAAGTGCGCGGCGATGGCGTAGATGACCGCCTCGGCGAGCAGCGGTGCGTACCGCAGCCACCGTTTGCGCGAGGCCGCGGCGTAGCCGATGCAGCAGACGACGCCGATGGCGCAGCGCTCCCATAGCGGGTCGACCACGATGTTGACGGCGACGTGGTTGACCGGCCACCAGCCGACGTAGAACACCGCCGCGATCGCGAACAGCGTGCGGTAGAGCGCGGCTTCCTCGAGGTCGCCGCCCGCGGCGCCCGAAACGCGCGCCTCCTGAGCCTGCTCCTGATCGTCGACGTCACGCACGCCACGACCATAGCCTCGGTGACCCCGACCGGGGGGCCATCAACCGCGGTGTCTCACCTTCACACGAACGGTCGAGCGCGTTGGCACTGGGGCTGCGGCGACCCAGGGGCCGCTCAGCGGCAGTACCAGCCGTAGCGGTCGTCGATGTAGCCGCAGCTCTCGCCGCGGCTGGCGCAGTCGAGCGTCTGGCGCTGGCCTTGCTCGTTGCACCACACGGCGGTGTCGCCGTCGCAGCGACCGAGGTAGTCGAGGCTGCCGCACTCGGTGGGCGCGAGGCAGGCCGGATAGCCGTCGACGTCGAGGTCGCAGATGTCGCCGCCGCTCGCGCAGTCGCGGGCGGTGCGGCCGCCGCTCGCGCAGCTCGTCAACACGGAGCCCGCGCACTGGCCGCCGGTCGGCAGGTCGCGGCACGACGCGTCGAGGCAGGCAAAGCCGTTCGTCGAGTCGAGCAGGCCGCAGGTGTCGCCGCCGCACGAGCCGCACGGCCGCTCGACCACGGCGCCGCCCGCGCACCACACCAGCGTGTCGCCGTCACAGCGGCCGAAGCTGGTGGCGGCTCCTTCGCACTCGGGCGGCGGTGGGTCGATCGGGTCCGGCACCTCGCCGATGAACGACAGCACCCAATCGCCATAGGTGTCGACGCGCGTGTAACGGTCAAGGCCGAGGCAGTTGCCGTCACCCCAGGAGAGCGCGCCGGCCACGCGCGCGCTGCCGTCGGCGGCGATGACCATCACGGGACCGCCCGAGTCGCCGAAGCAGACACCGCGCGCGCCCTGGCCGTCGATGGTCAGCTCGTCGCCCGAGACGTCGGCGATCGGCTCGGCGGTGAACTCGCGCTCGCCGTAGCCGCCGTCCTCCTGCTGGCCATAGCCCGCCGCCTCTGCGGTCTGGCCGACGAAGTCGACCAGCGAGTCGAGGAAGATGGGGATGGGCTGCGTGCCCGGCAGCCTCGACGACGCGCTGCCGTCGACGCGCACCACCGTCATGTCACCCTGCGCATGCGAGTGCACCTCGGCGATGCCGAAGCAGACATTGGGGTTGGCCGGCTCGACGCCGATGCAGAACTCGTCGGAGGTGGTGACGCCACAGTGGCCGGCCGTCAGCACCCACTCGTCGGTGATGAAGGTGCCGGAGCAGCTATGGAAGGTGCCCACGGCCTGGATCTGCCCGTCGGTGAGCGGCACGTGGGTGGGGCGATCGGTGCCGTGGTAGACGTACGCGCGCCGCAGCACGCTCTTGTTGGGCGTCTCCGCGCAGGTGTCGTTCGGCCCGGGGTCGTCGCCCGGACGCTCGCCGTCGTCGGGCCGCACGCCGGGCCCGCCCGCCGGTCCGACCCGCTCCTGCAAGCACGCGACGACGAACGGGCTCGTGCAGGCGAGCGATGCCAGCAGCGTCAGGCGAGCGAGCGGTGGCGGGCTGCTCATGGTGCGATCTTGTGTCTGCCACGTTGCCTCGGCGATCGGTCGCCGATCCGCCGGTCGATCGACCGATGCCGCGCAATGTCAGGCGCGATCGTCAGGCACGACGGAAGGCGCTGCGTTCAGGAGCGATCGAGCTTGTCGAGGTCGATGAAGCGCAGCAGGCCGAGGTCGTCGAGCTCCTTGCGCGCCACCGCCAGCAACACCACGTCGCGCAGGCGCTCGTTGTAGGCGTCGACGACGGCGCGGGCGAGCGCGCGCACACGCGGCGGCGCCTCTGCCGCCGGCAACATCACCGGCGAGGCGCAGCCCTTGGCCCAGAAGATGACTCGACGCTGCAGGTCGAGGGCGTAGGGATAGCGCGCGCACGACAGCGGCCAGGCGGGGAAGGCGCCGCACGTGCGCTCGTCGGTCAAAAGCGTGCAGGTGCCGGTCCGGTCGCGCGCGAGCACCGGGAAGGCGCGGCCGAAGACGCTGGCGTCCGCCTCGCGGCGCGCCCAGGTGCGCTTCGGTGGCGACGTCGTCGGCGCGGGCCGCTCGTGCGTGATCGCCGCCGACCGGCCCGCATCGACGAGGCGGGCGAGGTCGCGGAAGCGCAGCGACACCACCGCGTGCTCGCCGGTGCAGCACAGCTCGGTGCAGGCGTCGCAGTCGGGCACCTGCCCGCTCGGGATCGCGATGGTGAGCTGGCCGAGGTCGAGCGGCCGCAAGCGGTACCCGCGCCACAGCTGCAGCGTCTCGCGCCAATAGCGCGCGGTCCAGAGGCGCGCGCGCGCCGTCGGCCAGAGCGCGTCGAGGCCGCGCTCGACCGGCCCGGCACCGGCTGGGCGCGTTTGCTCGTGCAGCACGGGGAGCGCGGCGGGCACGATCTCACTCCGGCCCGGCGAGCAGGGCGATTCGCTGTGCGTCGACGTGCGCAACGCCATGCTCGGCAGCTTCCCCCAGGTCGGCTCGGAGGCGGGTGCCGCGCGGCACGGCGAGCAGCGCGTGGTAGGCGGCGCGGTCGCGCTTGAGCGCTTGCACGAAGCGCAGGCCGCCTGGGCCGCACACCGGCAGGCGCGCGCGCCCCTTCTCCTTGTGCGCCTCACCAATGGCGAGCACGCCACGCCGCTCGGCCGTCGGTGCCGCCGCAGCCGAGGACAGCGCCAAGAAGGCGTACGCCATCTCGTCGGCGTCGCGCCCGACGGCGCGCGCGAACGCCGCCAAGCGCGGCGGCAGCGCCTTGTTGGTGCGGGCATGGCACCAGTCGCGCTCGCGCAGGAGCGCGGGGCAGGCGTCGTCGTGGGGGCAGGGAGCGAGCACGCGCCTCGCGCCCGCGGGAGCACTGCGCAGCGCCTCGCGCAGGCTCTGCAGCCGGCGCGCATGCGGGTGGTCACCGGCATCGACAAGCAGCACTTCGGTGCTGGCGCCGCCGAGGCGGCTCACGACGCCGAGCGCAGCGTCGACGTCGCCGCCGAGCTCACCGAAGGTGAAGGAGCTGCTGACCAGCGTCGCGTCGGGCGTGGCCGGCGCATGCTCGAGCGGGGCGCAGACCGCGCGCAGCTTGTCGCCTACCAGCGCGCGCGCGACCGCGAGCGCGCGCTCCGACACCTCGACACCGACGATGCGGGCCGCGCCCACCTCCGCGAGCAGGAGCGCGGCGCCGCCCGAGCCGCAGCCGGCATCGACCACCGTGCCGCGCGGGGTCGACCCCCAGGACGCCAAGGCCGCCGCGGTCGCGCGAACGGCGCGCGGCCCGAAGTAGGCGAGGTAGGCCGGGTCGGCGACCTCATCGCCGCCCACTGGGCTCGTGCCCAGCGTGTACCGCTCGGAGAGCGCGCGGGCGCGCTCGGCGAGCGCGCGACTCTCGTGCCAGCCGCGCGCGACCTCGTCGAGGAACGCCTCGAGGCGCGCCAGCGCGCGCGTCGCGGCCGCCGCCAGCGCGGCGTTCACGCGATCGGCCGCAGCGCCGGCGACACCGTGAAGGCGCACGCGGTGGCGGCCTTGATCTCGTCGACCGTCGCGTCGGGCGCGTGCTCGACGAGCGTCATGCCCTCGCCGCGCTTGACCTCGAACACCGCCAGGTCCGTAATGATCAGGTCGACGCAGGCGCGGCCGGTGAGCGGCAGGTTGCACTGCTCGAGGATCTTCGGGTCGGTGGTCTTGCCGTCCTTGGAGCGCGCCACGTGCTCCATGGTGACGATGACGCGCGGGCTGCCGGCGACGAGGTCCATGGCGCCGCCCATGCCCTTGACCATCTTGCCCGGGATCATCCAGTTGGCGATGTCGCCCTTGCCCGACACCTGCATGGCGCCGAGGATGGTCAGGTCGACGTGCCCGCCGCGGATCATGGCGAAGCTGTCGGCCGACGAAAAGTAGCTGGTGCCCGGCACCTCGCTGACGGTCTGCTTGCCGGCGTTGATCAGGTCGGGATCCTCCTCGCCCTCGAAGGGGAAGGGCCCGACACCGAGCATGCCGTTCTCGCTCTGCAGCACCACGTCGATGCCGGGCGGCACGAAGTTGGCCACCAGCGTTGGCATGCCGATGCCGAGGTTGACGGTGAAGCCGTCCTTCAGCTCCTTGGCCGCGCGTTGCACGATCTGGTCACGCGTGAGGGGCATGGGGTTTGCTTCCTTGTGTGACTGGTGATGTGACTGGCGGGCGCACCGTGCGCTGCTCGATCCAGTTGGCCTTGCTGGTCACCTGCACCAGGCGCTTGGTGTAGATGCCGGGGACGTGAATGACGTCGCCATCGAGCGCGCCGGGCTGGACGATGTGCTCGGCCTCGACGATGGTGACCCGGGCGGCGGCGCACATCATCGGGCTGAAATTGCGCGCGGTCTTTCTGAACACCAGGTTGCCGAGCGTGTCGGCCTTGAAGGCGCGCACCAGGCAGAAGTCGGCGAACAGCCCGGTCTCGAGCACGTAGCTGCGCTCCTTGCCGGTGCGCGGATCGGGCAGGCTGCGCGTCTCCTTCTTGGGCGAGGAGACGGCGACGCTGCCGTCGGGCCGGTACTTGAGCGGCAAGCCGCCGTCCGAGACCGCGGTGCCCACGCCGGTCGCGGTGTAGAAGGCGGGGATGCCGGCGCCGCCCGCGCGGATGCGCTCGGCGAGCGTGCCTTGCGGGTTCAGCTCGACCTCGAGCTCGCCGGTGAGGTAGCGCCGCTCGAACTCCTTGTTCTCGCCCACGTACGACGACACCATCTTCACTACCTGGCCGGCGGCAAGCAGCACGCCAAGGCCCTTGTCGGTGGTGCCGCAGTTGTTCGAGATGAGGGTGAGGCCGCGCGTCCCCTTGGCGGCGAGCGCGGCGATCAGGTTCTCGGGGTTGCCGCACAGGCCGAAGCCGCCGACCATCAGGGTCGCGCCGTCAGGGATGTCGGCGATGGCGGCGGCGGCCGAGGCCACAAGCTTGTTCATGTCCCACCTGCTCGCGCGCGCCGTCGTCGGCGTCAAGGCGTGTCTGCGGCCGTTTGACCCCGGCCGCGAAGCTGGGGCAGAGTCGCCGCGAAGGACCAGCCGTGCACGTTGTCGCAGCCGGAAAGACCGACGTCGGTCAGAAGCGGGACCACAACGAGGACTCGATCCTCCTCGATCCCTCAATTGACCTCTACGTGGTGTGCGACGGCATGGGCGGCCACGCCGCCGGCGAGATCGCGTCGCAGCACGCGGTGCGCACCGTGCAGCGGGTCATCGGCGAAAACCGCGCCATCCTCGAGGAGTTCAAGAAGCGCGGCGAGGTCGGCGAGGCGCGCGAGAAGCTGACCGGCCTGCTCGAGATGGCGGTCAACGTCGCCTGCTCCGAGATCTTCGGCATGGCCACGGCCGACTCGGGCAAGGCCGGCATGGGCACCACGCTGGTGATGATGCTGGTCGCCAACGGTCGCGGTCTGATGGCGCACGTCGGCGACAGCCGCTTGTACATGGTGCGCCAGGGGCAGATCCACCAGCTCACCGAGGACCACAGCTACACGTCCGAGATGATCAAGCGCGGCAAGATGACGCGCGAGCAGGCGCGCCAGAGCCCCTACTCGAACGTCATTACGCGCGCCGTCGGCATCCAGAAGAACGTGCAGGTCGACACGCTGCTGTTCGACATCATCCCGGGCGACACCTTCCTGCTCTGCTCCGACGGCCTGCACGGCTACGCCGAGGATCCGAACGACCTGGCCGACATGTTGTCGGACACCGACCTCGACAAGCTGCCGCAGAAGCTGATCGAGATGGCCAACTCGCGCGGCGGCAAGGACAACATCTCCGCTGTCATCATCCGCGCGGTCGCCGACCCGGAGGACAAGGCGCTCGAGGAGCAGCGCGCCAGCGAGGTCAACCTCAAGCTCGACACGCTCAAGAAGATCCCGCTGTTCCGCTACCTCACCTACCAGGAGCTGGTGAAGGTGCTGAACATCACCTACCTCGAGACTTACGAGGCGGGAACGCCCATCATCAAGGAGGCGGAGAACGGCGAGGAGCTGTACATCATCCTGGCCGGCCGCGTGGTCGTGTCGCGCGGCAACCAGGAGATCGTCGAGCTGCACCCCGGCGTGCACTTCGGCGAGATGGCGCTCGTCGATCAGAGCCCGCGCTCGGCCACGGTGACCGCGAAGGATCCGGCGCGCTTGCTGGTGGTGCAGCGTCGCAGCTTCTACACGCTGATCCGGAAGGAGCCGGTGCTCGCCGTCAAGCTGTTGTGGAGCTTCGTGCAGGTGCTGTCGCGCCGGCTGCGCGAGACCAACGAGCAGCTCTCGGGTGTGCGTTCGGCGCTCGAGAGCCGCGACATCCCCTTCATGGAGATCGAGGACGTCGACGAGAACGAGGACACCAGGCCTCGCTCGCCGTCGCTGGCCACCGCCTCCACGCCAACCCCGTCGGTCCCGCAGCCCGCTCCTGCCGCGCCGGCGCCGGTCACGACCGGCCCGGTGTCGCAGTCGGAGATCATCACGGCGCCGCAGCCGGTGCCGCTCGGCATCCGGCCACCTGGCAGCACCAAAGAGTAGCGTCGGCCTACCATGTCGACGACCCGCGACCCCGACAAGACGCGCGTCTCGCAGGTGAGCCGCATCGCGGACAAGCGTCCGACGGGCACGCCGTGCTTCGTGCAGATCTACGGCAAGGACCTCGGCAAGAAGTACGCGCTCGACAAGGTGCAGATGACCATCGGGCGCGGTCCCGACAACGCCATCGTCTGCGACATGGACAACGTGTCGCGCACCCACTGCAAGATCTACGTGAGCGCGGGCGGCAACTACGTCGAGGACATGGGCTCGACCAACGGCACCTTCGTCAACGACGAGGAGCTGAGCAGCCGCCGCAAGCTCAAGAACGGCGATTTCATCAAGGTCGGCGGCGTCATCTTCAAGTACATCGACGGCGACAACATCGAGAACCTCTACTACGAGGAGATCTATCGGATGGCCATCATCGATGGCCTGACGCAGATCTACAACAAGCGCTACCTGCTCGAGTTCCTCGACCGCGAGATCGCGCGGTGCGCGCGCTACGCGCGCCCGCTCTCGCTCATCATGTTCGACCTCGACCACTTCAAGCGCGTCAACGACGAGTTCGGCCACCTGGCGGGCGACTACGTGCTCAAGCGCGTCGCCGACCTGATCCACAAGAAGCACATCCGCAAGGAGGAGTGCTTCGCGCGCTACGGCGGCGAGGAATTCGCCGTCGTGCTGCCCGACACGCCCGCCGACCGCGGCGTCATCCTGGCCGAGAAGGTCCGACAGCTCATCGAGGAGTCGCGCTTCGAATTCGAGAACAACGTCATCCCGGTGACGGTGTCGATGGGCGTCTCCGAGATGAAGAAGGGCGACACCTGCGAGAGCTTCATCGTGCGAGCCGACGAGAAGCTGTACCTGTCGAAGCAGAACGGTCGCAACCGCGTCTCGCTCGGCTAGCCCGCCGCATCGGCGGGCAGCTTCGCCGCGCGCGCCCCGCGCAGCGCGCCGAGCGCCGCCAGCGCGCCACCGACCACGAGCCCGAGCGCGACCTTGAGCCCGAGCACCGTCGCGTACGGCAGCGACGGCAACAGCGGCGCGGTGAGCAGCAGCGCGACGCCGAGCGCGACGCCCGGCAAGAGCGGCCCGGGCGTCTGCCAGGAGGGCAGCGTGACGACGACCAAGCGATGGCGCACCTCGGCGAAGCCCTTCATGGTGGCACCGAGGCCGAGCAGCAGCGCGTACAGACACGTGGTGCCGCCGAGGTGGCGCGCCAGCTCGCCCGGGGGCACCACGTCGAGCAGGTGCAGCCGAAGCCAGAGCGCGCCCGTGCCCGCACCGGCGGCGAGCAGCCCGGCGGGCAGGGCATGCTCGAGCACCAGCCAGCGCCACAGCGGCACCGCGCGCGTGCCGCGCGGTACGCGCGTGTCCCTCAACGCCAGCGCTGCCGCCGGCACGAGCGCGGCGGCGCCGCCGAGGAAGATGGCGGCACGCCCAAAGCCCTCGAGCCCGATGGCGAACGGCGCTGCCACCGCGGCGCCGAGCAGGCCGGCCGCGAGGTTGCCGAGCAGCGTGCCGCGCGCGCGCTCCCCCGGCGAGACCGCGACCAGCCCGCGGCGCACGAACAGCACGAACAGCGCCGAGCGCGCGGCGAAGCCAAGCACGAAACCGAGTCCGCCGAGGACCGTTGCCAAGCCCGGCACTGGCGGCCGCGCGACCAGCGCGGCGAGCAGCGGCAGCGCCAGCAGCACCGCGGTCGCACGGACGAGCGCCCAACGCATGCCGTCAACCTAGGGCGCGGGGGTCGCAGTGTCGACCGGCCTGTCGACCGTGCTGTCGACCACGCGCTGCCACAGCGCCGGCACGCTTGGCGCGCCGGTCAACGCGAGCAGCGCCCGCTCGACGCAGCCGGCGCGGCCGTCGCGCGCGGCGGCCTCCATCACGGTGGCGAACGCGCGCGGGCCGTAGTCGCGCTCGAGCAGCGTCGCCAGCGCGTGCGCGGCGCCGTAGGCGGCGTCGGGGTCGCGTGCGAACCAGTCGACGGTGAGCGGCAGCGCGCCCGCGGCGCGCGCGATCACTTCGACCGGCGACACGCGCGCTTGCCCCGCGACGACGGAGCACGCACCCTCGGTGAAGAAGCGCGGCACGCGCGCCGCGATGGCCGTCGGTTCGTCGGCGAAGCTGTGCAGCAAGGCGGCGTGGCACAGCTCGTGCGTGAGGCGCTGCGTGCGCACCGCGTCGCCGTCGTCGCCCCACAGGCGCGGGTGCAGCAGGTGCACGGTGCCCCACGTGGTCCACGCGCGCAGCGCCGCCTGCTCCTGGCCGGTGGCGGCGACGAAGGAGGCGGTGGTCTCGTGGACCGCGATCGACGTCGTGCGCGGCCGGAGCGCGAGCCCGTATGCGCGCAGCGCCCGCTGCGCGCGCTCGACATGCACCATGGTCCACGACGCGTCCGCCGCGCTCGATGACGGCACGTCGGCGGCGGGCGTCCGGCAGGCGCTCGCCACCGCCAGCACGGCGCTTGACCAGCAGACCACTAGCCAAGATGCTCGGTGCCTCATGTCGGTCCGCCCCTACCTGTTTGCCGCTGCCATCCTCGCCGCGTCGTGCACCGGCGACAAGGCGGCGGGGCGCGGCGCTCCGCCCGCGACCGCCGCCACGCCGAGCACGACGCCGCTCGACGCGCCGCCCGCGGCAGTGCGCGTGGTCGACGCCCCTGGTCTGAACGTCGAGGATCTGACGGCGCGCGTACGCGACGCGCTCGCGCGTGACTCCGGCCTCGAGGTGGTCGACGAGCTGTCCGTGCGCCGTGAGCTGGCCGCATGTACCGAGGCGCCGTGCCCGGACGAGCTGGCGGTGCGCTTTCGCGACGCGCGCTACCTGGTGGCCTCGTCGGTGTCGCGCCTCGGCAGCACCTTCCTCGCCTCCGTGCGAGTGCAAGACGGGCCAAAGGAGATCGCGCGCGCCAACGCCGAGGATCCAGACGCGCGCGTGGCCGCCGCCAAGGCCGGTGCGGCGGCCGGCGCCCAGGTGCGCCGCGTCCTGCTCGCAGCCGGCGTGGCCGAACGAGTGCGTGCACCCGATGCCGTAGGCGGCGCCGGCGCCGGCACGGAACGCGACGAGGGCCCAGGCGGCTGACAAGCGCGCCGGTCGGGTGCGGTAGGGGACTAGCGGCGCAAACGCGCCGCCTCGAGCAGCGCGATCAGCTCGTCGACCGGCGCTCGTTGCCCGGCGTCGAGGCGCAGCGCTTGCTCGTCGCGTACCAGCGCCTTGAGGTCGAGCAGCAGCGCCACCACGTTCTCGGCGTTCGCCTTGGAGGCCGACTCGGGCCACAACAGCTCCCCGGTCAAAGCCGCGGCCTTGAGCGCGTCCAGCATGCGCTGCACGAGCTGCTTCTCCGTGACCGCCGCGGCCGTGGCTCCGGCCATGGCCGTGCGCAGGCACACCGGGTAGGCCTCGAGGAAGCTCGCGATCACGCCGTGCGCGAAGCGCCGCGCCGCGCGCGCGACATCGACGGTCGAGAGCACCAGATCGTCGCCGCTGGCCGCGAGGATGCCCGCCGCCGCGGCGGCGTCGACCGCGGCGTGAAACAGCTCGGGGAAGCTCGTCCCCGGCTTGAAGATGAACTCGATCTTGAGCGCGCGCGACAGCTTGAGCGCGACCCTCGCCACCTCGCGGCGCGACACCGGCTCGCCCGGGCGCGCGCCGCACGCGGCCAGCGCCGCCGCGATGATCGCCTCGGGCACGATGTGGTGCAGGATCTGGTTCTTGAAGACCTCGAGGCGCAGCGCGGCGTCGGCCGCCGCCTGCACGATGACGCGCTCGCCAGCGCTGGTGCGTACCAAGAGCCCGTCGCCCACCAAACGGTCGAGCGCGGCGCGCAGGTCGCGCTCGATGTCGCCGTCGTCGAGGCCGGGCTCGAAGCGCACCGAGCCCGCCGGTTTCTTGCGGAGGTGAACGAACAGGCCGCCCGCCGTCTGGAGCAGCATCGCCTCGTCGAGGCCCTTCAGCCGCAGGCCGACCAGCGCGGCGGCGACCAGCGCCGTGGCGGTGACGATGCCCGCGCGGTTGATGCCATAGACGATCTTGTGGCCGAGCGTCTGCACGGCGGCGCGGCGCGCGTCGTCGTCGATGACCCCGTCACGTGACAGGCCCCGCGCGGCCAGGTGCTCGGCAAGGAAGATGGGCTCGTCGAAGCCGATGAAGACGTGGCCGTAACGGCCGCCGAGCACGCCCGCGCTCTTGACCAGCGCGGTCGCCGACTCCTTCTCCTTTGCCTGGCCGCCGAGCTCGCCGGCGTACGCGCGCGCCTCGATGACCCGCTCGTAGGCGATGTGGCAGGGGACGAAGACGGCGTCGGGCTCCTTGGCGTCGAGGAAGGCGTCGATCAGCATCGACAACAGGCCGAGCTTGGGTGGCAGCGTCTTGCCGGTGCGGCTGCGCGTGCCCTCGATGAAGAAGCCCTGCGAGAACCCCTCGGTGAACAGCTTCTTCACGTAGGCGCGAAAGACCGCGACGTAGAGCGGATCGCCCTTGAAGCTGCGGCGCAGGAAGTAGGCGCCGCAGCGCCGAAACAGCGCGCCCAGCGGGAAGAAGTTCATGTTCTCGCCGGCGGCCAACAAGGGCGGCATCAGGCCCGCCTTGAGCATCGCCTGCGCGAGCACCAGCGAGTCGATGTGGCTCCTGTGCGACGGCACCAGCACGATGGGCCCGCGCCGCGCGGCCAGACGAATGCGCTCGATCTCGGCCGGCTCGACGTGGATGCCTTCGTAGATGCGCCGCCACACGGCGTCGAGCACGCGCGAGACCGCGCGCGTGACGTCGATGTCGGGCCGCGCCGCGATCTCGTCGAGCAACTTGCCCGCGCGCTTGTCGAGCAGCGCGCGCGACAGGCCGGTGTCGTGCGCAACACCGTCGAGGTAGCGGCCGAGCGTGGCGTCGCGCAACACCTCGAGCCGCAGCCGGCCGTGGCTCTTGAGCAGCGGGCCGTGCACCACGCGCTCGACGCGCGCGAGGTGGTGCAGGATCGACCAGCGCACCTTCTTGGCGACCACCTCGTCCTTGGCGGCACCTTGGGCGCGCAGCACCTCGCGCAGATCGATAGGCTCGCTCACCTCGAAACGCGCCGCCGGCCCCGCCACCATGACGCGCGCCAGCGCGCGCCACAGGCCGGGCTCCTCGACCGTGCCGAAGATGGCGTCGAGCGTGGTCGGCTCGAAGCTCGAGGGCCGCTGCTTGAGCGCGAGCAACACGGGCACCAGCAGGATCGGGCGGTCGAGCGTGCGCTGCGCGCGCACCAGCGCCTCGATGAAACGCGCGCGCGTCGAGGTGCCGCCCGACAAGAGGGTGAGCGGCCGGCGCAAGAACACCTCGGCGCACAGGCCGGCGCCGACGCAGCGCTCGAGCAACTGCTCCTCACGCGCGGCACCTCGCCCGCCCGCCAGGATCGCCGGCAGCGCCCAGAAGGGCTGCAAGGCGGCGACGTTGAGCCCGCCCACGTAGCGGGCGCGCGGCAGCGCTTCGCGCAGCGCCACCCGCGCGAGCGCCAGGTGCTCGACGGGGTTTCTCGCGCGGTGCACCCAGACGAGCACCGCGCCGTCGCGCGATGCCGTCCTGAGGCGCTCCGCGGCGGCGGCCGGAAAGGGGATGCCGTCGAGGAACCGCCCGGCGAAGCGCGACAAGAGCGGCCCCAGCTTCGTCGGCATGCCGCGGCCGGCGAGGCCGCGCACGCGAACGGGTAGGGGTGCGAGCGTGTCCGCCACCGGCGCACTGTAAGGGAACCCTGGGCCCGTCGGCGCGGTCGAACATCCGGTTTCCACCCCGGGATCGGGACGCTAAGGTGTGGTGCGCATGACCGTTTCGGCACTCACGCTCGTCGTCGCAGCGGTCATGGCGGCCCAGCCGGGCCAGCCAAGCCAGGCGCCGGCGACCGCGCCAGATGCGCCGTCCGCGGCGCCTCGCCCTTTCCGCTGCGATGGCACCGACGGCTTCTTCTTCGATGAGTTGCAGCGCGCCGGCAAGGTCGGCTACGGCGAGACCTGGGACGCAACCCTGTGCGACGAGGGGGCAGCGGTCTACGCCGAAGGCGACGCCCGTCTGCGCTCCGTCAGGCGCACCCGCCGCCCGGCCACCAAGGATGAGCAAGCGCTCGCCATGGTGGTGCCGCTGACGGTCGGCGGCGGCTTGACCTTCATCGTCGGCGCTGCCGCCGTGCTCGGCTGGTTGGGGCGGTTGCGCCGCCGCGTGGTGCTCGAGGCGCCGTGCCCGTCCTGCGGCGCGGCGCTGCCGGTGGAGGCCGGCGAAGGAGGCACGCAGTTGTTCTGCCCCATGTGCGGCGCCGCCTGCGCCATCGTCATCCAGGGGCGCGGCCGCAACGCCAGCGCCCACGCGAGCCCGCTTCGCTGATCGCGAGGACGAGGAGGTCGCCGGTGCCGCGTCTGCCCCTCTGCTGCGCATTGTCTGCGCTGGTGCTCGCGTCGGGCGCCGCGGCAGAGCCGCCGCCAGCCCCACCCATAGCCTCGGCGCCCGTGCCCGAGGCCAAGGCCAAGGCGAAGCCCCCGCTCGGGCCGAAGAAGAGCCCGCGCGTCTTGTGCGGCTGTCCGACGGCCCGCTTCCTCGAGCGCGCGGCGACGGGCGGCGCGGTGCCCGTGTGGCTTCACGACGGCGCGCACGTCGACACCTTCGTGCGCGACGCGGCCAAGCCGGGTCGCGTGCTCGCGTCCGACACGCCGCCCACCGTCGAGGAGCTGCCCGTCGCCGGTGAGCCCGTGCCCTCGCAGAGCCGCCTCGCGCGGGTGCGCGCCCCCGAGGGCTTTTTGGGCTTCCTCGGCATCCTGCGCACCAACGAGACGCTGCCCAAAGACGTGCTCGACCTGAGCAAGGGCGCTCCCTCCGCCGGCACCGCACCGGCCGCGCCGCGGCTGCGCGCGCTGTGGCTGAAGCCGCTCGAGGAGCGCGATCGGCCCGGCTGCGGCAACTATCTGACGCACCAGGTGGCCTTCGAGCCGGTCGACGGCTCGGCCGAGCTGGCGGCCCTGTTGGTGCGTGACGTCGCCAACAACACCACCGCTCTCGTCGACGTGCGCTTCGCCGGCGTCTACGGGCTCGGCCGCATCGACGTGTGCGAGCAGGGCATGCCGCTGCTCGCGGGCGCGCCCACGACGCTCGAGGTCCGCCCCGTGTCGACGTCTCTGGCGGTCGGCGAGGCCTGGTCGTTCACGTCGGACGGCGCGGGCGTGGTGGCGCCCGCGCGCGCGTCCGTGCCGCCGGAGGCGGATCGCGATCGCATCGAGGATCCCTTCCCGGTGCCCGGCGAAGACGAGGGCCGCGGGCCCACGCTCAAGATGATCTCGGTCGCCGTCATGGGAGTGGCGGTGGCGGGCGCGGCGGTGGCAGCCTTGGTCGCGTGGGTGATCATCCCGATCCGCAGGCGTCGCATGAAGGACGTCCGTTGCACTGCGTGCGGCAAGGAGATCCCGGTTGATACGCTCGACGACAAGACCGACGGCTTCTTCTGCCCGTCGTGCGGCGCGGCGGGCTTCTGGAAGGGCAAGCGAGGGGCCGAGGTCGGGGTGCACAAGCTTCCGGAGCCGTAGAGGGAGTGGCATGCGGGCAATCGTCGGGGCGGTGTTCCTCTGCGTCGGCTGCGAGCCCTGGGGGGCGCCCATCGATGCGGGCACCGCGGAGGATGGCGGTCCCGCGGACGCCGGCGTGGACCCGTTCGACGCCGGCTGCACGGCGTCGGCCGTCGAACCGGTGGAACCCTGCGGCGGCGCGGTCGCGACCTGCGCCGACCTCGAGGCCGAAGCCGCCGACGCCATCGAGCAGGCGCTCGTCGGCGCGCGCAGCGGCTGCACCACCCCCGACGACTGCACCTTGCTCGGCGACGTGCGGGTGCACTGCCCGTTCGAACCGACCTTCGTCGAGGTGTGGTGCCCAGTGGCGGTGCTCAAGACCAGCACCTGCGAGTTCACGGCGGCGTTGGAGGCGGCCTCACAGGAGGTCTGTGACCGGTGTCGCGAGCAGGCGTGCGACTCCACGCCGAACTGCCCGCCGACGACGGTGGTGTGCCGCGAGGGCGTCTGTGTCGCCGAGGTGCCGTAGTCGAGCACGGCCGAGGCGGAACGAGGCGCGCAAACCCTGCCTGGCGATCCAGCGCCGGGCGTTCTAGCAGTCGCTCGCCATGTCCCACCCCGCCCTCCTGATCCAATTCGTCGACGACGCCGCAAGAAACGGCGACCGCGCGTCGCAGGAGTTGCTGCTGCCGCGCCGGCAGACCGACGGCGCCGCCGGCCTCGACCTGGTCGCCGCCAACGTCGAGCCGATGCTGCTGCCGCCCGGCGGGCGCGCGCTCGTGCCGACGGGCGTCGCGCTCGCCATCCCGTACGGCTACGAGGGGCAGGTGCGTCCGCGCTCCGGCCTGGCCTGGAAGCACGGCGTCACCTGCCTGAACGCGCCCGGCACCATCGACGCCGACTACCGCGGCGAGGTCAAGGTCATCCTGGCAAATGCCGGCACCGAGCCCTTCACGGTCTCGCGCGGCATGCGGATCGCGCAGCTCGTGGTGGCGCCGGTGGCGGCGCTCGGCCTCGAGGTGGTCGCCGAGCTGCCCGGGACCGAGCGGCAGGCGGGCGGCTTCGGCTCGACCGGGTGACGCCAGGGTGAGATCCGGCACGCTCGGCAAGCCGCCGACGTCGCTTCGCCGTTCACGTTCGCCGGCAACCTGCTAGAACGCCCCATTCCCTCGGGGGACGCCCGCCTTGCTCTGTTTCCGCTGTGGCTCGTACAACCCGGAGAACGCGCAGAAATGCAGCGTGTGCGGGCAGGGCTTCATCGACGAGGCGGGCAAGGTCATCGGCCCGCCGCGCCGACCGTCGCAGACCGCGCAGCCGGCCAGCATCTTCGTCCCCGGCGAGACCGTGGCCGGCCGCTACAAGATCGCCGAGCTGCTCGGGCAGGGCGGCGTGGGCGCCGTCTATCGCGCGCGCGACCTCGAGATCGACGTCGACGTGGCGTTGAAGGCCATCACCGCCAACCTGCTGCAGACCGACGAGGAGCAGAAGAACTTCTCCAAGCAGATCAAGGCCGCGCGCAAGCTGCAGCACCCGAACATCGTGCGCATCTACGACGAGGGCCACGAGGGCAACCGGCGCTTCTACACCATGAAGCTGCTCGAGGGCCTGACGCTGAGGAAGATCATCCGGCTGCGTCACGAGAAGGGGCAGCCCTTCTCGGCCGAGGAGCTGGTGCCGATCTTCCACCAGCTCGCCGCCGCGCTCGACTACGCGCACAAGACCACGTGGCACGGCGACCTGCGCCCCGAGAACATCGTGGTGCTGCCCGATGTCCTCAAGATCACCGACTTCCACCTCGTCAAGGCGCTGCCGCTCAAGCCCTTCCTCGGCATCGCCAAGACCAAGACCAAGGCCTTCCCCTACATCGCGCCCGAGCTGCGCGTGGAGGCGCAGAACATCGACGGGCGCGTCGACGTCTACGCGCTCGGCGTCGTCCTGTGCGAGATGCTGACCGGCCTGGTCTTCGAAGGGCACTACTCGCGCGCGCTGACGGCCGCGCTCGAGCAGCTCCCCACGCGCCTCGACGGCATGGTGCGCAAGGCCATGTCCGAGCACCCCGACGGACGCTTCGCGCGTGCCAGCGACATGGCGCGCGAGCTCGAGGCCGCGCTCGGCGCGCTGACGGGCCCGCTGCCGCCGCCGGTGCGCCAGGGGGCGGCGGCGCCCGCCGCCCAGCCGCCCGGCGCCGCGGTCGGCATGCAGCTGCCACCCGGCACGGGGCGCCCGCCGCCGCCGCCGCCGCCCGAGACCGGGCCCTCCTTTGACGCGTATCCCGGGGGTCCGCCGCCCGGCGCCGAGGTGGGCGAGACCTCGGAGCCGCCGCGCGAGCCGTCCGACATCATCGAGATCGGCCAAAGCCAGGTGGTGCTGCTCGACGGCGCCAGCACGCAGCCGCCGCCGGCGCCGCCCACCAACCCCACGTCGGGCGAGCTGGCCGAAGCGGCCGTGCGCCTGATGGCGGTGTCGTCGTCCAACCCCGAGGACACGCTCGACGAGGCGCCCGGCACCTCCGACCTCGACACAGCGCCGCGCGGCGCACCGCTGCCCAAGGAGATCGTGGTCGGCCCGGCGGCGGCGTCCGGCGGCGGTCGCTTGGTCGATGGGCAGGGCAGGCCGAAGAGCCCGGAGGCCCTGGTCGAGGCGCTCTACTCCGACGAACGCGACGCCAACCTGATCCCGCCGCCGTTGCCCGACGTCCACGACGGCACCCTCGAGCGGCGCGTGGTGCTGTCGGGCGACGACGACAGCGACGAGGACACGGCCGAGCGCCGCGCGCTCTCTGCGCCCGCCGCGCTGCCGTCGTCGACCAGCGGCGATCGCGGGCGGCCGGCGCCCACGCCCGACAGCGAGATCCACGACGCGGTCACGGCGCTCAAGTCGCACCCCGAAGAGCTGATGGACGAAGGGCCGCGCGCGGCGCTGGTTGCCGACCGGGTGCGCTCGCAGGAGGCCTCGGCGAGCCGGCCACGCCCGCCGGTGGCCGGCGCGCCCCCGCCGAAGTCTGCCGCGGCGCCGCCGCCCATCGAGGACGACGACAGCTTGAAGGACACGCTGTCGGCGGACGTCTTGCGCGCGGCGCGCGAGCGCAGCTCACCGAGCCTGCACGCGAGCGAGCCACTGTCGCCGCCGGTGGTGGCGCCGCCACCGGTGTTGCGCCCGGTGCTGCCGCCCACCCGCTCGCGCACCGGGCCGAGCCCGCTGTTGGTGGCGCTGGTCATCGCGGCCACGGTCATCGGCATCGTCGTGGTCGGCAAGATCGCGACGCGGCGACCGACGGACAAGGACGACCGCGCGCTGGTCTTGCCGGGCAAGCCCGACGATGTGCCGATCCCGGCGCTAACCCCGAGCGCCGACGCCGGGCTTGCTGCCGAGGCGGCCGCCGATGCCGGCACCGCCGTCGTCGCGGTCGCGCCGGACGTGCCCAAGCCCGACGTGCCCAAGCCCGACGTGCCCAAGCCTGACGTGCCCAAGCCTGACGTGCCCAAGCCCGACGTGCCCAAGCCGGACGTGCCCAAGCCTGACGTGCCCAAGCCCGACGTGCCCAAGCCCGACGTGCCCAAGCCGGACGTCACGCCGCCCGAGCCGCCGAAGCCCGACGCGACGGTGGCGCTGGCCGACCTGAGCTGCCCACGCGGCATGGCGCTGGTCGCCCCCGGCAAGTTCACCTTCGGCTCCACCGCGTCTGACCCGATGCGCAACTACGGTGAGCTCGACGCCGGCGCCGTCGACATGGGCGCCTTCTGCGTCGAGTACTACGAGCAGCCAAACGGCAAGGACTCGCTGCCGACCACCGGCGTCTCCTGGCAAGCGGCCAAGAACGCCTGTGAGTCCGTCGGCCGGCGGCTGTGCAGCGAGCGCGAGTGGGAGCGCGCCTGCAAGGGCCCCGGCTCCTCGCGCTTCCCCTACGGCGACCTGTACGACGCCGAGGTGTGCAACACCGAAGACGCCGACGGCAAGCCGCGCGCGCTGGCACCAGCCAGCTCCTTCAAGAAGTGCAGGAGCGGCTTCAAGGTCTTCATGATGGCCGGCAACGCGGAGGAGTGGGTGGCCGACCAGAGCGGCGGTCAGCGTATCGCCAAGGGCGGCGCCGCCGACCGACCGGACTTCGCGTCGCGCTGCTCGGCACGACGCTCGCTCGGCCCGCGCACCAGCGCGCCGACGCTCGGCTTCCGCTGCTGCGCGGACCCGAAGCAACCCTGAACCGCGCGCGGCCGCTCACCGCGGGCTCGCCGTGCCGGGACCAGGGTCCGAAACGAGCGCCGCAGTAGCGCTTCGCGTTACAACCAGGCACCGGAGCTCCCATGCGTCGCATCGGTGCCGTTTCCTTGCTCGCGTGCCTCGGCTGCAGCGCCGGGCCGCCGGAGATCCCGGAGGCCACCGACTACTGCGTCAAGACCATCGAGTCGGACATCGAGGTGCCGACGGAGCGTGCGGCCGACGTGCTGATCGTCGTCGACAACTCGGGCTCGATGGCCGAGGAGCAGCAGAACCTGGCCGACAACTTCTTGAACCAGGATCCCGCCGCCTGTCCGCTGCAGGACCTGCAGAACATCCCAGAGGAGCTCAAGAACCCGGCGCCGGCGCTCTACCAGGGCAACGGCCCGCTCGCGCAGTGCGGCTTCATCCAGTTGGTGGCGGCCTTCGAGAACGACTTCCGCGTCGGCGTCATCACCACCGACGTCGGGCTGTGCGACAACCGCGTGCCGTCGGCGCAAGGCGGCGACGCTTGGGGTTTCCGTCCGCAGCGTGGTTGCCTGCAGCCCGACAGCGCACCCGGCGGCACCATGCGCAAGGTGCTGGCGCGCGCCGACCTCGACGACACCGATGCCGCCAACGACGACCTGGCGGCGCGCTTCTCGAGCACGCTCGCCAACGTCGCCACCTACGGCTCTCCCATCGAGCGCGGCCTCGACGCCGTCAACTTGTTCCTCGACCCGGCCTCCGACCGAAACCCGTCGTGCGCGGGCGATCTGGAGCTGTTCCGCCGCGCGGACGCCGCGCTGGTGGTCATCTTCCTCACTGACGAGGAGGACTGCAGCCACGGCCTGGGCGACATGCTCGAGGTGTTCGGCAACGAGAACGACGGCGAGGTGTGCGGCGAGTTCCCCGGTCACTTCATCAACGTCCCCTCCTCGCGCTGCTACCAGGAGCCCGACGCGCTCTCGCCGGTCGCGCTCTACACCGACGCGCTCGTCGCCGCCGACCCCGACGTCAAGGTGGCCGTGGTCGCGGGCGGCATCGGCGAGGCGGGCGCCATCACGCCTGCCGGCTGCCTGGTCGGCGGCGACGGTCTGCCCACCGGCGGCGCCGACGTCTGCTTCTCGTCGGGTGGGCTGTCGAACGCGGTCGGCCCCGGCGAGACCTGCGCGCCCGACACGGCGCCGGCCCGCGGCGACCTGCCGTGCTGTGTGGCTGACGCGGGTGGGCGCTACTACGCGCTCGCCGACGCCATCGGCAACTCGCGCACCGACTCCATCTGCAACCAGTCGTTCCGCCGCTCGATGATCGACATCGCAGCCTTCATCGCCGCGGTCGACTCCGTGCGCCTGGCCGAGCCGCCCGACAGCCCGAACGCGGTGTTGGTCGAGCTGACGCGCGCCGGCTCCGACGAGGCCGAGCTGTTGACGCGGCTGACGGGTGCGGAGCAGTGCGCGACCGCCACCGGCTGGTACCTCGAGGGCGAGGATCGCATCGTGCTGTGCGGCGGCGCCCGCCCCGGTCCGGGCGACTCCATCTCGGTGAAGGCGCGCGGCGACAGCGACGGCGTCGACGAGGTCGACGCCTGTAACGCGCCGCGCTTCGAGGCGTCGGGCGGCGGCGTCAACTGCGCGGCCGGCGCCGGCGCCGAGGCTTGGGCGGCGCTCGCGCTCGTCCTTGGCCTGACGCGCCGACGGGTGCGCCGCGCATGACCTGGGGCGCCGTCCACCGATCGCTCGCGGCCCTGCTGCTCGCGGCCCTGCTGCTCGCCGGCACGCTCGCGCTCGGGGCGCGCGCGCAAGAGGCGACCCCCACCTTCCCGGTAGAACGCCTGCGGCCCGCGCTCGACCGCGACGGCATCTTCGACGTCGAGTGGGCGGCCATCGACACGCCCGGCAGTTGGGACGCCGCGCTCTGGCTCGGCTACGCGCTCAACCCGCTGGTGCTCAACCGTCGCGACTTCCGCGGCACCACCACGCGCGTCGGCTCGCTGGTGGCCCACCGGGTGGGAGCGAGCGCGGTGGTGTCGGTGACCTTGCTCGAGTGGCTCGAGCTCGGCGGCGAGCTGCCGCTCGTGTTGTTCCAGAGCCGCGGCGACGGTGTTCCCGGGCTCGCGCTCGGGCCCTTGTCCGCCTTCGCCGTCGGCGATGCGCGCCTGGCGCCCAAGCTGCAGGTGCTCACCACCGAGATGCAGGGCGTGGACCTGGCGGTCATTCCCGCCATCACCTTCCCCACGGGCTTCCCGCGCGACGCCTATGCGGGCGAGGGCTTCTTCACGCTCGTGCCCGAGGTGGCGGCGTCGCGCGAGCTGCTCGGCGTGCGCGTGGCCGCCAACCTGGCGGCGCGGCTGCGCCCCGAGAGCGTGACCTATGGCCTGCAGGTGGGCCACGAGCTGACCTGGCGCGTGGGCGCCGGCTACGACCTCGCCGACGCGGCGGGCGTGCCGCTCGAGCTCGACGCCTCGCTGTCGGGCGGCACCTCGCTGTTGCACCCGCTCGCCAGCACCAGCGAGAGCCCCATCGAGCTCTTGTTCGGCGGCAGTTGGGAGGTGGTGAAAGACCTGGTGCGCGTCACCGCTGGCGCCGGCGTGGGCGTCGTGGCCGGCTTCGGCACGCCCGACCTGCGCGTGTTCGCCGCCTTCCGCTGGGCGCCACGCGATCGCGACCGCGACGACGACGGCATCCTCGACGACGTCGACAAGTGCCCGGACGACCCGGAGGACAAGGACGGCTTCGAGGACAGCGACGGCTGCCCCGATCCCGACAACGACGGCGACGGCGTGCTCGACGTCGACGACCGCTGTCCCAACATCCCCGGCGTGCCCGAGCAGCAAGGCTGCCCCCCAGACGCCGACGGCGACGGCATCGCCAACGAGAAGGACAAGTGCCCCGAAGTGCCGGAGGACGACGACGAGTGGCAGGACGAGGACGGCTGCCCCGACCTCGACAACGACGACGACGGCATCCTCGACAAGGACGACAAGTGTCCCTACGACCCCGAGGACAAGGACGACTACGAGGATCTGGACGGCTGTCCCGACGACGACAACGACGGTGACGAGATCAAGGACGGCGAGGACGAGTGTCCGAACGAGCCGGAGGACAAGGACGGCGACAAGGACGAGGACGGCTGCCCCGACAACGCGCGCATCGTCATCACCAAGAAGAAGGTGTTCGCGCTCGAGAAGATCTACTTCGAGTTCGGCAAGGCCGACATCCGGCGCGACAGCTTCGATCTGATCAACGAGATCGCCAAGACCTTGATCGACAACCCCGAGATCGGCCGCGTGCGCATCGAGGGGCATACCGACAGCGTCGGCACCGACGGCTACAACCAGTGGCTGTCGCAGGAGCGCGTCAACAGCGTGCGCACCTACCTGATCAAGCGCGGCGTGCCGGCCGACCGCCTCGAGGCCGTCGGCTACGGCGAGGCGAAGCCGATCTCGAGCAACGAGACGCCGGGTGGCCGCGAGAAGAACCGCCGGGTCGAGTTCGTGCTCATCGATCAAGCCGCAGCGGCGGCGCCCGCGCCGGAGGCGCCGCCACCCACGCCGGCGCCGGCGCCGGCGCCGCCTCCCGCGCCCGCTCCCGCTCCCTGAATCGCGTGGTACAGGGGCCCGTGCGCTTCGCGGTGCTCGGCAGCGGCAGCAAGGGTAACGCCCTGGTGGTGCAGGGCGGGGGCACCACCGTGCTGGTCGACGCCGGCTACGCGCCGCGCGAGCTGAAGCGCCGCCTGCACGCGCTCGACCTCGAGCTGACCGACGTGCGCGCGCTGTTGGTGACCCATGGCCACAGCGACCACGTCAAGGGCGCGCGCGCTCTCGCCGGCGCGCTCGGCGTGCCCAGCTACGCCACCGAGGCGACGCGGCGCTTCTGCGCCCGCTCCGGTGCGCTGCACAACCACGCTTCGATCGCGCCTGGCGCGCGCCTCGACGTCGCCGGCCTGTCGGTGCTGCCGCTCGCCACCGCGCACGACGCGCCGGGGTCGGTCTGCTTCGTCATCGACGACGGCGACGAGCGGCTCGGCGTCTGCACCGACCTCGGCGAGCCGGACGCCACCATCGTGGAGGCGCTGGCCGGTTGCCAGGCCGTGTTGGTCGAGCTGAACCACGACGCCGAGATGCTGCGCTCGGGCCCCTACCCGATCCACCTCAAGCGGCGCATCGCCTCCGCGCGCGGTCACCTGTCGAACGAGCAGGGTGCAGCGCTGTTGGCGCAGGCGCGCCGGCCCACATGGTCGCGCGTGCTGCTCGGGCACCTCTCCGAGGTCAACAACACGCCCGCGCTCGCGCTCGCGGCCGCGCGCGCCGTGCTCGACGGCGCCGATGTCGAGGTCGCATGCGCGCCCCAGCACCACCCCACCGGCTGGCTGCGCGTGCGGCGACAGCGCCCGAGTGGCGCCGGCCTGGCCGTTCGTCTTGCGGCCGCCGACGAGGTGATCCCCGCGGCGCCGGCCGCCGTCGAGGTGGTCCCCGCCCCCCGCCATCGCGCGCTCGAGGCACAGCTCGCGCTCTTCGCCACGGCGACCTCCCGCACCCGGAGCCCCCGATGATCCCGCGCTACAGCCACGAGACCCTGGTGCGCCTCTGGTCGGATGCCCACCGCCTGCGCGTCTGGCTCGACGTCGAGATCGCGGTGACCGCCGCCTGGGAGGCGCGCGGGCAGGTGCCCGGCGGCACGGCGGCGCGGCTGTCCGCACGGGCGCGGGACATCGACACGGCCGCGCTCGCGGCGCGCCAGACCGAGCTCGAGCAGACCACGCAGCATGACGTGATCGCGTTCCTGCAGGCATGCGAGGAGCTGCTCGGCGACGACGCGCGTTGGCTGCACTTCGGCATGACCTCGTCCGACGTGGTCGACACCGCGTTCGCGCTCTTGCTGCGCGAGGCCGGCACCGAGGTGCTCGGTGCGCTCGATCGCGTGCCCGCGGCGCTGCGCGAGCGCGCGCTCGAGCACAAGATGACGCCGTGCCTCGGGCGCACGCACGGCCAGGCCGCCGAGCCGACCACCTTCGGGCTCAAGCTGCTCTCGTCATGGGCGGAGCTGTCACGCGGACGCGCGCGACTGCTGGCCGCGCTCGAGGAGGTGCGCACCGGCAAGATCGCGGGCGCGGTCGGCAACTACGGCAACGTGCCGCCCGACGTCGAGGCGGCAGCGCTCTCCTCGCTCGGCCTCACGGTCGAGCCGGTGGCGACGCAGGTGGTGCCACGCGACCGCCACGCGGTGTTCTTCTCCACGCTCGCCGTCATCGCGGGCGGCCTCGAGCGGCTGGCCGTCGAGGTTCGCCACCTGCAGCGCACCGAGGTCAAGGAGGCCTTCGAGCCCTTCGGCAAGGGCCAACGCGGCAGCTCGGCCATGCCGCACAAGAAGAACCCCATCCTGTCGGAGAACCTGACCGGCTTGTGCCGGCTGCTGCGCGGCTACGCCGGTGCCGCGCTGGAAGACATCGCGCTTTGGCACGAGCGCGACATCTCCCACTCGTCGGTCGAGCGCGTGATCGCGCCCGACGCCACCACGGCGCTGCACTTCGCGCTCCTGCGCACCGAGAAGCTCGTGCGTGGCCTGGTGGTCGACCCGGCACGCATGGCGCACAACCTGGCGGCGGCAGGCGACATCGTCGGCTCGGGCGCAGTGCTGCTGGCGTTGGTCGAGCGCGGCGTGCCGCGCCAGGAGGCCTATGGCTGGGTGCAGCGCTGCGCGCTCGGTGGCGGCGACTTCAAGAAGCAGCTCGCCGCCGACGCCGAGGTGTCGACGCGACTCACCGCCGCGGACGTCGATCGTCTGCTCAGCGTCGAGCACCACTTGCGCCACGTCGACGCCATGTTCGCGCGCGTGCTCGGCTCGTGATCGCGGCTCGTTGGCGCGCGGGTCAGCGCGGGCGCGCGTTGCGCCAGTGATCGCGGGGCGCTGAGCGCTTGCCGTCGCGGCCCACTACCGTGAGCGCGGGGGCATCCGAAGCGCGCGGCGCCGCCGAGCCGCCCTCGAGGTGCTCGAGCAAGTCGCGGTAGAGCGGGATGCCGTCGTCGCGCTCGATGGCGAGGTGCAGGTGCTGCACGGCGGCGGCGCGTTCCCCCTTGCCGAGCAGATCGACGGCGCTCAGGTACAGCCGGCGCGCGCGCTCGCGCTCCTCCAGGCTCACCTTGGGGCGCGACGGGATCTTGACGATCACCGGGCTGACCGCCTTGCCGCCCGAGAGCGCGGGCCGCGTCGCCTTGGCGCCGGCGTGGCCGCTGCGCTTCTCGGGGAACACCGTCTCGACGCTGTTGGCGAACCGCTCCTCGAATTCGGGGAACGACGGCAGCGGCGCCGTCGACGCGGTGGTCTCGAGCACGGGCATGCCCTCGAGCGACGGAATGGAGACGTCGCCCACGCCGTCGAGGCCGAGCGCCTTGGCCATGGCGCGCAGGTCGTCGATCGCCTCCAGCTCGTGCAGGTCGTCGAGCGCGTCTGCGCTCCTGGGCGCACTGCCCTTCTTGGGCGGGCGCTTGGCCGAGGGCGGCAGCGGCGGCGGCGGCACGAACGCCACGCGGGGCAGGGGGCGCGCCGGCGTGTCCTCGAACTCGAGCTGCAGGCGGTACAGGTCGCTCGGACGCGTCACCTTGTCGCTCGACGACGAGCGCGGCGCGGGCGGCAGGCCCGGGATGGTGTTCTCCTCGCCCAGCACTTGCAGCACGCGCGGCGGCGGCGCGGCGTCGGAGAGCATCGGCGGCGGCGCGTGCGTGGCCAACGGCTCGATGCGCGCCGCGACGCGCGGCTTGGGGCGCGCCGCCGGCGGCAGCGGCGGCGGGCGCGGCAGCTCGATGGGCTTCAGGTCGATGGGCTTTGGGGCCGCCGGCGCGGGCGCCGCCTGCCGCACGTCGGTCGTCACGGGCTGGTCGCGCGCCGGCAAGCGGCGCTGCGCCGGGATCTCGATGGTGGCCTCGAGCTCCGCCAGGCTGTCCTGCAGCGCCGCGTCGACATCACCGCCGGCAGGCAGGCGGCGGGTTTGCTCGCCCGGCAGGTCGAGCGCCTCGAACAGCTCGTCGGCGAACGAGCGATGCGCCGCTCTGCCGTCGAAGGCGCCCTCGAGGGCCGGGATGGGCGTGCCGCGGGCGGGCGTGCCGCCAGCCAGCACCATCTGATCGAGGCGCTGGGCGAGCGGTACGGGCGCTCGTGGGGCTGGCGGCGGCGCAGCCCTGCGGTCGGCAGCGCGCGCCTCCTCGAGCAGCGACCGGAACGGCTCCTTGGCGGGCAACCCTCAACCTCCGTCCCGATCGGACCAGGACTCCTACCTTACCCACCTTGTATCACGAACGCCCACACGTTGGTCCCCGAAACGACCGATGCGGATCAGCCCGCCCCGCGGCGGGTCTCCGCCCGCGCGTTCGCTGCTAAAAGGCGCCGTGCCGTTTCGCTCGATCCTCGAGACCCTGCTCGCGGAGCACGAGCCGGTGGTGCGCGGCGCCATCTTCTGTGACGACGAGGGCGAGCGTGTCGATAGCTGTGGTGTCGCCGGCTGCGACGACGAGGAGCTGGCGCTGCTCGGCGCCTCCATCGCGACGGTCGCGCCCATGATCCCGAAGGACACCTGCCTGCGTGTCGTGCTGTCGTCGTCGGTGGTGTGGGTCGCCACCGTCGAGAGCGGCTGCTTTCTGGTGGTCTCGTGCGCGCGCGGCCGCGACGGCGTGGTGCGCGCCGATCTGCCGCGCGCGGTAGCGGCGCTCGCCGCCCACATGTGACACTGCCCGCGCGTGCTGCGTCTCGCCCCCCTCCTCGCGTGCGCGCTGCCTGCCCTTGCCGCCTGTCCGCCGCCGCCGCCGCCCGTCGAGGGGCCGCTGCGCCTCACGGTCGCCGCCCCGTCGGCGCCGGCCGCCGACCCGAGCGACGCTCCCCCCGCTGACGGCGCGCTCGCCGCGACCCTGCCGGGCGACGTCGAGGTCTTCGATCTCGGCCTGCTCGGCACCAGCGGCGGGCTCACCGGCGACATCGTCGTCGAGGTGGCGTCCGGCCTCGGCGCCTTGCAGGTGCGGGTGTGGGGCCAGCCCGACGCGGTGGTGGTGCTGTGGCGGGCCGTCTCGCCAGACGGCGCCGCGGTCGTCGACGACACCGAGCCAAGCAGCCTGCCGGAGACGCACCGCGCCTTCGCGCAGGGCTTCCCGGCGCAGGTGTTCTCCATGAATCGTGTGTTCGCCTCGCCCCAGAGCGGCGCCTTCCTCGTGCCGAACACGCCGCGGGTCAGCGCCGCCGACGGCACCTGGCGTCTGGTGGTCGGGCACTTCACGCCGGGCAGCGAGGCGGCGCCGACGCCCGCCCCCCTCGACCGCCCGGTACGGGTGGTGGTGCTGGCGAGCCCCGTGCGGGAGCAGGGCAGCTTGCCGCTCAACCTCCACCTGACCGGCGCGCGCGGCCTGACGGCGGCCACCGCGCCCGATGACTCCTTCCTGCAAGACGCGCTCACGGTCATCCGCCAGAGCTACGCGCAGGCGGACATCGAGGTCGGCCCGGTCAGCTACCAGGACGCTCCCGTCGAGTGGCAGGTGGTCGACCTGGTCGACGACGTGTGCGCCGGCGGCGAGCTGTTCGACCTGCTGCGCACCGGCGCGGCGCCGTCACTCGGGCTCGACCTGTTCGTGGTCGAGGCCTTCACGTGCAGGATCGGCCCCAGCGAGGTGGGCGCCTCCATCGGGGGGCTCGCCGGCGGCCTGTCGGGCCCGGCCTTCGTGCAGGGCTCGTCGCACGCGGGCGTGGTCATCGCCACCGGCTTCGCGGCGGGCAGCGGCACGCGGCTCGGCACCGTGGCGGCCCACGAGTTGGGGCACTTCCTCGGCCTCTACCACACCCGCGAATCGAGCGTGTTCGGCGCCGACCCGATCTTCGACGAGATCGACGACACCTACGAGGACGCCGCCAGCATCCGCGACAACCTGATGTTCTTCGCGGTCGAGGACAGCACCACGCTCACCGCCGATCAGTCGGCGGTGCTGCGCTCCCATCCGCTCGTGCAGTAACCGCCTGCCAGCTCAGACGGCAGTCCAGCTCAGATCGCCGGCGCCCTCGCGCACCACCACCGGGTAGGGCCCGGTGAGATCGACCACCGACGAGGGCGGGCGATCGATGTGATCGGCGTCGACGATGGCGTCGAGCCCGTGCCCCATGTGCAGGTTGATCTCGTCGGCGTTCAGCAAGGTCTTGTGGTTGACCGTGGTCGACGTCGAGATGATGGGCTTGGCGAAGGCGCGCGCGGCCGCGAGCGTCACCGGGTGGTTGGGCACGCGGATGCCGACGGTCTTGCGCTTGCTCTGCAACACGCGCGGCACCTCCGGCGTGGCGCGCAGGATGAAGGTGTAGGGCCCCGGCAAGAGGCGCTTCATGATGCGATACGCCTCGTTCTCGACGAGCGCGTAGCGCGCGATGTCGGACAGGTCGGGCACCACGATCGACAGCAGGTGGTCGCGCTTGAGGCCCTTCAGCAGGTAGATGCGGTCGAGCGCGTGCTTGTCGAAGATGCTGCAGCCGATGCCGTAGGTGGTGTCGGTGGGGTAGGCGATGACGCCGCCACGCTCGAGGATCTCGACCGCGCGCTGGATCTTGCGCGGTTCAGGGAAGTCCTTGTTGACGACGAGCCGCAAGCAGGTCGAGTGAGCCATGAGTCCCTTGATTCCCGGGCGGTGTTGCCACCGGCCCGCCGTTTGCGCAACCTGGGATTGCCCGGCGCTCAGCCGCGCCTACCGTGCCGTGGAGGTCGCCATGAGCCAGCCCGAACAGGTTCCGCCCGAGCAACTTCCGCCCGAGCAGCGGCCCGCGAGCGAGGGCAAGCGCGAGGGCGAGCCGCCCCGCTTCAACCTCGAGGTGGCTGGGGAGAACGCCCAGGAGGCGGTGGCTCGGCTCAAGAAGAGCGTGCAGTACTGGGTCGATCGCGGCCGCTACAACAAGGTGCGCATCAAGCGCGCCGGCAAGCCCGTGCTGCCCGACATCCCGGTCGGCGCGCTGGTCGCGTTCGAGGCGGCCACGTTCTTTTGGACCGGCCTGTTGCGCGCCGCGCTCGTCAACGTGGTCGGCCGCGTGTTCTTCGAGGTCGAGCTGATCAACGAGGCCGACGAGCACTACAAGAAGGGCGTCGAGCACTTTCTGGCCGGTGAGATGCGCGAGGCCGAGGAGCTGCTCGAGCGCGCGCTCAAGATCGACGAGCGGCACGCCAAGGCGCACCTGCAGATGGGCGTCTTGCACAAGGTGCAGGGCAAGGGTGACGAGGCCAAGCTGCACTTCGCGCGCGTGCTCGAGCTGGCGCCGAGCACCGACCCGGCGCGCGAGGCCGAGGTCCACCTCAAGAAGCTATGACGCCGTCGATCAGGGCGCGTCGGGCTCTTTGTCCGTGATCTTGCCCTCGGTGGGCGGCGGTGTACCGGTCGCGGGCGTAGCGCCCTGCGCCGGTGCCGGCGCGGCCGCGCCCTCCAGGTTGACCATGAACAGCGGCAGGCGGCCCACCTCCTTGCCGTCGAGGTCGACCACGTAGAAGTGCTGGCCTGCGTTCTTGAACAGGGGCGGCGGGAACTCGAGCACGTGGTCGATCTTGGGCCGGCTCCGGAAGTCGATGACGTCGGAGGCCTTGGCGACGCGCTGGTTGCGCGCGTCCACGATGGCGACGTTCATGTTCATCTCACGGCCGGCCTTGGAGGCGAGCGTCAGGCACACCTCGAAGCCGACGTTGGCCTTGGCCGGCACCTCGTCGAAGGTCCAGTCCACCAGCTTCTTCTTGTCGCGCCCGCCGGGCGTGCAGCCGAGCTTCTTGTCCTGGTTGATCCTCTCGGCGGCGAACACCTTGAGGAGCTGCACGCCCGCGTTCGGGTCGGTCTCGTCCTCCTTGGGCGCCAGGCCGGTGCCGGAGCTCTTGTTGCCGACGCCCTCGGTGGCCTTCTTCATCTCCTCGAGGTTGTTCTTGGGCGGTGGCGCGCCGAACAGGTCGTCGAAGTTGCCCGGGTCCTTGCCCTTGCCCTTGTCCTTCTTTTCGTCGGCGAGGGCAGGGGCGGCGCCGAGCGCGAGCACGAGCGCGGCGAGCAGTGGCGTGACGACGAGACGCATGGGTCCTCCCCGGGGCGGTGCCTACATCATGCTACCAACAGGCACGCGCCCGCCAGGTTTCACCCGCCAGTATCTACCCGGCAGTGTACCCGGTGATCTACGACGAGGCCGCGCCGGCGGCGCTTCAACCGGCCTTGACGCGCGGGTCCGTCCGTTCGGCCGGCAAGCCGCCGGCTCGTCGACGATCGAGGGTGTTGCGCAGGCGCCGCGTCAGCACCTTGATAATGCCCTGCGCGATCTCGCTCTTCTCGGCGAGGATCTCGTTGAAGTCGTCGCGGTGGATCTTGAGCAGCGTCAGGTCGAGCATGGCGGAGGCCGACGCCGAGCGCGGCTCGCTGTCGAGCAGCGCCATCTCGCCGAACACCTGACGCTCGCCGAGCACCGCCAGCTCGTCGCCGCCCGTGTGGATGCGCACCTTGCCCTCGATGACGAAATAGAGCGTGTCGCCCGGGTCGCCCTCGTGGAAGACCTCGTCACCCTCTTCGAACTGCACCTCGTCGGTGATCTGCGCGATCTGCGACAGGTCCTCACCGGGGATCTGTGAAAACAGATCGATGCTCTTCAAAAACAGCACCTTCTCGACGGTACTGATCACGAGGCCCTCGCCGTGGGGGGCGCAGCATCGGTGCTGGGTGGCGCTTGGTCAACTTGCGCGGCCGCCGCGGCCGCCAGCACGCGCCCTGCTTCGTGCATGAGCCACGCGCGCATTGTGCGCGGCGCCTCGTGGCTCTCTTCCTCGAGCGCGCTGACGCGCGCGACGAACTCCTCGGTCTTTGCCAACACCGCATAGGTGCGCAGTGCGGTCTCGCGCACGATGGGGTCGGCGTGCAAGAGGTGCGGCGCCACGCGATCCGCCAAGTGCATGAGCCCAAGCTCGCCGGCGACGTGCAGCGCGACCACCACCAGCCACGGGTCGCGGCTCACCAGGTAGTCCGCGATCCACTCGGGCGCGGTCTTGCGCTCGAGCTTGTAGATCTCGGCGCCGCGCGCCAGCACCTTGTCGCGCGGCTGCTCCTCGACGAGCGGCAACACGCGCTTCTTCTCGTCGGGCTCGAGCACGTTGTCGAGCACCTCGACGGCGTTGGCGCGCGTGGTCAGCTGTGCGCTCTTCAGGTTGGCGTGGATCAGCTCCATCGCCTTGAGCGGGTAGATGATCGAGAGCAGGCGGAAGATGCGGTCGAGGCTGCGCGCCAAACGCTCCTCGATGGCGTCGCGCAGCAGGTTTGGGCCTTCGCTGCCCGCGATGGGCTGCAGGTCGTCGAGCGCCGCCAGGTTCTGGTAGTGCTCGCGCACCTCCTCGTCGACCAGCGCGCGCACCTTGTCCTCGTCGACGCGGCGCTGCAGCTTGTCGCGCAACCGCCCGGCGGCGCGCGCGGTCTCCCGCCTCGTGTCGGGGTCGCGCACCGCCAGGTTCTGCAGCAGCACGTCGAGGCAGCGGGTGGTGCCGATGCGCTCCAGGATGCGCGGCACCTGGCGGCGCAGCGCCGGCTCTTCGCGCTCCTGCGCCAGCACCTTGCCGAGCACCTCGACCGCGGCGTCGCCATAGCCGGCGAGCGCCTGCGCGGCGGTGCGCGCGGTGTCACGTTGCGCCAGCTTGTAGACCAGGCTCGGGATCAGCTCGGGCGACTGCATGGCGCCGGCCGCGGCCACGGCGGCGTTCTGCACGCGCGCGCTCTTGTCGCGCATCAGCGCCCACACCGGCTGATAGAAGCTCCTGACGCCGATGTCCTTCAGCACGTTGGCGGCCTCGAAGCGGACGCCCTCGTCGAGCGAGGTCTGCATCTCCTTCAAGTGCTCGGCGGACAGCAAGATGCCCTCGAGGCCGCCGTGGCGAATCAACGACGCCACCGCGGCGCCGCGCACGGCAGGCGCGTCGCTCGCCAGGTGCGGCTTGACCACGCGCAGCGCCGGCTCGCCCACCACGGCGCAGAACGCGCGCACGGCGGCGGCGCGCACCTCGGCGTCGGTGTCCTGGAAGCGCGCCAGGATGCGCTCGTTCGCCGCCAGCGAGCTGCTCTTGCCGAGGATCTCGAGCGCGCGCACGCGCAGGTCGGCGTCCGGATGATCGAGCAAGCGCACAACCTCGGGCGTCAGGTCGTGCGCGACTACGCGGCGCGCCAGCTCGATGGCATTCCTGACTTCGGAGGTGTTGTCGGAGCCGAGCGTGCGGCGCAGCACCGCCACCGTCGCCTCGTCGGAGATGACCAGCGTGCCACCCGAGAAGTCGAGGCGACGACGGCGAAGCGTGGCCAGGAGCTGGGTGACGTACTCGCGCCGGATCAGCAGGATCAGCACAAGCCAGAGCGTGGTCAGCGTGGCGGCGACGAAGGCGAGGCTGGTGATGGGCAGCTTGAGCGGGCCGACGATGGCCACCATGGCCGCGCCCGCCACGCCGCCGGAGATGGGCTTGACGATGCCGTCGATGAAGGTTTTGGCGCGGCCGCGCACGTGGCCCGGCACCGGCGTGTAGATGACCTGCATGGTGGCGTCGTAGATCGAGTAGCGAAACGCGTTCTCGGCGCCCTTGGTGAAGATGGCGGCATGAAAAGCGCCGGCCACGCCCGCGATCATGCCGGCCATGCCGACGAGCAGCGTCGCCGGCAGCACCGCCAGGCTGGCCACGACGCCGAAGCGCTCGAGGATGCGCCCGGTGAGCCCGAGCTGCATCACCGCGGCGATGATGCCGGTGAGCGCCGAGAACGCCGCCATGAAGCCGGAGAGCGCGTCGGTGTCGACGCCGCCTGGGCCGGTGAACGCCTCCTTGGCCAGCACCTTGAACTGGTAGTCGATGAGCGGCACCGTGATGAACGTCGCCACCGTCATGCCGGCGATGATCTTGAGGTGCTTGCTGGCGAAGACGTCGTGCACCTGGCTCTTGACCTGGAACTTGGTGCGCCGCAGCCCGGGCCGGTGGCTCTGCATGACGGCGTCGGTCAGGCGCGCGCGCTCGAGGCGCCCGAGGCGCACCACCACGAAGGCCGCGACGGCGAGCATGGCCATCTGCAGGAACAGCAGGTTCTCGGTGCCGACCAGCTTGACCACGGCGGACAAGAGCGCGCCGCACACCACGCTCGCCACCACCGCGCCGGCGCCGATGAAGGGGAACAGCCGCTTGGCCTCGCGCGACGAGAACATGTCGCCGGCGAAGGTCCAGAACTGCAGGATCAGGAAGGTGCCGAAGACCTCGACGAAGTTGTAGAGCACCACCACCACCCAGGCGCCGCCCGAGGCGAGCAGCGCGCGGCACACCGCCATGCCGACGATGATGGCGGCCAGGGTGGCGAGGATCAGGCGGTCGCGGCGGAAGCGGTCGGCGATGCGCGCGTACAGGTAGGCCGGCAGCGGCACCATCACCGCCACCGAGATGTACATGTACGCCAGGTGCTCCTTGGAGAAGCTCGACAGGAACAGCGAGTCGCGCGCGATGCGGCCGGTGATGAAGGTGGAGACGGCGAGCAGCAGATACAGGCCCATCAAGAGGACCTTCTCCGCCTCCCCCGACCGGATCTTCAGCACGCCGAGCAGCCAGTCTCGCACCGAGGCCACTCTACTCCCGTTCCCGCCGGCGCCGCCCGGCCGGGGCAGGGGCCCGCAACCCGCGACGGCAGCGTCGAAAGTTGGCGCCGCCGTGGCGGCTGGGCTACCGATCGGGGGATGCGCCGCGCCGCAACCGCCTTACTCGGGTCCCTGATGACCATGGTGGCATGCGCGACTGCGCCGCCGGTGGCCCCGCCGAGCGTGGCCGCCTCGCCCGACGACGACGTCGACGCGCTCAAGGAGCGGCTCGCGCGAGTGGAGCGCCGGCTGGCCGACGTCGACGCGCGCCTCGGCCTGTTGCTCGCGCAACGCGCCGGCCGCGAGCGGCGCACGCCTACCGCCATCGCAAGCGGCGTCTCGACCGACGATGCCGCCACGCGCGCGCTGGGGCCGAGCGAGCTCATCGTCGAGGACGCGCCGCGCGAGGAGGCGAGCTTGGGCGCGCGTGTCGGCGGCAGGAGCGTCGATCTCGGGCCGCGGCCGCGCTCCGGCAGCCTCGACGCCGAGCTGGCGCCCGCGCCGGCCGACCGACCCGAAGCGGCGGACAGCGGCGAGCCGGTGGTGATCCGGATGACCGGCGACGGTGCCGCCACGGTGGCCGAGGGGCCGCCCGAGGGCGCCGGCCCCGACGAGCAGTATGCGTGGGGCCAGGCCCGCCTCAAGGAGGGCCGCGCGCTCGAGGCCATCAGCGCATTCGAGGAGGTCGAGCAGCGCTCTCCTGGCCACGAGCTGGCCGACAACGCCGCCTACTGGATCGGTTGGTCGCACCAGTCGCGCGGCGACCATCGCTTGGCGCTTCAGGTGTGGGAGCGTCTGCCGCTTCGGTATCCAAAGAGCGCCAAGGTGCCCGACGCCCTGTTCGGCATGGCGGTGAGCCGCGAGGCGCTCGGCGAGCCGGCGGTCGCCGAGACGCTCTACGAACAGGTGGTGCGCCGCTTCCCCAAGGCGGAGAAGGTGCGAGAGGCCAAGCAGGCCCTCGTGCGCCTGCGCCCGCGCTGACGTCGCTGCCGGGCCTTGCGATCCGCTGTCGCGATCCCTGACCGGCGCCAGGCCGAAAATTTCCGCGCCGGCCATCGTGCGACTAGTCTCGATCCGATCGATCACCTGGACGGGCGCTCGCCCGCCCGGAGGCATCATGCGGCGCACCAACCTTCCTCTCGTCATCCTCGCCTCGGTCAACGCGCTCGCGCTCGCGGCCGCCGCGCAGACGGAAATGGCGGACCAGGCCCGCGAGCGCCTCGCCGACGATCCGAGCGGCGAGCCAGCCGCCGACACCGGCGAGGAGCCCGAGGCTGCCGAGGCCTCGGCGCCCGCGGAGGCAGGGGAGGGGTTCGGCGGCGACGAGGCGGCCAAGCCCGCGGAGGCCCCCGCCGAGGGCGGCGAGACGCCGTCGACGGCGCCCGAGAGCTACACCGTGCAAAACGGTGACACCCTCTGGGGCCTGTCGCAGCGCTTCCTCAACAACCCGTGGTACTGGCCGAAGATCTGGTCCTACAACCCGCAGCTCGACAACCCGAACTGGATCCGCCCCGGCACGGTGCTGCGCTTCTATCCGGGCGAGGAGCCGGTGGTAGAGGTGAAGCCCGAGCCGGAGGACGAACCCGAGTACGAGGACGTCGGCGAGGGAGGCGGCTTCGAGGCCAGGGGCGTGAAGGAGCGGCTCGACGCGCTCGCGACCCGGGGCGCAGGCGGGCGCCGGCGCGAGTTCTTCATCCCGGCGGAGAAGCTCACCGAACAGGGGCAGGTGCTCAACTCGCCGGAGGAGACGCGCTTCATGACGGTGACCGACCGGAGCTACGTCAAGCTGAAGAGCGGGGGGCCGGGCGACACGCTGCAGATCTATCGCGTCGAGCGCGACGTGCGGCACCCGATGACCGGCGCCAACCTCGGCCAGATGGTGCTCGAGGTGGGCGAGTTGCGCGTCGACGAGACCGGCAAGGAACAGGCGCTCAGCACCATCACCGCCGCGTGGGACGTCGTGGAGCGTGGCCAGTACGTCGGCTCCCTGCCGGTGCGCCAGGACCGCGTGAACCCGGTGCCCAACGGCAAGAACGTCAAGGGCTATGTGGTCGAGGCGGCGCCCGCGCGGCTGTCGTTCGTCGCCGAGGGCTACATGGTGGTAGTCGACAAGGGCTCGAGCGATGGCGTCGAGGTGGGCAACACCTTCACCGTGGTCCGCACCGGCGACCCCTACCTCCGGCAGTACTCCGGCCTGTCCGACGAGGACATCGGCCAGATCCTGGTGCTCGAGACCTTCAAGAACACGTCGACCGGCCTGGTTACGGCGGCGTCCCGCGAAATCGTGCCGAGCGACCGGTGCGAAATGCGCGTCAAGTAGCGCAGCGCCGGATCCGCACGTCTTGGATCGGGCTGCTAGACTGCGCGTGTGCTGGTGCCCCTGCGCGTCGCCGGAGTGACGCTCGACCCGCGTGATGGTCGGGCCGTGGTCGTGCTCGTCGACGACGAGAGCGGTCGGGCATTCCCGCTGTGGGTGGCGGACGATGACGCGGCCGCCATCGCGCGTGCCATCGCCGGGCGCGGCCAGTCCTCCTCCACCGACACGCATGGGCTGTTGTGGGCGACGGTGCGCTCGCTCGGCGCCGCCGTCGAGCACGTCGAGCTGAACGGCGCGCTCCAGGGCGTGGTGACGGCGGCGGTGACGCTGTCCGACGCGACCGGCCCGCTGACGCTGGCGGCGCGCGCGTCCGACGCCATCGCGCTCTCTCTGCGCGCCGGCGCGCCCGTGCTGGTGCACGAGGAGCTGCTCGCACAGGTGGCCTCACGCCTGGCAGACGCCGAGGCGCGCACGGCGGGCCACGGCCCGGCCGCGGCCGAGCCCGTGCAGATGACCCCGGCCGAGCGCTGGAACGCGCTGCTGGCGCACCTGTCGACGCTGCCGAAGCCCTACGAGGGCTGACCGCGCCTAGCGCGCGGCACCAGCACCCCGACCACCAGTCCACCGACCATGGCACCGAGGCAGGCGCCGAGCGCGTCCGCGATCAGGTCGTAGGACGACATGCTGCGGCCCGGCACGAAGCTCTGGTGCCACTCGTCGGTGACGCCGTAGAGCGCCGCAGCGAGCGCCGCCTCGGCGCGCGCGCCCATGGTGAGGCCTCCCGCGCGCGCCCGTGCGCCATACAGCACCGCCACCGCGAGCACACAGTAGGCGGCGGCGTGGAGCAGCTTGTCGCTGTCCCAAAAGACCAGCACCTCGGGGATGGGCGGCCGCGGCATCGACGACACCGCGAAAATGGCGGCGGCGCCGAGCAGCGCGGGCAGGTAGCGGAGCGCTACGTCGACGGCGCGACGTGACATCGGACGTGACCTCGAGCCTGCAACCGATCAGGAGCCCATCAGCTTCCGGCCGACGATGCGCTTCAAGTCTTGGTGTTCCTGGCCGACGCGCTGCAGCTCTTTCTCGAGCTGGGCCACGCGCTCGGTGAGCCGGTGGTGCAGCACCGCGAGGTTCTGGAACTCCTGCAGGCCGATGGCCTCGCGCGAGGGCATGGGCGCCTGGCCCTCCTCGGCGTTGGCGACGAGCTGCTGCACCTGGTTCTGCAACGCGGCGGGGGGCGACGAGGGGACGAGCTGCGCCAGCGGCGTGCGCGCCGAGGCGGAGGCGCCGGTCGGCGGCGGGCGCGGCAGGCCCTGTGCGGGCGTGGGCGACGCTGGTCCCGGCACCACGGACGGCACCGCCGCCGGCACCGCCGAGGCGCGCGCCCCCGGCGCGGCCGCCGGCGGCTTGACGCCGGAGATGCCGGCGAGGCCGCCGTCGCGCACGTGCTTGAACACCGTCAGCGTGATCGCCTTGAGCGTCTCGACCACGCCTTGCCCGCGATACGCGCTCGAGGTGAAGGTCGGCACCTTGCGATCATTGAGCGCGCTGTCGAGGTCGGCGACGTCGAGGATGTCGGGCAGGTCGCGCTTGTTGTACTGGATGATGAGCGGAATCGTGTAGTAGTCGAGCCCGTTCAGCTTCAAGTTCCGCTTGAGGTCCATCAAGCTGTCTTTGTTCTGATCGAGCATGTAGCGCTGGCTGTCGGCGACGAACACCACGCCGTCGGCCCCTTGCAGCACCATCTTGCGCGTCTCGGCGTAGTAGGGCTGACCGGGCACCGTGAAGCTGCGCACCACGAAGTCGAAGCCGGCGACCTTGCCGAGCTTGACCGGCAGGAAGTCGAAGTAGATGGTGCGGTCGGTCTCGGTGGCCACGCTGACCAGGTCGGTCTTCATCTGCGGCCGCATCAGCTCGTGAACCTTCTGCAGGTTCGTGGTTTTCCCGCACATGCCGGGGCCGTAGTAGACGATCTTCGCCGTGATCTCCTTGGTTGCCGGACTGAAGTAGACCACGCGCGCTCGTCTCCTCTGACTGGCGCGCAGCATACCCGCCAAGCGGTCCGCAACTCCACATCCCGGCCGCCCGTGTGAAGAGCGGCCGCCAAGGGCCGAATAGACCGCCGCGCCCGCTCGCTCGTTGCAGCAGGCACCACGGAGGTTCGCCCATGCGCCGTACGTTTCCCGCCGCGCTCCCGATTGTCGCCCTTTGCCTTACATCTGCTCTCGCGCCGACCGTGCGCGCCGAGACCGCCAAGAAGGACCCCATCGTCCCCGCCGTCGGCAAGCCGCGCGTGGAGATGGTCTTCGCCCTCGACACCACCGGCTCGATGGGCGGCCTGATCGACGGGGCCAAGCGCAAGATCTGGTACATCGCGAACGAGGTCCAGAAGGCCAAGCAGCGCCCCGAGGTCAAGGTCGGCTTGGTGGCCTACCGCGACCGCGGCGACGCCTATGTCACCCAGGTGCTGCCGCTCACCACCGACCTCGACAAGGTGTACGAGACCTTGATGGCCTACGGCGCCGATGGCGGCGGCGACACGCCCGAGGACGTCAACTCGGCGCTCAACGACGCGCTCACCAAGATGCAGTGGTCGACGGGCAAGGACACGCTCAAGATGATCTTCCTGGTCGGCGACGCGCCGCCGCAGACCTACAACGATACGCCGTCATGGAAGCAGACCGCGCAGGCCGCGGTGAGGAAGGACATCTACATCAACACCATCCAGTGCGGCGGCGATCCGTCGACCACGACCACGTGGAAGGAGATCGCGCACGCCGCCGAGGGCCGCTTCGCACAGATCGCGCAAGACGGCGGCGTGGCGGTGGCGGTGGTCACGCCGTTCGACGCCGACCTCTCGCACCTGGCGAGCGAGCTCGACAAGACGTACCTGACCTACGGCGCGGCGCCCGAACGCAAGGCCAAGATGGAGACGCGCGCCCGCGCCGGCGCGCTCGCCGCCGCGCCCGCCATGGCGCCCGTCGCCGCCGACCGCGCCGCCGCCAAGGCGAGCGCCGCCAGGAGCGACGGCGACGATCTGGTCGACCTGGCCGCGGCCAAGGGCGGCGCCGTGCGCGCGCTCGAGAGCGTCACCGTTGAGGCGCTGCCCGACGAGCTGCGCGGCAAGAACGCCGAGGAGCAGAAGAAGATCATCGAGGGGAAAAAGACCCAGCGCGAGCTGTTGCAGCGCCAGATCGTCGAGCTGCAAAAGAAGCGCGAGGCGCATCTGTCCGCGGCCGCCAAGGCCAAGCCGTCCGCCAAGGACGCTTTCGACGCCGAGGTGGTCGATGCCATCCACGCGCAGGCGGCCGAGGCCGGCCTGTCGTACTGAAGCACCGCGGATCCTGCTAGCAAGCGCGGGCGCCCGTGGTGGGCGCCCGCGCTGTTGCGCGCGACCAACGCGAGCGGCACGTGCGCTTCACCATCCTGTACGAGGACCAGGCCCTGATCGCCGTCGACAAGGCGGCGGGCGTGCTCACGGTGCCGACGCCCCGGCGCGAGAAGAACACGCTGGTCGATCTGGTGTCCGCTCACGTGCGCCGCCGCGTCGTCGTCGTGCATCGGCTCGACCGCGACACCTCAGGGGTGCTGTTGTTCGCCAAGGATGACGCCACGGCGCGCGCCGTCATGGACCAGTGGCACCGGCACAAGGCAGAGCGGCACTACGACGCTCTGGTGCACGGTGTACCGGCGAGTGCGCAGGGGGAGGTGCGCCAGCGCCTCGTGACCGACGCGCGCTCGCTCGATCGCCGCGTGGCGCGTGACGGCGCGGGCGAGCTGGCGGTGACTCGCTTCCGGGTGGTCGAGCGGGTGCGTGACGCTGCGTTGCTCGACGTCACGCTCGAGACTGGCAGGCGCAACCAGATCCGCGTGGCGCTCGCCTCGCTCGGCCGCCCCGTCCTCGGCGATGTCCGCTACGCGCGGCGCGAGCGGCCGCACCCGCAGTGGCCGCGCGGGTTGCTCGGGCTGCACGCGCGCTCGTTGACCGTCACGCACCCGCGCACGGGGGCGGCGCTCGTGCTCGAGGCGCCCACGCCGGCCGCCTTCGTGCGCTTCCTCGACGCGGCGCGCGCGCGAAGGTAGATCGGCGCCGTGCTCGCCCGCCTCGCGCTCGCCGTCGCGCGCCGCCTCTCCGACGAGAGGCTGGCCGGGCTCGTCGACACCGTGTTCGTGCGTACCCGCCGCGCCTTCGCCGCTGCGATCGCGGTCCCGCGCGGCGCCCAGGAGGCGCGCCTTCGCATGCTGCTGGCGGACAACGCCGACACCGAGATCGGCCGGCGCTACGACTTCGCCCGCCTGCGCGACCTCGACGCCTATCGCGCGGCGGTGCCCATCTGCACCTGGGACGACGTGGCGCCCATGGTCGAGCGCATGATCGCCGGCGAACGCAAGTTGTTGGTGGCCGAGGATCCGTTCTTCTACGCGACCACCTCGGGCACCACCGGCCGGCGCAAGCTCTTGCCGGTCACCGCGCGCTTCGTCGAGGAGTGCCGCGTCGCCAATAAGCTGCTCTACCAGACGACGCTGAAGGCGATGCCGCAGCTCTTGAAGGGCAAGCGGCTGTCGTTGCGCTCGCCCAAGACCGAGCCGCTCGGCCGCGGCCTCGAAGCCGGCTCCATCACCGTGGCGCTCGGCGGCGGCTTCGAGGACGAGGAGGGCCTGTTCGACGCCGTGCCGGTCGACGTGTTCTTCGTGCCGGACTTCGCCACGCGCTATTTCCTGGCGCTGCGCTTCTCGCTGCAAGAGCGGGTCACGGTCGCCTCCGCCGTCAACCCCTCCACGCTCGTGTTGTTCGCGCGCACGCTCGCTGAGCACGGGGCCGAGCTGGCGGCGGCCCTCGAGCAGGGGAGCCTCGGCGTCGACGTCCCCGACGAGGCTTTGCGCGCGCGCCTGCAGGGACGTGCGCGCACCGACGCGGCGGCCGCCGGCCGCGTGCGCGCGAGCATGGCCGCGCACGGCAAGGCGCGCATGAAGGACGCCTTCCCCGACCTGGCCGGCCTGGTGTGCTGGAAGGGCGGCAGCGCTCCTTGGTACTTGGCGCAGTTGCCCGCGAGCTACGGCGAGCTGGCGACGCTCGACTACGGCTACTGCGCGAGCGAGGGCTGCTTCGGCGCGCCCGTCGGCGTCGAGGGCGCCGCGAGCGTGCTGGTGCCGCACGGCCACGTCATCGAGCTGGCGCCCGAGGACGAGCTCGACGCCGTGCGCGCGGGGACGCGTCCCACGCTGCTGCTCGACCAAGCCGAGGTGGGGCGCCGCTACGGCGTCATCGTCACCACCGGCGCCGGCCTGTACCGCTACGACATGAACGACATCGTCGAGGTCACCGGGCACGTCGGCAAGGCGCCGCTCGTGGTGTTCCGCCACAAGGCCGGCGCCATGGCGTCGCTCACCGGCGAGAAGGTGGGCGAGGCGCACGTGGTCGACGCCATGGCCAAGGCGGGCTTCCACGGCGCCGGCTTCTGCGCCGCGCCCACGCTGTCGCCCGAGGGCGCGCGTTGGGTGATCGCCGTCGATCCCGGCGAGCAGGCCCACGTCGATCTCGAGGAGCTGGCGCGGCGCTTCGAGGCCGGCCTGTGCGCGGCCAACGAGGAGTACGACGCCAAGCGCAAGAGCATGCGGCTGTTGCCGGCGCAGGCGGTGTTGTTGCCGGCGGGCGCGGTGGTGGCGCACCGAGCGGCGCGCGTGGCGGCGGGTGCGCCCGACGCGCACGTCAAGGTGCCGCACGTGAGCCCGGACGGCCAGCTCGTGCTCGCGCTCGGGCTCGAGCGCACGGCGCCCGACGTGGCGGCGCGCCTGCCGTGCCGCGCGCCGGCGGTCGGCGCGGAGCAGCGCGCGTGACCGCCAGCGTGACCGCGAGCCTGCGCGCCGTCACCTTCGACCTCGACGGCACGCTGTACGACGCCGCGGCGGCGCGCCGGCCGATCTTGTGGGCGAGCTTCCCGCGCTGGCGCACGCTGCGGGTGGGACGCGCGGTGCGCGAGGAGCTGCGAGGGCGCACCTTCGCGAGCGGCGCCGCGCTGCGCGACGAGGAGGCCCGCCTGGTGGCCGAGCGGCTCGAGGTCGAGCCCGCGCGCGCTCGCGCGCGCCTCGATACCGTGTTCGACGGCGACGTCGTGCGGGCGTTGCGCAGCGTGGGAGCCCGCCCGCACGCCACTGAGGCGCTCGCGGCGCTGGCCGGCCGCGGCGTGCTGCTGGGCGTGGTCTCCGATCGTCGCGTCGACGCCAAGCTGGCCGCGCTCGGCCTGGCCGAGCTGCCGTGGCGCGCCAAGGTCTCGGCCGACGATGTCGGCGTGCTCAAGCCCTCACCCGCGCTTTTTCACGCCGCGTGCGCGGCGATGGGCGTGGCGCCGGCCGAGGCTGCGCACGTGGGCGACCGCGTCGACACCGACGAGGCCGGCGCGCGCGCCGCCGGCATGCGCTCCTTTCTGCTCGGTCGCGACGGCGATCTCACGGCGATTTGCCGCGCGCTCTTTCCCGCGGCTTGACCTTCGGCCTGCAAACGGCGATCACCCGGCGTCGACGGAGCAGCGATGAAGTACCGCCTGTTGTCCCCCGGCCCCACCCCCGTGCCCGAGCGCGTGCTGACCGCGATGGCCAACCCCATCTGGCATCACCGCACGCCGGCGTTCGAGACCACGTTCGCGCGCTGCCGCGACGGCTTGAAGTGGCTGTTCCAGACGCAGCAAGAGGTGTTGACGCTGTCGGCCTCGGGCACCGGCGCCTTCGAGGCCGCCTACTGCTCGCTGTTCTCGCCCGGCGAGACGGTGCTGTGCGTCGCCGGTGGCAAGTTCGGCGAGCGCTGGGCCAACATGGCCAAGGCCTTCGGCTTGAACGCGGTGGTCGTGCCCTGCGAGTGGGGCGACGCCGTCGACGTGCAGCGCGTCAAGGACGCGCTCGACAAGAACCCCGAGGCGAAGGCCGTGACCGTGTGCGCGTCCGAGACGTCGACCGGCGTGCGCCACCCCTACGAGGCCATCGCCAAGCTGGTCAAGGGCAGGGACGACTGCCTGATGGTGGTCGACGCCATCACCGCGCTCGGCGTTTGGGACATCGCGCCCGAGCGCGACGGCATCGACGTGCTCATCACCGGCTCGCAGAAGGCGCTGATGCTGCCGCCCGGGCTCGCCTTCGCGTCGCTGTCGGACAAGGCGTGGGCGAGAAACGCCAAGGCCAAGCTGCCGCGCTACTACTTCGACCTCGCCAAGGAGAAGAAGAACCAGTTGCAGAACCAGACCGCCTACACGCCTGCGGTGTCGCTGGTCGAGGGCCTGCTCGAGAGCCTCAAGCTGATGCACGAGGAGGGGCTGCCCGGCATCTTCACGCGCCATCAGCGCCTCGCGGCGGCCACGCGCGCGGGCGTCCAGGCGCTCGGGCTCTCGCTGTTCGCCAAGGCGCCGGCCGACAGCGTCACCAGCGTGCTGCAGCCGGCCTCCATCAAGCCCGACGCCGTCTACAAGGGGCTGATGAACCGCGCCAACCTGACAATCGCCGGCGGCCAGGACGCGGTGAAGGGCAAGATCTTCCGCGTCGCGCACCTCGGCTACTACGACGATCTCGACATCATCACGGTGCTCGGCGCCATCGAGATCATCCTGCGCCAGGAGGGCTACACCGCCTTCACCCCCGGCGCCGGCGTCGGTGCCGCCAGCGAGATCCTGAAGGACGGCTTCGTCGCCAAGAAGTCCTGACCGCGCAACCGAGAGCCCCATGACCCACCGCGTCCTCGTCTCCGACAAGCTCGACAACAAGGGCGTGCAACTGCTCGCCGCCGCCGACGGCATCACGCTCGACAACAAGCCCGGCCTGAAGCCCGAGGAGCAGCAGCAGATCATCGGCCAGTACCAGGGGCTGATCGTGCGCTCGGCCACCAAGGTGAACGCCGCGCTACTCGAGCACGCCAAGCACCTGCGCATCGTGATTCGCGCCGGCATCGGCGTCGACAACATCGACGTGGCGGCGTGCAAGGCCAAGGGGATCGTCGTCGAGAACACGCCGCGCGGCAATGTGGTGAGCGCGGCTGAGCACGCCATCGCGTTGATGCTGTCGCTCGCCCGTCAGGTGCCGGAGGCCTCTGCCACCACCAAGCGCGGCGTGTGGGAGAAGACCAAGTTCATGGGCACCGAGATCACCGGCAAGACGCTTGGCATCGTCGGCACCGGCAACATCGGCGCCGTGGTCGTCGACCGGGCCATCGGGCTCAAGATGAAGGTGATTGGCTACGACCCGATCCTGACGGCCGACAAGGCCAAGGCCATGGGCGTCGAGCTGGTGACGCTCAACGAGCTGTTTACCCGCGCCGACGTCATCTCGCTGCACGTACCGCTGCTTCCCGGCACCAAGCACATCGTCAACGACGCAGCGTTCGCGCTGATGAAGCCGGGCGTGCTGCTGATCAACGCGGCGCGCGGCGGCCTGGTCGACGAGGACGCGCTGTTGCGCGCCATCGAGTCGGGCAAGGTGAAGGGCGCCGCGCTCGACGTCTTCGCCACCGAGCCGGTGCCGGCCGATCACCCGCTGCTTCGTCGCGAGGAGGTGGTGGTGACGCCGCACCTGGGCGCCTCCACGCACGAGGCGCAGGTCAACGTCGCGGTCGAGGCCGCCGAGCAGATGATCGCGTTCCTGAAGGACGGCACGCGCATCAACGCGCTGTAGCAGCCCGCCATTGACGCTAGAGTAGGGCTCCGTGCCGCTGCCCCGACCTCCGCAAGGCTTCACCGGTCAGCCCGCCACCCAGGTGCAGTCGAGCACTGGCGCGCTCGATCTCGGCTTCACCGAGCGGCGCTGCCAGCTCGTGGTGTTGTCGGGCACCGAGACCGGCAAGGCCGTCGAGGTCAACAAGCCGAGCTTCACGGTTGGCAAGGGCGAGGAGTGCGACCTGGTGCTCACCGACCCGACGGTGAGCCGGCAGCATCTGGTGCTCGAGCAGCAGGGCGGCGCGGTGCTGGTGCGCGACCTGCAGTCGACCAACGGCACCTGGATCGATCAGTTCCGCATCCGCGAGGCCTACCTTCGCCCGGGCATCGTGCTGCGCGCCGGGCAGGTGCAGTTGCGCTTCGAGTCGCTGTTCAAGCCGCTCGACGTAGCGCCCTCGCTCGACGAGCGCTTTGGCCAGTTGATCGGTCGCTCACTCAAGATGCGCCAGATCTTCACCATGCTCGAGCGCGTGGCCAAGACCGACGCCACCGTGGTCATCTTCGGCGAGACCGGCTGCGGCAAGAGCGCTGTGGCGCAAGCCATCCACGACGCGAGCCCTCGCAAGAGCGGCCCGTTCGTCACCGTCGATTGCGGCGCCATCGCCGAGAACCTGATCGAGAGCGAGCTGTTCGGCCACGAGAAGGGCGCTTTTACGGGCGCCACGTCGCTGCGCCGCGGCGCGCTCGAGCGCGCCAACGGCGGCACGCTGTTCATCGACGAGCTGGTCGATCTGCGCCTCGACCTGCAGCCGCGGCTGTTGCGCGTGCTCGAGGAGCGCGAGGTGCGCCGCGTGGGCGGCAACGAGGCCATCAAGCTCGATGTGCGCATCATCGCCGCCTCGCGGCACGACCTGTGGCGCGAGGTGGAGGCGAAGCGCTTCCGCGAGGACCTCTATTTCCGCCTGGCGGTGTTCACCATCCCGCTGCCGCCGCTGCGCGAGCGCAAGGAAGACATCCCGATGTTGGCGCAGGCGTTCGCCCGCTCCATCAAGGACGGAGACAAGCTACTCTCGCGCTTCACGCCGCGCGTGAATGAGCGGCTGATGGCGCATCCCTTTCCCGGCAATGTGCGTGAGCTGCGCAACGTCATCGAGCGCGCCAGCTACCTCGACGGCGACCTGGCGGAGATGCTCGGACCGACGGTGTTCCCGGACGGCTCAGTACCGGCTATCGCGCTGCCGAACCTGGCAGCGATCGCGGGACCGTCCGCCGTTGCCGCGACCGCGGCGTCCGGCGCACCGCCGCTGGCGCCGACGCCAGCGCCGTTCTTGGCACCGGCGGTGCCGCGCACGAGCCCGGCGTCGATGGACGACGGCACCGCGCCCATGCCGGTGGCGGCCGACGGTGCCGTGCCGCTCAGCGCCGACTGTACGATGCAGTTCAAGGACGCCAAGGAGAAGCTGCTCGAGCAGTTCGAGGCGGAGTACTTCCGCCGGCTCCTTACCCGTGTGGGCGGCAACGCCTCGGCGATGGCGCGCATCGCGGGCATCGACCGTAAGCACCTCTACACGCTGGCGAAGAAGCACAACCTCGACTTGAAGGGCAAGAAGGACGAGGAGTAGGCCCGGGCGTTACTCGCCTTCACCTTCACCTTCACCTTCACCTTCACCTTCACCTTCACCTTCACCTTCACCTTCACCTTCGCCTTCGCCCTCACCTTCGCCTTCGCCCTCACCTTCGCCCTCGCCCTCACCTTCGCCTTCGCCGCCGTCGTCGAACGCCACCGTCGTGACCGGCACTTCGAGCGAGGGGTTGACCTCGGCGTCGCTCTCGATCACCAGCGTGGCGCTGAGCGGCGCCAGGATGTCCTCCGTGAAGTAGGTGAAGCGCACGGCGGCGACGTTGTCCTTGAACAGCTCCTCGAGGTTCACCTCCGCCTCGGTGAACGCGGCGGCGTCCGTGCCGGTGAAGCTCAGACCCGAAATGTGAACCGGCTTGTCGCCGAGGTTGCGCACCGAGAAGCCCTGCGAGACCTGCGGTGTCGGGTCTTCGCAGAAGCGCAGGCCGCCCGCGGGCCGGTTGCACGGGTTGCCGGCACCGCAATCGCTGTCCTGCGTGGCCACGGTGCAGGCCGACAGCGAGGGAGGCAACGCGATGGCCTCAGTCAGCGGGCGCAGCTCGCTCTGGGTCGTCTCGGTGCAGGCGCAACCCGACAAAGGCAAGAGGAGTGCGAGGGGAGCGAGCAGCGCGCGCGACATGAAACCTCCGGGGCAAGGTGTACACCCCGCGGCGGCCGCGGGGCAACGTCGAGGACGCCTCCTCGCAACGTGGCGGCTTTCAGCGTGGTGCCTACAGCCCGTTCTGGCAGTAGTCCTGACCGGTGTCGCACGTGCCTGGGCAGCCGCAGGTGATGGTCACGGTCAGGGTGTAGCTGGTGTTCAGGTCGAAGTCGTTGAGCCCGTTGTCGACGACCTCGATGTGGATGGGCGCGCCGTTCTCGGGGCCCTCGACGATGCACTCGTTGTTCGGGCCGCTCGGCCCGAATTGGAACGAGCCACCGGCGTTCGACGGTCCATCCGACCAGCAGCGCTCGTCGACGCACACCTCGTTGGCTTGGCACACCTCCGGGCCGCAGCCGTCGGCCGTACAAGCGAGCTCACCGCAGTAGTCGCCCTCGGTGGCGCGCAGCGTGCTCGCGATCAGCGTGCCGTCGCCGTGCACGAAGATGGCCATCTCGTTCGGCGTGGCGCCGCTGATCGAGTAGTCGACCTGCACGCCGAAGTACCCCTTCTCGGGGAAGTTCTGCAGGTGGAAGAAGTCGCGGTCGCCCTCGTAGGTGAGGCGGCCGCTCAAGGTCACCGTCTGCGCACCCGCCTCGGCGTCGCTGCACGCGACGCGCAGCGGGTCGTAGCCGAACCCCACGGGATTCTCGACCGCCTCGAGATCGAGGCAGCCGACGCCGGTCGGCGTGGCGTCGGCGCACACGGGCACGAAGCCGGTGTCGACCACGCGCGCGCGCGGCTTCGACTCCTGGATCTGCCGCCGCAAGTCGAACTGGTTTTGGTAGCCGGCCTCCTCGAGGTTCGGCACCAGGAAGTCGTCGCCGGTCTCGCCCGGGTCGGTGTCGTCGCTGATGGTGGCGTTGATGGTGTAGCCGCCCGTCTCCTGGAAGCCGTCGTCGCCGAACTCGTTGACGCTGACGTAGTGCGGGCGGTTGTTGCGCAGCGGGTAGGCGAGACGGAATGGGCTGGTGGCGATGAACCGCTGATGGCGCACCTCGCCGCAGGTGTTGTCGGGCAGGCACACCTCCTCTGCGCCGCAGTTGCCGTTGTTGCACGGTCGCGCGTTCTCTTCCGGGTTGGTGGTGATGACACGCACCTGGGGCACGAACGTGTCGTCGAACGTGCCGTCGAACTGCAGCTCGACGACGACCACGTCCGGGTCAGCGCCGGTCGCCGCCGGGTTGATGCGATACAGGTCGTTGTCGGCGAAGGCGGCAACGGACGCGTCGAGCGTGGTGCCGCTGGTCATCACCACGGCATCGGCGGGCACTTCGTTGGCGCGGCCGGTCTCGTGCGTGTCGGGATCGGTCAGCACCGTGACGGCGACCGTGTAGGTGCCGAGCGCCGCGTCGAGGGTGGCGTCGGTGTCGCCGTCGTCGCCGCCGTCCTTGACGCTCAGGTAGAAGCGGTTGAGCGGCAAACCGAGCGCCTGCAGGTCCGCGATGGTGGCCGCGTCGAAGTTCACGGTGGTCGACTTGCGCACGCGCGCCTCGAGCGTGCCGGCGACGGCGCCTTCCGCGAAGGTGGTCGCCTGCAGCTCGGTGATGCGATCGGCAGCAAAGAGCGTGACCTGGTATTCGATGCCGCTGTCGGCGGGCGCGGTCAGCTCCACGTCGACGATCTCGCCGGCGCCGCCCGCGTCGATGGCGTACCAGTCGACGTCGCGGGCGGTAGCGATGATGCCGTCGGCTGTGGTGCCGGTGGCGACCGGCGTGGCCGTGTCGGGTGTGTTGTTCGGCTCGTTGGTGTCCGGCTCGGCGACCGCGGTGACCGTCAGCGTGTAGGGGTTGACGTTGTCGAACGCGTCAGCGCTCAAGTTGAGGCCGTCCTCGACCACCAGCATGTAGGTGCCGGCCTGCTCGAGGTAGCTCGCCGCCGTGAAGTCGACCGGGAGGCCCGCCACCGGATCGTCGCCGGACTTGTCGGGGTCGCGGGTCTTGCCGACCGCGGAATAGACGCAGGTGCCGGCCAGGCAGAACGCGGGGCCACCGCATTCGGTCGCGACCTGCACGTCGTCGGCCTCGACGCTGCACGGCGTCTCTGAAAGCCGCAGCACCGAATACGACGGCTCCACCGACGTGATGAAGGTATCCATCGACAGGGTCACCTGGATGACCGTGCCCGGATTGGCGACGGCGAGCAGGTAGCCATCGTCGTCGTAGGCCGGACAGATGGTGCCGGTGACCGCGGTGCCGAAGGTCAGCGGGGCGGCGGTGCTCGGGTCGCGACGCGGGAAGTTGAGGTCGACCTCGCATTGACCGACCACGGCGCACGCCGTGTCGTTGACGCAGGCCTCGTCCTCACAATCTTGCGCACCGTTCTCGTCGTCGTCGAGGCCGTTGTTGCAGATCTCGACCTTGGGCTCTTCGCAGGACGCGCCGGCCAGGGCCACGAGGACGCACGCCAGCAGCGTGCAGGTGAGCATGCTCTTGATCATGAAGGGACCTCTCAAGGGTCGATGCAGTCGATGGCGGGATCGAATTCGGTCGCGGGCTTGAAGGCCTCACGCGGCAGGATCATCTTGCCGTTGGCCGGGTCCTTCAGCCTCTTGGTTGCGTCGAAGCGTGCGCGTGCACAGGCGAGCCGCGCCACGCCGGGCTCGTTCGGCTGATCGAACGGGTTCTCGGTGACCTCGAAGATGATGCGGTTTTCGGCGAGCGCCATCTGCCCACCGCCGAGCCCCGAGTCTTGCACGTTGCCGGCGGCGTCGGGCACCGGCGCCTCGGCGCCCTCGGTGGTGGCGAGCGCGACGTTCGATACGCTGAACTCGTAGCACATGGTCGAGCCTTCGAGCCCAAGCTCGGTCACCTTGTAGCGATAGGCATGCTCCGACAGCTCGACCACGTCGTCGGTGTCGACCCGTGAGTGTGCGCGCATCTCGCCCGCGTTGTTGACGCCGTCGAAGTCGACGTCGAGGAAGGTGTCGGGCAGGCTCGGGTTGCTGCCGTACAGGATCTCGATGCCGTCGCCGAAGCCGTCGTTGTCGCTGTCGTAGGTGTCCTTCAGCACGCCGAAGAAGATCTCCTCGCAGTCGCGCAGACCATCGCCGTCGTTGTCGAGGCGGTCGGTGTCGCCGGCGCAGTCGGCGTCCGTCGGATCGAGCGGGTCGAGTCCCGAGGTCTTAAGAGTGTGCTCGAGCAGGTCGGAGAAGCCGTCGCCGTCCGTGTCCTGCTGCGCCGGATCCATGCCGGCCAGCGCCTCCACCTGGTCGCTGACGCTGTCGCCGTCGGAGTCGATGATGCCGAGCGCCAACGTCGGGTCGTCCGAGCGCACGCGCGGGTCGACGCCGAGCGCGGCCGAGAAGGGGCGCGCGTTGATGTTGTTGGCCGTGAAGTTCTTCATCGCATACACGCGCTTGAACGACGTGAAGTCGACGAACAGGAAGTTGATGGCCTCGCCGGAGGAGAAGTCGCGGAACACGCCGAGGCCCTTTTTGGCCATGCCGCGCATGAAGGTGGAGCCACAGGCCTTCACCTCGGTGACGGTCTCGGGCGCGGCCGCGAAGGCGGCGTTGAACGACAGCTCGCGCACGTCGTACTGCTCGGCAAGATCGAGGAACTGCTGGATCAGGATGTCGACGTCTTCCACCACGTCGACCGACATGTTGGGCGGCTCGCCGGTCATCTCCCAATAGGCCGCGTCTTCGCAGGTGTCCTCGGGATCGAAGCGGCTGTCGTTGTCGGGGATGCCGTCGGACAAGAAGAAGATGACGTAGCGCGCGTTCTGCAAATCATTCGGCTCCTGCAGCGCCAGGTCGGTGGCCATGGTGCTGACGGCGGTCTGCAGCGCGAGCACGAAGTCGGTGGTGCCGCCGGCAAACGCGATGTCACCGACGCGCTGCAAGGCCTCGAGCGGCGGCGCGAAGCCCGGCTGGCAGTCGGTGTCCGGGTCGTAAGAGGCGCAGCGCTCGGTGAGCACACGGTTGCCGGCGCCGAACACCTGGATGGCGATCTCGACACCAGGCTGGTCCTTGGTCAGCTCGATGACGTCGAGCACGGCGTCGAGCCGGGTCAGGTTCGGATCGGTCGCGTTCATCGACTGGCTGGTGTCGATGAGGAAGTAGATCTTGACCGGGAAGTCCAGCTCGTCGGGGTCGGTGGTGCAGAAGCTACCGGTCACCTGCAGCTTGTTGTCCGCGCGCTCCACGTCGGGAGGCGGCACCGGCTCGAGCTGCGCGTCGGAGCACGCGCCGATGAGCAGCAACGTGGCGGCGAGCGACAGAATTCTCATCAGCGCACCTCGAGCCCGCGGCAGAACGGCTCGCCGTTCGCGTCGCGCGCGCCGGAGAGATGGAAGGCCGAGCCATAGTAGAGCTGATTGTCCGCGGATGGCGGCGGCGCGATGGCGAGCTGCACATCCGGCAACGACAAGTCGTAGAAGGCGTCGTTCTCGATGACGATCTTGCCGGTCGCCGGATCCTTGAAGCTCGGCGCCGCGTACTGCACGCGCACGCAGGCGACGCGCAGCTCCATGCGCCCGGTGGGGTTCTCCGCAGGCGCCTCGGCGATCCAGACCGCGATGTCGTTGTAGCCGCGCCGGCCCTGCGCGCGGCGCGGCGCCGTCGACGCCAGGTGCAGGCCACGGGTGATGCTGGTGTAGCAGACGCGGCCATCCTCGGTCGCGCCCTCCTCGACCAGCTCGTAGCGCACGGCGTCCTCCTCGCGGTCGGCGTCGGGAACCAGCGGGTCGGTGCCCTTGCGCACCTCGGCGGTGTTCTGCACGCCGTCGAAGTCGTCGTCACGTCCGGACTCGTTCTCGATCGGATCGAGGCCGAGCCGCACCTCGACGCCGTCGGGCACGGTGTCGCCGTCGGTGTCGCCCACCTTCGGGTTGGTGTCGAGGATGAACTCCTCGCAACCGTTCAGCCCGTCGCCGTCGTCGTCTTCGCGATCGACGCCCGTGGGATCGAAGTAGGGGCAGGGGTCCAGCGGCAGCCCCGTGTAGCGCGGATCGAAGCCGATGTTGGCGCGCTCCTGCTCGATGCCGTCCTCCCAGCCGTCACCCGGCAGCCCCGTGCACGCGGCGGAGGCCGGGTTCGGGTTGCACGGATCGCTCGCGTCGGGGTCGAGCAGCGCGTTGGCGTCGTCGAAGCCGTCAACGTCTTGGTCAACGACGTCGGCCTGCAGCGGCTCGTCGAGCCGGTCGCTGTCGGCGATGACCGCGTTGGTGCCGAGCAGGAATTCCTCCTCGTCGTCGAGCCCGTCCCCGTCCGAGTCGGCTCGATACGTGACGACGGTCGGGTCGCCGCCGGGCGGCAGCGCGTTCAGGTTGGTGGCGAAGGTCGACACCAGCGAGTAGCCCGACTTGAGCGAGGTGAAGTTGAAGGAGAGGAAGTCGATCTCGCCCGCGTTCTCGAAGTCGCGGTACTGGCCGCCGCCGATTTGCGCCAGGCTCATCAGCAGGCTCTCCGAGCGGCACTTGTTGAGGCGGTAGATCTCCTTGACCGCGTCGGGAAGCTGCGAGTCGAACAACAGCGCGGTGTTGATCTGGAGCTGGCCGACGCCGAACTCCTCGCCCAGCTCGACGATGTCCTCGACCAGGCCCTCGATCTGATAGGTGCGGTTGTAGTTGCCCTCGAGCTCGAGGTCGTTGAGCGCCGACAAGACGTCGTCGCCGTAGTTCGGGGTCGGCATCGACGAGCCCGCCGGCGACTGACCGAGCACGACGTCGGAGACGTTGTCCTGGAACTGGTCGAGGTAGTCCGACTCGTTGCACAGGTCGAGCTCGCTCTCGTCCTCGCAGTAGCGGCGGCCGGGCTGCGGCGCCTCCCAGGCCTCGAGCGGGCAGTTGTAGGGGTTCGAGCCGAGCGTGCCGACCGTTTCGTCGGCCGAGGAGCAGCAGCGCGGGTCGGGCGCGCCGTCGGAGAAGAAGATGACGATGTACTTGGTGCGCGCGCGCTCGGCCGGCGCCGTGCGCAGCATGTCGATCAAGAGGTGCTGCTGCACCGCCGACCACGCGCCGTGGTAGTCGGTGGCGACGTCCTTGATCTGCAAGAACGGCGGCTCCTGCCAATCGGCCGCGGGGATGAACATCGGGTCCGAGGTCGGGTCACCAACCGGCGGGTCGAGGTAGATGTTGGAGCCGAAGCCCATGGTCGAGACCAGCACGTCCTCTTGCGTGGCGAGCGCGCTCATCAGCTCGCGCACCGCGTTAACGCGCAGGCCGGGCTGATCGGTGAACTGCATCGAGCCCGAGGTGTCGACGACGAGCAGCAGCTTGACCGGGAAGACGATGTCGGCGGACGGTCGGGTGCAGAAGTGCGTCTCGATCTCGAGCAGGTCGTCGACGGCGTCGGGCTCGGGCTCAATCACCGGCACCAGCTTCTGGTTGGTGCAGGCCAGGGAGGCAACGAGCGCGAGCGGCAGGAGCAGGGCGACGCGACGCAGCGAACGCATGGATGCCTCCCAACGAGGACGACGGAACTGTACCACGGAGCTCGAGCACTGACGGTGGCGCCCCGTTCCGCTGATGTTCAATTGCACGTTCGGTGCCGTCGGCGGCGCGCGACGCCACGTCGAGCGAGACAAAAAAGAACGAGGCCCCCTTTCGGGGGCCTCGCTCCGGAGGAGGCTCTCTCGTCTAGCGCCGGCGGCGGCGCACGATGGCGAGGAGGCCGAAGAGCACGCCGGCCGCCGCCGTGCTGCCGGGCATCGCGCCGCAGGCGAAGGAGGGCAGGGCCTCACCGGTCACGCTGACGGTCACGCGGCTGGTGTTCGCCTTGGCGTCCGGGTAGTCGGCGTCGGGCCACACCAGCTCGCCGCGAAGCTCGAGGACGTAGTCGCCGGGGACGCGCGCCGAGAACATCGCCTTCTTGTCGTTCTCGAAGCGGTACTGCGGGCTCTGACCGGAGAAGCTGACCGAGCCCACCGGGTTCTCGATGCTGTAGTCGCCATCCGCGGGCTGCTCGACGACGGTCCAGGTGTACTTGACCGGGGTGTCGAAGCGGTTGGCGAACACGGGCATCTCGACGGCGTCACCGGTCTCGACGGCGCGCGGGCGGCCGGCGTGCACGGCGAAGGGGTCGGCCGGGTCGAGGCAGCTCTGGCTGTCGGTGACGACGTAGCAGAGGCGGTCGTCGCACGCGTCGCCGAGGAAGTCCTGGTCGATGTCGCCCTGGGCGGCGTTCGGCAGGTTGGCGCAGTTGTCCATGGTGTTGTCGAGGCCGTCGTTGTCGCGGTCGTTGTCGCACGCGTCGCCCGTGCCGTCGGCGTCGCCGTCGCCCTGGTCGGCGTTCGGCATCGCGATGCAGTTGTCGAACACGTCCTCGAGGTTGTCGCGGTCTTGGTCGGGGAAGCAGACCGCGTCGATGGAGCGGGCGCCGTCGCACTGGCCCTCGAAGCGCAGCGGGCAGTTGTCGATCGCGTCATCGCAGTTGTCGCCGTCGTCGTTGATGTCGCAGGCGTTGCCGATGCCGTCGGTGTCGAGATCCTCGAGCGCCGGGTTCGGCACCAGGATGCAGTTGTCGCCCAGGTTCTGGATCAGGTCGCCGTCGGCGTCGTCGTCGCAGGCGTCGCCCATGGCGTCGGCGTCCGAGTCGGCGAGGTCGAAGTTCGCCGAGGCGGGGCAGTTGTCGCAGTCGTCGCCGCGCACGTCGCCGTCGCCGTCGGCCTGGGTCGGGTTGAACGCGAAGGGACAGTTGTCGAAGTCGTCCTCGATGCCGTCGTCATCGAAGTCGTCGGCGTACTGGTAGGTGTCGCCCTGGTCGGTGAACGCGATCAGGATGGAACAGCCGCAGCCGCAGCCGCAGCCGCCACCGCTCTGCTCGGGGGTACCGCACAGGCCGCCGGTGCACTCACCGTTGTCCTGGGCGAACGCTGCCAACGACAGCGTCAAAGTGGCGAAAACCGTGAAGATGATCTTTTGCATCTGGTGCCTCCTCCTGGCGGACGACTACAAAGCGAGAACCGGGCCAACCTCGGGCGCAACCGCGGTCTTGTGAGAAAACAGCAGCTTGCACGTGAAGCTCGCAGCGACTGTGGTCTGGTTGTGGAGCCGAGTCATCATTCGCGCATCCGGTTGGGGAGTCCACTCTACGCCGAGACTGTGGAGTCGAGTCACCTGCAGGCGGCGCATGAGACAGCGCACACCATCCGACACGCGAGCGTTGCGCACCCCGCTTGGTGCGCAGCGCACCTGGCCGCCATGCTCGCAAGCGGGCGTCTCTGCCAGCGGGCGCTGGGAGAAGGGCGTCGCGCTTGCATGGTACAAGTCCACCATGCGCGTCCTCCCTCGTCTCGCAATCGTCGCTCCTCTCGCGCTCGCGTCGCTCGTGCTGCCGGCTTGCCCCGAGCAGCCCGCCGAAGGCGAAGGTGAGGGAGAGGAGGGTGAGGGCGAGGGTGAGCCGTCGGCGGTAATGGCGCTGCTCGAGACGCACCTGGTCGACACCGACGTCGACGTCGCCATCACGGCCGGCTTCGCGCTCGCGCTGCGCCCCGACGGTCGCTTCGCCGTCGCCTATGGCAGAAACCAATCCGCCAACACCGTCGAGTGCAACCAGTTCGGCGGCGGCACCATCACGGTCGACGCGTGGGATCTGGTGGTGGTCGACGAGCAGGCGGACGGCACCTTCAGGACGCGCGTGGTCGACAGCGTGCCGCCGATGCCCGCCGCCGTCGTCGACGTAGCCGCCGACCCGACCTCGGGCGCGCTCATCCTCGCCTACACCGGCGGCGATCCGGCCAACGGCGCGTGTCAGGGCAGCGACCTGCGCCTGGCCGTCGAGAGCGGCGACACCTTCACGCTCTCGACCATCAACGCCAACGCACCCACCGGCGCGCCCTGCCGCGAGGTGGTGACGCAGCAGGTGTGCAACCAGGGCGACTGCGTCGGCAAGAACCCGGGCGTCGCGGTCGGCGCCGACGGCAACGTGGCCATCACCTGGATCGACGAGCACTTCTGTTTCGGCGACACCGACATCTACAAGTCCGACCTCGAGATCGCGACCGGGCCGACCGGCGGCCTCGCGCTCAACAGCGTCGCTACGGAGACGGGCTCGGGCTGGAACAACACGGTGACCATCGCCGACGACGGTTCGGTGCTGGTGGCCTACCAGACCCTCGGCAACACCACCGTCTATGACGACCCCGTGGCCGGCACTGGTCCCGCGCACGACGTGCCGGACGGCATCTACGCGTCGGTGTCGCAGGCCGACGGCACCTTCAACGAGGTGCTGCTGTTCGAGCGCGCCTCCACCACCAGCCGCGTCGCCACCGCGCACCGCGGCGGCTCGGGCTACTACGTCGCGTGGCAGGACCAGGGCACCGACCAGCTCCTTCTCTACAACAGCGTCGACAACGGGGAGACGTGGACGCCCGGCTTCATCGAGCAGACCGGCAACACCGGCAAAGACCCGGCGATCGCCTTCCTCTCCGACGGCACCTTCGTGGCCGCGTATGGGCACTGCAAGGACCGGGACGACGGCACGCAGTTCTGCTCGCAGGCGCAAGACGGCGTGCGCATCGCCTTCCGCGAGCCCGGCGGCGCCTTCATCCGCACCACCTTCACCGGTGACGACGAGGACACTGACGGCACCAACGTCGACATGGCGGTCGCGGCCGACGACACCGTGGTGGTGCTGTCGTTCAACGCCTCCACCTCGCGCGTCGTGGTGCAGCGCTTCCAGAAACAGTAATTGAGGGTGCCATGAACACCAGGCTCATCGTCACGGCGGCGCTCTCGCTGCTCGCCAGCGCCTGCCCGCCGCCGCCCAACTTCCTCGACGGCTCAATCAAAGAGTCGCATGACCTGTCCTTCGACCTGGTCGAGGTGCGTTTTTTTCCCGAGCAAGCGATGTTCGAGGTCGCGTACTTCAAGGAGCTGTCCGAGGACGGCTCCACCGGCGTCGACACCGTGGCCAAGCTGGTGTTCGCCCAGCCCGAAGGCGGCGTGGTCGTCGACCAGGCGATCCCGCTCGACCCGGCGCGCGACGTGCTCGAGCGCGTCACCGCCGATCAGGACGTGTTCCCGGGCCTGCGCGAGGGCGAGGTCACGTTCTCGGCGGCGGCGACGGTGGGCGAGACCACCGCCGGCGAATTCTCGACGACGTTCACGAACGGCAAGACGCTCAACGGCGCCTTCGAGGGCGAGCTGCTCTCGTGCTCCTTCGACAGCGACGACGTCTGCGGCGGCGGCTGAGCCGAGACGCAGGGCGTCACGACCGGGGTGACGGGGAGGCACCTCGACGGACATCGACCCACAGGTAGGCTTCCACCCGAGGTCGGACCCGCGGTAACTTGCCGCGATCTGGAGGATTGACGTGGCGAACGCCACGGCCCGTGTGGTCTACTGCCGGGCGTCGCAGACCACAGCGGCTCGCTGCGGCCGCACCCGTCCCCAGAAGCGAGCTCACGGTTGCACAGCATTGAATGAGAACTGGCTAGGAGAGCGGACACCGAGAGAAGCGACATTGAGAGGCTGCATGAGAAACGCACATTCGGAGGGAAACATGTTTTCGTATTGGCGTCATTGCTCGACCGCGCTGCTCGCGGTCGTTGCCGCGGTCGGCTTCGCCGGCTGCGAGGGGTGCGGGCCTGAGCCCGAGCCCGTGGTCGGCTGCGCTGCGTATTGCGCGAACGTGATGGCCGGTTGTACCGACGCGAACGTGCTCTATGCCGATACGGCGGAGTGCGAGGCCGCGTGCGCGCTCTTCCCCACCACGGGGCAGGACAACGATGCGAGCGGAGATACGCTGCAGTGCCGCCTGTTCCACGCGACGGCGGCGGTCGACGACACCACGCACTGCCCCCATGCTTCCGCCCAGGGCGGCAACGTGTGCGGCAGCAACTGCGAGGTCTATTGCCGCTTCATGGTCGGCACCTGCGCCACCTTCGACGACGTGCCGACGTGCCTGGCGACGTGCGGCGGCTATCCTTCGGACGGCGCCATCGGCGCGGCCGACGGCAACAGCGTGCAGTGCCGCACGTACCACGCGATGGCCTCTAGCGGCGACAACTCGCACTGCGCGCATGCCGGCATCACCGGCGGCGGCGCGTGCGGCGATGCGTGTGAGGCGTACTGCGACCAGGTGCAGTCGAACTGCCGCGACGCGACGCAGCTCTACCCGACGCGCGAGGATTGCATCAACACGTGCGGCCACTTCCCCGCGGACGGCGCGTGGGACGCCACCAGCGGCAACAACGTGCAGTGCCGTGCCTACCACGGCGCTGGCGCCGCTCGAGCCGACCCGACCCACTGCGCGCACGCCTCCGCCAACGGCGGCGACACGTGCGGCACCTACTGCGAGGGCTACTGCGACCAGGTGATGGGCAACTGCACCGGCGACAACGCGCAGTACGCCGATCCGGCCGCCTGCGCGACGGCGTGCGGAGGCTTCCCCGAGCAGTCCGACTTCGCCACCGCCGGCGACAGCGTGCAGTGCCGCACCTTCCACGGCTCCTATCCATCGCACAGCGATCCGGCGACCCACTGCGACCATGCGGGCGAGACCAGCACCGGTGTGTGCGAGGATCCGGCGCCGCCGCCGACCGAGGTCGACATCAGCGGTGCCGTGCACGAGCTGGCGAGCCACCTGAACGGCACCCACACCGGCGTGGTCGCCGCCAGCGTCGTCGCGTACGGCGTGCAGGGCGTGACCCCGGTGAACACGACAGCCGGCGGCGCGTTCACGCTCGCCAACGTACCGGCGAACGGCGCGGTGGTGCTCGCGGTGACGGCGGCGGGCAACCAGCCGACCTACCAGAACATCGCGGTCGGCTCGGCGGACATGACTGGCGTCGGCGTGGTGGTCGCGGGCGGCACCTGGATGGCCAGCGTCAACACGACGTACGGGGTCGCGCCGACCACGGCGTTCGCCTGCCAATTCGACGCGGCCCTGCAGTGCGTCTATGCGTTGGTGGTCGGCCAGATCCTCGACGACGGCAGCAACGATCCGAGCGGTGCCGGCCTGCCGGTGGCCGGCATGTCGGGCGATGACATTACCGTCACCGGCGGTCCCGACAACGTGGCCTGGCGCAAGATGGGTCCCTACTTCCTGAACGCCAACGGCACCCCGGGCAACAACAGCACGTCGCAGGCCGCAGGCCTGTTCGTGGTCTACGTCGAGATCCCGCAGACCCAGGCGGGCTACGACACGCTGCACATCGAGCTGGCGGCGCAGACCGGCACCGGCGACACCGCGAAGTACTACGGCCCGACGCACACCGCGGCGTACCGTGGTGCCAGCACCGCGGTCACCTGGGCCAACCTGAGCGAGACCGGCGTGCCGCCAGGCGGCGGCGGCGGCAACGTCGGCTTCGACGGCCAGATCTACCCGCTGTTCCTGCCGACCGACCAGGGTGGGTATGGCTGCCAGGGCTGCCACACCAACCAGGGCGGCGCGAACCCGGCGGGCGGGCTCAACCTGTGGGGCGGCGCCGACGTCGCCTACCAGAGCCTCGATCCGGCGACCAACCAGACGCGCGTCAACGTGGACGATCCGGCGGCGAGCACGCTCTTGACCAAGCCGCTCTACCCGGCGACCAACCACCCGATCTTCGCCTGGGCGAGCACCAGCGACCCGGCCTATCAGTTGATCCTCACGTGGATCACCGAGGGCGGTAATCGCTTCGCGCCGAGCGCGCGCGTCAGCTTCGTGGCGCAGATCAAGCCGATGCTCGGAAACGCGACCGGCTCGGGCGGCATCGGCTGCGTGGGCTGCCACACGGGCGGCGCGCAGGCGGGCCTGCAGCTCGACGGCAACGCCGGCGAGATGTACGACGAGCTGACGGTCGAGGCGGCGCAGGACGGCAGCGCGAGCGGCGAGACCCGCCGCATCAACCTGCAGGGCTACCCGGAGAAGAGCCTGCTCCTGACCAACCCGCTGGCGGGCAACACCGAGGCTCACCCGATGAAGCCGTTCGCGAACGCCGCCGACTCGCGCTACCAGTTGCTCTATCGCTGGATCTCGGAGGGCGGCCAGAACGACGGCTACTGCGAGGACTACTGCGGTGAGGTTCAGACCAACTGCACCGACACCGCGCACGCGCAGTACGCCGACCAGGCGAGCTGCCTGCGTGCATGCGGCGCCATGCCGCGCGGCGCGACCACCGACCAGACTGGCGACACCGCCTACTGCCGGCTGTTCCACGCGGGCGCAGCCAACAACGACGACCACTGCTTCCACGCCGGCCCGAGCGGCGGCGGCGTGTGTGGCGGCTGGTGTGACGCGCTCTGCCGTCAGACGCAGGCGAGCTGCACCGGCGACAACGCGCAGTTTGCCAGCACGGCGGACTGCCTGGCAGGGTGCGGCGAGTACCCGACCACCGGCGCGGTCGGCTCGACCGATGGCGACACCGCGCAGTGCCGCAGCTACCACGTGCAGGCGGCCACCACCGACGCCACCCACTGCGATCACGCCGGCTTCTCCGGCGCGAACGTGTGCGGCGCTTGGTGCGACGTCTACTGCCGTGACATCCAGGGCTACTGCACGGCCGGCAACCAGCAGTTCGCGGACGCTGCGACCTGCGCGACCGCGTGCGGCGGCTACGCCACCACGGGCGCCGTCGGCGACCTGACGGGAAACACCGTGCAGTGCCGCCTCGAGCACCTGAAGTACGCCGAGGCCGACGGCAGCCACTGCGCGCACGCCGGCCAGGCGAGCACCGCGGGTGCGTGCCAGTAGCGGCTAGCGGTTAGACCCGGCCCGTCGCACGCCGACGAGCCACCCACGGCGGCGCCCGCCTCGCGAAAGCGAGCGCGGGGGCCGCCGCGGTGTTTGTGGGTGGCGACGACGCCCCCTCCCTCATGGGTGTGCTCGATACGGAATTCCTCGCCCGAAATCGGGGGAGGCCAGATCGAGCGCCGGCTGGGCTCCCCCGATCTCGGGGGAGCGATCGCGGGCCGTTCGTCCCTCGAGGAGGGGGCCTGGGACGTGGTCGGGCGCAAGCGCCGGGGGCCCGCGCACCTCACCCGCCGAGCGGGATGCACTCGCACAGGCTCTGCTGGCACAGCGTGCCCCCGCCGCAGCCGTTGCAGTCGGGGTTGCCCTGCGCGTCCTCGTGACACACGCAGCTACACGTCGCCGGGTCGAGCACGCGGGTGGCGCCGCACGCCTGGGTGAGGTCGCAGACGCACTGGCACGCGACGGCGTCGAAGACGAAGCCGGCGGCGCAACTGGCGCTGGTCTCGCACACGCAGTCGCAGGCGGTGGTATCGCAGGTCTCGTACGCGCCGCAGCCGCCGCAGTCGGCGCGGCACGAGGTGGTGCAAGTCGTGCGGTCGCATTGCTGGTCGGGCGGCAGCGTGCCCAGGCCGCAGTCCGCCGGGCACTGCCAGGTGCACGACGTCGTGTCCCACACGAAGGCGGCATTGCCGCCCGGCGGACCGCTCGGAGGCGTGGTCGGGCACTCCCAGGCGCAGTCGACGACGTCGTCACAGACGAAGCTCGGCCCCGGCGCGGGCGAGCCGCAGCCGGCGGGGCACTCACAGGCGCACTGGCCGACGTCACACACGGCCGCGCCGGAGCAGCCGCCGCAGTCCGCCGGACAGCGCCAGGCGCAGGTCGAGGGGTCGCACGTGGCCGCCGCGCCGGGAGCGGCGGTGCCGTCGCAGACGGTCTGGTTGCAGGAGTAGGCGCAGGTGGCCGCGTCCCACTGCCAACCGACGCTCGACGACGGCGGGTTCACGCCGGGCAGCGGGCTTGGGCACTGGTACTCGCAGGCAGCCGCGTTGCACACGTAGCCGGGTCCCGGTGGCGGGGCGCCGCAGTCGGCCGGGCATTCGCACTGGCAGAGCTGCTGATCGCAGGTGAACGCACCGTCGCATGCGCCACCGCAGTCGGCGGCGCACGAGAAGTCGCAGACGGCAGCCGACGCGTTGCACACGAAGCCGGGCGGCGCCACGCCGCTGCAGCCCGGGCAGGTCCACGCGCACGTCGAGAAGTCGCAGACGGAGAACGGCCCGGGCGCCGTGCCGGGACACGCGCTGCACTGCCAATCGCAGGTGGGTGCCGCCCCGGTGTCGTCGCAGGTGAAGCCGGGGCCCGGCGACGGCCCGCCGCAGCCGGCGGGGCACGCGCACGCGCAGCTCCCGGTGTCGCAGACCGTGGCGCCCGGGCAGCCGCCGCAGTCGGGCAGGCACTCGGGCTGGCAGGTGACCGGGTTGCAGGTCTGGCCCGCCGGCACGCCGCCTGGAATGCCGCAGTCCGCCGGGCAGACACAGGTGTCGTTCAAACAGACGAACGGCGGCGGCTGGTTGCAGACGCAGGCGCCCTGGTCGACGAGGTCGGGCACCCAGTAGCGGTAGCTGACGGCGATGCGGTCGCCCACCTGGTCGAAGCGCGGCCGGCAGTCGCCGAAGAACTGGATGGAGTTGGTGGTGCCGTCGTAGTCGAAGCCGTCGGTCTTGCTGCGCGGCAGCTCAGTGCAGCCGTTGACGTCGCAGCTACACTGCGTTGCGCAGGTGCCGGCGCTGCCGCCGTCGGCGATGCACGCCGCCTCACACGAGGCCTCGCAGCCGACGGGATCGAAAACCTCGGAGTTGATGGCGACCTTGATGGTCGACGAGATGGGCGGCTTGCTCAGCACGTAGGGCGAGGCCTGCGCGATGGAGGCGTCGAGGATGGCGCGCACCGCATCGGCGATTTTCTGCGCCTGCTGGGGGTCGCTGTCAGGCGGCAGCGAGCGATCCACGCCGCCCAGGTCGGCGAACAGCACCTGGAAGCGCGACGTGACCGCACCGTCACCATCGGTGCAGTCGGTACCGGGCGGGCAGGTGATGCCGCCGAGGAACGCGGCGTTGCCCGCCTGGTCGAAGTTGTCGAAGAAGGCCTCCCACGACGGCAACGAGGTGTTGTTGGGATAGCGATTGTCGGACTGCTCGTTGGCGTCGGTGACGTAGATGACCACGAGGCCGGCGCTGGTGCGCAGCTTGTGCGGGTCGTTGGCCGCACGCGGCAGCAGCACGTAGGAGGCTGGTGGGCTCTGGTACGTCGAGGCGCCGGAGTACGGCGGCCGCGCGGCGTTGCGCCCGCACATCTCGCCGCTCTCCGAGTTGATGCCGGTGCCGGCAGTGACGCCGTTGGCCGGCACCAACTGGCCGAGCAGGCACGCGGTGGGGCGGAAGAAGTTCTCGGCGCCGCTGCCGCTGGTGCCCATGCCCGACTCGACCACGCTGGTGACGGCGTCGAGCTTGTCGCCGTCGCGGTTGATGTCGACGTCGACCGCGGCCTCGGAGATGTTGGGCAGGCCGGTGTCGGTGGCGTCGCCGTCGCCGTTCAAGTCGAGCCCGATGGTGACCTCGGAGAACGGTTGCGACACCGTGTCGGCGATGTCGGCGTCGGCGTTCAACCTGAGCCGCACGCACCGCTGGATGGCGTAGGGCGAGGTGGTGAACTCGCAGTACTTGGGTGTGTTGGAGGAGGCGACGTCGACGGCCGACCACGCCGCCAGGCTGCTGCCGAGGTAGTCGACGTCCGAGGTGGCGAGCGCCACACGCCAATCGACGGTGGAGGCCGAAAGCTGCCGCGAGATCTCGTTGGCCGCGCGCGCCACGCCCGCCTGCTCGTTCGACATCGAGCCCGAGTTGTCGACGATGACCAGGAAGTCGACGCGCTGCGCGGGCGCGACCGTGAAGCGGTCGCACTGGGTGCCAGTGCCGTCGCCGAAGCTGGCCAGGTTCGAACCGTTGGTGTTGTCGTCGAGGCGGAACAGCGTGCGCTCGTCGGCGACGACGCGCGCGTTCTGCGCCAGGCCGAGCACCACTATGGTGAGCGTGGGCCGCACCACCACCTCGACCTGCAGCTTGTAGCTGCCGGTGTCGGTGCCGCCGCCGAACGCTGGCGCGCTGCTGGCGCCCGGCACAACGGCGCCAACCAGGTCGAGCAGCGACTTGGTGACGACGTCGGCCGGCTGATCATCGCTCCACTGGTACTCGCCGATGGCGCCGGCGAAGCCGTCCCAGGTGGTGAAGGTGCGCCGCTCGGTGGTGCCGGCGGAGATGGCGCCCTGCGCCTCGAAGATGGCCTCGAGGGTCAAGAGCTTGGCGGCCGCGTCGGCGCCCGTCACCGTCGCCTGAAAGCCCGCCCCCGCCACTTGCTTGCCGGCGTCGAAGAACAAGGCGCCGGCCTGTCCGCCGCCCGCCGAGAGCACGGTGTCGCTGAACGTGGGCGCGACGGCGACGGTCAGGTCCGCGGTGGTCGCCGAGCGTTCCAGCAGGTTGACGCTGCGCAGGTTGGCGGTGGCGCAGGCGTTGGCGTCGGCACCCGTGACGTCGGCCGGGTTGCCCGGGTCGAGCTCGCCGGCGTCGACGGCGCCGTTCTGGTTCGCGTCCTCGGCGCCGTCGACGACGCCGTCGCCATCGCTGTCGGGGTTGAGCGGGTTCGTGGTGGTGACGCCGTTGGCGTCGGCGACGCACACGGCCACCGGCACGTTGCACACGAGGTCGGTCTCCGGCGGTGTCGAGGAGCTGCTGCACGAGGTGCCGCTCTCCAGGCCGTCGGACAGGCCGTCGCCGTCGGTGTCGGGGTCGGCCGGATCGGTGCCAGCGAGCACTTCGTCGCCGTCGTTCAAACCGTCGCAATCGCCGTCCGCGCGCAGCGGGTCGGTGACCGTCTGTTGCACCTCCTCGCCGTCGAGCAGGCCGTCGTTGTCGGTGTCATCGTCGTTCGGGTCGGTGCCGTAGATGGCTACTTCATCGGCGTCGTCGAGCCCGTCGCCGTCGAGATCCTGGTTGGCGACGCGCGGATCGGTCTCGCCGCCGTCGACGATGCCGTTCCTGTTCAGGTCCTCACCGGCGGTGCAGGCGCCGACCGAGAGCGGGCCGTCGCAGAGGCCGTCACCGTCGGTGTCCGCCACGGTTGGGTTGGTCTCCTGCACGGTGGTGCGCGGGTTGGCCACCTGCGCGTCGAGGTGGCCGTCGCGATCGCGGTCCTCGCTGCCGTCGTTCAGCCCGTCGTTGTCGCTGTCGGCGTCACGCGGGTCGGTCTGGATCGCGCCGGCGGCGATGACGACGGGAGCGGTGGCGCAGTCGAGCACCGCGGTCACGGAGCGCTCGACGCCGTCGGTCAGGAGGTCGTTGTCGCTGTCAGCGTCGAGCGCGTCGGTGCCGAGCGCGCCCTCGGCGCTGTCGGAGAGCGCGTCACAGTCGGAGTCGTTGGAGAGCGCGTTGGTCTCGCCGGTGTCGCGGGCACCGTTGCGGTTGCGGTCCTCACCGCCAACACAGCTCGCCGCCGCCACCGCGATCGAGCCGTCGCACAGGCCGTCGTCGTCGCTATCCGCGTCGGCATCGCTGGTGCCGAGCAGCGCCTCGACGGTGGAGAGCAGGCCGTCGCCGTCGCCGTCGATCTCGGCGGCGCGCGGATCGGTCTCGCCCGCGTCGATGATGCCGTCGCCGTCGAAGTCCTCGCCGGCCACACACGAGGCCGCGCCCACCGCCTGCGGCCCGTCGCAGCGGCCGTCGTCGTCGCTGTCGGCGTCGCGCGGGAAGGTCTCGCGCGGTGACGCACCCGCCGCCGCGATGGCTCCGTCGCGGTTTCGATCCTCTGAGCCGTCAGGGATGCCGTCTTGGTCGGTGTCGGCGTAGAGCGCGTCGGAGGAGGTGGCGGCCGTATTGTCGACGACGTCGAGCACCACCCCCACGCAGGCCGTGCCGGTGACCGGCGTGGCGCGTGACAGCTCGAGGCCGTCGGTCAGGCCGTCGTTGTCGGTGTCGGGGTCGCGCGGCCCGGTGCCGGCGACCAGCTCGGCGCCGTCGGCAAGGCCGTCGCAGTCGGTATCGGGCTCGAGCGGGTCGGTCTCGCCCGGATCGAGCACGCCGTCACCGTCGACGTCCTCACCGGCCGTGCACACGCCCGCCACGGTGCCGCCACCGTCGCAGCGGCCGTCGCCGTCGCTGTCGGGATCGGCGGGGTCGAGCCCGACGCCGGGCTCGCGCAGGTCGACCAAGCCGTCGCCGTCGGTGTCGATGTCGGGCACGCGTGGGTCGGTCTCGGTGCCGGTGACCACGTTGTCGCCGTTGAAGTCCTCGCCCGCGATGCACGTCGGCGACACGGTGCCGCCGCCGTCGCAGCGGCCGTCGCCGTCGGTGTCGGGGTCGGACGGGTCGGTCTCTTGCGGGGCGCCCGGGTTGGCGGCGGCGAGCGCGCCGTCGTGGTTCAGGTCTTCGACCCCGTCGCGAATGCCGTCGCCGTCGCTGTCAGTGCTGGTCGGGTCGGTGGTGGTGCTCGGATCCTGATCGAGCTGCACGCCCACGCAGCTCGCGTCGGCCGCGGTGGTGACGCCCGCTTCGAGCGCGTCGGACAGGCCGTCGCCGTCGCTGTCGCCGTCGAGCGAGCCGGAGCCGTACACCACCTGCTCGTCGCGGTCGCCCAAGCCGTCGCAGTCGGTGTCGAGCGCCAGCGGGTCGCTCTCACCCGGGTCGAGCAGGCCGTCGCCGTCCCTGTCCTCACCCGCGACGCAGCCGACAGCGGCCACGTCACGGTTGCCGTCGCACAGGCCGTCGTCGTCGCTGTCGGCGTCGGCGGGATCGGTGCCGTTGGCTACTTCGGCGGCGTCGGCGATGCCGTCGCCGTCGGCGTCGATCAGGTCGCCCACGGGGTCGTCGCCGTTCGCCACCTCCTGGCCGTCGGGGATGCCGTCGTCGTCGCTGTCGTCGTCGAGCGGGTTGCTGCCGATCAAGCGCTCGAAGCCGTCCGACAGGCCGTCGTCGTCGCTGTCGGCGTCGCCCGCGTCGGTCTCGCCCGGGTCGAGCACGCCGTCGCAGTCGAGGTCTTCCTCGCCGTCGTCGATGCCGTCGAGGTCGCTGTCGATCGACCGCGGGTCACCCTCGCCGACGTCGACCCGGCCGTTGCGATCGCGATCCTCGGCGCCGTCCGTGCGGCAGTCGCCGTCGCTGTCGGCAACCGTCGGGTTGGTGCTGGTGCTCGGATCCTGATCGAGCGGCGTGCTGCTGCACGCGGCGTCCACCGCGGCGCCGGCACCCGCCTCGACGCCGTCGGCGACGCCGTCGCCATCGGTGTCGGCCACCTCGGGGTCGGTGGGCAGGCCGCCCGGCCAGCGATCGCCGAACTCCGCCTCGTCGGTGAGCGCGTCGCAGTCGCTGTCGGTGACGTCGTTGTCGGGGTCGTTCGGGTCCGCCTCGCCCTCACCCTCGCCCTCACCCTCACCCTCACCCTCGGACGGGCCGGCGTCCTCGGCCGGGGGGTCACCTTCACCCTCGGACGCGACCTGCTGGCCACAGCCGTCGCAGCCGCCGGTGGAGACGAGACAGCCGACGGCGGCCACGAGAACGACGACGATGCGCATGCCTGAGCGTACCGCCCGCGTCGCCTCAGGCCCAAAGGAAGCGCTGCCGACACCCATTCGGGGACGGCCCGCTCTGATGTGCGCTTGCGGCGCACCCTCGTCTTCGCCTCCGCGTGAACGGCTGTGTCAGCGCGCGACTTGAGGCGCGCCGTGGTGCTGACCTGAATCCATAAGGAAATCAGATGGTTCACGCGAATTGCCTGGCGACGCGCTTCCGCCGAACATCCTCCGATGCGCGTGCAAGCGTGCCTGCTCAACTACAAGACCGCGCCGCTGACGTTGCGCGCGCTCGACGCGCTCGTGCCCGAGGTGCGCGCCCTGGGCGGCGCGCGCATCTGCGTCGTCGACAACGATTCGCAGGACGGCAGCTTCGAGGCGCTCAAAGGCGGCGTCGCCGAGCGCGGTGTCGGTGAGCTCGTCGACGTGCTCCAGTCGGGTAGGAACGGTGGCTACGGCTTCGGCAACAACGTGGCGCTGCGTCACGCGCTCGCGTCGCCGTCGCCGCCCGAGTACTGCTGGCTGGTCAACTCCGACGCCTTCGTGGAGCCCGGCGCGCTTGCGGCCTTGGTCCATTACCTCGACCTGCACCCCGAGGTCGGCATCGCGAGCGGCTACGTGCACGGCACTGACGGCAGCCCCCACACCGCGGCGTTCACCTTTCCCTCGGTGTGGAGCGAGATCGAGGGCAGCGCGCGCTTTGGCCCGATCTCGCGGCTGTTGGCGGCGCGGCGGGTGGCGCGTGCCGTGCCGGAGCGCTCCACGGACGACGTCGATTGGGTGAGCGGCGCCTCGATGATGATCCGTCGCAGCGTGCTCGAGCGCGTCGGCTTGTTCGATGAGACCTTCTTCCTCTACTTCGAGGAGACCGACCTGTGCCGCCGCGCGCGGGCGGCAGGCTTTCGCATCGCCTTCGTGCGCGAAGCGTCGGTGGCGCACCTGCACGGTGCCTCGACGGGCGTTGGCAACCTCAAGCGCCGTACGCCCGGCTACCTGTTCGACTCGCGCCGCCACTACTTCCTCAAGCATCATGGGCGGCCGTACCTGTGGGCGGCCAACGTCGCGCGTGGCCTCGGCCTGGCGAGCTTTCGTGTGCGTCGGCGTCTGCAGGGCAAGGCCGACCCCGACTACCAACGGGCGCTCACCGACTTCGTGGCGCACTGCCTCAAGCACCCGTGACGCTCGCGCAGCGGCGTCGAAGGCATGCCGTCAGCGGCACCGAAGTGCTACACCCGAACCCATCCCAGCGCAGCATGGAGGGCGGGATGTCGGACAACGGCCGGACCTCGACGACGGAGACGAGCGCGCCGCGGCACGGCGATGCCGCGCCGGCGGGCGATCGCAACAGGAACCCGCGGGACCTCGGCCTGCTCGCGCTCATCCGCGAGGACTTCCGCACGCATGGCAACAAGCCGCTCGAGCCGGGCTTCGCGGCGCTGTTGGTGCACCGCCTGGCAAACGCGCGCTGGGACCTGCGCTCCAAGGCCGCGCGTCTGCCGGTCACCGCCTTGTGCCGCCTCGGCTACACCTGGGTCGACTTGGTGCTCGGCATCGAGATCCCCTACAGCACGCAGGTGGGGCGCCGCGTGCGCATCTGGCACCACGGCGGCATCGTGCTCGGCGCGCGCGCCATCGGCGACGACGTCCAGATCCGCCAGAACACCACCTTCGGCGTGCTGCACATGGGCGACGAGGGCGGCGTGCCCATCATCGGCAACCGCGTCGAGCTCGGCGCCGGCGCCTGCGTGGCCGGCCCGGTGACGGTGGGCGACGACAGCGTGGTGGGACCGAATTCGCTGGTCATTCGCGACCTGCCGCCGAAGTCGGTGGTGATGGGCGTGCCGGCGCGGCAAGCGACCTTGAAGGTCGAGGCGCAGGGCAACGGGGGCGCCGCCGCCAAGGCGAGCGCGTCGAGCCAGTGAGCAAGGCGGTGAGCGCGCGCGCGCGCGACCAGGGCGCCGGCACCTCGGCGCTTGGCGACGTCGGTGTCGTCGTCATCGGGCGGAACGAGGGCGAGCGCTTGCAGCGCTGCTTCGACACCTTGCCCAAGGGCGTGCGGCGCGTGCTCTACGTCGACTCCGCCTCCACCGACGACAGCGTGGCGCAGGCCGAGCGGCGCGGCATCGAGGTAGTGGCGCTCGATCTGTCGATCGCGTTCACCGCTGCGCGCGCGCGCAACGAGGGGTTCCGACGCCTGCTCGCCGTCGAGCCCGAGCTCGAGCTGGTGCAGTTCGTCGACGGCGACTGCGAGATGCTGCCGGGCTGGCTCGAGGCCGCTGCGGCCACCATGCAGGGCGACCACGGCATCGCGGTGGTGTGCGGACGGCTGCGCGAGCGCTTCCGCGACGCGAGCGTCTACAACCGGCTGTGCGACATGGAGTGGGACGGCCCCATCGGCGACGTCTTCGCATGCGGCGGCATCTGCATGATGCGCGCGGCGCCGCTGGCGGCGGCGGGCGGCTTCACCGACGCCATCATGGCGGGGGAGGAGCCGGAGCTGTGCGTGCGGCTGCGTCGGCAAGGGTACCGCGTGGTGCGCATCGACGCCGACATGGCGCTGCACGACGCCGCCATGCATCGCTTCGGCCAATGGTGGAAGCGCATGATCAGGGACGGTTACGGCACCGCTGAGCTCGCGGGCTATCACCCCGAACATTGGCGCAAGGACGAGCTGTCGATGCTGGCGTGGGGGCTCGGGCTGCCGGCGACCGCGGTCGCGTCGGCGCCGTCGACGGGCGGGCTCGGGCTGTCGTTGTTGGGTGCGTATCCGGCGTTGTGGCTGCGCATCGTGGCGCGCCGCCAGCGACGCGGCGAGCCGCTGGCGGACTCGGCGCTGTACGCGACCCACTGCGTGGCGGGCAAGCTGCCGCAGGCGCTCGGCGTGGTGAAGTTCCACTGGGGGGCGCTGCGCGGGCGGCGCTGGACGGTGGCGGAGTATCGGTAGCGGCGTCGGCGACGTCAGCCAGGTTGGGGGACCCGGAGCGCAGCGACCGGGGGCCGCGGAGCGGCCGGCTGTTCCTCGGCGGGCGAGAGCCCGCCGGGACAAGACGCGGGGGAACCCCCGCACCAAACGAGAAGAGCCGGCTCTCGCCGGCTCTTCTCGTTTGGTTGCGGGGGTTGGACTTGAACCAACGACCTTCGGGTTATGAGCCCGATGAGCTACCAACTGCTCCACCCCGCGTCGGGTGTGGCGGATCAATAACAGCAAGCGACCCGAAGTCAAGCGTTGGTGGCGTCCGGCAGCTCAATCTCGACGCTGCGCTGCTCCGGCGCCGCGTCGACCAAGCGAAGCCGCACGCGCCCGAACGGCGATGCCGGCGCGAGCGCGCCCGGCCACTCCACGAGCGAGAACGCCGCCGCGTCGTCGAGCAGCTCCGCCAGCCCGAGCTCCTCGAGCCCGCGCGCGCCCTCCAGCCGGTACAGGTCGAGGTGGTGCACCGGCGGCAACGTCCGGTAGCTCCGCGCCAACGCGAAGGTCGGGCTCTGCACCACCACGGCGTCACCTCCCGGCAGCGCCTGCACGAAGCCGCGCACGAACGCGGTCTTGCCGGCGCCGAGCTCGCCGTCGAGCAGCAGCACGAGCGGCGCGCGCACGCGTCGCGCGATCTCCGCGCCGAGCGCTTCGGTCTCGGCCTCCGAGCGCGTCAAGCGCACGAGCTGTGTCATGCCGGGCGGCCGAGCACGTGGGCCACGGCGTCGGCGATGTCGGAGGCGAGCGCGCCGCGCGTGGCGAGGCGCAGGCCTGCCCGCTGCTGCGCCTGCACGCCGACCAGCGCGGCGTCGAGCGGCGCCAGGCCGCGGCCGAGCAGCGCGCCGATGACGCCGGCGAGCACGTCGCCGCTGCCTGCCACCGCGAGCGCGGGCGCGCCGCCCTCGACGACGTAGGGCGTCACCCCCGGCGCCGCGATCACCGGGCAGGCGCCCTTGAGCACCACCACGGAGCCGAGCCGCTCGACCAGCGCGCGCGCGGCCGCCAGGCGATCGCCTTGCACCGACGCGGCGCTCGTCGACAACAGCCGGCCCGCCTCGCCGGGGTGGGGCGTGCACACGGCGCGCAATTCGCGCGGCGCGCCGGCGGCGAGGGCGTCGAGCGCTTCGGCGTCGACGACCATCGGCGTGCCGACGGCCGCGCACGCCTCGATCAGCGGTCGCGCGCGTGCGGCCCGCGCGCCCAGCCCGGGGCCGAGCACCACGGCGTCGAAGGCGGCCGCGATCTCGGCGGCAGACGCCCCCCCGCGCACCATCAGCTCCGGCGCCGGCGACCGGCTCGGCGCGCCCTCGACGACGAGCGTGCACAGCCCGCAGCCGGCGCGCAGCGCGGCGCGCGCGGCAAGGTGAGCGGCGCCGGCGCGCTCGGGCTCACCCTCGACGACGCCGACGTGACCGAAGCGCCCCTTGTGAGCCGCCTTGTCGAGCGGCGGCACCAGCGCCTGTGCCTCCACGAGCCGCAAGGCGGCGGGCACCGATGCGCCTGGCGGCGACAGCAGCCCGATGTCGACGACGGTCGTGTGCCCGCTGTGAAACAGGCCCGGCTCAGAGGCGTGCGCCACCCTGCGCTGTCCAAAGGTCACCGTGTGCGCCGCGCGCACCGCGGGGCCGAGCGGCGCCTGGCCGTCGGTGGGCAGCCCGGAGGGCACGTCGACAGCGAGCACGGGTACGGTGGCGCGGCTGAGGGCCGCGATCACGTTGGCGGCGACGCCCTCGACGGCGCGCGTCAGCCCGGTGCCGAACAGCGCGTCGATGAGCATGCCGGGCGCCGCCGCCGCGATCAGTGCGTCGACGTCGTCGGCCAGGTCGACGAGCAAGAAGGCGCCGCCGAGCGCGCTCGAGCGCCAGCCGTGCGCTTCGGCGGTGGCGAGGAACATCTGCGCGGCCAGGCCGGCGTCGCCGGCGAGCTGATCGGGCGCCTTGAGCGTGACCACCGGGCAGGGCACGCCGCTGCCCCACAGGTGGCGCGCCGCCACCCAGCCGTCGCCGCCGTTGTTGCCCGGGCCTGCGAACAGCAGCGCGCGCTCGAGCCCGAGCACGAGCCGACGCGCGGCCTCGGCCACCGACCGGCCGGCGTGCTCCATCAGGACGATGCCCGGGACGCCGAGATCCTCGATGGTGTGGGCATCCGCTGCGCGCGCCTGCGCGGCGGAGGCCAGGGGCTCGGCGTGGACCTTCACCGTGGCAGGCTAGCGCGCTTCCGCCGTTTCAGGAGCCGGGTTTCCGCTCGTCCTCTTCGAGCAGGGTCATCAGCTCGCTGATGGTCTCGTCGTTCGGCTGCTCACTGAGCGCCTCACGCGCGTGGTGCAGCGCGCGCTGGCGCTCGCCGGTGCGGTGGCACAGCACCGCCATCGCTGCATGCGCGTCGCCCGACGTGGGTTCGAGCCGCAGCGCATGCTCGAGCGCGCTGCGCGCCTCGCCGTAGAGCCGCTGCTCGCAGCAGGTGCGGCCGAGGTTGACCAGGAAGCCGACCTCGTCGGGCGCGAGCTTGACGGCGCGACGGAACTGCGCGTGCGCGTCGGCGCTGGCGCCGCTCTTCTGTAGCGCGACGCCGAGCGCGTTGGCGGCGTCGGCGTGCTCGGGCAGGGCCTGCGCGGCGCGCTGCAGGAACACGATGGCGCGCGCGTGGTCGCCGACGGCGGTGAGCGTGCGGCCGAGCGCCAGGTTCATTTCGCCATCGGCTTGCGAGGCGCGCACCGCGCGCTCGAAGCACGGCAAGGCCGCCTCGGGTCGGCTGAGCAGCTCGAGCGACAGCCCACGCAGATAGTCGCTGTGGCCGCGCCCGAGATCGCTCCTGGTCTCGGCCTGGTCGCGCACATTGAAGTAGGCGTCGGGCACCACCTGCAGCTCGTAGCGGCCGTGGCCCTGCGGCGGCAGCTCGACGACGTGGTCGATGGTGAGGCGATCGCTGCCGTCGGGGAACAAGTCGGCCTCGAGCTGGCCGGCGCGCCGCTTTGCCTCCTCGATCAGCTCGGGGCTGGCGTGCTCGCTGCACAACAGCGCCGTGTTCTCGCTGGCGCAGACCACGCGCGCGCGCGGCTCGCGCGGCGCGAGCTGCTCGAGCACCCCGCGCACCAGCGCGGGGTGAAACGCCGCGGTCGCCGCCTTGTCGGCGACCAGGCAGGCGGCGCGCGTCAGCCCGTGCGAGCTGCGCTGTTCGACGACGAACGCATGCGCGCTCAGTGAGAACGCAGGCAGTGCGCGGCGCGCTTCGTCGCGGAAGTGATCGAAGCGCGCTTCGTGATCGTCGGGCTCCCGTAGCACCGGCCGCGCCACGCCGTCCTTGGTGCGGACGGCGATCAAGGCTCCGCCGTCGAGGGGCGCGGCCACGGCGTCGGGGTAGGCCTTGAGGTAGCTCGCGCTGCGCAACAGCAGGTTCAGATCACCGGCAGCGCCGCTCAGATCCTCGAGGCGCGCGCGCGCCAAGAACGCGTCGGCGGTCAGGCCGGCCGAGAGCTGGCTCGCGAAGAGCTGCCGGTAGTCGAGCGTGACGGCACCGCTCGCGTCGCGCGCCAGCACCTCGCCGCCCTTGACGTCGAAGCGGCGGTCCGGGAAGCGCCGCTCGAGGCCGCGCAACAGCGCCAAAAAGCCGCGCAGCTCGTGCGACAGCGAGGCGGCGCGCCGCGCGATGGTCGAGAGCGGCCCTCGACCGGTCCACAGCGCCTCGGCCAAGAGCGCGTTGGTGCCGACGTGCGCTTCGAAGCGGCCGTCGGTCACCCGGGTAACCTCGTTGTCGTCGTCGACGCGCGCGCCGAACCCCTGCAGCTCGGCGGCCTGCGCCATCGCTTGCACGACCGCTTCGACGTCGATGAAGAAGACGATGCCGGTCTCGCCTTCAAGACGCGACACCTGGTCTTCGCCCCACTCCGACGGCGTCGGCGAAAACGGCGGGCTCGCCTCCTTGAGCGCCGACCAGGTCACCGACGAGAAGCGCTGCGCCGCCTCGAGCTGCGCCAGCGCGGCGTCGATGTCTGCTGAGACCAGGCGCTCCCGATCGGCGGGCATGGCCTCGACTCGCGGGATGACCAACACGACCACCGCCGGGTCGAGCGTCACGTTGACGACGCGCTGCTGCTCGTGCGCCTCGTTCACCGCGTGGAGCAGCCCGGCACGAAACCGATCGGCCGGCACCGACGGCAGCCGCGCCCCGAGCAGCGCATCTACCTCGCGCGCGCCGCCGCCCGCCGGCGCGCTTGCCGATGAGCCACGCAGCCAGGAGCCGAGGCGAGAGAGCAGGCGCACAAAATGATGCTAGCCCGAGGGGGATGTGGCGAGCGCGCGAGCGCCGCCCACGGGACAGGTGGGACGCCGCGGGGCGTCACGCCCCGGCACCTCAGAGCGTCGTGACGGAGAAGGCGGCGGCGGCCTCGCGCAACAACACCACCGTGTCGCGGACGTCGGGGCGCAGGTTGAGGTCACGGTGGTCGCCGTAGAACAGGAAGGCAGGCTGCGCGTCGCGCTTGAGGGTGCCGACGAAGAGCGCGCCCGGCATGTGGCCGCCGAACGCGCGGAAGAACTGGAGCCAGTCCGGCGAGGTGACGGTGGCGCCGTAGAAGGCGTCCTTCCTGCCGAGCAGCTCGCGCATGCTGGCGCAGCGCGCGATGGCACCCGGGATCACCGAGGGGTCGGCCACGCCGTGCGCAGCCAGCACCTGGGTGCCGGCGCGCAGGTCGGCGACGAAGCAGCGATCGAAGCGCGTGGCCAAGAACGCCACTGCCAGCTCGGCGACCTCGCGGGAGGTCTTGGCGGCGGCGAGGTGCTGCGCCACGTCCTGCACCGACGCGATGACGAGCCTGGCCGGCGCCGGCGTCTGCGTCGTATTGCGTGGCGGCTGGGTCGTGTGCCGCGGCGGCATGGTCACCTGCACGGCCGGCACGGGCGGTGCGGTCGCGGCCTTGCGCGTCACCAGCAAGACGGGCTGGTCGGCGGCTACGGGTTCGGCGCCGAGCGGCATGATGCGTTCCCCGGTGATGGTGCGCGGCAACGTCGACGGCGGCGCCATCGGCATCGGTGTGCCGGTCCGCGCCGGGGCCATGGGCATCGGCGTGCCGGTCCGCGGGGGCGCCGGTGAGGCCACGGCGGGCAAGGGCGTGGGAGCCGGCATTGGGGCCGGCACCATCTCGGTGTGGATGGGGCCGAGCGGCGCCGGCGGGCGCTTGACGGCGACGAGCGGCACTGGCTCCTCGACGGGGGCGTCGCCGTGATCATCTGCCAGGGCGTCCTCGAGCCGGAACTTGAGATCGTCCAGCTCGCTGACGGCATCCGCGAAGCCCGACAGCTCGTCGTCGCTGCCGGCGCGCCGACCCACCCGCTCCGTCGACGACACGTGCCAACCCTGGGGGCGCGCGAGCTGATCGATCTGCTCGAGCAGATCGGCGGCGCTGGCCGGGCGGCGGTCGGGGTGCTTCTCGAGCAGCGACAGCACCAACAGGTCGATCGACTGTGGGATGTGCGCCGCCGGCACCCGCTGGCTCGGCGCCATCGGCGTCTCATGGATGTGGCGCAGGATGACCTTGATGCTGCTCTCGCCTTCGAAGGGCGGCCGGCCGGTGAGCAGCTCGAACCACATGGCGCCGAGGGAGTACAGGTCGCTGCGCGGGTCGTCGGCGACGCCGCTGGCGCGCTCGGGGCTCATGTAGGCCGGCGTGCCGGGGATGACGTCCCGCTGGGTGATGGGGGTCTTGTTGTCGGGCTCGATGGAGCGCGCCAGGCCGAAGTCGAGCACCTTGGGGAAGTCGACGTCGCCCGCGCGCTCGACCAGCATGACGTTCTCGGGCTTGAGGTCTCGATGCACGATGCCCGAGCCGTGGGCCGCCACCAACGCCGCCGTCACGCCGCGCATCACGTGCAAGGCGCGGTCCCAGCCCATGGCGCCCGAGGCGTCAATGACCTCACGCAGGCTCTGGCCCTGCAGGTACTCCATGGCGATGTACAGCTCGCCTGCCTCGGTGCTGCCGAAGTCGTGCAGCGTCACCACGTGGGGGTGGGTCAGGCGCGAGACCGCGCGCGCCTCCTTCTCGAAGCGCAGCGCGGCGGTGCGGTCGTCGTCATGGCGACCGAGCAGCACCTTGAGCGCCACCGGCCGATCGAGCGGCCGCTGAATGGCGAGATAGACGGCACCCATGCCGCCCTCGTTGAGCTTGCGCTCGATCTGGTAGCGCCCGGCGATGACCCGTCCGACGTACGGGTCCCGCCCATCGGGCTTGGCGCGCTCGACCACGGAGGCACATTACAGCGGATCGCCGGCGCGTTGACGAGCAGACCCATGCTCGTCGTACCGTTCGCAGGTGGAAAAAGCCCCGCCCCCGTCGCCCGCGGCCATCCCGTCCGTCGTCCCCTCGCTGGCAACGTGCAGCGCCTGTGGCGCCTCGTTCACGCCGCGCGTGTCCTATCAGCTCGAGCGGCGCGCCGACGGCTCGCAGCGCGCCTGGTGCTCCTTGCCGTGCAAGGCGGGCGCGAGCGGAGGTGCGGTGCCCTGCGACGTCTGCGGCAAGCGCTTCACCGTCACCTTCGCCTTCCAGGCGAGCAAGACGCCGGGCGGCGGCGTGCGCCACGTGTGCTCCGAGGCGTGTCGCGCCGCGCTCGACGCCAAACGGCCGAAGCCCGTGTCGCTCGAGCGCCCCTGGCGCGTGGCGGTGCTCAACCAAAAGGGCGGCACCGGCAAGACCACGACGTCGATCAACCTGGCGGCCGGCATCGCCGACGCCGGCGGGCGCGTGCTACTGGTCGACTGCGATCCGCAAGGCAACGTGGGCGTCTCGCTCGGCGTGCGCAGCGAGCGCACGCTCTATCACGTGCTGATGGACGAGTGCTCCGTCGACGACGCGGTGGTGCCGATCGGTGAGAGCTTCGACGTGCTCACCAGCGACGACACGCTGGCAGCTGCCGAGATCAAGCTAGCGCAACACCCGGCGCGCGGCGCGGTCCTGAAGAAGCGCCTCGAGCGCGCCGCGCGCTACACGCACGTGGTGGTCGACTGCGGGCCCTCGTTGAGCCTGATCAACCAAAACGCGCTCTGCTTCGTCGACGAGGTGCTGGTGCCGGTGGCCTGCGACTACCTGTCGCTCGTGGGCGTCAAGCAGGTGCTCAAGACCATCAAGCAGGTCAACCAGCACCTCGGCCACCCGCTCAGGGTCGGCGCGGTGTTGCCCACGTTCTACGACGGGCGCGCCAAGATCTGCCGTGACGCGCTGGAGGCGCTCCAGAAGCACTTCGGCGAGCTGTGCCTGCCGCCCGTGCGACAGAACACCAAGCTCAAAGAAGCACCCAGCCACAAGAAGACCATCTTCGAGCACGACGCCTCGTCTACCGGCGCCGAGGACTACCGCGTGGTGGTGCGCATCATGATCGAGCGCGCGCGCGCCTCGACGGCAGCAGCGGCGGCGCCCGCGCCGGCCGCCGATGCGACGGCGCGCCCCGACGACACCGTCGCCGCGCGGAGCCGCGCGTGAGCAGCAAGCGCAAGGGAGACGACGAGGAGCTCGGGCTCGGCGCCAACCCGCTCGAGGAGCGCGACCCGCTGGTGTCGACGTTCTATCGCGCGCCCGAGGCGCCCAAGGGGCGCGCGCGCCGCGGCAAGGGCAGGCAGCCGCTCAAGGAGGGGCGCACCTGGCGGCTGGTCACCTTCTCCTTCTACGAGGAGGACGTGCGCCGGCTCGACGCGCTCCTGTCGGACGCCAAGCGGCGCGGGCATCGGCGCGTCAGCCGTTCGCAGATCGTGCGGCTGGCGCTGCGGCAGGTCGATCTCGCCTCGCTGCCCGAGCTGATCTGACGCTCATCTCGCGCTGATCAGAAGCCCGCGTCGTCGGCGCCGAGCAGCAGGCGATCGGCCCAGGCGGGGTCGGACTTGGCGTCGATGTGCGGTGGCGCCTCGGGCGCGTCGACGGCGCGCGCGGCGCGCTCGGCGCGGTCGCGCAACAAGAGCCGCGCGGCCGGGCGTTCGGCGGCATCGGCGGCGGCGAACAAGAGGTCGCGCGCCTCGGCGGCGTGGTCGAGCTTGAGCAGCGCGGTGGCGAGCGCGAGCTGCACCTGCTCGAGCAGCGGCGGCGGCAGCTTGCCGTCGTCGAGCAGCAGGCGCAGCGCACGGACCGCCTCGTCGAGCGCCCCTTGCTGCACCAGGCGCCGCGCGTGGATGTAGCGCGCGACGCGCACACCGTCGCGCGCCTCGGCGCGAAGCTCTGGCGGGTTGGCGCCGTCGGCGCCGATGGCCAGGTGCAGGCGCGCGAAGGCGGCGGCGCGCTCGTCGGGCTTGGTGGCGACCAGCACGCCGAGCGCGGCTGACGAGGCCGGCGTGGCGCCGCCCCGCAGCACCACTTCGGCCAGGGCGCGGCGCGCGAGCAGCGCGCGTCCCTCGTCGACCGGCATGGCCTCGGCGCGCGCGCGATCCCACTCGGCGAAGGCGCGTGCGCGCGCGCCGACGCGCCACAGCGCGTCGCCCAGGATCTCGCCGCGCTGGGCCGCGAGCGCCGCCGCGTCCTTGCGCTCGGGCGTGGGCAGGGCGGCGATGCGCTCGGCGAAGGCGACCGCCGCCGCCTCGTCGTCGACGCGTAAAGCGTCGGCCAGCAGATCCTCGAGCGTCCGCTGCGACGCAGGCCCGAGCGCCTCCACGTCGGCGAGGGCGCCGGCGACGTCGCCGGTGCGCGCGCGCGTGCGGATGGCGCGCACGCGCTCGGCGTCGGCCGGTCGGCACACGTCGTCGAGCACGGACGGCCGCTCGAAGCGCGCCACCGCGACGGCGGCGGCGTCCTCGGGCAGCGGCAGCTCGTCGAGGTGCGCGTGGTGGGCCGCCATCAACTGCTCGACCGCCTCCGGGGAGCCGAGCGCCTCCTCGAGCGAGCCGGTGCCGTACAGCGCAGCCAGCGCGGCGGTCGGGTTTTGCAGCGTGCGCGCCACCAGCGACTCGATGAGCGCGCCTGCGGCGGTGTAGCCGCGCGCAGGTGACTCGGCGAAGAACGACAGGCCCGAGAACAACGCCGCGGTGTCGGGCGCGAAGCCGGCGCGTCGCATGGCGGCCGCCTGCTCCTTGACGGTGAGACCGCCGTTCGCCGCCAGCTCGGGCGTCAACGCCACCGCCACCCCCTCGGTGATGGCGGCGTGGTGGAAGAACACGAAGCGCGAGGGGATGCGCAAGGGCGCGGTCGACAGCTCGCCCGCGACCACGTGCGCCAGCTCGTGGCCGAGCGAGCGGTGCGGCACGTCGGCGCCCTCGACGTGGATCTCGCGGCGCCAGGGCAGCGCGAAGTCGACGTGCGCCGCACCGGTGAAGTGCGCCGCCGTGCCGCGGTCGGCGTGCAGCCAGACGTGGATATCGCCGGAGGGTCGCGTGCCCAGGCGCGTGGCGAGCCGGTCGAGCCAGAGCGTGCCCTCGGCGAGCACGGCGTCGACGTCCCTCGGGCGCAGCGCCAGCGGATCCGCGTGCACCACCAGCGCCCCGCGCTGCTTGACGTACGAGTAGCGCGCCTCCATCTCCGCGCGCGGCGGGCGCAGCTCGCTGCGCGAGGTGCTATCGGCGACCAGCCCGACGACGACGGCGACCCCGGCCAGCACCCACAGCACCACGGTGTTGGTCGGGCCGCCCGCCACGCCGACGCGGCGGATGCGCGGCCAGGCGGCGGCGCCTCCGAACGCGACGGCGCAGCCGTAGCATAGCGTGGCGACGCGAAAGCCGAGCACGTCGGTCGGCATGCTCGCGCCGCGCAGCAGGTCGCCCGCGACCACCACGAACAGGTGGCTCGTGATGATGAAGCTCGGATCGCGATACCAGCGGACGAACAGCAGAAGTCCGGCAGCGCACAGCAACGCGACGGCCGCCACCAGCGCGCGGCCGGGGCGGGCGAGGGCACGCCCGAGCAGCGTGCCGATGGCTGCATGCACGACGAGCACGGGGGCGGCGAGCACGAGGAACGCGAGGAAGCCGCGCTGCGGCGCGCACGAGGGACGCAGCCAGCCGGACACGCCGGTGACGACGGCAAACACCGCCAGCATCGCGCCCGCGATCACCAAGGCCTTGCCGAGCTCCGCCGCGTAGCCGTCGGGTGAGGCGCGCGCCGCCCGCACCGCCTGCGCCAGGCTCAGCGCCACGCCGCCGACGACGGACAGCACCAGGGCGGCTTCCGGCCCCGGGCTCGACGTCAGCGGAAAGCGCAGGCACGCGACCGCCGCCACCACGACGGCGCCGACGGCGAGGCTGGCCGCGACCACCGAGCCCCTCATCGCAGCGACCGGGATCCCACGGGGCGCGGGTTGTTGGCGGCGACGGGAAAGCCAGGCATAGTGGCGCTCATGACCGACCAAAGCGGCGCCGGCAAGGGTGCGCAGCCCACGGGGGCAACGGGCAGGGAAGCGCGCGAACATCCGCGCGCGCCCATCGAGCTGAAGGTCGAGTACAAGAAGCTCAACACCTTCTTCTCCGATTACACCAAGAACATCTCCAAGGGCGGCACCTTCATCAAGACCGAGAAGCCGCTCAAGGTCGGCACCGAGTTCGTCTTCAAGCTGTTCGTGCCGGCCCAGGACGAGCCTTTCACGCTGCGCGGTCAGGTGGCGTGGACCAACACCGAGGCCGAGGCGCAGCGCCCGGAGATCCCCGAGCGCGGCATGGGTATACGTTTCCTTTACAAGGACGACGCGCAGAAGCGCGGCTTCGAGGACTTCGTCGAGGACATGATGAAGGACGCGCTCGGCGACGTCGTCTACCGCAAGCTGATCGACAAGGCGAAGTAGCCCGCGCTGCGACGTGCATGTCGCGATCGCACATTATCGTCGACGTTACGGCGCGTGCTGACGCGATGCGCTGCATGGCACGCCGCCTGCTTCGTGGTGCCTCCGACAAGGAGACCCCATGAAGCGCCTCATCCGTATCGCGTCCGTGCTCAGTGCCCTGTTCGTCGCCACCGCCGCGCTCACCGCGCTGCCGGGCTGCCCCACGGGTGAAGGCGAGGGCGAAGGCGAGTAGCGCGAGCGCGCTGGGCGGCCGATGCCGGCGTTGTCGGCACCGGCCCGTCGACGACACATCCGGGCTGGATGCTTGTCGCCGGGCCGGCGCCTCCGCCTTGGCCTCGCCCGCCGATCGCGCTCGCGGGGAGGGGGCGGCTACCTGCGGTTCTTCTTGCGGGCGGCCTTCTCGGCCTTGCGCTTCGCCTTCTTGTCGCGGTCGGCCTTGCTCATGCCGGCCGCGCCCGCGCTGGTGGTCGCGTAGTAGCCCTTGGGCGGCGCCAGCGGGCGGTTGCCCTGCGCGCCGAACGGGTTGACGCCGCCAAAGAGCGCGCTCATGTCGGCCGGGCCGGCGCCGCCGAGGCCCTTGGCGAGCCCGCCGATGTTCCGGAAGCCCGGCATCCTCGAGAGCAGGCTCGGCTGCATGCCGATCATCTGCATCATCTGCTTCATCATGCCGAAGCGCTGCAAGAGGTCGTCGACCTCCTTCTCGTTTCGGCCCGAGCCCTTGGCGATGCGCTTCTTGCGCGACTTCTGCTGCGCCACCACCTCGGGGCGGCGGCGCTCGTCCATGGTCATCGACTGCACGATGGCCTCGAGCTTGGTGAACTCGCGGTCGTCGACTTGCTTGCCTTGCGTCAGCTCTCCCATGCCCGGGATCTTCTCGATGACGCTCGAGATGGAGCCCATCGACTTCACCATCTTGAGCTGATCGAGGAAGTCCTGCAGCGTGAAGCGGCCCTGCATCATGCGCAGGGCGTCCTTCTCGGCCTTGTCCTTGTCGACGACGTCCTCGAACTGCTTGACCAGCCCGACCACGTCGCCCATGCCGAGGATGCGCGAGGCCAGGCCTTCGGGCCGGAACTCCTCGAGCTTGTCCATGGTCTCGCCCATGCCGAGGAACTTGATGGGCTTGCCGGTGATGCTCTTGATCGACAGCGCCGCGCCGCCGCGCGCGTCGCCGTCGAGCTTGGTCATGATGAAGCCGTCGATGTCGAGTCGGCGATCGAACTCGACCGCGGTGCGCACCGCGTCTTGACCGGTCATGGCGTCGACGACCAGGAAGACGTTGTCGGGCTTGGTCAGCGCCTTGATCTGCTCGAGCTCGCCCATCAGCTCGTCGTTGATGGCGAGGCGGCCGGCGGTGTCGAACAGCACCACGTCGCACTGCCACTCGCGCGCCTTCTGCAGGGCCCGCTTGCACAGCTCGGGCGGTGACACGCCCTCCTCGTGGAAGAAGCGCGCCTCGGCCTTCTCGGCCACCTGGCGGAGCTGGTCGACCGCGGCGGGGCGGTAGATGTCGGCGCCGACGAGCAGGGGACGATGCTTCTGGCGCTTGAGCAGCGCCGCGAGCTTGCCGGTGGTGGTGGTCTTACCCGTGCCTTGCAGGCCGACCATCATGATCGAGCCGACCGGCTGCGAGAGCCGAATGGCGGCGTCGACCGGGCCCATCAACGCGACCAACTCGTCGTAGCAGGACTTGATGAAGTGCTCGGCCGGGCCGAGCTTGACCTTCTGGCCCTTCTTGTCCTTGCCCTCGACGCTGACGGTGTGGCCGAGGCTCGCCTCCTTGACCCGCTGCAAGAAGCTCTTGGTGACGCCGAGCTCGACGTCGGCCTCGAGCAAGGACAGCCGCACCTCACGCAGCGCCTCCTCGGTGTTGCCCTCGGTCAGCTCGGCCTGACCGGCGAGGAAGTTCCTGGCGGAGCGAAAGCCCTTGGAGACCGTCTCGAGCATGGTCGTCGCTTAACGCCTGCCCCGACGAGCGACAAGGCCTGGGGCCGAGCCTTGCGCGCGCAGGCGCCCATTCCGCATACTGCGCCGCATGTCCGCCTTCGATCGACGAAGCCTCTTGCTCGGCGGCGCCACCCTGCTCGGCGGCGGCGCGCTGCTCTCCTCCTGTCCGAAGGACCCGGAGCCCGGCGCACCGGCGACCAAGGACGCGGGCGGCGGCGACGACGGCGACGGCGACGGCCAGATGTCGCTCGACGACGTCATGCCCACGCTGGTCGCGGTCTGCGAGCGCCTGGTGCCCTCCGACGATCTCGGGCCCGGCGTGAAGGAGGCCGGCATCGACACCTATCTGCGCAAGGCGCTCGCCGACCCGCGCATGAAGGCCATCAAGTCGATGACCCAGCGCGGCGCCGTCTGGGTGGCGCGCGCCGCCAAGAAGGAGCACGGCAAGTGGTTCGTCGAGCTCGACGACGCCGCCAAAGACGCGCTCATCACGCGCCTGGTCAAGGGCGAGGTCAAGCCCAAGGGCTTCACGCCGCTCGCCTTCGTGCGCGTGCTGCTCGCGCTCTCGCTCGAGGCGTTCTTGGGCGACCCGCGCCACGGCGGCAACAAGGACCAGGTCGGCTGGAAGTTCGTCGGCGGCATCACCTGGTCGGGACGACAGGGGTAGCGCATGGCTTCGTGGGACGTGATCGTGATCGGCTCGGGGGCCGGCGGCGCGCCGGTGGCGGAGCGGCTGGCCGCGGCGGGCATGAACGTGCTCGTGCTCGAGCGCGGCAAGCGCTTCACCAAGGCGCAGTTCGAGGACCGAGACGAGATCGAGTGGTGCCGGCGCGATCGCTTCGTGCCCTCCATCCTCACCGACCCGCACACGCGGCGCGCCGACGAGGCCGCCAAGGCCATGCCCACCACCGACGGCTGGATCTCGTCGATCCTCGGTGGCGGCACCATCCACATGAGCGGCTTCTTCCTGCGCGCGCGCCCGGAGGACACCAAGCTCGGCAGCCGGCTCAAGGAGCAGGGCACCACCGGCCACAGCGCCGTCGACTGGGCCGTGCCGTTCGACGACATCGCCCGCTACTACCCCACGGTCGAAGACGAGATGGGCGTCTCGGGCATCGCCGGTGGCAAGCTGGCGCCGCTCGCCGAGCACCCGATGGCCAACCGCGCCGAGGCGACGGCCAAGAAGCTCGGTCTGCCCATCGAGCGCACGCCGCGCGCCATCCTCACGGCTGCGCGCCCCGACGACGACCGGGCCGCCTGCGCCTATCGCCTGGTGTGCGCCTCCTACGGCTGCCCCAACGACGCGCGCGGCAGCATGCTGGTCACCTACCTGCGCCGTGGCGAGAAGAGCGGCAAGGTCACCGTCTGGACCGAGGCGCTCGTCACCAAGCTCGAGAAGGCGGGGCCGGATCGCGTCTCGGGCGTGCGGGTCAAGCGCCTCGACAACGGCGGCGTCGAGGAGACGGTCACGGCCGGCGTCGTGGTGCTCGCCTGCGGCGCCATCGAGAGCGCGCGCCTGCTGCTGCTGTCGGGCGAGGGCTTCAACCCGGGCGGCAACGTCGGCAAGAACCTGTGGTTCTCGCTCTACGTCGACGTCAATGCCTGGTTCCCCAAAGCGACCATGCCCGAGGTGATGACCGGCAGCCCCTTCATTCATCGCTCGCTGATGGTGGGCGGCGCGCTCAAGGCCGACGAGCAGAAGACCCTCGGCCTCGATCGCGCCGGCATGCTCGACCTGCTGTGGCAGCACGACAACCCGATCCACCGCGCCGAGCGCCTGGCGATCGAGGGCGGCGGCACCTTGTGGGGGCGCGCGCTCAAGGAGCGCATCAAGCAGCACTTCACCGAGGGGCGCTCCATGCTGTGCGAGGGTTTCGGCGAGTCGATCCCGCACGCGGGCGCCTACGTCGACCTCGACCCGGCCACCAAGGACCAGCACGGCCTGCCGGTGGCGCGGCTCACCTACGCGCACCACCCGCGCGATCGCAAGGTGGCCGAGCACCTGGCCAAGACCGGCCTCGCCATCCTCAAGGACATGGGCGGGCAGAACGCCTTCGTGCGCGTCGGCATCGGCGAGACCTTGATCCTGCAGGGCGGCACCACCCGCTTCGGCGACGAGGCGAAGGACAGCGTCACCTCGCCCGCGGGACTGGTGCACGGCCTGAAGAACCTCTACGTCACCGACGGCGGCGTCTTGCCCTCGAGCATGACCGCGCCGGGCACGCTCACCATCGTCGCCAACGCGCTGCGCGTGGCCGCGGGCATCGTCAAGCAGGCGGGGGCCGCGCGGCCGTGACGACGGCTGGTTGATCGGTACCAAAGGCGCTAAGCCGCATGCATGACGCGCGTCGGTCGGCCCATCACGAGAATGCGCCTGGTGCTGCCGGCCGGCCGCCCGGCGGCTGAGGTGGTGGCCGCCCGCCTGGCGGACGCGTTCGCCGTGCATGGTGTGCAGGTGCGTCAGCAGCTCCATGGCGCGCCGCCCGACGGCGCGCCGCGCGCCGACGTCGCCTTCTGGCTGCCCGACGCCGACGGCGCCACGCCGACGCCCGACGTGCGCGCCGCACCCGCACGTGTGCACGTCGCGCTCGTCGTCGATCCGACCACGCCGCCGCGCCCGTTGGCGCGCTACGACGCGCTGTTGGTGCCGCACGAGGCGCTGCTGGCCCCCGTCGAGGCCGCGCTCAAGAAGGCCGGCGGGCGCGAGCGCGGCGTGCAGGTGGCGCGCCTGGCGGGGGACGCGACGGCCGCGCGCGACGCGGAGAAGGCGCTGCACGGCGTCGCCGGCCGCACCGTGGTGGTGGTCGACGCGCGTGGCACCAACGACGGTGACCGTGAGGGCGACCTCGAGCGCACCGTGGTGCAGCTCGCGCTCAAGGCGCAGCCGTGCGCGGTGGTGTTGCTTGCGCCGCACGACGAGCGCAGCCGCGCGCGCGTGCGCTCGCTCGCCGACACCCACGGCGTCGACGCCTTCCTCGCCTCCGGCCCCGACGGGCTGGCGCAGTCGATCGCCGCCGCCGACCTCTATCTCGGAAGGCCCGCGTGGGATGAGCTGTTGCTGCTCGCGCTCCATCGCACGGCGCTCACGATGTTGCCGCACGACCGGCGCGTCGCGCTGCTCGCCGGCTTGTCGTCGGCGCCCGGCCGGCCCGTCGACGAGCTGCTCGGTCTGCTGCAGCTCGCCGCCGGCCTCGATCGCATGGTCGTCGACCCGGGCGCGCTGTCGGCGCGGGGCCTGGCGCTGCGCGAGGCGCTCTACCAGCCCGAGCGGGCGCTGCTCGATCAGCTCGCCGCCGTGGAGCCGCTGCCGCAGGGCGCGGCGGCGCACGCCGCCTGGGAGGCGATCGGACCGCACGCGCGCGGCAGTGCGCCGCCCCCCGGAAGCGTCGAGGCGCGCGAGCCTGGCGCGGCGGCCGAACCGACGCGCGCACAGAGGATCGAGGACGCGCTGTCCGCGCTCAAGGCCAAGATCGCGACGGGCGGGCAAGCGTGAGCGTGCTGGTCGACCTGCACTGCCACGTGCACCCCGGTGTCGACGACGGGCCGACCGACGAGGCCGAGAGCGCCGCCTTGCTGCGCGCGCTCGCTGACGCCGGCGTGCGCCGACTCGCCGCTACCTCGCACGTGCGCCCCGACCGCGGCTGGATGAACACCGCGCCCACCGAGCCCGAGCGAGCCGCGCGCCTCGAGCGCGTCCGCGCCGCGGCGGGCGTCGACGTCGAGGTGGTGCGCGGCGCGGAGCACTACTGGCACGAGGACGTGTTCGGCGACCTCGATCGCTTCGCCGAGCTGGCGGTGCCGTTTGGCTCCTCGCGCTGGGTGTTGGTGGAGGCGGCCTACCTCGGTCCGCCGCCCGGCTTCGCCGAGGTGCTGTTCGGGCTGCATCGCAAGGGCTTTCGCGTGCTGCTAGCCCACGTCGAGCGCTTCCCCTATCTCGAGGGCGACCGCGCGCTGCTCGATCGCTTGCACGGCATGGGCGTGCGCTTCCAGGTCAACCTCGGCTCGCTCGCGGGCGCGCACGGGCGCGTGCAGAAGCATGCGGCCGAGCGCGTGCTCAAGACCGGCCTGGTGAGCGTGCTCGCTGGCGACTGCCACCGCGCCTCCGACGTCGACGCCAATATCGTGCGGGGGCTCGCCGCCGCACGCCGGGTGATCGACGAGGCCACGTTGCGCCGCCTCTGCCTCGAGGGCCCGAGCGCCATCCTCGATGACGCCCCAGCGGAGCGCGTGTGATCGGCAAGGTCGTCAAGCTGCTCATCGGCCTCGCGGTCGGCGCCGTCTGCCTGTGGCTCGCCTTCCGCGGCGTGGCCAGCGCCGATCGCGAAAACGGCGTCGGCTGGGACGAGATCGGCGCGCACCTGCGCGGCACCGCCTGGTGGGGCTACGCAGGGGTGGTCGCGATCTTCCTGGCGCAAGTGGTGTTGCGCGTCGAGCGCTGGCGCGTACAGGTGCGCGGCCTCACCGGCACGACGCCGCCCCTGCGCGACAGCCTCGCGGTCAACGCCGCCGGCTTCGCAGGGGTGTTCTTGCTGCCGTTTCGGCTCGGCGAGCTGGTGCGACCGAACCTCGCAGCCCAGCGCGGGCTCTTGCCCGCGGCCCAGGGCTTCGCCGCCAGCGCCATCGAGCGTGTCGTCGACGGCATGGTGACCATGGGCTTCTTCGGCGTGGTGCTGTTGGCGCCGCGCGCCGAGCCGCTGCCGGGCTACGTCACGGCCGGCGGCTGGACCGCGCTGGTGGTCTTCGGCGGCGCCGCGGTCGTGTTCGCGATCGCGTTTCGCCTGCGCGCCTTCTCCGAACGCTTGACCGTGCGGGTGTTGTCGCTCGTCCACGGACGGCTCGCCGAGCGCGTCGCCGTGCTGCTGCGCGGCTTCCTCGATGGCCTCGCGTGCTTCAAACGCCCGCGCGATCTGCTGGCCTACCTCGGCCACACCTTGGCCTATTGGACGCTCAACGCCGTTTCGCTGTGGGTGCTGATGCGCGGCATGGGCATCGAGGTGGGGATGATGGTGGCCGCCTTCTGCCTGTGCTTCGTCGTCATCGGCGTGATGATCCCGGCGCCGCCGGGCAACGTCGGCAATTTCCACGCGTTCGCGCGCCTGGCTCTGGTCATCGCCGGCGTGCCGCTCGCGCCGGCGGTCGCCTACGCCATCATGCTGCATGCGCTGTCGGTGGCGTGCGTGGTCGGCCTGCTACTGGTGTTTCTCGCCAGCGGCGACGTGAGCTTGTCGCGCATGCGGGCCGCGGCGGCCGACCGCGGCGCCGAGCTGCCGGCGGCCAGCGGCCTTACCCCTTCGTGAGCTGATCGGGGAAAAGCGCGTCGCAGATGGCGTCGAGGTCCGCGTCATCGTCCAGCGCAGCGAAGCCGGCCCACTCGTCGTCGGAGAAGGCGAGCGCGCTCGTGGGGATCAGGGTGGGGATGAGCGAGGGGTTGGCCATGGCGCCTCCGGAAGCCGGTTGGTGCCGGCGAGCGCCGGGTGTCGCCACCATGCGCCCGGCGGATCTCGCTCGCCAGTTTTCGGCCGTTGCGCCCTCGAAAACCCGCTGGTAGGAGGAGGTGGGAGGCTGCCCTGCGGCCCCACCAGCCCACCGTCTTTGTGACCGTTGGTGCTGGGTCCCCTCGAGCCCACGGAGCGCCGTGGCCGGGGTGGCCCGGAGGCAACAGTGCTTTCGAGGAACCGGGTATGAGCGAGAGCTACCAAGAAAACACCCGCGTCGAGCTCGAGCCCTTCCTGCAGCCGCTCACCGGCAAGGCGGAGGCCGTGCGCGCCGTCGTCGAGCCGGCGCTGCGCGTGCAGGGGCTCGAGCTGGTGCAGTTGTTCCTGGTGCGCGCTCAACATCGAGATGCGCTGCGTCTGTTCGTCGACAAGAAGGTCAGGGCCGCGGGCGGCGTGTCGATGGAGGACCTGGAGCGGGCGAGCCGCCTGCTGTCCGACCTGCTCGACGTCGAGGACCAGCAGCAGGGCCTGTTCGGCAAGCCCTACGACCTCGAGGTGGGCAGCCCCGGCCTCGATCGCCCGCTCACCAAGAAGAGCCACTTCCAGGGTGCCATCGGCGAGCGCATCAAGGTGCGGACGTTGCGTCCCATCGAGGACCTGCGCGCCTTCACCGGCACCCTCACCGAGGCGGGCGACGAGGCCTGCACCCTGCGCCTCGAGGCGCGCGACCAGCCGCTGGTGGTTCGCTACGCCGACATCGCGTCGGCCAACGTCGTCTTCCAATTCGAAACGCCGGTGCCGCCCGGCGGGCACAAGCCGCGCGGCAAGAAGGGCAAGCACCGATGACCTCGATGAATTCCTCGACCAGGAGCGCGACCATGGATGTGGCGGAGAAGCTCGACTTGAAGCAGGTGCTGGAGCAGGTGGGCAAAGAGAAGAACATCGACAAGCAGGTGCTGATCGATGCGCTCCAAGCCGCGATGCTGACGGCGGCACGCAAGAAGTACGGTCTGACCGCCGATCTCGAGGCGCGCTACGACGAGGAGCTCGGCGTCGTCACCGTCTACGAGTTCAAGCGCGTGGTCAACGACGTGTCGAACCACTCCATCGAGATCACGCTCGAGGACGCCAAGAAGAAGGACCCGAGCCTGACGGACGACGTCATCGGCGAAGAGGTCGGCTTCGTGGTCGACGACGCCGACTTCGGTCGCATCGCCGCGCAGACCGCCAAGCAGGTGATCATCCAGCGCGTGCGCGAGGCCGAGCGCAGCACCATCTTCGGCGAGTACAAGGATCGCAAGGGCGAGCTGGTCACCGGCATCGTGCGGCGCTTCGAGCGCGGCAACGTCATCGTCGACCTCGGCCGCGCCGAGGCCGTGCTGCCGATGCGCGAGCAGACCCCGCGCGAGAACATCCGCTCGGGCGACCGCGTGGTGGCCTACGTGCTCGACGTGCTCGAGATCGCGCGCGGCCCGCAGATCGTGCTGTCGCGCACCCACCCGAACCTGGTGGTCAAGCTGTTCGAGCAGGAGGTGCCCGAGATCGCCGAGGGCATCGTCACCGTCGAGGCCGCCGCGCGTGAGGCGGGCGTGCGCACCAAGATCGCGGTGCGCAGCCACGACTCCGACGTCGACCCGGTGGGCGCCTGCGTCGGCATGAAGGGATCGCGCGTGCAGGCGGTGGTGCAGGAGCTGCGCGGCGAGAAGATCGACATCGTGCCCTGGGACGAGGACGACGCGCGCTTCGTGTGCAACGCGCTCTCGCCCGCAGAGGTGACGCGCGTGCTGGTCGACGAGGAGAACCACACCATGCAGATCGTCGTGCCCGACGATCAGCTCTCGCTCGCCATCGGCCGCCGTGGTCAGAACGTGCGCCTCGCTGCCCAGCTCACCGGCTGGAAGATCGACATCACCTCGGAGACCAAGGTCGCTGAGGAGAAGCAGGTGGCGTGGGCCAGCCTGTCGCGTATCGAGGGCGTCAGCGACATCGTGGTGCAGACGCTCTACAACCACGGCTTCCGCAAAGCGGGCGACGTGGTCGACGCCGACGACGAGTACCTGGCGGGCCTGCCGGGCTTCTCGGCAGACGCGGTGCCGCGCATCAAGCAAGCAGCCAAGGCGGTGGTCAAGACGGAGGCGGGCGAGAAGCAAGCGTTGCGCGACTCCGCGCGCGAAGACGCGCGCGTGTTGCTCACGATCGAGCGCGCCGCGCATGAGGCGCGCCTGGCCGGCAAGAGCGACGAGGCTCGCTTGGGCGAGGTCGACGGTATCAAGCCCTACGTACTCGGCCGTCTGAAAGAGGCGCTCTACACGTCGCCCGAGGACCTGTTCTTCGAGGACGACGTCGAGCGCCTGGTCAACGTGGCCGGCTTCTCGCCGGGCAAGGCGCGCCAGATCAAGTTCGCCGCCGGCGAGGCGGTGGTGGCGCTCACCAACGGCGCGGCGAAGCAAAACGAGAAGCCCCTCTCCGAGCCCGAGCTGCGCGACGCCCAGGCGTACGACGAGCTGAACGCAAACCAGCCTGCCGCCGTGGCTCCAGCAGAGGGCGCGGAGGCCTAAACCTTCGGCTCGTCGAGGGACCGCATGCGCAAGCGCAAGCACGGCGGCGGCCGGCGCCGCCGGGCGCTCGGCCACACGGTCCCCTACCGAAGCTGTGTCGCATGCCGGCGATCGGCGCCGGCGGCCGCGCTGGTGCGCTTCGCACGCGCGCCGGACGGCGCCGTCCTTCCCGACGTAGCGGCCAGCGCCCGTGGGCGCGGCGCGTGGACCTGCCCGAGCGCGGGGTGCGTCACCCGCGCGCTCGAGCGCGGCGGCTTCGAACGAGCGTTCCAGGCGCCGGTGCTCGGCGCGCCGGCGACGCTGGTCCAGACGGTCCAGCGCGCTCTGGCACAGGCGGGGTCGTCGCTCGTCGCCGAGCTGGCGGCGACCCTGGAGGGGAAAGACTTTTCACCGGGGCGACTTGCGCATCCTCGCGGGCGTGCCTAGAAGCTTCTCGTCGTCCTCTGTCGACGTTGGAGAGTGTCCGGATGGGGAAGCTGCGCGTGCACGAGCTGGCCAAGAAGCTCGGGCTCAATAATCAAGAGCTCGTCGACAAGCTGACCAAGGCAGGGATGGCGGTCAAGACGCACTCGTCGACCGTCGAGGAGGCGGACGCCATGCGCGCGCTGCAGGCGGACAAGCCTGCCGCCAAAGGCGCCGACGTCGCGCGCCCGCGCTCCGTCGTCAGGCGCCCCTCCGCGACCCCCGCAGAGCCCGCCGCTGCCACGCCGACGCCGGTGGTGGTCGAGGCTGCGCCCGAGCCCGCGCCGACGCCGCGCGTCGCTGAACCCAAGGTCGAGCCCAGGGTCGAAGCGAGGGCGCAGCAGCCCGAGCCGGCGCCCGTGGTCGCCGTCCCGGTCGCCGCGGTCGAGGCCACGCGCCCGACGGCAGTGGAGCCCGTCGCTGCACCGGCTGTCGCCAAGGCGCCCACCGGGCCCGCGCCGACGCCGGTCGCGGTCACGCCGGTCGCTGGCACACCGATCGCGGGCACACCGGTTGCCGGCACACCGATCGCCGGCACACCGGCCGCTGGCGAGTCGGCGCCTGCCGACGCGGCGACCGCGGCCGCCGGTCCACAGAACGTCGTGCGCGTCATCGACGCCGAGGCCATCAAGGCGCGCTTGGCGGCCGAGAACCGCACCTTCCAGGTCAAGCGCCCCGGGCTCAGGCCCGGTGCGGGCCGCGGGCCCATCCGCGAAATTCGCGTGATGAACGATCGCTTCGGCGGCGCGCCCACCATGGTCGACGTCTCCTCCGGCGGCCCCCCGCGGCCACCCGGCCCCGGCGGCGCGCCTGGCCCCGGCGGACGTCGCGACGGCCGCGGCGACGATCGCGATCGCCGCGCGGGCGGCGACCGCGGCGGTCGTGACCTGTGGCTCAACCCCGGCAAGAAGAAGAAGACCGGCAAGAAGGGCAAGGGCCCCGAGATCACGCAGGCGGCCGCGCACAAGCGCGTCGTCGAGATGGACGGCCTGATCTCGGTCGCCGACCTGGCGCACCAGATGGCCATCAAGAGCGGCCAGGTCATCCAGAAGCTGTTCTCGATGGGCATGATGGTGACGGTCAACCAGACCATCGACTTCGACACCGCGTCCATCGTGGGCAGCGAGTTCGGCTTCGAGGTCAAGAACGTCGCGTTCGCCGAGACCGACCTGCTCGCCGCGACCACCGCGACCGAGGAGGCGTCCTCGCCGCGCCCGCCGGTCGTCACGGTCATGGGCCACGTCGACCACGGCAAGACCAGCCTGCTCGACGCCATCAGGAGCACCAACGTCGCCGCCGGCGAGGCCGGCGGCATCACGCAGCACATCGGCGCCTACTCGGTCGACACGCCCAAGGGCCGCGTCACCTTCCTCGACACGCCCGGCCACGCGGCGTTCACGGCGATGCGTGCGCGCGGCGCGCAGGTCACCGACTTCGTCATCCTGGTGGTGGCCGCCGACGACGGCGTCATGCCGCAAACTGCGGAGGCGATCGCGCACGCCAAGCAGGCGAAGGTGCCGATCATCGTCGCCATCAACAAGATCGACAAGCCTGAGGCCAAGCCCGAGCGCGTCATGCAGCAGCTCACCGACCACGGCCTCGTCGCCGAGGAGTGGGGCGGCGACACCATGATGATCCCGGTGAGCGCCAGGAAGGGCACCGGCGTCGAGAAGCTGCTCGAGTCGATCGTGCTGCAGGCCGAGGTCGCCGAGCTGCGCGCGAGCCCGGAGAAGCGCGCCGAAGGCACCATCATCGAGGCCGAGCTCGACAAGGGCCGCGGTCCGGTGGCCACCATCCTGGTGCAGACCGGCACGCTCAAGAACGGCGACTACATCGTGGCGGGCGAGCACTCGGGCAAGGTGCGCGCCATGATGGACTCGTACGGCAAGACGCTCTTGGAAGCCGGCCCGTCGACGCCCGTGCAGGTGCTCGGTCTGTCGGGCGTGCCCGACGCGGGCGACAAGCTCAACGCGGTCGCCGACGAGAAGACAGCTCGCACCGTGGCCGAGCACCGCCAGCAGAAGGCGCGCGAAGAAGCGCTTCGTCGGCAGAACTCGCCGATGTCGAACCTGCTCGACTTCATCGGCAAGAAGGCGACCGATGAACAGCAACTCGAGCTGCGTGTCGTCGTCAAGGCCGACGTCGGCGGCTCGGTCGAGGCGGTCAGCCAGGCGCTCGAGCGCTTGACCACGCAGAAGGTCAAGGTCAATGTCATCTTGAAGGGCGTCGGCACCATCACTGAGAGCGACGTCAACCAGGCGATCGCCTCCAAGGCGGTGATCGTCGGCTTCAACAGCAAGCCCGACGCCAAGGCGGCGGCGCATGCCTCGCACGAGCACGTGGAGATCCGCACCTTCTCCATCATCTACGAGGTCATCGACGACGTGCGCAAGGCGATGAGCCGCCTGCTCGCGCCCAAGATCGAGGAGAAGTACCTGGGTCGTGCCGAAGTGCGGCAGCTGTTCCAGGCCCCCAAGCTCGGCACCATCGCGGGCAGCTACGTCACCGACGGCAAGATCGTGCGCACCGAGCGCGTGCGCGTGAAGCGCAACGGCGCGCCGGTGCACGAGGGCAGCCTGGCCGGCCTCAAGCGATTCAAGGACGACGTCAAGGAGGTCGCGGCCGGCTTCGAGTGCGGCATCGGCTTCGCGTCGTTCCCCGATGTGCAGGTGGGCGACATGGTCGAGTGCTTCGAGCTGGTCGAGGTAGCCGCCGATCTCGGTGAGGCCATCGCGGCCACCGAGCCGGTCAAGGCGTCGAGCGGCGGGGCAGGGGCCGGCGCCTCCGCCTGACGATGGTGGTCGCGGTGCTCGAGCTGACGCTCACCTTCTACGCCGAGTCGTTGAAGGACAAGCGCAGCGTGGTGAAGCGCGTGCTGGCGCGCGCCAAGAGCGAGTTCAACGTCTCGGCAGCCGAGGTGGACGAGCTCGACAACCCGGGCGGCGCCGTGGTCGCGTTCTGCTCGGTCGGCAGCGACCGACGCTACCTCGAGGGCCAGCTTACGAAGCTCGAGGAGTTCGTCGACCGGCTCGAGATCGCGGAGATCGTCGACGCGCATCGTGAGCTGTTGAACGTTTGAGGACCGCGCATCGATCTCGACCGGCGCGCGGCAGGGTGGGCGCATGAGCATTCGCACCGAACGGGTCGGCGAGGAAATCCACAAGGTGCTCTCCGAGCGCCTGATCCGAGGGCTGCGCGATCCGCTGCCGGGCTTCGTCACCATCGCGCGCGTCGAGGTCACCTCGGACTTCGCGCAGGCCAAGGTCTGGGTCAGCGTCATCGGCACCGAGGCCGAAAAGAAAGGCGCCCTCGAGGTGCTCCAGGCCAGCCGCGGCGCGCTGCGCCACGAGGTCGGCAAGCGGGTGCGCCTACGCCTGACGCCGGAGCTGACGTTCGTGCTCGACGAGAGCGGCGAGCGTGCGGCGCGCGTCTGGGCGCTGCTCGACGAGGACAAGCGGCGCGGGGGCGCGTCGTGAACGTCCGCAAGCTGTTCGGCACCGACGGCATCCGTGGGCGCGCCAACGAGCACCCCATGACCGTCGACGTGGCGCTCAAGCTCGGCCGCGCGCTCGCCGAGCGCGTCAAGTCGGGCGCGCTCGGGCGCGCGCAGCAAGGCGGCCGCGGCGAGCACCGCGGCCGCATCGTCATCGGCAAGGACACGCGCCTGTCCGGCTACATGATCGAGCAGGCGATCGCGGCCGGCGTCACCTCCCGCGGCGTCGACGTCATGCTGGTGGGGCCGCTGCCCACGCCGGGCATCGCCTTCATCACCCGCTCGATGCGCGCCGACGCCGGCATCGTGGTCAGCGCTTCGCACAACCCCTACGAGGACAACGGCATCAAGATCTTCGGCCACGACGGCTACAAGCTGCCCGACGCCGAGGAGCTCGCGATCGAACGCCTGATGGCGGCCGACGCGCTCGGCAGCGGCGGTGTGTTCGGCGAGTCGGTCGGCCGAGCCACCCGCATCGACGACGCGCGCGGCCGCTACATCGTCGACCTCAAGAGCACCTTCCCGAACGACCTGACACTCGAGGGCAGGCGCGTGGTCATCGACTGCGCCCACGGCGCCGCCTATCGCACCGCCCCCGAGGTGTTCCGCGAGCTCGGCGCCGAAGTCATCGCGCTCGCGGTCAGCCCGAACGGCACCAACATCAACGAAGGTGTGGGTGCGCTCCACCCGCAGGGCGTGCAGCAGGCGGTGCTCGCCCACCATGCGGATCTCGGCATCGCGCTCGACGGCGACGCCGACCGCGTCATCGTCGTCGACGAGCGCGGCAGCGTCATCGACGGCGACGCAGTGATGGCGGTGTGCGCTCGCGAGCTGGCGCGCCGCGGCGCGCTGCGGGGCGCCACGTTGGTCTCGACCGTGATGTCGAACATCGGCCTCGAACGCTCGCTCAAGAGCGCCGGCGTCCGGGTCGAGCGCGTGCAGGTGGGCGATCGCTACGTGGTCGAACGCATGCGCGAGGGCGGCTTCAACCTCGGGGGAGAGCAGTCGGGGCACCTGATCTTCCTCGACCACACCACCACCGGTGACGGCGTGGTGGCGGCGCTCAACTTGGTGAGCGTAATGGTGCGCGAGCAGCGCGCGCTCTCCGAGATCGCGGCGGTGTTCCAGGCGAGCCCGCAGGAGCTGGTCAACATCAAGGTGGGGCGCAAGGTGCCGCTCGAGGAGCTGCCGAGCGTTCAGGCGGTGATCGACGAGGTCACCGGCCTGCTCGGCGGCGACGGCCGCGTGCTGGTGCGGTACTCGGGCACCGAGATGAAGGCGCGCGTCATGGTCGAGGGACCGGACGCCGCCACCGTGGGCGCGCTCGCGCGACGTATCGCCGACGCGCTCGCCAATGCGCTCGCCTGAGCGGTCCCTACCTCTTGAAGAGCTTGCCGAGTCCCGAGGATGCCTTCTTGTCGGCCTCTTCCTTCTTGCGCTGCAAGGCGCGCATGGCGCGCGTCGCGCTCTGGTGATTCGGGTCGGCCTCGAGCACTTTCTTGATCGCAGCGCTGGCCTTGTTGAGGTCGCCGATCTCCATCCAGATGCGCCCCTGGAATTCCTTGAGCGTCAGCGCGCCCGGCTGCTTTTTGAAGTGCTCCTCTAGCTGCCGCACCACGTCGGGTGCGGCGGCGGCGTTCTTGGTCTGCCACCAGGTGCAGTACTTCTGCAGCCCGAGCGCCTCGTCGTTGTTGGGCATGATGCTGACGACGTTGGCAAGCAGCTTGGCCGCGTTCTGCAGCTCGCCTCGCTCGACCAGGAGCTGCGCCTTGTGCAGCTCCGCCTCGGCCTGCAAGATGGCCGCGACGTCGGTGGAAGCACCGGCGGCCTCGAAGGATCGCTTGGCGTCGTACTCTGCGCGCTTGCGCTCGTCGGCCATGGTGGAGTGTGCGAGCTGGATCACCTGAAAGATGTGGTCGAGCATCACCTGGCCGCTGCCGAGGTTGAGCCCGGCGAAGGCGTCCGTGTGGAAGTCGCGCGCGAGCCCGAGATACGCCTTCTTGGCATCCGCCGGCGTGGCGTCGGTCTTGATGCCGAGCACCGCGTAGTAGTCCTGCCCGTCGATGGCGTCGAATTTCGCTTTGATCTTGTCGCGCGCGGCGCTCTCGGCGGCGTTGAATTTGATGGACGCGTCCCCACGCGTGTCGACGACGGGTTTGCTCAACATGTTTCCCCCTGAGCTGCCTGCCGACGACGGCCCCCCGATCGATGGGCCCGGCGGCGCTTGATCGGACCCTGGTAGCACCCCGGTGAGCGGGCGCATGCGCTGCGATTGGCTCGCCGCCGGTGTGGGCGCTGCCTCCGAGACCGCGGCGGGCGCGGCGCTCGCCGCCGCCACCGTCTGCACCGGCACGGGCGGCGGGCCGCTCATCGGGATCGGCTCCATCGACGCCTGCACCGACATGGTCGACATCAGCAGGAACACCTGCCGGTAGCGCGCGGTGCGCTCGCCGGGCGAGGAGGCCGCCTCGAGCATCTGCGCGATGGTGGCGCGGCCGTTGATGGCGCGCAGCAAGCTGTCGCTGCCGCAGGCCTCGACGAGCCGCCCGGCGAAGCTCATCCAGTTGTCGCCGGGCGCCAGGCGCAGCGGGCGGCGCGGCGTCACGTGCGGCTCGATCTCGCGGTCGGTGGCCTTGCGCAGGCCCGCCAGTAGCGAATCGAGCATCGGCACCGACGAGGCCGGCACGATGTTGGTGAAGGCCTCGCTCGCAACCCAGCGGAAGCGCCCGGCGAGCGCCACCACGCGCTCGAGCACGCGCGGGATCAGCGCCTTGTAGGCGGCGCGCGCCTGCGCGTCCGACACCCACCCCTCACCCTTGAGCACGTCGTACAGGCCGGTGGCGCGTTGCACCGCCAGGTCGCACGCTTGCTTGTAGGAGTCGGCGTCGATGGCACCCGCGCGCACAAGCTCCACGCCGACGTTGAGCTGCGGGTCGGAGTGCTGCGCGAGCGCGGCGCGGCCCTTGTAGACAAAGACGCGGGCGCGCTCGCCGGCGGCGCCGAACAGCTCGAGCACACCGGTTTGGTGCTCCTTCTGCGCGCGCCACAGGAGGTAGAGCGGCGGGCACTCGAGCAGGTTGCCGTCGGCGGGCAGGGGCTCCACCTCGACGGCGCCGCCCGCTCCGGCCATGTAGGGCTTGACGGTCTCGACGAGCCGCGCGGTGTCGAGCGGCTTGGTGAAGTAGGCGACGCAGCCGTACTTCTCCTTGGCGTCTTCCTGCTGCGCCGGGCTCTTGTACACGCCGGACACGAAGATGATCGGGACGTCGGTGCCCTTGCCGCGCAAGAGCTTGGCGCAGTCGAAGCCGGTCATCTTCGGCATCAGCGCGTCGAGGATGACCGCGCAGGGCGGATCGCCGGCGGCGGCGTCCCACGCCTCCACTGCCTGCACGCCGTTGGCGACGCCGATCACCTCCGCGCCTTCTTGCCGCAGCGCCTCCGCCACGGTGTCGCGCAGCGTCGCGTCGTCCTCCGCGAGCAGGATCTTCGCCGCCATGAGCTTCAATACCGCTTTTGCCGTCGCCGCCGCCAGCGCAGCGTCACTCGACGGTGATGCCGGCGGGCAGGAGCGCCAGGGGGCGCCCCTCGTGCTCGAAGGCGAAGGCGAGTGTGCCGGGGTCGCCCACCAGGAGGCGCGCCAGGCGACGCCAGGCTGCGGCGTCGGTCTTCGCGCCAAACAGCACGGCGCCTAGCCCGAGCGCGTCGAGCATGGGGTCACCGCGGCTCGTGAGCACGTCGAGCACGACCGGCTCGTCCTTGGCGATGCCGGCCTTGTCTCGGGCGGCGGCGATGGCAGCGAGCACGCCGCCCCGCTCGTCGACCAGCTTGCGCTCGAGCGCTTGGGCGCCGGTCCACACCCGGCCCTCGGCCAGCTTGCGCAGGCCCTCCTTGTCGAGCCCGGCTGCCTCGCCGCGGCCGGTCACGATGGCGTCGAGGAAGCGATCGTAGGTGGCGTCGATACTGCCTTCGAGCGAACGGCGCTGGCCGTCGTTGAGCGGGTGGAACAGCGACGGGCCGGTGTTGGCGCCGCGCTCGACGGCAAACGAGCGCACGCCGAGCTCGTCGGCCAGGCCCTCGACGTTGAACAACAGGCCAAAGACCCCGATCGAGCCGGTGATGGTGTTGTCCTCGGCGAAGATGCGCTGCGCCGCCGCCGCCACGTAGTAGCCGCCCGACGCGGCCACGTCGCCCATCGAGGCGATCACCGGCTTCTCGTCGCGTGCCTTCGTGACGGCGCGCCACATCAGGTCGGAGGCGAGCGCGTCGCCGCCGGGCGAGTCGATGCGCAGCACGATGGCCTTGACGTCGTCGTCCTTGGCGGCGCGCTCCACCGCCTCGACGAAGTCGTCGGCGCCGACGTCACGATCGCCGAAGGGGAAGCCGCCGCTGCCGTGCATGGCGATGGAGCCGATGACGGGGATGACGGCGATGTGCGGCGGCGAGTCCCAGCGCACGTCGCGCGCCTCGCGCGACAACAGCGTGGCGTGGGTCATCACCTTGTGGCCGGCCAGCTCCTCGAGCTTGTCCTCGAGCTCGTCTTCGTAGCACAGGCCGTCGACCACCTTGGCCTCGAGCGCCGCAGTCGCGGTCAGGCCGCCGCGATCGATCAGCGCCTTGACGTCGTCGGCGGCGAGGCCTCGGCCGGTCGCGATGCCGTCGACCAGCGCGCTGAAGACGCCGTCGAGCAGCGCGTTTTCCACCTCCAGCTCCTCGGGCGAGGGCTCGTCGTGGGTGACCGCGCGGGGGGCGCTCTTGTAGCGGCCGGCGGCCACCGCCTCCGCCTGCACGCCGATCTTCTCCAGGGAGCGCGCGAAGTAGGACAGCTCGGCGCGCAGGCCGTCGACGGCGAGGTGGCCCGACGGCACTAGGTAGATCTTGTCGGCGGCGCTCGCCAGAAACAGGTCGGCGTCGTCGCCGCTCTCGAGGTGCACCACCACCTTCTTGCCCGACTCCTTGAGGCGCACGAGCGCGCCGCGCAGCTCGGCGAGGCGCGCCCAGCCGAGCGACAGCCCGCGCGGCTTGAGCAGCACGCCGCTCACGTCCGGGTCGTCGGCGGCGGCGTGCAGCGCGGCCAGCACCTCGAGCGCCGACGGGTTGTCAGCGAACAGCGCGGCCAGGCCCTCGCTGTCGTCCTCGGGCGCGCCGTCCCCCGACAGCGTCAGCTCCTCCCAGCGGCCGCCGGCGGGCCAGATCGACTCCCACGCCGCCGACGACGCGCGCAGGCGCACGCCGCCGGCGCCGCGCTGCCCGGCACCGGCGATGCCGACGGCGCCGCCGAGCGCACGGGCGCCGACGTGCTCGCCGTTCACTTCGAGCGCCAACAGCACGTCGTAGGTGGGCGGGGCCGTCGGCGCCAGGCCGAGGTTCGCCACCGAGGCGCCGGCCGTGACGGCGAAGCCGCCGAGCTCGACGCGGGCGGCGAGCGCCGGCACCACCGCCATGGCGTTCAGCCACGCCGGCGAGCCGATCGACGAGGCACCCGGCAGCAGGCGCGCGTCGACACCGACGGTCAGCCACTCGGCACCCGGGCGAACAGAGACGCCGACCCGCCCGGTGGCGACGCCGCCGCTGCGCTGACCGAGCCCTTCGACGCCTGCGCCGAAGGCGAGGAAGCGAGCGGGCCTGAGCTGACCGCCAAAGTCGACGAGCACGTCGGTGGTGCGTCCTACCTCGAGCGGCTGCACCACGTGCAGCGCGCTGCCGATCGCGAGCGGGCCGCCGCCGAGGCCGAGGCCGGCGCTGCCGCGCAGGCGGGCAGGGGCGCCGTCAGCGAGGGTCAGGCCGGAGCCGAGGCCGAGGGTGAAGCCGTCGCCGAGGGAGAACGCCAGCTCGCTGTCGGCGTCGGTCTGGGTGGCGAGCCCGTCGCTCGCCAGCACCAGGCCGAGGTCGAGGTCGCTGCCCTCGACGTAGGCGAGTCCCGCTGGGTTGACCAACAGCGCGGTCGCCTCCTCCACCGCCGCGCCCTGGGCGTTCGGCAGCACCGCGCCGGTGCGCGCGTCGGGCAGGCCTTGGGCGTACGCCGCGCCGGCAAGGGAGGTCAGGGAGACGGCGACGGCGAGGTGCGCGATGGTGCGGGGCATGGCGGCATCGTCGACGTAGCAGTCCGGCGCTGTCAACGCAGCGCGTGGGCAGCCGGCCGCCGCGTGGTAGCTTGCGCCCGTGAAGGTTCACCACCTCGACTGCTTGACCATGTGCCCGTTGGCGGGGCGCCTGTTCAACCGGCGGGGGCGCTTCTGCTGCCACGTGCTGGTCGTCGAGAGCGAGCAGGGCCTGGTGCTGGTGGACACGGCGCTCGGCGTCGAAGCGATGTCGGCGCTCGCCGCGTGGACCAGCGCGACGTTCGTGCGGCTGGTGCGGCCGCAGGCCGATCCGGCCAAGACCGCGCTCCGCCAACTCGAGGCGCGCGGCTTCTCGGCTCGCGACGTGCGTCACATTCTGCTCACCCACCTCGACACCGACCACGCCGGTGGCATCGCCGATTTCCCGGCGGCCGAGGTCCACGTGCTCGCCGACGAGCACGCCGTGGCGAGCAGCCGCACCACCATGCGCGACCGTGAGCGCTACAACCCGCGTCACTGGGCGCACGGCCCGACGTGGCGGCTGCACCGACCCAGGGGCGAGCGCTGGTACGGCTTCGAGGCGGTGCGCGACGTGCCGGGGCTGCCGCCGGAGGTGCTGCTGGTGCCGCTGCCCGGCCACAGCCGCGGGCAATGCGGCGTCGCGGTCGACGTTGGCAACCGTTGGCTGTTGCACTGCGGCGACGCCTTCATGCACCACGAGGAACTGCTCGGGCCGTCGGCTGGTCCGCTGGCGCTGCGGCTGTTTCAGCAGGCCGAGGCCGATGATCGCGCCCTGCGTGAGGCCAACCTGACGCGGCTGCGCGACCTGGCGGCCAGCGTCGGCGAGGGCATGGCCATCTTCTGCGCGCACGACCCCGAGCAACTCGAGCGCCTGCAGGCGCGCCCGGAAGCGGGGTAGGGTGGCGTCGTGTGCGGCATCGCGGGCCTGGTCGACCTGCGCGGGCGCCCCGCCGAGCCCGCGCTGGCACGGCGCATGGCGTCGACGCTGTGGCACCGCGGCCCCGACGCGGGCGGCGTGTTCGCAGACGGCCCCTGCGCGCTGTCGCACCGCCGGCTCGCCATCATCGATCTGTCGGGCGGCGCGCAGCCCATGAGCGTCGACGACGGCGCGCTCACGGTCACCTTCAACGGCGAGATCTTCAACTACCTGGAGCTGAAGGCCGAGCTCGAGCGCGAGCACGGGCGGGTGTTCGCCACGCGCTCCGACACCGAGACGCTGTTGCACGCCTACGCGGTCTGGGGCGACGACTGCGTGACGCGCTTCAACGGCCAGTGGGCCTTCGCCATTTGGGATCGCCGACGTCGTCGCCTGTTCTGCGCGCGCGATCGCATCGGCGTGCGCCCGTTCTTCCACACCGTGCACGACGGGCGCTTCCTGTTCGGCTCCGAGGTCAAGGCGCTGTTCTCGGTGCCGGGGGTGCCTCGCGCGTTCGACGTGCTCGGGCTGCACGAGGTGCTCACGTATTGGTGCGCGTTGGCGCCGCGCACGGCCTGGCAGGGGATGAGCGAGCTGCCGCCCGGGCACACGCTCACCGTCGACGGCGGCGATGTCGTCACCCGCCGCTACTGGCAGCTCGACTACCAAACCCGCGACCCGCTCGCCGAGCAACAGGCTGCCTCCGAGCTGCGCGCGCTCTTGGTGTCGTCGGCCCAGCTCCGATTGCGCGCCGATGTTCCGGTGGGCGCCTACGTCTCGGGTGGGCTCGACTCGTCGGTGATCGCGGGCGTCGTCAAGCACCACACGCAGACGCCGCTCAAGACCTTCTCGGTCGGCTTCGACGACGCCGAGCTCGACGAGAGCACGTGGCAGGCCGAGGTGGTGCGCGCGCTCGGCACCGATCACGCGAGCGTGATGGCGAGCGGCGACCTGATCGGCGCATCGTTCCCCGAGGTGGCCTGGCACCTCGAGACGCCGGTGGTGCGCACCGCCCCTGCTCCCCTGTTCGTGCTCGCCGGCCTGGTGCGGCAGCGCGGCCTCAAGGTGGTGCTGACCGGCGAGGGCGCCGACGAGATGCTCGGCGGCTACGACATCTTCAAGGAGGCCAAGGTGCGCCGCTTCTGGGCGAAGCAGCCGCACTCGCGCCTGCGTCCGCTGCTGCTGCGCCGCCTCTACCCCTACATGAAGAACCTGCAGGCGCAGCCCGAGGCCTATCGCCGCGCGTTCTTTCACGTCCGGCCGGAGGACCTCGACAGCCCGTTCTTCTCGCACCTGCCGCGCTGGCGCCTCACGCAGCAGCTCACCGCGCTGTTGGCCGACGATGTCGGCGCGCAGCTCGCGCGCCACGATCCGCTCGAAGAGTTGCGCGCGCGCCTGCCGGACGGCTACGCCTCGTGGCATCCGTTCGCACAGGCGCAGTACCTCGAGAGCAGCATCCTGTTGCCGGGCTACATCCTGTCGTCGCAGGGCGACCGCATGGCGATGGGCCGCTCCGTCGAGGGCCGCTACCCGTTCCTCGACGTGCGCGTCATGGAGTGGGCCGGGCGGCTGCCAGCCACCCACAAGATGAAGGTGCTCGACGAGAAGCACGTGCTCAAGCGCGCGGCCCACGACCTGGTGCCGCCCAGCGTGCTGGCCCGCCCCAAGCAACCCTACCGCGCGCCGGACGCGCACAGCTTCTTCGACCCGCAGACCGGCAAGGCGCGTCACGCTTGGATCGACGAGCTGACGTCCGAGCGTGCGGTCGCGGCGGCCGGCGTGTTTCGGCCGGCGAGCGCGACCAAGCTGATCGAGAAGGCGAGGAAGGGCGCCATCAGCGGCGTGAAAGAGAACATGGCGCTGGTGGTGCTGATCTCGACCCAACTGGTACATCATCGCTTCGTCGCCGACTTTCCCACCGCATTCCCAGAGGAGAGCACGTGAGCCAGCCCCCGACCGAGGCCGCCGCCATCGCCGACACGCTCGCGACGTTCATTCAGGACAGCCTGCTGCTCGGCAAGCCCACCGACGTGCGCGGCCTGGCGTCGTTCCTCGAGGCCGGCATCATCGACTCGACCGGCGTGCTCGAGCTGGTGCAGTTCATCGAGGAGACCTGGGACTGCAAGGTGGCCGACGACGACATGGTGCCGGACAACCTCGACTCGTTGCCGCGCCTGGTGGCGTTCATCCAGAAGAAGAGGGCCGGCTGAGCTGGGGCGCGCATGCGGCTGTTGCAGTCCATCCTCGAGGACGGCGCGCGGCGGCTGCCGGACAAGACCGCGCTGGTGTGCGGTGCTGCGCGCACGAGCTACGCGGCGCTCGAGGCGCAGGCCAACCGCCTGGCCCGCCTGCTCGCCAACGAGGGCGTCGAGCGCGGCGACCGCGTGCTCGTCTGCCTCGACAACTCGACGGAGGCGGTGGTCGCGTTCTTCGCGGTGCTCAAGGCCGACGCGGTGGTGGTGCCGGTCAACCCGACCACCAAGGCCGAGAAGCTGCACCGGCTGGTGGCCGATTGCGCCGCCAAGCTCGTCGTCACCACGGAGGCCAAGCGAGCGCAGCTCGGCGTCGTCGGCGCCGCGACCCTGACGCTGCCGTGTGACGAGCGCCTGGCCGGGCTCTCCCCGGCGCGACCCGACGCGAGGAACATCGACCTCGATCTGGCGTGCCTGATCTACACCTCGGGTACCACCGGCCAGCCCAAGGGCGTGATGCATGCGCACCAGGGGCTGTTGAGCGTGACGCGCTCGATCGCGGGCTATCTCGGCAGCCGCGACGACGACGTGGTGCTGTCGGTGCTGCCGCTCTCCTTCGGCTACGGGCTCACCCAGCTTTGGCCGACGTTTCTCGTCGGTGGCACGCTGGTGCTCGAGAAGAGCTTCGCCTTCCCGCAGGTGACGCTGCAGAAGATGGCGGCCGAGCGCGTCACCGGCTTCGCCATGGTGCCGACCATCGCGGTCACGCTCTTGAAGAACGACCTGACGCGCTTCGACCTGTCGGCGCTGCGCACGCTCACCAACGCCGGCGCCGGCATCCCGCCCGCCGTGCTCGGCGAGCTGCGCCAGAAGCTGCCGCACGTGCGCCTGTTCCCGATGTACGGCCAGACCGAGTGCATCCGTGCGAGCTTCCTGCCGCCCGAGGAGGTCGACGTGCGCCCCGCGGCCATCGGCAAGGGCATCCCCGGCAGCGAGCTGTGGCTCGCCGACGACGACGGGCGCCGTCTGCCTCCCGGCAGCGTGGGCGAGCTCGTCGTGCGCGGCGCCAACGTGATGCGCGGCTATTGGAACCTGCCCGAGGCCACCGCGCAGAAGCTGCGCCCCGGCCCGGTGCCGGGCGAGCACGTGCTGTTCACCGGCGACCTGTTCTCGCAAGACGAGGACGGCTGGCTGCGCTTCGTGTCGCGCAAGGACGACATCATCAAGACGCGCGGCGAGAAGGTGAGCCCGCGCGAGGTGGAAGACGTGCTGCACGCCTGCCCCGGTATCGCGGAGGCAGTGGTGCTCGGCGTGGCGGACGCCGTGCTCGGCGAGTCGGTGCGCGCCTTCGTGGTGCTGCGCGAGGGCGCCGCGCTCGACGAGAAGGCGGTGCTGCGCTTCTGCGCCGAGCACGTCGAGGACTACGCGGTCCCCAAGCGCGCCGTCATCCTGCAGGAGCTGCCGAAGACCCCCAACGCCAAGATCGATCGGACCGCGCTGCGCGACCTCGTGCAGGCGGACGCCAAGGAGCGGACATGAGACTGACCCCCGACGTGCTCAAGCTCGACCTCGAGAAGACCGCGGACGCGCTGGCCGCCACGCTGCGCGACGTCGTGGTCGACACGCTCAAGCGGCGCGGCATGGTGGTGGGCCTGTCCGGCGGCATCGACTCGAGCGTCACCGCCGGGCTTGCCGTGCGCGCGTTTGGCAAGGAGCGTGTGGTCGGGCTGTTGATGCCCGAGACCGACTCGGCCGACGAGACGCTCGGGCTGTCGCAGAGCGTGGCGGACGCGCTCGGCATCGAGACCGTGCACGAGGACATCACGCCCATCTTGAAGGCGGCGCGCTGCTACGAGCGGCGCGACGAGGCCATCCGCAAGGTGGTGCCCGGCTTCGGCCCCGGCTGGAAGTCCAAGATCGTGCTGCCCGACGTCTTGCAGTCGAGCGCGCTGCGCTTCTACTCGGTGGTGGTGCAAGACCCCTCGGGCAAGACCGAGAAGGTGCGCATGACGACGGAGGCGTACCTGGGCGTCGTCGCCGCCACCAACTTCAAGCAGCGCACGCGCACCATGCTCGAGTACTACCACGCCGATCGGCTCAACTACGCCGTCGGCGGCACGCCCAACCGCCTCGAGTACGACCAGGGCTTCTTCGTCAAGGGCGGCGACGGGCTCGCCGACGTCAAGCCGATCGCGCACCTGTACAAGACGCAGGTGTACGCGCTCGCCGAGGTGGTGGGCATCCCCGCGTCGGTGCGCGCGCGGCGCCCCACCACGGATACCTACTCGTTGCCGCAGTCGCAGGATGAGTTCTACTTCTCGCTGCCCTACGAGCGCATGGACCTGGCGCTCTGGGCCAAGAACAACGGCGTCTCGCCGGCCGACGCCGCCGCGGGCCTCGAGCTGACCACGGCACAGGTGGAGCGGGTCTACGCCGACATCGAGCAGAAGCGCCGCACCACGCGTCCGTTGCACCTGCACGCGCTGCTGCTCGCGCCCGTGCCCGAGGTCCACCTGTGACCATGGCGCCGCGCGCGTTGCTGGCCGCGCTGGCGCTGCTCGCGGCCGGCTGTGACGACGAGCCCTTGCCGGAGGTGACTGTAGTGGTCGACGACGCGCTCAGACGGGACCTCGAGACCATCAAGGGCGCTCGGGTGTTCTTCGGCCATCAATCGGTGGGGCACGACGTGCTCGAGGGCGTGGCCGCGCTCGCGCGCGAGGCCGGCGTCGAGGTGGCGATCGGCGAGGGGAAGATCGGCGCCAACGGCAAGCCGGAGGCCAAGTTCGACGACTTCGCCAAGCGCGCGGAGACCGGCGCCGAGCTCGACCTCATCGCCATGAAGCTCTGCTTCGTCGACCTCTACCGTGGCGCCGACCCCGACCAGCTGCTGTCCCAGTACAAGGCCGCGGTCGCGCGGGTGCGCAAGGCGCAGCCGAACGCGAAGATCCTCCACGTCACGACCCCGCTCACCATTCGAGCCACTACCGTCAAGGCGTCGATCAAGCGCCTGATCGGCGGCAACTCGCACTCCGACGACTCGAACCTGCTGCGCCTGACCTACAACCGCGGCCTGCGCGAGGCCTTCCCCGGCGAGCCGGTGTTCGACCTGGCCACCGTCGAGGCGACCCGACCCGACGGCTCGAAGGAGGAGTTCGCGGTCGGCGGGCGGCCGGTGCCGAACCTCTGGCGAGGCTACGCTGCCGACGAGGGCCACCTGAACGAGCAGGGCAAGCGCGTCGCCGGCCGCGCCTTCGTCGCCGCGCTCGCCGAAGCGCTGCGCAAGTAGCCGTCGGCGCGCTGCGGAGGCGTCGTCGAAGGGGATTGCGAGGCGAGGGCGGTGTGCCATGGCCGCCGCATGGGATTCTCCTGCGGCATCGTCGGCCTGCCGAACGTCGGCAAGTCCACCCTGTTCAACTGCTTGTCGTCGGCGCGCGCCGACGCGGCCAACTACCCCTTCTGCACCATCGAGCCGAACGTCGGCATCGTCGAGGTGCCGGACGCGCGCCTGCAGGCGCTCGCCGGCGTGGTGCACCCGCAGAAGATCCTGCCGACCACCACGCGCTTCGTCGACATCGCCGGCATCGTGCGCGGCGCATCCAAGGGCGAGGGCCTCGGCAACAAGTTCCTCTCCCACATCCGTGACGTCGACGCCATCTGCCACGTGGTGCGCTGCTTCACCGACAGCAACGTCGTGCACGTCGACGGCGCGGTCAACCCCGCGCGCGACGTCGAGACCATCGAGACCGAGCTGATCCTCGCCGACCTCGAGAGCGTGGAGAAGCGGCTCGATCGCGCCGTCAAGATGTCCAAGGGCACCGACCCGCTCGAGAAAAAGGCGGTGCCGTTCTGCACCGAGCTGAAGGCGCACCTCGACCAGGGCAAGCCCGCGCGCAGCTTCAAGGCCGGTGACGACGAGGATCTGAAGGGTGTGCTGTACGAGATGCACCTCTTGACCGTCAAGCCGACCCTGTTCGTCGCCAACGTCGATGAGTCCGGCTTCGATCCGGCGTCCAACCCGCACCTGCAGGCGCTGCAAGCGTTGGCCAAGGCGCGCGGCGACGAGGTGCTGCCGCTGTGCGCCAAGATCGAGGCCGAGGTGGCGGAGCTGCCGCCCGAGGAGCGCAAGGAGTTCCTCGCCGGCCTCGGCATGACGTCGTCGGGCCTCGATCGCCTGATCCAGGCCGGCTACCGCATCCTCGGCCTCGCCTCCTACCTGACCGCGGGTGAGAAGGAGGTGCGCGCCTGGACCATCACCAAGGGCATGAAGGCGCCACAGGCGGCCGGGGTCATCCACAGCGACTTCGAGCGCGGCTTCATCAAGGCCGAGGTCATCTGGTGGGAGGACTTCGTCGCGCTCGGCGGCGAGGCCCGCTGCCGCGAGGCCGGCAAGCTGCGCCTCGAGGGCAAGGAGTACGTCGTGCGCGACGGCGACGTCATGCACTTCAAGTTCAACGTGTAGCTCCCGCTCCCGCTCCCGCGGGGCTCGCCGCGACCCTTGCCCCGCGCGTCGACGACGGCTATGCCCCGCGCAGACGGAGGTGATCCCATGCGCGCCCGCGTGATCGTCCGCCTCAAACCCGCCGTGCTCGACCCCCAGGGCGAGGCCATCGAGCGCGCGCTGCAGGGGCTCGGCTTCTCCGGCGTCAAGAACGTGCGCGTGGGCAAGCTGATCGAGCTCGACGTCGAGGGCGACGCCGGCCTGGTCAAGGCCGAGCTCGCGGCCATGGCCGACAAGCTGCTCGCCAACCCGGTGATCGAGGACTACCAGGTGGAGGTCGCTCGATGACGACGGCGGTCGTCACCTTCCCCGGCAGCAACTGCGACCGCGACTGTGTGCACGCGGTTGGTGACGCGCTCGGGGCGCCGGTGGCGCGCTCCTGGCACAAGGACCACGAGCTGCCGACCGGGACGACCTCGGTGATCCTGCCGGGCGGCTTCTCCTACGGCGACTACCTGCGCTGCGGCGCCATGGCCGCGCTCTCGCCCATCATGGCCGCGGTCAAGCGCTTCGCCGACGCGGGCGGGCCGGTGCTCGGCATCTGCAACGGCTTTCAGATCCTGTGCGAGGCGCGCCTCTTGCCCGGCGCGCTGTTGCGCAACCATGACGGGCTGTTTCACTGCCAAGACGTCGAGCTCGAGGTGACGGCGGGCGGCATCGGTCTGCTCGCGCCGTTCGACCGGCGGCAGCGCATCGTGCTGCCCATCGCGCACGGCGAGGGCAACTACACGGCCGACGAGGCCACGCTCGATCGGCTCGAGGCGGAAGGGCGGGTGGCGTTTCGCTACCTTGCGCGCGACGCCGCCGGCAACGGCGCCGTCAACGGCGCGCGGCGCGGCATCGCCGGCCTGCTCGGTGGACCGTGCAACAACGTCGTCGGGCTGATGCCGCACCCGGAGCGACGCAGCGGCGCGCACCTGCACGGCAGCGATGGGCTGTTGCTGCTGCGCGGCCTGGTCGCAGCGGGCGCGAACCTCGGGGAGGCGCGCGCATGAAGACCGCGGTCGCCCGCCTGAAGGACACCGACCTCACCGCCGTCGAGCATGCGCGCGAGATGGGACTGGACGACGCCGAATTTGCGCGCGCCCAGCAGGTGCTCGGTCGCGTGCCCAACAAGGTCGAGCTCGGCTGTTTCGCCGCCATGTGGAGCGAGCACTGCTCCTACAAGTCGAGCCGCACGCACCTGCGACGCCTGCCGACGACGGGGCCGCGCGTGTTGGTCGGGCCGGGCGAGAACGCCGGCGTGGTCGACGTCGGCGAGGGCTGGGCAGTCGCCTTCAAGGTCGAGAGCCACAATCACCCGAGCTACATCGAGCCCTACCAGGGTGCTGCCACCGGCGTCGGCGGCATCCTGCGCGACGTCTTCACCATGGGGGCGCGGCCCATCGCCGCCATGAACCTGCTGCGCTTCGGCCGGCCGGAGCACCCGAAGACCCCCGCGCTCTTGTCGGGAGTGGTCAAAGGCATCGGCGGCTACGGCAACTGCTTCGGCGTGCCCACGGTCTACTCGTCGACGGACTTCGACGCGCGCTACGACGGCAACATCCTGGTGAACGCGTTTGCGCTCGGCGTGCTGAGGAGCGACGCCATCTGGAAGGGCACCGCCTCGGGCGTGGGCAACCCGGTGATGTACGTGGGTGCCAAGACGGGCCGGGACGGCATCCACGGCGCCACCATGGCGTCGGACTCGTTCTCCGAGGGCGAGGAGCAGGATCGCCCGACGGTGCAGGTGGGCGATCCCTTCAAAGAGAAGCTCTTGATGGAGGCCTGCATGGCGCTGTTCGCGGCGGCGCCCGAGAGCGGTGGCTTATTGGTAGGTATTCAAGACATGGGCGCTGCGGGTCTCACCTCGTCGAGCTTCGAGATGGCGAGCCGCGCCGGCAGCGGCGTGCGCATCGACCTCGACCGCGTGCCCACGCGCGAGCGCGGCATGAGCGCCTACGAGCTGATGCTGTCCGAGAGCCAGGAGCGCATGCTGTTGGTCGCCAAGCGCGGCTGCGAGGAGGCGGTGCGCGCCATCTTCGCCACCTGGGATCTCGACTGTGTGGTCATCGGCGCCGTCACCGACGACGGCATGGTGCGCCTGGTGAAGGGCGGCGCCGAGGTCGGCGTGCTACCGGCGCGCGCGCTCGCCGACGACGCACCTCGCTATCAACGCCCCACCGCCGCAGCGCCGGCAGAGGGCGAGCCGCGCGCCCCGCTCGGGCGCGTCGGCCCCACGGTGCGCGCCCACGTCACCTCGCCGTCGCTGGCGCCGAAGTCGTGGATCTATCGCCAGTACGATCGCGAGGTGGGCGCCGGCACGCTGCTCGACGGCACGCGCGCCCCCGCCGCGCTGGTGCGCATCCCCGGCACGCACCGCGCGGTGGCGATGGCGCTGTGCTGCGTCGGCCGCTGGTGCTCGGCCGATCCGCGCGAGGGCGCCCGTCGCGCGGTCATCGAGGGCGTGCTGCGCACGAGCTGCGTAGGTGCCTTGCCCATCGGCGCCACCGACTGCCTCAACTACGGCAACCCGCGCGTGCCCGAGGTGATGGGCAGCTTCGTCGAGGGCGTCGAGGGTATCCGCGAGGCGTGCCTGGCGCTCGACGTGCCGGTGGTCTCCGGCAACGTCAGCCTCTACAACGCGACCGACGACCGCGCCATCCACCCCACGCCAGCCGTCGGCGTGGTCGGCCTGGTCGAAGACTTCCGGCCGGCACTGCCGCGCGACGCGCAGACAGGCGACACCGTGGCGTTGCTCGGTTGGCCCGCGCAGGGCACTTCGCTCGACCTCGGGCGCGTGCGGCGCCTCGCCGAGCTGGTGCGCGAGCTGCGGGTGGCCGGCGCCCACGTCGACGCGCAGCCGGTGCTCGAGGGCGGCTTGTCGGCGGCGCTGGTGGAGTTGGCGCGCCGCGCCGGCACGGGGCTGTTTGCCAATCTCCCTGCGGGCACCGACGTGACCGACGCGCTGCTGTCGGAGGACGGCGTCGGCGCTGTCGTCGTGGTGCCGCCCGACCGCCTCCAGCTCGTGCACGAACGCGCGCAGCGCGCTGAGGTGCCGCTCGAGGTGCTGGGCGCGCTCGGCGGGCACCAGGTCGCCGTCGCGCAGCAGGGAACGCAGGGTGGCGCGCCGCTCTTCGAGTGGGACACCGAGGCGCTGTTCGCGGAGCTCGAGGCCGTAGTGCCGCGCATTGCGCAGGGAGCGCGCCCATGACCGCGCCCATGACCGCGAACTGGCGTCTCGTCGAGGACGATGGCGCCGATCGCATGCGCGACCGCTGCGGCGTGGTCGGCGTCTTCGGCAACCGCGAGGCGGCGAACCTCGCCTACCTGGCGATGTACGCCCTGCAACATCGCGGCCAAGAGAGCGCCGGCATCGTGGCCGGTGACGGCGAGGTGCTGCGCCGCATCGCCGGTGTGGGCCTGGTGGCCGACGTCATCACCGAGCGCGCCATCGAGGCGCTGCCCGGCGCGGTCGCCGTCGGCCACGTGCGCTACGCCACCGCCGGCAGCGAGCAGGACAAGGCGCGCGACGCCCAGCCCCTGCTGGTGCGCTGCCAGGCTGGCCCCATCGCGGTGGCGCACAATGGCAACCTGGTGAACGCCGATGCGCTGCGTGCCCAGCTCGAGGAGCGCGGCAGCATCTTCCAGACTTCGTCAGATACCGAAGTGATCGTCCACCTGATCGCGACCAGCCACGGCTCCTTGCTCGAGCGCCTCAAGAAGTCGCTCAAGCAGGTGCGAGGCGCCTACACCCTCACCGTGACCGGCGATGGCCGCCTCTACGGCGTGCGCGACCCGTCCGGCGTGCGCCCGCTCGTGCTCGGCCAGTTGAACGGCGACCGCCAAGGCTTCGTGCTCGCCTCCGAGACCTGCGCCTTCGACCTGATCGGCGCGCGCCTGCTGCGCGACGTCGAGCCGGGCGAGGTGGTGCAGATCGACGAGCACGGCGTGCACAGCCACCGCCTCGAGAACGTCGACAACCTGCCGCACGCCGCCTGCATCTTCGAGCACGTCTACTTCGCGCGCCCGGACTCCCGCGTGTTCGGTCGCTGGGTGCACGAGGCGAGGAAGAGCCTCGGCCGTCAGCTCGCCAAGGAGACGCCGGTGCCGGCCGACGTCGTCATCCCGGTGCCCGATAGCGGCGTCTACGCGGCCATGGGCTACGCCGAGCAGGCGGGCATCCCGTTCGAGATGGGCCTGGTGAGGAACCACTACGTCGGCCGCACCTTCATCGAGCCCGAGCAGCGCATCAGGAACTTCGGCGTCAAGCTCAAGCTCAACCCGGTCAGGAGCATCATCGAGGGCAAGCGCGTCGTGGTGGTCGACGACAGCCTGGTGCGCGGCACCACCTCGAAGAAGATCGTCGAGATGGTGCGCTCCTCGGGCGCCGCTGAAGTGCACCTGCGCATCTCGGCGCCGCCCACGACGAGCCCCTGCTTCTACGGCATCGACACGCCGACCAAGGAAGAGCTGATCGCCTCGCACATGACCGTGCCGCAAATCGCGGCCTTCGTCGGCGCCGACTCGGTCGGCTACCTGTCCCGCGAGGGCCTCCATGCCGCCGTGCGCGAGCTGCCGGCCGAGCGGTGCGCCGCGGACCTCGCCGGCAGGGTGAGCGGCTTCTGCGACGCGTGCTTCTCCGGTGACTACCCGATCTCCATCGGCGGCCACGCCGCCCGCCGCCGCTGAGCCTTGCCCTCGACGACGCGGTGCGTAAGCTGCCCGGATTACGGGAGCTTGCCCATGACGCGGCGCAACCTGCGCGATGCCACCTTCGAGCGCGACGAGTGCGGCGTCGGCTTCGTCGCCCACCTGCGCGGTGAGAAATCGCGGGCTTTGGTGCAGGACGCGCTCTCCCTCTTGCTGCGCCTGTCGCACCGGGGCGCCGTCGGCGCCGACCCCGACAGCGGCGACGGCGCCGGCGTCCTGTTGCAACTGCCGCACCGCTTCTTCAAGCGCGAGGGCCAACGGCTCGGCATCGAGATGCCGAGGCGGCGTCGCTACGCAGTAGGCCAACTGTTCCTGCCGCGCGATGCCGACGCGCGCGCCGCCGCCGAGAAGATCCTCGAGGCCGTGGTCGCCGAGGAGGGCCAGCGCGTGCTCGGCTGGCGCGACGTGCCGGTCGACGAGCGGCACCTCGGTGAGCAGGCGCGCGCCACCGCGCCGGTGATGCGCCAGGTCTACGTCGCGCGCCGGCGGCTCGTGCCCGCGGCCTTCGAGCGCAAGCTGTTCGTCATCAGGAAGCGGGTCGAGAACCGCGTGCGCGAGGAGCTGCACGGCTTCGGCGAGCAGTTCCACGTCGCGAGCCTGTCGGCCGAGACCATCGTCTACAAGGGCATGATGCTGCCGCGGCAGCTGCAGCCCTTCTACGCCGACCTCGCCGACCCCGACATGGTGAGCGCGCTCGCGGTCGTGCACTCGCGCTTCTCCACCAACACCGCGCCCACTTGGGATCGGGCGCAGCCGATGCGGCTGCTCGCGCACAACGGCGAGATCAACACGTTGCGCGGCAACGTGAACTGGACGCGCGCGCGCAGAAGCCTGCTCAAGAGCGCCAAGCTCGACGGCGGGCTCGAGCGCCTCTGGCCCATCCTGGTGCCGGGCACCTCCGACAGCGCGCACTTCGACGCCATGCTCGAGCTGTTGGTGCTGGCCGGCCGCTCGCTGCCGCACGCGATGATGATGATGATCCCGGAGGCGTACGAGCACGACCCCGAGATCGACGACGACCGCAAGGCCTTCTACGAGTACGCGAGCGCGCTGATGGAGCCCTGGGACGGTCCGGCCGCCATGTGCTTCACCGACGGCGCCCTGCTCGGCGCCACGCTCGATAGAAATGGCCTGCGCCCGGCGCGCTGGTGCCTGACCGACGACGACCGGGTCATCCTCGCCTCCGAGGCGGGCGCGCTCGAGGTGCCGGCCGACCGCGTCGTCAAGAGGGGGCGCTTGCAGCCCGGCCGCATGCTGCTCTGTGATCTGGAGGAGGGCCGGCTGCTCGAGGACGCCGAGGTCAAGCGCGACATCGCGCAACGCTTCCCCTACCGCCGCTGGCTCACGCAGCACCACTACACCTTCGAGCGCTTGCCGCGCGCGGCTCGCCCGCCGCCGCTCGACGGGGCCGAGTTGCTGCGCCAGCAGCGCGCCTTCGGCTACTCCGACGAGGACCTGCACAAGATCCTGGTGCCGATGGCCGAGGCCGGGGCCGAGCCGGTCGGATCGATGGGCAACGACACGCCGCTCGCCATCCTCTCCGATCGCGCGCCGTCGCTGTTCGACTACTTCCATCAGTTGTTCGCGCAGGTCACCAACCCGCCCATCGACCCGCTGCGCGAGAGCCTGGTGATGTCGACGTCGATCTCGATCGGCCCCGACGGCAACTCCTTCGAGGAAACACCCGAGCACTGCCACCAGATCGACCTGCCGGGGCCGATCCTGCGAAACGGCGAGCTGGCCAAGCTCGCCGCCGTCGACGAAGGCGTATTCGAGGCGCGTCGCCTGTCGATGCTTTATGCCGCCGACAGCGGGGCGGCGGGCCTCGAGCGCGCCGTCGACGCCTTGTGCGACGCGGCGGTGGCCGCCGTCGACGACGACGTCAACATCCTCATCCTCTCCGACCGCGGCGCCGACGCCGCGCACGTACCGGTGCCGGCGCTGCTCGCCACCTCGGCGGTGCACCAGCGGCTGGTGCGGGAGGGCACGCGCATGTTGACCGGCCTCGTCGTCGAGACCGCCGAGGTGCGCGAGGTCCATCACGTGGCCGCGCTGATCGGCTACGGCGCTGCCGCGGTGAACCCGTGGCTCGCGATGGACACGCTGCGCGAGCTGGCGGACGCCGGGCGCCTCAAGGACAAGGACGGGCCGCTCGACCACAAGACGGCACAGCGCCGTTACGTAGAGGCGCTGCGCCAGGGCTTGAAAAAGGTGATGTCGAAGATGGGCATCTCGGCGCTGCAGAGCTACTGCGGCGCGCAGATCTTCGAGGCGGTCGGGCTCGCGCCCGACCTCGTCGACGCGCACTTCACCGGCACCCCCTCGCGCATCGGCGGCCTCGGCCTCGACGGTCTGCACGACGAGGTGGTGCAGCGGCACGCGCGCGGCTTCGGCACCACCGACGCGCCGCCCGAGGGCGTGCGCGTGCGCGCCCTGCCCATCGGCGGCGTCTACCAGTTCAAGCACGAGGGCGAGCGGCACCGCTGGGCGCCACAGACCGTGCAGCTCCTGCAGCAGGCGGCGCGCACTGGCGACGCCGCGGCCTTCGCCGAGTTCTGCCGGCGCGCCGACGACGAGGATCGGCCGATGATGCTGCGCGGCCTGCTCGACCTCGTGCCGACAACGCCGGTGCCGCTCGCCGAGGTCGAGCCGGCGAGCACAATCGTCAAGCGATTCGTCACGGGCGCCATGAGCTTCGGCAGCATCAGCCCCGAAGCGCACGAGACGCTGGCCGTCGCCATGAACCGGCTGAGCGCGCGCTCGAACAGCGGCGAAGGCGGCGAGGAGCCCGCGCGGGTGATGGTGGACGCGGCCGGCGACACCAAGAGGAGCGCAATCCGGCAGGTCGCCTCGGGGCGCTTCGGCGTCACCGCCGAGTACCTGGTGCACGCCGACGACCTCCAGATCAAGGTGGCGCAGGGCGCCAAGCCCGGCGAGGGCGGCCAGTTGCCCGGGGCCAAGGTCGACGAGCGCATCGCCCGCGTGCGCCACACCCGCGCGGGCACGACGCTGATCTCGCCGCCACCGCACCACGACATCTACTCGATCGAGGACCTGTCGCAGCTCATCTACGACCTGCAGACCGTCAACCCGCGCGCGCGCGTCAGCGTCAAGCTGGTCTCGGCGGTCGGCGTCGGCGCGGTCGCGGCCGGCGTCGCCAAGGCGGGGGCAGGCGGCGTAGTCATCTCCGGCTTCGAGGGCGGCACGGGCGCCGCACCGCTGTCCTCGCTGCGCCACGCCGGGCTGCCGTGGGAGCTCGGCGTCGCCGAGGCGCAGCAGGCGCTGGTCGACAACAGGCTGCGCGGCCGCGTGCGCCTGCAGGTGGACGGCGGCCTGCGCACGCCGCGCGACGTCGTGATGGCGGCCTTGCTCGGCGCCGAGGAGTTCGGCCTCGCCACCGCCGCGCTGGTCGCCGAAGGCTGCGTCATGCAGCGGCGCTGCCACCTGAACACCTGCTCGGTGGGCGTGGCCACGCAAGACGCGGAGCTACGCAAGAAGTTCGTGGGCAAGCCAGAGCACGTCACCAGCTACTTCCTGCAGGTCGCCGAGGGCGTGCGCGAGCTGCTCGCGTCCCTCGGCGCGCGCACGCTCGACGACGTCGTGGGGCAGGTCTCGCTGCTGGTGCCGCGCCCGGATCTCACGCTCAAGAAGGCGCAGCGGGTCGACCTGTCGGCGCTGCTCGCGCGGCCGACCGGCGGGGCGCTCCGCTGCGCCAAGCCCCAGCAGAAGGACGTCGCCGGCCAGCTCGACAGTTCCATGATCACGGAAGCGGCGGCCGCCCTGGCGGGGGGCCCGCCGGTGGTGCTCGAGCGACCCGTGCGCAACGTCGATCGCGCGGTGGGCGCGGGGCTCGCGGGCGAGGTGGCGCGCCGCTTTGGCGATAGCGGCTTGCCCGACTCGACCATGACCGTGCGGCTCACCGGCTCGGCAGGGCAGAGCCTCGGCGCCTTCCTGCCGCGCGGCGTCTCGATCGAGCTCTTCGGCGAGGCCAACGACGGTGTCGGCAAGGGCCTGTGCGGCGGCCGCATCGCCGTGCGCCCGCCGGTGGGGGCGCGCTTCGCGCCCGAGGACAACGTCATCCTCGGCAACGTCGCGCTCTACGGCGCCACCGGGGGCGAGTTGTTCGCCTCCGGCGTCGTCGGCGAACGCTTCGCGGTGAGAAACAGCGGCGCCGTCTCCGTGGTCGAGGGCTGCGGCGATCACGGCTGCGAGTACATGACCGGCGGCGCCGTGGTGGTGCTCGGCCGAACCGGGCGCAACTTCGCCGCCGGCATGACCGGCGGCATCGCCTACGTGCTCGACGTCGACGGACGCTTGGCGGCGCGCATCAACGCCGTCGATGCCACCGACGCGCCGCTCGACGCCTTCGCGGGCGGCGACGAGGAGGAGCACCTGAAAGTGCTGCTGGAGCTGCACGTCGAGCACACCGGCAGCCCGCTCGGTGCGCGGCTGTTGTCGTCCTGGAGCGAGGCCAAGCGGCGCTTCGTGGTGGTGCGACCGAAGGGCGCGGTTGCCGGCGTGCAGCGACCGCCCATCAAGGTGGTCGCGTAGCGGTCAGAGAGCTGATCCGGTTGCAGCGCCGTCGCGAGCGTGAGCGGGTGGGGCGAGGGCAAGGAGCCGCGCAGGCGCGTGGCCGTAGCCACGTGCCGAGCACGCGACGCCGCCTTCGCCCCACCCGCTCGCGCGCAGCAGGCGATGTAACCGGTTCAGCTCTCTAGAGCAGCCCGTCGCAGGGCGTACCGAGCGGCTCGGCGTAGACGCGCCACGGACCATAGGCCTCGCCCGCGTGGTCCTCGACGGGCAGCGGCTTGAGCGGCACCGGCGCGCCGCCCTTGGGCGTCCACGACGCGCCGTAGCCGACGTTGAGGCGGCCCTGCGCCGTCGTGAACACGCTCTCGTCGCGCTCGAGCATGACGGCGTCGACCCGCTGGTACGACAGCGCCCCCGGCTTGCCGACGTGCAGCCGGAAGTCGCGGCTGCCCTCAGGCTCGCGCGCCACGTCGACGACGAAATAGACGCCGTCGTCGGTGCGGGCGATCTTGTCGATGCGGCGCTGCCAGCGCACCTGCAACAGACGCGCGCCCTTCGGCAGCATGGTCGGCGACAGCTCGATCTTCTTGTCGCCGCACTGCAGCCAGTGTTTGCCGTCCTTCTTGCCGAAGCTCGCCTGCCAGCGCTCGGCGACGCGCGGCTCCCAGAACACCAGGTCGAACGAGACCTCGCCCTCGCGGCCGCCGCCCGAGATGCGCTGCGCGAACAGCCTGCCGTCGCGCCCCGCGTAGAAGGGCGCGAACGAGTCCTCGCTCTTCGGGTCGTACGCGACGACCAGGCCCTTGCCATCGCCCACCACCACCAAGCGCTTCTTCACGGCGGGCGCGACCTCGGCGTCCAGCTCTCGACCGCCGGCCGGCGCGGCTCCGCCCGGCGCGATGGCGAGCACGCCGGTGGCCAGCGGTGCCGCGCTCGGCGCCGCCTGCGAGACCTCGGCGACCAGAGCGGGCAGCGCGTCGAGCACGTCGTCGAGCGTGCCGCCCTTGAAGCGGCGATCTGCGAGGCGCGAGCCGGCAGTCCGGACCTCCACCTTGCGCACGCCGACGAGCCAGCTCGAGCCGACCAGCGACACGGAGCCGCCGATCAGCTCGTCGACGCCAAGCGCGGCGCCGATCTGCGCCATGCACGAGTCGTCGGCGCAGCCGACCATCTGCTTTTGCGCCTCGAGGTCCAGCAGCGCCTTCATCTGCGCTTGGGTCATGACCTCGGTGCCGGGCACGCGTGCGAGCTGGCCGGCGAGCGCCTCGGTGAGCGCGGCGGCGGTCTTGGCGTCGACACCGGCGCCGCCGACCATGGGCAGCACACCCACCTTCCTCGCCAGCGACGACGACGCGGCCAACAGCGAGCAGCAGAGCACGAGCACAAAGGGCAGGGGGCGCATGCCGCGCAGCATACGCCCCCTGCCGTCCGACCATCACGCCAAGCTCAGCGCCAGAACCCCTCGCGGCGTGGCGTGGCCGGAGCGCGGCCCGTCTTGTCCTCGAGCAGCGTCACCACGTCGCCCACGGCGCGGTCGAGCCCCGCGACGTCGTAGTGGCGGGTGAGCGCGTCGGCGAGCGCCAGCCGCGCCTCCCCGAGCGGGTGGCGCTCGGTCGGCGTCACCCCGGCATGCGCCATCTCCTCGAGCAGCACGCGCAGGCGTGCGTCCAGCTCGGCCGCCAGATGGCTCGCCGGCAGCCGCGAGGCGCGCAGCCACTCGAGCAGCTCGACCAGGCGCGGCAGGAAGTCCTGCAGCGTCGCCGTGCCGCGCGTCTTCGCCTGGTCGCCCTTGCCGCCCAGCAGCCCGCCGAGGAAGCCCGCGGCCTTCTTGGCGAGGTCGGCGCCGGGTGCCATGGGACGGTTCGCCGACCGCAGCACCTCCTGCTGCTCCCGCTTCTGCTCGGGGATAGCGGACGTCGCCTTCGCGAAGCCGTAGGACGCAGCCGGCCGCGCCGGCGGCGGTGCCGCGGCAGGCTCGGGGGCGGCCAGATCGGCTGGGCCCTCGTCGTCCAACTCCTCGAGGCTGCGTGCGCCCCGGGCCGACAGCGCCTCGGTGGGCTCCATGGCGCTGTCGAGGAACGACGCGTCGGCGTCCTTGGCGTCGACGCTCGACGACTCCATGCGCGCGCGACCCGCGGGCGCCGGGCTCATGGGCGCGGCGCGCACACGCTGCGCCACGTAGTACTTGGAGCTCGACACCGCGGGCTTGGCGGCGGCGCCGCCCCAGCCGGCCGGCTGGTCGACCGCCTGCGTGACCTTGGTGCCCCAGCCGCCCGGGTTCACCGTCTGGTGATCGACGGCGACGAAGGCGGTGAAGCGGCACAGCACATGGTGGCGCAGCGACACCTCGACGATCTGCCGCTCGAGCCCGCCGCGGTCGCCCTTGCCAGCGTCGAAGCGATCCTCGAGGTCGCGCAGGTGAAGCCGAGCCCATGCCGCAGGGAGCGCCGGGTTGTGGGTGGGTACCAGCGGCACGCGCTCCTCGAAGCGCCCGCCGTCGGCGCGCCGGCCGCGCACGATGACCGTGCCGCCAACGGAGCCGCCGCCATAGCCCGCACGCACGCGCGCGAAGATGGTGGCGGGCACGCCGGCGAACACGTCGGGCAACTGGCCCGGCGCCACCGTGCCGTGGATCAGCGACGCGCCCTGCACGTCGATCGACAGCTCGCTGATGGCCGGCGTGTCGACGCGGCGGTGCAGCCGCGACAGCACGTCGTCGAGGCGGTCCTCGCTCTCGACCAGCTCGGCGTCGCCCGAGCGGCCGAGCTGCGCCAGCCGATTCAGGAAGGCCGCGTTGACGGCCTGGTCGATACCGAGCGCGAACACGCGCGCGCCGCGCAGGCGCTGCCCGAGCAGCTTCATCAGCTGCGCCTCGTTGCCCACCTGGCCGTCGGTGACGAAGACGAGCACGCGATCGCGCTCGAGGTAGCCGCCGCCGAGCAGATCGGCCGCGCGCGAGAGCGCGGGCGCCATCTCGGTGCCGCCGCGCGAGCTGACCTTGCCGAGCCACTCGGTGGCCATGAAGCGCCTTCGGTCGCCGGCCTCGATCAGCATGCCGTTGCCGAACGGGATCTCCTCCAGGCGGTCGTCGAAGGCGATGACCTGGAAGCGGTCGGCGGGCCTGAGCGCGTCGATCATGCGCGAGGTGGCGCGGCGCGCCGCCACCATCTTCCAGCCGTCCATCGAGCCCGAGCGATCGAGCACGAAGACCACGTCCTTGGGGCGGCCGCCGACGTTGAGCGTGGGCGGCAGCACGGTGAGCGCCAGCGTGGCCTCGCCGCTGCCGTCCTGGGCCAGGCGCGCCGTGGTGTGCTCACCGGCGTCACCGAGGCGGAAGCGCAGCACGAAGTCTCGGTCGAGGCGCTCGCCCGCGGTGGTGCGCACCGCGAGGCGCCCGGCGCGCTCGTCGGCGTAGGCGGCGTGCAAGGAGGAGCGCACCTCGGAGAGCGGCAGCCCCGCGGGGTCGAGCTCGACGCCGATGCTGAGCCGCACCGGGTTCGGGAAGCCCGGCAAGAGCACCGGGGGTGAGATGCGGCTCGCGTCGGGAACGGCGTCGGTGTCGGCGGCGACGCCGTCACCGACGTGATCGCCGCCGAGGCTGGCACCCGGCATGTAGCGGGGCGCTACCACCAGCGGGAAGCGGTAGGTGACCTCGCCGTCGGCGATGGGCAGCGCACCCGACAGCTCGAGCGTGATGGCAGCGTGCTCGCCCGGCATCAGGTTGCCGACGCGGATGGTGAAGACGCCGGCGCGCTCCTCCTCGGCGATGGAGGCGCGCTTGCCCTGGGCGATGGCGTGGTCGTAGGTGCGGCGCGCGGCCATGCGCTCCTGCAGCTCGCCCTCGACCTTCCTGCCGTTCACCTCCATGACGAAGCGGTGCACGGCGGCTCGGTCGGGCAACGGGAAGATGTAGGTCGCCTCGATGGGCACGCCGAGCGTGTTGACGAACACCTGGCGCAGTGTGGTGTGCGCGTAGCTCGCGATCACCTTGGCGTCGACGTCCATGGCGACCAGCGGCAACAGGCCGCGGTCGGTGCGGAGGCAGCCACAGCCCGCCTCCTCGAACGCCACGTGCAGACGGCTCCACTCGTCGTCACGGATCAAGGGAAGTGCGGTCATCGGTCGTCTCCTTCGGGCTCCGGCAGGAGGCCCCTCGCGCGCAGGACATCGACGACCGGACCGAGTGCCGCGCGCAGGGCCTCGACGTCGTCGTCGCCGAGGGGGCGCGCTGTCGGGAATGACAGCGTGACACCTGCGGCGAGGTGGATGCCAGCGACGGGGACCACGGTCTCCGTCGACGGCGGGGAAGCGGTAGGGGCGGGTGTGGGCGAGGGGGCGACCGGCGCGGCTGCGCTCGGCGCCTCGGGCTCGGCGCTCCAGAAGGAGCGCTCGCGCCGGCTCTCCACCTTGGGCGAGGGGCCGTGCACCTCGGCGGCGAGCGCGGCGATCTCGTCGTCCTGCGGCAGCGCGGCGAGCGCCTCGAGCTTCTTGTCGTTGAGGGCACCGAGCTCGCGCTGCACGTCGGCGAGCACGAGCCCGCGCGCCTGCAAGCGCTTGATGGCGACGAGCTGCAAGAGGTGCCGGCGCCCGTAGCGCACCGACCGACCGGCCGTGTACGGACGCTCGAGCAGCCCGATGGTCGCGTAGTAGCGAATGGTGCGCGCGTTCGGCACCTCGGTGACCTGGCCGTTCGCTTGGTCCACCGGGGCGCTGCCGAGGGCCGCGCTCACGCGCGCGCTCAGCTCCTCGAGGGTCCAGGGGGCGATCGGCTCCATGCAACCATCATAACACTGTCACTGACACTGTCAAGCTCGGTTGAGGCGAGCCGGATCCGGCTCGGGCAGGGCGCGCGGTTTCGCGCGCAAGCGCCCGTGACTCCGCGATTTCCGCCCTTTCCGGGAGCCGTAGTAGCGTCCGCGCCGGCTATGGCGACGCGTGACGGCGATCCCACCGACAAGGCGAAGCAGACCGGGTCGATCAGCCTCCCGGCGCTGACGCGCGAGCTTGCGCCGAGCGCCCCGGAGGATCCGACGCCGCAGGCGATCGGCCCGCCCGAGCAGCTCGGGTTTCATTTGCGCTTCGAGGCCGGCCGCGCGCTGCTCGCGCTCGAGAACCGCGCGCTCTCACCGGGCGTGGAGATCAAGCGCGCGCTCTTCGAGGTGCCCGACGTCGAGTTCCCGCTCGACGTCTCGGGCGGCGCGCAGCGCTTCCAGTCGCGGCGGCTCACGCTGCGCGCCATCGAGCTCTCGCTCTCGCACGCCTCGCTCTACCTGCCCGATCAGCTCAAGGCCGGCGGCTTCACGCTGCTGCGCGAGCGCTCGCGCGCGGGCGGCGTCGAGCTGTTGGTCGAGCTGGCCGGCCCCGCCGGCCCGGTGCCGCTGCGCGCGCGCGGCCTGTTCGCGCCGGTCGGCGAGGCGGGCGTGGCGCTGGTGCTGCACGAGGTCATCGCGTTCTCGCCGCTGCCGCGCCCGCGCCTCGAGGTGGCAGCCGCGCTGCTCGACGCGCTCGCGCTGCCGGGCGCGCTGCCCGCGCGCGCCATGGTGCGCAGGGCCGACCCGTTCCGCGCCGTCTTGCGCCAGCTCTTGCCCGCCTACGGCTGGAAGGTGCCTGCGGTCGGCGACGTGCGCGTCAACGAGGTGGTGTTCGGCAAGACCGACGTCACGCTGCGCGCCTGGTCGCGCGCGCTGCCCGACGGCTGGAAGGCGCCCAAGGAGCAGAAGCGCGGGCCGCTCGAGGAGGCGGTGGCGCTGGCGGTGTTCGCCGACGGCATGGACGAGGCCAAGGACGACGTGGCGCGCCTCGCCCTCGTCGATCGGCTGATCGACGAGCGGGCGCTCGCGCCCGCGGTGGTGCCGTTCGCCGCCGAGGTGCTGCGGCGCTCCGCGCGCCGCCGCGCCGAGGGCGACGACCTGATCGCGCGCGCCCTCGGCAATGCGCCCGAGCACCTTGGGCTCTTGTCGGCGCATGCCGAGGCCGAGGAGCTCGAGCCCGCCGAGCGCGGCCGACGGCTGCTGGCGCTCGGCAAGGCGGCCGACGCCGCCGACGAGCCCTGGGTGGCGGCGCGCGCCTTCCTGGCCGCAGCCGGTCAGGCGCGCCTCGCCGACGACGCCGCGCTGGCGCTCGAGGCGGCCGAGGCGGGCTTCCTGGCGGATCCGTCACTGGCCGAGACCGGCGCCTTGTTCTGTTCGCTGTTGGCCGAGCGCGGCGACCTGTCGCGCGCGTTGTCGGTCGGGCGCACCGCGCTCGAGCGCACCGAAGAGCCGACGGCGGCCGAGGCGCTGGCGGTGCGGCTGGCGGGCTTCGCGCGCGCTGCCGAGGGCATCGACGCCGCGCGCGTGCTGCTGCGCCGTGCGCTGCGCCGCGCCGATCGGGTGGACGCGCTCGGGGCGCTCATCGACGTCGAGGTGGAGGCGGGCGCGCTCGAGCGCGCCGCCGAGCTGCTGACGCGCCTGCTCATGCAGGCGGAGCGGCCCGAGCACGCGGCCGCGCGCGCCGACGTCGAGCTGCTCGCCGCCCGCATCGCCGAGGCGCGCGGCGATCGCGACACCGCGCGCCTGCACCTGGCGCGCGCGCGCGAGCTGCGGCCGGGCGACGCCGCGGTGGCGGTGCGGCTGGCTCAGCTCTTCGACGACGACCGTCAGCTCGATCGCGCGCTCGAGGTGCTGCGCGACGCCACCGAGGCGCCCGAGGTGCCCGCGATGGCGCTGGCGCTGTTCGCCCGGCTGTCCGTCAAGCGCCACGGCGCCGGCGACGCCGAGCGCGCGCGCGCCGCGTTGGCGCGCATCGCGCCCGGCGAGCGCGATCGTGCGGTGCTGCGCACCGACGCCGAGGCGCAGGCGATGCTCGGCGAGCCCGGACCGCTCGCCGAGCTTTTGGCTGCCGAGGGCGAGCTGCTCGGCGCCGCGCGCCTGTTCGTCGACGCCGCGCGCATCGAGGACGCCGGCGCCGCGTTGGCCCGTGCGCTCGTCGACCAGCAAAGCGGCGTGGCCGAGGCGCTTGTCGAGCTGGCGGCGCGCGACGCCGAGCCGGCGGCCGTGGTGCGCGCGCTGGCGGCGGCGGCAGCACCGCTGCCCGACGCCGCGCTGCACGGGCCGGCGGGGCGCCTCGCCGCCGCGGGCCGAGTCAAGGACGCGCACGCGCTGCTCGATGGGCGCGGCGACGTCGTCAGCGTCGAGCAGCGCGCCTCCTTCGCCGAGGCCGCCGCCGACGTGGCGCTCGAGGTGGAGGAGCGCGAGCGGTTGGCGGCGCTGCTCGAGGCCGAGCCGGCGGCGCGCGACCCGGCAGCCGTGCGCCGCGCCGGCGACGTCCACCGCAGGCTGGGCGCGCTGCACGTGCGCCCCGGCGGTCGCGGCGCCGCAGCCGCCGCGGACGCCTGGCAGCGGGCCAGCGAGGCCGGTGCGGTCGACGTCGCCGCGTGGCTCGACGCTGCGCTGCACAGCGGCGACGCCGCGCGACTGGCGCGCGTGCTGCGCCGCGAGGACGCCGAGGTGCACGCGGTGCCCTCGGGTCCGCTGCGCGACGCGGTGCGCGCGGCCACGGCCGCTGGTGACGCCGTCGGTGACGCCGGGGCGCGCCTGCGCCTGTCGGGTGTGCTGGCGGCGCGCGCCGAGCGGCTGTCGGACGTCGAGGACTACCTGGGCGCGGCGCGCGCGCTGCCGCCGCGCCAGGCGGCAGCGGTGCTCGGCGACGCCGCCCTGCGCCACGGCCGCGCGGACTGGCTGCTCGAGGCCGCCGACATCCTGGCGAACACCGACGAGCGCGGACGCGCGCTCGCGCTCTTGCTCGACGCGCCGCCAGCGGGCGTCGGCGGCGCCGTCGAGGTGCAGCGGCGCGCCTTCGGGCTGGCGCAACAGCTTGGCGACGCCCCCGCGCTCGAGAAGAGCGCCGCCGCCTTGTTTGCCCGCGCCGACCTGCCGCGCGAGGAGCGCCTGGCGGTGCACGCCGCCAAGGCAGCCGCGCTCGGCTTGGTCGACCGCACTGCGGCGCTGGCCGCGCTCGGCGCCTGGCTCGACGACGACGCGGGCGCCGAGGCGGCCCTGACCACCCTGGTCGGCGCCTTGCTCGATGACGCTCGCTTCGAGCCTGCGCTCGATCGGCTGCAGCGAGCGGTAGAGGCCGGCGGCCCGGCCACGGACGCGCGCCGCGCGCTGTTGGCTCGCGCCGCCGACGCTGCGCAGAAGCAGGGTGAGGTCGCCTTCGAGATCCGCGCCCGCGAGCTCATGCTCGGCGATCGCGCGCCGCAGGACGCTCGCTTCACCGCCGACCTCGAACGGCTCGCTGACCTTTACGCCGAGGCGGGGCGCTTCAGGAGCGCGGTCGACGTGCTCGAGCGGCGGGTGCTCGCCGGCGGCAGCGATGAGACGCTGGCAGCGCTGCTGTTGCGCATTGCTGCGCTCGAGGAGGATCAGCTCGGTGACAAGCCGCGCGCCGCGGCGGCGCTGCGCGGGCACCTGCGGCACGCCCCCGACGACGCGTCGGCGTCGCGGCGCTTGCAGGGGCTCCTGCACGACAGCAAGGACGACGCCGGTCTGCACGAGGAGTGCATGCGGCGCGCGGCGCGGCTGCGCCCGGGCGCCGAGCGCACCGAGCTGTTGCTGCGCGCGGGCGACGCCGCGCTGCGCGCCGGGCTGCACGCCGAGGCGCGCGACGCGTGGATGACGGCGCTCGCCTCGACGCCATGGTCGGTGGAGGCGCTCGACAAGCTGCTCACGCTCGCGCGCGCCGACAAGAACCACCGCCTGGTGGTGCGCGCGCGCCTGGTCGCCGCGCAGACGCTGGCCGACGGTCCGGCGGCGGCGGAGCAGGCGGCCGAGGCCGGCGCCTACCTCTACTCCTTCCTCGGGCGGCCGCGCCTGGCGCTCTCGTGCTTCCGCTGGGCCGAGAGCAGGGACAAGAAGCCGCAGCGCCACACCCGCTTGATCGTCGACCTGCACCGCGCGCTCGGCGAGGGCGGCGCCGCGCTCGCCGCCATCGACCAGCTCCTCGACAAGGCCAAGGACAAGGAGAAGCCGCTGTTGCTCGAGAGCCGCGCCGAGGTGCTCGAGGAGCTGCTCGGCGAGCACGCGGCGGCCGCCGACGCGCGCCGTCAGGCGCTGGCGCTCGATCCGAAGCAGCGGACCGCCGCGCGCCTGCTCGCGCGCCAGCTGCGCCAGGCGGGCGACGTGCGCGGCGCGCTCGCGGTCGAGCGCGCCTTCGCCGAAGCCGCGCTGTCGGGTCGCGCGAAGGCCGCCGTCTACGCGCAGCTCGCCGTCGCCGCCGAGGAGGAGCTGAAGGACGCCGCGCTGTGCGCCGAGCTGTGCGCGGCCGCGCTCAAGCTCGACGGCGCGGTCGACGTGCTGCGCCGCTACGCGCGCGTGCTCGAGGCCGCGGGCGACAACGCCGAGGCGGTGGACGCGCTCAAGCGGCTCGCCGAGGCCAACCTGGCGCTCGACGAGCGCCTCGACGTGCTGGTGAAGAAGGCGCGCCTCGAGGAGCACGGCCTCGGCAACAAGAAGGAGGCGCGGCGCACGCTGCGCGCGGCCTTGGCCGACGCGGAGCTGGCCGCGCACCCGGGCGCCGACGTGCTGGTCGACGGGCTCTCGCGCCTGGAGGAAGAGCTCGACGATCCGGCCGCGGCCGCCGCGCTCCTGCAGGACGCGCTCGCCGAGCACCCTGAAGGCACCAAGGCGCTCGGCGACCGGCCGCGCCTGCTCGAGCGCGTCGCCGGCCTGCTCGACGCCGGCGCGGAGGCGGGGCGCGACCCGGGCCGCGCGCTCGACCTGCTCGAGGAGGCCGCGCAGCTGGCGGACCTGTCCCGCGCCTCCGAGCTGCGTCGCGCGCGCCTGGCCGAGGGGCTCGGGCGCCACGCGGTCGCTGCGGTCGCGCTCGAGCGGCTGCTCGCGCTCTCGCCCGACGCCGAGGAGCGCCTGGCGCTGCTCGGCCGCCTGGCGCTCGCGGCCGAGCGCGCCGATCGGATCGAGCTGGCGCTGTCGTCGTGGGCCGAGCGGGCGGAGCGGCTGCCGGGCGACATCGACACGCTGCGCGCCGTCGAGCGCTTGGCGGGTCGCCTGGGGCGCGCCGCCGAGGCACGCGCGGCCGCCGACGCGCTGGTGCGCATCGAGGCCGGCGCCGACGACGAGCGCGCGCTGCGGCTGCTGTTCTGCGCGCGCGACAGCCGCGACCGCCTGGCGGACGCCAAGAGCGGCGCCTGGCTGTTTTCGCGCGCGCTGGCGCTACGGACGGACGCGTCGCTGCGGCGCGAGGCGCTCGCCTGCGCCGAGGCGGCCAGAGACGCCGGCGCCGCGCTCGCGCTGCTGGTGCAGATGGAGGAGCAGGGGGACGAGCTCTCGGCCGAGGATCTGGCGCGGCGCGCCGAGCTGCGCATCGAGACCTCCGGGGCGAGCCGCGCCGCGCTCGACGACGTGGTGACGGCGCTCGACCGCGGCGCCGCCGCGGACGTGCGCACGGTCGACCTACTGGCGAGGGCTGCTTCGGGAGCGCCCGACGCCGCGGCACGCGCGCTGTTGGCCCGCCTCCCCGCCGGCGGCGCCGCGGCGGACGCGCTGCGCCAGGTGATGGTGGGCGAGCGCCTGGCCGATCGCAGCATCGATCTCGACGTGGTGCTCGCCATCGCCGATGCCTTACCCGCGGATCTCGCCGCCACCACGGCCGCCGCCACCGCGCTGCTCGATCACGACAGCGCCGCCGGCCGCATGCTCGACCGGCTCGAACGCCTGCGCCCGGTGCTGGCCGGCCGCGCCGACCTGCGCGCGCGCGCGCTGTTGGTGCTGCGCGACCAGGAGGCATGGGCGGCGGTCGCCGACGTGCTCGGCGACGCCGTCGAGGCCGCGGCACCGGCGGAGCGGCGCGCGCTGCGCCTCGAGCTGGTCAGCGTGCTGCGCACCGGCCTCGAGGACGACGCGCGCGCGGTGCCGCACCTGCAGCTCTTGGTCGACGAGGACCCCGACGACCGCGAGGCCTGGGGCGAGCTGCTCGAGAGCCTGGACGCGCTCGGTGACACGGGCGCGCTCGCCGAGGCGCTCGGTCGCCGCGCCGCGCGCGCCGCCGGCCTCGAGCGCCGTGAGCTGGTGCGGCGCCGCTCGCTGTTGCTGGTGGAGCTCGGCCGGGGCGTCGAGGCGCTGCCGCTGCTGACACAGGTGCGCCGCGAGCACGGTGGCGACGTCGAGCTGAAGGACATCGAGCGCCGCATCCACGAGGCGCAGGGCGCCGTCGTGCTCGGCGCGCACCTGGCGGCCGAGCTGGAGCGTGCCCAGGCGGGCGATGGGCCAACGGCCGACGCTGCGGCGGCAGACGCCGAGCGCTTGCTCGCGCTCGACGTCGAAGCCGTCGACCCGGCGGCGCGCGTGCTCGCCCACTTGCGGCTCGCCGACTCCCCCGCGGCGGCGCGGGTGCGGGCGGCCGAGGTGCTCGAGGCGCCCGCGTCCGTCGAGCGGCGCGTCACCGAGGCGGTGACCGTGGCCGAGCGCTTGCCCGACGAGCTGCGCCCGGCCTTCCTCGAGGGCTTGGCGCGCCAGCTCGGCGCGCTCGGCAGCGCCGATGCGCTGTGCTTGTCCGACGCGCTGTTCGCGCGCGCGGTGCCCGGCACTGCCGCGGCCTTCGGCGTCGCGGCGGTGCAGCGCCGCTGGCGCACCGCCGGCCCGCGCCGGGCCCAGGCCGACGTCGATCGGCTGCGCGCGCAGGCGACCACGCCACAGGAGCTGCGCGCGGCGGCGGCGGTCGAGCTCCGCCTCGCGCTGCGCTTGCACGACGCCCCCGCCATCGCCGAGTGCATGACGGCGCTCGACGGCCGTTCGGGCGAGGCGCTGGCCAACGCCTGGGCCGCGCGGGCCGATGGCAGCGCGCGCGAAGCGCTCGAGGGGCGCGCCGCGCGCGCCGTGTTGGCGGCGGCGAGCGGGGCGGCCGCCGTGGTTGCCGCTGTGCGCACCGGCGATGCCGCGCGCGGGCAGCGCCTGTTGTCACGCGCCGGCTCCGGCGAGCTGCGGCGCGCGGCACAGCGCGCGCGCCGGCTGCGCCTGACGCCAGAGCGCCTGTCGCTTCGGTTGGCGCTCGCCGAGGCGTTGCCGGACGCCGACTCGGTGCTCGAGCTTCGCGAGGCCGCCCGAGTCGCGCTGGCCGTTGCGCGACCCGACGACGCCGCGCGCGCGCTCGACGGCCTGCTCGCGCGCGGCGCAGGCGACGCCGCCACGCTGTCGGCGCGGGCCGACGTGGCGTGGGACAGGGGCGAGGCAAACGCCGCGGCGCGCGCCGCGGCCGCGGCCGACGCGCTCGCCGCGCTCAATCCGCCGGGTGGCGGAGCGGAGGCGCTGCGCCACCGACGTCGCGCGGTGGAGGCGCTGGTGCGCCGGGGCGATGCGGCGCCGCTCGCGCAGGCGCTGCTCGCGTTCGCGCGCGCCGCACCCGACGATGCCGCGGTGCAGACCGAGGCGCTCGGCCTTGCCGAGGCCTCGGGCTGCGCCGACATCGTCGACACGCTGATGGCTGAGGCCGCCGAGCGCTCGGCCGGCGCAGAGGCGCGCGGCGAGGCGGTGCGTCGGCGCGCCTCCCACCGGCTGCACGCGCTCAAGGACGCCAAGGGCGCCTTCGAGGTGCTGCGGGACGGCGCCGCCGGCGGCGACGCGCGCCTGAAGGACGAGGCGTATCGCCTCGCGGTGAGCGAAGGTTTGGTCGAGGAGCAACTCGAGGTCGTCGACGACCCGCTCGCCAAGGCCGGCCTGCTCGCCTTGCTCGGCAAGAGCGCGGCCGCGCTCGCGGCGGCAGAAGCGCTCGAGGAGCCGGCAGCGGCGCTGCTGGCCGCCGAGGTCGCCGCCCTCGAGGGAGACGTCGGCCGCGAGGCCGCCGCGCTCGAGCGCTTGTTCGCAGGCGGCGCCGCCGACGCCGCCTCGCTCGCACTCTTGGTCGGCCTCGACCGCCGCCGCGGGCGCCTCGACGAGGCGGCGGCGCGTGCCGCCGACCTGATCGATCGCTTCGGCGCGAGCCCGGAGCGGGTGGCGCTGCTCATCGAGATCGCGGGTGGAGGCGCCGCCGCCGCCAAGGTGGCGCCCGCGCTGCGCGGCCTGCTCGAGGCCGGCGTGGTGCCGTCCCCGCTCGTCGAGCGCGCGGTCGACGTCTGGGAGGCGGCGGCCCACCTGGCTGCGCTGCCCGAGGACGTGCGCGCCGCGCGCCTGCGCCGCTGTCGCGCCCTCGATCGCGACGAGCTGTGGCTGCAGTTCCTCGAGGCCGAGCTGCCGGCAGCCCCCGTCGAGGAGGTCGCTCGGTGGCTGAAGCCGCTGTTGGCGCGCGGCACCATCCTGCGCCGGCTCGCCGGAGACGGCGAAGGGACGCGCGGCGGCGACGCCGGTACCGTTGCAGGCGCGCGCCTGGCAGAGGCCGTTGCGCGCTTGGTGCAAGGCGGCGATGCGGCCGCGGTGGTCGAGGCGCTGACGGCGCTCGAGCGCGCCGCGCCGCTGCCGTGGGCACTGCGCCGCGAGTTGGCGGGCGCCCTCGCCGTGCTCGGCCGCCCGCGCGACGCCGCCGCGGTCCTGCTCGGTGGCGCTCCACCAGCCGACGGTGCGGCGCGCGCGGAGCTGGCAGTGAGCGCAGCGCGTTTCAGCCTCGACGCCGGCGATGTACCGCTCGCCTGTGACGCGCTGCTGCGCCTGCCGCTCGCCTTCTTCGATGACGCATCGATCGCGTTCGCCAGCGAGGCGGCACGGCGCGCTGGCGGTGCGGGCGTCGGCGGCGCGGGCGCCGCCCTGGCAGTGCGCCTGGCGGTCGCGGCCGCCGATGAGGGCATGATCGATCAGGCGCTCGCGCTTGCGGCGGCGGCGCCGCCGGCGATGGCGCGCGCGGTCGCTGCCTGGCGCCTTCGCAGCGCGCCGCTCGACGAGCGCGCCTGGCGCCTGGCGGCGCAGGGCGGCGGCGCCGCCCAGCAGCACTTCGCGGGCGCGCTCGCGCTTCGCGGCGTCGGCCCCTGGCCGGCAGACGCTGCCGATGACGTGGCGCGTGCGCGTCGCTTGCGCGAACGAACGTTGTCGGCGGGCACGCTGCTCGCTTGGCACGCCGCAGCTCGGCGCACCACGCCGCTCGCGCGCGCTCGCGCCGGCGCGCCCGAAGATCGGGCGGTCGCCTGGCGCGAGCTGGCGTCAACCGTCGCCGCAGCGACGGGCGAGGCAGCCGCCATCACCGCCGCGCGGCTGCTGTCGCGCGCCGGCGTGCCGATGTCGGAGGCGCCCATCGAGGTGCGCCTGGCGGTCGACCCGGCGCTCTCCGCCCCGGCCGCGCGCGCGGCCGCCCTCGCCGACGCCTTGGCATCGGCCGAGCTGTCGCGCGAGCCCGGGCGGCGAGATGCGCTGGTGGCGTCGTTCGACGCGCTCGACGCGCAGGGCTTCGCCGGCGCGCGCTTGCGGCAAGACGTCCATGGCGGCCGGCCCGGCATCACCGGTCACGTCGACGCGGCCGATCTGGGCGCGGGCGTCGACGTGGCGGCGCTCGTGCGGCTGTTCGGTCGCCGCCCGTCGCCCGCGCTGCGCACCACCGCCGCCGCGCTGCTCGCGTCGCAGGGCGAAGAGGCGCTCGCGCGCGCGTTGGACCCGCGGCTGTTCGCCGCGGCGCCGCCGTCGGCGAGCGCCGCGTTGCTGCGCTCGGCCGCCGCGCGCGCCGCCGACGCGCGCGAGCGCGCCGGCTTGCTGCGGCAGGCGGCCGCCATCGGTGGCTACGACGCCGAGCTCGAGCGCGAGATCCAGGAGGCGGCCGAGGCCGCCGCGCTGCCGCTCGTGGTGTGTGAGAGCCTGGGGCGCATGGCCGGCGCCGCCGAGGAGCCAGCGGTGCGCGCGGGCTTCCTGCGGGAGCGTGCGCTGGTGCGCGTGGGCTTCACCGAGCTGACCGCACTCGCCTGCCGTGACGCGGCCGCTGCCCACGACCTTCAGCCCAAGGCCGTCGACACCGCGCGCTTGTGGCTGCAGGTCGCCGAGCTGCACGGCGCCCCACGGGATATCGCGGCCGCGCTCGGCGCGGTGGCGCGCACCGAGGATGACCCGCGCGCGCACGCGGACGCGAGCGCGCGCCGCGTGGAGCTGCTCGCCGGCGAGCTGCACGACGCCGAGGGAGCGCTGGCCGCTGTCGAGGAGGCGCTCGGCCGCGCGCCGAACGATGCAGCGCTGCTGCGCGCCAAGGCGCGGGCGCTCGAGGCGATGGGCGACCGCGCGGCCGCGGTGGGCGCGCTGTGCCTGGCCGCCCGCGCCGGCGACGCCGAGGCGCTCGACGCCGCCGAGCCGCTCGCGCGCGAGCTGGCCTCGCCGCGTCTGCTCGACGAGGTGCTGGCCGCGCGCCTGCTCAGTCCGATGCAGGGCCGCCTCGATCCGGTGCGCCGACGCGAGGTGGCGCTCGAGCGCGCCGTGCTGCAGGCGGAGCAGCTCGGCGACCGGCCGGCCGCGCTCGCGCTGCTCGAGCAGCAGGCGCTCGCCGACGATGCCGATGCCGCTGCGCGTCGGCAGCTCGCGCTCTGGTACGCCGCCGATCGGCGCTTCCTCGACGCCGCGCTCGCCTGGGAGTCGGCCGCGGCCGTGGCCGACCTGCCGCCGGTCGAGCGCGGGCCCGCTGCGCGCGAGGCCGCGTGCCTGCTCGCCTCGCTCGGCGACCTCGAGCGCGCCGGCCCGCTCGCCGAGGTGGCGGTCGGCTGCGGCGTCGTCGACCACAAGGTGCTGGCGGTCGCGGGCGCCTGGCACCGCGCGCACAACCGCTGGGACGTCGTCGACCGGCTGCTCGAGTCGGAGATCGCGCTCGAGCCCGACGTGCAGCGCCAGGCGGGCGTCTGGCTCGAGCGCGCCCACCTGCGCCGCCAACAGCTCGACGACGCCGCCGGCGCCAAGCGCGCGCTGCACCGCGTGCTCGACCTCGATCCATGCAACGCGGGCGCGCTCGCCGTCATGCGCGCGGACGCCGAGCACGACCGCAGCTACGGCGCGCTGCGCGCAGCCTTGTTCCGCGCCGCCGAGTCCACCGCCGATCGCCGCACCCAGCGCCGCCTGTTGCTCGAGATCGCCACGCTCGATCTCGATCGCTTCGACGACGCGCGCGCCGCGGAGGCGACGCTGGCGAAGGCGCTCGAGCTCGACGCCGACGCCGCCGACGCGCTGGTGCTCAAGGCTCGCCTGCTGGTCAAGGGTGGCCACGTCGAGGGCGTGGCGGCGCTCATCGAGCGCGCCGAGCAGGCTGGCGCCCGCGAGCTGCCCGGCATCCTGCAGCTCGTGCGCGGCGAGGGGCTGCTGCTGTCGGGTGAGCGCGACGCCGCCATGGCCGCGCTCAAGAAGGCCGCCGCCGACCCGGAGACCGCCGACAAGGCCTGGGACCTGCTGGTCGACATGCACGAGGGCACGCCCGAGCTGCTGCCCACGCTGGTCGAGGCGCGGGGCGCAGCGCAGGACGACAAGCGCCGCCTCGCCCTGCTGCGCCGCGAGGCGCGCGCGCGCCAGAAGGCGGGCGCTGACGACGCGCTCGTGACGATCGCCGAGCAAATCCTCGCGCTCGACGCCGGCGACACCGACGCCTTCAAGGTGGTGCGCGAGGCCTACACCAAGAAGCGCAAGCCGCAGCTCGTGCAGCCGGCCATGAGCGCGTGGGCGCGCGCGGCGTCCGGCCAGGAGCACGCGCGCCGCCTCGGCCAGCTTGGCTGCTTCCTGCTCGATGAGGTGGGCGACGAGGCGCAGGCGCGCGAAGCGTTCGAGGAGGCGCTCTCGGCCGACGCCAACGAAGCGACCTCCTTGGTACGCCTGGCCGACATCGCCTGGGCGGCGCGCGACGACGAGCGCGCGCTCGATCTGCTCGATCGCATCGGGCCGGACCAGTGGCAGCGCACGCCCGTCGACCTCGCGTACCGGCGCGCGCGCTGCGCCTTCGCGCTCGGGCGCGACGACGCGCACGATCGCCTGCGCGCCGTGCTGCGGCTCGACGCCAAACATCAAGACGCCCTCGAGATGATGGTGCGCTCGTCGCTGCAACGTCACGACGACGAGGGGGCCGAGTTCGCGCTCGAGGCGCTGACCGCGGCCATCCCGCCGCGCGAGGACCCGGTGCGGCTGGCGCAGGCCTGCCTCGAGCTGACCACGCTGCGCGGGCGCCAGGGCCGCTTCGGCGACGCGCTGGTGGCTGCCGAGCGCGCCTTCGACCTCGACCCGACCAACGTGGTGGTGCTCGAGGCGGTGGCCGAGGCGCGCGGCGCGGCCGGCCGCCACGCCGAGGCCGCCGAAGCCTGGCGGCGCGCGTCGGCGGCGCGCACCGGCCAGGCGCGCGCCAGCGCGCTCGAGAAGCGCGCGACCCACCTGGCGCGGGCCGGCCGCACCGCCGACGCCGTCGAGTTGCTGCTCGACCTGAAGCGCGAGACCGGCACCGCGCGCTACAAGAGCGAGGCCGAGGAGCTGGCGCGCGCGAGCGGCGACGCACAGCTCATGCGCAAGCTGCACCTGGCGCCGGGCGCCGTCAGCATGCCGGAGGGCGCGCCGGTGGCGTCGAGCCCACCCGAGATCACGCGCACCGAGTCGCAGGCGGCAGACTCCGACCGCGCCATGCAGGCGGGCTTCAACGCGCTGCACATGCAGGTGCGCGCCAACCTCGAGGAGAACGACCCGAAGACCGCCCTGCGCATCGTCGAGCAGGCGCTGCAAGCGGGCGGCGCCGACCCGAAGCTGCTCAGCATGGGCCTCGAGGCCGCCGAGCGCCTGGGCACACCGCAGCGCCTGGTGGAGCTGCTCGAGGCGCGCCTCAAGGCCGCCTCCGAGCCGGCCGAGGTGAAGGAGCTGGCGCGCATCGGCGCGCGCTTGTGCAGGGACCGCCTCGCCGATCCCGATCGCGCGGCCGGCCTGCTCTACCTGGCGCACCAGGCCGACGCCGAGGATCTCGACATCCGCTTCGAGCTGACCGAGCTGTACGCGCTGATCCCGCGCCTGGTGGGCCACGCCGTCACCGGCGTGCTGCAGTTGTTGCGGCGCACGCCAGCCGACCCGCGCGTCTTCGAGCTGGCCGGCGCGCTCGCCGAGGCGCAGGGCCAAACGGAGCGCGCGGCCAACCTGCGCTCCGTGGCGCACACGCTGCAGGGCAAGGGCGTCGCCTACGACCCGCGCGCCATGGTGCTCGACGAGCGGCCGACCATCCGCCCCTTCGACGACGAGACCATCCGCTCTCGCCTGGCGCCCACCGGCTGGGGAGGTCCGCTGCACGACCTGCTGGTGCTGGTGGGGCCGGCGCTCGCCTCCGCGTTCCACGACGGCGTGTTGCCGCCGGGCGCGCGCCCGTTGCACGAGGTCAGCTCGCGCGGCGCGCTCGCGCTCGACCGCGTCGAGCGCATCCTGCCCGGCCGCCCATTCCGGCTGCAGGCCGCGGCGGTCGATCGTTTGGTGGTGGTGCCGGGCGTGGTCGCCACCGCCATCATCCCGCTCGACGCCGTGCAGCTCGGCGACGCGGCGCTGCTCGCGCTGGTGGCGCGCGCCTACGGCCTGGTGCGCCTGGGCGCCATCGCGGGAGCGGTCATCCCCGAGGGGCAGGAGGGCGCAGCCGCCGAGCTGTTGCGCGGCGCGCTGCTCGGTGGCGCCACCGACGCGCGCGCGCAGAAGTTGCGCTTGCAGTTGCGCGAGGAGGAGCGGCAGGCGGCCGAGCGCTTGGTCGAGCCGGCGCTCAAGGGCGACGTCGCGAGCGCGCTGCGCGTGCTGGTGCGCGGCGCCGATCGCTTCGCGCTGATGGCGTCGGGCAACGTCATAGCCACGCTGCACGCGTCGTCGTTGCCCGGCCTTCTGCGCGAGGCGCCGCAGAAGGCCGCCGCCATGTTGCAGACGAGCCCGGTGGCGCTCGAGCTGTGCGCCTTCGCCGCGCGCGACAACACCTGGCTGGTGCGCCGCCAGCACGGCTTGTCGTCGACGTAGCCTCCTGCTACGCCTCCCCGTAGGCATACTCGGAGGCCACCATGCGCGAAGTCGTCGTCGTCAGCGCCGTCCGTACTCCCATCGGCGCGTTCCAGGGGGCGCTCGCGTCCCTCACCGCACCCAAGCTCGGCTCCGTCGTCATCGCGGAGGCGCTCAAGCGCGCGCAGCTCTCGCCGGGCGACGTCTCCGAGGTCATCATGGGCGAGGTGCTGACCGCGGGCGTGGGCCAGGCCCCCGCGCGCCAGGCGGCGCTCGGCGCCGGCCTGCCCAACAGCGTGCCGTGCTTGACCGTCAACAAGGTGTGCGGCTCAGGGTTGAAGGCCGTGATGCTGGCGCGTCAGGCCATCGCGCTCGGCGACGCCGACGTGGTGGTGGCGGGTGGCATGGAGTCGATGTCGAACGCGCCCTACCTCTTGCCCACGGCGCGCGGCGGCATGCGCATGGGCAACGCCACCGCCGTCGACAGCATGATCCACGACGGCCTGTGGGACCCCTACGGCAACGCGCACATGGGCAACTTCGGCGACGCGTGCGCGCGCGAGCACGATTTCACGCGTGAGGCACAAGACGCCTTCACCAAGACCTCGTACGAGCGTGCGCTCGCCGCGCAGAAGAGCGGCTGGTTCGCCGGCGAGATCGTCGGCGTCGAGGTCAAGGAGGGCAAGGACGTCAGGATCGTCGACACCGACGAGGAACCCGGCCGCTTCAAGCCCGAGAAGATCGGCGCCCTCAAGCCGGCCTTCGCCAAGGACGGCACCATCACGGCCGCCAACGCCTCCAAGATAGACGACGGCGCCGCCGCGCTGGTCTTGATGAGCGCCGACGAGGCCAAGCGTCGCGGCCTGGTGCCGCTGTGCACGTTGGTCGCCGACGCGCAGCACGCCAAGGAGCCCGCGCAGTTCACCACTGCGCCCGCCGGCGCCATCGACAAGGCGCTCAAGAAGGCGGGCCTCAAGCCCGGCGACGTCGATCTCTACGAGATCAACGAGGCCTTCGCGGTGGTCGCGATGGTGACCATGAAGCAGCTCGCGCTCGCGCACGACAAGGTCAACGTGTGGGGCGGCGCGGTCGCGCTCGGGCACCCCATCGGCGGCTCGGGCGCGCGCATCTTCACGACGCTGCTGTCGCAGATGAAGCGCCTCGACAAGAAGCTCGGCTGCGCGTCGCTCTGCATCGGCGGCGGCGAGGCGGTGGCGGTGGTGGCGCGGCGATGAGCGGACGGCTCGCGTTGGGCCTCGCCTGCTTGGCGCTGGCGCTCGCCTGCGCCACCATGAAGGAGCGCCACGAGGACGCCATCCAAGCGACGGGACGCGCCATGGAGCGCGCGCCCGGCGCGGCGCGCGAGGCCATCGCGCACCTCGACGCGTTGGCCGGCTCTTTGGCCGAGCCCAAGGAGGCCGATCGGGCCGTGGTCACCGACGCCATGCTCGAGCGGGCGGCGTCCTTCGCCGCCAAGGCAGCGGCGGCCAGCCCCGACGATGCAGCCGCGGTGCTCTGGCGCGAGGGCCGCATGTGGTCGCTGGCGCGAAAGGCCGACCCCGCCGAAGCCGCGTACCGGCACTCGGTCGAGGTCAAGCCGACGCCCCCGGGGCTCGCGGGCCTGATGGAGACGCTCGGCACCCGCGGCGCCTTCGACGACGTACGGGCGGTGTGCGGCAGCGGCGCCGCGGCGCTCGCCGACCACGAGCTCGACGAGCACCTGCGACGCTGCGCGCAGGCGGCACACGCCGCGGCGGACACCGACACCGCGAGCTGGCTCGGCGACGCCGATCGCGCGCGCCTCGAGGCCTGGCGCGCCGAACGGGCCAAGCAAGAGGCCATCGAGGCGAAGCGGCGGGAGGAGGCGCAAGCCCGCGCCGAGGAGCGCCGCCGCAAGATGGCGGTGTGTACCGCCACCTGCGAGCAGAAGACGGCCGCGTGCCGCGCCGGCTGCAGCAAGGACGAGCCCGCGTGCCCCTCGTCGTGCGAGCAGCTCGCGCAGGCGTGTGCCAAGAGCTGCGACGCGGGCATTCCATGACCGTCGATCGTCCCCTTCTGCTCCTGGCCGCGGTGCTGGCCGCGGCATGCCCGAACGTCCCGGCCGAGGACAGCTTCACGCTCACCGGCAGCCTCGAGCGAGACGCGGTCGGCGGTGGCAGCACCACGGCGGTCGCGATCGAGTTCGGATCGAAGAACGCCCGCGCGGAGTGGTGGTCGTGCGACCTGCGCATGACTGCCAACGCGTGCGTCGGCGAGCACCACGTGAACCTCTACCTGGCGCTGCCGAGCATCACCGACTTCGACGGCCTCGGGCACCCGGGCTGCGTCGGTGGCGACGGCCAGCCCTACGGCGCCTACGAGCTGTTGGCGCAAAAGACCGGCGACGGCGAGCCCATCACCATCCCCGGCGACGCCACCGTGCTCGCGTTGGTCGCCAGCGACGTCGACGGCGACGGCGCGGCCGACCTGGCCGACGACGTCGAGACCACGGCGGCGTCGCGCCTGATGGACGGCAGCGTCGAGGTGCTGCACATCGGCAGCTTCGATGACCCGCTCTCCTTGCGCATCACCGGCACCACCGGCAACGGCAACGCGGTCACGGCCGAGTTCGCCGGACCGACGTCGCCGGTGCCGAACCCGCCTCCTCTCGACGTGGCGCGCACCTGCGTGGCGGCCGACGCGCTGCCCTGAACCCGATTGCACGGCGCGGCGCGGGGAGGGGTTGACGACGTCCCCGAACCCCTGAAAACAGGCCGCGACGGAGGTGTCGTGGTGCAGATCAAGACCGTCGGCGTGGTGGGCGCCGGACAGATGGGCGCGGGCATCGCGCAGGTGGCGGCGCAGTCCGGCCTGAGCGTGGTGGTGACCGACGTGGCCGACGCCGCCGTCGAGCGCGGCAAGGGCGCCATCAAGGACAGCCTGGCGCGCCTGGTGAAGAAGGGCACGCTCACCGAGGCGGACGCCGCCGCGGCGATGGGCCGCCTCACCTTCGGCACTTCGCTGGCGCTGCACGCGCAGGCCGACCTGGTGGTCGAGGCGGTGAGCGAGAGCGAGGCGCTGAAGAAGCGCATCTTCGCCGAGCTCGACGCCGTCGTGCGCCCCGAGGCGATCCTGGCCTCGAATACCTCGAGCATCTCGATCACGCGGCTGGCGTCGTCGACCAAGCGCGCCGACCGCTTCATCGGCATGCACTTCATGAACCCGGTGCCGGTGATGAAGTTGGTCGAGCTGATTCGCGGCATGGCGACCTCGGACGCCACCTGGGCTGCGACGCGCGGCCTGGCCGAGAAGATGGGCAAGACCACGACGGTGTCGAAGGACTATCCGGGCTTCCTGGCGAACCGCATCCTGATGCCCATGATCAACGAGGCCTTCACCGCGCTCATGGAGGGCGTGGGCTCGGCCGAGGACATCGACACCACCATGAAGCTCGGCTGCGCGCACCCGATGGGTCCGCTCACCCTGGCCGACTTCATCGGCCTCGACACCTGCCTGGCGATCATGGAGGTGCTCTCTGACGGCTTCGCCGATCCGCGCTACCGGCCGTGCCCGCTGCTGCGCCAGTACGTCGACGCCGGCTGGCTCGGCAAGAAGAGTGGGCGCGGCGTCTACAACTATTCGGAGGCCAAGTGATGCGCCTGTTCACTGTTGCCGCACTGGCGGCGTCGACGTCAATTGTGTTGGCCGGCTGTGGCTTCGACTGCGAGGTGCAGGGCGAGCTGCGGCCCTTCGCCGGCTGCGACGCGCTGCAGGACGCTTACGACGCCGAACAGAGCCGCTTGGACCCGCCGCCCGACGGCGAGGTGCTCGACGAGCTGCTGGTGTGCGGCGCCGCGCACGGCTGCGAGATTCAACCCTGAGCGTCTGGGAGGAACCATGGGCTTCGAGAACCTGCTGGTCGAGGATCGCGGCGCGCTGCGCGTCATCACCGTCAACCGCCCGCAAGCGCTGAACGCGCTCAGCCGCAAGGTGGTCGACGAGCTTGGCCGCGCCTTCGAGGAGGCCGACGCCAACCCCGCGCTGCGCGCGCTCGCGCTCACCGGCGCGGGCGAGAAGGCCTTCGTCGCCGGCGCCGACATCACGGAGTTCTCCTCGCTGACGCCCGAGGAGGCGCGCGCCTACTCGGCCAAGGGCCACGCGGTGCTCGATCGCCTCACGACGCTGCGCATGCCGGTGGTGGCGGCGGTGAACGGCTTCGCGCTCGGCGGCGGCCTCGAGCTGGCGCTCGCGTGCGACTTCATCTGGGCGAGCGACAGCGCGAAGCTCGGCCTGGTCGAGACCAACCTCGGCATCATCCCTGGCTTTGGCGGCGTCGCGCGCCTGTCGCGGCGCGTGGGCAAGGCGCTGGCCGCCGAGATGATCTGCTCGGCCGCTCAGCTCAAGGCCGACGAGGCGCTGCGCGTGGGCCTGGTCAACCGCGTGCTGCCGCAAGCGGAGCTGCTCGGCGAGGTGGGCAAGCTCGCCGACACCATGGCAGGCAAGGGCCCGCTCGCGCTCGCCGCCGTCAAGCGCCTGTTGCGCGAGGGCGAGGGCGCCGACCTGCGTACGGCCAACGCCATGGAGCAGGCGGCCTTCGGCCTGGTCTTCTCCACCGCCGACGCGCGTGAGGGCGTGGCCGCCTTCACCGAGAAGCGCAAGGCGAGCTTCCAGGGCCGCTGAGTCCGCGCACCTCGTCACCGGGAGGATCCGATGTTCCAGCTCTCCGAGACCCACCAAGAGATCCAGAAGATGGCGCGGGCCTTCGCTGACAAGGAGCTGAAGCCCGTCGCCGCCTCGCTCGACCGCGAGCACCGCTACCCGGCCGAGCAGGTCAAGAAGCTCGCGGAGCTCGGGCTGATGGGCGTCGCCGTCCCCGAGGACCAGGGCGGCGCCGGCCTCGACAACCTCGCCTACGCGCTCGCGATGGAGGAGGTGTCGCGCGGCTGCGCGTCGACGGCCGTGGTCATGAGCGTCAACAACTCGCTCTACTGCGATCCGGTGATGCGCTACGCCACCGTCGAGCAGAAGAAGGCTTGGCTCGAGCCCTACGCGTCGGGCAAGAAGCTCGGCTGCTTCGCGCTCACCGAGCCGGGCAACGGCTCGGACGCCGGCGCGGCGTCGTGCACGGCCACGCTGGTCAGCGACGCGTCCGGCGAGCAGTGGGAGCTGAACGGCACCAAGGCGTGGATCACCAACGCCTACGAGGCCAACGCGGCCATCGTCTTCGCCACCACCGACCGCGCGATGAAGCACAAGGGCATCTCGGCCTTCCTCGTCCCCATGCCCACCAAGGGCCTGTCGCTCGGCAAGAAGGAAGACAAGCTCGGCATCCGCGCCTCGTCGACCGCCAACCTGATCTTCGAGAACTGCCGGATCCCCAAAGGCAACCTGCTCGGCGAGCCGGGCGCCGGCTTCAAGATCGCCATGGGCACGCTCGACGGCGGGCGCATCGGCATCGCCGCGCAGGCGCTCGGCATCGCGCAGGCGGCGCTCGAAACCGCCGTCGAGTACGCCAAGGAGCGCAAGGCCTTCGGCGAGCCCATCGCCAAGCTGCAGGCGATCCAGTTCAAGCTCGCCGACATGGCCATGCGTCTGGAGGGCGCGCGCCTGCTCACCTGGCGCGCGGCCGTGCTCAAGGACAAGGGGGCCAAGTACACCAAGGAGGCGGCGATGGCGAAGCTCGCCGCCAGCGAGACCTCCACCTTCGTGGCGCACCAGGCCATCCAGGTGCTCGGCGGCAACGGCTACGTCAGCGAGTACCCCGTCGAGCGCAACTACCGCGACGCGCGCATCACCGAGATCTACGAGGGCACGAGCGAGATCCAACGACTCGTCATCGCTGGTGCCGTGCTCAAGGAGGGCTAGGTGATCGCCGACTTCCCGCTCGCGGAGGAGCAGCGCTTCATCTGGGAGAGCGCCGCGCGCTTCGCGAGGGACCGCGTGGCGCCCGACGCCGCCAAGCGCGACCGGGAGCACCGTTTTCCGTTCGACCTCGTGAGCGAGCTGGCGCAGCTCGGCCTGCTCGGCGTCAAGGTGCAGGTGGAGGACGGCGGCTCGGGCGCCGACATGACGAGCTACGTGCTCGCCATCAGCGAGATCTCGCGCGCGTGCGCGTCGACGGCGGTCACCATGGCCGTGTCGAACCTCGTGGCCGACATCTTGTCGCGCTTCGCGTCGCTCGACCAGAAGCAGCGCTGGCTCGAGCCCTTCCTCGCCGGCAGGATGGGCCCGGCCAGCTTCGCCCTCTCCGAGCCGAGCTCGGGCTCGGACGCCGCCGCACTGCAAATGACCGCGGTGCGGGACGGCGACGCCTGGGTGCTGAACGGCTCCAAGCAGTGGATCACCAACGGTACGCACGCGAGCTTCCACTTGCTGTTTGCGCGCGTCGTCGACGGGCCGGGCCCGCACCCGCCGGGCAGCAAGGGCATCACGTGCTTCGTGGTCGAGCGCGGCGCCAAGGGGCTCGACGCCGGCACCGAGGAGAGGAAGATGGGACTGCGCTCGTCGAACACGGCGCAGTTGCACCTCACCGACGTGCGCGTGCCGGCCGTGAATGTGGTCGGCGAGGTGGGCAAGGGCTACGCCATCGCCCTCTCCGGGCTCGACACCGGGCGCATCGGCATCGCCGCGCAGGCGCTCGGCATCATGGAGGCGGCACTCGCCGAGGGGGTGCGCTACGCCAAGGAGCGCAAGGCCTTCGGCAAGGCGCTCGCCGAGCAGCAGGCGACCCAGTTCGCCATCGCGGACTCACGCACGGACCTCGAGCAGTCTTGGCTGTTGACCTTGCGCGCCGCGGCGGATCGTGACCGTGGCGCCGAGCGCACGGCCAAGGCCTCGAGCATGGCCAAGCTGTTCTCGACGGAGGCGTGCGGCCGCGTGGTCGATCGCATGCTGCAGATCCACGGCGGCTACGGCTACGTCGAGGACTACCCGATCGAGCGCCTCTACCGCGACGCGCGCGTGACACGCATCTACGAGGGTACGAGCGAGGTGCAGCGCATCGTCATCGCGCGCGAGCTGCTCGCGGGCTGAGACGCGTCACTCGGGCAGCAGCGCCGCCACCACGCAGCTACTGCCGAAGATGTGCGTGCGGGCGCCGTAGGTGCAGATCTCGCCGCCACCGGCCACGCCCACCACCGGCACGTCGACACCGAAGGTCTCGAGCAGGCGGCGCACGTCGTGGTTCGGCATGCCGAAGAGCTCGCGATCGCGTGCCATGCAGTCGAAGACCACGAAGGCGAGCGGCTTGGCGGCGCCGAGCCCCTGGCGCAGGCTCTGCAACATCTCCTCGAGGTCGGTGCGCGCCGCGCGCTGATCGCGCAGCGAGAACACCACCTCGGCGCCGACCTTGGGCAAGCCAGCCACGGCCACTGCCCCCGTCTGGGGGTCGAGCCCGACCACGTTGCGCATCAGGAAGGCGTCGCCCTCCTCGACGCCGAAGCCGGCGCACAACGAGCCCGCGAGCTGCGGCAAGCGGCTGCGCAGGGCAGGGGGCAGGTCGGCGAGCAGGGCCTCGACGGCGGGGCGGCCGTCGAGCTCTTGCACCAAGTTGGCATCGGCCGCGGTGACCCAGCGAGGCGGGCCGAGCGCGCGCGCCGCCTGCGCCACGCCGGGTACGAGCCGCACGCCGTCGACCTCGAGCAGCGCCAGGCGCGGCCCGCGCTCGGCGCGGCGGCCGAGCACGCTGGCGCGCTGGCCGGGCGGCGCCAGGCACAGGCTGCCGGCGACCGGCGCGCTGTGGTCGTCGAGCGCGTGCAGTACCTCGACGGCCTGGCCCGGCGTGCTCGCGTCCGCCGCCACCGCGACGAAGCGCGCGCGGCCGCCCGCGCCCTCGGCGAGCAGCGCGGCCGCCACGTCGCCGGCCGGTTGATCGAGACGGCTGGTTGCCGCGCGCGCGGTCACGCCGTCGAGCAGCAGCACGGAAAGGCCCTCACTGCGCTCACGCAGGCGCACGTCGTGAAAGACGCTGGCGCCGACGAAGCCGATCCAGGGGCGCGCGCCGAGCAGGTCGGCGCAGGCCGCCGACAACGCTTCGGGATCGCGCGCCACCTCGAGCGTGGCGAACACAAGCGCGGCGCCGTCCGCGCCCAAGCGGTGCCCGAGCGCGCGCAGGCGCCGATCGACCTCGAGCACCGCGTCCGCCGGTGCCGCATGCGCGCTCGAGGCGGCTGTCGCGCGCATGACGGCTCCGCGGGCCGCGGCCCTACATGCTCTCCGCGATGGCGCGCGCGAACTCCGAGCACTTGAGCAGCTTGGCGCCCTCCATCATGCGGTGGAAGTCGTAGGTCACGGTCTTCTTGCCGATGGCCCCGTCCATGCCCTTGATGATCAGGTCGGCCGCCTCGGTCCAGCCGAGGTGACGCAACATCATCTCGCCCGAGAGAATGACCGAGCCGGGGTTGACCTTGTCGAGGTTGGCGTACTTGGGCGCCGTGCCGTGCGTGGCCTCGAAGATGGCGTGGCCGGTGACGTAGTTGATGTTGCCGCCCGGCGCGATGCCGATGCCGCCCACCTGTGCCGCCAGCGCGTCCGACAGGTAGTCGCCGTTCAGGTTGAGCGTGGCGATGACGTCGAACTCCTTGGGCCGCGTCAGTACTTGCTGCAGCGTGATGTCGGCGATGGAGTCCTTGACCAGGAGCTTCTGCTTCCACTTACCGCCGCCGTGCGAGGCGCCGATCTTGTCGAGCACGCTCCTCACCTCGGCGACGATGTTCTTCTGCTGCGCCTCGGTCATCAGCTCGTAGCCGGGGTCGACCTGCTTGGCGTTGTCGACGTCCGAGATGCCGGCGTTCTTGTCCTTGTTGTCGAGGATCCAGCTCTCGCGCTCGGTGACCACCTGATCGCGGAACTGGCCAGTCGCGAGGGCGTAACCCCAGTCACGGAAGGCGCCCTCCGTGAACTTCATGATGTTGCCCTTGTGCACCATCGTGACGCTCTTCTTCTTGTCGCGCAGCGCGTACTCGATGGCCGCCTTGACCAGGCGCTCGGTGCCGTCCTTGGAGACGGGCTTGATGCCGAAAGCGCTTGTCTCGGGGAAACGGATCGGTTTGGCGGCCTTGAGCTCCTCGTTCAAGAACTTGAAGAGCTTCTTGGCCTCGTCGCTGCCCGCCTTGAACTCGATGCCGGCGTAAATGTCCTCGCAGTTCTCGCGGAAGATCACCATGTTGACGGCGCCGGGGTCCTTGACCGGCGAGGGCACGCCCTTGAACCAGCGCACCGGGCGCAGACAGACGTACAGGTCGAGCATCTGGCGCAGCGCGACGTTGAGCGATCGGATGCCGCCGCCAATCGGCGTGGTCAGCGGTCCCTTGATGCCGACCAGGTAGTGTCGGAAGGCCGTCAGCGTGTCCTCGGGCAGCCAGTCGCCGGTGGCGCGGAAGCTCTTCTCGCCCGCCATCACCTCGAGCCAGGTGATGCGACGCTTGCCGCCGTAGGCCTTCTCCACCGCCTGGTCGAGCGCGAACTGGCTCGCCTTCCAGATGTCGGGGCCGGTGCCGTCGCCCTCGATGTAGGGGAGGACCGGGTTGTTCGGGACGTTGAGCTTGCCATCCTTGAGGGTGATGGCTTCGCCGGTGGTGGGGGCTTTGAGGGTCTTGAAGGTGGGCGTGGTCATGCGGGCTGCGTTAGCGGCTCGCTCGCACGTCGTCGAGGGGCGTCCGCCGGGGTCTACACGACGCCGCGGTAGGCGTCGGGACGGCGGTGCTGCCAGACCGGGATGCGTCGCCGCACCTCGTCCTGCCAGGCACGGTCGATGGTGCAGGTGGCGATGCCGGTGCCGTCCCTGCACTGAGCGACCACCGTGCCCCAAGGGTCGATCGCCATGGCGTGACCGTAGGTGTCGCGCCGCTCGTTGTGCCGGCCGGTCTGCGCCGCCGCCACCACCCAGCAGGCGTTCTCGATGGCGCGCGCGCGCAACAAAGGCTCCCAATGCTCCTTGCCGGTCGTGAGCGTGAACGCCGCCGGCACCAACAGCACCTCGGCGCCCTGCTCGGCGAGCGCGCGGTACAGCTCGGGGAAGCGCAGGTCGTAGCAGACCGAGAGCCCGAGCTTGCCCACCGGGCTGTCGACGACCACCAGGCGATCGCCGGCGGAGGTGTGGCGTGACTCCTGGTAGATCGCGCCGTTTGGCAGCGTGACGTCGAACAGGTGGATCTTGCGGTAGACCGCGCGAATGGCGCCGGTTCCGTCGACCACCACGTGGGCGTTGTGGTGGTGCGTGCCGTCGATCTTCTCGGGGAAGCCGCCGAAGCACACCCACAGGCCTGCGTCCCTGGCGACCCCGCGGTAGCGGTCGAACAGCGCGCCGTCGAGCGGCTCGGCCATCTTGCTGGTGTCGTCGTCGCTGGCGCCGACGAAGGCAAAGCACTCGGGCAGTAGCAGCAGCGCCGCCCCGGCGTCACCAGCCTGTGCCACCAGCGAGGCACAGGCGGCGACGTTGGCAAGAACGTCGCCGCCCGCGGTCATCTGGCCGAACGCCAGGACCGGCCCTGCGCTCACGGAGTGCCGGGCGTGAAGTCGTCGGGCACGAGCGCGGGCTCGACGTACAGCCACTCGGCCGGGCGGAAGGTCGCCGACGGGGCGGTGACCGTGGGGATGTCGCGGATGACCGCGATGTCCTGGTAGTTCCACGAGGTGCCGAACGCAGGACGCTCGCCGACCACGCCGAACTGATCGATGACCGCGCCGCCGGCGAAGATCTGGTAGACGTCGTCGCCGTTGCCGCTGATGGCCGAGCTGAACTGGTCGGCCACGCCGGCGCCGAAGGCCGCTTGGAAGTCGGTCTGGTTGTAGGCGATGACGAAGACCTGGCGGCTCGGGATGGCGGCGCCCTCCGTCAGCGTGATGGTGCCCGGCGACGTGGTCGCGCCGTTGGTGAAGCGGCGGATCGACGTGGCGCGCAGGTGCCCGGTGATGCTGGTGACGTTGTAGATCTCGACGAATTTGGCGCCGCCGCCCGCGGTGTCGGGGTCGGCGATCTCGGTGAAGAACAGGCCCGGCGCGTAGAAGGTGCTCAGGCGCACGTCGTTGAGCACCGCGTTGCGGCCGTACTCGTTGACGCACACCGTGTAGGCGCCCGCGTCCACGTCGGCGCTGTAGCCCGAGCACAACCCCGCCGGGCCGTTGTCGTCGTCATACCCGATCTGTACGCCGGTGCTGTTGTAGAGGTAAAGCTCGGTGTCGCCGTTGCAGCCGGAGGGCGTGCCATTGTCGGTGCGAAGCTGCAGGCTGCCCACCACCGGCACGTCGAACGCGACGCAGTCGGTGTCGCCCACCGCCAGGTCCATCACCTGGCTGCCCGGCAGATCGATGCGGCCGGGACTGCTCAGGTCACCGTAGTCGTCGGTCGGTGTGGCGGTGACATCGACGCGCACGCCGTTCAGCACGCGGTCGTTGCCGTACTCGTTGACGCACGCCGCGTAGTTGCCGGCTGTCACCGCGAAGCTGACGATATCGCCGCAGTAGTCGCCGCTGGTGTCGTCGGCCGACGTGACGACGACGTTGCTCGAATCGACCAGCGCGACCTGGGTGTCGTAGGTGGTGACGGCGCAGGCGCCGGCGCTGTTCGAGACGTTGACGGTGACGCTCGACGCCACCGCGACGTTGAAGGAGAAGCAGTCCTCATCGCCCGACGGGTCAAGGTTGAAGGTGCGCGTGCCGGGCAGGGCGCCGATCGGCGCCGCGGTGGCGAAGGTGTCGCCGGCCTCGTCGGTAAGCTGCGGCGTGGTGTTGATGGTCAGGGTGACGCCGGTGTCGACGTCGTCGTCGCCGTAGTCATTGACGCAGGCAACGTACGTGCCGGTATCGAGCGGCAGGTCGATGATGTCGCCGCAGCGGTCGACGATGGTGTCGGCGTCGGGGCCGTCCGGGCTGTCGTCGACGTAGCCGCCGGTGACCGGCACGCCTGCGGAGTAGACCTGCAACTCGGTGTCGAAGGGCATGACGCAGTCATTGACGGTACCGTTGCCGACCAGCAGGTCGACCAGCGAGTCGGCCGCAAGCGTGAACGACCAGCAGTCGACGTCGGTGCCGGGGTTGAGCGCGAAGGTGCGCGTGCTCGGCAGCGAGCCGAACACGGTGGCGACCGACGGCGTGTTGCCCGCTTCGTCAATGATCGGCTCGCCCTCGCCCTCGCCCTCGCCTTCGCCCTCGCCCTCACCCTCACCTTCGCCCTCGCCCTCGCCCTCACCTTCGCCCTCGCCCTCGCCTTCGCCCTCGCCCTCACCCTCGCCGGCGCACGCAGGATCGTCCTGGCAGTCGAAGTCGACGCAGTCGACAAAGCGGTCGCCGTCGTTGTCGACGCCGTCGCCGCAGCGCTCGACGCACGACGGCGAGGCGTCGCAGTCGAAGTCGACACAGTCGATGAAGGTGTCGCCGTCGTTGTCGACAGCGTCGCTGCAGTTGGTCTCGACGTCGCCCTCGCCTTCACCCTCGCCCTCGCCCTCGCCTTCTCCCTCGCCCTCGCCTTCTCCCTCGCCCTCGCCGATCAGCGAGCAGGCGTCGTCGCGCGCGCAATCGTCGTCGTCGCAATCGACGTCGCCGTCGCCGTCGTTGTCCTCGGTGTCGTCGCACACCTCGGTCTCGGGCTGGACGGTGGTGACGCAGCCGTTGGCGGCAAGGAAGACGCCGAGCGTGAGCAGCACGGACGACGTCGCAAGACTGGAAAGGCGCAACATGGGGGGACTCCTGGAAATCGCGCCGATCGGTAGCCGTCGCGATCGGTGCTGCCAACGCCCTTCCACGCGCGCGTGAGCGATCTCACGCCGGCGGTGCCCAGTTGGCGCCCGCACGCGCGGTGGCTACGACGATCGACCGATGTCCTCCTTCGACGAAACCGGCGCCGGAGCGCCTGCAGGCGCGTCACCGCAGCGCGTCGACCTGCGCTCGCTCGATCTGCCGGCGCTCGCGGAGCTGATGGCACGCGAGGGCGAGCGCCGCTTTCGAGCGCCGCAGCTCTTCGCGTGGCTGCACCAGCGGCGGGCGCGCACCTTTGACGAGATGACCGACTTGCCGCGCGCCTTGCGCGAGCGCCTGGCGTCCATCGCCGAGCTGCGCTCGCTCGCCATCGACGACGTCAGGGTGGGCGCCGACGGCACGCGCAAGTACCGCCTGCGCACGGTCGACGGCTTGTTCGTCGAGAGCGTCTACATCCCGAACGCGTCGGGGCCGGGCAAGAACGCGCTGTGCATCTCCTCGCAGGTGGGCTGCGCCATGGGCTGTACCTTCTGCGCCACCGCCTCGCTCTCGCTGGTGCGCAACCTGAGCGCGGGCGAGATCGTCGACCAGCTTTACGCCGTGCTGCTCGACCTCGAGGCCGTGCGCGAGAGCGCGCCCGCGCCGGCCCTCACCGACGAGGCCGAGGCAGACCTCGAGCGCGACCTGGCCGAGCCGCCCGGGCTCGCCCCGCGCCCGGTGCAGAACATCGTCTTCATGGGCATGGGCGAGCCGCTGCACAACGTCGACCAGGTGCTCACGGCCATTCGGCTGCTGAGCGCGCAGGCCGGGCAGGGCATGAGCCCACGCCGCATCACCGTCTCGACCTCGGGCTTGGTGCCCGCCATCGCCCGCCTCGGCAGCGAGAGCGACGTGCACCTGGCGGTGAGCCTGAACGCCACTACCGACGAGGTGCGCGCGCGCTTGATGCCGGTCGACAAGCGCTGGCCCATCGCCGAGCTGCTGGCTGCGCTCGACGCCTTCCCGCTCGCGCCCCGTCGCCGCATCACGCTCGAGTACGTGCTGCTCGCCGGCGACAACGACAGTGACGACGACGCGCGCCGCCTGGTCGAGCTGGTGCGCGGTCGGCGCTACAAGGTCAACCTGATCCCCTTCAACGCCCACCCGTTATCGTCGTTCACGCGACCGACCCCGGAGCGGGTCGAGGCCTTCCGCGCCATCCTCGATCGTGCGCATGTCTCCTGTTTCGTGCGCTCCACGCGAGGCCTCGATATCGACGCCGCCTGCGGCATGCTCGGCGCCAAGAAGCTCGAGCACGCGCGCAGGGGCGAGCTGCCCGTGGCGCCGGGCGCATGAGCGCGCGGGGCCTTCCCGCAGCCGCGCACGCCTGCTACCCGCTACCCCAGAGATGCGCTGCAACGTTTGCGGGGTTGCGCGGAGGTGCGCGTGGGCAGTGAGCGACCGTTCCTCGGCGTCATCGGCGGCTCCGGGCTCTATGATATGCCCGGCCTCACCGACGTGGACCGCCGCGCCGTCGCCACGCCGTGGGGGCTGCCGTCCGACGAGCTGGTGATCGGCACGGTCGAGGGCACCCGCACGGCGTTCTTGCCGCGCCACGGCCGCGGCCACCGCTTCTCGCCGAGCGAAGTGCCCTATCAAGCAAACGTGGCCGCGCTCAAACAGCTCGGCTGCGAATGGGTGGTGAGCGTCTCGGCGGTCGGCTCGCTCAAGGCGGAGATCGCGCCCGGTCACCTGGTGGTCGTCGACCAGTTCATCGACCGCACCATCGCGCGCCCGCGCACGTTCTTCGGCGACGGCGTGGTTGGCCACGTGCCCTTCGGCGATCCCGTGTGCGCCACGCTGCGCGCCGTGCTGCTCGACGCCGCGAGGGAGAGCGGCGCACCCGTCGTCGACGGCGGCTGTTACGTCTGTATCGAGGGCCCGACCTTCTCCACCAAGGCCGAGAGCCACCTGCACCGCTCGTGGGGCGCCGCCGTCGTTGGCATGACCAACCTACCCGAGGCGCGCTTGGCGCGCGAGGCCGGCTTGTCCTATGCCACGCTCGCGCTCGCCACCGACTACGACTGCTGGCACGAGGAAGAACAGCACGTCTCGGTGGAGGCGGTGGTCGCGGTGCTCAAGCAGAACGTGGCGGTCGCGCAGCGCGTGATCCGCGGCGTGGCGCGCCGGCTCGCGTCGCCGTCGACGCCCAAGCGGAGCCCCTACGCCGAGGCCGCGAAGGGGGCCGTCATGACCGCACCCGAGGCCATGCCGCGCGAGGCGCGCCGCCGCCTCGCCGCCGTGCTCGGCGACCAGCTCGGCGAAAAACTGGGTGACACGCTCGGCTGAGAGAAGAGGAAGCGCCCGCCAGGGTGCCTGGGAGCAGCATGTCCATCGTCGTGGTCGGCAGCGTCGCGTTCGACACCATCGAGACCCCGTTTGGCAAGCGCGAGCAAGCGCTCGGCGGCTCCGCCAACTACTTCTCCATTTCGGCGTCGAACTTCGCGCCGGTCAAGCTGTGCGCGGTGGTGGGCGAGGACTACCCGCCGGCCCACATCGAGTGGCTCACCAAGCGTGGCATCGACACCTCGGGGTTGATCAAGGCAGCGGGCAGAACCTTCCACTGGAGCGGCAAGTACGGCCTCGACCTGAACGAGGCGCAGACGCTCGACACCCAGCTCAACGTCTTCGCCATGTTCAATCCGGTGCTCCCCGAGAGCTACACGCACGCGGACACGGTGTTCCTCGCCAACATCGACCCCGAGCTGCAGCGCCGCGTGCTCGAGCAGGTGCACGACCCGAAGTTGGTCGGCATGGACTCGATGAACCTGTGGATCAACACCAAGAGGGCCGCGCTCGAGCGCACCATGCGCTGCGTCGACGTGGTGTTCATGAACGAGACCGAGGCGCGCCTGTTCTCCGGCGAGCACAACACCGTCAAGGCGGCGCGCGCCATCCAGTCGATCGACGGCCGCAACGGCGGCCTCACCGTCGTCATCAAGCGCGGGGAGTACGGCGCGCTTTGCTTCAGAGACGAGCACGTCTCGTTCGTGCCCGCCTTCCCGCTCGAGGACGTGTTCGATCCCACCGGCGCCGGCGACACCTTCGCGGGCGGCTTCATGGGCTGGCTCGACCGGCACCTGGCGCGCGGCGAGGCGGCCAACGACGTGATGTGGCGCCGCGCGCTCGTCATGGGCACGGTGATGGCCAGCTTCGTCGTCGAGGAGTTCAGCTTTGATCGGCTGCAGCGCGTCGACACTCGAGAGATCGGCGCGCGCTGGCAGCGCCTGCACGGGCTGACGGCGTTCGACGGCTCCGTGGAACTCGTGTGACGGCGGTCCCGGCGACGCTCGCGGCGTGCCTGCAACCAGACACGCTGGAAGCACTCGAGGCCGCGCTGGCGCCGCCGCGGCCGCTGCGCGCCAAGGCGCGCTTCGAGGTCGAGATCGAGGCCGCGGGCGAAGGCACGTTCTCGCTGACGGTCGACGGCGGCGTGGCGAGCGCTAAGAAAGGCTTCGCCAAGGACCCGTTGATCTCCGCGCACGTCGCCAAGGGCGGCTTCCCGTTCGTGCAGCGCCTGCTGCAGGCGGCGCTCGACGGCTTCCCGCTGGCGCCACGCCTGGCCAAGGGCCTGGCCGCCGGCAGGGCGCCGCGACCGGGCGACCTCGACGTCGCGCTGGCGGCGCTGGCGCGCCTCAAGGACGCCTGCGTGCGCTTCGACGTCAAGGGCGGCGGCAGCTTCGCGTTGGCGCGCGGTCCGGTCGACGAGGCCACCAGCGTGCTCACCGTCGTCGTTGACGCCAAGGCCGTCGAGGGCGCGCTCGCCGGCGCGCCGCTGTCCACGCTCAAGCTCGAGTTGAAGGGCGACCGGGGCGTCTTGACGTCGGTGCTGGCCGCCCTCGGGCCGGTGATCGAGCGCATGCGTTGAGGCGGCTCGTCGACGTCAATCGGCGCCGTTCGAGAAGTTGAAGGGATAGGTGACCTTGACGACGCCGCCGCCGGCGGGAGCGGGGAAGGGCACGTCGACCACCTGCTTGAGCACGCATGCTTCGAAGAACGGCGCGTTCATGTCGGTCCCGTTGACCTCGCCGGCGGTGACGCCGCCGCCACCGTCGACCGCCTCGATGGTGAAGTCGACGGTGATCCTGCCGATCAGATCGGGGTCGTGCGCGAGCGCGCTCTCGTAGCACTCGGCGATCTTCGGCTGGATCGCGCGGATCGCAGTACGGATTGCCTCCTTGTCGAGGCTGCCGGTGGGCTCGGGCGGAACCGGCGTCGCGCTTCGGCGGTCTGCTCCCTCGATCATGACCGATCCGCGCGCCGCCGCTGGCGCCACCTCCGCGGGTGCCACCACCTCGTGCGGTGCTTCGGCTGGCATGGCCGGCGGCGCGTTGGCCGTCGGAGCGGTCGCGATCGCCGGCACTGCGGCACGGGCGGCGGCACGCTCGACCTCCTCGAGCGTGCTCGCCGGTGACGGCGCCCCGCCCGTCGGTTGCGGTATCGGCGCGGCGCCGCGGTCGGCCATGCTGCCGAAGATCACCGCTGCGACGGCCACGACGACGCACACGAGGCCGATCGCCGCCGCCTTCGCTCTGCGCAGCTCTGGGACGTCGTGGTTGCCCATTCACCCTCACCGACGCGGGATTTGTTGGTACGCTCCCCGCGTGAGCGGCACCATACCTCCTCCCAGCGCCAACGCGCTCGTGCGACGCAACGCCAAGTTGCAGCGCCTGCTCGAGGTGGCCAAGTCGCTCGGTGCCGAGAAGGACGTCGACCGTCTGCTCGCCGGCATCCTGCATCACGCCAAGGACGTGGTCGAGGCCGACCGCTGTTCGCTGTTCGTCGTCGACCGCGACAAGAACGAGCTGTGGTCCAAGATCGCGCAGGGCATCGGAGGCGGCGGCGAGATCCGCGTGCCGATGGGCAAGGGCATCGTCGGGCGCTGCGCGCAGACTCGTCAGATCATCAACATCGACGACCCCTACAACGAGCCGAGCTTCAACCAGGAGATCGACAAGACCACCGGCTACCGCACGACCAGCATCTTGACGGCGCCCATGCTCGACGTGAATGGCGCCTGCCTCGGCGTGCTGCAGGCGCTCAACAAGAGAAACGACGAAGCGTTTACCCCCGAGGACGAAGAGCTGTTGCTCGCGCTCGGCGGCAGCGCGGCGGTGGCCCTCGAGAACGCCTTCTTGCACCGTGACATCGAGAAGCTGTTCGACGGCTTCATTCGCGCCTCGGTGTACGCCATCGAAGCCCGCGACCCGACCACCTCGGGCCACAGCGAGCGCGTCGCCGTCTTGACGGTGGCGGTAGCGAAGGCGGTCAACCACACGCCTCCCCCCGAGCACCAGGACGTGCGCTTCAGCGACGACGACCTCAAGGAGGTGCGCTTCGCCGCGCTGTTGCACGACTTCGGCAAGGTGGGCGTGCGCGAGAACGTGCTGGTCAAAGCCAACAAGCTCTACGAGCACGAGCTGGCGATGCTGCGCGAGCGCTTCGAGCACGCGCGCGCGCGCGTCGAGGTGGAGACGCTGCAGAAGAAGGTGACCGCGCTCGAGCCGCGTGGGCTCGTCGGTGAGGCGTGTGAGCAGTGCGCCGCGCAGGATCGTGAGCGAGCGCGCGCGCTCGCCGAGCTCGACGAGATGTGGTCCTTCATCGACAAGTGCAACCGACCGACGGTGCTCGAGCAGGGCGGCTTCGAGCGCCTGGCCGAGCTGCGCACGCGCCGTTTCAAGAACGGCCGCGGCGAGGAGCTGGAGCTGCTGACCGAGCCCGAGCGGCTCAACCTGTCGATCACGCGCGGCTCCTTGAACCAGACCGAGCGCCTCGAGATCGAGAGCCACGTCACCCACACCTACCATTTCCTGCGGCAGATCCCGTGGACGCGCGACCTGCGCCGCATCCCCGACATCGCCTACAAGCACCACGAGAAGCTGACCGGCGACGGCTACCCGCGCGCCGTGCCCGCTGCGGAGATCCCGCCGCAGACGCGCATCATGACCATCGCCGACATCTACGACGCGCTCACCGCCAAGGACCGCCCCTACAAGAAGGCGCTGCCGCACGAGAAGGCGCTCGACATCCTCATGACCGAGGCCAAGAAGGGCATGCTCGACCTGGCGCTGCTCGGCGTCTTCATCGAGTCGCAGGCACACAAGAAGCTGCTCGAGACCAGCTTCTGGGAGGGGTGAGATGCACAAGCTGGTTTCCCTGTTCGCTGTTCTAGGCGCGCTGTCGTCACTGGTCGCGCTCGCCGGTTGCGGGGGCGCGCCGCGTGAGCAGCACGTGCAGTGGGTGGCGCGCGACGCCTGGGACCCCACCTGCGCCGAGAAGGCGATGATCGAGATGTGGCAGGCGGACAACCCGCGCTGGAAGATCAAGGGCGAGGTCTACGTCGTCGACGTACAGGCCAAGTTCCGCCTGACCGACGACTGCAAGAGCGGCCTGCCGCTGGTCGGCAAGTCGTACCGCAGCCTCGAGGTCGCGAGCTACCAGCGCCAGGCGTTGGAGATGTCGAAGTGCAAGAAGAACGGCGCGGTCGGCTGGGCGCTGCCCGGCAACGAGTCGTCGCGCTGTTGGACCGGCCCGACGCTGCTCAAAGAGTGACGCCAACCGGCATCGACCAGGCCCCGCATTCCAATGAGAACCATGACCCCATGAAAACCCCTCGCTTGTTCGCGCTCGCTGTAGCGTCGTTGAGCATCGGCGCCTCGTCCTGCCTGGTACCCGATGGCACCGCTGAGCTGGCGCTGTGCTGCACCTGTCTGGAGCAGAAGTCCCCCATCAACGACGCCGACGCGGCGGACCCGAGCACCAACTGCCTGCCCGACGACACCGAGGTCGACGGCTGCAACGAGACCGCCGCCGACGTGGTGCTCGACCCCGACAACGCGCCGGCGATCATGGTCACCGACGAGCTGTGCAACACGCAGACCTGTCAGGACGAGTGCCGCCCCGCGACGCTGCGTGGCGCGCGCTTCGAGGTCGATCAACAAGGCCTGACGGAGTAGCGCTCAGGCGCGAGGTCGGCCCATGCGCCCTGGAGAGCAGCTCGGCCCCTACCTGTTGCGCCGCCAGATCGGCGGCGGCGGCATTGCCGCCGTCTTCATCGCCGAGCGCGCGCGCGACGCCGACGGGCTCGTGGCCGAGGCGGTGCTCAAGGTGCTGCGGCCCGAGCTGATGGGCCAGCCGGACACGGTGGCGCTGTTCCTGTCGGAGCCGCGCGCGCTCATGGCGGTGGAGCACGAGAACACGGTCGAGGTCACCGACGTCGTCGACCAGGGGCCGCACCGCCTGTTCGCCACCGAGCTGTTGCGCGGCCGAACCTTGACCGACGTGCTCAAGCGCGGCCCGCTGCCGCTGTCGCGAGCGCTGCCCATCGCGCGCCAGGTGGCGACCGTGCTGGCGCATGCCCACGACGTCGAGGTGGTGCACCGAAACCTCAAGCCCGCCAACGTCTTCCTGGTGCGGCGCGAGGGCGCGCCCGACTTCGTCAAGCTGCTCGAGCTCGGCGCCGTGCGCATGCAGAGCCAAGGCGAGAAGCCGGTGCCGGGCACCCTCATCGGTACGCCCGCCTACATGGCGCCCGAGCAGCTTCGCCAGACGGCCGGCGACTGGCGCGTCGACATGTACTCCTTCGGCGTGCTGCTCTTCGAGCTGGTGGTCGGCCGCCGCCCCTTCACCGGCGACGTCGCCGAGGTGGTGCGCCAGCACGTGCTGGTGCCGGCGCCGCGCGCGCGCAGCTTGGCGCCGGCGGTCCCCGAGGCGCTCGACGCCCTGATCGCGCACTGCCTGGAGAAGGATCCGGCGGCGCGGCCGCCGTCGATGCACGAGGTCTCGCTCGCCCTGGCCGCGCTCGCCGACGGCGTGGGGGCGCCCGTGGTGCCGGACGAGGGTCCAGCGCCGTCGGTCGCGGTGCCGAAGAACTCGAGCGGCTGGGCCACGGTGGCGGCCGACGCCACCGTTGCGCCGCCACCCCTCGCGCTCGACGAGGACGACGAGCCGAGCTTCGAGGGCGTCACCGGCGAGCGCGCCGCCGTGCGCGACCTCGACACGGTGCCGAGCGGCGCGCCGGTGCCGACGTCCACGCCGCCGTCGGCGCCGCGACCGGCGCCAACGCCAGCCCCGCTGTGGGAGCTGCCCGACGTGACGTCGGAGCTGGCGCCGCTGCCGCGCGCGCGTCGGCCGCTGTGGCCGCTGGTCGCGGCGGCGGCCGGCGCTGCGCTCGTGGTCGTCGTCATCGGCGTGGCAGTGGCCGGCGGCGACGGCAGCGCCGGTGCGGGGCCGTCGCCACCGACGCCGCCAGTGCCCGCGCCACCCACGCCACCAACGCCACCAACGCCACCAACGCATGCCGACCCTGTCGCCGCCGACGCGGGCATCCTGCTGCCGCCGCTCACACCGCTCGAGCCGCCGCCGCCGGGCAAGGTGACCGTGCCGGTCGGCTTCGGCTCCACGCCGTCGGGCGCCCAGGTGTGGATTCGCATGGACAAGCGCATCCGGCTGCTGTGCACCACGCCGTGCACTTTCGGCTTGCCCGCGGGCAAGGAGGTGTTGGTGGAGCTGCGCAAGGACGGCTACACGAGCGCGCAGCGCACCATCGTCGTCGAGGACGGCGTGCGCGTCGACGGTTCGCTGCGCCGGCGCTAGCGAGCTGAACCGGTTGGCGCCTGTCGTCGTCCCCCTCGTGGGGCAAGCAGGTTGGGCTGATCCGCTTCAGGGCTGCCATCGTCGCGGGCTCATCCCGGCTTGAACGCTTCGAGTACGGCCCTGAGCGCGAGGTACATGTGGTGGTCGCTGTCGAGGAGCTTTTTGAACCCATACTTCGCGTAGAACGTGGCTGCGCCGTCGTCCTTGGCGACAACCTCGACCGCGAGCGCGGGCACCTCGACGCTTGCTCGTAGGCTGCGGGCGAACGCCTCCATCAGGAGCACCTCGCCCAAGCCCTTGCCGCGCTCGCGGGCGTCAACGGCGAGGCGAGCAAGGTGGACGACGGGAACGGGGTAGCGGGGAAGACGTCGCCGCTCGTCGGAGGGCAGAAGGTCGAATGCCACTTCGCCCATTCGCAGGGTGAAGAAGCCGCTGATCGCCCTTGTTCCGGGCCGAACCGCGACGATCGTGGTGCTGATTCCCGCGTCGGCGTTCTGGCGCGCGCTCGACTTCAAGAAGTTGTCGAGGGCCTCGACCCCGGAGGAGAAGCTTGCACGGTCGTGCTCGCGGGAGAGGGTCTCGAACCGCCACGCTGCGCGGGGATCAGCCATAGCGCTGTCGGTAGCGCTTGGCGGCACGCACGAGAGCGGCGTTCGGCTTGGCGCCATCGATCAGGGCAAGGAAGCGCCGCGCGGCTTCGACCGAGAGTTGCGTCTGGGTGTGCTCGTCGATGATCTGCTGCGCACGCTCGAGGGCGGAGGCGACCAGGAACTGTGAGATGGGCTGGCCGGACAGGTCTGCTGCTCGCTTGAGGAGCGCCTTGTGGGCCCTGGAAAGCCGCGCATCGATGCGTTCGTCCTGCCGCGTCGCCGTCATAGATCCTCCGCCAGCACCCCAAGTGTACGGCAAATTACCGTACATCGCAAATCCGACGGCAGGATGCCAAGACCGCGAACTGGCATTGATGCCCGCCATTGAGCCAGCTCGCTAGCGCGTCACGGCACGCGCCCGAGGTCGATGGCGCGCGCGGCGTGGCCGGCGACCACGGCCACCGCGAAGCCGAGCGAGGCGAAGCGCGGGTCTTTGGTGTAGCCGCGCGCGTAGCGAAAGTAGATCTGCTGCGCGATGACGGCGATGCGGTAGCCGCCGAGCACGAAGCAGAACAGCAGGTCCTCGACCTCGCGCCCGCGTTGCTCCTGGTAGCGGGCGACCAGCTCGGCGCGCGTCAGGTTGCCGGGCAGGGTAGTGGGGCCGAGCGGCAGCGCCTTGAGCGCGTCGTCGTCGTCGTGCTGCACCCAATAGGCGAGCACGGTGCCGAGGTCGGCCGAGGGGTCGCCGATCGCTGCCAGCTCCCAGTCGAGCACGCCCACTAAGCGCGCCGGGTCGGCCGGGTCGACGACGATGTTGTCGTACTTGAAGTCGTTGTGCACCACGGTGGCGCGGCCGGGGTGCGTCGGCTGGTTCGCCTGCAGCCAGCGCGCGATAATGTCGAGGTCGCTGACGTCGTCGATGCGGCTGTTCTTGTCGCGCGCCACCCAGCCCTCGACCTGTCGGCGCAAGTAGCCGTCGGGCTTGCCGAGCGCGAGCAGGCCGGTCGCGTGCACGTCGACGGCGTGCAGCTCGGCCAGGGCGTCGATGAACGCCGTCGACACCGCGCGCATGGTCGGCGCGTCCAGGTCGGCGGCGCTACGCAACACGCGCCCGACTTTGCGCTCCATGACGAAGAAGGGCACGCCGAGCGGGCTCGTCGCCGCGTCGTCGACGACGAGGAGCGGGCGCGGTGCCAACGGGAAGCGCGGGTGCAAGCGTTCGAGGAAGCGCCCCTCGCGCGCCATGTCGTGGCCGGCCTTGATGTGCGCGGCACCCGGCGGCGGCGTGCGCAGCACCAGCTCGCCCGCGCCGGTCTTCACCAGGTAGGTGAGGTTCGAGTAGCCGCCGGCGAAGCGCAGCACCTCGAGCTCGCCGCCGAGGGCGAGCCGGTCGCGCAGAAACGTCGTCAGCCCCGCCAGGTGTGGGCGCAGCGGGTCGTCGTCTTTGAGCGACCGCGCCTCGGGTTTGGCCGCGCTGGTCACGGCACCTTGACGCCGTGGGCCTTGAGCGCGCGCCGGGCCAGCGCCGCCAGGTGCACCTCGTCGGGGCCGTCGTAGATGCGCGCGGCGCGCTCGTGACGAAAGAACGCCGCCAACGGCAGGTCGTCGGTGACGCCGAGCGCGCCGTGGGCCTGCACCGCGCGATCGAGCACGGCCTGCATGGTGCGCGCGACGAAGACCTTGATCATGGCGATCTCGTCGCGCGCCTCCTTCTGGCCGACGGCGTCGATGCGGTGGGCGGCGTCGAGCACCATCAGGCGCGCCGCGTGGATCTCGATGCGCGAGAGCGCGATCTGCTCCTGCACCATCTGCAGCGCGCCGAGCGGCACGAAGGGCGCGAACGGCCGGGTGGCGGCGCGCTCGACGTGCAGCTCATAGGCGCGCGCACACACGCCGAGCCACCGCATGCAGTGGTGGATGCGCCCGGGCCCAAGGCGCTCCTGGGCGATGGCGAAGCCGGCGCCGACCTCGCCGAGCACGGCGTCCGCCGGCACTCGCACGCCCTCGTAGGCGAGCTCGGCGTGGCTTGGCCAGTCGCTGCCCGCGTGGCCCATCACCGAGATGTTGCGCACCAGGCGCACGCCCGGCGTGTCCATCGGCACCAAGAGCATGCTGGCGCGCCGGTGCGGCGGCGCGTCCTCGTCGGTGACGGCCATGACCACCGCGAAGGCCGCGCCGTCGGCCGACGAGGTGAACCACTTGGTGCCGTCGATGACCCAGCCGCTGCCGTCGCGCCGGGCGCGCGTCTCGAGCCAGGTCGGGTTCGAGCCCGGGCGATCGGGCTCGGTCATGGAGAAGCACGAGCGCACGGCACCCTCGACGAGCGGGCGCAGGAAGCGCTCCTGCTGCGCCGGCGTGCCGAAGTGCAGCAGGATCTCCATGTTGCCGGCGTCGGGCGCCTGGCAGTTGAGCACCCAGTGCGCGAACGGCACGGCGCCGAGCACCTCGGAGACGAAGCCGTGCTCGAGCATCGAGAGGCCCTGGCCCCCCCACGCCTTGGGCATCTGCGGCGCCCACAGGCCGCGGCGCTTGGCCTCTTCACGCAGCGGCCGCAACAGCGGCAACGACTCGACGAAGGGCTGCGACAAGACGGCGCGCTCGAGCGGCTTGACCCGCTCGTCCATGAAGCGGCGCAGCTCGTCGAGCAGCGGCACCACCGACGCGGGCGGGTCGCGCAGTTGCGAGCCGGCGCCGCTCATCGCCGACGGCGCAGCAGCGCCGCGCCGAGGAGCACGAGCGCGAGCGCGGCGGTGCTGGCGCCCTGACCCGAGCTGCGGCAAGAGCACGCCGCGTCGCCGCCGTCGGCCGCCGCGTCGTCGCTGTCCCCGCTGCCGCCCGCCGGGTCGGCCGTCCCGTCGCCGTCCAGATCGATGCCGTCATCGCCGCCGTCATCATCGCCGTCGTCGGGCGGCGGCGGCGGCGGCGGCGCGCTCTCGTCGACGCACTGGCCGCCCACGCAGGTCTCACCCTCGGGACAGACCGCGCCCGCGCAGGCGTCGACGCAGGCGCCGTCCTCGCAGAAGAACCCCGGCTCACAGGTGACCGCCGCACAGCTGTCGCTGATGCAGCGGCCGTTTGGCAGGCAGGTGTTGCCGGCGCCGCAGGAGTCGCCGCTGCAGCGCGCCTCGCAGACGCCGCGCACGCACACGCTGCACTCGTCGCACGAGAAGCCCGCGCACGACTCGACGCAGCGGCCGGCGCGGCAGTCGGTGCCGGCCGGGCAGGTGATGCCTGCGCAGGCGTCGACGCACTCGCCCGCGACGCAGCGGAAGCCCGCCTCGCAGGTGACGTCGACGCAGGCCTCGTCGATGCCCGGGCAGCTCACCTCGTTGCAGGCCCCGAGGCAGACGCCGTTGTCGCAGATGCCGCCGTTGTCGCAGGGCGCGTCCTCGTCGATGGTGCCGTCGCAGTCGTCGTCGAGCGCGTTGCAGCTCTCGTCGGTCGGCGTCACCACCGCGCGACACTCGGTGCCGGCGCCGACGCAGCTCGTGCGCCCGAGGCCACAGACGCCCTGCTGGCCGGTGTCGCAGGCCTCGCCGGAGTCGGGGCACACGACGGTGCCGCCGCGGATCTGAAAGACCCAGCGGCCGGGCTCGCCGACGTTCGAGTCGTTGCACACGATGTTGTTGATGTCGGCGGTCATCGAGCCCGGGATCTGCACGAAGTCGGTCAGGTTGCCGGCGTCGAAGCCCACCTGCGCCGCCGTGCCACCAAAACCGCTCGAGCCGCCGCTCGCATCGCCCGTGGTCCACTCGCAGCGGTTGAAGCGGAACTCGACGTCGAAGTCACCCTCGCCGGCGCCGCAGCCCGAGGCCTCGACGGCCGTCAGGATCATCTGGAAGTCCATCACGTGGTCGAGGTTGCAGCTGTAGTAGCCGACCAGGTCCCAGCTGATGGTCATCTGGCCCGGCTGCAGCTTCCACCAGGCGCCGTTGTGCGTCGGGCTCTGGCAGGCGCCGTCGCCGCGCTCGCCGGTGTAGGACGCCAGGCCACGGCAGTCGCCGTCGTCCTGGGGGCGCAGGTCGACGTCGGCCCAGTAGGCGGCGATCATCGGCCGCGACGCCACCGGGAACGCGTTGGGCGTGTAGATGGGCTCGGCGCCGCTGAAGGTGATGTTGCCGTTGGTGTTGACGAACACCTGGGTGTGCGTGCCGGTGAAGAAGCGCAGGCCCGAGGGGAAGGCCGAGGTGATGTCGATGGCGGCCGAGGAGCCGTCGTCGTTTGGCGACAGGCAGTCGGTGCCATAGTCGCGCGGGCCGCCGAGGCCGGCGTGCAGGGGCACCGCGGCTTGCGCCTGGGGCGCCAGCGTGGCGGGCAGGGCGAGCAGGGCGGCGGCGACGATCCCGAAACGGCGGCGGTTGGCCATACGACCTCCAGCGGAGGCCGCCGTTTACCCCGCCAAACGCCCGCTCGGCACGGGGGATCCGCCCCGATCCCCCGCGCCTGCCGTTCACTTGCCCTGCACCCTCGCCCGCGCCGCCGCCCGTGCGGCCGTCGTCTCCGCCGCGTCGAGCGTGCCGTCCTTGTTCTTGTCGAACGCCGCCTGTTTGGCCGCCTTGGCGCGCGCCCGCTCGGTGGCGTCGAGCGAGCCGTCCTTGTTGCCGTCGAACTTCGCCAGCCGCTCGGCCTTGCGCTCGGCGCGCTGGTGGCGCTTGACGTCCTTGGCGACCGCGCGCTCCTCGGGGCTGATGGTGCCGTCGTGGTTGCCGTCGACCTTGGCCTTCCTCGCCGTCTTGCGTTGCGCCTTGTCCGCCTGCAGCTTGGCGCGCTCGGCCTCGTCGAGCTTGCCGTCGCCGTTGTCGTCGTAGACCCACACCAGGTGGCGCTTGGGCCGTTCGTGCTTGGCGCCGTCCTTGTTGGCGAGCGCAGCGCTCGGCGCGAGCAGGGCAAGGAGCAGCAGGGCGGGGGTGATCAGGCGTCGCATCGGTCCTCCGTGGCGCCCGTCGCGGGCGTTGTGCGAGGGAGACCCGCGGTCGTGGGTGCCCGAAAAGGTGCGGCGGTCACCCGCGGATCGAGCGAGAAGATCGCAGTTTACGTAATGCGGAATCCGTAAACCACGCGATCTTGCTGAACAGACGTTCAGTTGGCATGCTGCGCTCGAGCAATGCAACCAAACGCCTTCGTCGAGCTGTGCGCGCGCACCGCGTTCTCGGGCATCACCGTCGAGGGCACCGGCGCCGTCGACGGCGCCTCGCTGCTGGACGCCGAGGCCGCCTGGCCGGGGGCAGGGCTGCCCGAGGAGGTGGTGGCGCGTGCCGCGCTGCTCGGCCAGGACACCATCGCCGTCTGCGACCTCGACACCGTGGCTGGCGTGGTGCGCGCCTTCGGTGCGGGGCGCGAGCACGGCGTGCGCGTCATCGCGGGCTGTGAGTTGCTCTTGCAGGAGGGCGCGCTCGTGCTGCACGCCGCCTCGGCTGGTGGCTGGGCCAACCTCTGTGAGCTCTTGACGCTCGCCAAGGAGGGACTCGAGAAGGACGACGTCGACCACAAGCTCGAGCGCGTGCTCGCGCGCGCCGAGGGCCTGTACGCGCTCGCCTTGCCGCCCTTTGCGCCCACCGTGCTCGAAGAGCTCAAGGACGCCTTCGGCGCCCGCCTGTCGCTCGGCGTCGCCTTCCACAAGACCCCCGAGGACAAGGCGCGCCTGGCGTTCGCGCGGGAGGCGAGCGCGAGGCTCGGCGTGCCCATCGCGCTCACCGCCCGGCCCTTCCTGGTCGACGCCGCCGACAAGCGCCTGCACGACGTGCTCACCTGCATCCGCCAGCACCTGACGCTCGAGGGCGCCGGCCAGCGCCTGCTACCGAACGCGCACGCGCGCATGCGGGGCGCAGAGGAGCTGGCCATCCTGGCGAGGGGCCGCGGCGCGCTCCCCCAAGAGGTAGAGGCGTGGCTGCTGCGCACCCGCGAGGTGGCGGACGCGTGCACCTTCGAGCTTGGGCAGCTCAGGTATCGGTTCCCGACCTATCGGCGCGCGGGGGAGGAGGCAGAGGGCGGAAAGGCAGAAGGCGGAAAGGCAGAAGAAGATGGGGCTTGTTCTCCCGCCGTCATCGACGATCGCTGCTCTCGCGAGAGCATGCCGCGGTGCCTTCATGAGACACCGAGCACGACGCCGCTGCCAGGCACGACGCCGCTGCCAGGCACGACGCCGCTGCCAGGCACGACCGCCCCCACCCTAGATCCCTCCCCTGCGGGGAGGGCCGTTCCGGGTTCGTGCTGCGAAGGTGGCACGGCCTCCCCCGCAGGGGGAGGATCTAGGAGGGGGGCCGGGGGAGCACAGGGCTGGGAGCCATCATCAACAAGGCACGACGGCCTGCTCTCGCGAGAGCAGCCACCGCAGACGAAGGAACCACGACAAGCCCCAACTTCTTCTTCTTCTTCTTCTTCTTCTTCTTCTTCTCCCGACGCCAACACCCTGCTGCGCGCGGCCGTGCACGAAGGCGCCCTGCAGCGCTACTCCGACGGCGTGCCGCCCGAGGTGGGCGTGCAGCTCGAGCACGAGCTTGTGCTGATCGCCGAGCTCGACGTCGCGCCCTACTTCCTCACCGTCAAAGACATCGTCGACATCGCGCGCGACAAGGGCATCCTCTGCCAAGGCCGCGGCTCGGCGGCCAACAGCGCGGTCTGCTGGGTCCTGGGCGTCACCTCCATCGACCCGGTGCGCATGGGCCTGTTGTTCGAGCGCTTCCTGTCCAAGGAGCGCGGCGAGCCCCCCGACATCGACGTCGACTTCGAGCACGAGCGGCGCGAGGAGGTGATCCAGGCTATCTACGACAAATACGGCCGCGACCACGCGGCGCTCGTCAGCGAGGTCATCTCCTACCGCGGGCGCTCGGCGGTGCGCGAGGTCGGCAAGGTCTACGGGCTCACCGAGGCGCAGACCGGCCGCATCGCCGACCTCATGTTGCACTCGAGCTTTGGTGAAATGAAGAAACCGGAGCTGCGTCGGGCGCTTGCCGAGACAGGTCTCGACGTGACCGAGAGGAAGATCTCGGAGACGTTGCGCATCGCGCAGCGCCTGCAAGGCCACCCACGCCACCTCGGCATCCACGTCGGCGGCTTCGTGCTGACGGAAGACCCCATCACCACGCTCGGGCCCATCGAGCCCGCGCGCATGGACAAGCGCACCATCCTGCCCTGGGACAAGGACGACGTGGAGGCGCTCGGCCTCTTCAAGATGGACGTGCTCGGCCTCGGCATGCTGACGTGCATCAGGAAGTGCATGGACCTGCTCAACCTCGACAGAGGGAGAGGTTCCGCGTGCGAACCGCTGTTTCTGCACACGATCCCGCCCGAGGACCCGGCGGTGTACGACGCGCTGTGCCGCGCGGATTCCATCGGCGTCTTCCAGGTGGAGAGTCGCGCGCAGATGGCCATGCTGCCGCGATTGCAGCCGCGCTGCTTCTACGACCTGGTGGTCGAGGTGGCGATCATCCGCCCCGGCCCCATCCAGGGCGGCATGGTCCACCCCTACCTGCGGCGGCGAAACGGCGAGGAGCCGGTCGAGTACCCCCACGAGAGCCTGCGCCCCATCCTCGAGCGCACCCTGGGCGTGCCGCTATTTCAGGAGCAGGTGATGAAGCTCGCCATCGTGGGCGCGGGCTACACGGGCGGCGAGGCCGATCAGCTCCGGCGCGACATGGCGGCCTGGAAGAAGAGCGGCAAGCTGCTGCGCCATCGAGATCGCTTGATCGACGGCTTCCAGGCGCGCGGTGTCTCTCGGGAATTCGCCGAGCGCATCTTCGAGCAGATCAAGGGGTTCGGCGAGTACGGCTTCCCCGAGAGCCACGCGGCCAGCTTCGCCATCCTGGTCTACGCCTCGGCCTGGCTGAAGACGCACCACCCGGCGCACTTCGCGTGCGCCTTGCTGAACTCGCTGCCGATGGGCTTCTACTCGCCCTCGCAGATCATCGCGGACGCGCAGCGCCACGGCGTGCCCGCCCGGCCGGTCGACGTGAACCACTCGGACTGGGACCACACGCTGGAGCCGTCCTGCCGGGCTCCCGACGCCCCCACCCTAGATCCCTCCCCTGCGGGGAGGGCCGTTCCACGTTCGGAGCCGCCTGCCCTGCGCGTGGGCCTGCGGCTGGTGCGCGGGCTCGCCGAGGAGCTCGGGCGCGCCATCGAGGCGGAGCGCAAGGCGCGCGGGCCCTTCGCCGACGTCGCCGACGTGTCGCGCCGCCTCTCTCGCGGCTCGTCAGGCAAGGGCAAGGGGCTCGACAAGAAGGCGGCGGGGGCGCTCGCGCGCGCCGGCGCCTTCGACTCGCTGGCGCCGCACCGGCGCGCCGCCGTCTGGGCCTCGATGACCGCGCACGACACGCCGCCCTTGCTGCGCCACCTGCCGGACGACGACGTGCGCGGCCTGTTGGCGCCGCCCCCCGCCGCCGAGCTGCTCTTGCTCGACTACCAGGGCACGGGCGTGTCGCTCGACGACCACCCGATGCGCCACCTGCGCGCCGCCTTGCCGCCCGAGCTGGCCGGCGCGCTCACCTCGGCGCAGGTGGCGCAGGCGCCGCACGGCAGTCGCGTGCGCGCGCTCGGCCTGGTCATCGGCCGGCAGCGCCCGGGCACGGCGGACGGCACCTGCTTCGTCACGCTCGAGGACGAGCATGGGCACGTCAACGTCATCGTCTGGGGCAGGGACTTCGACCGCTGGCGTGCCACGGTGGTGAACGCGCACTTCCTGCTGGTCGAGGGTGTCGTCGAGCGGCAGAGCATCGTGGTGCACTTGATCGCGCACGCGGTCACCGAGGTGCGGCCCGCGCCGGGCACCTTCGGCAGCGAGGCGCGCTCACAGCTCGAGCTGCCGTTTGCGTCACGCGACTTTCATTGACGAGGAGGAGTCGGTCACTCCAAGTAGCCGCGCAGCCAGGCCACCGCGGCCTCCTCGTCGGTGAAGAGACGCAGGGGGATCTGCATGCGGTTCAGGCCGAGGAAGAAGTTCGCGACGATGCGGCTCGTCGGCGAGCCCACCAGGAGGGCCGTCGCCGTGGCCACCCCGGCGCCTTCTGGCCCGGCATAATAGGTGCGCGCGGCGCGGTCGACCCCTGGCCCCTGCCGGATGTCGACGAGGAGCGGGCGTCGCCGGCCGGGCGAAAGCGTTCGGCAAGCCTCGACGTTGGCGACCGCGTCCTCGAGTGTGTGATGGGCGCCTGGCTTGACGACCGAGTGCAGCAGGCCGTCCTGCCGCAGGCGCCAGATGCTCGAGCGGGTCTCGAGCGCGCCGGGCTCGGTCGGGTCGATTGCGGTCATCGAGCGCCTCCCTGTTCGGGAAGGAAGGCACGCAGCCAGGCCAGGGCCTCGGCTTCGTCGGTGAACAGGCGCAGCGGAACCAGTGGGCGGTCCACCGTGAGGAAGAAGTTCCCTACCATGCGGCTCACGGGCGATCCGATCAGCAGCACCACCGCGGTGAACACCCGGGCGGTCTCGGGGCCGGCGTAGTGGCCGCGCGCAGCGCCGTCGGCCGAGCCGAGCGGACGCAAGTCGACCAGCACCGGCCGACGCTTCTCACCGCCGGCCTTCGCGCACGCTTGAATGTTCTCCACGGCGTCCACGAGCGCATTGTGCGCGCCGGCGAGGCTGACGGCCCGGATGATGCCGTCCTCCCCGCGCCAGATGCGCATGGTGCGCGTCGCGATCGCGCCCGACTGCGCTGCCACCGACATCATGCCGAGATCCTCGACTCGAGCGCGTCGGCGCGCAAGGGGCGCTCCGGCTGCGCGAATTGGCTCACGACGAAGGCCCGCACCGTCAGGCACGCGTCCCCGAGCGTTGAGCTAGCATCGCCAGCCGTCATGGCGCGCATCCTTATTGCCGAGGACGAAGCGATCATCGCGCTCGATCTCGAGGCGATCCTGATCCAAGCCGGCCACGAGGTGGTCGACACCGCAGCCAACGCCGCGCAGGTCATGGCCGCAGTCAAGCGTGACGATCCCGACCTGGTGCTCCTCGACGTGGGCCTCGGGCGCGACGACGGCATCGCGGTCGCCGAGGAGCTCCGGAAGAGCTGGGCCGGGGCCGTGGTCTTCGTCACCGGCAACGCGGACCCGGCGACGCAGCGTCGCGCCGCCACCGCGCGGCCCGAGGGCATGGTCCTCAAGCCCTTCGTCGACGAGGAGGTGCGCAACTTGGTGGCCGAGGCCCTCCAGGCGGTCGCCGCGCGGCGGCCGCGCGGGGCTTGAGGGGGAGCCGGGCGCGGCGGACGGTGTCAGGATCGGGGCGCAGGAGCCGTCATCGGCGCGATCTCCGGCCGCGGGAAGGCCAAGGAGATCTCGGTGCCGGGCGCGCCGCGCAGCTCGAGCGTGCCGCCGAGCTGTCGGCCGAGCTGGTGCATCAGCTTCAGGCCGAGCGAGCGCAGCCGGTGGACCTCCAGGCCCGGTGGCAGCCCCACGCCGTCGTCGCGCACGGTGAGCCGGTGGCCCTCGCTCGTCGATGCGAGCTCGATCGAGATGTGCCCGTGCCGCTCACCCGGGAAGCCGTGCTTGAGGCTGTTCGAGATCGCCTCGGTCACGATCAGGCCGCAGGGGATGGCCTGGTCGATGGGAAGCTGCGAGTCGCCGCCGGCTTCGACGCTCACCGCGACGCGCCCCTCGGCGGCGCCGTAGGCCTTGAGCAGGTTGGCGGCCAGGGTCTGCACGTATGCGCCGAACCCCACCTGGCTCAGATCGTCGGACCGGTACAGGTGTTCGTGCACCAGGGCCAGCGCGGCGATGCGCGCCTGGCTCTCGGTCACGAAGACGACCAGCTCGGGGTCGGTCCGGCCGCCGAGCTGGAGCCGCATCATGCTCGAGACCACCTGCAGGTTGTTCTTCACCCGGTGGTGGATCTCGCGGAGCAGCGCCTCCTTCTCGCGCAGGGCGGCCTCGATCCGAGCGGCGGCCTCGCGCTCCTGGGTGACGTCGCGAGAAACGCACATCACCTCCCGCTGGCCGACCGGCACGACCAGGGTCTCCCAGATGCCGGGAAGGCCACCCTGTCCCGGCGCCTCCAACCGCTGCGGCGCCGAGGTGGCCAGCGCCTGGTCGATGGCTACGCGCAAGCGCGCCCGGACGGCGGGGTCGATCGAGGGGATGTCCTCGAGCGTCTTGCCGACGAGGTCCGCTGGCGGCGAGCTGAGTGGAGCGCCGCCCGGCACGTGGCTATCGAGCACCCGTCCTTCGTGGTCGAGGCGAAACAGCACGAAGGGGATGGCCGCGAGCAGCGCCGCGCTGCGGGCCTCGCTGCGCGACAGCGCGAGTGCGCGCATGCGCACGCGCGCGTCCAGCTCCTCGTTGAGCGCGCGCAGCTCCGCCTCGGACGCCTGCAGCGCCTCGACCCGGGCCCCGAGCTCCTCGGCCAGCATGTTGAGCCCGACGACGACGGCGTCGAGGCCGTCGCTGGCCGGCGACGGCACGCCGCGCGCCGTCAGGTCGCCGCCGGCCAAGCGCACCAGCAGCTCGATGATCGCGTCGACGCGCGCGTCGGTCATGCCAGGTAGCCGCGCAGCCAGGCCACCGCGGCCTCCTCCTCGGTGAAGAGGCGGGTGGGCAACGGCAGGCGGTTCAGGCCGATGAAGAAGTTCGCGAGGATTCGGCTCGCCGGCGATCCCACGACGATGGCGATGGCCGCGATCACCGGTGCGGCCTCGGGGCTGGCGTAATCGGCCCGCGCCGCGCCGTTGATCCCAGCCCCTGCGCGGAGGTCGACGAGCAGCGGGCGCGCTCGGTCGGGCGAGAGCGTGCGGCAGGCCTCGACGTTGGCGACGGCGTCCTCGAGCGTCTGGTAGGCGCCTTGCTTCACGATCGAAGAGAGCAGCCCGTCTTCCCGCAGACGCGCGATGTTCGTGCGGGTCTCCAGGACGCTGGAGTAGCCGGGATCGACGGCGCTCATCGATCGCCTCCCGGCGTGGGCAGGAAGCGACGCAGCCAGGCCAGGGCCTCTGCCTCGTCGGTGAACAGGCGCATCGGAGCCACCGGGCGGTCCACCGTGAGGAAGAAGTTCCCCAACACGCGGCTCACCGGCGAACCGATGAGCAGCGCCACCACGGAGCACACCTCGGCCACTTCGCCGCCGGCGTAGTAGCGGCGCGCGGCGCTGTCGGCCGAGCCGATCGGGCGCAGGTCGACCTGCACCGGCAGGCGCCGCTGCCCGGCGAGCCTCGCGCAGGCCTGGATGTTCTCGACGGCGTCCTCGAGCGTCATGTGGGCACCGGCATAGCTGACGGCGCGAATGATGTCGTCGTCACCGCGCCAGAGACGCATGGTGCTCGTCGTCACCTCGCCGAACTGCACGTCCCCCGCCACCATGCCGAGGATTGTCGGCGCCAGCGGCATGGCGCGCAAGGGGCACGCCGCGGCTGCCCCTGAGCGCGTGGCGTCAGGCGCTCCGACGCTTGACCGGCGATGCGCCCACGTGGTCCCGCCCGCCAGTTTGAGCACCCGCGCACGCACGCTCGTCGCCGCCATCGTCCTTGCCCTCTCGTCCGGTTGCGCCGCGGTGGGCGAGTACTACGGCTTTCGGACGACCGTCGGTGGCGAGCAGGAGCACCTCAGAGCCAAGGGCCAGCCACTCTCGGGTCAGGTGAAGCGGGGGGCGCTCGTTGGCGGGGCGCCGCTCGGCGAGGGCGCCCTGGCCGCCGGTTCGGCCGACACGGCGGTGCTGCTGACGTCCTGGCAAGGCGAGCGCGCCTGCTTAGTCACGGAGGCCGACCGTTTCTCGTCGACCTACAGCATGGACGAGGTCAAGACCGTGCTGGGCGGCATGCGTGTCCTCGCGCTCGCGCGCGAGGCGCTGGCGCCGACCGAGGTGCTGTACACCGAGGACGGCAGCGCGCCGCGCGTCGAGATCGTCGACGTCACGCCGGCGGACGAGACCCACGGCAAGTGGCGCTGGAACGAGGTGCGCGAGCGGCGCGAGCGCTCGACCTACTACGGTTACCTCGTCGAAGCGTGCGTCAAGGCGCCCGCCATCGGCACGAGCTCGAAGATCCTCGGCCTGTGGTTCGTCAGCCCCGCCATCGAGGGGCTCGACTGGCTCTTCGGCGTCGCCGAGCCCTATCGCAAGCAGCTTGTCACCTGGCAGCTCGTCGACGGCGCTGCGTCTCCCGAGCCGACCACCCCTGCGCCACAGCTCGCGCTCGATCGCACGACCTTCACGGTGGGAGAGGAGATCGCCGTGCGGTACAACCAGCCGCTGGTGGCTCCGGCGGGTCAGCAGTACTGGCTCACGCTGGTGGCCGCCGACGCACCCGGCACCGAGCACGGCACCTGGCACTCTGTGCTGCCGTCAGCCAGCTCGGACAAGCTGGTCGCCGATCGCGCGGGCAGCCAAGAGGTTCGCCTGCATGACCTCTATCCCCGCCACAGCGCGCGCGTGCTGCACTGGGTTCGCGTGGTCGTGAGGTAGCACGGCAGTAGCGCTGCCGAGCGCGCGCGGGGTCACCCAGACGGCTTCTTCACCTCGAGCCCAAAGCGGCCGAGCACGCCCATCCGCTGCGCGCTCGGTGCGGGTGCGCGCGCGCCGACGGGAACATGATCGAGGGCTCCCCGGGCCTCACCGAGGGCGCGCGCCGCGCGATCGGCGCCGGGCGAGGCCTCCGTGAGCAACTCTCGAAGCACCTGCGTGATCTCCGTGGCGAGGTCCGGCGGCAGCGGATGAGCCGCCAAGTACGCACGCACCGCCGCGCCGACCTGCGCACCATCTGTGCCACGGGCGATGCCGGCCCGCTGCGCGAACGCGACCACGAGGTGCGACGAGATCGGATCCAGCTCCTCGGCGCCGGTGCCGAGCAGCATGAGGGCAAGGACCTCGCCGACCACGTCGTCGGAGTACAGCGGCGTGCCATCCTCACGGTGCGCTCGAGCACCGTGAGGATGCGAGAACCGGCGTCCATCATCCCTTGAGCGCCCGCAGCTTCTCGAGGAGCTGCATGAGCGCGGCGAGATCCTGGTCGAGGTACTGCGCGCGGCGCCCCCGAGCGGCGTCTTCGAGGCCGTTCAACACCTTGCCGTGAAGGTCGGACAGCGACTCCTTGAGGCGCAGCGCCTCCTCGTTGCCTCCCGCCTCGAGCTGCTCCCGGGTGGTGCGCACCGAGCTTTGCTTGGTCGGCCCCATGGCGCTGCGGAGGTCCTCGTAGACCGGCCGCATGGCGTCGGCGATGGCCAGGCTGATGTCGTCAGAGGGGATCGGCGGGCTCTTCCTCACGCCCTTCTCGAGATCCCTCACCATGGCCTCGAGCGCGTCGACATGCGACTGCAGCGCGCTCCGCTCGGCGGGCGCGCTCGTCGTGATCGGTGCGGCCGGCTTCGTGGGCGGCGCCTCGACCGGCTTCTTCTTGTTGTGCCGGAGGATCGACTTCATAGTGGCGAGGTCGCCGCTCTCTGCGGCCTGCAAGAGCGCTGCTTTCTGCCCGGGCGAGGTGGCTTTCTCGAGGACGTTTGCCGGCACCAAGCCGCGGCGGATGGCGGCAGCAGACGCGACCCCCTGGATCGCCTCCTGGACGGCGGGGCCGCCGGTGCGGCTCAGGTTCTCGACGCCGGCCAGCAGCACGGCGTGGGCGAGATCGCGAAACAGCCCCGGAGGGAAGATCGCGTCGGCGAGCTTGCCGAGGGAACGCAGCCCGCGAAACGCCAAGAACGCGTCGGCCGACTTGAGCTCGGGGGGCGCAGACGGGGACCCCTTGAGGGGCCGAGGTGACGGCTTTTCGACGCGCGTGGCCCGGCAATAGCGCCACGGGGCAGGGCATCGCGTGACGACGATCGCGATTGTTCATCGAAGGCTCGCGAGCCCTACGCCCGCACGGTCGCAGCGGTTCCTGCAGGGCAGACGCGCCCCGTCGGCGCCCGCCCTCGGCCCGGCTCGACCCTACGGCTTGGCAGCCTCGAGCGCCCGGCGGCGCGCCTTCGCCGGCGACGGCAACAGCCACACCCGCGGCACTGGCCGGGCGAGCGAGCGCAGCGGCACGATCATCGCCGACGCAGCAGCAGCGCGAAGCACAGCGCGAGCGTGGCCGCGGCCGCGCCCGTGCTCCCCGGCGCGGTGTGCGTGCTCGCATCGCACCCACACGCGCCGAAGACGCCGTCACAGGTCGCCAGTTCCTCGGTGCCGGGCGGGCGCGGCAGCGGATCGCCCTCAATCGTCTGGGAAGCGACCACCTCGAGGGTGTGCGGGTCCCAGGCGACGATGTGGAGCGACGGCGCGAGGCCGACACAGCCGATGCCTGCGACCAGGTTGAGCGTGTCCGTGGCGGCCGGGTCGACGAGCATCGAGTCCGCGTCATAGAAATGAACGTTGCTCCGGTGGTCGTCGGTGAACATCTGCGTGTCGGCTACCGAGAGCACCACCGGGCCGCCCGAAAGCGACAGCGTCACGGCCATTGGCACCTCCATGCCACCGGGACCGTCGGTGCAGTCGTTCCCCTCGTCGATGCACTCCCCACCGCAGTCTGCTGACAGCTCGCCCAGCGCCACGGAGGCGTCGACGATGGCGAAGGCCTCGGGAGTCGACGGCGGAGTGCTCGGCTCTTCGACGACCAGCAACTCCGCGGTGATGGTGACCTCGCTGCTGGTCTCGAGCGAGATCTGCTGCGTCGTCAGGCGATAGACGTCGCCCGGCTGTGCGTCGTCCGGTACCCGGACCGCTGCCGATCGCCCGATGATGTGCACGGAGGCCGGGTCGACGGCCGCGCGCCCCGCGGGCGCCTGTACCGTGCCAACGACCCCCGTGAGCTCGTGGCCGGGCGCCTCCGCGATCCACCAGGCGGAACCAAGCGCCGCGGAGCGCGCGTCGTGTGGCGGCGGCACCAGCTCGCCCCCCGGGATCCAGCCGAGGTCTTCGTTGAGGGTCGGACAGCTCGCGTCGTGCGTGGCAAAGGTCGGGGTGCCCTGCAGTTGTTGGATGAGCAGGCCGGCGACGAGGAGAGTGGGCGTCATCTGTCGCTCCGAAGCACGTTACGCGCCAAGGCACGGACGGCGGCCCGCTGCGGCGAGCACACGCGCGACACACCCGAGCGCGCCAAGGGCCGCCACGGCCCCACACGACCGACCCCACGAACACGGGGCCGCGGGCCAGAAGGCGTCGAGTTGCCCATTGCAGGGCTGTGACTCAGAATGTGCAACTAACTGGACTAGGGCGTGTCCCTGAAGTGCTGCGAGGCCCCCTCCCCGTGGAGTCAATGGACCTCGACAGCTCCCCCGATTTCGGGGGAGGAGCTTGACGTCGACGAGTTGACTTGAGGGTGGGGGCCCTGGGGAGTTCAGGGACACGCCCTAACAGGGGTTTCAGCGCAACCATCGCCCGCGCCGCGGCACAACGCCCGGTGGTCGTGCTGACCGGCGCTCGCCGGACGAGTCGCCGTCTCCGAGCTCGAGCCGCTCTCGTTCGTCGAGATCCACGCAGCGCTCCCTGGCATCACGGTCGAGCAAGCGCTGCTGCGCGGCGGTTACCCCGAGCTCTACGACGATCCCACGCTCGACGCCGGCGACTACTACCGCTCCTACCTGGCGACCTACCTCGAGCGCGACGTCCGCTCGATGCTGAACGTCGGCAGCCTGCGCGACTTCGAGCGCTTCGTGCGCGCGTGCGCCTTGCGCTCGGCCCAGCTCCTCAACAAGGCGGAGCTGGCGCGCGATGTCGGCGTCAGCTCGCCCACCGCGAACCAGTGGCTCGGCGTGCTGGCGGCGTCGAACCAGGTCTTTCTGCTCGAGCCGTGGTTCGCCAACGGCACCCGCTCGGTAGTGAAGAGCCCCAAGCTCTACTTTGGCGACGCCGGCTTCATGGCCTGGCTGCTCGGCATTCGCACCGAGGAGGAGCTGCTGCGCTCGCCGTATGTCGGTGCCATCTGGGAGACCTTCGTGTGCGCCGAGCTGCGCAAGCGGCAGCGCGCGACGGAGGGCGGCGTGTCGCTGCACTTCTGGCGCGACCGGGGCCGTGAGGCCGACTTCCTCATCCACCGCGGCGGTCGCTTCGAGCTGATGGAGGCCAAGTGGACGCGCTCACCGACCGAGCGCGACGCTGCCGCCCTCAGCGCGGTCGCCGAGGTGCTCGGGGAAAGGCGCGTGGTCCGCAAGCGCATCCTGTGCCGCAGCGACGCCAGCTACCCCATCGGTGGCGCCGTCGTTGCGGGCCCGACCGATCCCTGGTTCGACGGCGACCAAAGCTAGGGGCGCAGCTCGAGCGGCCGTTCGCGTCGCGGGGCTCCCACTGGCCGGGCGTTTCCTGGCTGCACGAACGGACGTGCCGCCAGGAGGCGGCACCAGCGCGCGAACGCGCCGGCCGGCTACGATCGAACGATGCTCCCCGTCCTCCTGCTCGCACTGGCTTCGGCTCAAGGGCGAACGCAGCCGCTCCAAGTGATCCCCTCCGTCACCGCGGTGTTCCCACCGACGGGGACCACGGCTCCCACCAACGTGCGACCGATCGCGTTCGCCGATGCCGAGCTGCCAGACGGCGACGTCGCGTTCACCCGCGTGTTCGCCGACGGCACACGGGTCGAGCTGCCCTTCGAGGAGCGCGCGGCGGACGGCGCCACGTCCTACCTGCTCGACGTGGGCACGGTCGAGCCCGCCGAGACGTTGACCGTCGAGCCGCAGTGCGGCGCCTGCCGAGACACGTTCGCGTGGCTCATCGGCGACGCTGCCGACGAGAACCCGCCGCGCTTCCTCGACGGGGAGCCTGCGCAGGTCCGAGCCAACGGCTTCACCTTCGGCGGCCTGAACCCGTTCACCAAGGGCTACGAGATCGACACACAGATCGTCGGCGCCGTCGACGACGAAGGCCCGGTGCTGCTTCGCGTCGAGGGCGGCGCCGTGCGCACCTACTGCTTCCAGGTCATCGCCGTCGACGCCGCCGGCAACGAGGGCGTCTTTCCCGAGGAGCTTTGTGCCGACTTCGAGGAGGCGACGGAGCGCGGGTGTGCGGCGGCGCCCACGGCGCAATGCGCGCTCGCCGCGCTCTTGGCGTTGGCGCGGCGCCGCCGCCGACGCCCGCTCACCGGCATCGCCAAGCTCGTCCGCCGCCCTGGTCGTCGTGTCGCGCCGGCGGCGGCGTGTCTTGCCATCGTCGCGATGCTGCTGGCGGCCGCGCGCGCGGGCGCTCAGAGCAACGAAGGGGTACCGCTCGCGACCACGTTCTCGGACAAGGGCCGTCTCGCCGAGGCGGTGATCGGCGCGTCGCTGGTCACCAGCACGGCGGCCGTCGCGCCCGACGCCGGCGCGGTGCTCGACCTCGTCAACGACGCCGAGCTGCAGTACGCCGCCCTGTACTGGTGGGGATCGGGCGACGCGCCGGATCGCGACGTGCTCTTCACCATGCCCGGCGCGGCGCCCCTCGCCTTGTCGGCGCAGCCGAGCGCTGCAGGCGACCCTTGCTTGATGGTCGACGTCGGGTTTCGCTTCTTCCAGTGCACGCGCGACCTGACGAGCGAGCTGCTCGCCCTGCCGGCGCTCGATGGCGAGTTCGTCCTCGCCAGCTTGGCGCCTGCGGTCGGGGCGCCATGGCTCGTTCCGAGCGAAAACTGCGGCACCGGAACGCAAGCCTGCAGCGTGTACGTCGGCGCGTGGGCCCTGGCGGTGGTCTACCGCGATCCTGCCGACCCGACCATCCGCTCCGTCTCGGTGTCGAACGGCCTCTTGTTCACGCAGTTCATCGGCGACGACGTCGGAGCGCCGCTCCCCTCGTTCGAGATGCGCGGAGGCGGCGGCTCGTTGACCGTCGTCGCGCTCGAGGGCGACCAGGAGTTCCCAGGGTTCGGCACCTGTAACGGCACCATCGACCACGTCGACGGTAACGGCCTCCCCCTTTGTGACTTTGTCGCGCTCTGTCCCACCACCTGCGCGAGCGATCGCTCGATCTGGCAGCTCACGAGCGCCGACGTCGAGGCCACGCTTACGGGTGCACAGAACCCCGCGGGCAATGTCTTCAACGAGACCGCGGTCGACCCCTTCGGACGTCGCTCCGGCGTCGTCGGTGAGGAGAACAACGCGCTCGACATCGACACCTTCGACCTGCAGGGCGTCCTCCCCGACGGCGTCTATCCGGACTTGGTGCCGGCGGTGCAGGTTGGCGGCGACGCTGTGCTTCTCACGCTCCTCTCGGTGGCGGTCGACGACGTCAGCCCCATGGTCGGCGAGGGCGAGGGCGAGGGCGAGGGCGAGGGCGAGGGCGAGGGCGAGGGCGAGGGTGAGGGCGAGGGCGAGGGCGAGGGCGACGCGGACGCTGCTCCTGGAGGGTGTGCCTGCGCCTCCCAGGGCGAGCGCGCCTCGCACGGCTGGGTGCTCGCGATGCTCGGGTCGGCCAGCGCCGTACTTCGGCGCGTGCGAGGGAAGGGTCGGCCTGGCGAACGCGCCTGAGCGACGCCCGAGCGGTTCTCGCGGGACTTGCCCACTCCGGAGTGCCGCCGCTCTCCCGCTGCCTCCGCGTCGTGCAGATCCTCGATACGCTTGCGCCCCACCCGGCGTTCAGGTGTCATGCAAGCCGCCGTGGCGCCCGCCGACCTCCCGCCAGCCGACGTCGCACCCGGGCCCACCACGGTCGACTGGGACGGCGCCGCGCTGGCGCACAACCGCCGCGTGGTCGTGCACCTCTTGGCACGTGGCCTGTCGCTCGACGACGCCGAGGACGTGGCCCAGCGCACCTGGACGCGCCTCATCGCCCTCGACCGCGCCGGGCGCCTGGCCCGGGTGGAGCTGCCCGGCCTCGCCTTCGCGCAGGCGCGCTTCCTGGCCGCCACGCTGCGCCGGGAGCAGCACGGCCAGCGCGAGGTGGGCGGCGACGCGCTCGAGCTGGTGGTCGACGATCGCGCCGACGCCGAGCGCACCGTGCTGGCGAAGGATCGCGTGGCGCGCGCGCTGGCCGAGTTGGAGCGCGTCCCGTCGTCGGCCTTGCACGTGTTTCGCCGGCTGCTCGACGACCCGCCGCCCACCCACGCCGCTATCGCCAAGCAGGTGGGCCTGTCGGAGCAGCGCGTCCGCCAGATCGTCTGTGAGACCCGCGCGCGCCTGCGCCGCGCGCTCGAGGAGAGCCGATGACCGCCCCCCACCTCGACCACCAGGAGCTGGCCCGGCTGCTCGACGCCGCCGGCACGGCGGACGCGTCGGCGGCCGCACTGCGCGAGCACGTGCGCGCCTGCGCCGAGTGCGCGGCTGCGCTCGAGCGCGAGGCGCGCCTCGAAGAGGAGGTGGACGCGCTCTTGCCCGCGGTGCGCTGCTGCCCCGGCTGCGCGCGCGCCAGCACCACCGGCGACGACGTCGGCACGCCCGCGCGCTGTGCCTTCTGCGGCGTTGCGTTTTCGCCCGGCGGCCTCAAGGTCGAGCGCGTGCTCTCCGAGAGCGACCATGGGCGCCTGTACCTCGCGCACGGCGCCGACGGGCCGGTGGCGCTCAAGGAGCTGGTGTTCGCGCGCGTGCCCGACGCCGAGACGCTGTCGCGCTTCGAGCGCGAGGCGCGCCTGCTCGAACAGTTGCGGCACGAGCGCATCCCGCGCTTCGTGGCCAGCTTCCGCGAAGGCGACGGCGTGCACCTGCGCCTCTACCTGGCGCAGCGCTTCGTCGACGGGCCGGCGCTGGCCGACGAGCTGGAGATGCGTCGCTTCACCGAGGCGGACGCCCGCCTGATCGCGCGCGAGGTGCTGTCCATCCTGGCCGACCTGCAGGCGCTGTCGCCGCCGGTGCTGCACCGAGACATCAAGCCCGCCAACCTGGTGCGCGAGCGCGACGGCACGCTCGCCCTCGTCGACTTCGGCTCGGCGCGCGACGTGCAGAAGACCACCGGCGGCACGCTGGTCGGCACCTTCGGCTACATGCCGGTCGAGCAGCTCACCGGCATCGTCGACGAGTCGACCGACGTGTACGCGCTCGGCGCCACGCTGGTGCACCTGTTGACCAGGCGCGCGCCGTGGGAGCACTCGTCCTCGACGACGGCGGGCGAACTGCCGCCGCTGCCGGCCGTGTCGCGCGCGTTCCGGCACTTCCTCGCCCGCTGCCTGGCGCCCCGCGAGCGACGCTTCGCGAACGCCAAGGCCGCGCTCGCCGCGCTCGACGCCCCGGCGCCGAACCGCACCTGGCTGGTGGCGATCGCGGCCGCGGCCCTGGTCGGCAGTGCCGCTGCCGCTCCCGCGATGGTGCGGGCGCTGCGCCGGGATCCGGCGGCGCCGAGCGCCGTGGCTGGCGCCGACGCCGGCGTCGACGGGTCGGCGGCGCAACCGCAGGAGATGGAGCGAGATGAGCGGCAGGCGTTGCGGCACGACGACGACCCGCCCGCCACCCTGCCGCCGCCCGTGCCCGACCCGCTTGACCCGGTGACCGAGCACATCGTCGACGTCATCGCGTGCGGCAGGGCCACCGGCTACGCCGGCGTGGCGACGGGCGACTGGGTGGTGGCGCCCGACGGCAAGCCAAACGACGTCACGGTGAACGCGACCGATCCGGTGCTCGCCAAATGCCTGGCGCGCGCCATCCACAGTTGGCGCTTCCCCGAGCACAGCGGCGGCGACGTCGGCATGACCGTGCCGTTCGACTTCACCGGCGCCGCCGGCGTGCGTCGCCACGGCAGTAGCGCCGAGAAGATCACCATGGACCTGCTCGACGCCGACATCAGGAACGCGCTGCGCCTGGTCGCCGAGGTGGGCAAGAAGAACATGGTGATCTCCGACGACGTTCGCGGCAAGGTCACGCTCAAGCTGCAAAACGTGCCCTGGGATCAGGTGCTCGACGAGATCGTGCGCACGCAGGGCCTGGTCGCCGCTGAGAGGGACGGCATCATCAGCGTCACCACCATGACCTCGCCGTTGCAGAGCGCGCGGCGCCGCTGACGGAGCCCAGGGCAACGGGCGCGCTAGTCTCCCCCGGTCGCGCGCCGATCGCGCCCGACCAGGAGGGGACCGATGCCTGGGTGGCTGTACGAGTACGGGCGCGCGCTCGGCAGCGCCATCTTGTGTTGCATCGCGTGCGGGCTGCTCGGCGTTGCACTGGTGCCGCCCGCGCTCGGCGTGGAGCTGGTCTGGCGCAGCTACGGCCTCGCGTGGGCCGCGGCCTCGCTGCCCTTCGCCTTCGCCGTCTGGGGCGTCGGCTACTCGCTGCTGGTGATCGCCCTCAAGTGGCTGTCGTGGTCGCGCTTCAAGCCGGGCAGCTACCCTTTCTCGTCGGTGACGGTGGTGCGCTGGGCGGCCATCAGCTACCTGGCGCTCGTCGCCAACGAGCTGTTCATGCGTTGGGTCATCGGCATGCCGTTCATCAACTGGTGGTACGCGGCGCTCGGCGCCCGCATCGGCCGGCGCGTCACCATCAACACCTTCGTACTGTCGGACTGGGACATGATCACCATCGACGACGACGTGTTCATCGGCGGCCGCGCCACCGTCATCGGCCACTTGGGCGAGATGAACCAGCTCAAGCTGGCGCCGGTGCACATCGGCAAGCGCTGCACCGTCGGGCAGGAGTCCGCGGTCTTCCCCGGCGTGGTGATGAAGGATGGCGCCGTGGTCGGCGCCAACTCGGTCCTGCCCAAGTTCACCGAGGTGGGCGAGGGCGAGATCTGGGGCGGCGTGCCGGCGCGCTTCATCAAGAAGCGCGGCGAGGATCGCCCGGTCAGTAGCGCTGGCCAGACACCTTGACGGTGCGGCCCACCCACGGCTCCACCATGTTGCCGGGCTGCGAGGTGACGACGGGCACCGCCGGCCGCAGGTCGACGTGGATGCGCTCCGGACCGATGCGCCCGGCTTCGCCGATGGTGCCGACCAGCGCATAGGGTGCGTAGGAAGCCATCAGTATGCCGCCGAAGTAGGCCCCATAGCCGCCGATGATGAGCGCGACGAACAGCGGCCCGCCCAACGCTCCTCCGCCGAGGATCCCCGATGCGGCGGCGAAGCCCGCGAGCGGCAGCGCGGCCACGCCGGCGGCGCCGCCGAGGCACATGAGACAGGCGGCGCCCACGCCGGCCGTGGCCGCGTCGGTGGAGACTGCCGTGGTGGTGTAGGCGAAGCGCGCACTGCGGCCCGCGTGCTGCACCTCCACGGGCACGCGGTCGAGCCCGCCCGAGATCTCGGAGAGCTGAAAGGGCGTGGTGCCCACGTGCTTGCCGTCGACGATGACGGAGGCGCCGGTCGGCTCGCTCTCGATGGTGATCACGTGGGCGCAGCCGCTGCCGGCGACGGCAGCGAGCGCGAGCACTGCGGCGAGGGGCGTCGTGCTCACGGTGCACCTGCCGCCGCGGGTGGCGGCGCAGGGGCCGGCCGCGCCCCTTCCCGCCGCAACAGCGGGGCGCCGGGGGGCGGCGGTGTCGACAGGCGCACGATGTCGGCTCTGATGCGGTAGGTGCGCGGCGCGACGATGCCGAGGGTGACTGCGCGCAGCATCACGTCGATGCCGGTGAAGCGCGTGTCGACGACCACGTTGGCGATGCCGTGGCCGCCCGCTGCCTCGACCTTCGCCAACACCGCCGCGCGGTACAGGTCGGACGGCGGCGGCGCCAGTAGGCCGCCGAGCAGCCAGGTGTGCGAGGTGGTCACGTCGAGGCGCCCGACCACCTCGATGGGCTCGCTCGCCGCCGGTGCGCGCCAGGTGCCGGGCAGATCGGCGTGCATGGTGAAACAGCCCCCGGACGACGCGGCCGCGATGAGCGCCGCGAGGGCGAGGGAAGGGGCGGAGAACCTCCGGTGCGTCATGGCGTGCGCTCCAGCGGGTCCAGCGGGTCGGGCGGGGCCGGCGGTAGTGCGGCGGGGGCTGGCGGCGGGGTCGGCGGGGGAGCCGCTGCGGGCAGCGGTGGAGCGGCAGAGGCGCTGGCAGCGCCGGTTGGCGCGCCAGTCCTGGTCGCGACCGCCTTGGCATGCAGGCCAAACGACCAGGGGGGCGCCACCCACGCGGTGACGGGCACCACGAGCTGCGCGATCAGCGCGCCAACCACGGAGACGATGTCCAGCTCCTCACGGATCTCGAGCTGCACGAGCGCGTCGCTCGACGCCAGCGCCGCGGCGATCTCGGGCGTCGGGCTGTCGTTGATGACGGGGATCAGGCCCGCGATCCAGTAGTGCCGGTCCTCGACGTCGACATCGGCGCCGGCGACGGTCAGGCCTTCGCCGGTGACGTAGCCTTCAACCCCGCTCCTGGTCTGGCGCGGATCGACGGTCGGTGGCCTGGTGGCTGTGGGCAGGCCGCTGCCGTCGGTGCGCAGGTCGATGACGCCAGGCAGGTACGCTTGGTGGTGGAAGCAGCCGGCCAGGCACGCCGCCATCGCCGCCGTCGTCAAGCATCGTGCCGCCGCGCGGGCCCCAAGCATGGGCGGCTGCTAGCACCCGTGCCGGCGCTGCGCGAGCCGGTCACCAGCGATCGATCACACGGTCGACCGCGAGCAGGAAGGCGCGAATGGACCTGTCGAGCGCCGGCAGCGGCGTGTCCTCGAGGCGCGTGTGCGAGATGCCGGGGCTGCTCTGCGCGAACAGCATGGCGGTGGGCAGCACGCCCGCCATCTCCGAGGCGTCGTGCAGCGGCCCAGACGGGATCTGCGGCGCGGCGGCGCCGGTCACCTGCTTGATGGCCTCGCCGATGAGGCGCATCAGCGCGGCGTCGAACGGCCGCGGCGTGATGTGCAAGAGCGGGCTCCACTCGACCGAGACGCGGTGCCGCTTGGCGGCGGCGCGCGAGGCGCGCCGTGCGCCGCTGAGCATGGCCGCGAGTACGCGCGCATCGAGCGCGCGCAGGTCGATCGAGATCTCGGTGCTCCCCGGCACGGCGGTGACGAAGTTTGGCTCCACCTTGACGACACCGCAGGTGGCGACCGCGCGCGTGCGCGGCGTCCTGCCCGAGTGCTGGGCCGCGAGGTCGCGACAGGCGAGCGCGAACTCGGCGGCGGCCAGGAAGGCGTCCTTGCGCAGGTGCATGGGCGCGGCACCCGAGTGCGCGGTCTGGCCGAGGAAGCGGAGGTTGTGCCGCTCGACGCCCATGGTGCCAAGCACCACCGCGCTCGGTTTCTTCATGGCCTCGAGCACCGGTCCCTGCTCGATGTGCAGCTCGAGATAGCCCCGCGCGTCGAGCGAGAGCAGCCAGCCCGCCGCGTCCGCCATGCCCTCGAGGGGCACGCCGTTGTCCTTCATGGCGTCCGGCAGGCGCACGCCGTCCCGGTCCTTGAGGTGCGCCAGCTCCTTCTTGGCGTCGAGCGTGCCGGCCGCCGCCGCCGAGCCCGCCAGGCTGCGCCCAAAGCGCGCGCCCTCCTCGTCCGCCCAATCGACGAGGTGGACGGTGACGGGCGGCGTGCCGCGCGCCTTCATGCGACGAAGCACCTCGATGCCGGCGACCACGCCGAGGCAGCCGTCGAGCCAGCCGCCGCCGGGCACGGAGTCGAGGTGGCTGCCGACGATCAACCCGCGCTTGTCTTTGCCCGGCACGCTCGCCCACAGGTTGCCGGCGCCGTCCCTCGTGGTGGCGACACCGACGTCGCGGGCGAGCTTGTCCTGAAACCACGCGCGCGCCTTGCGCCACACCGGCCCCCAGGCGACGCGCTGCGCGCCGCGCTCGTCGGAGGTGAGCGCACGAAGCTCGCGCAGGTCGGCGATGACTCGGGAGGCGTCCGGCTTCATGCGCCCGAGCTTGGCAGAACTCCGGCGCGGGGCAAGGCGAGGCGGGCGACGGCGCCGAGGAGGAGCGCGACACCGAAGGTGACGACGACGGTGGCGCCGGTTGGCAGGTCGAGCTTGAACGAACCCCACAGGCCGATGACCGAGACCACCGCCCCAAGCACCCAGGCCATAGCCAGGCGCACCGGCAGGCGCTTGGTGAACAGGGCCGAAAACACCGCGGGCACGATCAGGAACGAGAACACCAACAAGACGCCCGCCATCTGCACGCTGCTGGTGATGACGACGCCGAAGGTGGCGTAGAACAAGAGGTCCCACAGCATGGCGCGCGCGGAGTCGTCGTCGCGCGCGTGCTCGAACGACATGGAGAGGAAGCGGCGCCGAAACACCACGTGCACGACGGCGAGCACCGCGAAGATGGCCGCGGTCACGCCCACTTCGCGCACCGTGACGGTCAGCAGCGAGCCCACCAGGATCTCCTTGATCGCCTCGTCGCCGTGCGGGTGGTAGTGCGCGATCATGATGGCGGTGGCGGCGGCCACCGCGTAGGTGATGCCGATGAACGCCTCCTGCGGCACCTGCTTGCGCACCCCGCGGGTGAGCGCGAACAGCGCGGCGCCGCCGAAGGTGAAGCCGAGCGACCACACCCACGACTCGGGCGTGTGCGGCTCGACGCCTCGCCACGATGCCACCGCAGTGCCGAGCGCGGCGATCTGCGCGAGCGCGATGTCGACGAAGATGACCTCGCGCGCCAGCACGTGCAGCCCGAGGTAGGAGAGGAAGCCCGTCAACAACAGGCACGCGAGCATGCCGGGCAGGATGATCTGCAGCTCGAGGCTCATGGCGCAGGCCCGCTGCCTGCGCCGAGCGCGGCCGTGATGCCGGCGACGATGGCGTCGAACAGATCGAAGTAGCTCTGCACCTTGGCGTCGCCGCCCACCATGCTCGGCACGAACACCACCTTGGCGTTCGAGTGGGCGGCGATCTGGTCGGGCGAGCGGCGGTCGTAGAAGTTCTCCATCAGGATGATGGCGATGCCCTTGCCCCTGACGGTCTGGATGACGTCGACGGTGTGCTGCGCGGTCGGCTGGATGCCCGGCTTCGGCTCGACGAAGGCGGCCACCTCCAGGCGATAGCGCGCCGCCAGGTAGGGCCAGGACTTGTGGAAGGTGACGATGGGCTTGCCCGCAAGCGGCGCCAGCGCCCGCTGCCACTCGGCTTGCTTGACGTCGAGCGTCTTCTCGAACGAGGCGAGGTTGGCGGCGTAGGAGGTCGCGCCAGCGGGATCGAGCTGCGTCAGCCGGGCCGCGATACCGCGCGCCATCAGCCGGCCGTTCTCGGGGTCGAGCCAGTAGTGGGGGTTGCCCTTCGGGTGCACGTCCCCCTCGCTGCGATCGGCGACCGCCACCGCCTCGAGCGGCGTCACCAGCGTCGACAGGTCGAGGAAGCCCGCGCTGCCGGGCAGCACACGAGGGTTGCGCGCGCCGGTCAGGAGCGGCGGCAGCCAGCCGACCTCGAGGTCGAGGCCGATCGCCAACACCAGGTCGGCGCGGTTGACCGCCAACATGAAGCTCGGCTTGGGGTCGAGGAAGTGCGGGTCTTGGTTGCCCTTGCACAGCGCCGTCACCTCGACGCGGTCGCCGCCGATGGCGCGCGTGATGGCGGCCGGATCCTGGGTGGTAGTGACGACGTTGATCTTGGCGTGCGCGGGCACGGAGCCGAGCGCGAAGGCGAGCCCGGTGAGCGTGACCGTGGTGGCGAGCAAGCTGTCGATTCGCTGCATGCGCGGCCCCTCAATAGGCATGGGCGCCGTGGGCGCCGATGGAGACTTCCAGGTTGACGATGGCGCCCCACAGGAGGACGCCTTGGCCGCGCGTGCCGGCGTTCACCTCGGCGAGCAAGCGCGAGAAGTGCGTCGGCGCGTACTCGAGCACCACGCCGAGGCGACCGCTGTTGCGCCCGAGGCCCGCGCCCGCGACGTCGTCGATCTCACCGTCGAGCCAGTCGACGCGCAGGCCGGCGCCGAGCTCGGGGCCCGGGTGGTAGATGAGCTGTGCGTAGGCGCCGCCGTCGACGAGCGAGGGCTCGAACAGCGCCGCCCTGCCCGTGCGGCGCGTGCGCAACATCGCCTCGGCCTGCAACTCGACGAACCAGCGCGTGGTGGTGCCGGTCGGCTTGTAGCGCAAGAGCACGTCGGTGCCCCACAGCTCGGCGCGCCCATCGGGCCCGAGGTACTGCGCCGGTCCGAGCTGGGCGGACAGGCCCCAGAGCAGGCCCAGGTCGTCGCCGAGCGGGAAGAACTGCTCGACCACGCCGGTCGCGACCAAATCGAGCGGCGTGCGCAACGCCGCCGGCGTGTCGGCCTCGGGGGAGAAGGTGCGCGAGCAGCAGGCGCCGGCGGTCTCCTGCGCGCTCGCATACAGCGTCGTCGCCCAGGGCAGCGGCGTCAGCCAGGAGAGCTCGGCGCCGAGCCCGCGGTGGTCGTCGCCGCCCATGAGCTGCCCGTAGACGAGCGGCTGCGCCACGAACGACCACGCGTGCGGGTGCTGCTCGTTGTGCCGCCCGAAGCGCGACAAGAACATGCCGGCGCGCGCTTGCAGGCTCAGTGGCAGTGCCAACGTGGTCGCGAACGCCTCCTCGACCTCGACGCCCTCGAGGAAGACCAAGGCGGCGTCGAAGCGGAAGAACGGATCGACGCTGGCGCCAAGCGCCAGCTCGAGCTGGCGCAGCGTGAAGCCCGAGTGCGTCGGGTCGTGCCCGCCGGTCATCAGCGGCGCGTCTTCCTCCGGCGCCGCAGCCACGCTCGCCTGGGCGACGCCGAAGGCGGCGGCCGCGACGTCGGCGATGACGGCGATGTCCGGGTTGAGGCTGGCGATGCCCGGCGCGCCCGCCAGCAGGTTGACGCGCGACAGGTCGGGCACGCCGGGCGGCTGGTTGGTGCGCGAGGGCAGGGGGTCCGCCCGCTCTGCCGCCTCGAGCTCCTCCAAGAGCTTCTTGGTCTCGTCCTCGTCGAGCGGCTGTGACGGCGGCGCGCTCGGTGGCTCCTCGGCGCGCGCGACGCCGGCGCCAAGAGCTTGCAGGATCAAGACGCCCAGCAGGGGGGCGCCGTGCAGACGGCAGGGCATGGACGGACCTCGGGCCTCGAGCGTGGCGCGGGCAGCGATGGCCCGCGGCGCGCCGCGAGCCGTCTCTGCGAAAACACCTTCAGGCGGCGAGGACGGGCGGTCCCTGCTTGGGCGCGACTGCGAGTGCGTCGACGGTGGTGCGGTTGGCGTCCGACGGAGCGGCTGCCGGTGGCGCCGCCGCGGCCGGGAGATCGAGCAGCAGTGACTGCGGTCCGCTCTCGACCGGACCGCCGGTGGCGTTGGCGAGCGGGCAGTGCTCGTCGTGCTGCTCGGACGCCGTGGTGGCGGCCACCGACGTGCTCGCGCCCGCCTCATGGCCGACCGGCGCGCCGCGCACTTCGACCAGCTCACCGTGCTCGAGGCAGCGATCGTGGCGCACGACCGCCATGTGCGCGACCGAGGTCGCGATCGAAACAACACTCAGGAGCCACGCGAGCCGCGCCACGCCCGGCCGGTGTGTCATTCGGCGCCGTCGCCCGCAACGGCGGGGCGCTTTGTGGCCGCCGCGCACCGCGTGACCTAGCCTTGCCGTCATGGGCGTGGTGCGTGCGCAGTTGCCGACGCTCGAGGAGGCGGCAGCGCTCGGCGCCGCCCTCGTCGAGGTCGACGCCGCGCTGTTGCGCCACCCGCCTGGCGGGCGCCGCCGCTGGCTGACCGGCGGCGAGCCCTACCTCAACGTCTCCATCGAGGACGACGAGCGTGGCCTGTCGTTCGTCGAGGCCCGCTTCCGCGGCCGGTTCGTGCGCCGATCGCGCGGCGGCGCGCTCGCCACCGGCGAGTCCGACGAGCTGGAGGTCGCGCAGCCGATGCCGGCCAGCAAGGTCGAGCGCCTGACTGCCGCGCGCACCGAGGTGCTCGACGTCGTGCGCGCGTTGCTCTCCGCCCGCGGGCTGCACGAGGAGGCGCGCTGGCTGCTCGACGGCGCTGGCTAGCGGATCCGTCTCAGCCGCCGGCGGCGCACCGAACGCCATTTGCCCGCATCCAAGCGATGTCGGAGGCTCCATGCGACTCGCACGACGTCTGGCAGGCATCGCTGCCGGCCTGCTCCCCGCCGCGCTCGGCTGCGGCACGGTCGCCGGTGGTGCTCGCGCCACCCTGCTTGCGCCCGGCACGGTCGCACCGCCGATCGCAGCGCTCGACCAGACGGGCGCCACCAGGACCCTGCAAGAGTTCCGCGGCCGGCCGCTGATCGTCTTCTTCTATCCGAGGGACGGTACGCCCGGCTGCACCCGTGAAGCATGTGCCTTTCGCGATGCGTGGCAGCGCTACCAGCAAGCCGGCGTCGCCATCGTCGGCGTCTCGACCGACAGCGTGGCCGCACATGCGCGCTTCGCCGCTGAGCATCGCCTGCCCTTCGCGCTGCTCGCCGACCCCGACGCCACCATTGCTCGGGACTACGGGGTCGACCTGACGTTCGGTCTCGCCGAGCGCGTCTCCTTCCTCATCGACGGCGAGGGCCGCATCGCGCGCGTCTTCCCCGACGTCGATCCCGGGGTCCATGCGGCCGAGGTGCTCGCCGCAGCGGCGAGCCTGCCCACGCCGGCGCCGCCCGGCCCTAGCTGAGCGGCCGGGCCTTCCAGGAACGGATCGACGGCATCGGTGGTTCACCCTCACGGCGCACCGTGGCGCCGCGGGAGGCCCCATGTCCGACACGCCGCGCTCCGTCACGCCCCTCGGTGCACGCCTGGCTTGGATGCGCGACTTCGCCCTCATCGGCGCGGTGTCAGGCTCCGCCGCACCCGCGTTGTTTTGGCTGCAGGCGCCCGGCTATTTGGTGGCGTGCGGGGTCGCAGGCGCGGCGCTCGGGCTCGCGCTTGGGCTGCTGTTGCCGCCCCTGCTTCTCGGCCCCGTGTCACGCTGGCCCTTCGCCGTTCTGCTCGTGGTCGGCCTGGCGGTCGGTGCCGCATGGGGTGGCGGCACCGGTCTGGCCGGTGGGCTCTTCGCGTTCGGCGCGCAGGATCGGATGGGGCTGGCGTGGCTGTCGGGCGCCTGCGGCGCGGTCGCCGGCGCCATGCAGCTCGGCTGGTTCTGGCTGCCCTACACGCTGCGCAAGGCCAAATCGCGGAGCACCTGGCCCATCGTGCTCGCCGCCTGTCTGCTCAGCGGTGGGCTGGGCTTCGCTGCCTTGTCGGTGCTCAGCCTGGGCTGAGGATCAGAGCGCCCTTGGTTCCTGGCGGCCGCTGCGCTAGCCGGGCGCATGGCAAAACGAAACCACGGTCCGCTGTTGGCGCTCGCGCTCGTTCTCACGTCCCTGACGCTCGTCGCATGCCCCCCAGGCAGCGAAGGTGAGGGCGAAGGCGAAGGTGAGGGCGAGGGCGAGGGCGAGGGCGAGGGTGAGCCGGGCGCCTGCGACGGCACCGACGATTGCCTCTGGGCGACCGGAACGCACGACGGCAACCCGGTCTCGTTGAGCTGCACCGGTGGCGAGACCGGCTTCTCGCCGACGAGCCCGGTCGCGATGGTCTACACGGGCGTCTGCGCAGAGGGGCTCGGCACCGCCGAGCGCACCTACACCGTCCACCTCGGCCTTTGGGGCGCCGCCGGCACCGGTGAGGTGGCGCCCGGCACCTACACCTATGCGCCCGGCCAGCTCTCGTCGAACGGCGTGACGCTGGTGCTGCAGGTCACAGAGAACCCGGCGAACCAGATGAGTGAAGGCAGCATCAACTTCGAGTCCGCCACCGTCGTCGTCACCGAGCACGTGGCGGGCGCCAGGGTCGCCGGCACCTTCAATGCGTCCTGGAGCACTGACGTCACCGTCGACCTCCACTCGGGTTCGTGGAAGCACATGTGCTTCGAGTGGGTGGGCACGGGCTGCGACACCGGGCTCGGCATGCCGGTGCCGGCGGACTGCACGTGCAACAACCTGTCCCCGTTCTGGGCGGGCGACGTGACGGGCGGGTTCGACTGGACCTTCTGAGCGGCGGCCGCGCCGTTGAGTCGATGACCACCACCTACCATGGTAGCTGCCACTGCGGCGCGATCCGCTTCGAGGTCGACCTCGACCTCGCGAAGGACGACGTCATCGACTGCAACTGCTCGGTATGCAGCAAGAAGGGCATCCTGCACGTCATCGTGCCGCCCGAGCGGTTTCGCTTGCTGACCGCAGGCGCGACGCTCTCGACCTACACGTTCGGCACGCACGTGGCCAAGCACACCTTCTGCCCGACCTGCGGTATGCACCCCTTCTACAGCCCGCGCAGCCACCCGGGCCACGTCGACGTCAACGTGCGTTGCCTCGACGACCTCGAGTGGCGCTCGCTGACCGTGAAGCCCTTCGACGGCAAGGACTGGGATCGGAGCATCGACCAACTGCGCGGTTGAGCGCACTCGACCGCTGCGTTCGCGCTGGTCATGATCGTCGGGTGCTGGTTCGAGCCATGATCCGTGCGCTGCTGGTAGCTGCGGCGTTGCTGCCGCCGTCGTGCGTGCCGCCGCTCGCAGTGTGCACGGGTGATGACGAGTGCGCCCCGGCAACGAAGTGCCGCGCCGGCGCTTGCCAGGTCGTGCTGCCCGGCGAAGGCGAGGGAGAGGGCGAGGGTGAGGGAGAGGGCGAGGGCGAGGGCGAGGGCGAGGGCGAGGGAGAGGGTGAGGGAGAGGGCGAGGGAGAGGGTGAGGGAGAGGGCGAGGGAGAGGGTGAGGGAGAGGGCGAGGGTGAGGGTGAGGGTGAGGGTGAGGGTGAGGGTGAGGGTGAGGGTGAGGGTGAGGGTGAGGGTGACCCAGGTCCCGCGCCGCAGTCGTGCCTCGAGATCCTCACGAACAACCCAACCGCGACGTCGGGCGACTACGACATCGACACGGACGGCGACGGCGCCGCGGATCGAGCGGTCGTCTGCAACATGGACCCCGGCTTCGCCGGCGGTGGCTGGACCCTCGCCTTCCGCTACGGCTACGCCCCCGGCACCTGCCCGACGGGCCTGACGGAGGTGGCGGGCTACGGCTGTGGCCACGCCAACACGGTCTCCGGCAGCGTGGGCGACAGCGCGTCGATGTACGTCGGGATGCCGCAGGCCGCGTTCAGCGAGATCGCGGGCTCACTCAAGGCCCTGAGCCAGAACAGCAACACCGCGTGGGACCAAGGGGCCTATCGCAACCAGACGACGGTCAACAGCATCTACGTCGACGGCTTCTCGCTGACGCTCAACACGAGCGGCGTTCGCCGCCACGTGTGGTCCTGGGCTATCGGCCAGGGCGACCCCCCGATCTTCCACACCAATCACTGCCCGTGCCGGGGGTGGGTCCCGCCAACCCAATATGACGGCTCCGGCGGCTGGCCCACCAACGCGCCGCCCTTCGTCGGGCAGCACTACTTCTGCGAGGAGCCGTCGCACTATTTGCAGAACGAGATCGACGCGGTCGATGCCATCTTCGACGGGCAGGACCTCGTCGCCGCCTGTGTCGGCAGCTTCGAATCTGGCACGACCTTCCTGCGCGACGACCTCGCCGGCACTGCGCTCGGCGGCTTCTTCTTCGAGTTGCGCGCCATGAACCCGAGCGGCATCGCCGCTGACAACGCCAACGAGCTGCTCACCGAATTCGTCCTCTGGGTGCGATGACGCCACGCCGGCGAGGCCCTCGTTGCCCGGGCCGGGTCTCGTCTATGGTGCGCCATGGCGTCCAAGCCACCAGGCAGCGGCCACGGCGAGGGAGGCAGCGAGCGACTACACGCGCTCGACGCGCTGCGCGCCGCCATGATGTTGCTCGGCGTGGTGCTCCACGCCGGCAACGCCTACCTGGCGCACCCGGTGCCGGACGCCTGGCCGTGGTTCGACCAGGATCGCACGTTGGTCGCCGACCTCGCCGCGTACCTCATCCACGGCTTTCGCATGCCGGTGTTCTTCACGCTCGCCGGCTTCTTCGCGGCGCTTCTGGTGGCGCAGCGTGGCATCCGCGGTTTCGCCGCCAACCGCGCGCAGCGTGTGCTCGCACCGCTCGCGCTCTTTGCGCTGCCGGTCTGGGCCGCCGACGAGCTCGCGGTGGCGGTGGCGCGCGACCCTGGCGCTGTGCGTGCCGTCGCCGCGGCGCGCGCGCTCGCCTTGCCGGAGCACCTGTCCGTGCTCGGCCACCTCTGGTTCCTGCACTACCTGTTGCTGCTGTGCGGCGCGCTCGCCGCCGTCGTCGCGGTCGGGCGACTCCTCGGCGCGCGAGAACGGGTGACGCACGCCGGCGCCTGGCTGGCGCGCTGGTGGGCGCCCGCGGTTCCGGCGCTGCCGCTCGCGCTCGTGCTGGTGTGGCAGCCCTTCGCGGTGCTGAACCCGTCGGGGTCGCTGCTGCCGGACCCGTCGACCCTCGCCGGGTACGGGGTGCCGTTCTTCGTCGGCGCGTGGCTCTACCTTCGCAGAGACGCGCTCGGCGCGCTCGCCGTGCGCGCCGGGTGGCTGCTCGGCGGCGCCCTGCTGCTCGACGTCGCGTGCTTGTTCATCCTGCTCTCCCAAGTCGGCGGCGAGGGCACCGTGCACCTCCAGGACGCGACGCTCGACCTTTGGCAGCTACCGCTCGCGTGCTGCACGGCGCTCGCGACCATGCTCGCGACGTTCGGACTGATCGGAGTGGCACAGCGCCTCGTGACCGGACACCACCCCGTGGTGCGCTACGCGGCCGACGCGGCCTACTGGGTCTACCTGGTGCACCACGCCCAGGTGATCGCGCTCTGCGGCCTGCTCGGCCTCTGGCATGCGCCGGCACTGATGAAGTGGGTCGTCGTGGTCGTGCTCGTGCTGTGCACGAGCACGCTCAGCTACCACGTACTGGTGCGCTCCACGCCGCTCGGCGTGCTGCTGAACGGCCGGCGCTATCCGTGGCGTCCGCCGTGGCGGTAGCCGTGGCCGAGATCAGCGGCGGCGACCCGCTGCCAACAGGCCGAGCGCCGCCAGGACCAGGAGCGCGCTCGAAGCCGAAGCGCCGCTCGCGGTGCCGCTGCACGTGCAGCCTTCCGGCGGCGGCAACTTGCAGGCGTCGCCGATGCCGTTGCCGTCGGAGTCCTCCTGCAGCGGGTTCGCGTTCGGCGGGCAGTTGTCGCACGCGTCGGGCCACTCGTCCGCGTCGGCGTCGGGGCCGAACGGGTCTGCCGACATGCTGTCGGCGACGCCGGGGTTGGAGACGTCGGTGGTGCGGGACGCCGTCGATCCAGCCCCGAAGATGCCGCAGGGATCGCCGAGCTCCTCACCGTTGCTCTGGCCGTCGGCGTCCGCGTCGAGGTCCCACAGCGCCTCCCACGCGCCGATCGTGGTCGGCGGCGTGGTCATTCGCATCTGAGTGCGAAACTGTGTGCCGAAGGAGTTGAACTGCGCGTAGTTGCCCTCCGAGAGGTGGCAGGTCTGGCACGCGAAGTCGGAGCCGTTCGGGATGTCCGCCACGTAGCTGTTGTGCGCGAACGCGGAGGGCGCGAACGCGAGGCAAACCACGGTGACGACGCGCGGGATGGTCAGGTACATGAGGTCCTCATGGCAGGGTGCGGCTGGTGAACGCGGCGCAGCCTAGCACCAGCGCGCTCGATGTGCACGGCCAACAGCGCGCTCAGCCCGATACGCCACGCCGTCCGCGCACGGCCGCCTGCATCGAGACGGCGTCCGGGTAGCGGCGGCCGGCGCGACGTTGGGCGATGCGCACCTCGCGCGCGAAGAACGGGAACAGGCGCGGCGTCTCCCCACCCCGGTAGGCGCGGCGCGCGCGGCTGGCGGCGGCGAAATCGAGCGTCAGCAGGCCGAACCGGTCGCCGACCCCCATGAGCGCGGCGGCCAGCTCGCCGTCGAGGAGCACCTCGAGCGGCAGGCCGGCGATGCCGCGGCTCTTCAGGCGCGTCAGCACCGCGTCGGCGTCCGCCAGGCCCGCCGCCGCGCGGAAGGCGCGCCCGGTCGGGCCGCGCAGCTTCTCCCGACCGAGCGGGGAGTCGAGCACGGTGGCGAGGTTGTCGGCGGTGAGCGACGGGACTAGGCGCGTGCGCACCAGCAGCTCGCCCGCGTGGATGACGCGCTCGAGCGGCAGGTGCGTCAGGTCGGCGATTGGATCCAGGTGCTTGAGGTGCGCCGCCAAGAAGTCGGTCTCGATCGATCGGCGGAACTGCTTCTCGTGCTCGAGCAGGCGCTCGGCGACCGGGTGGGTCTCACGCGCCACCGCCGCCCTCTCGAGCTTGTCCTCGTCGACGGCGACACGCCAGTCGCCCTTGCCGTCGCGCTCGAGGCGCACGCCGAAGGCCGCGGCGGCGTCCGCCCAGACGCCGACGAGCGCGTCCCGATCTTCGAGCACGCGGCGCCCGTCGCCGAGCGATGTCACCGGGCCGTAGTGGTCGCCGCGGGCCATCGCGTAGTCGTGGCCGCCGATGACCACGCGGTGGTCCGCGGGCGCGCCGCGGTAGCCGAACGGGCTCGAGAACACCCGCTCCGCCAGCGCCGTATCCTTGGTCTCGATCAGGGTGTCGACGTCCGAGCCGCGACCGGCGCGGCCCTTCACCACCGAGCCCAAGATGTGGATGGTCATGTTCTGCGCGTTGCCGCCCAGGCGATGCACCTCGCGCACGGCGTCTGCCAGCTCGGCGTTGAGCGCGCGCAAATGCGCGACGATCTGGTCGTTGGTGGCGGGGTGCTCGAGCTCGCGCAGCGCCTTCTCGGCCCACCGCGGCGAGAGCTGCGGCGACAGGATGGGACAGGACTTCTCGTCGTCGACCAGCGAGGCGATGGCGCGATCGGATAGGCCGTTCATCAGGTAGCGCGCGACCACGTAGCGCAGCAGCGCGTGCTCCTCGCCGCCGGGCCCGCGCCGCGCGAGCGCGCGCTCGGCCAGCACCATCGCGCCCTTCCACGGCGGCAGCGGCGCCGGCTTGGCGTCGTGCTCCAAGAGCACGCCGCGCATGCCGAGGCCCTCGACCAGCACGTCGACTGCGCGCTGCAGCGTGCGGTCGAGCTCGTGGTGGCCCTGCTTGTCGATGGTCTTGTCGGTGCCGGGCAGGTCGGAGACCAGGTACAGCGCCGACAGCGACGTCGACGAGCCGCGCAGCGCGCGCACCAGGTGACCGAGCTCCATCTCCACCAGGTCGGCGCCGCCCGCACGAAGACGATCGACCTCGTGCTTGGTCTCGTCGACGGGAGAGGCGACGTTGGCGACACGCGAGCCCACCGTCATCGACGCACGCAGCTCGGGCGACGCGCCGGCGGCGATGGTGACGGCCGCGTTGGCGAAGGGCAGGGTGCCGTGGTCGATGATGGCGGTGGGCGCATGGAGGTCGCCGATGGCGTCGTCCTTGCCGAGCCCGCCCGCGGTGCCGAACACAAAGACGTTCTCGACGCCGTTGTCGACCAGCACGCGGCCGAGCTCGTGCGCCACCTCGCCGTAGGGGTTCCTGGTCAACAGCAGGTTGCGGCGCGCGCCGTCCTCGTCGAAGTAGCTGACCACGGTCTGGTCGATGAACGCGCCCTCGGGGATGGTGTCGGCGACCCGGCCCGCCACCGAGAGCTTGAAGCCGTGCTCGCCGAGCACGTCGTCGAGCAGCGGCGCCACGCTCGGCTTTGCGCGCACCAGCTCCTTGAGGGCGCGCTCGACCTCGAGGAAGGCGTCGATGCGCGACGCGAAGCGGAACAGCTCACCCGGCTCTTGCCGCAGCACGTCCGCGCTCTGGCCGAGGCGCTCGAGGCAGGAGGCCAGCGGCGCGCCGGCCGCGCCCACCTCGCGCGCGCGGGCAAGCAGCGTCGCCACCGGGTCCTTGCCGAGCGCCTGCTGCACGAACTCGAGCCGCTTGGCCTGCGCCGCGCGCCGCCCCAGCTCTCGCAGCACGCCGGCCTTGAAGCCGACCACGACGGAGGCGGGCACCGTGCCCGAGGCGAGCAGCGCGCGCGAGGTGCGCCGGTAGATCTCCTCCGGCCGCCGCAGCGGCTCGGCGTAGACCTCGACCTGCCGTGGGTCGACGCGGCGCGTGCCCTGGGGCCCGGTCAGCTCCGCCGCGCGCAGCAGCTTCTGTACGTGCCCGAGGCGCGTGCCGCCCCAGATCTCGGTCATGAAGTAGCGCACCTCGCCGGTGGCGCCGTTCTGAGCGAGGTACAGCTCGTTGTGCAGCAGCCCCTCGGGCGTGCGCACGCGCACGAGGCGATCGAAGCCGCGCTCGACCAGCGATGCCATCGCCTCCTCGCGCGCGCCGTGGTGCAGCTCGATGGTGCGGCCGTGCTCGATCAGGTCGGCGAGCGCGAAGGAGCCGAAGCGCTGGTGGACGTAGGCCTGCAGGTCGTCGATCGAGTGCTCGTCGCCGAGGCGCATGCCGGCCACTGCCGGGTCGAAGCCGCGGGTCGGGGTCACGTGCGGTGCCGGCGGCAGCTCGGCCGGCAGGGTCACGGGCTCGAGGCCGAACAGCCGCGCCTTGACCGCCCCCGCGCGGAAGGCGGAGAGCGCGCCCTGCAGCGTGACCACCGCGACGCTCTCGGTGGCGGCGTCGGAGACCTTGCCGACGGCCGCGGCGACCGCGCGCGCCAGAAGGTCGACGTCACCGGCCGCCACGGGTGCCACCGCGAGCTGCTGCTCGCGCACCTTGGCCGCCGCGCGTCCGACCTTGCCGCCGACATGGATCAGGCAGTCGAGCGCGTGCTCGACGTTGGCGTGTTGGGCTCGGTCGTCGAGGCGGAGCACGAGCCTGTCAAAGGCGCGCCGCGCGGCGACCGCGGAAGCCTCATCGAGGCGTTGCGCGGGTCGCTCGCGGCGCGGTTGCCAGTGGTCCTTCGAGACCTGCGTGGTCGCGGTCGTGACCGTCGTCGTCGTCGACGGCGTCGCGGCGTTGCCGGTCGCGACCTGGTCCTCGATCGGCTTGCGCCGATGGGCACGATGGTTGGCGGTGGTTCGTTTCGTCTCCACCTGGCGCGCCGTCCTCGACCCGCGTCGATCGGCGTCCGCGACGCCGCCGCGATGCACGGGCCGTTCAGGCTATCATGGCCGGCGGATCGCCCGAGGAGGACGCGCGACATGCCCATCCCGGTCGGCGGCGGCAACGGCTCGTCGAGCAGCACGGCTAGCACGCGCGCTGGTGCGTCGGCGGAGCATGCGGCCGGCGCGACGCCGGCGACCGAAGTGGAACAGCCGCCAAAGGAGACGCCAGTCGGTGGACACGAGCCGCCGAGCACCGAGCACGAGGAGGCGCACGCCCGCACCACCGGGCGGCGAGTCTTCAACCCCGTGCTGGCGCTGCTCAACCGCTTCGGCACGGTCGCGCCCATGTCCGAGGAGCAACGCGAGCAAGATCTCGGCTACCGCACCGAGCGCGCCGCGGCGCTCAAGGCAGCGTTCCCGTCGATGGTGGCGAGCAAGGAGCCCTTCGATCGCCTGCTGCAACAGGCGCACAAAACTCTCAACGCCGACAAGCGATTCTCGGTGGTCGTGCGTCTCTCTGGCCTGCTGTTGCGCAACAACCTGCGGCACGAGGGCGAGCTGCGCACCGGACCAAACCGGGCCGGACCCTACGTGGCGCCCGCCGCCAAGGACGTGAAGCCGCTGTTCCAGGCCTTTGGCGCCACCCTGGGCGCGCTCGTCGACGAGGCCAAGCGCACCGGCGACGACCAGGCTGCCCGCCTGGCCGCGGCGTGGGCGCTGACGGTGATGATCCGCATCCACCCGTTCATGGACGGCAACGGGCGCACGGCGCGCGCCGCCATGAACCTGGCGCTCGCCAAGGCCGGCCAGCAGACCATCGACTTCCCCGTCGACAGCGAGCGCGTCTACAAGCAATCGGTGGTGTGGCAGCGGCTCAAAGACCACATGCGCGTGTTCACCGGCGAGCGCGGCGTCGGCTGGAGCATGAACGAGGGCATCGTGCCGCCGAGCGGCTATTTCGATCGCCTCGCGCGCCTCCTCGGCGACGAGATCCGCTCCACGACCATCGCGAGCCTGTCGGGGCGGCCGGACATCGTCGCCCTCGCCGACGCGCTCGGCCACGTGCGCTCGCACGGCTTCTCGTGAGCGTGGCCGACCTCGCCGGCAAGACCGCCATCGTCACCGGCGCCACCGCCGGCATCGGCCGCGCCACCGCGGTGGCGCTGTGCGCGCGCGGCGTGCGCGTCCACCTGGCGTGCCGGTCGGAGGAGAAGACGAGGCCAGCGCTCGACGAGTTGCGTCGGGCGCACGGCGACGGCGCTGCGGCGTTCCTGCCGCTCGACCTGGCCGACTTGGCCTCCGTGCGAACGGCGGCGCAGCGCTTCCTCGACGGCGGCGAGCCGCTGCACCTGCTGATCAACAACGCGGGCGTCGCCGGCATCCGCGGCCTCACCAAGGACGGCTTCGAGCTGACCTTCGGCACCAACCACCTCGGGCACTTCTTGTTCACGCTGCTCTTGCTCGATCGGCTGAAAGCGAGCGCGCCGGGGCGCATCGTGCATGTCTCGTCCAAGTCACACGGCCTGGCGCGCGGCATCCCGTTTCACCGGCTGCGCCGGAGGACCGGGCCGCTCCTCATGTTCGACTACGGCGTCTCCAAGCTCGCCAACAACCTGTTTTCGGCGGAGCTGGCGCGCCGCCTCCAGGGGAGCGGGGTCACGAGCTACGCCGTGCACCCGGGCGTGGTGATGAGCGAGATCTGGAGGCCGATGCCTTCCTGGATGCGCCCGCTGTGGTTCCGCCTGCGTGGCATGGTGACCAACGAGCAGGGGGCGCGCACCAGCCTCTACTGCGCCACCTCGCCCCAGGTCGAGGGCCACTCCGGCCGCTACTACGCCGACGAGCGTGAGGTGACGCCGAGCCGCGCGTCGCAGGACGCGGCGCTGGCGCGACGCCTGTGGGAGTGGAGCGAACAGGCCTGCGGCCTGCCGACGTCGGCGCCCTGAGCTCGCCCGTTCAGGCGGCGAGCGCGTCGGCCAACTCCTGTGCAACCTGCGCGCGCAACACCGGTACCACACCGCCGCCGCCGACGATGTTGACGATGCGCGAGGGCGCGCCGCGACAGACCGCGCCCCAGGGCGGGTCGACCGCCAGCCCGACCGAGGCATAGGCCGAGAAGTCGACGGTCAGCCGCGCCGGCGTCGCGCCGGACTCGCTGCACAGCAGGTTCGGCAGCGTGGGGGCCTCGATCAGGCGCTGCACCACGAAGCCGCCGCCGCGCCGATCGGCGGCCGCGCGCGCACACACCGATGGCCAGCTCGGGTCGGCGTCGGCCCATGCGGCGCGCACGCGCTCGGCGAAGCCGGGCTCGTCGCGCTCACGCCCGATCAGCACGGCGCGGCCTCCGTAGTCCCAGGCGCGCTTGAGCACGTAGGCGTCGGGATCGGCTGTGACGCGCGCGACGACGCCATCGCCGCGCAGCTCGCGCGTCCAGGGCACCGCCTGGTCGACTGCGGCGCGCTCGTCGTCGGTCAAACGAGCCAGCGCCGCGAGCTCATGCTCGTCCTGCGAGCGCGACAACAGCGCGAACACCGACTTGACCTCGACATGGGAGGCGGGCGGGTTGAGCAGCACCGCGCGCGCGCCGTTCTGCTCGCGCAACAGCCGCAACGCCTGGCCCGCGCCCGGGAAGCCCGGCTCTTCCAGCCTGCGCACGAACAGGTGGCGGTACACCAGGTCGTAGCGCCGCCCGTCGACCCGCACTGCGTCGTCGTCGCCGGCGAGCTGGTCCGGGTGCACCACCTCGGCGTCGACGCCGAAGCCGCGAAACCGGTCGCGCAGGAAGCACAGCTCGGTGAGCTGGGCGTCGTGGCGCCGCGCCAGCAGCGCGACGCGCTCGGGAGTACGGCCAGGTCGCACGCTCGCGTACCCCGCGCGCAGCGCCTCGAACAAGGCGCGCGCGTTCGAGCCGTTGGCCGCGCGCCAGCGCGTCAGCACCGCGTCGCTCACGCCCGCAGCGGCGCCCACGACGTCGAGCAGCGCCTCGGCGGCGATGTCCGAGTAGCCCTGCATCGCCGGGATGGTCGCGTTCACCTCGAGCGCCTGCAGCGTCGAGCCTTCGAAGAGGTCGACCCGCGTGGTGGCGAGCCGCTCGAGCGGCGCCGCCGCCGCCAGCTCGGCTTCGAGAGGCGAGAGCGCGCCGAGCAACGAGGCGCGCAGCTCGGCGCCTGCGAGCGCCGCGTTCGCCATCTTGAGGCACGCGGACGCCAGCAGCGTTGCCAGGCGCATGCGCCGGTCCAGCTCGACGTCGTCGAGCACGACGGGCAGGGCAGCGATGGGGATTGGGCGGGTGCCGCCGTGGCGATCCGTCACCGCCAGCCCTCGCCGAAAGGCCGCGCGCGCCAGCTCGGGCGCGAGGTCGGGGATGGTGCGCGACAGCGCCGCGTGGAGCGCGTTCGCCGTCGATGCCGCCGATGCCGCGCCGACGCGCGTCACTGCGGCACCTCGGCGCCGTCGAGCTCGGCGAGCGCCGCCCTGGCGCGCTTCCCCGAGGCGGCCCCGCCGAGGCTGTAGGTCTCCGCCCACAGGAAGTCGGCGCGCGCGCCGTCGAGATCGCCCTTGCTCTTCTTGAGGAGCCCGCGCTCCAGGCGCGCCTCCGCCATGATGCCCTGGTAGCCGCGCGTCGCGATGCACGCGTCGAGATCGGCGAGCGCGCTCGCCGTGTCGCCCGCACGCAGGTGCGCCTTGCCGCGTTGGAGCAGCGCCTCGGGGTAGGCCGTTTCGTCGTTACGGAAACCGTCGATGACGCGCGTCAGGTCGGCGACCGCCGCGATGGGCTTGCCCTGCTCGAGCAGCGCTTGGCCGCGCAGCGCGTGGGCGCGCGCAAGGTGGGCGTCGGGCGCGCCACGCGTGATGACGGCGGTGGCCTTGGCTTCGGCCGTCGACCAGTCGGCCGTCTCGGCGGCCTTGAGGCCGGCGGTAAGGTCCGCCCGGCTCAGGTCGGCGTCGGCGCTGCTCTGCGGCCGGTGCTTGGGGGCCTGGCCGCGCGCGTTGGCGTCGATCTCGGCCTGCGAGCTGTCGATGAAGGAGCGAACGCCGCGCACGACGCCGAACAGGAGCACGGCCAGCACCGCGGCCACGATCAGCTTGCCGCCATGCAACGAGAGCAGCGCGCGCACCTGGTCACCGAGCGAGGTCGCGATTTCGGCGGGCGGCGGCGCGACCGCACCGGCGCCGACCACGCGGAGCTGGTTCGGTTGGTGTGCCGGCACCGGCGGCGAGGCGGCGAGCCCGCCGGTGGCGATGTGGCCGGCGATGCGGTCGACCGTGCCGCCGCGCGCCGCCGCGCTCGCTGCGCCAGCCGTGCCGGCCTGCAGGCGCTCGGTAGCGAGCTTGAGCGTGGCGTCCGCGGCTGGCGCGATGAGGCGCTGGAGTTGGCTCTGCGTGTAGGCGTCTTCCGGGCGCAGCCGCAGGTAGCGGCGCCAATAGACCACCGCCTTGAACACGTTACCGTCCTGCCTCGAGAGCTGCCCTGCGCGCTGCAGCACCACCGGATCGTCGGGGCGCGCGAGCAGCTCCCGCTCGACCTCGGCGAGCTTGGGGTTCTTTGGTGGTCCGAACGAGACGCCGTACGCCTGCGCGAGCCCCTCGAGCAAACGGGTCGCCTCCTCGTGGGCGGGCGCGAGCGCGGTGGCGCGATAGAGCTGGAGCGCCGCCGCCTCGCGCGTGGCAGTGCCGGCCTGCAGCAGCGCCTTGGCCGAGGCCACCAGGCCGTCCGCCTGCGTTCGACGCGCTCGTTCGGCGGCGCTGCGATCGCGCAACAGCTCGGCGAGCAGGCGCGGGTAGCGGCGGCGATTCTCCTCGATGACCGGGCGCAGCCACGCGATCACGGTGGCGGCGTCGGGCGGCCGCGTGGCCGGATCGGCGCGCAGCAACAGCGCGATCAGGTCGTCGACGGCCTCGGGCACCGCGGGGTCCAGCTCGAGCAACGGCTGGGCCCGACCCTCGAGCACGCGCGCCACGATGGCGCCGACCGACTCGCCCTCGAAGGGCTTCTTGCCGGCGATCAGCTCGTAGAGGATCACGCCCGCCGTGTAGAGGTCCGAGCGCCCGTCGACCGGCTCGGCGCGCACCTGCTCGGGGCTCATGTAGGCGGGCGTGCCGAGCGTCGAGCCGGTCTGCGTCAGCGCCGTGGCGTCGAGCTCGCGTGCGACGCCGAAGTCGGCGATCTTGACGACGCCGTCGCTGGTGACGAGCAGGTTCGATGGCTTGAGGTCGCGGTGGATGATGTGCTCGGCGTGCGCGGCGTGCAGGCCCTCGAGCATCTGCGAGAAGATCTCGAGCGCGGCGGGGTGCGGAATGCGCTTGAGCGCGCGCAACAGGTCGTGGATGGTGCCGCCGTCGACGAATTCGATGGCGAGGTACGCAGGATCGTGCTCGCCGACGTCGAGCACACCGACGATGTTCTTGTGCCGCAGCCGTTGTGTTGCGCGCGCCTCGCGCAGGAAGCGCTCGCGCACCTCCTCCACGTGCAGCAGGTGTGAGTGCACGAGCTTGAGCGCCGCGTTGCGGCCTTGGGCGTCGTGGGCGCGGTACACGACGCCCATGCCGCCCTGCGCGAGCTCGTCGTCGATGGTCCAGGGTCCGACTACGGCGTCCTGCAGCTCGGGGGCGCCGGTAGCGCCGAGGGGCGCGGCGCGCCGCGTGCGCGTGGCGCCCAGCGGCGGCACGGGCGCCGCGTCGGGGACGGTGGCGCGCGCCGGTGCGCCCGCGCTCGCGGCGCCGTTCGGCGTCAGCGCCTCGGTGCGGTCGTCACCGGCGAGCCGGTCTTTGCGTGCGCGCTGCGGCGCCGGCGTCGGCATCACGGTGGCGCCGTCGGCGAGCGCCTGCAGGGCCCGCTCGAGGTCCTCCTCCAGGCAGCAGTAGGCGTCGTGCGGTGGCAAGGAGGCGCGCGAACGCGCGGCCAGCAGCGGATCGGCGAACGCCACCTGCAGCCGACCGCCGGTCACGCTGAAGGGCACCGCGCGCGCACGGACCCAGGAGGTGGCGTTGACCGGCGTCAGGTGGAGGGCGTCGGCGGTCCAGCGCTCCGGCGGCGGCGCCGCCGGCATGCCCGAAGCATCGGCCAGCGCCGACAGCACGGCCGCGGGCGCGACGCCGGCCAGGCGCAGCGACGTCGACGGCAGGCGGCCGGCGCTGAAGTGTGCCGCCGCCGAGCTGAGGTGCGCTTGGCTGACCGCGCCGCGCGAGCGCAGCACCTCCACCATGCGAGCGCCGAGCTCGGCGTGCTCGGGGGTTGCCATCAGCGCCGACGTTAGCAGGTTGCCGCGGTGGTTCGGCCTGTTGTGCTAGACCGAGCGCCGCGCGCCGGTGCCGTGCCGAGGCGCACCGGTGCATCGTCCCACCGCACCGCTGCATCGTCGAGGAAGGGGCGGCAGCAGGTGACGGACGCGACCGACCGGACCGATGCGACGAGCGACGCCAGCCTGTCGAAGGCTGCGCTGCGCGGCTCGGCCGTCACCGTCATCGGGCAGGGCGCGGGGACCGTCATCAGGTTCGGCGCCAACCTGGTCATCACTCGCTTGTTGGTGCCCGAGCACTTCGGCGTCATGGCCATCGTCAACGTCTTCGTGATGGCGCTGTACCTGTTCTCCGACATCGGCGTCGGGCCCAACATCATCCAGAGCAAGCGCGGCGACGACCCGGTGTTCCTCAACACCGCGTGGACCACCCAGGTCGTTCGCGGGCTGACGCTCGCCTGCATCGCCTGCCTGTGCGGCTGGCCGATGGCCTGGATCTACGGCATCCCCGAGCTCACGTTGTTGGTGCCGATCACGGGACTCACCGCCATCCTCGGCGGCCTCGAGTCGACCAAGCTGTTCACCGTCAACCGCTCGCTGTCGTTCGTGCGCCTGACCGCGCTCGAGCTGGTCACCCAGCTCGCCGGCGTGGCGACGATGATCGTTGTGGCATGGCTCTATCGCTCGGTGTGGGCGCTGGTGGCCGCCGCGTGGGTCACGGCCATCACGAAGACCGTGCTGAGCCACGTGCTCTTGCCGGGGCAGATGAACCGGCTCGCCTGGGATCCCGAGTCGCGGCGCTCGCTCTTCGAATTCGGTCGCTGGATCTTCGTCTCGACCATCTTCACGTTCCTCGCGGGTCAAAGCGATCGGCTGATCCTCGGCAAGCTGGTCGCCACCGTCGAGCTCGGCGTCTACTCGATCGGCGCCAACATCGCGGCGCTGCCGCTCCAGGTCATCAGCCAAGTCTCGAGCCGGGTGTTCTTCCCCGTCGTCGCCAGCGCGATGCGGCGCGCCGACCACGACCCGGCCACCATTCGTCGCAGCCGGGTCAAGCTGATGCTGGTGCTGGCGCCGCTGTTGGCGCTTGCAGTCGCGATGGCGCCACCGGCGCTGACGCTGTTGTACGACGACCGCTACCACCGCGGCGGCACCATCGCCGCCTTCCTGGCGATCGGCTCCTGGTTCGCCACCATCTCGAGCTCCTACGGCGTGGTGTTGCTGGCCGCCGGTCGCCCCAAGGCGCTCAGCGCCGCCAACGCGGCCAAGGTAGTGTCGTTCACTGCGTTCCTGTGGTTCGCGGCTGCTCGCTTCGGCATCGAGGGCGCGGCCCTCGTGATGGGGCTCTCGGAGCTGGTATTCCTGGTGGTGGCGCAGGTGGCTGCGCGGCGCGAGCGCGTGGTGACGCTCGGCGCCGACGTCGGCATCACGGTCGGCGCGGCGGCGCTGGTCGGCGCCTACCTGGGGCTGCATCAGGTGCTGCTCGACCTGTCTGGCTCGCCCGTGCTCGCCCTCGGCGCCACCGTCGCGGCGGCGCTCGCGCTCACGGCGGTGCTGGCGAAGAAGGTCAAGCTGCTGTCATCGGACCAGGCTGGTACAAGGCCGGCGTGACTACCACGACCCATCGCTCGGTCTGCCCCCACGACTGCCCGGACTGCTGCGGGCTCTTGGTCGACGTCGACGCCGGCCGAGTCACGGCGGTGCGCGGCGACCCCGAGCACGGCTTCACGCGCGGCGTGCTCTGCCCCAAGGTGTCGCACTACGAGCGCACGGTGTACGCACCGGGCCGCGTGCTGACGCCGCTGCTGCGTCGCGGCAAGAAGGGCGAGGGGCAGTTCGCGCCGATCGGCTGGGACGAGGCGGTGGCGCGCATCGTCGAGCGCTGGCGCGCCATCGTCGACGACGCCGGCGGCGAGGCGATCCTGCCGGTGTCGTACGCGGGCACCATGGGCCTGATCCAGCGCAACGCAACCCATGCGCTTTTCCACAAGCTCGGCGCCTCTCGCCTCGGGCGCGGCATCTGCACGCCGGCGCAGGACGCCGGCTGGAAGCAGGTGATGGGCGAGACGCCCGGCCCCGATCCGGATGAGGTGGTCGCGTCCGACCTCGTCATCCTGTGGGGCATCGACGCGCTCGCGACCAACCTACACTTCCTCAACTTGGTGAAGGAGGCGCGGCGCCGCGGCGCCCACGTGGTGCTCATCGACACCTGGCGCCAGCCGACCGCCGCCCTGGTCGACCAGGTGGTGCTGGTGCGCCCCGGCACGGACGGCGCGCTCGCGCTCGGCATGCTGGCGGTGCTCGCGGCCGACGGACTGATCGATCGCTCCTTCGTCGCCGCCCACGTCGACGTCGACGGCTTCGCGGCGCTCGAGCGCACGGCGCTGGCCGACCACGCGCCCGCGCTGGCCGCTGGGCGAACGGGGATCGGCGCTGCGGTCATCGCGGAGCTGGCGCGCCGCTATGCGCGCGCGCGCGCGCCCTTCATCCGTGTCGGCGGCGGGCCGTTCCGCGCGGCCAACGGCGCGGCCGCGCTGCGCGCGATGCTTGCGCTGCCAGCCGCCGTGGGCGCGTGGGGCAAGAAAGGCGCCGGCCTGCTCGCGAGCACCGGCACCGGCGGCGCTGTCGACCTTGCGCCGTTCGTGCGCGAGGATCTGCTGCCCAAGCCCACGCGCACCGTCAGCCTCAACCAGCTCGGCCACGCGCTCACCACCCTCGATGATCCGCGCGTGCTCTCCATCTACGTCTCTCACTGCAACCCCGCCAACGTGTGCCCCGATCAGGGCGCAGTGCTGCGCGGGCTCGCGCGCGACGACCTGTTCACTGTAGTGCACGAGCGCTTCCTCACCGACACCGCGCGCTACGCCGACGTGGTGCTGCCCGCGCCCACCATGCTCGAGACCGCTGACCTCTATCGCAGCTACGGGCAGTTCTGGCTGCAGCGCACGCGGCCGGTCATCGCCCCGCTAGGCCAGAGCCGGTCCAACTGGGACACCGCGCGCGCGCTCGCGGTCGCGCTCGACTTCACCGACGAGGTGTTCCAGCGCACCGCGGACGAACACATCGACGCGCTCTTGGCGGTGCCCTCGCCGTGGCGCGCCCAGGAGGATCGCGCCGCGCTCGACGCAGGCACGCCCACCCGATTGCGACCCCCGCGCGGACGATGGCTGACGCCGACCGGCCGTATTCGCATCTCGCCGTCCCAGGACCTCCCCGCTTTCGTGCCTGCCGCGGCCGACGCCGTCGACGAGGAGACGCGCCGGCGCTACCCGCTGCGCCTCCACCCGGCGCCGGCGCTGCACCGCCTGAACTCATCGTTCGGCGAGCGCGCCGACGCTGCCGACCGGCCGCTCCAACCTCGCCCGTCGTTGCGGGTGCACCCGAGCGAGGCCGCGGCGCGCGGCCTCGTCGACGGAGAGTCGGTGATCGCCGAAAACCAGCTCGGCGAGACGCGCGCGCAGCTCCTCGCCACCGCCGACGTCCCGCCGGGGGTCGCGGTCGCGGTCGGTGTCTCGACCCTGGCGGAGGCGGGCGGTCCGACGGTGAACGTGCTGATGTCGCCGCACCTCACCGACCACGGGCAGGGCAGCACCTTCTCGGACAACCGCTGCCAGCTGCGCCGCGCGGATTGATCGTTCGGCACCCGCTCGCCGCGGACGAACGGTCGAAGGCCGCCCTTTGCCGCACAGACGAGGCCGGGCTACCTTGTCGGCGTTCGAGGGTGCGCACGTGTACTACAGCGAGTTCAACCAAGCGCGCGCCGTGCTCGTCTGCCGCATCGCCCGCGGCGGCGACGAGGAGAACGACTTCGGTCCGCACATCGAGCGCCTGACGACGGCGGCCGAGGCGACCTTCGGCCGCGAGCCCCGGCTGGCGCTCCTGATCATCATCGACCCGGGCCACCCCCTGCCCAACAGCGTGTGGCGACGCCGGGTCGCCGAGGCGACGTCGAACGCCCACTTCAAGCCCTTCTTCGCGGTGGTGACGGACAACCCGCTCGCGCGCGGCATGCTGACCGCGCTGTCGTGGCTTCGCCCGCAGCGCTTCGAGGCGCACGTCGGACCCTCGGAGGAGCGCGCCATCGCCTGGCTCGAGGCCAAGCGCAGCGAGCGGCTCCCCGACGTCAAGCTGCTGCTCGATCGCGTCATGCGGCGCGAGCCGGATCGCCGCGTCGCGCCGCCCAAGGCGGCATCGGGCTGACCGCCGTCATGCGCTGCTGGACGGCGCCGCGCGGAGGGCGAACGAGAACGTGGTGCCGGCGCCGACTGCGCTGTCGACCCAGATGCGACCGCCGTGCGCCTCGACCAGTCCCTTGACGATCTGAAGCCCGAGCCCCGCGCCGCGCTGTCCCTCGCGCTTGCCCTGCCAGAAGCGATCGAAGACGTGCGGCAGGTCCTCGGCGGCGATGCCGGTACCGTTGTCAGCTACTGCGAACACCACCTCGTCCGGGCCAGCGGAGAGCCGCACGGTGACGCGCCCGCCGCCGGCGGTGAACTTGATGGCGTTGCCGATCAGGTTCTCGAGGATCTGCTGCAGCCGATCGCGGTCCGCCAGCACCTCGGGTATCGGCTCATGCGCCTCTGCGACCAGCTCGATGGAAGCGGCGGTTGCGAGCGGCCGCTGCGCCTCGATGACGTCGGCCACCAGCGGCGACGGCGCGACACTGCCGAGATCGACCGCCAGGCGCCCGGCCTCCATGCGCGTGGCGTCGAGCAGATCCTCGATCATGCGGTTCATGCGCACCACCGCGCGCCGGATCGAGTCGATGGCGCTGAGGGTGCGCTGATCGGGGTCGACCAGCCGTGGCCGCAGGAGCTGCGCCTGCATCAGCACGGCGCTGAGCGGGTTTCGCAGATCGTGGGCGACGATGCCGAGCACCTCGTCGCGCGCGCGCACGGCCCGCTGCGCGGTGCGATAGAGCCTGGCGTTGTCGATGGCATTCGCCGCGCGCAACGCGAGCCCTTCGGCGAGCCGCAGATCTTGGCTGCGGTGGCGGCGCGCCTCCGTCGACGCCAGGAAGCAAAGGGCGCCGAGCACCACGTCTCGAGCCACCAGGGGCACCACGATGGCGGAGCTCACGCCCATGGCGCGCAGCGCGCGCAACTGGTCCTCCGTCTGCGACAGGCGGACCAGGTCGGCGTCGGTGATGGTGTCCATGCACACCGTCGTGCGCGTCGCCAGCGCCTCCGCCGCGAGGTAGGGGCGCGAGCGGTCGAGCTGCAGCTTGGCGATGACGTCGCAGGCCCACCCCAGCGATGGGTCGCGCGCCACCGCGCGCAGCCGGCGAAGCTCGTCCTGCTCGTCGAGCACCTCGACCACGCAGACGTCCGTGAAGTGGCGCACGGCCAGCGTGGCGACCTGGGCCAGGGTCTCCTCGTAGTCGAGCGTCGAGGCGAGGATGGTGCCCGCCTCCGACAGAAACGCCTGCTCCTCTGCCGAGCGGCGTTCCTCCGTGATGTCGCGCAGCGTCGCCGTGAAGGTGCGCACACCGTCGACCTCGACCTTGGAGATAGCGACGTCGGCGGGGAACTCGGTGCCGTCCTTGCGCAGGCCGCTGACGGGGCGGTCGATGGTGCCCGTGCGGTGCGTCGACACCGCGCCGGACGCGAACCTGGCCACGTTGGTCTGGTGCACCGCCCGAAGGCGATCGGGCAGCAGCAGGTCGAGGCTGCGCCCGATGATCTCCTCGCGGCGGTAGCCGAACATCCGCTCGGCGCCCTTGTTGAACAACGTGATGTTGCGCTCGTCGTCCATCGAGATGATGGCGTCGGACGAGATGTCGACGATGCTCGCCAGCTTGGCCTCGGAGAGGCGCAGCGCGTCCGCGGTCGCGTGCTTCGTCTCCTCGCGAGCGGCGCCTTCGCTCGGCGCCGCTGCCGCTCCTCGCTTCGGGCCCCGTGCGTCCGTCACGCGCTCCTCCCGCCGCTCCGCCACGGTAGCCCTCGGTCGAACGACAGAGAAGCCAATTAGCGGTACCCGGGTCCGCTCCGCCTGCCGCGGCGGTGGCCCCACGGTCGACCACGACCTGACCGCAGCAAACGTGAGTTCTGCGCGGCGTCACGCAACCCTCCGCGCGAGCCTTCGATAACGAAGATGTCTGGAGAAGACCTACCTGTGGTGATTCGGCGCACATCGCGCCGGCGGGGGGTTGGTCCGGCGGGAGGCTGTCATGCAGGTCAAGGCAAAGCAGAAGGCGCGTCCGTTCTATTCGCAGTTCATGGAGTCGACCTCGGGCGCGGGCGCGCAGGGCCCGATCCGCACGACCCGCAAGGCCGGTCGCAAGGGAAACGACGTCGACAGCGACGGCGACGTCGGCCAGTTGCCGCCCAAGACCAACCCGATCGTCAGGCCGCCTCGCCCGCCGATGGTGACGCTGAAGGCCGGCGTCAAGGGCAACGACATCGACAGCGACGGCGACGTCGGCGTGTCGCCGGCCCCGATCACCACGTTGAAGGCGGGCGCCAAGGGCAACGACATCGACAGCGATGGCGACATCGGCGTCTCGCCGCCGGTCTTCACCACCATGAAGGCGGGGCGCAAGGGCAACGACGTCGACAGCGACGCCGACGTTCGCCCCTGAGGCACCCGCTTGCCGGTGGTGGAGGTCCCGGCCGGAATCGAACCGGCGTAGACGGTTTTGCAGACCGCTCCCTAGCCACTCGGGCACGGGACCACGCATTTCTCGTAACCCAGCCCTGCCGTCGATGCAAGGCGACGCGCCTTCTGCTAGGCGCCCGCGTCGAGGAGGCGCGATGGCGCTCAAGATCGCCGTGGTGCCGGGCGACGGCATCGGACCCGAGGTTCTCGCCGAAGGCTGCGCGCTCTTGCGCGACCTCGACCGCACGCTCGATCTCGGCCTGGTCTTCGACGAGAAGGACTGGGGCGCCGAGCGTTGGCTCAAGGACAAGGTCGGCATGCCCAAGGGCGCGCTCGAACAGCTCGAGCGCGAGGTCGCCGCCGTCTACTTCGGCGCGCTCGGCGATCCGCGCATCCCCGACATGGCGCACGGCCGCGAGATCCTGCTCGGCATGCGCCAGGGCCTCGACCTGTACGCCAACTTCCGCCCCTGCAAGTGCCTGCACGAGAGCCTGTCGCCGCTCAAGGGCAAGGGTCCACGCGAGATCGACATGCTGGTGTTCCGCGAGAACACCGAGGATCTCTACGTTGCGCTCGGCGGCACCTTCAAACAGGGCACCGTCGACGAGGTGGCCCAGGACATCAGCATCAACACTCGAAAGGGCGTCGAGCGCATCTTGCGCCACGGCTTCGACACCGCGCGCGCGCGCCCGCGCCACGACGGCATGAAGAAGCTGACCATGACCGACAAGCACAACGCGGTGCGCTTCGGCGGGGGTTTGTGGAAGCGCACCTTCGACCTCGTCAAGGGCGACTACCCGGACGTGGTGGCCGAGCACCTCTACGTCGACGTGCTGGCCATGGAGATGGTGCGCAAGCCCGAGCGCTTCCATGTGGTGGTGGCCAACAACCTGTTCGGCGACATCCTCACCGACCTCGGCGCCGCCTTGATGGGCGGGCTTGGCTTGGCGGCCTCCGGAAACATCCACCCGGGCAAGATCGGCATGTTCGAGCCGGTGCACGGCTCGGCGCCGGACATCGCGGGCAAGGGCGTCGCCAACCCGTTGGCGGCGTTCTGGACCGCGTCGTTGCTGCTCGACTTCCTGGCCACCAAGGACGCGACCTTGGCGCCGCGGCTGCTGCGCGCCGCGCGCGCGGTCGATGCGGCGGTGTCGGCCTGCGTCGCAGCCGGTCCGCGCACGCCCGACCTCGGGGGCAGCGCGCGCACCAAGGACGTCGGCGATTTCGTGCGCGCGCACGTCGGCTCCACCCTGGCCGCCTGACGCAATGCGCTTCGCCGCTTGGCGGGGCGCGCCCGAGTTGTCACCATCGAGGGGCGCATGATCGAGCACCTGATCTTCAACCTCGCCACCACGCTGGTGCCGCTGATCTTGGCGATCGCGGTGCACGAGTGGGCGCACGTCGCCGCGGCGCGCTTCCTCGGCGACCGCACCGGCGAGGAGCAGGGGCGCCTGACGCTCAACCCGCTGGCGCACATCGATCCCATCTGGACCGTTGGCCTACCGGCCTTCCTGGTCGTGTCGTCCACCCTCGGCGGGGCTGCCGCGGCCGTGATCCCGTTCTTCGCCGCGGGCAAGCCGGCTCCCTACAACCCGCTCCGCTTCTCCCGTCAATTCGGCGGCAAACGCGTCACCATGAGGACTGGCGAGCTGCTGGTAGCGGGCGCCGGCCCGGCGTCGAACATCGCGCTGGCGGTGGTCACCACCGCGGTGCTGTTCGTGCTGGTGCGGAGCGGCGCGGCGCTTGGTGACCCGCGTTCGGTCGCACACCTGGTGTTCGGCTTCATCCTGCTCAACGTCGGCCTGGCCGCCTTCAACCTCCTGCCGATACCCCCGCTCGACGGCTCCAAGGTGCTGATGAGCCTGTTGCCGCGGCCGGCGGCGGCCAAGTACGAGGCGGTCGCCTCGCAGCTCTCCTGGGTGCTCTTGATGCTGCTCATCTTCGGCGGCGCCCGCTACGTGCTCAGCCCCATCCAGCGCGCCGCCGTCGACCTCGTGCTGCGCGTGGTCGGCTGATCCGCGGCCTCATCACGCGCGTTCCCGCTTCCCGGCCGCGTTCGGTGCGGCTATCCCCGGAGCGTGGCAGCGATCCCCGGCCGTGAGGCCCGGAGCCCTGAGATGGTGGAGACGCCCGAGGACAGCGGCCGGCCGCTGATCCGCGCCGGCAACGACGAGCTATTCGTCGAGGCGCGCGGCGAGTTCGGCGAGCGCGACGTCGCGGGCTATCTGCCGAGCCCCGAATCAGACGCACTGCGTGTCGAGGTCGCGCCCTTCGAGGGTCCGCTCGACCTGCTGTTGCACCTGATAGAGAAGCACGCGCTCGACATCTTCGACATCCCGATCAAGGTGATCGTCGCGGCCTACATGAAGGCGCTCGACGACATGCGCGAGCTGAACCTGGACCTCGCCGGCGAGTTCCTGGTGATGGCGGCGCAGCTCGCGCACATCAAGTCGAAGATGCTCTTGCCCAAAGAGGAGCGGCCGAGGGAACCGGAGCCCGAGGTCGATCCGCGCGCCGATCTGGTGCGTCGCTTGCTCGAATACCAGCGCTTCAAGGACGCGGCGCTGCGCCTCGACTCCTTCCCCCAGCTCGGCCGCGACGTGTTCGCGCGCCCCACGGCGCCGCTGGTCTACGACGGCCCGGTCGACCTGCCCGACGACGACGTCAAGACCTCGCTCAACCTGGAAGAGATCGAGGTGTTCGAGCTGATCCGCGCGCTCGACCTGCTGCTGAAGAAGCAGCAGCAGCTCGTGGTCCACGAGGTGATGGTCGAGCGCCTGTCGGTGGGCGCGCGCATCAACGAGCTGGTGGACCACCTGGTGGCGCTCGGCGAGGCAGGCGCCAGCTTCGCCGCGCTGGTCGACCACTACGGCGGCCGCACGCGGCGAAACGTCATCGTCACCTTCCTGGCCGTGCTCGAGATGACGCGCTTGAAGCTGCTGCGCATCGCGCAGCGCGAGGACGGCAGCATCGAGGTGCACCCGGTACTCGAGAACCTGCGCGCCGAAGAGGGCGAGGGCCTGTCGCGCGCGCTGGCCACCGTCGACGAATTCGGAGCGCCGGCGGCGAGCGGCGAGCCGTCCGGCAGCAGCGAGGCGACCCCATGATCGATGACGACGGCACCGTGACCGACGACGCAGAACAGCTCGACGACCCCGAGCAGCCCGAGGCCACGCCAGTCGAGGCCACGCTAGTCGAGGCCATGCCAGTCGAGGCCATGCCAGTCGAGGCAGTGCCGGTCGACGACGAGCCGCTGGTAGGCTTCGCCGCCGAGGGCTGGGTGCTGTCGGCCATCGAAGCGCTGGTGTTCGCCTCCACCGAGCCGCTGCAGGTGGCGCGCGCGCGCGAGGTCATCGCCGCCGAGATGGAGACCATGGACGGCATGGAAGGCCGGCCGCCGCCCACCACTGCCGACGTCGAGCGCGCCTTCCGGCTGCTGCTCGAGCGCTGGGGCGATCCGCTGCGGCCGCTCGCCCACGGCTTCCGCCTGATCGAGGTGGACGGCGGGCTCTGTTTCCGCACCGCGGCCGCCAACGCGCGCTTCCAGCGCCGCATGCTGGTGGGCCGCCCGCAGCGGCTGAGCCGCGCCGGCCTCGAGACGCTCTCCGTCATCGCCTACCGCCAGCCGGTGACCAAGCCACAGATCGAGGAGATCCGCGGCGTGGACAGCTCGGGTGCGCTCCGGGCGCTGCTCGACAAGAAGCTGGTGCGCGTGCTCGGCAAGGCGGAGGAGATCGGTCGGCCGCTGTTGTACGGCACCACCAAGACCTTCCTCGAGTTCTTCGGCATGGCGAGCCTGAACGACCTGCCGACGCTCAAGGAGCTGCACGAGCTCGAGCACGGCGTCACCGAGGCCCCGGCCGAGGACGACGAGCGCCCCGCCGTCATCATGGACCTGTTCAACGCCGACGCCGTGAGCGCGGTCTCGGTCGCCACTGAGGCCGAGAGCAACGAGGCGCTCGACGCGCTCGAGCGGGCGCTCGGCGAGGCCAAGGACGTCGCCAAGCGGGCGAGCGCGCTGGTGTTCGGCATCAAGGTCGAGGACGAGGACGCGGCGGGTGCGCCCGTCGCCGAGGCGGCCGCGCCGCCGGCCACCGGTCCGGCCGTCGACGCAGTGACCGCAGCGCCCGAGCATGCACCGGAGGCCGCGCCGGCGGCGCCGCCACCCGTCGACGGGGAGGGTCCAGAGAGCTGACCGCGGGCGGCAGGCGAGGTCTCATGGCACCGGGCACCGACGTGACGTCGGAGCGAGGGTCAGATGGTGGAAGAGCGGCTACAGAAGACGTTGGCGAGGGCAGGGGTGGCGTCACGCCGCGCCGCCGAGCAGATGATCGTGGCGGGTCGCGTGCGCGTCAACGACGCCGTGGTGACCGCGCTCGGCACCAAGGTCGACCCGACCAAGGACGTGGTGCGCGTCGACGGCAGGCGCGTCCAGGTGACCTCGCAGGAGGCGCAGGAGAAGGTCTACTTCCTGCTCAACAAGCCGCCCGGCGTGCTTACGACGACGAAGGACGATCGCGGGCGCCGCACGGTGATGGACTTGGTGGTGGGCGCATCGCAGGCGCGCATCTACCCGGTGGGCCGGCTGGACTACGACGCTGAGGGCGCGCTCTTGCTCACCAACGACGGCGACCTGGCGAACCTGCTGACGCACCCGCGCTACCACGTGCCGAAGACCTACATGGCCAAGGTGAAGGGCAGCCCAGCCGAGGACAAGCTCGACAAGCTGCGCCGCGGCATCTACCTCGAAGACGGCGCCACCAAGCCCGCGCACGTCGAGGTGATGCAGAAGGCCAAGGTCAACACCTGGGTCGAGATCACCGTCACCGAGGGTCGCAATCGCCTCATCAAGCGGATGTTCTGGCGTATCCAGCACCCGGTCTTGAAGCTGGTGCGCACCCGCTTCGGCTCGCTCACCACCGAGGGGCTGAGACCCGGCGACTACCGCACGCTGTCCAACAAGGAGCTGCTCGAGCTGCGCACCTTCATCGCGTGACGGTCCACTGTCCGAAGAACGCTGGCCGAAGAACGCTGGCCGATGAACGCTGGCCGATGGGCGCCAGCGTTGCTTGAGCGAGCATCGCTTTCAACGTAGGGTGCGGACCCTGCATCCTGGAGCAGCACGTGAAGAACCTCCTCGCCTTCGCCCTCGCCATCGGCGCCATCGCGGCCGGCGCCATCTTCCTGATCTTCTCGACGCAAGACCGAGCCGAAGATGCCGAGATGCACGCGGGGCTGCGCGACCTGCAGCTCGAGGTGCTGCGGCAGGTGGGCATGGTGGTGCACAGCCCGAACGACAAGGTCGCCTACGACCGCCAGCAGGTGGTGCGCAAGAACATGGAGGGCGTGGAGGCGCTCAGGAAGAAGTACCCGGCCCGCCTGAAGCCCGACCGCTTCATCGAGGAGATGGAGGCGAAGGCCAAGACCGGCGAGAAGGACAAGGCCAAGACGGCCGAGTACCGGATCCGCTACGACTACGCGAAAGAGATCTTCAACAACTACCTGAAGGATGGAGCGTACAAGCCGATCTTCACAGGCAATAGCGGCGGCATTCGATTCGATGTCGTGTCCATCAAGCGCGCGGTAGATGGCGGCCAGGAGGGGCTGCGCTGGGAGGTGCTCATCTGGGGCGCGCCGCCCAAGGACCAGCTCCAGCTCACCAACATCGAGATCAAGAACGTCATCCACTTCCCCGACTTGGAGACCAGCGGCAAGCGCAAGGGCCAGCCCAAGCGCACCGTGGTGACGATGAACCTGTCGCCCGCCATGCCGTACGTGCTGCTCGACAAGACATGGGAGTGGTTCCCCGAGTGGCCCATCGGCGTCGCCGCCGGTTACTACCAGGGCGTGCCCATGTTCGACTCGCGCACCGACCGCGCCAACATCACGCTCACCGGCAACCTGCGCACCATGGGCGGCAGCATGGTGCCGGTCGAGATCGAGTGGAAGCACGTCAAGATCGACGGCTCGTGGAAGGGTGCGCCGGGCGGCCAGTGGGACGACAAGACCATCGAGCCGCTCAACGACGAGGACCTGAAAGAGCAGGGCGCCGATCCGGCCGAGTTCGACGAGGCGCCGGCAACCCCCGACGAGAAGAAGTAGGTCGCGCCATGGGCATCAAGGAAAAGGGCATGCAGCTCGGCATGAAGGCCATGGGGAAGCTCATGGAGTCGCCCGAGCGCGCCGAGCGAGTGATGAAGGCTGTGGCGAGCGTGCAGAAGGGGCGCGAGGTGATGGACGACGCCGCGGCGCGTCTGCTCAACCTCTCCCAGTTGCCCTCCAAGGCCGACATGAAGGAGCTCGGCCGCCAGGCCGGCCGACTGCGACGCGAGGCCAAGAAGATCCTGGCCGAGCTCGACGAGCTGGAAGCCAAGCTGTCGTGAACGCCCGCGCGCTCGCCGCCTGCCTCACTGCGCTGCTCGCGGTGACCACGGCGTGCCGCGACGCGGACCAGCCGGCAGCGGTCGTCGCGGCCGACGCCTCCTTGCCCTTGGCCGCGCCGCGCCCCGTCGAGGGCGATCCGATCGCGGCGGCGCTGGCGGCCGTGCCGCCGCGCACCGGCCGCTGCGCGCAGGTTCGCAGCCTCAAGGAGGCCGCCGAGGCCGAGACCGTCGCCGAGGCGATGCGTAAGCAGCTCGCGCTGCCGGTGGAGGTGCAGCGCGCCGACCTCGGCGAGCGCGGCGTCTGGTGGCGCCTGTGCGTCGGCGACGAGGACAGCGACGCGCGCATGGTGGCGCGTGCCACCCGCTGGACCGGCCCAGGCGGCGAGCTCGAGCCCTTCCTCGACGCGCCCGTGCCGGGCCTGCCGCGCTTCTTCGTACTCGAGCGCGCGCGCACCGAGCCCCGCCGTCCCGCCGAGCCGGCGGCGCGGGCGGTGGCGGCGCACCGTCTGCCGGACGCCGCGGTGCACTTGTTCGGCGGCCCCACCGCCGACCGGCTGCTGGTCGCCACCACCGCGCCGACGTCGAGCGGCGCCACCGATGTGCTGGTGGTCGACGCCAAGGGCGCACGCCTGCCGTTGCGCCCCGGCGCGGCGCCCGGCTGCGCGTCGTGCGAGCTGTCGCTCAGAGACGGCAAGGTGACGGCGCGTCGCGCGGTCGCCGCCGACGACCTTGCCCCCCACGCCGGCGAGGAGCTGGTGCTCGAGGAGGACACCGGGCGCGGCGCGCGCCTGCTCACCGTCGTGGCACAGCACGACGGAGCCTTGGCGCGCGTGGCGGGGCTGTTGCTCGGCGCCGAGCGCCCCGGCTTCGTAGTGCGAGGCACGGCCGAGGTGGTCGAGGCCGACGCGGACCCGCAGCGCGAGGTGGTGCTCGCCACCACCGAGCTGCGCGTGCAGGGCGACGCCGGCTGCGCGCTCGAGCGCCACGCCGAGCTGTTCGACGTCACCGAGGGCGGCATGGTGCGCGTCGACCCGCTACGGCTGCCGCCCGAGCCGGCGGACGCGCTCATCAACGCTGTCACCGCGCTCGACGGCGCCGGTGACACGCTGCTCGCGTCGCGCGTCTGCGCCGCGCACCTGGCGCGCGACGCCAGGGCCGCGCTCGCGCAGGTCTGCCTCGACCGGGTGGCCGCGCTGCTCGCCGCTCGCCGCCCCATCGACGCGGTCAACGCGGGTGCGCTCATCGCCGAGGGAGCCCCGAGCCTGCGCGCGGCCGTAGCCGGACCGCTGCTCGACGCCGTCGGCGGGCTCGACAAGGACGTGCGCCTTTCCGCCATCGAGCCCGACTGCGCCAAGGATCCGCTGGTGCCCGCGCTCGCCGCGCTCACCGTCGACGACGCCATGGCCAAGGCGGCCGCGCGCGCGGCGGAGCGCGTCTCGCTCGGCGCGCTGGTCGATGCCGTTTTCGTCACCGGCGCGCGCGATTTCGGCGCCGACACCCCGGTGGGCCTCGTCACCGTCAAGTGGCTCGAGCGCCTGAAGGTGTCGCTGCCTGCGCGCTACGCCGCGGTCGAGGCGCTGTTGCTGCCGCCGGCCCCGGCACCCGCCACCGTCGACGGCGGCGTCGCCGGACAAGGTGGACAGGGCGGACAGGGCGCACAGGGCGGGCAGGGCGGCGCGGGCTTCGGTGGCGGTCCCGGGGGGGCGCCATGAGAATCACGGCGAATCAAATCACGGTGGTGCGCATCCTGGCGCTGCCGTTCCCCGCGTGGGCGCTGATCGTGCGGCCCGAGCAGCCCTGGATGTGGGTGGCGTTCGTCGTCGGCGTTGTGGTCGGCGCCACCGACTTCGTCGACGGTTGGCTCGCTCGCCGCCAGGGCCCCACCGTGCTCGGCTCGCTGCTCGACCCGGTCGCCGACAAGCTGTTCATCGCCATGCTGCTGTTGCCGCTCGTTGCCCACGGCGAGTGCCCCGGCTGGGCGGCGGGCGCCCTGTTCGTACGCGAGCTGCTCATCACCGCGCTGCGCACCTCGATGGCGGTGCGCAAGCAGGCGCTCAAGACCAGCCAGCTCGGCAAGCTCAAGACCGTGGTGCAGATGGGCGGCGTCGCCGCCTTCTACTTCGCGCTGTTCATCAAGCCGGTCGAGTGGATGCCACGGGTGCAGCTCGCATGCGCCGTCACCATGTCGGTCATCGCAGCCGGTGTGGCGATCAAGCGGCGCGGTCTGCCGCCCGCCTGGCTGCTCGGCGGCGCCATCATGTGGCTCGCGATCGCGGTGGCGAGCTTCTGGCTCGAGCCGCTCGAGGCGGCGTTCTGGATCTTCATGATCATGGTCGGGCTCACGTGGGTGAGCGGCGCCGACTACCTGTGGGGCGCGGGCAGGCGCATCGTCGCTGCCGGCCTGCGCCTGCAGGACGTGACGCGCGTGCTGTGGGCGGTGGTGCACGGCGTCGCGTTGGTGCCGCTGCTCGACGAGCACCCGGCGTTGGCGGTGCCGGCGATGGTGGCGCTCAGCGCCGAGCTGTCCTACGGCGGCGTCGACAACGCGGTGGCCGCCGAGCGCGCGCGCTTCGCCGCCTCGAGCGTCGTGCCCTCGACGCTCTTGGCGCTGGCGGTGGGCGCCTGCGGTTGGCTCGGCCTGGTCGACGCGCCGACCCTCGGCATGCTCGCGTGGAGCCTGGCCGCGGTCTCGGCCGTCGCCTTCCTGATCGCCGTGGCGCGCGAGCGGGACGTGTTCTTCGCGCCCGATCGGCCGGCACCGGGCTGACCGTCGTCCTGCGCGGCCACGGCGGCAGAAAATTTCGATTCGCGCGACTCCTCCGGTAGGAAAGAGGGGACCGACGGAGCAAGGAGTCCCCATGCGGCATACCTGTGAGCACTGCGCGACCCGCTACGAGATCCCGGACGACCGCGTCGCGGGCAGGTTCCTCAAGGTGCGCTGCAAGCGGTGCCGCGCCACCATGCACGTGGTCGGCCTGCGCCCGCTCGACGCCGCCGCCAAAGACGGCGCGGTCTGGTGGTGCGCCATCTTCGGCACGCCGCACGGCCCCTACCGCGAGGACGAGGTGGCGTCCTTGGTGGCGAGCGGCGACATCCACGCGCGCACCCGCATGTGGTGCGCCGGCATGAGGGCCTGGGAGCGCGTCTGCGAGTCGCCGACGCTCGCCTGGGTGTACGGCGACGTCATCGCGCGCGCCACCACCGACCCGCGCATGCGTGGCATCGAGAACGTCTTCGACCGCGCCGCGCTGCTGAGCGACGGCGCCGGCTACTTCCCGGACCCGACGCTCAAGAGCGGCATCGTGGTGCTCGACGACGACGCACAGCGTGACCTCGCTCGCTTGGCCGCGCGACAGGCCAAGCGTCCACGCGTCAGCTGGCTCGCGCCGCTATTCGCCGCTGCGGCCGGCCTCGGCATGGCGGTCGGCGGCGTCGGCTGGTTCATGCTCGGCGCATGATGAAGCGGGACGGGGCGCAGGACGGCGCGCGCGCGTCGTCGACGGACTTGCCGCGCGAGTGAGCGGCGGCTAAGCCGTCGGCATGCGCCATTCTCGCTGCTCGCTCGCGGGCCTCTGCTGCGTCGCCTTGTTGGTCGGGGTCCTCGGCGGCGGCGCCGCGCCGGCACGCGCCGGCACCTACCTCGAACACGAGGCGGTGCTGCCGAACCCGGCGGACCTGTCGAAGTCGATCAAGCAGGTGCTGCACTCCTGGCAGGACGGCCGCCGCTTCAAGCGCGAGAGCCCGCTGCGCGGCGAGGTCGTCATCATCGACCTCGACAAGAAGGCGGTGTTCGGCGTCAACGAGTCGAGAAAGACCTACTGGAAGCTCTCGACCGAGCGCTACCAGCGCCTGGCGCTGATGTCGCTCGTCGTCATGGGGGTGCAACTCGGCCTCGACGGCAACCCGATCGTGCCCGACCCGATGTTCACCGCCACCGGCAACAAGGCGCTGATCGACGAGCGCTGGCACGCCGTGGAGATGAAGATCACGGCCGCGCTGCCGCCCGGTGTGTCGACGTCGATCTGGGTCTCCCCGGACGTGACCTTGCCGCTCGCGCAGTTGGTCTCGCAGATGCGCGTCTCACTCGCAGACCCAAAGGGCGCGGCCTACGAGACGCTCTATCGCCAGTGGAGCGCCTTGCCCGGCTACCCTGTGCAGAACGTCACCACCGTGCAGACGCCGAACGGCCTGGTGACGACGTCCGAGACCTTGCTCACCTTCCGCGAGATGAAGATCGAGCCAAGCACCTTCGAGGTGCCGAAGGGCTTCGCGCTGGTCACCGATCCGCTGACGGAGCTCGAGCAGCGCATGCAAGCCGGTGGCGGTGCGCCCGCCGGCATCGGCGCGCCGCTCAAGCCGCCACCGCCGCCCGCTCCCGGACCGAAGTGATGCGGGCCGAAGCTGTGCGGGCCGCGTCCTCGGTCCTGCTCGCGCTCTGCGGCGCCGCGCCAGCGCTCGCCAGCTCGACCTTCGTCGAGCTGGTGCCAAACGGCGCCGCCCATAGCTGCTTGACCTGCCACCTGCAGGACGACGGCGGCGAGGGTTGGAACGACTTCGGCCAGGAGATCCTCGAGACGGGCGGCGCCAACCCCGACGCCAACCCCGACGACCAAAACGACGGCTTCGTCGGACCGCCGCGCTGGGGCGACGTCTGTGAGCTCGACAGCGACGGCGACGGCTATCGGAACGGCGAGGAGCTGGGCGACCCCACCTGCACCTGGGCCGCAGGCGACGACGATCCCGAGGCCACGCCGACCAACCCGGGGGATGCCCAGGATTTCCCGGCCGACGATCTCGGCGGGCTGTGCACGTCGTCTCTCGTCGCGTCCGACGCTCCCCTTGGCGCGCTCGCGGTCGTAGTCGTGGCCGCCGGCTTGCTGCGGCGCCGCGTCAGCTCTCGGCGGAGTTGAGCCACTCGTCGACGTTGCCGTCGCCGTCACGGTCGATGCCGACGCGGTCGAGCTTGCCGCCCTCGAAGTACTCCCAGTAGTCGACCTTGCCGTTGTAATCGAGGTCGGCCTCTTCACGGAGCATCGCGCCCTTGTCGAAGAAGCGCCACAGGTCGACCTTGGCGTCGAAGTTGGTGTCGTATTCCTTGCGCACGATGGCGCCGCGCTCGAAGAACACCACCAAGTCGACGCGGCCGTCGAAGTCGTTGTCGAGGCGCTCGTCGACCAGCTCGCCCTTCTCCGACAGGTCGCGAATCAGGTCGATCTTGCCGTCGAAATTGACGTCGACCTCTTTGCGCACCACTACGGGCTGTTCCTCGATCACCTTGGTGAACTGGTACGCGTCGGGCTTGCCGTCCTTGTTGAGGTCGAGCTCGCGCTTCTGGCAGCAGCCGGCGTCGAAGGTGTCCTCGGCGATGCGCACGGCGCCGGCGCGCTCGCCGCCGCCGAACAGGCCGCCGCCGCCACCACCGGTGGTCGCGGCCTCGTCGGTCGCGCAAGCGACGACGCCGCCGAGCGAGAAGACGAAAGCGACGGCGAAGGCGGGCAGGGCGCGGCCGGTGCTCATGGGCGGGAGAGTCGGGCTTGCCGTCGCTGCCGTCAAGCCGTACAGGGAACGCAGGAAGACCATCCCTCCATGCGTGTCTTGGTCACCGGCGGCGCCGGCTTCATCGGCTCCCATGTCGCCGATCGCTTCGTGTCGCTCGGGCACGAGGTGCTGGTGCTCGACGACCTCTCGGGCGGCGCGCGCGACAACCTGGCGGGGGCCCAAGCGCGCGGCGTGCGCTTGGAGGTCGCGGACCTCCGATCGCCGGCGGCGTCGGCAGCCGTGCGCGCGTTCGCGCCCGAGGTGGTCGACCACCACGCGGCGCAGATGGACGTGCGCAAGAGCGTGGCCGATCCGGCGTTCGACGCCGACGTCAACCTGGTCGGCCTGTTGCGCATGCTCGAGGCCGCACGCTTGGGCGGCGCCTTGCAGCACGTGGTGTTCGCCTCGTCGGGCGGCGCCATGTACGGCGAGCAGGACACCTTCCCTGCCACCGAGGAGCACGCCATTCGTCCCGAGAGCCCGTACGGCCTCGCCAAGGCGGTGAGCGAGCAGTACCTCGCCTGGTACCGGCGCATGTACGGCATCGGCTACACGGCGCTGCGCTACGGCAACGTCTACGGGCCGCGCCAGAGCCCGCACGGCGAGGCGGGCGTGGTCGCGATCTTCTGCGGCCGCATCCTCGAAGGCAAGCCGCTCACCATCTTTGGCGACGGCAAACAGACGCGCGATTACGTGTACGTCGACGACGTGGTCGAGGCCAACGCCCGCGCGCTGCAGCAGCGGCCGCTCGGCGGCTTCAACATCGGCACGGCGGTAGAGACCGACGTGCTCGCCCTGTCCGCGCGGCTCATCGAGGTCTCCGGCCGAAAGACACCGGTTACGCACGCCGAGGCGCGCGCCGGCGAGCAGCACCGCAGCGTCATCGACCCCGCTGCCTTCGCGCGCGCCACCGGTTGGCAGCCCACCGTCGCCGTCGCCGACGGGCTCGCTCGCACGTTCCGTTTCTTCGCCCAGGGAAGGACTTGAGGAGAGATGGCGAACCCGCTCTTGCGTAACTTCTCGATCATCGCGCACATCGACCACGGCAAGTCGACGTTGGCCGACCGCATCCTCGAGACCACGGGCGCCATCACCGCGCGCGAGATGCAGGCGCAGTTCCTCGACAAGATGGACCTGGAGCGCGAGCGCGGCATCACCATCAAGGCGCAGGCGGTGCGGCTGCTCTACAAGGCCGACGACGGCAAGACCTACGTCTTCAACCTGATCGACACGCCCGGGCACGTCGACTTCAACTACGAGGTGAGCCGCTCGCTGGCCGCCTGTGAAGGCGCCTTGCTGGTGGTCGACGCGTCACAGGGCGTCGAGGCACAGACGCTGGCCAACGTCTACCTGGCGCTCGACGGCGACCTCGCCATCGTGCCGGTGCTCAACAAGATCGACCTACCCTCGGCGGAGCCCGAGCGCGTCCGCCAGGAGATCGAGGACATCATCGGGCTCGATGCCTCGGGCGCCATCCTCGCCTCTGCCAAGTCGGGCATCGGCATTCACGACATCCTGGAGGCGGTGGTCCAGCGCATCCCGCCGCCGCAAGGAGACGAGGGTGCGCCGCTCGCCGCGCTCATCTTCGACTCCTGGTTCGATGCCTATCGCGGCGTCGTCTGCCTGGTGCGCGTCGTCGACGGCACCGTCATGCCCGGCATGAAGATCCGGCTGATGCACAACGGCAAGGAGGTCGAGGTGCAGGAGGTCGGCGCCTTCCCGCCGCACCCGGCCACGCTGCCGCAGCTCGCCGCGGGCGAGACCGGCTTCGTCATCGCCAACATCAAGGACGTGCACGACGCCAAGACCGGCGACACCATGACGTCCCTCGATAACCCGCGCTCGGAGCCGTTGCCCGGCTTCAAGGAAGTGCAGCCCGTCGTCTACGCGGGCATCTTCCCCATCGACGCGGCCGACTACGAGAACCTCAAAGAGGCGCTCGCCAAGCTCAAGCTCAACGACGCGGCCATCCACTTCGAGCCCGAGACCTCGCAGGCGCTCGGCTTCGGCTTTCGCTGCGGCTTCCTCGGCCTGCTGCACATGGACGTCGTGCAGGAGCGGCTCGAGCGCGAGCACAACCTCAACCTCATCACCACCGCGCCCACCGTCGTCTACCACGTGTACATGAACGACGGCTCCATGGTGGTCGTCGACAACCCCTCCAAGCTCCCCGATCCGATCCGCATCGATCGCATCGAGGAGCCCTTCATCACCGCGATCATCCACACGCCGTCCGAGCACGTCGGTGCCGTCATCAAGCTCTGCGAGGAGCGGCGCGGCATCCAAAAAGGCCTCAACTACGTCACCCAGACCCGCGTGACCGTGACCTACGAGCTGCCGCTCGCCGAGGTGGTGTTCGACTTCTTCGATCGGCTCAAGACCGCGACGCGCGGCTATGCGTCGTTCGACTACGACCTCGCCGGCTATCGCGAGGATCGCCTGGTCAGGGTCGACGTGCTGGTCAACGGCGACGCGGTGGACGCGCTCTCCATCATCGTGCACAGGGACCGCTCGGCGCAGCGTGGGCGCACGCTGTGCGAGAAGATGAAGGAGCTGATCCCGAAGCAGCAGTACCAGGTGGCGATCCAGGCGGCGATCGGCGGCAAGATCATCGCGCGCGAGACGCTGTCGGCGCTACGCAAGGACGTCACCGCCAAGTGCTACGGCGGCGACATCACCCGAAAGCGCAAGCTCCTCGAGAAGCAGAAAGAGGGCAAGAAGCGCATGCGCCAGGTCGGCACCGTCGACATCCCGCAAGAGGCGTTCCTCGCCGTGCTCAAGGTGGACTGATGGACAAGCTGAAGCGCCAGCTCACCCCCGGGCACGGCGTCGCCCTCGCGCTGTCGGTGGTGCTCGTCTACCAAGCGTGGGGGCGCGTGTTCGTGCCGGGGGGCACCGGCAGCAACGTGGTGCTCGGGCTGTTGGTCGCCATCGCCGCGCTCTACGTGGGCGCCACCAACCTCGGCCCCTGGCTCGACGACGTCATCCTGCCCAAGGCCACGCGGCTGCCGCGTCGGCGCGCGCGCGAGGCGCACGAGCTGGCCGACGACGTCGCGCGTGCGGTCAAAGAGGAGCGCCGCCGCGCCAAGAGGAACAAGAGCAAGGTGAAGGCCGAGGCCATCGAGCAGCTCGCCGCGCTGTCGCTCGAGTTGCGCGCCGCGGCCGCGGCGGGCGACGTCGCGCGCATGGACCAGCAGATCGCGCAGGCGGACGCGCTCATCGAGGCCGCCTTCGGCAAGGGCAAGCCGGGCGCCGGCGTCGCCTCGCAGGCGCGCTCGCTCGCCTTCGCCTTCGCCGTCGCCATCGCGCTGCGGCTGTTCCTGGTGGCGCCGTTCCAGATCCCGTCGGGCTCGATGATCCCGACGCTGCTCATCGGCGATCACCTGTTCGTGTTTCGCGCGTCGTACGGGCTGCAGTCGCCCATCGGCACCAGCTACCTGGTGCGCTGGAGCAACCCCGCGCCCGGCGACATCGTGGTCTTCGAGGCGCCGCCCTGGGTGGGGCACAACGCCGGCGAGGACTGGATCAAGCGCGTGGTCGCCGGCCCCGGCCAACGCGTCAAGCGCGTCGACAAGACGGTGTACGTCGATGGCCAGCCCTACGCGCACGTGGGCGACGGCGCCGTCGAGCACTACATGGACTTCAAGGAGCGCGGCGGCGGCGGCGGTAGCTGGGAGGAGCGCAGCGCCTTCCACCACGTCGAGCAGGTGCCGGGGCGACCGCACAGCGTGTTCCACGACTCCGATCGCCCCGTGCAGGACTGGCCGAACGCCATGTACCCGGAGCCGCGCCAGCGCGGGCTCGTGTGCACCGCCGGCGAGTGCACCGTGCAGCCCGGCTTCGTGTTCGTCATGGGTGACAACCGCGACAACTCCGCCGACGGCCGGGAGTGGGGCGCCGTACCCGTCGACAACGTCAAGGGGCGCGCGCTGTTCATCTGGGTCAGCGTGGATGGCAGCGCCGACAGCGTGCGCCTCGGCAAGTTCACGCTGCCGCGCTTTCGCTGGGAGCGGATCTGCGACGGGCTGTGACGGGCGGTAGGCGGGGGGCGCCCGCCGGGGCGGGGCTCGCCGTCGCTCCGGCGTGGCGCGGGCTGGTCGTTCGTGCAGCTTCGCGGGGCGGCCGTGGGCGATCGTTCGACGTTCGCCCGCTATCACGCCTGCGCTCGTGGCGAGCCCCGCCCCGTCGTGCGCTGCTCGGGAGGGACGCGAGCACGCGCGCGGCGATCATGCACAACAGTTTGCGCACGATCGTTCGGGCTCACATGCGCGCACGTTGCGAGATCCGATCGCGCACGGGCACGATGACAATCTGCACTCGGGGGACGCGATGGCAGACGGGGGACGTGATGAAATGCGCGGCGTGCACATGGAGCGAGTCTCTCTTTCTCTCTTTCTCTCTTTCTCTCTGCGCCGCGCTGATCCATGCCGGTGACGCGAATGCCTGTTCCAACAGTTATGACTCAAGCGACCCGCCTCCTTCGTGCACCGTGGGGATCCCCGGTGGTTGGGAATGCACGACCGCTCTGAACACTGCGACGTGGGAGAGGGCGCCGGGGTGCATGCCGCGGGACCCCTACGTAACTGAGCCTCCCGTAGAGTGCGCAGAGGCGGCATCGACCCTCTGTCCGGGGTGCGTGAGGGGACGCGTGTGCTGCGAGAGCTATCCGGCCGACTACAACGGCCCGAGCTGCCACCGCGAGATCTGGCGCTGCCTCAACGACGTGTGCTTCGTCTACGCCGTTGACCCGTGCTCGGGCGGCAGCATCGGATCTCCTGCCACCTACTGGTCTGGCCGCGTCGACCAAGCCGGCGACAACTGCCCCGCATGCGGCCAGGAGACGATCGAGATCTGCGCCAATGACCTCGACGACGACTGCGACGGCAGCCTCGCCGAGGACTACGGCACCTGCATCATCGACGTCCCCTGCGACGGGGTCGATGACCAGGCGATCGCGCAGTGCGACGGCACGTGCCGCTTCCGGGGCGGGCCGGTCGACCTGTGGACGCGCCACATGTACGTCGGTCCGCACGAGGTGGCGCGGGTGCAGAGCGATCAAGGCGGCAGCGCCGACCTCACCTTCGAGCTGTTGTTCGACTCGTTGCGCGGCGGGCTCGAGGACGACGGCGCCATGAAGCTCGACGGCACGGAGGACCCGCACATCCTCGACGTCGGTCCTGGCTTCCGGCACCGCTACGCCGACCGCCTGATCGTGCGCAAGAGCCCCACGCCTGGCCAGCCGGGCGTCGTCCTGTGGGAAAACGAGCGCGGCCGCGTGCACTTCTACTGGGTGTCGGCCGGCCAGTGGCTGGCGGAGCCCGGCACGAACGCGACCCTCACCCAGAGCGGCGACACCTGGCGGCTCGTGACACCTGGCGGCGACGTGCTCGAGTTCGTCGACACCGCGGCGGGCACCTCGAACCACCCGCACGACGTCGACGATCAGGACGATCACGTGCGTCTGCGCGCCATCTTGCCGGGCGCCTCCCCCGCGCGCCGCATCCTGCTCCTGTACGAGGACGACCCGACCGACGCGAGCGCGCCCTACGACGCCGACACCATCCCGGCCCCGGCCTGCACGGACCTGGTGCCGGGCGCTATCGAGAGCGATTGCACGCCGTCGCGCGGGCTGCTCGTCAAGGTGGGCGTGGTGTTCGGCACCGCGGCGCCGTTTGAGCACGGGCCGAGCTTCGAGCTTGGCTACACCTTCGGCGGCGGCGGCGCGGTGCCGCAGCAGTTCCTCATCGCCGAGATAAGGAACGGCGCTGATCGGATCGACGGCCTGGCGCAGGGCACTTACGCCACGCTCGGCTACACGTCGACGACGCCCCGCCGGTTGGAGACCGTGACGAGCAGGATCGCCTGCACCTCGACCAACGACTCGTGCACGGCAGCGAGGTACGTCTGGGATGCGAGCGGCGACCTGACGAACGTCAAGCGGCCAGCCACCGACGCGTCCGGTACCTCGGCGCTCTTGCTCGACGAGGAGACCTTCTCGTGGGCGGGAGGTGCTGTCACGGGGCACGCCTCGCTCGGCACCACGCTCGCCTTCGCCGGCGCGGGCGTTGGGCAAGCGACCATGCAGTGGACCAAGAACGGCGCGCCTTTCGACTTCCGCTTCGATGGCAAGGGCAACCCGCTCGCCTGCTCGGACGGTAGCTGCGGCGACGCCGGGGAGGACAAGCAGTACCAGCGGTCCGCCGACTTCCAGTTCGCCGAGGCTCAGGGCCTGTTCACGCTCGGGCCGAGCGTCACCAAGAACATCGATGGCACCTCCACCTTCCGGCGCTACACCGAGCGCGGCAACGTGGACTTCGAGTGCGTGGTGGTGCCGAAGAGCGCCGCCGACGCGCCGGGCTGCGCGCTCGCGGGTTCTACCGTCACCGTCACTCTCGGCGTCATGCGACGGCTCGAGCGGCGCTACTACGACGCGGTCGCCGCTGGGGCGGAGCGCCTGCGCGTCGTCGCCGAGTACGACCCCGAGACGGCCAACAGCGAGGTCTTCGAATTCCCGGACGCGCCCTTGGCGGGGTGGCAGGCGATCGAGCCCGACCTGACGACGTGCGCCGCGCTCGATCCGAGCTTCACGTCGAGCCTGAGCAACGAGTACACGCTGACGGTCTACGACTACGACAGCGACGACGACGGCTCGCTCGACGACACTGGGCTGTCCACCGCTGAGGCGCCCGACCTGTTGCCGGTGCGAGTCAACCGCGCAGCGTCGAGTGGCGGCGTGGTCGCGCGGACCTGCACGACCTGGCAGCGCGACGACCAGGGGCGCGTCCTCACCACCCGGTCGTTCGCCGACGGCGCGCTCACGAGCACCACGACGCTCCTCTACTTCGGCGTGCCCGCCGACCAGACGCCCTCGTCGGGCCGCCTGCGCACGGTGACGCGCTACCGCGACACGGGCACGGCGACGGACCCGCTGGTGGTGCTCGCCGAGTGCGCGGCGAGCGACCGCTACGACGACGAGGGCCAGCTCGCCTGCTACCTGCTGCCGCAGCCGACCGGGCCGGCGAGCACCGTCTCGCTTTCGACGCAGGCGGGGAACGGCGTCTATGCTCGGCGTCGGACCATGCAGGTGACGGACGGGACCACCACGGTGACGAGCTACAAGAATGAGCTGGCGTCCGGGGCGCTGTTCGAGAGCGGCGTCGGCGACGGCGTCTCTGGCGGCGCAGCCGAGGGCAACCGGGTGCGCCGGCTCTACGACGGCGCCGGCACCGCCGCGCAGCAGCTGGCGCCCGGCGCTATCGAGCACTACGACGCGGCGGGCGGGCTCGTGTGGAAGAGCACCGAGAGCCATGACGCCTGGGGCTTCGCCGAGACGAGCAAGGTGTGGCAGGGCTCCTCGACGCTGCGCTCGCAGGTCGATCGCATCTTCGATGAGGAGGGGCGCGTCGAGACCTCGACCGTGAAGATCGACGCGACCACCTCGGCGATGACGAGCACTCTGTACGCGGCGCCCGGCTGGGACCTCGTGGTGGACGTGGTCGAGCCCGACAATCACCACGTGCAGTACCAAATGGGCGACCTGTTCGGCGCGAGCGCCGACTTCGCGCGCACGCACAGGGTGGAACGCGGCGGCGCCGTGCAACAGCGGCTCGAGCACGCGCGCGACGGCGCCGTGGCGCGGGTCTTCAACTGGCCCTTGTCGACGTCGACGCCGGTCGCCGAGTACAGCTACGATCCGCTGCGGCGCTTGATCAAGGAGGACCGCACGTCGGCCGGGCAGGTGGTGGAGTACCAGTACGCGGACGAGATGCGCATCTCTCGCCGCGTCGTCAAGGACACGCTGGGCGCCATCGTCGAGGACGTGCGCTACAGCTACGACGGCCTCGGCCGCCTGCTCACGGTAGCGGCGCAGGGCGGCGCGCAGATCACCCGCCTCTACCGCTACGACGACAAGGGCGCCTTCGCGGACACGTGGAACGGCGTCACGCTCAGCTCGGAGCACAACCGCGGGCGCGTGGCCTACGTCGAGGACGAGGACGGCGCCACCTTCTTCGACTATGACGGGGCGGGCCGCGTCACCGCCATCGTGCGCTACGACGACCAGCTCGCCTTCTGGAACCCGGACGTGACACCGCTCGCGCGCACCGGGTTCGTCTACGGCAGCGCCGGCGAGCTGCTCACCATCCAGTATCCGAGCGGGCACGACGTCAACTACGTCTACGGCAACGACAAGGAGCGGCCGAGGTCCGTGACCTCGAGCGCATTTGGCACGGTGGCGGCGTCGGTCTTCTACGAGCCCTCGGGCGCGCCGCGCGCCTGGCGCTTCGGCGGCGGCGCCGGCGCGCGCATCGTGACGCGCGATCTTGCCGGCCGGGTCACGCGTCTCGTCGACAGCTACGCGGGCTCGACGTGGAGCGACGTCAGCTATACGTACGACCTCGACGGCGACCTGATGAGCGAGACCGACAATTCGCCGTCGCATACGTGGCTACGGAGCATCACCACGGCACCGCAGAGCCGCGCCTACGACTATGACACCGCGCGGCAGAAGGACGTGCTCACGAGCTGGGTCGACAACGGCGTTCCTGAGAGCGTGGTCTACGACGACGCCGGCCGCCGTAGCACCGAGACCGACGGCGCCGACGCGTTCTCCTTCGCCTATGACCCGAGCTACCTGGAGCGCCTGCTCGGCAAGACCAACGACGCCATCACCTCGCGCGAAGAGGTGCTCATGCGCTACGACGACGCCGGGCGCGTCACGGCGCTCGACTGGTTCGCGGACGGCGGCGGCACCTGGGATGTCACCTACGGCTACGGCGGGCTCGGCAACCTCGAGACCACCACCACGTCGTCAGGCACCACGACGGACAGCTACGACTTCGAGATGCGGCTCGTCAGGATCAAGGATCCCCTCAGCAACCTGCGGCGCATGCGCTACGCGTGGGGCCGGTCGCCGCTCGAGGAGACGTACACCACGACGGCGGGGACCTGGCGCTACCAGAACATCTACCTGGCGGGCGAGCCCATCGCGCAGATCGCGGAGTCGCCCACCGCGCCCGCGGCGCTGCGCCTCTTGCACACCGACCGCATGGGCCTGCCGAGGAAGATCGCGACCACCGGCGGCACCCGGTTGCAGCGCATCGTCTTCGACGCGTGGGGTAGCTCGAGCTCGATCAGGAACGACACCGTCACCGACACCGTGGTGGACCCGATGCCGAGCTGGCCGTGGCGGTACCCGGGGCAGCGGAACACGGGGTCGAACGGGTGGCGGCAGTATGTGGCCAAGGTGGGGCAGTACACGAGCGTGGATCCAATGCACGGCCTTTCGGTTCGCGAGGGCCTGGGACCCCAAACGTTCTCGTACGCAAGCGCACGGCCGTTCTCCGTCGTGGACCCGGCGGGAAGGCTTGGAATTGACACCGGGTCAATTCGAGGGTGCGCCGGTGGCTGCGCGAGCGGGGCGGACCTCCTCCGTAAATTCGACAACGCGCTCTACCGCGCCTACCGCGTGCTGCGCAGCAACGCTGCCTGCCGCGGCGCGCTTGCGGCGGCCGGGGTGGATGTGGACGCCATGGTTGGGATGTTCGGTGTTCCGTCGAATGTCAGAATCCGCGCTGAGAGCGACGCACCGTACGGCTACGCGCTCACGAACCGAGAGCGCGATGCCCTCACCGGCTGCCAGCGCGGCAACGGCCCCGGACTTGGCGCAACCACCGGCGGACACTTTAATGCGCAAACGAATGAGGCCACCCTTTGCTGCGCGCCGCTTCGTGCGGGTGCGACCGATTGCGTTGCGCGCAGCATCGTGCACGAGCTCGCGCACGGCGCGGGTCTGCCCGGCGGCAAAGACGACCCAACCCATTTGCGCATCGACGACACGATCGCTGCCAGCTGCAGCCTCGGCGGGGGCGGGACATGTCCGCGCTAACAGCGCGTGGCATCAGCGCAGCGCTTGTTTGCAGCACGGCGTGTGTTGGACATCCAACGCCGGTCCCACCACGCACGACACCGCGGATCGAGGTGTGCGCGGACCCGCAGTGGCCATGCATCGCGAGCGCTGCGCAGGCATTTGAGGGGCCCGGGTGCGTCCTCGTCGTCATTGCGGTGCGCCGTGAGGTCGTCGATTACCCATACGCCGAGCTGCGCGTGGTGGCGCGCGGCACCTCCGGCACCTGCGCCTGTGAGAAGAGCGAGTTCGATCTTTGGCACAAGTCAGTTGTCACGTCCCTCCGCCTCAACGACTGGAAGTGGACCCCTCACGGGTCCACTGGAGTCGTAGAGCGGCTCGATGCTGAAGCCATCGATCCAACCTACGGCAGGAACCATCTCTCAATTGACGGACTGGTGATCTCTCGTCTCATCGTTGAGAGCGATGACACGGTCTGTGAGCTTGCTGCCGGACCGTGGGCCGCCATGAGTGGCGCTTCCGGACGGCTCCAGACGCCGCGGTGCGACGAGGAGGGCCAGAGGTGGTAACGATTTGCACCAAAACGGTGCCACTGGCCGTTGCTGTTGCCAGCGGGCAACGTGCTGTGGCGATTTGGTGCCGAGGCGCGAAGCCCCGGCTCTCCGCGCAGGCGTTCTCCTTCGGCGCCATCGCGGCCGCGGTGCTCGCGATGGGCTGCGCCATGCAACAGAGCGAGGTTCGCCCCTCGCAACCCCGGCGCGTCTCCCTGTGCGACGACACGAACCAGCGTTGCTGGACACCGCTTGCGCACGCGTTCAGCGGTCCGGCCTGTTTCTTGTTCATCGTAGACGTCGAGATGCAGGCGCCCCACGTTGCTCGCGCGGAGCTCCGCGTTGTTCGTGGGGAGCAGCCCGGAGCGTGCAGGTGTGAGCGCGCCGTTCTAGGTCTTCCGTCTGGGTTCGAAGCGATCCCACTGAGGGTCGATGAGTGGAAGATCGTGCCGGTCGGCCGGTTTGTGAGGCTCGCGGCATTCAAGGCGCAGCCGGAGGCGTCCGTTCTGAGCAGCATCCGCTTCGAGACAGACGACCTCTACCTGGCCCCGGCCCTTCTAAAAACTGACGATGCGGTCTGCGACATCGCTGGTGCAAAGGGCGACCTCGGCCATGTGCTCATCGGACCGATGGAGCAACGGCCGTGCGAAGTACTCCATCCACGAGCTCCTAAGCTCAGCCAGTCGATTCAGTGTCAAGACCAAGCCTTGGCCGTGCCATGAACCACGGCCAAAGCCGCCCGCGCCGCAACACCGGAGGAGCCGCATGTTCCGCAAGCTGATGTTCGCATCACTCGGCGTCCTGGCCGCATCGACCGCGTCCTTCCTAATGCTCCGCGCCGGGCCGGCATTGAGTCGCGACGATACCGCGCAGGCCGCGAACCCCGTTGACCAGCCCGGGCATGAGGTTCTCGAATCGGAGTACCAGGCCCGCCTCGCCCTCAACGACGCGGCCGCCGATCGTTGGCGAGGCGCACACGGCACCGGCGCACCCGCCTTCACCACCACAACCGGCGATGAACGAACCGTTGCCGCCGACGGCGGCTGCCCCGAGGGCACCCAGGTCTGGCTGCGCGACCGCATCACCGAGCTGTGCGCCCCGCTGTGCTCGGGCGACCAGGACTGCGGCCCCGAGGACGGCCGCTGCCGCATCCTCGACGCCGCGGACACCTCGGAGGCGCCGCCCAAGGTGTTGATCGACGATGTGCCCCCGGACGAGCTAGACGACTGGCTGGCCGGAACCGACCCGCGCAACCCGCCGGTGATGGTCTGTGACCCCTTCTGGGACGTCGAGGGCGCGCTCGACGCGGACCTGGTGGCGGTCGCAGAGTGAGCGAGGTGCGAGCACCCGCCGCCCCTACGCCGCGACCGTCCGGCTGCGCCGGCGCTTCGCGGCGGGCAGTGACGCGCGGACCACGGCGCCGGCAGCGCCGTCGCGATCGGAGCGACGCGTGAAGCAGGCCACCGCGAGCGCCGTCGAGCGGCGCACGGCTTGCCACGCCCGCTGCTCAGGGGGCCCCGGCGCCCCTGGCGCCGGTGGGCCCGGAGGGCCGGCTGTTGGCGCGCGCCAACCGGCGCGCGCCACGGCACGGCGCCGACGAATCGGCCACAGTGAACGACCACCCTACTCCGCAGACGCGGCGAGCACGACGTCGGTGGTGACGAGCGCGATGGTGACGACGCCGAGCAGCGCGCCCGTCACGTACAGCCCGTTGGCGATGGCGGACGCGAGCTTCACGTCCTGCTCACGCTGAAAGAGCGTCAAGGAGTCGATCGGCTCGGGCTTCGAGTAGGAGGTGTCCGGCGTGGTGTCGTAGAGCGGCAGGTCGATGGTGCCCGCGTAGACGTCCTCGGCCACCAGGCCGCTCATCAGCGCCGCGCCGGTGACCACGATGGTGCCGACGCCGGTCGCGACGGCGGCGGGCCACAAGGAGATGCGCGCGTCGACCGGATCGGCGAGCACCTGCATCGGCGTCGCGTCTTCCACCGAGATGACGGTCTTCCACTCCGCCTTGCCGCTCTGGCGCACCCGGATCTCGTGCTGGCCCGGGTCGAGGTGCACGGTCAGCGAGGGCGCCTGGCCGCGATCTTCGCCGTCGACCACGATAGTGGCGGCGTCGCCGTCCTTGAGGCCGATGATGACGGGCACGCGCGGATCGACGGCGCGCCCGGTGAGCGCGAGCGAGGTGAGCTGCTTGGCGGCGTAGTAGTAGAGCTCGCGGTTGGCCGGCACCTTGCGTTGCTGCTGCGCCACGCGCGTGCCGTCCCTCGGGTTCACCACCAGCACGGTGATGAGGAAGTCCTCGCCCACCTTGGCGACGTTGCCGCCGAGGATGATCGAGGCCTCGACCAGCTTGCCGACGCTGGCCATGCACAGCTCGGCGTCGCAGCCGAGCATCTGCTGGTTCGCCGAGGCGTCGAGTAGCAGCTTGATCTGGGTGGCGGTGATGGTCTCGCCGAGGTGGCTCTCGACCGCCTGGCCCTGCACCGCCTGGTTGATGGCGTTGGTCACCTCGAGGCCGGCGCCCTTGTCGACGACGTCCATGGCGAGCAGACGGGGCTTGGTGGGCGGGGGCAGGGGGCTCGCGGCGGGCGCGGGTGCCGTCGGCGGGGCGTCGGACGGCGGCGCGGCGGCCGGCGGGCTCTCGGTCACTGGGGCGGCGGGCGGCGGAGCGGCGGGCGGCGGAGCGGCGGGCGGCGGAGCGGCGGCCGGCGGGGTCTCGGCCGGCGGTGCGGCAGGCGGCGTGGCCGCCTGGCCGAGGAGCGCGAAGGCAAGGGCGAGCAGCATGGCGCGACACTCGCCGCTCCCGCCCCTTCAGGCAAGAGGCGCGGCGGGCACGAGGTGCGCGATGATGGCGCGCATGCACCGCGCGCTCGTCCTGCTCGTCCTGCTCACGACCGCGGCAGCGCTCGGCGCCGCCCCCGCGCGCGCCACCGCGCTCGGGCGCGAGCCAGGCGCCGGCCAGTTGCGACTCGTCTCGACCACCTTCGTCGGCCTGTGGGCCTACGACGACGAGGGCAACAACGTCGACGCCGACCCGCTGCGCGCGGCCAGCGTGGTCACCGACCTCGAGCTCGGCGTGGCGCCGCGGCTCACCCTGCGTGCCCACCTGCCGTGGACCATGGCCGCCGTGGTGAACGCCGGCGGCCTCGAGCAGCTCGCCGGCCCCGGCGACCTGACGCTCGGCGGCCAGCTTCGCCTCACCGAGGAGGGGCCGGTGGCGCTGTCCGCGCGGCTCGACGTCAAGGCGCCGCTCTACCAGGGGGCGCCGACGGTGCGCGGCCGCTCGCCCGTGGGTGGCGCCGCGCTCGGCGACGGCCAGCTCGACGTTACCGGGCTCGTGCTGCTCGGCGGACGGCTGCCGTTCTCGGGCTTCCTCGACCTCGAGGCCGGCTACCGCCTGCGCACCGGCGACGTCACCGACGCGGTGGTCGGCGGCGGCCGCGTGGGCATCCGCCTGCTCGAGCGACGCTTCCTGGTGGCGCTGCGCTTCGACACCGTGGTGACGCTCGACGCCGACCCGCTGCGCCAGGAGCGCCTCGGCCGTGGCATCGCCGCGCTCGGGCCCTGGCTGGCGGTGCGGCTGGTCGACGCGCTCCACCTCGAGCTGGGTGCTTCGTGGGTCGGCCGCGGGCGAAACGCGCCGGGCGGCATCGAGCTGTCGAGCGGGCTGTGGCTACCGTTCTGACGCGGGCTCGGCGAACAAGAGCACCGGGTCGGCCGCGACGCCGATGGTGAAGGTGGTCTGCAGCGGCAGGTCGTTGGCGGTGCCGTCGTCGAAGGTGGGCGCGCCCGGCAGCGCCAACCCGCGTGGCCCCCACAGCACGAGCGGCAGCGCCACGCGCGCCTCGAGCGCCAGCGCGGGCAACACCGGGAAGCGCAGCCCGAGCGAGACCAGCGCCCCGGCGCGGACGGCGACGGTGGCGCCGTCCGCCGAGACGCCGCCGAGCGGCCCGAGCGCGGCCAGCGCCCGCGCGTCGGTGTCGTCGAAGCGGTAGGCGAGCGAGAGCGCGCCGCCGAACAGGCCGAGCGAGGCAGGGGTGGTGGCGCTGCCGCCAAACCCAAGGAGCAGGCCCTCGGGGCGCAGCGACAGCGGGCCCGCCAGCGGCACGTCGACGCCGAGCGAGGCGGCCGCGCCGTGCGCGCGGCCGTCGGCGGCGCTCCGGAAGGCGTAGCCGGCGAGCAGGCTCGCCTCCGGCCCGGCGCGGGCGCCGCCTGCCACAAGCAGCACCGCCAACGCGTTGACCACGAAGGGAAAGCGGCCTAACCGCGCGGTCCTGGCCAGGAGTCGACGTCGATGGCGAAGAAGATCAAGGTCAAGCACGAGCCGACCGCGGAAGAGAAGGCCGCCGAGGAGGCGAAGAAGGCCGAGGAGGCCGCCAAAGCGGCGGCCGGCATCCAGGACGAGTTCCAGGCCAAGGGCTTTGAGCTGGTCGAGTGGATGCAGGAGCGGCAGTCGCTGATCCTCGGGCTGATCGGGCTCATCGTCACGTGCGGGCTCGCCTACGGCGTCTACACCGTGGTGCAGCGCAGCCGCAACACCGACGCCTCGGCGGCGCTCGCGGGCGCGCTCGACGTCGTCAACGCCGAGATCACCGACGCGCCGCCGAGCGGCGACGAGCCGACCTTCAAGAGCGCCGAGGAGCGCGCCAAGGTGGCCAAGGAGCGCTTGCAGCAAGTGCGCGGCGAGCACGGCGGCACGGGCGCCGCCACCCTCGCGCAGCTCTACCTCGGCCACGTGGCGCTGTCGCAGGGCGACCACGTCGGGGCCGCGCAGGCGTACCAGGACTTCCTGGCCGAGACCTCCGCGTCCGACCCGCTGCGCTTCGCCGGCCTCGCCGGCCTGGCCACCGCGCTCGACGGCAAAGGGGACCGCAAAGGCGCCATCGCCAAGCTCGACGAGCTGGTCAACCTGCCCGACACCATCGACGAGGATGCGGCGTTGTTGGAGCTCGGCCGCCTGCATCAGGCCGAGGGCAATTCGACAGCGGCCCGCGCTGCGCTCGAGCGCATCGGCAAGGACTTCCCCGAGTCGTCGCTCAAGAGCCGCGCCGAGCAGCGCCTGGCGGCGCTCGGCCCCGCGCCGGTCGGCGCCGGCACGCCCGCACCGGATGGACCACCCAAGCTCGACGTGCAGCTCACGCCGCCGGCGCCGAGCGCGACGCCGTGAGGGCAGGCGGCGCGGCTCTCGCGCTCGCCGCCGCCACGCTCGTGGCGGTGCTGGCGGTGGCGCTGGCGGCGCCGGCAGCGGGCGCTGCCTCGCCGGCTGCGCGGCAGGTGTACGGGCTCGCCTGGCGCAAGCCGGTGATCGAGACCGGCCCGTGCTTTCTCTCGCTGTTCCTGCCGCCGTCCGAGGCTGAGCGCTGCACGTCGTGGACGCGGCGCGAGACCGCCGGGCCGGCGTTTCACGCCGCCACGGGCCTGGTGCTGGTCGGCGGCAGCGATCGGACGCTGCGCGGCCTGCAGTCGGGCAGCGGGCGCGTGCAGTGGCAGGTCGCGCTGCCGGGCGCGTTGGTGGCGCGCCCGCTTTTGCACGACGACGGCGCCTACTTCGGCACCGACGATGGCCACGTGTTGCGCACCGACGTCACCTCGGGCCGCACGCGCTGGGACATCACGGTCGACGCCGAGGTGACCGAGCCCGTCGTCATCGACGACGACCTGGTGCTGGTGGTCACCGGCAACGACTCGCTGTACGCGCTCAAGCGGGAGACCGGCGAGGCGGCGTGGGTGCATAAGCACCCGCTGCCGCGCGCGATCACGCTGCGTGGCCAGGGGGCGCCGCTGGTGATCTCGGTGCCGACGCCGGCCGGGCCGAAGCGTCAGGTGCTGATCGGACACGCCAGCGGCCGGCTGACCATCCTCGAGCGCGACACCGGCACGGTCATCGACGAGCTCGGCTTGTCGGGGGACGACAGCTTCGGCGACCTCGACGCCGACCCGTTCGTGCAGCGCGGCCACGTCGTGGTGGCGTCCGCCTCGCGCGGCGTCATCGCGCTCGACGTCAAGAGCCACGCCGAGGTGTGGCGCGCGCCGGAGCCCGGCGTGGTGCGCCTGGCGCGCGGCGGTAACCACCTGGTTATCGGCGCCGGACCGGGCAAGGTGGTCGCGCTCGACGCCATCACGGGCGCGCCGCGCTGGCGCTTCACCTTCGACAAGGGCGCGCCATCGCGCCTGGTGGTCAAGGGCGGCCGCGTGCACGTCGCCTCCGACCGGGGCTCGGTCTACGTGCTCGACCTGTTCACCGGCCGACCGCTGCAATACCTCGGCTCCGGCTTGGGGGTGGCCGCCGACCTCGAGCTCAGCAACGACGCCATGTTCGTGACCACGGCGGCGGGCGAGGTGCTCGCGCTGTCGAACGCCTTCTCGGGGATCGCCCACGCCAAGCGGTGACGGTTGCCCGGGCGTGAACCCGCTGGCGAACCTGCTAGGAGAGTGGCTGCCATGGCGTCGCCGGCGGGCCTGAAGAAGCACATCCGGGTGGTGGCGGCGCTGATCCGCGCCGAGGGCAAGGTGCTGCTGACGCAGCGCAAGCCCGGCAAGCACCTCGGCATGTCGTGGGAATTTCCCGGCGGCAAGGTCGAGGAGGGCGAGACCGACGACCAGGCGTTGATCCGCGAGCTGCGCGAGGAGCTCGGGGTGACCGTGGTGGTGGGCACGCGCTGCTTCGAGACGCGCCACCACTACGGCGCGCGCGAGATGCACCTGGTGGTCTACCGGTGCCGCGTGGTGGAGGGCGAGCCGAAGGCGCTCGAGGCGCACGCGCTCGAGTGGGTGGACGAGCGGCGCGTGGGCGAGCGCGAGTTCCTGCCGGCCGACAAGCCGCTGGTCCACGGCCTGCAGTTCGGCCTTATCGCCGACGACTGGTGACCGCCGGGGTCTGGCCGGCACGGGCAGGCCCGTCCAAGGCCAACCCCCTGGAATCCCGAAACGGATTTAGAGTTACCATAATATGTATTATCGGACATCTGGAGATCGGCCGGCGGACTGTCGCCCAACGGTCGCCGGCCAGCGGACCATCGGTCCCGTCCGGCCGTCCCGCCGTCAGCTCAGCGGTGGCACTTGATGCACTCGGGCTTGGGCGGATGGTGCTCCCCCAAGCAGCGCCCGCCCGGCTGCGCACAGCGGTGCTGACTCAGATTTTCGCCGGCCACGCCATGGCACGCCTGGCAGCTCTCGTTGACCCGCTTCTCCACCGTGCGCTTGTCGGTGACGAAGCCCTTGGCGGCGGTCGCGTGGGCCGGGTCCACCGGCGGGTCCGACTCGACGCCGATCAGCTCGCCCTTGAGGTTCAGCCGAAGCTTGTGATGCGGCTCCGGCCCCATGGGTGGCGGCCGGTCTTGCGAGCCCAGGTAGCCGAAGGCCGCCAGCACGCCTCCGACGACGATCACGAACACGGCGGTGCGCGTCGTGCGCTGTGCCTTGGACATGCCTGCTTCAGCCATCAGTGCTCCGTCGTTGGACGCGCTGCTACCACGGCGCGCCGACCGTGACCTGGTCCGTCCGCATCAAACGGGCGGCGCCGCCGTCCACCACCACCTGGCCCGCGATCCAGGCCTCGCCGACGCCGGAGTTCACCGGGAACGGCCCGAGCCAGCCGAGGTGTTCCCCCGCCATGGAGACGCGGATCACCGCAGTGACGTAGCCGGCGGCGGCGAGCGGCACGGCGGCGATCTGCACCACGCCGTCGGAAAGCGGCACGTACAGCACCTGCTCGCCGACGACGTCGGGCCCGGGCGTCTCCCGCAGCGCCGCGCAGGAGGTGCCGGGCTCGCGGAAGTCGCACGCGCTCGCCCTGCCCGCGCTCTCGACCAGCAGACGCATGCCGAGCTGTGATGGCTCGTCGGCGTGGTAGCGCAGCCCCAACTCGAGGCCGGGCTCGCTCTCGCCCACGCCGCTGATGCCGAGGCCACAGCGGGCGCCGTCGGCGTCGAGCCAGATGACCTGGGGGCCGTGCGCCAGCAGCACCGGCTGCTGGTCGAACGACGTCACGCCGGCGCCGAGCGCGGTCCACGGTCCCGGCACCCCGCCCTGCGGCTCCACCCACATCGAGACCACGGCCGCCGGCTGGTCGAGCACGGCGCCCACCGCCACCGTGAGCGCAAGGCTCGCGTCGATGGTGCGCTCATGGTCGGGCTGCGTGAAGCGCGCGCCGCCCACCGCCGACGGCGGCCCGACCAACGGCAGCTCGGCCGCGCGCTCGCCGGCTGGGGTGACCAGGGTGGCGCGCAGGCTGAAGCCCTCGCCGAGCGAGCGCAGCTCGGGCACCACCACCTGCTGCGTGAGGTGCTGTTGTGCGTCACCGAGCAGCACCCGCTGGTACGGCACGAAGGGCGCGCAGGCATCGCCCCCGTCGACGTCGCTGCGCTCGACGGTGAGCGTCGCGGTGGCGGCGCGGAAGCTCACCACCAGGTCGGCGTCGAAGGTCGCCTCGACCGTGGCGCCCGGCGCGGGGCTCTGCCAGAGCACTTCGCCGGCGGCCGGCGGCCCGCACAGGTTGTTGGTGCCGCAATCGGTGCCCGCCGGGCAGTCGAAGTCGCTGGCGCACTCGTGGGCGCAGAAGCCCTCGCGGCAGCCGCTGCCGTCGGGACAATCGCCGTCGAGCGCGCACGGCGGCGCGCAGCCGTGCAGGCAGCACGCGGCGAGCGCGACCATGACGGCGAGCGGCGCCGGCCGTGCCGACATCAGCAGCCCGCCTGATAGGTAATGACCACCACCGAGCCTTCGGGCGCCGGCGCGTCGAGCAGCACCGCGCTGGTACCCGGCAGCAGCGTGAACGCAGTGGTGGGCGTGCCGTCGATGGTGACCACGATGGTGCCTGACTGTGGCGGCGATCCCAGGCGGAACAGGCGCTGCAGGCCGAAGGTGGCGTTGCCGATGGTCGAGAGCTGCGCGCCCCAGTCGGCGGCCGTGATGTCGAGGAAGACGCCGCTGAAGGCGTCGGCGACGAACTGGTAGCGCGGCGCCCACAGCGGCGTGCCCACCATGGAGAACAGCACCGGCGCGTTGGTTACCGAGCCGATCTTCAGGCCGTTCAGGAACTCCACGTAGGCCTCGGGCGGGCGCGCGGCGCTCGGGTCCAGCGCGGCAACGTCCGGGATGTCGCCGCCGTCCTCCTCGTCGCTCACCACCACCACGCTGAGCGCGGCGGATGGGCGCGCGAAGCCGGCGTTGGTGGTGTTGGCGTAGTCGTCGAGCGCGCGGCGCATCGCCTCGAGGCCGAGCTCGAGCCCGCCGCCCTCGACGCCCACCCGCACCTGATCCGCGAACAGCGCCGCGAGCCCGGGCGTCGAGTCGCGCAGGAACGGCCCGACCAAGGGGCCGCCCGTGCCGCCGAGCACGTCGGTGGTGGTGACGCCGATGTGGAAGTCGAGGTTGGGATCGGAGGCACCCGCGATGAAGGCGTCGAAGTTGGCGGCCAGGATCTCCTGGTCGTCGAACATCGAGCCCGAGTCATCGACGACGAAAAGCACATCGACCGCGGTGCTGCCCGCGACCACGAAGGTCTCGGTGATGGCCGATCCAGCGGGCTCGACGTGCAGGCGCAGGTGCACGCGCGCCTCAAGGCCCTCGCTGGTGCGCGCGACCAGGTCGGCATCGTAGGTGCCGGCGGGCGCCAGTCGTGGCGCCACGTCCATCGAGAGCAGCGCCCCTGGCTCCAACGCCATCGGCAGGGTCGGCGGCGGTGCGTCGAAGGGCGCGGTCGGCGGATCCAGCTCGATGGCATCGACGCTGACGAGCGCGGCGCCGTCGTTCAGGAAGCCCGCGCTACGCGCTTCGGTCGGGCAGCCCTCGACGACAGGCCCAAACTCGAGCAGCGGCGGGTCGCCGACCAGCGCGCCGGCGACGCCGCGCGCCGTCGCCGACACCAAGAGCTCGGCGGCGGTGCCGGCGAAGGTCAGCGAGACGAAGGCGCTGTGCGAGCCGGTGTTGCTCGAGGTGAAGCCGAAGTCGAGCGAGCCGCTGCCGCCGGGCGCGACGGTGGCAAGGCGGGCGGCGGAGAACGTGAAGCCGTCGTCGAATGAGAGCCCATCGGCCGGGGCGGCGCGTTGCAGGTCGCAGGGTGCGTCGCCGACGTTTTGCACCGTCACGCTCCCCTGCGAGCCACGGCCGATGGGCACGGCCCCGAGGTTGGTGTTGGCGGGCGAAGCGCGCGGCTGGCAGCCGGTCGTGCCGCTCAAATAGGCGAGCGGCATGAGCGCGTCGGGCACGCCCTCACCGGTCACCGTCAGAGTGCCCTCGGCGCCGCCGGCGGCCGCCGCGGACGCCGACCCTTCGGCGCGCAGGCGCAGCACCAGCGCGGCACCAGGGCCGAGCGCGGTCGCGCTCGGCGTGGGCGCCACCAGGGAGAAGCCGTCGCCGTCGACGACGAAGCCGGATAGCGCCACCGGCACGGTGCCGGCCGAGCGCGCGACCACCTCGACCTCGCGCGCCTGTCCCGGGTCGAGCACGCCGAAGTGCAGCGCCGACGGGACGAGCTGCAGCGCCGGGCCGGGCGACGAGCCTTCGAGCGGGATCAGCACCTCGGGCGAGACGGGATCGTTGCTGTGCACGAGCAGGCTGGCGCCGAGCGCTCCCACCGGCTGCGCAGGCGTCCAGGTCAGCGTGACCGCGGCGCTGCCGCCCTCCGCGATCTGCAGCGGCATGGGGTCAGTGGCGGGCGCCACCGCGTCGCTCGCCAACACCTCGAGGGCGGTGACCACCAGGCCGCCCGTGCCGGCGTTGCGCAAGGTCACGACAGCGTTCGCGCTGGCCCCTGCCGCCACCTCGCCGTAGTCGACCGTGCGCGGGTCGGCCTCGATGCGCGGCGCCAGCCCTTCGCCGCCGAGCGCCACCTCGGGACCGCACAACGTGCCGCAGATCTCGACCAGCGCGCGCGCCTGATAAGGGCCGCCGCGCGCCGGCAGGAAGTCGATGGCGACGTCGAGCGCCTCGCCGGCCTCGATGGACAAGACGGTGGTGGCGGCGCCTCCCACCACGAAGCCGGCGCCGTCGATGACGAGCGGCAGCGCGAGGCGCTCGCCCGACAGGTTGGTGACGGTCAGCGCGCGCTGGGCGCCGGTGCCGACAGCGATCGCTCCAAAGTCGAGCGTCGCAGGCGCCAGGGACACCGCCGGCGGGTCGCCGGCGCCAGTGAGCGGTACCAAGAGCGCGGTGCCGTCGGGCGCCTCGATGACGACGCTGCCGGCGCTGGCGCCCTCCTGTTGCGGCGCGAACTCGACGGCCAGCTCGCACAGCGCGTTCGGCGCCATCGGCAAGGCGCACGGCGCGGTGAGAGCGTAACCGCCGCCCTGCACCGCTGGCGCGGCGGTGGGCGCGTACGGACCGTTGCCGTCGTTGATGACGGCGATAGTCGCCGTGGCGCGGGCGCCGATCGGCAGGCGGCCAAAGTCGACGTTCGCGGGAGTTACGCGAAGCTCGACCACCACCTGGTCGATGGGCTCGCCGCCGCAGTCGCACGAGGCGGCGAGCAGCACGAGCAACACGCGCGCCACGCGACTCATGGGGGGCAGTGTAGCAGGGGCGCTCGGCAGGCCGCCCGGTGGTCGCAACTCGCACCGGCCTGCGGCGGTTTTCGGGCGCCCGTGCCCACTTGCGGGGTTGGTTTCGCCCGTGCTTAGGTGCGACGTCCTCGTGGAGGCGAGATGGAAGAGGTCGAGATCATCGGTACCTTCGACAGCGAGGAGACGGCGCGCGGCGTCGCCAAGGCGCTCAACGCCTTCTTCGGCTGGCTGTTCGAGGGCAACCGGGAGAGCGAACCACCGCCCTTCTTCGCGGACTTCGGGGTCAACACCGAGGACTACGTGCTCGACGAGGGCGACATCGACTGGCCGGAGCCGGCGCGCGCACGGGTGCGCGGGCCCAAGGTCGCTGTCACCGCCGAGACCAGCCAGACGGTCGACACGCTGCAGGAGCTGCTCGAGGCGCTCGGCGCGTTCGACGTCTACCAGGTGGATGACGAGGAAGAAGACGAAGACTGACCTCCCGCGCCGCCGCCCGCCACCCCGCCCAGTTCGCGCGCCCGCCACCCGAGGACCTGATGCTGCACCACCGGATCGCCATCGCCCTCTCGACCCTGTTCGCCGTCTCGTCGGCGTTGACCGCTTGCACCAAGCCGACACCCGAGCCGACCAAGCCGGGCGCGTCGACGCCTGCGGTGGAGGCGCCCAAGGAGTCCGATCCCGACTGCGTCGGCCGCGTCGCGGCCGCTCCCGCCGAGAAGCTGACCATCAACGGCATCGGCTACGCGCGCACGGGCTCGACCATCTCGCAAGAGAGCCCGGGCGACGCCGACGACGAGTGGCTGCTCGGGCAGATCACCGACGTCAAGGACCACAACCCCGACAACGCGGCCAACCTCAAGGCGATGGTCGAGTGGATGGTGTCGCAGAAGGTCGACGCCATCACCGTCACCGGTGACCTGGGCGAGACCGCCGAGAGCGTCGAGAAGGTGTTGCGCGACGTTGCTGCCGCCAAGGTGCCGGTGCTCGCCATCATCGGCAACCGCGAGTGCAAGCATCACTTCACGACTGGCCTCGCTGCCGCGCAGAAGGACTTCCCGAACATCATCAACATGAACGCGGTGCGGGTCTTCAACACCGACGACGCGTCGGTCATCTCGATGCCCGGCTACTACAACCGCGCGTACCTGCACTGCGCCGAGGGCTGCGAATACCTGGCCGCCGACGTGCGCCTGCTGCCCGAGGTCGCCAAGGCCGCCACGGCTGCCGCGCGCGTGCTCATCTCGCACGGTCCGCCGCTGCAGAGCGGGCCCCTCGCCATCGACCGCATCCACGAGGGCGCCAACGTCGGCGACCCGCTGTTGACCGAGGTGATGCAGCAGCATCCCCAGCTCTTCCCCTTCGGCCTGTTCGGCAACATCCAGGAGGCCGGCGGCTACGCGACCGATCTGACCGGCCAGACGCGCGTGGCGCAGGACACCTTCGTCGATTCGTTCGTGCTCAACCCCGGGCCGATCGACGCGGTTCGCTGGGTGATGCTCGACAGCACCGAGTCGGTCGGCATGGCGGGCTTGGTGAAGTTCAAGGGCAAGCAGGCGATGTATCGCATCCACCGGCTGCAGCCCGGCGAGGCCAAGCCGGTCGCGGCTGCGCCGCCCGGTGGCGCCGCTGCGCCGCCGCCACCCGCGCCCCCTGCCCCACCGGCACCGCCGGCCGGAGGCGCTGCCGCGCCGGCCCCGGCGCCGACGAGGTAGCGGCCGATGCGCGAGGCGCTGGTCGCCCTGCTCTGGCTTTGTGCAGGCGCGGCGCACGCTCAGGACGGCGGCGACGGCGGCGACGACCTCGGCGACACCGGCGCGCCGCCGCCCACCGCCGAGGACCTCGGCAAGACCGACGAAGCAGCGGCGCCGCCCACGGACGAAGACGCGCCGGCGGTGCCGCCCGTTGAGGCGCCCAAGAAGCGCAAGGCCGCCGCAGCGCCGGCCATCCCGGCGGCGGGCGCCCCGACGACGTCGAGCCCCACGGCATCGAGTCGAGACGTGGCGGCCAAGGTCGCCAAGCTCAAGCAAGACCTCGAGCATGCGCTGCGCGCGGAGCCCGGCGACCAGCGCGCGCTCGAAGCGCTGGCCGGCACCTGGCTCCCCGATGGCACGGTCGCAGGCGACCCCGAGCTACTCGCGCTCGTCAAGCTCGCACGCGGCAGGTCGCTGCTGCTCCAGAAGCGGTGGGACGAGGCGCTCGACGCTTTCACCGACGCGCGGCGCGCGGCCGAGACGCTGGCGGCGCCGGTGCAGCGGCCGCTGGTGGCGCAGGTGAAGTACCGCGCTGCCGAGGTCGACGAGGCGCGCTCGCCCGAGCCCGAGCGCTGCGGCCAGGCGCTCGGCTTGAAGCGGTTGGCCAAGCTCGAAGGCGAGGAGGCGCGCCGCCGCGTCGAGAGCGCCGCGCAGCGCTACCAGCTCGCGGTCAAGATCGGCGATCGGTTCTGGGCGCGGCGCGCAGCGTTCCGTGTGGCCGCGCTCTATGAGGGCTACTACCGCGGAGGCCTGACCGCCAAGCCCGGGCTGCGCGGGGTCGCGCTGCCGAGCCCGGCCTCGATCTCGCGCTTCGACGAGACCGCGCTCGTCGCCGGGCTGTTGCACGAGCGCTGGCCGGCCGAGATCGCGCGCCTGTACGGCGAGGTCATCGCCTCAATCGACGCGCGCGACCCGGATCCGGTGCTGCTCGAGCAGGTGCGCGCGCGCGCGGCCGACCTCGCCAAGCTGACGGAGCCGGACGCGGCGCCGGTGAAGAGCCCGTGGTACACCGACGAGCGCGAGGGCCTGGTGCGTTACGCGCGGCGCTACGAGACGCGCACGCGCGACATGTGGCTGGCGGTCTCCGCCGCCGACGCCAAGCCGCAGCTCGTGGAGCAACTCGGCCGCGGCCCGGGCACGGTCGAGCACGCCTACGCCTTGGCGGCGCTGGCCGACGCGGGGCCGGCCCCAGGGGCCGAGGAGATAGGCAAGGCACTGGCGAGCCCAGACGCGCGCACTCGGGTCATGGGGCTGTTCGCCGCGGAACGCCACCCGGACGCCGCGCTCGCCGACGCCATCGTCAATGGCCACCTGGCGCTGCCCGAGCCCGACCACCGCAAGGCCTTCGCCACCGTGGCCGACGCGCTCTGGGGCGAGGCGGCGCGCAGCCTGCTCGCGCTGCGTGCGCTGGCCGACAAGGACCGCGCCTTCGCCGAGAAGCTGGTGGCCGACACGCGTCTCTCGGCGTGGGATCGCGCGTTCGTCGTGGCCGAGCTGGGCGACGCGCGCCTGCAATACCCGCTGCAGAGCTTGACCAACGAGCGCGACGCCAACGCTGCAGCGACCGCCCTGTACGGCATGTGGGTGATGCGCGGCAAGAACGCGGCCGGCCTGTTGCGGCCGAGCGCCGAGGGCGTGGTCGGCTGCGCGTCGCGCGAGATGCAGCGGGTCGACGCGGGGCGCTGACGCCGCCCGGCGGCGCGTCAGGTCGAGATAGTGACTCAGCACGCTGGAGCGGCGCGCACCTTGGCGCCCTGTTTCGCTATTGTGGTGCGCCGCGCACGGGCACCTCGCCGACGGGCGGGGTCGATCGACAGGGGGGAGGGATCGATGCCGGTGAGGGACGTGTTGATCGCAGGTGCCGGGTTGGCCGGGTTGTCCACCGGCATCCACCTGCTCGAAGGCGGCCAGGGGCGCTTACGGGTGCGCATCCTCGAGCGCGGCCACGTGATCGGCGGCAAGGCGTCGTCGATGCCGCACCGCGACCGCACCACCGGGCGAACCTACACGGTCGACCACGGCTTCCACGTGTTCTTCGACTACCAGAACCTCGGGCCGCGCCTGAGAGAGCTCGGCGCCGACGCCGGGCTCACCCCCGCGAAGCACGAGGTGCTCATCTGGAGCGACGGCTCGGTGCACCGCTTCCAGGCGTGGCCTGCGCCGAGCCCGTTCCACCTGTTCCCGGGCGGCTTGGTGTCCGGGCTGTACGGCCCCGTCGACGGCGTCAAGATCTTCAAGTTCATGTTCGACATCTTCGTCACCGAGGTCGATCGGCTGAGCGCGGCCGAGCGCCGCGCGCTCGACGCCATCTCCTTCGACGACTATGCACGGCAGCACGGCCTGTCGGCCTCGGTCATTGGCAGCTCGTTCTTTCGCTTCGTCACGCAGTCGGCCTTCATCTACCCAAAGCCGATGTCCGCGCTCGCGGCCATCGCGGCCATGCAACTCGTTGCGCAGAACTACGACGCCGTCGCCTGCCGCTACATGAACCGAGGTTGCTCCGACGTCGTCATCGAGCCGCTGCGCCAGCACTTCCTGCGCCTGGGCGGTGTCATCGACAAATTCAAGGAGGTCGACCACATCGAGATCGACGGCGGCCGCGTCAAGTGCTTCGAGGTGGAAGACAACCGGCACTACATCCACGCCCCCGAGGCGGCGACGCCGGGGTACTCGAACTATCACAGCACCGAGACCCACCCCGCCGGTCCGCCACCGACGTCGACGGACCGGGTCGCCGACTACTACGTGTCGGCGCTGGCGCCGCGTGACCTGCAAGCGGCGCTCGAGCCGGCGTCGCTCGCGCTACCGTACTTCGACGCCATCACGCGTCTGCAGACCCAGCGCACCATCGCGCTCACCCTCTGGTACGACCGCGTCATCAGCCCGCCCGACCACGACGGCGCCATCATCGGCTTGCCCGGACCGTTCTCGACGGTGGCCGACCTGCATCGCCTGCAGAGCGACCCGGAGGGGCGCGGCTCGGTGGTGCAGTTCGTCGGCGAGGACGGCGCCTACGCGACTCGCCCGGACGACGACATCGTCCGAGGCGCGCTCGTCGACCTGCACCGCCTGTGGCCTGCCGCGGCCACAGCGACCATCGAGAAGCAGCTGTTTCACCGCGGCAACCATGACGCGTTCTTCCTCTCGACCCCCGGCAGCGACGAGCTGCGGCCTGCCGCGGCCTCGCCCTATCCGAACCTGTTCCTGGCCGGCGACTACACGCAGACGGGCTTTCGCGTCATCTGCATGGAGGGGGCCTTCGTCTCCGGCATGCAGGCCGCCAACGAGATCCTCGCGCGCGAGGGTCTGCCGCGCGCACTGGTGCGGCCAATGAAGGAGCCGGGCGGCGCCATCTCGCTCGCGCGCCTCGCCAAGCGGGTCCTCGGAGGTGCCGTCGGCCCATGACGAGCGATGCACGCGCGCCCTCGTCCTCGCCCTCCCCCGATCTGGCCTTCGGCCGGATCGGGCCGCGCGCGCTGCTCGCCTCCCCGTGGCTCGTGGTGGTGTTCTGTTGGCCGGCGACGTTGCTCGCCTGGTACTACATCTCGCTCGTCGCCACGGCGTCGTCGTGGCGCGACGTGTTCCTGCTGCGCTACCTGATCGCGTTGCTCGCGCTCGACACCACCATCTGCTTCATCACCATTCGCCGGCTGACGCGTCACGCGCGCGCGGCCTTGCGTGGCGACGGTGCCATCGATCTTCCGCTCGCGCGCCGCGCGTGGGTGGAGGCGCTCAACCTGCCGCTGCATACGGCCGCGCTGATCGTGACGCTCATCGGCATCACTATCCTGCCCGCCATCGTGTTCCTCGCGGCGCGCGGCGAGTGGAACCTGATCGGCGTCGGCCTGACGGGCGCCGCCATGGCGGGCGCCTGCGAGCTGACCGTGTTGTTCCCGCTGGTGCAGGGCAGCACCCTGCCACTTTTGCGTAGGCTCAAGGCGGCGCACCCGGAGCTGCGCCTTGGCGATGCGGGCGTGCGCGCGCCGCCCTTGCGCGCCTACTTCGCCTTCGGGCTCGCCTCACTCACCACGGTGAGCGTGGTGCTGGTGGCGACGCTGATCCGCCGTCACGCCACGGTCGGAGAAATCGCGCACGTCCACCCCGTCCCCGCGATCCCCCCGGGCGTCGCCATCGCGCTCGTCATCGCGTGCCTCGGCTGCATGGCCGCCGGCATGGGGCTGCAGCTCGCCATGTCGGTGCTCGGCCCCATGCGGCGGTTGGCCGAGGTGATGCGGCGCTTCTCCGACCAGGGCACGAGCGCGCGCGCTGGCCTCTTGCAGCTCGGCGAGATCGGCGTGCTGTGCGAGGGCTTCGACGACATGGCGACCTCGCTCGAGCGATCCCACGGCGCGGTGGAGGAGCGCGAGGCGCTGTTGCGCCACAGCCAGCGCTTCGAGGTGATGGCGAGCGTGACGGCCGGTTTTGCCCACGAGGTCGCGAACCCGTTGTCCTGCGTCAGCACCAACCTGGAAGCCAGCGCCGGCGAGGTCGAGCAGTTGCTGGAGATGCCGAGCGTGCTCAACCCGAGTCAACGGCAGGCGCTCAAGTCGTGCAGTGAGGCTCTAGCGGACGCCAGCCACGCCGCCACACAGATGACCTACCTGCTGCGCGACATGCGCTCCTTCAGCCGGCGCGACCCAGGCGCCTGGGTGAGCTGCGACGTGGCGGCGCTGATGGACGGCGCGCTGCGCATCGCCAGCGGCGACATCCGACGTCGCGGTTCCGCGACGCGCGACTATCAGCCGTGCCCGGCGGTGCGCGGCTCGACGCACCAGCTCTCCCAGGTGTTCTTGAACCTGCTGCTGAACGCCGCCAAGGCGCTGCCCCCAAGTGGCGGTGGCAAGGTGCACGTCGAGGTGCGCCAGCTCGGCGCGGAGGTCGTGGTCTCCGTGGCGGACACCGGCCACGGCATCCCGGCGGCGAATCGCCCACGCATCTTCGAAGCCTTGTTCACGAGCTGGCCGTCCGAGCAGGGTACCGGGCTCGGCCTGCACGTCAGTCGCGAGATCGTGACGGCTCACGGCGGCGCCATCACCTTCGAGACGGCCGAGGGCCAGGGTACGACCTTCAGGGTCACGCTGCCGGCCGAACAGCCCGCAGAGCAGCCCGCGGAGGTGCCGACCGGACCGGTGAGCTGAGCCTGCCTCAGGCCGGTCTGACGTAGCCGAGCTTCTTGAGGCCGTGCTCGCTCGTGGTCCAGTCGGGCTCGACGCGCACGAACAGCTCGAGCATCACCTGGCAGCCGAGCAGCGTCTCGAGCTCGGCGCGCGCGCGCTGGCCGATGGCCTTGACCCGCTCGCCCTTCTTGCCGACCACCACCGCCTTCTGGCTGTCCTTCTCGACGTGGATGACGGCGGCGATGCGCACCAGCGGCTTGGTCTCGTTGGCGCGCCGCGCCTCGTCGAACTCCTCCACCACCACGGCGGCGCGGTAGGGGATCTCCTGGCGCAACTCGAGCATCACCTTTTCGCGGATCAGCTCGCCGCAGATGTCGCGCGCGCTGGCGTCGGTGAGCGTGTCGCCGGGGAACATCGGCGGCGCCTCGGGGAGGTGGCGCGCCAGCTCGTCGAGCAGCGGCCCCAGGCTCTTCTTCTTCTGCGCGGAGATGGGCACGAGCGCCTTGAATTGCCCGCGCTCCGACCAGGTCTTCAGCAACGGTAAGAGCTGGCCCTTGTCCTTGAGCTTGTCGACCTTGTTGAGCACCAGCACCATCGGCCTGGTGAGCGCGCCCTCGCGCTCGAGCTGACGCAGTACCAGGTCGTCGTCCTTGTGGATGCCGCGCGTGGATGCCTCGGTGACGAACGCGAGCACGTCGACGTCGCGGGCGGCGTCGAGCGCCTGGCGGATCATGAAGGCGTGCAACCCGCGCTTGGGCGGGTGCAGCCCGGGTGTATCGACCAGCACCACCTGCGCGTCGCCGTGGTTGACCACGCCGCGCAGCGTGCGTCGTGTGGTCTGTGGCTTGTGCGTGGTGGCCGCGAGCTTCTGCCCGAGCAGCGCGTTCAACAGCGTGCTCTTGCCCACGTTCGGGCGGCCGACGATGGCGACGGTGCCGCAGCGTGACGTTCCCATGGCAGCCCTCACACCACGATGTTGACGAGCCGGCCCTTGACCACGATGACCTTCTTGGCGGGCTTGCCCTCCATGAACTTCTGCACCGTGGGCGATGCGAGCGCCGCCGCCTTGCAGGCGTCGTCGTCGACGTCGGCAGGCACGGTGATCTCGTCGCGCCGCTTGCCGTTCACCTGCACGCCGAGGGTCATGCTGTCGTCGACACAGAGCCGCTCGTCGTGCGCGGGCCAGGCCTGCTGGCAGGCGAGGCCCTGTCCGCCCAGGCGCTGCCATAGCTCCTCGGCGAGGTGGGGCGCGTAGGGGGAGAGCGCGAGCGTGAAGCCCTTCAGCAGGTCCCGCGACAGCTCCTTGGCCTGGGTGCACTCGTTCACGAAGGTCATCATCTGGGAGATGGCGGTATTGAAGCGCATGGCCTCGGTGTCCTCGCGGACCTTCTTGAGCGTCTTGTGGAGCGCCTTCTCGAGGTCGGGCGCGCTGTGGCCTGCTGTCACGCGCGCGGACAGGGCGCCGGTCTCCTCGTCGACCACCAAGCGCCAGGCGCGCGCCAGGAAGCGGGAGACGCCTTCGACGCCCGCCATCTGCCAGGGCTTCACCTGCTCGAGCGGCCCCATGAACAGCTCGTAGAGGCGGAGCGCGTCGGCGCCGTAGTCGCGGATGACGTCGTCCGGGTTGACCACGTTGTACTTCGACTTCGACATCTTCTCGATCTGGCTCTTCAGCTCCTCGCCGGAGCCCTTGGCGTAGGCCTTGCCGTCCTTCTCCTCCACGTCGTCGTGGCCGTAGTACTTCCCCTTCGCGTCCTGGTAGCTGTAGGCGAGGATCATCCCCTGGTTGAACAGCTTGTGGAACGGCTCCTTGCTGGAGACCAGGCCGCAGTCGAACAGCACCTTGTGCCAGAAGCGCGCGTACAAGAGGTGCAGCACCGCGTGCTCGACGCCGCCGACGTAAAGGTCGACCGGCATCCAGTACTTCTCGAGGTCGGCGTCCCACGCGCGCGCGGTGTTGTGGGCGTCGAGGTAGCGCAGGTAGTACCAGCACGAGCCCGCCCACTGCGGCATGGTGTTCAGCTCGCGCGTGGCCATGCGCCCGTCGGGAAGCTTGACCCTGCCCCAGTCGGGGCTGGCGCGGCCGAGCGGCGGCTTGCCGTCGCCGGTGGGCTTGTACTCGTCGACGGCGGGCAGCGTCACCGGGAGCTGGTCCTCGGCCAGCGCCACGATCTCGCCGTCGTCGGTGTGCACGATGGGGAACGGCTCGCCCCAGTAGCGCTGGCGCGAGAACAGCCAGTCGCGCAGCTTGAACTGCACGCGACGGCTGCCCCAGCCCACGTTCTCGACGTGGTCGATCATGCGCTTCTTCGCTTCTGCGGTCGTCAAAGCGTCAAGGAAGCCGGAATTGCAGGCGATGCCGTCGTCGACGAAGGCGGCGTCCCCGATGGGCGCCGCCAGCTCGCCCTCCGCCGGCCGCACCACCTGCACGATCGGCAGCTTCATGGCGCGTGCGAATTCGTGGTCGCGCTCGTCGTGGCCGGGCACTGCCATGATGGCGCCGGTGCCGTAGGTGGACAGCACGTAGTCGGCCACCCAGATGGGGATCTTCTGCTCGGTGGCCGGGTTGATGGCGTAGGCGCCGGTGAAGACGCCGGTCTTCTCCTTGGCGAGGTCGGTACGGGCGAGGTCGGTCTTCTGCTTGGCGGCGCTGACGTACGCGTCCACCGCGCCCTTGTGCGAAGGGGCGGTGATGACGTCGACGAGCGGGTGCTCGGGGGCGAGCACGCAGTAGCTGGCGCCGAACAGCGTGTCGGGTCGCGTGGTGAAGACGCGGAACTTCGTGTCTTGCGCCGAGGGGTGCTTGACGTCATGGGCGAGCACGACGCGGAAGTCGATCTCGGCACCCTCGCTCCTGCCGATCCAGTTGCGCTGCATCTCCTTGACGCCTTCGGGCCAGTCGAGGCCGTCGAGGTCGTCGATGAGGCGCTGCGCGTACACCGGGATCTTGAGCATCCACTGCTTCATGGTGCGCCGCTCGACGGGGTCGCCGGTCTCGACGTACTTGCCGTCCTTGACCTCCTCGTTGGCGAGCACGGTGCCGAGCGCCGGGCACCAGTTGACCGGCACCTCCGCGAGGTAGGCCAGGCCCTTGTGGTAGAGCTGCAGGAAGATCCACTGCGTGTGGCGGTAGTAGTCGGGGCTCGAGGTGTCGACCTCGCGATCCCAGTCGTAGGAGAAGCCGAGCCGCTTGATCTGGCGGCGGAAGTTGTCGACGTTGCGCTTGGTGATGACGGCAGGGTGAATGCCCTCGCGCACGGCGGCGCGCTCGGCGGGCAGACCGAAGGCGTCCCAGCCCATCGGGTGCAAGACCCAAAAGCCGAGCATGCGCTTCAGCCGCGCGACCACGTCGGTGGCGGTGTAGCCCTCGGGGTGGCCGACGTGCAGCCCGGCGCCCGACGGGTAGGGGAACATGTCGAGCACGTAGAACTTCGGGCGGGTCTTCAGCGTGGCGAGGTCGGTGGGTGTCTTGAAGGCCTTGGCCTCGTCCCACGCCGCCTGCCACTTCGGCTCGATGCTGTTCGGGTCGTAGCGCATGCGCTGCCGTTAGCAGGTTGTTCGCGGCCCGCGAAAGGACGGCGTGGCGGGCCTACGTGGGCGGCAGGCGAGCGATCGCCTCTTCCAGGGTAGCGGCGTCGTCGTCGCGGCCCTCGGCGCGCAGCCGCTCGGCCAGGCCGATCATGCGCACCGCCAACGGCGGCGGCGGCGGCGCCGGCAACGACGAGGTCTCGGCGGCGGCGAAGGCGCCGATGACGTCGACGCCGCCGTTCGGCACCGCCTCGACGCTCGGGCCGGAGCGCGTCGACGTCAACGAGCCGCTCGGGTTGGTCACCGGCGCCGGGGCGCCGAGGTCGAGGCCATCGAAGATGTTGGCGATGGGTGAGGAGGATGCAGACGGCGACGAGCTCGGCAGGTTCGCGTTCCAGGACGAGGCGCCGGCCGACGGCGCATCGAAGCTGCCGGGCGCGGCGAGTGAAAAGTCGATCTCGGTCTCGAGCACCAGCTCGACCGGCGCGCCACCGACGTGATCGGGCAAGGGCGGCGGGCTGAACGACGATGGCGACATCGCGGGCATCGACGGCCAGCCCGGCGGCGCCTCGGTCACGATCGGCCCGGGCGTCGGCAGCCGGGGCGGCAACGAGAACGAGCCGGGCGTCGGCATGCGAGGCAGGGCCGCCTGTACCCCTGGCGTGTGCGCTCTCGGCGGCGGCGGCGGTGGCGACGGCCAAGGGTTCGGCGTGCGGGGCGGCGAGGGCATGGCCGCGGGCGTGGGCGCGCGCGCCAGCGGGGGGCTCGCCTGGACCGCCGCGGGTGCCGGCGGCGGCGTCGGGCGGGCGAAAGGGTTGCTGCTCGGCGCCGGTGGCGGCGACACCGCCGCGACCGACGGCAGGTGCGATGGCTTGCTGAACGGGCTCGCCGGCGGAGGTGCGGCGGCGGGCGTCGGCGCGCGCGCCGGCGCCGGCGCGGGGGTCACGGTCGCCGGCGGGCCCTTGGCCCACTCATAGCCGCACGCGTAGCACGCGATCCCGTCGGCGACGCGGCCGCATTGAGGGCACCGGACCATCGGCATGGGCGGCATCATACGCCGAATCCCGCAAAGAGAAGGGCCGCCTAGCCGGCGGCCCTCGCTCCGAGCAGCGTTGGTGGTGAGGGAGGGAATCGAACCCTCGACCTGAGGATTATGAGACCTCCGCTCTAACCAACTGAGCTACCTCACCGTCGCGGCGCTGCCCGGTTGGAATAGTGCCCTGTCGCGCACCTTTCAAGCCGTTATAGCTTCCATCAACCACGCTGGAGCTGCTCATGGCCATTCCGCGCCGCCTGATCATCATCGCCGCCTCCGCCGCCATCGCCGGCGCCGCGCTCTACATGCAGAACCGCATGCGGGCTCGACGGGAAGCCGCCAAGAAGCCGGAGGCGCCGGGTTCGGGCGAGCCGCCCAAGGCCGACGCACCCGCAAGCGCGTCGGCGGCAGCGTCGGCGCCGTCTGCCGCGGCCGCCGCTGCGCAGCCTGCTGGCCCCGGTGGCGCGGCGCGCGAGCTGTCGCTGTTCCTGGCGGGCGAGAGCTGGCACGACGAGATCGGCTGGCAAGGCATCTGGGAGCGCGAGGGCATCGAGTCGCCCGAAGGCTGGCTCAAGAGCAAGGGCAAGGAAGTGCTCGCCGCCGAGAGGAAGAAGCTCGCCGAGCACCCCGCCCTGCTCGCCGGCTGCCGCCGCCGCTGGATCGTGGTGTGCCGCTACGCCGGCATCGAGGTCACGGACGCGGCGAGCACCTGGAACGAGAGCGAGGCGCCTGCGGTCGCCTAGAACGAGTTGCCGACGTTGAACTCGAAGCTGAACGGCTGATCGCCCTGGGCGAAGCCGAAGGTGCCCTTGGGTCGCGGCGTCAGCGGCACGCCGAACTCGAAGCGCAAGGGTCCGATGGGCGAGAACCAGCGGATGCCCACGCCGACCGAGTAGAACAGCCCGAGCGGCAGCTCGGGGTGCAGCGTGTCCTGGCCGAAGTAGAAGACGCTCTCGCCGGGGCCGTAGACGTTGCCGGCGTCGAAGAACGCGACGCCGCGGATGCCCACCTGCTCGAGCAGCGGGAACTCCAGCTCGAGGTTGGTGAAGAACTGCTGGTTGCCGCCGGTCCTGAAGTCGAGCAGCGGCGCCGACGGGTCGGCCGCTGAGCCGACGCGGGCCACCGGTGAGATCGAGCGCAGGTAGTAGCCGCGGATGGTGTTGAAGCCGCCCATGTAGAAGTTCTCGAACACGAGCTCGTCGTCGGTGTGAATCAGGCCCCACTCGATGTTGCTCTTGAGCACCACGCCCTTGATCGGCAGCACCTCGTCGAAGTTGTAGTAGGCGCGCGCCGTCAGGCTGTAGCGCTGGAAGTCGTTTGCGCGGCCGTTCTTGTAGAGGAAGCCGAGCCCGTCCTGCACCCCTGCCCCTTGCAGGCTCTCCTTGACCCACTTCTCGGCGCCGGGCGCGAGCTCGCTGCCGAGCATGGGCGTGGCCAGCTCGACCGAGCCCGACAGGAACCAACCGGCCGACGGGAACAGGCGGTTGTTGCGCTGGTCGAACACGATCGAGGTGCGCACCGAGGTGGTGTATCGCGGCAAATGGGTCTGCAGGCCCACCAGGCGCGCACCGAAGCTGGTGTCCTCGATGACCACGCGCTCGAGGTTGCCGGCGACGAAGAGCTGCAAGTTCTCGAAGTCGGGCACGTACGGCAAGAGCCACGGCGACGCGTCCGCCTGGATGGGGGCGGTGAGCGGCACCAAGGGGCGGCCGATGGGGTAGCCGACAGTGGCGTCGATGCCGGTCGAGTCGCGCGTGAAGTCGAGGAAGTAGCGGCTGGTGTTGAAGGCCGAGAACGCGATCGTGACCGGCTCGCCGCCGAGATAGAACGCGTACGGGTCCATGTAGCGGAAGTCGAAGATGCGGCGGAAGCCCGACCACTGCACCGAGCCCGACACCGTGGTGCCGAGCCCGAGGAAGTTGTTGTACGAGATCTGTCCGGTGAACAGGATGCTCTCGGCCGACGAGAAGCCGGCGCCGAGCTGGAAGGTGCCGGTGCTCTTCTCCTTGACCTCGATGACCACGATCATGCGGTCGGGCTGCGTGCCCTGCTTCGAGGTCACCGTCACCTTCTCGAAGAAGCCGAGCGCGTTGACGCGCTGCTCGGACAGCCGCATGGCGCTGCCGGCGTAGTACTCGCCCTCGTACAGACGCAGCTCGCGCCGGATGACGCGGTCCTGCGTCTTGGCGTTGCCCACGATGTCGACGCGCTCGACCGTCACGCGCGGCCCGCTCTCGACGTTCAGCTCCAGCTCGACGCTGTCGTCCTCCTCGTGGATGATGGGGTTGGCGCCGATGTTGACGTAGGCGTAGCCCTTGTCGCGGTAGCGGTCGGCGATGGCGTTGACGTCGATCGCCACCTGCGTGCGCGAGAACACGTCGCCGGCGTGCAGCTTGGCGCGCCCGAGCAGGTCTTCTCTCGTGAACACGATGGTCTGCGATCCGGGGTCGAGCGCGTCGACGATCAAGTCGCCCTTCACGGTCAGCGAGCGCAGCTGGTAGCTCTTGCCCTCGGTGATGGGGATCTCGATGGCCATGCGCGTCTTGTCGGCGGAGAGCTGGACGCGCGGGCGGCCGACCTTGACGTTGAGGTAGCCCTTGTCCTGGTAGACCTGCTCGATGATCAACAGGTCGGTCTCGATCTGCTCCTCTTTGTAGGTGCCCCACTCGTTGAGCACGCCGAGGGGGTGCGCGGTGTGCGTGCGCAGGAACTGCGACAGCTCGTCGGCGCCGAGGTGCGCGTTGCCGACGAAGGTCATGGTCTCGATGCGCACCTTGGCGGCTTCGGCCACCGTGAACACCACGTCGACGAACTCGCCCTCGCCCTGCTGCTCCGGCCGCGCCGGCGCCGCCGGCTTCTTCGGCTCGTCGCCCGCCAGGCGCTCGTCCTCGTGCGGTGTCGCCACCGCGCTCTGGTCGCCCTTGAAGAAGTCGAGCAGCCCGCCCTCGCTCTTCTTGGCGGTGCCGGTCGACGGTCGCACCTGGTAGGTCACCTCGGCCAGGAAGTAGCCCTTGTCGACGTAGAGCTTCTGGATCTTGCCGACGTTGGCGCGCACCTTGGCGACGTCGAGCACCTGGTAGGGCTTGATGTCGACGACCTCCTCGATGTCCTCCTTGGTGACCTCGCGGTTGCCCTCGATGATGACCTCGTCGACCGCCGGCTTTTCCCTGAGCCGGAACACCAGCACCACGCTGTCGTTGGCGCCCGCCTTCGTCTCCACCGTGACGTCGTCGAAGATGTCCATCGCCCACAGGCGGCGGATGTCGGCCTGGATGACGCGGGCGTCGGGCTTCTTGTCGATGCGCGACTGGATCTGCATCAAGACGGCGTCGGGCTCGACCTTGCGCACGCCAAGGACGCGCAGCTCGGAGATGAAGCCCGCCTTGGGCTTGTCCGACAGCAGCACGCCGCGCTCCTTGGCGCGCTCGCGCGCCTTCTCCTCGTCGGCGGTGAGCGGCTCCGGCAAGGGCTCGAGCGCCTCCTTGGGGCGGACGTACTCCTCTTCCTTGGGCGGCTTGCCGCCCTGCATGCCGGGGCTCTCGCCGAACGGATCGGCCTGGCCGGCCGCGGGCGGCGCGGCGACCAGTGGAACCAGCGCGAGCAGCAGGGTGACGACGGTGGCGCGCAAAGCCCGGCGGGCTTAGCCGGGGCCTGCCCCCTTCACAAGAGGCGGCGCGACAGTGCCAGGGCGACCGACATGATGGTGATCTGCGGGTTGACGCCGAGGGTGCTCGGGAACACCGAGCCGTCCATCACGTACAGCCCGCCGACGCCGTGCACCTGGCCGGTACCGTCGACGACGCCGGCGCCCTTGCCGTGCCTTGGGCCCATGCGGCAGGTGCCGTGCGGGTGGCTCGCGTAGGCCTGCGCGAGCTGCTCGGGCTCCATGAGCTGCTCGACCGCCTCGAGCGCGGCTGCCTCGTCGCCATAGAAGTCGAGCGGCACCACGCCGGGCGCCACGCGCACGGCACCCGCGGCGAAGTAGGCGCGCACCAGCGTGCGCGTGCCCGCGCGGAAGGCGGCCAGGTCGGCTGCCTGCAGCTCGTACTCGATGGTCGAGCGCAGGTCGCCGGTGAGCGTCACCTTGCCGCCGCCGACGTCGCGCACCATGGCGCCGGCGAGCGCGAGGTGCTTCATGCGCAGCAACTCGGCCATCCCATCGGGGGCCGCGCGGCCGAAGAGCGCGAACAGCTCCGCTGGCCCGATGTTGGCGGTCTCGAGGATGGCCCGCTCGTCGACCGGATCGAACGCGTAGTAGCCCTGCGGCACCCCGTCCCACATCACGACGGGCTCGGAAAACTCCGCGGCGAGGACCAGGGCTGGATGGATCGACAGGTGGCGGCCGCAGTGCTCGCCGCCGACCCGGCTGTTCTGCAACACGAGCGGCGTGCCGAGCGCGCCGCCGGCCAGCACCACCAGGTCGGCGCGAACGCGCAGCGTGCCGCGCGGGCGCCCGCGCTCGTCGAGGCAGGAGACCTCGACGCCGGTGGCGCGGCCGCCTTCGACGATGACCGTGTCGACGCGCGCACGGGTCAGGATGCGCGCGCCGAGGTTGATGGCCTCGGGCAAGATGGATCGGTCGACGCTGGCCTTGCCCCCCGAGGGGCAGCCCATGTGGCAGACGCCGCAGCCGAGGCAACCGGGCGCGTTTCGGTCCATCCAGGCGTGGCGGATGCCGCCGAGCCGTTCGAGGCCGACGCGCAGCAGATCGTTGTGCCGCTTGCCGTTGCCGAGGTGCGTGGCGGTGACGCCGACGCGCCGCCAGATCTCGTCGACCAGCGGGCGCATGGCGTCGGGCGCGAGCCAGGGTGCCTGCGCGATGCTCGACCACTCGGCCAGGCGCGCGTCGGGCGGGCGGAAGCAGATGGCGCTGTTCTGCACCGTCGAGCCGCCGACCACGCGGCTCGACTGCAGCATGATGGGCACGGTGCCGCGCGCGATCTGGCCGACGCCGTGGTGCTGAAAGAGCGTGCGCGCGGCGCGCGGCAACGAGGGCTGCTGGAAATCGCGCACGCCGTAGGCGTCGCCGGCCTCGAGGAACAGCACCCGCTTGCCCTTGCGCGCCAGCTCCGTGCCCGCGACCGCACCGCCCGCGCCGCTGCCCACCACCACGACCTCGGTGGCGAGCGGCTCGGCGCTCGGCTCAGCCGGCTTGCACACGCCGAGGCTGGCGACGCTCGGCGCGGTGGGTGCCACCGTCAGCGCCACGGTCGCACTCCCCTCACCCGGCCACCGGCAGCGGCAGCGGGCAGCCGTGGACGTGGCCGATGGCGCGGCGCACGCGCTCGTCCTCGAAATACGACAGGCCGGCGAGCAAGCGCAGCACCCCCGCGAGTTGGCGCTTGGGCCCGCCGCTCCGCTCCCAGCCGGAGATGAGCGCGCGCCGCTCCGCCAGCGGCAGCGCGCTGAAACGCGCGCTCGACGACAGGCTTGCGCGTGGCAACTGATCGACCACGCGAAGCAAGGCGTGCAGCGCGCGTTGCTCGCGCGCGGACAACAGCACGAGCAGGCGGTCGAGCTCACCGCCGATGTCGACGTCGGCGGCGGCGACACCGAGTGGGTTGCCGGGCGGGAACCAGACCTCTGCCAGCCGCACCAACAGCTCGCCCTCGCGTTCGGAGAGCGCCTGGCGCCCGGGCGCCGGCGTGGGCAGCGACACCAGCCAGCCGACGCTGCCGGCGATGGTCAGCGCACCTACACCTACGCCGAGCGCGAGCAGGCGTCGTCGAGTGAGGCGCGCGCGCAGCTCGGTGAAGCCGGTGGACACGCGCCTTCCATAGCACGGCGCGCACGGGCAAGCGCCGTCGCGGCTGGCGCGGTTCGGGACGCGTTTGCCCGCGATTCCTCGACGATGGTACGACAGGAGTGCGGGTGCTTTCGCCCTTGCAGGGCGACGTGTAGGTGCTCGTCGGAGCGGCCGTGATCGAGCTCTACAATTTCTTCGAGAACAACAAGGCGCAGCTCATCACGGCGCTGCTCGCGCGCATCCCCAAGGACGTGCCGTCCTACAGCCGGGTGGCGCGCAACGATCTCAAGCAGTCGCTGGAGTACCTGCTCGAGGCCTACACGGACCTGCTGGTGACCGGTGAAGACGACAGCCAACGCACCTACTTCAAGTTCCTCGCGAAGGTGCGCGTCTCGCAGAGCTTCCAGGTGGGCGACATCATCCACAAGCAGCTTCTGATCATGGCCACCGCGCGGCCGATGATTCAGGAGAAGTTCCGCGAGCATCCGGGCGACGGGCTCGCGTTGTTCAACAAGGCGATGGACGTGCTCGAACGCACCTCCTTCAAGTCCTGCGCGACCTACCTGGAAGTGCACAACGCCTACCTGAAGAGCCGCGTCGACGAGCACGGCGAGTACGTCGACGAGGAGAACAAGCAGCTCGGCGTCGACATGTCCAAGTTCATCCTCTTTCGAGGCTGAGGCGCGCGCGTGATCTGTCCGAAGTGCGGCCGCCCCGTCGACGAGTCGGCAGTCATCTGCCGCGGATGCGACTTCATCCTCGACACGCAGTTCCTGGGCGACGGTATCCTCGACGAGGAGCACGAGCTGCGCCCCGGCCAGGGCGGCGTCGACCCGGCGGCGTTCAACCTGGCCGACGCCGTCATCCTCGGCAACATCGACGAGGACAGCCAGAGCTTCGAGACCAGCGACTCGGGCTTCCACTTGTCGGCCAACATGCAGGCGCGCCTGTACGTGTCGGGCCGCTCGCAGGCGATGATGGCGCCTGACGCGGTGCCCGCGCTCGCGCAGTCGATCGAGGGCGTGCGCCTGACGCCCTTCGAGCGCCACGTGCTCAACTTCATCGACGGCCGCAGGCCGGTCGAGGTCATCCGCCGCGCCGCCGGCCTCGACGAGGCGGAGGTCAAGACCGCGCTCGCCACCCTGGCCGACAAGGGTGTGGTCAAGGTGGTAGGCCGCGCGCTCGCCGATTGGGACGCCAGTGCCGAGACTGTGCCCAAGCGTGCGCCGCAACGACCGCGCGTGCGCGGCTCGATGGTGGGCGCGGTGGCGTTGGTGGGCGACGACGCCGACCGCGCCATCGATGCCGCCTTCCGCACCCAGGTGCTCGCGTTGCCGGAATCTGCGCGCCTGATGCTGAACGACGAGGGCGGCCCGTTTGCCAAGGGCGACGGCGCCCAAGGGGACAGCGGCAAGAACGACAGCATGCTGCCCGACGACGCCGATCAGTTCGTCGGCCTCAAGGGCACCGACGAGCTGAAGAAGAAGGAGACCACGACGTCGACGGTGCGGCCGGCCGACGTCAAGCAGGCGGTCAACCGCGTGTCGCCGCCCACCGGCGCGATGCTGCGCCCGGAGCTCGATCGTTCGAGCGAGGACTCGCAGGAGGGCATCGACGCCTCCGCCGAGCTGTCGGCGGTAGGCGTGCAAATCCCCAAGTCGCGCGCCGATCCTTCCGACGGGTTCGACGACTTCAGCGCGCCGTCGGTGGTGTCGACCGCGGTGCTCGACGGCGCGGCGCCTTCGTCGTCCTTGCCGTCGGAGCCGTCGCCACGCGCCAAGAGCGGCGTGTTCGCCGAGTCCGACAGCGGCGGTGCGCCCATCGCCGCCGTCGAGCAGCTCGCCGACAGCCGGCTGCGCAAGCGCCCGGACCCGGCGCCCGCGCGCGGCTCGCCGCCCGCGCTCGTCTCCGAGAGCGCCAGCGGCAACCTCGAGCCGCCGCGCGCCGCCGCGGTACGCGCGTCGGCGCGCAGCCCGGCCGACAGCGTCATGGCCACACACGCCTCGGAGCTCGGCAGCTCCTCCGGCGCCAAGAGCGAGGAGATCGAGCGCCGCGCCGCCTCCGGCGAGGTGTGGGGCGAGTCGCCCAACCCGGCGACGGGCGAGTCGGCGTCGCTCATGCAGTTGCTCTCGGAGGGCGACTCCAACACCGCCAACGTGCCCCCAGAGCACGCGGCGCGCATGCTGGCCGGGCGCGATGGTCGAGGTGGCGGCGCGCCAAGCTCGGGCGAGGTCTCCGAGGAGCCGACGGCAGCCGGCCAGCCGCCGCCGCCGCTCAAGCTGCCGCGCCTGCCCGGTATGGCCGCCGCGCCGCTCGGCGCCGTCCCGCTCGGCGCAGCACCTCCTCCCCCGCCCCGTCGCCGGGCGCCCGCGTCCGGCCTGGTGTCGATGCCCGACGAGCACGCTACCGGCCCGATCGACGAGCACAGCGGCTTGCACGGCGCCCCCGGCGCGCGGCAAGCGGCGCGCGCGGACAGCGACGAGGGCGACGACGAGGGCTTCGAGGGCCCGGAGACGCACGTGGCACGGCCCCACAAGTCGTCGTCCACCGGCGAGCCGCCGCCGCGGCAGCGCCCGGGCGCTGCCCCGCCACGCCGCACGCCGGCGCGACCACAGGCGACGGTGTCGCCGCCCGCCAACCCCTCGAGCGCTGCCTCCGGGGACGACTCGCGCGACGACTCGCAACACTCGGACTCGAGCGTCGAGCTGCTCGACTCCGGCCTGGTGATCCGCCCGGCGGCCAAGGCGGTGCCGCTGTCGGCCGCGCTCAAACACACGCGCCAGGCCGAGTCGTCGAACCCGCGCAACCGGCCCATGGCCGATCCGCCGTCGGCGACGAGCACGCCGCGGCCGCGCGTGAGCGCGGAGGGCGACGGCCAGGACAGCTACAGCGCGCGTGGCGAGGATCCCGAGGACACCGTCAACCTCGAGCCGAGCGCGGCGGCGCGGGTCGCCGCCGGGCCGCGCGTGGCCGTCGCCGGCCCCCGCGGCGTGGCGGCCATCCCTTCCGGCTTCTCGCAGGTGGTGGCGCCCGAGCAGGTGCCGCGCGCCAAGGCCGCCGTCAACGACGACGTGCGCAGGAAGGCGGTCAAGCTGATGGACGAGGCCAGGAAGGAGTTCGCCGCCGGTCGCCTCGCGTCGGCGCGCATGAACGCCAAGCTCGCCTCCATTTACGATCCCGACAACGAGGAGATTCGCGCGCTGCAGCGCCAGTGGGACCAGCCGCAGCCGGCCACCGCCGGGCGCGCGCCGCCGCCCTCCAAGAACTCCGACGAGGCGCAGGCGGAGATCAAGGCGCTCTACGATCGCGCGCAGGCCCTCGAAGACGACGAGGACATCGACGGCGCGCTCGACGTGCTCGAGGAGGGCATCGAGCGCTTCCCGAACGAGGCGGCGTTCCACAACCGCATGGGCGTGATCCTGGCGCTCAAGAAGCGCGACTACGAGGGCGCCGTGGCCGCCATCCAGCGCGCTATCGAGATCGCGCCCGACAACCTCCACTACAAGAACAACCTCGGCAAGATCGTCGCCAAGGTGCGCGTGCGCCAGCCGGAGGCGTGACGACGTGACCGCCGCGAATGATCAGCGCCTGGCCCTGCCCGGCTTCGTCAACGCGCACAGCCACGCCTTTCAGCGCGCGCTGCGCGGCCGCGTCGAGCGCAAGAGCGTGCTGCACGCCGAGGACGACTTCTGGTCGTGGCGCACCACCATGTACCAGGACGCCGCGCGTCTCGGCGTCGACGATGTGGCGGCGCTGGCCGCCTGGGCTTACTCCGACATGCTGCGCGCCGGCTTCGTCGCGGTGGGCGAGTTCCACTACCTGCACCACGACGTCGGCGCCCGCGCGCTGCCCAAGCCGCTGCTCTCGCTCGCCCACGCCGCCGCCGCCGAGAAGGTCGGCATAAAGCTGGTGCTGCTCGAGTGCGCGTACCTACGCGGCGGCTTCGAGCGATCGCTGGTCGAGGCGCAGCGTCGCTTCGTCTTTCCGAACGCGGCGGCGTTCCTCACGCACGTCGACGCCGTGCGCGCGGCCGTGCCGGCCGGCACGCGGGTGGGCGTGGCCGTGCACTCGGTGCGCGCGGTGCCGAGGGCCGCCATCGTCGAGGTCGCGGCCTACGCGCGGCGCGAGGGGTTGGTGCTGCACGCGCACGCCTGCGAGCAGCCGCGCGAAGTGGAGGAGTGCAAGAAGGAATACGGCTGCTCGCCCGTGGCGCTGCTCGAAGCCTGCGGCGCGCTCGGGCCGCGCGCCACGCTGGTGCACGCCACGCATGCCGATGCCGACGACGTGCGCCGACTCGCCGCCACCGGCGCGGCGGTGTGCATCACGCCCTCCACCGAGCGCAACCTCGGCGACGGCCTCGGGCCGGTGGCGGAGCTGTTCGCGGCCGGCGTGCCGGTGTGCCTCGGCTCCGACTCGCACGCGCGCATCGACGTCGCCGACGAGCTGCGCTCGCTCGAGGACCACGAGCGGCTACGGCAGCGCCGCCGCAACGTGCTGGTGCCGGCCGGCGGCGCGCTGCACCAGGCGCTCTTGCCCGCCGGCACCACCAATGGGCGGCGCGCGCTCGGCCTCGACGACGACGCGGGCGACCGCGTGGGCGTGGCGATGCCGATCGAGGGACGCGCCGAGCCGGCGACGGCGCTTGACGCCTGGTTGGTGGGCGGATCGTCGGCCGACGTGCGAGACGTCGACGTGGCGGGCGTGGCCACCGTGCGCGGCGGCGCGCTGGTGCGCGCCGACCTCGCCGCCATCGAGGACGCGGCCGTGCAGGTGCTGCGTCGACTTCAGCGGCCGTGAACCAGCACGCGCGGACCGTCGTCGAACAGCACCTCGATCTTGCTGCCGTCCTTGTTGGCCGTGGCCACGCCGAGACCGAAGCTCGGGTGCTCGACCAGATCGCCGGGCGCGAACTTGTCCTTCGGGGAATAGCGCTTGGCGAGCGCCGGGTTCTTGCCCTTCAAGAGCTCCTGGTAGTGCGAGGCGCGCGCCTTGCCCGGCTGGGGACCAACCGGTCCACGCTCTTCGCGCTGGCGCACCTGCTTTGGTGCGTCGCCGGGGCGAAAGGGCTTGTAGGAATGCTGCGACTTGCAGGTGTTGCACTGCACGCGCGCGGGCTCGCCCTCGACCATCGCCTCGATGGTGTGGCCGAGCATCAGCTTGCACTTGCCGCACCAGGACTCGACGTAGCCACCGACTTTGTGAGGACCTGCCATGACCGACCGTTAGCAGGGTCTGGGCGCAGATGAAAACGCGCCCGTGGCAGGCGGCACCTTTGCTAAGCTGCCGGCACCGACCACCCCCTCGTGCAGGAGCCCGCGGTGAGCATCTTCAAGCGTTTCAGCGACCTGGTGCGAAGCAACGTCAACTCGGCCCTCGATCAGGCCGAGGACCCGAGGAAGGTGCTCGAGCAGACCATCCTCGACATGGAGGGGGAGCACAAGAAGGCCAAGCAGAAGCTGCTCGAGTCGATGACGCTGTTGAAGACCACCGAGAAACAGGCTGAAACGCTCAAGAAGTCGGCCGCCGACTGGGAGCAGAAGGCCATCGCCGCCCTCAAGGCCAACAGCGAGGAGTTGGCGCGCCAGGCGCTCGGCGAGAAGCAGAAGGCCGAGGAAGTGGCCACGCGCACCCTCGGCGAGGTGGAGGTCCAGAAGGCGTCGACCGAGCAGCTCAAGGTGCAGATCAAGCAGTTCGAGGAGAAGATCGGCGAGGCCAAGCGGCGCAAGGACGAGATGATCGCGCGCCTCAACGCCGCCGACATGCAGAAGAAGCAGGCGGCCATCGCGTCAGGCACGGCGCCGGGCGCGAACGCGGTGAACAGCTCGACGGCGTTCGACACCTTCAATCGCATGGTCGAGAAGATCGAGAACTCCGAGGCAGAGGCTGAGGCGAGGAGCGAGCTGCTTGGCGTCAAGGCGCCCGAGGTGGATGCGCAGCTCGCCAAGCTCAGCCAGGCGCAGTCGGCAGACGACGCGTTGAACGCGCTCAAGGCCAAGATGTCGACCAGCACGGCAGCGCCCGCCGCCCCAGCGGGTGACGCGAAGCCTGCAGACGGCAAGGCGGCCGCCATCGACGACGAGCTGGCGGCCTTGCGCGCCAAGCTCGGCGGCTGACGTCACGTCGGGTGCCACGCGGTCCGGCCGCGAGGCGGGCGGGGACAAGCCCCGCCCCTACGAGGCCGACAATCTCTGAGCCGCAGCTTCAGCGACGCGTCAGAAGGTGCCCGCGAGCATGACGCCGGGCACGGCCTCGCCGCGCGGCGTTGGTAGCAGCGTGACCACGGGCGGCGTGATCGCCAGGTCGGACGCCACCAACGGATCCCACGAGCGAGGCAGTGCGAGGCCCGCGGCGGCGCCCGCCGCGGCGCCCGCCGCCGTACCGGCGAGCACGCTCCAGCCGATGGCCTCCGGCTGCGTGCCGCCCTGCACGAGCGCGGTCAGTCCGCCCATCGCGCCGCCGCCGCCGAGCGAGCCGAGCGCGGCGCCGGCGAGCGGGAACAGCCCGACGTCGACGTCGCGTAGCGCGATGGTGGTGGCGACGCCGGTGGCCGAGCCGCACAGCAGCGCCGTGCCCGCGCTCGACGACGGCGTCAGCCCGTAGCTGAAGGCGAGCGAGCCGCCCGCAGTGCCCGCGGCCAGGCCGGCGACCAGACCGGTGCCGAGCGCGCCGAGCGTGGGCGGCGAGGTCTCGACCAACGCGACGCCGAGCGCGGTGCCGGCGAGCGTGCCGACCGCGGACAGGTTGGCGGCGGTGACGCCCGACGACGGCGGCACGCCCGAGAGCACGCCCGCGCCGAAGCCGGCCAGCGTGCCGAGCGTGCCGAGCTGCACCACGGTGTGCGCCAGCGGTACGCTGTCGGCGCGCGTGAAGGCGTAGGTGCTGCCGGCCGCGGCTCCAAGCGCGGCGCCGCCGAGCCCGCCAAGCGCGGCGGCGTTCGCCCCGCCGACGCCGCCGTGCGCCGAGAGCAGAAACGCGCCGTGATACCAGCCGACCATGCCGCCGAACATGCCGAGCCAGGCGGTGCTGGCCGCCATGTCGAGCCCGTGCGCCTGGGTTGCGAGCGCGAGCCCGCCCGGGATCAGGCGGCGCCCCTCGCGGTCGCGCGGCGGCGGCGGCGCGCCGACCACTTCGTCGAGCCCGAGGCGCGCGGTCATGCGCTCGGCGTAGCCGAGGAACAGCTTGGCGACGCGCGGGTCGTCGTGCTTGAGGCGCGCGGCCACCTCGCCGAGCGCCGAGCTGTCGCCGACGTTGGCGAGCGCCCAGCCGGCCATGGTGATGACGTCGAGGTTGCCGTCGCCGAGCGCGGCGACCAGCGCCGGGGTTTGAGCGCCGCCCATGTCGGCGCCGATCCGCCCCAGACACTCGGCCGCCGAGCGGCGCACCGCCGCCGCCGGATCGATGCGCAGCGAGCGCGCGCAGATGCGCGCGGTGGCGGTGGTCGCGTCGTTGGTGGCGAGCAGACTGAGCGCGAGCGCGCGCGTCTCGGGCGAGGGGGCGCTCCGAGCGGCGCGGCGCAACAGCGGACGGGCGGCGTTCAGGTCTTGCTCCGCCAAACGCTCGAGATCGACGTCCGAGACGAAGAGTGGGGGCGCGTCCGGCGCCGCGGCCGGGTCGATGACGCGCGGCGCGGGCTCGGCGGCGACCGCCGGCGGCTCCTGCGCGGCGGCAGGCGCGGCCCAGGCGAGCGCCGTCGACAGCAGGCAGACCCAGCCGCGCACCATGGGCGCGACGCTAGCACGGGTCGGCGCGCGCCCACCTGACCCTGCTAGCGTGATGCTCGTGGCCGCGCCGTTGCTCGAGCTTGGCATCGTCTCCCGCCTGATCGGGCGCGCGCTCGCGCGCGGCGGCACCTTCGCGGAGGTGTACGTGCAGCGGCGGATCGCCACCTCGCTCGACCTCGACGGCGGCGAGGTGCGCAGTGCCCAGTCCTCGAGCGAGCATGGCGTCGGTATCCGCGTGCTGCACGGCGCGGCCGCCACCTACGCCTACAGCGACGACACCTCGGAGGCGGCGCTCTTTCAGTGTGCCGACGCCGCCGCGCTCGTGGCCGGCGCCGACGGCGAGGTGGCAGAGCTGGCGCGGCCGCTCGCGCAGCGCCCGCGTCCCCACCACGCCGATCCGCCGCCGCCCATCGCGTCGCACGCGCTCGACGCGCGCGCCGCGCTGGTGCTGCGCGCGCACGAGGCCGCCCACCGCGTCGGCCCGGCGCTCGAGCAGGTGACCGGCCTGTGGGCCGACGTCGACGAGGAGGTGCTGATCGCCACCTCCGAGGGGCTCTTGGTCGCCGACCGGCGCACGCTGGTGCGCCTCGCGCTCGAGGTCATCGTGCGTGACGCCGACGGCAGCCGCAAGGTCGGCAGCGCCGGCGGCGGCTCGCGGCGCGGCGTCGACCACTTCCTGGTGCAGACCCCCGAGGCCGTCGGCGCCGAGGCGGTGCGCATGGCGACCGCCCAGCTCGGCGCGCGCGCGGCGCCGGCCGGCGAACGCGTGGTCGTAGTGGGCCCGGCCAGCTCGGGCGTGCTGCTACACGAGGCGGTGGGCCACGGGCTCGAGGCTGACTTCGTCAGGAAGAAGAGCAGCCTGTTCTCCGGGCGCGTCGGGCAGCAGGTGGCGAGCGAGCTGGTCACCGTCATCGACGACGGTACCCTGCCCGGCTTGCGCGGCAGCCTCAACGTCGACGACGAAGGCACCGCCACGGCGAAGAACGTGCTGATCGAGCGCGGCGTGCTGCGCGCCTTTTTGACCGATCGCCACAACGCCGAGCTGCTGGGCGTCGAGCGCTCCGGCAACGCGCGCCGCCAGAGTTTCCGCCACCCGCCGCTGCCGCGCATGACCAACACCTTCCTGCTGCGCGGCAACGACGATCCGGCCGAGATCGTGCGCGGCGTCTCGTCGGGCATCTACTGCCGCGCCTTCGGCGGCGGCCAGGTCGACATCGCCAGCGGCAACTTCGTCTTCGAGGTGCGCGAGGGCTACCTGATCGAGGACGGCCGCCTTGGCGCGCCCATCCGCGGCGCGACCCTGGTGGGCAACGGCCCCGACGTGCTGTCGCGCATCACCAGGGTCGGCCACGACGCCACCATGGATCCGGGCGTCTACACCTGCGGCAAGGACGGCCAGAGCGTGCCGGTGGGCGTCGGGCTGCCCACCGTGCGCATCGACGGCATCACCGTGGGAGGGACCGGCGCGTGATTCCCGCCGTCGAGTGGTCCCGCGAGCTGGCCGGCGCGCTGGTCGACGCCGCCAAGAGGGCCGGCGCCGACGCCGCCGACGCCGCCGTGGGCCTCGGCGCGGCGCTGTCGGCCTCGGCGCGCGACGGCGCCGTCGAGGAGGTGACGCGCTCGTCGTGGCGCGCCGCCGGCCTGCGCGTCATCGTCGGCGGGCGCCTCGGCTTCGCCACCTCGGCAGACGCGCCCTTGGACGCGCGCTCGATCCGGGCGCTCGCGGACGCCGCCGTCGGCCTGGCGCGCGTCTCGACCCCCAGCGACGACAACGTGCTGCCACCCACCGTGCCGGACGCCGGCGCAAAGGAGCGCGAGGCGGCGCTTGGCACCTGGGACGACGCCACCGCGGAGCTCGGGCCCGACTGGGCGACCGCGCACGCCTTGGCGATGGAGGCGGCGCTGCGCCGCGTGCCCGGCATCGCGGCAACCAAGGAGGTGAGCGCGGCGACGCGGCACGGCATCCTGGCGGTCGCCACCTCCGGCGGCTTCCTGGGTGCGCAGCGCGGCACCTCGGCGTCCCTGTCGTGCGCTGCCGTCGTCGAGGATGGCGCGCGCAAGCAGACGGAGCGTGATTGGGACGCCGCCCGTGCCGTCGCCGCGCTGCGGGCACCCGAGGAGGTGGCGCGCGCCGCCGCGGTGCGCGCGCTCGCGCGGGTGGGCGCGCGCAAGCTCGCCGCCGTACGCGCGCCGGTGCTGTTCGACCCGAGCATGGCGCGAGGCTTCTTCGGCGCGCTCTTGGCAGGGGTGTCGGGCGACGTGGTGGCGCGGCGCCGCTCGTTCCTCGCCGAGCTACGCGGCGAGCGCGTGCTGCCCGCGGGCATCAGCGTGGTCGACGACCCGTCGCTGGTCCGCGGCCTCGCCTCACGCGTGTTCGACGGCGAGGGGCTGGCCACGCCCAAGACGTTCATCGTCGACGAGGCCGGCGTGCTGCGGGCCTTTCTGCACGACGCCAGGAGCGCCCATCGCCTGGGCGAGGCGCCCACCGGTCACGCCGCGCGTGGCGCCACCAGCCTGCCGCACCCGGCGCCGACCAACACGCTAGTGCTGGGCGGCAGCGGCACGCTCGACGACCTGATCGCCGCCACCGAGCGCGGCCTGCTCGTCACCGGCCTGCTCGGCCACGGACCGGACCTGGTGACCGGCGACTATTCGCGCGGGGCGGCGGGCTTCTGGATCGAGGGTGGCGCCATCGCCTTCCCGGTCGAGGAGGTCACCATCGCCGGGCGCATGCTCGACCTGCTGCGAGGCATCGATCGCGTCGCGGCGGACGCCGAGACGCGCGCCGCGTTGCGGGCGCCGTCGATCCGCTTCGCAGAGATGGTCATCGGCGGCCGCTGACCCGCGGCGGCCTCAGCCGCCCTCGAGCAGCGCGGCCACCTGCTGCTGCAGCGCCTTGACGGTCTTCTTGTCGATGCACGGCAGCTCGGCCAGATCGGCGTCGCCCTGCAGGTCGAGCACGGCGTCGGCCACCTTGCGCTCGCGCAGCGCGGCGGTGGCCTTCTCGGCTACCAGGTCCTTGAGCGCGGCCACGCCCTCCGCCGTGGTTGGGCAGGCGCGCGCCCGCAGGTCGACGACGGCGACGCGCGCGCGCGCGGAGCGCACCATGTCGGTCGGCGCCGCCCGCGCCACCAGCGCCTCGACGGCGCCGCGGCGCAGCAGCACGTTGTCGTCGCCGGTGCGCTCCTGCAGCCGCGCCTCGGGCTCGAGGTCGGTGGGCCACTCGAGCTTCAAGACCGCGACCGCCTCCTTCTGCACGCTCGGGTCGGCGAGCGCCTCGATGGTGTTCTGCAACGCGGTGGCGTCGACGTTCTTGGCTCTGGCTGCCTCCCCGTACTTGGCCAGCATGTCGCTACGGCGATAGGTGCCGTAGGCGGCTGCGATGGCGTGGCCATAGAGCACCCACTCGGACTTGCCGATGCTCTTCTCCTTCTCGCGGGCCTCGAGCAGCGCGACCACGGCGTTTGCTTGCCCGCCGTCGATCAGCGCCTGCAGGTCGGGCGAGCGGAGCTTCCACAGCGCGCCGGGCCCGAACGTGACGACGAAGCCGACCACAAACACGAGGGCGAACGCGCCCGGGCTCGCCCACACTCGACGCGCCAGATCGACCATGCCTGCGATGGGGCGCTCGGTGTCGGCGGTGCGCTCGAGCGCCGGATCGAGGGCGAGCGCGGGCGCCGAGGCCGCCGGCGAGGAGGGCGGCGACGCGCGCGGCGGCGGCACCACCGTCGGGTAGGAGGGAGTGGCGCCGCCGAGCTGCCCGGTGCGTGGGCGGGAGGCGCCGGTGGTCGGCGTCCCCGGAAAAGTGATGGGCGGCGGCGGCAACTGACCGCCGCCGGCCGGCCCGCCGGGCGAAGGCGGCGTCGTGTGTGGCGGCGCGAAGCCGGGCGGTGCGTAGCTCGGCGGGCCGAGGTTCGGCGCCCCCTGGCCCGCTGCAGCCGCGCCGTAGCGGGGCTGCGCCGCGGGGCCGCTCGGCGGCGCTCCCGGCACGAACGCCCCCGAGGGTGACCGCGGCAGGGGCGGCAGCGGGGGCAAGGGCGCAAAGCTCGGCGCAACGCCGGGCATGGCGGCCGGCGTCGGCGTCGAGGGGAAGAACGGCGCCGGCACCGGCTGGGCCAGCGGCTGCGGCACCGGTGCCTGGCTCGGCGGCCGCGGCGCGGGGTTGTGGACGAACGGGCTGTCGAGGGACGGGATGGGCAAGCTGGAGCCCAGCGGCGCGGTGCCCGCGGGACCAGAGGCCTGCGGCGCGTCGACCCTCGCCGACGACGTGGCGGCCTGCGCCACCGCCTTGCCCGCCTCATGGCCGCAGGCGAAGCACAAGGACCCGTCCCAGGCGCGCCCGCAGCTCGGGCACCGTTGCACGCTCACGACGCCAGACTAGTACCGCCGACCCGAAAGTCGTAGGGGGCGCCCGTCGGCGTCGTGACCACCATGGCTGCCCGCCGGCTTGACCGCCGCCCGGTGGCGCCTATTGTCGCTCCGTTCAGCTCGGGGCTACCCCGACCCACCTTTGGAGACGGCCGCAGGCCAGGAGCACGCCATGGGCAAGATCATCGGCATCGATCTCGGAACCACCAATTCGGTCGTCGCGATCATGGAGGGCGGCGAGCCCAAGGTCATCGCCAACCAGGAGGGTGCCCGCACCACCCCGTCGGTGGTCGCCTGGGGCAAGGACGGCGACATCATGGTCGGCCAGGTGGCCCGCCGTCAGGCGGTGACCAACCCAAGGAACACCGTCTACTCGGCCAAGCGCTTCATCGGCCGACGCCACGCCGAGGTCGCGGGCGAGATCAAGCGCGTGCCCTTCGAGGTCGTCACCGGCGACAACAATGACGTCATCATCAAGGTGCAGGACAAGAAGGTCACGCCGCCCGAGGTGGGCGCCAAGGTCCTGCAGAAGCTCAAGCAGGCGGCCGAGGCGTACCTGGGCGAGACGGTCACCGAGGCGGTCATCACCGTGCCCGCCTACTTCAACGACTCGCAGCGCCAGGCGACGCGCGACGCGGGCCGCATCGCGGGCCTCGACGTCAAGCGCATCGTCAACGAGCCCACGGCGGCGGCGCTCGCCTACGGCCTCGACAAACAGAAGGAGGAGAAGGTCGCGGTCTATGACTTCGGCGGCGGCACGTTCGACATCTCCATCCTCGAGGTCGGCGAGAACGTGGTCGAGGTGATCGCGACCAACGGCGACACGCACCTCGGCGGTGACGACATCGACAACGCGCTGATGGACTACCTGGTGGCCGAGTTCAAGAAGGAGAGCGGCATCGACGTAAGCGGCGACAAGATGGTGGTGCAGCGCCTGAAGGAGGCGGCCGAGAAGGCCAAGTGCGAGTTGTCCTCGGTGGCGCAGACCGAGATCAACCTGCCCTTCCTCACCGCCGACCAGACCGGTCCCAAGCACATGACCATGACGCTGTCGCGCGCCAAGCTCGAGCAGATCATGGACCCGTTCGTGCAGCGCACGCTCGCGCCCGTGAGGAAGTGCCTCGAGGACGCCAAGATGAAGCCGGGCGACGTCGACGAGGTGATCCTGGTCGGCGGCAGCACGCGCATCCCGATGGTGCAGGAGGCGGTCAAGAAGCTGTTCGGCAAGGAGCCGAACCGCTCGGTGAACCCCGACGAGGTGGTGGCGCTCGGCGCCGCCGTGCAGGCGGGCGTGCTCGGCGGCGAGGTCAAGGACCTGTTGCTGCTCGACGTCACGCCGCTCAGCCTCGGCATCGAGACGCTCGGTGGCGTCAACACCGTGCTGATCCCGAGGAACACCACCATTCCCACCAAGAAGACCGAGGTGTTCTCGACGGCGAGCGACAGCCAGACCAGCGTCGAGGTGCACTGCCTGCAGGGCGAGCGCGAGATGGCGCGCGACAACCGCACGCTCGGCCGCTTCCACCTCGACGGCATCCCGCCGGCGCCGCGTGGCATTCCGCAGGTCGAGGTCACCTTCGACATCGACGCCAACGGCATCGTCAACGTCTCGGCCAAGGACCGCGCCACCAACAAGGCGCAGCACATCACCATCACGGCGAGCTCGGGCCTGTCCGAGGGCGAGATCCAGAAGATGGTGAAGGACGCCGAGGCGCACGCGGCCGAGGACAAGGCCAAGCGTGAGCTGATCGAGGAGCGCAACAAGCTCGACTCGATGATCTACAACCTCGACAAGATGCTCAAGGAGAACGGCGAGAAGGTCTCGGCCGGCGCCAAGGAGCCGGTGGAGGCCGCGCTCAAGAAGGCCAAGGAGAAGCTCGACAGCCAGGACGTCGCGGTCGTCAAGGCAGCCCTCGAGGAGCTGACCAAGGCGAGCCACAAGATGGCCGAGGAGCTCTACAAGTCCGGCACGCCCAACGACCCGACGCAGGCCTCGCAGTCGGCGCCGCCGCCGCCCGGGGCCGAAGGCGAGAAGAAGCCCGGCGACGACGTGGTCGACGCCGAGTACGAGGAAGCGCCGCGCAACTGATCACTCGCTGACGATGAAGGCCGGCATCGCGAGCTTGCTCTTGGCGCTCTCGGCCTTGTCGCGCTCCGCGAAGGCGCCGACGCGCACGCGGTAGACCTCGCGGCCGCCCACCTCGCCGACCGCGACGCGCGCATGCAGCCCCTGCCCAGCGAGCTTCTTGGCCAGCTCGTCGGCTGGTGCCCGCTGCGGCAGTGAGGCCACCTGCAGCGCGAAGGTCTTTGGCTTCGGTGCTGGGGCCGCGGAGGCCGTCGGCGGGGCGCCGCCGAGCACCTTGGCCAGCGTCGCCTGGATGCTCGGCCGCTCGGCCTCGCGCTCGACCGCCGGCTCCCCCTCGTCGACCGCAGCCTGGATCGGCGCCGGCTTCACTGCCGGTGGCTTCTCGGCCGTTGGCTTCTCGGCCGGCGGTTTCGCGGTCGGCGGCTCGACCGCCGGCGGATTGTCGGGGACGGTCGGTCGGGCGGCGCCCTTCGCCTCGGGCGCGAGCAGCTCCGCGGGGAAGGCGAGCTTGAGCTCGCTCTGCTTGGTCGCGAGCAACGCCGCGCGCTCGCGCGCGGCCCCGAGCGCGTCCACCTCGGCCGGGGCGCTGCCGCGCGCCTCGCCGATACCTCCGGTGAGCAGGCCGATGCCGAACGCCGCCCCAAGGCCGACGGCGGCGAGCACCGATCGCGGCAGCAGCGGGCTCGTGCTGATCAGGGTGCGGCGGGCGCGATCGAGCTCGTCCTTCAAGCGTGGCTCTCCTTCACTCGTCGTCCTCGGCGGGCCGGGACATGGCTTCGGGCGCGTCGATACCCAGGATGGCGAAGGCGCTCTTGAGCGTCTGCTTGACCGCCGCCACCAGGTAAAGGCGCGCTTGCGTCTTCTGCCGGTCGTCTGACACCACCGGGTCGCTCCGGTACTTGGTGTAGTAGGAGTGGAACTCCGCGATCAGCTCCTGGCAGAAGTAGAGCACGCGGTGCGGCTCGAGCGCCTCGGCGGCGCCGGCGACGACGTCAGGCAGCGCCGACAGGCGCTTCAGGATCGACTTCTCTTCGGGCAGCGACAGGAGCGCCAGCTGCGCGTCGGTCAACGCCGCCGCGCCGGCGAACGGCTGCCCCTTGTCGGCGGCGAAGCGCAAGATGGACGCGCAGCGCGCGTGGCCGTACTGGAAGTAGAAGACCGGGTTGTCCTTCGACTGCTTCTCGACGAGCGACAGGTCGAAGTCGAGCTGCGCGTTGGCGGTCTTCGACAGGAAGATGAAGCGGCACGGGTCGGCGCCAGCCTCCTCGAGCAGGTCGTCGAGCTCGAACACCGTGCCCTTGCGCTTACTGACCTTCACCTCCTGGCCGTCGCGCGTGATGCGCACCATCTGCACCAGCAAGAACTCGAGCCTCTTGACGTCGACGCCGAGCAGCTCGACGCCCGCCTTGATGCGCGGCACGTGGCCCGAGTGGTCGGCGCCGAACACGTCGATGATGCGGTCGAAGCCGCGGTCGAACTTGTCCTTGTGGTAGGCGAGGTCGGCCGTCAGGTACACCGGCGTGCCGTCCTTGCGCAGGATGATGCGGTCCTCGTCGTCGCCGTGGCGCGAGGTGATGAGGAAGGTGCCGCCGAGCTGGCGGTCGGCGAACTGCGCCGCCTTGCTGTCCTCGCGCCGCACCTTGTCCTCGGTGCCCTGCGCGCGCTCGGCGTCGTACGTGACGCCGCGCGCCCGGTAGTGCTCGGCCACGGCGAGCACCTTGCCGCTTTGGTGCAGCGCCGCCTCCGACGAGAACACGTCGTGGCGGATGTGGGCGCGCGCGAGCGTGGCCTTGATGGCGGCCATGTTCTCGTCGATGGCGAGCTGCATGCACACGGGCAGCCACTCCTCGGCGGGCGCGCGCAGCCACCGGTCGCCGTCGCGCTCCTTGAGGTGCTGCGCGATGTCGACGACGTACTGCGCCGGGTACTCACCCTCGGCGAGCGGCGCCTCGATGCCGAACAGTTGCTGGTAGCGCTTGTGCACAGTGCGGCCGAGCGTCTCCACCTGCTTGCCGAAGTCGTTGATGTAGAACTCGCGCGTGACGTCGTGCCCAGCGGCCTCGAGCAGGCGGGCGACCGCGTCCCCCATCAGGGCGCCGCGCGCGTGGCCGATGTGGATGGGGCCGGTCGGGTTGGCCGAGACGAACTCGACGAGCACGCGCTTGCCGGTGGACGCTTTCGGCCGGCGGCCCCAGCCCTCCCCCGCCTCGAGGGCGCGGCGGCCGAGGCGCTGCACCACCGAGTCGCGCAGCGTGACGTTGAGGAAGCCCGGGCCCGCCACCTCGACCTTGGCGACGGCGCCGTGCTCGTCGACCAGGCCGGCCACGATCGCCTCGGCGATCGTGCGCGGCGGCATGCCCTCGGTCTTGGCCATCACCATGGCCACGTTGCAGGAGAGATCGCCGTGCGCGGGGTTCTTGGGCGGCTCGACGACGTAGTCGGGGCGCGCGGGCAGCTTGAGCGTGCCCTGCTGTTTGAGGGCGGCGAGCGTCGCGTCGACGATGGCAGCAACGAGGGTCCGCATGGCTCCGGCTGGCTCCTTGGTGCGCCAGCCGTTCCAGCATGGAGGCCGAGCGCCGACCTTTCCAGTTTTTCACCCACGTGCCCGTCGCTGGCTCGACGTGGCGGGTGGCACCTCCGCGGTACCGGCTGGAAGGAGCCGCGGCAACGTGGCATCGCGCCAGCACCCGGAGGTCAAGATGCCGAACCGCCGCCTCGACGACGACGTCGCCTACGTTACCGGAGCCTCCTCGGGCATCGGCTTCGCCGTGGCGCTCGAGCTGGCGCGCGCCGGCTCCTTTGTCGTGCTCGGCGCGCGCCGGCAGGACCGGTTGCGGCAGGCCGCAGAGCGTCTCCGCACCGAGGTCGCCGGCGCCCGGGTGTTCACGCACCCGCTCGACGTCAACGACGCCGCCAGCCGCGCCGCCTGGATCGCCGCCGCCGAGGCCACGGCGGGGCCCTGCTCCATCGTCGTGCACAACGCCGGGCTGGCGCTCGGCCGCCGCGCCGTGGCCGACGAGGACCTGCGCGAGGCCGACACCATGCTCGACACCAACGTGAAGAGCGTGATCGCGCTGTCCCGCGCGCTCTTGCCGGGGATGATCGCGCGCAACCGAGGCGACGTCGTGCTCATCGGCTCGGTGGCGGGCAGCGAGCCCTACGCCCTGGGCGCCGCCTACTGCGCCTCCAAGGCCGCGGTGCAGGCCTTCGGCCGCGCTCTGCGCGCCGAGCTGCTCGGCAAGGACGTGCGCGTGCTCACCTTCGACCCGGGCCTGGTGGAGACGGAGTTCTCGTTGGTGCGCTTCGGCGGCGACCGCGCCGCCGCCGACAAGGTCTACGCCGGCATGCGCCCGCTCACCGCGGTCGACGTCGCCGAGTGTGTCGCCTTCGCGTTGACGCGCCCGCGCCACGTCAGCCTCGATCGCATGCTGATCCTCGCCACCGACCAGCTCGGCACCCAGGCAGTGCACCGCCGGCCCCTACCAGGTTGACGCGTGCCGACCTGACGCGCGCCAGCATCCTCGTCACTGGCGCTTGAGCAGCTTGACGTCGACCTCGGACAGCCGCGCTCGGTCATAGGGATCGACAAGCTTCGGCACGAAGGCGGCGAGCGAGGAGCGCGGCAGCACCTCGTCGCCGCCCACCAGGATCTCGTTGAGCCCGCGCGGCGGCGTCACCACGCGCGAGACCGGGAAGGCGTCGGCGAAGGCCTTGCGCGAGGCCAGCCGCACGCTCTTGTGCTCGCCTGCATCGGTGATCAAGTTAGCGACGAACAGGCCGCCTGGGGCGACGCGCGCGCGCAGCAAGGCCAGCGTCTCGCCTTGGGGCACGCGCGAGCGCACTACGTCGTCGGGGCCGGTGAGGAACAGATCGTCGAGCACCACGTCGAAGCGCTCGTGCATGCGCGCCAGGAAGGCGTAGGCGTCCTCGACGTGGACCTCGACCTGCTGCTCGTCGAGCCCCATGTAGCGGCGCGCCAGATCGATGACGCCGGCGTCGATCTCGACGCCGACCAGCCGCACGTTGGGCAACAGTGCGCGCAACTGGCGCGTCACCGTGCCGCCGCCGAGCCCGAGCAGCAGCACCGAGGCGGGTGGCCCGCCGGGGCGCAGCAGCGCCCCGGCGGCGAGCGCGTCCCACGAGTAGCCGGTGAAGACGTGCGTGGGGTGCCAAGTGGCGAAGGTGGCGCCCTCGACCTCGAGGTCCACGCGCTCGCCGGTGCGCCGCACCTCGACGTTATTGAAGGCCGTCGTCAGCGAGGTGACGGGGACGCTGTCGCGCACGGGGCGCAGGGTGCTTGGTGCCGGCAAGGGTCTTTCCTCGATCGGCGACCAGTGTACTGGAGGAGGAGGACGCCATGGCAGCCAATCGCGCGACCATCATCGAGGCCCTCGCGAGCACCCTGAGCGGGGTGGACAAGCCGGCGCCGAGCTATCGCGGCAAGGTGCGCGACGTGTTCGAGCGCGGCGACGAGCTGTTGCTGGTCGCCAGCGACCGCGTGAGCGCCTTCGACGTCGTGCTCGGCACCATCCCCTTCAAGGGACAGCTGCTCACCGAGCAGGCGGCCTTCTGGCTCGACAAGGCGCGCGCCGTCATCGAGACGCACCTGATCGACCGCCCGGATCCGCAGGCGATGCGCGTGCGCAAGAGCCAGGCCATCCCCGTCGAGCTGGTGGTGCGCGGCTTCCTGGCCGGCTCCCTGTTGCGCGAGCCGAAAGAGACCCGCGGCCAGGTCTACGGCCTGCACCTCGATCCCTCGCTGCCCGACTACGCCGCCCTCCCCGAGCCCGTGGTCACGCCGACCACCAAGGAGGCGGTGGGCGTGCACGATCAGCCCTGCTCGCTGGCTGAGCTGGTGGCCTCGGGCAGAGTCGAGCGGCGCCACCTCGATCGCGCGGTCGAGGCGGCCCTGGCGCTGTTCCGCATGGGCCAGGCGCACGCCGCCGCCCATGGCCTGGTGCTCGTCGACACCAAGTACGAGATGGGCCTGCTCGGCGACCGCGTGGTGCTGATCGACGAGATCCACACCGCAGACTCGTCGCGCTTCTGGCTGGCCGGCAGCTACACCGAGCGCCTCCGTGCAGGCCAGCCGCCCGAGATGCTCGACAAGGAGCGGCTGCGTCGCTGGCTGCTCAGTCAGGGCTTCTCCGGCCACGGCGCGCCGCCCGCGCTCGCCGACGAGGTGCGCGTCGACCTCGCCTGGCACTACTGGGACCTGACCGAGCGGGTGATGGGCCGTCCCTTTGAGCCCGCCGACGGCGATCCGCTCGAGCGCGTCACGCGCGTGGTGCGCGGCTTCCTCGGCGCCTGATCGCCGAGGCCGCTTGGTCGGGGCGGACCCCGCATTTTCTTTGTGTTCCGCGCGCCGCTGATGAACGATTCGCGCGTGGCCCAGCCCACCGTCCTCGTCGACCGCTCCGGCGCCATCGTGCGTGTCGAGCCGGAGGCGCGCGAGCTGCTCAAGCTGCTGCCCGGCCGCTATCGCCTGCACCGCGCCGGCGGCGTGCTGACGCTCGTCAGCGACGAGAACGCGGGTACGGCGGCGCAGCCGGGCGAGACGCTGGCGCTCGCCGGCGACATCGCCGCCATGCCGCTGCTCAGCCTGATGAATCTGCTCGGACAAAGCCGCGAGACCGGCCGCGTGGTCATCAAGCACGGCGACGTCGAGCGCGTCACGCTCCTGAAGACCGGTGACGTCGCGAGCGTCGGCTCGAACCTGCCGCGCGACCGCATGGGCGAGTTCCTGGTGCGTCTGGGCAAGATCGACGAGCGTCAGCTCAACGCAGCCATGGAGCTGATGCACCAAAGCGGCCAGCGCATCGGCCAATGCCTGGTGCAGCTCAAGTTCTTGCAGCCGCACGAGCTGTGGAGCTGCATCCAAGAACAAATGACGGACATCTTCGCCGAGCTGTGCTCGTGGACCGCGGGCTCGTTCGTGCTGTACCGCGTGCCGGCGGAGCACCCCTTCCCGCAGACGCCGGCCCTGTCGATGCAGCACCTGCTGCTCGAGGCGGTGCGCCGCGCCGACGAGATGAGCGTGTTTCGCGAGCGCATCCCCAACGTCAACGCGCGCCTGCGCCGCACCGCCAAGGACGCCAGCGAGGTCTCCGACGAGGACTCGGCGGCGTTCGGCTACTTCGACATGATGGGCCAGTCGGGGGCCACCGTGGCCGAGGTGGCGACGTCGTTGCAGGTGGCCGAGTTCAACGCCACCCGCCTGTGTTACCAGTTGCTGCGCGTCGGGCTCATCGAGCTGGTCCGGGAGACGCGCCCGCCAGGCCCGCCCTTCAAGCTGGCCGCCGCCGACCGCGAGCGCATCGACATCTTCAACCTCGCCTTCCGCGAGATCAAAGACGAGATGGTGCGCGCCGGCCACGGCGAGGTGCTGACCGACGGCGTCCGCAAGTACCTCGCCGACCCGAACGGCGCCTTCGCCGACCTGTTCCGCTACGTCGACCTCGACGACAGCGGCGCGCTGCTGGTCGATCCGCTGGTCAACAACCTGGCAACGCTGCACGGCATGGGCCTCGACCCGGCGACGGTGCTGACCGACGCCTTGAACGAGCTGACCTTCTTCATGCTCTTCCAGTGCGGCGAGCTGCTGACCCCCAAGGCCGACGAGAACCTCGGCCGGCGCGTGCGGTTGATCCACGCGTCCCTGCCGTCAGCGGCTCGTTGAGTCCGGCGCAACTCACGCGCGCTGTTGCCGCATCGCCTCGAACACCACGACCGCGGCCACCTGTGCCAGGTTGAGCGAGCGCCCGGCGACCATCGGCAAGGTCAGCACCCGATCGTCGGCATGGGCAGGCCCGAGCACGGCGTTGTCGACGCTGCCGTTCTCTGGCCCGAGCACCACCACAGCACCGCGCGAAAGCGGCGCGTCCCAAGGCGCGCGCGTACCGCCCACCTCGACCACGAGCGGTGCTTGCGACAACAGCGCCAGGCAGCGCGAGAGCGAGCGATGGAAGTGCACCTCGGCGTGCACCCAGTAGTCGAGGCCGGCGCGCCACAGCTCGCGATCGGCCGGGTCGAGCGCGCTGCCGCAGACGTGCAGCGCAGCACCCGTGGCGGCCACCAGGCGCGCGCAGGCGCCGACGTTGCCGGCGATGGCCGGCCGATCGAGCACGACGTGCAGGAGCGGCACGACAGGCGCGCTAGAGTCCTTCTCATGCCCTGCCTCGCCCGCGTGTTCGCCCACGTCGCCCTCGCGCTGCCGATGCTCGCCGTCGCGTGCAGCAAGGACAAGCAGGAACAGCCGGCGCCGGCGAGCGAGCTGGTGCCGCGGCGGGTGCCGGACACGAACCTCGTCGTCATGCTGCCGAAGGGCTGGCTCGCCGACATGCCCGACCCGGGCCCGCTGCCGCCGCCGCCGCAAGACGGCGCCAAGCTCGCGCTCCTGGGCCGAAAGCTGCTCGAGGCCAGGCCGGGCACGCCCGCGCCCGGCATGATGATCACGCCGGTCTTGCACGTCTTCGAAGACCCCTGGCTGCCGCTCGGCTCCACCGGCGTCGACTACCTGGTGGCGCAGCGGGCGACCAACCAGGCGGCGCTCGGCTCGAACATCCGCCACGTCGAGGCCGAGCCCGGCCGCCGCGCGGGCCGGCCGAGCTACCACGTGCGCGACGAGTGGACCGTGCTCGGTGCGGGGGGCCAAGGCCGCGACGTCAGCCAGGAGGCGCTCTTGATCCTCGAGAGCGTGACCACGCCGGACAAGCGGCAGATGCTCACCGGCTACACCATCGTCATCACGCTCGAGAAGGCCGAGTTCAAGAGCTTGCAGCCGGTGATCCGCGAGATGCTCGCCGGCGTCCGCTTCGAGGGGCGCTGACGCGCCCGGCGAGGCGGGGCGGGGCTTGCCGACGCTGCGGCGTGGCGCGGCCGGCATGTCCCTTCAGTTGCGCAGTGGGGTCGTGGTGATTGTGGCGACGTGCGGCCGCCATCACGCCTTTGCTTTCGGCAAGCCCCGCCTCGCCCCGCCGGGCGCTCCGCTGGAGGGGTGGGGGGAGGGCGAACGGGGTGGGGCGCTGGTACCCTTGGGCCGGGGGTTGGGATGCCGAATCTCGCGCTTCGAGTTGGCGTCGTGCTCGGCCTGCTTGCGAGCGCGTGCACCGCATCGACCGAGAGCGAGGACGCTGGCGCGGACGACGCAGGTCCGAGCGACGCTGGCGTCGCCGACGCCGGGGCAGAGGACGCGGGGCCTTCGGACTCCGGCGTGCCCGAGGGGCTCGTGCTGCTCGACGGCGGTGGGATCATCCTCGCCGGGACCGTGCCGTGCTCGCAGGACCTCTTCTATTGCGACTTCGCAACATGGGCGCGTTTCTTTTCCGTTCCGGGGCTCCAGGAATGGGACCGGTCCTTTCGAGGCGTGGTGGAGGACGCTGGACCAGGCTCGTCCAACGTGCTGGCAGACGGCGGGCCGGTCCTCGTGCAGTGGCCGGCGGTTGACGGGCACGTCTTCGCGGCGCCTGCGATTGGCGAGGAGATCGAGGTGCGCATCACCTGGGGGTTCGGCGGTGAGGGCTCGCCCGAAGAGGCCATCGAGGTCTTCACAGTGGATGGGCGTTTGCTGGTGTCGGAGGGCAACGCGGCGTTGTCGTCCTCGGTGTTTCGCCTGACCGACCTGCAGAACGGCCAGGCCTGTTCGAATCCGGAATCACCGTCCACACCGCAGTGCTGTTGTGCGACGGAGACCCCCGTGTGGATGGAGGTGGCGACCGATCCCCCGACCCTGCTGCCACAGTGCGGCGAGGCGCTCGTGCAGGTCGACGGCCAGCCGATGTTCATCCGAATCGATCACGCAGCCGAATTGTCACTGCTCCCTTGCGGCGCGGGCGGACGCCCCCCGTTGGCATACGGCCTCGCCGTCGCCGTCGTCGAGTAGCGCGTGACACCCTCCTGCGTCCCCCCCCAACCTCCCGCGGAGCGACCGGCGGGGCGGGGTTTCCCGAAAGCAAGGCGTGTCAGCGGCAGCAGGCCACCGCGACGACCACGACCGCCACGCAACGCTGCACGAACCTGAAGGCCGCGTCACGCCGCAGCGTCGGGAAGCCCCGCCTCGCCGGGCGCGTCCGTGGCCACAGAAGCCCCGCCTCGACGGGCGCGTCCTTGGCTGCCGGGCGGGTCCTCAGGACAGGATCTCGTTCTCCGCGAAGAACCACCCGATCTCGAACTTGGCCGTCTCGGGCGCGTCCGAGCCGTGCACCGTGTTCTCGCCGATCGACGCGGCGTACAGCTTGCGGATGGTGCCCGCCGTGGCCTTGGCCGGATCGGTGGCGCCCATGATCTCGCGGTTCTTGGCGATGGCGTCGTCGCCCTCGAGCACCATCAGCAGCACCGGGCCGGACATCATGAAGGTCACCAGCTCACCGAAGAACGGGCGCTGGCGATGCACCGCGTAGAAGCCTTCGGCCTCGGCCTTGGTGAGCTGCACGCGCTTGGCGGCGACCACACGCAGGCCCTTCTCTTCGAACATGGCGATGATCTTGCCGGCCACGTTCTTCTTGATGCCGTCGGGCTTGATGATTGAGAGAGTGCGCTGGGTAGCCATGGGTATCTCCTTGTGGTTCAGGCTGTTGCGGGAGGTTTCTCAGGTAGGGCCTTCAATCGCTCGAGGCCGGCGCGGATGCGGGTGCGCACGCGCTCGCGGCCGAGCACGGCCATGGTGTCGTGCAGGGGCGGCGTGGCCTTCTTGCCGGTGACCATCCAGCGCAGCGGCATGAAGGCCTCCTTGGCGCTCAGGCCCTTCTCTTCCAGGAAGGCGTTCAGCAACTCTTCCACGCGGGCGGCGGTGAAGTCCTGCTGCAGGTCGATCTTCTCGACCAGCGCCTCCCAGACGCCCATCGACTCCTTCTTGGACTTGCCTTTGACCAGCAGGTCTTCGGTCGCAGGGCTGACGCTGCCCGTGAAGAAGTAGGGCGCGTAGTCGATGAGGTCCTCGGCCTTCTCGAAGCGCTCCTTGACCACCGCCACCACGCGCGTGAGGTAGTCGTCCGAAAACAGGCGCTCCTTCAAGTAGCCCACCAGCTCGGCGTCGGTGCGTTGCTCCCGCAGGTAGCGGCCGTTCAGCCACAAGAGCTTCTTCAGATCGAAGACCGGGCCGCCGAGCACCACGCGCTCGAGCTGGAAGTTCTTCACGAAGTCGTCGAGCGTGAAGATCTCGCGCCCGTCCTCGAAGGTGAAGGCCATCATGCCGAGGAAGTTGATCATGGCGTCGGGGAAGTAGCCGCACTCCTTGAAGTAGGAGAGCGACACCGGGTTCTTCCTCTTGCTGACCTTCGACTTGTCGGCGTTTCGCAACAGCGGCAGGTGCGCGAACGCGGGCGCCTGCCAGCCGAAGGCCTGGTAGAGCAGCACGTGCTTGGGCGTGGAGCTGATCCACTCCTCGCCGCGCAGCACGTGCGTGACGCCCATCAGGTGGTCGTCGACGATGTTGGCCAGGTGGTAGGTGGGGTAGCCGTCGCTCTTCAGCAGCACCTGGTCGTCGATCTCGCGCGTGTCGAACTCGACGTCGCCGCGCAGCAGATCCTTGAAGCGCACCTTGACCGGCTCGGCGCGGCCGTCCTTGCCCTTCTTCGGGTCGTCGCCGCCGCGGGGCACCGTGAGGCGCACCACAGCCGCCACGCCGCGCGTCCGCTCCGCTTGGACCTCAGCGTGGTCGCGGAAGCGGCAGCGGCCGTCGTAGCCTGGGTTCTCCTTGCGTGCGGTCTGCTCCTTGCGTACGCCGTCCAGGCGCTCGGCCGAGCAGGTGCACCAGTAGGCCTCGCCTTTGGCCACCAGCTCGTCGACGTGCTTCTGGTAGATGTCCAGGCGCTCGCTCTGGCGGTAGGGACCATTCGGCCCGCCCACGTCGGGGCCCTCGTCCCAGGAGAAGCCGAGCCAGCGCAGCGAGGCCAGGATCATGTCCTCGCTCGCCTTGGTCGAGCGCACCCGGTCGGTGTCCTCGATGCGCAGCAGGAACTTGCCGCCGCGCTGCTTGGCGAACGCGTAGTTGAACAGCGCGATGTACGCCGTGCCGACGTGCGGGTCGCCGGTGGGCGAGGGCGCGATGCGGACGACGACGGGGCGCTCGGCCATGCGCGGCGCTTACGGGGCTTTTGCCGCCCCGACAAGGCCCAAGGTTGAGCTCGGGGCCCTAGTAGCCGTAGGACGACGGGGGCGTGCCGCCCTCGGGCGTGCCGGTGGGCGCGGTACCGCCCTTGTCGAGCGACACGGTCACCTTGTCCGGCAACTGGCGCGCCCAGAACAGGCCGACGAGGGGCAGCGCACCCACGATGGTCGCGGGGGTGCCGAGGAGCAGGCTGCAGACGCCGGCGCTGGCGACGACCGGGATGTTCCACTCGGTCTGCTTGAGTTGCTTGCGCGTGGTCTTGAAGCCGGCCTTGCTCGCCTCGATGTCGTAGACCTTCTCCCAGCCGGTGGTCTCGTTGTAGGTGACCGGGCCGGGTCCGAGGGCGTCGCCGTTGATCTTGATGTCGGCGCCAGGCGGATCGCTGTCGATGACGACGGCGTGGCCGCACGCGGCGCTGAGCGTGAGCAGGGTGGCAAAGACGACGGCGAGCGCGCGACGCATCGGGGACTCCTCGATCAGGCGGGCCATCATTATGGGGCTTCCGGCTGCACGGCAAGCCCTCGCGCGCGCGCGGCGGCGAGCAGCGCCGTCGGCAGCGGCGCCACGACACGGGCATACCCGGGCAACGTGAGCGACCCCGCGTGCAGCAGCGGCCACGGCGCGTCGTTCGCCGCGGTCGCGCCGTACAGCACGTCGCCGACGATGGGGTGGCCGAGGCTCGCCAGATGGACGCGAAGCTGGTGGCGGCGGCCGCCGTGCATGACCACCTCGACCAGGGAACAGGCGGCGCCGCTCGCGAGCGGGCGCACGTCGCTGCGCGCGGCGCGCCCGCTCGGGTCGAGTCGCATGCGGCGCGCGTCCGTCGGATCGTGCGCGACAGGAGCGTCGACGGTGCGCGCGCCGGCGACGTGGCCCTGCACCAGCGCCTGGTAGCGCTTCTCGACGTCGTCGGCGGCGAAGGCTGCGCGCAGTTGTCGCCAGGTGGCCGCCGAACGGGCGATTGCGAGGCAGCCGCTCGTGCCGGTGTCGAGCCGGTGCACCAGGCCCGCCTCGCGCGGCGCCTCGGGCGAGGCATGCTCGATCTCGGGGAAGCTCGCGCTGAGCGCGTCGACCACCGTGCCTCCCTCGCCGGGCACCAAGGGGTGACACGGCATACCGGCCGGCTTGTCGACGACGATCAGCGTCGCCTCGACGCGCAGGGCTGCGACACGCGGGTCGGGCTTGGGGGCGAGCCACCGGCCGCCGCCGAGCAGCGCGAGCGTCTGCCCGGCGCGCACCTCGTCGCCCTTGGCGCGCGCTCTGCCGTCGACGAGGGCGCGACCGGCATGCAACAGCCGGCGCGCCGCCGCCGTCGGCAGCTCGAACAGCTCGGCGAGCGCGTGATCGACGCGCGCGCCATCGAGCGCTACCGGCACCACGCGGTCGGTGTCGGAGTGGCCGCGTTGATCGTCACCGTCGTCGATCACGGCAGGTACACCTCGCCGGCGCCGCGATGCACGGTCTCGGCCAGCGCCAGCTCGGGGTCGGGCTCTTTTGCCACGCGGCGCAAGAGCGCGATCAGGCACCGCATGTCCTCGTGACAGCCGCCCCAGGCCTCCTGGTAGATGCGCTGCTTGAGCGTGTAGATGCCGAACGAGGAGAGCTGTGCATTGTTCTCCGGCAGGCGCGCTCGGCGATAGCGGAAGCTCGTCAGCGTCGGCGCGACCTCCTCCTCCCAGTGGCGCTGGTGCTCGACGTAGATGTGGTCCTTGCGCGCCAGCAACTCGCGCTCTCGCACCGCGCCCTTTTGCGCGAACAGCACGCGCAGGTCGAAGGCCAGGGCGCCGACGCCACGCAGATAGGCCGCGTCGTCGCGGTCGCGGCTGTCCATGCGCGCGCGGATGGCGGAGCGCTCGCCCCAATGCTTGAGCACGAACTGCCGCCGGCCCTCGCGGCCGATGAAGGTCGCGAGGCCCTCGTTGAACGCCCCCTGCCCCGGCACGAACAAGGTCGCGTGCGCCAGCTCGTGAATGACGGTCTCGACCAGCGTCAGCTCGTCGCCGGAGAAGAGCATGGTGGACAAGACCGGGTCAGGCGCCACTCCGAGCAGGCTGAAGGTGGTGACGGGCCGGACGTCGACGTCGAGGCCGCGGCCGGCCAAGGCCTGCGCAGCGTCCTCGGCGTCGTCGATGGCGAAATAGCCGCGGTAGGGCAACTCGCCGAGCACGGGGTAGCGCCAGGTGAAGGGCTCGAGCGACGTGCGCGGCGCCGCCGCCACCACGTAGACCACGGCGGGCGCGTCCAGGAAGACCGCGCTTCGGTATTGGAAAGCGACGTCCAGGCCGAGCTGGTCCTGGGCGAAGTTGCGCGCCGCCACCGCCAGCGCCAGGCGGCGGCGCACCACCGGCGGGACGCGGTGGTCGCGCAGCAGCGGCTCGATGGGGCGCGCTGCCGCCAGCACCTCGGCTTGGCCTACCCCCTGCTCGATCAACCAGGCGCCGTCGGTCCCGCAGCCGAGCGCGACGGCCAGCACGGCGAGCGCCGACCCGATCCTCGGGCTCACGGCGTCGGCAAGGCCAACGACGCCACCGGCAGCGCGGCCGCGTCGCCGCGTGCGACGGGGGTCACGGGCACGGCGGGCGCCGGCGGCGGCGTCGGGCTGCGCCAGTGGGGGTCGATGGCGTAGCCCTCCTTGGCGGTGGCGCCGGCTGCGAGCGCCCAGGCGCCGAGCACCGCCGGCACGCCGACCAGCGCGATGCCGCCGATGACGACGGCCGGCAGCGCCCCCAACAGCGAGAACACGCCGATGCCGGACAAGCCGGCCGAGCCGGTGAACTCCGCGATCATGTTGAGCCCGCCGAACAGCAGGCCGCCGATGCCGAAGGTGAGCCCCGAGACGCCGGCGCCGAGCAGAGCGCCGCCGACGTGCGCGGCCAGACCCGCCAGGTAGTTGCCGTCGTACAGGTCGCTGGTGGCGCCGAAGGCCAGCGTGGCCGCGCCGGCGGCGAGCGCCGACTGCGCGAGCAGGTAGACGCCGCCGATGCCGAACAGCACCGGCAGGGTGGCCGCGGGCGCGAGCGTGATGAAGGGCGAGATCGCCATGCTGGCGATGACCGTGACCGGCAGGCCGACCAGCACGTGAGTGCCGAGCGCGACCACGGCAGAGGCGCCGGCCGCGTACCAAAACGGACGCCCGTCATCGAGCACCCAGCCGTAGCGCGGCGGCACCACCAGGGGCGGCGTGCCGAAGAACAGGCCGCTTGGCGCGTCCCCGTCGGGCGACCGCGAGGCGACTTCGGCTTGGAATGGGGCGAGCTCGCTGACCACGGTGTCGAGGTCGAGTATGGGCGCGCGCAGCGGCGGCAGCTCGAGCGAGAAGGCCGCGGCCTCGGTCGAGAGCACCGCCGCCGACAGCGTGACGAACGCGAGCGCCGTGCGCATGGGCGCAGGCTAGCACCAGCGCGGGTGCGGGAGGCCAGCGGTCGCCGAGGGCTCAGCCGCGATAGACCGATGCCAGCGTCTTGCCGATATCGGCCGGCGTGGGCGCCACTTTGATGCCGCACGCCTCGAGCGCCTTCACCTTCTCGGCCGCGGTGCCCTTGCCGCCCGAGATGATGGCGCCGGCGTGGCCCATGCGGCGGCCGGGCGGCGCGGTGCGGCCGGCGATGAAGCCGATGACCGGCTTCTTCATGTTCGCCTTCACCCAGGCCGCCGCTTCCTCCTCGGCGCTGCCGCCGATCTCGCCGATCATGACGACGGCGTGGGTGTCGGGGTCCTGGTTGAACAGCTTGAGCGCGTCGATGAAGTTGGTGCCCGCGACCGGGTCGCCGCCGATGCCCACGCACGTCGATTGGCCGATGCCGAGGGCGGTGAGCTGGCCCACCGCCTCATAGGTGAGCGTGCCCGACTTGGAGACCACGCCGACGTGTCCGGGCTTGTGGATGTGCCCGGGCATGATGCCGAGCTTGCAGCCCGCGCCCCCGACACCCGGCGTGATCACGCCCGGGCAGTTCGGGCCGATCAGGCGCGTCTTGGTCTGGCCGTCGAGCACGCGCTTGACCTTGATCATGTCGAGCACCGGGATGCCCTCGGTGATGGTGATGACGAGCTCGAGGCCGGCGGCCACGCCCTCGAGGATCGCGTCTGCTGCGAACGGCGGCGGCACGTAGATGATGGAGACGGTGGCGCCGGTGGCGCGCACCGCGGCCTGCACGGTATCGAAGATCGGCACGCGCTTGTCGCCGTGCTCGAAGCTCTGCCCGCCCTTGCCAGGCGTGACGCCGGCGACGACGCGCGTGCCGTAGTCGAGCATCTGCTTGGCGTGGAAGCTGCCCGCCTCGCCGGTGATGCCCTGCACGATCGCCTTGCTGTTGCCGTTGATCAGGATGCTCATGGGTCGCCTTTGCCGCCTCTCGTGCCGCCCTTGCCGCCACCCTCGGCGCTCCGGTCGGCGCTGCGCTCGGCGCTGCGCTCGGCGGGCACCAACTGATCGCCGGTCGGTTCGTCGAACAGCAGCGCGTCCTCGTGCTCGGGCCGCTCGTAGGGGGCGCGCTCGTCGGAGGAGAGCCGCTCGCCCAGGCGCGCGATGACGCCGAGCTTGTTCTTGTGGCGCGGCTGCGGTTTTTCGGCGTCGGCCATCACGTCACGCTCCTTTGGCCGCGGCCACGACTTTGGTGGCACCGTCGAGCATATCGTCGGCCGCCGTGATGGCCAGGCCGGACTCACGCAGGATCTTCTTGCCGAGGTCGACGTTGGTGCCCTCGAGGCGCACCACCAGCGGCATCTTGAGGCCGACCTGCTTGGCCGCGGCCACCACGCCGTTGGCGATGACGTCGCACTTGGCGATGCCGCCGAAGATGTTGACGAACACCGCTTTGACCGCCGGGTCCTTCAAGATGATCTTGAAGGCAGCCGTCACCTTGGGCTCGTCGGCGCCGCCGCCCACATCGAGGAAGTTGGCAGGCTCGCCGCCCTGGTGCTTGATGATGTCCATGGTGGCCATCGCCAGGCCGGCGCCATTCACCATGCAGCCGATGTTGCCCGAGAGCGCAATGTACGAGAGGTCGAAGGCCTTGGCCTCCTGCTCGCGCGGATCCTCTTCGTGCGGGTCGCGCATGCCGATGATGTCACCTTGGCGAAACAGCGCGTTGTCGTCGAAGTTGAACTTGGCGTCGAGGGCGAGCACGTCGCCATCTTTGGTGACGATCAGCGGGTTGATCTCGGCCAGGCTCGCGTCGGTGCCGATGAACGCTTGGTAGAGCGCGGTCAGGAACGACACGCCCTTGCCCACCTGCTTGCCCTCGAGACCGAGGCCGAAGGCGAGGTTGCGCGCCTGAAACGGCATCAATCCGGTGGTCGGGTCAGCCCATTCCTTGAGGATCTTCTCCGGGTGCTCCTCGGCGACCTTCTCGATCTCCACGCCGCCCTCGGTGGACGCCATCACGCACACGCGCGACGTGACCCGGTCGATCACCATGCCGAGGTACAGCTCGCGTGCGATGGCGATGCCCTGCTCGACCAGCACCTTGCGCACCGTCTGGCCCTCGGGCCCGGTCTGGTGCGTGATCAGCTTCATGCCGACGATGGCCTCGGCGGCCGCGCGCGCCTCGGCTTTACTCTTGACCAGCTTGACGCCGCCGCCCTTGCCGCGTCCGCCCGCGTGGATTTGCGCCTTGACCACGCACGGGTAGCCGAGCTGCTCGGCTGCCGCCTCCACCTCGTGCACGCTCTCGCACACCACGCCCTTCAGCGTGGCGACGCCGAACTTCCGCAGGATGTCCTTGCCCTGATACTCGTGGATCTTCACGGCCGCTCCTCGGAAGCAGTCCGCGATACCACCCGGATCGTTGGCTCTCAAGGCGGATGTCCGAGCGGTCGACGAGGCGCGGTGCGTCAGGCCTGCAGGCGGCCCTTGCCCTGGCTCTTGGCCTTGGCGAGGCGCTGGCGGGTCAGCGACATGAGCGACTCGCACAGCGTGTGGAAGCGGTCGTGGATCTCGCCCGAGCCGGTGCGCGAACCGGACTCGGCGCCCGCGCCCGACTCCGTGCCACCGCCGAAGGTGCCGGTCTGCGACGAGAACGCGTCGCCCCCAGGCGCCGTCCCTGGGCTGGCGGCAGCGCGCACGCCGGGCGCGGTGGTCGGATCGCCCTCGGCCTCGACGACCTCGTCGAGCGCGGCGGCGCCGAGCGACAGCGTCACCGGGATCTGCACTTCGTCGAAGCCGAAGGCGGTCTCGCCGATGATGCGCAGCAAGCGCTGCCCCAGGTGCACCGCACCCGCCTTGTCCACCTCGGGCGCGAGGATGGCGAACTCGCCGCCGCCGGTGCGCGCGAAGATGTCCTCACGTCGGATGCGGCGCGCCAGCCGCTTGCCGAGCTGGGCGAGCACGGCGTCGCCCGCCAGGTGTCCGAATTCCTCGTTGATGCGCGCGAAGTCGTCGACGTCGAACATCAAGAGGGAGAGCGGCCGCTTGTAGCGCGACGCGCGGCTCACCTCGCGCACCAGCGCCTCGCGCGCGTAGCGGCCGTTGAAGCAACGCGTGAGGCCATCGATGGTGGTGAGGCGGTAGATCTCCTCGTAGTACGCTGCCTCGATGTTGTCGGTGGACAGGTACTTGAGGATGGTGCGGCCGACCTTGATCAGGTCGCCGTTGCCGAGACCGCGCTCGGTGATGGCCTCGTCGTTGACGTAGGTGCCGTTGGTGCTTCCGAGATCGGAGAGCGCGACGCCGCTGTCTGCCAGCACGATGCGCGCGTGGCGACGGGAGACGCTCTCGTGATCGATCTGGATCTGCGCCTGGCTCGAGCGGCCGATAAGGATCTCACCGGGCTTGAGCAGGTACTTGTGCCCAATCGACTGCCCGTAGATGACCACCAGGCACGCGTCCGCCTTCGGCTTCCGATCGCCGATCTTGGAGATGACGGTGACGACGGTTTTCCGCCGGATGTTCACGCGCGCCCTGCTCCCTCGTACCGCACGGTCGACACTAGCACGGCCCGTCGTGCGCGGGCCAAGTCGGCGCTGCTATCGTGCATCGTTGCTCGACGTCAGATGCCGACCAACAGCCGCGCGCCGAAGTTGTAGGCGAGGCCGGCGGCGATGATCTTCTTCATCTGCGCTTCGATGTTGTACTCGCTGCGCAGATAACGGAATTGGCCCGTGTCGGAGTCGAACACCGCGCAGCACGAGCGCGGGTCGTAGTCGCGCGGCTGACCGACGCTGCCGACGGTGATGATGTACTTGAAGTCCTTGCGGACCACGAACTCGGGGCCCTTGACGTTGTACGCCTCGTCGGCGCCGATGGCGAAGCTGCGCGTCAGGTGGGAGTGGCCGATGAAGGTCACCCAGGCGAGCTGATCGCGGAACTTGATCAGCTCCTTAGCCTTCTCTTTGGTGAAGATGTACTCGAACTCCTCGGGCTGGATGGGGCTGCCGTGGCAGAACTCGATGTCGCCCTCTCGACGTGAGTACGGCAACGCCTTGAGCCACTCGAGGGTCTCGGGCGTGATCTGCTTCCTGCACCAGTCGAGCGCGTGGCGCGCGGCGTCGTAGTAGTAGCTGTAGTCCATGCGGCCCGACACGGCGGCGTCGTGGTTGCCCACGATGCAGGTCTGCACGAGCTGCTTGACGATCTGCGCGCACTCCTCGGGGTTGGCGCCGTAGCCGACCACGTCGCCGAGGCAGATGTAGCGGTCGATGCGCTCCTTGGCCAACGCCTTGACGCTCTCTTGCAGCGCCTCGAGGTTGCCGTGAATGTCGGAGATGATGCCGTAGCGCACGCGCTCTCTCTACCCTCGCCGCTGGGTGGCCCCTCGCCGGTGGCCCCCCCGCCGATGGAAGGGGAGCAGCAGGATGGCAAGGGTCAGGCCGGCAAGCAAGCGCCGAGCGGGGTTGGGTGCGGCGTGGTGACACGCGCAGGTGTCGGCGCCGACGGTGACCGGCGCCGGGGCGTAGGCGATCACGCGGCCGTCACTCCAGTCGAGCACGGCATAGAGATGCGCGACCCCAGGGGGGGTCTCGGTCAGCACCGGATCCCACAGGAAGGCGCGCGGGCCTTCGGGCGCCGCCGACAGGCCGCCCATCAGCGGGTCGCCGTCGGCGCCCTCGTCGTCGTCGTCGACGAACAGGGACACCGAGCCGGTGGCCTGCGTGGGCAGCTCGACGCGCCACTGGATGGCGAAGGTGCCGTCGGGCTGCGCGTCGTCGACGCCGTCGGGCTCGACCAGCTCGAACACCGGCTCGACCAGCCCGCCCTCGCCCACCTCGACGGCGCCGGGCGCGTAGGCGACCGCGCTGGCGCCGCGCGCGTCACGCGCGCGCGCGAAGATGCGCCAGGTGCCGACCGGCAGCGTGCCGGTGTCGAGCGTGGCGCTCCTGCCGGCGCCGCCCGGCAAGCCGCGCGCGAAGCGCACGCCGTCGGCGCCCGTGGTGTCGCCGGACCAATAGAGGTCGACTGTGACGGCGTCGCCGGGGTCGTCGTCAGAGGCGCTGTAGACCACGTCGACGGTGGCGCCGCGGACGGTGCTCGCCGGTTCGGAGACCGCGACCGAGGGCTCGTCGTTCGGGCCGGCGTCGGCCGGCGGCGGGCCGGCGTCGACCGGGGGCCCGCCGTCGACCGGGGGCGGGCCGGCGTCGACCGGCGAGCATGCGTCGAGGTTGCCGGGGGTGCCACCGAAGGGGCCGGCGAGCGGGGAGGCGGGGGCGCCGTCGGCCCAGGACGCGTCGAGCGACCCATCGCTGGTGGGATCGAGCCGCTCCATGGTCCTGCGCGCGCCCGAGGTGCTCGAACCCGCGAACCAAGCTCCACCCGTCGGGTTGACGACGTCGCAGGTGGCGTCGCAGGCGGACGTGCCCGCGGGACAGAGGCAGAGCGCCTCACCGCCGTCGGTCAGCGCGATCGACGAGGACACCGATGCGTGGGCGGCGTCGGTCGGCGGCACGTTGGCGGTGTTCTGCACCAGGAAGAAATCGTTGCTCGCCAGCGCCACTGCCGGAAGCGACAGCGCCGCGCCGCTGGTGCCGCCGCCGAGCACCACGAGCTGCGACAGATCGCAGATGGCCGCGGCGTCGGGGTTGTAGATCTCGATCCACTCATCGGTGCCGCTGTTGCTGGTCGGGTCGCCGCTCCAGGCCACCTCGGTGATGACCGGCCGAGCGGTCGCCGACGCCGAGACCAACACGACCGCGAGCGCCGCGGGAGGGAGTGATCGTCGCATGCGCCTGGGACTCTAGCAGCCGCCGCCGTCGGTTGGGGCGCAGTTCGCGCCCGCCGGCCCACCGTCGGACGCTGGCTCGCTCTTCGCGTTGAGCGGCCGGCCGTCGTCGTCGAGCAGGGTGGCGAAGGTGGCCTGGTAGATCATGCCTTCACCGACCCCCATGGCGAGCACGCGCAGGTCCTTGACGACGAAGGCGCCCTTCTCGCACGCGAACGCCTTGAGCGTGGCGATGGCGCCCTCGGGGCCCTGCTCTTCGATCTTCTTCTGCGGCCAGTCGAGCTCCACGGCGCCGAGGTCGGCATGCTTGCGCGGCACCGCCTCGCCGTCTTGGTACACGTCGACGTTGCAGCCGTCGGCGCGCCGAAGCACCTCGGGCGCCCCCTCTGCCGGCGTGAGCTTCGGCTTGTTGAAGGTGGTGATACAGCAGAGCGACAGCGTGGCGACGCCGACGACGGCGGCGCGTCGGAGCGTGATCGTCATGGCAACACCCGGAGCGAGGGACTCGATGCAGCGAGCGCACCCGACGCCATGGTCGAGGCGCGGTGGGCCAGATGTGCGTCGTGCGCGTGGTACGACGAGCGCACGAACGGCGCGGCCGCCACGTGCGTCAGGCCGAGCGCGCGGCCATGCGCCGTGAAGCGCGCGTAGCTCTCGTCCTCGACGTAGCGCGCGACCGGCCAGTGCGCGCGCGTCGGGCGCAGGTACTGGCCGATGGTGGCGATGTGCACGCCCAGCTCGCGCATGAGCGACAGCGTGGCGAGCACCTCGTCGTCCGTCTCGCCGAGGCCGACCATGATGCCGCTCTTGACCGCCGGGTGGCCGACGCGCGAGGCGTGACCGAGCACGTCGTTGGTGTGCCGCCACGACGACTGCGGACGCAGATCACGATACAGCCGGGCCACGGTCTCGAGGTTGTGGTTGAAGACGTCGGGGCCGGCGGCCAAGACGACGTCGACCAACCGCGCGTCGCCGCCAAAGTCCGGTGTCAGCACCTCGACGGTGGCGTGCGGCAGCCGCGCGCGCACGGCGGCGATGCAGGCGGCGAACTGCCCGGCGCCACGGTCGGCCAGGTCGTCGCGGTCGACGCTGGTGATGACGACGTGGCGCAGGCCGAGGTGCGCCGCGGCGTCGGCGAGGCGCGCAGGCTCGTCGGCGTCGGGCGGACCCGGCTTGGCGGTGCGCACGTTGCAGAAGCGGCACCGGCGGGTGCATCGATCGCCCAGGATCATGAAGGTCGCGGTGGACGCCGTGAAGCACTCACCCAGGTTCGGGCAGCGCGCCTCCTCGCACACCGTCGAGAGGCCTTGCGCACGCAGCGTCGCGCGCACCGGATCGACGTGATGGGCGCGGCCAAGGCGCTTGCGAAGCGCGGGCGGTAGCCGCAAAGGGGCGTCGAGCGTGTGCGGCACGTCGTCTCCGTGCGTTCAGCCGTTCAGCCGTCGGCGTCGCGGTGGGGTGTGCCGCAAGAGGGGCAGCGCGGCAAGCGGTGCGTGGTGCCGCAGTTGCAGGTGCAGTTGCCGAGCTCTTTGCTTCCCTTTCGCCTGGCCGCCGGCTTGCCCGCGGCCGTCGCGCGTGCAGCGCTCACGCTGACCTCGAGGCCGTCGATGCTCTGGGTGCGCAACGGCACCTCGGGGGCGCGCAGGAAGTCGGAGTGGAACAGCCCGGGGATGTCTTCGACCGGCACCTCACCCACCGCGTCCTTGGCGGTCGGTTCGACTCCTTGGACAGGGGCGACGCGCACCTGACCGACCTCGACCGCTCGCCCGGAGTCGAGCCCAGCCACCGGTGCGGTCTCGACGTGCTTGGGAGTGAAGGCGGCGTACAGCGACGAGTCGATGAAGCCAGGGATGTCGTCGACGCGGACCTCGCCGACGCGCTCGAAGCGGCCCGAGTCGAGGCCGGCGATCGCCGGGCCCGCCGGCGCCGGCAGGTCGTTCACCGGTGCGCCGGACGGGATGGAGCGCGGGTGCGGTGCCGGTGCCGCCGGCGCGCCAAGGTAGGCCGCCTGCGCAGCCGCCGGCGCCGCGGGCTCGTCGAGGCTCGGCGCCGGGTGGCCCGCAGCGCGCAGCGCCTCCACCACCTGCGCAAAGGTGGGCTCGGGCGGGTTACGCGCCCCGTAGTTGAACGCTTGGCCGCAGGAGCGGCAGTTGCGCTCGCCGAACACGAGCGGCCGCTGGCAGCGCGGACATGGTGCGATGCGCAGCGGCACTAATGCTGCCCCATCTCGCGGCGCAGCTTGGTCTGGAAGTCTTCGAACGAGCCCGGTTGCTGTACCGGCACGTGCAGCGCGTACCAGTACTTGTTGCCGCCGACATCGGTGAACGAGATGCGCCACACCTGGCCGGTCGAGCGGTTGAGCAGGTAGGTCGATCCCGGCGTGTCGACGACGTCGAAGGGCGCGGTCGGGTCGACGACGACGTCGGGCTTCTTTGCCTGTGCCCACAGGGCGCCGGCCGTGGTGAGCGCGCCGATCAGGAGACCGCCGGCGAGGGCGGCGAGGGGGGAGCGGAGGCGGAGCATGCGACCGAGATACCACACACGCGCCCGAGTCCGCCCCCACGGGCCAACGTCGAGCGCCGAGCGGTGCGGCGGCGGTCAGCCGCCCTTGGCGAGCATGTCCCGATAGAACGCGCGCTGGATGTCGGGCTCGACCACGTAGTTCCGCTTCAGCTCCTCGGCGAGGTAGTTCTCGGCGATCTTGCCGACCAGCGGGATCTTGACGTGGATGTTGCCCTCGATGACGCGGCGGGTGCCGGTCTTGGCGCCGAAGGCATGGGGCGTCAGCTTCCAGATGCCTTTGGCATCGAGGATCTCACGGAACTTCTGCGAGAGCGGGATGATGTTCCAGTAGATGGTGTGCTCCGTCGGCACGAAGCGCGTGTCCTCGTGCCAGGTGAGCATCTCCTCGGTGACGACGCGCCGCGCGGCCAGCGGCACGTCGCCGCCCGCCACCACCTTGAAGCGCCAGCCGATGACGCCGCCGCCCATATCGGTCTTGTCGACGAGGTCGCGGCTGCGAAACGCCGGCATGGCGCCGAGCTTGGCGATCAGGTCGGGGTGGTTCAGGTACTTCTCGAACAGCTCGATCGGGATGTCGGGGAAGTCGTGCTCGAGGCGGAAGGTGGTGGCCATGGTCGCGCGATCCTTCTCCTGGCGATGGGCTGATCAGGCGGGAGCTTCGTCCAGCTTGAAAAGCAGGTCCAGCACCGCCTTGGGCAGCTGCGACGACAGCCGGTAGTAGGTCTGCTTGCCGGCATGGCGCACCGCGAGCCAGCCGAGGCCGCGCAGTTGTTTCAGCATGGTCGAGGTGGCCGACAGCGACAGGCCGAGCACGGCGGCGACGTCGCCCACGCACAGCTCGCTGGCGGCGAGCGCGCACACCGCCTGCACGCGCGAGGGGTGGGCGAGCCCGCCGAGCCTGTCGGCCGCGCGCAGCACGCGCTCCGACGACGGCATGGCGTCGAGCACGCGCTCGACGTTCTCGGGGTCGAAGACCGCGATCTCCTTTGGCTCGTCTCGGAAGCGGTCGGCGCCCGCCGGCCGCCGTCGCGCCTTCAGACGCGGGCGATCGGGGTCCCGGTGCTTTCCGTCCCTGCCCGTACCGCTGCTCTTCTGGCCACTGTGCTTGTGGCCGCCGTCCTTGCGGCCGTCCTTCTTGCCCATGTCTTGACGCTTTCACGGCTCTGGAAGCGCAGCAAGTTCCTGATCGGCCCCGGTGCGCCCGCGGCTCGCGCACCCCGTTGCGGTCGCGACGGCCATCGGGGAAAGCGCGCGCATGGCGAAAGTCCTGGTCACCCCTGCGCTGCCCTACGCGAACGGCGCCATCCACCTCGGGCACCTGGTCGAGCACGTGCAGGTCAACGTGTTCGTGCGCGCGCTGCGCATGGCCGGCGACGAGGTGCTGTGCGTCTGTGGCGCGGACAGCCACGGCGCGCCCATCGAGATCGCCGCGCTCAAGGCGGGCAAGGCGCCGGAGCGGCACGCCGCGGACATCGCAGCGGGCCACGCGGCGTCGTTCGCCAGGTACTTGTGCGACTACGACGGCGGCTATGGCACCACGCACTCGGAGCTCAACCGCCAGCACGCCGAGCGCATCTACCTCGCGCTCAAAGCCCAGGGGCACATCACCCGTCGTGAGGTCGAGCAACTGCAAGACCCCACGGACGGGCGCTGGCTGGCCGACCGCTTCGTCAAGGGCACCTGCCCCAAGTGTCAGGCCAAGGACCAGTACGGCGACTCCTGCGAGGTGTGCGGATCGACCTATCGCGCCACCGAGCTCATCGACCCGAAGAGCGTCATCACCGGCGCCACGCCGCGGCTGGCCAAGAGCGAGCACATCTTCGTCAAGCTCGGCGACTTCGCCGATCGCCTGCGAGCGTTCTTGGCCCACGAGGGGGTGCTGCACGCTTCACAGCGCCATTTCCTCGAGCGGTGGTTCGAGGAGGGCCTCAAGGACTGGGACGTGTCGCGCGACGGCCCCTACTTCGGCTTCAACATCCCCGGCGAGGGCAACAAGTTCTTCTACGTTTGGCTCGACGCCCCCATCGGCTACGTCTCGCTCACCGAACACGCCACCGCCGGTGCTTGGCAGGCGTGGTGGCGCGATCCCAAGGTCGCCATCCACCACTTCATCGGCAAGGACATCCTCTACTTCCACACGCTGTTCTGGCCGGCCATGTTGATGGCGACGGGAGACACGCTGCCGTCCGCCGTGCACGTGCACGGCATGCTGACGGTCAACGGCACCAAGATGTCGAAGTCGCGCGGCACCTTCCTCAACGCCGACGACTTCGCCGAGGTGTGCGAGCCGCAGGCGCTGCGCTACTACTACGCCGCCAAGCTCGGCGCCGAGCCCGACGACATCGATCTGTCGTTCGAGGACTTCGTCAACCGCGTCAACGCCGACCTGGTCAACAACGTCGTCAATCTGGTGTCACGCACCGTGCCGCAGTTGCACAAGGTGGCCGGCGGTCGCCCGGCGCCGCTCGACGAGCGCGACCCGGTGGTGGTGGCTGCGCGCGCGCGGCTCGCTGAGGTGCCCGCGCTCTACCGCGCGCTCGACTTCGCGGCCGCGGTGCGCACCGTCGTCGAGGTCGGCAGCGTGGCCAACAAGCTGCTGCAAGACACGGCGCCCTGGGACGTCGCCAGGACCGATCCGGAGCGCGCGCGCCACATCCTCACGACCGCGCTATGGGTGGGCAAGAGCTGCCTGGCGTTGTTGAAACCGGTAGTGCCCGCGCTGGTCGAGAAGCTCGAGGGCATGCTCAAGGTGGCGCCGTTCACCTTCGACAATGCGCTCGCGCCGCTGTCGCCCGACGTCGCCATCGGCGACTACGTGCGCCTGTTCGAGCGCCTCGACCTCAAGAAGGTGCAGAGCGTCGTCAAGCCGACCGAGCCCGCGCCGGCGCCGCTGGCCCCGGCGAAGGGCGACCAGAAAAAGGCCGACCACAAGAAGGCGCCGCCCGTCGAGGCGCCGCCACCCGCCGAGATCGGCATCGACGAGTTCCTGAAGGTCGAGCTGCGCGCCGCCAAGGTGGTCTCGGCCACGGCCGTCGAGGGCAGCGACAAGCTGATCGCGGTCAAGCTCGACGTGGGGCCACTCGGCACGCGCGACATCTTCGCCGGCCTGCGGCCGCACGTGACGCCGGACGCGCTGGTTGGACGGACCGTCGTCGTCGTCGCCAACCTGGCACCGCGCAAGATGAAGTTCGGCACCTCCTACGGCATGATGCTCGCCGCCGGCGACGTGCCCGTGCCGCTCTCTGCCGAGGGCGCCACCCCCGGCGATCGCATCCGCTAGCCAATCACTCGTCGCGCTGGAGGGTCCATGGGCTTGTTCACCGGCAAGGTCGTCATCGTCACCGGGTCGGGAGGCGGCATCGGGCGCGCGCACGCGCTTGCCTTCGCCAAAGCGGGCGCGTGCGTCGTCGTCAACGACGTGGGCGGCGCGCGCGACGGCTCCGGCAAGGACCAGCGGGCCGCCGACGCCGTCGTCGAGGAGATCAAGGCCGCGGGCGGCGAGGCCGTCGCCACCTACAGCTCCGTCGCCGACCTCGACGGCGCGGACATGATCCTGTGGAGCGCGCAGAACCGCTTCAAGCGGGTCGACGTGCTCGTCAACAACGCCGGCATCCTGCGCGACCGCGCGCTCACCAACATGAGCACGGCCGAATGGGACTCCGTCATCGACGTGCACCTGAAGGGGTCCTTCCTGATGACACGTGCCTTCGCACGCGCCATCAAGACCCAGGGCGGCGGCGGCTACGCGGTGGTCAACACCACGTCGGTGAGCGGGCTGCGCGGCAACTTCGGCCAGGCCAACTACGCGGCTGCCAAGGCAGGCATCTTCGGCCTGACGCGGGTGTGCAGCATCGAATTCGAGAAGCTCGGCTGCCGCGTCAACGCCGTCGCGCCGGTGGCGCTCACGCGCATGACCGAGGACGTGCCCCGCTTGCAGCAGCAGGGCATCGAGACCCTCGGGCCCCAGCACATCTCGCCGGTGGCGCTCTGGCTCGCCTCCGACCTCGCCAGGGACGTGAACGGTCGCGTCTTCGGCGTGCACGGCCCCAAGGTCTTCGAGTACCGCATGTCCCAGTCGGACGGCCTCGATGCCGCGCCCGGCGGCGGCGAGTGGACGCCCGAGATGCTCGCCGCCGAGCTGCCGCGCTTCGCCCTCGCCTGAAGGAGCCCGCCGTGAACAAGCCAGCCAAGCAGGCTCTCGAGCCCCTAGCGAGCCGCGACCTGTTCCCGACGCCGCCGTCCTTCGCGGCGCGCGCACGCATCAACCGGAGCACCTGGGCCGCCCAGCGGCTCGACGACGCAGCACGGGACCCGCTCGCGTACTGGGAGGCCGCCGCCGACGCGCTCGAGTGGCGCACGCGCTGGCACCAGGTGCTCGAGTGGTCCGCGCCTCGGTCGAAGTGGTTCCTCGGCGGCACGCTCAACGCCACCGAGAGCTGCCTCGATCGCCACGCCCGCTCCTGGCGACGTACCAAGGCCGCGCTCATCTGGGAGGGCGAACCCGGCGAGGTGCGCACGCTCACCTACGGTCAGCTCCACGACGATGTCTGCCGCTTCGCGGGCGTGCTGCGCGCCCTTGGCCTGGTGAGCGGCGATCGGGCGGCCATCTACCTGCCGTTGGTGCCCGAGGCCGTCGTCGCCATGCTCGCGTGCGCGCGCCTCGGCGTCATCCACGGCGTGGTGTTCGGCGGCTTCTCGGCCGAGGCGCTCTGCTCACGCATCAATGACGCCTCGTGCAAGGTGGTCATCACAGCGGACGGCGGCGCGCGCAAAGGCCAGGTGGTGCGCCTCAAGGACACGGTCGACCAGGCGCTCGCCAACGGCGCCTGCCCGAGCGTCACCAGCGTGGTGGTGCTGCGCCGCACCGGGCACGAGGTGTCGATGACACCCGGCCGCGACCGCTGGTGGCATGAGCTGGTGCGGGACGCGCAGCCGGTGCGTGAGGCGGTCGCCGTCGACGCAGAGCACCCGCTGTTCATCCTCTACACCTCGGGCACCACCGGCAAGCCCAAGGGCGTGGTGCACTCGACCGGCGGCTACCTGACGGGCGTGGCCCGCACCATGCGCTGGGTGTTCGATCTGAAGGACGAGGATGTCTTTTGGTGCAGCGCCGACGTCGGCTGGGTCACCGGCCACTCGTACGTCGTGTACGGGCCGCTCGCCAACGGCGCCACCGTGTTCCTCTACGAGGGCGCGCCGACCTACCCGGGGCCGGACCGCTTCTGGGAGATGATCGCGCGCCACAGGATCTCCATCCTCTACACGGCGCCGACGGCGATCCGCACCTTCATGCGCCTGGGCGATCACCACCCGCAGCGTCACGACCTGTCGTCGCTGCGCCTGCTCGGCAGCGTGGGCGAGCCCATCAACCCCGAGGCGTGGCGCTGGTACCACCAGGCCGTCGGTGGCGGGCGCTGCCCGGTCGTCGACACCTGGTGGCAGACCGAGACCGGCGCCATCATGGCCTCGCCCCTGCCCGGCCTGACGGCGCAGAAGCCGGGCTCGTGCACCAAGCCGCTGCCCGGCGTCGAGATGGACGTGGTGCGGCAGGACGGCAGCCGCTGCGCCGACGACGAGCAAGGCTTCCTGGTCATCAAGCGCCCCTGGCCATCGATGATGCGCACCGTCTGGGGTGACGACGAGCGCTTCCGCCAGACCTACTGGGTGCAGGTCAAGGACCCCGCGACCGGCGCGCCCTGGTACTTCACCGGCGACGGCGCGCGTCGCGACCAGGATGGCTACCTGTGGGTCATCGGCCGCGTCGACGACGTGGTCAACGTGTCGGGGCACCGCCTCGGCACCGCCGAGGTGGAGAGCGCGCTCGTGTCCCACCTCGCCGTCGCCGAGGCGGCGGTGGTCGGTCGACCCGATGAGCTGAAGGGCCAGGGCATCGTCGCCTTCGTCACGCTCAAGGACGGGCGGCCGCCAAGCGAGGCGCTCGTCGAGGAGCTGAAGCGACAGGTGGCATCGGAGATCGGCTCCTTCGCCCGGCCCGACGACATCCGCTGGGCCAACGCGCTACCAAAGACGCGGTCGGGCAAGATCATGCGGCGGCTGTTGCGCGAGCTGGCCACCACCGGGCGCGTCACCGGCGACACCACGTCGCTCGAGGACTTCGGCGCCATCGCAGCGCTGCGGCCCGCCGAGGACTGACGCAGCCGTGTGGTCCTAGTAGCTGAACAGCGCCTCGACCGGTGCTTTGCCGAGCTTGGCGCGCCCGCCGAGCTCGACCAGCTCGATGACGAAGCAGAAGCCAGCGACCTTGCCACCGACCCGTTCGATCAACTGCGCGGTGGCCGCGGCCGTGCCGCCGGTCGCGATCAGATCGTCGCACACGAGCACGCGCTCGCCCTGCGCGCATGCGTCGACGTGGATCTCGAGCGTGTCGTGTCCGTACTCGAGGCCATAGCGCATGCTCTCGGTCTTGTAGGGGAGCTTGCCGCTCTTGCGCACCGGGATGAAGCCGGTGCCGAGCTCGACCGCGAGCGCAGCGCCGAAGATGAAGCCGCGGCTCTCCATGCCCGCGATGACGTCGATCTTTCCGCGCCAGCTCGCGGCCAGTGCCCGCGTCACCGAGGCGAGCGCCGGGCCGTGCTTCAACAACGGTGTCACGTCGCGAAACAGGATGCCCTTCTTGGGGAAGTCGGGCACGTCGCGCACCAGCGCCTTGGCGGCGGCGAGGTCGGCGTCGAGGCTCTGGGTCTTTGGCACGGGTCTCCTCGGGTGCTGCGCGTCGGGTCCACTACTCGGGGGGCAACAGCGGCGTCGGGTCCACTGCAGTACGACCGCGTCGAAGCTGGAAGTGCAATCGGGGGGACTCCGCGCCTCCGCTCGTGCCCACTACGCCGATGGCCTGTCCGCGCGTCACGTGCTGGCCGACGGAGACGTCGGCGCGATCCAGGTGGCCGTAGACCGCGACCACGTCGTCGGCATGCCGAACCAGCACCAGCAAGCCGAACGCCGTACGTTGGTCGCCGACGAACGCCACCTCGCCGGCGTCGGCCGCGCGCACCTTGGTGCCGGCGGGCGCCGCGATCAAGAGACCGTCGTAGGCACGTTTGCCGCTGGCGAACGAGCGCAGCACCACCCCGTCGACCGGCCAGACGAGCCGGGCGTCGCCGTCCGCGGGCGTAGGCACCACGTCGTCCCGCTCGGCCGTCGCCGGCACGTCGGCGGCCGGCAGCAGGCCGGCCGGGAGGTAGAGGACCTGTCCCTCCGCGATCTCGTCGGCGGAGCGGAGCCCGTTGACCTCGACGATCTCCTCGACGGTGAGCCCGCTCGCGCGCGCCAGGTCCCACACCGTCTCGCCGGCGGCGACCGTGTGCATACGGCCCGGCGCCACAGGGGCGTCGCGCTCGGTCGGTTTCGACGTCGAGCACGCCACTGCCGCCGCGGCGCCGGCGGCGAGCACGAAGGCAACGGTGGCAGCGCGTCCCATGGCGATCGACAGCAGGGCCGGCGGCACCGGCCGGCCGGCGAAAAAAAGCCCGCGGTTGGCCCGCGGGCGTCGCTGGTCGGAGCGACAGGATTTGAACCTGCGACCCCTAGACCCCCAGTCTAGTGCGCTACCAAGCTGCGCCACGCTCCGGCGATTGCCCCAGGAAGCCAGGCTTTCGCTATGCTGTCAACGACCCGGCGGCGGATGGATCGGAGCGCGCATGCGAACCGTAGGTGACGGCAATCTCAAGAAGATCCTGTGGGTCCTGGCAGCGGCCCTCGTCGTCCTCGTCGTCATGACGTGGCTCGAGCCGTTCACCCAGAGCTACCAGATCAAGACCGCCTGTCGGCTGATGTGCACGGACATGATCCGCTCCAAGGGCGAAGCCGCCTTGGCACAGCGGTTGGGGGAGCCTCCCAAATTCGACGACAAGAACGTGCGAGATCAGTTCATCAACCGCGCGCGACAAGCGAGCGTGAAGTTCGACGGCGGCGACCTCGACCCCGACTGCCCGGACTACCTGAAGAAAGACAAGCCGCACTGTTTCAGCTTCAAGTACTCGTACGACGAGCAGGCCGAGACGCACGTGTGCACCATCGACGTTCGCTATGGCACCGACACCGAACCGGCGCTGATCGGAAACGTCCTGCAGGAGCTGCCGCACCTCAAGATGCAGCACCACAGCGCGCTCGTGCAGCGAGTCAACAAGAACTACTGACGGTCCCCTTGACCGCGAGCGGTTGACACCGCCCCCGGCTCCTCTTACGAGCCGGTCGTCGTGGGTGTCGTCGACAACGCTCCCGTCGCCAGCCGCCGCGTGCTCGATCGCGGCGACGTGCAGCGCGTGATCGCGCGCCTGGCGCACGAGATCGTCGACCGCGTGGCGGCCGAGGCCCGCGGTCCGCTCGGCATCGACCCGGCCAGCCTGGCCATCGTCGGCGTGCGCACGGGCGGCGCCCACCTGGCGACGCGCCTGGCCGCGCGCATCGGCGAGGTCAGCGGCACGACGCCGCCGGTGGGGCTGCTCGACATCACGCTCTACCGCGACGACGTCCTGCTCGCCGGCAACCCGGTGCCGATTTTGAAGGGCACCGACGTGCCGTTCGACCTGCAGGGGCGCGCCGTCGTGCTGGTCGACGACGTGCTCTACACCGGCCGCACCGTGCGCGCCGCGCTCGAGGCGCTACTCGAGCTCGGCCGGCCCGCCTACGTGCGCCTGGCGGTGCTGGTCGACCGCGGGCTGCGCGAGCTGCCGGTGGCCGCCGACTTCGTGGGCCGGAGCCTCGAGACCCGCCGGGAGGAGCGCGTACGCGTGCGCCTGACCGAGGGTGGCGCCGACGACGACGAGGTGGTGGTCGAGGTCAAAGGCGAGCGGAGGGGCGCATGAGCGAGCGCGTGCTCTCGGTGCGCCACCTGCTCGGTATCGACGGCCTGACGCGCGCCGACGCCGAGCTGATCCTCGAGACCGCGCGCTCGTTCCACGAGGTCAATACGCGCGCGCTCAAGAAGGTGCCGGTGCTGCGCGGCAGGACGGTGGCGCTGTTGTTCTTCGAGAACAGCACTCGCACCCGCTTGTCCTTCGAGCTGGCGGCCAAGCGGCTGTCGGCCGACACGCTGTCGTTCTCGGCGTCGGGCAGCTCGGTCTCCAAGGGCGAGACGCTGATCGACACCGCGCGCAACATCGAGGCCATGGGGCCCGATCTCGTGGTCATGCGGCACGAGCAGTCGGGCTCGCACCACCTGCTGTTGCGCGCCATGTCCGGCGCGGTCGTCAACGCGGGCGACGGGCAGCACGAGCACCCGACCCAGGCCTTGCTCGACGCTTTCACGCTGCTCGAGCGCTTCGGGCGCGCGCCCAAGGACGGCCTCACGGGCAAGACCATCGCCATCGTCGGCGACATCGCGCACAGCCGTGTCGCGCGCAGCAACATGCTGCTCCTGCCCCTGCTCGGGGCCAAGGTACGGGTCTGTGGCCCGCGCACCATGTTGCCGCCCGGGCTCGACCAGTACGGCGTCGAGGCCACCGACGACGTCGACCAGGCGCTCGAGGGTGTGGACGCCGTCATGACCCTGCGCATCCAGAAGGAGCGCATCTCGGGCGCGCGCATGGCGTCCGACCGCGACTACTTCCATCGCTTCGGCCTCACCAAGGAGCGCTTCAAGCGCCTGCCCGAGCGCGCGCTGGTCATGCACCCGGGGCCCATCAACCGCGGCGTCGAGATCGATCACGACGTCGCCGACGACCCGCGCGCCGTCATCCTCGAGCAGGCCGAGAACGGCGTGGCCGTGCGCATGGCCGTGCTCTACTTGCTGGCGGTGGTGCACGCCAAGGCGGAGGGCGCATGACCGGCGTCGCCGACCTCGTCATCAGCGGCGGGCGCGTGGTGTGCGCCGCCACGGGCATCGACCGCGTCGCCGACGTGCACGTAGCGGGCGCGCACGTGCTCGGCCTGCACCCACCAGGCACGCCCATCCCCGCCGGCGCGCGCCACCTCGACGCGCGCGAGCGCGTAGTGCTGCCGGGGCTGGTCGACCTGGCGGTGCACCTGCGCGCGCCCGGGCGCGAAGACGACGAGACGCTCGACGTCACCTTGGCAGCGGCGCTCGCGGGCGGGGTCACCACGCTGGTAGCGCTGTCGGACACGCAGCCGCCGGTGGACGGCGCCGACGACGTGCAGCAGCGCCTGGCCGCGGCGCGCGACGCGCTGCCGTACGGCCCGGACGTTGTGGTGGCGGGGTGCCTGACGCGCCGGCGCGAGGGCAAGGAGATCGCCGACCACGCCGACATGACTGGCGCGGGCGCGCGCGTGCTCACCGACGTCGCCGCCGTGGCCGACACCGAGGTGCTGCGCCGCGCGCTCGAGTACGCCAAGAGCTCGGGCGCGCGCGTCGTCATGCTCGACCCCACCGACGCCGCGCTCGGCAAGGGAACCGTCGCCACCGAGAGCCCGCTGTCGACGCGTATGGGGCTGCGCGCGGTGCCGTTGGCGGCGCAGGCCATCGGCGCCGCGCGCGACCGTGCGCTGTCGGCGCTCACCGGCATGGCGGTGCACCACCACGCTGTCACCACGCCGGCCGCGGTGTCGCCTGCCGGCCTGTCCCCTGGCGGAGCGCCGACCTCCTCGACGACCATGTGGCATCTGCTGTTCGACGAGGAGAGCCTGCGGCAGCGCCCCTACGACACCGCGCTGCGCCTGTGGCCGCCGCTCGCACCTGCCGCCGAGCGCAAGGCGCTCCTCGACCTGGTGCGCCGCGGTCTGGTGGCGGTGTCGTCGGGGCACCGCCCGGTGCCGAACCGCACCAAGGACCTCGAGTTCTCGCTCGCCGAGCCCGGCGCCACGGGCCTGGCGCTCGCGCTGCCGCTCCTGTGGGGCGCGCTCACGCCCATCGAGATCGCCAAGGCCATGAGCGCGCTGCCCGCCTCCATCCTCGGCCTCACCGACCGCGGCCGCATCGAGCCGGGCGCGCGCGCCGACCTGGTGGTGGTCGACCCGAGGGCCACCGACCTCGTCGACGAGGCGCTCGCGATCTCGCGCTCCTGGGCCAACCCGGCACGCGGCGCGCGTACGGCCGCGCGCGTCGTCGCCACCGTGGCGGCCGGCCGCGTCGCCTTTCAGCGGAGTGACGCATGAAGGCCTGGCTCGTGCTCGCCGACGGCACGGCATTCTCGGGGACGGCCTTCGGCGCCGAGGCCGCCGCGGAGGGCGAGGTGGTCTTCAACACCTCGATGACGGGCTACCCCGAGCTGCTCACCGACCCCTCCTACCGCCGGCAGATCCTGACGCTCACCTACCCGGAGATCGGCAACTACGGCGTGTGTCGACGTGACGCCGAGAGCGAGCGCGCGCAGCCCGCGGCGCTGGTGGTGCGCGCGCTCTCGCCCGTCGTGTCCAACTGGCGCAGCGACGTCGACCTGTCGAGCTACCTGCGTGACGCCGGCGTCCCCGGCATCGCGGGCATCGACACGCGCGCGCTGGTGCGCCGCCTGCGCGACGGCGGCACCGTGATGGGCGTGGTCAGCACCGAGCCGTCGGCCGACGTGCGCACGCTGCGCGAGCGCGCCGCCGCCCTGCCCGGCATGGCCGGCTGTGAGCTGATCTCGCAGGTGACCTGCAAGGCGCCATGGCAAATGAAGGACGGTCTGCTCGACGATGCGGGCCACGCGCTGCCGCACCCGGCACCGAGCCGCCATGTGGTCGCCTACGACTTCGGCATCAAGCACAACATGGCGCGCATGCTGGTGCAGCGCGGCTGCAGCGTCACCATGGTGCCGGCCGAGACCGGCGCCGACGCCGTGCTCGCGCTCGCGCCCGATGGCGTGCTCTTGTCGAATGGCCCAGGCGACCCGTCGACGGTGCCGCACGTCGTCGCCGCGGTGCGGGCGCTGCTTGGCCGCGTGCCCATCTTCGGCATCTGCATGGGCCACCAGATCCTCGGCCAGGCGCTCGGCGCCTCCACCTACAAGACGCCCTTTGGTCACCGCGGCGCCAACCAGCCGGTGCTGCTCGAGGTGGGCGACCCACCAAAGGCACCCGCGGGCCGCGTGCTCATCACCTCGCAGAACCACGGCTTCGCGGTGCGCCCCGGCGAGCTGACCACCGGTCGGGCGAGCGAGACCAACGTCTCGGACGGCACCAACGAGGGCATCGACGCGCGCGAGCGCTTCGCCTTCTCGGTGCAGTACCACCCCGAAGCCGCGCCCGGCCCGCACGACGCCGACGTCCACTTCGACCGCTTCGTCTCGATGATGGACGCGTTCCGCGCGCAAGGGCATGGCGCCGGCGCTTCCCGGAGGGCCTCGTGAGCAAACGCAAGCTGTTCGTCGCGATGGCGGGCAACATCGGCGCTGGCAAGACCACCGCCGCCAAGATGATCTCGTCGGCGTTCGGCTACGAGCTGTTCGACGAGCCGGTCGTCGATAACCGCTTTCTCGGTCACTACTACGGCGACATGAAGCGCTGGAGCTTCACGCTCCAGCTCGAGTTTCTCATCAAGCGCGTGCAGCACCACGAGCTGATCCACAAGGTGCCGAAGTCGTGCATCCAGGACCGGACGCTCTACGAGGACCCCGAGGTGTTCGCCAAGTACCTGCACGGCCTCGGCAACATGAGCAACGACGAGCTCGACCTCTACCACGAGTACTTCGAGCGCCTGAACCGCGAGCTGCACAAACCCGACAAAGGCATCTGCTTCGTGGTGCCCAAGGTGGACACGCTGGTCGAGCGCATCAAGATGCGCGGCCGCGCCGAGGAGAAGGACATCCCGCCCACCTTCCTCGAGGGCCTGAACGGCTACTACACGGCGTTCCCGAGCGTCCTCGCGCAGAAGTACGGCGTGGACGTGCTCAAGGTGGACGTCACCCACACCGACATCAGGAGCGGCGAGGGCAAGGCGCGCTTCCTCGACGAGGTCAGCGCGTTCTTGGCGCGCTGACCTCCGGCATCCCGCCTACTGCGGCGTGACGGTCAGGGTGGTCCCCGGCGCCGTCACGATCAGCTCGTACGTGCCTGCCGAGGTCGCACCGTAGCCGCTGACCACGACGTTCACCGTCTCTCCGGCGGCGATGGCCGTCGACACCAAGCCACAGGTGCCGGGTCCGGTGTCGTCGTCGCCGATGACGCAGCCCGTAGTCGGCTGGGCGGCGTCGAACGGGTCACGGTAGACGTGGACGTACGAGTCGAAGTTGCACGCGAGCAGCGCGGGATCTCCCGGCGCGTGAATCTCGGCCGTGAGCTGGGCTGCTCCACCCTGGTTCGCCACCTGGTAGACGTCGTAGCGCACCGCGGTCAACCCCGCGGTGCAGGTCGCGCCCGGACGCGTCCAGGTCGGATCGGCCGTGGCGAGCTCACCGGCGGTGAACACGGCCGCCGCGCACACGTCGGCGCTCGCGCCGCCGTCGGCGCAAGCCAACCCCGCGCCACAGACGGCGGCGGAGTCGCCGATGGTACAGGCGTCGGCGTCGCCAAGCAGCGTCACTGGGGTCACGGTGACGTCGATCGAAACGGCGGCGTCGGCGGTCCCCTCGGCGAACAGGTACATGTCCGAGCCCCCGGTAACTCCCAGCATGTCCACGTAGTCGTTGGTGGTGGAGGTGCAGTCGCGTTGGGTGGCGGTCAACTCGCAGGCGGTGCGCACGTAAAGCGCGTTGACGCCGCCGACGCCGGTGAAGCGCAGGTTCTGGAGCGGGATGCCGGCGTCCGCTTGATAGTGCAGCACCGTTTCGGGGCGCGCAGTGAAGGCGCACCCGCCCGCCGTCAGATCGGTCGTGCCGATGGTGAAGCTCATGGGATCGGCGTTGAGCTCTTGCACCGCGAGGCACGCGGCCGCGTCCGGGTTGGCGCAGTTGAAGGTCGTGTCGCCGTCGACATCGACGCACTCGAGGGCGGCGGCAGCGTCGCAGACATTGGCCGTAGTGCCGGGCTCGCACGGATCGCCGTCGTTCAGCACCGACGGAACCACACAGGTGAACGTGCTCGGGGCGGTCGAGATCCGGCACTCGAGGCTCAGGGCCGGATCGCAGATCTCCGCGATCGAGCCGGTAACGCAGGTTGCGCCCGCTCCGAGCATGACGGGAACCGTGACGGTGACGTCGATGGTGACGTCGTTCAGCGTGCCGTCCTCCACGAACTCCTCGATGCAGATGATCCAGTCGCCCGCGGTCAATTGCGTCTCGAGCAGGGCGCAGTAGCCGTCGCCGCTGTCGCTGTCGCGATCGAAGTACGTGGTGACGTCATCGGCGTCGAACAGCTCGAGCTCGGGGTCCGAGGTGCTGCCGGCGCAGGTGGCGTCGATCGCGGTGGCGTGCACCACGTCACCCTCGTTGGCCGTGAAGCTCCAGCAGTCGCGGTCACCGACCGGGTTGATGTCGACGGTGAAGGTAAAGGGCGCGCCACCGCTGGCGGCGGGCGCGGTTTCGTCGCCCGCCTCGTCGTTCGGGTCGCCCTCACCCTCACCCTCGCCCTCGCCTTCCCCTTCACCCTCCCCTTCGCCCTCGCCTTCCCCTTCACCCTCACCCTCCCCTTCGCCTTCCCCTTCACCCTCGCCTTCCCCTTCACCCTCGCCTTCCCCTTCACCCTCGCCTTCCCCTTCACCCTCACCTTCGCCCTCCGAGGGGGTCGGGCAGGCGGTCAAGGCAGCCAGGACGGCGAACGACGAGGACAGCAGCACCAAAAGACGCAACATGGGTAAGCTCCGGGGTGGCGGAAGGTTGCTCGACGATCGACCGACCCGCAACCGCGATCTCCCACAGGATGCATCGGTCAGATGACCCACGACTCCGACCTCGAGCTGGCCACCCGCCTCGCCATCGACGCCGGCCGCGCCGTCCTCGAGGTGCTGCCGCAGGCGCGCGCCAAACCAACCCAGAAGTCGGACGAGAGCCCGGTGACCGCCGCCGACCTCGCGTCTGACCGCGTCATCCGCGAGGGGCTGGCGCACCTTGGTGACCCGATGGTCACGGAAGAGACCTGGCGGGGCGGCGACATCGGCGAGCACGCGCGCGCCTGGTTCGTCGACCCCATCGACGGCACCGAGGACTTCATCGCCGGGCGCGCCGACTACTGCGTGCAGATCGGCCTGTGCACGCACGGCGTGCCCGCCATCGGCGTCATTCACCAACCGGCGACCGGCGCCACCTGGCGCGGCTGGGCCGCAAAGGGTCTGTGCGAGGCCATCGACGGCAAGGGGCGAACGCACCGCCGCCGCGTCGACACGCGTGGCCTGCCGCAGCGGCCGCGCATCGCCATCTCGGTGTCGCACCCGAGCGAGGTGGTCGACTACATCGTCGAGGAGCTCGGCGGCGTGCCCATCCCCAAGGGCTCGGTCGGCCTCAAGATCGGCCTGATCGTCGACGGTGAGGCCGACGCCTACCTGACGGCGAGCCGCCGCATCAAGGTCTGGGACACCTGCGCGCCCGCGGCCGTGCTGCTCGCGGCCGGCGGCCTGGTGACGTCGCTGCTCGAGCAGCCGCTGCGGTATTCGGGGCCGGCGCCGCACGACGCCGGCGTATGCGCCTGGACGCCCGCGGCGCGCGCGGCGCTCAACCCGAAGGTGCAAGAGGCGGTGGTGCGCTTTTCACTGGTGGGGCCTTCGCAGTAAGACGCCGCATGGCCAACGTCTTGCTCCCCCGCCTCGGCGTCAACGTCGATCACGTCGCCACCGTGCGCCAGGCGCGCAAGGCGCAATACCCCGACCCGGTGCACGCTGCCGTGCTGGCCGAGCTCGGTGGCGCCTCGCAGATCACCATCCACGTGCGCGAGGATCGCCGCCACATCCAAGACCGCGATCTCGAGATCCTGAAGAAGACGGTCACCACCCGCCTCAACCTCGAGATGGCGGCGACACCCGAGATGCTGCGCGTCGCGTTCGATGCGCGTCCGCACACGGTCACCTTGGTCCCCGAGCGCCGCCAGGAGGTGACCACCGAGGGCGGGCTCGACGTCAACGGCAACAAGGACGCGCTCAAGCGCTTCGTCACCGAGCTGAAGGGCGCCGACGTGCTGGTCAGCCTGTTCGTCGACCCCGACATCGAACAGGTGCAAGCGGCCTCGCGCATCGGCGCCGACGCCGTCGAGCTGCACACCGGCCGCTTCTGTGACGCGCCGACCCGCGAGCTGCGGGACGAGGAGCACCGCCGCCTGGTCAACGCCGCCAAGACCGCGAGCAAGCTCAAGCTGCGCTGCTACGCCGGCCACGGCATCCACTACGACAACGTGGGCGCGGTCGCCTCCATCCTCGAGATCGAGGAGCTGAACATCGGCCACGCCATCGTGGCGCGGGCCGTCATGGTCGGCATGCAGGCGGCGGTGCGCGACATGCGCGACCTGGCGTGGCAGGCGCGCCGCGACGCGGTCGCGTCGCCCGGCTGAGCGTTCGCTACCGCAACAGATCGGGCGCCAAGCTGCGCAGCGCGCCCAGCACGCCGAACAACGGCAGCCCGAGCACCGCATGCAGGCTGCCGTCGACGCGCTCGATCAGCTGCGCGCCACGGTGCTCGCTCTCGTAGCCGCCGCAGCACCAGGCGCCCTCGCCGGTGGCGACGTAGAGGCGCGCCATTCGTTCGTCGAAGGCTCGGAAGGTCACGGCGGCACGCTCCACCACCTGCCCGTGCACGACGCCATCCCGCGCCAGCGCGGCTGCGCTGAGGAAGGTGTGGGTGCGCCCGGCCATCGACAAGAGCAGGCGCACGTGGTCGTCGGGGTCGCGGGGCTTGTCGAGGAAGCTGCCCTCGTCGAGCACGCCCACCTGATCGGCGCCGAGCACGAGCGCCCCCGGCCGCCGCGCGCTCACAGCGAGCGCCTTGGCCGCGGCGAGCGCGAGCGCGCGTCCCGACGGATCGCGCACCTGGCCGCCGACGGCATGCTCATCGACGTCGGCGACGTCGACGAGCACCGCGACGCCGGCCTCGGCCAGCAGCCGCTGTCGAATGGACGAGCGCGACGCCAGTACCAGGGGCCCGGAGGCGCTCGTCACCACGCCGCTCAACGCGCGCTCACGGTCGACTCACGGCGCCCGCACCAGGTGCGGCCCGTCGTCGTCGCCGAACAGGTTATGCAGCGCCACCGCCAGCTCGCCCGCCAGGCGCGCGTTGTTCTCGGCGAGCGCGATGTTGGCGGCCACGCTCCTGCCCTCGGTGATCTCATCGAGGCGCTTGAGCAAGAACGGCGTCAGCGCCTTGCCGCGCGCGCCCACGTCGCGCGCGTCGGTCAGCGCGCGCGCGATGGCGTCGTCGATCAGCTGCTGCGGCAGCGCATGTTCCTCGGGGATCGGGTTCGCCACCAAGAGGCCGACCTGGGGGTGCACCCGCCAATGCGCGTGCACCACGCGCGCGAGCGTCTGCACGTCGTTGACCGTGAGCGCGAGCTTGATGCCGGAGCTTCGCGTGTAGAACGCCGGCAACTCCCCGGTCTGGTAGCCGACCACCGGCACGCCGAGCGTCTCCAAGCGCTCCATGGTCTTGCCGAGGTCGAGGATGGCCTTGGCGCCGGCCGAGACCACCGCCACCGGGTAGCGCGCGAGCGCGGTCAGGTCCTGGCTCTCGTCGTAGGTCTGCTCGGCGTCACGATGCACGCCGCCGATGCCGCCGGTGGCGAACACGCGCAGGCCGGCGCCGCGCGCCAGCGCCATGGTGGCCGAGACCGTGGTAGCGCCCGTCAGCCCGAGCGCCATCGCGGGGCCGAGATCGCTCGCCGCCAGCTTGACCACGCCGCCCTCGGCGCCACGCGCGATGCGATCCAGCTCGTGATCGGTGAGGCCGGCGCGCAGCTCGCCGTCGACCACGGCGAAGGTCTTGGCCTCGGCGCCGGTGGCGGCGATGGTGCGCGCGAGCTTCCAGCCGAGCTCGACGTTGCGCGGGTACGGCAGCCCGAACGCGTAGATCGTCGACTCGAGCGCGACGCCCGGGCGCCGCTTTTCCTTGGCCATGCGCCGACTCTCACCAATCGCGCGGCCGCTGCCTAGCCCCGTCGCACCACGGGCGTCCGGCTAGGGAACGATGGCGTCGCCGGGGGCTTGCAGCCAGTCGACGAAGAACAAGGGCGAGCGGCGCTCGTCGCCCGGCAGCGCGGTGCCGTCACGGTGGCTGCCGCCGGCCAGCATCGCGCGGCCGAAGACGTCGACGAAGCGCACGTCGCTCCTGGCGTACGACAGCGGCACGTCGGGCAGCTCCGCGAAGGTGCCGGTGCCGTCGGCGCCGGTGAGGTACAGCTCGGTGGTGTTGTTGGAGCGGGTCGGCACGCCGGGCACGCTCGGGTTGTTGCGCGCGCCGCCGGTGACGAGCACGTTGCCGTCAGCGAGCAGGAAGGCGGCCGGCGCCGCGCGCTCACTTTCCATGTCCTCGACCGGCAAGAACGCGCTCGACGCGCGCACGTAGACCTCGGCGGTCCGGGTGGCGCCGAGCACGGTGTCGAACACCTCGCCGCCGACCAAGAGCACCCGACCCGAGCCGAGGAACACGGCGGCGTGACCGCGCCGCGCCTGGTTCGGCAGGCCGGTGGGCACGAAGTACGGCTCGGTGTCGTCGGGCGTGAACAGGTCGGCGCGCACCAGGTCGACGCTGACGTCGCCGCCGCCCGCGAGCAGCACCTCGCCGGTGTCGAGCAGCGTAGCGCTGTGACCGAAGCGCCGCGCGGACATGCGCCCGAGCACGGGCACCACCGCCGCCTCGTCGAAGGTGGCGGGGTCGAGCGGGTTGCTCGGCGGCACTACCACCTCGCACGAGTCGAGCGCTTCGCCGCCGGCACCCTGGCCGCCGCAGATCAAGACCGCGCCGTCGGCGAGCGGGTTGCCGTCGGCCAGGCGGGTGGCGGTGTGGCCGAAGCGGGGCGTGCGCAGCGCCACCGGCAACAGGCGGTCGGTCTGGTTGACGGCGTCGAGGATGGACAGCGACGCGAGCGCCACGCCGTTCTCGTCGCGCCCGCCAGCGACCAGCATCGAGTTGTCCTCGTCGACCGAGATGCGGGTCAGCGAGTGGTCGCGCCGCGCGTCGAGCAGCTCGCCGGCCTCGACGTAGGTGCCGGTGATGGCGTCGAAGGCGCGCACTGCCGCGCTGGCGCCGCCCGTCGTGGGGTCGACGCCGCCGGCCGCGATCAGCGCAGCACCCGAGCCCTGCACCACGCCGGCCTCGAGCCCGGCGCCGGCGCCCATCAGGCCGGCGCCGATAAAGCGGTTGTCGGCGAGCGAGAAGCGCTCGACCTGCGGGTGCGGCGTGTTGCGCGGGCTCGTCGCGACGCCGCCCAGGAACACCGCCGCGGCGCGCGAAGCACCCACCGCGAACGCCTGGTGGTGCAGCCGGCCGACTGCCAGCGCGTTGTCGGGCGAGAAGCGCAGCAGGTTGCCGGCGCCAAACGGGATCAGCACGTCGGCGTCGCGCTCGGGGACGACGCCCGCGTTGACGTCCAGGTTGTCGCTGCGCCGGCGCGTGCCGCCCGCATAGAGCAGGATGTCGTCGTCGAGTGCGAGCAAGGAGGCGCCGACGCGCGCCGGCAGCACCAGGTTGATGGCCTCGACCGTGACCGCGCCCCCCATGGCACCGACCAGGCGCTCCGCGGTGGTGAGCCCCGCGCCGTTGCCCGAGAAGCCGCCCGCCACCACCACGTCACCGGTGGTGAGCAGCGCGGCCGCCGCCTGCGCGCGCGGCGTCGCCAACGCGCCGGCGGTGAGCGCGCCCGCGCCCGCGGTCACGCGGACCAGGTCGCCGAGAACGGCGCCGTTCGGCGCGCGTCCGCCGATGACCAGGATGGTGCCGTCGGCCGCCACCACCCGCGTGTCGAAGGTGCGCTCCGATAGCGGCCCGGCGGGCGAGACGGCCACCGACGAGAGCGTCGGCGTGAAGCTCAGCACCTCGCCACCAGGTGCAGCCACCTCGTCGCCGAGCACGTCGAAGGTGCGACCGAGCGCCACCACCACCTGCCCCGCCGCGTTGGCGGCGGCGACGGCACCGATGCGCCCGATCGGCAGGATCGCGGCGTCCTGCACGTCGAGCCCACAGCCCGCGGGGTCGAGGCAGGTGACCGTGTCAGTCTGCGGATCGAAGGCCTCGAGCGTGCGCACCACGAAGCCACCCGAGGTGGCGGTGCGCCCGCCGAGGATGAGGATGCGGCCGTCGGGCAGCTTGGCCGCCGCCGGCTCGGCGCGCGGCACCGCCAGGTGGGCCACCACCCGCGAGATGCCGGTAGTGGCGTCGATGCGCTCGATGCTGTCGATGGCGACGCCGTCCTCGCCGTAGCCGCCGATGGCGATGATGTCGTCGCTGCCGTCGTCGAGCGGCACGGCGGCGAAGCGCGCGCGCGCGTCCTCGAAGGCGCCGTAGGCGTACCAGCGCGAGTCGGTGCCAATCGACACGCCGCCGTCGGGCGGATCGACGGTGCCGGCGTCGACCGGCGTGCCGCCGTCGAACTGCGGTCCCGCGTCCACGACGCCCGCGTCCTCGGGGCCGGCGTCGACCACCTGCTCGACGAAGCCGGTGCCGCGCACGAACACGGTGGCGGTGGGGCAGCGCGAGTTGCCGACGTCGGGGTGGCTGACGACGAAGCGGCTCGCCAGGTCGGCCTCGGCGAGCGGGTGGAACACCACCAGGAAGGTCTCGTCGTCGCCCGGGCCGATGGCTGTGCCCTCGGGGATCTCGGCGTCGTAGTGCTCGGCGTTGATGGTCTCGAAGGTGATGGCGAGCTCGTCGAGCACCACGCCGCGGCCGGTGTTGGTCACGCGCCAGCTGCGCTCGGCAGTGTCACCGATGGCGGTAGCGTTGAACTCGATGACCGCGCCGTCCCCGGACGGCGTCACCTCGAAGTTGCACTCGAAGTCGCTGAGCGGCTCCTCGCACTGGCATGCGCCGACGCCGGCCAGGGCAACCAGGACAGCGAGCCTCATGGTGCGGCGAAGCGACAGGGGCAGGCGCGCGTAGAGCATGTGGACGTGTTGCCACAGCGGCCAGCTACCGTCGACCGCCGCCCACTTGCCCCCGGGGCCCTGGTGCCTACGCTCCCCGCATGTTCGGCGGCCGCTCCTTCCATCTCTTCACCGTGCTCGGCTTCCGCGTCGGCGCCCATTGGACGCTGCCGCTCGCCCTCGTTCTCGCCGGCATCAGCCATGGCGGCCTGGCGGGTGTGCTGTTGTCGGTGCTGCTGTTCGCCTCCATCCTGGCGCACGAGCTCGGCCACTCGGTGGTGGCGCGCGCGCGCGGCGTGCCCATCGCCGGCATCGACCTGCACCTGTTCGGCGGCGTGGCCAAGATGGCCGCCCCGCCCCGCTCGCCGTCGGACGAGATCGCGATCGCTCTCGCGGGCCCGGCCGTCAGCCTGCTGCTCGGTGGCGCTGCGCTCGGACTGCACGCCGCCCTGCCCTTGAGCCTGCTCATGTGGCTCGGCGGCGCCAACCTGATGCTCGGCCTGTTCAACCTGCTGCCGGCCTTGCCGCTCGACGGCGGCCGGGTGCTGCGCGCGCTGCTCGCCAAGCGTCGCGGGCTGTACCGCGGCACCAAGAGCGCCGTGACGGTCAGCCGCGTGATCGCGCTGCTGCTCGGCGCGGCCGCGCTCGCGTCCGGCAACTACTGGATGGTGGCGCTCGCCGTCATGGTGTGGCTGATGGCCGGCGCCGAGCTGGCCGGTATCGAGCGCCACGAGGTGCTGACGCGCATGGGCGCCTGGCACCCCGCCGACGTGCCCTGGGCGCGCTACGACCACGCCGCCGATCGCGACCGCGTCCGTAGCGCCACGGCTCGCGAGCCCGACGACGTGATGCCGCCGACCGGGTGGCGTCGGGTCAACTGAACCTGCCGCGCACTTTCGCTGGATCTCGCGATCGCGCTGGAGTGAAGCGCCCGCCGGGGCGGCGCTCGCCTCGCCGGCGGCGTGGCGCGGGCTTCAGCGACGTGCCGCGGCGCTTGGCGGCCGCGATCGATGGGAAGACGTGCTCCCGCTGTCACGCCGCCTCTGAGGCGAGCACCGCCCCGTCGTGCGCTTCGCGTGGGGCGGAGCGTCGGGAGGTCCTCGCGGCTGTTATCCTCACGCTCGCCAACAACAGAACCTGGGGGCGAAATGATCACCGGCATTCAAGTTGCCCTCTTCATCGTCGGGCTCTTCGCTCTTGTCGCCGGCAGGTATGACCTGGGACGCAAGCGAGTCCTTCGTGGACCGGACGCGCGGGTGTGCGGTCTTCTCTTGGTCGTGCAGTTCCCCATTGGGAGCGTAGTCGCGTTTGTGGCGGCCCTCGCCCTCGGTGCGTCGCAGGCTGTCGCCACAAAGGAGGCCGTTGAGCTCGCAGGGCACATCGGGACCTGGGGTCAAGTCATTGCAATGGTCGTTTGTGGGGTTGCCGCGCAACGACTCGCGACGAAGCGATTTGCTGAACAGGCGCGGTCTGCACCCGAAGGAGGACCACGGGTCTAGCCACGCGCCTGCGTCACGGTGTGCCGTCAGCGAGGCCGCACACCCCCTCGATCCCCGCCGCCGTCGGCCATTCACGCTTCAACGCCGACGGCAGGGACACCGGCACCTTCAGCGAGCGTGCAGATCCGCTTGGGCTCGTGGCATCATCACCGTCGTGCTCGACCGTTGTCGGGCGCGCGCAACGTTGGACGCGGTGGGGGAACATGCGGAAGAAGGAGCCGCCTTCTCAGCTCCGTGCTGCGCCAGTCTCGGCGCTCGCTACCCCAACCGATCCCATCCCTGCCGAGTCCGACCCCAGGAACGATGGCCCAGCCACATCGGCCGACGACCTGCTCGATGACATCCCCGCCGCGATCAGCATGCTCAATGACGACGAGACGCCGATGGACCTCGTAGAGCACATCCTCGAGGAGGTGTTCGGCCACTCCGCCGGCATCGCACGCGAGCTGATGATGGCAGTTCACGAGCATGGAAGTGCCGTGGTTGCGGTCCGCCCAAGCCCCGAGGCGGAACGCCTTCTGCGACGTGCAATCGAGATGGCACGAACTGCCGGGGCGCCTCTCAAGTTCGACCTCCGAGATGCCGAGTCCGACGAGACCGAGCGCGCGATCGAGACATGAAACCGCGCCGCCGGCGCCACGGCGCGCGGGTCCGACGATGTCATGCCGCCGACCGGGTGGCGCAGGGCCATCTGACCCGCCCACGCTCTTTCGCTGGATCTCGTGTACGCGCTGGGGGTGAAGCGCTCGACGGGGCGCCGACCTTCAGTACTTCCTCGTGGCTGCTATTCTGGCGTTCGCCGCAAGCGGCGCTGGAATCCCTTGACGTTCACGCCGCTTCAGCTCCCCAAGTGGACCACGCTACAGCGTTTTCTCGCCGGCATCCCATTTGTTGGTGGCGCATCCGTAGGTCAGGCAATTGCAGCCCAGCTGGCGGCACGCACGGGCGACTACGTGGCGCTCTGGGAAGCTACCGGCGACGTCGATCTTCACCTCACCTTCCAGGTCGCAGCGCTGCTGAAGCGCGCCCACCGCTACCCGAACGACTACTTCGTCCCCGATGACCCCTGTATCCTCCTCTTCGTCGACGACCATGACGCCCTGACGCCAAACCTCCTCGTCAACGACATAGAGCGCGAGCTCGGAGTGACTGTCTCGGAGACCGCATGGTCAGCGATGGAGTCCTCGACGTTCGGCGACTTCATCCGCGCGCTTCGCAACACCCGTGGCTGACAGGTGCGGCAGCGACGCAGCGGCATGCACGGGGCCATTGCCCGAGCAGCACCTAAAATCGCGGTCGAGCCGGGGGGGCCGACAATGGCGAAGATCGATGAGGACCGGCGGTTTGCCGCGGAACTCAGACCGCTCTGGGACTGGCGCCACGCGCGCTTGAACCACCAACTCGCCCAGGTGTGGCTCAACCGGGCGATCAGGGAGCTCCTCGCCGACATCCTCCGCCGCGAGGGCTTGTCCATCGAGGCCGAACGGCTCACGAGCCTTGCGGCGATCAGTTCCTTCGAGACCGCGGTGGCGGCATCGAGGTCCCTCTTTGAGATCGCGGTCGGCATTGATGCGAATCGCGCCGTCGAGAAGAGCGTCGACGCCGCAATCTTGGTGCTTGCGACCCGCAGCGCCATTGAGACGTTCCTCAGCCTTCACCCCGAGCGAGAGAAGCTCGAGTTGATCTGCCACCGCCTGCGACAGCTCGCGCGTGCTGCAAGGCGGATCGAACAGGAGAGCCACCGGATGTTCCTTGATCTCGCGGACGCGTAGCGAACGGTGCCCCATCGAACAGGGAGCGCGCGCAAGCAGCGCACGACGGGGCGGTGTTCGCCTCAGAGGCGGCGTGTCAGCGGGAGCACACGCCCTTAACGACCACGGCCCCCAAGCACCGCGGCACATCACTGAAGCCCGCGTCACGCCGCCGGCGAGGCGAGCACCGCCCCGGCGGGCGCCCCACGAGCCTACCGCCCGCGCGGGCCGCGCTTGGACCGGGCGCCGGACTCGCACCAGCGAGCCGCCAGCGCCCACGGCAGCACGAGCGCCAACACCAGCGGCCACGCGATAGCCAGCAGCACGATCGGCAGGCGCGCCATTGCGCTAACCCGGCTTGTCGCTCTTGCGGAACAGCTCGAGCTGGGGGCGGCGCTTCTTGGCCGGGCGCTTGGGCGCGTCGTCGACGCCCACCGGCGGCGAGCTGCCGGCCTCGCCCGGCGCCAGGCTCTCGGCCTCGTCGAGCGCATCGAGGATGTCGACGTACAGACCGTGCCGAGCAGCGGCCTCCAGCAGCCGGTGGTGGCCGGCGCGCCGCAGGTGCGCGGGGATGCGCTTGTGGACCTCGCGCTGGCCGCCCTCGGGGTCGGGCTTCTGCCAGGGCTCGTCCGCGAACACCCCCTGCAGGAGCGCGCGCTGCATGCCGGCGAGGCGCGAGGCCACCGCGCGGGCGCGCTCGCGCGTCAGCACGATGTAGCGGGCGCCGAGCTTGCGGACGCCGGCCTCGGCGAAGGCCGACACCAGCGCCTCGAGGTTCTGCTGCTGGTCGGTGAGCAGCGGCACCAAGGGGTCGATGAGCCCGCGCACGGTGACGCCGCGCGACTCGAGCGCCGCCGCCAGGCGCAGGCGGTGCTCGGGCGCCACCGCCGGGCCGCCCTCGAGCGCGGCGCACAGCTCGGCGTCCATCGAGGGCACGCCGAGCTCGACCACGACCGCGCGCCCGGCGTCGGCCAGCGCCTGCGCGAGCGCGTGGGGTGCTGGGCCGTCGATGCCGCCGCGCGTGCGCCACACGAACGGCAGACTCTCGGAGGTGAGCGCTCGGACTACCTCGACCAGCGCGGCCAGGGCGGCCTCGTGCCCAGGCGCACGCGCCGCCGCGGGGTCGAGCACCGAGTCCGTGCCGACCAGCACCGCGCGCTCCACCTTGGTGCCCTCCCGCGCCGCGGCCTGAATCGCGGCCTGCACCGCGGCGGCCGGGTCGGGCAGCACGGAGATGCGCCGCTCACCGTCTTCACCTATGCCAGCGGGGGCCGCCAGGCGCACGTACAGCACCTGCGGCTCGTGGGTGGGACGCACCACGCTCGGCACCCCGAGGGGCTCGACCGCGAAGGTCACGTCCGTCACCAGCTCGCCTCCTCCCGTAGGTCGCGCCGCATGCCTCGGCCGCTGCGCACCCGACCCACCAGCGATCCTACGCAACAGGGGGCGCACCCCGCTCGTGCCTGCGCCGCCGCCCCCCACGCTCGACCGGTAGCCGATAGCGAACATAGTCACATCCTTCTGGGGGGATATCCGTGGCGCCCGCCGGCCTTTTGCGCCTACGGATCAGGCGTTCAGGTAGGAGGAAAGGCAGTCGGCCAGGGCTGCCGGCCGCGGCGGCCGGCTCCCTTTGGCGATTGGCAGGGCGCGCGCGCGTTGGCAGACCGCGCGCGTGCCGCACCGTTCCTCGCTGCTCCTGGCCGCCGCGCTCGCGTGCGTCGTGCCGTGCGCCTGCCCGAACCCCGGCGCCGGCGAGTGCGCCGCGCCTGACGACTGTGCCCCGCCCGACGACGCGCCCTGCGAGGCGTGCGCGCCGCCGAGCGTCGAGCTGTGCGTCGACGGCGCCTGCCAGGCAAGGCCGGATGACGAGGTCGATCTGAGCGCCACCTTCCTGATCGCGCGCGGCGTCGACGGCGTGCAGGGGCTGCTGTTCGCGGTCGCGCCCGGCGCAACCTGCGAGTCAATCACCGACGAGTTCCCCCCGACGCTCAACGTGCTCCTCTCCGGGCAGCGCACGCTGTCGGGCGGCGACCTGCACCCCGACGTCGGCCTCGGCCGCGTCCCGGCCGGCGACACCGTCCTCTACGCCCTCGCCACCGCCGCTCCGGCCGGCGAGGGCGCGGTGCTCGCGAGGGGCTGCATCGCCTTCGAGGCGCTCGCTCCCTCGACCTCCGCCCCCCAGCTCACGCTCGAGCCCTGATGGCAGTGAACCGCCGCCTGCTCCAGCTCCTCCAGGACAAGCGCGTGCGGCGCTTGGCGCTCCTGCTCGCGCTCTGGGTGCCGGCGCTGCTCGCGCTCGCGCTGGTGCGCGATGTGCTGCTGCCCTTCCTGCTCGCGTTCCTGCTCGCCTACGTGATCGCGCCGCCGGTGCGGCGCCTGGCAGCGCTGCCGCTGCCGGGCGGGCGGCGCGCGCCCCGCTGGGTGGCGGTGGTGCTGTTGTACGCGGCGTTCGCCGGCGTGCTGTGGCTGGCGGGATCGACAGTGGTGCCGCGCCTGTACCGCGAGGCCGGCAACATGCTCAAAGAGGGCACCGCGCTGCTCGAGCAGGTCGACGACGACAACCTGGCGGTCAACATCAAGCGGCTCGAGGCCTGGCTCGAGCGCATGGACCTGCCGGTGCACCTCGAGGCGCCCGCCGGCGACGTCGGCGAGGATCCGGGCGGCTTCACCGTCGACGCCGCCGCGCTGGTGCAGGCGCTGGTGCGCGACGCCAAGGCCGCGGCGAGGGCGGGCGTGGTGCGCGCCTTCGCCGAGCTGCAGACCTTGGCGGCGGCGCTCATCGGCTTCGTGTTCAAGACCTTCCTGGTCTTGATGCTGACCGCGTTCATCGCCGCCGACACGGACCGTCTGCTCAACTTCCTGTTCACGGTCACTCCGGTGCGCGATCGCTCGCAGCTCTCCGAGCTATTGCAGCGCATCGACGGCGGGTTGTCCGGGGTGGTGCGCGGACAGCTCACCATCTGCCTGATCAACGGCGCGCTCACGCTGGTCGGGCTGTTGTTGCTCAAGGTCAAGTTTGCCTTCCTGCTCGCCACCGTCGCGGCGGTGTTCTCGCTCGTGCCCATCTTCGGAAGCATCCTCTCCACCATCCCCATCGTCGCGGTGGCGCTGTCGTCGGGGGTGACCACGGCGCTCGGCGCGCTCGCCTGGATCGTCGGCATCCACGCCATCGAGGCCTACCTGCTGAACCCGAAGATCATGGGCGACGCCGCCAAGATGCACCCGGTGCTGGTGGTGCTCGCGCTCGTGGTCGGCGAGCACTACGGCGGCATCGTGGGCGCGCTTTTGGCGGTGCCGCTGATGAGCATCCTGGTGACGGTCTTCAAGGCGGTGCGCACGCGCGCCATGCAGCTCGACGAGGAGATCGCCGACCAGGGAGAGGGCGCCGCCGCACCGGCGTCCTCGTCGCCGCCGCGCGTTCGTCTGCGCCGCGAGCACGCCTCACCTTGACCGCCCAGCCACCTGATGGGCGCCGCGGCGACACTCCCCTTCCGCAGGCGGCCTGCTTTGCTAGGAAGACCTCATGACGGACAAGGAGAAGTTCGATCGCCTCGCGCAGTCGGACTTCCACAACCAACGGGGCATCGAGCTGGCCGATCGCGGCTGGCTCGATGAGTCCATCAAGGAATTCAAGAAGGCCATCGACCTCGACCCGGACAGCGCGCACGCCCACGACAACCTGGCCACCGTGTTCGCCGAGAAGGGACTGCTGCGCGAGGCGCTGCGCGAGTACCTTTTGGCCATCGACCTCGAGCCGCAGTCGCCCACGGCCCACTACAACCTGGCGTGCTTCCTGGCCACGCACGGCCACGACCTGGCGGTGCGCGAGTACAAGGACACCATCGACCTCGAGTGGGACTACCCGGACGCGCACTTGAACCTCGGCTTGACGCTGGCCGAGAAGGGCCAGTTGCCCGAGGCGCTCAAGGAGTACCAGGTCGCGCTCGAGCTCGACCCGAAGGACCCGGTGGCGCGCCACGAGCTCGCCACCGTGGTGATGGACATGGGCAAGCCCGGCGAGGCCATCGCGCACCTGCGCGACGTGGTGAAGGCTGAGCCCGACAACCTCGACGCCTGGGTGGACCTCGGCAACTGCTACGCCACCAAGGGCTTCTACGAGCAAAGCGAGAAGGCGCTGGTGCGCGCGCTCGAGATCGACGGCGCCGACATCATGGCCAACTACCACATGGCGGCGCTGCGGGCGGCGCAGGGACGCGGCCCGGAGTGCGTCGAGGCCCTCGCCAAAGCGGCGGCGGTCGACCGCGACCGCGTACGCTTGTGGGTCGAGGGCGATCGCTACTTCGACGTGGTGCGGGAGGTGGCGGGCTTCCGCGCGCTGTTCGCCGATGGCGCCGACAACGGCGACAACTGACCCGCGCTAGCGAACGTACAGCTCGAGCCCCGTGATCACGATGTCCTCGTCGGGCTCGTCGTTCATCAGCCGCAGCTCGATGAAGTCCTCGATGCGCGCGCCCACCGAGACGACGAAGTGCGGGGTGGTCGTAAAGGTGGGCGCGCACAGGTCGACGAGGTCGAGCCACAGGCGGTTCGAGGGGCCAAACTCGGGAGGCTCCGCGTCGACCTCGGCCGGCTCCGCCTCGCACGCGTAGGCGTCGCCGACGAACGCGGGCGGCGCGGGCCCGCCCTGACAGGGGCAGGCGCCGGCGGGGTCGCTCGGGTGGGCGGCCGCGTAGGTGAACAAGTGCTGGCGGGTCTCGCCCACCGAGAGGCTGACGCCGTCGACGTACTGGTTGTCGATGCCGGTCTCGGGGACGGCCGGCTGGTCCTTGAAGGCCTCGCTCGCGCCAAAGCCGACGGCGACGACGCGGCCCATCACCTCGCGGTACGGGTAGTAGGTGGAGGCCCAGATGCTGGTGGCGCCGGCCGCGCTCGAGCCGCGGCGGCAACCGACGAAGCCGTCGGTGGTGTCGTGGTCTTCCAGTACGAGCCCGCTCGGACACCCGTCGGCGAGGATGCGATCGTGGTCCATGAAGGCGACGTTGATCCAGCCGCCGCCCGCGATGTCCATGTTGCAGTAGATGCCATCGCCGACGTCAGTGACGGTGCCGTCGTCGTTTCTGTCGTCGAGCGCGCCGTCGTGGTCGAGGTCGAGCGCGTAGGGGCCGCTCGGCAGCGAGGGGTCGAGCGCGTGCACATGCGCGCACGTCTGCGGCACGTCGGGCACCTCACCCTCCCCTTCCCCCTCACCTTCTCCCTCGCCCTCACCTTCGCCCTCACCTTCGCCCTCGCCCTCCCCTTCACCCTCCGCGGGCGGCACGTCGTCGGCGTCCTGGCAGGCGCCCAGGAAGCAGACGACGCCGGCCACCACGCAGTCGTCGTCAACCTCGCAGGGGCGCCCGATGGCGGACGGCGGCGGGCACGCCATCACCGCGCCGAGCGCCAGCACGACCACCACCAACAGGAGCCACGAACGAGAGGACACGCCCGCAGCGTACCAGAGGCACGGCGGTTGCCTCGCGTCCGGACCGCTGCTACGGCGCCCGAATGATGCGCCCCCTGCTCACCGCCTCGCTGCTCGTCGTCACCGCAGCCGTCACCATGACAGGCGGTACCGCTGCCTGCGTCACCGCGGCCCCGCCGCCCGCCGGCCGCCCGGCGCGCACGGTAGGCCTGTCCATGAGCGAGGCCACTGCGCTGGTCGAGAGCTTCGAGCAGAAGCAGGTGCCGCCCGGCAAGAAGCCCGCCGCGCCCACCTCGCTCGAGGAGTGCCTGGCGGTACTGAAGAGCGACCGCATCGACCTCTTCCCCGACGCCATCACCTTCCTCGATGGTCAGACCACACCAGAGGCGGCCGCGCTGCGCGCTCAGGTGCAGCTCGCCTGGGGCGAGGCCGAGCTCACAGTCGCCGAGGTGCTGGCGTCCCTGGCCGACCGGATCGACGGGCGGGTGCGCGCGCTCATGGTGCGCAAGCTCGCCGCCGCCGGCCGCGCCTCGCTCGAGGCAGATCTGGCCAAGCTGCACCTGTACCGCGACACCGACGAGGCGCTGCGCCTGCTCGCCGCCGAGCACGTCGCCATCGGCATGGAGGGCGCGCAGAAGGTCATCGCCGAGCGGCCGGATGACTACGTCGGCTACCGCGTCGCGGCCGACGGCCACCGCCTGCGAAACGAGTGGCGCGATTTCTCCGCCATGGTGGTCAAGGTCGAGGAGAGCAACCCGGACAGCAACGGCCTGGTGTTCCTGCGCGGCGTGGCCGCGCAGATGCGCGACGGCGACGCGGTGGAGGCGATCAAGCTCTATCGCCAGGCGCTCGAGCGCGACCCGCAATTCGTGCGCGCGCAGGCGCAGCTCGTGCTCGTGCAGACCAACATCTTCGAGCAGAAGAAAGAGCTCGACAAGCTGCGCGCGCTGTCGCCCGACCACCAGATCGTGCGCTGGGCCGGCCCGGGCGTCGACGAGGCGTTCCAGGCAGCTCTCGAGCGCCAGCAGGCCGTGCAGGCGGCCACGGCAGCTCGCCCGGCGCCCGCGAAGTAGGCACAAGGACGGGCAAAGGATCGGCCAGGAGGCCTAGGCGCGGGAACAGATCCCCCTGCCCGGCGGTCGTGCCCAGGTGCTGCTGGTCTTCGTGTTGGACATGCTGATGGCCACGGCCGCCGCGGGGGCGCCTTCCCCAGTGGGCGAGCCGGCGCCTGCCGCGCCGGCCCGCGCCCTGTCCGTGGTGCCGCGCGCCGCCTGGGACGCGGCACCGCTCCTCGCCGGCACCAGGTACCGCGGGCGCCTCAGGGACGCGCTTCGCACCATCGTGGTGCATCACTCGGACTTCCTCGAGCCGCCCGGCCCGCTCGGCATCAAGGACTACCACCTCGAGGTGAGCGGCTTCGCCGACATCGGCTACCACTTCGTCATCGAGCCCGACGGCACGGTGTACGAGGGCCGACCACTCGATCGCACTGGCGCTCATGCGGGCGTCACCCGCGAGGCGGCGCGAGGCAAGCGCCAGCTCGACCCCGACTGGGGCTCGGTCGGCATCGTGCTCGACGGCTACTTCGGAGAGGAGCTGCCGCCGCTGCCGCAGCGGCAGGCCCTCTTGGCGCTCATCGACGAGCTGCGCGCGCGCTTCCCTAAGATCGACCGCGTGATCGGTCACCGCGAGGTGCGCCGCGAGCTGGTGCTCGCCAAGGGGCTCACCCCCATCGGCGAGCCCACGGTCTGCCCGGGCGACGCCCTGTTCCTCTGGCTCGACGCCGAGCGCCGCGAGCACCGCTTCCGCGGCGCGCCGCCGCGGCACGCGACGTCCGGCTCGTCTGAGAAGCCACGTCTTTTCAAGCCCTGAGCACGACAAGCTCGACACTCCGTGAGGTCCAGCGCGCACGCGGCAGCGCACGCGGCGGGCGTTGCATGAGGCCGAGCGAGCGTGCACACGGTCACGACCCATGCGCCTCGACAAGCTCGACATCGTTGGCTTCAAGTCCTTCGCCGACAAAACCACCATCCGCTTCGGCCACGGCGTCACCGGCGTGGTGGGGCCAAACGGCTGCGGCAAATCGAACATCGTCGACGCCATCCGCTGGGTGATGGGCGAGATGAGCGCGCGCACCTTGCGCGGCGGCTCGATGCAGGACGTGATCTTCAACGGCTCCGAGAAGCGGGCGCCGCTCGGCATGGCCGAGGTGTGCCTGACCTTCGAGAACGACGGCAAGGGCGTGCCCCCCGAGTACCAGAGCTACTCGGAGATCCAGGTGACGCGGCGCCTGTTTCGCGACGGTGACAGCGAGTACGAGATCAACAAGACCCCGTGCCGTCTGAAGGACGTGCACGAGCTGTTCCTCGGCACCGGCGTCGGCTCCAAGGCCTACTCGATCATCCAGCAGGGCCAGGTCTCGGACATCATGCGGGTCAAGCCCGAGGACCGCCGCCGCATCATCGAGGAAGCGGCCGGCATCACCAAGTACAAGGCACGCAAGGACGCTGCCGTCAGGAAGATGGACGCCACGCGCCAGAACCTGCAGCGCATCGACGACGTCACGCGCGAGATCGGCCGCCGCCTCGGCTCCTTGAAACGGCAGGCCAAGAAGGCCGAGAAGTTCAAGGAGCTGCGCGCCGTGGTGCGCGAGATCGAGCTGCACCGCGCCAGCTTCACGTTCTTGGAGCTCAGCAACGCCGTCGCCTTCGACCGCGAGCTGTACCAGACCCTGACCGAGAGCGTACAGGGCGACGTAGACCGTGTGGCGCGCCTCGAGGACGACATCGAGGCCAAGCGCGGCGCGCTCTCGGGCGACGAGCGCGCGCTCTCCGAGATGCAGGCGCGCCTTTACGAGGTCGACAACGGCCTGGCGCTCAACGAGCAAACCGCCGAGCACGCGCGCCGCGAGCACGAGCGCAGCAAGCAGCGCGACGCCGAGGCCGCCGTCGACGTCGAGCGCCTCAAGGAGCAGCAGGTGCTGCTCGACGCGGCGCTCGCCGAGCTGAAGAAGGGCAGCCACCAGCTCGAGCTGGAGTTCACGAGCGATGAGCGCGACCTCGAGGGCGCGGTCGCCGATCTCGAGGCGCACAGGGCGCGCCGCGCCGACGAGACCGCCAAGGTCGACGGCCTGCGCGGCGAGATGATCGCGCGCTCCACCGACGCGGCCAAGGCCGCCGCCGACGTGCACCACCTGAAGGGCCAGCTCCCCGCGCTGCACGAGCGGCGCGAGCAGCTCGCCGCCGAACGCGCGCCCCTCGTCGAGGAGGAGGCGCAGCTCGCGACCGCGGCGGCGCAGACCGACGCCGAGCGCGTCCGCCTCGACCAGGAGAAGACCGCGGCCGAGCTGGAGCGCGCCGAGGGCGCGCGCGCGCTGCAGACGCTGCGCGCCGACCTCGAGGGCAAACGCAAAGAGCTGCAGCGCCGCGCCGACGAGCTGCACAAGAAGAAGGCGCGCCTGCACTCCCTCGAGGAGATCCACGCGCGCTACGAACAGAGCCCCGAGGCCGTGCGCGCGCTCCTGAAGCGCGGTGGCCCGCTCGAGGGCAAGGGCAAGCTGTTGGTCGACTTGTTCGAGGCGCCCTCGGACCTCGAGCTGCCCATCGAGGCCGCGCTCGGCGCCCGCCTGCAAGCGGTGGTGGTGCAAGACGAGAGCGCCGCCGCGGCCGCGCTCGACCACCTGGCGGCCGACGCCAAGGCCAAGGGCCGCGCCGAGCTGATCGTCGAGAGCGCCATCGACGCGGCCGCGAGCGCGGTGCGCCCGGCGCTCGCGGGCGCCTCGTGCGTGCTCGACGCCGTCACGCTGGCGGCCACCCCCGGCAGTGGTGAGGGCAAGTCCGGCGCTGCGGCGGTGCTGTCGCGCGTCTTCCTGGTCGACGAGCGGGCGAGCGCGAGCGCGCTCTGGCAGACGGCGCGCGCGGCGGGCGTCACGCTGGTGACGCGCGCGGGCGAGGTCTACGAGCCGACCGGCACGGTGCGCGGCGGTGCGGCCTCGGGCGCCGACAGCGGCGTGCTGCGCCAAAAGCGCGAGATGCGCGAGCTCGTCGAGGACGTGAAGACGCTCGACGTCGAGCTGGCCGAACGCGAATCGGAGATCGCGCGTCTGACCGCGAGCGCCACCGAGCTCGACGAGTCACTGCGCGAGGTCGGCGACCGCATCCAGACGCAGCTCTTGCGCCTCGTCGAGGTGCGCGCGGCGCACAAGCGTCACCAAGAGGAGCTGGCGCGCCTCGAGCAGCGCGGCGCGCGCCTCAAGGCCGAGGAGGACCGCGCCATCGAGCAGCTCGCCACCGCCGAGGGTGACCTCGCGTCGCGTCAGGCACGCCTGGTCGAGGCCGAGAGCGCGCGCGCCGCCATCGACGCCGAGCTGCACCAGCGCGGCCAGGCCTTGCTTACCCTCGAGCAGCAGATCGCCATCAAGCAGGAGAGCGTCACCACCATGCGGGTGCGCGCGGCGTCAATTGCGGAGCGCCGCGAGATGCTGTCGAAGAACCTGGAGGCGAGCGAGAAGCAGGCGGTTGACTTGACCGATCGCCTGCACCGCCTGCAGCGCCAGATCGAGAACGGTCACGGCGAGCGCGAGCAGTTGATGAAGGACGAGGCCGACGCGCGCGGCCAGCTCGCCGTGCTCGGCGAGGAGCGACTGGCGCTCAAGGCGCGCCTCGACGAGGCGCGCGTCGCCTTCGAGAAGCACAACGAGAGCGTGCGCGTGATGGAGCACGAGGCTCGCGCCGCCCGCGCCGCGCTCGACGCCACGCGCTCGAGCCACGCCGACCTGCAGGTGCGCATCCGCGAGCGCGAGCTCGAGCTCGACGCCGTCATCGACCGCTGCATCGAGCACCACCGCACCACGCCCCAGGAGGCGCTGTTCGACTACCACATGCGTGAGCCGCCGCCGGCCGACGCCGAGGAGCAGCTCCAAGGGCTCGAGAAGCAGATCGAGGCGCTCGGCGCCATCAACCTGACGGCCATCGACGAGTGCGCCGACCTCGAGAAGCGCCACGACTTCCTGCGCACCCAGGCCGACGACCTGACGCACGCGCTTAACCAGCTCGAGAAGGCGATCGTCAAGATCAACCGCACCACCAAGAAGCGCTTTCAGGAGACCTTCGACGGCGTCAACGAGCGCTTCCAGCAGGTGTTCCCGCGGCTGTTCCGCGGCGGCAAGGCGTGGCTCGCGCTCACCGACCCGAACGATCTGCTGGCCACCGGCGTCGAGATCTACGCGCAGCCGCCCGGCAAGAAGCTCGGCTCCATCACCATGATGTCGGGCGGCGAGCAAGCGCTCACGGCCGTCTCGCTCATCTTCGCCATCTTCCTGCTCAAGCCCTCGCCCTTCTGCGTGCTCGACGAGGTCGACGCGCCGCTCGACGAGGCCAACGTGGGCCGCTTCAACGACATGGTGCGGGACGTCGCGAGCCTGTCGCAGTTCATCGTGATCACGCACAACAAGCGCACCATGGAGGTGGTGGACCAGCTCTATGGCGTGACCATGGAAGAGGCGGGCATCTCGAAGACCGTCAACGTGCGCATCCAGTAGCTGGGGCTTGGCGGCCTGCCTTCGTTTGGCGGTCGCTGCTCTCGCGAGAGCGGGCCGCGGTGCCTTTGGGGAGGCACGGCTTGCCGTCGAGCAGGGGCTTCCGTGGGCGACGGACAGCCCCCTTTCTAGATCTTTCCCCCACAGGGGAAAGCCGTTCCGGGTTCGGCTGACGTCGCCCGCCGCTGTCCGTGCCTGGACGACGGTGAGGCGAAGCTGCACGGCTCGCCCCTGTGGGGGCGAGATCTAGAGTGGGGGCTGTCCGCGTGGCCCACGAACGCGGCAGCACTGCACGCCCGCAACCGCGTCCCAGCACCGCTGTCGCACCGCCCTCTGCTCTCGCGAGAGCAGCGACCGCAACGCGAAGGCGCAACGACAAGCCCCATCTTCCTTTTCTCGTCCTGCCCCCCGCCGTGCATCGCCTAACGCCTTCGACGGGCACGCGGCTTGCCTTGCTCGATAGCGGAGGTGCCCATGCACCCGCGCGTCGAGTCGGACCGAACCCTGCCAAGACGCCTGCGCGCGCGCCGCTGGGCCTACGACGGCCAGCGCGTGGCCTTCGGCGCCACGGCGCACGCGGGCTTCGAGGTGGGCTGGCTCGAGCAGGGCTCGCTGCGCTACCGCGTCGGCGGCCACGTGCTCGAGGCGACCCCCGGCTGCGCGGTGCTGATCCCGGTCGGCTGCGACCACGCAACCGAGTTCGTCGGGCCCATGCGCGGCGCCTCGGTGCACCTCGACGAGGCGCTGGTGACCGCGGTGGCCGAGGCCGCCGGGGTCGCCCTGCCCGACGCGCCCCTGCTGCTCGACGACGGCGCGGCGCTGATCGGCCTCGGGCGCATGGTCGGCGCCGAGCTCGAGCGCGACACGCTCGATGCGCGCCTGTGCGCCGACGCGCTGGCGGAGGCGATGGCGGCGCGCCTGTTGTCGGCCGCGCCGACGCCGCGGGCCGCGATCGACGCTCGCGTGCGGCGCGCCATCGACCACATGCGCGCGTGCTTCGCCGAGCCCATCGACGTCGAGGACATCGCGGCGGCCACCGGCACGAGCCGCTTCCACCTGAGCCGGCTGTTCAAGGCGCAGGTGGGCACGAGCCCCTACCAGTACCTGCTCGAGGTGCGCTTGACCGAGGCGGCGCGCCTGTTGCGTCGCGGCCGCTCGGTGACGGACGCGGCCTTCTCGTCGGGCTTCTCGGACCTGTCGCGCTTCGCCCGCATGTTCCAGCGGCGCTTCGGCGCACTGCCGAGGGGATACGCGAGCGGCTACGCGAGCGGGTACGCGTCCAGCCACCCCCAGGCTCACTCGAGCACCGCTGCGAAGTCCCCCTCGTCGATCGCCCCGTCCGCGTTGGTGTCGTAGAGCGGGTCGTAGGAGCCGTCCTGCCGGCGCTGCTCGGGAACTCGTCCTCCCACGCGCAGGGCGATCTCCATCAGGTCGACCGCGTCTTTGCGCCCGTCGAGCGAGACGTCACCCGGCACCCGCGGGGTCACGGTGCGCACCATGCTCCAGCGCGGATCCACCTCCACGAGCACGGGCCTGCGCCCCAGCGCGAGCGCGTTGTCGCCCATGCTCGCTTCGAGCGCGGAGTCGACGACGCCGCCGTCAGCGAAGGTGGCGCGCACCGGCACGTGCAGCGCGTAGTCGCCCTCGACGGCGAGCGCGAGCGCACCGCCCTCGTCGACGCCCACGGTGAGCGCAGGGAAGCCCGGCTGGCGCAGCCACTGCTCCACGTCGCGCGTGATGTCGCCACCGCCCGCCGCCGCCACCTCCTCGACCAGCGCGTCCACCGACAGGCCGCCCGGGCCGCGCGCGACCATGGCGGCGAGCGCTTGCGCGAACACGTCGCGCCCCACCTTCTCCTCGAGCGTGCGCAGCACCACCGAGCCCTTGTGGTAGGTGACGAGCACGTAGACGTCCTGGTGGTCGTAGAGCGACTCGTCCAGGATGGCGAGGTCGGCGGCGGGGTCGGTCTGGGTCAGGTACCAGACGGCGTTCATGCGCACGCCCGCCAGGCGCTCGTCGTCGCTGCCCGTCTCGCCGAGCGCGCGCCAGGCCGAGTACTCGGCGAACGCCTCCTGCAAGAAGCCGCCACCGACGTAGTCCCCCGCCGAGGCCAGCCCGCCCCACCAGGAGTGACCGAGCTCGTGCGCCGCGCCCTGCACGATCAAGTAGTCGAAGTCGGGCCAGGTGATGAAGTCGCCGAGCATGATGTTGCCGAGCAGCCCCATGCCGCCAAAGGCGAAGCGACCGGACACGGGCAGGATGTGCACCTCGTCGAAAGGCAAGGCGCCGAACATCGATTGGTACCTCGGCAGCACGCGCGCCATCGCCTCGGCGGTGCGAGTGAGCGGTACCACGTCGGCACCCTCGGGCGCGGTGACGACGACGCGCGTGCCGTCGCTCGCGGTCACCTCGACCGCGCTGCCGCGCCGCGCCCAGGCGCCGAGCGTCTCGGTAGGCGTGTCGATGGCGAAGTGGCGCAGGCGCGTGCCGTCGCCCGGCTGCTCGTCGGTGAGGGGCGCGCCCTGCCCGGCCGCGGCGCTCATGTCGGTCGCCGTGCGCAGCGTGATCGAGCCGGTGAAGGGGTCGAGCGCCGACACGTTCAGCAGGTACCAGGCCGCCCCCGGCTCGCCGGGCAGGAGCACGCGCTCGTCGTCCTTGAAGGTGCAGGCATCGAGGTTCGGGTTGAGCTGCGAGCGGCAGGAGGGCGCGCCCTCGAGCACCAGGTGCACCGCCCACGGGCCGTCGCCCGCATCGGGCGCCTCGAGCCACTGCACGAGCGCGCCGTACTGCTCGTCGTCGCGCAGCGTGGCGGGGGCGCCGTTCACCGTCAGCTCGGTCGCCGGCGCGACCAGGCCATAGACGGGGAACGAGCCCGCACCGTCGATGTCGACAGTGGCGTCGATCTGCACGCGCAGCAGCTCGCCGCTCAGGTCGACGGACAGATGCTGCGTGACGACGTCGACGCCGGCGGCAAGGGCAGGCGCGGCGCAGAGCGCGGGCACGAGGAGCGCGGCGCCGAACAGCGGACGGGAGGTGGGGGTCGAGGGTTTCACGGGGCCTCCAGCGTGAGCGTGCCGCCCGCGGCGGCGAGGGGAACGAAGCTGCCGTCGAGGTCACGCGCCACCGCGTCCTCGAGCTCCACGCGGCTGGTCGCGCCCGCGCGGGCGCGCACCTCGAGCGTCGCGATCACGCCATCGGCGACCTCGACGTCGCCAGCGTCGCGCGAGGGGCGTGTGCCGCCAAAGGCCACGTCGCCACCGTCGACGCGCTCGATCAGGAGCGCGCCCTCGCCGAGCACCGGCTGCTGCGTGGGCGCCACCACGGCGATGAGCGCGTCGTCGATGCGCACATGGAAGGAGAGCCCGAAGGCGCTGCCGATCTGCCGGCCCTGCACGGTGAGCAGGGCGTGGCTGCCGTCGACCTCACCCTGAAGCCAGAGCCCCGCCCCGTCGGTGGCAGGGTCGGCGACCAGGCCAGGGCTCGGGGCACAGCCGCCGAGCAACCCCGCGCCGACCAAGAGCACAGACAACAAAGCGCGATCCATGGCGTCCTCCGGGGGGCCTTTGCCCACGACGCCATTGCGCCACAGCCGCCAAAAAGGGGCTGCGCGATTCGTGCTCGATCAGCAGGCGATCCGTGTCCCAGCACGAGTCGCATCGTTCGGGCGTGCGGCCCGCGGACCGTCGCCCAACGGTCGCCGGCCAGCGGACTATCGGACCCTCGGCCTCACGGGTTGGCCGTGAGGATCTCCGCCATCTTGCGCAACTGCCGCCGGAAGGTCTGCTCGAACAGCCACGCGATAGGCGCGTACGGCTCGTTGACCAGCGCGCGCGTCTCCTCGACGAGCGTGGCGTACAGCGCCTCCGCCTGCGGCAGCGTCCACTCCCCGCTCGCCGCCAGCGTGCGACGCCCGACGGCGAGGTCTTTTTCGAGGTCGAGCAGGTCGTCGAGGCGCTGGCCGAGCTCGGCGATGCGGATCATCCAGTGCAGCTCGGCCTCGCCCACCCAGCGCGCAGTGGCGCAGGCGAGCATGCGCATGCTGACCTCGATGCCGCGCTGGCGCGGCGGGCCGCTCATGTCCTCACCGGTCTCGAGCGCCACCTCGTCGTAGGCCCAGCCGGCCAGATCCTCGAGGAGCGGCCCGAGCTGCTCACTCTCCGCGCCGCGCGCCTTGGCCTGCCACTCGTCGAGCAGCGCGACGCAGAAGGCGCCGAGCGGCTCGCCCTCGGGGACCACGCGATCGCGCACCAGCGCGCGCAGCGCGTCGGCGCGCACGCGCGGCGGCAGGTGCGCCAGGCGGTCGTCGAGCAGCTCGTCGAGGCCGAGGATGAGGAAGGAGGCGAGCGCCACGCGGTCGAGCGCCTCCCCGCAGGCGAGGCGCAAGAGCTGCGGCAGCGTGCGGCAGCCGAGCGCCGCGATGGCGGGCGCCGGCAGCCGCAGCAGTCGCGCACCGGTGGCCGTCACGTCGAGCGCGCGCGGGCGCCCGCGCGCGCACACGACCGCGCTGATGCCGAGCGGCGCGTAGGTGGCGAAGCCCGCGCGGATCTTGCGCAGATACGGCGCGCGCAGCACCTCGCTCGGCGCGCGCTCCGCCACCACGCGGCGCCAGCCGTCCTCCACCAGGAAGTCGAGCACCGGGCCGAAGCCCTCGTGCTCGGGCGGCGGCACCACGGCGAGCACGGCAGCCGGCGTCACCGACGGGGGCGACGACGGCAGCGTGGGCCGGGAGGTGGAGCGGAGCGCGACCAAGGGCGTGTCTCGGGCACGGCAGATAGGGGGCACGGCCGCCGCGCGCAATGCGATGCGCCACAGGCCCTCTCGCCGTCGATCGGGGCGGCGCTGTCGCGGTCGCCAGATTCCCGCGCCGGCGCGGCAGGACCGGACGGGCCGCGGCGCACGGCACCCGCCTTGCTCACGGGGCCTGCATGAACAGCACACCACCAACCCTCGCGCTCGCTCCCCCACCTCTCCTGCTCTTGCTCGCGCTCGGCTGCTCGGACGGCCAGCTCGCGCAGAGCGCCGTCGACGCCCCCTGCCCGGCCGGCGACCTCGACTGCGAAGCCGCGCCGACCACGGCGCCCCTCGCGGCCGGCGCCAGCCTGGCCCTCGAGATCCGGCCGGTCATCGTCGGCGGCGTCAGCGCGGCGGTGTCGCTGCGCTCGGGCGACGACGCCGTGCTGGTCGTCGAGGGCGGCCTCTTGCGCGCGGTCGCCCCCGGCGTGGCCGCCGTGCTCGCGGTCGGTGACGACGGCGCGGTCGTCGACCTGACGCACCTGACCGTGGTGAAAGCCGATCGCCTGACGCTACACCGCGGCGGCGGCGCCGAGCGCGACGAGCGCGCGGTGCCCGACGCCATCCAGGTCTTCCCCGGCGAGGAGTTGAGCCTGTCGTTGCGCGTCTGGAGCGGCGCCCAGGCACTCGCCGGCGACGTGGAGGAGAGCTGGACCGTCACCGACCCTGCCTTCTTGCTCGTCGACCAGGGCTTCCCCCAGGAGCGCCGCTTGCGCGCGCCGTCGGCGGGCAGCGCCACGCTCACCATCGACGCCGTCGGCCTGCAGCACACCCTGGCGCTCGAGGTGGTCCAATGAAGCCCGCCAACTCCCCCCTGCGCCTCGCGGCGCTCGCCGCGCTCGTGGCCCCGCTCGCGCTCGCCTGCTCCGAGACCACCGTCACCGTGCTCACGCAGGCACCGCCTGGGCGCGCGGCCTTCGTCGACAGCGAGACGCGCACGCTGACCGTCACCCGCGGCGTCGCGGTCGCGCTCGAGTGCACCGCCTGGACCGAGGAGTACTCCGGGCCCTGCCGTGATCTCTCTGCCGCGCTCGACAACGAGGCGCTCGCGACCATCCTGCCGGTGCACCTCGACGCGCTGCCGGGCCAAACCGTGCGTTCGAGCGTCGGCACCACCGACGAGACCACCGTCGTCGGCCCGGCCGATCGCGCGGGCTTCGTGCTGGTCGCCTCGCAGGCCGGCAGCACCGGCATGACGGTGAGCACGCCGGACGGGCCCCCCGTCAGCCTTGAGCTCGTCGTGGAAGATCCCCCCGCTCTTCCAGCTGACGAATGAGCTCGGCGTTCCGGACCGCGCGGCGCAGGTAGAGGTCGGCGCGTTCGGCGAGCGCGGCGTCCTCGAGATCGCCGCGCTCGCCGGTGGTCGTGAGCAGGCGCCGCCGCCGCGAGGTCACGTCCCAGAGCGCCAGCGCCGCGCTGACGCTGACGTTGAAGCTCTCGACGAAGCCGGCCATGGGGATGGTGAAGCGCGCGTCGGTGAGCGAGAGCGCGCGCTTCGAGAGCCCGGCGTGCTCGCTGCCGAACACCAGCGCCACCTTGCCGTCGACCGGCAGCTCGTCGACGGGCACGCAGCCCGGCCCCACGTCGGCGGCCCACAGCGAAAAGCCCTGCGCCGACAGGTCGCCCAAGCAGCGCGCGAGCCCCTGGTGGCGCACCACCTCGATCCAGCGCTCGGCACCCTTCGAGATCGCCTTGTTCTTCTCCCACTTGTTCGGCTGCTCGACGACGTGCAGCTCAGAGAGCCCGAGCCCCTCCGCCGTGCGCAACACCGCTGAGACGTTGTGCGGATCGGAGAGGTTCTCCATCACGACGGTGACGGAGGCGAGGCGCCGCTCGAGCACGTCAACGACACGGGCGAGCCGCCGTGGCGTCAGCTCGCGCGCGAGCCGGTGCGCGTGCACCAGCTCGCGCAGGCGATGAAGCCGGCTGGGGACGGTCGCCGAGGTGGCGCTTGCGGTGTGCATCCGACGAAGGCGCACATCGGAGCAGGCGCGACGCGATCGGGCAACCGCGTGCCGCCCGCGCGCGCGCCCGCGTCCGGGACACACCCGCGAAAACATTGGTGGATCACCTCGACGCCCGCCCCCGGAGTCCGGCTACCATGCGCAGATGATGCGCAGCGGACCCGGCACAGCAGCGCTCGGCATCTCGACCTGGGGCGGCGTCCTCGTCGGCGTGCTCGCGCTCGTCGCCGGCTGCCCTGAGGACGTCGACGCGCCGATCAGCAACGGCGTGCCGCACACCTTCTTCCCCATCGAGCCCGGCGACATCCACGCGCTCGATCGCGTGGGTGTCGACGGGCCCATCGTGTGCGCCTCCTGCCACGGTGAGGAGGACGACTTCCGCGACTTCACCTGCATCGGCTGCCACGAGCACCGCCAGAGCGGCCGCGAGCGCGACGGCTCCGAGGGCATGGACGCGATCCACGTCGGCCAGGCGAGCTACCTCTACCAGTCGCCGGCCTGCTACCGCTGCCACCCGGCCGGCCGCGGCTCCGACATCTCGCGCGCCGACCACGAGGACAAGTTCCCCATCGCGCGCGCCACGCCGCACGGCAACGTGCGCTGCGCCGAGTGTCACCTGCGCGACGACGACCGGAAGGCGGTGACCTGCACGAGCTGCCATCGCGATGAGAACGACGACGGCAAAGAGGACCACGCGCTCGACGCCATGCTCGCCACGCACGGCCCGGAGATGGCGGACCTCGGCTACGCCTGGACCTCAGCCAAGTGCCGAGAGTGCCACGCGCGCGCGCAGGTGCCGGGCACGCTCGTGCACACGCCCTTCCCCATCGCGCTCGATCAGACGAACGGCGAGGATCACGACGACGTCAAGTGCGCCGAGTGCCACCAGAGCAAGGGCGATCGCAAAGACCTCACCTGCACCGGGTGCCACACGCCCACCGAGGACGGCACCGACACGCTGCACGGCGAGCTGGCCATGTACACGTCGCACGCCGACGGCAACGTGCCCGGCTACGAGTACGCGCCGCGCGCATGCTTCCTGTGCCACAAGACCTCGCAGGTGCCGGGCACCTTCGACCACGAGGAGTACTTCCCCATCGGCGACGGCACCGAGCACGACCTCGACACCGTGGTCGACGAGGACCCGGCCGACGCGTTCCCGGGCGTGTTGGTGCAGTGTTCGAGCTGCCACGAGGACAACCGCACCGACCAGGTCACGTGCACGACGTGCCACGTGCACACGCAGCCCATCGCCGACCCGGCGCACGCCAACTTCCCGGACTACGAGTTCGACAGCAAGGCGTGCGTCTTCTGTCACAAGGGCGGCGTGCGCCGCTTCGATCACGCCACCGCCTCGCCGTTCCCGGTGACGGGCATCGACGACTCGCACCTGCTCGACGACGTCGCCACGCCCGCCGCCGATGGCATGTTGTGCCGCGACTGCCACGCCAGCACCACTGATCGCAGCGAGATGCGCTGCGCCACCTGCCACGAGCACGAGCAGCCCGCCGTGCTGTTGCAGCACGGCACCGAGATGGCGACCTTCGGCTACGCCTGGGAGTCGAACGCCTGCCTCGCCTGTCACCCGACCTCGCAGGTGCCCGGGCTCGTCGACCACGAGCCGGTGTTCCCGCTGTTGCCGCCGTCGGGCGCGGGCGCCCACCAGGTGCTCGGCTGCGTCGACTGCCACCTCGATCGCCAGAACCGGCGCACCTCGCTCGCCTGCACCACCTGCCACCAGCCGACCTCGCCCACCGACGCGCGCGAGGTGCACAGCGAGCCGCGCCTCGGCGAGGTGCACGGCGACTTCCCCGAGTACATCTGGTCGCCGCAGAGCTGCATCGCGTGCCACGCCGATGGCACCGCGGCCGGCGCCATCGCCAACCTCGACCACATCTGGTTCCCCGTCGACACCGGCGACACGCACGCGCTCGCCACCAAGGGCGGCACCAAGGTGTGCGCCGACTGCCACGGCGATCCCGCCAACTACGCGGTCGCCGCCATCACCTGCCTCGGCTGCCACGAGCAGACGGACGACGGCGCCGGGCTGCGCGACACGCACGGCCAGCCGCGCCTCGACGAGCTGCACGCGCCGGTCGACGGCTACGTCTACGACGGCCCGAGCTGCCTCGAGTGCCACCCAAACGGCGAGGCCACCGGCAACTTCGTGCACACGCGCTTCCCCATCGCCACCGGCACCGCGCACCAGACCTCGACGTGCACGCAGTGCCACGACGCCGCCAAGCCAAAGAACGACCTGACCGGCCTGTTGTGCGCCGAGTGCCACCGCACCGACGTCAACCTGAACCCGACCGTCACCCAGATCCACGGCGGCCTGCCCGGCTTCGTCGACGCGTCACCGTCGTGTTACGGCTGCCACCCGAACGCCGACCCGTCGCCGCCGTTCGACCACGAGCCGTTCTTCCCCATCCTCGCCGGCAGCGCGCATGGCGCCACCGCGTGCACCGGCTGCCACATCAACCCGAACAACCGGCAGAACGTCACCTGCACCGGCTGCCACACCGACCAAAACGGCGACGGGCTCGACGACCACGACGCCTCGGCGATGCTCGCCTCCCACGGCCCCGAGATGTCCGCCTTCGGCTATCAGTGGACCAGCACCGCGTGCCGCACCTGCCATGCGCGTGCGCAGGTGCCGGGCATCATCGACCACGAGCCCGCCTTCCCCATCGCCACCGGCGAGGTGCATGCGGGCACCTCGTGCGCGCAGTGCCACACCGCCAAGCAGCAGCGCTCGCAGCTCGCGTGTACGGGCTGCCACGCCATGGTCGACGACGGCACCGGCGCGCGCGAGGTGCACGGCCAGCCGCGCATGTTCGAGCGCCACCTCGGCGGCACGGTGCCCGGCTACACCTGGGATCCACAGGCCTGCTTCGGCTGCCACCAACAGTCGCAGGTGCCGGGCGTGATGGACCACGAGCGCTTCTTCCCCATCGCCGCCGGCACCATGCACCCGCTCGGCACCGACATCGACACGCCGCCCGTCACGGTGGCGTGTAACACCTGCCACGCCAACCCGGACGACGCGACGGACATCAGCTGCACCGGCTGTCACGCGCACGAGCAGGCGACGCTCGCGCCCACGCACGATCTGTTCCCCGACTACCTCTGGGACAGCGCCTCCTGCACCTTCTGCCACCAAGGAGGCCAGAAGAACCTGGCGCACCCGTTCTTCCCCGTCGAGCCGACCGACCGCCACGCCAAAGACAACCCCGTCACACCAGCGGTCGACGGCATCACGTGCAGCCAGTGTCACGCGAGCCAGACCAACCGCACGCTGCTCGCGTGCACGAGCTGCCACACCTCGACGCAGGCGACCGCCGATCACGGCGCCGCCATGTCGCGCTACGGCTACCGCTACGACTCGGGCGCGTGCTTCTCATGTCACGCCACCGCGCAGGTGCCGGGCGTGTTCGATCACGATCCCATCTACCTGCTGTCACCGCCGTCGGGAGCTGGGCGCCACGCAGCGCTGTTGTGCGTCGACTGCCACGCCAGCAAGGCCGACCGCGCGGGCTCGCTCATCTGCACCTCGTGTCACCTGCCGACCAGCGCCACCGACACGCGCGAGGTGCACAGCCAGGCCCGCCTCGGCGAGGTGCACAACGGCTTCCCCGGCTACGCGTGGACGCCGCGCATCTGCATCGGCTGCCACAGCGACGGCACCGCCGCGAGCGCGGCCATGAGCCTGAATCACATCTGGTTCCCGACCACGGCTGGTCTGACGCACGCCGTGGTGACGTCGAGCAACCCCGGCGGGCTCGCCTGCGCCGACTGCCACACCACCGCCGACTACGCGGCGTTCGATTGCCTCACCTGCCACCGCACCGTCACCGATCCAGGGCAGCCCTCGCGCGAGGTGCACAGCCAGGCGCGGCTCGACCTCAGGCACCAAGGTGTCGGTAGCTACGTCTACGCCTCGCCCGACTGTTACGCCTGCCACCCCAACGGCGAGCCCACCGGCACCTTCGACCATACGGGCTTCCCGGTCGCTGCCGGCAGCGCGCACACGGGCATCGCCTGCGCCGACTGCCACGATGCGGCGCGCGCCAAGACCGACCTCGCCGGGCTCTACTGCGCTCAATGTCACGCCACCGAGAACACCAACCCGACCATCGCGCAGATCCACAACGGCGTGCCGAACTTCGCCAACACCTCGCCCGACTGCTACGGCTGCCACCCGAACGCCGAGCCTGTCGGGCCGATGGACCACACCGCCTACTTCCCCATCGCCGCCGGCAGCATGCATGCCTCGGCGGCCTACATGGCGAAGGTCGGCGCCACGCAGACCTCATGCTCGGCGTGCCACGCCAGCCGCACCGATCGCGCGAACGAGCTGTGCGCAACGTGCCACGCGAGCGTTACCCCCATCCCGACGTCGGCGCACACCTCGGTGCGCGGCTTCTCCAACACCTCGCCGCTGTGCAAGGCGTGCCACGCCGAGGCGACCGTCAAACGGCTCACGACGCACCCGCGACGCGGCCTCGGCGGCGTCTCCGGCGAGCGCGGGCCCTCCGGCAACGGGAGTTGGACCAACCACCACAGCTCGACCTGTCAGAACTGCCACATCGACGAGGCCGCCTGCCTCGCCACTGCCACCTGCTACAACGACGGCACCGGCGGGCAGCCAAACCCGCAAGCGCGCGCCGCCTACCGCACCGACAAGACGTGGGCCTACGACTTCAAGAAGAGCGGCTGCCTTGGCTGCCACAAGCACAAGAAGAGCTCTGAGGACAGCCGCCACTTGGGCCAGGTCAACGGCTACATCTCGTACGGAAACCCGAAGTGCAAGTTCTGCCACTGAGCGATCGTGTGCGTGCCGCCGCGCTGCTGCTGTCCTTGGTCGGCGCCGTGCTCGGCGGCGGCTGTGTCCCGCCCGAGGAGCGCCCAAGCGAGGGTGAGGGCGAAGGCGAGGGTGAGGGCGAAGGCGAGGGTGAGGGCGAGGGTGAGGGTGAGGGTGAGGGCGACGGCCTGCTCGACGACGGAGCGAGTTGTCGGGCCGCGGCCGAGTGCAGGAGCGCCTTCTGCTCGACGGGCTGCGCGAGCGGCGACGGCTGCGACACCGAGGCGCGCACGTGCGCGGCAACCGGTCTCGGCGCCTTCGGCGATCCCTGCGACGACGTCGTCACGGGCGCGCAATGCGCGTCGGGCGTGTGCAGCGCGCTCACGCAGGCCTGCGCCGATTGCTCCGCCACCTCACCGTGCGCCGACGCCGCCCGCACCTGCGTCAAGCTGCGCGACGAGAGCGAGCGCTGCCTGGCGCCCGCCGTTGCCGGCGAGGAGTGCTTCTACGCCAACGACCACGGCGAGAGCCTGAGCCGCGCCTGCGCGGCGGGCCTCGAGTGCGGGCGCGTCGCCGCGCCGAGCGCCACCGAGGCGAGCGCCGCCTGCGTGGCGCCCGCCGCCCAGGGTGGCGCCTGCGACGACTTCTCGGGCTGGCAGTTTCCGCCCGAGGACGGCTGCGCTGACGGCCTCGCGTGCGATCCGACCACCGCCACCTGCCAGCCCGGCTGACGCTGTCGGCTCCTCCGACGCACGTGCCAGTCCGTCGCCATTGGCGTAGGAGGAGCGTCGATGATCGAGCGCGAGATCACGCTGTCGCTGCCAAACTGCGCCGACACCTCGGCGACGGCGACGGTGGTCGAACGATCGCTGGCGGCGCGGCTCGTGCGCGCGGGGGTCGCGCTCGTGAGCCTGTGGGGCGCGGCGGCGGTCTGCGTCTTCGTTCCCCTGCTCCACTTCGTGCTCGTGCCGGCGCTCTTCGTGCTTGGCCCGGTCGTGGCGGCACTGCGTCTGTTCGAGCGCGTGTCGCTGGTCGCGGTCCGCGGCGCCTGCCCTCGATGTGCGGTCGAGCGGGTCTTCCATGCCTCGGGCCGTTTTCGCGATGGGCGCACCCTGCACTGCGACGGCTGCGGCAACGATCTGGCGCTCCGCTCGCGGCCCCCTGCGGACGCCAGCATGTAACCTATTAAAAAAATAGAGACATTCAGCCTGCCGACGCGGTGCGGCAGCGACTGCTTGCATCGTGTGGTTACGTGTGGGATATGTCCTACATCAGCCCTTTTACCGATGGACGCCCACGTGACCCGCCACTTTCCGACCGCCACCACCACCCTCACCGTGCTCGCCACCCTCGCCTGTGGCGAGCCGGCCGAGCGCCTCGCGGCTGTCGAGGGCGCCGCTACCCCGCCTCCCGCCACCCTCTGCGACGCGCGCATCACCGGTATCACCCCGACCGGCGCGCTGCCGGCCGCGCGGACCACGCCGATCACGATCGCGCTCACGGGCCAGGCGCTTGCCGGTGAGACCAAGGTCCGGGTCAGCGGGTCCGAGGGCGAGGTGCCCACCGACCTGCTGTTCGCCGACGAGGCCATCATGGTGCGGCCGGACGCGCCGCTTGCGCCGGGCAGCTACCTCGTGGAGGCCAGCGTGTGCGACAGCCACGCGGTGCGCGCGTTCGAGGTCGGTGCGGTGCACCACGCGCTCGCCGACGACGACTGGGCGTCCCTCGCCGGCAGCCGGATCGGGCTCGATCTGCGCTACGGCAGGTGGACCGAGCCGGCGCCGCGCGCGGGGCGCGACCTGATCGTGCGTTCGCTGTTCGCCGGCGCCTTGGTGGTCGACGTCATCGCGGGCGAGGATGGGCAGCTCGTCGCCGCCCTCGCGCCCGGTCAGCTCGGCGACGGCGGCCTCGTGGTGGACGCGCACGGCGAGGCGACGCCTGCACGGGCGCTCGTCGCCGCCAACCCCTACGCGCTGGCGTCGTTCGAGCGGCTCTCGCTGATGGTCGAGGGCCGCACGCTGGTGCTGCACGACGGCGCGCTCGTGCTCGGCTTCACCGAGCAGGGGATCGCCGACGCCCGCCTCGCCGCCGAGATCGACCTGCGCGACTTCGGCCCGATCGACGGCACCGGCGCCTGCGAGCTGCTGGCGCTCCACACCGACGGGACCTGCGCGCCCTGCGCGAGCGACGGCGAGCCGTGGTGCTTCGCGCTCACGCTTGAGGGCCTGAGCGCCGAGCGCTGAGCGCAGAGCGGCGTCACGCAGTAGGCGCGGCCTCGACGGCGGCAGCGAGCCGCCGCTCGAACTCCTCGCGCGACGTCGTTGCCTGAACGAAGCCGCCGAGCCGCATGTTGGCGACCTTGATGCTGGTGGCGACGAGCGGCGAGCGGAACAGAATATAGATGAGCGCGAAGTGCTTGCGGCGCGAGAGCACGAAGCTGGTCGACTGCGTGCGCGCACCCGTGGTGTAGCCGGTCATCTCCGCCCAGTCATAGAAGCCCTGAAACGCGGGCGGCTCGCCGCGCGCCACCAGCTCGTCGAGCATCGCGATGTTGCGCGAGCGCCCAAAGTACTCGAGCTCGTCCGACAGAAAGCCGCGCGTTCGAAACTGCGCCAGGCGCAGATGCGGCCGCACGATGAGCGTCGAGCCGGTCGCGTCGGTCCACTCCTCGCGATCGCCGACGGCGATGGTGCCGGTGGCCAAGAGCATGGTCGATTGTCGCGCCCGCAGCGCCGAGGTTCAACCGCCGAGGATGCCGTCGGGGGCAACCACGATACTGCCGCGCTCCCGCTTGGCGGCGTAGAGCGCACGATCGGCCGCTTCGAGGAGCTGTTCCGGAGTGCCGATTCCATTATCTTCGCTCGAGGCGATACCGGCCGAGAACTCGAGCGCGTGCAAGTGGGCTGCCCACTGTGCGCGCTCGCGGCGCAGGCGGGTGAGCGCCCGCTCTATGGCGATCTGCGCCTTCTCACGCGGTGTGTGCGGGAACATGACGGCGAACTCGTCGCCGCCGTAGCGCGCGCAGGCGTCCACCTCGCGGATGGCGCCGGCGACGACCTGTGCGATGCAGCGCAGCGCCTCGTCGCCGGCGGCGTGGCCGCTCTCGTCGTTGATGCGCTTGAAGTGGTCGACGTCGATGAGCGAGCAGGACACCGAGTGGCCGTAGCGGCGCGCGGTGGCCCACTCACGCCCGAGCAGATCGACGAACCGACGTCGGTTGTAGATACCGGTGACGGCGTCGGTCATGGCGGCGCGCTCCGAGCGCACCAAGAGCGCCTCCAGCTCGGTGTTGCGCTGGCGCAGCTCATGCTTGGCTTGGCGCGACCGCAGCGCAGCGAAGATGCGCGCTTCGAGCTCCTCGTCGTCGACCGGCTTGGGCAGGTAGTCGTCGGCGCCGACGTTCAGGCCCTCTACCCGCTCCTTCACCTCGCGCTTGACCGTCAGCATGATCACGATGACGTCGCGCGTGCGATCGCCCAGGCGTACCCAGCGGCACACGCTGTAGCCGTCGAGATCGTCGAGCACGACGTCGAGCAAGACCACATCGGGCGGATCGGAGCGGATCTGCTTGAGCGCATCGAGGCCACCCGCTGCTGTCGTTACGGCGAAGCCGCGCTTCTTCAACACCTCGGCCAGGTGCTCGCGCTGGGCGCGCGAGTCCTCGACGACAAGGATGCGGGCGGTGGTGGTCTCTGTGCCCATGGCAGCGACAGGCTAGCGCGACGGCAAGGCTCAACGACAGTCGATGGCCGGTGAGGCACGTGCGGCCGGTAGGCCGGCACAGCCGTTCGAGAGCGCGGCGCCGATGCGGCCGGCGCCACCGCCACCGCCACCGGCCCCCGCGCCGCCCGGCGCCGGGCCGCCCGCGGTCGCCGCCGCGAGCGAACCTGTGCCGGCGCCGCCGGCACCCGAGCCGCCGGTCGACGTCGCGGTGCTCGCGCCCGCGGCGCGGCTGGCGGGATCGAGCGGGCCGTCGCTGCCGGCGGGCCACACCGCTGTCCCGTTGCCGCCGCCGCCGCCGCCGCCCTGCGCCGTCAGCGACCCCGAGGGACCGACGATGAGCCGCGCGGCCTGCACGTAGAGATCACCGCCGCTGCCGCCGCCGGCGCCGCCCGCGCCACCGGATGCATCGGTGGGACCGCCCGCGCCGTTGGCCGAGACGGCGCCGTCGACGGCGATGACGCCACCGGCGGTGAGTTGCAGCGCGCCGCCCGCCCCGCCGCCCGCCGTGCCACCGTAGTTCGCGCCGCCGCCCGCACAGCCCCGGCGCAACTGCTCATGGATGCTGCCCGACGTCGCCGGTGCCGCCACGCCCCCCTGGTCGCCGCCTGCGTTGGTGCCGCCGTCGCCGCCGCGGCTGCCGTGGGAGCCACCGGCGCCGCCTCCGTCGTCGACGGAGCCGGCGGGGGCGGCGCAGCCGAGCACGCCCGCGCCTGAGGTGGTGCCGGCGGCGTCGACGCTCAGGTGCGCGCCGGCGGCGACGGTCAGATCGCCGTACGCGAGCAGCGCCACGTCGCGCGCGCCGACGAAGCGCAGCGTACCCGTGACCTCGAGGTTGCGCACGGTGAGCACCAGCCGCCCCGCGGTCTCGGCGTCGACGTGGACTGTGGCGCCGCACAGCGTGACGTCGCCGGTGGTGATGGTATCGGCGTTGAAGGTGCTGGATGCGCACGCCAGCGTGGCGTCGCGCAGGTAGGGGTGCCCGACCGACGCGCCGCTCGCCGGGGGCGCCGGTTGCTCGGCGAAGCCGTGCTCCGGCTGCGCGATGTCGAGGTAACAGGCACGGCCCCCACCCGCGACATCGACGCAGACCTGCGTGCCAACCTCCCCTTCACCTTCGCCTTCACCTTCGCCTTCACCCTCTCCTTCACCCTCTCCTTCACCCTCTCCTTCACCCTCTCCTTCGCCCTCTCCTTCACCCTCTCCTTCACCTTCTCCTTCACCTTCTCCTTCTCCTTCACCTTCACCTTCACCTTCTCCTTCTCCTTCACCTTCACCCTCACCCTCGCCCTCACCTTCACCCTCGCCGTCCGGCAGCACGCAGACCTGATTCACGCAGGCGCCGGTTCCACAGTCCGTGTCGTTGCCGCACGCATACGACACGACCACGCTCGGGCAGCTCGTCGCCGCCAGGGCCAGCACGCAGACAGTGAGCAGGACGCGAATAGGCCAATCGTCGCATTCCGACGCCCCGCAGCGCGACCGCGAGACAGGGTGGCGTCGCCTCGCGCCTGCCCGTCGGGCCGATGTGCGGCGATCACGCCGCCCTTTGCGATCCCATGGACGAGCGTGTCGGTAGGGCATGACGGCGCGCACCACCGCGCGCAAGGAGACCCCATGAAGCGCCTGATCCCCTCCCTCTTCCTCCCCGGCCTGGCCCTGCCGCTCGCGTTGGCCGCGTGCGGCGGCGAGATCGACCAGCTCGACGCGGAGGACACCGCGGCGGCGGCGCAGGCGCTCATCGACGGCGGCGACACGCTCGAGGGCGCCGGCGACGACGGCGTGGCGGGCGAGGACACGCCGGACGACGAGGTCGCGCTCGAAGAGGCCGATCCGGCAGGTAGCTGCGAGCCGGGCGCGCTGCGCGCCCGCGTGGTCGCGCGCTACGACGCGGACGGCGACGGCGAGCTGAGCGACGACGAGCGCCAGGATCTTCGCGATGACGTCGAGGGGCACCCGCTGCTGCGGCGCGCCATCGAGCGCCATCGCCTGGTGCGCCGCGCCGTGCTGCACCGCCTGCGCTTCGTCTACGACGCCAACGAGGACGGCCGCCTCGACGAGACCGAGCGCCAGACCCTCAAGGACGACCTGATCGCCCGCTGCGAGGCGCGCCGCGCCCAGATCCTCGAGCGCTACGACGTCGATGGCTCAGGCGACCTCTCGGAGACCGAGAAGGACCAGCTCAAGAGCGACGTGCGCGCCCGCCTGATGGCGCTGCGCGCCGAGGTGCTCGAGCGCTTCGATGCCAACGGCGACGGTCGGCTCGACCTGGCCGAGCGCCAGGCGGTGCGTGAGGCCATCCAAGCGCGCATGGCTACCATCCGCGCCGAGCTGAAGGCCCGCTTCGACGTCGACGGCGACGGCGAGCTGAACGCGGAGGAGCGCCACGCCCTGCGCGAGCACCTGCGTCAGCGCGTCCGCCTCGAGATCCCGACCAACGTCGAGGATCTGCTGCTGCCGTAGCTGCCGCCAGCGCTGCAGCGTGATGCGCCGGGCCTTGTGCCCGGCGCATCACGTTTCACGGATCGTAGAGGCCGAGGTGCAGCTCGTAGCTCGCGGTGTCGTCGTCGCCCTCGTCGAGCACCTCGAAGTAGAGCAGGCCGTCGATGCCGATGGCGACGTCCCCGACCATCGGACAGCGCCCGACACCGCCGTAGACGTAGTCGATGACGTTGAAGGAGCCGTCTCGCACCACCATGGCCAGCTCGAGTGGGTACGGGCAGAACGGGGCCTCGCCCCGGCCGAACGCCGCAGCGGCCACGAGCTGGTTGCGACCGCTGTGATTGTGCAGCTCGAAGATGTCGCGATCGCCGATGGCGCCGACGGCGCCGAAGATGACCGTGGAGCCGTCGATGTGCTGTGCGGTGGCCTGGGCGCCGTTCGGCTCCACCTCGGCGCGGCTGGCGTTCCACTGGCAGAGCGTCGAGCACTCGGCGCCGGTCGCGACCTCGGCCGGGTCGCACTGCTCGCCCGCGTTGATCGCGCCGTCGCCGCAGGCCGGCGCGGATTGCGTCAGCAGCAGTTGGTAGGGGCCGCCGCCGCCGTCGAGGTAGTAGCCCGTCGCCACGATGAAGATTGGTTGGGCCGCGGACACGCCGATGGTCAGCACCTCCGGCGGTCCCGAGTCCTCGCAGACGAGCTCGGCGGGCACGGCGTCGCACGAGGTGCGCACCGAGAGCGCGTAGTCCTCGCCGGCCAGCTCGGAGAGCTCGATGCGCAGCGTGCCGGTGGCAGCGGGCACGTAGCGCCAGACCTCGTCGAGGTCGCCAGCTGCGCTGTGGCACCAGCCGGTGAGCGAGTCCGGCAGCGACGATGCGTCGCCAAACTGCACCCCGAGCTGCGCCAGGAGAGGCGCCGCGCAAGTTCCCACCTCACCCTCACCCTCGCCCTCACCCTCACCCTCACCCTCGCCCTCGCCCTCACCCTCGCCCTCGCCCTCACCCTCGCCCTCGCCCTCGCCCTCACCCTCACCCTCACCCTCACCCTCACCCTCGCCCTCGCCCTCACCCTCACCCTCACCCTCACCCTCACCCTCGCCCTCACCCTCGCCCCCAGCGACGCAGCGACCGTCGACGCAGGCGTAGCCATCGACGCACCAGTGCGTGTCGTCGCACGCCTTGTCCCGCAGCTCGGCCTCGAGCACGCACGCCGAGACCGCCGCGATCAGCAGGGCAAGAAGCCAACGCACACCCCACGATAGGCCATCGGCGCCACTGGGCCCCCGCCTTGCCCCAGCGCGAGACGCAGACCACCGAGACGGCGGAATCGCGCCGAGGCGCGGCCGGTTGTCGCATCCGTGCTGCTGCTGCCGCTGCTCGTCTCGCTCACCGGCGTGGTCGAGCTGCCGCCGTCGGCGATCTCGGCGCTCGACCAGGGCGAGTTCCGCGCGACGCCGGCGGGCTTCCGCATCATCGCGCTGTCACACCTGGCAGACGGTTGCACGGCGCAATTCGCGGACGACTCCGCCGGCGCACGCTCCTGTGTCGAGCGCGCCTACGCGCGCGCGCTGACGACGCGCCCGAAGGACGCGCGCCTCGACGACGGCCAACATGGACTCTGGCTCACGCACCTCGCGCTCATCCTCGGCGACGGGGATCGGACCGGGCCCTGTCTCGACGAACGTGTGCACCGGCAGGTCGCGAACGGCCTGGCGCGTGCCTCGCTCGCGGACCCGATGGCGCACGCGCCGAGCTACCCGGGCCGCAAGGAGCGCTGGCCCGCGGACCAGGCGGCGACGCTCGCGGCGCTCGCCCGCTTCGGCACCGCGCACGGCGGGCGCCTGCTGTCGGAACCTCTCTCGCACTACCTGTCGACGGTCGTCCGAACCAGCGCCGTCGACGACAACCTACCGAGGTCCGAGATCCACGGCTACGGCACGGGCAAGCTGCCGCGTGGCTGCGCGCTATCCTACTCGCTGCGTTATCTCGCCGAGATCGACCCCATGATCCCGCGGACCTGGTGGGAGCAGTACCAGGAGCGCTACCTGGTCGATCGCGGTCTACTGGTCGGCTTTCGGGAGTGGCCGCCCGGCGTTGATCGCAAGGCCGACGTCGACTCAGGGCCGATCGTCGCGGGCGTCGGTGCTGCGGCGACCGCGTTCGGCATCGCCACGGCACGCGCCATGGGCGACCGCGTGTTGGCAGCGCGCCTCGAGGCCACCGCGGACCTGGTGGCGGTCGCGGCGTCCGCCGACGCCGCGACCGCCCGCGCGGCAGGCTCCACGCTCGCCGAGGCGATCAGGTTCCAGGCGGCGCACCAACCGAGCTACGCGCGCCCCAACTGACTCTCACCTCGGCGAGCGACCCCTGCCCGGGTCAACCGCCCGTGATCTCCTCACGCGCGCGCTGCGCCACCCGCGCATACGGCACCTGCTGCAGCTCGGTCATGAAGGCGCGCGCCTCGGGCTGCTCCATCTGGAACTTGACGACGTTGAAGCAGGCCCAGGCGGTCTTCTCGTTCGGGTCGGCAGCGAGGCGCTGCTTCAGGAAGGTCACGGCCTCGGGCAGCGGCATCACGCGATCGATGCCGCCGAGCGCGTTACCGCGCACCTCCTCGTCGGCGTCGCTGACGGCGGAGCGCACGAACAGCTCGCGCAGCTCGGGGTGCTCGCTCATGTTGACGCTCTGCCACGCCATCTGCCGGCGCACCTCGATGTCCTTGTCCTGCAGCAGCACGTCGACCAGCTTGGCGGTGCGCGGATCGACCGGCAGCCAGTGCGAGCAGTCGGCGATCTCCTTGCGCACGCTGCTCTGCGGGCACGTCTGCGCGAAGCCGAGCAGCGTGTCGAGCACCAGGTCCTTCATGCCGTGGTAGTGCGCGTTGGTGATGGCCGAGATGCAGGCCTTCTGCACGTCGGGCGACGGGTCGCTCTTGGCCGCGGCGATCGCCTTGTCGACGAGCGGACGCTCCTTGTTGAAGTCGGCGAACGAGCGGAAGGCGGCGGCGCGCACGCCGGCGTCCGTGTCCGCGGTCATGGCGACCAGCTTGTCCTTGCGCTGCGCCAGCTTGCGATCGGCGTCGAAGTAGAGGCGCGAGGCCATCTCCTCGCGCACCCACGGGTCGCGGTGCGCCGACAGCTTCTCGACGACGGGCCAAGCACCCTCCTCGGCGAACTGCGCGGCCACGCGGATGACCTCACGCATCATGTCCTGCGACAGCGTGCTGTCGTTGGCCATGGTCTCGAGCGCCTTGACGTGCTCGGGCGTGGCGCGGTTGTTGAGCACGTTGCCCCAGGTGGCGAGCGCCTGGGACCGGACGCGCTCGGGGTTCGCCGGCGCCATCTTCTTGGCGAGGAACGGCGCGATCTTGGTGAAGTTGCTGTCGGCGTCATAGGCGGCGCACATCAGCTCGTGCATGCCGTTCCACAGCTTGTCCTCGTCGGTCGCCATCAGCGCCGGGAAGCGGCCGAGGATCTCCTCCTCCGAAGGCTTGCCGCGGAACAGTCCGCCGAAGACGCCCGATGATGCGCCGTCGGCGTTGGGCGCGATGACCTTGAGCTCCTGGTCGGCCGAGGGGTCCTTCACGCCGGGGATGTCGGCGCTGACGATCACCTTGTAGGTGCCCTTGGGATCGGTGCCGGTGGGCACGGCGAGGCTGAAGGGGAACTCGTTCAAGCTCGCGGGCGCGAGGTCCTGGTTCGAGATGACCGTGTTGTCGAGCAGGTTCTGCAGCTCGATCTTGGGCAGGCTCTGGCCCGGCACCGTCGAGACCTTGACGTAGACCAGGCGCACCTTGAGCGCCGTCAGCTTGAGCGGCTTCTTGCCGCCCGAGAGCGTGATCTTGCCCGCGAGCGTGCCGCCCTCGGGGATCATGTTGGTGTCGAGCTTGAGGGTGAGGTTGGTGCCGCCGCCGAACATCTTGTCGAGGAAACCCATGGTGCGCTCCTTCAGCGTTGACTGCGTGAACGGAGCGCGCGGTGTACGTCGACCGGCCGGCGTGGTCGCGTACCGCGGTCACGTCCGCCTGGTCGGCGTGATCGTTGGATGCCAACCGGTGGCAAAAAAGCGCGCGGGGCGCGCCCTCGTCGAGGGTGCGCCCCGCGTTCGTTCGAGCGCTCGCGCGCCCGCGCCCGCTCGCTAGTGCTGCTCGTCGAGGTTGCTGCCGCCCCACTCGACGACGACGAAGCCCTTGCGATCGAGCTGCGCCAGTGTCGGGTTGCCGGTCTTCACCGAGCTGTTGACGCCCTGGAAGATCATGAACAAGCGGTTCACGCAGTCGGGCTTGGGCGTCACGGTCATCGACGCATAGCGCTCGTACTCGGTGGTCGACAGGAACTGCACCAGCGAGAACTTGTTGTTCTCGAGGGCCGGCAGCCAGTAGGTGACGAAGTCGGTGCGCTCACGCTCGTTGAGCGCGAACTTGTTGGCCGCGTCCTCGAGGAAGCGCTCGGCGTCCTTGTTCGCGACACAGAAGGCCTGCGCGGTGTCGATGGTGAAGGTGGCGCTGCGCTTCGCCTCCCAGAACAGGTAGGGGTAGCGCTTCTCGGTCTTCGGATCGAACAGCTCGCCGGTGGGGCCGGCCTTGACGTTCCAGCAGTGATCCTTGCCGAGGCGCGGGTAGGTGGTGGTGAGCTGCCCGTCGACGGAGAGCTCGACCGTCACGCTCTGCACCGACTGCGGGTAGAGGTAGATGACCGGCTTGCGCACCGTCACGAAGCCGCCGCCCGAGGACGAGCCGTCCTGGTTCTTGAACGGGACGAACTGCACCTCGGAGCAGATGACGGTGACGCCCTCGCGGTCGCGCCGCAGCCCCGGCGGGAACATGCCGCGCACGCCGCTCGGGGGGCTTGCCCGCCCGGCGCCGCCGATGACCACCATCGGCTCCTTCTGGCCCTCGACCTTGATCACCATCATGTCCATGGTGGCCTTGAGGTTGATGCCCGCCTGCTCGAGGCGCGCGCGGCGCGAGTCATTCTTCGGCAGGATGGCGTCGAGCGTGCCCGTGATCTGCGTGGCGCCGACGATGTCCTTGCCGCCGGCCGCGCGCAGGTTCTTGCCGCCCGCGCGGTTGTCGGTCGCGACCACGCCGCTCCCAGCCCGCATGGTGCGCATCACCGGGCGCGGCGGCGGCGCGGTCCACACGAAGCCCTGGCCGTTCCGGCGCTGGATGGCCATGCGGATGCCGTTCGACGCCATCGGGTTCTTCTTGTCCTTGAGTGCCGGGTCGACGGTGGTCGGCGCGGTGAGGCCCCTGAAGCGCTCCGTGCGCGTGCTCGCTTCCAGGCCGCCGACGAAGGCCGCCAGACGCTGCTCGGCGCTCTTGCGGAAGTTCATCACCGTCGGGTACTCGCGCGACAGCGGCCCCGTCGCCATGCGCAGCGACGCCTGCGCCTTGGCGAGGAACTTCGCCGCCGTCTCGAGCTGCGCCTTGGTGGCGCCCTGATCGAGGACGATGGCCTTGGCCTTGTTGATGTTCGCTGCCGTGACTGCGCTGCGCGCCGTGAGCTTGACCGCCATTCGCTGCCTCCGTGGATTGGGCGCCTTGAATAGCGCGAGCGGCGCCCCTTTGGCTCGTCGGGCAGGCGCCTACTTCTTGTTGCGCTGCGTCACCGTCTGAATCCGGCCAAGCGCTGCCGGAATGGTGCCGGCGGGCCGTTCACCACCGCCGAGCACCCCCGCCTTCTGCTCGGTGCCGAGCAGCGCCTGCGCGGCCTTGGACGGGCCGTCGGTCGAGCCCTCGAACGCCCGCCGAATCTCTTCGAGCACCGCCGGCGACACGGGGTTGGCGCGATACCAGGTGGCCAGGGCCTCCACGACCTCGTCGGGCTCCGCGCCGTCCGCGGCCTCGAGGTCGAGGCCGGCCGCCAACAGCGTCTCGAGCACGAGCTGCTGCACGCCCTCCGTCTGGGCGGCCAGGTCCAGGCCGTTCATCAGCACGATGAGCGGGATGGCGTGGCGCACGTCGTCGACGGGGAAGACGCGGTTGCCGTCGTCGTCGAGGCGGGAGAGCGCGCTGGTCAGGTCATCGAGGCGATCGGGCACGCGTGCACGCTAGCGCACGTCCACGTCCGTGGCGAACAGCCGCCGCGCCCACCAGCGCCGCCACGTCGTCACGGTCGGTCAGTCAGGAAGCGCAGCGCGTCGTCGCGGGCGCGCGCGCCCTCGAAGGACGCCGGGTCGAAGAAGAAGATGTGGTTCGAAACGAGGGGCGTGTACTCGTCGGCGATGGTGCCGGTCACCTCCGCCAGGATGTGCGTCGCGGCGTTCGGGATCACGCGATCGGACTCGGCCGCCTGGATCAACAGGCGCTTCTCGGGCCAGCCGCTCGGCCGCGCCACCGTCGCGCGCGGCGCCAGGTTGAGCGGGTCGACGGGGTCGAGCACCAGGTGCGCGACGTCCTGGTAATCGCGATAGGCATCGCTGTCGGGCGCGATGCCCATGCGGTCGAGCGAGCCCGTCAGCAGCGGCGAGATGACGCTCGACTGTTCCAGGATGACGACGAAGTCGGCGCCGGGCACGTTGAGCGCGAACGAGCGCACCGACGGCGTCAGCGCGGCCAGCGTGGCGCCGTAGATGCCGCCAAGCGAGACGCCAAACCAGCTCCAGTCGGTGCGCGACAAGGTCATGCCGGGCACGGTCGCGTCGAGCGCGCCGCCTTCGAGCAGGCGCAGCGCCTGCAGCAGGTCGACGCTGCCCTGGAGCACGTGATCGCGCGACGCCACCAGGTCGTCGATCAGGATGAAGGCGGCGCCGGTCGAGAGCGGGACCTCAGGGCCATCCGGCCACAGCGAGTCGACGACGGCGAGCGAGCCGGGTCGGTCGTCGCCGTCCCGGCACGTGTGATCGTCGGCGCAGTGCTGCAGGAGCGCGCAGTGCACGTCCTCGGTGCAGACCGAGCGCGCGCCGTGAAACGGCAGGTCGATGGCGAGCGTGGCCAGGCCGAGGCCGGCGAACGCGTCGGCGATCAGGTAGGCCAGCTCCTTGGTGGTGGTGAGCCCGTGGCCGAACAACACGACCGGGATCGGCGCGTCGCCGTGCGGCGGCACGGTCAGCACGAACGGCACCTCGGAGTCGACCGGCCCGCCGGGCAGGCGGCGCAGCGTGCGCTGGTCGATGTGCTCGAGCGAGCGGTAGCTGCCGCTCACCACCGTGTCGACGTGCGGCATGACGGCCCAGACGCCGCGGTCGAACGGGTTGGCGACAACGACGTCGGACAGCGTGGGCGCGACGCCGCGCTCAGCGAGCGCCGCCGCGTGGGTCTCGATGAAGGCCGCAGGGTCGAGCGTGTCGAAGGGCACGGCAAGCGCGACGCTGCCGCGTGGGGTGCCGCGTGCGTCGAGCGCGTCGAGGAGCGGCGCCAAACGCGCGCGCACCGGCTCGAGGCGCCCGGCAGCCGCGTCGGTCAACAGCGCCGTGGTTGATTGGCCGTCGACGGCGAGCGGGGTGCGCGAGCGCAAGAGCGCGCCGTCGAGCGCGGGCGCCACCGGCGCGCCCCCGCAGGTCGACGCCGACGACGCCACCAGCGCGAAGCTGCTCGCGGCCGCCAACGCCGGGCGCTTGCGCAAGAAGGCGACCCGCCGGTCGGCGCTGCGGCTCGGCTCCACGTTCACGTCCGCGAAGCCGGCGCTCGCGTCGAGCGAGTTCAGCGAGGGCATCCCCCCTTCCTCGTCGAGCGCGCACGAGTAGGGCACGCGCATGCGCGAGGAGGTGGAGAAGCCGGGCACCGCGGCCACCGCCTCGCCGAGATCGACCAGATCGAGGCCCGGCAGCGACACCGGCGGCAGGGTGGTCCTGCCCTGCGCATCGGTGGCGAGCGCGCTCGGCCACGGTCCGACGCCCGTTTCAGCGTCGAGCAGCGCGGTCGGGCGATCGGTGACGGTGAAGGTGGCGAGCGCGATCAGGGTCGCGGCCGGCACGCCGAGCTCTTGCAGGCGGTCGAGGTCGGGCGCGAGCGCCCATCCAAGTGCGCCGAGCGCGCCGAGCGCGTCGGTGGTGCTCGGGTGCTCGTCGAGGTCGGCGCCCGGCACCTCGGCGCACGCGTCGCCGTAGCCGGCGTCGGCCGGGTCGCGACCGGCGAGCGCGAGCATGCAGGCGAAGCTCGCCGACGGGCGCGCGGGCTGCTCGGTACCGCGCAGCCCGCCGGCGCCGCCGCGCACGGCCAGCGCATAGCGCCCGCCCACCTCGAGCGGCCCGCGCGGTGTCAGGCGCGCGCCGCGGCCGCCGAGCGTGATGGCGACGTCGAAGGCGAGCCGCGCGCCGTCGTCGAGCCGCACCAGCTCGACCGCGACCGGCACGCTCGCCGGGTCGATCTTGCCCGACAACTCGAAGGCGAGCGGCGTGTCGGCGCGCGCGCCGCCGTGCGCCGACACGAAGGACAAGAGCTCGGCGCGCACGCTGTCCACCGGGGCGCCGGCGCGCGGCAGGCCCTGGATGCGCGCGGGGGCGTCGTCCGGAAACAGCAGCACGCCCTCGGTAGGCGCGTAGGACACCACCGGACCGAGCGGCACCGCGTCCTCGTCAGGGGCCCCGACCGCAGGCGACACCGGCTCGACCGGCGCATCGCAGGCCGCGAATGCCAGCAGTGCGGTGGTCAGGGCGGCGCCCACCGCGGCAGCTCGAAGTGAGAAAGAACAAACGTTTGGGTTCATGGCGCCTCGGGCGCGGACGCTACTCGGATCCGCCCTGCCGGCGAAAGGGATCTGCGTCGGCGCCGGCCAATCGAGCGAGCGGACGTCGACCACGGGTTGCGGCCACCCCCCGATGGGCTAGGTGGGAGGCATGAGAACCGTCGCCCTCGCCGCCGCCGTCCTGCTGGCCGCCGCCTGCGCCACGCCGCTGCCCCACCTCGAGATCCCGCGCGCGCCCACCGACAAGGACGCGTACGAGCTGCGCGCCGCGTACTTCAAGACCTACGCGCCCGACTCGCGCGAGTACTCCCACATCTTCCTGCACGGCGGCGACCGCGTGTACTGGCCGGAAGACCTGGCCCCCGCCGTCGACGACGAGTCGCCGACCGCCAAGGCCATCCGCGACTATCTCGAGGCGCGCGACAAGGCGGCGCCGCTGCAGGCGGTGAGCGGCGGGTCCATGGCCGTGTTCGGCGTCGGCATGCTCGGCTTCCTCGCCTCGCCGTTCCTGTTGTTCATCGACCCGCTGCCATCCGAGGTCGCGTTCGGTTCGATGGCGGTCACCGGCACCGTCAGCGGCGTTGCGCTCGTGGTCGGGCTCGGCGCGGCCATGATGAACGGCGACGAGCAGCGCATGGCCGATGCCGCCGACCGCGCCTCACGCACCTACCCGCAGTCGCTGTCGGACCGCGTCGGCATCCACATCGACGCCAACGGCAACCTGATCGACAGCAATGCCGGTGCGGCGCCGGGTGGCGCGACGCCGCCAGCGGGACCGACCACCTCCGATCTGTGAGCCCGGCGCGACCGGACACGCCCTAGCGGCGGCGCCTTCGCACCCAGCACGCGAGCAGCAGGAGCGCGCCGAGGCCGACGTCGGAGCGACCGACCTGCGCGCACGCCCCCATGTCGGGAGCGACGTTGCACGCCCAGCTCGCCGCCATCTGATCGCGGTCGTAGTCGGGGTTGAGCGCGCCGCCCACCCCGACGACGTCGCCGTCGATGGTGACGGTGCCGGCGATGGTGTTCTCCGACAAGCCGGCCTGACCGTTGACCGCGAACAGGTCGGTGTCGGCGATGTCGATCTCGAAGGTCATGCCCTGCGCTTGCAGCGTGGCGCGCGCGTTCGACAGGCGCACGCCCTGCAGCGTCGCGACCGGCGTCGGGATCACGTAGCGCTGTTGCCCCTCGTCCCAGCCCGTGACGGGCTTCAAGAAGGCGTTGAGCGTGCCGTCGTGGATGGTCAGCACGCCGAGCGGCTCCTGCTGGCCGGGTGCGAGCGCCCAGGAGGCGAACTCGCCGAGCGCGACGTCGGTGAGCCACAGGTCTACCGACTCCGGGCTCTGCGGTGCGATGGAATCAGCGACGCGGCCGAGCAGGAACACCTCGACGTCCTCGCGCATGCCGCGCACCGTGCGCGTCGAGGCGATGTTCGCGGAGCCGGCCCAGTGCGTGACGCCGCCCGCGCAGTCGGTCGCGTAGACGGTGGGCGTCGCGCCCGGGCCGAGGTTGCAGCCCTGCACCGCCCAGGTGAGCGAGCCCATCTCGCCCGCCTGTCCCTCGACTCGCGTGGGGTTCTTCAGCACGTCCATCTTGTTCGAGAAGCCGCAGGCGTCGTCGGAGTTGATGGCGCTGGCCACCGTGCCCGCGGTCTGGATGACGAGGCGCGCGACGCCGTCGGCGATCACCTGGTGCATGTTGCAGTCCTGGTCGGACTGCGGCTCGCGCACGGTGTCGCCGCACAGCCAGGAGTCGCGGAACGCGGCGGCGTCGTAGCTCGGGTCGAGCACCGGCGCGCCGCCGTCGAGCGGAATCGCATAGCTCTCGCCGCCGACCGTGATCTCGCCCGCCAAGTAGTTCTCGCGCTCGCCTTTCTTGCCGTTTTGCGCCTCCAGGCTCGAGCCGTCGATGGTGATGCCGAGCGCGTTGCCGCCGGCGTGGATGGTCGCCTCGGTGCCGGGCTCCCACGCGATGTCCTCGAACGCCACCACCGGCGTGTCGATGGCGCAGGCGCCGGTGGCGGTGTCGATCGCCATGCGCGGGCGCATCACGCCGGTGACGGCGCCATGCGCCACCTCCATCACCTCGGGGCTGCTGCCCTGCACGCTCGCGTCCTCGAGCACCAGGCGGAAGCGCAACGTCGGTGCGTCGCGCACGGTCGGAATGATCGGCTCGTCGGCGTTGCCGGTGAGGCGGCCGCGCACCTCGAGGCTGCCGGTGAACGCGGCGCGACCGGAGATGACCGGCCCGGCACCGCCGCAGTCGCCGGGCAGCTCGCGGCCCTCGCCGAAGTCGATCACGCAAGGCTCATCGATGCGGTAGGTGACGGTGCCGCCGTCGCGCCCCACGGTGCCGGTGACCTCGCGCGCCGCGCGCACCGCCGCGCTCTTCATGCCGCAGGTGGTGTCCTTGGAGAAGGCCGACACCAGGTTGCCGACCGTGTTGATGGTCAGCTTGGCGGCGCCCTCGGCGAGGCGAGGCGCCAGCGACTCGCAGGTGTACTCGATGGGCAACTCCAGGTCGTCGACGCAGGCGAAGCTGTCGACGAACGCCTGCGGGTCGTACTCCGGGTCGAGCCGGGGATCGTGCGCCAGATCGACGCTGTCGTCCCACACCGTGATGCTGCCGCCGATCTCGTTCTCGCGCTCACGATAGGAGCCCACCTGCGCCGTGATGTCGGCGCGCGCGACCGGCACATCGAACACGTGGCCCTCGCCGTCGTCGATCTCGTAGGCCGCGTCGGTGACCACCAGCGACTCGAGCGTGACCGCGCTGGTCGGGATGGAACAGACGCCGAGCGACGCGCTCCTCGCTAGGTGCACGCCGGCCTGCACGTCGATGACCGCTTGCTTCATCAGCGCGCTCGCCGCCGACCCCGCCATCTCGGCGCGGTAGCCGAAGGCGACCGCGTGCATCGTGAGCGTGACGGCGTCGGGCGACAGGGGCACCACCGGCGTCGCCGGGTTACCGGTGAGCAGGCCCTCGATGGTGCGGGTCGCGTCGACGATGACGCGGCCCTTGACGCGCGTCTCGGCGCCGGTGCAGTCGCTGTCGACGGCGACCGGTTCGGCCGCCGGGTCGGTGCCGAAGTCGATCTCGCAGTCGGCCACCGTCCACGTGACGGTGCCAACCTGGCCCACCTCCCCCTCGACCGTGTAGCCGTCCACCACCGAGTCGCTGGCGAAGCCGCAGGTGGTGTCGCTGTTGATGACCGAGAGCAGCACGCCCGCGTTGCGCACCGTCAGGCGGGCGGCGCCATCGCCGACGCGCTCCGGGAACAGGCTCTCGACCTGGCAGCCACACGCAGCCAGCAGGAGAGCCGTCAATCCTGTGCGCGTCAGCACTGCCACGCACGCCTCCCTCGACAAGGAGAGGTTCGGCCACGGCGAAGGCGTAGCCCGTCGGTCGATCGCCCCTGTCGGCCGCTCGCCCGATACGCGCGCGCCGGTACCACCATGGACTACCGGGTACCGCCGCTCCCCCTCGACGACGCGCACCTGATGGGCGAACACCCGAGGTATGACCTCCACCCACCTCGTCACCAGGGCGGGCGCGGCCCTGCTCATCGCCACGACGCTCTCCTGCCGCGAACCCACGCCTGAGAACACCTCGTGCGACGGCGACTGGTACGAGCAGTTCCTGCTGCCCGCGCCGGCAGAGCTCGCCGGCGACGTGTCGTGCTGGACGCCAGGCGAGGAGGTCGCCGACAACGTCGATCCGCGCTGCCAGACAGAGGCGTCGGTGGAGATCCAGGTGACGGACTACCAGGACCAGGTACCGGTGCCGGGCGCGTCGGTCACCTTGTTCGCCGACGACAGCTTGCAGGGACAGAGCCGTGAGGTCGCCATGGACGACGACGGCATCGTCACCGAGACCGTGCTCCTGTGCACGCCCACCAGCTACCGCGCCACGCGCCCCGAAGGCGCGCTGCCCACCACCGGCGTGCACGAGGTGTTCTCTCCCGAGGATCCCGTGGAGGCGCACTTCCAGTCGATCTCGGAGGGCAGCAAGAGCCTGCTGCAGCTCACCTTCCAGAAGGACATCGCGCCGGGCAACGGCGCCGTCGCGGGGCGCGCGCTCGGCTGCGACGGGGAGCCGCTCGAGAACGCGCAGGTGGTGGTGCGCGACGCCGACTGTCACGTGTCGACCGACGCCTACACGGGCTATTTCACCAACCAGCTCCCGGACCTGTTTCGCACCTCGACCTCGGCCGACGGCGTCTTTGCGGTGCTGAACGTGCCGCCCGGCGACTACACGGTGGAGCTGTTCGCGCCGGTCCCTGGTCGCACCGCCGAGGATCCGCAGCCGCACGTGCGCGCCGGCAGCGCGACGCTGACGCTCGAAGCCGACGGGGCCACCGTCGTCGACGTGCAGCTCGGCCACGACGACGGCCTGTTCTACCCGGCCGCCTGCTCGAGCTGCCCCTGAGCGTTGCGGCCGGCACTCACGTCGGCGGTGCCGGCGCTGTCGTGCCCTGCGTGGCGTCGAGGAAGCGGCGCAGCACCGCCTGCTCCACCGTGCCCTTCTCGCGCGCCGGCGCCGGCAGGCGGCACCACAGGCGCAGCGTGTCGGCCGGCTCGACCTGCACCAACACGCGCGGCTGCTGCGGCGGCACGTCGATGTGCTGCTCCTTCGCCACCCGCTCGAAGAAGCGGAGCGCCTCGTCGGCGTAGCGGTGCATCTCGGCCTCCATGGCACTGAGCAACGCGCGCTCGGCGTCGCGCCAGCGCGCGTCCGCGCGCACGCACACGGCGAAGGAGTGCAGCAGGAAGACGTCGGTGTACGACTCGTTGGTGATCGGGTGCGTGAAGATCATGCTGTTTGGCACCGTCACCGCGCGCCCGGTGCGCTGATGCCCGACCGTGCTCGGCCCCACCTCGAGGATGGTGGTGGTGAACAGCGTGGTGTCGACGACGTCGCCACGGACACCGCCGAGCTCGACGCGATCGCCCACCTCGAAGGCGCGCGACGACGAGCGCAGGAACGAGCCGCCCGCGCACATGATCAGCTCCTTGGTCGCGAGCACCACGGCAGCGGCGACGGCGGCGAGCGAGAGCGCCAACAGCTTCAGCTCGTCGAACCAGAGGGCGCCGGTGCCTACGGCCAGCACGGCGAGCATGGCCGAGCGCGTGCTGCCGGTGATGCGGCGCAGCTCGTCGGGGCGCAGGCCGCGCTTCTTGAGCGCGCGCATCACCAGCCAGCGCGCCGCAAAGACCGCGGCCAGGAGGGCCAAGGTCAGAAGCCCGTTCTTCACCATGGTCGCCCGATCGAGGGCCGCAAGCAGCTCGGCAGGGGCGGCCGAGACGGGAGGGGTGGCAGGGTCCATGCGTCACACCCTTCGCGCGGAGCGGAGCGCGCGTCGGCTCACGGCTGCACCGCGATGGTCCAGGGGATGTCCTCGATGCCGTCGCCGAGGTCGAGCTGACCGAGATCGGTGACGCCGCCGGCGCCGATCTGGAGGAGCTGCACGTTGCCGACGGCGTTGGTGGCGGCCGCGAGCACGAGCCCGCTGGTGACGCCGCGGCGCACCATCGCCAGGTGCTCCGCCAGGCCGACGCCGGTCACCTGCCCCGCCGGCGCCAGCGTGTCGCCACTGACGTCGAAGACGTGCACCGCGTCCGCCTCCCAGTCGGACACCAGCAAGAGCGCGCCGTCCGGCGAGAACACCACCTCGCTCGGCGTCTGCAGACCGGTGGCGGCGTCCAGCTCGGCGACGACGTCGCCCGCGACCGAAAACAGCCGCACCGAGCCGGCGAGCGTCGAGAACATCGAGTTGTTCGGCACGGCGACCCTGGTGCCGTCGGGGCTGGCCGCGATGCGGGTCGCGCCCACCGCGTCGCTCCACAGGTCGAACGCGGCCACTTCGCTCACCGGCGGGCCGAGGTCGATGAGGCGCGTGTCGTCGTTGTCGACGGGGTCGAAGACCGCCTGGCCGCCGAGCAGCACGGCGCGCCCGCCGCCGAGCGGCGCCATCGAGGCCGAGAGCCGCAAGCCGTAGGTCGCGGTGGTCTCCTGCGTCAGCGTGCCGTCGCACGCGACCTCGACCAGGTAGACGCCGCTGGTGTCTTCGGTGACGTTGCTGCCGACTACCCAGGCGCGCCGCCCGTCGTCGGCAAGGCGCAGATCGCCGTAGCCGGCGGCGGGCAGCGCCAGCGTGTCGATCACCGTGAGGTCATCGACCGCCGCCACCGCGACGCTGACCAGGAGGCCGTCTTCGCCGAGCGCGAGCAGCAGGCTGCCGTCGGGCACGAACTCGATGCGACGCACGTCGGTGCCGACGTCGAGGCGGGTGCCGTCGTCGGTCAGCGTGGTGCCGGACAGCGTGAGCGTGCGCACCGTGGTGCCGCCGTTGGTCGCGTGGCTCACCACCACCACGCGGTCCTTGTCGGCGTTGCCGGCCGAGGAGAAGGCGCACGGTTGCTCACCTTCGCCCTCACCCTCACCCTCGCCCTCACCCTCGCCCTCGCCCTCTCCTTCACCTTCGCCCTCGCCTTCACCCTCGCCGGGGAGCAGTTGGTCGTCGAGGCAGGCGACGGCGAGCACCACCGCGATCAACGAAAGGACGACGGCACCAGGAGCGCGGCTCATGGAAGGCGCATCGCATGCCGCTGCCTCGCGTCCAACTCCCGTCGCCATGGCGCCAAAGGCCCCGCGCCGGCGATACTTCGATCATGACCGCGGTGTCGGCCGCCCGCCTGCAACAGCTCCGCGCCGTCTTCGGCGCCGAGATCCCGAAGGACGTTGGCCTCGCGCTCGGCATCCTCGACGCGAGCCCGGCGTCGCCCACCTCCCCTGCCGAGCGCATCGCGCTGCGTGAGGCGGTGGTGGCGCTGGCAGGCCAACGCCTCGACGACGCCAAGGCTGCCGCCGAGGCGATCGCGGGCGGCCCGCCCTCCTCGACCTCCCAGCGCCCGCTCCCAGCAGGTTTCTCGCTGCGCCTGCGAGAGGCGCTGTTGGCCAAGGGCGCAGGTGCGCTTCGCGCAGCCGTGCCGCTCGCGGAGGCCGAGCAGCTCTGCAAGGCCGCGGCCTCGGCCGACATCCCCTGGAGCTTCGTCGCCGACGGCTGCTTCTTTCGTGCGCACACCGTGGCCAAGATGCTCGAGGAGCGGGGTGTCCTCACCGAGAAGCTCTGGGCCATCACCAAGGGCGGCGACCTCGTCATCGAGCGCGACAAGTCGCGAACCGGCTACTCGGTGGTGGTCAACCACGTCGCGGTCTGCCTGCACGTCGAGGGCAAGGACGGCCCGCGGCGCATGGTGATCGATCCGTCGGTGTCCGACCGCCTGCTCACGCCCGAGGAGTGGCTGGCGAACATGCGCTCCGCCGCCGGCACCGGCGTCGAGACGCTGGTGATGCCGCGCTTCATGATGATGCTGTGGGAGCGCGACAAGCCGCCGTCCACCTGGGTGCAGAGCCAACTCGACGAGGCCAAGGCGTGGCACGCCGGCGGCTGGCAGGAGTCGGAGAAGGGCTACCAGGAGATGGGCTATTTCGACGACCCGATGAAGTTCATGGCCGGGGGCTGATGTCGACGACCTGACCTGACCGTCACGGCAAGGTCGAAGCGTCGACCTGGCCGGGCACGGAGGCCGATCCGTCCAAGCCGAGCGTGCCGGCGAACCCGAAGGCGCCGGCTGTGCCCGAGGAGCCATTGACGTAGGTGAAGCTGGTCGGCCGGCCAAAGCCTCCCGCGCCGGGGGTCCCACCCGCCCCTTCCTGGCCGCCGCCGCCGCCGTCGCCGACCCCGCCACCGTCGACGCGCGTGACCGGGAAGGTGCCGACGGTGGTTCGGAGGAACACGGTGCCGCCGGCGCCGCCGGCCCCCCCGCCGCCGCCGTTGCCGCCTCCTGCGCCCTGACCGCCACCGCCGCCGCCGCCGCCGCCGCCCTCACCGCCAGTGCAGGCGCCGCCGTCGCCGCCCTTGCCGCCGGCGCCGCCCTGCTGACCCGAGCCGCCGGTAGCCCCGGCGGCGCCGCTCGCCGAGAGGAGGCCCGCGCCCAGAAAGCGGTTCGCCGTGATGAAGATCGCGCCGCCGCCGTTGCCGCCGCCGCCGCCGCCGCCGCTGCCGCCCCCTTGGCCACCGACGTCACCGCCGACGCCGCCGACGCAGCCGTTGCCGGCGCCGCCGCCGCCGCCGCCGCCACCGCCACCACCGTGGCCAGGCAAGCCGCTGTTGCCGCTGCCGCCGCCGCCGCCAAAGCCAAGCCCGATCAGCGGCGCCTGGCCGCCGCCGGCGCGCGTTGTTTGGGCGCCGCCCGCGCCGCCGTTCGGCCCTTCGCCCGCATTGCCCGGCGTGGCGTTGGCGGGCGCGGCGGTCTTGATGCCGCCTCTGCCACCCTTGCCGGCGACACAGAAGTCGAAATAGCCGTTGCCGCCGCCGGCGGCGCTCAGCGCGGCATCGTCGACGGTGCCGGCAGTGCCGTCGAGGGCGGTGGCGCTGCCGGTGTCACACGCGCCCGTGAGCGGCGCGGCCACGCTGCCGGGGCCACCCTGGCCCCCCACGGGACCGGGCATCGGCGGCGCCGGTTGGCCGCCGCGGAAGCCGAGTGCGTCGACGCCGATGGTGCCGTCGACCGTGACCGCGCCGGTGGCGAAGAACGCGAGCACGCCCCCGACCGTCCCATCCCACGCTCGCGTGGACAGCGTGCCGGCGACGGTGACGCCGGTGAAGCACGGTGCCTCGACCAACTGCGCGCCCGTGTTGCCGTACGTCTGGTTGAGCGGCCGCGCCACCGTCAGCGTGCCCGTGGCGGGGTTGATGGTGCGCACCTCCACGACGTCGAAGCGCCCCGCGGTGGGGCCGAGGCTCTGCACCAGCACTGCGCGGCTGCCGACCTCGAAGCCGACCGTGCTCTGCACCTGCACGATGTTGGTGCCGGCGTTGGCCGTGACCACCGCCGTCATGGCGGCGCGCGTCGCGAGCGAGTCGGTGGCGCCAGAAGCGACCGTCAGCGGTCCGTCGTGGCCGTCGCACAAGGGGGTCTCACCTTCCCCCTCGCCCTCGCCCTCACCCTCACCCTCGCCCTCGCCCTCGCCCTCGCCCTCGCCCTCGCCCTCGCCCTCGCCCTCACCCTCACCCTCGGCGACGCACGAGCCTTGGCGGCAGGCTTGTCCATTTGGGCAGCTCGCCGAGCTCTCGCAGGGCAAAGCGCCGAAGAAGCACGACGAGGCGACCCCTGCGAGCGCGAGCGCGAAGCACGCGAGCAGCAGCGAAACGCGCGTCATGGCAGCACCTCGAGCGCCAGCAGCGCGCCCCCGACGACGCCGACCACAGCGCCCCCGAGCAGCAGGCCGGTGCCGAGCTGTCCCTGCCCCTGCGCCGCGACGCGGTCGTTGGGCGACGGTCCCTCGGGTGGAGGGGTCACGTCGTAGAAGGTGGGCGCGGCGAGCCCCATCAGCACCACGCCGGCGCCGAGCGTGAGCAACCCCACGCCACCCGCGACGCCACCGACGACGGCCAGGCCCGAGAACCCAGCGTCGTCTTGCACGGTCATGGCCGGCGCGGCCGGAGCTCCCAACATGCGGGAGCGGACGCGAGCGAGCGCCGAGCGCAGCTCGGGCAACAGGTTGTCGGCGCTCTTGGCCTCGGCGGTCTCGCGCGCGACCGAGCGGCTCGCCTCGGTGTCGAACAGGTTGAGGTGGATGATGGTGGTGGTGCCGAGCAGCGCGACGCTGCCATGCACGATGTAGCGCGCGCCGAGTGCCTGACCCATCTCCGCCAGGCAGGTCTGCTCATCGCAGCCGAGCGCCTTGCGCTCGGCCTCCACCGACACCACGCGGCGCAGATCCTCGGTGGAGAGGACATCCAGCCGATCGTCGCGGCTCATGTCGACCGCGATCTCGTCGCGCACGATGCGCGCGGTGGACTCCGGCACGTTCTCGGCCTGGAGGTCGAGCACCAGCACCTTGAGCGGCTCGGCGGCCGCGAGCGAGGACAGCAACAACAGCGACAGCATTGGGGCTCCCGGCTCGACGTCACCGGCACGGTAGCGCGGCGACATCGGGCGCGCGAGCGCGATCGTGTGACGGACACCTTCGCCGCCGCGTGCAGGCTCAGCGGGCCAGGAGAGCGCGCTCGGCCGCGAGCGTCCGTCGCGCCCACGCGTAGAGCACGGGCAGGAGCACGGCGCCGGTGAGCGCCGTCAGGATCGGCGGGATCAGGTAGAGGAGCGCGCCCGGCACGCCCGCCGTCACCACGGTCCAGAGCAAGGTTCGCTTGGCCGACATCGGGTCGGTGTTGTCCGCCAGCGCGGCGCCGGCCCGACCGAGCAGGATGGCAAACACCAGGTGCGCGTGGCCGACGATCAAGAGGCTCGCCATCACCCACTCATCGAAGCCGATGGGGCCAGGCCCGCAGCCGAGCAAGAGCGAGATGACGCCGTGGATCGACAGCGGGCCGACCAGCGCGACCGCGACCAGCGGCAGCACCAGCGCGTTTCGCTCGGAGGCGCTGCCGGCGCCGAGCTCGCGCGCCAGGCTCGACGACGGCAGGGGCGACGGCAACAGCCAGCTCGCCACGCCAACGCACAAGGCCAGCGTGAGCGCCGCGCACCAGGTGCCGGCGAGGATGAACACCGCGGGTGCTTTGTCGGCGGTGATGGCGTCGAGCGTGAGCGCGAGGAAGCCGGCGATCAGCGCCAGCGAGGCGGCGACGCGCGCATGGCGGCGGGCGCGCACCCGGCGCGGACCGCCGCGGCGATCGGCGCGCACCGGATCCGAGAGCTGCGTCGGCGTGGCGGGGAGGTGGCAGGTCGGCTCGTGCATGCGCCCTCCAAAGCCGGGCCGGGGCCCGGGCACTGCCAGGCTACAACTCGCGACGGTGCGTGATCGTTCCCACGAGGAGGTCCGTGCCGCTCGAGCGCGCCCCTCCGGAATCCGTCGCGCGCGTCGCAGCGAGGTCGCGTACGGATGCGGCATGCGCGCTGGCACCGATTGTGCGATGGCTTCGCACATGAGCCCTGGTACCGAACGCAACGCTCCCCTGAAGGCCACCGAGTCCCCGGCGCTGCTCCCCGTCCTGCCGGCCGTGCTGCTCGCGAGCGTTACCTCGCTCGTCGCCGCGTGTGGCCCCGCGCCGGGCGATGGCACGCGCCCGCCGAGCTGTGGCGTCGCGCCCTTGGTGTTCGACCCCTCGGGCGACGTGCTGCAAGGCAGCGACGACGACGGCGCCTGCGTGCGGATCGAGCGCCGCCCCATCGGCGAGCCCGACGTGATGTACAAAGAGTACCCCTACGAGCCGCTGCGCCTGACAGCCGCGGCGGGCGACACCTTCCTCGACGTCACGGAGGCGAGCGCGCTTGGCTACACCCCCACCCACCACAACTGGTTGGATCAGATGACCGGCACGGATGACGACGGCACCGAGGCCACCATCGTCATCCGCTACCGCGTCGCCGAGGGCGACTGGGTGCTCGAGCTGACGCTGACCGATGCCGCCGGTGTCGTGCTGGCCGGGCCGCTGGCGCTCACACCCGCCAGATCCTGACACGGTTGACGCGCGTCACGTCGGGCAAACGCCGGCGTTTCCTGCGGCCGCGCGCTCGACTACCGGGCCGCCATGCGCTGCGTGCTGCTCGTCTCGGCCCTCACGCTCCTCCCATTTGCCGCCTGCGACTGCGATGTCGAGCCGTTGATCGCGCCGCCGGGCTCGGTGACAGGGGTGGCGTGCCTGCCCGAGAGCGGCGTGCCCGCAGCCGGCGTCACCGTCGAGCTGCGCTTGGAGGGTGACGAGCGCCTCGAGGTCGCCGACCACGACGGCGCCTTCCTCTTCGAGGACGTGCCCGCCGGCCTCGCCACCGTGGTGCTGCCCGGCGATCGCCGCGAGCGCGTCGACGTGCGGTCGGGCGCGGTCGCCGTGGTCGACGACCAGGCATGCCGCGAGCTGCCGGACGACGCGGCCGGCAGCGTCATCGGCCGCGTGTGCAACCGCCACGTCGAGGAGCTGGTGGTCGGCGCCACGGTCAGCATCCTGCTGGCCGACCAGACGGTGCTCGAGGACACCACGGACGGCGAGGGCCGCTTCGCCTTCGCGTCGGTGCCGGTCGGCACCCACGTCCTGGCGGTGAGCGCACCAGGCTTCTCGCGGGCAGAGGAGATCACGGTGACCGACGGCGAGCAGACCGACGTCGACGTCGGCGGCGCCTGTGCCATCGCGCCGCCGCTCGAGGCGGGCGCGGTGCGCGGACGCGTGTGTGCGCCCGACGGCAGCGGGTGGCTCATCGACGCGCGCGCCAGCATCACGCCGGCGGGCGCGGCGGAGATCTTCCAGCTCACCGACGTCGAGGGTCGCTTCCTGCTCGAAGGCGTGCCTTCCGGCTTGCAGACGCTGGTGATCGCCAAGGGCAGCTTCGTCAGCACGCGAACGGTGGCGATCCCACCTGGCGACGTCCTCGAGCTACCCGAGGACGAGTGCGGCCTGGTGCCCGACGAGCTGCGCATCGCGGTGGTGCGCGGCAGCCTGTACGACCACGTCGAGGAGGTGCTCGACGACGTCGGTGTCGACCCGGCCGACATCGATCTGTTCGACGCCGACTGGGCTGAGCAATTGCTCGGCCCCGACGAGCGCGTGCGCGACTACCGCATCCTGTTCCTGAACTGCCGCTCCGCCGAGCCGAGCTACCTGGCGAGCACTGCCATGCAGGATCGTCTTCGCGCCTTCGTCGCCGACGGCGGCAGCCTGCACGCCTCGGATCAAGCCTACGACCTGATCGAGGTCACCTGGCCAGACGCCGCCGACTTCTACGGCGACGACCTGGTGCGCAGCGCCGGCGACCGCGGCGCCATCGCCGCCGCGCTGCCTGCGCTGGTGGTGGACACGGGCCTGGTCGCCGGCCTCGGCAGGAGCGACGCGACGTTGCGCTACGCGCTCGAGACCTGGAGCGTGATGGTGTCGGCCGGCCCCGACGTCGACGTCTATCTGACCGCCGACAGCCCGCTGATGGACGGCACGGTGGTCACCGGCTCGCCACAGATCATCGGCTTCGACCACGGCGTCGGGCGCGTGGTCTACTCCTCGTTCCACCAGGAGCCAGGCAGCCACCCGGACCAGCTCCAGATCCTGCGCCTGCTGATGTTCGAGCTCTAGCGCGCCGTCGGAGGCATAGATCAGAAGGCCGCGCCGACCGCCAGGCGCGAGTCGAGCGCGAAGGCGCCATCGCGCACGCCCGCGCCGAGCTCGACGCGCAACGCGACCACGTGCACGGTCAGCTCGAGGCCAGCGCCCGCGCCGAGCCCCCAAACCGGCAGCAAGCGCAAGCTCTGGTCGGCGTAGGCGCTCAAGGTCGAGATGGCGCCGCCGGCCTGCAGCGCGCCATAGCCGTACGGCCGTACCCAGACAGTCGCGGTGTGGAAGGCGTTCAACGCTGCCAGGCCGCGGCCCTCGAGCGTCGCGCCGAAGCGCGAGGCTCTCACCTTGGAGGTGCCCTCGTTCGGGCCGAAGCCGAGCATCGCCGCGGCGTCGCCGCCGAACACCAGCAGTTGGTCGTTCGGCGCGTCGAGCATGCGCGCCACGCGCACGCCGAGCCACGGCACCACGCGCGTGTCGACGCCTGAAGCGGGCGCCTGCGCCACCAGCGCCACCGGCAGGTCGAGGCGCCACACCGGGGCCGGCGGCTCGCCGGTGGCTCCTGCGACCAACAGAAGCGCGCTCACAAGCACGTCGGCACCCTCTCTTGGTCCACCAACTCGCCGAACTTGTCGCGGAAGGCGGCGCAGGCGGCGTCGCGCCGGGCGCCAGGCGGCAGCTCGGCGGCGATGGGTTCGAGCAGCACGTCGAGGTCGAAGTCGCCGCTTTCGCCCATCGCCTCGCCCATGCGTGAGAGCGCGCGGCGCACCGCCGGTTGCACCTCGCCGCGCAGCACCTCGACGTCGCGGTCGCTCGCGTCCCACAGCGAGCGCGCCAGCACGGTGCCGAGACAGTAGAAGTTGAAGCTCGCCTGCGCGAACAGGTCGCCGGTCTGCTGCGCGCCGCAGCCGCCCGACAGCTCGGTGTCGACGGTCTGCTCGCGCAGGCCCGCGTAGGTGGCGGCGTCGGCGAAGGCGCCCTCGAGGTCGCGGCGCGCCGCCTCGGCGGCAAACACGCTGCCGGCAGCCTCGAAGGTGCGCGGGATGCCGCCCTTGTCGCCCGTGGCGCCGAGCGAGAACAGGTCGGCGAGCCCCTCGTCGACGCCCTGCGTGAGTCGGATGGCGCGCGCCTCCGCCTCGGTCCCCTCGCCGAAGCGCTTCTTGTAGAACGCGAACGCCGCGTCGGTGTCGTAGACGTTCTTGTGAAAGAAGCGGTGGCCGTACTCGTGCGCCAGGATGTGCTCGCTCATTGCGAAGGGCACGCCGTCTTGCAGCGCCACGCGCAAGAGCAGCCAGCCGTCGAGCGGTGCTGCATAGGCGGCGTTGTCGCTGGTCATGATCGAGATGGGCAAGCCCTCGGACGCGACCGCAGTGGCCTCGAGGCCGACCAGCGCCGCGTCACCGGTGGCGCCCGAGTCGTCGCCCACCTCCTCGGCGTAGCGCCAAGCGTTCTCTAAGCCGGCGAAGGCAGAGAACATGGTCAGCGTCTGGAAGTCCTCGGCCTGCCAGCGGGTGCCGTCAAACGACATGCGCGCGGCGATCGCGTGGCCGATGTCGTCGCCGCGCGCGCGCTCGCGCATGTCCTGGTCGCTGTCGGCGGCGGCCGCGGCTTCGATGACACGGTCGGAGACCATGCGCAGGCCGCCGACCACGTCGAAGTCGGCGCCCTGGCCGGCGCGCAGGTCGGTGACCGTGGTCAGCACTACGTCGTCGAGGCGGGCGCCGCCCTCGGCGTCCGGGTCCGAGACCAGCGCCTCGACGGTGACCGGGCCCTCGATGGGCGCGCACGCTCCGCACAGCGCGCACAGCGCGGTGGCGAGCGACCGCCAGGTGAGATGGCGCCTCAAAACGCGACCTCCGCGCTCGGCGCTGCGGCGCCGTCGTTGCCGGGAGCGGCGGCGCCGGTCGGGGCAGGCAGCGTGACCTCGGCAGGGGGCGCGTCAGCGACCAGGCCGAGGAGCGCGGGCGAGAGCCCGAGCGCCCCACAGCCCGACAGCACCGGCAGCGTGGCCCATGACGGCGCCACGCAGGAGGCCGTCAGGGCGCCGAGATCGCCGATGCCGACGGCGAGGAGCGCCGGCGCGGCCAGCAGGCCCGGGTTCGCGATGCAGAAGCCGAGCACGAGCGCGCTCGGCACGCAGCAGGCGACCGCGCCGAGGCCGGCGCCGAGCAGCCATGGGTTCGGTTCGGTGCGCGCGATGGTACCCGTGGCCACCTGCTCGCCCTGGCGCACCTCGTAGGGAACGGCCGCCAGACCGACCGGCACCTCGACGGGCGCACCCTCGGATGGCACCTGGCCGAGCGCCACCTCGCCGAGCTTGGCCGCCGTGTGCGGGCCGTCGACGCGCACCTTTACCGTCTGCGCGCACCCAGCAAGCGCGAGCGCCAGGCAGACGGCCCCGATCGCGAGCAGCCGAACGTGCAGCACCGTCACGGATCCAGGATGGTGAATTCGATGGGCTGGCGCACACGCACCGGCAGCTCGGTCACCTCGCCGACGATGGGCGGGTACTTGACCGACTTGGCCATGCGCAGGCACTCCTCGTCCAGCACCGGATGTCCCGTGCCCTTGCCGAGCAGCTTCGGCGGCTCGGCGAGCGAGCCGTCGCGGTTGAGCGCCAGGTTGACCACGCAGCGGCCCTGGAGCTGCAGCACCTTGGCCTTGCGCGGGTAGCGCTTCTCGCGGTTCAGGATGTCGAACACGGTCTTGCGATAGGCCGACAGGTCGAAGGCCGGGCCTGTGATCTGCTGGACGTCCTTCGGCTGGACGAACGGCTCCTCGTCCGGGTTGCCGAAGGTGGTGTTGCCGACCCGCACGTTCATGCCCGAGGTGCTCTCGCCGACCACGCTGTCGGCGGTGACGCCAGTGACCGGCTGCACCTCCGTCGGCGGCGTCTCCGGCGGCGTGGTCTCGTTCGGCGGCGGTGGCAGCTCGGGCGGCAGCTCCTTGGGCTTGGGCTTGGGCTTGGGCTTCTCGGGCTCCGGCGGCGGTGGCTCCGGCGGCGGCGGCGGCATGGCGATCGCCATCTCGATGGGCGGGTCGACCCTCTTCGGCGGCGTCTTGGCGGCGCCCATGAACGCGAAGGCATGCACGACGACGGCGAGCCCGAGCGCCGCGGGCCAGGCCACTTGCCAGCCCTCATCGTTGGTCCAGAAGGACGTCGCTATCGGTGCCAGCTGCTCGTCCGCCATCCGTGCTGCGCCCTTCCGCTCGCTCTCGCCCAGGTTCCCATGCCCGACCCGGCGTGCCATGGGATCGACGGCACACCAACCCCCCTTGCCCCTACAAACAGCTTACAAACGTAGCACCTGCGGGAACGATCCATGGCAATCGACGTGAACGGCCCGGCCCCAAAGGGCAGCGGCCTCTTCGGCCTCGACACCCCGGTGGCGGACGCTCGGGTTGTCGTGGTGCCGGTGCCCTTCCAGGCCACCGTGTCGTTCGCGGCCGGTACCGCGCGCGGCCCGGCCGCGGTCCTTGCTGCGAGCCACCAGGTCGATCTGCTCGACGCCGACGTGGGGCGCCCGTTCGAGGGCGGCATCGCGCAGGACGCCGGCTTCCCCTGGCTGCCCGAGCTCGACCGCGCCGCGCGGCAGGCCGCCTGCCGCTGCATCGACGCCGTCACCTCCGGCGCGGCACCGCCGCCCGCCGACGCCCAATTGGTCGAGGAGGCGTGCCTGCGCGTCAACCGAGAGGTCACCGAGCGCTGCACCGCGCTGCTGCGCGACAGCCGCGTGCCGGTGGTGCTCGGCGGCGATCACTCGGTCAGCTACGGCGCCATCGCGGCGGCGGCGGCCGCGATGGGCGAGCGGCGCCTTGGCGTGCTGCACATCGACGCGCACGCCGACCTGCGCGAGGCCTACGAGGGCTTCGCCTGGTCGCATGCCTCGGTGATGAGGAATGTCGTCGAACGCATGCCGAACGTGCGGCTGGTACAGGTGGGCATCCGCGACTTCTGCGACGCCGAGGTCGACTTCATCAAGGCGCAGCCCGGCCGCGTCACCACCTACTTCGACGCCCACCTGCGCGGCGCCCGCCTGTCCGGCCAGTGGCCCACGGTGTGCGCGGCCATCATCAACGAGCTGCCCGAGAACGTGTACCTGACCGTCGACATCGACGGGCTCGAGCCCTCCCAGTGCCCGAGCACGGGCACGCCGGTGCCCGGCGGGCTGTCGTTCGACGAGCTGGTCGCGCTGTGCGACCTGTTGGTACACGCCGGCAAGCGCATCGTTGGCCTCGACGTCGTGGAGGTCGCGCCCGACCCGGCGCTGGCAGACGACGAGCTCGGCTCCTCCTGGGACGCCAACGTGGGCGCGCGCCTGCTCTACAAGCTGATCGGCTTCGCGCTCTTGTCGCGCGGCGCGCCGCGGCCGGACCTGCCGAAGGCCCCCGGCATCCGGTGAGGGCTTACGAAAGCGGGATGTCGATGCGGCCGAAGTTGAGCGCCTCGTCGTAGACCTCGCACGAGACCGCCTCGATGGCACTGCCCGCCTCGAGCGCTGCCTCGAAGGACTCCTGCGGGCCGTCAGTGATGCCGTCTTTGGGATCGAGCGGCACCCACTCCTCGGCGCCCGCCGAGCAGCGCACCACCGTCAAGGGCAGCGTGCCGGCGACGTCGAGCGTCACCTTGACCCTGCCCTTGTCGCGCACCGCCCTCGCGCCGGTCATGCGCGGCACCGCGTGGCTGACGACGAACACCGGCCCCACGTCGCCATCGGTGAGACGGCGGCTCGGCCCGTTGGTCAGCACGTCGTCGACCTCGACCTTGACGCGGTACTGCCCGTCGGCCAGCCGGCTCGCCTCGAAGGAGGTGAAGGGCTCCTCCGACCAACCCTTGAGCGGGCTCCAGGCCTTGACCTCGCCGGCTGCGCCAGTGACGCGCCCGAGGAAGAAGCGGTAGCGCAGAGCGTCGTCGTCCGGGTCTTCCACCCACGCGTAGACGGTGCGGTAGCCGACGTCGAAGCTCTGCTTGGCGAACGGTCGCTCGCCGAGTGTAGGGTTCTGGCCGCCGCGCCGGTCGAGGAACTTGGCGAACGGCTTTTCGTTCAGCGTCACCGAGCGGGTCTCGGGGGGCTCGCGCAGGTTGGCCACCACCTTCCAGCCGGGCGCAAGCACGTCGACGCGCTCGACCGACGGAGGGCGGTTGTCGACCAGGTAGCTCAACGACACGCCGGACACGGTCGCGCCGGTCGACAGCTCGGCGCGCACCTGGGCGTACTGGCCGGGTGGCGCCGACGTCGCCGGGCCCCACGCCGACCAGGTGTCGTTTGGCTCCTTGGTGTTGCCGCTGCGCACGCTCAGCTTCACCGCGCCGCTCGAGCGCGCGGCGGCCTGGCCGTAGCGCGCGAGCGCCTCGGCGTCGAGCGCCGCGCTCGTGTAGCTCGCGCTCGCGCGTTTGCCGCCCAGGCGCGCCACGCCGGAGCCGTGCGAGGTGCCGAACAGCAGGTCTTTGCCGTCGAGGAACAGGCTGGTGATCTCGTCGTGGTCGGCGATGCGGGTGCGCACCCCGGGCGTGCCGTCGCCGCTCGGGTCGAGCTCGAGCAGGCGGCCGAGCGGGCCGGTGCCGGCGAGCAGACGACCATCTTTGAGCGCCAGCGCGTAGGCGCCGTGCGCCTTCGACTGCCAGAGGATGCTCGCGTGTCCGGCGGCGTCGACGCGCCAGATCTCGGCGCTCTTCACCTTGCGCGCCTTCTTCTTGCCTGCCTTCTTGTCGTCGTCGCTCTCCTCCTTCTCCTTGCTGGTGGCGCCCTTGCTGAGCTTGCCCTCGCCGTCGACGGCCGCCGCGTAGACGCTGCCATCCGGCCCGAGCGCGACCGCGGTGATCTCGCCGGCCGCCGCGTCGAGCAGCGCGCGCGCCTTGCCGCCCACGACGTCGTACAGCACGCCCTCCTCGCCCCCACCGACGACGATGCGCACGGCGCCGCCGCGCTTGCCGACCGCGACGCTGCGAAGCTGCGGCTCCTTGACCTTGGCCACTACCTCGAAGGCCTTGGCGCCGGGCGCGAGCTTCAAGAGCACACCCTCCTCGCCGCCGCCGACGGCATAGACCACGTCGTCCAGCACGGCGCCGGCGAGCAGCAGCTTGGCGTCCTTGGCGAGGATGGCCTCGTGCTTCTTGCTCGCGAGCTCGATGACCTCGGCGCCGCCATCGGGCGCGGTCAGCGCCACCAGCGTGCCCTTGCCGACCGGCAACAGCGCCACCACCAGCGGCTTGTCGACCTCGAGCACCGACTCGGGCGCCTTGCCCTCGACGATGCGCCAAACGCGGCCGGGCGCGGCCGTGGCGGCGTAGAGCTGACCGTCGCCGGCGCGCGTCACCGCCAGCACTGGGCCGCTCAGGTCGTCCGCTAGAAAGCGCGCGTCGTCGCCGACGCGCACCACGCCGTCCGGCCCAAGCGAGGCGCCCTCGAGGTCGCCGTCCTGCAAATCGGCCGCTCCTTCGACGACGTGCAGCTGCGCTTGGCTGGCGCGTGCGGGCAAGGCACCCGCCACCGCGAGCGCGACCAGCGACGTCAGGCCGCCCGCTGCCTGGAGCGCAGCGCGCACCCCTGGACCGATTCCACGTCGACTGCGGGACCTCATCACTCCTCCTCGTCCTTCTCTTGCACGAGCACCTTGGCGGTCGACTCACCGACGACCACGCCGACGCCAGAGATGCGCGCGAGCCGCAGCGCGCGCGCCTCGAAGGCGCCGCCGGACAAGCCACCGCCGTCGGCCAGCACGCCGGCGAGCGAGGCGGGCAGATCGGGCAGCGGCAGACCATCGAGGCGCGGAGTGGCCTCGTCGCGCACCAGGTAGAGCGACAGCGTGCCCGGCGGTGGCGCTTGCAGCACATTCTTCAGGTACGAGGGCCAGTCGGTCGCGAGCGCGAGCAGGCCGCCCTCACGCTCGGCCCGCAGCGCCTCGGTCTGTCCGGCGGCCACCAACTGGTAGGCGCCGGCCGGCGCGCCCGCCGGCACGCGCACGTCGATGCGGCGCTCGATGACCTTGCCGTGAAACGGTTGCATGCGCACACGCACCTGGGCGGGCTTGCCGGGCACGAGCGCGCTGGAGGCGTCGACCGAGACGATGCGCGCCAGGTCGACGTCGCGCCGCCCACTGACGGTGACCTCGACGCTCGAAAGCTCGACCTTGGCGAACGGCTGATCGGTGACGGTGGACAGCAGGCCCATGACACCGAGCGCGACCGGCATGTCGAAGCCGATGCCCTCGTCGGCGACCCGGAAGGGCCACGCCACCTGCTCGCCGGTCGAGAGGCGCGCCTTGACGTCGACGTCGACGGTGCCGCCCGCTTGCTCGGCGGCCACCCGCTGTCCGAGCGAGCTCGCCACCGTGATGGCGACGAACAGCGGCGTGTCGGTGGGGTGCTGGAACACGCGGAAGGACAGCTCCTTCTTGGCGTCGGCGGCCTCGCGTGGCGAGTCGCCGCGCACGCGCACGGTCAGCGGCACCATGGGCGGCGACGTGCCCATGGTGCCCGCGATGGCGTGCAAGCGGTCGTCGGTGAGGCGTCCGACGGGCGCGGTGGCCTGGCCCATCTTCCACGAGCCGGCCTCGCTCGCCACCGTGACGACGATGTCCGCGTTCGACACCGGCATCGAGGTCTCGCCGTTGCCGAGAAAGGGGTGGCCAAAGGCCAGGAAGCGGTCGCCCTTGACCCAGGTGACGGTGCCGATGGCGCCGAGCGACAAGTCGCCGTCGACGAGCTGCCCGCTGATGGGACCGCCTGCATAAAAGCGCACGCCCTTGGCTACCGTGGACGGCCCCGCCGCCACCGCGGCCGGCGACGGCGCGCTGCCGACCGACACGCCACCCGCCCCGACCAGCGGGCCATAGCCACGTCGCACCAGCTCGGGACCGAACGCAGCCGCCACCGCCGGCGGCACGCCGGCCGCGGCGAGCGGGATCGCGATCGGCTCCACCTGTCCCCACGCCGTCATCGGGCCCGCTGCGGGCGGGACAGGCGTCGAGGTGCGCTTGGCGCGCGTCCCCTCCCCCTTCGGCGAAGGCTGCGCGGCCGTCATCATGCGCTCGATGGGCGTGATGCCCGCGATGGCGTCCTTGGTGAAGGCGCCGAAGCGATAGCCGACGGCGCCGAGCAGCTTGCCGTCGATGTAGACCGGGCTGCCGCTCATGCCGGCGATGACCCCCGTGCGCTCGATGTCCTTGCCCTCGAGGCGCGCGATGATCAGGTCCTCGCCAGGTCCGAGGAAGCCGCGCATGACGCCGAGCACGACGGCGTCGAAGGGCTGCGGGCCCTTGGCGGACTCGAACACCGTGTAGCCGGTGCCGCGCAGCCCGGCCTTGACCTGCGCCAGCGGGAAGATGGGCGGGTCCTCGCGCGCCACCTCCTTGGGCACCGACGGGTCCCTGGGCACGACGGTCGGCGCTCCCGTCGCCAGCGCCAGACCGGGGACGACGACCGCGACGAGCGCACTTGCGAGCACGAGGCCTCCGAGCGTCGCACGCTACCAGAGAACGCCCGCGTTTGCGTTCGCGGGCCGAGTATGAAAGGTGCCTAGCGACGTGCCGCCGTCGGCGCAGGCGCGCCGGGTGTCGGCGGAAGGAGGGCTCGAGATGTCGCTGGAGCGTCGGTGGACCGTGCAGGACAGCGCCGAGCTGTACCACACGCAAGCGTGGGGAGCGCCCTACTTCGGCGTCAACGCGCGCGGCAACGTCACCGTGATGCCGCGCGGCAAGGCCGGCCCGGACGGCGAGGGCGAGATCGACCTGAAGGAGCTGGTCGACGACCTGTGCCGCCGCGGCATCGGTGCGCCCATCCTGTTGCGCTTCAACGACATCCTCGAGGCGCGCGTCGACGACCTGGCGGGCGCCTTCGCCACCTCGATCCGCGAGTACGGCTACAAGGGCGCCTATCGCGGCGTCATGCCCATCAAGGTCAACCAGCAGCGCCACGTCGTCGAGGAGCTGGTGCGCGCCGGCAAGGGCTGGCACCTCGGCCTCGAGGCGGGCTCCAAGGCCGAGCTTCTGATCGCCATCGCGCTGCTCGAGAGCAACGGTGGGCTGTTGATCCTGAACGGCTACAAGGACAGCGAGTACATCGAGACCGCGCTGCACGCGCAGAAGCTCGGCTTGAACCCGGTGCTGGTGCTCGACCGCTACGAGGAGCTCGACCTGGTGTTGCAGCTCGCGCGCGTCCACAACGTGCGTCCCAACATCGGCGTGCGCGTGCGCCTGTCGTCGAAGGGCGCGGGCAAATGGCAGGAGTCGAGCGGCGAGCGCTCCAAGTTCGGGCTGTCGTCGAGCGAGCTGTGCCGCGCTGTCGAGTTGTTGCGCCAGCGCGACATGCTCGACTGCCTCAAGCTGCAGCACTTCCACATCGGCAGCCAGATCACGGCTATCCGCAGCGTCAAGGACGCGATCCGCGAGGCGACGCGCGTCTACCACGACCTACGCCGCATGGGCGCCGAGAACCTGTCGCTCATCGACGTCGGTGGCGGCCTGGCCGTCGACTACGACGGCAGCAAGACCAACTTCCATTCGTCGAGGAACTACTCGAACCAGGAGTACGCCAACGACATCGTGTCCGCGATCCAGGACGCGTGCGACAAGCCCGCCGACGGCGGGCCGCCATTGCCGCACCCGACCATCGTCACCGAGGCCGGCCGCGCGCTGGTGGCCCACCACGCGGTGCTGGTGTTCAACGTGCTCGGCACCAACGAGATGGCCTCGCCGCGCGTGCAGGAGGAGCTGAAGCCGAGTCCCGAAGAGCATGCGTCGGTGCAGTCCATGTGGGAGGCCATGCAGGGCGTCACCAACAAGAACTTCCAGGAGAGCTACAACGACGCCCTCACCCTCAAGGACGAGGCCGAGACGCTGTTCGCCGCCGGTGTCATCCACCTGCGCGAGCGCGCGCGCATCGAGGATCTGTTCTGGGCGGTGTGCGAGCGCGTGGCGCGCACCATCGAGTCGCTCGACTACGTGCCCGAGGACCTGGTGGGTCTGAAGAAGACGCTGTCGGACACGTACTACTGCAACTTCTCGGTGTTCCAGTCGCTGCCGGATAGCTGGGCGGTCGACCAGCTCTTCCCCATCGTGCCGCTCCACCGCCTCGACCAGGAGCCGACACGCGAGGCCATCCTGGCAGACCTCACCTGCGACTCGGACGGTAAGGTCGACATGTTCATCGACCTGCGCGACGTCAAGCCGACCCTGCGGCTCCACCCGCTGAACGGCCAGCCGTATTTCCTGGGGGCGTTCTTGGTGGGCGCCTACCAAGAGACGCTCGGCGACCTGCACAACCTGTTCGGCGACACCAACGTCGTGCACGTGGCCTTGCCGGAGAGCGGCCGGGGCTATCGGCTCGAGCACGTGGTCGAGGGCGACCGGGTGTCCGACGTGCTGTCCTACGTTGAGTACGACCGGAACGAGCTGGTGCGCCGGGTGCGCCAGACCGCCGAGGCCGCTGTGCGCTCCGGCTCGATCTCCTTCGAGGAGTCTGCCGCCTTCATGCGCCGCTACGAAGAAGGCCTGGCCGGCTACACGTACCTAGAGGACTGATTCCCTGAGGGTCTGTCGCCAGACCCTCCCCCACGCCGGCACAGCCGGACGTGGGGCCCCCACCCAAGACGGCTCCCTCCGGTCGCGCGCCTTTGCTTGCGCGCCGGTCGGGTCGTCCCTATGCTTACCCGCCCTTTGCAAGGACGGGAGGCCGCCATGGCCGCGCGCACGCGTGAAAAAGACCTAACTGCTGCACAGGTGAAAGAGCTGACGCACGCGCTCTCCACCAAGCGCGACGAGCTGCTCGACGCGCTCAAGAGCCGCCGCAGCGACAGCGCCAAGCAGGAGACGCAGCGCGGTACCGGTGACGAGGCCGACCAGGCGAGCGAGGACGCGGAGACCGCACTCGAGACGCGCCTGATGGACCGCGACGCCAAGCTGTTGCGCGAGGTCGAGCGCGCGCTCGACAAGGTGAAGAACAACACCTACGGCCTGTGCGAGGGCACCGAGGAGCCGATCGGCTACGCGCGCCTCAAGCTGCGGCCATGGACGCGCTACAGCGTCACCTACAAGGAAGAGCTGGAGCGCGAGCAGAAGCGCCAGGGCGAGGGGTAGCGGCCTGCCCTTCAGTGCGTCGGGGTAACGCAGCGTGCCTTGGCGCGCAGCCGCTTGGGCACCTGTTGCACGCTCTGCACGACGACGTCAGTTCCCTTGTCGTCGGTGTAGACCCAGTAAGCGTCGCCGCGCCGCTCGCACGGCTCGGCGGTTTCCTGCATCGCCTGCCGCAAACGCTCCGCCTGCTCCTCGAGCTTCCGCTCCGCAGCCGCGGCGCTTGCACGCGCGTCCGCGTCCGACTGGTAGCGCCACCAGCCATAGGCGCCGGCGACCGCGAGCACGACCAGCAGTACCTTGAGCGCGGTCGCCAGGATCGCCGAGTCCTTCTTGTACGTCGGCCGGTGCCTCTCAGGGCTGCTGTATTCCTGCTGTGGAACGTGCTGTCTGGTGGAACGCGGCTCGATGGCGAGGTCGAGCGTGCCGTCGATGCGCTGGGGCTGAAATGCCGACGGGCCCGGCAGTGGCGCACGGGGCGGAGTCAGCATGACCGATGGCGACGGTGCCGGGGGCAGCGGCACCGTGTCCGACGGGATCGCCGCGCCCGCGCCCGCCTGTGGCGGGTTGATGCCGGTGACCGCCTTCGGCACCGCTGCGGCCGCTGCGAACGGGTTGTCGGCCGCCGCCGCGGCCGCGGCCGCAGCGTCCGCGATAGAGCGCGCGAGCGGCCCCTGGCCGCCACCGAGCGCCGCCTCGAGCTCGCGCAACGCCCGCGAGGCCTCGTGCGCCTCATGGAAGCGCTGCTTCGGGTCGCGCGCGCACATGCGCGAGAGTAGCTCCTTGAGGCGCTGCTCGATGCGCCCGGCGGCGGCGCCGGCGAGCGGCCCCTTGGCGACGATGGCCGCCGCCACCTCGGAGGGCGGCCCAGTGAAGCAGTTCTCGCCGGTGGCGGCCTCGATGAGCACGCAGCCGAGCGAGTAGAAGTCGGACGCGGGCGAGGCCCGCTCGCCGTCGATGAGCTCGGGCGCCATGTAACGCAGCGTGCCGAGCACCATGCCGGTCTCGGTCTGGGCGCCGCGCAGCTCGTCGAAGCGCGCGATGCCGAGATCGATGAGCACGGCGTCGCCCGTCGGCGTGACGATGATGTTGCGTGGGCTGACGTCTCGGTGCACCGCCGACAACGGACGCCCGTCGTCGCCGAGCGCGCCGTGGATGCAGCCGAGCGCCTCGGCGATCTGGCACCCCACGCGCGCGACCGACGCGGGCGGCAACGCGCGCTGCTTTCTGAGCGCGTCGATGGTCGGGCCCTCGACGAAGCCGAGCGCCAAAACCGGCAGTCCGTCGTGCTCGAAGGCCTCTATGGTCTCGACCAGGTTCGGGTGAAAGAGCTTGGCGCCAAGACGCCCCTCGTCGCGCAGGCGCGCGATCAGATCGGGGTCGCGCTGGCGCGGGCGCTTGAGCACCACCTGACGGCCCGAGGGCGCGCGCGCCAACAGCGCCTCGGACATGCCGCCGCTGCCGAGTGACCGAATGACCTCGAAGCGCCCGAGCTGCATCGGAGCGAATCTACCCAATCAGGCCGCGCGGCGCTCGTCGGCGAACAGCGCGTCGAGGAAGGCCGAAGGGTCGAATGGCCGCAGGTCGCTGAGCTGCTCGCCCACCCCGATCAGACGCACCGGCACCTTGAGCTCGTCGACGATGCCGAGCACCACGCCGCCCTTGGCGGTGCCGTCGAGCTTGGTGAGCACGATGCCGGTGAGCGGCGCCGCCTCACCGAACTGCTTGGCTTGGGCGATGGCGTTTTGGCCCACGGTCGCGTCGAGCACCAACAGCACCTCGTGGGGCGCGCCCGGACAGGCTTTGCCGATGCTTCGCGCCACCTTCTTCAGCTCCTCCATCAAGTTCACCTTGGTGTGCAGGCGCCCGGCGGTGTCGCACAGCACGACGTCGAAGCCCTCGGTGACGCCACGCTTGACCGCGTCGAACAAGACGCTCGACGGGTCGCCGCCGTCGGGGCCGGTGACGATGGGCACGTCGGCGCGGCCCGCCCACACCTCGAGCTGATCGGCGGCGGCGGCGCGGAAGGTGTCACCGGCGCCGAGCAGCACCTTCTTGCCCTGCCCCTTGAGCTGCGCCGCCAGCTTGCCGATGGTGGTCGTCTTGCCCGAGCCGTTGACGCCGAGCACCAGCACCACGCGCGGCGGCGCTCCGGTCACGTCGATCGGCCGGACCACCACCGAGGTGAGGATGGCGTCGGCCTCTGCGCGCAACGCCGCCTCGATCTTGGCGAAGTCGGTCAGGTCCTTGCCGTCGAGCCTGGTCTTGACCGCCCCGAGAAGGCGCTCCGCGGTACGAGCGCCGATGTCGGCGCCGAACAGCACGTGCTCGACGTCGTCGAGCACCGCGGCGTCGAGCTGCTTGCCCGACAGCGCCTTCTGCAGGCGGCCGACCAGGCCATCGCGGGTGGCCGACAGCGCCACGCGGAGCTGTTTGGCGCGCGCCGTCGCCTGTTCCCGCTCGGCGGCCGCGGCTTGCTCGGCGGCGCGCGCCTTGGCGAGCTCGTCGGCGGCCGGCTCCTCGCTGGACGGCGCGCCGTCAGCCGGCACCTGCTGCTTGGCGCTCAGGCGCTCCACGGCGCGCCGGGCTTCGTCCTCCTTGGCGCGCGCCAGCACGGCCTCGCGCTCGGCGACGACCAGGTCCTGCGCCTTGGGGACGGGCGCGCCCTCGGGCGCCGGCAGCGCCGCGGGCTCCTCGGTCTCGGCGCCAGGCTCGAGCGGCTTCTCGAGCTCGCGCGTGAGGTCAGCGATGCGCTCGCGGCGCTTCTTGGCGAGCGCGATGGCGCCGACGACGCCGAACAGCACGAAGAAGCCGATGAACAGCGCGGCGACGAGGGTATCCACGTGCGATCTGTCGGCAGAAAGCGCGTGCGTGTCAACCGGCGCCGGCTGTGGCAGGGTGCGCGCGTGGCGCGGCGCGAGAGCACCTGGGCACGGCTGCAAATGAGCCTGTTCGACGTCGTGGGCACGGCGCCGGCCATGGTGCAAGCGCCGCCGCTCGCGCGCCCGGCCGAGGCGGCCGTCGCGCCCACAGCTACGCACGAGACCTCGCGCACACGCCTGCTCGTCGACGCCATCCGTCGCCGCCTGCCGGGCGCGCGCGTGCAGCTCACCGACAACAAGACCGTGCTGTTGTCGCAGTCCGAGCGCGACGGCGTGCGGGTGGTGCGCGTCCACCAGTTGTTCCTCGATGCGCCCACCCCGGTGCGCGACGCGATGGCGACGTTCCTGGCGCACGGCGACCGTAAGAGCGGCCGCGTCGTCGACACGTTCATCGAGGCGCACGGTCACCTGCTCACGGGCGCGGGCCGTGCGCTGAAGGACGGTGCACACCGCGGCGCGGTCCACGACCTGCTGCCGATGTTCCACCAGATCAACGAGCGCTACTTCGCCGATCGCATCAGCGCCGAGATCGCCTGGGGGCAGTCGCAGGGGCTGCGGCGACGTCGCACCAGCATCACCTTTGGCAGCTGGGATCAGCGCTCGCGCCGCATCGTCATCCACCCGGTGCTCGATCAGCCGATCGTGCCCACGCTGTGCGTGGCCCGTGTGCTCCACCACGAGATGCTTCATGCCCACCACGGCGAGCGGCGGGACGGCAACGGCCGGCGTGTGGTGCACGGTCCGGAGTTCAAGGCCGACGAGGCGCGCTTCCATGAAGCAGGCCGGGCCGACGCCTGGTTCGACGCCCACCTCGACGCCCTGCTGCGCTGGCGGCCGGGTACCGCGCTGCGGCTCTGAGACTCACTTGACGACCCCGCCGCGGGTCGCGTACATCGGTACGGCGCTTGGCACGCGCGGGAATAACTCAGTGGTAGAGTGCAACCTTGCCAAGGTTGAAGTCGAGGGTTCGAATCCCTTTTCCCGCTCCAGATTCAGTGAAAAAGCCCGGCCATTCGGCCGGGCTTTTTCACGCGGGGGGAAGGGGCCACAGGCCACCTTCCCCCCTGCGCCCCCCAACCCCTGGAGCCGCGTGGCACGGCGTTCGCCTTGCGCTTCGCTTCGCTCGCGCGCGAACGCCGCGCCACGCTCCCGTCGTTTGGCTTCGTGCCGCTTGCGCTAGCTGACTGGCACCCTCTCCGTAACCGGAAAGTCACGCGCGGCACTTGCGTCTGTCACAGCGGCCACGCACCGTGCGCGCGTCTTCCGAGGAGATCCATGCGCGCCACGTTCGCCTTCGTCGCCGTCACGCTGCTGTCGCTGCCCACCCTGGCCGACGAGCCGTCGGCGCCCGGTGCCGGCTACAAGGACGGCTTCTTCGTGCAATCGCCCGACCAGGCCTTCAAGCTCAAGGTGCGCGGGCTCTTGCAGTTGCGCGGCACGGCGCTGGTGCCGCTCGACGACGCGAGCGCCAGCACACTGACCGCCGCCGTCCACCGGGCGCAGGTCGACCTCGGCGGCAACGCCTTCACCAAGCAGCTCGGGTTCTTGCTCAAGATCGAGCACGGCCAGGGCTTCACCTTCGTCAAGGACGCGTTCGTGAACTACGCCTTCGTGCCCGGCGTCCTCGAGCTGCGCGCGGGTCAGTGGAAGCGGCCGTTCTCACGCCAGGAGCTGACCGGCGACGCGCGCCAAGAGTTGGTGGAGCGCGGCTTGGTCAACTCCTCGTTCGCCGCCGGCCGCGATGTCGGCGTGGCGCTGCACGACGACCTCGACAAGTCGCCTGGCATCGAGTGGTCGGTGGGCGCGTTCGCCGGCGGCACCGACAAGCCTGCCGTCTCCGCCAAGGTGATCGCCGGCGACGACGGTGCGCTCGGGCTCGATGGCGCCAAGATCAGCAGCGTGCCCGGCACGCTCACGCCCACGTTCGTCGGCCGCTTCGGCGTCAACTTCGGCGACGTCAAGGGCTACGCCGAGGTCGACACCGACGGCGGCGCGCCCCGTGGTGCCGTCGCGGCCAGCGCGCTCGAGGCCGTCGAGCTCGGCGATGGCGAGCGCGGCGCCAGCCAGGTCGAGGTCGACGGCATGCTCAAGCTGTACGGCGTCGACCTGTCCGGCGCGATGTTCCTGTCGGCGGCGCAGCAGGGCGCCGGCAGCTTCGACCAGGGCGCGGATCGCCTCGGGCTGCACGCGCAGGCTGGGGTGCTGCTGCTCGACCTGTGGCACCCGGCGCTGCGCTACGACCTGGTCACCGAGCTCGACGGCTCCGCTGAGAAGCACGAGATCGCGGCGGCGCTCTCACTGCTGTTCTTCAAGCAGAACGTGCAGCTCCAGCTCGACGGCGGCGCGCTGGTCACCCGCGACGTCGACGGCCTGCGGACCGACGCGCGGCTGCGCTCGCAGCTCGTGCTCGCGTTCTGACCCGTCACGCTGGTGGGCCGCCGCGCTTGCCGGCGTGGCGGATGTCCTTGCCCTCGACCAGGAACACCACCTCTTCCGCGAGGTTGGTCGCATGGTCGCCGAGGCGCTCGAGGAACTTGGCGACCGCAAGCGTGTGGATGCCGCGCTGCAGTGCGCTGGCATCCTGGCTCATGCGCGCCAACAGCTCGCGCAGCACGCCGTGGTACAGCTCGTCGACGAGGTCGTCGCGCCTCACCACCGCGCGCGCGCGGTCCGCGGCGCGCGCGTTGAACGCGTCCATCACGTCCTTCAACATCTCCTGCACCAACGCCGCCATTTGCCCGAGGCCGGCGATCGGCGACAGCGCGGCCTCACGGGCCAGCTCGATGGCGCGTTCGCACAGGTTGACCGCGATGTCACCGATGCGCTCGAGGTCGGTGACCATCTTGAGCGCACACGCGATGAAGCGCAGATCGCCGGCGAGCGGCTGGCGTCGTGCCAGGATCGACTGGCACGCCTCGTCGATCTCGACCTCGTCGGTGTTGACGGTCTCGTCGAGCAGGATGGTGGTGCGCGCCAGCTCGGCGTCGCGCTCGGCGAGCGCGCGTGCGGCCTGGGCGACCATCTCTTCGACGCGCCCGGCCATCTTGAGCAGGCGGTCGTTGAGCGCGCGTAGCTCGCTCTCGTACTCACGGTCGGTGTGACGCGGCATGCGTGCTCCTACCCGAACTTGCCGGTGATGTAGTCCTCGGTGCGGCGGTCGCTCGGCTGGGTGAACAAGCGCTCCGTCGGCGCGCACTCGATCAGCTCGCCGTGCAGTAGGAACGCCGTCAGGTCGGAAGCGCGCGCCGCCTGCTGCATGTTGTGGGTGACGAGCACGATGGTGTAGCGCTCGCGCAGCACGTGGATCAGATCCTCGATGCGCGCGGTGGCGATCGGGTCGAGCGCAGAGCACGGCTCGTCCATCAACAGCACCTCGGGCTCGACTGCGAGCGCGCGGGCGATGCACAGGCGCTGCTGTTGGCCGCCGGAGAGGCTGCCGCCCGCCGCCGCCAGACGGTCCTTCACCTCGTCCCAGAGCGCCGCGCGCGTGAGCGCCTGCTCGACGATGCCGTCGATAGCAGGCTGTTTGCGCCCGCCGCGCAGTGCGCCCGTGAGCCGCAGTCCGGCCAGCACGTTCTCCCTGATCGACATGGTAGGGAACGGGTTCGGCTTCTGGAACACCATGCCGATGCGGCGGCGCAACAGCACCGGGTCGACGTCGCGCGCGTAGATATCGTGGTCGTCGAGCAGCACCGAGCCGCCGACGGTGGCGCCGGGTACCAGCTCGTGCATGCGGTTGAGGCAGCGCACCAGCGTCGACTTGCCGCAGCCCGAAGGGCCGATGATGGCGAGCACGCGGCGCTCGGGGACGTCGAGGGTGAGCTGGCGCACGACCGGTGTTGCCCCGAAGCCGGCGTCCAAAGCGCGCACCGCGAGCTTGACCGGCGTGGTCGCGTCCGCCGCCGTCGTCGTCGGGGGCGCGCGGGGGGCGGGAGCCGCAATCATCGGGAGCCTCCGCGCGAAAAACGGTCGCGCACCAACACCGCCGCGGCGTTCAACAGCAAGAGCAGCAGGAGCATCACCACGATGCCGGCGGCAGCGTTGTGCGCGAACGCGGCCTGCGGGCGCGACACCCAACTGAAGATCTGGATCGGCAGCGCCGTGAACGCCGCGCGCGGGCCGTCGGGTAAGTAGGTGATGTAGGCGACCGCGCCAATGACGATGAGCGGCGCGGTCTCGCCGAGCGCGCGCGAGATCGCGAGGATGGCACCCGTGAGGATACCGGGGGCAGCCGCCGGCAGCACCACGCGCCGAATGGTCTGCCAGCGGGTGGCGCCGAGCGCGAGGCCGGCCTCGCGCAGGCCCATCGGCACCGCGCGCAGCGCCTCGCGCGTCGACACGATGACGATGGGCAAGACCAAGAGCGCGAGCGTCGCGGCGCCGGCGATCAGGCTGCGCCCGAGGCCAAGCGTCTTCACGAACACCGCCAACCCCAAGATGCCGTAGACCACCGAGGGCACGCCCGCCAGGTTCGCCACGTTGACCTCGATGGCGCGCGCGATGCGGCGGTTGCCGCCGTACTCCTCGAGGTAGATGGCGGCGCCGACGCCGAACGGCAGCGCCAGGCCCGCGGTCATGACGCCGAGCAGCGCGGTGCCAACCAGGCCCGGCAGCACACCCGCGTGCTCGGCGTGACGCGACGGGTAGGAGGTGAGGAACGCGGGCGAGAGGCGCTCGAGGCCGAGCAGGAGCACGTCGCCGAACAGGAACACCAGCACGCCGAGCGGCAGGGCGAGCGCCGCGGCGCAGAGCAGCGTGAACCACAGGTCGCGCCGCGCGCTCATGACCCGCCCCCCGGCGCCGTCTTCACCGCGCGGCGTGCCAGCAGGTTGAGCACGAGCGTGAGCACGAACAGCGCCGCGCCGACGACGAAGATGGTCCTGCTCGCGAGCGTGCCGGCGGCGACGTCGCCCAGGCTGACCTGCACGATGAAGGCGGTCATGGTCTCGATCGGGACGCGCGGATCGAGCGTCAGGCGCGGCTCTTGTCCGGCGGCGATGGCGACGATCATGGTCTCGCCGACGGCGCGACCGAGCGCCAGAGTGCCGGCGGCGACGATGCCCGAGCGCGCCGCCGGCAAGACCACGCGCAGGATGGTCGGCACCCGCCCGGCGCCGAGCGCCCAGGCGCCCTCGCGCTGCGGCATCGGCACCGCGCGCAGCGCGTCGTCGGAGAGCGAGGCGACCAGCGGCAGGATCATCACGCCCATCACCAAGCCGGGCGAGAGCGCGTTGAAGCCGGCCAGGCCGGGCACCACGCGCTGGAGCGCCGGCGTGACGACGAGGAGCGCGAAGGCACCGTAGACGAGCGTCGGCACGCCCGCGAGCACCTCGAGCAACGGCTTGAGCACGCGGCGCGCCCCATCGGGCGCGAGCTCCGCCAGGAACACGGCCGCGAGCAGGCCCAGCGGCACGGCGACCAACATCGCGATCCCCGAGGTCAGCGCGGTGCCAGCGATGAGCGGCCAGATGCCGTAACGCGGCGACGAGAACAGCGGCGTCCACTGCGTGTCGAACAGGAAGGCGCGCAGGCCCACCTCACGGAAGAACGCGACGCTCTCGCCGGCGAGCACCAGCACGATGCCCACGGTGGTCACGACGCTCACGCCCGCGCACGCGAGCAACGCAAGCTCGACCAGCCGCTCGCGCACCGGGGCCGCTCGCAGCGCCCGCCCGTGGACACCCAGGACCAGCTCGCTCGGCACCACGCGGACCTCCTTGGTCCCGCTAGCCTTCACCGGAGAGCAACTGCAGCACCGTGACGCCGACGCGCGACCCTTGCCCGCCGTAGGCGGAGCCGAGCGTGCGCGCGGTGAAGCGCTTGGAGGCCAGCTCATAGGCGCGCGCCGGCAACGGCACGTAGCCGACCTCGCTCGACAGCGCCGCGCCCTTGGTGAGGAAGGTCGAGACGAACGCCTGCACCTCGGGCCGGTCGGCCGCGGCGTGCTCGACGTAGATCAGGAGCGGGCGGGACAGAGGCTGGTAGCTGCCGTCGAGCACCGTCTGCTTGCTCGGCAGCACCGGGCCGGCGCCGTTGTCTGCGCGCCCGTCGTCGATCGCGACCAGCTTGAGCAGCGCCGCGTTCTCTTCCGCGTAGGCGAGCCCGAAGAAGCCGAGCGCCAGACGATCGCCCGCGACGCCCTTGACCAGCACGTTGTCGTCTTCACTCGAGGTGTAGTCGCCGCGGCTCTCGTGCTCTTTGCCGACGATCGCCTGGGTGAAGTAGTCGTAGGTACCCGAGTCGACGCCCGCGCCGAACAGGTGGATCTCGTCGTCGGGCCAACCGGCACGCACCTGGCTCCAGCGCGTGATGGTGCGCTGCGCCGCCGGCTGCCAGAGCTTGTTGAGCTCCGCGACCGTCATCGACGACGCCCAGGTGTTGCCGGGGTGCACGACCACGGCCAGGCCGTCGTAGGCCACCGGCAGCTCGATGAAGCGGATGCCCTTCCTCTCGCAGGCCTCCACCTCGACCGACTTGATGGGGCGCGAGGCGTTCGCGATCGCGATCTCACCCGCGCACAGCCTCTTCATGCCGCCGCCGGTCCCCGACACACCGACGATGACGCGCGCGCCGGTGGCCTTGCCGGTCTCCTCTGCGACGGCTTCGGCGATCGGCAGCACCGTGCTCGAGCCATCGACGGCGACGGGCAGCGCCTTGGCCAGCGGGTTGGCGGACGGCGCGGACTTGCTGCACGAGCCGGCGGCGAGTACGAGCGGCAGCAGCAGTGCGAACGACGGGCGGCACATAGGCACCTCCAAGGGGGTGCTGAAACGTACCGACTGCTCCGTGGCGTTTCGGTGTCAGCTCGGTGCCGTCTTGGCCGCACCGGCCCTGGGCAGCTCCACCCAGAACAGCGAGCCGCGCCCGGGCGCCGCGCCGACGCCGACGTGGCCGCCTTGCGCCTCCACCAGGTGCTTGACGATGGCGAGGCCGAGCCCCGTGCCGCCGGCCTCGCGCGAGCGCCCTGCATCCACTCGGTAGAAGCGCTCGAACAGCCGTGGCCAGTGGTGCGGCTCGATGCCGGGGCCGTCGTCGTGCACCTCGAGGCGCCAGCCGGCGTCGGTCTGCTGCGCCCGCACGACGATGGTGCCGCCGGGCGGCGTGTACTTGAGGGCGTTGTCGAGCAGGTTGACCAGCACCTGCTCGAGCGCCGAGGGGTCGCCGTGCGCGATCGCCGCCTGATCGGCCTCGACGACGATGCGCTGGTCGCGGGCCCGCGCGCGATCCTGCAAGGCGGTGCGGACCTTGTCGCAGAGTGGCCCAAGCGCGACGTCGACCGGCTCGAGCCGCAGCGCACCCGACTCGATGCGCGCGAGATCGAGCAGGTCGGCGAGGATGCGGGCCAAGCGTTCGGCGTTTCGGTCGATGGCCTCGACGAAGGAGCGGGCGCGCGCGTGGTCGTCGATGGCGCCGAGCAGCAGCGTCTCGGCGTTGGCGCGGATGACCGCGGCCGGCGTGCGCAGCTCGTGGGACACGTTGGCGACGAAGTCGCGCCGCATGCGCTCGAGGCGGCGCACCTCGGTGACATCGTGCAAGACCAGCACGACGCCCCCCGCGCCCCTGGTCGGCGCCGCAGACGCCGCCAGCGTGCGACCGGCGCCTCCCGAGGTCGCGACCTCGCCGGTCGCGACCTCGCCCGCGCTCGCCGCCGTCACCAGGTCGGCGAGCGTAGGGGCGCGCACCAGCGCGAGCAGGCTGTTGCCGGCGGGGTCACCCTCGATGGCGAGCAGCCGACGCGCGGCCGGGTTGACCAACTTCACCTGCCCATCCCTATCGAGGGCCACCACGCCCTCCTTCATGGCCTCGAGCACGGCGCCGAGCCGGCCCCGCTCCTCGGCGAGCGCCGCGACGCTACGGTCGAGCTCGGCGGCCAGTTGCTCGAGCGTGCCGCGCAGGCCGACGATCTCGTCGGCGCCGGGACCATCGGCGCCCTCGGCGGCGCCCCCAGCGGCCAGCGCGGAGAGCGAGCGCGCGTGCGCGACCAGCTCGCGCAGCGTCCGGGTCATCACCTGGGAGGCCGCGCTGCTCATGGCCACGGCGACGCCGAGCCCCACCAGACCGGCGAGCACCACCAGCATGCGCAGGCGCGCGCTCGCCTGCTCCACGACCGTGATGGGCAGCGCGACGCGTACCACCCGGACCTGATCGCCTTCGATCGAGCGCGCCGCGTACATCATCTCCTCGTCGACGGTGGCACTGCGACGCTGGTCGTGGCCCCTGCCCGCGCGCAGCGCCTCCTGCACCTCGGTGCGATCGGCGTGATTGCTAGCGGCCGGCAGCTCAGTGAGCGTGAGGCGCGAGTCGCCGGCGACCGTGCCGTCAAGCCGGATGAGCGTGACGCGCGCCTGCAGCGCGGCGCCGAGCTCGTCCGCCAACAGATCAGCGGGGCCTGCGCCCGAAGGCTGCGCGCGCACGACCGCGATGCAGGCGGCGTCGAGCTGTCGCTCGAGGTCGTCCTGCAAATGCGACAGCAGCCACGCGCGCAGCTCGCGCTCGGCGACCATGCCGGTGACGAGCACGACGAGCGCCACCACCGCGACCGACGCGACGAACAGCTTGCCGCGCGCGCGCAGCTTCACGACCGGGCCCCGTGTCGGCCCGGGCTCACCCTTGCTCCTGCGTCGGGCTGTGCCGAAAGCGATAGCCAACCCCGCGCAAGGTCTCGATGTAGTCGGCGGCGGCGCCGAGCTTCTCGCGCAGCCGCTTGACGTGGGTGTCGACGGTGCGGGTGGTGACGTCGGCGGTGATGCCCCACACGTCGTCGAGCAGCCGCTCGCGCGTCTGCACGCGGCCGCGCCGCTCGAGCAACAGCGCGAGCAAGCGGAACTCGAGCGCGGTGAGCGCGACCTCAGCGCCGTCGATCGTCACCCGATGCGCCGCCGCATCGAGCGTGAGCGCGCCGAACCGGATGGCGGCATGGTCGGCCGCAGGCGCCGGTGGCGCGGCGGCGCTGCGCCGCAGGATCGCTTGCACGCGCAGCAGCAGCTCGCGCACCGAGAACGGCTTGATCAGGTAGTCGTCCGCGCCCACCTCGAAGCCGAGCACCCGGTCGATCTCCTCGCCGCGCGCGGTCAACATCAGCACTGGTACGTCCCGCAGCGCGGCGTCCTGCCGAAGGCGCCTACACACCTCGAGGCCCGAGACGTCCGGCAGCATGACGTCGAGCAGCACCAGGTCCGGGCGACGTTGCTGTGCCGTCTCGAGGGCGGCCGCGCCGGTGCAGGCGGTCACCGTGGTGTAGCCCTGACCCTCGAGGTTGTAGGCGAGGGTCGCGGCCAAGTCGGCCTCGTCGTCCACGATGAGGAGGTGCGCGCCCATGGCGGGATGCTCCGGCGGTCGTGTGACAACGGCGTGACGGGTGGCGGCCCGGTCAGGCGGGCATGGCGCCGATGGTGCGCCCCTCGGCGTCGACGACCATGAGCCGCTGGCCGCGCTCGCCCGCCACTCGAGCGCGCACGTCGTCGAGCGGGTCGGTCTCGCGCGCGGTCAGCGCGCCGCGCGTCATGACCTCGCGCACCGGGACCTTGCGCACCTCCTCGGGGATCCAGGCGGGGTCGAACGGGCGTTGCGGCCCCGCCCCGTCCAAGGCCGCCGGCACCGCGAAGCCACGCGCGCGCACCGCCGCGACCACGTCCGAGGGGTAGAGGACGCCGATCGGGCGATCGGCGTGGTCGATGACCGGCACACCGCGCTGCCGCTGGTCTGCCAGCAGCTCGAGCGCGGCGCCGAGCGGCAGCTCCGCGGCCGCGCACATCACGTCGCGCGCCATCGCCGCCCCCACCGTGCCCGCCGTGGCGCCGCGCGGCGCCTCATCGGCCGGCAACGAGCAGACGATGGTCGAGCCCTCGACGTTGCGCAGCGTGTAGCCGCGGCAATCGGGGCAGCGACCGCAGTCGGTCAGGTCCATCGAGCGCCCGCGCGGGCAGTCGACCACGAAACGACGCAGCCGGCGCGCACCCGGTTCTTCGGCGAGCACGCGGTGGATGGCCCGTTCGACGTCGACGCGCCCGGCAGCCGCCACTCAGGCACCCGCCGGGATCAGCAGCACCGCAGGGCCACCATTCTTCGACGCGAGGTGTGCGGTGCGCTCGGCGACGCTGCCGAGCACCAGCCGCGAGACGCCGCGCCGGCCGTGGGTGGCGAGCACGATCAGGTCGGCGCCCCGCTCTGCGGCGGCGTCGACGATGCGCTCGGGCACGGAGCCGCCACGCGTAATCAGCATGGTCTCGGTGGCGACGCCGCGTTGACCGCAGCGCTCCATCAACGACGCGAGCGCTCGGCTCGCCGAGGCATTCCTGGCCTCGAGTACGTCGTTCATCGCTCGATAGGCGACGCTGTAGCCGTCCACGGGCAGCACACCGGGCTCGACCACGGGTAACGCCACGTGCGCGAGCGTCACCTTGGCCCCGAGCGCCTTGGCGACATCCGCAGCGGCGTCGACCAGGTGCTCGGCGAGCGGCCGATCGCCGGTGACATCGGTATCGACGGGGACGAGCAGGTGCTTGAAGGTCGCCATGGTTCTCCCCTCAGCGATCGGCCTTGACGATGGTGACCGGTGCCTTGGCGAGGCGCGCGATCCGCTCCGCCACGCTGCCGAGCAACAGGTGCGTGACGCCGGTGCGCCCGTGGGTGCCGACATAGATGCGCTCGGCGCCCCGCGCCGCCGCCTCCGCCACCACTCCCTCGGCCGGCGCGTCCTGGCGCACGGCCGACACCACCGTCACCTCGGGCGACGTCGGTCGCTCGGAGCGCAGCGCCGCGATGTCCGCGCGCAGCGCGGCCGCCGCAGCCTCGAGGCGCTTGTGCGACTCCGTCGAGACTGCGCGCTCGAGCTCCACCAGGCCCGCGCCGACACCGGCGGCGCCGTCGAGCCCGAGCGGCAGCGGCATGATGGTGTAGACGTGGCACAGCACGATCGTCGCCGGCCCCATGCCGGCGAGCAGGTCGCGCGCCGCCAGGCGCGCCGCCGCGTCGGCGCAGGGCGAGAAGTCGTGAGCGACCAGCCAGGTTCGAGTCATCGGATCCTCCCCGCGGGCACGGCCCGGCTCAGCCGAGCTTGAACTTCTCCATGCGGTAGCGCAGCGCGTAGCGGCTGATACAGAGCAGCCGCGCCGCCGCGCTCTGGTTGCCGTTGCAGCGCGCCAGCGCCTGCGCGAGCAGGCCCTTCTCGACAGCCTCGAGGTCGACGCCGTCGACGGGTAGCTCGAAGGGGCAGCTCTCGGTACCGCCGCCGCTCGACTGGTCGGCGGCGGTGAAGCGGATCTCGGGCGGCAGGTCTTCGACGCGGATGGGCGCGTCGCCCTGCTTCAAGATCACGACGCGCTCGAGCACGTTTCTCAGCTCGCGGACGTTGCCGGGCCACGGGTAGCGCGTCAGCGCCGCCAGCGCGTCGCCCGCCATCTTCGGCACCGGCCGGCCGAGATCGTGGGCCGCGCGCTCGAGCAGGTGCGCCGCCAGCGGCTCCACGTCCTCGGCGCGCTTGCGCAGCGCCGGCGTCTCGATGGGCACCACGTTCAGGCGGAAGAACAGGTCCTCGCGGAAGCGCCCGTTCTTCACCTCGTCGCGCAGGTTGCGGTTGCTGGCGGCGATGATGGCGGCGTCGAGCGGCAGATCGATCACGCCACCGACGCGCTTGAACTTCCGGTTCTCGAGCGCGCGCAACAGCTTGGCCTGGGTGGCCAGCGTCATCTCGCCGATCTCGTCGAGGAAGATGACGCCGCCGCGCGCCACCTCGAACAGGCCGCGCTTCTGCTGGCGCGCGTCGGTGAAGGCGCCCTTCTCGTGGCCGAACAGCTCGCTCTCGATCAGCGTCTCCGGCATGGCGGCGCAGTCGATCTCCATGTACGGCTTGTCACGCCGCGGGCCGCGCGCGTGGATGGCCTGGGCCACCAGATCCTTGCCGGTGCCGCTCTCGCCCGTGATGAGCACGGTGGGCGCGTCGACCTTCTCCAAGCGCTCGAGCATCTCGAACACGCGCTGCATTGCCGACGACTCGCCGACCAGGCGCTCGTAGCCGCGCTTCTGTCGCAGGTAGCGCACCTCGCGCTGCAGCCGTGTGGCGTCGAGCCCCCGCTTGAGCTGCAGGGACAGCTCGCGCAGATCGAAGGGCTTCGACAGGTAGCCGGCAGCGCCCAGGCGTGTCGCTTCGATGGCGGAGTCGACCGCGCCGTGCGCGGTGATGACGATGGTCGGCACCTCGATCTCGAGGTCGCGCAGGCGGCGCAACACACCCATGCCGTCGACACGCGGCATCTTGAGGTCCACGACGAGCGCGTCCGGCGTTCCCATGGCGATGGCGTCGAGGCACTCTTGGCCATCGGCGACCACGCTCACCTCGTACCCCTCGGCGCGCAGATGCTCGGCGACCGACCACCGGATCAGCTCCTCGTCATCGCACACCAAGACGCGCAATGCCGCGCCCTCGCGCGCGCGCTCGTCGCGCCGATCGGGGGTCACCGACGTCGGGCTTGCCTGCGTGTTCACGGTCGAGACGTTCATCGCTATCCTCCCCCCCTACAGCTCGCACCCACTCGCATCAGACCGCTCGCATTTGCGCAGGTCACCTTGTCGCCGTGGGCGAACCGGCACGCCTTGATACATGAGACGTGCCAACAACAGAGGACGTCCGGCCGCCCCTTGCCGCGATATCTGGCAGCGGGCCTGTGCGCAATGCCACTCCCTCGCCGCGAGCCTGGGCGAAGGGCAACAGCGATGATGCTGCGTTCGTCGCCCGCTTGTGTCGACGACGACAAACCACCATGAGGAGGCATGCGCGCCGACGACGAACGCGACCGCGAAGCCGAGCTGCGCGGGTGGTGCGACCTGTCCGACGACGACGTGGCCTGCCTGCAACGCTGCGGGCCCGTGCTCGCCCGATCCTTCCCCCTGCTCGTCGAGCGGGTGCTCGCCGCCTTGCCCTCCGGGCAATCGGACCGGCCCGCCCCCGACGCAGCACCCTCTGCTGACCTGCGGGCCGCTCTGGGCGCTGCGCTCGCCCTCTTTCTCGCTCGGCGGTTCGCCTCGGCGCCACCGGGCCGACACGAGCAAGATGGCGCCGATCCGTTCGCGAGCGTGCCTCTTGGGCCTGCCGGGCTGGTCGCCGTGCTGGCGCGGCTGCGCGAGGAGCTGCAGCGCGAGGTCCGACGGGTGTGCGACGCCGACACGGCTGACGCGGCGGCGGTCGCGGTCGGCCACGCGTGCGATGTGCAAGCGGCCCTCTCGGTCGCCGCGGTGGCGGAGGCGCGCCAGCAAGCGCGCCTGACCGCCCTGCGCGACGTCATCGTCGCTCACCTGCCGACCGGCGTGGTGCTGCTCGACGCCGATGGGCGCGTCACCACGTCAGCGCGCCCGAACCCGCGCGTGTTTGGTGATGCGATCCCGAACGGCCGGCATTGGCGCGAGGTGCTGCGGCCGGCGCTGGTCGAAGCAGCCAGCCTCGCTAGCCGCATCGAGCGCGCGCGCAAGCTCCGTCGCGAGATCATCCTGCCGCGGCTCGACGTCGCGCTGCCAAGTGGGGTCGGCTCCTTCCGTGTGGCGCTGACGCCGCTCCATCACCCGCTGGCCGAGGTGTTGCTGCACGTCGAGGATCTGACCGACACGCTTGCGTCGGAGGCGCGCGCAACGCGCGCCGAGCAGCTCACCAAGCTCGCCTCCATGGCGGCCACGGTGGCGCACGAGATCAGAAACCCGTTGGCGGGCGTGTCGGCCGCCGTGCAAGTGGTCGCCGCCACGCTGCCCCACGACGACCAGCGCCGCGGCGCGCTCACCAAGGTGCAGGAGCAGGTGCAGCGCCTGGGCAACTTGGTGGGCGATCTGCTGTCGTTGAGCAAGCCGATCGCGCTGACACCGCGGGAGGTCGACCTGGCGGCGGTCGCAGGTGCCATCGCGACCAGCGATCACGGCACGGTCGAGGTCCGAGGTAAAGGCTCGGCGCTGGCCGACGTCGCACTGCTCACCCAAGTGCTGTTCAACCTGGTGCAGAACGCCTGGCAGGCGGGGGCGCGCACCGTTCGTGTCGACGTCGAGGGCGCCGCCCTACGCGTGGTCGACGACGGCCCGGGCGTCGCCGACGACCTGCGCGAGCAGATCTTCGAGCCGTTTTTCACCACCAAGACCCGCGGCACCGGCCTTGGCCTACCGACCGCGCGCAAGATCGTCGAGGCGATGGGCGGCACGCTCACGATCTGCCCGTCGCCGCTCGGCGGCGCTGGCTTCGAGGTGCGCCTGCCGTCCCAGGAGGAGCGCTCGGCCCCTGACGAGTAGCGCAATGCACTGGGCACGGCGATTGCGTGCAGTGACCCGTGGGACGCGATCTCGACGTGGCAGTCGCCGAAGCGCTCGAGCTGGCCGCTCAGCGCGGCAGCACGTTGAGCGCGATCACGCTGGCAGTGCCGTTTCCGTCGGCAGCGATAGTAGGGCGCGTGCGGCGTCAGCTTGCGCGCGCCGGCCTGCGGGAGGTCGAGGTCGTGCTCGAAGCAGCGTCGGGGCCCGCGCGCATTGTCGCCATCGAGCTTGGTCCTCGCAGCTAACGCTGGGCTCGGCCACACGCTCCCTGTGTCAACCAGCCCACCCGACCGCCGTTGCCCCAGGTCATTGCAGGGTGTCGACGCAGGTTCGGTCATCCGCCGGCTTGCAGTTCTTGCCGAGCAGGCAACCGCCCTGCACGCAGGTGATGACGTCGCACTCGAAGTCGAGGGTGCAGGGGTGCCCGGACAGCTCGCACGCGCCGTAGATCGGGTTCGCCGGATCGCTGGTGTCGGCGCCGACGCAGCGGTCGCGCGGGCAGTCCGTGTCTTTGGTGCAGGAGCAGACGCCGAACCCCGCACCCTCGCGGGTGCGGCACTGCTGCTTGAGGCAAGCGCCGATGCCCGAGCACTCGGCCTCGACCGAGCACGGCACGTTGGTGTCGAGCTCGCAGTTGCCGACATCCGCACGCGGGCAGGTGCTGCCGGGCGGCCCCTCGGGGCAGTCCTCGTCGACCAGGCAGGAGCCCCCGGTACGCCCGCAGCTCCCCTCGACGCATGCCTCGGGCAGCGCGCACACCGGCAGCGTCGACGCCGGCAGGATGATGACGTCTTTGCACTCGTAGCCGTTCGGGCACGCCTGACCGCGCGAGCAGTCGACGCCGCAATAGGCGCCGCCGTTCACGGTGTCGAGCAGGCAGTAATTGCCGTCAGCGCCGCAGTCGTCGCTCTGCACGCCGCCCGAGCAGCCTCGGCAGTAGGGCCCGCGCGTGTCGCGCTCGCAGATGCCCAGCGAGAGGTTACACAGCTCGCCGGGTCGACAGAGCGCGTCGCTCGTACAGGCCGCGTCGCACGAGCCGAGGCGGCCGCCGCCGGCGCCGATGCACCCCTGCCCGATCAGGCAGTCGGCCTCGTCGCGGCACCCCGGGACGCACGACCAGGTCAGCACGTCGCAAATCTGCTTGTAGGGGCAGGCGGCGTCGGTGGAGCAGCAGCGCTCGGCGCCGCAGCCGGCACGCGCGTCGCAGTTGCCGGAGCGGCAGAACAGGCCCTCGCCGCAGTCGTCGTTGTCGTGGCAACCGGCGACCACCTGGCAGCGCCCGATCGCATTGCAGGTCTCGTTGACGCCGCAGCCGCGGTTGTCGGTGCACAGGCAGCGACCGCTCGCTACGTCGCAGCGGTGGTAGGCATCGGTCGCGGTCTGGCACTGGGTGTCGAGGGTGCAGCGCGTCGTCACCGTCGGTGGGCAGGCGCCGACGACGGCGAGCGCGCCGACGACGAGGACGGCGCCGGCAGACGCAGCGGCCCGGCTCACGGCAGCGGGACCGGCGTGGTCAGGAAGTCGTTGCAGTTGCGCCCGTCGGCCGGCGCGCAGTTCTGCCCGATCAGGCAGCCGCCCTCGACGCAGGCGATGACGTCGCACTCGAAGTCGGCCAGGCACTCGTGGCCCGATAGCTCGCAGTGACCGCGCACCGGCGGCACGGCGGTGTTGTCCGCGCCCTCGCAGCGGTCGCGCGGGCAGTCGGTGTCGCGCGTGCAGGAGCAAAAGCCAGTGTTGTCACCCTCGCTGCCGAGGCACGCGATGCGGTTGCAGGTGCCTTCGGCGCAGTCGGTGTCGACCTCGCAGTCGATGCTCGGGTCGAGGTCGCAACTGCCGGCGCGCCCCGCGCGCTCCTTGCAGTCGCCAAAGGGCGGCCCCTGCGGGCAGTCCTCGTCCACCGCGCAGGGCCCACCGGTGCGCGCGCAGTTGCCCTGGGGCTGGCCGTCGGGCACCACGCACGCCTCGGGGAACAGGCAGATGTAGGTGCTCGGGATGATGACGACGTCGGTGCAGGAGTAGCCGTTCGGGCACGCCTGCTGGCGCGCGCAGTCGACGCCGCAGAACTCGCCGCCGTTGACGCTGTCGACCAGGCAGTAGTTGCCGAAGCCGCCGCAGTCGTCGCTGGCGACGCCGCCCGAGCAGCCCTGGCAGTAGGGCCCGCGTGTGTCGTGCTCGCAGACGCCCTCGCCGAGGTTGCAGATGGAGCCGAGCGGGCACAGGCTGTCGTCGGTGCACTGGTCGGCGCACACGCCGAGCCGGCCGAAGCCCGCGCCCACGCAGCCCTCGCCCTGCAGCACCAGGCAGTCGGCGTTGTCGCGGCAGCCGGTGACGCAGGAGAGCGTCAGGCTGTCGCAGATCTGCCGATAGGGGCACTGGTCGTCGAGCGTGCAGCACGCTTGGCCCTCGGCCGGGTTGCACTCGGCGACGCTCAGGCACTGGCTGGTCGTGACGTCACAAAACAGCCCGCCGGTGCCGCCCTCGCCGCAGTCATCGTTGCTCTGGCAGCCGGCGATGGTCTGGCAGCGGCCGAGCGCGTTGCACACCTCGTTGTCGCCGCAGCCGCGATCGTCCTTGCAGATGCAGTAGCCGGTCTCGAGGTTGCAGCCGGTGAAGCCCTCGCCAGTGGCGTCGCACTGCGCGTCCAGGGTGCAGGGGCCCTCTTGCACGCACTGACCGCCCGCGAGCAGCGCGCACGAGCAAAGCGCCAGGGCGACGAGCGCGCGCGTCACGTCAGAGCACGTCCTGGCACAACAGGCCGTCTTGCGGGCCGCAGGTCGAGCCGATCAGGCAGCCGCCGTCGACGCAGTCGCGCCCGGCCGGACAGCCGACGTCGGGGCCACAACTGCAAAACCCGGTCTCCTGGTTCTCGCCGGGCGCGTCCGCGCTGCACGCGCTCGTGCCCGGGCACTCGCCGCCGCCGCGGGTGCACGACACGTCGCTGGTCGAGACCAGCAGGAAGCACGAGTAGCCGCGCGGGCATGGGTTGGCGACGTCGTCGCAGTCGGTGGAACCGCAGAAGAAGTCGCCGCAGTAGGGCGTGCACTCGCCGGGCAGGAAGCTGGCGCCCACGCAGGTCCCCACTGGGCACTCGGCGTCGGTGTAGCAGGGCAAGCGCACGCAAATGCCGCGCTCGCAGTCGGTGTCGGCGTCGCACGACGACGGTGCGATCGAGTTGTCGATCAGGCATGCGTCGGAGCACTGGTTACCGAGCGAAGTCGGGTCGCAGCGCTGGCACAGCACCGCGGCGTCGGCGTGCGGGCGGCAGACGTTGCCCTGGCAGATCTCGCCGTACTCACAGAAGCCGTTGCCGTTGCACGCGCCCGGCGTCGGGTCGCAGCTGCCGTTGATGCAGGGGTCGCCCATCGGGCAGTCGCCGTCATCCTTGCAGCCGGGGGTGCACTGGCTGCCTTGGCAGAAGAAGCCGTACGGGCAGTGGCTGTCCATCAAGCACGACACCTGCGCCGACAAGGTCACGCACTGGCCGGCAGAGGCCGAGTAGACGTTGTCGTCGGTGCCGCCGCCGCCCGGGTGGGGCGAGCGCGTGTCGCAGATGGCGGCTGGGTTGTCGGCCGTGCGGCAGTCGGCGTCGGTCAGACACTCGGTTTTCGCCTGGCAGGAGCCGGCGAGGTTGCAGAACTCGGAGGCGTCGCAGGCGCCGTCGTCGGTGCAGCGACAGACGCCGTTGGCGGTGTCGCAGCGGCGGAAGTCGCCGCAGTCGAGGTCGCTGGCGCAGCCGGTCTCCTCGATGTTGCCGCGCGGACAGGCGGTGAGGAGGGGCGCCGCCGCGAGCAGGGCTGCGACGAACAGGTGACGCGCGTGCATCATCAGCCCCCGCACCGATCCCGCTTCGCGAGCAGGTAGCGGATCTGCACGGCGCTGCCGGGCGCTGGCAGGTAGGCGTTGTCGAAGCGGATGCTGTTGGTGCCCGGTTCGTACTGCCAGTTCTCGGTCGCGTCCTCGTTGACGCGCGGCACCAGCGCCTCGCCGCCGTCGCCCGAACCGAGGCCGCGCGCGGTCACGCACACCGGCCCGTCGATCGGGTCCGAGGTGTCGCCGTTGTCGTCGCAGTCGATGGCGATGTCGTCGGCGGTGAACAGCGTGGTGTCGGTGCCGGCCTCGATGGCGCAGAAGGGACGAGACAGGGTGAACTTGCGCAACAGGCCCGCGGCGTTGGCGCCGAGCGCGTCGAGCGCGGTCGAGTAGTCGGCGGCGCACATGTTGGCGATGACGCCGCCGGTGCGGCACGCCAGCTCGATGTAGCGGCCGCCGGTCTCGGCGTGCGAGGCGCCGTCGTTCGGGTCGTCGGCCTCCTCGTCGGTGCAGCCATTCCTGAAGTTGCGCAGCGCCTCGATGAGCGCGGCGGCGCGCGCGTCGTCGTTGGCGACGCTCGAGTCGAAGGTGGTCTCGAGGATGCCGCACACGTCGGTGACGTCGGCCGGCGGGTCAGTGGCGGGGTAGCCGGTGATGGCCGCGATCGCGACCTTGTTCTCGTTGCCGGCGCCCTTCAGGCCCTCGAACAGGCGCTGGAAGTAGCGCACCGGCGGCCCGTCTTGCTTGGCGCCCTCCTCCTCGTCGGAGACGAAGATGACGTAGAGCGAGGCCTCGGTGCGCAAGAAGCCGGCGTTCTCGGCGGGGATGGTCGCGGGGTCGGGCAGCGAGGTCGCCGGGTCGATGTCCCACGCGCCGAGCGCGCGCGCCGCCTGCTCGAAGCCCTCCTCGAGCGAGGAGCCGTCGATGCCGACGCTGACGAGCTTCCTGAACACGAGCTGCGCCGGGCACGCGTCCAACAGGGCCGCCTCGGCCTCGCTGTCGGTCATGCCAGTGACGTCGACGGTCGGGTCGCCGCACGGCACCGTGTTGTCGATGAAGCGGCAGCCGGCGCAGCCGGCGACGTCGGGGCCGACATAGGTGCGCAACACGCCCATCTCGGCGTCATCGGAGGTGACGATGCCGATGTGGTAGTCGACCTGGCTGGTGATGAGCTGATTGAAGAACTGGTTGAAGCGCGTTGCGATCTTGAACTGCTCGGCCGCCATCGACTCCGAGTTGTCGATGATCCAGAGGATGTCGACCTGGGCCGCGGCTTTTTGGTCGAAGACGTCGACCTGATCGACGGCTTCGGGCACCTGGTACACGATCTCGGTGCAACGGCAGCCCGAGAGGGGGAGGGTGGCAAGCAACGCGAGCGCGAGCAGCCGCATGGAAGCTCCTTGGTACCCTGGGTGTTTGCCGCTCCGATGGCGTCGGCACAAGCCCCGGGGCCCTGACGGATCCTCGGATTTTCGATGCTCGATGGTGGTTTACATCCGGCCGCGGATCGCTAGGGTCCGCGCGCCCTCATGAGCGACGCACCCGTGACCGACCCAGCCCCGCCGCCCGACCCCCCGGTGACCGATGAGATGGCCGCCGAGGCCGCGGCGGCCCAGGCTGCCATCCAGTTCGTCGGCACCTTCGACGACTTCGCCCTGCCCGAGGTCTTCAACGTCGGCCTTCGTGACCTCGGCTACAAGCAGCCCACCATCGTGCAGGCGGCGGTCTTCAAGGCCGTGCGCGAGGGCAAGGACGTGCTGGTGCAGTCGCGCACCGGCAGCGGCAAGACCACCGCCTTCGCCCTGCCCCTGCTCGCCGGCATCGACGCGAGCAAGCGCCGCCCGCAGGCGCTGGTGCTGGCGCCCACGCGCGAGCTGGCGCTGCAGGTCTCGGCCGAGACGGCCCGCCTGGGCCACCACGCGGGGATCCGCGTGGTCACCATCTACGGCGGCGCCTCCATGCGCGCCCAGATCGACGCCTTGCAGGCGGGCGCCCACTTCGTCGTCGGCACGCCGGGGCGCGTCAAGGATCTCTACCGCCAGGGCTACCTGCGCTTCGAGCACATCAAGGCCGCCGTGCTCGACGAGGCGGACGAGATGCTGTCGCGTGGCTTCTGGGACGAGGTGACGAGCATCCTCGACACCCTGCCCACCGCGCGCCAGACCGCGCTGTTCTCGGCCACGCTGCCGCCGGCCATCGAGCGCGCCGCCTCCAAGTATTTGAAGACGCCCGCGCGCATCGACCTGTCGCGCGACACGGTCAACGTCTCCACCATCCGGCACATCCTGCACAACGAGAGCGAGAAGTGGAGCAAGCCGAGGAACTTCCTCTACGTGCTCGAGTTCCACCGGCCGCGCAGCGCCATCGTCTTCTGCAACCGGCGCGACGAGACCGAGATGATCTGCCAGTATCTGCGCCGCTTCGGCTTTCGTGCCGAGGCCTTGAACGGCGACATGCCGCAGAAGGCGCGCGAGCGCACGCTCGAGCGCGTCAAGGCCGGTGAGCTCGACCTGATGGTCGCCACCGACATCGCGGCGCGCGGCATCGACATCTCCGACCTCGGCCACGTGTTCAACTACGACCTGCCCGAGCACGACGAGGTCTACGTGCACCGCGTCGGCCGCACCGGTCGCATCGGCAAGAAGGGCGTCGCGGTCAGCCTGGTGCGCGGCAAGTACCTGGCGCACCTGGCGGCGCTCAAGAAGCAGTTCAAGGTCCCGTTCGACGAGATCGTGCTCCCCGACGAGAAAGAGGTCCTCTGGATGCAAGCCGAACGACTCGCCGTGCAGATCCTCGAGGCCGCCGAAGGCGTCGAGATGGAGCAGTACCGCCCGGTCGCCGAGGCGATGATGGAGCGCGGCGACGTCAAGGAGATCCTGGCGTTCCTGCTGCGCACGCACTTCTCCGCCAACCGCCCGGCGCCCTCGCGGGAGCTCGAGGCCGACGGTGGCGGCGAGCGCGCGCCCCGCGCCGATCGCCCGCCGCGCGATCGCGGCGAGCGGCGCCCGCGCTTCGACCGCCCGCGCGACGAGCGCCCCGAGGGCGCGCCCCCGGTCGGCGCCGAAGGCGTCGAGGTGGCGGCAGGCGAGCCGGCCGGCGAGCCCACCGTCGACGACGCGAGCGCCCGCAACCTGTACGTCACGCTCGGCCGCGAGGACGGCGTCGCCGATCTGACCGCGCTCATCGCCAAGCTGGCCGCGCTGTCGGGCGTCGACGCCGGACACTTCACCGGCCACGGTGACGTGCGCGACCACTCCTCGCACGTCGAGGTCGACGCCGAGGTCGCCGAGGCCGTGGTGGCCGGCGTGCACGGCAAGCCGCGCGGCGACAAGACCTACGTGCCCGAGGGGGCCACCGAGGCGGTGCCGCAGACCATCCTGTGTGAGCCGGCCAAGAGCGGGCCGCGGCGCGGCGGTGAGCGTGGCGACCGCGGCGGCCGCGGCGGCGATCGCGGCGATCGCGACGGCCGGCGCGGCGGGCGTGGGCGCGGCCCTCGCCGTCGGTGAGCGCGGTGGCGCCTCGCAGCAAGAAGCAGAAGCCCAAGGCGCGCAAGGGCACGCCGAGCAAGCGCGCCGCCGCGCATCGCGCGCCCATGTCCAAGGCCGCCGACCTCTCGAAGGCCGAGGTCTCGATCATGGCGCGCATGGCGAGCCTCGACCCCGACACGCCGCGCTTCCGCGTGCTCGAGGCGGCGCTCGCCTTCAAGTCCTCCTGGATCATCCTCGGCGAGCACCTGGCCGACGTGCTGCGCACCGGCCTGTGGAAGGGCTGGGGCTACGCCTCCTTCGAGCGCTACAGCACCGACGAGCTGCACGTGTTGCCCGCCACCGCCAAGAAGCTGGTGCGCTCCTTCCAGTGGCTCGGCAGCGAGGCCCCCGAGTTCCTGCCGCCAAAGGCGGGCGCGCGGCCGCGCGACGTGCCGACAGGTGTCCTGCCCGAGCTCGCCAGCGTGACCGTGCTGGCCGACGCCCGCCGCCACGTCGAGGAGGGCAAGGTATCGGAGGACGCCTACCTGGCGCTCAAGGCTGCCGCCTTCGACGGCGAGAAGGCGAGCGCGCTCAAACAGGCGCTCCACGACGCCGTCCCCGAGCACCTGCGTCAGCGGCCGCCGGAGGACAAGGCGCGCGAGCTGCGCCGTGCGCTCACCGCCGCGGTCAAGGTGATCGACGCGCTGCGCGAGTGGGACAACGCCGGTGAGGCCGGCGGCGACGACCTGTTGGTCCGCGCCGAGCAGCTCCGCGACGCCATCGCGCTGCGCCTCCCGCGTGACACAGCGCGTGAGGCAGCGCGTGAGACACCCGCCAAGGCCGCTGCGGCCGCGGGGTAGTCTCGAGCCCATGACGGCACGGCGCGGCAAGCGCGGCAGCGGATCCGGCGGCAACCGGCGGCCCACGAGCGAGCTCGGTCTCGACGACGCGCTGGCGGGCATCGCGCCCCCGGAGGACGAGCTCGACGCGGGCTTCTTCCATCGCACGCTGGCGCGTTGGCTTGGCCTCCCCGAGGGCAAAGGCGCGCCGGCCACCCCCGTGTTGTGGAGCTACGACTTCTGGAAGGCCGAGATCGTGCCGCTCGGCACCGTGTCGCCCCGAGGTGCCCCCGTGGGGAGCGGGCGCGGCCGCGCCCGCTTCGCCGCGCAGGTGTACCGCGGCGCCGACGCGACCGTGGAGCGCTACGAGTATTGGCTCGAGCTCGACGACGCGCGGCGCATCACTCGCTCGGGGTGGGAGACGCGCGCGCCCGACCTCGCGAGCGAGTCCGGCGCCTTCACGCCCCCGACGGCTCCCGGCGCGGCGGCGTTGGCGGCGCTGTTTCGCGACGGCCCGGCCGACGACTGAACGCTAGCGGAGCAGACCGAGGCGCCGCGCCAACACCGCGCGCGTGGCGCGCACGTCGTCGACGATGAGGCCGTCGACGCCGAGGGTGAGCAGGCGCTCGGCGTCCGCGTCGTCCTTCACGCCCCAGACGTGCACCCGCATGCCCGAGCGGTGCGCCGCCGCCACCAGCTCGCCGTCGACCAGGCCGCTTTGGGGGTGCACCGCCTCCGGGCACACGAACGGCGCCGCCCAGCCGGTGCGCAGCGGCAGCAGGCTAGCCTCGTGCCACAAGAGCGCGAGCGGCACGTCGGGGGCGAGCGCGCGCAGCTCGAGGAGCTGTGCTGGGTGGAAGCTCGAGACCAGCACGTCCGCGTCGGGGAAGTCGCGCAGCACCTCGACCACGCGCCGCTCGAGCCCGAGCACGCGCGGCGTCGGCCCCTTCAGCTCGACGTTGACCACGGCGTGGGCGGGCAACGCGCCGAGCACCTCGGCGAGGCGCGGCACCTTCTCCCTGCCCCAGCCGCGAAACCAGGTGCCGGCGTCGGCGAGGTCGAGCTCGGCCGCCTCGTGGCGCACCGGCGAGCCCTTGAGCGTGGTGGTGCGATCGAGCGTGTCGTCGTGCAGCACCACGGGCACGGCGTCGGCCGTCAACTGCACGTCGAGCTCCACGCCGTCGCCGCCGTCGTCGAGCGCGGCGCGAAAGGCGCCGAGCGTGTTCTCGGGCGCGCGCGCCGACGCGCCGCGGTGGCCGAGCACGAGCGGGCGCGGGCCGCCCTCCCTTCGGTAGAAGCCGTCGAGCCGCGCCCGCGCCTGACCCGTGGGCCGTGCGGCGCCAAGCGTGGCGCCGAGCAGCAGGGGGTCGAGCGCGCGCAGCCAGGGCGTGCCGAGCGCCCTGCGCACCCCGCGGGCGAGAAGGTCCCTGCCCGGCGCCACGGCGTCGCTCACAGCGCGTCGATGGCCAGGCGCAGCGCTTGGCGCGCCTGGAAGTGGTCGTCCGACAGCGCGTAGCCCACCAGGTCGGCCAAGCGCGGGTCGCCCTCGATGGTGGCGGCGAGCTTTGCGGTCTCGCCCGCCAGCGGCTTGGCCGCCTCCTTGGCCAGGATGCGCACGGCAGCGTCGAACGCGCCCGACAAGAGCAGGCCCGCGCGCGCCTCGGAGAGCGGCGCCGCTTGCAGGTAGCCCGCGAGGTCGAGCGAGCGCGTGCTGGCGCCGAGCACCGCCACCGGCTCGGCCAGGGCCGCCTTGGTCTTGCGCGAGAGCGCGCCGCCGACACGCTTGATCAGCGAGTCGAGGTCGGTGGGCTCGCCGATGAGCGGGAAGGAGCGTTCGACGGTACGACCGATGGCCGTGAGCAAGGAGCCGAGGCCACGCACGTCGAGCCCGCGCACCAGCGTGTTGCCCGACCAGAGCGCCAGCAGCTCGCGCGCCACCAGGAAGCGTTGCTCGCGGGTCGGCTGCAGCTTGGCGACGTCGACTCCGACGAACAACAGTGGTGGCGAGCCGTTGAAGGCGCGCACCAGCGTGCGGCGCGCCTCGCTCTTGACCACGTCGAACGCCTGCACGCCGAACGCGCGCGCCACGTCGTCGCACAGCGAGCGCACCGAGTCTTCCGCGCGCGGCTTGAGCACCGATCGCTTGTCGGCCGGGTCGACGTCGGCGTCGGAGAAAGGCTTGCCGAGGTCGGCCGCGGCCACCGCCAGCACGTCGGAGATGACGTTGCGTTGCCCCGGGTGCAGCACCCAGCCGCGGATTTGGCCGGGCGCGAGCTGGTCCTCGGTGCTGCGCTTGAGGCGCTTCTTGTTCTCGTTGAAGTACAGCTCCTCGGACTCGTCGGCGGCGCCGATGAAGGAGAGGATCTCGGCGGCCACGAACGCACGGTCCTGCGCGCGCTGGCTCTGCCAGGCCTTGAACAGCGCGTGCACGCTGGCCGCGCGCAGGTGGCCCATCTTCAAGATGCGCCGGTGCTCCTCGATGGCGAGCGGTGTCTGGTTGGCGGTGCGCCCGAGCAGGTCGGCCGCGAACGCGCGCGCCTCGACGTGATCGGGCGACAGATCCACGGCGCGGCGCGCGCTCTTGAGCGCGCCGTCGGGGTCTTTGACGCGCTCGAGCTGCATGCGGGCGTTTCGGTACAGCAGCTCGGCGGCGCGCTTGGGGTCGGTGCCGGCTGCCGCCTCCGCCTGCTTGTGCGTCACGTCGAGGAAGCCCTGCAGGTTGCCCGAGCGCTCGTACAGCCCGGCCACCTCGTCGAGCAGCGCGCCCTGCGCGGCGCGGTCGTCGGTGACGGCCATGGCCGCCTCGAGCTGCGCCGCCGCCTGCGCCTGGTCGTTGAACGAGGTCTCGAACAGCTTCGCCAGGGTCAGGTGCAGCTCGCGCTTCTCGGCGCGATCGGTGGCGCTGTCGGCGAGCTGGCGATACGCGGTCAGCGCCTGCGCCGGCGAGCCGGCGAGCGCGTAGCTCGCGGCCAGGCGGCGGCGCGCCTCACGGTTCTCCGGCTGCATGGCCAGGCAGCTCGTCAGGTGTTGGATGGCGCGCTGCGCGTCGGGGCGGTGCTGCGAGAAGATCACGCCCAGGTTGAAGTGCACCGGGATGAGCATCACCGGGTCGCTGGCCACCTGCACGAGCTGCTGGTACGCGTCGACGGCGTCGCCCCACTCCTGCAGCGTGTAGCGCAGGTTGCCGAGCTGCAAGAGCGCGCCGGTGTGGCTCGGCACCAGCGCCAACACGCGCGCATAGGCGTCGGCGGCCTCGCCGAAGCGGCGCAGCCGCTCGCCCAAAATGTGCGCCGCCTTGCTGAGCAGCTCCACCTTCTGCGGCAGCTCGGTGACCACGCTCGAGCGCCGCACGTACAGCCGCGCCAGCGCCTCCCAGCGGGAGTTGGTGACGAGCAGCGTCTCCAGCGACGAGTACGCCTGCACGTTGAGCGGCTCGCGCTCGAGCACCCTGGTGAAGCAGTCGACCGCCGCGTCGATGTTGCCGTAGCGGTCGCGCTGCAGCGAGCCGACCTCGAGCAGCGTGCGCACGGCGTGCGCCGGGTCCTTGGAGGACTGCGCCTCCATCGACAGCATGCGGAGCTGATCGGAGCTGCGCCCGAGGCGCTGGTACAGCTCCTTGAGCCGCGTGATGGCCGGCATGTGGCCGGCCGAGGCCTCGAGCGCCTTCTCGTAGCAGCCGATCGCCTCCTCCGGCTTCTGCAGGCGCTCGGACAGCTCGCCCATCTTCATCTGCCGATCGGCGACCAGCGCCGGCACGGTGATGCGCTCGCAGTCGCGCTGGTAGAGCTGAAACAGCCCGGCCCACGCCAGTCGCTCGAAGTAGGCGCGCTCGACCGCGCGGATCGCCGTCGGGTTCTGCGGCTCGAACTCGAGCACGCGCAGGTAGTTCGGCAGCGGGTCGAGCGCGGGCTCGACGTGGCTCTCCTTCCACGACGCGATCTGCAGGTGCAGGTTCGCGACCTCCTCGGCCGACGGCTCGACGCGCGCCAGGCGCTCGGACAGCTCGATGGCGGTGGCGTAGTCGCGCAGCTTGAGCGCGCAGCCGACGCCGAGGCGCAGCGCCGCGCGGTCGTTCTGCACCTCGTAGAGGATGCGCTGCGCGGCCTCGAGCGCGCGGTCGGGGTGATCGAGCCGGTGCAGCGCCAGGTCGGCCACCACGCGCAGGTTGGCCACCCGGCCCTGCACGTCGGGCAGCACCTGATGCATCTGGGTGCGCGCGGTGGCCTCGTCTTCGGCGCGCCCGAGGCGCGCGAAGATGGCGACGAGCTGCTCGTGCGCCGCCAGCAGGTAGGAGGAGTCGGCGATGGCTTCTTGCAGCGTCTTGATCGCGTCTTCGACGCGCCCGGCGCGCCGGTCGAGGATCTCGGCGATGCGGCAGCGCAGCAGCGCGCGGTCGCGCGCCTCGGTCAAGACCGCCAGCTCCTTGCGATAGACGTCGAGCAGGCCCTCCCAGTCGCCGTCGACCGAGGCCAGGCGCGCCAGCGCGCGCATCGCCGGGTGGTAGTGCGGGTCCTCGTCGAGCACCGAGCGATAGGAGGCCTTGGCCTGCTCCTTGTCATGGAGCTGCTCGTCGAAGATCTGCGCCACCATGAAGCGCAGGTGGGCCCGTTGCTCGGGCCGGCGCGCCACCTCGGCCTCCTCGGCGTGCATGCCGATCAGGTCCATCCAGCGGCCGGCACGCGCGTAGATGGAGCCGAGCGCCTTGAGCGCGGGCAGGTAGGTGGGCATCAAGGTCAGCGCCTGGCGGTAGCTCTTGATGGCCTCCTCGATGCGCCCAAGGCGGTCAGCCAGGATCTCGCCGTTCTTGAACAAGAGGGAGACGATGTGGTTCTGGTCGGAGGCGAGCTCGGCCTCCTCGGTGTTGACCTGCAGCAGGTCTTCCCAGCGCTCGAGGCTCGCGTACAGCCGGCCGAGCGAGCGCAAGGCCGGCAGATAGCCCGGCTGCACCTCGAGCATCTTCTTGTAGACATCGACGGCGCGCTTGGGGTCGCCGAGCTTGTCCTCGATGACGCCGGCGACCTTCTCGAGCAGGAAGATGGCCTGATCGCGGTCGGTCTTGCCGCCCGCCTGCATCATGGCGGTCAGCTCGGCGTCGTAGGTCGCGAGCAGGTCTTCCCAGCGGCCGAGGCGCGCCAGCAACGCCGAATTGAGCTTCTGCGCCGGCACCCAGCCCGGCTGCAGCTTGAGCACCTCCTGCAGGCGCAGCAGCGCGGCCTCGGGCTCGGCCAGCTTGTCGGCGAGCAGCTCGGCCTGCTTGAACAACAGGTTGGTGCGCTGCTGCGGATCGCTGGCCGACGAGATCTGCACGTCGAACACGCTCGACAGCTCGCGGTAGCGCTTGGTCTTGGCGAACAGCTTGCCGAGCGCGGTCAGCGCGGGGCCGTAGCCCGGGTCCACCTCGACGCAGCTGCCGTAGAGCTTGATGGCGCGCTCGACGTCATGGAGCTTCTCCTCGGCGAGCTTGCCGGCCTCGGCGCCGAGCGCGAGCAGCTCGGCGCGGTCGTGGGTGCAGCGGCCGTGCGCCTCGAGCGTCTCGACCAGCGCCTGCCACTGCTCGAGCCGCTCGTACAGGCGCGCCAAATCGGCGAGCAGCAGCGGATCGTCGGGCGTGCGGGCGCGCGCCTGCTCGAGCGCGGCCACCGCGCCGCGATCGTTGCCGGCGGCGGCGAGCAGGCGCGCGCGCTCGGCCAGGAAGGTGACCGCCTCGCCCGCAGAGCCCGCGGTCTCGGCCAGGCGCTCGAGCGTGCGGCCGAGCTTCTCGACCTCGCCGGCGCGCGCGTAGAGCCGCCGCAGCGACTCGAGCACTGCGCGCCGACCCGGCAGCGCCGCCTCGGCCTCCTCGTACGCGGCGCGCGCCGCCACGTCGTCCTTGAGGCGCGCCTCGCAGATTCGTCCGACCTCCTGCAGCCAGGCGGCGCGCTGGGCGAGCCGACCGGTGGCGCGCGCCGAGGCACGCAGCACCTCGACGACCTCGCCCCAGGCCGCGCGCTGCTCGAGGTGGCGCACCAGGCCGTCGACGGCTGGGGCGCACCCGCGATCCGCCGCCAGCGCTTGTTGATAGAGCGCCACCGCATCGTCGGGGCGCGGCAGGCGGGTCTCGAACAGGCGCGCCTTCTCGACGAGGAGCGCGGTGATCGGCGCCTCCGGGAGCTTCAGCTCCTCGTCGATCAGCACCACCACCATGCCCCACTTGCCGAGGTGGGCGAACAGACGGCGCGCGGCGTGGATCACCGGCAGGTAGGTCGGGTCGGCCTTGTGGGCCTCCTGGTAGGACCCGGCGGCGTTCCTCAGATCGCCGAGGTCGTGCTCGTAGAGCCGCCCCACCTCGAACCAGAGCGCGGCGGCGTCGGCGCCGCTCGAGGCCTGCGCCTCTTTGGTGGTGGCCTCGATGCGCGCGCGGGCGCGCTCTGCGTCCTCGGCGGTGGGTGCTATCGCGGCGCCGGCCTCGACGGGCGGCACCATCGGCAGCGGCGGCGCCACCGGGGCCGCGGGCTCGAAGCCCGCCATGAAGGGGTTCGAGATGGTGCGCTGCGGACCGGTGCCGGCGTCGTCCGCGACCTCGGTCAAGACCTGCACCTCGAGCGGCCCGCTCTGTTCGAGCGCTGCGCCCGAGCCGGCGAACACGTCTGCCTCGCCGGTGCCGGCTGCACCGTTGCCGCTCCCGTTCGACATCGCTCGGGGTTAGCACCGACGGGAAGGCCGGTTCAACTCGCGGTCGCTCTCGAGGCGGCCGCCACGGTCCAGCGCACGACCGTCAAGGCAGGATGTGAGCGCGGCGGGGGGTCCACGGGCATGGCCGCCAGGCGCTCGCGGAGCTGGCGGCGCGCGCGCAGGCCCGCCCAGGCGGTGACCAGCGCAGCCAGCGCAAAGGCGAGGTCGAGGTCGCGGGCGAGCACGGCCCAGGCGCGCCAGCGCGGGATCGACCGCTCCACGTCGAGGTCCAGCTGCCAGACGCGGCGGCCGGCCACCCGCGCGAGCGCGTCGTCGAGCGTGGCGCCCCGTGCCACTTCCCCGAGCACGGCCGCGAGCGTGCCCGGCCGATCACCCTCGAGCAGGGAGACGGCGCGCCCAGCCTCGGCGTAGGCCAGCGCCGCCTTCGCCCGATCGGACGGGAAGCCGTCGGCCAGCGCGGCCAGCGGCAGGAGCGCGTCGGCCACGCGCGCACGCGCCAACAGCTCGAGGTCCTCGGACGAGTGCTCCCCCGCGAGCACGCGCGCGGCGCCCTCGTCGAGCCAGCGCGGCAACGGGCGCCCGCCCGCGGCCTCGCGCACACCCAGGTGGGCCAGCTCGTGCAGCAACACCTGCTCGCGCTCTTGCCGCTGCCGCGAGGCCGTCACCGCCACCACCACCCGCCGCGTGCCCGGGTCGGCGGCGCCCGCGGCCCAGTGCGGCAGGTGCCAAGGGGGATCGAGGTCGACCGCGCCCTCAATGGACGGCAGCAGGTCGATCTGCACCGGCAGGCAGGCCTCGAGGCCGAGCCGCTCGCGCACCTCGCCCCACTGCGCGCGCGCGGTCTCTGTCAGCTCGTCGGCGAGCTGCAGGGCGCTGCCGTGGCCGGTCACGGTGACGACCGGCTCACACGGCGCGCCTCTCGCTCGGCCGGCCTGGAGCAGCCCAACCAACGCGAGCACGGCGACCAGTTGCCGAAGCAGCGACGACACCTCTTGAGGCTAGGCACCAGGCAGGCCGTCGACCAGCGCTCGGGCGCGCTCGGGATCGAGGCCGGTGACCGCGATCTCCTTGTGGCGCGACGACGCGCCCCGCACCACGGTGACGTCGCCCTTGCGCACGCCGAGCGCAAAGGCCAGCACCTCGATCAGGCGCGCGTTGGCCTCGCCGTCGACGGGCGGGGCGCGCACGCGCACCACCAGCGAGCCGTCGGCGGCGCGGACGACCCCCTCCTTGCTGGCGCGCGGCTTCACCTGCACCACCAGGCGCACGGCGCCGTCGACCACTTTCACGGCGCTGCTAGCGGTTCTGCAAGCGGGAGGGGTCTTGGGCCTCGACGGTGGCGACCGGCGCCGGGCGCTTGCGCATCACCGCCAGGTTCTCCTCCACCTTGGGCTGCTGCGCCTCGTCGGCCTCGGCGACCTCGACCAGCCGCTGGTGGGTGTTCAGCAGGCCGCGCAGCTGCGCCAGGAACTGCGCCCGCTGTCGCTTGGCCTCGGAGATGTCGGCGAGCAGCTCGGTGAGGCGCTGCTGGGCCGACTCCTTGATGCGCTCGGCCTCGAGCTCGGCGCGGCCGAGGATGATGTCGGCCTCCTTGTCGGCGGCGCGCTTGATCTCCTCGGTGACCCGCTGCGCCGTGATCATGGTCTCCTTGAGGGCCTCCTCGCGCGCGCGGTAGTCCTCGACCAGCCGGCGCAGCGTGCGCTGCTCTTCCTTGAGCTCGTTGTTCTCGCGGATCAACCGCTCGACCTCCGCGGCCACGGCCGTCAGGAAGCCGTCGACCTCGACCTTGTCGAGGCCCCCGCCGAAGCGGGTGCGGAAGCGCTGCTGCTGGATGTCGAGGGGCGTGATGGCCATGGGGAGAGTCTCTCCAAAAGCTCAGCCGTGCGCCAGTTCCCGGGCGCGCGCGACGGCCGATCGCACCGCCTCTTGGTAGGCGGCGCGCACGCCGCGCGCCTCGAGCGCGGCCAGGCCTGCGGCGGTGGTGCCGGCCGGCGAGGTCACCTCGGCCCGCAGCTCCGCAGGCTCGACGCCGTCCTCGAGCCGCGCGGCCCCGGCGCGCAGCGCGCCCGCGGCGTAGGCGAGGGCGTCCTGGCGCGGCAGGCCGGCCTCCACGCCGGCGTCGACCATTGCCTCGACGGCCAAGAGCAAGAACGCCGGGCCGGACGCCGCCACCCCCGTGACGACGTGCAACCACGCCTCGTCCGGTACCTCGCGCACGGACCCGACGGGGGTGAAGGCCTCGGCGAGGCGGACGAGGTCGCGCTCGCGCTCGGCCTTGGGCCCGAGCAGCACGGCAGTGGTCGACACCCCACGCGCGGCGCCGATGTTTGGCATCGCTCGGGCGGTCGGGCCGTCGTAAGGCAGCGCCGCCACCGGCACGCCGGCTGCGCAGGAGACCACCAGCGCCCCCACCGGCGCCCGCGCCGCCACTTGCCGGCACGTCGCCGCCGTCACCTTGGGCTTGACCGCCAGCACCACCACGTCCGCACCGGCGACCGCCGGGCCGGGCTCGAGGTGTGTCTCGGCGCGGCCGACGAAGCGCGCCAGCTTCTCGGCGTGGCGATCGCACAAAGAGGTTTCTACGCCACGAGCCACGAGCCCGTCCGCGAGCGCTCCTCCAAGTCCACCGACGCCAATAATCGCTACTTTCACCATTGGTTATCCAGCTTTCCTCATGCGTTCCCCAAAGATGGCACTGCCGACGCGCACGAGCGTGGCACCCTCCGCGATGGCCTCGCGAAAATCGTCGCTCATGCCCATCGACAGCTCGGGCAGGTCCGGGCAGAGCCGATCGCGCAGCAGGCGCACGGCGCGAAAGGCCGCGCGGCTGGCCTCGGCGCCCCCGAGGCTCGGCGGCGGCATGGCCATCAGCCCGCGCACGCGTAGCTCCTCGAACCTCCGAAGCGCATCCAGCTCGGCGCGCAGCTCCGCTTCGCTGAAGCCGTTCTTCGACTGCTCGCCCCACAGCGACACCTGCAAGAGGACGTCGAGCGGGTGCTTCGCGCGTGCCGCCAGCGCCGCGGCCTGCTCGCGCGAGCCGACCCCATGGACCAACGCCGCCCCAGCAATTTCGCGCGCGTTGCTCCCCTGCACGCGACCGATGAAGTGCCACTCGAGGGTGTCGCCGAGGGCGCCGAGCTCCCGGCGCTTGTCGCGCAGCTCTTTGGCGTAGTTCTCACCAAAGGCCCGCTGCCCGGCCGCCGCCGCGGCCGCTATGGCGCTCGCCGGGTGGCCTTTGGTGACCGCGACCAGGCGCACCGAGCTCAGGGGGCGCCCCGCCACCAGGCATGCCTCGGCGATAGCGCCCCGCACCGTGCTCAGGCGCTCCGCGATTGCTCTCGCGGCGTCGGGCGCAGGGGCCGGCGTCACGGCGAGACCTCGCGAATGGCCGCCAGCACCTCCGCGAGGGGCAGGCCGACCACGTTGGTGTAGGAGCCGTTCAAGCGGTCGATGAGCGCCCCGCCGAGCCCCTGGATGCCGTAGGCGCCGGCTTTGTCGAGCGGCTCGCCGGTGGAGACGTAGCCGAAGATCTCGGGCGGCGACAGCGCGCGAAACCAGACCTCGGTCTTCACCACCGTGGCGAGCCGCTCGCGGCCTCGGCGCACGCAGAAGCCGGTCAGCACCTCGTGCTGGCGACCCGACAGGCGCGTGAGCATGGCGGCGGCGTCCTCGAGGTCGAGGGGCTTGCCGAGCGCAAGGCCGTCGAGCACCACCGCCGTGTCGGCGGCTACCACCGTCTCGGACGATTGCACGGTGGAGGCCTTCTCGATGGCCAGACGCAGCACCATCGCGGCCGCGGGCTCGCCGTCGCGCGGCGCCTCATCGACCTCCGGCGGGCACACCTCGACGTGCAGCCCGGCCGCGAGCAGAAGCTCGCGCCGACGAGGCGAGCGAGACGCCAGCAGCACGCGCATGGCGCGCATGGTGCCTGCACCGCGCCGTGAACGCAAAAGGCGACCCGACGCACCAAACAGGTCGACGGACGCGGGCTGGGCGGCTTGACCCGAGGCCCCGGTCCTGGGAAGGTGGAGGCATGCAGCGCTGGCGCACCGCGGCACCGGTTCATCTCTTGGCTGCTCTGCTGGCCATGGCGGGCGGCGTCGCGCTCGCGCAGGGGGCAGCGGACGCGCCCAAGGGCGACACCCCCGAGGCCCCTGCCCGCGAGGACGCGGCTGACGACCCGGCGGCGCAGGTCGCGCCCGGCCGGTACGTCGATGTCGCACAAGAGAACGTCGGCGCCATGCGCGTGGCGCTCTCCAAGGGCCTCGAGGAGCTGAAGATGGCGCGCGAGAAGCGCGACGCCGTCGAGCTGACCTGCGTCAACGAGAACGTCACCGCCATGAAGGGCATCCTTCGCGTCGCCGAGGACTCGGTGGTGGCCCTGCAAGAGGCCATGTCGGCCAACGACTCCGAGCGCGGCCGCTACGAGTTCCGCAAGATCCACGTCTCCAAGCGCAAGATGGACGAGCTGCTCACCGCCGCCATCAACTGCGCGGGCGCCGACGTCACCTCGTCGAACACGTCGGTGACGATGGAGGTCGACCCCGACCTCGCCAACATCGACCCGTACTACGGCGACACGTCGTTCTTCTTCGATCCGACCACCGCGCTCGTCGAGGGCTCGACCGGCATCGTGCAGGAAGAAGACCCGCCGAACGTGCGCCCGCCGAACGCGACCACCACCATCTGAGCCGGCTGCGGCTCAGTGAACCCACTTGTCCGGGCCCTTGGGCACGATGGTCAGGCGCGGCTTCTTCTTGAGGCGGAGCGCGACCAGCGCGTCGTCGACGAACAGGCCGATCCGCTGCCGTCGCGCCAGCACCAGCCAGGCGAGCGCGCCGAAGACGATGCCGCCGAAGTGCGCCGCTGCCGAGATCTCGGAGACGCTGACGGCGTCGAGCATCCACATGGCGATGGCGAAGGTGATGAGCCAGATGCCCTTCACCGGCGCCACCATGAACAGCAGCACGTCGCGGTTGCGGTTGAACAGCGCCCAGGTGACCACCACGGCCTCACAGGCACCCGAGACGCCGATGGCCGCGCCGATGCCGATGTGCAGCAGGCTGGCAGCCACCACCGCCACGCCGCCGGCGATGACGCCGAGCAGCACGAACAGCAGGAAGCGCCACGGGCCCCAGCGCTGCTCGAGGTCGCGCCCGAAGAAGAACAGCATCATGGCGTTGATCACCAGGTGCATCGGGTTGTTCAGGCTGTGGATCAACCCGTAGGAGGCGAGGCGCCAGACCTCGCCGGCGAGCACGTCCTCGGTGCGCAGAGACATGCCATCGAAGACGAAGGCGACGCCCTGCACGAAGTGAAACGAGAAGCCGTACGCCAGCTGCAGCACGAGGAGCGCGAGCAGGAGCCCGAGCACGGCCCGCGTGGGCGCCCAGGCGCTGCGCGGGAAGCGACTGCCGACGTTGACCATGGCTCACTCTAGCAGCCCCTCGCCCGGCCGGCTGCCGCACGCGCCCGCTTGGCACGCCCACGCACCCGCGCTACGGTCTGCCCTCCCCGACCACTCGAGGATCCGTATGAACGACACGGTGCCCATGACCGTCGACGGCCACAAGGCGCTCAAGGACGAGCTGGCCCGCCTCAAGGCCCACGACCGCCCCGCCATCATCGCCCAGATCGAGGAGGCGCGCGGCCACGGCGACATCTCGGAGAACGCCGAGTATCACGCCGCCAAGGAGCGACAGGGCCACATCGAGGGGCGCATCGCGCTGCTCGAGGGCAAGCTCTCTCGCGCGCGCGTCATCGACACCTCCAAGCTGTCCGGCGACAAGGTGGTGTTTGGCGCCACCGTCACGGTGGTGGACGCCGACACCGAGGACAAAGCCACCTACACCATCGTCGGCGACGACGAGACCAACATCGAGAAGAAGCGCATCGGCATCAGCACGCCGGTGGCGCGCGGCCTGATCGGCAAGTCGGTGGGCGACGAGGCCGAGGTCAAGACGCCCAAGGGCACCAAGACGCTCGAGATCGTCAAAGTCGAGTTCGGCGGATCCGCACAGGGTGGCTGAACAGCGTTGGGCGGCTGATCACTTGCCCTGCTGCACGAGCTGTCGCTCTTTTTCGTAGAGCGGCGTGAAGGCTCGGCGGAACTTGTCGTCGACGGCCATGAGGCGCTCGAGCGCGGTCACCGCGAGCCCGTGGTCGCCGGCGCGCATGGCGGTGGTGGCGACCCCCTGCATCGCCTTGGTGGAGCCGCCGTCGGCGCGCCAAGCCTGCTGGTAGGCGGCGAGCGCGCCGCCGACGTCGTCCCTGGCGAGCGCAGCCTCGGCTGTGGCAAGGGCGGCGTCGCGCGCCGGCTCGTCGACGATCGGCGGGCCGCTCGGAGGCACCGGCGCCAAGGGCACCGGCGGCAACGCGACGACCACGGCGGCGTCGACGGGCGCGAGCGCGTCGTCCGTCTGGTGGCGCGCGAGCGAGCGCGCCACCAGCACGGCGCCCGCGGCCACCACGAGCAGCCCTGCCGCGACCACCAAGAGCACCAGGGCGGCGCGCGCCGACACCCGGGGGGCGGGGGCCCGCGCGGGCGAGGTGACGGCCACCGCCTCGGCATCCATCGCCGCCTCGGCGGCAGCGCCGGAGTTCATCACCGCGTCGACGGTCACGACGCGCGTCGACTTGTCGACGGGCGTGCCGGCCGGCACCCCCTTCCTGGGCATGGGCTGTGGCATTGGCGCTGGCATCGGCTGCGGCAGGTCGGACTCGGGCAGGACCAGCGTCGAGAGCTGCACGTCGGCTGCGGCGCCGGCGAGCGGCGGCAGCAGCGCGTCGGCGACCGGGCGGGTGGCGCTCCGCTGGTCGTCGAGCGTGGCGGGCGGCGGGCTGCCGTCTCTCGGCAGCCCGGGCCGCGCGCGGCGCGGCAGGTCGTGCACGTGCGCGTCGACGAAGGGGGCGAGCACCTCGATGAAGGAGGCGGCGTCGGCGAAGCGGTCCTCCTTCCTCTTGGCCATCGCCTTCTTGAGCGCGGCCTCGAAGGCGGGGGCCGGCCGCTCGGCCAGGTGGGTCAAGGGCGGCGCCTCGTCGGAGAAGACCTTGAGCAGCGTCTCGCGCACGCTGGCGCCGCGAAACGGCGAGCGGCCGAGCAGCATGTGCCAGAGCACTACCGAGGCGGAGTACAGGTCGGAGCGGGCGTCGAGCGTCTCGCCGCGCGCCTGCTCGGGCGACATGTACTCGGGCGTGCCGAAGATGGTGCCCGGCACGGTGAGCGCGCCCTGGTCCTCGGGGCTGTTGGTGGTGATCTTGGCGATGCCGAAGTCGACCACCTTGACGATGTCCTTCTTGCCCGGCTTGTCGGTGAGCATGACGTTCTGCGGCTTGAGGTCTCGGTGCAAGACGCCGGCGGCGTGCGCCGTGTCGAGCGCCTTCAAGAGCTGCACCGCGATGTGGGCGACGCGCGCGGGCGGCATGGGGCCGGTCCTGCGCAACTCGTCGGCCAAGCCGTGGCCCTCGATCAGCTCCATGACGATGAAGAAGGTGCCGTCGGTGTCCTCGCCGAAGTCGTCGACGTGGACGCAGTTCTCCTGCTCGAGGCGGCTCGCCGCCATCGCCTCGCGTCGAAAGCGCGCCACCAGCTTGAGATCCTTGGAGAGACCAGACGAGAGCAGCTTGACCGCCACGCGCTTGTCGGTGTGCACGTGCACGGCCTCGTAGACCGAGCCCATGCCGCCGGTGCCGAGCAGCCGTGTCAGTCGGTAGCGACCCGCCAGGATGCGCCCGACGTTGCTGGCCTCGGGCGGGCTCGCCTTCGACACCGGTCCTCCGCGCGCCGAGGATACTTCGCTATGCTCACGGGCGTGAAGATTTGCCCCGACTGCCAGGAGCGCTACGCCGACGACGTCGACGTGTGCCAAAACGACGGCGAGGAGCTGGTCGATCTGCCCGAGGAGCTGTCGGGCAACCCGGCGCTGCCGCAGCCGCAGTCGGCGTCGCCGACGGACCGCACCTCCATGCTCGACCTCGAGGCGCTCGAGGCCAAGCGCGCCGCGCGCCAGCAGCAAAAGGAGGCCGAGGCCGCCGCCGAGGAGGAGGCGGGCGCCGACGACGAGACGCCGCCGCCGGTGGAGCCGCTCGAGCGCGACGCTGAGGCCACCGGCACGCTGCAGCAGAAGAACGCGCGCAAGCGGCGCGAGGCTTCACGAGTGGCAGCGGCGCCGCGGGAGCCGACCAGGCGCGGCGAGGCGACCTCCGACAGCGGCGGCGACGTCGGCGACGCGGACGCGCCGGAGCCGGCCCGCGCCGAGGAGCCGACCGGCCAGACGCGCGCGCGATCCACGCGCACGGGGCTGTCGCGCACCGGCCTGTCGCGCGCCAACACGAACGTGGGGGGCGGCACACGCACCGGCGCTCGCCGACCCGAGCGCACGAGGCACGGCGACGAGGAGGAAGCGCCGAGCGCGGCGACGCGCCAGCGGCCAGTCCGAGACGGTGCGAGCGGCGGCTCGCGCGGCGTGCGCGTCGCGGCGCTGACGGTGATCGCGCTGTGCCTGGTGGTCGGCGGCATCATCGCGGTCGCGCGCAACACCGCGGTCTTGACGGTCACGACGGTGCCGCCCGGCGCCACCGTCAAGCTCGACGGCGAGCTCTTGGGCATTTCGCCCATCCAGAAGCGCCTACGTACCGGCTCACACCTGGTGGAGCTGGAGCTCGACGGCTTCCTGCCGTTCAAGGAGGTGGTCGACCTGCCCGCGGGCGGCCTGCCCTACCTGCAGCCCCTGCAGAAGCGCCCGCCGCCACCGCCGCCGCCGCCCACCCCCGCCCAGATCGCCGCCGACCTGGCCGCCCACGCCAAGCAGCTGCTCGACAACGGCGACCTCGACGCCGCTAAGGAGCGCGCCGACGAGGCCGCCAAGCTCGACCCCACGCAGGCAGCGGTGACGGAGATCGGCGCGGCCGTCGCCGCCGCCCTCAAGAAGCGCGACGCCGATCGCGCCGCCGCCGCCGCCAACGCCGGCCGCGAGCAGCAGTTGCGCCAGGCGCGGGTGCTCTTGGCCGAAGGTCGCCAGCTCTACGAGAAGGGGCGGCTCGGCGACGCCAAGGGCAAGCTCTACCAGTCGCTGCAGCACGACGCGCACAACCCCGAGCCGCACCGCGTGCTGAGCCGGATCTTCAACCGCGAGGATCAGGTCGACAAGGTGCGCTACCACCTGCAGCGCTACCTCGAGCTGGGCGGCCAGGACGCGGACTTCAAGGTGCGGGAGTGGCTCAAGGAACACCCACCCTGAGCGGTACCGTCGACGACGGGGGCTTTGCCGGCGCGCTGTTGCCCGCGCTGCGCTTCGCCGCGCGCGACGACTTCCGCGCGCTCACGCGCCTGCGCGGGCTGGCGGGCCTTGTGGAGGCCGCGGCGCGCACCGCGGGCGCGCGGGCCGACCAGGCGGTGGTGGCGGCGGCGCGCGCGGCCGCCCACGGCTTCGACGAGGCGAGCGCCGACGACAAGCGCGCGCGCGTGCAACGGTTGCTCGCGCTGCTCGAGGCGCCACGGTCAACAGCGCTACCCACCGCAGCGCCACCGACCGCAGCGCTGCCCTCGGCGCCCGCGCGACCCGCGCCGCGCGCGCGCAAACAAAGCGCGCCCGCCGTCGACGCGCTGGCGTTCCCCGTGTCGAGCTTGCGCGGCATCGGCCCGCGTCGCGCCGCCGAGCTGGGCGCGCGCGGGCTCGCGACCGTGGGCGACTTGCTGTTCACGCTGCCGCGCACCTACGAGGACCGCCGCGCCGTGCGCCGCATCGCCGAGCTCGTGCCCGGCGGCGTGGCCGTGGTGAGCGGCACCGTGGTGGCGTCCTCCGCCATCGGCTTTGGCGCGCGCGGGCGCCGCTACGAGGTCAGCCTCGACGACGGCAGCGGCGTCGTGCGGCTGGTGTTCTTCCACTACCGGCTGCCCGAGATGCAACAGCGCTTCGCGCGCGGCGCGCTCGTCACCGCCGCGGGCGAGGTCACCGAGCGGCAGGGGCTGCTGCAGATGGTGCACCCGAAGGTAGCGGCGGGTGAGCGCACCGCGACGCTCGGCGGCGTGCACCCGGTCTACCCCGAGATCGGCGGGCTGCACCCGCTCGCGCTCGGCGCCGCCGTGCAGGCAGCGCTCGAGCGCGCGCGCGCCGCGGGCGTGCCCGATCCCCTGCCCGAGCGCCTGCGGCGCGCGGCGGGCGTCATCGACCTCCTCCCGGCGCTCGAGCTGCTGCATGCGCCCAAGGACGAGGTAGACGAGGCCGCGCTCGCCGAGCTGATCGAGCGGCGCTCGGCCGGCCACAAGCGCCTGGCCTTCGAGGAGCTGTTCGTGCTCGGCACCGCGCTCGCGCTGCGCCGGCGCGCGGCGCACGTCGAGCCGGCGCCCGCGGCCGCCATGGTCGGCGCGCCCGGCGACGAGCGCGCGGCCATCGCGCGGCTGTTGCCGTTCGTGCCCACGCGCGCCCAGGCGCGCTGCATCGAGGAGGTGCTTGCCGAGCTGGCGCGGCCGGTGCCGATGGCGCGTCTGCTGCAAGGCGACGTCGGCAGCGGCAAGACCGCGGTAGCGGCGGCGGCGTGCCTGCGGGTGGTGCGCGCGGGCATGCAGGCGGCCGTGATGGCGCCCACCGAGCTGTTGGCCGCGCAGCACACGGCGACGTTGAAACGTCTGTTCGCGCCGCTCGGCGTGCGCGTCGAGCAGTTGACCGGCGGCCTGCCCGCCAAGGCGCGCCGCCTGGTGGCCGCGCGCCTGGCCAACCGCGACGTCGACGTGGTGGTGGGCACGCACGCGCTCTTGTCCGGCGACGTGGCGTTCGCGCAGCTCTGCCTGTGCGTCATCGACGAGCAGCACCGCTTCGGCGTGGTGCAGCGCAGCGTGCTGCGCGGCAAGGGCCCGGTGCAGGACGGCGTGCAGCTCGTGCCGCACCTGTTGGTCATGACCGCCACCCCCATCCCGCGCTCGCTCGCGCTCACGGTCTACGGCGACTTGAGCGTCAGCGTGCTCGACGAGCTGCCGCCCGGTCGCACGCCGGTGGCGACGCGCGTGGTGCGCGATCCGTCGGAGGCGCACCAGGAGATCCGCGCGGCGCTCTCGAGGAACGAGCGCGCCTTCGTCGTCTTCCCGCTGATCGACGAGAGCGAGAAGCTCGATAACGCCGCCGCCACCGCCGGCTATGAGGAGCTGCGCGCAGAGCTCGGCGAGCAGGTGGCGCTGGTGCACGGTCGGCTCGACGCCAAGACGCGCGACGCCGCCATGGCCCGCTTCGTCGCCGGTGAGGCGCGCGTCTTGGTCTCGACCACGGTGATCGAGGTGGGCGTGGACGTGCCCGAGGCCACCGTGATGGTGGTGCGGGACGCCGAGCGCTTCGGCCTGGCGCCGCTGCACCAGTTGCGCGGGCGCGTCGGGCGCAGCGCGCGCCCGAGCCGGTGCCTGCTGGTGGTCGGGCGCGGCGCCGGCCCCGACGCGCGCCGACGCCTGGAGGCGCTCGAGCGCACCAACGACGGCTTCACCATCGCCGAGGAGGACCTGGCCATCCGCGGACCGGGCGACGTGCTCGGCACGCGGCAGTCGGGCCTGCCGTCGCTCGCGTTCTCGGACTTCGTGCGCCACGCGCCGCTCATCGAGCGGGCGCGCGCGCTCGCCGACGAGCTGGTGGCGGCCGATGCCACCTTGTCCCACCCCGACCACGCGGGGCTGCGCCGCCTGGTGTTCGAGCGCTACGCGGCGCGCCTGGCGCTCACCGCGGCGGGTTAGCGACGTAGCTCCCCGCCAACGCCTGCTGCTCGAGCGCGCGCTCGAGCTGGTCGCGCTCGGCCTCGAGCTTCTTGCGCTCGGCGACCGCGTGGTAGCCGAAGCTCCTGGCGGCGAGCTCGCCGCGCAACGCGAACAGCCGGCGCACCTGGGCCACGGTGTCGGCGTCCACCAGGGTGATGCGCTCGCAGCCGTCCGGATCGCCGTCGGGTGCCTGCTCGACCATGTCCTTGGCCGTGAGCGCCACCGGGCCACCGGCGGTCATGCGCCAGGTCTTGATCACTACCGGCGCGCCGAGCGTGCGCGAGCACTTGACCAGGCGGGCGAGCGCGATGCGCTCGATCAGATCGCTCATGCGCTGTAGCTCGTCGACACGGCGCTGCACCTCCTTGACGATCTCCGGGCGCGCCAGGCGGGCGGTCACCTCCGCGAGCTCGGCCTCGGCGCGCGCCAGCTCGATGCGGAAGGCGAGCAGCGGTAGCGTCGGGTCGAGGTGGGCGCGCTCGAGCTCTTCCTCCAACTTCGTGCGTTTGGCGGGCGTGGCCGCGGCAGGGGCCGGGGCCTCGCGTTCGAGCGCGGTCAGGCGGGCGCGTAGCTCGGCCTGCCCGGGGCTGTCGTCGACCGGCGGCGCCTCCTCGATCGCCGGCGCGCCCGCCGCGCCACCGAAGCCCGCCTCCTGCGCCGCCAACAGGGGCAGCACGTGGGCGAGCAAGGACGGGAGAGTCGGCATCCGGCGACCATCCTATGCGGCGCGCGCGCCCTCGGGTAGCTTTGCGCCATGCGCGTCGTCGTCGTCGTGTTGGTGGTCGCCGCCGCGGCCCTCGCCTCTTCCTGCGGGCCCAAGGTCAACTGCGAGAACCTGTGCACGCGCACCATGCTGTGCCAGATCACGTTTGCGCCCCTGGACGACCTCGAGGGCGAGAAGATCGACAGTGGCGAGCGCACCGCAGCGGAGAGCTGCGCGCTCGGCTGCGAGGACCAGCCCGCGGTCACGCCCGAGTCGGCCGCGTGCGTCGACGAGGCGACCAACGCGAGTCAGGACCCCGCCATCTGTCAGGACACCGTGCTCGCCTGCTTCGGCGCAGACGTCGCGCAGGCGCAAGAGCCCTAGAAGCCGTCCACGGCAGCGTCGGTGCCGAGCGCGGCGCGCAGGTCGTCCCGCGCGAGCGAGAACGCCACCGTCCAACGGCCTGGGCAGTCGTCAACGGCGTTCGACAGGCGGTCGTCGAACGAGACACGCAGGCCGCCGTCGCACACCTCCACCGTGGCCGCGTCGCGCGCCTCGACACAGCGGGTCTGCACCAGGCGGCGCCCCACCGCCACGAACGCCGCGTCGTTGGTGAAGTCGACGGCGCCGACCACGGCGGCGATCTGCTCGGGCGACGAGCTCGGCAAGCACTCGAGCGACAGGAAGCTCTCGAACACCGCAGCGTCGTCGTAGTGCAGCTCTCCCTCGTAGACGGCGCCCGCCTCGCACTGCAGGTCGATGGGCGTGGTGGCGACGGCGCGGCATGGTCGCCCGCACCCCGGCGCCGCGAGCGCGAGCAGCGCGCCGGCCGCACCGACGACGACCACCGCGAGGGCGGCGCGCACCGTCACGCGAGCGTCTCCAGCAGCTCGCGCATCTCCGCCTCGGCGTGGCCATCGCCGGCCGCGCGGGCGCGCGCCAGGCCGGCCTCGAGCTCGGCGCGCGCCTGCTCGACGTCGCCGCGCTCGGCGTACACCTGCGCGCACATGAAGTAGGCCGGCACGTACCCTGGATCGATCTCGTGCACCTTGGCGAAGGTGGCCACCGCCTCATCGGCGCGCCCGAGCGAGCGGTACTCCATGGCCAAGCCATACCACGGCAGCGGCTTCTTCGACTTGGCGGCGAGCGCGAGCAATTGGTCGAGCGACGGCATGGGGTGACTCCGCAAGGCTCAGGCGAGCCCGTAGACCTGGATCGGCTCGACGCGCCCCTTCACCTGCACGCCGCCGAGCGGACGAAGCGGCGGCACGCCGGGCGCGCCGTCGGCAGCGGCCGCAGCGGCGCTCGAGATCAGCACCGAGACACCGAGGTCCTTGGTCTGGCCCTCGAGGCGGCTCGCGACGTTCACGGTGTCGCCGATGACCGTGTATTGCGCGCGCTCGGGCGTGCCGATGTTGCCCGCCACCAGCACGCCGCGGTGCACGCCGATGCCGTGGCGCAGCGGCGGCAGGCCACGGGAGGCGCGCCGAAGGTTGAGGTCGGCGAGTGCGTGCTCCATGCCGACCGCCGCCCGCAGCGCGCACGCGGCGTCGTCCGGCTTGGGCGTGGGCACGCCGAACACTGCCATGACGGCGTCGCCGATGTACTTGTCGACGACCCCGCCCGCCTCGCGGATGGCCGCGACCGCCGCCTCCAGGTACTCGTTCAGCTCCGCCACCACCTGCTCGGGCTCCTTCCCCTCGGACGCCGTGGTGAAGCCGCGCAGGTCGGCGAACAGCACCGCCGCCTCCTGGCGCACGCCGCCCAGCGGGATCTCGTCGAGGGCAAGGCTGGCGCTCGCCACCTCCTCGGAGACGTAGGCGCCGAGGCGCGCGCGCGCCCGCTCGCCCGACAACGTGAGGCGCGCCGCCTCGAGCGCCAGCTCGCGCGTGCGGCGCGCCGAGAACCAGCCGTAGAGCGCGGCGCCGAGGATGAGCAGGTACACTGCCAACACGCTCGGCCCGCCGTTGAAGGCGCGGCCAGCGTTCCAGGTATTGTCGGCGAGCACGATGGGCAAGAGGCCGAGCGCGATGGTGCCGGCGGCGACCAGCGCGCCGCTCCGGGTCATGCGCAGCGCCGCGCCCACGATGACCAGGTAGACGATGCCGAGCCCCGCGACGCGCGTGACGCCGAAGTAGAGCGACGGCGGGCGCACCACGTACATGGCGAAGAGCGAGAGCACGAGCGCGCAGTCGAACAGCACGGAGACGATGACCAGGCGGCTGGTGATGCGCCGTCGCGCAAGCCACCACAGCGTACCCAGCGACCAGCCGATGGCGACGACGGCCACCGCCTCCACCACGTAGGCGCTGGTGATGCCCGCGAGCAGCTCGTACCAGGTGACCGCCGGCCACAAGACCAGGAAGGCGGTGGCGATGCCCAGGCGCGACCACGCGGCCATCACCTCGCCGTGGTGCGCGGCCTGCTCGATGGTGTCGCCCACCACCGCCATGGCCCGCTCGAGCGCCCGCCCCCCCGAGGTCGCGCGGCGCGGGTCGATCATGCCAGCGGATCCTCGAGCACGATCTCCTGGCCGCGTCCGGGCCCAGCGGCGAGGATGGAGAGGCGCACACCCAAGCGCCCCGCGATGGCGGTGGCGTAGTCGCGCGCGGCAGCCGGCAGGTCGGCGAGCGAGCGCGGGCGGTCGGGCACGTCGCCGAAGCCGGCGAAGGTCTCGTAGACCGGCTTGGCGCGCGCGAGCACCGCGACGTCATGGGGGAAGCGCTCGACGCGCTTGCCGTCAATCTCATAGGCCACGCACACGTGCAGGTCGCCGAAGCCGGCCAGCACGTCGAGCTTGGTGAGCGCCAAGTCGGTGATGCCGTTCAGGCGCGTGGCGTAGCGCAACGCCACCAGGTCGAGCCAGCCGCAACGGCGCGGCCGGCCGGTGGTGGCGCCGTACTCGTTGCCGCGGTCGCGCAGCGAGGTGCCGAGCGGCTCGGCCAGCTCGGTCGGGAACGGGCCCTCGCCGACGCGCGTGGCGTAGGCCTTGGCAACCCCCACCACGCGGCCGAGCAACTGCGGGCCCACGCCCGCGCCCACCGACGCATGGCCGGCCACGCAGTTCGACGACGTCACGTAGGGGTACGTGCCGTGGTCGAGATCGAGTAGCGCGCCCTGCGCGCCCTCGAACAGGATTCGCTTGCCCGCGGCCGCGGCCTCAGCCACCAGCTCGCCGGCGTCGTCGACGTAGGGCTTGAGCTTCTCGCCGTGCGCGCGCATTCGCGCGATCATCTCCTCGATCTCGTCGCCGCGGTAGGACTCGGCGCCCACCGCCTCGAGCATGGAGTTGGCGTACATGGCGCCCTGGCGGATCATCTCGGGCACCTTGGCCCGGTCGACGATGTCGTGCATGCGCATACCGCGGCGCGCCGCTTTGTCCTCGTAGGCGGGGCCGATGCCGCGGCCGGTGGTGCCGAGCTTGCCGGCGCCGCGCTGCGCCTCGCGCGCCTTGTCGATGCGCTTGTGGAACGGCAGGATGACGTGCGCCTCGTCAGCGATGACCAGGCGCTTGGCGTCGGTCAAAAGCTTGCGCGCCGCCAGCATCTCCATCTCTTGCAGCAGCACCTCGGGGTCAACGACGCAGCCGGCGCCGATGACGCAGATCTTGCCGGGGTGCAGCACGCCCGACGGCACGATGTGCAGGATGGTGGTGGCGCCATCGACCACCACGGTGTGCCCGGCGTTGTTGCCGCCGTGAAAGCGCACCACCAGGTCGGCGCGCTCGCTCAGACGATCGACGATGCGCCCCTTACCCTCGTCGCCCCACTGCGCCCCGATGCAGACCGCGTTACCCATGCGCCGTTTCTGACGGGTACGGTGCGCCCGGTCAAGGGCACGAACGGCGCGTCACGGTGTCGTGCAATTGCGTTCGATCTCGACGAGCGCGGTCTCGTAGCCGGCGCGCAGCTCGACGGCGCGCTTGAGGGCCTTGCAGCCTGCGTCCTTCTTCGCCTGCTTGAGGTAGAGCGAGCCGAGCTGGTAGTGGGCCTCGGCGAGGTCGGGCGAGCACTCGACCGCCTTCTTGAGCGACTTCTCGACGACCGCCGCACCGGCGCCCGTGTTGTTCTGCGCGAACGCCAGGTAGAACCATGCCTTGCCGAGCTTCGGCTGGTCCTCGGCGGCCCGCTTCAACTCCTTGAGCGCCTCGGCGTTCTTGCCGTCCTCGAGCAGCATGCGGCCGAGGTCGGCGCGCGCGGCCGCCTGACCGGCGTCGAGCGCCAGCGCCTCACGGATGCGCTTCTTGGCGCCCTCCTTGTCGCCGAGCGCGTAGGCCACCTCGCCGGCGGCGGCGAGCGCGCTCGGGTTCTTGGCGTCGAGCGCCAGCGCGGCGTCGAACGCCTCCCGGGCGGCCGGCGCGTTGCCCTGCTGCAGGTGGTGCTGGCCGAGCGCGAGGTGGATGCGCGGATCCTTGGGGGTCGCGGCCACACCCTCGTCGAGGATCTGGCGCGCGCGCGGCGAGCGGCCTTGCTGCACCTCGGCCTCCGCCAGCGCCACGCGCACGTCGAGCGACGACGGGTCGAGGTCCAGGCCCTTCTCGCCGAGCTTGACGGCGCGACGCACGTCGCCCTCCTCATTCCTCACCAGCAGCACACGCATGAGCTGGGCGCGATTGGGCGCGTCGTGCTCGTCGGCGTCGATGGCGGCCCAGTACTCGCCCACCGCCAGGCTCAGGTCGCCCTGCTCGAGGTAGATGTCGCCCAGGCGCCGATGCGACGATGCGTCCTCGGGGTTACTGCGCAGCGCCTCCTTATAGACGCGCAGCGCCTTCGCCGAGTCGCCGAGCTGGTAATAGACCTCGCCGAGGTAGAACTTGGCGTCCGCCATCTCGGGCGCCGCCTGCAACGCCTTCTCGAACGCGGCGCGCGCCTCCTTGAACTTGCGCATCTTGAACGACACCAGACCGACGTTGTAGAGCGCGTCCGCGAAGCGTGGGTCGACGGCGGTCGCCTTCTGGAATGCGGCCAGCGCCTCCTCGTGCTTGCCGGCCTTGTCGAAGGCGACGCCCATGTTGTTGTGGGCCTTGGCCAGGTCGGGCTTGAGCCGCACCGCTTCCTTGAAGGCGCTGACGGCTGCCTCGTGCTCGGCGAGGCGGACGTAGAGCACGCCGAGGTTGTAGTGCACGTCCGCGTCCTTGGGCGCCTCGGCGCGTGCGCGCGTCAGCAAGCCGAGCGCCTCGTTCGGTTGGCCGCGGTCGGCGATCAGGCGGCCCTGCTCGAGCAGGATGTCGATGCGCCGCTCGCTCCCCTCGGGCGCCAGGTTGAGCGCGGTGGCGTAGGCGGCTTGCGCCTCCTCGAAGCGGCCGAGCTCGCGGAAGGCGTCGGCGAGCGCGAACTGCACGTCGAGGTTGCCCGCGAAGTCCTTGCCGATCGTCTCCCAAGTGGCGAGCGCCTCGGGCAGCTTGGACTCGAGGAACTGAGCGCGCGCCAGGTCGAGGCGGTACTCGACGTTGCCGTCGAGCGTGGTGGCGGTGCGATACAGCTCCGTCGCCGCAGCGACGTTGCCGGCGCCCTCTTCGATCAGGCCGAGCGCCTGGTGTGCCTCGGCGCGCTTCGGATCGATCTCGATGGCACGCCGGGCCTCGCGCCGGGCGTCATCGACCTTGCCTGCCCGCGCGAACGCCGCTGCGAGCGTCTGGTGCGCCTCGGGATCCTCGGGATCCTTGCGCACGAGCTCCTCGTAGAACGGAATGCCCGGCAGCTTGGGAGACGGCTCGGTCGGCCCTTCCGACATGATGGCGGCGTCGCGCGGCTCGCTTGGTCCTGGGGCGTCGACCGGCGCCTCGGCCGCCGGCGTTCCGGCATCGCCGGACGTGGCCGGCGCTCCTTGCGCAAGCGCTGCCGCGGGCAGCACCAGCGCCGGCACCACCAACGCGGCCACGATCAGGGTGAGGTGGGAACGTTTGGCTCTCATCCCATCCCCCTCAATCGAGCAGGTCCGCCCACGGGCCGCCGTAGGCGCCGCGCGACTCCTGCTGGAGCCGGACGGCGAGCTGGATGTACTTGTCGCGCGCCGCGATCAGCTCGTCATGGCGAACCTTCAGGTCGGCGAGAACCTGCTGCTCACGCCCCTCCCAGTCCTTCACCTGGCTCTGGAAGTTCTCGAGGTCGATGTTGGCGCCGCCCACCGGGTTGAAGTCCTTGATCAGCTTGGCCTTGGCGTGCTCGTAGCGCGCGCGCGCGGCCCACAGGCGGACACCCGAGGACGACAGCTCCTCAGAGCGCAGCGTGACCTCCTTGTCGCGCATGTCGATGCGCGCGTTGTTCCACTCCTCGAGGAGTTGCAGCACCTGCGCCGAGTCGATGGCCGCGCCCGACTTGCGCCGCTCGTCGATGAGCGAGCGATAGTCTTGCGCGCGCCGCAACGCCTTGCGCGCGTCTTCCAGGTTGCGCGTCGCCAGGTCGGCCTCGTCGCGCGCGATGTAGACCGCGTTCTCGGCGTCGAACAACAGCAACAGCTCTTCGTTCGGCACCTGATCGAGCAAGGATCGATCGACGCGGTGGGAGAGGCCCGCGCACCCGCCCGCGAGGGCACCGGTAAGCGCCAGCGCCAGCGACGTGCAGACCAGGCGAGCGAGGGTTGGACGGCGGCGCGTCACTTGGCACCTCCGCGCGCCGCGGCCGCTTGTGGCAGCACGTCGGTCGAGCTGGCGTCGAACGCGCCCGCCTTGCCGAAGAAGTCCTTGGCTTTGAGGTCGTTGCCGTAGAGCGCGTACAGCGTGCCCATGTTGGCCAGCGCGGGCGCGTAGCGGGCGTCGAACTTGAGTGTCTTCTTGAAGGCCGCGGCCGCGCTCTGCATGTCGTTGTTGCCCGCGAAGGCGACCCCGAGCAGGTTGTTGAGCGCCACGTTCTTCTCGTCGATCTCGAGCGCGCGCATCGAGAGCAGCTTGGCGAAGGGGTAGTCCTTCACTTGGATGGCCGCGCGCACGAGCTGCGTCAGCACCGCGAGATCCTTCGGGGCATCGATCAGCTTCGCCTCCATCTGGTCGCGCCCCGGGATGACCACACCGGCCGGTCGAGGGCGCGGGTTGTCGGCGTCGTTGTCGACGGTGCCTCCCGTGACGCACGCCTTGGTGAAGCGGTTGAACGCCTCGAGCTTCTTGGCCTGATCGCGGCACGCCTGCAGCGCCTCCGTGGCCTGCTTGCGCAACGGGCCCGATCGCTCGGCCAGCGCGGCGCGGTATTGCTTCTCGTCGTCGGCCGAGATGCCTTGCGGTGCGGGCGCGTTGTCGAGGAAGTCCGCCGTCTGCTTGTAGGCATTGGCGACGCGGTACAGGCCACCCATCGCCCACTCCGGGTCGCCGACCTGGATGGCCGACACGTAGGTCTGCTCCAGCTCTTGCAGCAAGGTCAGCTTGTTCTGCAACACCGTGCCTTCGTCGCCCTGCCCCCACTGCGCGCGTTCGAAGTCGGCGCGCACGATCTCGCCCATCAGGTAGTTGGCACGCGCCACCCACTCGGGTCCGTCCTCGCCGCCGCGCCCCTTGCCCGAGGCGCCGATCGCGGCGGACAGGCGCTCGACCGCGGCGTCGGTCTTGCCGGCGCGCAGCGAGGCCTCACCGGCGAGCGTGTTGCCAAGTACGGCGTGGGCGCCGTTGTCGGCGATGGCGAGGCCCGCCTCCTCTGCGCGACGCCAGTCGCCCGCGCGCGCCGCCGTTCTTGCGATGGCGGCGTACCAGATGGGCCGCTTGCCCTCCTCACCCTGCTGAATCAGCCTGTCGTAGTCGGCCATCGCGTCCGAGAACTGGCCGAGCTCGAGCCTGATGCCGGCGGCACCCTCGAGCAGGTCGTCCGCGTTCTGCCCCTCGGGGTAGCGGCGCGCGTATTCCTCGTACTTCTGCGCCGCCAGCTCGAGCTGCGAGACGCGCAGGTATTGCTCGGCGAGCCCCGGCAGCACCTCCTTGGCCAGCGGCGACGACGCGTAGTCGGCGAGCAACTGGTTGCCCGTCGAGATCATGTCGGGGAGGTTGCGGCGATCCTTGGCGATGACGAAGGCCTGGTGCAGCGCCTTGGCGGCGAACTCGGTGCCCTTCTTCTCGATGACGATGGAGGCGACCGCCTCGGCCATCTTGCCCTCGGCCTGCAGCGTCTTGCGGTTCAGCTCCTCTTGTTCGGCCTGCGACGCCACCTTCTCGAAGCGGCCGCTGTCCGGCAGCGCCTTGTTGGCGGCGAACTCGCGGGCCTGCTTGGCGAGACCGAGGAAGTCCTCGCGTTGGGAGTACGCGTCGAGTGTCAGCTCCGCCGCGGTGTTCGCGTCTTTCGCCGTCGGGTACTCCTTGACGTAGGCGGCGAACAGCTCGATGGAGCGGTCGAAGATGCCCTGCTCGAAGTAGGCGCGCGCGACGTTGAACTTCACGATCGGGGTGTTCGGGTCGTCGGGGTACTTGGCGACGAACTTGCCGCCGAGATCCTTGATGCCCTCGCGCGCCATCATCGAGTCGAAGCGAGTCCCCTTCTCCTCGATCTTGAGCGCCTCGAAGTAGCTCAGGATGGCCGAGTACATCGCCTGTTTCCGATCGCCCTCGACGTTGCCCGACTGGGCCGACAGCGACGACGGCGCGGGCGCGGGCGGTGGCGCCTTGGGCTTGGCGTCGGCCGACTTCCCGTCGCCGGCCTTGGCGTCTGCGGGCTTGGCGTCCGGCTTGGTCGGCGCCGCAGGCTTGGCCGCCTCTGCGGGTGCAGCGGCGGGAGCCGCGCCCGGCGGGCCACCGAGCAACACCAACACCTCCTCGTACTGCCGCCCGGCGCGCACGAAGCGCTTGGCGGCGAACAGCGTCTCGGCGTAGTTCCACTCCATCGCGTTGCGTTCGGCGGCGTCGTCGAACACCGACAGGTACGCCTCGTAGGCGTTGGCCGCGCGCTCGAACAGATCGGGGTCGGTCTTCTCCTTGGCGAGCGCGTGCAGGCGCGTCGACAGATCGCGCGTCAGCATCTCGAAGTCCTTCAGGACCTTCTTGTCCTCGTCGTTGGCGCGCCACCAGTACTTGAAGCGCGCGCTCACCTCCGCCAGCATGATGACGTCCTGGTCGGCATGCGCGAGGTCCTTGGCCGCGACCGCCGCCTCGTAGACGGACTCGGCCCACTCGAGGTTGCGATCGACGTCGGCGGAGATGCGGATCAGCTCGCGGTAGACCTTGGCCGACTCCTCGTACATGGTCTTGATCTGGAAGCGACGAGCCAGCTTCTCGAGCGCGGTCTTGTACTCCTGCCGGGAGACGGTCAGCGTCTGGAAGAACCCGAGCGCCGTCTTCGGGTCGCGTGACTCGGCGTAGTAGTAGGCGAGGTCGCGCAGCGCGTCTTGCCGAACGTCGAGGCGCTTGGGCTTGTCCGACAGGGACGAGATGTTCGGGTCGGTGCCGGGCTCAGGGGGCGTGGGCGTCTTGATCGCCTGCTCCCACAGGTCGACGGCCAGGCTGGTCTTGTCCTTGTTGATGTAACACCACGCGAGCTTGTAGCGCGCCATGTTGTGCGCGTAGGTCTCGGGGTTCTTCAGGATGGCCCGGTAGTTCGAGATGGCCTCGTCGATGTCGCCCTTGTCGAAGTAGTAATCGCCGAGGATGAGCCAGCTCTCGAAGCGGAACTGCGACTTCGGGTACTTGGCGATCAGCTCCTTGTAGTTCTTGATCATCTCCTCGAAGTTGCCGAGCTCGCGGTACTCGTGGGAGATGAAGAACATGATCTTGTCGTTGTCCGGATAGTCCGGAAACTCGTTCAAGATGCGGCGATAGACGGCGATGGCCTGGTCCTTGAGCAGGCGCGCCTCGGGCGCCACCACCGCGGTCTTGTCGTCGGCACCGGCCTCTTCCAGGATGCGGAAGTACACCGTGCGGCTCTTCTCGATGTTCAGCTCGGCGAGCCGGAAGTAGAGGTCGGGCAGGTAGCGCTCGCCCTTGGAGCGGCGGATCAGCTCCTTGGTCACCTCGATCGACTTGTCCACCTTGTGGATGTCGCGCTTGAGCCGTGCGAGCTCCGCACCCTCGGCGAACTTTGGGCCCTCGGCCTCCTGGGTGGTGCCGCAGCCGAGCGCGAGCGCGGCCGCCAGCGCGAGTAGTCGCACCTTCATTCGAACAGCTCCTCGCCGAAGCAGCGGTTGTCGATGCGGAAGCGGTAGTCGTGCAGCTCGTCGTTCCAGTACTCGCCGTCGAAGCGGTAGTAGACCTGCCGGCTGCCGAGCGGCACCGGCGCCTCCTGGTCGACCACCTTCTTGCCCCTGCCCTTCTTCAAGCGGCGGAACACCTCGAGGCTCACCTCGTAGTCGACCAAGCGCGCCTGCTCCTCGTAGTCGAGCAGCTCGGTGGCGACCTTGACCCCCTCCTGCTTGACCACGCGATCGAGCTCGCGATTGACCTCCGCGATCTTCAGGTCGTAGATGCGCGCCAGGTGGGTGGCCAGGCCGAACTCGTCCGAGAAGCGGTCGACCTGGTCGCGCTCGCGCTGCAACGAATCCAGGAAGGCGTAGATGCGCTTGGGCTTCTTGCGCTGCACGGCCGCCGTGCGCACCACCGGATCGGTGAGCGGGTCGCGGCTGCGGCGCACCTCTTCCAGCGACGAGCCGTAGCGCCGCAAGAACTCGCGCGCCGACGCCTTGGCGGCGGCGTAGTGGCACAGCGTCTTGTAGGCGAGCGCCTTGAGCACGAAGCGCTCGGGCTTGAAGTACTTGCGGTAGCTCGGCGCGTCCAGCGTGAGCAGGATGCCGAGCGCGCCGCGCGCGTCGCCCTTGTAGTAGCGGGCCCACGCCTTCTCGAGGAACAGGTTGGCCTCTTCTTCGGAGAGGAAGGGCACCTCGATGGAGTTGTAGACCTTGAGCGCCGCGTCGAACTCTTTGCGCTCGAACAGCACCTCGGCCAGCACGCGCTTGGCGTCGTTCTTGACCTTGAAGTCGTCGATCTTGGAGGCCGAGATCTCCTCGAGCGCCTTCTGCGCCGCCTCGCGCGTGTCTCGTCGGACCTTGGTGTCTTGCGCGTGGGTCGTCTTCAGGTCGGCGAGCGCCTGCGCCAGCTTGGCGCGCAAGGCGTAGCGCTGCACGCGCTGCTCGTCGTCGCTGGTGCGGCTCAGGCGATCGAAGTGGCGCTCGGCCCAGGCGGGCCGGCCGTCGAGCAGATCGAGCCTGCCCTGCTGGTACTCGACGAAGCTCTTGACGTCCGGTGGCAACGCGCCGAAGTCGCCGCTGCGCAAGAGGTCAGTGTCGATCAGCTCGTCGTCGTACGGCAGCACCTCTCGGATCTTCTCGAGGTCGCGCAGCGCCTCGGGCAACAGCTCAGGCCGCTTGCGCTCCTTGGCGACGTTGTACAGGTACTCGACGCCGGCGTGGTTCAGTCCCATGCGCAGGAAGCTGCGCGCCAGGTAGTACTCCGACCACTCGTAGTGCTCGGCGGTCTGCTCGTTGCCGGACAGGAAGTGCCAGAAGGCCTCGGCGGCCACCCGGTAGTCACCGGCGTCGAACGCCTTGACGCCGTCCTCGAACACCGAGTCGGCGACGGTCTGCACCACCGTCTCGGCGTCCTCTGCGGGAGCGGGCGCAGGTGCTGCGGCTGCGCCACCGTCGGGCGCAGCCGCTGGGGGCGGCGTCCCCGCCGCCGGGGCGGTCGCGGGCGGCGGCGCCGCGGGCGGCGGCGTCGCAGCCGGCGCGGGGGCTCCCTGCGCGGCGAGCACGACGGCGACGGACAGAAAGACCGGCACGCTAGCCTCCCAAGTTGAGGGACAGCGCGGTCCCGAGATAGAGCGACTGATCGACGCCAAAGGTGTCGTCGACGAACGGGATGCCGGAGAACAGCACCGCGTGCCGCAGGTCGAAGCGCACGCTCAGCCACTCGGTCCAGAAGAAGCGCACGCCGCCGCCGATGTCCGGGCCCGAGCGGAAGGAGCCGTCGTCCCAATAGGTCACGGTGGCGCCGGCGACGAAGTACAGCTCCTGATAGAGCAGGCTGCGATTCGCCAGCGCGAACTTGCCGTAGAACGGCTTCATCACGTAGTTGGTCTCGACGGACGCGAGCAGGCCGGGGAGCTGCGCGCGCTGCACGCCGAAGTTCTTCAACAACTGTTCGGTGAGCGAGGTGTCGAGGTTGTAGGCATAACTGCCGCCCGCGACCTCCCACGCGTGGAAGTCGCCGAAGTGGAAGGTGAGGCGCGCCGTGCCGGCAACGCCCTTGTGGAAGGGATCGAGCGGCAGCGTGGCCACGCCCAGCGTCAGCTCGGTGCCGAGCCGGAACTTGCGGTTCTGGATGACGATGCGCGCCTGCTCCTGCACGTCGCTGTCGACGTTCTCCTCGGCGAGCGCGGGCAGCGCGCTCATGGCGACGGTGGCGGCTATGACGAGCTCGAGGAGCCTCACGCGCCACCTCCGACGTTGAAGGAGACACCGGCGCCCAGGTAGAGGATGCCGTCGATCTGGGCGTTCGGATCGAGGAACGGCACGCCGTTCATCACCAGCGCATGGCGCAAGTCGAAGCGCACGCTCAACCAGTCCCAGACGAAGAACCGGATCGCGGCGCCGACGTCGGGGCCGGGTCGAAAGGAGCCGTCGCTCCAATAGCTGACGGTCAGTCCGCCGGCCAACAGCATTTCCTGGTAGAGGATGAGCGAGTTGAACAGCGTGAACTTGCCGTAGAGCGGCTTCATCACGTAGTTGGTGTCGGCGACGACCAGCAGCTCGGGGAGCGCCTCCGCCTGCACGCTGAAGGTGCCGCGCAGCAGATCGGCCAGCCCGGAGTCGATGTTCAGCGAGTAGGCACCGCCGACGATCTCCCACGCGTTGAACTCGTCGAAGTGCAAGGTGTAGCGGCCGGAGAGCGCCACGCCCTTCTTGAAGGCGTCGAGCGGGTAGGTGCCGGTTGCCAACGTGAACTCGTGCGCCATCGAGAACTGCCGGTCCTGAATGACCACGGCCGTGCCGCCGCCGTCCTCGTCGTCGTACTGGGCGCGGGCGGACGCCGTCCACGCGCACGCTCCGACGAGCGCGAGGCAGATCAGTCCCGGGCGTTCATGCCGCATGAGGGCTCCTTTGGCCGGATGGTTCTACACCCGACGGCGGGCCGACTGCACCTGTCGCACCCTTGGGTTCTCCAGGGGCGTGGCGCCTCGGCGGCAGCGCCGCAGCCGCGTCCGTTCAGCGCGCTTCCGTGTCCGGGAACAGCTCCGCCACGGCTTCGGGTACGGCGGCGAGCGCGTCGGCGTCGGTGCCGGCGAGCGTGCCGCTGTCCTCGGTGATCTGAGGACGAAGCGCATTGACCCTGGTGAGCGCCAGGAAGAACGCGCCCTCGCGCTTGGTCAGGCGCACGGTGACGACGAGGTCACCACCGGCCGCGCGCGCTGCCGCCGCCAGGCAGCCGCCGTCGTCGCCACAGGCGGACAAGGCGTGGTCGGCCTTGGGCGCGAGTCGCTTGCGCGCCTCGGAGATGCGGGTCACCTGCATGCCTCGCAGCTTGGCTATCTCGTCGGCCGTGCGCGCGAGGAACGCCGCGGGCGCCTGGTCTTTGACCGCCCGATCGTCGAGGAGGACCGAGGTGATGCGCGCGGGCGCGGGCGCGGGCGCGGCCGGCGGCGCCATCGGCGGTGGTGGCGGCGCCGGTGTCTGGGCTCGCGCGGCGAGTGACCCCAGCAGCACCACGATGACGAGCGATCGACGCATGGGGACCTCGCGGACCTGCCGGCTCACGGCACGCCGGGACGACGACCGCGCGCCCGGACCACGGCTACACGGTGTTGAACACGAAGGGGAAGACGATGGTGACCGCCCCGCCGCGTGGGTTCGGGAACTTCCAGTTCTTGAGCTTGGAGGTCATGCAATTGGTCGCGTCGCTCGACGCCAGCGATGACTGCGCCACCTTGACGACGGTGACGCGGCCCTGCGGGTTGACGGTCCATTCGAGCACCACGCGACCAGACAGCCCCGGCGTGGTGCGCAGCTGCTTCTCGTAGCAGAACTGGATCTCGCCGATGTGCTGGTTGATCACCTTCATGATCTCTTCTTTGGACAGCTCGCCTTGCCCCTTGGTCTGGGTCTGGCGCGTCAGCGTCGTCACGCGTCCCGCCACCGCGCGGTCGCCCTTGCCGCCGAGCGCGCCCGCCTGACCGTCTTTGCGTATGAGCGAGTTGATGCCGCTCGTCGACAGGCCGCCCGCGGCGCCGCCGATCTGCACGCCGGACGACGGCCCCTTGCCGATGAGCGCGCTCACCTTGACGCCGGCCGCCGCGCCCGGCACGCGCACGCCCTTGATGTTCGACAACGCCGCCGTCAGGTTCTGGCTCGACGCCGTATCGTTCACCTTGGGGATGTTGTTCAGGATGTCGAGCACGCCCGGCTTGGGCGGCGCTTCGGGTGCCTTCTCCGCCGGATCGGGCTTGGCCTGCTGCGTGGGCTTGTCGGGCGTGGGTTGCGGATCCTGCGTCTCGACCGGCTCGGGCGGTGCCTCCGGCTCGGGAGGCTTCTCCATCTCGATCTCTTTCAGCTCCACCTCGGCGAAGCCCTCGTCCTCGAGCGCGATGATCTCCTGGTCGGCGTTTCGGTACTGCCAGACCCAGCTCGCGATCATGAACACCGCCGCCAGCCCCATCGAGGACCCGCCCGCGAGCGCGTTCACGCGGCGCGAGAAGCGATCCTCGGCGGCGTCCTCCTTGGTCCAGACGAGCTGCGGCGCGCCGGCGAAGCTGATGAAGACCCGCTCGTTGCCGATCTTGATGCTCGCCAGCTCGCCGTCGGTGATGGGCGTCGCGCCACGGCCCGGGTGCAGCTCGACCTGCTGACCTCCGCGCAGCAGCTTGCCCTGCACGTCCTCGCGCTGGAACACCTCCGCGATGCCGCCCGGTTTCAAACGCACGAGCTGAATGGGCTTGGGCACGCCGCGCTCGCGCCGCTCGAGGCGACTCCAGCCCTGCCCGAGCGTGTAGCTCTCGCCTTCGAGCAGCGTGCGGTGATCGACCACTACCTCGCCGCGGTAATGGACGATCTCGAGCACCGGGCTCTTGTGCTTGTCCTGCGACGGCCGCACCAGGCGCTGCACCAACGACCAAGGCGGATCGTCGGCGTCGTCGTCCTCGAGATCCTCGGGCAAGAAGTGCGGCTCGAAGTGGATCGCCTTGATCTCCGCGCCGTCGCTGTTGATGGCGACGTCGGGGATGGGCCCGTCGAGCGCGAGATCGGCCGGCTGCGGCCGTGCCGCGAGCCCGGGCTGCACCGGCGGCATCGCTTGCTGGTGCGGCGCACTGCGCGGCGCGCCGCGTGGCGCGCCATGGGTCCCAATATCGGGCCGGGGCAGCTCGGCGTTCGGCGAGGTGACGTCGGGGCCCGACGGATGCGTCATGCCCGCCGCGCCGGCGGGCGCCCACGGCATGGGCGCGGGCGACGGTGCTGGCGACGAGAACGCCGAGCGCGGGTTGATCACCGGGCGCGTGGGCCGCTCCTCGTCGGAGACCGGTGGCACCGGCGGCGGCGACGGCTGCGTGTTGGCGGGCGCGCCCTCGTCGCTTCTGCCGCTGATGGGCTCGATGGCCTCGGTCGCGGCCATATAGATGCCCTGGTTGCTGCCGCGCACGGGGCCGCGCGCGTCCTTGGGAGCAGCGATCTCGGTGCGCTCGTCGGCGGAGGACAGGTTACCGATAACCAGCGGCTTCGGGGAGCGCGGCGAGGAGCCCGACTGCGGCCCCTGCAAGACGCGCGTCGGATCGCCGCCCTGGATGATGGGCGCGCTCGGCGCCGCGGCGCGCGCCTGGCCGCTCATCACCTTGACCTTGAGCGTGAAGGCGCCGATGGCGATGTCGTCGCGTGGGCCGATGGCGCGGCTGCCTGCGACCGGCTCGCCGTTGACGCGCGTGCCGTTGGCGGAGCCGAGATCCTTCAGCCCGAGCTGGCCGCCGTGCTCGAACAGGATCGCGTGCTTGCGGGAGACGCCCTCGTCGTCGAGGCAGAGCGCGCATGCCGGATCGCGTCCGATCTCGATCTGCGTGCCCGAGACCATCTCGGTGCCCTCGAAGGCACCGTTGCGCATGATGAACACTTGCAGGACGAGCACGAATCCCCCTGGCCTACTCGAGCGTCTCGTCGATCTCTTCGTGGAAGTGCGTGCGCTTGCGCAGCAACGAGCGCAGCGCGCTCTCGCGGCGCTCGAAGAGGTAGATGGCGTTCGCCTTGTTGGTCTGACCCTGGATCAGGCGGTCGTCGAACTCGATGCGCGACATGCCGCGGCGCACCTCGCTGATCATGCCGGCGTCGCCGCCGCCACCGCCGCTCGGCGCCGGCGCGGGTGCAGGTTCGGCCGCTCGTGGGTCGCGCGGCGCCTCGTCCGGACGCTCGACCTTGTCCTCGGGCTTGCCCTTGTCCGCGCCCTTGTCCGGCTTCTTCTTCTTGCCGGCCTTGGCGACGCGCACGTCAGCGGCCCGCTCGACGGTGCCGCCGGCCGGTGGGCTGGTCGCGTCGGCGGGAGCGGCGGCGAGCGCGAGCGCGACGCCGCAGAGGATGAGGGCAGGTCTGATCATGCGCGCCAGCATAGCAACGGTTCTCCCTCGGCTGCGATCCCGACGATCCGCGGTCCGGCTGTCGTAGGGCCGCGGTGTACGGCGCGCGCCTACTCGGTGAAATCCTCGTCGGCAGGACGCTCGGCGAGCAAGGTCTCTCCCGAGAGCGGCAGCACGCGCGGCCCGCGCACCACGCGACCACCGCCGCCCACCGCGAGCAGCTCGGGGCCACCGGTGTCCTCGGGGCCAGCGTCGCCGGGCGGCACCCAGGTGCCGTGCACGGCGCGCAGCTCCGCCTCGTCGGCGACGCGCACCAGCGTCCACGTGCCCCCGTCGAACTGGAACAGGTCGGGTGAGAGCCCGACCGCGAACAACAGGCCGCTGTCGCGCCAGACGTCGTGCAGGAACGCCGGCGTGGGCACGCGGAAGTCGTCGTTCCAGTTGTCTTGCGTGAAGCGGCCCGCGTCGTCGCGCGGCGCCGGGCACGGGCCGTTGACGCGCTCGAGCAGCACCCCGTCGGTGGTGGGCGCGTAGGTGCCGTTGCCGACGGCGAGGCCGGCCAGGTTGCGTGTGGTGCCGCTCGAATCGAGCTGCCAGGTGTTCTCGCCGCCCGGCGCCGGGCAGGTGTTGCCCGCGGTGTTGTCGCAGGTGAGCACGGCCGCCGGGAACCCGTTCGGGTCGCCGGTGGCGTCGTAGCAGTAGATGGCGCCCGAGGAGCCCACCGCGAACATCTGCCCCTCGGAATCGGCGACCGCCTTGAGCGACGCCGCGATGGGGAAGTAGTTGTTGGTGCCGTCAGCGCCCACGACGAGCTGGCGCGTCTGGGTGAGCTGCGGTGTCACGGCGGTGCCGCTCCAGCGCAGCACGGTGCCTCGCTCGCCGACGATGAAGCCGTCGGTCGCGCTGCGCAGCCAGACGCTGAACAGGTGCTCGGTGACGCCGGAGGCGATCACCTCCCAGGTGCCGGCGGCGCCGCGGTGGATGACCGTGCCGAGCGCACCCACGGCGAGCAGCTCGGGCGTGCCGTCGCTGGCGATGAAGCCGGCGATGCCTTCGAGGTCCGCGGTGACGCCCGACTCCTCGCGCGTCCAGGAGGTGCCGTCGAAGGTCGCGACCGTGCCGTCGGAGCCGACCGCGAAGGCGAGGCCGGGCGCGAGCACGACGACGTCCGCCAGCACGCGCACGTCGTCGAAGGGCTGCGACACGTAGTAGCCGCGCGGCGGCGGCTCCGGTGGGGGCTCGGGTGGCGCGATCACGTCGCACGCGAGGCCCGGCACCAGCGCCAGCGCGACGAGCAGCGCGCGCGACCCGCCCATGCCGCTGCCTTGGGCGCGCCTCGCGCGCGGAGTTGCCGACATCCTGCCACCTCCATGCTGGCCCGCATCATACCCGGTCGTGCGGGTGGTATGCTCTGCCCCATGCGAACGCACTCACCTCTCGCCCTCGGGACGGCGGTCGCGGCGGTCCTGTGCTCGTGCACGGACGCCGTGCTGTACGACCCGGCGGAGATCCCGTCGCAGCCGGACAAGGTGGCCTTCACCGGCACGGTGTGCACCGACAACCCGGCCGAGCGGAGCTTCCCGCTGCGCGTGGTGTTCGTCGTCGACGCCTCGGCCAACATCCCGTACGACCCGGGCATCGACGCACAGTTCGCCACGCTGTCGTCGACCTTCCAGACGCTGCGTGTGGGCGCGGTGCGCGACGCGGTCAACATGCTGCGCAGCGCGGACAACAAGTTCGCGCTGGTGCGCTACGGCGGCAACAGCTTCGTCACCCCCGAGGGCGGCTTCACCTCGAACAGCTCCGAGATCTCGGAGGCGGCGGGCGCGCTCACCGTTCCCTTGCCGGGGACCACCGACGGCTCGCGCGTGCTCGGCCAGGCGCTCTCGCTCGCCACCAGCTTGATCAACGGCGACCTGCTCTCGACCGCCAAGGGCCCGCGCTCGCGCACCAAGTACATCATCGTGGTGATGCAGCACGGCCCCACGGACGACAACGTGCTGTGTCCGGCCACGGCCACCGACTGCGATCCGGCGACCATCCTCGGCACCCGCATGCGCGACCTGCGCCAGTTCGTCGTCGAGAACGGCGGCGCCGACTTCCAGCTCCACGTGCTCGACCTGGCCTCGCTCACCAATCGCCAGGACGGCAGCCGCGAGCGCGCCGCCGAGGAGCTGCAGGAGATCGCCTTCAACGGCGCCGGCGAGTACCGCCCGGTGTGCCCGCGCGACGACGCGGGCCTCAAGCTCGACCCGTCGTGCGACACCAAGATCTCGCTGCTCGGCTTCCAGCTCGACAGCGCGCGCAACGTCTTTTTGACCAAGAGCTTCGTGGTCACCAACCTCTCGGCCATCACCACCAACGAGGGCGCCATCCCCGACAGCGACTCGGACGGCCTGGCCGACGTCGAGGAGCCGGTCTACGGCACCGACCCGACGCTGCGTGACACCGACGGCGACGGGCTCGGCGACAAGATCGAGCTGCTCTTGTCCACCGTGGGCGTGAACCCCATGGTGCCCGACGACCCGGTGCCGTGCATGCCCATCGAGCCGGCGCTCCGCCCCATCCTCGACACCGACGGCGACGGGCTACTCGACTGCGAGGAGGCGCTGTTGCGCCTCGACGCCACGCTGTTCGACACCGACGCCGACGGCATCCCCGACCTGCTCGAGATCATCTCCGGCACCAACTTCCTCGAGGACGATGGGCTGACCGACGCCGACTTCGACGGCGTGCCCAACATCAACGAGCTGAAGGCGCACACCGACCCACGCTCGGCCGATGCCAAGGCGCGAAACGAGCTCGGCTACATGTACCGGGAGACCGACCTCGGCATCGGCGACATGCTGTTCTCGACGCAGCCGCGCGACATCAGCGGCGTCACCATCGAGGACGTGCGCGTCGGCTCGTCGCTCGGCAACGCGCAGCTCTCCTACGTGTTCCAGGGCGGCACCGCGCCGCTGCTAGCCTGGCGCGACGCGGCGGAAGGCGTGTTCGGCAACGCGGTCGAGCTGACCGAGGACGGCTTCTACACGCTGACCGCCGCCTGCACCGGCATCGAGGACTGCACTCGTGAGGTCACCGTGTCGGTGACCGCCGCCATCCTGCTGCCCTACTCGGCCGACGAGTCGGTGCGCGTGGCGTTGGCGCAGCGGCAATGCACCAGCTTCCGCATCAGGAACGTCACCCTGGTCGAGACCATCGCGGCCATGGGCAACACGCCCGGCTACAACGACGTGCGCATCTACTTCGGCCAGGTGCCCTCGGGCGTGCCCGACGCCTACGGCATCTTCCGCGTGGCGCAGTTCCCCTTCACCTTCATCGCGCCCGACTACAAGAACCCGAACGTCGCCGATCAGCTCGTCGAGGACTTCAACTTCGTGCTGTTCGAGTAGCTCGGGACCAAGAATCAACGAGAGATTTGATGCGTAACCTTCCGCTGCTGCTGGGCTTCTCGCTCGTGCTCCAGTTCGCGTCAGCGTGCAGCTTCGGCTCCGAGGCGGCCTTCATCGACACCTCGAGCCTGGTCATGTGCGACGACGAGATCCCGGTGTGCAACGACAGCGCCGGCTGCAAGCTGGTCGAGGAGGAGAGCCACCTCGAGGGCCACTTCCCCGGCCAGCGCACCTTCATCGTGCCGAGCGAGGGCGAGGCGGTGGTGCGGGTGAAGATCTTCTGGCGCACGCGCCAGGGCCCGGGCGCCGACACCGAGATCATCTGGTTCGAGCCCGCTTGTGTCGACGACTACAGCTACGAGAGCCAGGGCGCCGACGTGTTCGCCGACTCGAACCCGCAGGGCATCTTCGTCAAGGAGCAGCGCGTGTTCCGCGCGGGCGACCACCTGGTCAAGGTGTCGTCGGACGCGACCGCCGAGTACCTCTTGCGCACCGAGGTGCTGACGCCGAGCGAGTGGGAGCAGGAGCAGGCCCAGATCGGTGGCTTGTAGGCCTCACGGAAGGTCGATGCGCACCTCGTGGGCGACGCCGCGGCGGGGCACGGTCACGATCTCCTCGGCGCTCTTGCCCGACAGCTCGACGCGCAGCTTGTGCGGCGTGCCCACCTCGACGCCCTTGAGCAGCGCCGGCGTGGTCTGCCCGGTGGGCTGGCCGTCGAGATAGACCAAGGCGCCGCGCGGCTCGGAGCGCACCACCAGCGTGCCGAGGCCACTCTCCGTCCACGCCCGAAAGGCGATGAAGGCCGCGACCAACGACGCCGCCACCAACGCGCCGATGGCGACGGCGGCGAGCGGCAGCCGCAGGCTCGGGCGCGGCACGGCGTCGGTGCGGCGCGCGCGCTGTGGCTCGCGGCGGGGCGCGGGCGCCGGCAGCGCCGGCTTCTGTCTCTTCTCCTCGACCACGGTCGGGTCGGTGCCGTGGTCGTTCGCCAGCTCGTTGGCGTCGCTCTCGGTGCGAATCGACTGCGGCTCCGGGGCACGCGCCTTCTGGCCGCGGCTGCCCGAGTCGTCCTTGCTCTTGACGCTCTTGCGATCGGCGGTGGTCGCGTCGACCTGCGTCGCCTTCTTCGGCCCCTTGGCGGGCTCCATGCGCGCGTCGTCGCTCGACGAGGGGCGCGCGTGCCCCTGGTCCATACGGTCCTGGCCTGCGCCCTCGGGCGGCGGCAGCGTGAACGGCGTCAGGTTCTTCGACAGGCTGCCGTCGGGGTTGACCAGCCCGAGCGTTGCCTCTTCGGCCAGCGTGTCGGCGAACAGGCGGCGCATGTACTGCGACAGCCGCGCCGCCGAGTGCACGACGGACAGCTTGGCGAGCGCGTCCTCGAGGGCGAGCGCCAGCTCCTCGCAGTCGCGGAAGCGCTTGTCGCGGTGGATGTGCAGCGCCTTCATCACCACGTCGTCGATCGCCTTGGGCAGATCCTCGCGGAAGCGCGACGGGCGCGGGATCTGGCCGCCCATGATGGCCTCGAGCGTGGCCATCTCCGTCTCGCGCTTGAACAAGCGCCGCATGGTCAACAGCTCCCACAAGACGATGCCGAGCGCGAACTGATCGGTGCGCGGGTCCACCTGCTCGCCGGCCGCCTGCTCAGGGCTCATGTAGGTGTACTTGCCCTTGAGCACGCCGGTCGACGTGTGCGTGGTCTGCGTGGCCGCCTTGGCGATGCCGAAGTCGACGATCTTGGTGATGCCGTCGTAGGTGACGATCATGTTCTGCGGGCTGACGTCTCGGTGCACGATGTGCAGTTGGCGCCCCGACAGGTCCGCCTTGTGGTGCGCGTAGTGCAGCCCGGTAGCCGCGTCGATCGCCATACGGCACGCGTGGCCGATGGGCACCTGCTCGCCCCAGGCCGCGTTCTTGCGCTGCACCTTGCGCACGTCCTGGCCGTGCAGGAACTCCATGACGATGAAGTAGGTGTCCGACGTCTTGCCGACGTCGATGATGGAGACGATGTTCGGGTGGCGCAGGTCGCTCGCCAGGCGGCCCTCGTCGAGGAACATGCGCACGAAGTCGGTGTTGGAGGGGCCGCTCGCCAAGTGCGGCAGGATGCGCTTGATGACGACGAGCTTCTCGAAGCCCTGCGGCCCGCCCTCGTCGAGGCTCGAGGTCTGCTTGGCCAGAAACACCTCGGCCATGCCGCCGGCACCCAAGCGGCGCAGCAGCGTGTACTTGCCCGCTACGACGGGTGCCTTGACCGCCATCTCTCGAGGACGGTTTCCATAATCTGGAAACCGTCAACTGACCTCCCGCGCCCGAGGCGAGCCTAGCAGGAAGTGCCGCGGCGCCGCTGCGCCGCGACCGACTCGAGCAGGCCGCGCAGCGCCGCCGCAACCTCGACGGGGTGGGTCGAGGGCGCTTCGTGGCCTGCTCCGTCGATGATGCTCAACTGCGCCGACGCGAGGCGCTCGCTCAAGAAGCGCGCGTAGCGCACCGGCGTGAGCGGGTCGTCGCTGCCGACGACGACGGCGGCGGGGCCGCGCAGCCGCGCGACGTCGCCCAGGCGATCGAAGCGATCGCAGGCGCGCCAGTCGGCGAGCGCGACCTGATCGCCCGAAGCGGCCACCGCCTCGATCATGGCGGGCGCGACGCGCAGGCGCGCGCCGGTCGACAGGAGCGCGAGCCCGGCGACCCGGTCGGGCTCGGCGAGCGCCGCCTCGATGGCGATGGCGCCGCCGTAGGAGTGCCCGCCCACGACCGCCCGCGTGACGCGGCAGGCGTCGAGCACGTCGAGGACGTAGCGCGCCGCCTCGGCGGCGTCGGCCGGCGGCGCGCCGGGTACGCCTGCGCGGCCCGGCAGCGCCGGCACGATCACGTCAGCGCCCTCGAGCGCGTCGAGCAGGCGGTCGAAGTCGTGATGATCACGGCCGCAGCCGGGCACGAGCACGAGCGGCACGCCCTGGCCCACCCGGCGCCGGACCACCGCCCGCGCGCCGCGCACCGTCAGCGGTTGGTCGACGAGGCCTGCGGCGTTCACGGCGGCGTCGCGCTCGCCACGCACAGGCGCTGGAAGCGGAAGGCGCGCGCGCGATCGTAGCTGCCGGTCAGCTCGAGCGCGAGCTCGTCGAACGAGGTGGTGCGCGCGTAGCGGAAGCCCTCGTGCGCGAGCAGCGGCACCACGTCGTCGATGCCGAAGCGGAACGGCTCTCCCATGGCGGCCACCGACTCGAGCAGCGCCTCGTCGGCGGCGCGCCCGGTGCTGCGCGCGGCCAGCCGCTTGCCGACGTAGTCGAACATCAGCACCGAGCGTGGGTGAGCGCCCCGTGCGACCCGCGACAGCGTGGCCCGAATGGCGGCCTCGTCGAGGTACATGGTGACGCCTTCCCAGACGAACGCCGCCGGCCGCCCGACGTCGAAGCCGACCGCGACCAGCCGATCGAGGAAGTCCTCGCAGGTGAAGTCGCACGAGGCGTAGGTCGCTGCACCCTCCGGGTAGCCGGCTATGCCGGCGATGCGTCGGCGCTTCTCGGCTTGGCTCTCGGTGTGGTCGACCTCGAACCAGCGTACGCCCGGGAAGGTCAGGCGGGCCGCGCGGGTGTCGAAGCCGGCGCCGAGCAGCACCACCTGCGAGAGGCCGCGATGGGAGACCTGCGCCATCAGCTCTCGGTCGAGGAACGCCGTGCGCAGCGCGAGCCACAGCTCGGCGTGCGGGAAGGCGTCGGCCTCGAAGGCGCGCGCGATCGCCATGCCCTCGTCGCCGGCCAGCGCGCGCGCGAACGGATCGCGGCAAATGGGCTGCGCGCGCGCCGTCGCCATGGCGCGCAGGCCGGCCACCAGCAGCGCCGTGCGGCTCGCGGCTCGCTTGGTCATGCGCCCTGCTCCGTCGAGGCGACGCGAAAGCGCGGCGACGGCGCGGCCGCCGGCTTGGCCGGCGCTTCGAGGCTGCCGGCGCGCACCAGCTCCGCGAAGTGCACGACGAACGGTTCCTTGGCCGCGATCTCCTGCAGGTGCCGATAGACGGGCGTGAGCACGTCGTCGGCGAAGGCGCGGCACACCGAGCGCAACAGCGGGCCGCGCGCCGACGGGTACGAGGGCTCGCGCACGACCGCCGGACCCGGGTGCTTGCCGGCGGCATAGACGACGACGTCGAAGCCGGCGGCCGCGGCAGCCGCGGCGAACGCGGGCGGATCGGCGGTGGGCGGCGTCCACGACGACAGCGCGGTGGCCACGAGCTTCTTGACGAGCGGGACGCACACGGCGGGATCGCGCGCGCTCAGCAGCGAGTCGCGCATGGCGTCGAACGGACCCTTCGCCGACGCGGGATCGTTCCGCACCAGGGACACGGCCTCGGCGAGCGCCTGATCGAGCGCCTCTTTCGTCTCCTGTGGCCGCGTCGCGATGGGCTCCATGGTGCCGGCTCCTCGCTCGTCCTTGTACCGTCGTTCGCCGTGCTCCACGTACCCCGGATGCCGGCGCCGCGTCGATGGCACACGCGTCTAGCCGAGCGGGGTGGTCCCGTCGGGCCCGCCTCGACGCGGCAAGCCGTCCTCGACGTGGACCCAGGGCGCGCGATCGTCGAAGAACGCGTTGACCGCGGGCTTCAGGCCATGGCCCGCGTCGAGCGCGCCGAGCGCCACGTGCGTTTCACCCGGCCAGCGGGTGCTCTGAAAGAGCATGGGGCTGCCGCAGCGCAGGCAGAAGTTGCGCGTGGCGGCCTCCGAGCTCTTGAAGGCGCCGAGCAGCTCGTGTCCCTTGTCGAGGTGGAAGCGCCCGCTCTCCACACCCACCCAGCAGACCGAGCCCGCGCCGTGCGCGCGCCGACATTTCGAGCAGTGGCAGGTGCCTACCCACTTGGGCTCGCCGTCGAGGTGAAAGCGCACGGCGCCGCACAAGCAGCCGCCCCGGTAGCTCGCGCCGTCACTCACGCGACCCCCGAGAGAGCGCGCGCGAGGTGCTCTTGCAGCGATTTGACGTCGAGCGCGCCCTTGGCGACGCGCGTGATGGCGCGACTCGCCGCGTCGGCGGCCGCGATGGTGGTGTAGTAGGCGATGCCGCGCTGCAAGGCCTCACGGCGCAACGAGAAGCTGTCCTTCACGCTGGCGGCGCCCACGGTGGTGTTGAACACCAGCGCCACCCTGCCCGACGCCATCTCCTCGAGCACGTGCGGCGAGCCCTCGCGCACCTTGTTGACGCGCACCGAGGGGATGCCGGCGCCCGACAGGAAGGTGTGCGTGCCACCGGTGGCGATGACCTTGAAGCCGGCCTCGCTGACACGTCGCACCGCCGGCAGGATGGCCTCCTTGTCGACGTCGGCGATAGAGACGAACAACGTCCCCGCCGCGGGCAGGCGCAGCGAGGCGCCGAGCTGGCTCTTGTAGAAGGCCGACTCGGGATCGTCGGCGATGCCCATGACCTCGCCGGTGGAGCGCATCTCGGGGCCGAGGATGGTGTCGACACCGGGGAACTTGATGAAGGGCATCACCGCCTCCTTCACCGAGTAGTGCCCGAGGCCCGCGCGCGTCATCGGCCGGTCGAGCGGGCCGAGCTCGCGCTCGAGCTCGTCGAGGGTGGCACCACACTGCAGGCGCGCGGCCAGCTTGGCGAGCGGCAGGCCGGTCGCCTTGGAGACGAAGGGCACGGTGCGCGAGGCGCGCGGGTTCACCTCGATGATGAACACGCGGTTTCGGCGCACGGCCATCTGCGCGTTCATCAGGCCACGCACGCCGAGCTCCAGGGCCAGGCGGCGCGCGGCCTCCGCGATCTCGTCGAGCACCGGCACGTCGAGCGTGTGAGGCGGCAGCACGCACGCGGAGTCGCCCGAGTGAATGCCGGCCTCCTCGATGTGCTCCATGATGCCGCCGATGACCACGCGCCGTCCGTCGCACAGCACGTCGACGTCGACCTCGATGGCGCCGTCGAGAAATCGATCGACGAGCAGCGGCCGGTCGTCACTCGCGGCCACCGCGCGGTCGAGGTAGCGGCGCAGCTCGTCCATGCCATGCACCAGCTCCATGGCGCGGCCGCCGAGCACGTAGCTCGGGCGCAACAGCACCGGGAAGCCGAGCCTGGTGGCGAGCGCCTCCGCCTCCGCCTTGGACGCCGCCGTACCTCCCGGCGGCTGGCGCAGGCCGAGCTGGTCGACGAGCGCGGCCGAGCGCTTGCGATCCTCGGCGCGATCGATGGCGTCGGGGCTGGTGCCGAGCACGTTCACGCCCGCCGCCAACAGGCCCTTCGACAGCTTGAGCGGGGTCTGGCCGCCGAACTGCACGATGACGCCGAAGGGCTTCTCCACGTCGACGATGTTGAGCACCTCCTCTTGCGTGAGCGGCTCGAAGTAGAGGCGATCGGACGTGTCGTAGTCGGTAGAGACGGTCTCCGGGTTGCAGTTGACCATCACCGTCTCGAAGGCGGGCCCGCCGTTTGCCGAGGGTGCGGCGCGCAGCGCCGTGGCCGCTTGGACGCAGCAGTAGTCGAACTCGACCCCCTGCCCGATGCGGATGGGCCCGCCGCCGAGGATGACGATCTTGTTCGGGTGGTTCGTCGGGCGCGCCTCGTCGTCGAGGCGGGGCCAGGCCGCTCCTTGCTCCAGCACCTCGAAGGGTCGCTCGTAGGTCGAGTAGAGGTAGGGCGTGTGCGCCTCGAACTCGCCCGCGCAGGTGTCGACCCGCTTCATGGACGGCACCACGCCGCGCGCTTTGCGGTGCGCGCGCACGTCGAGCGGGGCGGCGTCGACCAACTGGCCGAGGCGCGCGTCCGAGAAACCCATCTGCTTGAGGCGCCAGAGCGTGTCGTCGTCGAGGTCGGCGAGCGTCTTGCCACGCAGGCGGTCGGTCTCGTCGACGATGCCCGCGATCTGCGCGACGAACCATGGGTCAATGCCGGTCGCCTTGACCACCTCGTCGGGCCGGGCGCCGCGGCGCAGTGCCTCGGCGAGCAGCCAGGGCCGCTCGGGCGACGGCACGGCGATGCGCTCGAGCACCGCGTCTTTCGGGAGCGTGGGCGGCAGCGGCTCGCCGCCCGCCTTGGTGATGCCGTCGTGCTCGAGCCCCGCGACGCCGAGTTCGAGGCTGCGCAGGGCCTTGTGGAAGGCCTCCTGGAAGGTGCGCCCGATCGACATGGCCTCGCCCACGCTCTTCATCTGCGTGGTCAGGCGACGCTCCGCGCCCTTGAACTTCTCGAAGTCGAAGCGTGGGTGTTTGACCACCACGTAGTCGATGGAGGGCTCGAAGGCGGCCTTGGTCTTCTTGGTGATGTCGTTGTCGATCTCGTCGAGCGTGAAGCCGACCGCCAACAGCGCCGCCACCTTGGCGATGGGGAACCCGGTGGCCTTGGAGGCGAGCGCCGAGCTGCGCGAGACGCGCGGGTTCATCTCGATGACGACGATGCGGCCGTCAGTGGGGTTGACGGCGAACTGCACATTGGAGCCGCCCGTCTCGACGCCGATGGCGCGCAGGATGGCGATGCCCGCGTCGCGCAGGCGCTGGTACTCGCGGTCGGTGAGCGTCTGCACCGGCGCCACCGTGATGGAGTCGCCGGTGTGCACGCCCATGGGGTCGAGGTTCTCGATGCTGCACACCACGACGACGTTGTCGGCCTGGTCGCGCATCAGCTCGAGCTCGTACTCCTTCCAGCCCACCAGCGACTCCTCGACGAGGATCTCGCTGGTGGGGCTCATGTCGAGCCCAAGCCGGGCAAGCTGGAGGAACTCCGTGTCGGTCTTGGCGATGCCGCCACCGGTGCCGCCGAGTGTGAAGCTCGGACGGATGACGATGGGCAGGCCGATACGCGCGCGCGCGGCGCGGGCCTGGTCCATCGTGTGGCAGATCTCGGAGCGGGCGCTGCCAAGCCCGATGGTGTCCATGCAGGCCTTGAACTGCTGGCGGTTCTCGGCGCGTTCGATGACATCGGCGCGCGCGCCGATCAGCTCGATGCCGAGGCGCGCGAGCGTGCCGTCCTTGTCGAGCGCCATCGCGAGGTTGAGCGCGGTCTGCCCGCCCACCGTCGGCAGCACCGCGTCGGGCCGCTCCTTCTCGAGGACGCGCGCCACCACGTCGGGCGCGAGCGGCTCGACGTAGGTCGCGTCGCACAGCTCCGGGTCGGTCATGATGGTCGCGGGGTTCGAGTTGACCAGGATGACGCGGTAGCCGCAGCGCTTGAGCGCCTTGACCGCCTGTGTCCCCGAGTAGTCGAACTCTGCCGCCTGCCCGATGACGATCGGGCCCGAGCCGAAGACGCAGATGCTCTTCAGGTCTTTGCGGGCCGGCATGGCGTCGTCCTTAGCAGGACCCGGCCAAAGGGCAATCGTCGACACGCGGCGGCCGCGCCCGACTGGCCTCGGAAAACCGTGTGGCGCCGCGGCGCCCACACACGCGACACGCGGTCGGCGGTCGCCCGGGCCGCACAAATTGCGCAGGGCGACGCGTCATGATGCGGCCGACCGGCTGCTACCACCCGCGAGATCCATGCGGGCCCTCTGGCTCGCCGCTTGCTATCCTCGCGGGGACCACGGAGGACGCACCATGCGCACGCCCCTTCTCGCCGGCCTCTCGATCGCGACGCTCGCCGCCACCGGCTGCCTGCAGCAATACCAGTACCTCGATCCGCACGCGAACGAGCAGCAGTGGAACACAGGCGGCCCGGGCGCGGTCGGCACCGCCCTCGAGTTCAACGGCAGCGGCTCGCTGTCGGGCGACATCGGGCCGGTCAAGGGCTTCCAGGGAACGAACGGCGTCCAAATTGAGGGGTACGACGACGGCGTGTGCACCTACGTCACCATCACGGGCATCGGCGACAACGGCACCGGCTCGATGGTGGTGGACGTGATGCCGCGCGTCGACGACCTCGGCGAGGGCTCCCACGGCGTCGGCTACTACGATGACGGCTACGGCGAGGGCGCCGAGGAGATCTCCACCGTCACGACCCAGGCCAACGCCGGCGACGGCGACACGTTCTACGGCGACGCACAGGACGGCGCGGTCATCATGACGCTCCTGCCCGACGGCACGCGCCAGCTCGAGGTGCACGCGCTGGTTGACGACGGCAGCGGGCAGCTCACCGAAGCGATCGGCGAGTTCCGCCTGCGGCCGACGCGCTGAGCAGCCGACGCTACGAGGTGACGGACGCCTTCTCGACGCGGCAGATCAGCGCACGCAGGCGAGGGAACCCCGAGATCGGGTCGAGCCCGGTCTCCGAGGTCAACAGGTTGGCGTTGCTGTCGCCGTCCCAACCGTGCGGCACCACCACCACGTCGACGCGCACGGTGGTGGTGAGGCTCGCGCGGAACACGGCGCGGCCCATGGGCGTCACCACGGCGACGCGCTCGCCGTGCGCGACGCCTGCCGCGCGCGCCGCGTCGGGGTGCAGCTCGCACTGCGCCTCGGGCAGCAGGCGTGTGATGGCGCCGACCTTGTGGAGCTGTGAGTTGATGTAGGCGCGCTGGCGCGGTCCCGTGACCAGGCGCAGCGGGTGCTCCGCTGTCGGCGCCGGCGGCTCGACCACCACCGGCAGCGACGGCAGGCCAAAGCGCGGCAACAGCGTGCTCGAGAGCTCGAGCTTGCCGCTCGCGGTTGGGTAACGAGCGCCGGCGGGACGCTCGGGCGCCGCGCGCAGGCGCTCCGCGGCCCACTCGTCGACGACGGCACCGCGCTTGACCGCGAACGCCGCCTGGATGTCCGTCCAGGGAAAGTACTGACCGATGCCCAAGCGCTCGGCCAACTCGGCGAGGATGCGCGCGTCGGGCCGAGCGCGCGCCTGCGGCTCGACGACGGCGCCGACCGGCGGATCGGACGGCTCTTGGTCTTTCGGCTTGCCGAAGCGCAACGGCGGCTGCTCGGCGAAGGTGGCCGCCGGCAGCACCACGTCGGCGTACTCGCCACTCTCGGTGAGGAAGGGATCGACGACCACGAGCGCGTCGAGCGACTGATACGCGCGCTTGACCGCTGCCGCGTCGGGCGTGGTCACCACCGGGTTGCAGCCGAACAGCACGAGCGCGCGCACCGGGTAGGGCTTGCCCTCGAGCATGGCGCGCGGCAGCACGCTCGCCTGCGCCTGGCGGTGGATGGAGCAAAACAGCGCGTACTCATCGAAGCCGACCGGGCGCTTGTCCGGCGCCGGCGGCGCCGGCTCTTGCTGGTCGACGGGCAACAGCAGCGGCAGCGGCGCGCCGTCGGGCGCCTTGCGGTCGTGAAAGCTCTGCGCGGCAGCACCGCCGCACAGCGCCACCAGCGATGACACCAGGCGCACGGTGTCGACGCCGGCGCCGTGGTGCTCGATACCAAGCCCCTCCCAGACGCCCGGCGGTCCGACGGTGGCGAGCCACTCGGCGACGCGCGTCACCTGCCCCGGCTGCACGCCGCAGGTCTTGGCGACGACGTCGGGCGTGTAGGGCAGCGCCTGCGCGCGCAGCTCCTCGAAGCCGAGCGCGTGCTCGGCGACCAACGCCTTGTCGTACAGGTCGTTTTCGATCACGTGGCGCAACATGCCGAGCGCGAGCGTGGCGTCGGTGCCGGGGATGACCTGGAGGTACTCGTCTGCCTGATCGGCCAGCTCGGTGCGGGTGGGATCGATGATGATCAGCTTGCCGCGCTTCTTCACCTGCGCGACCAGCGACAGCCACGGCGGGTAGCTGCGCATCGGGTTGCTGCCCCAGACCGCGAGGGTGCGCACCTTGGCCATGTCGGGCGAGTAGTTGGCGCCCCACACCAGGCCCTTGCCCATGCGCGCGCTCGCCTCGCACAGGCTCGCCACCGTCGCCAGGTTGGGCGTGCCGAGCGCGCGGCAGAAGCGGTGCAACAGGTGGATCATCGGGTGGCGCACGAAGGGCCAGCCGGTTTGCACCGCGATCGCCTCGGGGCCGTACTTGTCTTTGACGGCCAACAGCTTCTGCGCCGCCACGTCGAGCGCGCGCTCCCACTCCGCCTCGGCGAAGGCCGTCTCGTCGGCGGCGCGCACCAACGGGCGCCGCACGCGCGCGCGATTGTGCACGATCTCGGGGATGGACAGGCCGTGCTGGCAGAGGAAGCCCTTGGTGTTGCTGTCGACGTCGCCGCGCACCGCCACCACGTCGTCGCCGCGCACGGTGCCGATGAAGCCACAGTGCATGGTGCACAGCCGGCACTCGTTGGCCACGTCGCGCTCGCGCGCGTGCACCAACCCCGCGCCGCCGACCGCGGCGCCCGCGCCCACCGCGCCGCCGGCGCTCAACAGCTTGAGCGCGTCGCGGCGTGTGAAGCGCACGCGGCGCGTGGCGACCCTGTTCACGTCTTCCTCTCGATGATGATGGCCTTGCCCTCCACCGGGCACGCCTCGCTGCACAGGCCGCAGCCGACGCATTTGTCGTCGACGAACTCGGGCGCGAGCCGCTCGGTTACCAGGCGCACCGCCTGATTCTGCCACGGGCAAACGTCGAAGCACAGGTGACAGGGCTGCTTGCGGTTCCACGCGAAGCACGCGTCCTTGTCGAGGACCGGGGTCCCCATCTTCACCTGCTCGGCCATGACCTCGAGCCTCGGCTCGATCTTGACGAGTGCTCCGGTAGGACACGCATCGCCGCAGCGCATGCAGAGGATGCAGGCCTTCTCGTCGGCGACGACGTAGGGCGTGTCCGACTCCGCCAGCGAGAGCGACGAGGGGAATTCGATGCAGCGCGGCGGGCAGACCTCGCCGCAGCGGAAGCAGCGGATGCAGCGTGCGAGGAAGTCGTCCTCCTCGAGCGCACCCGGCGGGCGCAGCCAGTTGGGCGGGGCGCCGCGCGCGCGCATGGCGCCGCCGAGCGCCGCCAAGGACGCCCCCGCCGCCGCCGCGCCGAGCAGCCGGCGACGCGTGACCGTCGGGGGCTTCTTCATCGCTTCCTCCGGCCGATCATGACGAGCTCGAGCGCGCCGGTCGGGCACGAGGAAACGCAGCGCGCGCAGCGCTCGCACGCCGAGTCGGTGCGGTCGGTCATCGGCGACTGCTCGAAGCGGCACACCACGTCGCACACCGTGCAGTCCGTGCACTTCGACGGGTCGCGCACCACCGAGACCGGCGAGAAGCGCCCGACGATGCGAAAGATCGCGCCGCCCGGGCAGAGCGCGCGACACCACAGCGCCCGGCCGAGCACGATGTCGCTGACGAACGCGAGCGCAAGGAAGGTCGCGCCGCCGCCGGCACCACCGAGCATCGCCGCCTTGTAGACCGAGCGCGCGATCAAGCTCGGCGGATAGATGAGCCCGGCGAGCTGCACGCCGAACAGCGCGCTCGCCGCCAGCAGCACGAATAGCACGACGAAGGCGGCGCCGTTCGGCACCTTCACGTCGGGCAGCGGCACGCCCACCTTCTTCAAGAGAGCGCGCGCGCCCTCCGAGGCGGCGATGAGCGGAATGTAGGGGCACATCCAGCCGCAGAAGAAGCGCCCGAGCAGCGCCACCAGCACCAGCGCCGGCAGCGCACCCACGAGCACCTGCGTGGTCCAACCGCGCGCCGCCAGCACCGACAGCGAGGCGAGCGGGTCGAGGAACTCGAGGCCGAACACCGAGATCGACCAGGGCGCGCCGCGCACCTCGGTGTCGAACAGCCCAAACGCGTGCAACGCGGGCGCGATGGCGACGATGAGCAGCACGCCCGCGACGCAGGTCCGGCGCACCAGCAGCAAGCGCCGCGCGCGGCGCAGCCGCAGGTCGGTCGGCTCGAGCGTGCGCGCCATGGTGTCGAAGCTACTCCATTCGGTCGAAAGCGACGGGCATGAGCCGCCACCGCGGCTTGGCACGTCGCTGTGAGCTACCAGCTCGCGGCGGCATGCGCAGACGCGCCGCAGCGATCCGCGAGCAGTTCGTGCGCACTCGCTCGCACCCTGTTGCGATTCGCTCGGCGGCCATGGGCGTGCGCCACGGTGATGCCCCAGCCGCGAGGAACTCGAGGCACGGCCAATGCACGCCGGAGTCCCGGGTTGTCGATGCCGTATTCCCTGCGCCCCCGACGCTGGCCTTCCGCGCTCCGCACCGCGGACCCAATGGCGCTCTTGTCCTGGCAGCATGACGCTTTGCGCGAGCTGCTCGACGAGCTGCCCGCCTCGGTGCTCGACGACGGTGTCGGCGACCGAGAGCTTGCCCGCGCCGTGCGCGCGACGCTCGGGCTCGAGCTGTGCTGGCACCACGCGGACGAGGAGACGGTGTTGCTGCCGAGGCTGGTCGGCTTTAGTTCTGCGCTCGACGAGATGTGCGCGAGTTGTCGGGCCCACCACCGCACGGTCGAGGCGGCAGCGCTGGATGTGGCCGACCTGGCGCGCGCGATCTGCCTCGAGGGCTTCGCCGATCCAGTCGACTGGCGCGAGGCGTGCGAGGCGCTGCGGCTGGTGCTGGAGCCGGCGATGGCGTTCGAGGACGACGCGTTGTGGCCGGTGGCGCGCCGCGTGCTCGAGCGCGACGATCGCGAAGACATCGCCGCGACCTTGCGCGCGCGCGCGGAGGGCCGCCCCGAGCACGCCGAGTTGCTCGGACCCACGGCCGCATCGTCGACGTCGTGAGGCGGTCAGCGGCGCCACGGTGCGCCCTCTGGCGCGCGGCGCCGCGCCGTGGCACACGGCGAGAGTTGCGCCCGTAGCTCAGCTGGATAGAGCACCGGTTTCCTAAACCGGGGGTCACGTGTTCGAATCACGTCGGGCGCGCCAATCGTTGCCCTTCGTCATCTCGGACAGGATGGCGAAGGGCTTTTTCATGTCGTAGCGCACGGTTACGCCGTCGAGCCGCGGGTTCGAAAGCACCATCTCGAGCAATTGACGTCGCTCCGTGGGGGTGCGCTGGTTCCACAGCGTTCTCGCCTGCTTGGCGAGTTCGAAAATGCGGTCGGCGGTGACGAGGTACTTGTCGTCGAGCTCTTCGCTGGCCGCGCTCAAGCGGTCGAGCGCCGCGTGCTTCTCGCTCATCAGCATGTCGCGCTGGCGTTGGTAGGTGACGTCGTCGAGCTTGCTGTCGACGTACAGGCCCACCACCCTGTCCTCACGCGCCTGCAGGTCCTCCACCGTGCGCTTGAGCACCCCGATCTCCCGGCGCCGCTCCGCGCGCACCACCTCGTGCGTCTCGCGCAGCACGCGCGAGATCTCATCGGCGAGCGCGTGGGGCATCTCGATGTTGGCGATGGCGGCCTCGAACTGAGCGAGGAGCTGCGCCTCGGTGACGTGGACGCGCTTGTGATGGACGCGATGACCGTTCGAGCAGCGGTAGTAGTCGTAGCGCTTGCCGCTCGCCTTGACCTTTGGGTCGTAGGTGATGAGGCAGCCGCACTCGGCGCAGGTCATGAAGCCCTGCAAGGCCCCGCCATTCTCGAGCGGCGAGCCGTAGGGCGCCCGGTGGCCGAACGTGGCTTGCAGGCGCTCCCACTCGTCCTGGGTGAAGACGGGCTCGTGCTTGCCGCGGTAGCGCTCGTCCCTCCACGTGAACCAGCCCGCGTAGAACTCGTGCTTGAGGATGTGCTCGATGTCGCCGGCGACGAGGCGGCGGTTCTTCCTGCCGAGCGCCGCCCACAGCCCCTCGGCGACGACGGCCTGACCGATGGCGTCGAGCGAACGGCCGGCGAGGCGCAGCTCGTACATGCGACGCAAGAGCGCGCGGCCCTCGGCGAGCAGCACGATGGTGCCGCCGCGGTCCTTCACCACGCCGTTTGCGCCAACGAGCTTGGCGTTCCGGTAGCCGAGCGGCGGGCGCGTCGGGTACCAGCCGTCCTTCGCCTTCGCGTCCTGCGATTCCTTGGCTCGGCGCGAGAGCTGGCGCGAGTAGGTCTTGGCGACCAGCGTGTTCATCTCCGCCTTGAGCCAGTCACCCTCATCGCTGCCAGCGTGCAGTTGCCAGCGCTCGTGCGCCACGTGCAGAACCACTTCATCACGGCGGATCAGATCCTCGAGCAGCTCGTAGTCGGTGAAGTTGCGCGTGGTCCTGTCCCAAACCCAGAACACCAGGTGGCGCACCTTCTCCTTCTTGGCGCGCGCGAGCGCGGCGTGAAACTTCACGCGCGCGTCCGAGGACTTGGCGCTCTCCTCGAGCATGACGATGTCGACCACGTGCAGCCCGAGCGCGCGCGCGTGTGCGGTTATGCCTTCGCGTTGCACGCCCGGGCTGTTGTTGTCGCCCTGCTTCTTCGAGGAGACGCGCACGATGCCGAGCGCGCGCGGCGACTTGCCGAGCCAGCGGGGAGCGTTGATGGTCATGGGATCACCTCGCAGGTGGAGAGGAGGTTCGATCAGATCACGTCGGCGCGCGCGCGTCAGCTGTCGTGGTCGCTGCCGTCTGGGCAGGCCTCGCGTGCCCAGCGGTCGAGGAGCTCGAACACGTTCACCAGGCAGTTCACGTCGCCGCGCGTCAGGCGTACGCCGGCCTCCGGATTGGCTGGCGAAACCAGGCGCAGGTTCCCGCTGGGGGTTTCCTCCAGGAGCATCGAGACCTCCGTGTGTTGAGTAGCTGTTGCGGTCTGGGTGTCGGCGGTGTCGTGAGCCGCCGCACGAGCGCGGCGTCGATGCCGTGCTTCTTGGTGGTGCTGAACGTGTCGCCGTCGCCGTCGCCCACCTGGGCGGCGACGGCGACGGCGCTGCGATGTCGCTCGAGCCCGAGCCCCACCGCGCGCGGCGCTGCTCGCCGGTCACGCGCGCGATGCCGCGCGGCTCGGTGCAGATAATGATTACCTCCGGGCGCCGCTCTCCACCTTGACCTTGTGGCTTGCGCGCTGCGTCCTGCTCGATCGCCAGCCACCTCCCAACGCCCGTCGCGACTGCGACATGCGCTCTGCGCGTGCGGTGAGCGATCGGCGGCGGGCGCAATGCGCACGAAGCCGTCGCGTGCCGGCCCGTCGCGCTCTGCGTGACATGCCCTTGGGCGTGCCGGCCGGCGAAGGGGCCTTTGTGGCCTCGAGCCGGGAGGTGGCTGGCGCCTTGGCAGCTCGCCATTTGCGAGCGATCACGGGTAGTTGATCCCGAAAACCAGCGGACCATCGCTCTAGCGTCATAGTCCGGAATGCAACTGCTTCAATAGGCGAGCCGCTGGTGGCCGGTTTCGAGTCTCAGGGCAGTTCCGTCTGGGCCAAGCACCGTGAGACACTTGGCGACGCAGCAACCGTGCGCACCGCGGCACCGACACAACCGTGCTCGCGGGGCTCTTCACCACACGCCGCGACCATGTGTCCATGCGGACCCGCGCGTCCCAGCGCCACCGGAGGTGCGCCATAGCCGTTGCGCTCGAACGAGACAGGTTGCTGGTCGCTGTTCCTCCGACAACTCACTGGCGGTATCGTCTGAATCGATGCGACTTGCGCCAGCGGCGTTCTTCTTCCTGAGCTCCGCCGGTTGCTTGGCGGGCACTCCCCCTGCAGACAAGTTGGCAGCCGACGCCGGTCAGCGTGCTGGTGCCGACATCTTGTGCTCGTGCGATTGCATCACGTGTCAGCGCTACGACTATGAGCCGCGCACCTGCGTCGAGGAGGCGCGTGAGGAGTTCGTCGCCCCCGCGTGCTTGGCCGAAGGCGCAGACGCGATAGAAGCGTGCGCCTCGGCATGCGGCAACTTCGGCCATGCTTGCACGAACGAAGTTCCGCTCGGAGCGCCCGGCGCGCCTTGCACGCCGACAGAGTCCGGATGAGCTTCTTGGAGGTACCTTTGAGACGCGCGTTTCTGCTCTGCGCTTCGATGACATCGTTCATCAATGGTGGATGCGAGGAAGGCGCGGACGCGAACAACGGCGCAGTGCTCGACTGCAAGTGCTTCTGCCGCGTTTGCGCTGTGCCGCTCCCGTGCGATTCCCTCATTCCGATCTTCTGCACCGATGCCGGTCCAGACAACGAGGAATGTGGTGACCTGGTCGGAGTCGGCTTTTCGTTTGCCGAAGCCGTCACTTCTGAGCCGTGCGTTGAGCCAGACCTGACGGATGAAGAGAAAGCGACGGCCTGCCGCGACAAGTGCGAACAGGATTTCGCCGAGATAAACCCTGATGCGCCTGACGGCGTCGAATGCCGACTAGCTGACGTTTTCGGCAACACCGAGGGCGACGAGGCCACTCCCGGCGTACGATTCCTGGACTCGTGCAACCCCTCGAACAGCGCCGTCGGAAGCGAGTTCTCGGCAACTTGGGCATCGGTCGATCCGGGCGCATCAAACGTGACGATTCACCACTCGATCGGCGGAGACGGTTCCACGACGGGCACGGGCCGCGTCTTCTTTTCTGGGGGAATCTGCAAGACTGGGCCGTGCCCGCTGACCTTCACGCTGGTCGAATTGTTGGTAGACGATTTCTTCCTCTGCATTGAGGACCTTGGCTGTGCGCCCGTGAGGGCTGTCACGATTCTAAGTGATGAAGCGTTCACGGCCGATCATGTCTCGGGGCAGTCTTACCTCGTAGCCAGCGGAAGCTCGGCGTTCTTCGTGAACGGCTTGGTCTTTGGGATTTCCGCAGGCATCACGTTCGAGCCGACGCAACCGATCGCGGTCACCCTCGACCTCGATGCGCGCCGGGTTGCGGTTTCCGGCGTGTTCGCGAGCAACGGGGACACGATGGTGCTCGACATCGAAGCCACGATCAACAACGCGCAGCCGATCGCCGACGCCGGCGGTGATCGCGTCGTCGAATGCAGTGCAAGGGGCGGCGCAGCGGTAGCTTTGGATGCGATGGGCTCGGTCGACCCTGATGGTCCTGGCGACCTTCATGATGCCGTCTGGTGGTCGGGACCAGGAGAATTCGCCGCGCTCGGACTCCAAACAACGATCGGAATGTCCGTGGGCACGCGGAGAGATCTCGTCCTGCAGGTCTTCGATTCTTCCGGCGCAACGTCGCGTGACGCCTTTTCCGTTGAAGTGGTGGACACCACGCCGCCTAGCCTGACCGACTTCGCATACGAGGGACCGGTCTGCCTCTGGCCGCCGAGTCACGATTACGCGATCCTCAGCGTTGGCCGCGAGTTCACGGGCATAGTGTCCGATGTCTGTGATCCACTTGCAGATCTGCGGATCACTGGAGCTACGAGCAGCCAACCAGACGATGCCGAAGGCGACGGGAACACTCTGAACGACGTGGTGGTATTCCCTGACCACGTTTGCTTGCGTGCGGAACGGCAGGGCACCGTCCTTGAGGGTCGACAATACTCGGTCCAGCTCCATGCGGTCGACGCATCAGGCAACTCGAGCGATCCGACCATCGAGCTGGTCGTGGGTCATGACCAGCGCCCGGGTCAGCGATGCGTCGACGGCGTCGAATACGTCCCTGCTGACGATCCGCGCTGCATTCCTCCGAGGCCCGCAGCCGCGGTCGACACGCAGATCGGTGACCGCGTCGTCGGCGGCGGTGGTGGATGTGCGGCAAGCGGTACACCTGCGGTGCTATGGGCGCTCGTCCTCATGGTCATCGCCTGCCGGAAGCGTGCATGAAGTACGAGCTTGCACTTACGTCGGCTGTGGCACTCGTTGGGTGTCCGCCGGACCCCTGCGAGATCCGCAGCGATGGCGACGCCCGTGTCGTTGTCGACGGCGAAACGATCACTGACGAGTACAACTTCGCTGCGATTTCCCGCGAAGGACCGCTTCCCTGTGAAAGCGACGAACTGTGCGTCGCGTTCGGGCATCGCGACGAACCAGAGGAATGCAATGGTCTCGCAGGCGCATCTTCGACGTTCTCGCTACACCTGCCGATTGCTCGTCAGGCGGGAGGCGCTATCGCGATGAACGACCCCGCAGTGCGGTTCGTGTTCTTCGAGGATGCACCAACGCAGGGCGCGAGTTCTCGGCGAGTCGAGCGCGCGGACGTCCCCGGCGGCCGCCCAGAGGCATGCCCGACTTGCGGCGGCAATGTCAGCCTCGAATCGAATGGAGAGGACCAAACAGCGCCGTTGCGGCTGACGGCAGACGCTTCGCTTCCTCTTCTATACTGGGACGTTGTCGACGACTGGACGTTGTCAATACCATGTGCGGACATCACTGGAAGCATTTCAGTCGACGATGGTGTTCGACCGGCGGTTTGCACTGACCTGGCCACGGGGGAGCAAGTCGTGCCATGCGGTTGTCCCGCAACGGGAGCGTTTGTCGGCACCGTCGACCTCATCGAGCGCTAGCTGCGCGAGGAGATTTCGGGGTGATGCGCCGGTCGGGCCGCTGGCGCCGGGTTCCGCGTGACGACGTTGATCTCCCATGCCAAAGTGCCTCCGTCCGGTGGATCTACGTCGCGAGCCATGTATCCGGCCGCCCAACCGCGAGTGGTGTGGTTTCTCCCTGACTGTTGACAGCACCGTGCCCCGTTCGCGGTCATGGGTCCGGGATTGTCGAGCGCAGCGCGGTTCGAAAATCCTCACACCGGGCGCGCGTTTGCCTTGCGCCACGCGCAACACCGGAGCCTCGTGTAGTCTAGCCCTCCCTCGGAGGCTTCATGGCGCGCATCACTGGCATCGGCGGCGTCTTCCTACGCGCCAAGTCCGACGAGAAGGCGCTCGCCGCCTGGTACGAGAAGCACCTCGGTCTGCAACCCGAGTCGTGGGGCGGCGCCATCCTCAGGTGGCAGCACGACAAGGCCGAGGACGGCGGCGCCACCGTGTGGCACCTCGCGTCGAAAGATAGCGAGTGGTTCGCGCCCAGCACCGGCTCGTTCATGATCAACTACCGAGTCGACGACATGGACGGCATGATGCAGCGCCTGAAGGAAGGGGGCGTGCCAATCCTCAAGGGGCCCGAGTACGCCGAGAACGGCGCGTTCCTTTGGATCGTCGACCCCGACGGCAACAAGGTCGAGCTGTGGGAGCCGAAGATCTGGGACGACAAGAACAAGCGCTGACCGAGACGACAGGGAGCCGCCATGGGCCTTCGCACCGCCGCAATTGCCACCGCGCGCGCCGCACGACAGCTCGCGACCGTCGCGCACCGCCGCGAGCAGGCGCCCGACGCCAAGCGTCCCGCGCCGCGCATGGCGGCGGTCGCGCCCGCGCCACCCACGCGCCTTCCCAAGCTGATCAACCTGCCCGACGTGCGCCAGGGCACCAGCTACACCTGCGGCACCGCCTCGCTGATGTCGCTGATGGCGTACTGGGGCTGGAAGGGGAACGACCCGAACGAGAAGGAGTTCGCGAAGGAGCTCGGCACCTCGTGGAAGAACGGCACTGAGCCGGGCGAGATCATGCGCATGGCGCGCAAGCTCGGCTTGCGCGTCAGCAAGCACGAAGGCCTCACGCTCGGCGACCTCGCGCGCGAGGTGAAGGCCGGCCACCCCGTCATGGTCGCCTACCAGGCCTACGCCGACGAGGCCGGGCCCTACCCCCACAAGAAGCCGTGGAAGGACGACTGGGGCGACGGTCACTGGTCGCTGGTCATCGGCATCGACGAGCACAACGTCTACCTCGAGGACCCGTCGATGCTCGGCAAGCGCGGCTTCATCCCACGCGCCGAGTTCCTCGAGCGCTGGCACGACACCGATCGCGGCAACCGCCCCGTCTACCAGCACCTCGGCCTGGTGTTCTCGGCGGACACGCCGAAGAAGAACCTGAACGAGGTGGTGGTGAAGAAGTTCGCGTACGTGCCCTGACCCGACGGGAGCGCGCGCACCCGTCCGCGGGTGGACCGGTGCGGGGTGCCGCTTCAGAAGCTCGGGCAGTCCGCCGGCAGCGCGGGCGCCGGCACGCGCGCCTGCAAGTCGGCGGTGGCGCCGCGCAGGTCGCCGCAGTCGAGCGCGCCGTCGGCGCCCCGCAGGTCGAGCGCGCCGTTGCCGCCGTCGGCGCGCACCATGCCGAAGGTGGACGGCAGTCCGGCGCCGGTCGGCACCAGGAACGCGAAGGGCGACAAGAGCGAGGAGTCGCTGTCGACGCGGTAGCTGCCCTCGGCAGCACCATCGATCTCGTCGCTCGACACCACGGTGCCGGCGAGCGCGCGCACCACGCGGCGCACGATGACGTTCTGCGGCCCGAAGGTGCTCTCGATGGACACGCCGGGCTCGCCGTTGTTGTCGTCGTCGGTGACGCGCTCGTCCATGGCGTCGGTCGGCAGCGCCTCGCTCGGGCTCGCGAGCGACGCGCCGAGCACCTGCGCCGCCGCCAAGGCGGCCGCCGGGGGCGCGAAGGCGGCGCCGGTCTCGGCGCGCTCGAGCTGCCAGGTGATGGGGCCGAGCACCGGCATGGCGTCGACCACCGCGTCGGGGACCGTGCTCACCTGCAGGCCGGCAAGCCACACCTGCACGGTCGGCAGCGTCATGACGCAACTTCGCACCGTCATCGACACCTGGTCGCCCGTTTGCTCGAGGTGCACCATCGAGATCGTCGGCGCCGCGGCGCACTGGCGCGCGGGGTCGAGCGCGGCGCCCTGCAGCTCGGGCCGGTCGTAGGCGACCAGCGCGAAGTCGCCGTTCAGGTCGATCGGCTGCCCGGGTGCAGTGGGGTCGCTCGGATCGGTGGGATCGGTGGGATCGGTGGGATCGGTCGGACCGTCGCCGGCGCCGCGCACCAGCAGGCGGCACCTCGCCTCGGCGACGTTGCCGTCCCCGTCGGTCACCACCAGCGCGGCGGTGGCGATGCCGGAGGCGGCCGACGTGAAGGTGCCGGACAGCTCGGCAAGCTCCTGATCGCCCGGCAGCACGCGCAGCCGCACGTCGGCGAACGGACCGTCGAGGTCGCGCGAGGCGGTGCCATCGACGACGAAGGGCTCACCCACGCGTGCCTCCGCCGGACAGGTGAGCGTCGCCACCGGCAGGCTCGGTCCAAGCTCGGCCGGGCTCACCTCGCTCGCGCAGGAGCAGAGGACGACGACACCGGTGATGACGATGGCTCGCATGATGGACCTCACTGGCACGCCGTGGCGCGGTCGGGGCCGGGGGCGGCGGCGGAGAGCTCTGCGGCGTAGGCGCGCACGTCGGCGCACGAGACGCTCGCGGGGTCGCCGTCGCGCGCGGCGATGTTGGGCGCGCCGTTCCTGCCGTCGACGCGGCGCAGGTGCGAGGGCGAGGGCATCGGCGTGATGATGGGGCTCAGGCCGCCGCTGCCGCCGTTCAGGATGACGCTCTCGGTTTCGGCCGTCTGCACGGCGTCGAGCGCGTCCGAGTCGACCACCGCGCCGTCCATGGTGAGCAGGCGCGTGCGGCTGACCGTGTACTGGTCGCCCTGCGTCGAGTTGTGGATGGTGACGCCGGGGTGACCGTCGCCGTCGTCGTCGCGCACGCGCGGGTCGTCGGCGCTCGTCGGCAGCGCCTCGCCGGCGCCGGTGAGCTCGGCGCCCATCACCGAGGGCGGCAGCGACGCCACGTCGGGCGCGAAGGCGCCGTCGGCGCCCACCTCCATGGTGAGCACCTCGCCGCCGGCGGCGTTCATGGCGGCGACGAACGACGGGTCGACCCAGGTGCGGCTCTCGCCGATCAAGACCACGTTGACCGACGGCATGGCGATGTCGCACAGCTCCGCGGTGGTGGTCACCTGCATGCCCTGCTGCTCGACGCGCACCAAGCCGAATGACGGCGCCACCACGCACTGCGGATCGGGATCGAGGAAGATGAGGCCGCCGATCTCGACCACACTGTAGGAGACCTGCGCGAACGTGCCGGTGACGTCGAACGCCGCGTCGTCGTCGCCGATGAAGTGCAGCGCGATGACGACGGGCGGCGCGCCGCCGCCGCTGACGGTGACCTCGACGACCGTGGGCTCGGCAGGTGGCAACACCTCGATCTCGGCGTGAAAGAGCGCGCCGTCCTGCGTGAGCGTGATGGACTGCGGCAGCTCGACGGCGGCGCTGTCCGCTGCCAGCGCGACCACGGCGTCGGTGAGGCGGCGCCCCTCGATGACGAGCACGATCGGCTCGCCGCTGCTGGCGCGCACGCGGTCGGGCGTGGCGCGCGCGAGCAGCACGGGCGGCCCGCCGGTGGGGATGGTGAAGGACAGCTCGGCGCTGCCGACCACCGGCAGCTCGTCGACGATGGCGCTGGCGGTGACGGTGGCGCCGGCGGCACCCGCCGTCAGCTCGCTCTCGAAGGGGGCGTAGACCTCGGCCGTGGCCACGCCGTCCTGCACGCGCGCCTGCGTGGCGGACAACAGCCCAGGGCCGGCGAGCGTGAAGGAGACGACCGCCGTGGCGTCGAGGCCGGTCGCGCGCGCGCTCACGGCCACCCGCGAGAGCCCGTCGGCAGGGGCGCTCGGCCCCGACAGCGAGACCGTGAGCGCCGGCGGCTGCGACGGCGCGCACGCGAACGCGCACGCGAGCGCGGCGCCGGTGATCGTCGAGGTGAGCGGAGCGTGGCGCATCGGGCCTCCCACGGGCGTTATCGACCCGCGCAGACCGCGGTCCTCCGCGCGAGCGGACGATGGGAGAGGCGGCGCCGATGTAGGGCACCTTCGTCGTCCGTCACCTGACCGACCATCGACGGTCTATCGTGGTCGCGTGGCGCGCCCCACGCCTCCGCGCGGCGTTCGACCCGGCACCGTCTTGGCCGGGCGCTTCTCCATCGTCGAGCCGATCGGCGCCGGCGGCATGGGCACGGTCTTTCGCGCCGTGCAGCTCGAGCTGCAGCGCGAGGTGGCCGTCAAGCTGATCGGCAGCGGGCGCGGCGCCACCACGGAGCAGGAGACCCGCTTCGAGCGCGAGGCCCGTCTGCTGGCGCGGCTGTCGCACCCGGCGATCGTCACCGTGCACGACTTTGACCGCACCGACGACGGGAGCTGGTTCTTGGTGCTCGAGCTGGTGCCCGGCGAGAGCGTGCAGCGCCGCATCGAGCGCGACGGCCGCCTGCCCTGGCAAGAGGCGCTCGCCGTGGGCGCGCGCATCGCGGAGGCGCTCGGCTACGCGCACGAACAGGGCGTGCTCCACCGCGACCTCAAGCCGGCCAACGTCATGCTCGCCACCGGCGCGTCGACCTCGGTCAAGCTGATCGACTTCGGCCTGGCGCGCCTGGCCGACGTCGCCGGCGGCGCGCCGCTCACCGAGTCGGCCTACGTGATGGGCACGCCCGGCTACATCGCGCCTGAGTACGTGTGGAGCGGCACCATCGGGCCGCCCGCCGATCACTACGCGCTCGGCGTAGTGCTGTTCGAGATGCTCACGGGCGTGCACCCCTTCGCCGAGGCCGCGACCGATCGGATGCAGGCGGCGCGCGAGCTGCTCGCCGCGCGCGCACCGGAAGCGCCCTCCGAGCTGAAGAGCATCGTGCTCGCGTTGATCGAGCAGGATCCCGCTCGCCGGCCGGGCGCCCCGCGGCGGCTGCTCGGCGCGCTACAGGACACGCTGCTGCGCGGCGGCGCACCCACGCCCATGACGCCGTCCCTGCCGCGCGCGGTGTCCGGCGTCGATCGCACCGGGCGGCCGATGGTGTCGGTGGCGGGCGGTCTGGTGCAGCTCGATCTCGGGCATGGCCGCGCGGTCGAGGTGCGCTTGCGGCCGTTCGCCATCGACAAGCACCTGGTCACCTGCGCCGACTGGCTCTCCTTCATGCGGGAGACCGGCGCCGCGGCGCCGGCGTCGTGGGACGGTCCGAAGCCGGGGCGCGCGCGCCTGCCGCTGCCGGTCGTCGACGTCTCGTTCGCCGACGCGAGCGCGTACGCCGCTTGGGCGGGTCGCCGTCTGCCCACCGAAGCAGAATGGGAGCTGGCGGCGCGCGGCCCCGAGCGTCGGCTCCATCCGTGGGGCGACACCTGGCAGAGCGGGCTGTCGCACCCGAGCCACGAGCTGCCGCTCGAGCGCCGCACACCCGGGCCCATCGGCCTGTACTCGCCGCAAGGCGACAGCCCGCTCGGCGTCCGCGACCTGCTGCAGATCTGGGAGTGGGTGGTCGCGCCCTACCAGCCGTCGGGGAACCTGGTGCGCGGTGGCCCCTGGCGCGACCGCAACGTGCCGCCGCTTCTGACCAACCGTAGCTGGGAGGATCGTCCCGCGAAGGACGTCGGCTTTCGCTGCGCGCGCGACGGGTAGCGCGCGCCTTCAGCGCTTGCCTGGGCGCTCGATGCCGAACGCGTCCATCTTGGCGACCAGCGTGTTGCGCGCCACGCCGAGCGCGCGCGACGCGTGCTGGAGGTTGCCGCGCGCCTCCGAGACCGCCGCGGCGACATCGTCACGGGTGAGCTGGCGCGGCTTCTTTTGCTCGAAGCTCGCCTCGCCGCGCACCGACGTGCGTGGGCGACCGAGCGCGCGCGCTTGTGCGGCGATGCGCTCACGCATCTCGTCGGCCTCGACCGTGTCACGGCCGTCCTCGAGCGCCTCGCGCGCCAACAGCCGCACCACGCCGCGGAGCTGTCGCAGCTCACCGGGCCACTCTGCATCGACGCACGCGCCGAGCGCGCCCGCCGAGAATGACGCGGCAGCACCGTCCTCGCGGCGCAGCTCCTCGAGCAAGCCGCGCACCAACGCCGGGATGTCCTCCTTTCGCTCGGCGAGCGAGGGGATCTCGACGATGGCGCCGTCGGCGAGGCGGAACGCCAGGTCGTGACGCAGCGCCGTCTCGGCGAGCGGCTTCTTGGTGGCGGCGACCACGCGCACGTCGAGCAACCCGGGCGCGTCCGCCTGCGTGCCGCCGAGCGGCACCAGGTCGCCCGACTGCTCGAGCAAGGTCAAGAGGAAGCCCTGCGCCGGCGGGGCGAGCGAGTCGACCTCGTCGAGGAACAGCGTGCCGTGCTCGGCGGCGCGGAACGCGCCCGGCACGTCGCCAGTGGCGCCGGTGAAGGCCCCCTTCTTGTGCCCGAGCAACGTGCTTCGGAGCTGCGCCGGATCGTGCGGCAGCGCCGCGGCGTTGAGGGCCACGAACGCACCCGACCGGCCGCTGTCGTCGTGGATGCGGCGCGCGGCCCAGGTCTTGCCCGTGCCGGAGGCGCCGAGCAGCAGCACCGGGCCGCGCCCGCGGCCGGCGCGCGCGAGCTCACGCGCGTAGCGATCGCCGCGCGCGCTGCCGCTCGCGTCGGGCAAGCTCGGCGTGGTCGCGGTCGCGGTCGCCTCCACCGCCGCGTGCGCGTCTCCGAGGAAAACCACGTCACCGACGCCGAGCACGAGCGGCTCGCCCGGCGCCAGCCGCCGGGCGGCGGCGAACAGGCGCGCGCGGCCCAGGTCGGAGTGCACGCCGCCGCCCTCCGCAACGTAGCTGCCGTTGGCAGAGCGCGCGTCGACCAGCACCCAGGCGCCCTCTTCCTCCTTCAGGTGCGCGTGGACGCGCGACACGCCGTCGTCGTCGAAGCACAGGTCGGCGCCGGCGCTGCGGCCGAGCGTGTACGCGACGCCGCTCGACAGGCGCAGCTCGCCGGCGGGACGTCCGCGTCGGTGCAGCACGAGCGCACCGGGCGCTAGCCGCGTCGACGGCTCGATCGGCTCGCCGGGGCGGCGCTTGCGGGTGGGACGGTCGCGCACCACGGGCGCAAGGATAGCCGACTGGCAATTTGCCACGCAGCACGGCGACCGACCGAGGGCCGGGTGGCACACGGACGCGGCGGTCGTGGTGGCACGCGCGCTGCTTCATGGAGCCGTGGAGGTGCGCATGTCCGACGTCGCCATCACGGTCCACTGGCAGTCCATTCACTTGGTTCAGGAGGCGCTCAAGGTCGTCGACCGCGCGCGCCTGCTCGAGCTACCGGACGCCTGCGTACCCGTTGGAACTGCCCCGGACGGCCTACCGTTGGTGGTGCGCGTCGACCGCTCGGCATCGATCATCGAGCCCGTGCTGCGCGCGGTGCATGCCGTCGAGATTGGCAACCTCTCCCCTGAGGCGAAGAAGCTCCTGCTCGAGTTGAACAAGCGCCTGCAGCACGAGCGGCGCGCGCTCGGCATCGTCCCCAAGGGCCCGCAGAGCGACTCGCCCCACTACATCTCCATGCAGTCGGTGCCGGCGCTGTTCGGCGAGACGCTCTTGTGCCGGCTGCTCGGCGCGACGAGCCCGCTGCTGCTGCCGGAGGACCGCTTCAGCTTCGCGGGCAAGAGCGACGAGTTGGCGGCGAGGACCTCGTGCGGAGTGTTGATGCCGGTGGTGGAGCGGCTGCGGCTCGCCGACGACCTGCAAACGCGGCAGCACGTGGCGCTGCCGCTCGACGGTGGCGCGGCCCAGGTGGTGCGGCAGCGCGACGCCCTCGTGCTCGACGTGGGCGACGGGCGCCCGCTGGTCTTCGAGGATCTGCGACACCTGCCCTCGGCAATGTTCCACGCCTATCGGCGCGAGGGCGGCTGCAACCAGCTCATACACTTCCAGGGCAAGCTCGGTGACAACGAGGACTACCGCGCAGCGGTGCGGCGCGCGCATGCGGTCGGCTGGTCGGTGAGCCGCATGGACCTGTTGCACGCGGTCGCCGAGGTCGCGCGCGCGCTCTCCACCTTGCACGCCGAGGGATTGGTCCACGGCGACATCAAGCCGGCCAACATCCTGCTCACTGACGAGGGCGCGCTGCCGCACGACTCGCTCGACGTGAAGATCGGCACGATCAGCGCCGCCGGCACCAAGGGTTGGAACGCGCCGGAACAAGTGATCGCGCGCGAGGTCAGCCCGGCCACCGACGTGTTCTCGCTCGCGCAGCTCGTGGTGCAGATCCTCGAGGCGGCGGTGTTCGGCGACGAGCGCGCCTTTGTGGTGCCGGTGGGCGGCGGCCAGCGCATCAGGGAGCGCCTCCTGCCCGAGCCCGACGTCTACCTCGACCCCAACCTGATCACGTTCAGCGACGCCGCCGTGACCGCCTGGCGTGCGTTCTTGCGCCGCTGCCTCGCGCTCGACGCCGGCAAGCGTCTTCAGACCAGCGCCGCCTTCGCCGACGAGCTGTGCGACATCTGCGCGCGCCACCCCGTGCCCGGCCGCCGCGCCGTCTCCGGCCTGGCGGGTCGCCTGACGCGCCACGCCATCGGTGCTGGGCTCGGCGATCGCTTGCGCCGCCTCGCCGGGCGCGACAACGACGACGCCGTCGTGTGGGAGATGCACGACAGCTACAGCCACGTGCACCGAATGCCGTGGCGCATGGTCTTCGGGGTCGCCGCCTGATTCGCGTGAGGGCTTGCTCGCAGGGCGCATTCACGCGACCGTGCGGGCCAACCTGGAGGTCTTATGCCCCGTCTCTCGTCGCTCGCACTCGCACTCGCCCCGCTCGCGCTCGCGCTCGTCATCCCGACAGGATGCAAGAAGGCGGTCGAGACGGCCGAGAGCGCGGCCATCGCCGCGGCCTCTGGCGGCAAGGCCTCCTTGACCGCAGACGGCAAGATCGAGGTCAAGACCGACGAGGGCACCGCCAAGATCGACCTGGCAGGAGACAAGGGCGTCGCCACCATCACCGGCACCAACGCCGACGGCACCAAGTTCAACGCGGCGTTCGGTACCGCCGCCAAGGCGCCCGAGGGCTTCCCTTTGCCGATGATGGACGGCCTCAACGTCGTGCAGGGCGCGGTCTCCGACAAGGGTGGCAAGAAGAGCTACGCGGTCATGGGGCAGATCGCCAAGACGGCCAAAGAGGTGGCGGACTTCTACGAGCCGGCGATGAAGAAGGCGGGCCTGACCGTCACGCGCAGCGAGACCAACCTCGGCGGCCTGGTGATGCTCGCGCTCTCGGGCGAGGGCGGCGGCCACAAAATGGGCGTGGCGGCGCAAGAGGCCAAGGGCCAGACCACCGTGACCTTCGGCGGCGAGTGGTAACGGCTTGAGGTGAGCCGATCGCGACGCCCGTCAACCGCCTCGGCGATCGATGGTGCCGAGCGTCCCCGACGGCGGCGCCGGGTCGCCGGAGGCTTGCAGCGCCACGATCGTGATGGTCGCGACCGCAGCGATCAACACGGCGCCGGCCCCGGCGCCACCCCAGATGGCCCACTGCAGGGCCGCGTCGCGTTCGGCGGCGTCGGCCTGCAGCTTTGCCTGTGCCTCGGTCGCGCGGCGCGACGACTCGGCGGCCCGCTGCCGAGCCGCGGCGACGCGCTCCTCCTCGAGGAGGCGCGCGATGGCCGCGTCGGCTTCCGCGGCGGCACGCTCCTGCACCGCGGCCTCGGCGGCCAGGCGGTCGGCCTCGAGCCTGGCGGCTTCGAGCTTCAGCTGCTCCGCCAGGCGCGTCTCGGCCTCGGCCAGGCGCCGCGCGGCGACGTCGCGGTTGGGGCTGTCGCCGGCCTCGGCCAGGAAGCGCTGATAGAAGAAGGTCGCTCGTTCGAAGCTGCCGAGCTGGAAGTGGCACTGCCCGATGTTGAACAGCAGCTCGGGCAGCGCCTTGTTGCGGTAGGCCTCGTCGTAGGCCGCGAGCGCCTCGTCGAAGGCGCCGCGCTTGAAGGCCTCGCTGCCGCGGGCGAAGGCGGCGCGCGCAGCGGCGACGTCCTCCACCGGGCCGGCGGCGTTCGCGTCCTCGGCACGCACGGAGCCGGCGATCAGCAGGGTCGCAAGCGCCGCGCACGCGGAGCGCCACGCCGTCACGCCGCCGGGCCCACGCGCTTGCTGCACCGGGCAACCATGCACCCTTCCCGCGGCCTCGACCAGCCGCGGGCGCGGCTCGTCCCGAACCGAGACACGTCGAGGAGACCTAGCGGGCGAACGGGTCGAGGATCACGGTGTCATCGTGCTCCCGCGTGGCGCCGGGCGACCTGCCCGGTCGCTTGCCCGGCTGCTTCTCGACCGGCGTCGGCTCCTCCGGCACCGGAGCGGGCTCGGGGATGACCACGGCGATCGTGGCGGAGCTTGCCAGTGACACGCGCGACTCGACGGGCGGCCGCCCCGGCAGCGTGAACACGAAGGCCGCCTGCTCCTCGCTCCTCGGCAGCGACAGCGTAAACGGCGTCAAGCCGAGCGGCGTCGCGCCTCCCGCGCGCGTCACCGCTGCGGCCGCCGGGGTCGACTCGAAGCGCAGCGTCACCTCGGCGGGCAGAGCGACGTGCTGCGCCGGCGCAACCGCCACGTCGGTCTGCAGCAGAGTGACGCCGCCCACGACGGCGAGCACGCCGAGCGCGGCGGCGAGCAGGGCAGCGACCAGCGGACGCCGCGGCCCGCGCACAGGCGACGGAGCGGGCGCGGCCGCCGGCCCGACCGCGAGCGCGTGCAGCGACGACGCCATCGCGCCCGCGGTGGGGCGCGCCCCGGGTTCCTTGGCCAGGCAAGCGAGCACCAGGCGCTCGAGGTCGGGCGGCGGCGCCGGCACGCCGGCGCGCGCCATCGGCGGCGGCATCTCGAGCAGGTGCTTGATCACGAGGTCGCCGCGGCTCACGGCCGAGAAGGGGCGAGCCGCGGTGAGCATCTCGTAGAGCGTGACGCCGAGCGAGTAGATGTCGGAGGGTGCGTCGGCCACGCCCTTGGCGAGCTGCTCGGGGGACATATAGGGCGGCGTGCCGAGCACCGCGGCGTCCTCGACGGGTTGCGCGGGATCGCCCGCCACCGCCGGGCTCAACTTGGCGACACCGAAGTCGAGCAGCTTGACGAAGTCGCTGCGCTCGCCGCGCGTGGTCAGAAAGACGTTCTCCGGCTTGAGGTCGCGGTGGACCACGCCGATGGCATGGGTGGCCGCGAGCGCGCTCGCCACCTGCGCGCCGATGGCCGCGACCCGTTCGGGCGGGAGCGGCCCACGCGAGACGCAAGCCCTCACCGTCTCTCCCTGCAGCAGCTCCATCACGTAGCAGGCGACGCCTTCGGGCGGGTCGAGGAAGTCGGTGATCTCGATCAGGTTCTCGTGGTGGATCTGATTGACCGCGCGCGCCTCACCGAACAGGCGCTGCACCGCCTCCTTGTTGTTCGAGTACCGGCGGTTGAGCACCTTGAGCGCGACCGCGCGTCCGAGCTTGGTGTGCTCTGCGCGAAAGACCCGGCCCATGCCGCCCGTGCCGAGCAGCTCGATCAGGCGGTAGGAGCCGACGACGTCGCCGACGTTGACCGGCTCCGGCGCGCCCTCCGCGCTCTCCGGGCCGTTGCCCAGGGAGCCGCTGCCGGTGACATCGTCCGCCACCGGATCGGTGGGGGCCGTCCGCGCCGCGACGCCTCCGGTGTCGGACTCGTCGGTCATCGCGACCATCGTTCCACAACGCGTGAGCGCCATGGGACGCTGAGACGCCCCACCGGCCAGAGCGGCGTCGTCACCGAGCTCGCCCGTCGACGTCACGGGCAGCTCGACGGCGCGCCGCCGTAGCTGCGCGTGCTGCCTGCCTCGCGGGCGCCCACGTCCGGCGACGGGCCGAAGAAGCGCGCTGCATCGGCGTCGACGTGGTCGAGGCCGACGTCGGCGCCCGCGTCGACGAGCGACGAGCCCGAGGGGAGACACAGATCGGCGTCGAGCGCCGGGTCGATGGTCAACTCGCACAGCGGCCCGGCGCCCGAGCAGAGCGCCGCGCAGGATCCGCCGGTGCAGACGATGCCGCCGAAGACGTCGTTGCCACCCGACGCCGGCGCGCAGGCGGCGCTGAGCGCGACCGCGGCGTCGAGCTGCCAGACCTCCCCGACCGCGGAGGTGCCGGCGATGTTGCCGCGCACACAGGCGTCGCTGAGGGTGCGCATCTCGACGGCGACGCCGTCACCTACCACCACGGTGTTGTGGTCGAGGCGGACGCCGTTCGCGGCCACCGCCTCTACGCCGACGGCGTAGTTGCCGCTGATGGCGTTCATGGCGAGGACGATGCCGGGGTGGGTGTTGGCGGCGAGCGCCTTGCCGTCGGGCCCCCCCGTGCCGGCGTGCGAGAAGAAGCACGCGCTCACCAGCGCGTCGGGCGCCTTGACGTCGACGAGCACGTCGGGGTCGCGGGCCACGTTGTCGAAGCGGCAGCCGGTCACCACGTTGCCGCTGCTGAAGCCACCGAGCCCCGGCTCGGAGATGCGGACGGCCCGTCTCACCTCATCGAAGGCGAGCCCGTCGAGCACGTTGCTGCCGCTCACGATCTGGAAGATCGGCAGGTCGTTACCCGTGGTCATCGCGACCGTGCCCGAGAGCGGCCGCAGCGTCACGCCGTAGGGCTCGCCGCCAACACACGGCGAGCCGCCCGTCAGGCCGCACTCGTCGAGCACGATCGGGTCGCCGACGTTGTAGCTGCCGGGGGCGAGCGCGATCACCTCGTGACCGGCGCGGGCGTAGGTCTCGGTCAGCGCCAACTCCAGCGCAGCGACGGAGTCGATGGCGCCGCCCGTACAGCCGCCGAGATCCAAGGTGCAGGCCCCGGTGCACGCAAGGCCACTGCCGCCGCCGAGCAGGCGCCCCCGGCTCCAACAGGTCTCGCCGGCGAGGTTGACGCCGTCGCACTGCTCGCCGTCGGTGACGGCGCCGTCGCCGCATTGCCCAGCGACGCACACGCTTGGCTGGCCGCCGCACACGAAGCCCGGCTCGATCGCGCACGAGGCCGAGCAGCCGTCGCCACCGAGCACGCCGCCATCGTCACAACCCTCCGTGCCCTCGAGCGCGCCGTTGCCGCAGCGCTGGCAGACGCTCGGCACGCCGAGGCAGCCCCAGCCAGGCTCGATGGTACACGTCGCGGAGCAGCCGTCGCCGCTCGTGGTGTCGCCGTCGTCGCACGGCTCGCCGGTTACGATCACGCCGTCCCCGCACACGTTGCTGCACGACGACGGCGCGCCGGTGCAGGTGAAGCCCGCCTCGCGCACACAAGTGCTCGAGCAGCCGTCCAGGTTCGCGAGGTTGTTGTCGTCGCATTGCTCGCCGCCGAGCACGAAGCCGTCGCCGCACAGGGGCGTGCAGCTCGATGGTGCACCAACACAGCTCCAGCCGTCCTCGAGCGCGCAGCTCGGGCTACAGCCGTCACCGGCAGCGGCGCCGCCGTCGTCGCACGGCTCGCCGCCCACGCGCATCCCGTCACCGCATACCGGCGTGCAGGTCGAGGTGGGCGCGCCGGTACACGCATGGCCCGCCTCGGTGCGGCAGCTCGCCGAGCAGCCGTCACCGGCGCTCGCGTTGCCGTCGTCGCACTGCTCACCCGCTGCGCCGTTCACGACGGCGTCACCGCAACCGCCGGTGCACACCGAGGGCTCGCCCGCGCACGACCAGCCGGCCTCGGTCTGGCACGTCGTCGAGCACCCGTCGCCACCGGCGACGCCGCCGTCGTCGCAGCTTTCCCCGCCGGTGATCCTGCCGTCGCCGCAGCGCACGCACACGCTCGGCACGCCGGTGCAGACGTAGCCGGGCTCGATGACGCAGGCGGCCGAGCAGCCGTCGCCCGGGGCTCGGTTGGCGTCGTCGCAGCCTTCGGCCCCGACGAGCGCGCCGTCGCCGCACACCGGCGCACAGGGCTGCCCGGCCGCGCAGACGTAGCCCGGCTCGAGCACGCAGCTGCCGCTGCAGCCATCCGACGAGGCGGTGTTGCCGTCGTCGCACGACTCGGGGCCGGCGACGATGGCGTCGCCACAGGTGGTGGTGCACACGCTCGGCGCGCCGGCGCAGGCGAAGCCGGGCTCCCGCAGGCACAGCGACGAGCAGCCGTCGCCGCCGTCGACGTTGCGGTCGTCACACTGCTCGCCGGCCACGATCAGGCCATCGCCGCAGTTGGCGAGGCAGACGGTGGGGTCGAGCCCGGTGCAGGAGAAGCCGATCTCGACCGTGCAGAACTCCGAGCAGCCGTCGCCATTGTCCAGGTCGCCGTCGTCGCACTGCTCGGCGTCGCGCGTCAGGCCGTCGCCGCAGGGGTAGGTGCAGTAGGAGGGCTCGCCTTCGCAGGCCCACTGCGGGTCGATGCGGCAGCTCGCGTCGCAGCCGTCCACGGCGGCGTCGAGGTCGCCGTCATCGCACTGCTCGGTGCCGCCGACGCGTCCGTCGCCGCACACCGAGCAACCCGACGGCTCGCCGTCGCAGGTGTAGCCCGGTTCGATGGTACACAAGCCGTCGCAACCATCGCCGGTCGCGAGGCCGCCATCGTCGCACTGCTCGCCGGGGCGCACCCAGCCATCGCCGCACACCGGTTCGCACGTCGAGGGGAAGCCCGTGCAGTCCCAGCCGGTCTCGACGGCACAGAAGCGCGCGCAGCCGTCGCCGTCGTCCTGGTCGCCGTCGTCGCAGGCCTCACCGGCGCCCTGGTCGCCGTCGCCGCAGGTCTCGGCACAGCTCGACGGCTGGCCCCAGCACACCCAGCCGGCCTCGCCCTGGCAGTCGCCGTTGCAGCCGTCGCCGGGCGCGATGTTGGCGTCGTCGCAGGTCTCGCCGAGCTCGAAGACGCCGTTGCCGCAGCGCGCGCACCTGCTCGGGCTGTCCGAGCAATGCCAACCGTTCTCGACGAAGCAGGTGCGCGTACAGCCGTCGCCACCCACGTCGTTGCCGTCATCACACGCCTCGCCGGGCAGCACCAGCGCGTCGCCGCAGACGGCCCGGCACAGTGACGGTGCGCCGACGCAGGCGTAGCCCTCTTCGAGGCGGCAGTAGGCGTCGCAGCCGTCGGCAGCGACGATGTTGAGGTCGTCACATTGCTCGGCCAGCCGCAGAAAGCCGTCGCCGCACACGGCGCGACACACCGAGGGCTCGCCGAAGCACACCGCGCCGGGCTCGAGCGCGCAGATGGAGGAGCAGCCGTCGGCGGGCGCCGCGTTGCCGTCGTCGCAGCTCTCGACGCCGCGGATCAGGCCGTCGCCACACACAGGCGCGCAGCTCGACGGCTCGCCCTCGCAGACAAAGCCCACCTCGAGCGCGCAGTCGGCCGCGCAGCCGTCGCCGTCGAGGGCGCCGCCGTCGTCGCACGCCTCGTCGCCGGCCGGCACGCCGTCGCCGCAGCTGGTGGTGCACGACGACGGGCTACCAGCACACGCGAAGCCGTGATCGACCACGCAGTCCCGACACCCGTCGACGAGCTCGGCGTCGTCGCCGGCGCCGCCATCGTCGCATTGCTCGATCGGCGTGACGACGACGCCGTCGCCGCAGAAGGCGCACACGCTCGGCTCTCCCTGACAGCGCGCGCCCTCCTCGAGGGCGCAGGCGCCGTCGCAGCCGTCCCCGGCGGTCGCGTTGCCATCGTCGCACGCCTCGAGCTCGCTCTCGACGGCGCCGTCGCCGCACAACACCGGGTCGCCGATCGGCACCTCGACCGGCACCACGCTGTCCGCGACCACGCGCACGGTCTCGCTGCCGGTGCCGACCAGCTCGCCGCCGAACAGGGCGTCGACGCGCACGCGCAGCACGGCGTCGCCGAGGCTTCGGTCGACCAGCAGCACGACGCTCTCTCCGGTCGGCTGCAGCGGGCGAGGCTCGAGCGGCGCCAGGCCGGGCTCGATCACCACCACGCCGTCGACGAGGCCGCTGATGGAGAGCTGGTCGACCGCGAGCGCGGGGTCAAAGGTCGGCAGCACCTCGACGCCGGTGAGCCCGGACTGCACTGGGCCGGCGCAGGTGCAGGAGGTGACCGTGCACCATACGAGCAGCAGCGCCAGTCCAGGCTTGGTCATGCTCACGAGCTACGCACCACTCGCCTTCCTGCGCTCATCGCCGGCAGCCGCAGGATCACCTCCGGCCGAGGGAGCCGCCAAGGGCGGCGTTCCGGGTGCATCGGTCCGTGCGGTCCACCCCGCGCAATGGCGCCCCATGTAGGCAAGTGTCACGCGCGAGGTAGCCTGCGTCGTGCGCATCGCCACCGAAGGCGCCATCCGCCGCGACGACTACCCCCGCGCCTCGCGCTCCTTCTTCGCGCGCGAGGCGCCGGTGGTCGCACGTGATCTGGTCGGCGCGCTCTTAGTGTACGACGACGTGGTGGTGCGCATTACCGAGGTCGAGGCCTACTGCGGCCCGACGGACAGCGCGAGCCACGCCCGCCATGGCCGCACGGCCAGGAACGCGCCGCTGTGGGGCCCGCCCGGCCACGTCTACATGTACCTCTGCTACGGCCTGCACCAGATGCTCAACCTGGTCACCGCCGACGAGACCGGCGCGAACGGCGTCGGGCAGGCGGTGCTGGTGCGCGCCGGCGAGGTGCTCGAGGGGATGGAGGTGGTGTGCGCGCGGCGTGGCCGCGCCCGCGCGACGCCCGACTTGCTCGCGGGCCCGGGCAAGCTCGCGCAGGGGCTGGGGCTCGACCTCGGCTTCAGCGACCACGACGTGTGTGCGCCGGGCGGCCTCGAGGTGCGTCTCGTGAGACGTTCCGACCACGCTGCTGCCGTGATCACCGGGCCGCGCGTCGGCATCGACTACGCGCGCGCCACCGACCGGCGCGCGCCGCTGCGCTTCGCGCTCGCCGGCAGCCGCGCCGTTACGGTGGCGCGCGCGCTGCGCCTCGGCCGTCGACCCGCTTGACCGCGGCCTCGAGTCGGCGAGCCTGATCGCGGCATGGCCCATCACCCCGCCGCGCTCCTGGCCCCTGGCCGTCCCCTGCTCTCCTGCACGCCCTTCGAGGAGTTGAGCATCAACTACAACGGAGACCCCAACGATCGAGCGCCGCCGTGCTTCGAGGTCGTCGACCAGGACTGAGCGAGGCGCGGGGAAGCCGCTCGATGCAGGCATCGACGTGCATCGATGCCGCACCGCGCAACACCGTCCCGGAATGACACGGTGCATCATACAGCAAATACCGGCGGATCTGACTCCAATTATGCACTGAGGCGGCCTTTGAGGATCGCGTTTCGAGGGATAAACGCAGCACCGGCTCCCAGGAGACCCCCATGCTGCTCCGCCGATCCGTCCTCGCCGTCGCCATCGGGCTCGTGCCCGTTTCCGCCTGCAACTGCGACGAGCTGCTCGGCAAGCTGCCGGCGCCCATCGCCATCCTGACGCACGGCGAGGACGAGACCCCGCCCCTGCCCTACCTCGAGGTGGGCATCGCGCCCACCGCGCTCGGGCAGACCGCTGCCGTCACGCTGGTGTTGAAGAACGTCGGCAACAAGGCGCTCGTGGTCAGCGACGTCACCACCGCGGCCGACGTCGAGCTGTGCCCAGCGCCGTCGGCGGCGTTCCAGATCAGCGAGCCCGCCGGCCCGACGCGCGCCTTCACGCTCGAAGACGGCAGCGAGCAGACCATCACGGTCGGCTTCACGCCGACGAATGGCGCGCCCTCCTGCACCGTCGTCGAGGTCAGGAGCGACGACGCGGTGAGCCCGGTGTTGCGCGCGGTGCTGTCCGGCCAAGGCGACGCGCCGCAGCTCTGCGCCGATCGCGCCATCATCGACTTCGGCGAGGTCTTCGTCGGCGACAGCGCGGACGACGTGGTGCACCTGACCTCGTGCGGCACCCGACCCATCACCATCACGCAGGCGGCGCTCGACGAGCAGTTCCCCGACCCTTTCACCGCCGGCGGCGTCGCCACCGGCTCGCCCTTGGCGCCCGGCACCGCCATCGACATCCCGGTGACCTTCGCGCCGCTCATCGTCGATAGCTGGTCGCTCGCCAACGGCACCAGCGGCACGGTCACGCTCACCACCGACGCCGCGCAGTCCGCGGACTACAGGATCGAGCTGATCGGCACCTCGCGCCGGCCGCCCTCGTGCGTCATCCAGGTGGTGCCCGAGAGCGTCCAGTTCGGCAACGTCGGCGAGGGCAGAAGCTCCACGCAGCGCGTGTTCGTGCGCAACATCGGCGAGCTGCCCTGCACCTTCACCTCGGCGACCGTGCGCGCCCCCGCGGGCTCCTTCTCGTCGGCGCTGGTCGATCTGGCGGGTGGCACCGTTTTGCAGCAGGCGCAGTCCGGCTCCATCGACGTCACCTTCGCGCCCACCGCTATCGCCGGCACCGAGAGCGGCTTCCTCGACGTCGTCACCGACGACCCCATCAGCCCGAACATCGCCGTGCCGCTGCAAGGGACCAGCGTCGAGGTGACGCCGTGCTTCCTCGAGGCCACGCCCACCGCGCTCAACTGGGGCGCGCAGCCGCTGTTCCGCTCGAGCGAGCGCGAGGTGGTGCTGACCAACGTCGGCGTCGAGGACTGCGTCGTCACCGACCTCGACTTGAACCCGGGCGAGCCCGAGTTCCGTCTGATCGAGCCGCCGCTCACCCAGCTCGGCGACACGCTGCCGCCGCCCTTCGACACCATCTTCGGCGGCATGTTCGGCGCCTTCGTGCCCTCGGGTGAGACCGTCACCTTCATCGTCAGCTACCGACCCGAGAACGTGGCCGCCCACGCCGGCAACGTGCACTTCACCTACAAAGAGCTCGGCGGCAGCATCATCAACCCGAACCCGGACCAGGGCCTCGACGTGCCGCTCTCGGGCAACGGCCTCGCGCCCTGCATCAGCGTGACGCCGCTCGATGTCGATTTCGGCACCGTCGCCACCGGCGCGACGGCCGATCAGAACGTGCAGGTGAGCAACTGCGGCGGCGTCGAGCTGTTCGTCCGTGGCATCAACATCCGCGCCGGCTCGCACCCCGACTTCCATGTGCAGGCGGCACCCACGATTCCGTCCTCGATCCTGCCGGGCCAGGCGGTCACCGTCACGGTGCGCGCGGCACCGACGGCCACCGGCATCGCGCAGGCGGGCAGCGCCATGTACGGCCAGCTCGAGGTGCTCTCCGACGTCGATCCGGAGCTGGTGGGCCTGCGCGCCAACGCACCCGGCACCTGCTCGGGCCTGTTCTGCTCGCCCACCACCATCGACTTCGGCGAGGTCATCGTCGGCGACTCGCTGGTGCGCAGCTTCGTGTGCCAGAACCCGACCGGCGCGCCCATCCCGATGGCGCCGACGATCGCGGCCCCCTTCGAGATCCTGAGCGCGCCCGCGTCCATCCCTGCGGGCGGCGCCGGCGTGTTCACGGTGCGCTACACGGCGGCCGACACCACGCTCGACACGGCGACCATCGCCGTCGGCGCCAATACCTGCACCGGCGGCGCCGCCACCGTGGCGGTGCGCGGCAACGGCACGAACGACGAGCTGCCGCCCTGCCCGCAGCCGACCTCGTTCACCCCCGAGACCCTGTGGGAGTGGGACGGCGACGGCCAGGCGCCCGCCTCGCGCCAGAGCTGGTCGACGCCCTTGGTGTCGCGCCTCGAAGACGACGACGGCGACGGCTTCGTCACCCGCGCCGACACGCCGCGCGTGGTGTTCATCTCGTTCGACCCGAACGACGCGCCCGACTACCTGACCACGGGCGGCGTCTCGGGCTCCGAGGAGCAGGTGAATGACCCGGTGCCCGGCGTGCTGCGCGCCGTCGACGGCGCCAGCGGCACCGAGGTGTGGACCAACACCGTCGAGGCCGCGCGCCTCAACTCCTCGGTGACGCCGGCCCTGATGGACCTCGACGGCGACGGCTGCGTCGAGATCATCGGCCAGAAGTGGGTGCTCTTGCCCGGCGTCGAGGCCATCCCCAACGGGCCCAAGGTGCACGGCAAGTTCGCCCGCGGCAATCTGCTGGCGTTCGACTGCACGGGCCGGGTCAAGTGGGAGTCGCAGGAATGGACGCGCGACCCGAATGAGCTCGAGGACGCGGGTGGCATCGCCGTCGGCGACGTCGACGGCGACGGCTTCGGCGAGGTCGCGGTCGGCGATCACCTCTACGACCACAACGGCCGCCTCTTGTGGCGCGGCGGGCGCGGCACCGGCTCGGCCGGCCACGGCCCCACCAGCGTGCTGGTCGACGTCGACGGCGTGCCGGGCCTCGAGCTGGTGGCGGGCGCCACCGCCTACCGCGCCAACGGCACCATCCTGTGGGACAACCTCGACAACGTGACCTTTGACGGCCACCCGGCGGTGGCCGACCTCGACGGCGACGGCACCAACGAAGTGGTATTCCGCTCGGGCGAGCTGGCCGTGTTCGACGGCGTCAACGGCGCCATCCGCTTCGGTCCGCTCGCGCCGCCCACGCGCATGGCGATGGGCCCCACCTGCGAGAGCGGCACCGGCGGCGGCGGCGGGGAGGAAGAGGATCCCTGCGACATCATCCCCAACAACCCGGCCATCCTCGACGTCGACGGCGACGGCGACCTCGAGATCGCCGTCGCCTCGCAGGAGATCCTGATCGTCTACCAGCACGACCTCACTGAGGTGTGGCGCGCCACTATCTGGGACGGCACCGGCGCCTCCGGCCCGGCCGGCTTCGACTTCGAGGCCGACGGCACGCAGAACGTCGTCTACTCCGACGAGGGCAACGTGTGGTCCTACGGCCCGACCGGCTCGCCGGTGTACGACGCCGATCGCCAGAGCGTGACCATGTTCGAGTACACGCCCATCGCCGACATCGACAACGACGGCCACGCCAACCTGCTCGCGGGATCGAACGAGCCGCAGTTCGCCACCGCGCAGGGGCTCGACGCCTGGCAGAACGCGGGCACGCGCTGGGCGCAGGCGCGCGGCATCTGGAACCAGCACGCCTATGTCGAGGAGATCGTGAGCGAGCTGGGCGCGCCGGTGTGGAACGACAGCGCGACGCCGCTGCCGGGCTTCCGCACCGCCTCGGCGCAGTGCGTGCCCTGATCTCGTAGGCCTGGGCGCGCGTTCAGGGGCGTGCGCGAGGCGCGGCGATGGCGCGCAGCAACTGCTCGCCGCTGACGGGCTTCTTGACCACGCCATCGACGAGCGCGGTCTCGTCGTCCGTCAGCTCGTCGCCCGTGAAGAAGAGTAGCTGCGCGCTCGGCGCCAACTCGCGCAGGCGCGCCACCGCGCCGCCGCCCGCACCACCGGCGAGCGATCGATCGAGCAGGATGACGTCGAAGCGCTCGGCGCGCGCCGCGGCCTCCGCCCTCTCCCGATCCTCGGCGCAACAGACGTGGTGCCCCTTCAGCTCGAGCAGGCGCGAGGTGGCGCGCCGCACCAACGGGTCGTCGTCGACCAACAGCACACTTGCGCGCGACGCGCTCGTGGCGGCTGCCAGCGTTGGCGCCGCCGCCGCCGACGCGGCGAGAGCGGGAAGCCACAGTGTCGCCGTGGTCCCGTGACCAAGCTGGGACGCCAGCTCGAGGCCGCCGCCCAGCTCCCGTGCGATCGCCGTGCTGGTGGCGAGCCCGAGCCCGGTGCCGGCGCCGATCGGCTTGGTCGTGAAGAAGGGTTCACAGGCGCGCCGCAGCGTCTCGGCGTCCATGCCGGGGCCGTTGTCGACGACGCGCAGCACAACACGCCGTGACCCGTCCGCGTCGTCGGCGCAGCCCGCCTCGACGACGATGCACGGTCGCTCGCGGCCGCTCGACAACAGCGCGTCGCGCGCGTTGAACAGCAGGTTCATCAGCACCTGCTCGATGTCGGACCCATCGGCGCGCACCGCCGGCAACCCGGCATCGATTCGGTGTGCCACCTCGATGGCGCCGCCCAGAGTGGGAGCGCAGATGGAAACGCAGCGCTCGACCACCGCGCCAAAGTCGCACGCCGTCGGTGCGCGCCGCATGCGCTTGCCCGCGTAGGTCATGAGCTGGTGCACCAGGTCTGCGGCGCGCGTAGCAGCGCCGTGTGCGTCGTCGACGATGGCTACGTGGCTTGCCGGCACGACGCGACGGAGCAGCTCGAGGTTCGGCAGGATGACGGTCAAAAGGTTGTTGAAGTTGTGCGCGATGCCAGCAGTCAGCGTGCCGACCGCGTGCAGGCGATGGGACTGGCGCAGCTCGTCTTCGAAGCGTCGCTGGCTGGTGACGTCGATCAGCCCACCCACCGCAGCGGCCGGCTTGCCATCCGGCCCACGCGTCATGCGGCCCATGGCGAGCACCCACCGCTCCGAGCCGTCGGGGCGGACGATGCGGTGCGTGCGCTCGACGGGCTCGCCGGCGAGCAGGCGTGGCCCATCGGAGGCGACGGCCTCGCGATCGTCGGGGTGCACCAGGCGCTCGGTGTAGACCTGCATGGCGAGCGGCTCGTCGACGCCGAGGATCTCCAGCATCCGCTCGTCCCAAGTGATGCGGTCACCCGCGATCTCCCAGCTCCACAAGCCAACGCCGGTGGCGGTGAGCGCCATGTTGAGCAATGCTTCACGATCGGCGACGGCGCGCTCGCGGCGCTTGACCGCGGTGACGTCGGTGACCGACAGGCAGCCGCTCAAGGTACCGTCGGCCTCGCGGATGGCGACCACGTCGGTGTGATACTGGGCCACTGTGCCGTTGGGGCCTTGTCCCTCGCTGTCATAGGCGGCGGGCACGCCCGTCTCGAGCACGCGCGCGATGGCCGGCAGCGCGATCTCGAGCGACGACGGCGCGATGAAGTCGGCGAGTGGCCGCCCGAGCGCCGTCGCCGCCGTCAGCGGCGGAACGTAGTGGTTGACCCAGGTGAGGCGCAGCGCGCGATCGAAGCGCGCCACGATGTTCGGGATCTTCTCGAGCAGTGGCTCGAGCAAGGCGGCACCGCGCTGCAAATCCGCGACCTCGCGCTCCAGCTCTCTCAGCCGTGCTTGCAGCCGCGCGACCTCGCCGCTCGTGTTCTCGCGCTCCACCATGCGCCGTCGCCGGTAGCATGCGCGGCCGCCGGCGGCGACCACCGTGCGGCGCCCACATCGACAGCGAACGCGGTGGCGACTAGCGTTCGGGCGTGCTGCTGATTGCCTTCTTGCCGCTGCTCGCCGTGGCGGAGCCCCCCGGCGCCGACGTCGAGGTCGACAAGGTGACGTCCACGGCGGAGCCCCCCGCCGACAGCTTCTCGCTCGAGCTTGCGGGCGCCGAGCAGGTGGTGCTGGTGACCACGCGCGGCTGGCGCGACGAGGTCGCCCGGTTGACGCGCCACGAGAAGGTCGGCGGCGTCTGGATGCAGGTGGGCCAGGCTATCGAGGTGGTGGTGGGCGAGAGCGGGCTCGGCTGGGGCCTCGGGCTACACCCGCTCGGTGTCGGCGAGCCGAGGAAGACCGAAGGCGACGGACGTGCGCCGGCAGGCGTGTTTCGGCTGCTCTCCGCATTCGGGCCGATGGCGCCGCCGATGAAGACGCGCATGCCCTGGCTGCGCACGCGCGCCAAGCTGGTGTGCGTCGACGATCCTCGCGGCGGCGCCTACAACCGGCTCGTCGACGAAGCGGCGGCGACTGCCGCCACCGCCCCCGACGGCGGCATCGACCCGCCGCAGGAGCGCCGCTACCGGAGCGCCGAGCCGATGCTGCGTGACGACGGGCTCTACGAGGTCGGCCTGCTCATCGACCAGAACGGCTTCGGCGACACGTCGGCGCAGGTGATCCCGGGGCGCGGAAGCTGCGCCTTCCTGCACGTCTGGAAGCGCAAGGGCCGCGGCACGCAGGGGTGCACGGCCATGGCCCGGCCCGACCTCGAGAAGCTGGTCGAGTGGCTCGACCCCGCGCGCCACCCCGTGCTGGTGCAGTTGCCGCTCGAGGAGTTGGTCAAGCGGCGCATCCCTTGGCGCCTGCCCTAGCGCCGGGGTCGGCAGGCGACTGCCAGGCATCGGTCGGATTACGTAGCGCCGTCAACCGACGCGGGCCTGCGGAATCGGTGGCCCAATCGTCGCGATTTCGAGCCACGCCACGCCCGCTCTTGGAGCACCCATGATCTCTCTCCTCCTCACCGTCGCCTTGCCCGTGGCGTCGCCCGCCGCGCTCGTGCTGCGCGCCGGCGCCGCGCCCGAAGCGCTCGGCGTCTCGCGCGACGACGAGTCCTCGCCCGAGGGACCCGGCAGCCTCGCCGTCGACGCCGACGGCCGCACCTTCGTGCTCGACGCGGTGCATGCGCGCGTGGCCGTGCTCGGCAAGGGCGGCGCGCTCGAAGCGAACGTGCCGCTGCCCTCCGACACCGTCGAGGACATCGCGCTCACGCCCGCCGGCGACCTGGTGGCGCTCGACCGCCTGGTGGCCCGGCGCGTGTACGTGATCGCGCCGAACGGCTCGCTCGTGACCAGCGCCCCGGTCGAGGGCGCCGGCGTCGACGACGGCGGCCTCGTCACCGCGCTGTTCGCCGACGCGGACGGCGTCTGGCTCGAGGTGCTGCACGGCGCCCAGGTGCGCGTGCTCGACGCCGCGCTGCGCGAGGACGCGGCGCGCACCGTGCGGCCCGGCATGCCGTTCGGCGGCGAGTACGTGCGTCTGCGCAAGGTCGGCGACCTCGCACAAGTGCTGTTCTTCGACGCGCGCGGCGCGCTCGTCGCCGACGGCGTGGTGCGCTTCTCGTCGCTGCTCGAGCTGTCCGGCCTGGTCGCCCAGGCTGGCAAGGCCGCAGCCAAACAGGGCGGCGAGCTGTGGGTGGCCGGGCACGAGCTGGTGCAGCAAACACCTGGAGAAACGCCGACGCGCGACGCGGTGGTGGTGGTGCGGCTGTCGCGCGCCGCCGACGGTCGGCTCGTCGAGCGCGAGCGGCGCGAGCGGCGCGCCTCACCCGAGTTCGTGCCGCTCAAGCAGCTCGTGCCCGCCGGCGACGGCAAGGTCGCGCACCTGTACGTGGACACGCGCGTCACACGGGGCGCTGCCGCGGCGGAGGTGACGTCATGGTGAGCGCGCTCCTCCTCGTCCTGTCGCTCTCGGGCGCGCCGCCGGAGATGACCCGCGACGACATCGTGGCGCGCGGCGGTACTGGCGTCGGCTACTCCTATTGGTGGGGCGGCGGCTGCTGGCAGTCGGACGGCGGCGGCAACCACGGCGCGTGCTCGGGCAACTGCCCCGACTGCACGCACAGCGGCAGCTACGGCGCCGACTGCAGCGGCTTCGTCTTCAAGAGCTGGAAGATCAACGGCGAGGCGCTCTCCACCTGCAACCACGGGCCCTACACCGCGAACTCCTACCGCACCACCGAGACCTGGTGGACGCACGTGAACCGCGGCGACGCGCGCAAGGCGGACATCCTGGCCTCGTCGACGCACGTGGCGTTGCTGCAGAGCGGCGACCCTTGGGGCACGCCCACCGTCCTCGAGGCACGGGGCTGCTCCTACGGCGTCCAGCGCAACACGCGCTCGCTCGGATCGGAGTACGTCGCCTCCGAGCGCGACAACCTCGGCTCGCCCGCGCCGCCAGACTGGCAGGCGACCTACGTCGACCAGTCCTTCCCCTACGCGAGCCAGCCCGCCATCGAGCTGAAGGAAGGCGAGACGCTCGACGGCTACTTCGACCTGAGAAACGACGGCGCTCGGAGCTGGAGCGACGACACCAAGCTCGCGCCGACGCCGCGCGATCAGCCGTCGGTGTTGGGCGACGACAGCTGGCTGTCCGACACGCGCATCGTCTCGCCAGGCGCGGTGGCGCCCGGCGCCGTCGGGCACTTCCCGGTGCGCATCAAGGGGAACGTGCCGGGCGAGCACCTGCAGACCTTCGGCGTGGTGCAGGAGGGCGTTTCCTGGTTCTCGCAGTCGGGCGGACCGCCCGACACGCAGCTCGCCATCCTGGTCAACGTCACGCCGCGCGACTACGCGGGGACGCTGGTCGCCGACGGCTTTGCACACGCCGCCGACGGCGCCGTGGAGATCGGGCTCGGCAGCGTGACGCAGGGCTACATCGAGGTGAGAAACGACGGCCACGTCACCTGGGACGACACCGTGCGCCTGGCGCCGACGCCGCGCGATCAAGCCTCGGCGCTGGCGGCGCCGTCCTGGCTGTCGCCGACGCGCGTGGCCACGCCCGACGCCGCGACACCCGAGGGCACGGTGGCGCGCTTCACCTTCGAGGTCACCGGCGCCGCGCTCGGCGAGAGCACGCAGCGCTTCGGCCTGGTCCACGAGGGCGTCACCTGGTTCGCGGACGCGGGCTTCGGACCCGCGGACGACTTCTTCTCGCTGACGGTGCGCGTGGTCGAGCCACCGCCGCCGGACGAGCCGAACGACGACGGCGCCGACGACGAGCACGACGACGGCCACGCCGATCAACAGGGTGCCGGGGGCAAGCGGCCGCTGCCGAACAGCGTCGACGACGGGGGCTGTGCGCAGGTGCCTGCGGCGCCGGCGGCGCTGCTGGCGCTCGTTGTGCTGCTGCGGCGACGCCGTCGCTGACGCCGCTCGACGCCGTTCGGCCGCGCCGGACTGTGCTAGACCGCGCACATGGCGCAGGTCATCCCCGAGAGCTGGCAGGTGCCGCAGCGCTTCCGCCAGCGTGTCGGCGCGTCTGCCGGACGGCAGCGCGCCATGCACGATGGCGGCCACCTGCTGCTGATCCTGCACGACGTCCCCAAGCCCGGCGACGACGAGCGCGCGCCGCGCATCTTCTGGCGTGCGCCCGACGGCAGCTTCAAGGCCAAGGAGAGCCGCGGCGATGGGCTGCCCTCGCTCAAGCGCCACGTCGAGGGCTTCAAAGCCGCGGTGCACGACCTCGACGAGAAGGTCGATCGCGCCAAGCTGGCCGAGGAGATCTATCAGGTGCTGCGCGCGGCCTCGCCGCTGGCGCGCACCACGCGCAACCTGCACAAGGCATTGCAGGAGGCGCGCGAGGGCATCGAGGACAAGGACATCATCTCGCTGCGCGACGCCGCCGGTGAGATCGAGCGCACCGCCGAGCTGGTGGTCTCGGACGCCAAGAACGCGCTCGACTACCTCGAGGCCAAGGCCGCCGAGGAGCAAGCTGCCTTCGCCAAGAAGACCGCCGAGGCGCAGCACCGGCTCAACCTGTTGGCCGCGCTGTTCTTCCCCATCACCGCCATCGGCTCGGTGCTCGGCATCGAGCTGACCAAGGGGCTCGAGAGCCAGGGCGCGTGGCTGTTTTGGGGCATCGTCATCGCCTCGCTGGTGGTCGGCGTGGCGGTGCGCGCCAGCGTCAACAAGGGCTGACGTCGCCGAAGGCGCGCGCCTTGGCGATGGTCTCGGCCCACTCAGCCTCGGGCTCGCTGTCGACCACGATGCCGCCGCCGACGTGGAGCGCGCCCTGGCCCTCATCGGGGCGCAACCACGTGCGGATCAGGAGCGACGAGCGCAGCGCGCCATGTTCGTCGACCACGGCGAGCGCGCCGGTGTAGAGACCGCGCGGCCCGTCCTCGAGCGCCGCGATCGACTCGATCGCGCTCGACTTGGGCGCGCCGGTGATCGAGCCGCCCGGCAGGGTCGCGGCGAGCACGTCGGAGTTTCGCAGACCGTCCCCCAGGAGCGCCGCCACTGTGCTCTCGAGGTGGTGGACGTTCTTCACACTGACGACGTCGAGCAGGCGCTCGACCGTCACGCCGCCTGCCACCGCGAGGCGGCCGAGGTCGTTCCTCAACAGGTCGACGATCATCACGTGCTCGGCGGCGTCCTTCTCGGAGGCGCACAGCTCAGCGAGGCGCGCGCGGTCCTCGTCGGGCGTGGCGCCGCGCGGGCGCGTACCCTTGATGGGGTAGGCGCGCGCGGTGGTCGTCGCCGGGTCCACGGTGACGAAGCGCTCGGGCGAGAGGCTGACGACGCTGCCGAATCCGTCGAGGTCGAGCCAGGCGGCACAGGGGGGCAGGCCGCCCTCGAGCGCGGCCTGGAAGAGGCCGAGCGCCTGCGCGCGCGTCGCCGGCGCGACCGCCATCCGGTGCGCCAGGTTGGCCTGGTAGATGACGCCGTCGAGTAGCAGCTCCTTGGCGGCCTGCACGCGCGCGAGGTGGTGCGTGTGCGCGCGCTCGCCCACGGCGAGGCGCAGGCGATGCGGCGGCTCGCGTGTCGGCGCCGTCGTCGGGCGTGCGCGCCACACGGCGAGGTCGGGGCCGAGCGCCGGGTCGCGGGCGCGGCGCGGCGCGCGCCCGTCGAGCGCCACGCCGGCCTCGTAGCCGATGAGCGCGACCGTGAGCGTGCCCGGCGGCGGCGCGTCGTCGAGCAGGTGCAAGAGCGCGCGCACACGGTCGGCGTCGCCGAGGTCGCCGGCCAGATCGAGGGTCGCGGCCCGCTCGACCAGCCGAAACCATGCACCGCCCAGCGGCGCCGGCCCGGCAGGGGGGGCGGGAGCAAGAGCGGGGCCGAGGAAGGCGAGGCCGGTCACGCTCGCCGCGATAGCGCTCACGCGCCGGTTGTCGAGTGCCCCCCGACACGTTAGGCGCCCCTCATGTCCCCGACGTCGACGAGCGTTTCGCCGGCGGTCCAAAAGCGCGACCCGCTGGTGCGCTTCTCCGGCCGCGTCTTGTACCTGACGAACGACCTCGAGCTGCTCGAGCGCCAACTCAAGGGTGAGGTGCTGCGGCACGATCCCGACCGCGCGCTGATCGACAACATCTCGACCGACGAGCTGACGCCCGGCTGGGTCTGCTTCTGGTACGACGAGACGCTCGGCGACTACTGCCTGGTGGGCTTGCGCGGCGGCAAGGTGGGCAAGGACTCGATCAAGAACGCCCGCGCCGCGGTCATGGTCAGCGGCCTGTCCAAGGGTTGCGGCAGCTCCCGCGAGACCGCGCCCTACGCCGAGAAGGTGGCCGGCGTCCAACTCGTCGTCGCCAAGACCATCGAAAAGATCTACGGGCAGAACTGTCGCAACATCGGACTGCTGACGACGACCGACTTCTCCGTGCTCGCGCGCATCGAGAAGGGCGAGGCGGTACCGCTGGCCGAGTTCACCGAAGGGCTCAACGACATCGAGAAGGGCATCGTCGAGTACGGCGGGCTGTTCACCTACAACAAGGCGCGCCTGGCCGGCGAGGTGACGCCGCCCGCCATCACCACGGCGCCGCGCCCCATGACCCTGGTCGAGAAGATCGTCGCGAGCCGCGCCATCGCGGACGCCAGGAGCGGCACGCTCGGCGTCCCCGCGGTCGAGCCGGGAGACGCGCTCTTCTGCCGCACCGACGTGCGTTTCAGCCACGACTACACCACCGCCATGTGCGACTCCCTGTTCACCGCCGGCTACGGCAAGGACGCAAAGCTGCGCGACCCGTCGTCGGTGTTCGCCATGCGCGACCACCTGACCTTCAGAAACAAGATCATGTCCGACGCGGATCGCGCGAAGGGCCTGCACGTGCTCGTCGACAACCTGGGCACCGAGCAGGAGCGCTTCGTCAAGAAGCACGGCATCCGCTATTTCGGCCTCACCGACGACGGCACCGGCTCGCAGGCGATCTGCCACAACGCGGTGATGGAGGAGCTCGGCGGCCCCGGCGACATCATCGTCGGCACCGACAGCCACACCTGCACCGCCGGCGCGCTCGGCGCCTTTGCCTTCGGCGTCGGCAGCACCGACATGGCCAACGCCTGGTACACCGCCGACATCCAGGTGAAGGTGCCGGCCAGCGTCAAGTACCTGCTCACCGGCAAGCCCGCGAAGGGCGTCACGGCCAAGGACGTGATGCTCTACGTGATGTCGCAGCAGTACGCCAAAGACGGCCACTGCATCGGCAAGGTGCTCGAGCTGTCGGGGCCCGGCCTCGCGCACCTGAACATGGACGAGCGCGCCACGCTCACCAACCTCGCCGTCGAGTGCGGCGCCACCACCGGCATCATCGAGGCGGACCTGGTCACCACGCAGTACCTGATGAAGTTCCGCGGCTGGTCAGAGGAGCGCGCGTCACGCGGGCACCTCAAGGCCGACCCGGGCGCGCACTACGACGCTACCTTCACCATCGACCTCGCCGCGGTGCCGCAGATGGTGGCGACGCCCGGCGATCCGCGAAACGGCGTCGCCGTCGAGGCGCTGCGCAAGGCGCAGGGCGCCGTGAAGATCGACATTGCCTACGGCGGCTCCTGCACCGGCGGCAAGATGGCCGACATGGACATGTACGCCGAGGTGCTCGCCCATGGCCTCGAGCGCGGCATGCGAGTCAAGGACGGTGTGCAGCTGTTCATCCAATTCGGCAGCCAGCGCATCAAGCGTTACGCAGTCGACAAGGGCTACCCCGAGCTGTTCGCGAAGGCGGGCGCACACGTTATTGAGCCCTCCTGTGGCGCCTGCATCAACGCGGGGCCGGGTGTGTCGCGCACCAAGGAGACGGTGACGGTGAGCGCCATCAATCGAAACTTCCCTGGACGCTCGGGGCCGGGACAGGTCTACTTGGCGTCGCCGCGCGTGGTGGCGGCGAGCGCGCTGTCCGGTACCATCGTGACGCCGGAGGAGTTGTTCGGGTGAGAACGCGCCTAGTCCACGCGGTGTCCTCGAGCGCGCTCGCGCTCGTCGTCGCCGCCGCAGGCGCCTGCCCCGCCGAGCAGCCCATCTACGACGACGACATCGGGGTGCAAGCCATCCCCGCGCCCGAGGGCGCCCTTGCGGGCACCTTCGCGCTCAAGACGCGCAACCAGACGCTGGTGCACGTGCCCGTGCTCGGCGACTACGAGGGCGGCGGCGACAACTTCCGCCTGGTGACGCGCACCTGGGACGACGACGCCGGCCTCTACCGCCAAGAGAGCGTCTTGTGCGGCGGCTACAACTTCGAGGTCGCGGGCGTGGTCACCGAGGCGCCGCAGTCGACCTACCGCGCCGTGCCGCAAAGCCCGCCGGAGCAGGTGGTCATCGACCACCAAGCCGGCAGCTACGTCGCCACGGGCCACCTGCAGCTTTGGGCGCTGCAGGATCTGCCGGACCCGTACTCGACGCCGCTGCCCACCACCAAGGAGGAGGCCGCGGTGGCCCCGTGGGATCAGCGCATCTACGACATGGACGGCGACGAGAACCCCGCCATGACCCTGTTCGTCAGCGGCGCGGTCGAGGGCGAGGTCTATGCATTCCAACGAAAGACCGTCGAGCTGGAGGGCGTGATCCTCGGCCCCGATCGAGCGGTAGGGCTCGCACACAACAGCAACGAGGCGCTGACGGTGGCGGCCAACAACCCCTTGGTCGATCGGCAGAGCGAAGGCTCCTCGGAGCCACACCCCGACCCCAAGCGCTCCTTCTTCGAGGAGGTGCGCATCGAGGACGGCGCCGACTGCGACGACGTCATGCTGGCGTCCGAGGACGGCACCCTCTCCGAGCTGCCGCCGTTCTGACCATTCGGTCACGCATGACCGTTCGTTCTTCCTTCTTGTAGTCTGCTGAATGTGGAGGTATTGGCGCCGGAATGAATGATCAATTGCAGCAGCAGCTCCACAATCGCATCCAGGCCTTCGCGACCGACATCACCTCGCTCCTGCAGGGCGCCGTGGCGGACGCCGTCGCCTCCGCGCTCAAGGTCACGCCCACCGGCTCCCCCGGTCGCCGCGGCGCGCGCCCGGTAGCCGCCCTGAGGGCAGGACCGAGCATCGACGCCAACGCGCTCTTGCGCGAGGTCGCGCGCAAGCCCGGCCGTGGCGTCGAGGAGATCGCGAGCAGCCTGCGCATGAACTCCAAGCGGCTGCGCCCGGTGATGGCCAAGCTGCTCAAGGCCGGCAAAGTGAAGCGCAGCGGCAAGGCGCGCGGCAGCAAGTATCGCGCGGCGTGAGCCGTCCGGCAGCGCGCGTCAGCGGCTCGCCAGCACCGCGGTGCGGCAGGCCGCGCGCACGCGCTCGGCCATGTGATCGACCTTCTTGAGCGCCGTGTCGCGCACCATGCCGGTCGGCACCGCGTAGCCGATGTCGACGAAGCTGGTGTAGGTCACCGTGGACACCATGGGGTCGGCGGTCGGCGACACCTGCCAGCCGCCGCGTACGTCTTTCAGATCGCCGGCGATTGATTGCCAGCGCACCGAACGCGCGGACCGATCGATTTCTCGGTGCAGCGTGTAGTGGACCTTGGCGAGCACCGCGTCGACGGTGAAGCGCGCGTCGAAGAAGCCCGGCCCGGCAGCGACCACCTCGAGCGCCTCGATGTCGGGGAAGATCTGTCGAAAGCGACGCACGTCCCACAGCGTGTCGAGCACGACGTCGGGCGGCGCCTGCACGACGAAGGTGGCGCGCAGGCCCTGCGTGCCGTCCGGCGCGGCCAACTGCTGCACCACCGGCGCGGCGGAGAGATCGGGGGGCGGGGCCGCGGGCGAGGAAACACTCGGATCGGCGGCGGCGAGCAGGGCGAGCAGCACCAGCACCCCACAAGCCTAGCCCGTTTCGCCCTCGACGTCGTCGGGCTCGGGGTCCACCGGATCCGCCTCGACCGGCTCCGCCGGGGTCGCCTCGGCGCGCACCTCGAGCCGCAGGCGCCGCTCGAAGACACGCTCGACCTCGAGGCCGCCGTACTCCGCGATCTGCTGCAGATCCCAGCGCCAGGCCTGCTCGACCACGCAGTCGCCGCCGAAGATGCCGACCACGTCGAGGATCTCCTTGTCCTCCAGCTCGATGGACACCGCTGCGCGCGGTACGTGGCAGCGATCCGCCGCCGCGGTCAGCTGCTCTTGGAGGGCCTCGAGCTCGCCGACGATGGGCTTGGCGGTGCCGATACCGCAGGTGATGCCGCGGCCGCTGTAGCCGCCGCAGCAGCCGCAGCCGCAACAGCCGCAGCCGCAGCCGCTCATACCAAAGCCCATGCCGTCCGGTTCTTGCGGCCGATAGTCGGGCACGGCCACGAGCGAAGTGACGCGTGAGACTGCGCCCACCGCCTTGGCTGCCGCGCGCACCACCTCGTCGTCGAGCTCGCGCGCCACCGGACCGTGCGCGGTGCGCGCCAGCGACAGGCGCTTGGTGGTGGCGGCCTCGTCGAGCGGCAACGCCAGCGGCTGCGCCCACAGGAAGCCGGTCAAGAACGACGGCGCGCGCGTGCCCACCGGCAGCACGCTCTGCACGCGCACGCCCCGGCCGGCGAGCAAGATGGCCGGCACCTCGCCGGACGACGTCACAGCGCCCTCGAGCGGATCGCGCCCCCCCACCTCGAGCGACACGTCGTCGATGCGCGTGGGCGCCACCAGGTGCGGCCACAAAAGGCCCTCCGGCTCATCGCCGGCGCCCAGGTCGACGAAGATGCCGCCGGTGCCCTCCACCGCCTCGGCGCGCGGATCCTCGTCCGGCACCACGCGCACCCACGAGAGCGGCTCGTCGACCGTCACGTCCTCCGGCAGCGCGACCACGTGGGTGAGCACGCCGCCGCGCTCGAGCGCGTTGCCCAAGTGCACCTCACTGTCGGCGCTCCTCTGCACCAGGTCGGAGAGCACCACCACGCGCGGCGTCTCCTCGGGGGCGACGTCGTGCGCCAGCCGGTGCGCGAGCGCAAGGGCGCCGAGCAGGTCGCTGCCGTTTTGCGGCGCTACCTCGGGGAAGAAGCGCTCGCGCGGCGAGGCCCACGGGTCGACGACCAGCCAGGGGCGGCGCGCAAACGCGATGGCCGCGTAGCGCGCGTCGTCGGGCAGAGCGTCGAGCACGCCCTCCATGGCCGCGCGCGCCTTGGCGATGCCCTCGACGCCGGCGCTCTTGGACGCGTCGAGCACGAACACCACGCGCAAGGCCGGCGCCGGATCGGCGAGCGGGCGCGGCACGTCTATCTCGACGCGAACGGTGTCGACCGGGGCGACCGGCTCGAGCACCTCGGCGCCGTCCACCTTGCCCCACTCCTCGTGCGGCGGAGGTGACAAGGGCCCAAGCGGCATCAGCCGCTCCAGGCTGACGCGCCCGCGCAGCGTGTCGGCCGCGTCCGGCACGACGTCGATGACCGCGTCGCCCTCGCCGGCCTCGATGACGCGGGCGCGTGCGCCGTCGACGAAGAAGCGCCGCACCGAGGCGCCGCGCACCTCGAGGCGCTGATCGAGATCGTGGTGTCGCGGCACGCGAAAGCGCCAGGCGCCGTCCACCGGCTCGCTCTCCACCACCCAGGTGCTCTCGACCACGATGGCGTCGGCGCCACAGGTGGTCGCTACCTCGAGGCTCACCTGATCGGTGTCGGTGCTGCAGCAGCCGTCTTCCAGCTCGGCCAGGAGCGCGGTGCGGCGCTTCCCTCCCTTGGCCTCTTCGGCGGGCACGCCGGTCATGAGCGCGGTCGAGAACGCGCCGAAGCGCTCGGCGGCGACGTCGTCGTCCTCGAGCGACGCCGCCGTGGTCGCGCCGTCCGCCTCCACTTTGGCGCCCACGGCGGTGCCGCCCGGCATCATCACCAACGTCGCGTAGTGGCCGGCCCCTGCTGGGTCGCGCCGCACCGTGTCGCGCAGCACCAGCACCGCGGCGCCGTCTCCCACCTCGAGCGAGACGGCGCGGGCGGTCTGCTCCAGCTCGATGAGCGACCCGTGCGGGGCACAGGGGGTGGCGTTGACGGCGAGGGCAAGGAGGGCGGCGGGGGAGAGCATGCCCCCTGGGACCACGAGCGACCGTCAGGGGTTCCCGGCGCGCGCCCGCGGGTGGTGCTGGCCGTAGAGCTGGCGCAGGCGCTCGCGGTTGACGTGCGTGTAGATCTCGGTGGTCGAGAGATCCGCGTGGCCGAGCATTGCCTGCACCGCGCGCAGGTCGGCGCCGCGCTCGACCAGGTGGGTGGCGAAGCTGTGGCGCAGCTTGTGTGGCGAGATGGGCTTGGTGACACCGGCCGTGCGCGCATAGCCCTTGAGCGCCTTCCAGAAGCCCTGGCGCGTCATCGGCTCGCCGCCCGCGCGCAAGAACAGCGCGGCGACGTCAGCGCCCGCCTGGCGCTCGAGGAAGCTCGCGCGCGCGCCGGCCAGGTACTCCTTGAGCGCGGCCACCGCCGCCTGCCCGAGCGGCACCACGCGCTCCTTGTTGCCCTTGCCGCGCACGAGCAAGAAGCCGCGCTCGAGGTCGACCGCGTCGCACGGCAGCTCCACCAGCTCGGTGACGCGCAGCCCGGTGGCGTAGAGCACCTCGAGCATGGCGCGGTCGCGCACGCCGCGCGGCGTGGCGGCGTCGGGCGCGGCCAACAGCCGCTCGACCTCGGCGACGTCGAGGAAGGTCGGCAACGTCTTGGCGGCGCGCGGCAGCTCGATCTCGGCCGCGGGGTCGTCCTTGAGCACGCGCTCCTTCATGAGGAAGCGGAAGAGCTGGCGGATGGCGACCAGGTGGCGCGCCTGGCTGCGCACGCCGAGCCGGCCCTTGGACAGCTCGATCAGGTGCTTGAGGATGTGGGTGGGACGCACCGTCGAGGCCTCGGCGATCCCTTGCTTGTCGAGCGAGCGCGCGAAGTCGGCCAGGTCGCGCCCGTAGGCCTCGAGCGTGTTGGTGGCCAGGCCGCGCTCCACGCGCGCCCATGACAAGAACGAGTCGATGGCGGAGTCAACCTGCACGGTGGCAGCGAGCGTACGACGCTACTGCGCCTGGTAGAAGGCCTGCCGTTCCTCGACGAAGCCGCGCACACCGGCGACCAGGCCGTCGGCGATGCTGTCCTGGTAGGCCGCCGACGCGAGCCGCTGCTCCTCGGTCTTGTTGGACAGGAAGGAGGTCTCGACCAGGATCGACGGCATGTGCGTGCCCATCAGCACGTAGAACAGCGCGTGCTTGAGCCCGAGGTCGGGCACGTCGGTCCAGCGCTTCTTCAGGTGGCCCATGATGGAGCGCTGCACCTGCTTGCCCAGGCGCAGGCTGTCGTCGACGTTCGACTTCATCGCCAGGTCGGCCAGGATGAACTCGAGATCGGAGATGGAGCCCTCGCCGGCCTCGGCGTTCTCGCGCGCGGCCAGTTTCATGGCGTAGCGGTCGTGGGTGATGTTGAGCGTGTAGGTCTCGACGCCGCGCACGCGCTTCTGCGGGCTCGCGTTGCAGTGGATGGAGATGAACAGGTCGGCGGCGGCGGCGTTGGCGGCGTTGGTGCGGTCTTGCAGCGCGAGCGTGGCGTCGCCGTCGCGGGTCATCACCACCTCGACGTCGGGCATCTCGGCCATCAGCCGGTCGCGCACGCGCCGCGCGATCTGCATGGTGATGTCCTTCTCCTTGATGCCGGACGGTCCGATGGCGCCGGTGTCGTTGCCTCCGTGGCCGGCGTCGATGACCACGCGGTGCACCGCCAGGCCGAGCTGCTGCGAGATGGAGACGCCGCCCGGCGTGCCCGACTCGATGCGCTTCTTGACCTCGGCGGCCGTCGGCGCCTCCTTGGCGACGGCGCCCGCGACCACGTCGACCGCGGGCGGCGCTACCGGCACCACCAGCCGCACCTCGAAGGGGTGGCGCACCACGTGGAGCGCAGGCTCGACGTCGCCCTCGAGCTCGACCACCAGCCGCACCACCTCGGTGTCGTACTGACCGGCGCGCACGCGGCTGATGACGCCGTCGTGCACCTCGATTGGCTGGATGTTGCGCTGGCCGAGCTTGGCCGGCGCCAAGTCGTAGAACACCCTGCGCGCGCCGCCGTCGGCGACCGGCACCTCGCCGCGCGTGATGCCGACGTCGCCAGAGACGCGCAACGTCACCACCGACTCGCCCGGCGTCTTCTCGTGCTTGATGACCATCACCTTGCGCGTCGGCGTGCCGGCGGGCGGCGTCTCGGGCAGCACCTCCACCGGCGTCAGCCGAGGCGACGCGGCCGCGGCCGGAGCTGCCGCAGGCGTGGGCGGTAGTGCCGCCGCCGGCGCAGCGGCCGGCTCGGTGACGCGGGCGATGGCGTCGCGCAGCGGCTCGTCGTTGGTCTTCGCAGGGAGCGCGCCCAGCTCCCGCTGCGCCTCGGCGCGCAGGTCGGCCTTGTCGCCCAGGGCGACCACGCGCTCGAGCATGGCGCGCCGCTTGCGGGGCTCGGGCGCGAGGCGCGCCGCGGCGAGCAGCGCGTCGTCGACCAAGGTCGAGCGCGGGAATCGATCGGCGCACGAAAGGAAGGCGTCGACGGCGGCCGTGCGATCGGCGTCGAGGCGCGAGACGTAGTACAGCTCCTCGAGCAACTGCGCGGCCACGAAGGCGGCGTCGTCGGCCTTGTCGCCCTCCTTGTGCGTGTTGGCCACCGCTTGCAGGCGCACGATCAGCTTCTCGTAGTGGTGCCGGAAGCGCTTCTTCTCCGGGTCTTTGCGCAGCGCCTCGACGTCCTTCTTGAGCGCCACGAAGGCGGGCAGCGACGGGTCGGGGTCGGCCGCGTGGACCGGCAGCGCGACCATCACGGCGAGCAGGAGCGGGAGCGCCGCCCTACAACGGGAACGGAGCCGGAGACGCTTCACGCGGGGGCCTCCTGTGCAGCCATCTCGACCAACACGCCGCCACGGCGCCGCGACTCCTCGCGCAACACGAGCGCGAGCACGGCCGCAGCGGGCAGCGCGAACACGACGCCGAGGAACCCCGCAGCCGTGCCGCCGAGCAGCACGGCGAGGATGGCGGCAAAGGGCGAGAGGCCGGCCTGCTCGCCGACGATACGCGGCGTCAGCAGGTAGCTCTCGACGAGCTGCACCACCACGGCGACGATCAGGGCGCCCACGCACGGCCACAGCGCCTGCTGCCGCAGCTCGAGCGCCGAGAAGGCGAGTGAGAGCACGATGGCGGTGGTGCCCGACGCGAACGGGATCAGGTAGGCGGCGCCGGCGAGCACGGCGATGGCGAGCGCGAGCGGCACGCCGGCGATGGAGAGGCCGACGGCGTACAGGCCCATCATGATGGCGGCGACCACCAGCTGGCCACGCACCAGGCGCGACAGCGTGTCGTCGACGAGCGGCAGGTAATACCCGAGCAGGCCGCGCGCGCCCTTGGGCACGAGCGGCGCCAGCACCTCGCGGATGCGCGGCAGCTCGTTGAGCGCGAAGAAGGTGAACACGGGCAGCAACAGCGCCTTGCCGATGAAGGCCGCGGCGCCGGCGGCGCCCTTCAGCATGCCGAGGGCGCCGGTCTTCACCGCCGCGCCGGTGCTCTTGGCGAACGGCAGCAGCTGATCGATCAGCTCCTTGCTGGCCTCGCTCGACAAGTCCGACACGCTCATGGGCACATCGACGCCGAAGCGGGTTTGGATGAGCACACCCGCCTCGCGCAGCAGCGCCGGCAGGCCCGAGAACAACGCCACCAGGTCGGTGACGAGCGGCGGGATCATCAGCGAGGCGGCGAGCAGCGCGAGCACGGCGGCGCCGAGCACCACCAGGGCGGCGCCAGCGGCGCGCGGCATACGCCGCTCGAGCCGCGAGACCAGCGGGCCGCCAAGGAAAGTGAAGACGCCGACGAGCAGGAACATGATGAGCACGCCGCGCACGAGCCACAGCACGCCACCGACGGCAGCGAGCAGGAGCAGCGTCCACAGCAGGCGATCGTCGATCAGCACGGGGCGGGGTGTGCTGGCGGCCGCGGGCGGCGGCAGCGGCGGCGGCGGCGGCATCACCTTTTTCTTCTTCGACGCCACGGCGCCACCCTGCTCCAAGAGGTTCCAACCGTCAGACATAGGCCACCTGTGGCGGAGCCGCAAAAAAGCGGCGCGGCCTTGCGGCCGCGCCCTGCTACCCGTCCCTACATGCCGTCGCCGGGGGCCGGTTCAGTCGCTCTTCTCGGTGTCCTTGCCGGCGTCCCTTGCCGCGTTCCAGCGCACCCACTCGGGCTCGGCCTTGCTGTCCTCTTCCTCGGTGAAGGGCGTCGGCGTCGACGCCGCCACCGTGCCGCCCTTGGCGATGCGGATCTGCATCATCTTGCCCAAGAGGTGTTCGAATTCCTTCTTGCTCACCTCGGTGAAGGGCTTGGCGATGGGCTTGCGATTGGGATCGATCGGCCCCGGCGGCGGCGCCTCCTCAGCAGCAGCCAACAGCGGCGCCGCCACCGCGACCGCGCCGTTGTAGACGCGCACCACGGTGGCCTCGTCGCGCTCGACGTTGACGCGGAAGACGGTGCCGCGCACGCCGGCGACGGCGTTTTGCGTCTTGACCTGGAACTTCGAGTCGTCGCCGACCAGCTTCGAGACCTTGGCCCAGGCCTGCCCCGCTACCAGCGTAGCGTCGACCCTGACCTCCTTGGACTTGCCGTCGAACGAGGCGCCGTCGAGGCGCAGCTCGGCGGCCGGGCCGACGCGCACCACCGAGCCATCGGCGAAGGTGATCTCGGCGCGGGAGCCCTCACCGGTTTTGACGACGCTGCCGGGAGCGAGCTCCTGGCCGCGTTTGACGCGCGCGAAGGTCGGCTCGGCCTTGCCGTCGGCCGAGACGCCGGCGGTGACCTCACCCTTGACGAAGGTTGCCTTGGCGGCGGCCTTGGCGGCTCCGCCGGCCTCGGCGTGTCCGGCGAACAGCGCGAGCGCGCCGGCCGCGAGCAGCGGTGCCAGGAGGATTCGTGCGTTCATGGGCGACTCCTTTGCTCGAGCACGCTGCGCGTCACTTGAGGACCAGCACGACCTTGCCGCGGGCGACCTCGGTCACTTCCACGGTGTATTTGCCGGCCTTCTTGCCCTCGATGGCCGCGGCCAGCGCCTCGGCGCCGCCCTCGACCTCGACGTCGTAGGTGGCGACCTTGTTCTTGACCTCGCGCTGCTCGATCTTGGACGAGGACAAGACGCGCTGCACCAGCTCCTTGAAGGACTTGGCAGCGCCGAAGCTCGGCACGTCGCGCACCACCACCTGCACGTGGCCCTCGTTGACGAGATCACTCGACCAACGCGCCGTCACCTTCTTCATCATCTCGTCCATCACGGTGTCGACGATCATCTTGCTCTTGCCGCCGCCGTGCTCGACCGCCTTGAGCGCGTTCTCGGGGCTGATGCCGAGGATGTTGGTCGACTTGAAGGCGGTGGCCTCGATCTCGTTGGTGGCGGTATTGATCATCTTGACGTTGGCGCTCACCGAGTAGCTGTTCATCTTGGTGCCCTCGGTGATGGCGTTCTTGTTCTCGCCCTTGATCACCTTGCCCTGGCCGAGCACCACGTACTGCGCGTTCGAGTTCTTCACGATCTTGTCGATGTCTTCCTGGGTCAGGTCGCCGTTGGCGCTGACCTCGGTGACCTTGATGCCCGGCTCGACGATGGTGAAGCAGGCGTCGCGGAACGCGGAGCTGAACATGGTCTCGATCATGCCGCGCTCGGTCGACCATTTGGTCTCGTCGCCGACCTTCTCGACGAACACCAGCGAGACCTTGGGGTTGTGGTTGGCCTTGATGACGGTGCAGATGGAGCCCTCGATGGCCTCCTTCGACACCTTGGCGGTCAGCTTGATCTTCTTGGTGGTCTTGGTGTCGCCGTCGGTGAGCGAACCCCACTGCTCGTCGCTGATGACGCCCTTGGCGGTGGTGGCGATCTCGTCGGCGACCATCTGGAAGTTGCGCACGATGGTGTTCGACTCGACCAGGACGCCGATGCCCTGCTCGATGGCCTTGCGGCGCGCGTCGCGCTTCGCGTTCTTCTCGGTCTGGGCTGGGTCGCCGTCGAGGATGGCGGCCTCGCCCTCGACCGTGACGGTCTTGACGTCCGCGAGGACTGGGCTCGACGCGATGAGGGCGGCGAGGAGCCAGGGCGTGTGCTTCATGCGTGTAGTCATGGGTGGCTCCTTCAGTCGACGAGGATGACGACCTTGCCGTCCGCCAGGAACGACAAGTTCTGAGTGGGGTCGCGCAGCTTGTCGGCGTCGCCGTTGGCGATGACCAGGTCGGTCTTCGACTTGTCGACGAGACGGAGGCCCTTGACCACCAGCGGCTTGTCGCCGACGCGCTCGCCCGCCTGCGCGTCCGCCTTGACGTAGCCGACGATGCCGCCCTGCTTGAGGCCCTTCTCCGAGACCACCTCGGTGCCGTAGACCTCCTTGCCGGCCTCGTCGACGACGCGCGGCGCCATCGACGGCGTCAGCCCGAGGCCGCGCGCGTTGATGATCAGGCCGGTCCAGTTGGCCGCCCCTTCGCTCGAGACCTTCTTCGGCTTCTTCGGCTTCTCGACCAGCGCGTTGGTCAGGTTCTCGTCGATGGGCATCTGCACCACGACGTCGACCGAGCCGTCCGAGTAGTACTTGGTGTCGACGACCTTGAAGCCCTGCGCCATGCCTTGGATGCGCGAGCGGATCTCGCCGTTCGACATCACGTCGCCGGCGCTCCGCGAGGCGGTCACCTGGATGCCCTGGATGGTCTCGATGACGTTCCTGAGGGCGTCGAGCTTGGCGGCGCGCTCGGCGTTCAAGCGCGCGACCGCGACCGGGCCGTCCTTGAGGTTGGCGGCGCCCGAGCCGGTGGCGGTGACGGTCTTCTTCGACCAGTTGATCTCACCGTGGCCGACCTTCTGCACCACGCTCTCGTCGGCAGCGGCGGCAGGATCCTTGTCGCCCGCCCATGCGGGCAGCGCCAAACCGACGGCGAGCAGGCCCGCGGCGAGCGTCATGTTGATGGTCTTGAGCATCACTTCTTCCTCCCTCACATCTAGGGCGCGGTAGGCCGCTGTGCGCACCCGCAGGTCCAGCGACCTTGGACGGGCGGGAGCCTAGCGGCATTCATGGGGTCCGGATCAACTGCGCTCCTCGAGCTACTCCCATTCGATGGTGCTCGGGGGTTTGGAGGAAACGTCGTAGACCACGCGGTTTACCCCCCTGACTTCGTTGATGATTCTGTTCGAGATCCGGCTGAGGACTGCATGTGGCAGCTCCACCCAGTCGGCGGTCATGCCGTCGGTGGATTTGACGCACCGCACGCAGACGGTCTCGTCGTAGGTGCGAGCGTCGCCCATGACGCCGACGCTGCGGACCGGCAAGAGCACCGCGAACCACTGCCACAAGGGCCCCTGCACCTCGCCGCGCGCGAGGGCGGCCTCGATCTCGACGCGCACGACGGCGTCGGCCTGACGCAGCAGGTCGCAGCGCGCGCGCGTCACCTCGCCGAGCACGCGGATGGCGAGCCCCGGACCGGGGAACGGCTGTCGTTGCACCACGGCGTCCGGCAAGCCGAGCTCCTTGCCCAAGCGCCGCACCTCGTCCTTGAACAGCTCACGCAAGGGCTCGAGCAACTTCAAGTGCATCTTCTCGGGCAAACCGCCGACGTTGTGGTGGCTCTTGATGACCGCGGTGGGCCCGCCGTGGAAGGAGACGCTCTCGATGACGTCGGGGTAGAGCGTGCCCTGGCCGAGCCAGTCGCAGCGCGGCAGATCCTTCGCCACCTCCTGGAACACGTCGATGAAGATGTGGCCGATGCGCTTCCGCTTCTGCTCGGGATCGGTGACGCCCTCGAGCGCGGCCATGAAACGATCGCTGGCGTCGAAGATGCGCACGTCCATCTTCAGGTCATCGACGAAGAGCTGGCGCAGCGCCTCCACCTCGCCCAGCCGATGCAGCCCGCTGTCGACGTAGACACACGTCAGGTGCTGACCCATGGCCCTGTGCAACAGCACCGCCGCCACCGACGAGTCGACGCCGCCCGACAGCGCCATCACCGCGCGCGCGTCGCCGACGGTGCGCTTGATCTCGGCGACCTTGTCGGCGGCGAAGCTGCCCATCTTCCACGAGGGCGCCAGACCGCAGACGTCGAACAGGAAGCGCGCGAGCATGCTCTTGCCGTCGGGCGTGTGCACCACCTCGGGGTGGAACTGCACGCCGAGCCAGCGGCGCTTGTCGTCGAAGGCGGCCGCGACGGGACAGGTATCGCTGTGCGCCGTCGCCACCATGCCGGCGGGGAGCGCCGCCACCTGATCGCCGTGGCTCATCCACACGTCGAGCTGGCGCGGCAGACCAGCGAACAGCCCGCCGTCCTTGTCGACGTGGATGCGGGCGCGGCCGAATTCGCGCGCGCGCCCCGGCTGCACCTTGCCGCCGTTCTCCTCGCTCATCACCTGCAGCCCGTAGCAGATGCCGAGCAGCGGCACGCCGAGCGACCACAGCCCACGATCGGGGCGCGGCGAGCCGGCTTCGTGCACGCTCGCCGGCCCGCCCGACAGGATGATCGCCGCCGGGTCGAACGCCTTGATCTTGGCGAGCGGCGTCGTGCACGGCACGATCTCGCAGTAGACCTCGAGTTCGCGCACGCGGCGCGCGATCAACTGCGTGGTTTGCGAGCCAAAGTCGAGGATGAGGACGCGCGCCATGGGGCCGCGCTAGCAGAGAAGCCGCCGCTCGTCAGCCGCCGGCAGTCAGGTGCCCGTCGGCTCGTCGAAGTCATAGACCCGGACGTCCCGCGCCGGCTGCAACACGAACGGGAACGACAGGCGCTTGGGCTCGTCGACCAGGCCGTCGCCCAGGTACCAGTCGGCGGCCATCTTCTCGACGCACTCGCCGACCAAGGTCAGGCCGGCGCCATCGACCTCGACGTGCGCATCGGCGACGCGACCGTTCGGCAGCAGGGTCAGCTCGAGCACCAAGCGGCCAGCGCGCGTCGGATTCCCCGCCAGCCCCCAGCTCTCGTAGCAGTAGCGCACCGAGCCGTGGCGCTCGCGCACCTCGGTGGTCAGGTGCTTCTTCACCGCGGGGTCGAGCGCCTCCTCGATGGACACCGTGGTGACGTGGGCGTCGGGCACGTCGACGAGCTGCACCGGGATGGGCGCGCGCTCGATGCGCGGCGCCAAGCGGTGATCGCGCTTGGCCTTCTCCACGCGCTCCTTCAACATCTCGGCGAGCCGCGACTCGCCGATGCCGACCAGGCCGTTGCCGGCGCCGGTGGTGGCGGGATCGACGGGCACGAGGCCGCCGAGGCCGGCGCCGAGCTCGGGAGCGCGGGCCATCGACTGTGCCAGCTCGCCGAGCGCGTCACTCAGCTCGACGCCCTCGTTGCCGACGTTGAGGGCGCGGCGCATCTCGTCGAGCAACTGCTCGACGGTGGGCCCACCCTTGGTGCCGCGCGCCGGCGCGCTCGGCAGCCCCAACTGGCGTGTGAGCTCGAGCCGCTCGGCCTCCTCGGGCGCGTGGCCCGTGGCGGCGACCGCGGCGGGACCGCTCGTCGGCGCAGTGCCGCCGGTGACCAAGAGCCGGCGCAGATCGCCTTTGACGCCGCCGCCTGCCTCGGGGTCGAGCTGCGGGCGCGGCGCCAACACCAGCGCGGAGACCACGCACGCCTGCACCGCCGCGCCCACCATGGCAGCGTGAAACAGCGTGCCGTCGAAGGTCGAGAGACGGCCGGCGTCGGCCTCGGGCACGGAGCGGGAGGCGACGAGCGCATGGCCCGCGGGCAGCTCCACCAGCACGTCGGCGTCGGCGTAGATGGGCTCCTTGCCCACGCCCGCAATCTCGATCTGCCCGCCGGTGGCGCGCGCCTTCAGGCGCTCCCCGGTGCGCAGCTTGAGGGTGGCGCGCCTACCTTTGACCGTCACGACATCGAGCACCGTGCCCTGCCAAAGCAGGGCCAGACGCCAGACGTCGCGGGAATGACGGGGCATGCGGGACGAGTCTGACAGATCGAAGCGCATCCGGGTTCCAACGCCCGGTGATCCGGATCCGGTCCCTAGCCAAACGTGCCTGTGCCCGTGCCCGTGCCCGTGCCCGTGCCGCCGCTACTGCACGCGGTAGTTCGGCGCCTCGTTGGTGATGATCACGTCGTGCACGTGCGCCTCGCGCAGCCCCGCCGCGCTCACGCGCACGAAGCGCGCCTTGGCGCGCAGGTCGGACAAGGTAGGAGCGCCGAGGTAGCCCATGCCGCTGCGCACGCCGCCGACCAACTGGAAGAGCTGCGTTGCCACCGGCCCACGGAAGGGCACGCGCCCCTCGATGCCCTCGGGCACGAGCTTGGCGGTCTCGTGCACGTCGGCCTGGCCGTAGCGCTCGCGGCTGCCCTGCCCGCTCGCCATGGCGCCGAGGCTGCCCATGCCGCGGTACACCTTGAAGGACCGGCCCTGGTACAGCACCACCTCGCCAGGCGCCTCCGCGGTGCCGGCGAACAGCGAGCCGACCATGACGGCGTCGGCACCTGCGGCGAGCGCCTTCACGCAGTCGCCTGAGACCTTGACGCCGCCGTCGGCGATGGCGGTGGCGCCGAGGCGATGCGCGGCGCCGGCCGCCTCGAGCACCGCCGTCACCTGCGGCACGCCCACGCCGGCGACGATGCGCGTGGTGCAGATGGAACCCGGCCCGATGCCGACCTTGACGCAGTCAGCACCCGCCTTGACGAGCGACGCGGCGGCCTCGGCGGTGGCGATGTTGCCGCCCACCAGGCACAGCTCGGGGAACCAGCGGCGCAAGGCGGCGAGCGCGTCGATGACGCCCTTGCTGTGGCCGTGCGCGGTGTCGACCACCAGCACGTCCACCCCGGCGTCGACGAGCGCGTGGGCGCGCCCCTCGAGATCGCGGCCTGGGCCCACCGCCGCGGCGCACAACAGGCGCCCCAGGTGATCGCGGGCCGCATGCGGAAACTCTTTGACCTTCTGCAAGTCCTTGACGGTGATCAGCCCCTTGAGCGTGAGGTCGTCGTCGACGACGAGCAGCTTCTCGATGCGGTGGCGGTAGAGCAGCTCGAGGCTCTCGTCCTTGCCGATGCCCTCGCGCGCGGTGACGAGCTTGGTGGTCATCACCACGCTCACCGGGTCGGCGGGGTTGGCGGCGCGCAGATCGCGGCGCGTGACGATGCCTTTGACGCGCCCGGCGCCGTCGACGACCGGGAAGCCCGAGACGCCGTGGCGCTCCATGCGCTCGAAGGCCTCGGCGGCCTTGGAATCGGGGCTGAGCGTGATCGGATCGCGGACGATGCCGGCCTCGTAGCGCTTCACGCGCCGCACCATCTCGGCCTGATCCTGCGGCCCGAGGTTCTTGTGCACGACGCCGAGGCCGCCCGCTTGCGCCATGGCGATGGCCATCTCGGCCTCGGTGACGGTGTCCATCGCGGCCGACAGGAACGGCACCGGCAGCTCGACGCCGCGGCCGAGCGCGGTGACGGTTCTCACCTCGCTCGGCAGCACCGCGCTCTCGGCGGGCACCAGCGAGACGTCGTCGAAGGTGAGCGCGTCCTTGATCTCCATCTCAACCCTTGCCCTTGCCCTTCTTGCCCTTGCCCTTACCGTCGTCGGGCGGCGGCGGCGGCGGCGCCTCGGCCGTCGGGGGTGCTGCCTCGAGCAGCTTGTCGATCGCCGCAGACAGCGCCACGGAGTCCTTGGCGAAGGCGTCGATGCGCGGCGCCAGCACCGCGAGCGCCTCGTCGGCGGCGGCCTCACCCGCGAGCGGCGAGCCCGTGCACGCGGCAGCGGCGCCGCGCACCTGGCGCATGAAGGCACAGGCGAGCAGCTCGGTGGCGAAGGCCTTGTCGTCGGCGAGCGCTGCGCGCGCCTTGTCCGACAGCTTCTGGCGCGCGTCGACCAGCGTGCCCGCCTTGGCGGCCTTGGCGGCGTCGCGCGCCACCAGCGTGCGCGCGTAGGCGGCCACCACGGCGTTCAGCGCCGCGTCGTCGTCGGCGGCGCCGCGCGACGGACCCGCCACCACGGCGGTCAGCTCGCCTCGGTGCACGCGCCCGAGCGTGCCGTGCGCGTCGAGCTGGTTGAGCACCAGCGACACGCGGCCCTGCGCGCCCGAGTCGTCGAGCAACTGGTCCTGCGCGTCGCCCAGGCGCACCAACGCGGTGGTCGCCTTCACCGGCTTGTCGAGCAGCGGCAACAAGCGCTTCTGCTCGGGCTTCACCTCTTCGCCGACCAGCTTGACCACCTGCGCGCCGCCCTCCTCGTTCAACCAATCGCGCATGGGTCCGGCGATGGCAGTTGCCAGCGCCGAGCCGCCCTTGACCTCGAAGTTCGGCGCCGGACCGAGCTCGAGCGCCGCCGCCAGGTAGTCGGCGCGCGGACGCGCGTTCTTGTCGACGACGGCGCCGAGGGCCTTCAGGGCCGCGCCCGGCCGGCCCAGGCTCGCGCGCGCGCGCTCGCGCGCCTTGGTGTGCTGCGGGCGCTCGAGCGGCAGCGGGCCTACCAGCGTGTCGCCGTCGTAGCCGAGCCCGTTCAGCATGACGAACAGGGTGGCCACGCGCGTGTCGATGCCGACCTCGACGCCGTCCTCGGTGTAGAGCGACTGCACCGACGACCACTGCGCGTGCGCCGGCGCGGCGACGAGCGCGAGCGCGCAGGCGAGCAGGGGGAACGTGGCGGTGGCGACGAGAGACGGCGGCGCGCGGCGCATCGGCTACCTCGAGGGGTTTCGATAGCCGGGTAGCAGAGCCCGGGTTGCATTCAAGAGGGCGGTGCCGGACACCGCGCACATGCCAAGAACACCGAACAGGTTGACCTCCCGTCGCCGGGCGCGCCCTCTTCGCCGATGGCTGCGTTGCCCCTCCCGTCGCTTGGACACCACCAAGCTCGGTCGGCGCGCCTTGCCATCAGCGAAGAGGCCGCGCCGGGCTCGGTCCGGCCAACCTGATCGGTGTTCTAGCCGCGCCCTGGCAGCCGCGCTCGCGCTCGGCGCCCTCTCGCTCGCGTGCCCGCTGCTCGTCGCTTGTGAGGAGCCCAAGCCCGATCGCCTGGCGCTCGACCCGACGGGACCCTTCTCGTTCGAGAAGCGCGGCGAGCACGAGCAGGTGAAGGCGGCGGCGTTTCGCGGCCCCAGGCCGTACGTCAAGCCGGTGCCCGTCGAGTTCGCGTCGGCCGACACCACCGTCGCCACCGTCGACCCGGACGGCACCATCCGCGCTACCGGCTCGGGTACCACCACCATCACGGCGAGCGCGTGGGGGCTGTCGACCACGGCCGAGGTGAAGGTGCGCATCGTCGGCTCCATCGCGCTCGCCGACGACGTGCCCAAGCCCTACAAGATGAACGCCAAGCCGCGCGCGCTCAAGGCCGTCGTCAAGGACGACAAGGGCGTGGTCATCGAGGGCTACAAGGTGGCCTGGCGCGCCACCGACTACTGCGTCGAGGTCGACGACGAAGGCGTCATCAAGCCGCTGTCGGACGGCGACTGCGACATCGAGGCACGCGCCGCGGATCAGTACGCGCGCATCAAGCTGCAAGTGCGCGAGTAGCGCCTCACTCGGTCTTGTCCTCGTCGAACGGCGAGCGCATCTCGACGGTCGGCCCTGCCTCGACCTCGGAGGCCACGGGCGGTGGCGCCGCGGCCGGCCGCTTCTTCGAGTCCTCCACCGGCAGCACGTCCTTGGCCGAGGCCCACGGTGGGTCGGACGTCGACGGGCGCGAGCTGCTCGCGCGCGAGGGCGGCATGGGCAGCTTCTGCGTGGTGTCGTCGGCCATCTCTCGGACGCGGCCGATCTCGACGCGACCGTGCTCGGCGCGCGCGACCTCGGGCGCGGCAGTGCCCTCGTCGGTGAAGACGCGATCGACCGCCTCGTGATCCGATCCCGAGCTGCGCAGCGCGAAGGCCGGCAGCGAACGCGCGGTGCGGACATCGTCGTCGGCCTCGGGGGGCCAGGCGATCCACGCCTCCTGCGCCACCTCGGCGGCGCGCGCGTCGTCCTGCGAGGGCTCCGGATCGGGCGCCGGCGGCGGTATCGCGACCTTGCGCTCGCCCGCCGTCGCCGCGTCGATCAGCTCGGCGGGCGACCGATCACCGGCCACGTCATGCAGCGCGCGCGCCAAGCGGTCGATGAGCAGGTCCAGGCCGGGTCGCTCGTCGGGGACCGCCGCCAGCCCGTCGGCCAGGATGGGCGCGAGCGCCGCGCCGCTCCTGCCGAGGCGCGGCGCGGCGGCCGCCGACGCATCACCGGCGCACAGCGCGCGCAGCACCTGCGCGATCAGGAAGACGTCGGTGGCGGCGTTGGCCGGCGCGTAGCGCGCGCCGATCTCGGGCGCGCGAAAGGGCGTGGGCGCGCTCGGATCGTCGGCGGCACCCGCGAGCGGGCGCAGCGAGACGCCCCCGCGCTGCAGCACCAAGGCGTCGAGCCGCAGGCCGGCAGCGAACAGGCTCGAGATGCCCGCGCCGCGCGCGCCCGCCCACACGTCCTTGTCGAGCAACTCGGCCGCCGTGCGCGCGAGCGCGAGCGCGACCGCGACCGCGAGCGCGACGTCGGGCGCGGCCCGGCGTGAGCGGTCGTGCTCGAGCAGCGAGCGCACGTCGAGCCCTTCGAGCGGATCGGCGACCGCATAGAGCGAGCCCTCGCAGCGACCCACCTCGTGAATGCGCGCCACCCGATCGTGGCGCGCGGCCGCGAGCGCCTCGGCGGACGCGATCAGGCGCTGCTCGATCTTGGCGGGGCCATAGAGCGCGAGGTGGACCGCGCCCTCGAAGCGGCCGGCGCGCCAGCGCCGGGCCCGCACCACCTCGGCGCCGCCGTAGCTCGGCACGGCGCGCACGAGGGAGTACGCGCCGAACGTGCTCATCCCGCCTTGGGTGCGCCCCCGGCGACACGCCCTTCGCGCTCGGCGATCAGCTTCTCGAGCGTCGACTGCTCGGCGGCCGGCACGCCCGCCTTCTTGGCCGCGTCGAGCACCGCCTTGAGGCGCCCGACTTCGTCGTCGTCGCGTTTGCGCAGTGTGTCGATCATCTTGCCGAAGCTGTCGAACGCGTCGCGAAACTCGTCGCCGGCGCGCAGCGGGCGCATGGTGGGGTAGTTGCCGCTCGAGATGCTCTCCATGTGGCGCTGCAACACGAAGATGGGGCCGCACACCCGGTGCGTGATCAAGAGGCCCATGACGCCGAGCACCGCCACCTCGACCGCGAGGAAGGCGAGCGTGATGGTGAAGACGAAGCGCGCGTCGTCGCTGTTGAGCTTGTCGTTGACCTCGGGGGACAGCGACGCGAGGTCGATGACCTCGTTCATCTCCATGTAGCTCTTCCACAGGAAGTAGCCGAGCACGAGCGAGATCGCGGCCGCGATGCCGACGATGATGCCGGTGTACTTGAACTGGAACTGCCGATCGACGATCGGGATCAGTCTTCGCTTGTAGGCCTGGGCCATGCGGGTACTCCGACGACGAGCGGTCGCTGCGCGACCGCCGACGGTCGCCGATGCTACGCGCGGGGGGTGCGGCGAGGCAAGGCTGGCGGTCGGCCCGCAGGCGGCGCGGCCGGCAGCACGCGCCGTCACCACGAGCCGACGCGAGCTTTTGCGCCGGGCCGGTCCTGGGCCAGGATGCCCCCATGTCATCGCGCCTCCTCCCCCAGATCGCCGCAGCACTCGCTGCACTGCTCACCGGGCTGCTCGCGTGCGGCGCCGCCGCGGCGCTCGCGCACGTCGGCGACGGACGCTCCGCACAACCCGGCGACGTGGTGGAGCCGACACCGGCCGTCGACGCCACCGCGCCCATTCCGCAGGACGCAGGCCCCGTGCCGGTCGACGCCGGCCTGCCGCTCGTGGCGACCGAACAGCCGGTGACGGCGGAGCCGACACCGACCGCGATCGCCGACGACGGGACCACCGCACCCGTGCCGACCTCGACGCCTCGAACGAACGAGCCCGCGCCCGCCGTCGACGAGCCCGCGCCCTCGGTCGACGAGCGGGCACCGCGCATCGATCCTGCCGGCGAGCGCGCCCCGGAGACACCGCCGCAGGCCGCCGAGGAGGCCGTCGTGCCCGACGGCATCGGCTTCGGCGGGGTGCCCGCGCTCGCCTACGACGCCGACAACGGCTTCGGCTTCGGCGTCATCGGCAACATGTTCATCCATGACGGCGAGACGCGCCCCTATCGCGCCTCGGTGATGCTGCAGCTCTTCATGACCACCAAGCTCGTGCACGACCACCACCTCACCGCCGACTGGCTCAAGGTGGCCGGCTTGCCGCTGCGCCTGTGGTCGCGGCTGGGCTACCTGCAGTCGCGCTCGCAGAACTACTGCGGGCTCGGCGGCGACGTCGCGTGCGATCCGGGGCTGGCCGAGGCCGAGGCGGCGCGCCTGAACCTCGACGGCGACGAGGCCGACACCTTCGTGCAGCACTACTACCAGCGCCGCTTCATCAACCCCTACGCACAGCTCCAAGCGCGCTGGGCGCTGGTGGAGGCACCCGCGCGCTTCGAGGTGACCGGCGGCCTGCGCGGCGGTTGGTTCATCCCGGGCACCTGGGACGACGAGGACGGCGACGGCGGCGCCGACCTCGCCCCCTTCCCCGGCAGCCTGTACGCGGGCGAGTTCCCCGAGGGCGAGCCCGGCTTCGAGACGATCGCTCAGCTCGGCGTCATGCTCGACACGCGCGACAACGAGCCGGCGCCGAACGAGGGCGTGTGGCTCGAAGCGTCGGCGCGGGCGTCATCGCCGTTCATCGGTAGCGCCTGGCAGTGGGCGGGCGGCAACGTCACGCTGCGCGGCTACGCGCCGCTCGACGACGATCGCACGCTGGTCTTGTGCAACCGCCTGATCTTCGACGGCGTCATCGGCGACCCACCGATCCAGTCGCTGGTGCGCCTGGGCGGCAGCAACGACTTCTACGTGCTCGGCGGCGCCGATCTCGGCCGCGGCATTCGCGCGCAGCGCTACATCGGCAAGCTGCGCGTCATCGACACCACGGAGCTGCGCTGGCGCTTCCTCGACACCGAGGTGGTCGGGCAGCGGCTCGCGTTCGCGGCTGCCGGCTTCGTCGACGCCGGCCTGGTCGGGCGTGAGCTCACCGAGCCCGGCCCGATGCCGCTGCAGGCGGGCGGCGGCGGCGGCCTGCGCGTCGCCTGGAACGAGAACTTCATCATCCGCTTCGACGTGGGCTTCTCGTCCGTCGAGGCCTGGCAGCCGATGATCTACCTGCTGATCGCCAACCCGTTCTGAGCGCGGCTCGTCGAGGCCGCTCCTTGAGGCCCCGCTACTTGAGGCACCGTGCGGCGCACTGGTTGACGCGCTCGGCGTAGGCGGCCTTCTCGGGCTTCTTGGCCGGGTCGAGCGCGAGCTTGCCCCACTCGTCTTTGCTGATCGACTTGGCGCAGGCCATCTTCGGGCACTGCTCCTTGGTGCGATCGATCTTCTCGATGGTGCTGAGCTTGTCGAGCGAGATCTTCTTGGGCGGCGGCGGGCGGCGCTTGGGCGGTGGATCCTTGGCGGGCACTGGTTCGGGCTGGACCGGCGGCGGTACCACCACCACGGGCGGCGTCGGCGGCGGCGGCGGCGGCGGCTGGGGCGGCGGGTCCGGCTTGGTGATCACGATCTCCGGCTCCGGCTCCATCACGCGCACGCCGACCGCGACGCCGAGCGCGACCAGGCCGACCACGCCGAACAGCGCCGCCGCCATCGGCCAGCGCGGCTTGGCGGCCTTCGGCATCTCGAACAGGCCGCTCGTCGGGAAGATCTCGGTCGGGTCGTTGATCGACTTGGCATGCACCGAGGTGGCGATGGAGAAGACGGCGTCGTCGGTGGGGGCGCTGGTCGGCGCCACGAAGCCGGGCCGCGCCTGCGACGAGACGTGCGCGAACTTCTGCAACAGCTCGCGCGTGCCACGCAGGTCGTCGGAGAAGAGCGACGCCATGATCTCGCGCAGCTGCTTGGCGCCCGCGTGCAGGTCGCGCATGCGCGCATACCCCAAGATGGCCTCGCGCAGCTCGCCGCACGACGGGTACCGGTTGGCTCTTTCGGGGTCGAGTGCCTTCTCGAGGATGCTGCGCAGCGCGGGCTCGAGGCGGTCCATGGCGGGGGCGCGGTAGGTGCCGGTGCCCGCCGTCAGCCACACCTCCTGGTTGCTCAGCCCGGCGTAGTAGCGCTCCTCGGTGAGCAGCTCGTAGGCGACCACGGCGGCCGAAAACTGGTCGGAGCGCGCGTCCACCGGGTCGCCGCGCGCGTGCTCCGGCGACATGTAGGAGATCTTGCCCATCACCGTCGCCTGGCTGCCGGCGTGCGAGTCGTCGGTCTCGGGGCGGCCCTTCTCGGCGAGGCCGAAGTCGATGAGCTTGACCTCGCCCTCGAGGTTGATCATGACGTTTTGCGGCGAGACGTCTCGGTGCACCAGGCGCAAGGGCTCGCCGCTCACCGGGTCGGCGTGGCGGTGCGCGTAGTCGAGCGCGTCCAGCATCTCGCAGACGATGTGCAGCGTGCAGGCCTCGGGCAGGTGGCGGCCGTGCTGCAACAGCTCGGTGTGCACGGTGCGCACGTCGCGCCCGATCACCAGCTCCATCGCCAGGTAGTAGCTGTTGCCCACGCGCCCGACGTCGAACACCGGGCAGATGTTCCGATGCGAGAGCTGCACGACCACGCGTGCTTCGTCGACGAAGCGCTGCACGTACTCGGGATCGCCGGTGAAGCGGCTGCGCAGCGTCTTGACGACGCAGTGCTTCTCGATGCCCATCATGCCGCCGGTCTTGGCGAGGAAGACGTTGCCCATGCCGCCGCGCGCGAGTGGGTGGAGCAGCAGGTAGTGGCCGAAGGGTGCTGGGAAATCCGTAGCGGCTTCGGACTCTTGGTCCGGCAGCAACGGGTTCACAGGGGCGAAGGTTGGCTCGGTCACCATGCTCGGGCGGGTCGCCTGTCGGGCAGGTTCGGAGTATACCCGTCGCGGGGTTTGGAGGCGCTTTCCCCGCCCCGAGGTGAGACGTGATCCTTTCGTTGGTGCTCGCTGGCGTCGCAACGGCCACCTCGCCGGTCGCTGTCCTACCCGTGGCCGCCGAGGGCCGGGTGACGCTCGAGGAGCTCCCACAGCTCACCAAGCTCGACGCAGAGATCCGCGAAGCCGCGCGCGCCGCCGGCGTCAACCTGCAGGACATGGACCGCACCAAGGCCAACCTCGAGTCGCTGCGCGGCATGGGCATCTCCTGCCCCGGCGAGGACGCCGCCTGCCTGTCCAAGATCGCGGTGCTCGCCGAGGTCGAGCGCGTGGTAGTGCCGGTAGCCATCGTCAAGGAGGGAAGCTGGGACCTGAAGCTGGTGGTCGTCGACACCACACAGAAGCTGCAGAGCTTCCCCGGCGAGGTGCCCTTCGAGCCGCCCGAGGCGATGCGCGCCACCGTGCGCGCGCTCGTGTCGGCGGCGCTGCGCAGCACGTCGTCGGTGGCGCCGGTGCCGACGCCGCCTGCCCCCGCGCCCACGCCCACGCCCGCACCCACCCCCGCGCCGGTCGCGCCGACGCCTGCGCCGGCGCCGGGCGGCGCCTTCCAGATGGCGGGCATCGGCCTGGCCGCGGCAGGCGGCCTGCTGTTCGTCGGCGGCGGCGCCGGCGCCTTGGTGGTCGACTCCATGCTCGCCGAGCCCGAGCCCTTCGTCGATCGCGAGCCCAAGCTCTTCCTCGGCCGCTCACTCCTGATCGCCGCCGGCGTCGGCGTGGTCGTCGCCGGCGTGGGCGGGACCCTGATCGCCGCGTCGATGAACTGATCTGGCGCGCCGGCACGGTCGCTGCACGTGCTTACCGTGGCATTCGAACCCGACTAGGACCAACGGGCGGAGGACAGCATGGCGTCGATCGATCTCAAGAAGTCCCTGGAAGAGGCCAAGGGCGATCTGGCCCAGGTGCGCGACGAGCTGCGGGTGAAGCTGCACCTCGCCAAGCAGGACGCGCAGGACGCGTGGAAGGCGATGGAGCCGAAGATCCAGACGGTCGAGCGGAAGCTCGAGGAGGTGGCGCAGAAGGCGGGCGCGGCCGGCGAAGAGGCTCGCCTGCAGGCGAGCCTCGGTGCTGCCGAGATCAAGGCGCGCTGGCCCGGCCTCGAGCGCGCGCTCGGTCAGCTGGTGGCGGACGTGAAGCGCGGCGCGCGTGACGTCGTCACCGAGGTCGATATCGCGCGGGTCAAGGCGCACCTCGCCGAGATGGACGCCGCCGACGCCGCGCAGAAGGCCGCCGGCAAGGCGCAGGGCGAGCTGAAGAAGGCCTCGGCCGAATTTGCCGCCGAGATGGAGAAGGCGGCCGCCGAGATCAAGACCTCGGTGGCGAGCCTGAAGAAGAAGCTCTTTTCCTGAGCGCACAGCGCCTGTGAAAGACGCGCGCCAGCGCGATGACGGCGAGCGCCAGCCCGTCGGCGCCGGCGCTGCCCTGCGTGCAACCGGGGCAGCCGACGGTGCGCGGCCCGGGGCCGTCGTCGTCATCATCGTCCTCGCCTTCGCCCTCGGCGCCCGCGTCGTAGAAGGACGGCGGCACGATGCCCGGCACCTCGCACCACACACGCGTGCCGTTGTCGCAGCGCGCGCGCATGGCGGCGTCGAACCAGTCGCGGTAGGCGTCGACGCGGGTGTCGATGCCGCCCTTGTTGCAGTCGCTCTGGTCGTAGGCGTGGGAGGTGATGCCGACGACACGCGTGGCGATGTCGTGGGTGGTTTCGACGTCCAGGTAGGTCGGCCCACCGGAGTCGCCGTGGCACTTGCGTGTGGTGCTCGGGTCGGCGCCGATCTGCATCTCGGTGGCGCCAAGCTCGTTGACCGTGGTGTCGCCGCACACCTTGACGCCGACGGTGCCGGCGGGCGGCGTCTCGAACTGGCCGGTGACGGTCTGCTGGCCCCAGCCGGCGATGGCGACGGCGCTGCCGACCGCAAGCTGATCGACCTCGTCAGCGGCGATGACCACCGCCGGGGCGACGTCGTCGACGGTGACGGCGAGGAACAAGAGCGCCACGTCCTTGTAGTCACCGGGGCCGTCCACCTGGCCCATCGAGTCGAGCGAGAAATCCTCGTGGGCCAGGTACTCGCGCACGGGGACCGCCGACGCGGGGATCTCGGGCGGCGCGCCACCCCCTTGGCCGGCCTCGGCGAGCGCCGACAGGTCGGGGTCGAAGGTGATGTAGAAGTCGGCGCGTTGCACCTCGCCGAAGCCCATGGTGAGCGCGTTGACGTCGGTGCAGTGCGCCGCGGTCATGACCACGTCGGGGGCGATGAGCGTGCCGGTGCACAGCACCGTGGTGATGTCCTGGGTGCCACCGCCCATGGCCGAGAAGTCGACGGTGGCGTCGATCAGGATGGCGAGCGCCGTCGGCGAGGTGGTGGCCGGGCACTGCTCGCCGTTGATGATCGCCTGCTCTGCCATGCCAGCGGCGGCGCCGGCGATGGGCGCGGAGGCTGGGGCACAGGCCGAGAGCACGGCCAGCGAGAGCGAGGCGAGAGACACGTGGGACGCGCGCATGGGGCTACCTCCGAGGCGCGTGCAGCGTCGGGCGCCGGGCGTCGACGTCAAGGCGCACACTGTCGCAGGGTGTCCTACCGGCGTGTGACCTGGCTCACGGCGCCGCGGTCGGCGTCGCCGTGGCCCCTGCGCTCGCGGCCTGGCGCACCAGCAGCTCGGCCCGCTCCTTGACCGCCTTGGTGGCCGCCATCAGGCTGACCACGTTGATGCCGATGGTGAGCGTCTGCTGCTCGTCCTCGAAGCTCTCGGCCAGGGACGAGAAGTTCTTCACCACACCCGAGTAGTGGATGCGCGCGCGGCCGGGGCCGAGCGGCACCACCTTCCACAGGTAGTGGCTGCCGGTGAGGTCGCCCTTCACCTGGCGCACCGTCAGCACCTTGGTGGCGTGGTCGGGGCTCATGCGGTTGACGTAGCGCGTGGCGACGAGCGGCGTGTCGAGCTTGATGTCCATCAGGGCGTCGTTGCCCTCGCGGGTGACCTCGAGCTTCTTCATGCGCGGCATGAAGAACAGGTACTGATCGTAGTCGGTGAGCACGCGCCACACGGTGTCGGCGTCGGCGGCGACGTCGGCGATGCAGGTGGCCTGGCGGTACTTGCCGCCAGCGTCGGTCTCGATGCGCACCAACGGCCCTTTGGCCAGCACCTCGCCGAGATCGTCGGCGCGCGCGCCGGGCGCCAACGTGGCAACGAGCAGAGAACCAAGCAGGATGTGGACAGCGCGCATCGGCCACCTCGCGGCGAGCAAGCCAGTGGTGTCGCGCGCCCTTCGTGGTCTGGCAACGGGCAAGTGGCTGTTTCCATGAGGAAACCCACCCTGGCACTCGCTCTGCTACACTTCGCGCCGTGCATGGGACTGGCGCTCCCCTGGGTCGGCACACGACGGACGCCCCCGCCGAGGCCAGGGACGCGGCGCGGCTGGTCGCCCAGGCGCTCGAGAAGGCGCGCCGCGTGCTCGTGCTCGGCCACGCCGGCGCCGACGGCGACGTCTGTGGCAGCTCGCTCGGTCTAGCGGCGGCGCTCAGAGAGCTCGGCAAGGACGTCACGGTCTACAACGAGGAGCCCTACCCGAGCGCATACCGGTGGCTGCCGGGCGGCGCCGAGGTGGTGACCGAGCTGCCCTCGCGCGCGCGCTTCGACTGCACGGTGGTGGTGGACGCGGCGCGGCCCGATCGGCTGGGCCGCGACTTCCCGCCACCGTCGCGGCGCGGCACCTTCGTCTGGATCGACCACCACAAGATCGACCTGCCGCCGGGCGACGTCAGCTACGTCGACCCGACCGCCGCGGCGGTGGGCGAGCAGATCGCCGACGTGCTCGACGTCATGGGACACCCGTTCTCGCTCGATGTCGCGCAGTGCCTGTACGCCTCGCTGCTCGCCGACACCGGCGGCTTTCGCTACGGCAACACCTCGGCGCGCGCCTTTCGCTTGGCGGCGCGCCTCGTCGAGGCCGGCGTCGACCCGTGGCAAATGACCGAGCGCGTCTACGAGTCGCAGGACGAGGCACGCATGCGGCTGCTCGGCAAGGTGCTGTCGTCGATGTGGCTGTCGCCGTGCGGCCGCGCCGGGCTCGTCGAGGTGCGTGCGCACGACATGTCGCAGCTCGGCGCGCGCGGCGAGCACGTGCAAGGGCTCGTCAACCACGTGCGCGGCATCAAGGGCGTCGAGGTCGCGGTGCTGTTGCGCGAGCTGCCCGACGGCACCGCGGTGGTGCTGCGCTCCCGCGGCAACATCGCGGCCGCGCCCATCGCCGCGGCGCTCGGCGGTCGCGGCCACAAGAACGCCGCCACCTTCACCGTCGAGACCGACCTCGCGACCACGCGCAGCAAGGTGGTGGCCGCGGTGCTGGCGGCGCTGCCCGAGCGCACGCCCGACCGCGCGCCGGCCAAGGCCGAGCACGCCGCCGAGTAAGAGCGTGGTGGACGGCCTGCTCGTGGTCGACAAGGCGGAGGGGCCGACCTCCTTTGACGTGGTGGCGCGCGCGCGCCGCGCTCTCGGGACGCGCTCGATCGGCCACACCGGCACGCTCGACCCGCTCGCGAGCGGCGTCTTGGTGCTGCTGGCGGGCAACTGGACACGCCTCGCCAACGTGCTGGTCAGCGACGACAAGCGCTACCGCGCCACCATCACCTTCGGCGCCGCCACCAGCACGGACGACCGCGCGGGCGAGGTGATCGCGCGCGGCGACCCGGCGACCGTGGACGAGGAGCGGCTCGCCGGCGCGCTCGCCGGCATGCTCGGCGTGCAGCGCCAGGTGCCGCCGGCGTTCTCCGCCATTCACGTCGAGGGCGAGCGCGCCTACCACAAGGCGAGGCGCGGCGAGGCGGTGGTGCTCGAGGCACGCGAAGTCGAGATCCGTGCGCTCGAGCTGGTCTCGTGGCGCGCGCCCGACGCGGTCGTCGACGTGCACTGTTCCAAGGGGACCTACGTGCGCGCGCTCGCGCGCGACCTCGGCCGCGCGCTCGGGGTGCCCGCGCACCTGTCGGCCTTGCGGCGCACCGCCGCGGGCCCCTGGACGCTCGACGACGCCATCCCGCTCACGGCGCTCGAAGACGCCGCGGCCGCCCGCGCCGCGCTGCGCACGGGCCCGGCTGCGCTGCGCGCGGTGACGCTGATCCCCGTCGACGAGGCGACGACGGCGGCGTTGCGCCAAGGAAAACGCGTGCCCTGGTCGGCCCCCGACACCGCCGCCGCGGTGGCGCACCACGGCGAGCAACTGGTCGCCATCGTCGCCGTCGAGGACGGCCGCCTGCGCGTGCTGCGCGGCTTCGGCTGACGCCAACCAAGACCCGTGCTAACGAGCGCCGCGGAGGTCGCTCATGGCTGGTCTCGTCGAGAGGCGCGAAACAGGCGGTGTGGTCACGCTGACGATGGCGCGGCCAGAAGCCATGAACGCGATGAACGGCGCGCTGCTCGACGCGCTCTGGGACGAGGTGGAGGCGGCGTGCGTGCGACGAGACGTGCGCGCGCTCATCCTCGCCGGCAACGAGCGCGCCTTCTCGGCGGGGGCAGACCTGAAGGAGCGCGCGGGCATGAAGCCCGAGCAGACGCGCGTCTTCCTGCGCAAGATCCGCGGCATCATGGATCTGGTAGAGCGCGTGCCGGTGCCCACGCTCGCGGCCGTCGAGGGTGTCGCCTTCGGCGGCGGGCTCGAGCTGGCGCTGTCCTGCGACATGCGCGTGCTCGGCAAGAACGCCAAGGCCGGCCTCACCGAGGTGTCGCTCGGCATCATCCCGGGCGCCGGAGGCACTCAGCGGCTGCCGCGCTTGATCGGCGCGGCGCGCGCCAAGGAGCTGATCTTCACCGCGCGGCGGCTGTCCGCCGACGACGCCTTGGCCTGGGGCCTGTGCACCCACGTCGTCGAGGCGGGCGGCGCGCTCGCCAAGTGCGAGGCGATCGCGGCCGAGATCGCGAAGAACGCGCCCATCGCCGTCGAGGCCGCCAAGGCAGCTATCGACGGCGGCATCGGCGCCGGCATCTCCGAGGGCCTCTTGCTCGAGCAGCGCGCCTACGAGCTGACGCTCACCACCGAGGATCGCCTCGAGGCGCTCAAGGCCTTCGCCGAGAAGCGGCCGCCGCTCTTCAAGGGGCGCTGACAGGGACGCCGACATGGCCGCAGACCTCGCCACGCTCGTGATCTGGTCGGCGCTCACCGCTGCGCCGCCGCTCACGCCCTGCGTGCTCACCTCGCCTGGCCTGCCGGCGACGCGCGCACGGTGTGGCGCCGTCGAGGTACCGAAGGATCGCGCAGCGCCCGGCGTCGGACGTCTCTCGATCGGCTATGCGGTGCTCGAGGCCACCGGCGATCGCACCGCTCCCGACCCCATCGTGGTCCTGCCGGGCGGCCCGGGCCAGGCCGGCACCGAGGTCGCGGCCATCGTCGAGGCGGCGCTCGACCGCGCCCGCAAGGACCGCGACGTCGTGCTGTTCGACCCGCGCGGCACCGGGCGCTCGGGCAAGCTCAGTTGCAGCGACGGCGCGGACATCGCGACGCGCCTCGCGCGCACGCTCGAGGAGGAGCGCGCGCGCCTCGCGCGCTGCGCGGGCGCCCTGCCGCTCGATCCGCGCTTGATCACCACCGAGGCCATCGCGCGCGACCTCGAGGATCTGCGCATCGCGCTCGGCGCCGAGCGGCTCAACCTGGTGGGCATCTCCTACGGCACGCGCCTCGCGCTCACCTACGACCGGCTCTTTCCCGGCCGCGCACGGGCGCTGGTTCTCGACGGCGTGGTGCCGGCCTCGATGGTGATCGGCGAGCATGCGGCCAAGGACGCCGAGGCCGCGCTCGCGCTGCTCGACGCGCGCTGCGCCAAGACCCCGGGCTGCCCGCGGCGCGAGCCGTTGCCCGACCTGCTCCGGACACTGCTGCAACGCGCGCCCAGGGCCGGCCCCGTCGCGCTCGTGCACCCCACCACCGGCAAGCGCTTGAACGCGTCGCTCGACCGCCGCACGCTCATCGCCGTGGTCCGGCTCATGCTCTACGCGGAGGAGAGCGCGGCGCTGTTGCCGACGCTGCTCGCGCAGGCTGACGCCGGTGACGTCGCGCCGCTGCTGGCGCAGGCGCTGCTCGCCGAGCGGCTCGAAGCCGGCGTCGCCGACGGCATGCAGCTCGCGGTCTTGTGCGCGGAGGACCAACCCTTTCTCGGCGCGGGCGACGCCGAGGCCCTGTTTGCGGGCTTCGAGGCCGAGCTGCAGAGCGCATGCAGCGTGTTCCCGCACGCCGCGGTGCCGCCCACCTTTCACGACGACGTGCCCTCGCCCACCCCGGCGTTGCTCCTTTCGGGCGAGGCCGACCCCGTGACGCCGCCCGCGTGGGGCGACGCCGCGGCGCGCGCGCTGCCACGCTCAGTGCACGTCAAGGCCAGCGGCGTCGCGCACAACGTGGTGGTGCGCGGCTGCGCGCCCGAGCTGGTCGCGCGCTTCCTCGCTCGGCCCGACCCGGCCGCGCTCGACGTCTCGTGCGCCGCGCGCATCGGCCCCTTGCCGCTGTTCATCGACGCGCTGGGGCCCGCGCCATGATCGAGCTGGTCGAGGTCCACAAGCACTTCGGCGCGGTGCACGCGCTGCGCGGCGTCTCCTTTTCGGCGCGCGACGGCGCCATCACCGGCGTGCTCGGGCCAAACGGCGCCGGCAAGACCACGTCGCTGCGCATGGCCGCCGGCCTGTTGCTGCCCGACCAAGGCTCCGCCACCGTCGACGGCACCGACACCCGCGCGGCGCCGCTCGCCGTGCGCCGCGCCATCGGCGCCCTGCCGCACAGCCACGGGTTGTACGCGCGCCTGAGCGCGCGCGAGCACGTGTACTACTTCGGCCGCCTGCACGGCCTCACCGACGACGTCATCGCTGCGCGACTCGACCACCTCACGGCCGTGCTCGACATGGGTGACTTCCTCGATCGGCGTACCGAGGGCTTCTCGCAGGGTCAGAAGCTCAAGGTCGCCATCGCGCGCGTGCTGGTGCACGAGCCGCAGAACGTCATCCTCGATGAGCCGACCGCCGGCCTCGACGTCAAGGGCACGCGCGCGATGCGCGAGCTGGTGCGCCGCCTGAAGGCGGACGGGCGCTGCGTGGTGTTTTCCTCGCACGTCATGCAGGAGGTCGCCGCGCTGTGCGACGAGGTGGTGGTGATCGCGGCCGGGCGCGTCACCGCCCACGGCACGCTCGAGGCCCTCAAGGAGAAGACCGGCAAGCAGCAGCTCGAGGACGCGTTCGTCGCCGCGGTCGGCACTGAGGAGGGCCTCGCATGAGCGCCTTTGGCGTCGTCTTCACGAAGGAGTGCGTCGACAACCTGCGCGATCGGCGCGCGCTCTCGACCGCGCTGGTGATGCCGCTGCTCGGGCCCTTGATGCTGGTGGGTGTGTTCTTCGCCCTCAAGGACGCCGAGGTGAAGTCGCGCACGCCGCAGATCCCGGTGGTCGGGGGCGAGCACGCGCCCGAGCTGGTGCGCTGGCTCGGCCAGCAGGGCGTCGAGGTGCAGGCGCCGCCTGCCGATCCCGAGGCCGCGGTGAAGGAGGGCACGGTCGACCTGGTGCTGCGCCTCGACAGCTCCTTCGGCGCGGCGTTACGCGCGGGCACGCCAGCGCCGGTCGAGATCATCTGCGATCCCTCGCGCCAGAACGCTGCGCCCTTGCTCGATCGCACCGAGGGCCTTCTGCGTCAGTACGGCCAGACCATCGGCGCGCTGCGGTTGCTGGCGCGCGGCGTCGATCCCCAGCTCGTCGCCGCCATCGCGGTCTCGCGCGTCGACGTTGGCGCCAAGGACGCGAAGAAGGCGCTGTTGCTCGCGAGCCTGCCGCTGTTCTTGCTGATGGCCTGCTTCCTCGGCGGCACCTACGTCGCCATCGACGTCACGGCGGGCGAGCGGGAGCGCGGCACGCTTGAACCGCTGCTGTTGAACCCGGTGGCGCCGCGCGTGCTCGTGCTCGCCAAGATCGCGGCCACCGCGGTGTTCGGGCTGCTCTCGCTCGCCGTCGGGCTGCTCGCCTTCGCCGTCGTCGTGCCGGCCATCCCCTTCGAGGAGATCGGGCTCGATCTGCGCGTCGCCCCGCGCGTCGCCTTCGGCTACCTGGCGCTGTTCGTGCCAACCGCGCTGGCAGCAGCGGCGCTGCAGGTCGTGGTCGGCGTGCTGTCGAAGAACACCAAGACCGCGCAGGCGACGCTCGGCTTCATCATCCTGGTGCCGGTGCTGCCGGGCGTGATCGTGTCCCTGTTCCCGCAGCAGCCCTCGCTGTGGAACTGCGCCGTGCCATTCCTCGGCGAATCGATCCTGGCCATGCGGCTGTTGCGCGGCGAGGACGTCGAGCTGGTGCACTGGCTCGCAAACGGCGGCGTTCAGCTCGCGCTCGCGGCAGTGCTGACGGTGCTGGCCGCGCGGCTTTTCGGCGCGCGCATGCTGAGCGGGTGAGCGCTCACTCCTCCCGCAGCGCGCTCGCCTCGATGTAGTCGCGATAGGCCTCTGCCATCACGCGGCGCGGGATGTCCTTGGGGCAGGCCGCCTCGCACTCGAAGTGATTGCGGCAGGAGCCGAACCCCTCCTGATCGGCGCGGTTGAGCATGTTGAGCGCGCGCTTCTTGCGCTCCGCCTCGCCCTGCGGCAGGTGCCGCAACTGTGAGATCTTGGCGCTGACGAACAGCATGGCCGACGCGTTCGGGCACGCCGCCACGCAGGCGCCGCAGCCGATGCACGAGGCCGCGTCCATCGCCAGGTCGGCGTCCTTCTTGGGGATGGGCACCGCGTTGGCGTCGGGAGCGCCGCCGGTGTTGACGCTGATGTAGCCGCCCGCCTGCACCAGTCGATCGAAGGAGGTGCGGTCGACGATCAGGTCCTTCAAGACCGGAAACGGCTTGGCGCGCCAGGGCTCGATGGTGATCTCGTCGCCGTCCTTGAAGTGGCGCATGTGCAACTGGCAAGTGGTGGTGCCGGGGAAGCCGCCGTGCGGCGCGCCGTTGATGAACAGCGAGCACATGCCGCAGATGCCCTCGCGGCAGTCGTGATCAAACGCGATCGGCTCCTCGCCCTTGGCGATCAGATCCTCGTTCACGACGTCGAGCATCTCGAGGAAGCTCTGATCGGGCGAGATGTTCTTCGCCTGGTAGGTCTTGAAGCCGCCGGCGTCGCGCTTGGACTTCTGGCGCCACACCTGCAGCGTCAGGTTCATGTTCTTCTGCGTGCTCACTTGTAGCTCCGCTGGCTCAGCTTGACGTTCTCGAAGGAGAGCGGCTCCTTGGCCAGGCTCGGCACCTTGCCGTCGCCGCGGTGCATCCAGGCCGCCACGTAGGCGAAGCCGTCGTCGTCGCGGCGCGCCTCGCCCTCCTCGGTCTGGAACTCCTCTCGGAAGTGACCACCGCAGCTCTCCTGGCGGTGCCACGCGTCGACGCACATGATCTCGCCGAACTCGAGGAAGTCGGCGACGCGGCCGGCCATCTCGAGCGAGGTGTTGACGGCGCTGCCGTCACCCAAGACCTTGACGTTCTCCCAGAACTCGGCGCGCAGCGCGCGGATGTCGGTCACCGCCTTCTCGAGACCGGCGGCGTTGCGCGCCATGCCGCAGCGCTCCCACATGATCTGGCCGAGCGCCCTGTGGAACTGCCGCGGCGACTTGTTGCCCTGGATGGAGAGCAGCTTGTGGCTACGCGACTTCACCGTCGACACCACCTCGCCGAACGCGGCGTGGTCGACGCCGGCCTTGCCCGGCTTCTCGCCCGCCAGGTAGCCGCCGACGGTGTAGGGGATGACGAAGTAGCCGTCGGACAGGCCCTGCATCAGCGCCGACGCGCCAAGCCGGTTGGCGCCGTGGTCGGAGAAGTTCGCCTCGCCGAGCACGAACAGGCCGGGCACGTTCGACATCAGGTTGTAGTCGACCCACAGCCCGCCCATCGTGTAATGCACCGCGGGGTAGATGCGCATCGGCGTCGCGTACGGGTCCTCCGCCGTGATCTTGGCGTACATGTCGAACAAGTTGCCGTACTTGCCCTCGATGTCGCGCTTGCCCTTCTCCGAGATGGCCTTGGCGAAGTCGAGGTAGACGCCGAGCCCGCCCGGGCCCACGCCCCTGCCCTCGTCGCACACCTGCTTGGCGGCGCGCGAGGCGATGTCGCGCGGCACCAGGTTGCCGAAGCTCGGGTATTTGCGCTCGAGGTAGTAGTCGCGCTCGGCCTCGGGGATCTGCGCTGCGCCGCGCGTGTCGCTCTTGGCCTTGGGCACCCAGATGCGCCCGTCGTTGCGCAGGCTCTCGGACATCAGCGTCAGCTTCGACTGCTGATCGCCGTGCACCGGGATGCAGGTCGGGTGGATCTGCGTGAAGCATGGGTTGGCGAAGGCGGCGCCGCGCTTGTAGGCGCGGTAGGTCGCCGTGACGTTGCAGCCCTGCGCGTTCGTCGACAGGTAGAAGACGTTGCCGTAGCCGCCCGTGGCGAGCACCACCGCGTCGGCCGCCCACGCCTTGATCTCGCCAGACACCAGATCGCGCGTGACGATGCCCTTGGCGTGCCCGTCGACCAGCACCAGGTCGAGCATCTCGGCGCGCGAGTGCATCTTGACGCGCCCGAGCTCGATCATGCGCGACAACGACGAGTAGGCGCCGAGCAAGAGCTGCTGTCCGGTCTGGCCGCGCGCGTAGAAGGTGCGCGAGACCTGCGCGCCGCCGAAGGAGCGGTTCGCCAGCTGGCCGCCGTACTCGCGCGCGAAGGGCACGCCGAGCGCGGTGCAGTGGTCGATGATGTCGACGGAGCACTCGGCGAGCCGGTGGACGTTGGCCTCGCGCGCGCGGAAGTCGCCGCCCTTGATGGTGTCGTAGAAGAGGCGAAAGATGCTGTCGCCGTCGTTTTGGTAGTTCTTGGCGGCGTTGATGCCGCCCTGCGCCGCGATCGAGTGTGCGCGCCGCGGCGAGTCCTGAAAGCAGAAGCAGTCGACGTGGTAGCCAAGCTCGCCGAGCGACGACGCGGCGGACGCGCCCGCGAGCCCGGAGCCGACGACGATGACGCGGTAGCGCCGCTTGTTGGCCGGGTTGACCAGCTTGAGGTCGAACTTGTGCTTGGACCACTTCTCCGCGAGCGGGCCCGTGGGCGCCTTGCTCTCGAGCTTGAGGTCGGAGGCGGTAATGTCGATGGCGCCGCTCATGGCTTGCCCCACGCGATCAAGATGACGACCGGGATGGCCAGGTTGCCGACGAAGATGAACAGCGCGATCGCCTTGCCGACCCCCGACAACACCGGCGTCCACACCCCGTGGTTGACGCCGATCGACTGCCAGAGGCTGGCGGTGCCGTGCATCAGGTGCGAGAGCACGAAAAACTGCGCCACCACGTAGGTGACGACGACCACCGGGTTCTTGAACGCGATCCAGACCATCTTGTAGACGTCCATCTGCCCTTCGGCGTCTTTGAGACCGAAGGAGGACGGGTCGACGAGCCCGATGGTGAAGTGGGCCAGGTGGAAGGCCAGGAACATGAACAGGAGCACGCCGCTCGCCGCCATCCACAGCGCCGCAGGGGTGGTGCGCAGGCGCTTCTTCTTGGCGTAGGCGATGGGCCGCGCGGCGCGGTTGAGCGCGGTGAGGCGCATGCCCATGGCGATGTGCGCCAGCAGACAGCCGAGCAGCGCCGCGCGCACCAACCAGAGGGCGGCGCCGTGCCCGACCGTGTGCAGGAACACCGCGTAGCCGTTGATGGCGTCGGGCGCCTGGAAGATCTGGAGGTTGCCCACCAGGTGGCCGATCAAGAAGGACCACAGCACCACGCCGGTGAGCGCCATGATCACCTTGGCGCCGACGCTGCTCCCGAGGAAATCGCCGACCAGCCGGCCGACCGGCAACGCACCGCGGACGACCCGTTCTCCGTCTGACATCCCAGCACCTCTCCCGACGACGTAGCTACTTGGCCATCAGCGCCTGCGCCTCACCCACGGTCTTCTTGACGCTCTCGATCGACTTGGCGAACGCCGCCTTCTCGCCCGCGTCGAGGCGGACCTCGATGACCTTCTCGACGCCGCCGGCGCCCATGATCACCGGCACGCCGATGAAGGTGCCGTCGTCGACACCGTACTGGCCGTTCAGGCGCGTCGCGCACGGCAGCACGCGCTTCTTGTCGAACAGGTACGCCTCGGCCATCTCGATGCCCGAGAGCGCCGGCGCATAGAACGCCGAGCCGTTGCCGAGCAACGCCACGATCTCGCCGCCGCCCTTGCGCGTGCGATCGATGATGGCGTCGAGCTTCTCTTGCTTGAGCATGCCCATGGCGACCAGCTCGGGCAGCGGGATGCCGGCGGCGGTCGAGAAGCGCGGCAACGGCACCATGTCGTCGCCGTGGCCACCGAGCACGAAGGCGTGCACGTCGTCGCGCGAGATGCCGAGCTCCCAGGCGAGGAAGGCGCGGAAGCGCGCGCTGTCGAGCACGCCCGCCATGCCGCACACCATGTTGGGCGGCAGGCCCGAACGCTTCTGCAGCGCCCACACCATGACGTCGAGCGGGTTGGTGATGCAGATGACGAAGGCCTTCGGCGCATACTGTTTGATGCCGTCGGCGACCTGGTGGATGACCTCGAGGTTCTTGGTAAGCAGGTCGTCGCGGCTCATGCCCGGCTTGCGCGGGAAGCCGGCAGTGACGATGCAGACGTCGGCGCCGGCGATGTCGGCGTATTGGTCGCTGCCGACGAGCTGCACGTCGCTGCCGTCGAGCGCGCCCATCTGGTTCAGGTCGAGCGCCTTGCCCTTGGCGACGCCGCCAAAGACGTCGAACAGCACCACGTCGCCGAGGTTCTTCTGCGCGGCCAAGAGCGCGAGGGTTCCGCCGATCTGACCTGCGCCGATCATCGCGAGCTTCTTCCGAGCCATGGTGCACCTCTGTTTGCCGGTGATACGGCGTGGTGTGCCGCGCTGCGCGCGGGGTGGGTGGAAACGCGGCGCACCCTAACGGGGGTGTGGCCGGTCGGCAAGCCTCCCGCGAAGCGACCACCGCGGGCTCGCGATGTGCGGCGGCGCGCCGCGCCTTGCGGGTCGTGACGCGCGCTCGGTACCGTAGTAGCGCTCCCCCACACGCGAAGGCGGCGCATGAGCAGCACCCTCAACTACCCGTCCATCCTCGACCCGGAGGCGCAGCGCGTCGCCGCCGTGACGCGCGAGATCCTGGGCGAGAACTACCTGCACTTCGCGCTCGAGCGCATGGAGCTGGTCGAGGACAAGGACGGCGTCACCGCCAAGGTCCGTCTCTCCCGCTCGGGCTCGGGCGAGCTGATCGATCTCGAGGGCAAGGGCGTCGGCCTGGTCGACGCGGTGTTCGACGGCCTGACCCGGCGCTTTGGTGACGAGTACCCGTCGCTCAAGACCGTGGCCGTCACCGACTTCCGCGTCGGCTCCGGCTTCGACGAGGCGCAGGGCCGACGCTCCGACGCGCTGGCAGTGGCGACCCTGCGCATGAAGAATTCACACGGCGCCGAATTCCAGTTCGAGCGCAAAACCTCCTCGGTGACGCGCTCGTCGGTGCGCGTGGCGCTCGACGCCCTCACCTTCTTCATCAACTCCGAGCGCGCCTACGTGCAGCTGCACGTCGCCCTCAAGGACGCCAAAGAGCGGCGCCGAAGCGACCTGGTCGAGAAGTACCGCGGTCAGATGAGCACGCTCGTGCACGCAACCTCCTACTCGGAGGTCATGGAGCGCCTGCGGGACTCGGAGTGACCGAAGTCCCAAGTTGAGGGCGCGGCGCCGCCGCGTTCACGAGCGCGGAGCAACCCGCACCTACATTTCCCGATATTTGCGACGATCCGGCCCGGCCCCGGCTTTGTGCCGCTCTGCGCGCCAAAAGCGCGACAGGTCGGGTAGTTACTGTGGCTAATTGCCGTGTCACTCCGTGGTAGCCCACGTCTCTGAGGTGCATCGTGCCTGTCGTCAACGTCTCCAGCCTCCGCACCGGCCTTGGCCGCCCCGACTCCAAGTTCCCCGCCACCCCGCCGCAGGCCACCGCTGCCGAGCTGCAGCGCATCCTGGCCAACAACTGGGGCCTGGTGGGCACCCAGATCTCGCGAGCGGAGGCTGCCTGGATCCTCGAGATCGGCACGCACGCCAACGTCAACGCGGCCGTGCTCGACGACATCAAGGCGCGCTGCGCCACCGTCACCCTGGGCAGCGCCTCGCGTGGGCTCGGCTTCGATCAGTGGCTCGCCTCCATCGGCGGCACGGTCACCCCGACCCCGACGCCGACGCCCACGCCGACGCCCACGCCGTCGACCGGCGGCCTGCAGGGCACGCTGCTGGCGCAGGACGGCTCCAAGGTGGTGTCGACGTCGTCGCACGAGATCACCTTCGCCTCGTCGCAGGGTGGGCAGTTCCTGCCCGACTTCCAGCTCCGCCGCCGCGACATCGCCGATCCGGAGCCGAAGGACACCATCGCGACCATCCCGCAGGCGGAGCTCGCGGCCATCCGCACGGCCGCTGACTTCAAGGCCAAGCTGACGGCGCTGTTCGACGCCAACAAGACGTACCTGCTCGCCGACAAGGCGGCCCTCTTGGCGAAGCTGCCCGAGGCCGACCGCAGCAACTACTCGTACCTCAACCTCACCGGCCGCCGCCTCGAGCAGTTCTTCAACGAGATGCAGCGCGAGCTCGGGCGCACCTCGCTGTCGGGCACCGACGCCAAGGAGGCACGCAAGGCGATCAACGCGGCGTACCGCGACGCCTTCCGCGGCCGCGCCCACGACTTCGACCGCGCCGACACCGGCACCTACTGGTCCTACGGCCACGACGCCGCCTTCGTGCACGTGTTCGAGAAGATGCTCGAGGCCCTGCCGCCAAACGACCCCAAGCGGCCCTATATCCAAAACCAGATCGACTTCATCTTCACTCACAAATACACGCCGCACGGCAACGTGCAGGAGGACGACATCGAGGGCAGCCTGGGCCTGGTCGCCATCGACAAGGCGAGCCGCCACGTCGCCTCGATGACCAAGGACTCGGACAACTCGAACACCGTCCGCTACGAGCTGCTCGAGAGCAACGGCCGCCACGCCTACCGCGACGGCACCCAGTACTTCTGGGAGGGTAGCCGCACGCAGCTCACCGACCCCGAAGTGACTGCACTGCGCAAGACGCCCATCTCGCAGCTCACGTTCCGCCGCGCGCTGCCGAACGAGCAGTTGCGCCAGAGCTTCCGCTACGACTGGGACGGCAACCGCATGGTCAACGCCAACCAGGTCGACACCGGCTGGTGGGGGCACTGCGACATCAAGGCGCTGATCGAGACGCTGCTCGCCGACATGGGCAGCTCGCGCGGCGTCACCGAGTTCAGGTCGGACACCAAGAAGACCACCGAGTTCTCGCGCGAGATGCAGCTCGAGGCGCTGGCGGCACTGCTCAACTTCGACGACGTCTACCGCGCGCAGAGCGGCAGCGGCACGCGTCGCTTCGGCGAGACCAACTTTGCCGGCGGGCGCAACGACGATCGCCCGACCACCATGAGCTTGGCGACGGACCGCACCAACTTCGAGTTGCCCATCCGCCTCGACACGCTGTCCGAGAAGAACGCCCCCGCGCGCCTACTCAACGTCGACAGCGCGTTCAACCCGAAGAAGGCCGACGACCGAAACGAGTCCTTCGTCGACAACACCGACGTGCGCGTCGACCCACAGGATCCCGACGTCGCCACCATGGACGCGACCGGTCGCAAGCTCGGCGGCACCACCGACGGCTACACCTTCGATGACCGCGGCCGCCCCATCGAGTCCAAGGTGCGCTTCGAGATCGATCCCACGGTCAACACCGGAGCCAAGATCCTGATCGGCACCGAGCTGACCGACATCGCCGGCCGCCAGCTGCAGCGCGTCTACTTCGATCCGGCCAGCAAGGAGCTGTCGATCGTCGACACCAGGTTCGTCGAGCAGAACGGCAAATTCGTAGCCCAGGAGGGCTCGAGCCGATCGCTCGGCAAGCTGCGCGGCGTCTCGCTCGGCAAGGAGCTCGAGGCCGGCGACGACGTGCAGGCCAAGCTCGCCATGGTCGAAGAGGCGGTGCGCACCGGCCGCAAGATCGCCACCGACTCGTCCACCGGCATGCAGGTGTGGAACGGCGAGATCCACGGCATCCGCCGCAACCTCGAGTGGCGCTCGCCCGACGGTAAGTGGGAGCGCGAGAGCGTCACCATCGACGCCACCTTCGGCTCCGGCAAGGTCGGCACCTACCTGCACAAGCTCGACGACGAGGGCCGCATCGTCGACTCGATGGAGATCCGCGCCGCCGTCGACTTCTACTGGGCCGACAACCCGCGCATCGCGCCGCTCATCTCGGAGCGCGGCAACTGGTGGGTCAACCGTGCCATGGCCGAACGCGGCGTGGTCGACCTCGGCGCCGGTAAGGTGGCGTCGCTCGGCGCCATCCAGGATCTGACCGACCTCATCTACCTCGGCCTCAAGGCCAAGGACGGCAAGAAGGTCTTCACCATCGTCGACCAGGGCAAGCGCTACGTCTACGCCGACGAGGCGACCTGGCGCGCGGACGTCGACAAGCTGAAGAACGCCGGCACCGGCGGCACCGGTGGCACCGGCGGCACCGGCGGCTCGGGCGGCGGCACCGGCACGGGCCCGGTCAACGTCACGCGCCAGCCGAGCGCCTCCATCCCCGACAACGACCCGACCGGCATCGCCGACACCATCACGGTGGCGCGCACCGGCAAGGTCAAGGACATCAAGGTGGCCATCGATGTACGCCACACGTACATCGGCGACCTCGACATCGCGCTGGTCGCGCCCGACGGCACCAAGGTCAAGCTGCACGCGCGCGGCGGCCGCGAGACCGACGACATCGTCGGCGTCTATGGCGCCGACCTGCGCTCCATCGACGACCTGGCCGCGCTCAAGGGCAAGGACATGAAGGGCGACTGGCAGCTCAAGATCGTCGACCTCGCCGGGCAAGACGTCGGCAACCTGGTGTCGTGGGGCTTGACCATCGACCCGCAGTAGCGCCAGGGTCTCTCTCCTGGCCTCGCCGAGGAGATTCGTATGACCACACCCCTTCTCGGCGAGGATGCGTTCAAGAAGGCGTTCGGCCTCACCAAGAAAGCCGAGCGCGACTTCGCCGAGGAGCTGGTCGGCGCGCTCGGCCGCCTCGACCGGGCGCTGCTGCCGCCGCCGGCGACCCATCCGCTGGTGGCGCTGATCGGCGAGGGCCCGCGCGCCGTCGACCGGCTGCTCGCGCTGGTCGAGCGCGGCACCGCGCGCGAGAGCGCCGACGCCGCCGACGCGCTCGCGCACGTGCTCGCCGGCAACACGGCGCCCAAGGGCACCCACGAGCGCCTGCGCGCGGTGCTCAAGGCGAAGTCGGGCGAGGCCGAGCTCGAGGCGCTGTTGGCCAAGACGCTGGCCATCAGCGGCGATCAGGGCTTCCTCGCCGAGCAGCTTCGGCGCCTCGGTGACGACGATCCAGGCGTGGTGGCGACCGCCGCGCGCCTGCTCGGCTTTGGGCGCGCGACCTTCGCGGTGCCCGCGCTGATGGGCCTGGTCTCGCCGGAGCGCTTCTACGAGTCGCGCTGGGTAATTTGGGCGCTCGGTGAGATCGGCGACGCGCGCGCCCTGCCCGCGCTCGAGATCGCGCTGTCGAGCGCCTTCCGCGTCGTCGACTGCCTGATCGCCATCGGCAAGATCGGACGGCTCACCTCCATCCCGCACTTGTCGCCGCACCTGGTGGGCGGCTTCTCGGATCAAAAGGACGCCGCCGTGCGTGCCCTCGCCATGATCCTCGATCAAAACCGCGAGGGCGCGCGCGTCATGGGCGCGCTGCGCGACCAGCTCGCCGGCATGATCGAGCGCGACTTGGCCGACCCGCACGCGCCCATCTCGACCTCGATCCGCTTCCACCTGCTGCTGTGCCTGGCGCGCCTCGGCGTCCACCTCGACGTCGCGCGCGTCAAGAAGTACCTGGGCATCGCCGCCGACGGGAAAGGCGATGGCCGCGCGAGCCCGTTCGCGCGCGCAGCGCCGGCCGCCAAGGCGAAGCGCTGAAGGCGACCAGCGCCGACGTACCTTGACACCCGCGCACCGGTGCCGTTAGGTACGATGCCAATGCTGGCGTAGCTCAGCTGGTAGAGCATCTGCCTTGTAAGCAGGAGGTCACGGGTTCGAGTCCCGTCGCCAGCTTCGACGACGGGAGAGGGAACTGTTCGGTGGGGTACCCAAGCGGCCAACGGGATCAGACTGTAAATCTGACGTCTTCACGACTTCGTAGGTTCGAATCCTACCCCCACCACCACCCGCCCTTGACGACGACGAGTAACAAGAACAAGAGGACGACAACGCAACAGGAGAACTAGCGACGACATCGACATCCGCATGCGGGGTTAGCTCAGCTGGTAGAGCATCAGCCTTCCAAGCTGGATGTCGCGGGTTCGAATCCCGTACCCCGCTCCAACGCTGCCATAGCTCAGATGGTAGAGCGCGTCCTTGGTAAGGACGAGGTCCCCAGTTCAATCCTGGGTGGCAGCTCCAAGTGAAAGGGCCCCGCGCAAGCGGGGCCCTTTTTTCTGCACAGCCAATACGGGCAGCCGCTCTTGCGTCGTCGTGGGGAGCGCCCTAAGAGCGCGCCAACTCATCAGGAGCACGTCATGTCGAAGGAAAAGTTCAACCGCGACAAGCCCCACGTCAACGTCGGCACCATCGGTCACGTCGACCACGGCAAGACCACGCTGTCGGCTGCCATCACCAAGTGCATGGCGGAGCTCGGTCGCGCGCAGTTCATGGCGTACGACGCCATCGACAAGGCGCCCGAGGAGCGCGAGCGCGGCATCACCATCAACACCGCCCACCTGGAGTACTCGACCGAGAAGCGCCACTACGCGCACGTCGACTGCCCCGGCCACGCCGACTACGTGAAGAACATGATCACGGGCGCGGCGCAGATGGACGGCGCCATCCTCGTCGTCAGCGCGGCCGACGGCCCGATGCCGCAGACGCGTGAGCACATCCTGCTCGCCCGCCAGGTCGGCGTGCCCTACATCGTCGTGTACCTGAACAAGTGCGACATGGTCGACGACCCCGAGCTGCTCGACCTGGTCGAGCTCGAGGTGCGCGAGCTGTTGAAGGCGTACAAGTTCCCCGGCGACGACATCCCGATGATCCGCGGCTCGGCGCTCAAGGCGCTCGAGGGCGACAAGGGCGAGCTCGGCGTGCCGTCGATCATGAAGCTGATGGACGCGATCGACAGCTACATCCCGACGCCACAGCGTGAGATCGACAAGCCGTTTTTGATGCCCATCGAGGACGTGTTCTCGATCTCGGGCCGCGGCACGGTGGTCACCGGTCGCGTCGAGCGCGGCATGGTCAAGGTGGGCGACGAGATTGAGATCGTCGGCTTCAAGGACACGCAGAAGACGACGGTGACGGGCGTCGAGATGTTCAGGAAGCTGCTCGACGAGGGTCGCGCGGGCGAGAACATCGGCTGCCTGCTGCGCGGCACCAAGAAGGAAGAGGTCGAGCGCGGCCAGGTGCTGTGCAAGCCCGGCTCGATCACGCCGCACAAGAAGTTCAAGGGCGAGGTCTACGTGCTGACCAAGGAGGAGGGCGGCCGTCACAAGCCGTTCTTCACCAACTACCGCCCGCAGTTCTTCTTCCGCACCACCGACGTCACCGGCACCATCACCCTCAA
>JACOUT010000011.1:0-385000 GCA_016177705.1 Deltaproteobacteria bacterium
GATCACGCCGCACAAGAAGTTCAAGGGCGAGGTCTACGTGCTGACCAAGGAGGAGGGCGGCCGTCACAAGCCGTTCTTCACCAACTACCGCCCGCAGTTCTTCTTCCGCACCACCGACGTCACCGGCACCATCACCCTCAAAGAGGGCACCGAGATGGTGATGCCGGGCGACAACGTCACCATGACGGTGGAGCTGATCACCCCGGTCGCCATGGACGCTCAGTTGCGCTTCGCCATCCGCGAAGGCGGCCGCACCGTCGGCTCAGGCGTCGTCACCGAGATCGTGGAGTAGCCATGGCCGCCAACAAGATCCGCATTCGCCTCAAGGCCTACGACTATCGGTTGCTCGATCAGTCGGCCTCGGAGATCGTCGAGACCGCCAAGCGCACCGGCGCTCAGGTGGCCGGGCCGATCCCGCTGCCGACCAAGATCAACCGCTTCACCGTGCTGCGCGGACCGTTCGTCGACAAGAAGTCGCGCGAGCAGTTCGAGATCCGCACCCACAAGCGCCTGCTCGACATCCTCGAACCGACCCAGCAGACACTGGACGCGCTGATGAAGCTCGACCTGTCCGCCGGCGTCGACGTCGAGATCAAGAGCTGAGCCGGAGACACCCATGGCAAACCACGACGTCATCGATCTCTCCGGGAAGAAGGTCGGCTCCATCGAGCTGAACGACCAGGTCTTCGCGGCGCCGATCAAGAAGTACCTGCTCACCGAGGTGGTCGAGTGGCAGCGCGCCAAGGCTCGCCGCGGCACGCAGTCGGTCAAGACCCGCACGGAAGTGAACGGGACCACCAAGAAGCCCTACGGGCAGAAGCACACCGGCAACGCGCGTCAGGGCGATCTCAAGGCGCCCCACATGCGCGGCGGCGGCGTCGCCTTCGCGCCCAAGCCGCGCGACTACGAGTTCGCCATGCCGAAGGCCAAGCGCCGCGCCGCGCTCGCCACCGCGCTGACGCTCAAGGTCAAGGAGGGCAACCTCCGCGTGGTCAAGAGCTTCGAGCTCAAGGAGACCAAGACCAAGACGGTCAAGAGCGCCATCGACGCGCTCAAGACCGGCGCCACGCTCATCGTCGACGGCGACAACGAGAAGCTCGCGAAGTCGGCGCGCAACCTGGCCGACTCGCGCTACTTGAACGTCTCCGGCCTCAACGTGGTCGACCTGCTGCGCTACCCGTCCTTGGTGATGACCGAGGCGGCGGTGGCGACCATCACGCAGCGTCTCCTCGGCGAAGGAGGGGAGAAGCCATGAACAGCCTGTACCACGTCATCAAGAAGCCGATCGTCACCGAGAAGGCCTCGGCGCTCAAGGCCGAAGCCAACAAGGTGGTGTTCGCGGTCGACCGTCGGGCCAACAAGCTCGACGTCAAGAAGGCGATCGAGAGCCTGTTCGAGGTCAAGGTCACCGACGTGCAGACCATGGTGTTCCGCGGCAAGCACAAGCGCGTCGGCTCCTCGCAGGGCATGCGGCAGAACTGGAAGAAGGCCGTGGTCACGCTGGCCGAGGGCACCGACCTCGACGTGTTCGGCACCATGCCGACCGGTGAGGCGCCGCCGCAGCCGGCGGAGCAGGGCTGAAGCGTGCCGCGAGGGGCAGGCGGCTGGCTCGCGCTGGCTGTCGTCCTCGTACTGTTCGTCACCACGGGAGGCTGCCGGCTGATGGCCGGTCGCCTCCCGTGTGACGTTGATGAGCACTGCCCACGCGGCGCCACGTGCGGCGCGGCAGGCGTGTGCACCGCCGTCGCCGAGGGTGAGGGCGAGGGCGAGGGCGAGGGCGAGGGCGAAGGGGAGGGCGAAGGGGAGGGCGAAGGGGAGGGCGAAGGGGAGGGCGAAGGCGAGGGCGAAGGGGAGGGCGAGGGGGAGGGCGAGGGCGAGCTCGCCTGCGGCGGCATCGCCTCCTATGCCACCGACTTCGAGGACGGCCTGCTCGACGCCGAGTGGTCCGAGCAGGGCGCTCCGCTCGGCGTCGCCGACGGCGCGCTGGTGCTCGGCGCCAACTCCTCGTCGGTCGGCATCCGGGGGACGCGCGCCGTGGACTTCCGCGACGAGACCTTGGTGTTCCACGTCGACGTCGCGGGCATCGACCCCGGCAGTGACGTGCGCGCCGGCATCTCCTCGCTCGCCGCCAACGACGAGATCTACTTCGAAGGTACGCCCGGTCAGCTACGCGTGATGCGCTGCGACGACGGCACTTGCCCGGGCCAGATCGCCGATCTGTCGACCAACGGCGTCGCCTATCCCTTCTGGCGCATCGACGCGGCCGGCGGTCAGCTCGACTTCCTCGTTTCGGCGGACGGGACCACCTGGCAGCCCGCAGCCAGCGCACCTCTCGGCGGCAACCACCGATCGATCGTGCCGTTCGTGCGCTACCTCGGTCAGGGCGGCGCCGGCGCGGCCCGTGTCAACGCCATCGCCGGCCCGGCGCCGTCGCGGCGACCCTGCGGCCTCCTCGACCTCGAGGAAGGCTTCGACGGCGCCGGCAGCCATTTTGCCTCGCCGGTATGGATGGCAGAGGAGTGCTCGGTCGCGCAGGGCGGCTCGGCGCTCACCATCGGCGTCAACGGCTTCACCCAGTGCACGCAGCTGACTCCCGAGGAGTTCGTCATCGACGGCTTCGGCCTCGATCTCGAGGTGGCGCTGTTCGTCGACGGCATGGCCGCGACAGAGTTGCCGCTCGACACCGCGGTCTACGCGGACATCGCTCTCGGCGACTACGCCAGCTACCGGGTTGGAGTCGAGGCGAACCGCTTCGTCTGCTTCTACACCGACGGCAGCAACGGCTCGAACCTCTCGCTCGACCTCACCGGGCTACCACTCACGACGCGTTGGCGTATCGACCTCGGACCAGACAGCGCCGCGTGCTCGCTGCGCGACGCCGAGGGTGCCGTGATCGGCGGCCTTCTCGAGTTGTTCACGCCGGTCGACACCGGCTTGGCCAGGGTCCAACTGGTCGCGCAATCGTACGCGGCCGCGCCGCAGAACATCGCCGGCGAGTTCCGCAGCGTCGTCGGGCGCAACTGACCGCTACTGGAGCGCGCGCGACACGGCGCCGACGTAGTCGCCCGCGCAGATGCTGCGCGTGGTGCCGTCGACGAGCGCGGCCATCTCCTGGTAGCGCGTCGCCGGGTCGGCCGTGCAGCACGGCAGGCCGTCGCGGGCGGAGGCGGTGTCTTCCCCGCACGCGCCGCCGACGCCGGTGAAGCTCGACAGGCCGCGGCTCGGCCAGCAGGTGTCGTCGGCGCGCTCCAGCACCGGGTCGTACCAACAGCCCGCCGACTGGTGCGGCGCGTCCTCGTCGTTCAGGTCGGTCGTCACGGCGCCGCCGAGCGTCAGCATGCTGAAGTGCCCGGCGCCGGCGTAGGCGAGGAAGCGCTCGGCGTAGGCGGACACGGGCACCAGTTGGTCGGCGAGGTCGTAGCAGCCGTTCGGGTCATGACCGGTGAACAGCTCGGGCGTCTCGCCGCACTGGCGCTGGGTCTCATCGTCAAAGCCGCGCTGCCCGTCGCCGTGGCTACAGTCGTCCTCGTCGGTGATGAAGACCAGCAATAGGTCGGCGTCGGTGCGCCGAAACAGCGCCAGGTCGCCCTCGCACTCCGGGGTGAAGGTCTGGCCGCCGAGGAACAGGTCGGCGGCGTCGAGGCCGCGCTCGTAGGGAGAGCCGTAGAGGCCGACCGCCTCGATCATGCTGGTGAACTTCTCGGCGACCTCGAGGTCGTCGCGCGCGATCACCTTCTGCTCGGTGCCGGGCACGGGCTGCAGGCAGCCACGCTGGGGGCGCGACCAGCCCTCGCCTCCCTGCACCGAGGGCAGTGCATTGTCGCACGCGTTGACGTCGGTGGTGATGACGCCGACGCGGAAGTCGCGGTCCCACGCGGCGAGGATCTGCGCGAAGCCGCAGAGCTCCTCGAGATCGTCGAGCGTGGCCCCCGCCGGGTTCTGCAAGCCCTGCGGCACCGCGTTCAGACCCTGGATGGGGCACTCGGGTCGGAACAGCGCGCGCGCGAGCTGCTCGTGCTCCTCCTCCATGCTGCCCGAGTTGTCGAGCACCACCAGGATGTCGAGCGCGCCGGTACCGGAGAGCGCGCGCGGCGGCCGCGGCACCGGCGCCGAGCGCGCCATCGGCACCTCGATGACGCAGGCGCTCAGCGCGAGCACAAACACGATGGCCGAGGGGAGCAGTCGACTGGTCATGGGGCACCTCCACCGCTCGCCGCCGCGGCGCGCACCATCTCGAGGAAGATCGAGGTCGCGTGCTCGCGCTCGAAGGCGCGGGCTGCAGCCTGCGCGCGCTCGTGCTCGCCCTGCTGCGCCAGCGCCACCACGGTGAGCGCGCGCCGCTCTTCGCGCAGCGAGCCTCGTGGCCACCCGCGCTCGTGCTCCCGCAACAGCGCCAGCGCTCCGCCGCCGTCGCCGATCGCCAGGCGGGCGCGCGCTCCCTCGAGCAGCTCGGCCTCGCTGCCGGTGGCTCGCCGCACGGGTGGCGCCGCCGCCGGCTGGTCGGGAGGCGCCGCCGGTGCGTCGTCATCGGCCGTGCTCGGAGAGGACGGCGCGGGCTCCGGTGCCTGCGCTGCCCCGGGGTCGGCCGCCGTGGGCGTCGGCGGCGTCTCGGCGATCGGTGCGGCAGGCGCCACCGCCTCGGGCATCGCGACCTCGGCAGCCGGCGCTGCGGCGCGCTCGGCCGGCAGCGGTGCCGCGTCGGACCGGCCGGTCGCGAGCAGCACCACGCCGCCCCCGCCCGCGGCCAGGCTGATCGCCACCGCCACGGCGACCAGCGGCTTGGCCGCGATGGCGCCGAACAGCGTCGGCGACGAGCCGGCGGCGCCAGCGCCGGTCGACGACGTCGCGGCGACCGCGCCGGCCGCGGTGGTGGCGAGCACCTTGGCGAGCACCGCGGCCTCGAGGCCGGTCGGCGGCGGCGGCGCGCCGGCCTCGGCGGCGCGCAGCAGCGTCGCGACGTCGTCGGGCAGCGGCGGCAGCGCGGTCATGGCGTCCCTCCGGCGCGCGCGCGCGGCGGCGCGGCGAGCGCGCGCACGGTGGTGGCGAAGGCGTCGCGCGCCAGTCGCAGGCGCGAGTAGAGCGTGTTGAGCGGCGCGCCGATGGCCATCGCGATCTCCGGCATGGTCATGCCTTCCAGCTCGTGCATGACGAAGACGGCGCGCTGCTCGTCGGAGAGCGCGCCGAGCGCCCGCAACACCAGCGCATGCGCCTCGCGCGCGGCCAGCAGCGCGTCCGGCGCCGGCGTCGCCGAGGCCGCATGCTCGCCGACGTCGTCGTGCAGCGACTCGCGGAAGCTCGCGTGGCGCCGCTTGCGATCGAGCATGGTGCGATAGGCGATGCCGAACAGCCAGGGCTTGAGCGGCCGTTCGTGGTCGAAGGCTGCGAGCTTCCGGTGCACCACCACGAACACGTCGTGCGCCAGGTCGGGCAGGTCGGCGTCGCGCGCGCCCAGGCGGCGCAGCGCCGTGATCACGTAGGCGAAGTGCGCGCGGTACACGGTCGTGAAGTCGGGCGCGGAGGCGGCCGCCGACGCTGCCGCCGGCTCGGTGCTGGGCCCGGTGCTGTGCTCGCTGAGGTGCGCGACGCCGTCCACGCTCGGGGTTTGGGCCGGCGCGACGTTTCCGTCACCAGATCCCTCCTGGGCGGCATCCAGCGAGTTCACTTCGCCATGGTACGCCCCACGGCATCGTCAGCGCAGCTCCAGCTCCACGCCGGCGCCGAGCGCGCCGACCACCGCGGCCGGCTCGGCGAGCGTGCTACCGGTGCGCTCGTCGACGAAGCGCGCCCGCACCATCGGCACCGCCAGCTCGCCCTCGACGAGCAAGGCCGCTCCAGCGACGAGCTGGAGCACGACGGCGCCGCGCGCGGCGAGCGCGATCCAGGGCGTGGTGGTGGCGACGGTGGAGGAAAAGCCGGTCGCCTGGGCGGCGAGCGCGCCGGCCTGCAGCGCTCCACAGGCGCGCAGGCCGGCGGGCTCGATGCCGCCTTCCACGCACGCACCGGCATCGAGGGCGAGCAGCGTGAGGTCGATGAAGGCGCCTGCGGCCACGGGCACGCGCGCCGGCAGGTCGACCCGCAGCGCCGCCTCCGCGCTGACCGTACCGAAGTCGAGCGCCAGCCCCAGGCGCAGCGACGGCACCATCGCCGGCCCGACGCCGGCGGAGCCTGCGGCCACCAGGCGCCCGCGGTACGCCTCCGGCAGCGGCAGCGTCAGGCCCGCGCTCGCGTCGACGGCGCCGGCGGGCGTGCCCTCGACGCCTTCGGTGGGCGCGACCTCGATCGTCGCGGGGGTGCTCGGCGGCTCGGTGTGGTCTGCGATGGCCTCGATCGGTGGGGTCGGGCGCAGCAACAAGAGCGGGTCGATGGCGATGGCGACCGCCAGCACCAGCTCGTCGGTGAGCGTGGTGCAGTCGGCCGCCCCACGCAGCACCCGCTTGCCGAGCGGAGCGCCGTCGCCGGCGAACAGCGCCACCCGCGCCTCGATGGTGGCGGCGTCGACGCGCTCCAGGCCGACGCGCAGGTGGCGCGCGGCGCCGGCCTCGTCGGCGGCGAACGGCTCGCTGCCGATGCGTTGCGCCACGCGCTCGCGCAGGCTCGCCTCGTCGGTGCAGCGCTCGACGCCATCGCCACGGATCAGGGCGAAGGAAACGCGATCGTGCTCGGCGAGGCCGAGCACGCCCACCGCAAGGATGGCGATGGCCGGCGTCATGACGCCCGCCGCCGCACCGTGTCCGACCGCATCAGTCGATACGGTACTTCACGTGTACGATGGTGATGATGTCTTTCTCGAGCGAGCTGGTGTCGTTGTTGCCCTGCCAGTCCGTCGACGTCGAGTTGGCGGGGTTGACGTTGATGACGCCCATGTCGACGTTCATGAGCGGCCCGACCTTCGCGCCGCTGCCGGCCGACTCGATCATCTTCTCGGCGCGCGTGCGCGCGTCGCGTGACGCCTCGGCCAGCATCTCGATCTTGAGCTCGCCGAGCTTGGTGTAGAGGTACTGCGGCTGCCCCGACACCACCGGCACGCCGTCTTCCAGCAGGTTGGTGACCTCGCGTGAGATGCGCTCGAGACGCGCCACGTCGCTCGAGCGCACGCTGACGTTCTGCACGGCGTCGAAGCCCTTGGAGACGGTGCGCTCGACGCGCTCGTCGCCGCTGCCCACCACCTCGGTCTCGTGCGCCTCGTCCATGGACACCGACGACACCCGGATCTCGTCGTCCTTGACGCCCTGCGCCTTCAGGTAGGCGAGCGTCTTCTCCACCTGCTTCTTGAGCGCGCGCGTCGCCTCCACGCGGTCGGCGTGGCGCACCGACAGGCCGGCGTCCCACTCGATCAGGTCGGAGACGATGCGGCGTTTGGCCGAGCCGGTCACGTCGATGCTGGCGTGCGAGGCGGTCTTGACGCTGACCCAGGCGACCGAGGCCACCGCGGTGGCGATGACGATGGCGGCAGCGAGCGGCACGAGCGAGCGGCGTTCCATGGCGACCCCCGGGGGCAAAGGAGGCAACACGGTAGGCCCGCGCCGGATTCCGTGCCATGGCCACTGGCTCGCCGCGGCACGAAAGGCCTTGGCAAAGCCGTACGGGTATGACACGAGACCACCCTGCGATCGGGCCTCCCGGTCGCATCCTCGTCGAAGTCGTGCGCGCCGAGAGGCGCTCCGCCCCGACGAAGACTGATTCAGGCGCCCAACGGTGCCAACAGCCGGCCTCCGGGCCTTCGATACGGCCGACAGGGCGACGCGCACCCCAAGCGCATCGCCGATATGGCCGAAGGGAGTTGGGGATGGGTATTCGCACCTACAAGCCGTACAGCAAGGGTCGTCGTGGGATGACCGGGCATGACTTCGCCGAGATCACGAAGTCGAAGCCCGAGAAGGCGCTGACCAAGGGCACGGGGAAGAGCGGCGGCCGCGGCAATACCGGCCGTGTCACCGTGCGCTTCCGCGGCGGTGGTCACAAGCGCAAGTACCGCTGCGTCGACTTCCTGCGTGACAAGGTCGGCGTGCCCGCCAAGGTGGCGGCCATCGAGTACGATCCCAACCGCACCTCGCGCCTGGCGCTGCTGCACTACCTCGACGGCGAGAAGCGCTACATCCTGGCGCCCGTCGGCCTCTCGGTCGGCGACACCGTGGTCGCCTCGATGGAAGCCGACATCAAGCCCGGCAACCACCTGCCGCTCAAGAACATCCCGGTCGGCACCCAGATCCACAACATCGAGATGCAGCCGGGCCACGGCGGGCAGATGGTGCGGAGCGCGGGCTCGTCGGCACAGTTGATGGCGCGCGAAGGCACCATGGCGCAGGTCCGTCTGCCCTCGGGCGAGACGCGCATGGTGATGGCCGACTGCATGGCCACCATCGGGCAGGTCGGCAACGCCGAGCACGAGCTGATCCAGCTCGGCAAGGCGGGCCGCAAGCGTTGGCTCGGCAAGCGCAGCCACCAGCGCGGCGTCTCGATGAACCCGATCGATCACCCGCACGGCGGCGGCGAAGGCCGCACCTCGGGCGGTCGTCACCCGGTGACGCCGTGGGGCAAGCCCACCAAGGGCCACAAGACCCGCCAAAACAAGCGCACCGACAACCTCATCGTGCGTCGTCGAAACGCGAAGGGCTGAGCCATGGCACGTTCCGTCAAAAAGGGTCCGTTCGTCGACCACCACCTGTGGAAGAAGGTGCAGAGCAACGCCGATCGCAAGGTCATCAAGACCTGGTCGCGCCGCTCCACCATCACGCCGGAGTTCATCGGCCACACCTTCGCGGTGCACAACGGCCGCAAGTTCATCCCGGTGTACGTCACCGACAACATGGTTGGGCACAAGCTCGGCGAGTTCGCGCCTACGCGCACCTTCGTCCTGCACCCCGCCGACAAGAAGGCGCCCGCCGCGGCGCCGGCCAAGAAGTGAGGTAGCCGATGCCAGCATCAGAGACCAAGGCTGCCAAGAAGCCCAAGCGCGAAAAGGCCAAGGCCGAAGCGCGCAAAGCTGCGCGCGCGGCCGGACCGGCACAGGCGCACACCAAGGGCATCCGCATCAGCGCCCGCAAGGTGCGCGTGCTCGCCGATCAGATTCGCGGCAAGTCCGTCGACTTCGCGCTCACCTTCTTGGCGTTCCAGCAGCGCGCCGGCGCGCCGGTGCTCAAGAAGGCCATCGACTCGGCGGTGGCCAACGCCGACCAGAAGAAGATGGACCTCGACAAGCTGGTGGTGCTCGACGTGCAGATCGACAAGGCGGGCATGATGCGCCGCTACCTGCCGCGTGCCCACGGCCGCGCCACTCCCATCCGCAAGCAGCTGAGCCACGTGCACGTGCGGCTCGCCGAGAAGAACTGAGGAACGCACATGGGTCAGAAGACGCATCCGACTGGTTTCCGCCTCGGCGTCATCCGCTCCTGGGATTCGCGCTGGTTCCGCGACAAGGGCTACTCCGAGTGGCTCCACGAGGACATCAAGATCCGCGAGTTCATCATCGACAAGCTCAAGAGCGCGGGCATCTCACGCGTCGACATCGAGCGCGCGGCCAGCAAGTGCAAGGTCAACGTGCACACTGCTCGCCCGGGTATCGTCATCGGCAAGAAGGGCGCGAGCCTCGAGCAGCTCAAGAAGGACCTGCAGAAGCTCACGCAGTCCGAGGTGTTCCTCAACATCCACGAGGTGCGCAAGGCCGAGACCGACGCGCAGCTCGTCGCCGAGAGCATCGCGCAGCAGCTCGAGCGTCGCGTGGCCTTCCGCCGCGCCATGAAGAAGTCGATCCAGACCGCCACCAAGTTCGGCGCCAAGGGCATCCGCGTCGCCGTCGCCGGTCGCTTGGGCGGCGCCGAGATCGCGCGTCGCGAGTGGTACCGCGAGGGTCGCGTGCCGCTGCATACGCTGCGCGCCGACATCGAGTACGGCTTCGCCGAGGCCCGGACCACCTACGGCGTCATCGGCTGCAAGTGCTGGATCTTCAAGGGCGAGGTGCTGCCGACCGCGGCGCGTCGCACCGCCAACTGAGAATTCGTCGTCGAGAGATCGTCACTGGAAGAGGGCCAGAGGGCCAGAACGTGTGTAGGGAGGTGCGGCCATGATGTCGCCCAAGCGCGTCAAGTACCGCAAGCAGCAGAAGGGCAACCTCAAGGGCAAGGCCGGCCGCGGCAGCCAGGTGTCGTTCGGGGACTACGCCCTGATCGCCACGGCGCCCGGCTGGGTTACCGCCCGCCAGATCGAGGCGGCCCGCATCGCCATGACCCGCAAGATCAAGCGTGGCGGGCGCATCTGGATCCGGATCTACCCGGACAAGCCCTTCACCAAGAAGCCGGCCGAGACCCGTCAGGGCCACGGCAAGGGCAACGTCGAGGGCTGGGTGTGCCCGGTGCAGGCCGGCAAGGTCCTCTACGAGATGGAGGGCGTGACCCGCGAGGAAGCGGTGTCGGCGCTCGCGCTCGCAGACGCCAAGCTGCCCATCCAGACCAAATTCATCGACCGCCTCGCCGAGCTGTGACGGGAGCTGCCACCATGGCCAAGAAGAACCAGACCATCGACAACAAGAGCGCTGCCGAGCTCGGCGAGGAAGCGAACAAGCTCAAGAAGGAGCTGTTCGACCTGCGCTTCAAGAACTCGACCAAGTCGCTGAGCGACACCATGGCGCTGCGGCGCACGCGCCGGCAGATCGCGCGCGTGCTGACCGCGGCCAAGCAGAAGTCGGCGACGCCCTAGTCTTCCCAACCGGGGTTGACGCTCGCGATCGCGGGTGCGACCTCATCTCTTCCGATTCGAGAGAACCATGAGCGACACGAAGCAGGATCAGACCGAACGCGGCACGGGGCGCACGCTCCGCGGCGTCGTCAAGTCCGACAAGATGGCGAAGACGATCTCCGTCGAGGTGGTCCGCACGGTTCGCCACGCCAAGTACAACAAGTTCATCAAGAAGCGCGCGCGCTACTACGCCCACGACGAGAAGGGGCAGGCACACATCGGCGACACCGTCGACATCGTCGAGTGCCGTCCCACGTCGAAGCTGAAGCGCTGGCGCCTCGCCAACATCGCGGAGAAAGCCTCCATCTAGCTCGCACGCTCCTCGGAGACCCTGGCCCGCCCTGCCATCGCCCAGCGCAACAATGCTGGGGACCAGGGCCTCGAGTCCGAGGATAACTACCGCATCGAACACGACGGCCGAGAGGCCACGCCCGTCGTTTCTTCTCCCGCTCGCGGGGAGACGACGGGACCGAGGGATTTGTCATGATTCAAACGCAATCCGTCCTCGATGTCGCAGACAACAGCGGTGCCCGCCGCGTCATGTGCATCAAGGTGCTCGGTGGCTCCAAGCGCCGCTACGCCTCGATCGGTGACGTGATCGTGTGCTGCGTCAAGGAGTGCGCCCCCACCTCCAAGGTGAAGAAGGGCGAGGTCGTTCGCTGCGTCGTCGTGCGCACCGCCAAGGAGATCGCGCGGCCCGACGGCAGCTACATCCGCTTCGACGCCAACGGCGCGGTCCTGATCAACAAGGACAACGAGCCGATCGGCACGCGCATCTTCGGGCCCGTCGCCCGCGAGTTGCGCGCCAAGAAGTTCATGAAGATCGTCTCGCTCGCCCCCGAGGTGCTGTGATGAAGACCAGGATCAAGACCGGCGACCTCGTCAAGGTCATCTCCGGCGGCAAGGACATCAAGGGCAAGACCGGCAAGGTGCTCGAGGTGCTGCGCGACGGCGACGCCTGGCGCGTGCGCGTCGAGGGCCTGCGCATCGTCAAGAAGCACATCAAGCCGCAAAAGAACCCCAAGCACCCCGAGGGCGGCATCATCGAGGGCGCGGGCTCCATCCCCATCTCGAACGTGATGCTGATGTCGGAGAAGCTCGGGCGCCCGGTGCGCATCGGTGCCTCGTTCACCTCGGACGGCAAGAAGCAGCGCGTCGCGCGTGGCAAGAACCTCAAGGCCGAGCAGGTCTAGGAGCAGTTATGGCGAGCAAGAAAGAAGAAGGCACCGCCGACGCGCCCAAGGCCGCCAAGCCGGCCGGCGACGCCGCCGCCGCCAAGCCCGAGAAGGCCAAGTCCGAGAAGGCCGAGAAGGCGAAGGCCGAGGGCAAGAAGAAGAAGGGCGCGGCCGACACCGGCTTTCAGGTCGCCACCGCCGAGGACCTGAAGGGTCCGAAGAAGGAGCCGCGCCTGCGCGCCTTCTACAAGAAGGAGGTCGCGCCCAACCTGCAGAAGGAGTTCAAGCTGCCGAACCCCATGCAGGTGCCGCGCCTCAAGAAGATCGTGCTCAACATGGGCCTCGGCGAGGCCGTGCGCGATCCCAAGATCCTCGAGAGCGCCGTCGTCGAGCTGGCCAAGATCACCGGCCAGAAGCCGGTGCTCACCAAGGCCAAGAAGTCGATCGCGACCTACAAGCTGCGCGAGGGCATGCCGATCGGCTGCACCGTCACGCTGCGCCGCGAGCGCATGTGGGAGTTCCTCGATCGCCTAGTCAACATCGCGTTGCCGCGCGTGCGCGACTTCCGCGGCGTGACCGCCAAGATGGACGGGCGGGGCAACTACTCGCTCGGGCTCAAGGAGCAGATCATCTTCACCGAGATCGACTATGACCGCGTCGACAAGCTGCGCGGCATGAACATCTCGTTCGTCACCACGGCGCCCAACGACGAGCAGTGCAAGTCGCTGCTCGCGCACCTCGGCATGCCCTTTCGCAAGTAATTCTGGCGGATTCGCGGGAACCACTCACCGACACGACCTTCAGCCTCGCGCTCCTCCGCCAACAGCCGCGCCTCTGGCGCAAGTTCCTGAAGAAGGCATCTCATGACCGACCCCATCGCCGACTTCCTGACCCGCATCCGCAACGGCCTGATGGCCCGCCACAAGACCGTTGTGGCGCCGTCGTCCAAGCTCAAGCACCGCATCGCGCAGATCCTCGCCGACGAGGGCTACGTGTCCGACGTGAACGTCGAGCAGCACGGCGGCCGCCCCATGCTGTCGATGACGCTCAAGTACGACGAGCACAACTCGCCCATGCTCGACGGCATCGAGCGCGTGTCGCGCCCCGGCCTTCGTCGCTACACCGGCGCCGACGACATCGCCAAGGTGCGCGGCGGCATCGGCCTGTCGATCCTGTCGACGTCGAGGGGCATCATGACCGACCGTCAGGCGCGCCTCGACCGCGTCGGCGGCGAGGTCCTCTGCAACGTCTGGTAGTCGAACCACCAGCCCACGAACCGTCTGGGAGACTCCCATGTCCCGCATCGGCAAGAAGCCCATCGCCATCCCCAAGGCCGTCAAGGTCGCCGTGCAAAACGGCGAGGTGAAGGTCGAGGGCCCCAAGGGCAAGCTCAGCTTCCGCCCGCACCAGGCCATGACCGTCAAGGTCGACGGCGGCAACGTCGTGGTCGCGCGCCCCGACGACGAGCGCGGTTCGCGCTCGCTGCACGGCCTGACCCGCACCCTGATCGTCAACATGATCGTGGGTGTGGAGAAGGGCTTCTCGCGGGAGCTCGACGTCAACGGCGTCGGCTACCGCGCCGAGGTCAAGGGCAAGGATCTGCACCTGACGCTCGGCTTCTCGCACCCGGTCGTCTACAAGCTGCCCGAGGGCGTCACTGCCCAGGTCACCGACGAGAAGCGCACGCACATCGTGCTCAACGCCGCCAGCAAGGAGCTGCTCGGCGCCACTGCCGCCAAGATCCGCTCCTTCCGTCCGGTGAGCAAGGACCCCTACGGCTTGAAGGGCGTCAAGTACTCGACCGAGCGGCCCCGTCAGAAGGAAGGCAAGTCCGGCGCCAAGTGACGTCGTCGTCACCACCAGGAGAACCACCATGCGGAAGACCAATCTCGGCGCCCTGCGCAAACACAACCCGAAGGAAGCGACGCGCGTCAAGCGCAAGATCGGCATCCGCAAGCGGATGTCGGGCGACGCCGCTGCGCCTCGCCTCACGGTGTTCCGCTCGGCGCGCCACATCTACGCGCAGCTGATCGACGACGCCAAGGGCACCACGCTGGTGCAGGCGTGCACGCTCGACAAGGCGCTGCGCGCCGCGCTCAAGGGCAAGAAGAAGGCCGACGCCGCCAAGGAGATTGGCAAGGCCGTCGCCGAGCGCGCCAAAGCCAAGGGCATCACCACGGCCGTGTTCGATCGCAACGGCTTTCGCTACCACGGCCGCATCGCCGCAGTCGCCGACGGCGCGCGCGAGGCCGGCCTCAAGGTCTGATCTTCACCCGTTCGTTCGTCCGGAGCATCCATGGCCGACCACCGCATCAATTCCGAGAACCTGGGCGAGCTCACCGAGCGCGTCATCCACATCAATCGCGTCGCCAAGGTGGTGAAGGGCGGCAAGCGCTTCTCCTTCGCCGCGCTGGTGGTGGTGGGCGACGGTGAGGGCCACGTCGGCGTCGGCCTGGGCAAAGCCAACGAGGTGCCCGAGGCGATCCGCAAGGGCACCGATCAGGCCAAGAAGAAGATGTTCAAGGTGTCGCTGCGCGGCACCAGCATTCCGCACGAGGTCAAGGGCCGCTTCGGCTCCGGCATCGTGGTGCTGCGCCCCGCCAGCGACGGTACCGGCGTCATCGCCGGCGGCACCGTGCGCCAGATCCTCGAGGCCGCGGGCATCCACAACATCCTGACCAAGTCGCTCGGCTCCTCCAACCCGCACAACGTGGTGCGCGCCACCGTCGACGGCCTCAAGCAACTGCGCACCGCCGACGACCACGCGCGCCGCCGCGGCATCGAGATTCAACAGGCCCAGGCCACCCAGCCCGCCGGCCACGCCTGATTCCCCCTTTTCTGAGGCGACCTATGTCCACCGTCATCAAGATCACCCAGCGCCGCGGCCTCTCGCACAAGCCCGAGGCGCAGCGCCTCATCATCAAGGGGCTCGGGCTGCGTCGCATCGGCCACACCGTCACGCTGCGCGACACGCCGGCCGTTCGCGGCATGGTCGAGGCCGTGCAGCACCTGGTCGAGGTCGAGGTCACCAAAGGCACGGCGCCGCTGTTCGGCATGCGCCACAAGAACCCCGACGGTTCTTTGAAGAAGAAGGGCTGAGCCATGACCCAAGGACTCCACAACCTCGTCGCGCCGGCGGGCGCCCGCCAGGCCAAGAAGCGCCTCGGCCGTGGCCGTGGCTCCGGCCTCGGCAAGACCTCGGGGCGCGGCCACAAAGGCCAGAAGAAGACCAAGAGCGGCAACGTGCGCGTCGGCTTCGAGGGCGGCCAACTGCCGCTCGCGCGCCGCTTGCCCAAGGTCGGCTTCAAGAACTTCGACTTCAAGGTGAGCTACGCGGCGGTCAACCTCGGTCGCCTGGGCGAGCGCTTCCCGGCGGGCGCCGTGGTCGATCCGGCCGCGCTGGTCGCCGCTGGCTTGGTCAACCCGAAGGACAAGGTCAAGGTGCTGGCCGCCGGCGAGCTGAAGCACAAGCTGTCGCTCAAGGTGCACGCCATCTCGGCCGCGGCGCGCCAGAAGCTCGAGGCCCTCGGGGGCTCGGTCGAGCTGCTCGTCAAGGCCGCCACCGGGCCGGCGGCCGACGCGCCGACCGGCAAGGCGGGTTGACGAGGGTGCGGTCCGCGCCTAGGCCTGTGAGAACTCGAACGTAGGAGCTGCGCGTGGCTGCTGGCCTCGTCAACATGTTCCGCATCCCGGAGCTGCGCAAGCGCATCATCTACACGCTCGCGCTGCTCGCGGTGTATCGGGTCGGCATTTTCGTCAGTACGCCCGGCGTCGACCGCGGCATCATGAGCGACTACCTGAAGACGCAGTCGGGCGGCGGCGGCTTCCTCGGGTTGTTCAACTTCTTCTCGGGCGGTGCGCTCGAGCAGCTCTCGGTGTTCGCGCTCGGCATCATGCCGTACGTCACCTCGTCGATCATCATGCAGTTGATGACGGTGGTGGTGCCGTCGCTCGAGCGCCTGCAGAAGGAAGGCGAGCAGGGTCGCCGCAAGATCAACCAGTACACGCGCTACGGCACCGTCGTCGTCTCCGTGGTGCAGGGCGTGATGCTCGCCAACTGGCTCAAGGGCATCAACCAAAACGGCCAGAGCGTGGTCAGCGCCGACTGGGCGTCGGCGTGGAACGGCTACGCCTTCGTCGCCATGACCATCATCACGCTCACCACCGGCACCGCCTTCATCATGTGGCTCGGCGAGCGCATCCAGGAGAAGGGCATCGGCAACGGCACCTCGATGATCATCTTCGCCGGCATCGTCGCCGGTCTGCCGAGCGCCGTGTACCAGACCGTGCTCGGCGTGCGCGAGGGCACCTACCAGCCGATGGAGATGGTGGTGCTGGTCGGCGTCATCGTCGCGGTCATCGGCGCCATCGTGTTCATGGAGCGCGGCCAGCGCCGCATCCCCGTGCAGTACGCCAAGCGCATCGTCGGCAACAAGCAGTACGGCGGTCAGGCAACGCACCTGCCGCTCAAGGTCAACACCTCGGGCGTCATCCCGCCCATCTTCGCTTCGTCGCTGTTGATGTTCCCGGCCACGCTCGCCTCGTTCGTCGAGGCCGAGTGGATGCAGCCGGTGCAGCAGGCGCTCCAGCCCGGCACGTGGCAGTACATGACGCTCTACGTGTTGATGATGATCTTCTTCGCGTTCTTCTACACCTCCATGGTGTTCAACCCGGTCGACGTCGCCGACAACTTGAAGAAGTTCGGCGGCTTCGTGCCGGGCGTGCGCCCGGGCAGGGAGACCGCCGAGTACATCGACTCGGTGCTGACCCGCATCACCTTCGCCGGCGCGCTCTATCTCGCCGCCGTCTGCATCCTGCCCACGCTCATCCAGATGACCGTGTCGAACCAGGTGCCGTTCTACTTCGGCGGTACCGGCTTGCTCATCGTCGTCGGTGTGGCGCTCGATACGGCGCAGCAGATCGAGGGTCACCTGATCACGCGGCACTACGACGGCTTCGCCGGGCCCTCGGGCCCGCGCATCCGTGGCCGTGCACGCACCGCCCAGGCGCCGACACCGGAGCCGTCGGCAGCTTGAGCGCGGCGGGGGAGCACGAGATGCGAATCATCCTCTTTGGAGCGCCCGGCGCGGGGAAGGGCACCCAGGCCAAGCGCCTCGAGGAGGCGCTCGGCATCCCGCAGCTCTCTACCGGCGACATGCTGCGCGCCCATGTCAGAAACGGCACTGATCTCGGGCGCGAGGTCGACGCCATCATGAAGGCGGGGCACCTCGTCTCCGACGACATCGTGATTCGCATGATCTCCGACCGCATCACCGCGCCCGATTGCGCGAAGGGCTTCCTGCTCGACGGCTTCCCGCGCACGGTGCCCCAGGGTGAGGCGCTCGATCGCATGCTGGCGGCGCGCGGCTTGGCCATCGACGCGGTGGTCGGCCTCGACGTGCCGGACGAGGTGGTGCGCGATCGCATCGTGCAGCGCAGGAGCTGCCCGAAGTGCGGCGCCGTCTATCATCTGAGCAAGCTGCCGCCCAAGGTGCCGGACACCTGTGATCGTTGTGGCACCAAGGGGCTCGAGCAGCGCACCGACGACACGCTCGAGAAGGTCAACGCGCGCCTCGAGAAGTTCCACAAAGACACCGCGCCGCTGGTGCAGCTCTACGGACCGCGCGGGCTGGTCAAGAGCGTCGACGGCATGTCACCACCGGACGAAGTCTTCGAGAGCACGCTGCGTGTGATCGGGATCGGGCTGAGCGGGGTGGGCAAGGCGCCGGCGAAGGTGGCCGCGGGTCGCAAGCCTGCGAGCCGAGCGTCCGCCGCTCGCAAGCCTGCCGCCCGCAAACCTGCCGCCCGCACGCCTGCCGCCCGCAAACCCGCCGCCCGCAAGGCAGCACCGAAGAAGAAGGCCGCGGCCAAGGCGAAACCCCGTCCGGCCAAGGCGAAGAAGAAGAGCGCCCGTCGACGGTGAGCCGTCGACGATCGCCCTTGCCAGCCCAACCACGGGCTGCTACGGGAGCAGGGCCGTTGTGGCAGGTCGTCGTGAGACGACAGGAGTAGCGAACCATGAAGGTCCGCGCGTCGGTGAAGCCAATCTGTGTGAAGTGCAAGGTCGTCCGACGGCGCGGCGTGGTTCGCGTCATCTGTGAGGACCCGCGTCACAAGCAGCGGCAGGGCTGAGCGTCCGCGCTCGCCCGTGATTGTCGTGCGCGCGGAGAGAAAACCGCGCGCCGCGCGATGAGATCGGCGATTGCCGGTGGAGCGCACCTCGAAGTCCCTGCTGGCCGACGGCCAGCGGGGAGGTGCTCTTCTTCATCGCGAACGCAGTTTCCGCCGGGCCCGCGGGCTCGGGCAGCGTCCTCGACGCTGTGTTGGTATCGAGCTGTGCAGGTTTCGACGGTTCGGTCTTTGGAGGATGAACGTGGCTCGCATCGCAGGCGTCGACCTTCCCCGCAACAAGAAGATGGGCATCGCCCTGACGTACCTCTACGGCATCGGGCCGGTGACGTCGCTGCGCGTGCTCACCAAGGCCAACATCAACCCGGACAAGCGCACCGACGACCTCGGCGAGGACGAGGTGGCGCGCATCCGCGACGTGCTCGAGTCCTCGTACAAGGTCGAGGGCGATCTGCGCCGCGAGGTTGCGCTCAACATCAAGCGCCTGATGGATCTCGGCTGCTACCGCGGCCTGCGCCACAGGAAGGGGCTGCCGGTCCGTGGCCAGCGCACCCACACCAACGCGCGCACGCGCAAGGGCCCGCGCAAGGCGGTCGCTCGCAAGGCCGCACCGCCCACCAAGTAGGCGTGCTGTCCGCTCCTGTCTTCCCTCTCCCTCCCTTTGCCACACTCGTCTCGCAGGTGAATTGATATGGCGTCCCCCAAGGGCAAGAAGCGCGTCAAGAAGAACGTCGCCATCGGCATCGCGCACGTGTTCGCGTCGTTCAACAACACGGTCATCACGGTCACCGACCAGCAAGGCGGCGCGGTCTCGTGGTCCACCTGCGGCGCGCGCGGCTTCAAGGGCTCGCGCAAGTCGACGCCGTTCGCGGCCCAGGTGGCGGCCGAGGACGCTTGCAGGAAAGCGATGGACCACGGCATGAAGGCCGTCGAGGTGCGCGTCAAGGGTCCGGGCTCGGGCCGCGAGAGCGCGCTGCGCGCCATCGCCAACTCGGGCCTGCGGGTCACGCTGATCCGCGACGTCACCCCGGTGCCGCACAACGGCTGCCGCCCGCCCAAGCGCCGCCGAGTCTGACGCATTCCTTGGAGGGTCTGTCGCCAGACCCTCCCCCGCGCCGGCACAGCCGGACGCGGGTCCCCCACCCGAGAGCCTCGCTCCGCTCGTCGATTTCCTTCCCTCGTGTCCCGCTGGTGCTCGTCGTCATCCCGATGCCGTGTCCCGTTGGGGCTCTGAAAGAGAAAGACCATGAACAACTACTTTGCGAAGAACTGGCGTGATCTGATCCGGCCGAAGAGCCTGGTGGTGGACCGCGACTCGCTGTCGGCCACCTACGGAAAGTTCGTCGCCGAGCCGCTCGAGCGCGGCTACGGCGTCACGCTCGGCAACAGCCTGCGCCGCATCCTGCTCTCGTCCTTGCAGGGAGCCGCGTTCACCGCGGTCAAGATTGACGGCGCGCAGCACGAGTTCATGGCGCTGCCCGACATCAAGGAAGACGTCACCGACATCATCCTGAACCTCAAAGAGGTCAACCTGAAGATGCACTCGGGCGACGGCAAGACGCTGCGCATCGAGGTGCAGGGCCCCAAGGAGATCAAGGCCGGCGACATCGTGCACGACGAGAGCATCGTGGTGCTCAACCCCGATCAGCACATCTGCACCGTGGCCGAGGGCGGCACCTTCAAGGCCGACCTGACCGTCAAGCGCGGCCGCGGCTACGTGCCGGCCTCGCAGTTCCGCCAGGAGGGGCAGTCGGTCGGCACCATCCCGATGGACGCACTGTTCTCGCCCGTCTCACGCGTCAACTACAACGTGACGCACGCGCGCGTCGGCCAGCAGACCGACTACGACAAGCTCACCGTCGAGGTGTGGACCAACGGCGCGGTCTCGCCCGAGGACGCGGTCGGCATCTCGGCCAAGGTGATGAAGGAGCAGGTCAGCATTTTCATCAACTTCTCCGAGGAGATCGAGCCCGAGCTGCCCGAGCCCGAGATCAAAGAGGAGCGGGTCAACGAGAACCTGCTCAAGACCGTCGACGAGCTCGAGCTGTCGGTGCGCTCGTTCAACTGCCTGCAGAACGCCAACATCAAGTACATCGGCGATCTGGTGCAGAAGACCGAGAGCGAGATGCTCAAGACCAAGAACTTCGGTCGCAAGTCGCTCAAGGAGATCAAGGAGATCCTGCAGGAGATGGGCCTGTCCCTCGGCATGAAGCTCGAGAACTGGCCGCCCAAGCAGGGTCTGCCGAAGCCCACCATCATCTCGGGGCCCTCGCCGAGCGCGCTCGGCATGGACGACGGCGGCGACGACGACCTGGGCGACGAGGACAACGCCTGAGGACGCGCCGAGAGGCGCCACCCGCGGGGGCTTTGCCCCCGCACGTTTCTGGAGTGAGTCATGCGTCATCGCAATCATGGTCGAAAGTTCAGCCGCACCTCGGCGCACCGCATCGCCCTGTTTCGCAACATGGCGACCGCGCTGTTCCGTCACGAGCGCATCGAGACCACCGTCCCCAAGGCCAAGGAGCTGCGCACCTTCGCCGAGCGGCTGATCACGCTCGCCAAGGCGGGCGACCTGCACGCTCGTCGTCAGGCGCACCGGGACATCCGTGACCAGGACGTGCTGCACAAGCTGTTCGCGGACATCGGCCCGCGCTTCAAAGCCAGGAACGGCGGCTACACGCGCATCACCAAGTCGCGGATTCGCAAGGGGGACAACGCGCCTCTCTCGATCCTCGAGCTGGTGGGCAGTGAGGTGCCGTTGTCGGGCGGTGAGGCCAAGTCCGACGACTGACCGGATCACGGCGAGCGGCGAGCCATGAGCGCCCGCCCGTCGTGGACCGAGACCGGGCGCGCCGTGGCCTTCGGGCTCACGGTGCGCCCGTTCTTCTTGCTGCGCGACCGCCTGGTCGCACCGACCGATCCCGCGGTACGCGCGGCCATGCGAGCGCTGCGCCGAGCACCGGAGCCCACCGAGCGCTTCGAGAGCGTCCTGGCTGCGCGTCAGGCCGCGTTGCCGCCCGAGGCCCGCACCTGGGGTGAGACGCCGCTCAGCGTGGCCCACAGGCTGCTCCGGGACGCCGGCGTGGGCCAAGGATCTGCCGTCGTCGACCTCGGCGCCGGGCGCGGCGCCGTGCTGCTCGCCGCCCGCGCGCTCGGTGCTGCCGCCCGCGGCTGCGAGATCGACCCGGCGCGCGCGCGGGTCATCGAGGCGCCGCTCTTGGCCTGCGGCGTCAAACTCGACGTCGCCGACGCGCGCACCTGGGACGCCGGCGCGCCGACGCACGTCTGGCTGTCGTGGATCACCTGGCCGGCCACGCTGCGCGCGGAGCTGTCCGCGCGCCTGGCCTCGCTGCCGAGCGGCACGCGCGTGGTCGCGCTCACCTGGGCGCCGACCGGGCCGTTTCGCGTCCTGGCCGAGCGTCGGCGGCTGTTCCCTTGGGGCGTCGTCGACGTGGTGTCGGCCGAGCGGGAGTAGCGGACGCTACTGCGCGTCGGCGGCCTTGGCCGCCTCCTGCACGCCCGCCGCCGCCTTGTCCGCCGCCTTGTCGAGCCGCTCCTTGGCCATGTCGATCTGCTCCTTCGGCGCATGGCCGACCTCTTTCGGGTCGGGGCAGCCGAGGGACGCGAGCGCGAGCGCGGCTGCGAGCGCGGTGAGGAGCAGGCGGGCAGTGGTGCGAGTCATGGGCGAACCTCCGCCGCGAGCATGACACGCGCGGCGTGCGGCACGGTAGTGTGCCCCATGGCCTACACCAGCGTGCAGAAGATCCGCTTCGACGACGTCGACGGCGCGGGCATCGTCTACTACCCGCGCTTCTTTCACCTGTGCCACGCGGCCATGGAGGACTTCTTCGACGACGCGGCGCCGTTTTCCTACCCGCACATGATCAACGACAAGCGCCTCGGCTTGCCGAGCGTGCACATCGAGGCCGACTTTTCGGCGCCGCTCATGTATGGCGACGTCGTCGTCGTCACGCTCGCTTTCGTGCACATCGGACGCTCGTCGGTGCGCATGCGCTACCAGATCAGGCGCAAGCGCGACGCTGCGCTGTCGATGACCACCACCATCACCAACGTGATGATGAACCTCGACACCAAGAAGTCGCTGCCCATCCCCGACGAGCTGCGCCGCGTGTTCGAGAGCTACCTGAGCCCCGGCGAGGCCCCCGACAAGCCCGGTTGACGGCACGGCGGAACCCTCCGATCACGCGTCGTGGCGCCGTGCGAACGCGCCGCCACGACGGAGGATCCCATGTCGGTCAGCTTCGCGCTCTCTCCCGAACAGCTCGAGCTGCAGAAGCTCGCCAACAGCTTCGCGCGTGACGTCATCCGCCCGGCGGCGGGCCACCACGACGAGACCGGCGAGTGGCCCGACGCCATCATGAAGAAGGGCTGGGAGCTCGGCCTGATGAACGCTCACATCCCGGAGAGCTGCGGCGGCATGGGCCTCGGCACCTTCGACGGATGCCTCATTGACGAGGAGCTCGGCTGGGGCTGCACCGGCATCGCCACCGCCATGACGGCAAACACGCTGGCGCAGGTACCGGTGATGGTCGCCGGCAGCGAGGCGCAGAAGAAGAAGTTCCTCTCGCCGTTCACCGAGGCGCCGCTGTTGTGCTCCTACGCCGTCACCGAGCCGAACGCCGGCTCCGACGTCGCGGCGGTCAAGACCACCGCCGTCAAGAAGGGCGACAAGTACGTCCTGAACGGCCAGAAGATGTGGATCACCGGCGCGGGCCACGCCGCCTGGTTCTTCGTGCTCGCCAAGACGGATCCAAACGCCGGCCACAAGGGCATGAGCGGCTTCGTCGTCGATGCCAAGTCCCCCGGCATCACCATCGGCAAGAAAGAGAACAACATGGGGCAGCGGGCGAGCGACACCCGCGGTATCACCTTCGAGGACGTGCTGGTGCCGGCCGAGAACCTGCTCGCCGGCGAGGGCGAGGGCTTCAAGATCGCCATGAAGGCCTTCGACCACACGCGCCCGCTGGTGGCCGCTGCCGCCGTTGGGCTCGCGCGTGCCGCCACCGAGCACGCCATCGCCTACGCGCGCGAGCGCAAGGCCTTCGGCAAGCCCATCGCCGAGCACCAGGGTATCGCCTTCATGCTCGCCGACATGGCGGCCAGCGTAGAGGCCTCGCGCCTGCTCGTCTGGCGGGCGGGCTGGGAGATCGATCAAGGCCGACGCAACACCATCTACGCGGCGATGGCCAAGAAGTGCGGCGCCGACTGGGCAATGCAGGTCGCGATCGACGCCGTGCAGATCTTCGGCGGCAACGGCTTCAACAAGGAGTACCCGGTCGAGAAGCTGATGCGCGACGCCAAGGTGATGCAGATCTACGAGGGCACCTCGCAGATCCAGCGCATTATCATCGCGCGCGAGATCCTGTCGCGCTGACGTCGCCGCGCGACGATTCGAGCCAGCGACCGCGGTCCATTTGACCTGCGCAGGCGCGGGGGACGACGCTGTCGTCGTGAGCACCAAGTTCCAGGTACGAGGCGGTCTCGCCAAAGCGGCGCTGCGCGAGGCGCTGCAGCAGGTGCCGGACGCTGCGGACCGGCTGCCACGAGCCGCGCTGCTCGCGCTGCAACAGGCGGGCAGCCTCGACTGGGTGAGCGGCGACGAATTCCTGTCCCTGTTCGGCGAGCTGCGCCGCGCCATCGGCGAGGAGCGCTTCCGCGGCATCTGGCGCACGTCGTGGGGCGGCTGGCTGCAGGGGCCGGTGGTGAAGGGTTTTCTCGAGCCCGTGCTGCAGGCAATCGGCGTCGGACCCGGAGCGATCTTCCGCATGGGCGCTTTCGCCTCCGAGCTCGCCGCGCGCGGCTTCGGCACGCTCCACGTGGACACGCCCGACGGCGAGGTCGTGCTTCGACTTTCTGGCGTACCGGCCGAGCTGATCGAGGGCGGCACCTTCGCGTCCATGGTGGCCGGCGCGCTCTGCAGCGCCCTCGATCAAGCGGGCGTGGTCGGCGCCGTCGAGATCGAGACCGCGGACGCGCCCCGTGGCTTGCTGACCATCAGGAGCCGGTACCGAGCCGCCACGGTCTGATCACGAGTCGCCGAGGAACTCGCGCACGTCCTTGGCGCGCAGCCCGAGCAGGTAGAGGATGCGGTCGAGGCCGCCGCGCGTCAGGCTGGTGTCGGCCGCCTCGCGCAGCTTCGCCTTGGCGTGGAAGGCGATGCCGAGCCCGGCGCGCTCGAGCATCAGCAGGTCGTTGGCGCCGTCCCCCACCGCGATTGTCTGTTCGAGCGCGATGCCCTCGCGCTGCGCGATGGCGTCGAGCAGGTCGGCCTTGCGTTGCGGCCCGACGATGGGCTCGATGACGCGACCCGTGAGCGCGCCGTTCTTCACCTCGAGCTGGTTCGAATAGGCGTAGTCGATGCCGAGGCGCGCGCGCAGCGCGTCCGCCGCGATCGAGAAGCCACCCGAGATCACCGCGGTCTTGAGCCCGAGCCCGCGCAAGACACGCAGCAGCTCGGCCGCCCCCTCGGTGACGGGCGGATCGGCCGCGACCTTGACCACGGTCTCGTAGGAGAGCCCGGCCAAGAGCGCCACCCGCTGCCGCAAGCTCTCCTCGTACGGCAGGTTGCCGCGCATCGCCGCCTTGGTGACGGCCGCGACCTGGTCGAACACGCCGTGCGCGCGCGCCAGCTCGTCGATGACCTCGATGCGGATCAAGGTCGAGTCCATGTCCATCACCACCAGCCGCTTGGCGCGGCGGGCCAGGGTCTCGCGCTGCAGCGCGATGTCGACGGCGCGCTCGACCGCGATGTCGAGCAGGTCCTTGCGCAGCCGCTGCGCGTGCGCCTCGTCGCGCGGCAAGGAGACCACGATCTCGAGCGACGACAGGGTGTCGTCGGACAGCCGCTCGATGGCGTCGATGTTGGCGCCGTGCGCCGCCAAGCAGGCGGTGATGGCGTGCACGGCGGCGGCGTCGACCGCGTCGCCGATGACGGTGAGCGCGTAGGCGTGGCGCGGCGCGCCCGCGTCGGTGATCGGCTTCTCGCCGAGTACCTGGAAGTCGAGATCGAGCCCGAGCTCCTTGGCGGCGAACAGCAGATCCTTGATCACCGGCGAGCCGCCGCCGGGCTCGTCGGAGACGCCTACCAGCAGGACGAGCAGAAGCTGGCCCTGCACCACCACCTGCTCGATGTCGAGCAGCAGCGCTTCGCCGCGCGCCACGATGCCCGTGAGGTTGGCGGTAATGCCGGGCGCGTCGGGGCCGGCGACGGTGACGAGGACGCGCCGCGTGGGAGCGGCCGCCGGGCCGGTCATCGGATCGACTTGCCGATCAGCTCGAGCTGGCGCTGCACCCGAGGCTCGGTCTCGCGGGCGCGGGCCTCCTCGATGGCCTGCCTGGCGCCTTCGCCTCCGAGGTCGGCGGCGGCCCGCGCCCCGGCGACGCGCACCGTGGCGTCGGCGTCGTGCAGCGCCATCTTGACCGCCGTCCACGCGCCCGGGTCGCCGATCGCCGCCACCGTCCGCAGGGCCGTCAAGCGCGACGGGTCGGTGTGGAGATCGACGTCGGCGGCGAGCTTGAGCGCGGCCGGCAGATCGACGTAGGTGGCGTGCGCCTTGAGCGCGTCGCGCGCGGCGATGCGCACGTCGTCACCCTCCTCGGACGAGGCCACCAAGGCGACCAGGCCGTCGACCGCCGACTTGTCGGTGCGCTTTTGCAGCATGCGCGCGGCGGCGGCGCGCACTGGCGACGAGGTCGCCTGCAGCGCGGTCACCAACAGCGGCACCGCCCGATCATGGGGGATGCCGGCGACGGCGGTCTCGGCGGCGCGTGCCACGGCGTCGTCGTCGTCGCCGAGCGCGCTGACGATGAACGGCGCCACGGTGATGTTCTCGCGCAGCACGTCGCCGTACGCCCGCACGGCGGCCAAGCGCCACAGCGGATCTTCCGACGCAAGCGCGTCGCGGAAGGCCAGCACCGCCGCCGGCGTGTGGAAGCGGTCGAGCGCGCCGTTCGCCTGCTCGCGCACGAACTCGTCGGTGTCGTGCAGGGCGACGAGTAGCGCGGGGATGCTCTCGAGTTGCGCCAGGCGGCCGAGCCCGCCAGCAGCAGCGGCGCGCACCGCGTAGTGCTCATCGTTCCTGAGCGCGTCGGCGAGGGGCGTGGCCGCGCGCGGATCACCGAGACGCGCGAGTTGGACCGCGGCCATGGCGCGCACTTTGAAACTCTCGTTGCCGTGCAGCGCCTCCGATAGGCGCGCCAGACCGTCGGAGGCGGCAGGCCCGTCGGTGCCCTGGGCGCTCGCCGGCCAACCGGCCAGGAGGGACGCGGTCAGCAGGGCCAACGTGGCGAGGGGCGCGGGGCGCACCGAACGAGGCATGTCGCCGAGTTACCATGGCCGCCGAGGTTGCCTCAATTCTGCCTCGCGCTTGCTGCCCGCCCCACCCCCCGCCCCGCACCTCGGCTGAACGGGTCTGTTGACACCTTGGCAGCGGCCCACTACCCACCATCGCTCGACGGAGTTTGTGGCATGACGAAGGTGACGGTGCGCGAGGGCGAGACGCCGGATCGCGCGATCAAGCGGTTCAAGCGCAAGGTGGAGCAAGCGGGCATCCTCAAGGAGGTCCGTAAGCGCGAGCACTACCTGAAGCCCTCGGTGAAGGCCAAGCTGAAGGCCCGCGCGGCCGAGGCTCGGGCGCGCAAGCGCGAGAAGCGCTTGGCCATGAGCCAGGGCGGCATGTAGCTGGATCGTGGCCCGCGTCGTCCACGTCGCCCACGTCTGCGCGGTCGCTCTGCTGCTATCGACCGGCGCCGCGGCTGACGAGCCCGACGACGAGATCATCATCATCGAAGACGAGGACGCGGAGCCGCGCGTCCCGGCCTCGCAGGTGACGGGCGCGCTCGGGCGCCTGTGGGAGACCTGGCACGTTGGGGCCGACTCCGACCTACTCGGCAGCCTGCAGCTCGTCGAACCCGCCGACGGCAACTGGCGCCTGCTGGGCAGCTTCTGGGTCGAGAGCTCGCTCTTGCCCGCCCCCAACCTGAGCGTGCACGCCAACGGCTTCGCGCGCCTGGCCTTGGACGCCACCCCCACCGGCCGGCTGGTGCCGAGCGCGGACCTGTACGAGGCCTACGCCAAGCTCACGCTCGAGCGGGCCGCGGTCAACGCCGGCCGCATCGTGGTGCCCTGGGTGCGCACCCAAGCGGCCGCCATCGGCGACCGGGTCAGCCCGCCCGACCTGCGGCGCGGCCCGCCCTTCCCCGACCCGGTTCGCCAGAAGCAGCCATCCTGGGGCGCTTGGGTGCGCACGTCGCTGGGGCCAGTCGGCGTCGAGGGCATCGCCATGGCCCAGTACGAGCCGAGCGAGGGCAGCTTGGCGGCGGCCAACCAGGGCGGCGTGCGCGTCGCCCGCTACCAGACGGCGCTGGTGCGAAGCCCCGCGCGCGCCGGCGGCCTGCTCGTCGAGGACGATACGTCGGCGCTGCGCGGCGACTACGAGTTCGCGCGCACTGGCACGCTGGCGGCGCGCGCGTCGCGCCGCCTGGGCGGCGTCGACCTCGGCGGCTCCGTGGTGTGGGGCTTCGACGAGACGCCGCGGCTGCACCTGCGCCCGGACGTGGCGCGCGCGCTGGTCGCCGAGGTGGCGGCGCTCCTGCCCGGCGAGGAGCTGCCGCTCGCGTGCGCAGCCCCGGACCTCGCATGCGTCGGCGGCAGCGGCACCCTCGACTATCAGCGGCAGACGTCGTTCTCGGTCGACGCCTCTTGGGGCTTCGGCGTGGTCATCGTGCGCGCGGAGGCGCTGGTGGTGCCCAAGCTCGGCGGCCTCGGCGGCAAGCAAGCCCTGCTGCTCGACGCCCAAGGGCTGAGGAGCGAGCCGGTCTCGCAATACGCCGCGGTGCTCGCCGCCGAGGGCGGGCTCGGCGATTGGATCGACGGCAGCGTCGAGCTGTTCGACGTGGTCTGGGACGGCGTGCCTGCGGACGCCAAACTGTGGGGTGTGGAGCTGCTCGGCGATCTCGGTGCCGTCGGCGGCTCGGACACCCGCATGGTGCACCGCGTGGCGACCGCGCTCTCCGTTGGCGGCGCCTTCGCCGGCGATCGGGTCGCCTGGAAGGTGCGAGGCGAGGCGGGCGTGCTGCAGCCGGACGTGCTGGTCGCCGCCGAGCTGCGCTATCGATTCCCCGCGCTCGGCCTCTACGTGGGCGGCAGGAGCGAGCTGTACACAGGCATGGCCGGCAGTCCCGGCTGGATGCGGCAGGACGCCAGCATGGTCGGCGTCTTCGTTGGCGAGGGAGGGTGAGCGGCAGACCCGGTTGACCCCTGGCGGCCCCATGCGAACAGGGGCCGATGTCGCTCGCCGCCGTCGTTCAGCGCTGCCGGGCCGCCGCGTCGCCCACGAGGCCCTCGCCTGTGGTGGTGTTCGACCTCGACGGCACGCTGTTCGACAACGGCCCGCGCACCTGGCAGATCCTGGTCGACTTCGCTGAGGCGAGCGGCAACACCACGCTGCGTGGCGCGCTCGACGCCTTGCCACGCACCGGGCTGCCGTACCTGCTGCGCGACGTGCTGGCCCGCTGCGGCCACACCGACGAGGGCCTGGCGGCCGACGCGCTCGCCTTCTGGAAGCAGCGCTTCTTCACCGACGAGTTCCAGCGCTTCGACGAGCCGGTGCACGGCGCGGTGCGCTTCGTGCGCGCCCTGTTCGACGGCGGCGCGACCGTCGCCTACCTGAGCGGGCGCGACGCGCCCAACATGCTGGTCGGCTGCGCGGCGGCGTTGCGCCGCCACCGCTTCCCCGTGGGCATCCCCCGCACCGCCATCGTGCTCAAGCACGCGTACGAAGACACCGACATCGACTTCAAGCGACAGGCGGTGGCGTTCGTCGCTACGCTCGGCAACGTCACCGCCACCTTCGACAATGAGCCGGCCATGTGCAACCTGTTCGCCGATCAGTGGCCGGCGGCGACGCACTACTTCGTCAACACCTCGCACGCGCCCGACCCGCCGCCCTTGCACGCGGGCGTCGTCACCGTGCCCGACCTGCGCCACGAGTGATCCATGCCGCCGTGGCTTCAGAACCTGGTCCCCATCGCGCTGCTGCTCACGGCGATCCTGCTCGTCGTTCGCCGGCTGCCACGGATCGAGGTCGGGCACAGCGAGGCGTTTCGGCGCAGGCGCATCGCCAACTGGCTGCCGCTCGGCCTCACCTACGCGTTCCTCTACTTCGGTCGGTACAACATCAACGAGGCGACCACCGCGATCGGCAAGGTCGTCGACAACGCCGGGTTTGGCACCATCTTCGCCGTGGGCGCCTGGGTGTACGGCGTGTCCTTCCTGGTCAACGGGCCCCTGACGGACAGGATCGGCGGCCGGCGGACCATCCTCATCGCCGCGCTCGGGTCGGCGTTCTCCAACCTGCTGATGGCGGGCGCGGTCTACGCACTGGTCGGACGCCGTATCGAGCTGCCAGGCGGCGTCATCCCCTGGCTGAGCGCGCTGTTCGGCCTGAACATGTACTTCCAGTCGTTTGGCGCCGTGTCCATCGTGAAGGTCAACGCCGCTTGGTTCCACGTCCGCGAACGCGGCGTCCAGGGCGGTGTCTTCGGCATCCTGATCTCACTTGGCATCTATTTCGGCTACGACTGGAGCAGGGCCATCGGCCGCGCGCTACCTGATGCGCCCTGGCTCATCTTCGTCATCCCGGCGGTCATCCTGGTGGCGATGTTCGTCGTTGACCTGTTCCTGGTGCACGATGCGCCGAGCGACACGGGACATCCGGACTTCGACGTCGGCGATGCCACCGGGAGCGACGACCACAAGCTCTCGGTCGGCGCCGTGTTCGCCAAGATGCTCAAGAACCGGGTCATCTTGATCATCGTCGCCATCGAGTTCTGCACCGGCTACCTGCGCAACGGCGTCATGTCCTGGTACCCGAAGTTCGCCAAGGCGGTCGACCTTCAAGACGACTTCGTCTCGAAGAACTGGGGGCTCCTGCTCTGCGTCTTCGGCATCATCGGCGGCATGTTCGCGGGCATCATCTCGGACCGGGTGTTTCACTCGAGGCGCGGTCCGGTTGCGTCGGTGCTCTACGCCGGCATCACGATCGGCGCCATCGCCATGCTGTTGACGCTGGAGCAGCGCTGGGTCGGCTGGGTCTTGGTCTTCATGGCGCTCAACTACGTCGGCGTGCACGGCATGCTCTCCGGCACGGCGAGCGCCGACTTTGGCGGCCGCAAGAACACCGGCGTCGCCGTCGGCATCATCGACGGCTTCGTCTATCTGGGCACGGGCATGCAATCGCTCGTCGTTGGCCTGGTCTTGCCGACCGGTGATGCGGCGAAGAGCGCGGCGAATTGGACGAGCTGGCCCGTCGCCATGGTGCCGTTGGCGCTGCTTGGCCTCGCGCTGTGCGCCACCGTGTGGAACGCCAAGCCCAAGCCCGGCGGCGGGCACTGAACGAACGCCCGGGCGAGCCGAGCGTCGCCTGCCGGAGGTCCCATGCGCGTGCTCACGCCGGCGGCCCGACCCAAGCGCCCGCTGCCGCGCTTCATCGCCATCGCGCTCGTGGCGACGCTGGTCACAGAGGCGGCGGCGCACTGGGTGACGGCGCTGGAACCGCTGGCCGGCCTCGCCGGCGTGGCCATGGTCATTGCCGTCTGCCTCGCGGCCGCCCGCCTCGAGGAGCGCCTGTTCTTTTGGTTGGCCCCGCGCCCGTCGATGGTGCGCGTGCTCGGGCAGCTCATGATCGGCGCCGCCGGGGTCGCGGCCGCGCTGGCGGTCGGGCTGGTGCTCTCGTTCCTGCCCGACGCGCTCGGCTTCACCGACTGGCTGATCGGCGCCGGCGCGGCGTTCGCGCTGTGGTGGGGCGGCGCCGTCACCGGTTCCTTGCCGGTGCTGCTGATCGACGTGGTGGTGAGCGCGCTCGTGCCGGGCTTCCGCCGGCGCGTGCAGCTCGCGGTCTTGTCGTTGCTCGGGCTGTTGCTCACGGTCGCTGCCGTGCTGTCGGCCACGGTGGTTGAGGTGCTGGCCCAGCTTCGCGCGCGCACGCTCGATCCGACGCTGTTCAACCTCACGGTCGACGACAGGAAGCTGTCGGGCGAGCAGGTGGTGGAGCTGGCGAACCGGGCGCTCGAGCACCCGGCGCAGGTCGTGCTGGGCGCGCTCGGCGTGGCGCTCGTGCTCGGCCTGCCCGCGCTGTGGTCGGCAACCGGCAAGCTGGCCGACGCGGTGATGGAGCGCATCAACCCGCTCTCGCAGGCGTTCGACGAGGTGGCGCACGGCCACCGCGACGTGCGCGTGGAGGAGGGCGGCTCCACCGAGCTGGCCGAGATGACCAGGCGCTTCAACACCATGCTCGATGCGCTCACGCTCGCCGAGCGCATGGAGCGCGCCTTCGGCGTCTACGTCTCGCAGCACGTGCTCGAGCGCATCCGCGCGCAGCACGGGGACGGCAACATCCCACCCTCCTTGCGCGAGGCCACGGTGTTCTTCGCCGACATCCGCGGCTTCACCTCCATGAGCGAGAAGCTGTCGCCCGCCGACGTCGTGGCCGTGCTCAACCGCTACTTCGCGCGCGTGGTGCCGGTCATCGAGCGGCACGGCGGCTACCTGAACAAGTTCGTCGGCGACGCGGTGGTGGTGGTGTTCAACGGCCCCATGGATCAACCCGATCACGCCGAGCGCGCCACCCGCTGCGCGCTCGACGTGCAGCGTGAGATCCTGGCCATGAACGCCGAGCGCGCCTTTCCGGAGCTCAAGGACATCGGCGACGGCGTGCTCAAGGTGGGCGTGGGCGTGGCGACGGGGCCGATGGTGTGCGGCAACATCGGCTCGGTGCAGCAGATGGAGTACACGGTCATCGGCGACACGGTGAACCTGAGCTCGCGACTGACGGGCCAGGCCAAGGCGGGCGACGTCGTCGTGAGCGAGGCGACCAACGCGGCGCTCTCGAAGGACCTCGTCGGCGAGGCGATGGAGCCGGTGACGGTCAAGGGCAAGGAGCAGCCGGTGCGGCCGTTTCGGCTGCGGCCGGACTGACCGCTGCGCTCATGTTCGCGATCGCACGAGCTTCAGGTCTGCCGTCGAGCGGGTCCTGTCGCCGCTGCACCCCCACGTTTTGCGCCGCCAAGCCGGCGAAAAACGCGGGGGGCCCCCGCGGCGCCACCCGCCGGCGCAGGTAGCTCAGATGCGGCCAAGCTCGATGACCGCCCGCGTCGCTGGCGGCGGCCCGCACTTGCTCAACGACCGCAGTGGGGGCGAGGACGCGGGCCTGGCGTCAGCGGTCACTCGTTGCCCCAGCGCCCGTCGTCCCCGGGAAGGCCAAGCGCTCGAGCAACCGGTCGGAGCGCCCGTTCCAGCGCGCGCTCCAGACAGCCAATCGCATCGCGAAGCGGCCGGAGGTGATGTTCCTCCCCGAGGATCCGGATAGACAGCTCTCGCGTGTTGAACGTCCGCAGCACCCGGTCGGTGTCGACCACGTCACAGCGAGCGGTCTCGAAATAGTTCCGAGCAATGAGGCCCCCATGTTCGTGAACGGCAGCGTCGAGCCGCTCGTCGATGTGGGCGAAGGCATCTCGCAGGCGTCGGTTAGCGAGGGGGTCGTCCGACCTCACCTGCAGAAGGCGACGAATTCGGTCACCGCGCGCTCGCGTGCGCTCGACGGCGGGTGAGTTCCCGCGACGCGGCGCTGGGAACAGGAGCAAAGAGAGCCGCGCCGTGTCCGACAAGAAAGCGTCGGTGGCGTCTGCGAAGCGGCTCTGTGCGGCGATCTTGTCGATCCGAGGTCGGTGCGGATCGCGCTCGACTGCAGCGGTCTCTCGTACGTGGTCAGCAGCGGCCTCCTCAAGGGCCTCCCACCGCCGGCACGCGAGCGTCACTCGCGTCCCGATCTCGTCGACGAACACCCAGATGGGATCGGTAACGTCGACCGTTGTGTCCAGATCCGTCATGGATGCGACCTTAGCGTGCAGGCCACGAACATGAAGGGAGCACGAGCAGGCTGTCGGCGTTCGCAGAACTGGTCGAGTTGCAGGCTCACGCACCAGCTCAGCCGTGCGAGCAACGCCCAGCGACTCGGAGGTACCTGCTACGGCGGGTGGCGCCGCGGGGGCCCCCCGCGTTTTTCGCCGGCTTGGCGGCGCAAAACGTGGGGGTGCAGCGGCGACAGGACCCGCTCGACGGCAACCGCCAACGCGCCAGAGGCCACTCGCGCACCGGGCAGCGCGCTACGCCGACCGCAGCCCCACCCGCAGCTCGTCGACGAGCGCGAACAACCGCTCCACGTCCGCCACCGTGTTGTGCGCATGCGGCGCCACGCGCACGCCGCCGCCTCGCGGCGCCACCGAGACGCCGTGCTCGCGCAGGCCCTCCACCAGCTTCGTGGGATCGACGTCGGGCACGAAGGTGACGATGGGGCTCTGCACCGGCCCGCCGCCCGGCCGCACCTCGAAGCCGCGCCGCAGCGCCTCCTCGACCACCAGCGAGCGCAGCCCGAGCGCCTCGGCGTGCACCACGTTGATGCCGACCTCGAACAGGTGCTCGACCGACCCCGCGGCGCCGGCCGCGGTGACGACCAACGGATTGCCCGGCTCGAAGCGGCGTCGATCGCGGCGCGGCTCTTTCGCTGCGTCGACCGGGTCGTCGGGCGTGCCGAAGGTGGTGGCGCTCACCAGCAGCGGCTCGAGCGCGTTGCGCACGTCGGCGTTCGCAACCATGAAACCGAGCCCGAGCGGGCCGCACAGCCACTTGTGCGCGCCGCCGCACACCACGTCGGCGCCGGACGCGGCCATCTCGAACGGGATGACACCGAGCCCCTGGATGGCGTCGACCACGAGCCAGGCGCCCACGCGGTGCGCGGCGTCGGCGAGCGCGCGCAGATCGGCGGCAGCGCCCGTCGAGAACTCGATCCAACTGACGGCCACCACGCGGGTCTTCGGCGTCACCGCAGCGAGCAGGCGCTCGTGGTCGAGCGACCAGTCGGCGCGTGAGGGCACGACGACGACGCGGGCGCCCGCGCGCCGGGCCGCGCGGTGCCACGGGTAGGCGTTCGACGGGTACTCCTGGTCGGGCAGCACGATCTCGTCGTCGGCCCCGAGGCGCATGCCGAACGCAACCTGCGAGAGCGCCGCCGAGCACGAGGAGAAGAACGCGACGTCGTCCCGCGGCGCGCCCACCAGGTGGCCGACGACCTCGCGGGCTCGATCGTGCCGCGTGAAGGCGCCGAGCACCGTCGCCGAGCCACCGAGCATCAACTCGAGCGCGGCGCGCGCGGCGGTGAGCCCGCGCGGCAACAGCGGCGCCACCCCTGCGTTGTTCAGGTGGACCAGTTGGTCGCCGTTCGTGCGGGAGCGCAGGGCAGCCAGCGCGTCGCGCGGCGCGGTCATGTCACAGCCCAAACTGAACGGTCAGCTCGGAGTCGACCTGCACCTCGGTCGAGAACTGCGGCGGCGCGTCGGGCACGACGTCGGCGGTCATGTCGAGCGAGTCGGAGGCCTTGAAGGTCTCCGCCAACTCGGCGCCGGTCAGCGGCACGTCGTACTCGATGGGATCGGCGTCGAAGGCGCCAGCGGCACTCTCGGCCACCACGATGGGCTCGTCGCCGCCGCCGCCGAGCGACACCGCGAGCGATCGCAGGAAGCCGAGGTCGCGCACCTGCACGCCGCCCTCCTCGGGCTCGGTCACGGTCAAGGAGAGCCCGGTGAGCTTGAGGCTCTTGACCGTGCTCTTGTCGTAGCCGCTGGTGTCGAACGACTGCTGCACCGCCTGCGCGAGCGCCTCGCCCACCACGTCTGCCGGGAATGCCATCTCAGGCGCGAGAGGATTGTTGCCGAGGATCCCCTGGCCAGGCACCTCGAACGTGTTGGTCGAGGGGATCTTGGCCTCGAGGGGCGGACAGCCCGCGAGCGCCGCGACCACGACGAGGCAAGGCAGGGCGAGAAGCGCACGCATGACGGTCACCCCCGGCGGTACCTCCGCCCGACCTGCAGCATACCGAGGAGCGCGCCGAGCGCCAGCGCGCCCGCGAGCGGCGTGGTGCGGCCGCTGGTGTGATCGCAGCCGCAGCCGTCGTCCGCGGGCAACAGGCGCGGGTAGGGCTTGAGCGGCCCGCCGACGTTGCCGGTGTTCAAGTCGTCGTGGTGGAAGCCCTCCCACTGGATGGCGGGCAGCTTCTGATCGGGCGGGCCGCCGACGTGGCCGTTGGTGTGCCACGCCCACAGCCAGCCGTCGCGCGAGTTGGCGACGACATCGATGCGCTCGTCGCCGTCGAGATCGCCGACCGCCGGCGTGGTGATGTGCCACTGCTGGGTCCACTTGGGGAAACCCTCGGCCTCCTGACCCGACGCGTTCGGCGCATACACGAAGTAGCCGCCGTCGCCCGAGATGACGTTCCAGCTGCCGGTGCCGTCGAGGTCGGCGACCGCGTAGTTCATGAAGAACTGGTAGTCCCAGACCTTGTGCGGGAAGCCGTCGAGGAAGGCGGCGTTGTCCGAGTCCCAGGCGCTCACCGAGTGATCAAAGCTGTTGCGCTTGCCGCCCTCGGAGGCCACCGCGATCAGGCCGCTGCCGGCGGTGCCGTTGATGACGTCGAGGAAGCCGTCGCCGTTGACGTCGGCGATGCTGGGGTTGTTGATGACGGGCAGCGAGAAGGTCTCGTCGGTGTTGGCGTTCGGCCCGTAGTAGTCGAAGGTCGAGTTCATCACGTGGCGCGAGAAGTCGTAGGAGCCGTCCTCCTGCAACAGCACCATGTTGCCGCCCATGCCCGCGTTCAGCACCTCGTCCATGCCGTCGCCGTCGAAGTCGGCGCAGGCGGGCGAGTTCGGGTTGCCGCGGCCGACGTAAGGCAGGATCTCGTCGGGGATGAAGCCGGTCACCGTGGTCGGCCAGCCGGGCGCGAACGGGCCGCCCGGATCGGCGTTGCCCGCGGGGTTGATGGCGTAGAGGAACACGTTGCTCTGGTTCTCCAGGCGCTCGGTGGTGCCGAGCACCACGAAGGGCCGCCCGTCGCCCAGCAGGTTGCAGATGGCCGGCGAGGCGATGATGCGGTCCATGTAGCGGTTGACCGCGCCGTCGGCCTCGAAGGCGGGCTCGGTCGGGTGCTCGACATGCACCGGCCAGCCGTTCACCACCGTGCCGTCGTGGTGCCAGGCATAGGCCCAGGAGTCGAGGCCGCCGAGCACGATCTCGAGCGAGCCGTCGCCGTCGAGGTCGGCGAGCGCGGGTGAGCTGAAGAAGCCGCCCTCGCCGTGCTGCTGGCTGCTGCGGCAGCCGATCAAGGGGTCGCCGGCGGCGTTTTCGCAGCGGCGCGCGCCGTCGGTGCCGTCGGGCAGGTGGCCGCGATCCATCTCCACCGGGAAGCCGTCCACGGGTTGGCCGTTGCAGTCGACCACGTAGATGTAGCCGTCGAGCGTGGCGGCCACGATGTCGCGGCAGTCGTCGCCGTCGAGGTCGGCGACGGCGATGGTAGCGAGCAGCGACTGCCGCACGCCGTCGGGATCGATGCCGCCCTCGGTGCCGGCGCGGAAGGGGCGCGCGTTTCTGTGGCACTTGTGCGGGTTGCTGCTCATGCCGCACACCTCGGTGGACAGCGCGGGGTAGGCGCCGAGCGACGCGGGGAAGCCGTTCAGCTCGCTGCCGTCGGCGCCAATCGCGTGCACCAGGCCGTCCGCGGTGGCGACCACGATCTCCTCGCGGCCGTCGCCATCGAGGTCGGTCAGCTTGGGCGACGACTCGCCCGAGGCGCCGAGCCAGAGCGGGAAGCCGGCGAAGGTGCTCGGGTCGGTGCGCACGCCGAAGGTCTTCCGGAAGACGCCCTTGACGTCGTCACCTGCGGGGTTGGTGCCGAGCACCTCGAGCAAGAGCGTGGCGGTGAATTGCTCGGGGTCGCTGCCGGCCGGATCGGCGGAGCGGACCACCAGGCTGCCGAGCGGGCCCTCGGGCGACAAGCTGACCGTGCCGAGCAGACCCGCGTCGACCGCGCCGGTGCCCGACGCCACCTGCGTGAAGCTCTTGCCGACCACGCCTTCGGCGACCGACAGCGTCCAACGCAGGTTGGTCAGGCGCGGCGACGACACACTGCCGACGACGTCGAAGCCGTCGACGCGCGCCGGGTCGAACACCTCGAACCAGCGCGGGCGCAGCACGTCGGCCTCGGGCGGGATGCGCTGGTCGCGGATCGCCTCGAGCGAGCGGCGCGCGTTGTTCCTGCCGTAGCCGAAGTGCAGATCCCAGCCCTCGTTCGACGGGAACTTCTGCAAGGCGAGCGCGTCGGCGTCAGTCTCGGCGCCGGGCACGTCGATATCGTCGGACGACGTCACCAGCACCTGGTACATCTCCTCCGCCGTGAACGCGGGCGCAAAGTAGGCCTCGTCGTCGGTGCCGGCGGCGGCGTCCTGCATTTGCAGGAAGTAGCTCTTGATGAGCGCCGCCTGGCCGGCGGTCTTGCCGGTGGCCTCCGAGGAGCAGCCCTCGCCGGGCGTGGACAGCGACAGGTGGCCGCCGAAGTTGGTGCAGTTGTTGAAGTTGAGGAAGGTGCTCGACACGTCCTCGTCGTCCTCGTCGAATTGGATGGCGTGCACGTAGATGGTGTGATCGAGGATGCCGGGGAAGTTGTGGTGGTAGCTGGTCTCGTCGGCGGCCGAGGCGATGATGGGCACGTTGTTCTGGTAGGCCCAGTCGATGGCGGCCTGCGAGTAGGGAGTGTTGTTGATGGAGCCGAGGGCCTCCTGCACCAGATCGGCGCCGGACTCGACCGCGAACACCACGCCGTCGGCGAACTGGTTGACGTCGAGGATGAAGCTGTCGCCCACGCGCACCGGCATCACCAGGCAGCGCATGCAGATGCCCGGCGCGCCGCCGCCGTCGTGGGCCTCGGCGGTCGAGTCGTTGGCCTCACCCGTGCCGTGGCCGAAGTCGGCGTCGTCGGACGGGTCGTTGTCGTTCCAGAAGAAGTCCCAGCCGGCGATGTCGTCGGCGTAGCCGTTGCCGTCAGCGTCGCTGCCGTCGGTGCAGGGGCCGTCGCCGTCGTCGGCCCAGATGAGATCCTGCGGGTCGCGCTGGCCGTTGCCGTTGACGTCGGTAAGCCAGGGCGCGCCGTCGTAGTCGCGGATGGTGAACTGGCCGTCGTCGTTGACGTCGTAGCCCGAGAACGGGTCGGCGTCGGCCAGATCGGCGCCGGGCGGCGGGCAGGAGCCGAGCTCGTTCGCGTTCAGGTAGAACTTGTTGACCAGGGAGCTCTCGCTCCACTTGATGCCCGAGTCGAGCTCGGCGACGACGACGCGCGGATCGCCGGTGGACAACAGCCACGCCTGGTCGGCGCTCTGGCCGGCGGCGAGGCCGGCTTGGCCGTCTCGCACGCAGCCCTCACCGTCGCTGCCGGGCGCGCACGGCGTGTTCTCCCACGAGTCGACGTCGCCGAAGCCGTCGGGGATGAAGCCCCACAGCTCCCACGCGCCCGAGAAGCCGTCAGCCGGCCAGTTGGCGGGATCCTTGGCGTAGGCGATCAGCTCGGCGCGCGTCTGCGGCGTGGCCAGGCTCGGCCACAGGTCGACGGCGACGTCGAGCGTCTCGGTGTTGGTGGCGCCGCCCGGGCCCGTGATGGTGACGTGGCCGGTGGGGTCGTCGAGCAGCGCGAGCGCGCCGCCGCGGAAGCGCAAGCGCACCGTGCTCGGGCCGGTGCCGCTCGCGGGGATCGCCTCGAGCCACGGCGCGTCGACCGTGATGGTCCAGGCCTCGTCGGCTTCGCAGGTGACGTCGATCGTGGTGGTCTTCGGCTGCGCGCCGCGCACGACCTTGAGCGCGGGCAGCCGCTCGTGACCGCGGTCGAAGGCGTTTTGCGCCTGGGCCAGGTGGACCGCCCCAAGAGCGGGCGTGGCGACGGCGACGGCGACGGCGACGGCGGCGGCGAGCGTGACGGCGAGCGGTTCGGCAAGGAAGCGCATTCGATCTCCCGGTTGCGGAGGGAAGCGGCGTGGAGCCGCCTCGTAGGGCCCGCGGACGCTAGCCGGCGCTCGCCTCATGGCAACCGGGTCTCGGTCATTTGACCGATTGCGTCACGCGCGGATGCCCTCGCGTGGTATGCGCGCGTGATGCGCGTGCTCCCGCCCGACGTCGCCGCTGCCGACGACCTCGCCGGCGCCGTCTGGGCGCTCGGCAACTTCGACGGACTGCACCGCGGCCACCAGGCCTTGTTCGCAGCCGCTCGCGCGCACGCGGCGGAACGGAACGTCGCCGCGGGTGTGCTCACCTTCGAGCCGCACCCGGCCAAGGTGCTGAACGCCCCGCTCGCGCCCCTCCTGATCTTGAACGCGCGTGAGAAGGAGCGTGGCATCGCCGAGGCCGGTATGGACGCGCTCGCGCTCGAGCGCTTCGACGCCGCGTTCGCGCAGCTCTCGCCCGCCGAGTTCTGCGCGCGCGTGCTGCGCGCGCGCCTGCGGGCCGGCGGCGTGGTGGTGGGCGAGGGCTTCCGTTTCGGCTTGCATGCGCGCGGCACCGCCGACGAGCTGCGGCGCGCCGTGCCGCTCGTCGTCGAGGTGCCGCCGGTTCGCCAGGGCGACCTCTTGTGTAGCTCGAGCAAGATCCGCGAGCTGGTGCTCGAGGGCAGGGTGGAGGCGGCGGCGCTCTTGCTCGGCCGCCGCTACTGGGTCGAGGGGCCGGTGGTGCACGGCGACCACCGCGGCCGGACCATCGGCGTGCCCACCGCCAACGTAGCGGTCGATCGCGAGCTGCTGCCGCGCCTCGGCGTCTACGCCACGGTCGCCGTGCTCGACGACGGCGCACGCGTTCACAGCGTCACCAACGTCGGCCTGCGCCCGACCTTCCAGAGCGCCGCCGACGGCGTGCGCTTCGAGGCGCACCTGTTCGACTTCGCCGGTGACCTGTACGGACGAACGCTGCGCCTCGAGCTGGTCAAGCACCTGCGCGAGGAGCGCCGCTTCGCATCCGTCGACGCGCTCAAGGCGCAGATCGCGGAGGACATGGCGGCGGCGAAGAGCGCGCTGGTTTGTTCGGATTGATGCAGGGGCTTGAGACAGGGGTTTGATGGAGGGGTTTGAAGATGGAGCTTGACGCTGCGCCTTCGTCGACGATCGCTGCTCTCGCGAGAGCACAGGCTCGTGCCGCAAACACGGCCCCCACCCTAGATCCCTCCCCTGCGGGGAGGGCCGTTCCGGGTTTGCTCAGCACAGGCGGCACGGCCTCCCCCACAGGGGGAGGATCTAGGAGGGGGACCGGGGAAGCACTCCGCACGGGGCATCGGCGGGCGCCGTCTTCAAGGCAAGCCGGCCTGCTCTCGCGAGAGCAGCGACCGGTCCACGAAGGCAGGACGAGAAGCCTATCGTGATTGTCCCAACCCGCCCCCTGTGGCTCCTCGGGCGCGATCTCTCGCAAAGCCCGTCGCCGCTCCTGCACAACGCCGCGCTCGCCGCGCTCGGCGCACCGCCGCTCTATGCGCTGCACGCGGTGGAGCCCGCCGACGTCGAGCGCGCCTTCGATGACGCCGAGCATACGTGCCGCGGTAGCAACGTCACCGCACCCTACAAGCTGCGCGCTGCCGAGCGCTGGCGTGCGGTGCTCGACGACACGGCGCGCGCGGTCGGCGCCGTCAACACCGTGGTCTTCGAGCGCGACCGCGCAGTCTCTGCGCACAACACCGACGTGCGTGGGCTGCTGACGGCGTGGCGGCGGGCCAGCGTCGACGTCACCGGCCGCGTCGTCGCGGTGCTCGGCGCCGGCGGCGCCGCGCGGGCAGCCGTAGTGGCCGCCGGTGAGGCCAAGGCCCGCGCGGTCGCGCTCTCCGCGCGGCGCACCGACGCCGCGGACGCGCTCGCGACGCTGGCGCGCGCGCGCGGGCTCGCGGTGGTCGACGAGCCGGCGCAGCTCGTGGTGCTGGCGGCGAGCGCGCTCGAGGATCCGGGCGCGGCGATAGCGCGCGCGCTGCGCGGGCCCGGCTCGGTCCACGAGCTGCGCTACGGCGCCGCCGCCCGCACCTCCCGCGACGCGGCCCTCAAGGCCGGTCACGTGTTCCTGGATGGGACATCGATGCTGCTCGCACAGGCCCAAGCGGCGCTGGCCCTGTTTCTAGGTGGGACACTTCCCGACCATGCGAGCGCTGCCATGGCTGCGGCTGTCTCGGCCTGGCTCAAGCGCACGTGATCTGCATCACACGGGCTATGGTCGGCCCCGGCGGTGGCCGACCGCCCCCACTTTGGACTTAGGATGGCCCGCTACCTCGTTCCGACTGAAGGAGCCCCGCATGCCCGCGCGCCTTGGTGAGCTGCTCGTCCGTGAGAACCTGATCTCTTTGCAGCAACTGCACCAGGCGCAACAGGTGCAAAAGCAGGAGGGCGGCAAGCTCGGCTACCACCTGACCAAGCTCGGCTTCATCGAGGAGAGCCAGCTCACCGAGTTCCTCTCCAAGCAGTACGGCGTTCCGGCCATCAACCTGTCGGAGTTCGAGATCGACGCCGACGTCATCCGGCTCATCCCCAAAGAGGTCGCCGAGAAGCACCAGGTGGTGCCGGTCAACCGCGCGGGCGCGTCGTTGATCGTGGCCATGAGCGACCCGTCGAACATCTTCGCCATCGACGACATCAAGTTCCTCACCGGCTACAACATCGAGGTGGTGGTCGCCGCCGAGGCGGCCATCCAGGCCGCGATCGCCAAGTACTACAACCCGCAGAACAGCAACGATCCGCTCGCGCAGTTCGACATCAACGACGCGCTCGAGGGCATCGAAGACGAGGACATCGACGTCGCCGAGAAGGAGCGCGAGGCCAACGTCGTCGACCTGGAGAAGGCCGCCGAAGACGCGCCCGTCGTCAAGCTGGTGAACCTGATCCTGGTCGACGCCATCAAGAAGGGCGCCTCCGACATCCACATCGAGCCCTACGAGAAGGAGATGCGGGTGCGCTACCGCATCGACGGCATGTTGCACGAGGTGATGAAGCCGCCGCTCAAGCTCAAGAACGCCATCGCGTCGCGCTGCAAGATCATGGCGGAGCTCGACATCGCCGAGCGCCGGCTGCCGCAGGACGGTCGCATCAAGCTGCGCATCGGCGGCGGCAAGGAGATGGACTACCGCGTCTCGGTCTGCCCCACGCTCTTCGGTGAGAAGATCGTGATGCGGCTGCTCGACAAGTCGAACCTGCAGCTCGACATGACCAAGCTCGGCCTCGCCGACGACCAGATCGCGATCTGGAAGGAAGGCATCGAGAAGCCCTTCGGCATGTGCATCGTCACGGGCCCGACCGGATCGGGCAAGACCACCACGCTCTACTCCTCCCTGTCGTCGCTCAACACGCCCGACATCAACATCTCCACCGCCGAGGATCCCGTCGAGTTCAACTTCGCCGGCATCAATCAGGTGCAGATGCACGAGGACATCGGCCTCAACTTCGCGGCCGCGCTGCGCTCCTTCCTCCGTCAGGATCCCGACACCATCATGGTGGGCGAGATCCGCGACTTCGAGACCGCCGAGATCGCGGTCAAGGCCGCGCTCACCGGCCACATGGTGCTGTCGACGCTGCACACCAACGACGCACCCGCCACCATCACGCGCATGTTGAACATGGGCATCGAGCCCTTCCTGGTGACCGCGTCGGTCAACGTCATCATCGCGCAGCGCCTGGGACGCCGCATCTGCAAGAACTGCAAGCAGCCCGTGCAACTGCCCAAGGAGGCGCTCATCAACGCCCAGGTGCCGGACAACATGGTCGGCAAGTTCCAGCCGCAGAAGGGCGTTGGCTGCGAGGTGTGCAACGGCTCGGGCTGCAAGGGCCGCATCGCCTTCTACGAAGTGCTCAAGATGACCGATCCGTTGCGCGAGCTGATCTTGAACGGCGCGTCCACCGGCGAGCTGAAGGCGGAGGCCATCAAGTACGGCTTCAAGACGCTGCGCATGAGCGCGGTCAAGCACTTCATCGACGGCACGGTCCCGATCGACGAGGTCACGGGCAACACTGCTGTGGACGAATTGTGACCTTTAGCGGTTTGCGCTCGCGTACCTAGCATCGCCTAACCCAGGAACTTCGCACCCATGAGTCAGCCCGCACCGCCGGTCAACCTGCACCAACTCCTCAAGGCGATGATCGAGAAGGGGGCGAGCGACCTGCACATCACCACCGGCACGCCGCCGCAGCTCCGCATCGACGGCGATCTGGTGCCGCTCAAGGTGCCCCCGCTCTCGCCGGTCGACACCAAGCAGCTCTGCTACTCGATCCTGACGGACGCGCAGAAGCACAAGTTCGAGGAAGAGAACGAGCTCGACCTCTCCTTCGGCGTCAAGAGCCTGGCTCGCTTCCGCTCCAACCTGTTCATGCAGCGCGGCGCCGTCGCGGCCGCCTTCCGCACCATTCCGTTCAAGATCCTGAGCTTCCAGGAGCTCGGCCTGCCGCCGGTGGTGAGCGACATCGCCAACCGCCCGCGCGGACTGGTGCTGGTCACCGGGCCCACCGGATCGGGCAAGTCGACCACGCTCGCGTCGATCATCGACAAGATCAACACCGAGGGCCGCTACCACATCCTCACCATCGAGGATCCGATCGAGTACCTGCACCCGCACAAGAGCTGCATCGTCAACCAGCGCGAGGTGGGCGCCGACACCGACAGCTTCAAGAAGGCGCTCAAGTACGTGCTGCGCCAAGATCCCGACGTCGTGCTCATCGGCGAGATGCGCGACCTCGAGACCATCGAGGCGGCGCTGGTCATCTCGGAGACCGGTCACCTCGCGTTCGGCACCTTGCACACCAACGGCGCGGTGCAGACCATCAACCGCATCATCGACGTGTTTCCGCCCTACCAGCAGCCGCAGATCCGCGCCAACCTGAGCTTCGTGCTCGAGGGCGTCATCTCGCAGCAGCTCCTGCCCAAGATGGGCGGCACCGGACGCGTGGTGGCGCTCGAGATCATGATCCCGAACGTCGCCATCAGAAACCTCATCCGCGAGGACAAGGTTCATCAGGTGTACTCGCAGATGCAGGTCGGCCAGAACAAGTTCGGCATGCTGACGCTCAACCAGAGCCTGCTCAGCCTGGTGCAGCGACGGCTCATCAGCGTCGATGAGGCCATCGGCCGATGCGCCGAGGTCGACGAGTTCCGCCAGATGTTGATCCAGGCGGGCATCCAAGCGGGCGGCGGCGGCGGTGCTGGGCCAGGAGGCTCGGGCCCGAACCCGCGCTCGCGGCCGGGTTGAGGGGCCGGATCCGGCGATGCCGGCGAGACAAGGGAAACCTCATAGTATCGGTCGGTTGCAGCCGGAATTAGGGTGGAATTCTCGTTGATTGATGGGCCTTGCTAGGCTCGGTGTGCACGCGGAGGGACGCGATGGCGGCTTTCATTTGGACGGCAAAGACCAAGACCGGCGAGTTGCGCAACGGCGAGATGGAGGCCGCGTCGGCCGACATCGTCGAGCAACGACTGCGCGCGCAACAACTCACACCGCAGAAGGTGAAGAAGAAGCCGGCCGAGATTCACCTCAAGCTGCCGGGCTCCTCCGGCGTCACCACGCGCGACCTGATGCTTTTCACGCGTCAGTTCTCGACCATGATCGACGCCGGCCTGCCGCTGGTGCAGTGCCTCGACATCCTGCACCAGCAAAACGAGAACATCTGGTTCAAGAAGGTGCTCGGCGCGGTTAAGGCAGACGTCGAGCAAGGCAAGACCTTCGCCGACGCGCTGTCGCGCCACCCCAAGATCTTCGATCCGCTGTTCGTCAACCTGGTCGCCGCCGGTGAGACCGGCGGTATCCTCGACACCATCATGACGCGACTCGCGATGCAGACGGAGAAGTCCGTCAAGCTCGCGAAACAGATCAAGGGCGCGCTCTTCTACCCGACCGCGGTCATGGTGGTCGCCGTCGGCGCCGTGGCCGTGCTGCTGCTGTTCGTCATCCCGGTGTTCGAGAAGATGTTCGCTGACTTCGGCGGCGCGCTGCCGGTGCCGACGCAGATGGTCATCGACCTTTCGCGCTGGTCGGTCGACCACTGGTACATGTTCATCATCGTGCCGGTTGGGCTCGTGGTCGGCGGATCCTCGCTACGCAGGAACCCGCGCGGCCGACGGCTGCTCGACCAGGTCTTCCTTGGGCTACCGATCTTCGGTCCGCTCATCCGGAAGAGCGCGGTGGCACGCTTCACGCGCACGATGGGCACCATGCTGTCGTCGGGCGTGCCCATCCTCGACGCGCTCGACATCGTGGCTCGCGCGTCGGGCAACGTGGTGGTCGGCGAGGGCATCAGCTTTGCGCGCAAGCGCGTGGCGGAAGGTAAGACGCTCTCCGAGCCCTTGCAGGAGACGCGCATCTTCCCGGCCATGGTGTGTCAGATGGTGTCCATCGGTGAGAGCGCCGGCGCGCTCGACACCATGCTGAACAAGATCGCCGACTTCTACGAAGAAGAGGTCGACGCCGCGGTGGCCGGACTTACGTCGTTGCTCGAACCCATCATCATGGTGTTCTTGGCCGTCGTGCTCGGCGGCTTCCTGATCGCCATGTACCTGCCCATCTTCACCATCGCGGGCAACATCCAGTAGGTGGTCGCCGCGCCCGCGCCGCCGAGCGAGCCGCGGCGTGAGACCACGGCCGTGCCGGAGGCGCCTGCGGCGCTGGTACGCGATGTCGATCGCGACCGAGCGCAGGTGACGGTCCGGCTCACCTGGCTGCTGCTGTTTCGTGCCGTGGTGACGACGGTGTTGCTGGCCACGGCGCTGGTGCTGCGCGCCACCTCGTCGGACGTGCTGTTCGGCCGCGCAGCGGTCGCGCTCTTCATCGTGGCCGCGCTCTCCTACGGCGCCATCCTCGCCGGTGCCCTGTGGTTGCGTCTGCTCGGCCACCGCCACGTCGTCGCTGTGGCCTATTCGCAGCTCTTCTTCGACGCGGTGGTGATGACCGCGTTGGTCGTCATCACCGGCGGCGTCGAGAGCGTGTTCGTGTTCGCCTTCTCGCTTACGGTGCTGAACGGCGCCGCCGTGCTGGGCCGCCGCGCCGCGCTTGTGCTCGCGGCCGTCGCCGCGGCGCTGTTCACGCTCGTGGCAGGACTCGAGGTCGCCGGCGTCATGTTGCCCTGGACCGTCGAGGCGGCACCGACGGTCAGGCAGGTGCTACCGGCGTTTTTGACCAACACGGCGTCCTTCGTCCTGGTCGCCATCCTTGGCGGCTACCTGACGGAGCAATTGCAGAAGGCGAGCGAGCGCCTCGACGTCACGCGCGCACGTATGGCGCGCCTGGAAGAGCTGTACCTGGCGGTGCTCGAGAGCTTGCCGTCCGGCGTGCTCACCGTCGACGGCGCCGAGCAGGTCGTCTACGTCAACGAGGCCGGCGCCGACATCCTCGGGCGCTCTCCCAAGGAGCTGGTCGGGCGCCGGCTCGACGCGGCCGCGCCGGCGCTGTCGGCCGCGGGCGTGGCCGACAATGCCCGCTTCGAGCGCACCGCCGACGTCGGCGATCAGCCGCGCACCATCGGCGGCACCGTGGCGCGCCTGGTCGGGCTCGAGGGCGTGGCGGGCCGCGTCATCGTCTACCAGGACCTGACCGAGCTTCGGCAGCTCCAGCTCGACGTCGCGCGCGCCGAGCGGCTGGCAGAGCTTGGTCGCTTTGCCGCAGGCTTGGCGCACGAGATCAGGAACCCGCTCGCCGCCATGATCGGCTGCCTGCAGTTGCTGCGCGCCGACGCACAGACCGCGTTGCGCGGCGCCGCCACCGGCGTCGACGGCGCCGCCGAAAGCGAGCGCATGCTCGGCATCGTGCAGCGCGAGGCAGAGCGCCTCTCGAGCCTGGTGACGGAGTTCCTCACCTATGCGCGCCCCGCACCACCGAGCGTCGCGGCAGTGCCGGTGCTCGCCACCGCGGTGGAGACCGTGGCCACGCTGAAAGCGGGGCTCGACGCCGGCGTCACGCTCACCGTCGACGGCGCCGAGGTGACGGCGCACTGCGACGCCGACCAGCTCAAGCAGGTGCTGTGGAACCTGGTGGGCAACGCTACGCAGGCGCTGCGCAGCGTCGAGCGCACCGACAAGCAGGTGGCGCTCCACGTCGAGCGCGAGGGCGATGACGCGGTGGTCACGATCGACGACAACGGGCCCGGCGTGTCACCCGACATTCGCGGGCGCATCTTCGAGCCGTTCTTCACGACGCGACCCGAGGGCACGGGGCTCGGCCTCGCCACGGTGCACCAGGTGTTGGCGCAACAGGGCGGACGCATCACGCTCGATGACAGCCCGCTCGGCGGTGCGCGCTTCACCGTGCGCCTGCCGCTCGAGCGCGAAAGCGGGCTTGACGCGAGCGCCGCCTCCGGCGCACGGTAGGCCATGGCGCTGGTGCTGGTCGTCGACGACGAGACCTCGATCCGAGAGTTCCTCGAGATCTTTCTGAAGCGCGCCGGCCACACCGTGCGACTCGCCAAGGACGTCACCGAGGCGATCCTGCGCTTCAAGGAGGAGCCGGCGCCCGACTTGGTGCTCACCGACCTGCGCCTGCCGCGCGGCACCGGCCTCGACGTCCTGCAACACGTCATCAAGGCCAACTCCGGCACCCAGGTGGTGATGATGACGGCGTTCGCCACCACGGAGACCGCGGTGGAAGCCATGCGCATGGGCGCCTACGACTACATCATCAAGCCCTTCAAGGTCGACGAGCTGGCGGTCGTCATCGAGCGCGCGCTCGAGCGCCGCCAGTTGCGCAACGAGAACCGCGAGCTGAAGGCCACGCTCGACGCGCGCGCCGCACACAGCCGCCTGCTCGGCACCTCGCCGGCCATGAAGGAGGTGTTCGAGCTGATCGCCAAGGTGGCGCCGACGCGCACCACCGTGCTGCTCACCGGCGAGAGCGGCACCGGCAAGGAGTTGGTTGCGCGCGCCATCCACGCGCGCGGACCGCGGGTCGAGGCGCCGTTCGTCGCCGTCAACTGCGGCGCCATTCCCGAGACGCTGATCGAGGCCGAGCTGTTCGGCCACACCAAGGGCTCCTTCACGGGCGCGCACGCCGACAAGCCGGGCCTGTTCGAGCTGGCCGGGCAGGGGACGGTGTTCCTCGACGAGATCGGTGAGCTGCCGCTCACCATGCAGGTCAAGCTCTTGCGGGTCTTGCAGGAGCGCAAGCTGCGCCGCGTGGGCGGCAGCGCCGACCTCGACGTCGACTGCCGCATCATCGCCGCGACCAACCGTGACCTGGCCGTCGAGATCCAGCAGGGCCGCTTCCGCGAGGACCTCTACTTCCGCCTCAACGTCATCCAAATCCACCTGCCGGCACTGCGCGAACGTCACCAGGACATCCCGATGTTGGTCGACGCCTTCATCGGCAAGTTCGCCGAGCAGCAGCGCTCGTCGGTGCGGGGCGCCACGCGCGACGTGATGCGGGCGCTGTTGGCCTGGCATTGGCCGGGCAACGTGCGCGAGCTCGAGAACGTCATCGAGCGGGGCGTGACGCTCGCCTCCGGGGAGCTGGTCGACTTCGACGTGTTGCCGCCCGCCCTGAAGAACGGCCCAGCAGCACCTGCGGCGTCGGCGGTCGCCATCGTCGACGATGTACCGGTCGAGGGCCTCGATCTCGAGTCCGTGCTCGAGGCGTACGAGCGCCGCTTGCTCGAACGCGCGCTCGCCCGCACCGGCGGCAGAAAGAAGAAGGCGGCGGAGCTGCTCAAGGTCAGCTTCCGCAGCTTCCGTTATCGGCTCGCCAAGCTCGGCCTCAGCGGCGGCGACGACGACCCCTCGGACGAGGGGTAGCCGTGCCGGGCGCGAAGCGGGGCGCGCCGATCAGCTCGTCGTAGAGACGCGCAAGATCCTCGAGCATGCCGTCGAGGGTGAACGGTCGCGGCAGGCGCGCGGGTCGGGGTGGACGTGCCACCGCGGCACGCAGCGCCTCCGCGAACGACGACGCCGACGCCGACGCCGGCAGCGCGCGGACACTGCGCGCCCAGGAAAGCTCGCCGGCCCAGCCGGTGTCCTTCACCACCGCGGGCAGTCCGGCGGCGGTGGCCTCGAGCACGGCGCACGGCAGGCCCTCCCAGGCCGACGCGAGCAGAAAGACGTCGGCGGCCGCCAAGGCAGGGCGCGGGTCGTCGACGAAGCCGAGCAGGTGCAGGTGAGCGGCATCGCCGGCGTCGCGGACGCGCGCCTCGACCGCTGCGCGCAGCGGGCCGTCACCGGCGAACACCAGGTGCGCACGCGGGTCGAGCGCCCGCCAGGAGTGCAGCACGTCGAGGTGGAACAGCGGGTCCTTCTGCTCCTTCAGGTTGGCGACCGTGACCGCGAGCGGGGCGTCCGACGGCAGGCCGAGCGCGCGGCGCGCCGCCGCTCGGCCATCGGGTGTGCGTACCGTGGCGAACGCCGCCTCGTCGACGCCGGCGCGGATCACCTCGGTGCGGGTGCCGCCGGTCAGCCCGTGCGCCTCGGCGAAGCGCCGATCGGCCTCGCTGACGAAGACCAGCACATCGCCGGCGCGTGCCGCGAGCCGCTCGGCGGCTTCGAGCAGCGGCCGTCCGCGCGCGCCACGCGCTGCCAGGCCGTAGCCGTGCACGGTGTGCACCGACAGCGCGCCGCGCACCGCGCGTGCGGTCAGGCGGCCGAGCGCTCCTGCCTTGCTCGAGTGCGTGTGGACCACGGCCGGCGAGCCGTGCTTCGCGATCAGCACGTCGAGCATGCGGGCGAGCCGGAGTGCCGCCGCTAGGTCGTGCAGTGGGGCGAGCGGTCGTACCAGCGCCGGCAGCCGCAGCAGCCGCTTGCCCAAGCGGCGCTCGGCCTCGTCGTCGAGCGTACCCGGCTGGTCGACGCGCGCGCCGGTGATGACGAGCTGGGGGCGCCCCGCGTCATGCAGCCGCGCGGCAGTCTCGAGCACCACGCGCTGGGCGCCGCCGCGCTCGAGCGCGGTGACGACGTGAATCACCGCGGTCACGGCGCCGCCGGCGGCTGTGGCGGGAAGCGCACCAGCAGCACCACCAACAGCGCGACGGCGAGCACCACCATGGCGATCAAGACCGCCAGCGCGCCGACGTCGTCGAGCTTGGTCGAGGCCACGCCGGCGGCGATGGCGAGCAGCCCGAGCGCGCCGGCGATGCGCGCGGTCGTGCGCGCCGCGACGCCGTGGTGTCGCAGGCGCACCGCGAAGTGGTCCGGCGAGCCCATCCAGATCTCGCGGTTCGCTTTGACGCGCGCGATCACGACCAGCGTCAGGTCGAAGAGCGGCACCGCGCACAGGGTCAGCGGCACGAACCACGACGACACCACGTTGGCCTCGCTGTAGCGGCCGACCATGGCGAGCGCTCCCAAGACGGCGCCGATCAGCATGGCGCCGGTGTCGCCAAGGTACATGCGCGCCGGTTGGCGGTTGACGCGCAAGAAGCCGAGACAGGCGCCGGCCAGGCTCGCGGCCATGGCGGCGATCATGCGGTCGCCGTTGAGCAGCGCGACGATCAGCGCGCCGAGCGCGCCCACCAGGCCGGCGGTGGCGGCGAGGCCGTCGCTCACGTCGACGATGTTGAAGGCGTTCATGCAGGTGACCAACCACAGCACGCTGAGCGCCTCGTCGACGGGTGACGGCACCGCGGCGATCTCGATGACCACGCCCGCCTTGACCAGCACCACCGCCGCCACCACCTGGCCGATCAGCTTGTCGCGCGGCACCAAGGTACCGAGGTCATCGACCAAACCGAGCGAGACCACCAGGCTCGCGCTCAACAGGATGGCGAGCACCCGTTGGTCGAAGGGGAACGTGACCGCCAGCGCCAGCAGGAAGGCCACGAACACCACCAGTCCACCCAAGTACGGTGTCGGCTCCTTGTGGTCCTTGAGCGGCGTGGAGGGGCGATCGACGATGCCGTAGCGCAGCGCCGCGCGGATCAAGATGGGCGCGAGGTAGAGTGCCAGCGCCATGGCCAAAAGACCGGCGGCGAGCGGAAGGAGCGCGTGCGGCACCACCGAGACGCTACCAGGGACGCGGCCGGGACCGCGACGGGAGCATCGGTGAAGGTGCTCGCCCTGACCAGGTACGGGCGCGAGGGCGCGTCGAGCCGGGTGCGCTTCCTGCAATTCTTGCCCGCGCTCACGGCCGCCGGCCTCGAGGTGACGGTGCGCCCCCTGTGGGACGCGCGGCACCTGCAACGCTTCTACGGCGAGGGTCGGCGCTCGGCCGCGCTTGCGCTGGCGCGCTACTCCCGTCGGGGTGTCGACCTCGTGCGCGAGCTCAGGCGCCACCAGGTCGCCTGGATCGAGGGCGAGCTGTTCCCGTACCTGCCCGCGTACGCCGAGCGCTGGCTGGGACTGCCGTACGTCGTCGACTACGATGACGCGGTCTTTCACAAGTACGACACGTCGCCCCTGATCGGCGCCGCGCTCGGCGGCAAGATCGATCAGGTCATGCGCGCAGCGGCGATCGTCACCGCCGGCAGTCCCTACGTGGCCGAGCACGCGCGACGCGCGGGCGCCGGACGCGTCGAGATCGTGCCCACCGTCGTCGACGTGGCCCGCTACCCGGCGAGCGCGGCGCCGGCGGGGCCCGAGCTGCGCGTCGGCTGGATCGGAACGCCCCATACCGCGAAGTACCTGCAGGGGTTGGCGGCGCCGCTCGCGCGCGCCGCGCACGAGGTGCCGCTTCGGCTGGTCGTCGTCGGCGCCGACATCGCCATGCCGGAGGTGCCGGCGGAGTGCCACCCGTGGTCGGAGGCGACCGAGGCGGCGCTGATCGCCGGCTTCGACGTTGGGGTCATGCCCTTGCCCGACGAGCCGTGGGAGCGAGGCAAGAGCGGCTACAAGCTGATCCAGTGCATGGCGGTCGGCCGGCCCGTGATCGCGTCGCCGGTCGGCGTCAACGGGGAGGTCGTCGAGGGTGTGGGGCGGCTGGCGGGGACGGAGCAGGCCTGGGTCGACGCGCTCGTGGAGCTGGGCCGCGCGCCCGAGCTGCGCGCGCGGCTCGGTGCTGCGGGGCGGAAACGGGTCGAGGAGCGCTATTGCGTTGACGTGGTAGCGCCGCGGATCGTGGACATGTTGCGGAGCGCTCGATGAAGCGACGCACGAGCTACCAGGATGTCCCCTGGTACCGGTACGACGCGTTGCTGGTCCGTGCCGTGCGCGACTTCGTCAGGCAGGCGCTCGACGGTGTGCTGGTGCGGCCCGGCCTGCGTGTCCTCGACGTCGGCTGTGGGGAGCAGCCGCTGCGCGCGAGCGTCGAGGCGCGCGGGGCCCGCTACCTTGGGGTCGATGTGAGCGCGAACCCGGCGCACACCACCGCCGCGCTCTGCCGCGCTGACGCGCTGCCCTTCGCGGCGGCGAGCTTCGACGTCGTGCTCCTCACCGAGGTCCTGGAGCACGTGGACGAGCCCGCGACCGCGATCGGGGAGTGCGCCCGCGTGCTGCGCCCGGGGGGGAGCCTCATCGTCACCGTGCCCTTCATGTATCCGCTCCACGAGGAGCCCCATGACTTCCTGCGCCCGACCGCGCACCTGCTGCGCCGGCTGTGCGACGAGCAGGGTCTCGAGGTCGTCGACCTGTCGCCGCTCGGGGACACGCTGGGGGCGGCCGCCACCCTCCTTGACCACGCCTGGTCGACGACCCGTGGGCCGGCGCACTGGGCGCGCTTGGGGGTCCGCATGCTCTCCTTTGGCCTCGTGACGGCCGCGCGGGCGGCGGGCATCGGCGGCCGGTCAGCGCCGGTCGGGCACGGGCTGTTGGCGCGCCGCCGGTGACGTCGTCCCGGCGCCGAAGACCCTCCTCGCCTCGGCGCTACGCCGCGCGTGGCTCCACGCGCGGCGCAGCAGATGCAGCGGGATGCGCCCGACATCGCGGGGCGACGCGCGCCCCGCCTCGAGAAGGTCGTGTGCCACGGCCGACGCGTCACGTGCGCGGTAGTCGAAGCTCGCGCGCCAAAGCAGCAGCTCCATGCGCGTCCGCTGCAAGAGCGGCAGCAGCGTGCGCGCGTCGGGGGCCGCGCGAACCAGCGGCTCGATGCGGTCCACCACCTCCAGCGCGAAGCCGACGGCACGCGGCCGGTGGTTCATCATTTCGCTCCGCATCCGATAGACGCAGTCCACCTCGTCGAGCAGCACGAAGCGCGTCCCCGCGAACGCCAGGCGGAGCCACAGGTCCCAGTCCTCGAAGCTGAACAGCCCCTCAGTGAACGGTCCCTCCACCCGCTCGAGCAGGCGGCGGGACACCAGGCCCGCGCACGGCGGCAGCAGGTTGCCGCGCAACAGCGTGGCCCGTGGTTCCCCGAGCGCGCGGAGTGCGGCCGGCTTGTCGAGCGGGCCCCAGCGCTCCACGTTGCGGCCGAAGATCACGGCCCCGTCGTCGTGAGCCTCTTCTTGACGCGCGCGGGCCAGCCGTCGCGGCAGACAGCCCGGCAGCAGCAGGTCGTCCCCGTCGAGGAACACCACGCTGGGGGCCTGGGAGGCTCGCACCCCTTCGTTGCGGGCGGGGCTGATGCCTGGTGCCGGCGATGTGATCACTCGGGTCACCAGCGGGTGGGCCCGCGCGAGGGCTGGGCCGTCGTCCGTGGAGCGGTCGTCGATGACGACGACCTCCAGATCGACGCGAGCGCCGGTTCCCGGGTCGGTGCGCTGCAGGCGCAACGAGTCCAGCGTCTCTCCGAGCGTGGCACCGGCGTTATGGACCGGAATGATGACGGCGACGTCGGGCATGGGCTCCCGCCTGGGAACCGGTAACATAGCCGCCTCCGTGCCTCTGCGTGTCGCCATCCTGCTGCAGCATTGGCTCCTCGGGGGCGCCGAGCGCCAAGCCCTCCACGTCGCGCGGGCCCTGCAAGCCAAGGGGCACCACCTGGAGCTGTGGAGCCTCGAGGGCGCTCACCCCGGCGCGGCGCAGGCGCTGGAGCGCGCGCGCGCCGGTGGCCTCACCACCGTCGATGCAGGTCACGGCCGCAGCACGATGGCCCGCGTGCTTGCGGTGAGCGCACGCCTGCGCGCCCGCCGCATCGATGTCGTGTTGCCGTTCACGGTCACCCCAAACCTGGTGGCGGCTGCATCGTGGCGGCTCGGCGGCGCGCGCGGCTCGGTGTGGAACCAGCGTGATAGCTACCTCGATCTCGGCGTGGCGCGCGCGTTCGTGGCACGCCAGGCGACCGTGTACGTCTCCAACGCCGAGCCAGTGCGCGCGCGCGTCCCTGGAGCGTTTGGCGTGGATGCAGCTCGCTGTCTGTGCATCCCCAATATCCTCGATCCCGCGGTCGCTCTTCGCACGGTGGCGCAGTGGCGGAAGGCGCTGGCGCTCGCGGCCGACGCTCGCGTGATCGTGTCGCTGGCGCGGCTCCACCCGAAGAAGCGCATCGACCTCGCCATCCGAGCGCTCGCCGCGATGAAGGTGGGGGCGAGCATGGTGGTCGCGGGCCTCGATCAGGGTGCGCTCTCGTCGCTGCGAGAGGTGGCGCGCTCGCTCGGCGTGGAGGGTCGGGTGCGCTTCCCGGGTCACGTGGACGACGTCACCGGGCTGCTTGCCGCCTGCGACGCCGGCATCTACACGTCGTCTCCAGCGGGGGAGGCGTGGGGCGAGGGGTCCTCCAACGCCGTCCTCGAGGTGGTGACGGCGGGGCTCCCCTGTGTCTGCGTGGACGACCCGGCCATTCGGGCGTTCGTTGACCCCGCCGACATCGCCGCCGACACGCCGGCGGCGTTGGCGGCGGCGCTCGATGGTGCGCTCACCGACCCCGGCGCGCGTCCGCGGGCCGCGGTGAGGGCCGAGGCCCTGCGAAAGCGCCATGCACCGGAGGTGGTGGTCCCGCTCTGGGAAGAGGCCCTGCTGCGGGCGGCGCGCGCGCGCGGCACGGCATAGGATGGCCTCGTGTGCGGCTTCACCGGTTTCTGGGAGCACCGCTCCGCGACGCAGCGCGTCGAGCTCGTGGCGCTGGTCGAGCGCATGGCCGAGACGCTGCGCCGTCGTGGCCCCGACGACGCTTCCTCCTGGGCTGACGCGGTCGCTGGGCTCGCGTTCGGTTTCCGCCGCCTCTCCATCCAGGATCTGAGTGCCGCGGGGCGCCAGCCGATGGCGTCACACAGCGGCGCCCTCGTCATCGCGTTCAACGGCGAGGTCTACAACACCGGCGAGCTGCGGGAGCACCTCGGCGACGTACCGTGGAAGGGCCACTCCGACACCGAGGTGTTGCTCGAGCACATCGAGGCGTTCGGCGTGGAGCCCACGCTGCGCCGGCTGGATGGCATGTTCGCGTTCGCCGTGTGGGACACGCGCACCAGCGAGCTGACGCTGGCGCGCGATCGCCTCGGCGAGAAGCCGCTCTTCTACGGCACCGTGGGCGGAGTGTTCTTCTTCGGCTCGCAGCCAAAGAGCTTTCGTCCCCACCCGGCATTCAGTGTCGAGGTCTCGCCCGAGGCGCTCGCCGACTACGTCCGCGATGGCTACGTCGCGTGGCCGCGGGCGCTCGTCCGCGGGCTCGCCAAGCTCGGCCCGGGGCACCTGGTGCGCGTCCGCCGCGCCGACGTCGTCGAGCAGCGCTGCTGGTGGAGCCCCATCGAGTCGGCCGCCCGCGCAACGCTCGCCCCCAAACGCGATCCTCCCCAAGACCAGGCCCTCATCGAGGAGCTCGACGCCAAGCTGCGCGCCTCCGTGCAGCGGCGCCTCGTCTCTGACGTGCCCATCGGGGCCTTCCTCTCCGGCGGCATCGACAGCTCCCTGGTGGTGAGCTTGATGGCGGAGGTCAGCCGCGGGCCGGTGCACACCTTCTCCATCGGCTTTCAGGAGCAGGAGTTCGACGAGTCAAGCTGGGCACGGCGCGTCGCCGAGCACCTCGGCACCGTGCATCACGAGAGGATGATGGGCCCCGACGACGCACGGGTGCTCCTCGAGACGCTGCCCGAGATCTACGATGAGCCCTTCGGCGACTCGTCACAGATCCCAACGCTGCTGCTGGCGCGGTTTGCGCGTGAGCGGGTCACCGTGGCGCTGTCCGGCGACGGCGGCGACGAGCTCTTCTCCGGGTATCCCCGCTACGACGTGGTGGAGCAGCGCTGGCCGGCGGTGCGGGACAGCATCGCCACGCACATCCCGACGTTCGTGGGCCAGTCCGTGGCCGCGCTGCTGGCGCGGCCCGCGCGCCAAGGCTCGCCCCGGGTGCGCCGGTTCGGCGGGCGTCTGCGCCGGGAACTCTCGGCCACCGGACCTGGCGCGCTCGAGCGGTTTTACCGAGAGCAGATGAGCTACTTCGATCCTGGTGACGCCCTCACCGCGCCCCGTGACGTGCCCGCGCGCTGGTGGACGGGGACGCTCGCGTCGGCGGCGCCCGGCGTGCGCGAGCGGCTGCAGCTCATCGATCAGCTCACGTATCTTCCCGACGACATCCTGACGAAGGTCGATCGCGCCACCATGGCGGCGTCGCTCGAGGCGCGCACGCCCTTCCTGGCTCCCGAGATCGTTGATCTCGCGTGGTCGCTGCCGCGGTCGCTGCGTGTCCGAGACGGCCAAGCGAAGTTCGTCCTGCGTGAGCTGCTCGCACGCCGAGTGCCGCGGGCGCTCTTCGAGAGGCCGAAGATGGGCTTCGGCGTGCCGGTCGGGGTGTGGCTGCGAGGGCCGCTGCGCGACTGGGCGGAGCCGCTCCTCGACAAGACGGCCCTCGAGCGCTTCGGCCTCCTCAAGTCGGCCACCGTGCGCCGCGTCTGGCAGGACCACCTCGCCGGGCGACCGGAGCACGAGTATCGGCTCTGGCCGATCCTCGCGCTTCAGGCTTGGTGCCGAGAGTGGCTGTCGTAGAGGGCTTGGTAGCTCGCCACCATGGCATCTACGGAGAACCGCTCGGCGGCGATGGTCGGCCCGCGTGCCCGGGCGCTGGCGATGAACGCGTCGTCGGTGAGCGCGCGCACGACCGCACCAGTCAGCTCCTCGACTGCGCCGACGGGGCACACCAGCGCGTTCACCCCGGGCTCCACCGCCTCGCGCGCGCCGCCGGCGTCGGTGGTAACGATGGGGAGCCCCGTCTGCGCCGCTTCGATGAGCACGTTGGGGAGCCCCTCGGCTCGCGAGGTCAAGAGGAAGACGTCGAGCGCGCCGAGCGCCTCCTCCCGCTTCGTGGTTGGGCCAGCAAAGACGACGTGACGCGCGGCTCGCCGCGCTGGCCGCGGCCCTCCTCCGAACCAAACGAAGCGCACGCCGGGCACGCGACGAACGACCTCGGCCGCGACCGCCACGAACACGTCAGGGTCCTTGCCGTCGCCAAGGCGCGCGATGGTCCCGACCAGCCGATCATGGGCGCCCCTGGCAACGCGCGCGCGCAACGCCGCGCTGCGCGCGGGATCGACCGCGGGCAGCGGGCGGCTGCCGTTCGGGATGACGACGACGTCGCTGGGCGAGATGCCGAGCCACTCGGCGTAGCTGCGGGCGCCGGCGTTGGAGTTGTTGGCGAGCACGACCCCGGGCTGGCGCAGCAGCCAGCGGTAGCCCGGGCGCTGCCACGGTCGGTAGACGTCGAAGTGCGTGGGGGCGAGGCTGCGCCCGCTGAGCACGACGCGGGGAACACCCGCGAGCACCGCGCCCACGCCGGCGGCGACGTTGGGCTCGTCGAGGAACGCCTGCAGCGTGCCCGGGCGCGCGCGGCGCAGGTGCACCGTCCACGCGGTAACCAGGGTCGCGAACCAGGGCTCGGCGGCGAGCGCGGCGCGGATGAACGCCGCCTCGTTGTCCACGCGCTCGCGTGGCTCCGGCGGCGCGAGCAGGTCGGCCACGGGGACGCCGGCGCTGCGGAGATCTGCCAGCAGCGAGGGGTCGCCGTCGGCGGCGCGGCCATGCACCACCAGCGACGTCTCGCGGCCCTGTGCTTGGAGCCCGCACGCGAGGTTCACTGCTTGTCGCTCGGAGCCACCCATGCGCAACGACGACGTGGCGATGACGATGGAGGTAGCCGCGCTCGCGTCCCGTGCCGGCACCGGCAGCCGGGCGAGCGCGTCGGCGATGAGCGCCGCGCGCTCCTGCTCCCCCCGGCTCACGAGCGCGCTGCCGAGCGGGGCGCTGCGGACCAGCGCGCTTCTGAGCGCCAGGCGCGACGATGCAAGGCCGCGCTCGCAGGTCAGCTCCCACAGCGGGCGCCGCGCGATCCCTCCTTCCGGCAGCGGCCAGACTGCCGCGCGCGCGCCCGCGGCGAGGAGGCGCGCCAACAGCGAGATCGTGTGCTGCGCGGGATCGCCCAGGAAGAAGACCTCGCGCGCCACTCGTCGCGGGAGCGCATGCGCCGAGAGGTCGGCGCAACGGTCCGGATCGAGCTGTGCGCTTCGCGGCAGACGCCCGATGACGGCCGCCACCACGGGGCTGGCCAACACGGCGTCGACCCCGTCGTCGTCGATATCATTGGACACGACGACGAACGGGCCGCCCCCGATCCTCGAAAGCCACGCGAGCGCGAGCTTGGTCGTCATCGCGCTCAGCGAGCCCGCTCGAACAGGTACTCTGCACAGCCCTCGCCGGTGCGGACCTTGGCGGCCGTTAGCCCGTGCCGGCGCGCGTGCTCCTTGACCTCCGTGGTGGTGGAGAACTCCATCGGCCAGCCCCCCAGCCAGTCGCGGACGTCGGTGTACATGCTCATACCCCGTCCGCGCTTGCCGTCGAGGATGCGGCGGGCGAAGGCGACCATGTTCTTCGGCCGCTTGGGGACGACGAAGCGCACGATGTACCACGCCTCCATTGCGCGGCGGCGCGCGGGGCTCGCGCGGTTGTACCGCTGCTTGAGATCGAGCCAGTACTCAGGCGAGGGCTTCTGATAGGCGTCGCGGTCGTAGAGCGCCACGAAGAAGCGCCCACCGGGGGACACGCACGCGGCAGCCCTCTGGAATGCCGCCCACAGGTCGCCAGTATGGTGAAGCACACCCCACGCATAGACGATGTCGAATGTGCCGAGCGTTGCCATGAAGCTCTCGTCGAGGACGGAGCCTCGCGCGAGCGTCCAGTGCGCGGGTGAGCCGGCGCGCCGCCACATCGAGCGCGTGGCCTCCACGGAGTTCGGGTCGTAGTCGAAGCTGACGATGCGCTGCGCACCCGCGAGGAAGGCGCAGTAGGAGTGCAGGCCGCTGCCGGAGCCGATGTCGAGGAAGGTCGATCCCTGGAGCGAGGGCCGCTCGAGGAAGGAGAGCAACGCGGTGCGGGCGCTCGCGATGGCGTCGTCGGTGAGGCCGTGCTTCAGAAAGCGCTGCCAGTTCTCTCCGAACTCGTACCGCATCTCGGCGCTCATGCGTTCGAGTTTGCTCGACCGCCGCAGGGATGCCAACCGTCTCGCCGAGCAGTGCGTTTGACCGGCCCCCGCCGTCGCCGGTAGCGTTCCTCCAGGGGCGCTCTGCCGGCGTCCCCCACCATCGTGGCAACTGGTTTCCGCTCCTACTTCGAGCTTGCGCTGGCCCTTTCCTGGCGTGAGGTCGTGGTGCGGTACAAGCGCTCGGCGCTCGGCGTGCTCTGGGCGCTCGCCGACCCCGCGCTGCACGTCGCCGTCTACTTGGTCACCTTCGGCGCCATTCTCGACGCCGACCGCGGCGTCTCCAACTACCCGATCTTCACCCTGATGGGCGTGCTGGTCTGGTTGTTCTTCTCGATGACGTTGGATCAAGCGGCGAGCGTCATCCTCGAGCACAGCCTGCTCATCCGGAAGATCGCGTTTCCTACCGAGCTCTTGGTCGTCTCGGTGGTGGCATCGCGGCTGACGTCGCTGCTCGTGGGCCTCGCGCTCAGCTTGCTGGCGGCCATCCTGTGCCAGGTGGCCGGAGTCATGGACCTCGACTGGTCGGGCTTGCCGTTCCTGCTGGTCGGCTTCGTGTTGCTGCTACCGCTGACCGTGGGGCTGGCGCTGGCCGCCAGCGCACTGGGCGTCATCTTCGGCGACGCCCAGTTCATCGTGCGCTTCGCCTTGCGCATTGGCTTCTTCGCATGTCCCATCGTCTACCCGCTGACGCGTGTGCCGGCGGCGGCGCGGGCGTTCTACGAGCTCAACCCGCTCGTCGGCGTCCTGTGGTGTTTCCGCCGCTTCGCGGATCCCGTCGCCACGCCGCTGTCGTGGCAGAGTTGGACCGCCGCCGTCGGCGGCGCCACGGTCGCGTTCGCTGGAGGATGGTTCCTCTTTCGCCGATTGCGCTCGACCGTGGCGGAGCTCGTGTGAGCACCGCGGCACCGCGGCGCGGCTCCATCGTCCTGCGGGGCGTCACCAAGGGCTTCCGCGCCTACCACGCGCGCTCGGTCAAAGAGACGCTCATCCGCATCACGCGCCGCCAGCCGCTCACCGAGCGACGCCCGGTCCTCATGGGCGTCGACCTCGAGGTGGCGCCCGGTGAGCGCCTCGGCATTCTCGGGCGGAACGGCGCCGGCAAGAGCACGCTGTTCCGCATCATCTCCAACATCTTGCACGCCGACCGCGGCACCGTCGAGGTCACCGGGCGCGTCTCCCCGCTCATCGAGGTGACCGCGGGCATCGTGATCGATATGACGGGGCGCGAGAACATCGGGCTCGTCGCCGCGCTGCTCGGGCTGTCGCGGCGCCAGGTCGCCGAGCGCTTCGACACCATCGTGGACTTCGCCGGCATTCGGGACTTCCTCGACACTCCGGCGCGCTACTACTCGAGCGGAATGCAGGCACGATTGGGTTTCTCGGTCGGCGTGCACGTGGATGCCGACATCCTCCTCGTGGATGAGGCGCTCGCCGTTGGCGACGCCGAGTTCCAGGCGAAGTGCATCGCCAAGATGGAGGAGCTGAGCGAGCTCGGCGTCACCATCATCGTCGTCAGCCACGATGAGCGCCTGGTGCGGAGCTTCGCGCCGCGTGTCGTCACGATCGCCGACGGGCGGATCGTGGCGTGAGCGCTCAGCGCCAGGGACCTCCAGTGCGGGTGCTGCACACCATCGACGGTCTGGCCGGCGGCGGGGCGGAGCGCCTCCTCTGGGACCTCGTGCGCGGTTCGGAGCCGTCGTCGGTCGTCCACCACGTCGCCGTCTACGATCCGAGCACCGCGAATGACGTCTATGGTGCGATGCTGCTGCGGGCCGGAACTCAGGTCTCTCGCCCGGACCCCCACCGGGGCTTGCGCCACTTCCTCGACCGCGTCGTCGGTCGGCTTGCGACGACTGCGCTGTCGGGCCGTGTCCCTCCCTACCTGCGCGAGCGCCTCGCGAACGCCGCGGACTTCCTGGTGAGCCAACGATCACGTGCCGTGGCCAAAGCGCTCCACGCGGTCGCAGAGTTCCGCCCGCAGCTCATTCACGCGCACGTGAACCGAGGCTTCGACCTTGGGCGTGAGGTAGCAGCCGTCACCGGCCTGCCGTTGGTGCACACCGTGCCAGCGCTCATCGAGCAGATGGTCGACGCGGGCTGGCATCGACAGGTCGCGTGGTACCGCACCCGCCATGAGCAGGCGCATGCCTTCTTCACCGCCTACCCCGACGAGTTGCTGTCGCTCGGCGTTGCCGCCGCCAAGGTCCATGAGCTCACGGGCGTTCTCGACATCCACCGCATCGAGGCGTTTTGTGCGGAACGCTTGAACCACCGAAAGCGCGTGCGGGCCGAGCTTGGCATTCCCGAGGATGCACCGGTCTTGCTCAGCGTTGGCCGCCTCTGGGAGGAGAAGGGCCATGGATTCGCGGCCGCGGCCTTCGGGCGCCTCCGCAAGCACCGTGGCGACGCCCACTGGATCCTGTGCGGCGTTGGCCCGGAGCGGGAGCGGATCGAGCGCACCCTGGCCGATGCCGGGGCGACGGGCGCGGCGCACCTGGTCGGCTTCGTCCCCGAACCGCTGCCGTATTACGCGGCGGCAGACATTTACCTCCGGACCATGCTGCTCGAAGGGGAGAACCTCTCGAGCTACCAGGCGATCGCGATGGGGCTCCCTGTGGTCGGCTTCGACACGAAACGCTCCACCGAGCTCATCCGGCGCGTGGGGCACGGCGTGCTCGTGCCCGTCGGCGAGGCGCTTGCGCTCGCTGCCGCGGTCGACGAGCTCCTCGTGGATCCCGCGCGTCGAAGCGAGATGGGCCGACTCGGTGCCGATTTTGCGGCGCGGGCGCTCGACATCCAGCACACGGTCGACGTCGTCACTTCGGTCTACCAACGGGTCGTGCGCGACGAGGGGCCACGGGTCCGGCCGCGCGCGTGAATTCGTCGCGGCGCGGTGCCCTTTGGGGCGGCTTGCCGCGGCGAGCCCCAAGACCGTAGGCTAACAACTCGTCGTCACGGAGCAGCGTCAGTGACCGAGAAGGGAAACGGCGACTACGGTCTGCGGCCTGGAGCTGAAGAGTTCCCGCTGATGGTCGTGCTCTCGATCCTCTACCCGTGCAACTACGGGTGTCCGAGCTGTCCCTACACCGACAGCAACTCGTCGCTGCGGCGCTTCTATCGCGAGCGCGAGGCTGACCTTTTCCCGCCAAGCCTGTGGCAGAAGATCGCCGATGAGTGCGGCCCGTACGGCGCATGGATGCGCTGCACCGGCGGCGGCGAGCCGATGCTCCATCGCAACATGGTGGAGATGCTCGAGTACGCGAAGGCGCGTGGGGCGCGGGTCTGGCTCAACACGAACGGCAGCATGTTCGGACCAGATGCCGCCGGACGCACGCGGCTCGAGCGCGTGGTGAACGCGGGCGTCGACCTCATCGAGTTCTCGATGGACGCCGGAGACGCCGAGACGTACGCCAAGGTCAGGCCGCCTCGAGGTGGACCACCCTCGGACCCCGAACGGTGGTGGGCAGACAAGGTCTCGAACGTCCGCAGCGCGCTCGACTACCGGCGGCAGCTCCGCACGACGACCCGCGTCGTCGTCTCGATCATCCGCCAGGAAGCCATCGAGGGTCGCCTCGATGCGGCTGTCGACATGTGGCTCAAGGACGTCGGCGTCGACGAGGTGATCACGCGCAAGTTTCTCTCGTGGGATGACAACACCACGATCCCGCTCGGCAAGGCGCTCGACAAGCACCTGTACGCCAAGCTGGAAACCGCCCAGGCACCGCCGTGCGTCTGGCCGTTCGAGCGACTCAACGTCGACACGCTCGGCCGCGTCTCCCTCTGTGGCCAGGATATTGCCTTCCGCACCGCCGAGCTCTTTCCCAACGTCAACGACGTGTCGATCAAGTCGATCTGGCAGGGCGAGACCTTCCGCTGGTACCGTGAGCTGCATCTCGCGGGGCGCGGAGCGGAGACGTTTCCGTGCCGCGGCTGCTCCGCATGGAAGGCGGGCATTCGAGACTGGAAGCATGGCTGGCTCAAGGTCCTGAAGACGTCCGGAGAGCGCCTCAAAGAAGTGATGGAGCGCGACACGGGCGTCGAGGTCGACATCTACCAGCCAAAGAACGAGTGAACACCAAGCCTCTTCTCCCCGAGCGTGGGGCTTCGACGGCGGGCATGAGGGCATCGCCATGTGCGGGATAGCGGGGGTCTTTGGCCGGCGTGATCCCGAGACCGTCGACAAGATGCTGTCGATGCTCGTTCATCGGGGGCCGGACGATCGGCATCGCGTTGACGGCGAGGGCTTCGCGCTCGGCGCGACGAGGCTCGCGATCCAGGACGTCGAGCATGGGCGCCAACCGCTGTCGAACGAGCGCGGGACGGTGTGGGCCGCCCAGAACGGCGAGCTCTACAACGCACCGACAGCTCGCCGTGCACTCGCTGAACGCGGCCACATCCTGCGGACCCGCTGCGACACCGAGGTGCTGCCGCATCTCTTCGAGGACCACGGCGTCGACTTGCCGGTCCAGGTCGACGGGATGTTCGCCATCGCCGTCTGGGATGCCGCGAGCCGGACCGGGCTCCTTGCGCGCGATCGTCTAGGAAAGAAGCCGCTCTACACCCTGCAACTCGATGACGCGCTCTACTTCGCGTCGGAGATCAAGGCGCTCCTAGTTGTTCCCGGCTTCTCGCGTCGCCTGAATCTCCGGGCCCTTCACCACTACCTGAGCGTCAAGCACGTCCCCAGCCCGCTGTCGATCTTTGAAGGCATCAGCATGCTCCCGCCCGCGCACCGGCTGGTATTCCGCCGGGACGCGCCGGTGCGTGTCGAGCGCTTCTGGAAGCTCTCCTTCGCGCCCGCGACGGGCAGCGGCGCCCCCAGCGAGAGCGAAGCAGTGGACGAGCTGTTGCGCCTGCTGGATCACGCCATCAACCGCCGCTTGGTCTCGGACGTGCCGGTAGGGTTCTTCCTGAGCGGCGGCCTCGACTCGAGCTTGGTCGTGGCGCTCGCCGCGCAGCGCAGCGAACGCCCGCTCGAGACCTTCACGCTGACGTACGCCGCGGGGTCGACGACGAGCGGCAAGGAGGAGGACCGGCGCTGGGCGCGGCACGTGGCGACCCGGTGGCAGACACAGCACCACGAGGAGACGATCGCAGCGCTCGACTACCCGACGCACCTGCGCACGGTGATCGGTTGCATGGACGAGCCTTTCGCCGGCGTCACGTCGACGTACGCACTCTCGCAGGCGATGGCGCGGCACGTAAAGGTGGCGATCTCGGGCGATGGTGCGGATGAGCTGTTCGGCAGCTACCTCTCCCATCGCCTGGCGCTGCCGATGTCGCGGTTCGCGGAGTTTGAGCGCACGAAAGACCCCGCCCTCATCCGTCCCTTCGAGGCGCAGCTCGGACTGCTGTCGAGCTTGGCCGCGCCCGAGGTCTGGCAGTGGCGCTCGAACTTGCTCGTCTTCACGGAAGCACAGAAGGCCGCCCTCTACGCACGCGACCTGCGTCGCGAGATGACCCCGTTCTCGACGGCAGACGAGCTGCGCGCGGTCTTTCAGGCGGGCACGGCGACGGACCCCATCAACGTCGTCCTCGAGGCCGAGCTGCACACGTTCCTGCCGGACCAGGTGCTCGCCTTCGTCGATCGTCTCTCCATGGCGCACTCGCTGGAGATTCGCAGCCCCTACCTCGACACCGCCCTGGTCACCTTCCTCGCCGGTCTTCCCGGCGCCCTCAAGATGGGGGAGGCGACGACGAAGGCGCTGTTGAAGAGCGCGTGCGCCCGCTTCTTTCCGCCGGAGATGGTGCATCGCCCGAAGGAGGGGTTTTTGATGCCGGTGGCGCGGTGGCTCGTTGAGCTGCACCAGAGCTACGTGCGCGACACGCTCAGCCCGTCGAGGCTGGCGCAGCACGGCCTCTTCGACGTCGGCGAGGTGACGCGCCTCGTCGAGGCCATGAACGCGCCCGGGGCTGACCACACTGACGCGAACCGGGTCATCGCCCTGCTCGCGTTTCAGGAGTGGTACGACCTCTATCTGAGGTAGTTCACGTGTCGGATCCGCGCACTGTCGCCGTCTTGCAGCCGGGCTACCTGCCGTGGCTCGGCTTCTTCGAGCAGCTCTATCGCGCCGATGTGTTCGTCTTCTACGATGACGTGCAGTTCGACAAGCACGGGTGGCGCAACCGCAACCGGATCAAGGCGCCGACGGGCCCCCACTGGCTGACGGTGCCGGTCCGACACGCGGGCCTCGACAAGCCCAAACTTTCGGAAATCCTCGTCGACAACTCCCGCCCCTGGGCGAAGAAGCACTTGGGCACCATCCGCCAATTCTATCGAGACGCCCCCTTCCTCGACCGCTATCTGCCCACGCTCGAGGAACTCTTGGCTCGGCGCTGGGAACGCCTCGTCGAGCTCGACCTGGCAGCCATCGCGCTGCTCTCCGGGTGGCTCGGGCTGCGTCGTGACACCGTGCGCTCCTCGGAGCTCGGCGTCGACGGTGGCCAGACGGAGCGGCTCGTCTCGATCTGCGATGCATTGGGTGCGACGCGCTATCTTTCGGGAGCCGCCGCGCGCGACTATCTCGACGTGGCCCAGTTCGATGCCCGCGGCATCGCCGTGGAATGGCAGGAGTACCGCCACCCAGTCTACCGGCAGCTTCATGGGGACTTCGTCCCGCACCTGTCGGCGCTCGACCTCGTCCTCAATTACGGCGACGAGAGCCTCGGAATTCTCACAAGCGACGCGCAACGAGGGGTCGGATGAAGACAATCTTGGTAACCGGCGGTGCCGGCTTCATTGGGTCCAACTTCGTCCGCTACCTCTACGACCGCTACCCCGAGTACCGGCTGTGGGTCGTCGACGCGCTCACCTACGCCGGCAGTGTGCAGAACCTCCCGGCGGGAGCACTCGGCTCCGAGCGCTACGAGTTCTTCTACGGCGACGTGCGCAACGGCGAGCTCATCGACAGCCTCGTCGCCAAGTCCGACATCGTCGTTCACATGGCCGCGGAGTCGCACGTCACCCGCTCGATCTACGACAACCGGCTCTTCTTCGAGACCGACGTCCTCGGGACCCAAACGGTCGCCAACGCCGTCACCAAGTACCGCACGACGGTGGAGCGTTTCGTTCACATCTCGACATCCGAGGTCTACGGCACCGCGACCACACCGCTCATGGACGAGGACCATCCGCTGAACCCGATGAGCCCCTACGCGGCAGCGAAATGCGGCGCGGATCGGCTCGTCTACTCCTACCGCCAGACCTACGAGATCCCCTCGGTCATCGTGCGCCCCTTCAACAATTTCGGCCCGCTGCAGCACCTCGAGAAGGCGGTGCCGCGCTTCATCACGAGCTGCTTGCTCGGTGAGCCACTCACCGTCCATGGCGATGGGCGCGCCGCCCGCGACTGGCTTTTTGTCGAAGACCACTGTGACTTCCTCGATCGCATCCTCCATGCGAAACGGGAAGACGTGGTTGGACAGGTGTTCAACGTCGGCACCCGTCGAGACCGCAGCGTCCTCGAGGTGGCGGAGGCGGTGCGAGAGCTCATGGGCAAACCAGCGCAGAGCCCCATCGCGTCGATCGGGCAGCGGCCCGGTCAGGTCTTCCGCCACACGTGCGACCCGACGAAGGCCGAGCGCGTGCTCGGCTGGCACCCGCGCGTGTCCTTCGATGACGCGCTCACTTCCACCATCGCCTGGTACCGGGAGAACGAGGCTTGGTGGCGTGGCCAGCTTTGGATGCGCAAGATCCCGATCACCCTCGCATCGGGCAAGAAGGAGATGCATTGACCACGACCATCCCCTTCTTCGCGCACGACCTCGGCGCAGCCGAGCTCGCGGCGGTCGCCGAGGTGCTCGCCGGTCCCATCCTGACGACGGGAGAGACGGTGGCGCGCTTCGAAGCGCGCTTCGCCGCGTACCTCGGCGCGCGACACGCCGTCGGCATGACGAGCTGCACGGGAGCGATTCACCTCGCGCTGGAGGCGTTCGGCATCGGGGACGGCGACGAGGTCATTACCACGCCGATGACCTTCATCGCGACGGCGACTGCGATCCTGCAGGCGGGCGCGCGCCCGGTGTTCGTCGACGTCGAGCCGACGACCGGCAACCTCGATCCGGCAGCGGTGGAAGCGGCGATCACGTCGCGGACCAAGGCGATCGTACCGGTGCATCTCTATGGCCTGATGTGCGACATGCGCGCGCTGCGCGCGATCGCCGACCGGCATGGGCTCAAGGTCATCGAGGATGCGGCGCACTGCATCGAGGGAGAGAGGGATGGCGCACGGCCTGGCGCGCTCGGCGATGCGGCGTGCTTCTCCTTCTACGCGACCAAGGCGATCACCTGCGGTGAAGGGGGCGCCCTCGTCGTCAACGACGCCGACCTTGCGGCACGTCTGCGTCTCCTACGCCTCCACGGCATGAACAAGTCGGCCGCGGATCGCCAACGGGAGGGCTATCAACACTGGGACATGGTGGAGTTCGGCTGGAAGTACAACATGGACAACATCCAGGCCGCGCTGTTGCTGCCGCAAATGGAGCGCATGGAAGCCAACTGCGAGCGGCGGGCGGCGCTCGCCGAAGCGTACCGAGCGCAGATTCGTGCGCGCGGCATCGACGTGGCGCTGCCGAGCCCGGTGGCGCGAACGCGTCACGCCCACCACCTCTTCCCGGTCTGGACGAGCGCGGCCATCCGCGATGACGTCGTGGGGGCCCTCCAAGCGCAGGGGGTCGGCGTCGTGGTCAACTACCGAGCGATTCACCTCCTCTCGTACCTCCGAGACCGCCTCGGCTATCCGCGCGGGAGCTTCCCCAACGCGGAGCGCATCGGCGACAGCACCCTGTCGCTACCGCTCTACCCGACTATGCCGATTGACCATGTCGCCGTCGTGGTTGCCGCTCTCGAGAAAGCCGTCGCTGGCGCTGAGGTGGCGCGGTGACAACGCGCCGCGTGCGGTTCGCCTAGCTTGCCGGCGGCCGGTACCAGAACGGTCTGGTGCCCTCGACCTCCGGCGGCTCATAGGAGGCTCCCGCGGTCTGCCAGTCTCCGCATCCCCGACACAGCTCGGGCAGGTCTTTCCATCGATGCTCGCGGTGGGGTCTGCGGAGGAGCTCGCCGAGCCTGCGCCACGCGTCCTTGAGGCTCATGTCCGCGACGCTGCCGACGGTGACGTTCGCGTCATAGTCCACGGCGCAGGCAACGACCCGTCCGTCCTGGTGGATCGCCATCGTGTTGTTCGCCCAGGGGCAGGCGATGCGCGTCGGGTGTCCATGCTGGATCGTGTCGGTGCGGACCGTGCCCGCCGCGCCCCACTCGAGCATCGGCCGGATCTTCACCTCAGCACCGAGCGCCTTCCAGCGGTCGCGGAACGCCTCCGCTTCGTGTGCGTTCTGCGCCATGACGGAAAATTGCGCGATGATGACGGGGTAGACGCTGCCTCTCTCCCTGCGCTTTCGCAGCAGCTCCTCGACAGCCGGGTAGACACGATCCCAGCGCGCGCCCGCGCGGATCTTCTCGAAGACCTCGGGGCTCAGGCCGTCGAGCGACAGGATGAAGCGTCGAAGCGGTGACGCAAGAACCTTGTCGATTGTGCCGAAGCGGTCCAGCAACGTGCCGTTCGAGTTCAAGACCAGGTTGGTGCAGCCCGCGCGCGCCGCAAAGTCCAGCCTGTCCCAAAGCTCATCCTTGAGGATGGTTGCTTCCCCGTAGAACGTCGGCCAGAGCTCGCACGCGGGGGACTCCCGCCCGACCTCAGTGACGATCTTCTCCCAGAGGGCGCGGTCCATGTGCCGCTGTGGGCGTTGCATCTCGCGGTGCGAGCAGTGGATGCACTTCAGGTTGCAGAACGAGGTATTTTCCACCACGAGCTGTGGCGGGAACGTATGCTCGACGAGGCCCTGTTCGACCTCGAGGAGCTGTGCGACGCGCTCACTGTCATCGAGGTGCCGGCGCAGCTTGGTGAAGTCCGTCACGATCCCTCCGTCCTCGTCGCCGAGCTGCCCGCCGACCAGGGGGCATGGCGTACCGCCCACGCCACGGCGTCGGCCGACGACGACATGGTAACAGCGTGCCGCGTCTACCGCCGCGTCGTGCTGTGGCCGCACCTCGTGCCCCTGGGACATGTAGACTGGGGCCGCCATGGGCGAATCTGCTCGAGCTACCTGGCGCGGGCTCTCCGACGCCGTCGGTGCGGGTTCGCTGCGCCCTGGCGCCGAGGAGGGGCCGGACGGCGTGCCCGGCGCCACACCGCGCGGTGATCCTATCCCCCACAGCGCCATCGCCCGCCGCGACGAGGAGTGAAGTTGATTGCCACCTATTTGAGCTGCGCGGTGTGCGGTGTCGATGACACCGAGGCGCTCTACCCGGCCCTCCTTTCCGATGGCAGCGAGAGCAGTTTTCAGCGCATCGTCATCTGTCGACAGTGCGGCCTGGTCTACAAGAACCCGGTCGTCCCCTCCGAGAACGGGCTGGTGTACGCCCCGGGCTCTTGGCCCCAAACGAACATCTTTCGGCAGCGTCTCGAGGCGAACGCTGACTTCATCGCGACGCGCGCTCACCTCGCGACGGGCGACGCCATCCTCGATGTTGGCCCGGGGCCGGGCTTCCTCATGGCGGCCCTGCGCGAGCGGTATCCTTCGAGTAAGATCTTCGGCCTTGAGGCTGTTCCTGAGGTGGCCGCGCTTGCGGCCCGCCAATGCCGTGGAGCAGTCGTGCTACCCGGATCCGTCGACGAGGCGTCGTTTCCTGCGAATCGGTTCAAGCTCATGGCGGTGTGTGGGGTCGACTACCTCTTCGCCGACCACCGCGGCGCGTTGGAGAAGTTGAGCCGGTGGTTGGCCAACGACGGGTGGCTGTACATCGAGCGAAACGTGTTCGTCGATCAGCAAGCCTACACCGCCGCGGACATCACGTCCCTCGACACGCTGTTTGGGTCCAACCCGCTGATGACGACGTGGTTTCATCGCGATCAGTACCGCGAGTACCTCGACTGCATGTTCGAGGTCGTCGAGTCCCGCCGCTACGACTCGGACGTCACGTCGAGCGGACGGCGCAACACGCTGGACGGTCACCTCTGTCGCAAGCGGGTCGCGCCCATCATGCGAACGCCGCGGTCGTACTATGAAGAGAACCGCGCGCACGTGGAGGCGCTGCGCGCCCGGACACCGCCGCGCCCGCAGCGCACCGCGAGTCCCGACGCCGCGCAGCCCTCTCTCCATCGTGTGCGCGCAATGATCCTGGGCCGCGTGAAGTCTGCAGTGAAGCGCGCGCTGGAGCCGTGAGCACTGCGACACGGACGAGTGGCTCTCTGCTTTCGACGACACCCTGCCTCCTTCGCCGTCCCATCCCCGATTCATGGGAGATCCAATTGGCTGGAGCCAACAAGGTCGGAAAAAGAGAGGTGAGACTCGTGGCAATGGACCCGAGCCACCTCGAGGCCACGTGCCGGTGGCTGTCGGACCCACGGCTTCGGAGGCAGATCGACTCGCTGGAAGCGCCTACTCCTGACAGGAACCGCGAGTATTGGAGCGTGCGATGGAATGATGTCACGCAAGAGACCTTTGCTATTCTCTCGAGCGAGGGCGAGCACGTAGGAAACTGCGGCCTCGTCAAGATCGACGAAGCCCGGAGCAAAGCCGAGCTCTGGATCTATCTGGGTCAGGCACGCGGACGAGGGGTCGGAACGAGGGCGGTGTCATTGCTCCTGCAGCGCGGCTTCGAAGGTCTTGGCCTCAATCGCATCTATCTGCGCGTTGTTTCGGACAATGCCAGGGCGATCGAGTTTTACCGACGGCTCGGGTTCACGGTCGAGGGCACATCGAGACAGGACACCGTCCACGAGGGCACTCGCCTGGACTCCGTCTGGATGTCCATGCTGGCCGCGGAGCACACGCCAAGAGCTCGCGGCCCGACGGCAACGCGGCCGGCGTCGGCGCCATCGTCAAGGTCCCTGCGGCCGCGGAGACGAGCCAGGTGAAGCGTGAAGCGCCAGCATCGGCGGCGATGTCATCTCACCCCAGACTAATGCGCGCGATCGGCTGGATGTTCATCTCCGGGCTCAGCTCCTGGTACGACAGCACCGCCAGGTGCGGGAACTCGAGCTCGACGAGCTTGCGGAAGTAGCGCCGTATCTCCATGGTCGTGAGCACCACGGGCTGCTGCGCTGACGGCGGCAGGTTGCCCACCTCGTTTCTCACCGCGGCCAGGATCTCCTGCGTGATCTCGGGCTCGAGCGCCAGGTAGCTGCCCGACGACGTGTGCTGCACCGAGCTGCGCACCGTCTCCTCGATCTGCGGATCGAGCAGGTAGACGATCAAGGTCGACTGTCCGCGCGTGTACTTGTGCGAGATGTAGCGCTTGAGCGCGGCGCGCACGTATTCGGTGAGCATCACGGTGTCGTTCTCCACCGGGCCCCACTCGGCGAGTGCCTGCAGGATGTTGCGCAGGTCGCGGATCGAGATCTCCTCTTCCACCAGGCGGCGCAGGATGTCGGTGAGCTGGAAGGGGCTGACGGCCTTCGGCACCACCTCTTTGACGAGGGCAGGGAACGCCTGCTCGAGCTGCTCGAGCATGTTCTGCGTCTCCTGGATGCCGACGAACTCCGCGGCGTTCTTGCGCAAGACCGCCGACAGGTGCAGCACGATGTAGCCGGGCGCGTCCCACGTCGTCAGTCCGGCATCCTCAGCCAGCTTCTTCTGCTCGCCCGAGATCCAACCGCACGCGTTGCCGTTGGCCGGGTTCTGCGCGGGCTCGGCCTCGATGCCGAGCAGGCGCAGTCGGTCGGGCGTGTCGTTGACCAGGCACTTGGTCTTGTCGACGGATCCCATGACGAGCGGGATCTCGTTGATCATGATGATGTAGCTGCCGGGTGGCAGGTCGCCCTCGTTGCCGCGCACGCGCAGGCCGGGGAAGCGCACGCCGAGCTCGTAGAACAAGCCGTCGCGCATCATCGGGATCAGCTCGTTCAAGAAGTTGCTGCCGGTGGTGTCGTCGACGAGCGGCACCAGATCGGAGGCGACCTCGAGCGCGATGGGCGTCACCACCGGCATCATCTGCGCGCTCTGTCCCTCCTGAGCGCGCGCCTTTTGCACCGCGGTCTTCTTCTCCTCGGCCGCCTTCTCTTCGCGCTCCTCGACCACGGCCGTGGAGCCCTTGCCGCCGCTCTTGGCCTGTTTGGCCTTGAACAAGCCGTAGCTGAGACCGCCGACCATGACGGCCGAGAGCGTGAACGGCACCAGCGGCATGCCGGGGACGAGCAGGCCAATCATGCCGAGGAAGATGGCGGCGATGGTGAAGGCCTTGGGCTGCGCCAGCACCTGGGTGGCCAGGTCCATGCCGAGGTTGGCGTCCTCCTCCTCGGAGGCGACGCGCGTGACGATGAGGCCGGCGCACATCGACATCAACAGTGCGGGGATGATGGCCACCAGGCCCTCACCGATAGTCAGGATCGAGTAGACCTCGACCGCCTCGCCGGCGCTCATGTCCTTCTGCGTGACGCCGATGATGATGCCGGCCACGATGTTGATGGCGGTGATGATCAGGCCCGCGATGGAATCGCCCTTGACGAACTTCATGGCGCCGTCCATCGAACCGAAGAGCTGGCTCTCGCGGCCGAGGTCGTTTCTGCGGCGGCGCGCCTCGTCGAGGTCGAAGGCGCCGGCGCGCAGGTCGGCGTCGATGGACATCTGCTTGCCGGGCATGGCGTCGAGCGTGAAGCGCGCGGCCACCTCGGCGACGCGCTCCGAGCCCTTGGAGATGACCAGGAAGTTCACCAGCATCAACACCAGGAAGATGACCACGCCGACCACGAAGTTGCCGCGCACCACGAACTTGCCGAACGAGGCGATGACCTCGCCGGCGTGGGCGTCGAGCAGGATCAGGCGCGTCGAGCTGACGTTGAGCGCCAGCCGGAACAACGTCGTCACCAGGATGATGGTGGGGAACGCCGCCAGCTTGAGCGCGTCGGGGATGTACATGGCGATGAGCAGCATCACCATCGAGATCGAGATGTTGAGCACCAGCAGGATGTCGAGCAGCGGCGTCGGCAGCGGGATGATCATCATGCCGACGATCGCCATGACCAGCACCGCGAGCGCGATGTCGGCGTAGCGCCGCAGCACCGCGACCAGGTCGCCCTGCATGACGATGTCGATGAACTTCTTCATGAGCGCGCACCGACGCTAACGCTGCGCCGTCGCCCCGGTCAAACGCGCCGGTAGACGCCCACCACGACGCCGAGGATGTCGGTCTGCTTGAAGGAGCGCCGCTCGACGAAGATCGGCTCCATGCGCGCGTTGGCCGGCTGGAAGCGGATGCGGTCGCCCTCGGGGAAGAAGCGCTTGACGGTGGCCTCGCCGTCGATCATGGCGATGACGATCTCGCCGGCGCGCGCCGACGGCTGCTTCTTGACGAACAGGAAGTCGCCGTCGTGGATGCCGTCGTCGATCATCGACTCGCCCACCACGCGCAAGGCGAAGATCTTCTCCTGCCGCGCGCCGCGGCCGAGGAAGAAGCTCGATAGGCGCACCGTGTCCTCACGGTCCTCCTCGGCGAGGATCGGCATGCCGGCGGCCACCCGCCCGAGCAGCGGCACCTCGACGAGCGCGTCGTTGGCGACGCTCACCTGCTCGAGCGTCGCCGGCCGCGCCGGCCGCGGCGCCTCGCCCGCTCCCGGGTCGCGCTGTCCCCCTTTGACGACGACCAGCGTGCGCGACTTGTGGTCCTGCCGCTTGATGAAGCCCTTGCGTTCGAGCGCGTTCAGGTGGTCGTTGACACCGTTGGTGGAGCGAATGCCGAGGTGGCGTCCGATCTCGCGGATGGTCGGTGCGAAGCCGTGCTTGCGAATCTGGCCCTCGATGAAGGACAGCACGCGCTGCTGGCGCTCGGTCAGGTCGTCGGCGATGGCTTCGGCCATGGGTGAACCCCTGTGCAGGAGACAGCCGTACAGTAGCTGAACACCTGGCCAGGTGCCAAGTCCCCCTCCGGCGCCGAACGGGCGCGGCCTGCGCTGGCCTTCCCGCCCCTCCACTGCGGTGCTACCGGCGCGCCACGAGGTATTCCATGGTCGACGCGCCGCCCCTGAAAGCCCGCACGCAGGAGGGTGAGCCGCTCGCCAAGGTGCCGCCGCCGCCCGGCTGCAAGTTCGGGCGCATCCTGCTGAAGCTCTCGGGCGAGGCGCTGCAGGGGTCGACCGGCTACGGCATCGACCCGGCAGTGCTCGACACCATCGCGCGCGAGATTGCCGAGGTCCACGCGCTCGGCGTGCAGGTGGCCATCGTCATCGGCGGCGGCAACATCTTTCGGGGCATCGCTGGCACCGCGCAGGGGATGGACCGCGCCACCGCCGACTACATGGGCATGTTGGCCACCGTGATGAACGCGATCGCGCTGCAAGACGCCTGCGAGCGCAGGGGTATCCACACGCGCGTGCAGTCGGCCATCACCATGCAGGAGCTCGCCGAGCCGTACATCCGCCGCCGCGCCATCCGCCACCTCGAGAAGGGCAGGGTAGTCATCTTCGGCGCGGGCACCGGCAACCCGTTCTTCACCACCGACACGGCAGCGTCGCTCCGTGGCATGGAGATCGGCGCCGACGTGATCATGAAGGCCACCAAGGTCGACGGCGTGTACGACAAGGACCCGAAGAAGCACGCTGACGCCAAGATGTTCGAACGCCTCTCCTACATCGACGCGCTCAAGATGGGACTGAAGGTGATGGACGCGACGGCGCTGTCGCTCTGTATGGACAACAAGATGCCCATCCTGGTCTTCAACATGAGCGGCGGCGCCAAGGGCGCCGGCAACGTCTTGCGCGCAGTGCGCGGCGAGGCGGTCGGCACCGTGGTCAAGGACTGAGCGTTGACGTAGCTTCCCGCCGCATTCGAACGACGCCCAAGGAGACGCCCATGCTGGACGACATCGTGAAGGACGCGAAAGACAACATGGACAAGGCCGTCGACGGCCTGAAGAAGGGGCTGCTCACCATCCGCACCGGGCGCGCCAACCCGTCGATGCTCGATAACGTGCGCGTCGACTATTACGGCACGGCCACGCCGCTCAACCAGGTCGCCAACGTGACGGCGCAGGACGCACGCCTGCTCGTCATCAAGCCCTTCGAGAAGCGCATCTTGAAGGACATCGAGCGTGCGATCATCGAGGCCAACCTCGGCTTCAACCCCACGAACGATGGCGACTACGTGCGCGTGCCCATGCCGCCGCTCTCGACCGAGCGCCGCAAGGAGTACGTCAAGCTCTCGAAGACCAAGGGCGAGGACGCCAAGATCGCCATCAGAAACGTTCGGCGCGACGCCAACGAGATGATCAAGGAAGCGACCAAGGAAGGCTCGATCACGCAGGACGACGAGAAGCGCGGCCTCAAGGTGGTGCAGGACGCGACCGACGCGTACATCAAGAAGATCGACGACCTGCTCGCGGCCAAGGAAAAAGAGATCATGGAAGTGTGAGCCGCCACGGGAGACTGCCGTGGAGCTCGACGCCCAGACGCTGCGCGCGCGTGACTGCTACGCGCTTCTGACCTCGCTGATCGTGCCGCGGCCGATCGCGTGGGTCTCGACCAAAGACCAGGCCGGCCACACCAACCTGGCGCCGTTCTCGTACTTCAGCGGGCTCGGCTCCGATCCGCCGATGTTGACGCTCGCCATCGCCCAGCGCAGGGACGGCAGCGACAAGGACACCGTTCGCATCGCGCGCGCCACCGGCGCCCTGTGCGTCAACCTCGTCGAGGAGCATGACGCCGCGCGCATGAACGCCAGCTCGGCCGAGCTGCCGCCGGGCGAGAGCGAGATCGAGCGCCTCGGCATCGCCACCACGCCCTGCCTCGCCATTGAGGGCGTGCGTGTAGCGTCGGCGCGCGCCGCGCTCGAGTGCCGCCTCATCGACGTGCATCGCTACGGCCGCACGCGCGCCGTCAACCTGCTGGTCGCCGAGGTCGTCCACTTCTTCGTCGACGACGGACTGTTGTCCGCAAGCCATGCAGGGGCGCCGCCGGCCGCCGCGGCCGACGCCATCAGGCCGCTGTCACGCCTGGGCGACCGCTGGTACGCGCGCCTCGGCGAGCGCCTCGCGATGCCACGTCCGGGCACGACCGGTTGAGCGGGCGTCTCACAATCACCCGAAAGGTCGACCTCGGCGCCCGGTACGCATAACCTCCCTCCATGCAGGTCGGGGCCTACCAGACGCTGGCGCAGCTCGGCGCCGGAGGCATGAGCCTGGTGTGGCTCGCGCGCGGTCCGTCGGGCCTGGTCGTGCTCAAGCGCCAGCTCAATCCCGTCGACGACGATCGGCTCATCGAGGAGGCGCAGGTCGGCATGCGGCTGCGTCACCCCGGCGTGGTGCAGACGCTCGACCTGCTCGAGCACGAGGGGCGCCCGATGCTGGTGCTCGAGTACGTCGCCGGCGCCTCCTTGGTGGCGCTGCGCACGCGCGGCGCGCTCGCGCCCGGCGCGGTGTGCACTCTCGGCGCCGACGTCGCCGAGGCGCTTGCGGCGTTGCACGAGGCCAAGGGCGCCGACGGCCGGCCCATGCGCGTGCTGCACCGCGACGTCAGCCCGGCCAACGTCATCGTCACCCCCGACGGACACGCGCGCTTGATCGACCTCGGTATCGCGCGCGCGCCCGAGTCGATCGAGCGCACCCAGACCGGCGACCTGCGCGGCACGGTGCGCTACCTCGCCCCCGAGTTGTTCGACGCCAAGCCGCACACCGCGCTCACCGATCTGTGGGCGCTCGGCGTCTGCTTGTTCGAGGCGGCGCTCGGACGGCAAGCCGTGACCGGCCCGGAGGCGGTCATCCTCGCCACCGTGGTGCGCGGCAAGCTGCTCGAGCTGCGCCCGGGCGAGGAGCTGCCGCCCGCGCTCGACGGCGTGGTGCATGCGCTGTGCGCGCCGGTCGAGCGGCGCGTCGCGAACGCGGCGGCGGCGGCGCGCATGCTGCGCGCGGCGGCCGGCGTGTTCGGCGACGGGCGGGCTGCCGCCGCGGCCGCGGTGCGAGGGTTGGTCGACCCCGGCGCCACCGAACCCCACGCTCCCGCCGGGCCCGCCGCCATCTCCGACGAGCAGGCGTTCATGCGCTACGCCGCCACCACCTATTGCGGCACCAGCGACGACGAGCTGTTGCTGAACGAACCGCTCGACGAGTTGGCCGCGCTCGACGGCGCACCCACCGCGGTGGCGACGCCGCCGATGGCACCGCCGGTCTCCACCGCGGTGACGCCATCGGCGAGCATGCCGGTGCCGCGCACCCCAGCGGTGCGCTCGCTCGCCGGCCCCTCGCCGACCTCGCGACCCTACCCGTTGGCGCCCGGGCCGGCCGCCGCGGTCGCTGGCCCGGCCGCGACTGCCAGCCTGGTACCGGCGCCGGTGACCGCGGTCTCGCAGCCGTTCGCGGCCGCGCCGCGCTCCTCGCCGGGCACGCTGCCCGCGAGCGACGCGTCGTGGGATTTGCCGCGGCCGACCACTGGGCCGGTCGACACCGCGCCCGTGTCGCCTGCGATCGGCTCGTCGACGGCCGACGCCATCGCTGAGCCGCCGACCTCGGTGACGGCGCCGCAGCCGCCCGCGGTCGTGCCCGGGTCGTCGCCCGACGAGGCCGATGCCGACGATCTGGCCGAGCTGCGCGGCACCCCGATCAACCCCTGGGCGGTGGCGGCTGCCGTGCTGCTGCTGGCGATCATCGTCGCCCTCGTGCTGCTGACGCGCTGAGCGCAGGTCAGACCGTGGCGAGGATCTCGCGCACCGCAGCGACCGCCGTGTCGACCTCGTCGACGGTGTTGTAGAGGTACGCAGAGAGCCGAAGCGCGCCGCTCGCGTGCACGGCGTCGAAGTACGGGTGGCAGCAGTGGTGCCCGGAGCGCGCCATCACCTTGTAGGTGTCCGACAGGATCATCGCGACGTGATCGGCCGCGACCTTCCTGTCGATGACCAACGAGGCGAGCGCCAAGCGGCCTTCACCCGGCGGCGGGCCCAGCAAGCGCGTGCCGGGGATGCCCGCGAGGCCGTGCACGAGGCGCTCCGCCAAGAGCGCGTCGTGCGCAGCGACGCGATCCATGCCGCAGGCCATGAGATAGGCGGCAGCGGCACCGAAGCCGATGGCGCCCTCGATGTGCGGCGTGCCCGGCTCCAGCCGATAGGGCAGCGACTTGGTGGTGAACCCCGTCGCGGTGACGACGTCGACCATGCCGCCGCCCACCAGCGGCGTGCCGAGCGCCTCGAGCCGCTCGGCCTTGCCCCACAGCGCGCCGATGCCCGTGGGGCCGAGCATCTTGTGCGCGGAGAACGCGAGGAAGTCGCAGCCGAGCGCCGCCACGTCGATCGGCAAGTGCGGCACCGATTGCGCGCCGTCCACCAAGAGCGGCGCTTTGCCTGCGAGCGCGTCGGCGATGGCACGAATCGGCTGGACGGCGCCGGTGGCGTTGGACGCGTGGCCGATGGCGACGATGCGCGTGTTGCCGTCGACCAGCGAGAGCAGTCGATCGACGTCGACGGTGCCGCTCTCGTCCACCGGGCACAGCCGCACCTCGGCACGTTGGTACCAGGGCAGCAGGTTCGAGTGATGATCCTGCACCGTCCCGACCACGTTGCTGCCCGGCGGGAAACCGAGCCCGAGCGCGACCAGGTTGATGGCGGCAGTGGTGCCCGAGGTGAACACAAGGTCGCGCGGGCGCGCCTTGATGAGCGCCGCCACCTGGCCGCGCCCGTCCTGGAACGCCTGCGAGGCCTCCTCGGAGAGCGTGTGCTTGGCGCGATGCACGTTCGCCGTGTAGCGGGTGTCGTAGCCCGCCACGGCGTCGAGCACCGCGCGCGGCTTGAGGCTGGTCGCCGCGCTGTCGAGGTAGATGACCGGCCGCCCCTCGATGACCCGCCCGGTGACGGGGTGGAGGAGCGGGAAGTCGGCGCGGTCGACCGCCGCCGTCACAGCTGCGCCGTCACGGCTCGGCCGTCACTTGCGCGCGAGTGCCGCGGCAGCGAACTGCGCCACGGTCGTCTGCGTGACTCCGTACTTCGCGGCGGTGTCCGCCATGGGGAGCACGGTGTCGAAGGTCTCCATGCCGGCCAGTGTCTGCCACATCATGTCGGGCAAGCCGGGCACCGCCGTGCCAGCAGCGACCCAGCTTACCGGCAGGCTCTTACCTGCGGCCTTCTCGAACGCCGCCACCACGTCGCGCCACGACAACGCCTCGGGACCGGCGATGGGGATGAACTGGTTCTTCGCGGCCGGGTTGTCGACGGCGGCGATGGCGAACGCGGCAACGTCCGCGTTCGAGACGAACGCATGCTTGCGCTTGCCCTCGCCGACGAGCGTGATCGGCTTGCCCTGCGACAGCGGCATGCCGACGACCATGCCGACCCAGATGTCGGTGAAGAAGTTGGGCGCGAGGATGGTCCACGCCATGCCGCTGCTCTTCAGGTGCGCCTCGGTTTTGGCCTTGGCCTGGAAGATGGGCACCGGGTGGTTCTCGGCGGCGCCGAGCGCGGAGACGAACACGAAGTGCTTTACGCCCGCGGCCTTGGCGGCGTCGATCAGGCTCTTGTTGCCGGTGAGGTCGACGCTGTCGACGGTGTCGGCGCCACCGCGCAAGACCGAGTTGGCCGTGGTGACCACGGTGTCGATGCCCGCGCAGGCCTTGGCGAGACTCGCCGGATCCTTGAGGTCGCCGGTGACGGCCTCAGCGCCCTTGGCCGTGAGCGCAGCGGCGTTGCTGCCGGCGCGCGTCAGCACGCGCACCTTCTTTCCCTTCGCCAGCAGGCCCTGCGCGACCGCTCCACCGAGACTTCCGGTTGCTCCGACGACGAGAATCATGACGCACTCCTGGGCTACAAGAAGAGCCCCTTTACCCCGTGCTAGACTGCGCAGCAATGCTGCCGCTGCTGTTCCTGCTCGCTGCCGCGGCGCCAGCGCCGGACCTCACGCTTCCCCGCGCCATGGAGCTCGCCCTCGCCGGCGATCCGTCGCTCGCGGCCGACGTCGAGCGGGTCGCGGCCCGCCACGCCTCGGCGGCTTTCGCGTGGGCTCCCTTCATGCCCATGTTGACCGTTCGGTTTGACGCCACGCAGCGCCAGGACCCGATCGCCGGCCCCTTCTTCTCGTACTTCCAGCCCGAGGCCACGGTCGATTCCCAGGTGCTGCGCGGCGGTCTCGGCGTGCGCGGCCTCTTGCCCGTCGGCACCACCTACGAGCTCAGCGTCGATCAGAGCGTCGGCTACTACTCGTCGGTCATCGAGGCGCTCAACCCACGCCTGGAGCCCGGCCTGCGGCTCAGGCTGACGCAACCCCTATGGCGCGACCTGTCGCCGGCGGCGACCCTCGCTGCGGTCGGTGTCGCGAGCGCGCGCGTCGGCGTGGCCGAGGCGGAGGCGCTCGCGCGGCGCGACCAGGTGTTGCTCGGCGTGGCAGAGGGATGGCTCGACGCCGTGCTCGCGAGCGGCGTGGTCGCCCTGCGCAAACAGTCGATCGACCTCGCCAACACCTTCGAGAAGCTCACGCGCCAGCGCATCGAGGGCGGTGAGCAGTCGACGCTCGACCTGGCGCTGGCGCTACAGACCGTGTCGCAGCGCGAGGTGGCGCTGGCGCGCGCCGCTGCGCAAAACGAGGCCGCGCTCGCCGCCCTTGCGCAACTGCTGTACGCGCCGAACGCCGGCGCCGGCGCCGGCACCGAAGCCGGCGACGCGGGCGGGCTCGATCCGGCTCCCCTCGGCGTCTGGCCTGCGCCCGACGTGAGCGCGCAGGAAGCGACGACGCGCGCGGCGGCGCGCAGCCCGGCGCTGTCCCGTCTGCGCGCGCTGAGCGACGCAGCCACAGCCGAAGCAGCGCGCGCCGGCGACGCCGGCGCCCCCGACATCCGCGTCGGCGTCGAGGGACACGTGCGCGGGCTCGCGGGCACCTCGACCTGCCAGGGCGGCTACCTCGCCGATGGTCTCACGCCGTGCGGCGTCGACCCGTCCTACATCGGCGGCTACGACCGGGCGTATGCGAGCCTCGGCGAGGGCCGTTTCTACAGCGTGGGCGTGGTCGTGACCGGCGAGATCCCCGTCTGGCCAGGACCCGCCGGCGCCGCCGGGCTAGCGGCGCGACACGAGCAGGCGGCGTTGGCGGCCGAGACGCGCGCCGAGGAGCTGCGCGTGGCGGCCGAGAGCGGACGGCGGGTGCGCGCGGCGGCCGATGCCGCCAGGGTGCTCGCCGCCGCGACCAAGTCGGTGAGCTTGGCTGCGGCGGCGCTGAGCGCGGAGGAGACCAAGCTGGCCGCCGGCCGCTCCACCGGCTTCGACCTGACGCGCGCCCAGGAGCTCCTGATCGGCGCGCGCATCGAGGAGTTCGAGAGCAAGGTCGCGCTGGCGCGCGCGCAGCTCCGCCTGCGCGCCATGCTCGGCGAGCTCGGGCCGGAGCACGGCGCGCTGTATCCCTAGCGCTGCGCTGTATCCGTAGCGCGTCGTCACCACCCGCTACGACAGCAGCCGTGCCAGGTCGATCTCGATCAGCCGCACCGCGCGCAGGTACAGGTGCCAGGCGACCGGATGCCAGCCGGCCAGCACGCGCACCTTGCCGGTGAGCCCGAGCGGCAGGCGCTGACGGTCCACCGCGCCTTCGTCGAGCTCGACCTCGGCGTGCATGGTCGCGTCGGCGCTCGCAGCCGGGCTCACCTTGGTGACGGTGCCCATCAGGCGCTCGTCGGGCATGCCGACCAGGCGCGCGCGCACCCGCGCCCCCACGACCAGGCCGGACACCGGCTCGTGGATCGGCACGGCGAGCTCGAGGCGCACCGCCGTGACGGTGCGCACGCTGACCACGTCGCCACCGGCCTCCACGAACGAACCGACCATGGTGGCCCGAGAGGCGCCGCGCGGCAGTGTGACGATGCCGTCGACCGGGCTGCGCAGCACCGCCTCGTCGAGCTGGCGCTGCGCCGCCGCGCGCAGCGCGCGCAGCCCCGCCGCCACCGCTTGCGCGGCCTCCACCTCGAGCGCGTTGCCGATGGCGGCGGCGGCGGCGAGATCGCCCTGGGCGGCGGCGAGGTTGGTCAGCGTCTTGGCGCGCGCCGCTTCGACCTCGTCCAGCTCGCGTCGGGACACCACTCCCTTGTCCACCAGCGCGCGCAGCCTGGCCAGGCGGGCGTTGGTGCGCTGCAGCAGCGAGCTGTCGCCGTACAGGCGTGCGCGTGCGACGTCGAGCTCCTCGTCACGCTTGCCCTCCTGCGTCGCCGCGACATCGAGCTCGGCTTGCACGAGCGCGGCATCGGCCGCCGCCAGCTCGGCGGTCGCCGCCGCCGACGCCATGCGCACCAGCGGCTGACCCGCGGTCACGGCCTCGCCGTCATCGACCAGCACCTCCGCGATCGCGCCGGTCTGTCGGGCGCGCACGTGCTCGAGCGCGGCGCCGACGCGGGCGTCGGCGTCGATGGTGAGCTGCCAGGGAGCGAGCAGCACCAGCACCACGCCGGCGAGCGCGGCGACGAACACGCGGCGAAAACGACGTGCGCTCCACAAGATCTTGCGCGATCGCCAGGCATCTTCGAGCAGGCGCCGCGCCGGACGCCCGAGCGTGGCCCACAGCAGGAACGCACTGAAGAGCACGCCGAGCGAGTGGAACCGGCCGATGACGTAGCTGACGATCAAGGCGAGCACGATGGCGTTGAAGAACACCGTGCCGGTGATGGACGGTATCGCGTAGATCAAGAAAAGGTGGCGGCGCGCTGCCAGCTCCTCCGGGATCTCGATATGCGCGCCGAACAGCATGCGCGACAGGCGAAGGCGCAGGTACGTGAAGGCATCGTCGCGCAGGTTGGGCGCGTTCAGCAGATCGGTGAGCGCGTAGTAGCCGTCGTTCTTCATCAACGGGTTGACGACCTGCAACACGTACGAATAGCCGATGATCGGCACGTAGATGGTCGCCAAGCGGGAGACGAGCGTGTCGGGGTTCGACACCACCCACAGCAGCACCCAAATCGACCACACGATGTACGAGAACATGGGCCCCGCGAGCGAGACCAGCGCGCGCTGCCAGCGATCCTGAATCAAATAGGTCGATGAGATGTCGCAGTACGCCGTGGGGTTCAGGTACGCGATCAGGATGCCCATCTCGCGCACCTTGCCGCCGAAGTGCTTGCAGGCGAGGCCGTGCGCCATCTCGTGACCCAGGATCGACAGCGGGCCGACGGTCCAGAACACGAGAGGGAAGATCGGCTCCTCGCCGATCCAGTCGAACGCGAGGAAGGAGCCAAGGTTGGCCACGAGCCGGTCGAAGTCTGCCGCGACGAGCAGCACGCTGCCGCCGACCAGCAGGAACCACATGGCGAGGAACACGCGCGTGAACACGAGGCCGCCGATCGCGCGGTCGAGGCGCCCAAGCACGCGATCGGGGTTGACGATCGGGATGCGCCACCACCACGCGCTGTCGACGTTGGTGCGGCCGCCGAGATGCTCCGATAACAGCGCGTGCAGCAGGTAGCGGGCGCGGTAGTTGCGGGGCGACACTGCGAGCACCGCGCGCAGTTGGGCCGCCGCTTCACGGATGCGGCCGCGATCGATGTGCTCGAGCGCGCGATCGAACAGCGCTGCCTCGGCCTCGCGCCCGCGACGCTCCACGCGCATCGAGCCGGTCGCGCCTGGGCTGCCGTGACCGGAGCGCCGGCCGAACACCACGCCGTCGCGCTCGATGGTGGCCTTCACCTTCGCCGCGATCGCCAACCCCGCCTTGGCGTCCACGCGCGTGTCGGCGGCGAGGTCGAGCAGGTTCATGTCCTGCAGGTTGTCGATGAACTGTCCGAGGTCTTCGGCCGACACGTCGAGATCGAAGGTCTTCTTCAGCTCGTCCGCAAGCTCCGGCAGCGTGCGCTTGCCGTCGAGGCGCGTGAACACCTCGTGCTGCATCTCGTCGAGCTGCTTGTACTCGTTCTTGATTGGATCGCAGATGAAGTACGACGTCTCGCCGGCGATCACGCGGGGCGAGATGATGAGGTCATCACGGGCGAGGGGGCGTTCGACCGCCATGGCCGCTCAGATCAGGAAGCGCACGCGCACCCAACGCAGGATGCGGCGCACCGCCAGGGAGAGGACGGGCTTGGGCTCGGCGTTGATCTCCGCGTAGCCGCTCATGTTGGGCACCAGGAGGCCCCGTTCGTTGTCGACGCGCGCCTCGACGCGGATCACGCTCTGCCCGTCGAGGGTCTCCACCTGCGGAGCGATGCGCGTGATCGTGCCCGGAAACGCCTCGGTGGGATGAGACGCGACCTTGAGCACGACCTGCAGTCCGGGCTTGAGGACATCGAAGTCGCGCTCGTTGACCATGATCTCCGCGCGCATGGCCTTGAAGCTGGCGACTTCGAAGATGACGTCGCCCGCGCTCATGCGTGCGTTCAGCAGGTTCTTCGGCTTGGTCGTGGTCACCGTGCCCGCCAGCGACGTGCGCAGCACGGCCTGCTCGAGCACCTGCTGCTCGAAGCCGAGCTTGGCCTCGGCAGCGCGGACCTCGGCTTCCTTCTTCTTGATCTCGTCGGGTCGCGAGCCGGCCTTGACCAGGCGCAGCTCGGCACCGGCCTGCGCCAGATCGCCGCTCAGCGAGGCGATGGAGGCGTCGACCTGTTCGAGCTCGCTGCGCGGCGCGACACCGCTCTTCACCAGGCTGGCGACGCGCGCGCGCCGTTGCTTGGCGACGCTGAGCTCGCGTGACAGTCCGCCGACGCGCGCGCGCACGCGCGCCACCTCCTCGTCGCGGCTGCCCTCCAGCAAGAGCTCGAGCTCGGCCTTGCTCTTCTCCAATTCCGAGCGGATCTGGATCACCTTCGACTTCTGGTCGGCGTCGGCCATGCGGCCGAGCACGTGGCCGGCCGGCACCGTCTCACCCTCCTCCACCAGCACCTCGCCGACGACGCCATCCTTGGGCGCGCGCACGACGAAGCGATCGAGCGGCGTGGCGATGGCCGGGTAGGTCACCTTGAGCGGGTACTTCACCACGGCACCGACGAGCATGGCGGCGAAGGGCAGCGCGAGCACGCGGGCCGCGCGCAGCAGGCGACGTCGCACGCGACGCTTGCCGACGTCGGGCTCGGCGGTGACTCGCTGCTGCGCCTCGTCCCAGACGGCGTCGGGCGCCGGCGCCTCGTCGCCGGGGATGGTGACGTCGGCCGTCGCATCCGCCGCCCCCTCGACGGGCGCGCCGTCGGTCGGCATCGCGCCCACCAACTCGGCCCGCGCCTTGTCGAGCAGCTCCCGGGCGACCTGGTGACCCGGGTTCGTGGTCAGGAAGCCGCTCAGCGCCTGCTCGGCCAGCGCCCAGTCGCCGCTCGCCAACAGGCTCATGCCGCGCTCGAGCTCCGGCGAAGACTCCGCGTCCGCCTCCGACTTCGGCGTTGCGGCGGAGCCAGCGTGCGCCGACGCGCCCTGCGAGCCGCGGCCCGCCGTTGCCGATCCGACCGACGCCGCCAGCGAGCTGAAGTCCGTGTCTTGCGTGACGAGGCCCTGTCGCGTCATCGCGGCGACGAACATGGCGAGCTGCTCGAAGGAGAACGGCGCGCCCTTCGCCGCCATCGCCGCGTGGATGGTCTCGAGGTCGCGAATGCCGTCGAACTCGAGGAGGATGCGGTATTCGCGCTCCGGCATGTCGTAGCGACCGCCGCCGGGCAGCATGACACGCACCATGCCCGGCTTCTCCGTGCGCTGCGCCTTGATGTCGCGCCGCACCATCGGCGGACGCATCGGTAGTGTGCTGATCTGCGTGATCTCGGCGTTCAAGGCCGGGCGCTTCATCAGGTCCGAGACCTCGACGCCGGCAGGAGGCTGCTGCGTCGGCGCGGCCGTCGGCGGTGCGGCCGGCGCCGCGGCCTCCGAGGGCTCGGGCGGCTCATCGTGCTCTGCAGGCTCGGCGGGTTCAGCCCCCGGAGGCCCCGCGAAGCCGTGCTGCTCCAGCGCGGCGAGCAGCTTGTCGAGCGAGGCGTCCGTCAGCGTCGGCTCACGTTCGCGCGCCGCCCGCTTCCACTCGTCGACGTCGTCGAAGGCGTCCAGCAGCGCGATGGCGCCCCACATCGCTCCGCTGACGCGCTTGCCGCGCCCGCCCGGCACCGCGAGCTCGACCGTCATCTGCGCATCGGTCCCCTTGGTCTCGACGCGAACGCCGGGGCGCAGCTTGGGGAGAATCCGACTCATGCGCGACTCGTTCGACCTCGGTGCGTGCTGGGTGCGCGCGTAGCATAGCCTTGCCGACCTGCTATCGTCACCTCGGTGACCAACGGCAGCTTTCGGCGCGGCGACCTCGAGCTCGCCTACCAAACGTTCCCGGCACAGCGCGACGATGACCGCGACGGTGGAGGCGGTGACGGCGATGCTCCGCTCATCGTCTTCCTGCCCGACGTCGCGCTCGGTGGCGGCTATTTTCGCCCGCTGGCGAGGTTGCTCGCGCCTCGCTTCCGCTGCGTGCTGCTCGACCCGCGAGGCTGCGGCGCTTCCACCGCGCCCGCTACCGCCGCCGACTACTCCGTGGACGCCATGGCCGACGACGTGCTCGCGCTGCTCGACCACCTCGGCGCGCGCACCGCGGCGCTCTATGGACACGTGGTCGGCGGCAACGTCGCCATCGAGGCCGCGCTGCGGGCGCCCGCGCGCATCGAGCGGCTCTGGCTCGCCTCCTTCGCCGCGTCCTCGCACCTCGCCGAGCCCTACCTGGCGCGCGTGCGCGCATCGGCGAGCCCCGCACTGAGCGAGGTGATCGAGCGCCACGAGCGCGCCGGCCCGGTCATCGATGAGAACGGGTGGCGATCCGCGGAGTACGCCGCCGCCGCCGCCGAGGTGTGGACGCCGTACGCGCTGCGCTCGGCCGTGCCGGTCGAGGCCGCCGACGGCATCGCCTACCGGGGCGCGGCGTATTCGGCGTTGTGGGGCAACGAGAGCGCCTTTCGCATCACGGGCTCGACGCGGGACCTCGATCAATGCGACCGGCTCCGCGCGCTCGAGTGCCCCGTCGAGCTGCACGTCGGGCGCTACGACGGCTTGGTTGCCTCCTCGGTGTGCATCGCGCGCGCGCAGTTGGCGAAGCTGCGCGTCGTCGAGCTCACCCAGAGCGCGCACTACCCGCACGCCGAGGAGGCGCACCGTTGCGCCGAGGCGATGCTGTCGCCAAGCGGCGCAACTTCGGTGGTCGCGCTGCGCACCGACGTGGCGCGCGCCGAGGTCGACGGCACGGCGGCGCTGGAAGACCAGCACACCGGCTACCGCGTCGGTCTCGGCGAGACCGAGAGCCTGATCATCGAGCACCTCGGGCGCCCCTTGCCGCAGGTGGTCGGCCAGCTCTGTGAACGCCTGGGACCGGACTACGAGCAAGCGCAGGTCGCCGAGGCGCTCACCGGGTTTCTCGCCGAGCTGTCCGCCGACGGACTGCTCGCGGAAGGGCTGTCCTCCGAACAGATCGAGGAACGCCAGCGTCACCGGCGCCGGACGGCACGCGCGATCGAGCGCAGCGCGGAGGCGGCGCGGACGGTGGCCGAAGCCTGTCGACGGGTGCCGTTCTATCGCGACCGCCTGCGTCAGGCCGGAGTGCCGCTCGACGAGGTCACGTTCGAGCAGTTGCCGACCATGAGCAAGGCCGACGTGCGGGCGAGCTTCCTCCGCCTCTCCCCCGACGACCTCGACGTCCAGCGCCTGATCACGGACGGCGCGCTCACGCTGAACGCGACCTCGGGGACCACCGACGAGCGCCTGCAGGTGGTGTTCGATCCCAAGGCGGGCACGCTACCGCCGGACTACCAGTCGCTGTGGGACCTCGAAGAGCCGATCGACAAGGGCGCCATCTTCACGAGCCCCATCTGCGCCGGCTTCGAGTGTCATCTCGGCAAAGCCACGCAAGCCGAACGCACGCGCGGGGTCACCCTTACTTTGAACTCCTGCGACGACCTGATGGCCATCACCGACACGGAGGTGAAGGCCATCGTCTCCGAGATGCACGGGTACGCGCCGCGTATGCTGTTCGTGAACCCGTGGTACGCGACGTGGTTCCTGCGACGGGTGCGCGCGCTCGAGCTGACGCTGCCGCCGGTCGCAGTGGTGCTGTCGTCGTACCAGTTCCTGACGCTTCGGCACCGCAAGCTGCTCCGCGAGGGCTTCGGCGCCAAGGTGTTCTCGTACTACGGCGCGACCGATCTCGGCGGCGCCCTCATCGGCACCGAGTGCAGCCAGGGCCGGATGCACGTGCGCGAAGACCACGTGTTCTTCGAGATCGTGCACCGGCGCAAAGACGGCCTCGGTCACATCGCGGTGACCACCTTGGCGAGCCCGCACATGCCGCTGGTGCGCTACCTGGTCGGCGACCTCGCGCGCGAGACCACGTGCACCTGTCCGCGCGTCGAGTGGCCCGCGTTCATCCTCGAGGGGCGCGCCAAAGACGCGCTGCTCTCGACCGGCGGCGCCATCATCACCACGCGTGAGGTCGACGCCGCCATCGGCGAGCTGGACCTCGACTATTGGCGCCTCCACCAGGAGAGCGTCGACGGCTATCGGCTCACTTGCATGCCCGCCGCGGACTGGTCGCGTGAACGGGTGCTGCAGCGCTTGGGCTATCTGCTCGGGCCCGGCGCGCGCGTCACCGTCGACATCGTCGACGCGTTCTCGCCGGAGCGCTCGCTCAAGTTCCGCCAGACGTCGTCAGCGCTGCCCATTCCCTGGTAGCCTTCCCGCTCCATGACCATCACCGAGAACGCCGTCCGGTACCAGCTCGCACCCGATGCCCAGTGGTTGACCCTCGGCGACGCCATCATCGTCTGGGGTGGCGGCGACGTCCTCCAGCTCGAGGGCGACTCTGCCGTCGCCGTCCGGCAAGCGCTCGACGCGCTGTCGGGGCCAAGGACCAAGGACGAGCTCGGCGACGACGCCGACGAGCTGCTCGGCTTCTTGCTCGGCGCCGGCGTAGTGCGCGAGGTGGCGCCGACGCTGCTCGTTCGGGACGGCGCGGTCGCGCAGGCGCTGCGGGCGGGCTGCGCCGTGCTGTGCGGCGAGGGCATGGCAGGGGACATCGCCAAGCGCGTGGCGGAGCTGCTGCACGCGCGCGCGGTCGCGACCTTGGGTCCGCGGGCGCTCACGCGCATGTCGGCCTTGTCCGACGTGCAGGCGCAGCTCTGGATCGGCTGCTTCAGCTCGCCCATCGATCCCGTGAACGACCTCGTCAACGAGGCGGCGCGCGCGGCCGGCCGGCTCTACCTGCCGGTGTTCCTCGACGGCAAGCGCGCCATCGTCGGCCCCATGGTCCGACCACCGGGCACCCCCGGTGACCGGGCGCAGGGGCCCTGCGCGCGCTGCGCGGTGATGCGGCTGATCGCGCGGGTGCCGTCGAACCTGCACGAGCTCTGGCAGCGCGCGCAGGACAACGGCGCCGAGCTGCACGCCGGTCAGGTCGAGAACGCGGGCCGCGCGCGCGCGATCGCCGAGCAGGTCACCGGTTTCCTCACTGCGCTCGACGAGGCCGGCGCCATCGGCGGCGTCATCGACCCGCTCGTCAGGTTCGACCTCGAGACCAGGCTCGCGGACGCGCACCGCGTCGTGAGGAACGGGTCCTGCCGCACCTGCGGCCCGCCGCTGCCGGCGCGCGGTCACGTCCCCGACCTCGCCGCCGGCGCCGCGCGCACCATGCAGCGCTGGCAGCAGATCCTCGCGCACGACCCCGAGCTGGTGCGGCCGCCGGAGGGGCTGTGGGAGGCGTACAAGGACCCGGTCACCGGCATGCTCAACTACGGCGAGGAGTGGACCCACCGCGCCGGCTACTTCCGCAACCTGCCCGAGTGTTGGGGCGGCATCTCGTTCGTTCGTGAAGCCGAGTACATGTCGACCGGCATGATGGGCGTGAACGGCACGGGCGCCACGCTCGAGGAGATGCGCCTGGTCTCGTTCAGCGAAGGCATGGAGCGCTACGCGCAGTACTCGCACCGCCCCGCCGTCGTCGACGTGCCCTACCGCGACGTGGCCGCGTACGCCTACGACCCGCGCAAGATCGCGCTGCACGATGAGGAGCAGTACGCCACGCCGGGCTTCCCGCGACCGCGCTTCCGCGAGGAGGATCCGCTGCGGTGGACATGGGGCTACGGCTTGGTGCGCGGCCAGGCAAAGCTGTTCCCGCAAGAGCTCATCACCATCAACCTGACCGACGTCGTCTATCCGCACCGCATCTTCACGCAAAACCTGAGCACGGGCGGCAGCTCGCATGCCAGCTACACGAAGGCGTTGCTGAACTCGCTGCGCGAGCACGTCGAGCGCGATGCGCTCATGATCGCCTGGTACAAGCGTATCCCGCTGCCGCACGTGGAGATGCCCGAGAAGGTCGGCGACCCCTACTGCGACGACCTGCTCTCGTTCCTGCGCGGCGCCGGCGTCGAGCTGACCGTGCTCGACATGCGGCTCGATTTCCCCATCCCGACCTTCCTCATCCTCGGGCGGCTGAAGGAGACGGTCGGCTGCTTCTACGCGGGCGGCACCGTCGGATGCGCCACCGCCGATCTCGATCCGCTGGCCGCGCTCGGCCGCGGCCTCGGCGAGATGCGCATTCACTACGAGACGCTGGCGCTGACGCCGCACCCCCAGAAGGAGTGGACCCAGTTCCCCTACAACCCGACGGACCCGACCATGGGCTGGCGCGGTTGGTGGCCGAACTACATGGCCTACCTGAACCCCGCGCTCTTGCCGTGCTTCCGCTTCCTCGACGAGTCGCCGTATCGCTTGCGCTTCTCCGACATCAAGGGGTTCGAGCAAGGCTCGCCGGTGCAGAGCCGTGACATGCTGATCGCGATGTACGACAAGTGCGGTCTGGAGCCCTACGTGTGGGACCTCGTGGAGGACCCTGTGGTCAAGGAGAGCGGCTTTCGCGTGCTGAAGGTCGAGGTGCCGGGCATGGTGCCGCTGGTGCCCGGCCGCCAGAGCCGGCGCCTCCACGTGCCGCGGCTCGAGGCGGTCGCGCGCCTGGTCGGTCGACCCTGCCTACCCGTGGGCGAGATCAACCCCGACAGCCACCTCGAGGCCTGACCGTCTCGATGTCGACCGCCGCGGCGGAGGGGTGGTAGCATGACCGTGCGTCGAGAAATCGATGGCAAGCGACTCGGGATCCGCCTACATCGCTCACGCGACATGGCGACTCCGGGGAGACACCATGGACCAGAACAATCAGCCGAAGAAGACGCTCAAGTTGCAGGTGAAGAAGCTCGAGCCCAAGTCCGCGCCTGCGAAGTGCGCGGCGTCGAGCCCGATCATCGGCGCGACCTGAGCGGTCCGAGTCGGTAAGGTCTGACCTGCCCGCCTCGTGCGGGCAGGTCTTTTTTTTCGAGGGTGCAGATGCGTCGTTCACTCCTGCTCCTGGTCGCGCTCGCGGGGTGCGAATGCGTCGAGCCGATCGCGAACCCCGACCCGCTGCCACCGTACTTGCTGCAGAAAGCGACCTTCGAGGACGGCGCCGAGTGGTGGCTGCAGCGCACGGTCATCGACGTGCCCTACGTCGCCCAATTCACCTTCGTCGGCGATGGCGACTATCCCGACCGCGTCCGTTTCCAGGTGGAGGAAGACTTCCTCATCGCGGTGCGCACCACCCCCGTGATCGTCGGGGCCTCGCCCGACACCGCGGGCGTCAACGACTACGAAGCGCCTGTGGCCTTCTGGCCGATCAAGCGCCACTTCGACGTCATCGAGGGGCAGATCATCGAGGTGCCGAAGCGCCCCTGGTACGAGCGAGGCTGGTTCGAGGTCGACTGGGCCCACGAGCAGTCGGGCACCTACCGCTTCACGCTCGGCGCTGTCGAGCAGGTCGCCCGCGAGGTGCCGGCGTACTACGAGATGCGCCCGGACGATGAGAACGCGCCCATCTTCAGCGCCGACTACGTCGACTTCACGACCCACCTCACCATCAAAGCGACCGAAGGCGACGACCCCGAGGGGATCCGCCACAACCTGTGCTTGAACATCTCGAGCAGCGCCACCGCCGTCGATGCGCTCGATTGCGCGCCGCTCGACGTAGCGTTCCGCACGTCGCTCTACCGCATCCCCGCCGATCACGACTACGAGCCGCTCAAGCGCACCCGCGGCAACGTCGTCGACAATCGCTGGTTCTTTCGCTTCTTCCGCATGGGCAACCTGACGCTCGACGACGAGTACGGCCTGGCGGATCGCGGCGTCGACCTGAACATCTCTCGGTACAACACGTGGGTCGACGCCTTCGACGCCGCCGGCGCGCGCATCCCGCTGTATCAGCGCGGTGTGAAGCAGATCCCGTTTCACGTGCTCGGCGGCTTCCCGACGGAGATGCTGCCCGAGCTGCAAGCGGCGCTCGACGAATGGAACGGCGCCATGCGCACCACGCTGGTCGAGGCGTCGACCTGGGAGTGCGTCGACGCCGGTGCGGGCGACAGCGCCACCTGCAGGGCAGGGGCGGAGGCGCAGGTGCCGGCGAGCGTGCTCGTGCTCTGCCCCAACGCGCCGGTCCAAGAGGGCGATGCAGCCGCGTGCGGCGAGCCGGGCACCGCGGCGCGCTTCGGCGATCTGCGACGCAACGTCGTGCTGTGGAACACCGCGCCGACGCTGCTGCACTTCCTCGGCATCGGTTGGTGGTCCCCCGATCCGTCGAACGGCGAGATCATCAGCTCGCACATGACCGTGTGGGGTTCGGACGTCGATCGCGCGGCCGCGCAAGCGCGGGACGCGGTGTTGCTCGCCCAGGGACGCTTGTCGCCGGAGGAGATCACCTCCGGCGGCTACATCGTGCCCTACCTCGATGACCTGCAGTCGCTCAGCAACGACCCCTACGCCCCGCTCGCGCCCCCCGCGCTGGGTGCTGCTCCGCCACCGCCGCCCGACGGCGCGCCGCCGCCGCCGTCCGACGGGCAGCGGGGTGCCATCGCGACGGTGCTCGGCGGGCTGCCCCAGGTCCGCGCCGACGCCCTCGCTCCCGCCATCGGTACTCCCTACGAGCTGCTCGCGCTCGATCCCGAGGACCTGCTGCTGCGCGGCCTCGATCCGCTCGCGACGGAGCTGACGCAGCAGACGGTCGCGCAGGTCTCGTCGCTACGGCAGCCGTACCACCAGAGCCAGGACGCCAGGAACAAGCTCGCCGCTCGCATCGAGGCCGTCGGCGGCGATCTCGACCTCCCCGCGGACCTCGACATCGCCTCGCTCGTCGAGGACTTCGCCGGCGCCGACCCCGAGGCGATCTACCAGTTCATTCGTCTTCGCTATGCGCGCTGGGTGTTCACGCACGAGCTCGGCCACATCCTGGGCCTGCGCCACAACTTCGGCGGTTCCTACGACGCGATGAACTACCAGCCCGAGTACTGGGCGCTGCGCAACGACGGCAGCCTCGGCCCGCGCTACCTCGACCCGCTCACGCAAGCCGAGCGCGACGGCGACATCGACAGCTTCGCCTACGCCTCCATCATGGACTACTACTCGTCGGCCGCCGGCGCTCCGACCAAGCTCGGCTACTACGACAAGGCGGCGATCGCGTACGGCTACGGCAGCCTCGTGGAGGTGTTCAACGACATCACGCCCGCGGGGAAGGACTACCTGCGCTTTCACTGGCTGTCGCCGCCGCTCAACGTCGCCGCGCCGGTGATCGTGCCGGACGCCACCCGCCCGAGCGGCCATCGGCACACGGGCCTGCACTACTCGAAGCTGCGCTCGGTGCTCGGCGACCTCTCGGCTCGTTCGTTCGTGCCGTTGAGCCACTTGCAGGACGTGAACCTCTGGGGCGAGCTGTTGTCGGACGAGAGCGGTCGCGTCGTGGTGCCGTACAACGCCTGCACCGACGGCTACAGCGACGTCACGGCGTGGTGTCTGCGCTACGACAAGGGCGGCGATCCGTACGAGATCATCACCAGCACCATCAATTGGTACCGCTCGTACTACGTGTTCAACAGCTTCCGGCGCGGTCGCGCGGATTTCTCGAGCGCCGACTACACCGATCAGATCTGGAGCCGGGTGTTCGCACCCATCCGCAACCTCTACGCGTTCTCCCTGCACTTTCGCTGGGAGTACGAGCCCGAGGCGTTCGACGATCCCGACTTCCTCGAGCCGCTGGCAGCGGGAGTCGACGAGTCGTTCACGTTCTTGGTGCGCCTGCTGGCGCAGCCGCAGCCCGGCGCCTACTTCAACATCAGCAGGCCGGACGGCTTCGACTGGCTGGTGCCGACCAACGCCTTCACCGACGACCTGTCGCCGTACGACCCGACGATCTTCCACCCCGGCGTCGAGCCGCTGCCGGACCCGTCGCAGATCGTGATGACGGTGCCGGTGGGCTCCGGGCGCTACTACCGCAGCTTCGACATCGACAACTTGCGTGAGGAGCTGGTGCTCAAGAACGTGGGGAACGCGGTCGACAAGGAGATGGCCCTCGAGACGCTGCTCGATCCGCGCTTCTGGACGTTCAGCGGCATGGGCTCGTGGGCCGACTCACGGCTGTGGATGGTCAACTACTCGCGGACCTACCCTGACCAGCTGCTCGACGTGCTCGGCTCGATCGTCGCCGGCGACGTCAACCGCGTGTCTCCGGTGTGGAACGGCACCGACGTCACCTACCGCGACTTCCGCGATGTCACGAGCGCACAACCCGCGGGCACGCCGCTCGATCCGGCGATCGGCTTCAACCTGCGCATTCGCACGCTCGTGTACGGGCTCGGGCTGCATCTCGCCGACGACTCCGACCGATCGATGCTCGACTCGGCGCGGGTGGTGCTGGTCGGCACCGGTGAGGAACCCACCTCGACCGCGCCGAGCATCGACTTCGTGGACGACATCTACACGGGCAAGACCTATCGCGCGTTCTCCCAAGTGGTCGACGGCGTCGAGCTCGGCATCGGCGCGCGCCTGATCGCGCGCGCGCAGGTGCTGCACGACGCCGCCCTCGGTCTGGGCGGTCAGACCGCGGACGAGCAGTACGACGCGGAGCGCATGCTGCGCGATCAGGTCGACCTGCTCGACATCGCGCGCGGGCTCACCAGGCGGTTCGAGGAGAGTCCGTTCGACGGTAACGCCATCGCGGACCCCACTCCCCCCTGAGCGCGCGTGGTAGAAACGGCAGCAGATGGCCGGTTGGCTCGAGCTCCTGAAGCTGAATGTCGCTGGGCGGCTCGACCGCCTGTTCGGCGACGAGGTTGTGCCGGATGCGGCCACCGCGCCCTTCGTGCTCGAGCAGGGCGCGCAGGTCGCCGAGCGCTATCGACTCGAGCGAGTGCTCGGCGAAGGCGGCATGGGGCGCGTGTGGGCTGCGCGCGACCTGGTCGAGAAGCGGCCGGTTGCGCTCAAGGAGATGCGGCTGCCGGGTGGCATGAGCGACGTGGAGCGCGAGGCGAGCGCGGTGCTTTTCCGTCGCGAGTTCTACGCGATGAAAAAGCTGCAACACCCCGGCACCGTGCGGGTGTTCGACGCCGGCACGCTCGAGACCGGCGATCGCTATCTGACCATGGAGATCGTCGACGGCGAGGACCTCGAGCGCCTGGTCGAGAAACGACCGCTCAAGTCGGACGCGGCGTTTCAGATCCTGCTCGACCTCGCTCAGACGCTGTCGTTCATCCACGCCCGGCTGTTCGTCCACTGTGACATCAAGGCCGAGAACCTGCGGCTGACGCCGCAGAAGCGCTTGAAGCTGATGGACTTCGGCCTGATGCATCAGCTCGGCACGCCGGCGTCGAGCCAGCTCAAGGGCACCCCGGCGTACCTGGCGCCCGAGTGGCCGCGCGGCGCCGTCATCGACGCACGCACCGACCTCTACTCCGTGGGCGTGCTCGGCTTCTACCTCGTCACCGGCCGGTTCCCCTTCTCCGGCAAGAGCCTGGCCGAGATGGTCGAGGCGCACTTGCGTCGCGCGCCGCCGCGCCCCTCCACGTTCACCGAGGTCGATCCCAAGCTCGAAGCCATCTTGATGAAGCTGCTCGAGAAGGAGCCGCGCGATCGCTACGAGAGCGCGGCGGCGCTCGCGCGCGCCCTGGCGGACGCGAGCGGACGCCCCCTCGAGGAAGAGGGGCTTGCCGCCCGCGCCAGCTACTTGCACGTCGCCGACCTGGTTGGCCGCGAGCGCGAGTCCAAGGTGCTCGACGAGCGGCTCGCATCGCTGCAGTCGGGCCACTCGCGGGCGCTGTTCATCGGCGCGCCCGCCGGCGTGGGCAAGTCGCGCTTGCTCGCAGAGTTCGAGCTGAAGGCGAAGTTTGCGGAGATCCCCTTCGGGCTCGGCCAGTGCCGTCCCGAAGGCCTCGCGCCGCTCGCGCCCATCAAACAGGCGCTGCTCGCGCTCGTCCCCGTGACGCCGCCCGAGGTGTTGCAGAAGCACCGACCCATCCTCGGCAAGCTGCTGCCGCAGCTCGCCGTCGCCGACGCGCCGACGTTCACCGATCCCGCCAAGGAGAAGATGGCGGTGCTGCAGACCATGGCGGCGTGGGTGCGCGAGGTCGCGCTCGAGAAGCCCGTCGTCCTCGTGCTCGAGGATCTGCACTGGTCCGACAACGCGACCATCGAGCTGATGAACCGCTTGATCGCGGCGCTCGACGGGACGCGCGGGCTCTTCGTCGGCACCTTCCGCAGCAACGAGCTCGGTCGCATCAGCCCGGCGCTGCAGACGCTCGACGAGGGGTTGAGCGATCGCATCGATCTCACGTTGCTCTCGCGCGACGACGTGGCGCGCCTGGTGTCGTTGGCGGTCGCCGGCCTGGCGGTCCCGAGCGCGTTCATCGATCACCTGCACGAAAAGACCCAGGGCAACGCATTCTTCGTTACCGAGGTGCTGCGCTCGCTCGTCGAGCGGTCCCTGTTGAGCAGGAAGGGTGGCGCCTGGATCGCGAGCGGCGACTTGGGTACGCAGGCGCTGCCGGGCACCGTCGCCGAAACCGTGGGCGCGCGCCTGGCGACGCTCGCGCCGGACAAGCTGCGCTTTTTTCGCGGCTTGGCGCCCGTCGGACGCGTGCTCGAAATGGCGCTCGTCTCCGACGTGGCGGGCGTCGAGCAGCAGACGCTGTTCGAGCTGCTCGACGAGGGCGTGGAGCGCCAGTTCCTGCAATACGCCGAGGGCCGGTACTTCTTCACGCACGAGCTGGTGCGGCAGACGATCTACGACGGTACCGAGCCGGAAGCGAAGAAGCAGTCGCACGGCCGCATCGCCACCTACCTCGAGCGTGTCGCAGGCGGCAACGCCGAGGCGCAACGTCAGATCGGCTACCACTGGCGCTTGTCGCCCGATCCCACGCGCGCCATCGACCCGCTCATGAAGGCCGGTGACTTCGCGCTCGCCAACAAGGCGCTGCTCGACGCCACGCTGCTGCTGAAGGAGGCCGCCGACCTGCTGGAATCGGCCCCCACGTTCAAGGCACGCGACAAGATCCTGCCGGGGTTGCTCGGCAAGCTGGTGGAGGTCGGCTTCTCCGGTCACCCACCGACGTGCGTCGCGTGCGCCGACAAGCTGTTCGGACTGTGGGCACCGCGCATCGAGGAAGGACAACGCAAGCTGGCGCCATTGCTGGCGGAGCTCGAGCGCGGTGATCGTGCGAAGGCCTTGCCCAAGGTCGTTCGCGAGATCGCCGTCAGCGACAAGATGGGCGCGGACGAGATGTTCCTCAAGCGGGCCGAGCTGCGCGTCTTGCAGGGAGTGGCGCTGGCCGCGATGGGCAACAAAGAGCGCGTGGTGACCGTGGTCGACGACGTGACGCGGGAGCAGCCGGAGGGCTCGCCCTATCGCCCCGCGGGGCGGCTCGCCCACGGCATCTTCAACGTCCACACCGGACGCTTCGCGTTGTTGGGCGAGCTCGCGCAGAACGTACAGGCCTTGCGCGCGGCGCGAGACGCGCTCGGCAAGCTGCCGCGCCGTCTGAGCTGGGCGCTCGGCCTGTCGGGCTACCTGCAGAACCTCTACCTCGCCATGAGCGGGCGCGCGATCGACACGGCGCTCACCGAGGAGGGGCTCGCCATCGCCGAGGCGGGCGCGTTCGGCGACCTGCGCCTCCATCACCTGAACGCGCGCCTGACCTACGGCTGTTTCAGCGGCGACGCGCACCTGTTCGACGGGCTGCGCGCGGAGACGCAGGACCTCGTGCGCAAGCTCGGCAACCCTCGGCTCATCGACAAGAACCTCAGCATCTTCGTCCCGGTCTACCACCTCGAGCGCAAGGAGCCCGAGCACGCGACCGCGGTGGCGGAGAAGCTCGTCAAGCTCATCGAGGTCCTGCCCACGGATGCGTGGCTCAAACAGTACGCACACGTCTACTCCGTCTGTGCGGCCGCGCTGCAAGGCGACCTCGACGGCGCGGCGGCACGGCTGCCCGCCGTGGTCGAGGCGGCGGCCGCGGCCAACTTCCGTCATCAGGTGTTGGGCTACGCGACCTGGGCGCACGTCGCTGCACGGCGCAATGATCCGACCAACGCGCGGGCGGCCGCCGAGCGCGCGTTCGCACGCGCGACCGACGCCCAGCACGGCTCACCCTTCGACGAGATCATCGCGCGGCGCGCCTGGGCCGCCGCCGATCCGGCGCGCGCCGAGCACGAGCTCGAGCGAGCGCTCGCGCTCGCCGTCGAATTCCGACTGCGTTTGCAGGAGGGCATTTGCCGCATGGCGCTCGCGGAGGTCGCGCTGCATCGGCAGGGCCGCGCCGCCGCAGGTGACCAACTCCAGCTCGCCGAGGCGCGCTTCTCCGAGGTGAACGCAACGACCTGGCTCAAGGACGTCGCCGGCTTTCGGGCGCGTGCCGCATGACGACGAGCCTCGCCCTCAGGGCGGATCCCCTGCTGGTTCGCGCGGAGGACGCCTACCAGCGCGTGCTCGCCGGCTTCACGCGCCGAGGCCTCCGCGAACTGCGACCGCTCTCCGGTGCCATCGCGCGCGACGCCCCGCCGGAGGTCCGCGCGCGCCTCCAGTTGCTCGCCGGCAAGGCCTTTCGTCTCGCGGGCCACGCGAGCCCGGCCGCCGAGGCGCTCAAGGCCGCCTTCGTGGCGTTTCCCGCCGACTGCGTGGCCGAGCGCAATGAGGCCGCGCTGCTGCTGGTGGAGAACGACATCGCGCGCGGCGCGCTGCCGGCAGCCCGCCAGCTCGTCGTGGAGCTGGCCGATCGCATGAGCGCCGGCGCCCGCGACTGCGCCCATGGGCTGCTGCACGCGAGCGCGGGAGCCTACGTCGAGGGCATGGCGCTGTTGCGCGAGAGCGCCGGCACGTTGACGGGCGACGCGCAGCAATGGGCGCGGCTGTTCCACGCAGAGGCGTGCATGGACGCCGAGAAGCTCGAGCTGGCGGGCACAGCGCTCGCTGCTTTGGCGGAGGGCACCGTCGCGCGCAAGAACGACGAGCTGCACATGCGCTGGTTGGCGCAGCGCGCGTTGCTCGCCGCCATCCTGCACCACGGCGACCTCGGCGGCGACTCCTCGAAGAAAGGCCAGTCCATGGCCGACGTGAAGCGCGCCTGGCGGAGCGCGCGCGCGCACGCGATCAACGTGCCTCGCTACGCGGCGGTCGCCGACGTGTGCGCCGCGATGGGCAGCGCGGGAGCGCGTCCGGCGCGCTCGTTGGCGCTGATGGAGCGGGCGCTGGTCGCGCTGCGCAAGCTGCCCTATCGCTTCGACGAGGCGCGCCTCGGCCTGCTCTACGAGGCCAAAGTGGCGCGCACGCACGAGCGAACCTCGGCGCCGCTGGTGGCTCGCGGGCGCGACATCCTGGCGAAGATGGGTGCGACCGCACGGCTGACCGCGGGCGCGGGCGAGAGCGGCTCGATATTTCGCTCCATGGCCCGCTCGATGATGACCACGGGCGCCAAGGGCGACGACGTCGAGCTGGCGGCCATCTTCGAGGTGAACAAGCACATCGCGTCGTCGCTCAAGCTCGACGAGGTCTTGCAGCGCATCCTCGAGAGCGTGGTGCGCGTGCTCAAGGCAGAGCGTGGCGTCATCCTCCGGCCCACCGGGAGCGAGGGCGGCTTCACCGCGGCGGCGACGCGCGGCATCGACCCCGCTGCCGTGCGCCCCGACGGCGGCGAGATCTCGTTCTCGGTGGTGCGCGAGGCGGCCAAGCGCGGCGGGGCGGTGCTGTCGGACAACGCCCAGCTCGACGAGCGTTTCCGCGGGCAAGCGAGCGTGCTCGCCTCCAACATCCGCTCGGTGCTGTGCGCCCCAATCGCCACAGCCAAAGGGAGCTACGGCTTTCTCTACCTGGACTCGTCGGTGTTGACGCGGGCCTTCAACGAGGGCCATCGCGAGGCGATCGAGGTGGTGTGCACGCAGGCGGCGACCGCCATCGAGAACGCGCAAGCGTTCGGCGAGATCGAGGCGCTGACGCGCGACCTCGAACACCGCGTCGAGGAGCGAACGCGCGAGCTCTCCCAACGCAGCGAAGAGCTCAGCAAATCGCTCGACGAGCTGCGCACCACCAAGCTCGCGCTCGCTGAAGCCGAGCGCGACGCGATGAGGAAGGAGCTCGAGACCGCGCGCGCGATCCAGGTGCGCCTGATTCCGCCCGAACAGACCATCGAGCGGCCGGGGCTTCGCGTGTTCGGGCGCGTGCGACCCGCCTTCTATTGTGCGGGTGACATGTGGACCATCTTCTCGCTGTCGCCGACCAAGACGCTGCTGTTCGTCGGTGACGTCACCGGCCACGGCGCCGCTTCGAGCATGGTGGCGACGGCGGCCAAGGCGGCGGCGGACGCGTTCCTGGCGATGAAGCGGGACCTGTCGCTGCTCGAGTTCGTCAAGAGCCTCGACGCCGCCATCGGCGCCTCCGGCCGCGGCGAGCTGCTCATGACGGCGTGCATCTGCCTGATCGACACCGAACAGCGAACACTCGAGTGCGTGTCCGCGGGCCACGAGGCGCCGCGCGTCATCGACAACTCCACGGGCCTCGCCGAGATCGGGACCATCGCCGCGCGTGGCACGCGGCTCGGCGAGCCCGACCGGGCGATGGAGATCGAACAGGCCACGCTGGCGCTCGTCAGAGGACAGCGGATCGTCCTTTACACCGACGGGCTGACCGAGTGCTCCGACGCCAAGGGGCGGCAATTCGGGCAGCGGCGCCTCAAGCAGGCGTTGGTACCGTTGGCCGCCGAGACCCCGGAGCGCATCGTCACCTCGCTCATCGACGGGGCGCTCACCTATTCCACGGGTGGTCAGCTCGACGACGACATCACGGTTGTCTGTGTCGAGGTCTGCGAGTAGCGCTGGCGTCTGCCGAGCCATAACGTGCCGTAATCGTTGGCGTCGAAGGATCACCCGTCCCTCATGGGCCTACGTTCACCTGCCTGCCTCGCAGGGCGGACAGTTCGCGCGGTAGAGCCGCTGTCGGCTAGGCTCGTTGCGTGTCCGAAGGACCGAAGCTTCAGTCGACCGTTGTCCGGGGGGACGGGGGCGCCCTGGTGCGACTCTCGGGCACCATCGAGGCCGACTTCAACCCTGAACAGGTGGCCAACGTCACTGGCTGTCTGGTGCTCGACCTCGACGGGGTCACGCGCATCACCTCGTTCGGCGTGCGCGAATGGATCCGCTTCCTCAAGGGCTGTCCCGCGGAGGCCATCTTCTTCGTCAACGCCCGGCCTGGGATGGTCGCCCAGTTCAACCTGGTCGGCGGCTTCGCCGGTCGCGGCGTGCTTGCGAGCTGCTACCTCCCCTACATCTGCGAGGGGTGCGACACCGAGACCGAGGTGCTGCTCGACCTCGCGCGCGACCGCGACGTCGTGCTCAAGAAGCAGCCGCCGCCGCTCACCTGCCCGAAGTGCGGCGCCGCTGCCGAGTTCGACGACGTTCCTGCCAGTTATTTTGGGTGGATGGCCGCACAGCCGACCCCCGCGCTCTCCGAGGTCGCGCGGCGACTGCTCACCGGCGAGGTAGGGGCGGGCAGCGGTGGTCCGCTGGTCGTGAGGAAGGAGGTCGCGGACGCCGTCACGGGCCTCTGGCTGCAGGGGAACCTCGACGCGCGCGCGCGCTTCAAGCGCGCGGTCGACGGGCTCGAGGGCAACGTCGTGGTCGTGGTCGCGGGCCTGCAGAACGCGGACGCCGATGGCGCAGGGCGCCTGCTCGACCTGCTCACGCTGCCCGACGCGACGGTGAGCATCGCCCGAGCCGGCGTCGACCTGCTGCGGGCGCTGCCCAAGGATCGGCGCGCCGTGGCGAAGGGGAAGGTGGTCTCGCTCGCGTGGACCATGAAGTGCGAGACCTGCGGCACCGAGACCAATGGGGAGATCCTGGCGCCCGCGAACACGGGCAACCACAGCACGACGCCCGCGCGCTGCACGCGCTGCGGCAAGGACGGCATCGTGCCGCTCACCTCGCAGCAAGAGGTGATCGTGAAGTTCTTTCTTGCCCCGCAGGTGGCGCCGGAGGTCGCCGCCTACCTGGCGGCTCGGCCAGGCACCGCGCCGCCCGCCGCCGAGCCCATCACCAGCACCAAGAGCGCGGAGTCGGCCGAGCCGCCGTCGCGTTACCGCGTCATCCGGCCCCTCGGCGCCGGCGGCATGGCCGAGGTGTTCCTGGCGGAACAGTCGGGGCCGGAGGGCTTCCTCAAGAAGGTCGTGCTCAAGCGCATCCTGCCGAACCTCTCCACCAACGACGAATTCATCCGGATGTTCCTGCAGGAGGCGCGCACCGCCGCGCGCATCAACCATCCGAACGTCGTGCAGATCTTCGACCTCGGCTTCCAGGACAAGCGCTACTACATGGCGATGGAGTACGTGCGCGGCTGGGATCTGCGCGCCATCACCAACGCCGCGCACATGAGCGGCCGGCCCATCCCCGTCGAGATCGCCTGCCGCATCGGCGCCGACCTGTGCGCGGGCCTGCACGCCGCGCACACCTGCGTCGACGAGACGCACAAGAGCGGCATCATCCACCGCGACGTCTCGCCCCACAACGTGCTGATCTCCCACGAAGGGGCGGTCAAGATCACCGACTTCGGCATCTCCAAGGTCGAGGACAGCTCGGTCGGCACCAAGCCCGGCATGCTCAAGGGCAAGATCTTCTACATGGCGCCCGAGCAGATCGACGGTGCCTTCGGCGCGGTCGATGCCGCCAGCGACGTGTTCGCGGCCGGTCTGGTGTTGCGGGAAATCCTGTCCGGCGTCGCGCTGTTCCGACGCGACAACGAGTACACCGCCATGCACGCGGTGCTGAAAGACCCCATCCCGCCCCTGATCGAGGTGCGCAAGGACGTGAGCCCACGCCTCTCCGAGATCGTGGGCAAGGCGCTCGAGCGCGACCGCACCAAGCGCTACGCCACCGCGCTCGCCTTGCGACTCGATCTGGAGAACGAGTTGGCGGCCTCGGGGCGCGCGTGCACTTCGGCCCACCTGGCGCGCTGGCTCCACACCTTCGTCGCCGAGGCTCGCCAGGCCGGCAGCATCGGCCCGCCCGAGGGCGCCACGCCGACCGGCATCACCGGCGAGGTGCCGAGTGGCCTCGGCACCTCGAATGAGACCGCGGACGGCTCCGTCTTCACCGACTCCCCCGGTGACGCCACGCTGGTGACGCAGCGGTTGGACGGCAATCAGGGGCCCGAGTCGAAGAAGAAGCAGGGCGGTTCGTGACCTCCGGCGCCCGGGCCCTCATCGTCGATCGCGACGAGACGCATGCCCGCGCGGTCACGGAGGTGCTCGCGCGTGCGGTTCACGAAGTCGAGTCCGTCACCGAGCTGGCGCGGGTCCCTGCCGGCGAATTCGATCTGGTCGTCGCCAGCTTCGACGGCCTCGGGCTCGAGGGCACCGCCGCGCTGCTCCAGCGGTTTCGCGAGCTGCGCAGCCGCGGGCGCGTGCTGCTGTTCATCGGCGCGGTCGATCGCGGGGCGCTCGCCGGCCTGTTCGGCGAGCACGGGCTCTCGAACGTGCTCGCCAGGAGCGGCGACCTCGACGCGGCGGATCTCCTCGTCACGGTACAGAAGATCTTGCGTGGCGACGTCTTCGGCATCGACAAGTACTTCCCGGCGACCGCCCGCACCCACCGCATGGAGGTTCGCGCGAGCACGGAGCGCGACGGCCTGCTCGAGGCAACCCGAGCGTTCGCGTTGGCTGCCGGAGCGCAGGGGCGCTTCGCCGACCTGCTGTGCAACGCCTGCGACGAGATGCTGACCAACGCGCTCTACAACGCACCGGTCGATCGAGACGGCAAGCCGCGATACGCACACCTCTCGCGCGTCAACCCGGTGACGCTCGAGCCGACCGAAACCGTGGTGGTGACGCTCGCCTCCGATGGGCAGGAGATGGGCATCTCCGTCGTCGACCCCTTCGGCAGCCTCAAGGTCCCCACCATCACGCAATACCTCGCCAAGTGCCTGCGACGCGGCAGTGACTTGGTCGACGAGAAGGAGGGCGGCGCAGGCCTCGGGCTCTACTACGTCTTCGAGGCGGTCTCCCATTTCGTGGTCAACCTTCAGGCAGGAGCGCGCACGGAGATGATCGGCATCGTCGACGTCCGCGGGCGCTACAAGGACTTCGTGCAACGTGCCAAGTCCTTCAATGTCTTCGTCACCTCGAGCGCATGACTTCAAGCACCGCCTCCCAGGTCACCGTCTCGGATGAAGGGGAGGGCCGCCTCGTCACCGTGCGCGGCGCCATCACCGAGGCAACCGACTTCACGGCCGCACTGAGTGCCGGGCCGAAGCGTGTCACCGTCGAGCTGAGCGGCGTCGACCGCGTCAACAGCTTCGGTGTCCGTGGGTGGATCCGCTTCGTCAAGGCGCTGTCCGACGCCGGTGTCGCCTGCACGCTCGACGGCGTCAGCGTCGCGATGGTGCGGCAGATGAACATGATCCCGCAGGCGCGCGGCGGTGCCGCGGTCCGCACCATCTACGCGCCCTACTATTGCGAGCAGTGCGACGATGAGCGCGCGCTCACGCTCGCCGCCGGCGCGACCTCGGCGCCGGAGCAGGCCACCTGCCCAAGCTGCGGCGGCGTCATGGAATTCGACGACGTGCAGGCCACGTACTTCGCGTTCCTCGGCGAGCAGCGGGCGAGCTGACGGTGCAGGCGCGATCGTGACGGCGTCATCCACCACCACCGCTCCCGACGTCACCCGCATCGAAATCCCGGGTGGGCTGCTGGTGCGGGTGCGCGGCAAGATCGACGCCGCCTTCGCCGGCCTCGGCATTCCCCCTGGGTTCGCCGGCGAGATCGTCATCGATCTCGCCGGCGTCGAGCGCATCACCTCGTCGGGCGTGCGCGGCTGGATGGCCGCGCGTCCCGAGCTCGAGCATGCGCGCGCCGTCTGGTTGTCGCGCGTCCCGCCCTGTGTCGTGTCGCAGCTCAACGCGGTCGCGGGTTTCGCCGGCAGGTGCGGCGTCATCAGCCTGTTCCTCCCCTTTGTGTGCGCCGCGTGCGGCAACGAGCAGCACGAGCTGCTGGACCTGCGTCAGTCCCTCGACTCCGAACGGACGGGCCCAGGGCCGGTGCCGTGTCCGAAGTGCGGCGGCACCGCCTCGCTCGACGAGGAGCCGGCCGACTACCTGGCCTTCGTCGCGCACGCGCCCCGGCCCCAGCTCTCCGCGGTCGCGACGCGCCTGCTGCGCGACGACGTCGGCAACGAGACCACGTTGATGATCGAAAAGGAGGTGTCGGGCACGGTGACGATGGTGCGGTTGTCGGGCCCGCTGTGCGGCCGCCAACGGCTGGCGCGCCGACTCGACGGCCTCGACGGCAAGGTGCTCGTCGACCTCACGCACGTGACCGTGGCGGACGCGGAGGGCGTGGCCGATCTCGCCGCGGCCTTGCGTGCCGGTGCCGCCAGCACGTGGTTTCGCGGCGCCGCGCGCGAGGTGCTCGACCTGCTGCAGGCCGCCGACCCGGAGCTCGCGCGCAGGCACTTGACCGAGGGGAGCGTGATCGACCCCGAGATCGCAGCCGTCTTGGCGCCGCCGGGCACGCCGAGCACTCCGGATAGCGACGCGCTCCCCGCCGGCTTTCAGCAGATTCGTTGCCTTGGGGCGGGCGGCATGGCGGAGGTCTTTCTGGCGCGCCGCACTGGGCCAGGCGCGCTGGAGAAGCTCGTCGCCGTCAAGCGCATCCTCCCCAGCCTCGTGAAGAACGAGCGGTTTCGCGCGCTCTTCCAACGCGAGGCGCGCGTCGCTGCCTTGGTGTCGCATCCGAACGTCGTGCAGACCTTCGAGCTGCTCGAGCAGGATGGCCAGCTCCTCCTGGTCATGGAGTACGTCGACGGCTGGGATCTCGGCTGGCTGGTCGATCGCGCGCAGGCAAGCGCGCTGCGCCCCCCTCCGCAGGTAGCGTTGCGCGTCGGCCTCGACCTGCTCGCCGGCCTCGCCGCCGCGCATGCGGCGGTGGACGCCCGCGGCAATCGCGCGGCCGTCATCCACCGGGACGTGTCGCCGCATAACGCCCTGATGACCAGGGACGGAGTCATCAAGGTCGCCGACTTTGGCGTCGCCAAATCGATGGGCGAGGTCGGCATGGACACCAGGAGCGCCGTGATGGGCAAGGTTGCCTACATGGCCCCTGAGCAGATCAACCCGGCCCTCGGGGCGGTCGGTCCCCACTCCGACGTGTACTCCGCGGCCCTGGTGCTCTTCGAGCTGTTGGCTGTGGAGCACCCCTTCGTGCGCAGCGGCGCCTTCGAGGCCATCCAGGCGGTGCTCCACGGGCCGTTGCCACCCCTCTCGCTCGAGGATGGCGAGCTTGCCGGCCTGCTGGCGCGCTGGTTCGACCAGGCCCTGGCACGCCCCATCGACCAGCGCTTTGCCGATGGATGCGCTGCGCTGGACGCACTGCGGCGTGCGGTCGAGCCCCGGTGGGTCGCCCCCCACGCCGAGGTCGCCCGGTGGGCTGGTGCCGTGGCGGATTCTTGCCTCCCTGCGCGCGGAGCCCAAGAATCCGGGCTGACGCCTGCAGCCGACCCGATACTCCGGCCACCGCAGGTAGGTGACAGAACACAGGTTCTGTCGGAGGAAGACCTCGCGGTTGACGACGGTTGATGCCCCGAAGCCGGCCAGACCGACCGTGGTGCTCCACCGGTTGTCGCTCGCGCCCTCCGAGGCCCGGCTGCTCGAGGGCAGCGGCGTGCGCGTGGTGCGGTCGCGTACGGTCGAGCAGACCATCGCTGCCGTCGACGCCGGTGGCAGCCCGTCGGTCGTCGTGGTGTCGTTGTCGGTGGGCGGGCAGGGTCCCGAGCAGATCCTCGCCGAGCTGAAGAAGCGCCAGGCGGAGCGCGAGGCCACGGTGCACGTGGTCGCGACCTCGAGCCCTGGACGAAGCAACCTGCGACGCGCCCGACAGCTCGGTCTCGACGCCGTCTATGCATGGCCCGAGGGAGCTTTTGCCCAGATCGCCAAGGTGTTGGCGGCCGCACCGAACGTGGTGCTGCGTCGCTTCGCAGAACGGGCGCCGGTCGCGCGGGCCCTCGGCCTGCACTTCGGCTTCGGCATCGACGCGCGCATCGTCAACATCAGCACCACCGGCGCCATGCTCGAGAGCGACCAGACTGGCGCGCAGGTCGAGAGCGTGGGCTTCGAGTTCTCGGTCGGCGGCACGCCGCAGCCGCCCATCTTCGCCAAGGTGGTGTGGCGGGAGCCCTATGGCGAGCGCGTTCGCCTGGGTTTGCAGTTCGTCGACATCTCGGACGCCACCAGCCAGGCCATCGCGCGCTTCGTCGAAGAGTCGAACGTCATGCGCGTCGGCGGCGCTCGCGCCGAGCAACGTCTGAAGCCAATGGGCGGGCAGAAGGTGAGGGTCGTCCACGGCAAGCGCCGCGACTACTTCCGCATCGAGGACAGCGACGGCACGCTCACGCTCGTTCCCAACAAGCACTTCTTCGTGCCCTACGAGCTCGGCGACGAGATCGAGGTGGTGCCGGCGACGGGAACGAGCGGACCGCGGCGCCTGCGCGCGCGCATCGTGGCGCGCCAGCCGCTCGACCCCGAGCGCATCGACAGCCGCATCGCGTGGCGCATCGCGCCCGTGAGCGAGGTGCGCGACGACGTCACCGACCCGCGCGGGACGCTCCGGCCCTCGAGCGATGGCGGCGCCATCGACGGAGGCGCGCTGGGCGCGGACGCCCGGTGGCAGCAGCTCGCGCATGCCATCGACCTGTTGGCGAAGGGCGAGGATCCGTTCGCCGGCCGCACCCACTTCGTCGTCATCCCTGCACCACCGCAGGGCCTCAACGCCAAGCTCGGCGCGCGCACATTCACGCTCACGCTCAAGGGCGCGGGGACGCTGTTGCTGTTCCACGAGCGCGACCGCTACCTCGCGCTCCCTCCTGCTCAGACGGAGGCATTCAGGGTCACCGTCGGGCGCGGTGAAGCGGTCGATGTGCCCATCGCCAACGCGACCGTCTCCAAGCTGCACGTGCTGTTGCACTGGAGCCCGGCGCTCGGCTCCTGGGAGATCGAGGACGTCGGCTCGAGCAACGGCACGCGCATCCGCGCTGACGCCTTCTCCGGTGAGGAGCGCAGGGTCATGCCGACCGTGCGCGAGCCGCTGCGCCGCGGCAACGTCGTGCGTCTCGGCAAGCAGCGGCTGCACCTGCTGTCCGTCGACGAGCTGCGCGCCACCTGCAGTCTCCTGCTCGCGCAGCGACGCCGCGCGCCCGGCTGACTACGCTTTGTCGTCGTCGTTCGGCAGCGTTTGATCGAGTGGCGAAAGCGGCTGCTGCCGCGGCGAGCTCACCGGAGCTGCGAGGGTTCGCGACAGCGCGCCCGACGGCGGCTGGTCATGCGCGCGGGTGCTGCGCGCATGCGCGGACAAGTCCACCGATTCCTGCAGGCTGCGCAGCCACTGGCCAAGCTGCGCAGTGCCGGCGGGCGCGCCTTGGCCCGCGAGGAAGCCCTCGAGCCGCATCTGCAATGCGGCCGCGGTCGGCGTCCGCTCGTCGGGGTTCTTGGCGACGGCCTGCTCGACGATATCGACGAGCGCTACCGGCACGTCGGGACGCACAGTGTCGACGCGCGGGACCGACCGTTCGAGGATGGCGCGGATGGCCGCGACGTCGTCGCCGACGAAGAACGGGTGCTGCTGCGTCAAGCAAACATAGAGCACGAGCCCCGCGGCGTAGACGTCGATGCGCGGGTCCGGCGTCCCGTGCGTGATCAGCTCGGGCGCCATGTAGATGACCTTGCCCTTGAGGTGGCCGGTGGCGGTGCGATCGAGCGAGCCGGCTGCCTTGGCCACACCGAAGTCCGCGAGCTTGACCACGCCGTCGAAGGAGATCAGCGCGTTGTGCGGCGACACGTCGCGGTGGAGGATCGGCTGCTTGACGCCGGCGTCGTCGATGTAGCCGTGCGCGGCCGCCAGGCCGGCGCACAGGTCGGCCACGATGCGGCAGCACAGCTCGATGGGCACCTGCACGTCGAGGCGGGCGGCGTTCTTCAGGAGCTGGTTGAGGTCGGTGCCGCGCACGTACTCCATGATGGCGAAGTAGTCCGGGCCGTCTTTGACGAGGTCGTAGACCTGCACGACGTTGGGGTGGAGCACGCGCGCGGCGACGCGCGCCTCCTGCAGGAACATCCTGACGAACTGCTCCTCGGCGGCTAGGTGCGGCAGGATGCGCTTGAGCACCACCTTCTTTTCGAAGCCCTCGAGGCCGATCTGCTTGCCGAGCAAGACCTCGGCCATGCCGCCCATGCCGAGGCGGCGGATGACCTCGTACTTGCCCACGCGGGTGCCGGGCAGCATGGTCGACGACGTCCGGTCGCCGCGAGCGCGCGCCGCGCCCCCCGCGGTGCCGCCGATCGGGTGCGGCGGGGGCGTGTCGGAGCCGAGGAACGCGACCGCTGACGGCGGCGGCAGGCCAGCCGCCAACGCCGGCAACGCCGCGCGGATCTCGGCCGGCGGCGGCGGCAAGCCGGGCTTCTTGCAGACCGGGCAGATGTCAGCGCCGGCAGGCACTCCGTCGCGCCACTGCAGCACGTCGACGTCGACCGTGGCGCCGCACGCGCCGCAGCGCAGCTCGGTGTTCACGCTCACGACCTTGGTGCGTCGCAGCGCGTTCGGCGCCGCCGCCAGCACGGTCAGCACCGACGGCGGCACGCGCGCCAGGAAGATCTCGGCCCCGCTGGCCTCGAGGAGCGCTGCCAACGCCAGGATGCTCTCGGACGAGGCCGCCGTCAGCCCGCCCATGATGACGAGCGCCTTGCCCTCGAGGCCGTCGAGCAGGCGGCGCAGGCGTGCGGTCTTGTCGAGCGTCCCCGAGAGCCACAGCACGGTCAGGTCGCCGCGCACGGTCTTATCCATGTGCAGCGCCGGCGTGGGCACCTTGCCGTCGATGATCGAGTCGACGTCGGTGGCGAGCCGCGGCACGTTCCAGCTCGAGGCGCGCTCGAAGTACACCGCCTCGTCGTCGTCGAACTCCGCCACCGCACCGCACCCCGGGCACTGTGCCGCGGGCGCCATCTTCTGCACCACCAGCGCGCGCTCGCGGCGCAGGTCGACCAGCGCGTCGAACTCACGGCCGCAGCTCGGGCATCGATAGGGACAGTAGAAGCTGATGACGTGGCCGCGGCCGCCGAAGCCGGACACCAGGTTGAACTGGCTGAAGATGGCGGGCCGGCACTTGACGAAGTAGTAGCGCTCGCTCGGCAGCTCCTTGACGATGGAGAGCCAGTTGCGCACGCCGAACGAGGTGATGCGCGTCGCGCCGTCGAGGTCGAAGACGACGGGCGAGCCGCGCCCTTTGAGCACCGCGAACGGCTCCCTGGTCAAGCGCTCGTCAATCGTGCCCGAGATCGCGACCCGCGAGACGCCCGGGTAGTGCTCGAACTCGACCTTCGGCGGAGCCCGGCCCTCTCCCATCGGCCGCAAGCTACTTGAGCGGCGGGCCGATGGCTACCTGCGTCAAGCGCTTGCACGAGGCTGCGCCGCCTCGTCAGCGCCCGTGCCGCAACGCGCGTCGAAGGTCCGTCTGCTGCCATGGCTTGGCGATGACCTGGTGCGCGAGCCCAGAGGCATGCGCGTTCGCCAGGTCGCTCGGCCGCATGCGGCCGGACATGAGCACGCGATGGACTTCAGGATGCTCGGCTTGCACGTGGCGGAGCACCTCGAGGCCGTCCCCAGGGTCGAGGTGGGCGTCGACGATCGCGACGTCGACCGCCGGCCGCACCCGCTGCAAGTCGACCACCGCGTCGAAGGCGGACGCCGCTTCGCGCGCCGTCGCGCCGAGCGATCGCAGCTCGCGCGCCAGCGAGGTGCGCACCACCGCCTCGTCGTCGACGACCAACACGCTCACGGTCGAGCGGGTGGCCGCCAGGGCGCGCAGGGCCGCCGACTGCATCATGTCTTCCACGCGCGGCGGAAGATCGGCGAACGCGATCGCGAAGCGGTGCCGCCCGTCGACGCCGGGGTGGCGTCGCACCACGTGCGCGGTGACCGAGACCTCCCGGTTCGGCGACAGGCGCAGCCGCACGCGGATGGGGCCGTCGTCATCGAGAGGGGAGTCCGCGCACAAGAGCGCCCCACCGGCCGACAGGTTCTCGACGGCGCAGAGCAGAGGCGGACCGCGGCGGCGCAGGATCACGCCGCTCAGCTCCATCGGTGCGCGGACACTGCGTCGTCGATCCGAGTTCGAGCCGAGCGTCATATGCGGCCATCGGCAGCCTTGGGCGCCACTTGAACGGATCCGCGCAGCGCGCGCCGGGGCACCGCGCGAAGGGGCGGGCGTCAACGTCAGGAAAGGTCCCCCACGTCGCAGGCGGCGACAGGCGGAGGGCCGTTACGTGGAGCGCTCAATTCTGGCGCGTTGAAACGGCGAGGTCCGCTGCCGAGCGACGACCTCTGGGATGCCCGCGACGGGGACGACCTCGGCGGTCTCATCGAGCGCGTACCCCCTGCTCCCTGGCGAAACGACGATGAGCCGGCCGAGCTTCAGCAGCTCACGCGCGCGAGCCATCGACGCGGTCATGCTCGGCGCATCCGCGTACTTGACCTCGAAGCCGATGCGGCGCCCCGAGACGAACGCCAACAGATCGAGCTCGGGGCCGGAGTGCACCGCCCAGTAGTAGACCTCGCGCGTGCCGAGAGCGCGGATGACGTGATCGAGCGCGAAGCCCTCCCACGATGCACCGAGCTTGGGATGCAGCAGCAGGCGATCAGGCGCATCGATGCCGAGGAGCGTATGCAAGAGGCCGGTGTCGCGGAGATAGACCTTGGGCGCCTTGCGCTGACGCTTGCCCACGTTCTCGAACCAAGGCGCGAGGGGGCGCACCATGAACGCACCCGCGAGGATGTCGAGGTACCGGCGGACCGTCTTCTCATCGACGCCGAGCGAGGACGCGACCTCCGCGTGGTTCCATGTCTGCCCGTGATAGTGCGCGACCATGGTCCAGAATCGCCGAAGCTGCAGCGCGGGAATGGCGAGTCCGAGCTGGGGGATGTCGCGTTCGAGAAACGTCCGCACGAAGCTCTCGCGCCAAGCGACGGAGTCCTGATCGGACGCCGCGAGAAAGGAGCGCGGGAAACCGCCTCTCCACCACAGCTTGGCCTGGTTGTCGGCGCCCACCTCCTCGAGCCCGAAGCCGGACATGTCGACGAGCTCGACACGCCCAGCGAGCGACTCGGAGACGCCGCGCACGAGCTCGGGTGCGGCGCTGCCGAGGAGCAGGAAACGCGTGGAGCGCTCGGGACGATCGGCGAGGACGCGCAGGACTGAGAACAGCCCTGGTAAGCGCTGCACCTCGTCGACGACGACGATACCGGTGAGGTGCTCGAGCGCGACGCGCGGGGAGCGGAGCGCCTCGATGGCCGCGGGGTCCTCGAGGTCGAAGAGCGTGTCGCCTGCGCCCATGAGCTGTCTGGCGAGCGTCGTCTTGCCACACTGCCGCGGGCCGAGCAGCGCGACGACTGGCGAACGTCCAAGCGCGCGCTGAACAGCGGCCGCGAGATCCGTCCGGGAGAGCACGCTGCGATCATGGATCGTGAAAAGGCGGAATGCAACTCCGGACTTTCACATTAGAAGAACCCGCGTCTCTTGGCCTCTCTGCCGAAGATCCTCGCAGCGCCACCGAGGGGCGGGGAGCGGGGGTCGTCGACGCGGAGCGCCCGCAGGCCCGCACCACGCAGGGAGCGGCACCACGCCGCGTGACGACGCCAACCGCAAGCCGGCCCCCGTAGGGCAGGGGCGCCACTTGCGCGAGACGCCCGTCGCCGAACACCACGACCGGAAACGGCTGGCGGCGGCCGCGCGAGCAAGCACGACGTCAAAGGGGCCGAGGACCAGCGAAGCGGCGGCGACCCCCGCTCCCCGCCCCGCCGCCCACCCCTGCTCAAGCAAACGTCACCCGAGCATCAAGCACTCGCGCGAGGCTGCGTCGCCTCGCGGTTGGCACCGGGCTCAATGCACAACCCATCATCCTTGACGTCGATCTTGACCACGTCGCCCTTGGTGAAGCGCCCCTCGAGCACCGCCTTGGCGATGCGGTCAACCACCTCGCGCTGAATGAGCCGCTTGAGCGGCCGCGCGCCGTAGAGCGGGTCGTAGCCGTCCTCCGCCAGCTTGGCCTTGGCCGCCTTGGTGACCTCGAGCCCGAGCTCGCGCTTGTCGAGGCGCTGCTGCACGATGGCGAGCTGCAGCTCGACGATGTGCTCGATCTGCTCGCGCCCCAGGCTGTGGAACATGATGACGTCGTCGAGCCGGTTCAAGAACTCGGGCCGGAAGTGCGCCTTCAGCTCCTGCATGACGCGCTCCTCCGAGGCGGGAGTGACGCCGTGCTGCAAGTGCTGGCTGCCGATGTTGCTGGTCATCAACACCACGGCGTTTCGGAAGTCCACCGTGCGGCCCTGGCCGTCCGTAAGCCGGCCGTCGTCGAGCAACTGCAACAGCACGTTGAAGACCTCGGGGTGCGCCTTCTCGATCTCGTCGAGCAGCACCACCGTGTACGGCCGCCGGCGCACCTTCTCGGTCAACTGGCCGCCCTCGTCGTAGCCGACGTAACCCGGCGGCGCGCCGATCAAGCGCGAGACGGCGTGCTTCTCCATGTACTCGGACATGTCGATGCGCACCATCGCGGTCTCGTCGTCGAACAGGAATTCGGCGAGCGCCTTGCCGAGCTCGGTCTTGCCCACGCCCGTGGGGCCGAGGAACAAGAAGGAGCCGATGGGGCGCCGCTCGTCGGACAGGCCCGAGCGTGAGCGGCGGATGGCGTCGGCCACGGCGGTGAGCGCCCGATCCTGGCCGACCACGCGCGAGTGCAGCCGCTCCTCCATCTTCAACAGCCGCTGCTGATCGCCCTCGAGCATCTTCGCCACCGGGATGCCGGTCCAGCGCGCCACCACCTTGGCGACGTCCTCCTCGGTGACCTCCTCCTTCAGGTAGCCGCCGCTCTTGCCGGCCTCTTTCAAGAGCGCGTCCTTGTTGGCCAACTCCTTCTGCAGCGAGGGCAGGTCGCCGTACTGCACCTTGGCCGCGCCCTCGAAGTCGCCGCGGCGCTGCTTCATCTCGATGTCGTGCCTGAGCGCCTCCACCTTGGCCTTGATCTCCTTGATGGAGGTGAGCGCGTCCTTCTGCGCGAGCCACTGCGCGCGCATGCCGGTCGCCTGCTCCTTCACCTCGACCAGCTCGTGCTCGACGTCGGCCAGCCGCTCTTTCGAGAGCTCGTCGCTCTCGCGCTTGAGCGCCTCGCGCGCGATCTCGAGCTTGGCGATCTTGCGTTCGATCTCGTCGATCTCGACCGGGATCGACTCGATCTGCATCTTGAGCGCGCTCGCCGCCTCGTCGATCAAATCGATGGCCTTGTCGGGCATCTTGCGCCCGCTCAAGTAGCGGTGGCCGAGCGTGCACGCCGCCACGATGGCCGCGTCCTGGATGCGGATGCCGTGATGCACCTCGTAGCGCTCCTTCAGGCCGCGCAGGATGGCGATGGCGTCCTCGACGTTCGGCTCGCCGACGAAGATGGGCTGGAAGCGTCGCTCGAGCGCCGCGTCCTTCTCGACGTGTTTCCGGAACTCGTCGAGCGTGGTCGCGCCGATGCAGCGCAGTTCGCCGCGCGCGAGCGCGGGTTTGAGCATGTTGGAGGCGTCCATGGCGCCTTCGCCGGCGCCGGCGCCGACCAACGTGTGCAGCTCGTCGATGAACAGGATGACCGAGCCCTCGTTCTTCGCCAGGCCCTTCAACAGCGCCTTCAGGCGATCCTCGAACTCGCCGCGGTACTTGGTGCCGGCGATGAGCGCACCCAGGTCGAGCGACAACAGGCGCTTGTTCTTCAAGCTCTCGGGCACGTCGCCAATCGCGATGCGCTGCGCGATGCCCTCGACGATGGCGGTCTTGCCGACGCCGGGGTCGCCGATCAGCACCGGGTTGTTCTTGGTGCGGCGCGACAGCACCTGCATGGCGCGGCGGATCTCCTCGTCGCGCCCGATCACGGGATCGAGCTTGCCGCTGCGCGCATCGGCCGTGAGATCGCGCGTGTACTTGTCGACCGCGCCCACCTTCGATTCGGGGTTGTCGTCCTGCACCGTCTGGCCCTGGCGCAGCTCTTTGACGGCGTCGACCAGCCTCTTGTACGGCGCGCCCGCCTTCTCCAGAAGCTGCTCGGTCTTGCCGTGCTTGGCGATGCCGAGCAGCAAGGCCTCGGTCGAGACATAGGCGTCGCCGAGCGACTTGGCCTCGACGTTCGCCTGATCGAGCGCCTTCTTGGCGCTCGGCGAAAAGTACACGTCGTCGGCACCGCCGCCCTTGACCTTGGGCTCGGCGGCGATGTCGACGTCGAGGGCACCGCCGAGCGCGGCATTGCTGACGCCGATGCGCGCCAGCACCTGGGGGACGATGCCGCCCTCTTGATCCATCAGCGCCCGCAACAGGTGCTGCGAGGTGAGCTGCTGATGCCCCGAGGCGACGCATGCCTGGCGGGCCTCCTCGAGCGCCTCACGCGCCTTGACCGTGAATTTCTCAATCTGCATGCGGGCCTCCGCAGGGTACCCGCCGAAAATAACCGCCGATCGGCGCCGGGAAAGCGCTTACGAGCCATCGGTGGCAGCGCGCAGCTCCACCAACAGGCGCTGCGCGGGCAGCTCGCCCACCAGCGCGGGCCCCGGTGCCGCGATGCCCCAGAGGACGCCGAGCCGCAGGTCGTCCGTCAGCCGCGCCGCCAGCTCGAGGTCGAGCTCCCACAGCGCGACGCCGGTGCCGCCGCCGCGGCGCGCCGGCACCGGCGCGCCCCAGGGATCGAGCAATGGTCCGGCGCGGTCGACCACGCCCACGACCAACGCCGTGAGCGAGCTGCTCAGGCGATCCTCGTGCAGTCCGAGCGCGAGCGCGGCGCGCCAGGTGTTGTCGGGCGCGAGCAGATCGAGCGCGCCGCGCACGCCGTGCAGCGTCGGTGCGGGCGCGCGCAGCACGCGACCACCGACGGCGTCACCCGCCACCAGATCGCCGTCGAGGTCGACGAACAGGCTCGGCAGCGACAGCGGCAGCGCGTCCGGCTCGAGCGTCGCCCGCGCGCCGGCGCTCACCCTGCCGGCGAGCCCGTGGCGCTCGAGCGTCGCATCGTCGAGCGCGCCTTGCAGCTCGGTGGCGGCGCGACCTTGCAGGAACCACAGCCGCCCGGCGAGGCGCGTGCCGAGTGTCGGCACCACCACCGCGTCGACCGCGTCGCGCTCCGTCACCAGCCACACCTCGAGATCGAGCTGCTCGCCCACCGCGAGCGCGCCGTCCGCAGCGGCGACGGCCGCGAGCGTGTCGCCCGCGCCGCCGAGCCACCACGCGCCGACCCCGACGTCGACCGTGCCGCCGTGCACGCGTGCGCGCGCGCCGTCGAGCGTGCGGCCGCGCAGATCGAAGGGCTCGTCGCCGAGCATGCGCCCGTCGGCGATCACCGCAGGTGCGCGCCCGACGGCGAGCTCCGCCGGCAGACCGAACAGCGTGGTGTCGAGCGCCAGCTCCGCGCGCAACAGCGGCGCCAACGGCGCCCGCGGCACCAACTCCCTGGCGCCGTCCTCGGGCCCGAGCGTGCCTGCCTCGCCCACCGCCACCGTGAGCCGGCCGAAATCGAGCTGCGCCTCCACGCCCGCCTTGCCGCCGATGCCGACGGTCGCCGCGCCGTCGCCGCGGGTGAGATCGCGCGCCGCCTCGAGGCCGGCGCGCAAGCGGGCGTCTGCGAACAGTCGCACCGGTGGCGTTTCCCCCATGGCCGAGTCGTCGAGCGGCGGCAGGGCGTCGGGCAGGGCGGCCGGCTCCTCCGCGATGGCCATGGCGCTCGCAAGGGCAGCTATCGCCCACCCGAGCACACAGGCGCCGACCCACGCGAGCGGGCGGGGCAGGGCGCGGCCGAGCAGGCGTCGTCGCATGACGGCGGCAGCATACGACGGTGCAGCGCTCACACCTACATTGCCGGGCTGCGACGCGGAGCGGACAATGGTGCGATGCGCTCGTGGTGGGCCCTGTGCCTCGTCGGCGCGCTGGCGGCCTGTGCCCACGCGCCCGAGCCCTCCTCTGCCTTGACCGTGCGACGCCTGGCCGTGCTCGAGCACGACCTGCGCGCCTTCACGGGCACGCGCCTGGCCACGCTGGAGGACGTCGAGCGCGAGCTGGGCGTCCTCGAGGAGCTGCGCCTGGCGTACCTCGACACCTTGGCGGTCGAGCCGGTGCCGCGCGATCGCGTGCTGTGTCTGGTGCGCATCGCGGAGCTGCACCTCGACCTGGGCGCGCGCGTGCGGCGCGTGCCGTACCCCGCGGGCACCACCGACGTCGAGCGCCGCGCCTTCGACGACGTGCTGTCGCAGCAGGCGCTGCCCCTCGAGGCGGTCGGACGCGGCGTGCTCGCGCAGGCGGTCGATGAGGCGAACGCCCACGGCGTGGACGATCGCTTCGCAAAGCGCGCGCGGCTCTACCAGCGCATCCACGCGGGCGAGTCGCTCGGCCGCGCGGAGCTGGCGCTGCTCAGGAGCGAGCTTGGCGCGCGCACCTTCGCCGCGCCGCGCACGTTGCTCGAGGCCGGGCGCATCGGCCAGCGCGCGGCGCGCCGCTGATTGGGCGGCAGCTCACGGGACTGCAAGCGTTCGTCAGGCGCCGCCGCTGGCCGCTGCCAGCACGCGCTCGTGCAGGCTCTTGGCCGTCATCCACTGAAAGACGCAACGGCCGAAGCAGATGGTGTCGCCGTCGACGATGGGCACCTTGGCGCGCGGCGGGATGCGCAGGCCGTTGTGTTTGGTGCCGTTGGCCGAGCCGGTGTCGACGACGAACCACTTGTTGGTCGCCTGCGCGTCGCGCACGAAGTAGGCGTGCAGCTTCGAGACGGTCTTGTGCGGCACGCAGACGTCGTTGGTCTCGCTGCGCCCGAGGAAGATGCGGTCCTGCGCGGGCGCCGCCGGCGGCTTCTTCACCGAGATCACCCAATGGCGGATGCGGAAGTTGTCGCCGCCTTTGGGGGTCTCCGCGGCCGCCTGCTCGCCTGCCGTCGCCGTCCGTGAGCGCTCCGACGAGGGCTCCTCGGTCACCAGCGTGGAGAAGCGAAACTCCTCCTCGAGCACCTCGCGGCCGAACAGGAACGGGTGCTGGTAGCGCGCGCCAAACGCGTCCGCCGTCATCGATTTGGCGACGGCGGTGTAGTCGTTGATCGTCTTGTGGGGCTGCGCGTTCATGCGGCGGTTGGAGCCTAGCAGAGTGCCGGCAATGGGGTCAGGACTTGAGACCCAGGCGCTCCTCGAGGAACGAGGTGGTGGTGTGGCCCGCCCGAAACTCTCCGTCGTCGAGGATGCGCTGGTGCATCGCCAGGTTAGTCTTGAGGCCGCCGACGCTGGTGCGATCGAGGGCGGCGCGCAGGCGGGCGATGGCCTCGGCGCGGGTGGCGCCGTGACCGATGATCTTGGCGAGCAGCGAGTCGTAGAACGGCGGCACCACGCTGCCGCTCTCGACCCCGGCGTCGACGCGGATGCCCTCGCCCGTGGGCCACACCACCTCGCCGAGCGTGCCGGGCTGGGGGAAAAAGCGCTTGTCGGGGTCTTCGGCGCAGACGCGCAGCTCGATGGCGTGGCCGCGAGGCTCGAGGGCCGGCAACGACAGGCGCTCGCCGGCGGCCACGCGGAGCTGCTGCTCGACCAGGTCGATGCCGAGCGTCGCCTCGGTGATCGGGTGCTCCACCTGCAAGCGCGTGTTCATCTCGAGGAAGTAGAAGTTCTTCGCCTCGTCGGCCACGAACTCGACGGTGCCGGCGCTCTGGTACTTGACGGCGCGCGCCGCCGTGGCTGCGGCTTCACACAGGCGCGCGCGCGTGTCGGCGTCGAGCAGCGGGCTCGGCGTCTCCTCGAGCACCTTCTGGTTGCGCCGCTGCACCGAGCACTCGCGCTCGAACAGGTGCACCACGTTGCCGTGCTTGTCGCCGAGCACCTGCACCTCGACGTGGTGCGGGCGCTCGATCAGCTTCTCGATGAACACGCGCGAGCTGCCGAAGAACTGCTCGCCCTTCTTCTTGGCGTCTTCGAACGCGGATCGAAGCTGCTTTTCGTTCTTGCAGCGCGCCATGCCGATGCCGCCACCCCCCGCCGAGGCCTTGAGCATCACGGGCCAGCCGATGGCCTCGGCGGCCTTGACCGCGTCGTCCTCGTGCTCGAGCGCGTGCACCGGCCCTGGCACCACCGGCACTCCGGCCTCGATCATCGCGATCTTGCTCTCGATCTTGCTGCCCATCGCGCGCATCGAGTGCACTGACGGGCCGACGAAGGTGACGCCCGCGTCCAGGCACGCGGCCACCAGGTTCTCGCTCTCGGAGAGGAAGCCGTAGCCCGGGTGCAGGCCGTCGGCACCGCTCTTCTTCAGCGCGGCCACGATGGCGTCGACGTTGCCGTAGCTCTCCTTGGGCGGCGGCGGCCCGAGCAGCACGGCCTCGTCGGCCTCGCGCACGAAGGGAGCGTCACGGTCGGCCTCGGAGTGGACGGCCACCACCCGGATGCCCATGCGCCGCGCCGTGCGCCCGATGCGACGCGCGATCTCGCCCCGGTTGGCGATCAGCAGCTTTTTGATCATCGGGACCTCCGTCCGGCGGGACGGCACGCTTTTGGTACGAGGACGTGCGACACGCTAGAGTCTTTCGCGATCATGGTGGCTACTCCCGCGGAGAGCACCGACGAAGACGTCCCACCAGGGACCGTCGTGCTCGGCCGCTACCAGATCCTCGGCAAGCTCGCTCAGGGCGGCATGGCCGAGGTGTACCTGGCGCGCCAGGTAGGCCCCGGCGGCTACCAGAAGCTGGTGGTCATCAAGCGCGTGCGGCCGCACCTGGCCAAGGACAGCGACTTCATCGGCATGTTCGTCAACGAGGCGCGCCTGGCCGCGATGATCAACCACCCCCACGTGGTGCAGATCTTCGACCTGGGCGAGGACGACAACGCGCACGGTGGCACCGACTGGTTCCTGGCCATGGAGTACCTGGATGGCCGCGACATGCTGCAGGTCGGCCGCGCCTGCCGCTCGCACAACAAGGCGGTGCCCTTCGACGTCACCGCGCGCATCATCTCGGACGCCTGCGCCGGCCTCGAGCACGCCCACAACCTGCGCGGCGCCGACGGCAAGCTGCTCGACCTGGTGCACCGCGACATGTCGCCCGAGAACGTCATCATCACCTTCGAAGGCCAGGTGAAGGTGGTCGATTTCGGCATCGCCAAGGCGCGCGACAACTCGATACGCACCCAGGCCGGCCAGATCAAGGGCAAGCTCGGCTACGTGGCACCCGAGGCCATCCTGGGCAAGCCGGTGGACGCGCGCGCCGACATCTTCGCCATCGGCGCCACCCTCTACCTCTTTCTGTCGGGCCGCCCCGCCTTCTCAGGCGCCACGCCCATGGAGATCTTCGAGCGCTCGCTCAAGCCGCCGCCGTCGCCGTCCGAGGTCAACAACCGCGTGCCGCCGGTGCTCGACCAGATCTGCGTCAAGGCGCTCGCGCAAGACCGCGACCAGCGCTACCGCACAGCCGGTGAGGTGCGCCAGGCGCTCGACGCCTACCTGACGTCGACGGGCCGCCCGCTCGGGCCGCCGCAGCTCGCGCAATTCATGCGCATCCTGTTTCCGCCGGAGAAAGACCCGGTGCGCCAGCGCATCGAGGGCCTGCTGGCGGCGGCGCAGTCCTTCGACATGCCGAAGACGCGCGTGCCGCCGGCGCCCGCCAGCAACGCGCCGCGCACCATCAGCGTGCCGCAGATGCCCAAGGCGCCGCCGCCGGCCCAGCCCTCGGTCTCCGAGGACACGGCGGTCTCCGGCCCCGACCGGACCATGCCGTCGATCGCGCCGCGCGCCGTCGAGATGCCGGCGCCGCACCCGAGCTCGGGCAGCGCTACGGTGCCCGCGCAGCGCCCGGCGACGGTCGCCGCCCCGGTCCGACCCTCGGCGCCGGTGGCCGCACCACGCCCCTCGACGCCGTTTCGCTCGGTGGGCGTCTCCGACGAGATCCCCGACGTCTCGAACCCGCGCGGCGCCTACCCGCCGCCGCCCGTCGAAGACGACGGCCGCACCCACGTCACCGCCGCTCCGCTGGTGCCGGTCACCGCCGAGGCCGACGTCATCGCGACGCTCGACGCGAGCCCGGCGGTGCGCGCGCCGGTGAGCGCGAGCGCGCGCGCCGCGCTCGATGAGGCGACCTTGGGCGTCGACCTCGACGTCGAGGTGGGCGGGCGCACCGACGTCACCAACAACCTCGGCGCCGCGCGCGCCGCGCTCGAGGCCGACGACCTGCTGTCGGACGACGACATCGGCGACGCCGTGGCCGCGGCCACCGTGCGCACCGCGCCGACCTCGATGCCGCCGGTCCCCTCCGGCGAGGACGTGTCCGACGCCGACACCGTGCTACGCGGCCCGCTCGGGGGCTCCGCGTCGCAGCCCCCGGTGCAGCCGGAGGTGAGCGGCAGCCTGTTCGCGCCGCCGGCTGCGGATCTGGCGCGCGAGGATCTGGTCGAGGTGCCGGCCGTTGCTGCGCGGCGCGCCTCGACCGGCGAGATCTCGATTGCATTGCGCCTGGCGATGGCGGCACTCGGTGTTGCAACCGGGGCACTGCTCATCATGATTACACTGCTGTTGCTCGGTAAGATCTGATTCACAACACGTTTTGTGTCAGCACAGCAGCGGTTGCGGCAGCGGTTGTACGCCGAACGAATGGAAAAGTGTCACATTGAATGACACGGCGGCGCGTGCCGAGCGGCGCGGTAGTGAGCAGGGGCATACATCGGCGCGCCCACCCCCTGTCTCACACCTGAGGTGATCTCGGATTGTCGATCACCTTCGCGCACTTAGCGCTGCGCAAGTCCCGTTCCGCGAAAAAACGCGAATTGACGCAGGCCGGCACGCCATGTGTCTGAGAAGAAAAGAGTAATTGGCTAAACGCGGTGCGGCGCGCCACGCCGATCGACCGCCCGAATTCACAGCTTTTCCCCACCCTCGAGATCTAGGGGGCCAAGGCCCCGAGAATGCCCATATTTTGTGCTTGTGTGCCGGGCGAGTGCGGCAGGGGGCGTTGACGCGCGACTCGCGTTCCGTGATACGAACCCTCCCACGCCCATCGCACCGGCTCCTTTCCAAAAGGAATTCGGGACGGGGGGTGGTTGCAGAATCAGCGTCGCGTGAAAACGCGACAGACAAGTGATTTGCGCTCCAGAAGGAGCGCGGGGGACGTCTTTCTCAGCTACAGCGAGGGCGGGCCATGGGGCGACGCCAAGCCGGATGAGACGCAGCAAGGGAGGCTCGATGTTGGAGACGACCGAGAGAAGCTACGCTGCCACCATGAACCGCGATGAGCCCAAGGACGGCGCTAAGGCGGGTGAGCTGCACGGAGAGCTGCGCGGCGTGGCGCCAGCAGCAGTGCCGGCCGCCGCCAAGCCCGCGCCCATCTTGCAGGCGAGCCCCCAGGGCGTGCGCGTGCCGCGCCGGGAGACGCGCGAGGGCGTCGATCCGATGTCGGAGGCCGCGGGTATCGTGTGGGAGAAGCGCTCGGCGTCCATCACTGACGCGAACGGCAAAGCGCTGTTCAAGCAGGACGACATCGAGATGCCGGCAGCCTGGTCGCAGCAGGCCACCAACATCGTCGCCAACAAGTACTTCCGCGGCACGCTCGGCACGCCCGACCGTGAGACCAGCGTGCGCCAGCTCGTGCTGCGCGTGGTCGACACGCTGACCGGCTGGGGCCGCCGCCGCCGCTACTTCGCCAGCGAGGCAGACGCGGAGGCCTTCAGGGACGAGCTGGCCCACCTGCTGATCACCCAGAAGGTCGCCTTCAACTCGCCCGTGTGGTTCAACGTGGGCGTCGAGCCGCACCCGCAGTGCTCGGCCTGCTTCATCAACTCCGTGGACGACACCATGGAGAGCATCCTCACGCTGGCCCGCACCGAGGGCATGCTGTTCAAGTACGGCTCGGGCGCCGGCAGCAACCTGTCGGCCATCCGCTCGTCCAAGGAGCTGCTCGCCGGCGGCGGCACCGCCTCGGGCCCGGTCTCCTTCATGCGCGGCTTCGACGCCTTCGCCGGCGTCATCAAGTCGGGCGGCAAGACGCGCCGCGCCGCCAAGATGGTGATCCTGAACGCCGAGCACCCGGACATCGTCGACTTCATCGACAGCAAGCAGACCGAGGAGAAGAAGGCCTGGGCGCTGATCGAGGCCGGCTACGACGGCGGCTTCAACGTGCCGGGCGGCGCCTACGACTCGGTGTTCTTCCAAAACGCCAACCACTCTGTGCGCGTCACCGACACGTTCATGCGCGCGGTGGCGGAGGGCAAGACCTACTTCACCAAGGCGGTGCGCAACGGCGCGCCCATGGACGAGCTGCAGGCCAAGAGCGTGTGGCGGAAGATGGCCGAGGCCACCTGGCTGTGCGGCGATCCGGGCGTGCAGTTCGACTCGACCATCAACCGCTGGCACACCTGCAAGGCGACCGCGCCCATCCACGCGTCGAACCCCTGCTCCGAGTACATGTTCCTCGACGACTCGGCGTGCAACCTGGCGAGCTTCAACCTGATGAAGTACCGCCGGGCCGACGGCACCTTCGACGTCGAGGCGTTCCGCCACGCGGTGCAGATCCTGATCCTGTCGATGGAGATCATCATCGATGACTCCAAGTACCCGACGGATCGCATCGCCAAGAACTCGCACGACTTCCGGCCGCTCGGCTTGGGCTACGCCAACCTGGGCGCGCTCTTGATGGCCTCGGGCCTGCCTTACGACTCCGAAGACGGGCGCGCCGCCGCCGCGGCCATCACGGCGCTGCTCGGCGGCGAGGCCTACGCTGCCTCGGCAGAGGTGGCCAAGGCCAAGGGGCCATTCGCCGGCTACACCAAGAACCGCGACGCCATGCTCGGCGTGCTGCAGTTGCACCGCGCCGCCGCCTTCGACGTCGACAAGGCCAAGGTGCCCGAGGCCTTCCGCGGCGTGCTCGACGCCTCGCGCGAAGCCTGGACCACCGCGTGCGAGGTCGGCGAGAAGCACGGCTACCGAAACGCGCAGACCACGGTGCTCGCTCCCACCGGCACCATCGGCTTCATGATGGACTGCGACACCACCGGCATCGAGCCCGACATCGCGCTCGTCAAATACAAGAAGCTGGTGGGCGGCGGTCTGATGAAGATCGTCAACACCACGGTGCCGCTGGCGCTCGACGCGCTCGGCTACTCGGCAGCAGAGAAGGCGCAGATCCTCAAGTTCATCGAGGAGCACGAGACCATCGAGGGCGCGCCCTGGCTCAAGCCAGAGCACCTGCCGGTGTTCGATTGCGCCTTCCGCCCCGCCAAGGGCTCGCGCAGCATCGCCCCCATGGGCCACGTGCGCATGATGGCGGCGGCGCAGCCGTTCCTGTCGGGCGCCATCTCGAAGACGGTCAACATGCCCGAGACCACCACGGTCGAGGAGATCGAGCAGATCTACCTCGACGCCTGGAAGCTCGGCCTCAAGGCCATCGCCATCTACCGCGACAACTGCAAGCGCAGCCAGCCGCTGTCCACCTCCAGGAAGGACGTGAAGGCGCAGGGCAAGACCGACGCGGCCACCGGCATGCAACTGCCGACCAAGGCGCTGCTCGAGAAGGGCCTGACGGCGGACGAGGTGATGGCCGCGCTCACTGATCCGAGCGAGCTGGCGCGCTTGCGACAGCGGCTCTCGGTAGTGACGCGCAGGAAGCTCGCCGACGAGCGCGCCGCCATCACCCACAAGTTCTCGATCTCCGGCCACGAGGGCTACCTCACGGTCGGCCTGTTCGAGGACGGGCAGCCGGGCGAGCTGTTCTGCACCATGTCGAAGGAGGGCTCGACCATCTCGGGCCTGATGGACGCCTTCGCCACGGCCATCTCGCTGGCGCTGCAGTACGGCGTGCCGCTGCGCGTCTTGGTCGACAAGTTCAGCCACATGCGCTTCGAGCCCTCGGGCTTCACCGGCAACCAGCAGGTGCCGATCGCCAAGAGTGTGTGCGACTACATCTTCCGCTGGCTCGGCCTGAAGTTCCTGCCGGCGGACGAGCGGCCCTTCGATCCGAGCGCGGCGCAGGCCGAGATGTTCGTGCCTGCGTCGAGCGAGGGCGCGCCGGTGACGGTGGAGCCGAAGGCCCTGGCTGCGGCGGTGGTCACGTCGGTGCGACCGGCGGGCCTGCGGGCGCAGGAGCACCGCACCTTCGTGACGCAGGCCGACGCGCCCGCGTGTCCGTCGTGCGGCAGCATCACCGTGCGCTGTGGCGCTTGCTACAAGTGCGAGAACTGCGGCGCGACCACCGGCTGCGGTTGAGAGAGGAAGCGCTCGAGGCCACGGCGCGCTCCACGGAGCCCGGTGCTCCCGAGAGCCGCGGCCTCGAGATCCGATCATCGATCGCGGCCGGACCGCGATCACGGGGACGATGACGTGAACGACGAGAGCAAGTGGCGGCGCCAGCCGCTCAAGAACAGTTGGTACGACGATCACTTCGGCTACGACGCCTCGCCGCGCGAGGTGATCGAGAACCGCCTGGGCACCTTCGACCGGCTGCGCCTGACCCACGACGAGGAGGGGCTCGGCGCGCTGTCGGTGGAGCAGTTCTTCGACCTGTTCGATCCGAGCAGGCAGGCGTGACCCCGATGAAGCGGGGCAAGGCGAGCGTCGTGTGGGAGTTGGTGGACGCGGAGGGCGCGGCTCGCCTGGTAGTGGACGTCGACGCGCCGCTGCGACCGTTCGGCGCCGATCCCACGCCGCCGCACGGCACCAGGATGCCCGCCGACTTCGACGAGCCGACCGAGCCCGATGGCGCACAGCCGCAGGACGCGGGCGGGCGGGGACCCGAGCGGCGCCCGACCACGGACGCGTTGCTCAAGGCGCTGCGGGCGAAGGCGATGCGGGGGTAGCGGGCGCAGCCAAGGAGCAGTCCGCGCCGGCCTGCAGCAGCGCCATGCGTGCGGCGTCGGCATCGAGCGGCGAGGAGGGCGCGCCGCGCTCGTCGAAGAAGCGCCACGCGCCTTTGGGACGACCGCGGTCGAAGCGGCCGATGGCGCGCACCGTGCCGCACGGGTCACGGAAGGTGAACTCGCCGTCGGGGCTGCCGCGCCAGAAGGCACCCTCGACCGCCACGTTCGACGACGTGTTCCACGAGCCGGGGCCGCCGCGAAACGGCCCGTGGCGCTCGCCGTCGGGCGCGAGGCACGCGTCGGCGCGCGCCGCGCCGTGGCGGTAGCCGAGCGGCCACGAGCCATAGCCGCACGCGCCGTCGCCCTGGCGCACTGTGGGCGCCCGCGCCAGCGCGACCACGACGCCGAGCGGCAGCAGCCAGAGCGCGAGCTGCGCGGGAGGCGGTGCGAGGCGCGAGGCGGTGCGGTCGACCAGCGCGCCCGGCTTCGAGCTGCCGAGCACCTCGGCGAGGTGTGGTGCGCCGGTGACGCCGATGGCGTCGCGCGTGACCAAGCGCGCGCGCACGCCGGAGGAGTGTGCGCGTCCGAAGAGCCACGCGGCGAGGAACGCCCAGGGCAGAAAGAAGATCCCCCACAGCGTCTCGAAGAGCGTGACGCGGGGTAGGGCGACGGCGAACAGGGCCGCCGACCCTGCGATGACGACGAGCTGCGCGAGCCACGCGGCGATGGCGCGGCGTCGCGTGCCGGTGCGGCACGGGGCGCAGACGGACAGGCGCAGGCGCGGCGCCGCGACGCGGGTGAGCAGCGGCACGCACGCGGCAAGCAGGCAGGGTGCCCACAGCGGCGCGGCGGCAACCGTCAGCGCGGGCGCGCCGTCGGCCATGACGTCGTAGAGGTCGCGGCCGCCCCAGAGCGCGCGCACGAAGGCAGTGAGCGCGAGCGGCACGGCGAGCGCGATCGCGATCGCGACCGGCAACGCCAGCACGCCGCCGACCCTCTCCTGGCGCAGCCCTTCTCGGCCGGCACAGACGACACAGTCATCCGTGGACAGGTCCATCGCGAGCGCGGCGCGTCGCAGCAGCGTCGGTCGCCGCGCGAACAGCAACACCGAGGTCGCAGGATGCCGTACAGCCGGGTCGGGTGAAGGCGCCACGGTCCGAGGATAGCCGGCTCTACGGCGCAGCGCGGCGCGCCAGCACCTGCACCACGTCGCTGTCGCCCTGGTGGTACTGCCCCTCGTGGATCGCACGTGTGACCTCGCGCGCGATCACCACCTCGAGCCCGGTGAGCTCCTCGCGCAGCTCCTGCGCGCGCATCAGGAGCTCCACATTGGGCGGCCCGCCGGTGCCGCGCTGCTCCTGGCCGGGACGGTAGGCCTCGAGCACGAACACGCCACCCGGCACGAGCGCGCGCGCGACGCGCGCGTGCAGCGCGGCGCGCTCCGGCGTCGGCAGGTGGGCCCAGATGGAGATGACGCCCGCAAAGGCGCGCTCGGGCATCGGCCAGCTCGCGAGATTGGCCACCACCGTCGTCAGCGCGACGCCGGCGCGCTCGGCACTCGCCTTCGCCTTGCCGAGGCCGACCGACGACAGGTCGACCGCAGTCACCGCGTGGCCGCGCTTGGCGAGGAATACCGCGTTTCGGCCCTCGCCCTCGGCGAGGCACAGCACCGGACCAGCGGGGATGCGGTCGGCGACCTCGACGAGGAAGTCGTTCGGCGCCTCACCGTAGGCGAAGCCCGGCGCGGCGTAGCGCGTGTTCCAGAACTCGGCAGGGTCGGGCTTCATGGGGTGCCGATTGTGCCCTTTGTGCGGCTCGATGGCACGCGCTCGATGGCTTTGTCGCCGACCGGTGACGGGCGCTGTGTCCTGCCGTTCAGCCGCAGCCAGGCCAACAGGCGCTCGGGGTCGTCGGTGATGATGCCGTCGACGGCGAGCGCGAGCAGGCGTTGCCACTGCACCGGCTCGTTGGCGGTCCAGGGCACGACGCGCAGCCCGGCGGCGTGCAGCCGCGCCACGTCGTCCTCGGTGATCCACAGGTGGTTGGGCGACACCGTGGTCGCGCCCGCCGCGCGCGCGACCGCGACCAGATCGGGCAGGCACTCTTCGACGAGCGCGACCGTGTGCAGGTCCGGGGCGAGCGCCGCGAGCGCGCGCAGCGTGCGGTGGTCGAAGGACTGCACGGTCACGCGCGCGCGCATGCCTGCTCGGTCGACGGCGGCGAGCACGAGCTCGGCGAAGCGCTGCGGCGAGGGCCCGAGCTCGGGTTCGCCCGGCACGAGCTTGGTCTCGACGTTGAAGCGCACGGCACGCGCGCTCTTCGCGGGGCTGGCCTCGACCAGCGCGAACACCTGCTCGAGCGTCGGCATGCGCTCGCCGGGCACGAGCTGTTGCTCGGGGAAGCGCGGGTGCCGCTTCGATCCGCAGTCGAGCGCCTGCACCTCGGCGAGGGTGAGCGCGCGGATCGCGAGCCCCTCGGGCAGGGGCTGCCCATCGGCGCGCTGGCACAGGGCAGTGGGGACGCGCAGGTCGTGCGACACCACCAGCCGGTCGTCGCGCGTGACCGCGACATCGAGCTCGAGCGTGTCGACGCCCACCTCGAGGGCGTAGCGGAACGCGGCCAACGTGTTCTCGGGCCAACGGGCGCGCGCGCCGCGGTGGCCCTGCACCTCGAGGTCCGCGGGCGCTGCGAGCGCGCCGCTTCCCACCAAGAGCCCGAGTATCAGCACAATCCGGCGCATGCTTCGGAGGGTAGCGCACGACGATGCCTGCCGAGCGTCAGGGGTTGCCCTCGACGAGGTCGAGCAGCACCGGCCCAACGGCGGTAGCGCCAGCTGCGTCCGTCGCTTCGAGCGGGAAGGTCCACACCCACGGGCTCGTCACCGGATCGTCCTCGGGCTGAAAGCTGATGCCGAGCGTCCAGGTGAGCTCGTCCACCTCGGCGGTGGCTTCGTCCATCCAATTGTGGTGGCTGCTCTGGTAGTCGAAGAGCGCGGTGTCGTTGAGGCAGCGCGTCGTGTCCTCGTGGGTGATGGCGAAGGCGGCCAGCGAGTAGATCGCGGACATGCCCGCGCCCTGCTCCTCCCACTTGCGCACGATCAGCAGGGCGAGCCCCTCGCTCTCCTTGTCGAAGACCAGGAAGTTGTCGGGCGTCTCGACGTCCTCGTGCAGGCCACAGGCGTAGACGTCCTCGGCGTTGGGCGGCGGCGGGACGGGCGGCGTCACGTCGCAGGCCACAGCGAAGGCGAGGAACAGGGGGGCCAAGCCGGCCGGTCTCGGGTAGTTCATGGCGCGCTCCCGATCGAGCCGTTGCAGGCGCTGTGCCGGGCGCCCCCCTCGTGAAAACCGGCGCCTGAGCTCTCCTGCGGCGATAGGGCGTCCGGCGCGCTGCTGCTCCAGGTGCGCAGCGCGAGCCCAAGGCAGCAGGCGCTCGCGGCGTCCTTTCTCCTCGTTGCTCGGCTGTGACCCAGGCGACAGGCCGCCGCACACGCTCCGCACAGCGCCCGCTGGCGCCTCGCTGGCGAATGGGGTCAGGATCCTGCCCATGACCACCATCACTACCGCCGTCGGCATGCGCCCCTCCGCCGCCCCGCGCCCCACGCTCGCCGCCGCGCGGGAGGCCACGCCGACCGTCGCGACCATGCCCACGGTGCGCGACTCGATGAGCGCGCTCGAGGGCCGCGCCGCCTTCGCCGCGCTCACCGGCACCACGCCGGCCAGGACGTCGCGGGCCACCACGGCGGCCACCACCACGGTCGACGGCGGCGTCAACCGCATGAAGACGCTGGCCGACTTCCAGGCCTTCGCCAAGCGCGACGACGTACCGGGCGCCGCAGGCGTGCAGGCGGTGAAGTTCTTCATCACCGGCGTCGACACCGGCAAGCCGAAGCTGTGGCTGCTCGACGGCAACAAATACGCGTACCACTACGACTTCGCCACGCGCGGCCTGGGCCAGCAGATCGACCTGCGCTCGTTCAACGCGCAGACCTACTTCACCGACGCGCGCAAGAACGTGGCGGGCACTATCGTGCTGCACGACAGCTTCGTGCACGAAGACGGCAAGAAGGGCCTGTTCGCCGTCGAGTTCTGGCCGACCGACCCGGTCAAGGCGAGCCACGTCAACAAGGCCTTCGACCTCATCGCGGGCGCTTTGCCGTTCGCCAAGGGTCGCGTGGCCTACCACCCGGCCGGCGACACCCAGGAGGCGCTCGCCGCCGCCGAGGCGAGCAAGCTCAAGCGCTACAAGGTGCCGGTGGTGTCGACGGAGAAGCTGTTCGCCGGCGTCACGTACAACGGCCTCAACCCCGGCGTCGGCTTCGGCAGGCTCAAGGTGGTCGACGGCAGCACGCAAGGGCCGCTGACGGTGCGTGACGTGGTGCTGTTCAAGAACTCGATCCCGAACGACATCTCGCACGTCGGCGGCATCATCACTGAGGTGCCGCAGACGCCGCTGTCACACATCAACCTGAAGGCGCAGCAGAACAAGATGCCGAACGCCTTCATCAAGGGCGCCACCAGCGATCCGGCCATCGCCGCGCTGGTCGGCAAGCTGGTGCGCTACGAGGTGGGGCCAAACGGCTACACGCTGAAAGAGGCCACCAAGGCCGAGGCCGACGCCTGGCTCGAGGCGCAGCGGCCGACCACGCCGCAGGCCGCACCGCGCGACCTGTCGAAGAAGCACGTGGTCGCCTTCGATCAGCTCGGCGCCAAAGACGCCACTGCGTTTGGCGCCAAGACCGCCAACCTCGCGGAGCTGAAGAAGCTCCTGCCCGCGGGCCAGACGCCCGACGGCTTCGGCATCCCGTTCTCCTTCTACGACCAGTTCATGAAGGACAACGGTCTGTACGACGAGGCCAAGAAGATGATGGCCGCGCCCGGCTTCAAGGACGATCCGGCGGTGCGCGAGCGCGCGCTCGAGGACTTCCGGAAGAAGCTCAAGAAGGCGACGGTGCCGGCCGCGCTCGAGGCCGAGCTGACCGCGCTCCAGGCCAAGTTCCCCGCGGGCCAGCCGATCCGCTGTCGCTCCTCGACCAACAACGAGGACCTCGAGGGCTTCAACGGCGCCGGCCTGTACGACAGCTACACGCACCGGCCGAACGAAGGGAACCTGTCGAAGACCGTCAAGCAGACCTGGGCGTCCTTGTGGAACTTCCGTGCCTTCGAGGAGCGCGACTTCTGGCGCATCGACCATATGAGCGCGGCCATGGCCGTGACGGTGCACCCGAACCAGGACGACGAGCTGGCCAACGGCGTCGCCATCACCAAGAACATCTACGACGAGAACTGGCCCGGCTTCTACGTCAACGCCCAGGTGGGCGAGAGCCTGGTGACCAACCCCGATCCGAGCGCGGTGCCTGAGGAGATGCTGGTCTCGGCCATCGGGCCAAATGGTGAGTACGAGGTGCAGCGCCTGCGCAAGTCCTCTCTCGCCAACGGCAAGCCGGTGCTCACCGACGCGCAGCTCAAGGAGCTGGTGGCGTCGATGGAGAAGATCCAGGAGCATTTCAAGCGGCTCTACCGCCGCCAGAACGACCCGACCTTCGCCATGGACATCGAGTTCAAGATCACCAAGGAGGGCAAGCTCTCCATCAAGCAGGCGCGCCCGACGGTGAAGTAGCGCTCGGGTTACTGCAGCTCGAAGGTCTGGATCTCGAGGCCGGTGTCGCGGCCCGCCTCGCCCACCTGGGTGCGCGGCGGCGAGTCGTAGTCGGTGCGACCAAACGTGGTGCCGTCGCCGAGGCGCTCGTAGACCACCTGCTTGTAGGGGTTCTCGCAGCCGCCACCGGTCGAGCACAGGTCGACGGTCAAGTAGTAGGTGCCCGGCGCGGCGCTCGAGTCCGGCGGGATGGTCACCTCGGCCGCGACGCCGGCGGAGGGGCCGCCCTCGTCGGCCCAGTTCTGCACCAGCACGATCGAGCTCGCCCAGTCCTCGACCGCCAGGCGCACGTAGGCGGTGTCGGCGTCCACCGGCACCGTGACGTACAATGTCTCGCCCTTGGCGATGGTGGCCTCGCAGGAGGGCGCGCCGGTCAGCTCGGGGAAGCCGTCGCCGTCGACGTACACCGCTGCGGTCTCGGGTAGGCAGGCTGCCAGTGCACCGGCGGCAAGCACGACGACGGGAAGCGACAAATGGGCGGGCGAACGCATGGGCGGCTCCGTGGTGGAGATCAGGCTGCCCACGTACGCGCGCATTTCGCAAGGTCCACCGACCATTCGGTCTGTCGGCAGGTGCAGGTTGAAGCTAGACCCGCTCGATGCGCGCCCCGAGCGCGCGCAACCTGCCGTCGATGTTGGCGTAGCCGCGATCGATCTGCTGCGCGTTTTGGATCACGCTCTTGCCGTCGGCGACCAGCGCCGCGAGCAAGAGCGCCATGCCGGCGCGGATGTCGGGCGAGCTCATGGTCTGGCCGTACAGGCGCGCCGGCCCCTCGACGATGGCGCGATGCGGATCGCAGACGGTGACGCGCGCGCCCATCGCGATCAGCTTGTCCACCCAATACAGCCGGCTCTCGTACATCCACTCGTGGATCAGGATGGAGCCCTTGCAGCGCGTCGCCAGCACCACCGCGATGGAGATGAGGTCGGCGGGGAACCCCGGCCAGGGAGCGTCGTGGATGCGCGCCACCGCGCCGTGCAGGCCGTGCTGCACCTCGAGCGTCTGGTCCGGCGGCACGAACAGGTCGTCGCCGCGCTCCTCCCAGTGCACGCCCAGGCGCCCAAAGGCGACCGCGGTCATTTTGTGATCGCTCGGGCGCGCGCGCTTGATGAGCAGCGGCCCGCCGGTCATGGCGGCGAGCGCGATGAAGGAGCCGACCTCGAGGTAGTCGGGCCCGACCTCGAAGGTGGCGCCGTGCAGCCGCGGCCGGCCGTGCACGATCAGCGTGTTGGTGCCGATGCCCTCGATGCTGCCGCCCATGGCCACGATCAGGCGGCAGACGTCCTGCACGTGCGGCTCGCTGGCGGCATTCTCGATGCGCGTGGTGCCCTCGGCGAGCGAGGCCGCCATGACGACGTTCTCGGTCGCCATCACGCTCATCTCCTCCAAGAACACCTCGGCGCCCTTGAGCCCGCGCGGCGCCGTCATCACGTAGCGGTCGGGGAAGACCTCGATGGTGGCGCCGAGCTTCTGCAGCGCGGCCACGTGGGTGTCGACCGGGCGGCGGCCGATGCGATCGCCGCCTGGCACCGGCAGCGTGCAGGCGCCGGTACGCGCGAGCAGCGGGCCGGCGAGCGCGAAGCTGGCGCGCATGCGGCGGCACAGCTCGGGCGGCGGCGCCGACGTCGTCACCTGCCGGGTCTGCATCGACGCGCGGGTGCGCGCCTGCTCCACCACCTCGCAGCCGACGGCGGCGAGCAGTTGCTGCATCACCGCGACGTCCTTGATGCGCGGGACGTTGTCGAGCACCACCGCCTCGTCGGTGAGCAGCGTGGCGGCGAGCAGCGGCAGCGCCGCGTTCTTGTTGCCCTCGACGGCGATCTCACCCGACAAGCGGGCGCCGCCCTCGATGATCAGCGTGTCCATCGCGCCTGCCTCTCCGCGGATCGGGAAGGGTGCACCATAGCGGAAGTCGTCGGCCATCGCGCCCTCGCTTCGGGTGACGTCGGTCTCCACCGCACGTCCCGCTTGCCGAAGGGGCGGCCGCCCTCCCCGATTCCCCGCGATGTGCGCGCCGCCATACAGTCGGCCCCCGATGTCCGAGGCCGAGGTCACGCAGACCTTCTGGGTCTACAAGCGCGGTCAGCTCGTGCTGATCTTCAGCGCCGATGGGGGCGTGTTCCTGCCGACGCGCGGCCCGCTCGAGCCCGAGGCCGACCCTGAGCTGTTGATGGCGCCGTGCGAGTTCGCCTCAGGGCAATTCCTGTCGGTCGAGTGGGAGCCGCGCGTGCGCGTCGTGCTCAAGCGCGCGCGCGACCTGGTCGAGCTGATCGAGCTGCTCGAAGATCGCCGCTACGAGGTCGACCTGGAGCCGCCCTCGCAAAAGACGCGGCCCTTCCGGTCGCTGTGATCGGTCGCGGTGAGCAGCTTCTACCGCACGCATTTCTGGGTTATGCGCGCGCCATGACTACCGTCCGACCCCCGCACGTCGTCGTCGCCGCCGCCCTCGCCCTCTCGGCCGGCGCCTGCGTCACGGGCGCGGGCGGGCAGGGCGCCGGCGCGGCCGTCTCCGATCTCGGGCAGGTCGCGCGCCTGGAGCAGGAGCGCGCGCCTGCTGTGCAACTGGCCGCGTTCGCCACCGCGGACGACCCCGCAGTCGCACGCCGCGCCGTTTTGGCGCTCGCCCGCCTCGAGCGGCGCGATGCCACGGCCCCCCTGGTGACCGCGCTCTCGTCGGCCGACGCCGGCGTGCGCGCCACCGCCGCCTTCGGTCTGGGGCAGCTCGACCTCGCGCTCGACGACAAGCTGGACGCGCACAAGGCCGACCGCGGCCGCGCCGAGCAGGCGCTGCTGGCCGCGCTCGCCGCCGAGGCAGATCCCGAGGTGCGACGCGCCGTGGTGCGGGCGCTCGGCCGCGTCGCCGACCAGGCCGGGCTCGACGCGCTCATCCGCGTAGCCGCCGCCGACGGGCCGCTGCGCGCCGAAGCGCTGACCGCGCTCGGCGTGAGCGGGGCGCGCCGCAAGGCCTCGCGCGGCACCGACGCGGCGCTGTTGGCGGCCATCGCGGCCGGGCTGGCGTCGACCGACGACGCCGTGCGCGCCGGCGCCGCCTACGCGCTCTTTCGTCAGAAGGCCACGGCGCCGCTCGACGCGCTCGCGACTGCATGGAACAGCAAGGACGCCCAAGTGCGCATCTTCCTCGCGCGCGCGGCGTCGAGCCAGGAGCCCGCCGTGGCCGCGCGCCTGGTCGAGCTCGGCCTCGCCGACCCGGACTGGCGCGTTCGGATCGAAGCGGTACGGGAGGCGGTGCGATCGGCCGGCAGCAAGAACGGCGAGGTCGCCGGCCTGGCGCGCGCGCTCGAGACGGCGCTCGCCGAGGTGGGCGAGGGCACGCCGGCGGCGCACGTGGCGCGCGAGGCGTGCTTGGCGCTGGCGGCGAGCGCAGCCGCGCCAGCCGAGCTGGCGCCGCGGCTGCGCGCGGCCGCCGCCGCGCTCGCCGCCAAGGGACCACCGCTGAAGGCCGTAGCGTGCGCCTGCGCCGCCGCGCTCGACGCCGTCGAGCCCGAAGAGGGAGCGCTCGCCCGCTGCGGCGCGCGCGGCACCGAGCTGGCGCGCTTCGACGTGCTGCGCGTCGCGCGCGCGCGCGTCTCGGCCAAGGAGCGGGCGCACGTGCTCGCGCAGCAGCTCACCTCCACCGACCTCAAGGTGCGCATGAGCGCCGCGGCCGCGCTCATCGACGACGGCAGCGAGGCCGCGCTCGAGGCCGCGGCGGCGGCGCTCGCGGGCGAGACGGACGTGGGTGTCATCAGCACGCTACTCGAGCCCTTCGCGGAGCCCGGCGCCAGCGAGCCCTTCTCGGACGCCACCTTGTTCGCGCTGGTGGAGCGCCTGCGCCCCGCGACGACGTTCGAGGGCGCGGAGCCGCTGGTGTCGCTCGCCCGCATCGCGCGCGGCCGCGACAGTCCCACCGCCGCGGCCGTGGTGGCGACGCTCAAGGAGCACACCGAGCCGCGCGTGCGGGACGCGGCGGCCGGCGTCGCGGCCGGCGATCGGGCGCCCGGGCCGCGCGCCTCGGTGATCGCGGCGCCGTCGGTCGACGAGCTGCCCGCGCAGGCCGAGCTGGTGACCAGCCGCGGCACCGTCACCATCGCGTTCGCGCGCGAGCTGGCGCCGGCCACCGTGGCCAACTTCGTCGCGCTCGCGCGCGCCAAGGTCTACGACGGCACGCCCTTCCACCGCGTCATCGCCGACTTCGTCTCGCAAGGCGGCGACCACGCGCGCGGCGACGGCGCCGGCGGCCCCGGCTACACGGTCGCGTGCGAGAACAGCGACGCCCCCTACCTGCGCGGCGCCGTCGGCATGGCGCACGCCGGCAAAGACACGGGCGGCTCGCAGTTCTTCCTCACCCACTCCTGGCAGCCCCACCTCGACGGGCGCTACACGCTGTTCGCCAACGTCACGAGCGGGCTCGAGGTGATGGACGCGCTGCAGCCCGACGACGTGCTGGTGCGCGTCGTCCTCCCCTGAAGGTCCATCGCAAAATCGGCTGCGGCTGCGTTGGCCGACTTCGGCGCTTGCTCACATACGATGAGTATGCTCGCTTCGCGCCTCGTCGGCCGCCTTGCCTCGCTCGATTTTGCGATGTCCCTTGAGAGGTCCTCGTGCAGCACCTGCGCACCACCTTCGACATCCCCGATCGCGCGACCCTCGAGCGCCTGCTGCATCGCGCGCAGCACTTGAAGCGCCGGCGCGCCGAGCGAAGGCTCGCACCCACGCTGTCCGGTCGCGTCGTCGGCATGCTGTTCGAGAAGGCGTCGACGCGCACGCGGCCGAGCCTGGAGGCGGGCGTAGCGCTGCTCGGCGGCGCCACCGTGGTGCTGCACGCGCGCGACGCGCATGCGCTCGGCGAGGAGCACGAGCCGCTGCGCGACGCCGCGCGCGTGCTCGGCAGCTACGTCGATGCGCTGGTAGCGCGCATGCGAAGCCACGCCGACCTCGAGGAGCTGGCGCGGCACGCGCGCGTGTCGGTGGTGAACGGACAAAGCGAGCTCGACCACCCCTGCCAGGTGGTCACCGACCTGTTCACGGTCTTCGAGCGCAAGGAGCGGCCATTCGAGACGCGCTGGGCCTACGTCGGCGAGGCGCGCGGCACCGCCAATGGGCTGGTCGCGCTGGCGGCGCTCACCGGCATCGAGCTGGCGATGGCGCTGCCCGAGGGCAGCGCGCTCGACGCGCAGACGTTGGCCCGCGCGCGCGCTGCCGGCGCGCGCGTTACGGTCGGCCACGACCCGCAGGCGGCGGTGCGCGACGCCGGTGTCGTCTCCACCGAGGCGTGGACCTCACTGAGCGCGCTCGAGCCATCGGCGCGCGCCGCTCGCGTGGCGGCGCTGACACCCTTGCAGGTGAACGACGCGCTCTTGTCGCACGCCGCCGACGACGCGGTGGTGCTGCACCCGCTGCCGGCGCGCCGCGGCCAGGAGATCACCGACGACGCGCTTGAGGGCATGCGCTCGGTCGCCTTCCAGCAGGCCGGCAACCGGCTGTGCGTGCAGCAGGCGCTGCTCGAGTGGCTGCTCGGCGTCCCCGCCGAGGCCGCCTAGCCCACACCGACGTACGGGGATCGGGATCGGGGGGTGACGCCGGCCGCCGCGTCCGGGCGCGCCTGCTCCGACCCCGCGCGCCCTGCTGAAACGATCGTGCTGCTTGGGCGTCAATATGGACGAGCGTCCGATTGCGCTCGAGGGCTGCAAGATGAGCGACCTTTACCCACCACCCTCGCCCGAGCGGCCGCACAGCCGCCTGGCGGCGCTGCAGGCCGAGATCGACCGGGCGCGTCGCGAGCTCGCGGAGGCCTGGGAGGGGGCGTCGAGCGCGGATCGGATCTTCGCGGTCGACCGCCTGCTGCGAGAGGACGGCCTGCACGCCGACGCGGGGGCACGCTTGGCCGCGTTGCACGCGCGCGTGCGCGACGCTTGGGTGGAGGCGCGCGTCTCGGGCCTGTCGGCCGCGGGCACGGCGGCGCGGCAGGCCGCGCTGCGCTTGCTGCTCGCCGAGCGTGAGCTCGATGCGCTGCTCGAGGCGTCTGGCTTGTTCGAGCCGCTGTTCCTCGCGGCCGAGGGCTTCTTGCGACGCGTGCCGGCGGCCCGCGGGCGCTCGCTCAAGGAGCTGACGCGCGAGCGCGAGCGCGAGTTGGAGCGACAGGTGCACTTCGTGCCCGCGCACGGTGGCGCCGCCTGACCCGTTGGGGGCAGCGGACGGTCGCGGCTTTGCCGTGCCCGTCGCCGACGTGGTAACCGGAGCGTGTGACGCCGTGCGCACGTGGCTGTGGTTGGCTGCTCGGGGCGGTGCTGCTTGCGCTGCTGGCGCCGGCCGGGGGCGCCGGCGCCCAGCGTGAGTTCGTCGAGGAGGTCGAGCCGAAGAAGCAGGTCGACCTCGACGACGTGGACCTCGACGCTCCGGACGTCGGTGCCAAGCCAACGGACCCGAAGAAGAAGCCGCCGGATCCAGCCAAGCCGGCGGATCCGCCAAAGCCGGGAGAGCCCACCAAGCCCGGCGAGCCGGCCAAGCCCGTCGACGGCAAGCCGGGCGAGCCGGCGAAGCCGGGCGACCCCGGCAAGCCCGCGGAGCCAGCAAAGCCGGCTGACGGCCTGCCCGCCGTGCCGCCGCCGCCGCCGCCCTCAGAGCTCGGCCAGGTGCGCGTGCTCGAGACCTCGTACGCCGCCTTGCTCGAGAAGTGGGACGTGCGCGCCGGCAGCGCACGCAAGGGCGAGCAGGCGCGCGCACGGGCGCAGCTCGTCGAGGTGCGCGAGGCGTTGAAGGACTTCGGCGTGCAGGGGGTGCCCGGCGCCTTCCACGCCTCGGGCGTCGCCACCGCGCTCGTGCGCGAGAGCAGGCGCGCGCTCGACGACGGCGGCCTGGACGACGCCATGGCGCTGGTCGAGGCCGCCGAGGCGGCCGACGCCGACCTGCCGCTCGTGCCCACCATGAGCGCGCGCATCAAGTGGAGCACGGGCGACATCGGCGGCACCGTCAACGCCCTCCTCGCCGCCGCCAAGCTGCACCGCCACGACCCGCTGGCGCTGTCGCAGCTCGGCGCGCGCGCGCTGGCGGTGGTGTGGCTCGCCGCCTTCGCGGCGCTGGCGCTGCTCGCGCTGTGCGTCGGACTGCCGGCGCTGCGCTACGCCAGCTTCGACGTCGTGCTCGCGCTGCCCAAGGGTGCGGCGCAGGGTCAGATCTGGCTGCTGCTCGCCATGCTCGGGTTCGCCCCGCTGGTGGTCGGCGGCGGCCCGCTCTTGGGCGCGTTGTGGCTGGTGACGCTCGCCTGGCTGCACCTGCCGGGGCGAGCGCGCGGCGTGGCGCTGGTGCTCGGCGCCGTCATGGTGACTACCCCGTTTGCGCTCGACTTCGCGTCTCGCCTGTACGGCTACGCCGGCTCGCGCGCGGATCTTGCGCACCGCGCCCTCTACGACGTGAGCGGCGAGCCGGAGCGCGCGCGGCTGCGAGCGCGTCCCGCCGACGCGCTCGATCTGTGGGAGCAGGCGGCGCTCGCCTACCAGGCCAAGCGCGAGGGCCGGCTCGACGAGGCGGCGACGCGCCTGGCCGCGCTGCTCGAGCGACACCCCGAGGCGTCCTTCGCGCGCGCCGAGCTCGGCGTCGTGCGCGCGGTGCAGGGCGATCACGAGGGCGCGGTGGTCGAGCTCGGCAAGGCTGCGAGCGCGGACGCGCGCTTGGTCGCCGCCACCTTCAACACCTCCGTGCTGCAGTTCCGCCTCGGCAACACCGACAAGGCCGAGGCGGCGGTGCGTGCGCTGCCCGAGAGCGCGCGTCCCGTGATCGAGGCGTTTCGCGTCGCCACCTTCCGCGCGCCCGACGCGGTCATCGCGCAGAACCGCGCCTTCGTCGACGTCTACCCGCCGCCTCTCGACGCCTTGCGTGCGGGCTTGGCGGACGAGGAGCTCGGGCGCGAGCTCGAGGCGGAGCTGGCGCGCGGCTTGACCTTCGGCCAGACCGGCGAGCGCGCGCTCGTCGTGTGCGGCGCCTTCCCGCTCGTGTGGCTCGTGTTGCTCGCGCTGCGCAAGCGCCTTGCCCCCGCGCAGGCGTGCGTGCGCTGCGGCTCGCCGGCCAGCTCGCGCATCGACGACAAGGACGTGCCTGCAGATATCTGCGGCCAGTGCTTCCACGCCTTCGTCTCCACCCGCTCGCGCATCGACGCCGCCGTCAAGCTGCGGAAGGAGCGGCAGATCATGCTGCGCGGACGCCGGCGGTCCCGCACCGTTCGTGTGCTGTCGCTCGTCTGTCCCGGTGCCGGCCACCTGGTTGCGGGTGCTGCCGCGCGCGGCGCGCTGCTGTCGTTCTTGTGGGCGGCGTGCGGCGTGACGGCGTGCTTCGTCGTCGGCCTGGTGCCCATGCCGCGCCTCGACGGGCCCTGGGGCACCACCCCCGGCCTCGTCGTCGTCGGCGCGGTGGCTGGCGTGGTCTGGCTGACGGCGCAGTGGTCGGCGTGGGGCCTGGCCGACGACCTGTCCGTGCGCGGGCGGGGGAGGTAGCCATGGCGCTGCGCGGCACGCTCGCCGACTTCGGCCTGCCCGACATCTTCCAGTTGGTGGGGCACCAGCAGAAGACCGGCGTGTTGTTGCTCAAGGACCGCGAGCTGGAGGTGCGCATCTCCTTTGTCGAGGGCAACGTCGTCAAGGCGGAGCAGTCCTCGCGCGATCGCTCTGAGCTGCTCGGCAGCTTGCTGGTGCGCGGCGGCGTCATCACCAACCCCCAGCTCGAGGCCGCGCTGGCGACACAGCAGCGCACGTTGCGCCGCCTCGGCGACATCCTGATCGAGATGGGCGTGGCCGACCGCCCGACCATCAAGGAGTTCGCGCGCCTCCAGACCACCGAGACCATCTACCGGCTCTTCATGTGGCGGAAGGGCACCTACGAGTTCACCGCCGCGCCCGTCGACTACGACGAGCAGAGCTACGAGCCCATCCGCGCGGAGAACCTCCTGATGGAGGGCTTCCGCATGGTCGACGAGTGGCCGTCGGTGCGGAAGGTGGTGCCGTCTTCGCGCTGCTCGTTCGTGGTGCTGAAGGACGTGCCGCCGCAGAAGCAGGACGACGGCGGCAAGGAAGACCTGCTCGCCGGCATGCACGAGGCCTTCGCCGACGAGTCGGCAGAGGCGCCGGCGCCACCGCCGCGCGAGGTCGGCTCGGCCGAGCGCCGCGTGTTCCCGCTGGTGACGCCGGCGCGCACGGTGCAGGACATCATCGACCTGTCGCGCCTCGGCGAATTCGAGACCAGCAAGGCGCTCGCGACGTTGGTGCGCACCGGCTACCTGCGGGTGGTGCTGCCCCAGGTCGAGGAGCAGAAGCCCGACGAGGAGCCATTCTCGCTGCGTCGCGCCTGGGGCGGCGTCGCGCCGGTGCTGATCCGCGTGGCGGTCTACGCGGTAGTGGCGGCGGCCATCGGTGGCGTGGTCCACCTGTCGTCGCGCATGGAGGGCGGTTTGCTCGCGTCCCGTGCCGTGGTGGTGCGGCGCGCAGCGCTGCAGGACGAGACCGGCGACCTGGCGCGGCTGAAGGTCGAGCGCGCGCTCGAGGTGTTCAGGCTCGCCGAGGGGCGGTGGCCGAGCACGCTCGACGAGCTGCTCGAGCGCGGCTTGGTGCAGGAGCGCGATCTGCGCTTCCCTTACCGCGAGCGCTACGCCTACCGGCTGGCGCCGGCCGCCGACGGCACGCAAAGCGCCGCGCTCGCGCTGCCGCTATGGTAGGCGGGACGTGACCGAGCCCACCCACCTGCGCGCCGTCTCCCCTCCCAAGGACGACGACGACGAGCGCTCCCTGCCACCGACGACCGCGACGACGGGTGAGACGAGCCGGCGGCGGCGCGTGCGCCGCAAGGACGAGGTCGGGCCCGGTTCGCGGGTCGCGCGCGTCGGCGTGCTGCTCGCGTTGGCGGCCGCGTCGGCATTTCTGCTGGCGCCCCGCCTGGTGCGAAGCGACCTGCCGACCGACCCAGCGCTAGTCGGCACGCCGGCGCGCGCCTTCGTCAAGGCCGACCGCGACTACGTGCTCATCGACACCCAGACCACCGAGGAGCTGCGCGCGGCTGCCGGCGCGAGGAGCCGATCGGTGTGGGACCTCGACACCGCGCACGCGCTGCAAGACGCCCAGGTGCTGCACAAGGGGCTGGTGCGCTTGGCGGTGGCGCTCGAGCCGTTGCGCGCCGCGGCGGGTGGCACCGCCGAACGCGGCGCGCCGGCGGCAGCCACGCAGGCCGGTGAGCCGGTGCGCGCCGTGCTCGCGGGCGAGCTGGCGCTGGTCGGCCTCGAGGCGCCGCGCGACGAGGTGTGGCGCGCGCTGACTCGCGCCGTGTGGACGGCGCCCGCCGTGGTCGACCGCTTTCAGGCGCGGCTGCAGGAGGCGCTCGCCGCGCCGGTGGTGGTCGAGCAGGTGATGCTCGCGCGCGACGTCCTGCGCGGCGTGGTGGTGCGCGCCGTGCCGGAGCGACCCGGTGGCGAGCAGTTGCGCGACGCGCAGGGCATCCTCGACGTGCAGGCCGCGCGCGCCAGCGTCGCCGCGGCGGTGCAGCAGGACGTCGTCGAGCTGGCGGGCGGCCCGGCCGCCGAGGCGGCGCTCATCGGCGAGCTGGCGGGCGCCTTGGTGCGGCCCACGCTCAGCTACAACGCCGCCGAGAGCGACCGACGCCGCCGCTCCGAGGCCGAGGCGGTGCCGCCCGTGGTGGTGCGCGCGCGACGTGGCGAGCTGGTGCTGCGCCCGGGCGAGATCATCACGCCGCGCCACCGCCTGCTCACGCAAGCGATGGCGGTGCAGCAGGCCGACAACCTGCGCACCAGCGCGCTCGTCGGCACCGGCGCCTTCGTCGCGCTCGTGTGCTCGGTGGTCTACCTGTTCGGCGCGCTGCGCGTGTTCCGCCGCACGCTCCGGATCCGCGACCTCACCTTTCTCGCCGTGCTGCTCTTGGTCGAGCTGCTCGGCATCGTGGTGGCTGACGCGCTGACGCCGCTGTTGCAGGCGCTGGTGCCCGGCATGTCGTCGGCGGCGATCTTCCTGGCGGTGCCGGTGGCGCTCGGCGCCATGACGGTGCGCCTGACCCTGCCGCCCGACGTGTCGCTGTTGTTCGCCCTGGTGGTGGCGCTGGTCGGCGGCGTGGTGGTGGAGCCGGGCATCCACTTCTCGGTAGTGGCGGTCGCCACCTCGCTCACCGGCGCCGCCGGCGTGTCGAGGGGCGAGCGGCGCGGCTCGATGGTGCTGGCGGGCGTCGGCGCCGGTCTGGTGGGCGCGCTCGCCGCGGTCGCGCTCGAGGTGTTCCGCGGAGCGGGCGCGGGCCTCGACCTGGTTTGGCTCGCCGCCGCCGCGCTCACCGGCGGCGCGCTGTCGGGGGCGCTCTTGCTCGTCGTGGTGCCGCTGGTCGAGGCCGTGTTCGGCTACGTCACCGAGCCGCGCCTCTATCGCCTGGCCGACTTGAACCGCCCGCTCCTCAAGGATCTGGTGGTGCATGCGCCCGGCACCTGGCACCACAGCGTGCGCGCCGCCGAGCTGGCCGAGGCCGCCGCGCGCGCCGTGGGCGCCAGCCCGCTGCTCGCGCGCACCATGGCGCTCTACCACGACGTCGGCAAGATGAAGCAGCCGCTGATGTTCGCGGAGAACCAGAAGGGCGACAACCCGCACGATCGCATGGCGCCCGAGGAGAGCGCGCGCGTCGTGCGTTCACACGTCGCTGACGGCGTCAAGCTCGCGCAGGAGGCGGGCCTGCCGCGCGCCGTCATCGCCGGCATCGAGGATCACCACGCCGACAACCTGATGGAGAGCTTCGCCGGCAAGGCCCGCGCGGCCGTCGAGGTGGTGGGCGCCTTCGACGAGCAGCCCTTCCGCTATCTCGGGCGACCACCGCAGAGCAAAGAGGCGGCGCTGGTGATGTTGGCCGATCAGATCGAGGGCGCCTCGCGCAACCTCGGCGACCCGACGCCGGCGCGCCTGCGCAGCCTGGTCGACGCGTTGTTCGCGCGCGCCATCGACGACGACACGTTGGGCGAGTGCGACCTGTCGCTGCGCGACCTGACGGTGGCGCGCGAGGCGCTGACGCGCGCGCTGCTGCGCCTGCACCGCCAGGAGCTGGCGTGAAGGCGCGCCGTGGGCGCCTGCTGGTCTCGGGCGCGCGCCTGTTGCGCGCCGACAAGCGCGTCTGCCTGCGCGCCGCGCGCCGGCTGTTTCGGGCCGCTCGCGCAGGCGAGATCGACGTCGGGCTCGTGTTCGTGCACGACCTCGAGATGCGCGCGCTCAACCGCGCCTGGCGCGGCAAGGACGCGCCCACCGACGTGCTCGCGTTCGCGGCGCACGAGGGCGAGCCGGTGCCCGGCGCCGAGCACACGCTCGGCGACCTGGTGGTCTCCGTCGACACCGCGCGCCGACAGGCGCGGGCGCTCGGCCACGCCGTCGAGGAGGAGATCGCGGTGCTGGTGGCGCACGGCCTGGCGCACCTGTGCGGCTTCGATCACGAGAAGGGCACCGAGCAGGCCGAGGCGCAGCGCTCGTGCGAGATGACGCTGCTCGCCGGCGCGCGCTTCGACGTGGCGCTGGCGCTCAGCGCCCGCGCGCCCTGAGGTTGGGCCGTACCTTGGCGGCGACGCGGCCGTCGAGGCTGACGGTGCCCTTCCAGGGCGCGAAGCCGTCGGCGTGCACGCGCACGGCGTGCTTGGCATAGCGGTCGAGCTCGCGCACGCGCAACGACGGCCCACGGCCGCGCTCGACGCCGTTGACGAACACGACGGCGCCGGCCGGCACGTCGACGATGAGGGTGCCGTCGGCCGGCTCGGCCTCGAGCGTTTGGGCGCCGCTGCCGGTGGAGCTGGCCGACAGGGAGTTGCGCGCGGTCTTGGCACGTCGCGGCGGTTCGCTCGCGGGCGGCGGATCGGTGGTGTCGGAGCCGTGCGCCGGCGGCGCCAGCACGGTGGGTGCGCGCGGCGGCGTCGCGGCGACGGCAGGAGTGGCCATGGCAGGGTCGGACGGCGCGGTGCGCTCGTCGTCGAAGTCGGCGACGTGCTGCTGCAGCTCCTCGGGCGTGGGGCGGCGCGGCTGTTGTGCGTCGGGAGACTGAAAGATGCGCGTGATGCGCGGCGCGGTCGGTCCCGCGCTGCCGCCGAGGGGCCGCGCCTCCGTGACGATGTCGCGGCCGGGCAAGGGGCGCGGCGCCTTGGGCAACGCGCTCGACATCGCCGGCACCGGCGAGGGCACGGGCGGCGGCAGCGCCACCGGCGGCGGGGGCGCGTGGGCCGTCCAGCGCGGCACGGCCATGGTGCGCGAGTCCTCGTCTGCCGACGACACCGAGGTGGGCGAGAACGGCGGCGCCGCCGGCGCTGCTGGCTGCGCCGTCGCGGGCGACGCCGAGCGCGACGACGCCGGGCGGGCGAGGAACTCGGTGGCCTCTTCACCCGAGTCGTCGCTCTGGTGGAGCGGCCCCTCCTCCGACGAGCTCGCCTCCGACGAGATGTTCGCCTTCTTGGTGGGGGCGTTGGGCGAGGCGAGCACCTTGCGCTTCTTGGCGAGCGCCGCGTGGATCTTGCTCGACGCCTCGCGCATGTCGATGGCGGTCGCCTCGTCCTCGCCGGAGTGCCCACGTCGCCTCGACGCCATGGTCTGGTTCTTAGCACGGCCGCCGACCAGGTAGGCGCGCTGTCCGCCCTGCGACGGTGCGTGCGACGGTGCTCGCGCCGGCACCCGGGTGCGCGCTATCTGGGGCGCGTGCGCTACGCGCCCTACTTCTGCGAAGAGAACGTCTGGCACCTCGCCCAGGAGCGTGCCGGGCAGGCGGGCGAGCGCCTGGTGGTGTTCGTGCTCGGCGCCGATCCGTCGCGGCCGGCGGTGGCCGTGTGGGGCCAGCGCGCCGCGGCCGGCGCGCCGTTCGTCATCTGGGACTACCACGTGGTGCTGTTCGAGCGGCCGGGGGCGCAGGTCGGCTGGCAGGTGTGGGACCAGGACAGCACGCTCGGCATGCCGATCGACGCTGCGCGTTGGCTGGCCGGCAGCTTCCCGCAGCCGCTGCCGGGCTTGGCCCCGCTCTTTCGCGTGCTCGACGCCGACGAGCTGCTGCGCGTCTTCTCCTCCGATCGCCGCCACATGCGCGCCGCGGACGGCAGCGCGTTGCACCCCTTCCCGCCCTGGCCGCCCATCCTCGACGCCGAGGGGCGCCACCTGCTGCCTCGCTTCATCGACGCGAGCGACCCCTTCCTCGGCGAGCGCTGCGACCTGTCGGGCATGCGGCTACGCTTCACCACCGCCGCGGGAGCGCCATGAGGAAGCACATCTTCAAGGGACGGGTGATCGACGTCGGCACCGAGGAGGTGACGCTGCCCTCGGGAGTCACGGTTACGCTCGACGTCATTCGGCATCCTGGGGCCGCGCTGGTGGTGCCGCTCGACCGCGATCGGGTCACGCTCATCCGGCAGTACCGGCACTGTGCGGGCGGCTGGCTGTGGGAGTGCCCGGCCGGCACGCTCGAGCCCGGCGAAGAGCCGCTGGCGTGCGCGCGCCGGGAGCTGGCCGAGGAGGCGGGCTTGCAGGCGAGCACGCTCCACTACGCGGGCTTCGTGTTCAACGCGCCAGGCTACGCGGACGAGAAGATCCACGTGTTCATCGCCACCGGGCTGTCGCCGCGGGCGGGCGAGCGCGACCACGACGAGGTCATCACCGAGGTGCGCACCTTCACCTTCGACGACTGCGAGGCCATGGTGGCGCGAAACGAGATCACCGACGCCAAGACCGTGGCGGCGCTGTTTCACGCGCGCCGCTTCGTGGTGCGCGAGTAGCGCCGACCGACCGTGAGGTCCGACACAGCGCGTGGTGCGCGAGCGTTGCCGTCGGGCGGCAGGCGGTCGTAGCGTGCGGCGCCGCCGGCCGGGCGCAGGAGGCGTGATGGCGAGCGTGAAGGCGTGGAAACAGAGCGACCCGAAGGCGCCGCCCTACCCGGCGGACTTCGAGATCGTGAAGCGCGCGGTCTTGCAGGTCACCGACCTGAAGAACAACAACAACAAGTACTACGGCATCGAGCTGCACAAGGCCGCCGACCAGTTCCGCGTGTTCACGCACTATGGTCGCACCGACGACCTCGACCGCGATCCCGAGGCGGGCGCCAAGGAGAGCCGCTTCTTCACGTCGCTGCCCGAGGCGCAGCGCGAGTACGAGCGCATCCTCAGGGAGAAGACCTCGCCGGCCAAGGGGTACCAGGAGGTGAGCCTGGCGTCCTCGAGGATCGGCAGCGCCAAGGCGCGCGGGCAGAGCTCCGGACACGTCGACGACAAGACGCTCGCCAAGATCAAGGGCGACGAGCAGGCCGCGGCACCCGCGCCGAAGAAGAGCGAGCTGCCCGACGGTCTGCAGGAGCTGGTCAAGTACATCTACGCGGAGGCGACCAACGCGCTCACCTCGACGGTGGCGGCCAAGATCACCGCCAACGGCATCGAGACGCCGCTCGGCATCCTCACCGTGGGTCAGCTCGAGAAGGGCGCGGCCGTGCTCGACGAGATCTACGCGCTGTTCAAGGGCAGCAAGGGATCGCCGAGCCGCTTCCAGGACCTGTCGGGCGACTTCTACACGGCCGTCCCGCACCGCATCGGGCGCACGCGTGAGGCCGTCGCCGCCGCGGTCATCGACACGCTGGCCGAGATCAACGCCAAGCAAGAGACCCTGCAGTTGATGAAGGACATGCTCGCGGTCAACGGCGAGAAGGGCAGCGTGCTGTTCGACAACAAGGTCGACGACCAGTACCGCGCGCTCGGCTGCACCATCGAGCAGATCCCGAACGGTTCACCGGAGCACGACGAGTGGGCGGCGCACGTCGTCAAGAGCCAGGTGAAGTCGAAGAACGTCAAGGTGCGCCACGTGTACCGCCTCAAGCGCGGCGGCGAGTGGGACGCGTTCGACACCAAGGTCGGCAACGAGCGCATGCTGTTTCACGGCAGCCGCATCAAGAACTGGGTGGGCATTCTGTCGCGCGGCATCGTGCTGCCGAAGATCGTGGTGTCGATGGGCGTCAACCGCACCGACGCGGGCTGGCTCGGCAACGGCATCTACTTCGGCGACGCGGCCTGCACGGCGTCGTTCTACACGACGCCCGGCACCAGCGGGCGCAAGACGCGCTTCCTGAGCATCGCGCGCGTCGCGCTCGGCAAGGTCAAGGACTTCACCAAGATCACCTACGGGCTCGAGGGGCCGCCGGCCGGCTACGACTCGTGCCACGGCGTGCGCAACTCCAAGGGCGCGCCGACGCAGTTCGAGGACGACGAGTACGTGGTGTACCGGACGCCGCAGCAGCGGCTCGAGTACCTGGTGGAGTTCACGGCGTAGCGGGCCCGGCGTCAGAGGAGGTTCTGTGCTGGTACGGGTGGTCTTGACCGACATCAACCCCAAGATGATCGCCGCGTGGCGGGCGACCTTCGAGGAGAACCCCGAGGTCGACATCGTGCCGGGCTCGATGCTCGAGCAGGCGGTGAGCGCGTGGGTGACGCCCACCAACGCCAAGGCCTCGATGGACGGCGGGCTCGACGCCGTCATCAAGAAGCACCTGGGCGGCGCCATCGAGAAGAAGGTCCAGGCGGAGGTCAAGCGACGCTACGGCGGCACCATGAAGGTCGGCACCGCCACCTGTGTCGAGACCGGCGCCGACCAGCCGCGCTTCTTGATCTCGACGCCGACCATGGTCGGCTCCTCCGACGACGTCAGCGCCACGCTCAACGTTGCGCTCGCCTGCTGTGCGGCGTTTCAGGCGGTGCATATGCACAACGCCGAGCGTGGCGGCCAGATTCGTTCCATCGCGCTGCCCGGGCTCGGTGCCGCCACCGGGCGCACGCCGGTCGAGATCTGCGCCGACCTGATGTGGACCGCCTACAACCTGTTTCGCGAGAAGGAGTTCTCCGACTACGCGGAGATGCGCAAGGCGCTCGAGGCCATCCTGGGCGACCTCGGCGAGTTCGGCGACAAGATGAAGACCGACGCGGGCAAGGCGGACGTGAAGAAGAAGACCGCTGCGGTGAACGCGCCTGCGCCCGCGCCGCTGTCGGACGATGAGGCCGGCGACTTCGACGACGCCGACGATGACGACGACGAGGACGAAGAAGGTGAGGACGACGGCGACGATGACGACGACTTCGACGACCACTGAGGGGCAGGGCCCAAAGACGGCCGCGGGGTCGGCGCAGTGAAGGCGCCGGCGCTGGTGCGCCTGTTCCACCCCACCAAGGCCGCCGAGCGGCTGGCGGTGGTGACGTGGGAGCGCGCCGGCGATCGCGTGATGCTGCAAGTGGCGCGTGGCAAGAACCGCCGCGCCTTGCTCGACGCGCGCATGTTCGGCCCGTTGTCGGAGGCCGACGCCGAGGTGGCGCACGCGGAGATCGTGGCCGGCCTGCTCGCCGAGGGCTATGTCGCCGCCGGGCTCGGGCAGCTCCTGCTGGCGCTCGATGCCAAGACGCCCCGCGCGCGGGCGCGCGCCGCGCTACGGCTGGCGTGGCGCAAGGAGCGGGCCGCGGTCGAGCCGTTGTTGCGTCTCACCGAGAAGCCCAAGGAGGACATCGCCACCGTCGTCGATGCGCTCGGCATGATCGGCGACGTGCGCGCACTGCCGGCGGTGCGGGGCGAGGCCGAGAAGAAGCTCCTGTCGCGGCGCCGCTCCGGCGTCGAGGCGCTCTACCGGCTCGGCGACGTCGAGAGCATCGCCGCGGCCAAGGGGCGGGCGCGCGAGCGCCTGCCCGAGGCGGTGCGCGCCGCCGTCGCCACCGGCAGCGGCGCGGCGATGGTCGCGGCGCTCGCTGGCGTGTCGGTCAAGGACCGCGGCCTCGCCGCCGACACGCTCTACGAGCTGGACGAGCCCGGCTGCCGCGACGCCGCGCTCGGCGCGCTGCTCGAGCCCCCGGGCTCGTTCACGCAGCCGCACCTGTGGCGCTACGCCAAGAGCGTGTGGAAGCGCGCCTTGCTCCGCCACGACGTCGAGACCGTCGGCCGCCTCAGCCACGCCTTCGAGATCCAGAGCCGAGCCACCACCGGCGCGCGCGAGACGCTGAAGAGCGGCTACGACGGCGAGCCGCGCTCGACGCGCGTGTTCTCGCGCGCCACCGTCGCCTACCTGCGCCGGCGTGCGTGGCGCTGGCTGCGCATGCTGGCGCGGCACGCGCCCGAGCAGTATGCGCTCGCCGCCGCGGCATGCCTGGCGCCCTACCAGGACGGCGACGACGTGCTCAAGGGCAACGTGGCGGCCACGGGTAGGAGCTACCTGCTCCACCGCATCCTGTTCGACTGCTCACCGCGCTACACCCTCAACGCGCGCTCGCTCACCTTTCGGCCGAAGCCCAAGGCGCCGCCGCCGTCGCCCGGGGTGCGCGAGGAGGCCTTCCCCGAGCTGTGGGACCTGGTGCCGCGCGCCTATGTGCGCGTGCTTGGCGCGGCACGCCACACGCAGGCACAGCGCTTCGCGTACGAGGCGGTGACCCGCCGCGCGCCGAACGCCCTGCAGCAGGCGAGCCACGCCGAGGTGGTGACGCTCCTGTCCGTCGACGATCCTCGCATCGTCGACCTCGGCCTCACCGAGCTGCGCCGCCGCTTCGACCCGCACAAGCCGGACCTCGAGCTGGTGCTGGTGCTGGTCGGCTCGCCCAAGGACCTAGTGCGCAACTACGGCCTCGCCTGGCTCGGTGAGTGCGCGCGCGTGTGGACGCGCGACCGCGCCTGGGCATTGCGCCTGCTCGGCGCCGGCCACAGCGAGGCGCGCGATGCCGCCGCGCGCCTCTTGCTCGCCGCGCTGCCGGCGCTCGGCGCCGACGAGCGCCGGGCGCTGGCGGCCGAGCTGCTGGCGCGCGTGGAGCAGCCCGCGCCGATGCAGGGAACGCTCGAGGAGGGTGCGCTCGCCGGCTACGCCGAGGTGCTGCGCAGCGGGCTCGCTGCCGTCGCCGCCGAGCAGTGCACGCTCGAGCGCGCGCTCGCGCTGCTCGACGCCGCGGACGACTCGGCGGTCTCCGTGGGGGCGGCGCTGCTGGCGGTCAAGCCCGGCGCGCTGCCCATGCTCGGCACCACGCGCGTGTTCGCGCTGGCGCAGCACGGCACGGCGGCGGTGCGGCGCGCCGCGCTCGGCATGCTCGAGGGCGCTCTCGACGAGCTGCGCGCGGCGCCGGCGCTCTTGTTCAGCTTGCTCGACAGCGACTGGGACGACGTGCGCGCCCGCGCGCTCGGGTGGCTCGACCGCGTCGACGTCGGCGCGCTCGGCCTCGACGGGCTGGTCGGCCTGGCCGACTCCACGCGCGGCGACGTGCAGGCGAAGGCGCAGGCGATGCTGATCAACGCGATGGCGCGCGACGGCGAGGGCGCCGTCGACGTGCACGAGCTGCTCGGCCGGCTGGCGCAGCACCCGTCGCCCGCCATGCGCGCGTTCGCCGTCGAGCTGGCGCTGATCCACTTGAAGGCCGGCTACGTGCGCCTGGCCAAGTGCGAGGCGCTGTTTCGCGCCGTGCTGTTCGACGTGCGCCCAAACCGCCTGGCCAAGCGGCGCGTCATCGACTTCCTCGCGGAGCGCGGCGAGCAGGACGAGAACCAGGCGGAGCTGGCGGCGCAGCTCCTCGCCGACGTCGTGCGCACGCGCACCAAGGATGACCACGATCGCGCGCTGGCGGCGCTGGCGCGGGTCACGCTGGCGTTCCCGTCGGCGCCGAGCGGCGTGCGCGTGCTCGGCGCTGCGCGGCCGGGAGCGGCGCCATGATCGTCGACGCGCGCTACGCGGGCGAGAGCGGCGTCGAGCACGGCCTGTCGACGGGGAAAGTGGGCCTCGCCACCAACCAGTTGCGCGAGGCCACGTACTTCAAGGGTGAGCTGCGCCGGCCGCTCGTGTTTCGCGATGCGATGGCGGCGCTGCATCACGTCGTCATCTCCGACTTCCGCTACCAGCCGAAGGACCGCCTGGCGTTCAAGGCCTGGCTCGCCGAGCAGGACCGCAGGTTCCTGCTCGGGCTCAAGACCAAGAGCGCCGCCGCCAAGGTCGAGCTCGAGCAACTCGAGTCGCGCCTGGCGCTGCTCGACGCGCAGCGCGAGCAGCGGCGCAAGCCCTTCCTGGCCGCACGGCAGCGCTACGTCGAGTGGGCCTACGCGCACCAGTACGAGCTGAACTACCTGTTCGACCCGGTCATCACCGTGCACCCGGACGAGGTGTTCTTCGAGGCGTTCTCACGAGACGAGTCGAGCTACGCGCGCGTGGGCGCTACGCACGCGCTGTTCGGCGACGTCAAGGAGCTGCGCTGCGGCACTACCAATATCGACTTCTCGGTGGCGCTGGCACGGCAGCTCGATCGCATCAGGAGCTATCGCACCACCAGCTTCGACATCGCGCCCGGCGGGCTGAGCGTGCACACCACCGGCCCGGGCGGCGGCGTGCACAAGGAGAAGAAGATCGAGCTGCCCGAGAGCTGGGTGCAGGGCTTCCATCAGGTGCAGTCGACCATGGCGATGGGGCTCACCTCGTTCGAGGTCGCGCCCATCGACCTGTTCAACATCATCCGTGTGCTGATGAGGAAGAAGACGCGAGAGTCGCCGCGCGCGCTTCGCTGGGAGCTGGTGCCGGGCAAGCGCATTCGGGCCGTGCTCGAGCCCTGGGAGCTGCCCATCGAACTGGCGACGCGCCACCGCGGCGACAGGGACGTGGTGGTGCGCACCTGGGGGCGCGACCGCTTGAAGACGCTCGCACGCCTGTTGCCGGTGGCGCGGCGGGTGACCGTGTACCTCGCCGGGCTCGGTATGCCGTCGTTCTACCTGGTGGACCTCGGCGAGCTGTCGTTCGTGCTCGGGCTGTCCGGCTGGACCGACAACGACTGGGCCGGCGGCGCCAAGTTCGACCTGTTGACGCGGCGCCTCGACGGCAGCGCGCCCGAGTTGCTCGCGGTCTACGCGGCGCTCAAGGAGCGGCGCTTCGCGACCGCGTCGGCCCTCGCCGAGGCCACCGCGTTCGGCCTCGAGAAGACCAGGAGCGCGCTCTCCTACCTCTGCCAGATCGGGCGCGCCATGATCGACCTGTACGGCGGCGTCTACCGTCACCGCGACCTGTTCACCGACGGCTTCACCGCGGCCGAGGCGCAGCGCGCGGTCAGCGCCGCCGTCGAGGAGGCGAACCCGGCGCAGAAGGCCGCGCGCTCGGTGTTTGCCAGCGACAACGTGCGCATCATCGCGCGCCGCCCGGTGCCGACCGGCTTCAAGCTCTCGGGCTCGGTGCGCGGCACGGGCGGGGAGCGCGTGCGGCCACAGTTGCACGTCGACGTGGGTGGGCAGATCGTCGAGGGCACGTGCACGTGCCGGCAGCACGCGAGCTACCAGTTGACCAAGGGTCCGTGCGAGCATCTGTTGGCGTTGCGGCTGGCGCATCTCGACGAGCTGGCACGGGAAGACGCGGCAAAGCACTAGTGACGACGTTGAAGGGAAAGGAGGTCGTTGGGTCGCGAGAGGACGGAGCGAGCGTGCGCAGGTAGCAACCGCGCGGCGATACGCCGCGCATGCCGAAATGCCCGGCATTCGTCACGCGCCCGTTCTTCACCCGCGGCCCGCACTACCCTCAGCGCCCAGCTGGATCGGCCGCTCCGCGGCCCGGGCGCTAACGAGGGTAGTGCGGGCCGCTTCAGTGGAACGAGCACGTCCGCAGCATGGTCGTACTGCACGCTCGCTCCGCCCTCTCGCGCACCAACGAAGCTCGCCATGCCCGACGACGCCAAGCCGAAACCCGAGAAGAGCGAGAAGCAGAAGCTGTGGGAGCGCATCTCCGCGCGGCCCGACTGGATCGTGGTCGAGCGCATGCGGGTGAACGGCTTCTGGCCCGCGGGCGAGACGCTGCCGGAGGATCCGCCTGACGAGGTCAAGGAGCGCGCCGCGCTCGAGGTCGAGCGCGCGCGCCTGCTCAAGTCGGCGCTGGCGGTGCAGCACCCCGAGCAGGCGCTCAAGGCGGAGAACCAGCGCCGCATCGAGGTGAGCAGGAAGAAGAAGGCCGAGCGCAAGGTGCTGCGCGAGGCGGCGGCGCGCGAGCGCCGCGAGGCCTTCATCAAGAAGAAGCGCGCCACGCTCGTGCACCTCGGGCTCGGTGTCTCGGGCGGCCTGGAGAAGACCGGCGCCGACGAGGCCCGCCTGCAGGCGTTCGAGTTGCCGGTGCTGCGCGACGGCAACGACGTCGCTGCCGCCATCGGCATCCCGCTCGGCGAGCTGCGCTGGCTCACCTACCACCGGCGCGGCGCGCCGCTGGTGCACTACCACCGCTACGACATCCCCAAGAAGACCGGCGGTGCGCGGCACATCTCGGCGCCCAAGGGGAAGCTGGCGCGCGCGCAGCAGTGGGTGCTCGACGCCGTGCTCGACAAGGTCCCTGCCTCCGCGCATGCGCACGGCTTCGTGCGTGGTCGCAGCGTGGTCACCAATGCGCGGCCGCACGTGAAGTGCAAGAGCGTCGTCAACCTCGACCTCAAGGACTTCTTTCCCACCATCACCTATCGCCGCGCCAAAGGCCTGTTCGAGCACCTCGGCTACGGCGAGCACGTGGCCACGGTGCTCGCGCTCTTGTGCACCGAGCCGCCACGCGTGCTGGTGGAGCACGACGAGCGTCGCACCCACGTCGCCATCGGCGAGCGCGTGCTGCCGCAGGGCGCGTGCACCAGCCCCGCCATCACCAACCTCTTGTGCCGCCGACTCGACGCGCGGCTGGCCGGCCTGGCTCGTCGGCTCGGTCTCGCCTACACGCGCTACGCCGACGATCTGACCTTCTCGGGCGACACCGTCGACGAGCGCGCGCTGCTCGGCGCCGTGCGGCGCGTGATCGCCGCCGAGGGCTTCGTGGTGCACCCGGACAAGACGCGCGTCATGCGCAAGGGGCGCCGCCAAGAGGTCACCGGCGTGGTGGTCAACGCCAAGCCCTCGATCGCGCGCGAGCAGTGGCGCAGCCTGCGCGCGGTTTTGCACAACTGCGCCAAACACGGGCTGGCGAGCCAGAATCGGGAGCAGCATCCGGACTTCGCGGGGCACCTCGCCGGCAAGGTCGCGTGGGTGCGCATGGTCGATCCGAGGCGCGGCGCGCAGCTCGGGCTCCTGTTGCAGCGGGCGCTCGCTCGGCCGTAAGAGATCCCGCGACGGATCGTCGAGGAGGGGGCCATGGAGCTGGTCGATCGTTTTCGGGGCTCGATGCTCGGGCTGGCCATCGGTGACGCGCTCGGGCACCCGACCGAGTTCATCGCCAGCGTGGACCGCATCCGCGCCAAGTACGGCCCCGAGGGCATCCGCGCCTTCGCGCCGTCGGGCCACCACCCTGCCGGCACCTTCACCGACGACACGCAGATGACCATCGCGGTGGCGCGCGCGCTGGCGCGAGCGGGCAAGCAGAGCCTCGACGACCTGATGCGGGTCATGGGCGAGGAGTTCGTCGCGTGGTCGCAGCACGCGACCAACAACCGCGCGCCCGGCGGCACCTGCCTCGCCGGCTGCCGCCAGCTCGCCAACGGCGTGCCCTGGCGTCAGGCGGGCGTGAAGGAGTCGAAGGGCTGCGGTGCCGCCATGCGCGCCTCACCCGTTGGACTCTATTTCTTCGACGACGACGAGACGCTGGTGCGGGTGGCGGCGGCGCAGAGCGCGCTCACGCACGCGCACCCGACTGGCATCGCCTCGGGCGTGGCGGCGGCGGCGCCGGTCGCCTGGGTGTGCAAGGGCAACGGCCTCGACGGCATGGTCGCCTACACCAAGGCGATGGTGCAGCAGCTGACGCCGGAGCTGCTCCTCGAGCTCGGCAGCCACGAGAAGGACGCGCGCGGCATCGGCGTCTCGGAGATGGTGCAGATCCTCGACGAGGTCGAGCCGCTCGTGGCCGAGGAGCACGAGGACGTTTGCCAGTTGCTCGGCGGCGCCTGGGTGGGCGAGGAGGCGGTGGCCACCGCGCTGTGGTGCGTGCTCAAGGCCAACGGCGACTTCGACCAGAGCATCGAGCGCGGCGCCAACTCGTCCGGCGACAGCGACTCCATCGCCTGCATCGCGGGCTCGATCGCGGGTGCGCTGCACGGCGTGCAGGGCATCGACAAGCGCTGGATCGACGGCGTCGAGCGCGCGGCCGACCTCGACCTGTTGGCGCGCAAGCTGTGCGACGCTCGCGCCGGCGGCGACCTCGCGGCGCTCGGCGGCTCGCTCGACTTCTTCGACATCGAGCGCCCGCGACACCGCGTCGCCACCGTGGCGATCGGCAGGGTCAGCGACGACCCGACCATGGACGAGGCGAGCCTGTCCGGCGACGCCTCCGACGTGGATGGCGACGATGACGAGGAGCCTCCGGGGGCGCGGAACGTCGAGGGTGCCGACGCCGACCAGCTCGAGCGCGAGGTGGCGCGCCACAACGCGCTCTACTGGGAGCACGCGGCGCCCGAGATCAGCGACGTCGAGTTCGACGCGCTGACGCGCCGGCTGCAGGCCCTGCGACCCGACAGCCCCGTGCTCGCGCACCTCGGTCCCAAGCCGGGCGCCGGCGCGGCGGTGCGGCATGCCTCGGCCATGCTCTCGCTCGACAAGTGCTACGACGAGGCGGCGCTCGGACGGTGGCTGGCCGAGCTGCAGGGCGAGGTGCTGGTCATGCCGAAGGTGGACGGCCTCGCGTGCGCGCTCCGCTACGACGCTTCCGGTGTCTTGGAAGTGGCGGCCACCCGCGGCGACGGCGAGCAGGGCGAGGACATCACCGCCAACGCGCGCGCGGTGCGCGGCGTCCCGCGGCGCATCGACGGCGGCCCCCTCGAGGTGCGCGGCGAGGTCTACCTGAGCCTGCGCGAGTTCGAGCGCCACCGGGCCGACGGCAAGGCCAACCCGCGCAATGTCGCCGCCGGCGCGCTGCGGCAGAAAGACCCGAACCAGACGCGCGCCGCGGGGCTGTCGTTCCTCGCCTACGACGTGCGCGGCACCGACGACACGACGCAGGCCGACAAGCTGGCGCAGGTCGCGCGCCTCGGCTTCACCGCGGTGGCACATGCGGTCGCCGCGGCGCCCGGCGCCGCCGCCGTGGTGCGGCGCTTCACCGACGAGCGCGCGCAGCTCGCGTACGAGACCGACGGCGTGGTGTTGGTGGCGAATCGGGTGAGCGAGCACGCGCGGCTCGGCGTCACGGCGCATCACCCGCGTTGGGCCATCGCGTGGAAGTTCCAGGGCGAGGAGGGCCAGAGCGTGCTGCGCGGCGTCGAGTGGAGCGTGGCGCGCACCGGCACCATCACGCCGGTGGCGCTGGTCGATCCCGTCGCGCTCTCGGGCGTCACCGTCACCAGGGCGACGCTGCACCACAAGGGTTTCCTCGAGAAGCTCGGGCTCACCATCGGGGCCACGGTCGCGATGGTGCGGCGCGGCGGCGTCATCCCGCACGTCGAGCGCTTGCTCACGCCCGGAACGCTGGCCATCGAGTTGCCCACCGCGTGTCCGGCGTGCGGTAGCCCGGTGTCGATCGAGGGCGACTTCCTGCTGTGCAGCAAGCCCGAGAGCTGTCAGCGCGCGTGCGTCGGGCGCCTGCTGCACTTCCTTGAGGCTGCGGACATTCAGGGGCTCGGCGAGGCCATTGTCGATGAGGCGGTACAACGCGGTCTGCTCGCCACGCCGATCGATATCTACCGCGTCACCGCCGAGGAGCTGGCGGCGCTCGACAAGTGTGGCGACAAGAACGCCGCCAAGATCGTCGCCGAGATCGCGGGCCGCAGGACGCTCGACCTCGAGGTGCTGCTGCGCGGCCTTGGCATCGAGGGCCTGGGCAAGACCGCGGCGCGTGCGCTCGCAACGCGCTACCCCACGCTCGAGCGCGTTCGCTCGCTGACCGTCGTCGAGATCGCGGCCCTCAAGGGGTTCGGCGAGATCACCGCGGGCCAGATCGTCGACGGGCTGAAGGCACACGCCGCCCTTCTCGACGAGCTGCTCACGCTCATCGACATCGCGGGCTCGGCGGGGCAGGGGCCGGCGCCGCTCTTGGGCACGAGCTTCGTCTTCACCGGCGCGCTCACCATCGATCGCAAGCACGCGGAGGCGCGTGTCGCCAAGCTCGGCGGCACCGTGTCGTCGTCGGTGACGCGGACGCTCACGCACCTGGTGGTCGGGGGGAATGGGCGTGGAGCACCGTCCACCAAGCAGCAGGCGGCGGACAAGCTGATCGCCGAGGGCGTCGCCATCACCGTCATGTCCGAGGGCGAGTTCGAGCGGCTGCTCGCGCCGCTCGAGGCCGAGGTGCCCACGGCGCCACCCCTGAACGAGCGGGCGCCCTCGTCGACGGCGCCCCCCGAGGTCGTGCCCGCCACCAAGAAGCAGCAACTGACCCTGTTCTGAGTGCTGCTAGAGATCGCTGCGACGGGGCGGCCTGACGCGCGCGAAGATCATGCCCTGCTGCTGATCGAGCTCCCCCGAGCCATGGCAGGTCACTTGGTTGAGGCCGTAGCCGTCCTGATTCAGGCCGAAGGTAGCGCCGCAACCACCGTCGGTGTTGTCGCGCAGGTAGAACGCATAGTCGAGGTCGGTGCAGCCGGCGTAGTCGAACATCCACGGGGCGCCGGACACCTGATCGACCGGTGAACCGGCGCCGTCCGTGCACACCGTGCCGACCACGCGGATCTCCTCGTAGGTCACCTGGGTAGCGCGCCATTGATCGTGCAGCACATCATCCTGGTAGGTGACGACGTAGTTGTATGCGCCGCGCTGCTTGCCGCTGGTGTAGCCCGTGATCAAGAGCTGCCGCGCGCGGATGTTGGAGAGCGTGACGTCGAGCGCGTACGGCGCGGCGTCGTCGTTGACGTCGCCGGTGGGGGCGCGCCAGCCAAACTGCGGCGCGCCTCCCGTGGGCACCGATCGGCCGACCAGCGTCCAGCCCCCTTGCACGCCGCGCTCGCAGTACACAGAGAGCGGCGTGGCGCTGCCGCGTGGCGTGTAGGTGAGCACGCCGGTCCGCCCGTTGCCGGCCCGCTCCTCCCGCTCGCAGCCCAGCCGCTCGCGCGCGTAGATCATCGCCTGCTCGCCCTCGAGCAGTCCGGTCTGGATGCAGTAGCTCGGATCGCCGGCCGGCGTGCCGCCGACGAAGCCGTTGACCGTCAGCCCGGTGACGGCCGTGCCGCAGCTCGCGGCCACCGACGTCTCGAACGCGAAGATGTTGTCGGCGAAGAACCAGCAGCCCGCGCCCTGCAACACCGTGGGCGCCGCCGTGAGGCCGACGCAGGACGAGGCGAGCACGCGGCTCGAGAAGCGCCCGCTGTACGCGTTGTCGTAGGACGCATCGAGCACGTTGTCGTCGTACGACGCGACGTACTGCTCGGTGCCCGGTGACGCGGGGTCGTCGCCCGACACCACCAGCAGCTCGTCGACGACCAGGCCGAGCGCCGCGGCGTCGAGCACGTAGGCGTCCGTGGCATCCCCCGGTGCGACGCCCGGTGTCGGATCGCGCCAGCCGAACGCCTGATCGCTCTGCGCATTCGCGTTCGAGCGCGCCACCAGCACCCAGCCGCCGCCGTCCAGCTCGTTCTCGCACCAGGCGCGTTCGGTGCCGCCGCTCGGGCTGCGCAGCAGCCACGCGCCGCGCGCGATGCCCGGGTTCAGCCCCCGGACCTCGTCGCAGTCGGCGAAGCTCGGCTCGCCCTCGCCTTCGCCCTCACCCTCTCCTTCGCCCTCTCCTTCACCCTCACCCTCACCTTCGCCTTCACCCTCGCCCTCACCTTCGCCCTCGTTGCCCGCGGACGCGCACACGCCCTCGATGCAGCCGGCGCCGCGCGGGCAGTCGACGACGGAGGTGCACGGCAGTGGCGCGCCGAGCAGGCGGCACCCGCCGCCGCAAAGCGCCGTCGCCAGTGTCAGGGCGGCCAACGACCAAGGCGTGCGCAGGGCGGTGAGCAGCCGGTCCACGCATCCAGGCTACCGCGTTGACCGGCGCCCGGTCACCGTCGATACCGCCCGCCGGAGGTCTCGATGCACTGCTTGCTCGCGCTCGCCGCCCTCGTCACGACCGTCACCGCCGCTCCGGCGCCCACGGCGGCCAAGAAGGGGCTCACCGTCGACGACATGCTGGCGATGCAGCGCATCTCGGAGCCCGACGTTTCGCCCGACGGGCGGCTGGTGGCGTTCACCGTGCGCGACACCGACGTCGAGGCCAACCGCGGCCGCACCGATGTGTGGCTCGCCAGCACCGACGGTGCGTGGGCGCGCCGCCACACCACCCACCCCGACAACGACGGGTCACCGCGCTTCTCGGCCGACGGCAAGCACGTGCTGTTCGTGTCGACGCGCTCGGGCAGCGCGCAAGTGTGGCGCGTGCCGGTGGGCGGCGGCGAGGCCGAGCAGCTCACCAAGCTGGCGCTCGACGTCAACGGCTTCGTGCCGGTGCCGGGCGGTGAGCGGCTGCTGCTCGCGCTCGACGTCTGGCCGGAGGCAAAGACGCTGGAGGAGACGGTCAAGCGCGATGAAGAGCTCGGCAAGAGCAAAGTGAAGGCGCGCGCGTACGACGCGCTGCTGTTCCGCCACTGGGACGGCTGGGAGGACGGCAAGTACAGCCACCTCTTCGTCTGGAGCCCGAGCGCGCCCGAGACCGCCACCGACCTGACGCCCGGCCAGCGCACCGACTCGCCCACCCACCCCTGGGGCGGCATGGAGGAGGTCGCGCTCTCGCCCGACGGCAAGACCATGGTCTTCGTCGCCCGCGCCGGCGGCAAGACCGGCGACGACCTGCGCGACCTGGCCTGGACCACCAACACCGATCTGTTCCTGGTCTCCACCGACGGCAAGGGCAAGCCGGTCGACCTCACCGCCGACAACAAGGCCTACGAGTTCGGACCGGTGTTCTCGCCCGACGGCAAGCAGCTCGCCTTCACCATGATGACGCGCCCGGGCTACGAGGCCGATCGCACGCGCGTCGCGCTCTTCGATCTCTCGAGCAAGAAGCGTCGCGTGCTGACCGAGGCGTGGGATCGCTCGGCCGGTGAGCTGTCGTGGTCCAGGGACGGCAAGACCCTGTGGACCAGCGCCGACCATCTCGGCCACCACGCGGTGTTCGCCATCGACGTCGCCACCGGCGGCGTCAAGCCGCTGGCCGACAAGGGCACCAACCAGGGCGCGGTACAGGCCGGCGACCGCGTGCTGTTCCAGAAAGACACGCTGACCTCGCCGGTCGAGCTGTGGACCATGAAGCCCGATGGCAGCGACGCGCGCGCCATCACCAAGCTCAACGCCGAGCGCACCGCCAAGATCGCCTGGGGCGAGTATCAGCAGTTCACCTTCAAGGGCGCCAAGGGCGACACGGTGTCGGGCTTCGCCATGAAGCCGGCCGGCTACAAGAGCGGCAAGGTGCCGGTGGCCTTCCTGATCCACGGCGGCCCGCAGGGCAGCTTCGGCGACCACTTCCACTACCGCTGGAACCCCCAGGCCTACGCCGGGCACGGTTACGGCGTGGTGTTCATCGACTTCCACGGGTCCACCGGCTACGGGCAGGCCTTCACCGACGCCATCAACGGCGACTGGGGCGGCGCGCCCTACGAGGACCTGATGCTCGGCCTCGACGCCGCGCTCAAGCAGTTCCCCTGGCTCGACGGCAGCAAGGCGGTCGCGCTCGGCGCTTCCTATGGCGGCTACATGATCAACTGGATCAACGGCCACACCGACCGCTTCAAGGCGCTGGTCTGCCACGACGGCAACATCGACGAGCAGATGGCCTACTTCGACACCGAGGAGCTGTGGTTCCCCGAGTGGGAGCACGGCGGTACGCCTTGGGACAAGCCCGACGGCTACGCCAAGCACAACCCGGTGGACTACGTGAAGAACTGGAAGACGCCGACGCTGGTGATCCACGGCGGTAACGACTTCCGCGTCGTCGACACTCAGGGCATGGGCACCTTCACCGCGCTGCAGCGAAGGGGCGTGCCGAGCCGCTTCCTGCATTTCCCGGATGAGAACCACTGGGTGCTCAAGCCGCAGAACTCCGCGCGTTGGCACCAAGAGGTGCTCGGCTGGCTCGACCGCTACACGGGCCGCAAGTAGCGCACGCGCGGCCAGGCGATCGATTTCCCTCGAGAATTCGATCGCTTGCCCGCGAGGGCAGCAAAGACAGCCGGCACCACGCCGGCTGTTTTTTTGCTTTCGTGATCGGCCAAGGCGACAACTGGCTCCAGTGGTAGCAGGCCGGTCCCGAACGGAGCCGGTTGGTGACAGGAAAACGGGAGCACCTATGAAGAAGTTCGTCATCGCCCTCACCAACGTCGTTTTCGTCGTCGCCCTCGTGCACGCGAGTGCATGCAGCTCGACCAAGGCGGCACGGAAGCCGTCTGACGAGGACGCGGCACGCACTGCGTTGGTTCGCGAGTTGAACGCGCTGGTGGCGCAGGGGCCGCTGCACTTCGAGACCGACACCGACATCCTCACCGAGCAGTCGCAGGTGCTGCTGCAGAAGGTGGCCGCGCAGATGCACCGGGTCCCCAAGGTGCGCGTACTCATTGGCGGCCACGCCGACGAGCGGGGCGACACCGAGTACAACCTCGCGCTCGGCGAGCGGCGCGCCGCCACCGCGCAGGAGTACCTGATGCGCCTCGGTATCCCCCGCCAGCGCGTGCGCACCGTCTCGCTCGGCGAGGAGCAGCCGGTGGCGATGGGTCACGCCGAGGATTCGTGGGGGCAGAACCGGCGCGACGAGTTCACCTTCCTGCTGCCCGGCGAGGCGCGCTCGGCGCTCAACATCGGCGCACTCGAGGAGCAGCCGAGCGACTTGATCGCGAGCACCACCTTCGGCGCCCAGTAGCGTAGGTCAGCGCTTGAGCGAGCGCTCGATGGCGTCGAGCCGCTCGAGCGCCTCCTTCAGCTCGTCTTCCAGGGCCGACTTCAGCGCCGTCACGCGCTGCAAGTCGGCCCTGAGCTTTTGGTTCTCCTCCTCGAGCGCGGCCTTGGCGCGGCCAAGGTCCATCAGTTGCAGCTCGAAGGCGCTCGAGCTGTCCTCGTCCACCGGGTTGGTCGGCGGCCGCGACGTGGCGCGCGCGCCGCCGAGCGGCGTCGGCAGTTGGAACTCGGAGTGCGGCACGGCGACCGGCGCGGGCGCTCGCCGCGGCGCGGGCGCCAGTGGCACGGCGTCCGTGGGATCGCCCAGCTCGTCCTCGCCGCCGGAGACGATGAACGCGGGCGCGTTCGCGGGTGGCGACGACGACAGCGGCCCGACGGGGAGCGCGTCGGCGCGCGGTTTGCCGTCGATCAGCGCCTGCAACAGCGACCAGCGCGCAGTGTCGAGCCCGAGCAGGTCGAGCAGGAGCCGGCCCTTCTCGACGCCGGCGACCTGCGCGCCGAGCCGCTCACCGTCGAAGCCACCGCTCAACACCACCAGCGCCACCGGGCTGCCGATAGGGAGCACCACCTCGGTCTCGACGACCAGGCCGGACGACCACAGGCCCACCACCTTGCCGTCGCTGTGCCGTTTGCCGTCATCGTAGACCGCGCGCAACGAAGCCACGACCACCTCCGAGCGCCAGACTACCGCCGAAACCCGGCCGTCGGGACAAGGCGGCGGGGAGGTAGGATGCGCCCCCATGGCGGACCTCCCCGCACCCGCACCACCCTGGCACGCCCTGGAGGTCGCGCAGGTGCTCGGCCACTTGGCCGTGGACCCGCGCCGGGGCCTCGAGCCGGCTGAGGTTGGTGCGCGCCGGCAGCGCTACGGCACGAACACGCTCCCCGAGGCGCCGCCGCGGACCGCGCTGGCCGTGTTCCTCGGCCAGTTCAAGAGCCCGCTCATCTACCTTCTTTTGGTCGCCGCAGGCATCGCCGCGCTGCTGCGCGAGGTCAACGACGCCGTCGTTATCGTGGTGGTGGTGGCGCTGAACGCGGCCATCGGCGCCTTCCAGGAGGGGCGCGCGGAGCGGTCGCTGCGCGCGCTCAAGAAGCTGTCGCAGGTGCAAGTGCGGCTGCTGCGCGGCGGCCAGGAGGTGCAGGCGCCGGCCGCGGAGGTCGTGCCTGGCGACGTCATGCTGCTCGCCGCCGGCGACGCGGTGACGGCGGACGCGCGCGTGGTGGAAGCGGCCACGCTGCAGGTGTCCGAGGCGGCGCTGACGGGCGAGTCGGTGCCGACGTTCAAGGACGCTGTCGCCGTCGATGTCGCAACACCGCTCGCCGACCGGCGCGGCATGTTGTTCGGTGGCACGCTGGTGACCGCGGGGCGCGCGCGTGCGGTGGTGGTCGCTACCGGCGCGGCCACCGAGATCGGGCACATCGCGGCGCTGACCGGCAGCACGCGGACGGGCAAGACGCCGCTCGAGAAGCGGATCGAGCAGGTCGGCCGCGTCGTCATCGTGGCGGCGGCGGTGCTGTTCGTGTTGGTCATGGGAATCGGTCTGCTGCGCGACATCGCGCTCGCCGAGCTCTTCATGGTCGCCGTCAGCCAGATCGTCGGGCTCGTCCCCGAGGGGCTGCCCGTGGCGATGACCATCGCGCTGGCGGTGGGCGTCCAGCGCATGGCGCGCCGCGGGGCGGTGGTGCGCCGTCTGTCGGCGGTGGAGACGCTCGGCAGCACCACCGTCATCTGCACCGACAAGACCGGCACGCTGACCAAGAACGAGATGACCGTCACCGAGGTCATGCTGCCCGACGGGCGCGCGCTCCGCGTCGGGGGCGTGGGCTACGCCCCCGACGGTGAGCTGCGCCACGGCGACGCCTCGACCACGGTCGAGCAGGACCCCGACACCCGCGCGCTCGTCGAGGCCTTGGTGCTGTGCAACGACGCGCAACTGCACGTCGAGGGCGGCGCGGTGCGGGCGCTCGGCGACCCCACCGAGGTCGCGCTGGTGACGCTGGCGCGCAAGGCCGGGCTCGACGACGTGGCGCTGCGCGCCGCCGCCCCTCGCCTGGCCGAGCTACCGTTCGACGCCACCACCAAGATGATGGCCTCGCTGCACGAGCGACAGGGCGCCACCATCGCCTACGTCAAGGGAGCGCCCGAGCAGGTGCTCGAGCTGCTCGACGACGCTGGGGTCCGCCAGCGTCTGCGCGCGCAGGCCGACGAGATGGCGGCGCGAGCCTTGCGTGTGCTCGCCGCCGTGGTCGTCGACGACGCACCGGCCGACCTCCAGGGTGGCTACCAGGCGCTCAAGGGCAGGGCGCGCGCGCTCGGCCTGGTGGGGCAGATCGACCCGCCGCGCCCCGAGGTGAAGGAGGCGGTGGCGCGCTGCGCGGCGGCGGGCATCCGCACGGTGATGGTGACGGGCGATCACAAGGTCACGGGCCACGCCATCGCCCGCTCGCTCGGCATCGCGAAGGACGGCGACCGCGCGCTCGACGGCGGCGAGCTCGAGCGGCTCACGCTCGACGAGCTGCGCGCGCAGGCGCCCGAGGTGGCGGTGTTCGCGCGCGTGCCGCCCAAGGAGAAGCTGCGCATCGTGCAGGCGCTGCAGGACGGCGGCCAGGTGGTGGCCATGACCGGCGACGGCGTCAACGACGCACCCGCGCTCGTCAAGGCCGACGTCGGCGTGGCCATGGGCATCACCGGCACGGAGGTGGCCAAGGACGCCTCCAAGATGGTCGTCACCGACGACAATTTCGCCACCATCGTGGCGGCGGTCGAGGAGGGCCGCGTCGTCTACAGCAACATCAAGAAGGTGGTGCTGCTCTTGTTCACCACCTCGATCGCCGAGGTGTTGGTGCTGCTGTTGGCGCTGATCGCGGGCTTTCCGCCGCCCTTCGCCGCCGTGCAGATCCTGTGGAACAACCTGGTGAGCGAGGGCGTGATCACGGTGAACTTGATCATGGAGCCCGCCGAGGGTGACGAGATGCGGCGCCCGCCCATCTCACCACAGGAGCCGCTGTTCTCGCGCACGCTGCTCGCGCGCATGGCGTTCATGGTGCCGACCATCACCGCCGTCACGCTCGGCTGGCTCTGGTGGCGCACCGCGCAGGGGGTGCCGGCGCCCCAAGTCCAGACCGAGACCTTCACGCTCCTGGTGCTGTGCGAGTGGTTCAACGTGCTCAACTGCCGCTCGGAGACGCGGTCGTCGCTCTCCCTTGGTTTGCTGAAAAACCCGTGGCTGCTCGGCGGCCTGGTCATCGGCAACTTGCTGCAGGTGGCGGTGGTGTTCTGGCGACCGCTCGGCGACGTGTTCCACACGGTGCCCTTCTCGCTCACCGAGGTGGTGGCGCTCGGGGTGGCCGCGAGCGTGGTCTTGTGGGTGGAGGAGGCGCGCAAGCTGGTGGTGCGCTTGCGGTCACGCCGCAGGGCGAGTTGACGACGCTGCGGCTTCCCGGTAGGAGTGGCGCCGAGGGCGCGTAACTCAGCGGTAGAGTATTACCTTCACACGGTAGGAGTCACAGGTTCAAATCCTGTCGCGCCCACCACCTCGATGAAAAAGCCGGCCAACGAGGGCCGGCTTTTTCATGCGGGGGGAGGTGGCCACAGGCCACCCTCCCCCCTGCGCCCCCCACCCCCTGGAGCCGCGTGGCACGGCGCTCGCGTACGCGAGCGCCGCGCCACGCTCCCTTGGGGGTGCTCGCTTCGCTCGCTTGCCTGTCAGCGCTCGCTTCGCTCGCGCGTGTTTGACCTTCGCGGCGCTGCCCGCGACCATCGCCTCGTGCAGCACGGCGGCGCTCCCCGCGTTGGCATTCTGTACGCGACGGCCGCCGCCGCGCTCTTTGGGCTGAGCACGCCGGCCGCAAAGCTGTTGGTCGGCGGGGTGCCGCCGGTGCTGTTGGCCTCGCTCCTCTACCTCGGCTCGGGGCTTGGTCTCGTGACCATCCACTTGCTGCGACGCGCGCGGCGCGTCGCGATCGCGCCGATGCCGACGGGCAAATTGCCGTGGCTTGTCGGCGCCATCGCGCTTGGCGGCGTGGTCGCGCCGGTGCTCTTGCTGACGGGGCTGCGCACCACGCCCGGGTCGACCGCCTCGCTCTTGCTCAACCTCGAGGTCGTCTTCACCGCGCTCTTGGCCTGGACGCTCGGCCGCGAGAACGCCGACCGGCGCATCGTGCTCGGCATGGTCGCGATCGTCGTCGGCAGCGCGCTGCTCTCCTGGACCGGCGGCGGCCTCGGCCTCTCGCTCGGCGCGCTTGCCGTCGCGGGCGCCTGTCTGTGCTGGGCCATCGACAACAACCTCACCCAGGCCCTGTCGTCGGCCGACCCCGTCTTCCTCGCGGGTACCAAGGGCCTCGTCGCCGGCGTGGTGAACCTCGCGCTCGCGTTATCGCTCGGCATGGAGCTGCCATCGCCGCCCGTGCTCGGCGCCGCGCTCTTGGTCGGCTTCGCCGGCTACGGCGCGAGCCTGGTGTGCTTCATCCTGGCGCTGCGCCACATCGGCACCGCGCGCACCGGCGCCTACTTTGCGCTCGCGCCCTTCCTTGGCTCCGCAGCGTCCTTCGCGCTGCTCACGGAGCAGCCAACACTCCGATCGGCAGCGGCGGCGGCGCTCATGGCCGTCGGTGTCTTCTTCCACGTGACGGAGCAGCACGAGCACGAGCACGCCCATGGCGGGCTGACCCACAGCCACCGCCACGTGCACGACGAGCATCACCGGCACGTACACGCGCCCGAGGTGTCAGAGATCGAGCCGCACACGCACGAGCACACCCACGAGCCGTTGGTGCACCGCCACGTGCACGCGCCGGACATCCACCACCGCCACGCCCACTGATACCGCCGCGTGCTGCTCGCACCAGGTGCGCCCAGGTGCGCCCGATGCGCCGCCTCTCCGTGATCCGCCGCGCGATCCCGAATCGCCCGAGCGCTCGTAGGAGTTTGAGAGGGACAGGCATGTTTCAGTACAGCCGGCTCTACCAGGAGGGCGTAGTGACCCTGCCGCGCGTTGGTGACCGCCTCGTCTACGACGAGAGCAACGGCACCCTGATCGTGCAGCGCGACGACGCCGAGCTGATGTTCGCGCCCCAGGAGCACGCCTCGCCCACCGCGCGGCTGTTCGTCGGCAAGGCGTGGACGCGCAAGCTGACCCGGGCGTCGGCCGAGCTGTACGCGCGTCTCGGCGGGCTCGAGGGCACGGTCGAGGCCATCGAGGGCTCCTACTCTACGCTGCACGTCTACGAGATCGTCGGCTGATCACGGTGCGCTCAGGACAGCGACCGATGGACCGCGCCGCTCGCGCGATCCAGGGTCGCGCTCGTGAAGGGGTTGGTTGTCCTTGGCGCCTTGCTGGTGGCTGCGTGCGGGCCGCCGCCGCCGGTGCGCATCCGCGTGGATCCGCCGCCGGAGGTCACGGCGCACGACGACGAGCCGCCGCCCGAGTCGCCGCCGGCCGAGTCGCCGCCGCCGGAGCAGCCGCCGCTCGAGGACGCCCCGCAGGATGACGACCCGCTCCCCGAGGAGCCGCCGCCGCCCGACGAGCCGCCGCCCGACGAGCCGCCGCCCGACGAGCCGCCGCCCGACGAGCCGCCGCCCGACGAGCCGCCGCCCGACGACGCTGTCTGCACCGCCGAGGATCTGCCCACGCCGAACGCGGGGTTGGTCGAGCCCGCGGGCCTCGACGGCTGCCCCGACGGCATGGCGCGCATCGGCGAGCTCGCCGCTTGCATGGATCGCTGGGAGGCGTTCCTCGAGGAGGCCGGCGCCGTGCCCTTCTCGCCCTTCGCCGACCCCACCGGCCATGACGTGATCGCGAGGAGCGCGCCGGGCGCTGTGCCCCAGGGCTACACGAGCGGCGTCAGCGCGGCCGCCGCGTGCGCCGCCGCGGGCAAGCGCCTGTGCAGCGACGTTGAATGGACGCGCGCCTGCCGCGGCAGCGCCACCACCACCTACCCCTACGGCAACACGCGCGAGCCCGGCGTGTGCAACGACGCGCGCGCGATCCACCCGGCGGTCGAGTACTTCGGTACCAGCGCCTCGTGGATCTGGAGCGAGCTTGCGCACCCGTGCATCAATCAACAGCAGGACACGGTCGACCCGACGGGGACGAACGAAGGCTGCGTCGACGACAGCGGGCGCTTCTTCGATCTGATGGGCAACCTGCACGAGTGGATCGACGATCCCGCCGGCACCTTTCGCGGCGGCTTCTACGTCGACACGGTGCTGAACGGGTCGGGCTGCCTCTACCGCACCACGGCGCACAACACGTCGCACCGCGACTACTCGACGGGCTTTCGCTGCTGCGCCGACCGCTCATGACCCGCTACAGGCGACGCAGCATCGCGCGGATGGCGGTGTCGGCGGCGCGCCCGGCGCGCGCGTTGCCCTGTGGCGTGCCGCCGAGCACCATGAAGCCGCCGACGTCGGCCCGGTAGGTCTCGTCGGTGCCGATGGTCGACCAGCCGGGCATGCCGATGGCGTGGCCGGCGTCGGGGAAGCACAACAGCTCATCGCCGCTGCGCCCGGCGGCGAGCAGTCGGTCCATCGCCACCTGCGCGAGCACGCACGAAGGCCAGAGCTGGTCGTCGTCGCCCGCGAGCAGCAGCACGGGGCCCGCAGCCTGCTCGGCGCGGATGGTGGCGGCGTCGAGCGCCGTCGCGCTCGCGGCGTCGATGTCGGCGAGGAAGACGTCGCGAAAACGGACGTGGCTGCCGAGCAGGTCGTTGGTGACCGCCGGGGCCGCGCCCGAGGACGGCACGAAGGGCAGCGGCACGTCGTCGTCGGTCCAGGCGGCGGCGTCGAGCGACGTGGTGGCGCCCCACACGAGCCCGCTCGGCACCACCGCGATCACGCCTCGCACCACCGGGAACCGCTCGCCGAGCAAGAGCGCCAATTCGCCGCCGCGCGAGCCCCCCATGACGGCGACGCGCTCAGGGTCGATGCGCGGGTCGGCGGTGAGCAAGGCCAGGTCGTCTTCGAGGATCTCGAGCGGCACCCGCTCGAGATCGGAGGGCAACCCGGTGGCTCCGAAGTAGCCGACGCCGAGCGCCGCCACGCCCAAGCTGGCCAGGTACATGGCGTTGAATTCCCCGCTTCCGGTGCCGCCCTCGCTGCCGCCGAAGGTGAGCACCGCAGCAAACGGCCCATCGCCCGGCGGCAGCGCCAACAGGCCGCGCCTGGTGCCGTCGGCCACCGGCTCGATGGTCAGCCCGTCGTCGAGGTAGCGGCGCGCGAGCGCCGCGCTCGCCACCTCCTCGCCATCGACGAGCGCGCGCACCGTCACGGTCAGATCGAGCGTGCCGGCGTCGGTGGTGCCGTCCATCGACCACAAGAGCCCCTCGGCGTCGACGTCCTGCCAGGCGCCCTCGATGGGCGCGTCGCGGCGCAGGTCGATGGTGCCGTCGTCCTGCACCTCGAAGGTCGCGCTGGTGGCAAGGCCGTACAGCTCGGCGTCGAGCGTCACGTGGTCGCCCGGCCAGAAGTCCTCGCCGACGACGGTGAAGGGATCGCCGTAGCGCGCCGGCCCTGCCGCGGGGACGAAGCCCTGGGCGTCGTCCTCCGGGTCGGGGTCGACCAGGACGGTAAGGACCGGCGGGCCGTCGGGCTCGAACGGCGGTGGCTCGCTCGGGCCCGGCGCGGGTCCACACGCCGAGCAGAGCGCCGCGGCGCCGAGGACCCGGACCAACAGTGTGCGTCGCGCGATCATGCGGACACGCAAAGCAAGCGGTGGGCCAGGCAGCGCCGAGTCCCGCGAGGCCAGGGCCAGCGGGCGCTCAGCCCTCGTCGAGGCTGAAGCTGCGCTGCACCAGCGTCGGCTTGGCGGGCGCCGGAAAGCGCGCGCGCGACAGCTTGGTGCTGACGCACCGGCCGGTCTCGGCGTCGACGTCGCGCACGCGCACGTCGCCCACCTTGCCGGTCTTCTTGATGGTGAACTCGGCCTGCGCCACGCCCTCGCCGCAGCGCTGCAGGTCGTCGGCGATGATCTTGAGCAGGCCGTCGAGGTCTTTTTGCGTCAGCCGCCCGGACGGCTTCGTGCTCGGCGCGGGCTCGTTCCTGGCCACGCCGCCGCCGATCTTGAACGGGTACTTCACCGGCGTCGGCTTGAGGCCGTGGCTGAAGCGCAGCGCGCCCACCTCTTTGACCAGGCAGCGGCCGATGGCGTCGTCCGCGTGCTTGCCTTGCACCTTGACCAGGTGTACGCCGCCTTCGACGTCGATGACGAAGCGCACGTCGACGGTCTCGGGCGCCGGCAGGCCGGCGCCGCAGCGGGCGACCACCGGCTCGGCGTCCTTGATGACCTCGAGCACGCGCGCCTTGGTGAGCCCAGGGCCGGCGAGCGCGGGCAAGCAAGCGGTCGCGAGGAGGATGGGTGTGAGGTGGCGCATCCTTCGATCCTAGAGGGGCGAGTGGGCCTCGGTAGGCCTGCGGGGGTCGGTCGTTTGACGGATGCCCCCTGCCAGACCGGCTACACTCATGGCTGGAGGCGCCCCATGAAGCGCATCGCCCTCCTGTTCGGCTTCGCGGCCTTCGCCGCGTGCAACTGCGACGGCAAGCTCGCCGCCGGCTCCCCATGCGACGACGCGCAGCAGTGCGTCGACGGCCTGGTGTGCAACCCCGAGGACGGCACCTGCGCCGAGGTCGACGAGTGCGCGGCCGACGCCGACTGCGGGCAGGGCGGCATCTGCGCCGACGGCTCGTGCGAGGCCAACGTCGCCGGCGGGCCGTGCCAGGCGGATGCCTCCTGCATCAGCGGGGAGAGCTGCATCGCGGGCGTGTGCACGCCGCCGGGCGGCGAGGGCACCCCGTGCGCCACCGCGGATGACTGCATCGGCGGTCGCGTCTGTGCGCCCGACACCGACATATGCACCGCCGACTTGCCGTGCACGGCGCCCGCCGACTGCGGCCTGGCGGCGCACTGCGACGCCAACCTGTGCGTGCCGGGCTGCGCCGGGCTCGGCTGCGATCAGGTGGTGTGCCAGGGCGACGCCACCACCTCGCTCTCGGGCGTGGTCACCATCCCGGCCGGCACCATGCCGCTGCCCGGCGTGTTGGTCTACGTGCCGACCGAGGCGCTCGACGTCATCGCGCATGGCCCCGAGTGCTACCGCTGCGACGCCGACCTCTCCGGTGCGCCGCTGGTCCGCGCCATCACCAACGTGAACGGCGAGTTCACGCTCGAGGACGTCCCGGTGGGCGCCGACATCCCGCTCGTCATGCAGGTCGGCAAGTGGCGTCGGCAGATCGTCGTGCCGGCGGTGGCGGAGTGCATCGACACGCCGCTCGACGCCGGCGTGACGCGCCTGCCGAAGAACCGCAGCGAGGGCGACATCCCGCAGATAGCACTCACCACCGGCGGCGCCGACTCGCTCGAGTGCCTGTTTCGGAAGCTCGGGCTCGACGACAGCGAGTTCACGCTGCCGGACGGCGCTGGCGCGGTCAATTTCTACACGGGGCGCGAGGGCTCGAGCCGCTACGGCGACAGCCTGAACGGTGGCGTCGACTTCCCGGTCGCGCGCGACTGGTGGAACGACCTCGCCAACCTCTCTGCCTACGACCTGGTGGTGCACTCCTGCGAGGGCGATCAGGACGGCGGCAACAAGTCGGCCGAGGCGCGTCAGGCGCTGCAGGACTACGCCTACCAGGGAGGCCGCATCTTCCTGTCGCACTGGCACAACATCTGGATCCAGGGAGGGCCGGCCGACATGCGCTCGGTGGCGACGTGGGACTTCCGGGACGACCCGCCCGATCCCCAGACCGGCTACATCGACATGAGCTTCGAGAAGGGCCAAGCGCTCGCCGACTGGATGATGGTGGTCGGCGGATCGACCACGCTCGGTGAGCTGGAGGTGCACGAGCCGCAGCGCACCAACGCCACGGTCGACGCCAGCCGCGCGCAGCGCTGGATCACCATCGAGCCCGACGGCGAGGAGCTGGTGCAGTACTTCAGCTTCAACACGCCGGTCGGCGCGCCCGACGATCAGCTCTGCGGCCGCGTGGTCTACTCGGACATCCACGTCTCCTCGGGCGACGCCGAGGGCGAACCCTTCCCCGATGGCTGCACCACCACCGACCTGAGCGCGCAGGAGAAGGCGCTGGTGTTCATGATGTTCGACCTGGCGAGCTGCCTCGTGCCCGAGGAGCCCACCTGCGAGCCGACCACCTGCGAGGCGCTCGGGCAGACCTGCGGACGCTTCGCCAACGGCTGCGGCGGCACCATCGACTGCGGCACCTGCCAGGACCAGCCGTGCGACGACGTGTGCAACAACGACTGCGGCACGCTCGCGTGCCTGCTGCCGCCGGGCGAGTGCGGCCCGTGCGACGGCAACGAGGACTGCTGCCCCGGTCTGCTGTGCCTGTCGGGCGAGTGTGTTCCCATCGGCGGTTGACCTCGCCGCGCGCGTGCTTGTCGTAGGCTCGGGGCCGCCATGTCGCGACCCCTCTGGCTCATCGACGCCTTCACCGACCATCCCTTCGCGGGCAACCCCGCAGCCGTCACCTTCCTCGACGAGCCGAAGGACGACGCATGGCACCATGCGGTGGCCGCCGAGATGAACCAGGCCGAGACCGCCTTCCTGTCGCCGCACGCGGACGGCTTCGGCCTGCGCTGGTTCACGCCCGCTGTCGAGGTGGACCTGTGCGGCCACGCCACGCTGGCGAGCGCACACTTCCTGTTCGAGACCGGCCGGGTCCCCACTGGCGGCACGGCGCGCTTCCACACCAAGAGCGGCGTGCTGACGGCGACACGGGCCGACGGCCTGATCGCGCTCGACTTCCCCGCCACACCCGCAGTCGATGCGCCCACGCCTGCCGAGCTGGTCGAGGCGCTCGGCGTGACGCCGGAGTGGGTGGGGCGCAGCATCTTCGACGTCGTGTGCCGCTATGCCGACGCGGCGAACGTGCGCTCGATGAAGCCCGACATGGCGCGCCTGGCGCGCGTGCCGGCGCGCGGCGTCATCGTGACCGCGCCCGGCGACACGCCTGGGGTTGACTTCGTCTCGCGCTTCTTCGGCCCCGAGGTGGCGGTGCCCGAGGATCCGGTCACCGGCTCGGCGCACTGCGCGCTCGGCCCCTTGTGGGCAGAGCGGCTCGGCAAGACCTCGCTCTGCGGCTACCAGGCCTCGGCGCGCGGCGGCTTCGTGCAGGTGGAGGTGCTGGGCGCGCGCGTCCGTCTCGGCGGCCGCGCCGTCACCGTCGTCAAGGGCGAGCTGTTCGCCTGAGATCCCCCTCGTCAAGCGCCGGCGCGCGCGACATGCTGCACGCGATGCGAAGAACCGCCGCCCCGCTGCGCGTGCTCGTCGCCAGTCTGGCGCTGCCGCTGGCGCTGCCGCTCGCGGTCGCGTGTGTCGAACGGGTGCCGATCGACTTCGTGGTGCCGAAGGACGCGCTCGCCGAGGACTTCCTCGACACGCCCTGGCCCTCGGATCTGTTGCGCACGGAAGACGGCGGCCTCGATCTGTTGCGCTTCCCGAACCCGTATGCCTCGACGTCGCTCGAGGACGTGCTGCGGCTGGTACAGCTCACCCACGGCACGGCGGCCTCGGGCACGCTCTACTTTCACGTCGACGGTGGCGTCGACGAAGGCTCGCTGCCGGAGGATCCGGCCGCCTCGCTGTCGCCCGACGCGGCGATGTTCCTGCTCGAGACCGACACGCTCACGCGCATCCCCATCGAGTGGCAGCACTATCCAGAGGGCACATCCTTCCTGCCCCCAGGCACGGTCGCGGTGCAGCCGTTGCTCGGCGCGTATCCGCGTGGCCGCTACGCACTCATTGTCACCGGCGCCGGCCGCGCGGCCGGCGGCGCCTCGCTCGCTGCCTCGCCGGATCTCGACCGCCTGCTGAGGTGCGAGTCCATCGAAGGCGAGGCGCTGCCGCCCGACTGCACCCCGTATGCCGCGGTGGTGTCGGCGCTCGGGCTGCAACCCGAGGACGTCGCCTTGGTGCAGGTGGTGACGCCCGCCGACGCGCGCTCGGGGCTGGTCGCGGCCGCCGCGACGACGCGCACGTTTTCGCCTGTCGCCACCGTGCGCAGCGTGCGCCCGGACGACGCGAGCGACGGCTACCGCACCTACGACGGCACCGTCACGCTCGCGCAGTTCCAGGCCGGCGCGCCGCCCTACGACACGCTCGACGGCGTCAGCGGCGGCTTCGTTCTCGGCGACGACGGCGCGCCCGTCATCCAGCGCGTCGAGGACGTGCCCTTCGTCTTGACGGTGCCGCGGCGCGCGCAGCCGCGGGACGGCTACTGCGTGGTCGTCTACGGGCACGGCACCGGCGGCAGCCTCGAGAGCGGCCTCGGCTACGAAGCGGAGCTGGCGGCGGACGCCGGCTGCGCCATGCTCGGCATCTCCGAGCCGCTGCACGAGACGCGCGCCGGCTTCCGCCCCGGGCAGGAGGAGATGCTCACCTTCAACTTCTTCAACCCGCTCGCCGGCCGCGACAACTGGCTGCAGAGCGCGATGGAGAAGGTGCAGCTCGTCACCGCGGTCGAGATGCTGACGGTGCCGAGGAAGCTCACCGGCGGCCTCGCGCCCATCCGCTTCGATCCGCAGCAGGTCTCCTACCTCGGCCACTCGCAGGGCGGCATCACGGGCGCGCTCTTCATCGCCGTCGAGGATCGGGTGCGCGGCGCCTTCCTGTCTGGCGCGGGCGCCGGCTTTCAGGCTTCGCTCGTCGAGAAGACCGAGCCGATCGAGATCGCCGCCGTGCTGCGGACCGTGCTGTCGATGCCCGACGACGACACGGTCGATCGCCTGCACCCGGTCATCGCGCTCTTGCAGACGCTGGTCGATCCCGCCGACCCAGTGAACGTCGGCGACCTGTGGCGACATCGCCACGGCGCCGTGCCGCACCTCGTCGTCAGCTCGGGGTTGAAGGACACGTTCACGCCGCCGCGCTGCCACGGCGCGCTCGCCGCCGCCTTCGGGCTGCCTCTGGCGGAGCCGGTGTCGGTGCCGGTGCCGGTGCTCGGCCTGCTCGGCATCGAGACGGCGCCGCCCACGCTCGAGGGCAACCTCACGACGGAGGACGGCGCACCGCTCACCGGCGGCGTGCTCCAGTACCCCGAGGACGGGCACTTCGCGATCTTCGACAATGAGGACGCAGCGAGCGCGGTGCGTCGCTTCCTGACCACGCTGCGCGCGGGCGTGCCGTCGGCGCGCGTGCGCTGACGCGCGTCACGCGCCGAAGCCTTACCGCGGCGGCGCCGTGCTATAGCAGCAGCCATGTGCCATCTCCGCGGCGCCCTCGTCGCCGCGCTCGTGCTCACCAGCGCCGCGCCCCCGGCATTCGCCGACGTCGGCGTGCTGCCCATCGAGGTCACCTCGGGCGACCCGCAGCGGACCGCCGACCTGCGCTCGTCGCTCGAGATCGAGATCGCCGAGGTGCTCAAGCGGCGCCAGGTCAGGGTCAACGGGGCACGCAGCTGCGGCGATGACTTCAGTGCCAGATGCGCGGTCGACGTCGCGGAGGCTACCACGCTGCCGCTCGACGAGGTCGCGCTGGTCTCCGTTGAGGACCGCACGGGCGGCGGCTTCGTCGTCAATGTGACGGTGCGGGAGACCGGCGAGGGCAAGCGCGTGTTTCACCAGACGGTGCGGCAGGCGCCGTCCGACGGCCCCGGTGTGGTCGCGAGCGCGCTGCGGCGTGCGTTCGACCCGCGCTCCTGGGCGGGCCGCATCGTGGTGACCGGCGCGCCCGACGACGCAGAGGTGCTGGTCGACGGGCTACGCGTCGTCGGCCCCACGGCCGCGCGTGTCGGCGACCACCGCGTCGTCGTGCGCGCGCCGGACGGCGCCGAGCGCGGCTTCGACGTGGAGGTGGAGCAAGGTGAGGTGGCGACCGTCCACCTCGACGCTCCCGCATCGGCCGCCGCCCCCTCCGGGCTGCCGGCGCTCGTGCTCGGTGGCCTCGCTGCGGTCGGCGTCGGCGCGGCCGGGGCCTTTGGTGGGCTCGCGCTCTGGTACGACCTCGACCAGACCAACGTCGCACCAGCCGGCCAGCAGGCGAACTACGTCGACCGGCAGGAGTTCCTGGCGCGCGACGCGCGGCTCGGTGGCGCGGTCGCCAAGGTCGACCCCACCGGCAACCGCTGGCTCGCCGGCTACGGCACTGCCGGCGGCGAGGAGCTGACGCAGTCGGCGCGCCTCGCGCAGCGCGCCAGCGCCCACGGCGAGATGGTCGCCGACCGCGCGCTGCGCGACATCTACACGGCGGTCGCCATCGGCTCCGGCGTGGTGGCGGCGGCGTCCGTGGTCGGTGCGCTGGTGGCGTGGCCGGAGGAGCCGACGGAGGGCGGCGCGCCATCGGCCGCGTCCGGGCGATGAAGCTGTACACGCGGCAAGGTGACGCCGGCGAGACCGGGTTGTTTGGCGGCGCGCGCGTCAAGAAGGACCACGCGCGCGTCTGCGCCTACGGCGCCATTGATGAGGCCAACGCCGCCGTCGGTGTGGCGCGCGCGGCGCGCGATCTGCCAGCGGAGCTGGTGGTGCAGCTCGACGGCGTGATGAGCGACCTGTTCGCCGCCGGCGCCGAGCTGGCGACGCCGCCGGCGCAGCAAAAGAAGCTCGGCGCGCGCCTGACCGCGCGCCTCGGCGCAGCGCGCGTGCGGGAGCTTGAAGAGCAGATCGACGCCGCCACGGCCGCCACGCCGCCGCTCGCGACCTTCGTCTTGCCCACCGGCACCGACGCCGCTGCGCGGCTGCACCTGGCGCGCGCGCTGGTGCGCCGCGCCGAGCGCGAGGTGGTCGCGCTCGGCCGTCGGCGCGTGCGCGTGCGCAAGGAACTGCTCGCCTACTTGAACCGCTTGAGCGATCTGTTGTTCGCCTGGGCGCGGCTGTGCAACGCCAAGGGCGGCGCCGGCGACGTCGCGTGGAAGCCATGACGCGCGCAGGCGCCCCGCGGTGACCGCGCTCGACGAGGCCGCGCGCGCGCTCAAGGAGGCGCGCCGCATCGTGGTGTTCTCGGGCGCGGGCGTCTCCGCCGAGAGCGGCATCGACACCTTCCGCACCGAGGGCGGCTTCTGGCAGCGCTACTCGCCCGAAGAGTTCGGCACGCCCATGGGGCTGGCCAAGCTCTACGCCACCGACCCGGCGCGGCTGGCGCGCTTCCTCGAAGAGCTGGTCGGGCCCATCGCGTGCGCCGCGCCCAACCCGGGCCACCAGGCGCTTTTCGAGCTGGAGCGCGGTGTCGCCGGGCGCGGCGGCGCGCTGTCGGTGATCACGCAGAACGTCGACGAGCTGCACCAGGCGGCGGGCAGCAGCCGCGTGCACGAGATCCACGGCAGCCTGTTTCACATCGTCGACGCAGAAGGGCGTGCGCTGCGCCGCCTCGAGCGCCCCGAGCTGGCGCGCATCGCCGACGCCCTGGCGCGCGCGCAGCGCGGGCCCTTCAAACGCTCGCGCATCGCGCGCGCCATGCTGCCGCTCATCGGGCTGCCGCGCGCGGGCGACTTGACGCAGCCGCGTCACCGGCCGTCGGTGGTGATGTTCGGTGAGGCGCTCGCCGAGCCGGCGTGGCAGCGGGCGCAGGACGAGGCGCGGCGGGCCGACGCCGTGCTCGTGGTCGGCACCTCGGGGCTGGTCTATCCAGCGGCGACCATCCCCGAGATCGCCGCCGAGGCGGGCGCGCGCGTCGTCGAGGTGGGGCCGGAGCGAGCCTTCGAGGGCATTTGGCTGCCGGGCCAGGCGGGCGTGGTGCTGCCGGAGCTGGTGTCACGCGTCCAACATCTGTCGGGCGGGGCGCTCAACCCTTGACGCCGCCGGCGGTGAGCCCTTCCACCAGGTGGCGCTGCAAGAAGAAGAACAGCACCATCACCGGCGCCGACACCACGGTGGCGCCGGCCGCGAAGTGGCCCCACGCGGTGCTCTTGTCGCCGACGAAGCCGCGCAGCACCACCGGCAGCGTGTAGCTCGCCTCCGAGTTCATCAGCTTGGCCGCCAGGATGAACTCGTTCCACGCCTGCATGAACGAGAACAGGAAGGTGATGGCGACGGCGGGGCGCGCCAGCGGCAGGATGATCGACCAGAAGATGCGCGCGGTGGACGCCCCGTCCATGCGCGCCGCCTCCTCGAGGTCGATGGGGATGGTGTCGAAGTAGCCCTTCAACAGCCAGGTGGAGAACGGGATCGACGTGGTCGCGTAGACCAACGACAAGCCGAGCTGGGTGTCGAGCAGGTGCAGCTCGTCGAGCAGGATGTAGAGCGGGATCATCATCATGGTCCCGGGGAACATCTGTGTGAGCAAGAGCGCGCCCATGCCGAGGCGCTTGCCGGGGAAGGCGAAGCGCGAGAAGGCGTACGCGGCGGTGGTGGCGAGCGCGACGCCGATCAGCGCCGACACCGCGGACACCGCCAGCGAGTTGTAGAGCTGCACGCCGAAGATCCAGCGGCCGCCGAGGTCGTGGTGCCCGACCACGTCGACGAAGTTCTGCAGCGACACCGTGGTGGGGATGGGCGAGAGCCCGGAGGCGAACGACTGCGACGGCGTCAGCGCCATGCGCAGCACCCACAGCACCGGGTAGAGCACCACCACACCGACGGCGACCAGCAGCGCGTGGCTCGCCAGCCCGACCAGCAGGCTCGAGCGCGCGCCCGCCATGCCGCCGTCGTCGCGCGCGCTCACGGCCGCACCTCCGCGACCTTGGCCGCGACCCGATTGGCGGCGGTGGTGTAGCCGACGAGCATGAGGAACACGAGCGTCGAGTAGGCGGCGGCGTAGCCGAAGGCGCCGCCCTGGCCGCGCTCGAAGGCCCAACGGAACGCCTCGGTGATGAGGATGTCGGTGCTGCCCTGGGGCGCGCCGCCGCTCACCAGGTAGATGACGTTGAACATGTTGAAGGTCCACACCGTGCCGAGCACGATGGCGGGCGCGAGCGTGGGCATCAAAAGCGGCAGCGTGATCGAGGTGAAGCGGCGCCACGCGGAAGCGCCGTCGAGCGCGGCGGCCTCGTACAGGTCCTTGGGGATCGAGGTGAGGCCGCCGAGCGCGATCACCATCATGAAGGGGAAGCCGAGCCAGGTGTTGGTGATCAGGTTGGCGAGGAACGCGCTCCAAGTCTCGTTCATCCACGAGAAGCCGGGCAGGTGGAGCGCTTGGTTGATGGCGCCGAGCTCGGGGTGGAACATGCCTTTCCAGATCAGCGCCGTGATGTAGTTCGGCACCGCCCACGGCACGATGAACAGCACGCGGTAGAGCGCACGAAAGCGCAGCCGCGCTTGGCTGAGTAACAGCGCCAGCGCCACGCCGAGCACGACGTGCAGCACCACGTTCGACGCCGTCCACAGCACCGTCATGCCGAGGGTGGCGAAGAAGCGCGAGTCGCCGCCGGCCAGGATGCGGCGGAAGTTCTCCAGGCCGACGAAGGTGTAGCTGCCCCAGGTGTGCTCGAAGAAGCCCATGCCGATGCCGACGGCGAAGGGCACGAACACCAGGAGCGCCATGCCGAGCATGGCGGGCGCGACGTACAGGTACGCCGCCTTCTGCGCCGCCGCGTCGCGCACCAGGCGCGCCGGGCCGTAGCGCGCCACACCGAACACGACAGCGCCGCCGAGCAACAGCGCCGTGACGACCACGAAGATGGCGAAGCCCTCGCTCGAACCGGTCTGCGGCCCGGTCTCGATCGCCTGCACCACCGCGGCTACCTTGGCCTGCGCCTCCTGCAGCGGCACCTGCGGGTCGACGCCCTGGCCGAGCGCGGCGCCGAGCGCGAGGTCGAAGGGGCTCCACACCGACTTCATGGCGGGCGAGTTGGGCGTGGGGATGGCGTCCCGTTGCTGCGCGAGGAAGGCGCGCAGCATGGGAGCGTCCTTCGAGGCGTCGTCGAGCGTGGCCCACGCCGCGCGCAGCGCCACCGGCTGCGCGCCGTCGACCAGGCGGCGCCGGCTGCACTCGGCGCCGGCGAGCGCACGCACCAGCTCCACCGCCAGCTCCCGGCGCTGCGTCTTGCCCGAGATGAACGCGGCCTCGACGGACAAGAACGGCACTAGCGGCTTGCCGTCCGCGGTGCGGGGCAGGGGGCTCACCGCCACCGGTACGCCCTCGCCGATCTCGCCAAGCGCCCAGGGCCCGGTCAGGATCATCGCCGCCTTGCCGTCGACGAACAGCGAGGTGACGAGCGCGCCGTTGGTCTCCTGCGGCACCACCGCAATCTCGCGCGCCAGCCGCTGCGCGTAGCGCACGCTGGCGACGTTCTCTGGCCGATCGAGCGTCGGCCGGCCGGCGTCGTCGAAGATGCGGCCGCCCATGCCGAACAGAAAGGGCGCGTGGAAGTAGAAGAGGCGGTTTTCGTAGACCAGGCCGTAGCGACCATCGCCCGTGTTCTTCTTGGCCGCGGCCTCCAGCTCGGCGAGCGTGGTCGGCGCCTCGGGCACGAGCGACGTGTTGCGCCACAGCGCCACCGACTTGAAGGCGAGCGGCACGCCCCAGGCGTGGCCGCGGTAGAGCACCGCCGGCACCAGCCCCGGCTGGAGCTGCGCGATCATCGGCGGGTCGAGCACGTCGTCGACGGTGTCGATGGTCTTGGCCTCGGCCCAGTCGCCGATGGTGTCGTGCGCCGCCACGAAGACGTCGGGGCCGCGGCCGCGCGGGATGGCCGCGGTGATCTTGTCGAGGTACGCGTCGTAGGGGACGGCCAACACCGTGACGCGAAAGCGCGTCTCGCGCTGGTTCAGCTCGACGACGAAGCGCTCGAGCGCCTCCTGCTCGCGCGCCCGGTAGGCGTGCCACAGCACCAGCTCGGGGCGGGGGTCATCGTCGGCAGGCGGCTCTTGCGCGGGCGCGCCCGGCGCGACGAGGAGCGCGACCGCAACCAACACCGCGGCGACGAGGCGCTCAGCCAAGGCGGCGACCCTGCGCGTCGAAGAAATGCAGCTTGGCGCGCGGCACGTCGAGCGCGAGGCGCACCCCCGGCTTGACGTCGTCGTCCTCGACCAACGCGCCCACTCGCTCGGCGGTCGCCGGCGCGCCCACCAGGCGCCCGAAGGCGAAGCTCTCCTGCCCGAGGCGCTCGACGATCTCGATGTCGAGATCGCCGAGCCTGACCGCGTCCGGCGCCACCGGCGTCGACGGAGCACGCGCGCGCGCGTCGTGCGGCCGCGCGCCCACGCGGGCGGCGCCGGCGGGCGCCGCGTCGCCCGCCGCGCGCGCCTCGAGCAGCGCCATGGTGGGGGTGCCGAGGAAGGTGGCGACGAAGGTGTTGGCGGGCCTGCGGTACAGCTCGAGCGGCGGCCCCACCTGCTGCGCCACGCCGGCGTCGAGCACCACGATGCGGTCGGCGAGCGTCATCGCCTCCACCTGATCGTGGGTGACGTAGACGGTGGTGGTGCCGGTCTTCCGCCGCAGCGACGCGATCTCCGCCCGCACCTCGAGGCGCAGCTTGGCGTCGAGGTTGGAGAGCGGCTCGTCGAACAAGAAGGCCTTGGGGCGGCGCACGATGGCGCGCGCCATGGCCACGCGCTGCCGTTGCCCGCCCGAGAGCTGGCGCGGCTTGCGCTCGAGCAGCGACGACAAGCCGAGCGACGCGGCCGCCTCGGCGACGCGCGCCTCGATGTCGCTCGCCGACAGCTTGCGCACGCGCAGGCCGAAGGCGATGTTGTCGCGCACGCTCATGTGCGGGTAGAGCGCGTAGCTCTGAAACACCATGGCGAGGTCGCGATCGCCCGGCGGCGTGTCGTTGACGCGCACGCCGTCGATCAACAGCTCGCCGCCCGAGACGCTCTCGAGCCCGGCGATCATGCGCAGCGTCGTCGACTTGCCGCAGCCCGAGGGCCCGACCAGCACCACCAGCTCGCCGTCGGTGATCTCGAGGTCGAGCCGCTTGACGACCTCGACGTCGCCGTAGCGTTTCTCGATGCCCTTGAGCGAGATGGCGGCCAGGGGATCCTCCGTCGACGCGACGGTGACTAGATCGCCACCCGCCCTCTCGCAACGAACGCCGACCGGCGGCCCGCTAGAAGCTGGCGCTCACCGTGCCGATGGCGCGCAGCACGCCGAGCCCGCGCTGGTCGAGGCGGTTGTCGGTCGCGTCGAGATCCTTGTTGAGGTACTCGACGTGCAGCCACAGGTTGGCACCGCCAAACGCGTAGCGCAGGTCGGTGAAGACCTTGTGCTTGAGCGTGACGTAGCTCGGGTAGTCCGCCGCGCCCGCGATCACCTCGCCGCTCCGGTGCTCCTCGAACCAGGCATCGAAGCCGTAGCCGAGCGCCGCCGAGAACTCGTCGGTGATGGGCGCCTCCACGCTCGCCTTCTCGAAGAACAACAGCCCGGCGTAGTTGTCGGCCTCCTCGATCGACTGGTCGCGCTGGTCGGTGTCGTAGATGAGCTTGCTCTTGGCGCGCAGTACGACGGTCTTCAAGACGTCGAGCGTGTAGGCGCCCTTGGCGACGGTGATGATGGTCCGACGGTTCTGGTGCTCGTGGTAGACGCTGCGCGGGTCGCGGCCCCGATCGTTGGTGTTGGCGAAGGTGAACAGGTCGGTGTCGGTCATGCCGTCGGTGGACAAGAAGTCGGGGTAGGTCTTGTCGGTGTCGAGCGAGCCGGCGCCGGTGTCGGTGTTGTACTCGAGGAAGGTGCCTTCGCCCGACAGCTCGAGCGCGCCGGGGCGCCAGCTCACCACCGCGGTGGTGCCGTGCCAGCCGACGACGGGCTCGTAGAACGCCTCGGTGAAGTCCTGGAACTCGTTGGCGACGTTGAGCGTCGGCACCTGGCCGTCGACGAAGCCGTCGGTCAACAGCACGTCGGCCTCGCGCCGGGAGCCCATCACCGCCACCCAGTCGGTGCCGATGTTGAAGTACTCGAGCTGGAGGTCGAGGTCGATGTCGGCTGGATCGAACAGCTCGACCCGCGCCACCGCCGCGTAGCCGTGGTGCTCGCCCATGGGCGCGGGGGTGAAGCCCTGCGCGCCCGACACCGAATTGAAGACGAGCGCGTCGTCGGTGCGCGAGTAGGAGTAGCCGACCAGCGCGGACAGCCCGAGCCAGTCGATGGCGTTGCTCTCGAGCTCGAGCGTGTGGTTGGTGTTGACGTAGCGCAGGTTGGTGACCACCGCGCCGTCGCGTGGGTCGATGGCGTTGGTGGAGCCGACCGCGTCCGGGTCGTCGAGGTCGGCCTCCTCGTCGAGCACCGCGCTCGTGACGTGCTCGAGGCCGAACCAGTCGTTTTCGTGCTTGAGCTTGGCGGCCCAGGCGAAGTCGCGCTGCCAGAAGGGGTTGTCGATCAGCGGGTCGGCGATGCCGGTGGTGTAGCCCGGGCCGCCGTAGAGCTTGGGCAACGCGATGACGCCGAGCGTGTAGGAGAAGGGCGCGCCGAAGCTGCCGTCGAGCAGCGCCGCGCGCGCGTTGTCGCGCTCGGTGTAGCGGGCCTTGCCGATGGTCCACGGGTTCCACATGCCGAGGTCGGTGGCGCCGACGTGGACGCTCCTCACCGTCGGGATGGGCGGCGCGATGCGCAGGTAGACGCCGCGCAACTGCAGGTAGGCGGCGTGGTTCTGCCCCAGGCTCTCACCGCTGCCGTCGGCGCCGTCGCGTTCGTCGCCGTTTTCGTACCAGTCGGCCCACTCGGCGCCGAAGCGCGACTGGATGTGCGCGCCCGCCTCGACCCTGTCGGACACGCGCCCGGTAATGGTGAGGCCGAGCTCCGAGCAGATGCCGTTGTCGCCCGCGAAATTGTCGCCCTCGGGCGCCGGGTTGCCGTAGGAGACGCAGCCGCCCGAGGTGTTGTTGCGCAACAGCACCTTGGTGAAGAAGTCGCCCTTGAGCGTGAACGACACCGGCGGCGGAGCCTCGGCGGTCGCGCCGCCGCCCGACGCCGCGCCCCCCAGCTCCGACATGCGCGCGCTCAGCTTCTCGTCGACGATGCGGTCGATCTCGGCGCGCAACGCGTCGGACACCGCCGGCTCGGCCGGGTCGGGCGCGGGCGCGGTCTCGCGATCGCCGGCAGGCTCGGGCGTCTCCGGCGTCTCCTGTGCGAGCGCCGGCAGCGCGAGCGCGGCGGCCGCGAGCAGCGCCGCTGCGGCCGCAGGCCCTCTCGTCACAGGCGGACCATCGACAGCACCGGGCGCTTCTTGGCCTTGGCGTCGAACTTGAGCATGGCCGCCTGCGCCGCCTTCTCGTCGTCGCCGCCCTTGGCCTTGCCGGCCAGACAATCGAGGAAGTTCGGGTCGCTGTCGCCGTCGTCGCCGCCGCCGAACCGGTGCTGGCCCTCGAACTCGTTGACGATGCGCGCCAGCACGCCGTTGTTCGGCTCCTTGTCGTAGCCCTCGTTCGACGACAGCAGGATCTGCCAGCCGGCCTTCTCGGGCGCGGTGGCGCCGAGCAGGTCGGCCTTCTTGACGAGCGCCGTCACCTTCTTGCCCTTGGCGGTCACCTTGCTCGGCAACACCACCTTGTCCTTCAGCCCCTTGGCCTTCTGCTCGAGCCGAGAGCTGATCTCCTTGTTGGCCTGCGGCGAGACCACCAGCACCTTCTCCCAACGCGCGTCGTCGGCGAAGGTGGCGTTCATGCCGGGCAGCGCCTGCTGCTCGCCGCTGCCCGCTTTGCCGTCGAGGTCGACGTAGATCTGGAACATCTGCAGCGAGAAGCCGTTGCCCGGCGTGGGCCACTTGGCGCTCTCCCACGGGTCCTCGATCGACGCGTTGACGCCGATGGTGATCTCGAGCTCGGCGCCCTTGTCCTTCACCTCGACGTCGGTGAGGTCGAAGCTGCCCTTCTTGTAGGCGGCGTCGGTCGGGTAGAGGTAGCTGCCGGGCCCGTTGTCGTCGCCCTTGGGGTCGGTGAGCGAGACGTTGCCGGCGAGCGCCGGCGCCGCGGCAACGGCAAGCGCGAGCGTGAGCGTGATCGAGGTGCGAAGCGTGCGCATGGAGACCTCCCGAATGGCGCTGCGGGTAAGGGCTCCGCCCGGGGCTGTCAACGCGCGCCCTCGACGTCACTGGCGCTGATAGCTGCGGCACCGTGCACCGCCTGCGGCGCGATTTTCGCCGGCGCTGCAGTCGCACCGGCCCCGTCCTCTGCTAGCTTTCCCGTCGATGGGCGCCGTCCGTCGCCTCGGCCGCTATCTGCTGGTGGAGCCGCTCGCGCGCGGCGGCATGGGCGAGGTGTGGCTGGCGCGCCCCGAGGACGTGCCGGGCGCGCCGCCCTTGTGCGTGGTCAAGACGCTGCGCGAGGGCTTGGTGGCGGACGCCGAGGCGCGCACCCGCTTCGTCGACGAGAGCCGCGTGGCCTTGCTGTTGTCCCACCCGTGCGTCTGCCGCACCGTCGACGCCGGCAGCGTCGGCGACACGCTGTTCATTGCGCTCGAGGTGGTCGAGGGCCTCGACGTGCGTCTTTTGGCGGCGCGCGCCGCCGAGGCGGGGCACCCGATCGACGAGGATCTGGCGCTGTGGATCGTCGGCTGCGCCGCCGACGGGCTCGCGTTCGCGCACCAGGCGCGCCACCCGCTCACCGGCGCGCCGCTCGGCATCGTCCATCGCGACATCTCGCCGCATAACCTGATGTGCGCCGTCGACGGCACCGTCAAGATCATCGACTTCGGCCTGGCGCTGTCGTCGATGAAGGAGGCGCAGACCGAGCGCGACGTCGTCTTGGGCAAGCTCTCCTACATGTCACCCGAGCAGGCGACCGGCCGCGCGCTCGACGAACGCTCCGACGTGTTCGCGCTCGGCGTGGTGCTCTACGAGCTGCTCACCGGCGAGCGCTACTGGGGCTCGCTCAAACACGATCAGATCTGGCTGCGCGCCGGCGCCGGCACCTACGTGCCATCGGGAGTGCAGCGCTTGGCGCCCGATCTGCGCGCGGTCGTCGGTGCGGCGATCGCCCCGCGCGTCGACGAGCGCACCGCCACGGCGGGCGCGCTGCGCGATCAGATCGCGCGCGTGCTCGGCGCCCGCGGCGGCGCCGTCGACGCGGCCGCTCGCCTCGGCGAGCTCGTGACCGAGCTGGCGCAGCCGGAGCTGGCCCGCATCGAGACGGCGCGCACCGGCAGCGACACCTTGCCGCCCGACGTGTCGAGCCCGGTGATGAGCATCGCGCTCGAGGAGGTGCGCGCCATCGAGGCGCTGCTGGCGCGTGAGCAACCGCCCTCGCCCACCATCACGATGGCGCCCTCGACGATCCCGGAGCTGGCCATGGCCGAGACGGTGCGCAGGACGAGCGCGCCGAGCGGCCCGCCGGAGCCGCCGGCGGCCACGGAGCGCGTGCGTGCGCCTGCGCACCACGGCGCGCCGGCGTCGTCGTCGACCGCCACCGAGCGGGTCGCGCCCCGGCGATCGCTCGCCCCGGCGGTGGCCATCGCCACCGCCGCCGCGCTGGTGGCCGTGCTTGCGCTCGTCGTCGTGCTGCTGCCGACCTCCGCCGCGGTCGTCGGCGTCGTCGACGCCGGGCCTGTCGTCGCGCCGCCGCGCGACGCGCCGCCGTCGACACCGGTCGTCGTGGAGCGGCCGCCTGTGGAGCCGGCGCCCGCGCCGCCCGTCGTCGCCGAACGCGTACTGGACGCGGGCGCGGGTAACGATGTCGGCAAACGGCCGCCAGCGCCGCCTCGCCTGTCGGCGCTGCTGCGCAAGCTCGAGCGCTGCGACGATCCGTGCGCGCACACGCTGCGCTCCACCACCCGGGACGTCGATCGCCTGAGCGGCACGAGGGAGCGCGACGTGCGCGCGCTCATCACGCAGTGCCTCGCGCGCTGCGGGCAAGCTCGCTAACCTGCGCGGGTGCGTCGAACGCTGTTCGTCATTGCGCTGGTGCTGCTCGCGCCCGCGGCGCGCGCCGCCGATCCGCCGACGGCGGGCCGGCCGCTGACGGTCCTGCCGATTGGCGGCGACGCAACCGTAGCGGCCCGACAGAGCGTCGAGGATCGCGTCAGGCTCGCGGCCGGGCGGTACGCGTCGGTGCAGGCGCACGAGGCGACCGCGCAAGCCTTGCGCAGCGCCGAGGCGCTCGGGCTGTCGTGCGACCTCGGCGTGGTCGAGTGCGCGAGGCGCATGGGCGGCCTGGCCGGCGCGGCGCGCGTGCTGGTAGGGGCGCTCGCGAGCGACGACACGCTGACGCTCGGCCTGCTCGACGTGGCCGCCGAGACGGCAGCGGCGGCGCCACAACGGCTGCGCCTGCCGTCGCCCGGGTTGGCGCGCGACGCGGCCGTGGAGCGACTGGTGATGCTGCTGCTCGCCCCCGAGCGGCTGCTTGGGCAGCTCGTGGTCGACGTCGTGCCGAGCGGCGCCAGCGTCATGGTCGACGACCTATTTCGCGGGCCCGCGCCGCTCGCGGCGCCGATCACGCTGCCGCCGGGGCCGCACCGCGTGTACGCGACGCTGCCCGGCTTCCTGTCGCAGACCCGAGAGATCGAGGTGGAGGTGGGCACGGCCCTTCGTGTGCGCCTCGAGCTGGCGCGCGATCCCGACGCGCCGCCACCCGTGGTGCGCGACCGCGGCGGCGACGGCGATGACCACGACGACGACGAGGCGCCCGCGCGCGTCACCGTGGCGGTGTTTCCATTCTTGTCGAGTGGTGTGCCGGCGCGCGTCGCTGCCGTGCTCGATGACGCTGTGGCGGCCGAGCTGACGCGGCGCGACGGCCTGCTGGTGCTGGCGGCCCACGAGGTGGCGGGCTCGCTCGACACCGCCGCGCCTGGCTGCAAAGACGATCACCGGTGTCTGGCCGAAGTCGCGCGCGCACTCGACGTCGATGCCTTCCTCATTGGTCGCGCCGCGGCCGACGGCGGCCTATGGACGCTCACGGTAAGTCGCCACGATGCGGAGAGCGGCGGCGAGCTGTTCGCCGCGCGCACGTCGGCGCTGGCGCAGGACCACACGAGCCCGCTCGTCAGCCTGCCCGACGTGGTCGACCAGCTCTTCCCCGAGCACTCCGTCGCCGATGGAGCACCGCCCATCGACGTGCGGGGCTTCGCGGCCGACATGGCGGCGTCGCCCTTGCCGACCTGGGTGTTCTGGACGGCCGCCGGCGCGGGCGGCGTGCTCGCGGTTGCCACGGCCGGCGCGGGCGTGCTGGCGCTCACGGCCAACGATCCGGCCACCGCCGGGCGCGCCGGCGGCGCCTTCGCGGTCGGCGCCGGTGCCACCGTGGTTGCGCTCGGCGCGGCGGCGGTGATCGGCGCGTTCGTCGACTGGCATTGACGGCGCGCTCCACCGTCGGTCATCGGACGCTCACAGCGCACGCGTCATCTCGGCGTGCAGCGAGCGCAGCGCGCGCCCGAGCTCGGCGCCGTTGGTGAACTCCTCGCGGCGCAGCGGAATGGAGCGCTCGAAGGTGAGCGAGCCCTCAGCGCCGGTCGATTGGTGCATCTCGCTTGCGCCGACGTGGTGGCCGCTGGCGCTGCGCCACTCGACGCTTCCCTCCTCGATCTCGAGAGCGTCATCTCCGCGGCGCAGCGTCCCCTCGATGACGAGCTGCTTGCCGTCGAGGCGCTGCAGCGTGGCCTCGAGCGCCCAGCTCACGCGCGGCTGGTGTGCGAAGGCGTCGCCGTGCGCGAGCAGCGCCGGCAGGTCGGCCGCCGCGGTGCCCTTCGGCAGCGGGAAGTGCAGCTCCCTCGAGACCTTGCCCTCGACCCCAGCGCTCTTGCCGAGGTTGGCGCCGCCGAGCAGCAGCGACAGGTCCGCGTCGCCCTCGAGGGCGACGCCGGTCGACACCACCAGCTCGGGGGCGTCGCCAGCGACGAACCTGGCGCTGCTCCCCAGGCCCGCGGCCGCCTCCAAGCCGGCCTCGGCCGCGGTGCTCTCGAGCGAAACGCCGGCTTCGGCCACGAGGTCGGCCGACAGCTCGACCTCTTTCAGCCCTGGGTGCGTCAGCCGGTAGCCCTCGATGAGCGCGCCAGCGCTCGAGTTGCTCGCCAAGGCCAGCTCCGCCGCCAGCCGCTTCGCTTCGCCGAGCGTCTCGACCTCGATGGTCATGCCGCGCCCGACCCCCTCGAAGGCGCCCGCGTCGACCGAACCGCCGTGGCCGTCCTCCGCGGCGATCAGGCCGAGGGCGCCAGCGTCCTCGAGCGCGACCTCGAAGCCGCGCACTCCCTTCGTGATGCTGACCTCCACCTCGCGGCGAAGGGCGATCCCCTCGATGGCGCCGGTCGCCTCGACGGAGCAGGCGATCCTCTCGCCCTCTTTCATGGTGTCGATGCCGGCGATGAACGAGGCCGCCGCGCGCACACCTTTCGGGACCACCATGTCGCCGATGACGTCGAGCACTGGCGCGCCGTCGACGACACGTGCTGCGCCCTGCCAGAGCTGACGTTGCGTCTCGAAGGCGGGCCGCAGGCCGGTGGTGGTCAAGTAGGTGTCCGCCACCGTCGCCGCGCTGTCTTTCACGTTGTCGAGCAGCAGCTCGCCGATCGACGGCTCGGGCGAGTGCGGCGTGCCGTCGGCGCCGGTGGGCGGGGGCCCGGACGGCGGCACCGAGGCGCGCTGCGGGTTGGTCGAGGGGCTCGGCTTGGGGGTATTGGCGGCGGTGGTGGTCATGGCGTGTGCTCCGGCTCACGGTTGGCGGTCGGTGATGCTTGGAGCAACGCAAGAGGCGCACCGACCGTGCCGGCGCGTCCGAACGCGGCGACCCCGCGCTGTCAGGTTCCGGCGAGTGCCGCGGCGTTCCGCCGGTGGGACGGTGCCGTCACCAGGCGACGCTGCGCTCGACGGCCGGCGCCGCGTTCGCGGTCGTCACGCCGATCCTCGTCGCCGCGACACAACGCAACGCGGCGAGCGCGGCGCGGAGCCGACCGAGGCTCGTGTAGGCGGAGCTGCCGATCGTGCGCGCCGAGCGGCCGACGGTGACGGCATCGACGCGACCGGCGCCGTGCGCGGCCAGGAAGACCACGTAGGGTGTCGCGGTGGCGTGCGCAGCGAGCTTCCTCGCCACGTCGGCGGTCATCACCAGGAACATGCCAGCGTTGTCGGGCAGCCCGGTGAGCAGGGTCAGCAGCCGCTTGAACGCGCGCGACGTGAGCAGCCGAGGCGCGCTCTGATACCGCCCGGCGCGTGTGGCGAACACGACGTCGGCGCCGGCGCGCGCGCGCGCGAGCAGCGTGGGGACGACGGCGGGGTCATCCTGGAGGTCCGCGTCCATGACCACGACGTGGGCGCCGCGAGCCGCGCTGACACCGAAGACCACGGCGCGCTGTTGGCCGACGTTCTCTTGCAGGCGGACCGCGCGCACCCGAGGGTCGGTGCCGGCGAGCTGCTCCGCCACGTCATACGACCGCTCCGGACAGTGATCGTCGACGAACAGGATCTCGAAGCGCTCCTCGCCGAGCGCGTCGCACAGGCGCTGGTGGAGCGCCGTGACCGTGCCGCGGCTTCGGTAGAGCGGCACCACGACGCTCACCGGAATCACGACGGCAGCCTGCCACGCAGCCACGCCAGGTTTCGCGCCAGCCCCTCCTCGAGCGAGACGGTCGCGCGAAAGCCGAGCTGCTCTTCTGCCTGACGCACGTCGGCGCGCCACTCGCCTCGATCGCGCTCGCTGGCGGCGAACGCTCCCGTGCGGGTCTCGATGGGGCGGCCGACGAGGCTCTCGATGCACGCGACCACGCCGCGGTTCGAGGTGCCGGTCCCGCTGGCGACGTTGAAGATCCGTCCGGGGGCGGCCGCATGGGTCGCCGCGATGACGGCGCTGCGTGCCACGTCGTCGACATGGACGAAGTCGTGCACCGGATCGGCGGCCGTGAGCGGCAGCATCGCGCCGCTGAGCGCGGCGCGCAGCGCCACCTGGACGAAGCGCGTCTCGCTCTCGAGCGGGCCGTAGACCGAGAACAGGCGCAGGCAAGTCAACGCCATGCCCATGTCGTCCGCGTAGCGGCGCGCCACCAGGCTCGCGGCGAGCTTGACCGCACCATAGAAGGTGTCCGGCGGGCGGTGGTCGTGCTCCGCGGCAGGGCTGGCGCACGCGGGGTACTCGTACTGCGTCGTCAGCCAGACCACTCTGGCTGCGCGCGCGCGATGCGCCGCGGTCACGACGTTCCAGGAGAGCGACGACGTCGTGCGGGCGAACACGTCATGCCATGCCGGGCCCTTGGGTGGTCGTTCGACCGCGGCGTGGACGACGATGTCGGGGGCGAGGCGCGCAAAGGTGCCAGCGGTGTCGCGCTCGTCACCTAGTTCACAGCAGACCGTCTCGGTCGATGCGACCTCCCGCAGGCGCCACGCGTTCGTCTCCGACCGCACCAGACCCACGACGCTGGCTCCTTGCCGCGAAAAGGCGTCGACCAGGTGCGCACCCACGAAGCCCGCGGCCCCCGTGACCACCACGCGCGCATCCCGAAGTGCCGGCATTCGCCTAGCTAGGGTGTGCCTACCGGCCCGTCAACGCAGCCGAGTCCCGCCGGATCGGCGGCGAGCGGCCTTGCGCGCGCGCCGCTCGGCAGTATGGTTCGCGCCCTCGGGGAGGGCTCGACCATGATGACGACACGAGCAGCCGAGCTGGACTGGCAACGCAAGTATTTCTCGGTGCCACCCGAGTCCATCCGCGTGGTCGAGACGCCCTACGTCGCCCGCCATTTCCACGAGGCGACGCGTCGGCTCGGCGCGCCCGAGGGCGCCGACGTCCTCGAGATCGGCGCCGGCGAGGGCCGCTACACGCGCGCGCTGCGCGAGCACGGCTTCGACGTCACCGCCAACGAGCTGTCGCCGGTGCTGGCCGACCGGCTGCGCACCGCGCTGCCGGCCGAGCGGCTGCACGTCTCCGAAGGCGACGCGGCGGCGCTCGGCGCGTCGATGCCTGGTCGGTTCCGCTTCGTCGTCGGCTTCTTCGTCTTGCATCACTTCGCCGAGCTGGCCGACACGCTGGCCGGCGTCCGCCGCGCCATGACGCCGGGCGGCGTCGCGGTCTTCATCGAGCCCTACGGGCACAACCCGCTCTATGCGCTGCAGGTGGCGCTCACGCCGCACATGCGCTTCGCGGGTGAGCCGGCGTTGTTCCAGATGCACCCCCGTGCCCTGCGCCGAGCCTTCCTGGCCGCCGGCTTCGCTGCGCCCGAGATCGAGAAGTATGGCCACCTGCCGCCTGCGCTCTACAACGCGCCCGCGGGCGCGGCCGCCGATCGATGGTTGACGCGGCTTGGCGCGCCGCGCTCCTTCCTCGCCATCACCGCGGCGGCGCTCTGAGCCGCCTCGAACCGATCCTGTTCTTCTCGGACGCGGCGTTCGCCGCGCGCGCGTCCCGATCGGGCGTGCGCCGCTTCATCGTTGACTGGGAGAGCAAGGGCAAAGCGGAGCGGCAGCGCGGCTTCGATACCCAGGTGAATCAGCACGGCGTGGCCGAGCTGCGCGCGCTGCGCCAGGCCGTGGACGGCCACGTGAGCTGCCGGCTGAACGAGCTCGGGCCCTGGTCGGCGGCCGAGGTCGATCAGGCAGTGGAGGCGGGCGCGACGACGCTGTTTTTGCCGATGGTCAAGAGCCCGCGCCAGGTCGAGGTCTTCTTGCACCTGCTCGACGGCCGCGCCGAGGCCGCCATCCTCGTCGAGACGCCACAGGCGTGCGCGCGCGCGCGTGAGCTCGCCACCTTCCCGCTCTCGATGGTGTACGTGGGCCTGAACGACCTCGCCATCGCGCGCGGCAGCCACAGCATCTTCGAGGCCTTGGTCGACGGCACCGTCGACCGCATCCGAGAGGCGTTCGCGAGCCACGCGCTCGGCGTCGCGGGCCTGACACGCCTCGATGCGGGGGCGCCCGTCCCCTTCACGCTCTTGCTCGCCGCGCTCGAGCGGCTCGACTGCCGGTTCACGTTCGCGCGGCGCTCGTTTCAGCGCGACTTCGCCCAGCGAGACATCGCGCCCGAGTTGGCCAGGATCGAGCTGGCGTGGGATGCGCTGCGACTGCGCACGGCAAGCGAGCGACAGGCCGCGCACACGCGCCTCGCCGCGGCCATCCGCGACGACGTGCGGAGGCACCAGGTCACGGGACCATGAAGCTGGCCGCGCTGCGGCGCACCGTCGACTCGGACGCGGCGCTCTTTCTGCTCGTGGTGGCCTTCTCGTTCGCCTACCTGAGCCTGTTCATCTTCCAGTCCCCGTACGACCTCGCGGACGAGGGGTACCTGTACTACGTCGTCGAGCGGCTGCTGGCCGGCGACCGGCCCTACCTCGACGTCGAGCTGCACTCGTACCTGCCGCCGATGTTCGGCGGCTTCGCCGGCTTCTCCAAGCTCGCCGGTAACTCGGTGACGGCGTTTCGCGCGCTCATGGCGGTCGGGCTGTCGCTCTCCGCGGGGCTCGCGTACCTGAGCCTCAAGAGCGTCGCGCCACGGCGATGGGCGGTGCTGCTCGCGCTCGCTACCGCGCTGGTGCCGGGGCCGTTCTACAAGTTCTACGTTCGCCTGCTGCAGCTTGGCGTGTTGGCCGCGGCGCTGTGGTGGTGGCGCTCGCGCAGCCGCGGGGCCTGGGCGGTCTTCGTCGCTGCGAGCGCCGCGGGGCTCTTGTTCCGCGTCGACGTCTTCTATGCAGGTCTGGCGCTAGGCGTGGCCATGCTGATCGCCGCGCGCATGCGCCGCGACCTCTCTTGGGCCACCGTCGCGCGGTTGTTCACCGCGTTCTGCGCGGCGTTCGTGGGCGCCGTCCTGCTGGTTGGCCTCTGGCTGTCCGACGCTGAGGTGTTCACGCGGTACCTGGGACGCCTGCTCGGCGTGGTGGGCATCGCCGCCGAACGGACGGAGTCCCCGCTGCGGTGGTCGCTGCCGTCGCCGTCGTCCGCGTTCTCGCTCGACGCGGACACGGGCAACGCCTGGATGGCCTACGGATCGATGGCGGCGCTCGCGGTGCTCGCGGTGGCCCTCGCGTTCAGCGCGAGGCGGGAGCGGCTCGGCAGCCGCACCATCGAGCTTGCCCTCGTCCTCGGCTGGGCCCTCCTCAACATGCCGCAATACCTGTGGGTAAGGCCTGACCCGTACCACGCGACGCAGCAGGCCTTTGCCTTCCTGCTCGCCGCGACGGTGGCGCTGCATCACCTGCGATCGGAACGGCACAAGCGGGCGGCACCGTTCGCCGCGGTCGCGGTGGCGATGCTGTTGGTCGGCAACGTAGCGCTGCATGCGCAGGCCTTGCGCTGGTCGGCCGGCGTGCTGCGCATTGAAGTCGCGTACGTAAACCCCTGCGGCGTCCCCTACGTTGCCTATGCGACGGACCGCACCTCCGACCTGATCGAGGTGGCCTGCCTCCACTCCGCGCCGGACGACACGCTCGAGGCCATCCCGTTCGCGACGGGGGCGAACCACGTGAGCGCGCGGAAGCGCCCGAGCCGACACCTGTTCATCCTCGCCGAGGACTTCAAAAGCGTGCCGGCGCAGCAGCAGTACCTCGACGAGGTCGCCAAGCGTCCGCCGGCGTTCGTGCTCTACGAGCACGCGAGCAGCGTGAGCCGAGACGCCGCCGGTCTGCTCAAGAGCTACGCGCCGCTGATCGACCGGTACTACCTGGACAACTACAGGCCGGTGCTCGGCTTCCAGGGCCGCATGTTGATGGTCCGTCGCGCCGAGCGCGCGGAGGGCGGGCCGGAGACGAGCGCGCGTGCGCTCGAGAGCGCGAAGGTGGCGTTCGCGCGCAATGACGACGTCGCGGGCGTCGGCGCCGCCATCCGCGCGATGCGCGCTTCGCCCGATGACCTGGCACCCCTGGCGCTGCTGGGGCGGCAGGCGGGGCGCAGGAAGGACGTCGAGGTGGCCAAGGCGCTCTGGCCGGAGGCCTATGCCCGGGCCAAACAGGCGGTACGCGACCAGCCCGAGCGCTTCGCAGCGCTCGCGCCGCTGCTCACCGAAGCCGCCGTCGGTGTCGGCCAGCGCTACTTCGACGAACGTCGCTTCGGCGCGGCCGAGGGCGTATTCCGCGAGCTCGCCGAGCTCGACCCCTCGAGCGCGCAAGCAGAGCTGATGCTCGGGCAGGTGCTGCGCAGGAGCAGGGGGTGCGCCGACGCGCGACCGCGCCTCGAACGCGCGCTCGCGCTCGATCCCTCGCTCGAGCCCGCGCGCAGGGAGCTGGCCGCGTGCCCTTGATGGTCGTCGACGGCATCGAGCGCACCGAGGAGGCCGTCGAGCCCGCGGGCTTCACGGACGCGCGCGCCGCCCATTTGCTCGCGCTCGAGCGCGACCACTTCTGGTTTCCGCCGCGCTTGGCGTTGCTGGCGCGCCGCTTGGTCGCGCTGGCGCCGCCCGGTTCCGAGCTGGTCGAGCTCGGCTGCGGCGCGGGGGCCTTCGCCGCCCACGCCGCCTCGCTCGGCTATCGAGTCACGGCGGTCGACGCGCACCTGTCGCTGCTCGCCGCCGCACGCAAGCGCCACCCCACCATGCGGCTCATCCACGCCGACGTCGCCCGAGCGACACCGCTGCCGAGCGAGGCCTTCTCGGTGTGCGTGTGCCTCGACGTGCTCGAGCACATCGAGCCGAGCTCCTTGCTCGCCGAGGCCCGTCGGCTGCTCCGCCCGGGCGGCGCCTTGCTGCTGTCGGTCCCCGCGCACGCCTGGCTTTGGAGCGCGCTCGACGAGGAGGCCGGGCATCGCTGTCGCTACTCGCTTGCCATGCTGTCGAAGGAGCTCGCGCGCGCCGGCTTCGTTCTCGAGGGGCACACGCACTACCAGTTGCTGTTGCTGCCGTTGGTGTTCGCCAGTCGGCGCGTGCTCACGGCCGGCTCGTCGTCGCTGGAGCGCCGGCCATCGCCGCTGCTCGGCCGTGTGCTGCGGCGGGTCAACGAGCTGGAGGTCCGCTTCCTCGGCGGTCGGCAGCTTCCAGCGGGCTCGTCGCTCATCGCGTGGGCGCGTCGCGCCTGACGGTGCTACCATCGGCGCCACGCGAGGTTTGCCATGAGCGTCTACGCCGCCGCCGCACCGCCCGTCTCCGGCCCCGCCGAGGAGCGCCACGCCTTCCTCAAGCGCACCGCGCTGTGGACCTTCGTCGGCCTCGTGGTCGCCGGCGTGGTAGGCAGCGTCTCGATGTTCACCGTGGCACCGGCCATCTTCTCCACCGGGCGATGGGGCGGCACCATCGTCGTGCTCGGCACCTTCTTCCTGGCGCACTTCGTGTGCCGGAAGATGGTCTATGCCGGCGCCAAGGTGCCCGGCTTCGTGCTCGCGGTGCTGGCCGAGGGCGTGGCGCTCGGCTGCCTGCTGCTCACCACGGTCGGCATGGCCGGTGTGCGCGGCGCGACCGAGATCACCGTGCAGGCGCTCGGCCTGGTCGCGGCGACGGCGGGCGGCATGTTGATCTACGTGTGGTTCAGCAAGGGTGAGCTGAAGCTGGTCGGTGCGTTCCTGACCATGGCCTTCGTGCCCATGCTCGTGCTCATGGGCATCGGCGTGTTCTTCCCCTTCGGCGGCACCTTCGGCCTCGTCATCTCGGCGGCCTTCGTGCTCGTCAGCGCGGCCGGGCTGCTCTACCGGCTCAACTACGTGGTGCACGCGCTCGGCACCGAACAGCACGTCGAGGGCGCCTACGAGATCACCATGGGGGTGCTGGTGCTCCTGTGGAACATCATCACGCTGCTGAGCCGCCTGCGGCGGTAGCTGCGTGCCCCGACGGGCCTCTTCGATCGAACTCCTCGGCATGGCGGCGCTGCTGGCGGCGCTCGCGGCGTCTATCGCCTGCGCCGGCTGCACCGGCGAGTGCGCGTCGCCCGACGGCACGGCCGTCGACGTGCCCGACGCCCTATTCGACGGCGACGAGCTGGAGCTCGTCACCATCAACCTGCTGCACGGCTGGAACGACGAGACCAACGACGCCACGCTCGATGCGCGTCTCGAGTTGGTCGCCGCGGAGCTCGCGGCGCTGCGACCGCACGTGGTGCTGGTGCAGGAGGCGTCGGTGACGCCGCCCGATCGGCACTGCAACGTGGTGACGACGCTGCGCGAGCGGCTCGCGGCGGCGAGCGGCGACGCCTGGGGCTCGGCGCACGCGCACCGAAACGGCTCGGAGCTGGTGTCGTTCTTCGAGGGCCCGGGCCTGCTCGCGCGCGTCGCCTTCGGCGGCGTCGAGCTGCTCGAGTATCAGGCGCAGCAGGCGTTCGAGCGGCGCGTCGCCGTGCTCGCGGCCATCGACGGCGGCCCGCGCATCGCCAGCACCCACCTGGCCCACCACGACGACGACTATCGCGACGGCACGCTGATCCGCGTGTTGCAGGCGCGTGAGCTGGCGGAGCGCGTGGCGGCGCTGACGTCGGGGGCCAACGCACGCGCGCTGGTGCTGGGCGGCGATCTCAATGACCCACCGGAGAGTGAGACCATCGACGCGCTCGCGGCGCAGGGTGCCGTCGATCTCTGGGGGCAAGGCGCGCCGCCAGAGGCGGAGCAGGGCACGGAGCTGGTTGGCGCCGTGAACGACGACGACGCCAGCTACGCGCGCCGCATCGACTACCTGCTCGGCTTCGGCGGCGTCGCCGCGTCGTCGTGCGCGCGCGTGCTCGACGCGCCCGTGGAGGTGGAGGGTGCGCCCTTGTGGCCGTCGGATCACGCGGGCGTGCACTGCACCGTGCTGCTGCCCTAGCGCCGGTGCACCGTGCGCCGCCGTCGGGGCAAAACGCACCGGCGATAACGTCGATCTGTCGCGCACTTACCCTATTGCCGAGGCAGGTCGCGCTGCCACGATCGCGCGCATGTCGCGTGCCGCCGCGGTCGGCTTCGTCCCCGCGCTCTTGACGGCCTTGCTGGCCTCGCTGTTCGTGAGCGCGCCCGCGCACGCCGAGACCATCCTGCAGTATTTCGAGACGCCGTGGAGCGAGATCGAGGCGCGCATGCCCGAGATCGCGGACGCGGGCTACGACGCCCTCTGGCTGCCGCCGCCGACCAAGGGGAGCGAGGGTACGCGTGACGTCGGCTTCGCTGTCTACGATCGCTTCGACCTCGGCGACGGCGACGCCGCCGGCGCGGCGCAGCGCGGCACCGTCGAGACGCGCTACGGCAGCAAGGCCGAGCTGATCAGCCTGGTCGAGACCGCGCATCGCTTCGGCGTGCGCGTCTATTTCGACGTGGTGATGAACCACAACGGCAACCCGAACGGCATCGAGAACGAGGGCGTGCTGCTCTCGCCCGTGGAGCTCGATGGCTTCCCCGGCACGTCGCTGTGGGACTACCACGTGCTGCCCGCGCGCCTGGCCTCGGGTGGCACGTGCGCCGATGGCAGCTCGGGCTGCGCCTACTGCGCGCGCCAGCCCGGCATGCGCGCAACCGACGACTACGACGGCGCCGTCTTTGGCGGCAAGCAGTGGACCGCGCTCAACGACGACGGCAGCTACGTCAACGCCGCCGGCGGCGAGGTGTGCGTGAGGAACGGCGAGGGCGGCGAGGACCGCGTCGCCGTCATGACCATCGCCGACGCGCTCGCCCAGCCGGGCGCGCCCTCGTCAGGCAACCCCATGCTCGCGGGCATGACCCACGTGGTGCGCGCGCCGCGCATCGGCGTGTGGGACGACTTCGAGTTCCAGGTGTCGAACTGGACGCTGGTGGGCCTGCACGACTTCTGCACCGACCAGTACGAGACCTCGAGTGGTCCGCGCGCCATCGACGGCACGTGCAGCATCACCGGCACCGAGCTGCCGAGCTACGTGCGCGACGCGGCCCGGCCCGAGACCTACCAGTATGAGACGCCGGCGAACCCGCAGGCCGAGGACATCCGGCAGTACCTGATGCGCTGGATCCGCTGGCTGATGATGGAGACCGGCGCCGACGGCTTTCGGCTCGACGCCATCAAGCACGTGTGGCCGAATTTCTATCGCGCCGACTTCCCCGGCGACGACATCGCCTTCGTCCGGATCATCCAGGACACTTACGACGAGCTGCACGGAAACACCGACACCGATGACGCCGACCTGATCGACGACGCCGCGGTGTTCGGCGAGGACTTCACCGGCTCGTGCGACGCGCTCGCGCCCTACCTCAACACCGGCATGCGCGCGCTCGACTTCCCGCTGTTCTTCAACCTGGGCGAGCTGATGACCGGCGGCGACATCCGCAAGTTCTCCGGCCCGCAGGCGGGGAGCTGCGGCAACGCCGCCATCGGCGCGTTCATGGGGCTGAATCGACGAAGCGGCGTCGCCTTCGCGCAGAGCCACGACGAGTGCCAGAAGAACGAGAGCCCCGACACCAACAGCGCGTCGAGCACCTTCTCGCGCTGCTTCCCCCAGGGCGGCGGACGGCCCGACCTGGTCTACGCCTACCTGCTGACGCGCGAGGCCGACGCCGCGGTGTTCTATGACGGCAACCGCTGGACCTCGCAGAGCTTCGTCCGCTCGGGCCGGCCCGACGGCCTGGTGGAGGTGGCGGGCGGCTCCACCATCGACGCCATCCCGAGGCTGGTCAACGCCGCCCGGCGCGTGGCGCGCGGCACCACGCTGAACGTCTGGGTGTCGTCGACCAACACGGATGGCTACGTCTACGAGCGGCAGGTCGCCGGCAAGGCGACCGCGTTGGTCGTGCTGTCGGACGCGGGCTATGAGCTCGGCTGGGGCGATGGCTCGTCGACGGGCTCCTTCATCTTCACGACGTTTCCGCCCGGCACCGAGCTGTGCGAGCTGACCGGCAACGCGCTCGCCTGGGCGCAGGGCTGCTACCAGGTGCTCGACCCGGCGTCGCTCGGCGTCGGCGAGCAGGCCGAGCTCGACGCGGCGCGGGCGGCCTTCCAGAGCGGCACCGGGGCCGCGCCACCGGCGACTGCCGGCGCGTTCTACGCCGGCGTGCCGAACAGCGGCTCCTCCTACGCCATCTACGCGCCGCGCGCCTACGCGGTGGGCGGCGGCGGCGCCGACGTCGTCGAGCTGCGCGACATCCCCACCGCGACCTTGAGCCCCGGCGTGCACGCGCTGCACGTGCGCTTTCGCCGCGATGTGCCGGGTGCCGCCGACGCGCAGGACGAGGTGGTGATCCCGCTGTGCGTCCCCGACGGCGGTGGCGCTGCTGTCTGTGGCACCACGGTGAGCGCGAGCGCGCCCGCCACCGATCCGCTCGAGAGCGGCCTGGTGGAGCTGTTGGTCGACGGCGCAGCACCTTCGCGCCGCGCGGTCGAGACCGCGCCCGCGCGCACGTTGCCCGACGGGCGCAGCGTCGCGGCCGCGCGCGCCTTCCACGTGCTCGTCGACGGCGACTCGCTCGACGTGGTGGTGCGCACGGCGGCGAGCCCGGCGGTGGACGACGTCGCCATCCGCCTCGACGACGACCCTGACCTGGTGCCCGGCTTCCACCTAACCGGGACCGGCGAGCGCTTCCTCGATCGCTTCACCAAGCTGTTCCCGCCCGGCGTCGATCCGCCCGACGCGGGCCCGCAGGAGGGTGAGGGTGAGGGCGAGGGCGAAGGCGAGGGCGAGGGCGAGCCCGACGCGGGCTACGATCCGGACGCCGACGACGACGGCGACGGCATCGCCAACGCCGCGGACAACTGCGTGGAAGACCGCAACGCAGACCAGGCCGACTTCGACGAGGACGGCCTGGGCGACGCGTGCGACCTGTGCGTGCTCGAGGGCTCCATCGAAGGCGAGCCGGTGGACGCCACCGGCTGCCGGCCGGTCAGCGAAGACGAGCGCGCCGACATCCTCGCCATCGCGCGCGCCATCGCCAACCGCGAGAGCGCGAGCGCGGGCACGGACAGGGACGGCGACGGTGACGTCGACGTCGCGGATCTCGAAGCGGCCATCGCGGAGGCCCACCAATGACGACCCTCACCACGCCGCGCAAACACCCTCGCCAGCTCGGCCGTCGCCGGCTGCTCCTGCTCGCGGCGCTCGCCTCGTCGCTGTCACTGGCGATGAACTGCACCTGCGGCGAGCCGCCCGGCCCGAACCCCGGCGACGCCGTGGGGCAGCTCTCGGCCTACCCGGTGGATGGCGGCTTCGAGCTGGTGCTGTCGGGCCTCGAGCGGCCGGTGCGTTCGCTGCAGGTCGACGTCGCGCTCGCCGGCGCGCAGGCGACCGGCGCCTCGGCCCTCGGCGGCAGCGACGTGCTCGAAGCCGGGCTCGCGACGCCGAAGAACGACTTCACGGTGGTGGTGGCCGACACGCGGCGCCTCAACCTGCAAAGCGGCGCGGTGGTGCGCGTCGACACGGACGCGGCGCCGAGCACCATCGAGCTGTCGCGCGCCTTCGCCGTCGACGACACCGGCGCTATGCGCACCGTGCTCGTGGTGGTGCCGTGAGCCGGCACCGGACGCTCGGACGCGCGCGCGTCGGCGTCGCGCTCGGCCTGCTGCCGCTTGGCGCCTGCTTCTGTGACTTCGTCGCCACGCCGCCTCCCGAGGCCGAGATCGTCGGCTCGGTGACCGACGTCCCCGACGAGCTGCGCGCGCGCGCCGGCGGTGCGGCGTTGCGCGCACAGGCCGTCTCCGTCGACGGCGCGGTGCTGGCCGAGGTCGACACCAGCATCGGCGCGCAGTTTCGCCTGAAGCTCGGCCCGGGCCAGTCGCACGTCAACGTACGCGTCGTGGTGGCGGCCGGCTCAGTGTTGTTCAAGGACTTCGTCAGCGAGGCCGCGGCCGGCAGCGTGGTCGATCTCGACGCCACGCACGGGCCGATGGGCACGGCGTCGACGGCGGCGGCGCAGGTGGTCGAGCGCTACGCGGCGCGCGAGCGCGCGAGCCTTTCGTCCACGCCGCCGACCACGCTCGAGGCGGTGCTGGCGTTGGCGCGCGGCGACGACGAGCGCGTGGTCGCCTTTCGTGGCCTGGTCGGCGCCCTGCTGGCCGTCGCCGATCCGCAGGCCGATGCCCCCGCGCTCGACGCCACCTCGTCGGCGGCCGCCGAGGACGCGCTTGGCCTCGCCGGCATCGCGCCGGCCGAGTACGACGCCGCGCTCGAGGCTGCGGTGGACGCCTCGCTCGTGCCCATCGTCTGCGATCCGAGCCAGCTCCTCGTCATGTTCGCGGTGGACGTGAGCGGCCAAGCGAAGGACGGCAACGGCGCGCCGCAATTCATCCGGCAGCAGCCCAAGGAGGGCCGCGTCTTCCTCGGCATCACGCTGGACCCGCTCTCGCCCGTGCCCGACAGCGCGGGTGCCTTGCGACCACGCCTGACGCCGAACGACCCCGCCACCGAGATGAAGGACGACGGCACCGGCGGCGACGAGGCGGCGGGCGATCAGGTGTTCACCACCACGCTGGCGCTGCCGCGCGGCATACGCGTGCTCTACAAGTACACCGACGGCTCGCCCAACGAGGGCTTCACCGGCACCGAGGAGTGGCCCGGTAACGCGCGCATCCTGCAGGTGGACGACGTCCTCACCGCGGCGGCGAGCGGCCAGCCCGACTGTCTGCTGGTGCGCCGCGACTCGTTCGGTGACGAGTCGAGCAACAAGAACTACGTCAACCTGCACGCGCGCCTGGGCGGCGGCGACCTCGGCTACGACGACGATCTCGGCGGCGCCGTGCCGTCCGCGCCGCCCGAGGAGAGCCTGCTGCTGGTGGGGGGGCTGGCGCTCGGCGACCTGGCGAGCGCCGCGCCGCTCACCCCCGCGGGCGTGCCCGAGGCACGTGAGAACGGCGTGTGCACGGCATGCCCCGCGCCGCTGACGGTCAGCGCCGACGACGACGAGGCGCCCCGCCTGGTGTCGGCCGCCTTCCTCGCGACCGAGGAGACGCGCGTCACCTTCTCCGAGGACGTCGACGTGCAGAGCGCCGGCCTCGCCGGCAACTACCTCTTGGTCGACGCCGAGAACCGGCCGGTGCAGGTGCGCGGCGCGCGCGTGGTCGGCAGCGAGGTGGTGCTGTCGCACGAGCAGGTCGATCCGCGCTCGCCGCACACGGTGGCCGTGAAGAACGTGCGCGACGCGTCACTGCAACAAAACCCCATCGAGCTGGGCGCGCAGCTCCCGGTGGGCCCTGACCGCACGCCGCCCACCATCGTGTCCGTGCGGCCGGGCAGCATCGTCGACGTCAACCCGGCCACGCGCCCGGCCGATCCCGAGACCGGCGAGGTGGTGATCCTCGAGTTCTCGGAGGGCCTCGATCGCATCGCCGCCGAGAACGCCGCCAACTACCGCGTGGCCGACCTGGACGTGCATGCGGCCTTCGTGCGCGGCAAGGAGGTGCTGGTGGTCACCTCGCAGCAGGCCAAGGGCGCGCCCTACGAGATCGAGGTCGGCACGGTGTTCGACGTCGCAGGCAACGTGGCGCGCCAGGACGGCCCGCTGCCGTTCAACGGGCTCTCGCTCTCGCTCGTCACCTTCCAAGCGGTGGTCGACTTCGCCTGGCGCTCCGTCGACGGCAGCGAGCGTGGCCTGCCTGCCGGCGACGGGCTGTTCCTCACCGGCACGGTGCTGCTCGAGGCGCGCGCCGAGGACGGCGGCGACCTGCGCGCGCACGGCCGCACCGACGTCGCGGGCCTGACCGGCTTCGAGCTGTTGCCAAACGGCCAAGAGCAGGACGGCGCGCCCGTCTATGCGCTGACGTTGCGCCTGCCACCCGGCACTTACGCCTACAAACTGGCGCACGGCGACGCCGCGCTCGCCAACAACCCGCCGGCCACGCTCGAGACGGTGAGCAAGGGCCTGGCCACCAGGAACGACGTCGGCGGCGTGGCGGTGGACCCGGTGACGCTGCAGGGCAGAGACGGCCTGAGCTACGCGGGCGCGCGCCTGTCGCTGAACGGCCAGGATCTGCCGGGGCCCGGCGTGCTGTACAAGCGCGAGAACCCCGACACCATCCTGATCATCGGCGAGGGGGACCGCACGCTGCCGCCCGACGTCATCGGCACCTGGCGCGACGTGCCCTTCGGCTCGGGCGCCGACTACGACGACGGCCTGGTGGAGCTGCCGCTCGTGCAGGGGGGCGTCGAGGACACCGAGCCGCCGCGCCTGCTCGGCGCGCGCGCGCGCGACAGCGAGAGCGTGCTGGTCAGCTTCGATGAGGCGGTGGTGGCGCAAGCGAACCCGATGGTGCGCGTCACCGGCGAGGACGGCGCCGACCTGGCAATCGTCGAGACCATGGTCGCGGTGCCGCTGCCGAACCAGCTGGTGGTGCGCACCGGCGCCATGGCCAACGACGCGCCCTACTCGCTGCTCATCGGCGGCCTCGCCGACCTCGGTGGCCACGTGCAAGCGCAACCGGTGACCGCCGGCTTCTCGAGCCCGGCGCAGTTTCAGCCCTTCACCCCCATCGTCGACGAGGAGCCGCCCGCGCTCGTCTCGGTGCGGCCCACGTCGCCCACCGAGATCGAGGTCACCTTCAACGAGCGCCTGACCGACGACGCGGCGGCGCCCGCGCACTTCGCCATCGCGCGCGTGGGCGGCGGCGCCGCGCCCACCGTCTCGTCTGCGCGCATGGGCGCGGGTGGCGTCAAGGTCGTGCTGACGACGAGCGCGCAGGGTTTGCAGGAGCCGTACCTGCTCACGGTCAGCGGCGTCAGCGACGTCGCCGGCAACGTGCTCGACAGCGCCCAGCTCGCCTTCCCGGGCTTCGGCGAGCTCGAGCCGCCGGTGATCGATCGCGTGGTCTCGCTCGGCCCGACCAAGGTGGCGCTCTTGTGGAACGAGGCGCTGACGGCCGACTCGGCCTCGCGCCTCACCAACTACTCGGTGAGCGAGGTGAGCGTGACGGCGGTGCGCTTCGGCGCCTCCGACGAGCTGCGCGGCGCCGCCTTCAACACGACCTATGCGCCGCTCGCCGCCGACATCGTGGTGCTGACCACGACGCCGATGACGGGCGGTGGCAGCTACACCGTGAGCGCGCAGGGCGTCACGGATCTGTCGGGCAACGAGAGCGCCGAGGTCGAGACCTTCACCGCGGCGGCGAGCGCGCCCTTGGTCGACGTGCTCTTGACCTACCAGATCTCCGACACCGCGGGCGTCATCGGCGTGGGCCCGGGCGGTTCGGCGGGCGTGCCGGCGCGCGCGCTCTCGCCGGCGACGCTGTCGGCGCAGCGCGAGGGCGTGTTCGTGCTCGGCACCGCGCTCAGCGACTCGGGCGCGAGCCCCATCGCCGATCACCCCTTCACGCTGGCGCTCACCGGCTTCCCCGAGGAGGGCGCGTCGCTCACCGGCGTCGAGCCGGAGCTGCTGGACAACGGCACCGGCGGCGACGCCGTGGCCGGTGATCATGTCTTCTCGCGCTTGATCCCCGACGTGCCGCTCGGCAGTACCCTGAGCTGGAAGGCCTTCGCGCCCTTCACCACCACCTTCGCGCAGCAGAACCCGAGCTACCCCGGGGCCGCCTTCGCCGACGCGCCGCGCGGTCCTTCCGTGTTCGGCGACGGCCAGGAGTACCCGGGCAACGACAACGCCGTGCTGCTGGTGGCCGACATCGATGGCGACGGCCGCATCGTCATCGACAACCTGTTCGGCGACGAGATCACGTTCAAGCGCAAGACCGGCTTCCCGGCCTTCCACCTGGCGGTCGACCGCGCGCGGAGGAGCGAATGAGGCTCGAACTGCTCGCCCCGTCGCTGGCCGCTCGCTCGCTCTTGGTGCTGACGCTGCTCGCGCTCCCGCGCTGCTCCTGCGAGCCGCCGCTCGAGGAGGGTGAGCTGGTGGGTGACGGCTTCGCCTCCGTGACGGCGCTCGACGCGAGCACGGTGCAGCTCGGCTTCACGCGCGCCGTCGATCGCGCCACCGTGACCACGGGCGCCTTCACCATCGCGGACTACACCGTGGTGCCGCCCGCCGGCGTCGAGGTGGCGAGCGCCGACGTCACGGACGATGTCACGGTCAGGCTCGGCACCGGCCCGCTCGTCGCCGGCACCCGCTACACGCTCGTGGTCGACGGCGTGAAAGACGCGCAGGGCCGCGCGCTCGCCGGCACGCTCAACTTCACGGCCTCGGGCCTCGGCGACCTCGTCACCGTCGAGGTGGTGCTGGCCGACGTCGAGACCGCGCGCCTGCACGACTCCTTGTCCGTGCTCGCCACGGTCGACGAGGGCGGCGCCTTCTCCGAGGAGCTGCTCGCCTATCCCGTGGTGGACGAGGGCAGCCGCTTCGTCGCGCGCCTGGCGGTGCTCGCCGACGCTGCGCGCACGCTCGATGCGGGCGACGACGCGGACCTGACGATTGATCGCCGGCCGCTGGCGCTCCTGCTCGTCGATGGTGCTGGCCGCATGGCCTCTGTCCTGGTTCCCTTCGTGGTGCCGGACGCGAGCGCCGCCGTGGTCAACGTGGACGTGCTGCCGCCCCTCGAGATCATCGACCAGCCCGAGACCGACCCGCTGCCCGACCCGCCCGCGGATCCGAGCCCGGGCGACGGCCTACGCGCCGTGCGCGTCGTCGTCGACGACCGCGCCTCGCGCGAGCTCGTCGACCCCGAGCTCAAGGTGGCGGTGGCGGCCGACGGCTCCTTCGACGCGAGCTTCCCGCGCACGCTGCCGCTCGCTCCCATGAGCGGTGACCACGAAGGCTACTGGGAGGCGATCCTCGAGGTGCGGGTCGATCCGGCGCGGGTCGCGGACGGCACCAGCCCCGGCACCTTCCCCTACTTCGCCTATCTCATCGAGCAGGGCGCGCCCTACGAGTCGCTCGACGTCGCCATCGTGGCGCCCGACGAGACCCCCGCCACCGTGCGCCTGTCGCTCGGTGACCCCGAGTGGGTGCCGGTCACCTTCAGGGTCGACGTCAGCCGCGCCTACCTGAACGCCTCGGGCTCGCAGCGTGGGCACTACGCGAGCGAGGCCATCTTCCTCACTGGCGAGTGGCAGCGCGCGGTCGACGCCCTCGGCAACAACTGCGGTGATGCCTTCTCGGGCGGCGAGAACCGCTGCCTGCAGATGCGCGAGCTGACCACGCACCCGGGGGTGTGGACGCGCACCCTGTGGCTGCCCGGCGGCCGGCCCTACGGCTGGAAGGTGGCGCGCTGCGAGGCCGACGTCGGCTGCGGCCCGCTCAACGACCTGGTCGCCTCGTCGGGGCGCGCCTTCGCCACCGTGATGAAGAACCTCGCGACCGACAACGTCGACGCCTTCGCCGACGCCAACGTCGGCATCGTCGACCCGCTCAGCCCTGCGACCACGCAGGCGGGCGGCAGCACGCGCGACTACTCGAGCGCCACCGTCTACGCCGGGCAGGGGATCGGCAGCGAGCCCGATCCGAGCGGCACGCCCGACGGTGCCCGCATGTTCAAGCAGGAGGTGCCCGATCTGGTGGTCGTCGTCGACACGCGAGCCCTCAAGACGCGCGTGGTGCACGTCGGCACCTGGCGCGACGTCAACCTGTCGAACACGCCGCAGCAGATCGTCGAGCAACAGCTCTCGGTGGCGCTCGGGCCCTTCGACTACGACGACGGCTTCATCGGGCGCTTCCCGCCCACGCGCGAGGAGCCGTGAACATGCGCACGCTGCTCGCCTTCCTCGCCGTCCTCGGCCTGCTCGGCGCCGCACCCGCGCTCGCGCAGTACAGCGAGGATGTCACCTTCTCTTTCCGCGCCGATCAGATCACCTACCAGGGCCCAATCAATTCGGCGTGGCTCATGCTCGACGTCGACGGTGGGCGAAACGGCGTGGCCGACGCGCGCCCCATGCAGTGCGACAACGGCTCGCCCAAGCGCTGCTCGCTCACCGTGCCGCTCGACGAGGGCGACTACATCTACGTCTTCGTCGCCAACCCCGAGCAATTCGTCGACCTCGGCAGCGCCTGCCTCAACCCCGACGACGTGCCGGACAGCAACTTCTTCCGCGACCCGAACCCGCGCACCACCGGCTTCTGCGGCCAGTTCTCGACGGACAACTGCCTGGCGGTGAGAAACCCCGATCGGCCGCGCTTCGACGCCGCCACCTTCAGCCCCGGCCACGGCGCGCTCGTCACCGGCGAGCCGGTCGCGATCGAGGCGACGGTGCTGAAGGGCGCGAACGGCCGCGCGCTCGACGGCGCCAGCGTGCAGGTGAGCTACGAGAACGGCGAGCCGCCGGGCGTGCGCTTCAACAGCGGCGTGGTCACCGAGCCGAGCGAGGTGACCGTCGCGGGCGCGACCTTCACGGCCAACGCGGCCGGCGGCGTGGTGCGTGCCTCGCTGACGGGCTTGCCCGAGGGCTTCGTGCGCGTGCGCATGCGCATCGCCAACAGCGACGGGCTCGCGTCGGATCCGCTCGAGGCGAGCCTGGTGGTCAACCGCACCAACGCAGCACCTACGGCGCTGGCCGGGCCCACCCAGTTCGCCGCCGTCAACCAAGAGGTGGTGCTCGACGGCTCGGGCTCGCGCGATCCGGACAACGTCGGTTTCTCCGAGTACCAGTGGCGCGTCATCGAGGCGCCGCCGGGGGGACAAGGCTCCTTTCGCTGCGTCGACGACGAGCTGATCCCGCGCGACGGCTTTGGTCGCGTCTTCATCGACGAGCACGGCAACCCCGCGGGCGACGCGTGCGCGCGCACCGACGGCGGCGCCACGCCGCGCTTCCGCGGCACGGTGGCGGGCCGGTATCAGATCGGCCTGCGCGTGCGCGACCTCGGCGCCGCCGGCGGCACGCTGTCGTCGGAGAGCACCACCGAGGTCTGGGTGGTGCCCGCATTCAACCTGAGCAAGCGCGCGCGCGTCGAGGTGGCGGTGAGCGGCACCACCGTCACGGTCGACGGCTCGCTCACCATCGGCGGCGGCAGCGCGCGCTTCGTCGTCGACGGCGAGAACCCGGCGCCCATCACGCTCTCGCCGAGCGGCCTGACGGCGAGCTTCCAGAAGCCTGCGACGCCGGGGGCGTACCTCGTGCACCTGCAGGTCGACGACTCCTACCCCGCGACCGCGATGGTGCGCGTCAACGCCGACGGCAGCGTCGACGGCTTCGACCTCGCGCGCCCGCCGCGTGCCTGGCAGCGGGGGGAGCAGGTGCTCTACCTCGGCTTCGTGCGCGAGTTCTTCGACGCCGACGGCGACGGCGAAGGCGACCTGCTCGGCATGATCGACAAGATCGACGCCATGGCGGCGCTCGGCGTCACCACGCTGTGGCTGATGCCGCTGGTGCCCGGGCCCACCACGCACGGCTACGCCACCACCGGCGCCTTTGCCGTCGAGGAGGACTACGGCACGCCCGAGGATCTGGAGCTGCTCACCGAGACCGCCAAGGCCTTCGGCCTCGAGGTCATCATGGACCTGGTGGCGAACCACACGAGCGACCAGCACCCGTTCTTCCAGGCGGCGCGGCAGAACCCCACTAGCCCGATGCGCGACTGGTTCGCCTTCAACGCCGACGGCAGCTACCGCTACGCCTTCACCTTCTACGCGCTGCCCGACAACAACCACAACAGCCCGATGGTCCGCCAGAGCCTCACATCGGTGGTCGACTGGTTCTTCGATCGCGGCATCACGGGCGTGCGCGCCGACATCGCGGGCTTCACGCCGCCCTCGTATTGGCGCTCACTGCGCCGCCACGTGAAGGCGAAAGATCCGCAAGCCATTCTGCTGGCCGAGCTGTTGCCGCCGCAGCCCGAGTACTTCGTGCAGGGCTTCGACCTCGCGTATGACGCCACCACCTTCTGGAACACGCGCGACGCCTTCGCGGTGGGTGGCTCCTTCGACGGGCTCGACGCCGCGCTCGAGGACGCCACGCGCTTCGTCGAGCGCGCCGCCTCCGAGCGCGCGCGCACCAGCACGCGGCAGGAAGACGTGCTGTTCATGCGCTACATCGACAACCAGGACGAGGATCGCTTCCTGCTGCGCGCCGGCGGCGACGTGCGCAAGGCCAAAGCGGTGGCGGGCCTGCTGTTCAACATGCCGGGCACGCCGCTTGTCACCTACGGCAACGAGGTGGGCATCGCGGAGCTGCGCGGCCGCTACCCCTTCGCCGACGCGCCCGGCGGCTGCGCCAGCGGCGACGAGTCGCTGCGTCGCCACTACCAGAAGCTGATCGCGGTGCGGAAGGGCAACCGCGCCCTACACGCGGCCGACAGCGCCACCGGCTTTGCCGACGGCAACAGCTACCTGCGCATCGCCTCCAACGGCGACGAGGGCGGCGGCAACGTCTACTCGTTCGCGCGCTTCGCCGACGGCCAGCGCTTCCTCGTGCTCGTCAACCGCGCCGACTCGACGGCGCTTGGCACCACCGCGCGCGTCTATCCGCCGGCGCAGCTGTTCGCCGACTTCCCCGAGCAGACGCTCACGCTGGTCGACCAGCTCGATCCGACGGTGCGCGTGCAGCTCTCCAAGTCGCAGCTCACGGCGGCGGGCGGCGTGGCGCTCAACGTGCCGGGCTTCGGCACGCGCGTCCTCCAGGTGACCCGAAACGGCATCCCCGACGACGACGCGGACAAGGCGCTCGATAGCTGGGACAACTGTGTCGGCATCGCCAACGCCGAGCAGACCGACACCGACGGCGACGGCGCGGGCGATCGCTGCGATCACTGCGCCGGGACGCTGCGCGGCACCGCGGTCGGGCGAGACGGCTGCGGCCCGAACGCGGGCGCGCCGCGCGCGCGCCACCTGCTCGACGGTGTCGTCGACGACCAGGCCTTCGAGGTGGCGAGCGGCTCGGGCATTCGCCTGTGGGCGAGCTTCAACGGCGCCGAGCTGTACGTCGCCACCGAGGCGGCCGCGCGCGGCCAGGACACCTTCCTGCTCGTCACCGACGACACCGGCCGCACGTCGGTGGCGCCGTTCGGCAAGGCCGGCACGGTGGCCACCGCCGGCATCTTCCTCGGCGACGAAGGCGAGAACGACTTCTCGCGCTGGTTCTCGGTGACCGGCGAGGCGTCGGCCGCCACCGAGCCGCTGCCGGGCCGCGGCGTGCTCGAGGGCACGCTCAACCTCGCCGAGGAGTTCGGGGAGAATCCGCCCGTCGTCTACCTGGCGGCGGTGCGCTACGGCGGCGACGACGCTGCCGCGCTGTTGGCGCAGGCGCCCGCCGGCAACGGCAACGATACCGTCGAGGCGGGCGAGCTGTACGCGCTCGACACTGCGCTGCCCGCGCTCGTGCCGGTCGGCTCCGGCGAAGGCGAGGGTGAGGGCGAAGGCGAAGGCGAGGGGCCCATCGTGACCCAGCCGGGCGACGTCGACGGCGACGGCACCGAGAACCTGGTCGACAACTGCCCCGAACTCTACAACGCCGCGCAGGCCGACGCCGACCACGACGGGCTTGGCGACGGCTGCGACCTGTGCCCGCTGACGGCGCCCGGAGTGGTGCCGGACAGCCGGGGCTGCGGCGCGCGCGAGACGCCCGATCCCGATCTGCCGCGCGCCAACCCGCGCGTCGTCGACCCCGAGGATCGCCGCCAGCTCGAGAAGGAGTGTGGCTGCACGTCGTCGGCCGACGCCGATGCCGCGCCCGCCGCGCTCGCAATGCTGGCGCTCGGCGCCCTCGTGATGATGCGGAGACGTCGATGACCGTCCGCCTGCTGCTCCCCGTGCTCGCGCTCGTGAGCGCTCTGCTGCCGGGCCTCGGCTGCCTCGGCTTTCAGGGCGGCGCCGGCGATCGCCCCGAGGGCTTCCGCCTGGTCCAGGGGACGCTGGTCGTGCCCGAGGAGGACCTGCTCGGTCGCCAGGTGACCGGCCTGCAGATCGCGGGCATCGCCATCGTCAGCGCCGAGGATCCCGTGGACGTCGGCGTGTTCGGCTCCTCGGTGTTCGACGCCTCGCGCGCCGACGCGGCCGCCTTCGTCGCTCCCGTCGACGGCGCGCGCAGCTTCGTGCTGGTGCTGCAGGTGCCCTCGGCCTCGGGTCGCGGCCCTGGCTCCTTCCTCGGGCTGCTCAGCTTCTTGACGGGCGGCGCCGAGGGCTCGCTGATCCCGCCGAGCGAGGACGACATCGACCTCGGCCCTGTGACCGTGATCTCAGGCGACGATCGCCCGGCCGGCAACCGCCTCAAGGTGGGCGACGCCAACAACCCGCTGGCCCAGATCGACACCGACGACGACGGCACCATGGACCTGGCGGACCCCGACGACGACGAGGACGGCACGCCCGACGCCAGCGACACCGACACCGGTGACGACGGCGTCGACGACGCCGCGCAGACCCTGGCCGCGCTGCCCGACGAGGACGGCGACGGTGTGCCGGATCTGCTCGCCGGCGGCTGACCCGCCCCCGCTGATCCGCCGGGTGATCCCCCCCCGCTGATCCACACGTTTCCCCGTTGCGCCATCCGCCCATGGCCCTAGGCTCGCTCGGCCCGGTCTCCAAGGAGGCAGCAGTGCGGTTCGCATGCCTGTCGTGCGGCGCGAAGTACTCGGTCCCCGACGGCCGCCTCGAGGCTGCGGGGGCGGCTGGCCTGCGGGTGCGCTGCTCGCGCTGCCGGGCGATCATGGTGGTCTCGGAGTCGCAACGTGCGGTCTTCAGCGGCGCCGTCGCCGAGGGACCAAACGTGTTCGGCTTGCGCCATGGCAAGGGCGCCGCGGTCAACGAGGATGAGGACACCAAGAAGGAAGTGCGCGTAGTGCGCCGCCGCTCCTCGAGCTCGGGTGGCGGGCTCGCCGTCGAGACCTCGGGCGAGCGCGACGTCGAGATCCCGGCCGCGCTCTCCGCCTCCGGCGTCTTCCGCCCCATGCCCGGCGTGACCCGCGACGTCACCGGGCTGTTCTTCTCCGACCTCGACACGCTCAAGCGCGAGGGCAAGCCCGTCGCGAGCCGCGTCTGGTACGCCGCCATCGGCAACCGCCCGCGCGGCCCCTTCTCGGCGAGCGAGATCATCTCGCTGGCGCAGAAGGGCAAGGTGCGCGAGGCCACGCTGGTGTGGCGCCCGGGCTTCTCGGCGTGGAAGCGGGTCAAAGACGGCTACGCCGGCGGTTCGGAGGACCTCTCCTGGCTTGGCAACATCGTGAGCGCGCGCCAGCGCCGTGAGCGCGACGCCGAGGAGCGCGCCGCCGCTCGCGGCATCGCTTCCTTGCAGGTGACCCGCACCTCCGCGGGGCCGCGCTCGTTGCACGGCTCGGTCCACGGCTCGGCGGTGTGGAGCGTGCCGGACATGCCGGCATTGCCGCCCGACGACGACGACGCGCCCCCCGCGCGCGCGCTGCCGGTGGCGCCCGCCGATCGGCTGGTGCCGTTTCAGTGGCGCGCCGAAGAGACCGCGCCGCGCGCCGTGGGCGTGCGCCGCAGCGGCGACGCGCTCTTGTGGGCGCTGGCGCTCTCGGCTGCCGCCGTGGTGGTGGCGATGGTCGGCTTCGAGGCGTGGAAGAGCGGCCTGCTCGACCAGGCGATCGCCGGTGCGCGCACCTTCGTCGCGTCGCTCGGCGGTCGCTGAGACGGTATCCGGGCCCCGCTCGTGCTGCAGCCCCTCTCCTTGATCCGTGGCGCGCGGGTCATCGATCCCGCCGCCGGCATCGACGCCATCGTCGACGTGCTGATCGGTCCAGGTGGGGTGACCATCGATCCGTCGTCGGTCCCCGATCATGCGCGCCGCGTCGACGGGCGCGGCCAGTGGGCGCTGCCGGGTCTGGTCGACCTGCAGGTGCACCTGCGCGATCCCGGCCTGACCCACAAGGAGGACCAGCTCACGGGCTCGCGCGCCGCGCTGTCCGGCGGCGTCACCACCATGGTGGTGATGCCGAACACGCGCCCGGTGCTCGACGATCCCGCGCTGGTCGCCGCCCAGAGCAGCAGCGCCGACGCGCGGGGGCTGGCGCGCGTGCTGGTCGCGGCCGCCGCGACGCGCGCCAGCGCCGGGCAGGCCTTGTCCGATTATCGCGCGCTCAAGGCGGCCGGCGCGGTCGCGGTCACCGATGACGGGCTGCCCGTGCAGGACGACGCGCTGATGGAGCAGTCGCTGATCTCGTGCGCCGCCAACGACCTGGTGTTCATGCAGCACGCCGAGGACACGCGCATCTCGCAGCACCGCCCCATGACCGAGTGCGAAGTGCAGCGCGCCGCGGGGATCCTCGGCCAGCCGGCCGAGGCCGAGTGGGTGATGGTCGAGCGCGACGTCGCGCTCGCCGAGCGCACCGGCGCGCGCTACCACGTGCTGCACCTGTCGACGGCGCGCAGCCTCGCCGCCGTGCGCCGCGCCAAGGAGCGCGGCGCCTCGGTCACCTGCGAGGTGTCGCCCCACCACCTGACCTTCACCTGCAACGACGTCGTCAAGGCGGGCATCGAGCTGCCGAGCACCGAGGCCGACCTCGACCCGAACAAGAAGATGAACCCGCCGCTGCGCTCTGGCGCCGACCGCCGCGCCCTGGTCGACGGCCTGGCCGACGGCACCGTGGACGCGGTCGCCACCGATCACGCGCCCCACACCGCGGCCGAGAAGGGGCAGGGCTTCGCGCGCGCGCCCTTCGGCACCACCGGCCTCGAGACCATGCTGGGGGTGCTGCTGCGCTTCGTGCACGACGGCACCATCGACGCGCGCCGCGCCGTCGAGCTGGTCACGTCCGGCCCGGCGCGCGTGCTGCGCCGCCAGGGCGCGCTCGGCACCTTGAGCGGCCGCCAGGCGCCGCCCGACCTTTGCTTGGTCGATCCGGAGCGGAGCTGGGTGGTGACGACGGGCGCGCTCCAGTCGCGCTCGAAGAACAACTGCTTCCTCGGTCTTGAGCTGCGCGGGCGCGTGACCGCCACGTGGCTGCGCGGGCGCCTCGCCTACCAGCTCATCGCCTGAGGTGACGACGTGGCCGCCAAGAAGCCGATGACGCTCTCGGGCTTTCGCACGCTGCAGAAGGAGCACGAGGCGCTCACCAAGGTCGAGCGCCCGGTGGTGCTGCAGCGCATCGCCGACGCCGCGGCCGAGGGGGATCGCAGCGAGAACGCCGAGTACATCTACGGCAGGAAGCGGCTGCGCGAGCTCGATAAGCGCCTCGCGTACCTGTCGACGCTGCTCGGCGACGTCGAGATCGTCGATCCGACCACGCTGTCGGGCGCCAAGGTGTGCTTCGGCGCCACCGTGGTCATCGAAGAAGGCGGCGGCAAGAAGAACCGCTGGCAGATCGTCGGCGAGGGCGAGAGCGACACCGCGCTCGGCAGTATCTCTTGCCGCTCACCGATGGCGCGCGCGCTGTTGGGCAAGGGCGTGGGCGACGTCGTCGTCGTCGAGCGCCCGGCCGGCGAGATCGAGATCGAGATCCTCGAGCTGTGGTTCGCCGACCGGCGCGTCGCCTGACGAGCGAGGGGCCGGCGTCAGTCGTCGCCGAAGCCCGGGATGGTGTTTGCCTTGCCCGCCTTGAGATCGGTCTGCACCGCTTTAGCGAGGCGCACCATGGCGTCGAGGAAGCGACGCTGGTACGCGGCCGGTGCCTTGGCGAGCTTGCCCTTCAAGACCTCGGACGGCTCGAAGTCGCACGCTGCGATCTGGGCCACGACGTCGGCAAACGTGCCGCGCGCGATGGCGCGGATCTTCGCGTCCTCGTCCGGCAGGTGCGACGCATAGCCGCGATCGTGTCCTGCGAATGCGTAGCTCCACGAGTACGGCTGGTTGAACGGACAGCCACCGCCGAGCTGCACCGCGGCGACGTCGATGGCGGCGGTGCGCGCGGCGGCGCGCGCGGCGTCCTCGTCGCCGGGCTTGAGCTTGCCGACGAAGTGCCGGATCTGCAGGCCGAAGGTGTCGTCGACACGGTCACGGTCGGTGCTGTTGCCGCCGTAGTAGTAGCCGACGTCGTGCATCAAGGAGGCGAGCACGATGGCGGCCTCGATCTCGGGCGTGCGCGCGCCGGGCAGGAGGTCGCCGAGCTTGCGGCTCAAGCAGGCCAGCGCCGGCGGCGTGCTGTCAGCGTCCCAGAAGCGCTCGACGTCGAAGCGAGGCAGCGTGCTGGCTGGCCGCCCGATGTCAGGCGCGAGGGCGCGGGCGCGCGAGGTGGCGACGGTCGGCAGGGCGGTTCGGGTCGCGAGGGGCATGTAGGTCTTTTCGGTGCGGGCGCTCCCCCCTAGCTCGGTCGAATGACCGAGGACTGCGCCTCGATGGCGCACTTGTGACCGACGTCGCCCGGTGCGGATGCGCTCACCCCCGTGCGCCACCCACGTGCGGAGGGCGCGCGTCCGGGTCATGCTCGTGCCATGACCGTCGCCGCGCTCGCGCTCTTGGCAGGCCTGACGCTCCCCGCGGCCGGCGGGCGCGAGTGCGCCACCATGGCGCTGCGCGAGGCGTCTCGGCGCGGCTTCCCGGCCATGGCGAGCGCCCTGACCGAGCGACCCTGGGCCGAGGAGATCGCGAGCTACAGCGACAGCGCCACGGTGCCGGTGCGCGTCCACCTCGGGGTCGCGGTCGACCCCGCGCGCGCGACCCAGGCGCTGACGGTGCTCGAGACAGCGTGGGCCATGCAGGTCGGCGGCGCCGGCTTCGACGCGCCGCTGTCGGACGCGATCGACGGCGTCACCGACGGCGGCGATGGCCGCCTCGACGTCTACCTGGTGCCGCTGCCGCCCGGCACCGGCGCGCTCACGGTGGCGCTTGCGGACGCCGCCGACGACGACGGCAAGCGCGCCTCGCCCGCCTTCTTGAAGGCCGACCCCACGCTCGCCACCGAGCTGTTCGAGGTCTACCTGCACCACGAATTCCAGCACGTGCTGCAGTTCGCGCTCGACACCAGGGAGAGCCTGCTGTGGTCGGAGTCGACCGCGGTCTATTGGGAGGTGCGCGCCCGCCCCGACGTCGACGAGTGGCAGCTCGCGCTGCCCGACTTCCAGCGCCACCCGCAGGCGCCGCTTTTCACTGACGGCGCCGCCTTCGCCCCCTACGCCGAGGTCGGCTCCCCCCGCCTGGAGTATGGCGCGGTGCTGTTCGCGCTCTACCTCGACGACGAGCACGGCGACGGCGTGGGCACGCTGCTCGCCGACCTGTGGCGCGGCTCGGTGCAGGCAGACACCGTGGTCGACAACGAGCCCGACTGGCTCGACGCGCTCGACGCCGAGGGCGTCGCCGTCGACCTTGCGCTCGCCGACTTCGTGGGATGGCGCGCGCTCGTCGGCCCGCTGGCGGTGACGGACGACGGACCGGCGCAACAGCTCGGTGGCAACGCCATGCTCGGCGCCGAGTCGGTGGCGGCGTCGACGCTCGACGGGCAAGAGCAGACGACCGACGAGGGCTCCGGGCCGTTTCAGCTCTCCTGCCTGGTGCGCCAGGTCGAGGTGCCCGCCTCGGTCGACGTGCTGCCGGTGCACGTCCACGCCGAGGCGACGCTCGCCGATCAAACGCTCGCGGTGGCGACGCTCGTCACCGTTCCCGGCTCGGGGACCGCGGCGCGCAGCGTCGTCGGCACCGGCGCGACCATCGACGCCGACGTCGAGGCGTCGACCGGCGCCCTGGTGCAGTTCGCGGTTTGTGACACGAGCGCGGCCGACGCCGACGAGGCGCCGCTCGCGCGCCCGATCCGCCTCTCACTGCTGCGCACCGACGTCGACTGGCCGGACGCCGGGCCGCCCATCGAGGACGCGGGCGTCGCCGACGTCGACGCCGGGCCACCGCAGCCGCCCGTTCCCATCTGCACCTGCCAGAACACCGGCGGCCCCACCAACCTGCGCAAGGGGCTCTACGCGTTCGGCCTGCTCGCCTCGGTGGTGATGCTGGTGGTGCGGGGCGCGCGCGCGCGGCGTCGCCGCACGCTCTACGCGAGCAGCTCCGGCGACGACGGGAACAGGCGCTGAAACACCACACGTAGCTCGGCGGGCAGCGGGCTCGTCGCCGCGCGCCCGTCGAGCACCAGCGAGCGCGCGTGCAGCGCCAGGCGCGCCAGGCCGTAGCGCGCGCGGTACTCGCGGTTGAGCGGGCCCTTGCCGTGGGTGGCGTCGCCGAGCACCGGGTGGGACAGGTGCTTCAGATGCCGGCGCGCCTGGTGTCTGCGCCCGGTCAGCAGGCGGACTTCGACGAGTGAGCAGCGCTCGACGGTCGAGAGCACCAACGGGGTCACCACGCTCTTCGCCTCGCGCGCGACGCGGACGCCGGCCTCCTCGTCGACGATTGGGTGATCGACCTCGACGGCGGCGCGCAGGTGCCCACGCACCAGCGCCCAGTAGCGCCTGCAGGCGGCGGCGAGCGCCGCCTGCAGGCGCGCCGCGTGCTCGGTGCGCGCGAACGCGACCACGCCCGAGGTCTGGCGGTCGAGGCGGTGGAGCGGATGCCAGCCGGCGCCGAGCGCCTCGTTGACGTCGTCGACGAGCGTGCGCTCGCGTGGCCCTGCCCAGGCCGAGTTGTGTACCAACAGCCCGCTCGGCTTGTCGACGAAGCAGAGGTCGTCGTGCCGGGCCAGCAGCAGCACGGGCGTCTCGTGGTCGGCATGGGCGTCGGTGCGCACCGGCGCCACGCTAGCGGCCGCCGCACGACGCCGTCAGCCCCGTCGCCGTTACCCGCATTCCCCCTTGGAGGGAGCCGCCCGGCGTGCCAGATCGTGCGCGGCCTCGGGCATCCCGCCCGGCGCCCCGCACCCAGAGCGAGGTCCGGCGTCCTCGCGTGGCAGCTCGGGAAGCTGCCGCGAACCCAGCCGTGACGTCGTGAGACGTCAGAACAGAAAGACCAGGATAAGAATGGCAACTGTCAGCACCGCTACGTCCAACGAGCCCTCCTTCGCCGAGCTGCTCGAGCAGTCCTACGCGCGCGACGAGGTCCTCGAAGGCGAGATCGTCACCGGCACCGTCGTGTCGGTCAGCAAGGACCACGTCCTCGTCGACGTCGGTTACAAGTCCGAGGGCATGGTCCCGATCCACGAGTTCCCGAACGTCAACGGCTCGGTGCAGATCAAGGCCGGCGACCGCATCGACGTGCTCGTCGAGAGCCGCGAGAACGACAACGGCCTCATCGTCCTCTCCAAGGAGAAGGCCGACAAGCTCAAGATTTGGGACGAGATCTCCGCCGCGTGCGAGCGCGACGAGATGGTCGAGGGCACCATCATCAGCCGCGTCAAGGGCGGCCTGTCCGTCGACATCGGCGTCAAGGCGTTCCTGCCGGGCAGCCAGGTCGACCTCCGCCCCATCCGCAACCTCGATAAGCTGATCGGCGAGAAGTACAAGTTCAAGGTCATCAAGTTCAACAAGAAGCGCGGCAACATCGTGCTGTCGCGCCGGGCTCTCCTCGAGAAGGAGCGCGACCAGCTCAAGGGCGTCACGCTGCAGAAGCTCGAGGAAGGCGCCGTCATGCAGGGCGTCATCAAGAACATCACCGAGTACGGCGCCTTCGTCGACCTCGGCGGCATCGACGGCCTGCTGCACATCACCGACATGAGCTGGGGCCGGGTCAACCACCCGTCCGAGCTGTTCCAGATGGGCGACGAGGTCACCGTCAAGGTGCTCAAGTTCGACCGCGACACCGAGCGCGTCAGCCTCGGCCTCAAACAGATCCAGCAGGATCCGTGGGCGAGCGCGCACCAGCAGTTCCCGGTCACCTCGCGCGTCAAGGGCAAGGTGGTCAGCCTCACCGACTACGGCGCGTTCATCGAGCTGGTGCCGGGCGTCGAGGGCCTGATCCACGTCAGCGAGATGTCGTGGACCAAGCGCGTCAAGCACCCGTCCAAGATCATGAACATCGGCGACGAGGTCGAGGCCATGGTGCTCGACATCGACACCGAGGCCAAGCGCATCTCGCTCGGCATGAAGCAGATCGAGCCGAACCCCTGGCACACGCTCTCCGAGAAGTACCCGGTCGGCGCCGTCATCCGCGGTCAGGTGCGCAACATCACCGACTTCGGCATCTTCGTCGGCATCGAAGAGGGCATCGACGGCCTGGTGCACATCAGCGACCTGTCGTGGACCACGCGCGTCAAGCACCCGTCCGAGATGTTCCAGAAGGGCGACGAGGTCGAGGCGGTGGTGCTCAACATCGACGCCGAGAACGAGCGCATCTCGCTCGGCATCAAGCAGCTGCACGAGGATCCGTGGACGCGCATCCCGGCCACGTATCCGCGCGGCAGCCGCGTCAAGGCGAAGATCACCAAGATCACCGACTTCGGCGCCTTCGCCGAGATCGAGGCCGGCGTGGAGGGTCTGATCCACGTCAGCGAGATCGCCGACGAGCACGTCGACGATCCGCGCAAGTACCTCAAGGTCGGCGACGACAAGGAAGTGATGATCATCGACATCGATCCCGATGAGCGCAAGGTCGGGCTGTCGATCAAGGCCGTCTCCAAGGCGGAGCAGGGCATCGACTACCGCGCCTACCTGACGTCCGCCGGCGGCTCGATGGGCACGCTCGGCGACGCGCTCAAGGGCAAGCTGAAGAAGGACTAGCCGATCGCTGTCGCAGGGAAGAGCGCGGCCGCAAGCGTAGCGACGCTCGGCCGCGCTTTTTCTATGCACGCGATCGCGCCGCGCGGCACGCGCGGCAACCCCACACGGGCCAGCACGCCGTCGAGCGCGCGCACCACGCCGTCGTCGCGCAGGTAGCTGAGCACGAAGCGCGCATCGAGGAAGCGCCGGTGCAGCGTCGGCAAGTGCGGCACAGGAGCGCCGCACAGCACCGCCACGGCGTCATCCAGCTCGTCGATCGGCACCTGCTCGAGCGCTTGGTAGTAGCGCTCGCCCGAACCGGCGTGCGCGCGCAACAGCGCCGCGTCGACCAGGATCTCGACGGCGACGTGCGCGATGGTGCTGGCGCGGAAGCGCCGATCGGGCTCGAGCGCGCGCAGCTCCCGCGCGAGCTGCGCGGCCAGGGCGTCGAAGCGCGCGTCGGCGTGGAAGCGCCGGTCGTCCTCGTGGTGCGCGAGCACACCCTCGCGCAGGCGCGCCGACGGCGAGCCCGCGGGCAAGGCGAGCGCGGCCGCCCGCTCGGCGCGCAGCCGCACACCCACGAAGCGCAGCCAGTCCGGCAGCGAGGTGCCCGCGACCAGCCACGGGTCGTGCAAGTGCGGCAGCGCGTGCGCCAGGTAGTTCACCCGAGAAGCTGTAGCAGTTTCGGGATCCACTCATCGTCACGGTTGACAGCCCGCCGGCCGGTGCGTAGCTTCCGGGGCGCGCATTGACTTCCAAGTCAATCGGCCCGAAAAGAGCCTCGCACACCGCAAACGGAGTCCCCGATGTCCAACCCTGAGCAGATCTTCAGCGAGATGAACGGCCGCATCACCAAGGAGAAGGCCGCCAAGATCAACTCGACCTACCTCTTCGACATCGGCGGCGACGGCGGTGGCAAGTGGTTCGCGGACCTCACCAGGGCCGAAGGCCCGTACATCGAGAAGAAGGACGCCGAGGCCAAGTGCACCATCACGGTGCCGAAGGCCGAGGACTGGGTTGCGATCGCCAGCGGCAAGCTCAACGCCACGTCGGCGTTCATGCAGGGCAAGATCAAGGTCAAGGGCGACATGTCGCTCGCCATGAAGCTGCAGACGCTCTTGAGCTGACGGCGACCGCGACGGCGGATCGAGGGCCCATTTGCTCGCGCTCGAAGGCATTCGGGTCCTCGATCTCTCCCGGCTGCTGCCGGGGCCGTTCGGCACCCAGTTGCTGCGCGACCTCGGCGCCGAGGTCATCAAGGTCGAGGATCCGCAAGGCGGCGACTACGTCCGCTACACGCCGCCGCTGCTCGACGACGGCAACAGCGTCTTCTTCCACACGCTCAACCGCGGCAAGAAGAGCGTCTGCCTCGATCTCAAGAGCGAGCAGGACTGCGGACGCTTCCTCAAGCTCGCGACCACGGCCGACGTCGTCGTCGAGGGCTTCCGCCCCGGCGTGCTCGACAAGCTCGGCGTCGGCCCTGCGCGGCTCCTCACCGAGAACCCGCGCTTGGTGGTGTGCTCCATCTCGGGCTACGGCCAACGAGGCCTGTTGGCGAAGCGCGCCGGCCACGACGTCAACTACCTGGCGCGCGCCGGCGCGCTCTCGCTCATGAAGGACCCGACGCTGCTGCCGGTGCAGGTCGCCGACCTCTCGGGTGGTGCCCTGGCGGCCGCCTTCTCGATCTGCGCCGCGCTGGTCGGGCGGGCGACCACCGGCAAGGGCGCCGTGCTCGACGTCAGCATGACGCACCAGGCGCACGGCTTGCTCGCGATGACGCTGTCGCGCGCGTCGGTGCCGGGCGAGCAGCCGCTCGGCGGCGGGCGCGACCTGCTGATCGGCGCGGTGCCTTGCTACGGGGTCTATCGCACCAAGGACGGCCACCTGAGCGTCGGCGCCATCGAACCCAAGTTCTGGCACGGCGTGTGCGCCGCGCTCGAGCTCCCCGAGCTGTCCGATCGCGCCTTCGACACCGGCGAGGCCGCCTGTCAGGTGCGCGCGGTGCTGTCGGCCAAGCTGGCGACGCGCACGACCGCGGAGTGGGCCGCGCTGTTCGCACCGCTCGACGTCTGCGTCGAGCCCGTGCGTGCCCCCGAGGAGGCGCTCGCCGATGCGAGCTTCCCGCGCGTCGACGTCGTCGTCAGCGGGCGCACGGTCTCGCTGCCGGTGCCGGCGTCCGCCTTCGGCGCGCTCCCGGTCGCGGAGCGCGGCCCGGCGCTCGGCGAGCACACTGAGGCCATCTTGGCCTCCCTCTGAAGGCCATCCCTCGATCGTCAGCGTGGCTTCGGGCCAACGACGACGCGCCCGCGCGACACCACCGTGTGCGCGCGCGCATCGCCCCAGCGATACACCAGGTCGATCGGCGAGGCGCCGTCGAGGACGACCAGGTCGGCGCGCTTGCCGGCGGCGATGACGCCTCGGTCATGCAGGCCGAGCGCGCGCGCGCCGTTGACCGTGACGCCGCGCAGCGCTTCCTCGGCCGACAGCCCGCACTGCGTGACGGCCAGGCCGGCGGCGAGCGGCAGGTCCGTCGACATGGCGGTGCCGGGGTTGCAGTCGGTGGCCACGGCGACCGTGCAGCCGCCGTCGACGAGCGCGCGGCCGGGCGTGGCGCGCTGGCCGCGCAGGAACACCTGCGCGAGCGCGAGCACCTCACAGACCACGCCGGCCTTGGCCAAGGCCTCGATGTCCTCGGCACTTGCGTGCTCGAGGTGACCCGCCGACAGCGCGCCCACCTCGGCGGCGAGCGCGGCGCCGCCCGAGCGCGAGAGCTGTTCGGCGTGCACGCGCACGTGCAGCCCGAGCTCCTTGGCCCGCCGCAGCATGGGCCTGGCCTGCGCGACGCTGAAGGCGCCCTGCTCGACGAACACGTCGCACGCGCTCGCGAGCTGGTCGCGCGCCACCTCGGGCAAGAGCTCGCGCGTGACGACGTCGATCCACGCGGCCGGATCCTGCTCGTGCTCGGGCGGCACCGCGTGCGCGGCCAACAGCGTGGTGACGACGTCGAGGTCGCCCTGCTCGCCGAGGCGCCGCGCCGCGCGCAGCATGGCGAGCTCGCTGGCCACGTCGAGCCCGTAGCCGCTCTTGATCTCCACGGTGGTGACGCCGCGCTCGAGCATGCGGCGCAGGCGCGGGCGCGTGGCGTCGCATAGTTGCTCGGCGCTCGCGGCGCGCACCGCGCGCATGGTCGAGCGGATGCCGCCGCCGGCGACCATGATCTGCGCGTAGCTCTCGCCGCGCGCGCGCCGCGCGAACTCATCGGCGCGGTCGCCGGTGAAGAGCGCATGCGTGTGGCAGTCGACGAGGCCGGGCAGGGCGGCGCGCCCGCCCGCGTCGATGCGCGGCACGCCGCGCAGGTCGGGGATGGGCAGCGCCGCGCGCGGGCCCACCCAGGCGATGCGGTCGGCGTCGATCAGCACCTCCGCGTCGTCGATGGAGCCGAGCCCATGCAGGCCGGTTCCGTCCATGGTCCACAGACGACCGATGTTCTCGACGACGAGAGAGGCCCACAACACGGTGCGTGTTCGCACAGGGGCGCGGCTCGTTCAATGCCGAGCTATCCGGGCCGGTCAACCGGGCAGGGGCTTGAGGTCGAGCAAGAGGCGACGCGCGGCCACCGCATGCACCCGCGACGCGACGGGAAAGGTGTCCGCTCCGGCGTGGACAATGTCGAGGCGCGACAGGCGCAGGTCAGCGAGCGCGTGACGCATGCTCGGCGTCAGCCGCGGCGCGTCGGTGCGCTTGATCTCGAAGCCATAGCGGTGCCCCCCGCGAACGATGAGCAGGTCGAGCTCGGCGCCGTCGTGGGTCCGCCAGAAGAAGCACTCGTCACGCTCTGCTCCCAGACGCGTGACCACCTGCTGCACCAAGAAGCCCTCCCACGACGCGCCGAGCTTGGGGTGGGTATCGATCTCGTCGGCCGTGCGGATGCCGAGGAGCGCGTGCAACAGGCCGCTGTCGGCGACGTAGACCTTGGGCGACTTGACCTGCCGCTTGGCGAGGTTCTCGTGGAACGGGCGCAGCACTCGCACCGCGTAGGTGTTTGCGAGCAGGTCGAGGTAGTTGCGCATGGTGGCCTCCGAGAGGCCGAGCGAGCGTCCGAGCTCGGAGGCGTTCCACAGCTCACCGTGCCAGTGCGCGAGCATCTTCCAGAACCTCTCGAGCAGGCCCGGGGCCACGCGGATGCCCAGCGCCGGCATGTCGCGCTCGAGGAAGGTGCGGATGAGCTGGCGGCGCCAGGTGAAGCTCGCCCGCTCGTTCGGTGCCAGGAAGCTCCTCGGAAAGCCGCCGCGCAGCCACAGGCGATCGAGCGCGTCGGCGCCGACCTCATCGAGGGCGAAACCGGACATCTCGAGATACGCGATGCGGCCGGCCAGCGACTCCGAGCTCTGGCGGAGCAGCTCGGGCGAGGCACTGCCGAGGATCAGGAAGCGCGCCCGGCGCTGGTCGGCCAGGACGCGCAGCGCAGGGAACAGCTCCGGTCGTCGCTGGATCTCATCGATGACGACGAGACCGCGCCGCTCACCGAGCGCCAGGGTCGGCTCGTCGAGCTTGGCGAGGTCGGGACCGTGCTCGAGGTCGAAGTAGCTGACGGTGCGGCGTGACTGCGCGACCGCGCGCGCGAGCGTGCTCTTGCCGACCTGCCTGGCGCCAAGCAGCGCCACCACGGGGAACTGTTTGAGCAGCCTGGTCGTCTCGCGGAGCAGGCGCGTTCGCTCAACCACGTTTCGAGTCTACCCCGAAAAGTCGAACGTTGGTTGCGAATTTACGGGGTACTACCCCACCGTGCCTTCCCCCGCATCGCGCCCTGACCGGTCAGATGGTCACACCCGGGATCTTGACGCCCCGCTCCCGCGCCGCTCGCGTGGCCTCGTCGTAGCCGGCGTCGACGTGGCGCAACACCCCCATCGCCGGGTCCGAGGTGAGCACGCGCTCGATGCGCCGCGCCGCCGCGTCGGTGCCGTCGGCGACGATCACCTGGCCCGCGTGCAGCGAGTAGCCCATGCCGACGCCGCCGCCGTGGTGGAAGCTCACCCAGGAAGCGCCGTTCACCGCGTTCACCAGCGCGTTCAGGATGGGCCAGTCGGCCACCGCGTCCGTGCCGTCCTTCATCGCCTCGGTCTCTCGGTTGGGCGAGGCCACGCTGCCGCAGTCGAGGTGATCGCGCCCGATGACGATGGGCGCCTTGACCTTGCCCGACCTGACGAGCTCGTTGAAGGCGAGCCCGGCGCGGTGGCGCTCGCCGTAGCCGAGCCAGCAGATGCGCGCCGGCAGGCCCTGGAAGGCGACCCTGGCGCGCGCCATCTCGATCCAGCGCCGCAGGCTCGCCTTCTCGGGGAAGAGCGCCAGCACCGCCTCGTCGGTGACGCGGATGTCCTCGGCGTCGCCCGAGAGCGCCACCCAACGAAAGGGCCCCATGCCCTCGCAGAAGAGCGGCCGGATGTAGGCGGGCACGAAGCCCGGGTAGTCGAAGGCGCGGGCGCAGCCGCCCTGCTGCGCCTCGGCGCGCAGGTTGTTGCCGTAGTCGAACACCGGCACGCCGTCGGCGAGCCAGCCGAGCATCGCGTCCACCTGCCGGGCCATGCTCTCGCGCGCGCGGCGCACCACGCCGGCAGCGTCGCGGACGCGCAGCTCGGCCGCGCCGGCCAGCGTGACGTCGAGCGGCAGGTAGCCGAAGCGCGGATCGTGCGCGCTCGTCTGGTCGGTGACGAGGTCCGGCCGGCAGCCGAGCTTGCGCAGGGTCGGGTGCGTCTCGGCCGCGTTGCCCACCACGCCGACCGACAGCGCCCGCCGTTGCGCGCGCGCCTCCTCGGCGAGCTTGACCGCGCTCGGCAGGTCGTCGGCGATGACGTCGAGATAGCGCGTGTCGACGCGACGTTGCAGCCGAGCGCGATCGACGTCGACGATCAAGCAAACACCGCCGCACATGGTGACGGCGAGCGGCTGCGCGCCGCCCATGCCGCCGCAGCCGGCGGTGAGCACGAGCTTGCCCGCGAGCGAGCCGTCGGTTCCCCAGTGATTTCGGGCCGCTTGCGCGAAGGTCTCGTAGGTGCCCTGCAGGATCCCCTGCGTGCCGATGTAGATCCACGAGCCCGCGGTCATCTGGCCGTACATCATCAGGCCCTGCTGCTCGAGGGCGTCGAAGTGCTCCCAGGTGGCCCAGCGGCCGACCAGGTTCGAGTTGGCGAGCAAGACGCGCGGCGCGTCCTGGTGGGTGCGCAACACGCCCACCGGCTTGCCCGACTGGATGAGCAGCGTCTCGTCGTCGCCGAGCGTGCGCAGCGTGGCGACGATGCGCTCGAAGCTCGGCCAGTCGCGCGCCGCCTTGCCGCGCCCGCCGTAGACCACCAGGTCCTCGGGGCGCTCTGCCACCTCGGGGTCGAGGTTGTTCATCAGCATGCGCAGGGCGGCCTCTTGCACCCAGCCCTTGCACTCGAGGGTCGTGCCGCGTCGCGCTCGGACCTCACGTGCGCCGATGGTCATCGGGGCCTCCAGCCGATGCGGCTTGGCCCCTGCCGGCCGGGCTGTCAACCGTCGGTCGGTGGCGCGACCTCGGGCCCAACAGCTACCAGGAGCACTCCATGAAGGAGGTCAGGCCCTGCGTGCCGCTGGTGATGAAGGTGACCGCGTTGTAGTTAATCTGCGCGGTGTTCTTGAAGGAGACGTCACCGCCGGCGTTGATGACCCCGTTCACCGTGATCTGGTTCTTGAAGTCGACGTTGCCGAGCGTGTTGATGTCCATGTTGAAGGTGGCGTTGTTGGTGCCGCCGCCACAGACCGAGCCGAGCGACCAGACGACCGCGCCGGCGGAATTGAAGTTGTCGTTGAAGCACACGCCGATGTCGGGTGCGCCGGCGGGGTTGCACTCTGCGGTGTTGCAGGCCGAGACCGAGCCGACGGTGAACTGGTTGGTCGCGATCAGGTCGCCCACCAAGCACGGCGTATCGGACATGGAGATGGCCGGGCACTCGATGGAGCCGACGTAGGTGTTGTCCTCGTCGAAGCTGCACTGCCCCGTGTTGGTGCCGTTGTTGACGCGGAACACGACGGGGTAGGCCTGTTGCGGTGGCCGCGGCGTGCCAGGGTAGAGGGGCGGCGGCACCTGCGCGCCAGCGGTGACGCAGTTGGCGGCGGCGATGAGCCTGCCCGTCATCGGACCAACGCAGCCGTTCGGCATCATCGCCGAGCAGAACCCCGAGGCGGTCTGGATGTCCGGGCTCTTGTTCAAAAGCCAGGTCGCCCAGATGGGCTCGGTGTCCCCGCCGGGTTGCTCCAGCTCGAGCCGGTCGAAGCTGTCGGCCTCCACGATGAAGATGGTTGGCGCGGGGAAGTTGGTGTTCGACGACTGACTGTGCGCGTGGAAGTCGTTGCACGGCGCTGAGGCGTTGTCGCACTCCATCAACCAGTTCGAGCTGGAGCGGTTCTTCGCGCCGGCTTCGCAGTTGTCGCAGACGCCGGCCGTTGCGCCGCACAGCGTGTTGGCGCCTGCGGCCAGGCGCTTGGTCGTGTCCTTCACATAGGGGATCGGCTGCGACTTGTAGAACATCAGGTCGGCGTCGTTGTTGTCCGACTCCCACTCGAACTGCGCTGCGCCACCAGCGGTGAAGTTGGCGTCGTTGTCGACGTTGTCCAGCACGGCGATGGGTTTCCAACACAAGGTCTGGTTGGCGGCGCAGGTGATGATCGGATGCCCCGCGCCCGAGAAGTCCCAGGTGCACGGCCGTTCGACCTCGGCCTCCGCCCCGATGCCGGAGTAGTTCGCGGCCCCGTTGTAGCTCGTGCAGTTGTCGTTGGCGCCCGCGCCCCCTGTGAAGTTGGCCGGGGGAATGTTGAACGGCGCTGCCTGCAAGGTGGTGAACGGCTGGTTGTCGGAGACATCCCACATGAAGGCGGTTTGGGGACGTACGATGCTGTTGTTCTGCACGAACACCTTGCACTGCGCGGTGTTACCCAGGTTGATGGCGCCCGGGTTGTTGGGATCGCCGAAGCCGCTGATGCCGAGGTAGTGGTGCTGGGGCGGCGTCGGCGGCGGCGTGCACGGGACCGGGGAGCCCGACGAGGCGCTCGTGCCTGGGGCGGTGCAGCAGCCGCACTGGGTCGGCGGCGTCGCCGGGGTGAAGGTATCACCCTGCAGGGAGCCGCAGGCGCAGCTATTGCTGAGCGTGATGTCGTCGCCGGCGGCCAGACCACCGCTGCCGCAGAACTGCGCCGCGTTACCGAAGGAGATGTCGCCGCAGGCAGAGATCGCGGGCTGGAACTGCGGTGTGTTGCGCACCGCATGCAACCGCTTGATGGTGACGCGCGCGTGGGCGCGGTCCCACACGTCGGCGTTGGCGGTGGCGGCCAGCGCCGGGAACACGCCGATGACGGTCAGGTTGATGGCGCGGTCGCGGTCGCGGAGCTGGTTGTCCTTGCCGTCGTTCGGCGGCGCCGGGCCTTCGTTGGGACCGGTGGCGCCGAGCTGGACCGAGTTGTTGGCGATGCCGTCGTCGCTGTTGTCCTCGAGGCGCAGGTAGCAGGCCCCCTGGCGGCCGGCCGGGCCACGACGGAGGAACTGCCAGGCGTGGAGGCGGTCGGCCGTGCCCTTCGGCACCTGCACTGTGACGGCACCAGAGATGTTTGGCTGATAGTCGTCGGCCGTGTTCGTGGTCGAGTCGCGATCGAGCAGCAAGTCGAAGTCGTCGAACGTCGGCGTCGTCGGGCTCATGTAGCCGTTGACGTAGCCCTGCAGCAGGCCGAGGCAGCCCTCCGCGATGGCGCGCGCCTGCACCTCCTCCTCGACCCGGACGGCGCTGACGGCCTCGCTGCGCGCCGACGAGAGCTGGCCGACCACGACGGCGGACGCGATGGCCAACGCCATCACCACCACCACGAGCACGAAGCCGCGCGATGGACGGCGGACCGCGTTCATCACTGCCTGCACGACTCGCATTGAGGCCTCCTGTGGTGGCGCCTGCTCAAAGGTTCTGCAGGCGGACCGAGCCGCTGCCGACGAACGTGACGGGTCTGCCCGCGACGTCCTTCTGGAAGATGATGCGGTAGGCGACGCGGCGAACCGACGATTTCAGGGCCGCGGTGTTGATGGGAAACGGCACGACGGCGTCAGCGGCGTCGAAGTAGGTGAACGACAGGTTGCTCACGTTCCTGGCGACGACCTCGAGCAGCCCGCAATTCGACTTGACGGTGCCGGTGTTGACGACGAACGACGCGCGCGTCGCCCCCGCGTCACCGTTGATGGTGTTGTCGGTCGCTCGGGGAAACTCAGGGTTGCCGATCGGGTCGGGATCGCCGAAGCAGCGGATGCGCTCGATGTTGCAGTAGTTGGGCGCGCCCGTCGCGCACGTCGAGGTGGCGCCGCCCGTCCCGGTCAGGCGGAAGAACACGCGGTCGGGCGTCGACAGGTAGCCGCCACCGGGGATCTCGCCGGGGTTGCCCGCGATGTTGATGGTCGGTGTGCCGACCGGCGCCGACACGCCCGCGACCAGGCCTGGCCACGCCATGCCCCACCCGGTCGACAGGTCCGCCATGTCCACGGTGTACGCCGTCGAGGGCGGGGCGGTGTTGACGGTCTGAATCGAGTTGCCGAAGCGCGCGGTCGCCCACCGTCCGGCGCCGTCCGAGATCACGATGCGCTCGTTTGGGAGCAGGCGCCGGACGCCCCATGGGCAGTCCCGGTTGGCGAAGGCGGTGCACCCCGCGGTGGCCGGGCGGGGGAAGAACAGACTGGTATCGCCGATCCTGCACGTGCCGACGGTGGAGTCCTTGGCGCAGGCGCCGTTGTTCTCGTTGTGCCACAGGATGCGGGTGTCGCCCGTGACGAGCGGCGCCGAATGGAGTGAGCCGAAGGGCGGATAGTTCGCGTCGTCGCGCGCCAGGTCGCCGACGATGCCGACCTGGCTGTTGGCCGCGACCAGCACCTTGGCGTAGAAGGTCGTCTGGCCCGCGCCGCCGAAGGCGTCGACGATGTGCTCGCCGAACGGCGGGTTCACCGTGTCCTGGTCGAGCGGCACGCCGAGGCCGGCCTGGCGCAGCTCGCTCGAGAGCAGCTGGCCGACGAACGCCATGTCGCGCTGCATGGCGGCGATGGTGCGCGCTCGCTTCGAGTCCTGCACGGCGACCAGGATCACGGTGACCACCGTGCCCATGACGATGATGCCCATGACCATGGCGATCACGACTTCGATCAGGGTGAATGCTCGTGGTTTCATGGCGGCAGTTGGTACACCCTCACGGTCGCCTGGCTCTGTCTGGTCTCCACCTGGGAGAGCTTGATGTTGTAGGTGACGGTGACGGTGACGTCCTTGTAGTTGAGCGTGAAGGCGCCGTTGTTCGGCAGCGGCGTCGCTTCGGTGAGGATGCCCGACACCGTGGTGGTGCGGGTGTAGCCCGCTGGCACGCCAGCGTCCGCCGGCGTGCCGGCAGCGAGCGCGTTGAAGTTGGCGACGCTCGACGCGGCAGAATTGCGCATGGCCTCCATGCGCTCGAGCACGAGCTGGCTCGACTCGACGTCACGACTGCCCGCGACGTTGAGGGCGCGCGAGCGCGTGATCTCGCTGAGCAGGCCGCCGATGACGATGGCGATGATGGCGCCACCCATGGCCGCCTCGAACAGCAGGTAGCCGCGCGGGCTCTTCACGGTGTGCATTGGAAGTCTCCGTTCGGATCCGCGACCAGCGGCGCTCCACGGTCGAGCGTGCAGATGTAGCCGTTGCTGTTCACGAGCACGCGGCGGAACTCGGTCGGCGCGTCGCCATGCACGACCTCGAACACCGCGTCGTCGTCATCGGTGGGGGCGGCAGCAGGGTCGGCGATGAAGCCGTCCTGCTGCCAGACGCGTCCATTCGGCCGAAACACCACCTCACCGCACGGGTGCCCGGCCGGCGTGCCCGAGACCGAGCCGATCGCGGCGACGCACCCGCTCGTGCTCGCCGGCGCGTCAAAGAGGGAGACCGTCAGGCGCGGGGACTCGAGCAGCAGCGTCCCCGCGGCGCCGAGCGGCACCCACACCGTGCCGCTGCTGTCGAGACCGTTGGCGTAGCCGGACGGAAAGGTCGCCGCTGCGACGTCGCAGTCGAAAGAATTCAAGCGCTCCGCGGACATGCGCCGCGCGTCCGTGGAATCCACCCACGCGCGAACGCAACGCTTCGACAGCATCGCCTCCGTGCGCGCGCGGGCCAGGAAGGAGGCGACCGCCTCGGCGCCGCTGTCGACCTTCGCCTTCCTGACCTCGGGCAGGAGGTTCGGGATCGCGAGCGCCGCGGCGACGCCGAGGATCACGACCACCAACATCACTTCGATGAGCGAAAAACCGCGGCGCATGGCAGCTCCGCGGCCATGCTAGCAGATGGCTTTTGGCGGTGTCGCGCCGCTGTCTCGCCCTTCCTCGACCACCTCGCCGTCGAGGTGCGCGCGCGCGGCCCGGCCGGTCGCGTGGCGCACGGACCTGCCGACCGCGACATGTCGCACCTGCACGTACGCGGGGCGCTCGGAAGCTGCGCCCCGTGGTCCGCGGGGGCCTAGTTTCGCGCCTGGTTCATGCAGAACGCATTGCCCTGCACGCCGCTGTTGCTGGTCAAGCCGACCGCGCCTTCCGGCCGCCCGTCGCCGCACAGGTAGAACGTCAGGGTGTAATAGTCGTCGACGCCGGTGACCGGCGCGACCTCCGGCGTGAGATCGACGCCGTCGGAGTAGGAGAGCCCAGGCGCGTCGGTGCCGAGCGTGAACTTGAAGCGCTCGGTATAGACGCTCGCGTCGAACGCCTCCTCCGAGTAGATCTGCGCCAGGTAGGCGTTGACGTTGTTTGGGCAGTTGGCGCCGTCGATCTGCTCGTCCAGCACGTCGGCAGAGATGATCAGCGGCCCTCCCTCGTAGGCGGGGAAGAGCTGGCCGCCGGTGCAGGCGCCGAGCAGCGAGTTGGGCTCGGCGCAGGTCGTACCGTTGCAGAGCCAGGCGTTCGGCAGCGCGGCCGTGTCGCGATCTTCGATGCAGTCACCGCTGTCGACGGTGCCGACGCACGGGACGTTGCTCTCGCCCTCACCCTCGCCCTCACCCTCGCCCTCACCCTCGCCCTCACCTTCGCCCGCCTCGCACAGCGAGGAAGCGGTGTTGCAGGTCTCGGGGGGAGTGCAGTCGTCGTCGGTGGTGCAGGCGGCGACCGGCTCGCACCTGGTCCCCGCCAGCGCGAGAGCCGCGATGGCAACAGCGAGCAGGCCGACAAGGTGTTCGAGCTTGGTCATCATCCCCTCCGAAGGCACGAGCGTCGATAGCGGTGCGGCGGCGGTCGCCCGACCGCGGCCGCGGGCGCCGGCACTCTGCCATGAACCCGCGCCCCCTGCGAAGACTCTGCTACTGTCAGTGTGGCCGGGCTCAATGCCGCTCGCGGTGGACGTCCGTCCGTGCTGTCGTCGATGCCGAGGTGATGCCATCAGCGTGCTGGGCGGGTTCTCTCCTGAAGTGCTGGCGCTCGCGGGCGGCTTGGCGGCGCTGTTGATCGGCGTCGTCCTCTGGAAGCTCTTCAAGCTCGCCTTCAAGGCGGTGGTGTTCGTGGTCGTCGCCGCGGCGCTCGCCGCCGTGGTGGCGCTGTACGTGAGCGGCGGCAGGCCGGCGCCGCCATCGGTGGTTCCCGTCCCCGTGGCGCCACGCTAATCGAGGGCATGGCCCTCGATCCCTTCCTGCTCGAGATCCTGGTCTGCCCCGAGACCAAGCAGAACCTCGCGCTGGCGCCGGCGCCCGTGCTCGAGCAACTGAACGCCGCCATCGCCGGTGGTCGCGCCGTCAACCGCGGGGGCCGTCGCCTCCACGACGCGCTCGAGGCCGCGCTGCTGCGCCAGGACAACGAGGTCGCCTATCCCGTGAAGGACGACATCCCGCTGCTGCTCGTCGACGAGCAGATCTCCTTCCGCGACCTTCTGTAGCCGGCCCTTGCGTTAATCAAACAACTGTTCTATTCCGTGGGCATGCTCAAGCCCGCCGAACCAACGCCGGTCACCCACCTCCCCGAGTGCCCGCGCCCCCGTGAAGAGCTGCTGACAGCGCTGCGTTCCCTCTCGGGCGGCGACGCCGACTGGCGCCGCGGGCGAGTGTTCTCCCTGGTCTACGACGCTGGTGACGCTCACCTCGCGCTGCTCAAGCAGGCCCACGCGCTCTACTTCTGCGAGAACGGCCTCAACCCCATGGCCTTCCAGAGCCTCAAGCGCATGGAGGCCGAGGTGGTGCGCATGGCGGCAAACCTGCTGCACGGTGGCCCCGACGCCGTCGGCACCATGACCTCGGGCGGCACCGAGTCCTTGCTCATGGCCGTCAAGGCGGCGCGCGATCGCGCGCGCAAGCACAAGCCGTGGATCCGCCGCCCCGAGCTGGTGATGCCCGACAGCGCGCACGTCGGCTTCGACAAGGCCGCGCACTATTTCGGCGTCAAGATCCGCCGCGCATGCCTCGGGCCCGACTTCCGCGTCGACGTGCGCTCGATGAAGCGTTTGATCAACAGGAACACGGTGCTGCTGGTCGGCAGCGCGCCGCAGTACCCGCACGGCGTGGTCGATGCCATCGAGGAGATCGGCGCGCTCGGCCTCGCCAAAGGCATCCCGGTGCACGTCGACGCCTGCGTGGGCGGCTTCCTCTTGCCCTTCGTGGAGCAGCTCGGCCGGCCGGTGCCGCGCTGGGACTTCCGCGTCCCCGGCGTGACCAGCATCTCCGCCGACCTGCACAAGTACGGCTACGCGGCCAAGGGCGCCTCCGTGATCCTGTATCGGAGCATGGACTACCTGAAGCACCAGTTCTTCGTCGCCACCGACTGGCCGGGCGGCATCTACGCCTCGCCCAGCATGCCGGGCACGCGTCCGGGCGGGCCGATCGCGGCGGCGTGGGCGGGCCTGCAGGCGCTCGGGGTGGATGGGTACCGCGCGCTCACCCAGAGCGCGCTGCACAGCGCCGATCGCCTGCGCGAGGGGATCGCGCGCATCGACGGGCTCGCGCTGCTCGGGCTGCCGCATTGCACCATCGTCACCTGGGGCGCCGCTGCCAAGAGCCACGGCGGCGCCGTCGACGTCTACGCCGTGGCCGACCAGATGGAGCAGCGCGGCTGGCACGTGGATCGGCAGCAGCGGCCGGCGTGCGTGCACCTGACCGTGATGGCGCAACACGCTGCCGTCGTCGACGACTACCTGGGTGACCTCGCCGAGTCGGTGCGCGTCGTGCGCGCCCACCCCGAGCTGAGGAGCAAGGGCAACGCCGCCATGTACGGCATGATGGCCAAGGTGCCGCTGCGCTTCATGGTCGGTAGCGCCGTGCGCCAAGTGCTCGAGGGCATGTACGCGCCCGGCGGCGGCGCGCCAGATCTCAAGAAGCCGCCGGTCGGCGGTGTCGTGGGCGCGCTGCTCGAGCGGCACGGGGAGAAGGTGCAGCGCGCGCTCGATCTCGTCGACGACGCGCGCCGCCAGGTCAAGGACACCGTCGGGAGGTACCTGTGAACGCGCCCAAGCTGCGCCTCGCCTTCGCGCGCATCAACCAAGAGACGAACGCGCTCTCCCCAGTCAAGACCACCGTGGCTGACTTCGAGTCGGTGCACTGGTTCAAGGGCGACGAGCTGCTCGCCATGTGCGCGCCCACGGCCATGGAGGTGCCCTCCATGTTCAAGAACGCCGAGCTGTCGGGCTTCGTGCAGGCGATGCAGCGCATGCCCGACGTCGAGCTGGTGCCGCTGATGTCGGCATGGGCCACGCCCTCCGGCCCGCTCACCCGCTCGTGCTTCGAGGCGCTGTGTGACGACCTGTGCGGGCGCCTCGCCGGCGCCGGTCAGCTCGACGGCCTCTATCTGTCCCTGCACGGCGCCATGGGCGTCGACGGCATGGACGACCCCGAGGGCGAGATCGTGCGGCGCGTGCGCGCCACGCTCGCCGAGCACGGGCAGGAGTCACTGCCGCTGGTCGTGAGCTACGACCTGCACGGCAACCTGACGCGCGCCGTGGCCGAGGGCGTCGACGCGCTGGTCGCCTACGCCACCAACCCGCACCGCGACCACCGCCGCTGCGGTGCGCGCGCCGGGCGCATCCTCTACGACACCGTCCTCAAGCGGGCGCGACCCACCACCGCCTGGCGTAGCCTGCCGATGCTGCTCGGCGGCGGCACCACGCTCGATTTCTGGCCGCCGCTCCTGTCGATCTTCCGGCGCATGCGCAAGCTCGAGCGGCGGGGCGAGGTGCTGTCCGCGAGCCTGCTCACCTGCCACCCGTGGAACAAGAACCCGGAGACGGGCTGGTCGGTCGTCGTCGTCACCGACGGCGACCAGGACAAAGCCGAGCGCCTGGCCGACGAGCTGGCCGAGGCGGCCTGGGCCACACGCCATGTGCTGCCGCCCACCTTCGTGTCTGCGCAGGACGCGGTGGCGCGCGCCAAGAACGCGCGGCTTCGCCGCAAGCTCGGCGCCGTGGTGCTCGCCGACGCGAGCGACGTGGTGAGCGCAGGCGCGCCCGGCGAGAACACCGAGCTGCTGCGCGTGTTGGTGGAGCAGGGGCAGGGGATGCTCTGCTACGTGCCGCTACGGGATCCCGCGCTCGTCGAGGAGCTGTGGGACGCACCGCTCGGCGCGCGGCGGTGCGTCGCCATCGGCGGCAAGCTCGACCCGAGCCGCACGCGACCGCTCGAGGCCGAGGTGACGGTGCTGTCCAAGACGCAGGCGCACGGCGTCGATCGGGCGCTCGTGCTCGGCATCGGCACGGTGCGTGCCTGCGTGGTCGAGGGCGTCGCGCTCGCCATGCGGCCGGCGTTCTTCTCCACGCTGGGCCTGGACCCGTGGAAGGCCGACGTCATCGTGGTGAAGAACTTCTTCCCCTTCCGCATGTTCTTCCTGCCGCTCGCGCGCCTCACCATGTACGTGCGCACCTCGGGCGTCACCGACTTCGACGCGGCCTTCCAGCTCCGCTTCGCCGGCCCCGTGCACCCGAAGGACCCGATCGATGATTGGCACGAGGCCGATCGTCGTCGTCACGCGCTGCCGTTCGCGCCGCCTGACTCGTCGGCCCGGGAGCCGCGCGCGGCGTGACCCCGCTGTTGGTGCCGGTGGTCGCGCTCGCGTTCGCCGTCGAGGCGATGCTCGGCTTCGGCGCCACCGTAATCGCGGTCGCGCTCGGCGCGCTCGCGGTCGACGTGCGCGTGCTCTTGCCCGCCTTCGTGCCGGTCAGCGTCGCGCTCTCGCTGTGGATCGTGGCGCGCGATCGCGCGCACGTCGACGTTCGCCTGCTCGCGCGCCGTGTGCTGCCGCTGATGGTGCTCGGCCTGCCGGTCGGGCTGTTCGCGTTCCGGTCGCTCGACGAGGGGGTGCTACGCACGGTGCTTGGCGTCGTGGTGGTCGCGCTCGCGCTGCGGGAGATCTTGAGGATCGGGCGGCGCGCGCCGGCGGCGGTGCGCGCGTTCGCCCTCGTCGCCGCTGGTGCCGTGCACGGCGCGCTCGGCTCGGGTGGGCCGCTCGTGGTGTGGGCGCTCGGCGATCGCGTTGCCGATCCGCGCGTGCTGCGCGCGACCCTGTCGGCGCTCTGGCTCGCGCTCAACGCGGTGCTGCTCGCCGCCTGGGCGTGGGACGGGCGCCTGAACGCCGCCTCGTGGTCGGGCGCCGCCTGGTGCGCCGCTGGGCTGGTGGTCGGCGCCCTTGTTGGCGACGCGTTGCACCGTCGGGTCAACGCCGCGCGCTTCGGCAGATTGGCGTGGATCGCGCTCGCCGTCGTCGGAGTAGGGCTGGTCGTTCGCTGATCCCATTCGAGCGGGGATGTCTCACCGCCGCGCGACCGCGACCTCCTCGACCAGGATCTCGGGCACCTCGAGATCCGCCTGGGTGAGCCCCGTGAACATGTTCAGCTCGCCGATGGTCTCCTCGGTGGCGCGCACGCTGTCGGCCACCGCGCCCACCTCGGCGGTGAGCGACGCCGGGTCCTGCCGGTTGACCGCAAGCTCGACGATGCCGGTCAGCTTGTGCTCGATGCGCTGTAATTCCAGCTCGACGAATTCGTAGTTCTTCTGCGCGCGCACCACGTTGTCGCGGCGCGCCTGCAAGGTCTGCAACGTGTCCTCGATGGTGGCGCGCTTCTTGTCTTCCATCGCGTCGGTTCCGGGCGGCGGCAGCATGTCGAGGTGCCGCTTGGTGACGGTGATCTCGGCCTCGAGCTCGCGGTCGCTGACGCTGCCCAAGAACCGCTCGAGCGTCTGCTCGGTGTGCAACAACTTCAGGTAGACCCACAGCAACTTGTCGACGGAGGAGAGCTGGTCGCGCGCCACGGCGGTCAGGGTGGCGTCGGCGCCGACGAACGAGGTGCGCAGGGTCTCGCAGCGGCGCTTGCTGTCGAAGAAGCGCGTGCTGCGCTCGCGCGAGAGCTGCCCGAGCAACTGGCCGAGCCGCTCCTGCGCTTTCTTCTTCTCGACCTCTGCGCCCTGGTACGTCTGCTCGGCGTCGACGATGGCGCGGTAGCGCGGGTTCCACGCCAGCGTGGCGAGGTAGGCGACCTCGGCGGCGGCGAGCAGCGGGAACACCACGTCGGCGTGGCCCGACAGCCCGGCGGCGACCGTGCCGCCGAGCAGGAACAGCACGTTCCACCGGTTGCCGATGGCCCTCTTGACGTAGGCGAACCAGCCCTGCTTGGCCATCACACAACCCCGGCCTCGGCTTCCATCTTTGCGATCTTCTCTCGAATGCTGCGCACCTGCTCGGCGAAGTCGGGCTCGGCCTGACGCACCACCGCGGGCTTCTCGGGGCGCTTGCTCGCGATCTGCTCGACGATGGTGCCGGGGGCGTTGCCGAACACGTAGATGCGATCTCCGAGGTAGACGGCCTCCTCGATCGAGTGGGTGACGAAGAAGACCGTCGCCTGCGCGTCGCGCCACAGCGTCACCAGCAGGTCTTGCATGCGCAAGCGCGTCATCGGGTCGAGCGCGCCGAAGGGCTCGTCCCTCAACAGGATGCGCGGGTTCAAGATCAGCGAGCGCGCGATGGCGACGCGCTGGCGCATACCGCCCGAGAGCTGATGCGGGAACTTGTGGGCGTCTCTCGCGGGATCGAGCCCGACCTTCTTGACCCAGACCAGGGCCTTCTCGATGCGCTCGGCGCGCGACACGCCCTGGCACTCGAGTCCGAAGGCGATGTTGTCGACGACGGTGCGGTTGTCGAACGCCGTGTACTCCTGAAAGACCATGCCGCGGTCGGCGCCCGGGCCAAGGACGGGCTTGCCGAACAGCAGCACCGTGCCCGTGGTCTGCGGGTACTGCGGCTCGAGGCCGGCGATGATCTTGAGCACGGTGCTCTTGCCGCAGCCCGAGGGTCCGAGGATGGCCACCAGCTCGCCGTGGCCCTCGACGTCGGGCACGCGGAAGGTGACGTCCTTGATGGCGGTGTACTCGCGCGCCGTGCCGGCGGCGTAGGTCTTGCCCACCTTGTCGAACACGCACACGTCCGGCCGCGGTGGCTTGATGATCTCGGCCATCACGTCGCCTCGCGGTGAGGGAACAGCCAGCGTGACAGCGCGAACAGCGCGCGATCGATGCCGTAGGCGACCAGCGTGATGATGACGAGCACGAGATAGACGTGCTCCATGGGCCCACGTCGCTGCGAGGTGAGGATGAGCGCGCCCAGGCCGCCCGTCATGTTCACCATCTCGGCCAGGATGATGTAGCCAAACGCGATGCCGAACAGCAGCCGCAGCGAGCCGAAGATCTCGGGAAACGAGAGCGGCACCAGCACCTTGAGCAGCACCTGCGTGTTGCTGGCGCCGAGCGTGCGCGCGGTCTGCACATATTTCTCGTCGACACCCGCGACCGCGCGCGTGACGTCGAAGACCACGAACATCACCGTGGCGACAAAGATGAACATCACCTTCTGCAGCTCGTCGATGCCGAACCAGATGAGCGTGAGCGGCACCAGCGCCGAGATGGGCACGTTCCTGCCGAACACCGAGAGCGGCGCCAGGAAGGCGTTCATACGCGGGAAGGTGCCGCACAAGACGCCCACGGGGACGCCCACGAGGATCGACAGCCCGAAGCCCTGCAAGACACGCCAGATCGACTGCACCAGGTTGCGCGTCAGCGCGCGCTCGAACCACAGCGACTTGAACGACGTCGCCACCTCCATCGGGCTGCCGAGCACAGCCGGCGAGATGAGCCGCGCCTCGGCGGCTCCCCACGTCGCCGCCGTCCAGGCAGCGAGCAGGAGCACCACGAACAGCGCCCCCGCCAGGTAGCGATCGAGGCCGCTGATGGGCGCTCGAAGGCGCACGCTAGTGGGCCTCCAGTGGGAAGACTTTCACCTCCACGCGTCGGTTCTTGGCGTGGTTGTTCGGGTCGTTGTCGTCTGCCGGGCGCTGCCAGCCCATGCCCTCGGCCGCGATCTGGTTCGGATCGGTCTTGGGGAACTTCTTGATGAGCGCCTCGCGTACCGCCTTGGCGCGCGCGTCGGACAGCACCTTGACGGCGTCGAACGGGATCTGCCCCTTCATGGAGCCGTCGGTGTGGCCCTCGATGACGATGCGCGCGGCGCCGTACTGCCCCGCCATCTTGCCCACCTCCTCGACGATGAAGTCGACGTTCGGGTCGTACAGCTCCTCGACCTCCTTGCCGCCGACGTTCTTCTTGATCTTGGCCTTCAGGTCGGCGCTGTTGGGGAAGAAGTGGACGACGACGGTCTTGGTCAGGATCTCGCCGCTCTCCGCCTTGATCATGGAGACGCTCTTGGCGGCGAACTGCGTCTGGTAGCGGTTTTGGTGCTTGCTGTACTTGGCGTCGCTGGCGAGCCGCTTGATGATCGAGAAGTCGGCCACCTGGTCCCACGGCACCTTCTGGCCGACGCGGCCGACGCGGCCGTAGAGGTAGTAGGCGGTGTCCCAGGTGCGCTCGAAGTTGGTCGGGTTGTTCTGGTTCAGGAAGAACTCGAAGTTCTCCGCGAAGTTGGTCCAGTGGGCGTCGCCGAGCATGCCGAGCGCGTCGGCCGGCGGCAGGTTGAAGCCCTCGCCCAGGAGCTTGGCGGCCTCCTGCTTCTTGGCCTGGTCGTCGTACAGCTCCTCGGTGGCGTCGAGGATGCCCTTGACCAGCGACTCCAAGAACGGCCCATGGTCCTTGGCGAAGTCGGCGCGCGCGAACCACACGTCGGCGATCAGGCGGTTGGCCTCGAGCGTCGACACGATCAGCTTGTTCCCCGGCACCTTCGACAGGTTGTAGATGTCGGGCGCCCAGGACACGCAGGCGGCGATCTTCTTGTCGGCGTTGAATGCGGCGGCGGCCTCGAACGCGTTGGACGTGTATTTGAAGGTGACCTCGGACGGTTGCACGCCGCCATTGATGAGCGCGTTCAAGACGAAGTACTGGCTCGGCGAGTTCTGCGCGAGCACGACGGTCTTCCCGCGCAACTGGCCGACGTTGGTGATGCCGTCCCGGGCGACGATGCCGTCACCACCGTTCGACCAATCGATCTGCTGGTAGACGCGCGGGTTGGTGCGCGAGTCCTTCTTCAGCTCCTCCATGAAGAGCGGCAGCATGTCGAGCGTGGCCCAGCCGATGTGCACGTTGCCTGACGCGTAGGCGTCGCGCATGGCGACCGGATCGTCGATGAGCACCAGCTCCATCTTGAACTTCTTGCCGTCCTTGGTGACCCACTCACGCTTGGGCTTCATGCCGCCGTTCGCGTAGATGACCGGCGCCCAGCCCGCCCACACGTTGAGCGCCATCTTGACGGTGTTGTCCTTGAGCGGCTTGTAGCCGGCCACGCCTTGCACCGCCGGCAGCTTCTCCTCGGGGACGAAGGTGTATTCCTTGAGCGTGGTGGGCGCGGCGGCGTCGGGCGCCTCGACGGCCTTCTCATCCACCTTCGGCTGCTGCAGCTTCTTCATCTCCTCGTCGGAGAGCGCCTGCGGCTTGGTCTCGTCGGTGCCGGTCGGCGCCAGGATGCCGGCGCGATAGAGCGCGAAGCCGACCAGCCCGACGACGACGAGCAGCACGGCGATGATGAAGGGTCCACGGGACTTAACCGGCTCGGCCACGACGACCTCCTGCGTGGGTGCAATCGACGGCCCGCACCATACAGCGCGAGCGGGCTACAGATGAAGGGTGCTTTCGGAGCCGAGGCCCCCACCCTCAGGTCCACTCGTGGACACCTAGCTCCTCCCCCGAAATCGGGGGAGGCCACGAGGAGCACCGACTGGGCTCCCCCGATCTCGGGGGAGCGGTCGAGGTCCAACGGCTTCACGGGGAGGGGGCGTTGCGACGCTTACTGCGCGCGCGCCACCTGCCGCCCCGCCACTTCGAGCGGGTAGAGCAAGAGCGCGGGCTCGCTGTCCCCCTGGTTGAGCGCGTTGACCGGCGTCCAGGCCGCCACGCCGAGCGTGCCGCCGTCGTGTGAGAAGCGTACGCGCCGCACCAGCCAGGCGAGCTGCCGCTCGGCCACTTGCGCGCCGGTCTCGGCGTCGAACACCAAGACGCGCTTGTCCCAGCCGCCCGTGACCACCGTGCGCCCGTCGGGCGAGAGCGCGCCCGTCACCGTGAAGCCGCGTTGGCCGACGAAGCGGCGGCCGAGCGTGCCGCGCTCGAGGTCGACCAGCGACGCGGCGCTGGTCTGCTGGGGCTCGGGGTAGTTGCCGTGCTTCTCGGCGTCGTACAGGTCGAAGCTGCGCTCCGCCCTGGCGTGGCTGAAGGTCACCAAGACGGCGCCGGTGTCCGAGACATCGAGATCGGTGCCGGGGCCGGGCAGGGCGACGCGCTTGCTCTCCGTCAGCGAGACCGCACCCGCCACGCTGGTGGCGGCGGGCTCGCCGGTGCCGACGCGCACCACCAGCTCGTCCTTGGCCACGTCGTCGGCCAGCACGGCGCGCACCAGCGCCTCGCCGCCGAGCGCCAGCTCGGCGCCGATGGGCACGCACTCGTCGCACACGGCGGCGCGCAGCCGTCCGAGATCGAGCGTGCCGACCACGACGCGGCCGAGCTCGACGGCGGGGAAGCTCGCCGGGCCGGTGGCGGGGTTGGCCGTGAGCTGCGTGCCGTCGGCCACCATGGGCAGCTCGAGGCGCTTGACCGCCGCAGAGGAGACGGCGCACTCGGGCTGGCGCTGATCGCGCACCGACGAGACCGCGCGCACGCCGTCCAGGTGCGTCAGGAAGACCCGCTCACCGCTCTTGAGCGGCGCGGTGGGCACTCGCACCACTTCGGGCGCGCCGGCGGAGAACGTCGACACCACCAGCGACGCGTCCTGACTGGCCGTCACCAAGCGACCGTCGGGCAAGAACGCCAGGCCGCGCACCTCGTCGCCGTGGGGCCGCGCGCTGCCCTTGAGCGCGAAGGTGGCCGGGTCGAAGAAGAACACGCGGCCGTCGGCGGCGCTCGCCACCAGCACCGAGCCGTCCGGCGACACCGCGACGCGCAGCAACGCGGTGCCGGCGGTGTACTCGCGCTGCTTCGCGCCGGTGGTGGCGTCGAAGGCGCGCAGCATGCCCTGCCGGCTCGGCACCACGATGCTGCCCTTGGCCGGCCCGGCGTCGACCATCAGCACGTCCTCGATGTCGAACTCGCTCGCGTTGACCTTCTCCTGAAAGCGCGGCGACAGTGGCCAGGTGCCGGTGGCCGACAGCTCCATGTGCGTCGACACGTGGTGCACGAAGGCGAGCGTGCCGCCGGCGCCGAAGTCGAGCGCGTAGATGAAGTCGCGGCGGTTGACGATCTCGGGCGCGCCCAGCCCGACGGGCGGGCCGGCGTGGGGGCCCTCGGCAGGCGGCGTGGGCGTGGTGGCGCATGCGAGGGAGGCGAGCACGGCGGCGGCCAGGCCAAGGACGAGTGCTGTGGCGGTCCGAGACGGTGTGCGCATGCGCTCCGACTATCGGCTATGGTCGGCCGAGGGAAGGGGCGTCGAGGCGACGTGACCGGAACCGTGACCATCCGCGGGCGCGCGCCCGGCGAAGCCGACTTCTTCTACACGCTCGATCGCGTGCTCGGTGGGCTCTTGGCGGCGCTCAAGGCCGGCCGCATCGACGACGCCGTCGACGTCTACACGCGCTGCCGCGAGGACATCGGCTACCAGATCATCTCGCGCGCCCAGGGCGACGCCGAGCTTTTCAAGCAGGTGGCCAACCTCTTCTATCGGGCGCGCGACTACGCGCGCGCGGCCTACTGCTGCGAGCACCTCGAGGAGCACGCCAAGGCGGCACAGCTCTACGAACGCTGCGACGACTTCGCGCAGGCGGCGCAGATGTACGCCGCCGCCGGCGAGCGCCTGAAGTCGGCCGAGATGTTCGAGAAAGACGGCGCCGTCGCCGACGCCGCCAAGCTCTACCGGGACCTCGGCGACCACCTGCGCGCCGCCGCTTGCTTCGAGCGCGCCAACAAGCGCTTCGACGCCGCCACCGCCTACCAGGCGGCCGGCAAGCTCGAGAAGGCCATCGAGATCCTGAACCTGATCGACGAGGACAGCCCCGATCGCAAGGTCGCCAACAAGGTCATCAAGGAGCTGATGGCGCAGGCGAACCTGCAGCGCGCGCCGACGAATCAGATCCCGCTCGCCGATGTCACGCCCGCAAGGGCGCCGGGTCCGGTGACGCCCGAGCCGATCCTGCTCGGCGGCGGGCAGCTCCCCGAGAGCGGTCGCGGCCTGGTCACGGTGATGGAGGGCTTCGAGGCGCTGCACGGCCTGCCGCTGTTCGCCGAGCTGTCGCTGGCCGAGCTGAAGTCGCTCTATCACCTGTGCGAGGTGAAGAACGCCGCCGCCGGCGAGCCGATCATCCGCTCCGGCGCGCCGGCCGACGCGCTCACCATCGTGCTCGCCGGTGAGCTGCACGTGAAGGCGCCCGGCGCGGCGACGCCGATCAGCGTGGTCGCGCCCGGCCAGTATGTCGGCGAGATGAGCATGGTCGACGACGGTGCCGCCACCGTCGATGTGGTGGCGGCACAGCCCTCGCGACTGCTGCGGCTGGCGACGGTCGGCCTCAAGCACGTGCTGCAGACGCAAGACGCGCTCGCGCTGCGCATCTACCGCGCCTTCAACCGCGTGCTCGCGACGCGCCTGCGCGACACCACCGCCCGATTGTCGCGAGGCGAGCGATGAACGCTGCCCACGGCGCAGCGCCCCCGGTCATCTTCGGTGTCGTGCTGCGCGACCTCGAGAGCTACCGGCGTCTGGTGCACACCTTGGCGACGTCGTCGGTGGTCTCGACCACCGACTTCGCCTACACGGCACCCATCTACAAGGGCAACGACAAGATCGTCGCCGGCCTCGCCAAGGCCAACGGCTCGCTCGAGAAGTTCGACGTCTACTTCGAGCACGCGCTCGCCGACCCGGGCGAGCGGGTGCGTTTCGCGAAGATGTTCGCCGCGCAGTACCTGCGCAGGTTCCCCGCGAGCGAGCGGCAGGACCTGTTCCTCGCCTCCGGCGACGTGCTCAAATTCAGCTTCGAGTTGATGACGCCGCTCGCCCTCGACAACCCGGTGGCGGCGCTCACCGCCATCGAGCGCACGCCGCACGATCAGGCCGTGCTCGACGCGCTGCGGGGCGGCGGCGGCGTCGATCGCGCCCACCTGCGCGGCGACCTGAAGATCTTCCTCGACCACATCCTGAACCCGCGCCGGCGCGAAGTGCCGCAGGTGCAGGCGGCGATGATGGAGATCGAGACCGACGCGCCCGTGATCATCGAGCTGATCACGACGGGCGGCATGCCGGGCTACCTCTACTACGTGGTGCATCCGCTGGTGCAGGCGCTCGACGGCCGGCTCGTGCTGCTGCCCGGCTAGCACTCACGGCAGCGGGGCCAGGCGTGTCGGCAGGGGCGGCATCTTGGCGCGGTACTGTGGGCGTCTCGCGCGCGCGGCCATGCCGGCCATGACCTCAGGCATGAGCGTGGTGCTGCCGATGGCGGCGAGGGGCGCTGGCACCGCGCCGCCTGGGTTCGTGTAGACCCAGTAGGAGGCGCGCGTGCGCATGCCGCCGTCCACCGGTTCGAAGCGCCAGTAGCCGTCGTTCTCGGGCACGCGCACCACGCCGCTGCGCTTGGGCGGCCCCTCGTCGTTGGCGGTGCGCCAGCGCGCGATCCAGATGGTGACGCCGTTGGCCGTGTAGCTCTGATCGATGATGCGGATGGTGTAGTCGCGGTCGGACACCAGCGGGGGCGAGACGCGGTTGTAGATGACGACGCCGCGCTCGTCGCGCTTGAGGACGCGCGCCTCCGCCAGGTACGGCATGCCGTCGTCGGCCTCGACGTCGTCGACCGCGTTCTTGGCCACCCACGGCGGTACCTCGAGGATGCCGACCGCGAGCACCTCGGGGTGGGGGCTGCCCGGGTGTGGCCGCTGGTAGACCACCACGCCGTCCCTGCGCCCGACCACCTCCCAGCCCTCGTCGAGCGGGTTCGCCACCGGGGCGCTGGGTGGAGCGCCGCACGACAGGAGCAGAGCGAGCGCGAGCACGGCGGCGCTACCCCGGCACCAGGCGCTGCTTGAGGCCCTGCGCGACGTGGCTTCGCATGCGCCCGAGGTCCTCGGTATGCCAGGCGCGCGCCAGCCGGCGCGTAACGAAGCGCGCGAACAGCGCGTCGAGCACGGCCTCAAGCTCGGTGAGGCACTGCATGCGAAGCGCCAGCACGTCCTCGAGCGGCAGCTTGAGCTTGGGCCGACGGGGTTTTCCGCGAGATGCGCCGAGCGGATCGGGCGGCGCCACGGTCGGGCCGGGTACGGCCTCGTCGGGCTCGGAGAACAGATCGGGCAGCTTGACGCCGACCAAGCCGCCGTCGTCGGCGCGCAGCGTCACCGAGTAGACGCGCGACTGGATCGAAACCTCGAGCGCCAGCACCTCGAGGAGCGCGCCGCGGCGCACCGCGACCAACAGCTCGCCGTTGTCGTCGAGCCCGCCGCCCGACAGCGCCACGCGCGCGCCCGAGGCGTCGAGCGCCCGCAACGCTGCGCGCTTGCCGATGGCGAATTGCACAAGCGCCTCGTCCGCTGGCGTGTCCTTGGCGAAGGCGCCCGGCAGGGACAGCTCCATGCCCTCCTCGAGCAGCGTGAAGTAGAGCCAGGTGAGGAACTCGGGCCCGAGGAAGGCCTTCTCGGCGATGCGGCGCACGGCGGCGGGCGCGGCGGCGCTCTGGTCCTTGTCGTCGGCGCGCATCAGGCGGCCTCTTCATCAGCCGCGTTGTCCTGGCCGCGCGCCGCGTCGGGGAAGAGCCAGCCGGGCGCGAGGCGATCGAGCACACCGCCGGCGCGCGAGCCGAGGTCGAGGCCAAAGGCGCGCGCGGGGTAGCTCGCCAGCTCCACCCGCACCTGGAAGGTGCGCTCGACCAGCGAGGCCACTCGCTCGGTGGCGAGCGTGCCGCGGCCGAAGACGCGCAGCTCGCCCCTGGTGGTGTGCCAGATGACGTCGCACAGGCGCGTGCGCGGGATGGTCTTGGCCTTCAGCTCGGCGAGCGCCGCCGCCTCGACCGCCTTGAGGAAGGCGCGGCCGAAGGACTTGGGATCCTTGCCCTCCTCGCGCACGATCTTGTCGAGGCGCTTCCTCGCCTCGCGCTTGATGAGCGCGCGCGGGATGGCGTAGCGGTCCTCGCGGTAGCAGACGGCGATCAGCTCGCCGAACAGGAACAGGTCGCGGGTGACGGGGCGCTCGTCGTCGAACGGCGCCTCGAGCGGCACCCAGCCGGCGCTCTCGAGCGGCTCGCCCGCGGGCGTGAGCGGCAGGAAGCGGCGCGAGGAGATGGAGCGCTCGTAGCTCGCGCCCGCGTTGCTCGCCGGCTCGCCGGTGACGAGGAAGCGCAGATACCCGAGCGAGCCTTGGAGCGCGCCCATGGCTAGCTCCGCCCCACCCAGGGGGGCAGGGCGCGCTTGGCGTCGGCGATGGGCATCTGTCCCTGGCGCGCGCGCTCGATGATCTGTCGGTGCTCCTCGAGCGTGACCGCCAGTTTTGCGATGGGGATGCGCTCGGGGCAGACGGCGTCGCAGGCGCGGCAGCCCCCGCACACCGGCCCGTTCAGCGCCGCCAGCGTGCCCTTGAGGTCGGCCAGGTGCGTCGCGCTGCGCGCGCCGGCGAGCACGAAGGTGGCGGGGCCCAAGAAGCCGTCGGCGCAATCGACCACGGCCTTGCCGTGCAGGATGGGGCAGACGTCGTCACATAGCTTGCAGGCGGTGCAGCGGCCGAGCTCCGGCGCGAGCAGGCGGAAGTCGGGCAGCGTGGGCGGCAGTCCCTCAGCGACGTAGTTCTCTTGAAAACGCGCGAAGCCGTAGCGCGGCGCCCAGGGCCACAGCTTGCGAGCGAAGTGCATCACCAGGCGCCAGGCGAGGAAGAACTGGGCGTACAGCCACTTGGTGTCGAGTGATGCCATGTGCGCGAGTGCTCCAGGCTCGCATAGCCGGGCGGCGCTCCATGGGGAAGCGCCCGCGAGCTCCGTGACGGGCGAGAAGCGCGACAGCCGTGTCGCGGTTTTGGCGGCGGATGGCGGCCAAGTCCCGCTGCGGCGCGGTGGCAGGGCCGTTGCTACGAGTGACCGGCCGGCGCGAGGAGGCGTCGGTCGACGTTGCGTTCGTCCCCGGGTTTGTGACAACGTCCCCGCGCCTGTCAGCCCCGTTGTGGGCAATCATGACTGTCGGCCCCCGAGGCCATCCATGCAGAGGAGCATCAAGTGAAGAACCTGACCAAGATCCTGATTCCCAGCGTGATCGGCTTGTCGATCCTGCCCATGGCGCTCGGCGGCTGCCCGTTCGGTAGCGAGTGCACGTCTGACGACGACTGCGTCGCTCCCGAGACCTGCAACACCATCATCGGTATCTGTGGGAGCGGCGAGGGTGAGGGCGAGGGCGAGGGCGAGGGCGACGTGAGCTGCTCGGGTGGGCTCGACGACGGCGCGTGCCTCGAAGCCCGCCCGGCGGACCTCGCCGATCCCTATGTCTGCGACGGCAGCATCTGCGTCGATCCGAACAGCCTCACCGCGAACTGTGGTGGCGGCGATGGCGCGTCCTACGATGGCGGCCCGGTGATCCTCGAGGTCTCCGAGATCAGCCGTGACAATGACGGTGAGACCTGCCCGGACACGGCCGCAGCCAACGACGGCTACTACGCCTTCATCGCGGTCGTCTACTCCGAGACCGCATTCGATGACGGCCTGAACGCGAACAACCTGCACTACATCAACGCCAGCGGGACGGCGAGCGGCACCTACTCCGACACCACCATCCTGCCGAGCGTCGCAGCGGCGCCCGACATCGGCGACGGCTACTACATCCTCGACTTCTACCTCTGCGGCGACGGCGGCGACGGCGCGGTGCACCTCAACAACAACGACGGTGGCAGCGGCAACGCGTTCTGCATGAGCATGGCCGAGTGAGCTGAGCGTCACATCGACGTTTGGTGAAGAGGCCCGCCGTAAGGCGGGCCTCTTCATTGCCTGGGATGGTGTGCAGCGGTCACGTCGGCGTTGCCGGATCCGGCCGCTGCTGCGTCCATAGGACAGGAGGCCCCATGCGGCAGGCCACGACCGACAGCATCCCGGTGCCCACAGCGGGGGTCACCCGAGTTGATGCTTCGCCGAGCTTGGTCTTTCCGGCGATCCCGGCGTCGCGTCCTCGGCGCGTACCACGAGGTACGCGCCTGCGGTGCTCCTTGGGCTCACCGGAAATCCCGGCGCCCGGCTCGATCAACCCAAGTGACCCCCGCTGTCCCGACCCCTTCGAGATCATCGTCGCCCTGTGCGAGGTCGAGGAGTGGGAGCTGGCGCGCCGCCTGGCGCGCGCCGAGGACGAACGCGCGCACTGAGGGCCGTGCCTTTCGTGCGCGCTCACCCCGAGCGCGCTAGCCTTGCGGCGTGGTGCTCGACGTCACCTCCCTGCAACAGCTCGCGCGCGGCTACCCCGACGCGCGCCTGATCGTGCTGTTCGGCTCCGTCGCTCGCGGCGCGGCGCACCCGGGCAGCGACGTCGACGTGGCCGTGGCCGGCCTGCCGTTCTGGCAAGCGCTCGACCTCGGCGCCCGCCTTGGCGCGCAGCTCGGCCGCGAGCCGCACGTTGTGGAGCTCGAGCGCGCCTCAGACTGGCTGCGCTTCCTCGTGGCCAGGGACGGCGTGCTGCTCCACCAGGGCGAGCCCCATGCCTGGGCGCGCTTCCAAGCCGAGGCCGCTCTGCGCTGGTTCGACCTCGCGCCCATCGTCGCGCGCTGCGCGGAAGGTGCCCGTCGTGCGCTCCGGGAGACGCGCGCCGATGGTTGAGCTGCTGCTCAAGAAGGCCTTACAGATCCGACAACGCCTGGCGCGCATCCGCGCCGCGCTGCCTGCCCGCGCCGAGGACGTGCTCGCCGACGAGAAGCTCGAGGCGTTCCTCGCCTTCAACATCTTCCTGCTCATCCAAGACGCGCTCGACCTCGCGAGCCACCTCGTGGCCGAACGGGGCCTGGCGGTGCCGGGCTCGCAGCGCGAGGTGTTCGACGCGCTCGCCAAGGTCGGCATGCTGTCCGCAGCGACGGCGGCCGCGATGGGCCAAGTGGCCTCGCTGAGAAATCGCATCGCCCACGCCTACGGCGACCTCGACCCCGTGCGCATGGTGCGCGAGGCCCCAACGGGGCTCGCGCACGTCGAGAAGCTGCTCGAGGAGCTGAGCAGCGCGCTGGCGCCTTGACGAACCGCAGTCCCGCGCAGCGCCCGGGGAGGCGGGGGTCGTCTCAAGAGGCGGTGTGACAGCGGCAGCAAGCCGCTCTAACTGCCACTGGCGCCCTGCGACACTGCACTCAGGAGTGGGCCGCGCCACACCGCCGGCTGAGACGACCCCCGCCTTCCCGGGCGCCCCACGAGCCCGTCAGGCGTCCGTCAAACCGACCGCTCATGAAACCCGCTGCCGTCGAACGACAACATCAACCGCCGCTGATCCTGCGCCGTCAGGATGTGCACCGAGCGCGACCAGATGGCGTGCAGGTTGCGCAGCGTGTCCTGCGCGTAGCCCGCGTCGAGGTCGACACCGTCGTGCGTGTGCTCGAGCAACAGCTCGGCGCGGTTCTCGAAGTTGCCGTCGATGACACGGATGACCGGGTGCCCGAAGTTGGTGAGCTGCTGCAGGATCTTGGTCTTGATGGCGGTGAAGTCGCGTGAGTCGATGACCCACTGCTTGCGCTTCCGGTCGTACTCGTAGCTGAAGAAGCCGTGTTCACGGCAGAAGTCGATGGTGAAGAACTCGTCGATGAAGGTGACGTCCGAGTAGATCTGCCGCACCTGAAAGATCTTGTCGCGGCCGAGCCCGAGCTGCTTGTCCCAGCGCCGGCGCTCCGCCATGTCGTCACACTCGTTCCACTCCTTGCCGAAGCGCCCCTTGTTCCAGCGATCCTCGATGTCGCGGTACAGCTCGAGGCCGAGCTTGTAGGGGTTGATGTTCTGCGGGCTCGTGGCCGTGACCCCCGAGTGCTTGTCGGCGAAGTCGATGACCTCGGAGGAGTCCATCGCCTTCTCGGTCATCAGCTTGGCGTGCCAGTACGACGCCCAGCCCTCGTTCATGATCTTGGTCATGCCCTGGGGCGCGAAGTAGTAGGCCTCCTCGCGCAGCATATCGATGACGTCGACCTGCCAGGGCTCGAGCGGCGCGTGGTTCATCAAGAAGCCCATGACGTCGCGCTCGGGCTCCACCGGGAAGCGCTTCTGCTTCTTGGCCTCGTCCTCGAGCTTCTTTTTCTGCGAAGCCACGAAGTCGTCGGGGTTGATGTAGCGCTCCATGTACTCGCGGTTGGTCGGCAACAGGCCGAGCTCGCGCTTCTTGTCGGGCGGCTGGGTTGTGCCGCCGTCCTCCTCCTTGCGCTTGCGCTTGATGTAGGGCGAGTTGAAGTCGATCAGGTTGTCGATGGACAAGCAGCGATCGACGAAGGCCTCGACCAGCTCCACGCCGTACCAGTCGATGTAGCGACGGATGCGCGTGGCGTGGTTCGCCATCTCGTCGATCATCTTGCGGTTGGTGTGCTGGAAGGTGAAGTTGTTCTTGAAGAAGTCGTTGTGGCCGCACACGTGGCACATGACCATCTTCTGGTCGGTCATGGCGTTCGACTCGAGCAGGTACGCGTAACAGGGGTCGTTGTTGATGACCATCTCGTAGATCTTGTGCAGCCCGTACTCGTAGCTCTTCGACATGCGCTCGTATTCCATGCCCCACTTCCAGTGGGGGTAGCGCACCGGGAAGCCCATGTACGACGCGACCATGTTGATCTCGTCGAAGTCGAGCATCTCGTAATAGCAGTCGAACATGTCGAGGCCGGCGGCGCGCGCGTAGGTCTCGATCTGGCGCTGCATGTCGAGCATCTCGGGCGGTAGCTTGCGCGGCATCGCTACCTCCCCGCCGACAGGAAGTCTTTGATGGACTGGTAGATGCCGTCTTTGTCCTTCACCTCGGAGAGCACCACCTTCTCGTGGCGCCCGAGGTTCTCGCCGAGATCCTTGATGAACTGCCCCGAGCCGTAGGGGCTCTCGACCTGGCCGTAGCTGAACTGGTTCGACGCGGGCAGCAAGCGCTCGCGCAACAGCGAGATGCACAAGCGCGTGTCGTCGATCGACCAGTTGTCGCCGTCCGAGAAGTGGAACGGGTAGATGTTCCAGTCGGCCACGGGGTACTCGGCGTCGAGGATGTCGGCGCACAGCCGGTACGCCGAGCTGATCATGGTGCCGCCGCTCTCGCGCGTGTGGAAGAAGGTGTCCTTGTCGACCTCCTTGGCCACGGCGTCGTGGATGATGTAGCGGCTCTCGAGTCCGTCGTAGTTCCGACGCAGCCAAGCGTCGAGCCAGAAGCTCTCGATGCGCACGATCTCTTTTTGCTCCTCGCCCATCGAGCCCGACACGTCCATCATGTAGATGATGACCGCGTTCGCCTGCGGCTTGGTCTCGACCTTCCAGGTGCGGTAGCGACGGTCGTCTCTGATGGGCACGATCACCGGGTTCATCGGATCGTAGTTGCCCATCGCGATCTGACGACGCAGCGCCTGCTTGTAGGTGCGCTTGAAGTGCCGGAGCGACTCGGGCCCGACGGTGTTGACGCCGGTGTACTTGATCTTGTTGGTGACGAGCTTGCTGCCCTTGGGCTCGATGCGCGGCAGCTCGAGCTCCTCGCCGAGCATGTCGGCCAAATCGTCCATGGTGACGTCGACCTCGAGCCCGTGGTCGCCCGCGTCCTGCCCCGCCTGCCCAGGCTGTCCTTGCCCATCTTGCGGCTGTCCGGGCAGGGGATCGCCGGGCTCGCCCTCACCTTGACCGACGCCGCCCTTGGATTTGTCGCCGAAGCGGAACTGCGGCAAGTCGATGCGCGGCACCGGGATGGTGATCTTGTCCTTGCCCTGCTTGCCGATCAGCTCGCCCTTCTTGATGTAGTGCTTGAGGTTCTGCTTGATCTTGCCGCGCACGATGTCCTTGAAGCGCGCGTGATCGTTCTGAATGCGCAAGGACATGGTGGTACTTCCTCGACGGAACGGTCTCGACGACGATGGTAGCAGGCTGCGCAGCTACACAGCGCGGGCGGGGACAAGCCCCGCCCCTACAAGGAGGCGCGCAGCGGTCACTTCGTTCCCTTGGTGTCGCCGCGGGCGAAGATGCTGGCCACGAAGTTGAGCACGTCGGTGGCGCTCTCCTCGTTGTAGCCATAGTTCTTGATCAGGCGCTGCTTGACGATGTCGATCTTCTCTTGCGTCTCGCGGTCGACGACGTTCGACACCAGCGTGGTCAGCTTGATGGTGTCCTTCTGGTCCTCGAACAGCTTGAGCTCGAGCGCGCGGTGCAGCCGCTCGTTGGTGCGGTAGTCGAACTTCTTGCCGTCGACCGCGAGCGCGCCGATGTAGTTCATGATCTCGCGGCGGAAGTCGTCCTTCCTGCTCTCGGGGATGTCGATCTTCTCCTCGATGGAGCGCATCAGCCGCTCGTCGGGCTCCTCGTCTTGGCCCGTGTACTTGTTCCTGACGCGCTCCTTCTGCGTGTACGCCTTGATGTTGTCGATGTAGTTGGCGCACAGCTTGCCGATGGCGTCCTCGTCGGCCGAGATGGCGCGCTGCACCTCGTTCTTGACGATCTCCTCGTACTCCTGGCGCACGATCTGCAAGAGCTCGACGTAGCGCTTGCGCATGTCCTCGTTCGTGATGAGCGAGTGCGTCTTGAGCCCGCCCTCGAGCTCGTTCAGCACCATGAAAGGGTTGATGCTGGTCTCGCTCTTGTCGGAGACGAGCGCGTTTGAGATCTTGTCCTGCACGTAGCGGGCGGAGATGCCCTCCATGCCCTCGCGCGCCGCCGCCTTGCGCAGCTCCTTGACGCTGTCCTCGGTGTAGCCGGGCAAGCTCTTGCCGTCATAGAGCTTGAGCTTCTGCAGGATGGTCAGGTTGTGGCCCTTGGGCTCCTCGAGGCGCGACAACACCGCCCACATCGCCGCCATCTCGATGGTGTGGGGCGCGATGTGTTTCCCCTTGATGGAGACGTTGTTGTAGTCCTTCTTGTAGATCTTGATCTCCTCCGTCAGCTTGGTGATGTAGGGGACGTCGATCTTGACGGTGCGGTCGCGCAGGGCCTCCATGAACTCGTTGTTCAAGAGCTTCTTGTACTCGGCCTCGTTGGTGTGGCCGATGATGACCTCGTCGATGTCGGTCTGCGCGAACTTCTTCGGCTTGATCTTGTGCTCCTGCGTGGCGCCGAGCAGGTCGTAGAGGAACGCCACGTCGAGCTTCAGGATCTCGATGAACTCGATGACGCCGCGGTTGGCGATGCAGAACTCGCCGTCGAAGTTGAAGGCGCGCGGGTCCGAGTCCGAGCCGAACTCGGCGATCTTGCGGTAGTTGATGTCGCCGGTCAGCTCGGTCGAGTCCTGGTTCTTCTCGTCCTTGGGCTGGAAGGTGCCGATGCCTCGGCGGTCCTTCTCCGAGAGCACCAGGCGCCGCACGCGCACGTGGCCGAGCACCTTGGTCAGGTCGCCTTTGTAGGTCTCCATCAACAGCTTGAAGATGAACCGCGAGGCCGGGTTCAGCTCGCCCTTGATGCGCACCGGATACTGTTCGGTGCCGAGGCCGAGCGCCTTGAACGCCTCCTGCCGCATGTCGAGCGGGATCAGCTTGAGCGGGTCCTCGTTCATCGGATCGGAGAAGACGTCGTGGCCGCCGGTGACCTGCTGCAACTCCTTGGGCACGTGCCACTCGAAGGTGTAGAGCTTGCCGTCGTCCGTCGTCGAGTAGTGCTCGATGCCCTTCTTGATCAGGCGGGCGATGGTCGACTTGGACGAACCCACCGGCCCGTGCAGCAGGATGACGCGCTTCTCGGTGCCGTAGCCCATGGCCGCGCTCTTGAGCACGTTGACTAGGCGCATGAGCGGGATGTCGAGCCCGAACACCGCGTCACGCCCGTTGCCCATCGGGTCGTCGAAGAACGAGTGGTGCACGACCTTCTTCTTCGAGTCGATGTACTCGGTGCGCCCGTAGGACACGACCATGTCGTAGACGCGCTGGAATGCGCCGCGCACCACGCGCGGGTCGCGCCGCACCACGTCGAGGTACTCCTCGAACGAGCCCTCCCAGTTCAGCTCCTGGAAGCGCTGGCGGTTCTGCAGCCGAGCGATGGTCGCGACCAGGGAATCGGGTTTGCTCATGTGGTCTTGGCTCATGGGATCCTCGGGCCGTCGAGAGGCTCACCTTGGGTGTAACGCCGTCGGCCGGTCGGGTGCAAACGTGCTAGCACCACGTCATGGACGCCCGCTCGCTCCTCGCCACGTGCCTCCTGGTCGCGCTGCCGGCCGCCGCCGCGCCGGCCCTTTCGGGCGAGAGCGACGCCGGGCCACGCATGGTGCGCAAGACCCGCGCGGTGTTCGGCACCATGATCGAGATCATGGCGTCGGTGCCGGCTGGCGACGGTCCGGCTGCTGGCGCGCCGTTCGACGGCGCCTTCGACGAGGTGGCGCGCGTCGAGCGCCTGGTCGACGAGGACGACCCGCGAAGCGCGGTGGCGCGCATCAACGCCGCCGCCGGCGGCGCGCCGGTGGTGGTGGAGCCGGAGCTGTTCGCGCTGCTCTCCGAGGCGGTGCGGCTCGGCAAGCTGACCAAGGGCGCCTTCGACATCACCGGCGCCGCCTACGACGCCGCCTGGCGCTTCGGCGACGACGAGGCGCCCACGGTCGACCCCGCGGGCGGCGGCCACGACGGGCGCGCGCCGGTGACGAGCCGCAAGGACATCGACAAGATGCGTGCGCTCGTCGGCGTCGATGACCTGGCCCTCGACGCCGCGGCGCGAACGGCGCAGCTCAAGCAGGCGGGCTCGCGCATCGGCCTGCGCACGGTGGCGCGCGCCTACGCGCTCGAGCGCGGCGCCGCCGTGCTGGAAGCGGCCGGCATCAGCGACTTCGTCATCTCCGCAGGCGGCGACCTGGTGGTGCGCGGCAGCAAGGGCGACCGCCCGTGGATGGTCGGCCTGCAAGACCCGCGCGCCGCCGGTCACTTCGCCGCGCTGCCGGTCGAAGATCGCGTGGTGACCACCACCGGCGACTACGAGGCGTTCTTCTTCGACGGCGGCGTGCGCTACCACAACGTCATCGACCCGCGCACCGGCCAGCCCGCCACCAAGTGCCGCAGCGTCTCCGTCATCGCGAAGGACGCGCTGGTGGCGGAGGCGTTATCGCGCGCGGTGTTCGTGCTCGGCGCGCGCGACGGCGTGCCGCTGGTCGAGCGCCTCAAGGACGTCGACGTCGTGGTGGTGACCGCCGACAACCGCGTGGTCACCTCGCGCGCCATCAAGGACGTGTTGCAGCACCGGCCGCCCACCGACGGCCCCTGACCGACGAGTTCGCCGATGGAACGAGACCTGGCCGCCTCGCTCGGCACTGCCTTCGCCGTCGGGTTGCTCGTCGGCCTCGAGCGACAGATGGCCATCGGCAGAGCCGAGGGCCACGAGACGCGCCTCGGTAGCGTGCGCACCTTTCCGCTCATCGCGATCGCCGGCGCGCTCTCGGTGGTGCTGGCCGAGACCATCGGAAGCTGGCTCGCCGCCGCGTCGCTGCTCGGCTTGGTCGCGCTGGTGGCCGCACACCGGATCGGCGCGGCGTCCGCCGAGCGCGAGAGCGGCGCCACCACCGACATCGCGGCGGTGGTGACCTGGCTGCTCGGTGCGCTCGCCGTCAGCCACACCATCCTGCCCGACCTCGGCACGCGGCTGACCACCACCGCCGGCCTCGGCGTCGTCGTCACGCTGCTGTTGAGCATCAAGCCGCGCCTCCATGCGGCGGTACGACGCGTCTCCGAGGACGACATCTTCGCCACGCTGCAGATCCTCGTGGTGGCGGTGGTGGTGCTGCCGCTCTTGCCCGACAAGGGCTACGGCCCCTTCGACGCCATCAACCCGGCGCACGTCGGTCGCATGGTGCTGTTCATCGGCGCCATCAGCTTCACCGGCTACCTGGCGAGCCGCCTGCTCGGTCCCGGCCGTGGCTTGACGGTCACCGGTCTGGTCGGCGGCCTGGTGTCGTCGACGGCGGTGACCTTCTCGATGGCCCGCCGCGCGCGCACCGAGCCCGATCACGAGGCTGCATGCGCGCTCGCCGTGGTGTCCGCCTCGACCATGATGTTCCTGCGCGTGCTCGCCGCCGCGGCCGTGGTCTACGCGCCACTGGTGCCGCGCCTGCTGCTGCCGCTCGGCGCCATGAGCGCCGCCGGCGTGGCGCTGGTCGCGCTCTTGGCGCGCCGCGGGCGCGCCGCGCGCCCCGAGGTGAGCGCGCCGCTCGGTGACGTGCCGCTCAAGAACCCCTTCGAGCTGAAGAGCGCCATCGTGTTCGGTGTGTTGTTTGCCGGCGTCACACTTGCCGCGACCGCGGCGCGCGCGTTGCTCGGCGACGCTGCCATCCTGCTGGCCGCGCTGGTCGCCGGCACCACCGACGTCGACGCCATCACGCTGTCGGCCGCCACGCTCGCGCGAGACGGTATGCCGATCACGGTGGCCGCCGCCGCGGTCATCGTCGCGACCTTCGCCAACACCGCGGTCAAGGCGGGCATCGCCTTCGTGTCGGGCGGGGCGTCGTTCGGACGCAAGGTGGGCGTGGCGTACCTGGCGATGGCGGCGGTGGGTGCCGTGACCATCGGGGTGCAGTGGGTTGTTGGGTAGTCAGCGCCGCCCCGCCAAGAACCCCAACACCAACCCGCGCGCCGACTCCGAGTCGAGCGCTGCCTTGCGCTCGGACTTCTTCACGCCCGACTCCACCAGTCGCGCCGCCGCCTGCTGCGAGCTGAAGTCCTCGTCGACGAGTTGCACGTTTGCCGCGAGCTTCGCGTCGTCGAGCGCGCGCTGCAGGGCCGTCGCGAACCCCGGCGCGCGCTGCTCGATGGCGCCGCTCTTCGGCTTGCCGACCAGCACCTCAACCACCTCGAGCGCGCGCACCTGCTCGACCAGGAAGGCGACGTCCTCGGCGCGGCTCTTGGGCGTCAGGTTGGGCAGCGCGCGCACCGACAGGCCAAGCTCGTCGGAGACCGCCAGACCGGTGCGCTTGAGCCCGAGGTCGATGCCGAGCACGCGCCCCGCGCGACGCTCAGGAGGCACCCTTGCCCGCCTCCGCGCCCGCGACGTCGCTCTTGCTCTCGTCGTCGTCGAGCACGGCGGTGGCGGCGCTCTCGGCCACCAGCTTGTCCTTGACGCGCTGGAGCGCCGCGCGCGTCTTGGTGGCCCACTCGCTCTCGGCGCCGGTGCGGGTCACCATGTCCGCCGTCGTGGTCCAGGTCTTCTCCGCCTTCTCGAGCAGGATCATGATCTTCTTGCGCACCATGGTCTGGTAGAGGGCGGACGCCTCCTCGTTCAGATCCTTCGGCGCGGGCAGGTCGCTGATCTCCTCGTGCAGCTCCTCGTACATGCGGCCGACGCTGTAGCCGGCGGCCGACGCCCACCCCGGGTGGTCCTCGCGGATGGTGCGCAGGTAGGCGTACTGCGCGCGTAGCAGGCGCTGGCACTTCTCCTCGAGCTGTTGGCCGAGCAGCTTCTCGAGGCTGACGGTGTCGAGCGCGCCGCGCTTGGCCGCCAGCTCGTTGGCCTTGGCGATCTCCTCGTCGGTGGGCAGGCGCATGTCGAACTCGGAGAACTCGAGGCGCGCCAGCTCGGCCAGGTAGAAGGCGGCCTGCGCGACGAAATAGCCGACGTCGAGGCGCGCGGTCTCGCTCGCCTGCCGATAGAGGCGCCGCGCCTCGAGGAAGCGGTATTCGGCGGTGTAGCGGTGCGGACCCTCGGCGTCGTCCTGGCCGAGCATGTAGTGGCCGACGCCGGCGTCCACCAACGCCTCGATGCGGTCTTCCACCACCAGCTCCTCGCCGAGCATGTCGTCGAACAGCTCGACCACTTCGAGGTAGCGCTTGGCGACTGCCAACGCCTGGCCGCGCTTGAAACGCCCATCGAGGCGATCGCGCTCGCTCGCGTTCGGCGGCAACAACGCGAGGTACTGGTCGGCAGCGGCAACACCCTCGTCGCCGCGCTCGAGGTGGATGTAGCAGACGGCGCGGTTGTAGTGGCTGAGCAGCACCCGCTTGTCGTCGGGGAACTCGCGGACAAGGCGCTCGAAGTAGAGCGCGGCGTCGGCCCAGGCGCCGCCGTCGAGCAGGTCGAGCGCGCGCTTGAACAGCGTCTCCGCGTCGTACATCTCGAGGCCGTCGGGCCCGATGGGCTCGGCGACCACGCGGATCTCGGGGAGCGCGACGCTGCGGGTGGGGGGCGGCACGGTGGCGCAGCCGAGCGACGCGACCAGCGCGCACAGCGGAGCCAAGGCGATGGGGAGCAGGAGGGCCGAGCGGGGCATGAGGTGCTCGACAAGTCTAGCGGTCGCGCGGTTCCAAGGGCCAGGATCGGCAGCGCTCGCCAGCGTGTCCTACACGTCGGTGGCAGGAAGGTCGCCGAGCCAGGGCAAGAGCTCGATCAGGCGCCGCGCGTCGTGCACCGCGTCTGCCAGGCGCGGGATGCGCACCAGCGGCTCGCCATGGCCGTGCCGCTCGAGCAGCTCGAGCACGTTTTGCTGCTCGACGTTCGCCACCTTCTGTTGCTGGCGCACCGCTTCGTCGAGCACGGCGGCGAGGCGAGCGGCGGCGGCGGGCGCCAGGCCGGCACCATCGAGGTGGCGCTCCCACTGCGCCTCCGCCAGCAGGCTGACGGCCCGCCCCGCGGTGGGTGTGACGCGGTTCACCAACAGCGCGCCGAACGGCAGGCCGCGGCGCGCAAGCTCGGCGAGCAACAGGCGCGCCTCGGCGAGCGAGGGCGGCGCCGGCGAGGTCACCACCAAAAAGCGCGTGTCGTCGCCGCGCAGCATCTGCTGCAGCTCCCGGGTGCGCCGCGTGAGCGGCTCGTACAGGTCGCGCAACAAGACGATGAAGTCGCCGAGCTCCTCGAGCACCTCGGCGCCGGTGAAGCGCGACAGCACGCTCTGCGCGCGGCCGGCCGCGCCCTGCACCAACGAGGCGTCGAGGAAGCGCAGGCCGAGGCTGGTCTTTCGCTGCGCGAAGTAGCGGAAGGCGTCGTTGTCGAGCACGGCGAGGATGCGCGCCGGTGCTTCGAGGAAGTCGAGCGCGTTCGAGGTGGGCGGCGTGTCGAGCACCACCAGGTCCCAGTCGCCGCTCGAGGTCAGGTGGTGCAGGCACTCGCAGGCGATGAACTCGTGGGCGCCGGGCAGGTCGCGCGACAAGGTGGCGTAGAAGCGGTTCTCGAGGATCTTGTCGGCGGTCTCGCGGTCGGGCGCCGTGCGCCGCAGCATGTCGTCCCAGGCTGCCTTGATGTCGAGCATCATGGCGAACAGGTCGCCCGACAGCGGTGCCGCGCCCGCTTCGACGAGCGCGCCGTCGATGCGCTGGGGCACGTGCGACAGCGCGGTGAGCCCGAGCGCGTTGGCCAGGCGGCGCGCGGGGTCGATGGTGATGACCAGCGTGCGCCGGCCCAGGCGCGCGCCGAACAGCCCGAGCGCGGCGGCGCTGGTGGTCTTGCCCACCCCGCCGGAGCCGGTGACCACCAGCACGCGACGCGCGGCCACGTGCTCGCGCAGCGCGCGGCGCCCGTCGTCGTCGGCGGGGCGCTCGAGCACTTCGATCACGGCGCCTCCATCACCACGCCGGCCAGGCGCTCGACGTCGGCGCGCGCCAGGCGCGGCTGCAACAGGTAGGGCAGCTCGATCACCGGCATGCCGAGATCGCGCGCGCGCGCTCGTTGGCCGCGCTCGAGGCGCTCACGGTCGACGCGCCGCTCGGCGACCTCGAGCAGATGCAAGAGCGCCGCGTCGCCGGCGGCGTGGGCGCGCACGGTGGCGAGCGAGGCACGCGTCTCGTCGTCGAACAGCGAGCCGAGCACCTGGTTGACGAACGCGACGCCGAGCGGTGCCACGCCCGTGCGCTTGACCTCCGCCACCAGGTCGTGCGCCTCGTTGACCGGCAGCTCCTCGGGCAGCGTAACGATGTGCAGCGCGGTGCGCGTCGGGTCGCGCACCAGCTCGGCCATCTTGCGCGTCTTGTCGGCCAGCGGACCCACCGGCGCGGCGTCGGCGATCACCTGCGCGGTGCGCAACAGCTTGATGCCGTGCCCGGTGGACGGGCAGTCGACGACGATGCGGGAGAAGTGGTGCTCGACGGCGTGCCACCAGATCTTGCCCTGCATGGTCAGCTCGTTCATCGACGGCACGAAGCGCAAGAACGCCTTGGTCAGGCGGTTCTCGAAGACGGTGCGGTACAGCGCCTCGAACTTGAGCGTCATGAGCGCGTACTCTTTCATGGCCGCGTGCGGGTCGATGTCGACGACGAACAGGCCCGGCTCCGCCTCACGCACCTCCGGGCCGACCGCCCCGATCTCGAGCAGCGGCCCGTGGCTGTCGGGCGCGCTCACCTGCGCCAACAGCACGCGCTCGCCTTGGCGCACCAACGCGCGCGCCAGCGCGCACGCCACCACGCTCTTGCCCACGCCGCCCTTGCCGCACACGTAGTGCAATTGGCGCGTGAGCAGGGTGGGGATCGCGCTCACGTGTCCTCGTGGGTGACGGCGTCGACTACCAAGCGCACGGCGTCGTCGTCGACGATCAGCTCGGCGTGCATCAGGTCGTCGAGCTCGTGCGTGACGGCGCCCTCGACGCGGCTGGTGTCGTGCGGATACACCACGCAGTCGTGGCGCGAGGCCAGCGTGGTGATGTGCGCCGACGGTAGCAGCGCGCGCAACGAGGGCAGGGCGGTGATGAAGGCGCCGCCGGGCACCAACGCGCGCGCCTCGGGGATGGGCAGCCAGCGCGCCGCACCCGAGCCGTGGTGCGGCGTGGCGACGGTGACCACGCGGCGGATGCGCGCGCGCAGCGCCGGGTGCTTCTCGAGCGTGGCGCGCAGCACGATGCCGCCGAGCGAGTGGCACACCACGTCGATAGGACCGGCGGTGCTCGACAGCACGCGCGCGAGCCGCTCGGCGTAGCTGCCGATGGGCCGCAGCGCGCCACCGAGGCTCGGCGCCACGGTGTTCCGCCCGGCGGCGTGCAGCGCGCGCTGCACGCCCCACATGCTGGTGCCGTCGGCCATCAGGCCGTGGATCAGCACCACGGGCGGCGCGCCGCCCGGCGCCGCCAGGCGCCGCCCGCGGCGCAACAGCGTCCAGCCGACGATGACGAGCTGTGCGCGCACCTCACGTGCGAGCGCGAGCAGGAACGGCAGCCGGCGCGGCGGCGCGGCGATCGCGTGCCGCGCGAAGTGGATCGCGCGGCGCAGCCAGGCGAGCACGATGCCGACCGCCAGGATCACGGGCAGGCTGACGGTGGCGCCGACGACGCCGACCGCGATCCACAGGGCGAGCACCGGGCCGCTCACGCTTTGGCCTCGTCTCCGCTGTGTGCTTCCGCTAGGGTGCCGCCGCGGAGGTCAGCGATGGCGGGAAAGGGCGATAAGCACGACGGTGCCGTGCACACCATCCTCGGGCTCGGCGAGGAGAAGATGGGCGAGGTGGTCAACCAGCTCCTCGCCAACGAAGTGTTCGTGCAGGCGATGCAGCGCGCCATCTCCGGTAGCATCGGCGCCAAGCGCAACCTCGACAAGGGCGTCTCCACGCTGCTCTCGCTCGTGAACGTGCCCACTCTCGACGACGTTGACAAGGTCAAGGACAAGCTCGACGAGCTGGAGGAGACCATCGGCGAGATCGCGGCGAAGGTCGAGCGCCTGAGCCGCAAGGGCGCCAAGACCTGACCGCCCGCTGGCGGCGCGGCGGCGCCGTCAGCCCTTACGCTTCGCCTCCACGGCGCGAATGCGCGCCTCGAGCGCCTCGATGCGCGCGCGCATCGCTTCGAGGTCCGGCCGCTGCGGCGTCATCTTCTGCATGGCCTCGCGCACCCGCTCGTCGATGCGCCGCTGCCAGCTCTCGAACGCCTCGGTGGTGCCGCTGACCAGCTCGCGCACCACGCCGGCCTTCACCTCGTCCTGCTCGCCGGCATGCTCGCCTGGGCGCTCGCCCGGCCGCTCGCCGGCGGATGCATCGTCGGCCCCGGCCTTGGCGTCACCCTTGCCGTCGCGCTTGAGCAGCGACTCGACGCGCCGCTCGACGTCGTCCTTGAAGCTCTTCACGGGGTCGGCGACGCGCTTCTCGTAGAAATCCGTGACCGCCTCGTTGCCGCTTTGGATGATGCTGCGCAGCAGCTTGAGCGGCATCTTGGCGACCTTCTTCTCCTCCTCGACGAGGATCTGCGCCAAGGTCACCGCGGTCAGGTCGTCCTTCGACTTGTTGTCGACGACCTTGACGTCGTCGCCGTCCTTGATCATCTGCGAGATCTCGTCGAGCGTGACGTAGCACGAGCGCTCGGTGTCGTAGAGCTTGCGATTGGCGTAGCGCTTGATGACCTTGGTGGCCTTGCCCGGCGCGCTCGCGGCGGTGCCCGCCGCCCCCGCGCCGCCGGCTCCGCTGCTGCCGCCCGCACCCCCGCCCGTCGTGCCCGTCGTCATCGGCTCCTCCACCGTTTGCCGCTGTGCGTCGAAACCAGAGTGGAGCATGCCGCTTCCCGCTGTCAACGCAGCGCACCATCGAGGCGTGGCGGAGGGAAAAGCGCTCCGGAACGCGGCACTAGCGGGTGTGGGTTTGCCTGGCCGGCGAGGCAGCGCGTAGACTCCGCTCCGCGTGGAAGCGGTGCGTCGTCGCCCACGGAGACCCGCGTGATCATCACCTGCTCGCAGTGCCAGACGCGCTTCAAGGTGGGCGACGACAAGCTCGCGAGCGGGCCCATCCGTGTGCGCTGCTCCAAGTGCAACTTCGTCTTCATGGCGAGCGGCGATGGTGGGGCTGCGGCCTCGCAGCCGCCCTCCGGCGCGCTGCCCGCCACCACGGTCAGCAGGATGCCGACCGGCGCCTCCTTCGTGCCGCCGTCGTCGCCCACGCCGCGCCCGAGCGCCGGCCCCATTACCGGCATGTTCAAGGCCTTCCCCGGGCAGGGCGAGGCGCCGTCGCCCTCGGGCTTCGGTAGCGCGACCAACCGCAGCGGCATCTTCCGCGCCCCTTCCAGCGACTTCCGGCCGCCTCCCTCCGATCCGTTCGCCGGGCTCGCGCCGCCGTCGCCACAGCAAGGGTCGTATCCGCCCGCGCCGTCGCCGTCGTTCGCGCCCCCGTCGTACGCGCCGCCGCCAGCACCGTCGTTCGCGCCGCCGGCCGCGCCGTCCTTCGGCGCCGCGCCCGACCCGTTCGCGCGCACCATGACGCCCGGATCGCGCAGCGCCGGCCCCGATCCGTTCGCCAACGTCGGGCTGCCGCCGGCGCCCGATCCCTTCGGCGCGGCGCCGACGGTGCCGAGCACGTTCCCGCCACCCTCCATGGCGCCCGACCCGTTCGGCGGCCAGCCCACTGCGGCTGCCACGCCGCATGCGAAGGATCCGTTCGGCCTCGGCGCTGCGTCGCAGGCGTTCGATGCTCCACCGGCGCCGTCGGCGAGCAGCACCGCGCAGACGGAGGGATTCAACAGCGCCGAGCTGTTCGGCGCCGGCGCGCGCGCCGCGCCGGATCCGTTTGGCGCAGCGCCGTCGCCACAGCAGGCCGGCGGCGGCGACATCGTCATCGACGACCCGTTCGCGGCGATCGACGCCGCGGGCAGTGCGGACTCGATGGTGCCGACCGGGCCTCCGGCGCCGCCGCTGCCGCCGCCCGAGGAGGGCGACCCCTTCGCCGACCTCGGGCTCGACACGGCGTCGCCGTCGCTCGAGGCGCAGGACGCCGATCCGTTCGACCGACCTCCGCAAAAGCCGACCCCGGCCGCGACGGCGAGCGCACCGGCCGCCTCGACGACGTCACCGCCGGCGCCGCGCGCCGCGGCCGCCGTGGCGCCGGTGACGCCACCTGCCGATCGCGCCAAGCTCGAGCGCCTCGAGTCCGCGCAGCGCGTGCGCGCCGTGGCGTGGGCCGCGGTGCAGCTCGTGATCTTCGCCGCCTTCGTGGTGGTGGCCGTGGTGCTCGCGCGCGGCGGCACGCTCGCCGATCTGGCGCGCGGCGACGTCGCGGCGGCGCTCGGCGGCACGCGCGTCGAGGGCGACCTCGCCATCGAGCACCCGCGCATCAGGAAGCGGACGCTTCCCTCGGGGCTCGACGTCGTGGTGGTGAGCGGCGAGGTGCACAACACCACCTCGGGCGCGGTGCCGGGCGCCAGGGTCGAGGTCAAGCTCGGCGCCGAGGCGCCGCTCTCCGGCTGGGCGTGGAGCACGCTCGACGGCGTCGACGTCGAGGCGGTGGCGACGCCCGAGGCGCTGGTCGCGCTCTCGCAGCGCACGCCCACCTCGGCGTCCTTGGCGCCGGGCGAACGTGCGCCCTTCGTTGTGGTGGGCCGCGCGCCTGCCGACGGTCTGGCCGCGACGTTCTCGGTGCAGGTGACCGCGCCACCGCCGCGGTGAAGCGACGTGCAGGGTGTCTGACGACGAGCTGTTCTCCTTGGCCGCGCCACTCGTCGTCGAGCGACTTGGCAGGAGCCTGGGCGGCGTGCCGCCTGGCACGCTGCGCGTCAGCTACCTGGCCGAGCGCCTGCAGCGCGCGCCGGCCTTGCCGCTCGTGCGCGCTCTTGCGTGCGCGCAGCGCGAAGCGGTGCGCGGCTCGGCGGAAGCGCGGCTGGTGATCGAGACCTTCTCGCTCGTGGTCGAGGGCGGCCACGTCGACGCCACCATCCGCGCCGCGCTCGTCACCGGCGCGCAGATGGTCGGCGAGGTGGCGGTGGTGCCGCTCGTCGATCAGGCCGCGGCCAACGACGCACCCGGCGAGCGCGGGGGCCGCGCCAAGAAGGGCAGCCTGGCGGCGAAGGGCGAGACGCTCGGCCGGCGCAAGTGGCTGGCGCGCTCCGCCAAAGGCGACCTGCTGCTGCGCATCCTCGACGACCCGCACCCGCACGTCGTCGAGAACGCGCTGATGAACCCCCGCGTCACCGAGGCGCTGGCGGTGCGGGTGGCGGCGCGCCGGCCGGTGCCGCCCGAGGTGCTCGACGTCGTCGGCGAGAGCCGCTTCGCGAGCCGAGCTGCGGTGCGCCGCGCGCTCGTGCTCAACCCGGACTGTCCGCCGAAGCTCGCGGTCCGCTTGTTGTCGTCGATGACCGCCGACGAGCTGGCCGACGTGGTGGCGGCGCCCGGCCTGTGCGACGAGGTGCACAACGCGGCCGAGCTGCTGCTGCGCCGTTGATGAGGGCCCGCGCTACAGCAGCACGCCGGCGCGGATGGTGTAGTGGATGAAGTTCATCTGCGCGCCGCCGGCGTTGCTGCCCGCCACCGGATCGACGAAGTCGATGTCGACGCCACCGGAGAGGGTCACGACCGCGATCACCGCGCGCAGGCCGACGCTCAGGCGATCCATGCGGTTGGCCGCGAGCGGCACCACGGTGAACACCACGTTGTCCTCGACGTTGGCGGTGTCGAGCGGGTTGGCGTCGACGATGCGCGAGCTGCCGTTGACCCAGATGCTCTGGTAGCCGACGAACGGGTTCAGGTTGAAGCTGCCGTTGATGCCGAAGCCCTTCGACACCTGCCCGCCGGCGGTGACGGTGAGCAGGTCGAGCTCCTCATTGCCCACCATGCGGTTGATGCCGGCCTGCAGCGCGACGTCGGGGATCCAGCGGAAGCCCTCGTTGAGCGCCACGCGGACGTTGCTGCCGATGTTCAAGAGCTGGCTGTCGATCAGCCACTCGGCACCGAGCTCCACCTCGGAGGCGAGCGGCATCGGAAGCACGAAGCCTTTCCGCGCGCGCGCGCCGAGCGTCATCATCAGCGGTACCGCGCGCTCCTCGCGCGCTCGCCAGTAGTCCTCGGTGAAGCGCATGGTGTGAAACGAATAGTCGAGGCCGAAGTCGAAGCCCGAGTGGCCGGTGGTCTCGGCCACCTGCATCGACGTCGGCGTCATCACCAGGCCGAGCTCGCGCACCATGGCGCGAAAGGACGCGTCGTCCGCCGCGGGCGCCGTCGGATCGTCGACGTTGACCAGCTTGACCAGGTCGATGTCGTTGGGCAGCGCCACGGCCGGCGCGGCGCCGAGCATGCCCACGGCGGCGAAGACAGCGAGAGCGAGGGATGGGATACGCACGCGCCCATTTGGGCGTGAAAGCGGCGCGACGGTCAAGTTCGCGCGCCCCGACCGGGTGCCGGCTCGGATCTGGATCTGTCTCATCTGATCCACCATGATCCACCAAGCACCACAGGAGGATCACCACAGCATCTTGGGCTGAACACCCGTTCCACTCGTCGATGATGTGGCCGCCGATGGCACGATCGACGAGCGGTTTTCGCAGCGGCCGCACGGGCTTGACGATCGAATTCCGCCTCACCTAGCCTCACCGTGGAATCTGGTGGTGAATAGGGGATCACAGCGGATCACGAGGCGAGGCGGCAGAAAAACGCACGATGTTTCAAGGGCTTCATAGCTGTCTGATGGACGAGAAGGGGAGGGTGGCCTTCCCCGCGCTGCTGCGCGCCGCGCTGGAGCGGATCGGCAGCGCCGATCGCTTCGTCCTCACGCAGTCGCTCTACGAGCCCTGCCTGGTCGCGATGAGCGAGCAGGACTTCGCCGCGCAAGCGGAGAAGGTGCGTCAGTTGCCGCCGTCGAACCCGGCGGTGGTGCAGTTCAAGCGCTTCGTCATCGCGCCCGCCTCCCTCGTCACCGTCGATCGCGCGGGGCGCACCAGCGTCCCGAAGGAGCTTCGCGAGTATGCGGGTCTCGAGCGCGAGTGTGTCTGGGCGGGTGTCATCGAGCGCATCGAGCTGTGGAGCAAGAGCCGCTGGGACGAGCTGCGCAAGGCGCAGGCGCCCGACGAGCTCACGCGCACGCGCGACTACCTCGAGAAGCACGGGCTGTGACGCGCGCGCGGTTCGTCGCGCGCCGCTGTCGCTGGAGGTGCCGATGGCGGCCGCGGGTCACGTGCCGGTCATGCTCGACGAGGTGCTGGCGCTCGTCGACGCCACGCCGGGCCAGACCATCGTCGACTGCACCGCGGGCGCCGGTGGCCACCTCGCCGCCTTCGCCGAGCGCGTCGGCCCTACCGGCCGCGTCATCGCGCTCGACCGCGACCCGCGCGCGCACCAGCCGGACGCGGCCGGCGGCGTGGCGGCGCGCTTCGCCGATCGCGTGACGCTGGTGCAAGCACCCTTCTCGGCCGTGCGCGTGGCGCTCGACGAGGTGGGCGTCGAGCGCGCCGACGCGCTGTTCGCCGACCTCGGGGTCTCGTCCTTGCAGCTCGACGAGCCGGAGCGTGGCTTCTCGTTTCGTTCGGACGCGCCGCTCGACATGCGCATGGACACGACCTCGGGCGAGACCGCGGCCGAGCTGATCCGCCGCCTCGACGAGCGCGAGCTGGCCGATGTGATCTACCTCCATGGCGAGGAGCACAAGAGCCGCCGCATCGCGCGCACGCTCAAGCGCGAACAGCCGACGACCACCGCGGGGCTCGCCGAGGCCGTCATCCACGCGGTCGGCGACCCGCGCGTGGCTCGGCGCGGCGGCGGCATCCACCCGGCGACGCGCACGTTTCAGGCGCTGCGCATCGCCGTCAACCGCGAGCTCGACGAGCTCGACGAGCTGCTCGCCGCGCTGCCCTCGGTGCTGCGGCCCGGCGGTCGCGCGATCGTCTTGTCGTTTCACTCGCTGGAAGATCGCAGGGTCAAGCTCCGTTTCAGGAGCGAGGGCTACACCGCGCTGACCAAGCGACCCCAGGTACCGAGCGACGCCGAGATGCTGAGGAACCCGCGCGCGCGCAGCGCCAAGCTGCGCGCCGCCCTGGTCGACGTCGTGGACGCGGGGAGGAGAGCGCCATGACGCTCGACAGCCGCCGCAGCCGGCCTCCCACGCAGTCGCGCCATCGGCCGTCGGAGCTGCGGCTCTTGCTCGCTGCCGCCTGCGCCGCCGCCGTGGTGTCGTCGAGCCTGGTCGGGCTGGTGCTGGTGCGCACCGCGGCGGTCGATGCCGGCTACCGCGTGCACGACCGCCGCGCCGCGCTCGCTCGGCTGCGCGACGAGCGCGCCGCCCTCGAACTGGAGCGCGCCATGCTGCTCAGGCCCACGCGCCTCGCCGCTGAGGCCGGACGCCTCGGCCTCGGTCCGGTCGAGCCGGCCACCGTCGTCGCGGGAGGGGCGCCGTGAAGCGCGCGGTCAACAGCGACGTCGCGCCCCACGAGCGGCTGCCGCGCTGGCGCATCATCGCGGTGGCGGCGCTGTTGTCGCTGTCGTTCGCCGGCCTGCTCGCCAAGGCCGGGCGCCTGCAGCTCGTGTTCGACGACGACCTGCGCGAGCTGGCGGAGGCCCAGTATCTGCGCGAGCTGCCGGTGACCGCGCCACGCGGCGCGCTCAAGGATCGCCACGGCCGCCCGCTCGCCGTTACCGTGCCGGCCTGGTCGGTGGTGGCGCGGCCGCGGCTGGTCGATGACCCGGCGGCGGCGGCACTCGCGCTGGCGCCGGTGCTCGGCTCGTCGGCGCTCGAGCTGAAGGACAAGCTCATCGGCAAGAGCGGCTTCGTCTGGCTCAAGCGACGCGCCGCCGCCGACGTCGCCGATCAGGTGCGAGCGCTCGGCTTGCCCGGCATCGAGCTGCAGCCCGAGCAGCGGCGCTACTGGCCGGGCAAGGAGCTGGCGGGCCAGGTGCTCGGCCTGGTCGACGTCGACGGGCGCGCGCGCGGCGGCGTCGAGCGTGCGCTCGACGACGAGCTGCAGGGGCGCGCTACCAGCACACCGGCGCTCATCGACGCGCGCGGCGACCGCATCGCGCTCGCGGGCGGTCTCGACCTGGCGCTGTTGCAGGGCGACGACGTTCTGCTGACGCTCGACGCCGAGCTGCAGCACACCGCCGAGCGCGCGCTCGTCGACATGGTGCAGCGCACGCAAGCCAAGGCGGGCTTCGCCGTGCTGCTCGACGCCAAGACCGCGGCCGTGCTCGCGGTCGCGAACGTGCCCTTGTTCAACCCGAACGCCCCCGACCCCGAGGCGCAGAAGAACCGCGCCTTCGCCGAGGTGTTCGAGCCCGGTTCGGTGATGAAGGTCGCGACCTTCGCCGCCGCGCTCGACGCCGGCGTCGTCACGCCCGGCGACCTGATCGACTGCGAGAACGGGCGCGTCACCGTCGGCAAGCACGTCATCCGCGACACCCATCCGGCCGGCGTCATCACCGCCGCCGAGGTGTTCGCGGTGTCGTCGAACATCGGCACCCTCAAGATCGCGCAGCGGCTCGGCGAAGATCGGCTGAAGGCTGCCTTGACGCGCTACCGCTTCGGCGTGTCGCCGGGCGTCGGCCTCGTCGAGGAGGCCGCTGGCCGCCTGCCGACGGGCGAGCGCTGGGGCGACGCGCGCCTTGCCACCATCAGCTTCGGCCACGGCGTGCTCGCGAGCGCGTTGCAGGTGGCGAGCCTGGCGCAGGCGGTGGCCAACGGCGGCGTCCGTCGCACGCCCTACCTGGTCGAGCGCGTCGAGTCTGCCACCGGCGAGGTGGTGCGCCGCGCACCTCCCGACGACGGCGAGCGGTTGATGAGCGCCGCCGCCGCCAAGACGCTCACCGAGGTCATGCAGGGGGTGGTGGCCAAGGACGGCACCGGCACGCAAGCGGCCATCCCGGGCGTGCCGGTGGCGGGCAAGACTGGCACCGCCGAGAAGGTCGACCCCGTCACCAAGCGCTACACCAGCGCGCTGCACGTCTCGTCGTTCGTCGGCTTCGCGCCCGCCGACGATCCCCAAGTCGTCGCCATGGTGGTGATCGACGAGCCGAAGGGCGACCACTTCGGCGGCGTGGTCGCCGGCCCGGTGTGGCGAATCGTGGTGGAGCGCGCCCTGCTCGAGCGTGGCGTGCTGGCCGCGGGCAACCTTCCGTCCCGGTCTTCGAGCGTGATCGCGACGCCGCATGCGCCGGTCGCGGCCGAGGGCGCCGTGCTCGCCGGCGTCGACGACCCCGAGCCCCCGAGCGCGAACGGCACCGTGCCGTCGCTGCTCGGGCTGACGGCGCGCGCGGCGGCGGTGGCGGCCGAGGTCGCCGGCCTGACGCCGACGATGACCGGCTCCGGCGTCGTCGTGCGGCAACTGCCCGAGGCCGGCAAACCAGCTCTCGGCGGCGCCGTGGCGCTCACGCTGGCGGACAGCGCGCTTGCGTCGTCGGGGGAGCCGCGATGAGCGAGCTGACGGCGCTGTTGCACGGTCTGGACGCGCGCCTGCTGGGTGCGCCCCCGAGCGGCGCCGCCGCGTCGGCGCCGATCACGCGCGTCACCATCGACTCGCGGCGCGCGGGCCCGGGCACGGTGTTCGTCGCCTGCCCGGGCGCGACGCCGTCTTCGAAGGACGGCCACGACTTCCTCGAGGCAGCGGTGCTCGCGGGCGCCGCCGCGCTGGTGGTGCAGCGCGAAGAGCGCGGCCGTCCCTTCCTCGACCGCGTGCCGGTCGTCGTCGTGCCCGACGCTCGCCGCGCCGCCGCCGTGATGGCAGAGCGTGCCGCCGGTGAGCCCAGCGCCAAGATGGCGGTGGTCGGCGTCACCGGCACCAACGGCAAGACCACGGTGACCTGGCTGGTCGCGCAGCTCGCGGCCTTTGCCGGCAAGAAGAGCGCGGTGCTCGGCACGCTCGGCGTCGGTCCCGTGACGGCCCCGCGCAGCCTCGGCTTCACCACGCCCGAGGCCGAGGTGATCTCGGGCGAGCTGGCGCGCCTCGCCGCCGAGGGCGTCGAGGTCGTCGCCATGGAGGTGTCATCGCACGCGCTCGCCACCGCGCGCGTCGACGGCCTGCGCTTCGCCGCGGTCGGCTTCACCAACCTGACCCGTGACCACCTCGACTTCCATGGCACCATGGACGCGTACTTCGAGGCCAAGTCGCGTTTGTTCACCGAGCTGCGCCGGGGCGCGGGCGCGGTGGTGCCGGTGGCTGACGACGAGGAGGGCTGGGCGGCGCGCCTGCGCGCGGCAACGCCCGGCGCCATCACGTGGGGCCCGGGCGGTGCCCTCGAGGCCGTCGAGGTCACCAGCGGCGCTGCCGGCACCAAGGGCGTGCTCGTGCACGCGGGCCGCCGCGCGCGGTTCACGAGCCCGCTGCTCGGCGCCTGGAACGTCGAGAACCTGCTGGTCGCCGCCGGCTGCTGCCTGGCGCTCGGCCTCACCCTCGAGCAGATCGCCGCCGGCTTGGCGACGGCGGTACCGCCGGCCGGTCGCCTGGAGCGAGTGGGCGACGGCGCTCCCCTCGTCGTCGTGGACTACGCGCACACCCCCGACGCACTCGAGCGCGCGCTGCACGTGCTGCGCGGGATCTGCGCGGGCAAGCTCACGGTGGTGTTCGGCTGCGGCGGCGACCGCGATCCGGGCAAGCGCGCGCTGATGGGCGCGGTGGCGGCGCAGTGCGCCGACGCGGTGGTGGTCACCGACGACAACCCGCGCAGTGAGGACGGCGACGCCATCGCGGCGGCCATCGAGGCCGGCATCGGCGCGCGCCTGCGCCGGGCCGAGCCGAGCGCGCTCGAGCGCGGCACTTGGACCCGCCTGCGTGCCCGGCGCATGGCGATCCGCGCGGCCATCGCCGCCAGCGGACCGGACGACGCCGTGCTGATCGCGGGCAAGGGGCACGAGCGCAGCCAGACGCTCGGCGCGCGCGTGCTGCCGTTTGACGACGTCACCGAGGCCAAGCGCGCGCTCGGCCACGCGAGCGCGCCCGCCTTCCTCGACGCGGCCTTCATCGAACGCGCGCTCGCCGATCGGGGCGTCGAGCTGCACGGCCGCCTGCCGGGCGTGCTGCTCGGCGTCAGCACCGACTCGCGCGCCATCGAGCCCGGCTCGCTGTTCGTCGCGCTCAAGGGCGAGAGCTTCGACGGGCACGGCTTCGTCAAGCAGGCCATCGTCGAGGGCGGCGCCTTGGCCGCCATGGTCGAGCGCGGCGCCCGCGCCACTGTGGTCGACCAGTGGCCGCTCGTGATCGTCGACGACACGCTGCGCGCGCTGCAGGATCTCGCGCGCGCCTACCTGGCGACGCTGGTGGCCAAGAAGGTCGCGCTCACCGGCAGCAACGGCAAGACCACCACCAAGGAGCTGATCGCCGCCGCGCTGCGCGCCGGCTACGGCGAGCCCTTCGTGCTCGCTACCGAGGGCAACCTCAACAACCACATCGGCGTGCCGCTGACGGCGCTGCGCGCCGAGCCCGAGCACCGCGCGCTGGTGTTCGAGCTCGGCATGAACCACCTCGGCGAGATCGCAGCCTTGTGCCGCATCGTGCGCCCCGAGGTGGGGCTCATCACCAACATCGGCACCGCGCACGCCGGCAACGTCGGTGGCGTCGAAGGGGTCGCCCAGGCCAAGGCCGAGCTGTTCGAGGCGCTGCCGGAGAGTGGCGTCGCGGTGGTCAATGCGGACGATCCGCGCTGCGTGCGCGAGGCGCAAAGCAAGGCGCGCTGCCGGCAGCTCGCCTTCGGGCGCGCGCCCTGGGCCGAGGTGCGGCTGCTCGCAGCGCGCGACCTGCCGCAGGGCGGCCAGGAGCTCGAGCTGTCCCACGCTTCCAAGACCGTCGAGGTCACCATCCCGCTCGACGGGCGGCACAACGCGGTCAACGCCGCGGGCGCGGTGGCGGTGGGCGTCGCGCTCGGGCTGCCGTTCGCCGACTGCGCGCTTGGCCTTGCGGGCGTGCGCGGCGCCCACGGGCGGCTCGAGCGACGCGTGCGCGCCGACGGCGCGTGGATCCTCGACGACACCTACAACGCCAACCCCGACAGCATGGAGGCCGCGCTGGCGACCATGGCCGAGCTGGCGGGCCAACGCCGACGCGTGGTGGCGCTCGGCGAGATGCGCGAGCTCGGCAGCTACGCCGAGGCCGCGCACCGCCACATCGGCGCCGCCGCTGCCCAGGCCGGCGCCGCGCTCTTGTTGTGCTGCGGCGAGCACGGGCGGCTCTACGGCGAGGGCGCCATGCGCGCCGGGCTCGCCGCCGATCGCGTGCTCTGGGCCGCCGACAGCGCCGCGCTCGCGCCGCTCGCGCGCGCGCAGGTGCACGCCGGCGACGTGGTGCTGGTCAAGGGATCGCGCGGCGCGCGCATGGAGCGCGTCGTCGAGGCGTTGACGACAGAGGAGGCTCGCTAGCCGGTGCTGTACACGTTCCTCTACCCGCTGTGGACCGAGGCATCGTTCCTCAACGTGCTGCGCTACCCGTCGTTCCGCATCGTCATGGCGGCGCTGACGGCGCTGGTGCTGACGCTGTTCCTGTACCCGCCGTTCATCCGGCGGTTGCAGATCTTCAAGTTCGGTCAGGAGGTGAGGAAGGACGGCCCCGAGTCGCACTTCAAGAAGCAGGGGACGCCCACCATGGGCGGGCTCTTGATCCTGGCGGCGGTGTTCCTGTCGACGGTGCTGTGGAGCGACATCCGCCACAAGGCCGTGTGGCTGCTCTTGCTCGTCACCATCGGCTACGGCTGCATCGGCTTTTACGACGACTACAAAAAGATCAAATTCAAGAATCCCGCGGGCCTGGCCGGACGCTGGAAGCTGCTGTGGCAGTTCCTCATCGGCGGCGTGGCCCTGGTGCTCTTGTGGCAGACCGCTTGGTGGCCGCAGGGCTGGCCGACCATCGCCTTCGACTCCTCGATCAACCTGCCGTTCGTCAACATCTCGCTGTTCAACCCGGTGCTGGTGCCCTGGCTCTATCTGCCGCTGGCGCTCACCTTCGTGGTGGTCGGCACCTCGAACGCCGTCAACCTGACCGATGGCCTCGACGGACTCGCCATCGGGCCCATCATGGTGGCGAGCTTCACCTTCCTGGTGCTCGCCTACGCCGCCGGCACCACGCTGGCCGACTTCAACATCGCGAGCTACCTGCGCATCACGCACGTCGACGGCGCGGCCGAGCTGAGCATCTTCTGCGCGGCCGTGCTCGGCGCCGGCATCGGCTTCCTCTGGTACAACGCCTACCCCGCGCTCGTCTTCATGGGCGACGTGGGCGCGCTCGCGCTGGGCGGCGCGCTCGGCATGCTCGCCATCTTCACCAAGAACGAGATCCTGTCGGCGGTGCTGCACGGCGTGTTCCTGGCCGAGACCATCTCGGTGATGTTGCAGACCAGCTACTTCAAGTGGACAAAGCGCAAGACCGGCGAGGGCAAGCGCCTGTTCCTCATGACCCCGATCCACCACCACTTCGAGAAGCTCGGCTGGCCGGAGCCGCGCGTCATCGTGCGCTTCTGGATCGTCAGCGTGATGTTGGCGCTGGTAGCGCTGGCATCGCTCAAGCTTCGGTGAGGCCCATGGCACGTACCGTCGCCCAACTCCTGCAGGATCCACGCGGCGCCCGCGTCGTGGTGGTGGGCGGCGCCAAGACCGGCGCCGCGGCCGCGCGCCTGTTGGTGCACCGTGGTGCCACGGTCACGCTGGTCGACGACGCGCCGGCGGACAAGGTGACCGAGGGGCTCGTCAAGCACGGCCTCGACGTCGGCACCGTGACGGTGCGCGCCGGCGGCATCGACCCGGCGATGGTGGCAGAGGCGGAGCTTGCCGTGCTGTCGCCCGGCGTGCCGCGCGCGCACGCCGCGCTCCAGGCGGCGCAGGCGGCGGGGGTGCCGCTGGTGGGGGAGATCGAGCTGGCGGCGGCGGCCCTACCGTCGACGGTCTCGGTCATCGCCGTCACCGGCACCAACGGCAAGTCGACCACGACGACCATGGCCGGCGCCATCGCCCAGGTCGCCGACGCCGGCGCCTTCGTCGGCGGCAACCTCGGCACTCCCTACTGCCAGGCAGCGCTCGCTGTGGCAGCGGGGGCGCCGGCGCCCCGCTTCGCCGTGCTCGAGTTGTCGTCGTACCAGCTCGAGACGCTGCACCACCTGTCCGTGCGCGCCGCCGTCGTCACCAACCTCTCGCCCGACCACCTCGACCGCTACGCCGACGCGGCCGCCTACTACGCCGCCAAGGCGCGCATCTTCAGCTTGGTGGCCGCGGGCGGTGGTGTTTCGCTCAACGCCGCCGACGCCGAGAGCCGAACCAGGCTCGTGCCGTCCCTGCCGAGCGATCGTGCGCGTTGTGATTTCGATGTTCCCAATGATCTCGAAGGGATCACCATCACCGGCGATCGCCTGCTGGTGCACGTGCAGGCGGCGCGCTGCGAGCTGACGCTCGGCAACCCGCACATCGTCGGTCATCACAACCGGCAGAACGCCGCCGCCGCCGTCGCCGGCGCGCTGCTCGCCGGCGTGCCGATGGCGGCGTGGCAGGCCGGGCTCGACGCCTACGCGGGCATCGCGCACCGCCTGGAGCGCGTCGGCGAGGCCGGCGGCGTCACCTGGTACAACGACTCCAAGGCCACCAACGTCGACGCCGCGGTCACCGGCCTGCGCTCCTTCTCGCGCGGCGTGCACCTGATCGCGGGCGGGCTCGGCAAGGGCGCCCCCTACGCGCCGCTGGTCGAGACGGCGCGCGGCCGCGTGCGCGCCGTCTACACCATCGGCAAGGACGCGCCGGCCATCGAGGCAGCTTTTGCCGGCGTGGTGCCGGTGATCGCCTGCGGCACGCTCGACGTCGCCTGCGAGCGCGTCGCCGCCGTGGCAGTGCCGGGCGAGGTGGTGCTGCTCGCGCCCGCCTGCGCGTCCTTCGATCAGTTCAAGGACTACGCGCACCGCGGCGAGAGCTTCCGCGCGTGCTTCGAGAGCTACGGCGCCGGCCGCCGCCAAGGGGAGGGCTGATGGCCCCACAGGTCTCGTTCTTGCGCCTTCCGCGTCCGCGCGTCGACGGACCGATGTTGGCCGCGGTGCTGACCCTGGTCGGGCTCGGCGTCGTCATGGTGGCGGCAAGCGCCGGCTCGGCGTCGACGGCCCTCTCCGGCGACGCCCTGGCCATCCTCAAACGCCAAGGGGCCTTCGCCGGCCTCGGCGTGTTCGCGCTCGCGCTCGGCGCCGGCATCGAGCCGGCGCTGCTCGAGCGACGCGCGCGCGCCATCGTCGTCGTGACGCTGGCGCTGCTCGTGCTGGTGCTGATCCCCGGGCTCGGCCACCTGGCGGGCGGCGCGCGGCGCTGGCTGCAGATCGGCCCCGTCGGTTTCCAGATCGGCGAGATCGCCAAGGCCGCCGTCGTCATCTACCTGGCCGCCGCGCTCGCGCGCCGGCAGCCCGCTCGCCTCGGGCAGGCCGGCCTCGGCCTGGCGGTCCACATGGTGGTGCCGGGCGTGGTGATGGCGCTGTTGCTGCTCGAGCCTGATTTCGGCACCGCGGTGCTGATCGCGGCCGTCACTTTCCTGCTGTTGTTCGTCGGTGGCGCGCGCGTCGGCTACCTGGCAGGGCTGTTCGCGCTGGCGGTGCCGGTGGCGACGTTCGTGGTGTCGACGAGCGCCTATCGCATGCGCCGGGTCATGGCGTTCCTGGAACCCTGGGAGCACCGCTACGACATCGGCTACCAGATCACCGAGTCCCTGATGACGCTCGGCAGCGGCGGCGTGCTCGGGCTCGGGCTCGGCGAGTCGAAGCAACGGCTGTTCTTCCTGCCGGCCGCCCACACCGACTTCATCCTCGCTGTGCTCGGCGAGGAGTTGGGCTTCGTCGGCGTCGCGCTCGTCGTGGGCTGTTTCGTCGTCATCGGCTGGCGTGCCCTGCGCGGCGCGCTCAGGTCGTCGAACGCGTTCACCACGCTGCTCATCGTCGGGCTCGCCTCGCTGTTGCTGGTGCAGGCGGCGTTCAACATCGCGGTCGTGCTCGGCCTGGTGCCGACCAAGGGCATCACGCTGCCATTCGTCAGCGCGGGTGGCTCGAGCCTGTTGGCCAGCATGTTCGTCGCCGGGCTCTTGATGCGCGCCGTCGTCGAGGCGACGGCGTCACGAGGGGAGGCCTGACATGCGGCTCGTCATCGCCGGCGGCGGCACCGGCGGCCACCTGTTCCCCGGCATCGCGGTCGCGGAGGCGTTGCTCGACGCCGATCCGACGAGCCAGGTGCTGTTCGTCGGCACCGAGCGCGGCATCGAGGCGCGCGCGGTGCCGAAGGCCGGCTTCGAGGTGCGCTTCATCGACGTGGGCGGGCTGAAGGGGCTCGGGCTCAAGAAGCGCCTGACCACCGTGGCGCAGTTGCCCGGCTCGCTCGTGCAGGCGCGTCGCATCCTGCGGGAGTTCCAGGCGGACGCGGTGCTTGGTGTCGGCGGTTACTCGTCGGGCCCGGTGCTGGTGGCGGCGCGCACGCTCGGCTTGCCGACGGCCATCTGCGAGCAGAACAGCGTGCCCGGCCTGACCAATCGGCTGCTGGCGCGCTTGGTCGGTCGCATCTTCGTCACCTTCGACGCCTCGCGCGCTCGCTTCCCGGCGAGCAAGACCGAGCTGGTCGGCAACCCGGTGCGCCGCTCCTTTCGCGACGCCGCCGCGCGCCCGGCGCCGCCCATCGAGCGTGGCCTGGTGTTCACCTTCGGCGGCAGCCAGGGCGCCCGGCCGCTCAACGAGAGCGCGCCCGCCGCGCTCGCGCTCCTGCGACGCCGCGGGCGCGCGGTGAGTGCCCTCCATCAGGCCGGCAAGTCCGACGTAGCCACCGTCGAGCAGGCCTACCGGCAGGCCGAGGTCAGCGCCGAGGTGACGCCGTTCATTGACGACATGGTGACCGCCTACCGGCGCGCGCACGTCGTCATCTGCCGTGCCGGCGCCACCTCGTGCGCGGAGCTGACTGCGCTCGGCGTGGCCGCCATCCTGGTGCCGTTCCCGCAGGCGGCCGACGATCACCAGACGCTGAACGCGCGCGACCTCGAGCAGGTCGGCGCCTGCGTGCTCTTGCCGCAGTCCGAGCTGACGCCCGAGCGGCTGGCCGACGAGCTCGAGCGGCTGCTCGGCGACGACGATCGCCTCGATCAGCTTCGCGCGTCGGCGCGGCAGGCCGGCCGCCTCGAGGCAGCCGACACCGTCGCGCGCGCGGCGTTGGCGGGGTTCCCCGGACGGGCCGCGGCCCGCGCGCTCCTCTCCACGTCGGGGGTCGGCGCATGAACGCGGCCCGTCCCACCACGCTCTTTCGCGGCCGCGTCCGGCGGGTGCACTTCGTCGGCATCGGCGGCATCGGCATGAGCGGCATCGCCGAGGTGTTGCTGGCGCTCGGCTTCGAGGTGCACGGCAGCGACCTGAAGGCGAGCGACACCACGCGTCGCCTGGCCGCTCAGGGCGCGCAGGTGTGCTACGGGCATCGCGAGGAGAATGTCGACGCCGCCGACGTGGTGGTGATGTCGTCCGCGGTGCGGCGCGACAACCCCGAGATCGCGCGCGCGCTGCGCGAGGGCATCCCGGTCATCCCGCGCGCGGAGATGCTCGCGGAGCTGATGCGCCTCAAGCACGGCGTGGCGGTGGCCGGCTCGCACGGCAAGACCACCACCACCAGCCTGGTCGCCGCCATCCTCAACGAAGGCGGGCTCGACCCGACCGTGATCATCGGCGGCAAGGTCAATCAGCTCGGCAGCAACGCGCGCGTCGGGCAGGGGGAGCTGCTGGTCGCCGAGGCCGACGAGTCCGACGGCAGTTTCCTTCGACTCAATCCGACGATCGCGGTAGTGACGAATCTCGACCTCGAACACGTCGACCACTACACGGGCGGCCTGCCCCAGCTCAAGTCCGCCTTCGCCGACTTCGCCAACCGTGTGCCGTTCTACGGCCTGGCGGTGCTCTGCATCGACGAGGAGAACGTGCAGGCGCTCTTGCCCGAGCTCGGCCGCCGCTACGTCACCTACGGGCGCTCGCGCCAGGCCGACTACCAAGCGATCGACATCGCGCTCGAGGGCGTGCGCTCGCGCTTCACCGTGCGCCGCCGAGGCGTCGACCTCGGGGTGGTGCAGCTCAACCTGGCGGGCGTGCACAACGTGCTCAACTCGCTGGCGGCCATCGCGGTGGCCGACGAGCTGGCCATCCCCTTCGCCACGGTCGCCGCCGCGCTCGCCACCTTCCAGGGCGTGCAGCGCCGCTTCACCCACAAAGGCGAGCAGGGCGGTGTGCTCGTCATCGACGACTACGGGCACCACCCGGCCGAGCTGCGCGCCACCCTCGCCGCCGCCAAGCAGGCCTACCCCGGCCGGCGCGTCGTGGTGCTGTTCCAGCCGCACCGCTACACGCGCACCGCGGCGCTCAAGGACGACTTCGCGCGCGCCTTCAACGACGCCGACCTGGTGCTGATTGCGCCCGTGTATGCCGCCGGCGAGGAGCCCATCGAAGGGGCCACCGCCCAGGCGCTGGCCGAGGCGATGGTTCGGCACGGCCACCACGGCGCGCAGGCAGTCGCGAGCCTCGATGACGGCATCGCCCGCCTCGCCGCGCTGGTCGCGCCGGGTGACGTCGTGCTGACGCAAGGGGCCGGCGACATCACGCACGTGGGCCCCGAGCTGTTGCGCCGCCTCACCCCGACGGAGGCGCCGTGAGCGACGCGGTGTCGGCCCTCGAGTCCGCGTGCGCGGAGCTGACCGGGCTGACCGTGCAGCGTGACGAGCCATTGGCGCGTCACACCACCTTCGGCATCGGCGGGCCGGCGGACGCGCTGGTGGTCGCCACCACCGAGGACGAGGTGGCGCGCGCGCTGGTGGCGACCGAGCGCCATGGGGTGCCGTTGTTCGTGCTCGGCGGCGGCAGCAACCTGTTGGTGGGCGACGGCGGCATCAGAGGCATCACGCTGTCGCTGTCGGGCGCGCTCGCCGAGCTGACCGTGCTCGAGGGCGGCCGCCGCATCGAGGTCGGCGCTGCCTGCAGCTTCCCTCGGCTGACCCAGGCCGCGCTCAGCCACGGCTGGCCGCCGGCGGTCGGCTGGTTCGGCACGCCCGGACAGGTCGGCGGCGCGTTGGTGATGAACGCCGGCACGCGCCACGGCGAGATCGGCGAGGTCGTGGTCGAGGTTCGGCTGGCCGATGCCGGCGGCTCCCATCGGCTGCCGCGATCGGCGTGCGGGTTCGGCTACCGCACGAGCGCCTTCCCGCCCCGCTCGGTCTTGACGTCAGCATTGCTTCAATGTGACAGTCACAAAAGCACGGAAGTGGAGGCGTTGACGGCGATGGCGCACGAGCAGCTCAACCGCCGCCGCGCAACCCAACCGAAACAACGGAGCGCCGGCTCCATCTTCAAGAACCCACCCGGCGATTTCGCCGGGCGCCTGATCGAAGCGGCCGGCCTCAAGGGCTACGCCGTCGGCGCTGCCGCCATCTCGGACGTGCACGCCAACTTCATCGTCAACGCCGGCGCCGCCGCGGCGCGCGACGTGGTGGCGGTGGCTGAACACGCGCGCGCCGTGGTGCAACAGCGCTTCGGCGTCTCCCTGGAGTGGGAAGTGCGCCGCGTGGGAGAGCACCGATGACGGCGCGCCGACCCGTGGCCCCCGAGCGCCGATCCGCCACCTCCGTCGGGCGACTCAGCCGCGTGCCCTGGCGCCAAGGGCGGGCCCCCGACCGAGGCTCGACGGGTAGTTTCCCGACCCGCGAGCGCACGGCGGAGCGGCGTCGGGTCTCGACGCTGCCGGCGCGCCTCGTTTGGGGCCGCGCGCTGCGCGGCGCCGCACTGCTCGGCTTGGCCGCGCTCTCCGCCGTCGCCGTGGTCAAGCTGGCTGCGCTCGTCGAGGGCAGCGACCTGTTGCCCATCAAGACCGTCACCGTCCACGGCGCCGACGGCGCGCGCGTCGACGAGGTGCTCGCCTACGCTGCGGTGCCGGTGGGCACGCCGCTGCTTGCCGTCGAGCCCGCCGAGGTCGCCGCGCGCGTGGCCCTGCACCCTTTCGTGGCGCACGCCGCGGTCCGGCGGGTGCCGCCGGATGCGGTCGTCATCGACGTGGCGCTGCGCGCGCCGGTGGCGATGCTCGCCGCCGGCGAGCTGTACCTCGTCGACCGCGAAGCCAACGTCATGAAGAGCGCGCGCGCGGGCGACGGACTCGACCTACCCATCGTCACCGGCCTCGGCGCCGCCGACCTCGAGGGCGACGCCGGGCGCGAAGCGCTGCGCGGCGCCCTGCTCAGGATCGACGCCCATGCTCGCGCCGGTCGCCCCGGTGGCGCGCTCGCCGAGGTCGCCTTCGTGTCCGGCGTCGGCTACGAGCTGGTGCTGGAGGACGCCCTGCGCGTCCGCGTCGGCGACGACGCGTCCGAGACCCAGTTCGTCGACAAGCTCGGCCGGCTCGACGCCGTGCTGCGCCGCCTGGCCACTGCCGGCGCGCGCGCGAGCTTCATCCATCTTGACGACGACCGCAGGCCCGAGAGGGCGGCGGTTCGTCTCCGACCGGCGGCGGAGACGCTGCCGGTCGGTGGTTAGAGAGGTCCCGCGAGAGCGGGGTTTTCGCGATCGTCGCGGGAGCGGGGATCGCAGGAGGACGGATGGCAAAGAAGGTTCCGCGGCGCGAGAACCTCGTGGTTGGCCTGGACATCGGCACCACGAAGATCTGCGCAATCGTGGGCGAGGTCACGCCTGAGGGCGTCGACATCGTCGGTATCGGCACGGCGCCGTCAAAAGGACTGCGCAAGGGCTGTGTCATCAACATCGAGTCGACCGTCGGCTCCATCAAACGCGCCGTCGAGGAGGCGGAGCTGATGGCCGGCTGCGAGATCGACTCGGTGTACGCCGGCATCGCCGGCGGTCACATTCGAGGCTTCAACAGTCACGGCATCGTCGCGGTCAAGGAGCGCGAGGTGACCGAGGCGGACATCGAGCGCGTCATCGACGCCGCCAAAGCGGTCGCCATCCCGGTGGACCGCGAGGTCATCCACATCCTGCCGCAGGAATTCATCATCGACGACCAGGACGGCATCCGCGAGCCGCTCGGCATGTCGGGGGTGCGGCTCGAGTCGAAGGTCCACATCGTCACGGGCGCGGTCACCAGCGCTCAGAACATCGTCAAGTGCGCCCAGAAATGCGCGCTCAACGTCTCCGATATCGTGCTCGAACAGCTCGCCAGCGCGCTGGCGGTCTTGTCCGAAGACGAGAAGGAGCTGGGCGTCGCGCTGGTCGACATCGGCGGCGGCACCACCGACATCGCCATCTTCCACGGCGGCAGCATCCAGCACACCAGCGTGGTGGCCATCGGCGGCCAGCACATGACCAACGACATCGCGGTCGGCCTGCGCACCCCGCAGGAAGAGGCCGAGACCATCAAGAAGCGCTGGGGGTGCGCGTCGACCAAGACCATCAAGGCCAACGACACCATCGAGGTGCCGTCGATCGGCGGCCGCAAGGCCCGCGAGTTGTCGCGCCAGATCCTGGGCGACATCCTCGAGCCGCGCGTGGTCGAAATCTTCGAGCTGGTGCAGCGTGAGATCGAGAAGATGAAGCTGACCGAGCTGCTCGCCTCCGGCGTGGTCTTGACCGGCGGCGCGTCGCTCTTGCCCGGCATGGCCGAGGTCGCCGAGGAGGTGATCGGCTTGCCGGTGCGCCTCGGCACGCCGCAGAACATCGGCGGGCTGGTCGACGTGGTGAAGAGCCCGATGTACGCCACCGGCGTCGGCCTGTTGGTGTACGGAGCGCAGCAGATGCACGACCCGCGCTACTTCCGAGCGCGCGACGAGAACATCTACACCAAGGTCAGGAAGCGCATGAGCGCCTGGCTGGAAGACGTCCTCTGAGCGCTCTCGTCTCGGTTCGCTGATCCCCTTCACGACGGACCACGCCGCGCGCGATCGGTCCGCACCCATCAGGAGAGTTCCACCATGATCGAGTTCGAAGACAACAGGCAGAACGGCCCACGCATCAAGGTCATCGGCGTCGGCGGCGGCGGCGGCAACGCCATCAACAACATGATCGATCGCGGCATCGCCGGCGTCGAGTTTTTGGCCGGCAATACCGACGTGCAGGCGCTCGAAATGAGCCGCGCTCCAAACAAGCTGCAGCTCGGGCAGGGCAGCACCAAGGGCCTCGGCGCCGGTGCCAAGCCCGACGTGGGCGCTGGCGCCGCCAAGGAGAGCATCGACCGCATCGAGGAGCTCTTGCACGGCGCCGACATGGTGTTCGTTGCCGCCGGCATGGGCGGCGGCACCGGCACGGGTGCCGCGCCCATCATCGCCGACGTAGCGCGCCGGCAGGGCGCGCTCACCGTCGGCGTGGTGACGCGGCCCTTCGCCTTCGAGGGCAACCGGCGCAAGAAGCAGGCGGAGCGCGGCATCGAGGCGCTCAAGGCCGCGGTCGACACGCTGATCATCGTGCCCAACGACCGGCTGCTGCAGTTGTGCAGCCCCGACACGACCATGCTCGACTCGTTCAAGCTGGCCGACCAGGTGCTGTTCAACGCTGTCAAGGGCATCTCCGACATCATCACCCAGCAGGGCGTCATCAACGTCGACTTCGCCGACGCGGTCAGCGTGATGAGTGCGCAAGGGCTGGCGCTGATGGGCATCGGCCGTGGCGCAGGCGAGCGGCGTGCGCTCGACGCCGCCAACGCCGCCATCTCGAGCCCGCTGCTCGAGGAGGTGAGCGTCGACGGTGCCACCGGCATCCTGGTCAACGTCACCGGCGGGCCGAGCCTGACGCTGCACGAGGTGAACGCGGCCATCGCGCTCATCACCGAGGCGGCGCACGAAGATGCCAACATCATCTTCGGCTACGTCGTCGACGAGGCGATGGGCGAGGATGTGGCCATCACGGTCATCGCTACCGGCTTCGAGCGGGCGCGGCGCGAGGCGGAGCAGGCGTCGCACGCGACGGTGGCGCCGCCGGCCGCGCAGCAGCGCACCGATCCGGACGTGCCGACGTACATCAGGAACGGCTGGCGCGACGGCAAGACCATGCGGGGGCCGCTGCCGCAGGCCGAGCTGCCGCTGGCACCGCCCGAGGCGATGCTGGCGGCGTCGCCGGAGGTGCCGGCGCTCGCTGCCGCAGCCTCGTCCCTGATCGCGCTCGAGGTCGCGACCATCCAGGCGGCGGCTCCCGCGCCGCTGCCGATGACCACGACGCGCGCCGAGCCCCCGTCGCTGTTGCCGGCGCCGCCGCACGCCAGCCTCGAGCCGGTGCCGTCGGCGTCGGTGGCGCCGGTGGCACACCCGACGCCGCGGCGCGGTGGTATCGCCATGCTGCCGCCGGTGGAGGACGACCACCCACGCAAGCAGCGCAGCGTGCATCGCGAGGCGGTGCTGGCGATGACCGCGGCGCTCGGCGAGGACGACGAGTACGACATCCCGGCGTTCCTGCGGCGCAACGCAGAGTGAGTCGCGGACCCTTGCGCTCGCCAGCGTGACCGTGCGAGGGTCCCTTTAGTTCGACATTCGCTTGTTCGTGGAACTTGATTGTGGAAGTGGCGTCGCGGCCCTCGACCCCGGTGGTCGAGGGCCGCTTCGTCTTGTGGGTGTGGCGGCCCTCGTGAGCGCCTGTCGGAAATGAGTCAGGGGCGCTCGTCGCAGCCGATGTCGGGTCCGCTGCCCTGCGGTCGGGTCTCGCCGTCGATGTCATCGACGGCCGAGGCGTCGGGGTCGGCGGCGTCGACCAGCGCGTTGGCGCCGACCGCCAGGTGGCCGGTGGCGTCGACCAGCGTGGCGGGCACCACCACGCAGGTCTGGCAGCCCAGCTCGGCGAGGCGCTGCGCCGTGCTCACCTGCTCGGCGCCGGCGACGACCAGCGTGCCGCTGTCGTCGAACGCGAGCGCCGAGGCGGCCAGCCACGGCGGGGCGGCGAGCGCGCGCAGGCCAGGCTCGCCGAACAGCGCCGAGCTGGCGATGGTCAGCGAGCCACCCGCCGTCACGTCGACGGCGTCGACGTCGGAGACCAGCGTGGTGCTGCGCACGGTCGCGGGGCCGGCGCTCTGCAAGGCGATGGCGCCGCGCGCGGTCACGAACGACGAGCTGAGCGTCAGCCCCCCGGCGTGGACGATGCCCACGCCGCCGGCGGCGTCGAGGTCGATGACGGTGCGCTCGATGGTCGAGGCGCCGCCGGCAAGGCGCACGCCCGCTGCCCCCGGTCCGTCCACCGTCACCACCGCATCGCGCACGACCGCGCCCCTCGCCACCAGCGCGGCGCCGCCGACGGACCCCTGAGCGGTGAGGCTGCCGCCGTCGACGACCACGAAGCCTGCCGGCACCGAGCAGGCGGCGTCGACGCCGGTGAGGTCGCAGCCCGACAGCGAGACGAAGCCGGCGTCGCCGTCGAGCGCCCGTGCCGCGGCTACCGTGAGGCTGGCCGCGAGCACGTCACCGGCGCCCACCAGCAGGACGCCGGTGACGCCGTCGCCCGCGACAGTCACCGCGCTCTCGTTGGCGCTGAGCGAGGTGCCCTCGACGATCACGCCGCGTGCACCGTCACCGGCTGCGGTCAGCACCGCACGATCGAGCGCGAGCGCGCCCTGCGAGCAACTGATGGCGACGGCACCGGGGATCTCGACGCCGTCCGGCGCCGTGCGGAGCTGCCCGCCAAGGAGCGCGCTGCCGCTCGCGCCGACCAGCCGCACGGCCATCGCCTGGTCGCCCACGGCCGAGGCGCCGGTCACCTGGCTCGCCGCGTCGACCGTGACCACGGAGTCGGCGGCGTCGAGCCCAATCGCAGCGATGCCGGTCCCGCCGACGAGCGTTGCCGCCGACAGCTCGACGTTGCAGTGGTCGGCGGCGACGGCGCGCGCTTGGTTCGCGGACTGCCCACCCGAAAGAGCGGCGCTCTCGACGGTGAGCGTGCCGTGGTCGCACAGCACCGCGGTGGAGTCGTCGCCGCCGTCACCGGCGGTGACCGAGCCGCCGCGCACGCGCAGCACCGCGCCGGGGGCGACGACGACGGTGGCGCCGCCGTCGAAAGAACCTACCAGCGACTGCACCGTCGTGTCCTCGATGACGCCGTTGGCCTGGGCCGCGACCAGCACGGCGCTGCCGGCAACTCCGGTTGCCTTCTCGACCACGCACTGTGCGAGCGACGCGCTACCTGCCATCGCCACCGCCGATCCCTCGTCGTCGAGCCGCAGGTGGAGCGCCGCCAGCTTGCCGCCGCTCACGGCCAGACCGTCACCGATGAGCGGCAGCAGCGTCTCGCCGCCGCCCGGCAGGTAGTCGGTGCCGTCGAAGTGGAGGCCGCCGCGCAATGACAGCCCGTCGGGGAGCACGACGCTCACCGGCGCGTGCTCTCCTTCGGCGAGCAGCAACTCGGACAGCTCATGGTCGAGCGCCGTCGGCAAGGCGCCCGTCAGCGTGCGGAACGGCGCCGCTGCGGTCCCTGTGCCGGCGACGTCGTCACCGAGCAGCGGGTCGACATAGGGGCCCGCCTCCTCCACCACCACTTCCTGGATGGCCGAGCCACCGAGCCCCTGATCGTCGAACGCGCTGATCTCGAAGTGGTAGGTCTCCCCTGCGGCACCGGCGACCAACGTGGCGAGCAGCTCCACCGGCTCGTCCAACAAGATCACGGGGTCGTCGTCGAGTTGGCGCACCGTCACGCTGCTCAACACGCCGGAGTCCGGATCTTCCGCTACGCGGCCGTCGACGGTGAAGGTCTGGCCAGGCGCCACGAAGCGGCGCGGCGCGATCGGCACCAGCGGTCGTTGATTCTCGGCGTCCAGGCTGACGATGACGCGCACGGTGTCGGGCGCCGACTCGACGGTGCCGTCGTCGGCGACGACATGGAACAGAAGTATGCCGGCCATGGTGGGCGCGACGAACACCCCGGTGCCTTCCTGGGGCGGTGCAACGTCGCCGAGCACCTGGGTGACGCGCAGCTCGAGCGCATCACCGTCGAGGTCGAACGAGCCCGCGGTGTCGATGCGGAAGCGGGCCGACGGCTGCACGATGCGGTCGTCGCCCGCAGACGCCTCGGGCGCGACGTTGAGGTCGCCGTCCGTCACCTCGACGAAGGCGACGCGCACGCCGCCCGACGCGCTGCCGCGACGCTCTTCGCCGGCGAACGCCAAGCGCGCGCGCCGGCGTGGCGCCGTGAAGGCAACCTGGTCACCTTCGACCAGTCCGCCGAGAACGTCGCTGGTGCCGTCGGCGGCCCAGACGTAGGCGTTCGACGAAGGGTCGGCCGTGAAGGAGAGCGTCGCCGAGCCGCCGGGCGCGGCGAATGGCGAGCGCGTCAGCCTCGTCTCGACTGGCATCACGGTGTCGGCCGGCCAGAAGACGCGCGTGGCGGGCGCGAGGCCGCGGCCGGCCTCGTCGACGGCATCGACCACTACGCCGCACGGCAGCACGTCGGGCAGCGTCACCGTCACCGTCGTGCCGTCGACGGAGGCCAGGCCACCGCGGCAGGCGCTTGCGCTCATGCTGACGACGCCGGTTGGCGTCCCCGCGACGCCGACCGAGAAGGTGTGCGTGCCGCCCGGCTCGGCCACGGCGTCCGCGGGCACCTGCACGAAGGCCGGACCGTTACCCACGTCGGCGCCCACCACGACGGTGACGCGGTCCACGCTGACGTCGCCGTTGCTCTCGGCCCGTAGCTCGAAGCCGAGCATGGCGGGTGAGAGCGGCGCCACGAAGCTCGGTAGCGTCGACGACGGGTTGGTGAGCAGCACGGGCGCGCCCAGCACCTGAGACCAGGAGAGCAGCGGTTCCCCCGCAAGCGCGCGCGTCCCCTCGGCGGCGAGCTGCACCCGGCTGCCCTCGAGCACCGCCAGGTCGGCGCCGGCGAGCGCGAGCACGCCGCCGTTGCCCGGCTCGGGGCCGGCGTCGGGCGTCGGCAAGGTGGGCAGGGTAGGACAGGCGCTGCACAGCAGCGCCGCGAGGGTGCCGGTCGCCACGCTCCCGTTGGTGCACCGCGCGCTCGTCGCCACGGGCTCATGGTACCCGCAGCCCGCGTGACGCGCTATGCGAGGGCTCGATGGACGCAGGCAGCGATCGACGCACGACAACGCCGGCCTGGGCCGTGGTCGTCGGCACCTTCGGCGGCGCCGGCCTGTCGCCCAAGGCGCCCGGCACGGTCGGCTCGATCGCCTCGCTCGCCCTCTGGGCGCCGCTCGCGCTCGTGGACGTCGCCTGGTGGTGGCGGCTCGCGCTCGCGGCAGCGCTGTTCGCGCTCGGCACGCTCGCCGCCGAGGCGGTGGTGCGCGGCGAGGGCCGGCAGGACCCGCAGAAGGTCGTGATCGACGAGGTGGTGGGCATGGGTCTCACGTTGTTGTTCGCGTCGAGCTGGACCTCGCTCGCGCTCGGCACCGTGTTGTTCCGCGTCTTCGACATCACCAAGCCTTGGCCGGTCAGCCTCGCCGATCGCCGGGTCAAGGGCGGCTTCGGCGTCATGCTCGACGACGTGCTGGCCGCCGGTTACGCCCTGTCGCTGCTGCTCCTGATCGAGCGCGTGCTGTGGCCGCTGGTCGCGGCGCGTTTCGCCGGAGCTGCGGCATGAGCGAGGCACTGCATGACTGAGGCACTGCGCATCGTGAGCCTCGCGGTGGGCGACGAGCTGCTCGACGGCCGTGTCGCCGACGGCAACACCAAGGATCTCGGCGACGCGCTCTCGCAGCTCGGCCTCGAGCTGTGCGCCGCGCGCACCGTGCCGGACGCGCGCGCCGTCGTCGTCGCCGCCGTGCGCGCCGCCGCCGACGAGGCCGACGTGGTCGTCACCAGCGGCGGCCTCGGTCCCACCTCGGACGACATCACGGCCGAGTGCATCGCCGAGGCGGCCGGCGTGGGCCTGCGCTTCGACGCCGCGGCGTTCGCGCGCATCGAGGCGATGTTCGCCCTGCGCAGCATCCCCATGCCCGAGAGCAACCGGCGCCAGGCGATGCTGCCCGCCACCTCGCGCACGCTCGAGAACGAGCAGGGCACCGCCCCCGGCTTCGTCACCCCCCTCATGGGCGCGCGCGGCCCCGTCGAGGTCTGGTCGTTCCCCGGGGTGCCGCGTGAGTACCGCCACCTGCTCGAGGATCGCCTGCTACCCGAGCTGCGCGCGCGGCTCGATCGCGGCGCGTCCCGCGTGCTGGTGCGACGCACGCTGCGATCGCTCGGCTTGTCGGAGAGCGCCGTCGGCGAGCGCCTCGGCGCGCTCGAGCGCGACAACCCCGACGTGCGCGTGCAGTACCGCGCCGCCTGCCCCGAGATCCTGGTGCGCGTCATCGTCACCGCTTCCGAGCGAGCGCAGGCGGAGGCGCGCGCGGACGAGCTGGCGGCGCGCGCGCGCGCGGACATCGGCGCCAGCGTCTACGGCGTGGGCGACGAGCCGCTCGAAGAGCGCGTGCTGCGCGCGCTCGAGAACAAGGGCGCCACGCTGGCGGTGGCCGAGAGCTGCACCGGCGGCCTGGTCGCCAAGCGCCTCACCGACGTGCCGGGCAGCTCGTCGGTGGTGCAGGGCGGCGTGGTCGCGTACGCGAACCAGGTGAAGACGGCCGCGCTCGACGTGCCGGCGAGCGTGCTCGCCGAGCACGGCGCCGTCTCCGAGGCGGTGGCGCGCGCCATGGCGGACGGCGCGCGCGCACGCTTGGGTGCGGACTGGGCCATCTCGACCACCGGCGTCGCCGGGCCCACGGGCGGCAGCGAGGACAAGCCGGTCGGCCTCGTCTGGTTCGGCGTCGCCGGGCCCGGCGGCACTGCGGCGCACAAGAAGCGCCTGCCCGACTTCGGCCGTGAGCGCGTCCGCGAGATGGCAGCGGCCTGGGCGCTGCGCTTCCTGCTCGAGGCGGCCGACGTCGCATGAAGTTGCACGTCGACCAGCGCTTCGCGCGCGTCACGCGCGAGCGCTTCGTCGCCACCTATTTCGCTGAGGACTTCAACGACGCGGTGGCCGCCATCTCGGGCCTCAAGTCGCGCAAGCTCGTCGAGGAGCACATCGAGCCCGACGGTACGCGGGTGCGTCGCGTGCGCATGCAGCCCTCGGCGCGCATCCCGCCGCCCATCGATCGGGTGATCGGTAGCGCGACCGTCGCCTGGGACGAGGTGCAGCGCTACCACCCCTCCGAGCACCTGCTGCACTTTCATGTCGAGAGCCGCGCGGCCGAGCGCGTACGCATGGCCGGCGTCATCCGCTTCCTCGAGGACGGCGACGGCGTGCGCCGCGTCATCGACGCCGAGCTGACCATCACAGCACCGCTCGGCTTGGGCGCGCTCATCGAGCGCTTCGTCATCGCCGAGACCGACCGCGGCTACCGCCGCATGGGCGAGTTCCTGCAACGCTGGCTCGACGAGCACGGCCCCGCGTCGTCGTGACGACGCGCGCTACTTGGCACTCAGGAATTCGACGGTGTCGCCGCGCTTCCTGACGGTGAACGCCTGGCGCGACTTGCCGCCGCTCTTCACGTGCTCGGCGATCAGCGAGTAGGGCACGTCGAGCAGCCCGATCGGATCGAGGAACTGGCCCTCGAAATTGGTGACGGCGAAGTGCAGGTGCGGCCCGGTGCTCCGGCCGGTCGAGCCCACCGCGCCCACCGAGTCGCCCTCCTCGACGGCCTGCATGGGCTGCACGAAGATCTCGGCGAGGTGCGAGTAGTGCGTGCGCACGCCGTCGCCGTGGTCGACGATCACCTGCTTGCCGTAGCCGCCCTGCGCGCCCGCGTAGACCACGAGGCCCGAGGCCGCGGCATAGACGTTGGCGCCCTCGGGCGCGTCGAAGTCGGCGCCCGCGTGGAAGCGGCGTTGGCCACTGAAGGGATCGGCGCGAACGCCGAAGGGCGACGACAAGACCAAGGGCGCGAGCGGCGCGCGCAGCACCAGCTCCCCGTCGAGGCGCGGCACCGGCGCCATGGTGCCCGGCGCATTGGCCTGGCGCAGCTCACCGACGCTCTCGTCGACGGCCTTGAGCGCGGCCGTCAGGCGGCGCTCGATGCCGTCGGGCAAGAGCACGCCGCGGCGTCGATCGACATCCAGCTCCACCTCGAGCGTGGCGCGCGCGCGCACGAAGGCGCCCAGGTCGCTCGCGCGCGGCGCGGTCTGGCATGCCTCGCCCACCTCGTCGATCACCTGATCCCACGCCACCGCCCACACGCGGCTGGTCTTCGGCTGCTGCTTGGACTCGACGCGCGTGGAGACGAACTCGCGCAGCGCGCGGTCGATGCGCAGGCCCGCGGACTGGCCGGGCGGCGCGTGGGCGTCGCTCGCGGCCGCCGCACGATGCGGCGTGGCTCGGGCGGCGCTGGCGACGGTCGGCTCTGCGTCGGCCCAGCTCACGCGATCGCTGGCACACGACGCCGCTACGGTCATCGCGAGCAGGGCGATCGGGGTGGCCACGACGACGCGCACCACCTCAGGTTAGGTGGCGCTCGCCGCGGCCGCCAACCCGCTGCTCGGCGGAGGCACCGACGCATCGATCTCGTCGTCGAGCGTGGTGGGGAACAGTGGGTAGCGGTGTGACCACGTGCGACGCGGTGCGACATCGTCGCGATCGCAATTGCCCCCCGCGCGGATCCCCGAGGTGAAAGCGCGTCGAAAACACCATCGCCCCTTTGACCGACCCGGCAGGTGCTGCGAAGACCCGCACCACTGCAGCATTCCTGACAATGGGGTCGCCCATGCGCGCAATTCGCCTCCCGCTCGTCGCTCTCTTCGCCCTGCCGGCCGCGGTCGACTGCAGTTGCCTCGACCCGCTGCAGGGCCTGCCGACGCCCAAGATCGAGATCCTCGATGACGCCGGCAATAGCCACCTGACGGCCGAGCCCTGGCTGACGGTCGACTTCGGCGACGCCGACAGCGGCCAGCAGCAGCAGCGCACGCTCACCATCAAGAACGTCGGCACCGGCCGGCTCGAGCTGCAGAGCATGTGCGTGGTGGCGGCGGCGGACGTCGAGACGGCGCGCACGGCGCCCTGCATCCTCGGCGCTGCGCCCTTCACCTTCGCCTCGCTGGTGGGCCAGGTGGCGCGCGCCGACGAGAGCCTGACGCTCGCCGTCACCTTCTCGCCGCTCGCCGGCGGGCCCGCCTCAGTGTTCTTGCAGGTGGGCAGCACCGCCAAGGACGAGCCGGTCGCGGCCGTGCAGTTGACGGGGCGCGGCACCGACGGCCGGCTGTGCGCCGAGCCGGGCGGCATCATCGACTTCGGCCAAGTGGCGGTCGGCGTCACGCAGCCGGGCACGGTGACGTTGCGCAACTGCGGCGTGAAGCCCGTGACCATCGCGACCATGGCGTTCGCGCAGAACCCCGACCAGGCCTTCACCTTCACGCCGCAGGGCGGCGACCCCGTCGGGCGCACGCTCGCCGAGAACGAGACCGTGGTGCTCGACCTGACCTTCACGCCGCAGCAGGCGGGCCCCTACCGAGACGCGCGCGCCGGCGACATCATGATCACCACGGCGGCGCCCTTCGCCGCGCAGTACGACCTGCTCTTGCTCGGCGACGGCGTCATCCCGCCCGCGTGCAAGATCAACGTCGTGCCCGAGACGCTCAACTTCAACGCGGTGGCGTCGGGCACCACGCAGACGCGCCAGATCATCATCCAGTCCGTCGGCCAGTGCGGCTGCACCATCGACGCCATCGCCGGCCCCGAGCCGAGCACCACCGGCTTCGCCTTCCCCGCGGGCGAGCTGCCGGCCGCCTACCCCGTGGTGCTGCGCGGAACGGTGGGCTGCGACGGCGATCCGGCGGGCGCCGACGCGGCGCCGACCAACCTGACGCTCGACGTCAGCTACACCTCGCCGGTGCGCGACAACCCCGTGGTGGATCGCGCGACAGTCACCGTCACCGTCAGCGACGAGACCGAGCCGACGCAGCTCGTGAACCTGGAGGCGAATGGCGGCGGCGCGCCCTACTGCCAGCTTCAGGTCGAGCCCATCTACACGCAGCAGTTCGGCTTCAACGTCGTCACCGGGCGCTGGGGCGTGGTCGAGTTCGGCCGCACCTCGGTGCACACCGAGAAGCGCCTGCCCATCACGCTCGAGAACATCGGCAACGCCGACTGCACCGTCAGCTCGCTGACCTACGACGACCCAGACAACACCTCGATCAACGAGTTCCGGCTCGAGAACGCCGACGGCACGCCCGCCATCCCTGCCGCGGCCTTCACGGTGTCGTCGGGCGTGCCGCGCACCTTCTTCGCGGTGTTCGCGCCCACGCACACCATCGACAACGCGAGCCCCATCTCGTTCTCGTTTGGCTCGTACTCCGCGACCATCCCGGGCGGCGATCCGAGCGAGCCCTCGCGCAACATCATCTGCGGCGGCGGCATCCTCACCGACCCGAACGAGAAGTGTAACGGCGTGCGCTTCGAGACCGACGACACGCGCACCGACGTCAGCGCCTCCGACCAGGACCCGGGCGTGTACTCGATCGGCTTCTCGGGCACGCCGGTCGAGCCCGACGTCGATGTCATCCCGCCGGAGCTCGACTTCGGCCTGGTGACGCTCGACTGCGGCTCGCCCACCATGCGCACCACGCTCTACAACAACGGCGGCGACGGCCTGCGCGTCATGCAGCCGTTCGTCGACCCGGCGACCAACCCTGAGACGTTCCGCGTCATGGGCACCAACAACCCGACCGGCTCCTGGCCCTACACCATCAACCCTGGCGCCAGCATGAGCATCGACGTGCGCTACTACGCGCGTCAGCTCACCATCGAGAGCGCCAACCTGGTGGTGCCGACCCAACTCCCCGACGGCAACGAAGGACCGCCCGTCTCGGTGCCGCTGCGCGGCCAGGGCACCACCGATACCTTCCAGACCGACGTCTTCGATCAGTTCACCGATCCCAAGGTCGACGTCTTGTGGGTGGTCGACGACTCCGGCTCGATGAGCGACTTCCAGGACGAGCTGTCGGCCAACTTCCCGCAGTTCTTCACGCTCTCGGGCGTGTCCGGCGCCGACTACCACATCGCCGTCACCACGACGCTGTGGGCCGACGACACCTGCATGGCGGGCCCGGGCTCGTGCTCGGTCGACGCCGACTGCGGCGCCGGTGGCCAGTGCATCATGGGCCTGTGCACCGCCGGCGACGCCGCCAACACCTGCGACGACCACGAGATGGCCGGCTGGTACACGGCGTGCGACCCGGCGCGTGGCCACTACATCTCGCCGACCTCGGCGACGCCGGACGCCGACTTCGACTGCAATGTGCACGTCTCCGATCCGGGCAACGTCAACCCCAACCGCCCGAGCAGCGACAGCGCCGAGGGCGGCCTGCGCGCCGCCATGAAGTTCCTGTCGCCGCCGCTCATCGACGACCCGAACGCCAACGGCGGCTTCTTGCGCGACGACGCCAAGCTGCACATCATCTTCGTCGAGGACGAGCCCGAGCAGAGCAAGGGCGGCGTCGACCAGTACATCGACTTCTTCAAGAACGTGAAGGGCTTCCGGAACGCGTCGCTGGTCGCGGTCAGCGCCATCGCCGCGCCTCCCGGCGGCTGCACCTACACCGCGTCCGACGGCAGCAGCATCCAGTTGCAGGACGACCGCTACCAGGTCGTCGTTGACGAGATGAACGGGCGCTTCCAGGAGATCTGCAACGACGACTGGAGCGGCATGATGTCGCAGCTCGGCCTCGACTCCATGGGCCTGCGCGTCGAGTTCTTCCTGTCGCGCGCCGCACAGCCGGGCGCCATCGACGTGTGCGTGCGCAACCCGGCCGCCTCGCCGACCTGCACGCCGGTGAGCGAGACCAGCGAGGGCGCGGCCACCGGTTGGTTCTTCGATCCGGCGTCGAACTCGGTGGTGTTCAACGGCACCTCGGTGCCGCCGCGCGGCAGCCGCATCGAGGTCAGCTACGGCACCGCCTGCTATCCGTGAGCAGGTAGCGGGGCGCGCGGGCTGAATACTGGGGTCTCCTTACGTTTCGGTGGGTTGCCGAGGTGGGCCGAACACACTGGTCGTCGCTGGGGTCCTTGTAGGGGCGGGGCTTGTCCCCGCCCGCCATCCGCCAACAAGGAACGGAAGACAAAGCAGGTGGGGCTTGTCGCCGCGCCCTCGTGGTGCGTTTGCTGCTCTCGCGAGAGCAGGCGGCGGTTCGCCCCCGTTCCCCCTCCTAGATCCTCCCCCTGTCGGGGGAGGCCGTTCCGGGTCCACGATGCGGCAAGGCGCAGTTGCACGGCTCTCCCCGGTGGGGAGAGATCTAGAGTGGGGAACGTCCCACCCCGACGCCAGCACCCCGGCACGCCGGCGCTCCGCAATGGAACCGCGCCACGCTCGCGCGAGAGCAGCGAACCTCACTCGAAGGCGGGACAACAAGCCCATCTTCTTCTTTCATGGCGGCCACGCTGCGGGCGGGGACAAGCCCCGCCGCTACAAGACCCGGCCCACATGGCCCACGGAAACGTCAATCGATCCGAAAAGTGGACCTCCGTTGCACGCCGGCGCACGCTGGCGGCGGAGGGAGCCATGAGTATGAAGAAGCCCACCAAGACCGACCGCGAGCTGTTCACCGAAGCGCTCGAGCTGTTCGATCGCCCGGAGGCGGAGCTGCGCCAGCGACCGCTCGACGCCGACGAGGACGTCGACGGCTTCATCGACACGGCCTTCGCCAACATCACCATCCCGCCGTACTGACGCACCTCACGGGAGGGGGGTAATGACGAGGTCGTCGTAGAAGACCTCGCTCTCCCACGACGTGAACGCTAGCCGGTCGTTCCGCGGGCCGAACAGCGGTGCCGGATCTGCGTAGGCGAGCACGCGCTCGCCGTCGATCAAGAGCTCGAGCGTCTTGCCGTCGGTGCGCTGCACGGTCCAGCGGTAGCGCCGGCCCTGCTCCCACTTCTTCTTCAGCTCGACACGCCCGCGCTCGTGCTCGTCCAGGCGCGCGATGGCGCTGATGGTGTTCTGCCAGCCGCCGAGGATGACGATGTAGCCCGACTCGTGGCGCAGGCCGTCGCCGAAGATCTCGATCTTGGTGTCGACCGCGGGCGAGCGCGACCAGGCGGTGAATTCGACGCGCACGTTGTTCGCGAGCGCCACCTCGAGCCAGAGCGGCTGGTTGTGATCGCCGAGCGACGAGAGCGCGCCGTCGACGACCCGCCACGAGCCCGCCGCGCGGTAGCGCGCGCCGAGCGCGCCGCGCTCGAACTCGTCATGGAAGGGCTCGGGCGCGGCCGGGGCACGCGGGCACGACGCGAGCAGCGCCGTGAGGCCGGCAGTTGCCAGGGAGAGGGACACGGGGCGTAGGCGACGTCGTTGCATGTCGATTGGTGGCGCGGTTGACAGCCGCTCGCCATCGTTCCACGCCGTCCCCGTGACCGACAAGCCGCGCACCATCCGCGCGCTGCTCGCGGCGACGACGCCGTGGCTAGCCTCGCGCGGCGTCGACGGCGCGCGCACCGACGCCGAGATCCTGATCGCGCACGCGCTCGGCCTGCGGCGCCTCGACCTCTACCTCGATCTCGATCGTCCGCTCGACGATGACGAGCTGGCCAAGGCGCGCGCGCTGGTGGCGCGGCGCGGCAAGCGCGAGCCGGTCGCGTACCTCGTGGGCACGCGCGAGCTGTGGGGCCTGGCCTTCGAGGTGACGCCCGACGTGCTGGTGCCGCGCCCCGAGACCGAGCACCTGATCGAGCTGGCGCTGGCGCGCCTGCCGGTCGACGTCGAGGGCGCGGTGGTCGACGCCTGCACCGGCTCGGGCTGCGTCGCCGTCGCGCTGTTGCACGAGCGCCCAGGCCTTCGGGTCATCGCCACCGACGTGTCGAATGCCGCCTGTTCGGTGGCGCTCCGAAACGGCGAGCGCCACGGTGTCGACGATCGCCTCGACGTGCGGCTGGGCGACCTGCTGGCACCATGCGCCGATCTGAAGGACGTGCTCGCGGTGGTGGCGAACCCGCCCTACGTGCGCGAGGACGAGAGGCCGTCTCTGGCGCCGGAGCTCGGCTTCGAGCCAGCGCTCGCGCTCTTCGGCGAGGGCGACGACGCGCTTGGGCACCACCGGCGTCTGCTCGCACAGGCGCGTCCGCTAGTGCGCCCCGGCGGCTTTCTCGCGTGCGAGATCGGCGCAGAGCAGGGGCAGCACGTGTGCGCCTTGCCCCACGAGGGCTTCGGCGACGCGATCGTCTCGAACGATCTCGCCGGTCGCCCGCGAGTGGCGTGCTGGCCGCGGACCTGAAAAGGTAAGAATCGGCGGTTGCTACACGCTGGAGGGTGGATGCGCGTCGGCGACGTGGTGGTGGCACACGGGGTCGTCAAGCGCGCAGACGTCGAGAGCGCGGTCGCCGACGCCAAACGGCAAGGGCGCCGCGTCGGCGACGTACTGGTGGAGCGCCGACTGCTCGACGAGCGCGAGCTGTACCGTGCGCTCGCGGAGCGCTGGGGCCTGCCGTTCGCCGACGCAGACGCGCTGTTCGTGCGCGTTGACCCGAGCATCGCCACGGTGTTGCCGCGCCGGTTCGTCGAGGGCGTGCAGGCGATGCCGCTGTGCACCGAGGGCGGCAAGGTGCTGGTGGCCACCGCCGATCCCACCATCGACATCATGGAGATCGAGCGCGCGCTCGGCACCCACGCGGTTACGCTGGTCGTCGTCACGCCCACCGACCTGACGCGGCTGAAGAGCGCAGTCGACCTCGGGCAACTGCAGCCGCTCGCCAAGGAGAAGGCAGAGGAGCGCGGCACCGACCTGCTCGGCGAACAGCGCTTCAGCGCCGAGCTGGTCGCCATCTTCGACGCCATGCTGGTCGACGCCATCGCGCAGCGCGCCAGCGACCTCCACCTCGAGATCTACGGCGACCACGCGCGTGTGCGCTTCCGCATCGACGGTGACCTGCACGACGCGCCCCGCTACCAGCTCGGCAAGCAGCAGCTCGCCGGCATCATCAACGTGCTCAAGGTCAGCTCCGACCTCGACATCGCCGAGCACCGCCTGCCGCAGGGCGGCCGCTTCACCGCGCGCGCCAAGGGGCGCATCTTCGATCTGCGCGTGCAGACCCAGCCGTCGTTGCACGGCGAGCACGCGGTGGTGCGGTTGTTGCCGCAGCACGAGCAGTTGCTCGGCATCGAAGACCTCGGCTTCCCCAAGGAGCTGGCGGCCCGCTATGCGCGGCTGTTGCGCATCCCCGCCGGGCTCGTGCTGGTGGTCGGGCCCACCGGCTCGGGAAAATCGACGACGCTGTACGCAGCGCTGCAGGCGCTTGCACATGACCAGACCCGCAAGGTCATCACCGTCGAGGATCCCATCGAGTACGCGCTCGACGGCATCCAGCAGGTGGCGGCGCGCGCCGAGCTCGGCTTCGGCTTCGCCCAGGCGATGCGCTCCTTCGTGCGCGAGGACCCCGACGTCATCCTGGTGGGCGAGATCCGCGACGCCGAGACCGCGCTCGAGGCCATCCGCGCCTCGCAGACCGGCCACCTGGTGCTCTCGACGCTGCACTGCAACGACGCGGTCGACGCCGTGCAGCGGCTGCGCGATCTCGGCATGCATCGCAACTCCATCGCCTCCGAGCTGTTCGCCGTCATCGCGCAGCGCCTGGCCAAGCGCATCTGCCCGGGCTGCCGCACCGAGGTAGCGGCCAAGAAGGAGCTGGTGGCCGAGGTGTTCCCCCACGGCGTGCCGAGCGGCTTTCGCTTCTTTTGCGGCAAGGGCTGCGCGCGCTGCGGCGGGCTCGGCGCGCTCGGCCGCATCGCCGTCGTGGAGTTCCTGCCCACCGGGCCGCAGATGCGGCGCGCCATCGCGCGCGACATCCCGCTCGACGATCTGCGCGGCGAGGCGCTGCGCTCCGGCCTGGTGCCGATGCGCGACCACGCGCTCGCGCTCGTCGAGGAGGGCGTCATCGCCTTCGACGAGCTGCCCTGGCTCCTGCCGCCCGAACGGCTGGCCCCCGACGAGTCGCCGCGGTAGCGGCGCCTGTCAGCGCGGGGCGCTGCGCTCGGCCACCGGCCCACGTAGGCGCTGGCGCGCGGTGGCGAGGATGCTGAGCACCTCGTCGTCGGAGGTCTGCTCGAAGTCGGCGTAGTGGCCGCCGACGCTCGAGAGCTGCAGCGGCACGTAGGGACAGATCACTTCGTCGGCAAACTGCGCGCACGCTGCCAAGCCCTCACGCGAGCCTACCGGCACAGCCAGCACGACGCGCGTGGCACCGGCGCGCCGCAGCGAGCGCAGCGCGGCCCGCGCCGTGACGCCGTTGGCCACCCCGTCGTCGACCACGATGACGGTGCGGCCGGCGACCCGCGGCGGCGGCCGGCCGTCGCGGAACCGGGCGGCGCGCGTCTCCACCTCTGCGCGCTTGGCACCGATCACCGCCGACAGCGAACCCTCGTCGACGCCGACGGCGTCGAGTAGCGCGGGCTCGAGCACGACCTCGCCGCCCTCGGAGACCGCGCCCACGCCGAGCTCCTCATGGCCGGGCGCGCCGATCTTGCGCGACACCCAGACGTCGAGCGGGGCGCCGAGCGCGCGCGCCACCTCGTTAGCGACGGGCACCCCTCCTCGCGGCAGCCCCAGCACGATGGGATCGGTGAGCTGCGCGCGCCGAAGCGCGTGCGCGAGCTGACGGCCGGCGTCGTTACGGTCCTGGTACATGATCCCTCCGTCCCGTCACGGTGCGCACCGCGCGTCCACCGACGAGAGGGCATTTTCGCTCAAACGGGCGCTGGGGCGCGTCACGTGCGGGTCATGGGCCGATTTGCCCTGCGCTTGAGCGCACAGGCGAACATGCACGAGACTGCGGCGGTGGGCGTTACCGCCACCGTCCTCGACCACGGCGCCGCACGCACGCGGAGGTTGCTGGCGGCGCTGCGCTCCGTGGGCGTAGACGCCCGCCTGGCCGACACTACGCTCGCCGCGCGCAGCGCCGACGTGCTGATCGTGCCCGACGGCGACGACGACGACGCGGGCCTGGCGCGCGGCGCCGGCCCGGGCGTGCGCGACGCCATCGCCGAGTTCGCGCTCACGGGCCGGCCGCTGCTCGCCATCGGCCTCGGCGTCTCGCTCTTGCTCGAGGGGCAGGTGCACGGCGGCGCGCCGGCCGGCCTCGGACTGTTTCGCGCGCCGGTGCAGCGCTTCGATCCGCGCATGACCGACGAGGGCGAGCGGCCGCTGTTGACGCCGCACGTCGGCTTCGCGCTCGTGGTCGGCCTCGATCGCCACCCCTTGCTCGCGTCGCTGGCGCCCAAGAGCGCGCCCGGCGCTTGGTTCGCGTTCCGCCACCGGCTGTGCGCGCCCGCGCGCGTGCCGCAGGCCAACGTCGCCGTCTGTCACCACGGCGTGCCGTTCGCCGGCGCCATCTGGAAGGACGCCATCCTCGCGGTGCAGTTCTTGCCGGAGCACTCGGGCCGCGTCGGCCTCGAGCTGCTGCGCGCCTTCACGCAGCCGCGCGCCGCCGTGCCGCCGGTGGTGGAGGGGCGCGCCTCGTGACGCTCGCCAAGAGGATCTGCACGCTGGTGTTGGTCGATGACACCGGCCGCCCGCGCCAGAAGCTCGAGAAGGGCGGCCTGGTCGCCGACTTCGCCGAGGCGATCGCGTCCTTCCTAGCGCAGGACGGCGCCGACGAGATCTGGCTGCGCCTCGATCCCACGTCGTCACCGACCGGCAAGGGCGCCAACGCCCTGTTCGCGCCGCTGTCCGCGCTCGAGTCGCGCATCTTCCTGCCGCTGGTCGCGTGGGCGCCGGTGCAGTCGCCCTCGGACGCGCGCCTGCTCGCCGGCTTCGGCGCCGATCGCGTGGTGGTCGACGTCAACGGCGGCGGCGCCGACCCGGTCGGCTTCATCTCGCGCATCGCGGCCACGGTGGGCGCCGATCGCGTAGTAGCCGCGCTCTCGGTGCGGCGCTCGGCCGGCGAGAAGGGCGTGGTCTGGGAGCTGGTGGACGGCGCGGGGCAGGGCATGAAGATCGACGCGCTCGCGCTCTGCGAGCTCTTGCCGGCAGCCGGCGCCTGCGAGGTGCTGCTGGTGCCGTCGGTGCCCGCGCCGCAGAGCGACCGCGTGGTGCACGACGGCGACCTGATCGAGCAGGTCGCTTCGCGCCTGTCGATCCCCGTGCTCTCTGCCGGCGACGATCGCGAGCCCGCCGACCTGGCGGCCGCGCTGCTGATGGGCGCCGACGGCGTGGTGACGTCGCTGTTCTCGACGGGAGCGCCCACGGTGGCCGCCGGCAAGGCCGCGCTCGCGGAGATGGGCCTGACTGTTCGCCCCGCCGACGGCGCCTGATCCAACCCCTCAAGCGCACGCGATGCTGGTCGATGCCTTGTCCGGAGGGGGCGCCCGGCGACTGTGCGCGGCGGGTAGTAGTGCGACCGCGACGTAGGAGCACCTGTGGACGCTGACCACGACAACCTACAGCTCGACTGTCGCGGCATGAAGTGCCCGCGGCCCATCGTCGAGATCGCCAAGCTTCGCCGCCGCGAGTCCGGCCCCGTGCTGGTGCGCGTCACCGGCGACGACCTCGCTTTCGAGAGCGACGTGCGCGCCTGGTGCGAGGTCACCGGCAACGCGCTCAAGAACCTGTCGAGCGACCAGGGTAACGTCGTGGCCACCATCGAGTTCGGCGCGCGCGCGTGAGCGATCCGAGCGTCGCCATGGCGCTCGGCGCCACCACGCCACCCTCGCCGCGCTTGTGCCTCTTCTGCATGAGCGGCCAGTGGGACCGCCTCTATGCCGCCTTCACCATCGCCAACGGCGCCCTCGCGATCGGCCAGGAGGTCGACATCTTCTTCGCGTTCTGGGCGGCGTCGACCATGCAGAGCGCGAGCGGCACGCGGCGAAGAGGGCTGCTCGGCAGGCTGATGGGCCTGATGATGCCAAGCTCGGTCGGCGCCGCTCCCATGTCGCACCTGCATTTCGGCGGGCTCGGCCGACGCCTGATGAGCTTCGTGATGCGCCGCGAAGGCGTCGACGATCTGCCGGTGCTCATCAAGCAGGCAGAGGAGCTCGGCGCGCGCTTCCACTACTGCGACACCTCGATGCGCCTGCTCGGCTTCGCCGCGCCCGACCCGAAGGCGGTGTCGGGTGAGGTGTGCGGCGTCACCACGTTCCTGTCGGCAGCACGCGGCGCGCAGGTGCTGTTCATTTGAGGGAGAACCGATGGCGAGTCAACAGCAAGTGGTCGTAGTGCTGACGACGGGAAGGCAGGATCGCGGCGCGCGCGCCACGCTGGCCTTCGGCTGGGCCTGCACGGCGCTGGCCGCGGGCGCCTCGGTCTCGCTCTTCCTGACGATCGATGGCGCTATCTGGGCGCTGCGCAACGCCGCGCAGGGCATCCGCATCGAGGGCTACGAGCCACTGCACAACTACCTCGAGCAATTCCTCGCGCTCGACGGCGAGCTGCTCGTCTGTGCACCCTGCACCAAGTACTACTGCGGGCTGCGGGATGGCGAGGACGGTGCTCTCCACCCGGCTGCCAAGCTCGCGGGCCTCATGACCGTCGTAGCCCGCGCGTCGCAAGGCGCGCAGGTGGTCACCTTCTGAGTCGACACGTGCGATGGGGCAGAGGAGTAGCGTCATGTCCAACGAACGCCTGTGCTGCTGTCCCCACAAGCAGGAGACCGACCCCGAGTGCGCGCTGGTGATGCGCTTGGCGCGCGCCGCCGCCCAAAGTGCGGAGCTCTACGCAGGCGCAGACGAACAAGCCAAGGCGCTCGCGCAAGCAAACGCGCGCGCCGCCGAGCTGATGGCGGAACTCGAGCTCAAGAACGAGGAGATCATGCTGCTGAACGCCGCGCTGGCGGCGCGCGGCGCACAGCTCGAGCAAGCGCTCGCGCAGGTGCGCACGCTCAGTGGCGTGATTCCCATCTGCATGCACTGCCATCAGATCCGCGACGACGGCAAAGCCTGGCAGAAGCTCGAGCGGTACATCTCCGAGCACTCGGACGCGAACTTCTCGCACTCACTGTGTCCGACCTGCCTCGAGCGCCACTACCCGGACCGAGGCACCGAGGCTTGACGCTCACGCCTCGTGGCGCACGTACTGGAAGTCGAGCGCGCGCCCCTTGATGCCCTGCTTGGGCGGCGCGATCCAGTTGGCCATCTGCGTCGGGTCGTAGATGGGCCGCTGCATCAAGCTCTGGATGTAGGCGCGATCGCCGGCGCTCGGCAGCCAATGGTCGCGCGCCGCCTCCCACTGGTCCTTGCCGATCAACGTGCCGCTCGGGTCGGCGAACGCCTCCGCCCAGGTGCCGATGTGGCGATGGAAGCGGCGGCTCGGCAGCGTCAAGGTGAAGTCGATGCCTTGGGACGCGATGGTCTTGTTCCACTTGTCGACGCCGCGCTGGCAGTCTGCGATGTAGCCGTCGCGCAGCACCTCATTCATGGCGTTGCGCATCGGCACGTCCTCGTGCGCCATCGCGCCCCCCCGGAACAGCTCCATGCGATAGCTGCCGGCCAGCGCCACGTGGTCCTCGAACTGGTCCTCGTGCGCGCGGCCCTTCAGGCCGGTAGCGAACGACGACGCGGCGTTCGACGACACCTCACCGCCGAACAGGTCGATGGAGAGCGTGAACCACAGGTTGAGCGTGCGCTGCACGGTCGGCAGGTCGATGGCGCCGAGCTTGCGCACGTCCTCGGGCCGCTCCACGCCATGCTGCTTCATGAGCTGCGCGGTCCGCTCGACGATGCGCTGCACGCCGGTCTCGCCGACGAACATGTGGTGCGCCTCCTCGGTGAGCATGAAGCGCGCGCTCCTCGACAGTGGATCGAACGCGCTCTCCGCCAAGGCGAGCAACTGGTACTTGCCGTCCCTGTCGGTGAAGAAGGTGAACATGAAGAAGTCGAGCCAGTTGGTGCACGGCTCGTTGAAGGCGCCGAGGATGCGCGGCTTGTCGGGGTCGCCCGAGCGGCGCTCGAGCAGCGCCTCGGCCTCCTCGCGGCCGTCCCGGCCGAAGTGCGAGTGCAGCAGGTAGACCATGGCCCACAGGTGCCGCCCCTCCTCGACGTTGACCTGAAAGAGGTTGCGCAGGTCGTAAACACTGGGACAGGTGTTGCCGAGCATGCGCTGCTGTTCGACCGAGGCGGGCTCGGTGTCGGCCTGCGTGACGATCAGGCGCCGCAGCGCGTTTCGGTGCTCGCCCGGCACCTCCTTCCACACCGGCTGGCCCATCTGATCGCCGAAGCCGATGGTGCGGTCGGGGTCTTCGTCGCTCAGGAAGATGCCCCAGCGGTAGTCGGGCATCTTGACGTAGCCGAAGTGCGCCCAGCCGTCGGTCTCGACCGAGATGGCGGTGCGCAGGTAGACGTCGTCCTCCTGGAAGCCGGACGGCCCCATCTCGCGCCACCACTTGAGGTAGTTCGGCTGCCAGGCCTCGAGCGCGCGCTGCAAGCGTTTGTCGCCCGCCAGGTTGACGTTGTTGGGGATGCGCTCGCCGTGGTCGACGGTGGTCATGCGTGCTCCGTGCTTCTTGGCCGGACTCAGGCGCTATGGCCTGGGTCCGATGGCCTACGTCCTATGAAAATCGAACTCGGGCCGCTCGGGCTTGCCGTAGAGGGTGAGCGCGCCCTTCTCGCCGACGGCGTTCGGCCGCTGGAAGATCCAGTTCTGCCAGGCCGACAGGCGCGCGAAGATCTTGGTCTCGAGCGTCTCGGGCCCGGCGAAGCGCAAGGACGCCTCCATGCCGGTGAGCGCGTCGGGCGACATGCTGGCGCGCTCCTCGAAGGCGATGCGCACCTCGTCGTCCCAGTCGATGTCGTCGGGCGCGAACGTCACCAGCTCGAGCTCGTTCGCCTGCTGCGTGCCGATGGCGCCCTGGGTCTCGAGCACGCGCGAGACGCGCGCGGGCTCGCGCAAGAAGCGCGACTGCAAGCGCGACAGGCCGTTGCCCATGGGGTAGCGGCCGGCGTTCATGGGCGAGACCTGCAGCGCCACCTCGTCGTCATCGAGCATGTAGACGCGGTCGGCGGCGAGCGCCAGCTCGAGCAGCGTGCCGGCGAAGCACGAGTCCTTGTCGGCGAGCGCGAACAAGCTCTTGGCCGTCAGGTCGAGGCGCTTGAGCACGCGCTTGATGAACAGCGCCACCTCGGCGACCAGGCCGTCGTCCTTGTGCTTGCTGAGCATGGCGTCGACCGCGAGCACGCGCGCCGCGTCTCCGGAGGTGCGCAGCGCGACGACGCCGATCTGCGGCTGGTTGAAGCGCAGCTCGAGTAATGCGTCGTCGAGCTCGCGGAAGGCGCACAGCGCCCAGGCGTCCGCACCCGCCTTGGCCAGCTCGGCGGGCGTGGTCGGCTCGTCGCCGTCGGGCGCACGCACCGTCAGCGTCGCCGTGCGCTTCTTGTCGTCGAGCACCAGGCTGACGTAGCGGTACTCGACGCCGCCCGCGCTGCGCGTCGCCTTGAGCGGCGTCAGCGTCACCGGCGCGTGGGGCTTGCGTTTGCTGCGCGCCGCCAGCGCCGCCAAGCGGCGGCGCACCGCCTCGTCGAACTTGGCGCGCGGCGGCGCCTCGTCGACCAGGCCCCATTCGACCGCGCGCTTGCCGCGCACGCCCTCGGCCACCGTCGAGAACACGTCGGCCAGGTCGCGGCGCACCTTGCGCTTGTCCACCAGGCGCGTGAGCCCACCGGTGCCGGGCAAGACGGCGAGCAGCGGCGTCTCGGGGAAGGAGACGGCGGAGGAGCCGTCGTCGGCGAGCACGATCTCGTCGCACGCGATGGCCAGCTCGTAGCCGCCGCCCGAGGCGGTGCCGTTGACCGCGCACAACGACGCCACGCCGGTGTGCTCCGACATATCCTCGAGGTAGAGGCGCGTCTCGTTGGTGAACTTGCAGAAGTTCACCTTGAAGGCGTGGCTCGAGGTACCGAGCATGTAGATGTTGGCGCCCGAGCAGAAGATGCGGTCTTTGCCGCTGGTGACGACGAGCGCCTTCACCTCCGGGTGCTCGAAGCGCACCCGCTGCAGGGCGTCGGCCAGCTCGAGGTCGACGCCCAGGTCGTAGCTGTTGAGCTTGAGCGGGTAGCCGGGATTGAGCCCGCCGTCCTCGGGCACGTTCATGGTCAGGCGCGCCGCCTGGCCGCCTTCGGTGTCGACGACGTCGAGGCGCCAGTGCCGGTAGCGGTCAGGGTGGGTCTCGAAGCGGACCGGGGCCCGAGGGCCGGGTCGGTGGTTGCCGGACTGGTGCGCTGCCATGGCTTCCCCTGGGAACGGGACGAAGAACAGATGCACCAGCTCTGTCGTCGTTTTCTGGGTCCCGTCGTTTTGCGGAGATCCGCCGAAACGGTGGCCTGCCCCACTGCATCCCAAGCCGGGTGCCGGCCGAGGTGGCGCGGAGGATCGTGATGGATGAGCTGCAGAGCTTTCTCGGCGGTCGATGGGTGCGCGGTTCGGGCCCGGTGCAGACGCTGGTCAACCCCGCCACCGAGCAGCCGCTCGCGACCACGTGCACCGCCGGCCTCGACTTCGCGGAGGCCATGCGGAGCGCGCGCGCTGCGGGCGCGACGCTGCGTGCCATGACCTTCGTGGAGCGCGGCCAGGCGATCCGCGCGCTGTCGCGTGCGTTGCATGGCGCGCGCGAGCAACTGATCGCGCTGGCGGTGGAGAACGGTGGCAACACCAGGAGCGACGCCAAGTTCGACGTCGACGGTGCCATCGGCACGCTCGCCGCCTACGCCGACCTGGCGGTCGAGCTCGGCGAACGCCGCTTCCTCGTCGACGGCGACGGCGTCCAGCTCGGCAAGGGCGCGCGCCTGTACGGCCAACACCTGTGGGTGCCGCGCGAGGGCGTGGCGGTGCACGTGAACGCCTTCAATTTCCCGGCGTGGGGCTTCGCCGAAAAAGCCGCCGTCGCGCTGCTCGCCGGCATGCCGGTGGTGGTCAAGCCGGCCACCAGCACCGCCCTCGTCGCCGCGCGCATGATGGAGCTGTTCGTCGAGGCGGCCGCACTTCCGCCAAACGCCATCTCGCTCATCGCAGGCGCCCCGGGCGACTTGCTCGGGCACCTGACGGGCCAAGACGTGCTCGCCTTCACCGGCGGCAGCGCCACCGGTGTCGCGCTGCGCGCCGGCAAGGCGGCGCTCGCGCACTCGGTGCGCGTCAACGTCGAGGCCGACAGCCTGAACGCCGCCGTGCTGGCGCCCGATGTCGAGCAAGGCAGCGACGTGCTGAACCTGTTCCTCGGCGACGTGGTGCGCGACCTGACGCAGAAGGCGGGTCAGAAGTGCACGGCCATCCGGCGCGTCTACGTGCCGCGCGAGCAGGTCGACCACGTGCTCGGCCTGCTCGGCGAGCGGCTGGCGGCGATCAAAGTGGGCGATCCCGCGCGCGACGACGTCACCATGGGCCCGCTCGCCACCGGCGAGCAGCGCGCCGACGTCAAGGCCGGCATCGCGCGCCTCGCGTCCTGCGCCAGGGTCGCGTTCGGCGGCGGTAGCGTCGAGCCGCTCGGCGTGCCCGGCGACAAGGGCTTCTTCGTCGGGCCCACGCTCTACTTCTCGCCCGAGCCGCGCGCTGGCGACGCCGTGCACGAGCACGAGGTGTTCGGTCCGGTGGCCACGGTCATGCCCTACGACGGCGGCGCGGCGATGGCCGCGGCGCTGGTGCGCGCGGGCGGCGGCGGCTTGGTGTCGAGCGTCTACGGCGACGACAAGCAGTTCCTGAAGGACTTCGTGCTCGGCATCGCGCCGTATCACGGCCGCGTCACTATCGGCTCGTCGAAGATCGCCGCGCAGGCGCTGCCGCCCGGCATGGTGCTGCCGGGCCTGGTGCACGGTGGCCCGGGGCGCGCCGGCGGCGGCGAGGAGCTCGGCGGCCGCCGCGGGCTGGCCTTCTACTCGCAGCGCGTGGCGCTGCAGGGTGATCGGGCGCTGCTCGAGGCGATCGCCGCCTCCTGAGGCACCGGTCGACGCGGCCCCGGCGATTGGCTACTCCCCCGCCACCACACCACCGGCGGAGGGACCATGGGGCTGTACAAGGACATCGGCGCGGCCTGGAAAGAGGCCATGAAGAGCCGCGATCCCAAAAAGGACGTGCTCTCCTCCATCCGCACCGAGGTGAAGAACAAGGTCATCAACACGCGCACCGACGGGCCCACCGCGGGGGGCGGCGGCGAGATCGACGCCGCCGACGAGCTTGTGCTGGACGTGCTCAAGAAGATGGCCAAGCAGCGCAAGGAGTCGATCGCCGAGTATGGCAAGGGCGGTCGCCAAGACCTCGTCGACAAGGAGAGCTTCGAGCTGTCGGTCATCGAGGGCTTCCTGCCCAAGGGCCTCGACGCCACCGCGCTGGCCGCGTTGGTCAAGGAGGCCGTTGCCGAGTGCGGTGCCGCCGGGCCGAAGGACATGGGCAAGGCGATGAAGGCCGCCATGGCCAAGGTCGCCGGCCGCGCCGACGGCAAGGACGTGCAGGCGGCGGTCAAGGCCGCGCTCGGCGGCTAGCCGCTGTGATCCCCGAGGACGTGATCGCCGAGATCAAGCGCCGCGCCGACATCGGCGAGGTCATCGGCCGACACGTCAAGCTCAAGCGCGTCGGCAAGAACCTGGTCGGGCTGTGCCCGTTTCACACCGAGAAGTCGCCGTCCTTCAACGTGCGGCCCGAGGACGGCTTCTTCTACTGCTTCGGCTGCAAGGCCACCGGCGATGTCGTCGAGTTCCTGGTGCGCACCACCGGGCGCGGCTTCCTCGACGTCATCACCGAGCTGGCGGGCACGACCGGCGTCGAGCTGCCCAAGGTGGCGCACGATCCCGAGGAGGAGGCGCGCCAGAAGGAGCGAAAGCGCCTGTCGCGCGCGCTCGAGCTGGCGCAGGTGTTCTTCCGGACGCGCCTGTCGTCGGAGGCGGGCACGACCGCGCGCGCCTACCTGGCGGACGTTCGCAAGATCGACGACGACACGATCGATCGCTTCGGCCTCGGCTGGGGCGGCGCGGCCGACGACGGCCTGGCCTCCTTCCTGGTCGAGCAGGGGCTGTCGGTCGACGACGGCGTCGCTGCCGGCGTGCTCGGCAGGAGCGAGCGCGGGCCCTACGACTTTTTCCGTCACCGCATCACCATCCCCATCCGCGGCACGCGCGGCGACATCGTGTCGTTTCAGGGGCGCATCTTCGGCGAGCGCGCCGTCGACGGGCAGGGCAGGAAGCGCCCCAAGTACGTCAACGGGCCGCAGACGCCGGTCTACGACAAGTCGGCGGTGCTGTTCGGGCTCTACGAGGCGCAGCCGGCGCTCAAGCAGGGCAAGCCGGCGGTGCTGGTCGAGGGCCCGCTCGACGCCATCGCGGTGCACCGCGCCGGCATGCCGACGGCGGTGGCGCCCTGCGGCACCGGCCTCACGCCCCGTCACGTCGATGAGCTGAAGCGGCGCACCGAGCGCGTCGTCATCTGCATGGATCAGGACCAGGCGGGCAGGGACGCCGCGCAGCGGGCCATCTTGATGATGCTCGCGGCCGGCCTCGACGTCGGCCTGGCCTCGCTGCCCGACAAGGATCCGGACGCCATGGTGTGCGCGGGCCGGGCCGACGAGCTGCGCGGTGTCTTGTTGGGCGCGCCCGCCGCGCTCGACGAGCTGCTGGCGCGCGCCCGCAAGAGCGCCACCGGCGGCGTGCGCGCGCGCGTGGCCGCGCTCGACGCGCTCTTGCCGTTCCTGGCGGCGCCGGCGCGCGAGCTGGTGCGCGCGGAGGCGGTGCGAGCGGTGGCGCGCGCCTTCTCCGAGGACGAGGCGGTCATCGCCGGCGAGGTCGACAAGCGCGGGCGCAAGGTTCTCGCCGAGCGGCTGCGCGGGCAGGGTGGTGCGTCGTCGTCACGCGCGCCGTCCGCTTCCGCGCCGGCCCGCACCGAAGCACCGCAGCGCACGGCTGAACGTGCTGCCGTCGCTCGGGTCCCCACCGCGCGATCGCCGGCGCTCTCGGAGCCCGAGATCCTGCTGGTCGAGGCGCTGTTGATGCACCCCCACCTGGCAGCGCGCTGTGGCGTGCTCGCGCCCGCGCTCAAGAACGCCGAGCTGAAGGGCTTGATCGAGCGGCTGATCGAGCTGTTGGTACGCTTTCACGACGAGGACCCGCGCGCGATCCTGCCGCGCCTACCGCTCTTGCCGAGCGGCCAGGTGCGCACCGTGCTGTTGAAGGTGCAGCAGGCCGGCGGCTTCTCCCGCCCGGACGCCTACCTGAGCGAAGCGGCGGCGGCGCGCATCGTCGAGGACGCCATCCTGTCGCTCGACCGCCGCACGCTCGAGCTGCGCCTCGGGGAGCTGCAAGCCAAGATGGCCGACGCCGACGCCGCCCAGGACCACGGTGAGCGCAAGCGCCTGTTGGCCGAGCAGGCCGCCCTGGTCGAGGCCGTCAAGGCACTCGGCGCCCCCACCGAGGCCAAGCCCCGCCGGCCGGAGCTGTTGGTCGGTGCAGTCGCCGCCGCGCCGACGGGGGTAGCGGCGGCCCCCGCGGCAGCCGAGCCCTCCGCGGCAACACAGGGCGAGGGCGCCGACGAATCGGACGACAGTCCGATTCCCCCGCCCGAGCCGCCCTGGGCGGGCGAGCCGGACGACGACCCGTTCGCTGTCTGACGGCCGGCGGCCACGTCGCAGATGTTGTGCATTTCCCAGGGATTGCTACATAGCCCGGCACCAGCTTTCCCCACAGCGATCCCTCCCCCGATCCGCATGCTTCCCAGGCTGCGCCAACCGGCCAGCCGCGTGAAGGTTTCATGGCCAACAGCAAGAAGCCCGTGAAGTCCGCAGCGTCGAAGCCGGCGCAGAAGAAGGCGCCGAAAGTCTCCGCCAAAGCGGCGCACGCCCCGCACGGCGCCAGGAAGCCCGAGCCGAAGAAGCTCGACGGCAAGAAGCCCGAGCCGAAGAAGCTCGAGGCCAAGGCGCTGCCCGCGAAAGAGGGCAAGAGGCCGGTTGACGCCAAGGCCGGCATGTCCGCCGAGCCGAAGCGTCCCGAGCCGAAGGCCGCCAGGGCGAGCGCGCTTGGCTTCGATCTGGTGGTGCCCGACACCACGCGCAGCCGGCCTGCTCGTCGCCGGGGCGATGGTGGCGGCTCGTCAGCGTCGTCCGGCGCCAAGAAGGCGCCCGGCGCCGTCGCGCCGCGCAAGGTCGGCTCGGGCGCCGCCGAGGCTGCGCAGCAGTCGGTTCGCGCGCCCGCGCGGCCGATGATCGAGCGTAAAGAGCTGAAGCGGCTGGTGCTGCGCGGCAAGGACCGTGGCTTCGTCACCTTCGACGAGATCAACGAGACCATGCCGCCCGACGTCACGACGCTGCAAGGCCTCGAGGACGCAGTAGCGCTGCTCGCCGAGAACGAGGTCGAGGTCGTCGACGACGCGCTCAAGTTCATGAACGAGGCGGCGGCCGCCACGCCCGCAAAGGGCCAGCTCGTCGAGAGCACCGAGGCGCCCGAGGAGGTCGACTACGCCGAGTTCAGCAAGGGCAACGACCCGGTGCGCATGTATCTGCGCAAGATGGGCTCGGTGTCGCTGCTGACGCGCGATGGCGAGGTCGAGATCGCCAAGCGCATCGAGGAGGGCGAGCTCGAGGTCCTCGACGCCGTGCTGCACACGCCCATCTGTCTGGCCGAGATCCTCGACCTCGGCGATCGGCTGCGCAAGGGCAAGATCCGCGTCAAGGAGATCGTCAAGGAGAACGAGTCCGGCGAAGACGGCCAGACGCTCGAGTTCGACGAGCCCAAGGTGACCGAGAAGGCGCTGCGCATCGTCGGCACGCTGCAGAAGATCAAGAAGGAGATCGACGTCGCCGACGAGGAGCTCGCCGGCGGCAAGGTGGCGGTCAAGCGCAAGGAAGAGCTCGACCGCCAGAAGAAAGAGTCGGGCGACCAGATCGTCGCCGAGCTGCGCGAGCTCAAGATCAACAAGCGCCAGATCGATCGCATCGTGCAGCGCATCAAGGTGCTGGTCCGCCGCGTCACCAAGGCCGAGTTCGAGGTCTTGGCCATCGAGCGTCAGTCGCTCACCGATGCCGTCACCGTGCGCCAGGAGCTGCGCAAGGCGCGCGAAGACGAGGCCACGCTGCACCGGCTCGCCAAGAAGTGGCACGCCGAGATCGACACGGTGCTCGACTGGGATCGCACCATCGCGATGGCCATCAATCGCGTGAAGCGCGTGCAGGAAGAGGCCGCCATGGACCTCGACACCCTGCGCGAGGCCTATCGCCGCATCCAGAAGGGCGAGCGAACAGCGGAGCGCGCCAAGGCCGAGCTGGTCGAGGCCAACCTGCGCCTCGTCGTCTCCATCGCCAAGAAGTACACCAACCGCGGCCTGCAGTTCCTCGACCTGATTCAGGAGGGGAACATCGGCCTGATGAAGGCCGTCGACAAGTTCGAGTACAAGCGCGGCTACAAGTTCTCGACGTACGCCACCTGGTGGATTCGGCAGGCCATCACCCGCGCCATCGCGGACCAGGCCCGCACTATCCGCATCCCGGTGCACATGATCGAGACCATCAACAAGCTGGTGCGCACCAGCCGCTACCTCGTGCAGGAGCTCGGTCGCGAGCCCACGCCCGAGGAGATCGCGGAGAAGATGGAGCTGCCCATCGAGAAGGTGCGCAAGGTGCTCAAGATCGCCAAGGAGCCCATCTCGCTCGAGACGCCCATCGGCGAGGACGAGGACAGCTCGCTCGGCGACTTCATCGAGGACAAGGGCGCGACCAACCCGTCGCACGCCGTCATCGCGATGAACCTGTCGGAGCAGACGCGCAAGGTGCTCGCTACGCTGACGCCTCGCGAAGAGAAGGTGTTGCGCATGCGCTTCGGCATCGGCGAGAAGTCCGACCACACCCTCGAAGAGGTAGGCCAGGACTTCGAGGTGACGCGCGAGCGCATCCGTCAGATCGAGGCCAAGGCGCTGCGCAAGCTTCGGCACCCGAGCCGTGCCAAGAAGCTGCAAGCGTTCGTCGACGCCTCGCAGATGCCCGGCGGCCCGACCACCGGGTGAGACAGGCCCTGCCGACGACGTACCGCGCTGCCATGCTGATGGCGGTTCGTGCCGCGCTGTCCATGGTAGTCCCGCTCGCCTTAGCGGCCTGTCGCCTCACCGGCGCCGCGGCGTTGCCGTGCGACCGCGACGTGCAGTGCCCGCCGGGCGCCGTCTGCCACGAGGGGCTGTGCATCGCCGGCAGGCCGGTCGGTGAAGGTGAGGGCGAACGAGAGGGAGAGGGCGAAGGAGAGGGAGAGGGCGACCTGCCAGGCCGGCACGAGCTGCAGCGTGGTCGGCAGCGGCGGCAGCGACCCGACGCTCTACTGCGACAACGCGGGTTGCCGCGCCGACCTGGGCTCGTCGAGCAACGGCACCTGGATCACGTGCGTGAACAACGCCGCATGCCGCGCCCGGCTGCACGACTCGAGCAACATGAACGTGCAGTGTGATGCGTCGACCTGCGACGTGCGCATCGCCGCCTCGGCGGGCGGCGCCGACATCCTTCAGTGCTTCAACGGCTCAGCCTGTCTGCTGGTGCTGGCCACCACGATCGCCGACGTCACTTGCAACAGCAGCACATGCGACGTCGCCGTCGCTGCGGACGCCATCGTCAGCATGTCCTGCGAGAACACGGCGAGCTGCAGCATGGTGTGCGAGGCGACCGGCGGGCACATGAACTGCGCGGTCGACGCGGGCGACTGCAACCTGCAAGGGCCGGCAGGGCAAGTGCCGTGCGCGCCCGGCAACGGCTGCGACTGTTGAGCCCTCGACGGCGCGCGGCAGATGCGCGACAAGGGCGCGGGCCCGTAGCTCAGCGGTAGAGCAGTCGGCTCATAACCGATCGGGTCGCGTGTTCGAATCACGCCGGGCCCAGTGCTTTTTTTTTGGGGCGCGTTGGTCGCGCGTCGTGGGCTCGTTTGCAGTCCGGCCCAGGCGGTCCTGGCGTTTGCGCGGTGTCCGTCAGGTCGGCGTTGGTGGCGTCGTTGGTCCGGCCCGATCGGCCTGGCTTTGGAGCGGCTTGCGGCTCGGAGCCGACGGCGTAGCCGTCGGTCCTCGCCTCCGGCGCCGCACATGGGTGGCGCAGCTCATCACCGCCAAGAGCGTCGCGAGTAGGCCGGCGGCGACGGGCAGGGATGCGCCCGCGCCCGGCCGCGTGCTCGCGCAGCCGCACGCGGGGAAGGGCGGGCACATCGGGTCGCGCGTGAAGCCCTCGTCGTCTGCGGGCAACGTCGACGGTGTGCCCATCCAATCACCCTGCGTGCCGTCCAGGTTTGGCGGCAGCGTCCAGGTCAGGCGCACGTCCTCGGTGAGCGCACCGAGGCGCGCGCGCAAGAGCGCGCTGGTGGTGCCGGCGCGCCACGAAGGTGGGCGACAGCCGTCCCAGACCGCGACCCACGGGCCGCGGCGCACCGGGTCCTCGTCGTCGGACTGCCCGACCAGCTCGACGGTGAGGCTGTTGGTGGCGAGGTCACCTTGTACGAGCGTCCACTCGACGGGCGCGCCGTCGAGCACGCGGCCGGTGGCGTCGCGGACCAGCGCATGGACCGCCAGCGGGGCGCGCTCGCCGAGGGCCGACGGAGCCCCCCAGTAAAACGCGATCAGCTCCATCGACACGGCGTCGGCGAGCGGCACGCCCTCGACGGTGGCGACGTCGAAGCTCGTGGTCCCGGTTGCCAGGCGCAGCCTCGCCGACGCGCCGGGGTCCGCTTCGAGGAACCACTGGTCGAGCACGCGCACCGATTGTGGCGTCGGAGTCACCTGTTCGAGCACGAGGCTATCGCCCTCAACAGCCACCAGCCGCCCGTCGTCGACGGCGCGCAGCATCGCGGTCACCGGCGCCTGGCCCCCTTCCACGATGCGCAGCTCCGGCCGCGCCGCGCCGAAGCCCGTGGGCGGCGCCGGCTCGACGGAGATGACACCGCCGTCGAGCAGCCCGCCCGCCGTCTCCTCGAGGCTGGCCCGCTGCTCGGCCACTACCTCGCCGGCAGCGAGCGCCTGGAAGAGGAAGCGATCGGCCTCGAGCGGCACGCCTGCGTCCGGCTCGGGCTGGCATGCGACCGGCACGACCTGCCACACGACCGAGCCGGGCGTATCAAAGGTGACGCACGCGTCGATGCGCGTGGCGCCGGTTACGGTTTGCTCTACGCACGCGTCGATGCCGCCGTCCGCGGGGATCCTCTCGCCGCAGCCGTCCTGCCGACAAGCGAGCGTCGGGCAGGTGCGCTCGCCAACCAGCACCGGCGCGCCCATCCACACGTCCGGCATGAACCCGAGGCGCGTGGCGAGGCCGTGGCCCTCGAGGCCGTAACTGCCGTTTTCTGAGACCGGCCCCGGGGGAGGGCAGGCGGCGCCGAGGGTGCCGCCTGCGGCAGCGACCGCGAGCAGCAGCGCGATCCGCGTCATCGACGTCCGTGCGACACCGTGCCCCATCTGGCGAGGGTACCACCCGGTTCCCGACGCCGCCCTTGACGCCCGTGGCGGCCGGCGCCATCGAGGGGCGCGACGCTGCCGATCCCACGTGAACCCGCAGGAGCGCCATGGCGACCGACCCCACCACGTCCCCCGAGGGCATCACCGCCAGCGAGGCCCGCTCGCTGCTCGACGCCGAGGGGCAAGCGTTCGAAGCGCTGCTCGCGCACGCCCGCGCCGTGCGCGAGCGGAACAAGGGCGACGAGATCCGCTTCTGCTCGATTTCGAACGCCAAGAGCGGCCGCTGCGGCGAGCGCTGCTCCTTCTGCGCGCAGTCGGCGCACTTCGACACTGACGCGCCGGTCTATCCGCTCAAGACCGCCGCCGTGCTGCTCGAGGAGGCCAAGCGCGCCGAGGCCGAGGGCGCCGGCGAGTTCTCCATCGTCACCTCGGGCACCAAGCTCGCGAGCGAGCGCGAATTCCGCGAGGTGGAAGACGCGCTCCGGGCCATCGCCGAGCACACCTCGCTGCTGCGCTGCGCGTCGCTCGGCCTGATGGACGAGGCCTCGCTCGTGCGCCTGAAGGACGCCGGCCTGCAGTCGTTCCACCACAACCTCGAGACCGCGAAGAGCTTCCACGCCGGCGTCGTGCCCTCGCACTCCTTCGATGACGAGGTGCGCGCGGTGCAAGCAGCCAAGGCCGCCGGTCTGCACGTCTGCTGCGGCGGCATCTTCGGCATGGGCGAGTCGCTCGATCAGCGCGTCGAGCTGCTCGAGCAGCTGCGCGACCTCGACGTCGACACCGTGCCGCTCAACTTCCTGAACCCGCTGCCGGGGACGCCGCTCGAGGGCAAGCGCGAGCTGTCGCCGGAGGACTGCCTGCGCGTCGTCGCGGTGGCGCGCCTGATGATGCCCAAAGCCGACATCTTCGTCTGCGGCGGGCGCGAGGCGAACCTGCAGCACTTGCAGCACCGCATGTTCGACGCCGGCGCCAACGGCACCATGGTGGGCAACTACCTGACCACGCCTGGGCGCGGCGCCATCAAGGACCGCGAGCTGCTCGACGAGCTCGGGCTGCGCGCGGTCGGCGCCACCGCGAGCGCCCATGCCGGCGAGCGGCTGCGCGCGGTGCGTGCGGCGCGCCCGCTCGATCGCGCCGAGCACGCGCACCGGCATCACCGCGAGCCGGCCGTAGCGCGCGCGAGCCTGCGCGTGCTCGAGGGCCCGGATGCCTGAGCCGGGCCTGACCGTGCTCGCGACCGCCGCGCTCGAGCAGCGGCGCGCCGCCTCGGCGCTGCGCGATCGACGCCGCCGCGTCGTCGAAGGCGCGCCGGGCGCGCGCGTCAGCGTCGGCGGACGCGCGCTCTGGTGCTTCTCGGCAAACGGTTACCTCGGCCTGGCGCGGCACCCGCGCGTGGTCGCGGCGGCCGCGCGGGAGGCGGCGAGGAGCGGCTGCTCGTCGGCCTCGAGCCGCCTCGTGTGCGGCAACCTGGCTGTCGTCGACGAGCTCGAGCTTGCCCTCGCCCGCCTCAAGGGCAAGGAGCAGGCGCTGGTCTTCTCGTCGGGCTACGCGGCCAACGTCGGTGTGCTCGGCGCGCTCGGCGCCGCGCTCGACGTCGCCAGCGATGCGCCAGCCTCGCGCCCTCCGCTGTTCCTATCGGACGCGCTCAACCACGCCTCCATCGTCGACGGCTGCCGGCTGTCGGGGGCCGAGGTGCAGGTCTATCCGCACGCCGACGCCTCGGTCGTCGAGGCCGCGCTGGCGGGCGCGGCCGCCGCCGGCCGGCGCGCGCTCGTCGTCACCGAGAGCCGCTTCTCCATGGACGGCGACGAGGCACCGCTCGTGCGCCTGGCCGCCGCCTGCCGCGCCACCGGCGCCGCGTTGCTGGTCGACGAGGCGCACGCCACCGGCATCGACGGCGAGGGTCGCGGCCTGGTGCACGCACTCGGCCTCGCCGATCAGGTCGACGTCGTCGTCGGCACGCTCGGCAAGGCGCTCGGCGCCCACGGCGCCTTCGCCGCCGCCTCTGCCACGTTGGTGCGCTGGCTCGAGAACGCGGCGCGCACCTTCGTCTACTCGACCGGCCTGCCGGGGCCGTCGGCCGCCGCCGCGCTCGCTGCGCTGCACGTGCTCAACGACGAGCGCCCCGATCGCGCGCTCGCGGCCAACGTGGCGACGATGCACGAGCTGTTGGCCGCGCGCGGCCTCGGCGGCGTCGTGCCGCGGCGGGCGAGCGGGCCCATCCTGCCCATCGTCGTCGGCGATGCGGCGCGCGCGCTCGCGCTCGAGGAGCACCTGCTCGCGCGCGGCCTGCTCGGCGTCGCCATCCGGCCGCCGACCGTGCCCGAGGGGCAGGCCCGCGTGCGCCTGTCGCTGTGCGCCGATCACCCGCACGAGGCGCTGGTCGCGTTGGCGGACGCGCTGTCGTCGGCGCGCGCCGCCGGGCTTGTCGGCGAGTGACGTCGATGCTCCCCGCAGAAGAGGCCCAAGCACCGTGCGCGACCTGATCGAAGCCGACCTGCGCCACCTGTGGCACCCGTTCACCCACCATGGCCTGTGGGGTGGACCCGACGACCCGGTGGTCGTGATCGAGCGCGCCGAGGGCAACGAGCTGGTCGACACCGAGGGCCGCCGCTACCTCGACGCCATCTCGAGCCTGTGGTGCAACACGCTCGGACACCGTGTGCCCGCCATCGACGACGCCATTCGCGCGCAGCTCGAGCGTGTCGCGCACTCGACGCTGCTCGGGCTCTCGTCGCGCCCCGCCATCGAGCTGGCCGCGAAGCTCGCGGCGCTGTGCCCGGGCGACCTCGAGCGCGTGTTCTTCACGGACGCGGGCGCCACCGCGGTCGAGGTGGCGCTCAAGATCGCGGTGCAGCGCGCGCGCCTGGTCGAGGGCGACGCCACACCTCGCCGCCACCTGCTCGCGCTCGACGACGCCTACCACGGCGACACCATGGGCGCGGTCTCGCTCGGCTTCTCGCCCGGCTTCCATCGCGCCTTCGAGCACCTGGCGTTTCCGGTCGGGCGCCTGCCCCGTGACGTCGACGGCGCCATTGCCGCCATCCGCGCCGCCGGCGCCGAGCTGTGCGCCGTGGTGCTTGAGCCGTTGGTGCAGGGGGCGGCGGGCATGCTCGTGCAGCCGCCTGGCTTCCTCGCCGCCGTCGCAGAGGCGACGCGCGCGGCGGGCGCGCTGCTCATCTGCGACGAGGTGGCGACCGGCTTTTGGCGCACCGGCCGCCGCTTCGCCTGCGAGCACGAGGGCGTGGTGCCGGACCTGCTCTGTCTGGCCAAGGGCCTGACCGGCGGCTACCTGCCGCTCGCCGCCACCGTGGTGACGCCGGCGGTGTTCGAGCCCTTCGCCACAGGCCGGGCCGACGGCGCGCGCACGCTCTTTCACGGCCACACCTACACCGGCAACGCGCTCGGCTGCGCCGCAGCGCTCGCCGCCGTCGACGAGCTCGAGCGCCTGGCGGCGCGCGGCCGCGTGGCTGCGCTCGAGCAACGCCTGGCGCGCGCGTTGGCGCCGCTCGCCGATCACCCCCACGTGCTCGAGGTGCGTCGCCGCGGGTTCATGGTCGGCGTCGAGCTGGTGGCGGACAAGGAAGGCCCGCGCCGCTTCGCGCGAGCGCAGCGCGTCGGCCACAAGGTCGCGCACCACGGCCGCGACCACGGCGTGCTCTTGCGTCCGCTCGGCGACGTCATGGTGCTGATGCCGCCGTTCTCGTTCAGCGACGAGGAGGTCGAGCGCGCGGTCGCCGCCGTGCAGCGCGGCATCGACGCCATCTGCCCCGAAGCCGCGCGGACGACGGCGTGAGACGCACGCCGTGCCTGTTGGTGGTCGGCACCGGCACCGGCGTCGGCAAGACCGAGCTCGCGGCGCTCCTGGTCGAGACGCTGCGGACCCAGGGCGTCGACGTGGCGGTGCTCAAGCCACTCGCGAGCGGTTGCCGGCGGGTGCGAGGTCGCCTGGTGAGCGACGACGCCCTGCGCCTGGCGGGAGCGCTCGGCCTGCGCGGAGAGGCGCGGCGGTCGGCGCACGACGCCATCGCGCCCTGGCGCGCCGCGCGCCCGCTGGCGCCCGCGCTGGCGCTCCCGCACCCGCCATCGACGCGAAAGCTGGTCACCTGCGTCGAGGCCACGGCACGCGGTCGGGGTGCCATCGTCGTGGAGGCGGCCGGCGGCCTGCTCGTCCCCTACACCGAGGACGGCACCGTGCTCGACGTCGCGCGCGCGCTGGCCGGCAGCGGCGCGCTCGCCGTTTCCGTGGTGCTGGTCGGCGCCTCGGCGCTCGGCACCATCAACCACACCTGCCTGTCGATCGCGGCCTTGCGCGCCGCCGGCGTGCCGCCCGTCGCCGTCGTGCTGTCGCGCACCCGTCAGCGGCGCACGCCGGACGAGCGGGGCAACGTCGCCGCCATCGCGCGCATCGCCGGCGTCGAGGCGCCGCTGACGTTGCCCTTCCTCACCGCGCGGCGCGGACGGCAGCGGAGTCGGTTGACCGGGCCGTCCCCTTCGGTCAGGGTGCCGGCTCTCGTCGTGGAGCGCGCATGTCGCAGTTGACCCTGGCCGAGCAGCTCGTGCTGCTCGCCGAGCTTGCCAACCTCGATGCCAAGGCGCGCACGGTCGCCGACAAGCTCGAGACCGTGCCGGGCGCCGCCAAGAAGGCCGACGAGGCCGTGGCCGCGCTCAAGAAGCAGCTCGAGGACGCCGAGGCCAAGAAAGAGGCCGGCGAGAAAGCCAGGCGCACCGTCGAGGGCGAGCTGTCCGACGAGCGCGCCAAGATCCGCAAGTGGGAGTCGCGCGCCAACGAGCTGCGCGGCGAGCGCGAGCACGCGGCGTTGGTCTCCGAGATCTCGGCCACCAAGCGCGCCATGCACCGGCTCGAGGACACCCAGCTCGAGCACATGGAGGCCATCGAGGCCGCGCAGAAGCTCGGCGGCGAGCTGAAGGGCAAGCACGACAAGGCCGCCGCCCATGCCGCCGAGGAGTGGAAGAAGGTCGAGGCCGACGTGGCCGCGCTCAAGGCGGAGCACGACGGCTACAAGGCCTCGCGCAAGGTGCTGCTCGAGAAGCTGCCGGCGCCGCTCACCAAGCGCTACGAGCAGATCGCCGCCAAGCGCGCCGGTGTGGGCGTCGGCCTCATCAAGGGCGAGATGTGCAGCGCCTGCAAGCGCATGCTGCCGCCGCAGATGTGCATGCAGATCAGGAAGGGCGTGATCCTCGAGGCCTGCCCCTCCTGCCAGCGGCTCTTGGTCCACGAGGCCATGACCGCGGCGGCAACGCCGCCCACCACCGGCTGAGCGAGGAAGGACGCGCCATGCTCGAGCACCTCCGCGAGACCGACCCCGAGGTCTACGCGCTCGTCAAGGCGGAGCACCACCGCCAGGCAGACGGGCTCGAGCTGATCGCGAGCGAGAACTTCGTCTCCGAGGCCGTGCTCGAGGCAGCCGGCACAGTGCTGACCAACAAGTACGCCGAGGGCTACCCCGGCAAGCGCTACTACGGCGGCTGCCGCTACTACGACGACATCGAGCGCATCGGCATCGCGCGCGCCAAGCAGCTGTTCGGCGCCGAGCACGCCAACCTGCAGCCGCACTCGGGCGCCTCGGCCAACTTCGCCGTCTACACGGCGGTGATGAAGCCTGGCGAGACCGTGCTCGCCATGCGCCTCGACCACGGCGGCCACTTGACGCACGGCAGCCCCGTCAACTTCTCGGGCCGCATGTACCAGGTGGTGGCCTACGGCGTGCGCGAGAGCGATCAGCGCATCGACTACGACGAGGTCGAGCGCCTGGCGCACGAGCACAAGCCGCGCATGATCGTGGCGGGCGCCTCGGCCTACCCGCGCACGCTCGACTTCCCGCGCTTCGCCGCCATCGCCAAAGCCGTCGGCGCCGTCTTGTTCGTCGACATGGCGCACATCGCCGGCCTGGTGGCGGCGGGCGAGCACCCATCGCCGGTGCCGCACGCGGACTACGTCACCACCACCACGCACAAGACGCTGCGCGGCCCGCGCGGCGGCATGATCTTGTGCAGGGAGTCGCTGGCCAAGACGCTCGACTCGCGCGTGTTCCCGGGCGCGCAGGGCGGCCCGCTCATGCACATGGTCGCGGCCAAGGCGGTGTGCTTGCAGGAGGCGCTCGCGCCCTCGTTTGGCGACTACCAGCGCCAGATCGTGAAGAACGCGCGCGCGCTCGCCGACGGGCTACTCGCCGCGGGCCTCAAGCTCACCTCCGGCGGCACCGACAACCACCTGATGTTGCTCGACCTGCGCGGTACCGGCGCCACCGGCAACGTCGTCGAGGACGCGCTCGGTCGGGCCGACATCACCGTCAACAAGAACATGATCCCGTTCGATCCGGAGAAGCCGGCGACCACGAGCGGCATCCGCGTCGGCACGCCCGCGGTGACCACGCGCGGCATGGGCGAGGCGGAGATGACGGCCATCGCCGGGCTGATCGCGCGCGTGGTGCGCGCGCCCGGCGACGCGGCCGTGCTCGAGGCGGTGCGGGCCGAGGTGCATGCGTTGGCGGCGCGGTTTCCGTTGTACGCGAGGTTGATCGCCGAGTTGAGGTGAGCGGGCACGGGCACGGGCACGGGCACGTTCTGGAGGGAGGCCGCGATGAAGTGTCCATTCTGCACCTCGGTGGACAACGGCGTGGTCGACTCGCGCGAGACCGAAGACGGTCACGCCATCCGTCGCCGCCGCTCCTGCACCGCCTGCTCGCGCCGCTTCACCACCTACGAGCGCGTCGAGGAACAAGCGCTCGTCGTCGTCAAGAAGGACGGCAGCCGCGCCCCCTTCGATCGCCAGAAGCTGCTCGGCGGCGTGCGCCGCGCCTGCGAGAAGCGCCCGGTGCCGACGGCGCGCATCCAGCAGCTCATCGCCGACATCGAGCGGCGCGCCCAGGAGCTCGGTGAGCGCGAGATCGCGAGCCGCTGGATCGGCGAGCAGGTGATGGCGGCGCTGCGCGAGCTGGACGAGGTGGCCTACGTGCGCTTCGCCAGCGTCTACCGCAGCTTCCGCGACGTCGAAGAGTTCGCGCGCGAGCTGGAGGCGCTGCGCGGCGGCCGCGTCGAGCCGGCGCGCGCCGACGGTCCGCCCGAGGCCTGACCGGCGATGCCCGAGAGCGCGTTTCGCTGGCTGTTCGCGCCTGACCCCACGCCGGCCGACGCCGACGCGGCCATGATGGTGCGCGCGCTGGTCGAGGCGCGGCGCGGCGTCGGGCGCACGGCGCCAAACCCGCCGGTCGGCGCCGTCGTCGTGAAGGATGGCGTGGTGGTCGCGGTCGGCCATCACGCGCGGGCAGGGGAGCGGCACGCGGAGGTGGTGGCGCTCGATCAGGTGGCGGGCCGCGCGCGCGGCGCCACGCTGTACGTGACGCTCGAGCCGTGCACCCACCATGGCCGCACCCCGCCGTGCGTCGAGCGCGTGTTGGCCGAGGGCATCGCGCGCGTGGTCGTCGGCGCGGTCGATCCGAACCCGCGCGTCTCGGGCGGTGGGCTCGACGCGCTGCGGGCCGCGGGCGTCGACGCGCGGCTCGTCGACGACCCGGTCGTCGCTGCCCAGGCAGCAGCGTTGATCGCGCCCTTCGGCACGGCGATGACGCGCTCGCGTCCCTGGGTGGTGCTCAAGATCGCTGCCACGCTCGACGGGCGCGTCGCCTCGGCGGACGGGCGTTCGCGGTGGATCACTGGCGCCGCCGCCCGTTCACTGGTGCACGAGCTGCGCGACCACGTCGACGCCGTGCTGGTCGGCTCCGGCACGGTGCTGGCCGACGACCCGGTGCTGACCGTGCGAGACGCGCCGCCGCGCGGTGACGGTAGCCAAAGACGCGACCCGCGCAGGGTGGTGGTCGACGGTGCGCTGCGCTGCGATCCGCGCGCGCGCGTCTTCGGCGCCCGCTCACTGGTGCTGCACGCCACCACCGCGCCTGCCGACCGCCAGCGCGCCTTCGACGACGCTGGCGTCGAGCGCGTGCCCGCCGGCGCCAGTCCGGTCGACCTGCCAAGCGCGCTCGCCGCGCTCGGCGCGCGCGGCATCCACTCGGTACTCGTCGAGGCCGGGCCGCGCCTGGCCGCGGCGCTCGTGCAGGCCCAGCTCGTCGACGAGCTGTGGTGGTTGTCGGCGCCCACGCTGCTTGGCGGCGACGCCGTCCCGGCGGTCGGGCCGCTCGGCATAGCCAGCCCCGCCGAGCTACGGCGCATGATCGTCGTCGGTGCGCGGGCCTTTGGCGACGGCGATCACCTTCGCGTGCTGGTCCCCTGACCGCTGCGAATTCCCACTGGCGCGGGCAACAACGACGTGGCACATCGTCGGCGGGTCAAGTGATCGCGGCGTTGTTCTTGCACCGCCGTGCGTCGCCCGACGATCAGTGTGCGCTCGACGCACGCTCGACGTTGCGCGCGGTCTCACCGCGGGCCTCACGGGTTCTTTTTGTGTCGCGCCTGGGCGCGAACGGTGGTTGGGAAGGTTTTGGAAGTCTGAAGGTCTGTCTGGGACGAACGGGACGTCGGTTCTCTGGTCTCGAAGGAGCATTTCTCATGTGTCGTAGCAACATCGTCACCCTCTCATTCTCGGCACTGCTGCTCGGCGCCTTCGTCGTCGGCATGCCGCTCGCCACCGGCTGCGAAGGCGAGGGTGAGGGCGAAGGCGAGGGCGAGGGCGAAGGCGAGGGCGAGGGTGAGGGCGAGGGCGCCGAGGGCGATCCGTGCGACGTCGGCCCGCTCAATTCCGCCGGCACCTGCGCCGACGGCCTGGTCTGCGTCGCGCGCGACAACGAGCCCGAGCGCGGTGTGTGCCGCATCAAATGCGGCGACGTGGTCGACGAGGACGGCAACGGCCAGGCCGAGGGCGTCACCAAGGACGACACCGTCACCTGCACCGGCGGCACCCAGTGCCTGACCGTGACGCCGATGCCCGACCTCGGCCTCGCCGCGGTCGCATGCGTGCGCCCGGCCGACGCCAAGGACGCGCCGTGCTCCGCCTTCTACGACGAGATGTTCGAGGAGGCCGCCTGCCCGGCCGGCATGGACTGCTCCATCTCGGCCATCGAGCAGGACGCGCAGGGCAACCAGCTCATCACCTCGCTCACCTGCAAGGAGGTCTGCGACCTCGAGGCGACCGCCAACCCTTGCCCCACCTCGGGCGAAGAGTGCCTGAAGGCGCCCGTGCAGCTGCCGAACATCCAGGCGGACGCCGACGGCAACGAGGTCCGCTGCGACACCGGCACGGCCGGCACGCAGGATCAGGCCTGCGTCGACGGCAACGACACGGATTGCGCGTGCGATCTCGCCGCCGGCTACCGCTGCGCCGAGTTCAACCTGACCGCGGGCGGCACCGGCTTCTTCTGCAACAAGGACATCGGGCACTGCGCGGTGCCGATCCCGACCTTGACCGGCGCCATCCTGATCGCCAACGACCAGGCGATCCAGGATCCCAACTACCACTGCAACGAGATCGACGCCTCCGACTACTGCGAGAGCACGCCCTTCGACGGCGTGCCGGCCGCTGACGCAGGCGCCAACATCTGTGTCGGCATCTCGTCGACGTCGAACGATGGCATCTGCTTCGCCTTCTGCTCCTCGGGCAACTTCGACGCCAATGGCGACGGCGACTTCACCGACGCCGACGACAACGAGGGCGAGCAGTACACCTGCGCCACCGGCTGGACTTGCGATGTCATCGCCGGCCAGCTCACCGGCATCGCGATCTTCCCCGACGTCGACGTCGCCTGTGACGTCGCCGCCTGCCCGCTCGGCGAGCCGTGCCCGGCGTGCCACGACGGCTCCATCGGCGGCGACCTGTACTGCTTCGACTTCCAGGGCGGCCTGTGCGGCGTGCCCTTCGGCGCGTGCGAGCTCGCCACCACGCCGGCGCCGAGCTGCGCCGACTACTGCGCTTCGGTCACCGCCAACTGCACCGGCGCCTCGGCCCAGTACACCGACGCGGCCGCCTGCCTTGCCTCGTGCAACGCCGACGCGCTCGCTTGGGGCGTGGGCACCACGGCAGACGCCACGGGCAATACCCTCGGCTGCCGCCAGTATCACGCGGGGGCGGCCGCCAACGACGCGCACTGCGTGCACGCCGGCCCCACCGGCGGCGGCGAGTGCGGCAGCTACTGCGACGTCTACTGCGATGCCGCCATGGCCACCTGCACGGCCGGCAACGCGCTCTATGCCGACCGCGCCGCCTGCATGGCGTCGTGCGCCGATCTGCCCACCGACGGCGCGGTCAACGACGCGTCCGGCAACTCGGTGCAATGTCGCATCTACCACCTGGGCGCGGCTGACGCCGACCCGGCGGCGCACTGCGACCACGGCAGCGCTTCGGGCGCGAACACCTGCGGCACCTGGTGCGAGACCTACTGCGACACCATGGCCGCGAACTGCCCGACCACCTACGCGGACGCGGCGGCGTGCGCCACCGCGTGCGGCGCGTTCCCCACCACCGGCAACATCGACGATGCCACCGGCGACACCGTGCAGTGCCGCCTCTACCACGCCGGTGCGGCCAACAACGACTCGCACTGCGATCACGCCGACGCCGACAGCGCCGCCACGACCTGCGTGCCCTAAGCGGTCCCCTCAGCACTGAGGTCAGCGACGCCGGCCGCGAGGCCGGCGTCGCGTTGTCTGGCTGCCGATTCCCGGCCGGATCGGTGGCGCGGAGGCCGGCTATCGCCGAAGATCAGGGCATGCGTCGCTCCCTGCTCCTGTCGCCGGCCCTCGCCCTGTTGCTCGCCGCCTGCCCACGAACCGGCGAGTTCGACGGCGGCGTCGGTGATGACGCCGGCCCCGACGACACCGGCCCCTCCGCCGCCGACGTCGGCACGCCCTGCACCTACCAGGAGGGCGGGGGAGCAAACCCCACCAACGACTGCGCCGACGGCCTCGAGTGCGTCATCGTCACGGGTGATGGCGCCTACAACCCCGGCTTCCTGCTGCCCATCTGGCAGGACCAGTTCACCACTTACGACAACGCGGCCGGCACCAGCTCGGGCTTCTGCTCCGTCGTGGCATCGTTGGCGGCGGCGCGCTGTCCCAATGGCACCGAGGAGCTGCTGCTCGCCAACCTGTCGGTGTGCGTGCACACCTGCGCGCAGCCGCAGGACTGCGGCCGCGGGGACTACACCTGCGACGTGCGCTACTTCAGCGTGGGCGACGTGGGCGCGAGCCCGGTCTGCACCAGGAGGTGCGGCCTCGACGTCCCCGACTGCGTGCGCTCGGGCATGATGGTCGGGGGTGACGGCTCGCTCATGCCCGCGCTCGCCCTGCAGGACCTGACGGGCGAGTCGCAGTGCGACACCGAGACCGGCATCTGCGCGTTCGTGGCGCAGCACGGCGTCGCCGGGCCGGGCGAGGAATGCACCGCCACCGAGCAGTGCGAGCCCGGCATGATGTGCTTGCAGGGCCCGCTGCTGGCGGCGCTCAACCCGGGTGCCGACCCGAACGGCTCGGGCTTTTGCGCCTTGCCGTGCGCGCCCGACGACGCCGACCCGTCGGCACCCTGCCAGGGATCGCCCTCGGCCGGCGCTGGCTTCGTCTGTCAGCCCGCGGGCAGCATGAACCTCGGCTTCGACCCCTTGATCATGGTCGACCTCGAGAGCGGCAACCTCTACCAGGCCGGCGGCTTCTGCTTCCACCAATGCGAGCTGGGCGTCGACGGCAACTGCGACGGGGTGCAGGGCACCGCCTGCTCGTCCTTCGACGAGGGCACCTTCGGCGCCGCCTGGAACCAGCGCTCCATGTGCCTGCCGACTGCGGTCGGCCGGTAGCAGGGCGCGCCCGCGCCCGGGGCGCCCGCGACGTTGCCCCCGAGGCCGCCTCCACGCCAGACTGCGCGCCATGACGGCCCCCCTCCCGGCCCTGATCGTCGATGACTCCCCGGCGGCACGTGCGCTGGCGCGCTCGGCGCTGGAGGCCGCGGCCGACGCGCTCGGGCTGTCCTTCGAGGTGGAGGAGGCGGGCAGCGGCATGGAGGCGCTGCGCGCGCTCACCGCCGAGACCCAGGCCCTCGTCATCGTCGACCTGCACATGCCCGACATGACCGGCCTCGAGGTGCTGAGCTTCTGGAGAAAGCGCGGCGGCGGCGCGCGCGCGGTCATCGTCTCCACCGACGTCTCGCCGCGCGACCGCGAGAAGGCGCTCGAGCTCGGCGCGCACGCGCTCCTCGAGAAGCCGGTCACGGTAGCGGCCCTGACGGAGGTGCTGCGCGGCCTCGAGGCGACGGGATGACGCTCGATCGCTCCCATCGCGAGTTCCTCGCCGAGGCCGCCGAGATCGTCGACCACCTGTCGGCCGGCCTGGTCGCCATCGACGCCGAGCGCAAAAAGGGCGCCATCGCGCCCGGCCGGCTGAACGAGGTGTTCCGGCACGCGCACTCGCTCAAGGGCCTGGCGGGCATGTTCGGCGTCGAGCCGATGAGCCGCCTGGCGCACCAGCTCGAGACCTTCCTCGACGAGCTGCGCCTCGGCCGCGTCACGCTCGACGACCGGCTGATGGGCGCGCTCTACGCGTGCACCGACGTGTTCTCGCGCCTGCTGGCCGACGTGAAGGCCGAGAAGCCCATCGACGCCGCAGCCATCACCGCCGTGGTGCAGCGCCTCGAAGGGCCGAGCCCGCCCGCGGCGGAGCCGGCGCAGGTGGGCGTGCGCTCGCTGCACCTCCCCCCGGAAGCGCTGTCGGCGCTCACCGAGTACGAGGAGCACCGCCTCACCGAGAACCTCAAGAGCGGCACGCCGCTCTACAAGCTGCATGCGCCGCTGCCGCTGGCCTCGTTCGAGAAGGACCTGGCCGCCATCACCGCCGCCATTCAGGCAGACGGCGAGGTCATCACCACGCTGCCGTCCACCGACGACAGCGGCACCAACATCATCTTCGACGTCGTGTTCGCGTCCAAGGCCCCGGTCGCCGCGTTGCGCGATCGCGTGGCGGATCTGGGCGAATTCCCCATCGAGCGGGTCGATCGGGGCGGGGGCACCCCGGCGGCGAGCGCGTCGACGACCGCACCACGCGAGGCGTCGGTCGCCGTCGGCGCCGCCGACGAGGAGGGCGCCACGACGCTGCGCCAGGTGTCGGACACGGTGCGCGTCGACATCCGCAAGCTCGACGAGCTGATGGGCATCGTCGGCGAATTGGTGCTGGCGCGCGGCGGCCTGGCGCGCGTCACCGCCGAGCTGAAGCAGACCATCGGCTACCAGGGCCTGGCCGTCGACCTGCACCGGCTGGTGCGCACGCTCGAGCGGCGCATCGTCGACCTGCAATCGGCCATCATGCAGGTGCGCATGGTCCCGCTCGGCCAGGTGTTCGAGCGCATGGCGCGCACCGTGCAACGCGCCGCCACCTCGCTCGGCAAGGAGGTGACGCTCGAGCTGTCGGGCGAAGAGACCGAGCTCGACAAGCTGATCGTCGAAGACCTGGTCGATCCGCTGATGCACCTGGTGCGCAACGCGATCGATCACGGCCTCGAGGCGCCCGAGGCGCGCCAGGCCGCGGGCAAGCCGCGCGCAGGCCGGCTCGAGCTGCGCGCCTACCCGCGCGGCAACCACGTGATCATCGACGTCACCGACGACGGTCGCGGCATCGACGAGGTCGCGGTCAAACGCACCGCGCTCGAGCGCGGCATCGTCGACGACGATCACATCGGTCAGCTCTCGCGTCGCGACGTGTGGAACCTGATCTTCCAGCCGGGCTTCTCCACGCGCAAGGAGGTGAGCGAGACCAGCGGCCGCGGCGTCGGACTCGACGTCGTCAAGACCAACGTCTCGCGCATGTCGGGCTTGATCGACGTCGAGAGCACGGCGGGCAAGGGCACGCGTTTCACCATCACGCTGCCCATTACGCTCGCCATCATCCAGGCGGTCATCATCCGCACCGCGCAGCGCGTGTACGCGCTGCCGCTCGCCAGCGTGCTCGAGATCGTGGCGGTGCAGGTGCGCGACCTGTGCAGCGTCGAGGGCAGGGAGATGCTGCAATTGCGCGGCCAGACCATGCCGGTGCTGCGCCTCGACCGCGTGTTCCACCCCTCTGACGCAGGCACCGCGTCCGCCGGCGACGGCACGGTCGGCTACGCCGCCGTGGTCGGGCTGGCGCAACACCGCGCTGTCATCCTGCTCGACGACGTGCTCGGTCAGCAGGACATCGTCATCAAGTCGCTCGGCGCCTACCTCGGCCAGGTCAAGGGCGTGGCAGGAGCTACGCACCTCGGCGACCATGAGACCATCCTGGTGCTCGACGTCGCGGCGCTGGTGCAGGAGCTGTTGCATGGCGACGACCGGCGCGTTCGCGGCATCGCCGCCGCGACCGCGGGAGCGTGAATGGACAAGGATCCGAGCAACAAGGACGAACGGGACAAGGCCACGCCCAAGCCGCGCGCGCGCGCCAAGAAGGAGCGCGGGGCGACGGTAGCCGCAGCCATCGAAGGGACGGCGCCCTCGTCGCCCGCGGCGGCCAACGGCGTCGAGCGTGGCGCACCGGTCGATCCGCTGCGGGACTTCCTGGCCGCCTATGACGAAGGCAATGACGTGGCCGCCATCAGCTCCACCGAGGGAGCGGCCGTGGTCGAGGAGGAGCGGCGCTTCCTGTCGTTCGATCTCGGCGGTGAGGCCTATGCCGCCAGCATCATGGACGTGCGCGAGATCCTGAAGATCGTGACGCCCACCGAGGTGCCGCGCGCGCCCCGCGAGGTGCTCGGCGTGCTGTCCAAGCGCGGCGTGGTCATGCCCGTCATCGACCTGGCCGCCGTGCTCGGCTTGCGCGCCCCCGACCGCACGCTGAGCCGCGATCAGCGCGTGCTGGTGGTCGGCGACGGGCAGCGCGTGCTCGGCCTGCGCGTCGATCGGGTGCATCAGGTGGTACGGCTGCCGGCGCGCGCGCTCGAGGAGGTGCCGGCCAGCCTGGGCAACAAGGGCGCGCATCTGCTGCTCGGCCTCGGCCGGCCGCGCGTCGAGGCGGGCGAGCAGGCGCGCCTGTTGATCCTGCTCGACATCGACGCCGTGCTCGCGCACGTCGCCGAGGCCATGGGCGTCGTTCTGCGGGAGATCGCATGAGCCCGGCCGTCGTCGACCCGAACGAGGAGCTGCGCCTGGCCACCTTCGCGGTCGGCCCCGACCTGTACGCCGTCGACATCATGCGCATCCGCGAGATCGTGCGGCCGCTGCCGGTGACGCCGGTGCCCAAGGCGCCGGCCGGTATGGTCGGCGTCATCGACCTGCGCGGGGCGGTGCTGCCGCTCTTCGACTTGCGCCTGCGCTTCGACCTCGGGCCGCGCGCCGACGCCGACCTGGTGCACGTGCGCTACCTGATCATCAAGCTCGACGGTCGCACCGTCGGCGTGGTGGTCGATCAGGTGCACGACGTCGTCAACCTGACGCGCGCGCAGTTGCGCGTCGGCGCCGGCGTGCTGGTGGGCGAGGCGGCGCAGGTCTTCATCGGCGTGGCGCCGGTGACGTCGCCACAGGGCGAACGGCTCGCGCTCTTGCTCAACCTGCGCACCGTGCTGCAGGGCGCCCACAGCATCCCGGTCGACGATCTGCTGCGCGGCACCAACCGCACCATCCTGCCCGTGCCCATCGATATCCCGCGGGGCGTGCGATGACCCACCGCGTGGTCTTCTGCCCGAGCTGCGGCGCGCGCTACGAGGCGCCGCGCGAGCTGGTGAGCGACCAGCTCACCCTCTTGTGCGGCGCCTGCGGCCACGCGGCGAGCGCCACGGCGTTCCGCGGCCAGACCGAGACGCACGACGACGACGAGGGGCCCGCCGGCGCGCGCGCGCTCGCCGACGCGCTGTTGCCGCGCGTGGTGGTCGGCCACGAGGTGCCCTCGGCGGCCAGGAGCGCTGCGCGCGCGCTGCGCGCCCACGGTTACGCACCCGTCTGCGTGCGCTCTGGCGAGCTGGCGCTCGCCGCCTGCGACCCGGCCATGCCCTCGCCGCCGGCCGCGCTGGTGCTCGACGTCGCCATTCCGGGGGTGCTCGCGTTCCAGGTGGTCGAGCAGCTCCGGTCTGCGCCGCCGACCAGGGAGCTGCCCATCATCCTGCTCGCCTCGGTGTTCGAGCGCACCCGCTACAAGCGCCGGCCGACCAACCTGTACGGCGCCAACGCCTACCTCGAGCTGCACCACGTGCCCGACAAGCTCGGGCCCGCCATCGACCAGTTGCGGCGCTCGGGCGAGGTGCCGCCCGATCGCCTGCAAGCGCCGGTGGAGCGCGCGCGCGCGGCCTCGCTGCGCAACACGCAGCCGCCCGACGACCTCGAGGCCGCCGAGCACCTGGCGCGCCGGCTGCTGTCGGACGTCGCGCTCTACCACGGCGACGAGCTGGCCGACGGTGTTCGGCGCGGCAAGCCGTTCTCGTCGCTCGGCTCGGCAGTGGACGCCGCGCGCGAGCTGTTCCGCGAGGCGGGCGCGCCCGGCGACGTCTTCGAGGTCGAGCTGTCGCGCTTCTCCGATCGGCTGCTCGAGCGCGGCGGTGGCAGGAAGGCCGATGCCTGAGCCGGCACCTGCCCAGGCCACGCAGGCGCGCCGCGAGGCGTTGCGCGGCCTGCGCGCCACCGACGAGGGCACGCTGGCGCTTGCCTTCGACGGCCTCGGCGACGCCGATCCGTCGGTGCGCCGCGAGGCGGTGCGCCTGGTGGCCCGCTCGGCGCCCACGCCGGGCCTGCTGTTGATGCTCGAGCGCGCGCTCACCGACGATCGCGAGCTGGCGCGCCGGTCGGCCGCCATGGACGCGCTCGCCGCCATGGGCAAGCCGGCCGTGCCGCTGTTGGCGCGCTTGGCCGCCGATCCGCGCGCCGGCGTGCGCCGCCTCGCGGTGGACTCGCTCGGCATGACGCGCCTCCCCGACGCCGTCGAGATCCTCGAGCGCGCGGCGCGCGATCCGCAGCCGGCCGTGCGCTCGGCCGCGCTCGAGGCGCTGGCGCGCGCCGGTGGGCCGCGGGCCGCCGCCGCGCTGGCGCGCGCCGTCGAGGATCGGCACGAGCAGGCGACCGTCACGCTCGCTGCGCTGCTCGGCCTGCTGCAGCTCGACCGGCTGCCGAGCACGCCGGCGCTCCATCGCCTCACCGAAGACGCGCTGACCGCGCCCGCCGCGTTTCGGCTGCTCGGCCGCGCCGGCGAAGCCGCGCCGTTGACCGCCGCGCTGCTCGATACGCGCGGTTCGCGGCAGCGGGCTGCGGTCATCGGCCTGGCCGACGCGCTGGCGATGGGAGCGCCGCGCCCCGCGCGCTTGACGACGCCGGAGGTGCTGGCGGTGTTGCGCGAGCTGGTCGGCAACGCCGACGTGCAGGTTGCGTGCGCGGCGCTGTCGTGCGCGGCATGGGCGGGCGATCAGGACGTGCTCGCGCTCGCCGCCGCGCGCGACGACCGCGCGCATCTGTCGTCTGCCGCGCACCGCGCGGCCATGTTGCTGCGCGCCTCGTCCCCCGAGCTGCCGGCGCGCCTGCGCGCCCTGGCTGACGACGACGCGCCAGGCGGCGACCTGTTGATCGAGCTGGCCGAAGCGCTCGAGCGGGCGCGCGAGCACGCGGCACCCTCGGCGCGCCCCGATCCCGCGCTCGACGAGCGCTCCTTCCTGCGCCTGTCGCGCCTGCTCGAGCACGCCGCCGGCTTCTCCGTCACCGACGACGCGCGCGCGCGCTTCCAAGCGCGACTACTGCCGCGCCTCGAGGCGAGCGGGGCCGTCACCTTCGAGCAGTACGTCGAGCTGTTGGCCGCACCGCGCGGCAAGGAGGAGCTGCAGCGCGCGCTCGAGCTGGTCACCGTCCACGAGACGTACTTCTTCCGCGAGCGCCCGCAGCTCGACGCCTTCCGCCACGAGGTGTTGCCGAGCTTGGTGGCGCGCGGCGGTCCGCTGCGCGTCTGGTCGGCCGGCACGTCGACGGGCGAGGAGGCCTACACGCTGGCCATGCTGTGCCAGGACGCCGGCGCCCGCTCCTTCGAGGTGCTCGGCACCGACCTGTCGGCGCCCGTGCTCGAGGTCGCGCGCCAGGGCCGCTACCCGCCCAAGAGCTTCCGCGCCGACATCGAGCGCTCGCTTCGCCAGCGCTGGTTCACCTACGAGCTGAACGGCGTCACGGTGCACCCCGAGCTGAAGCTGCACACGCGCTTCGAGGTCAAGAACCTGGTCGACGCGCGCTCGCTCGCCGACGTCGGCACCTTCGACGTCATCTTCTGCCGAAACGTGCTCATCTACCTGGCGCCGTCGGGGCGCGCCCGCGTCATCGACGCGTTCTACGAACACCTGCGGCCGGGCGGGCTGTTGTTCCTCGGCCACAGCGAGTCGCTGTTCACGCTCGAGACCCGCTTCCGCGTCCACCCGCTGTCGCGCGTGCTCGCCTACGTGCGACCGGAGGACGAGGCATGAACCGGAACGTCCCCGCCAGCATGGAGGGCGCGCCCATCGTCGACGGCGACGCGCCGCGCGTGTTGGTGGTGGACGACTCGGCGCCGTTGCGCGGCGCGCTCGCCGAGGTGCTCGAGGAGGGCGGCTGCGAGATCGTGGGCCGGGCCATGGACGGCTCGATGGCGCTGTCGCTGGTGCACGAGCAGGATCCCGACGTCATCACGCTCGACCTCGAGATGCCGCGCATGGACGGCTTCACCTTCCTGCGCATCCTCTCAAAGACGCGCGCCATCCCGGTGATCGTGGTCACCTCCGACGCGCGCCCCGAGAGCGCGCTGCTCGCGCTCGAGCTCGGCGCGCGCGACTTCGTGGTCAAGCCGGCGCGCACGGCCGACGTACGTCAGCTCAAGACCCAACTGCTCGCGCGCGTGCGCCTGCTGGCGGGCCTGCGCCGCCGCATCCCGCCGACCTGGTCGCCGCCGCCCGAGGTGTCCTACCCGAGCGGTACCCGCCTCGTCGCCATCGGCTGCTCCACCGGCGGGCCGCGCGCGCTGCGCGACATCCTGACGCGCCTGCGGCCTCCCATCAGCGCGCCCATCCTGATCGCGCAGCACATGCCGCCGCGCTTCACCGAGGCGTTCGCCGACCGCCTCGCCAAGGCCACCGGGCTCGACGTCGCCGAGGCGAAAGACGGCGAGCCGCTCGGGCGCGGCTCGGTGCGCATCGCGCCGGGCGGCCGACACCTGAGCGTCGAGAAGACGCCGGCCGGCGCGCGCCTGCGCTTGCACGACGCCGCCGACACCGACCGCTGGGTGCCGAGCGTCGACCGCCTGTTCACGTCGTCGGCGGCGGTGGCCGGCGCGCACCTGCTCGCCATCGTGCTCACCGGCATGGGCAAGGACGGCGTGGAGGGCGCGCGCGCGGTGCGCGCCGCCGGCGCGCCGCTGTGGACCGAGTCGAGCCTGACCGCGGCCATCGACGGCATGCCGGTCGCCGCCGCGGCGGCGCACGGCGCAGCGGACCGCATCCCCTTGGACGAGCTGGCCGCGGTGCTGGCGCGGGGCCTCGAGCGCCCGCCCGAGCCACGCTGAGCCGTACGGAGCCAGCGCGGCGTTGAAACTCGGGCCGACTCCGTGCCAGGGTCCAAGCCCGAGAGCGCCGGGCCACGCCGGCCGGGAGGATGGCAGCGGTGAGCGCCAAGAAGCCCGACGAGACCGCGCACCGCGAGGACTTCCTCGTGCTGTTTCGGCGCGGGCTCAAGTTCACCGAGGAGCTGCTCGCCGAAAACGAGAAGCTGCGCTACCGCGTCGCCAACCTCGAGAACGAGATCGACGGCGTGCGGCGCTCGGGCGGCGGCGACGAGTCCACCATGCGCGAGCTGCGCGAGAAGGTGCGCGAGCTCGAGATCGAAAAGGCGCGGCTGCTGTCGTCGTACACCGAGGTCGAGACCGCCAACCGCGACTACCAGACGCGCTACGCCGAGATCGAGGAGGAGCACAACAACCTCGCGAACCTGTACATCGCGAGCTACCAGCTCCACACCACCATGAACTTCAAGGACGTGGTGCAGGTGATCAACGAGATCGTGATCAACCTGGTGGGCGTCTCGAGCTTCACCATGTACCTGCTCGACGTGCCCACCGGCGTGCTGCACCCCATCGGCGGCGAGGGGGTTGACCTCGCCAAGGCGCCGCGTCCCAAGATCGGCGAGGGCGTCATCGGCAAAGCGCTGGCCGACAAGCAGCGCTACGTCGCCGAGAACCTCAAGAGCACGCCGCTCGCCGTGGTGCCGCTCGCCACCACCGAGAGCCAGGTGGGCGCCATCGTCATCGACAAGCTGTTGGTGCAGAAGGAAGGCTTCACCGCGGTCGACAACGAGCTGTTCAACCTCTTGAGCGTGCACGCGGCCACGGCCTTGCTCGCTGGCCTGCTGCGCGATCAAGTCGGTGAGCGAGGCGCGGTGCAGGCGCTGACGGTCGGACACGCGCGCAGCCTGCTAGGCTGAGCGCCGGAGTATTTTTTGCTTTCTTTGGTCGGTTGCGTCATCTGAGAAGGGTTTCGAGAAGCGCATGTCCGAGCAGTTGCACGCACTGGTGGTAGAAGACTCGCCGACGATGCGGCAGCTCATCGTGTTCGCGCTGTCGCGCATCAAGGTGCTCAAGGTGGTCGAGGCCGACGACGGCGTCGACGCGCTCAAGAAGCTCTCGCAGCAGCACTTCGACATCCTGATCACCGACATCAACATGCCGATGATGGACGGGCTCAAGCTGGTCTCCATGGTCCGCAAGGACGAGGTCCACAAGGAGATCCCCATCATCATCATCACCACCGAGGGCGCCCAGGAAGACCGCCAGCGCGCGCTCTCGCTCGGCGCCAACGCGTACATCACCAAGCCCATCCAGGCGCCGCAGGTGATCAGCAAGGTCAAGGATCTGCTGAAGATCAGCTAGCTCGATCGTGCGCCGATTAACGGCGGCGTCGATCGATTTCCCCTGTAAATCAAGCATCTTAACCGGCCGCGGCCCACCCGCTCGACGGGCAAAGTTCTTGCTGTAGCTTGCCGCGCGCGCGGGGCGATCGCCTGGCGCCAGCTTCAGCGAGGGAACGAATGCAGCGAGCACTCACCGGCCTTTCCCTGACCTTTGCCCTCGGCACTGGCGCCGTCTTGGCGTCGTCCTGCTTCGGCATCGGCGACATCGATCGCACCAGCCCCGACAAGGTGCCGAAGAGCACCTTCTTCAACGACGACGGCTCGGCCGCCGAGTACTACTTCCGCCAGACCGTCATCGATGTGCCGGCGACCTCGGGCGCCACCTTCATCGGCGAGCAGGGTGACACCGACCTGGTGACCTTCGAGATCACCGAGGACTACCTGCTGGCGCGCCGCGCCTTCGGCTACCTGCAGAACGACGGCGAACAGGGCGCCGTCGACGGCAATCAGGGCGACGGCTACGTGCGCCCGGGCACCGGCCCCTACCAGGGCGCGCCCATCGCCGCCTTCCGCATCGTCGCGCACTTCGACGTCAAGCGGCAGTACAACCCGCAGACCGGCGAGCAGACCAACGTGCTCTACGAGGACATGGCGGATCGCCCCTGGTACGAGCGCGAGTACATCCGCGTCGACTGGAGCACCAACGCCGTCGCCGACTTCCGCTTCAGCGGCGTCACCGCGGTGCAGCAGGCCACGGCGACGGCGATCGACGTGCCGACCGAAGACGGCAACGACGCGAGCCGCGACCGCCCGATCATCACGCCCGAGTACATCGACACGGTGACCGGCTATAACGTGGTCCCGGAGTCCTACGACTTCTCGGCGTACGGTTGGGGCATGGTCCCGCAGTGCTATTTCTATAGCTCGATCTACAAGGACTGCATGGGCGGCACCATCAAGGTGCGCAACTCGTTCCGGAAGAAGGTCGAGACCGGCTACGTGCCGCTCGACTACGACGACCACCGCTTCCAGAAGTTCGGCTTCTTCCGCACCGAGCGCTACACCTACGACGACCAGTACGGCGTGGTCGAGCCCGCCGTGGTCCGCCTGGCCAACCGCTGGAACATCTGGGAGAACGCCGCCTCGTGCTTCGACGCGAGCGCGGACTTGCCCTACAGCGGCTGCGACGTCGGCGACCTGAAGCCGATCGTCTACTACCTCAACGCCGACTTCCCGCGCGACCCGGCGACGCTGCTCGAGATCGCGCGCAGCAACGGCGAGGAGTGGAACCGCGTGTTGCGCCAGGCGGTGATGGACTCGACCGGCTGGAGCGAGACCGACCTGGGCGACCGTCGCATGTTCGTGCTGTGCGAGAACAACCCGGTGCAAGCGGGCGACCCCGAGGAGTGCGGCCCGGTCGACACCAGCCCGCAGATCGGCGACCTGCGCTTCTCGATGTACTACTACATCCCGAACTTCCAGTTCGCGCCGCCGCTCGGTTACGGCCCGTCGGCCGCAGATCCACTGACTGGTGAGATCATCCAGGGCAACGCGTTCTACTATGGCGCTGCCGGCGCCACCATCGCGGCGCGCACGCGCGACGCCATCAAGCTGCAGCTCGGCTTGCTCACCGAGGAGGACATCACCGGCGGCATCCCGGCCACCGAGGCGGTGGCGGCGGCGCAGGCGGCGGCGGCCAGCTCGTCGGCGAGCGCGCGCGATCTGGGCGATGACGTCGAGGACAAGGTGCGCGCCATGGCCGAGAACCTGCGCATCCCCGACAAGATCCGGCGCCTGCGCTCGCAGGTGGCGAGTGGCCAGGCGATGCACGACAAGCGGCCGTCGCGCCTCGAGGCGCTCAAGGGCTCGGGCCTCGACGAGCTGGTGCTGACCGACGAGATGCGTGAGGTGTTCGGCGGCCACGTGCTCGAAGAGGGCCTGCTCGGCAGCGAGGCCGACGCCTTCGTGGCCTCGCGCCTGTTCGACGACGAGGCGCTGTTCCGCCGCGAGCGCGAGCGCCGCATGCGCATGCTGATGACGCCGGCGCGCGGCTGCATCCTGTCGATGGAGGACGTGTTCGACGACGGCCTGCTCGGCCTGACCCAGAAGGTGCGCGGCAAGTTCTACGACGTCACCACCGACCCGCCCACGCTCAAGGCCGGCATGACCGACCAGGACGTCTACGAGTTCATCCTCGGCATGACCATGGGCGACACCCAGCTGCACGAGATCGGCCACACCCTTGGCCTGCGCCACAACTTCTCGGGCAGCACCGACGCGCTCAACTTCGGGCCCAAGTACTGGGAGCTGCGCGGCTACACGCGCAGCGCCTCGGCCGACCGCCCGCAGCCCCAGTGGGCCATCTCCGCCGGCCTGCGCGCCTCCTACGAGCAGGCGCTCACCGAGGGCATTCGCGACAACCAGGACTCGACGGTGATGGACTACGCGAGCACGTACGGCACCACGCTCGAGCTCGGCAGCTACGACCTCGCGGCCATCAAGTACGCCTACGGCGACGTGGTCGAGACCTTCAACAGCCCCGACATCGACGCGGCCAAGGCCGAGCTGCTGCAGCCAGGTGCCTTGCACTACCTCTACTACCCCGAGGTGGTGTCGAACGCCGCCACCTACGACGACCGCGTCGCGGCCATGTACGACCGCTCGAACGTCAACTACCGCAACGTCGGCGCGCGCATCGAGGTGCCGTTCAGCTTCTGCTCCGACGAATACCGCGACGCCTCGGCCACCTGCGCCATCTGGGACCAGGGCGCGGACAACTACGAGCGTACGGTCTACGAGGCCGAGCACTACAAGAACTACGCGCTGTTCAACCAGTTCAAGCGCCAGCGCCTCACCTTCGGCGTCGACGTGTGGGGCTATCTGTCGCGCGTCTACACGACCGACTTCACCTACATGCTCAACCAGTACAAGAACTGGCTGAACGAGGAGTTCTTCGTTCATGAGGACGAGCCGTGCCTGGCGGTGCAGGGCGGCCAGATCGTGACGACGTCGAACGACCGCTTCGCCGCCGACGCCTGTGGTCTGGCCGGCTTCCTCGGCACCGTGGAGGCCATCAACACCTTCGCGCAGGTGATCCAGTCGCCCGACATCGGCTGCTACGTGCGCCTGCAGCCCGGCTGCTACGACACCGTGGCCGGCAACGGCGATGCGCGCTCGGCTCCCGACGACACCGACATCGATCAGGTCTCGACCGACCCGGCCGCGTGCGACGCCTACGTGCCCACGCAGCCGGCCGACCCCGACGCGACCCGCCGCGTGGCGCTCAAGATCACCCCGCAGACGCCGTACGCGCACGTGCCGCTGTCGACGTCGTGCGAGGGCTACAGCGCCCGGCCGTTCATGGAGACCCCCATCGACATCGGCTACTCGCGCGGCGGCGCTCGCCCGGCCAACACGCGCTACGACCGCGAGACCTACGGCTACTACTTCTACATCAAGCCGATCGTCATCGGCTCGTGGTGGGACAAGTGGCTGGCGGTCAAGGCGCTCGGCGATCCCAACACCGACTTCATCGGCGTCGACTCGGCGTCCGATCCGAAGAGCTTCCTGATCTCGATGAACACCATCTTCGGCGACGACATCAACTCGCTGATCGGCGGCGTCATCACCGACAACACCGACCGCTACGGTGCGGTGCTGTCCGACGACGGCAAGGTCGAGACCGTGCCCTTCCTCGACATCAACAGCGGCGGTCCCTACAACCGCGGCAACCTCGACCGGCCGGCCATCAACCCCGACCAGCCATACACGCTGCAGCTCTTGTCGCTGTTCAACGCGACCTACAGCGGCCAGTACACCGACGACTTCGAGTTCGGTGAGTCGATCGGCGTCGGCTCGGCCTACAGCCTGACCAACGTCTCCATCCCCGACGCCGTGCGCGGCGATCCGACCAAGTATGTCGAGCTGACCGACCCGGTGAGCGGCCTCAAGTGGTTCGCGCTCAACCAGGCGCGCGACGCCGACGGCTTCTACTCGATCGGCTACTCCTACATCCGCGAGATCAAGGACCGCTACTTCGTGGGTGGCGCCGCCGGTCCGGGCACCACGCTGCTGCCGGCCTACGACGGCTCGTTCAATTGGATGCCGCGCCGCGACATCGAGCGGCTGCGCATCATGGCCACCACCGCCAACGTCTTCGGCTGGGCCGACGTGTGGAGCGGTGACATCGAGTTCTAGCAACCGGGCGTAATTGCTGGAAAAATCAGCGGCCGAGGCGAGCCCTACCGGGCCTGCCTCGGCCGCTTCGTCGCAGGTGCACCAAACTGCCCGCTTGCTCGATATTCAGGGTACGGGGCCAGGAGCACGAATGACCATCGAAGTCAGGGGTCCAGGCAAGAGCGCCACCGTCGGCAGCGAGTCGATCGCCATCCCGACCGACGTCCCGCAGTTCTCGCTCCAGGACATCGAGGCCGCGGTCAAGCGCAGCCGCGTCGCCTTCAAGGTGCGCGAGGAGATCCAGGGCCACGTCGACGGCGGGACGGTGCTGTCTCGGCGCGACGTCGCCGGGATGCTCAAGCGCGCCCACGGCAAGAACGGCAAGCCCGACGTCCACGCCGCCGCGGTCATCGCCTACTACGCGCGTCACCACCCGCGCTGCTTCGCCAAGGACGCCGGGCCGCTCGTCACCGAGTACCTGAAGGCGGTCGACAAGAACGAGTGGGCCCGCCTGGTGGCCGACCTCGAGCAGTTCATCGCCCGTCTCAACGAGCAGCGCAAAGAGGACGAGCGCCTGGCCCAGATGAAGAAGGCGCGCGACAAGGACGACGTCGCGCATGACGACAAGAAGCGCGCGTTGGTCAAGGACAACGGCACCAAGGCCGACCGGCAGCGCGAAGTGCAGAAGCGCGAGCAGGTCAAGACCGAGACCAAGCAGCACATCCGCTCGCTCTCGGAGTTCGATCACGACGAGGAGCTGACCTCGAGCGGCAAGGTGCGCCTGTCCGAGAAAGAGCTGACCACGCTCAAGATGAACAACAAGGGCTTCTCCAAGAGCTAACCGTCCAGCAGGGGTAGGCCCAGCCCGCTCATCCTCGACGCGCCGCCGGCGACGTGCTAGCCGGCAGGCCACTCGTCGACGGAGGAGCGCATGTTCAAGAAGGTCTGTGTCATCGGTGCCGGCGTCATGGGGCAGGGCATCGCCGCCCACGTGGCCAACGCGCGCATCCCGGTGCTGCTGCTCGACATCGTGCCGCCCACGCTGACGGACGACGACAAGAAGGCGGGTGTCGACCCCAAGGGCAAGGCCTTCCGCAACCGCTTCTCCCAGGGCGGGCTCGACAAGGCGCTCGCCAACAAGCCGGCGCTGTTCTTCACCAAGAAAGACGCGGCGCTCGTCGAGGTCGGCAACCTCGAGGACGACCTCGGGCGGGTCGCCGAGTGCGACCTGGTGGTCGAGGTGGTGCTCGAGAAGATGGACGTCAAACAGCAGCTCTTCGAGCGGCTCGAGAAGGTCATCAAGCCCGGCACCATCGTCACCTCGAACACCTCGGGGCTGTCCATCGAGGGCATGACCAAGGGCCGCTCGGCGGCGTTCACCAGGAACTTCGCGGTCACGCACTTCTTCAACCCGGTGCGCTACCTGCCGTTGCTCGAGATCGTGGCCGGCACGCAGACCGACCCGGCCGTCATCGCCAGGCTGACGACGTTCGGCGAGCGCACGCTCGGCAAGGGCGTGGTGCGCGGCAAGGACACGCCCAACTTCGTCGCCAACCGCATCGGTGTCTTCGGCATCATGGAGACCATCCGCGTGATGGTCGAGGACCAGTACACGCTCGAAGAGGTCGACGCCGTGTTCGGGCCGGCCATCGGCCGTGCCAAGAGCGCGGTGTTCGGCACCGCCGACGTGGTCGGCCTCGACACCTTCATCCACGTCGCGCAGAACTGCTGGGATAACCTCAAGCACGACGAGCGCCACGCGGTGTTCGAGACGCCCGCCTTCATGCGGAAGATGGTCGAGAACAAGTGGCTCGGCAGGAAGACCAAGGCGGGCTTCTACAAGAAGGAGGGCGACGAGATCCTCACGCTCGACTGGCAGAAGCTCGAATACCGAAAGAAGCAGAAGGTCCGCTACGACTCGCTCGGTGCGGTGAGGAACCTCGAGACCACCGGCGAGAAGCTCAAGGCGATGTTCGGCGCCGACGACCGCGCGGCGCAGCTCTTCTGGAAGGTCACCGCGGCCTCCCTGGTGTACTCGGCGCGCCGCCTGGGCGAGATCGCCGACGACGTCCCCAGCATCGACAACGCGATGAAGTGGGGCTTCATGCATGAGCTCGGGCCGTTCGAGAGCTGGGACGCCATCGGCGTCAAGGCCAGCGTCGAGCGCATGAAGAAGGACGGCACCGCGGTCCCCGAGTGGGTGGACAAGATGCTCGCGGCCGGCCGCGAGAGCTTCTACTCGGTCGACGACAAGGGCAAAAAGTCCGCCTGGGATCCCAGGGCGAACAAGGCGGTCGTGCTCGACGAGGGCCCGCGCGTGCAGTCGTTCGCCCTCCTCAAGGCCGACAAGGGCCGCGTGGTCAAGGACGCCTTCGGCACCACGTTGGTCGACCTGGGCGACGGCGTGCTCGCGTGCGAGTTCCACACCAAGATGAACGCCGTCGACGACGAGATCATCAACGGCCTCAACGACGCGCTCGACCTGTGCGAGGCCGGCAAGTTCCAGGCGCTCGTGCTCGCCAACGACGCTGCGCGCTTCTCGGTCGGCGCCAATCTGCTGTTGATGATGCTCGCCGCGCGGGAGAAGCAGTGGGACACCATCGAGGCGATGGTGAAGGCGTTCCAGCAGGTCAACGTCCGCCTCAAATACAGCTCGGTACCGACGGTGGCCGCGCCCTTCGACCTCACGCTCGGCGGCGGCGCCGAGATGGTGCTGTGGTGCAACCGCGTGCGCGCGCACGCGGAGCTGTACATGGGCCTGGTCGAGGTCGGCGTCGGCTTGATCCCGGGTGGCGGCGGCACGGTGGAGCTGCTCGGCCGCGCGCTCGAAGGGGCCGTGGATGACGCGACCTTCCCCACCGAGCAGATGATCCGCCGCTCGCTCGAGTGCATCGCCATGGCCAAGGTCGCCACCTCCGCCGAGGAGGCGCGCGAGCTGATGTTCTTGGCCGCCACCGACGGCGTCACGCTCAACCGCCGCCACCTCCTCGCGGCTGCCAAGGCGGAGGCGCTCGGCATGGCGGCTGCGGGCTTCACGCCGCCGCGTCGACGCACCTTTCGCCTGCCGGGGCGGAGCGCCTACGCGACCTTCGACATGGCGCTCTCCACCATGCGCGACGGCCACTTCATCTCGGACCACGACCTCAAGGTGGCCAAGAAGGTCGCCTGGGTGATGTCGGGCGGCGATACCACGCCGCGCGTCAAGCTCTCCGAGCAGCACCTGCTGGATCTGGAGCGCGAGGCCTTCCTCTCCTTGATCGCCGAGGAGAAGACCCAAGAGCGCATGGCGTACATGCTCGAGAACAATAAGCCTCTGAGGAACTGAGGAGATTCACATGCGTGAAGTCGCCATCGTCGCCGCCGTTCGCACCGCCATCGGCAAGGGCGGTCGTGGTTCGCTCAAGGACGTCCGTCCCGACACCCTCGCCGCCGCCGTCATCAAGGAGGCGGTGATTCGAGCCAAGCTCAAGCCCGCCGACATCGAGGACGTGGTGCTCGGCTGCGCCATGCCCGAGGCCGAGCAAGGCATGAACGTGGCCCGCATCGCCAGCCTGCTCGCGGGCCTGCCCGACACCTCCAGCGCCATGACGGTGAACCGCTTCTGCTCGTCGGGCCTGAACGCGGTCGCCGACGTCGCCAAGGCCATCATGGTCGGCGAGATCGACATCGGCGTCGGCGGCGGCGTCGAGAGCATGTCGCTGGTGCCGATGGGCGGCCACCGTCCGAGCGCCAACCCCGAGCTGATGGAGCGGAACCCGAACGCCTACGCGCCCATGGGCATCACCGCCGAGAACGTCGCCAAGAAGTTCGAGGTGTCGCGCGCCGATCAGGACGCCTTCGCGCTCGAGAGCCACAAGCGCGCGGTGGCGGCCATCGACGGCGGCAAGTTCGCGGGTGAGATCGTGCCCGTCGAGATCGACGTCTACGGCGACGACGGCAAGAAGAAGCGCATCACCTTTGCCACCGACGAGGGCCCGCGCCGCGACACCAGCCCCGAGGGCCTGGCCAAGCTCAAGCCCGCCTTCGACAAGGACGGCACCGTCACCGCGGGCAATTCCTCGCAGGTGTCGGACGGCGCCGCCGCGGTCGTGCTCGTCGAGCTGGAGAAGGCGAAGACCATGGGCCTGCCCATCCTCGCCAAGTTCAAGGCCTTCGCCACCGCCGGCGTCGCACCCGAGCTGATGGGCATCGGGCCCATCCCGGCGGTCAAGAAGCTCCTCGACAAGGCCGGCCTCAAGGTCTCGGACATCGACGTCTTCGAGCTCAATGAGGCCTTCGCCAGCCAGTCGCTCGCCGTCATCCGTCAGCTCGGGCTCGACGTCGCCAAGGTCAATCCGAACGGCGGCGCCATCGCGCTCGGGCACCCGCTCGGCTGCACCGGTGCGCGTCAGATCGCCACGCTCTTGCCCGAGATGAAGCGACGCGGCGCCAAGCGCGGCGTCGTCACCATGTGCATCGGCGGCGGTATGGGCGCGGCGGGGCTGATCGAGGCCGACTGATTTCTTGGAGGGTCTGTCGCCAGACCCTCCCCCGCGCGGGCGTAGCCCGACGCGGGGCCCCCACCCGAGAGCCTCCCTCCGGTCGGCACCCCAAGGAGCGGCACATGCGCCTACTCGCGACGCTCACGTGTACGCTCAGCGTGGCGGCCTGCGGGCCGCCCGACCCGTACGCCGCGGCGCTGGTGTCGTTCGAGGAGGGGCAGGGCGCCGGCTTTGGCAAGGACGCGCTGCCCGGCGTCGTGCTTGGGCCGCCTGCGGGCGGCAGCACCGCGCAGGGCAGCACCGACGTGCTCAGCCTCGGCCAGGGCGGGGTCGTCGTGCTCGAGCTCGGCGGCGAGGCCGTGGACGGCCCCGGGCCCGACCTGATCGTGTTCGAGAACCCCTTCGTGGTGGCCACCACGGGGGCCATCTTCGCCGAGCCCGGCGAGGTGGCGGTGAGCGAGGACGGCGCGAGCTTCGTCGCCTTTCCGTGCGCCCCGGCCGATGCCGCGCCGAACGGCTGCGCGGGCTACGGCGTGGTGTTGGCCGGTCGCGACAACGGCGTCGACGCCACCGATCCTGCGGCGGCTGGCGGCGACGCCTTCGATCTGGCCGACGTCGGGCTGGCGCGCGCGCGCTTCGTGCGCATCACCGATCGCGGCGCCGAGGCGGGCACGAGCGCTGCGCCGCCGACGGCGGGCTTCGACCTCGACGCCGTCGCCATCGTTGCACGCTGAAGGAGCGACGCCCAGGCGCCGGGCGTCGAGAGGTCAGGGCAGGCGCTTTGGGGCAGGGCGGAAGGTCGCCACCATCGAGGCGTGCGGCGCGTCGCCCGAGATCACCAGCTCCACCGTCGGCTCGCCGCCCTCGTCGATCTTGGTGACGCGGCTCGCGACCGTGAAGGTCTTGCCGAGGGTCTCGAGCTTGATGCCCCTGTCCCATGCCGTCCACTTGCCCCTGAGCTTGGCCGGCTTGCCCTCGAGCAGCGGCTCGAACTTGTAGGTGAAGGTGCCGTCGACGTTGAACAACAGCGTGCGCGTGGGCGCGCTCGGATCGTCGAGCCACTCGTGCAGCAGGCGCTTGGCCGGCGTGTTGAGCGCACGCAGCTTGGTGGCGAGGTGCCCGCCGGTCATCTCGGTACCGCCCTTCTTGAGCAGCACCTCGGTGACGCAGAGGGGAGCCGTCGGGCTGGCGCCGTCCCAGGTCTCGAGCACCTCGAGCACGATGCGCCGCCCCTTCACCGGGGGTGACAGCTCGAGCACCTGCATGCCCGGCGCGTCCTTGAAGCGCGCCTCCACCCGGTGCTCGATGTCGCCGACCGTGACCACGCGCGCGCGCTTGTGCTGCTTGTCGAGCGACTCGCCTTTGGGGGCGGCCAGCACCAGGCCGACGTGGCTGACCGTGACCGTTTGGTCGAACCCGAAGGAGAGGATGGCGCTCCCTCCCTGGTCGGCCTTGGCGCACCACTGGGTGCTGTCCTTGCCGTCGACCGCATTCCAGGCGTTGCTGGCCGGCTTGCCGTCGTCCAGCTCGGAGGAGGGCTCGACGAAGGCGATGTCCTCGGCGAACGCGGGCGCGGCGCCGGACGCGGCGGCGAGCACGAGCAGCAAGGCAGAGCGCCGGACGGCGGTCAAGGTGGCGACCCCAGGCAGTTCCCGAAGGTGTACGACGGTGGCGCAGGGCGCGCCAGTTTCCGCACGGCGCGCCCTGGGACCGCTGCGCCGGGCAGGCCCCGCATTGACGCGGGGAGGCTTTCTCGGCACCTCGGTCGCTCACCGTTGGAGGGGTTCATGCGCGTGCTTCTGACGCTCGGGCTGGTGGTTCTCTTCACGCTCGTTTCCGCGTGCGACACCGGCCCCAAGCCCGGCGAAGAGGCGGTGTACTGGGGCAAGAAGCTCAACACCGCCGACGACATCGGCAAGCGCGACGCCGCGCTGCAGAAGCTCAACGATCTCAAGGACAAGAAGTCGCTGCCCGCGCTCTACGAGGCGCTGGCACAGAAGGGCCCGGCCGCGGAGCTGCGCCCACGCGTGGCCGAGCTGATCGGCATCGTCGGCGACGACACCTCGGTGCAGCCGCTGCTCGACGGCATCGACTGGACGGCAGGCGCCGGCTCCAACAAGGAGACCCGCGCCGCCGCCAACACCAACGAGAAGATCGCCAAGGCGCTCGCCAAGCTCGGCAAGGGCGACAACCCCAAGGCGGTCGACGCCCTCAAACGGCTGACCGGCAACAACAGCCAGGACGTGCAGTTGGCGGCGCTGGTGGCGCTCGGCGAGCTGCGCGCCAAGGACGCGGTGCAGGAGCTGATCGAGATCGCGGACGGCCACCCCAACAACTTCATGGTCAAGAACGCCGTCGAGGCGCTCGGCAAGATCGGGGACCCCAAGGCGGCGCGCGTGCTCGGCAAGCTCTTGTTCTTCGAGCGCACCGGCGTGTCGTTCTACCGCGAGGCCTCGTACGCGATGTTCCTGGTCGGCAAGGACGCGGTGCCGGTGCTCGACGAGATCTACGACGGCAAGTTCAAGGACATCGAGGATCTGCACATCGAGCCCGGCGTGCAGAAGACCAAGGCGGTGGTCGTGTACGGCGACCTGTCGCTGCCCGAGACCAACAAGAAGGTGCTCGCCAACGTCGACGTCAACGGCAACGACACCGCTACCGCGCTGTTGCGCATCGAGGCGCAGCGCGCCGCCGGCCGCATCGGCCTGAAGGAGGCGGTCTCCCCGTTGAAGAACCGCATGGACAACGTCGACGTCTCGCAGTCGGAGCACGCCTTGGCGGCACTGACGCAGATCGGCGTGCTGTCGGTGGCCGAGGACATCTACGCGATGGCGAGCTCGGATGGCTTCATGAAGAACTGCAAGAGCCAGGGCAACCCCGAGGACCAGTGCAAGTTCTCCGAGGTCCAGATCCGGAAGCCGCGCGTGCTCGCCTACTCCCGCTTGTCGACCGACCTCGGCAAGATGAAGGGCATGGTCGACAGCGAAAAGAACGAGGGCTTCAAGACCTGGATGACCGAGCAGATGGAGCGCGTCGCCGCCGCGTCGGTGTGTAAGAGCGACGTCAAGTGCTGGACCGGCAAAATCAAGGACAAGAGCCCGCGCGTGCGTGAGCGCGCCGCCTATGCGCTCGCCTGGGCCGCCACCGACGGCAACGAGGAGGCCCAGAAGACGCTCCTCGAGGTGGTCAAGGACGAGGACAACGAGACGCGTTACGCCGCCATCATCGGCCTCGGGCGCAAGCTGCCGAAGGACCCGGCGGTCGCCGACGCGCTCGCCAAGCAGATCGCCGACGAGAAGGGCAAGACCCAGTTCATCCGGGTCAATGAGGATCTGAAGCGCCTCGAGGTGCGCGCGCGGCGCGGGTACTGACGTCGCATGAACGCCCTCTACGAGCATGCGCAGCGGGGCGGCCTGCCGCCCTTCGATGGCCTCGACGCCGCCCAGATCAAACCGGCGCTCGGCCGTGTCCTCGAGGAGCTGGCCGCCGGCCAGCGGCGGCTCGAGGACTCGGTCGAGCCGAGCTGGGCCAGCGCCGTCGACGCCGTCGGGGACCTGGTGGAGCCGCTCGAGCGCGCCTGGGGCGCGGTCACGCACCTGGTGGGCGTGAAGAACTCGCCCGAGCTGCGCGAGGCGCATCAGGCGGTGCAGCCGGCGGTGGTCGAGGCGTCGCTCAAGCTGGCGCAGAGCGAGCCTTTGTTCCGCGCGCTGTCGGCGCTGCGCGGCGGACCGGCCTTCGCGCCGCTGCCGCCCGAGCGCAAGCGCATCCTCAACAAGAAGATCCTCGAGGCGCGCCTGGCGGGCATCGACCTGCCGCCCGAGCAGCGGGCGCGCTTCACCGCCATCCAGCAGGAGCTCTCCGAGCTGGCGACGACGTTCTCGAACCACGTGCTCGACAGCACCAAGGCCTATGGGCTTGTGCTCACCAGCGCCGACGAGGTCGCGGGCCTGCCGCCGACGGCGCTCGCCATGGCGGCGGCAGCGGCGCAGGCGGGGGGGTCGAAGGACGCGACCGCGGAGCGCGGGCCGTGGCGCGTCACGCTGGACATGCCGAGCTTCGACGCGTTCATGCGGCACGCACAGCGCCGCGAGCTGCGCGAGCGCGTCTACCGCGCGTACGTGAGCCGCGCCTCCGAGCTCGACGCCGCCAACACCAAGGAGGCGAGCCTCGACAACGGGCCGTTGATCGCGCGCATCCTCAAGCTGCGGCAGGAGAAGGCAAGCCTGCTCGGGTTCGCGAGCTATGCGGAGCTGTCGCTCGCCACCAAGATGGCGCCCTCGGTGGCCGAGGTGGAGCGGCTGCTCGAGGAGCTGCGCACCACCAGCTTCCCGGTGGCCGAGCGCGAGCTGGCGGAGCTGTCTGCGCTCGCGGGCTTCTCCGTGCAGCACTGGGACATCGGCTTCTTCGCCGAGCGGTTACGCGAGCAGCGCTATGCGTTCTCCGAGGAGGAGCTGCGCCCCTACTTCCCGCTGCCGCGCGTGCTCGACGGGCTGTTCGCGCTCGTCGGACGCTTGTTTGGCGTGAGCGTGGTCGACGCCACCGCCAAGGTGGCGCGCTGGCACGACGACGTGCGCTACTTCGAGGTCAAGGACGAGCACGGCCACGACGTGGCCGGCTTCTACCTCGACCCCTACGCCCGCCCCGCCGAGAAGCGCGGCGGCGCCTGGATGGACGACTGCATCACGCGGCGGCGTACGGCGACGGGCGTGCGCCTGCCGGTCGCCTACTTGTGCTGCAACCAGACGCCGCCGGTCGGCGACACCCCCTCGCTCATGACCTTCCGCGAGGTGGAGACGCTGTTCCACGAGTTCGGCCACGGCCTGCAGCACATGCTCACCCGCGTCGACGACGTGGACGCGAGCGGCATTCGCGGCATCGAGTGGGACGCGGTGGAGTTGCCGAGCCAGTTCATGGAGAACTGGTGCACGCACAAGCCCACGCTGCTCGGCATGAGCCGGCACGTGCAGACCGGCGCGACGCTGCCGCACGAGTTGTTCGAGAAGGTGAAGGCCGCGAAGACCTTCCGAGCGGCCAGTATGATGCTGCGGCAGCTCTCGTTCGCGCGGCTCGACCTCGAGCTGCACGCGCGCTTCGACCCCGCGGGCAAGGAGAGCGTGTTCGACGTGCAGCGGCGGCTCGCGCCGGCGACCTCGGTCCTGCCCGTGCTCGACGACGATCGCTTCCTCTGCTCCTTCAGCCACATCTTCGCGGGCGGGTACGCGGCCGGCTACTACAGCTACAAGTGGGCCGAGGTGCTGTCGGCGGACGCGTTCGGCGCCTTCGAGGAGGCTGGGCTCGACGAGGACGACAAGCTGCACCTGCTCGGGCGGCGCTTCCGCGACACCGTGCTCGCGCTCGGCGGCGGCGCGCACCCGAGCGAAGTGTTCCGCGCCTTCCGGGGGCGCGACCCGAAGACCGAGGCGCTGCTACGACATGCGGGGCTCGGTCCGCGCGCGACGAGCTGAGCGCGCGCAAACGAGAAACTTGCCTGCACGACCAATCGTGCTTAAAACACAGACGGCTTGCGTGGTTTCCGCGCGTGCCCGCTGTCGAGGCGCCGGGCGCCCCCTCCCGGCTCTCGGCGGCGTTTTGCTTCTAGTAGGTCGATTTCTCGACGAGGCGCGTCAGCGCTCGCCGAGCACGACGTCGAAGGACAGCTCTTTGCCGTCGCGCCGGACCACGACGGTCACCTTGTCGCCCGGCTGTTTCTTCTTGAGCATGTCGCTGTAGCTCCTCAGATCGGACAGCAGCGCGCCGTCGAAGCGCACCAGCACGTCGCCCTTCTTGATGCCCGCCGAGGCCGCCGGTGAGGCGGCGACGACGTCGTCGATCTTGACGCCGGGGCCGCCGAAGGTCATGTCCGGCACCGAGCCGAGCGCCGCGCGCCGCCCGCCGGTCGCGCCCACCGACGCCGCGCCGAACGAGAGCGGATCCTTGCGATCGGCGAGGTAGCCGACGATCTCCTTGACCACCACCGCCGCGTCGACGAGCGAGGCCTCCTCCACCTTGTCGGCGCGATCGCCCGCGCGATGATAGTCGGCGTGCGTGCCCGAGAAGAGCTGGATGGCGGGTACGCCAGCCTCGAGGAACGCCTGCTGATCCGAGGAGCCGCCGCCCTCGCGCGCGAGCTCCACCTTGATGCCCGTGGTGAAGCCGACGCCGCGCGCCACGTGCACCCACTCCGACGCGCTCGCCCCGTCGAGCACCAACAGCGGCCGATCGCCCTTCCTGCCCACGGTGTCGAGGTTGACCATGGCGAACACCTTGCTCTTGAGGTCGCCCTGGGCCTTCACCCACGCGCGCGAGCCGACCAGGCCGCTCTCCTCACCGGTGAACACGATCAGGCGCACGGTGCGCAACCCGGGCCCGGCCTTCTTGAGCGCACGCGCCGCCTCGAGCAGCGCCGCCACGCCCGAGGCGTTGTCGTCGGCGCCCGGGTGCACCTTGCCCTTGACGCTGCCGAGGCCGTCGAGGTGCGCGCCCAGCACTACGTCGGTCAGCGTTCGATCGGTGCCGCGCAGCACGCCGATCAGGTTGCAGGAGCGTGGCGCGACGCACGATCGGTAGCTCGCGCCGTCGCCGGCCGCCTCGACGCCGATGGCCGTCAGCTCGCGCTCCACCAGCGCCATCGCGGTCTCGAAGCCTGCGCTGCCCGCGGCGCGGCCACCGAGCTTGGGGTCGCCGAGCGCACCGACCAGCGCCGTCATGCGCCCGCCCTCGATGGGCGGCGGCAGCTTGGCCAGCGGCGGCCCGGAGGTGAGCGCGATCTTCGGACGCTCGCCGCCGAGGTAGGCCGTCAGCGGCGAGCGGTCAGGCTCCCATTGGCCCTTCTGGGTGTTGTCGAGCTCGCCCTTGGCGACGTCGCCGGCGAAGGCGAGCCAGCCGTACTTGCCGTAATGCGGCAGCTTCTTGCCGAGCAGCGCGACGGCGCGCGCATCGTGCGCGGCGACGAACACCACGCCGAGCTGCTCGTTCTTCGGGTGCGCGAGCGCGAGCGCCAGGCTCGACTTGCCGGGCTCGGTGCGCTCGGCCTTGAGCCGCTCGGGCGTGAAGGGCCCGGGCGAGAGGAAGCCGATGTCGCTCAGGTTGGCGCCAAAGCGGCTCGCCGACACCACGGCAGCACCCCGCAGCCGGTTGCCGTAGCCGAGGATCCAGGTGGCGCGGTCGCCGGGCAGCGTGGCGACGTCCTTGTCATCGACGGCGGTGCAGGAGGCCTGGCTACCGCAGATGGCGAGCATGAAGCCCTTCCACGCGGCACGCTCTTCGGCGGTGGCGAGCGTGGGCAGCACGAAGGTCATGGCGCGCGCGCCGAGCGCACGCGACAGGGAAGGCGCGGTCTCGCCCGGCAGCAGGGCGCGGAAGGTGTCGACGAAAGGATCGACGTCGACTCGCGCGGCCGCCGCGCCGAGCTTCAGCTCGACGCTGCCGCTGCGCCCGAGCAGCGGTACCGTCGTCTTGGTGCCTTTGCCATCGACCGTGGTGACCACGATGGGCACCTCGAGGGGGAACGGCGCCGCCGCCTGCGTCTGCTCGACCGCCACCTTGAGCGTGAGCGCGCCGTCCCTTGTCCGGGACTGCGCGACCTCCCGCAACTGCACGCGAGGCGCGCCGGCGCGACCGACCCAGGCGTCGAAGAAGGGCGAGAGGTCGTCCTTGCTCTGCGACTGAAAGGCGGCGCGCACGTCGGCGAAGGACGCCTTGTCGAAGCGGTGCTCCTTCCACAGCGTCCTGAGCGCGTCGATGAAGGCGCGCTCGCCGAGCCGCTGCCGCAGCATGTGCACCACCATCAACCACTTGCCGTAGCCGACCGCCTCCGACGCCGACGAGGTACGCCCGGTGAAGTCGTTCAACGCGAAGTCCGCGCCGTCGCCGACGAAGTCCTGGTACTTCTGCAGCGTGGTGCGCCGGTAGTCGACGGCGCGTCCCTGTTGCTCGGCGTTCAGGTGATCGGCGAGGTAGGCAGTGAGTCCCTCGCTCCAGTTGCCGCCCTCGTCGGCGACGAACACGCCGTTGCCCCACCAGTTGTGCAGGATCTCGTGCGGATAGCTGGTGTGCAGGATGAACGGGAAGCGGATCACTTGCGGGCCGAGCAGCGTGAAGCTCGCCATGCCGTAGCCGGTCTCCCAGAAGTTCTCGACGACGGCGAGCTTGGGGTAGGGGTAGGGCCCGATGAGCGCGCCGTACATCTTGAGGTACTGCCCGGTGACGTCGAGGTAGCGCTGGGCGAGCGCGCTGTCGGCGCTGCGCAGCCACACCAGCACGTCGGTGCCCTGGATGCGCTCGCGCTGCTCGACGAACGGTCCCGCGATCAGGTGGGCGCCGTCGCAGGGCGTCACCGAGAGCCAACTGTCGGCGCCCGAGGCTTGGCCCTCGGACAGCGCGCGCCAGCCGGCGGGCAGGCCGGTGACCTTGACGGCAGTCGTCACCAGTTCGCTCGCGGGCTTGCCGTCGGCCAAGAGGCGCGGCAGCCAGAGCGCGGCGATCGAGAGGTAGACGCCGTCTTTGGAGATGACGCCGGGCGTCTCCTGAAAGGAGCGCTGGTACTCGGTGGCGACCTGCTGCGGCGCATGCGCGATGACGCCGCCATAGGACAGCTCGACCACGCGGCCGCGCGCCGGCAGCGTGACCAGCCAGCGCTCGGCCGGCACCGCGGCGTCGAGCGTGCCCACCTTGACGATGGTGCCGGCAGCGCTCGAGCCGACGAGCGTCGGTGACAGCCCTGCGTGCAGCGCCAGCTCGAACGTGGCGGCCTCGGCGGGCAGCGTGAGCTTGTCGGCGACCTCGAGGCGCTGCGCGGTGACGTCGAGCTTGACGGCGGCATCGTGGCCGACCACGGGGGTGGCGAGGGCGAGGAAAGGGGCCAGGGCGAGCATGGCGCGCACGATAGCCGCAGGGCGCCTCCTCGTGCTAACGCGCCGGGGCTATGGGTCGCCTCGCGCTCGTCGCGCCGCTTCTATTGTGGTCGCCAGCGCTCTTCGCACAGTCCTCTGACGTCCCTGTCGGCGGCGGCCCGCCGGAGCCGGCCGCGGCCGAGGTCCCTGCGGCCGCCCTCCCCGACGCGCCAGCCTCGACGTCACCGACGCCGGTGCCCGAGCCGGCGCCAGCGCCGGCGCCAGAGCCGGCGGCACAGGCGGTCACCGAGGTGGTGTTCGAGAACAAGACCTACTTCAAGGACGAGACGCTGCGCACCTTCCTGCAGCACCCGATCCCCGGGCCGCTCGATCGCGCCACGCTCGACGCCGACGCGGAGCGCGTGCGCGCCCGCTTCGTCGACCGAGGCTTCCTGGCTGCGACCGTGACGGTGCGCGTCGAGGCCACCGCCTCGCCAACCGCGGTGCGCGCGGTGTTCCGAATCGAGGCCGGCACGCGCGCCGAGCTGAAGAGCGTCTCCGTGGTCGGCAACGTCGACGTGCCCGAGGCCGCGCTGCGCGAGGGCTTCTTCTCGCGACCGCCCGAGCCGCTCGGCGCCGTCACCCGCGCCGGCTTCTTTCATCGTCCCTACCTCGATCAGGACGCGCAGCGCTTGGTGGCCAACTACTACAAGCGCGGCTACCTGGAGGCGCGCGTGCTCGACACGCGCGTCGAGGCCTGGCCGTCGCTCGACGGCATCTCGGTGACGCTGCAGGTGATCGAGGGCCCGGTCTACGAGTTGGCCGGCATCAAGCTCGTGGGCGAGGCCCCCGAGGGCGCGGACACCGCGGCGCTGCGCACGCGAATCGCGGTCAAGGACGGCGACGTCTGCGACCTGGTGTCCATCCAGCAGCAGGCAGACGGCTTGCTCGAGCCCTTGCGCGCGCTCGGCCACCCGTTCGCGCGCTTCGAGCAGGCGGTCGAGGTGGCGACGCCGCCGTCGGGCAACCCTTCGCATCGCGCGGTGCGCCTGACGCTCAAGTTCGTGCGCGGCCCGAAGCCCACGGTGCGCCAGGTGGTGGTAACCGGCAACAAGGGGACGCAGGAGCGCGTCATCCGCCGCGACGTCGAGGTGGAGGCGGGCAAGCCCTACGACCACGCTACGCTCAAGACCACCGAGCGCCAGCTGCTCGCCACCGGCTTCTTCTCGGCGGCGCAGGCGCGGGCCGTGCCCACCGACGACCCGAACGTGGTCGACGTCGAGGTTACCGTCACCGAGCAGCAGACGTTCTTGTTCTCGGTGGCCCCCGCCTTCGACACCAGCGCGGGCGGCGAGGGCCTGATCCTGGTCGGGCTGCTCGCCGACCGGAACCTGTTTGGCACCGGCCTGTTCACCTCGGCGTTCGCGCGGCTCTCGGGCAAGAAGCAGACCTTCGATCTGACGGTGACCGAGCCGCGTTTGCTCGACAGCCACGCCACGCTCACCGGCGAGGCGCACCGACGCGAGATCAGCTACCGCGGCTTCCGCACCCGCTCGGAGGCCGGCGTCGGTGTGCGCGCAGGCATGCCGCTCGGGCTCGGCTTCGTCGTCGGCGGCGGGCTCGGCGCCGAATACGGCGGCGTGGTGCTCTACGACGAGAAGGCCGATGGCTTCGCCGGCCCCGCGCTGGTGCTCGACGGGCCCACCGGCCTCGGCCTCTTGCCCGCCGGCGTGTTCAGGAACGTGGTGCGCGCCAGCGTCGCCTTCGACAAGCGCGACTCGCTGCTCCTGCCGCGAAACGGCGTCTACGCCGACGTGAGCGGCGCCTACGCCGGCCCGTTCACGCTCTCCGGCCTCGGCTTCCTCGACGGCGGCGCCTCGCTCAAGCTCTATTGGACGCCCGCGTTCGGCATCACGCTCAAGTCGAACACCGAGGTCGGCGGCGTCGTCAACCCACACGGCGGCCAGGTGCCGGTGACCGATCGCTACTTCCTGGGCGGCCTCGGCAGCGTGCGCGGCTTCCCGGCGTTGACCTTGTCGCCGGTCGCCGAGCTGCCGACCACCGACGGCGGCACGGTGGAGCTCGAGGTCGGCGGCGTGGTGCGCGCGGTGCAGAACCTGGAGCTCGAGTTCCCCCTGTGGCCTGCCACGCCGTTTCGCGGCTTCCTGTTCCTCGACGGCGGCAACGCCTTCTCCGAGGGCGAGCTGGCGACGGTGCTCGCTGGTGGCGCCATCGATCGCGGCGCCACCCTGCCGCTCGGCCTGTTCGTCTCGACCGGCTTTGGCGTGCTGATCGAGACGCCGGTGCTGCCGTTCCGCTTCGAGTGGAGCGTGCCGTTGACGGCGCGGGCGGGCGATCAGCCGATCAGCTTCTTCCTCGGCATCGGCAGCGCCTTCTAACGAGGCGTCAGCGGCGCACCGCTCGCGGCGGCGCTGGCTCGCCGAGCAGCTTGGCCGCTTCCTCCTCCGCCAGGTAGTCGCGCACTTCGCCGCGCACCCAGACGACGTGCCGGTCGTAGTCCCGCGGCGTCCAGTCGAGCGGCAGATAGAAGCCGTGCGCCGGGTCGTGCTGCTTGCCGACGATCTCGTCGAGCAGGCCGTCGAGGTAATCGAGCGCCACCTCCTTGGCGCCCTCGCCGCGGGCGAACACCAGCACCTCGTGGGCCGCGCGCTCGGGGCCGATGGAGGCGACCATCAGCGCGGCGGCGTCGCCCTCGCGGCCATCGGCGTCGAGCGCTTGGCCGTGGCAGTCGCGCAGCAAGCCGCACATCACGGCGCGCTCACGATCGTCGAGCAGGCGACCGCACTCACGCTCGGGATCCGGCAGTTCCGTCGACATCGGCGTACGCCTAGGTGGAACGAGCGATGGCGGCAACGGATATGCCGCGCGAGCGCAAAGCGCTCGGCCGGGCATGGCTCCTGCGAAGGGCAGGGCTGGGCAGGGCAGGCCAGGGCTGGGCTGGGCTCGGTTGTGCAGGAGGTGCCGATGCGACCGCCGGCGTTCACCACCGCGAGCTTCCGCCTCGGCGGACGCACCGAGGCGCTGTTGCGGGCCGCGAGCTGCGTCGTGCTCGGCGACGACGGCGCGCCCCTGCCGGTCGGCCGCCTCGCCACCGGCCACGCCGCGCTCGATGGCGCGCTCGGCGGCGGCCTACCGGAGGGGCGCCTGGTCGAGCTGTTCGGCGCGCCCGGCAGCGGCAAGACCGGCCTCGCGCTCGCGCTGGCGGCAGCGGCGCAGCGGCAGGGCGCGGTCGCGTGGCTCGACGCGGAGGGGGCCTTCGAGGGCACCCGAGCGGCTGCCGCGGGCCTCGACCTCGACCGGCTGGTGGTCGCGCGGCCCACCTGCGGCGAGGACGCGCTGCAGATCGCCGAGGCGTTGCTGCGCTCGCGCGCCTGCGCGCTCTTGGTGCTCGACTCGGTGGCCGCGCTGGTGCCGAGGGCCGAGCTGCGGGCGCCGCTCGGCGAGGCCGCCACGGGGTTGCAGGCGCGCATGTTGAGCCAGGCGTTGCGGCGCCTGGTGCACGCCGCGCTCGGCTCCGGCTGTGTCGGGCTGTTCCTCAACCAGACGCGCCTGGCGCTCGATGGGCCCGTGCCCGAGCTGGTGACCGCGGGCGGCAGCGCGCTGCGCTTCTATGCGGCGCTGCGTCTGGAGGTGGAGCGGGCGCCCGGTGGAGCGCCGTCACCCGCAACCGTGCGCGTCGTGAAGAACCGGCACGGCCGCGAGGGGCAGGTGGTGGCGCTTACGCCTTGACGACGACGATGCGGTCGGACTCGAAGCGCACGCGCACCGAGCCGCCCTTCTTCACGCCGAGCGGCGTCAACGGCAATCGCAGGAAGGCGCCGCCGGTCTTGATCTGCTGCGCGCGGTACTTCCGCTCCTCGCCGATGTTGGGCATCGACCGGCCACGCCCGCCGCTGCCGAACTTCTCACCCACGTAGGTCTCGAGCGCGTCCACGCTGCGGCCCTGCTGCTTCAGCTCGCGCAGCGCCTTCCGGATGATGGCGCCTGCCGACTTCCTGCCCGCGACGATCTTCTCCACGCCGGAGATGCCATCGAGCAGATAGGCGATCTGCACGTCCTTGAATGAAACGATGCTGCGCTTACCCGCGCCCTTCTTGGTGGCCATGCTGTCCGTCCTTCCCTGGAGTCAGGCGTCTCTTCGATAACGGGAGACGCCCGGTCTGGCAAGGCACATTTGCATACAAAAAAAGCCGCGGAATCACGCATCCAGAGCGTGCAACAGATCGGCTTTGAGGTCGTCGATGTCCTCGATGCCGACGGAGATGCGCAGGAAGCCATCGTCGATGCCGAGGGCGCGTCGCGTCTCCGGCGGCACCGAGGCATGGGTCATGATCGCGGGGTGCTCGATCAAGCTCTCGACACCGCCGAGGCTCTCGGCGCAAGCAAAGATGCGCGTGGTCTTGAGCAGCCTGCGTGCCTTGTCGAGCCCGCCCTTGACCACGAACGAGATCATCGCGCCCGGCGACTTCATCTGTCGTTTCGCCACCTCATAGTGCGGGTGGTTCTCGAGGCCGGGGTAATAAACCTTCTCCACCTGTGGATGTGAGGCCAGCAAGGTCGCGATGGCGCGCGCGTTTTGCACGTGGCGATCCATGCGCACGTGCAGCGTCTTGGTGGAGCGCATCACCAGGTAGCAGTCCATCGGCCCCGGGGTGGCGCCCACGGAGTTCTGCAGGAACTTGAGGCGCTGGTGCCAGCCGTCGTCGTTGGTGAGCACGCAGCCGCCGATGACGTCGCTGTGGCCGCCCAGGTACTTGGTGGAGGAGTGCACCACCAGCGTGGCGCCGAGCGCGAGCGGCTGTTGCAGGTACGGCGTGGCGAAGGTGTTGTCGACGCACACCGGCACGCCGCGCGCCTTGGCCACTGCCGCCACCGCCGCGATGTCGATGATCTTGAGCATCGGGTTGGTCGGCGTCTCCATCCAGACCAGCGCGGTCTTGTCGGTGATGGCCGCCTCGAGCGCGCCCGGCTTGGTCATGTCGACGTAGCTGAAGGTCATGCCGAAGTTCTTGAACACCTTGTCGAACAGCCGGAAGGTGCCGCCGTACAGGTCGTCGCAGGCGACGATGTGATCGCCGGCCTTCAGGCACAGCGCGATGGTGCTGGCGGCGCCGCAGCCCGACGAGAAGCACAGGCCGTGCTTCGCCCCCTCGAGAGATGCCAGGTTCTGCTCGAGCGCGTGGCGCGTCAGGTTGTGGCCGCGCGCGTAGACGTAGCCCTTGTGCTCGCCCGGGCCGTCCTGCACGTAGGTCGAGGTCTGGTAGATCGGCGTCATGATGGCGCCGGTGGTCGGGTCCGGCACTTGACCGGCGTGAATGGCGCGCGTTCCAAACCCTGCGTTGGCGTCGACCTTCATGGGGCTCCTCCGAGAGCCCGGGGCTTGGCCCGTTGACGTCGACGCCGCAATCCCCAAAGCAGCCGCCATGAGCAGCCCCACAGCAACCCTGAAGGGCAAGACCGCCCTCATCACCGGCGCCTCGCGCGGCATCGGCCGCGCCATGGCCATCCGCTTCGCGAAAGACGGCGCCAATGTGGTGCTCGCCTCCAAGAGCACCGTGCCGCACCCCAAGCTGCCGGGCACGCTGCACACGGTGGCCGCGGAGGTGAAGGCCGCGGGCGGCACGCCGCTCGTGGTCGGCTGCGACGTGCGCTCCGAAGACGACGTGCAAAAGGTCATCGACGAGACCAAGCGAGCTTTCGGCGGGCTCGACGTGCTGGTCAACAACGCCGGCGCCATCTCGCTCACCAGCCTCGAGGACACGCCGGTCAAGCGCTTCGACCTGATGCTCGGCATCAACGCGCGCGCCGTGTTCCTGACGGCCAAGCTGGCCCTGCCGTTGCTCGTCGACAGCGCCAAGGCGGGACGTAGCCCACACATCCTGAGCCTGTCGCCGCCGGTGTCGGCCAAGGACGGGCGCTTCGACCCGAAGTGGCTCAAGGGTCACACCGCCTACTCGCTGACCAAGTACGGCATGACGCTGTTGACGCAAGGCTTCGCCGAGGAGCTGCGCGAGCAGGGCATCGCGGTCAACGCGCTCTGGCCGCAGACGCTCATCGCCACCGCCGCCGTCGACATGCTGCTCGGCGACGAGGGCATGACCAAGAGCCGCACGCCCGAGATCATGGCCGACGCTGCCCACGCCATCGTCACCACCACCGGCCTCGCGCTCACCGGCCAGGCGCTCATCGACGATCGCATCTTGCGCGCGCGCGGCGTCACCGACTTCGCCAAGTACCTGTCGGCGCCCGGCGTCGAGCCGATGCCCGATCTCTACGTCGACCCGCCCGGCGCGAGCTGAGCGATGCACGCCACGGCCGTGGCGGTGCTCGCGTCCGACGCCGCCGCGCGCGCGGCCGGCGAGCCGCTCGGCGTGCCCGTGGTGGCGGCGCCGGCCGAGGCGCTAGTGCTCCTCGTCAGCACACCGAAGGGCCTCGCGCTGCAGGTGACCGGTGCCGACGCGCCCGGGCCCGTCGTCGTCGAGCTCGTCAAGGGCAAGGTGGGTTGGCGCAAGCGCCACGGCGCCTCCCCACGAGATCCACTGTGCCGCGCCCTCGGCCTGCACAAGGGCACGCGCACCGTGGTGGACGCGACCGCCGGCCTGCTCGTCGACAGCATGGCGCTCGTCAACGCGGGCCTCGAGGTGACGGCCGTCGAGCGCGCGCCCGTGGTGCATGCGCTGCAGCGAGACGCCGTGAAACGCGCCGGCGGCGTCCCCGGGCTCACGCTGGTGCTTGGCGACGCCATCGAGCTGCTGCGCGCTTGGCAAGGCAGCGCGCGCGCCCCCGACGCCGTGCTGGTCGACCCCATGTACGACGACGAGCGCTCGAGCGTGGCGCCCAAGGAGATGCGCGCGCTGCGGCTGGCGGTGGGCGCCGACGTCGACGGGGCCGCGCTGGTCACGGCGGCCCGTGCCTGCGCGCGCTCGCGCGTGGTGGTGAAGCGCTCGCGGCACGCGCCGCCGCTCGTACCGGCACCGAGCTACGCGCACGAGGGCCGCACCACCCGCTTCGACGTCTACCTGCGTGCGTGAGCGTAGCTACGCGGTCAGCGGCGCCACCCGCGACCGCTCGTAGGCCACCCCGTGACCCCAGCCGCGGAGCTGGTCGGCCGCGTTCTTCAGCTCGGGCGTCGGCGGCGTGCCCGCCTCGCGCGCGCCGTCGAGGGCCTTCTTGACGCGCGTCTCGAGCTCGACTTGCAGCCTTATCTCGTCGTCGATGGCGGCGAGCAGGCGCTTCGCAACCGAGCGGCGCTCGTCTGCCGACGGCAGCATCTTGAGCGCAGCGATCTCGTCGGAGCGCGCCTCGCGCTGCACGTGCGCGTCGGCCAGCGCGCGCTCCACCTGCACGGGCAGGGGGATCTCGGCCATGCCCACGCCCGGCGCCCCGTCTGCGCGCGGGTCGCGCAGGATGACGGCGCGTGCGGCCACCAGCAGGTTCTGCTTGTCGGCCTCGGCGTCCTTGCGCCAGCCCTCGACGAAGCCGCGGATGGTCTCGACGTGGTCTGTCACGTCCGGCACGCGCCGCGCGATCTTGAGCGCGCGCTCGAGGCGCACCAGCAGGCCGCGCAGCTTGCCGAGCTCCTGATCGACGCCCTCGGCCAGCTCGCGCGCCTCCGAGATCGACGAGGCGCTGCCGGCGGGGAGCTCCGACCACGCCTCGATGGTGCGCCCGGTCGCGTCGTGCAGCTTCTCGAGCGCGTCGATCTCGTGTTCGACGCCGCCCCACAAGTCGAGCAGCTCGTCGGCCGCCGACGACGTCGGGGCGGCGCGCGCGAACGGGCCCGCCGGCGCCGCCGCGCTCCTCTTGGCTTGCAGCTCCTCACGGAGCTTGGCAGCCGCGATCTGTGCAGCGCGCGCAGCCATGGTCACCTCGCCAGCAGCTCGATGAGATCAATCTTGGTGAGCAGCGCCACCACCTGGGGCGTCTTGCCGGCGGCGCGGTCGAGCACCACCGCGATCTTGCCTTGCGTGAAGTGGGCGGACAGCGTGGCGATCGGCGTGTCGCGTTCGACCATGGCCGCGTCGTTGATGTCGGCGAGCGGGCCCACCGGGCTCTTCATGGTCACCTCACCCTTGACGAGCGAGTTGAGCACCTTGACCTCGCTGACCAGGCCGATGAGGCGCCCGTCGCCCTCGATCACCGGAAGCTGGGAGATGCCGTGCGTCTTCATGCGGTCGATGACGCTGCCGAGCGCGTCGCCCGGCGCCGCCGAGATCATCACTTGGGCCTTTTTCTTCTTCAGCAGGTCGTCGACGCAGCCCTGCAACAGACCCGCGTCGCGCTCGAGCAGGCCCGCGTCCTTCAGCCACTCGTCGTTCAAGAACTTCGACAGGTAGCGGCTCGACGAGTCGGGGATGATGACGAGCATGCGGTACGGCGTGCTCGCGCTCCTCGGCTCGCGCGTGATGCGCTCGGCGAGCTTGACGGCGCCGGCCACCGCGCTGCCCGAGGAGCCGCCGCACAACAGGCCCTCCTCGCGGATCAGGCGGCGCGCCATGGCGAAGCTCTCGCGGTCGTTCACCTGCACCACGTCGTCCATCAGCTTCAGGTCCATGGTGCCCGGCATGAAGTCTTCGCCGAAGCCCTCGACGTAGTAGCTGTGCGGCTTGGGCCATTTCCCGGTGTGGAACAGGTCGTAGTAGATGCTGCCCACCGGATCGACGCCCACCACCTTGAGCGAAGGCTTCTGCTCCTTCAGGTAGCGCGCGTTGCCCACCATGGTGCCGCCGGTGCCGATGGCGATGATGAGCGCGTCGAAGTCGCCGCCGGTCTGCCGCCAGATCTCGGGGCCGGTGCTGCGGTAGTGCGCCTCGGGGTTGGCCGGGTTCCAGTACTGGCGCGCGTAGAAGCTGTTGGGCGTCTCTTCGGCGAGGCGCTTGGCCACCGAGTAGTAGCTGCGCGGATCCTCGGCGTCGACGTTGGTCGGGCAGATCACCACCTGCGCGCCCACCGAGCGGAGCGCGATGCGCTTCTCCTCGCTCTGCTTGTCGGCCATGATGAAGATGCACTTGTAGCCCTTGACCGCGGCGGCCATGGCCAGGCCCATGCCGGTGTTGCCGCTGGTGGCCTCGATGATGGTGCCGCCCGGCTTGATCTTGCCCTCGCGCTCGGCGACCTCGATCATGTACGCGCCGATGCGGTCCTTGACGGAGCCGCCCGGGTTCATGAACTCGAGCTTGGCGTAGATCTCGACGTGCGGCAGCAGGTGCGCGGCCACCTTGTTGAGCCGCACGATGGGCGTGTCGCCGATGACCTGCGTGACGTCCGCCTTGGCGCCCTTCATCATGGCTGACCCTCGGTGTGCACGAGCTTTGGGACGCGGGCTGCCTAGCACACCCGTGCGCGAGCCGCGAAGGCTTCTCGTCGTGCGGCCCGGTGCGTCATGACGGCTCAGCGAAGGCGCAGCGCCGGGCCGTCGCGGACGAGCAGGCCGTCGACCTCGAGCTCCGCGGCTGCCGCCAGCAGGTCGCCGACCGGCATGGCGAGCGCCCGGGCGGCCTCGTCGACGAGCAGGCAGCCGCCCGTGCGGGCCAACGCTGCCAGCAACGGGTGGACCGCGGTCCTGGGTCGCGGCGCGGCGCGCGCCCGGGCGTCGATCGGCCGGGTCGCCCCGCCCAGGATGCGCCGTGCCGCGGCGTCCGCGTCCCCGGGCAGCGGGCTGGCGCGGCCGGCCTCGATCAAGGCGTTTGGCATGGCGGCACCCGGGCGCTCGGCGTCGGTCGGCCACGCGAACACCGGCACGCCGAGCGCGTGCGCGGCGCGCGCCGTGTGGCGCGTCCCCGAGCCCTCCGCCCCCTCGACCACCACGACCGCGTCGGCTAGGGCCGCGAGCGTCCAATTGCGCGCGGCGTAAAGCCCTCGGTGGTGCGGCACGAAGGGCCCAAAGGGCGTCACCGCGAGCGTGCGCCCCGCCGCGCGGGCACACCCCTCACGAACCCACAGGCGCCGCTCGTCGTGGTCTGCCTGCACCGGTTGGCCGAGCACGAACAGCGTCTCGCCGCCCGCCTCGATCGCCGCCTCGTGCGCGGCGCGATCGACGCCTCGCGCACCGCCGGACACCACCACGGCGCCGGCGTCCACCAGCTCCTCCGCGAGGCGCCGCGCGCGCGTCAGCCCGACGGGCGTCGGCTCGCGCGTACCCACCACCGCCACGGCGCGCGGCCGCTTCAGCAGCCCGGCGTCGCCGCGCCCGTACAGGAACAGCGGCGGGCGCTTGCGGCCCGCCGCGCGCCCGAGCTCGGCGTCAGCAGGCCCGCCGAGCGCCAGCCCACCTTGCTCGAGGAAGCGCAGGGCAGGGAGGGCGGCCGCGCGCGCCGCCCGCGGATCCCAGGCGATGCGCCGCGGCGGGTCGGACAGCACGAGCCCGCCCTCGTCGAGCAGGCGGCCGGCGCCGCGCTCGCGCACCAGCGCTCGCGCGCGCCCCGGCACGCGCGCGGCGTCGAGCGCGAGCCAGCCGGCCAGGTCGTCGGCGACGGGGGCCATAGTGGGTTTCCGTCGCCGGGGTGCCCCTTTTGCGCGCGCGGATCGCTAGGTACCGAGCGGCATGGATCGCGTGCGCGTCATCGGCGGCGGGCTCGCCGGCTGCGAGGCCGCCTGGCAGCTCCTGCGGCGCGGCCTCGCCGTCGAGCTGTGCGAGCAGAAGCCCACGCGACGCACGCCCGCGCAGACGAGCGACCATTTGGCCGAGCTGGTGTGCAGCAACTCCCTGCGCAGCGCCAACCCGGAGAACGCGGTCGGCCTGCTCAAGGAGGAGCTGCTGCGCTGCGGCTCGCTGCTGCTTGCGTGCGCGGCCGAGACCCGCGTGCCGGCCGGCGACGCCCTGGCGGTCGACCGCGAGCGCTTCGCCGCCGCCGTCGAGCAGGCGTTGCTCTCGCACTCGGCGCTGACGCTACAACGCGGCGAGGTGACGGCCCTCCCCGACGACGGCGTGCCGACCGTCGTCGCCACCGGCCCGCTCACCTCCGACGCGCTCGCCGCCGATCTCACCCGGCTGTGCGGCACGGAGCGCCTGGCCTTCTACGACGCCATCGCGCCCATCGTGGAGGCCGACAGCGTGGTGCTCGCAGACGGGCCGGACGCGCCGCCCGGCGCCGCGTTCTTCCTGTCGCGCTGGGGCAAGGGCGAGGGCGCCGACTACCTCAATTGTCCGCTCGACCAGCAGCAGTACCAGGCCTTCGTCGCGGCCCTGCTCGAGGCCGATCGCGTCAGCGCCGAGCAGCTCGCGCAGCACGGCGAGCAGCAGCATGCCGAGGCGGCGCACTACTTCGAGGGCTGCCTGCCCATCGAGGTGATGGCCGAGCGCGGCCTCGACACGCTGCGCTTCGGCCCGCTCAAGCCGGTCGGCCTCGATGACCCGCGCACGGGCCGCTGGCCACACGCGGTGGTGCAGCTCAGGAAGGAGGACGTGCACGGCACCGCCTACAACCTGGTGGGCTGCCAGACGCGCATGAAGCAGCCGGCGCAGCGGGCGGTGTTCTCGCTCATCCCCGCGCTCGCGGCTGCGCGCTTCCTGCGCTACGGCGCCATCCACAGGAACACCTACCTCGACGCGCCCGCCGTGCTCGACGAGAGGAACGCGCTGCGCGCGCGCCCGTCGCTGTCCTTCGCCGGCCAGATCACCGGCGTCGAGGGCTACGTCGAGTCGATCGCGTCCGGCTTCACCACCGCGCTGGTGCTCGCGGACGCGCTCGCCGGCAGACCGCTCGACCCGCCGCCCGCCACCACCGCGCTCGGCGGCCTGTGGCGCCACGCGCGCGGCTCGCTGCGCGCCCCAGGCAACACCGACTACACGCCCTGCAACGTCACCTGGGCGATGATCCCGCCCGTCGGCGACGAGCCGATCCCGGCCGGGCAGAAGCGCCGCAAGCTCTCCAAGGGCGACAAGCGCGCCCGCCTGGTGGAGCGCGCGCGCCGGGATCTCGACGCCTGGTGGCGCGCGGCCGCGTCTCGGTAGCCGCGCGCGGCGCCGATCGTCAGCGCTTGGTGAACTCGTCGAGGAAGGCGCGCAGATCCTTCGACGACAGGTGAACGAGCGCGACCGTGCCGAAGCAGATGGTCGCGTGCGACGGAACGACGACGGGTGAGCCGGCGCCGCGCGCGGGGACCGGCTTCGCGTCGACGGTGGTGCCGTTGCGCGAGCCCTCGTCGAGCACGGTCAGCCGGCCCTGCTCGATCCGCAGGGACGCGTGGAACTTCGACACCGTGTCGTCGATGATGACGACATCGTGGTTGCGGGTCCTGCCGACCGTGAGGTGGGGGAACACGTTGCGGTCGCTCTTGACGAGCGGCGCGACCAAGAACCACGTGTTGGCCGAGGCGGTGACCGGATCGTCGTCGGGGTCGTTGCCATGCACCGTCTCCGACAGCGGCGTCGTGGTTCGCTGTCCTCCCGTGCGCAGCAGCACCAACGCGCCATGGGGGAAGCGCTCGGACAGATCGTGCGGTTGTTTCTTCAGCTCCGCCGCCAGCGCGACGTGGGCGATCGCGTGCGGCAACACCATGTTCATCGAGGGCATTCGCGGTGCACTGTATCACCGGTGCGAAGGCGTCCAGGTTCATGGCACACTCGTCGCCCATGAGTGGCGACCGGGTTACGGGCCGTTCGCGTCCGCCCGAGCCTGCTGCACGGGTTGCGCACACTCTCGACGAGGCCATCGCGTCTTGGCTCTCGCATCTCGAGCACGTCGAGCGGAAGAGCGCGCACACGCTGCGCAACTACGCGAACGACGCCGCGCAGCTCAGGGCCTTCCTCGTCGACAAGGGTCACCCGGGCGTCGCCAACCTCAAGAAGGTCGACCACATCGCGCTGCGCGGTTTCCTGGCGGCGCGCCACCACAGCGACTCGACCACGTCGGTGCTGCGCAAGCTGTCCGCCCTACGCGGGCTGTTCGCGCACGCCAAGCGGCACAAGCTGATCGACGCCTCGCCGGCCGCGCTGCTCGACTCGCCCAAGCGCCCCAAGGTGCTGCCGCGCACCGTCAGCGTCGAGGAGGCGTTCGCGCTCTGCGCCGCGCCCAAAGCTCGGCAGCCGGCTAAACCGGACGAAGCGCAGGTTGAGGTGCCGCTGCGCGACCGCGCGGTGGTCGAGCTGCTCTACGGCTCGGGCCTGCGCGTCGCCGAGCTGTGCGGCCTCGACCGCGCCGACGTCGATCTGGCCGGGCGTTGGCTGCGCGTGCTCGGCAAGGGCAAGAAGGAGCGGCTCGTGCCCTTCCACGACGCGTGCGCCACGGCGCTCACCGCCTGGCTCGAGCAGGGCCGCCCGGCGCTCGCCGGCGACGACAGCGGCGACGCGCTCTTCCTCGGGGCGCGCGGCGGGCGCCTGCACGATCGCGAGGTGCGCCGCTTCCTCGCGCGCTACGGCGTCCTCGTGGGCGCGCGCGGCCGCGTGCACCCGCACAAGCTGCGCCACGCCTTCGCCACCCACCTGCTCGAGGGCGGCGCCGATCTGCGCGCCATCCAGGAGCTGCTCGGCCATGCCAGCCTGTCGACGACACAGCGATACACACACGTCGACGTCGCGCGGCTGACCAAGGTGTACGACGCCGCGCACCCGCGGGCCAAAGGCTGACGGTCCATCGCAGAATCGGCTGCGGCTGCGTTGGCCGACTTCGGCGCTCGCTCACCTACGGGGAGTATGCTCGCTTCGCGCCTCGCCGGCCGCCTTGCCTCGCTCGATTCTGCGATGTCCCTTGACGGAACCGGCGCTGCCCCCTTCCCCCCGACGTGCTCGCCGGCTAGCACGGCCAAAATTTCCGAGGGGAGATCTCATGCGCAACATCATCGTCACCACGTGCCTCGCCGTCGCCGTCGGCGCCGGCTGCGCCACCACCCACGAAGCCAAGTGGTCCGAGAAGCCCGTCGCCGTCGCCGCCACGCCTGAAGGGGCCACCGCCGCCGTAGCCGTCGCCACCGAGGGCGACGAGCTGTGGAAGCAGCGCGGCGACAAGGCCAAGCTCGCCGCCGCGCTCGCCAAGTGGGAGGAGGCCGCCAAGGCGGCGCCCACGGCCGAGCTGGCGTCCAAGTTGGCGCGCGGCCACTACCTGATGGGCGACGGCTACCTGATGCTCGAGGACAACGCGGCCGGCCGCGACGAGGAGTACCAAAAGGGCCTCGACTGGGCGACCACGGCCCTCAAGCTGGCGGCGCCGGACTTCGCTGCCGCCATGGCCAACAGTGGCAAGCACGCCGAGGCCATCAAGCTCGCGCCCAAGGAGGCGGTGCCGGCGATGTATTGGTACGCCGCCAACCTCGGCAAGTGGGCCTCGTCCAAGGGCTTCGCCACCAGGCTCAAGTACAAGGACGACCTCAAGGCCACCATGGAGCACGTCAAGTCTCTCGAGCCCGAGTTCTTCTACGCCGCCGCCTGGCGCTACTTCGGCGGCTACGAGGCCGCCACCGCGGGCATCGCCGGCGGCAGCCTCGACAAGTCGAAGGAGAACTTCGAGAAGGCCATCCAGCTCGCGCCCAACTACTTCGGCACCAAGGTGCTCTACGCCGACTTCCTCTGCACCAAGCTGCAGAAGGACACCGACGGCGACGGCATCAGCGACGGCAAGAAGAAGTTCAAGGAGCTGCTCGAGGCCGTGATCGCGGCCGACCCGAACGTCGACCCCGAGATCGCGCCCGAGAACACCATCGAGCAGGCCAAGGCCAAGAAGCTGCTCGGGCAGATCGATCAGCTGTTCGCGAGCTGACACGGTCGGCGCGCGCGCGGCAGCCCGGGCCGCGCGCTGGTAGAGTGCCTCGCATGTTCGATCGGACCACCGCGCGGCAGCCGCCGCGGCATCGTCGCGCCGGCCGCCGTCTCGGCGTCTTCGCCGCCGCGCTCTTGCTGACGCTGCCCGTGGGCGCCACCACCATGCCCGAGCGCAGCGCCGCGGAAGTGGCGGCCGCGAGCGCGCTCGTCGTCGAGGCGACCGTGCTCGACGCCCGCGTCGTAAGGGTGGAGCGCCGCATCGTCACCGTCACCGAGCTGCGGGTCGAGCGCGTGCTGCGCTCGGCCGAGCCGGGCGTCGCACCGACCGTCGTCACGGTGGCGTTGCCGGGCGGCGAGCTGGCCGGCATCGCCCAGAAGGTGCCCGGCACCCCAGAGCTGCGCGTCGGCGCGCGCTACCTCTTGTGTTTGAGCGCCGAGGTGCTGGCTGGCGCGCGCGCCGTGGTCGGCCTGTGGCAGGGCGCCTGGCTCGTCGACGGCGGCGCGCTGCGACCCTTCACCCCTGCGGGGCTGGCGCCCGCGCCCTTGGCGCGCGCCTCGCTCGAGCGTGCGTTCGCGGGGGCGCCGTGACCTTGGCCGTGCTGGCGCTGATCGCGCTGCCCGCCTTCGTGTGCACGCGTGCGGGCGACGACGGACCGAGCATCGCGTGGGACGAGCGCGAGGTGGTGCTGCGGCGGAGCGGCGCGTCGGCCGAGCTCGACGCCGACGACATCGAGGCCGTGCTCGAGCGCGCGGCCAGCACCTGGGGGCGGGCCGGCGACTGCACCGACATCTCGCCGCGTCTGGGCGCGCCCACCGATAGCCGCCTGATCGGCTTCGACTGGGCCGCGGGCACCGGCTCGCCCGACAACGAGAACATCGTGGTCTTTCGCAATGACGAGGAGGGCGACGAGCTCGACGCCTGGGTGCATGCCATGGGCGCGCTCGCCATCACCACCGTCACCTGGGAGAGCCACAGCGGCCAACTGCTGGACGCCGACATCGAGGTCAACGACTCCCGCTTCCACTTCACGGCCTGCGACCCAGGCGACTGCGCGGTCGACTTCGATCTGGAGAACACCATCACGCACGAGCTGGGTCATGTGCTCGGGCTCGACCACAGCGCCGACGCCACCGCCACCATGTATGCCTCTGCGCCGCGCGCCGACCTGAGCAAGCGCGACCTGGCGTCCGACGACGTCGACGGCATCTGCGCCATCTACCCCTCGGGCGAGCCCATGGGCGAGTGCTACGGCGTCGAGCGCGACGAGCCACCCGATGTGCGCTTTTCGCCGACACTGTGCGAAGGTGGTTCCACGTCGTCGTCGTGCATGCTGGTGCTCGCCCTCGTCGCGCTCCGGCCAGGAAGGCGACGACGTGCGCCGGGATCCGCTAGATTGAGCTACGCGGATGTCGGTGTTGCAGATTTACCGGGGTGACGACTTCCTGGACGAAGTGGTCCTGAGCCGGGCCGTCTACGGCCTGGGCCGCCACCCGCAAAACGACATCGTGCTCGACGACCGCTCGCTGTCGCGTTTCCACGCCAGGGTCGAGCGGCGCGGCGAGCGCTTCGTGGTGGTCGACTGCGGCGCGCAAAACGGCGTCCACCTGAACGGACAGCGCATCGTCGGCGAGAGCGACCTGGCGCCCGACGACCGCATCACGCTCGGCCGCTACGTCGCGGTCTTTCGCTCGAAGAGCGCGCCGGCGCGCGGGCCGACGCCGCCGGAGAACGAGACCAGGGCGCCCGCCAAGGCAGGCACCAAGGGGTCCGCCAAGCTCGAGGCCAAGGCCGACGCCAAGCTGCCGAAGAAGAACGGCAAAGCCAGGCCAGAGCCGCCCGCCCGCGAGCCCGAGCCCGACATCGACGTCGAGGTCTCGCTCGAGGGCGACGAGGAGCCCGAGGAGCGCGAGGACCGCACCAAGAAGGCGCGGCCGCAAAAAGGCGATCCCACGTTGGTGCTGCTCTACAACGGCATGGAGGTGAGCCGGCACCCCATCGGAGCCGCCAAGCTGACGGTGGGGCGCAGCAAGCAGTGCGACGTCGTCATCGGGCTGCTCGGTCTGTCGCGCAAGCACGCGCAGATCGAGCGGCGCGGCAGGGACGTCTACGTCGAGGACCTGGGTAGCCAGAACGGCACTTGGGTCAACAACCAGCGGATCCCCAACAACAAGAAGCTGAAGCACGGCGACCTGCTCAACTTCTACGACTATGCCGTGCTGTACCTGGAAGACGGCAACGTCGAGGTGGGCTTCCATGGCGCGAGCTTCACGCCCCCGTCCGACGAGCACCCTCTCGACGACCTGTCGCACAAAGAGACCGGCCGCGGCGATCCGGGCGCGGGCAAGGCGGCGGTGCGGCTGCACAGCATGCGCGGGCCCGCGCCCATCGCCGACAGCGTCGCCTCCGGCAAGCCGGCGGCGGGCTCCCAGTCGGAGCTGGTTGACCTCGGCGAAGGGTCGTTCCTTGGCGACGAGTTCGAGGCGGCGAGCCAGGACCAGGAGCCGTCGTCGCTGCTCGACGAGGAGGCCGACGACGACGCCAAGAAGCCGGGCAACACCACCGACTTGATCGCCCAGCTCGAGATCGGCGACTCGGCGGCCGACCTCGACGCCGAGGCCGACCGCGCCTTCCGCGAGGCCGAGGAGTTCGCCGAGGAGGTAGGCACCGAGGGCGAGCTCGGCAAGCAGTCGGAGCGCACCAGCACCTCTGCAGGCAGCGGCGGCCACGCCTGGCCGCGTGACGCCGAGCTGCTGAAGGCGCTGTCCAACGCGCCCGACGGCTCGCTCGTCACCGTGGAGGTGACGCTCGCCGGCAAGCCCTACACGCAGCTGCCGCTGTCGCAGACGGTGACGCGCGTCGGCACCGACGCCCGCTGCGAGCTGTCCCTGCCGAAGTCGGCCGGACTCTTGCCGTGGCACCTCACGCTGTTGCACCTCGGCGGCGCGGTGGTGGTCTACCGGGCGGGGCGCACCGCAGCCATCTCGCTCGCCGGCACCGACATCGACATGGCCGTGCTCAAGAACGGCGACCTGCTCGACCTCGGACGCGTGCGTCTCAAGATCAGGATGACCTGACGGGACCCGTCACTTCGTCATCAGCCGCGCCCACAGCTCGTCGCGCGTGAACACGCCCCGCTGGATGCACAGCTCGACGAGCGCGCGCAGCATCTCGTTGGCCTGCGCGAGCTGCTCCTCGGTGGTGGGCGCCTCGATGCCGGCGCCGGCGGGCGGCGCGAGCGTCGACGCGCCCGGCAGCCCCCCCATGCGCGCCTGCGGCGCCGCTCCCATGCGCGCCGCGGCCAGCTCGGCGATGGGCGTGTTCGGCACCGGCGTGTGCGCGTGGGGCAGGGACGCGATGCGCAGCTGCGGGCTCGGCTGTGTGCTCAGGAAGGGGGGCGGCGCGCTCTGCGACGCCATCGGCGGTGGCGACGACGTCGCGAACTGCGGGGGCAGCGATACCCCCGGCTGGGGCGGCCGCGACGGCGACCTCGGCAACGGGCTCGCTGCGGTGGGCGCGTTCATGGTCTCGAAGCCAGTGTCGAACCGGCGCTTCTGTCGCGGCGGCGGGCAGGGGGCGCGCTCGCCGTGATAGCCCGAGCGCAACGCCCATTCGACCTCGCGCGCCGGCGCCAGCACGGTCTTGACCTTGAGGCCGGTGCGGAAGGCGACCTCGTCGAGCGCACCGATGTTGTTCGGGTCGCTGGTGGCGATGGTGATGGAGCGGTCATCGCGTGCGATCGGGATCATCTCCAGGCGCTCGCACATCTCGGCGGGCAGGGCGGACAACAGCTCGGGCGCGATGCGCACGTCGGTGAGCGACACCAGCGGCACGTCGAGCTGCCGTGACAGGCCGCGCCACAGCATCATCTCGTCGAGCACGTCCTGCTGCACCAGGATGTCGCCGAGCTTGCCGCCCCACTGGCGCTGGTGGGCGAGCGCGGAGTTGAGCTGCATCTCGTCGATCAGCCCGGCGCGGATCAACATGTCGCCAAGGCGCATGCGCGGCATCGCCCGAGGCTACCTCTGCCGGCGGTCCGCCGCCCATTTCCGTTCCCGAGCCACCCAGGGCGACCAGTGGTGGCAACGTGGCGCTGGGCCGGGGGAACGGCGAAGCTCGCGGGCGGAGGCGGTACCCCGGTGGCGGTCTACACCACGCTCGACGAAGTCGCGTTACGCGCGCTGGTCTCGGTCTACGACGACCAGGCGGAGCTGGTGCGCGCCGACGGCGTGGCGGCCGGCAGCATCAACACCACCTACCGGCTCGAGACCGATCGCGGCGCCTGGTTCCTGCGCATCAACGAGGGCAAGTCCACCGACGACGTGTTCGCCGAGCGCGCGGTGCTGCGCGCGCTCGGCGGCGCGGCGCTCGGCGGCGTGGTGGTGCCCGCCATCGTGCCCACGCGCATTGGCGGCAGCTTCTACCTGCTCGAAATGCGCGCCGGGCGGCCGGTGTGGGCCACCGTGTTCGCCGAGCTGCCCGGGCGCGATCTGGCACCCTTCGAGATCGGCGCCGGCCACGCGGTGCAGATCGGCGCCTTCCTGGCGCGCGCGCACCTGGCGCTGCGCTGCGTGCGGCTGCGACGGCCGAACCCCTACGGGCTGCCGGTGGTCGCGCGCTTCGTCGACGAGCTGCTGCAGAGCCCCGTCACCGCCGAGCTGGGCGCACGCCTTGCCGCCGAGCTCGCCGTGCTGCGCCGCGGCCGGCGCCTGCTGCCGCGCGGCGTCGTGCACGGCGATCTGTTCCCCAACAACACCAAATGGCTGCGCGAGCAATTGGTGGCGGTCTTCGACTGGGAGATGGCGGGCACCGACCACCTGGCGCTCGACCTCGGCATCGCGCTGTGCGCCTGGTGCTGGCGGCAAGCCGAGCGCGCCTTCGACGCGACGCTGTGCCGCGCGCTCGTACAGGGCTACCGCGAGGTGCGGCCGCTGGCGCCGAGCGAGCGGCGCGGGCTCTACCTCGAAACACAGCTCGCCGCGCTGCGCTTCACCGCGTCGCGTGCGCGCGACTTCGAGCTGCCGCGCCCTGAGCGCGAGCACGCCACGCGCGATCGCCTGGACTACCGGGACTTCCTCGCCCGCCTCGAGGCGTTGCAAGCGATGCGGCGACGTGGCTTCGCCGCGCTCATCGGGCTCGCCCAAGGCAGCCACCGGGAGGCGACGTGACGTCCCACGGCCTGCTCGCGCTGCTGCTGTCCGCCGCCGGCGCACCTCTTGGGGCGCCGAGCGGCGCTCTCGAGGTCGCCTGGCCGAGCGAGGGCCTCCCCACCGGGCGCGCCACGCTGGTGCAGGTGACGAGCCCGGCGTCCCGACCGCCGATGGTCTCGCTCACCGGCACCATCGGCGACGTGCCCCTGGTGGTGTTGCCTGCCTCCGCCGATCGCAGGAGCTGGCTCGTGCTCGCCCCGGTCGGCATCGAGCAGCGCCGCCGCCACCTGCCGCTCGCGCTCGAGGCGACGCTACAAGACGGCAGCGCCGTGAGCTGGAAGAAGCCGGCGCCCATCGTCGAGGCGCCCTACGACGAGCGGCACCTGACGGTCAGCAAGAAGTTCGTCAAGCCGACCCTGGCGCAGCGCAAGCGCGCCGCGCGCGAGGCCAAGGCGCTCACCGCGGCGCTCTCGAAGAAGACGCCGGAGCGCTTGTGGCGCGGCTCGTTCGCGCGGCCCACGCCCGGCGTCGAGACCTCGCCGTTTGGCACCAAGCGCACCTACAACGACAAGAAGAAGAGCCGCCACCTCGGCCTCGACCTCGACGGTGCGGTCGGCGCTCCCATCACCTCGACCGGGCGCGGCCGGGTGGTGCTCGCGGTCGAGCGTTTCTACTCGGGCGGCACCGTCGTCGTCGATCACGGCCAGTCGCTGTTCACCATGTACTTCCACATGTCGCGCATCGACGTGCGCGCCGGCGACGCCGTCGAGAAAGGGCAGGGGCTGGGCGCGGTCGGCGCCACCGGGCAGGTGACCGGGCCGCACCTGCACTTCTCGGTGCGCTTCGGCGACCTCTACGTCGATCCCGCGCGCCTGCTCGCGCTCGACCTGTCGGCGGACGCCGAGGACGGCTCGCCCGCCTCCGCCGTCACCCGTCCGTGAGCCGCGGCAGGCCGTCCCAGAACTCGCCGGCGTCGAGCACCAGCAGCGACACGTCGCCCAGGTCGAGCACGTCGCCCGAGCCCATGGTGTCCTGGCCACCCGTCGGCAGCTTGCGCCCGTTGATGGCGACGCCGTTTTGCGAGCCGAGGTCGACCACGCGCAGTTGCGCCTTGTTGGCGCCACGCGCGCGCGCGCCGGCGACGCGCGTGGCCTCGAGCAGGAGGCGCGCGTGCTTCTTCGAGATACTGCGCTCGGGCACGACCACGTCGCAGCTCTTGTCGCGGCCGATGACGGCCTCGGTGCCGTGCGGCACCACGTGCACGGTGGCGCGACCGCGCGCGGCGGGCAGCGACAGCGAGAACATCGGGCCCGTGGCGGTGCGGTCGAAGGGGCTGGCCTCCTCGGTCGGCGTCGGCGCCTGGCCGCGCTTGCCCTTACCCTTGCCCTTGCTCTTGGCGCCGGTCTTGCCCGCGGGCGCGGGCGGCGCCTTGCGCGGCCGTGGGCCAGCGTCCGAGTCGCAGTCCGAGTCGGAGGGCGCGCTCGAGCCTATGGGGCGCTCCTGCGTCGGCTCGCTCGGCGTCTCCTCCATGCTCAAGAACACGTCCTCGCCCGACGCGGGCACGTCGATGGGGAAGGGCAGGCCGCTGCCGCGAAACGCCCAGGGAGCGGGCTCGTCGTCGCCGCCGCGCTCGTCGAGACGGATCAGCACCACCGCGCCGGGCAGCGCGCGCAGAAACGCCACCTTGTCGAGCGCGGCGCGCATGGCGGCGTAGCGCTCGACCGGCGCGGAGAGCGGGAGCCCAGCCGACGCCACTGGCGACTCAGAGTCCCGACGTGATGAGGAAGCCACCCGCCGCGTCATCGCGCAGCACCAGGCGGTTGACATCGCTGACCGTGATCCACTTCTCGCCGGCCGGGAACGCCACCAGCGCGCGCTGGTTGTAGCGGTACACCACGCGCACCGGCGCGTGCTCTTTGGCCTGATCGCGCTCGATGGCCTGCACGATGATTTCGAGCTGGATCTCCTTGGTCTGGCCAAGAGCGCGCCCGAGCTTGTCGCGCAATTGCGCGAGGCCGTAGTCGTCCTTCTGCTCGACGGTGCCGTTGTCCTCGAAGTAGTCCTCGGCGCACAGCCCGACCACGCCGTCGAGGTTCTTCTCGATCACGGCCTTGCGGTACTTGTTGAGGAACTCGAGCACCTGACGGTTCTCGGGCGAGTCTTCGACGCTCGTGCCCGGGATGAGCGCGGGCGCGCACGAGGCGGCGAGCATGACGATGAGCGTGACGATGAGAAGGGGAGCGAGGATGCGCATCGGGGTCACCTGCACCCCTCTTAGAGCAATCAGCTTCGGTGTGCCATTCCGTTACTCGCGCGGCGGCAGCGTCGGCGAGCGCAGCGACAGGAGCGCGCAGGCGCCTTCGAGGGTCGACAGCGCCGCGTCGTCGAAGCTGCTCTGGTGGCGCACCAGCACCAGGTACGCCGCCACCACACCTCCCTCGGTGACGGGAGCGAGCATCACGCCCCAGCGGTCGTCCTGACCGACGCGCACCGAGCTGACCAACGCCATCTGGCCCGGCAGCGCGCGCTCGAGCGCCGGCAGCACGCACGACAGCACCTTGGCCTCGTTGCCTGACCTCGCCTCGAACACCGGTTGGCCCCGATCGACGCGCACGAAGGCGCTCTGGTCGGCGCCGAGCGCGGCGCCGAGCACGCCGAGCACCTCGGCCTTCAGCTCGAGCAGGCGCGCGCTCGGCCGCGACGCCAACAGCGGCGCCAAGCGGCCGAGGATGTGCAGGCGCGCCGCCGTGCTCGCCCCGCCCGGCATCGACAGCGCGGCCGCGCCTGCCTGCTGCGCCGGTCCGTGCGCGATCTCGACGTCGCCGAAGGCGCCACGCACCGGCGACGCCGGCACGGCGGCGGGCAGCTCGACCGTGGGCGGCGGTCGGTCGCCGTCGATGCGCAGCACGGTGTCGCCGATGGCGATGCGGTCGCCCGGGCACAGCTTGTGCGTCCGTGCCGCCACGCCATTGACGCGGATGCCGTTCCTGCTGCCGAGATCCTCGACCTCGAGCTCGTCGCCCCGGCGATGAATGATGGCGTGGCGCCGCGAGACGCGCGCGTCGTCGATGGCAAGCCCCTCGCCCGGCACGCGCCCGAGCAAGGTGTCGCCCTCGGGCAAGGGCAGGCGCAGGCCGAGCTGGCGGCCGTCTTCCACCACCACCGCCGGGTCGGTCAGCACCAGCCGCCGCAGCGCCGGCAGCATGGCGGTACCGGCGAGCAACAGCGCGGCGGGATCGGCGAAGCGCCGCTCGGGCGCCTTGGCGATCAGCCGCGACAACAGCTCCTCGAGCGGCTCGGGCACCTCGACGCCGACGCCGGCGAAGGTCGGCGGCGGCTCGTGCACCGCGCACGCCACCAGCGCGTCGTTGCCGGCGGCGCCAAACGGCGGGCGCCCCACCACCAGCTCGAACAGCGTGGCGCCAAGGGAATAGAGGTCGCTCTGCGCGGTCGGCTTGGCGCCCTGCGCCACCTCGGGCGCCACGTACGCGGGGTGCCCGCGCAGCCGCCGCCCCTGCGCGGTCTGAAACGGCGGCGAGAGCCCGAAGCCCGTCACCTTGGTGACGCCATGGTGGCGCAACAGGTGCCGCGGCCGCACGTCGCCGGGCAGCACGCCACGGGCCAGCGCGGCGTGCAGGCCGGCCGCGGCGTCGAGCACCACGCGGATGGCGGTGGCGGGGATCATGGTCAGCTCGCGGCGCGAGCCCGCGTCGAGGTCGGTGCCGTCGAGGTACTCGAGCATGACCCAGGGCGTGGTGCCCTCCATGCCGCTGCCGAGCACCTCGACGACGTGGGGATCGACCAGGCCGGTGAGCCGTTGCGCGGCGTCGAGGAAGCGGCCGGCGACCTCGGTGTCGGTCTCGGCGGCCAGCACCTTGACCACCACGGTACGGCCGCGCTCGAGATCGACGGCGCGGTAGATGCGGCTGTAGGGGCCGACGGCGATGCGCGCCTCGATGCGCGCGCTGCCGATCTGCTTGGGGTCGGGCGGACCGCCGCTCGGCAGCGTGATCAGACCGTCGTTGTCCTGGTCCCGGGTCACGGCGCGACGCTACCAGAGCGCGCCCGGCGGCGCCCGCCCATCGCGGAGTGCTCGTCGCGTACGCCGCGCTTGTCTCGCGCACCGCAGCGGGGGATCGTGGCCCGATGCGCCGCCTCGTAGTCGTGCTGCTGCTCGTGCTGGCGATGCCCTGGTCGGCCGCCTGTCGGCGTGACGCGCCGGCCGCCGCCCCACGCAAGAACCGGCTGGTCGTCGGCATCACGCAGGAGCCCGACACGTTGTGGATGCCGATGAAGCAGATGAACGCGTCCGAGCACATCGGTCGGCCGGGTGCGCTCTCGCTGACAGTGTTCGACGAGCGCTGGCGCCTGATCCCCGTCGCCGCCGAGACCATCCCCACGGTCGACAACGGCGGCGTGGTGCTGTTCGACGAGGGCGGGCAGCGGCGCATGCGCGTCACCTGGCGCCTGCGTGAGGGCCTGCGCTGGGCGGACGGCGCGCCGGTCACGGCCGACGACTTCGTGTTCACCTGGCGGCTCTATCAAGACCCGTCCATCGAGATCGTCGATCGCACCATCGCCGAGCGCGTGCTCGACATGGCGGCGCCCGACGCGCGCACGCTCGTCGTCACCTGGCGCGAGCCCTACGCCTACTACGCGGTGTTCAGAAACCACGAGGTGCTGCCGCGCCACCTCGTCGAGCCCGAGCTCACCCGCCTTGGCGCCAAGCTGAAGGAGTCGCCGTACGGCGCCGCGCCCACGCTCGGTGGCGCCTTCACCATCAAGGAGTGGGTGCCGGGCAGCCACGTGGTGGCGGTGAGGAACCCGCACGCCGTGCCGGCGCCGCACCTCGACGAGATCGTCTGGCGCATCATCCCCGAGACCACCACGCTCGAGGCCAACCTGCTCGCCGGCAGCATCGACGCCATCTCGGTCATCGGCCTCACCTTCGACCAGGCGCTCGCCTTCGCGGCCAGGAACGATCCGCGCTTCGACGTGGTGTTCACGCCGGCGCTCCACTGGGAGCACCTCGACCTCAACCTCGACAACCCGCTGCTCGCCGATCGTCGCGTGCGTGAGGCGCTGTTGCTCGCGCTCGATCGCCAGGGGCTCGTCGCCGCGGTGTTCGGCGGCAAGCTCGAGGTGGCGCACGGCACGCGCCCAACCGGCTCGCCGTACCACAACGCCGCGCTGCCGGTGCGCGCGCACGACGTCGCGCGCGCGGCCGCGCTGCTCGACGAGGCCGGCTTTCGGCCGGGCGCCGACGGCGTGCGCGAGAAGGACGGCCAGCCGCTGCGCCTGACGCTGGTCACCACCGCCGGCGACAAGCTGCGCGAGCAGGTGGCGCAGGTGCTGGTGTCCCAGTGGCGCGCGCTCGGCGTCGACGTCGTCATCGAGCTGTTGCCCGCCAAGATCCTGTTCGGCGACACCATGCGCCACCGCAAGTTCACCGGGCTCGCCATGTTCACCTGGTCGCTCGATCCCATCCAGGTGAACGAGGCCTTCTGGCGCTGCGACCAGATCCCGCGCGAGGACAACGGCTGGCGGGGCCAGAACTTCCCCGGCTTCTGCGACGCGCGCGCCGACGCTCTGCTCGCGCAGATCGCCACCGAGCTCGACGACGGCAAGCGCGCGGCGGCGGCGCAACAGCTCGAGGCGGTGCTGGCCGAGGCGCTGCCGCAGCTGCCGCTCTACTTCCGCACCGAGGTGAGCGTCATCCCCAAAGGGTTTCGCGGCTGGCGGCCGGTCGGCATCCTGCAGTCGCAGGCGTGGAACGCGGGCGAGTGGGCGTGGCCGCCGTGACCACCAACGCGCGGCGGCGCGGCGCCGTCGTCATCGGGCGCCGCGCGCTCGCGCGCCTCGCGCAGATGGCGGCCACGCTGTTGCTGCTGTCGTTCGCGCTCTTTGGCGTGATGGAGGCGTTGCCCGGCGATCCGGTCGACCTCTTGGTGCTCTCGAACCCGAACGTCCAGCCCGACGACGTGGCGCGGCTCAAGCGCCTGCGCGGCCTCGATCGGCCCTGGCCGGTGCGCTGGTGGCGCTGGCTGGTCGGGCATCCGCAGCCGCTCAGTCCGCCCAAGCCGCCGCAGCTCGCGCCGGTGGTCGGTGAGCTGGCGGCGGACGGCGCCTTCGAGCTCGACGTCCCCTTGCCCACCGTCGCCGGCGCCACGGTCGAGCCGATCGGGGGCCTGGTGGTCGAGGGCGGTCACCTGCGCGCGGCGCTCCGTGCGCCGGGCGCGTACCAGGTCCCACTGCTGGTCCGCGACGTCGCCACGGGGCTCGAGGCGCTCGCGTGGCTCGAGGTGCTGGTGGCGCCGCCCGACCCCGCAACCCTGGTGCCGCCCGAGCAACCGGCCACGCTCGACGACGACGATCGTCAGCTCGGCGGCTCCACCGAGCACGCGGCCGGCGTCGGCGGGCGCGGCGAGGCGGCGCTGGCATCGGCGGCACGGTCCGGGCCACAGCACGGCGTCCGCGTCGCACGCCTCCTCGCCGCAGACGCAAGCGACGCCGTCGACGTCGAGCTGGCGACCCTCGGTCTCGCCGACGCCGTCACGGTGGTGCGCGGCCCCGGGCGCGTGGAGCGCGGCCGCCTGATCGCCCGCTTCGACGAACCCGGGCAGACCGTGATCGGCATCGAGCTCGCGACCGGTATTGGCACGGCGGTGACGGCGGTCGCCGTCGACCACGGCACCAAGCCCTCGAGCCAGTGGCAGCGCGGCGCGCTGTTCGCGCTCGTCGGTGACACCGAGGCGCTCGGCTGGTCGTCGACGTACAAGCGCCCGGTCTGGGAGCTGCTGTTTGGCGCCGAGTGCGCGGCGGACTGCGGCGCGACCCTGCCCGAGGGCGTGGCGAACCGAATCGGGCGCCTCGGGCGAGTGCAGAACACCGTGGCGCTGGTGCTGCCCGCCTTTTTGCTCTCGCTCTTGCTCGCCATCCCGCTCGGAACCCTGGCCGCGCTACGCAAAGATGGCGCGCTCGATCGCGTGGTCGGCGCGCTCAGCCTCGCCGGCCTATCGGTTCCGGCGTTCTGGCTAGGCATGATCGGCATCGTCGTGCTGGCCGCCGGCCTGCAGGTGCTGCCGGCCGGCGGCATCCAGACGCCGGGCCTCGGCGGCGACCTCGGCGCCGTGCTCGCCGATCGCCTTTGGCATGCCGTGCTGCCCACCCTCGTGCTCACGCTCGTCTACGCCGCGCAGTGGCTGCGCTTCGTGCGCGCCGGCGTGCTCGAGGCGCTGCCGCTCGACTTCGTGCGCACCGCGCGCGCCAAGGGGCTTGGCCAGCTCGGCGTGGCGCGCCACGCGCTGCGCACCGCGCTGGTGCCGCTCGTCACCGTGGTCGCGCTCGCCATCCCGCAACTGTTCGCGGGCGCGCTCTTGACCGAGACCGTGTTCGCGTGGCCCGGCGTCGGCCGCCTGCAATACGAGGCCATCCTGCACAACGACTCCTACGTCGCCGTCGTGGTCTTCCTGGTGAGCGCGCTCTTGGTCATGGCCGCCAACCTGGCGGCCGACCTGCTGCACGCCGTGCTCGATCCCCGCGTGCGCCGAGGCCCCGCGTGAGCGCGCTGCCGATCCGCGCCAGGGCGGCGATGGTGGTGTTGGTGGCGCTCGCGCTCGCCGGGCTCGGCGCGCCCCTCGTCGAGAGCGCGCTTGGCGTCGCCGCCACCCGACCCGACCTGGCGCTGCGCGGCTGCGCCGCCTCCTGGCCGCACCTGCTTGGCTGCGACGCCATCGGTCAGGACGTGTTCACGCGCCTGCTCTACGGCGCGCGCGTCTCGTTGGCGGTCGGCGTGGGGGCCGCGCTCGTCTCGACGGTGCTCGGCACCCTGATCGGCAGCGCCGCCGGCCTGCTCGGCGGGCGCGTCGATCGCGCTTTGACGGCGCTCATCGACACCATGCTGGCGATCCCGTTGCTGCCGCTCCTGCTCTTGGTCTCGGCCATGCGCTTCGGCGCGCCCTCGTCGTCGTCGACCGGCGCCGTGGTCAAGCTGGTGGTCATCCTCGGGCTGTTCGGCTGGATGGGGGTCGCCCGCATCGCGCGCGGCGAGGCGCGGCGCGTGGCGGCGCTCGGCTTCGTCGAGGCCGGCCGCGCGCTCGGCGCCGGCAGCGCGCGCCTGCTGCGCGTGCACGTGGTGCCGAACGCGCTGCCGCCAATCCTGGTCGCCGCCGCCATCGACGTCGGCAGGAACATCCTCGCGGAGGCAGCGCTCTCCTACCTCGGCCTCGGCGTGCAGCCGCCGGCGGCGTCCTGGGGCAACTTGCTGCGCCACGCGCAAGATGCGCTGCACGACCAGCCCTCCTTGGCGCTGTGGCCGGGCCTCTGCGTGCTCGCTTCCGTGGTATCGATCCACGTCCTGGCGGAGGCGGTGGGCCGACGGCTGGGACCGGGAGCTGCATGAGCCTTCGCGCCTTCGTCGTCGTCGTCACCGTGCTCGCCGTGGCGGCCGCGCGCGCGCAGGAGGCGGCGCCGCCGCCCGCGCCGCCGCCCGCCACGCCGCCACCTGCGGCACCGCCGCCCGCGGCGCTCGCACCCGAGATCCCGCCGACCGCCGTGCCGTCGGCCGAGGCTGCGCCACCCGCGCTCGCTCCGGCCGTGCTGCCGCCGCCCGCCGTCCCGCCGCCCGCCGGACCCGCGATGCCCGAGCCGTCGTTCTTCGACGCCGATCAACCGGGGCACTACCTCGCCTGGTACGGCGCCGAGTACCTCGCGGTCGTGGCGGTGGGCGCGCTGTGGGCCACCGACGTCACCAGCGGCATCGAGCCGCTGCCCGCCCTCATGGGGCCGAGCATCGAGCTGACCAAGCCCGACGAGTCGGTCATCTTCGATCCCCGCCTCGACGACGTGATCGGTCGGCCCATGGTGCAGGAGAAGATCGGCTCCGGCGCGCTGGCGCTGATGATCGCGGCGCCGCTCTTGGCCGAGGCCGGCCTCGACCTCGCGCTGCGCCGCGACCTGCACCGCACCAACGCGCTGCTGCTCGGCGGCGCCGAGGCGGTGTTCGCGAGCTACCTCGCCACCGAGGCACTCAAGCTCACCTTCGGTCGCCTGCGCCCCGACTTCCGCGAGCGCTACCTGCGCGCCGCCTGCGCGGGTGTCATCGAGACCGAGGCCGAGCTCGACTGCGCCGCTGTCGACGACGGCTTCGAGATCGATCGCGCCGAGCTGTACGACGGCATGAAGTCCTTCCCCTCCGGCCACGCCTCGGCGAGCTTCGCCGCCGCCACGTTCCTCGCGCTCGCCGTCGGCAGCGAGCACGTCTGGGGCGCCTCGACACCCGAGTGGGTACGCCCGCTCGGCGCCATCGCCGTCGTCGGCGCGCTCGGCGGCGCCGGCTTCGTGGCGGCGACGCGCGTCAGCGACAACCGGCACCACCTCGAGGACGTGGTGGTCGGCTCGGCGGTGGGCGTGGCGAGCGGCGCGGCCGCCTGGTTACTGCACTTCGATCTCGAGGGCCGCGCGCGACGCCGCGGCGTGGTGGTGGCGCCGCTGCCGCTCGCCGGCGGGGCAGGGGTCGCGGTGACGGGGCCGCTGTGAGCGGCGCGCGCGCGCCTGCCAAGGAGCGCCCATGCGCAGCATGACCGGCTACGGCCGCGGCGTCGCTAGGCGCGGCGACCTGCAGATCGTCGTCGACGTCAAGAGCGTCAACCACAAGGGGCTTGACGTGAAGGTGCGCCTGCCGCGCGAGAGCGCGCCCCAGGAGGCGCAGGTGCTGCGCCTCGTGCAGTCCACGGTGCAGCGCGGTCGCGTCGATGTCACCTGCGAGATCGAGACCCTCAGCGCGGCGCGCGCCGCCCTCGACGTCGAGGGATTGATCGCGCTGGTCGGCGAAGTGCGCCGCGTCGGAGAGCAGATCGCCGCCGTGCCAGGGATCACCGAGGGAGATCTGCTGCGCGCAGGCCTGCAGCTTCGCCACGCCGCGCCCACCGCGGCCGACACCGCGCCGCTGCTCCTCGAGGCGGTCACGATGGCGCTCGCTGGGCTCGAGCAGTCGCGCGCGCGCGAGGGCGAGACCCTCGGGCACCTCCTCGAGGAGCGCCTCATCACCATCGCCCGCCTCTCGGCGGAGCTGCGCGGCCGCGCGATCGACGCGCCGCAACGCGCCGCCGAGAGGCTGACCGCCCGTGTGCGCGCCCTCGCCGTCGAGGTCGACGCGGGCCGGCTCGCCCAGGAAGCCGCGCTCCTCGCCGACCGCCTCGACGTCACCGAGGAGCTCGAGCGCCTCGCGATGCACGTCGAGCTCGGTCGCTCGCTGCTCGCCGCGACCGAGCCCTCGGGCCGCAAGCTCGACTTCCTCTGCCAGGAGCTGCTGCGCGAGGCGAACACGGCAGGCAGCAAGGTGCAGGACGCGTCGGCGACACACCTGGTGGTGGAACTGAAGTGCGAGATCGAACGCCTGCGCGAGCAGGCGCAGAACGTGGAGTGATGACGTGGCGCGACGCGGCTTCCCCGTGGTTCTCTCGGCAGCGAGCGGCACCGGCAAGACCACGCTCTCGCACCTGCTGCTCGACAGCGATCGATCCTTGGCGCTCTCGATCTCGGCGACCACGCGCGCGCCGCGCGGCGCCGAGGAAGACGGCGTCGACTACCACTTCGTCGACGTGGCCACCTTCGAGGCCATGATCGCGCGCGCCGCCTTCCTCGAGCATGCGCAGGTGCACGGGAATCACTATGGCTCGTCGCGCGACTTCACCGAGGAGCACCTCGTCGCCGGGCGCGACGTCGTCTTCGACATCGACGTGCAAGGTGGCATGCAGATCAAGCGCGCCTACCCGGAGAGCGTGCTGATCTTCGTGTTGCCGCCGTCGATGGCCGAGCTCGAGCAGCGCCTTCGTCGACGAGCTACCGACGCTGACGACGTCATCGAGCGCCGCCTTGCCGCCGCACGCGCCGAGATCGCCGCTGGCCTGGCACAGTACGACTACCTGGTGGTCAACGAGCGCCTCGAACAGGCCCTCGGTGATCTCGCCGCGATCTTGCGGACGCACCGGATCAAGGCCGCCGATCGGTCGGAGATCGCTCGGCGCCTGCTGCCGACCACCGCCACAACACACTGAAATAGCTAGAGAAAACTCGTGTAGTCAAACGCCGCACGCGAATGCTTGACAAGC
>JACOUT010000010.1 GCA_016177705.1 Deltaproteobacteria bacterium
CTGCTCGCGCGCGCCACCGGCGGCAGCGCGACCTCGCGCGCGCTCGCGCTCGCGCTCGCGAGCCGCGCGCGCGACCTCACCTTCGCGCTCGCCGACGACGGGCTGCTCGCGCCCAACGCCATCGCGCGCCTGGCGGCCGCGCTGCGGCCGACCACCGAGCTGGTGGTGCCGCCCGGCGCCGACGCCGAGCTGGCGCGCGCGCTCGACGACGCGCGCGCCGACCAGGCCTTGCTCGAGGAGGCCGGCGCCGCGCTCGTCGCCAAGGAGCGCACCGGCGCCTGGCCGAAGAACCTGCCCGTCGAGGACGGCCGCGTTCGTCACGGCGAGCGCTGGTTCGCGCTCACGCCGGTGCCGCGCGCGCCCACCGAGGTGCGCTGCGCGCCCGGCGAGGCCAAGGACACCTTCACCATGACGCGCGAGGCGGCGGCGCTGCTGGCGCGCCGCGGGCCCGAGGTGGTGCTGCACGGCTCACTGGTGACGCCCCAGCTCGACGGCAGCCTCGGCCTGTTGGTGGCGAAGGCCGGCCCGGTGGCGCGCTCGTGCGGCCTGCAGGACGGCGACGTGGTGCTCGAGGTGAACGGCGTCGTGCTGGCGCGCCCCGAGGACGCGCTGGTGGCGGCGCCGGCGCAGGTGCAGAAGGACGGGCGCGCCCGCTTCCGCGTGCGGCGCGCCGGTGACGAGCGCACCATCGACGTCGAGCCCGCGCGTCCGGCGCTGGCGGGCCAGTTTCCCGACGGTGCGCCTAGCCGATGATGGCCAGGTCGGGGCCAAGGCGCGTGCAGCGCGTGCCGGCAGGGCAGAGCGCGTCCGGGCAGAGCGGCGCGCAGCGGCCGGTCGACGCGCCCGGCGTGCCCACACAGGTGAAGCTGTCGGCGCAACCAACGCCGCTGTCGTTGCAGAAGCCGCACAGGCCGCCGAGCGCCTCGCCGTCGTCGCAGCGGTCGTCCACGCAGGGCAGGGCGCCGTCGAAGCAGTCGAGGTCGTCGGTGCAGCTCTTGTTGCAGGCCGCCACCGGCGTACAGAACGACGTCGGCAGCGCGGCCGGGCAGCCGGCGCCGAAGCCGCCGCAGCCATAGCAGCGGGTCCCCGTGCAGCCCTCGGTGAAGGTGCAGTCCCTGCAGTCGACCACGATGGGGATGACGTCGGTGCCGCCGGCGGCGTCGTAGCTCGACAGATCGATGAGCGCCGAGCGACCCCAGAACAGCCAGTGATCGGCGAGCGCCGGGTGGTCACACAGCTCGGCGGCGTCGATGGGCCCGCCGTCCGTGCCCACGCCGGCGTCGTGTAGGCCGCGCACCTCGAAGTAGACCTTGCCCTTGGCCGACAGCCCGCTCGTTTGCAGTATGGCCTCGCCGCGCAACAGCTCGCGCAGCTCGCCGAGCCGGTTGTCGAGCGGCACGCAGCGCTCCTCGATCACCTCGGTGCTCTCGTCGAGCACCACCACGTCGACCACGGCCAGGCAGCTCGTGTCGTAGTCGAGGCCCGAGGGCACGCCGCAGCTCTGGCGCGTACCGATCTGCAAGGACAGCTCGGCCGGCGGCCGCGGCGGCAGCGACGGCGGGCACGCCGCGAGCAGCGCGACCAGCGCAAGCAGCGCGGTCGGTGCGGACTTCACGGGCGCAGCTCGCCGGTCGGCCATGCGCTGAGACTGTCCAGCAAGGGTCAGTCGACGCAACAGCCGAAGGCCACCGGGCGCGTCGGCGTCGGCTGCGCCTCGTTGGGCGGGAGGTCGGCCGGCCACAGCGCCCAGAGGCCGAGCGCGAGCAGGCTGACGCCGGTGGTGACGCCGCCGGCGCTCGCGGCCCACACCACGGCGGGCGGCGGCCCGTCCTCGCTCGGCAACCCGAGGCGCTCCTTGGCGGGCGCTTGCAGCGCGGCCAAGGTGGCGGTGCCGACGGCGGCGCCGTCGGCGCCTGCGCTGACGGCGAGCGGTGAGAGCTGCGGCCGGCCCTCCGGGGGATCGCGCACCCACAGCTCGGCGCCGGACGCCGACACCAGCACGACGCCGCGCGCGGCGCACAGCGCGGCCAGCTCGGCGAGCGCGCCGGTGCGCTCGAGCTCCGTCTTGGCGTCGCGCGCCCGCTGCACCGCGGCGGCGCGCAAGGCTCCGGCGCCGCGCGGCGCCAGGAACGGTTCGAGCATCAGCGGCTCCTCGCCGAGGTCCACCAGGCGTGCGAACGGCTCGGTGCCCTGGGCGCGCGCGAGCACAAGGTGCGGCCCCTGTACCAGGTCTGCGGCCGGCGGTCGCCCGTCGACCAACACCTGCGGCGGCGACAAGTTGGCGACGCGCGGGCGCACGCGCAGCGTGCCCGGCTTGGCGGCGAGCGCGGCCGCGCGCACGCGCGCGTAGGCGTCGACCAGGCTCGGCGCGTGCACTGCGGGGTTGAGCGCCTCGCGCGCGGGCACCAGGTGCGCCAACAGCGCGAGGTCCCGGTCGACGTCGCCGCCGCCGGCCGACACGATGGTGGCGCGCACCAACAGCGCCTCCTCGAACAGCTCGAGCGCGTCTTCGGGGCGCTCGAGGCGCACCAGCTCGTCGAGCGCGGCGTCGATCTCGCCCTTGGCGGTCTCGAGCTCGAGCTCGTAGAAGCGCGCGCGCGCGCTGGCGATGCGCGCGCGCGCGTCGTCGCGCACGCCGGGAGCGCTCGGCTCGCCCGCGGGACGATCGACGCCGGCACGCTCATCGAGCCCGACCAGCGACAGGCCGGCGGCGCGCAGGCCGTCGTACAGCTCGTCGACGCGCGCGGCGTCGGTGTTCGGCTCGGGCACGACCAACAGGCGCGCGCCGTCCGCCGGCGCCGGCCGCGGCGCGGCCGCAGCGATCAGCAGTGCCAGGATCGGGACCACGGGCCGAGACTAGCGCCAAGCTGGCCTGCTAGCGTGCGGCGCGTGCCGGCTTGGCGACGTCTGGTGATCGCGATCGCGCTCGTCGTGCACGGGGCGGCGTGCCTGCCGCCGTCCGCGCCGTGCGTCGACTACGTCGCGTGCCAGCAGGCCTACGACGCCACCGTGGACACCACCGCCTATCAAGAGGGCGGTAGCTGCTGGACCACGCCGCAGGAGGCCGCCGCCTGCACCGAGCAGTGCGAGGTCGCGTTGGCCAGCCTGCGGCAGTTGCCCGACCCGCCCGACGAGTGTGTCGCGGCGCAATGACCTTGCGGCTTCCCCCTCCGTCTGGCTCGGCTAGAGTCGCCGCGATGCTCCGGCGGACCCTGCTCCCGACGCTGCTGTGCGCCCTGGTCGCGACGGCCGGCGCCGTCTGTGAGCAGGAGCGGTTGGAGGTCAGCGACGGCGAGCAGGCATGCCGCTCGCTGGTGCGCTGCTGGTATCCGGAGGACGGCCTCACCTCGTTCGACCCGAACAGCCCCACGTGGGGGTCGATGGGCGAGCCGAAGAACGTGCAGAACATCCGCCACGCCTACGGCGAGGACGGTAGCTGCTGGTACGTCGACCCGATGGCGGGTACCACCTCCGACGGCGTCGAGGTCAGGGAGGAAGCGCTGGCGGTCGGCTGCGGCGCGTCGTGCGCCTGCGCCATCCTCGAGCTGTGCTTCGCGCGCGAGGACCCGGACCCCGTGCCCCTGTGCGTCGACGAGGAGACCGAGGCGGACCCGTGCCAGGACCCCTGGTACCCCGCCCACTACGCGTCGCTGTGCCCCGCCTGCGACACGGACTCGACGGAGACGCTGCCCGAGTACTGCGAGGGCCTGCAGGAGTGAGCGCCGCGCGCCGCACCTGGATCGGCGTGGCGCTGCTGGCCGGCGCGGTGGTGATCACGGGCGCCACGCTGTTGCGCGGCGGCGGCGCCGCGGCCACGCCGGTGCGCGTGGCCTCGGTGGCGACGCGTGACGTCATCCACCGCGTGCTCGCGCAGGGCAAGGTGCGCGCCCGCACCCAGGTCGACGTCGCGAGCGAGATCGGCGGCCGCGTCGATCAGGTGAACGTCAAGGTCGGCGACGTCGTCAAGGCGGGCGATCCGCTGTTCTCGCTCGACGCCGAGCAGCTCGAGAACGCCGTCGAGCAGCTTCGCGTGAGCGTCTCGGGCGCCACTGCGCTGAAGACGCGCGCTGAGCTGGCGGTCGCCGAGGCAGAGCGCGGCGTGCAGCGCGATCGCTCGCTCAAAGACAAGGGCGTGCTCGCCGACGAGCAGCTCAAGATCGGTGAGTCGCGCGTGGCGCTGGCACGCGCCGAGCTCGACTCGGCATCGGCGCAGCTCGAGCGCGTGCGCCTCGATCTCTCTCGCGCACGCGACGCGCTCCGCCGCGCGCGCGTCACCGCGCCGTCGGCCGGCACCGTGGTGGCGGTGGGCGTCGAGGTCGGGCAGGTGGTGAGCGCGGTGCAGGGCTTGGCGGGCGAGAGCGGCCTGTCCGGCTTCGGCTTCTCGGGCGGCGCCTCCGCCTCGAGCGCGCCGGTGATCTTGGCCGACCTCTCGGAGCTGCAGCTCAAGCTCGACGTCGACGAGCTGGACGTCGCGCTGGTCAAGGAGGGCCAGCCGGTGCGCATCACCGCGCAGGGCATCAAGGACGCGAGCTACCAGGGCGTGGTCGAGCGCGTCGGCTTGATGGGGCGCGAGCAGGGCGGCGCCGTGCTGTTCGTCGTCGAGGTCAAGGTGCTGCCGGGCGCCGGCACCGAGCAGCTCCGGCCCGGCATGAGCGCGCAGGCCGAGATCGAGGTGCAGCGGCTGACGCAGACTTTGGCGGTGCCGCTGGCCGCGGTGCTCGAGGGCGACGGCAAGGACAAGCCCGACCGGGTATTCACCTATCAAGGGGACGACGCGGCCGGCACCGCCCACGAGGTCACGGTCAAGCTCGGCCCTACCGACGACGACGTCATCGCGGTCACGAACGGGCTCGCGGCCGGCGAGCGCGTGGTCGAGGGACCGTTTCGCGCGCTGCGCGGCCTCGACGACGGCGACGCCGTGCGCGTGCAGACCGACAAAGAGGCCGACGCCGGCCCAAAGAAGGACGGGGACCAGCGCGGGTTTGGACAGGACGACCCATGACCTTGGTCGTGGCGCGCGCCCTGACCAAGACCTATCGCATGGGCGGGGAGACGGTGCGCGCGCTCGACGGCGTCGATCTGACCATCGACAAGGGAGAGCTGATCGCCATCGTCGGCACCAGTGGCTCGGGCAAGTCGACGCTGATGAACCTGCTCGGCTGCCTCGATACGCCCACCTCGGGCATCTACCACCTGGCCGGCATCTCGGTCGACCAGCTCGACGACGAGCAGCTCGCCGAGGTGAGAAACCGCCACATCGGCTTCGTGTTCCAGAGCTTCCATCTGCTCGCGCGTCAGAGCGCGCTCGACAACGTGGTGCTGCCGCTGGTCTATCGCCGCACCGAGCCGCTGGCGCCCGAGGAGCGACGCCGACGCGCGCGCGCGGTGCTCGACAAGGTCGGGCTCGGCGACCGCATGCAGCACAGGCCGACCGAGCTGTCGGGCGGCCAGCGCCAGCGCGTCGCCATCGCGCGCGCGCTCATCAACGATCCCACGCTGCTGTTCGCCGACGAGCCCACCGGCAACCTCGACAGCAAGACCTCCGAGGAGATCCTGGCGCTGTTGGTCGCGCTCAACCGCGAGCACGGACGCACCATCGTCATCGTGACGCACGAGCCCGACGTGGCGCGCCGCTGTGACCGCGTCGTGCAGTTGAAAGACGGCCGCGTGCTGCACGACTCGCGCGCCGAGCGCACCGCGGTGGCGCCGCCGCCGGGAGCGCCCTGATGTGGCGCGAGACCGTGGTGCTGGCGCTCGCCTCCATCGGGCAGAACCGGCTGCGCGCCTTCCTGACGACGCTCGGCATCATTTTCGGCGTCATGGCGGTGATCGCGGTAGTGGCCATCGTGCAGGGCGTGTTCTACGTCTACACCTCGCAGCTCGAGGGGCTCGGCGCCGGCTTCATGTTCGTGGTCTCGGGCAACCCGCAGGCGACCGAGAAGATCCGGCAGAGCTCGTACGTCACCGCCGAGGACGCGTTGGCGGTCGAGCGCGACGTCGACGACGTGCTGGCGGTTACCCCCTACTTCTTCGATCAGCGCAAGCTGCAGTTGCGCGGCCAGACCGCCGACGCGGTCATCATGCCGACGACCGAGCGCTACCCCGAGATCCAGAACCACTTCGTCGAGGAAGGCCGCTTCTTCACGGCGCTCGAGCTGCGCACGCGCGCGCGCGTCGTGGTGCTCGGGCCGGACCTGGCGCAGAAGCTCGGGCTCAGCCGCGCCGTCGGCGAGAAGGTGCGCTTGTACGGCGTGCCCTTCACCGTCATCGGCGTCATGGAGGAGAAGAACGGCATCAACGCGCTCGGCCAGCAGTTCGATCAGGCAGCGGTCATCCCGCACTCGACGGCGCTGTTGTTCTCGTCGCCCATGCGCGGCGGCATGTTGCTGATCAAGCTCGACAACGTCGACGACGTCGATCGGCTGAAGGAGGAGGTGCGTCGCGCCTTGCGGCGCTCGCACCGCATCAGCGTCGGTGAGGCCGACGACTTCCAGATCGTCACGCAGTCCGAGATCATCGAGAGTGTCGGCAAGATCACCGGCATTGCCACCTGGGTGGTGATGGCCATCGTCGGCGTCGCGCTGCTGGTCGGCGGCATCGGCATCATGAACATCATGTTGGTGAGCGTCACCGAGCGCACGCGCGAGATCGGCATCCGCATGGCGGTGGGCGCGCGGCGTCAGGACATCCTGGCGCAGTTCCTCGTCGAGGCGTCGCTGCTCGGCTTGATCGGCGGCGTCATTGGCATCGGCATCGGCTATGCGGTGAGCTGGCTCGTGACGGCGGTGGTGCCCGAGTTCCCGCCGCCGCACGTGCCGATGTGGGCCATCGTGCTCGCCTTCGTGTTCTCCGCGTCGATCGGGCTCATCTTCGGCATGTACCCGGCGGCGCGCGCGGCGCGGCTCGATCCCATCGAGGCGCTGCGCTACGAGTGACCTGCGGTGACCGTGACCGCGACCGAGAAGGTCGCGGTGCGCGGCATGAAGCAGCGCGAGTGTGTGCATGCCTGATAGCGCAGCGTGCCGGTGAGCGTGCGCAAGCCGGGCGCGGCGTCGGCGGGCACGCGCAGCGGGATGCCGATGCGCACGTCGCCCAGGAACGTCGGCAGCTCCCGCTCGCCGACGCGATACGGTACCGCAGTAGGCCACTCGAGCGCCTGCACTTCGAGGTCCGCCGCTTCGGCGGTGACGGTTGTCGGGATCAGCTCCGGCTCGGGCGGCGCGTTGCTCATGATGTGCACGCCGTGCGGCACCGTGGCACAGAGCTCGACCACGGTGTGGCCGCCCGCCGCAACCTCGACGGGCGCGGCGCGCGGCGAGATGGTCGGCACCACCTCCTGCGGCGAGCGGCCCGCCACTGCCGGCGCGGCTGGCGCCATCAGCGACAGGAACTGCGCGCGCAGATCCGCCATGGTCGGATCGAACTTTTCGTTGTCGGCGAGCACGTAGAGCTGCACCACGCCCTCGTCGTCGATGAGCATGGTGCCGGCGAGCGCCACCTCGTCGCGCTGCAAATACGGTCGGGCGCGCGGCGGCGCGTAGCGCGCGCTCACGGCGCCGTCGTCGTCGAACAGCACCAGGGGACCGGTAGCGCACGGCCCGCGCTCGAGCGCGCCGAAGGCACGCCAGCGCTCCTCACCCTCCTTGACGTCGACGAGCACCACCGTGGCGCCCTCCCCCACCTCGGCAGCGATGGCGGCGATGGCGGCGATCTCCTCGCGGCAGTAGGGGCACCAGGTGGCGGTGAAGTGCAGCAGCACCGGCTTGCCGCGCAGCTCTTCGAGCCGCACGCGACCGCCCCCGAGCTGCTGCAGCTCGAAGGCGGGCGCGGGGTCGCCCGCGTGCGGCGAGCCCATCTCGGGGGTCACCATCGCCTCGCGCAGCGCCGCGGGCAAGAGCGTGGCATCGCTGCTCGGCGACGGCGTGGCGCACGCGGCGGCGAGCAGCGCCGAACCGAGCAGTGCCGAAGCGAGCGGTGCCGCCCGGAGCGCGCGCCCGGCGACGCTTGGGACGTTCACGTTCCCTCCGCCAGCACCCGGTCGAGGGTAGCGCGCGTGATGGTCAGCTCGGCGTCGAAGCGATTCAGGTTGGCCATGTGGATTGCGCGAATGACGCCGTTGGCGTCGATGACCACGTGGCCGGCGATCGGCACCTCGGTGCGTCGCTTGACGCCGGGCTGCGCGCCCGGCGCCACGAAGGACTCGGTCACCTTGCCGTCGGCGTCGTGCACCACCGGCATCGGCATCACCACGCGTTCGAGGTATTTCCGATAGCCCGCGTCGCCCTCCTGCACGTCGACGATGACGAAGCGCACCGGCTTGCCCTGGTACTGGGTGGGAAGCGTCGCGAGGTGTTGCTGCTCGGCCGCCGAATACGGGCACCACGAGGCCACGAACGACAACACCACGGCGTTGCCGCGCAGCGAGGAGAGCGACAGCGGCGCGCCGTGCTGGTCGGTGAGCGTGAAGTCCGGCGCCAAGTCACCCGGGTGCGGCGAGCCCATCGCCTCCGTGACATCGATGGTTGCCGGCGTCAGGTCCGCGGGTGTCCGCTGGTCGGCGGACGCGGACGCGCAGGAGCCGAGCGCAGCCGCCGCAGCGAGGATGAGGGCGAGGTGGAGCTGGTTCATGGCATCCCCCGGTCAGCGCGCGGCGCTCTTCTTTTTCGTTGGCGACATGGCGCGGTCGACCTCGGCGTTGAAAGCCGCGCGATCCATTTGCATGCCGTTCAGCACCGTTGACCAGTGCCGGACAATGGAGGCCATCACGATCGCCTCCTGCACCTCCGCGTTGCTCGCGCCCGCGAGCTGCGTGAGCACCGTGGTGTGGAAGTTGACGCAGTACTGGCACGGGATCTGTGCGGCCACCGCCAAGCCAATCAGCTCCTTGTATTTGGGCGGGATGGCCGTGGTGCTGCTCAGCTGCACGCTCTTCATCTCGCGCCAGCCGCCCGCGATGCCCGAGTCGGGGAAGGTAGCGAAGAAGGTCGGCACGAAGCCGAAGGTGCGCTTGATGTCCTCGCGCGCGCTGGCGGCGTCGACGATGGCGACCGCCGCCGGTGCTGGCTTGCCGGCAGCCGCCTTCGAGTTGGTGACGATCTGCGACAGCTCGCGCTTGAAGGTGGCCTCGTCGGTCTTCGAGCCGTTCAGGTAGGTACTCCAGTGGCGCACGATGGCGGCCATCGCGACCGCCTCCTTGATCTCGCGCTCGCTGGCGCCGTTCGCGCGGGCGGCGGCGGTGTGGAAGTAGACGCAGTAGTCGCAGGGGATCTGCGCGGCGACGCCGAGGCCGATCAGCTCCTTGTACTTGTTGGGGATGGCCGTGCTCGGGTTCGCCTGCACCGACTTGAACTCGTCCCAGGCGCCCGCGATGCCCTCGTCGGGGAAGGCGGCCATGAAGCCGGGGACGAAGCCGAACGCCGCCTTGATGTCGGCGCGCGCCGCCTCGGCCTCGGACGGCTGCGGCGCGACGGCAGGGGCGGCGGCGTCGGCGCCCGAGGAGGAGAGCGCAAGGCCGAGCACCAGGGCAGTCGGGAGCGCGGTGCGGTGGGTGCGGCGGCGGGAAAAGCGGGTAGCGAACAGGGCGGTGGTGGCGGTCATGACAGCCTCCTTCAGGTTGTGCCGAGCTTCTACCTACTAGTAGGGAGTCCATCAACCTCAAGGTCAGGGCGCACGGCTAGACGATCCGGTTTCCGTCACTAGAATGGAAGGATGGCCACGCCGACCACCCCGGATCGGATCCTGAACGTTGCGGAGCGCCTCGCGCAGACGCAAGGGTTCAACGGTTTCTCCTATGCGGACATCGCCAAGGAGGTGCGCATGACCAAGGCGAGCCTGCACTACCACTTCCCCTCCAAGGCCGACCTCGGGCGCCGCTTGCTCGAGCGCTACACGGCGGCGTTCGCGGCAGCGCTGCACGACATCGACGCCACCACTGAGCGCGCGGCCGACAAGCTCGAGCGCTACGCCGCGCTCTATCGGTCCGTGCTCGCCAAGAACCGCATGTGCCTGTGCGGCATGCTGGCCTCCGAGTTCACCACGTTGCCCAAAGCCATGCGCGAGGGCGTGGTGGCGTTCTTCGTCGCCAACGAAGCGTGGGTCGCCAAGGTGCTCGACGAGGGGCTCGCGCAGGGTGCGCTGCGCTTCACGGGCCCCACGCCGGAGGCCGCCGCCCGCCTAGTCGCCTCGCTCGAGGGCGCGATGATGCTCGCGCGCTCCTTTGGTGATCCGGTCCGCTTCGAGGCCGCGGCACGCACGTTGCTGACCGAGCTCGCCGCCCCGACGACTCAGTAGCACGCACCGAGAGAACGGACCGGCGCCCTCCCCGCCGAACCAACGCGGCTCGATCCGATCGCGGCGCTGCGCTACCAGGGGGCCGACCCGCCCTGGTGAACGCAATGGTGTCCGGCTCGGCCTCACGCTCGCTCAACGAGAGCACCGGCTCGGCTCTCTCCGCGGTGCGCGCGGAGCAACCGGAGCCCGCCGGCGCCCGCGCGATCGCGTCGCTGTGTCTGCTGCTGGTGCTCGCGGCCGGGGTCTTTGCCGGTGTCGACGTGCTGCTGCCGCCGCGCGCACCGGCGAACGCGGTCGACGCCGCCCGGGCGCTCGCGTCGCTCCGGCGCATCTCGTTTCCGCGCCCGCTCGCGAGCGAGGCGCGCGACCAGGCGCTCGCCATCGTGGAACAAGAGGCGACCGCGTCCGGGGCGCACGTGAGCCGACATCGAGGCGTGGTCGCCGACGCGCGCGCGCGCGCCTTCGTCGTGGCCGACGACGTGGTGGCGGTGGTGCCGGGCGCGCGGCCCGACCAGGCGGCGCGCGTGCTCATCGTCGCCCACGCCGACTCGGTCGCGAACGTCGGCGGCGCGGGCGACGACGGCCTGGGCGTCGCCATCGCGCTCGAGGCGCTGCGCGCCCACAAGAGCGCCACCCCGGTCGACGGTGACGTCGTCGTCGCGATCACGGGACAAGAGGAGGAGACGGTGGTGGCCGGCGGCGCGTTGTGGCACCGCTCACGCGAGCGCGCCGACGTCGTGCTCAACATCGACAGCGGCGGCACCAAGGGCCCGTTCTCCCTCTACGAGACGCGCGGCGGCAGCGCACCCATCGGGCTCGCGCTCATGCGCGCGGCGCCCTGGACCTTCGTCACGTCGATCGTCGACGGCTTCACGCGCGTCTTCCTCGCCGACCTCGGCGACAGCCGCACCGAGCTCGGCGCCTTCGCGCGCGAGGGCGGCATGGGCGCGAGCTTCGGCCTGCTCGGCGGGCGGCGCTGCTACCACGCGCCGTGCGATCACGTCGCGGCCGCCGACGTGGCCGCGCTGCCCGCGGCCGCCTCGACCATGTTCGCGCTCGCGCGCGCGGCCGCGTCGCTGCCGAAGGACGCAGTCAAGGGCGCCGGCGACGGCGTGTTCCTGCGCCTCCCCGGCGTCGGGCTGGTGGCGCTGCCGGGCGCGGGTGCGCTCGCGGGCGTGCTCGCCATCATCGTGCTCGGCGCCGCCGCGCTCGTCGCCGGCGTCTTTCGGCGTGCGCGCGACCTGCTCGTCGGCATGTTGGTGCTGCCGCTCGCGCTCGTGGTGGCCGCGACCATGACGGCGCTGGTGCGGGTGTCGGCGACGCTCGTGCTCGGCGCTGCGGGTGTGACCGCGCAGGAGCCGCTCGTCGTCGGTGCGGCGCTGCTGGCGGGCGCCGGCGCGGCGCTGCCGCTGGCGCGCCTCGGGCGCCGGCGCACGGGCGCCTTTGCCTGCGGCGCCGCCGTCTGGTGGGCCCTTGCCGCAGGTGCTGCCGCCGTGGGCTCGACCGTGCTCGGCGGCACGGTCGGCCTGCTCGCGTCGTTCGTGGCGCTCGCGGCGCTGCTCGCGCTGCCGTTCGGCGCGCGCGCCGCGCCGCTGTCCCTCGTGCTCGTCGCGGTCGCGCTGGTCGCCGCCGTGCAGGTCGGCGTCGTGCTCGCGCTGACCGCGCCCGATCTCGACGCGACGCTGGTGGCCGCCTTCGGGGTGCTGGTCGCGGGCCTGGTCACCGCTGCGCTGGCGCCGCTCGCCGCGCGCGCGTTCGGCGCCCTCGTCTGGCTGGTGGCCGTGGCGCTGCTCGCCTGTTCGGTGGCGGCGCTGGGGCTCGCCGTCAAGCGCGGTGACTTCGACGCCGCGCACCCACGCCCCGTCACCATCTGTTACGGGCAGTGGGCCGAGGGCGCGGCGCTGTTCAGCGACGAGTCCCCGACGTCGAGCTGGACCACGGCGCGCCTCGGCCCGCGCGCGTCCCACGCCACGCTCGCGCCGCTCTTTCCTGGATCCCGCGCGCCCCGCCTGGCGGCGCCGGTGGCGAGCGCGCGGCTCGGTGCCCCCGAGGTGCGGCTGGTCGAGAGTCGCGCGCGCGCCGGCGGCAGGATCTGGCGCGTCCAGGTGCGCTCGACGCGCGGCGCGCGCGAGCTGCACGTGAGCCTGCACACCAACGCCGACCTGCGGCTGCGTGGCGCGCACGTCGAGGGCGAAGGGCTCGCGCCCTGTGGCGCGCGCTCGCCCGAGCCGTGCAGCTTCCGCGTGCTGGGCGCGCCCGACGTCGTCATCGAGCTCGACGTCGACGGCAACGGCGCGCTCGACCTCACGGTGGCGGACGTGACCATCGGCTTGCCGCCGTCCTACGCGATCGCGAGCTGGCCTCGCGGCATCGCGCCCTCGGCCGACGGTGAGCGCTCCCTGGTCGCGCGCCGCGTGCAACTGAGCGCGCCGTGACCTCGCCGTGAGCTCGCCGTGACCACGGCTGTGCGCTCACGTCGCCGACGAGGGAGGGTGTAGCCTGCCTCGCATGCGCGCCCACATCGCCCTCGCGGTCGTCGCCGTCCTGGTCGCGGGCGCGTGCTCCGGCAAGCGCGCCCCCACGCCGACGTCGTTCTTCGCCGATCACTTCGCGAGCTACTGGATCCCCTGCTCCAAGGGCGAGCCGTGCGCCCTGCCCGACGACAAGCGCGCCGGTCTGTCGCCCGCGCTGCTCGAGCGCGTGCTCGCGGTCGGCGCGGCCTACCCCGATCGCGCAGCGGTGACCGCGGCGTCGGCGCAGCTCGACGAGGCGCTGGCGGCGGCGGCCGTGCCCGTGCTCATCGACGTGCAGCCGTGGCAGGACACCACGCTCCTGCTCGCCTACGAACTGGTGGCCAAGCGCGTCTGGCGTCACGGCGACAAGGCGCTGCCGGTGGTGCGCGTCCACCGCCTCGACCACACCAACATCGAGCCGGCGTGGCTCGGGCATGCGGGTCGCGCCGCGCCGCTGGTGCTGCTCGACAAGCTCGAGATCGAGCTGCTCGACAACCTGCGAAACCAACGCGCGACCGACGGCAACGTCGTCGACGCCGCGGTGCGCAAGAGCTGGCGGGCGCTCGCCGAGCGGGCCATCGGCACGGCCGTGCTCACCGGTGCCATCGACGCCCTGGCGCAGCGAGACGAGCTGCACAAGAAGCTCGAGGACAGCTTTCAGAGCAAGCGCGTGCACGTGCCCTATCCAGAGCGGCTCTTGCTCGGCGAGGACTACTTCGAGCGCCTGTCGCCGTACGCCGATCCGCAGCGAAGCGGCGGCCCGCTGTTCATGCGCACCGATCTGAAGGCACTGCGCGCGGCCGATCGGGCGCTCGGCGAGGACGCCGTCTTGCAGGCGCTGCACAAGCTGCGCGACCTCGAGGCCAGCGCCACCGAGGCGCACGAGGTGCACCACGCCGTGCACGGCACGCTCGATCCGGCGGCGGTGCCGGCGGACGTGATGGAGGCCCTCGGCGACGACGATCTGCAGTTCGGTGTCTCGACCGACGGCGAGCTGCGCGCGTATCTCGGAGAGCTGCACGACGCCGAGGCGCCGCCGTGCCTGGCGCTCGGGCGCCTCGCGCGCATCCTCGCCGGCGCGCGCTCGCCGCGCACGCCGCACCACTACGCGGCGCGCGTGGCCTTTAAGCACCTGCATGGCGGCGAGTGGTTGACCTCGGCCGCGGCGGTGGCCGGCGCGGTCGAGCAGTTGTGCGCGCTCGATGACGCCGCGCTCCGAAAGAAGGCGGCCGACGCGTGGACCGCGATCTACCGAGAGCCGATGCCGGCGATCGCTCGAGCGCCGTAGGCGAGTGCCGCCGCACCAGGAAGCGCTGCGGGCGCGTTGGCGCACCGCGGCATTCCAGCATCGGGCAATAGGTGGGCTCATGTAGGCAACTCCCCTACCGATCCCGCCGAAACACCGTGGCGGAGGTCGACCATGCCCACCGTCAGCGCCGCCCGCGACCAGATCCTCACCCGCGTCCAGACCCAGCTCGTGAAAGACGCCCTCGCCGCCAGCGGCAAGGGCGGCGTGCTCTCCAAGGCCGAGCAGGAGAAGCTCGATCGCGACGACGTCTTGAAGAGCGCTGCCATGGAGCTGCGCCGAAATGGCGGCAAGGGCGCGCAGGTGCGGCTGGCCCCGCTCGTCGACGCGGCGGCGAACAAGGTGATCGGCGCGCTCGACGGCGTCGACAAGCCCGGTCGCGGCAAGGGCAAGATCTCACGCGCCGAGGCGCGCGAGGCCGTGGCCAGCAAGGGCGACGCCGGCTTTCGCATCGGCCGCGCCTTCGAGCTGCTGACCGGCGCGAGCCTCGAGGCCAAGGGCGGCGCGTCGCCGGCGCTCGCCGCTGCGGTGCAGCGTCACCTGGCGGCGCAGGGCTTCTCCATGCTGTCGTCCTTGAAGGCCGACGAGCCGAGCGCCTGGGTGCAGAAGAAGATCGAGGACACGCTCGACACCTGGGGCGGCGACGGCGTCATGGCCCAAGGCCGCCTCAAGCTCGACGGCCAGACCGTGCACGTCGCCACTGCGACGACGTGGAAGCGCGACACGCTCATCGAGATCATCGGCCTGTTCGACGGCGAGGGCCGCGCGCTCGGCCGCGCGCGCATCGTGCGCGACAACGACTCCTTCACCATGCAGATGCATGCCACCGATCTGGCCGGGCAAGCGGGCGCCAAGCTCGCTTCGACCTCGGCAGGCACGCCGCCGCCCAAGGCGTGGGTGGACGCGCTCAAGGCGCACCTGAAGACCAAGTTCGACAACGGCGACGACATGGGCGTGGACATCGACACCCCGGCCTTGCCCGCGGCGCTGCTCCCCGCCTACCAGTTCCTCGAGCGCAACACGCCCGACGGCACCGGGCTGTCGCGCGTCGACTTCCAGGGCCGCACGGCCTACGTGCTGCACGACTACTCCTGCGTGTCGTCGCACCACGTGTTCACGGCGGACGGCGCCATGCTCGAGACCTACAGCGGCTGAAGATGTGGCGGAGAACCTGCTGCGCAGCACGCTGGCTGCGTTGCGGGTCCCTCCGCTTCGGCGTCACGTACCGACGTACGCTCGCCTCGCGGCGCCCCCCGCGCCTTGCCATCGTGCTGCTCGCGACGGTTCTCCGCCACATCTTGCGCAGCTCCACGGGCGAGAGGTGACGACTACGGGACCGGCAGCTCGCAGGCGCCGAGCGCCGGCGCGCAGTTGCCGGTCACGCAGTACTCGCCTGCGCCGCAGTCGGCGTCGGCGGCACAGGCCGGCGCCACGCAGCCGTGCGCGTCGACGCGATCGGTCCCCTCCGGGGGCACGCACTGCTTCCACGCCGGACACACGAAACCGTCGGTGCAGGACGTGGGCACGCACAGCCCGTCGGCGGTGCAGCTCTCGTTGTCGGCGCAGCGGTCGAGCCCGGCGACGTCGTTGCACGGCGCCACGCACCCCTGGTGCTCCATACAGGTGTTTCGGTCCACCACGTCACAGGTGATGTGCTCGCTCACCCCGCAGTCGCCGGCGGTGAAGCACTCGTCCTCCGGTGGCCCCATGCCGCAGCGCGGTCCATCGTCGTTGGCGGAGGCGCAGCTCGCGGAGTTGGAGCAGTCGGCCTGGGTGCGGCAGCCCTCGCCCTCGCCTTCACCTTCGCCTTCTCCTTCGCCTTCGCCCTCGCCCTCACCTTCACCCTCACCCTCACCCTCACCCTCACCCTCACCTTCGCCGAGGGGGCAACGCGCAGCGCCGGCGCTCACGGCCGCGAGCGCGATGACAAGGACGATGTGGTGCGGAACGCGTTGCATGGTGGCCTCCGGAGCCCAAACGAGCCATCGCTGCACGCGCTGTGCCGCCGCGGGCCCGGGGCGCGCCGCGTCTTTGGGCCCGTAACCGTCGTGGATCCCGCGGCGGTGCGACCCCGAGATCGCACCAGCTCCCGTCGTCCGGGCGTGGTGGGAGAAGGCCTGCAGCGCCGTCGTCAACGCCCGCCGCTGAACTTGTTCCAGCGCCGATGCCCCTCGGACGCCGGGCGCGGGCCGGCGAGCGGCTTGTGCGGGAACCACAGCTTGCGCACGAAGCGCGTGAACACATGGTCTTCGCTCCACTGTCGACGGGTGAAGCCGTAGACGCCCGGCGCGTGGTGCTCGAGCGCGTCCCAACTGCCGCACAGCTCGCGCTCCGAGTAGATGGCGAAGGCCTCGTCCATGGCCGCGCGCCCGCCGAACACCGGCCGCAGGTGACCATAGGCGGCCTCTTGCTCCTTGGCGGTGAACGCGAGCGCGAACACGGCGTGCGCCAGCTCGTGCTCTACCAGCATCGGCGTGGTGTCGACGTGCTCACGGCGCAGCGCGATGCGCGCCGCTGGCCATCGCTTGTCGCCCCAGAACAAGCCCGCCGCGTGCTCGAGCACGGCGGCGGGAAAGCCGAGCGCGACGAAGGAGCCGCCCTCGGGGACCAGGTCGACCGTGAGCGGCGGCGCGCTCGCGAGGCGCGCGGCCAGCGTCGGGTTGCCCGCGAGCTGGCGCGCCATGCGCTCGAGCACGCGCGTGGCCAGCTCCTTGGGGGCGCGGTGACGCTCGATGGTGACGCGCTCCTTGACCCATGCGCGCGCGCGCTCGACCCCGTCCTTTGGCGCAGCACCGCCCTCGAAGGCGTCGCCGCCCGCGAGCACGGTGAAGGCGACCAGGGGGAAGCGACGCGCCGTGGCGTCGTCGAGCGCGCGCGCGTCGGGGCGCGAGCCGTCGGCGGTCTCGAAGCGATCGGCGAGCGCGCTCGTGCTCACGGCTCCGCGAGCGCGGCCTGTTTCCACTCTTGCATGGCGGGCAGGGCCCAGATGGCGTCGACGTAGGCGCGTGCCTGCTCGTCGATGGGGATGCCATAGCTCGTGATGCGCGCCACCACCGGCGCGTACATGCAGTCGGCGATGTTCGGCTTGGCGCCGAACAAATACGGCCCGCCGGAGCCGAAGCGCTCGCGCGTCTCGCGCCAGATGCGCGTGATGCGATAGACGTCGGCGCCCGCCTCGGGGTTGATGGTCTGGCCCTCGAGGAGCTTCTTGAGGTCGAAGGGGCAGCTCCTGCGCAAGGGCAAGAAGCCCGCGTGCATCTCGTTCGAGATGGCGCGCGCGTGTGCCCGCGCGGCGCGCGGCACCGGCCACAGCTCGGGGTTGGTCTCGGCTACCGTCTCGCAGATGGCGAGCGACTCCCAGACCACCACGTCACCGTCGAGGTAGATGGGCACCTTGCCGGCGGCGCTGGGTGCCGCCGCCTTGATGGCCGCCTTGGTCTCCTTCTTGTCGAGGAAGACCAGCTTCTCCTCGAAGTCGACGCCCGCGAGCTTGAGCGCGAGCCAGGGCCGCAGCGACCACGAGCTCTTGTTCTTGTCGCCGATGATCAGGGTGGGACGGCTCATGGACACCTCAGGGGATCAGAACTGCCAGCCGAGCTCGACATCGAAGTTGCCGGCCCAGACGTTCGACAGGCCGATGCTCGAGTAGCGGCGGCCGCGCGAGTCGGCGGTGCCCGCCACGTCGTCGTCGTCGAAGCCGAGGCGGAAGGCGCGCTGCACGCCGGCGTTCAAGAACAAGAAGGGCAGCAGCTCGATGCGCCCGCCGCCGTAGAGGATCTCGTTGTCGGTGGCGAAGGTGAACAAGCCGCTCAAGTCGTCGAAGTTGCGGTAGTGGTAGGAGGCGAAGAGCTGCAGGAAGCCACCACCGCTGGTCTCGAGGTGAATCGCCAGGTTGCGGTTGCGCACCGGCTCGGTCCCTTGCCCGAGCGGCAGCGCGTCCTCGTAGACCACGGTGGCGCCGACAGCGTCGATCCACGAGTAGCTCGCCTCCAGGTAGGTGCCGAGCCGCCAGGGCTCGCCCTCCTGCTCGGCCAAGAAGCCGATCTTGGTCGGCAGCGAGGCGCGCGCGCCGTGCTCGACGGTGCCGAACTGGAGCCGATCGACCTCGTACATGGTGTTGAAGTAGCTCGGCAGGTAGCGCGGGTCGAAGGTGCGCCCCTCAAGCCGCACGCGCACCGCATGCGCCGCTTTCATCTCGCGCGGCGCTTGCCCTGCGCGCACCTCCTCCTTCTCCTGGTTGATCGGCCGCACCGGCGTCTCACCGAAGCTCATGCGCAGCAGGCTGCCGACGGTGGCGCCGCCCGCCGAGAAGGCGCCGAACGCCTGCGAGGCTGATTTGTCGGCCGGGAAGAAGAGCTGCGACCAATCGCCGTAGACCTTGATGTCGACGACGTCGAGCTTGAGCACCTTGACCTCGGTGTCGAGCCCGACGCCCTGCACCACGTCGCCCACCGGGTTGTTGCGGCCGCTCCACAGGAACTGCCCCGACGAGTCGACGGCGAGCTGCGTGCGCCCGTCGGCCGGGTTGGCGCGCTTGTCGAGCACGGTAGGCGCGTTCAGGTCCGACACGAACGACAGGCCGATGGACCAAGACTTGCCGAGCACGTCGTCGTCTTTGACGAAGCCGCCCATGGGCTTCAAGAAGAACAGTCCACCGATCAGGCGCGGCATCGGCAGCGGGCCGGCGATCAGCTCGACGCCGCCGACGTCGGTGTAGCCGTCGGCCGCCACCATCAGGTTGTCCTCGTCGATGTCGAGGTTGGGGTTGTAGCGGCGCACCAACTGACCGTGGCCGAGCGTCACCGGGTGTACGCGGTTGACGTCGACGTACAGGCGATCTTCTTTGCGCCCCCACGTCAGGTAGCGCAGCGGCCGGAAGAAGTCCTCGAGCTGGTCCCAGTCCTCGGTGCGGAAGCGTCCGGTCTCGGCGACCACGGTGCCCGCGCTCGACGGGTCGTTGAGCGAGAGCTGCGAGAAGTCGAGCAGCTCGAAGCGCAGCGGCGTGCCCAGGCCGAGCGCGAACGGGCCCCAGTGCACGTTGACGTCGGGGCGCAACTGCAAGAACAGCGCGTCGTCGAGCGCGGCGGCGCCGATGCCGACGCCGAACGAACTCTTCTGGTTGGTGATCTGCACGTCGCCGAAGCGCGTCAGCTCGCCCTTCAAGAACGGCACGCCGAGCTCGCTCTCCATCTCGACGCAGGCGACCGCGCCGGGCGGCAGCTTGTCCTTGGGCAGGGGCTTCTCGCCCTGCGCGCACGGGCGCGGCGCGGGCGGTGCCGGCTGCTCTTCTTTCTTGGGCTCGGTCGCGGCCACGACGGGCGGCGTGGCGGCCGGTTCGCCGGGGAACGTCAGCAGCGGCGCGCCGGGCACGAGCGCGCCGGCGGCGTCCTTTTCGCAGGGGATGCGCAAGAGCGCGCGCTTGATCACCTTCTCCGTGCCAACCAGCTTCTCGACGACGACGTCGCGCTCGAAGCCGCAGCGCTCCTCGGTGGGGCGGCCATCGGGCAGCCGCGGCTCGCTGGTGAAGGAGACGATGGTCCAGCCGTCGACGACAGTGGTCGGCTCCGCGGGCGGCGCTGCCTCGGTCGGCGGCACCGCGGGCGGCGCGGCCTCGGTCGGCGGCGCCTCGGGCGCTGCGGCCGGCGGTGCGGCGGTCGCCGGGGGCGTCTCGGGTGCGGGCGGCGTGGGCGCTGCGCCTTGTGCGGCGGCGAAGAGGACGAGCGCGACGATCATGAGTGGACGTTCCGACGGATGGGTGCGCGATCGCAAGCGCGCGCCGCGACCGCTCGTTTCGGAAAGTTCCCTGACCGTCGGCGCCCTGCTAGATCGGGCGCATGTCGCCGACCTCTGGTATGCGCCGCCTCGCGCTGCTGCTCGCTGCCTCGCTTGCGCTCCTGCCGACCGCTTGTGCCTCGCCCGAGAAGAGCAAGCGCGAGAAGCGCGTCGAGCGCTACGGCGGCCCGGTCATCGATCTGCGCGCCGCCTTCGACCCGAACGACGAGGAGTCGTTCCTGAAGAACGCTGCCGACCCGCGCCTGGCCAAGGTCGCCGCGGTGGTGATCGCGCCGCTCGGCATCGCGAACGCGCGTGCGCTCAACGACCGCGTGCTCGACCTGCAACGACGCGAGGCCAAGGTGCTCGCCTGCGTCTCGGTCCACCCCTATGACGGCGCGGGCGCGCTCGAGGAGGTCGACCGCACCGCGGCCGCGGGCGCGCGGCTGCTGGCGCTCGACGGCTCGGCGCAGCGCTTCGACCTCGGCGACCCGCGCGTGCTCGACGTGGTCGCGCGCGCCGGCGACCGCGGCATGATGGTGCTCGTCGAGGGCGGCTCCGTGTCGGACCTCGGCGCGTTCGGGCGCATCGTCGAGCTGGCGAGCCGCGCGCCGCGCACGCGCCTCATCGTCGGCCACATGGGCCTGACGCGCTTCCTCGACACCGCGGTGATCGCGTCCTTGCGTCGTCGGCCGGGCTGGGCCGACAACCTGTTCCTCGACCTGTCGGGCACGGCCACGCTGTTCGCGCGCTCGCCCGCCGTCGAGGACTTGCAGTGGGTCATCCGGCTCTTCCCCGACCGCGTGCTGTTCGGCTCCGACTTCCCGCACGAGACCACCGCGCAGGCGATCGACGCCGTCGGCATGCTCGGGCTCACCGAGGGAGAGCAGAGCCTGATCGAGTACGCGAACGGCGCCAAGCTGCTCGGGCTGTGACCGCCGGACACTTCAGGTGAACCACCTGCTACCGGGCGGCCGCAGGCCGAGCGTGCGCGCCTTGTTCATCGCGGTCAGCTTGGCGCTGACGAACGCGGTCTCGCCGAGCACCGTGCGGACCGCGCCGATGTAGCGCGCTGCGTCCTCGTAGCTCTGCGCCGTGTTTTCGCCGTCGTCACCGAGCGTGAGGCCGGACTCCTGAGCGACCTGCAGGATCTGCTCGCGGGTGTAGATGCGCGCCGCGAACGACAGGTGCGCCTTGACCACGTCGGCCCATCGCTCGACGGCCGCCACGGCGTTCAACTCACGCTCCGTCTCCCCACGAGCGGTAGTCGAAGCCGACCTCGAGGGTTCCGAGCCAGGCGAAGAAGCGCTGCACGTCGGCGCCGCGGAAGATCGAGCCGTGCTGGGGGCACACCAGGTCGATGGGCAAGCCCTCGATGCGCTTCAAGAAGGCGCGCAGCGCTTTGGTCGACCCGAGAAAACGACGGTGGAAGCCGTCCATGTACTGGGTGTGCGCGGCGAAGTCCTCGACGAACAGCTTCCACTCTCCGGGCGGCATCAGCGCGGCGCCGAGATCGCCGGAGAAGAGGATGCGCGCGCGCTCGTCGTACAGCACGAAGTTGCCCGGCGAGTGCAGCCCGTGGGCGGGGATCAAGTGGACCACGGCGCCGGAGGAGAGCGTGATGGTGGACCCCTCATCGGGCACCGCCACCACGTCGGGCGAGACCGGCAGCGCGAAGTGGGGCAGGAAACGATCCCACAGCGCCGACAGGTACAGCTTCATGCGCGGCTGCACCTCGAGCCACGAGATGATGCTCGCGACCACGTCGGGGTCCTGGTGCGACAACAGCGCGCGCGTGATCTTCTCCGGCTTCACCAAGCGCGTGACGTTGGTGAAGACGCGTTCGAAGCAGTGATACCCGCCCGGGTCGAGCAGCATCGCCTCGCCCGCGTCGATGATGGCGTACTGGTTGGACGCGATGCCCTTCTCCACCTCGGGATCGCCCGACCCGAGCCACACGAATTGATGCTGGTCGGCGGCCGAGATCTCGACGGTGTCCATCGCTGGCCCCTCTCGATGAGGCGAAACCATAGCGCCCGCGCCGTCACAAACGCATCAACTGGTACGCGACCCACCCGACCAGCCGGTCCCACCCGCCGCGCGCCTCGTGCTCCGCCAGCGCCACCTCGCGCGACATCGCAAGGTCTTCGCGCATGCGCTGCTCGAGCCCGCTTGCCAGGCCCGCGCCCACCGCGGCGACGCTGACCTCGAGGTTTCGCTGGAAGCTCCAGCGGTCGAGGTTGAAGGACCCGACCGACGCATACAGCCCGTCGATGGCGGCGGTCTTGGCGTGCAGCGTGCGGCCGGTCATCTCGAAGATGCGCACGCCTGCGCGCAGCAAAGAGCCGTACAGGTGCCGCGCCGCCGCCGCCGCCACCGGCACGTCGGAGATGCCGGCCGTCAGCACCCGCACGTCGACGCCGCGGCGCGCCGCGCGCACCAGCGCGCGCAACAAGCGCGGCGGTGGCACGAAGTAGGGCGTGGTCAGGTAGCACGTCGACAGCGCGCGCCCGACGGTGTGGTAGAGCGCACGCTGGATGTGGCGCTTGCGCCGGCGCACGTTGCTGCCGAGCACTTGCAGGAACACGCCGCCCCTCTGCGGCGGCGGCGCGGCCATGGCGGGCCGGTGCGACCCGCCGGCGGTGCGCAATGAGCCGCGCAGCACGTCGGCGAGATCGGCGACACAGGGGCCGGCGAGCGCCGCGTGCGTGTCGCGGAAGCGGCCGTTGCCGTACTTCGCGCCCGCGTAGTCTTCGGCGATGTTCATGCCGCCGCAGAAGCCGGCCTCGTCGGCGATCAGGATCTTGCGGTGGTCGCGGTGCAGCATCGGCAGACGCGCCCGCCAGCGCCACAGCGGGTTGAACGCGACCACCACGGCGCCCGCCTCGACGAGCGGCGCCACATGCTCCGTAGTCAGGTGCGGCGAGCCGACCACGTCGTAGAGCAGCACCACGTCGACGCCGCGGCGCGCGGCCGCGGTCAGCGCCTCGAGGAAGGGGCGACCTGCGCGGTCCGGCTCGAAGATATAGGTCTCGAGCCAGACACGGCGCTGCGCGCGCGCGATGGCGCCGAGCATGGCGTCATAGGCGTCGTCGCCGTTGAAGAACAGCGTGACGTCGTTGCCGTCGGAGGCGCCGCCGAGCGGCAGCAGGCGCGCGAGCGTCACCCGCCAGGCGGCGCGCAGCCGCTGGCGCACCGGCAACTGGCGCAGCGGGATGGCCAGCGGGTCGAGCTCGAGGCGCAGCCGCTCGGGCATGACGCCTCATGGGCGAAATCAGCGGAAAAAAAAACGCGCGAGGCTCAGGCCTCGCGCGTCGAAGGGGCGTTGGGGGAGGACGGGGGTGGGTGCCGCCTTCGACGCGAGGAGAGTGTGCAGGTGGGATGCCAGCCGACGCACGGCGTCCGGGCGCGATCGCGGCGCGAGCGTCTTGCGCATGGCGCCGTTGCGCTGCGCGACTTGCGCAACGGTGCGCGAATCGCGCACCTCGGCCCTCCGGCGCGGACTCAGGGCGAGAGCTTGACGAAGCGCCGCACGTCCGCGTCCTTGGCCACCTCGACCTCGAGCGTCTGCGAGGCCCCGATCACCGGGTTCTCGAGCACCACCACGTGCTTGCCGGCGCGGATCAGGAAGTTCCTGAGCGGCGTCTCCTTGGCGACCAAGACACCGTCGATGGTTACCGAGGCCCACGGCTCGGAAAGCAAGGAGAGGCGCCCGAAGCCGACCTCCTCGGGGTTCGGCGCGGCCGCGGCCACGGCGGTCACCGCTGCCGCGATCGCGGGGCGGGGGCGCGCCGTCGTGCCGTCGCCAGCAGCACCGACCGGCGGGCGCCGCTTCTCGATGGGCGCCGACGTGAGGGGGCCGGGCGGCGGGGTTGGCGGGGCGAGCACCACGGCGTCGGGCCCGGCGGACCCGGCGCCGCGCGGCGCAGATCCGACCTCGACCGGCACCAGCGCCGCCGGTGCGGGAGCGGGCAGGGGCGCCGCGGGCTGATCGGGCAGGGGCTCAGCCGTCACCCCGCGATCGCGCACCGCCATCACCGCGATCGCGGCGCTGGCGGCCAGAAGCACGCCCGCGCCCACGAACAGGCGCGCGCGCGAGCCGCTCGAGGGCCGCACCGTGACCGCGCCGGCGTCGGGCCCGAGCACGCGGTGGGTGCGGCGCCGAGAATCGAGCTCGCGCGGCGTGGCCTCGCGGCGCGGCGCCGTGCGCGCCAGCCTCGCGGCGTGGCGCGCCAGGCCTTCGTCGATGCCGCGCTCGAGCGCGATGGCGCGCAGCCGCTCTTCGACATCGGCGGCCGAGGCCGGGCGCGCCGCCGGCTCCTTCTGCAGGAGCTGCGCGACCAGCTCGACCAGGGCCGCCGGAAGATCCGAGCGCAGCGTGTCGAGGCGCGCCGCCTCCTGCTGCCGGACGGCTTGCACGATGTCGGCGTCCGTCGGCCCGTCGAACAGGCGGCGGCCCGCCAGGCACTCCCAGAGCACGATGCCGCCGGCGAACAGGTCGGCGGCGGGGCCGACGCGCTCGCTCCTGGTCTGCTCGGGCGCCATGTAGGCGTATTTGCCCTTCATTTCGCCCGCCACCGTGGCCTCGGACTTGAGCGTGGAAGCGGCGACGCCGAAGTCGGCGAGCTTGACGCAGCCGTCGGTGCCGATGAGCACGTTGCCGGGCGAGACGTCTCTGTGGACCACGCACAAGCAGGCGCCATCGCCGCCTTTGGCCGCGTGGGCCGCGGCCAGCGCCTGAAAGAGCGGCACCGCCACGGCGAGCACGTCCTCCACCTCGAGCCCGCGGCCGGCGGTGTGCGCCGCCTCCAGGATGACGCCGAGGTCGGTGCCGTCGACGTGCTCGAACACCAGGAAGGGCCCGGCGTCGTCCTGGCCGCGATCGAGCAGGCGCACGATGCAGGGGTGGTCGAGCGCGGCGTGCACCGCGCCCTCGTCGTCGAACAGGCGCAGGTAACCGGCGTCGAAGCAGAAGGGCGCGCGCACGCGCTTGACCACCACGCTGGCGCCGTCTTCCGCCACGCCCTGGGCGATGACGGCCATGCCGCCCTCGGCCAAGACGCCGACCTCGCGGTAGCGCCGCGCGGGCTTGTCGGGAGCTTCGCCCATCACCCTGGAGTATAGGGTCTCGGAGCGCCCTCAGGGGGTGCAGGTAGGAAGGTCGAGCCCCTCGTCCGCCGCCGCGTCGGCCAGCAACGAGAGACCCACCTCACAATCGTCCGTGCAGCGCGCAGCGTTCTCGGCCGAGTCCCAGCAGGCGCCACCTGTTTGGTATTGGGCCACGTCCACCGGCGCGTTGCCGGTGGCCTCGTCATAGGCCGCCTGACAGGCGGCGTACGCCAGGCACTGCTCGCTCGGCTCGGTGGCGCACGCAAGCGCCACCCCCACCAGCGAGATGCCGATGAATCTGTGGATCCCCATGCGGATCCCCCTCCCCGGCGTGACCTAGGGCTCGGCCGGAGGGCGGAGGCGGCACGAAAACGGGCGAGCCGTGGCTCGCCCGTTTCCGTTCAGCTCGCTGTTCGGCTGATTTGGGCGAAACAGGTCACTCGCCCTCGCCCTCGCCCTCGCCGGTGGGGCAAGCGGTCTGGGTGAGCGCCACGCCACCGAGGATGGCAAACACCGAGAGGGCCGCGAGGAACTTGAACGCAATCTTCTTCATGGACCGACTCCTAAAAGGCCAAGTGGCCAACCAAACGATGCAGATGCACAAACCCAGGCCACCCGGCCGGGTGCGCAGACGCTATGCCACATCGCGCCAAAAAAGAAAGAAACTTCCAAACGCACGCTTCTTGGTAGATCCCCCCCATCGCGCAGCGCCCACACAACGTAGGCGCTGCGTGGGGGCAGCGTGAGCGGCACGACGGACGAGCAGGACGCGATCCTCGACGAGGTGGTGCTGAAGCGCTTGCGCGAGCTGCGCGCGCTGGTCGAGCGTCCCGGCGAGAACCTGCTCGGCGACCTGTTGGTGCTGTTCGAGCGCGACAGCAAGGCGCGCCTCGAGGCGCTCCGTGCGGCGTCGTCGCCGACGGCGCGCAAGAACGCCGCGCACGCGCTCAAGGGCTCGGCCGCCAACCTCGGCGCCAGGACGGTGGCGGCGCTGGCGCTCGCGATCGAGCGTGCGCCCGAACAGCCGGCCGACGTCGACGCGCTGGCGGCGGCGGTCGAGCAGGCGATGGTCGCGTTGCGGGCGAGGCTCGGCTGACCGCGCGAAACTTTTACCTGGCAGCGCTGCCCCGCGCCTCGCACCTACCGGGGGCACGCCTACGCCCCGCAACCTGCTAGATCCATCGGCATGCGCGGCGACGACGAACGGGCCGACCGGCTGAGCGAGCGCGAGCGCGCCGTCTTGCAGGCGCTCATCGACGCGCACATCGCGACCACCGAGCCGGTGGGCAGCAAGGCCATCGCCGAGATCGCCGAGCTCGGCGTCTCGCCGCAGACGGTGCGCAACGTGCTCGCCGCGCTGCACGAGCGCGGGCTCATCGATCAGCCGCACACCTCGGCGGGGCGCGTGCCCACCGACCGAGGCCTGCGCTACTACGTCGACTCGCTGTTGCGCCTGCAGGTGCCGAGCGACGCGCAGCATGCCGAGATCGAGGCGCGCATCGCCGAGGCCGGCGCCGACGGCGCGCTGCGCGAGGCGAGCCGCGTGCTCACCAAGCTGGCGCGCTACACCACCATCGTGGTGCAACCGCGGCCCTCGGCCGAGCGCATCAAGCACGTCGAGCTGTTGCGCTTGCGCGACGACGCCGCGCTGCTGATCGCCGTCTCCGAGGAAGGGCGCGTGCAAAACCGCCTGCTGCAGTGGCGCGCCGACGCCGGCGAGGCGGCGCCCGAGGAGCGCACGCTCGAGCGCTGCAGCCAGCGGCTGGCCTCGCTGTTGGCCGGGCGCACCTTCGGCGAAGGCCGCGCCGCGTTGCTGGCCGAGGCCACCGGCCACAAGGCCGAGCTGGACGCCCTCGAGCGCAAGCTGCTGGCGCTCTCGGCCGAGGGGCTGCGCGCCGCCGAGGCGCCGCAGGTGCTGGTGGAGGGCACGGGCCACCTCTTGGAGGACGCCGCCGACCTGGCGCGCACCCGCGAGCTGCTGCACCTGCTCGAGGAGGCGGAGCGTACCTCCGAGCTGCTCGAGCGTGTCGACGCGGCGCCCGGCATCCGCATCTTCATCGGCGACGAGAACCCGGTCGCCCTCGCCGAGCGCGGCGTGGTGGTGGCGCCGCTCGGCTCGGGGGGCGCGCTCGGCACGCTCGGCGTCATCGGTCCCCGGCACCTCGACTACGCGCGCGTCGTCCCCTTGGTCGACTTGACCGCCCAGGTGGTCGCCAAGGTGCTCGGACGGCCCTAGCGTCCCGGTCTGGCGCGCCCCTGGTTGCTAGCCCAGCAGTTCCGGCATAGTCCGGCGATGGCGTCGGATGTGACGAGGATGGGCATGAGTGACCCCAAAGAGAGCGCTGCGGATCGTGCGATCCGTGAGGCGCTCGAGAGTGTCGAGCGGATCGAGCGTGAGTCGCGCGGCGAGCCCGCGTCCGCCAAGGCGTCCGATGACGACGGCGAGACCGTCGAGATCGTCGACGACCCGCCGTCGGCACCCACCACGAGCGAGGCGCCCAAGAAGAAGAGCGCCAGCGACGTGATGCTCGAGAGCGTGCTCAAGGCCAAGGGAGAGCTGCAAGAGGTGCTGGCGCAGACGCAAAAGGAGGCGAAGGACATGTTCGATCGCCTCGCGCGCGTCTCGGCGGACTTCGACAACTTCAAGAAGCGCCAGAACAAGGAGAAGGCGGACGCGATCAAGTTCGCCAACGAAGGCGTCATCAAGGAGATCCTGCCGGTGCTCGACAACCTGCTGCGCGCGCTCGGCGCGGCAGGCTCGGACGGCGGTTCGCTGCTCGACGGCGTCAAGATCGTCGCCAAGCAAATGGAAGACGTGCTCGGCAAGTTCGGCGTGGTCGGCTTCGACGCGCTCGGCCAGCCGTTCGATCCTGCGCGCCACGAGGCGGTCGGCTCGCGGCCGGACACCGAGGTGCTCGCCCAGCACGTGTGCGAGGAATATCAGCGCGGCTACCTGCTGCACGATCGGCTGCTGCGACCGGCGCTCGTCGTCGTGTCGCTCGGGCCTCCGGCGGAGAACTGAACCGTGGGAAAGATCATCGGCATCGATCTGGGCACCACCAACTCCTGCGTCTCCTTCATGGAGGGCAGCGAGCCGGTGGTCATCCCCAACTCCGAGGGCGCGCGCACCACGCCGTCGGTGGTCGCCATCACCGAGAGCGGCGAGCGCCTGGTCGGACAGATCGCCAAGCGCCAGGCCATCACCAACCCCGAGCACACCATCGTCAGCGTCAAGCGCCTGATCGGGCGCAAGTTCGAGACGCCCGAGGTCGAGCGCGCCAGGAAGAGCGCGAGCTACAAGGTGGTCAAGCACGAGAACGGCGACTCCTGGGTGGAGGCGCGCGGCAAGGCGATGAGCCCGCAGGAGATCTCGGCCATCATCCTGTCGAAGATGAAGCAGACCGCCGAGGATTACCTCGGCGAGGAAGTGACCGAGGCGGTCATCACCGTCCCCGCCTACTTCAACGACTCGCAGCGACAGGCCACCAAGGACGCGGGGCGCATCGCCGGCCTCGACGTCAAGCGCATCATCAACGAGCCGACGGCGGCCGCGCTCGCCTACGGCCTCGACAAGAAGCAAAAGGGCAAGGGCGGCGTGGTCGCGGTCTACGACCTCGGCGGCGGCACGTTCGATATCTCGATCCTCGAGCTGAACGAGGGCGTCTTCGAGGTCAAGGCGACCAACGGCGACACCTACCTCGGCGGCGAGGACTTCGATCAGCGCGTCATCAACTTCCTGGCCGACGAGTTCGCCAAGGCCAACAACGGCAAGGACCTGCGCACCGACAAGATGGCGCTGCAGCGCCTGCGCGAGGCGGCGGAGAAGGCCAAGCACGAGCTGTCGTCGTCCACCGAGACCGACATCAACCTGCCCTTCATCACCGCCGATCAGACCGGTCCCAAGCACCTCACCTACACGTTGACGCGCGGCAAGCTCGAGGAGCTGACCGACGAGCTGGTGCAGCGCTCGCTCAAGCCGTGCGACCAGTGCCTGAAGGATGCGGGCGTCAAGCGCGAGGACATCACTGAGGTGCTGTTGGTCGGCGGCATGACCCGCATGCCGCTCGTGCAGAACGCGGTGAAGGAGTTCTTCGGCCGGGAGACCAACAAGGAGATCAACCCCGACGAGGTCGTCGCCATCGGCGCCGGCGTGCAGGGCGGCGTGCTCACCGGCCAGGTGAAGAACGTGCTCTTGCTCGACGTCACGCCGCTGACGCTCGGCGTCGAGACCGCCGGCGGCGTCGCCACGGGGATCATCACGCGCAACACCACCATCCCCACCAAGAAGTCGATGGTGTTCTCCACTGCAGCCGACAATCAGCCGATGGTGAGCGTGCACGTCATCCAGGGCGAGCGCCCCATGGCGGAGGACAACAAGACGCTGGCGCGCTTCGAGCTGGTCGGCATCCCGCCGGCGCCGCGCGGCGTGCCGCAGATCGAGGTCACCTTCGACATCGACGCCAACGGCATCGTGCACGTCACCGCCAAGGACCTCGGCACCGGCAAGCAGCAGAGCGTGCGTATCACCTCGTCGTCGGGCCTGACCGAGGCCGAGATCCAGCGCATGGTCAGCGAGGCCGAGAGCGCGAAAGACACCGACAAGAGCAAGCGCGAGCTGGCCGACGTGCGCGGCAACGCCGAGGGCCTCATCTACACCGCCGAGAAGTCGCTCGAGGAGTACGGCCACGTGCTGACCGAGCAGGATCGCGAGGACATCGCGGCCTACCTCGCCGAGCTAAAGGGCGTGATGGAGGGCAGCGACATCGAGGCGATGCGCGAGTCCATCAAGAAGCTCGAGGCAGCCAGCCACCGCATGGCGGAGGCGATGTACGCCGAGGCGGCCGAGTCGATGGGCGAGGGCGGCGAAGGCGCCGGTTCGTAGGCACGCGATGGACCTTCAGCTCTTGGCGGTGCGCACGAACGAGAAGCTGACCTCGGCCTTCACCGGTTTGCCGTCGACCTCGAGCACTGGATAGGCGAGGAAGTTGATCGGCCCCGAGGCCGGCAGCGGCTCGACCAGCAGGTCACGCCCGCGACTCAGCTCGAGGCGGTTGGCCGGGTGGTGGCCGAAGTAGTACGTCGAGAGCGCCGAGTACTTGTCGGCTTCGGAGAGGTCCACCGGCCACCACTTGCCCTCGGCGTAGAACTCTACCCAGCAGTGGTAGCCGTCGATGCCGCCCTCGTCCCGATCCGACGGGATGCTGGCACCGATGGCGAAGCGCGCCGGGATGCCGACGGAGCGGGCGAGCGCGATGAAGTACGAGTGGTAGTCGGTGCAATTGCCGCTCTTGGTGTTGCAGGCGCGCACCGCGTCGCCCTGACCAAAGCCGTCGCCGAACTTCATGTACTTCATGGAGTCGATGACGTGGTCATAGAGCGCGCGCGCGCGCACGAGCGGCTCGAGCTTGCCGGCCACCACCTCCTGGGCGGTCTCTTTGAACTTGTCGGTGAGCGGCACGCGCGCGTCGGGTCGCAGGTAGCGCTCGCCCGGGTCGGGCGCCGCGTAGGCCGCCTTCTCCTTCCTGTGCACCCGGAAGCGCAGCTCGACGGTCTTGCCGCCGTCCTCGGGTGCCAGCTCGAGCAACAGCACGCGGTTGCCGTGCGCGCCGTCCTCGAGCGTGCGTCGCGTGCCGGGCGCGTCGATCGACGCCACCGCGACCGTCTGGAAGCCGTCATCCTGCGGCAGCGGCAACCACATGCGCGCCGGTCCGGTCAGCTCGGGCACCTTCGCCTGGTAGCGAAACTCGAAGTCGTCCTCGCCGCGTTTGACGCCGAAGTGGACCTCCTTGGCCTGGTCGACGGGGATGCGGTGCCAGCTCTTGTCGCTCTCGTCCTGGTCCCACGCGTAGTAGGGCTTACCGTTGAGCTTGTGCACCGTGGTCTCGGTGACGTTCATGGCGCCCGGGTCGCCCTGCAAGAAGAAGTCGACGTCGTAGACGTCGCCGGTGACGTCGACCAGATCGACGCACGCGAAGTGGCGGCCAGGGCCCAGGTTCGACAGGTACTCGGTGTGCACGCGCACCAGCTTGAGCTCGAGCGTGCGCGGCGTGTCGGGTGCATCGCCGGCGTTGGCTGGTGGCTTGGCGAACGGCAACGCGAAGTAGCCGCCGCCCTTCTTGGCCTGATCGGCGATGTGGCGCTCGATGCCGGCCTTGATGTCGGCGGTCACCACGGTTGAAGCGTCGTCGCACGAGGCGGGGCGCGCCTCGCCGGCGTCGACGATGGCTGGCACGGCCGTCGTGGCCCCGGGCGCCGGCGCGCGGGAGCACGCGCCCAAGAGCGCGAGCGCGGCGACGACGCCGAGCGATCGTGCGGTCATCATGCGCCTCCGAGAAGCAAGGGGCTTAGAGCGCCTTGGGCGCCGGAGCGGGCGCCGGATCGGCGGCGGCCGGCGGCGTCGACGACGGGTGCTCACCGCCCGCCGGGTGCTCGCCTCCCGCGGGGTGCTCGCCTCCCGCCGGGTGCTCGGACGCCTTGGCCGCGGCGCCCTCCGGGGTGCAGTTGCAGTCAGCCTTCTTCTGAGCGCTCGCGCAGCCGGTGACGGCGATGGCGACGACGACGGCGGCGACACTCGACAACAGGACCTTGACCAGCTTCACGACGTGCACTCCTCGGTGGCAGGCGGTGCCACGTTGCTAGCAGGCCGAATTCACGGGTGTCAACGTCGGTGGCTGGCGCGCCGTCATCGTCCACGGCCCGCTGCCCCGACGCGGCCGAGGTGCGGTACTGGCGCCCGAGGCCATTTGCGATCGAGACTGGCGGGCGATGACCCGCGAGCCCCACGACTCGACGGTCGATCTGCCCGTGCTCGCGAGCGCCGACGCTCTCGAGGTGGTGCAAGGCTACACGCTCGTCCGCATGGTGGCAGAAGGCACCAGCGCGCGCGTCTACGAGTGCCGCTCGGAGCGCCTGGGCGGCTTCGTCGTCGTCAAGGTGTTGCAGCGGCCCATCGCGCAGGATCGCGGCGCCAAGGAGCGCCTGCTGCGCGAGAGCCGACTGATCGCGGGCTTGCGCAACCACCCGAACGTGGTGCGCGTGCTCGACGTCGGCGAAGCCGGCGCTGGGCCCTATGTTGTGCAGGAGAAGATCGAGGGGGAGACGCTGCGCGCGCGCCTGCTCGGCGCCGGCCGGCTGCCCGTGCTGGAGGCGCTGACCTCGGTGCGCGACGCCGCCAAAGGGCTCGACGCCGCCGCCACCATCGGCGTGGTGCACCGCGACGTCAAGCCGTCGAACCTGTTTCGCTGCACCGACGGCGCCGTCAAGGTGGCCGACTACGGCTTCGCGGCGCCCCTGTCGCTGGTCGGTGGGCCAGAGGGTGTGTTCGGCACGCCCGCCTTCCTCGCGCCGGAGCTGATCAAGGGCGCGCCCGCCGACGTGCGCAGCGACATCTACGCGCTCGGCGCCACGCTGTGGCAGCTCCTGACCGCGCGACCCCTGTTCGAGGGCACCAGCGCCGACGTGCTGGCCGCGCACGGCAGAAAGCCCATCCCGTCGATCGCCACCATGGTGCCCGAGGCCGGCATCGTCGTCGTCGACATCCTGTATCGCTTCCTGCAGAAGGAGCCGGCGCGGCGGCCGCAGTCGTGGGCCGACGCCATCAGCGTGCTCGACGACGGCATCGCGCGCACGCGCCGCTCCAGCAGCGTCGCGCCGGCGCTCAGCGGCCCCGCCGCCTCCGAGCCGCAGTGGCCGACGCGCGCCTCCGGCGGTGTCGTCGAGCTGCCGCCGCTGCCGCCGCCGCCGTCGTCGTCACCGCTGTCGAAGCCCCCGCCGACCGGGTCGCGGCCACCGGGACCGACGCGGCAGCCGACCTCGCCGTTCGAGCAGCCCTCGACCGAGGCCGAGCCCTACGTGGCGCAGCCCACCGGCGTGATGGGCACGCTCAAGCAGATGGGCGTGGTCGAGATCGTGCAGATGCTCGAGATCGGCAAGAAGAGCGCGCGCCTCGACTTCCAGGGGGTCGAGGGGTGGGTCGGTCAGATCTTCGTGCACGACGGGCAGATCGTGCGCTGCACGCTCGATCAGCAGGCTGGCGAAGCCGCGGTATGTGCGCTGTGCCGGAAGAAGGAGGGCTTCTTCCGCATCCACTACGAGAAGGAGCGCTGCGAGCGCAACGTCTCGCGGCCGACCACGCTGGTGCTGCTCGAGGCCATGCGCACCATCGACGAGACGGGCGCCGAGGCGCCCGCGCCAGCCGCGCCCGCCCGGCCCGCCGCCGCGAGCGCGGAGTCGACCGTGCGCGCGTCGCCGGTGCCGCAGGTGACGCAGCCGCCGGCGCGGCCGGTGCCACACGCGGCGCGCTCGCCGCTGGCGCGGCCGTTGACACCCGATCCGACCATCACCACGGAGCCGCCGCGCCCGGTGAGCGGCCTCGGCGACGGTATCTCGCGCGATGATGCCCCGCGCGGCGCCGTCGACGACCCGACGCTACCCGAGGTACGCCAGGTGCAGGTGCACTCGGTCACCGACGTGGCCAACGCGCCCGATCGCCCGCCCGCCGTCGGCATCGGTGAGGAGCTATTCGGCGCCACCGCGCGCGGCAACGTCACGTCGGGCGCCAAGGCGGCCGGTCGCGCCATCAGCGACGTGGCGCGCAACCTGGCAGCGACCGTCGCGTTCCACGCGCCGCGCGTCTGGGCCGCGTCCAACCGCGCGCTCGCGCCGCTCTCGCCAATGTTCGGCCGCATGCATCCGGCGCTGCGTGCGGCGCCGCCAGCCGCGTTGGTGGCGGGCGCGCTCGCGCTCGTCGTCGCGCTGATGCTGCTGGTCGTGGCGCTCGTCTCCGGCGGCGGCGGCGGTCCGAGCTACGTCGATGCCGTGCAAGCCATCGCGCAGGGCGAGGCCGCCGAGGTCGCCGAGGAGCTGGCGGCGCTCGACCCGGTGGCACGCTCGGCCGAGCAGGAGCTGGCGCTCGGCCACGCGCTGGTGGTGCTCGGCGACGACGCCGCGGCGCTCGCCGCCTATCACGAGGCGGTGCCGGCCGGCGTCACCGACGTGCTGCTGCAAGGGTGGCTGCTGTCGCGTCTCGATGCCTCCCAGCCCGACGACGAGCTGGACCTGTTGGTGCTGTGGCCCGAGAACGACATCGAGGAGGCGCTGGCGCCAATGGCGATGTCGGTGTCGCCGCTGGTCCGGCAAAACGCGGTCGGCGTCTTGGCCGAGCGCAGCGCGCTCGCGCTCGTCGACCTCGAGGCGATGGCCACCTTGGACCTGTACGACGCGCGCGTCTGTGGCGAGCGCCGCGCGGCGCTCACCATCCTGCGCTACGCCGGCAAGAGCACGGCCACGCTCACCGCCATCGACTCGGTCGGCCGCAAGGCGAGCGACTGCTTCCGCCCCGACGAGCTTGCGCGCGCCTACAAGGCTGTGGCGGCGCGCATACCCAAGGCGCCGAAGTAGCGGTACCCTTTCGGCGATGACGCCGCGCGCCTTCTTCGAGGAGCACCTGCCCGAGCTGGCGCGCGCGCGCGCGGCGCTGTTCCCCGCCCTCGCCGGCACCATCTCGATCGTCGTCGAGCACGAGGCCTGGACCTTGCGCCTGCACGACGCCGCGGTGCCCGTGAGCAAGGGCGGCAGCCCCGGCGCCGACTTGGCGCTCTACTTCGGCGCCGACGCCTTCGCGGCGCTCGCCGGCGGCACGCTCGACCTCGACCGCGCCGTCGAGCGTCGCGCGATCGGCTATGCGGGCGACCTGCGCTTGCTCGAGCAGCTCGGGCGTCTGCTGCAGGGCGGCGGCAGCGCTCACGGCGTGCGGAGCACGCCGTGAGCGACACGGTGTCGAAGAAGCACGTCGGTGTCGCGCTCGGCCACATTCGTGACGCCTTGGCGAGCGCGGCCGGCAAGGACCGCGCGTTGACGCGCGACGAGGCGGAGCGCTGCCTGTCGTCGGTGGTGAAGACCGAGCGGGCGGCCGTCGATGCCTTCGTCGGCGTGTTGCGCACCGGCAGGGCGGGCAACGCCGTCATCACCGTCGACGAGATCGACGCGGCGGTGGCGAGCATGCGCGCGCGGCTCGACGCGGGCGGCGCCGTCGGCGAGGTGCCCACCGAAACGGTGCGCCAGCTCTCCCAGATGGGCGACACGCTGGTGCGCCTGGCGAGCCGCTTGTCGGGTGAGCCGAGCGCCGTGCTGCCGCCGCTGCCCAAGGGCGCCTTCCCCGGCCTGTCGGGCGACGCGCTGCTCGCGGCGCTGCGCTCGTGGGCCGCGCCGCACCTGCAGTACGACTACGGCACCGCGCGCGATCTGCTGTACCAGAAGGTCGACGGCAGCACCGGCACCATCCACGACGTTTACACCGATCGCGACGTCACGGCGCGGCCGCGTGGCGAGCTCGAGCAGGTGGAGCACATCAACGCCGAGCACACGCGCCCACGCTCCACCGGTGTCGCCGGCACGCCCGCGAACTCCGACCTGCACCACCTGTTCCCGACGGACCAGGAGGCCAACAACCGGCGCGCCAACCTGCCCTTCGGCGAGGTGGTCGAGGTCGTCTGGCACAAGGGCAAGTCACGGCTCGGCACCGACAGGAGCGGCGCGTTGGTGTTCGAGCCGCCGGAGGAGCACAAGGGTAACGTGGCGCGCGCGCTGTTCTACGTCGCCGCCGTGTATGGGCTGCCGCTGCCGCCCGCCGAAGAGGCGGTGCTCAAGCGTTGGCACCGCCTCGACCCGGTCTCCGAGCAGGAGCGCGCCAGGAACGACGCGGTCTCGACGCTGCAAGAGAACCGCAACCCGTTCGTCGACGATCCCGGGCTCGTCGATCGCGTGGGCAAGGGAAGCTGACGACGTGGGCACCGTCACGCGCCCCCACGTCGCCCCCGCGCCACCTGCCACCTCGACGCCGCCCGTCGCGCTGCCGCTCGCCGAGCTGGAGGCGCGGGTCAAGCGCATCGAGCGCCCGCACCCGAACCTGCTGTGGCTCTACGTCATCACCTCGCTGCTCACCCTGCTGGGCGCGCCGTTCGTCATCCTGCCGCTCTACTTCCGCTACCACACACTGCGCTATCGCTTCGACGACGAGGGGCTGCACGCGAGCTGGGGCATCCTGTTTCGCCGCGAGGTCAGCCTGACCTACGCGCGCATCCAGGACATCCACCTGCGCAGGAACATCATCGAGCGCTGGCTCGGCCTGGGCAGCGTGCAGATCCAGACCGCGTCGGGCTCGGGCTCCGCCGAATTGGTGGTGGAGGGCATCACCGAGTTCGTCGAGGTGCGCGACTACCTGTACGCGCGCATGCGCGGCGCGCACCACCGGCCGGCGGCGAGCGCGCGCACCGTCGACGACGAGGCGGTGGCGCTGTTGCGCGACATCCGCGACGAGCTGCGCGCCACGCGCGAGCGCATGGCCGCGCGCGCGGGAGGCGGCGGTGCTGCTTGAGCCGCTGCGCCGCGCGCTGCTGCGCTTCCTGCGCGTGACGCAGGTGCCGCCCGAAGCGCCGGGCGGCGAGCATGTCGAGGTCTTTCGCGCGTCGCCGCGCTACCTGACGTACCTGTTGCTCGCCTGGGCGGTGAAGAGCGCCTTCATGATCCTGGTGATGGGTGGCGGCATCACGGCGGCGTGCGTCGCCATCGTGCTCGAGGAGCACGTGCTCTGGCCCGCGTTGGTGCTCGGCGGCGCCACGGCGACCTTCCTGTTCCTGTTCACCTTCATCTCCTACGCGACCATCCGACTCGACTACGAGATGCGCTGGTACGTGCTCACCGATCGCTCGCTGCGCATCCGCGAAGGCCTGGCGCACATGCGCGAGGTGACGCTCACCTTGGCCAACGTGCAGGACATCAAGGTCTCGCAGGGGCCGCTGCAGCGGTTGCTCGACCTGACCGACGTCGTGGTCGACACTGCGGGCGGCGGTGCTGCCACCGCGGCGGCGGCGCACGGCAGCGTGCATGGGCATGCGGGCGTGCTTCGCGGTGTGGAGCAAGGCAGCGAGCTGGTGGCGAAGATCAGGAGCCGCGTGCAGCAGCGCAAGGGCACGGGGCTTGGGGACACCGATGAGCACGTCGAGCACGTCGAGCATGCGGCCGCGGGCGATGCGTTGATCGAGGTGTTGCGCGAGGTGCGCGACGAGGCACGCGCCTTGCGTTCGGCGGTCGGTTGACATTGGGTGGTGCCGATTCGCTTCAAGGTTGCCGTCGTAGCGGGTCCTGTCACCCGGCGCCGTTTCTTGCGCGCGCGGCAAGGCCCGCGCGCTCCAGAAACGCCACCGGGTGCCACCCGCCGACGCAGCGACGTGCCGGGGCGGGGTCGGGCAGGTGCCTGCGCGGCCCGACGCGAAATGCCGCGGTCACCTCATTCGATGCACCGCACCACGGTCACCGGCATCGGCACGAGAATCTCCCACCGAAGGCCCGCGCCGCTGAGGGCAGGCCAATAGCCGTCCACCGGTTCTCCGCTCCAGTAGGAATGGGCAGCGTGCGAGGTGGCAAGTGCCGACCCCGCGAGCGTCAGCCACCTGGGGTCCGCCCTGAATCCGCTTTTCTGACACTCGATTTCCCAGATCCGGTGTCGAGGCGCACCGAATTGTCCCCGAAACCAATAGGCGTCGTCGACTCGTTCCCACGCGAACATGGACTCAGCGCGGGCGGGTGCCGAAGGTCGAACATGACGGCGGGACATCTCCCAAATCAGCTCGAGGTTCGCTTCAACATTCATGGATGCAGCAGCACCACTGGCGAAGTAGCGCTCGCCATGAACGGAGACCCCTTTAGGGAATTGACTGTGAAGGTGAGCCTGCAGGAACGGCGGATCCACGTCGGCGTGACTGGAGAGCCTCACCTCCAGCCCGTCGCTCAGCCTACCGGCACGGTCAACGTGGAAATAATGATTCATGGCTCCTAGATAACAGGGCGTTCAAGGTGCCGCTCCTGGCTAGCGACCTCGCGCATACCCGTAACGGTAGTCGATCGTTGCGCACATCCGAGAGCGCCAGGAAGGTATCCAGCAACAGCGGTTTGGCACCGGCGTGCTCGCGATCGGCGATGACCGGATAGCGCCACGCCTCCTTCCTACAACACCGCCCCGCGACCCGGCACCACGCTGCGCCGGCGGGTGGCACCCGGTGGCGTTTCTGGAGCGCGCGGGCTTGGACGCGCGCGCAAGAAACGGCGCCGGGTGACAGGACCCGCTACGACGGCAAACCTGAAGCGGATTGGAACAGCAGCCGTCAGCGTGCAAGCGCAACGAACCCGCGCCGCGCGCGCACCACGAAGCGCGACACCAGCGCCACCGACGCCACGACGAGCCCGAGCGTCAGTCCCCACCACACGCCGCTCGGCCCCCACCGCTTGGCGAACCAGAACACGCACGGCAGCCCGATCGCCCAGTGCGCCACCAGGTGGATGACGAAGGTCGCGCGCGTATCGCCGGCCCCACGCAGCGCGCCTGAGGCCACCGCCTGCAAGCCATCCGAGAGCTGGAATGCCGCCGCCACCGCGAGCAGCGTGGCCGCGAGCACCACCACGTCCTTCTGGTCGGTGAGCGTGCGCGCGAGCGGCGCACCGGCGAACAGGAACAGCGCGCCGGTCACCGCCATCACCACCATCGACATCGCGAGCGCCACCAGCCCCGCGCGTAAGGCGCCCGCCTGATCGCCCATGCCGATGCGGCGGCCCACCACCACGCTGGCGGCGCTGCCGAGGCCGACCATGACGTTGAAGGTCGTCGACGCGCACTGGATCGCCACCTGGTGCGCGGCCAGCTCGTGCGCGCCGAGCTGGCCCATGGTGAGCGCGGCGAAGGCGAACACCGCCACCTCGAGCGCCATCTGCAAGCCGAGCGGCAGACCGATACGCACGAGCTGCCACAGCTCCTCCAAGCGCAGCGCTGCGCGCATGCGCCGCGCGCGCTCGACGAGCGAGCCGGGTGCGGGCTCGCCTGCGAGCGTGCCGTCGGCGAGCGCGCGCTCGGCGGCGACCGCGACGATGACCAGTCGAATGGTGGTGGTGACCGAGTGCGCGAGCCCGGCGCCGATGACGCCGAGCGGCTTTACCAGCGCGAGCGCAAGCACCAGCTCCGCGATGTTGGCCACCACCACGCCGACGACGGGCGCGGTGGTGCGCCCCTGCGCTTGCAGCCATGCCTTGATGGCCCAGTAGAGCAGGAAGGGCAGCACCGCGGCGCTGCGCGCCATCACGTAGGCGCGCACGTGCGGCACCACCGCGGCGTCGACGCCGGCGTAGGGCAGCGCCACCAGGGCGGCGCCGACCAAGAGCAGGATTGCCGGCGTGATCAACAGCGCTGCCCACATGCCCTGACGGAACGCTCGTCGCGCGCGCGCGACGTCGCCGGCGCCGAGCGCCTGCGCGATGATGGGCTCGCTGCCGAGCACCAGCCCCATGCCGATGATGGTGACGGCGAACAGCAGACTGTTGCCGAGGCCGACGGCAGCGAGCTGCTCCGGCGTGGTGCGCCCCACCACCGCGGTGTCGATGACGCCGAGGAAGGAGGCACCCACCTGCACGGCAGCGAGCGGCACGGCGAGCGCGAGCATCTCCCGCCACAGCGGTCGCGTGCGGTACGTCGTCATCACGGCCTGCTCACTTGGTCTGCGGCTTGGCCAGCGGTCCGGTGAAGGTGACGCAGCGGGTCTTCATCGGATCACAGGGCCAGCGCACGCCCTCGGTGCGCACCCAGCGCAGCGCCAGCGGCGTGCCGGCGCCGATGCCGAGGTTCTCGAGCTGGCGCCAGACGTGAAAGCAGGCGTGCGCGCCTTCGTCGTTGGCGGTGAGGAAGGCGCGGATGGCGCCGCCGTTCATCAGGTCGGGCGCCTGGCCGGTGATGGCCAGCTCGAGGGTCTTGCCGGCGAACACCGGGTCGACGTCGACCTTGAGGCACACTCCCGACAGATCGCTCGCCTCGTAGCTGTCGTCGGTCTTGGCGACCAGCGCCACTGAGATGCAGGGCGCAGCCTGCCCGTCGGCGGTGCAGCGCGCGCCGCCGGGCCCGCGCGTGCGCTCGGCGCTGCGCGCCACCGGGGGGCGCACGCGGATCTCGGCGCGCTGAAACGACACCAGCGCGTGGTGGCGCATCAGCACGTCGTTGCCGAGCAAGCCGAGGCCGCCCGACGGCTCGCCCGGGCCCGAGCGCATGGTGGAGCCGATGGCGAGCACGCGGCCGACGGGCACACCGCCGAGCTTGAGCGGATCGAGCACGAAGCGTCCGCGGTTGGTCTGCTCGCCGCCCACGGCCACCGTCACCGCCTCGAAGCTCGTGTCGGCCGCCAAGCCGCCGTTGATGCCCGTCAACAGCGGCACCGAGGTGTTCCACGCGCCGGTGTCGACGATGAGCGGGAAGCTCACCTCCTTGCCCGCGACGTTGGCGGCGCTGCCGGTGGCGATGAGCTGGCGGTCGCTCGCGTTGAGCGCGATGACGCGATCGGTGCTCTCGACCGGTCCGCGCCCCGCCGAGAAGATGCCGACCAGGCCCTCGTCGGCGGCGAGCAGCAGATCGAGGTCGCGCAGCACGTCGGCACCGACCAGGAACAGGTCGGGTTGATCGCCGAGCACCGTGACCTCGACGTCGTTCCAGCGGTGCCGGCCGATGCCCACCTCGCCGAGCGCGACCTTCTCGCCCGACAACTGCTGGCCGTGCGCGTCGGTGGCGGTGACGCGCCGCCCGCGCCGCCCGCTGGCGAACACGCCGAGCGCCTCCGCCACCGGCACCGACATGGTGGTGCCCATGGCACCGGTGTCGAGCGTGGCGATGGCTTTCTCGCCGTTGACGGTCACCGGCGCCACCACCGCCATCGACAACAGCGGCGCTTCGATCGGCAGCCAGTCGCCGTCGGGGTAGAGCTGCGGCAGGTCGGAGAGGTCGCTGCCGTTGGCGGAGACGCGCGGCTCCTTCGGCTGGCGCGCGCGCCCGGCCTCGGCCAGCACCGCCACGGTGTCGCCGTCCGGGGTCACGCGCAGCGTGGTGGGCGCGCACGCGACGCTCGCGAACGCGGTCGCGAGCGAGGCCATCGGCAACCACTGGGGCGACGCGCGCGACATCGTCGGAGACTGACCGTGTCGGCGCTCCCCGGTCAATTGCGCCGGGACACGCCGCAGCGGCACTACTCGTCGTCGATGATGATGGACGGCCGCGTGGCGTCGCGGGGCCGCTCGGCGCGTGTCTCGGTCATGGTGGTGGCGGTGCCAATCGAGGGCTGGCTGAGCAGCAGGGCGATCTCGGCGCGCAGCTCGGCCATGGCGCGTCGCAGCCGCGCCACGTCCTCGGCGCTGCCGCGCAGGCGGTTGAGCGAGCCGTCGTGGTCGATCTCGTCGAGCAGGTCGCGGGTGGCGCGCGCGGGCGCGTCGCCGGCGGCGATCTCCCGCGCGCGCAGCACCACCCAGGAGGGCGAGCGCGGGAACGAGCCGTCGTCGAGGCGTTCCAGCTCCGCCGCGAGCGCGACCAGGTGCCGGCGCAGGAGCTCGTCGGCGCTCATCGCCTCATCGCCTCAGATGATCCTCGCTTTGGCGGCGGCGAGCGCGTCGTTGACCATCTGCGCGCGCTTGTTCGCGTCGTGCCAGTCGGCCTGGACGCGGGGGCTGAGCGCGGCGATGGGATCGTAGGTGCAGAAAAGCTGGTCCTTCTTCACGGCCGGCGCGGTGTAGACCGAGATGCCGGTCTCGCGATCGTACAGCTCATAGCTGTGCATGTCGCGTTTGCCGCCGCCGCCGGGCGCGTCGACGAGGAACAGCGGCGTGTTGTAGCCCGCCGTGCTGCCGCGCACGCGCTTCTCCACCTGCACGCCCGTCGCGACCGAGGTGCGCAGGTCCTCCGTGCCCTTCACCAGGTCGTGGATGTAGACGTAGTAGGGGTGCACGTTGACGTAGCTGAGCTTGCGCACCAGCTCGGTCATGACCTCGCCGGTGTCGTTGACGCCGCGCTGGAACACCGATTGGTTGCGCACCGTGATGCCGCGCTCCATCAACAGGTCACAGGCACGCTGGGTGATGCCGGTGATCTCGTTTGGATGGTTGAAGTGGGTGTGGATCACCACCTCCTTGTGCAGCTTCTTGCCCTTGTCGACGATCTCGGTGACGGCGTCGGTCCAGGCCGTGTCAGTCAGGATCTTCATCGGCTGCACCGCGATGCCCTTGGTGGCGAAGCGGAAGCGCCGGATGTTCGGCATGGCCAGCAGGCGGTCGCCGAGCGCTCGGATTTGGTCGGGCTTGAGGCGGTAGCAGTCGCCGCCGCTTACCACCACGTCCTCGACCTCGGGCCGCTCGGCCACGTACTGCAGCGCGCGCTCCCACCGATCATCGGTGGCCTTGAGCGACACCTTGTCGACGACGTCGGTGTCGAGGCCCACCGCGTAGCTGCGCGTACAGAAGCGGCAGTAGACCGGACAGGTGTCGAGCACCAGGAACAGCACCTTGTCCGGGTAGCGGTGGGTGAGGCCCGGCACGGGCGCGTCGTCCTGCTCGTGCAGGGAGTCGAGCGTCAGCATCGGGTGGTCGGGTTCGAGCTGGCTCGCCACCGGCAGGAACTGCCGGCGGATGGGATCGCGATAGGGATCGCTCCAATCGATGAGCGACAACAGGTAGGGCGAGATGCGCACCGCCATGGGCGCCTTGTGGAAGCCCGCCTCGACGTCACGAATGAACTCGGGGCTGGCGAGCGACTGCACCGCCTCCACCAGCCGGGCGGGCGAGATGATGGCGTGCTTCTCCTGCCACAGGTGGTTCAAGAAGGTCGCCTCGTCGACGTCCTTCCAACCGGGGATGCGGCGCCAGAACTCGTCGGTACGAAGGTTCCGGTGGGTCAGCGTCGCCGGGTCGACCGGCGGCTTCTTGTGGACGATGGGGCTGGCGGTGATGGCGCCGGGGCTCTTGGCGGCGGCGGCCGTAGTGGTCTCGCTCATGGCGGGCCTCGAAGGGGTGATGCAGGCGGGCTGCGAGGTTCAGGACGGGGCGGGCGGGGACGGCAGATCGCGGCGCGATCGACCGGGAGCGCTACGCCGGCACGACGTCAGGGCAGTGAAACACCACGCCTTTGAACCACATACACCCATGGTAACGGCCGCCGTCGAGGTCGACAAGTCCGCATGCGCCGGTACGACCGGCTACACTGCCGGCATGTCGTCCGTCCGGCTGTCGGCGACGCTCCTAGCGGCGTCGATGAGCGCCGCCCTGCTCCTCGCGCTCGCGCTCGCGTTGCCAGTGTCCACCGGCTGCCGCCACGAGGTCGAGCCCGGCCCCGACGCCGGCGGCACGGGTGAGGGTGAGGGCGAGGGCGAGGGCGAAGGAGAGGGAGAGGGCGAGGGCGAATGCCCGCCCGATCCGGTGGTGGGCATGACCGCCGTCGTGATCGACAACGTTACGCAGTTCCGCATCTGCGATGCCGCCGTGGAGATCCAGGAGGGCGGCTACATCGAGGCGCTTCCGCAACAGGGCAGTACCGCGTCGGACTGCCAGTACCAAGGTGCCACCGACCGACCCGGCATCTATCAGGTGCGCGCCAGCGCTACCGGCTACGTCGACTTCGACGTCAGCGGCATCGAGGTGGAAGAGAACGCCTGCGGCAAGCCCATCCCCAAGACGCTCAGCGTGAGCATGACGCCGGAGTAGCGGAGCGTCACAGGCCGCGCAGATACAGCAGCGTACCGAGCGACGCGACCGTGGCAGTGAGCGCGACCAGCGCGACCACAGCCCACCCCGGCACACCAACGTGCTTGACCACCACGCGATCGGGCAGGGGCGAGGTCGGCTCCGGCGCTGCGCTCGGTTGTGGCGCTGTTCTCGGCGGTGCTGCCGCTGGCGCCGGCAGGGCGGTCGGCGTCGGCGGCGGGTCGGGGACGGTGCGCGGCATGGTGATGGCCGGGGGCGGGTCGCTTGGCGGCGGCGTCGCTGCGAGCACCGCCTCCCCACTTACGATGGGGCGGATCGGGCCGCCGCCGGGCGACAGCTCGAGCGGCACCGTCGGCCCCGCGCCGAACGGCCCGGTCGAGGGGATACTGGCGAAGGGGTTGCCGAGGCCGTCGCCCTCGGAGGGCGGCGCGCCTGGCAGCGGCAGGTCGTTCTTGGCGGCGGTGTCGTCCCGGTCGCGCAGTGACACCAGCTCCTCGAGCACGCTCTCGAGCCGACCGCGCACCTCGCGCATGGTCTGTGGCCGTCGCGAGGGCTCGCGGTCGAGGCACTGCAGGATCAGCTCGTCCAGCTCGCGCGGGATGGGGTGATCCGCGCTCACCAACGTCGACGGGCGCGGCGGGTCGGTCGAGAGCTGCGAGAACAGGATCTCGCGCTCGGTCTGGCCGGCGAACGGCAGGCGCCCGGTGATGCACTCGTAGAGCACCACGCCGAGCGCGAAGATGTCGGCGCGCGGATCGATCGGCTGGCCGATCAGTTGCTCGGGCGACATGTACTCGAGTGTGCCGATGGCGACGCCGATGGTGGACTCGGTGGTGCTCGCCGCCGACGGGTCGGTCAACTTGGCGACGCCGAAATCGAGCAGCTTGACGAAGTCGTCGCGCCCGCCGCGGTGGGTGAGGAAGATGTTCTCGGGCTTGAGGTCGCGGTGGATGATGGACGCGTCGTGCACCGCGACCATGGCGCTCGACACCTGGTAAGCGATGCGCACGGTGCGCTCGGGGCGCGGTGCGCCCACGCTGCGCAGCAGCTCAGCCAGGCTGCGGCCCTCGAGCGCCTCCATGATGTAGCAGGTGTGCCCGTCGTCGGTCTCGAAAAGGTCGGTGACCTCGATGCAGTTCTCGTGGCGGATGCGGTTGATGGCGCGCGCCTCGGTGAGGAAGCGCTCGATGGCCGCCTCGTTGCCGGCGAACCGCCGTCGCAACATCTTGAGCGCCACGCGGCGGCCGAGGCGGATGTGCTCGGCCAGATAGACACGGCCCATGCCGCCGCGGCCGAGGATGTCGAGCAGGTGGTAGCCGCCGACCACGTCGCCCGGCTTGGGGACGGAGGCGTCGTCTTCGGGCAGGCTGCGCTGGCCGTCGATCGAGCTGGTGCGGTCCTCCTTGGAGGTGTCCTTCTTGGGAGCCGCCTGCGTGTCGCGCAGCTCGGCCGTGACCTGCTTCTTGGCGTTCTCGAGCGCCACCGAGCGGAAGCCGGCGGCAGCGGCAGGCGCCGCCGCTGGCGCCGCCGCGCGCGCCACCGGCACCGCGCGCTTGATCTCGAGCGGTAGCTTCTGGCCGTCGCCGGCGTCGAGCGCCAGCGTGAGATCGAGGTCGGCGCCGAGCCAGGCCTCGAGCGTGAGCGCGCCCGTGTGCTTCACCAGCCAGGCGGGCTCGACGCGCACGGTGCCGAGCACGTCGCGCTCGAGGCTGGTGGCGTCGATCGACTCGAACAGGCCGATGACCAGCGGCTTGTCGGAGGGCGGCCGTTCGCCGAGCGGCAAGCGCGACACCGACGGCACCTGGCTGTTGGCCGGCACCAGCACCTTGGTGACGCCACCAGGGAGCTGCACGCCGATCGACATGCTGTTGACGTCGATCAGGCTCTGCGTGCCCCGGCCGAGCAGCGCTGCGCCCACGACGACGGCCAGGTCGGGGTGCACGTTGCTCGAGGCGTTGAAGGGAAAGATGCCCGCCATGCGTGTGTGGATCAGCGGCATCCGGGTCATGCCGCCGACGAACACGATCTCGTCGATGCGCGCCGGGTCGATCTTGGCGCGCTGCAGGATGTCGTTGCAGACGGTCAGGCACTTCTCGACGAGCGGGCTGACCAGGTTCTCCATCTCTTTCCGGGTGAGCCGCGCCTCGAGGTCGAAGAAGTCGTCGCCCTTGACCGCGATGCACGGGACGCGGATTTTGGCGACCTCGTTCTTGGACAGCTCGATCTTGGCGGTCTCGGCGGCGACCAACAGGCGCTGCATGGAGACCGCGCTCTTGTTGAGGTCGATGCCGGTCTCGCGCAGGAACTGCGCCACCAGGTGCTCGGCGATCTTGGCGTCGAAGTCGGCGCCGCCCAGGAAGGCGTCGCCGCCGGTGGCGAGCACCTTGACGATGCCGCCGACGATGGTCATCAAGGTGGCGTCGAAGGTGCCGCCGCCGAGGTCGAACACCAGGATGGTGCCGTCCTTGCCCTTGTTGCGCTCGGCGAAGTACGTGGCCGCCGCCGTCGGCTCGTTGATCATGCCCTTGACGCGCACGCCCGCGGTGGTGGCGGCGCGGCGGATGGCGCTTCGCTGCGTGAAGCCGTAGTGCGCCGGCACCGTCACCACCACGTCGGTGACGTCGCTGCCGATGGACAGCTTGGTCAGCTCGATCAGGCGCTTGAAGATGTCGACCGCGATGTCGTCGAGCGCCTTGGTGCCACAGCCGAGCTGCACCGCGCATTGTCCGCCGGCGCCCTCGATGAGCGTGAAGGCGAAGCGGCCCATGTGTTGGTGCACGAACGGCGAGCCGAAGCGGCGGCCGAGGAAGCGCTTGAGCCCGAACACCGTGTTGTGCGGGTCGTCGATGATCTGCTGGCGCGCGGCGTGCCCGACCAGGTGGTGCCCCTGGGGGCCATACCAGGCGACCGTGGGCAACAAGTAGACGCCGTCCTTGATGGCCGCGACGCGCACCCGTCCCGACTCGTCAACCCACGCCGCGGCGGAGTTGCTCGTGCCGAAGTCAATGCCGACGACCGGCGCCACGCAGCGAGCCTAGAGGAGATACCCGGCCGGCACCAAGCCGCGGCGCCAGCGGTGTCTCCCTCCGGGCGATCCGGCCGCCGCGGCGGCGGACGCAGGCCCGACTCAACCCGCGTACTCCTCGTGGACGCGGTCGAGGTTGTCGAAGCGGGTGATGTTGGAGAAGAAGCGCAGCTCGATGGTGCCGGTGGGGCCGTTTCGGTGCTTGGCCACGATGATCTCGGCGACGCCGAGCTTGTCCTCGGGCGTCTTGTCCTTGGCGTAGTACTCCTCGCGGTAGAGGAAGGCGATGACGTCGGCGTCCTGCTCGATGGCGCCCGACTCGCGCAGGTCGCTCATCATCGGCCGCTTGTCGGTGCGGCTCTCGACGCCGCGGTTGAGCTGGCTGAGGGCTATCACCGGGATGTTCAGCTCGCGCGCGATGGTCTTGAGGCCCTTGCTGATCTCGCCCACCTCGGTGGCCTTGTTGTCGTAGCCAGTGGGCCCGGTCATGAGCTGCAGGTAGTCGACCACGACCAGCGACAGTCCGGTCTCGTGCATCTGGCGCCGGCACTTGTTGCGCATCTCCGAGACGGTGATGGAGGGCGTCTCGTCGATGTAGAAGGGCGCCTCGCTCAAACGGCCCGACGCCTCGGCGAGCTTGGACCACTCGTGGCGTTGGATGAAGCCGCGGCGCAGGTTGGAGATGTCGATGCGCGCCTCCGAGCCGATCAGCCGCTGCACGAGCTGCTCGGCGCCCATCTCGAGCGAGAAGAACATGGTGGGCAGCGCGAGCCGTGTGGCGACGTGCGACGCCAGGTTGAGCGTGAAGGCGGTCTTGCCCATCGAGGGGCGCGCCGCGACGATGATCAGCTCGCCGGGCTGCAGGCCGCTCGTGATGTTGTCGAGGTCGCGAAAGCCGGTGGCCACGCCGGTGATGGCGCTCTTGTTGTTGAAGGCCTTCTCGAGCTGCTTGGTGGCGCGCTCGACCAGCTCGCGCATGGGCACGATGGAGCGCTTGGCGTGGCCCTCGCTGATCCTGAGGATGTCGCGCTCGGCCTCGTCGATGATCTCGACCACGCGCTTGTCCTGCCGGTAGGCGCTCTGCACGATGGCGGTGGCGGTCTCGATCAGGTGGCGCAGCGTCGACTTCTCGCGCACCAGGCGCGCGTAGGCGCCGACGTGCGCCGCCGTGGGCAACATGGCCTCGAGCTGGCTCACCGCCGCGGCGCCGCCGACGGCGTCGAGCTGGCCGTGCTTCATCAGCTCGTCGACGACGGTGAGCGTGTCGATGGGCTCGGCCGCCGCGTGCAGCTCCTGCACCACGCGGAAGATGGTGCCGTGCGCCGGGCGGTAGAAGTCCTCCGGGCGCAGCCCCTCGTCGATCACCTGCTCGTAGCTCGAGGGCTCGAGCAGGAGCGCCCCGAGCACGGCGCGCTCGGCGTCGAGCGCGTGCGGCGGCGTGCGCGCGCGCTTGAGCACGTCGAGCGCGGTCTCCTCGGCGGTGGCGGCGGTGCGCTTCTGGATCTCCTCGAGCACGGCGCCGAGCGGCACCAGCGCCTCTTCCGCCGGCTCGGGTGCCTCCTCGGCCTCGCGCTCGGCGGCGACCTCCTCGGGATCGCGGGGATCCTGCTCACCTTGGCGGTCGGTTTCGTCGGAGATGGCCATGCGTCGTCCCTGTGCGCCTCCCTAGGGGAGATGACGGCGACCGACAAGCGAATGCACACTCCCCCCGGACTTTCCCCGGGTTTCCCACAGCCCCGAAAGAGGAGATCAGGGGGTTGGGCCTCGGCCATGGGAGCACATGCTGGCGGTCGTCACTCTCCTGCTGATCGGATCTCCGGACCCTGCCGCCGATTGTTGCGCGGCCGGATCCGATCTGGCTGCCGACGACATGGCGCTGCGCCTCACGGCGGGCGGCGGCGCGGCGCTCGGGGCCCTGGTGGGCGGCCTGCTCGGTGGGCCCATGGCGCTCGGCCTCGGGGCGGCGCTCACCGGCGTCGCCGACGAGGCGGTGGGGGTGCCGGCCATCGCGCTGCCGCCGGTGCTGGTGGCGGTGGGCGCAGGGGTCGGCGGGCTCACCGCCGGCGACGCGCGCGCGGGTTGGGGCGCGGGCATCGCCGGCGCGCTCGCGGCCGGCGCGGTCAGCGTGACCGCAGGGCTCTTGCTGCTCGACGGCGGCGGCGTCATCGCCAACGACCCCGGCATGACGTTCGCGATCGTCGCCGCGGGGCCGGCGCTGGCGGCGGCGCTGGTGGCCGCGCCCACGGCGGCGCTGCTGGTGGACGCGGGCGCCGGCACGGACGATTGACGGCGCGATCAGCCCACGCCAAACGTCCTCATGCCGACCGTGCTGCGCGTCGCCGGCTACCGTTTCTTCTTCTTCAGCAACGAAGGAGACGAACCGACGCACATCCACGTCGAGACGGCCGGCAAGCACGCGAAGTATTGGCTGGGTCCGGTTGTGCTCGCGTCATCGCACGGCTACTCTTCGAAGGAGTTGAGCCGAATCACGCGGCTGGTCGTCGACAACGAGGGTCTATTCGTCGAGCGATGGCATGAGCACTTCCGCGGCCAATGACCTGCGAACCAGCGCGACGGCGACCAGCGTCGTCGTTACTGACGATGCGGTTCACCTGACACTGACCGACGGCCGCGAGCTCAGCGTGCCGCTGGTCTGGTTCCCGCGACTGCTGGCAGGGACGACCGAGCAGCGCGCCAACTGGCGCCTGATCGGCGGCGGTGTGGGCATTCATTGGTCCGATCTTGACGAGGACGTCTCGGTCGCCGGCCTGCTGCGCGGGGTCCGCGCACCGTCCTGACGTCACCTGCCGCGTTGCACGCGCCGCCCTACCGCGACCAGCTCCTGGCCGTGGCTCGCTACCGACGTGGCGGTGAAGGCGAGCCGCGGCGCCGCGCGCTCGAGCCGGCGCAGCCAATCGGGCAGCTCGGCGACCATCGACCACTGCTTGAGCTTGAGCGTGAACACCACGCCACGCAGGGTGTCGACATGCGCTGCCACGAAGGGCAACGCGCCGCGCAGGGCGGTGCCCGGCGGCACGTTGACGTCGACCAGCAGCCAGTGAAACGGGCCGGCGATCCGTGACGGCTCGAGCTGCGTCGACGGCGTGCGCACGTGCACGAAGCGCGGGTGCGCGGCCACGCGCGCGTCCATCTCGTTCGGGTCGACGCCGACCACGTCGAGGCCGAGCTCGAGCAACAACATCGCCGCGCCGCCCGGCGCCGCGCCGATCTCGAGCGCGCGCTCGCCCGGCCGCGGCTCGAGCGCCGCGCGTTCGAGCACCTCGCGCAGCTTGAGGTAGGCGCGCGACGGCGGCCCGCCCTGGTCGGGCGCCGCGATGGTCACGCGCGGACGACCGCCCGGCCAGGGCGAGCCGAACAGCGCGTGCCGGTGCAGCGTCAGCCAGGGCGTTCCGTCGATCAGCACCACCGTGACGACGTGATCGCCCGGCTCGGGCCGCTCGCCCTCACGCACCACGTCGCGCAGCTCCGCGGCCAGCGCGGCGCGCAGCGCGTCGGCCTCCTGCCACGCCGCGTCGGCCGCGGTATCGAGCACGTGCAGGCGCACCGGCGCGCCGGCGACGCGCGCGAGCGCGCGCACGTCGTCGTGCAGCTCACCGGCGCGGCCGAAGCACGGCGCCGCGAAGCGCGCCAGCGGCGCGTCGAGGCGCGCGTCGGCGGCGAGCGCGCCCGGCGCCTTGAGAGTGACCACTCCCTTGCGCGAGAACGCCAGGCGCAGGCCGGCAGCGGCGACGCCGGCGGCGAGCGTCTTCTCGGCCCCGGGCGCGCACAGCGCCAGCCAGAACGTCGACGTGGGCAGCACGGCGGGGGGCATTGCGGCCGGGCCGCGGGCGCCGGCGGCGTCCGTGGTCACTTGCTGTGCTCCGCCGCGGCGACGGCGCGCTTCGCTTCGGCGTAGAGCGGGTCGTCGGTGGAGAGCGCGCGCAGCGCCGAGCGCAGGTCTTCCAGGCCCTCGCGGTCGCCGAGCGTCAGGCGCTCCCGGCCGCGCAGCACCAGCGCGGCGGCGGCGACGTGGGTGGTCGGGTCGAGGTCGATCACCTGATCGCACTTGGCGACCGCCCAGGCGTGGTCGCTCTTCTCGGCGCTCGCGCGCGCGTTGGCAAACAGCAGCTCCTGCTTGGCCCGCACGTCCTCGGCGCTGTCGCCACCGCGCAGCAGCAGCACGCCGGCGACGACGAGCGCGACGATCACCAGCGTGGCGATGACGCCGAGCGCGCCGCCGGCCATGAACGAGCGCCGACCAGACGGCGCTTCCGCCGCTTGCACCCCCAGGACGCCACCGCGCGCCTGCGGCGTGGGCAGCGGCTTGGGTGCCGCGAAGGTCGGCTCGGCCGCCGATGGCGAGGCGGGCAGGCGCAGCGTCTCCTCGACGGTCTCCTCGATGGTCTGCTCGACGGTCTGCTCGGCGAAGGTCGGCTTTGGTGGCGGGGCCTCGGCGTGGCCGCGCGGCGCGTTCAGGTTGAACGGCGCGGGGCGGGGCGGGCCGGCGTCGGAGGCCGGCTCCCAGGGCCGCTCGACGCTCTTGGCCACCGTGCGCAGCACCGACTCACCGTGGCCGAGCCCGCCCGGCGACGTCGACGGCAGCTCCATGTGGAAGCCGCCGAAGCCGCCGGGCTGCACCGGCGAAGGGGTCGCGAGGCGGGGCGGGGCCGTCGGCGCCACCGGCGGCGGTGTGGGCGCGCGCGGCGGTGCGGGCGGCGGCGTGGACCGTCGCGGCGGTGCGGGCGGCGGCGTCGCGGTGCGCGGCGCCGGCAAAGGGGTCGCGGTGCGCGGCGGGGGCATCGGCATGTCGGGTGGTTGCGAGTCGCTCAAGGTCGGCTCGCCCGGCTCGGTGTCGCCATCGAGCACGGCCGCACCCTCCATCGAGGTGCCGAGCGGCCACAGGTGCTCGAGCAAGCCGCGCACCTCCACCTCGCTCGCCAGGTAGACGCGGAAGTTCAGCAGTTGGCGTGCGACATCGTCGCGCGCGCTCGGATCGGCGACCAGCAGGTGCACGGTGCCGTCGGGGTCGCGACGCACCGGACAGGCGGTCAGGTCGCGCAGCTTGCGCACCAGGTGCTGCGGCAGCTGGAAGCGCTCGGCGCGCTGGATCAGCTCGCGCGACGCCACCGAAATGCCGGTCAAGGTCGAGAGCGCGCGCAACAGCTCGTCGACGTCGACGCCGGCATGCACCAGCCGGCCGACACGCGACGCCGACACCCAGAGCGGCACGCGCTCCGCCGCCGCGGCCTGCTCGCGCGTAACCACGCCGAGCGCCACCAGCCCTTCTATGGGGTCGAAGTCGACCATCGCCGCCAGTCTGCCCGATTCCGCGCGCCAGGGGAGCGGGGTTCCTGGGCGTCTCCGAGGGCGCGTCCGATCGTGCTCAGGGGCGCCTCTTGGCCTCGGCCACGACCTCCTGCAACAGCGCGGCCCACGACTGCGCTGGCCCGTCCCAGCTTACGTCGAGCTGCAACAGCCGTTTCTGTACCTCGGGCAGACGCCCGCCCTCGGCGACCTTGTGCACGCGCTCGACGGCAAGCACCAGGTTCTCGGGGGAGAGCGGCGAGAACAGCACGCCGGTGGCGCGTCGCCACGGATCGAAGGCGTCGGTGCCGGTGCGCGCCGTCTGGGCCATCGGGTCGTGGATGGTGTCAACCAGGCCGCCGGTGGCGTGTGCCACGGGGATGGTGCCGTAGCGCTGTGCAATCAACTGGACGAGACCGCAGGGCTCGAAGCGCGACGGCACCAGCATCAGGTCGGCGCCGGCGTAGAGCTGACGCGCCAGCGCGTCGTCGTAGGCAGGGCGGAAGAACAGGCGCCGGGGGTAGCGCGCCTGCTTCTCGGTGAGGGCTGCGGCGATTGCCGGCGAGCCGTCACCGAGCAGCGCCAGACTGGCGCCGTGCTCGACCAGCGCGTCGACGGCGCGCGCGATCATGTCCCAGCCCTTCTGCTGCGCAAGCCTGCCGACAGCGGCGCACAGCAGGCCGGGCGGCGGCGCGTCGAGCCCCAAGCGCCCGAGCAGCGCCTCGCGGCAGCGCGCCTTGCCCGAAAGGTCGTCGGCCGAAAACGAGGCGGGCAGCGCGGGGTCGTTCTGCGGATCAAAGCGCGTGTCGTCGATGCCGTTGACGATGCCCACCAGGCGATGCGCGCGTGCGCGGTAGGCGCCCTCGAGGCCTTCGCCGAAGTCGTGCGTCTGCAGCTCACGCGCGTAGCGCGGCGACACGGCCACGATGCGGTCGGCCCACATGACGCCGCCCTTCAGCATGCACAAAGAGCCCCAGGCCTCGAGCCCGTCGACGTGGAACAGGTCCGGTGCGAGCCCGGTGCTGCCCATAAGCTCGGCCGGGAAGCGCCCCTGGTGCGCGTTGTTGTGCACCACCTGCACGGTGCCGATGGCGCGATTCGGGCCGCGGTCGAGCGAGGTGCGCAGCATGGCAAGCGTGAGCGCCGCGTGCCAGTCGTGCGCCACCACGACGTCCGGGTGCTCGGCCTCGGCGCGGTAGGCGGCGGCCTTGCACAAGGCGACGAAGCGCACGCCGTTGTCGACGTAGTCGTGACCGGCCTCGCCGTACAGCCCGGCGCGGTCGAACAGCGCAGGGACGTCGAGCAGCGCCGCCTCCACGCCGGGGAACAGCGTGCCGCACGAGAAGCGCCCCTCGAAGGTCTGCGGCCCGAGCGTCAGACGGATGGGGCCGCCGTCGATCAGGCGTGGACACGCGCCGCTCAAGAGGGCGCTGCGGTAACCGGGCACCACCACGGTCACGTCGTGGCCCAGTGCGCCGAGCGCGCGCGCCAGGCCGCTGGTGGCGTCGCCGAGCCCGCCGCTTTGGCACAAGGGCGCCAGCTCTGAGCAGACGAACATCACGTGCATCGCGTGGCCCTGTTCTCCCCGGCTCTCGTCGTCGTACCATGTGCTCGTGCCCGACGAGAAAAAACACGGCGCGAGCAACCGCGACCAGCGACACGGCGACGAGAACGTCTACGGCGCCAAGCCGGCCCCCGAGAAGGTAGTTCGGCTCGGCCTGGCGCGCGCCAAAGGCTTCCTCTACCTGCTCGACGTCGAGCTGACGGTGCTGCGCGCCGCGCGCGACCCCGAGACCGACGAGCTGGCCGAGCCCGAGCTGGTGCAGCGCATCGAGCACGTGCGCGAGGCGGGGTGGTTCTACTTCCTCGACGCGGACGGCGATCTGGCGCGCTTACGCGAGAGCGGCCAGCGACCCGACAAGTAGGAGCCGTCGACCGCTCGCGGTGATGTGCCGCCACATCCTCAGAAGGAGACGAAGCGACGCACCAGCAGCGCGGCGGCCGCGATGCCTCCCGACGCGCCAAGCAGGTACCACGCGTCCTTGATGAAGAACGCGGCAGCGAAGAACGCGACGCCAGCGAGCAACGGCCCGATCCGGCTGCTGGTCTTGGCGTAGCGAATGCAGGCGATGCCCACGGTGGACACCAGGAGCCCAAGGAACAGCGCGCCGGGCGTGTAGCCGAACAGCGTCTGGTCCGCGGCGGCGATTGCGGGCGGCCCGTTCGATGGCGCGCCCTCCTTCGCCTGCACGGCCTCGAGCTGTTTGGTGAGCGCTTGCAGGTCCCGGTCGAGGTCGACCCTTGGATCGGCAGTGGCGTCGTTCCCCACGGGGTCACCTCCGGACGTCCGCGACCACCCCATGGTACGCGCTTCGTGCGGCTGCTGCCGTCTGGGTGCCACGGCGCGAGCACGGGTGAGCGTTAGTCGTACTCGTCGACCTGGCCGAAGTCGTCGCGCGACACCACCACGATGCCGCCGTCACTGATGGTGAAGCGCTGGCGGTCGCGCTCGAGGTCTTCACCGATGCGTTCGCCCGGCGGGATCTTGACGCCCTTGTCGACGATGCAGCGATGCAGGCGAGCGCCGCGCCCGACGTCGACGTCGGGGAACAGCACCGCGTCGGTGATGTGGCTGTAGCTGTTGATGCGCACGTGCGGGAATACCACCGAGCGCTCGACGCGGCCGCCGGAGATGATGACGCCGCCGCCGATGACGGTGTCGATGGCCATGCCGACGCGCCCGCCTGAGAAGTCGGAGAAGACGAACTTCGACGGGCCGGCTGGCGCGGGGTTGCCGCGGATCGGCCAGTCGTCGTTGTAGAGGTTGAGGCTCGGGCTCACCGAGATCAGGTCGAGCGAGGCCTCGTGGTAGGCGTCGATGGTGCCGACGTCGCGCCAGTAGCCGCGCGAGCTCTCGTCCTCGCCGCGACACAGGTGCGACGCGAAGTCGTAGGCGTAGACCTTGAGACGCCCCGGCGCCGTGGACAGGATGTCCTTGCCGAAGTCATGCGCCGACTCGGTCTGGTCGGCGTCTCGTCGCAGCTCGTCGAGCAGCACCTTGCTTTTGAAGATGTAGTTGCCCATCGAGGCCAACGCCATGTCCGGACGGCCGGGCATGGGCGGCGGGTCCTTCGGCTTCTCGACGAAGTTGATGATGCGCCCGGTGTCGTCGACGTGCAGCACGCCGAAGGCGGAGGCCTGCGCAATGGGCACCGGCAGCGTCGCCACCGTGACGTCGGCGTCCATGTCTTTGTGGAACTGCATCATGACGCCGACGTCCATCTTGTAGACGTGGTCGGAGCCGAACACGAGCACGTCGTCGGGGCGCACCTCGCGCAGCAGATCGAGGTTCTGGTAGATGGCGTCGGCGGTGCCGCGAAACCAGGTGGGGCCGCGGTTCATGGCGGCGGGCGCGCACTCGATGAACTGATCGATGACGGTGGAGGCGAGCGGCCAGGCACGTGTCAGGTGCCGCACCAGCGAGGTGGCGCGGTACTGCGTGATGACCTTGATCTGGTGAAAGCCCGAGTTGACCAGGTTCGACAGCACGAAGTCGATCAAGCGGTAGCGACCGCCGAAGTAGACGGCGGGCTTGCTGCGCTCCTTGGTGAGCGGCCACAGGCGCTTGCCCTCGCCGCCCGCCAGCACCATGGCGATCGACTTCTGCACCCCAGACCTCCGCGGCCGATCATGCACCGATGGCGACGGCGGGCAAGTTTGACGCCGGCCTGCGAGCGCGCGGGCGAGGGCGGATCAGCCCGGCGCCTTCTTGTTGGCGCCGCTGCCGTCGAGCACCTGGCGCGCGCGGCGCAGCAGCTCGTCGGGTTGGAAGGGCTTCTGCAGGAAGATGATGTCGGCGTCGAGCACGCCGTGGTGCACGATGGCGTTTTCGGTGTAGCCGGAGACGTAGAGCACCGCGAGGTCCGGGTCGCGCTCGCGCAGCTTGGTGGCCAGCTCGCTGCCGCCCATCATCGGCATGACGACGTCGGTGATGAGCAGGTCGACCTTGACGCCGGTCTCGACCTTGGCGAGCGCCTCGAGCCCGTTGCCGGCCTCGAGCACGTCGTAGCCGGCCTTCTTGAGCACGCGCACCGCCACGCGGCGCAGCGGCGCCTCGTCTTCCACCAGCAGCACGGTTTCGCTGCCGCCTTGCGTGGCGCTCGTGCGCGCGGGGGGCAGCGCGTCCGGCTTGCCGCCGACGCGCGGGAAGTAGGCGCGGAAGGTGGAGCCGCGCCCGGGCTCGCTGTAGACCCAAATATGCCCGTTGGCTTGCTTGACGATGCCGTAGACGGTGGCGAGCCCGAGGCCGGTGCCGGCGCCGGGCGGCTTGGTGGTGAAGAAGGGCTCGAACACCCGGAGTCGCACCGACTCGGTCATGCCCACGCCCGTGTCGCTGACCGCCAACATGACGTACTCGCCGGCGGTGACGTCGGGGTGGCTGGCGCAGTAGGCCTGATCGAGCGTGACGTTGCCGAGCTCGACGGTGATGCGGCCGCCGTGTTGCATGGCGTCGCGCGCGTTGATGGCGAGGTTGAGGATCACCTGCTCGAGCTGCGAGGGATCGATCTCGATCAATCCCTCCTCGCCGCTACAGGTGGTCATGAGCTCGACGTCGGCGCCGAGCAAGCGCCGCAGCATCTTCTCCATGTCCGTGACCAGGCCGCTCGCGTGCAGGCGCAGCGGCTTCACCACCTGGCGGCGCGAGAAGGCGAGCAGTTGTCGCGTCAGTCCCGAGGCGCGCTCGGCCGCAGCCAGCACTTCATCGATGTCACTGCGCGCGGCGTGATCGGCGTCGAGCGCGTCTGCCGCGAAGCGGCCGTAGCTCATCATCACCGCCAGCAGGTTGTTGAAGTCGTGCGCCACGCCGCCCGCCAGACGGCCGATCGACTCCATGCGCTGCGAGGCCAACAACCGCTCCTCGAGCTGGCGCTTCTCGGAGACGTCCCGCAGCGCGTGGATGGCGAGCTGCTCACCGTCGCGCGGGAGCATGCTGATGGTCGCCTCCAACGCCACCTCGCTCCTGTCGCTGCGCAGGCCGACGAGCGGTCCGAGCACGCCGCCGGCGGCACGCGGCAGCCCGAGCGGACCGCCGAGGATGCCGGCGGTGCCCGCGAGGGCGTCGCGGCGCCGCTCGGTGACGACGGCGTCGAGCGGCTGCCCGACGAGCTGCTCGCGAGCGCAGCGGAACAGCGCGAGCGCAGCCGCGTTGACGGCGCGGATCTGTCCCGTGGCGTCGACCACCAGCATGGCGTCGGGCGCGGCCTCGAGCGCGGCATGAAAGAGGCTGATCGCTTGCGCCTGCGCCGACACCACCTGCGCCCCGCGTCGCCTGCCGACCTCGATCAGCGCCGTCACCACCCAGAGCGCAAACACGGTCAGGCCACGATTGACGTAGGTCATCTCCTGGCTCGGGCCGGGGACGCCGAGGTAGAGGTCCGATACCAAGAGCGCGGTGGCGAGGCTCGCCACCGCCGGCGCGCACCAGGGTGGGTCGCAGCGGAGTGCCAGCAGCAGCACCAGCGGGACGACGTAGAAGACGCCCGCGGCGTAGCCACCCGGCGCGGCGAGGTCGATCGCGAAGACGCCGAACACGATCGTCATCGCCATGCCGAGCTTGGCGTAATTCACGGATCCCCCGAGCACTGCGGCTGTTCCCCTCTACGGACCCGGCTGTACTGCCCGATCGAACGGTCGACAAGGCGCTCGGGCGTCGCGCGCTACCTGGCAACGGTCGTGAGCGACGCAGCGCAGCGAAAGCCGAAGTGGTGGAACACCGGCCGGTTGGAGGGCGCGTGAGCACGTCGGTGATAGGTGGTGGCGTACTTGGCCGGCCAGTACCAGGAGCCGCCGCGCACCACGCGCTCGTCGTGGCCGGGGCAGGGATCGACGCCGCCGCAGGGGCCCTTCGGGTCGACGCCCGCGCAGGCGGCGCCGCACGCCGCCCACGACGGCGAATACCAGTCGGCCACCCACTCCCAGGAATTGCCCGCCATGTCGAACAGGCCGAACTGCGTCGCGGGCTTCGAGCCCACCGGCTCGGGGCGCCCGGTGTCCGGGTGGTTCTTGCTCCGCTGCTTGACGCCGCAGGAGCGGCCCGCCTCGGTCATGATGACCGCGCGCGCGCAGGTGGCGCTCTCCTCGCCCCAGGGGTAGCGGCGGCCGTCGGTGCCGCGCGCCGCCTTCTCCCACTCGGCCTCCGTCGGCAGCCGCTTGCCGTGCGCCTCGCAGAACTTCTTCGCGTGAAACCACGACACGCCCGTGATCGGCTGCTTGGGCGCGTTGAAGTCGACGTAGTTCGGCCCGGCCTTGTCGCAGCGCCCCTCGGCCACGCACGCCTGGTAGTCGGCGAACGTTACCTCGTAGCGATCGATCAGGAAGCTCTGCACGAACACCGAGCTCTGTGGGCGCGCGTTCTTGTCGCTGTCGTTGGTGCCGCGCAGAAACGGCCCGCCCGGCACGCACGACGTCTCCGGCGGCGCGGTGGCGGGGCAGGGCAGCACCGCGGGCGCTTGCTCGATGGCGAGCGGTATGGGCGCCACCTGCGCGCCCGGCGGCGAGGTCATCTTCGAGTAGCCGGCCTTCCGCGGCGCCGCCTCGAGGATGTCGTTGACGCCGCGCGTGCGCGCGTCCGCCACCCACGACTTGAAGCTCAGCATGCTCTGCACGCCGTAGTGGTACTGGCCGCCGTCCTTGGCGAGGCCGAACCTGCCGCGCGACAGCGTGCGCAGCGCGATGGACTTCTCGTCGACGGGCAAGGCGAGGATGTTCTTGCGATAGCCCTCGTCGTAGCCGAAGTACTGCTCGGCGTTCGACAGATAGAGCGCGCGCACCACCAGCCCGGCGTCGGTGGTTGCGCGCGCGATGGCCTGCATGGCGCGATCGGCGGTCAGGTCGCCGCGCAGCATGAAGACGCGCCCCTCGAGGAAGAGCGCGCGAACCGTCTGGTACTGCGCCTCGTCGGTCAGGAAGGTCGGCACCTTGCGCTCGCGAAAGCCGGCGGCGAAGCGCTTGTTGTGGGCGTTGACGATGGCGCGCGCCTCGCCGAGCGCGGCCTGCACCTCGTCGCGCTCGGGCCCGGCCGGCACGTCCTCGTCGACGGCAGCGGCGAGCTGCTTTCGCTGCTTGAAGCTCCACAGCAGGTTGAACTCGGCGATGGTAGCGGCGCGCAGGAACACGGCGCGATAGGCCTTGTGCAGCGCGGGGATGGCGCCGTCGAAGTCGAGCAGCACCAACGCCGCCGGCTTCATCCAGCCGGCGTAGAGGAAGTTCTGGTCGGTGCCGACGCCGACCAGCACGCCGCCCGGCCCGAGCGCCTCGAGCTCGGGCTTGAACAGCTCGGGGCGCTCCTCGTTCGAGACCCAGTAGTGCAGGCCGCGCACGATGTCGGCGGGCGGCGGGTCGGGCGGCAGCGACGCGAAGGCGGCGAGCTGCGCGGGCGGTGGGGGAACGGCGAGGGCGAGGGCGACGCCGAGCGCGGGGAGGGTGGCGAGCACGGGAGGAACTGTAGCTCGACCCTGGCTACTGCGCGGCCGGGCAGGTCTCGCCCGAGTCGATGCGCGCCTGCAGCTCCGCCGGGCCGGCGCCGCCTTGGCGCGTCACGTCCCAGTCCTCGCGCAGGTCACCCTCGGCGCCGTAGCGCCAGCGGCCGTCGAGCTCGAGCACGTCGCCGTTGTAGGCGAAGGTGAACTCGACGTCGCCGGCGTCGTCGTTCGCTTGCCGCGAGGGCACCTCGCACCACCAGCCGGTGAACGCCTCGTTGGCGAAGGTGCCGGCGAGGATGCCTTCGTCGTGCGAGTAGGCACCGACCACGTCGTCCCCGTCGCGCTGCAGGATCATGTCGCCCCAGTCCCCCGACCAGTAGCCGGCGATGTCCTCGACCGCGACCACGCGCCGACAGCCGGTCGGCAGCGTCGCCAGCACGAGCACGAGCAGCACACCAAGCGGGCACGAGCAACGGATCGACATCGGAGACCTCCTCGGAACGGATTGGCGGGCGTACGATGCCACAGCTCGAGCGGCGGCGCTCGTCGGGGCGACGCGCTCAGAAGGGATGGCCGGGCGCCGAGTAGGCCGCGACGCGTCCCGGCTCGAGTGGCGACAGCGCGACGTCGAGGCGCATGACGAAGGTGTGGTTCCACTCGACGCGCAGGCCGGTGCCGGCGCCCAGCACCAGCGCGGCCTCGCGGTCGAGCCGAGCGAGCGCCACGCCTGCGTCGACGAAGCCGACCGCCACCAGACCGAGCTCCTTGCCCCACAGCTCGGCGCGCGCGAGGTCGACGCGCAGCTCGTGCTGCGTGATCAGCTTCACCGGCGTCGCGTAGCGCGCGAGCCGCACGCCGCGCCCCACCTCCTGGCCGCCGAGCGCGGGCAGCTCGATCAGACCGCCGACCCGCTGGCGCTCGCGCAGCGGTGCGTCGCCGAGCACGGCGTCGACGATCAGGCGCTCGGCCAACACCAGGCCGCGGCTCTCGACGAGCGGCGTGTAGCCGCGCGCCGTCAGCGTGGCGCCGACGAACGTGAAGGCGCTGCCCCACCAGGGTGCGGCGCCGCGCACCGCGACGTCGATGAACAGGCCCCGGTGCGGCGCCGGCTCGTGATCGCGCGAGTCGAAAACGACGCCCGCCGTCAGCACGTGCGCGAGGCCCGGCTCACCGGAAGGGTGCCGCGCGGTGTAGACGGTGTCGGGCGTCGGCGTCAGGTCGGGGGCGCCGTCGCCGTCCTCGTCGAGCAGCGAGCCCGGCAGGTACCAGGTGGCGCGCGTGCCGGCGAACGCCTCGAGCTTGTGCGGCGCATCGTGTAGCCGCCAGCGCACCAGGCCGGCGGCGGCCGGCTCGATCGAGCGCAGCGAGTGCGCCACGTCGTCGGGGCACGCCGCGGTCGGATCGTCGTCGCAGGAGGGCTGGCGCTGCGTGGCGTAGAGCTGCATGTCGCCTTCGAGGCGCAGCGGCAGGTTGAAGGCGTCGATGGCGTCGAGGTGCAGGTAGTGGTGCTGCACCAGGCGCGTCGTGACCCAGGCCTGCATCGACAGGGCGGTCTTGTACGGCCGCTGCCCGAAGCGGTTCCAGTAGGCGACGCCGCGGGCGCCGAGGCCGACGCCGTCGTCGGAGGAGAGCGTGAACCGCGGCACGGCGGCGACGTCCCACGTGCCGGGCGCCTCTGGCGGCGTGACGACGGGGAGCGGCGCCGGCGTCGGTGGCTGCGCGGCGAGCGCGAGCGCGATCAGGCTTGCAAGCACGGGCGCACTGTAGCGCGCCGAGGCTGTCCAGCGACCGCGCTCAGCGAGAGCGACGTCGCGCCAGCAACAGCGCGAGCGCGGCAACGCCGAGCGTGGCGCCAGGCGCGGCGGCGCAGCCCTTGGGCGGCAGCAAGACCACCAGCCGCTTCGGCGCCGGCTCTTCACCCTCGCCCTCACCTTCAGCGGGCACCTCGCCCTCACCCTCGCCCTCACCCTCACCCTCACCCTCACCCTCGCCTTCACCGGACGGCGGATCGCAGGTGAAGGTGGCGCCCGAGCCGGACAGGAGCGGGTTGTCGCCGCCGGCACTGTCGATGCCATAGGCGTAGATCGTGTGTGGCGCGCCGTCCTTCAGCGCGTCGGGGATGGGGAAGATGTAGCCGTGCGCGCACGAGCCGATGGCGGCGCACAGGTCGTCGCGGTGCACATCGGCGGTGACGGCGAGACCCTGCGCGCCCGAGCCGGCCTCGCCGTCGAGGTAGAGGTGCACGTCGATGGCGTCGTCGGGCACGTCTTGGTCCTGCGCCCAGCCGACGGCGCCGCCGTCGCAGGTGACGCTGTCGAGATAGCCGCGCGGCGGTCGGTTGCTCTCGGCGAAGTCACGCAACTGCTGCAAGGAGCCGTTGAAGCGGTTTTCGTCGACGTTGCCCGCGATGCCGGCCACGCTGCCCGACGAGGAGAACTGCCAGAAGGCCCAGGTCGGCCACTGGTTCGCCACCGTCGACGGGCAGGTGCCACCGGTGTAGCCGGCGTGCCACAGCGGGTAGGAGGAGAAGTCGGCGCCGACGTTGTCCTGCCAGAAGTAGCCGCCGGTGTAGATCATGGGCCGGCGACCGACCGCGGCCTCGACGTAGTCGAGCCACTGCTGCAAGCGATCGGCGCGCGTGGCGTTCGAGACGCCGTCGGTGCTCTCGACGTCGGCCACCGGCGGCAGGTCGCCGGGCTCGAGCGCGCCCATGCGTTCGATGAGGATGTCGGCCTGCGCGATCGGGTCGTCGTCGGAGCGGAAGAACTGGTAGGTGCCGCGGATGATGCCGTTGTCCCTGCTCGCCTGCCAGTTGTCCGCATACCACTCGTCGAGGTAGCCGGTGCCGTCGCTGACGCGCGAGATGGCGAAGGTGACGCCGTCGTTGGCCACCGCCGACCAGTTGATGTCGCCCTGCCACTTGCTGACGTCGATGCCGTAGACGGTCTCGCCGTCGGGGCAGACCTGATGGATCGCCTGGCGCGCGCTCGGCGGTTCGGCGGCGAGGAAGGCGCCGGCCGACAGATCGCCGTCGGGGGAGCAGGCCAGGAGCCCGAGGGCGAGCAGCAGCGACGTGGAGCGCATGGCCATCAACAGACCGTAGCCACGTCGAGGGCGAATCGGAAGACGGGACGACGGTCATCGGGAGGATGGCGGGCATCGCGCCCGGACCGGGCCGACCACCTCAGTCGACTGGCCAGAGCGCGATGACGCTGCGCAACCCGCTGTCATCCACGCTGCCAGGATCATCGCGCTCGAGCTCATCCGCGAGCGTTCGCGCTTCGGTGAACCGCCCGCGCAAGGCGTGTCCCCACGCGACGTACGCGCGGGCGCTGCGCACGTGGCCCCGCGCATCCTCCGACGGGTCGTTGCCATGCTCGGCCAGGAACGTCGTACAGCGCGCGATCATCTCATCGGCCAGGCGACTCCACTTGGCGGCGATGCAGGGCTTGAAGCCGAAGGAGAGGCGTCGCTCGGCAGCGCGCCCGTCGCGCTCGGCCTCGGCGCGCTCGCGGGCGAGCTCGCGCAGCTCGTCGTCGAATTCGCGGCGACGCTCCTGCTCCGTGCGTCGATCCTCCACCAGGCCGCGCATGACCTTCTCCACGTCGCTCCTGCGCGCGCCCGCGGGGAAGGCAGCGAGGTGGCGCTCACCAGCCTGCAGTGCGGCATCCGCGCGCACCAGCCGCGCCAGGCCGATCACGCGCGCCGCGGAGGCGCGCTCCTCGACGTCGTCGAGCAGGTCGGCGGGGACGTGCGCCGCGTGCACGCGCTCGGCCGCGGCCACCAGCGCGGTGAAGCGCCGCGCCTGCTCCAAGCCATCGAGCAACGCGCGCGCGGCGGCGATGCGTCGTTCCTTCGTTGCGGCGGTGTTCTCGACGAGCGCCAACAGCTCGGCTTCTCGCGCAGCGAACGCGGCGGCGCTGGCGGTGCGACCCTCGCGCATGCGGGCCTCGAGCGCATCGAGCGCGGCCACCGCGTAGCTGAGCGACGGATCCAAACGGAGCGCGTCCTCCAGCATCGCACGGCGCTTGGCGTCGTCGGGGACGTCGAGGCTGGCGGCGAAGCGCTCGTAGGCTTTGGCACCGCCCTTGCGCGCAGGTGGTGCCGGCTTCTTGCCGGCGCGGGCCGCCAGCGCGTCGACGATACGATCCTGCAGCGAGAAGATGGTGTCGAGCGAGCCCGTTGCCTTGGCCGTCTCCTGCACGACCCCCGTCTCCACGTCGACGAAGCGCGCCACCAGGCGTACCTCGCGGCCGGCGGTCTGGAAGCTGCCGAGCACCAGGCTCTTGGCGCCCACCAGGCGCCCGGCGACGACAGCGCGTGCCAGGTCGCTGTCCGCACCCGCCTGGCCCTCGATGCTCGCGAGCGCCTTGGCGATGGCCGCGCGCTCCACCACCCGCAAGCCGGCGCTGCGCAGATCGGTCGCCATGGTCTCGGCGGCGCCCTGCGAGAGCCACTCGAGCTCCGGCGCGGCGTTCAGGTTGCGCCACGGCGCGACGGCGATGGGCTCCTGCACCGCAGAGACCATCAGCGCGACGAGGACGGGCGAGAACACCGCGCGATGATGCCACGGGGTCGGCGTCCGCGGGGCACGCGGGCGACGTCACCCCTTCGGTGGCGTCGGCCCGGTCGACGGCACCGCCGCCGACGTCGGCGCGCCCGGCAGGTCGACCGCCTTGGCGGCGACGCTCGACGCCGGCGCCGGCCGCGGCGGCGGTCGCGGCACCTCGCGCCACAGTCCGCCCGTCGAGAACGCCGCGAAGCCGCGCTTGAGCCACGACAGGAGCGAGAGCGCGAGCCACAAGGACCACGCCAGCATGGCGACGCGATAGGCCATCATCGGCACCGACACCACCGACGCGACCGGCAGCGGACCGGCCGCGCGATCGGCGAACCAGCGCAGCATGGTCGACGACGAGCCGTTGCCCTCGATCTGCATGTCGGGCGCGCCGAGCAGGCCCTCGTGGATGGACGCGAGCAGGCCGATCAGCGCCACCGCGGTCCAGCCGGCGAGCAACAGCTGGCGCAGGTTGAACCAGACGGGCGACAGCTCGGGCTTCCGCTGCCGCCAGCCGAGCGCGAGCAGCCAGCCGGCCACCAGCGCGGCGACGACGATGGGCACCTGCGTCAGGCCGAGCGACAGCAGCACCCAGTGGTGCGCCTTGAGCGGCGAGCCGGGCACGCGCGCGAGCGCGGCGGCGGCCAGCACGATGACGACGAGGAAGCTCCAGAACAGCACCGCCGGGCCAGCGCGCGGTCCGCTCGCGAACAGCACCCAGCGATCGTGCGGCAGCTCGACCGTGATCTCGGCGTTGACGCTGGCAGCGCCCAGGTCGAACAGCGGCGTCTTGGCCATGGTGGTGATGCCGTCGGGCACGCGCGCCTCGAGCACCAAGGTCTGCGCGCCCGGCAGCACCGGCACCAGCACCTTGCCCTTGTCGGCGCGTAGCGGCTGGCGCGCGCCGTTGACGGTTGCCGACAACAGCTCGGCGCCCGCGGGCAGCGTGATGGCGTGCTGGCCGCCGCGGCTCGCGCGCATGGTCACGGTCAGGCTGACGTCGGTGGAGCGCAGCCCGGGCCGCACGCGCTGCGAGGTGCGCTCGAAGGTGAGCGTCTGGCCGGGCACGCCCTGGGGGCGCGCGATGGCGAGCGACAGCTCCTCGCCGGGCCAGGGGCGCCAGGTGCGCGCGCCGTCGCGCCGGTTGGGGTCGTCCTCGTGCTGCGGCGGGATCCCCTTCTCCTCGACGTGCCACACCGGGCTGACGTCGAGGCTCCAGCGCTCCACCCAGGGCACGCCGGTCGGCGCCTTGAGCGCGAGCTGCTCGCTCGGCGGCAAGGCACCCGAGAAGGAGAGCTCGCTCTCGTTTGGCCCCAGGCTCAGCTGCGCCTTGCCGGCGTCGACGCGCACACCGTCGGTGGTGACGCTCTCGCCGGGCAAGAGCGGGATCTCGACCACCACCGGCACGCCGACGGGCGACAGGCGCGACACGCGCGTCTCCACCTCGAAGGAGAGCCCGAGCGCCAGGCTGCGCTCGACCAGCAGGAAGGGCGGCAGCACCTCCTGCTCGCCGGTCCCTTCGGTGGCGGCGCCCTTGGCGGTGCGTGAGAGCTGCAGGTTGGCGTCGGGCACGCCGTTGTCGCCGAGGCCGTCGAGCGCCCAGCTCGTCGAGGAGAAGGTGGCGCGGCGGGGCACCAGCGGCAGCGCGAGTTGCACGGCGTCGCGTCGTGGCAAAGGGCCCTCGAGCACGACGTCGTGTCGGCCGGGCGGCACCGCGATCCACAAGGAGCCGCCGTCGGCGAGCGCGGCCGCGGCGGCGCGCCCGTCGACGGTGATGCTGGCGGCGGTCCACTGCGGATCGGCGCCGGGCAGGGGCACCGCGGTCGGCGCCAGCGCGTGCACCTCGGCGCGCACGCGCAAGGCCGTGTCGGTGGCCTCGAGCGCGAGGCGCGGGATCTGCGCGCATTGGGTGCCGCAGGGCGGCGGCGCCAACAGCCTCGCGCGCAGCTCGTCGAGCACGCTGGAGGGTGGTGCGGGTGGCGCGGGTTCGTTCTCCTCGGCGCGCGCCGGTCCGCCGACCGCGAGCAGGGCGAGCAGAGCGGCGGTGAAGAGCGCTCCCTTGCCGCGGAAGGCGCGCGCGAGCCCACTCGGCCACGCGCGCCCGGGCAGGCCGAAGGCGATCAGCACGAGCAGCGCCACCAGCGCCACGCGCACCAGCGCCAGCGCGAAGCTGGTGCGCGGGCCGATCAGCACCAGCGAGATCTGCTGGTCCTTTTTGACCGGGCCGGAGAACTGCAACTGCACGGTGGAGAAGCCCCACTGCGGCAGCCCGGGGCCGGTCTGCACCACGGCGTTCGGGTCGACCTGCGCGAGCTTCTTCTTCTGCCCGCCCTTGGTACCGCGGCTGAAGCTGCTACCGACCTTGCCGTAGCCGTACTCGCTGTCGTCGTCCTTGCCGTCCATCTGCAGGGCGATGTTGCTCTTGCTGACCTCGAGCTGCTGCTGCACCGGCAGGTTCACCTCGCCATGGATCTCGTCCATGGCGTTGCCTGCTCCCGGCGACATCGGCGGTGGCGGCGGCGCCATCTTCGGCTCCGACAAGGTGAAGCCGCCCTCGCCGCCCTCGGCGTACTGCACGATGCCCGAGACGTCGCCGTCGCCGACGGTGCGCCACTGCTGCGCCAGCACCGGGTACATGCCGGCGCGCACCTGCTGCACCGCGAACACGAGCGCGATGAGCGCGATGATGACGGCGGCGGACAAGCGTAGCCAGCGCAGCGTCACCGCGGGCCACTTGGCGTCGAGCGAGGCGGGCAGGATGCGCGCGAGCGCGGCCAGCACCGCCACCACCACCCACGACCAGCGCGGCGCGTCCGCCTCCTGGAAGGTGACCAGGCAGCCAAACAGCGCGATCAGGCCGGCGAGCGGGCCCCACAGCCGCCAGAAGGCGAGCGTCAGCACGACGACGAGGAAGATCTCGAACAGCGTCCAGCTCTTGAGCCAGGTGGTGTGCACCTCGTCGACGCCGCCGGCGTGCAACAGCTCGTAGCCGGGCGGCAGGTGCAGCGTGGCCGAGACCTGGATGAAGTCGTGGTCCCAGCTCACCGCCGGGATCGACGACACCGCGCCCTCGAGCCGCGACTCGGCGCGCACGCGCAGCTCGGGGTTTCGCACCTCGACGCCGATGCGCCCGCCGCCTACCTGCGTGATGAAGGCGTCGCCGCCGGCGTCGCCGGTCGAGACGCGGCCGAGCGTCGTGCCTTGGCCCATGGTCAGGCGGTCGCCGTCGAAGTGGCCCCAGACGTTGTCTTGCAGCGTCATGCCCTTGCCGTCGAAGTCGAGCCAGAGCGTGCGCTGCAAGGAGAGCTGGCTCGGCGCCGGGCTCTCGTCGCCGCGGCGCTTCTGATCGAGCGTGAAGGTCTCGCTCGGCTGCACGCGGTACGCCGGCAGGCCGCGCCACTCGGCGGGCAGGCGCGTCTGTTCGGCGACGATGGCGACCACACCTTCGACGGTGGCGACGCGCACCGCGGTGTCGGCCTGGTAGACCCAGATCTCCTCGCTGCCCTCGCCGCCCATGGCTACGGCCGGCGCCGCGAGCGTGCGCTCGTCCTTGTCCCGGCGCTGCACCAGTGTCAGCGTGTGACGGCCCGGGCGCACCTGCACCTTGAGCGCGGCGCCGTCGACGCGCGCCGGCAAGCTGCCCTCGAGCGAGAGCGGCGCGAAGCCTTCGAGCACCGCGCCGGGCAGCACCACCTCGCGACCCTTGCCGGCGACCTCGAGCAGCACGCGCGTCTCGACCATGAGCGGCACGCCGTCCGTCACCTTGCGGAACACCGCGACGTCGAGGCGGTCCTCCTCGCGCTCGCCCGCCTCCGAGGTGCGCTTGAGCCACAGCACCGCGACCTCACGATCGACGAAGGTGACCGGCTTGCCCGAGAGCGTCAGCGTCACCACCGCGGTGTCGGCGGGCACCGCCAGAGACTCGGGTAGCGCGTCCCACAGGAAGCGGCCCTGCACGACGTGCTCGCCGGTCGATGTCGCCAACGCGGGCAGGCCGTTGAGCGCGACCACGGCGGCGGGCTTGCCGTCGAGCGTGACGTCTTGCGGCCAGGCCTTGTCGTTGCCGGGCAGCGTGATCATGGCGTCGGCGAAGGAGTGCGCGACCAGGCGGAAAGTGGCGCCGGCGTTGGTGGCCGCCACCTCGAGGCGGCCGTACCACCAGCAGTCGCGCTCGCCGCCGCCAATGCGCGCCGGGCAGCGCTCCGCCGCGTGCCCGTCGAGCACCCACGGGATCCAGGGGCGCAGCGGTGCGGGAACGGCGTCGTCGCTGATGGCGGCGGCGGGCGCGCTGGCGACCAGCGCGGTGATGAACAGCGCGGCGACGACGAGGGCGGTTCTGCGCATGGTGGCCTCCCCAAAGGGTGCGCAGTGTACGTCAACACGGCGCCGCGCGGAGTTCTGCCCAGACGGTGCGGCTGGTCGATCGAGGCTTCACCCGCGCGGGCAATCGTGCGATGCCCAACGGCGTGAGCTACCAGGTCCTGGCGCGCAAGTACCGGCCGCAGAGCTTCGCCGACGTCGCCGGCCAAGAAGCCGTGGTGGGCACGCTGGTGCGCGCGCTCGACGCCGGGCGCGTGGCGCATGCCTTCCTGTTCACCGGCAGCCGCGGCGTGGGCAAGACCACGCTGGCGCGCATCCTGGCCAAGTGCCTGGTGTGCGCGCAGGGCGTGTCCTCCAAGCCGTGCGGCACGTGCAACCTGTGCACCGGCGTGGCGCAGGGCTCGCTCACCGACGTCGTCGAGATCGACGGCGCCTCCAACAACTCGGTCGAGCAGGTGCGCGACCTGCAAGAGGTGGCGCGCTTTCAGCCGCAACTGGCGCGCTGCAAGATCTTCATCATCGACGAGGTCCACATGCTCTCGAGCAGCGCGTTCAACGCGCTGCTCAAGATCCTGGAGGAGCCGCCGCCGCACGTGAAGTTCGTCTTCGCCACCACCGAGCCGCACAAGATCCCGGTCACCATCCTGTCGCGCTGCCAGCGCTACGACTTCAAGCGCTTGCCGCACCGGGTGATCGTGGCGCGGCTCAAGCAAGTGCTCGCGCTCGAGCAGGTGGCGATCAGCGACGGCGGCCTCGACGTCATCGCGCGCGCGGCCGAGGGCGGCATGCGCGACGCGCTCTCGCTCGCCGATCAGGTGCTGAGCTTCGCCGGCACCTCGGGCGCCAGCGCGGAGCAGGTGACCGACGCGCTCGGCGTCATCGACCGGCGCAGCGTGGTGCGCGCGCTCGAGGCGATCATCCGCGGTGACGCCAAGGACGCGCTCGCCGTCGTCGACGCCGCCTGGGCGCGCGGCCACGACCTGCGCCAGTTGCTCGCCGCCGTCGCCGAGGAGCTACGCCACCTGTGCGTGGCCAACGCTACCGGCACCGTGCGCGGCCTCGCCGATCTGACGGACGAGGAGCTCTCGCGCATCGACGCGCGCGCACGCCAGCTCGACGGCAAGGACCTGACCAGGCTGTTCGGCCTGGCGCTCGACGGCATCGACCCGACCGCGCGCGCCGAAGATCCGCGCCTGTCCGTCGAGCTGGCGTTCCTGCGCATGTGCGGGCGACCGCCGCTCGGCGACGCGCTCGCCATCAGCGAGGCGGTGCTGCGGCTCGAGGCGCTCGCCAAGGGCAAGGCAGTGCCGCCAATGTCCGAGGTGGAGCTGGCGCGCCTCGCGGTGCAGCCGCGCGCTGGGCTAGCACCGACGCCCGCACCGGAGTCGGCGCCCGCCTCCGCACCAACACCGGCGCCGCGCCCCGATCCGGCCCCGCCGCCGCGCGCCGAAGCGACGCCGCCGCTGCGCCCCGATCCGACCACGCCGCCGACGCTGTTCGACGGCGAGGATCCCCCCGTGATCGCCGAGGTCAGCGCCGAGCTACCAGCCGCAGCGCCGGCCGCGGCGCCGCCGGTCGCCCGCGCCGACGAGGAGCCCGAGGACGACGCCGACGGGCCGGATCCCGCGGCGGGCTTGCCGCTCGAGGGCGTCGACGCGCGCTTCCTCGCCTTCGTCGATCAGGTGGCGCGCACCCACCGGCCGATGGCCATGCACCTCGACCACGCGCGCTTGCTGCGCGAAAACGACGGCGCCGTCGAGGTGTTCTTCCCGCGCGAGCTGCACGCGCGCGCGCTCGCCGCCGCGGTGGACGCGCCGGTCATCAAGGACGCGCTCGACGCTGCCTTTGGCAAGGGCGCCAGGCTCGTGATCGCGCCGCCACCGGCCGACCCCGCACAGGGGCAGCCGTCGGTGGCGGACGCGCGCGAGCGCGCGCTCGCCGAGGCGCAGCGCGCGCTCGAGCAGCACGCCAAGAGCCACCCCGTCGTCGAGAAGGCGGTGGCGCTGTTCGGCGGCGAGGTGCGGCAGGTCAAGCGTCGCTAGCGGGGGCGCGCGCCGGCTCGGCACTTTGGGGTAACTTCCAGGACGCGCCCGTATCCTCCAAACGGGCGTTCCTGCGATCGGAAGGACTTGGACATGAGCGAGAAGGTGACCATCAGCTATGGCGGCAAGAGCGTCGAGGTGCCCGTGGTCAAGGGCACCGAAGGCGAGATCGGCCTCGACATCGCCAAGCTGCGCGCCGCCACCGGCCTGATCACGCTCGACCCCGGCTTCATGAACTCGGGCTCGTGCCAGAGCTCGGTCACCTTCATCGACGGCGACCAAGGCATCCTGCGCTACCGCGGCTACGCCATCGAGGATCTGGCCGAGAAGTCGAGCTTCCTCGAGGTGAGCTACCTGCTGCTGCACGGCGAGCTGCCGACGCGCGTGCAGCTCGACGAGTTCACGCGCCACATCACGCGCCACACCATGCTGCAAGAGGAGATCAAGCGCTTCTACTCGGGCTTCCCGAAAGACGCGCACCCGATGGCGATCTGCGCAGCGGTCACCGGCGCGCTCTCCACCTTCTACCAGGACAGCCTCAACCCGCACGACGCGCGCCACGTCGAGGTGTCGACGTACCGGCTGCTCGCCAAGTTCCCCACCATCGCGGCCTACAGCTACAAGCACTCGACCGGCCAGCCGTTCATGTATCCGCAGAACAGCCTCGACTACTGCTCGAACTTTCTGCAGATGATGTTCGCGACGCCGTGCGAGATGTACCACGTCGACGCGACGGTCTCGCGCGCGCTCGACCTGCTGTTGATCCTGCATGCCGACCACGAGCAGAACTGCTCGACCTCGACGGTGCGCATGGTGGGCAGCTCGAACGCCAACCTGTTCGCCTCCATCTCGGCGGGCGTGAACGCGCTGTGGGGCCCGCTGCACGGCGGCGCCAACCAGGCGGTCATCGAGATGCTGGCGCGCATCGAGGCCGAGGGCCTCGACGGCAAGTCGTTCTTGAACCGCGCCAAGGACAAGGGCGACACCACGCGCCTGATGGGCTTCGGCCACCGCGTCTACAAGAACTTCGATCCGCGCGCCAAGCTGATCAAGAAGGCGTGCGACGACGTGCTGGCCAAGCTCGGCGTCAAGAGCAAGCGCCTCGAGATCGCCAAGCAGCTCGAGGAGCAGGCGCTCAAGGACGAGTACTTCGTCTCGCGCAAGCTCTACCCGAACGTCGACTTCTACTCGGGCATCATCTACGAGGCGCTCGGCATCCCGGTGGGCATGTTCACCGTGCTGTTTGCGATGGGGCGCTTGCCCGGGTGGATCTCGCACTGGCGCGAGATGCACAAGGATGCGGCCACCAAGATCGGCCGCCCGCGGCAGATCTACCAGGGCGCGACGCTGCGCTCGTATCAGCCGATCGAGCAGCGCGGCTGAGCGCGCGGCGAGGCTATGGCGCCGGCGCCTCGGCCGGCGTCGCCATCGGCTGCCCGCTCGCGTCGAAATACCCCGCGCACCGATCGTGCTCGCCGTCGACGATAGCGAAGCGGATCGGCCCGCTCGGCCGCTCGGCGGCGACGTAGGCCGCCGCCAGCGGCGGGCAGGTGCGATCGGCGGGCGGCGAGAAGCAGCTCACCATTGCGGTCGCCACGTCGGGGATGACCGGGCCCGCGTCGGCGCGTGCGGCGATGTCGTTCAAGGCCGCCACCGGCAAAACGCCGATGCTCTGGCAGCCCTGCGCGCGCAGCGCGTCGGCGCCGGGCCCCTTCTGGGCCGCGATCGACGTCGTCATCAGGTCGACGACGGCGGAGCCTTCGGGCGTGCGCAGCACCGCCACCACCGTCACGACGATACCGATGGCGAACAAGAGCGCGAGCCCGCCGACGATGATCACCGCCAGCATGCAGCCCGACATCTTCTGCTTGGGCTTGCCGGCGTCGGGGGTGTGGCTCATGGCGGCTCCTTCTTTGGCGTGCTCGCGGCAGCGTCGCTCGTCGACAACAGGCGCGGCAGTACACGCAGGATGACGAGCCACGCGACCACGGCGAGCGCGAGCAGGCCGACGCCGACGAGCGGCTCGGCCAGCACCAGCTTGCCGAGGCCGAACAGCGACGCATAGACCAGCACCACGCCGAGCACGAAGCCGAGCAGCACCTCACGCCCGCGCGGCGGCGGTGCCGGCAGCGCCAGGCGTCGATAGACCGCGGCCCAGCCCGGCCCCTCGGGTCGCACGCGCTCGAGGAAGCGGCGCAGCACCGCGTCGTCCTCGGCGCGGGTCAAAAACGTCGCTGCGAGCCAGACGGCGGTGGAGACCGCGACCACGACCAGCATCACCTTGGCCTGCGCCTCGAGCTCGCCGGCGCCCCCGCCCTCCGGCGATGGAAAGAGCCGCCAGGCGATGAGCGAAGTGACGACGGAGGCGACCATGGCGGCGATCTCGCTGGTGGCGTTGATGCGCCACCAGACGAAGCGCAGGATCAACACCATGCCGGTGCCGGCGCCGAGCGCGAGCAGGAATTTCCAGGCGCCGGCGATCGAGCCCATCTGGCTCGTCACCGCGATCGACAGCAGGAAGATGCCGACGGTGCACAGGCGCGAGACACGTACCAGCGAGCGCTCCTCCGCTTTGGGCGCGACGAAACGCTTGTACAGGTCGTTGACCAGATAGGACGCGCCCCAGTTCAGGTGCGTCGACACCGTCGACATGTAGGCTGCCAGGAAGCCGGCGAGCAAGAAGCCCTTCAGGCCCATCGGCAGCACGTCGACGATGGCCTGCACGTAGGCCGCCTCGACGTCCGGCTTGCCGTCGAGCGTGATGCCGCCCGGGTACATGAGCACGGTACACAGGCCCGTGATGATCCAGGGCCAGGGGCGCAGCGCGTAGTGGCCCACCTGAAAGAACAACACCGCGAGCACGCCGTCTTTCTCGCTCCTGGTCGAGAAGATGCGCTGCGCGACGTAGCCGCCGCCGCCCGGCTCCGCGCCCGGATACCAGGCGGCCCACCACTGCACCGCGAGGAAGGTGAACAGCGCCAACGGCGGCAGCCAGGCGGCGCTCGCCTCGCCGACGGGCAGGAAGCCGACGGCCGCCTCGCGCGAGCCGAAGCTCCTGGTGACGCCGTCGAGCAGCGCGTCGATGCCGCCCACGCGGTCGACGCAGAAGATGGCGAGCACGATGACGGCGGCCATCATCAACACGAGCTGCACCAGGTCAACCCAGAGCGCGGCGTGCAGCCCGCCCGCCGTCGAGTAGACGACGGTGACGGCGAAGCAGGCGAGCATGGCCATCCACGCGTCGATGCCGAGCATCACACGCAGCACCTTGACCATCGCCAGGTTGACCCAGCCCAGGATGATCAGGTTGATGGGCAAGGCGAGGAAGAGCGCGCGAAAGCCGCGCAAGAAGCGCGCGGGCGCGCCGCCGTAGCGCAGCTCCACCAGCTCGACGTCCGAGAGCACGCCGGCGCGGTGCCACAGGCGCGCGGTCAGGAACACCGTGAGGATGCCGCTCATCACCATGCACCACCACAGCCAGTTGCCCGAGACGCCGTGGGCGGCGACGAGGCCAGTGACGACGAGCGGGGTGTCGGCGGCGAAGGTGGTGGCGATCATGCCCGCACCCGCGAGCCACCAGGGCGCGCTCCGACCCGCGGCGAAGTACTCCTCGAGCGAGCGGCCGGCGCGCTTGGCGAAGCGCGCGCCCACGCCCGCGACGACGAGGAAGTAGAGCGCGACGATGCCCCAGTCGAGCGCGGCCATGGCGGCGGACGCTACTCTGGGCCCTGCGCGTTGGCGAGCGCGCGAGGCTGGGTTAGCTTGCGCCGATGCAGACGGTTGCGCTCACGCTCGTGCTCGCGCTCGCCGCGCCCGCCGAGGCCACACCGGCGGCGACACCCGAGGATGGGGCGCCAGAGGCGACGACCCCCGCGGCGACCGCGCCGAGCGCGCAGCGCGTCTGGGGCGTCGGCCTGCTCGCGGGCGGCTGCGCGCTGCTCGCCGTCACCGCCACCGGCGCCGCGCTGGTCGACGCGGTCACGCGGCCCGACGATCGCGACGACGAGCGCGCGTACCCCGAGGTGCTGCAGGCGATCACCTTCGCCTCCATGCTGCTCGGCGCCGCGTCGCTCGGCGCGATGGTCGCGGGCGGCGCGCTCGTCGTCACCGAGTAGGGGGCGCCGCGCTACCGGATGCGATCGTTGACGAGCGCCCGCAGGTGCTGGGCGTCGAACGGCTTCTCCACGCGCTGATTCGGCACTTCGTCGAGGAAGGCGCGCGCCGCCGGCGTGAAGGCGCCGCCGGTCAGGAACACGATGCGATCGGCCAACGCCGGATCGAGCTTGCGCAGCTCGCCGTGCAACTCCATGCCCGTCATCTGAGGCATCATGAGGTCGCACAGGATGACGTCGAACGCCTCACGTGCGCGGACGCGGTCGAGCGCGACCCGCGCGTCGGTGGTGACGACCACCTCGTGCTCCTTGGCGAGGATGCGCCGAACCGCCTGCCCGATCATCGGCTCGTCGTCGATGACCAAGATGCGCGCGCGGCGCGGCGCAGCGGTCGCGTGCGGCACCGCCACCGGCTCCGTCACCGCGGCCGTCCGCGCCGCCGGCAGGAGCACGCGGAAGGTCGTGCCCTTGCCCACCTGGCTCTCCACCTGGATCTCCCCGCCGAGGCCGGTGACGATCCGGTGGCAGATGGCGAGGCCGAGCCCCGTGCCGACGCCGGGTGGCTTGGTCGTGAAGAAGGGGCGGAACAGGTTGTTCAGATCCTGCGGCGCGATGCCGGTGCCGGTGTCGGAGATGGTGACCGCGATGCGACCCGCAGGATCGGTGCTGGTGACGACGCGTATGGTGTTGGCGGTGGCGTTGCCCTCAGGGATCGCCTGTGCTGCGTTCACGATCAGGTTGAGGAACACCTGCCCGAGGCGCGACTCGGAACCCTCGACGAGCGGCACGTCGGCGAGATCCTTGATGAGCCGCGCTCGGTGCCGGATCTCGTTCCACGCCATGCGCAGGCTCGACTCGAGCACCTTGTGCACGTCGACGGCGCCGGCGCGCACCTCCTCGTGGCGCGAGAAGATCTTGAGGTCGCGGACGATCTGGCGCACGCGATCCGCCGCGCCGCGCGCGTCCGCGAGCATCTCCCGCAGCTCGTGCACATCCAGCGGAGCGCCGGTTGTCGCCGACTCGGCAAGCTCCCGCTGCGCGAGCTCGACATTCGCCAGCACGCTCGCGAGCGGGTTGTTGATCTCGTGGGCCACGCCGGCCGCCAGCATGCCGACCGACGCCATCCGGTCCGAGACCAGCAGGTGCGCCTGCGTGGCCTTCTCGCGCGTGATGTCTCGGAAGACCGAGACCGCGCCGCGCGCCGCGCCCTGCTCGTCGCGCCAGGGCCGCGCGGAGGCGCTGAGCCAGATGCCCGCCGGCGCCTTGTCATGGCGCACGAACAGCTCGACGCCGTCGACGGCCTCTCCCGCCAGGGCGCGCATCGGCGGCAGGCGCTCGAAGGCCATGGGTGTGACCGTGTCCGCATCGAAGACCCCCAAGGAGTGCGCCACCTCCGCCAGCGTCCCCCCCTGTACTTTCATCTTCAGGATCTCGTTCGCGGCGGAGTTCCAGAGGGTGACCTGGCCAGCGTCGTCAATGACGCCGACGCCGTCGCCGATGCTCTCCACGACGGAGTGGAGGATGGCCGCCTGCTCGCGCGCGGCTTGCTCCGAGCGCTGCTTGGCGCGAAACGCATGCGCGACCGCCAACGCCTGGCTGATCTGACCCGCCACCGCCTCGCCGAACTTGACCCGGTCGTCGTGCTCGAGCTCGCCGTTCTTCGAGAACATCACCAGCGCGCCGAACACCGTGTCTCGGTGCGCGACGGGCGCGATCAGCGCCGACTCGGCGCGCGCCTTGGCGAGCAGGCGCTGCTCCGCGGCCGACTGGCTCGTCGACGCCACGAGCCGCGATTGGCGCGCGGCCATCGCGTCGTCGAGGAGAGCGCGCTCGCCGAAGAAGGTCGCCAGAGCGCCCTCGCTCCAGTCGCGCGAGAAGCCGAAGCTCAGCACCCGCAGCACGTCCTCCCCCTTCAAGAAGAGCGCGCCGAGCGAGATGCCGCCCGCGTCGAAGCACGCGGCCAGCGTGTGACGGAGCGCCTCGTCGATGTCGGCGTCGCGAGCGAGCGCCTCGGAGATGCCGGTCAGCACCGTCATCTCCGCCGACAGCAACGCGCAGCGCTGGTTGGCCCGCGCGTTGAGCAAGACCTGTCGCTCGAGCTGACGCATCATGCGGCGCACGTGCTCTTCCTCGACCACGCTGGCCGCCGCCGCGTCGACGACGGCAGCGGGCGCCGACGCGAGGCTCGCGCGCAGCGCCTCCAGCACTTCGCGCAGCTCGGGGGTGCGCAGCACCAGGTCGAAGGCGCCGGCGCGACGGGCGAGCTCGCGGTCGGTCGTCTCGACGTAGCTGTTGGTGGTCAAGACCACGGGGATGGCGGCGAGCGCGGGGTCCTTCCGGATCTCCAGGCACAGAGCGAAGCCGTCGAGCCCCGGCATGAGCACGTCTGAGACCACGGCGTGCGGGTGCACGCGCCGCGCCGCCGCCAGCGCTTCCGTGCCGTCGGCGGCCTCGACGACTTCGAAGCCGAGGCGCTGCATCCGGAAGCCGACCAGCTTGCGCTGCACCGGATCGTCGTCAGCGATGACCAGGCGCCGACCCGCCCCGAGCCGATCGGCCCGCGCCTCCTGCATCGCCGGCAGGTAGGAGCGCACGATCTGCACGAGCCGCGAGGGCTCGACCGGCTTGGTGATCAGGTCGTCGAAGCCGGCCGCGGACACCCTGGCCTCGTCGTGGCTCGACAGCATGCCGGAGAAGACCAGGATGGGGACGTCGCGACCGCCGGGTAGCGCGCGCAGCCTCGCGACCAGATCGAAGCCGTCCATGTCCGGCAGCAGCAGATCCTGCAACACGAGCGCGATCTGGTGTTGGGGGAAGAGCGTGAGCGCAGCGCGGGCGTCCGGCGCGTCGAGCACCGTCAGGCCCTGGTTCTCGAGCGTGAAGCGGACCAGCTTGCGTGTGATCGGGTTGTCCTCGACGAGGAGGATGGTGGCAGGCTTCATCGCGCTCCCTCCGGGTTTTTGCCGCTGCGCGCCAGGTACTCGGCGACCTTCGCCGGCAGCGAGCGCGTGTCGATGGGCTTGGTGAGGTAGGCGTCGCAGCCGGCGGCCAGCGCTCGTTCCTCGTCGCCCGCCATGGCGTAGGCGGTGAGCGCGACGATGAACGTGCCCCTGGTCCTCGGGTTTGCCTTGAGCATGCGGGTCAGGGTGAGGCCGTCCATCCCCGGCAGTTGCAGGTCCATCAAGATCAAGCGCGGCACCTGCCGCTCCAGCGCGGCCAGCGCGGCCTCGGCGGTCGCCGCCGTCGTGACGTGGTAGCCGCTGGCCGCCAGCAGGAACTCGACCAGCTTGGCGTTTTGCAGATTGTCATCGACGACCAGGACGCTCTCGTGCGCCATTTTGCGCCCCCATGTGCTGCGTGACGGCCCGGCGTGGCAGGACCGCGTGGAACGTGCTCCCCGCGCGCAGCGCGCTGCGCACGCCGACGCTGCCGCCCTGCGCCTCGGCCAGCCGCTTGGTCAGCGCGAGCCCCAGGCCGGTGCCCGCGTGCTTCTTGGTGGAGCCCGCGTCGAGCTGCTCGAACTCGGTGAACAAGCGCCGCTGGTCGTCGTCGGCGATGCCGATGCCCGAGTCCTCCACCTCGATCCGGAAGGTGCTCGCGTCGTGCGGATGGGCGCGCACCGCGATCCGTCCGCCCTCCGGCGTGAATTTGAGCGCGTTCGACAGGTAGTTGTAGAGGATCTGCTTGAGCCGCGCCGGGTCGAGCACGATGTCGTCGAGCTCGGGGGCGACGTCGACGGCGATGGCGATGTTCTTGCCGGCCGCGCTGGTGCGCAGCACCGCCAGCACCTCCCTGATCAGGTCCTCGAGCGCGATCGGCTCCGGCTTGAACTCCAGCTTGCCCGCCTCCACCTTCGACAGGTCGAGCACGTCGTTGATGAGCTGCAAGAGGTGCCGGCCGCTGGTCAGGATGTCGCCGAGGAACTCCTGGTGCTGCGGCATGTCGGGCCGCACCTGGCCGTCGTACAGCAGCTCGGCGAAGCCGATGATCGCGTTGAGCGGCGTGCGCAGCTCGTGCGACATGTTGGCCAGGAAGCTCGACTTGGAGCGGCTGCTCTGCTCGGCAGCCTCCTTGGCGAGCGCCAGCTCACGGTTGGCCTGCTCGAGGGCGCGCGTGTAGCTGACCTCGGCCTCGCGCCGCACCAGCTTCTCGCGGATGCGCCGGTTCTCGTCCTGGAAGTGCTTCCGTCGCAGCTGTGCGCGAAGCCGCGCCTTGAGCACGTCGAAGTCGGCGGACTTGGCGATGTAGTCGTCGGCGCCTGCGTTGATCCCCTCGATCATGGCGTCGCGGTCGTCGCGCGCGGTCAGCATGACGAGCGGGATGTCGCGCCACTCGGGCGTCTGCTTGATGCGCCGGCAGGTGTCCTGCCCCGACAGGCCCGGCATGACGAGGTCGAGCAGGATGCAGTCCACCGCCTGGGTGGCGAGCAGCTCGAGCGCCTGCTCGCCGGACCTGGCGAGGATCACCTGATGGCCTTCCTGGCGCAGCTGCTCGCCGAGCGTCTCCAGGTACGTCGCGCTGTCGTCCACCGCGAGCAGGCGCTTGGGTTGCAGCAGGCTCGGCACGCTCTCGCCGTCACCGCCGACGTCGTGCCGCAGCAGCGCGGCGAGGCGCGCCAGGATGACGCCGAGATCCTCGCTCTTGCGCACGTAGGCGTCGGCGCCCGCCTCGAGCGATCGCAGCTCGTCGTCGGCTCCCTCGGCCGCCGTCAGCAACAGGCACGGCGTGCCGCGCAGCGCCACGTCCGACTTGAGGCGCCGCACCACCGTGGCCCCGTCGATGCCGGGCAGCACGCCGTCGACGACGACGGCATCGGGCCGGACCGCGGTGACCCGGGTGAGGCCCTCCTCGCCGGTCACCGCCTCCTCGACGGCGTAGCCCGCGCCCGCGAGGGCCGCGCTGACCTGGTGCCGGTAGGTCGCGCTGTCGTCGATGAGGAGGATGCGTCGCAGCCGCTCCGGTGCGCGCGGGGCGCGCGCGTGGACCAGCGCCCGCGCGCGCGCGATCAGCTCCGCGACGTCGTAAGGCTTGCCGAGCAGCCCGTCGGCGGTGACACCGCCGTGCGCGAGGCGCGGGTCGTCGGCCTCGCTCGCGAGCAGCAGCACGGGGACGGCGCTGGTGCTCGCCGCTGCCCGCAGCTCTGCCAGGAAGTCGAGGCCGTCGCCGTCGGGCAGCAAGGGGTCGAGCACGAGCAGCGCGGTGCCGCCGTTCAGCTGCTCGCGCGCGGTGCGCAGGTCGGCGCACGGCACGCTCTCGAAGCCGGCCGCCTCGAGCGCCTCGCCGATGTCCATGCGCACGGTCAGGCTGTGGTCGACGACGAGCGCGCGCGGCTTCATTCGACCCTCCCGCGCGCGGGTCTGCGCGCGAGCGCGGCGAGCGCAGGCGCGACCTTGGAGAGCGGCAGCACCTGCTCGGCCGCGCCCAGCAGGATGGCCTCCCTCGGCATGCCGAAGACCACCGAGGTGCTCTCGTCCTGCGCGATGGTGGTGCCGCCGGCGCGCCGGATGGCGAGCAGCCCCTCGGCGCCGTCCTTGCCCATGCCGGTCAACAGGCAGGCCGCGCACTCGGCGCCGAGCTCCCGCGCCAGCGAGTCGAACAGCACGTCGACCGACGGCTTACAGGAGTGCCGCTCTGCGTCGTCGGTCCGGTGCAACCTCCCCTGCCGCAGCACCAGGTGCCGATCGGGGAACGCCAACAGCACGCGGGGCTGACCGAGCGGCGGCAACGCCTGCCCGTCCGCGGCGTAGGCGACGGGGATGGGGCTTTGTCCGTCGAGCCACTCGGCGAAGGCGGGCGCGAACAGCTTGCTGAGGTGGATCACCAGCAGGATGGGGATGGGGTAGTCGGCCGGCAGCGCGCGCAGGATCTCGACCAAGGCCGCCGGGCCGCCGGTGGAGACGCCGATCGCCACCACCCGAGGAGCGGACCGTGACGCGGGCGCCGCCGACACGGTCGGGACTGCGCCGGCGGGTCGCTGGCCCATGGCGCCGAGCCGGGCGCGGGGGTGGGTGACGACCTTGATGCGCGCGACCAGCTTGACGGTGGCGACGAGGCGGCGCTGCCAATCGTCGTCGTCCTGCGCGGCGAGCGGCTTCTCCAACACATCGACGGCCCCGGCGGCCAACGCCTCGTAGGTCTTGAACAGCTCGCCGCGGTTGGTCGACGCCGACACGATCAGGATCGGCGTCGGGCAGTAGGCCATGATGTACTCGGTGGCGGCGAGCCCGCTCAACACCGGCAACATCATGTCCAGCGTGACGACGTCGGGCTTGAGGCTCTGGCACAGCTCGATGCCGCGCTTGCCGTCCTCGGCCTCGCCGACCACCTCGAGGTCGGCATCGTTCGTCAGCACCTCGACGATGTGCTTGCGCACCGTCAGGGAGTCTTCGACCACGAGGACGCGCAGCTTCGTCATGGCTAGCCCATCAACCTCCGGATGGTCCGCAGCAACTGCCCCTGATCGAATTCGGCCTTGACGATGTAGGCGCGCGCGCCGACCTGCTCGCCCCGCGTGCGGTCCTCTGGCGCGCTCCTCGACGTGACCAGGATGGCGGGGATGTCGCGCAGCGTCGGATCGGCGCGCAGCTCGGTGAGCAGCCCGAAGCCGTCCATGCCGGGCATCTCGACGTCGACGACGAACAGGCCGAAGCGCCGTTCACGCGCTTTGGCGAGCGCGTCCTCGGCGGAGACCGCCAGGTGCACCTGATAGCCGGCCGACTCGAGGATGCTCTGCTCGAGCATCCTGGTCGTCAGCGAGTCGTCGACCACCAGGACGGGCGGCTTGGCAGCAGGCGCCAGGTCGCGCCCTTCCTCGACCCCGCGCGCGGCGGCGGCCACCAACCCCTCGGCGTCGAGCACCAGCTGCGGGTGGCCGTCGGCGTCGAGCGACGCGCCGGCGACGACGGCGTCGGCCTCGACGACCGCGGGCAGCGCTCGCATGACGAGGTCGGTGGTGCCGAGCAGACGATCGACGCCGATGGCGGCGTCGCGATCGGCGCCGCGGACCACCACAGCCGACCAGGTCCGCCGCTTCTTGTCGGGGTTGCGCGCCCGCCGCAGCGCGTGCTCGAGCGGCAGAAACGGGATCACCTTGCCGTCATGAACGATGGTCTGGCCGGCCGCGGTGCGGGCGATGGCCGCGTCCTCGATGCGTAGCGTGCGACGGACCACGTCGAGCGGGATGGCGGCCGCGGCGCCCCCCGCCGCCTCGACGACGAGGCCAGGCATGGAGGCGATGGAGATCGGCACCTGCAATTCGATGGTGACGCCGCGGCCGGGCACGCTCCTGATGTGGAAGCCGCCGCGCAAGCGCGCCATGGTCGCGCGCACCACGTCGAGGCCGACGCCTCGCCCGGCGAGCTCGGTGACGCTGCCGGCGGTGGTCAGCCCTCCGGCGCGGAGCAGCGCGAGCGCGTCCTCGAGCGACCAGGCCGTGGCGGCCTGCAGCGAGACCAGCCCGCGCGCCAGCGCGGCCGCGCGCACGGCCGCCAGATCGACGCCGCGCCCGTCGTCCTCCACGACGAACGTGGCGCGCCTCCCCTGGCGCTCGACGACGAGCCGGACGCGCCCGCGCGGCGGCTTGCCCGCGGCCTCGCGCTCGGCGGCCGGCTCGATGCCGTGCACCACCGCGTTGCGCACCACGTGCATCAACGCGTCCTTCAGCGCCATGAGCACGTGCCCGTCGAGCTGGACGTCGCCGCCGCTGGCGTCGAGCTCGACGGCCCTGCCGAGCGCGTGGGCGGCGTCGCGCACCGTGCGCTCGAGCGCCGAGAACACCGAGCGCGCCGGCAGCAGGCGCAGGCGATGCGCCACGTCGCGGATGGCGGCGACCGAGCTGCCGACGCCCTGCGCGTCTGCCGCCAGGTCGTCCGCGAAGCGGTCGAGCGCCGCGCGCAGCTCCTCGGCCAGCACCCGCGCACGCGTCAGCGCGCTCGAGGCGGCGGGCGCTCCGTCGCCGGGACGGGCCGCGAGCTGCTCGCAGAGCGCGCGCGCCGTCTCCCTGAGGCCCGCGAGGGCGGCGCCGTGGCGGGCGACGGCGCCGCAGCGCACGCCGGCCTCCGCCACGGCGCCGAACAGCGAGTCGAGCTCACGCAGGTCGATGCGCACCGCGTCGCGCGCGGGCTCGCTCGGCGGGTCATCTGGCGCGGTGTTCGCGGGGACGGGCGCGGCATCGAGCGACCCGAGCAGGGCGCTCATCTGATCGAGCAGTTGCAACAGCGCGGTCGCCTGCGCGTCGGAGACCGACCGGGCGCCGTCGCGATGCTCCGCCAGCGCGCTCTCGATACGGTGCGCCAGCTCCGCGATGGCCGCCTGCTTGACCACGCGCGCCGCGCCCTTGAGCGTGTGCGCCAGGCGCAGCAGCCGCGAGACCAGCTCGGCGGAGGCCGCGCCCTTCTCGAGCGCGAGCACGCCCTGGGTGAGCCCCTCGACGAGCTCGCGCGCCTCGACGCGAAAGTAGCGGTACGGATCCTTGGTCATCGCATCATGCGTCCGCCTGCGGCTGCACGAGCCGCAGCAGGTCCTTCGACAAGCCGGTGAGCTGCGAGGCGGTCTGCAGGGTCTGGCCGGCGCTCGCCTCCGTCTCTCGCGTCGCCTGCGCGACGTTGGCGATGGCGATGTTGACCTGCTCGATGGCGGTCGCCTGTTGCTTGGTGCTGAGCTCGATCTCGCGGGCCGCGTCGGTGGTGGTGCCCACCGACGAGACGATCTGCTTGAACACCACGGCGACCTCGAGGAACTGCCGCGTGCCGGTGTCGACCGCCTTGGTGCCCGCCTCGGTGGTCATGACCGTGGTGTTGACCGCGGCGCGGATCTCCTCGATGAGCCCGCGGATCTCCTTGGTCGAGCCGCCGACCCGATCGGCGAGCTTCCTGATCTCGTCGGCGACCACCGCGAAGCGCCGACCCGCCTCGCCCGCGCCCGCCGCCTCGATGGTGGCGTTGATGGCGAGGATGTTGGTCTGCTCGGCGAGCTCGTTGACGATCTCGAGGATGCCGCCGATCTGCTGCGACTTCCTGCCGAGGTCGAGCATGTGCGCGACGATCAGGTCGACCTGCCGCTTGATGGCGCCGATCTGCTCTCCCGACTTGCCGACCGTCAACTCGCCGGCGCGCGCGGCCTTGGCGGTGTCCTCGGCGATGCGCGCGACCCGCTGCGCGCTCTCGGCGATCTGCCGCGACGTCGCCAGCAGCTCGCTGATGGTGGTGGTGATCTCGCTCATCGCGCTCGACTGCTCCCTGGTGCCCGAGGCCTGCTGGTTGGCCGCGGTCTGCAGCTCCGAGGACGAGCTTTGGACATGTTGCACCGCCGAGCCGATCTGGTGCCCGAGCGCCCGCGACAGCGCGAGCGCGAGGCCGACGGCCACCAGCACCGCCAACAGCACGAGCGCGATCAGCGCCGTCTTGGCGCGGGCGGCCGCCGCGGCCGCGTCGCGCGATCCCTGCTCGAGCTGGCGCTCTTGGTGCTTGGCGAACGTCTCGATCTGCTGGCGCAGCTCTTTCATCTTGGGCAGCGCGCGCTCCTGGAACGCGCGGCCGGTGCTCTCCGCTGTGCCCGTGGCCTGACGCTCTACGATCAACGGCTCGCATGCGCCCTGGTGGGCCGACTCCGTGCGCTCGACGTCGTCGAGCAGGCGCGCGCTGTCGGCGTCGAGGGGCTGCGCGCGGATCCTCGTCAGCACGTCCTGGACCTGCTCACGAGCGGTGCGGAAGGTGCCGAGGTTGTCGTCGTCGCGCAGCAGCAGATAGCCCCGCAGCGCCGAGGCCTTCCACTCCGCCGCGACGCGCAGCTCGCCCGCGAGGATCAGGTTGCGCGCTTCGACGGCGATGACCCGATCGTTGCGCTCGGCAACGTGGTCGAGCGCGTAGATGGCGCCGGCGGCGGCGATCAGCACGAGCACCACCATCGAGGCGAAGCCGGCGCTCAGTTTCTGGCCGAAGGTCCACAGACGTCCCATGGTCGATTGCTCCTAGCTTGGCCGGCTCCGCCGGCCTCGATCTCGGATGGTTGCGACGATGCGGGGCAGCGCGACGACCGGCCGCGCGCCGGCTTCGGTGGTCGCCACCTCGGTGAGGAAGGCGCGTGCCTCGGGCCGTGGTCCCTCGGCATGCAGCGCCGCCCTGGGCAGGCGCAGGAAGCCCTCGAGCTCCGGGAAGCACAGCGCGATCGGCGGCTCGCCGCCGCACAGCGCCAGCCAGGTCGCCGCGTCGGGCTCGTCGCCGTACCCCAGGAACGCGGACAAAGAGAAGACGGCGACGAGCTCGCCGCGCACGCCGGCGACGCCCAGGGCACCCGGCGCCGCGGTCGGCACCGGCGCCACCGTGGGCCGCGCCACCACGCCGACGAGGTCGCGCAGGCGGAGCGCGTAGCCGTCGCCGCCGACGCGGATCGCCAGCAGGTCTTCGACCTCGCGGGTGAGCGCGACGCGCGGCGAGGCGAACGAGGCGTCGAACGCCTCGCGCAACGCGGCGGCCCGGCGCTCGACGTCGGAGGCGCCCTTCATCGACCACCTCTGACCGCGGCCAGCTCGGCGCGAGCGAGCGCGAGCAGCGTGTCCCGCTGGAAGCCGCCGCCGAACAAGAGCAGGCGGGACGCGTCCTCGAGCGGCAACAGAGCGATCGCCTGCGCCAGCTCGGCGTCGGCGCCGGTGAGGTCGCCGGCGCGTCGCGCCATCAGCCCGAGGTGCAGGTGCGGCATCGCGAAGGCGGGGTCGAGGTAGATGGCCGTCTGATCGTGCTCGGCAGCGCCGGCGACGTCGCCGGCGTGCTCCCGGCACAGCGCCATCAGGTAGTGGGCGCCGGCGTTCAGCTCCTCGAGCTCGAGCACGCGCGCGCAGGCGCGCTCGGCCGCGCCGAGCTCGCCGCGGTTCGTCAACAGCACCGCTCGCAGCAAGAGCGCGTCGGGCGCCTCGTTCGCCTCGCGCGGCAGGGCGGACAAGAGCGCCAGCGCGTCGGCGAAGCGCTCCTGGCGCATGGCCTCGAGCACCAGCCCCAAGTCCCAGGAACGGACCGCAGGCGGCGCTGCCGCCAGCGCCGCCTGGTCGCCGTGTCGCGGGTGGTCGGCCTCGCCGGCAAGCGCGGCGATGCGCTCGGAGGCGCGCCTGATGGCGTCGACCCAGGAGACCGCGTCCTCGACCATGCGCGGCAGTGCGACGATCGCGGCGTCTTCCGCGGGCGCCGACACGGCGACGGCACGTGCGCGCGCCTGCGCGCTCGTGCGCTTCTGATAGTAGAAGGTGCCGTGCGTGTGGCAGAGGTGGAAGTCTTGTGACAGGCCGCGCAGCGTCTCGGCGTGGCCGAGGAACAGGAAGCCGCCGGGCAAAAGGGTCTGCTCGATGCGGCGAATCACGTCGCGCATCACCTCGTGCCCGAAGTACATGATGACGTTTCGGCAGAAGACCACGTCGTAGCGCGCCGCCGGCCACAGCCTCGCGTCGTCGTCGATCAGGTTCCCTTCTTCGAAGGTCACCATTTGCTGGATGCGCGGGTCGAGCACCAGCTCGCGCCCCTCGGCGCGAAAATACCGGCGGCGCAGCTCCTCGGGCGTCTCGCGCAGCGCCCACTCGGAGTAGCGCGCGCGCGCGGCCCGCTGCAGCACGGCGGCGTTGACGTCGACACCGAGGATCTCCATCTGCCGCCGGTCCAAGTCGGGGACCGCCTCCACGAGCGTCATGGCGAGCGAGTACGGCTCTTCGCCCGACGCGCACCCCGCCGACAGGATGCGCAGCGGCGCTCGATGCGATTCCTTGGCGCGCATGCGCTCGGGTAGTACGCGCTCGGTCAGCGCGCGGAGCGCGTCCGGGTTGCGGAAGAAGTAGGTCTCGTTGACGGTCAACTGTTGGGCCAGCGCGGCGAGCTCGTCGGCGCGCTTTGGCAAGGACGCCACGCGCTCGAGGTAGCTGCCGGCGGTTGGGTCGCGGCTCGCCGCGCTGCGCTGGCGCAGCACCTCGGCGAGGAAGTCGAGCCTGCCGGCGTCGAACTGCAGCCCGAAGCGGCGCGCGACGACGGCCCGGAAGCGCTCGACGTCGGCGTGGCTCGGCAGCTGCGTCACGGCGCCTCGCGCCCGGCGGTCAGCGCGGACCAGACCTCGTCGGGCACGAGGCATGCGGCGCGCAGCACCATCAAGAGGCGCGCGTCGGCCACGCCGATCGCCTCGACCACGTCGCTGCCGACGCCGTGCAGCAGCGGCGGCAGCCTGCCAACCAGGTGGGCGTCGAGCCGTTGCAGCCCGAGGACGGCGTCGACCGCCAGCGCGACGCGCCGCTCCCCGACGTCGATGACGGCGAGGCGCTCCGCCGCGTGCTCGTTGCCGTCATCGCCGATCAGCAGGTTGAGATCGACGACCGGCACGGGCGAGCCGCGAATCACCGACAGGCCGCGCACGTAGCCGGGGACGCCGCCGAGCGGCTGCACGGGGAGGGGCCGCAGGATCTCGGCGGCGAAGCGCACCGGGATCGCGCACCGGCGGATCCCCACCACGACGATCAGCGCCAGCGGCGCAACGACGCCGTCGACGACGGCTGCGTCGTCGGCCGACCGATCGGTGATCTCGCTCTCCCCCACCAGTCGGCGTGTAGCAACTGTGACCGCGCGCACGCAACCGGCCCGAACACCGCGATGGTGCAAAGGATTTTGCAGGCTTGGGGGGGTCTGCAATGACCCGCCTGCCAGCGCAGGGTCGACAGCGTGCCGCGGACGGCCGCGGCTTCGCGTGCGTTGCGCAGCGGCGCCCTCGAGGTCGGCGGCTACCGTTCGCCGCACCCTGCGGCGGCCGGCAGCGTGAGAACGAACGTCGCCCCGTGGCCTTCGGTGGACTCGACCGTCAAGTCGCCGCCGTGGCTCTGGGCGATCTCCCGACTGATCGCCAGGCCCAGGCCGGTGCCCGTCGTCCCGTCTTTGGTGGTGAAGAACATCTCGAACACGCGCGCCAGGTGCTCCCGGCGGATCCCCGGGCCGTCGTCAGCGACGCGGATGACGATGCCGGAGTCCTCGCTGCTCGATCGAATCGATATCTCGTGAGGCCGGCCGTCGGCCGCGCCTGCGATCGCTTGCACGGCGTTGACCAGCAGGTTGACGAGGACCTGGACGATGCGGTCGGGTCGTCCACGAACCAAGAGATCCGCATCGAGCGCCATGCTGACGTTGGCGGTGCCTCTCACTTCCGCGCACGAGAGGCGGAGCGCTGACCGGATGGCGCTGTTCACGTCGAACACCATCGGCTCATGGTTCTGAGGGCGTGAGAGCGCGCGCATGTCGTGGACGATGTCACGGATCTGGGCGGCGCCCTCGCCGATGCCGGCGAGCGCGTCACACATCTCGCCGAAGGCCGCGGCGCCGCCGAACGCTTTCCACGCCGTCCACGCTGCCGATTGGCTCTCGGAGCGCCGCTCCGTCTCGAGGGTGGAAGCGACACTGCCGAAGCGGGAGAGCGACTCCGCGAGGAACGAGTGGTTCAACAGAATGCAGCCGTTCGGGTTGTTGATCTCGTGCGCAACGCCCGCGGCGAGGAGGCCGAGCGATGCGAGGCGCTCCGACGCCGCGACCTGCGTGACGAGTCGGGCGTTTTCGAGCGCCAGCAAGATCTGTGCTGCCAGGACGGACGCGCGGTCGAGGTCTGCATCGCGAAACGGCCGCGCTGCCGGCGCCAGCCGATTGATGCAGAGAACGCCGACCAGCCGTGCCCCCACGGCAAGGGGGTACACGATGCTCGAGCGGACCCGGCCGTCGCTCGTCAGGTCCGCGAAGCGCGGGTCGGCGCCGAGCCCGCTGGGGATGACCAGGGGTGTGCCGACCTCGGCGACGCGACCGGCGATGCGCTCGCCGAGCTTGACACGGGTGTCGCCCCGCACCTCGGGGGAAAGCGTGTGTGAGTGCGCGACATAGAGCCCGCCGTCGGAGTCGGGCAGCATCAGACATGCGTCGTCGGCGTCCATGGCCTGCATGGCGAGCCGGATGATCGACTCCACCAGACGGTGAGCCTCTTGGCCGTCCAGAATCACACGGCTCGCTTCGTAGAGACCGGCGGTGCGACGGAGGCGTCGACGTTCGATCGCCCTAGCGACGATCGCGAGCAGCTCGGCCACGTGAAACGGCTTCTGCACGAAGTCGAACGCGCCGTTGCGAACGCATTCGATGGCGTACTCGACCTCGGCGAACCCGGTCGCGATGACGACCTCGATGTCCGGCGCGAGCTTGCGCACGGCGCGAAGGACCTCGACGCCGTCCAGCTTCGGCATGCGGACATCCGAGATCAGGACGTCGAAGTCCTGCTCGCCGATGCGCTCGAGGGCGTCGGCACCATCGGCGGCCGTCTCCACGCGGTGACCTTGCGCGCCAAGCTCCCAGGTGAGTAGCTCGCGGATGCCGCGCTCGTCGTCGGCCACCAGGATCGAGGAGCGCGCCGTCACGGCTGGTCGGCACACATCGGCAGCGTGATGAGGAAGCACAGCCCATCCACTGTCGGGCCCTCGAGCGAGAGGTCGGCGCCGGTCGTGGCCAGCAGTCGCTGGGCGAGCATCAAGCCGGTGTCGAGACGTATCGTCTGCCCGCCGGCGGCCCCGAGGCGAGGGTCGAACACACGCGCGCGTTCCTCAGTGGTCAACGAGCGACTGCCATCACGAATCGCGAGCACGACGCGCGTCCCGGCGCAGCGAACGTTCACGTGCAGCGGGGCCGTCAGCGAAAAATCGGCGCCTGACGTCAGGAACTCGAGCACGCAGACGACCGCGGCGTGGAGGTCCGGAACCTGTCAACGATTTTGAGAATCGGCGCGTCTGCATTTAGTGAGCAAGGCCTCCTGTGTTCGTGAAGGTCGTGGTCGAGGAGATGGGCATGCAGGGCGCGCCGGGTAGCTGCGACGATGGCGAGGCGAGGCCCGGAGCCGGGGTCGCCAGCCGCTGGGCTGGCTCCGACCCCGTCTCCGCGTACGCCGCCAGGGGCGCGGGTGGGTTGATGTACACGGCGCGCGGCAGCTCGATGATGCGCGGCGGGCCGTTCACGAAGCGCTCAGGGTGCGCGTGGTACCCGGCGAGCTTCGTGTCATGACGAAGTCGCAGCTCTTCGTCGGCGCGACCGAAGTGCACGTCGGCCGGCGTGAGCAGCGCGATGCCGCTGTGGTGGTGGTGTTCGTTGTACCAGTCGAAGTAGGGCGAGCAGAACGCGCGCCCGTCGACGTCGCCGTGGAACTTCTTGGGGAACGTCGGGTGGTACTTGAGCGTCTTGAACGCGCTCTCCGAGAACGGGTTGTCGTTCGACGTGTGCGGCCTGCTGTAGCTCTTCGCGGTGTCGAGCTTGGCCAGGAGCTCGATGAGCAGCTTGCTGCGCATGGGCGCGCCACGGTCGGCGTGGAGCGTGAGCTGACCCGGAGACACGTCGTACTTCGCGATGGTCTCGTCGATGAACTGGGTGGCGAGCGTCGCGTTCTCGCGGTCGGCGAGCATCCAGCCCACGACGTAGCGGCTGAAGATGTCCATGACGACGTAGAGGTACAGGTAGACGAACTTCTCGAAGGTCAGCAGCTTGGTGATGTCCCACGACCACACTTGGTTTGGTCCCGTGGCGATGAGCTCGGGCTTCACCGGCGCCGGGTGCGCGAGCTGGTTGCGGCGCTCCCTCACCTCACTCTGCGAGGCGAGCACGCGGTACATCGTGCGCTCCGAGCCGAGGTACGTCCCTTCGCTGAGGAGCTTGGCTACGATCTCGGCGGGCGGCAGATCCCGGAAGCGCTCCTCGTGGACCGTGTCGAGGACGGCCTGCCGCTCGACCTGCGACAGCGCTCTCGCCGGCGTCGGCCGCGGCGGCGCTGGCTCCTTCGGCTTGCGTGCTCGGTAGAAGGTGGCCACCGAGAGCCCGAGCGCCGTCAGGATGGCGACGACGCCTGTGGCCGGCATGACCTCGTGCGCCGCGCTCACGAGTCGCTCCCGTCGTCGTCGGACGTCTTCAGGGGGATGCCCAGGAGCGAGGCAACTTTTTTTTGGACGCTGATGATGATCTCGGCCTGCGCGAGCTGCGCCTTCACGCTGGCGAGCTCCTTGCGCAGGCGCGCGTTCTCTTCACCGAGCGGGTTCTTCGTCGGCTTCTTGCCACGCTTCTTGGACAACGCGGCCAGTGTCCCGCGCTCGCGCTCGCGGCGCCAGACCGTCAGGTGGGAGGAGTACAGACCCTCGCGGCGGAGCATGGCGCCGATCTCGCCACCGGACTCCTTCACGCGATCCGCCTCCTCGAGGATGCTTTTCTTGTACGCGGCCTTGAACGACCGGCGGCGTGGGCGCGCGAGCACCTCGGTGTCCGGCATCTTGCCGTTCGACTTGCTGACTTCGGCTTGCTCTTCCATGTGGTCACGACCTCACCGCCCCTACAGTAATTCGAGAGGAGGCCGGATTCTCAGTCACGTTGGCAGAGGGGGGTCCGCGCGGCATGCCACCGTCTCGCAGCCCGTCGCCAGCTCGAGCTGCAACGGTCGCGTCGAACGCTTGGCCCACGACGCTGCGCACTCTTCGACCAACGCCGCAACGGCGAAGCGCTCCGGTGACGCCGACGACGTCGGTTTTGCGAGTGTGCCGAAGCGGGTCACCATCTCGGTCATGCGCCGCACGCCCTCGAGCGCGTCATCGATGACGTCGGTGAGCTCGCGAGCGAGACCCTCACACGAGCCGCCAGCGCTCTCCTCGAGTCTGATGGCGTGCTGCATGGCCTCCGCGGTGCCCAGTCGTCGCAGGCAGCCCGCTGCCGCCTTGGCGGCCAGCCACAACGCGCCGATCGTGGACGAGTAGTCCTGCAGCGCGTGGAGATTCGAGCGCACGACCGCGAGCGGCGTGTTGAGCTCATGCGCGACCGCCCCGGCGAGTTGCACCGCGAGGGCCGCCTTCTCGGCGCGGACCAACTGCTCCCGTGTCTCGATCAGCTCGCGGGCCTTGAGCTCGAGCTCCCGGTAGACGCGCGCGTTCTCGAGCGAGAGCGTGAGCTGGCTGGCAAAGACGCAGCCACGCTGCAGCTCGGAATGGACGAAGGGTGGGGAGCTCGCGCGCCTCAGCAACACCAGCGCACCGAGGAAGCTCGCCTTGCCGACCAGCGGGAACGCGACCGCCGAGGAGCACCCCGCCTCGACGAGCATGTGCGGCAGGCCGGCTGCTGCGCCCGCTGAGGCGAGCAAAGGGTCTGAGCTGGCCTCCACCGCTCGCGCGAGATGGAGGAACGGCGCATCGGCGATGCGCTGCGCGGCGGGCGGCCGGTGGACCGTCTTGTCGGCCGTGTCGTCGCGCCGCAAGGTCAGACAAACGTCGTCCGCTTTCAAGACCCGCACAGCGAGGCCGAGCACGATGTCGATGATGCGCGATTGATCGAAAGTAGCGAGCAGCGCGCGGCTCGCTTCATAGAGCGCAACGAAGCCCTGGAGTTGGCTCTTCTGCCGCGCCCGATCGAGCAACAGCGCGAGGTCGGCGATGTCGAACGGCTTCTGGATGTAGTCGTACGCCCCGTTCTTCATGCAGGCGATGGCGGTTTCCACGGTGGCGTAGCCGGTGGCGACGATGACCTCCAAATCCGGATCGAGGGAGCGCAGCGCCTCGACCGTCGCCGACCCGTCCATGCCGGGCATCTTCAGATCGGTGAGCGCGAGATCGAACTTGCGGCGCCTGACTGCCTCGACCGCGGCGGCGCCACTGTCGACGGCTTCGACCTCGAACCCCTCCATCGCGAGCTCGTAGGAGAGCATCTCTCGCAGGCCCCGCTCGTCATCGACGACCAGCACCGTGGCACGCGCGGTCATGGCTGCTCCCCGATTGCTTTCATGATGGTGGCGAGCAACTCGTCGAGTTCGACCGGCTTGAAGAGACAGGCGCGCGCGCCCAGGCTTCCCGCCGAGGACTCGAACTCATGGCTCGGATCGGAGCTGCTGCTCATCACGATGACGCGTTGCTCGGGCCGGATCGCGCGGATCCTCGCGAGCGCCTCCGGCCCACCCATGTGGGGCATATGCACGTCGAGTACCACCAGGCTGAAGGGACGCGCCTCGATCGCGCGCACGGCCTGCAGGCCGTCTTCGACCGCCACGATCTCGAAGCCATGCGGCGCGATGCAGAAGGTGAACAGATCACGGAATCCGACCTCGTCATCGGCAATGAGGATGCTCGGGCTCGTCCCAGCAGCAGCGCTCATGATGGCGACTCGACGGCGGCAATCCGGCTCGTGGGCAGCTCGATGGAGAACAACGTGCCCTTGCCGACGACGCTGTCGACCCGCAGCCTGCCCTGGTGTTGCTGCACGATCTCGTAGACCAGGCTCAGGCCGAGCCCGGTGCCCTTGCCGACCTCCTTGGTCGTGAAGAACGGCTCGAACATCCGCGCGCGCACGTCCTCTGCGATGCCGGTGCCCGTGTCCTCGACTTCGACGACGCCGAAGGCGTCGCGGGCGCGGCGCGTCCGCACCGACAGCGTCCCGCCCGCGGGCATCGCGTCCATCGCGTTGGTGCCGAGGTTGACCAGGATCTGTTGGAGTTGCGTCATATTGGCGCGCAGCATCGGCCGGCCCTCGTCGAGCTCCAGCGCGACCCGGACTCCTTGGGTCTTGGCGCGCGCCTCCAGGAGAACGGCGGTTGCCCGCACGAGCTCGTTGAGATCGAGCAGCTCGCTGGTGCGCTTGGCGACGCGCGAGAACGTCAGAAGCTCCTGCACCAGGTTGCGACAGCGGAGCGCTTCGCGGGCGATCGACGCGACCGGCAACCGTAGCGGATCACCTTCGGGGACGCGCCGTTCGAGCCCCTGGGCAAAGCCGAGGATGACACCGAGCGGGTTGTTGATCTCGTGAGCCACGCCGCCGGCGAGCTGCCCGACGGCCGACAGCTTCTCGGCTTGCACCAGCGCGCTCTTGGTGGCCTCCAAGCGATGCACGGCAGCGGCGAGGGCGTCGCGCGCGCGTCGCTGGGCCGAGTCGTACAGCCCGCCAATCGCGAGCGCGGTCGCCATGGCGAACCCGCCGCTGATGACGCTCTGGTCCGGGCGCACCGCCCACGCCAGGGCGTCCGCGTCCGGCGTCCACACTCCGGCGAACTGCAGGAGTGTCGCGAGCATGGCGAGCAAGAGCATCGCCACTCCGAACGCGACGCCGGTGCGGATGCCCAACACGAAGGTCGCGAGCAGGGGTGTCACCAGACCCCACGGGCCCATGAGCGTCAGGGCGCCGGCGTCGGCGAACGCGCCGCCACCGACCAGCAGGGCGAGCCCCACGCAGAGCAGCGCACCGACGCGGCGCACATCGCCCGAGTACCGCAGGTAGCAAAGCCCGCTCCCCCACAGCAGCACCCCCGCGACGGCCACCAGCACCAAGACCGCCGAGCCGCCGGTGGCGGCGATGTAGCACGCGAAGAAGGCCGCCACGAAGGTCCACACCAGCAGCAGGCCCGCGACCAGGTGGCCCTGTGCGATCTCGATTGGCGACGCGGTCGACAAGCGCTTGGCGTCGCGCGCGAGGAACCAGTTGAGGATGGTCGAGAGACCTCGACGTCCGCTCGGGTCGCCCGGCTGCGCACAATCACCGACGGCGGGAACGGCGGGCGCCGTCGGTGTGGTAGGTCCATGTGTAGTCGAATCGACGTGGGACATGGGTTCGCCGTGAGCGCGCGATCGCGCCAAGCTCGCGGACCGCCGCCGGCCTCCCGCGCCCCCCTCGAGCAGCACATCGGCGAGATCCGCCGGGACTTGAGCCGCCGCCTTCCGTGCAACGCCGCGGCGCGCGGTCTGCGCGGTCTGCGCTGCCAGCGCCGGAGCGGCGGTGACCCGCCGATCAGCGCAGCGTCGACAGCGACGCCGTGACGCTCGCGAGCTCCTTGTCGAACACGTCCTTGGGCGCCACATACTCGAGCACCCAGATGGAGTCGCCGCACAGCCCGGGCCGCACGAACACCGCCAACAGCTCGCGCACCGGCCGGCCGTTGACGGTGGTCTCGAGCGTCATGGTGTGGCCGGCCGCGCCGGTGCCGTCGGTGGCAGGGGCCTCGGCCACCAGCAGGTAGCCGCGGTTGTCCTTGAGGTCGCTCTTGAGCGCGTCCTTCCAGAAGTCGAGGCCGCCCTTGTCCTCGTCGTCGAAGCGGCGCACCCACAGCTTGCTCTCTTCGGGCGTGATGGCCTTGAGCTGGTCGCCCGAGCGATCGGTGACGAGGAAGCGCGCGGGCGGCTCGAGGCTGACGCAGGCGGCGGCCACGGCGGCGAGCACGAGCGCGATCAGGGAGGAAACGGTGCGGTTCATCAGAAGCCTCCCAGCACTTGTTCGACGCCGACCTGGTTGATCCACTCGAAGCGCGAGCGCGTGCGCATCGGGCCCGGCGTGGGCGGCGGCGCGTTCGAGAAGAAGCTCACCGTCAAGGTCGAGAACGCCACCTGGTCTTGCAGGAAGCGCAGCTCCCCCTTCATGCGCTCGATCTCGTCGGTGAGGCGGCGCACCTGGTTCTCGATCTGGATGATCTCCTCCATCTTGGTGGCGCTCTTCAACAGATCGAGCAGCCGCTGGCGGCTCCGCTCGGCGGTCTCGAGGCGCAGCTCGAGGTCGAACATGGCCTTGGTGACGTCGTTGGCCGAGAGCTGCTCGTTGATGATCTGGCCGAAGCTCGCCAGCTCCTTGACCACCGCGTGGAAGCGCTCGGCGGGGATGCGCACCGTGATGGCGACGTTGTTCGCCGAGGTGTTGCCGGTGCGGTTCAACAGAAAGCCGCCGAGCTCCTCCGCCTTGGCCTGCAGCTTGTCCGCGCTCTCGACGACGTTGGTCACCATCACCTGCACCGTGCCGGTGTAGATGACCATGCGCTTGGTCGGCTTGCCGCCCTCGCTCGACTCGACGGGCTTGGGCTTGTCGGCGTCGGGGTCGACGGGCCCACCCGGTAGAGACGGCGGAGGAGGCGGGGGCGGGGGCGGCGGCGGGCCGGCGTCGGCGCGGCGCGGCGCGCTCTTCTTGGCGAAGGCGCCCTCGATGGCGTCGCCGAGGAAGTCGAAGGCGCCGCCACCGCCCTCGTCGGCCACGGTCATGGTCTCGGCGACCGGCATGGCAGAGGGCGGCGCCATCGGCGCCGCTTCCTCCATGGCGTAGCCCGAGGAAGGGGCGCCCCCTGCCGGCGCGCCGCGATAGTCGTTGTCGCCCCCGCCGTCGTCGAACAGGCCGCCGACGGTCGAGTCGGCGGTGCCGCCCGCGCTGGCGCAGGCGAAGGCGCCGCCGGTGATGAGCGCGAGCAGGAGGAGGGGTGGCCGCGTACGCATGGCCGGGACGCTGCCACGCCCGCCCGCACGTCGTCGACCCCGTTGCGAGCGCCGGCGCCATTAGCCAACACCCGCAGCATGAGCAGCGTCACGCTCCCGGGCTTCTTCGAGCGCCTGTCCCTCGCCCTGCGTGTGCTCGGCGACCCCACGTTGGCCGCGCGCGTGCGCGACGGCGGCACGTCGTCCGGCGGCGAGGCGCCTCGGCAGCTCCAGGAGAAGGTCGTCGAGAAGATCGTCGAGCGCACCCGCATCGACCCGGAGGCGGGCGCGCTGCACGTGCTCGCGCTCTTGCAGCGCGACGGCCGCCTGGTCGACTTCCTGCAAGAGGACATCGCCGGTGCCGGTGACGCCGACGTCGGTGCCGCCGCGCGCGTGGTGCACACCGGCTGCCGCAAGGCCTTGCAGCAGTACTTCGTGCTCGAGCCGGTCAGGGCCGAGGCCGAGGGTGCCGGTGTCGTCGTCGACAAGGGCTTCGACGCCAATCAGATCCGTCTGTCGGGCAACGTCGGCGGCGAGCCCCCCTTCAAGGGCAAGCTGGCGCACGCCGGTTGGCGCGCTAAAGACGTCAAGCTGCCCGATCGCCCCGCGTCCGTCGACGCGCGCGTGGTGGCGCCCGCCGAGGTCGAGATCCCATGACCCAAGCTCCAAACAGCACCGCGCGCTTCGCCGTGGGCGTCGACCTCGGCACCACCAACACTGCCATCGCCTGCGCCGCCCTCGACGGTCGTGAGATGCCCGCGCCCTTCGCGCTCGAGCAGGTGGTGGCGGCGGGCGAGCACGCTGCACGGCCGCTGTTGCCGTCCTTCTTGTACCTGCCCGCCGACGTCGAGCTGCCCGCCGGTGCGCTCGCCGTGCCCTGGGAGAAGGACCCGCGCTCGTGCGTCGGCCTGTTCGCGCGCGAGCGCGCCGCCAGCGTGCCCGGCCGCGTGGTGTCGTCGGCCAAGAGCTGGCTGTGTCACGCGGGCGTCGATCGCCGCGCGCCGCTCTTGCCCGCGGGCGCACCCGACGACCTGGCCAAGCTCTCGCCCGTCGAGGTGAGCGCGCGTATCCTTGCGCACCTCGTGCATGCCTGGGACCAGGCGCATCCCGACGCGCCGCTCGCCGCGCAGGACGTCGTCTTGACCGTGCCCGCCTCCTTCGACGCGGTGGCGCGGGCGCTCACCGAGGAGGCGGCGCGCAGCGTGGGCCTCGAGCGCTTGACGCTGCTCGAGGAGCCGCAGGCGGCGCTCTACGCCTGGGTGGCCACGCAGGGCGACGCCTGGCGCAAGCAGACCAAGGTCGGCGACCTGATCCTCGTCGTGGACCTGGGCGGCGGCACCACCGACTTCTCGCTCATCGAGGTGAAGGACGAGGGCGGCACGCTGGCGCTGCACCGCGTGGCCGTGGGAGAGCACATCCTGCTCGGCGGCGACAACATGGACCTGGCGCTCGCGCATCGGCTCAAGGCCAAGCTCGAGGCCGACGGGCGCGAGCTCGACGACTGGCAGCTCCGCGCGCTCATGCACTCCTGCCGCGCCGCCAAAGAGGAGCTGCTCGAGAACGATCGCAAGCAGAAGATGCCCGTGGCCGTCCCGGGCCGCGGCTCCAAGCTGGTCGGCGGCACGCTACGCACCGAGCTGACCCGCGACGAGCTGAACGAGACGCTGCTCGAGGGCTTCTTCCCCGAGGTGCCAGCGAGCGCGCGCCCGCAGCAGGCGAAGAAGGCCGGTCTGATGACGCTCGGTCTGCCCTACGCGCACGACGCCGGCATCACGCGCCACCTGGCCGCCTTCCTCGACGGGCGCAGACCCACCAAGCTGTTGTTCAACGGCGGCGTCACCAAGAGCCCGCTGTTGCGCGAGCGCATCGCCGGCATCGTCAAGGGCTGGCTCAAGGGCGCGCTCGACGTCATCGAGGCGCCCGACCTCGACCTCGCCGTCGCGGTGGGCGCCGCCTACTACGGGCGCGCGCGCGCCGGCACCGGCGTGCGCATCAAGGGCGGCGCCTCGCGCGCCTACTACGTCGGCATCGAGCGCTCGGAGCTGGCGGTGCCCGGCGTGCCGCCGCGTGTCGACGCGGTGTGCATCGCGCCGCTCGGCATGGAGGAGGGCAGCGAGATCGAGCTGCCGATGGAGCTCGGCCTCGTCGTCGGCGAGCCCGCCACTTTCCGCTTCTTCTCGTCATCGAGCAGGCGCGAGGACGTGCCGGCCGCCACCATGGACCCGAAGAAGGCCGAGCTTGCCGAGGTGGCGCCCATCGAGGCCACGCTGCAAGGGCCGGCGGGCGCGCTCGTGCCCGTCAAGCTGCACGCGCGCGTCACCGAGGTGGGAACGCTCGAGCTCTCCGCCGTCGAGAGCGCGACGCACAAACGCCACAAGCTCGAGTTCAACATTCGCGTCGAGTGAGCGCGCGCTACCAGCGCACGTCGAACTCGACCCGCTTGGCCGCCGCGTCGACGTGCGCCTCGACCGTGCCGCGCGCTCCGCCCAAGTCGACCGCGCCTTCGAAGGTGCCGCACGTGCCCTCGACGTAGCACTGGTTCTCGAGGAAGGGGCCGTTGGCGCCTTCGATGCGCAGGCACATGTGGTCGGGGGTCATCGGCACCACCACCAAGAGCCCGCAACCCTGGTAGATCTGCTGCCATCCCATGGGCGCGCGCCGCAGCACGGTGGCGGGCGTGAGCCCGAACAGTGAGACCACCGCGCGCACGATGGGCCGCAGCATCGGTCCCTGCACGGCGCTCAAGAACGCGCGCCTGCTCCAGTCGCGCACGCCGGAGAAGCCGGTCAGCTCGCAGACCGTTCGCGTCAGCACGACGTCGACGCCGATGGGTAACCAGTCGACCCGCGCCGCGCTCCGGATCTCGTCGATGGTCTCGGGGATGGCCGCGAACAGCCTGCGCTGCACGTCCGGGCTGCATGCCTCGACCGCCGCGAGGTTGTCTTGGATGTAGCTCGCGCGCATGCGCGCCTGGCCGCTCATGAGGACATCCTAGAATTCGGAGTAGCGGTAAGAAACCTGCCGGCCGCTTGGTCGTTCACGTTACCAACGTACATCGAATTCGACGCGGCGGGCCGACCGGTCGACGTGCACCTCGACCCTGCCGCGATCGCCGCCCAGGTCGACCGCCGCCTCGACGGCGCCGCCGATCCACTCGACGTAGTCGGCGTCGTCGAGGAACAGCGCACAGGCACCCTCGATGCGCAACTGCAGCGCGTTGTCGCCGATCGGCACGGCCGTAAGCAGCCCGCAATCGCGATAGACGAGCTCCCAGCCCAAGGGCGCGCGCCGCAACGTCATCGCCGGCGTGAGCCCAAACAGGTTGACCACCGCGCGCCACAGCGGCTTCAACAGTGGCCCCTCGACGGATTCGAACACGGTGCGCCGACCCCAGTCGCGCAGCAGCGCCTGGCCCCCGAGCGCGCGCACCTCGCGCACCAGCCGCTGGTTGACGTCCACCGGCAGCCAGTCCCCGTGGCCGGCAGCACGGATGGTGTCGATCACGTCCGGCGCGGCCGCGCGCAGCGCGCCAAGGACCTTGGGGCCGCAACCGGCGGCCGCCGCCAGGTTGGCCTTGACGTAGCCCGCGCGGATCCGCGGTTCGCCCTTCATCCCATCACTGTACCGGCTCGCGCCATGGTGAGGAGTGCAAAGAACCGGGCACCACCCGACGTCGGTGCGCCGCGCGAGCGGTCGGTCCCGTCGTAGAGTGGGGCGTGCCACTGCTGCCGCTCACGCCGCGTGCCGATCACCCGGTCACCTTCCTCACCGACGTGGAAGGCCAATGGCAGCGCCTGCACAGCTTCTTGGCGGGAAACCCGCACGCCGCGCTCGTCGACGACCGTTTGGTCGTCACGCCGGGCGCGACCTTGGTGTTCGGCGGCGACGCCATCGATCGCGGCCCACACGCGCGGCGCATCGTGCGCCTGCTGCTCGACGCCAAACTGCGACAGCCCGACCAGATCGTCTTGTTGGCCGGCAACCGAGACATCAACAAGCTGCGGCTCGCCACCGAGCTCGCTGGGGAGCCGCCGCGGCGCGCGCCAAGCGAGGTCAAGGCATCGCCGCCGCCGGAGCTGCTGCGTTGGATCTTCGCCCACACCATGGGCGCCGCCCAGGCGTTCGCCTTCCGCCAAGAGGAGCTGGCCGCCCAGGGTGAGCCCGCCGGCGACGACGACGTCGTGCACAGCTTCCTCGACGACGTGGCGCCCGGCGGCCTGCTCACCCGTTACCTGGCGGCCTGCCAGCTCGCCTGGCGCGCCGGGCGCACGCTGTTCGTCCACGGCGGCGTGGCACGGGAGGCGATGACGGTGGTGCCCGGCCAGCCGCCGACGACGCTGGCGAGCTTCCACGTCGACCCGTGGATCGAGCGGCTCAACGCCTTTCACGCCGAGCAGCTCGACGCCTTCATCGCGCGCGCCCGCCGTGCCGACGGCGGCCGCGAGTGGGCCGCGCTCATCCGGTACCAGTCGCCGCACCCGGCGACGCGCAAGAACCCGGCGAGCGTGGTGTACGGCGGCTTCGGTGACGTCGACAACAACCCGCAATTGCCGGAGCCAGCGGTGGTCGACGCGCTGGTGCGCGCCGGCATCGCCCGCGTCGTGGTCGGCCACACGCCCAATGGCGACGTCGCCTCCGTGGTGCGCACCGCGGCGCCGCGCGCGCCGTTCGAGATCGTGATCGCCGACAACTCGCGCTCACGCGTCGAGACCGCCTGCCGCGTGACGGTGAGGGACGAGGCGATCGAGCTGCACGGGACCGTGGTGCTCGACGAGGGGGGCGAGCGCACGGTCGACGCCACGCTGCCGCTCGGCGACCGCGGCAGCCCGGTAGGGCGGCGCACCGTCGACGGCAGCCTGGTGAAGGCGCCGCTCGACGAGGGCTTCCACACCTTCCGCTACCTGCCCGGCTACCGCTTCGAGCAGCGGGTGGTCGCGCGCGAGGCGCTCGGGCCGCTCGCCGAGGCGTGCGCGCCCGCGCTGGACGACGACGCCGACAAAGGCTAACGGCGACGCGAAAGGTCGCACATGGGCGAGCCGCGCTACGTCGTCGGGATCGATCTCGGCACCACCAACACCGTCGCCGCCTACGCTGATGCGAGCGGCGGGCCCGTCCACGACCTGCCCGTGCCGCAGACGGTGGCGCCCCACGAGGTGCAGAGCCGGGCGCAGTTGCCGAGCGCGATCTACCTCGCCGCCAAAGGCGAGCTGCCCGCCGCCGCCGCGCGCCTGCCCTGGGACGAGGCCCCCAAGCACGCCACCTTCATCGGCGCCTTCGCGCGCGCGCAGGGGCAGAAGGTGCCCGGCCGCGTGGTGACGAGCGCCAAGAGCTGGCTGTGCGTGCCTGCGGTCGAGCGCACGGCGGCCATCCTGCCCTGGGCCGCGGCCGACGACGTGGAGCGTCTCTCGCCCGTCGACGCCGAGGCTTTGGTGCTCGCGCACGTCGCGCGCGCCTTCGAGCACGCCACCGGCGCGCCGCTCGCCGAGCAAGACCTGACCATCACGGTGCCCGCCTCGTTCGACGAGGTGGCGCGCGAGCTGACGGTGTCGGCTGCCGGCAAGGCCGGGCTCGCGCATGCCCGCTTGCTCGAAGAGCCGCAGGCCGCGCTCTACGCGTTCTTGCGCGCGCACGAACGCGCGCTCGCGGCCGACCTCGCGGGCGTGCGTTTGGTGCTGGTCGTCGACGTGGGCGGCGGCACCACCGACCTCACGCTCGTGTCGGTGACGTTGCCCGCGCACGACGGCGCGCCGCCCGCGCTCGAGCGCATTGCCGTCGGCGATCACCTGATGCTCGGCGGCGACAACATGGACATCACGCTGGCGCGCCACGTCGAGCGCGCGCTCACCGGCACGGTCGGTGGGCTCGACGCGACCAGCTGGGGCGCGCTGGTCGAGAGCGCGCGCGCCGCCAAGGAGCTGCTGCTCGGCGACGCGCCGCCGGAGCACACGCCGGTGGCGCTCGCCACCCGCGGCAGCAAGCTGGTGGGTGGCACCAAGACCGCGCAGCTTTCGCGCGCCGACGCCGAGGCGCTCCTGCTCGACGGCTTCTTGCCGAAGACCGCAGCCGACGACGTCGCGCGCCGCGGCGCCCGCACCGCCCTCACCGAGCTCGGTCTGCCCTTCGAGAAGGAGCCGGCCATCACGCGCCACGTCGCGGGCTTCCTGCGGCGCCACGCCGAGGCGGCGGCGGCGGCGGGCGCGCGCGTTGTCGGCGGGCTGGCGCGGCCCGACGCCGTCTTGCTGAACGGCGGCGTCTTCAAGAGCCCTGCAATCAGGAAGCGGCTGCTCGAGGCGCTCGCCGCCTGGGCCGGTGGCGAGGTGCCGCTGCTCGGCGGCGTGCTGCACGGCGACGCGCTCGACCTCGCCGTCGCGCGTGGCGCGGCGCAGTACGGCTTGGTGCGGCGTGGCAAGGGGCTGCGCATCGGCGGTGGCAGTCCGCGCGCCTACTTCGTCGGCGTGGGTGACCAGGCAGGCGTCGCGCGCGGCCAGAGCCGGGCGCTGTGCGTGGTGCCCAAGGGGCTGCACGAGGGCGAGCGCATCGAGGTCGACCGCACCTTTCGGCTGGTGCTCGATCGCCCGGTGGGCTTCCCCCTCTTCACCTCGACGTCGTCGTCGGCCAAGGCGGGCGAGCTGGTCGACGTGGGGCCCGACCTCGAACGGCTGCCGCCGCTCTCCGCCGTGCTGGCGAGCGAGAGCGAGGCGCCGGTGCGCGTCAGCGCCTACTTCTCCGAAGTGGGCACGCTCGATCTCTCGCTGCACATGACGCCCGAGGCGCTGCGCCGGTTCTCCTTGTCCTTCTCGACACGCGCGCAGGGCGGCGAGGACGCCACCGGCGCCACGAGCGCGCCGCAGAGGGCCGAGAGCGTCCACCGCCGCCTCGAGGAGGGGCGCGAGCTGATCCTTCAGTTCTACGGATCAAAAAACAAGGGAGTGGACCCGAAGCGCGTGAAGGACCTGCGGCGCGAGCTGGAGAAGCTGTTCGGCGAGCGCGACACCTGGTCGATGGGGCTCAACCGCGAGCTGTGCGGCACGTTGCTCGGCGGCGCCAGGAACCGGCGGCGCACCGTCGAGCACGAGCGCGTCTTCTTTCAGTTGGTCGGCTTCACGCTGCGCCCCGGCGTGGGCGCGCCGTTCGACGACTGGCGCCTCGAGCAGCTCTGGCCGTTGTGGCGAGAAGGGGTGCAGCACACGAGCGAGAAGCCCACCTGGGCGAGCTGGTGGATCTTGTGGCGGCGCGTGGCTGCCGGCCTGTCCGTCGAACGCCAGCGAGAGCTGGGCGCCTACCTCAAGCCCTGGCTGCTCGAGCAGGGCACCGGCAAGAAGGGCGAGGGGCCGACGCCCCACGGTCAAGACGAGATGGTGCGCCTGGTCGCGTCGCTCGAGCGCCTGCCGGCGTCCGACAAGGTCGAGCTCGGCGCGTTCGTGCACAAGAAGATCGGCCGCGGCGGTGTGTCGACGTACTGGCCGCTCGGGCGCCTGGGCGCGCGCCACCTGCTCGCGGGCTCGGCGCACGACGTGGTGCCGGCCGCGGTGGCGAGCGAGTGGGCCGAGAAGATCTTGAACGCGGACCTCAAGACCGCCGAGGGCGCGCAATTCGCGCTCGCGCAGCTCGCGCGCGTCACCGGCGATCGCACGCGCGATCTGGAGGAGCCGCTGCGCCGGCGCATCGCCGAGCGCCTCGCCGCCGCGGGCGCGCCCGCGCACCTGGTGCGGATGGTGCGGGAGCGCGTCGAGTGGACCGCCGACGACGAGGCGCAGGCCTTTGGCGAGGCGCTGCCGCCCGGGCTACGGCTGTAGCGCTCCCCGTCGCCGCGGGCGCTGCACGCTACTTGGCCGGCCGCCCGTCGGCGTCGAGGATGACCAAGCCGTCCTTGCCGAAGACGCCCTCTTTGGCGAGCGCTTCGAGCTCGGGCAGCACCTTGGTGCGGTCGCCCGCCACCACCACCTTCTGGGTCGGCTGCAGCCGGTCCTTCACCGCCTTGGCAGCCGCGGCGCCGTCGACGGCGCGCAGCTCGGCCGGCCACCTCTGCCAGGTGTCGAGCGGCAGCCGGTAGCTCAGCAGCTCGCCCACGCTGCGCAGCACGGCGGCGTTGGTGGCGAAGCGGGCGGGGAAGGCGCGCAGGCCGCCGTCCCGCTCGCGGCGCAGCTCGTCGTCGGTGGGTGGTGTCGTGGTCATGCCGAGCAGCTCACCATGGATCTCGCGCAACGCCTTGCCGGTGGCGTCGGTGCGGATGGAGGACTGGGCCGTGAACGCCGAGCCCGATCGTCGATAGCCGAACGAGGCGCTGGCGCCGTAGGTGTAGCCGTTCTTTTCGCGCAGGTTCTGCACCAGTCGACTCGAAAGCCCCTGCCCGAACACCTGCGTCATCACCGTGGTGGCGGCGTAGTCGCGCGCGTCGCGCGACGGACCGCCGTGTCCCACGATGACCTTTGACTGCTCGGCGCCTGGGATGTCGACGAAGAACACCGCGCCTTTCAGGCCGCGCGGTGGACCCACGCGGGAACGCGCGGGCGCCTTGCCCCTCCAAGTGGCGAACGCCTTCTCGAGCAGCGGTACCAGCTGCTCGACGGTGACGTCGCCCACCACCAGCAACTCGGCGCCCTCGGGGGCGAGCTGCCGGTGCACGCCGGCGCAGTCGGCGGCGGTGACGGCGTCGAGGGTCCGCTCCTCGGCGACGTGGCCATAGGGGTGGCTGCGTCCCCAGAAGGCCGCGGCCCAGGCGCGGCCGGCCGCGCCGTCGGCGTTGCCGCGCGCCTGCACCACGGCGGCCTTGGCCTGGCTGCGCAGGCGCTCGAGATCGGCCGGGCGCAGGCCGGGCTCGGTCAACAGCTCGGCGGCGAGCGCAAGCGCGGGCTCGAGTCGCGTGGTGACGACGGCGAGCGACAGGCTCGCCGCTTCGGTGCCGGCGCCGATGCCGAGGCGCGCGCCCAGGTCGGCCTTGGCGTTCTCGAGCGCGTTCTTGTCGAGGCGCTTGCTGCCCTCGCCGAGCCAGTCCACGCACAGCGACGTCATGCCCTCCTTGCCCGCGGCATCGCCGGCGCCGCCGACGTTCCAGGAAAGCTCGAGCTGCACCAGCGGCAATCCGGGCCGCTCCACCAGGTACCCTTTGATTCCACGGAAGGAGAACTGACGAATGGGCGGCTGCGCCACATCGCGCTCGGGCCCCGCCGCCGGTTGCGTGGTGCGGTCGGGAGCGGGGGCGCGAACCGCCGGCGCGTCGACCTCGCCGGAGTGGGCCGCGAGCGCGATCAGGGAAGCGAGCAAGGGGCCGGTCATTTCGCACCTCCGCTCGGTCCCGGCGCGGGTGTGGCTGGGGGCGCCTGCTCCGGCACGGTGATGACGAGGACGCGCGGCTTGGCCAGCCAGCGACGCGCGGCGGCGCGCGCGCTCTCGGGCGTGCAGGCTCGCACGCGCGCCAGGTAGGCGGACAGGCCGCCCGCGTCGCCCGTGTAGTGGTTCAGCGATTGCAGCTTCTCGGCGCGGCCGAGCAGGTCGTCGAGCGAGAACAGCAGGTTGGTCTCGGTGTCGACGACGGAGCGGCGCACCTCGTCGGCGCTCGGTCCCTCGGCGAGCAGCCGCACCAGCTCCTCGCGCACGATGGCCTCGACGCGCGCCGGGTCGACGCCGGGCTTGAGCGTGACGCCCACTGAGAATTGGCCGGTGGCGTTCATGCCCGAGGGCCCCGCGGACACGTCCTGCGCGAGCGGCTCGTCGACCACCAGGCGCCGATGGAGGCGGCCCCAGCCCTGGGCGCCGAGCGCGTCGCCCACGACGCCGAGGTCGGGGTCGTCGGCGGAGTACTGCGCGGCGCCGTGCCAGGTCCATTGCAGGCGCACCAGCTTGGCGAAGCGGTCCTTGACCTCGAGGCGTTCGTTCTTGGCGAGCGCGACCACCGGGAAGGGGCGCTTTACCGGGCGCGGCGGCGACAACAACGAGCCGAACCACTTGTCGACCAGGGCGCGCGCCGTGGCCTCGTCGACGTCGCCGGCGAGCGCGAGCGTGACGTTGGCGGGCGCGTACCAGGTGCGGAAGAAGGCCCGCACGTCCTGCAGGCTCGCGCCCTCGATGTCCTCGTGTTTGCCGATCACCTGGTAGCGAAACGGGTGGCCCTCCGGGTAGAGCGCGGCGAACAAGGCCATGCGCGAGGTGCCGTAGGGCACGTTGTCGACGCGTTGGCGACGCTCGTTTCGCACCACGTCCCGCTGGTTCTTGAGCGACTCCTCGTTCACGTGGGAGAGCAGCGTGCCCACGCGATCGCTCTCGAGCCAGAGCGCGGTCTCGAGTTGGTTCGACGGCACCACCTCGAAGTAGTTGGTGCGATCGAAGTTGGTGGTGCCGTTGATCGTCGAGGCGCCGACCTCCCGCAGCACGGCGAAGTGCCGGTCCTCGGCGACGTGCTCGCTGCCCTGGAACATCATGTGCTCGAACAGGTGCGCGAAGCCGCTCTTGCCCGGCACCTCATCGCCACTGCCGACGTGCACCCACACGTCGACGGCGACCAACGGCACGCGGTGGTCCTCGTGCAGGATCACCTGCATGCCGTTCTTGAGCTTCCAGGTGGCGAAGGGCAGGGCCGGGTCGGCGTTCGGCGTCGACGACAGGCCCGCCACGAGCAGCGCGGAGGGGAGCAGGGCGAGCATCATGGGCGGAGAGGAGCGCACTTCTCCCCTTGCTGGCAAGTCGGTACACGAGAGGCATGAGCCCCACCGTCGATCTCGCGCCCCTCCCCCGCCTCTACCAGGAGCACGTCGCCGCGCTGAGCGTGCGCTACGCCGCCGTGATGAAGGCCCACGGCCTCGACGCGCTCGTGTTGCACGCCGGCTCGCCGCAGAAGAAGAGCGCCTTCGACGACCAGTACTGGCCGCTGGTCGGCGTGCCGCACACCAAGCACTGGCTGCCGCTCGCCGTCGTCGACAGCGCGGTCGTGATCGAGCCCGGCAAGAAGCCGCGCGTGCTCGTGAACGTGGCGCGCGACTTCTGGGAGGGCCCGCCCGAGCAGGAGGGCGACCACTACTGGGCCGCGCTCGAAAGGGTCGAGGTCAAAGGCGCCGAGGGCGTGCGCGCGTGCCTGCCCCATGCGGCCATCGGTGCCGGGCGCGCCGCGTTCGTCGGCGAGGATCGCTCGCGCGCGGCGTCTTGGGGCTTCGTCGACGACAGGGTGGCGCCGGCCGCGTTGATGACCGACCTCGATCAGCTCCGCACCATCAAGTCGGACTACGAGATCCTCTGCATGCGCGAGGCCAACCGGCGTGCCGCGCTCGGCCACGCGGCGTTGCTGCGCGCCTTCGTCGAAGCGCCCGGCAGCGACGTCCCCTCGGAGCTGGAGCTGCACCTGCGTTACCTCGAGATCACGCGGCAAGACGAGCCCGAGACGCCCTACAAGAACATCGTCGCGGAGGACGCACACGCCGCCACGCTGCACCACGTGCAGTACGGCAAGAGCCGGGTGCCCGCGGGCAGCCTGCTGGTCGACGCGGGTGCCTGTTGCTTCGGCATCGAGAGCGACATCACGCGCACGGTGGGGCGCGGCACGGGTGCGGCGGCCGACGCCTTCCGCGCGCTCGTCGCCGGCCTCGACCGTCTGCAGCGGGAGCTGTGCGCGCGCGTCAAGCCTGGGCTCCCCTACCAGGCGCTGCACAACCAGAGCCACGAGCTGTTGGCCGAGCTGTTGCGCGAGCTGGGCATCGCTAAGGCAAGCACGGCGGCGCTCGTCGACAGTGGCGCCACGCGCAAGCTGCTACCGCACGGGCTCGGCCACAGCCTCGGCATCCAGACGCACGACGTCGGCTGCCGCAAGGTGGCGCCCGAGGCGAGGAACCCGTTCCTGCGCAACACCACCACCATCACGCCCGGGCAGTGCTTCACCATCGAGCCCGGCTGCTACTTCATCCCCGCGCTACTCGACGAGCTGCGCGCGCTGCCAGTGGCCGCCGAGCTCGACTGGCGCTTGATCGACGCGCTCACCCCGTTTGGCGGGGTACGCATCGAGGATGACCTGTTCGTGACCGCCACCGGCCACGAGAACCTGACGCGACCTTTCCTCGCCTGAGCCACTTCCGCTACGGTGGGTCTCCCGTCGGAGGTCCCATGCCGGAAATGGTCGCCTGCACCGCCGTGCACCCGCTCAAGGACGGCGAGGTGCGCCTGCTTGGCGCCGTCGACGTCGTCACTGGCTCGATGTCGCGTGTCGACGTCGGCGGCACCAAGCTGCTGGTCGACTGCGGCGTGACGCAGGGGCGCGACCCGAGGCGCAAGATGCCGGAGGAGGCCAAGGAGGCGGACGCGCTCGTCGTCACGCACGGTCACCTCGATCACATCGGTGGGCTGCCGGAGTTGCTCGACTCCGGTTGGGACCGGCCGATCTTCTGCACGCGCGCCACCTACGAGATCTGCCGCATCTCGCTCGAGGACAGCCTGCACATGGCGCGCGTCCCCGACCGCGAGATCACGTCGTTTCTCAAGCAGCTCGAGCGGCAGACGCGCACGCTCGCCTACGACGTCGCCGCCACGGTGCACGGCATGAATGGCACCATCACCTTCAGAGACGCCGGCCACATCCTCGGCAGCGCGTCGGTCGAGATCGTCACCGACAAGAGCCGCGTCATCATGTCGGGTGACCTCGGCCGTCCCAACAGCCCGATCCTTCGCGATGCCAACAGCACCTGGAAGGACGATCGCGACGTCGACCTGGTGGTCATGGAGACCACCTACGGCGCGCGCTCGCACGAGCACACGCACGACGACATCGAGCGCACGCTCGAGCGCATCGTCAATGACGCGTGGAAGCGGCGCGCCAAGGTGCTGATCCCCGCCTTCGCCATCGGCCGCACCCAGGTGCTGCTGTGGTTCTTGAGCGACCTGGTCGAGAAGAAGCGCATCCCCGAGGTGCCGGTCGCGCTCGACACGCCCATGGGCCTGTTGGTCACCGAGACCTACAAGCGTGCTCGACGGCTGTTCGACCGCGAGACGCTCGACCGCATCCAGCACGGCGACGACCCGCTCGACTTCGACAGCCTGTTCGCCGTGCGCCGCGGCAAGGACTCGTTCCGCGTGCGCAACACCGAGGGCGCGATGATCGTCATCGCGGGCAGCGGCATGTGCACCGGCGGGCGCATCATCGGCCACTTGGTCGACGGGCTGCCCGACCCCGAGACCACCGTGCTGTTCGTCGGCCACCAGAGCGTGGGCACGACGGGCCGGCGCATCCAGGAGGTGGCGGAGAGCGGCGGCACCATCCGCCTCGACGGCGAGGAGCTGCCGGTACGCGCCCGCATCGAGACGCTGCGCGGCTTGTCGGCGCACATGGATCGCGCCGAGCTGCTCGGTTGGCTCGGCAACATCCCGCGCGTCAAGCGCGTGGGGCTGAACCATGGTGAGGTGAAGGCGCAGGGTGCGTTCCTCGACTACGCCAAGGAGCGCGGCGTCGTCCCGCGCTGAAGCGCGCGGCGGCAAGGAGCAGGCAGGTGGTGCTTCCGAGAGCTCGGCTCGGCTTCTCGACGGCGATCATGGCCGTGGCCGTTCTCGGCTGCTTCGACGCGACACTGCCACCCGGCGCCGTCACCCTCTGTGGCCGCGACGAGGAGTGCGTCGGCGGCATGACCTGCAACCTCGCGCGCCACGTGTGCGTGGCGGCGGGGTCGGACAGCGCTGGCCCCGCGTTGTCCGACGTACGCTTCGAGCCGCCCGCGCTCGCGAGCGGTACCGCGCGGCTCGTCCTGGTCGCGGACGAGCCGCTGGCGGCCGACCCTCCGCCGACCGTCACCTTCGCGGCAGGCAGCGCGTCGCTCACGCTCACGCCCGTCGGCGTCGAGGGCGACACCTGGACCTTCCTGGCCGAGACCGACGCCGTACTCGAGGGCGTGTATCTGCTCGAGTCCGTCACGGTCGCCGACGTGGCCGGCAACCCGAGCGAGCTTCGCCCGACCGGTGTCACGCTCCGGGTCGACCGCACGCCGCCGGAGCTGTTCGACCTCGCCGAGGTCGATGCGCCGGCGGACGGTGTCTACACCGACGTCGCCGGCCCGAGCACGAGCACCACGCTCAGCGTGCGGGTCCGCGCCGCCGAGACGCTTGATGTTGCGGCGACGTCGCTCACGTTGGGGGCGACCCGCTCGGCGGCCGACGGCTGCGCGCTCGACGCCGCGGCGGGGTCGCTCGCCTACCGGTGCAGCGTCGCGGTCGCGGCAGGTGGGCTGGTCGACGGAGACAACGACGTCGTGCTCACCGCCGCCGACCTCGCGGGCAACGTCGCCGCTGTCGCCCGCACCGTTCGCGTCGACGTGCGCGCGCCCGAGATCGTGGCCGGCTCGACCACGCTCGCCATCAGCGCCGGCGGCTACGACACGCCGGTCGCCGGCCTGAACAGCGTGGTGCGGCTCGGCTTGGTCGCGAGCGAAGACCTGGCCGCGCCGCCCGTGGCCGAGCTGGTGGCGGCGGGCGTGAGGTTTCCCTTCGCGGTCGAGGTTGCCGTGGGCCGACGCTACGAGCTGACCAGCTACATCTCGTCGCCGGTGCCGGCGGGCTCCTGGCCCATCGAGGTCTCGCTGCTCGATCGGTTCGGACACGCCGCGGCGGCGGTGCCGGCGTCGCTGCCGCCGCCGTTCGTCGACGGCGTGCCCTTCGTCGACGGCGGTGCCACGGTGTGCCCGTCGCCGACGCCGATCGCCTGCGTCGACTTCGACGGTGACGGCTCGCCGCAGTCGGCGGCGTGCGCCAACGGCGGCGACCTCGACGACACCGACGCGCTGGTCCACCCCGGCGCCTTCGAGGCGCCGGGCGACGGGCGCGACAACGACCTCGTCGGCGGCGACGCGCCGCTGGTGGACGCCGTCGGCATCTTCCTCGACGCCGATGCGGGGGACGACAGCGCCGCCGGCGACCGCGCGGCGCCCATCCAGACGCTCGGCGAGGCGCGCGCGCGCGTGCAGGGCGGCGCGGCGAGCGTGCTCGTGCTGGCGCGCGCCACCGCGCCCTACGTGCTCGATCAATTCGACTCCGACGTCGTCATCGGCGGGCTCGACCCGGCCGACTGGCAGCGCACGGGCGAAACCAGCCGCATCGCGGTGGGCGGCTACACCGACCTGCGCCGCTACGCCGAGGGCGTGCGCATCGAGGGGAACGCGGCGGTCAACCTGCACGGCGGCGTCGTGACGCGCAGCGACATCGTCGGCACCTCGACCCGCATCCAGGCGGCGAGCACGCTGGTGGACGTGACGTTGGCGGACGTCGAGGTGCGCGCCGCCGCGTCCGGCACCAGGTTCCTGCGCACGACCATTACCGGCGCGGCCGTCGTCGAGGGGCAGCTCATCACCGACCGGTCGACGTTCCTCGACGAGGTGGACGTGGTCGGCGTCTTCGGTCGCCTGCTGTCGACCAATACGCGCTTCGATCACCAAGCAGCGCCCGTCGACTGCTTCGGCTGTTCGGCCGTCGAGCTGCACCACTGCACGCTGCTGGCGCGCTCGTCCGGCGTGGCGCTGTTCCTGGCGTCGACGGGCGGCGCCGCGCGCGTCAGCAACAGCGTGTTGCTGTCGTTCGACGCGCAGGCGCTGCTCGCCGCAGGCCTCACCGAGTTGGTGCTCGACCACAACGTGCTGTTCAGCCCCTACATGGCGGCCTCGGTCGACGACGTCGACTACCAGCTCGCCGAGCTGGAAGCGCTGCCGGCGCCGGTGCGCGCGGTGGACAACGCCTTCGTCGATCCCGAGCTCGAGCTGGCGACCATGCTACTCACGCCCGCCTCGCCCGCGATCGACGCGGGCGGCGACGCGCTGGCCGCCGGCGCGCCCACGACGGTGCTAGCGGACACAGAGGGCGATTGCCGCTACGACGACGCGGCGCCGGACGTCGGCATGGACGAGGCCGACTGAGCGCGCCGCCTCACCGCCGACGAACGCGCTCCGCCAGGCCGAGCCGCGCCGCCATGGCGCGCACGGTGCCGCCGGGGTCGCGCGCCTCACCGCGGCCGACCCGCCCGAGCAGGCGCGCCGCCGCGGTGGCGTTGCCGGCGCTCCTGTCGAGCGCATGCGAGAGCGCGGTACGCTCGAGCGTGGCGAGGGCTTCGACCAGGTCGAAGCTGCCGGCGGCGATCTGCGCCGCCAATGCGCGCTCGTCGACGAAGGCGCCCGCGCCGCGCTCGGGCCTGAGCACCCGGCGCGGCAGGTCGGAGAGCAGCAGCTCTTCACCACCCCGCTTGTGCACCAGCGCGGCGTAGATGGTGTTGCGCAGCTCGCGGATGTTGCCGGGCCAGGGGTAGCGCGACAGCACCGCGAGCGCGGCCGGCGCCACGCCGCGCACCTGGTGGCGGCGCCGTGCGCTCGGCTCCTCCTGGTAGAACCGCTGCACGAAGGCGTCGACCAGCGGCGGGATGTCGTCGACACGCGCACGCAGCGGCGGCAGCTCGACCGTGACGATCGCTAGGCGCTCATACAGGTCATCGCCGAATTCGCCGCGCTCGATGAGCGCGTGCAGGTCGCGGTTGGTGGCCGCGAGGAGGCGGAAGTCGACCTCCCGCTCGGCGTCCTCACCGAGGCGCGAGACCACACGATCCTCGAGCACGCGCAGCAGCTTCACCTGAAAGGCGAGCGGCGTGTCATCGACCTCGTCGAGGAAGACCGTGCCGCCAGCGCCGGCGGCGAAGCGCCCGTCGTAGTCGCGCACCGCGCCCGAGAACGCGCCGCGCGTGTAGCCGAACAGCTCGGCCTCCATCAGCTCGTTCGGGATGGCCGCGCAGTTGATGGCGACGAACGGGCGCTTCTTGCGCTCGGACCAGGCGTGCACCAGGTGCGCGGCCACCTCCTTGCCGGTGCCGGTCTCGCCGACCAAGAGCACCGGCATGGACGTCTGCGCCGCGCGCGCGAGCTGCTGCGCCAGCGCCACGCCCGCAGCGCTGGCGAACACTGCGCGCTCATGGCTCGGCAGCGGCGTCACGGGCTGCTCGAGCAGGCGCACGGCGCGCACCAGGCGCGCGGCCGCGTCGGGCTCGGCGAGCGCGATCACGTCGAGCGCGCCGCCGAGCGTGGCGTCGACGGCGAGCGCCTCGTCGAGCGCGCCGGGCGTCGCCCAGATCCACGCGCCCGTGCGTGCGCTCGGCCGGCGCGCGCACACCACGCCGCCCCTGCCGGTCGGCAGTCGCTCGACCCGCGTCAGCGTCAGCCCGGCCGCCGCGCACGCGCGCGCCAGCGCGGGCTCGGGTGCGGGTCCTGCCCAGAGAAGGTCCATCTGCAAACTATAGCGGAGAACAGCAAACAAATACTGTTCGGCAGGAGGCGCGGTGCGTCCGGACGCGGCGCCAGGCCTGGCAGGGCGGCTGCATCGAGTGCGGCAACCCCAACCAGGAGGTCGTCATGCTCGCCATCACCACAGCCTTCCTCGTCATCGTCGCCGTGCTCGCGCTCGTGGGCTCGGTGCTCTGGCTCGGTCTGCGCGTCATCCGCGAGGACGAGTCGGGGCTGGTCGTCAAAAAGCGCGGCGAGCCGCTCGCGCCCGGCCGCATCATCGCGCTCGCCGGCGAGGCCGGCTACCAGGCCGAGCTGTTGCCGCCCGGCTGGCACTTCCCGCTCTGGCGCTTCCTGTACCGCGTGGAGCGCGTGCCGCTCTTGACCGTGCGGCCCGGCGAGATCGCGCTCGTCGTCGCCAACGACGGCGCCACCCTACCTACCGAGCGCCTGCTCGGGCGTGTGGTCGACTGCGACCACTTCCAGGACGCCATCGCGTTCTTGCGTCGCGGCGGCGAGCGGGGCCGGCAGCTCGACCTGCTGACCGCGGGCACCTACCGCATCAACCCGGCGTTGTTCACCGTGATCACGACGCAGATCGCGGCGCAGCACGGCATCGACCACCGCAAGCTGCGCGTGACCCAGGTGCCGCCCGACACGGTCGGCATCGTCACCACGCTCGACGGTCGCAGCATCACTGCCGGCGACCTGGCGGGCGGCATGGTGTTCGAGCACGAGAGCTTCCAGAAGCCGCAGGCCTTCATCGCGCACGGCGGCTGCCGCGGCCTGCAAGAGGACGTGCTGCTGGCCGGCGCGTGGAACATCAACCCGTGGTTCGCCGAGGTGGAGCAGATCCCCATGACCGAGATCCCCATCGGCTACGTCGGCGTGGTGGTGAGCTACGTCGGCAAGGAGCACCAGGACCTCACTGGTGACGCTTTCACCCACGGCGACCTCGTCGAGAAGGGCAGGAAGGGCGTGTGGGTCGAGCCGCTCTTGCCCGGCAAGCACCCGGTCAACACGCGCGTCATGAAGGTGGAGCTCGTGCCGACGACCAACATCGTGCTCAACTGGGGCACCCGCACCGAGCAGCACGCCTACGACCAGAAGCTCGCGCCCATCACGGTGCGCAGCAAGGACGGCTTCGGCTTCACGCTCGAGGTCTCGCAGATCATTCACATCGGCATGAAGAACGCGCCGCGTGTCATCTCGCGCGTCGGCTCCATGCAGAACCTGGTCGACCACGTGTTGCAGCCGACCGTGGCCAACTACTTCAGAAACTCGGCGCAGGCGGTCACCGTGCTCGAGTTTTTGAGCGCGCGCAGCGATCGTCAGAACGAGGCGTTCCGGAACATCAAGGCGGCCGTGGAGTTCTACGACGTCGAGTGCATCGACACCCTGATCGGCGACATCCAGCCGCCGGCAGAGCTGATGAAGACCCAGACCGATCGCAAGATCGCGGACGAGCTGCAGCGCACCTTCGACGTGCAGCGCGAGGCGCAGGTAAAGCGCCAGCAACTCGAGCGCGAGACGGCGATCGCCAACATGCAGGGCGAGGTGGTGAGGAGCGAACAGGCGGTGTGGATCGCCGAGAAGGACGCGCTCTCGGCGGCGGCGGCGGCGCGCGGTCGCGCCGAGTCGACCAAGCTCGCGGCCGACGCTGACGCGCACGCGCACCGCGTGCGCGCCGAGGCGGAGGCGGAGGCGGTGCGCGCCATCGGCAGCGCCAAGGCCGAGGCGTCGCGCGAAGGTGCGGCGGCGGTGGGCGTGGACGGCTTCGTCACCATGCAGGTGGCGAGCACGCTGGCGGAGAACGGCGCCAAGCTGGTGCCGGACGTCGCGGTGCAGAGCGGCGCCGGCGGCGGCAGCATCGGTGACGCGCTCGTCGCCAAGCTGCTGACGGGCGCGCTGTTGCCGAAGCCGGTGACGGCACCGGCGCTGCCGCCGGGAAACGGCGCGTCGCGTAGCTGAGCGGTCGCGGCTGCGGGCGCCCGGCACCTCTCGGGGTGTTGGGCGCCCGCGCTCGCGTCAAGGCTGCATCGGCGGCGCGTTCGAGCCGCTCCCGTTCTGGCGCTCGCGCACGAGGCTCGCGAGGATCGAGAGCGCGAGCAGCAGCACGATCACGCCGAGCGACGCCAGGACCGGGAGCTTCACCCACACGCTCGCGACCATCTTCACGCCGACGAAGACCAGCGAAGATGTTCGAGGTGAGCACGATGAAGGGATCGGCCGTGATCGCGAAGATGGCGAAGATCGAGTCGACCGCGAACACGACGTCGGACGTCTCATGCCGGCGCCGAGGAGCTGGGCATCGTCGGGGAAGCTCGCGGTGTCGACGCGCAGCTTGACGCTGCAACCACAGTCCTTCGCGACGCGCGCAGCTCCTTTGGCAACGCGGTCTTGTTCGCGTTTCGCGACCCCTGGGCGGGGGCCGCCACTGCCGACGACGCGAACACGAGAGAAAGGAGCAAGAGGGTTGTGCGGGTCATGAGCGTCCTCGACCAACCGTAGCACGCGCTCCGCCGCGGCTTTTACGCAGACGCGTCCCATCCCACGCTTGGTAGGGTCGGGCGAGGACCGACCGCAGGGCTCTAATCGTCCGAACGCTGCGTTCGCGTTCGCGCGCCATTCGTCGATAGACTCGCGCTTGCGCGAGGCGAGCGGGCAGCGTGGGAAAGCCGGCCAGAAAAGCGATTCAGGAGATCATCGCCCGCGGGCTCGCAGGCGCGTTGAAGGCTCGCGGATTCGCCGCGACCGCTTCGGGGTTCTCTCGACGGCGAGCCTCAGGTGCAATCGACGTCGTGCGCGTTCCCGTCGAGGACGCCTACGGGCCGACCGGCAGCTTCAGTGTGACCGTCGGCGTGCTGCTGCCGCACATCGAGCGTCTCCTCGGCGTCGACCTGGCGGAGACCGACGTGGCTACGCTCGAGCCCGACCGGTGCACGGCCTACAAGCGCTTCGGCCCGGCTCATTTCGGCGGCGCGCTCTCGTCGTGGAGGGTCGGCACCACCAAAATCGCCGACGTGAGCGACGATGTGGTCGCGGTGTGGGCAGGCGCCGTCGACCCGTGGCTCGCCACGCTCGGCGACGATCAGGCGCTGCATCGCTCGCTCGACGCGGGGGCCGTGGTGCTGCGCGATCCGCTCGCACCCGTCGCGGTGGCGCTGCTCGTCGGGGACAAGGCCGCGGCCGTCGCGCGCATCTCGCGGGTTCCCCTCGGGGGCGGCGGGCGCACCGCGGAGCGCGCGCAGCGCCTTGCCGCCGAGCACGGGCTCACGCCGGCCCAAGCAACGGTCGCGGCGCAGCAGCAGGGCGCTGCGCCGGACGACAAGGACGACTTCGTCACCGCGGTACCGCCGAACGTGCCGTGGACCGTGTCCGCCCGGCCCGATCGGGTTGCCGAGCCCACCGGCGCGACCATCATCGTCGATCCGGGGCTCGCCGACGTCGAGCAGGCGCCGGCTGCGGGGGCCGGGGCAGCGCTCGATGACGCAACGTCGCCGCTCATCTTGCCCCAGAGCAGCGACGTCGCCTCACGGCCACTCGATGTCGCCTCCGCGCCGATTGATCAGCCGACGCCGATCGAAGGGAGCGCCGCTCTTCCCGACGAGCCCACGCCAAGCACGGTGTTTGCGGACGCCGCGCAGCTCGCGCCCGCCGACGAGCCACCGCCCGCAGCCGCGTCCCCGCCCATCGTCTCCGAGGAAGTGCCGGCAATCGACGAGGCCACGCCGGTTGCGGAAGACGCCACGCCCTTCGCCGACGCCGAGCTCGTGGAAGCGAATGCGCCGAACGACGCCGACGAGCGCGCGGTCGTCGTCGCCTGGGATCCACCGTGGGACGAGGGTACTCCGCCACCCCACGTCATCACCGCAGGGCGGCGCACCATCCTCCTCTACTACGCGAAGCACCAGCACACCGAGCCGCCACCCATCGTGCTCGCCGAGTTCACGTCGGTGATGTCACAGAAGCTCGGCATGCCCGCCAGCGCAGCGCGGGGCCTCGGTGCCAACGCCGCGCACAAGGTCGAGCGCTCGTCGTGGATCGCCGAGCTTCAGCAGGCGGGCGACGACCGAGACGCGCCGGAGCAGACGCAAATGAACCACTACGTACTGACCTTCAACGACGACATCTTCGAATGTCTCGCGCAAGCGCACTCGGTCGACGTGCTGCACACGAGCATGGCCGAGGCGCTCGCGATCGCCTGCAAGCGCTTGTTCGCCTGAAGGGGGAGCGAACGCGACCACCACCGTCGCGTTACGGTGCCGACCGCGCGGTCATCGGGCAGGTGACGGATACGACTGTGCGCCCGGCACGATCGGACGTGTTGCGTTCCTCTGTCCGGGCGTCAGAGTGGCGGCACGAGGTGGAAGCCATGCGTCGCGCCCTGTTGTCGTTCTCCGTCGTCATCCTCGCCGCCTGCGGTGTCGAGCCGCTGCCGGGCCTGAACCGCGCCGAGCTCGCGCCGGTCGACTCGTTCGAACGCACACCATCCGGCCACGTGCGCTGCGCCACCACCGAAGACGACGCGCTCGCCTTCGAGATGACCAATCCGAACCACGGCATCGCCGAGGAGGAGACCGGCGGCGTCTACAAGAGGAGGCCGGGCGGCGGCGGCGGCGGCACCACGGTTACTGGTGGTGAGATCCGTGTGTACTTCCACGTGCTGCACAGCGGTTCTGCCGGCTACCTGAGCAGCACGGCGATCAGCGACCAGATCCAGGTGCTCAACAACTCGTACGCCGGCACCGGCTGGTCGTTCGTGCTTGCGTCGACGGACTACACCGACAACTCCGACTGGTACAACGGCTGCTACGGCACCCACGAGAGTGCCATCAAGGGCGCGCTGCGCCAGGGCAGCGCCGTCGACCTCAACCTCTACACCTGCAACCCGGGCAGCGGCCTGCTCGGTTGGGCCACCTTCCCGTCGTCGTACGTGTCGAGCCCGACGGACGACGGCGTCGTGCTGCTCCACTCGACGCTGCCCGGCGGCACCGCGGCGCCGTACAACGAGGGCGACACCGCCACCCACGAGGTCGGGCACTGGATGGGCCTCTACCACACGTTCCAAGGCGGCTGTACCAACACCGGCGACTACGTGAGCGACACGTCGGCGGAGCGCTCCGCGGCCTTTGGCTGCCCGACCGGCCGCGACACGTGTACCGCGCCCAAGTTCGTGGGCCCCGATCCCATCACCAACTTCATGGACTACACCGACGACTCGTGCATGTTCGAGTTCACCGCCGGCCAGGACGCGCGCATGGACTCGGCCTTCTCGAGCTACCGCTACGGCAGGTAGCAACGTGCGTCACGCGCGGAGGTAGCGTGCCCCACGTGGGGGTGGCATGGTGCGACGCACCGCGACCACACCCGCGAGGAGAACCGGCAGTGCAGTGTCCGAAGTGCGGAGCCTTCACGAGCGCGGCCTTGTGCCCCGAGTGCCGGTTCGTCCTCGACACCAGCTTCGTCGCCGCCGCACGAGCAGAGCCTCAGAGCGGCAGGCCCGGCCCGTCCGACGGTGACGCCGTCATCCTCGGCGACCTGGGCGCCGCGGTCTGGGATCTGATGGGCGAGGACACCGGCAGCTACCTCACCAAGAACACCGGTGAGGTGCAGCGCGTGCTTGCGCCCGCTCCGCTCTACCTCGGCGGCGACATCACCGAGGTGCTGCAGCCGACGGCGGTGCTCGCCCGCACCCGCAACGCCGACGCGCGGCTCGACGTGCTCACGCCGTTCGAGCGGCACGTGCTCGGCTTCATCGATGGCGAGCGGCCCGTCGCGCGCATCCGCAAGCTCGCCGAGGTGTCCTCGGGTGACGTCCGCATCGCGCTCGCGATGTTGTTCGAGAAGCGCATCGTCGAAATCACCGCGGTGGTGCAACTCCCCACTGTCGAAGCGGCCGAAGCCGCGGACGATACCGGCCCGTTCGAGGTGGAGTTCGTCGTCCCCAAGGTGGCCGTCGACGTCGACGTGGACGGACCGACGCACAAGCAGCCGTCGCCGTTCCTCCCGCAGCCGCTCGATTCGAGCCCGTCGGAGACGGTGATCCCGCGCGCGCAGCGGCCGGCCGAGGTGCGGCCGCAGATGCGCGTGCAGCCACCCGTACGTTCCGCGCGGGAGCAGCAGGCCTTCGCCCCGCCGTCGAACCCGCAGCGCGCCGAGCAGCTCCGCCTGCACGCGCTCGAAGACCTGGCCGCAGGCCGCGTCGGGCGCGCCTGGTCGTGGGTGAGAATGGCGCTCGAGCTCGATCCCGACAACGAAGCGATCAAGGCGGTGGCGCGCGACTGTGCTCAGGCGCCCGGCGGAGCGTCGTCGCAGGCCGCGGCGGCGAGCGCGGAAGAGCGCCTCTACTTCGAGGCACGCCAGGCGGAAGACGCGGGCGACTTCCAGAGGGCGGTCGAGCTCTTGGCCCGCGCCATCGAGAAGAACCCGCGTCGCGCGCCGCTCCACAATCACCTGGGGGTGGTGCTCGCGACGCGGCTCAAGCGCTTCGACGAAGCGACCGACGCGCTGGTGCGTGCGGTGGAGCTCGACCCCGCGAACGCGGTGTACAAGAACAACCTCGGCAAGGTCGCCGCCATGGCGGATGTGAACGGCGCCGACACCGACCCTGGCTTCTTGAAGAAGCTCTTCGGATCTTGACGCCGATCAGCCGCGCTTCTTGAACCGCGCGCGCAGCTTCTGCAGCTCCTGATGCGGCATCCCCGAACGCTGGAGCGCGCCGAGCTCGGTGTCGACCGCACCGTGCTCACCCTTGGTGAACAGCACCTCGAGGAGCAAGGCGCGCAAGGTGGCGTCGCCAGGGGTGTCGCGCGCGAGTCGGCGCGCCAACGTCAGGGCCTCCTGCAAGCGGTTGTTGTTCAGGTACTCACGGACCTTGTCTGCTTCGCCGGCCATGCCACCACCTTCGCACGAATCAGCGACCTACGGCACCCGCGGGCGATCGGACGCGCGCGCGATGCGCTCCAGGCGCGCGATCGCTTCGTCCGCCCATGCCGACAACGGTGACTCTGCGACCAAGCGCACCACCGGCTCCGTGTTCGACGGGCGCACGCCGACCCACGATCCGTCGGCGAAGCGCACGCGCAGGCCGTCGAGGCGGCTGACCTCGACCGCGTCGGGAAACGATGTCTCCACGGCAGCGAGCAGCGCCGCGAGCGCGTCCTGCCGGCTGCGTGCCGGGTCGAGCGCCGCCTTGCGCTTGTGCGCGAAGTAGCGCGGCATGGCCGCGAGGTGCGCGTGCAGCGGCGCGCCGCCGCCTGCGGCAAGTCGCTCGAGCACGAGCCCGATGCCGGTGATGCTGTCGCGCCCGAGGTGCAGCGGCGGGAAGATGACGCCGCCGTTGCCCTCGCCGCCGAACGCGACGTGGCCGAGCGCGACCTCCTGCGCGAGCGCGCGCGACAGGTTCACTTCGCCGACCGCCGTCTCGACGAGCCGCGCGCCGTGCCGAGCCGCGATGTCGTCGACCGCGCGCGTGGTCGCGACGTTCTTGACGACGACCCGCTCGGCGGCGCCGGCCCCGCCGGGCGAGGCCGGTGTCCCCCAGCCGGTGCTGCGCGCCAGCAGGTGGTCGACCGCCAACACCAGCGTCAGCTCCTCGCCCGGCGCGGAGCCGTCCGCGGCGACGAGCGCGAGGCGGTCGGCGTCGAGGTCCTGCGCGACGCCGAGGTCGCAGCGCTCCGCCACCACGGCACGCCGCAGCTCGCCGAGGTGCTCCGCCAACGGCTCGGACTCGCGGGTCGACGCGACGTGCACCGCCTCGCAGCCGAGCGCCACGAGCAGGCGCCGCGTCACTTCGAAGCCGGCGCCGCCGCCGGGATCGAAGGCCACGCGAAGACGCGCGGCGCGGATGCGCTCGATGTCGAGGTGCGCGCACACCCGTTCGACATGCACGCGTAGTGCGTCGTCGTGCCTATCGGACGGCACCGCGTGCGTCGCGTCGGCGACCGGCGTGTCTTCCGCGTCGACGAGGCCGCGCAGCTCACGGATGTGCGCGCCGTCGAGCACCACGCGCTCCGGGGCGAGGAACAGCTTCATGCCGTTCCACTGGCTCGGGTTGTGGCTGGCCGTGATGCACAGCGCGGCCTGCGCATCGAAGACGCCGAGCGCGTGCTGCAGCGTCGGCGTCGCCACCACGCCCAGATCGACGAGCGCGCCGAACGGCGCCAGGCCGCGCACCGCGCCCGCCAGCAGCGCCGGGCCCGAGGCGCGCGTGTCACGCCCGAGCAGGATGGTGGGCACCCGGTGCCGCGCCGCGATCATGCGGCCGAACGCGCGCGCGTAGCGTGCGGCGACGTCGGGCGTCAGGCTCTCACCGACGATGCCGCGGATGCCGGAGTAGCTCACGATGAGCGGCGCGCCACCCGTCACGGCTCGCTCGGCGCAGGCAGCGCGGACGGTACCGCCGCTGCTTGCTCGTCGTCGCCGTCTGCGCGCCGCTGCCACGCGGGCTTGCAGCGCTCGACGTCGCGGTAGTACGCGGCGAGCGCGAGCTGCGCGGCGGCCGCTTCGTCGACGATCACGGTGGCGCGCGCGTGCAGTTGCAGCGCGGAGGCGGGCACCATCGCCGTCAGCGGCCCCTCCACCATGGCCGCGACCGCGCGTGCCTTGCGGGCGCCGGTCGCGAGCAGCAGGCAGCGTCGCGCGGACAGGATGGTGGCGATGCCCATGGTGACGACGTGGCGCGGGGGCTCGCCCGGCGAAAACACCGCGCGCGCGCCGTCGATAGTCCGTTGCGTGAGCGTCTTCAGCCGCGTGCGCGACGACAGCGAGGAGGTCGGCTCGTTGAAGCCGATGTGACCGTCTTCGCCGATCCCGAGCAACTGCAGGTCGATGCCACCCGCCGCCTCGATCGCGGCCTCGTAGCGGGCGCAGACCTCCGGCACCTCGTCGACGGACGCGGCGGCGGGGAAGTGCACGCGCGTCGGATCGACGTCGACCAGCTCGAAGAGCTGCTGCCGCATGGCGCGGCGAAACGAGCCCGGATGGTCGGCGGCAACGCCGACGAACTCATCGAGGTTGAAGGTGGTCGCCGCCGCCAAGCGCAGCTCGTGCGCGTGAACGCGACGTACCAGCTCGACATACAACGGCCGCTGCGTCTCGCCCGTCGCCAGCCCGAGCACGGCAGCCGGTGTGTCACGCAGCAGCGCCGCGATGATGCGCGCCCCGCGTGCGCCGGCGGCCGCTGCGTCGGGGACGATTAGCACCTCCACGCGTCACCCCACTCCGCCGACGTCGAAGCGGCGGATGCGGGTCGAGATGGCGTCGCGCGTGCGGTTGACCAGCTCCATCACGAAGGCGTGCACGTCGGGCGCGGGCTCGCCGAGCAAGGAGCTCAGGTCGAGCGCGAGCTCCGTCGCCGCATGCCGGTCGGCCGCGCGCGGTTCGAGGAAGACGGCGTTGGCGCGGCGCCGGCCGAGCGCCGCCTGGTCGTAGCGCTTGCCGCGCAACTGGGACGCGAACACCGCGACCAGGCGCTCGCCCAGCTCAACCGCCTCGCTGACGTCGAAGGCGACACGCTCGGGCGCCGCCAGCCAGTCGAGGCCACCCCACACTTCACAGCCATAGAGCGCGCGCGGCCTCACGTCGATCGGCAACGACCTCGCCGCGGCGATGACGTGCATGGCGACCGCCACGTGCGTGTCGTGGAAGTCGCACGGGCTGTGCGTGAACACCGCGTCGGGTCGCGTGGCTGCGAGCACGGTGGCGAGGTCCGCGACGACGTCAGCGTTGCAGCCATGCTTGATGGCGGCGCTCGGGTAGCCGAGCAACACGCAGGCGGCGTAGCCGCCGATGCGGGCGGCGCGCCGCTGCTCGTCGCGGCGCGTGCGCTGCATGTCCTCGCGGTCCGCAGCGGCGTCACCATCCACGCGCGGGCTGTCCGCGCCGTCGGCGACGACCACGCCGCTGTAGCTCTTGTGCGGGCCACCGGAAGCGATGGCGTGCCAGCTCATCAGCTCGAGGTCGTCCGGATGCGCGCCGATGCCGAGGATGCGCGTGCGCGACAGCGCGCCCTGCACGTCGTCGCCATCGGCAACCACGATCTCTGCGTCCGGCGCGGCGAGCTTCAGCGCCATGCGTGTACACTACTGCCTCGCGGCAAGGGCCACGAGACCGCAGTATTGACAGGGGGTTACGGTATGTGACCCCACACACCGCAACACCTTCACCTACATGACCGAAAACCCGTCATCGCGGGAGGGTTCCATGGGTGTCGATCGCGTTTCTTCGGCTCGTCAATCTCAGCACACGCGCGCCATCGGCCGCGCCGTCGAGCTGGCGCTCGCCGACATCAAGAAGGTGCAGCACCGCATGACCGAGGAGCTGCGCGTCGAGGACGCCGTGCGCGGCCTCGAACTGCACGGACGCGAAGTGCACGTGCTGGTCGACGACAAGTTCGGCTACAAGCCGGCCGGCCTGCGCGACCTCGTCAAGGGCCTGCTCGCCAAGCACGGCGCGCCCGGCGTGCGCGTCGAGCTGCGCCACCTGAAGCCGACCGTCTCCGTGGCCGAGGCGGTGCGGGCGGCGCAGGCGTCGATCGCCCAGGTGCAGCGCCGCCTGACCACCGATCTGCGCGCCGAGGACGACATCGCTGGCGTCAGCGAGCATGGCGGCCGCGTGACCGTCGCGCTGCGTGCGCATCCCCACTTCGATGACGCGGCCATCAAGGCCGCGGTGCTCGAACACCTGAAGAAGGCCGGGCTCAAGAGCGCAGCCATCGACTTCATCCGGCCGGCGATCGATCCCATCCGCCCGCCCGGCCTCCCCATCGGCGGCATCGCGCCGGTGCCGGCGAGCCCGATGAAGAAGGCGGTGGCCGACTTCGCAGCGCACGTGACCAAGGTGCAGAGCCGCCTGACCGAGGAGCTGCGCATCGAGGACGCGATCGTCAGCGTCAAGCTCACCGGTGCCAAGGTGGCGGTGAAGTACTGGAAGGCGACCGCGTTCGGCGAAGACAACATCAAGGACTTCGTGCGGCGAGAGCTGCGCGCCCGCGGCGTCACGCTGCCGATCGTCTTCTCGATCAAGGATCCGCGCGACGTGTGAACGCGTTAGCGTCGCCGCCGTGATCTTCAGACCGCATGCAATCGGCACCGTCGCCGCCGCTCTCACGGCGGCGGTGCTGTCGCTGTTGTCCGGCTGTCCGCCATCGGGCGCCGCCGGCGAGGACGCCGGCAGCAGCGACCGCGATGACGCGGGCACGGAGCCCGACGATGACGCGGGCAGCACGCCCGACGACGACGCGGGCAGCACGCCCAACGACGCCGGCAGCGGCTCGGACGACGCCGGCAGCACGCCCGACGATGCAGGCCCGGGCGATCCCTTCGGTCGCTACGATCGCGCCGGCCCCGCCACGGTGACGCTGGTGGCAGGTGCCGTCGATCTCGGCGGCTTTTCGCCGGTCGACCTCGACGTCTACCTGCCGAGCACGCCGGGCCCGCGCCCGGTGGTAAGCCTGTCGCCAGGACTCTTACAGCCGCGCGAGGCCTATCGCCCCTACGGTGAGCGCCTGGCGAGCCACGGCGTCATCGTGGTCGTGCGCGATGACCCGGGCGTGCTCACCGACACGCAAACCGTGGCCGACGGCATCGTCACCATCGCGACCACCTGGCTCGACGCCGAGAACGCCGACAGCGCGAGCCCGCTTTTTGGCCGCGTCGACCAAAGCCGGCTCGGGCTGGCGGGGCACTCGCGCGGCGGCAAGGCGTCCTTGGTAGCGGCGGAGCAGAGGCTGCACGACGTCGCGAGCGCGTGGTTCGGCCTCGATCCGGTGGACGCGTCCGAATTCGCGGGCGGCGCCATGGCGCGCGACGCGCTGCCCGACCTCGGCATGGCGACCGGCTTCTTCGGCGCCGAGGTGACGTCGTCCTGCTCGCCGGCCGACGACAACTACCACGTGCTGTTCCTGCTGGCGCCGACGCCGTCGGTGGAGCTGGTCGGGCTCGGCGCCGGTCACACGCAGTTGCAGGACGAGGACCATTGCGTCGGCTGCGCCGCCTGCTCGCCGCAAGGCAGCGCGGACGGCGACGTGGTGCTCGGTCTGGCCGTGCGCTACCTGACGGCGTTCTTCGCGCGCGAGCTGCTGGACGACGCCACGGTGGGCGCGGGGCTCGACGGCGCCGGCGCCGCGCTCGACGTCGCCGAGGGTCGCATCACGCGCGCGACGCGCTGACCTGCGATGCGGACAAGTGCTCGCGCGCGCGCTCGACGTCGGCTGCCGGTACCAGCACGTCGAGCGACAGGTGCGGACCGAAGAAGTGCCAGAGCGCGCGGTGGTGCGCTGCGCGCACGTGCACGCCGATGCCGGCGGCCGACAGTCGCACCTGCGCCGCGTGAGCGGCCGCCAAGGACGGCATCGTGCCCGCGACGCCGAGGGCGCCAAGCATGCGCCGGGCCGTCAGCTCGCCCGCCAGGTCGCGCCCGACGCACACCAGCACCACTACGCCGGTGGCGTCGATCACGACGCTGCGCCAGCCGGCGAAGGCCCATAGCGCCACCAGCGCGAGCACGAAGGCGAGCGAGCGCGGCACGGCGCCGCCGAACGTCGAGGCGCGCAGGTGCAGCACGCGCCCCACGCCGACGGTGAGCACGCCGGCGCAGGCGGCGAGCACCACCTGGTGCAGCTCCCAGGACAGCGGCATGACGTTGAACAGCGGCAGCGCCGTTTCGGCGGCCTGCAGCGCAGCGGCGCTCCACAGCAGCGGCAGCAGACCCGCGACCGGCTGCGCGGGGCGATCGTCGTCGGGGAAGGGCCGCACCAGCAGGGTGACGGCGACGGCGCCCCCGATGACCAGCCACCAGGACATCAGGTCGCCGGGCGAGCGCGCCTCGCTGCGCAGCGCTTGCGCGAGCGAGATCAGCGTGCGCAGCAGGCCGACGGCGAGCGGCATCCCCACCAACAGCGTCATGCCGCCGCCGACGCCGCGCGCGTCGATCAGGTGCGCGCCCAGGCGCACGAGCAGCGCGCCGCAGACGATGCTCGCGACCACGGCACCGCGTGCGCCCAGGCTGCCGTCGTCGAGGACGGGGCTGCCGTACGCGTCAATGCTCTCGATCCAGCGCAGCAGCAGCAGCGCCTGCGCCAGCGCCACCACCACGCCGAGGCGGTTGGTGGCGGCGGCCAGTCGGTGTCGACCGGCGGGCTCACGCAGCACGCGCCAGCGCGGCACCAGAGCGGCGGCGATCTCGACCAAGAGCGCCGCGGTGATCCAAGGCGCGATGCCGAGCGCGGCCAACGACACCGGCTGCATCGCGTCCACGCGGTCGCCGCCACCGCTCGCAAGCCACGAGCGCAGCAGCTCGACGTCGAGGAAGGGCAGCGGCACCAGCCCAAGCACGAAGCTGCCGATGAGCACCAGCGCGGTGACGACGAGCGGCGTCGAGGAGGCGCGCGCGCCTGCGGCGGGCGCACTTGCGCCGGGCACGGCGGCGGTGGTGGCGCCGCCGCCGTCGCCGCGCTCGACCAAGGCGGCGCCGCAGTCCGAGCACGTCATGGTGCCGGCGCGGTAGCTCGGCGAGAAGCCGTGCTTGCGCAGGAAGGCACAGTCCGGGTTTGGGCAGCTCAACGCCATTTGCAAACCTCGCGGGTGCGATCAGGGCGGACCGAGGGTGTAGACCGCGACCCAGGCGAACGCCATGTCGAGCCGCACGTCGCCCAGGCCGATGTAGCGGCCGCTGTAGGCCGCGCTCGCGTCGTAGCCGTCCACCTGGCCACGCACGTCGCAGCCGACGCGGTCGGCGCCGCGCGTGCCGTCGTAGGCCGCGGCGACGGCGATGCGAAAGGGCGTGCCGATCGGCTGGGTGGTCTCGATGGTGATGGGCGAGTCGGGGTCGAAGTTGGCGCTGCCGCCGATGAACTCGATCGCCTGCACGCGCTCGTAGTCGGTCTCGCGCGAGGAGCAGGAGACGGCCTGCAACGGCGCCGTACCGTCGGCATGCGCGTGCACCATCGCGACGCGCGAGCTTGGCGCGCCGGTCTGCCCGTTCACCAGCACCGAGGTCGCCACCGCGACGTCGCCAACCGGGCCCTGCGCCACGATCTCGATGCGGCCCGCGGGGTAGGCCTCGGGTAGCAGCGATGCGCCGTCGATGGTCCAGCCGCCGTTCAACGGCAGCCAATGGGTGCCGAGGCGCGTCGGATCGGTGAAGGGTTCGAACGCGTAGAGCGCGTCGCCGGCCTGCGCGGGGCGCGGGTCGCAGGCATCGCCGACGCCGTCGGCCGCGCCGCCGACCAGCAGCTCACCGTCATCCTCTTGCAGCGGGTTCCAATCACCGGGGCAGTTGTCGCCGCAGTCATCGTAGCCGTCGCCGTCCTCGTCGTGGCCAACGACGCAGGTCCAGTCGACCTCGACTTCACCTTCGCCCTCGCCCTCACCTTCACCTTCACCCTCTCCCTCTCCTTCACCTTCACCCTCTCCCTCTCCCTCTCCTTCACCTTCTCCTTCGCCTTCACCCTCGCCCTCTCCTTCTCCTTCGCCCTCGCCTTCACCTTCGCCTTCACCTTCACCTTCGCCCTCCGCGCCGACGACCGCGCAGCGACCGTCGGTACAGACCTGCTGCCAGGGGCAATGCATATCGTCGTCGCACGGCAGGCCGGCGCCGAGCAGCCGGCAGCTGCCGGCGAGCACGAGCAGCAGCGGCAGCAGCAGCTGGAGGGGCGCGCGGCTCATCGCCCCGCGACGTCGAGCTCGAGCACCAAGCGCTTGCCCGGGACGAAACCGCAGCGATCGAGGAAGCCGAGCAGCCCGAGGTCGTTCCACGCGACCTCGGTGCGCACCTGTTCGGCGCCGAGCGCCCGCACGTTGGCGACGAACTGCCGCATCAGCGCGCGGCCGACGCCGCGCTTGGCGTAGTCGGGGTGGACGCCGACGGAGTCGATGATCACCGACGGCTCGGCGCGGCCGAACTCGCCGTAGTGCAGGTCGCCCATCAGGAAGCCGACCACCATGCCGTCCAGCTCCGCGACCAACGAGACGTGGATGCGCGAGTCGCGCAGCGCGGCGGCGACCTTGTCCTTGTAGTACTCGACTCGTCGCCGGCCCATCGCCTTGGCGTCGATGCGCACGACGGCCTCGAGATCGGTCTCACTCAGGTTGCGCACGGGCACGGCGTCGCTCTCGAGCGAGCGCTCGGGCTTGTCGGTGGTTGGTTGCACGCGTGGGGCCATGGCGTCCTCCTCGTGCGGTGCATCGCACCGACGAGGCCGGGAGGGAAGCCCTCACCCCTCGCTCGGCGCCTCGGGCTTGTCGGCCGACCCGTCGGTCTTCTCGGGTGTCGGCTCGGGCGTCTCGGGTGGCGGCGGCGTGGGCGGCGGTGGCGGTGCCGGCGTCGGCATGGGCGGCGGCGCGTTGGTCACCGGCAACGGCCCCGCCATCGGCGAGCGTGAGGCACGATCCTTGGCTTCGGCGCGCTCCGGCACCACCGGTGTCGTCGGCGCAGCACTCGGGCCCTTCTGCGCGCGCTGCTTGGCGCGCCGCCCATTGTCCTTGGCGAGCGCCGCGTTCGGCGCCTCGACGCTGCCCTTGAGCGAGAAGTAGTAGCGACCCTCGTCGTCCTTCGCGCGCGGCAGCGACACGCCGCTCATGCCGCCCATCTTCTCGCCGAGCTCGAGCAGGCTCTGGAACTTCTTCTCGCGTTCGAGGAAGGCAGGCGTGGGCAAGAGGAAGCCGTCGATGTCGATGCGGCTCTGCTGCAGCTTGCCCTTGACGAACAGGTCGCCGAACAGCTCGAGCTGCACGTCTTTGCCGTCGAGCTTGGCGCCCGCGATGGTGCCCTTGCCTTGCTTGACCGGGATGTCGACCTCGAGCTTGCCGAGGTCGACCACCGGAATCTCGAAGCCGCCGAGCGCGGACAGCGCCTTGATGTTGCCGGGCCCGACCGAGGCATCCTTGACGGTCAGGCGCACGCTGCCCTCGCCGTCCTTCTCGGGGCTGTCGCCGAGGTCGAGGTCGACGTCGAGCTCCACCTTGCCCGCGAGCGGGATGCCGACGCGCTCGAGCACCAGCGGGATCTTGGCCAGATCGATGTCGTCGACCTCGATGTCGGCGTCGTGCACGGCGCCCTTGGCATCGGCGCTCACCACCGCGGACAAGGAGCCGCCGTAGAGATCCGCGTCGACCACCACCGTCTTGGCCTCCGACAACAGCGACCAGGGCCGGACGCCGATGGCCAGCTCGTCGACGTCGATGGTGGGGCCCGGGTCGGGGTTGCGGCTCGGTAGCTGGATGCTGACGTGCTCGGCGGCGACGCCGAAGCCCGACAGCGAGAGCCTGCCGAGCTTGACCACCGGATCGACGCCGTGCTGTCCCTGCTTGCCCTTGCCGAGCTGGGTCTCGAGCAGGCCGACGATGGCGCCCTTGGCCTCGTCGAGCGGGAAAGTCAGGTAGACGCCGACCACGAAGGCGGCGGCGAACCACGCGACGTAGCCGGCGATGACGAGCGCGCGCTTCATGGCTTGGCCCCATCGCCGCCGGACGCGGAAGAGGAACGCCACGTCGACACCGTCAGGTTGACCTCGAGCAGCTCGGGGTTGTCGAAGCGCGTCTTGACCTTGAGCTTGGTCACCTTGACGACACCGTCGCTGCGCTTGCCCTCGATCTTCTCGAGCAGCGTGGTCAGCTTGTCGACCGAGATCTCCTTCAGGTTGACGTCGACCGACACCTCCTGGATGTCGGCGGCGTCCTTGACCGGTGTACGCCGCTCTTGCAGGTCGGGCACCGGCAGGCCGACCTCGGTGGAGGCCTTCTGCACCAGCGTGAACAGCGACTGGTTGTTGCTCTTGATCTGCGCCGCGCTCTTCTTCTCCGCCTCCTCGGCGTCGTGGTAGCGGTCGCGCAGCACGTCGAGCTGGGCGATCTCGTCCTTGCGCATGGTGACGCGCTTGGTGCGGCCGGCGATGGCAGAGTTGACGGCAGTGATGCCGATGGCGCACACGAACACCACCGCCACCACGCCGGTGACGAGCACCAGGCGCTTCTCACGTTCGCTCAAGCGCGCGAAGGCCTGCGGGATGCCGGAGAATGACGCCATCACTCCTCCTCCTTGCCTTCCTGCACCGGCACCGCGTCCCGTTTCATCGGCCGCTGCGTCGCGCCGGGCGGGCGCGGCCCCATGATCGGGGCCAGCCCCTCCGGCCCGGTGCGGGCAGCGCGCCGCGCCTCACGCTCCTCGCGCAGCTTGCGCAGGCGCTCGCGACGCTCCTCGATCTCGTCGGGCGAGAGCTTGCCGCGCGGGTTCGGCTGCGCGGCGATCTCGGTCGCGCGCGCGGCGCCGTCGGCGACCTCGTCGCTCGCGGGCGTGCCGTACTGCTGCGCCGAGCGTGAGGTATCGGTGCCCGACGACACCGGCGACACGGCGGCGCCGGTGGTCGAGGGCTTGAGCGACTCGGCCGTCGGCGCCGGTGGCGCAGCGAACTCCTTGCCGTCGCCGACCGCACCGGCGCAGTCGAGCGTGATGGTCACCTGGAAGTCGATGTCGCTGCCCTTACTCTGCGCCTTGCCCTTCTCCACCAAGGAGAAGCAGCGCCCGCCCTGCAGGCGCGCCACGATGGTGTCGATGGCGTCGTAGCTCGAGGTCAGGCCGCGCAGCTTGATGCGCTCGGCGGTGATGTCGAGCTCGGTGATCTTGCGCTTCACCTCCGCCGCGGGCGGCAGGCGGCGCGCGACCTCGAGGTAGGTGTCGGCGGCCGAACGCTCCGGCACCGCGAACGAGGCGGAGCCGCCGATCTTCTCGTCGATCATCGCCTTGCAGCGCACGAACGACTCGACCTTCTGGCCGGTGATCTCCTCGCAGATCTTCAGCTCCTTCGCGACGAGCGCGCTCTCGTTGGAGGACGCCACCACCGCCTGCGCCACGCTGCTGCCGCCGAGCAGCAGGAACAGCACCGCCGCCCAGCCGATCAGCGCGGGCGCGCGCTCGCGCAGGAAGTCGAAGTCGCCCTTCCAGGCAAACACACCGGCACGGAAGTCGACGCGCGTGCGCGTGCGCAGCGACGGCACGCCGCTCGCCGCATAGGCGAGCGCCACCGCCGCCTCGGGCGCGTCGTCGCTCGCCTCGATCGGCAGCACGCCGCGCAACGCCTGGGTGACGGCGTCGCCGCGCACCACCTTGACGTTGAGCTCCTCGGACAGGTGCCGGTCGAGGTTGAGCACGCGGCTGCCGCCGCCGAGCACGAACACCTTGACCACGCGCACGCGCGCGTTCGACATCGAGGCCTGGAAGATCTGGCGCAGGCGCCGCACCACCGGCGCGTAGGCGCCCTTGAGCACATCGGAGATCTGCTGCTGTTCCGGGAACTGCGCCTTGGCGCCGGCCACCTCGATGAAGGCCTCCTTCTTCTTGCCGCGCTCGGCCTCGGCGAGCGGCAGTCCGATGGCGCGCGACAAGGCGCGCGTGGCGTCGGCGCCGCCGTGCAGCAGCGTGTGCGCACCGACGACGCGCGCCGGCCCGCTGCCCGACGAGGACAGCACGCACACGGAGGTGCGTCGATCGCCGATGTCGACCACGGCGATGGCCGCGTCGGCCGCGTCCGGGCCGACCTCGATGACGGTGCCGCCCGGCGTGCGCAGCTCGGTCGGCCCTTCGGCCGTCTCGGCGCTGGCCAAAAAGGCCTCGTACAGGTCACCGAGCGCGAGCGCGTCGAACTGCACGTGGCGCGGATCGATGTCGAACACCGCGAGCAGGTCGAGCGTCTGCTGCACCGCCTCCTTCTTGGCCCACGCCACCAGCACCTCGGTCTCGTGACCGCGCTCCTTCCTGGCGCGCGCCGAGGGCCCGAGCACCACCCAGGAGAGCACGATGTCATCGAGATCCATGGGGATCTCGCTTTCGAGCGCGAACGGCAGCGCGTCGGCGATCTTCTTGGCGTCGGCGAACGGGAACTTGAGCGTGCGCACGGCGGCCGCGTCGCCCGGCAGGCCGGTGACGAACACGTCGCCGTCCAGGTGGCCGCCCGCCTTCAGCTCGGCGAGCGCCGTCGAGGTGCGCTCGACCGCGGAGCCGGCGGCGTCTTGCCCGTCGGCGGGCGGCGGCACGGCCGCCTCGTGAAAGCCGGTCACCTCGAAGCCGCCGCGCGCGCGCGTCTCGAGGCGGACCACCTTGACGGTGGAGGAGCCCAGGTCGATTCCGACGATGCGTGGCATGGGGGACCTCTCGAGGCGTCAACGGACGGCGTAGTAGTAGAATTCCTCGGTGGTGCGATGGACGCGCATCACCGTCGTCATGGTGCGCGTCACCTCGCCGACCTGCGCGATGGCGCGCACGGTGAAGTTGTGCGACTCGGTGCCCATCAGGTCTTTGCACTGCGGCGTCACCACCAGGCCGCGCGTGTCGAGGTAGCCGATCAGCCCGTCGGGCGTGGGCGGGAAGCCGCCGCCGAGGATGCCGAGCACCTTCGACTGCTCCCAGCCGGTCAGCGTCTCCTGAATCCACGTCGGGTTGAACAGCAAGGGCTCGCCCTGCTGCGCGCACGAGTAGATGAGCGCCTCGATGGTGCCGATGGGCGCCGACAGCACGTTGACCTTGCCGTCGCCGTAAATGGAGATCTTGTCGCCGAAGGCGCGCAGGTGCGCGTCCGACATGCCGCGCACCAGGCGCAGCTCGCCGGGAGCGTCGTAGTAGGCGTTCTTCGGCACCACCTTGTAGCCGGACGAGTAGCCCGCGTCCTCGGCGCCGCCGGCGCCGCGGCACCACGAAGTGGCGTCGGCGCGCGCATCGACCGCGTCTTGGTTCTCGTCGAGCCAGTCGTACAGGTTGCCGATCAGCTCCTCACGCGTGGTGCGGTTGCCTTGACCATCGCGGTCCTCGAACAAGAAGTCGTAGCGCTCGGGCTCGAGCACATGAAAGATGCGCTGCGCATAGGCGTAGCACTGCGCCGGCGAGATGGTGGTGGCCCAGCCGCGCAAGGTGGCCGGCTTCTGCTCCTCGTCTTGGATGTCGGCGCGGAAGGTGCCGTCGAAGGCGCCGAAGCCGCCCTCGGGCGGCGAGAACGGCTCGAGGCCCGCGCCCTCCTTGTCGGCGTCGAACGTGCTCTTCTTCTCGTCCTGCTCGGCGGCCAGCTTGGCGCGGCGCTCCTCGAGCGCGGCGTCGACGTTCATGCCGAGCGTGCTCTGCAGCTCACCCGACGTCAGACCCTTCAACAGCTCGCTGTCGAGCGGGATCAACTGCCAGAAGGTGTGCGCCGGCAGCGGGATGCCGGTGCCGGCGAGCTGCGTGATCAGCGGCTGCACCGCGTCCTGCATGGCGAGCAACAGGCGCGCGATGTTGAGCGAGCTCTCGGCCAGCGCCTGCGCCTTCATGGCGTCGCGGTCGTTCGAGGCCAGGCGATAGCGCACCAGCTCGTTGGCGCCGAGGTCGGTGACCACCGCACTCATCAACGACAGCGCCACCAGCACCACCAAGAGCGCGACCCCGTGGGGCGCGCCCTTGCCGCCGCGCACCGGGACGCGCTTGCCGACGGGGGTCAGCAACAGCTTCAGCAGGGGCGTCTCGAGGAGCTTCTTCATGGTCGTCACAGCTTGATCGGTGCCGGCAGCCAGATCTTGGTCTGCGTCGTGAAGGTCTGTGTTTCGCCGTCGCCCATGACGGCGGTGACCTTGAGGCGCACGCGCGTGGGCAGCTTGGCGGCTTGATTCGGGTCGCTTCCCTGCGCGTCCCACTTGTCGAGCCACTCCTCCTTGGTGGCGTCCCAGTACTCGAAGGAGAGCTCGCGCACGTCGCTCAACAGCACGAGCGCGCGGCCGCCTTCCTCGAAGTTGTCGTCGAGGTTCGCTTGCTCGCGGCGCAGCAACGACTGCGTCTGCGTCTTCGGATCGGTGTCGAGGTAGTAGGCGAGCTGGCGCGAGTCGCCCTTCTTCTCGTCGGCGACGCGCGGCACGTAGCCGAAGGCGGTGAAGGTGAGCTTCTCGCGCTCGCCGAGGAAGCCGGTCTCGGAGCGCGCCTCCATGCTGGCGACGTGCGCCGACAGGTAGGCCTGCGAGATCTCGTCGACCATGCGCGACACGGCCGAGCGCACCAGGTGGTAGCGGTTGCTGGTGCCCTCCACTGCCTCCTTGGCGTCGATCGACGACGACAGCGATTGCACCAACATGCCGCCGATGATGGCGAGCAGCGAGGCCGCGACCAGGATCTCGATCAGGGAGAAGCCGCGCGCCTTCATCCCTTGCCTCCGCCGGGCCCGTGCGGCGTGCGCGGTGGCGGCGGCGGGCCGCCTGACGATCCACCCGACGACCCACCCGAGGATCCGCCGGACGATCCACCCGACGACCCACCCGACGATCCGCCCGAGCGGCCGCCGCCCGCGCCGCCTGCGCCGGGCATCATCGAGCTGGCCTGCTGGATCATGCCGGCCACTTGATTGACCGCGGTTTTGTCGATGACGTGGGTGGCGACGCGCAGCTCGTCGGTCTCGCCCGCCTTGCCCCAGCGCACGATCACCACCAGCTCGCGGATGGACTCGCCGAGCACGCTCGAGAGCTGCGACATCACGGGCGCCAGGAACTGCATGCCGAGGTCGGCGCCCTGCTGCTCCGCCGCCTGGCCGGTCTCCTCGTTACCGGTAGCGGAGAAGGCCTGCTGCACGTCGGCGGTGTCCGCCACCGGGATGTCGGGCTTGTAGCCGTGGCACTCCCAGTAGAAGTCGGCGTAGCCGTCGTCGCCGAAGTTGCCCTCCTCGTTGTAGTCGCCGACGGAGAAGCCCTTCTTGGCGAGGTCGGCCTGGCAGTCGAGCAGCTTGGCGCGCGCCAACATGGTGGCGATGGTCATCTCGCGCGCCTGCTGCGCCAGGTTGATGGAGCGCGTCTGCACTTGCAGCAGCACGGTCATGCCCACCGCCAGGATCGCGATGGCGACCATGACTTCGAGCAAGGAGAAGGCGCGCGCTCGCATGCTCAGTCCTCCACCAGCTCGGGCACCCGCGGCTCTTCGTCGACCACGTCGACCTCACCGGTGAGCGAGCTGACCACCAGCGTGAGCGTGCGTTCGCCCTGCTCGTCGTCGGTCAGCGTGATCAGCGCCTCCTCGGTGAAGCCGCCCGGGAAGAAGTAGAGCGCCACCTGGCCGGCGCTCTGCTTGTCGTCGAGGTGCTCGGCCCAGATGCTCTTGAAGTGCACGTCGGCGGGCAGCTTGTGCGGCTGGCCGTCCTCGCCCTCCACCGGCTTGAACGGCGGCGGCGACAACAGCTCGAGCTTGGCCAGCTCCTTTTCGTCGTCGGTGTCGGCGTCGATGTCCTCGATGCGCTCGTCGAGCGGATCGAGCTTGGCCTTGCCGTCCCGGTCGGCGCTCTGCTTGCCGGCGTGCAGGCGCGCCACCGTGGGTGCCTCCTCGATCCACCAGGCGTCCTGCTCGAGGTCCATCACCAGGCGCGCGCTTCGGCCGATGAGGGCGGTGCGCGCGTAGGTGTCGCGCACCGCACCCGTGAGCATGCCGCTCTGCGAGCGCAGCTCGGCGCCGGACAAGGCCCCGGCCGCCGGCACCGCCACCGCGATCAGCAGCGACAGCAGCACCAGCGCCACCAAGATCTCCAGGAGCGTGAACGCTCGGGTCATGTCACTCCGCCGGCCAGTTGCCCACGTCGTCCTCGGTGCCCTCTTGCGCGTCCGGCCCCTTGGACCGGATGTCGAACTTGGTCGGGTTCTTCTGGCCGGGGACGATCAACGTGTAGTCGTTGTTCCACGGGTCCTTGGGCAGCGTGTCGATGATCGGCTTGCCCTTGGGCGGCGTCACCAACACCTGCAGGCCCTGGCCCGTCGACGGGTAGTTGCCGGTCTGCAGCTTGTAGATGTCGACCGACTTGGCCAGCTCGTAGGCCTGGCTGCGTGTGGTGTCGAGCTTGCCCTGCTCGAGGCGGCCCATGACGTTGACGGTGATGAGCGAGACCACCATGCCGATCAAGACCAGCACGACCATGATCTCGAGCAGCGAGAAGCCGTGAAGCTGCGCGGGTGCGCGGCGGGGACGGCGGTTGAGGTTGACGGTGTGCATGCGGGCTCCTTCTTCGTGACCACTGCGAAGGTAACGGGCTACTTGACGAGGTTGTTCATGCCGAGGATCGGCTCGAGGATGGCGAAGACGACGAAGCCGACGGCGCCGGCCATGCCGAGGATGAGCGCGGGCGAGAGCAGGCTCATCAGGCCCTTCATGCGCGCATCGACGCGCTGCTCGTAGGCGAGGGCGACGCGCTCCAGCATGCGCTCGAGCTGCCCCGACTTCTCACCGATGGCGACCATGTGCGTCACCATGGGTGGGAACTGGCCCGAGCGCTTGAGCGGCGGGGCGATCTCCTCGCCCTCGCGCACCGCGTCGCGCACGCTCTCGATGATGCCGAACAGCACGCTGTTGTTGACGACGTTCTTGACGATGTCGAGCGCGGTCAGGAGCGACACGCCCGAAGCGAGCAGCGTGCCGAGCGTGCGCGTGAAGCGCGCCACCGCGATCATGCGCGTCAAGCTGCCGGCCACCGGCAGTTGCAGGCGCCAGCGGTCCCAGGTGGCGCGCCCTTCGGGGCTCTTGAGCCAGCGGCGCAGCAGGAACACTGCGCCCACCGCCAAGATCAAGAGCGCCCACCAGTAGTCGCGCACCGTCGACGACGCCATGATGAGGATGCGCGTCTTCCAGGGCAGCGCCACCTTGGAGTTCTCGAAGATACGCGTGATGCGCGGCACCACCACGGTGAACAGGATGCCGACGTTGGCCACGCCGACCAGCACCATCACCATCGGGTACATGAGCGCGCTCAGGATCTCGCCCTGGATGCGCGCCTGCCCTTCCTTGAAGTCGGCGAGGCGCTCGAGCACCACGTCGAGCGTGCCCGAGGTCTCGCCGGCGCGCACCATGTTGACGTAGATGTGATCGAACGGCTTGTGCTTGGCGAGCGCGTCGGCCAACGAGACGCCCTCATTCACGTCGGAGCGCACCTGCGAGAGGATGCGCTTGAGCGCCGGCGCCTCGGTCTGGTCGATGAGCGCGTTCAGCGAGTCGACCATGGGCACGCCCGCCTGCAACAAGGTCGCGAGCTGGCGCGTGGCGATGCCGAGGTCGTCGGCCGAGACGCGCTGCAAGAAGGTGAGCTGCACCTCTTTGCCGAGCACGCCGGTCTTGACGTTGCCCTCGCTCTTGCCGGACTCCTTGACGTCGGTGGCGAGGATGCCCTCGCGCTTGAGCACCGAGCGCAGGCCCTTGGCGGAGTCGGCGTCGCGCACGCCTTTCACCGCCTTGCCGACGGCGTCGAAACCCCGGAACTCGAAGACGGGCATCGCCTACCTCACCCGAACGCTTCCAGGCTCATCGAGTCCTCCTGCGTCACGCGCGAGACCTCCTCGGCCGTGGTGATGCCTTGCAGCACCTTGTCGGTGCCGTCGGTCTGCAGCGTCACCATGCCGTGCTCGCGCGCCTTGGCCTTGATGGAGTTGGCGTCGACGCGCGCCAAGATCAGGCGGCGCACCTCGTCGTCGATCAGCATCAACTCGTAGATGCCGGTGCGGCCTTGGTAGCCGGTGTTCTGGCAGGTGGCGCAGCCCTTGCCCTTCCACAGCGTCTTGACCTTGTGCACGTCGGCGCCGATGCCGCGCAGCTCCTCGGCGGTGGGCACGTACTCGATCTTGCACTTCGGGCAGATGGTGCGCACCAGCCGCTGCGCCAGCACGCCGATCAACGACGACGCGATCAAGAAGGGCTCGATGCCCATGTCGACCAGCCGCGTGACCGCGCTCGGCGCGTCGTTGGTGTGCACGGTGGAGAGCACCAGGTGGCCGGTGAGCGACGCCTGGATGGCGATCTCCGCGGTCTCGCGGTCGCGGATCTCGCCCACCATGATGACGTCGGGATCTTGCCGCAAGAACGATCGCAGCCCGTTGGCGAAGGTCAGGTTGATCTTCGGCTGCACCTGCACCTGGCCGATGCCCTTGAGCTGGTACTCGACCGGGTCCTCGATGGTCAGGATGTTGAGGTCGGGCGAGTTGATCTTGGCCAGGCAGGCGTAGAGCGTCGACGTCTTGCCGCTGCCGGTCGGGCCCGTCACCAGGATGATGCCGTGGCTCTTGTTGATCAGGCTGTTCATCACCGCGTGGTTGCGCGGCGAGAAGCCGATGGTGTCGAGGTCGCGTAGCACCGAGCTGCGATCGAGCAGGCGCATGACGATGCGCTCGCCGTAGGTGGTCGGCACCGTCGAGACGCGCACGTCGATGTCGCGGCCGGCCACCTTCAGCCGAATGCGGCCGTCTTGCGGCAGCCGCTTCTCGGCGATGTTGAGCCCTGCCATGATCTTGACGCGCGAGATGATGGTGTTCTGGAAGCGCTTGGGCGGCTTGATGATCTCGTGCAGCACGCCGTCGACGCGGAAGCGCACCAGCATCGAGGTCTCGAACGGCTCGATGTGGATGTCGCTGGCCCGCTCCTTGACCGCCTGCGAGAACAGCGAGTTGACCAGGCGGATGATGGGCGCTTCGTCGTCGCCCTGCACGTCGAGCAGGTCGAGCGGCTCGTTGATCTCTTCGCCGATCTCGGTGGCCTCTCCCTCCTCGAGGTCGGCGACCGCATGCTCGGCCTTGGCGGTGGCGCGGTCGTAGGCAGAATTGATGGCGAGCGTGATCAGCTCGGCCGGCGCCACCGCCAACTCCAGCTCGGTCTTGAGCAGGATGCGCAGCTCGTCGAGCGCCGCGGTGTCGAGCGGGTCGGCGCAGGCGACGATGATGATGCCATCATCGGTGCGGCCGAGCGTGACCACGAGGTTCTGCTTGGCGAAACCGATCGGCACGGCACGCACCAGCTCGTCGGGGATGGCGTCGGCGTGCAGCTCGGCCAAGAACGGCAGGTCGAGCTGCACTGCCAGCGCGGCCAGCACCTCGGGCTCGCCGAGCACCTTCTTCTCGATCAGGATCTCGCCGAGGCGCGGCCCGCCCTTCAGCGCCTGCGTGTCGAGCGCGTCGCCGATCTGGGTGGCCGAGAGCTGGTACAGCTCGGCGCAGATCTCGCCGAGCGGGCGCCCGATCAGATGACGGCGCGCCGGCGGCGGCGCCGCGCGTGGCAGCGCCAGGCGCGGGTCGGAGACCTCCTCGAGCGGCGGCGACGACTGGGCGGGCTTGTCGTTTGGGTTCATGGCTGGCTCATCGCTCGCTCGCGGCGGCGGCGCGCGCGCGCCGCCGTCGACGTCATCCTTCGGCCGGGGGTGGTGGTGGTGGCGGTGGCGGCGGCGGTGGCTCGTCGGCCGTGCCGTCGGGTAGCGGCGTCTCGGGCCCGCCGTCGCCCTCGGGTGGGCCACGCCCTGCGTCGTCGCCGCCGATCTTGCGCGGCTTGAGGCCGAGGTCCGGTCCGATCAGCTCCTCGCCGTGGCCCTCGCCGCCGTTTTCGATCTTGTCGTTCTCCCACTGCACCTGACGCAACAGCTCGCCGAGCGGGCCGGTCTTCTTGTCGTAGTCGATGTACGGGTTGTAGACGCGCGCGTCCGAGAAGTACGCGTCGACGAAGTCCTTGCGCTCCTTCATCTTGCGCTCGTAGATCTTCTGGAAGTCCTCGTCGTCGCGGACCACGTAGGGCGTCAGCAGGATCAACAGGTTGGTCTTCTGCTTGTTGTCGTTCCAGGTCTTGAACAGCCAACCGATGATGGGGATGTCGCCGAAGAAGGGCACCTTGCTCTCGGTGTCGCCCTTCCGGTCCTGGATCAGGCCGGCGACGACGATGGTCTGCTGATCCTTGGCGACCAGCGTGTTCTTGACGGTACGGTTGGTGATGATCGGCTGGGTCAGGCCGTTGCCGACCGACACCTGGCCGCCGAGGTCGGAGACCTCCTGTTCCAGCTCGATCCTGATCTCGTCGTCGGCGTTGACGTGCGGCGTGATGCCGAACTTGAGCTTGACGTCCTCGTAGGCCACCTGCTGCATGCCGCCGAAGCCGAAGGCGCCCGCGCCGCCGGCCGGCGTGAAGCCGCGCACCACCGGCACGCGCTGGCCGACCGACAGCTCGGCCTTCTCGTTGTCGGTGGTGATCAGGTGCGGCGTCGACAGGATGTCGACGTTGGTGTTGCTCTGCAGCAGGTTGAGCACGGTCGACACCGAGGGCAGGCTGACCAGCGCCTTGCCGGTTTCGTCGGTGAGGATGGGCACCGACGGGCCGATGAAGCCGGCCACGCCGATCAGGCTCGACAGATCGTTGACCAGCTCGAGGCCTTGCTGCGCCGCGGTGGCGTCGAGGCGGCCGTCGTCCGAGAGCTGCTGCAGGAGCTGCAGGCCGGTGGCGACCTTGGCCGAGGACTGGAAGATCTGCTTGCCGCCCTCGTTGGCGGCGATGGCGATGCCGGGCGTGTCGCTGCCGGGGATGGGCACGGGTGCCGCGACGTAGGCGTTGAGTCCCACGCGCCGATCCTGCGTCAGCGCCACCTCCATGATGGCGGCCTCGACGAACACCTGCGGCCGGCGCACGTCGAGCTGGTCGATGACGCGGTGAAGCGCACGGAAGTCGCGGTAGCTCGCCACCACCACCAGCGAATTGGTGGTCTCGTCGGCGGTGACCTTGACCTCGCCCTCGAACAGCGCGGCGGCCTGCTCGGCCTCCTTGGCCTTGGCTCCGCCCTTGTCGCCGGCCGGCTTCTTGGCGGCAGCGCCGGAGGCCAGCGACGACAAGGTGCTGGCCGCCTTCTGCGCGTCGCTGTTGGCAAGCGGCACCACCCACATCTTCAGCTCGCTGCCGCCTTCGGTGGGCACGTCGAGGATGCGCAGCACCTCGAGCACGCGCTCGAAGGCGCGCGCCGAGGAGATGACGATCAACTGATTGGTGCGATCCTCGGCGATGATCTTCTCGATGGTGACGTCGCCGATGTCGCCCTCGTCGCCACCGGCGGCCGCAGGCGGCTCGCCGTCGCCCTTGCCCTCGCCCTTGGCGGTGTCGCGCGCGGCGCGGGGCGCGCGGCCGGCGGTGGCGCCCTTCTTGTCGCCGCTCGGCGCGAAGATCTCGTTCAGCTTCTGGGACACGCTGGCGACGTCCGCGTATTGCAACGTCACCACGTTGAGCTTGTTGCTGGTGCCCTCGACGTCGACCTTGTCGAGCACCTCGAGGATGCGCAGGATGTTGTTGCCCGAGTCGGTGAGGATGAGCAGGCTGCCCGCCGGCTTCTGCAGGTCGGCGTTCTTCGACATCAGGTTCCGGATCAAGGCCTCGACCTGGTCTTTGTTGGCGTAGCGCACCTCGTAGAGCAGCGTCACCTGCGCGTCCGAGTTCGGCATGTCGCCCTCGCGCTTGTCGTTGGGCGTGACGCGCGTGAGCACGCCGTCCTTCAGCTCGTACATCGGCACCGTGGTCTTGGCGGCGTCCTTGCGCTCGACCACCTTCCAGAAGGTGCCGGCCGGCACCAGCGCCATGCCGTTGGCCTCGAGCGCCGACAGAAACGCCGCGTAGGCCTGCGCCACCGTCACCGGGCTGCGCGACACGATGGAGATGTCGGTCTTGCCCTTGACGGCATCGGACAAGATGAAGTTCATGCACTTGATGCGCGAGATCTGGTCGAGCACCTCGTTGATGGTCGCCTTCTCGAAGTTGAAGTTGAGCTTGCCGCTCATGGGCTTGCAGGTGGTCAGGTCGACGGCCGCGCCCTTCTTGTCGTCACCGGCGGCGGCCGCCTGCTTGTCGGCGGGCTTCTCCGCGGGCGCGGGTGCCTGGGCCACCTTGGGCCCTTGGTCGGGCGCCGTTACCGTCGGCTTGGGCGCCTCGGCCGGCGCCTCACCGCGTGCGGCGGCGGCGGCGGCGGCCTTGGCCTTGGCGGCCTCGCGCGCCTTGAGCCGGACGTTCTCGCGCTCGCGCTCGAACGCTGCATCCGGCGGCGGCGGCGGGTTGCCGCTGTCGTCCTGGGCGCGCACGGCGGCAGGCGCGAGCAGCGCGGCGGCGACGACGACGTGGAAGAGCTGCAATGCGGGACGGGTCATTCGTACTCTCGGGTCGGGAGGGAGCGCGTGGTGCGTCACGGGGTGATGGCGTAGTCGAGCGTCATCGGCTTGCCGCGGCGCTTGAGGTCGACGTTGACGCTCTTGGCGTCTTTCAGCTTGGTGTAGATCTCGAGGCCCTTCTCGGGGCTCGACATCTCGTAGCCGTTGATGCGCGTGATGACGTCGCCGTTCTGCAGGCCGACCTTGGAGTAGAGCGAGCCCGGTCGGATGGAGAACAGCTTGAAGCCTATGGTCTTGCCGCCCTCGAATGCGGGCACGATGCGCGCCTGCGTCGACAGCTCGGAGAGGTTGTTGAGCGCCTTGTCGATGTCGCCCTGGCCGACCTCGTAGCTGTTCTCGCCGGTCTTCTTGATGGAGGCGCCGAGGTCGTCGGGCGAGGGCGCCGCGTCGGCCTTGGGCGAGTCGTTGCGCGCCACCACCGCGCCCTTCTCGGGTGGCTCGTCGATGAACAACAGCTCCATGCGGTGATCGCTCTCGTTCCAGATGCAGACGCGCTCGGCCTCGATGCGGCGCAGCGTGGCGCTGTCACCGACCTTGCTGCACGGCGGCGGCTTGGGCGCGAGCTTGGCGTTCGGATCGTCGGCGCTGCTCGGCGTCTCGACACAGTCGTTGATGGAGAACATCTCCGCATGCGCGGCGCCGCCCTTACTCTCGTCGACGATGGAGGCGAGCGAGTACTCGGGCGCGCCGAACACCACGGCGCCCACGAGCCGCAGCCGCAGCGTGCTCTTGCCGGCGGTGCCGCAGGTGCCGTCGTCGGGCGCAGGGGTGTCGGCGGCGGCGGCTTCGACGACCACCTCGCGGCGGCCCTCGAAGATGTTGGCGTTGGCCGCCGCCACGAAGTCGCGCGACGTGCTCGAGCGCGTCGAGCCGCGTCGCTCCGCCGGCTTGCCCTCCGTCGCCTTCTCCTTGAGGCGCTCGGCGACCAAGTGGCCCGCCACCGCCGTGGTGGCGCGCGCGCACAGGATGGCGGCGATGGCGAGCAGCGCCAGGTGCACTGCGTAGAACCGTCGCTTGAAGAAGCTTTCGAGCGCGTGTCGCACAGTGACTCCGCCAACCAGCCAGCAACCCGTCTGCAATGGGCTCGCAAGGGCCGGGCCACCCGGTTCATTCCTAAAAAGAGCAGAAAACTCAAGCCTCTAGCATTCAGCACGGCACCGGATCCGTGCCACGATGTCAGGCGGAGGCGAGGCGCGCGCGCCACCTGTGCCAACTTGTCACGGCCGCCGACTAGGGCGTGGGCAGCGCGACCGTCAGCGACAGGGGCGACCCGTGTCGCAGCACCGAGAGCTCGAGGGTTCGCTCGCCCTTCAGGCGCGCCCACAGCTCGAGCGCACGGCCCGGGTCGTCGGCGCTCTCGCCGTTCACCGCCACCACCACATCGCCGTTCTTGAGACCTGCGGTGGCGTACAGCGATCCCGGTCTGATGGCGGAGAGGCGAACGCCGGTCAGCTTGCCGTGCTCGAAGCGCGGCGTGGCGCGCGCGCCGGTCAAGAGCGCGTCGAGCACGGGGTCGCCGGTCGGGCCCGCCGCAGTCGGTGTGCTCGTCGTCGCCGTGGCCGGCGTGCTCGTGCGCGACGGAGCGGGGCCTGCCGTGGTGACGCGCTCGACCGCACCGGTCGCGAGGTTCTCGATGCATGCCTGCTCGACGTCGACCTCGAGCAAGCGCGCGCGCTCGGCGATGACGTCGCCCGGCTCGTACACCTCAGCGATGCCGCCGCGCCGTTCGTCGATCACGATGGAGGCGAGCGCGAGCGTCGGCGAGGCGAACAGCGCGGAGCCGACTAGGCGCAGCGGCAGCTCGGAGTCGAGCGCGTCGTCGCACGAGCGCGCGGGCGCCGGGTCGGCACGCGTCGTCGCCTCGCTGGCGACGTCGAACAGCGCGAGGCCGCGCGCGCTATCGAAGTCCCGCTCGCTCGGCCCGGGCACACCTGCGCGCCCGTCATCTGCGCGCGGCGCTGCGTCGATCGACGCGACGCTCGCCAGGCCGAGCGACGCCATCGTGGTGACGAGCCGCGCCGCCGCGATAGCGGCGAGCGCGAGCAGCGCGAGGTGGATCAACAGGGGGTGACGGCGCAGCAGCGTGGCGGCGAGCAGCATGCGACGCAAACACTTCGCCGTCGGGCCACATTCACGGCGCGACGTCACGGGCCGCCTGGTCGGCGAGCAGCTTCTTCTGCACCTTGCCCATGGCGTTCTTCGGCAGCTCGGCCAGCAGGTAGAGGCCGCGCGGCTTCTTGGCTTCGTGGAGCTGCACGTGCGCTTGCAGCGAGGTCAGCGTCGGCGGCGCGCCAGCGTCGCGCGGCACCACGCAGGCGACGACGCGCTGGCCCCACTCTCGGTCGGGCACGCCGACCACCGCGACCTCGCGCACCGCCGGATGCATGGCGAGCTGCTCTTCGATCTCCCGCGCCGACAGCTTGTAGCCGCCCACCTTGAGGATGTCGGTCGAGGTGCGGCCGATGATGGTGACGTAGCCGTCGTCGTCTACGCGCACGGTGTCGCCGGTCTTGAGGAAGCCGTCCGGCGTGAACGCCTGCGCGGTGGCCTCAGGGTCGTGCCAGTAGCCGCGCATCACGCCCGGACCCTGCACCTGCAGCTCGTCGTCGACGACGCGCATGTGCACGCCCGGGATGGGCCGCCCCACGGTGCCGGCCTTGCGCGTGCCCTCGAGCGGGTTCGACAGCGTGATCAGCGTCTCGCTCATGCCGTAGCGCTCGACGATGCGGTGGCCCGTGTGGCGCTGGAAGGCCTCGAGATCAGCGGCGGGCAGCGCGGCCGAGCCGGCGCAAAACAAGCGTGCGCGCGCCAGCACCGCGCCGTCCTGCGGCTTGGCGTCGAGGTGATCGAGCAGGCGGCGATACATGGTGGGCACGCCCATGAACACCGTGCCGCCGCGCGCCACCGCGTCGATGACGGCGGCGGGCGAGAAACGCTCGAGCATGCGCGTGCGCGCGCCGCGCAGCAGCGCGCCGTGCAGCGCCACGCACAGGCCGTGGACGTGAAACAGCGGCAGCGCGTGCACCACTTCGTCGCCGGGGCCAAGGCGCCACAGTCCGCTCAGCGCCGACACGGCGCCGAGCACGTTGGCAAAGCTCAGCATGCAGCCCTTGGCGCGGCCGGTCGTGCCCGAGGTGTAGATGAGCAGCGCCAGCTCGTCGTCGTCGGCAGCGTGCGCATGGGGCCGCCCACGCGTGCACCACGAGGACAGCGGGCGCGCGCGCGGCCCGCCGCGCGCCAGCCTCGCCTCGTCGCACAGCACCAGGGCGGCGCCGCTGTGCTCGAGCACGTGGGCCAGCTCGGCGTGCTGGTAGCCCGGGTTGATCGGCACCCAGACTGCGCCGAGCGCGTGCGTGGCCAACAGCGCGGCGATGACGTCGAGGTGGGTGTCGGCGAAGCACGCGACCCGATCACCAGGTTGCACGCCAAGGGCGGCGAGTCGCGCGCTCGCCGCGTCGAGTCGATCGTCCAGCTCGGCCCACGAGACCGACCGATCGCTCAGCAGCAAGGCTGCCGCACTCCCCCGCGCACGGACCCGTCCCAAGAGCTGGCGCTGTGCGCCCATGGACTCCATCGCGCACCCCGCGTACCTCGTCGTCACGGCCGGCCGCAACGCCGCAATGGCCGCAGAGCGCGCCGCACGGCGCCATCGATCTCGACGCAGCGCGCCGTGCCTTTTGCAGGGGGGCTGCTACAAGAAGCGTCTCGTGAGCGCCGTCGAGCTTCGCCGCTACCCGCGCACGCCGCATCTGGAAGGCTCCACGGCCTTCGATGACGACGACCTGCAAGTCTCGTTCGCCACGCTCGCCGACCGCCACGTCGTGGTCAGTGAGAAGATCGACGGCGTCAACGGCGCGGTGTCGTTCTCCTCGCAAGGTCGCTTGTTGCTGCAGAGCCGCAGCCGCTTCCTCGATCACGATCTGCCGCAGCAGGGCGTCTACGCCGGCTTCGTCGATTGGGCGTCCGAGAACGAGGATCGGTTGTGGCCGGTGCTCGGCACGCGCTACGTCCTGTTCGGCGAGTGGCTCGCCGCCAAGCACGTGGTGTTCTACGACGCGCTGCCCGCCGCTTTCGTCGAGCTCGACGTGCTCGACACCATGACCGACACCTTCTTGAGCACCGAACGTCGGCGCGTGCTGTTGCGCGGCCTGCCGCTGGTGGGCGCGCCGGTGCTCGCGGCCGGGCAGTTCCAGTCGCTCTCCGAGCTCTTGCCGTTGCTCGGGCCGTCGCGCTTCAAGACGCCGGGCTGGCGCGACGAGCTGCTGTACGCAATCGCCGAGGCCGAGGTGAGCGACGCCGAGCGGTTCGTGCGCGAGACCGATCCCTCTGACGACATGGAGGGGCTGTACCTCAAGGTCGAAGAAGGCGGCATCGTCACCGCGCGCGCCAAGTTCGTGCGCTCGGGCTACCGCCCCGGCTTCTCGACGTCGAACGCCGTTTGGCAGCGCTCGCGCACGGTGAAGAACCGCGTGCTCGCGCAGGCCTGAGCGCGACCCCGCGCCACATCACGTCGATACTCCGCGCGACGCCGCCACGCGGCGCCGTGTGGGTTGTTGCTTTTCGACGCCTTGCCTTTCGCATCATTGCCTTTTGAAAGGGAAGCGAAATATAAAGTAGTGGTTGTGTTTGGTCGATGGTTCGCCAGGCCCCTTCGGCGCGCGCTCACGCGGCCCTACGTGCACTTGCTGTTTGGCGCCCGGCAGACCGGCAAGTCGACGCTGCTGCGCGCCCTGGTGCCGCACGCCCACCTGTGGCTCGACCTCGCCGAGCCCGGCGCGCGCTCGCGCTACCTGACCCGCCCCGAGACCTTCGTCGAGGAGTGTGCCGCGCTGCCGGCGTCCGCCCGGCGCCCGGCGCGCGTGGTGGTCGACGAGGCCCAAGCGGTGCCGGCGATCTTCGACGCCGTGCAGCACCTCTACGACAGCGGCGGCGGTCGCTATCGCTTCGTCTTGTCGGGTAGCTCGGCGCGCAAGCTGCGCGCTGCCGGCGCCAACCTGCTGCCTGGCCGCTCGATGGTGCATCGGTTGTTCCCGCTGACGCTCGCCGAGCGGCCACCGCCGCTCGACACGACCTCACCACGCGGCACACTACTGCCGGGTTTTGGCCGCGGTGAGGTACGTGACCCCTTCCCGACCGCCGACCTCGTCGAGCGCTTGGCGTACGGTGAGTTGCCGGTCGCGGTCGTCGCCAAGGAGCGCGATCGCGCGGCGCTGTTGCACGCGTACGCCTACGTCTATCTCGAGGAGGAGCTGCGCCGCGAAGCACTCATCCGCGACTGGCCGGCGTTCGCGCGCTTCTTGCGCCTGGCCGCGCTCGAGTCGGGCACCATCGTCAACTACGCCGCCATCGCCCAGGAGGCCGGCCTGTCGGCCCCGTCGGTCAAGAGTCACTACCAGCTGCTCGAGGACATGTTCGTCGGCTTCCACGTCGGCGCCTTCACCGGCAGCGCGCGCAAGCACGTGCTGTCGACGCCGCGCTTCCTGTTCTTCGACGTCGGCGTGCGCAACGCCGCCGCCGAGCTGCCGATCGGGCGCGCCACCGTGATCGCCAACGCCGGTCCGCTGTTCGAGCAGTGGGTCGGCATCGAGCTGTGGAAACGGTTGCAGTACCTCGGCGGCGGTCGCCTGAGCTACCTGCGCACCAAGGCCGGCGCCGAGGTCGACTGGATCGTCGAGCACGGCGGTCGCGTCGTGCCCATCGAGGTCAAGTGGACCGAGCGCCCCTCGCTCGGCGACGCGCGCCACCTGCGCGTGCTGCTCGACGAGCTCGGCGCGCACGCTCCCATGGGCTACCTGATCTGTCGCTGCGAACGACCACGGCTGCTCGCCCCGAAGGTGACGGCGCTGCCATGGTGGGCGCTGTGAACCACGTGCCTGATCAGCGCAATGAGCGCTCGATGACGCGGTAGCCGCGCTCTTCGAGCTGCGCGGGCAGCCCGCGCTCGGTCAACAGGTGCATGAAGCCGACCGCGATGACGGCGTCACCGGCGCGCACCTGCTGCTCCACCTCGTCGAGCCAGCCCTGGTGGCGGTCGACGATCTGCTCGTAGTAGGCGGGCCGCTCGGCCATGGCGGCGGCGTCGAAGGCGAGCGCGGTCATGCGATCGACGTCGCCCGCGCGATACGCCTCGGCCCACTCGAGGTGGGCGGCGGCGGCCGCCGCGGGGTCGCGTGCCGTCGGCAGTAGTACGGCGAGCCCGTCGTCGAGGCCGAGCCCGTTGAGCGCGGTCACCTGCTGCTGCCAGGTCTCGAAGAAGGCGAGCGGGACGCCGTCGCGCTCGGCCAGCGCCACCAGGCCGGCATCGATCGGCTCGATGTCCTGCGGCAGCTCATGCACCACGATCTGACCCTCGAGGAACCACGGCTGCACGCGCGCGGCCACGTTCAGATCCATGAACGTGGTCGCCTGCACGACGGCGGCCCAGTCGTCGGCGTCCATCAGTTGCTGCAGCGTCTGGTCGTCGGGCAGCGTGATGGCGCTCAGGAACTCGTCGGCGTCGATCGCGCTCGCGCGCACGTCCGCTTCGGTGACGAGCACACGCGCGCGCACGACCTCGTCCGTCACCTCGGACGAGAGCGCGTCGACGTCAACCTCGGCGTGCATGGTGCCGACCAGCGTGCTGCGCTTGCCCTCGTGCTCGACTACCCACGACGCTGGGACCGGCCGACACGCGCTCGCGGCGACCGCCACGACGACGAGCAGGCGCGCGCGCCGTGTCACTCGATGACCTGGTCGCCGATCACCGAGTCGGTGACGACGATGGGCGTGTCGTCGTGGTTGCTGATCTGATCATAGGTCGGGTACCAGCTTCCGCCCTCGTTGTCGGCGATGTGGCAGCGATCGATGCGGACATCACCGGAGTGGTCGTTGCTGACGAAGAAGATGGCGCTGCCATGCTGCACCACCTGGTTGTGCTCGATGCGGGTGCCGCACAGGTCGAGGGTCATGGTGTTGCCGTCATTGTAGATGGCGCCGCCGCTGCCGCCGCCGGGCGTGCCGGGCTCGGCGGGGTTGCCGCCGTTGCCGACGGCGCGATTGAACGAGAACAGGCTGTTGATGATGGTCCACGAGACGCCGATGCTGCTGATGCCGCCGCCGTTCGAGCAGGCGCCGCCGAAGCCGTCCCCGCCACCGAAGGTCGTGTTGACGACGTAGAGCGGTTGATCACCGGATTGATCGAAGGCGCGCACCGCCGCGCCCCCGAGATCGGGGCCGACGTCGGCGCAGCGGTTGGTGAAGAAGCGGGTGTTGACGAGCCGGAGTCGACCGCCGCGCGCCCACACGGCGCCGCCGCCGTCGTTGTCGAGCTCCGCCGACGAGTCGCCGTCGACGAAAGTCAGGTTCTGCAGCGTCAGGCGCGGGTGATCCTGGTCGTCGCAGTGGTCGGTGGTCCAGATCAGCTCGGGGTCGCAGGTGTTCATGTACAGGATGCGACGGGCGCCGCCCCCGCTCAGCGTGACGAGCCCGGCGCCGTCGACGACGATGTCGGGACCGCGGTCGTTGAAGATGCGCGCCGTCTGCTCGAGCACGACGGTGATCGGATCCGGGCCGCACGAGAAGGTGATGACGCCCCCAAGGGCTATCGCCTCGACTACGGCCGCCGAGGTGCAACTCGCCGCGGTGCCGTCGCCCACCACCCTGCTCGGCGCGGAGACGTCAGCGAGCCCGGCGGCCGCGGGGATGGTGCAGGTCGCCTCCGCGTGCTGGTTGCCGGCGGGCGGGCCGTCGGCGGGGTCGGCGAGCGGGTTGTCGACGTCGACGCCGGGGTCGGGGCAGGCGGCGAGCGCGGACACCAAGGAACAGGCGATCGCGGCGGGTCGCGCCATGAGGTGACAGTAGCAGCCTCCGTGCTGCACGGCGCAGCCGGCAATCAGTGCTCGCAGCCGGCGGCTTGCCGGATCGGTGAACGTGACGCTCCGGCGTGGCGGCGTTACCATGCTCCCATGGCGCTCTCACCGACCGAGCAGCTCGCCGTCGACGAGTTCTGCCGCCGGGTGCGCGCCCGCTTCGGCCCGCGCGTGGTCGACCTGGCGCTGTTTGGTTCACACGCGCGTGGCGAAGCGCACGAGCTGTCGGACATCGACGTGGCGACCGTGATCGATGGCCTCACCGGCGCCGAGGCGCGCGAGGTCGCGTTTGTCGCCGGCGACATGATGACGGAGCACGACGTGCTCATCGCGCCGTTCGTGGTGAGCGCCGAGCACATGCGCAAGTTGGTCGCACGCGAGCGCTTGATCGCGGCCGAGATCGCACGCGACAGGATCCCGCTGTGACGAACGAGAACAGGAAGCAGAACATCGCCGACGAGCTGGCGCGCGCGGCGCAGGCGTTGCAGGCCGCGCGGGCGCTCCTTGCTGCCGGCTTGCATAACGATGCCGTGTCGCGCGCCTATTACGGCGTGCTGCACCTGCTGCGCGCTGCGCTGCTGACGAAGGGTGTGGAGCCAAGGACCCACGGCGGTGCCATTCATCTCTACAACGTCGAGCTGGTGCGTGTGGGCCTGGTGCCGGCGACGCACAACCGCGTGCTCGCCGGCTTGCAGCGCGCACGTGAGCTGGCGGACTACGACGCGGCGGTGGTGTTCACCGAAGAGGACGCGCGGGCGGCGCTCGCCGACGCCGAGGTGGTGTCGGCGGCGATCCGGGAGATGTTGGCGCGCGATGGGTGGCTGGCGAGCTGACGCGAGCGCTCCGCGTCCCCGCTCCCCGGTCCCCGCCCCAGATGCCACTACGAGACCGCGAGAACGCGGGCTTGTGCACGACGTTCAACGAACGCGCAGATCAATCCGCGCACCTGCGCGTGATCGAGCGCCATTCGGTGACGTCGACGAACTCGTCCGGGTGGGCCACGCTCTGTTGCTGGCACGGCGGGCCGTCGCACGGCGGTTCAAGGTCCTCCAGTCGGGCGAGTCTCGATCTACTGCATTGAACGGCGGTAGCCTGCGAGCGTGAGAGGCACGACCGCCTTGATCGTGTTGACGGCCGCGTTCGCGTGCGCGGTGCCTCGCGCAGGGAAGTCGGCGTTCACGCCCTCAACGCCGGAGGAAAGGCGATGGACGGACGAGTGCACTGAATTCGAGCCCGAAGGCGGGCACTGTCCCGAAGACTTCCCGCGCGAGGAGGCCCAAGCCGCGTGCGAGCAAGGCAACGCGTGCGCCTGCATGAAACTCGGCGGCTTCCTCGGCTGCAGAAAGGCGAGTCGCGCCGCAGCGACCGACCTCTTTCAAAAGGCGTGCGACGGCAACCTCGTTGTCGCCTGCGGCAACCTGGGTGTCATTGTCTTCTGGGGCATCCAAGTACCCGCCGACAAGCCGAGAGGCCTGGCGCTCTGGCAAAAGGCATGTGACGGCGGCTGGGTGTTTGCCTGTCGCAATATCGCTGACGTTCTCGAGAAGGGCGACACGGTGCCTCGCGACGCCGAAGCGGCCGCCAGGTATCGCGCGAAGGCAGAAACTCCCACGAAGAACCCGCCGCCGCGCTGACCCACAGCTTCTATGAGCGCTGCGCTCGAGTCGTCCGTGAGCGCCGACAGCGCGACAAAGACCACAAGAGGCCGGCGTCGAGCGCCGGCAGGGCCACGAACATGGTCACGGTGGCGATCCCCGCCCTCGGAGCGTCGGGCCACGCCCGCGCGACGAGGGGCACAGCGCGCGAGCTGCGGGGATCGGCGCGAACGCTGACGCACGCTCTACGTCCGAACCCCCGGACGCGAGCCAAGGCGAGCGCCCGCAAGCTCGCACCACGGCCCCCGGGGGGGCCCCGGCACGCGGAGCGCGCCGTGGGGAGCCGGAGGCCCGGCAGTTCGTGAGGCGGCGACAGCCGCCTCACACGGAATACTTCAAGCTCTGACCGGCGAAGCCGGTCAGAACTTGAAGTAAATGAACGGCTGCACCTCGAAGCTCGCGACCTCTTTGATGAAGAGCGCGAGCCCCACCAGCACGAGCGCCCGCACCGGCACGGGCAGACGCGTGAACAGCTGCACGCCCCGGTCGTACCAGCGGTGCGGCACCAGGTGGCCGGCGACGGCGGTGAACAGCACCAGCCCGAGCGCGCCCGACAGGTTGGGCGACGACGACAAGGTCCAGCCGCTCTTCCATTGCTCGAGGAACATCACCTTGGCGTGCAGCATGTCCTTGGCGCGAAAGACGATGCGGCACTCGACCACGATGATGAAGGTGGCGAGCGTGCCGAGCGCAGTGTGCAGCCACGTCGGCTCTTTGGCCTTGCCGAACGTCCACCACCACAGGCGCGTGATGGTGAGCCCGATGCCGTGCGCCAGGCCCCAGGCGACGAAGCGCCAGTCGGCGCCGTGCCAGACGCCGCCCAAGATCATGGTGATCATCAAGTTGACGATGGTGCGCGACCTGCTGCCGCGGTTGCCGCCGAGCGGGATGTACAGATAGTCGCGCAGCCACGAGCCGAGCGACGAGTGCCAGCGCCGCCAGAACTCGAACAGGTTCTTCGACAGGTAGGGCTTGTCGAAGTTCTCCTTGAGCACGTAGCCGAACAACGCCGCGGTGCCGATGGCGATGTCGGAGTAGGCCGAGAAGTCGTAGTAGATCTGCAGCGTGTAGGCGAACACCGCCGTAGTCACCTCGAGGCCCGAGTAGTTGCCCGGGTCGGCGAACACGCGATCGACGATGTTGGCGGCGAGGAAGTCGGCGATCACCAGCTTCTTGACCATGCCCGTGGCGATGCGCACGAGCGCGCGCGCGCCGCGTGCGTCGTCGAGCGTGGGGCGCTCGTCCACCTGCGGCAGGAAGTCGCTGGCGCGCACGATGGGGCCGGCCACCACGTGCGGGAAGAACGTCATGTACACCGCGACGTCGAGCCAGCTCTCTCGCGTCGCCAGCTCGCGCCGGTAGACGTCGATGGTGTAGCTCATGCCCTGGAACACGATGAACGACAGGCCGACGGGCAGGATCAGGCCGAGCGGGCGATAGACGAGCTGCACGTCGAGAAGCGCGAACGCGTCCACCACGCTCTGCGTCAGCCAGTCGGCGTACTTGAAGAGGAACAGCAGGCCGAGGTTGTTGACGAGCGAGAGCGACAAGATCGCCTTGCGCGCCAGGCGATGCTCGGTGCGGCGTAGCCATCGCCCCACGCCCCAGTCGACGACGGTGAGCCAGACGAGCAGCACCACCGGCGCCGGGTTCCACGCCATGTAGAAGATCAAGCTGGCGACGACCAGCAGCACCTTGCGCACGGTGGTGCGGTCGGCCACTGCCCAATACAGCGCGAACACCACCGGCAAGAACAGCAGGAACTGAAGGGAGTGGAACAGCATCAGCCACCCCGCCGGTCGACGTCGGTGGTGGCTTCGCTCTTGTCCTTGGCCTGCGCGCGCGCGATCTCTTCCTGCGCGGCGGCGGCGGCGACGGCGCTGTCGTGCGCGTACGCGGCCAGCAGGTCGTCGACGATCAGATCACCGAGCTTGCCGTACCCCTCGGCGGTGAAGTGCACACGGTCGGCGTTGGCAAGCCCGCGCTCGAGCCACTGCGCGATCGAGCCGGCGCCGCCCATGGCGGTGCGCAGGGAGAAGAAGGCGCAGCCGCGATCGGCGGCGACCTGTCGCTGCACGCGCTCGACCAGCTCGTGGCTCGGCGCCGCGCGCCACTCGCCGCGCTTCTGGTCTTGCCGATCGGAGGCGCCGATGATCACGCAGTCTGCGCGCGGCGAGGCTTGTAGCAGCGTGTCGAGCGTGCGCGTGAAGTGGTGCCGATAGCTGGCCTCATCGAGCGAGGCGATACCGGCCTCGTTCGTGCCCCAGGCGGTGACCACCAGATCCCAATCGCGCGAGCGCGCCTCCTCGGCGACGATGTCCTGTCGCCACCGCTGCGGCGTCATGCCGGTAGTGCCAGGCAAGCCAACGGCGTCGAGCACGATGCCCGGTCGCGCGCGCTCTTCGCTGACCGACAGCAGGTGCACCGGGCCGTAGCTCTCGGAGGTACCTGCGTCGACCTCGTCCTTGTCCTTGCCGCGCGCCTTCTTGGCCGCAGGCGCATGCACCGTGATCTCGAGGCTGGCGGTCAGCTCTTCGATAGGCAGGCGCAAGAGCTGCACGTCGCTCTCCGGGTTCTTCACCTCGGGCGAGATGGTGGCGACCGTGGTGCCGTCGACCGCGACGTCGGCGCTGCCCATGTCGGGCGTGGCCAACCAGGCGATTTGCAGGACGCCGGCAGAGCGCGCCGCCGGGCAGCTCGGCCGCTTGGTGACATGCCGCGCCGCGTGTCCCTTGCCGGCACCGACGGCGAGCGGTGCGCAAAAGTCGATGGCGAAGCGCGCGCCCGGCTCGAGGCGTGCCTTGGTGCCGCTCATGCCGACGGTGCCGCCCAGCATCACCTCGCGCCCGTCGGCGATCTCGAAGCGGCCGTCCAGGGTGCGCACCACGCCCGTGTTGGCCAGGCGCTTGGACTCGCGACCCACCGAGATGAAGCCGCGCCCGGCGCTGCCGAAGCGTTCGGTCAAGCGCTCGCGCATGCGATCGGTCCACATCTGGCCCGCGGTGTGGGAGGCGCCGAGCTGGCCGATGGCGACGCGGGTGACCTCGCCGCGCTCGAGCGCGCGCAGGTGGTCGAAGAAGCGGGACAAGGGGCGACGCGCCGGCGCCTCTTCATGCGCGTCGCCTTTGACCACCACCACCGCCTGCTCCTCGGAGGGGAACGACAGCCCGGCGAAGCGCGGCTTCGGCACCTTGGCGTCGCGTCGGCGCGCCACCGGGATGCCGCCCTCGGGCACCGGCGTGCCGACCCAGCTCTGCAACAGCGCGTCGGCGAAGAGCTGGCCGAGCACGTCGCCACCGCGCCAGGTGGGGTGCACGAGATCTTCTGACAGGTAGCCCTTGTCTTTGAAGCGCGCGAGCGAGCCCTTGCCGCCCATGGCGGCGAACAGGTCAAAGAATGCGCAACCCTCGCGCTTGGCGACGGCGCGCTCGACCTGGATGACGGTCTCGATCTCGGGGCGCGTGGTCAGCTCCTCACCGGCAGCGCTCGCCTTGACGGCGTCGATGGGCGAGACCAGCAGGCAGGCGGCCTCGGGCGCCGCCTGTTTGACGCGCGCCAAGAGCTCGGTCAGGTAGGCGTCGAAGCGCGCAGCATCGATGGTGCGATAGTCGAGCGAGCGCACCTCGTTGCCGCCGAGCATGGCGACGAACAGCGAGGGCTCGCGTTGCTGCAACTGACGCACGAAGACGTCCTTCTCGGTCGCCTCGACGTAGAGCTGCGCGCTCGCCGCAGGTACGCCGATGGTGTCGACGACGACGCCGGCGCCCTCCTTCTCGAGCGCGGCGCCATACACCTTGGCGCCGGCACCCTCGGTGACGAGCACTAGCTCCCGCGTAGCCGCGGGCAAGGTGACCTCGACGGTGGCGTCGTGTTCGGGCGCCACTTTCGGCATCGCCTCGATGCGCGCGAGCACGGTCTTGCCCGCCTTGGTACGTGCTTCGAGGCGCATGGCCGGCTGACCGCCGTGCTCGAGATAGAACAGGCGCGCGCGCGTGGCGGCCTCGGCACGCCAGCTCGTCTGCTCGCCCGCCACCGACGAGAGGTGCACGCTGCCGGTGAAGCCGAAGGGCCCGAGGCGCTTGCCGCTCTTCGGGTCGGGTGGGTCCTGCGCGAAGTTCTGGATCTCCCAGCCCGGCGACGCCTCGCCGGTGCGCACCTTGCGGCCCGCTACCTTGCTGAGGCGGTCGGGCAGCAAGAAGCCGCGCCCGGCGTCGCCGAAGCGCTCCACCAGGCGCGCCCGCACCACGTCGGTGACGTGGTCGGAGGCAATGAGCGAATTGCCGAGCACCACGGCAGCGGCGCGCGCGCTGCTGTCACCGGCGGCGATGGCGTCGAGCGTGGCGAAGAACGGATCGAGTGCGTGGCGCGCGCAGCGCACGCCACCTTGCGGCGCCGGCTCCTCGAGCACACAGGGGTTGTCGACGGCGGCGCCGGGCGCGGCGACGCTCCTCGCCTGCGCGCGGAAGGCGTCGGCCTTGGGCGACGCGCCGCGCGCCAGCACGGCGGCGCGGTCGACAGAGACGCGCGGCCGTTCGGGCACCGGCGCGATGGTCGGCACGTCCTTGAGCGCTTCGACGTCAGCGCGCGCGTCGCGCGTCGTCAGCAGCTCGCGCTCTTCCGCGTCGAGCGCGGCCGTGCTGCTCTCGTCGATGCCCAGGCCGGTCGGCGCGTCGCGGCCATCGCCGCCCTGCGCCGCCAGCTTCTCCTCGACGTGCTGCAGGGTCATCTTGGGCTTGGTGAGCACGCGGCGCGCGACGCGCTCGGCCGCCTCGGGTGACGACAGATCGAGGGGCTTGAGCCACGACGGCACCGGCGCAGCGGCCAGCGCGGCGCACACGACGAGGAACATGGCCAAGGTCACCACCGTGGTGCGCGGGGCGTGCGGAGGCGGTTGTTGGGGCGTGTCTTCCACCGGCGTCCATTGGAGCCTGTCGACCCCGGCCGGCACAAGTTTTCGACCACCGACCTACGCGCACCTACCTGTCGGGCGCTTGCCTTCTCGCTAGATGATCGTGAAGGATCCGCGGCCGATCACCGAGTCGGCACCTGCTGCCGCGGTCGACGAGGACGGGCCCATGGAGACGAGTGACACGCTGGACGAGACGAGCTTCCGCGCGCTGGCCGGCGCGGTCATCGACCGCGTGCGCGCCGTCGTCGACGCCGAAGACCCCGACCTCGTGGAGGCGGTGCTCGAGGCGGGCGTGCTCAAGGTGCAGTTCGCCAGCGGCCCGCCCTTCGTGCTCAACCTGCAGCCGCCCATCCGTGAGCTGTGGCTGGCGGCCGACCGCGCAGCTTGGCACTTCCGCTGGGACGGCGCGCGCTGGCTCGACAAGAAGCACGGCGGCGAGCTGTACGCCACGCTGAAGGAGCTGTGCGCGGGCAAGGTCGGCAAGGAGTTGCCGTTCTGACCGGGCCCTTGGTCCTCGCCCACGGCGGCGCCGCGAACGATCCGGCAGTGTCGGACGGCTGTCAGGCTGCCTGCCAGGCGGCGCTGGCGGCGCTCGCCGACGGCGCCGGCGCGCTCGACGCCGCGGTGGCCGCGGTGGTGGTGCTGGAGGACGACGAGCGCATGAACGCCGGCACCGGCAGCACGCTCCGCCTAGACGGCAGCATCCAGACCGACGCCAGCGTGATGGACGCGCGCGGCTTCGGCGCGGTCGCCGGGCTCGAGGGCATCAAGAACCCCGTGCGGGTGGCGCGCGCCGTCTATCAAACGCCGCATCGCCTGGTGGTCGGGCGCGGCGCGCGCGAGTTGGCGCTGCGTCTCGCCTTGGCCGAGGCCGATCTGTCGACGGCGCGTGCGAGAGAGAAGCACGCGGCCCGCATGGCGACGCTCGGCGGCGGCGTGTTCGCGGCGCTGTGGCAGGACGTGCCCGAGGTGTTCTGGAAGAAGGCGGCACAGGCGGGCGGCGCCTGCGACACGGTCGGCGCGGTGGTGCGCGCCGCCGACGGTACCTTCGCCGCTGCAGCGTCGACCGGCGGCATCTGGTGCGCGCTGCCCGGCCGCGTCGGCGACGTGCCCATCCCCGGCGCGGGCATCGAGGTCGGCGACGCGGGCGCGGTGGTCGCTACCGGCGTCGGCGAGGTCATCTGGCGCGAGCACCTCTGTGCGCGCGTGCACCAGGCGATGATGCGCGGCGTGCCGGCACAGCGGGCGGTCGACCAAGCGATCGCCGACATCACGCGCTCGCACCCCGACGTCGACGTCGGCCTGCTCGCCGTCGACCGCACCGGCGGCGGCGCGGCGGTGACCCGTGAGATGCCGTGGGCGCGCGCCGAGCGCTGATCGACGGCTCCGCACAACCACCTTGCGCTCGCCGCGGGGATGTCCAAGCGTCGGCGCCGGCCCCGCGGCGTCGTCGCTCGGAGGAGTCGAACATGCGCGTGATCCGCTTGGTGCTCGTGCTCGCAGCATTGGCGTTCGCCCTTTCCTGCGCCGGCCCCAATACGGCGGCTGCGCCCGACGGCGCCGGCTTCTGGCGTGGCCTGGCGCACGGCTTCATCGCGCCCGTCACCTTCGTCATCTCGCTCTTTCGCGAAGACGTCTCGCTCTACGAGATCAGGAACAACGGCGGCTTCTATGACGCCGGCTTCATGATCGGCGTCGGTTGCTGGGGCGGCGGCGGCGCGGCGGCCTCGCGTCGCCGCCGGAGCCACGAGCGCTCTTCGAGCAAGCTCAAGCCGCCCTCGCCCGCGTGAACGGTCAGTCCGGCGGGTGCTCCTCGCGCCCGTCGGGGTGACGCGCGAAGCGGCGCGGCGACAGGCCGTGCACCGGATCGTCGTCGTCGAAGGGCCAGCCGCCGAAACGCGTCGCGCGGTAGTCGCGGAAGGCCGCCTCGATCTCGCCGGTCGTGCTCATGACGAACGGCCCGTACTGCACGACCGGCTCGCCGAGCGGCGCGCCCTGCAACAGCAGCGCCTCACACGGCTCGGGCCCCGCTACCAGCTCGACCTCGACGTCGGCGCGCAGGCGCAGCCCCGTTCCGTTGGCGATGCGCTCGCCGGCGAGCTGCGCGCCGCCGCCGCCGTAGAGGTAGAGCGCGCGCTCGCGCGCCACGAGCGCGCGCGGCACACGCACGCGCGCGCCCGCCTCGAGCGACAGCAGCCAAACCGCGACGTCGCTCTCTGGCTTGGTCGCGTAGCTGTGCGGCGGCGGCGCCAGCGCGCGCGTGTCGTCGAACGTGCCTGCCACCACGGTGACGACGGTGCGCCGGCCGGCGTCGTCGGTGACGGTGCGCGTCGGCACTTGCTCGCGCCACTGCATGGTGAAGCACGGCTCGACCATCTTGTGGGCGCGCGGCAGGTTGAGCCAGAGCTGAAACAGCTCCAGCGGGTTGTCGGCGTCGACGCGCAACAGCGGGAACATCTCCGAGTGGACGATGCCGCGGCCCGCCGTCACCCACTGCACGTCGCCGGCGCCAAAGCGCGCCTTGGCGCCGAGCGAGTCCGCGTGGTCGCAGAAGCCGCGCTTCACGATGGTGATGGTCTCGAAGCCGCGGTGCGGGTGCTGCGGGAAGCCCGGCACGCGCTGCCCGTGGTACATGCGCCAGCCGTCCTTGCCAGCGAAGTCCTGGCCGAGCTCGCGGCCGGTAAGCGGCGCCGCCGGGGCGAGCGCGCCGTCACCCTTGGGATAGCGGTCGTGATGGTGGGCGCAGAACAGGAACGGATCGGTGGTCGGCCAGTGCAGGTCGAGCGAGAAGCGCGCGAGCAACGGTGAAGAGCCCATGCCGACGGTCTACCGACTCGCGCCCGCCGCCGCCGCGGGCCAGGTGATCTCCGTTCAGCGCAGCGCGCTGATCATGCGGCGCACCGCCGGCTCGTCGAGCGCCACCGGGTTGGTGCCGAGATCGGCGTCGCCGAGCGTGAGCTGCACCAGCGCCTCGACGTCGGCGTCGACGACGCCGATCGCCCCGAGCGTGCGCGGGATGCCCGCGATCTCGTGCACGGTGCGCTCGACCAAGCCGAACAGCGCCTCGGCGTCGCGTAGGCCGAGCGCGCCCGCGGCCTCGGCGTAGAGCGGCCGCGCCTCGGCGAGGTTTTCGCGCAGCACGGCGAGCAGGAACACGCCGTTGGCCACGCCGTGCGGCACGCCCTTGTGCGCGCCAAGAGCGTGGCCGAAGGCGTGACAGGCGCCGAGCATGGCCGCGGAGATCGCTTGTCCGGCCAGGTTGGCGGCGAGCAGACAAGCGCCGCGCGCCCCGACGTCGTCGGGCGCGCGCAGGCTCTTGGCGAGCGCGGCATCGTCGCCGAGCAAGCGGCGCAGCGCCTCGACCGCGAGCGCGCTCGCGATCGGGTTGTGCAGCCGGCTCGCCAGCGCCTCGAGCGCGTGACTGACGGCGTCGACGCCCGTGGCGGCCGTGATGCCGCGCGGCAGGCCGACCAGCAGCGTCGGATCGAGGAAGGCGCACGCGGGCAACAGCGCGCTGTCCATCAGCACGCGCTTCCTGCCCTCGAGGTGGTCCTTGATGACGGCGAACTGGGTCGCCTCCGAGCCGGTGCCCGCCGTCGTCGGCACGCACACGAGCGGCGCCACCGTGGTGCGGATGGTCGCCATGCCCTCGAGCTCGGCGAGCCGCTTGCCCTTGGCGAGCACGGCGGCCACGCCCTTGGCGGTGTCCATCACCGAGCCGCCGCCGACCGCGAGCAGCCCGTCGACGCCGAGCTCGCGCGCCCGCCCGGCCAGGTCGTCGACGTGGCGCACGTCGGCGTCCGGCACCACGCCGTCGTCGATCAGGACCGCGCGCGCGCCGAGCGAGGCGAGCGGGCCCTCGAGCAGGCCGGCGACGCGCACGCCCCGATCGGTGATGACGGCGACGCGCTGGGCACGCTTGAGCGGCCCCTGCGACCCCGCGCGCGCGGCCGAGCCGGCGCCGAACACGACGGCGCTTGCTGCCGGATGAAGGAAGGGCGCGATCTCCATCGAGCTACCTCACGGTGAAGGACGCGATGCCGACCGCCTCGGGTACCAGCACGCTCTGGCCGTTGGCGCGGAAGTCGAAGCGCACGCTCCACGAGGTCGGCGCCTCCGGACCGTCGCCCACCACGATGACGACCGGCGTGCGGCCATCGATGGGCAGTTCTTCGGTGCGGCTGGGCGCGCGGTCGAAGCGGAAGAAGTCGCTCGCGTACTCCTCGTCGGCGGAGGCGACCACCTCGCCGCCGAGCAGCACGACGCCGAGGTCGTCCGCCTCGATCTCGATCACCACCGCGTCGGCGTTGGGCGGCGGCTCGAGGAAGCCCGTGTAGCGCACCACGAAGCCGCCAGGCGCCGCGGGCGCGCCCGGCACCAGCTCGTCGAGCACGGCGGCGCTCGGCGCATGCGTGAGCCATCCCGCCGGGCGCGACGAGGACGCGGCGGGCGTCGCCTCGTCGAGCTCCTCCAGCACGCGCTCTGCGCGCTGGTTGCCGAACAGGTCGGTGGGGATGGTGCCGTCGTCGAACAAGGCACCGAGCAGGAAGGCCTCGGCCAGAAGGCCGTTTTCGACGTCGGGCGCGGGGTCAACCAAATCAGGCAGCCCGTCGCCGTCGCTGTCGCTGGCGGCGTCGACGACGAGCAGCGCGTGCTCGCGGGGCGCCGAGCGGTTGCCGTAGCGATCGAGCGCGCTCGCGCGCAGCACCGCCGCGCCGGTCGTCGCCGGCACCCCCAACGCGGCCGCGCCGCCGCCCGAGATCCCGCCGCCGGCCGTGACGTCGACGCTGACGGCTGTCTCGCCGAGCTCGACGAGCGCGCTCTCCAGGTTGCCCTCGGCGTCGCTGGCGCGCACCGTGACGTCGAGCGTGCTGCCGGCGGCGACGCGCGCGCCCTCGGCCAGTGCCGCGCCGTTCTGCGTCAGCTCGAGCGCATCGAGCGTGGGCAGACCGGAGTCGGGCGGCGGCGCCACCTCGAGCGGCAAACGCGCGCGCCCGATCAGGCCGCCGTCGTCGGTGACCTCGAGCTGCACCACGAAGCGGCCCGCGCTTTGGTACTGGTGCTGCCAAGTGGGCGCGCTGCCCTCGGCGAGCACCTCGGGCGGCGTGTCGTCGCCAAACGACAGCGACCAAGAGACGAGGCGGCCGTCGACGTCGAGGCTGGCCGACGCGTCGAAGGCGCACTCCATACCGGCCGCGGCCTCGCCGGGCAGCGTCAACAGCGCCACCGGCTGCTGGTTGGCGACGACGACGCGCGCGGGCGGCGGCGGCGCGCCGCAGGCGACGACGAAGGACACCACGAGGAAGCCCAAGCACGCGCGCGTCATCACGGCACCCCCGCGCAGTCGAGCGGCGTCTCGGGCGCCGCGATGGAGAAGATGAAGGTCTGCGCGTCGACGATCTCGTCGCAGTCGACCTCGCCGTCGCCGTTGGTGTCGAGGTCGGGGGCGCCGTCGCGACCGTCGACGCGCACCACCTCGAACACGCTCGGCACGCTCTCGAACTCGGGTAGGAAGTTGTTGCCGACTCCGAGCACGCTCGACTCGGGCAGGGCAGACATGGAGCCGACGTCGGCGCCGACGATGCGGTTGCCCGACTCGATGACGCCGCGCGTATCGCCGCGGTTTCGGAAGGTGATGTTCTGCTCGCCGCCGACGGAGTTGACCACGGTGACTCCGGGATTGCCGTCGCCGTCCGAGTCGCGAACGCGCTCGTCGTCCTCGGACGAGGGCAAGGACTCGCCCTCGGGATCGGCCAGCTCGGCGCCCGAGATCACCACCGAGGGCGGCGGGTCGAAGGCGGCGCCGAGCGCGGTGCCCGAGAGCGCGAACTCGGCGTGCACCAGGGGGATGGCGTCGGTGAAGGCGGGCGGCGCTGTGTTGGTCACCTCGCCGACGATGCTGATCACCGGCGCCAAGGTGACGAAGCAGGTTTGCCAGTCGGCGACGACGTGATCGCCCTCCTGCACCATCTGCACGCGGATGATGGCCGGCGCCACCACGCACTGCGGGTTCGGCGTCAAGGTGCCGGCGGTCATCTTGACGCGCGCCGGCGAGAGCTGCGCGAAGGTGCCGGTCAGGTCGAACTGCGCCTCGCCGTCCGCGACGAAGCGCACGAGCGCGGTGGCGGAGACACCCGAGGGCTCGCGCGCGGTCACGATGGCCTCGGCGGGGGCGGCGGGCGCTTGCAGCGTGAAGGTGGCACTGGTGCCGCCGGCGCCGTCGTCCGCGACCACGACGCTGTCGGCCGAGAGCGCGCCCGCGCTCGTCGACAGCGCGACGCTCGAGCCCGCCGGCAGGCGGCGCGCGCCGAGCGTCAGCGTGATCACGGAGGCGCCGTCGGCGAGCGCGGCCGGTGGATCGGCGGTCAGGTGCAACGACGGCGCGCCCGAGGTCGGTGTCACGAACGACAGCTCGGCGGTGGCCGTGTCCTCGAGGTTCACGTCCCACACCACGGTGGCGCGCACGGTCACCGGCTTGTCGGGGCGGCCGAGCAGCGCGTCCTCGGTGTCGGCGGTGAGCGTGACGCGCGCGCTGCCGTCCTCGTCCGGCACCGCGGCCGACGACGACAACAGCCCGCCGCTCGAGGAGAAGGCGACCACGACGCCGCCCGGCGCCCCCGGCACCGTCGCTATCAGTGTCGTTGCGTCGAGGCCGTCGGCCTGAAGCTGCGTGCGCTCGGCCGTCAGCGTCAGCGGCGGCGGCGGCGTGGCGGCTTGCTGGTCGCACGCGAGCGCGGCGAAGGTTGCGAGCGCGAGCGCGGCGCGCGGCGCGCGCGAGCGAGGATGGGGCGGTCGGCGCATGTCACCTCCCGAGCGGGCCCCGATGGGACGCGGAGTTGACGCGTGAGTCAATCCCGCCTCGCGATGTAACCAGTTGTTTTCCAAAGGAAACGAGCGTGACGAGACGGTCAGCGTTTGTAACGCGCCGCCATCAATCCTCCCCTGTTTGCTGTGCCATACTGAACCGGGGTTCAGTATGGCTGACATGCAACCGCTGGCACGCATCGCCTGTCTCGACCTCGACACCTTCTTCGTGTCGGTCGAGCGCCTGTTGCACCCGGAGCTGGTCGGGCGACCCGTCGTCGTCGGTGGCCATCGCGGCGCGCGCGGCGTGGTGCTGGCGGCGAGCTACGAGGTGCGCCCCTTCGGCGTGCGCTCGGGCATCTCGCTGCGCGACGCCGATCGGCTCGCGCCGAAAGACACCGTGTTCCTGCCGGGGACGCACGGCGTCTACTCGGAGTACGCGCACAAGGTCCGGCTGATCGCGCAGGGCTTCACGCCCGAGAGCCGCGTCGCCAGCATCGACGAGATGTACCTCGACTTCCACGGCTGCGAGGAGCTGTATCGCCACCCCAGCGACGTCGACGGCGACGCCACCATCGAGCGCGTCTGTCGCGAGATGACCGCGACCATCAAGCGCGAGCTCGGCCTGCCCTCGAGCTGTGGCATCGGCGCGAGCAAGACCATCGCCAAGGTGGCGTCAGGCGTCGCCAAGCCCGCCGGCGTGCGGCTGGTCCGCGCCGGCGACGAGGCCGCCTTTCTCGCGCCGCTGCCGGTGCACAAGCTCCCCGGCATCGGCCCCGTCGGCGAGCAGCGCTTGCGCGAGCTCGGCATCCACACGCTCGGCCAGCTCGCCGGCACGCGCGTCGACGAAGTGAAGTCGTTCTTTGGCGTGCGCGCCGGCGATCTGATCCTGCGCGCGCGCGGCGTCGTCGCCGTTGCTGGCACCCAGCTCGGCCGCGAGCGGCCGGCCTTTCGCGAGCACGATCCCGAGGGCGAGACGCTCGGCAGCATCTCGAACGAGCGCACCTTCGAGGAGGATCTGCGCGTGCCGGGTGACGTCGAAGCGCGCCTGTGCGCGCTGGTCGAGCGCGTCTGTTGGCGCGCGCGCAAGCGCGGCGTGCGGGCGCGCACCGTCACGCTCAAGCTGCGCTACTCGGACTTCGAGACGCTGACGCGCAGCCGCACCTTTCACCCGACCAACTCGGAGATCGACGTGCTCCCCGTCGTGCTCGACCTCTATCGGAAGACGCGCACCAGGAGGATGCCGGTGCGCCTCGTCGGCATTCAGCTCAGCAACCTGCGCGAGCCCGAGCCGCAGCTCGAGCTCGAGCTCGACGCCAAGGAGCGCTTGCACCTGAGCGTCGACACCATCCGCGAGCGGTACGGCTTCGACGCCGTCGGCGCCGCCGGCGCTCGCAGGGCAACGGCGCGGATCTTGCTCGATGAGGGGCGATGGGCCGGCGGCCGGGCTTGGCTGCGGCACCGAGGTGACCGATGACCAGCTTCCACGACGAGATCGAGCGCCGCGCCGGCGGCGACCGCGACGAGCGGACCCGCACCACTCATGCAGCGCTGTGCCTCCTCGCACCCTGGTTGAGCGCGTATGGACGCAGCGTCGCCGCGCGCAGCAGCGGAGACACCACCGCCTTCGAGCCGGGTGACGAGGGCGTGCGTGACCACGCCGACTTGATCGACCGCGTGGCGGCGCGCGCGCACGTCTCGCACAGTCGCGCCGCCGAAGTGGCGGGCGTGGTCGCCGCCGTGCTCGCCGAGGGCGAGCAGCAGGCGCGCCTGCTCGCGCCGGACGTGCCGCGCGACCTCGCCGATCTGTTCTTCGGTCACCCGCAGGCGCCATCGATGCCGCGCGCCGCGCCGCACGCGCCCGAGTCGCACGTCGCCGACGAGCGCCGCACGTTGTCGTCGGCCCATCCGGGGGCGGCGCACCCGTTGGCGACCGCGCACCCGACCGCGCAGCGCGGCTCGGTGATCGAGCCCGACCCGCACCGCGACGCCAAGCTCTCCTCGGGGGCCGGTACGCTCGATCGCGCCGAGCGCACGCTCGCCACCGGCGTGCCCAAGGGCAAGGTGCCGTAGTTGACCCCCGTCAGCCCTTGACGAGCCGCGGCCGCGGTCGATCGTCCCCGCCCTTGGCCTCGCCCTCCACCTCCGTGGGCGGCGTGGTCGCGGGCGCCGTCTCCGACGACGGCGGCGGGGGCTCGGGCGGGCGCACCGGCCCGCTCACCTCGCCGGGCGCAGCCGCCGTCGGGCCGCTGGTCTCCCGCCGCTCGTTGGCGAGGATGGGCGGCTGGGTGCCGCGCTGCGCCTCGATCTCGACGCGCGCTACGCGCTTCTCGTCGGCGTCGCGCACGACGAAGGTGTGACCGGCGAAGGCGACGCGGTCACCTCGCTGTGGCATGCGGCCGGTGCGCGCGATCAAGAAGCCGCCGAGCGTCTCGTAGCCGCTGTCGGTCGGGAACTGCAGCCCGAGCGCCTCGCCGATCTCGTAGAGGCTGGCGCGTCCCTCGGCGAGCAGCCGGCCGTCCTCGAGGCGCTTGACCGGCGTCTCGTCCTCGTCGTGCTCGTCGTGGATGGGGCCGACGATCTCCTCGAGCACGTCCTCGAACGCGACGATGCCGGCGGTGCCGCCGTACTCGTCGACCACCACGGCAAGGTGGGTCTTCTTCTTCTGAAACAACTTGAGCAGATCGCTCGTGCGCATCAGCTCGGGCACGAACAGCATCGGTCGCAGGTGGTCCTTGAGCGAGAAGGGCTTCTTCTCCGCCAGCACGTTCAACAGATCCTTGGTGTGAAAGAAGCCCTTCACCTCGTCGAGGTTGTCGTCGAACACCGGCAGGCGCGAGTGGCCCTTCTCATGCACCTCGGCCAGCACCTCGTCGAGGGTGGCGCCGATGGGCACCGACGAGATCTCGGTGCGCGGCACCATCACCTCGCGCACCAGCGTGTCGCCCAGATCGAAGATTGACTTGAGCATCCGCCCCGACGCCTTGTCGAGCACGCCCTCCTTGGAGGCGAGCTGAATGCTCGACAACAGCTCGTCCTCAGTCACGTTCGGCCCCTCGTGCGCCGTGCCGCCCCCCGAGGCGCGCCGCAGGAACGCGGAGAAGCGCGTGAAGGCCCAGACGAGCGGAAAGCTCACCACGTAGGTGGCGAGCACGAACGGCATCAAGGTCGGCGCCACGGCGGCTGCGTTCACCTTGGCGAAGGCGCGCGGCGTCAGCTCACCGAGCAGCAAGAGCGCGATGACCGCGACCGCCACGCCGACGTCGACCCAGATACTCGAGAACATGCGATCGGCGACCAGCGCCGCCAGCACGGCGACGGTCGTGTTCGCGGCCTTCTTGCCGGTCAGCGTCGTCGTGATCGCGTGTTGCGGCTTGTCGATCCAGAACTGGAGCAAGCGCGCGCGGCGCCCGCCCGCGTCGATGATGGCGCGCGTCTTCGCCTCCGACAGCGCTGACAACGCCGTCTCGGCCGCCGAATACACGACCGACAGCACCAAACCGACGACGAGGATGAGCACCTCGCCGCCCGAGATTTGCACGTCCAGGTCAGGCACGAGCGCGCCCCCGGGTCGGCGTCAGCCGGCGGCCTCGATGCGTTCGAGCAGCGCGGCGGCGGTGAGGCCGATGAAGCGCAGCACCTCCATGTGCGTCGCGTCGAAGCCCTTCTTCGAGTTGATGAGCTGCACGGCGCCGAACAGCCGGCCGTCCTTCTCGGCGCTGGCGCACAGCGTGTCCTTCGCCTGGTACGCGAGCTTCTTGCCGACCGACGACAACCAGCGGGGGTCCTTCTGGAGATCGGAGACCGACAGACAGATGCCCTCCTGCGCGCAGAAGCCGATGATGCCCTGTCCCAAAGGCACCGTCATGCCGGAGCGCTTCAAGGCCTCTGCCATGGGACCACGCACTGCGGCAAAGGTAAGCTCGTGTCCGTTGACGTCGGCCAGATAGAAGGTGCCCGATTCAGCGGGGATGTGGGCGAGCGCGATGTCCAGCAGCTTGGCCGCCACCTTCTCCGGCGACTGCCGCTGCTCGAGGTACAGATCCTGGGTGGCGTCGAACACCGCCGCGATGGCGTCGGTGACGTCGACCGGCTGGCCGGTGGCGCGGCCGATCTTGGGATCGGTCGGCTGCGGTCGCGACTCCTCGCGGGCCTGCGGTTGCGGCGCGAGCGCGAACTGCCCGGACGGACGCCGCGGCGCGGGCGCGGGCACGCCGCGCGGGGTCGGCGGCGCCGCGCTGCGCTGCCGCTCGGTCTCGTCCGTGGTGCTCTTCCACACTGGGATCTTCGCGGTGTCGCTGTCGAGCACCTGCGGCGAGACGGGCTTCATCGGCCCGGTGGCCTGGCGCGGCGCCGGCACCCCCTGCGCGGGCGTGGCGCGCGAGAACGGCCCGGGCGTGGCGGAGCGCGCCGGCGCCGGCGTGGCCGTGCGCGCCGGCACGGACGCGGGTGTGGCGGTGCGCGCGGCAGCGGCAGCGGGGGCGGCTGCAGGGGCGGCCGCGGCGGCGGGCGCGGCCGTGGGCTGCGGCACCGGCACGCGCTCGGTGACGTCGGGCAGGCTGTTCACCTCAGGGCCCGCGGGCTCCGGCTTGACGGCCTTGAATTGCAGCATCGTCTTGGGCGAGGGCGCCATGAAGTCGCCGACGCCCGGCACGGCCGTGCCTGGCGACGTCGGCACGCGCGCCGCCGCGGGCGGTGGCTCGCTCTTTGGCGCCGGCGTCGGCGCCGACGCCGGCGCGCCCGTGGCCCCCTTCTGCTCGCGCAGGCGGAAGACCCGCCGCGTGGTCACGTCGGTGACGTGGATGGAGCCGTCCTCTTTGACGTCGCACATGACGTTGGCGATGGCCTCACCGCCCTCGCCGATGCTCTTGAGCCCGGAGCGCAGCGCCTCGATCCAGTTGCGACCCTCGAGGGTCAGGGTGACGTTGGGCGCGTCCGCCTCGCGCGCGGGGATGAAGACCTCGAACACCGCCATGAAAAGCTCCCGGGAGGACACGTCGGCAGACGGGTCGCCAATAGCAGGATCGACGCCACAGCAGAAGAACTGGACTTTCGGCTAGCATCGCTCATGGCCACCGTCCGCGAAGCCCGCACCACCACCACCCAACGCCGCAACCTGTCGTCGACTACGCGCGTGCGCAACGCGACGACGGCCGCCAACGTCGTCCCCTCGACGACCACCGGCGGCGAGGAGCGCATCGACCGCTTCGCCGAGGGAGGGCAGGTCTCGACCGAGGCCGACCTGCGCTTGCGCACCGGCGCCGTCGCCGGCGCCGGCCCCACGCGCACCGCGGTGCCCGACCTGCTCGCCGACTGGCGCACCGCCACGCTCGAGGCGACCGCGCACGAGCTGGCGCAGCAGGAGCTGATGCCCGAGCTGCAGCAGGTGTTGCAGAGCGCGGCGCGCTCGAACGGCGGCGCGTTGACGCCCGACGATCAGGCCTCGATCGTCGACACCTTCTTCGAGCAGAACGACAAGCGCGTGCGCACGCTGGCGCGCACGCACCTGGGCGATCTGACCAAGACCCCCAAGCACATCGACAACACGCTGTCCAAGGTCGTCGTCGAGCGCCGCCCGCGCATCCAGAAGAAGCGCGACCCGTTCACACCCATCGCGATGAACGATCCGGTGGCGCGCGCCAAGGAGCGCGTCCTCTGGGAGAACCCGCGCGTGATGGTGCTGGTCGATCTGTTCGCGCCGTGCCCGAAGGCGCTGGTGGTGCCGAAGAAGCAGATGATGTTCCCGGTGGAGGCCGACGCCGCCACGCTCGCCGAGCTGGCGCGCATCGCCGCGCACGTGTCGGACGCGCTCTCCGACGTCACCCACGCGCCGCCCTCGGGCATCTGGATCAACCCGCCGCAGCACCTGATGGTGCGCCAGCTTCACGTGCACGTGCTGCCGCAGGTCAAGGACTACGTCGACACCGGCGAGCCGCTGGTGCATGCGGCCGCCAACGATCCGAGCATCATGAAGAAGGCGGATGCGCTCTTCGCCAAGGTGAGCGCGGCGCTCTCGAAGCAGCTCGGCCCGCCGAGCTGAAGGTCCATCGCAAAATCGGCTGCGGCTGCGTTGCCCGCCTGCGGTGCTCGCTCACCTCCACGAGGAGGATGTCGCTTCGCTCCTCGGCGGGCGCCTTGCCTCGCTCGATTTTTCGATGTCCCTTGAGTGCTCACGCGAGCTCGATGCGCCGCGCGTGCTCGGGCTCTACCTCGGCGCCCACCGACAAGACCAGGCGCGCGTTGCCCTCCACCGCGGTGAGCTGGTGCTTGAGCAGGTCGGGCCGGAACAGCACGGCGTCACCGTCGTCGAGCGGCACCTCTTCGCCGCCGAGGTAGAAGAGCCCGCCGCCGCTGCCCACCACCAGCGCGTGCAACTGGATCTGGCAGCACCCCGGCGTCGCCTCGTCGACGTGCGCAGGCAAGGTGCTGCCGATCGGGTAGCGGTGCAGCGCCGCGTGAAACACCAGCGGGCCGCCCAGCGCGTCGAGCGCGCGCCGCACCAACCGCAGGGTGGCGACGTCACCCATCAGGTCGAGCTTCTCGTAGCCGCCGCCCATGCTGCCTGGGCGCCAGCTCGTGCGCTTGGCGACGACCGCGAGCGCCACGCGCTCGCGCGGGGTGAGCCAGCCGGGCAGGGTACGTGCGTTGGCCATGCGATCCTCGTCGAGGTCGACTACTTCACGAGCGCCAGCAGGCCGATGATGCCGAGCACCAGGGCGGCGATGGCATCACCGGCGATCAAGCCGCCGCCCGCCAACGACGTCGTCGACATGTCCTCGGGCAGCTCCGCGTCCTCTGCCTTCTTTGGCAGCAGGCGCTTGCTGATGGTGTTCCACGCGCTCGACACCACGCCGCCGGTGCCGAACCACAGCGACGTCGGCAGGTCGACGAAGCCGGCGAACGACGACGCGTAGGGCGAGGGCGCCAGGAAGGCGTCGAACACGAAGTCGAAGACGCTGCCGCCGCCGGTCTTCTTCCACTCCTGATAGCGCGCGTTGGTCTTGACCAGCTTGCGCACCACTTCGAAAGCGAAGCCGATGCCGACGCCGATCAGCATGGCCGGGATCTGGTAGGGCTTGGGGTTCGTCAGGCCGACCACGGCGCCGACGAACTTGTAGGTCATGGCGCTCTGCCACTTGCCCTCGGGGTCGAGCTTCTCCTTCAGCTCGGGATGCGCGAACAGGTTCTCCTTCAAGACCGGGTAGGCCTCCATGAACAGCTTGGCCATGAACACCGCCAGCACCGCGCCCATGAAGATGCCGATCACCTGGTAGCGGAACTGAATGCTGCGGTTGGTGCCGAGGCGCCAGCCGGTGGAGCGGTCCTGCTGCATGTCGCAGCCGACCGCGGTGGCGACGAGGAGGATGGAGCCGGCGAGCAGCGCGACCAGCGGCTGTCCGAGCCCGAGGCCGGCCATGATCACCACGGTGACGACGAAGGCCGACGAGATCGGGTTCGAGTCGGAGATGCCGAGCGAGATGCCGTTGACCATCATGAACACGAACACGAGCGCGATGGCGAGCAACACCCAGCCGAGGCCGATGTCGAGCAGGAACACCGCGGACAGCGTCAGGAGCACGCCCCACACCGCGACCCAGACGAGCAGGCCACGGGTGTTGGTGCGCTTCCATTCCTCGCCGTGTGCCACGGGCACGTTGGCCGGGTCGGCCGCCTGCGCGCGCTGCGCGGCGATGCGCCGCCAGGCCTGAAACAGGATGATGCTGATGTCGACGATGGCGGCGCCCATGATGGTGCCGAGCGCGACGATGAAGGCGAACTTGCGGTAGGGATCCTCGGCGCCGAGCCAGCCCTGCGTGCGCAGCCACGGCGTCATCCAGCTCCACGCCAGGCCGTAGGTGATGGCCGGGATGGTGATGCGCGCGCCCACGATCATGCCGGCGCCGAGCGTCGAGGTGCTGATGCCGGTGCCGCCGAGCCACTTGGCGGCGCCGAGGCCAGCGGCCGCGCCCTTCTCGATGAACAGCGGCACCAGCGCGCCGATGCCGATGCCGGAGAAGAGCTGCGCCACGCTGCGCTTGAGCAAACGGACGTCGGTGAGCGCGCGCAGAATGTTGGCGACCGCCAGGCCCGACGGGTAGGTGAGCTGCAGGCGATCGACGAGGATGGGCGTGTACAGCATGCCGACGCCGACGCCGAACATGCCGATGCACGTGTAGAACGCCATCAGCTTCCAGGTGGGCGGCTCAGGCAGGCCGAGCCACAGCATCGCCTGCAACAACACGCCCATCGCCGCCATGGTGGCGACCGATGCCGCCATGGTCTGCATGTAGTTGGCGCCGTGCTTGCCCTCGGGTCCGTAGAAGTACGTCACCGTCGAGCCGAGGATGCCGGCCAAGACCTGCCCACCGACGAAGAAGCCGAGCGAGAAGTTCATGTAGCTGGCGGTGATGCCGCCGAGCGGGCCGAGGATGAAGATGGCGATGGCCGCGAGCAGCACGTAGTAGCCCGGGCTGCCGATGGGGAAGAGCCGCGGGAGCAGGCGCTGCGGGGGCGCAGGGGTGTCGGACATGGGCGGTCGTATGGCAGAGGTTGCGGCTGCCGGGAATCGCGGGTTCAGTCCACCCGCCGCCAGCCGATCGCCCAGACGACGCCGCCGAGCACGATGAAGACGGGCACGAGCGCGAGCGCGAGCGGCAGGTTGCCGTCGGTGGCGTCCGAGATGGCGCCGATCAACGGCGGGCTCAAGACATCGCCGAGCACGTGGATGGCGAGGATCGACAAGCCGAAGGCGCGCGCCCGCATGCCGGCGTCGACGCTGTTGACGATGAGCGCGTTGACCGGCGCGTTGTACATCCACAGGAACACCTGCGCGGCGGTCACGCACGCCATGATGGCGAACGCGCCCTCGACGACGTAGAGCGCCACCAGCGCGAGCGCGGCGGCCGGCAGCATCGAGAAGGCGCTTACGAACAGGTAGGGCTGGCGCACGCGGCCCTTCAATCGGTCGGCGAGCACGCCGCCGAGCGCGGTGCCGACGATGCCGCCGATGACCGCGGCCTGCCCGAGCGCCGCCGCCGCGTGCGCCAGCTCGAAGCCGCGGTGGCGCGACAGGTAGGTGGCGAACCAGTCGGCGATGCCGCCGGTGGCGAAGGTGACGGCGACGTAGCCGGCCACCGTGTAGAGGTACGCGCGGTTGTTGGCGAGCTGACGCAGCGCGACCCCCCACGGTGGCGGCGGCGCGCTCTCGGCGTCGAACTGGCCGCGCGGCGGGTCGCGCATGACGAGCGCGAGCAGCGCCACCAACAGGCCCGGCAGGCCGACGGCGAGGAACGCTGCGCGCCAACCCCACGCCGCTCCGAGCACGCCGCCGAGCACGAAGCCGATGGCGGAGCCGACCGGCGTGGCGATGTAGAAGATGGTGAAGATGCGGTTGCGCTTCTCGGGCGGGAAGTAGTCGGCGAGGATGGCGGGCGCGATGGTCGCGTAGGCGGCCTCGCCGATGCCGACGGCGGCGCGCGCGATCAAGAGCGTGGTGAAGTCGTTGGCGAAGGCCGCGGCCGCGGTGGCGAGCGACCAGATCGCGACGCCGGCGGCGATCAGCACCTTGCGCGGCGCCTTGTCGGCGAGCGAGCCGAAGATGGGGCTCGCCACCATGTAGACGAGGATGAAGGCCGACAGCGGCAGGCTGGTCTGCGTGTCGGTGAGGTGCAGGTCGGCCTTGAACAGGTCCTTGACCGCCGACGGCACCCAGCGATCGATGTAGTTGAGCAGGTTCATCGCCGTCAGCACGACGACGGCGAAGAGCGCGCCTTGCACCGCTGGCGTTCGTTGCTCGCTCACGGCGACAGGGTCGCGTGCGCTCAGCGTCGCTGTCAAACCCGCGCGCGGCGTCGAGTAGACGGGCAGCGGGTTCGCTGGCGTATGCTTCCAGCACGGCGTCGCGGCCGGCGGAGGCGCGTGTGCTTGCTGCCTTGGTGATGATCGCGCTGACCCAAGTCTCGCAGGCACCTGCGCCGCCGCCGCGCTACGCGGTCATGCGAACGGAGGTCGGCGGCGGGCTCGATCCGGCGGTGGGCCCGCAGGTGGCGGCCAAGCTCGCCGAGGCGCTGCGCGAGCGCACCGGCGGCGAGGTCATCTCCTCCGACGAGATGATCAGCATGCTGCAGCACGAGAAGGAGCGCGCCATCCTCGGCAGCTGCAAGGAGGGCGACTCGTGCCTGGCCGAGCTGGCCAACGCGCTCGGCGCCGACGCCATCGTGGCGCCGCGCCTCTCCAAGGTCGAGGGCGCGTTGATCCTGTCGGTCAGCGTGGTCGACGCGCACACGGCGAGCGTGCGCGCGCGCGTCACCGAGACCTGGGGCGGCGAGTCGCTGCTGCTGCTGTCGCTGGCCCGCCCCGTCGTCGACAAGTTGTTGGCGGGCGAGCCGCCGCCGGTGGGCGTGCTCGATGTCGTCGGCGCGCCGCCGGGCGCGCGCCTGATCCTCGACGGCAGCGTGCGCGGCACCGCGCCCGCGGGGCAGATGGGCGGCGTGGTGGTGGGCGCGCACCGGCTCGAGGTCCAGGCTGACGGCATGAAGCCGCTCTTGCGCTGGATCATCGTCGAGCGCGATCAGGTGCTGAGCGTGGCGGTGGCGCTCGAGGTCGACGAGGCGCCCTTCTACACCACGTGGTGGTTCTGGACCGGCACCGGCGCGGGCGTGGTGGCGACCGCCGCCGCGGTCACGGGCGTGGTGCTCTTCCTCGGCGGCGGCCAGACCGGCGTCGCCGTGCAACTGAACGCCGACCAGGTGTTCGCGGGGGCGCAGTGATGCGCCGCGCGTGCTCGCTCCCCCTCGTTGGCGCGCTGCTGCTGGCGCTCTCGTGTCACGAGGCGCCCGACCTCGGCGTGGCGGCGCCCGCGCTGGTGCGCCAGGCGCTCGACGTCGTCGCCGAGCTCGGCGCCTCCGCCGTGCTCGTGCCGCGCGGCGGCAGCGCGCTCGCCGCGGTCGAGCTGTCGCGCGGCGACGACGGCGTCACCTTCACCGGCTTTCTCCAGGCGTCGCCCGGCGAGTACACGCTCGAGATCGTCTTCACCGGCGTCGTCGCGGCCGGTGGCGGCGGGCGCGTCTTCCTCGGGCGCCTCACCTCCGATCTGTTCACGGTGGCGCAGGGACAAGCGGCCGAGCCCAGCTTTTCCCAGCCCATCGACACGGTCGGCAGGCCCGGCGACGGCGGCGACGACGACGGCGACGGCCTCGGCCTGCTGCTCGAGCTGATCCTGGGCGCCGACCCGGCCGACGGCGACAGCGACAGCGACGGCGTCGACGACGGCGTCGACTGTTCGCCCGCCGACGCGATCGTCGCCGTCGCCATCGCCGAGGGCGGCTCGCTTTCCGACTGCGACGGCGACGGCTTCGACGCCGCCGTGCCGCTCATCGGCGAGCCGGGCGACGACTGCAACGATCAGGACGCCGCCACCAACCCTGGCGCCGACGACGACTGCGGCAACGTGGCGGACAGCGACTGCAACCCGTCGACCTGCCCGGTCGATGACGCCGACGGGCCGACGGTGGCGCTGGTGACACCCGCCGCGGGCGTCGCCGTCGGCTGCCAGGGCGAGATCGTGATCGCGGCCTCGGACCCGAGCGACGTGGCGAGCGTGTCGGCGACGCTGCCGGATCGCCCGATCACCGGCGGCTTTCAGCGCACGCTGTTCTTCACCGACAACGGCGACGGCACCTGGTCGTCGAACGGGCTCAACACCACCGGGCCCGGCCTGGTGAGCGGCAGCGAGCGCGTCGTCATCCAGGCCGCCGACGAGCGCGGCAACTCCTCCTCCACCGAGAGCTCACTCGACGTGGCGCTCGCGTATCCGGCGGTGACCTGGAACGCGCCGGCGTCGATCGGCGCCGATCCGCTCTCGATCACGGTGACGCCGCAGGGAACGCGCCCGTTGGAGACGCTCGAGATCCGGAGCGCGCCGCTCGACGCCAACGGGCTCATCTCGATGGCGGGCTCGGCCACCGTCGCCACGTTGCCGGTGACCGGCGGCACCGCCGCCATCGATCCCGCCGACCTGTCCGGCAGCGTCGCGATCTTCCCCTACGCGGTCGACGACGTCGGCAACGTGCAACAGCCCTACAACCAGGCGTTCCCGAACGCCGGCACCACCACGGCCGACTACCGCTGCGACGATGCCACCCACGAGCTGCCGGTGGCGGTGCGCGTCGCCGGCCGCGGCGCGGTCACTGCGCTCGCGTACTTGCAGGACGCGATCGACATCATGACGGGCGTCGACCCGACCCATCAGCTCGTCAAGATCATCGGCTTCGGCCTGCAGGCCGACGGCACCGTCGACCTGTCGTCGTCGGACTACATCTGGGTCGGCTTCTACTTCAACGACGCCACCGACAACTCGGGTAAGAGCGTCATCTACTACTCGTCGGCGCCCGGCTACGCGAGCATGGCGTTTCCCACCATCGACGAGGACGACGGCTCAATCTTCCAGGTGAACGCCCTGGGCGACCCGACGTCGCTCATCGACTCCGACGTCGTCGTCGATGCCTATGCGTGCGGCGGCACCGGACCGACCGGGCAGGGGACCGACGACATGATCATGTACATCCGGAACGACGGCGATGCGTTCGACTCGATCTACCTGTCGACGTCGGACGGCTGGACCTGGGGTGTGCACGCCGACAACCTCGCGACGCCCACGTTCGGCTGCAGTCCGCCCTGAGCGTCACCGCCTACGCTCGTAGCCGATAGCCGACGCCCGCCTCGGTGATGAGGAACGCCGGCTGCGCCGGGTCGCACTCGAGCTTCTTTCGCAGCTCCGCCATCTGCACGCGCACGTAGTGCGTGTGGGTGACCGCACCGGGGCCCCAGACCTCCTTGAGGATCTGGCCGTAGGTCATCACCTTGCCGGCGTTCTTGGCCAAGAGCGCGAGCAGGTTGTACTCGGTGGGCTTGAGGTGGACCTCGATGCCGTCGCGGGTGACCACGCGCCGCTCCATGTCGATGCGCACGCCCTCTACCTCGACGACGGTGGTGTTGGCCGAGCCGGAGAGCACCGAGCGGCGCAGCGCCGAACGAATGCGCGCCAACAGCTCACCGGTGCCGAAGGGCTTGGTCAGGTAGTCGTCCGCGCCCGCGTCGAGCGCCTGGATCTTGTCCTCCTCGCGGCCGCGCGCGCTGATCACGAGGATAGGGGACGTCGACCATTCGCGCAGCGCCCGTGTGACCGTGATGCCGTCGGCGTCGGGCAGGCCGAGATCGAGCAACACCAGCGCCGGGTTGTGACTGCGCGCCAGGGTGGCAGCCTCGGCGCCGCGCTCTGCCTCGACGACGCGGTAGCCGGCCGCCGAGAGCGCGGTGCGCAGGAACAGGCGCACCTGCGCCTCGTCTTCGATGATCAGCACGACCGGGGCGGTCATGCCGCCTCCGTCGGCGGTGGTGGCGGCACGGGCAAGGTGATGACGAAGCGCGCGCCGCGCGCGGCGCGGTCGGCGACGATGCGGCCGCCGTGCGCCTCCACGATACCCCGGCAGATGGCGAGGCCGAGGCCGAGGCCGCCGGCGCGGGATCCCGGGCCGCGCACGAACTTCTCGAAGACATCGATGTCGGCGGGCAGGCCCGGGCCGTCGTCGCTCACCGCCAGCACCAGGCCGTCGCTGCCGACGCTCGCTGCCACCGTGACGGCGGCCGAAGGAGGCGTGTGGCGCGCGGCGTTCTCGAGCAGGTTGACCACGACCTGCTCGAACAGCGCCGGGTCGACGTGCAGCATGGGCAGGTCGGCGGCGATGTCGGTGCGCACCTGGCGGGGCGCGAGCAGTGCGCGCGTGGCGGCTGCCGCTGAACCGATCAGCTCCTCGACGGGGATCCACTCGCGGCGCAGCGTCAGCACTCCGCCCTCGACGCGCGTCATGTCGAGCAGGCTCGTGACCAAGCGCTCGAGGTGGAAGGCCTGCGCCGCGATGGCCTCGAGCAAGAGGCGGCGATCGGCCTCAGAGGGCGGTGCGTCGTCCTGCAACAACGTCGTGGCGCCGCCGGTGATGGTGGCGAGCGGCGTGCGCAGGTCGTGTGACACCGCACTCAAGAGCGCGGCGCGCAGCTCTTCGGTGCGCCGTCGCAGCGCGGTCGCGCGCGCATCGTCCGCGAGGCGCAGCCGCTCGAGCGCGGTGGCCGCCTGGCGCGCGAAGGCGTCCGCCAACTCACGCTCGTGTGGCGCGAGCGGCTCTGGTGGCGCGCCGGTGGGTTGCCGCAGCACCAGCGTCCCCTCGGCACGGGACTGCGAGATCAGCGGAACGACGAGGTCGCCGGCCGCAGGCGGTGACGTCGGGGGTGGTGCGTCGCCAAGTACGACATCCGCTTCCCGTTCGAATGCCGCACGCGCGTGGGTGGCGAGCGATGTGGCCACCTCGTCGGCGTCGCCGGCGGCCGCGGTGGCGCGCGTCAGCGCGAGCAGCGCATGCGTGCGCCGCTCGCGCTCGACCGCGTCGGCCTCGTGGCGTTGCAGGCGCGTCGCGACACCGCTGACGAAGATGCCCACCACGAACATCATGGCGAAGGTGACGAGGTGCCGAGAGCTCTCGACCGTGAACGTGTAGAACGGCGGGATGAAGAACCAATCGAACAGCGCTACCGACGCGGCGGCGGCCAAGATCGCTGGGCCGATGCCGAAGCGCACCGCGACGATGGTGATGGCCACCAGGTAGGCGAGCACGACGTCGGCGTCGGCGAGCCAGGCGAGGCCGAGCATGCGGGTGGCCAGCGTCGTGAGCGCGACGACCACCAACGCGATCACGTAGCCTGCGGCCCTCCGCCGTGCGCGTGCCCGTCGATCGGTCGGGTGGATCGGGGAAGCCATCGGGCGCCGCTCGCCGAGTCGTCGCAACCCAGCACGCACCTGGCAAGCACGCTCAGTGATGGCGATGGCGGTCACGGCCAGTCCCCCCCGCGGCGGTCCAGGTGCGCGCCGAGCTGCTCGAACAGCGCCGCCAGCGCGCCGTAAAACACGAGCGCACAGACGAGGTGAGCGACGCCGTCGGCGGTCATGCGTAAGGGATAATGGGGAGCGCGTTCACGAGGTCTCAAAGCCGCATCAAAGAACCATCAAAGCGTCACGCTGGCGCCGACGTCGGTGATGGCCAGCGCCGTCAGGACGGTAGCGTGTGCGTGATGACGACGTCGGTCTACTCCTCGGTCGTGCACGCGCCTCGCAAGATGAGCGCGCTCGTCCTGTCTGCGCTCGGGGTCGTGTTCGGCGACATCGGCACCAGTCCGCTGTACGCGCTGCGCGAGGCCTTCCTGCACGTGACCGAGGGGGGCCGCGCGCTGGTAGAGTCCGACGTCTTGCAGGTGCTCAGCCTGGTGTTTTGGGCGCTGATGCTGGTCGTCAGCACCAAGTACCTGTTGTTCATCATGCGGGCGGACAACAAGGGCGAAGGCGGGCTGTTCGCGCTGTTGGCCTTGGTGCCGGAACGCTTTCGTCACGGTCCCAAGCGACAAATCGCCGGCGTCGCCGTCTTGGTCGTGCTCGGTTCGTCACTGCTCTACGGCGACGGCGCCATCACGCCCGCGATCTCGGTGTTGTCCGCCGTCGAGGGCATCGCGGTGGCGCGGCCCGAGCTGTCGCGCTTCGTCGTGCCCGTCACGCTCGCCATCATCTTCGGGCTGTTCTGGATCCAAAAACGAGGCACGCGCTCGATTGGGACCTTCTTTGGGCCGGTGTGCCTGTTGTGGTTCGGCACCATCGGCGCGCTCGGCGCCGTGCAGATCGTCAAGAACCCGGCGGTGCTGCAAGCGCTGTCACCGCACCACGCGGTCGGGTACTTCGTGCAGCACGGCTTCCACGGCATCTTCATCCTCGGCGCCGTCTTCCTCGCGGTCACCGGCGGCGAGGCGCTCTACGCCGACATGGGTCACTTCGGTGGGCCCGCGCCGATTCGGCGTGGCTGGGTGCTGGTGGTCGCGCCGGCGCTGGTGCTCTCCTACTTCGGGCAAGGGGCGCTCGCGCTGCGCGACCCCTCCACCGTGTCGAACCTGTTCTACGAGATGGTGCCGAAGGGCGCCGCCACCTTCGCGCTGGCGGCGCTCGCGAGCGCGGCCACCGTCATCGCGTCACAAGCGATGATCTCGGGCGCCTTCTCGCTGACGCGCCAGGCAATGCAGCTCGGCTTCTTCCCGCGCGTGACCATCAAACACACCGCGGCGGAGCAGGAGGGCCAGATCTACATCCCCGAGGTCAACTGGTTGATCGGCCTCGCATGCCTCCTGCTGGTGGTGGGCTTCCGCTCCTCGGCCGCGCTCGCGGCGGCCTACGGCATCGCGGTCTCCGCTACCATGTTGATCACCACCTGCGTGTTCGTCGTCGTGGTGGCGACCAGGCTTGGCTGGCGCAAGCGCGCGGTGGCGCTGGCCGCGATGTTCATCGCGCTCGACGTGCCGTTCGTCATCGCCAACGGTGCCAAGTTCATGGATGGCGGCTGGGTGCCGGTCGTCTTGGCCATCTCGATCACCGTCGTCATGCTGGTCTGGTACGAGGGCCGCCGCCTGATCGCCGAGAGCTACCTGACGCGCTTCAAGAGCTTCGACGACGTCTGGCCGATCATCCAAGCGACCGTGGCGCAGCGGGTGGCGGGCACTGGCGTATTCATGGCGTCGATGGACAAGGGCGTGCCGCCCATCTTGGTGCACCTGGCCGAACGCACGCTGTCGTTGCACAAGCAGATCGTGCTGCTCACGGTCGTCACGCAAGACCAGCCAATCGTCGAGCCGCGCGATCGGTTGCAGATCGAAGAGATCGGTCACGGCTTCTGGCGCGTGCGGCTCAATTTCGGCTTCATGCAGCAGCCGGACGTGCCGCGCGGCCTGAACCTTGCGCTGCGGCGGCAACTGCTGCCCATCGACGAGGAGCGCGTCACCTACTACCTGGCGCGCGAACGCATCCTGGCACGCCCCGGCGGACAGATGCCGCTGGTGCTCGAGATGCTGTTCTCGTTCTTGGTGCGAAACGCGGTCAACGCCGACCGCTACTTCCAGATCCCGCCCGAGAAGGTCATCGAGGTGGGCGCGCAGATCGACCTGTAGCGCGGTCGGGACGGTCGCGCGGCTACTTGCCGCGCCGCAGCCACGGCCCAAGATCCTCCGCGAGCGCACCGGCACATGCGTCCGCCGCGTCACCGAGCAGCTCCGCGTCCGCCACCTCGCCCTCCACGCTCACCTGGCTCGAGAACGACGCCACCAGGTTCTTGCCGGGCATGGTGGCGACCGCCACCGAGCACTTGAGCGACACGCCCGAGCCGGCCTTGCGATCGACGCGCAGCGTGAGCGCGTAGCTCGCGTCAGCGTCGTCGACGAAGGACGCGCCGAGCTTTCGCTTGAGCGCACGTTCCACCAGCGCGGCATCGGCACCGCCCACGCGCACGCTCACCTTCGGCCGCTCGGGGCGGCCAGGGGTCGCGGCCGCGAGCTTGGCGCGCCGCTCCTCGAGCTGCTGCTGCAGCAACTGGCCTTTCTTGGTGTGCGGCGTCTTCTTTGCGACGGGCTCCGCCGCGACCGGCTCGGTCGCTGACGGCTCAGGCTCGCGCGCGGCGCGCGCCTGCGCCGCGGCGGCAGCCGCCGCCGCGGCGAGCTCGGCCTCCTCGGTGTCGAGCACCGGGTTGGCGAGCGCGACCAGGATGACGGCGCCGACGAGGAACACGATCGCGCTCGCGATCAACACGCGCAGCGGATCGGGCGGCCAGCGCTTCTTGCTCACTCGTCCTCGCGCCGCACGCCGGCCGGCCTCGGCTTGTAGGGCCGATAGGGTTCGGCGCTGCTCGTCGTCGTGGCGGGCGCCAGGCCCCGCTCCTCGATGGCGCGCAGGGCGGTCAGCGCCTCCTCGAGCCGGCCGGCGTTCTCCTTCTCGTGCTCGATCGACGAGGCCAGTCCCTTGACCAGCGGCAGCAGGCTCGCCTCGATCAGGATGGTCTGCAGGCGCACCAGCTCGGTGATGCCCTGCGGCACGGGCGCGGTCACGTTGACCTCGAGCTGCGCGTCGCTCAGCGCCGCGATGGTGGCGTCGAGGCGCTGCAACACCTGGGCGAGTGCCGCGGCGTCCGCCTTGCCGGATTCCTTCTTCGGCTCCGGCAGCCTGACCTCGACGGTGGGCGCCGGCGCGGTCACCTGCACCACCGGCGCGGGCGTGGTGATCTCGATCCTCGGCGGCCCGCCCTTGGCCGCGGCCACGATGGCCGCGCTCACCTGCTCGATGCGCTCGGCCACGCCGGCGAGCGTGCTGGTGACGCGCGCCGCGGGGTCGTCGCCGGCGCCGCCCTGCATGCGCGCGCGCAAGAAGCCCTTCTTGATCTCGTCCCAGCGCGCGCGTTGCGTGTCGCCCAGGCGTCCGCGCAGCTCGGCGAGCTTGAGCAGGTTGTGCTCGGCGCCGGTGGTGAGCGTCTGCGCCTCCGAGCGATAGTGGTCGTCGACAAGTCTCTCCAGCTCGTCGGCGTTCATCACCGAGACTACCTTCTCGGCGAGCTTGTTCATGTTGCGGTAGCTGCCCTGCAACTTGAAGGCCGGCTCGGTGCGGAAGCGCTCGTCGGTGGCCGCGCTCTGGATGTACTGCGCGTTCACCTTGAGCAGCGTCTGCTGCACGGTGAGCAGGCGCTGCAAGACGCGCACGATCTCGTCGATCTCCGCGCCCGCGTAGCCGTGCTTCAGGTCCGTCGTGGGGACCTGCTCGCCCTGCGCCATGCGGATCAGCAGGTGGACGTCGGCGGGGTCGCGCGCCACCAGCGGTTGCAGCGCCGCGTTGGAGGTGAGCGCGTTCTCGACGTAGGAGAGCGCGAACTCGCGCTCGCGCCCGCCCAGGATGTCGCCGAGGTTGTAGGTGTCGGCGCGGTTCGCCAGCATGTCGGGGATGCGGAACTTGTCGCCGCTCTCGGTGTACGGGTTGCCCGCCATGCACACGACCAGCTTCTTGCCGCGCAGGTCGTAGGTCTTCGACTGGCCGCGCCACACGCCCTCGACGCGGCGCGTGCCGTCGCACAGCGAGATGAACTTCTGCAACAGCTCGGGGTGCGTGTGCTGGATGTCGTCGACGAGCAGCAACACGTTGTTGCCCATCTCGAAGGCGAAGTTGATCTTCTCAACCTCCTGGCGCGCGGTGGCGTTCGGCGCCTCAGCGGGATCGAGCGAGGTGGTGTCGTGGCCGAGCGCCGGGCCGTTGGCCTTGACGTAGGCGAGGCCGAGGCGGCTCGCGACGTACTCCATCAGCGTGGTCTTGCCGTAGCCGGGCGGCGAGATGAGCAGCAGCATGCCCATCAGGTCGGTGCGCTTCTTGTCGCCCGCCGCGCCCATCTGCTTGGCGAGGTTGTCGCCCACCAGCGGCAGGTAGACGTCGTTGACCAGCTTGTTGCGCACGAAGGACGAGAGCACCTTGGGGCGGATCTCGCCCACCTTGAGCCGCCGCTTGGCGGCGTCGACGACGTCGAGGCGTCGCTTCTTGAGGCGCTCGAAGCGCGGCACCCGCTCGGCCGTGAAGCGGCGCACGCGCTCGAGTAGCTCGTCGAGCCGCACCAACAGCTTGCCGCCCTCGATGCGCGGGTGCTGCGACAGCAGCCCGTCGACGACGAGGGAGGAGAGCGCCGCGGCGCCCTGTCGAGGCAGCTCGGGCGCGCACAGCGAAAGCGCAGCCTCCGGCACGGCGGGAGCGCTGGCGGCGCGCGTCGGGTCGGCGGCGACGAAGCCGTCGAGCCAGGCGAGCGCGACCGCGAGCTGATCGGCGGGTCGAGTCGACAGCGCCGCCAGTCGCGTCGCGAGCGCGTCGCGGCCATCGCCGCTCGTGTCGCGCTCGGCCAAGAGCGTCTCGACGAGGCGGGCCGCGTCCGCCGCGAGCACGAAGCCGGCAGCGCCGCGCGCGCGCTCCTCGGCGAGGTAGTGGACGGCGCGCTCGGCGTCGTGTGCGTCGGTGCCGAGCCGGCTCGCGATGCCGGCGCGTTCTGCCCACTCGGCCAGCTCGCCGCCGAGCTCCCCGAGCAGACCGTGCGCGCGCGTCGAGCCCTGGTAGGCGCGCAGCACCTGCAGGGCGCCGGCGGCGCGCGCATCGAAGCGCGCGCGCGCGTCGTCGTCGAGCGCGCGCCACCACATGAGCGCGAGCGCGCGCGTGCGCGCCGAGAAGCGCAACAGGTCGGCCTGCGCGCCGAGCGCCACCAGCGTGGCGAGGATCTTGGCGGCGTCGGCGTCGTGCACGCCGCGCTCGTAGCCCTCCTGGTAGCGCTTGCGCGCGGCCTCCGCGACCAAGCGCTCGAGGCCACCGTGCTCGCCGCGCAGCGCCTCGAGCCGCGCCAGTGACAGCCCCTCCTGCGCGGACTGCGCCGCCAGGTAGAGCGTGCCCGCCAGGTACTCGACGCGCGCCACCTGCGCGGACTCGCTGACCAGCGGCTCGAGGAACAGATCGAGGTCGACGAGCAGCGCGGCGTCGTCGACGGGCTCGAAGTAGTCGGTGCCGGTGATGTGCAAGGACAGGCCGGGCGTGCCGTCGTGGTTGGGCCTCGGCAGCAGCGTGACGTCGAAGGGCTGCGTGTTCACGGTGAAGCGGTGCTTGCCGAGCTGCACCAGCTCTTGGCCGCTGGCGCCCTCGACCAGCATCTCGCTGCGATCGCGCACCTGGCGCGCGGCCTCGGCGCGTGCGGCCTTGATCTTGCCCAGCACCTCCTCGCTTTTGACGCTGTCGCCGAGCGCGCCGAGCTCACCGGCGAGCGCGCGCGCCTTCTCGAGCATCGGGTCGGCGGCGAACAGCGTGTTCAGCTCGTCGACGCTCTTGCAGGCGAGCGCGCGGCGCTTGACGCCGTCGAGGATGCGCTCGGCCGAGGCGAGCAGGTGCTGTGCGCGCCGCTGCTTCTCGTCGAGCAACTGCTGCTTCTTGGCGGTGAAGGCCTCGAAGACGTCCTCGCGGCGCGCCGCCAGCTCGGCCACCGCGCTCTCGATCTCCGAGAAGCGCCCCTCCAGCTCCTCCACGGTGACCAACAGGCGCGCCAGCTCCTGATCGCAGCGCTCCGGCGTGTCGCACAAGGACAGCGCGCTCTCGCTCGCCTGCGCGAACAGCTTGAGCTGCGCGCCCAGCTCGGCGGCGCCCTCGCGCTTCAACAGCTCGCGGCGTTTGCCGTCGAGCTCGGCGCGCGCGCGGTTGAGCTGCGCGATGACCGCGCCGATGTCCTCGAGGATCTTGGTGCGCACGTTGGCGTCGTCGATCTTGAGCTGACCGGTGACGTCGGTGAGCAACTGCAAGCCCGCGAGCACGCGATCGAGCTCGGCGAGCAGCGGCTTGGCCTCGGCCGCCTGTTTGACGTCGGCGCCTTGCTTGACGATGGCATCGTGGGTGTCGAGGTAGGGCCGCAGCGCGGCCTCGCCCTGCAGGAACTGGCCGGCCTTGGCGGCCAGCTCGTCGAGCTTGGCGGCGGCCTCGTCGGCGAGCGCCTGCAGGCGCGGCACGTCGATGTAGCGCTCCTCCTGCAGCGTGACCAGGTGACCGCGCTGCGCGCGCAGCGCCTTCATGCACTCGAGGAAGGGGTCGATGCTGTCGAAGGAGTCGGGACGGGTGTCGGAGAAGATCTGGCGCTGGCGCTCTTCGGCCTTCGTGAGCGCCGCCGCCGAAGCGCGCTGGATGGCGAGCACCTTCTCGAACTCGTCGATGACCAACTCGGCGGTGCCGCGCACGTCGGCGATGGTGCCGGCGACACCGCCCACCTCGGCGTCCTTCAACCAGGGGTAGGTGTCGAGCACGCGAGTGCACTCGCGCACCAGATCCTCGTAGAGCGTCACCGAGGGGCGCTGCGAGGCGATCATGCGACGTAGCGTGTGCGCGTCCGAGATGGCGCGCACCGCCTCGGGGTTGCCCACCTTCATGAGCAGGCTCTGCGCGTGTTTGCCGCGCGCGCTCGCGCCCGCCGCGTGCTCGGCGGAGACGAACGGCGTCTGCCAGATGCGCATCGGGTGCACGCGCGTCGGCTCGTCGCCCTCGGCGCGGAACACCAACATGGTGCCGTCGTCGAACAGCGACCAGCCGTGGCAATGAATGGGGCTGCGCACCTCCTTGTCGATCAGGTTGTAGGCGAGCAGCACGCGGTGGCCGGTGTCGGGCCGGTAGAAGACGTAGAGCACGTCCTCGCCGTTGGGCGAGCGGATGGCGCGCTTGAAGGCGAGGCCGGTCGGGTCGTGCTCGAAGGTCTTGCACTCGCCGGTGGCGAGCGCATAGCCGCCCGGGAAGATGATGCCGTGATCCTCGGGCAGCTCGACGCAGCTCGGCGCGATGGCGTCGAGCCGGCGCGCCTCCTTGGTGCGCGTGTTGAAGACGAAGTGGCGCGGCGCGTCCTCGCGGTAGGGGACCACCTTGAGCAGGATGAGCGCGCCCACCTTGGCGAAGAAGAACTGCGCGTCGTCGAGCGACTGGGTGCGGTCGTCCACCGGCTCGGACAGGATGCCCTGACCGCTCGAGGTGTTGTTCTCGACCTTGATGGTCAGGTCGCCGCCGGTGGTCTCGACGAACACGGTGTCGAGCACGTTGACGTGCGGGAATCGGCCGGTGACGTAGCTCTCGCGGCCGGCGCGCGTCCACTCGAAGGAGTGCGTGCGCGGGAAGGTGTGGTCGTCGATGCCCTCGGCGTCGAGGTAGCGCACCTCGCCCGCGCGCGTGATCGCCCAGCGCAGCACCTTGAGATCGCGCGGCGCGGGCCCGATGCGAAAGACCGCGAGCACGCGACCGTTGTCGAGAACGCGCAACTGGATGAGCCGCGCGCCCTTGTAGTAGCGGTACAGCTCGGCGAAGTCCTTGACGAAGCGCGGGTCGCGCAGGAACGCCGTGGCGGGGTCGTCGCCGGCGATGGGGATGGCGTCGAGGTTCCAGCTGCCGTCGGCGCCCTTGACGAACCGGTGCACGCCGAACACGGCATCCACCGACGTCTCTTGCTTGAGGCCGATGAAGACGTTGTAGCCGAACAACAGGCGCCCGCCGACGTTGGCGATGTCGCACGGCACGCAGTTGTTCTCGGTGCGCACGCGCTCGTTGGCGAGCACGGTGAGCGGCGTGCCGCCGAACACCTCGAGGCGTCGTTGGTTGAGGGCGTCGATCTGGCCAGCCAGCGTGGCGCCCTGCGCCTCTAGCCGGCCCTTTATGACCTCGTAGCCGCTCCCCTCGATCGAGGGGGTGCCGCCGGGGGAGTTGCCGGGCTTCGTCGTCGACGCCATCGGGTTACGGTGGCCCAGATGGCGCGCTCCTGACAAGTCAGGGAGCGGCGGCCGGCGCCGGCTTCCGCGGGGAGCGGCGGCGTGGTCGGAGCAGCGCGGCGAGCGCCGCGACCAGCACCGCGTCCGCCGTGGCCGCGCTCGAGCAGCCGCAGCCGCCCGGCGCGCCGACCGATGGATCGGGAACTCCGCCGGGGTCGGGGCGCGCGTCGCCCTCACCTTCGCCCTCACCTTCGCCCTCGCCTTCGCCCTCGCCTTCTCCCTCGCCTTCGCCCTCGCCTTCACCCTCCCCTTCGCCTTCGCCGCCGAGCGTCAGCTCGTCGTCGTCGAGCGCGGAGGCGCAGCCCGGGTCGAAGGGGTAGTCGGTGAGGCCGTCCGCGTCGTTGTCGGCGCTGTCGTTGCACGCGGGCTCGGTGCGCTCGCGCGCGTCACCTGCGTCGGCGCAGCCCGGATCGGCGGGGAAGTCGGTGGCGCCGTCGCCGTCGTTGTCGGCGCCGTCGGCGCACTCGGGCGCACCTGCTTCGCTGTCATCGACGAAGGTGGCGCAGCCGGTGTCGCCCGGGAAGTCGGTGGCGCCGTCGCCGTCGTTGTCGGCGCCGTCCGAGCACTCGGGCACGTCGGTCTCGTCGAGGTCGGCGGCGTCGAGGCAGCCGGGATCGGCCAGGTCGACCAAGGTATCGCCGTCGTTGTCGGTGCCGTCGCTGCACGCGGTGACGCCGCCGACGTCGACCACGGTCACCGCCGCGGACGGGTCGCTCTCGAGCTTGCCGGGCGCGAGCGCGATGGCGCTGACCTGCTGACCGCCGAACAGCGTCGGCACGTCGACGCTGAAGCTGCCGCCGACGTCGGCCACCGCCTCGCCGACCGGGTTGCCGTTGACGTAGACCGTCACGGTCGAGCCCGCCTCGGCGGAGCCGCGCACGCGCGAGGCCCCGCCCGCGATCGGCTCCGCCAGCGTCGGCGGCGTGGTCCGCTCCGTCGCCACCAGCACCTCGGCGAGGCCGGCGCGGGTGTCGACGACGTCGCGGCCAAAGCCGGCGTCGCGCAGCCAGCTTTCGGCGGTGATGGTGTAGGCGCCCGGTGGCTGGCCCGACGGGACGTCGAGCGAAAAGCCGACGGTGGCGGCGCCGCCCGCGACGATGGTTGGCATGCCGGCGGTGAAGCGCAGCACGCCGCCGGCCAGCACCGCCGGATCGCCGACGGTGCCGCCGTTGACCGTGGCGCTGCCCGCTGCGTAGGTGAAGCCCGAGGGCACCGACACCTCGAGGCGGCAGCCGGGGGCGCTGCAGCCGGTGCCGTTGGCGGCGCCGGTGCCGGTGTTCGCGATCGACACCGTGTAGCCGACGCGCGCCGGCGGCGCGGGCACGCTCGCCGGCACCGCGGTCGCGTCGATGGCGATGACGCTGGTCGGGCTCACGGTGGTGGCGGCGACGACGGTGAAGCCGGGCGCGGGCAGCTCGCTCGAGGTGTAGTTGGCGCGCGTCACCAGCATGTCGGCCCCGGCGTTCTGCACGGTGAACGATGCCGTCAGCAGGTAGTCGTCACCCGGCTGCAGCGTGCCGATGGTCCACACCACCGCATCCTGGCCGGCGGGACAGCCGGTGCCCGCAGCGTCGATGACGCCGCCGTTCGAGGCGCTGACGAACGCGAGGTCGCCGCTGAAGCACTCGCGCACCACCACGTTGGTCTGCGGCAAGGTCGACAGGTTCTTGCCCTCGATGACGTAGTCGAGCGTGTCGCCGGGCAGCGCCACCAACTTGTCGACCGCCAGCTCGAAGAAGTTGTTCAACACCACGCACGAGGGCGCGGGCAGGAAGTAGCGCCAGGTGTTGTCCTTGCCGCCGGAGCTGCCGTCGGCGATGCGCGCCGAGGCGTCGCCGCCGGTGACCTCGGCGCAGTTGAGGTCGAGGCCGGCGACGGGATCGAGCGGCGTGTCCAACACGCGCAGCGAGATCTCGGCGAAGTACTCCTCGCCGACGACCAGCTCGCCGACCGCGAAGCGCACCGCCGTGGTGTAGGGAGCGGTCGGGTTGAGCGGGTCATAGGAGGGCAGGGGGTTGTCGGGCGAGAGCGCGAAGCCGAGCGGGTCGCCGTTGCCGTTGAGCGCGAGCACGCCCACGCGCGTGGCGTCGCCGGGATCGGCGATGACGCCGTTCACGTCCGGTGCGTTGCCGCGCGCGCCCGTCTCGGCGCCCGAGGTGGCGATGCGCTGCCACGGGCCCACCTGGCCGAGCGCCGCCACGGTGGTCTCATCCGGCTGCCCGCCGACGGCGCCGCTGTAGCTCGCCTCGAGGTCGTACCAGGTGTCCGGCCCCGCCACCGCCGAGCCGTAAAAGTCCGGCGTCGCTCCTTGGCCCGACGAGACCACACCGCCGCCGCTGACGCCGAACGCGTACACCTGGATCGCGTCCCACAGGTTGTGCGCGTACACGGGCGCCCCGGAGACGCCGCTGAGGATCTGCGCGAGGTTGCCGGCGCCCGTCGGCCGCGGATCGATCAGGACGCCGTTTTGCAGCGACAGGAACTGCTCGCCGGCCACGCTGCCGTCGGGGACGCGCGCGGTCCGCGCGTCGGTGGAGAAGAAGACGCCGGTGTCGGCGTACAACTGTGACAGCGAGCCCTGCGGCAACACCGCCGGGTCGGGCAGCCCACCCGTGCCGCGCGAGCCGACGCCGTCGGGCGCGATGCCGCCCCGGTGCGGCGGCACGGTGTTGCCGTCGCGGTCGACGATGCGCGCGCCCACCACCTCGGTGTTGAGCGGGATGTAGTCGGTGACGTAGCCGCCGAGGCCGCGCGTCGCCCCGTTCGGCACCGGCGTGAACTGGATGATGAAGGTGAGATTGTCGCCCGGGCGCACGGTGGTGTCGCTGCCGCCGGGCACCACGCCGGGGCGGCCCTGCGGGTCAATCAGCACCACCGTCTGCCGGCTGATGCGCTTGGCGGTCTGCACCTGCGCCACGCTGTCCGCGCGCGCCGCGAGCGGGGCGAGCACGACGATGGCGGCGACGGCGACGAGGCGGGCGGGTAGGCGCGTGGTCATGGATCCCTCCTCAACCCGAGATGGGCGGCAGCTCGATGTCTTTGGGGACGATGACGAAGACGCGCTTGACGTCCAGCAGGGTGACGAGCCCGCCGAGCACGTGGATCTCGACCTCGAACAAGCGATCGACGGTGGCGCCGGGCAGGAAGTCGTTTTGCGCCGTCACCTCGAACATCACCGCCGCGCCCACCGTGACGTCGCGGAAGGTGCCGCCGTCGATGGTGGCGCCGGCGGGGGGCGGCGCCACCGGCGTCACCCCGGTCACGAAATCGGCGCTCGTCGTGTTTGCCGGCAAGAGCGCGCCGGCGTTGTCGGCGTCGCGCCCCGCCAGGCGCGTCGAGATGTCGAGCGTGCCTTCGGTGGCGAGCCGCGTGATGCCGTCGACGATCAGGCCGCCGAGCCCGCCGCCGTCGGGCGCCACGTCGAACACCAGCGGACAGACGCTGCCCACGGGAGCCACGGGCGCGCCCGCCACGCCCGTCAAGCACTGCCCGGCGCCGTTTGGCGGGATGACCGCGCCGGAGTCGATAGCGAAGCGCTCGAGCTCGTCGCGCGGGTCGTCGGCGTTGCCGGCGTTCTCCAGGCTGTCGACGCCGATCACCTTGGCGCCGATCGCGCCGAGCGCGGCCAGCGCGTCGTCGTACGTGTGGGCCTCGGCGGCGAAGGGCGCGTACTCCGCGGCGCTGTGCGAGCGCGCGTCGGTGATCTGCACGATCACGGGTAGCGCGTCGGCGCGAAAGCCGACGCCGCCCGCGCCGCCACTCGAGAACGGCAGCATGCCGAAGGCCGGCACGCCGGCGCCGCTCGCCCACTGGTAGAGCGCCTCGATGCCGGACTCGGGAGTGTCGAGCCCGCCCGCCGCCAGGCCGAGCGCGTTGACGCCGGCTTCGGCGACCGCGCGGTCCTCGGTGATGGGCTGAATGAGCTGATAGGGCAGGTCGCCGGCCAGACCGAAGGGATCGAGCGGGAAGTCCTCGAAGCGGCCGACGCCAAAGGCGACGTCGGGGATGGCCGCCTCCACGCCCGGCACCACCGTGCCGATCAGCGACGCCTGCAGCTCCGCGATCTCCTCTCCGAACGAGCCGGTGGTGTCCATGGAGAAGAAGATGTCGGCCTTGCGCAGCGAGGTAGCGAAGGTGAAGCGGCCGGTCTGTGCTGGGCCCTCGAAGGGCAGGATGAAGAAGAAGTCACCCTCGGGGATGTTGCTCTGCGCGTCGTTCGGGTCGCTGCCCGCGACGTGCTCCACCACGTCGGGCGTGCCGTCGCCGTCGGTGTCGTCGACGAGCGGCGAGGACTCGCAGCGCGCGGTGCCGACGGTGGTGCAGAGATCGACGACGCCGTTGCCGTTCAGATCCTCGTCGGCGTCCGCCACCAGGTCGTCATCGGAGTCGAGGTCGAGGAAGTCGGGCGCGCGATCGCCGTCGGTGTCGCGCGGCGCGGTGGCGAGGTCGTCGTCACCGGCCTCGACCGCGTCGGGGATGCCGTCGCCGTCGGAGTCGTCGTCGAGCGGGTTGAGCAGGCCGTCACCGTCGCGATCGAGCGCGCCCTCGTCGGCGTCCAGGATCAGGTCGCCGTCGCCGTCGAGCTCGAGCGCGTCGGGTATGCCGTCGCCGTCGCGGTCACCGATGGGCTCCTCGGCGTCGGGCACGCCGTCGCCGTCGGCGTCGGTGTCGAGGTAGTCGGGCGTGCCGTCGCCGTCGGTGTCGGCCGGGTCGGCGCCGCCGGCCTCCACCTCGTCGGCGATACCGTCGCCGTCGCTGTCGAGGTCGCGCCAGTCGGGGAACTCGTCGCCGTCGGTGTTGCGCTCCTCGGCGCGCCCCTCCACTGCGTCGGTCAGGCCGTCGCCGTCGGCATCTCCCTGGAACCCCGAACCGTCGCCGTTCGGGTCGCCTCCGCAGTCGCAGGACGGACCCGCGAGCGCGGTGAGCGCTCCCACCACCACCCACCGTGGCATACGCATGCGTCGCCCTCCAGGTAGCCCGGTAGCCTACGCGAGAACCCCTCGCGCCTGATCGGCCGGCCGCGCGCTCGGTAGAACGGCCTCACGAGCCGCCAGCCCGGCGGGCCGTGTCGTCGACAAGCTTGCCTTGGCCGCAGCCGTCCTCCACCATGCTTGCTTCGGCAGGTCGGGGGGTTCGAGGTCGCTGGTGCGTCCACTACGTTTGATCTTCGCAACCCAACAGCCAGCGCTTGCGGACCTCATCGAGCGAGGGCTCGCTCCCTTCGGCATCCAGACGTCGCGCCACGACAGCTTGCTCGGCCTCTACCCCGCGGTGCTCAAGGAGGAGCCCGACGTGGTTGTGCTCGACGCCGAGCTGCCGCGGCTGGCGCTCGAGGCCGCGGTCCGTTTCCTGCGCACCAAGGGCGCCTCGCGTCGCCAGCCGATCCTGCTGTTGGTGCCGAGCGGCGACGACGCGCCCGACCCGGGCCTGCTTGTCGCCTCGTGCCAGGCCGACGATTTCATCGAGCGTACGGCAGAGCACTCGAAGCTGGCGCGCACCATCCGTCGGCTGGCGCGCACCGGCACCAACGCCTTCGAGGAGGCGACCGACCCGAACATCGCCCGCCTCACCTCGCAATCGGACGGCGCCAAGCCGTCGATCCTGGTGGTCGACGACGACGCCAGCATCGGCCAGCTGCTCAAGCGCATGCTGGACGCGCGCTACGACGTCAGCGTGGTCGCCGACGGCAAGGCCGCCATCGCAGAGTGCGCGACGCGCGAGTTCGCTGCGGTGTTCTGCGACCTGATGATGCCGGGCGTGAGCGGCGCGGACGTCTACCGCGCGGTGCGCGTCATGAAGCAGCCGCTGGCCGATCGCTTCATCTTCGTCACCGCGCACGCGCTCGACGCCGCCGAGGTCGAGTTCTTCATGGGTCTGTCGAACCACGTGGTGCACAAGCCCTTCAGCCTGCGCGAGATCCTGAGCGTTGCCGGCAAGGTAGCGCCCATCGCCGCCCCCACCGGCTGATCGCGGCGGGCCGCGCTCGGCCATCGAACCGATGCCGGGGTCCGCCGAGGGGCCGAGCGGGCGCGCGCGGGCGCCCCGGTACGGTCGCCACATGCACCACCTTCGGTCCGCCGCCGTTTCTCTGCTCGTGCTCGCGGCCTGCGTCCACGAGGTCGACCGCTCGACTCAAGGTGACGGCGCCGCCGTCTTCCTCGGTGAGGGCGACGGGCTGAACGACCAGCTCAGCCGCGGTGATGACGACGGCTTCCTGCGCACGCCGCTCGTACCCGTGCCGGCGCACATCTCGCGAGTCGGCGTGCGCTTCGACGCCGTCGGTCCGGTGGCGGTCGAGGTGCGCGTCTCCGCCGATGAGGGCGCGAGCTTCAGCGACTGGCAGCCGACCACGCTCACCTTCAGCGAGCCACCCGCCAACAACGCCTACGCCGACGTCGCCGACGCGATCGACGCCGCCGGCGCGCCCGCCAGCCACGTGCAGCTGCGCTTCATGGCGCCGGTCGAGAGCGCGCTGTCGTTCCTGGCCGTCGACGCCTTCGACCTCGAGGCGCAGCGCGACGACGGCGCGACGGACAACAGCGCCGCGCAGGCGCTCGCGGCCGACGGCATCGCGGTGCCGCGCGCGCAGTGGGGCGCTCGCTCGCGCAACTGCAACTCGTCGCACAGCCCCGAGCGCCTCACCATCCATCACACGGAGACGCCGAACGCGGACCAGCTCTCGACGTCGGCGCGCCTGCGTCAGATCCAGAACTACCACATCGACGTGCGCGGCTGGTGCGACATCGGCTACCACTTCCTCGTCGGCAAGGACGGCAACGTCTACGCCGGCCGCGCCGAGGACGAACGCGGCGCGCACGCGGCGGGCAACAACACCGACAACGTCGGCATCGCCTTCGTCGGCACCTACCACGGCGGCGCGCCGAGCGCGCCCATGCTGAGCGCCGCGGCGCGCATCATGGCGGCGCTCGCCGACGAGTGGGGCATCGCGCTGTCGCGCAGCAGCGTGAAGAGCCACCGCGAGCTCGGCGACACCGACTGTCCGGGCAACGCGCTGCAGGGACGCCTCGACGCGTTGATCGCCGAGGCGCGCGCCGGCGTGCCCCAATCACCGCCGAGCACGCCACCGCCGAGCACGCCACCGCCGAGCACGCCACCGCCGAGCACGCCGCCGACGTACGGTGATCCCTGGGCGGGCCTCTCCCAGGGCAGCGCGCAGATCCCGCGCGCCGGTCTGTCGAACCCGACGCTGGAAAACACGCTCGGCCTCTCGACCGAGCCCTACGGCAGCACCACCAGTATCGACGGCCAGCAGTGGGTGCAGGGCAGGGTGAGCTGGTTTGGCGGCCCCGACGATGGCGGCGTCAGCAGCACCGAGACCGGCAGCGTCACCAACGAGCGGCTGCGCGACTTGAACGATCCGGTGGGCGCCCCTGCCAGCACCATCGCGTCGCGCCCCGAGGACTTCTACTTCGTCGCCATGCGCTGGAACTTCTCGGCGACCTCGCGCACCACCTGGCGCGAGCTGCGCCTACTCGTGAAGAACCCGGCCAACGGCCACGCGGTGGTGGTGCGCCCCGTCGACTGGGGCCCGAACACCTCCACACGCCGCATCGTCGACGTCTCGCCGCAGACCATCGCCGACCTCGGCGCCGACACCGACGACACCGTGCTGGTGGCGTTCGCGGCACCAGGCACGCCGCTCGGCCTGGTGACGACGTCGAGCACGCCGCCCGTCGATCCGCCCGTTGATCCGCCCGTTGATCCGCCGACCGACCCGCCGACCACCCCGCCCGGCAGCCACGTCATCCCCGTCGGTGCCACCTGGCAGTGGCAGCTCAGCGGCACGCTCGAGACCGACGTGGACGTCGACGTGTTCGACCTCGACCTGTTCGACGTCTCGTCGTCGACCATCGCCGCGCTCAAGGCGCAGGGCAAGACCGTCGTCTGCTACTTCAGCGCCGGCACCTGGGAGAGCTGGCGCCCCGACGAGGCCGAGCTGCCGGCGTCAACGCGCGGCACCAGCCTCGATCCGCCGTTCTCGGACGAGCTCTGGCTCGACACCAGGAGCAGCGCCGTGCGCGAGGTGATGCGCGCGCGCCTCGACCTGGCCGCGCAGAAGGGCTGCGACGCCGTCGAGCCTGACAACGTCGACGGCTACACCAACCAGCCGGGCTTCCCGCTCACGGCGGCGACACAGCTCGACTTCAACCGCTTCCTGGCGAGCGAGGCGCACGCGCGCGGGCTCGGCGTCGGCCTCAAGAACGACACCGACCAGCTCGCGGAGCTGGTGGGCCACTTCGACTGGGCGCTCAACGAGGGGTGCGTGGCCAACGACGAGTGCGGCGTCTACACCGACACCTTCATCGCCGCGGGCAAGGCGGTGCTGCACGCGGAGTACGCGGCGGCGAGCCAGCTCGCGAGCGTGTGCGCCGTGACGCGGCCGTTGCAGCTCTCGACCATCGTCAAGGACGTGATGCTCGGCGCCGAGCGCTGGGCGTGTCCGTAGTGCCCGCGCCGCGAAGGCGCGGCGAGTGCTCGCGGGCGGTGGCGCGGCCGCGCGGAAGACCTGACCTCAGCGGGCTCGATTGCTACACCCCGTTCGCTCATGCCGCGGTCCACCATCGCCCTCGCGCTTCTCTCCTTGACGCTCGGCTGTGCCACGTCGAGCGGCGCGCCACCCGCCGACGCGCCGACCGCGCCCACCCACGTCGTCACGGCGGAGGAGCAGGCGGCGTTCCTCGCTGCCAAGGCGGTGTTCACGGCGCGGTGCCTGGCGTGTCACTCGAGGACCGGCGCCAGGCGCGGCCCGCGCGCGCTCCGCCACCTCGACATGACGAGCTACCCGTTCGCGGGGCGCCACGCCGCACAGGCGGGCGCAGCCGTGCGTGAGGCGCTGACCGGCAAGAAGCCATCGATGCCCAAGGGCAAGCCCGGCAGCCTGACGGCGGAGGAGCTCGCGCTGCTGCTGGCGTGGGCAGACGCGTTCGATCGCGGCCCGGCAGCGCCTTCGATGAAACCCGCCGAGCGAGCCGATGCTCCTCCGCTCGATGCCGGACCGGGGAGCGGTGGGTGAGGGCACTGCGCGGGTCGGGCTGTGCGGGATCACCGACCTGACGTGTCGACCAGGCGCGGCAGTCGCACGGTGATCTGCTCGCCACCGCGGTCGGCGCGCGCGACCTCGACGACACCGCCCCACGTCCGGCACGCTTCGCGCGCGAGCATCAGGCCGAGGCCCGAGTCCCTGCCGCGCGCACGCAGGCCAAAGGGCGCGGCGCCGTCGCCGGCGGCCGGCCCGCTCGCCTGCTCGAGGAAGCCGAGGTTGGCGATGACGGCGGCGAGCGGGTTGTTGATCTCGTGGGCCAGGCCCGCCGTCACCTGGCGCAGCAACGCGCCGCGCTCGACCTCGGCGCGCGCGACCGCCTCCTGCGCGCGGGCCTCGACCGCACGAACCTGCTCGACGTGCAGCTGGTCAGCCAGCCGCGCCATGCGGCCAAACAGCGCCAACGAATAGACCGCGAGGCCGCCGGCCGCGACGCTGCCGATCAACCAGGCAGCAACGTCGCCGCCGGTTCCCGGCAGCGAATCGAACAGCGTCGCACCGACGACGAGCGTCGCGATCGCGGATGCTGCGACGGCGCCGACCTCCCCGCGCAGCAGCACGGCGAACACGAACGGGGTCGCCAGGAAGAACGCAAAGGAGACGCCGGTCAGGTCCCGGCGGAACACCAGCAAGGCCGCGAACAGCAGCGGCGACGCGGCCCCCACCACGACAGGGCGCTGGGGGCCGTGCTTGCGGCACCGGGGAGAACGGCCTGCAGAAGCCGGGAGTAGCTGGGCCAAAGCGGGGGGACGCCTGCTGACGGGGAAGTGACGCGGGGTTGAAGGGGGCGCAGCCCCCCTGGACCAAACTGCGGGAACCCGGCCCGCGCAAGGCGCGGGCCGGAGTTCCCCAACCAAAGCAGAAGGGCCCCGGAGGGCCCTTCTGCTTTGGTTGGGGAACTAGGATTCGAAACGCCTGAGTGACGATGTCAAAAGCGGCGATCGCGCACGGGAAATCAGGCGTTGTCGACGAGAGTTCTCCGGAGTTCGGTGCCGCGGGGGTTCTCGGGCGTGTACTCGGGGACTCCCGCGGGCACCCCAGCCGTGGAGACCCCGGGGAGACGGGGTGGCCGAGCCGCCTCACGTTGCCCGCGTGCCGTTGCTTGCCGCGGCGATCCGCGGGTCGTTGAAGACAACTCGATCGGGCCGCCCGATGACGAAGTAGAACAGGGTCTCAGGCACGACGATGCGCTCGTACTCGACCGAGAGCGCGCGGACGATCTCCGAGTCACGGCGCTCTGACGCGATCTCCCGGAGCAGCGTCCAGGAGTCCGCGTAGAAATGCCCGCGGCGAAGGCGGGAGCTGCCTTTCTGGAGCATGAAGGAGTTGAGCACTTCACCCTTGTCCGATTGGAACCAGGCCCCGAGGCGCCGCGTCGACATGCAGATGTCGACGACGGCGTTGGAGCTGAGGGTCCATTGTGCGACGTCGTCGAACGAGCGCAGCCCGCTTCGCCCCTGAAGGGCCTCGATCATGTAGATCACCAGACGCGTCATCGTCAGGCCGCGTCGGAAGACGTTGATCGGCACAAGCGTCGCGAGGACCGCCGTTGCTCCATTACGAAGCAGCAGATCTGCGACACTCACGGCGCCGAGCCCTCGTGGTGCCGTATGGCATGAGCTGAGGACGACCACAGGCGGCAGCCTGATCGACAGCGGGAACTCGCTGACGGTGTCGTCGCCGATGGCCAACCCAGTAACGTTGCGATGAGGATCGTAGGCGCCGTGAGCGCTGACGATGAGCACATTGGGTTTGTGCTGCTTGATCGCGAGCCCGATCTCATCGACGGAATCGCACTCCACGAGCGCTGCGGTGTTGCCGGTCGCGGCCAGAACTTCGCTGACTGTTGACCACGTTCCCGACCCCACCCGGTGGACCAAGCTGCCCCTGGGACGTACGCACTCGACGATGAGGACCCGCAGCCCGTCTCCCAGGTAGTCGATGGGATCCCTCTGCAGCGAGAACTGGAGCTGCCGGGTAAGCGGCGAGAGGTTCCTATATGTGACGGGCGTGGCAGTGGCGAGCGGAGCGCTGTCGCCTTCGAGAATCGCCAACCCTAGCGGAAAGTCGGAGTAGATGGTCATCCGATCCGACCGCCGGATTGTTCGAACGATGTGCTCTGGCAACGCGGTCCCGATTTGGCTGCCAATGGACCGGAGCTGCTTCCAGATGAAGTGCGGTCGAACGCGGCGGGCATTGAAGTGTCCTTCGAGCACCTCGAGCTTCTGGAAGGTTTCCGCAGGGACAGGCGGCAGCCGAAAGCCGATTCCATCTGTGGCAAAGGCTTCGCGCGCTATGATCAAGTCAATGACAGCGTCCTCCACCTCGTTCGGTCCCGCGATCCGGTCGAGCGTCGAGAATGATGCTGCGCGTGTGTCGGCTAAAAGGAATCCGCGGGCCGATCGCGCCCGCATCAACTGCCGACGCGCAAGGCCTCTGGCAGCGAGTGTCACCGCGAAGCTGACTCGTTCGGCCTCCTCCTCTAGCGCCTTCTCGAACTCCTCCTCGCTGTCCGGCCCGGAGTTCGCTCGGTCGTAGTACCGCCCAGCCGCAGCTCGAAACGCTCGTGCTCTCGTGTAGTCGCGGGTGATCGCGGCGAGATCCTCGTCGTAACCTTCGACAGGAGGCGCAAGAACCTGTGCCCGAACGAGATCTGCGGGCATCCGGATGGCTGCGCCGTCAAGGCGCCCGCTCCATCGCGGCGGTGCTCGCCGAGTGCCGGCCCGTTCAGCGAGAGCCGAGATCTTCTCCCAGTCCCCTTTCAGTCGAGCCGGGTTGAGGTCGCCAAAGCGAACGGGCGGGAACTCGGCGGCAAGCGCGTCACTGGCTTGGCGAGCGAGATCGCCGAGGTGATTCGGATGCAGTACGAACGGCACTCGTCGAACCCGGCGCTTGGCGAGCTCGAGATCGAGATGCGACGGAAACAAGAGGATCTCGTGCGGATTGAACAGGCCGCGCGCGTCCTCGAAGTATGAGGGTGGAAGCACCAGCACATCGTGAAGTGTTCTTGGAAGGTGTAGGCAGTACCAGAGCGCAGGCAGTGTGCCTCTCAGGTCCCCGTCGAATCCGTGGAACCCGAGGGGGTCAGGCCAGGTGTCGGGCCCAGACTCAACAGTCGCGGAATACTGCGTAGTGCGGTCCGTCATTTCGAACAGCACGACGTAGGTAAGGTCCTGCTCCCGCCGATTGCGGCTCGCCAAAGGCGTGTGCCTGGACTCTGCGTCGCCAGTCATCTTAGCGCCCCGTCGTCCGGTCTGGCTTCGTCAGGTTGCCTCCGCAGCCAATAGTTCGGCCTGCTTGATCACGGTCTCGACCGCTTTCTCCTGCAGGTCCGGCGGGTAGCCGTGCTGGCGCAGTTTCCGCTTCACCGCGGTCCGTAGCTTTGCCCGCACCTGTTCCTTCATCGTCCAGTCGATCGACACGTTCTTGCGGATCACGTCCGCGACCTCCCGCGCGAGGAACGCGAGCTTCTGGTCGCCCATGACCTCGACGGCGCTCTTGTTTGCCGCGAGCGCGTCGAAGAACGCCTCCTCTTCCTCGCTCAGGTTCAGATCCTTGCCTTGCGCCCGCGCCTCTTGGAGCGCCTTGGCGATGGCGAGCAGCTCCTCGATGACCTCGACGGTCTGGATCGCCCGGCTGCGGTAGCGCGCGATGGCCTGCTCGAGCTTTGACGAAAACAAGTCCGACTTCACGAGGTTCTTCTTGCGCAGCGCGCGCACCTCGTCGTGCAGGAGCTTGTTCAACAGCTCGGCCGCTAGGTTCTTCTGCGGCATCGCCTTGACGTCGGCAAGGAACGAGTCCGAGAGGATGGTGATGTCCGGCGTTGACATCCCGGCCGCGCGGAAGATGTCGATGACGCCCTCGGCCGCCACCGCCTTGGACACGATCTGGCGGATGGCGACGTCCAGCTCGGCCTGGGGCTTCGCCTTGCCGAGCGTGTATTTCACGACGGTGACCTTGACCGCCTCGAAGAACGCCACGTCGTCCGCCACCGCGCGCGCCTCCGGGTCCGCGGAGCAAAGGGCGTGCGCCTTGGAGAGCGCGAGCACCGCGTTGGCCAGCCGGTCGCGCCCGTCCTTCTGCTCGAGGATGAAGTCCGCCGCAGCCGGCAACATCTGGATGCGCTTGGCGGCGTTGCCGTTCAGGAACGCCTCAACGTCGAAGCCGTGGAAGATGCCGCGGCAGATCTCCAGCTTCTCCTTCATGACGGCGATGGCCTCGGCCATGTCGATGGTCGTCTGACCCTTGCCGCCGCTCTCCGTGTAGTTCTTCACCGCCTGTTGCAGGGCCTCGGCCAAGCCGATGTAGTCGACGACCAGGCCGCCGGGCTTGTCGCGCCATACGCGGTTCACGCGAGCAATGGCCTGCATGAGGCCGTGCCCCTTCATGGGTTTGTCGATGTACATCGTGTGCACCGACGGCGCGTCGAAGCCGGTCAGCCACATGTCGCGCACGATGACGAGCTTGAGCGGGTGCTCGGCGTCCTTGAAGTTGTCGGCGAGGTCGCGGAGCTGGTCCTTGCTGTGGATGTGCGGCTGCCAGTCCTTGGGGTCGGCCGACGAGCCCGTCATGATGACCTTCATCGCGCCCTGGAACGGGTCGTCGTCGTGCCAGGCCGGGCGGAGCTTGCGGATCGCCGCGTACAGCTCGACGCAGATGCGCCGGCTCATGCACACGATCATCGCCTTGCCCTGCAAGCGGTCCGTGCGCTGATCGAAGTGCTCGACGATGTCCTTGGCGATGAGCTCGATGCGGCCGGAGGCACCAATGATCGCCTCCATGCGCGCCCACTTGCTCTTGAGCTTTTCCTTGCGGAACGTCTCCTCGTTCTCCGTGGCCTCGTCGAACTCCTCGTCGATGATCTCTTTGCCGTGGGAATCGAGCTCGAGCTTGGCGAAGCGCCCCTCGTAGTAGATGGGGACGGTCGCCTTGTCCTCGACGGCGCGTTGGATGTCGTAGACCGAGATGTAGTCGCCAAAGACCGCGCGCGTGCTCTTGTCGGTCAGCTCGATCGGCGTCCCGGTGAAGCCGATGAAGCTGGCGTTCGGCAGGGCGTCGCGCAGGTGCTGAGCAAAGCCGGCGGAGATGGCACCGTCGGTGACGCGAGCGCGAAAGCCGTATTGGCTCCTGTGCGCCTCGTCGGCGATGACGACGATGTTCTCGCGGTCGGAGAGCATCGGGAAGCGCTCGCCGCGCTCCTCGGGGAGGAACTTCTGGATGGTCGTGAACACGACGCCACCCCCGGCAACCTTGAGGAGCGATTGCAGATGGTCGCGGTCCTCGGCCTGCACGGGGTCCTGGCGGATCAGGTCGCGGCAACGTGCGAACTGTCCGAAGAGCTGGTTGTCGAGGTCGTTTCGGTCCGTGATGACGACGACGGTGGGGTTCTTCATCGCAGCGTGGCGGATCACCTGCCCCGCGTAGAAGAGCATCGTGAGGCTCTTGCCCGATCCTTGCGTGTGCCAGACGACGCCCACCTTGCGATCGCCGCCGGGGCGCGTCGCCTTGAGCGTGGCGTCCATCGCCTCGCGGGCGGCAAAGAACTGGTGATAGGTCGCGAGCAGCTTGTTGATGCTCGCGCCCTTGGTCGAGTGCGCGTCCTCGAACGCGACAAACCCGGTGACGAGGGCGAGGAAGTGCGCGTGCGCGAAGACGCCGCGGATGAGCGCTTCGAGCTCCAGCGTGCCGCGGGGCACGATCTCCTTGCCATCCGCCGTGCGCCAGGGCTGGAAGCGCTCCCAGCCCGCCGTGAGCGAGCCAAGGCGCGCCTCGATGCCGTCGCTGACGACGAGCGCCTCGTTGTAGGTCATGAGCGACTTGATCGCGTCCTTGTAGTTGCCGAGCTGCACGAACGCGTCGTGCGCGTCGGCGTTCTCGGCCACGGGGTTCTTCAGCTCGAGCACAGCGAGGGGCAGGCCGTTCACGAACAACACCACGTCGGGACGCTTCTTGCTCTTGCCGTCGAGGACGGTGAGCTGGTTCACCGCCAGCCAGTCGTTGTTTCCCGGCTTGTCGACGTCGATGAGCTTGAGAGGGAGCCCGCGCGTCTGGCCGTCATGCACGACCTCGACCTCGGCGCCGTTCACGAGCATCTTGTGGAAATGCCGGTTGCCCGACACGAGGCCGGGCACGTCCAGGTTCAGGATCTTCTTCAGCGCGTCCTCGCGCGCTCCGGCGGGGACGCCCGGATTGAGGCGCTTGAGCGCCGCGTCCAGGCGCCCTGGGAGGACTACCCACTCCTCGGACTCGCGCTCGGCGGGGGGCAGCTCCTCGCCGTTCTCGACGCTCCAGCCCATCTCGCGGAGCCAGTCGAGGACCAGCTCCTCGAGGTCGGCCTCTTTGACGGCGAACCCTGCCGGACTCATCCTGCCCCCCCTTGAGCGCGCCGCGCCGCGCCCGCCGACACGTTCAGAGTCTGTGTATGTCCGGTGGATATGTTCAATTTCCTGCGAGAATTGAGCACGTCGCGTCCGGTGCCCACGCTGGAGGCCTCACGGCTTCCGGGCACCGACCCTGTCCCGGACGCGCCGGGCTACCGCTCGCTGTTCCGGAGTGAGCGCTTGCGGCGGGTCATCCAGGAGTTGTCGGAAGCGTTGCGCGGCGCGCGGGTGGTAGTTGACGATGCGCTTCCCCTTCCCGGCGCGAACGACGACCGCGCAAGAGGGGTCCTCATCGAGCTTGAAGGCGCGGGCCAACACCGAGACATCGGGCGGCGTGAGCCCAAGCGCCGCTGCTAGCTCGCCTTGCGACCAGGTGAACCCGACCTTGTTCGGGTCCGCAATAACAACCGGGAGCGTGGGTGCTTCCCCGGGCGCAGCGAGTCGCATCACTGCGGGGAGCTTCTTCTCGAGTTCAGGCGCGATGCGCATGTGCTGGACCACGACGCGCAGAGTCTCCTGGATCGCCTCGAGGGCGGTCGCTTGGGACCTCACCGTGGCGGCAAGGTCGGTGAGCGACTTGTTGTACGCGTCGATGAGAGCGCTTTGCATCTCGATGACGAGGTCTTCGACCTCCTTGGGGAGGCCAAGCTCTCGAATGGAGCGAACGGGCAGCTGGACGACGTTATCTGGCGGCTTTTCTTCCACGGGAGCCTCGCGAGGTGTCCGCGGGCTTCTTCGCCGTGACCGCGACGAGGCGGTCGAGCAACGAAGCCACACGGGCCACGTGAGGCCCCGCGTCGGTGCCGGGCAAGCGGCCCACGAGGTGCTGTGCTGCGCGCACGGCCACCTCGCTGGGCAGCGGCTTGCTCGATGCCAGCACGCCGCCCTCGACGTCGCCGACGGAGTCGAGCCATGCCCGAAGCTCAGCTTGAGCCTTCGGCTTGGTCTTCTTCTTCGACGTCATCGAGCCTCCTCGCCAACGCACCGAGCGCGTCGTGTCCCCACATGAACGGTAGCAAACCAGACGCAGCCTTCCACCCCGTTGGTGCACGGGGTTCGCCGCCAACCTTCTTGTACAGCCGCATCGCGTCTGCGCGCGGCAGCGCGCCGAGCACGAGCCGCGACGCACCTGCCTCGATCGCGCGCTTCGCGACGATCACCATCGTGAGCGCCCCAACGCTCTTTCGGCGAAGGTCGCCCCGGGTTTCGAGAGAATCTAGCCGAAAGGTGAGTCCTTCCGAGAGCTTGAGCAGGCGCGGCCCCGCGGCGAACGCCGCAACGGCGTTGAAATCCAGCGAGACGATCCAGCGCTCGCAAGTGACAGAGCCGACGGCGTACCAAGACCAAGAGACGTCCATCGGGCTCGGTCGCAGCGCGGGCCAAGATCGATCGATCTCGTGCAGTTCCCCAGGGCTCGCCGGTCGCACCCGAAACGTCCCGAGGCGATCGACCGGCCACCTCACGCCGGACAACGAGGACGACGGCACCTTCGGCCACAGCTTCCCCTTCGGCACGAGCGGAGCTTCTCAAAGGCCGCATGGTATGTCGATCGCCCGCGCGCGCGACTCGCGGCGTGAAGTACGTTCCCTGGGGACCTTCCGGTCCTGGCTCAACCGCGGGGGGGAGCGTCGGCAGCGCGTTGCGGGGGCGGGTGCGGTCGAAGCTCACGCGGCGCTGGAGCGGCGCAGTCGCGCCTGGATCGCGTTCAGCACCACCAAGCGCAACTCGGGCGAGAGGTTGGCAAGGTGCACATGCTCGCGAAACCACGCCTCACCGCGCTCGACGACGAGCACCGCGAGCAGCTCGTCGGCGAAGGAGTCCGACAGCGTGCGCACGCCGGCGAAGTCGAAGGTCAGCCGCGCCGGGTTGACGCCCGCCTCGCGCACGAACTCCTCGCGCAATAGGCGTGCGCGCTCTCGACTGGAGAGGTCTTTCCCCATCTCGACAAGGCGTGCGTAGGTCATATCCCGAGCCTCGTGGCGAGCGCTTCCAGCTCCTCGTTCCATTGTCCCGTTTCCCCCCCGCCCCCTGCAACTGGCAGCGTCATCTCGACGACGAGGCCGTCCCAGGCCGGACCCTGCGTGGTCGTCGTCGCTTCCCGGTCGATCCACACCCTGGCATCACCCGACCACAGGAACAGGCTGCCCCCGACCGCCCTGACCAGCTCTTGAAGCCGCCAAAGCCCCTCACCGAGGTGGTGGTTGGCGTAGGGCTGGCCCACCGTGGTCACGGACGGCGGGAAGGGGCTGCCGATGGAGTCCTCGGGGAGGAACTGGGCCATCGCGTCGATCGAGTCCGCCGAGGTGTTGCCGCGCGTCAGGCACCAGGCGATGGCCTCGGCGTGCGTCGTGATAGTGGACTTGGCGCGTCGTGCGTTCGCGAGCATGCCGCAGCCCGCGTCGACGACCGCGAGTTCGAGCTGACCTTCGAAAACCTGTGCGGCTGAGAAGCCGACACCGCGAGCGTGCGACGCGACGTTATCGTGCAGCTCCCCGACGACCCGGGCGATGTGCTGCGCCAGCGGCTTGTGCGCGGCCAGGCGATCGTAGATGAAGTCATCGATGATGCCGCTGCACGCCTCGACGGTGGCGGCGCTCTCGAGCCTCGCGAGCGGGCTGTACGACCTGCCGTGGAAAAAGGAGCGGCCCGGCTCTCGGCCGAGGAGGGCGTCGTCAAGACCGATCGTAGCCGAGTAGGTCTTTGCCGCCCCGAGGACCGCCACTGAGACAGGGCCGCGGGTCCGGAGCGCGGCCGCTCCGGCCGAGAACAGCGGCGCGATGAAGCCGACGTACGCCGTCTGCCCACGCAACAGCGCTTCGAGATGAGGCAGGGCGCGCGCAGTCGAGCTCATGGAGATGCACTCACTCAGCCGCCTCGATGGCGCGCTCTGCGTCAGCGACGCGCAGCTCGCCGGAAAGGAGGCGTGGGAGGAGCGCGTCCCGAAGCAGGGCCAGCGAGCGAGTCTCCTGTGCGGCGGAGACAATCCTTTGGTAAAAAGGCTCCGCGGCGTGTTCGAAGGCGGAGGCCACGCGGGCATCAGGAAGCACGACCTGGAATCGGTCGATGTCGGCCTTGCCAAGGTGAATCACCGTCGTGGCCGTCTCAGTCTCCTCAACAGCGAGAAGCGGCCCCTCGATTGCGTGACGAACAAACGCTGACGAGTGCCCGGCCCTGGGTGCGAAGAGGCAACATCTCTGGTTAAGCCACGCTTCGGATCCGCTCCAGAGATAGGCGCGGAACTCGCCATCCATGCCGACAACGACGTCGCCTGGCCGCACAAGTCGCCCTTTCGGGTGTTCCTCTACAGTGAAGACGTCTGGCCTCTGGCCGCCAAGGTCCCGAATTCGGACAAGCGGCCGCCCACGCCGTTCGCTGTTGAAGAGGGACGACGAGAACGGTGCACCATAATGGACGTCGGCTACCTCGTAGATGCTTCCCCGCCTCCAACCCTCTGGCAGGTCCCCCGCCGCCGTCTTGACGAGCCGTCTCGGGAACAGCGCCGCCGTCGCCGCGTCCATCCCCGCGGGCGCGCGCCCCTCGGCCTTCGCGCGCACGGGATCGAAGTCGACGAACCAGCTCTTGAATAGCGCGCGGGCCATCGCCTCGAGCGTTTCGCTCACACTGCGGTTCAGCTCGATCTTGTCATCGAGCGCGCCAAGGATGCGCGCGATGGAGCGTTGCTCAACGATCGGGGGAACCGCGACCGGCAGCGCTCGAATGGTCGGCATGTTGAGCCGCTCGGCAACCGTCCCGTCTCGCAGTCCTTGAACGTGCCGCTGAAGCAGCGGCGAGTTCAGCCAGCACCGGAGGAACTGCGGATCGACCTGCCCCGGGTCGCACCGCAACAAGACCATGCGCTGCCCGAGGCAGACGCGGACACGCGGTGGCACCAACGCTGCGATGCCGAAGTATGTCCCCTCGCGGCTGAAGAGGATGTCGCCGTCGCGCGGCTCAGCGCGCGTCACGCGCTCCCGATACGTCGCCTCGGAGACATGAGCAGCGCGTTGCACGCGGAATACGCCGCTGCGCATATCCTGCGACCTCACGACGAGCGGACCGTCGGCGGTCAGGACCGGCGTGGTGTGTGGGCAGTCGAATGCTTCTGCGAGCTGATCGAGGCGCTTCCACGGCCAATGCTCAGGCGTCCGGGCATCCCGAGGAATGATGAGAGGGGTGCGGCCGTCAGCCATACCCAAGCCCCCGTAAGTTCTCCCGGATCGCCTTCTCCAGCCGCGCACCTTCCGCGAACTGCTCGCGCAGGTTCGCGACAAGGTGCTTCATGCGCTCCTCGAACGGCTCGTCGTCGTCCTCAACGTCCTCCGCACCTACGTACCGCCCCGGCGTCAGCACGAAACCGTGCGTGCCGATCTCCTCGGCGCTCGCGCTCTTGCAGAAGCCCGCGACGTCCTCGTACTTGCCGGCGCCCCTGTCGCCGCGCCACGCGTGGTAGGTCGACGCCACGCGCGCCACGTCTGCCTCCGTCAGCTCCCGATGCACGCGATCGACCATGCGCCCGAGCTTGCGCGCGTCGATGAACAACGTGTGCCCGCGCCGGTCGCGGAACCGCGCGCCGCCCTTCTTGTCGCGCGCGAGGAACCACAGGCACGCGGGGATCTGCGTCGAGTAGAAGAGCTGCCCCGGCAGCGCCACCATGCAGTCGACGAGGTCGCCTTCGACGAGCGCCTTCCGGATCTCCCCCTCACCCGACTGCTGTGACGACATCGACCCGTTCGCGAGCACGAACCCCGCGATCCCTTGGGGCGCCAGGTGATGCAGGAAGTGCTGCACCCAGCCGAAGTTCGCGTTGCCCGCAGGCGGCGTGCCGTACTTCCAGCGCACGTCGTCGACGAGGCGCTCCTGACCCCAGTCCTTCGAGTTGAAGGGCGGGTTCGCAAGGATGAAGTCGGCCTTGAGGTCCCTGTGCTGGTCGCTGTGGAAGCTGTCCGCGGGCTCCGCACCGAGGTGCGCCTCGATGCCGCGCAGCGCAAGGTTCATCTTGCACAGGCGCCACGTCGTCGGGTTCGACTCCTGCCCGTAGATGGAGATGTCGCCGAGTCGCCCGCCGTGCGCCTCGATGAACTTCTCGCTCTGCACGAACATGCCGCCCGAGCCACAACACGGGTCGAGCACGCGGCCCTTGTAGGGCGCCAGCATCTCGACCAGCAGCCGCACCACCGCGCCCGGCGTGTAGAACTGTCCGCCCTTCTTGCCCTCGGCGGAGGCGAACTCGCCGAGGAAGTACTCGTAGACGCGGCCGAGGATGTCCTTGGCCTTGTTCTGCTTGTCGCCGAGGCCGAGGTTCGCGAACAGGTCGACCAGCTCGCCCAACCGCTGCTTGTCGAGGTCGGGCCGCGCGTAGACCTTTGGCAGCGCGCCCTTGAGCGAGGGGTTGTCCTTCTCGACCGCGATCATGGCGTCGTCGATGACCTTGCCGATCTCGGGCGACTTCGCCTTGGCGAGGATGGTCGGCCAGCGCGCGAGCTTCGGCACCCAGAAGATGCCCTCGGCGCGGTACTCGTCCTTGTCCTCGGGGTCGGCGCCGTGCTTCTTGTCGGCTTCGAGCTGCGCGTGCTTCTCGAGGAACGAGTCCGAGATGTACTTGAGGAAGATGAGGCCGAGGCAGACGTGCTTGTACTCGCCGGCGTCCATGTTGTTGCGGAGCTTGTCTGCGGCGGCCCACAGCGTCGCCTCGAAGCCGAGGTCACCGGGCCCGTTCTTCTTCGGCACCTTGGCCTTGGCCGCCTTCGCCGCAGGTCCGCTCGTCGCTGGTCGCTTCTTTGCCGCCACAACCCCTCCGGGAGCGCCTCCCATGGTCCTCCCCAAGGGATGTCCGGCGCAACCGCGGAAAATTGCGCGCCGCACTCCGCGCTCGACGAGAAAAAACCCGGGAGTGTTTGGGCCAAGGTGGGGGGCCGCCTGTCGACGGGGAGTCGAAGCGGGGTTGAAGGGGGCGCAGCCCCCCTGGACCAAACTGCGGGAACCCGGCCCGCGCAAGGCGCGGGCCGGAGTTCCCCAACCAAAGCAGAAGGGCCCCGGAGGGCCCTTCTGCTTTGGTTGGGGAACTAGGATTCGAACCTAGATAAACGGAATCAGAATCCGTTGTCCTGCCGTTAGACGATTCCCCACCAGGGATCTCGCTCGCCGACGACGCAGCAGGGCCCCGCATGCGTAGCGACGCCGACCGAGACCTGTCAAGGTGGGCTCCCGTGACCACACCCCTCTCGAGCGCGAAGGTCTGGGTGGCCGGCGCCAACGGTGGCCTCGGCCGCGCCCTCGTCGACGTGCTGGCCACACGGCGCATCGCCACCTGCGCGAGCGACCACGTCGTCGACATCGCCGACGCCGCGCAGGTGGACGCCTTCCTCGCCAACGAGCGCCCGACCCACCTGGTCAACTGCGCCGCCTACACCGCCGTCGATCAGGCGGAGCGCGAGCAGGCCGCCGCGCAGCGCGCCAACACCGAGGGCCCGGCAGTGCTGGCAAAGGCCTGCGCCGCGCGTGGGCTCTACGCCATCCAGCTCTCGACGGACTACGTCTTCGACGGCGACAAGGGCACGCCCTACCTCGAGGACGACGCGCCGGCGCCCCGCTCGGTCTACGGCGCCACCAAGCTCGCAGGTGAGCGCGCGTTTCTCGACGCCATCAGCGCGAGGGGCGCGGTCGTCCGCACCTCCTGGCTCTACTCCGCGCACGGCAAGAGCTTCCCGCGCACCATGCTGCGCCTCATGCAAGAGCGGGACGAGCTGTCGGTGGTGAGCGACCAGCACGGCCGCCCCACCTGGGCGCCCGACCTCGCCGAGGCGCTGCTCGACGTGCTTGCGCGGGAGCTTGTCGGCACCTTCCACTGGGCGAACGCGGGCGTCACTACCTGGCATGCGCTCGCGTCGGCCGTGCGCGAGCAGGCGCTCGCGCGTGGGCTGCCCGTCAAGGCCAAGGCCATGCACCCGATCCCAACCTCGGCCTACCCGACGCCCGCAGCGCGCCCCCGCTGGTCGGTGCTCGACACCGCCAAGCTCGAGCGCGCGCTTGGGCGCTCGCCGCGCCCCTGGCAGGCGACGCTGCCGGACTTCTTCGCGGCGCTCGCTTCGCCCTCGCTCACCTGAGCGGCCGAAAATTTCGGCAGGCGCGCGGTCGCCTCTAGGCTCCAGGTGGCCCCAGGAGGACACCATGGTCGCCGCCGCGCGCCTCGCACCTACACCACGCCTCGCCGCCACCAACCTGGTGCACAAGAACGCCGCCGCGCCCGAGCGCGTCGTCGACGCGAGAAACCACCGCCGCGCGCGCATCGCGTTGCGCGCTTGGCTGTGCGACGACCAGGGCTCGAGCCGCGCCTACACCCTCGACCTATCACCCGACGGCGCGCGCGTGGGCGGCGCCGGTTCCCGCTTCACCGTCGGCCAGAGCCTGCTGCTCAAGATCGTGCTCGACGACGCCGAGCCGCCCGTGGTGCTCAAGGCCGAGCTGGTGCGCTACCACCCGGGCATCTCCACCCCCGACCTGTGCTTGCGCTTCCTGCCCACGTCGCACGTCGACGAGCTGTACCGCGTGGCGCGCTACGTCGCCGCCATGAGCGCGTGCCAGAGCTCATCGGCGCAGGGCGGTTGAGTCGCGGTCGCCGGTGTGGTGTGGTCCGCCCATGGCCGAGCGGAACGCCAAAGACGACGTCTGGGTCGAGGTCGAGGTGCTCAAGGGCACGCTGGTCAGCGTGTACCGCGGGCGTCTGCTCGGCGCCGACTTCGAGGCGTGGCGCAAGGGTGAGCTGAAGGGCGCCGTGCCGCTGCACGACACCTACTGGTCCTACGACGAGGGCGACGGCAACGAGGGCTGGGTGGTGGTCGGCGCCACCGCTGGTCCGTACGCCTCGGCCGTGGGCACCACCTGGGTGCGCGCCGATCTCATCTTGGTGATGGTGCCGCTGCGCGACGGCTCCGAGCGCGAGACCCACAAGCTGCGCCCGGTGGGCGGCGCGCGCGACGACGTCTACTGATCCGCTCGCGCAAACCCGCGGCACCGGTTCGGATATCCGTCGAGGGAAGGCGCGCATGGGCAAGCCCGAGACCATCTTCACCTGCCAGAGCTGCGGCCACGTCGAGCGCAAGTGGTCGGGCAAGTGCACGTCGTGCGGCGGCTGGTCCACCTTCGTCGAGGAGACGGCCGGCGAGCGCAAGCGCGCAGCTCCCCTGACGCGCTCCAAGACGCAGCGCATCACCGAGGTGGACGGTGCCCAGGTGCCGCGCGCGCCCATCGGCATGGGCGACCTCGACCGCGTGCTCGGCGGCGGCATGGTGCCGGGCTCGCTCGTGCTCATCGGCGGCGAGCCCGGCGTGGGCAAGAGCACGCTCCTGCTCGAGATCGCGCGGCGGCTGGCGGTGCAGGGCGCGCGCGTGCTCTACCTCTCGGCCGAGGAGAGCCCGGCGCAGACGCGGCTGCGCGCCGAACGCCTGGGCGCGCTCCACCCCGAGATCCTGCTGTTGGCCGAGACCGATCTCGCGCTGGTCGAGGCAGAGGCGCGCGCCAGCCACCCGAGCGTGCTCATCGTCGACTCGGTGCAGACGGTGCGCGCGCCCGAGCTGACCTCGGCGGCCGGCTCGGTCTCGCAGGTGCGCGAGGTGACGGCGCGGCTGACCGAGCTGGCCAAGCGCGACGGCGTCACTACGCTCTTGGTCGGCCACGTCACCAAGGACGGCGCGCTCGCGGGGCCAAAGACGCTCGAGCACATGGTCGACGCCGTGCTCTCCTTCGAGGCGACGCGCGCGGGCGCGCACCGCGTGTTGCGCGCCACCAAGAACCGCTTCGGCAGCACCAACGAGATCGCGGTCTTCGAGATGCGCGGCGAGGGCCTCATCCCCGTCGACAACCCGTCGGCGCTGTTCTTGGCCGAGCGCCCCGTCGGGCGGCCCGGCTCGGCGGTGGCCGTGACGGTCGAGGGCACGCGCCCGCTGCTCGTCGAGGTGCAGGCCTTGTGCGTGCAGACGCCGTTTGGCAACCCGCGGCGCACGACGACCGGCATCGATCAGGTGCGCGTCGCCATGCTGGCGGCGGTGCTGGAGCGCCGCGCGGGGCTGTCGCTGCTCGGGCACGACCTGTTCGTCAACGTCGCCGGCGGCGCCACGCTCGACGAGCCGGCCGCCGACCTGCCGGTGGCGCTCGCGGTGGCGTCGAGCCTGCGCCAGCGCGCCATCGATCAGCTGCTGTGCGCGTTCGGCGAGGTGGGGCTGTCAGGCGAGGTACGCGGCGTGGCACGCGCGGAGGCGAGGCTCGAGGAGGCGCGGCGCCTCGGCTTCAGCCGCGCGCTCGTGCCCGTGGCCGGCACCGATCAGGTGCGCGTGCCCGACGGGCTCTCGCTGGTGCGCGTGGCCTCGCTCGACGAGGCGCTCGAGGTCGCGCTCGACGGCTGAGGGCTCGCGCCGAGCCACTTGCGCGTCGAGCGTCGCCACCCTACGTCCCCCGTCGGAGGACTCCATGCAGATCGCCAAGAAGCGCGCCGCCGCCATCGACTACAAGCTGACCATCGACGGCGGCATCGTGGTGGACGCCTCCGAGAAGGGCCAGCCGCTGTGGTACCTGCACGGCGCGGGCAACATCATCCCCGGCCTCGAGCGTGAGCTCGAGGGCCTGCAGCAGGGCGACAGCAAGAAGGTGGTGGTGCCGCCCGAGGACGGCTACGGCGCCTACGACCAAGGCAAGGTGCACGCCATCCCGCGCAGCCAGTTCCCGCACGGCACCTTCACCGTCGGTGAGACGGTGATCGCCACCGCGCCCGACGGCACCGAGGTGCCCGCGCGCATCACCGCCGCTGACACCAAGACCATCACGCTCGACTTCAACCACGAGTTGGCCGGCAAGACGCTCACCTTCGACGTCGCCGTGCAAGAGGTGCGCGACGCCACCAAGGACGAGCTGAAGCACGGGCATATCCACGGCCCCGGCGACCACCACCATCATTGACCGCGATCAGAACAGCAGCGCCTGCGTGAACCAGGCGGCGGTCAGCAGCCCCGCCAGGTCGCCGATCAGGCCGGCCCACAGGCCGTGGCGGATGCGCGTGACACCCACCGAGCCGAAGTAGACCGCCAGGATGTAGAAGGTGGTGTCGGCGGCCCCCGACATCACCGCCGCCGTCGTCGCCGCCACGCTGTCGGCGCCGTGCGTCTTCATCAACTCCACCATGACGCCGTCAGCGCCGCTGCCGGACAGCGGGCGCACCAGCATCATCGGCAAGGTCTCGACCGGCACGCCGACCACGGCGAGCACGGGCGCGAGCGCGCGCGACACCAGGTCGAGCAGGCCGGCGCTGCGCACCATGCCGACCGCGACCAGCACGGCGACGAGGTAGGGGATGATGCGCACCGCGACCTCGAAGCCCTCCTTGGCCCCCTCGACGAACACCTCGTAGACCTTGACGCCGCGCACGGCGCCGACCAGCGCCACCAGCGCGATGATCACCGGGATGGCGCCGCTCGAGACCGCGTCGGCGAAGGCGCGAAAGGCGCTCACGACGCCGCCCCGTCGGCGCTCGCCGGTGGCAGCGGCTCGAGCGGGAAGCGCCGCTGCAAGAGGCGCGCGGCCACGAAGGCCACCGTCATGCCGCACGCCGTGGCGAGGATGGTCGGCAGCACGATGTTGGTGGCGTCGGCCGAGCCGTTCTCCAGGCGCAGCGCGATGGTGCGTGCCGGGATCAGCGTGATGTGGGTGGTGTTGAGCGCGAGGAACAGCACCATGGCGTTGCTGGCCGTGTCTTTCCTCGGGTTCAACGCCTGCAAGTGCTTCATGGCCTCGAGGCCGAGCGGCGTGGCCGCGTTGCCGAGGCCGAGCAGGTTGGCCGACATGTTCATGACGATGGCGCCCATCGCCGGATGATCGGCCGGCACCTCGGGGAACAGCCGCACCAGCAGAGGTCGCAGCGCCCGCGCCAGCAGCGCCACCAGCCCGGCCTTCTCGGCGACGCGCATCACGCCCATCCACAGCGCCAACACGCCGGTCAGGCCGAGCGCGAGCTTGGCGGCATCGCCGGCGGCGTCGAGGGACTTCTGCGTGAGCGAGCGCAGCGCCGGCTCGGTGCCGGCGCCAAGCAGCGGGTCGGCGCCGCCGGCGGCGAGCGCGTCGCGCAACAGCGCCGCGGCCACCGCAGCGACGAGCAACGCGACGAACACGCGGTTCATGAGGCAAGGCTAGTCGCCGCGATCCCGCCACCCAAGTTTTCGGCGTCCGCACCCCCTCACCTGCAATTGACCGCCGACGAGGACGGTGGGAAAACCCAGGCGTGAAGCTCCACCTCGGCGTCGGTGTCGCCCTGTTCGTCGTCGGGCTCGCGCTCGCCGCCGTCGGGCTGGCCCAGCACGGCAAGCCCTGGGGCTTCCGCGGCCACGCCGCGGTGCTCGCGGAGGCCACCCACAACGTCGAGCTGGTGCCGTCGAGCGGGCGCGCCGAGCGCGAGCACCTCGACGATGCGCTGCTGCCCAAGACCGCCGGCGCCTTCCTCGACGTCGGCGACAGCGTGCGCGTCGGCGTCCACAGCGAGGCCAGGCTGGTGCGCCCCGGCGGTTCGGTTGTGCTCGGCGACGGCACGCGCGCGACGCTCACCGAGAAGGGCCTGCGCCTCGACCAAGGCACGCTCGACGTCACCGTCGCTGCCGGCGGTGCCGCGCTCGTCGTCGAGTTGACCGCGCCGGCAACGACCTTGACGCTGCGTGCCGCCGACGTCGACGGCGCGTTCCGCGTCCTCACCGACGGCAAGGCGGAGGCGCGCGTCTTGGTGCGCGCCGGTAGCATTGATGCCGCGTCGGGTGCGGGAGCCACGACCGTCACCGCCGGCAAGGTGCTGGCGGTCGGCACCGACGGCACGCCGCAGGTCGGCGATCCGCCGTCGTCGCTCGGCGTGTCCGCGGCCTGCGCCGATCGCCGCGTCACCGTGCAGGCGCCGCCCGCCACCCAGCTCTTCGTCGACGGCGCGCTCTACTTCCCCGAGGGCGGGCAGCTCACCGTCGCCACCGTCCCCGAGCACCCCGAGCGCGCGCACGTGCTCGGCCGCGACGTCGCCGGCAACGTCGCGCCGGTCACCGAGGTCGTCTGCACCGTGGCGCCGCCGCCGCCGGCACCGCTCCGAGCGCCGCTCGCGCCTCCCCGAGCGCCGACACCAGCGCCCAAGACGCCGTGAGCTGCGAATGAACGGCCGCGGCCCGCGCCGTCCCGACGGCTTCATCCAGAAGAGCAACGCGCGCTACGACCGGCACGACGCGCTCTACCGCAAGGCCAAGAAGGAGGGCTTCGCGGCGCGCTCGGTCTACAAGCTCGAGGAGATCGACCGCGAGACCAAGCTGTTGCGCGCGCGCGACCGCGTGCTCGACCTCGGCTGCGCCCCCGGCTCCTGGCTGCAGTACGTCGACCAGAAGCTGACCCACGGCGCCGCCGTGGGCATCGATCTGCTGCCCACCAGGGTCGCGCTCACCGAGAGAGTGCGCGTGCTCCAGGGCGACGCCTTCGACACCTCGCTCGAGGAGCTGACCGGCACGCCGCCGGGCGAACCGCTGCGGCTGTTCAACGTCGTGCTCTCGGACATGGCGCCCAACACCACCGGCATCAAGACCGTCGATCAGGCGCGCAGCCTGGCACTGTGCGAGCGCGCGCTCGAGGTGGCGGAGCGCGCGCTGGTCCCGGGCGGGCGCATGTGCGTCAAGATCTTCGAGGGCGGCGACATGAAGCAGTTCCTCGACGCGTGCAAGCAGGTGTTCGGTACCGTCAAGGTCAAGCGCCCCAAGGGCACGCGCGCCGGCAGCGTCGAGACCTACGTCATCGGCCTCGATCGTCTTCCCGTGCGGCGCTGAACGCGGCAGCCTCCCCGCATGCTGCTTTACGTCGGCGTCCCGCTGCTGTTGTTCGGCGTGCTCATGATGGCGCGCGGCTGGATCTACACCTTCCGCCCCGACGGCAAGATGGCGCAGAAGCGCAAGCGGCGAAACCTCAAGGTCGGCTTCACCACCGACATGGCGCTGTTCGGCAAGAAGGTGCGCCGCCTCGGGCTGTTGGTGGCGCTCGCCGGCGGCGCCGCGGTCGGTTGGTCGTTGACCGAGCGGGTCGATGCCGCGGCCGCGATCGCGTCCGTCGACGCCGGCGTCACGCAACCGCCTCCTTGACGAGCGCGCGGACGATCGGCATTGTCGTGCGCGCGCCCAGATAGCTCAGCTGGTAGAGCAGTGGACTGAAAATCCGCGTGTCGCTGGTTCGATTCCGGCTCTGGGCACCAGCCACCGAAAGCCGTCCCGCAGAGCGGGCCGGCTGCACAAGCAGACCACCCAACGGGTGGTCTGCTTGTTTTCGGTGGCTGGTGCCCTGGGCACTGTTTTGTCCCCGAGCGCTGTCGCGCTCGGGGGGAACAGCCCGCGCCTCCGGCGCGCGGAGCGCACGCGCTTCTCGCTCGCTGATCAGTGCGTCGTCACCAGGAACCAGCGCGCTCGGATCTCGGCGTTCCTGGCGTACAACCCCACCCGGCCAGTCGGGTGCGCCGCGCTGGTCGTCGTTACCACCACCGGCGTGCCGCCGTCTGGCGTCACCGTGCAGGTCAGGCTCGAGCCGAGCACGTCGAACGTGAACTGATAGCGCGAGCCGTCGTTCGGCGCGGACGGCAGCGCGCCTTGCGCCAGCGTCGTCGCCGTCGTCACGCTGTCGCTGCCGGAGCGGCCGACTTCGACGATGCGCGCCCAGCCCGAGGTCGAGCCGTCGCGCGAGGCGATGCAGGCGAAGCCGGTGTAGGGCGAGGTGGTGCTGCTGCGCGCCAGCACGCCCAGGTGGTTCGGCGGGTTGCTGCCGTCGAGGTTGGCGAACACCGCGTCGGTGGAGACGATGACGTCGTCCGAGCCGGCGAAGGTGCGCAAGAACATCCCGTCCTTGTCGTTCTCGCTCTTGCGGTACTCGCCCGCGCCGGTCAACTCGTGGTCGCCGCTGCCGACCAGCTCGGTCCAGCCCGACAGGAAGCTCGTGCCGTCGAAGGGATCGAAGAACTGGCTCGAGCCGGCCACGGCCGGCGTGCCGTCGCACACGTCGCCCACGCCATCGCCGTCGCCGTCGGTCTGAGTCGCGTTCGCGTTCTGTGGGCAGTTGTCGGCGCCGTTGGCGGCGGCGAGATAGCCGGCGGGCGGCGTCAGGCTGCAGAACTGCACTGCGCCGCCGAAGGTGACGCCGTCGGCGTCCTCATCGTTGTAGTAGGGCACCGTGGCGTGAATCGCGTTGCTGTCGTCATTGCAGTCGGTGCCCGCGCAGGAAGCGCCGCTGCCGTAGCTGTCGCCGTCCACGTCGGTGCAGGGATCGCACGCGTCGCCCATGCCGTCGCCGTCGTCGTCGAACTGGCTCATGTTCCAGTCGTCGGGGCAGTTGTCGGGGGCGGTCTGGGTCGCGCGATAGCCCGGCGGCGTGGTGCCGTCGGTGCACAGGCTCAGCGCACCGCCGGTGGTGACGGTGTCGCCGTCGACGTCCGCGTAGACGGTCACGGTGGTGTGGGTGAGCGGGTCGCCCTCGGCGCAGTCGGGGCCAGCGGCGCAGCCGGTGCCGTGGAGGTCGCCATCGGTGTCGGCGGGGCACTCTCCTTCGCCTTCTCCTTCGCCTTCGCCTTCTCCCTCTCCTTCTCCTTCTCCTTCGCCCTCGCCCTCGCCCTCGCCTTCTCCCTCACCCTCGCCTTCTCCTTCACCCTCGCCCTCGCCTTCGCCCTCGCCGACGAACGGCGTCATGCAGCGGCCTTCGATGCACTGGTAGCCGTCGAGACACTCGTGGTCCGGGTCACAGCGCCGCCCCGCCAAGTCCACCGAACAGGCGCCCGCGAGGATGAGCAGCACCGCAACCAGGACGGCAAGGCAACGCATCCCCGGATACTAGCGTGTGCGGCCGGCCGGGCACGCCAGCGGACACCCCGGGCGCCTCGCAAGCTGTAAGATGACCGCCGGTGGCCACCGATCTCCCCGACCCGCAGCTCCCGGGCGCGGCCACGCCGGCCGGCCGCGCCACGGGCGGCCACACCGACTCCTTCCCCATTCACCGGCTGCCGCAGCACATCGGCCGCTACAACCTGACCAAGCGCCTGGGCGTGGGCGGCATGGCCGAGGTGTTCCTGGCGCAACAGGACGGGCCCGCCGGCTTCCACAAGGTGTGCGTGGTCAAGCGCATGCTGCCGCACCTCGCCGAGGAGCCGCGCTTCGTCGAGATGTTCCAGCGCGAGGCGCGCCTGGCGGCGCTGCTGCACCACACCAACGTGGTGCAGATCTACGAGCTTGGCGAGACCGACGGCGCCTTCTTCATCGCCATGGAGTACGTCGACGGCATGCCGCTGCACCGGCTGGCGCGCGCCTCCTGGCGGGCCAACCGGCCGCTGCCGATGGAGGTGGTGTGCTGCGCGCTGGCCGACGCCGCGCTTGGGCTGGCGGCCGCGCACGAGCAATGCGACGAGCATGGCCAGCCGCTGCGCCTGGTGCACCGCGACATCAGCCCCGACAACCTGATCGTCAACCGCGAAGGCGTCACCAAGGTGCTCGACTTCGGCGTCGCCAAGAGCACGCAAGGTGAGCGCACGGCGACCGGCGAGCTCAAGGGCAAGGTGCCCTTCCTCTCACCCGAACAGATCCGCGGCGACGCCATCGACGGCCGCTCCGACCTGTATGCGCTCGGCGTCACCGCCTACTGGCTGCTCACCGGCAAGCGCCCGTTCACGGCGCCGAGCGACCTCGGCGTCATGCAGGCGGTGCTGGCCGACACGCCGCGGCCGCCGCGCGCGCTCAACCCCACCGTGCCCGAGCCGCTCGACGAGCTGGTCATGCGCCTGCTCGAGAAGGACGCCGGGCGTCGACCGCAGTCCGGCCACGAGGTCGCCGACGTGCTGGCGCCCGCGCTGGCGGTGCGGCGCACCATCGTCGGCCCGTTCGTGCGCGAGGCGCTGGCCACCGAGGCGACCAACCCGCCCATCGAGGAGTCAGGGCCCGCCAACCCGGGCTTCCTGCCCTCGACGCCGCACTCCGACGAGGTCAGGGCCAACCTGCGCCGCATGTCGTCGCCGCGCCTGCTGCCCGCAGCTGCGGTGCGGCCGGCGCCCGGCGCGCGCGGCGTGGCGGAGGAGACCTCCCCCACCGAGCCGGTTGCCGGTGACCCGTCGTCGGTCGCCTCGGTCGCCACCCTGCCGGTCGGCGCGGCCGATCGGCAGGGCAGAGGCGCCTTGATCGCGGCCACCCTCGGAGGGGTGGTGTTGATCGCGGCGGCCATCACCTTTGTCGTCACGCGCGGCGACACCGAGCCCGACGTCAGGCCGGTCGCCGTGTCGCCGACTCCGGCGCCCACCGTGCCTCCGGCCCCGTCCCCCGCGGAGCCGACGCCCCCGCCGCTGGTCGTGCCGCCGCCCGACCCGACGCCGATCGACGCTGCCGCTCCAGATCCATTGGCGCCAGCGGACGGCAAGCGCGTGGGCGAGCCCAAGCTGCGCGAGATCGCGGCGGCAGGCCCCAAGTGGGTGCAGTGGCAGACCAAGGCCGGCAAGCGCCTGGGCAGCGGCACCTCGGTCCTTGCGGTGCCGGCCGGCGTCAGCCAGATCGTGGCGCTCGACACGCGGCGCGGCGGCCGGAGCGTGGTCGACGTCAAGGGCGGCGCCGCCGACTACGGCAAGCTGCCGCGCGGCAAATTGCAGGTGCGCGCGGCGCCGTTCGCGGACGTCTTCCTCGGCAGCGAAGCCCTCGGCACCACGCCCTTCGCACCGGTCGAGCTGGTCGAGGGCAGCTACGTGGTGGTGTTCCGCCACGGCGGCAAGGAGCAGAAAGAGAAGGTCGAGGTCAAGGGCGGCCAGACCGTGCGCTCCTCTGCCAGCTTCGAGTAGCGGCGCCGCGGGCCTTCATTCGCCGACGGCGAACAGCACGACGCCGGCGCCCGCGATACCGGCGCCGGCCGTCAACAGCACGGTGGCAGCCACCCCCTCGACGTTGGCGGCGTCGAGCGCCGCCTTGGCGTCGTCCTGGAAGGCGTCGGGATCTTCGGCCTGCTGCAAGTGGCCGAACGCAAGCAGGGCCAAGACCACGCCCCCGGCGGCCGCAGCGGCGCCGCCGGCGACCAACGCGGTCGGCACCAGCGGCAGCGACAGCGCGGGCGGCGGCGGCGGCGGTGGCGGCGGTGGTGGTGGTGGTGGTGGCGGCGCCGCCTGCGCTTCGCCCAGCACTTCGTCGAACAGCGCCTGCACGCGCGGCGAGATGGCGGTCGCGGTTGGCAGGCGCACCGCCGGGTCGGTCGCCACCGCGTTCTTGAGTGTTCGGCGCGATGCCTCGAGGTCGCCAGTGCCGGCCAGGCAGAGGCCGAGCCACACCAGCGCCTCCGCCTTGTCGGGCGCCGCCAGGTCGGGGCGCGAGGTAACTTCGGCGAAGCGCGCCGCTGCCTGCTCGTATTCGAGCCCCTTGTAGAGGACCACCCCCTGATCGAACGCTTCGTCGCCCGCTAAGCTGCCCAGGGCGAGGAACGCCAGCGCCAGCACCATGGGCGCAGCCTATCCGAACGGCAGCTTGGGTATAACTTCGCGCATGACCGAGTCGGACGACACCACCATGGGGCCGCAGGCATTGCGCCAAGGGGCGCCGCCACGCCCCGCGCTGCGCGTGGTCTTCAGCGGCGGCGCCGCGCGCTCCGAGCTGCACGCGCTGCGGCCGGGTACCACGCCCATCGGCCGCGGGGTCGACTCGGTCGCCGGCGTGCGCCTCGAGGGCGACCCGCGCCTCTCCCGGCAGCATGCGCGCATCGAGGTGCGGGGCGACGACGTCCTGCTGGTGAACGACAGCAGCTACGGCACGCTCAGGAACGGCCAGCCGGTGGAGGAGCAGCGCCTCGACGACGGCGACCTGATCCAGCTCGGCGACTCCTTCCTGGTGTTCCGCCGCTTGCCGACCGACGTGATCGACGCCGGCGTCCCCGCCATCACCGGCGTCTCCCCCGAGGCGGTACGCCTGCGCTCGACGGCGCGGCTGGTGGGGCCGACCGCCTCGCCGGTCTTGCTGCTCGGGCCCACCGGCACCGGCAAGGAGGTGATGGCGCGCGCGCTGCATGTCGAGAGCCGCCGCCGCGGCCGCTTCGTGACGCTCAACGCCACCGCGGCGCCGGCCGCGTCCGTCGAGGCCGAGCTGTTCGGCGCCGGCGCGTCCCCCGGCGCCGAGGGCGCGCTGCGCCAGGCGGAGGGCGGCACCATCTTCCTTGACGAGGTCGGCGAGCTGCCCCTGTCGGTGCAGCCCAAGCTGTTGCGCGTGCTCGACGAGCGGCGCGCCATGGCCGTCGGCGCCTCCACCTCATACCCGGTCGATGCGCGCATCATCGCCGCCAGCGGCGCGGACCTCGAGGCGCGCGTGCACCAGGGCACGTTCCGAGCAGACCTGTACGCGCGCCTGGCAGAGATCACGGTGCACCTGCCCACGCTCGCGGCGCGGCGCGAGGACGTGCTGCCGTTGCTCGAAACGGCGCTGCCCAAGGGCCACGCGCCGCTCGAGCCCAAGCTGGTGGCCGCGCTGCTGGCCTACCACTGGCCCTACGGCGTGCGCGAGGTCATCAAGGTGGCCACCGAGCTCGGCGTGCGCGGCGCCGGGCGATCGCTGCTGACGCTCGACCTGGTGGGCGACCGGCTGCGGCCGCCGCCGCCGCCGCCGGTGTCGACACCCGCGCCGGCAGCGGACGCGACCGCCAAGCGCGCCGCCGCGCGCGAGCACATCCCGGACAAAGACGAGCTGGTGACGCTGCTCAAGCGCCACGCCTTCGTCATCGCCGACGTGGCGCGCGCCACCGGCCGCTCGCGCAAGCAGGTGTATCGCTGGCTCGACAAGCACGGTCTGCGCGACATGGTCGCCGACCGGGACCTCGACGACGAGACCGGCGCCTAGCCGTTACTGCTCGCTCCGGTGGCAAGAGGCGCAGCGCGCGCTCACGTAGGCATAGCCGAGCACCTCGCGGTGGTTCTCGGCCTCCGCCTCGGGCGTATGCACGTGGCACTCCGTGCACTTGACGTCGCGCACCGCGCACGTGCCCGAGTAGATCGCGCCCGAGATGGCGGTGTGGCACTCGGTGCAGCGCACGCCGGTGTGCGCGCCGCGGTTGATGGGGAAGCAGGCGTCGTGCTCGGGCAGCCGCGCGGGCGCGAACGCCACCGGCTCGTGGCAGCGCGCGCACGAGTCGGTGAAGGGCGCCCGCTGGTGGTTGACCGACACCGCGGTGGCGCGCACGGCGTCGGCCGCGTGGCAGACGTTGCAGTCGGTGGTGGCGCGCGCGAAGCCGCGGTCGCGCTTCTCGACGTGGCACTCCTCGCATGGCAGCGCGCCGTGGCGCCCGGTCAAGGGGAAGCGCGTCCTTCGGTGCGAGTCGACGCTGAAGCGCGGCGCGTTGAAGCCGTCCTCGCCGTGGCACGAGGCGCACATCAGGCCGAATTCCTGCGCGTGCGGGTCTTGATGGCACGCCGCGCAGCTCTGCGGCACTGGCCGCTCGAAGTCGCCGGCGTGGCACGAGACGCAGCCGACGCCGACGTGGCGCCCACGCAGCGGAAAGCCCGTGCGCCCGTGGTCGAACGACGCCGGCATGAAGCCCTCCGGCGTGTGGCAGGCGTCGCACGAGGCCTTGCCGCCGGTGCCCGTCGTCGACGTGGGCACGAAGGCATCGAACGCGCCCTTGTGCTCGTCCTCGTGACAGCCGACGCACACCATGGCGAGCGGGCGATAGCGCGCGGCCTTGTCGCCGCCGCCCAGCTCCACCTCGACGTGACAGCCGGCGCACTTGGCGCCCTGGTGCTTGCCGAGCAGCGCGAAGCGCGCCTGCTTGGGGTCGCCGTGGTCGAAGCGCGCGGGCACGAAGCCCCCGGTCTCGTGGCAGCGCTCGCAGTCGGTGCGGCCGTCACGCGCGAGCTGGCCGACGTGCTCGTCGGCGTGGCAGCCGGCGCACGCCGTGCCGAGGGGCCGGTACACCACCACGTTGCGCATGACTCCGGTCGCGCCCGCCGTCGCCTCGTGACACCGCCCGCAGGGGGCGTCCTGGTGCTTGCCGGTGAGCGGGAAGGCGCTGTCGTCGTGCTTGAACAGTCGGTCAGCGAACGCCGTCGGCTGGTGGCAAGCGCGGCAGCCGCGCTCGGCCACCTTGGCGGCGATGGGCGCCCTGTTGGCGCGCTTCGCCTCCGGCTGGAACTGCCCGCCGTGCGGGTCCTTGTGGCAGGCCTCGCAGCGCTCGCCCGCGTCCGGCACGTCGAGGCGCGCAGCGCTCGCGAGCGGTCGCCGGCCAAACGACTCGGCCTCTTTCTTGATGGCGGTCGCCGCGCGTTTGGCGATCTTGGCGTCGCCCGTGTGGCACCGGTTGCAGGCGACGGCGGCGTGCGCGCCCTCGAGCGGCCAGCGCGTCTCCTTGTGCATGGCGAGGTCGAACAGCACCGGCAGGAACCCCGTCACCTGATGGCAGCGATCGCAGGCCTTGCCCGGCTTGGCGTCGTCGAGCTGGCCGGCGTGGGCGTCGAGGTGGCAGTCGGCGCACGCCGCGTGCTTCAAGCCCTTGAACACCGCCCTGCGGCCGCGCGACGGCCCGTGGCAGGTCTTGCACGCCACCGACGTGTGCTCACCGCGCAGCGGGTAGTCGGTCTTGTCGTGGAAGCCGAGATCCCCGGACGTCTGCTTGATGTTGGTCCACCCTTCGGGCGAGTGGCAGCGCGCGCACGCCTTGCCGAGCTGGCCGCGGTGCGCGTCGTCGTGGCAACTGACACAGCTTCCGTGGGGGATGTCCTTCATCTGCAAGTAGGTGGCGGTGCGCGCCGCCGGGAAGGCACGCGCGTCGAAGTCCTCGTCGGTGAGCGTGGCGTGGCACTTGTCGCATGCGGCCTTCCTGTGGCGACCGATGAGCGGAAAGCGCGCGTCCTTGCTGTGGCTGAACAACGGCGCCTTGTCGAAGGTCTCGGCCGTATGGCACTTCTCGCAGCGGTCACCCACCTGGCCGCGGTGCTCGTCGAAGTGACAGCGCTCGCAGGTCTTGGACAGGCCGAGCATGGTGTCACGGCCGGTCTTCTTCACCAGCACCTTGACATCGTCGTCGATGATGCGCCGGCCCTCGTGGCACTTGGCGCAATCGATGCCCTTGTGCGAGCCCTGCAGTGGCCAGCCGGTCTGCGCGTGGTTGAAGGTGCGCTTGGCCGGCTGCCACTCGATGAGCGACGCGGACGCGCCGCGGTGCTCGCGGTGACAGCTCGCGCACAACTGCGTGCCGACGTGCGCGTGATAGCCCTCGCTCTTGGCGATGCGCGAGGCGATCTCCTTGTGGCACTCGAGGCACTTGCTGTTGTCGTGCTTGCTACCCTCCAAGTGACACTTGGTGCAGCCGGTCAGACCGCCGACGTCGGCGTGCGCCTTCGAGAAGGTACCGGGCGCGAATTGCGCCGCGGCCGGCGCGGCCGCGATGGCGCCGAGGCAGAGGAGCAGGAGCGCGCGCGCGGTCATCCCTTGTCCGTGAAGATCCAGCCGTAGCCGAGGTAGATGGTGACGCCGACGTGGCCGGCGATCAGCACCACCATGAAGATCGCCAGCACCACGTGCAGCACCAGCCAGGCGGCGAACACGCGCTTCATGGTGGCGTAGAACGCGAGCTGCATTCGGCCGTGCGACAGCTCGAGCAGCCCGTCGCGGAACACCTCCCAATGGGCGCGGTCGGGGAAGAAGCGCGCCGCATGCTGAATGGCCTTGGCGAGCTTGCGCCGCGAGCCGCGCTCCTCGACGACGGCGCGCAGGAACGAGCGGTGCTTGGGGGCCTTGTTGGCGCTGTCGAACAGCTCGCGCACCAGCTCGGCGTTGGTGGCCTCGACCAGGTGCGGCTCGATCTTGCGCTCCAGCTCCTGCAAGCGCTGGCGCACCTCGGAGAGCGCCAGCAGGTGGCCGGCTTGCGCGGGCACGAAACCGAACAGGAAGCGTCCGAACACACCCGTGCCGACCACCACGGCAAGCGCCGCCCAGGTCCACAGCGCCAGCAGGTTGGTGGCGAGGAAAGCGGCGTGGAAGGCGATGACCAGCGGGCTCATGACGCCGACGAACTGATGGAAGGTGAGCCAGGTGCGGATGGAGTAGCGGCCCTTGAGCGCGCCCCAGCGCTTGCGCAGCGCGTACAGGAAGTTGGCCATCATGAAGGTGGTGGCTGCCACGCCCACACCGTGCCCCCACAGCCCCGCCGGCTTCAGGAACTCGTGGAGCGGCGCCGTGGCGCGCTCCTCCAGCGGCAGGAAGTAGTACTCCTCGCCGATCAGCAAGAGCGCGAGCAGGATGCCGCCGCCGACGGTCATGAGCGCGATGGCGAGGCGCCGGCGCGTGCGCGCCTCCACCTCGTGTTTGGTGAGCGCGGCGCCCTTCCGCTTGACCGCGAGCTTCTCCTCGCCGCGGTACTTCTTGATGTCGACGCCGCAGGCCTTGAGGAACTCGGTGGGCAGCTCGCCGCCGATGGCGACGATCACCTGGTCGTTCTTGAGGCGCCCTTCGCCCTGCTCGGTCTTGAGACGGACCAAGCCCTCCTCGATGGCAACGACCTCGCTCGACAAGATCGGGCGCACACGCCCGTCGGCGATGAGCGCTGCGATCTTGTCGCGGTTTCTCTGCTTGGCGCGGCTGAACGAGTCCTGCCGATAGGAGATGCTCACCTTGGCGGAGCTCTCCTCGGCGAGCTGGATGGCGGCCTCGACGGCGGAGTCGCCGCCACCCACCACCAGCACGCGCATGCCGTGGTACTGCTCCGGGTCGACGAGCCGGTAGGTGACCTTGGGCCTGTCCTCGCCGGAGCAGCCGATCTTTCGCGGCGAGCCCCGCAGGCCGATGGCCAACACCACCGCGCGGCAGTGAAGCTGGGCGCCGGTGGCGGTGTGCACGGCGAACATCGGTTGCTCGCCCTCGATGCGCACCACCTTCTGCCCCTCTTCGACCCGCACCTTGGCGGCAGCCATGGCGGCGCGCAGCTCGTGCAGCAGCTCCTCCTTGGACAAGAGCGGGCGCCCGAAGCGCCCGAAGGCGGGCAGATCCACCTGCTCGGTCATCACCACCTTGCCGCGCGGGTAGTGCGCGATGCAGCCGCCGACGGACTCTTGCTCGAGCACACGCGCCACCAGCCCGTGCGCCTTGCAGCTTATGGCCGCCGCGATGCCCGCTGGCCCGCCGCCCACGATGACGACGTCGACCAGGCTGCCCTGCGCGTCGCTCTGCTGCAGCCGCTTCTTGAGCGTGCGGCCGACGTCGACACCCTGGCGCAGCGCGTTCTTGATCAGGCCCATGCCGCCGAGCTCGCCGATGACGAACACGCCGGCTTTGCTCGACTCGAAGACGTCGTCGGTTTGCGGCAGGTCCATGCCGCGCTCGGAAGTGCCGAACACGAGCTTGATGGCGCCGACCGGGCAGTCGACCTCGCAGCGCCCGTGGCCGATGCAGTGCGCCGCCTCGATCAGTGTGGCCACGCCGTTGACCACGCCGATGATGTCGCCTTCGGGGCACGCCTTGATGCACGAGAAGCTGCCGATGCACAGGTCGGGGTCGATGACCGGGTGCAACGACGGCGGGATGTCCTGGTTGTTGGCCTTGGCGAGCGCCAGCGCCTCGGCCCCAACCATGCTGCGCCGTCGCCGTTGCAGCAACAGCACGGCGACGATCGCAAACAGCACCGCCACCAGCGCACCGGAGAAGATGAAGGTCTCGCTCATCTCCGCGTCATCCCTCGTCGAGACCGAGCCACAGCATCACGCCGCCGGCGCCCGCCACCGCGACGCCCACCAGCGCCACCGCGCCGAGCGCGGGGATCAACACCAGCGCCGCCTGCTCCTTGTCTTCGCGCAGCGAGCGTGGATCGTTGAGCACGCCGAGCTGCGCTGCCACCACTGCGCCGCCGACCGCGGCGGCCAGGGCGCCGGCGCCGAGGGTCGCCACGCCGCCGAGCGCCAGCGGCGACAGCTCTTGCGGGCCGTCAGTGGGGGCTGGGCCGGCCGGTGTGCTCGGTACCAGCGGGGTCGGCGCCGGCACCGGCTGGTCGGGGTCGGGTGGCGTGGCAGGTGCGCTCGCGGCCGCAGCGGCGTCGCGCAGCGGCGCCATCAGCTCGGCCGCCAACAGCTCTCCCGCGCCGAGCACTAGGTCGAGCTTGCGCACGCCTTGCCGCTCGCCGAGCACGCGGCCGTCGGCGTCGAGCACCGCGGCGCTGACCGCGGCCTGGCCGCCGGCGCGCAACACGTTGACGCTGACGATGAACGCGGCGTCGGCGGTGCGCGCCACCTCGCGGGCGCACTCGCGGTCCTCGAGGCAGTCGCCCTTGACGTCGAGCGAGCCGGTGAGCGCCCACAGCTCGACGCCGGCCGCCTGCGTCTCGGCGCGCACCTTGTCGGCGATGCGCTGGGCGTCGTCGTCGGAGAAGCCGGTGGTGTGCACCACCACGGCGGCGCGCGGCGCGGCGGCCAGCACGAGGGCGAGTACCAGCGGGCTCACGGTCGCCTCCTCATGGTCACCACAGGTTGCGCGCGTCAGCGCAACAGCTCGAATGCTCCGTTGAGCGCGTCATTGGCTTCCTGGTAGCGCTTTTCCGCCAACGTCGACATCACTTTGGCGACGCGCGCATCGGCGGCGGCTCGGCGCTTCTCGTCGGTGACCCTGTCGAACGTGCCGTTGAAGCGCGCCAGCTTGCGCTCGACGAAGCCGCGGTCGATCACCACCGCGCCGGCGCGCGCCGACGCGTCTTCGAGCGTCTGCAGCGCCGCGCCGTAGTCGCGCTGCTGCGCCTCCTGGGTGGCGCGCTGGCGCAGCCGGTCCAGCTCCTCGTCGTCGCCGAGCAGCAGGCCACGTTTGGTCATGGCGGCCACGAGCGCGCGCGCCCCATCGCCGTAGCGGCGGCGATCGCGATCGACGGTCGGCTTGGGCCGCCGCTTGCTCCCCTCGCTACTCGGCTCCACCGCACTCGGCTCGCTCTCCACGTCCGGCGCGCGCTCGGGATCGGTGGCGGCGGCGGACGCGCCCGCGTCGTCGACGTCGCTCACCGGCGTCGGCTCGAGCACCGGCACCACCAGGGGAGTTCGATGGCCGGCGGCGTCCGGCGTGGCGTTGCCGGCGTCGGTCGTGGTCGACGTGCTCGTCGGCATGCCGAGCACCACGATGCCGCCGGCGAGCACGGCGGCGCCCAGGACGATCACCGCTGCCCACACGCCGGTGCGGCGCCTCGGCAACGTGTGCTCATCGGGCTCCATCATGTCGGCGATGCCGCGCACCACCACCTTGGATCCGCCCTCGACCTTCTTGGGGATGACCGGCGAGTCGACCGCCCTGCCGCTCACCACCCACGAGGCGTCCGATGCCGGCAAGCCCTCGGGGTTGGAGGGCACGAAGCCGCGGACCGACGGCCCTGACGTCGTCACCGGCGGTGCCGGCGGCAGCGTCACCAGCGTGGCCTCGAGCGCGGTCACCGGCGGGCCGCTGCCCGAGTCGGTCGAGGTCATGGTCGGCGGCAACTGGATGGAGGGGAGCGTCGGCGGCAGCGAGACCCCGCTCACCGGATCCGGGCCGCCGCCGATCATCCATGGCGGCTGCGATATGGCCGTTGCGGACGTGGGCCTGATGCCCTGATCGCGCGCCGCCAACAGCGCGGCGCCGAGCGCGCGGATGCCCGGGTAGCGCGCTTCCGGCTTGAAGGCGAGCGCGCGCAGCACCACGGCGTCGACGGCCGGCGGCACCTCGGCGCGCAGGGCGCTCGGCGGCGGCGGCGGCCCCTTCGACATGGCGTCGAACAGCATCAGGTCGCGCGACGGGTTGTAGGGCATGCGCCGGGTGAGACAGTTGAACAGGATGACGCCGACCGCGAACTGGTCCGACTGCGGCGTGGCCGGCCGCCCCGCCCACACCTCGGGCGCGATGTAGTGCTTGGTGCCGAGCGCGATGCCGGGGATGGTCAAGGAGGAGACGCCGTCGAGCGCAGTGGCGATGCCGAAGTCGAGGATGGCCGCCTCGTCGTTCGGCCGCACCATGATGTTGCGCGGCTTGAGGTCCCGGTGCACCACGCCGACGTCGTGGGCTGCGGCCAGCGCGTCGCAGATCGAGGCGCCGATGGCGATGACGCGTTCGACGCTCGGCAGCGGGCGTTCGGGCTGCAGCAGGTCGCGCAGCGACTCGCCCTCGACGTACTCCATGGTGATGTAGCGCAGGTCGCCTTCGGCGTAGATGTCGTGCAGCCGGCACACGCCCTTGTGCGAGATGCGGCGCGCCAGCACGATTTCGCGGTTGAACCGCTCGGATGCCTCGGGGTGGTCGGCGAGCGATGCGTGCAGCACCTTCACGCACACGGGTTGTCGCAGCATGGTGTCCTCGGCGAGGAACACCATGCCCATCGAGCCTCGACCCAGCTCGCGTACGAGCTGATAGCGCCCGAGCCGATCGCCGGCCCGAAGATCCTCTCCGCTCCTCACGGCGCCGACACTACACCTGCCAGCGGGCGGCCTGCCCCCGGTCGGCGTGGCGGGCCGCCGCAGGTTGGCCCAGGGTGGGCCGCCCGCGTGCGGCCCGTGGCGCCGGTATCCCACCTCCCACCAGGGTGCCCGCCGCGCCCACCGGTGCGATGCTCACCAGTGTCGACCTTGCCAGGGTCGATCGATCGCACGTGCCGGCGCCCGACGTACACTCTGTGCAAACCCCATGACCCCACGCCACCTGCTCCTCGCGCTCCTGCTCGCCGCCGGCCTGGCGGCCGCCTGCTCCAACCTGCTCGCGGACAACCCGTGTGAATCCGACGCCAACTGCCCGAGCGGCCAGGTGTGCGCCGCCGGCACCTGCGAGGCCGCGGTCGCGGAAGGCGAAGGTGAAGGCGAGGGAGAAGGAGAGGGCGAGGGGGAAGGCGAGGGTGAGGGAGAGGGCGAGGGAGAAGGTGAAGGCGAGGGAGAAGGAGAGGGCGAGGGTGAAGGTGAAGGGGAGGGTGAGGGTGATCCCTGCGCGGTCACCGTCGACATCACCTCCGAGAGCCAGCTCGACGCCCTCTCGTCATGCACCACCGTGACCGGCGACGTGCGCATCACCGGTGGCAACGTGCGCGACCTGTCGGGCCTCAACGGCGTCACCGCCATCGCCGGCACCCTCGAGATCAACACCACGGAGGACTTCGAGTTTGGCACCAGCGCGCTCAACGACTTGCAGACGGTGAGCGGTAACCTGCGGCTGCTCGGCAGCGAGTCGGTCGGCCTGATCGACGAGTTCACCGCGCTGCAATCGGTCGGGGCCGAGCTGCGCATCGAGAACGGCGGCAACGACCTGGTGGTGCTCGACGGCTTCCCGCTGTTGGCCTCGATAGGCGCCGACCTGCGCCTGAAGAACAACGACTACCTCGAGGACATCGCCACCGGCGCCTTCCCGCTGCTCGACGCGCTCGGCGACATCGGCGGCCGCCTCCACCTCGACGACAACGGCGCGCAGGCGTTCGGCACTCGCCTGCAGTGCGCGGACCCCGAGGTGGTGCGGCTCGCCGCCGCCGCCACCAACGGTCTCAACAACGTCAACGCCGGCCAGTTCAACGAGGGCTGCGCGCCGTGACCTTGGTGGTGCGCGGTGCGACGCTGCCTGGCTTGCTGGCGGTGGGCGCGCTCGCGCTCGGCGCCGCACCGTCAGCGGCCGCAGGTGCGCGCTCGGGCAAGGTCACCTACGTGACCGCCGGCGCCGCCTTCCTCGACGTGGGCGCGCAGGACGGCCTGACCGCCGGCGCCCGCCTCGAGCTGGTGCGCCGCAGGGCCAAGGTCGGCGCGTGCGAGGTCACGGGGCTCGCCGCGCACCACGCGACCTGCAAGTCCGACCGGGCCTCGATCGGGGATCGCTTCTCGTTTGCGCCCGCCGCGCGTACCACGGCGCCCGCGGCGGTGCGCCCGAAGCTGCCCGACGCCGCGACCATCGAGGCGCAGCGCAAGCTGGTCGACGCCGCAGCGCCGCCCAAGGTGACGAGCCCGCGACAGCGCCGCGCGCTCGGCGCCGTATGGGGCACGCGCGGTTCGGTCGGCGTGCGTCAGCAGGCGTGGGCCACGCTCGGCCACGACGACGCCGCGTACGCCCGCACCGTGTTGAACGGTTCGGCGCGCGCCGACATCGGCTTTCTGCCCGGCCTCTCGGCCGGCGGATCGCTGCGCCTGGTCGCCGACGAGCTACAACCGGCGGCGGCGCGCTTCCGCCCGGGCGAGCCGGCCGAGCTGTACGTCTGGGAAGCGGCCGTCGTGCTCGACGACGGGCGCGGCCCGTTGGTGGCGCGGGTCGGCCGCTTCGTGCCGCGCAAGGCGCCGGGCGCCACGCTGCTCGACGGCGCGCAGGCCGGTTTCCGTGCCTTCGGCGGCTCGCTCGAGGTCGGCGCCTACGGCGGCGTCATCCCCGACCTGGTGACCTTGCGGCCGTCCGTCGATCGCCTCACCACGGGCGTCACGCTCGCCTTCGACAGCCCGCTCGGCAAAGACCTGTTGCTGCTGCCGCGCGCGCGCGTCGCGCTCATCGCCACGCCGGACTTCACCAGCATGCGCGCCGAGACCGAGGCGCAAGCGCAGCTGTTGTGGGGCACGCTGGTCGCGGCCGGCGCCTCGGTGAAGGCCGGGCTCGACGCGCGCACGGTGGCGCCGTCGTTCGACGCTGCGCGCGTCGACGTCGACGTGCGCCCCGGCGACTGGCTCCGCGTGGGCGCCGGCTACCGCTACCTCGGGCCGCCGGCGCAGGACTTCGACGCGGCCGAGGGCGTGCCCGATGCGCCCGGCGCCCACCACGGGGACGTCTCCGCCACCTGGTCGACCACGCCGTGGCTGGCGCTCGGCGCCCGCGCCGGCGTGGCCGGCGACGCCGAGTACGGCGAGCTGCGCGGCTACGCCGGCCCCGAGGTGCGCTTGCCGCAACTCTTGGGCGGCCTGGGCGGCCTCGGCGTCGGCTACACCGAGGAGCTCGGCGCGTTCTCCGGTAGGACCGGCTATGTGCACGCCGACTTCGCGCCCTTCTCGGTGCTGAGCATGTGGGCGCGGGCCGCCTACCTCGAGACCGCCGGCCAAGGCGATCCGCTGCGCGAGGGCGCGCTGTTCACCGGCCTCGACGCGCCACTGTTGCCGTGGCTGTCGCTGCGTGCGCGCGCCCACACGCTGATGGCGCTGCCCGCCTTCGACAAGAGCGCGCGCGCGACACCCACGGTGCTGGCCGTCGACGCCGGCGCGGCGGTGAGCTGGTGAGCGCCGAGCGGGCTGTCATGCCTCGGCGCCGTCGCCCTGCTCGCGCTCCTCCAGCAGCTTGAGCATCTTCTTCCTGATGACGTTGCGCTTCAGTCGGCTCAGGTAGTCGACGAACAGCTTGCCGTCCAGGTGATCGCACTCGTGCTGTAGCGCCACCGCCTTGAGCCCCTCGGCCTCGAGCAGCCGTTCCTTGCCGTCCTGGTCGAGGAACTTGACCGTGCACAGCGCGGCGCGCGTGACCAGGCCAGTCTCGCCCGGCACCGACAGGCAGCCCTCCTCCCACTCGAGCTCGCCCGCCAGCTTGACGAAGGTGGGATTGATGAGCACGAGCGGGCCTTCCCCCTTCGGGATGTCCACCTTCTCGCCGTCCTGCTCCCGCTCGTAGGTGCGGATGTCGACGACGACGACACGGCGGTGCACGCCGATCTGCGGTGCCGCCAGGCCCACGCCATCGGCGTCGTACATGGTGTCGAACAGATCCTTGATCAGCGCGCGCACGCCGTCGTCGATGGCGGTGATGGGGGCAGAGACCTTGAGCAGCTCGGGGTCCGGCCAGATCAGGATGTCGCGCACGGCCATGCCGAGCATGCCTAGCGAACTCGACGGCGCTCGTCAGGGGGCGCCAGACGTGGTTCCGCATGTTCGATAGCGGTTGCGCGCCAAACCGAGCGAGCGGAGAATACCGTCCGACATGACGGTCGCCGAACGCCAGCGCTCTCTGCGCACCACGGTGCTCACGGGCGTGCTCACCACGTTCGGTGTGCTGACGGTGGTCATCGCGGTCGGCCTGGCCGCCATCTTGAAGAGCCGCCTCGAGACCGACCTGACGGCGCGCGCCAAGGTGCTCGGGCGCGCCTTGCAGGAGTCGGCCGAGGTCAGCGTGGGCGCCGGCACCGACAACCGCAAGCTGGTCGAGCGCGGCCTCGAGTGGTTGACCACGCTCGGCGGCGAGCTGGTGCACATCGTGGTGCTCAAACCGGACGGCAGGACCGCCATCGCCGGCGTCGCCAAGGACGGCATCCTGCCGGTGGAGGTGCTGCAGGACGCCGCCGACAAGCCGGCCGGCTTCCTCGAGGTGCGGGTCGACGTGGTGCTCGCCTCCACCGAGAAGCCCGCCGTGCCCGACGACCCGCTCGACGCCATCGCCGCCGAGGAGGGCGCGGTCGCCAAAGGCGATCCCATAGTGCGCGTCGTGCTCTCGGGCGCCGCCACGCTGTTGCAGCAGACGCTGGCGGTAATGTTGACCGGCGTTTTGCTCGGGCTCATCGCCATCGTGGCGCTGTGGAGCATCGCCGACCTGGCGTTTCGTCGCATCGCGCCGGCGCTCGAGCAGGCGCGGCGCATGGCGCAGGGCGACTTCTCGCAGGGCGTGGGCACCGCCGAATTCCGTGAGCTGTCCGGCTTGTTCGAGGCGCTCGACGCCATCAGCCAGTCCTTGTCGTCGATGCTGGCGGGCGTGCGCGGCCTCGGCGACGAGGTCGGCGGCGCGGTCGAGCGCATCAAGGCCGCGGCCACCTCGCTGCGCACCGGCTCCGATCAGGGCACGCGCGCCGTCAGCGTCACCGAGGGCGCGGTGGCGGCCATGGCCAAGGGTGTCGACGAGAGCTCGCGACGGCTGACCGACATGGCCACCACCGCCGATGCCTCCTCGCGCGACACCGACACCATCGAGCGCACCAACGCCTCCACCGGCGAGGCGGTGCGCGCGTTGCGCGGCGAGGTCGACCGCCACGCCAAGAGCCTGGCGGTCATCGGCGAGCGCGTGCAGGCGCTCTCCAAGGACGCGCGCGCGGTGGGCGACGCCTCCGAGGCGGCCCGCGCCGCCGCCACCCGCATGCAGCGCACCAGCGCCGACGGCGTCTTGCACTCGCGCCAGGCGGTGCAGCTCGCCGACGACGCCATGCGCGACACCAACGTCGGCGGCAAGGCCATCGAGGACGCGGTGGCGCGCATCCAGGACATCGCCAAGCACGCCGCCACCATGGAGGGCAGCCTGCGCGCGCTCACCGACGGCGTCGAGGGCATGACGCCGGTGCTCGGCGCCATCGCCGACGTGACCAGCCGCACCAGCCTGCTCGCGCTCAACGCCGGCATCATCGCCGCGCAGGCGGGGGAGCGCGGCGCCGCCTTCCAGGTCGTCGTCGACGAGCTGAAGAGCCTGGCCTCGCGCACGGCGCAGCTCACCGCCACGGTCGAGCAGCGGGTGCGCACCGTGCTCGAGCAGCGTGGGCGTACCGACGAAGCGGCGGTGGCGCTGCGCCAGGTGGTGCAGACCTCCATCGAGGACGCGCACCGCGCCGGCAGCGCGCTAGAGGCCATCCGCGCCTCCACCGCGCAGAGCCAGTCGATGAGCTCGGGCACCGCGCTCGCGCTCGGCGGCCAGGAGCAGGACGTGCAGGAGACGCTGGTGCGCGTCGACGTGCTCGAGGCTGCCGGACGCAGCGTGGAGGGTACGGCGCGCGCGCTGGTGGAGGAGATGCGCGTGTTGCAGGACGTGGCCGACCGCGTGGCCACCGTGTCCGACGACGTGGCGCGCGCCTCACGTGAGCAGGGCGAGCTGGCGCAGCGCGTCGGCCAGGTGCTCGGCCTGGTGTCGCGCCAGGTGCGCGAGCTGTCCTCGAGCCAGGCCGAGCAGCACACCGACGTGGTGCGCGTCGAGCGCAGCTTGGCCGAGATCCGCCGCTTCAGCGAAGACGCCCGCGTGGGCGCCCAGCAGCTCGAGGGTGTGGTCGAGCGGGTGCGACAGAAGACCACCGGTCTGGCCGAGGCGCTGCACCGCTTCCGCACCCGGGCGTGACGCCGCTCGCAGATCGCGCGCGTCGAATGCGCGTTGTTCCCTGAGCGTCCTACCGTTCCGGCAAAAGGCTACGATGCCCTAGATGGCGAAGCACTGATGGCGAACCCACTCGCCTGGCTCCCCTATCACGGTGACCGCGCCGCCCGCCGCGCCTTGCTGCTGGGTGGCGCGCTGGTGCTCTCGTCGCTGGCGCACGTGGTGCTGCCGTTCGTGCGCCTGTCGAGCGTCGAGGCCGTGAGCGACGAGCCGATGGTGGTGACGCTGATGCCGCCGCCACCGATGCCGCTGCCCGAGGCCGAGGAGCTGGTGCCGACGACGGACGAGGTCGACAGCGACGCGCCGGAGGTCGAGGACGAGCCGGCGCGCCTGCCGTCAGCACCCACACCGGAGGCGGTGACCAAGCCGGCCGAGCCCGTGGCCGAGCCGTCCCCCGAGCCGCCGCCCGAGCCCGTCGAGGAACCCACGCCCGCGCCGCCGGTGGAGCCGCCGCCCGTGCCGGCCGTCGACAACCCGGATGCCGCCAAGCGCCTTGCCGAGCTGGAGCGCCGCCGCGCCGAGCGCGCCGCCGAGCGCGAGCGTCGCCGCGCCGAGCGCGCCGCGCGCCGCAAGGCCGCGCTCGAGAAGGGGGCCGGCGGCAGAGCAGGCGGCGCGCCGCCTTCGGGCGAGTGGAAGACCGGCAAGCCCGACGCGGTCTACCTGTGCGGCGCCGACGACAAGGGCACCGAGCTGTACGTCTCGCGAACGCGTTCGCTCGACGAGTGGATCCCCATCGTGCCCACGGTGTTCGCGGGCTTTCCTACCCGCCCGGGTATCACCGGCTACCTCGACGACGTGCAGCTCATTCAGGCGCGCGACCGCAGCAAGATCCGCCGCATCGGCTTCGTCGAGCTGGCGCTGCCCAACGACGTCATGCAGATCGAGCTGGAGGAGCCGCGCGGCGTCAAGCTCGCCTTCGGCCGGCTCGATGCGCGCTGCTTGATCGGCTTCAAGTACGGCAGTCAGCTCTTTCCCATCGTGCTGCTGCGTGCGCCCGCGCGCATCATCGACAAGCAGAACAACTCGGTGAGCGCGCTCGTCAACGTCACCCTGTTCAAGGACGCGTCGGTCGAGGTCACCGCCGCCGACGGGGCCGCGCTGCCTTTCTCCAGAGGTCGGGTCAAGAACGCGCGCGCCATCCAAGCCAACATCCAGGACCACTACGAGGCCGCGCGGCTGGCGCGCTCCATCGCCGACCTGTTCGGCATCGACTTCACGCCGAAGACCACGGGCGGCGCGGCCAGGAAGCGCGAGGTGCCCGCGCCGACCGGTCGCGCGCTCGCGCAGGGCAAGGCCAAGAAGGGCGAACCCTAGCCATGCAGCCGAGCGTCGCGCCGCGGTATCCTGGTGCCATGAACGTGCCCGCCTTCGCCGTCGCCGTGCCGCCCCGTGCGCGCCTGCGCGCGCTCGCCGGCATCGGCGAGGCGTGCGCCGCCAGCGCGGTGGCCACGCTGTTGGCCGTGACGGTGTCGGTGCTGGCGACGCTCGCCGCCACCAAGAGCGGCGACGTGGTGGCGCTCGGGCTCGGTTGCGCCTGCACCGTGGCGGCGCCGGCGCTCGCTATGATCGTGCACGGGCTCGACGCGCGCAGCGCCGGCCGCATCGTCGCCGGCGGCGCTCTCTTGGCGCCTGCCGCGGCGGTCTACTACCTGTTCGAGGATCCGCGCTGGCTGGTCGACGACGCCGTCATCGCTGCAGGGTTGGCGATGGTCGCCGCGCTCGCCGCGCTCGGCGCCTGGAAGCTCGAGCAGAAGCACGGGCTGTGGGGCTGGTGGCTGGTGGGCACGCCCTCGCTCGGCGCGCTCTGGCTGATCGCGCACGAGCTGCGGCCGGCGCAGGTGTGGCTCGAGCTGCCCTGGTAGCCGCGACGCTCAGCCGAGCACCGGGTAGCCGCCCGCCTCCAACACCGACTTCGCGATCTGCTCGAGCGCGCGGAACTGGTTCACCGGCCGCACCACGTTGAGCTTGTCGATGTTCGAGAAGATCACCTGCAGCTCGTCTTCCTCGGCGATGGAGGCGGCCAGGCGCCGCGCGCCTTGCACCACGCGCTCGTAGGCGTCGGCGACCAAGAGCGTGCACATCTCGCGCTGCAGCACGGTCTTCTCGCGGCCGAAGCTCGGCACGTTCTGCGCCGTGCGCGCCACCACCGAGTCCATCAGGTAGACGTCGATCAGCATGTCCGAGAGCGCGCCCAGGATGTCCTGCCGCTCCTCCAGCTCGGCCATGTGCTTCTGGATGGCGATGTCGGCCACGTAGCAGGTGATGCGCTTGGCGAGCTCGGCGGCGCGTCGCTCGCGGCCCACCGTCGAGCCGTCGACGTGCAGCGGGATCAGGTCAGGGTTCCTCAGCTCCTCCTTCACCTGCGAGACGAAGTCGAGCAGCTTGAGGCGCCCCATGACCGCGCGCTTCAGCAGCGTGGCGGGGATGAGCAGCCGGTTGACCTCGTTGGTGCCCTCGAAGATGCGGTTGATGCGCGCGTCGCGCGCGAGCCGCTCGATGGGGAAGTGCTCGGTGTAGCCGTAGCCGCCGAAGATCTGCAGCGCCTCATCGATGGTGAAGTCGAGCTGCTCGGTGCCGTACACCTTCAGGATGGCGCACTCGATGGCGTACTCCTCGAGCGCCTGCTGCACGCGGCTCTCGTGGTCGTGGCCGACGGCGGTGGCGCGGCCGCCGGAGGCGACGAAGGCGTCGATCATGCCGGTGGCGCGGTAGCCCATGCTCTCGGTGGCGAAGATGCCGCAGGCGATGCGCCCGAGCTTGTGGCGGATCAGGCCGAACTCGCAGATGGGCTTGTTGAACTGCTTACGCTCCTTGGCGTAGTCGACGGCGAGCTTGAGCGCGTACTTGGAACCGCCCACCGAGCCGACGCCGAGCTTGAGCCGGCCGATGTTCAAGATGCCGAAGGCGATCTTGTGCCCCTTGCCGACGCGCCCGAGCAGGCGGTCCTTGGGGATGCGCACGTTGTCGAGGATCAGCTCGCAGGTCGACGAGCCGCGGATGCCCATCTTGTGCTCTTCCGGCCCGATCGACACGCCCGCGTCGCTCTTCTCGACGATGAAGCCGGTGAACTTCTCACCTGCCACTTTGGCGAACACTGTGAAGACGTCGGCGAAGCCGGCGTTGGTGATCCACTGCTTGACGCCGTTCAAGACGTAGTGGTCGCCGTCTTCCACGGCGGTGGTCTTGGCGGCGAGCGCGTCCGAGCCCGAGCCCGCTTCGGTGAGCGCGTACGCGGCCAAGAGCTCGCCGGTGGCGAGCTTGGGCAGATACTTCTGCTTCTGCTCTTCGTTGCCGAAGAACACGATGGGGAGGGAGCCGATGCCCACATGCGCGCCCATGGTGACGGCCCACGACGGCACGCACACCATCTGTTCGGTGACCAGCATCGAGGTGGTCTTGTCGGTGCCGAGGCCACCGTAGCCCTCGGGCACGTCGAGCATGAGCAAGCCGAGCTCACCGGCCGCGCGCAACAGCTCCTTGAGCACGCCGGGCTTCTTGCCCTCGATCTCTGCCACGCGCGGCAGCACCTTGCCGAGCGCGAAGTCGGACGCGGTCTGGGCGAAGGCGAGCTGCTCCTCGGTGAACTGCTCGGGCGTGAAGATGCTCTGGCGATAGAGGGGCTCGATGAGCCAGACGCCGCCGAGGTTGGCGAGATCGTCGCTAGTGCCGTCCATGGTCGCTCCGCGGCGCCGCTGCGCCGCCGAGCAGCATAGCGCCGATCCGTTGCTAGCAGCCGCCCGCGATGAAACCGGGCGGCACGCAGGAGTCGGCGAAGGTCACGCACCGCTGCGTGGCCGGGTCGAGCGCGCGCGTCTCGACGGTGAGACACTCCTCGACGCACCAGCCCGAGCACACCAGCGCGGCGCTGCTCGGATCGTCGAGGCAGACATCGGGGTGGAAGCGGCAGGTGCCGGTGACGCCGCAGTCGCCGTCCGCCAGGCACAGGGCGCCGGGCGCGGGGTCCGCCGGCACGCACTGGCTCCAGCAGCCGCCGGTGGCGTCGTCGGGGTTCTGCAGGCAGACGTCGAGCTCGATGGCGCAGCGCTCGCCGGGCGCGCACTGGTCGTCGGTCTGGCACAGGCCGCTCGGACCGACGGGCACGCAGGTGCCGGGGCAGGCGACCAGGTTGCTGGCGCCGTCGCACTGCGTGAAGTCGCAGAAGGAGCCGAAGCCGCACTCCTGGTCCGAGTAGCAGCTACCGCCTGCCCAGGCGCACACGTTCTCGACGTAGCAGGCGGCGTCGCACGGCGCGGGCGGCGCCGGGTCGGTGCCGGGCGGCGGTTCGGGTTGGCCGGGGCAGACCTCACAGACGCTGACCTCGATGCACGCCTGGCCCGAGGGGCAGTCGGCGTCGATGCTGCACGCCAGGGGCGGCGGCGGTCCGTCGACGCAGCGGCCCTCGGCATAGCAGGGCGCGGCGCAGCCGAAGCCGCTCGACGGATCGCAGGGCGGGCAGCTCTCCACCCACGCGCAGTGCTGGCCCTGCAGACAGTCGCCGTCGACCTGGCACAGGCCGGCGCGCGGCACGCACACCGGGACCATGGGCGCCTCGCAGCCGCAGTTCGGATCTTCCGGCAGACAGTCGCACGGCATGCCGGCGCTCTCGGTCAGCTCGCAGCGCGGGTCGTTGGCGCACAGCTCGGGCGGCAGCTGGTAGCACGACGTCGCCGAAGGCACGCACCAGCCGCGCTCGTTCCAGCACTCCTCGTAGCAGACGTCGCCGCCGCCGTCGGGCGAGGGCTCGCAGCCGCTGCCGCACACCACCGAGGGCTGGCACACCTCGCCGGCGCCGCAGTCGACGTCGGAGAGGCAAGTGCCGTCACTGACGCGAGGCACACACACCACCTCGTTGGTCGGCGGCGGCGGCGCCGGGTCGGTGGCGTCGCACGGCTGGCAGTTGCCCGCGGCGTCGCACACCTCGCAGCGCACGCCCTCGCCGCCCGTGCCGCCGCTCGCGACCAGCTCGCAGTTGGGGTTTTGCAGGCAGGCGTCGACGCCGAGCGAGTAGCAGTCGTTGTCGGCGACGCAGCGCGCCTGTGACACGCAGTCGTCGCACGCGCCGGTCGCGGGGTCGCACGCGCACGGCTCCTCGACGAGCGTGCAGCCGGGCGTGGCAAGGCATTGATCGGGGAACAGGTCGCGGCAGTAGTCGACGACGACGCACACCGGGTAGGGGCAGCCGTCGACGCCGACCTCGAAGGAGGGCTCGGTGCCGGGCGGGCAGGTGGGCAGCGCCACGTCGGCCTGGCCGCACGACGCGCTGATGCACACGCCGCTCGGCGCCACGGGCGCGGCGCCGCCGCCGGAGTCGGCGTCGCCCGAGGGCGCCTCCTCGGCGGGGCGGGCGTTGTCGAAGAAGGCGCAGAGCTGGCCGTCGGGGCAATCGGCGTCGGTGGAGCACGAGGTGGGGGCGTCGACGCAGCGGCCGTAGCAGACGGCGTCGCACTCGGTGCCGGCGGCGCAGCCGGGTGCCGCCTCGCAGTAGTTGGCGGTGTCGCAGCGCTGGCCGGCCGCGCACTCGCCGTCGGAGAAGCACAGCACCGGCTCTTGGTCCTCGACGCACTCGCAGATGGAGCAGCCGTCGCGGTTCTGCACATAGTCGTCGCACTGCACGTCGGGGCACAGCTCGTCGAGGTCGGGGCAGGGGGCCAGGTCGAAGGGGCAGTTGGCCGCGCCCGCGAGCACGAGCAGCGGCAACAGCGCGAGCGCGTGACGACAGCGAAGACCCTTCATCCACCCACCTCGACGGACCTTGGCACCAACAGGCCCGAATTCCCTGCGGAATTCCAAGCAGATCGCGTGCCACCAGCGTCGCAGGCCAAGGCCGTGTTTCGCAAGGTCTTTCCCGACGGGAGCGGCGTCGGATCCGGCACTTGCTGCGACCTCGAGATCGCACCCTGCGGATCCCGGATCGCAAAAGGGCGGGCAGGCGACGGAGATCCCTGCGAGGGCGTTGCCGGCCGCGGCCGGTTGATCGATCCCCACACCGTCGGCGGATTGGCGTGTCGCCCCCGCCGGCGGAACCACAGGTACGAACACGGAGACGACGTCATGGCAGCTGGAGTGAACAAGGTGATCCTGGTCGGCAACCTCGGCAAAGACCCGGAGGTGCGCTACGTGCAGTCGGGCAACGCGGTGTGCACGCTGCGCCTGGCCGTGACCGAGCGACGCAAAGACGGCGACCAGTGGAAGGATCACACCGAGTGGATGGACGTCGTCACCTTCGGCAAGACCGCGGAGAACGCCGGGCAGTACCTGCAGAAGGGCCGCCAGGTCTACGTCGAGGGGCGGCTGCAGACCCGCCAGTTCAAGGACAAGGAAGGCCACGACAAGTGGCGCACCGAGGTGGTGGCGAACCAGGTGCTGTTCCTCGGTGGCGGCGGTGAGCGCGGGGCCGGCGCGGGGCCGAAGAAGAGCGAGGGTGCGCGTCCGTCGTCGGGCGGGCCGCCGCCGGGTGACGATGCGCCGCCGCCGCCGGACAACAGCGGCTTCGTCGACGACGATCTGCCGTTCTAGCTTGCAGGCCTGACGGCATGGGGGGCCTGGACCATGCGGCCCGGGCGCCACGTGCAGCCCGGCGGTGACGGCTCGCTCAACTCGCCGCCACGCGATAGCGCACCTGCACGAGCCCGTTCGGCCACGAGCGCGTCTCGTCGAGCACCAGGCCCTTCTCCGGCAGCTCGCCGCCGAACAACGGGATGCCCTCGCCGAGCACGATCGGGATGATCGACAGCGTTAGCGCGTCGATCAACCCGGCGGCGAGGAACTGACGGACCGTCTGACCTCCGTCGACGTAGACGTGGCGCGTTCCCCATGTCGCCAGCGACTCCACGAGCTGCCGGACGGGGCCGGCGAAGCGCTCCTCACCGTGGTGCCCGTCGAGCGGCCGGTGGGTGAGCACAACGCAGCGCTTGCCCTGGTACGGCCACGGGTCGAAGCCGCACGCGACCTCCCAGGTGTTCCGGCCGATGGCCAGCGTGTCGACGGTGTCGAAGAAGCGCTGAAAGCCATAGTCCTCGCCCGCGTGCTCGACCCGCGCGAGCCAATCGATGGATCCATCCTTGCGCGCGATGTAGCCATCGAGGCTCATCGCCAGGAATGCCGAGCAGCGAGGACGATCCGCGGCCATGAAGCGGCCTAGCAGTTCCGGCCACGCTGCCAAGCGCGCGGACGCCAGCGACGCCGGCGGCTGATGCCGGGTCGTGCCACACCGTCAGCGCTGCTTGTCGAGCCGTTCCAAGATCGGCACTGCGACATGCCCGCCGATCGCGAGGATCCAGCAGGCATTCATGACGCGCACGAGCCACGGCGCCGCCTCTTCGCGCAGCACCATCAACGCGATGATCGTGGCGATCGCCAACGTGGCGGCCACGGTCACGCGCACGACGACGGTAGCGAGCGCGCCGCTGACGTCCGCGAGCGACAAGCGCGTGGCGCGCCACAGCGCCAGCGAGTAGCTGCTCGAGATCGCCATCGCCTTCCACCACCAGGGCTGTCGCGCCGCCTCGAACCACACGCCGACGAAGAACACCACCATGGTCGCCAACGCGGCCACCACGCCCGCGTAGGCGAGCACGGACGCGCGCCGGTCGGCGGCGTCGGCGCAGACGATGGCCAGCATGCCGAAGATGCCGGTGACGATGGCGGTGTTGATCACCTTGGCCAGCGTCTCGCCGAACGGTTCGCCGCGCAGCACCGCGACGATGGCGATGAGCACGCCGACGCCCACCAGCACGAGCATCAAGCGCAGCAGCGCTTGTCGCATCGACGACAACGGAGGCGGCGGCGGGACTTCGGTGTTCATGCTGTCAATGCTGGTGCGCCCGCTCGGCAGGAGCAAGCGAACGGCATCACGCCAACCCGAGCGCTGCCAAACAGCGCTCAGGGGTTCGGCACGAAGTAGAAATAGGCCAGGCACATCTCGTCGGACGTCCCCTCGCCGAACCGAACGACCTCGGTGGTGTCGTTGTCGTACGTGCAGTCGACGCTGATGCTGGCGAGCTGCGGCACGCGCACCGCGCCGTCGGTGAAGAAGTAGCTCGACTGCCAGTGGAAGTCCCATGCCGGAATGTCGACCAGGCAGTCGCCCGCGGCGCTGACCGTGATGCGCTGCCCGAGCGCATGCATGTGCGGCAGCACGCCGTAGATGTCGGCCGTGACCGGGCTGGGGATGGTGATGCCCTCCTGGTGTCCGGTGGCGCCCGGCGCGATCGAGAGGTCGTCGTCGATGACCGGCACCATCATGGCCTCGACGACCGGGCCCGTCGCGTACTGCAACAGCACCTGCGTGCGATCGGGTGGCACCACGACCACCGCCTCCGTGTTGTAGTGCACCTGCATCACCAGCACCTCGCTCTCTGCGAGCGCGAGCCCGGTGCCCTCGGGGAACTTGGTCGCCCCCGCGCCCGGCGCCCATGCCGCCAGCGTGTCCTCCATCGTCGAGCCGTCGACGTCCGAGGCGCCGAAGCACTGCCAGCCGAAATCGGCAGGGTCCTCTGCGTCGCGCGCGAGCGCGGCGGTGCGATCGGCCTTGAACAGGATGACGTGGTGCACGACCGACGCGGCGCCCGGGCGGATTTCGTAGCCGATGAGGTGCTCGGCCTGGGCGTTGCCCGGGTCGAGCAGGAAGCAGCGGTACTCGTCGGCGAGGTCGTTGCGCGCGGTGTAGTCGGCGCCGGCGTCCAGCGTGTCGCTCACTGACGCGAGCACCGGCAGCGTCGGCAGCGAGCCGCCGGGGTCGTCGCTCACATCCCCGAGCAGCCACCCGCCCGCGGCCCAAGCGGCGAACAGCGCCTTCTCGTCGTCTGCCAAGGACAAGTCACCGAGGTAACGACGGTCGCCGCAGGCAGCGCTCGGCATCCAGGGCGGCATGGTGCCGGCGGCCACCTCGCCCGTGATGGCGGGGCCGAGCACGTCGACGTTCTCCTCCGCGCCGAAGTCCATCGGCCCGATGCCGCCGGCCACGTGACACTGCATGCAGCGCTGCCGCGCGACCGAGAGCACATCCGCGTACCAGGTCACCGTGCCCTCGCCCTCCCCCTCGCCCTCCCCTTCCCCCTCTCCGACCGGATCGCCCTCACCCTCCCCTTCCGCCGCGGTGGTCGAACAACCAACCACGACGAGCGGTACGACGACCAGAGCGGCCTTGGCGAAGGGAATGACACGTTTCATCCGCACTTGGATGCCGCCCGAGGCCCGCCGTTGCCGGCCCGTGCGCTCCCTTGTCGCCGTGCGCGCGCGCGTGGCATGCCAATGCCTGCGTGAGGACTGAGCTCGTTCGCCGGCTCATCGAACGCTGGCGCGACGACCCGGCCGGCACCTACCAGACCTGGTTCCTCTGGGACGAACGCCTCAAGAATTTCCGCTCGATCCGGCGCGGCGTCGAGGCGGTCGTGCAGGAGATCGAGCAGGGGACGTTCGGCAACGTCTACAAAGGCTCATCGCTCGAAGTGGTCGTGCACGCCATCGCCGAGCAGCGTCAGATCTTCAAAGGCGCCGACCACGCCTTCCTCTGGAAGCCCAAGCTGCGCATCCCCGACATCTACGAGAACCCCGACAACCAGCGCGCGTTCGCCACCTTCCTCTCCGGGAGCTGCGGCTGCAGCTGCGGCGATGACGTCGTTAATGTCATCCGTCGGCTCGACCAGAAACGCATCAAAGGCCTCGGGCCCGCCGCGGCGAACATCCTCTATTTCCTCCACCCGACGCTCGCGCCGCCGTTCAACACCGCGATGGTCAAGGGCTACAACGCGCTGTTCGGCGCCAAGGTCAAGCTGGGCTCGTGGCCGGAGTACCTGGCGATGCGCGACGGCATCCTGCGCTTCAACGGGACGCATCGCCAGCTGCTGTCGAACGACCTCGGCGCCGTCGCGGGCCTGCTGTTCGACGTCGGCAGCGGCCGCTACCACGCGCCACCCGCCGACGACGAGGATGCGAACGCCTGGCTCGTCGACCTCGAGAAGGTGCGGCAGGAGAGCGTCGCGGAGAGGAAGGCGCACGACGCCGAGCGCCTCGCCGACCTGACCCACACCGAGGTGCAAGGCCGGCTGCGCGACCTCGGCAAGGCGCTCGGCTTCTCGGTGTGGGTCGCGGCCAACGATCGCTCGCGGCGCTTCGGTGACGGAACGCTCGCCGATGGCTGCCTGGTCGACTTGCCGCCAGCGCTCACCGGCATTGCGGGCGCCGATGCGATTCGGCTGATCGACGTGCTGTGGCTCGAAGAAGCGACCGGACGAGTCGCCGCTGCGTTCGAGGTCGAGCACACCACCTCGATCTACTCCGGCATCGTGCGGCTGCTCGATCTCACGCTCGGCGCGCCCGAGCAGGCCGTGCGTGGTCTGTTCCTGGTCGCGCCCGACGCGCGCGAGAAGGACGTGCGCGCGCAGCTCGCGCGTCCTGCGTTCCAGCACGTCGCTCAGCTCGGCATGCGCTTCCTCCCCTACGGCGAGCTCGACGCGCACGGCGACGCGATTGCGCGCTTCGGCTCGGGCCTCAAGCCGATCGAGGCCATTGCCCGCCTGCTCGCGTGAACGCAGCTGCCATGTGAGCTGCCGCTGCGCCGGCGACTACACGCTCGAGCGCCGCAACCGCAGCGCGTTGCCGATCACCGACACCGAGCTGAGGCTCATAGCCGCGGCCGCGATCATCGGGCTCAACAACAGCCCGAACAGCGGGTAGGCGACGCCGGCCGCGATCGGCACGCCGAGCGCGTTGTAGACGAACGCGAAGAAAAGGTTCTGCTTGATGTTGGCCATGGTCCGCCTGCTCAACGCGCGCGCGCGCGCGATGCCGCGCAGGTCGCCCTTGATGAGTGTCACTCCGGCGCTCTCCATCGCCACGTCGGTGCCCGTGCCCATGGCGATGCCGACGTGCGCCTGTGCCAGCGCGGGCGCGTCGTTGATGCCGTCGCCGGCCATCGCCACCGTCCTCCCTTCGCCCTGCAGGCGCTTGACCACGTCGAGCTTCTGATCGGGCAGCACCTCTGCGACCACGTCGTCGATGCCGAGCTTCCGCGCCACCGATGCCGCCGTGGTTCGGCTGTCGCCCGTGAGCATGACGATCCGCATGCCGTCGGCGTGCAACAGCCGGATCGCCTCGGCGGTGCTCTGCTTGATGGGGTCGGCGACGCCGATGAGGCCGGCGAGCTTGCCGTCGACCGCCAGCAACATCACGGTCTGGCCGTCGGCGCGCAGCTCTTCCGCCCGCGCGTGGACCGCGCCGGCGTCGAGGCCGAGCTCGGTCATCATTGCGCGGTTACCGATGGCGACCTGCGCGCCGTCGACGAGGCCGCGCACGCCCTTGCCCGCCACCGCTTGGAACTCTGCGGGCGCGCTCAGCGTCAGGCCGCGCTCCTCGGCGCCGCGCACGATTGCTGCGGCGAGCGGGTGCTCGCTGCCGCGCTCGAGGCTCGCGGCCAAAAGCAACACGCGCGCCTCCTGGTGGCCCTCGGTGGGGACGACGCCGGCGAGCTTGGGCTTCCCTTCGGTGAGCGTGCCGGTCTTGTCGACGACGAGCGTGTCGACCTGGCGCATCACCTCGATGGCCTCGGCGTTCTTGAACAGCACGCCGAGCGTGGCGCCCTTGCCGGTCGCCACCATGATCGACATCGGCGTGGCCAGGCCGAGCGCGCACGGGCAGGCGATGATCAGCACCGCGACCGCGTTGATGAGCGCGTGCGCCATCCTCGGATCGGGGCCCACCAAGCCCCAGACGACGAAGGTCAGCGCGGCGACGACGATGACGCTCGGGACGAACCATGCCGACACCGTGTCGGCGAGGCGCTGAATGGGCGCGCGACTGCGCTGCGCCTCGGCGACCATGGCGACGATGCGCGCCAGCAGCGTGTCAGCGCCGACCTTCTCCGCGCGCACCACCAACGATCCGGCGCCGTTGATGGTGGCGCCGACCACCCGATCGCCCGCCTGCTTTCCGGTCGGCATCGGCTCGCCGGTCACCATCGACTCGTCGACCGCGCTGTTTCCTTCGAGGACGACGCCGTCGACCGGCACCTTCTCGCCGGGCCGCACCCGCAGGCGCCAGCCGACCTCGACGGAAGCGAGGGCGATGTCGAGCTCGTTGCCGTCGTCATGGATACGACGCGCCGTGGTAGGAGCGAGGCCGAGCAGCTTCTTGATGGCCGCGCCGGTCTTGCTCCGGGCGCGCAGCTCGAGCACCTGCCCGAGCAGGATCAACGCAACGATGACGGCGGCGGCCTCGAAGTAGACGCCGACCTGGCCGTGGTGGTCGCGAAACGACGTCGGAAACACGCCCGGCACGAGCGCCGCGACCAGGCTGTAGAGGTAGGCGACCGCGACGCCGAGGCCGATCAACGTGAACATGTTCAGGCGGCGGCGCCGCACCGACTCGACGGCGCGCAGGTAGAACGGCCACGCCGCCCAGGTGGCCACCGGCGTCGCGAGCACCAAGCCGATCACGGTGCGGGCGCGGCCCGCCAGCACGCCGGCGAGCGGGTCGCCCGGCACCATCTCCGCCATGGTGACGATGACGAGCGGCAGCGCCAGCGCGGCGGCCAGCCAGAAGCGGCGCAACATGTCGCGCAGCTCCGGGTTGTCGTCGGCGTCGGCGCTGGGGACGCGGCGCTCGAGCGCCATGCCGCAGATCGGGCACGAGCCGGGGGCGTCGCGCACGACCTCCGGATGCATCGGACACACCCACGACACGGCCGCCACGTGCGCCGGCGGGCTGCCGCGCGGGTCGGGAGCGTGCGGCACCGCCGCCGACGGCTCGTGGTGGTGGTGCTGGTGGTGATGCTGCTGGTGGTGATGCTCGTGGTTCATGGTGCGGCACCTGTCGCGGTCGGGTCGGCGACGATGCGCGGGCGCTTGCCCGCCGCGCCGGCGGGAATCGCCTCGACGGTGATGGCACGCACGGTGGGCCGGCGCGCTCCGGTGCGCTCGACGGCGGCGGCGATCGCTGCCGCGAGCTGGTCGGCGTCGACGCCGATGGCCGGCTGCGCCAACAGCACCTCGAGCGCGCCCGCACGCTGCCGCACCTGCCAGCCGGCCACCGGCGTCGCCTCGAGCACACGATGGAACACCACCGGGTGCACCAGCGCCGTGCCGCCGTCCTCGCGCGGCAGGCGCAGCACGTCGTCGGTGCGGCCCTCGACGCCTGCGATGCGGCGAAAAGTACGTCCGCACGGACACGGCGCGGCCGCTTGATCTTCTGGCAGCGTTCGAATGCGGTCGGTGAGCTGGTAGCGGATGATGGGCAGCGTGCGCGACGACAGCACGGTGACGAGCGCCTGCGTGCCGGTCTCACCGGCCGCCACCGGACGACCGGCGTCATCGACGATCTCGAGGATCACCAGGTCATCGAACACGTGCAGCCCTCGGTGCGCGTGGCACTCGGCGGCGATGCCGCTCGCCTCGGTCGCCGCGTAGACGTCGAAGCACTCCACCCCCCACGCTTCTCGGACGCGCGCGCGCATCTCGACGGTGAGCGGCTCCGACGACGCGTTGACGGCGCGCGGCGTGATGGCGAGGCGCCCGGCGCGCTGCTCGTCGGCGAGGACGGCGAGCATCGATGCATAGGCGACCAGCAACTCCGGCTGGAAGCGATTGAGCGCCGCGACCGTCTGCGCCAGCGGCGCGCCCGCGTCATAGCGCTCGGTCACCAGGAACGGGCTCTTGACGGCAGCGCCGACCAGCGCCGACTGGTGTGACAGCGACGTCGATGACACCACGGCCATACGGGACCGGCTCGTCAGCCGGGGCTGCACGCCCGCCCATTCCTGCGCGCGAGCGTAGGAGGCGATGGTCGCGGTCCACTCGCGGAGGTTCTCCGGCATGATGGCGCGGCGCCCCGACGAGCCCGACGTCGCCGCGACCCAATAGCGCCCGGCGAAGCGCCCGCCGCCGTCGGCGAGGAAGCGCTCGACGTCCGCGAGGCGAACGCGCGGGTCGGTGGCGATCTCGTCGAAGCGGGACATCAGCGTCGCCTTGGTGAGCGGGGGTATCGCCGCGAGCGCGGCCTCGGGGGCGCCGCGCGACCCCGCGGTGTTGTTGGCACGACGCTGGGGAAGCAGCGCGCGGTAGTAGGGCGATCGCGCGGCCGCGAACTGCAGGAGCTCGTCGACCCTCGCGCGCTGGTGCGCGGCGATTCGCTCGCTCGGCCAGCGCTCGCGCCCGCGCAGCGCGCGGCGCTTGGCGAGGACCAGGGCGAGGAGGTCGAGACGCACGCCTCACCCCGTGCCGGTCGGCGCTGACAGGCCCACGATGCTCGAGTTGCTCACCATGAAGCCCCCCTCCTCGCCGTGCACGTCGGCTACGGCTGTGCCAACCCCACGTACGCGTCATAGCGAGTCTGGATCTCGCTGACGTACCGAACGGTCTCGTCACCGCGGGCGAAGCCGTGCGCCGCCGTCTCGTAGTACCGCGGCTTCGACAACAGCAACATCGCGGTCTCGACGTTGCCGAACCAACGGTTGTGGTCGAGCCCCTGCGCCTTGGCGAGCACGCGCGCGTCGTCGAGGTGCCCGGGGCCGGCGTTGTAGGCCGCGAGCGCGAAGCGCACGCGGTCCTTCAGCGCGACGTCATCATCCGTGTAGCGCTTGGCCAGCTTGCCGACGTAGCGCCCGCCGCAGGTGATGGCGGCCTTGGGCTCGAAGGGATCGGCGCAGCCGAGCTCTTTGGCGGTGGTGGGCAGAAACTGCATGACCCCGATGGCGCCGAAGGGCGAGCGTGCCTGTGCATCGAAGCGGCTCTCCTGGTAGCACTGCGCCGCCAGCAGCCGCCAGTCGACGTCGTGCTCGGTGCCGACCTTCCTGAACACCTCGTCCCACGGCGTGATTCGGCCCTCACGGTCGGCGCGTAGCTCGTCGTTCCTCACCGCACGGGTCTCGTCCTTCCAGGCGTGATAGCGGCGCCAGGTCAGGTTCCAGCGCGTGCCCTTGTGGTTCTGCTCGAGGAACTTCTCGAGGAACTCGTGCAACAGTACGTCCTCCTTGCGCACCGCCAGCGCTGCGTCGTCGTCGCCGCCGGGCAGCGTGAGCGCGATCTCGAGGTCGCCTCGGTGCAAGAGCTCGACCTTGGCGATGCGCTCCTCGATGACGCACGCGAACGCACGCCCCTCACCAACCTCGTCGAGCAGGTCCTCGCTCTCCTCGGTCTCCTTGGCGGCGCGCGGCACCAGCCCCGGGATCTCGAGGCCGCGCAGGCGCTTCATGGCGCCCGACGATGGCTTGACCAGCACGTCCTTGCCGGCCAGCTCCTCGAGGGAGGCGAGCGTCGGCGGCGGCGGCGTGGGCTTCTTGCTCTTGCCCTTCTTCTCGGTCACGGCCTTCTTGACGACGACGACCCAGGGTGTCTGGAGATAGGGACGGGTGAAGTGCACCCGATCCGCGCGCGCCGCCGACGTCGACAGCCCGGCAAGGATGATGTCGCCGCGGCCGTCGAGCAGCCAGGGCACCAGCTCGCGTTGGGTGGGCGCCACCACCATCTCGAGGCGCACTTTCATCTCGTCGGCGATCCAGGAGGCGAGCTCGTAGTCGAAGCCGGCCTCGACGCCCTTGTAGAGGAAATAGCTGGTCGAGTTGTTGCGGGTCAGCACCCGGACCACGCCGCGCGTGCGCAGGTCGGGCAGGTCGCCCGTGTAGCTCTTGCGGCGGTGGCCGGTGAGCGCAAGCGCGAAGCGCTCCTGCGCGGTCTGCGGTGCGGCCGGCTCGGCGGCGGGTCCGCCGAAGGCTGGGACCGGTGGCGGCGGCGGCGCGCCGGCGAGGTCGATGCGTGGATCGATGGGCGTGGGCGGCGGTGGCAGCGGCTCACGACAGGAGACCACGACCAAGAGGAAAAGGGCGACGGTCGACGCTCGCACCGGCCGACTCTACCCCTGTTGCGGTGTGCAGCGGGGCGCGCGACATGACGCCGTGCGCGAGCGCGAAGAGATCCACATCCGAGATCCGATCCACGGCACGCTGCCGGTGAGCGCGCGCGAGATCAAGCTGATCGATCACCCGTTCTTTCAGCGCCTGCGCAACATCAAGCAGCTCGGCTTCGCCGACCTGTCGTTCCCCGGCGCCACCCACACGCGCTACTCGCACTCGCTCGGCGCCATGCACGTGGCGACGCGCTGCTTCGATCGGCTGTTCCCCACCAGCGGCCACAACCTCGGCACCGACGCACCGGTGGCAGAGCTACCCGCGCGGGTACGCGCGCGCTTCCGCCAAGCGATGCGACTGGCCATGCTGTTCCACGATCTTGGTCACGCGCCGTTGTCGCACACCACCGAGATGCTGATGCCGTCGGTGGGCGAGCTCGGCCTCGGCAAGTTCTCCGGCGACGACGTCACGCGGCGTGCCAGCCACGAGGACTACACCCTCAAGATCGTGCTCGACTCCGCGCTCGGCGACGCCCTGCGCGCGCAGTTCGAGGACGACGGCATCGTGCCCGAGGACGTCGCCGAGCTGATCGTCGGCGCCACCTGGCAGGGGACGAGCGTGCGCTTCCGCCACGGAGGCGTCGACTACGCGCCGGCGTTGCGGCAGATCGTCAGCTCGGAGTGCGACGCCGATCGCATGGACTACCTGCAGCGCGACTCGTTCTACTGCGGCGTCAACTACGGCAAGTTCGACGCCGACTGGTTGATCGACAACGTGGTGCCCGTGATCGAGGACGGTGCCGTCCACCTCGGCATCCGGAGCCGCGCCATCTTCTCGTTCGAGGACTTCCTGCTGTCGCGCTACCACATGTTCGCGACCGTCTACCTGCACTACACGCCCGTCATCTTCGAGAAGCTGTTGTCGCGCTACTTCGAAGACGCGCGCGGCGAGTTCGACCTGCCCGCCGACGTCGAGCGCTACTGCATGCTCGACGACGTCGACCTGTGGGCGACGCTGCGCAGGTCGAAGAACCCCTGGGCCCGCCGCATCGCCGAGCGCCGCCCGTTCGTCCTGCTCGACGAGCAGAACGAGGGCCACCAGCACATCGGCACCACGGTCTCGCACGATGAGCTGGTCGAGCGCCTGCAGGACGCCGGCGTCACGCACATCCGCACGCGCTCGCGCTCGGTGTTGTCGAAGTACTTCAGCACCTCGTCGAAGAAGCCGATCTACGTGCACACCGGCACCGGCGCCGCCGTGCCCATCGAGCAGTACACGCCGCTGTACGCGCGCTACGAGAAGCCGGCGCTGTTGGAGCGCGTGTTCGTCGACCCCGACGCGCGCGTGGCGGCGCGCAAGGTCCTCACCGAGCTGGTCGAGCACAGCGCGCGCAAGGCCATGCCCACGGCGCCGTCGGCCGACGCTTAGCTGGCGGGCGCCAGCACCAGGTTGCAGGCGACGCCTACCACCACGTCGTCGTCGACGCGCGGCGCCGGCGCGGCCAGGCGCGGCGCGTGCAGCCAACGCGCTTGCAGCGAGAAGGGCGGCAAGAACACCCACGAGGCCTCGAGCACGGCGAGCGAGCGCTGCGGGAAGGTGCCGATGGCCGCCGGCGTGGTGACGGCGCGCTCGATGACGCGCGCGCCCACGTGCACCGGCCCGGCGCCGACGTCGATCGAGGCATCCAAGCGCGAGGCCTGCACGACAGGATCGACGTGCAGCATCGAGGCGAGCCGGACCACGTCGAGCACGCGCAGCTCGACGCCGAACCTGCCGCCGACGCCGCCGGGCGCCGCCAGCTCGGCCGCGCCGGTCTCCTGCAGCACGCCGCCGAGATCGAGCACGCGCCTGCGGTCGAGGTCGTAGAGCGTCGAGAACACACTGCTCCGGTGGCCGGGTCCGTCGGCGACCACGCGCCCCTCGAGTCGCAGCGCCAACAGCGCAAGATCAGCGGTGAGGCCGACCCCCGCGGCCGCGCCGGCGCCGGTGCCGGGCGGTGCGCCGAACGACGACACCAGGCCCTGCATCACCGAAGCGCCGAGCCAGGGCTCGACCTGCACCATGCCGTCGTCGAGCAGCGGCCAGGCGAGCTGGGTGGCGCCGCCGACGAGCGGTCGCGTCGCGGCGCCGGGCAAGAGCGCGCCGGTCGCGTCGGTGGCGATGCCGCTCGGCGCCACCGCGTCGCCCGCCAGCTCGACGCCGAGCTGCAGGCGGCCGAGCAGCCGAGCGGCCGGGCCCTCGCCGGCGGGATCGAACAAGGGGCGTGCCGCCACGCGCGCGCCGAACAGCTCCTGGGGCGCCAACAGGTTGCCGAGCACGGCCTGGGCGCCGAGGCCACGCGTGCCGGTGTTGACCTCGGCGTAGACGCCGGTGTGGCGCCGGTCCCACTCGGCCGCGTTGGTGTAACGGTCGACGAGCTGACCCGCGCCGAGCGTGGTGAACAGCGCGCCGGCGCGCGCATGCACGATGTCGCCGGGGTGGCCGACGCGCGCCTCGTCGAGCAGGCGCGACAGCGCGGCCGCCGACAGCGCGCCTCCCTCGATCCACTCGGCGCAGCGCAGCACGGTGCACACCGGCGGCTCGGCGGGCTCGCTCGGCTCGAGGTCGACGAGGCGCAGCGCCAGCGGCACGCGCAGGTGCAGCGCGAGCGCGCGGTGCTCGATGCCGACGCCGGCGCCGAGCGTGACCACCGGATCGCGGTCGATGACGCCGAGGCCGACGTCGGCGCCGAGCCACAGGCCTTCGGGCGCAGCCGCGTCGAGCGAGGGATCGGGGGCAGGGAGCGCGGCGAGCGCCAGCGCCAGGGCAGCGAAGCTCATGGCAATGAGCCTACGTCAGCTCTTGACGACGGCGGCGAACAACAGCGGGAAGGTGGCCGCGCCGTTCTTCTGCAGCTCGAGCGCGCCCACCGACGCGGGCTTGGCCTTGCTCGCCAGGCGCACCGTGATCAGGCGCGGGTTGTCGAGGAACGACAGCTCGCCCTGCACCGTCGACAGCGACGGCAGCAGCACGGTGGTGAGCGCCTGGTTGTCGTGCACGTGCACGTACAGACCGCCCTTGGTGAAGGCCGGCAGGCTGATCTCGGTGAGCGCGGTGTTGGCCTCGAAGATCAAGGCGGCCTCGATCTCGCGCAGCTTGGGCAGGGTGACGCGCGTGACGGCGGGGTTGAAGCCGACATAGATGCCGCGCGCGCGCTCGAGGTTCTCGAAGGCGTCGAGCAACTGGAGCGACGCGTTGCCCTCGAGCGTCAGCCGGCCGCCGACCTCGGTCAGCGACTTGAGCACCAACAGGTCGGCGCTCTTGAGCACGCTCTCCTGGATCGAGAGATCGCCGGTGATGCGCACGACGCCTTCGAGCTTGGCGAGCGAGCGCGCGCTCTCGATGGCGAGCGAGCCGTGCAGGATGCGGCCGCCCGGCACCGTGGAGTAGCGGATGGCGTCGGCGCCGGCGGTCTTGATCAGGCCGTCGGTGCCACCCTTGAGGCCGAGCGCGTGCAAGCGCGCCTTGACCGAGCCGCCGGCCTGGCCGTCACCCTGGCCGGCTGGCAAATCGCGCACCTGCCGGCCCTGCATGGAGGGGACGTCGCCGAAGGTGTCGCCCTTGACGGCGGGCTCCTGCTCCATGACGGAAGGGAGCTGCTTTTCCTGAATCTTTTCGCGCTTCTCGACGACCACCGGCTTGTCGGACACCGGCCGCGCGCCCTTGGTCTTGGGCTCGCCTGGTCCCTTGGGGCCGGTGAGGTTCGCCATGTGGGCACTCTAGCGCCCTTGGGCGCGATTTGGCGGCGGCGGCGCGACCAATCCCTGGTAGGTTTCCGCCCATGAAACGCACGTCCTTCCTCCTGCCGCTGGCGGCGGGCCTCGGTGCGGCGCTGGTAGCGCTCGTCGGGTGCTCGAACGCGGGTGGCTTCTGTGCCGCGGCTGGCGAATGTGACGATGAGCTGGTCGCGCTCCAAGGCCTCGATCGCGTGGGCTCGAGCGACGACTCGATCGAGGTTTGCGTCGCCGACCAGGTTGGCTACCTTCGGGCGCTCCGCGCCAACGAGGAGCCGGAGTGCGCGGAGATGGCGGCGGCGTGGGACGCGTACATGGGCTGCGTCGCCACCGTGTTCGCGCAGGAAGGCGTCGATGAGGCGTGCGACGCGCTCTCGAGCCCGCTCCTGGTCGACAACCACCCCTGCGACAGCGAGCTGGACGACTACTTCGACGCCCAGCGCGACGCAGACAACGGCCAAGACTGCAGCCAGAGCGAGGAGTGAGCGATGCGCACCACCATCACCCCCGTGGCTCGCGCGCTCGCCCTGTGCACGGTCGCCATGTGCGCGCTCGCGATCAGCGGCTGCGTCGCCAACAGCCTCTGCGGCAAGACGCAGGAGTGCAACGACAGCCTCGAGGACGATAGCTACGGCGTCTGCGTCGAGGCCTATAATGCCGGCATCAACTCGCTGCGTGCCAACAAGGAGCCGGAGTGCCAGGAGCTGGCGGCCGCCAAGCTCGCGTTCGACGCCTGCCGCGCCGCGCTCGACTGCGACGACTTCGACGAGGCCGACTTCGGCGGCAAGTGTGACGACGAGCTGGACGACTACGAGGATGCCATGGGGGACGCCGACGGCGAGTGCAGCTCGTACGACTGATCGCTAGACACGCTCGTCAGACACGCTCGCCAGAGATTCTCGTCAGAGGCCCGCATGAGCTACAGCCCCATCGTCATCGAGCAGACCGCGCGCGGCGAGCGCGAGTACGACATCTGGTCGCGGCTGTTGAAGGATCGCATCGTCTTCTTGGGGCGCGGCATCGACGACAACCTGGCCAACCTGATCGTCGCGCAGTTGCTCTACCTCGAGGCCGAGGACTCCGAGAAGGACGTCATCCTCTACATGAACTCGCCGGGAGGGTCGGTGACCGCCGGCTTGGCCATCTACGACGCCATGCAGTACGTGCGCTGCCCTGTGCAGACGGTGTGCGTCGGCCAGTGCGCGTCGATGGCGGCGGTGCTGCTGTGCGCGGGCAGCAAGGGCAAGCGCCACATCCTGCCGCACAGCCGCGTGATGATTCACCAACCCCACGGCGGCGCGGGTGGCACCTCGGCGGACATCGAGATCCAGGCGAAGGAGATCATGAAGCTCAAGCGCCGGCTCAACGAGCTGATCGCCAAGCACACCGGCAAGCCCTTCGACGTCGTCGAGAAGGACACCGATCGCGACTACTTCATGAGCGCCGACGAGGCGATTGCCTATGGGCTGGTCGACAAGGTGGTCGCGCGCAGCGACGTCAAGAAGACCGACGCATGAGCATCGTCGATCCCACTCGCGCCGCCATCGTCATCGAGCAGACCGCGCGCGGCGAGCGCGCCTACGACATCTGGTCGCGCCTGCTGAAAGACCGCATCGTCTTTCTCGGTACGCCGATCAACGACGATGTCGCCAACCTGATCGTGGCGCAGTTGCTCTACCTCGAGGCCGAGGACGCCGACAAAGACGTCATCATGTACCTGAACTCGCCGGGCGGCGTGGTCACCTCGGGCTTGGCCATCTACGACGCAATGAAGTACATCCGCTGCGACGTGCAGACGGTGTGCGTCGGTCAATGTGCATCGATGGGCGCGGTGCTGTTGTGCGCCGGCACCAAGGGCAAGCGGCACATCCTGCCCAACAGCCGCGTGATGATCCACCAGCCACACGGCGGCGCCGGTGGCACCTCGAGCGACATCGAGATCCAGGCGCGCGAGATCGTCAAGTTGCGCGGCCAGCTCAATGAGATCATCGCCGAGGCGTGCGGCAAGCCGCTCAAGCAGGTCGAGCAAGACACCGACCGCGACTTCTACATGGGCGCCGAGGAGGCGATTAGCTACGGCCTGGTCGACAAGATCGTCGAGCGGCACGCGGGCGGCGAAAAGAAGTAGCGCCGGTGTGCGCTCATTGCACGCACGGCAGGTGGTGCAGCGGATTGTCGAGCGTGATGGTGCCGACCGTCACCTGCTCCGACAGCGTCCACACGCCGGTGCCGTCCTCGTCGTAGCAGGCGGCCTCACCTTGCAGCTCGGCGGGCTGCGCCACCTGCACGAAGTCGGTTGCCTCGACGTCGTCGAGCGCCACCGTGGCGAGGTCCGCCTGCCAGAGCGCTTGGTACGTGCGCAACAACAAACGCGCGCCGCTCGGGTGCAGGTCGGCGCCGGTGGCGAGGCGCAGGGTGGTGCCCGTGCCCGGCGTGTCGAAGTGGCTGGAGATGCGCGCCTGCACCGGAGTGTCTTCGACGAACGGTGCGTCGAGCCGGAGGATGCGCGCGCCATCGTTCACCTTCTCGTAGAAGACCAGCGCGCTCGCGTCGGGCAGCGCGACGAAGGCCTCGATGTCGGCGGGACCTCCTTCGGCGGTGAAGGGGAAGGCCCAGACGCGCGCGGCGTCTCGCGGCGCGAAGCTGGTGGCGACGTCGATGGCGGGCTCGCGCACCGCGTAGACCGCGAGGCTCGCGCGCGCGCCTCCATTGTCGCCGGTGTCGGCCACCCACAGGCAGGCCGCCGCCGCGTCGGGGCAGGGGGCGGCGGCGAGATCCTCGAAATCGACGGGGGCGACGCCGGGCAGCAGCAGCTCCCCGAGCACGTGGCCGCTGGTGTTGACGGCGAACAGTCGCGCGCTGTCGCCTGAGTCGTTGTGCAGCCACAGCAGGCCGGGGGTGGTCGGCGAGGGGACGATGCCCGAGGCCTCCGCGACCGCGCCGTCGACGAGGTCGACCGTGCTGGCGCTGCCGAGCGAGCCTGCGCACAGCGCGCGCGTCGGCATCACGAATTGATCGCCCTCGCCCTCACCCTCACCTTCGCCTTCACCCTCACCTTCGCCTTCACCCTCACCTTCGCCCTCTCCTTCTCCTTCTCCTTCTCCTTCTCCTTCTCCTTCTCCCTCTCCCTCTCCCTCTCCCTCTCCCTCACCTTCGCCCTCGCCCTCACCCTCGCCTACGGCGGGCGTAGGGCACGCGCAGGGCAAAAGGGCGGCGACGATCACGATGGTGGCAGCGAGCTTCACGCGCTCCCTCGACGGCCGGCGGTCTATGCGGCCGACAGGGCGTCGAGCCGCTCCACGCGGCGCGCGATGTGCTCGGCCGCGCGCGTCGCCAGCGCCATGATGGTCACCTGGGGGTTGACGTACAAGGGCCCTTGCACGTTGCCGCCGTCGACGATGTAGAGGTTGAGCACGTCGTGGCACTCGTGCGTGTTCGCCACCACCGACGTCCTCGGGTCGGCGCCGATGCGCGCGGTGCCGAGCGGGTGGTAGGCGGTCAGGTCGAAGGAGCGAGCCGAGAGCGGCGCGGCGGCCAGGCGGTCGACGTCGGCCTGCGATCGCATGCGCTCGAAGCCGTGCACGGCGGCGTGCATCTCCCTCGCCCCCGCGGCGAAGAACAGGCGGCCGAGCAGCGCCATGCCGCGCCGCAGTCGTTGCACGTCGGCGTCTCTGAGGCGGTAGGTGATGAGCGGCTCGCCGCCGCGGCCGGGGCGCACGCGGCCCGTCGAGGAGTCGGCGATCATGAAGCCGAAGCTCAAGTGCTTGCGATACTGCCCGAGCGCTTCCATGAAACCCGGCCCGAACGACGTGAGCGCCACCGCGGTCAGCTCGAGCGGCGCCGTCGCACCCTCGAACATCAGGCCCTCGGCTGCGAACTGGTCGACCGCGTAGCCCTGCGGCACCGCCACGTGCCCGTCCACCACGTCGTCGAACAGCGCGATGGCGCTGGTGGCCGGGTGGATGGTCAGGTTCCTGCCGAGCTGGCCCGAGGTGTTGGCCATGCCCTCACGCAACAGGAGCGCGGGCGTGTGCACCGAGCCGCACGCGAGCACCACCACGCGCGCGCGCACGGTGAAGCGCGCGCCGTCAGTGCGCGCCACCTCGACGCCCTTGGCCTCGCCGTCCTCGACGAGCACACGCGTCACCTTGGCGCTCGTGTACAGCTGTGCGCCCGCGCGCAGCGCCGCCGGCATGAAGCTGACGTTGCTTGAGCGCTTGGCCTCGGTGGGACAGCCGAAGCAGCACAGGCCCTGTCCGTCGCAGCCTGGGGCATTCCTGGCGAGCGCGTGGTGCGACCAGCCGAGCGCGTCGGCGCCCCTGGCGACCAGCTCAGCAGGCTTACCGAGCGCGGCGGCGCTGCTCTCGCCCACGCCCATGATCTCTTCGACGCGCTCGAAGTAGGGTTCGAGCGAGCGCAGGCTCACGTCGGCGCCATGGCGCGCCGCCCACGAGGCCAGCACGCGCTCGGGTGGCCGAAGCGCCGTGCCCGAGTTGATGGTGGTGGTGCCACCGACGGTCTTGCCGAGCGGGATGGGGATGACGTGGTTGCCGAGCGCGGCGGTGAAGCCGGCGCTGCGGTACAGGCTCGCCATCATCGCCGTGGGGCGCCCGCCGAGCGCCTTGCGATCGTGATGTTTGCCCTCCTCGAGCACGATGACGGCGAGGCCGCGCTCGGCCAGCTCCTTGGCGACCGGGCCGCCACCGGCGCCGGTGCCCACCACCACCGCGTCGCACTCGAGCGTCTCGCCCGCCGGCACGGTGGCGGCGTCGGCGATGCGCTCGCTCCACCGCTGCCGTTCATTGCTCGCCGGCGCCTCGGGCGCGAACCGCATGCCGAGCGCGCGATAGACCCGCTCGTCGTCGAAGTAGCCGAGCTTGAGCGGTGCCAAGAGCGCGCGCAGCAGGTGGCGGGTGGCGGCGCCCTCGGCCCAGCCCTGCAACAGCGCCAGGCGCTCGCCGAGCGGCAAGGCGGCATAGGGCGCGCGCTTGGTGGTGCGCGCGAGCGTATCGAGCAGGCGAGCCAGGCCGAGCCAAGCGGTGAGCGCGGCGTCGCCCGCGCGCGCGACGACGTCGATGGCGCGCCGCACCGTCTCGGCGTCGGCGCACTCGAGCGCGCGGCCCGCGGGCAGCGCGGCGGTGGCGACGGCGAGCAGCGTGGCGCGATCGGCCTCGCTCGGCGTCATACGACGGACTCCGCGAGCGCACGTCGGCGCGCGGCGACGCGCGCGGCGTCGACCAGCGCCTTTGGGCGCTTGGCGAGCGGCGAGAAGGTGGCGAGGAAGGGCAGCAGGTCCTGCAGATCGAAGGTCATGACGCCGCGCGCGCGCACGGCGCCGTCGTCGCCCGCGAGCGTGACCGGCAGCGTGGTCATGGTGCCGAGCACGCGCGTGAACACCACCTGCTTGGTGCCGGCGAGCGTGAGCATGGCGCCGTCTTTGCCGCGCACCTGCAAGCGGTAGCCGATGCTCGGCGGCAGCCGCGTGATCACCACTTCCCCGTCGCAGGGCGCCTCGGGCGCGAAGGCGGGCGCCTTGAGCACGCCCTTGGCTGTGCAGCGGCCGTCGAGCAGGAAGGCGCGCGTCGAGGGCGCCTCGACGTGCAGCGTGAACTCGACGGGCGAGGTGGCGCCGCGCTCGTCGGTGAGCGTGCCGCGCATGGTCTCGACGAAGGAAACGCGCATCGATCGCTCCTCTCTGCTGGACGTTGGCTAAACCACGCGCAGGCCGCGCACCGGCGTGCGCTGCACGAATTCGAGCGCGCCGCCGTGCTCGCTCTCGAGGGTGAAGGGGGCGCCGCGCGTCGGCTCGACCGTGAGCTTGGTGCGCGCCAGCTTGGTGTTGATGCAGTAGCCGAGCATGCCGGTGGGATCGCGATAGCCGAGGCACGCGACCGGCCGATCGGCGCGGTCGACCTCGAGGCGCGCGCGCCCGGCGTCGCTGGTCACCTCCAGCGTGTAGCGCTGCTCCTCGATGGTCGCGCGCTGCCGCCACGCCTCGAAGACGCGGTCGAAGCGATAGGACTGATCACCGCGCTGGATGATCATGGTCGAGAGCAGCGGCGTGGCGACGGGCCCCGCGAGCTTGACGCTGCCCGTGATCGCCTCCACCCAGGCGGCCGGCGCGTCGCCCTTCGCCGGGAAGAAGCACTGCGCCCAGGCGTGACGTCGCGGGTGCTCGCGGCCCCAGTTGTGACCGAGCGCGCCGCTCCAGGCGTCGACGTCGACGCGCTCGCCGAACACATCGACCGTGCCGCTCATGGTCAGCGCGGGCAGAGGCGTGACCCCCTTGGCGCGCGGAAAGGAGCCGGTGAGCAGCTTGGGCGGGTAGAACGAGCGCGGCTCGCCGAGCGCGCCGGGCAAGCGCTCGAAGCGCACATCCCACACCGCGTTCTCCATGGTGCCGCGGGCGCTGCCCTTGGGCGCGATGGTCCACGCCGCCTCGCAGACGGAGAGTGACAGCGACTCCTCGCTCTCGGTGGCAAAGTGCGCGCCGAGCGGCTCCGTGCGCTTGTCGGCGAAGACGCGGTTGTTCTCGCCGTCGAAGAAGACGAACCAGCTCTCTTGCACGCCCGCGCTCGTCGAGGGCTTGAGCACCGTCGCCTTGGTCCAGAGCGCGAGCGGGCGCGTCGGGTGGTTGGCCCGCAAGAAGTAGCTCTCGTACAGGCTGGTGGTGGCGCGCGGCGCGCGCGGCGCGGCGTCGGCGAGCAGGGGAGCGGCGGCGTTCATCGTTTGCCTCGCGTTGGCGTGGGGAAGATGGCCTGCAGCGCGCTCTCGCCGTGCGCGCGCATGGCGGCGGCGGCGGCGGCCGAGTCGCGCTTGCGCACCGCCTCGACGGCGCGCAGCAGGTGCTTGGGCTCGAAGGCGTCGCCCTCGTAGACGGCCTTGAACTTGGCTGGGTCGCGCGTGTGCACCTCGCGCACCACGTTGGTGAGCAGCGCCAGCACGCGGTTGTGCGTGGTGGCGACCAGCGCCGCGAAGAAGTCCCAGTCGAGCGTCATCAGCGCCTTGGCGCCGCCGCGTCGCTCGCCGGCATGCACCTGCGCGACCTCGCGGGCGATCGCCTCCAGGCGCTCGACGTCGTCCGTGCTGGCGCGTCGCGCCGCTTGCTCGCCGCACCAGGAGAGGAACATGACGCGCACCTCGAGCAGGTCGCGCAGCCACTCGGGATCGAGCCGGCCGCTGCGCGCCACCAGGAAGGGCAGCAGGTGCAGCCCCGCCGACACCAGCACGTCACGCACGCGGGTGGCGCCGCCGTGCTTCATCTCGATGAGCCCGACGGCCTCGAGCCGGTGCAGCGCCTCGCGCACGCTCGAGCGGTTGACCTCGAACTTGGCGGCCAGCTCGCGCTCGGAGGGCAGCGCGTCGCCGGCGCCGATCTCGCCCTCGACGATCAGCTCGCGCAAGGAGGAGGCCAGCTCTTCGGCCACGCGTCCCTTGCCTGCTCCTTTTCCTTCGGCCTCGGACATCGGTCCCTCCGGCGGGCGCCAAACTGGTCCGACCAGTAGCAGGTCCGATCGGACGCCGCAAGCGTGATCCTGGGCCGCTCCTCTGGCGTTGACAGCGTGTGCAGAGAGGTGGAGCGTGAAGTGGTCCGACCAGGAACCGTCCGCGCGCACCGTCGCGCGCACCGCCCTGAACCTTGGGAGTCGCCATGGCCCAGCTCTCCGTCCTCACCAACGAGCCTCGCCCCGAGCCCGCGCCCGAGCGCGCCGCCGACGAGGTGCAGCGCGCCTTCGCACGCCTGCAGCAGGGCTTCGCCAACGAGCGCTACCCGTCGCTGCGCACGCGCCTCGATCGGCTGACGCGCCTCGAGCGCGCGCTGCAACGCTCCAGCGACGACATTGTCGCCGCGCTCGACGCCGACTTCCGCGGTCGCTCGCGCGTCGAGTCGCTGATGATTGCGCTGCTGCTGCCGATCCTCTCGCTGCGCCACACGCGGCGACGACTGAGCACCTGGATGAAGCCCGAGAAGGTGAATCCCGCTTGGTACCTGCGCCCGTCGAGCGCGCGCATCGTGCGCCAGCCCAAGGGCGTGGTGGGCGTGATCGCGCCCTGGAATTACCCGGTGATGTTGTCGGTCGGCCCCATGATCGACGCGCTCGCCGCCGGCAACCGCGTGCTGCTCAAGCCCTCCGAGTTGACGCCGCGCATCGCCGAGGTGCTCGCCGCCATGCTGCGCGAGACCTTCGCCGCCGACGAGGTGGCGGTGGTCACCGGCGGCGTCGATGTCGCGCGCGCCGTCTCCACGCTGCCGCTCGATCACCTGGTGGTCACCGGCTCCACCCGCGTCGGCCGCGAGGTCGCGATGGCCGCCGCGCCCAACCTGACGCCGCTCACGCTCGAGCTCGGCGGCAAGTCGCCCGCGGTGGTGCACGAGAGCTACTCCATCGAGCGCGCGGCCGTGCGCATCGGCGTCGCGCGCCTGTTCAACGCCGGTCAGACCTGTATCGCGCCCGACTACGCCATCGTGCCGCACGCCAAGGAGCAGGCCTTCGTCGACGCCTACCTGCGCTTCGTCGAGAAGGGCTTCGGCGATCTGGCCACCTCGCGCGACTACACGGCCATCGCCACCGAGCGCCACCGCGACAAGCTGGAGGAGATGCTGCGTGACGCCGAGGCCAAGGGCGCGCGCGTGGTGCGCGCCGATCCGCGCGGCACCCTCGCCAAGCGGCAGCCACGCATGGCGCCCGCACTGGTGCTCGATCCCAAGCCCGGCATGCTGGTGATGGAGGAGGAGATCTTCGGGCCCATCCTGCCGGTGCTGACGGTGGCGTCCGTCGAGGAGGCGATCGCGCACATCAACGCGCGCCCGCGCCCGCTCGCCGCCTACTACTTCGATGACGACGCGGCGCGCGCGCAGGACTTCGTGCAGCGGACGCACGCGGGCGGCGTGACGCTGAACGACGCCGCGCTGCACTTCTTCAACGACGAGCTGCCCTTCGGCGGCGTCGGCCCGAGCGGCATGGGCGCCTATCACGGCTTCACCGGCTTCAAGACCTTCTCGCACGAGAAGGGCGTCTATCAGCCGGGCCCGTCGGCGCGCCTGCTGCGTCAGCCCTTCCCCGCCGTAGTCGAGCAGGCCTTGCTCGCGTTGATCCACGGCGGCCGATCCCGCCGGCGTCGTTGAGCGCGGCGCCACGTTCGGAGCGGTGCTCGGCGCTGTGACCTGCGTCAAGACCGGCACGCGCTGCGCGTGCGCGCCCGCGTGCCGCCCGCGTCCCGCGCGCGGGCTGTGCACCCTAAGCGCCCGACATATCGGATCAATTCCGGTGGTCGCCGGCCGCGTGCCGTGCTGTGCTGACGCAGCCCCTGGAGGTTCCCATGCGCACGCTGTCCCTCGCTTCCTTCCTCGCCACCTTCGCCCTCGCTGTCGCCTGCGCACCGAGCGACGTGCGCACCTGCTACCAAACCGCCGACGGCCGCATGACCTGCACCACCAGCCAGGCGCTCGATCCGAGCGAAGGCAGTGGTGAGGTCGGCGGCGGCACCGGCACCGGCACCGACGTCGACGGCGACGGCGTGGTCGACGAGCCCGTGTGCCAAGACGGCGACGGCGCGGCCCCGGCCAGCGCCGACGATGTCGACTCCGACGCCGACTCCGACAGCGACTCGGACTCCGAGGCTGCGGGCGATGACACCGACGCGGACACCGACGGCGACGGGGACAGCGATGGCGACTCCGACTCCGATCCGGCCACCTCGGACACCGACGGCGACGGCGTCACCGACGCCAACGACTGCGACGGCGACGACGGCGACGCCGACAGCGACGGCGACTCCGACTCCGACGCCTCCGACGCCGACTCGGACGACGCCGACGCGGACAGCGACTCGGACACCGACAGCGAGAGCGCTGACGACAGCGCCGGCGCTGGTAGCGGCGACGACGCCGAGGATGACGCGGACGACGCCGCGGACGACGCTGACGACGCCGCCGAGGATGACGCGGACGACGCTGACGACGCCGACGACGCCGACGACGGCGCGGCTCCCTGAGCGCACGCGCGCTGGTGCAGGTGGACGAGTGCGGGCCGCGCGCGAGTGCGGCCCGCGCCTTGTTGTACACTCGCCCGTCGCGCGCGGGAGGCAGCCAGTGGAGCTCGGCGACGTCGTCTTGTGGATGCTGGTGGGCGCCGCGCTGGTGCCGGCGCACCGCGCGGCGTGGGCGGACGGGCTCGGCGCCCTCGCTGCCGTGGTCTTGCTCGACGTCATCGTGCTCACCGTGGTCGGCGTCGCGGCCATCGACGAGAAGGCCTGGTCGCGGCTCGCGCAGGAGGACGGGGTCATCGAGTGGGCCACGGTGGTCGCGTTCCTCGGCGTCGCCGCGCTGCACGTGGTCGCCGCGCGGCGCGCCCTTGGGCGCAGCACGCCGCCGCCGCGTCTGGAGCTGGCCATGCGCGGCGCGCTCGCGCTCTTTGGGCTGTTCGTGGCGGGCGAGGAGATCTCCTGGGGCCAACGCCTGTTCGCGTTCAAGCCACCCGACGCATTCCTCGAGCGCAACTACCAGCAGGAGCTGAACGTCCACAACGTGCTGATGGACGAGCGCGGCCTCGGCTTCGCGCTCGAGTCCAAGCACGTGGTGGCGTTCCTCGCCGTCGCCTTCGTGGTGCTGCTGCCGCTGCTGGTGCGCATGCGTCCGTTCGCGGCAGCGCGTGCCGTCGCCCCGCCGCTCGCGCTCTTGCCCGCCGGCCTCGTCGTGCTCGCCGCCGAGTTGAGCTACCCGGTCGACCTCACCGGCGAGGGCGCCGAGCTGCTGCTTGGCCTGGTGCTGCTCGCGGCGGTTGCGCTCGAAGGCTTTGCACCCGTGTCGCGGGTCGCGCTCGCGCTGCTAGCGCCCATCGCAGCGGGCCTGCTCGCCGCCCCGTTGGTGGCGCGCGCGCTCTACGGCGACGACGCTCAAGGAAGCAGCGCCGCGCTCGCGGAGCTGGCGCAACTGCAACAGGACGTCGTCGGTGGTGCGGCCACCGCCAAGCTCAGCAAGAAGGGCTCGGTGCACAAGCGCGTCTTCACCGCGGCGCGCGACGGCTACCTCGCGCTCTCGGGCGGCGAGTTCCTCGAAGGGCAGCACACGGCTGCCGAGGGCGCCGGAGCCGCGCGCCACGATCGGCGCGGCTACTTCCTCGACCCTTGGAACAACCCCTACTGGATCGTGTGGGACAAGAAGCGCCACCGCGTCGCGCTGTACTCCTTCGGGCCGAACCGCCTGCGCGACACGGACGTACGCGAGTCGGACGCGGCCGCGGGCGACGATCTGCTGGTGGTTTTCACCCTAACGGCCGCCCCGGAATGAGCACGCCCGCGGGCCGCCCGCGGGCGTTGGCCGGGTCGACCGCCGGATCGGGCGCGAAGGATCGCGCCTGGCGCCGAGCGACGTAGAGTGCAGCAGAACCGGAGGACTCATGCGGAACTACTTGCTCTTCTCACTCGTGCTGGCTGCGCTCGCTTTGGCGGTCGCCTGCTCGAGCCAAGCCGATGTACGCACCTGCTATCGCACCGCGTCGGGGCTCGCCTGCTCGACCTCGACCGGGGCCCTCGAGAACGTCGACGTCGACGGCGACGGCGCCGAGGACACGGCGCTTTGCCAAGACGCTGACGGCGACGACCCGGACAGCGAGGACGACATGGACAGCGACGCCGACTCGGACGCCACCGGCAGCGACGACAGCGACGAGGACGGCATCGCCAACGGCGAGGACTGCGACGGCGACGACGGCACGGTCGACGGTGACGACGACGACAGCGACGGCGACTCCGACTCCTCGGCCGACGACTCGGACGCGGACACCGACAGCGACGAGGACTCGGATCAAGACACCGAGGGCAGCGACGACGACGCCGATGACGAGGAAGAGGGCGACGACGAGGCCTGAGGCCCGGACTCACCGATCGCGACCGTCACCGCGGCCGCCACCACCTTGGTGGCGGCCGCATCGTTGTAGGCCGACAGGGCTCGACGGGAGCGCAGCTTGCCTCGCCGCGCCCGCCGCGTTACCCGACGGCATGTCGCTCGCGGAGGCCATGAACAGGCTGCCGTCGGTCGGCTGGGTGGCCGAGCCCTCGCCGCTCACGCCCCTGCCGACCCTGGCAAGGCACCTCGGCCTCGCCGCGCTGCACGTCAAGCGCGATGACCTGCTGCCCGGCCTGCACGGCGGCAACAAGCTGCGCAAGCTCGACGTGCTGCTCGCCACGGCGCCCTTTAAAGACGCGCCGCGCATCGCCTCGCTCGGCGCCATCGGCAGCGGCCACCTGGCTGCATGCGCCGCCGCCTCGACCGCCCTCGGCAAGACGCTCGCCGCCCACATGTTCGACGAGCCGCTCTCCGAGGGCGTGCTCGAGAACCTCGCCTTCGTCGCGTCGGGGCCGAGCGCCATCACCTTCTACGGCAGCCGCCTCGAGGTGGGCCTGCGCAAGCCCGGCCTGGTGCTTGCGCCGGTCATTGACGGCGCGCCCATGATCCCGCCCGGCGGCACGCTGCCCGCCGCGGTGGCGGGCTTCGCGCGCGCGGGCTTCGAGCTGCGCGCGCAGATCGATGCCGGCCTGCTCGAGCCGCCCGAGGTCATCTACTGCGCGCTCGGCACCGCCGGCACCGCCGCGGGCCTGGCGCTCGGCCTCGGCATGGCGGGGGTGAAGGCAGAGGTGCGCGCCGTGTCGACGGTCGAGCGCGTGTTTGCGAGCGCGCGCCTGGTGCGCAGGGTCATCGAGGGCGCCGCGCGCTTCCTCAACGAGCACGGCGTCGCGTGCACGGCCGCGCAGGCGTTGCCGGTGCGCCTGCTGCGCAGTCAGCTCGGCCGCGGCTACGGAATCCCGAGCGCGCAGTCGATCGCCGCCGTCGAGGTGCTGCGGTCCGAGGGCGTCGCGAGCGAGCCGGTCTACACCGGCAAGGCCTTCGCCGCGCTGCTCGCCGACGCTGCGGCGCACAAGCTCGGCAAGCGCGTGCTGTTCTGGAGCACGCTGCGGCGCGGCCCGCTGCCCCACGACGTCGACTGGCGCGACAAGCTGCCGCCGCGGCTGTCCAAGCGGCTCGACCGCGCGACCACGCCGTCGAAGCTCGGGCGGCGCGTGTTCCTGCTCGGTGGGGCGGCCGCACTCGGCGCCTGCGCCATGCCGCGCTTCTTCGGCTATCGCGAGATCGGCTGGACCGGCGCGGTCTTGCAGTCGTGGGAGGCGGAGGTGATCGCCGCCGCCGCCACTACGCTCTCGGGTGTCGCGGCGGTGGGCGGGCTGGTGGTCGCGGCCAACGTCGACCGCTACCTGGTGCCCATGCCTGATCGCGTGAAGACCGAGGTGCACGAGCTGTGCGCGCTCGTCGAGCACGGCACCACGCCGCTCGCGCTCATGGGCAAGCGCTTCACCAAGCTCGACGCCGCCGGGCGCGAGGCTTGGCTGCTCTCGCTCAACGCGCGCGGCGGCCTGCTCGCGCAAGCCTTCCGCGGCTTGCGCGACCTGGTCATGCTGGGCGCCTACCAAGACGATCGGAGCTGGCGCGGTCTCGGCTACGCCGGTCCGTGGCCGGACGTGAACGCGCCGGAGCTGGTGGGCGCGCCCTATCAAGCACTGCGTGCGTCCGCCGGCGCGCTGCCGCAGTCGCGCGCCGCGCGGGTGCAGGGGAGCGCGCCGTGATCTTCGATGCGTCCACGTTCACGGGCGACGTCACGCTCGACACCGATCTCGTCGTCGTCGGCTCGGGCGCGGGCGGCATGACGGCGGCGATGGCCGCGGCGGAGAAGGGCGTGGCCACGCTGGTGCTCGAGGGCGGCGAGTACCTGCTGCCGAGCGAGATGTCGCAGCGCGAGGAGCAGATGTTCGCGCGGCTGCTGCAGGAGTCGGGCGCGCGCACCACCAGCGACCGGGCCGTCAAGATCTTCCAGGGCCGCGGCGTGGGCGGCTCCACCTTGCACAACATCAACCTGTGCAAGCGCATCCCCACGGCAATTCGGGAGCAGTGGGCGCGCGTGCACGGCCTGTCGAAGCTGCCGCCTGCGGTGTGGGACGCGCTCTACGACGAGGTGGAGCAGCTCGTGTCGGTCTCGCCCATCCCGCCCGAGGCGCGCAGCGCGCACAACCGCATGCTCGAGCGCGGCGTCGCCAAGCTCGGCTGGCAGGGCGGCGGGCTCTCGCACAACCGAACCGGCTGCCTGTCGTCGGGCTTCTGTGAGGTCGGCTGCCGCTACAACGCCAAGAACAACGCCATGAAGGTGATGCTGCCGCGCGCCGTCGCCGCGGGCGCGCAGGTGGTCGCGAACTGTGTCGCGCTGCGCGTGCTCCATCGCGGCGGCGCGGCGCGCGGCGTCGAGGCGATCGCGATCGACCCGAAGACGCGCGCGCCGCTGCGCAGGGTCACCGTCAACGCCGAGCGCGTCTGCCTGTCGGCGTCGGCCACCGGCACGGCAGCGCTGCTGCTGCGCTCCGGTGTGCCCGACAAGAGCGGCGTCACCGGCACCACGCTGCGCGTGCACCCCGCCGTCATCGCCGCCGGCGACTTCGACGAGGAGCTGCGCGCCTGGGAGGGCATTCCGCAGAGCTACGAGTGCACCGAGCTGTTGCAGCTCGACGTGCCGCACCAGGTCCCCTCCGACCCGGCCGAGCGCGCGCGCGGCCACCGCGCCTGGATCGTGCCCGCGTTCGCGCACCCGGTCGGCACTGCCACCATGGTGCCCGGCTACGGCGGCGCGCACCGCCGGCTGATGGAGCGCTATCCGCACCTCGGCGTGCTCACCGCCATGATCCACGACCTGAGCGCGGGCACGGTGCGCCCGCACGGCGACGTCGGCGTGACCATCGACTACTGGCCGAACGCCGAGGACAAGGCCGAGCTGTCGCTCGGTCTGTGGGGCTGCGCCAAGCTGCTGTTCGCCGCCGGCGCCACGAGCGTGGTGGTGCCGACGCGCGCACCGCTGGTGCTCTCGCCCGGCGACGACCTCGAGCCGCTCAAGACCCTGCCCATCGAGCGAGGCGAGATCGACGTCACCGCCGTGCACCCGATGTCGTCGGTGCCGATGGGCGACGATCCGACACGCGCGCCCGTCGGCAGCGACGGCAAGCACCACCACCTCGAGAACCTGTGGGTGGCCGACGCGTCGCTGTTCCCCGGCTCGATCGGGGTGCCGCCGCAGATCTCGGTCTACGCCATGGGTCTGCACGTCGGCCGCGCGTTGGCCGGCTAGCAGGGAGCGAGCGCCCGCTCGAAGCCCACGCCGTGTCGGCCGGATGTTTGGCACATCGGCCGGTCGGGGGATCGTGACCGCCTGGCCGCAACATCGCCATGGCGCGACCGAGACCCTCCGCGGTGGACGGGACCCTCGCGGGAGATCCGATGCTGCGCTGCCGATTGTTCGCTCTCGTGGTCGCGCTCGTGCCTGGCTGCATGTGCGGCGAAGCGCTGCTGCAGCTTCCGGGCGACGCGCGCGGGCGTGTGTGCGACGCCGACACCGGCCGCGGCATCGGTCAGGTGTCGGTGCAGATCGACGCCGATCCCGGCCGCACCGTGCTGACCGACGCCGACGGCGAGTGGGTGATGGGCGATCTGCCCATCGGCCCGGCCACGGTCACCGCCGAGGTCGAGGGCGTGGTGCGCAGCTTCTACGTCGAGGTCGAGAGCGGCCAGACCGCCATCGTCGTCGACCCCGCCTGCCGCGAGCTGCCCGGTGTGCCCGGCGCCGGCCGCATCGAGGGCCGCATCTGCAACCGCCACATCGGCGATGTGGTGACGGACGCGCAGGTGAGCGTGGCCGTCGACGAGGAGAACACGCTCGTCACCACCACCGACGGCGACGGGCGCTTCGCGCTCGGGGACGTGCCCATCGGACCGCGCGTGGTGGTGGTGCGCGCCGCCGGCTTCCAGGTGAGCTTGCCGGTCGAGGTGCGGGAGGACGAGACCACCGTCGTCGAGTCGGAGGGCTGCGCCATCGATGATCCGAACGTCGAGGATCCGCCGACCAACGACCCGCCGACCAACGATCCGCCGACGACGGACCCGCCGACGACGGACCCGCCAACCACCGATCCGCCGACCACCGACCCGCCGCCCGATCCGTGCCTGCCCGTCGAGGTCGACATCTTCCTGCTCGGTGACTGCCTGTCGGTCTCGTGCCCGGCCGCCACGCCGGTGCCGGTGGGCTGCAATGTGCTGTTCTCGCCCGGTGACGACCGCGGCTGCGTGGCGCACACGCCCGGGGACAGCGACGTCTATTTCCAGGCCGGCGATCAGTGCAACGTCGGCGTGGTCGGCGGCACGCTCTTGTGTCAGGCGGTCGGCTGCGGCGGCGGCGCCAGCGTGAACCTCGACGCGGGCAACTGCCCCATCAACAAGCCGGTCGACATCTATGCGGCGAACCCCGACGGTTGCCCCGAGATCCACTGACGGTCCATGTCCCGTATGCGACCCGCGATCAGCGTCGGCGGTACGCGAGCACCAGCCCGACCGCGACGAGGAGCGCGCCGCACGCGGCCGCCGCGGGCCCGAGCTCGCCGAGCGCGGTTGCCTCGGCGGCGCGCGCGCGCACGTCGAGCGGCAGGCCGGCGCCGAGCGTGCCGGACAGCCGGCTCGCGGCCGCGAACAGCGCGCCGCCGATGGCGAGCACCACCAGCGAGCGCACCAGCCGGCGCTCGCCGGAGGCGGTGGGCGAGGCCAGGATGGACGCGAGCGAGCACAGCACCGCCGTGGTCACGACGGCCTCGGCCGCGGCGGCAAGGGGCAACGCGCCTGCGCGCGCCGCGGGCACCAACGCGAGGCCGCGCCCGTCGGCGTCGAGCCAGAGCCAGCCGAGCGTGCCGAGCACGGTGGCGAGCGCGGCCCAGCCCGCGTCGCGGATGAGGGCGGCGATCACCAGCGCGCCCGAGACCGCGAGCATGCCGCCGAGCGCGAGCGCCACGAGCGAGAGCGGCGCGACCACCGGCAAGGCACCCTTCGTCGCCGCCAGGCAGGCGACGACGACGGTCGGCAGCGCCAGCACGACGGCGCCGAGCGCGGCGGCGCAGGCCTTGGCGAGCGTGACGCGCGCCGGGCCGTGGCCGAGCTGCAGCAAGAGCGCGAGGTTGCCGCTGCGCGCGTCGTCGGCGGCGCCGCATGCGACCACCACCGGCAAGGCCGATAGCCACGCCGCCGCGAGCCCGTGCAGCAGCGGTGCGCGCGTGCCGTCGAGTGGTGCTGCCGACCACAGGAGCGCCGCCTCGACGGCGCCGAGCACCGCCAGCGCCGCCCACAGGTGCCAGCGCGACCACACGACGCGCAGCTCCCGCGTCACCGCCGGCAGCGGCGGCGCGCTAGCTGAGGGCATGCACCACCTCCTCGAGCGGTGCGCCCACCTGCGCACCGGCGCGCGCGCGCAGCTCGTGCACTGCGCCCGTCGCCGCCACGCGGCCGTGCGCGAGGATGGTGAAGCGATCGAAGATGCGCTCGGCGTCGCCGGCGCTGGCGACGGCGCACAAGACCGCGCGCCGCTCGTTGGTCGACAGGCGCAGCACGCGGATCAGCGAGCGCTGCTCCTTGGCGTCGAGGCCGGCGAGCGGCTCGTCGATGAGCACGAAGCCGCGCGGCACCAGCAGCCCAAGGGCGATCACCAGGCGCTTCTGCGCGCTCGGCGACAGGTCGCGCACGCGCTCGTGCAGCGCGGGCTCGAGCGCCAGCTCGCCGACGATGCGCGCGACCTGCTCGGCCGCGACGCGCAGGCTGCTGCGCGCCAGCGCCAGCACGTCGCGCGCGCGCTCGGCGGCGAAGGCGATAGCGTCGGGTGCGTAGAAGACGTGATGGCGCCGCTCCTCGACGTCGAGCGGCACGCCGCCGAGCAGCACGTCGCCGTGGGAGGGCACGAGCCCCGCGATGGCTTCGAGCAGCAGCGTCTTGCCGGCGCCGCGCGGTGCCAGCACGCCGTGCAGCTCGAGTGGCTTGATCTCGAAGGAGACGTCGAAGAGCTGCACGGCGCCGCGTCGCGCCGACAGCGTCGACACCACCAGCGAGGCGCCTTGCTGCCCCATGACGGCGGTGCGCGGCGGCGTCACGAGCGCGTCCCCGCCGGCGCATAGTCCGTCGTTGCCGGCAGCGCGGGCGTGACGGGCAGCTCGGCCGGCTCGTCGACGGAGGGCGGGCAGGCTACGCGCAAGAGCGTCTGCTCGACGCCGCTGCCGTTGTGCCAACCGTGCACGGCGCCGGCAGGCCAGCTCACTGCCGTGCCCCACGGCAACGGGCGGCCCTGCGCCGACAGGCCGTCGCCGATGGTCAGCTCGCTCTCCTCGCCCTGGTGTCGGTGGGCGGCGATGGCGGCGCCGGGCGAAAGGCGCACGCGCGTCACCGCCACCTCGCGGCTTCGGTGCAGCGTCTCGACGACGCCGAAGGGCGTGACCACGGACGGCAGCACGCCGTCGTCGGCGTCGCGTGTCAGCACCACCGAGGGACGCGCCAGGCCACGCAGCGCGTCGGGCTTGTCGATGCGCACCACGGCGCGCCGCACCTGCGGCCGCGGCGCGTCGGCGCTCGACGGCGACACCAGCCAGCGCGCCACCGTGGCGGCCGCCGACTCGATCAAGCGAAAGCGCGCGTGCTCGAGCAGGAAGCGCACCTCGCCGACGACGCGCCCGTAGTCGACGGTGCGCGCTACCTCGTCGGTCGCGCCCGCTGCTTCGAGATCGAGGTGCAGCTCGAGCCCCACCACCAGCGCCTGCGTGCGCGTCCGTTCGTGGCCGTAGACACCGACCACACAGCGCACCTCGAGCCCGTGCAGCTCCACCACGTCGAGCGGCCGAGCCTGGCAACCCAGACCGGTCACAGCACCACCTGGCGGCCGCCGTCCACCGGCAGCTCGAGGCCGTTCAGGTACTTGGCGCGCCAGAGGAACAGGATGGCCTGCGCGACGTCGTCGGGGGCGCCCACGCGCCGCAAGGGCACCCGCTGCAACAGCCGCTCGCGGCGCTCCTCGTTCCAGCCCTCGGGGAAGGCGACGTAGCCGGGCGCCACGCTGCACACGCGCACCGTGGGGCCGAGCTCGACGGTGAGCGCGCGCGTCAGCATGGCCAGCGCCGCCTTGCTGAGCGCATAGTGCGCGTGGCGCGAGATGGGGCGGTCGGCCGTGATGTCGGTCACGTGCACCACCAGCGCGTCGCCCGCGGCACGCAGCGACGACAACAGCCCCTGCGTGAGGAAGAACGGCGCCTCGACGTTGATCGCCTGCATGCGCGCGTACTGCGCGCGCGACACCGAGCCGAAGGGCGCCTCCTCGAAGATGCCGGCGTTGTGCACCAAGAGCTGCACCTCGGGGTGGCGGTCGCGGATGCGCGCGGCCAAGGCGTCGACGGCGGCGCCGTCGGCGAGGTCAGTGTCCTCCACCGTGACGGCGCGCCCGTGCGCGCGGAACTCGGCGGCCAGCTCCTCGGCGGAGGTGAGCGAGCGGTGCGCGCACAAGACGGCGTCGAAGCCGTCCTGCAACAGCGCCCGTGCGACGGCGAGCCCGACGCGTTGGCCGGCTCCGGTGACGACGGCGACTGGCACAAGCCCTCCCGCGAGGCGCACCATACACCGAAGCGTCCCGCGCCACTTGCCGGCTGCCGCGCAATCCACGACGATAGCGGCGTGAAGATCGCCACCAGTTCCCCCTCCAAGGCAGTCATGAACGGCGCCGGCAGCGGCAAGACCAACGCCACCAGCCTCGAGCGGCAGATGCAGCGCGTGCGCGGCGCGCGCGCCGTCGACGAGCTGGTCGCCGGCTTCTCGACCACGCCGGTGGTGCTGATCGCGGGCCAGCAGTGCACCGGCAAGGGCACGGTGGCGCCGCTGGTCGGCAAGGCGCTCGCCGGCGAGGGCGCGCGCATCAAGGGCACGGGCAAGCTGATGCGCGAGGCCGCGCAGCAGGCCGGCAAGGACGTCGAGACCTTCGTCAAATCGGTCAAGCCCGACTTCGACGTCGAGCTCGACTTCCGCGCCGCCAAGCTGGTGGCCGAGGGCGGCGTCGACGTGTTCGAGAGCCGGCTGGCCGGCCACCTCGGCCGCATGCTGCAAGCCAAGGGTCGCGAGAACCTGGTCTCGGTCTACCTGACGGCGTCGCCGCGCGAGCAGGCGCTGCGCTACATCCAGCGCGAGGTGGGCCCCGAGGCGCGCGCGCGCGTCGAGCAGCACATCATCATCCCGAAGACCGCCTCGCTCGAGGAGGCGCTCACGCTCGCCGCCTCCGCCGACACCGCGGTCAAGGCCAAGGTCGGCCCGCTCATCGACGAGGTGGGCGCGCGCGACGAGGTCGATCGCAAGCGCCTGTTGTCGCTCTATGGCGTCGACTACCAAGACCCGAGCGCGTTCGACGTGGTGGTCTCGACCGACGGCAAGACGCCGCAGCAAGTCACCGCCGAGGTCATCGCCGCCGTCAAGGCGCGCAACCGGAAGTAGCGGCGCGTGCACGCCGTCGCGCGCTGCGCCGTCATCGCTGTCGCCATGGTGGTCGCCGACTTGGCCGTCGCCGGCGCGCTCGGTGCCTGCGCCACCGCGCCTGCGCCCGCCCCGGCCCCGAGCGTGACGCCACGTGCACGCAAGCGCCCGGCGCCGCCGCCACCGCCACCGCCCGCCGAGGCGGCGGCGCCCGCGCCCGCCGCGGTGCCGCCGCCTGCGCCAGATGAACCAGCGCCGCCCCCCGCGGCGCCGCCTGCGACCAGCGAGCCGCCCGAGGAGGGCGTTGCCTCCTACTACGCCGACTCGCTGGCCGGCCGGCGCACCGCCAGCGGTGAGCGCTACCGTCCGGACGTCGCCACCTGCGCGCACCGGACCCATCGTTTCGGCACCACGCTGGTGGTCACCGCGGTTGGCAGCGGGCGCAGCGCGCAGTGCCGCGTCAACGACCGGGGTCCCTGGGTGAAGGGTCGGGTGCTCGACGTCTCCAAGGTGGTCGCCAAGAAGCTCGGCATGCTCGGACCGGGCGTGCTGTCGGTGCGCATCGAGGTCGCGCGAGCCGAGGCCGAGTAGTCACCGTTTCCCTCGCCGTTTTCACCGCGCCGCACGCACTGCGTCACGACGTCAACCGTCCGGTCGCGCAGATGTGCGCTCCTCCTGATTTCGTACCGTCTCGGGAGTGTGATCCGCGTCGTCTTTGTTACGATGGTGCCCACGCCAGAGTCGCGCACGTCTGCTGGGGGGGCAGGATGCAAGGTGAGAAGGAGCCCGACGTCGTGTCGGTCGTGGGGGATGACGAGATGAGCAGGAAGGCGATGGCGCGACGGTGGGCAGACCGCATCGTGCGTGTGTACGCGGCGGCCGCGTTGCAGGTCGCGGGCTTCGCCACCGCCGCCGGTGCGCTCGCGTCTGCCCCCGAGATCGTCGACGACGACACCAGCGACGAGGCTAAGCACCGCGTGCACGCCGCGCTCGGCACCGTGCTGGCCGCGCGCGAGATCCCCAAGAGCGAGGGCGCCCTGGTGGCCGTCTACGCCGCGCGCGAGGCGCTGTTGCTGTCGAACAAGAGCGATCCCTCCGAGCGCGAGCTGTTCCGCCTGGTCGACGCCATGCACGTGGCCGCCGACGTCTCGCGGATCTGAGCGCCGCTAGTCCTTCGGCACGTCGCGGCTACACTCGATCGGTCCGCGGCATGTCGCCCGGACTTTCAACCCCCGCGGGCGCGAGAGCCCCGCGAGTAGGAGACGACCATGTACCCAGGCTTCATGCACTGGTGGCGAGAGGCACAACGGCACGCGGACGCCGCGTCCTGTCACGCGGAGGCCGCCTGCGGGCCCGGCACCGGACACCACCGACACCGACGGGAGCAGCACGAGGGCTTCGAGGCGATGGAGGACGGCGCCGGCTCGTTCGGCGTGCGCCGGCCGCTGCGCTTCATGGCGCACCGGCTGTCCTTGCGCGAGGAGCAGGTGGCCGAGCTGGCCGCCATCCTCGACGAGCTGAAGACCGAGCGCGCGCAGGCGGCGGTCGATCATCGGCGCAGCGTCGGCACCATCGCGGACGCGCTCGCCGGCGAGGGCTTCGACGACAAGGCGGCGCTCGAGGCGGCAGCGAGCCGCGTCAAGAGCGCCGAGCGGCTGCGCGACGCGGTGGTGCGGACGCTCAAGCGCACCCACGCGATGCTCGATGCCGATCAGCGCAAGCAGCTCGCGTACCTGCTGCGTTCGGGCCAGCTCACCATCTGACCACCGGAGGGGTGGAGGGCCCGTTTGACGCGTCTGGCCAGGTAGGCCAGACGCGTCGCCATGCCTGGTGTCGACGACAACGAGCCCTCTGCCCCTGCCCCTGCCGCTGCGATGGCCACCACCGACGACGGCGCGACCGCGGTCTCCGGCGAAGCATCCGTCGAGCCCGTCGCGGAGACGCCCGCTGGCGTGAAGATCACGGCGGTCGACACCGGTCGGCGCATCGACCCCACGACGCTGCAGCGCGCCCGGCCGAGCGTACCGCGCGGCGACCGCCCCCCCAGCCGTGGCGACGACAAGCGAGGCAAGAAGCCCGAGCGCACCGGCCCGGTGATCGAGCGCATCAACGTCAAGCGCGCCGAGGAGACCGCCGAGGGTGACCAGGACGCCACCGTGGAGGGCGCGCCCGCGCCCGACGCCACTACGGCGGAGCGGCCGCAGACGCACCATGCCGACGGCGAGCCGCAGGCCGCTGACCGCGCGCCGCGCGGTGATCGAGGTGGCAACCGCGGCGGTGGCCGTGGCGACCGCGGCCCACGCCGTGACGGCGGGCGCGGCGGCCCGCCGGGCGAGCGCGGCGCGAAGGACGAGCGGCCGCGCGAGAAGCGCATCGACTACTCGGGCCTGGCGCCCATCGTGATCCCGCGCTCCTCGCCCGAGGAGATCGGCGACTTCGCCGCCATGCTGGCGCAGACCGGGCCCATCGACCGCGTCGAGCTGCGCGTCGGCGACAAAGTGCGCGCGCGCTGCGTGCACATGGGCAGCGACACCGCCTTCTTCGAGCTGTCGCGCACCCAGGAGGCGCAGGCGCCCATCGGCGAGTTCCTCGACAAAGAGGGCGTGTGCTCGCTCAAGCCGGGCGATCGCATCGACGCCTTCGTCACCTCGCTCTCCGACGGCATCCACCTGTCGACGCACATCGGCAAGGACATGATCGACGTCGCCATGCTCGAGGCCGCCAGGGCCGCCGGCATGCCGGTGCAGGGCACGGTCACCGGCCACAACAAGGGCGGCATCGAGGTCTCCCTGTCGGGCAGCGCGCGCGGCTTCTGCCCGCTCGGTCAGATCGACGTCGGCTTCGTCGACGATCCCGGCACCTTGGTCGGCAAGACGCTCGAGTTCCTGGTGCGCGAGGTGAAAGAGGGCGGGCGCAACATCGTGCTGACGCGCAAGGCCCTCGTCGAGCGCAAGAAGAAGGAGCAAGGCGCGAAGACCTTGGCCAAGCTCGCCGCGGGCGTGGTGGTGCAGGGCACAGTGACGCGCCTGCAGCCGTTTGGCGCCTTCGTCGATCTCGGCGGCGTCGACGGGCTCATCCCGATCTCCGAGATGTCGTGGGGCCGCGTCAAGGAGCCGGGCGACGTGCTCAAGGTGGGCGACCTCGTCACCGTCGAGGTCACCAAGATCGAGGACGATCCCAAGCGGGCCGGCCAGCAACGCATCGGCCTGTCGCTCAAGAGCACGCAGGAGGATCCGTTCATCGCCAACGCGCACCTGCTGCAGCCGGGCAACCAGCTCGAGGGCACGGTGCAGAAGCTCGAGAGCTACGGCGCCTTCGTCGAGCTGGTCCCGGGCGTCTCGGGGCTGGTGCACGTGAGCGAGATCGCCGACCGGCGCATCGCGCACCCCAAGGACGTGCTCGCTGTCGGTGAGCGGGTCAAGGTGCGCATCCTCGAGGCCGACGGCGCGGCGCGGCGCGTCTCGCTCTCACTCAAGGAGGAGCGGAGCTTCGCTGAGCTGATCGACGGACCCACCGAAAAGACCGCGCAGCAGCGCACCTCGTGGGGGCGCGGCGCGCGCGTCACCGGCGCCGTCGAGCGAGTCGAGAAGTACGGCGCCTTCGTCACGCTCGACGCCGTCGAGGGCAAGCCGTCGGCCACGGTGTTCCTGCCCGCCTCCGAGAGCAACACGCCCAAGGGCGCCGACCTGCACAAGGCGCTGCCGGTCGGCACCAAGGTGGAGCTGCTCATCATCGACGTCGATGAGCGCGGCCGGCTGAAGGGTTCGCGCACCGCGCTCGAGAAGGCCGATGAGCGCGCGCTCTTCGATCAGTTCAAGACCGACAAGAAGGCGGGCAGCGGCAGCGGGCTCGGCACCTTCGGCGATCTGCTCAAGGCCAAGCTCGGCAAGTAGCGCCGAGGTGTCAGCGTCCTGCGCGGCCGCGCGCGCGTGCTCGACCGCGCGCGCTCGGAGTCGGTCGCCGTTCCGCCGCCAGCCAGCTCGTGATGGGGCGCGATTTGCCGTCGTCACCCACGGCCCCGCCGCCTTCCGACAGCTCGGCCAAGGCGCGCGCCGCCGCGCGAAACTCGCTGGCGTGCGGCGCCGGCGGCGTCGCGCGCTCGCAAAAGAACGTGCGGCAGCCGAGCGGACGCGCCGCGTACACCTGGCAGCGTCCGCGCGCGTCGAGGAAGGGGCACCGTCCGTCCTCGTCGTCGTTCGGCTCCGGCAGCCGGCGCCCCTGCCGGCGCAGCTCTGCCACCAGCAGCCGCCACTCGACCGCCGTCAGCCAGGGCTCGCGCCCGGTGACGGCGAAGCGGCAGCAGTCGGTGGTGGCCTGGCAGCGGATGCCGGCGAGCGCGCGCTCGACCTCGGTGAGGAGGTCGAGCGCGCGCCTGGTGTCGTCGTCGTTCACGAGGCCGAGGCTACTCGCTGGCGACGGTGTCGAACCAGACGTTGTGGCAGGCGCCGTCGCGGATGGCCGCACACGACGCTCCCTGCAGCTCCACCACGCCCGCGTTCTCGTCGTACGTGTAGCCGGCGTCGCAGGTCTCGGTGGTGCAGGGCGGTACCAGCGCGTCGTCGAGCCAAACCTTCAGGTCGCCGGCCGCGGGCGCCTCGTCGAGGTTGAAGCGGCAGGGCGCCAGACCTGCTGCGACCTGGTAGAGGCGCGCGATCAGCTCCTCGATGTTGGCGGCCTGGAAGTAGCCGACCGGATCGGGCGGCGCGGTGCCGGCGGCCGCCGCCATCGCGGCCAGGGTGTCGCTCGCCGCCGCACCCGAGCCGAAGCCGACCACATCGACCTTGATCGGCACCGTGCGGTCGGCCAGCCGCTCCACCGCCTCTACGGCGCGCTCGCGCTCGCAGTCGGCGTTACCGGTGCAGGCGCAGTTCGGTTGGCCGTCGGTGAGCAGCACGACGACGTTGTCGCGCCCCGGGTCGTCCAGGCCGCCGGCGAGCGCCACCTCGTCGAGCGCCTCGGCGATGGGCGTGCGCCCGTCCGGTCCGATGCTCATCACGGCGTCGAGGATCTGCTGGTCGATGTCCGGCGCGTCGCTGAGCGGCACCAGCACACCGCCGGAGACGCCGCAGCCGGTCTCGCCGGGCGCCGGATACACCGAGAGGCCGAGCCGAGCGTGCCCCTTGATGTCATTCAGATAGCCGCCGAGCGCGAGCAACGTCTGCCACTTGCTCGGGCAGGTCGCCTCGCCGCACGCGTCGGGCTCCGCCATCGAGCCTGAACGGTCGACCAGCAGCATCACGTTCGGTCGTGGGCGCTCGTAGCTGATGCCGCCGACGGGCGGACACGCGGGCGCAGCTACGTCGTCGCCGGGGGGCACGTCGTCGGTGGGCTGGGGAACGTCGTCGCCGCTGACGGGAGGCAGGGGCGGGTCGTTGGTCGGCGATTGCCAGAACGGCGAGCCCGGGCATGCGGTGATGGTGAGCGGCGCGGCGAGCGCGAGCGCTCTTGCGCAAAGCGAAACGAGTCGTGTGGTCAGCATGGTGGGCCCCCTTGGTTGTTGAGGACCGCATGAGCACGGCACGTGCCAGCGCGTTGTCGCGCGCGTCACGCCGTTGGCCGTGTTCCGTCCGTGTGGCCGGCGGTCTGCCGCCGTGTGACCGCTCGCGGGAGCGGTGTGCCGCCGACGGCACGCCGCTGCCGAGGATTGGCTATTGTCCGCCTCGTGAAGGAGTCGCTCCTCTCCGGGGGACCGGTAGCGCTCGGGCCCTTCGACCTGGTTCGGCCGCTCGGCAAGGGCGGCATGGCCGAGGTGTGGCTCGCGACGCATCGGGGTGACGGCGACCGCGTGGCGGTCAAGGTGCTCACCGGCGAGCGCGCGCGCGAGGAGGCCTTCATCCGAGCGCTCAAGAACGAGATCCACAGCGTCGCGCGCCTGCATCACCCGGGCATCATCCTGGTGTTCGACACCGGCGAGGTCGATCGCGAGGCGGAGCGGATGAGCTCCGGGCGCTTGGCCGCGGGCAGCCCGTGGTTCGCCATGGAGCTCGCGAGCCACGGCGCCTTGTCGCCCAAGCGCCTGCCCTTGCCGTGGGCGACGACGCGCATGTTGTTGTTGTCGCTGCTCGACGCGCTCTCGCACGCGCACGCGCGCGGCGTCATCCATCGCGACATCAAGCCGGGCAACATCCTGGTGTGCGCGCCCGAGGATCCGCGCCCGGGCCTCAAGCTCACCGACTTCGGCATCGCGGCGCCGCTCAGCGAAGGCATCGACGAGAGCGCCGAGGAGGGACGCCTGTCGGGCACGCCGCGTTACATGGCGCCCGAGCAGTTTCGCGCCAAGTGGCGTGACTTCGGGCCGTGGACCGACCTGTACGCGCTCGGCTGCATCGCCTTTCAGCTCGCCACGGGAAAGACGCCGTTCACCGGCGACGCGCTCAAGCTCGCCGTCTCCCACTGCCACGACGCGCCGCCCACGCCCACGCCCGCCAAGGATGACTACCCCGAGGGCTACCAGGCGTGGGTGTTGCGCCTGCTCGAGAAGGATCCGTTGGCGCGCTTCGCCTGTGCCGCCGACGCGGCGTGGGCGCTGTTGCGCTTGCGGTCACCCGGCGCCGAGGACGAGATCACCGTGGTGTCGGGCTGGGAGGAGGCGCTGCGCTCGCTCAAGCCGCGTTTGTTCAGCGAGATCGATCAGACCGCGGCGGCCACCGGCGACGGCCTGCCGGGCTCGGGCGGCTCGGGTGGCTCCGACGGTGCTCAAGACAAGGACGACGACGTGGAGGCGCCCTCGGGGCCCGGCATCGACGCGGGGTCGGCCTCGGCCTCGCTGCTCGACGACGCGCCCACCGGGCTGAACACGGCGGTCGATCGCCCGCGCGACAAGCGCTCCTCGAGCGGGTTGTCGTCGAGCGGCACGTCGGTGTTCGCGCGCCTGCCCACGCTGCAGGCGCGCAAGCGACGCCGCCCCGAGCCCGGGCTCGCCTCGCTGCCGTCGGACGCGAGCATCCCCGGCGAGCAGCCGCCGACACGCTCGGGCGACGTCGATCCCTTCGAGATGCCCGAGCCCTCCGCGCTGCCCACCGCCACCGTCACCCATCTGATGGAGGACGGCGACGAGGCCTTCCCGCCCATCGGCGACACCAACCGCTCGCAGCCGCGGCGCCGCACCACGTCGGCGCAGCCGGCCGACGAGGGCGCGCCCATCGACACCACCATCGCGCCCAACGTGCCCTGGACCGAGCTGGCGGCGATGTCGCCCAAGGGCATGATGACGCTGACCGGTCAGGCCAAGCTCGACGAGAAGCGGAAAAAGCAACGGGCTAGCGAGCTGGCGGACCAAAGCAGGCTCGCGCCGCGGCTGCCGCCGCCCATGCCGCCCACCTGGCGGCGGCCGGGGCCGCACGCGCCCTCGCGTCACCTTCACGGCGCCGGCCTCGGCTTGTACGGCCTGCGCCAGATCCCGCTCATCGATCGCGACGCCGAGCGCGACCGCGTCTGGGACACGCTGCGCAGCGTGCGCGACGGCGAGGGCGCGCACGTCGTCATCCTGCGCGGGCCCACCGGCATCGGCAAGTCGCGCCTGGCCGAGTGGCTGGTCGAGCGCGCCGTCGAGGTGGGTGCGGGGCTCTCGGTGCGCGCCGGTCACGGCCCCGGCGGCGGCCCGCTCGACGGCCTGCCCGGTCTGATCGCGCTCAACGCGCGCACGCTCGGCCTCAAGCGGCGCGAGCTGCTCAAGCGCCTGTTCGAGGTGGTGCGCCGCCAGGGCATCGAGGACGCCGACGAGGCGCTCGCGCTCGCCGAGCTGCTGCAGCCCGGCGGCGAGGGCGACGACCGCGTGCGCCTTGGCAGCGCGCGCGAGCGCCACGCGCTGGTGCTGCGCTACCTCGAGCGCCTTGCGGTCGATCGCCCGGCGGTGGCCTGGCTCGACGACGTGCAGTGGGGCGCCGACGCCATCGCCTTTGCGCGCATGGTGCTCGACGACCCGCGCGGTCGGCAGCAGCCGCTGTTGGTGGTGCTGTCGGCCAACGACGAGGAGATCGCCACCCGGCCCATCGAGGCCGAGGCGCTCGAGGAGCTCGCGCGCCATCCCGCCGTCGTCACCATCCGCCTGCCCAACCTGCCCGAGCAGGATCACCTGGCGCTGGTGGAGGAGTTGCTCGGCCTCGAGCCCGGCTTTGCTGCACAGGTGGCGCAGCGCACGGCGGGCAACCCGCTGTTCGCGGTCACGCTGGTCGGCGACTTCGTGTTGCGCGGCGCGCTCGAGCTGACCCGCGAGGGCTTCGCGCTCCGGCGTGGCGCGCGCGCCGACCTGCCCGACGACCTGCACGGCGTGTGGGACGAGCGCCTAGCGCGCGTGTTCGAGCGCACGCCGTCGGGCTCGCGCCAGGCGCTCGAGCTCGGCTCCGTGCTCGGCAGCGCCGGCGACGACGGCGAGTGGCAAGCGGCGTGCGACGAGGCGGGCGTCGACCTGCCGCTCAAGCTCATTGACGAGCTGTTGGTGAGCCGCCTGCTCGTGCCCGACGAGGGCGGTCTGCACTTCGCCCACGCCATGCTGCGCGAGAGCGTGCTGCGCAAGGCGGCCGAACAGGGGCGGCTCGCCGCCTGCCACCTGAACGCGGCGCGCATGCTGGAGAAGCGCTACGGTCTCGGTCGGCGTGGCATCGCTGCGCGCGTCGGCCGTCACCTCGCGCAGGGCGGCGCGCTCGAGGAGGCGCTGCCGCAGTTGCTCGCCGCCGCCAACGAGGCCGCGCGCACGCTCGGCTACGCCCAAGCGCATGCGCTGCTGGGCGAGCGCGAGGCCCTGCTCGAGAAGCTCGCGCTCGGCGACGACGATCCGCGCCGCGCCGAGGGTTGGGCGCTCAAGGCGAGCGTGCTGGCCGACGAGGGGCGCTACGACGAGGCGCTGATGTGGGCCGGCCTGATCGAGCAGCACGAGGCCAACCTGCGCTTCGAGCACGTGCTGCCCATCGCGCTACGGGTCAGCGCGCTGGTGGCGCTGCGCCAGACGCGCTGGGATGAGGCCTCGGGCCGCTACGCCATCGCGCGCGACGCCGCCGAGCGCGCCGGCGACCGCGGCTGCGTCATCGAGTGCCTGAACGGCATCGCCGACGCGGAGTACTACCAGGGCCGCTTGGGCAAGGCCGGCGACGTGCTCGCCGAGGCGTTCTCGCTCTGCCAGCAGGGCGGCGACGAGGCCGCCATGGCGTTCTGCCTGTGGAACTCGGCCTACGTCGCGCTCTGGTCGGGCAACGTCGAGCAAGCGCGCGAGCTGTTGTTGCGCCAGCAGAAGCTCGCGCGCCGCGCCGGTCACCGCTCCATGATCGCCAACGGCCGAAACGCGCTCGGCGACGTCGAGCGGCTGAGCGGCCACTACGACGAGGCCGACAAGCACTACGAGGAGGCGCTCAAGCTGCTCGAGGCCATCGGCTCGGGCAAGCGCCGCGTGGTGCGCGCCAACCTGGCGGTGAACGCGCTCTCGCGCGGCCGCCTCGAGCGCGCCAAACAGCTCGTCGAGGAGCTGCTGCCCGAGGTGGAGCGGAGCGGCGAGGCGGTGCTCGGCTCGCTGTGCCACGGCGTCTTGGCGGCGACCTCGGCGCACGAGCGCGCCTGGCCCGAGTGCGATCGCCACTTCACCGAGCTGTTGCGCCCGCGGCGCGAGAGCGGCCTGGTCGACGGCGAGAACGCGGTGCTGGCCGAGATCACCGGCGATCACGCGCGCGCCCAGGGCGACGACGAGCGCGCCGCCGAGGCCTACCACGCGGCCGTCGACATCTGGCAGGCGCTCGGCCGCACCGACCGCGTGGCCGGCGTCGAGAAGGCGCTCGGCACGCTCGGCACCCGGCCGGTCCTGCGCCGCCCCAAGCGGTAGTGCTATCAGCGCCGGATGGCGCAGCCGCAGCACCCGGGCAAAGGACCGCTCACCTTCGACGGCGTGCTCGACGCCATCAAGCCCTACCCCAAGCGCCGCGTGGCGGTGGCGGTGGCGGCCGACGACGCCGTGCTCGACGCGGTGGCGCGCGCCGAGCGCGACAACGTCGCCGAGGCGGTCTTGGTGGGCGACGCCGGCAAGATCCGCGAGATGGCCGCCGCCGCGCATGCCGACATCTCCACCTGCGAGATCGTCGACGAGTGCGATCAAGAGACGGCGGCGCGCCGCGCGGTGCAGCTCGTCTCCTCGGGCGAGTGCCACATCGCCATGAAGGGAAAAATCCACACCGACGACTTCCTGCGCGCCGTGCTCGACAAGGAGGTGGGCCTGCGCAGCAAGCGCATGCTGTCGCACGTGTTCATCCTCGAGGTGGAGCGGCCCACCAAGCGCCTGATCTTCGTCACCGACGGCGCCATGAACATCGCGCCGGACTTCGAGCAGAAGGCGCAGATCGCCAGCAATGCCATCGCGCTCGCGCGCCTGTTCGGCGTCGAGGGGCCGAAGGTCGCCGCGCTCGCGGGCGTCGAGCTGGTCAACCCGAAGATGCCCGCCACGCAAGACGCGGCGGTGCTGGCGCTGATGAGCATCCGTGGGCAGTTCGAGGCCGGCGTCGTCGAGGGCCCGCTCGCGCTCGACATCGCAGTCTCCGAGGAGGCGGCGCGCGTCAAGGGTGTCAAGAACGCGGTCGCCGGCAAGGCCGACATCCTGCTCGTGCCCAACCTCGAGTGCGGCAACATCCTGGTGAAGGCGTTCGCGCACCTGGCTGGTGGCCGCGTCGCCGGCCTGGTGGTGGGCGCGCGCGCGCCGGTGGTCTTGACCAGCCGCGCCGACTCCGCCGAGTCGAAGTTCCTCTCCATCGCGTGCGCGGTCTACGCCGCCAACATGGAGGCGGTGCGGGTGAAGATCGGCAAGGTGAAGTGAGCCGTGGTCCAAAAGCGCACCGTCGCCGTCGTCAACTGTGGCTCCTCGAGCGTCAAGCTCGACGTGTTCTTCCTGCCGAGCGAGGACAACCCGCTGTCGGTGCTGGTGGAGCGGGTGGGCAAGCCCGACGCGCGCCTGGTGCTCAAGCGCGCCTCGGCGGGCGGTGAGCCCGAGCACCGCGAAGATCGCGCGGTCGAAGCACTCGACCCCGCCACCGCCGTCTCCCTCGTGCTCGACGCGGTCGCGGCCGCGGGCTTCGCGCCCGACGCGGTCGGCCACCGGGTGGTGCACGGCGGCGAGCGCTTCACCGAGAGCGTGCTGGTCGACGACGGCGTCGTCGCCGCCATCGAGGCGTGCGTGCCGCTGGCGCCGCTGCACAACCCGGCCAACCTGGCCGGCTTGGCGGTGGCGCGGGCCCGCCTGCCGAACGTGCCGCACGTCGCGGTCTTCGACACGGCCTTTCATCAGACGCTGGCGCCCGAGGCGTACCTGTACGCCGTCCCGCGCGCGTTGCATGAACAGCACGGCGTCCGTCGCTACGGCTTCCACGGCACCAGCCACGGCTACGTCGCCGAGCGCGCCGCGCGCTTCTTCGGCCGCGACCCGAGCACGCTCAACCTGATCACGCTGCACCTCGGCAACGGCTGCTCGGCGTGCGCCATCTCGCGCGGCAGGTCGATCGACACCAGCATGGGCATGACGCCGCTCGAGGGCCTGGTGATGGGCACGCGCTGCGGCGACCTCGATGCCGCGGTGGCGCTGCGGTTGGCGCGCGAGCGCGGCGTCGACGAGGCCGAGCGCGTGCTCAACAAGGAGAGCGGCCTGCTCGGCGTGTCGCGCACCAGCCAAGACATGCGCGACCTCGAGCGCGCGGCGGCGGCGGGCGACGTCGACGCCGATTTGGCGATCCGCATCTTCACGCGCCGCGCCGCCAAGGTCGTGGGCGGCTACGCGGTGCTGCTCGGCGAGGTCGACGCCGTCATCTTCACCGGCGGCATCGGCGAGAACTCGGCGCGTGTGCGCCGCGAGGTGTGCGCGGGCCTGCGCGTGCTCGGCGCGCTACTCGACGAACGCAGGAACGCCTCCGACCTGACCGGCGAGCGCGACCTGGCCGGCAGCGACTCGCGCGTGCGCATCCTGGTCATCCCCACCGACGAGGAGCGCGCCATCGCCGGCGAGACCGCGCGGCTGGCTCGGATCTGACGGCGACGTTTGCGCGTCAGCGCGGGTAGCGCCGCCCGCGCCACTCGATGGGCGCGCGCTGCGCGTGGGCGCGCGCTGCGCGCCACAGCACCAGCGCGGCGCCGAGGTACGAGACCGGCAGCACCAGCACCGGCCAGATCGGCACGCGCGCGGCTGCCCTCGTCGATGCCTGCACCGCGAGCGTCAAGGCGAACAGCGCGGCCACCGTCGCGCGCGCCGCGTCGTCACCGGCCAGCAGGGCGAGCACCAGCGCAGCCCACGGCGCCAGCGACAGCGCCAGCGCCACCAGGCCGCGCCGTCCCGCACCGGGCCCGAGCAGCGCGACCGCATTCTTACCGAAGCCGCGCGCCATCTGGTCGAAGGTCGCGTACATGCGCGTGGCGGCGAGCGCGCGCAGATCGCCGAGCCGCAGCGTCAGACCGGCGCCCTTCAGGCGACGCGCGAGCGCGACGTCCTCGAGCACGGTGTCGTCGACCGCGCGCCAGCCGCCCACCTGCGCGAGCGCCGCGGTGTCGCACAGCACCACCTGGCCGTTCAGGAAGGCGTCGGGCGCCCTCGCGTCGTGCACGCGTGCAATGCGCACGTGGCCGGTGACGAGCGCGACCAGCGTGGGCAGGAACAGCGCCTCCACGGCCGAACGCACCTCGAGCTGCGGCACGCCGGAGAGCGCATGTGCGCGCTGGCGCCGCAGCGTCGCCACCAGGCCGCCGAGCAGGCCCGGCTGCACGGCGACGTCGGCGTCGAGGAAGAGCGCGAGCGCCGGCAGCTCGCCGCGCGCGGCAGCGTCGTCCACGGCGGCGGCGAGCGCGCGCGGCTTGCCGAACACGCCGGGCGCTGGCTCGTCCGTCAGGCGCAACAGGCGCAGGCGCGCGTCGTGCCGCGCCGCCTCCTCGACCACGGCGGCGGTCTCGTCGCTCGAGCGGTCATCGACGACGACGACGCGCAGCTCGGCAGCGGGCTCGGCCAACAGCGCCGGCAGGTGGGCGGTCAAGTTGGCGGACTCGTCGCGGGCGGGGATGACCACCAAGAGCGGCTCCACCAGCGCAGCGGGCTGGACGGGCGCGAGCGCCGCCAGCCGGCGCCGACCGGCAACTGCGGCCGCGCCGATAGCGGCGAGGGAGAGCGCGGCCAGCACCACGTCAGCGAGGGCAAAGGGCTCCACGCCGCCTGCTACCGACGACACGGCATGCCGAGTAGGGGGGGCGGTCAGGGGACTGTCGGGGCTGCGCCGGCGTGCTATGCGCCGGCCATGGCGTCGAGCAGCCTTCGAGCATGGGTCATCCCGACCGTGGCCATGGTGAGCGCGATGGGCGGTGCCTGCGGCACCGAGTTCGCCCCGGCGTCGCTGATAGAAAACGAGCGTGTCATCGCCGTCACCGCCGAGCCGCCGGAGGCCGTACCAGGCCAGCCGGTGACGCTGACGCCGCTGGTGGTGTCGCAGTCCGGCGAGATGGTCGAAGGCGCGAGCGGCTACCGTGCCACCTGGTGGCGCTGTCCCGACGGCGACAGCGACGCGCTCGGCGACTACGCGCAGTGCACCGATCCCTCCGAGCGCGTCGAGCTGTCGACGTCGGTGCCGTTCGTCGACACCGTGCCCCTCGACCTGTTCGGCGACCTGCAGGCGGCGGCGGCGAGCGGCACCTTGCCGAGCGACAAGGTGCTCGGCGCCATCCTCGGCTACTGGCGCGTGGTCTCGGTAACGGTGCGCGCGGGTGAGCGATCCGTGGAGGCGCTCAAGCGCGTGCCGGTATTCCTGCCGGTGGCGCTCGGCGACGTCGACGAGCAGCTCGCCGAGCTGGACGTCCACGTGAAGGACGACGGCACCACGGTGCCACCCAACACCAACCCGACCTTGTCCGCCGTGGCGCTGCATGAGGGCTCGGCCACCGGCGCCACCGTCACCTCGGTCAAGACCGACGGCACGTACTTCCTCGAGCCCATCTACGACGAGCGCACGCTCGAGGACTATCTGTCGCTCAAGGTGGACTTCGCCGGCCTCGATCTGTCGGACCCCGAGGCGCTGCGCGACGTACCGCTCGAGGACCTGCTGACGCGCTTCGAGAAGGTGCAGCGCTGCGAGATCCCCACCTTCTCCTGGTTCGTCACCCACGGCAGCGTGCGGCGCGATACCACCATCGACGAGGGCGTGATCGATCGAGTGTTCGACGAGCGCGGCGTCGACTGCCCGGAGGTGGAGGGCGAGGAGCGCGTCGCGCCCGTGCAATACACGCCCCCGGTCGACGACGAGCCGGTGCCGGCCGACGGCGTGGTGCGCGGCTGGGTGGTGCTGCGCGACGGGCGCGGCGGCACGGCCACGCGCGCCTTCTCCTTCCGGCTCGAGTGAGGCGGCCATGCGCGTCGTGGTGATCGGTAGCGGCGGTCGCGAGCACGCGCTGGCGTGGCGCCTGCTGCGTGGCGCCGGCAGCGCGCCGCTGACCGATCGTGAGCTCGTGGTGGCGCCCGGCAACGCGGGCATGGCGCGCGACTTCGCGCGCTGGTCGCACGGCCGCGCGCGCTGCGTGCCGCTCGCCGGTGCGGGCGTCGAGGGCGTCGTCGCCACCGCGGTCGCCGAGCGCGCCGAGCTGGTCATCATCGGCCCCGAGCAACCGCTGGTCGACGGTGTGGTTGACGCGCTCGCGGCCGCCGGCATCCCGTGCTTCGGTCCTATCCGCGCCGCCGCCCGCCTCGAGGGCTCCAAGGCCTTCATGAAGGACGTGTGCGCCAAGGCGGGCGTCGCCAGCGCGGCCTACCTCGCCACCGGGCGCGTGGACGAGGCGCGCCGCTTCGTCGACGAACAAGCGCGCGCGGGCAAGGGCGTCGTGGTCAAGGCCGACGGCCTGTGCGCCGGCAAGGGCGTGGTGGTGTGCGCGCGCGCCGCCGACGCGCTGCCCGTCGTCGAGGACATGCTCGGCATCGGCCGCGCGGCGCCGCGCTTCGGCGAGGCCAGCCGCACGGTGGTGCTCGAGGACCTCTTGCCTGGCGTGGAGCTGAGCGTGTTCGCGCTCTGCGACGGCACCGACGCCGCGCTCTTTGGCGCTGCGCGCGACCACAAGCGCTTGCAGGACGACGACCGAGGCCCCAACACCGGCGGCATGGGCGCGGTCGGGCCGCTCGACGAGCGCCAGGGCGTGCCGGCGACGCTGCTCGGCGAGGTGAAGCAGCGCGTGGTGCTGCCCGTGCTGGCCGAGCTGCGTGCGCGCGGCGCGCCGTTTCGCGGGCTGCTGTTCGCCGGCCTGATGGTCGAGGGCGACGCGGTGCGCGTGCTCGAATTCAACGTGCGCTTCGGCGACCCCGAGACCGAGGCGCTCTTGCTCGCGCTCGACGTCGATCTGCTGCCGGCGCTCCTCGCCGTGGCCAAGGGCGAACGCCTGCCGCCGCTGTCTCTCGTGAGCCACGACAAGGCCGCCGTGGTGGTGCTAGCCGCGCGCGGCTACCCGGACGCGCCCGAGAAGGGCGCCGTTCTCGAGGGGCTCGAAGCGGCCGAGCGCGTGGAGGGCGCGCAGGTCTTCTGCGCCGGCGTGGCGCCCGACGAGGCGGGCCGACTGGTCGCGGCCGGCGGTCGCGTGCTCGTGGTCGGCGGCCGTGGCGCCACCTTCGACGACGCGCTCGATCGCGCCTACCGTGCCGTCGATCGCATCCACCTCGCCGGCGCGCAGTTGCGCCGCGACATCGGGAAGAGCGTGCGCGGCCGCTGAGCCGTGGGCGCCAAGGAGCAGCCATGCCGTCGATGGACATCGTCTCCAAGCCACCCATGCACGAAGTGCAAAACGCCGTCGACCAGGCGCAGAAGGAGCTGAAGGGCCGCTGGGACTTCAAGGACACCGGCTCGGCCATCGACGTCATCGAGGGCGGCTACAAGCTCACTTCGAGCAGCGAGGAGAAGGTGAAGGCGGTCGCCGACCTGCTCGAGGACAAGTTCGTCAAGCGCAAGCTCTCGATCAAGTACCTGGAGCGCAAGGACCCGGAGCCGTCGGGCGCGCGCTGGGTGATGACGATGGTGCTGAAGAAGTCGCTCGACACCGAGAACGCCAAGAAGATCGTCGCGCTCATCAAGGAGCAGAAGCAGTGGAAGGTCACCACGTCCATCCAAGGTGACAAGAAGACCAACGAGTCCAAGGTGCGCGTCGAGAGCAAGCAGATCGACGACCTGCAGGCGGTGCAGGGCTTCTTGCGCGGGCAGGAGCTGCCGGTGGCGCTCTCGTTCGAGAACTACCAGCGGTAGCGCCGTGGTTCGGCTGGCGCACCGATCGGCGGCGGCGACTGGCACCGTGCTGATCGCGCTCATCGCCGCGTGTGCCACACCCATCCTCAAACAATCGCTGGTCGGCACGCCGCGGGTCGCCAGCACGCGGCGCGCGTTCGACAGCCTGGCGCCCACCGCGACGACGTCGGGCGTATCGCTCATCCTCGACAACGCGGAGAGCTGGGCGGCGCGCTGGGAGCTGTTGGCCGACGCCGAGCGCTCCATCGACGCGAGCTACTTCATCGTCGAAGACGACACCTTCGGTGCGGCCTTTCTCGCCCACCTGTACGCCAAGGCGTTGCAGGGCGTGCACGTGCGCCTGCTGCTCGACGGGCGCGGTAGCGCCTCGCTCACCTTGCCGCTGTTCGGCCGCGACCTGCTGCAAGAGCTGGCCGCCACCGGCAATGTCGAGGTCTACGTCTTCAACCCGCCCATGCCGCAGCTCCTGCGCTCGGTGTGGGAGCGGAGCTTCCTGCCCATGAGCTCGGGCACGCACCAAAAGACGCTGGTGGTCGACGAACAGCTCGCGCTCACCGGCGGTCGTAACCTGTCGCGCGCCTACTTCGGCGCTACTCCGGAGGAGCCCGCGGCGATGGTCGACGCCGACGTGCTGCTCGATGGGCCGGCGGTGCTGGAGGTGCGCGCGTCGATGGAGCGCGAACTGAACAGCGACACGGTGGTGCGCATCTGGCCCGACGTCGTCAACATCAGCTCACAGCGCGACGAGCTGTTGATGCTCTACGCCGCCATGGACGCGTGGGTGCGCGGCGCCGTGCCGGCGGAGCCGACGGAGCAGGCGTTGGCCGCGCTCGGGGCCAAGGCGCTGGCCGCCCTGGCGTCGTCGCCGCTGCCCGCCGAGCGGGAGCACGTGCGCGACCACCTGCGCGAGCTGGTGCGGGCGCAGGGGGTCTGGGGCAAGGCCCCGCTGGCGCCGCAGACGCGCCACCAGGCGGAGGTGAAGGTGGTGGCATCGGCCTCGCGCGCCGACGAGCTCGACGACGCCGCGACCGACGCGTTCGTACGGGCGCTCGGCGGCGCGCGCGAGCATGCCGTGTTGGTCTCTCCCTACTTCGTGATCACGCCGCGGCTGCTGCGCGCCTTCGAGCAGGCCTCCCGTCGCGGCGTGGCCATCACGCTCTTGACCAACAGCCCGGTCTCCTCCGACAACCCGCCGGCCGAGGCGCTCTTCTTCGACACCTGGCCCGAGATCGAGGCGCGCGTGCCGACCTTGCGCATCTTCGCCAAGCGCACGCGGCACTTGCTGCACCGAAAGCTCGCCACCTTCGACGACGGCCTGTCGTTCGCCGGCACCTTCAACCTCGACCCGTTCAGCATGCACATGAACAGCGAGACCATCGTCGCGGTTTGGTCCCCGGCGTTCAACCGGCAGCTCCGCGACGAGGTCGATCGCCTGCTCGCCGGTGGCGAGTTCGTCGAGTACCGCATCGTTCGAGACGCGCGCGGCAAGGCGCGTCGCTACCCGGCGCGCCACCCGAAGGCCGGCCGCCCGGTGGTCGCCTATGGCCCCCGCGATCACGTGGCGCCAAAGGACATCGAGGCGCTCGAGGCCATGCGCGAGCTGATGCTGTCGATCCGGGGCGCCTGGGACTTCCAGGTCGTGACCGACTGATCGCGCAGCGCCGCCCGCTCCCGCTAGCGGTAGCGGCGGTCGCCAGGTGGCAGCAGGCCGAGGCGCGCGAGCGAACAGCAACCGTCGTCGCCGAGCACCACCCAGTCGAGCAGCGGCGTCCGGCAAGACGTGGCCAACGCCGCCAGCGTCTGTGCCCGCTCGACGTCGGTGGTGGTCGGCACCGCCGGCGTCGCCCGCCGCGTGCACACCACCAGCCGCGCCGCGCCGGCCATGAGCGCTGTGCGCAGGAGCGCCCCCGGCTCCTCGGGGCAGGCGACCAGGCGGCAGAGCGTCAGGCGCGCGTCGAGGCCGAGCAGCCAGGTCTCGTCCGGGGACGCGCGCGGCGCGATGGTAGCCGCGACGTCCGTCGGCCCGTGGATGCGACGGCCGCGCGGCGAGGGCAGCATCCAGGCGCGCCGCCCGAGCTCCAGCGCCGCGGCCAGGCGAGGGCCGTAGGGCAGATCGAGCAGCGCAGCCTCCCGGGCCGGCCCCACCAGCGCGAGCGCGCGCTCTGCCCGGTCGAGCGCCGCCTCGTCCGCACGGGGCACGAGCAAACGGACCAGCTCCCGGGCCGGCAGCGCGCGCGCGCCGAAGGTCACCAGCTCGAGCGCTGACGAGGGCAAGGGAGCGGCCATGCCGGAGGGGCGCATGACCAGGAACGAGGCAGCAAGCGTGCCTGCCGGTGGCGTCCTACGACCTGGCGCACATCCCTGGGGGCGCGGCTCGTTCCACGTCGGTAGCGCGGGTCCGAGGGGGGTAGGCGCGAACCGCGCGGCTCACTATGGAGGGCCATGGCCTCCACCCCGGAGCCGCCGGTTCGACGTGCCGCCGAGCGTCCCGCGCTGCGCGTCGACGACGTGCCTGACGTGGTCGTGGTGGTCGACGCGGCGTCGCTCCTCATCCTCGAGACCAACCGCAGAGGCGGCCTTGCCTTCGGCCACCGCGGCGACGCGCTGATCGGCCGTTCCCTCGTCGAGCTGGTGCCGGGCGCCAGCGCCGAGCTGTTCGATCGCGCGCTGCACGGCCGCCACGATCCGCACGCCGACGCGCCGCTGCGCGTCTCCTTCCGCTCGCCCGACGGGGTGGCGCACCCCGTCGACATCCGGCTGGCGCGCACCCCAGCCGGTGCGCTCGTCTGCTCGCTGCGCGCCATCTCGGAGAGCGCGCGCGCCGCCGAGCGCGAGATCGTCAGCATCATCGGCGCCGTGCCGGCCGCCATCGTCACCTGGTCGCTCGACGGCACGATCACGTCGTGGAACTCGGCCGCCGAGCACCTGTTCGGTTGGACAGGCGACGAGGCCACCGGCCAGCCGCTCGAGCTGATCATCCCCGCGGTCGACGTGGAGGCACTGCGCGGCAGCTTCGTGGCCGTCGGCGCCGACGCCTCGCCACCGCCGCGCGAAGGACTGCGCCGCGCCAAGGACGGCGAGGTGCTGGTGGAGGAGACGCTGTTCTCCGTGCGCGACGTCGCCGGGCGACTGGTGCGCCTCGGCGCCTTCTACCGCGACCTGTCCGACGTCGCGCGCCTGCGCCGCGCCGCCGAGGCCATGGCCGGCAAGAGCCGCCTCGGCGCCACTGCCTCCGCCGCCTTGTCCCCCGGCATGGCGAGCGCCATCGACGCGGCGCGCACGGCGGCCAGCGAGGACAAGGCCATCGTGCTGCTGCTCGGCGAGACCGGCGTGGGCAAGAGCCACCTGGCGCGCTTCATCCACGAGCACAGCCCGCGACGCGCCGGCCCCTTCCTCGAGGTGAGCTGCGCCGGCCTCGACGCGCAGAGCGGCGAGAGCGAGCTGTTCGGCCACGAGCGCGGCGCCTTCGTGGGCGCGGTGTCGCAGAAGCGTGGGCTCATCGAGGCGGCCGAGGGCGGCACGCTCTTGCTCGACGAGGTCGCCGAGCTGCCGCTGGTGGTGCAGGGCAAGCTGCTCGCGTTTCTCGACACCGGCGAAATCAGGCGCCTCGGCGGCGTCAAGCGCCTGGCCGCCGACGTGCGTATCGTCGCCGCCACCCACAGCGACCTCGACCAGGCGGTGGCCGCCGGGCGCTTCAGGAAGGACCTGTACTTCCGGCTGCGCGTGGTGCCGTTGACGCTGCCGCCGCTGCGCGCGCGCCGCGACGAGCTGCCCACGCTCGCCGACGCCATGCTCGAGGAGCTGTGCCAGCGCCGCGGCATGGCGAAGAAGGAGCTGGCGCCATCGGCGCGCGCCGCGCTGGTGCGCTACGAGTGGCCGGGCAACCTGCGGCAGCTCAAGAACGTGCTCGAGCACGCGCTCATCGTCGGCAAGGGCGAGGTCATCGCTGTCGAGCACCTGCCGCTCGAGGTGCGCGGCGCCGCGCCGGCGGAGCTGCCGGGTCCGTCCGCCAAGCTCGATGACGTCGTTCGCCGCCACATCGAGGCGGTGCTGGTGGAGGTGGGCGGTAACCGCACGCGCGCCGCGCAGGTGCTCGGCATCGACCGCGCCACGCTGCGCCGCCGCCTGGGCGAGTAGTTCCCATCTGGGCGGGCTACTTCTTGCGTCGTCGGACCAACGTGCCGCCGACGCGCTGCTCGAGCACCACGTCTTGCCGGCTCTCCCACGCGCTGTCGATGCCGCCGGTCCAGGTGGCAAAGCCGCGCAGGCAATCGGGGCAGAGGATCTCGTCGGTGAGCTCCACCTTGGCCGGCAGCGTGAACGGCTTCTTGCACAACGAGCACACCGCCGGTTGCATCGGCACCGGCGCTCGCGTTCCCGCTTCGTAGGTCTTGAGCACCTCGCGCGCGCAGGAGCGACAGAGCGCGCGCGACAGATCGCGCGGCGCGTGCGGCACGTGGTCGACCTCACCGCAGCGCGAGCAGGTGACGCGGCGGGCGACGCGCGTGCCGAACTGGTTCTTTGGACCGCCGACGAACGCGGGCGCGTCGTCCTCGACCGGCCGCTTGGCAGTACCTGGACGGCCGCGCTGCCCGCCGGTGCGTCGAGCTGCGTCGTCCCGTGCTGGCCGCCGCTTCGGCGACACCGACGCGCCCGGCCGCTTGGCGAGCTTTTCGATCTTCTCGATCGCGGGGACGGGGCGCTTCTTCGGATCGTTGCGTTTGACGGCGGCCATGCACGCGGCCCTCGTCGACCGCCGCAGTGACGGTAGCAGCCACAAAGCGTCCGGCAAGGGCTCACGACGTGGTAGAGCAAGGCCATGAGCAGCGCCCCGCCCCGGGTCCTCGTCGCCGACGACGCGCGCGTCATGCGTATGTTGTTGCGCACCTGGCTCGAGCGCCTGGGCTGCGTGGTCATCGAGGCGGCCAGCGGCACCGAGGCGCTCGCGGTGGTGGCGCGCGAGCCGCTCGACGCCGCGCTGCTCGACATCCACATGCCCGGCCTGACGGGCCTGCAAGTGCTCGAGTCGGTGCGGGGCGACCAGCGCAGCAGGGGCCTGCCGATCGTGATCATCACGACACTCGGCCACGCCAGCGACGTCGAGCGCGGTCTCAAGCTCGGCGCCACCGCGTACCTGACCAAGCCGCTCGGCTACAGCGAGCTGTACCGGGCGCTCTTGATGGTGTTGCCCGAGCTGGCGCGACGGAATCGCTGAGGCAGCCCCCTCACGCGCGGCGCGTCCGACCAGGCACGAGGGATGGAAACAGAGGGGCTCAGTCTGGGGGATGCCTGTCGACGGCGCACCTGAAGCGGGTGCGGGGCGCAGCCCCGCAGTGCACCGATTTCTAGCTCGGCCCGGGAGTCAAAAAGGAAGGGGCGGCACGAAGCCGCCCCGACCATTCAATCAGTCGTGCCGGTGCGGAGCTAGAAATCCATGTCGTCGCCGTAGCCGCCGCCATGGTCATGGTCGTGGCCGCCGGCCGCCGCTTCCTTCTTCTCCGGCTTGTTGGCGATCATCGCCTCGGTGGTGAGCAGCAGGCCCGCCACCGACGCCGCGTTCTCGAGCGCGGTACGCGCGACCTTGGTCGGGTCGATGACGCCGGCCTTGACCAGGTCCTCGTACTTCTCGGTGCGCGCGTTGAAGCCGTAGGTGCTCTCCTTGCTCTCGAGCACCGCGTTCACCACCACCGAGCCCTCGAAGCCCGCGTTCTGCGCGATCTGCCGCATCGGCTCCTCGCAGGCGCGCTTGAGCAGCTTGACGCCGAAGTTCTGCTCGGCGTTGCCGGTGTCGAACTTGGTGAGCTGCTGCGCCGCGCGCAGCAGCGCGACACCGCCGCCGGTGACCACGCCTTCCTCGACGGCCGCGCGCGTGGCGTGCAGCGCGTCCTCCACGCGAGCCTTCTTCTCCTTCATCTCGGCCTCGGTGGCGGCACCGACGTTGATGACGGCGACGCCGCCGACCAGCTTGGCCAGGCGCTCCTCGAGCTTCTCGCGGTCGTAGTCCGAGGTGGTCTCCTCGATCTGCGCGCGAATCTGCTTGACGCGCGCCTGGATGTCCGACTTCTTGCCCGCGCCGTCGACGATGGTGGTGTTGTCCTTGTCGACGGTGACGGTCTTGGCGGTGCCGAGATCCGACAGCGTGACGTTCTCGAGCTTTTGGCCGAGGTCCTCGGAGATCATCTTGCCGCCGGTGAGGGTGGCGATGTCCTCGAGCATGGCCTTGCGACGATCGCCGAAGCCCGGCGCCTTGACCGCGCACACGTTGAGCGTGCCGCGCAGCTTGTTGACGACGAGCGTGGCCAGCGCCTCACCCTCGACCTCTTCGGCGATGACCAGCAGCGGCTTGTTGGTCTGGCGCACCGCCTCGAGCACGGGCAGGAAGTCCTTCAGGCTCGAGACCTTCTTCTCGAAGATCAGGATGTAGGGGGTCTCGAGGCTGGCCTCCATGCGCTCGGCGTTGGTGACGAAGTACGCCGACAGGTAGCCGCGATCGAACTGCATGCCCTCGACGACCTCGAGCGTGGTCTCGCGGCTCTTGGCCTCCTCGACCGCGATCACGCCCTCCTTGCCGACCTTCTCCATGGCGGAGGCGATGATCTCACCGATGGTGTCGTCGCCGTTGGCCGAGATGGTGCCGACCTGCGCGATCTCCTTGTGGTCCTTGGTGGACTTGGAGTGCTTCTTCAGGTCCTTGATGACCTCGATGACGCCCTTGTCGATGCCGCGCTTGATGTCCATCGGGTTGTGACCCGCGGCCACCAGCTTGATGCCCTCGTTGTAGACGGCCTGCGCGAGCACGGTGGCGGTGGTGGTGCCGTCGCCGGCCTTATCGGAGGTCTTGCTGGCGACCTCCTTCACCATCTGCGCGCCCATGTTCTCGAACTTGTTCGACAGCTCGACTTCCTTGGCGACGGTGACGCCGTCCTTGGTGACGGTGGGGCTGCCGAAGCTCTTGTTGATGATGACGTTGCGACCCTTGGGGCCGAGCGTCACCTTGACCGCGTTGGCGAGCGTGTTGACGCCACGGGCGATCTCGTTGCGGGCGTTCTGGCTGTAGTGGATTTCCTTGGCGGACATGTGTCGAACCTCGTTGCTTGATGGAGAAGGGGTGAAGGAGCGGGCCGCGATCAGGCCTGGAACACGCCGAGGATCTCTTCCTCGCGCAGGATGACGTGCTCGGTGCCGTCGATGGTGACCTCGTTGCCGGCGTACTTGCGGAAGAAGATGCGGTCGCCCTTCTTGACCTCGAGCGGGCGGATCTTGCCGTTCTCGAGGTGGCGGCCCTCGCCGACGGCGATGACCTCGCCCTCCTGCGGCTTCTCCTTGGCGGTCTCGGGGATGAACAGGCCGCCGGCGGTCTTGGTCTCCGACTCGAGGCGCTTGATCAGCACGCGGTCGTTCAGGGGACGGAACTTCATGGCTTCGCTCCTGGGGTGTCGTCGAAAGCGTTTGGCACTCTCGGATCGAGAGTGCCAAGCAACCATAGACGTGTCCTACCTGCCGTCTAGGGGGCCCACGTTCCGTGGGGCAACAGCTTGAGAACAGTGGCGTTTTTGGCCATGGCGCCCTGATCTCGCCGCCGCGCCCCGGTGGGCGCTCAGGCCGGTGGCGGGCGCCAGCTGCGCAGCACCGCGAGCAGCGCGGCCATGCCGCCGTCATCCCCGGCGGCGCTGGCGGCGACGAAGTGGGTCACCACCCCGGCATCGACGCGCGCCACGTGCACCTGCACCACGGGGGGCGCGGTGTCGAGCGTCACGCGCATGGCACGTGCGCGCACGCCGTCGTCGAAGCTGAGCTCGCCGTCGGGCGCGGCGCTCATGCCGCGCGTTGTCTGGGCGCTGCGCTCGAGGAAGGTCTGCAGCCAGCTCGCGGCGTCGGCGCCACCGCGGCGGCGCTGCACGATCAGGGTGGGCGCCGGCGGGTCCTTGACGGTGCCGGCGCGCGCGGCGAGCTGCGGCACCGGCTCCCTCGGCCGCGCCCGCAGCAGCACTTCGAGCTCGGCGTCCCAATCGTCCGGGACCTGCAGCGTGCCGAGCGCGGGCACCCGCTCGTCAGCCACGCCGCTTCATCTCGTTCAGCGTCGCCACGATGGTCTGCGCGTTGTCGTGCGACACGAGCGCAGCGTGGACGAGCGCAAGCGGGGTGTCGATGACGGCGTTGGCCGCGCGTCGCATGCCGCGCGCGAACATGCCGAAGAACGGCACGGCCTCGGCGAGCTTCCACGGGGGCAGGTCGGTGGGGTTGAGCAGGTGGATCGCGGTACCCAGCTCCTCGATGTAGGTCTTGCCGTGCTCGTCCCAGATGCGCAGCGGCCCGCCGCCGTTGATGGCGCCGACGAACTCACCCTTGATGCCCTGTTCGGTGGGGCTGATGGTGGTGAACATGATCGGCACGGGAAAGAGCGGGTTCTCGAGGAACTGCTGGCCGCCCTGCGAGGTGCGCTCGCGCATCCAGGTCTGCGCGCCCTTGAAGAACTTGCCCGCCGGCTGGGTGAGGAACATCTCCTTCACCTGCGCGGCGCTGGTGTTCTCGAGCTCGATCCTGGACTTCGCGACGCCCGGGCTGACGCCGATCGAACGAACCCGACCTGTCACCGGTGGCAGCGGCATGGCCCGAGGCTAGCAGATGTGCCCGCACTTCGCCGCTGTGCTCGCGGCGGTCCAGCAGCCTACAGCGGCGCGAAGCGCGCGGTGAAGTGCCGCAGCGCGGCCGGCTGCTCGACGATGCGAAAGCCCCGCAGCGACTCGCGCCGCTCGAAGACGTGCAGCACCGCCTCCACCACGAAATCCACGTGGCTTTGCGTGTACACCCGCCGCGGCATGGCGAGCCGCACCAGCTCCATGGCGGCCGGCTGCTCGCTGCCGTCGGGCCGCTTGCCGAACATCGCCGTGCCGATCTCGCAGCCGCGGATGCCCCCTTCCCGATAGAGCTCCACCGCCAGTGCCTGCCCGGGGTACTGCAGCGGCGGGATGTGGCGCAGCAGTCGCTTGGCGTCGAGGTAGACCGCGTGACCGCCGGCCGGCTCGACCATGGGCACGCCGGCGGCGAGCAGCCGCTCTGCCAGGTACTCGACGGCGCGCACGCGGTAGCGCAGGTAGCTCTCGTCGACCACCTCGCGCAGGCCCTGCGCGATGGCGTCGAGGTCGCGCCCGGCCAGGCCGCCGTAGGTGGGGAAGCCCTCGGTGAGGATGAGCAGCTCGCGGCACTGCTGCGCGAGCACGCCGTCGTTCATGGCAAGCCAGCCGCCGATGTTGGCCAGGCCGTCCTTCTTGGCCGACATGGTCATGCCGTCGGCGAGCGCGCTGATGTCCTTGACGATGTCCTTCACCGGCCGGCCGCGGTGCGCCTCCTCGCGCTCGCGGATGAACCAGGCGTTCTCCGCGAAGCGGCAGCCGTCGAGGAACAGCGGCACCGCGAAGCGATCGCACACTGCGCGCACCGCGCGCAGGTTCTCGAGGCTGACCGGCTGGCCGCCGCCGGAGTTGTTGGTGATGGTGACCATGACGAGCGGCACGTCGGCCCGCCGCGCCTCGAGCAGGCGCGTCAGCGCGGCCACGTCCATGTTGCCCTTGAAGGGGTGGCGCAGCGCGGGGTCCTTGCCCTCGGCGATCACCAGGTCGACCGCCTCGGCGCCGCTGTGCTCGACGTTGGCGCGCGTGGTGTCGAAGTGCGTGTTGTTGGGGATGACCTTGCCCTTGCCGCCCACGACGGAGAACAGGATCTTCTCGGCGGCGCGCCCCTGGTGCGTCGGGATGAGGTGCGCGAACGGGAACAGCTCCTTGACGGCGGCCTCGAAGCGGAACCACGACGGCGAGCCCGCATAGCTCTCGTCGCCACGCTGCACGGCCGCCCACTGCTCCGCGCTCATGGCGCCCGTGCCCGAGTCGGTGAGCAGGTCGATGATGACGTCGTCCGAATGAAGCGAGAACAGGTTGTAGCCGGCCTTGGCCAGCAGCGCTTCGCGCTCGGCGCGCGTGGTCAAGTGCAGCGGCTCGATGCTCTTGACCCGAAAGGGCTCGATGATGGTCGTGAAGCCTTCCATGTCGCCTCCAAAAAGCCGGACTGCGCGGCCATTCGCAACGATTGCGTGTCGCTCGTCAAGGGCGTGCGTGCTGGTGCTAGAGCACCGAACAGGTTGGCTCCCGTCGCCAGGCGCCCCCTCGGCGAAGATGGCGTCGTCGCGTCCTCGCCACGGGCCTACGGGCCCGCGGCTGCGGGGCTCCTTGCCCTCTTCGCCGAGGGGACGCCGGGCTCGGTCCGCCAACCTGATCGGTGCTCTGGGCGCGCACGACGGTAGACTGCGCCGGTGGGCGTCGACCTCTCGGGCATGCTGATCGCAGGCCGCTATCGCCTGCGGCGCCAGATCGGCAAGGGCGGCATGGGCACCGTCTGGGTCGCCGTGCAGGAGCCGCTCGGCCGCGAGGTGGCGCTCAAGCTGATCCGCCCCGAGCTGGTCCACGAGGAGCGCGTGCGCGAGCGCTTCCGGCGCGAGGCCAAGCTGGTGGCGCAGCTCAACAACCCGCACGTGGTCGGCGTCATCGACTTCGGCGAGACCGAGGCGCCCGGCGGCGGCACCACGCTGTTCATCGCCATGGAGCTGTTGCGCGGGCGCACGCTGCGCCAACGGCTGCGCGAAGGGCCGGTCTCACCGCGCGAGTCGGCCGAGGTGGTGCGCCAGATCGCCGATGCGCTCATCAGCGCCCACCAGGCCGGCGTGGTGCACCGAGACCTCAAGCCCGACAACGTCATGTTGGTCGAGAGCCCGGGCCGGCCCGACACAGTCAAGCTGGTCGACTTCGGCGTGGCCAAGAGCCTCACCCCCGAGCCGGGCGCGAGCCGGCTCACCCAGACCGGCATGCTCGTCGGCACGCCCGGCTACCTGGCGCCCGAGGTGGTGCTCGGCGACCCGGCCGGACCCTCGGCGGACCTCTACTCCGTCGGCGTCATGTGGTTCGAGATGCTGGCGCGCCGGCAGCCGTTTTCGGCGCTGACCCCGATGGCGCTCGCCATGCTGCACCTCTCGGAGCCGGCGCCCAAGCTGCGCGCGCTCGTGCCCTCCGTGCCCGAGGGCGTCGCGGAGCTGGTCGACGAGCTGCTCAGGAAGGACCCTGCCGAGCGTCCCCACAGCGCGGTCGGCCTGGTGGCGCGGGTCGACGCGCTGTTGTCGGGCGGCCTCGACGCCACCGCCGCGCCCACCGTGATGATCGGTGAGCACGCGGCCGGCTTCGATCAGACCCAGGCGCAGGTCTTCCAAACCACCTCTGATCGCCCGGCGTCGACGCCCGCAGCCGCACGGCAGCCCGAGGTGAAGACCGCGACCCTACCGCCGCCGCTGCGCGACACCCGCCCCGATCCGCCGACACAGCCGCCGACGCAGCCGACCACGCTGCGCCTGGCGGACGTACCGCGCGGGCTGCGCCTCGCGGTGTTCGCCGCCGGCGGCGCCGTGCTCGCGCTCGCCATCGTGGCCATCGTGCTGCTCGCTGCGCCGCGGTCGTCGGTGGAGCCGGCGCCCGCGGCGGACGTCGTCGACGCCGGCACGGCGCCGGCGCACGACCCCACCCGACCCGTCGACGTGCGACCGCCGACCGGGGAGCCCGCGCCCGAGCCGCCGCTGGCCGCCAGACCGCCGCCGGAGCGCCCGCCAGCCGTGATTGCGCCGCCCATGAACCCGCCGCCGGTCATCCCGCCGGCTGCGCAGCCGCAACCCGCGCGACCACCGCCCGAGCCCTACCAGCCGCGCCTCGAGCTGGACTCGCCGTAACACCGACTCGTCGCACAGGAGCGCAGCGCGTCCGGTCGACGGCCGTCGGCGCGGTCCAACCTGGGCAGATCCGCACGCCGGTGTGCGGCGCCGCGCGTGCGACCGCTCCAGGAAGGTGATGTGCGCTACGTCCTGGCGCCGCTGCCCGCCAACGCTGGTTGGCTCGCGGCTTGCGATTGGGCACACGACCAGAACCGGGGAGCTTCCATGGCCAGCCACGTCCACATGTACGTCAGCGAGCGCGTCGACCAGTCCCACCATGTGGGCGCCGACCGACGTCGAGCACCCCGCTACGCCGCGCACGTCCCCGTCGAGGTCCGCTCAGGAGGGTTCCTCATCGGCGAGACGATCGACGTCAGCCGGCACGCGCTGTTGGTGCCGGGCGACGGCGGCTTCAAGCTCGGCGCGGCGGTGGCGTTGGTGGCGCAATTGCCCGACGGACCGATGCGCGCGATGGCGGTGCCGGTGCGGCAGATCAAGGACAAGGACGGCACCGTGCGCGCCACCGCGCTCGTGCTGTTCGGCGTCGGCACCGACCTGCGACGCCGCTGGGAGCGCTTCGTCGCCGGCGTGGCCGGCCTGCCTTCGGCGCCCGGCATGAAGCAGCGCCCGTGGGAGTACGGCATGGTGTCGGCGCGCCTCGGCGGCGCGGCCATCGACCGCATCGAGGTCGCCACCGACGACGACGACGACGACGATCTGTTCGATCCTGAAGTTCACTGAGTTGTTGGAGGGTCTGTCGCCAGACCCTCCCCCTGGCGGGCGAAGCCCGACCAGGGGCCCCCACCCAAGACGGCTCCCTCCGGTCGCTCGTGCCTGACCGGCCGGCGGGCCGTTAGTCGAGCAGCATGGCCTCGACGCGCTCGCCGGCCGCCAGCGTGGTGGCGGCGCGCGGCAGGCGCACCAGCGCATCGGCGTCGGCCAGGCCCGAGATCTGGTGCGAGCCCTGCGCGTCGAGCAGCGTGGCGATGAGCGCGCCGTCGGCGCGTGTGACGCGCGCGCGCGCCCAGTGCTCGAGGCCCGCTTTCTTCTTGGTGCCCTCGGCGAGCGTGGCCCAGTGCAGCGGGCGGGTCCACGGCGAGGAGACGCCGAGCAGCTTCCTGAGCGCCGGGCGCACGAACAGCTCGAAGCCGACCATGGCGCTCACCGGGTTGCCCGGCAGGCCGACGACGTAGCGCGCGCTACCGCCGTCGCTCGTGCCGAAGGCGACCGGCTTGCCCGGCCGCATCGCCACCCGCCAGAGCGACAGCGTGCAGCCGACCTCGGCCAGCGCCGGGCGCACGAAGTCGTGCGTGCCCATGGAGACGCCGCCCACGGTGAGAAGCACGTCGGCGAAGGCGGCCTCGCGGATGTGCGCCACGTGATCGGCGAGCGAGTCGCGCGCGATGCCGAGCAGGCGCGCCTCGCCGCCGGCGGCACGCACGGCGGCGGCGATGGCGTGCGCGTTCGAGTTGATGACGGCGCGCTCGTCGAGCGGCGCGCCCACCTCGCACAGCTCGTCGCCCGAGGCGAGCACGGCGACCATCGGCCGACGCACCACGCGCGCCGACACGTGGCCGGCGGCGAGCACCAGGTTCAATCGCGCTGGCGTGATGACGTCGCCCGCGCGGCCGACCACGCCGCCCTGTCGCACGTCCTCGCCGACGCGCCGCACGTGCTGCCCCGCCGGCGCGGCCGCCTTGACGTGGATGAGCCCGCGCTCGACGTCACGCTCGTCGGTGTGCTCGCGCATCACCACGGCTTCGACGCCCGGCGGGATGGCGGCGCCGGTCATGATGCGCACGGCCTCGCCCCCCGCGAGCGACGCCGTCGCGGCGGCGCCGCCGGCGAGCGCCTCGCCGACCAAGCGCAGCGTGACGGGCGCGGCGTCGCTGGCGCCGGTCACGTCGGCGACGCGCACGCCGACGCCGTCCATGGCCGAGTTGTCGAAGCCCGGCAGGGAGCGCAGCGCGCGCAGCTCGGCCGCGAGCGCACGTCCCGCGGCCTCGACGAGCGGCACCGTCTCGTCGGCGAGCGGCGCCACCGCGTCGAGCATGCGCGCGCGCGCCTCGTCCACCCCCAACAACTCGTCGTGTGCGGTGCTCACGGGGCACGCTCCTTGGGTGCCGGTAGGCCATGGCCGGCGCCGAGGATCAACCGGCGCCGGTCCGCGAAGTCGAAGCTGTCGGTGGTGGCGATGTGCGGCACGCGGTGGCACGAACGGCAGCGCGCCTCGTCGGGCGCGCGCACTACGCCGCCCTTGCCGCCCGCGCCGACGTGCGCGCTGCCCGGGCCATGGCAGCTCTCGCACTGCACGCCCGAAAAGCCGCCCTTGACGACGTCGGTGGTGGTGCACGGCCCGCCGGGCTCGCCGAAGCCGACCGCGTGGCACGGCACGCAGCTTCGGTCGCGCTCCTTGCCCTCCTCGACGAGCGTCTGCCACGCGCGCGCGTGGCCCACCACGCGCGTGATGGCCCGGCCCTGCGCGTCCTTGCCCGGCCGCTGGACTTGTTGCGCCTGCCAGAAAGCCACCGCGGGCGCGTGGCAGCCGGCGCAGGCGACGGCGCCGAGGTAGCGCGGCGCCTCGGGCGGCGCTTTTGGACACGGTGCCTCGGCCTCGCAGCGCTCGACCAGCGAGGGAACGCTCGCCTGGTAGGCGGCGAGCGCGGCGGCGGCGTTCGGCTCCTCAGCGCTGCCGCGCGGCAGCGGCAGCGACCACGCGCGCAGGTGCGGCGCGGCGAGCGGCGCGGCGAGGGCGTCCTCGGACAAGGCTGCCAGCTCGCTCGTCACCTGGCGGCGCCGCTCCGCGAGGAAGGCTCTGCGAGACCCCACGGTCTCGCGCCCCAGCTCGTCGTCGAGGCTCTTGCTCTTGACCTCGAGCAGGCGGCGGCGCGCCTGCTGGCGCGCGGCGCGGTCGTCGAGCGCGAGCGGCGCGCCCGGCGCGCGCCCCTCGAGCACCAGCTCCAGCACGCCGAGGTGCTGCGCCTGCATGCCGGCGGCGAGCAGCACCGGCCCCACGCCACCCTCGCCGACGAGCGGTTCCGGCTCGAGCGGCAGCTCGCCGGGCGCACGCCCTTGCAGCACGGCGTCGAGCCCAGGCAGGCCACGCACCACCAGCTTGGTGACCGCGCGCGGCGCCTGCGCGAGCGCCAGCACCGCGCGCGCGCCCTCGCGCTGCAACGCCCGCACCTCGCGCTCGAGCGCGGCCCGCACGGCGGGCGCGTCCTCGGCGCGGCCGGCGGAGAAGCCGGTGACGCCGAGCATCACGCCGTCGAGCTCGAGCAGCAGGCGGGGTTTGGCTCGCGCGCCGTCGCCGAGCGCGCGCGGCGAGCCGACGCCCACCGTAGGGATGGCCGCCCGCGAAAGGCGCACGTCACGAAACGAGGGCCCGCGCACGTCGTCGAGCGGCCCGAGCGCGGTTGCCGCGAGGCCGTGTTTCGCCAAGGTGCCGACGAGCAGGTCGGCCTTCGCCTCGGCCTGGCAGCGGTCGGCGGCGGCGATGTCGTCTTTGCGCTCGAACAACAGGTCGCCGCCGTCGAGCAGCACCACGCGCTTGCCCCAGGCGGCCTTCGCTTCGTCGACGGCAGCCGCCAGGCGCGCCACGCCGCCGAGCGGGTCCGCCGTGCAGCCGCAGGGCTCGACGTAGCCCTGCACGCCGGCGGTCCACAGCACCAGCACGCGCTCGCCGGCCGGCGGGGCGGCGAAGCGCGGCCGCGCGGGCCCGGCGCTTGGCGCCGGCGGCGCGGCGCTTGGCGCCGGCTGCGCGGCGGCCAGGACCGCCAAGAGAGCGAGGAGCGACCCGCGCACCATGCGCACGCTATAACGTCGATCGACGCCACCAAGCGAGGTGCGAGAGATGCCGACCGGCACGGTGCTCTTCGAGCGCGCGCTCGCCATCGCGCGCGAGGCCCACCACGGGCAGTCGCGGCGCCACGGCGCGCCCTACATCGGCCACCCGATGGCGGTGCGCGTGCTCGTCGAGGAGGTGGGCCGCGCCTGCGGCCTCGAGGTCACCGAGGCCACCGGCGCGGTGGCGCTGCTGCACGACGTGCTCGAGGACAGCGACATCCCGAAAGAGGAGCTGGCCGCTCGCTTCGGCGATCGAGTGACGAACGACGTCGACCTGCTGACCAAGACCGGCAAGGGCGAGGCCGCCACCGCCGCCTACTACGCTCGGCTGGCACGGGAGGCCGCCGATTCGGTGCGCCTGGTCAAGGTGTGCGACCGACTCCACAACCTCTCCGAGCTGCACCTGGCGGCGAGCGTCGACAAGCTCACAAGCTACGTCGACGAGACGCTGCTGCACCTGGTGCCGCTGGCGCGCTCGGCGCAGTCGCGCGCGCTCGCGCGCGGCCTCGAAGCTGCGCTCCACGACGGTATCCGCGCCGCCTGTCGCGCGCAGCGCCGCCCCATCCCCGAGGCCGCCGCCGCGTCGGCGCGTCGGGTGCCGGTGGGGCTCTATCCGATCCTGTTGCCGCGCACGGGCGAGCTGGCCCCCGCCGCCGACGAGCTGGTGCGGCGCGCCACGCTGCTGCTCGAGGGCGGCGCTGCGTTGGTGCAGCTGCGCTGCAAGGACCGGAGCGACCGCGAGCTGTTGACGCTGCTCGAGGCCGTGCGCGTGCCCTGCGCCGCCGTCGGCGTGCCGCTCGTCGTCAACGACCGCCCCGACCTGTGCGTCGCCGCGCGCGCCCACGGCGTGCACGTCGGCCAGACCGACCTGCCGGCGCCGGCGGCGCGCGCCATCGTCGGCGCCGAGGCGCTGGTGGGCGCCTCCAGCCACACCGAACCGCAGCTGTTCGAGGTGTGCGCGCAAGGCGGCGCCGATCACGTCGCGGTCGGGCCCATCTACGCCTCGCCCACCAAGCAAGGCCACGCGCCCGTGGTCGGGCTCGAGGCGCTGGCGCGCCGCGCGCGCCTCTCGCCCCTGCCGGTGGTGGCCATCGGCGGCGTCACCACGCCCGAGCGCGCGGCGGCGTGCGGGCGCGCCGGCGCCGCGCTCGTCGCGGTGGTGAGCGCGCTCGACGTCGCCGAGCCGCGCCCGATGGCCCGCCGCCTGTCGGCCGCCTTCGTGGCCGCGCGCGCCGCGCATGGCAGCCCCGACATCCATCTGCGCGCCGGCGAGGTCGAGGTGTCGTCGTGACACGCCCGGTGGTGCTGGTGCCGCCCGACCTGTCCACCGTCGCCACCAGCCGCGGCGACGTGCCCACTGCCGTGGTGCAGCGCCCCTACCTCGACGCTGTGGTGGCTGCCGGCGGCCTGCCGCTGGTGCCGCCGCCGATCGACGAGCCGGGCGCGCTCGATCAGTTGATCGCCCTCGCCGACGCGCTGGTCTTGCCCGGCGGCGCCTTCGACATCGACCCGGCGCTCTACGGCGAGCCCAGACACGAGCGCTGTGGCGAGCTGAAGCCCGAGCGCACCGCGCTCGAGCGCGCCTTGCTCGAGCGCGCGCTCGTGCGCGGCCTGCCGGTGCTCGGCGTCTGCGGCGGCATGCAGCTCATCAACGTCGTCAGGGGCGGCGCGCTCTGGCAGGACCTGCCGTCGCAGGCGCCCTCGCCGCTCGCGCACCAGCAAAAAGCACCCAAGGACAAGCCCGCCCACGACGTCGAGGTGGTGGCGGGCACGCTGCTGTCGCGCGCGGTGGCGACGGCGCGGCTGCCGGTCAACAGCACGCACCACCAGGCGGTCAAGACGCTCGGCGCTGGTTTGGTGGTGAGCGCGCGCGCCACCGACGGGCTCATCGAGGGCATCGAGGATCCGAGCCGCCCCTTCCTGGTGGGCGTGCAGTGGCACCCGGAAGCCATGCGCGAGGAGCCGCAGCGAGAGATCTACCGCGCGCTCGTCGAGGCGGCGCGCCGCTGAGCCTGGCGCGGCGACGCCATGAGCGCGGTCACCGGTCGGACGATCTACCGAGGGTAGGACCGACCCCCACGCGCTCGAATCACCGCGGGCGGGAGATCGAGCGTCGCCGGGCCGTCGACGGCGCGAGGAAGGCAGGATCGATGCGTAGCCTGATGTCGGCGCTGGGCGCGGTGGTCGCGCTCTCTCTGGCCGCCTGCCCGAGCGAGATTCAGACCCAGGGCGGCGAGTGCACCATCGAGCAGGGCTGCTCCGACGGCCGGGTGTGCCAGGACGGCGCCTGCGTGCCGCCCTGTGATGAGGGGAGCTGCGCCGAAGGGTTGTGCGACCTCGACAGCGGCCGCTGCGTCGAGTGCTTGGACGAGACCGACTGCCCCGACGGCTTCGTCTGCAACGGCTTCACCAGCCGCTGCACGGCGGCCGTCATCGGCTGCACCAGCGACGAGGAGTGCGCCGGCCTCCATTGCGACACCATCAAGGGCACCTGTGTGCAGTGCATCTCCGACGGCGACTGCGGCCTGGGCGCGCTCTGCGACCTGTTGACCGGTAGCTGCACCGTCGAGGAGAGCTGCGAGAGCGACGACGACTGCGCCTTCGGTGTCTGCCACCCGGACAAGCGCACCTGTGTGGAGTGCTTCAACCCGGCGCACTGCCCGTCGGGCGTGTGCGACGACGTCTCCTCCACCTGCGTCGCCGGCTGCGTTGACGAGGACGCCACCGAGCCGAACGACGGCGCCGACGCCGTGGCGCTCGCTGACGGCGCCGCTCACGAAGGCGCCATCTGCCCAGGCGACCAGGACGAGTTCCTGGTGACGGCCTCGGGCACGCTCACCGCCACGCTCGCCGTCGACGGCGCGGCCACGCTGGCGCTGCGCATCGAGAGCGCCGCCGGCTCCACCATCGCCTCGGGCGCGCCGTCCGGCGGCAACCTGGTGGCGAGCGCGGCCGACCTCGCCGCCGGCAGCTACCGCGTGGTGGTCTCGGGCAGCGGCGTCGACGGCGCCGGCGCGTACCTCTTGACCGTCGAGGTGACGCCGCCCGAGGGCTGCGCCGACCTCGACGCCGAGCCGAACGACACCACCGCGCAGGCTCCCGTGGTGCCGACGACGGGCGCGCTCACGCCCGGCACCATCTGCGGCGGCAACACCGACCACTTCCGCTTCACCGCGACCGCCGGCGACAACGTCGAGGTGGCGGCCGTGGCCGGCGAGGGCAGCGGTACGCCGACCGTGGCCATCCTGTCGTCGGCCGGCGCCGTGCTCGCGAGCGGCAACCCGGCGACGCTGGCGAGCGCGCCCGGCGGCACGCTGTACGCGCGCGTCACCGCCAGCGGCGGCGACGTCGGCTACTCGCTGCGCGTCACCGTCAGCAGCAGCCCACCGGTCTGCACGCAGAGCGACGCCGAGCCGAACGACGCGGATGCGCAGGCGCTCGCGCTCACGCCCGGCGTCACGTTCGCCGGTACCGTCTGTCCCGGCGACGTCGACCAGCTGCGCTTCGCCGCTGCCGCGCTCGACGACGCCGTGGTCACGGTCACCGGCAGCGGTGTCAGCGCGCGCCTGGTGCGCGCCGCCGACGGCCAGACGGTGGCGACCGGGTTGTCGATCAGCGCCGCCAACCTGGCAGCCGGGGGCTACCGCGTGGTGGTGCAGGGCAGCACCGGCACGAGCCAGGGCAGCTACACCGTGCGCGTGACGCTCACGCCCGAGCCGGTGGCCGACCCGTGCACCGAGGCCGGCCTCGAGCCCGACGACGCCGCGGCGCGCCCGCTCGCGCTCGACGGCACGCCGTCGGCGGGTCGCATTTGCGCCAGCGACACCGACTACTTCGCGTTCACCCTGTCCTTCGCCACCACCGTCACCATCACCGCGCGCTTCATCGACGCCAGCGGCGACCTCGACATGAGGCTGGTTGACGCCGCCGGCGCCACCATCGACTCGGCGGCCTCGGTCACCGACGACGAGGTGATCGTGGAGGCGCTCGCCGCCGGCACGTACGGCGTGCGCATCTACGGCTGGTCGGGCGCCACCAACACCTACACCATGGAGGCGACGCTCTCGGGCTGCACGCCCGACGACGCCTACGAGGACAACAACTCGTGGACGCGCGCGACGCCCATTGGCACGGCGGCGGTGAGCGCGGCGCGCTGCCCGGGCGACGACGACTACTACGCGGTGCGCTTGACCAGCGGCGACGCGCTCGACGCCACCTTGACCGGCAGCGGCGTCACGCTCTCGCTCGTGTCCTCGACCACGGGCGCGCTGTTGGCGAGCGACAGCGCCTCGGGCGGCAACCGGCGTCTGCAGGCGAGCGGCCTGGCGCCTGGGCGCTACGCGCTGCGCGTCACCGGCACGGGTGCCGCGCGCGTCGCCTACACCATGACCGCGGGCATCACCTCGTCGGCGGTCTGCATCGACGACGGCGCTTCGCCAAACGACTCCGCCGCCACGGCCTTCAGCCTCGACGACACCGGGCTGCTCGACGGCAGCTACCAGGTTGGCTCGCTGGTCTCGTGCAGCGTCGGCGACGCCGACTGGTTCAAGGTGGCGCTGCCGGGCGGCAAGCAGGTGACGGTGCAGCTCGCCTTCGATGCGGCCGACGACGTCGACATCGAGGTGCTCGAGCCGCGCGGCACGAGCGGCCTGACCCGCTCCTTGGCGCGCTCCTACGCCACCAACACGCAAGACCGCGTGCGCGGCATGATGAACGCCGGCGGCGAGGTGTTCTTGCGCGCGGTCGGCTACGAGAGCGACCAGACCGCCTACGCCATCGGCGTCGAGCTGGCGGCACCACCCACCTCGTCCTGCGTCGATGACCGCTTCGACACCTGGACCGCCACGTCGTCGTCGGGCACCGACACCACCTTCACCAACGACACCTCCTCGACGGCGGTGGCGCTGTCCTCCGGCGAGGCGCTGCCGCAGCTCCGCGTCTGCAACGGCGACTCGGACTTCTTCAAGATCGCGGCGGTCGCGGGCCAGACCGTGCGCGTGCAGGTCGCCTACACGCACGCCTCGAGCCAGGACATCGACGTGCGCCTGTACGGCCCCGCGAGCCAAGCGAGCCCGCTGACGACGTGCACGCAGGCCTCCAACACCACCGGCACCGGGCTCACGTGCAGCTCGGCCGGCGTCGACGGCACCGAGGATCTGGTGCTGCCGGTGGCCTCGGCCGATGCGGGCGACCACTACATCGAGGTGCTCGAGTTCCTGAACGACGGCCAGAACCAGTACGACCTGAGCGTCACGGTCCAGTAGCCAGGGCCCCGCTACTGCGGCCGCCCCTGCGCCACCCAGCTCTCGACGAGCTGCAGCTGCTCGGGGCTGATGGCCGGCAGCCCCAGCGGCATGCCGACCACACCCGGCACCATCTCGCCCGCCTCCTCGAGCTGGCGCGCGCGTAGCTGCGCCACCAACAGCGGCACGCCCTGCATCGGCCCCGTCTCCACCGGGCGAAAGATGCTCTTGTGCTCACCGCGGCGCGGCGGGCCGCGCGGCGGGCCGGCGAAGACGTCAAACAGCAGCAGCTCGCGCTCGAGCAGCGGTGTGGCCGAGCGCTGGCTGCCAGCCTGCACGCGCGCGTAGCTGGTGAGCACCAGGCCGGTGCCGGCATAGCCGAAGCCCCCCGAGGAGCCGGGGCCGCCGACGCCGAGGTTGCGCGAGTCGTCGGCGTGGCAGTGGATGCAGGTCTTGTCGAGCACGGCGGCCGCCACCTCCGCGAAGCGCACCCTGCGGGACAAGAGCGGCAGCCGCGGCGGCGGCTCGTGGGCGGGCGCCAGGGGCAGTGGCACGTCGAAGATGGCGGCGAGCAGGTCGTGGCGCTCGGCGTCGGTGAGCGCGATGGCGGGCATGGCGGCGTCGGCCTTGGCGGCGCGCGGATCGCGCAGCAACGCGTTGACGGCGGCGGCGGTGGTGCGGTCGCGCGTGAAGCGCAGGTCAGGTGCCAGCTTGATGCCGCGCGCCAGCGCCGCGCCGTCCACGCCCGGCGGCTGCCTGGTGGCGAGCACGCGCGCGCCGGTGAAGGCGTGGCAGACGGCGCAGCCCTTGGCCTCGAGCAGCGCCAGCCCGCGCGCGGTGTTGCCGCGCGGCACCGGCGCGTCCGGCGGCGGCTTGCCCGAGGTGAGCGTGCGCGCGATGGCGGCCGCCTCCGGCGCAGACACCGCCAGTCGCGGCATCGACTCGCCGAGGCCCCGCCGCAAGTCGTGCGGCCGTTGCAGGTAGCTCGCGATCCACTCGGGCCGCATGCGGCCGGCGAGCCCGGTCAGGCTCGGCACCTCGAGCAGGTGGCGCAGCTTGCCTTGCCAGCGCTCGAGCACGTCCGCCGGTGCCGTCAGGGTGCCGGCCAGGATCGCTCGGTGGCACTCGACGCAGCTCTTGTCGCGCACCACGCTGTGTCCGTCGATGACGTGGCAGCGGGCGCACTCATAGCGCTCGAGGAGCAGGTGCCCGAGCCCCTCGTCGGGCGCGGGCGCTGGTGCCTCCGAGGCGACCGATTCGACCTGCGGCTCGCCGCCGGGCTGGGCCGCCAGCAGGACGAGCGCGGCCAGCGCGATCACGAGCGCGCTACCGCCACGTCCTCGTCACACACGGCCACGTCGCGCGCCGCGTCTTCACAACGCCGGCGCGCGGCGGCGGCGCCGTCGGCCTGGCCCGCGGCGGCGCGCGCGCGCGCGAGCGCCGCCCAGCCCTCGGGGCTCACGATCAGGTCGGCGGCGGCGAGGTCCTCGAGCACTGCGGCGGCCAATTCGTGATCGCCGAGCGCCAGGTGCGCCTCGCCGAGCAGGGTGGCGATGACCGGGTCGCCGCTCGCGCGCGCCAGCTCCGACTGCAAGAGCGCGCGCGCGTTCTCGAGGTTCCGGGTGCGCGCGGCCTGGGCGCGCTTGGCCGACAGCTTCTTCGGGAGCGGCGCCGCGATCCCCTGCTCACCCTTGGTGCGCACCACGGCGGCGGCCAGCGCCACGCGCACCTCCTCCTCGCTGAACTTGCGACCCGCGCGCAGCTCGAAGGCAGCGGCGCGGCGCTCGAGCTGTGCCGCGTCGAGGCGCGCGCGCGCGAGCGAGGCGACCTCGTCGTACTGCCCGGCCTCGAGCGCTTCGCGCACCGGCGGGGCGTCGATGTCGGCCACGCGCGGCGCGTCCTCGTAGTAGCGCAGCGGCATGCCGCACTCCTGCGCGCGGGCGGCGGGCGCGAGGGCGGCGGCGGCAATCAGGGCGGCGAGCGGCAGGCGGCGCATCGGTACCTCGGGGGCTCAACCCGTGAGAACGAACGGACCCCATTGTGGGCTTCCCGGGTTCCCCCGGTTGCGGCGCGGATCACCGCCGTGGCGCCTTCGTGCGCTGCGTCATGCGTTGGCGGCGCGTCCTGACGTCAGCCGCTGCTCGGCTCGGATCCCACGATCACGGAGGAGCCGGTCACCGGGATGGGTCCGGACAGCTCGTGGAAGCCCCCCTCGGCAGCGGCGGGGTCGGCCGCGCTCGCCGCCTCGGCGGCGGGCGGCGGCAGCGGGTCGGTCTCGTAGAGCAGGAGCGTGCCGCGCGTCAGCTCGCGCTTGGGCAGGGCAGGGCAGAGCGCGTCGAGCACCTCGGCGAACGACGCGAAGCGCTCGTTCGGCGGATCGCGCGTCATGCGGTCGAAGATGTCGTCGACGGTGGCGGCAGCGGTACCGAGCTCCTGCTTGAGGCGCGGCGTGGCCGAGGGCATGGGTGAGCGGCGCCCGGGCAACTGTCCGGTCAGCATCTCGTAGAACAGGATGCCCACGGAGTAGAGATCGGAGCGCTTGCTGGTCTCGCCGCGATGGAGCTGCTCGGGCGCCATGTAGCTCGGGTTGCCGCGGCCGACGTAGACGGGCGGCGCGGAGGTCGCCGGCCCCTCGGTGGGCCGCTCGGCGACGCGCGCCACGCCGAAGTCGGAGACCTTGACGTTGCCGGCGACGTCGAACAGCACGTTCTCGGGCTTGATGCTGCCGTGCACCACGCCGCGGTTGTGCGCGTGCTCGAGCGCGGCCGCCATCTGCAACAGCGCGCGCAGGCACACCTCCACCGGGAGCTGACCACCAGGTGCCCGCGCCATGCGCGCGCGCAAGGAGCCGCCGGCGGCGTGGTCCACCACCAGCGTGGGCGCGTCGGCGGCGAAGCTGACGTCGACCACGCGCAGGATGTGCGGGTGATCGAGGCGCGCCTGGCTCATCACCGCCTCGCGCACGCGCCTGGTCAGCTCGTCCCTGCTCACGTAGGAGACCAGCTCGTAGAGGTGGCGCACCTCTTTGACGACGACGCTGCGATCGAGCACGGCGTCGCGCGCGCGATAGACCGTGCCCAGGCTGCCCTGGCCGAGCGTCTCGCCGCGCTCGTAGCGATCGACCTCGACGTGGCCGACGGTCATGGGCGTCGGCTCGCGCGCCACGATCACGTGCATACCGCCCTGCGCGGGCCCGCGGCGCTCGACGGCCGCGGGCACGGGCGCGACCGGCGGCGCGGCGCGCGCGTCGCCCGGGGCGCCTGGCACCACCTGCTTGGCGAAGTGCGCGGACAGCATGGGCAGGAGCGAGGGATCGGCGCCGCCCTCGGCGACGTTCTTGCCGCGCGGCAAGACGGCCACGGTGTTGCGCGCGCGATCGATGTCGACGTAGGCGTGGCGCTTCAAGAACGCGCAGTAGTCGACGAAGCCGAGCGACAAGGACGCCTCGAGCAGCTTCTCGGCTTCGGTGAGCGACACCTCTTCGCCGAACAGGTCGTCGCGCATCAGCGTCTTCAAGAGGAAGCGGATCTCCTCGTGCAACGCCTCAGCGGTCAGCGGTCGTCCGGTGCGCGCCATGGTTCACCTCGCGCGCACGATCGCTCGAAAGCGGCCGGCGGTACAACCGGCGCCGCCCTGCTCGACACGGTGACAGCTACTCGCGCGGCGGGCCGTTGGTCAGCGTCTGGCCGAGCAAGCGCACCGCCAGCGAGGCGTTGGGATCGTCCTCGTCGGTGGGCTTGAAGGCCTGCCAACCGCAGTAGATGCACGAGAAGTACTCGTCGCCCGCGTAGCTCCTCGCCAGCACCACGCCCATCGAGTGGCACTTGGGGCACTCGCCGCGGGTACGGCCGCGCTTGCGGGGTCCGCCGGCGACCGGCTCGGCGCCGCCGCGGCCGTGGTTGAGGCGCGGCGGCGGGTCGGGCGCGGCCAGCGCCGGCACCGGCCGCTTCTCCGGCGCGCGCGCCGGCGTCGGCGGCGGATCGGGCGGATCGTCGTCGTCGACGGCGGGCACCGGCGGGCGGCTCGGCCGGTTCGCCGGCCGCGGCGGGCTCGACGAGGCGCCCGCGCCCTTCAACTGCATGCGGAACTCGTCGATGGCCAGGCCGAGCTTGTTGTGCAGGTCGGCGCCGCCGGCGCGCCAGAGCGCGAGCAGGCGATCACCGAGGGCGTCTCTCGCCGTGGCTCCCGCCGGGATGTCGATGCCGGGCTTGGTCTGCACCCGGTAGCGCGTCATCAGCTTGCGCATCTCGGCGTCGGCATGCGGCCCGGGCGGCGCGGCCGACATCGCCACGATCTCCTCGTAGAGCTTCTCACGCGCCGTCGCCATCGTGCTTCACCCTGGATCGTCTCGCGGACGGAGCCAGGTTTCGCATACCTGGCCGCGGAAAAAAACTCGCGGGGCGGTGACGGGAGTCGTCGAGACACCCGAGGCGCCGCGATGCCTACACGGACGTCGGGATGCGCCGCCGGCTCGGGTCGACCACATCGCGCTCCACCAGCGTCCGGATGCGTGACGCGAGCACGGCCAAGAAAGCGTGCATCAGGCCCGGTCGGTCGGCGAGCAGGTCGGTGAAGGCGTCGCGCTCGATGACCAGCAGGCGCGCCGGCCCTCGGTCGGTGATGCGGCCGGTCAGCGGTCGCGGCCCGCGGTCGAGGAAGGTGACCTCGCCCGCGCTCTGGCCGGCGCGCAGCTTCATCACCGATCGGCCGACGCGCGTCAGCTCGACCTCGCCCTCGACGATCACGTACATCTGCGTGCCGGTCTCGCCCTCACGGTAGAGGAAGGCGCCGGCCGGTAGGGTCAGCTCGTTGGTGAGGGCGGCGATGGCCGACAGGTCGTCCGTCGGCAGCCCCTCGAACAGCTCGACGTGCTCGAGCAGGAACAGGCGTTCGACGAGCGTGTCCGGCATGTCGGTTCCCTCCAGCTCTACCGCGCCCGGGCCCACCTTGGCGTACCCATGGTTGGCTGCCCCCTCGTCCGGGGCGGCCAAGCCGAGCGCGACCACGCTCCTCCGGGCCAGCGCGCGCAGCAAGGGGTCTTTCGACCGACAGAGCGCGCGGCAGCGGCCGTGCGCGGCGGACAGCTCGCGGGGCACCTGCTTGCGCTCGAGCAGCGACAGGAAGTCCTCGCGCAGCGGATCGCCCGAGAGGGCGGCGTCGAGCAGCTCGAGCGCGTCGTGGCGTTGGGCCTCGAGGCCGCTCGATAGGCCGGCGAACACCGTCTGCATGCGGGCGAGGCCGCGGTGGATGCCGAGCAGGTCGAGCGCGATCTTGAGGTTCTGCATGCAGCGGTCGCGCACCGCCCGGCGCAACAGTCCGAGGCTCGGCGTCGGGTCGGCGCCGAGGTCGCGCGCGGCGTCGTCGTAGGCGTCGTAGGCGACCAGGCGTCGCCCGATGGCCTCGTCGGCGCGCTTGCGGTCGATGGCCACGCCGGGCGCGCGGCGCACGATGGCGACCAGCGCATGCGCGATGCGCTGCTGCAGGTAGGCATCGTCCTTGGGGTTCGAGAACATCAGCGCGTGCGCCGCGCTCTCGGTGCCGATGGCCTCGAGCACCCGCGGGATGGGCATGCGCTCGAGCAGCGGCCGGCTCTTGTCGTCGAGGATGGCCTTGAGCGCCTCCACCGCGTCGTCGCCGTAGCGCGACAGCGCGGCGATGGCGCGCGGCCGCGCGACCCGGTCGGCCAGGTGCTCGACCAAGAGCGGCACGTGCGCTTGGTGGCGCTCGCGGCCGGCGGCGTCGATGGCGAGCGCGCGCACCGTGCCGTCGGGGTCGTCGATCAGGCGCGCGAGCGGGGCGTCGTAGCGCGTGTCGTCGAGGGCGCCGAGCAGGCGCGCCACCTCGCGCCGCCACGGCAGCGTTCGCTGTGGCAGGTCGGCCAGGATGTGCTCGAGCCGCGCGCGCGCCTTCGGCTCGCTGTCTGGCAGGCGCAGCGCGACCTCGATGGCGGCGGCGACCACGCCGGGCTCCTCGTCGTCGAGGAAGGGCGCGAGGATGGGCGCGGCGGCCTCGCCGTGCACGCGCGCCAGCGCGCGGACCGCCTCGGCGCGCGGCCGGCGCGGGCCCGAGCCGGCCGCGATGGCGACCAGGCGCGAGGTGAGCGCCGCGTCCGAGCTGGCGGGCACGTGCTTGAGGGCGGCGGTGCGCACGCGCTCGTCGTCGTGCTCCACCAGGCGCGCGCTCTCCTCGGGGCTGAGCACGTAGCGCTCACCGAGCGCCTGCAACGCCGACAAGACGCGCTCGGGGTCGTCGGACAAGAGCGCGTGCTGCAGCGCGTTTCGCGTGACGCGATCCGAGGGGTCGATGGCGCCGGGCTTGAAGCGTTTCTTCTGCCCGAGCTTGTCGTCGAGTGCGTCCAGGTAGCGCACGCGCAACAACGGCACCAACAACAGCGTGCCACCGGCGATCACGGAGACCAGCCAGGGCCCGACCAACAGCGGCGCGAACACGGCGAGCGCGCCGAGCACCAGGCCGGCGGCGGCGGCGCCCGACTTCTTGATGGCGCCGTCGATGAGCGTGCGCACCTGGCTGCGCAGGTCGGGCGGCATCGGGTTGTACAAGAGGGAGACCGCGGTCTGGTTGAGCGAATACGCGCCCGCCATCTCGATGCCCTTCATGACCAAGAGCAGGCCGAAGGAGCCGGAGAACAGCATGGCGGCGGCGCTGGTCGCGACCAGGAGCACCGGCACCATGGCGACGTAGGCGAAGACACCGAGGCGGCCGAGCAGGCGCGAGGTGAGCGAGAGCTGGAACAGCACCACCACCACGCCCACGCCGGTGTTGAGCAGGCCGAACAGCCCGGCCATCTCGGCCTCGCTGCGCGTTTCGGCGGAGGCGGTGCGGAAGACGAAGTCGGTGGCGGCACCGGTGGCGGCGAGCAGCACCACCAAGGTGGCCACCAGCATGGGGTAGCCGCGGCCCGACAGGTAGCGGAGCGCCGGCCACAGGTCGCCTTCGTTGGTGCCGACGGTGCCACCGCGCGAGCGCAGCAGACCGAGCAGGGGCAGCGTGGCGACCCACAGGACCGCCGAGACGATCATGGGCGCGGCCACGCCGGTGGTCTCGGCGATCAGGCGCATCAAGAGCCCGCCGAGCGCGGCGCCGAGCATGCCGCCGGCACCGACCAGGCCGACCACCTTCTTCTGGTCGCGCGTCTGGAAGGCGTCGGCGATGCGCGCCCAGAACAGCACGCTGCCCGAGGTGGCCGCGGCCTCACCGATGACGTAGGCGGCGGCGGGCGCGCCCGGCACGCCGAACGCGGCGGCGGCGGTGGTGCCGACGACGGCGACGGCAGCGGCGATGATGCCGAGGTCGAGCACGCGCGCCGGCGTGCTCCTGGTCAAGAGGCGCGCCAGCACCGAGGTGACGACCGCGACCACCGCGGCGACCGCGACGTACAACAGCGGCAGCGTGGTGGGATCCGCGCGCGCCAGGAACAGCGCGTTGGTGCCGCTCTTGATGACGGTGACCGCGCCGACGAACACCAGGTGCCAGAGGGCGGCGCGCACCGCCGCGCGCGCGACGAAGCTGGGCACCCCGAGGGCGCCTTCGAAGTACTTCTCGACCAAGCGCAGCACGGCGCGACGTTACCCCTGGTCGTGTCGCGACCGCGAGGTCGCTAGTTCTTATCGCCGCGCGCCGCCGACGGGATGACCGGGATCTCGACGACCAGCGTCTCCCGCTCGTTGAACGCCTCCTCGGGCAGGCCCTGCACCACCGGAGACATCGGCACGCTCCCCGGCGCCGGCATGGAGATGCCCGGGTTGGTGACGGGCGCGCCCTGGGGCGGCGACAGGCCGGTGATGGGGGGCGGCGCCGGCACGACGGCCGGGCGCTGCGCCTGCACCGGCGGGCTCGGCGGCGGCGGCGGCGCGGGCACCGGCGCGGTCGAGATCGACGACGAGGTGCGCGGCGGCATGGAGGCGGCGCCCACCGTTGGTGCGGCGCGGGGCGGGCCGCCCTCGCGCGCGGCCGCCTGCACCTGCTTGATCTTCTCGGCGGCGAGGCGCTTGATCTGCTCGCTCTCGGCCTTGGCCTGGCGCGCCACCGCCACGGCGTCGTTCAGGCCCTTCTTGGCGGCCAACAGATCCTGCTGCAGGCGCTGCACCTGCTCCCGCAACTGGTTGCGCTCGCCGGCCAGCTCCTGCTCGGCCATCAGCTTGGCGCGCGCGATCTCCTGCTCGGCCTCGACGCGTGAGCTCTCTGCCTGCTTCTGCGACGCCGACAGGCGCGCCACCTGCTGCTCGAGGTCGCGCATGCGGGCCAGGCGCTGTTCACCCTCGAGGCGTGCCTGCGCGACGATGGCCTCGCCCTGGCGCTGGCCGGTCCTGATGTCCTCGAGCTCGGCGCGCGCCCGCTGGACCTCGGCCTCGGCCTGCTTGCGCCCAGCCTCGGACTTCTCGGCGATGGCCTTCATGGTGCGCAGGTCGTTGGCGGCCTTCTCGGCGATCTGGCGCATGCGCAGCGCGTCGCTCCGCGTCTTCTCCTCGGAGGCTTTCAGCTCGGCCGCGCGGCCCGCTTCGGCGCGCAGCGCAGCCGCTTCGGCGGCGAGCTGCTCGAATTGCGCGCGCGTCTCCCTGAGCATCGCCTCGGCGGCGTCGGCGCGCTGGCTCTCGCGCTCCACCTCGGCCGCCGAGTGGGCGCCCTGCGCTTGCAGCAGCCGCTCGCGCTCCTCGAGCCGCGTGCGTGCCTGCTCCGCCATCTTCTCGAGGCTGCCGTGCTTCTGTTGCAGCGCAGAGAGCTGGTTGGTCGAGGCGTCGCGCGCGGCGCGCTCGGTCTCGAGCACCGCCTTCAGCTCGGCGATGGAGGTCTCGCGCGTCTGCAGCCAGCGGCCGCGCTCGTCGATGGCGCTCTTGGCGTCGTCCACCGACTGGCGAAGATCGCTCGCCTCCTCGCGCGCCTCGGCCAGCGCCTGCTCCTGCTCCTTGGCCTGCGCCTCGGCGCGCTCCAGCACCTGGCTGAGCGCCGAGATGCGGCCTTCCTTCTGCGACAGCTCCTCGTGCAGCTTGCCGATGGCGCCCTGCTGCTCCTCGAGGCGCTGCGAGGCGTCCGACAACGACGCCGAGAAGTCGGCGTTCTCGCGTACCTGCGCCGCGAGCTGCTCCTCGAGCGAGTCGCGCTCTCGGTCACCGTCGGCCACGCGGCGTGACAGCTCGCCCGCCTGCACGGTCAGCGTGTCGCGCGCGCGCTCGGTGTCGGCGAGCTGCGTGCGCGTGGCTTGCAACTCGCGCTCTTGGCCGGCGGCGCGCTCGCGCAGCTCAGCCAGCTCGCTTCGCTGCTGCTCGGCCCGCTGGCCGGCGGCGTCGAGGTCGACCAGGGCGTTCCTCAGCCTGGCGTCGGTGTCGTCGAGCGCGCGCTTCTGATCGGCGGCGCGCAGCTCCACCGCCTGCAACTGCGCCTGCAGTTGTTCGGCGACCGCGCCGCCGGCGGCGACGTCGGCGCGCGCGTTCTGCAGCTCGGCGGTGAGCGTGGCCGCCTTTCGCTCGCTCTCGAACAGCTCGTTGGCGCGCGCCGACAGCTCGCCTTGCAGGGCCTGGGCCTGCTCGCGCTGGCGGCCGATCTCGGCCTGCAACGCCGCCGCCGCCTGGTCTTGCCGCTCGATGGCCGCCTGTTTGTCGAGCACCACGCCGTTGGTGCGGCGCAGCTCCTCCTCGACCGCCTCGAGCTTCTCCTCGCGCTGCGCCAGGCGGGCCGCCAGCTTCTCCAGGCGCTCCTGGCGGGCGACCAGCTCGGCTTCCTGCTCCTGCGTTTGGGTGCCGAGGCGGAACACCTGCCCCTCGAGGGCCACCTGTTGCTCGTCGGCCTGGCGCACGCGGTTGAGCAGCTCGGTGATGCGGTCGTCGCGCAGCGTGACGGTCTTGCGCAGGTTCTGCAGGTCTTCTTTCGCATCGCCCAGGTTGCGCTCGAGCTCGACCACGCGCTCGGCCTTGGCGGCCAGCTCGGTCTCCTTGCGCTCGAACAGCCCCTGCACCTCGAGCTCGCGCTGCTGGCGCGAGTGCTTGGCCTCGGCCAGATCCTCGCGCGTGGTGGCGTAGGCGGCCTCGGTGCGCTGCAGGTTGTCGGCGAGCTTGTCGCGCTCGATGGTCAAGACCTCGAGGTCGCGTGACAGGCGCCCCTCGGTGTCGGCGGCGGCTTCGCGCGTCTCGCCGAGCGCGCGCTCCAGGTCGTCGGCGCGCGCCTGCTCGGCCGCGTGCTCCATCTCGCTTTGGCCCAAGCGCTCGGTGACGTCGGCCAGGTTGGTCGACAGCCGGGTCACGTCCTCGGTCAGCTCGCCGAGCTTCTCGTCGCGCACGCGGATCTGGTTCTCACCGACGATCTTGCGCTTCTCTTCCAGCGTGAAGAGCTGGTGGGCGATGGCCTCACCGAGCGCGCGTGTCTCGTCGAGCGCGGCCTCGAGCACCTCGGCGCGCGCCTTGAAGATGGCGCGCTCGCCGAACAGGCGCGTGCGCTCCGCGTCGCCCGCGCGCTCCACCGCGGCCAGGTGGGCGAGCTCGGCGCGGCGCCGCTGGTCGAGGTGCACCAGCAGCCGTTGATGCCGCGCCAGGTCCTCTTCGAGCGCGAGCGCGCGTGCGCGCAGCTCGGGCAGCTCGTCCTCGGCGGCCAGACGTGCGCGGCGCTCGTGCGACAGCAGGCCCTGGGCGCGCGCCAGCACCTGCTCCTCGAAGCGCGCTCGCTCGTGCTCGGTATCGAGCTGGCGGCGCCGCGCGTCCTTCAGGCGACCGCGCAGCTGCTCGATCAACAGCTCGCGCTCGCGCACCACGACCTTGACGTCGCGGCGCTCGCGCTCGCGCTCGACGACCTGGCCCTCGAGCCGGCGCACCTCCTCGACCGAGGCCTCCACCACCTTCCAGTGGTGCTGATCGAGCTCGGCGTAGGCCTTCTCCCACTCGAAGACGCGCTCGGTGAACTCCTTGCGCTCCTGCGCGAAGGCGTCCTCGGTGCGGCGCAGCTTGGTCTTGAGCGAGTTGAGCTCGTACTCCTTGGCGGAGACCTGCTGGATCAGCTCGGCCTCTTGCAGGCTGTGCTCGTCGTAGCGCTCGCCGATGGCGCGGCCGAACTCGGCCTCTTTTAGCTGCAGGTTCTGCTGCGCCCGCTCGAGCTCGACGGTCAGCTCCTGGATGCGCAGGCGCAGGCCCTCGATCTCGATGTCCTTGGCCTGGACGCGCGACTCCTTCTGCCGCAGGTCGTCCTCGCGCGCCTTCCATAGGCGCGACAGCTTGGCCAGCTCCCGCTCGCGGCGCTTCAGCTCGGTGCGCAACAGCGAGACCTTGCGGTCTTCGGCGTGGCCCACCTGGGAGATGGGGATGTCGGCCTGGCTCATGTCCGGGTCGACGTGCTGGATGGTCGAGAACACCTTCTCGACGAAGGTGAGGTCGTCGGTGGTCAGGACCGCGTCGCCCGGGCGCCCTGGCGTCGCGAGCGGCCGGCCCATGGTGCGCGCCATGTTGCCGGTGGGCGGCAAGGGCGGCGGGCGCTTGGGATCCGACGGCGCCGCCGGGGACACCGGCGCGCCCTCGCCGGAGGTGGGCTCGGGCGCCTTGGCGACGTCGGGGATGGCGCGCGCGGCGGCGCAGATCTCGGCGCGGTCGGCCGGCAGGCGCAGGTAGCCGTCGGCGTGCACCTTCTGCTTGCGGTTCTTCTCGATGGCGTCGGGCGTGAGGTCGGTGGTGGTGATGACGATGGCGGTGCCGCCGGCCACGGCCTTGATGCGCGGCACCAGCGCCAGGCCGGTCTGCGCACCCGGGCGCTCATGGCGCAGCAGGATCAGGTCGGGCGGGCTCTGCTCCACCTCGGTGACCAGGTCGTTGCCCGAGAACACCACGGCCTCGAAGCCGTCATCCTTGAGGATGGCGGCCTGGCGGAGGGCTTCCTCCCCATCCGGTTCCGCGACGAGCGCGCGCTTGGCCATCGCTTGACGGTCCTTCCGTGGTCGGACGCCGTGATCTGATCCCGGCGGTCTCGGCAGACTAGACCGACCAAGCGGGCGAGCCCAAGGCTGGAACAGCCGGGTTTCTTCTCAGGTCGGGTGCGCGGTCAGGGGGGTGGATCGAGGGTGGAAGGCGGTCCGCCCGTACCGGTAGGCCCGACGAGGGCGGTGACCCGCGATCCGGTCAGCACCCGGGACGCCACCCGGCGCACGTCGGCGAGGGTGACGGCCCCGATCCTGGCCGGCGTCTCGCGGTGCGCGAGGTAGCCGAGTCCGTAGATCTCGTTCAGCGCCATCGACGTGGCGCGGGCGCCCAGCCGCTGCAGGCCGATGTCGTGCGAGCCCATCAGGTAGCGCTTGGCGCGATCGAGCTCCTCGGCGGTGACGCCGCGATCGGCCACGTCGGCCAAGAGCGCGTCGATACCCGCGATCGCGCGATCGACCTTGTCCGGGCTGGTCCCCATGTAGACGGCGAAGCTGCCCGGATCGAGCCCGTCCACCGAGGAGGCGCTCACCGAGTAGCAGAGCGACTGCTTGTCGCGCAGCTCGAGGAACAGCCGCCCACCTTGGCCGGAGAGCACCGAGCACAAGACCTCGAGCGCGAAGCGGTCGGGGTCATCGAGCGTCAGACCGCGCATGCCGGTCAAGAGGTGTGCCTGGGCGCGCTCGCGCACCAGCCGCGCCACGCGCGGCGCCGTGGGCGCGGGCTCGCGCGGCGACAGCTCGAGCGCGCTTTGGCTGCCGTCGCCCTCTCCCCACAGCTCCTCCACCAGGTCGACCGCGTCGTCGGGGTCGATGTCGCCGACGAACACCACGGCGGCACCCTTGGGCGTGGCGCGCGCGCGCCAAAAGGCGCGCAGGCCGGCGCTCGAGAGCGCGCGCACGCTGTCGGGCGTGCCGAGCAGGTCGCGCCGGTAGGGGTGCTCGAGCCAGAGCGTGCGCCCGAACAGGTCGAAGGCGAGGCCGGCCGGGCTGTCGAAGCGCGTGCGCAGATCCTCGAGTGTCAGCACCCGTTGGCGCGCCAGCTCCTCGTCGGCGAAGGACGCTCGCTCGAGGCACTCGAAGTAGAGCGCCAAGCCGCGCTCGACGTGCTCCTTCAAAAAGGTGCCGCGCATGCCGAAGCTGTTGCGGCCGGCGAAGCCGCCGATGCCCCCGGCCATGGCGTCCATCGCCTCGGCGATGGCCGGGCCGCTGGTGCGCTCGGTGCCCTTGTTCACCAGCGTGGTGCACATCTGCATGGCGCCCGCCATGGCGGCAGGCTCGCCGCGCAGGCCGCCAAGCCAGGCGGTGCGCACGTTGACCACCGGGTTCGCGGCGTCGCGCTCGACGATGACGCGCGCGCCCGACGGCAGCTCGACCCGCACCACGTCGGCGCCGCCGACCTTGGCCCGGCGCGATCGGGTGCTCGTCAGCGCGCGCGTGCCGGCCTCCTGCAAGCGCTCGACCTCGACGGCGCGTTCCTCAGCCTTCGGCACCAGCACGGCCAGGTTGGCGCGCTCCGGCTGGAACAGGCGCTCGGCGGCGGCGCGCACCGCCTCGGCGCTCACGGCCGCGACGCGCTCCTGGTAGGACGCCTCGTACCCGGCGTCGCCGGTGAGCACGGCCCAGGTGCCGAGGCGCCGCGCCAGGCCCTCCACGGTCTCTCGCTGGTAGACCGCTTCGGACGCCAGGATGGCCTTGGCCTTGTCCAGCTCGGCCATGCGCGGGCGCGCGTCGCGCACCCGCCTCATCTCGGCGCCGAGCGCGTCGAGCGCGGGCGCGAGCTTGTCGTGGTGCAGGCTGGCGCCGACCACGACGAGCCCGGGGTCCTTGGGCGTGTAGGAGTACGCGTAGGCCTCGTTGACGAGCTGGCGCTCGCGCTTGACCTTGGCAACCAGGCGCGAGCTGTCGCCCTGACCGAGCAGCACGCACAACACGTCGACCGCGGGCATGTCGTCGTCGAGCAGGCGCGGGCCGGCGAAGCCGATGGCCAGGTGGCTCTCTTGCACGTCGTCGGTCAGGCCGCGCACGCGCAGGCCGCGCTGCGGTGCTTCGACGGGTCGGGGCGAGAGCGGTGGCGCGCCGCGCGGCGCGCCGGCGAAGGCGGCGGCGAGCGTGCGCTGCGCATGCTCGGGCTCGACGTCGCCCACCACCACCGCGGTCATGCGCTCGGCGCGGTAGTGCGCCTCGAAGAAGCGCAGCACGTCGTCACGCGTGACGTTCTTCACCACGTCGACGAAGCCGATCACCGGCCGCCGATACGGGTGCGCGAGGTAGGCCGACTCGAACAGCGCGCGCGACAGCCGGCTGGTGGGCTGGTCCTCGCTGCGCTTGATCTCCTCGAGAATGACCTCGAGCTCGCGCGCCAGCTCGTCGCGGTCGAAGGCGGAGCGTTGCAGCGCGTCGGCCAGCACGTCGACGCCGGCGTCGAACAAGGCCTTCGGTACCACCACGTGGTAGACGGTCTGGTCGTAGCTGGTCCAGGCGTTGATCTCGCCGCCGGCACGCTCGATGGTAGCCGCGATCTCGCCGACACCCCGACGCACCTTGCCGGGGTGCAGCGGGCCGCCCTCGACGGTGCCCTTGAACAGCATGTGCTCGTGCACGTGGGCGAGCCCGGCCTGGGCCGGCGTCTCGTCGGCCGAGCCGACGCCCACCCAGATCTGCACCGCCACCACCGGCGCCGAGCTGGTCTTGCAGGCCACCACCCGCATGCCGTTGTCGAGCGTGCTGGTGACGAGCGGGCGGCCGCCGAGGGTGGGAGCGCCGATGGTGGGACGGCCGAGGGGCATGAGGCTCCACAACGAGGGGGAAGTGGCACCGTAACGGCCGGGCCGGGCGTGAGCAAGGTCTCGCTCGGCGACGGCCGGCGCCAAGGCGATCACCCCGCCGCGCGTTGCCGATGCGCGCCCATCGTGCAAACTGCCGGGCATGCGCGCACTCGCTCGGTCGGCCTTGCTCGCGTCGCTCGCCCTCATCCTGATCGGCGCCGCCGCCGGCTGCGAGGGCTGCGTGCCCAATCCGCCGACCGACGCCGGCACCGAGGGCGAGGGTGAGGGTGAAGGCGAGGGCGAGGGCGAGGGCGAGGGCGAGCCGGACCCGCGCATCGTCGCGTTCTGCGCGCTCGTCGATCAGTGCGGCTTCCAGGACGCCGAGACCTGCGTCGCCGACGCGGTGGCGGAGAACGACCGCATTCGCGGGCTCGGCGGCATCACCTGCACGCAGGCTGCCGACGAGCAGCTCGTGCTGCTCGAATGCATGGCGGGCCTCACCTGCGTCGAGCTGCCCGACGCCGCCGCAGTGCAGACGGCCTGCCCCATCGCCGCCGAGGTCAGCGACCTGACCACGCGCTGCGAAAACGGCGAGCCGCCGCCCTGCAACGAGGAGACCGAGGGCTTCGGCGACCCCTGCACCAACGGCGAGGACGAGCCGCCCTGCGGCGTGTTCGTGTGCAACCCCATCACCGGCCAGCTCGTGTGCAACGACCCCGGCAAGAACGACTGCGGCGTCTGCCCGCTCGCATGCACGCCCGACACCGCCGACACCGTGTGCGGCACCGACGTCGAGTGCATGAACGGCTTCTGCGATCTCGACGATCGCGCGGGCCGCGTGGGCCTGCCGTGCGGCGAGTTCCTGTGCGGCGTGGGCGCGTGCATGTCCGGCGGGCGCGTCACGCAGTGTGTGGGTGGCGACATCGAGCGCAACGTCTGCGGCGGCTGCGCCGAGATCGCGGCGGGGTTGACGCCTGGCGATACGTGCTCGAGCTGCGCCACCGGCACCCAGACCTGCACCGTCGACGATGAGGCGCTGGTCTGTCACCACGGCAGGAGCGCCGACAACTCCTGCGGCACCTGCGATCGCTGCGTGCTCGCGCATGCGTTCATGGCGGACACGCAGCCGCAGGGCGGCTACCTCGAGCCCGGCACCACCGCGCTCATCGAGGACGTCGGCGGCGGCGGCTCGAGCTCGATCCAGCTCATCTTCGATCCGCTGATCGCCGGCCCGGGCGCCTGCTGCGTCCCGGTGGGCATCCTCTACCTGTCCTCGAGCGCCGACCCGTTCGCCGGCCTGAGCTTCCCGCTCAGCCCCGAGTTCTCGGACACGGTCGACTACCAACCCGATCTGCTCGCCGACCCGGTGCGCACCTTCACCGTGCCCTCCTTCATCGTCAGCGACCTCGCCAGCTACCGCTACCTGGTGCTCACCGATCAGTCGGGGCTGTTCCTCGACCCGGTGCTGGCGGTGGGCGAGCTGGTCACCGGGCCGCCGCCGTAGCGCCGCTGCTCGTCGAGCCACCAGCGCGAGAACGCCGCCGAGGCCCGCTGGCGCGCGCGCTTGTCCGCGTCCGGCCGATAGCCGAAGTCGTCGCCGACGAGCGCGGTCAGCTCGAGCGAGGCGATGGTGCGCAGCTCGCGGTCGTCGTGGTCGAGGCCCTCGAGCAGCCAGTCGACGCGGCTCTTCTTCCTCGCCTTGGCCCACCAGCGCTCCCAGCCACGCGCGCGCACGCCGAAGTCCTTGAGCGTGATGGCGCGCAAGGCGAGGCGCAGGTCCTCGGCCAGCTCGGCCTTGTCGCGGCTCTCGAGCGCCGCGATCAGGAGCGGCACGGCACCGACGTCACGGAAGGCGCCGAGGAGCTGCACGGCGCGTCGGCGCGCGTCGAGCAGCGAGCTGTGCAGCCGCTCGCGCAGGTGGGTCAGCACCGCGTCGAAGCGCGGGTGGGCGATGAACGGCACCAGGGCCTCGGTGGCGAGCGCGCGGATGCGCGGCTCGGTGTCGTGCAGGCGCGCGCGCAACAGGTCGATGCCGCGCACGTCGGGGTTCTGCGCGAACAACAGCACGGCGGCGAAGCGGTGCGCCGGGTAGCGCGAGTCGAGGTGGGGCGTGGCGGCTTCCAGGCCCGCGGCGCCGAGCTGCTCGAGCACGCCGATTAGCGGGCCGAGCTCGTCGCCGCGGCGCACGTACTCCCCGGGGTCGAACGGGTCGACGCGCAGGCGGCCGGGGAAGCGCTGGGCCAGCGCCGGGATGGCGTCTTGGCCCAGGCGCACCAACTGGCGCTGCGCGTACTCCACCGTCGGTTGGTCGAGCGCCTCGAGCGTGTCGACCAAAAGCTCCACCGGGGACGGCGGTTCGGCCTCGATGACCTCGACCTGCTCCTCCTCCGGTCCGGGTGACAGGCGCTCGAGCGTCTCGGCGACCAGGTGCTGCGTGCCGGGAGCGGCGATCGGTGGCGCCCTCGACGCCGCGGGCGTGGCCGGCGCGTCGTAGCGGATCTCCTCCCAGCCCTCCTCGTCGTGAAACAGGCGTGTCTGTTGGTCCCTGGCGCCGCTGCCGCCCTGGTGGCCGCGCGCCACGGTCTCTTGCAGCGCGCCGCGCCACGCGTCAGCGGCGCGGTTGTCGGTGAGCTCCGAGAAGCTGGCGGCAACGGCGGCAGCGGCCGCCGCCCTGGCCGCGGCCGGCAGCATCGCCTCGATGGCAGGGCTGTTGAGCGAATCGAGCACCATCGGCGCGATCGGCTCGGCGACCGGCTCGGGTGGGCTCGTGCGCTGCGCAACGTAGTTGCGCGCGAACGGGCTGGTGCCGTCGGCCGCACGCTCCGCCGGCGAGGGCGGAAGCTGCACGGCCGGCATGGCGGTCATGGTGATCGGCCGCGGGGCCATCGAGGGTGGCGGCGGCGCCGGCACCGGCACGGTGACCTCGGCGGGCGCCGCCACCGCGGCCTCTCCCTCACCGGTGGTCTCGTCGAGGGTGCGCGCGATCACCGGCATGCGCGCCGTGGTCTCCTCGTAGAAGCTGGGCGCCGGCGGCGGCAGCGGCGGTGGCGGCGGCGGTGGTGCCAGCGCGGGCGCCGCCTCGCGCGGCGGCAGGGTGGTCTTGTGGTGGCGAATGACGCGCTCGAAGGCGGGCGCCAGGCGCGCCGAGAACGCGACCAGATCGGCGAGCTGCGCGTAGTCGCGCGCGCGGATGCCGCCGTCGCCGATGAGCGCCGCCACCACCCGGTCGCCGATGGTCACGGGCACCACCAACACGCTCCTTGGGCGCCGGCGCCCGAGCCAGCCGAAGAAGGCGGCGTTGCCGGGCGCGAGCGCGGGCTTGCCCACGCTCGGCCCCGCGTTCTGCAGCGCGTGGAACAGCACGCTGTCCTCGGGGATGGCGAACGGTCGGTTGGCGAACTGCACGCCCTCGGCAGGGCCCGAGCGGTGCCAACCGACCACCTGGCTGCCGCGCAGCCCGACCACGGCTGCGAACGGCAGGAACTTGCGGGCGTAGGCGCAGGCGACGCGGGCGATGGCGTCGCGCGTGTCGGCGGCCGCCAGGTGGGCGAGCGCCTCCACCAGATCCCAGGAGGCAGCCGCGCTGACGTCGTCGCCAACCGCGGCGGTGGGGTCCGGTGTCGGCGCCGTCACGTCCGCCACCAAGGCGGCGAAGCGCTCGTCGAGCTCGCCGCCGTAGGCGGCGGCCAGCGCCTGGTGCAGGCGCAGCTCCGGCACCGCGTGCACCACGATGCCCTGACCGACCAGCGCCGCCACTTCGTCGATCAGGCCGTGGTCGACGGGTGACGCGGCGGCGACGTGCACGCCGCGCTCGTCGACGAACAGCGGGCACAGGCGCATGGCGCGGGCCATGCGCTCGGGCAGCTTGTGCACGGCGTCCGCGTCGGGGCGCAGCAGGCGCTCGAGCGAGACCGCCGGCGTGCGGTTGGCCTCGGCGATCAGCTCGGCCAGGCGGCGCTCGTCGACGGCGCCGAGCTCGAGCAGCAGCGTGTCGAGCGCGCCGCCGTGGAGCCCCTGCTGCTGCGCCGCCTCCTCGAGCGCGCGCGCGTCGACGCTGCCGGTGTCGAGCAACACCTTGGACAACGCCGAGTCGACGCGCGATCCCATCGCCTGCGTTATCGCACGGGCGGCCGCCGGCCGCGATGGGCCCGAACTGGAGGGCGGTGACACCGAGGTGTAGCCTCGGCCTGGCATGACGCACCGACGACGATCGCACGCATGGCTGCGCGCCCGCCGGGGCGAGGCCCTGGCCTGCGCGGCGCTGCTGCTGGCCGCGGCGACCGGACGCGCCGAGAGCCGCGCCCTCCTGGTGCGCATCGAGGAGGCGATGGACCTCACCGATCGCGTCATCGTCACCACGCCGGCGAAGCCCGTCTTCGAGGTGGTGCCCCTGAGTGACGGCGCCTCGATCGCGATCGAGCTCGAGGGCCTCGACGTCACCAACGCGCAGGTGGCGCAGCCGGTCGACGCCACGCTGTTCACCGGCATCCAGATCGAGCCTACGCCCGCGGGCGGGCGCGTGGTGTTGACCTTCGCGGTCGCCGTCGGCGTCGAGGCCAAAGCGCACGGGCGCTCGCTCGAGGTGGCGGTCTGGCCCAAAGGGGCCGCCGAGGCCGACGTCGTGGTGGCCATGCGCGACGCCCAGCGAAAGGCGGCGCGCGACCGCGCCGAGGCCCACGCGGCGGCGCTGCGGGCCGAGGAGAAGGCGCGTGTGGCGGCCGCGGTCGCCGCCGCCGCGGAGGCGAAGCGCAAGGCCGACGAGGCCGCGAAGCAGGTCATCACGCAGGGCGAGCGCACCGCCGCCGCGATCGCCAGTGCCAGGGCCGAGGCGTTGGCCAAGGAGCAGGCCGAGGCGGCGGCGCGCGAGGCGGCCGTCGAGGCCGCCAGGCGCGCCGACCTCGAGAAGAACGCGCGCGCCGAAGCGGACGCCAAACGCCAGGCGTTGGAGAAGGCGGCGCGGGCCGCTGCCACCGAGGTCGCCAAGCGCGCGGGCATCGCCGAGTCGGCGCTGCGGGCGGCGGACGCGAAGGCGAAGGCGGCGGAGACGCAGGCAAAGGCCGCTGAGGCGAAAGTGAAGGCCGCCGAGGCGGCTCGCCTGGCTGCGCTCGAAGCGCAGCGTCGCGCCGACGCCGCGAATGAGGAGGCGTCGCAGGCGCAGGCAAAGGCCAAGGCAGAGGCGAAAGCGAAGGCAGAGGCCGAAGCGGCGCGGGCGACCGCGCAAGCGGTGGCGCGAGACGCCGCGGCCGAGAAGGAGCGCCGCGCCGCCGCGGAGGCGAGTGCGAAGGCGGAGGCGCAGGCGAAGCGCGAGGCGGCGGAGGCCGCGCGCCTGGCCGTACTCGAGAGCAAGCGCAACGCCGAGCGCGACCAGCGCAAGGCTGCCGCCGAGCAGACGCGCCTTGCCGAGGAGCGCGTGCGGGCAGAGGCCGCCGCCCGGCGCAAGGCCGACGAGGCGGCGCAGTTGGTGGCGCTCGAAGAGGAGCGCAAGGCCGCGGAAGCCACACGGCTCGCGGCGGTGCGGGAGCGCGAGCAGCGGGAGGCGGCGGAGCGGCTCGCCCGCGAGCGCCTGAGCGCCGATCGGGAGACGCGCGAAGCGGCCCTCGAGGAGTTGCGTCGGGTGGCCGCCGAGGACCGCGCGCGCGCCGAGCTGCGGCGCAAGGCCGACGAAGCGGCCCGCGTCGCCGCGGCGACACTCCGCGCCCCGGTGACGACGTCCGCGCCGCCCACCGCCGTGGGCCCAGCGCCAGCGCCGCCGGCTCCGACGACGCGGGTGCCGCCGCCTGCGCCGCCGCCGGCGCCCAAGCCCGCGCCCGTTGCCGTGGAGCGGACGCCCGCGCCGCCGGCCGTAGTCCCGCCGCCCGCAGTCGCGCCGTCGCCGGTCGCGGTGGCGTCGCTCGCGCCCAAACCCGCGCCGCTCGGGCCGGTCTCCGAGGTCGCCCCACCTCGAGGCCCCCTCCCTCCGGTGCGCTCGGTGACGCCAAGCCCCTCCCCCGAAATCGGGGGAGGCCAGAAGGAGCGCCGGTTGGGCTCCCCCGATCTCGGGGGAGCGGTGTCGCCCAAAGAGCTGACCCGGGGAGGGGGCGGCCCCGCACCGGCACCGCCGCCGCCGCCAGCGGCGGGCCCCGTCCGCATCGCGCGCCTGACCGCCGGCGTCGCCCCCGTCGCCGCCAACGGCGACCTCCGTCGCGGCCGCAGCGTCGACCTCGTGCGGCCGAACCGCTACCGGCCCGCCGAGCAGGACGTCGACGCCGAGGAGGAGCTCGACGACGACGAGGAAGAGCAAGAGCAGCAAGAGCCCGGCCGCGGCGTGCTCACCCACATCGCCGTCGAGGCCGCCGGGGCGTCGCAGAGCCGCGTCGGTGTCCTCGTCGACGGTGGGGCTCACTACACGCTCAAGCGCAGCAACGCGGACGAGCTGGTGCTCACGCTCTACGACACGCGCGCCGCCAGCCTCGACGTGCGGCGCGTGCTCGACGCCCGCGAGCTCGGCGGCCGCATCCGCCGGGTGCTGCCGAGCGTCGAGGAGGACGGTCGCCACCGTGTGGTGCTCACCATCGAGCTGAAGCAGCCCTCCAAGGTCCAGCTCTCGCAGGCCGACGGCATGCTGTGGCTCGGCTTCGGCGATGCGTCCCCGCGCTCGACCGCGATGTAGGTCAGCGCGACATCGCGAGTGGCGTGCCCTGGGGATCCGGCTCGACCGCGCCCGGTGGCAGCGGCACGCCGAGCAGGATCAGCGGATCGAGGAAGCTCCCGGCCGCGTTGGTCACGGCGAAATGCAGGTGTGGCCCCGTCGACCGCCCGGTGTTGCCGACCGCACCCATGGGCTCCCGCTCATCGACGAGCTGGCCCACGCGCACGAACAGATCCTGCAGGTGACTGTAGTGGGTGCGGATGCCGTCGCCGTGGTCGACCACGATGTGGCGCCCGTAGCCGCCTTGCCACCCGGCGTACACGACGGTGCCCGGCGCCGAGGCGTACACCATGACGCCCTCCGAGGCCCCCAAGTCCACGCCCGCGTGGAAGCGCTTGAAGCCGTTGATCGGATCGGTGCGCACGCCGAACGGGCTCGACACCATCATGGAGGCCAGCGGCTGCCGCAGCACCAGCGGCACGGAGGTGAGTCGCGGCGACGGCCGCAGCGTGCCCGGCGCGGCGATCATGCGCAGCTCGCCCACCTCCTCGTCGACGGCGAGCAGCGTTCGCCGCACGCGCTTCGCGAGATCGTCGGGGAGCGCCAAGCGCCGGCGCTGGTCGTTCTCGAGCTCGACCTCCAGGATCACGCGCGCCCGCACGAAGGCCCCGAGATCCGTGGCGACGGGCCGTTGCACGCAGGCCTCGTCGATCTGCTCGAGCACCTCGTCCCAGGCTTCGCCGTGCTGGCTCGCCGTCGGCGGCACCGCTCGCAGCACGGCGCGCGCCGACACGAACATCTGCAGCGCGCGATCGACGGCGTGCCCCGGCGATGGCCGAGGTGCGCGCACGACGTGGACGGCCTTCTTGACGTTGGCGCGAGGCGGCGGGGCGCTTCGCGCCACGACCGGCGCGGCGTCGTCCCACGTGACGCTCGCGGAGGTGGCACAGCCAGCTCCTCCGAGGACGGCGATCCCCATGATCAGCGCGCGCGGCGTCACCCGCCAAGCGTACGTAGGATCCGACCCCGATCGCCAAATGCCGGCCAAAGTGTCCCAGCGCGGCCCTCACTTCTTCTTGTTCTTCTCGTACTTGAAGGACACCTTCAGCTTGGTGCGGTACTCGGTGGGCTTGCCCTCCTCGATGACGAGGTCCATGGCGACGACCTCCGCGACGCGAAGGTCGCGGATGGACTTGGACGCGCGCGCCACTGCCGCGCCGGCCGCCTTCTCCCACGACGTCGTGCTCGAGCCGATGATCTCGATGACCTTGTAGACGCTCTCGCCCATGGCTTCCTCCCGGTGTCGGTGAAGCGCCGTGCTACCGCAGTCCCTGCTCCGGCGTCGAGCGGCCCGCTCAGGCCTTCTGCAGGCCGGTGAGGATGTCGTCCACCGCGGCGATGTCGAGCCGCTTGCGGGGCAACTGCTGGTGCGCCTGGGCGGCGGCGCGTGCCGCCACCTCCGCTTCACTCGCCCGCGCCGCCATCAGCGGCACCGCCAGGTTGCCGCCGACCCGGCGCGCCAGCTCGGCGTCGACGTCGGCGCCGCGCGCCAGGAACGCCTCGAACAGGGCGTTGTCGCACAGGGTGTTGATCATGCGCGGGATGCCGCCCGAGCCGGCGTGGATCAGGTCGATGGCGCCCGGCTGGAACAGCATGCGGGTAGCGCCGGCCAGGCGCAGCCGGTGCTTGATGTACGCCTCGGTGGCCTCGCGGTCGAAGGGTTGCAGCGACGAGCGCACCGCCACGCGCTGCGCGAGCGGCGGGTCGAGCATCAGGTTCTGCTCGATGTCCGGTAGGCCGAACAAGACGAAGGTGACCAGCTTGCGCTCGGGCACCTCGAGGTTGAGCAGGCCGCGGAACTCCTCCATCAGCTCGCGCGTCTGCAGCATCTGCGCTTCGTCGATCAGCACCACCGCCTTCTTGCCGGACTCGTAGATCTTGATGAGCCGCTGGTAGACCTGCCCGAGCAGCGTCAGCTTCTCGTGCGCCGGATCGGGCACGCCGAGCTGGAGCGCGATGCGGCGCAGCAGCCAGCCGGCGGTGATGCCGGAGTGCACGATGACCAAGAGGGCGGCCTCGTAGCTCTCCTCCGGCAGCGCGTCCAGCATGCGGCGCGCCAGCGTCGACTTGCCGGCGCCGATCTGGCCCACCAGCACCGCCAGCCCCTTCATGCCGTCGACGGCGTAGGTGAGGCGGGTGAGCGCCTCCGCGTGTTGCGCGCTGTTGTAATAGAAGCGGCTGACCGGCGCGTTCGAGAACGGCTCTTGGGTCATGCCGAAGTATTCGATGTAATTCATGGGCGAAATTCTTCGGCTCAGACGTAGTCGATGTTTTTGGCGCGCGTCGAGGGAACGGCGACCGCCGGCTTGCCGTGGCTGTTGCCGCCCTCGTCGCCATGTTTGTCGGTCAGCGCCTTGATGCGGCGATCGAGGTCGGCGGCGACGTGACCGTCGGTCTTGGCCGCCTTGAAGGCGGCGAGCGCGGCGGCGCCGCGGCCATGTTGCTCGAGACAGGCGCCGAGCTGGTAGCTGCTGGCGCCGCGCTGCGTGCGCGTGGCGCCGGGCGTGCCCACGGCCGCCTCGTAGGCCTCGATGGCCTCGTCGACGCGGCCCTGCTCCATGCGGGTCAGCCCGATCAGGTAGCGCGCGTCGGCCGCCTTGCCGGGGTTGCGCGCCGCCACCGAGAACTCGGCGACCGCGTCGTCGAGCAGGCCCATGTCGCGGTAGGCGTTGCCGAGCTCGTAGTGCGTGGCCGCGTCCTCGGCGGGGATCACCTCGGCGATCTTCTGCTTGAACTGCGAGAGCACCTCGTCCACCGACACCTGCTGGGTCTCGGGCTCGGGCTCGGGGGCGGCGGCCTCGTCGACGCCGAGGTTCTCGAGCTGCGCCTGCACCTCCTCGAGGATGCGCTGCTCCCACGGGGCCGACGGCTCGGGCTGGCCCTGCTCGCGCGCTTCGATGCGCGCCAGCATCCATTGCACCCGCGCGCTGTCGGGCACGTCCTCGAGGATGGCGGCGAGGATCTCCTTGGCCTCGTCGAGCAGCTCCTGCTGGATGAAGAACTCCGACTCCTCGAGCTCGTCGTGGAAGAACTGGTTGGCGGGGTCGTTCTCGAAGCCCTGCGCCTTGGCCTTGAGGCCGAGCTTGTCGCGCGTGGTGACCAGCTCGGCCGATGGCTCGTCGGCCGGCGGCGGCGCGACGATGGCTGGTTCCGTCGGCACCGCGGGCGCGGCGGCGCCGGACGACGAGCGGCGCAGCATCTCCTTGACGTCCGCCGGCAGATCGAAGCTCGAGGGGTCGAACTCCTCGGACATCTCGGCCTCGAACGAGCCCGACGGCACGAGCGCAGGCGCTGGTGTCGACACCACCGCGGGCAGCGCCCGCTTGGGGCGCTCGTCGGTGGGCAGATCGCTCGAGCGGTTGGCCAGGAGCGCGAGCGTGCGCTCGTTGAACTCCTCGGGGAGGCGCGCGGGCGCAGCCGGCACGCTCGGCTTTTGCAACGCCGCGGACACGGGGGCGGTGACACCGGAGCCGTCGTCGAACTCGCGGATCTCCTCCAGCTCGGCGGTGGAGAACGACATCATCGCGGTGGCGGCGACGTCGGCGCCCTTGCCCGTGTTCTTGCCCTCGGCTGCGACGTGGGCGTGCGCCTCCGCGACCGCCTGCAGCGCGATGCGATCGATGTCGTCGTCGGCAGGGATGGTGCCGGCCTTGGCGGTGACGTCGAGCTCATCCTCCGACGCGAACGCGCCGCCATCCTCGATGGCCGGCTGCTCGTCGGACAACACCAGCTCGGCGGCAGCCTCGACGTCGGCCTCGCTGATGTCGCGCAGCGCCTGCCGCACCAGCGCGTCTGCGTCTTCGCCCGAGATCTCGTCGGTGAGCGGTGGCCGCGGCGGTCGCGGCGCAGCGGCCGCGAGCCCGGGCAACACGCCGGTGGGCATGCGCGGCACCTCGCGCACGACCGCGCCCAGCTCCTCGTCGGGCGGCAGCAGGTCGGGCGCGGCCATCCCGCCCATGGGCTCGTCGAGCGCCGGCAGGGCAGAGGGCGGCAGCGCGTCGTCGAGCGCCAGCGCCCCCGACGGGTCCTCGATCATCACCTCGTCGAGCACCAGGTTCGACTGCGAGGCGTCGTCGACGAGGATGACCTCGCCGGCGTCGGAGAGCGAGCTGTGCGCCGGTCGTGCGGCCATGGTCGGCGGCCCGGGCGCCGCCGCGGCGGGGGAAGTCATTGCGCGCATCGTCGTCGACACGCGCGCGGCCGCGGCGCCCACCAGCTCGGAGCGCCACTGCTGCAGGCTCGGGTGGTCGGCTGCCTCGGCGGCGGCCACCAGCTTGCGCAGCGAGTCGACGTAGGGCGTACCGCCGGCCGGTTGCAGCAGGCGCGCCAGCTTCTCGAGCGCGGGCACGTAGTCGGCTTTCACCGCGAACACCTTCTGCAGGTGCTCGATGGCCTTGTCCTTCAAGCCGTACTTCGCGTAGACGTCGGTCTCGGTGAGCAAGCGGGCGAGCTGCTCGTCCTCCACCGACGGGCGCTGCGGCGCCGACGCCATGGGTGCGTTCGCCATCGCTGGTGCCACCATGGTCGGCACCTGCGGCGCGCGCAGCGTGGTCGGGCTGTGGCCGAGCGCCTCCTCGGCCTCCTCGTCGCCGGGCTGCAGCTCGAGCACGCGCTCCCAGGTCTGCTGCGCCTGATCGGCGCGCCCGTCCGCCGCGTGGATCTTGGCCATCTCCTTGTAGACGGAGACGGTCTTCGGCACCTGCTGCATGTCGAGGAACGCCTGCGCGATCATCGACAGCACGTCGAGGTTGCGCGGGTCGGCCTTGAAGCAGAGCTGCAGCTTTGAGAGCGCGACGCTGGCCTGGCCGCGCTGCATGTAGATCTGGGCCAGCTCTTGCGCCACGTCGAGCGCGCTGGCGTCGTAGGCGACCAGCTTCTCGCCGACGCGCAGGTAGTCGTCGAAGCGCTGCTGCGTCTTCAAGAACGACAGCGCCGAGCGCAGCTCGGTCACCGCCTCGGTGCCGTGACCCTGTTGCGCGAACAGCTCGGCGAGCTTGATGCGCGACGCCAGGTTGTCCGGGTCGAGGTCGACCATGCGCTTCAGGATCTCGAGCGACTCCTTGGGCCGCCCGTTCTGCTCATGGTTGACCGCGACGTTCTGGTAGTGCTGGAGCGCGTCGTTGACCAAGCCGAGCTGCTGGTACAGCTCGGCGAGCTTGAGGTGCAGGCCGGGCGGGCTCGCGTCGACGCGCAGGATCTGCTTGTAGACGGCGACCGCCTTCAGGAAGAAGCCCTGCTCGGTGTAGATGCCGGCGGCCTTCTCGTAGGCGTCGATCGATTCCTTCTTGGCGCCGAGCTTGACGTAGGTGTCACCCATCTTGAGCAGGGTGCGGACGTCCGTCGGATCGTGCTCGACGATCTTCTTCAGCTCGATGATCGCCTTATCGAGCTTGCCCTGCTGCAAGAGCTTGATGGCCTGCGCCTCGACCTTGTCGCGGTTGATCGCCAAGCCAAGCCTCGGGGCACAGCGCCCTTGCAGAAACGGAGAAATGCGCTCGTCTCGACGACGAACGCGGCAAAAGTGACAATAAGTGGCACCCTACAGGGGGTCAAGTTTGGCCGGACGGTGGATCGGGGCAAAACGTGGCGTCAGGACGCGCGTTTCTCCACTGCGCGCGGCCGGCCCCCTGGGGGTACCATGCGCCCGATGAAGCCCCGGTCGCTCGTCGCGCTTGTCGTCCTCCTGCTCGCCGCAGCTCCTGCATTCGCCGCTCGCGGCCTCGAGGAGCCGCCCGGGCTCGGCAAGGTCGTGAAGGGTGCGCGGGGCACCGACGTCTCGGCCGCGTTGGCGTCCCCGGGCGTCGGCGCTGGCTGCAAGGAGGCGTTGGCGCTGACCGATCTGGCCGGGCTCGCGTGTCGGAGCGCCGTGGCGTCGGCGCTGGTGCGCGCGCGCCCGCTCGACAAGGGCGCCGACCTGACGGCACGCACGACGCTGCTGCGCGATCTGGCCAAGGCAGCCGACGCCGTCACCGCCTTTGCGCCGCTGACGCCGCCACCCGGCTTCGCGCGCGCGCGCTTCGATGCGCTCGCCGCGGTCGGGCGTGCGCTCATGGCCGGCAGCGACGAGCTGTCCGTGCTGCCGGCGACCCACGCGCTGGCCGCGCAGGTGGCCGCAGCGCTCGCCGAAACGCCCGCGCCACGGCGCGTCGCCTGTGGCGCCGTGCAGCGCGCGCTCGACGCCGCCGGGGCGGCCGGTGTCGGCATAGAGGAGAGCGGCGCGCTGCTCGGGCTGCTCACCTCGCACCGCTGCCTGGTCGACGAGGAACGCCTCGCCAGCAAGCCAAAGCCGGTAGCGCTCGCGGGCAGCGACGACGCCAAGAAGGTCGCCGCCTCCGCCAGCGCGCAGGGCGCCATCGCCGACTACGCCTCGAGCCGCGCGCTCGAGCTGGAGCGCTGCGCCAAGCACGTCGACGCCGCCGAGCGCCCCGTCGACGGCGACAAGCTGCGCGCATGCCTGTGCGGCGCGATGGCGCGCTGGCGTTTCCCGCAGCACGCCGCGGGGGCGAGCGGCGAGATTGCGTTCCGCCGGGCGTCGGTGGCGGTCAAGCTCGACGCCGCCGGCGCGCTCGCCGACTGCGGCCCGGTGCGCGCCACCCCGTAGTCATGAACAAGCGCGTCGTCCCCCTGGTGGTGTTCGCGCTCGTGCTTTTGCGCATGGCGCTGCCGGCGCACGCGCCCGCCGCCGTCGACGCGCACCTGGCGCTCGCCGCGCTGGTGCTGGCGCGGGCGCAAGCGCCGTCGCGCGCCACGCTCGTCGCCGCCGGGCTGCTCGTGCTGGGCGGGCTGGTGGCGGTGCCGTGGTCCTGGCACCCGCTCCTGTCTGCTCTGGCGCTGCCGGTGGTGGTCGGCCCGGCGGCGTTCCTCTTGATCGGGGGCCAGACACCGACGCGCTCCGGTGCGCTCTGGGGCCTGGCCGTGGGCGGCGCCGCCAACGCCGTCGCTGCCACTGTGCAGCGCTTCTGGACCTGGCCCGAGCTGCTCGCACGCTCGGCGGCCGATCTCGACGCCACCGTGGTGGGACGGCTCACGCAGGCGCGCGCGCTCGGCCTCTCGCTCTCGCCCGATCTGTGTGGTGCGCTGTGCATCGCCGGCGGCTGCGCCGCGGCAGTGCTCGCGCTCGAGGCGCCCTACCGCGAGCGCCGGCTGGCGCCGATCGTGCTGGCGCTCGTCTCTCTCGGCGGCGTGGTGGTGGTGCGCTCCTTCGGCTCGGCGCTGGCGCTCGGCGCGGGCGCCGCGCTGGCGGTCGGCCTGGTGCTGTCGCGCAGGGCGTCGCGCGCCGTGCTGGTGGCGACCCTCGGTGGCGTGGCGATGGCCGCGCTCGCGCTCGTCGGCGCGTTGGCCTCGCGCGGCACCGACGCGCTCGCCGGCTCGGCGGCCGAGCGGCTCGCCAACTGGCGGATCGCGCTCGACGTCGCAGGGTTGGCACCCGTCACCGGCGTGGGCCTGGCGCGCTTCCCGGCCGCCTACCTGCTCGAGCGCACGCCCGACGCCAACCTGACCCGCTACGCGCACTCGGGGCCGCTGCAGTGGCTCGCCGAGGGCGGCGCGCTCGGCGCACTGCTCGTCGCCGGCGCCGTCGTCGTCGCCGCGCTGGCGCTCTGGCGCCGGCGCGCCGTGCTGCCGGCGTCGTCGCTGGTGCTGGTAGCCGGCGCCGTCGCGCTGTTCGCGCGCACGCTCATCGACTACGACGCGCAGGTGGCGCAGACCGCCTCGGTGCTGGCGCTCTTGGTCGGGCTCACGCTCGCCGGCGACGAGAGCGCCGCCGCGCCGCTCGCGGTGCATCGGCGGGTTACGCTCGCTGCCACGGTGCTGCTCGTGCCCGTGGTGGTGCTCGCCTTCTGGCGCGATGGCGCGCTGGCGGAGCAGCGCGACGACGCACGCTTGCGCACCTGGCTGCAGCGGCTGCCCGGTGACGCCGAGGCGCAGGTCGCGCTCGGCGCGCGCGCCGTCGATCGCCTGTACGCCTGCGCGGAGCCGGCCGCCTGTACGGCCGCCCACGGCAACGCCTTGGCGGCGCTCGATGCCGCCGCCGTGCTGCCGCACCCGTCCTCCGCGGTGTTCGTGCTGCGCGCGCGCGTGCAGGCGCACGCCGGCGCGCTCGAGCTGGCCGAGCGCGACGTCGACACCGCGCTCGCGCTCAACCCCGGCAGCGCGCCCGCGCACCAGCTCGCCGTCGAGCTGGCGCGCGCGCAGGGCGACGATCCAGCGGCGCGCCTCGAGGCCGCCGCGGCCTGGCGCGTGGCCGTGCCCTGATCCACGTCGACGGGCGCTACTGCGCGGCGTGCACCGCCAGCACCACGCAGCTTATGTTGTCGAAGCCGCCGGCGCGGTTGGCGAGCACCACCAGCTCGAAGGCGGCGCGCGCCGGATCCTCGTACTCGATGATGGTCTGCAACATCTTGTTGTCGGCGTCCGCCGGTGGCGCACCCGGGCCGGCCGCAAAGTCGGCGACGCCGTCGCTGCACAACAACACGCGATCGCCGGGCAACAGGCGCATGCGGAACAGCTCGGGGTCGAACGGGTCGGGGTGCGTCTGACCGTCGTCGTCGATGATGACGCGCCCGACCACGCGGGTGAGCGCCGAGCCCATCTGCACCTGCGCCGACTCGCGGAAGGTCAGCCCCATGCGCAGCGCGTCGGTGCACCGATCGTGGTCGATGCTCATCTGCTCGATGGTGCCGCCGCGGATCAGGTAGGCGCGGCTGTCGCCGAGGTTACCGAGCGTGGCCTCGCCGTTGACCACGAACATCGCCACCATGGTGGCGCTCATCACCTGGTTCGGCTCGTTGGCGATGGGCGTGTACTTGGCGTTGACCTCGGCGCTGATGCGCTTGCCCGCCGAGCGCGTGATCTGCTTCAAGATGTCGCTGCGCTGCGCGTGGTTCAGCTCGAGCGCAGCGGTGCCGCCCTTCTCGAGGCCGCCCCAGCGCTGCAGCGCCGCCAGCTCCACCTGCTCGGCGGCGAACGAGCCGTCGCCGAAGCGGCTGCGCGAGACGCCATCGGAGATCAGGTAGAGCCCGATGCGCCCGTTCTCGTCGGTGGCCGAGAGCGCGCGATCCTGTTGGCCCGAGCCGCGACGCGCCTTGGCCAGGCCGGTGTGCTGCTCGGCCCACGCCTCGAGCACGACGTCGGCTTGCTGCTCGGCGGCGCGCGCCTCGTCGAGCAGCCGGCGGCGCGCCTGCTCGAGCGCCGCCTTGAGCGCACGTGCGTGGCCGGTGCGCCGCGCCGGGTTGCTCTCGAGTGACGGGCGCAGGTAGGGCCAGATGCCGAGCGGGCACTCCGGGCGGAACACGCGCGGCGTGCACAGCATGTGCGGATCGACGTCGGCGTCGAGCGGCGCGCGCTTGGCGAGCAGCGCGTACAGCAACAGCGCCACCGCGTAGACGTCGCTGTGCGCGCCGACGCGGTAGCTCAGGCGCCGGCGCAGCTCGGGCGCCGAGAACAAGCCGAGCTGCCCCGACGGCAGCACGCCCGCAGGGTAGATGCCGCTGACCGCATAGAAGCGCACGCGGCCGCCGCGCTCGATGACGATCTGGCTCGGGTCGAGGTCGTAGACGAACTGGCCGGCGCCATGCAGCCCCTCGAGCAGCTCGGCCAATTCGATGCCGAGCTCGAGCGTGGCCATGGCGGGCAGCACGCGCTCGTCGTCGCCCAGGTAATCGACCACGGTGTTGCCCTTGGGGCGTTCGAACACGCGCACGGCGGCGCGATCGAGCGAGACCCGGCAGCGCGGGCGCACGATGCGTTGGTCCGGCAGGTGCGACCAGGGCGGCTCGGGCATGGAGGTGGCGGTCCACACCGCGGTGAAGGCCTGCTCCTCGCCCTCGATGCGCGCGCGGAAGAACACGCTGCCGCTCTGCTCGCCGAGTGGGTCGTCGAGGCGCACGGTGACGCCGTTGTCGGCGCGCAGGATGGAGCCGGGCTCGGGCGGCGCCGGGCCGACGTCGGTGCCGGCCTCCTCGACGATGGGGGCGCCCTCGACGGTGGCGCCTTCGTCGGGCGGCGCGAAGCTCGCCACCGCCGCGCGATCGTCGGAGGTGCCGGGCGCGCGGTTCATCTCGAGATCGGCGGTCTTCTCGGCCAGCGGATCGAGGTCGTCGTCGCTGTAGGCGGGCAGGCCCGCGATGGTGTGGTCGTCGAACGGCGCACCGGCACCGCGCCGCTCCGACGGCGGCAAGGTGGCGGCCGCGGCGGCGACCTGATCGAGGATGGCACCGGTCACGACCGGCGGCACGTCGTCGGGCAGGTCGACCGAGGCCACCGGGACCGGCTGCACCTCGGAGGTCGGCGGGTCGAACGGGGCGCCCGAGAGGTCGGCCAGCGCATCCGAAGGCAGCGTGGCGCGCGGCAGTTGTCGTTCCACCGTCTGCTCGGCCGGCGGTTCGGCGTTCGCCACGGGCGCGGCCGCGACCGGCGCTGGCACCGGCAACGCCGGTTGGTCTGAGCTGGGGCCGTCGAGCGGGCGCGGCGACCGCGGTGTCTCCGCAGCCGGTCCGCCGGTGCCACGCGGCGGGCCTCCACGATCAAAAGGAGATCCGGGCGGGTTGGTCACGGCTCGGTGCAAAGAACATTGGCACCGTCCGTCCGTCGAGGGCAAGGGCCGGGAACCAACGCGACGCGTTGGCCGTTGCACTACGGGTCCACGGCGCTACCACTGCGTGCGCCCGTGCTGATCACTGGAGGCTTCGTGCACCCGGTCCTGTTCAAGGTCCCGTTCCCCGCCATCCAAAGCCTCGGCATCAAGGGGCCGCTGCCGCTGCACACCTACGGCGTGCTCATCGTCATCGGCTTCCTGCTCGCCATGTACGTGGCCTGGCGCGAGGCCAAGCGTCAGGGCCAATACACCGAGGAGGTGCTCGACTTTGCCTTCTGGGCGCTGCTCGGCGGCATGATCGGCGCGCGCATCGTCTTCATCGTCGTCAACTGGCAGGACTACCTCGCCCACCCGCTCAAGATCGTGAAGATCTGGGAGGGCGGCCTGGTGTTCTATGGTGCCGCGCTCGGCGGCTTCGTCTCGTACCTGTGGTGGTCGCACAAGAACAAGATCTTCGGTGTCGAGAAGCTGCGCCTTGCCGACATGATGGTGGTCGGCTTGCCGCTGGCCGCTGCATTCGGACGGCTTGGCTGCATCGCCGCGGGGTGCTGCTGGGGCGACACCGCCTACCATCTCGACGCCGCCGGGCAGATCGTCGCGGACTTCCCCGTCACCATCCAGTTCCCCGAGGGCGCGCTCGCCTACCAGAGCTTGCTCGGCAGCGAGAGCGCCGAGGTGGCCGCGCGCATGCGCGACATCAAGGCCACCATGCCGCTGATCCCGATTCAACTAATGGACGCGTTCCTCGAGGTCGGGCTGTTCTTGACGCTGTTGGTGGTGCGCTCGCGCAAATGGTTCCACGGCCAGGTGCTGCTCACCTACGGCATCCTCTACCCCATCGTGCGCAGCTCGCTCGAACTCATGCGTGGCGACGCCGAGCGCGGCTACGTCATCGAGGGCGTGCTCTCGACCAGCCAGTTCATCTCGCTGTTGATGGCGTCGGCGTCGCTCGTCGGCATCATCGTGCTGCGGCGCCGCGGCATGGCGGCGGTGGCCGAGCCCACCGCGCCCTGATCGCTGCGCAGGTCGAGCTCGGGGGCTATTCGCCCTCGCCCTCGCCCTCGCCTTCGCCCTCAGCCGGCGGATCGCCGATGCCGTCGCAGGTGGCGCCGCCGTCGGCTGCCTCGGCCGCGTCGACCGCGCCTTGGCGCAGGTCTTTGCACTTGTCGGCTTCGTCGAGCATGGCCGCACGTGACGCCGCAAGGTCCTCGCAGGAGAGCGCCGACTCGCAGGTCGCGACCGCGAGCTGGGCGTTGGCGAGATCCTCGCACTCCTGCTCGGCGCTTTGGCGGAGCGCGTTGTTGGCGCCGGCGCGGCTCGCCGCGCACACGTCGACGTAGTCGTCCTCGAGCGTCAGGCCGAGCTCGTCTTGGCAGTCGTACTCCTTTTGGCAGATGGACTCGGCCGGGTTGCAGCCGGCGCACCACAGCGCGGTCAGGCCGAGCGCTGCACACATCATCGTGCGGTTCATGGGGTACCTCCGAGCGCACAGATAGCAGGAGTGGGTGATACTGGGGAACGTGCGGCTGCTGCTGGTCCTCGTCGCGCCCCTGATCGCTGGCTGTCCCGGCCGTCTGCACGTGTGCGCGTCCGACGAGGACTGTGGTGGTACCGGGCGTTGTCAGGCGGGCGTCTGTGCCCCGTCGAGCGGCGAGGGTGAGGGCGAGGGCGAGGGTGAGGGCGAGGGCGAGGGTGAGGGCGAAGGTGAAGGCGAGGGTGAAGGCGAGGGTGAAGGCGAGGGTGAAGGCGAGGGTGAAGGTGAGGGTGAAGGTGAGGGTGAAGGCGAGGGTGAAGGCGAGGGTGAAGGCGAGGGTGAAGGCGAGGGCGACCTCGTCGTCGAGGTGACGACGGGGCTGGCGCACACCTGCGCGCGTATGGGCAGCGGCGAGCTGCGCTGCTTCGGCGAGGGCGTTTATGGGCGACTTGGTCGCGGCGACCAGGTCAGCTTCGGCGACACCGAGCCAGCGTCGGCGGCGGGCACGGTGGCGATCGGCGGCCCGGCGGCCGACGTCGCCGCGGGCTGGTACCACACGTGTGCGGTGCTCGTGGGCGGCGACGTCCTCTGCTGGGGCTACGGGGGCCACGGCCGCCTCGGCTACGGCGGTGACGACATGGTCGGCGACAACGAAACACCGGACACCGCCGGCGCCGTGCCCGTCGGCGGCGCGGTCAAGGCGATCGCGGGGGGATGGCAGCACACCTGTGCGTTGCTCGCCAACGGGGCCGTGCGCTGCTGGGGCGAGGCGTCGCTCGGCCGGCTGGGCTACGGCAACACACTCAACGTCGGGCGCGATCGCCTTCCCTACACTGCCGGCGACGTGCCGCTCGGCGGCGAGACGCTCCAGGTCGTCACCGGCGGACAGCACACCTGTGCGCTGCTCGCCGACCGCACCGTGCGCTGCTGGGGCAGCTCGCCCGAGCATGGCGCCAGCACCTTCGAGCCCGTCGGTGACGATGAGCTGCCACGCGTCGCGGCGGTGGCCGCGCCGGGGCAGAACGTCGAGGAGCTGGCCGCGGGTGAGCATCACACGTGTGCGCGCTTCGACACCGGCGACGTACGCTGCTGGGGCGAGAGCGGCGCGGGTCGCTTGGGCGTGCCGGGCAGTAGCACCATCGGGGACAACGAGGCGCCGTCGGTGCAGCCGGTGGTGCTGCTCGGCGCTGCTGCCGTGAGCATCGCCGCCGGCCGCTCCCACACCTGCGCGCTGCTCGACGACGGCACGGTGCGCTGCTGGGGCGAGGGCGTGTTCGGCGCGCTCGGCACCGGAAGCAGCAGCAACGTCGGCGACGACGAGGATCCGGTCGACCGGGCCGTGGTCGACGTCGGCGAGCCGGTGCGGTCGCTCGCCGCCGGAGAGCACTACACGTGCGCGGTCACCGTCACCGGCCACCTGCGCTGCTGGGGCTGGGGCGCGTCCGGGCGGCTCGGCTACGGCGACCAGGACAACATCGGGGACGGCGAGCCGCCCGCCGGCGCGGGCGACGTGCCGCTGCTGCCGTAGATCGACGACCGCGACGAGACCAACGCGCTACTCGACGACGTTGACCTTGGCGCTGGCGAGCTGCGTCTCGCCGCGCAGCACCAGGATCTCCCAGGTGCCGGTCTTCGACGCCGTCGTCTGCTTGTAGTTGCCGTAGCCGGTCCAGCTCTCCTGCAGCGTGAAGTCGCTGGTGGAGCGCACCTCGCCGTTCAGCAGGAATTTGACCTTGAGGTCCTCGTACTTGGCGCCCTTGGGCACGAAGAAGCGCGTGAACGCGATCAGCGGGTCGCCCTTCTTGAGCGTGTCGCCGTGCTTCTCCTCGCAGATGCTCTTGTTGTCGGCGCTCTTGCCCATCTTCTTGCAGATGACCAGCTCCATCAGCACGGGGCCGACGTCCTTGCCGCGAAGGTAGTAGTCGGTGACCTTCTTGACCTCGTCGGCGCTGGGCGCGGCCGGCGGCGGGCCGGCCGGAGCCGCCGCCGCGTCTTGCGCGCGCGCCGTGCCGGCCAGGGTGAGCACGAGGGTGGAGACGAGCGCGAGCGAGCCGATCGAGCAGCAGGGCTTCCGCATGAGATCCTCCGCGCGCGGACGCTAACGCACCGCTGGCGCGGCGTCGACGCGCAGGATCGGCACCAGGTCCTTGCGCTCGTCCCACGACGGGTGCCGGCGATAGAAGAAGTCGAGGCGCCGTGACGGATCCTTCTGCAGCTCGGGGTCGTTGAGCGCGGCGGCGAACTCGGCGGCGACCTTGGGGTCGGCGAGCGCGCGCTCCGCGATGTCCTCGGCGACGTAACCCTCCAGGTACTCCTTCTGCTCGAAGGCGGCGTTGAGGTCGCCCCAGGAGACGAAGGAGTCGGGCGCCTGCGGCTCGAACAGGTGCACCACCAGCCGCCCGAGCCGCTGTGTCACCGGGATGAACAGCGCGCCGCGCTCGATGGTGCGGCGCTCCTTGCTCCAGGCTCCTTGCACTTTGGCGGTCATACGGCCCTCGTAGGGCTTGTTGCCGAAGGTGACGGCGCTGGCGCGAAACACCTCGACCTCGCGGGTGTCGGCGGCGGTGACGGTGGCGAACTCGATGCCGTGGGACTGCAAGCGCGGCCGCAGCACGGCGGCATAGCCGGCCGGCACCACGTAGCCGGCCTTGGGGGCGGCGACGACGAGCGCGGGCTTGACCGCGGGAAAGAGCGGCACTCGCCACACCTCGGGCTTGCTCTCGTCGTAGCGCGTGCGCAGCGCGCCCGAGACGGCCGAGGGCGTGCGCGTGTAGCGATAGCCGAGGAAGTCGATGGTGCGCTTGTCGTCGGTGTTGTCGAAGGCGAGCGCGACCTCGCTTGGGCCGTGCGCAACCTCGGCGTCGACGGCGAGGCCGGCGGCGCGCCACGCCGCCGCGTGCACGCGTGCCTCGGCGAGGATGCCGACGAGCACGTCGTGGGTGGCGCGCACGCGCGCCTGGTAGTCCTTCCACGAGTGGGTCTCGACCAACATGCCCAGGCGGTTGTGCAGCGCCCAATACGGCTGCGAAAAGCGCGGCGGCGCCACGCCTGCGGCGAAGCCGGACGAGGGATCGTCGTCGACCTCGAAGGAGGGGTAGAAGTCGAGCGGCAGGTGCCCCGCCGCCGTGAGCCGGTCGAGCAGCGCTCGCTGCAGCGCCTTGCCGGCGCTCATGAGCGGCGCGGGCCCGGCGAGCGCAGGGTCGACCAGCACCGCGACGTCGTGCCGGAACTTGGCGCCGTCGGTGACGTGCAGGTCGACGTAGAGGATCGGATCCCACTCGCGCAGCAGGCCGAGCATGGCGCGCATCTCGGGCGCGTCGGCCTTCATGTAGTCGCGGTTGAGGTTGAGGTTCTGCGCGGTGGTGCGCCAGCCGCCCTCGACCGGGCCGCGCTGGTTCGGCCGGTTGTGCTTGCCCCAGCGCTCGTGACCGTCGACGTTGAAGACCGGCACGAACACCAGCGTGACGGCGCCGAGCGCGCCCGGCTCCACCTTGCCCTCGAGCAGCTCGCGCGCCAGCAGGAAGCCCGCGTCTTTGCCGTCGATCTCACCGGCGTGGATGCCGCCCTGCACCAGGATGACGGGTCGGTTGCGCTCGCGCGCCTGCGCCGCCTCGAGCGTGCCGTCGTCGGAGAGCACCAGCGCCTTCTGCTCGCGGCCTTCGGGGGTGACGCCGAAGGTCAGGCAACGCGCGCGACCGGGGAAGGCGGCCGGGAAGGCGGCGCATAGGCGCGGCACCTCGTCGTAGCGGCCGGTGCGCACGAAGCCGCTTTGCTCCGCGGCGGTGACCAGCGGCGCGGCGGCCACGATCGCGCAGGTGAGAGCGAGGGAGAGCGACATCGTGCGGACCGAAGCACATGCGCGCCCACCAGGGAACCGGGCGCGGCCCCCAACCTTGGGTGCGCTGACCGCAGGTGGGCCGAGCGGGGCGTGACACCGACATCGACGACCGCGGTCGAATGCGCCCGCGCCGACCGTCTCAGAGGAGACGGCCCGCGCCTTGGGCCCTAGACTGGTGGGGCAGGGGCGAGATTGGACGAGCGATGGCCAAGGAAGGTCGCGACTCCCGCAGCAGCAAGGACGGAGTCCATGTCGTCGGCGGCACGCACAGTCGCGTCGAGCTGGCGACCATGTTGAGCAACAGCGTCGGTCAGGAGCGCGCGCTCGAGGCAGTGGCGGCGGTGTGCGCCGCGCGCGCGCTTGGCGAGATCCTGACGACCGACGAGGCGCTGGCGGTGCTCGAGGAGCTGGCGCAGCAGCAGGGAGTCATCGGCATCGCGGCGCGCTTCGCCAAGGGGCGTGCGCTGTTGACCTGGCAGCAGGCCAAAACGCCCTAGCAGGGTGCGGAAAAGGCATCTGCGCCGTTGGCCTTGTCGTTCAGTGCTTGCGGTCGAAGCGGATCGCCGACACCAGGCGCACCAGGTCGCGCACCACGCGCGGCACCCGTCGCACCAGCGCGATGGGCGGGCTGCGCTGCTCCTCCACCTCGATGGGGATCTCGTGCACGCGCAGCCCGGCGCGCCCGGCGCGGATGACCAGCTCGCTGGCGAACAGGTCCTTGTCGACGACGCAGGCGTGCACCGCGGGCAAGAGCGGCGCGCGCACGAAGGCCTTGAGGCCGTGCGTGTCGGTGCCGTGATAGCCGGTGCCGAGCCAGAGCAACCGGTTGATCACCTTGGTGGCGGCGCGGCGCGTGAGCGGGCGCTTGTCGCGCGAGCCCGGCATCGCCTTGCTGCCCACCACCATGTCGCACTCGTCGTGGTCGAGCCGGCGCAGCGCGCGCTTATGGAAGTCGACGTCGCACAGGTCGATCTCGTCGCAGCCGACCACGCGGCCACGCGCCGCCAGGATGCCGAGCTTGAGGGCCGCGCCGTAGTTCGGCTGTGGGTGCTCGAGCACCACCAGCTCGGGAAACTCACGCATCAGCTCACGTGCGATCGGCACCGTCTGGTCGCGACAGCCGTTGGCGGCGACGATGACCTCGAAGGGACGACGCAACTCGCGTAGCTCGGCGACGAAGCGGCGCAGTTGATGCTCGAGGATGGCCTCCTCGTTGTAGACGGGGATGACCAGCGACAGGTCGATGCCGTCGGGGGCGCCCTGCTTGCGCTTGCGTCGCACGGCCATGGCGGTGCTCTAGGGCGTGTCCCTGAACTCGCAAAGGCCCCGCTGTCGAGCCCCTCTCCCTGCTTTTCTCGTGGGGGCTGTGCGCCTCCCCCGAAATCGGGGGAGGCCAACCGGAGCGCCAACCGGGCTCCCCCGATCTGGGGGAGCGGCGACGTGCCATTGCGCGCCTCTGGGAGGGGGCCTTGCCGAAGTTCAGGGAGGCGCTCGAGCGGGCGCGAGTTCCGACGTCGTCATCTGCGCTTCCGGTCGGGGAGGGTGCGTTTGGGCCCGAGCGCGGTCGGAGCGGCGCACTGCCAAGCGCTCGCCTCGACGTACGCCGGCTCGACGTCCGGTTGCCGTCGATAGGCCTCGGCGGTGCGGCGCTCCTGCTCCTCCGCGAGCACCCGCTGCAACTGGGTCGACTGCGCAGTGCGCATCACTCGGCGCCGTTGTCGCGAAGCAGCGCCAGCACGGTGTCCCCGAACCGCTCGACGAAGCGCGCGCCCACGCCGTGCACGGCCAGCAGTTGCTCGCGCGACGACGGCGACGCCGTGGCGATGCCGAGCAGCGCGCGGTCCGAGCAGATCTGGAAGGCCGGCACCTTCCTGCGCTTGGCTTCGTCGAGCCGGAACTGCTTGAGGCGCTCCACCAGCGCCTTGGGCGCTGCCTCCCAGGTGGCGTCGACGCGGGGCTTGCGCCGTCGGCCGCCGCTGCCCTTGGCGACGCCGTCGCGCTCGGGCACGAACACCGACAGCGGCCGCGCCTGGCCGTCGTCGCGCGCGAGCGTGACCCGCGTCCAGGCGATGCGATCGCCCTGCTCGTTCCTGAACACCTCGTCGGACAGGAGCACGCGGCCCGCGCGCGCCAACGCGCCGAGCACGTGGTCGAAGGTGCGGCGATCGACGCCGCGCCCCTCGAGCGAGGCCTGGTACAGCTTGCCGGCCGAGAGCCCGCCGCGCGCGGCGCGCGCCAGCGCCTCCAGCACCGCCTGCACCCACTGCTCCTCCTCGCTCGACAGCGCGCGCGCGCTGCGCACGCTGCACGCATCGGGGGCGCAGAAGTCGCAGATGCCGCAGGGGCCGCGCTGGTCGTCGTCGCCGAAGTGCGCGAGCAGCGCGAGCTGGCGGCAGCCCTTGTCGCCGAGGAAGCGCGCCATCTGCGCGAGTTGGGTCTCCTTGTGCGCGCGCTGCCGCGCGTAGGGCTCCTGCCACCGATCGTGCCCGCGGGTGACGCGTTGGTCGTGCGCCACCAGCGCGCCGCCGTGGACCCACAGCTTCTCCAGGCACTTCTCGGTGGCGTCGCCCAGGCGACAGAGCCCGCGCAGCTCGTCGAGCTCGCGCGGCGTGTCGTCGAGCGCCTCGAACAAGCGGCGCAGCCGCTTGGGCTCCGGGTAGTCGCGCTCGAGGAAGAACTCGTGCATCTTGTTGTCGACGAAGCTGCCGAGCAGCACCGCGCGCGCGGGGCGGCCGTCGCGCCCGGCGCGCCCCACCTCCTGCGAGTAGGCCTCGAGCGACGAGGGCAGCGCCAGGTGCACTACGGTGCGCACGTCCGCCTTGTCGATGCCCATGCCGAAGGCCACCGTGGCGACGACGACCTCGAGCGCGCCTGCGGCGAAGGCTCCCTGGACGCGCTCGCGTTCGGCCGGCGGCAGCCCCGCGTGGTAGGCGGCCACCGCCAGGCCCTCGTCGGCGTACTCGCGCGCGATCTCCTCGGCCTCCTTGCGCGTGGGCGCGTACAAGATGGCGGGCCGCGCGTCCGCGTCGCCGATCGCCTTGGCGGCGAGCGCGTGGCGCCGCGCCGGCGGGCAGTCGACCACCTCGAGCGCGAGGTTGTCGCGCCGAAAGCCGTGGATGCAGCGCACCTCGTCTTTCAAGCCGAGCTGGCTGGCGATGTCCTGCTGCACCACCGGCGTGGCGGTGGCGGTGAGCCCGACCACCGGCACGCCCGAGGCGCCGCGCAGCACCGGCAGGCGCTCGCCCAGCATGCGGTAGTCGGGCCGGAAGTCGTGCCCCCAGTGCGAGATGCAGTGCGCCTCGTCGACAGCAATGAGCGAAGGCGTGCGCTTGGCGAGCAGCTCAGGGAAGCCCGGCACCGCGAGGCGCTCGGGTGCGAAGAACAGGAAGTCGAGCGCGCCCTCCAGGTAGGCGCGGCAGGCCGCGCGCGACTGCTCGCGCGGGCGCCCCGAGTGAATGCGCTCGGCGCGCAGCCCGCGCGCGCACAGCTTCTGCACCTGGTCTTCCATCAGCGCGATCAGCGGCGAGACCACCAGCGCGGCGCCGCCGTGTCCGGCGGCTTGCTGTGCGCGCACCAGCGCCGGCAGTTGGTAGCAGAGCGACTTGCCGGCGCCGGTGGGCATGACCAGCAAGACGTCGCGCCCGTCGACGAGCGCGCGGCACGCCGCCTCCTGGTGCGGGCGGAAGGCGTCAAAGCCGAAGCGCTCGCGCAAGACGGCGCGCGGGTCGGGGGCGTGCTCCACGGCGGACAGCATACCTGGTCATCCGTTCAGCACGGCCGGAATTGCGCGAGGAGATCAGGCGGCCGGCGCCACCGTCGGGATGACCTCGCGCTTGTTGCGCCGGTAGACGCGGAAGTCGGCGACATCGACGGTGGCGACCGCGTGCTGTCGGAACAGCTCGCTCATGCGGATGAGACAGAGGTCGGCAAGATCGGGCCGGCGGTCGCGGTAGCGCTTGGCGAGCGACCGCAGCGCGCCCAGGTGCTCCCCCGTGTCGAAGGCGATGCGCAGCATGCCGTCCTCGACGAGCGCGAGCACCAGACCGCTGTCGTGCAGGTGGAACGCCGCTTCGGCCAGCACCGCCTCGCAGGTGAGCGCCGGGGCCTGCATGCGCTGCGCGAGCGCTACGGCCCACGCGTGGTGGCGGTCGCGCGCGTTGGCGAAGGCGACCACGAAGCCGGTGTCGGCGATCAGCTTCATGACGCCGAGAAGCCGCGCCGCTCGGAGAGGTCGCGCGCGCCCTTGATGGCACCTGCATGCCGCAGGTAGCGGCGCTGTGCCGGTGCCGCGGCACGGGCGTGCTCGAGCAGGTCCCGCACGATGTGGCCCCGAGACACGCCGGTGGCGCTTGCCAGATCCTCGAGCCAGGCCGCCAGGTCGTCGGACAGGCGAACGGTGATCGTCGTGCTCATTTGCCAGAAGTGTACACAGGCCAAGCGGAGACGTCCAGGCCCGGCGGCGGGAGGCCGCACTCTGTCGGCTGCTGGGAAAGATGCCGCGCGCATACCGAGCTATCCGCGCGGCTCCGGCGGAATTGCGCGCGCGGATCCGCCAGCAACAGCGCGACGAAGATGGCGCGCCGCTCGAGGAGCGGCGGGGCCGACGTTCTCGCTTCACGCCTCGTCGAGCGGTTTACCGGCGAGGAGGTTCTCGAACCGGCGGCGAACATTCGGGTCGGGCTCGTCGTCGCGGCATCGCTCCAGCAACAGCTGGCGATCGGACCAGAGCTCCCGCGGCCACGCAGCGAGGGCGTTGAGCGCCATGTTGCGATTTCGGATGACGGGGCTGCGGAGGGCGGCTTCGATCAGCCGATCGCCGAGGCCCGGGAATCGCCGAAGGTCCTGAACGATGAAATCGATGGCGCTGTGCATGGCGTAGTCCGGCCCCAGGCCGAGAGCGCCCGACGGCCCGGTCGCGACCTTGGCCAAGTCGATCTTCCGCTCTGCGAGCTCGACGACCGCAGCAGCGCGATCGCGGTGGTCCGTCTGCATCGCCCAATACCAGTCGGCTCTTCCGTCCTCGATCCTCCTTAGATGATGTGGCCAAGGGTCGACGTCGCACCAGCGGGCGGCGTGGGCCGCGGCATGGAAGTCGCGATCATCGTTGCTCAGCAGGTCCGTTTCGACGATGGCGCGCCACCCCGGCCGTGCGGCGATCTCGCGGATCTCCTGGACCAGTCGCGCGCCGACCTCGGCGTGGAAGCGATGGCCGGTGCGCTCCCCACCGGTGCGGTCGTCCTCCTCCAAGAGCTGTTCGATCTGCTTCAGCGTCGTGAGGTCGCGCGGCGTACGCGCGAGCGAGCGCGAGTGACGCACGTAGCGCTCCACGGTGACCTGCGCGTGCTCGTAGTCCCGTATGCTCTCCGCCGGCCCGCCGACGATGAGGGCGTCGATGATGCCGCCGACGCCCACAAAGAGTTCGTGGTCGATAGCGTCCGTGGCGAGCGCAACGTGGGCTTCGCCCGCCATCGCGCAGGTGTACGCGAGGTACTCGTCCATCACGGAGTTGCGGTATCCATCGCGAAGGAGCCACCCCTTGATCTCGGGGTCGGACGTGTCGCGCAGCCGCTCGACCGTCTGGATGCGTCCCCAGCCGTCGACGCTTTGGGCGAGCCTCCACAAGACGCGGTCCGGCTTGGCGATCGTGTTGCGAAGAGCCACGGCGACGAAAACCGTGAACTCCTCATGGCTGCCGAGCGTGAGCAGGACTTCCATGTCCTCGTACCCCCTCACGCAGCCAAGAAGGCCGATCGCCACCTTCACAACCTCTCGGTCAGGGGCCATCGTCGCCAGCCAGTGCGCCAACGCGTGAAGCCCGTCGGCATCGACCTGCCGCTCACCGGCGCGAATGGCCTCAAGGAGCGGGTCGACGTACTCCATCGCCGAGTGGGAACGGAGCATCTCGTAGAGCTTCGCGACCTCGCTGCTGGAGCGCCTCACGACCGACGCGCTGATTGCGTCGAGGATCCTCCGAGCAACGACATCACCGCCAACTTGCCCTGCGTGGTGCCCTAGGACACCGTCCAACGCACCAGGTGCCCAACGCACCTTGTCCCCTTCGTGCGGGTGTTCGTCGGGAAGCACACGTCCGCTCACGCCTCGCCCCGGTCCGTCGTCTGTGCGGTGTGCCTGGAGATGTGCATAGATCGACACACGCGCGCCCCAGGGGAACGGCATCTCAGAGAAGCTGCGAGGTGCTCGCGTGCGGGCGAACGGATTCCACACCCCGGCGAATCTAGCCGGTTCGACGCGCCCGGCGATCCGAAACGCGTGCCGTCGCGAACGCTCGCCTTCGCCGCTCGTGCGCAGCGTTCGGCGCCGCTCTCCTGCCCCTCCACCCGCGCAGGTGGCTTGCTCGTCGCAGCACTGCACCACCCCCCGGCCCTCCTCGAAGCGGCACGAGGGGCGGGGAGCGGGGGCTGTCGACGCGGAGCGCCCGCAGGCCCCCACCACGCGAGCATCGCCACAGCCCCGCGTGACGACGCCAACGGGAAGCCGGTTTCCGCAAGGCAGCAACACGGCTTGCGCACGATGCCGCCGCCGAAGGACCCGAACGCCAACGGCTGGCGGCGGCCGCGCAAGCAAGCACGACGCAAAAGGGGCCGAGGACCAGCGGAGCGGCGGCAGCCCCCGCTTCCCGCCGCGCCCTCCGCCGCTCCGCTGACCGACCCCATTCGGCGCCTACAGCGCGACGAAGATGGTGCGCCGCTCGAGGAAACGCGCCCACACGTGCAGCACGGCGACGAACGCCACGCCCTGCACCAGCGCCTGTGGCACCGACGCCTCCACGTGCCACCAGGGCACGGCCGGCACCAGGAACACCGACAACAGCACCAGGTGCGTCACGTACAGCACGAGCGGGTTGTTGCCCCAGGTGACCAGCGCCCGCACCGGCGCCCGCGCCGCCACCCACAGCTCGACGAGCGCGAAGGCGAGCGCGGCGCTCGACGCCACCACGAAGTCGAAGCTGACGCTCATGCGGTGCTTGCTGATGGGGAACCAGAGCGCGAGCAGCAGGCCGGCGACGAGCAGCGCGAAAGCGAGCGCGAGGAAGCGCGCGCGCGACGCCCGCAGGTCCGCGAACACGGTGGCGAGGAGCAACAGCGCCGTCCAGCTCAGCGAGCCCTGGATGCCGGCGTGCGACGCGGCCAGCACGATGTCGAGCCAGCCGTGGCCGAGCAGCGTCTGGTAGCCGGCGACCAGCGCGAGCGCGAGCACCAGGCGCACCATGGGCGCGAGCCAGAGCGCGGGCAGCGTGAGCGCGATGGCAACGCCGATGGCCTGCAAGGTGCCCCAGGGCTGGCCATGGTTGAAGCCGTAGCTCTGCTCGCCGATGGTGAACAACAGGCCGAGGCCGATGAGGGCGAGCGCGCGCTTGAGCACGTGCTCGATGGTCCGCTGCGGGCCCTGCGCGGCGAAGCGCCGCCGCACCGAGCCGCCGAAGGTAAGGCCGATGGCGAAGATGAAGGCGGGCGCGACGAAGTCGGCGATGGTGATGCCGATGTCGGGCGCGTGCTTGACCCACGCCGGCATCGCGCGCACGTGCTCGAAGTAGTTGACGACCACCATCAAGGCGATCGACAGCCCGCGGAACTGGTCGATGGCGACGTCGCGCTCGCCGCGCGTCGGGCTCACGGCAGCGCTCGCAGCGTGTCGAGCATGTCGGCCAGCCCTCGCTTCATCTCGTCGTGGCTGCGGCCGGTGATGTTCGCCTCCTCGTACTGCGCCACGTCGGTGGTCTGGTCGTCGAGCCGCGTCAGCACCAGCGTGCCGCAGAAGTGCGCGATGTAGCTCGTGCCGGCGACCTTCTGGTACGCGATTAGGACCGCGTCGGGGCGAGCCGGTGACCCGGCGAGCAGGCTGGTCGACCACTCGTCGGTCCACTCGACGGTGACGAGCGGGAACGGTCGCACCAGCGAGCGCACCTGGTGGTGCTTCAACAGCGGGCCGGTCGGCAGCGGCACCAGCGTCATCTCGTCGACCTGGGTGTCCTTGAAGTGGCGCGGGTCTTCCAGGAAGGCGCGGATCTTCTCGATGGGCCGCTTGACCACGCCACGGCGCTGCGCCCACACGAGCTCGCCCTGCTTGCCGGCGGTGCTGGCGTCGCCCCCGCTCGTGGGCAGCGGCAGGCCGGCGCGCGGCGGCGCGGCCAACGGTGACGACAAATCGAAGCAGCGCTCACCCGCGCGCGCAGGCACCGCCAAGGCGAAGAGCAGGATCACGACGACGCGCATGACGGCTCCTGTGAGGGCTCCTGTACCACGCTCGCGCGAGCTAGCGACCGGTGAAGCGCGCCGGCCGGCGCTCGAGGAAGCTCGCCATGCCCTCTTGCGCGTCCTCGCTTCCCATCAGGCGCTGCAGGTTCGGGATCAGCGCCTTGGCGGCGTCGTCCTCGAGCAGCGAGCGACGCGCGGAGGCGATGGTCTCCATGACGCCGAGCGGCGACTGCTCGGCGATGGTGCTGGCGATGGCGAGCGCGCGCTCGAGCTCGGCGCCATCGTCGACGATCTCCTGCACCAGGCCGAGGCGGTGCGCCTCGACCGCGTCGAAGGTGTCGCCGGTCAACAACCAGCGCATGGCGTTGCCCCAGCCCGCGGTATGAACCAGGCGGTAGGTGCCGCCGCCGAAGGGGAAGATGCCGCGCTTGATCTCGATCTGCGCGAACTGCGTCGAGCGCGCCGCCACCACCACGTCGCACGCCAGGCACAGCTCGATGCCCATGGTCAGGCAGCGCCCGTGCACCGCGATCACCACCGGCTTGCTACGCGCCGGGCCGTGCACGCCCCAGGGGTCGATGTCGCCGGCGCCGAGCGCCAGCTCGCCCGCGAGGATGCGCGGCGCCACGTCGGCCAGGTCGAGGCCGGCGGTGAAATGGTCGCCGTGCGCGAACACCACGCCGCAGCGCACCTCGGGGTCGCGCTCCATCTCGACGTAGGCGCGCGAGAACTGCGTCAGCATGTCGGCGTCGAAGGCGTTCAGCTTCTTCGGCCGCTGCAGGCCGATGAGCAGCAGGTGGCCGCGCTTCTCGGTGCTGATCTTGCGCTCGTCGGACACGGCGTCTCCTGCTGGTGCGACGACCCGTCGCTGACGCCGTTCATCGGCCACGACCCGCGCGCCGTCAATCGCTGCGCGTGAGCCCGACCGGCAACTCTTGCTATGGTCGCGCTGTGCCGGGCAACGGGATCACCGAGCTGTTGATCGATCAGGGCGCGGTGACGCAGGACGTGGTCGCGCGCGCCGCGCAGGTGCCCGCGCACGTGTCGACGAGCCTGGTCGGTCGCCTGATCGCCGCCGGCGCCGACGCCGACAAGGTGGTGCGCGCCGTCGCCGAGATCGTCGGTCTGCCGGTGGCGAACCGCGTCTTGATCGCGAGCGCGGCCAAGGTGCCGTTGCCGCAGCCGATCGCGCGCACGCTGCGCGAGCTCGGCGCCTGCCCGGTGCGGCGCGACGAGCGCGGCGCCATTCAGGTGGTGGTGGGTGACCCCGAGGCCCGCGGCGCCGTCGAGGATCTGTTGCCCGGCTGCCGCGTCTACCTCGCGCCCGAACCGCACGTGCGCCAGTTGCTCGCGGAGCTGATCCCTTTTGGGTCCTCAATCCCCGAGGGCATGCCGGTCGAGGGCTTCGACGTCGACATGGAGCTCTCCGCCCGTCTGTCGGTCGCGCCCATGCCTGGGCCAAGCATGCAGCCGGCCGCGCCGAGCGCGCTGCCGGCCGACCCGCTGCAGCCGCGCGCCTCTGGACCGCTCAAGGCTCGTCGCCAGCTCGACGCCGACGACGAGACCATGCGCGTGCAGCGCTCGCCGCGCGCCAAGTCGCCGGGGCCGCCGCAGCATGGCGCCGGTGCGCCGCTGCTTGCCGCGCTCGACGAGCCGACGGCGGAAGATGCCTCACCACCCGCCGCCGCCATGGCCGCCGCGTTTGCCGCGGTGCGCAAGCGTTGGTTTCTCTACGGTGCAGCCGTGGGTGCGTCGGTGATGGCGGTGCTGGCAGCGCTCGTAGTGGCGGCCATCGAGATGTCGCGCTGACCTGCGTGCTCGAGGTTGCGATCCTGTCCGCCACCGCAGTTTTTTGAGGAACGGCGCGTGCGGACGCCACGATCGCGGGCATGACGCCGCGCACATCTTTGGCGCGGCTCTTGCGTGCTTGTGCCGGCTTGGTTCCGCCTTGTTGGAGGTGCGTCATGAGGTTCGTGCTCGCTGCGCTCGCGCTCGCGTCGGTGGTGCTGCTCCCTGCTCGGGAGGCCATCGCGTGCGGCGGCTTCTTCTGCTCCCAGTCTCCCGTCGATCAGCAGGCTGAGCTGATCCTGTTCTCGGTCGAGCCCGGCGTGGGCACGACCATGGTCGTGCAGATCGGCTACGCCGGCGGCGACGCCGACTTCACCTGGGTGCTGCCGCTCGGCGCGGTGCCCGACCCGGCGAGCCTCGAGGTGTTCCCGCAGCTCGCGCTCACCTCGCTCGCCGCCAACACCGGCCCCATCTTCTATCCGCCGGAGGACTGCTGGTACTGGGGCGTCGACGCCGACGCCGGCGGCGGGCCGCCACCCTCGGCGCCGGGCGAGAACGGCGAGGTCACCGTCGACCTGCGCCTGGAGGTCGGCCCCTACGACGTCGCCGTGGTCGAGTCCGAGTCGAGCGCCGCGCTCGTCGAGTGGCTCACCACCAACGGCTATCGCATCACCAGCCCGATGGAGCCCTACATCCAGACCTACACCGAGGAGGGCATGAAGTTCCTCGCGCTCAAGCTCTTGCCCGACGCCGACGTCTCGCAGATCGCACCGCTCAAGCTGACCCTGCCCGGCGACGCGCCCATGGTGCCGATCCGCCTGACGGCGCTCGCCGCCGAGCCCGAGATGGGCATCCTGGTCACCATCCTCGGCGACCAGCGCTACGAGCCGGCCAACTGGCCCGCGCTCTCCATCAACGACGCCGAGATCGCCTACGACCCGTGGAACGTCTGGGGTGGCAACGGCACCAACTGGACCTCGCTGGTCGCGCGCAAGGTCGACGAGGCCGGCGGCCAGGGCTTCGTCACCGAATTCGCGGGCAGCAGCGAGCCCTTCCTCGAGCTGGTGCGCAACTCGCCGGTCGGCGACGAGACCCAAGAGGCGGCGCAGCAGGCGCTGCTCGACGTGCTCGACGGCCAGCCCTACATGACTCGCCTGTACACCCGCCTGTCGGCCGAGGAGATGCGCACCGACCCCATGTTCCGCCGCTCCACCGGTGGCGACGTGGCGCGCGAGCACAACCTGTCGCGCGTCGTCGACGGCGTCGACATGTGCCCGACCACCGGCGAGCAGCCGCCGGTCGAGCCCTGCGACTTCACCACCTGCGGCGCCGGCGGCCTGTGTCGCCAAACCGCCGACGGCGACACCGGCTGCGCTTGCCTCGCACAGGCCACCGCGCGCGCCACCGTAGGGAGCAACGGCAGCGCCGCCGTGGTCTGCCAGGACGCGCGCATGTCGTTCGTCAACCCGGGCGACGTCGACAACATCACCGGGGGCATCATCCCCGATCCGTGCCTGACCGCCTCGTGCGGGCCGAACGGCCGCTGCATCGCCGTCAACCTCACCACCACCTGCTCGTGCGACCAAGGCTTCATCGCCGTCTCCGACGGGCAGGGCGGCCTCACCTGCGAGGTCCCCACCGACGGCGTGCCGTCGGACTTCTATCAGCGGACGCTGCCCGAGCCGGCGCGCCCGGGCCGCACGCTGCTGACGCCGCCGCCGCCGCGCGCGCCGGGCCTGTTCTGCGCGTGCGCCGAGACCGACGGGCGCGCGCCGCTCGGCGCCATCGCCGTGCTCGCGGTGCTCGGGCTCACGCCGGCGCTGCGTCGACGTGCGCTGCGCGCTGGCGCCGTGCTGACGGTGCTGGCGGTGGCGTTCGTCGGCGGTTGCGCCGCCGGCGGGCCCGAGCCGACCGTGCAGATCGGCACGGGCGAGAGCGCCTTCGAGGCGCTCACCGAGGGGCAAGACGTGCCGCTCAACCTCGGCGTGCAGGGTGGCTATCACGTGTGGATGAGCCTGCGCGCCACCGCGCTCGACCCCGACAAGGTGTGGCTCGAGGTGCGCACCGAGCTGAACGGCGAGCAGGCCGACGCGCTTGCGATCACGGCGATGGCCGAAGACGACGACGAGCACGACGCGTGCGTGCTGGTCGGCTGGCCGGTCATCATGGCCGACCCGATGGCGGCGGACGGGCAGTTGCTCGGGCTCTCCGTGACGGTGACCGATGAGGACGGCATGAGCGCCGACGCCGCCGTTTCGGTGCGGCCGCACCTGCCGCAGCTCAACGGCTGACCGCAGCGCCGGTCGCACGGTGAGCGTGATCGCTCGGCCGGTACGGCGCTTGGCGCCGTGCCGGCCTGATGTCAGAAGGAGCGTATGAGGCTCCTGCGCCGCGTCTCCGCCTCGCTCACGCTCGCGCTCGCGATCGCCGCCCCAGCTTGTGGTGGGTGCGACGGATGCGCCGCGCCGAGCGAAGGCGAGGGTGAAGGTGAAGGCGAAGGCGAAGGTGAGGGCGAGGGTGAAGGTGAGGGTGAAGGTGAGGGCGTGCCGCCCGCGCCGACCGCGCTCAACGCCGTCCCCGGCGACGCCAGCGTCACGCTGAGTTGGACCGGCTCGGCGTCGGCGCTCGGCTATCGCGTCAAACGCGCTGATGTCTCGGGCGGGCCGTACCAGCAGGTGGGCGCACCGTCGACCTCGCCCTTCCTCGATGACGGACTGAACAACGGCGCTACCTACTTCTACGTGGCGACGGCGGTGAACGCTGCCGGCGAGAGCGCCGCCTCCGACGAAGTGGCGGCGACGCCCGGCACTGGCAACGTGGCGCCCGTCGCCGCGCTGCAGGTCGATCCCATCGTCGGCAACCTGCCGCTCACGGTTGACGTCGACGCGAGCGCCTCCAGCGACAGCGACGGGTCCATCGCCAGCGTGGTGATCGCCTTCGGCGACGGCGACACGCTCGCCGCCTCGACGGGCTCGCACACCTTCACCGCTGCCGGCATGTTCGAGGTGATCGCCACCGTCACCGACGACGACGGCGCCAGCGACGCGGCCTCCGTCACCGTCACGGTCGGCGGCGGCGGCGCCAGCACGGTGACGCCGAGCCTGGTGGCGTCGCCCACCAGCGGCTATGCGCCGCTCGCCGTCCACTTCGACGCCACGGGCGCGTTCAGCATCACGCCCGGCATCGGTGACGCGTCGCAGGGCGGCTCGTTCCGGCAGATCACGCACGCGTTCAACTTCGGCGATCCGGGCTCGGGCACGCACACCATCTCGGGGATGAGCAGGAACTCGGAGCCGTTTGGGGGCGGGCTGGCGGCGCACGTGTTCCGCGCGCCCGGCAGCTACACCGTCACGGTGACGTCGACGGACGGCGTCGACCCGCCGGCCACCGCCTCCGTCACCATCACCGTCGATGACCCCTCGTCGTTGCCGACCTTCGCCATCAGCCGCACCGGCAACTTCACCGGCGCGCCCGCCGGCGCGACGCAGCAGACGCGGACCACGCTGCCAGCGTTCGCGAGCAACTCTCGCTACTTCTTCCGGCGTGGCGAGGACTGGGCAGGTGCCACGCTCAGCATCCAGGATCCGCTGACCAACGTGCACGTCGACGCCTTCGGCACCGGCGCCAACCCGAGCTTCGACGCCGTGGCGGTGGGCACCGACGCGCCCGACTCCGCCAACTTCGCGCGCGACATCCGCGTCAGCAACGTGACCACGCGCGCCGGCTTTCGCCAGTCGAACGGCAGCCGCGTGCTGTTCGACGGCTGCGATGCGACCGGCACCATGAGCATGTCCGGCATCGGCTTCTCGCCGGTGGATCCGTTCGGCACCATCCCGCAGTCGGCCTACACCAACACCGAGGACGTGTTCTTCGTCGATTGCCACATGCAGGGCAACGGCACCTCGGGCGACTACCTGTATTACGGCAACGGCTCGCGCCTGGTGTTCCTAGACAGCTTCTTCGGCGGCACGGCGCAGGGGACGGTGCGCATCGTCGGCTGGGAGCGCGGCGTCATGCGCCACTGCCAGATCGAGAACCCCTACTCGGACTCGAGCGTGCACGCGCTCAAGCTGCACTCGGGCGGGCCAAATCCCTACGCCACCGACTGGCTGGCGTCGGGCGGGCAGAACCCGACGACGGGGAACTACGTCAATTGGACCACCAGCAAGATCGTCATCGCCAACTCGATCTTCGGCGGTGGCGACGGCGGCGGAGCCAGCGCGGCGTGGACGGTCGCGGTCTCGCCGCAGAACGACGGCTACGGCGCAGCGGGCATCGAGCCGCTCGAGGACGTCATCCTCGAGAACAACAGCTTCGTCCATCAGGGCGGCGGCAGCCTCGACATCGCCTGGGGCGGCCGGCGGCTGACGGCGCGCGGCAACACGGTCGCTGGTGGCGGTACGCCGACCATCGGGGCAGGCCACGACCAGCCGCCCAGCTACGATGGGCCCTACTTCGAGGACTGATGGGGTAGAAGCGGAGCGCGGTCCGCGTTGCCTTCGCCGACCGCGAGGCGGAGCGTCGCGGCGGCGACCGGCGATCGACCCGGTGAGGAGACGATGGCGGACTGGCGGTACTGGTGGCGATGCTCGTCCGTCGTCGAAGCGCGCAACCCCGTGCGTCGCTTCGCTCGCCGCGTCGGCTACGTGCGCACCGCGCTCGAGCTCGACGAGCTGTTGGCGCCGCTGGTGCAGGCGCCGCCCGGCTCCTACACGTCGCGGGTGCTGTCGGCACGCCCGACGTTGTTCGGCGTGGTGTCGTGGCCGTACGTGACGGCGCAGTGGCCGGCGAAGAAGCGAGTGGCGCACCTGGTGCAGCACCTGGCGACCGCTGCCGCGACGCCTGGCCTGGCCGTCGACGCCGACGGCTCGCGCACCCTGCTCGACTTGGCGGCGATCGCGCCCGGGCTGACCGTGGTGCTCGATCACGCGCCATGGTTCACGCGCGAAGGCCCGCTGGTGGTCAACCTGTTCGTCGGCGAGGAGCGGGTCTACTCGCTGGCGTTCTCGCTCGGCGCTGACCAGGACGGCCGTCGCGCCGTCTGGATCGGCGCGGTGCAGGGCCGCGCGCTCGACACGGCGAAGGACACCTACCGCGACTTGACCAAGGCGCTGCACGGCATGCGTCCGCGCGACTTTCTGGTCGAGCTGTTTCGCATGCTGTGCCGCGCCGCGGGCATCGAGGTCATCTACGCGGTCGCCGACTCGGCGCGCGTGCACCGCGCCGCCTATTTCGGCAAGAGCGCCGTCGACAAGCTGCAAGTGAACTACGACGAGATCTGGGCCGAGCGGGGCGGCACGCCGTTCGACGCCGAGCTGTACCGCCTGCCGCTCGACGGCGCGCACAAGCCGGTCGAAGAGGTGCCGTCGAAGAAGCGCGCCATGTACCGACGGCGCTACGAGCTGCTCGACAGCGCGCGCCAGGGCATCGAGGCGGCCTACGCCGCAGCCGCCGGTCAGGCGTGACGGTCGGCGCGCGTCACCGCGCAACCGAGGCGGGCAGCAGGTCGAGCGTGCGCTCGACCTCGTCGGCGTCGACCGTGAAGTCCTCGCCGGCCTGCTGGCCGACCACGAAGGCGAAGGTGCCGCCGTCGCGATCCGCGATGTGCTTGTAGACCGCGACGAAGCGGTTGGGCGGCTGCAACGCCATGATGACGCCGCCGGGCGGCTGCACCATGATGCCGTGCATCAGGCCGCTGCCCTCGACACCGCACACCACGCGCGCGCCCGCGCACGCTTGCAGCAGCGCCGGCAGGTCCAGGGCCATCGGATCGACGATGCGGAAGCCGCGGCGATCGCGCAGGCGCTCGGCCACCGCGAGCTCGTCGATCAACACCCTGCGATCACCAGAGGTTCCGCGCAGGATGAACACGCCGGCGTGCGGCGTGGCCGGCACGTGCACGAGCAGCTTCGCCTTCAGCTCGGCGCAGCGGCGGCTCTTGTGCCGGTTCTGCCCGACGTCGTCGAAGATGATGGCCTCGCGCAGCCGTGCGTTGGTGACGCGCGTGGGCCGCATGCCGAGCCACTCCTCGTACACCTTGGCGTGCGGGCTCAAGGCCCTGGCGGTGGTGACCGGCACACCCTCGGCTGCCGCGAGCGGATAGCTCAGGCAATCGTCGAGCAGCCACTGACCGAAGTAGCGGTTGCCGCCCGGCGTGCAGTAGACGGCGCCGCGCGCGATCTCGACGTCGACCTTGAGCTGCGGCCACCGTTGCTCACGATGCTGCAGGTACGAGCACGCCGCGCCCTTGGACAGCGTGCCGTCGAGCAGCCACGCGTCCTCGAGCAGGAAGGAGCGCGTGGCCCGGTGGTGGACCTCCACGCCGCCGGCCATCTCGGGCGCCGGGTTCTTGTCGGAGAACTCCCAGCCGGTGACGCGCTCGAGCTGCCCGGGCAGGTACACGGCCGGTCCCGGCGTGGTGGTCTCGGCGGGCGCGATCTGCCAGCTCTTGCTGGCGACGCTCTCGAGCGACGGTTCGGTCCGCCGTAGCAGTCGCCGCCTTAGGATGCGCGTGAGCGCCGCTGTGGTCCACATCGGGCGCTCCCTTACCGTACCGGCGCCGCGTCGACGGGCGCGCCGACGATCGCCTGCAGCCTCGGCGCCACCTCGGCGAACGCCAGGTCGGAGAGCAGGTGCAGCGTGGCGTCGTCGCAGGTGTTGCCGGGAGCAGCGAAGCGCTGGCCATGCGGGTTGCGTCCGGTCAACAACGCGAAGGTGGCGTAGGTGTTCGCGACGGTGCCGTGCTCGTTTTGGTGCAGCGTCCCCTCGGGGTGCTCCGCGTCCGCCGTCAACCAGAAGGGACGCTTGCCGTCGGGCAGCGCCAGATCGGCGTCGTGAAACACCCAGCCGGCGGGGATGACCGGGATCGACAGCTCGCGCCCGATCTCGTCGTACGAGGCGGCCAGCTCTTGGATGAACGGGCGCCAGGGGAATTCCCAGGTCATGAGCAGCACGGTGCGCCCACCCGAGGCGACGATGGCGCGGTTGAAGTCGCGCACCGCCTGGTGAAACGCCGCCTTGTGATCGACCGGTTCGTAGTCCTCTCCTTGCAGCACCCACACCCGGTAGCTGCGCGAGGCGAGCGCGGCTTGCGTCGCCGGGTGCTCGAGGAAGCCGGCAAGCGGCGTGTTGCCGAACACGATGTCGGACCCCACCTCGAGGCTGACGGGCGGCGTCATCGAGCGGCCGAGCGAGGCAACCCACTCGGGCAGCGGCCGGTCGTGCCAGCCGAGGAAAGAGTTGCCGACGAAGAACACCGCGTCGCCGTCCTTGACCAGCGCGGGCAGCGCCGGATCGCCGAGCGGAGCCACGCTGACGCCGCGCGCGGCGCGGGTATCGACCGGACGGGACGGGCGGTGGCACGCGGTCACGGCGACCACCGCGACGACGGCGCACACGACGGTGGCGCACGGAGAGACCCGCGCATTCACGACGTCCACCTGCGGTGACGCCTCGCGTGCAGGCTGCGCTCGATCACGCGGGCAGGGTACACCACGTGCAGGCCCACGGATGCTGTTCTGCTACGCTCACGCCCGTGAGCGACGACCCCAACGTCGGACTCGTGTTCGGCGGCCGCTGGCAGGTCGAGCGGCCGCTGTCGTCCGGCGGCATGGGCAGCGTCTACGTCGCGCGCCATGGCAACACCGGCCGCCTGGTCGCCCTCAAGGTGGTGAAGGGCGAGGGCGCGGCGTCGCAGGAGTTCGTCGCGCGCTTCATGCGCGAGACGCAGGCGCTGGCCTCGCTCTCCCACCCGAACGTGGTCACCTTCCTCGACAGCGGCTGCGATCACGGCAAGTGCTTTTTGGTGATGGAGCTGCTGCAGGGCCGCTCGCTGCGCGCGCTGATGGGCACGCCTTGCGAGTGGCGCCACGCGTTCCGCATCGGCGCCGACCTGTGCCGCGCGCTCGCCGCCGTGCACAAGCAGGGCATCGTGCACCGAGACCTCAAGCCGGAGAACGTGTTTCTGCAGGAGGCCGAGGGCCATGACGAGATCGCCAAGCTGATCGACTTCGGCATCGTGCGGCTGCAGGGGGGAGCGAACGCGGCCACGCTGGCGACGTCCACGGGCTCGGTGGTCGGTACGCCCGGCTACATCAGCCCCGAGCAACTACAGGGTCAGCAGGCGACCGCGGCCTCCGATGTCTATGCGGTGGGCGTCATCCTGTACGAGCTGGTCACCGGTCGCTTCCCTTTCGAAGCGGCCACACCGCACGCCATGCTGGTCAAGCAGCTCATCGAGCCGCTGCAGCCGCCGCGCAACGCGCTCGCCACCGTGCCGTCGCACGTGGAGGCGGTGATCCTGCACTTCATGGAGCGCGACCCCGCGCGGCGCTCGTCGACGGCGCTCGCCGCGCTCGCCGAGCTGCAAGAGGCGCTCAAGCGCATCGACTCGCTCGCGCCCGACGCCGCCACCGAGACCGGCGACGCTTTCGGCAAGGTAGCGCAGCAGGTGCTGGCCACGCGCGCCACTGAGCCGACCGGCACGGTGGCGCCGCTGCCGATGCTCGCCGCGGCGACGCCGTCACCACCGGCCAAAGGTGGCTCCGGGTCACGGGTTGGTCTGGTGCTGGCGCTGTGCGCGCTCGGTGGCCTGTCGATGTGCGCCATGTGCGTGGTGGTCGCCTCCTCGCTGGGCGACGACGAGCGAGCACGGCACGGCGAGCTTCGCATCGAGGGCGACGTCGACGGCGTGTCGCCCGAGACCGCGGTGCGCCTGGAGGAGCAGGCCCAGGCGCTGCGGCAGGCCGAGGGTGCGGCCGAGGTGGCGCGCGCCATCGGTGGGCTCGCGGGCTCGGTGGGCGACGCCATCGACGAGGAGCAAGCCGCCCGCGACGCGGCGCGGGCGGCGCGCGCGGAGGCCCGCGCGAGCAGGCCGTCGCGCGACGAGGCGCGGGCGCTGGTGCTCGAGCAGCTCATGGACGTCGACTGCGAGGGTGAGCCGCCGCCTCACCTGAAGCGGGTCGAGTTCTCGGTCGAGAGCGGCCGCGTCCGCCTGGTGACGCCGCCCCGCGACAACGCGCTCCTGCAGTGCATCGTGCGCGCAGCCAGGGGATTCTCCGCGCCGGAGTTTCGCGGCGGCCCCGTCTCGGTCGTGATCAGCGACGACGACGTCTTCTGAGTGCGGCAGGCGGGTCAGGGTCAACCCGTCGTGACGGGTAGCTGAGTCGTCAGCGACCCTTCGAGATCACGCCCGACCTGCCGATGTACCGCAGGGCACGACCGACTCAGTGGCGCGGTCGCCGCCCTGGAGGTGCGATGCTCGACCTGCGGCGTACACCAAATCCCACATGGTGCGGTCTGCTCCTCGTCGTGGCCGCTTGCGGTGCCGAGCCGGACCCGAGGCACGATGGCGAGCTCGACCTGGCGCGCGGCGACTACCATGCCCCGGCCGTGTCGTGGCTGCCGCCGACGACCGGCGCCGTAGCCACGCCGGACCTCGGGACCGCGCGACCGCCGCCCTCGGTCGCCTCGCCGCCCGGCGATCCCTTCGGCCTGCCCGAGGACACCGAGCCCGGCGTCATCGTTGTCGCCCAGCGCAGCGTCGAGGGCGTGGTGGAGGGGCTTGTGGCCGGCACCAGCGCGCGCGTCATCTTGAGCAGCGACGCGTGGCTCGAGGCACGCACCGTCGTGAGCGGAGAGCGTTATCGCTTCGACGACCTGCCGGACGGGCGGTACACCCTCAAGCTCGACGTCACGGGCCATCGCTCGCCGCCCACGCGCACCATTGTCATCGCGGCCGACGCTGCCCAAGGGTTCGCGGTGGCCGCGCAGTCGGTCGACCTCGCCGCCGAGCCGTTGCCCGGGGGCGAGTTCAGCTACCTGTGGCAGGAGGACGAGAGCCGCGCTGGTCACCAGGAGACCGCCTACGTCGTCACGCCGCCGGTGGTCGCCTTCCTCGACGAGGAAGTGCCAATTCCTGAGCTGGCTGCGGCCGACGAGCTGCTGCACGACTACCACGTGGTGCTCTCCGACGAAGAGGAACCGTGGAGCCAGGAACATGCCTATCGCCTGCTGCGCACGCTGCGCGCCGTGCCGACGGCGGTGCGCTCGCCCTACGGGCTGCAGCAGTTGCCGCCCTCCAAGTGGGTGCTGAGCACACGCGCGCTCGCCGACGATCTCGAGGTGCGCTACGGCGACGCGGGCGATCTGGTGCGCGTCTCGGCCGACGCGTTCGCCTACGCCGCTCCTCGCTTGGTCGACGTCGACGGCGTGCGCGGTTCGTTCTTCTCCAAGCGCCTGCACCACGCCGTCGTGCGCTACCTGACCCGCGACGGCTCCGACCTCGCCGCGGTGGAACGCATCCTGAACGAGCGCTTCGGCTGTTCCACGTTGGTGCCCGACTACCAGCAGCTCACCTCGCGCACCACCGGCGAGGATGCCGGCAGCTTCCAGCCCTTTCACGCCGACGAGCTGGTCGAGATCATCGACGTGTTCGAGGAGATGCCCGACGGTTTGCACGCCCTCAGCGGCTTGCGCTGGCTGGTGCGCCGGACGGACGGCGTGCCGCACCCGTGGTACGCCGCCGCGCCCGCGGTGGCCTGGCCCTCACCGAGCCCCGCGGACGGGGACGGCTACCTCGAATTCATGGCATCGGCCTTCACCACCGACCCCCACCACATGCACCGGTTGATCCTGCACGAGAAGGCGCACTTCCTCTGGGCCGGCGTGCTGTCGGCGTCGATCAGAGACGAGTGGGTCGCGCTCGGTGGCTGGTTCCTGGACGATGCGGCGCCGAGCGGCTGGTCGACCACCTCGACCACCGAGTTCGTCAGCGCCTACGCGCACGCGAAAAACCCCGACGAGGACCTGGCCGAGACCATCGCCGACTTCGTGCTCAATCCCGAGTTGGTGCGGTCGCGCGCGCCCGACAAGTTCAGCTTCGTGCGCGATCGCATCATGCACGGCACGCGTTACCTGTCGCGCATCGACGAGGCGCTCACGTTCGAAGTGCTCAACCTGTTCCCGGACTTCACCTACCCAGGGAAGATTACGCGCGTGGCCGTGCGCGCCGAGGGGCTACCTGAAGACGACAAGCTCGTCACGATCGAGATCGGGCTGCACACAGACGACGCAGTCTTCGCCGGCGCGTCGCACGCCTACACGCGCATCTTCAGTGAGGTGGGCACCTACGTCGATCTCTACCTCCAACCGGTCGACCAGGCAGGTTCGGTGCTGCGCGGACAGTTCGTGCTCAGCAGACACGCCAAGGCGGGGTCGTGGCGCGCGCCGCAGATCGTGGTCACCGACCAGGTGGGCAACCAACGCCTCGAGGGCGTCAACGACTTCGGCTGGCGCTTGCACATCGACAACCCGCTCGAGGACCTGGAGGCGCCACGCTACCTGCCTGGATCGATGGCGCTGACGCTGCTCGAGGACGTCGTCGAGCAGGGCGGCGTGTCGCATGGGCTGCACCGCGTGTGTGCCACGTGGCGCGTCGAGGAGAACGGCACGCTGCAGGCCTATGCCGGCGTCTACGCCGCACTGGCAGCGCCGGGCACCGGCTACGCCATCGAGAGCTACGGTACCTGGGCGCCCACCGAAGCGCCGGGCATCTTCGAGGCTGCGGTGGAGCTGCTGGTCACCGACCACCGCCTGTCGGGCGACTACGGCGCGGTCTACGCGCGCATGGTCGATGTCGCCGGCAACACCGGCGAGCAACGGTTCTCCGACTCGCCGCTGCACCAACCGCTGGTGAGCATCGCCATCACCACGACCCAGCCCGACACCACGCGCCCGGAGGTCTGCCTCGTCGACGATCCGAGCGCCGGCTTGCATGCCATCACCATCGAGGCCGCCCCCACGCAGCCCGAGGCACCAAACGGCGAGACCGTCGTCGACATCACGTTCCTGGCGCGCGACGACCTGTCGGGCATTGGGCAAATGAGCTACCGGCTGCTCGACCCGCAGGGCATCTCACACTTCCAATACGCCTACCACGCGAACTTCTGGTCGACCTTCTTCGACGGCGACCCCACCACGTGGGCTGAGTACCGCATCGACGTGGTGCTGCCGGTGGGCTCGCCGCCCGGCATCTGGGGGCTGCAGGAGCTGGTGCTGTCGGACAAGGCGGGCAACCGACGAAGCTACGACTTCGTCGAGACGTTGCGCTTCGACGTCGCGCTCTAGCGCATCGGCAGGCGCCGGTCGGGGAGCGGGTCGCGGTCGAGCCGCTGGTGCCGGCACCTACCAGGTCGTCACCGTCCGCTCGGCACGCACGCCATCGAGGATCGTCCACAGCAACGCGTGAGCACCCGGGGGCCGCTCGACGACCGCGCCGCCGCGCGCCCTGCTCGACGTCACCATGAGCACGCCGCGCTCGAGCGCTACCTGCTGCGCGCCGAGCGCGCCCGCCAGATCCGGTCGATCCTGCAGGACGTCGAGGCCGAACCAGGCGTCGACCACGGCGGCTCTGATGGTTCCGTCGTCGACATCGGCGGTGTGCTGCGGTGGCAACGCGAACACGAACACTCCATCGAGCGCACCGAGCAGCGCGCCGGGTTGGACACGTGCAGTCAGGTTCTCGGTGGTCGACAATTCGCTGGGTGGGAAGAGCAGGGCGGTGAAGGAAGGTGTGAGCTCCTTCGCCGGCGACGTCGCGTACGGCGGCGCCGCGACGATGGTGCGCTCGCGGTCGACGACGCGCAGCGCAAGACCGCGGACCTGGACCGGACGCCAGGCGACGGCGCCGGTCAGCACGCCGCTGGTCTCGACGACCAGGCCGCGCCCGGTGAGCGCGGCGCTCAGCTCGTCGACGCGCGCGAAGAAGGCGTCGAGCGCGGTCGGATCCATGGCCGGTGGCACGAGCTGCGCCGCACCGAACGAGCGCGCGAGCGACGCCAGCTTCGCCTCGCGCTCCTGGTAGAGCCATGCGTTGGCGGGGCCGAAGCGCGGACGCATGGCCGCGTGGACGTCGAAGAAGGCGGCAGCGTACCTGGTCTCCGCAGGGCCCGACGTCTCGATCTGGCGCCGGATCGCCTGGTCGGCCAGGTCGCTCATGCGACGAAGCTCGCTGGAAACGGCGCCGCCATCGGCCGGGCGCTGCTCGGGTTCGCCTCGGTGGTCGGTGGCCATGGTCTGCTCCGAGGGGTGCGCGCAAGCGGTGAGCGCGAGGTGGCCGGCCAGCAGCAGGTACCTCACGCGTACGGCTCGGGCCTTCATGGACGCGGCGGACTTGGTCTCATGCGCCGAGCTTACCGCGCGCGAGCAAGCAATGTGGGGGGCGCGCAGAGCGAGCGGCGCGGCCGTCTCGGCGTCGCTGCGATTCGCCCGCTTCGCTACCATCGTTCCATGCTGCACGCGCTGTTGCTCTCGGTCGCCACCATCTCCGCGCCTGCGCTCAAGGCCGAGCTGCGCCTGCTGCCTTTCGAGGGCGACGCGCACGCGGAGCTGACGCTCACCAATATCTCGTCGACGACGCTGGTGTTGGTCGAGCCCGGCGACGGCAGCGAGATGGGTTGGCGGACACCGATGCTGACCTGGTCGATCGAGCCGCTCGACGAGGCGGCTCGTGCGTCGGTGAAGCAGCCCGAGTCGTGGGGCCGCTTCTGCGGCAACATCAACGCGCTGCGGTCCGGTGAGGTGTTCACGCTGGCGCCCGGCGCGCGGCGCACGCTCACGACCTGGTTGGGGGCGCCGCACCCACGCGGGCCGGGCCGCTGGCGTGTTTCGCTGCGCTACCAGAACCAGCCGACCCTCGAGTGGGGTGGCGTGCCGCTCGGCGACCACGACGCCGACACCATGAAGCGCGTGCGCGCATCGAGCGCGGCTGACGTCACTTCGAACGCGCTCGAGATCGTGGTGTCGAACGACGGCTTTCCGATGGCACCGGTGACCGCGTCGATCGACGACGGCGCGACGCTGCGCGTGGTCGCGGCGTCATTCTTCCGCACAGCCTCGTCGACACGCGACACACGCCGGCCCCAAGCGTGGTCGGCCACGGTGCGCCTCGACCCCAAGGCGTCGCTCGAGCGCCTGGAGGCCCTCGAGGTGGCTGGTTGGCGGCTCGAGAACTTCCTCGGGGCGGACGGGCACGACTTGCTGTTCGAGGCCGCAGAGGCGCCGCCGGATGAAGCCCGCTGGCTCGTCGCGCTCGACCGGCTGGCGGCGAAGATGAGCCGTGAGCACGGCGCGCTCGTGGTGGCGCTCGGCTACCGGCAGGGCCCGGTGCCGTACGACCACCCGCAGCGCGCGCCGGTGATCGTGCGCTGACGCGGCGTGACGACCATCGGTCCGGCTGAAGTTCGCGGCGCAAGCCCGGCACGCCACGACGGAATCGCGCCGCGACGGCGGCGTGCTTGTCACCGCGCGCCCACTTTGCGACACCGGCGCCATGGCCGCTACCGACTTCGCTCACCTCCACCTGCACACCCAGTACTCGTTCCTCGACGGCGCGATCCGCATCAAGGATCTGGTCAAGAAGGCGGTGGAGCTGAAGATGGGCGCCGTGGCCGTGACCGACCACGGCAACATGTTCGGCGCCATCGACTTCTACCAACAGGCCAAGGCGGCCGGCGTCAAGCCCATCCTCGGCATGGAGGCATACGTCACGGGCGTGGTCGGCGAGACGCTGCATACCGACAAGGTGAAGGAGCACTTCCACCTGGTGCTGCTCGCCGAGAATGAAACCGGCTACGCAAACCTGAAGAAGCTCTCGTCGCGTGCCTTCATCGACGGCAAGTACTACTTCCCGCGCGTCGACAAGCACCTGCTCAAGGCCCACAGCGAGGGCCTGATCGCCATGACCGCATGCCTGGGCGGCGAGGTGGGGCGCACCATCGCGGCCGGCGATCACGACAAGGCGCGCGCGGTCATCCGCACGCTCAAGGACATCTTCGGCCCGACCAACTTGTTCCTCGAGGTGCAGCCGAACGGCATCGACAAGCAGGACCGCGTGAACGCGCAGCTCGCGCAGTTCGCCGTGGACGAGGGGCTCGAGCTGGTCGCCACCAACGACTGCCACTACGTCACGCGCGATCAGCACGAGGCGCAGAACATCCTGATGGCGATCCGTCAGCAGCTCCCTTGGGGCGACTCGAAGTTGCACAAGCACGAGACCGACGCCTTCTACATTCGCAGCGGCGAGGAGATGTGGGGCCTGTTGAAGGGCGACTTCGCGCGCGCCTTCGAGAACGCCTGCGAGATCGCGCGCCGCTGTAGCGTCGAGCTGACGCTCGGCAAGTACTTCCTGCCGGCCTTCCCCATTCCCGCCGACTATCCGGACGAGCCCGCCTACCTGAGCGATCGCGCGTCGTCGGGCCTCGAGAAGCGCTTCGCCGAGCTGCCCTACGCCGTCGACCGCGACCGCTACCGCGCGCGTCTGCAGAGCGAGCTCGAGTGCATCATCAAGATGGGCTTCGCCGGCTACTTCCTGATCGTGCAGGACTTCATCAACTGGTCCAAGGGCAACGGCGTGCGCGTGGGGCCCGGCCGTGGTTCGGGCGCCGGCTCGCTCGTCGCCTATGCGTTGCGCATCACCGACCTCGACCCCATCCCCTACAACCTGCTGTTCGAGCGCTTCTTGAACCCCGAGCGCGTCTCGATGCCCGACTTCGACGTCGACTTCATGCAGGAGCGGCGCGGGCGGGTCATCGAGTATGTCGCCGCCAAGTACGGCCGCGAGCGCGTCGGGCAGATCGCCACCTACGCAGGTCTGAACCCCAAGAGCGCCATCAAGGACGTGGCGCGCACGCTCGGCATCTCCTTCACGGAGATCAACGAGCTGACCAAGCCGATGCCGCTCTTGATCGACGGCAAGAAGCCCGACTTCGACAAGGCGCTCGAGTTCGCGCCCAAGCTCAAGGAGCTGGCCGCTGGCGACGACAAGTACAAGAAGGTCATCGAGGTGGCGCGCTCGCTCGAGGGTCTCTACCGCCAGGCGGGCATGCACGCGGGCGGCGTGGTCATCGGCGAGAAGCCGCTGGTCGAGTACGTGCCGCTGTTCTCGGGCAACAACAACGAGCTGGTCACGCAGTTCGACAAGGACAAGGTCGAGGCCGCCGGTTTGGTCAAGTTCGACTTCCTCGGCCTGAAGACCCTCGACGTCATCGAGAGCGCCGAGGCGCTGGTCAACGCGCGCATCGAGCGCGAGAACCAATTGCCGCCCGACCAGCGTGAGCGCGCGGCGCGCAGCCACCCGCATGCGCTGCGCGTGCCGGGCCGCAAGGCCGGCGACGTGCTGCCCAAGCTCGTCGTCGACCTGCTGCACCTCGACGAAGACAAGGTCTACAAGCTGATCGCCGCCGGCGACACCGCGGGCGTGTTCCAGGTGGAATCGAGCGGCATGCGCGACATGTGTCGCCGCCTCAAGCCGACCTGCTTCGAAGACATCGTCGCCGGCGTGGCGCTCTATCGGCCCGGTCCGATGGAGGCGGGCATGCTCGACGACTTCATCGACCGAAAGCACGGCAAGAAGAAGGTCGAGTATCCGCACCCGCGGCTCGAGCAGGTGTTGCAGCCGACCTACGGCACCTTCGTCTACCAGGAGCAGGTGATGCAGGCGGCGCAGGTGCTGGCCGGCTTCACGCTCGGCGGCGCCGATCTGTTGCGCCGCGCCATGGGCAAGAAGAAGAAGGAGGAGATGGAGAAGCAGAAGGGCGCGTTCGTGTCCGGCTGCGCCGCCAACGACATCTCCGCCCAAAAGGCGAGCGAGATCTTCGACACCATCGAGAAGTTCGCCGGTTACGGCTTCAACAAGAGCCACTCGGCGGCGTACGCGCTCATCACCTATCAGACCGCGTACCTGAAGTGCTTCTACCCCATCGAGTTCATGGCCGCGCTGCTCACCACCGAGGTCTCCTCGACGGACGGCGTGGTCAAGTACATCCATGAGGCGCGCGCGCACGGCATCGAGGTGCTGCCGCCCGACGTCAACATCTCGGGCACGTCGTTCTCGGTCGACTACACCGTCGACGAGGCGCTGCGCACGCGACGCAAGCACCGCCACACGGCCTACGGGCGCATCCGCTTCGGGTTGTCGGCGGTTAAGGGCCTCGGCGACGCCGCGCTCGAGGCCATCCTGGACGCGCGCGCCAAGGTGGGTCGCTTCACCTCGCTCTACCAGTTCCTCGAGGAGCTGTCGGGCAAGGTCAACTCCAAGATGCTCGAGGTGCTGATCAAGTCGGGCGCCATGGACGGCTTCGCGCGGCCGCGTCGGCAGCTCTACGAGTCCGCCGAGCGCGCGCTCGAGGTGGCGACGCAGAAGCGGAAGGACAAGGAGAGCGGCCAGACCAGCCTGTTCGACATGCTCGGCGGCGGCGGCGGCGCGGCCACGCCCGAGATCTACGCCGACGTCGGCGAGTGGGCCATCAACGAGAAGCTGCAGCACGAGCGCGAGGCCGTCGGCTTCTACCTGTCGGGCCACCCGCTCGACCGCTACCTCGACGACGCCAAGAAGCTCGGCGCCATGCCGACGGTCGAGCTGACGCAGGTGCGCCACAACGCCGAGGCGGCCATCGTGGGCATCGTGGTGAGCATGAAGGAGAAGAAGCTCAAGACCGGTGACGGGCGCTGGGCCATCGTCACGCTGGAAGACACCTTCGGCCAGGCCGAGGTCCTGTGCTTCTCGCGCGTCTACGAGTCGGCCGAGGCGCTCTTGAAAGACGGCGCGCCGGTGCTGGTCAAGGGCCGCGCGCTCATCGACGACGTCGACGACGAGGGCAAGCAGCTCACGCCCAAGATGCGCGCCGAGAGCGTGGAGCTGTTGAGCGCGGCGCAGATGGCGCGCACGCGCTACCTCGACGTGCTGGTGGAGGTGCCGCGCGCCGGCGGAGCCTTGCCCGCGCCCGAGCGCTTCGATCCGAAGCTCGCGGCCGACGCCGATCGCGCCGACGACGCGACGCTGGTCCTGATCGAGAAGCTGGCGCGCGCCTGCGAGCAGTTCCCCGGCAACGTGCCCGCGCGCGTGCACCTCGAGATGCCGGCGGGCTACCGCGTGACGGTGCAGAGCGGCGACGGCAAGCGCGTGCTGCCGAGCGACGAGCTGATCGCCGCGCTCGAGAGCATCAAGGGTGTCACGGGGGTGGTGCGCACCTGACGTGCGCGATTCCCTTCATCCGCACGCCGTGCGAAACCTGGCGCCATGCGAACCTCGTGGCGCAAGCTCTCCCTCTCGCTCGTCGCGGCCGCTTCCTGTCTCGCGTCCGCCTCGTGTCGCGAGCCTGTCCCGCCGGCGAGCGCGCCATCCTCGACGTCGGGCACCGCGCCGACGCCGGCGACCCCGAGCGTCGCGCCGACTGCGGCGACCCCGAGCGCCGCGCCGCCGGACACGCCGGAGCTGCTCGAGCTGCAGAGCACCTGCAACGACCGACAGGACGCCGCCGCCTGTGCGCGGGCGGCGTCCTTGCTCGACCAGGCGGGCAAGGGAGCCGAGGCCTTGTCATGGTGGCAGGTGGCCTGTGACTTCGGTGGGGCGCCGTCGTGCATCGAGGTGGCGCGCCGCAGCCCGCCGCCCGCGCCGCTGTCGTCGTCGCCCGGCTACCGCCGCGCCTGCGAGCTCGGCTTACGCGAGGGCTGCCTCGCGCTCGGCTTCATGGCCGAGAAGGACGGTCTGCAGGAGCAGTCGGAGGAGTGGTTCGCCAAGGCCTGCATGCTCGGCGACAGCGGCGCATGCGGTCGCAGCGGCAAGAAGAACCTCGCGAAGGCGGAGGGCACGCTGCGCGAGAAGTGCGCGGCCAAGGACGGCAACGCGTGCGTCGCGCTGGCGGGGCTGCCGGGCGATGGCCTGGACGCTCGCCTTCGCTGGCTCGAGCGGACGTGCGCGAAGGCCAACGGCTTCGCCTGCTTCGCGCGCGGCCAGGCGACGCCGCGCGCCAGGCGCGACGAGCGCGCCGCGTGGATGAAGAAGGCGTGCGCGCTCGACGTGAAGGTCGCTTGCCCCGCCGTGGCCCCCTCGGAGTGAGGGCGCGATGGGGGCAGACGGACAGGTAGCGAACGCCGAGGCCAGGCGCCCGGACATCGACGGGCTGCGCGGTCTCACCATGGCGGCGGTGGTGGCCTTCCACGCCTGGCCGAACACGGTGCCGGGCGGCTTCGTCGGCGTCGACGTCTTCTTCGTGCTCTCGGGCTTCCTCATTACCGGCTTGTTGCTCAAGGAGCTCGACCGCGGCCCGCGCGCGCGCCTCGACCTGCCGCGCTTCTACGCGCGCCGCATGCGCCGCTTGCTGCCAGCCTCCGCGCTGGTCGTGCTCACGACGCTGCTGGTGGGCGTCACGCTCGGCCCGGTGGGCCTGCGCGCCTCGCTCGCGCTCGACGCGCTCTTCGCCGCGCTGTTCGCTGCCAACCTGCGCTTCGCCGTCGTCGCCAACGACTACTTCAACGACGACACGCCGAGCCCGCTCTTGCACACCTGGTCGCTCGGTGTGGAAGAGCAGTTCTACCTGCTGTGGCCGGTGCTGCTCTGGGCGCTGTGCGCGCTGTCGCGACGACGCCGCGGGACCATCGGCGCGGGGGTGGCGCTCGTCGTCGTCGCATCGGCCATCGGCGCCGTCTGGCTGACCCAGATCGACCGTCCGTGGGCGTTCTTCGGCGCACCGCTGCGCGCCTGGCAGCTCGGCGCCGGCGCGCTGCTCGCGATCTTCAACGTGGCGCTGTGCGGCGCCGTAGCCAGCTCCGCCGGGCTCATCGGCGTGGCGCTGCTCGCGTACTCGGTGTTCACGCTCGGCGGCGATCGACCCTACCCGGGCCTGTGGGCCTTCCTGCCCGTCCTCGGCACCGTGCTGGTGATCGCAGCCGGGCCGACGTCGTGGAGCGGGCGCGTCTTCGCGCTGCCGCCGCTGCGCGTCGCCGGCAACCTGTCCTACTCCTGGTACCTGTGGCACTGGCCGGTGTTGCGCTTCATCGCGTCCTGGCGTGACGAGGCGCCGAGCGCGCTCGAGATGGGCTTGGGCGTGCTGCTCTCCGGCGTGCTCGCCGCCTTCACCTATCGCTTCGTCGAGAACCCGCTGCGCTACGCGACCAAGTTGCAGCCGAGCCGGCGCGGCCTCGCGCTCGGCGCCGGTCTCACGGCGCTCGGCGTTGCCGTCGCGTTGACCTCGTGGGGTGCGGTACGCCCGCGCGGGCCGCGCGGCGTGCTCGTGCCCGAGCAGGTGGCGCGCGGCTCGTCGCGCTGGCGCATCGTCGAGGGGCTCGAGCTCGACATGGTGACGGGCGCGCGCACCGTCCCGCCGCGACTCACGCCTGATCCGCTGCTCGCCGCCGCCGACAACGCCGACGCCTGGGTCTCGACGTGCGTGACCGATCGGAGGCATGCGCGCGTGCTCGACTGCCTGCTCGGCGCCAAGAACGCGCCGCGCATCCTGGCGCTGGTGGGCGACTCGCACGCGGCGCAGTGGCTCGCGGCTCTGGACCTGGTGGGCAAGAGCGAGGGCTGGCGCGTGGTGCCGCTCATCAAGTCCGCGTGCCCCATCGGCGATGTGCCGGTGTGGAACAGGAACGTCGGCGGTCCGTTCCCCCAGTGCGACGTCTGGCGACGGCGCGTGGAGCGGCGGCTCGCCGCGCTCAGACCCGAGCTGATCGTCGTGGCAACCCGCGCCGACTACTACCGCCTCGATGTCGACGGTGAGCCGCGCGCGCCCGAAGACAGCGCCGAACGGGTGCGCTCGTCCTTCGTGCGCACGGTGCGTCGGTGGCAGTTGCTCGGCGAGCGCGTGTTGTTCCTGGCGGACACACCGGCGCCCGGCTTCAAGGTGCCGCGCTGCCTGCTCGAGCATGACGGCCCCGATGGATGCGCCTTCGCGCCGTCGCGGCGCGGGCCGTTGTACGAGGGCAACGAGCCGTGGCTGCGCGCGCTGGCGGCGATAGGCGTCGAGACGCTCGACCTCGGCGCGGTGGTCTGCCCCGACCCCGCGCGGTGCCCGGCCGTCGCCGACAACGTGGTGGTCTACCGCGACGACGACCACCTGACCGCGACCTATGCGGCCACGCTCGCGCCGCAGCTCGCGCGCGCGCTCAGCTCGCCCGCGCCACCGGTGTCGGCGCCGCCGTGACCGCGGCGACGAGCGAGGCCGGCTCGAAGGGTTTGGAGAGGAACACCGCGCCTTCGCTCAGCCGTCGCACGGCTTCTGCCGGCTCGGAAGTGAATCCCGAGATCAGGAGCACGCGCAACGCCGGGTGCTTGGCGCGCAGTTCGTCGACGAGCGCCAGCCCGCTCTTGCCCGGCAGGTTGATGTCCGTGACGAGCACGTCGCACGGCGTCTCCGGCGCGGCGAGCAGCGCCTCGGCCGAGTCGAACGCGTGCACCGCCAACCCTGCGGCGGCGAGCACGCGGGTCATCAGCGTGCGCACCACCGGCTCGTCGTCGACCACGCAGACGGCGAGCACGGCAGGAGGGGAAGGCGGATCCTGTGCGACCCTGGCCGGCCCGCTCGCGCCATCAGCGATGGGGAGCGTCACCGTGAAGACAGCGCCCTTGCCCGGCTCGCTCTCGACCTCGATGCGTCCGCCCAGGCGCGTGGCAATGCCGTAGGCTGTTGCCAGCCCGAGGCCGGTCCCCTTGGCGGGGCTCTTGGTGGTGAAGAAGGGCTCGAAGATTCGCGCCTGTACCTCGGTGCTCATGCCGACGCCGGTGTCGCGCACCGCCACGCGGCAGACCTCACCGAGGTGACGATCGGTGCCGCGCTCGACGCGCACCCACAGCTCGCCCCGGCCGTCCATCGCGTCGCGCGCGTTCATCGCCAGGTTCATCACGATTTGCTCGAGCTGTGAACGCGAGGCGAGCACCGGCCAGGCGTCGCCCGAGGCCTCGATACGGAGCGCGACGCCCTCGCCCACCATCCGTTGCAGCAGGCCGCGCATGCCGTCGAGCACCGCGAAGACGTCGAGCACCGCCGGCTGCACGACGTCGCGCTTGCTGAAGGTGAGCAGTTGCTTGGTCATGGCGGCGCCACGGTCGACCGCGTCGGCGAGCGCCTCGAGGTCGGTGCGCACCTGGGTGCCCGCCTCGAGCTCGGGCCGGACCAGCGACACACATCCCTGCATCACCGTCAGCAGGTTGTTGAAGTCGTGGGCCACGCCGCCTGCGAGGCGGCCGAGCGCCTCGAGCCGCTGCCGATGCTCCGCGTCGCGCGCGAGCGCTTCGGCGCGCTCGTTGGCGGCGCGCGCCTCCTCGTCGCGCCGTCGCAGGTCGTCGATCAGCCTGGCCACGCTCAGCGACGTGGCAACGGCGATGCCGCCGACGACCGCATAGAGCAGCACGCCTTCGGCCCACACGCCGCCAAGCGAGGCCTCGGGGTCGAAGCCGCGCGGCAGGAAGTAGAGGACGCCATGGGCTGCCAAGCCGAGCACCAGCACCACCACGACGTCACGGGGTGGCAGCGTCACCGCGGCGAGCACGACGGCGACGGCGAGGAAGAATCCCGCTTGTCCGATGTTGCCGCCGATGACGGCGCCGAGCAGAATGCCGGCGATGGCCACCGCGCTGTAGGCGTAGCCGACGAGGCGCACGTAGCCACGCCGCGCGGCGACCAGACTGGCGCCGGTGCCGATCGCCATGCCGGCGAGCAGCGCAACCAGCATCCACGCGCCGCTGGTCGCGGCCCAGGTCAGGAACACCAGGGTCGCCGCCAGCAACGCCGCGCCTGCACCCTGCGCGGCGCGCTGCTGGCGACGGAGCTCCGCCTCTCGAAGCGATGTCGACATGCCAGCCCCCTGGCCAAGTACCTCCCCAGTGTGCTGCGACGGCAGCGGCAAGAGCGCAAGGCGTCGTGTGGCGACCGACAGGTCGGCGCCGACCCCGGGGGCGCCTTCGCTCCGCGCGTTGCGAGGATGACGGTGCGCGCATCGAGAACGTCTCGCTGGTGCTGGCCTTCCTCGAACGAGGCTGATTAGGCCCGGTACTTCACGCGGATGACCGCTTCGCGGTGCGGCGGGCGGGCGTGGTACCACTGCGCTGTGCTGGCCGCGCTGCTCGTCCTCTCGACCTGGCAGATCACCGCCGAGCCCGCCCAGCCGCGCGTGCTGGTGCTCGACGTGCGCACCGACGCCGACGCCCTGGCTGGCGTCCAGCTCGGCGCCCTCCTCGGAAATGAGATCGCCACCGTGCTCGGCCGCGGCGGCCAGCTCGAAGTGCTGTCGAGCGAGGATCTGCGCCGATTGGTGGACGTCGCCGCCGGGCGCGAGGCAACGGGCTGCGGCGACGACGCGTCGTGCCTGGCCGAGCTGGGCGCCGCCATGGGGGCGCGCTTCGTCGTCAGCGGCACCATCGGCAAGGTCGGCGCCGCCACCATCGTGCAGCTCAGCCTGTTCGACGTCGACCGGGCGCGCTCGATCGCGCGCGAGAGCGGCGAGGCGGCCACCGCGGACGGCGTCGCCGCGACCACGCGCGTGCTGTCGGAGCGCCTGCGCCAAGCGCTGGTGCCGGAGGAGCCGACGCGGCTGCCGGTCGTGCCGCTCGTGGTCGCCGGCAGCGGCGGCCTGATCGCGTTTGGCGGCGTCGTCGCAGCCGTGGTTGCCTATCCCATCGTCGTCGACACCACGCTGCCGTCGGCGGGCGGCCCCGACCCGGCCAACCGGCAGGCAGCGCAACTCGTCGGCGCCGTCGGCGTGGTGACAGCCAGTGCCGGCGTCGTGGCGGTGGGCGCGGGTGCCCTGTTGTATGTGCTCGGGGTTGGCGAATGAGCCGACGCAGTACCTGCTGGATCGTCGGCGCGCTCCTGCTCGTCGTCGTTGGCGCCTGCGTGTTCTTCGAGCCGCTACCGTGTACTGCCACGGCCGCCTGCCCGCAGGGGCTCGTGTGCGTCGACGACCGGTGTGCCAGCGCAGTCAGCGAAGGCGAGGGTGAGGGTGAGGGCGAGGGCGAGGGTGAAGGCGAGGGTGAAGGCGAAGGTGAGGGCGAGGGTGAAGGCGAGGGCGAGGGAGAAGGTGAAGGCGAAGGTGAAGGCGAAGGTGAAGGCGAAGGCGAAGGTGAAGGCGAAGGTGAAGGCGAAGGTGAAGGCGAAGGTGAAGGCGAAGGCGAAGGCGAAGGTGAAGGCGAAGGCGAAGGTGAAGGCGAGGGTGAGGGTGAAGGTGAAGGCGAGGGAGAGGGTGAGCCGTGCGGCAACGGATCGGCCGACACCAACGAGGAGTGCGACGACCTCAATGTCGACGACGGCGACGGTTGCTCGTCGGCCTGCCAGGTTGAGCCCAACCACGTCTGTTCCCTCTTCCCGTCGGTGTGCGGCCTGATCCCGGCCAACTCCATCGACGAGCTGATCCCGACTGGGAACTTCGTGGTCACTACCCCGTGCATCGTCACCATCAACACCGACACCGGCTCCTTCAACAGCAACTGCGGTGCGCCAGCGCCGGCAAGCACGCTCGACGTGGCCCATTTCACGCGCGTGGTGTCGGTGCTGGACCTCAGGCTCATGGACGTCACCGTCCAGGTCATCGGCACGCGCGCCCTCGCGATCCTGGTGCATGGCGACGCCGAGCTGCTCGGCGCTACTTCCATCGACGTCGGCGGCACCTCGGCGGGCGCCGGGCCCGGCGGCCAGACCTGCACGACGTCGCCGGGCACGGGGTCGAACGGCGGCAACGGCGGCACGCGCAACGGCAGCGGCGGCGCCGGAGGACGCAACGGCGGCGCCATCGTCACGGATGACCCGCCCGCGCTCGTCGGCCTGGTCGGAGGCTGTCGAGGCGGCAACGGCGGCCTCGGCGCCTCCTTGTCGGCCGCGCTCGGCGGCGGCGGCGGCGGCGCAGTGCAGCTCACCGTGCGCGGCAGCCTGACGCTCGGCGCTGCCGCGCTGGTGACCGCCCATGGCGGCGGCGGCAACGAGGGCGCGGGTGACAGCGCCGGCGGCGGCGGCGGCGCCGGCGGCCTCGTCTACGTGCAGGCCGGTCAAGGGGTCGTGGTCTCGGGCGCGCCGGAGCTGAGCGCCGGCGGCGGTGGTGGCGGTGGCGGCGCAGGCCCTGCCGCCTCGGGCGAGGCCGGCGATCCCGGCCTTTCGCCGGGCCTCGGCGGCGCCGGCGGCGGCGTCGCGACGGTCGGTGGCCGCGGTGGCGACGGCTCGACTGGTCTCGGTCCGAACAACGGGTCGCCCGGGTCGTTCGGCGACGTCAGCGGCGGCGGCGGCGGTGGCGGCGCCGGCTCGGTCACCGTCGTCACGACGACCGCCGGCTGCGCCGCCGTCGCTGGCCGCGTACGAGACGCGGCCTTCAACTGTACGCCATCACCGTAGTGCACCCGACCGTCGATGCCCTGCGCGCCCGCATGGATCGCCCGCAGCGCCATCGCCTGCTGCACGGCTACCCGATGGCGCCGCTGCTGCGGCGCGCGGCACACAAAGGCGCCCGGCGCCTCGCCGATGGCGCGCTCGAGCTCGGCAAGGATGGCGCCGGCGCGCCGGAGCCTGCGTGGATCACGCTCGACCACACGCGGCCGCTGCTGGTCGGCATCCTGCCGCATGCGCAGTGCACGCCCACCGTCGAGGGCTGTGGCTTCTGCACCTTCCCGCACGGCGGCCGCTACGACCAACTGCTTTCGCGCGGGCAGCAGATGCTAGCGCGTCACGACGTCGAGCAGCTCGCGCAATTGCCGCGCCGTCAGGTGGCCGCCGTCTACTTCGGCGGCGGCACCGCCAACCTCGTTCGCGAGGAGGCGCTGCGCGACCTGTTCGATCGCCTCACCCGCCACCATGACGTGGCACACGCCGAGGTTACGCTCGAGGGAGTGCCGGCGCTGTTCCTGACCACCTTCAGCGATCGCCTGGGCTGGCTCGCCGACCTGCCCGCGGCGCACAAGCGCATCAGCATGGGCATCCAGACCTTCGCGCCCGACTGGCTCGAACGCATGGGTCGGCGCGCCTTCGGCGATGCCGGCACGTTCGCGCGCGTCGTCAAGCGCGCCCGGCGACGGGGCCTCACGGTCTCGGGCGATCTGCTCTTCGATCTGCCCGGCCAGACCCTCGAGGACATGCGCGAGGACGTGCGCCGCGCCGTCGAGCTCGGCCTCGATCAGGTGTGCGTCTATCACCTGGTGCTGTACGCCGGCCTCGGTACGCCGTGGTCGAAGGACCCGGCGCTGGTCGCCGCCATGCCCGACAACGAGGCCGCCTGCCAGCACTGGCTGCAGCTCCGCGACGATCTGCTGGCTGCCGGCTATGTGCAGACGACGCTGACCAACTTCGAGCGGTGCGAGGCGCACGATGGCCCGCGCCGCTTCGTCTATGAGGAGCACAGCTTCACGCCGGAGCGCTACGACGCCGTCGGCTGTGGGCTGCACGGCATCTCCACCTTCCTCGACGTCGGCGGGCGACGCGCCGTCAAGCTGGTGCGCGGGGCGCCCCAGTACCTGAACCGCTGGGCGCTGGAGCCCCCTTGGACCGAGCACGACTACGTCTTCCTCTATGACGAGGAGGACACGCTCTTGTTGCACGTGACGCGCTCGCTGGCGCGCGCGCGGCTCGATCTGTGCGTGGTGCGCGAGCGCTTCGGCCTCGACGCGGCCGAGCGGTTCGCCGGCGAGCTAGCCGCCTGCGCCGAGGCCGGCTTGGTGGTGCTGAACGACCGCGAGCTGTCGCTCACGCCGCGCGGCATGTTCTTCGCGGACGCCGTGGTCGGCCTGCTCGCCGCCGGCCGCGCCGCGGTCGTGCGCCAGCACGCAGCCGGCCAGCACACCCTGGGCTTGATCGAGCGCCGCGCGATGTACGACGGCATGGGCTGACGCGGCCGCACCGGCCGCCCCGGCGGCGCGAATGGCGCGACGCCCGGTCGGACGGCATGCTGTGGGTATGGAGCCGCTGCGCGCCGAGCGCGTCGTCATCGCCAAGAGCGTGCTCGAGCATGCGCCGAGCCGCGCGCGCCTCGAGGCCATGCAGCTCCACGTCGAGGCGGCGCGCACCGACGTGCTCGACGACGATGAGGTCGAGCGCCTGCTCGCCGAGCTCGGCCCGCGCGCCGGCCGACCGCGCGGCGGGCTCGACGGGCGCGGTCGCGCCAAGGAGCTGGTCGCGTTCTCGCGCTTTGGCGCCGGTCCCGCGGTGCGTGAGGTCTTCCCGGGCTACTCGTGGCGCGAGCTGCGAAACGGCCGGCAGCAGGTGGAGGAGCACGGCGTGCTCTGCCAGACCGCCATCGAGGTGCAGTCGGTGGTCGGCTGCGCGTTCGATTGCGCCTACTGTCCCTACACCTCGTTCGTCTGCATCCGTCTCGACGTCGAGACCTTCGCCGACCAGGTGGAGGCGCTGGTGCGCGCGCGCCCGAGCCAGACCTTGTGGAAGCTGAACAACCGGAGCGACACGCTCGCGTTCGAGCCCGAGTACGGCTTGGCCGCCGCGCTGGTGGAGCGCTTCGCCGGCTTCGACGAGGCCATGCTGCTGCTCTACTCCAAGGGCGATAGCGTCCAGCATCTGGTTGGCCTGAAGCACAACGAGCGCACGGCGGCGTCGTTCACCATCACGCCCGAGCCGGTCGCCGACCTGCTCGAGCAGGGCGCGCCGTCGCCGTCGGCGCGCATCGCCGCGCTCGGCACGCTCCATCGCGCGGGCTACCCCACGCGCGTCCGCTTCTCGCCCATCGTGCCGCTGGTCGGCTTCCGCGAGGCCTACGACGACCTGGCGCGCCGCATCGCGCTCGCCGGTGCGCCGGAGCTGATCACGATGTGGACGCTCAGCATGGTCGAGCTGGCCGAGCTGCCGCGCATCGTGCCGCTCGATCAGCTCGATCCGCAGATCGTCGACGACGCGCGCGCGGCCGAGGCTGCCATGCGCGGCGACAAGGGCGCGCCCTTCCCGCCGGCGACGCGCGCGCGCATCTATCGCGATGTCGCCGACATCGTGCGCGCGCGCCTGCCCAGCACCAAGCTCTCGCTCTGCCTCGAGGCGCCGGCGGTGTGGGACGCGCTCGGCGATCTGTTGCCGGCGCGCTGGCGGGACGGCTTCGTGTGCAACTGTGGCCCGCGCGCCACCTCCGAGCTGATCCGCCTCGGCCGGCCACGCACACCCTGACGCGCAGCCTCGTGACGGCTGCCCTTGTGGCCCGGCGCCTCCTCCCCCATCCTCCGGCGCGATGCCTCGCCGAACCGTCATCACCACCGCCGCCATCGCCACCCTTGTGCTCGCCGCCGGCAGCGCGGTCGCGCAGTCGCTCGACTCCTGCTTCTGCTGCAACAACTGCGTGCTCAATTACTTCACCGACATGCCGAAGGGCCAAGCGGCGGACGCGCTCTTCCGCCAGCAGGACTTTCAGGGCTGCGTCGACAAGGCGAGTCAGCTCCGCACGCCCACCGCCTACCAGAAGGTGCTGCACGCCAAGTGCCTCGAGGGCATCGGCGAGCTCGAGCAGGCGCGCACCATGTATCGGGAGATCGTCGCGGGGGATCCGCAGCAGATCTATTCGCCTGCGCGCGAGGCGACCGCGCGGCTCGCCGCCCTCGGCACCGAGCCGTCCGCGCGGCACGCGCCGGCTTCGTCGTGGCCGTCAGTGGCACGCGTGCCGCGCCGCGTGGGCGGCGGTGAGCGGGACGCCGCCGTCATCGTCGGCATCGGCGAGCCGTTCGTCCTGCCGACCATTCCCGGCGCGGTGGACAACGCCACTGACTGGTATGGTTACCTGACCTCGTCGCTCGGCCTCGCGCCTGCGCGCACGACGCTGTTGCGCAACGCCGAGGCGACCCGCGAGGCGATGCTCGAGGCCGCGCGGCGCGCGGCCAAGGACGCGGTCGGCGGTCGCGTGTGGTTCATCTTCGTTGGCCACGGCGCGCCGGCGCTCGGCGGCGAGGACGGCCTGCTGCTCGGCGCCGACGCGCAGGCGACCGAGGCGAGCCTGGCCGCGCGCGGCGTCTCGCAGCGTGAGCTGCTGACGGCGCTGCGCGGCGGCCGCGCCTCGTCGGTCGTGGCGGTGTTCGACGCTTGCTTCTCGGGCACGGCGCCCGACGGCAAGACGCCGCTCGTGCCCGGCAGCCAGGCAACCGTGCCGGTGCGCCGCGCGCCCGCCGACGCCGGCGTCGTCGTGCTGTCGTCGAGCGAACGGGTCGCCGGCGCGCTGCCGTCCGCGCAGCGGCCCGCCTACTCCTACCTGCTGCTGGGCGCGTTGTTCGGCTGGGCCGACGCCAACCTCGACGGCAAGGTGACGGCGACGGAGGCGCACCGCTACGTCGGCGAGGTACTCAAGGCCGCCGTGCGCGACCGCGATCAGGCGCCGAGCCTCGACGCGAGCCAACCACACGTCGTGCTGGCCCCGTCCGCCGGCGCCATCGGCCCTGATGTCGCCGCCATCATCGCTGGTCCGATCGCGCGCTACTGAGCAAGGCCGAGGTAGCTGCTCATCTGTCGCACCACCACGTCGGCCTGCGCGCGCTCGGGCAGCCCGGTGACGAGGGTGACGGTGGCTTGCCAGCCGCGCACGCGCGCGGCGACCCGCCACTGCTGCATCTTGACGCGCCCAGCCGTGTAGAAGGAGTCGTCCTCGACCACCAGTTGCTCGATGTCGGCGCGAGCGATCGGCTTGGCGCCGCTCGGCAGCCGCAGCGGCCGCTGGTGGCTGCGCACGCCATCGCCGTCGACGATGACGCGCGTGTGGTTCAGCCAACCGGCCAGCGTCACGTAGTTGATGGCCGCGATGGGCAGGCCGTAGACCACCAGCATCATCGCGACCTCGGGGTCGAACGGCGAGCCGCCGATGAGGAACGCGAAGCCGGCCACCGCGGCGTCGAGCAAGATGGTGAACGGCGTGAGGTACTGCAAGCCGCGCGAACGCACGCGGCGGGTGATCACCAGCCGCTCCTCGTCGGCCAGCAGGCGAAAGCCGACTGGTAGCGCCGCGCCGATCGACGAGTCGAGCGCTTCGTCGGCGGCCTCGGTGCTGCGATTGACCTCGATGCCGGGGACGTGCTCGTTGGTCATGTTGATCATGGTGGGGGTGCCTGGGGTTGGCGGGGAGCATGCGTCAGGATGGACTTGGCTCCAACGGGCAGCGGCGAGCGGCGCGGCGTCGGAGTGCGCTACCGTTTGGCCATGCGGTGTCGTCGCCTCTCGTCCGCCGGCTGCCTCGCCCTCGTGGCAGCGACGTCGGCCTGCCGCCTCTCGGTGCCCACCATCGGCAAGCCCTGTCTGGTCGACGAGGAGTGCGCGGGGCCCGGCGAGCCGCTCTTCTGCGACGTCGGCGTCAGCGATGTGTGCGTGCCGCGCGCGCTGCTCGACCGCGACCCGCTGCCCAACCTGCCGCCGATCGTGCAGTCGGCGCTCATCGTCACCACCGAGGGGCGCACGGTGCGCGGGCGGCTGGCGGTGCTCGAGCCCGACGGCGACGCGCTCGAGGTCGCCTACGCGGTGCAGCCCGGCAGTGGCCTGCTGGCGCGCGACAACGACGACGAGGATCCGCTCTCCTGGATCTATACGCCGCCCCCAGACGTGACGCCGCCGTTCGCCGGCCACGCGACCGCCACGGTGTCGGACAAGGTGAACGCTGCCGTGGTGGCCGAGCTGCAGATCTACGTGCTGCCCGAAGCCGCCTACGTCATCTGGACCGGCGCTGTCGACGAGCGCTACCAGACCGGCGCCAACTGGTCGGGTGGGGTCGTCCCCGAGGTCGGCGCGCGCGTGCTGGTGCCGCCAACGCCGAACAACCCCGTGGCCGACGCGGCGCTCACGCTCGCTGAGGTCATCGTGCTGCCGGGGGCGTCGCTCACGCTCACTGACGCGGGCCTCTCACTGGTCGGGCCCGACCCCCGCGTGCTGGCCGCCGGCCCGGTCCTTGGTGGCGTCGTCGAGCTGGCCGAGAGCGCCGGGCTCGGCGGCCTGTTGCCGGAGCTCCGCGGAGGCTTTGCCGTCGAGATGGTGCAGCTCGCGCCGGTCGTCGCGGGCGGCATCGACATCGGCACCATCTCGGCAGGCGAGCATGCGCTCACCAGCGCGGGCCCGATCGCCGCGGACGCGCTGGTAGGTTCCGCGGTGGTCGCCGACGACGCCGTCGTGGTTCGCTCCGTCGCGCTCGACGACGGCAGCCTGCTGCTGCGCGGCCCGCGGGTCGAGATCGGGCGACTGACCGCCGCGTCGCTGGTGCTGCGTGGCGCCGGTTCCCAGGCGATCGACATCGCAGGAGGCAATTTCAACGTCGACGTCGCGAACGGCGCCGAGGCCCGACTCGCGCGCTCCCTGCCCGCGGGGGTGCTGTTGCGCACCGAGGGTGGACTGTCAGCGCCGAGCGAGGTGTTCGTCTCGAGCGTCACGCTGCTGCGCGGCTTTTCGGCGTCGAGCGAGAGCGCGATCATCCGCGCGGCCACGTGCGACCACGCGACCGGCGTCGAGCTGCCGAGCTACCTCGACTGCGGCGCCGCGCCGATCGGTGAGGGCGAAGGTGAAGGTGAGGGTGAAGGCGAGGGTGAAGGCGAGGGTGAGCCGACGAATGATGAAATCGCGGAAGATGTCTTGGCAGTATTCGAGACTGCCGATGCAAATGGCGACGGCCACTTGACGTTTGCCGAAGTGCGGGCGGTTGTCCCTGGTCTAACGGCCGAGCAGTTCAACGCACTCGACCTTAACGATGATGGAATGCTGGCGGAGGCCGAACTCGAGGAAGTGGCTGGCATTGTCGATGGCTGCGACTGCCGTGGCCTCCTCGGTCTATTCGGCCTGCGCAAGTCGCTGGGGGACGTGCTCCTGTTGGGGTGTATGCTGTGGGCGCCGTTATATTGGGCGCGAGCGCAAAATTCATCCTGACCAGCAGGGTGGGGCGAAGAGAGGGGCAAATGAAGCAGCTTGTCTACCCGGTAGGGGGCCCGGCTGCTTTGCCCATCCACCCCCCAGTCGGCGGTATTTCATAAATCATGCACATAGAATAAAATAGGCGATGGACGGGTATACCTTGGTAAGACCAGTTATCGCCATGACAAACCCCTACTCAACATATTCTCCTTCTGGGTTGAGGTTGCTGTTGGCCCTATCGAGCTTTTTGCCTCTGGGGGCGCCCGCTCAAGAGGAAGAAGCAGCGCCGGCAGAACCGTATGCGCTTATTTGCCCGATCACCGGCATGATCGACGATGGCATCGCCGTCGTTGTAAAGCGCGCGGTGGAAGAGTCCAAGGGGGCGAGCGCGCTCATTTTTGAGATTGACACGCCGGGTGGGCGGGTGGACTCCGCCATCGAGATCACGAACAGCATCATGGAAGCGCCGTGTCCGACGGTGGCGTATATCAAGGGGATGGGGGCCATTTCAGCGGGCGCCCTGATCAGCTATGCCTGCGACACGCTCCTCATGGCGCCGGGCACGAACATCGGCGCTTCGACGCCGGTGACGATGGGCGGGCCGGAGCCGTCGGAAGCGATGAACGAGAAGTCGATGTCGTTCGTGCGGGCGCGCTACCGCACCCTGGGCGAGGAGAAAGGCCACGATCCGCTGCTCGGCGAGGCGATGGTCGATCCGGACATCGAAGTCCATGCCGTGAAAAATGCTGACGGGAAGTACTCCTTTTTCCGGGTGGAAGACGGCACGCGCGTGGAACAGTCCGTCGCGGATAAGGACAACGTCACCGATACCATCATTGATTCCGTTTTTGAGGACCTGCAAGGGGACGTCCCCGCGCCGGTCGAGGAAGTGAAGTCCACCCTCAAGAAGGCGTTGGAAGAAGCGAGTCAGCAGACGAAACTGGCACAGGGACCGGAGGAGGCCGCGGAACAGGACCGGACGACCCTGCCGGACGGCTCGATCATTGTCAGCCGCGCTGGGGAACTGCTTACGCTGACCACGCGCGAGGCGCTCGAGTTCGGGCTGAGCGCAGGCACGGCGGCCACGCGCGAAGAAGTGCTGGCCTACCTGAAGCAACCGGACGTCCAGGTGCGCGAAATCGTGCCGACGTGGTCCGAAGAGCTGTTCCGCTGGCTGACGAGCCCGCTGATTTCGAGTCTGCTGTTGATGTTGGGCTTCGGCGGGCTGTATATCGAGATCCGCACGCCCGGCTTTGGGTTGCCAGGGATTCTGGGTCTGAGTTGCCTGGCCCTTTTCTTCGGTTCCTACCTCGTGATCGGGTTGGCGGACTGGATTGATATCCTGCTGGTCGTCGTGGGCATCGTGCTCATTCTCGTGGAAGTGTTCCTGCTGCCCGGGCATGGATTCATGGGCGTGCTGGGCGGGCTTTTCCTGATAGCGGGGCTGTATTTGTCGATGGTGCGCGCGCCCATTCCGGAGTTTGACTGGCAGTTCGATCGTCTGCGCGAAGCGGGCCAGACCGTCACCTATGCGACGGTATTGTTTGGCCTGACCGTGCTGCTGACCTGGAAAATCTTCCCAAAGACGCCGATGTACAACTGGCTAATCCTGTCGGAAGCGCAGCTTCCCGATCAGGGCTATGTGGTGCAAACCGACGCGGAAGAATTGATTCTCGGTATGGCAGGGATCAGTCTTTCGGTGCTGCGCCCGGCGGGGCGCGGGCGCTTTGCCGGCAAGACGCTGGACGTGGTGACGCGCGGCGAGTACATTGAGGCGAACCGGCCGATCCGGATCATTCAGGTGGAAGGGAATCGCTACGTGGTCGCGGAGACACCGGAGGGGAGAACATGATGGACCAGCGCGCCACACTCATTCGCATGCTTCGCAAATTGAACGACGAAATGAATGTTGTCATGTCGCAAGGCGCGGGCTACTATACCTGTGCGCCGTTTGCGAAGCGGTTCAACAAACTGCTCGAGCAGGCGCGGACGCTGTTTGTGGGCGACGCCGGGATTATCTCGACATTCGAGCCGCTGCCGCCCGCGGACCCGAAAGATCCCGGGGAAAAGAGCAAGGTGCTGCTCGAAATACGCATCGAGATCAATCAACTGGTGACGCTGCTGGAATCTACCGGGGGAGACAGCGGTCCATGATATGGTGGGTCATATTGTTCTTCCTCGCGGGGATGGTGCTCATCCTTGCGGAATTTGTGTTGCCAGGCGCCGTGCTGGGCGTCATTGGCGGCGTGTTAATCCTGATCAGCACCGGCCTGGGCATTTACGCCTTCCCGGAGTGGACCGCCCTCCTCGTGGCGGGCGAGTTTGTGGGGGCATTCCTGTTCATTGTGATCGGCCTCTTCGTGGTGTCGAAAACCGGCTATGCGGGCGGGCTGGCCTTGCGCACCAGCCAACATGCGGAAGACGGCTATGTCAATGTGCCCAGCGACCGGTCCCTGATCGGCGCGACGGGCGTCGTGTACACGGCGTTGCGCCCGGCCGGCTCGGTGATCGTGAACAACGAACGCATCGATGCCGTTTCCAACGGCCTCTTGATTCCCAAGGATTCCGCGGTGCGTGTCGTCGAGGTGCACGGGAACCGGGTGGTGGTGGAACCGCTCGAAGAAACGGTAAGCTGAATGCGTGTGAACCGGGTCCCACCCTCAAGCAACGACGCTTAAGGGTGTTGCCCCAAAATGTCCGATCAGTCCGATCCGGCCGATCAGTCTGATAGATTGTAAGAGTCAAATGAAGCCAACGCCATCGTGGCGCGTGAAAGGACGAACAACCTATGCCTGCTGGTCTGGGCGGCGCAATCTTCGCCGTATTGCTGATTGTCCTGGGGATAATCTTCCTGATCTTTGTGGTCGTGCTCATTTCGTTCTTCCGGCTGTGGCTGCGCGCGCTGCTCTCCGGCGCGAGCGTGGGTCTGCCGAGTCTCGTGGGCATGAGCCTGCGCAAGGTGAACCCAACCGTCATCGTGGACAGCCGGATCATGGCGGTCAAAGCCGGCATCAACCTCGGGACGAACGAACTCGAAGCCCACTATCTTGCGGGTGGCAACGTCGTGCGCGTCGTGCAGGCGCTCATCGCGGCCAGCAAGGCCAACATCGAGCTGTCATTCCAACAAGCAACGGCCATCGACCTCGCCGGGCGCGACGTACTCGACGCCGTGCAGACGTCGGTACGCCCGAAAGTGATCGACTGCCCCGACCCGAGCAAGGGCTCGAGCACGGTGGCCGCGGTGGCGATGGACGGCATTCAACTCAAGGCGAAAGCCCGCGTGACGGTGCGGACCAACATCCGGCGGCTGGTCGGCGGCGCGACCGAAGAGACGATCATTGCGCGCGTGGGCGAAGGCATCGTAACGACCATTGGCTCTTCGCCAACGCACAAGAAAGTGCTCGAAAACCCGGACACGATCTCGAAGGTGGTGCTCGATCGCGGCCTCGACGCCGGGACCGCCTATGAAATCCTCTCGATCGACATTGCGGACGTGGACGTGGGCGAGAACATCGGCGCCTACCTGCAAATCAAGCAGGCGGAAGCCGACAAGCAAATCGCCCAGGCGCGCGCGGAGGAACGACGGGCCATGGCCCGGGCGCGCGAAGCGGAGATGCAGGCGCAGGTCGTCGAGATGCGCGCCCGCCTGGTGGAAGCCGAAGCAGAGGTGCCGCGCGCCATTTCCGACGCTTTCCGCAGCGGCAACCTGGGTATCATGGACTACTACCGCATGAAAAACGTCGTCGCCGACACGGACATGCGCGACTCTATCTCGCGCCTCGGCGAAGAGCGCAAAGAAGACAAACCGATTTGAGTTGCGAGTTGCGAGTTACGAGTTGCCCGTCCGATCGGTTCGATCCGACTGATCGGTCCGATGAGTATCGGACGCATGGGTCGGATCAGACCTATCAGATATCGGACTTATCGGACGGTAGCAGGCAGCAGATCGGGTGAATCGAACGCTGCACTTGCCTATAGGATGTCGACATGGACACTGGTGAACTTCTTGGTTTCCTCTTTTTTTTGGCGATAGCGGCCATTGGCTGGCTGCACAAGATCTCGGAGGAGCGCAAGGCCGAGGAACGGCGGAAGGGCCGCAAGACGACGCGCCCGGAAGATCTGCCCGAAGCCACGCGGCGCATGCTCTATGGCGACACGGGCGAGCCGCGCTCGTTCGAGCCGCCCGTGGCCAAACCACGCCAGGCTGGTCCACCCCTGGCCGCGCCGCGCACCGCCGTGCCACGCACGGCGACGCCCCGGACCACCCCCCCGCCGCCCGCCACGCGGCCCGCACCGCCCATGCCGCCTCCCCCCTTGCGCCCCACAATGGCGCGCCCGCCCGCGGCCCAGGAACCCGAGCCTGTTTCCCTGGAGGAGCTTGCCGGGGAGGAAATAAGCCCGGCCGGTTGGGAGCATGAATTGCCGTGGGAAGACAGCGCCCCCGTGCGGCCCGTCCCGGCGCCCCGCCGCGCGCCGACGGCCCTCGAACAGCAGCAAGCGCACCTGCAACAGGCCTTGCGCCAGGCCCAGCTCCAGGCGGCGCGCCGCCGCCAACAGGCGGAAGCGGCTGCCCAGGCCGCGGGAGCGCCCGTCCCCCCGCAGCCAGCGCTCAAGCCGGCGCCCCGGCCAAAGGCCACCCCGGCACAGGCGCCTCCTTCCCCAATGAAAATAGAATTACTGCAGCTCTTCCAGGATCCGCGGCAAATTCGGCGCGGCATCATCTTCCAGGAGATCCTCGCCCCGCCGCGCGGTCTGCGACCCTACTCTGGTGCTTAGTTATATCAACAATAAACTAATATAGAATAAATACACTGCTGTGACTAAGTGCGGCAGCTCACGAAGCCCCGGAGGGGCGTCCGCGAGTAGCCGGGGGTGGAGCGCAGCGGAACCCCCGGACCGCGGACGTCTCACCCTTGCGCGCCCTGAAGGGGCGCAGGCGACTCCGCTTGTTCTTCCTTGGGGCTTCCGATTTCTAAGGCACAAACGGACCAAAGGGACGCTGACGCTCCAGAGATTCTCTGCCACGATATCTGGATCACTCAGGTGTTTCGGCGGAATCCCGTTGAGGGGTGGCCTCTTTCTTGGCGCTAGGGGCCTTTCGCTCCACGGGAGAACGCAATTCCCAGGGGTCCTCCTCCTCCTCCACGGCCGCCACCCTTGGCCGGCGCATCTCGAAGCGGTCCCCGCCTTCCGCAAGCATGTCCGAAGCATCGCGCGCCGTCTCCGGCGTCCTCGTGGCCTCATCCAGCATTTTGGGTGGGACGGCGCGTCCCGCATAGCCCTTCGTGGTGGGCGGCTGCGCGGGTTCAAGTACGGCTTGTGTTTCCACATAGGGCGCGGGCGCAGGAGGCGGAGTGGGTATGACTGGGGTGGTGTAAATCTCGTCTGTGTCCGGATCCATTCGGTAGATCCACATTCGCGGCGCCGCTGCCTCCTCCTCCGCTTCTTTCCCGCGCGCGCCCCATTTCAGGGCCGTTGGCTGCCGCCGTTTTTCGCCGCCCCATTTCAAGGCGCGGCCCTCATTCCATTTCAGGACCCCCTTCTCGTTCCAACGCAACGCGCCGGGTTCACCCCACTCCGTGGCTTCGGCCGATACCAATGGAACGCTTCCGACAATAATCAAGGCGGCAACGGCCAAAACCGCCCCGCCGGATGGTTTGCTCGAGTTCATGCAACACCTCGCGTCCACGCATGTCCCTTTTCGGCGCACACGGCAGACGCGCCACGCGCGCCCCTCAGACGAGGCCGGGGGGAGGCCCCTGCGGCCCGGGCATTGGACGTGTGCTTCTTATAAGATAACATGGCATCCCGTCCACGATACTCCCGGGGAATTCGATCATTTCTCGTTTTAGCGCCGCCGAACAGCGTGCGGTAACTTGACGCATCCATCTATGGAAGGGACGACGGCAATTGGGCGCGGATTGCGTTAGCATTTGTTTGGCTCCAGGTCGCATTGGTCCTCAGCTTTGCTAACGTTGGATGCCCATGCCCTCGATGACACAAGGCGCCTCCCGTTCGAGCAATCCGGCCTAGGTCAGCCGCGGCACGTTGAAGCGCATGACGGTCGCCTGGTTCTGCACGTCATGGATGCGCAGGCCGCGATCCATGCCGTAGCGTGTCTTTTCCAATTGAATCTGCGCCGGATCAAGCACCAGATGCGTGATGCGGCGCGGTCCGTCGCCCGCGACAATCCGCAGTCCCAGGTGCTGCCCGTCGCGTTCGGCACAGATTTGTTTGAGGCGCAGATTCTGCGCCACCATACGCGCTTCCGGTCCCGCATCATTGGTCGGGCGTGCATGCACATCGGTAAGGGTCACGCCTGCTTCACGTCTCTGCGCTACATCGCAGAATTCCACCAGCATCGTCCGGTCCCCAGTCGCATCCACGCGCACGCCCTTGTGTTCACCCGCACGATCGCAATGCAGATACACGCCCACCACCGCGTCCAGGCTGTGGGCCGTGGACATGTCCGGGCCTACGCAGACGGTGCACCGGTCATGATCGAGGCCCTCCATCAGCAACGCCTCCAACGGTTCCTCGTCGGCATACAGCGTCGACGCCGCATACGCCGTCAGCGGTTGCGTCTCCAGGAGACTCGTTTCCGTTTCCGCCACCGTCACCAGGGATCCGTGGTGTTGCTCCTCGAAGCGCCGGGCAAAATCACGCCATAACTCCTTCGGCACCGCTTGAAACTCGGGTGATCGCATCACGTCTCATGTCCTTCTCAAACCATCTGTCCTGCCCGCGGCCGGTGTTTCCGGTCTGCTGTTCCAAATCTAACAGCGGTCAGCCCTTGCAACTATCAGGAAGCGCACTATTTGAGATACCGATTTGCGGATTGCGGAAACTTAGGGGATTCCCCGGTAGGCCCAAAGCACCGGAAATTGACTGCTTGCCCCGCTCCGGGTATGGTGATGTGAGACGAGCACGGTTATCGGACCGCGGGAGAGGGGGTGCCATGAGGGGATTGCACAACGCAGTGCAGTGGGCTTTAACGCTGGCCGCCGTGTCGGCGGCGGCGCTGCCACGGGGAACCAGTGAAGAACCCTTCGACTATTTCACGAATTCTTGGAGCGTCATTGGCCTGAAGGACTATGACCGCGGGACCCGCATTACGCCGGACAACAAGCTCATGATTGGGGCCTTGCCCGGCACGACTGAAGGAGAAGCAGACAAGGCGTCTGTTCAGGTCCGCTTCGGCAGGAATCTTGAACTGTTGTCCACAAAGCAGACCAAGAGGCTGCTCGAAGGGTGGTTGCCGATCGTACTTGTCACCGCCCAGGAAAATGGCCTCCGCTATGAATTCTCCTTCTGGGCGACGCCCCTTCCTTCTGTCAGCGATTGGCGCCGCGCCTTCGAGGGTCCGGGCGAAGGGGAAAACTTCTTGAACTGGATACTCGTGCGCGTGGCGAATACGGGCGACAAACCCGCCGAAGCAAGCGTTCGAGTCGAGGCGTGCGGGCCTTACGAAGCCTCAAGTCACCCCGTCCCCATGCTCGCCGCGCCAAGGGACTTCTCTTGGTCCGTTGAGCCAGACCATTCGGTCGAAGGTGCGCTTGCGATCCCTTGGGAGCCAGTCACGGGCACTGATTCTTCCGTGGAAGTTTCAAAGCTTTGGCTGCAGCGCACCGTGGACTACTGGCATGCACTCTTGGCTGACGCAACCTCGATCCGGGTGCCGTGCGAGAAAGCCGCGCAGGCCTACCTGGCGGCGCACGTCTGTCAGCTCATCGCCAGCGATCACGGGGCATTGCACGGCGGCGAGGGGTTTTATGACGAGTTCTATATTCGCGATGGCGCTTATCAAGTGATGGAGTTGGAGGAAGCGGGCCTCGCAGAGGCGGCGCGCAATGCGATCAGTATTTATCTCGCGAGCCAGCGTGAGGATGGCCGCTTTGAGTCCCAGAAGGACCAGTTCGATGCCAACGGTCAGGCGCTGTGGGCGCTGTGGCAGTATTTCAAAATCACCGGCGACCGCCCATGGCTGGAACGCGCGTACCCGCAAATGCACCGGGCCGTGGACTGGATCGCGGAAGCCCGGAAGACCACGGAAGCCGACGCGTTCAAAGGGTTGCTGCCAAATGCCCCTGCGGATGGAGAATTCTTGTGGGACGGGAAGCACCACATTGTGGGGTACGACTTCTGGAACTTACGTGGAATCCTTTGCACCGCCGACGCCGCGCGCATTCTCGGAAAAACGCAGGACATGGAAAAGATGCAGGCGGCGTCAGAGGATTACCATGACGCCATCGACGCCGTTTGGCAGCGCACCGGGTTGCCGCATTTCCCGCCGAGTTGGGAAGCAGAGGGGACGCACTGGGGAAACACGGAAACACTCTGGCCCACCCCGCTGTTTCCGTTGGACGACGCGCGGATGACCGCGCTGATGGACGAAGTGCGCTCCCGGCATCTGGGCGGCTTCATCGAAGGCACGATCCAGTGGCAGGGCGGCAAAGTGACGGAGGCCATCCATCCCTATATGTCCGCCTACACGACGATGGCGTCTCTCGTGCGGGGCGAGCACGAGAAGGTGGTCGAGGAGTTCTACTGGTATCTCCTGCATTCTACGGCCACACACGGGTTCCCCGAGGGCATCTTCTACAAGCGCCGCTTCGCCTGGAGCAACACCATTCCACACGTGACCGGCGCTTCCAACTACGCACTGCTGTTGCGGCACATGCTCCTCCACGAACAGGGGGATGATCTGCACCTGCTCAGCGCGGTCCCCGATGGGTGGCTCGGTGAGGGCCAGGAAATAAGAGTGGAACGCGGACCCACCCACTTTGGCGCCATGGGCCTGACCGTGCGCGGCACGCCGGAGGGCGTGCAGGTGGACCTGGAGCCGCCGCTCCGTCAGGCACCCAAGCGGATTGTGCTCCACCTGCCGGAATCGCGCCCGCTGCTCAACGCGCTTGAAGGGGTGGAACTCGCTCCCCGCGAGGGCCAAACTGGACGCGTGGATTTTCCCAGTACCATTACACGGTACCATGGACAACACTCTGAGCATCCGGATACAAATAGTCGCGAGTGATTCTGACGGCCTGTTTTTTGCCGGAGAAGTTGTGTGTTGGCTAATAGTCGTAACGCCAATCTTTCACCTTCCCGTCGCCATCAAAATACACATATAAGATGGGCCAAGCGTAGTCACTCATGCGAAGCAACTTAGCGCCCTGCATCTGGACTGCGTATTCTCAAGGCTCCACGTCGCCGTTTCTGCAATGCCTGTATCTATTGGGTCTGGCAAGGATCCGCTCCAGAGGAATGCGGCAACCGCCCGTGGAGGGAAACTCGGCAAAGCACTTATTTGCAGCATGTTACGCTTAACTTAGCGCCATTCGGTAGCGTCCCTAGTTTCCCCCTAGTTTCCCCATCAGAGAGTTTAACCCTGTTTAACCTCAGTTTTGATCCTGGACTTCTTGGGAGGGCCCGT
>JACOUT010000012.1 GCA_016177705.1 Deltaproteobacteria bacterium
ACGGTGCCCTTGGCACGGCTGACCACGCCGCCGGCGATTGAACCTCTGTGAAGCGGCGGCGGCGTGGCTCTGCGCTTGTGCGACTGTTCGTACGCGCGAGGTCGGAGGCGCAGGGCGGCACCGACGAGGCCGGGCCCCTTCTCCGCTCTACCCGGCATGCTGTCCGATAAAAGGGGCCCGGCCCATGGCTGCACGATCGTCTCGAACAGCCACGAGCGGACGTAGACGGATGCGCTCGGCATGAAGGTCTTTGACGTCGACGAAGGCGCAGCACCGACGTACGAACGTTGAGCATGTGCGGCTCCCGCGCGCACGACGTCGATCATGCCACAGACCCGGGCGAGTCGCGAAGATCGTCAAGGCGCGGGAGACCCGGAGGGTCACCGCGAAGCGGTGGCCCTCCGGGCTTTGCGCACATGCTTTGTTGGCTGGCCGCGTGCCCGCGGCACACGCAGGAGGTGCTGGAATCTCTGTGATGTAAGAGGCCGAGCGTTCGACGGCAGTGGCTAAATCTTTGCGATGAATGCAATGCGAAAATAGCGGGGCCGAATGTCCACCGGTGCGCCAGCTCCAGTGGCATCGGTCGTGATGTGATGACTGTGCGCACCAGAGCCGTTGGTCGTCGTGAAGCAACAGCCGGTGACCTCTGGTGCTGATACAGCGCCGATCCCACTTGGCGTTCCTGCTCCTGGGAACGAGAAAGGAACGAAGTGCTGGTGAGCACCATCGTCATCGGTATCGCCGGTGTGGGTATGGGGCGGGAGCTGAGCAACTGAGAGAGCAATCGAGTTCGCGCCCCCGGTCTCTCCAGGGTCCTCATCCGCATTCACGCCGAGGACGAAGCGATCGCGAAGATCCGGGGTCCCGTTGGCTCCGTCACAAAGACGCCAGCCTTGCGGAACGTCGTCGATCCGGCCCGACCACATCGAGATGACACCTGAAGGAACATCAACGACTGGAGTTGGAGCCGTCAGTGTGGCGCTTGTGCCGTCGGCGCACGCGATTGCCGCTGTGCTTGAAGTGACTTGCGACACGCTGCAACTGCCGCCCGCTGGCCCCTGTAGCCCTTCTGCACCCTGTTGGCCTTGCGGGCCCTCTGGCCCCCGTAGACCCTCCTGGCCTCGCGGTCCCTCCGTGCCCTCGGGACCTCGTCGACCTTCAGGACCTCGCGGACCTTCGACGCCAGGGCAGCCAACAAAAAATGCAGTCAAGGCAATGACGACGACCACACATCTCTTCATTGGAGTCCCCCCTTGTTCAGGTGCCACCAAGCGCACATCAAAAAGCCGCTTTGGATGGCGAACGCTAGCAAAATCGACACGAACACACGAGAGGGGGACGCACAAACTGTTCGGCCGCATCAGCATGGTCCGCACTCTTCCCGACGCGGAACAGCCCGGACAGCCAACGTTGTGCACACCCGGCAGCCGTGCCGGCACGACGTCAAAGGTAGCACGACCTTCTTGGCACGGCTGACCACGCCGCCGGCGATTGAAACCCCGTGAAGCGACGGCGGCGTGGCTTTGCGGGGTGTGCGACTGTTCGCAGAGCATGTGCGGCTCCCGCGCGCACAACGTCGATGATGCCACAGGCCCAGGCGAGTGGCGATGATCGTCAAGGCGCGAGGAGACCCGGAGGGTCACCGCGAAGCGGTGGCACTCCGGGCTTTGCGCACATGCTTTGTTCGCAGGCGCGCGTTACTCGTGGACGTATGCCCATTCACCGATTCTCTCAATGGTGCCGCCGAACCCCTGCTCTGGGTAGTCTTGGGTGGGCCAGTACATGAACACATCCCAGTTCAGGAACCCCATGCTGCACTCGACGACGAGCTGCCATGGGGTTCCGTGGGCGTCCACAGTGGAAGTTGGTGGGCCGAGCAGGTCGACGACGCCGGGCTCCGATCGGCCCACCAACACGCCGCTCGCGGCCAGGTCACGGGCGACGGTGACGCGCGCGTCAACATCCGCTTTCCACTGGCCGGGCTCGAAGTGCAGGCCTGGGACAAACGGCGGTATGAAGTCCGTCGCGACCTTCCGCACCTCGCCGTCGGCGTCGACGTCAACGTTGAGAGACGAGTGCAACTCTGGGAAGAGGCGCGCGCGGTCGCCCCGGGGGCTGAAGTGAGCGGGTGAGCCGAGGTCGTAGTGAAGCGTCCTCGGCAAGACCACGGCAGGTCGAAGTGTGAACGACGGATACGCTGGGAGGCCCGTCCACGGGACGGCAGGAACGTACACAGGGACCAGGGCGGAGAGATCGGGCGGAGGGGCGCCGACGTCCCGCGTGTAGCGGGCAATCGCCTCAACCAGCGGCGTTGCACGCACTGCTGCACGCTCGAACGCCAGCCGGCGGAGGGGCCAACCAAAGTGAGTCATCGCCGGGAACCAGGATGCCGCAACGAAAGCCACGCCGACGACGAATGCCCAGGTTGCAAGTGAGCGGCGGCGATACGCGGCGACTAGAAGGCCGCCAAGTCCAATGAGGCCGCCGAAGGCTCCCAGGGCGAGGAAGAAGAAGCAGAAGAGGAAGAGCACCGCGTCTAGGGCCGCGCTCACCTGCAGCGCGCAGTTGATGGCCCACAAACATGGCCATGCGGCGACTGCCACGAACAGTAGCGCCCGCCACCGGTGAACCAGGGGTCTTCTGATCGCCTGAATCGGAACTCCCCGCGCCTGCGAACATTCTTCTAATTGTACCGGAGTCCGATCGTACTCACCTACGCGACCAACCTGTCACATAGAGCAGCCGCCCGCCGCTCCACCCGCACGCCCCCAGCCCCCCGTCCTCAACCACCCGCGCCCTTCCCGCCTAAGCACGCCCGGTCGGCTTCCCCCCACCCGACTTTCGGCCACCCGCCTGCGTTCCACGCCGGAACCCGCGGAACCGCCCACGCCCCGAAACCATCCGCCCGCCGCGCCCGGACGCGCCACGGCCCGGGCCCGATTCCTGCGACATCCGGCACATGCCCCACCCCAAACGCTTCATCCTCACCCGCGAGCTGGCCGTGCTCCTCTGGGCGCTGCGCCTGCAACGCCGCGCCCGCCCCGTCGTCATCGACGTGCTCCGCCCATGAACGACGACGACGCCCCGCCCCCGCATCGCCGCACCTGGCGGGAGCACAACGCTGCGCGCATCGGCAGCTACGTCGATGGCGAGCTGTATCGCCCTGCGCGCGGCCGTTACGCCCCGCGCGCGCCCATCGTCGACGTCACCGCGCGAACCCACGCCGTCATCGACCTCGCGCGCGAGCCCATCGACGCCGCCACCTTCGTCGCACGCATCGACCGCGAGCTGAAGATCCGCTTCTACCAGCCGAAGAGCCGCGGTTCGTACTGCCACGTGCTCACCAGCTACCTGCGCTTCCTCGCGTACCCGCCGGTGGCCGCCACGCGCGACAGCATCCGCGACTGGCTCGAGTTGTTGGTCGACGGCGGCGCCTCGTCGTCGACCGTCTCGGTGCACCTCTCCTGCCTGCGCACGGTCTTCGACAAGATGTGCTTTCGCGAGATCACGCTCGGTCTCATGACGCCGCGCCGTCCGCACAAGCTGCCGGTGGTGCTCGGCGTCGACGAGGTCAAACGCCTGCTCACCGCCGCGCCCTCGCTGCGCGACAAGCTGCTGCTCGGCATGATGTACGCCACCGGCATGCGCGTCTCCGAAGCGGTACGCCTGCGCGTACGCGACTTCGACTTCGAGCGCCGCACCATCCGCATCGAGCAGGGCAAGGGCAGGAAGGACCGCTTGGTGATGCTGCCCACGAGCTTCACGCCGCTGCTCGAACGATTCACGCGCATCGCCGGCGCCGACGCCTTCCTGTTCCCCGCAGCCGCCGACGCCGCCCGTCACCTGTCGCCGCGCACTGCGGCGCGCGTCATGGAGCGCGCGCTGCGGCTCGCCGGCATCGAGCGCCCGGCCACCTGCCACACGCTGCGCCACTCGTTCGCCACCCACTTGCTCGAGGCGGGCACCGACGTGCGCTTCATCCAGCGCCTGCTCGGCCACCTGCAGCTGCAGACCACCACGCTCTACACCAAGCTCGCGGTGCTGAAGGGCGAGCGGGCCACCTCACCGCTCGACCTGCTGCACGGCCCGCACGATCCGCCGTCGCCGCCCCCTGCCCTCCTCGAGGCGCCTCCGTCGCCAGTGGCGCGCGCCTTGCCGCCTGCGCACACGCCCACGACCGCGCACCCGGTCGGGCGCATGAAGATCAAGCTCGAGCGCGAGGGTGATGGCGCCCGCGTCACCGTCGTGGTGCGCGCCGACCCCGACGTCATGCTCGAGGGCATCCGCGTCGCCGAGCCGCGCCCGGGCTTCCTGACGCTGTCGTTGCCGCCGCTCGAGGACTGGGCCGAGGGCCTGCACTGGCTCGACCCCGAGATCCGCGCCCGCATCGAGGAGGGTGCGTTCTACGACCACCTGCTCGCCGCCATCCGCGCCCGCTGGCCGGGCGACGGCTGATCGGACGATCGACCGACCTCCGCGCCGAACCGCCGCCATCGGACGATCGCGTCGACCGCGTGCGGGGCACTGGGCGCCGCCGATACCCCTGCCATGACGCGCGAACGCCACTCCTGCCCTCGCCGCTCCGCGCAGCAGCACCTCGCCGCCCTCGGGGCGCTCGGCATGGTCGCCCTTGCCGCCGTCGTCGCGCCCGCCTGCTCCTGCGGCGAGAACCTGGCGGTGGTGCCCGGCGGCGCGACCGGGCGGGTGTGCGACGCGGAGACCGGTGTCGGCCTGGTCGACGTGACCGTCACGCTGACCGCCAGGAACGGCCGCACCGCCACGGCGGTCACGGCCGCCGACGGCGGCTGGCGGGTCAACGGCGTCGCGCCTGGGGCGGCGGCGGTCGAGGCCGTGATCGATGACGGCGTGCGCACCTTCGACGTCGAGATCGCCTCGGGCGACATCGCCGTGGTCGTCGATCCGGCCTGCCGCGAGCCGCCCGGCGCGCCCGGCCTGGGTGGCGTGGTCGGCCAGGTCTGCAACCGTCACACCGGCGCGTTGGTCAGCGACGCGCTCGTCATCGTCTTGCTGGCGGACAGCACCACGCGCGAGACCTTCACCGACGATCAGGGCCGCTTCTCCCTCGAGGATCTGCCGGCCGGCGACGCGGTCGTCACCATCCGCGGCACCGGCTACCAGCGCAGCTTCGCGGTCACGGTCGCGGACGGCGTCGTCACCGAGCTCGACCTCGGCGAGTCCTGCATCGAGACCGGCCTCGACCAGGGCACGCTGTCGGGCGCGCTGTGCGATCCGGCGGGCGGCCCGCTGGTGGGCGCGCGCGTCACCGCCGTCGACGACACCGGCTTCTCCGTCAGCGACCTCACCGACACCGACGGAGAGTTCTTCCTGAACGCGCTCGCGCCCGGCCCGGCGCTGGTCGACGTCAGCCGCGCACCCGACATCAACACCACCTACACCATCAGCGTCGTCGCCGGCCGCGACACCGTGGTGGTGCGCGACCTCGCCTGCGCCGAGGAGTGCAGCTACCAGGTCACCGAGGTGGCCGCGGTCGGCGTGCGGCCCGTCGACATCATCTTCGTCATCGACGACTCGGGCAGCATGGGCGACGACAACGACGCCGTGCAGGCCAACATCAACGACTTCTCGACAAGCATCGCCGCCAGCGGCACCGACGCGCGCGTCATCTTGGTCGGCACCACCAACGTGCCGCCGCCGCTTGGCGGTTCCGGCGAGTTCCTCAAGATCAACACCAGCGTCGACTCGAACGACGCGCTCATCGAGCTGGTGCAGAACCACGCGCAGTACGCGAGCTTCCTGCGCGCCGACTCGATCAAACACTTCGTCGCCATCACCGACGACGAGAGCGACATGAGCGCCGCCGCCTTCACCGCCACCGTCAACGGCTGGGCCGGCTTCGAAAACGGCTGGGTCTTTCACTCCATCGTCGCGTACGGGTCCGATCCCCAGGACGGCTGTTCGACGGGCGCCGCCTACGGTCACCAGTACATGACGCTGTCACAGCAAACCGGCGGCATCACCTCGCCTATCTGCGATGCCAACTACGCGACCGTGTTCGACGCGGTGGTGGAGGCGGTCACGGTGGGCACGCTGCCGTGCACCATCGCCATCCCCGCACCGCCCGGCGTCGAGGCGGACGCATCCCAGGTGACGGTCACGGTCGACGGCGCCAACGGCCCCTCGCTGTCGATGCCGGTGGGCGTTACCTGCGCCGGCCCGGGCTGGACGTTCGACGACGCCGCGAACCCGACGGCCGTGCTCGCCTGCCCCGAGACCTGCGCCGCCATCTCACGCGACGCGAGCGGCAGCCTGACCGTCACGGTCGGCTGCCGCTGACGCGCGCCCACGACACGGTCAGCGCCACATGCCCCGGTTGTCGTCGCCATCGCCGTGGTGCTTGCCGCCGTGTTTGTCGTGATGCTTGTCGTGGTGCTTGTGGTGGCCCCAGTGCTTCCCCGGGTGATCGCAGCTGCCGCCGTCGACGACGACGACCTCGTGCGGCGCGGGGTAGCGGTGTCGCGGATAGACCACCGCCGAGCTGGCCGGCGCCTCGTGCACATAGACCACGCGTGGCGGCGGCGCCGGCTCATGCACCACCACGACGGGCGGCGGCGCCGGCTCGGCGTGCGGACCGATCACGACCTGCACGCCGCCGGCGGTGACGACGACGGGCGGCAGCCCCACCGCCACGGCGACGTCGGGGTGCGCGAAGGCGGAAGTGGACGACAGGCCGGCGACGAGCAGCGCCGGAGCGAACAGCGTGGTTGGCTTCATGCGACACGGACGGCGCAGCCCCGGCCGCCATTCAGCGCGCCGGGATTTCGCTTGCGCAGAAGCGGAGTTGGCGCCGTGGGTCTGGCGTGCACGAGGCCCTCCGTCGTCGGGCGAGATCTTTGCGCGGACCTCAGTTTTGCGTTGACTCACAGGCCGAGGTGGCTACCATTCGCCTGTCTTTGATCGGCGCGCCAAGCGCCCCCTTCCCTGAGCAGCCGTTTCGCGATGGCGCCCGGACGACGGGGGCCCGAGGAGCGCCCTGTCACCGAAGGGACTTGGCCATGCGGCTCTACCGAAAGATCATCCCGAAGATCGCGCGCGAGATCGTGCGCACGCTCCACTCCAAGAACGAGGTCGAAGTGGAGGACGGCCGCATGGACGAGGCCGAGCTCGATCTGGCCGCGGTGATGGTCGAGTACATGAACGAGGAAGAGCGCATCGTCAACGAGACCAAGGAGACGATGGCCCGTCGCGGCTTCTCGCAGGAGCGCTTCACCCAGGTGAAGAAGAGCCTCGCCGAGGCGCGCGGCTTCAAGCTCGGCGACGAGGGCATCGAGTACGTGCTCGATCAGATGATCGAGGCGCTGTTCAACTCCAAGAACGTCGCCGAGGTGTTCGCCGACGACAAGGAGCTGCGCCTGTTCATGAAGTCGGTGTTCGAGAAGTACACCGGCGTCGACGAAGAGCTCGACAAGGAGGCGCGCAACCGCCTCAAGAACCTGCGCGAGGGCACCCCCGAGTGGGAGATCGAGTACCCGCGCGTGGTCGCCGCGCTCAAGCGCCAAAAGGGCCTGACCTAACACGGGGGCCTTGCAGGGTGCGGAGAAGTGCAGCTGCAAGGCGGCGAGGAGTGAGCGAGCAAGCGTACTCAGGTACGCGTCGCGAGCGAACGACGAAGCCAACGCCGCAGATGCCTTCTTCCGCAGCCTGCTAGCGGAACACCGAGCACAGGCTCGGCGTCGTCTCGGCCTCGTCGCACACGATCAGCTCGAACAGCCCGCTCTGCGAATCGGGCGAGCCGGTGCCGACCACCATGCGGCGCGCGCGCCTGATGCCGCCGGTCGCCTTGTCGGGGATGTCCATCTCGCCGCCGACGATCGCGGTCGGCACCAAGCCCGCCGAACCGAAGCCGCCGTCGCCGCGCGACGACTTGGCCTTCGACAACGCCAGACCCATGGCCGTCACGTGCGGGCGCAGCGGCAACGACAGCATCGAGCCGCGCAGCGGCAGGCCGGCCGCTGCCGCCTTCATGGTGAGCGCTGCGCCCGGCAGGAGCAGCACGTTCTCGGGGTCGGCGTCGACGAGGTTGAGGCGCCCGGGCGAAGTGCCGTCGGCCAGCTCGACCACGAAGGCCGCCGCTGCTAGCACGGCCACCGTCACGCCACCGCCGCTGCGGATGCAGTTCTCGTCGCCTTCGTCGAGGCCGTCGACGCCCCGCACCACCGCGAAGGTCGCGCCCGTGATCGTGGTGATGGCCGCCTCGAGCGTGCGATCGGCGCAGCCGGGCGGCGGGTCCTCGATGGTGAACACCACGACATCGCCGACGCGGGCGCCGAGCGCCTGCACATCGACGTCGGCGATCACCTCGCCGAGCTGATAGTCGCCGCCCACCGCATCGAGCCCCGGCAGCGCACCCTCCCAGGTCAACAGCGGCGTCTCGGTCGCGGCCACCAGCTCCACCAGTGGCGGCGTGCCCCAGGTGTCTTGTGCGGTCAGCGTGACGCCGGTCGGGCGCCGATCTTCGCCGCCCGCCACCGGCACCCAGATGGCCTCCTCGTTGTTCAGGTCGACAGCACCGCCGAGCCCCTCGAGGTCGTCGTCGATCAAGCGCACCAGGCGCCGGGTGGCGTCGCCGGTGGGCGCGGCCAGCGCGAGGTAGAGCAGGTCGCCCGAGGCCGTGGCCGCCGCACCCCAGGCGTCCGTGGCCTCGCCGGCGTCCACCGCCTCGTCGGACAGGCCGCGGCAGCACACGGTCACGCTGTCCCGGTGATCGGGCACGTAGAGCGTCATCGGTAGCGACGGCAACTCGGTGCGCCCATAGAGCGCGGCGCCCTCCTCGCGGAAGCCCTCGCGATACAACCGCACCAGCGCCACCTCGGCGCGGTCGCGCCGGCCGATGAGCGCCACCGGCGCCAGGCCGTCGCCGACGTCGATGACGCCGACCGCGACCGCCGCGCTCGCTCCGCCCACGTCGACGTCGCGCTCGAGCGTGCGCAGCGCGCGATCGATGACGTGCACCGTCGGCAACGCGGCGTCGGTCACCACCACGCGCGCACCGGTCGGCTCCACCTCGACCTGATCAGGACGGGCGCCGTCCGGCAGATCGACGCGCGCCAGCTCCGCGCCGGTGATGGCGTCGAGCAACTGCACCGCACCCGCCGTCGGCGTGGCGTCCGGCAAGCTCACCCACAGCTCGACCACCTCGGGGCTCGAGGCGAGGTCGCGCCACGCCGCGAGATCGGCAGGGGCGCGCCCGGTGTCGATGCCCTCACCCACGCGCGAGAACGCCGGCCCCTCGTCGTCGACGGTGCGCACCACCTGCACCAGGTCGAGCGCGGCGTCGAGCGCGTAGACGCGCGTGCCGTCGCCGGGCGCCGCCGCCAAGCGACGGGTTGCGGGCCCCACCGGCACGCTGGTCGGGAAGAAGCGGTTGGGCGCGTCGACGAAGCGCTCGGTGGTCAGGTCGAGCACGCGCAGGTGTTCGAGCTCGGGGTGCGCGCTCACGAGGTACGCGTGCCCGTCCGTGCCGGTGACCAGCACCGTGTCGGTGGTGCGATCGACGTTGCCGATGCGCGGCTCTGCCACCGGCTGGCACTGCTCGCAATTGGCGGCCACCGACGAGAGCGCCAGCGCAATCGCCACGACATTGAGCGCGCGACGAGTCATTCGCGGCCGTCCTCGGGCTTCGCCGTGGGCGTGCCGATGCGGCCGCGCAGCGACATCCGCGGCACGCCGGTGGCGTCGACCAGCGAGAGCACGCCGATGGTGTCGTCGAGGAAGAAGCTGACGTAGGCCTCGGGCAAGAGCGGGTTGACCACCACGTCATAGGGGTTTCTGCCCGCGAAGCGCACTGCGTCGGTGACGGCGAGCGTCCAGGGATCGAGCGCGAGGATGGCGCCGCCTACCTGGCAGGTGAGCAAGACGCGCGTGACGTTGTCCATCTGATCGAGCGCGAGCCCGGTCGGCATGGCGCAGGTCTCGGCCACCGCCGTCAGTTGCAGCGAGGGCCCGCTCGGCAGGTCGTCGATCTGGAAGCGCGCGACGGCGTCGGGCATTCGTGTGGCGACGATGACCGCGTCGGGCTCGGCGCCCACGCCTGGCACGACCAGCACGTCCTTGAGCGACTGCGCGCCCATGGCCTCGGTCACGTCGACCGTGAACAGGGCGGCGTCGACCGCCGGCTCGAACAGCACCAGCAGCGCCGCCGACGCCGTCACCGTGGTGGTCTCCACGGCCACCACCACGTGCTTGACGCCGTCTCTCGTGCGCAGCGCCGCCGAGCGCACGCCGCGCACCGCGTCGCCGAGGTCGAGCGAGCCGGTCAACTGCATCTCAGCCGCCCCTTCGCGCGCGCGATCGTCGCGGAAGAAGTGCACCATCGACGACGACAACTGCGTCACCAGCCCGCCCACCCGCGTGAGCTCGCCGCCCTCATACACCTCGTCGAGCACCAGCACGTCGAAGGCGTCGGTCTCGGGCACCTGCAGCGCCAGCGGGCTCTTGCCGCAGCGCGGCGTGCCGTCGCCATCGGTGTGGCCGCACGAGAAGCCCGTGTCGACATCCACGTCCACCGACGACACCAGGTTGGTCTTGCGCGTCGATAGCAGCAGGCGCTCGCCGCCCGAGGTGAACACCGGCCGGTCGCCGAACGGCGGCATGCGCGCGGCCCTCAGGTAGACGCCCTCGACCACCGCGTCGCGCCGGTCCTCGGAGGCGTCCTCGGCGAGCCCGGCGCGCACCGCCGTCAGGTCGGCCAGGAGCAGCGCGCCGTCGTCGTAGGCCTTGTCGAAGTCCGAGGAGACCACCACCAGCCGCTCGCCGTCGGGGTGCACGGCCAGGCCGGTGGGGTACACCGGGCGGTCGAGCGGCACGCCCGGGTCAGGCGGCGTGCAACCGGCCCCGGCGGCCAGGGACAGCGCCGCGGCCGCGAGGGCGAGCACGGCGACGTGCGGAAAGCTGCGCATGCCCCTGCCCTAGCCTGGACACCCGCCCCCCACAAGGCGGCCGCGCGCGCGCGGCCGGCCCCGGGGCTGCCAGCGAGACAACGCCGCTTTCTCGCGCAAGCACCCGTGCCGCGATGATAATCAGGGATCCGGCGTGACCCGTTTCGGCGACTTCACCCTGCACGAGGATCTCGGCCAATCCGCCACCGCGGATCGGTACCAGGCGAGCCACGCCACCCAGGGCGGCCCCTTCTTCCTCAAGGTCTATTCGCGGCTCGACGCCTCGCTGCACGCCGACCTCGCGCAGCGCTGCGAGGCCTTGATGGGCCGCGCCCATCCGAACCTCGCCGCCCACCTCGGCCACGGCGCCATCGACGGCATGCCCTTCGTGGTCTCGCCGTGGCTCGAGGGCATCGACCTCGGCAAGATGACCTCGTCGCTGCTCGACCGGCGCGTCACTGTCGGCCTCGAGACCGTGCTGCTCATGCTGATGGAGGTGGGCGGCGGCGTCGACGCGCTCCACTCCATCGCCCCCGGCCCGGCCGGCTCCACGCACTTGGGCCACGGCGACGTGTCACTTGGCCACGTGCGCGTCGGCCTCGACGGCGGCATCTGGCTCACAGGACTCACCACGCCGCGCGGCGACGCTCCCGGCAAGCCGCCCGAGGGCCGCTTCGACACGGCGGGCGTGGGCGCCATGCTCTACGACCTGGTGCCGCTCTTGCGACCAGGCGGCGCGCGTACGCCGTTGCCGCCCTTGCTCGACCGCTTGGTGCGACGTGCGCTCGGCATCGGCCCGCCCGAGGACCGCATCCGTCCTGCCGAGTTCGCCGAGCACCTGAGCGAGCTGCTGGCGCCGCTCAGGCTCTCCCCCGATCGCGGAGCCGTCGCCGAGCTGGCGCGCCGCACGGTCAAGATGGCGGAGAAGCTCCAGATCGAAGAGGAGGTCGGCGCCGTGCCGGCGCGCCTCGACGGCCAACGCCCACCGGCAACGCCTCCCGGCGGCGCGCCGCGCGGCCGGCTGCCCTCCGAGAAGATCCCTTCGCTCGACCCCGTCGACCGCTTGCCCACGCTGGAGCCCATCCTCGGCGCGCCCGCGTCGCAGCCGGTGGGTGCGCCGTCGCCGCGCGCCGCGCCCGCGCCCATCCTCGAGCTGATCCCGCTCGACGCGCCCATGCCGCGCGAGGCGGAGGCCAGCACCAGGCTGGTGCCGCACAAGCCGCCGCCGATGCCGCCGCGCCGCCCGCCCACCCAGAGCATGGCGATGCCGACCACGCCGCCGCCCACGCCCGCGCCGCGCACCGCCACGCCGCCGCCCGCTGCACCGCCGCCCACTGCTACACCGCCACGGCCACCGGCACCTCCGCCGATGCCGCCGGTCGCGCCGGCGATCGCGGCGCCACCTGCAGCCCCACCGCCGGCAGCACCGCCGCGCGCGCCCTCGCCACCGCCGACAGCGGCACCGCGCAACCCGACGCAGCCCTTCTTCGCGCTGCCGAAGACGCCGCCGCCAGCGCCGCCACCGACCGCGGCGCCGCCGCGCCTGCCGTCCACGCTGACGTCGTCGCCGCCGCCGCTGCCTCGCCTCGCCTCACCGCCGCCGATGGCGGCGCCGCCGCGCACGCAACCAGCGTCGACGCCGCCGCGCTCAGCGTCGCTGCCGAGCCGGCCGCTGCTTGCCGACCCCGACGAGGCGCCCGCGCCCGCGGTCGCGACCGTTGCGCCTGCGGTCAACGCTGCGCTCGTCGAGGAGACGAACGAGCGAACCGACCCCGGCGATCGCGCCTCGCGCGTGGCCGCCGCCTGTCAGCAGCCGGCGATGGTCGCGCTCGTCTCGAACGGTCTGGTGCCGGAGGCGGCCGTGCTGCGCGCCGCCGAGGAATTCGCCACGCGCGGCGGCCGCATGCTCGAGATCCTGGTGGCCGCCGGCGCCGTCACCGACGAGGGCGTCGCCACCGCCATGGCAGCGGCAGCGGCGCGGCCGCGCTTGACCGAGCTCGACCTGCGTCGGCGCATGCCCGTGCCCGCGCTGTTACGCCGCCTGCCGCAGACCTACGTGTTGGCGCGCCGCCTGCTGCCGCTCTCGCTCGATCACGGCGTGCTCGAGGTGGCGGTGGCCGATCCGTTCGACCACGCGACCATCAAGGAGCTGACCGCGCTGCTCGGCGTCTCACGCGCAGAGCTGTTCGTGGCGCCGCGCACCATGATCACCAGCCTCGCCGTCGAGGCCTACCGCTCGCTCGGCATGGGCGGTGCCGTGCCCGGCTCGCAGGGCGACGCCGACACGGTGCTGTTGTGCATCCCCGACGAGAACAAGGCGGCGCGCATCGGCGCGCGCCTCGCCGGCGAGGGCTGGCGCATCGAGATGGTGGTCGACGGCAAGGCCGCCAAGGACATCTTGATCGCGCGCCCGCCGAGCGCGGTCATCTGTGCGCACGACATCGCCGGCGAGAGTGTCGGCGCGCTCCTCTTGTTCATCCGCGAGCAGGAGCAGACCGCCGAGCTGCCGGTGTTCGTCATCGGCCCGCGCGGCGACGAAGACCTGGCCGCGCGCATCCTCGACCTCGGCGCCGACGACTTCTTGACCGAGCCGCTCAAGCTCGAGGTGCTGCTCTCCAAGTTGCGGCGCGCGCTGCGCAAACAGTCGCGCGGCGCCTTCGCCGACCTGCCCTTCACCGACCCGAGCGGCAAGCTCTCCCTGCCGCCGCAGGCGAGCATGCCGTCGTTCGACGACCTGACGCCCGTGCAGGGCATCTCCACGCTGCCCGACGCCGCGCCGCCCGCCAAGCGCACCGAGCAGGCCTTCCTGGCCAACATCCCGTCGCTCGACGACCTGCCCGAGCTGCCGCCGGACATCCTCGAGTCCGAGCCGGACGTGCCGGCCATGCCGACCGGCGTGATGGGCACGCTCAGGCAGATGGCGGTCGCCGAGATCGTGCAGAGCCTCGAGATGGGCCGGAAGACCGCGCGCGTCGACCTGGTGCCCGCCGACGGCGAGAAGGGCATGATCGCCTTCGAGCAGGGCAGCATCCGTTACGCCGAGTGCGGCGCGTTGCGCGGCGACGAGGCGTTCTACCAGCTCGCCCGTCACAAAGAGGGCTTCTTCCGCATCCACTACGGCGACAAGCCGCCCTCGGTGAACATCGACGTGCCGACGACGTGGCTGTTGCTCGAAGCCATGCGGCGCATGGACGAGGCCGACGCGGGCGTCGGCTCGACGTAGCGATCTCGACGACGCGTCAGCGGATGGCGCGAATGGTGTTTTCCGCGTTCTGGTGCATGGTGTTCAGGATGTTCGACATCGACTGCATCATCTCGGAGAGCATGTTCATCTTGAACTTGAGGTTCTCGAACATGATCTGACGCGAGCGCGTGTCGTCGGTCTGACCGGGGTCGACGCTGTCCTTGCCCGCGCCCGGCGGTTCGCGCGGCTCCACCTTGCCGGTCTGCGCCAGCTTCTGCAGCTCGCGCTCGCCCGCGCGATCGAACACCTTGCCGAGCGCCTCCGCCTGCTTGTCGTCGAGGCCGCGCTCCTTGGCCTCGTCGAGCAACTGCGCGCGCTGCTCGGCGAGCGCGCCCTTCAAGATGTCGGCCTTCTGCGCCGGCGAGGGCGGTGCGCCGCCCGCGTCGACGATGTTGTCGATAGAGCCGGCGGCGCCCTGCAGCGCCTTCTCGACGCTGCCACCGATCACCTTGTCGACGTTCGGATCCTTTTCATCGAGGAAGGCGTCGATCACCTTGCCGGTCGTCGCGGAGAAGGCGGCGCTGACCTCTTCCTTGGTGGCGGCGCGCTCGGTGGGCAGCTTGGCGAGCGCGGCGTTGACCGCCGCCTTCATCGCCTCTTGCTTGTCCTTGGGCAGATCGGCGCACTCGCGTTGCACCGTCGTCGCCACCGCCTCCTCGAAGGAGGGCGGCAGCTTGGTCTCCTTGGGCAGCTTGCCCTCGGCGATCTGCTTGGCGACCTTGGCACGCGCGGCCTCGAGCTGGGGCCGCGCCTCGGCCAGGCGCTCGAGGCGCGACAGGATGGCGCCGTCGGTGCCCTTGCTGTCGGGTGACGCCGCGCGCACCTGCATTTCCTCGGGCGCCTTGTTGGCGAGCATCTGATCGAGCAGCGGTGCGAACTTCTTGACCGAGTCGGTCTGCTCGCCCTCCTTGCCGCGCACCAGCTTGACCACCGAGCGCTTGTCGATGAACGAGTCGACGATGAAGCCGGCGACGCGCATCTCCAGGCGATCGCTCTTCATCAGCGCCTTGCCGAGCGAACCCTCGGCACCGTTCGCCTCGGTCGGCTTGGGGAAGCTCTTCACGCCCGCGACGTTCTTGGCCCACTCCCAGATGGGCTTGACGTTGTCGGCGATCTCGGGGCCGCGATCGAGCACGCCCGAGTGCTCGATCGCCGTGCCGACGGCCTGCGCGAACAGCGTCTTCACCGCAGGTGCCAGGCGGTTGAGCTTGTCGACGATGCCCTTCGACTCCTTGGCGTCGATGCGGCCGTCGTTCTTGACCGCGTCGTGGATGGCGCCGATGGTGCCCTCGACCTGCCGCTTGGTGCGCTCGACGTGGCCGGCCTGGCCGCGCTTGGTCGGATCGCCGACGATGCGATCGATGTGACCGCCGCCCTCGCCCGTCGTGACGCCGGGCAGCTTGCCGAACGCCTTGTTGCGGTCTTCCTTGGTCTGCGCGCGCTTCTGGTCGTCGGAGACGATGCCGGCGATGCGCTTTTGCTCCTCCATCACCTCGTTCTGCGTCTGCGACACGAACGTGATCATGAAGATGAACACCAGCTCTTCGAACTTGGGCGGCGAGGACAGGCAGGAGAGCACGTAGGGCGGCACGTTCTTGGCGAACTTCTCGCCGAAGCGGCTGGCCAGCATGTCGAGGCGACCGTCTCGGTTGCGCTCGGCGACCTCCTTGACGTGCTCCTTGCGCGCCGCCGGGTCCATCTTGAGGTCGCCGTCGGCCACGCCGACGTTGAGCGCGTGCACCAGGAAGTCGCCGAGGCCTTGCGGCAGCTCCTTGAGACCGGCCTTGAGCTCGTCCATGGCGGCCTTGTCGAGCTTGTGCGGGCCGCTCATCAGCTTGAAGGCGTGGTCGAGCACGGTGCGCTTGGCGCCGGTGGCGGCCGGCTGCGGGGACAGCTCGCTCGGATCGAGGCCGAGCGCCTTGGCGAAGGCGCCGCGCGCGCCGTCGGTGACCTCGAACACGTCGGCCTGCAGGAAGCTCTTGATGGCCGCGCCGGCCGCGGTCTTCTCCGGCCCCTCGAGCTTGCCGAAGGCCTCGAGGATCTTTTGCGCCTCGCCGTCGCCGATCTTGGCGCCCGCCTCCGTGCCGGCCCCTTGCGCCTTGCGGATCTCACCGAGGACCGTCTGGAAGCGGGTGAAGGCGGAGGAGGCTTGGACGGGCATGGGATCCTCGCGAAAGGGGCCTCCGGCCAAGGTGTGGCCGGGTGTAGGTGTTTTCGGCAGGGGTGCGGCGCCGGTGCGTCGGATCTGCCTGACCGGGTTTCTATCGCGGAATCAGGGGGTTTGGCGCGCGGTCCGCAAGGGGTTAAAGGCCCCTGCATGAGCCTGGCCGACGCCATCGACGAGGCCTACGAGGCCCTGTACTCAGACCGCTTGCCGGCGGCCCGCGAGGCGCTGGCGCGCGCCCAGCGCCTCGACCCGGCGCACCCCGAGGTCCGCTTGCTTGCCATCGAGGTGCTCGAGGCGGGCGACGAGGCCGAGGAGGCGGTGGTGGCCGCCGAGCAGGCGGTGGCCGCGCTGCCCAAGAGCATGCTGCTTCGCCTCAAGCTGGCCACGCTGTTGCTCGACGTCTACGACGACGTGCCGGGCGCCCGCCCGCACCTCGAGGAGCTGGCAGGCCGGCTCGACAAGGGCGAAGCACCGGACGTCGGCGGTGACGAGGAGGACGCGCCGCGCGACTTCGCGGTCGAGGTCTGGCTGACCTTGGCCGACGCGCGCGGCAGCGACCACGACCCGAAGGGCGCGCTCGCGGCCGCCGAGCACGCGGTCAAGCTCGCGCCCAAGGACGCCGCCGCGCGCGTGGCGCTTGGAAGCGCGCGCTTCGATCTGTGTCAGCTCGACGAGGCCGAGAAGTGCGTGGCGCAGGCGATCGATCGCGACCCGCGGTGCGCGGATGCCTTCTGGCTGCGCGGCCGCGTGCTGACGGTGAAGGGCGACCACGTTGGCGCCGACAAGGCGTTCGCGCGCGCCGCGCAGATTGATCCGGTGCGCTTCGCCGTGCCGTTCCGCGTCGACGAGGACGCCTTCGCGGCACTGATGGAGGAGAGCCTCGAGGAGCTGCCCGCGCAGGTGCGCGACTACTTGAAGAACATCGCGCTCGTGGTGGAGGACGTGCCCGAGCTGGCCGCCGTGCAGAAGAACGACCCGCCGCTCTCGCCCGGCTCGCTTGGCCTGTTCGAGGGCACGCCACCTTCGCTGGCGCCCGGCGACGATCCCTGGTCGCATTTCCCCACGCGCATCACGCTGTTTCGCAGGAACATCGAGATCTCGTGCGTCGACCAGGACGAGCTGCGCGACCTGGTGTCGTCGACGCTGTTGCACGAGGTCGGTCACTACCTCGGGCTCGACGAGGAAGATCTCGACGAGCGCGGCCTCGGCTGAGCAGGGTGCTCAGTGCTGCGCGGGCGCGGGCTTGCGCGGCAGCGTGGCCTTCGCGACGGCGCCGCCGGCGAGCAGCACCTCGACGGTGAGCGGCTCATCTTGGTCGAGCTCGGAGTCGCACACCAGCTCGTAGGGCACGACGCCCTTGCGCTTGGCGATGCGCTGCGGCCCGAACTCCGTCACCAGGTCTTTGGCGCCGGCGATGACACCGAGCAGCAGACCGCCGTCCCGTTGCGCGGTGTCGCAGGCGACGAAGTCGTTCATGGCGGTGCCGTCGTCGAGGCTGGTGAACAGGCGGATGCGCGTGATGGTGGCCTCGTCGCCGCCGAGCAGCAGGCCGACACGCTGACCTGACGGCCACGGTTGCCCAGCGCGCGGCGCGCGCCAGCTCAGCTTGGCGACGTGAACCTGCGGCAGGTCCGGGACCGACGGCGTGCAGTCGGCCGCGAGGCCCGCGAGCTGCTCGCGCTGCCACTGGAGGTCGTGCTCGAGCACGCGCACCTGCTCGCGCAGCGCTATCGCCTCCTGCTTGAGCGCGCCAGCGTGCTCGTCCGCTTGACGCGCACGCGTCTGGGAGAGGTTGGCTTGGATGTCGGTCGACTCGGTCGCCCGCCGCTGCAGCATGACGAACGCCGCGGAGGCGACGACCAGCAAAGCGACGATCAGGCGGCCGACCATGGCACCTCCGAGTGCACCAGGATGTCATAGTCGACGAGCGCGCCGCGCGCCGACCGTCACCGCGCGCGCACTCGGTTCACCGCTCGCCTACCGTCGAATGAGAACGGCGCTACGGCAGGCCGAGGGCGGTGCGCATGGCCTCTTCCGTCGTGTAGGTGACGCCGTCGAGCGAGCATCCGGTCGCGCCCGCGCAGCCAAGCTCCATCGGGCACGCCGCCTGGGCGCCGCCCCTCGTGTAGCCGCTGCACACACAGCGCGCGCTGTCGCCGACGAAGACGCAGGCATCGACGTTGAGGCCGGTGCCCTGGCAATCGCTCGCGGCGTCGCAGGTGCAGCCGCCGTCGACGCAGGTGCCGCCGCTCGCCAGGCTGTTGGCCGGATCGAGGCAGGAGCGACCGGCGATGCCGCAGCCGCTGGCGTTCGTCAGCAGGTTGATGCAGCCGGCCGTGGCCGAGCAGTCGGGCGCGCTGCCCTCTGCCCCGCACGACGTCGACGGCGCGGGCGTGGAGTAGCAGACGCACTTGCTGCCGGGCGTGCAGGTGTCGGTGGAGCGGTGCGGGATGCCGGCGGCGTCGGCCGAAGGCACGCGGCAGTCGCTGTTCTCGGCGCACGAGCACACTGCCGGCTGTCCAGGCTCCGCAGGCGCGCCGCAGATGGGCCCGCCCGCCGCCGCCGAGCAGCCGCAGCCGCAGCTCCCTTGGCCGACGGTGTCGACGGTGGCGGTGGCGTCGCCCACCAAGCAGAGGCCGGCGGGCTCGATGCCCGTGCAGTCGGTGCCCGAGTTGCCCGCCTCGGCCGGGCCGCAGCCGCAGCGACGATCGATCTCGCTGTCGGCCAGGCACTCGCCATTGCAGCAGAACTGGCCGGCGCCGCAGTCGGCGCTGTCGGCGCAGGCAACACAGCTGCCGGCGGCGCAGACGCGCGCCGCGCCGCAGTCCGCGTCAGTGGTGCACTCGGGCGGGTTGTCCTCGCATGCGCCCGCGGCCAGCAACGTGGTGACGGCGGCGGCGGCGGCGAGGGTGAGGGTGGTGCGGGCGAGCGAGAGGAAGCGCGCGTTCGGCATGGCCGAGCTTGCCATATGGCCGGCGGCGCTGCACGGCGACGACCTCGGACTACGGCACGATCTTGGCCGCCTCGACCGCGCTCTCGACCGCGCTCTCGACCGCGCTCTCGACCGTGGCCGTGGCCGGGGGCGGCAGCTCCGCCGTTCCCCAGCGGAACCGATCACCCGTGGTGTAACTCGCGGCCGGCGCAGGGCGCGCAAAGAAGTAGCCCTGGCCGTACTGGATGCCGAGCTGCTTGACCACCTCGAGCTCCTCGGCGGTCTCGACGTTCTCGAGGATGATGGGGATGCCGAGCACGCGGCACATGTCGCCGGTGGAGCGCACGATCATCTGCTTGAACGGGTCGAGGTGGAGGTCGCGGCAGAAGTAGCCGGCGAGCTTGAGGTAGTCGGGCCGCAGGTCCTGCACCAGGCGCAGGTTGGCGAAGCCGACGCCGTAGTCGTCGAGCGCGCACTGGAAACCCTGCGCCCGCAGCTTGCCGAGCGTGCTGGCGAAGGCCTTCGGGTTGACGATGGTCTGCTGCTCGGTCAGCTCGAAGACGATGTCGGAGTTCTTGATGCCGGCTGCCGCGATCAGCTCGGTGACGACGGGGACGAACTCCGGGTTGGTCATCGAGCGCGGCTGCGTGTTCAGGAACAGCTTGGCGCCGCGCAGGCCGAGCCGGCTCACCTCGCCGAGCGCCGCCCGGATGCACAAGAGGTCGGTCTCGAACAGGCGCTCCTTCCTGCTCGCGTAGGCGAACAGGATCTCGGGGTTTCGGAGCGGCGTGGTGGCCGGCGCGCGCGCCAGGCTCTCGAAGCCGTGCGCCACGAACGGCGGCCCCTCGACGCCGATCTCGACGATCGGCTGCAACACCGAGCTGATGGCGCCGGTGCCGAGGAAGTCGTCGAGCAGGTCGACCTCGGAGACCTTGCCCTCCACCTCGGAGGGCGGCGGCCCCTGCTCGCCGTGCACGTAGCGACGAAGGCGGCGCAGGTCGATCGGCTTCTCGAGCACGGCGACGGCGCCGACCGCGCGGCCGAGCGCGTGCACGTCGTCGTTGACGTAGCCGCTCATGGCCAGCACGGTGGTCTCAGGAAAGTGCGTCGCCACGTAGCGGATCAGCCGGATGCCCTCGAGGCCGCCGAGCTCGGAGACGCGCAGGTCGGTGACCACCACCTCGAAGCGGTGGTGCTCGAGGATGGCCTCGGCCGCCTCGATCTCACGGCAGGTAACGATCTCGATGCCCGGCGCCACCAGGTAGTCGGCGAGCACGCCGAGCACGGCGGGCTCGTCGTCGAGCAGGAGTACGCGACGCTGCGTCACGGCCTACTGCTCCCGCGCGCGCCGGCGGCGCCACGCAAACAACCACACACCGCCGACCGCCGCGAGCGCCGCGCCGCTGCCGCGCGCGTCCCCGCAGGTACAGCCGATCACGCCGTCATCGCCGCCCGGGCCGCTGGCGACGCAGGCGCCGGCCGTGTCGTCGCAGGTCTCGTCCTCCTGGCACTGCAAGAGGATCGGCTGGCCGCTCGCGTTGCAGAAGCGCTCGCTGCGACTGCTCTCACAGCCGGGCTCGCAGTTTGGCGGCTCGCCCTCGCCTTCACCTTCGCCTTCACCTTCGCCTTCACCTTCACCTTCACCTTCACCTTCACCTTCACCTTCACCTTCACCTTCACCTTCACCTTCACCTTCACCTTCACCTTCACCTTCACCTTCACCTTCGCCTTCGCCTTCGCCTTCTCCTTCACCTTCTCCTTCACCCTCGCCTTCACCCTCGCCTTCACCCTCGCCCTCGCCTTCACCCTCTCCCTCGCCCACACAAGCGGGATCGCCGGCGCAGTCGGTGTCGGCGCAGTCGGTGAAGGTGTCCTGGTCGTTGTCGACGGTGTCGTTGCAGTTGGCCTCGGGCAGGCAGACCGCGTTGGCGGCGCAGTCGGTGTCGGCGCAATCGGTGAAGGTGTCCTGGTCGTTGTCGACGGTGTCGTTGCAGTTGGCCTCGGGGAGGCAGACCGCGTTGGCGGCGCAGTCGGTGTCGGCGCAGTCGGTGAACGTGTCTTCGTCGTTGTCGACGGTATCGTTGCAGATGGACTCGGGCAGGCAGACCACATTGGTCTCGCAGCCCGGATCGGCGCAGTCGGTGAAGGTGTCGCTGTCGTTGTCGATCGTGTCGTTGCAGTCGGTCTCGGCGGTGCACACCACGCCGCTCGTACAATCCGAATCCGCGCAGTCGGTGAAGGTGTCGGAGTCGTTGTCGACGTCGTCGTTGCAGTTGGTCTCCTGGGCGTACGCCCCAGTGGCGGCCAAGCAGCCGACCAGCACCACGATCCAGCCGATGCGCGTCATGGGCCGAGCCTAGCATGTGGCCCGCAGCACCGCCGCGCCTGCCTCAGCGGTTCGACCTTCGCAGGGAGCCGCTGTAGAGTGCGCGGCGGGGCAAGTCGATGTCGGAGCCAGCCACTGTCGCCTCCTTGATCGCGCGCGCCGTCGCGTCGCGCGAACGGCTCGCCAACGAGCTCGGCGCCTGGGTGTTGGTCGGCCCGCGCCCGCTCGAAGAGGGCGACGAGTGGAGCTTCCGCACGCTCAGCACGCGCACGCTGCGCGACGCCGCCGGCAAGGTGGAGGCGGTGCTCGACGCCACCTTCGTGGTCTATGCACTCAAGAAGGCGCGCCCCGATGGGCCCTTTCGCAACACCATCCTGGTGGGACGCTCGCGCACCAACGACGTCTGCATCCCGCACTCGAGCGTCTCCAAGCTGCATGCGCGCATCCGCGCAGACGAGAGTGGCGCGCTCTTCTTGTCGGACGCGGGCTCGTCGAACGGCACCACACTCAACGGCTTGAAACTCAGCGCCGACCAGGAGCACCCGCTCGCGAGCGGCGCGCACCTGATCTTCGGCGGCTGCTCGGTGCAGGCCTTCGAGCCGACGCGCTTCGCGACCATGCTGGCGCGCTTCGAGGAGAGTTAGGGCGTGGTCGAGACGATCAGCGAGTACGGCCCGGTGACCACCACGCCCGTCGGCGCCTTGACCACGACGTAGAGCTGCTGGGTGCTCGGGTTGTTGGTGAAGGTGTAGGGCGCGCCGTGGCTCGCGCTGCCGAGCATGCTCGGGGCGGGCGGCAGCTGCGTCAGCACCGCCGGCCGCGGGTACAGCTCCGCCACCATGCCGTCGGGCGAGGCGTCCGCCTGGTTGAGCGTGACGGTGACGTCCTCACCGGCGAACGAGATCAGCTCGTAGACGTCGACGTCGCTGGCGCAGCGGCTCGAGCCCGGCGTCATGAAGCTCGAGGTGTCGACCGAGAAGTTGCTGCCCTGCACCGGGTTCGGCCGGATCATCGTCGCGGTCGACGGCAGCTCGTTGGCGGCGGCGCCGGCGTCCTTCTCGTCGTCGCTGCACGGCAGGCCGACCTCGATCTTGAGCGCGTAGGGCTCGAGCTGGTGGCCGGTGGTGCCCTGCGGCTTGATCTTGACGCCGTACTCCTTGGCGGTGGCGGGCGCGGTGAAGGTGAGCACCACCAGGCCGTCGCCGTCGGAGTCGAGCGTGCTCCCCTCCGTGATGTTGTCGTTGGCGCCGTTGATGGTCAGGTCGCCCCGCACGAGCGACAACAGGCCGCCGGCCGGATCGTAGGTGAGCGTGGCGCGCAGCACCTGCCCGTCCTCGAGCGGGCCGACCCGATACCAGTCGTCGTCGCCGTTGCCGCAGGTAAGGCCACAGCCGGCGGTGCCGGGCGGCGACACGCCGCAGCCTGCGAGGCCGCCGCGATCGACGGGCTCGGCCACGCGGCTGCCCTCGTTGACGCACGGCATGGTGGTGTCGGGCGTCCAGGTGCCGACGCAGCGCCCGGTGCCGAAGGTGTTGTCTGACGCCGGCTCGCTGGCGATGCACTGCGAGTTGTCGAAGGTGGTGACGCGCAGCTCGTAGTGCTGGCCCACGATGTTGGTGCCGGGCGGCGTCACCAGCCGCACGCGCGCGACGTAGTCGATGGGCGAGGTGCTGCCCGGGATGTCCACCTGCTCGTCGGGCTCGCTCGACGCCGTCGACACGTTGGAGGTGGCGAGCTGCGTGGCGCCGTCGGCGCTCAGCAGGTCGAGCGCCATGTTGCCCTCGTTGTGGTTGAACGAGAGCTGCACCACGCCACCGAGGTTCGGCGGCATGGTGAAGCGGAAGTGGTCGAGGTCTTGCGGGTTGCAGCGCACCGGCGTGTTCAGCACCAGGCCGGGTGGATCGCCGGTGAGCGTGAGGATCTGCGGGCTAGTGGCGGCACCGTCGTCCTCGCCGGGCTCGTCGCACTCCGGCGTCGGCCGCGCGATCTCCTCGACGGTGAGGGTGTAGCGCTGGTCGGAGACCGCGCCCGACGCCGAGCCGAGCGAGATCTTGAGGTAGTAGTCGACCACGCCCTCGGGCCCGTCCACCACCTCGACGTCGTTGACGGTGCGGCTGTTGTCGGCCGACTGCGTGCCCGCCTGGTCCCGGTACAGGTCTGCGTTGAGGTTGCCCTCGGCGTTGTAGAAGCCCGACAGCGTGACGCGCACCGAGTGCAGCGGCTGGATGGTGATCTTGTAGAAGTCGACGTCGTCGGTACCGCAGCGGCCGAACGAGCGCGTGCCGGTGGTGAGCACGGTCGCCTCCGCGCCGGTCGTGTTCGGCTCCTCGGGCTGGCCGGCGGGCGAACAGTCGGCCGGCAGGCTCGGCTCGTCCTCGCGCACGGTCACGGTATAGGCCCAGGAGTCCGCCTCGATGTTGCCACCGACGACGCGCACGAAGAAGGTGCCGCTCTCGGCGTCGCCGGTGACGCCCACCACCTGCACGCTCGCCTGCGTCGAGGTGAACACCGCGCTCGACTCGATGGCGCCGTCGGTGCCGAGCATGGCGGCGACGATGCCGGCCTGGCCGCTGCCGCCGAAGTCGACGGTGGCGGTGTAGCGCTTGGCGGCGATGACCGGGAAGCTCAGCAGGTCGGTGTCGCCGCGGCACAGCACGCCCGCGTACGAGAGGTTGGTCAAGGACGTGGCCTCGGTCGTGGTCTGGTTCGGCTCGTCGCCCTCGGTGCACACGGCCGGCGGCAGGTAGCACTGGAAGGCGTCGAGGTTGCAGCGCTCGCGGCTATCGTCGCAGTCGCTGTCTTGCTCGCAGGCGGGGATGACGCAGGTCTGCAGCGCGAGCGCGCAGCGCTTGTTGCCCAGGCACTCCTCGTCGGAGGTGCACTGGCTCGCCTCGGAGAAGCAGTCGCCGGTGGCCTCGTTGCACAAGAGGCCGGGGCCGCAGTCGGTGTCGTCGTCGCACTGCACACAGCGTTGCAGCGCGTCGCAGAAGGTTCCGGGCGCGCAGTCGGCCTCGATCTCGCACTCGGCGTCGGCGATGTCGATGCAGAAGCCGGTCTCCTCCGAGCACAGCGAGCCCTCCTCGCAGCACAGCTCGGGGAAGCTCGCGCAGAAGGTGCAGCCGCCGTGGTCGGGCACGCACAAGAACACGGTGCGGTCGCAGCGCTCACCGCCCGGGCACTGGAACGACGAGGTGCAATCGGTGCGGCCGGCGGCGTCGAAGCAGCGGCCGCCCGAGCAGAACTCGCCGGCGTCGGGGCAGTCGCCGTCGTTCTCGCAGGGGATACAGTCGGGCTCGTCGGGCGGGCAGCCGACACCGACGACGTCGGGGTCGCGCTGACACTGCAGCGCCAGGCTCGAGCACAGCTCCCACGCCTTGCAGCAGTAGGGCGAGTCGAGCGCCTCGGTGTCGCACGCGCCCTCGAGCAAGGGGTCGCAGGCGCCCGGCGTGCACGCGCCGCCCGAGCACACCAGGCCCGCGCCGCACTCCTCGCTATTCTGGCAGTCCTTGACCACGTCGTCGGGGTTGATGATCTGGCCGGGGTTTTCCGGGCAGCCGGCAACGAGCGCGACGCCGAGGGCGAGCGCCGAGGCAACGAGCAATCGCAAGGTCATGGTTCGTCCCAGGTCAGTCATCATGCGAGTCACGAGTATCCGTCTCGAACAGCCAGCTCGATCATCAGGCGCTCTCCGCGGGAGCGATCACCCGCAGTCGTCGATGGCATCGCCGTCGGTCAGATCCTCGATGCACGGATCCTCGGTGAGGACGTCGGCGGGCCAGTGCACCACCGCGGCCTCGAACCAGTCGCCGTCGTCGATCTCGGCGAAGAACTCGGCCGCCAGGCGCCCGAACACGAAGATGCGCACGGTGACGCCGCTCGGCTGGCTCATCGAGTAGCTGTCGACGCCCACCAGGTAGTTGCCCTCGGGCATGGCGTCGACGTTGATGTTCTCCGGGCCGAAGCCGCTCAGATCGTCGATGTCGAGCATGGGGTCGCCGGCGGTGCGGCCGGCCGCACCGTCCCACTCGGGCGCGGTGCCGAAGCTGGCGGCCTTGCAGCCCGCGTAGTTGCAGTCGAGGCCGTTGTCGCAGTCCTCGCTCAGCAGGCCGCTGATGACGGTGTCGAAGCTGGTGGCGTCGATGCAGTAGCTGCCGTCGGTGGCCTGCTTGGTGGTGTGCAGGTCGATGTCGTTGGTGTTGGTGTCCCACGAGAGCTGCACCAGGAAGTGGTCCTTGGGGATGGCCTCGAAGGTCAGCTCGCACTCGTTGACGCTGCCGGTGCCGAGGTCGTCGTAGACCACGGCGCGCACCGTGTAGGTGCCGGCCAGGTCGATGCCGAGGTCGTCATCGAAGGTGAAGCCGGTGGTCACCGTGCCGGGCGTGACCAGCTGCACCGTCGAGCCGGCCGGCCGGCCGTCGGCGGGGATGCTCCACTCGAAGCCGGCGAGCGAGCCGTCGATGGTCGAGGGCGTCGAGTCCTCGAGCGTCATGATCACGTTGTCGAGCGGCTCGATCTCGGGGTTGCCACCGGGCGGCACGTCGACGCCGTTGACCGACTTGATGCGCGCGACGCAGGTGGGCGGCGTCACCGAGATGCCGCCCAGCGTGACGTCGATCTGCTCCTCGTCGGGATCGTTCGACAGGATACGGAACTTGCCCGAGAAGTTGCCGAGCACGTCGGGCGTGAAGCGCGCGCTCAACACCACGGTGCCGTCCGGCGCGATCTCCTCGGTGGGCCCAGGCGGCCGGCCGGTGAAGGCGAAGGCGCACTCCTCCTCGCCGAGCGAGGGGTCGCAGACGCCGTCGGTGCCGCCGTTACGCACGCTGTCGGGCGGCGTGTCGAACAGCGTGGCGTCGGCCGCGTCGGTGGGCGGGATGAAGGCGACGCTGTCGAGCACCAGGCCTCGTTGGCCCAGGTTGGAGATGGAGACCGGGCACACCTGCACGCCGCCTTGCGCCACGCGGCCGAAGTCGCAGTCGAGCGGCGTCACCTCGATCTCGGGCACGCCGTTGTCGACGCCGTTGGCGGTGAGCTGCACCTCGACCAGGCTCAAGCTCTGCTCGGTCTGATCGGTGTTGTTGGCGTCGGACAGGATGGAGAGCACGGCCGAGATGGGCGCCTCCACCTTGGGGCGCACGCTGACGGTGATGATGCCCGACAGGCCGGGGCCGATGCGCTCGGGCGCCAGCTCCACCTTGAAGGAAGGATCGCCCTCGACGATGGCGACGTTGGTGAAGATCAGCTCGACGATGGACGGGTTCGTGACCACGATGTCGTGGCGCACCTTGACCGAGATGTCGACGTCGCCGAAGTCGTGCGCGCACTCGCGGTAGCCGCCGATCAGCTTGCCCTGCACCTCGCGCTGCGGGTCGGCGCAGGCGTCGAGGTAGATCTGGGGGGCGATGGCGGCGGCCTCGGGGTCGCAGTCGCGGCACGCGCCGAGCGCGATGGCGCAGCACAGCAACGGCAGGATCCGGGTGGGTCGCGGGCGGGCGGCTTCCAGAAGGCGCATGGCTTCTCCAGGGTCCTAGTGGACTTGCCATACCAGAAAGGCCGGCTCAACGCGCCTTTCGTCCGACGCTGGTCCGACGCGCCGCGCCGCGGGGGCCGTGCACCTCTGGCTGCCTGCGGGCAGGCTCAGAAATCCGACGCCGAGCGAAGGCACGCCGCGACCCTGTGCTAGCGTGGCCGCGACGGAGGCGGCGGTGAGTCTGACGGTCGCGATCATCGAGCCGGACACCAATGTTGCGAGCACGGTAGAGCAGGCGTTCACCAGCCTGGGCTTTCAGGCGCACGTGCTGGCCGACGGCGACGTGGTCGAATTCGTCCGCCAGCGCGCGCCCTCCGTGATCCTGTTGAACGTCGAGCTGCCGCGCGGCAGCGGCTACTCCTTCTGCAATCGGCTCAAGAAGCAGGCCGACCTCAAGCGCATCCCGATCATCCTCACCTCGGGCATGGAGACGGAGGAGGCGTTCGCGCAGCACCAGAAGAGCGCCACGCACGCCGACGCGTACATCCACAAGCCCTTCTCCGTCGACCAACTGCTCGACTGGGTGACGCGCCTGGTGCCCGAGGCCTTCCCGAACGGCAAGCCCGCGGCGCCCGTCGAGGCTGGTCCGATCGGTAGCCCCAAGGCCGACGCCGAGCCCGCTCCTTCGGAATCGGGCGGCGTGTTCGCCTCGGGCGAGGGCGCGGCCGTCATGCCCGAGCCCGACGCCGCACCCGCTCGCCCCAAGGCCGCCCCGCCGCTGCCGGGCAAGAAGGCCGACGCGCCCGCGGCGCCGCGCGCCGAGCGAGGCGGACGGCCGTCCGTGCCGAGCCTCGACGAGCTGCTGGCGCAAGGGCGCGGCGAGGCGCAGCCCCAGCCACCGCCCGGCGCCGCCGGCCCCGAGGCCAAGCTGACGTTCCTGCGCGAGAGCCTGCGCCAGAAGGAGGGCGACCTCGGGCGCGCGCGCGAGCTGTGGACGCAGCGCGACCGCGAGACCGCGCAGCTCCAGGAGCTGCTCGAGCTGCGCGAGCGTGAGCTCGAGCGTGCGCGCAAGGCGCGTGAGGACCTGCTCGAGCAGCTCACCGCCACCGAGGACCAGCTCGCGGCGGCGCGGCTCGACATGGAGCTGAACGTCGAGCGCACCGAGCGGCTCGAGCGCGAGAAGAAGGCGCTGGCCGACGAGCTCGAGAACCTGTCGAACGAGCTCGAGCGCAACATCGTCCAGCTCCAGACCAAGAACTCGCTGCTCGAGGACGGGCTGCGCGGTGAGCAGGCGGCGCGCGCGTCCGAAAACGAGCACAGCGCCGCCGAGATCGACGAGCTGGTCAAGGACCTCGACAAGGCGCGCGCCGACTTCGCCAAGCGCGAGTCCGAGCTGCTCGAGACCGACGCGCGCGCCCGCTCGCACGCCGCCGACTTGCAGGCGCGCATCGCCGGCCTCGAGGTGGACGGCGAGACGCTGCGCGGCAAGCTCGGCGACGCCCAGCGCGACGGCGAGACGCTGCGCCGCGACCTGCAACAGTTGCGGCAGGACAAGGCCGCCGACGACGAGCGCGCGCGCACCATCGTCGAAGATCTCGAGGGCCGCATCCGCGACCTGTCGCTCGACAAGGACGGGCTCGAGGCCGAGCTGGCGCGCACCCAGGCCACGCTCAACGAGGCGCAGTCGAAGATCGAGGATGGAGCCACCCGCGTCACCGACCTCGAGGCCGACCTGGCCGACACGCAAGGGAGGCTGACCGACGCCACCAGCCAGCTCGAGGCGAGCGAGACGCGCGCGGCCGAGCTGGCGCACGAGCTGTCCGAGGTGCAGCGGCATGCGCTCGAGGTGTCGCAAGAGAAGCACCGCACGGAAAACCGCCTGGCCGACATGCAGAAGTCGCTGGCGGGGGCCGAGGCGCGCGGCGCCGAGCTGGCGGCCGACCTCGAGGACACCAAGCAGCGCGCGCTCGCGCATGCGCGCGAGCAAGACAGCCGCATCGCCTCCTACAAGGAGAACATCGCCGAGCTGGAGGATCGCGGCCGCGAGGCGGCCGACGCCTACGCGCACCTCGAGGCGCAGCTCAAGGACACCGGCACGCGCCTCGAGGAGAAGCACCGCGACTGGGATCAGGAGCGCATCAACCGCCAGAAGGACGTGCTCAAGCGCGATCAGCGCATCGGCGACCTCGAGCAGCGGGTGCGCGAGCTCGACGCCGCCGTGCACGAGACCGAGCGCGCGGGCAAGGCGCGCGAGGCCGAGCTGTCGCATGAGCTCGACTTGCAGCGCGCGCGCGGCGACGAGCTCGATCGCGATCTGAACAAGTCGCGTGCCAAGAGCGAAGAGCAGGCCGGCCTGCTCGAGAACGCCAAGGGCCGCCTGGGCGACCTGACGCGCGAGTACAAGAAGGCCGAGGCGCGCATCACCCAGCTCGCCGAGGAGCTACAGGCGGCCGCCGACCGAAACGCCCAGCTCAACCGCGAGGCGCAAGAGGCGCGCGAACGCACCGTCTTCATCGAGGCCGAGCTGTCCGAGGAGCGCGCCAACCGCCAGCAGGACGTGTTGTCGCGCGACGCCGCCATCGATCGCGGCAACCAGACCGCAAAGGAGCGCATCGACAAGCTGCAGGATCTCGCACAGCGACTCAAGGCCGAGCTCGGCACCGCGCAGGCCGAGACGCAGGCGGTGCGCGCGCTGCAGCAGCGCGCCGAGGAGCGCGTGCGCCAGCTCGAGGCCGACGTCGACCGCGAGGGGCGCGAGCGCCAGGCCATCGCCGACCGCAACAGCGTGCTCGACGGCGCCGTGGAGGGCGCGCAGGCCAAGGCCGAGCAGCTCCAGGACGAGAACACGCGCCTCAAGGCGTCGCTCAAGCGCGCGCAAGAAGAAGCGCTGGCGGCCAAGAAGGAGCGCGCGGGTCTGGAGGAGCGCTTCCGCCAGGAAGAGCAAACGATGGTCAAGCGCATGGAGGAGGTGAAGGCCTCGGCGCAGGAGGTGCGCGCGGGCGTGCAGGGCGACGTCGACAAGGTGGCGCGCGAGCGCGACGAGGCGCGCGCGCAGGCGCTCGAGATCCGCCGCAAGGCTGAGATCGCGGTGCGCAAGTACAAGGAAGTGGAGGCGCAGCTCCAGGCGGCCGGCAGCGGCGCCGACGCGCGCGTGCAGAAGCTCGCCGACGAGCTGCGCGCCGAGAAGGAGACGCGCGCCCGCGAGAGCGCGACGTTCCGTGCTCAGGAAGATCGACTGAAGGGCGAGCTGTCCACGCTGCAGACGCAGAGCGCGCAGGTGAGCGAGGTCGAGCTGACGACGTTGAAGGCGCAGGTCAAGGAGCGCGACGACAAGCTGGTCAAGTTCCAGACCGAGTACACGTCGCTGCGCGAGAAGGCGCAGAAGGCGATCGCGCAAGCCAAGGCCTTCGAGGAAAAGGCGCGCGCCGCCGTCGGCGGTGGCGAGGCCGAGCTGAAAGGCAGGGTCGACCTGCTGACCACGAAGTACAACGAGGCCGTGCAGAAGCTGAAGCAGCAGGCCGAGCTGAACAAAAAGATCGACGCCGCCTACAAAGAGCTGGCCGAGAAGCACCGCAAGGCGCTGATCATGCTCAAGGAGCACAGGGACGCCGGCGCCTCGGAGTCGACGCAGATCATCCGGTCCGAGGAGTAGCGCCCCATGGCGCGCGTCAACCCCGAGGCTGCCGCGAGGTTGGCGAAGCTCTCGAGCCTGCTCGGCCTCGAGGAGCGCGAGGTGCGCGCGCGCGCCGACGCGTTGGTGCACGGCAAGAGCGCCAAGGAGATCGAGGCGTCGGGCGCGCTGTTGCGCCGCGCGCGGCTCTCCGAGGTGCGGCCCGCGATGTTCGGGCGCGTGCGCGCCGTCGTCGTCGATGATCCGTCGCGCCCCGGTCACGTCGACCGCTTCGAGGTGCGGCCGGGCGCCGTGGTGTGGCTTATGGAGCGCGACGAGGAGGGGCGCCTGTCGCCGGTGGCCGACGGCGTGGTGGTGCGACGCAGGCGCGGCCAGCTCGAGGTGGTGTTCGAGGACAGCGAGCAGGTGGGTGATGTCGACGACACGGTCGACCTGCTGCGCGGCGAGGACGAGGTGACGCTGCGGCGCATGCGCGAGGGGCTGGCCGCCGCCGAGCGCGTCGAGGGCCGCGCCGCGCGCCTGGTCGAGATCGTGCTCGGCGCGTCGCCGGCGCGGCCGACGCGCGGCGGCGAGCTGGTCACGCTCGACACGCTCAACGAAGACCAGCGCGCGGCTGCGCGTCACGGCGTGTTCGCCGAAGACGTGGCGCTGATCCACGGCCCGCCTGGCACCGGCAAGACGCGCGTGCTGGTCGAGGTGGTGCGCCAGTGCGTCGCGCGCGGCGAGCGCGTGCTCGCGCTCACCGCCAGCAACGCCGCGATCGATCACCTGGCGACCTCGCTGCTCGAGGCCGACCCGTCGCTGCCGCTCGCCCGCCTCGGCAACCCTGCGCGCGTCTCGCCGGCGCTCGAACAGCACACGCTGGTGGCGCTCACCGACGCGCACGATCGTCGGCAGCTCGCGCGCGACCTGGTCGAGCAGGCGTTCACGCTGTTGCGCCAGGCGCGCAAGCGCTCGGCGCGCGGGCGCGACGCGTGGCACAAGGAGCGCGAGGCGCGCGTCGAGGCCGGCAAGCTGTTCGCCGACGCCCGGCGCCTCGAGCGCCAGGCCGCCGAGGACGTGCTGCGCACCACGCGCGTCTTGTGCGGCACGCTCACTGGCCTGTCCGAGCACGTGCTGCCGGCCGGCGACGAGCCCGACTTCGACGTGCTGGTGGTCGACGAGGCGAGCCAGGCGCTGACCCCCGCGCTGTTGCTCGGCGTGCGGCGCGCGCGCCGCGTGGTGCTGGCCGGCGATCACCGCCAGCTGCCGCCGACGGTGCTGTCGATCGACGCCGCGCGCGCGGGGCTGGCCGACACTGCCTTTGGCGCCCTGTGCCAGGCCGATCGCGGCGGCGAGGTCTCGCACCTGTTGACGGTGCAGCACCGCATGCACGAGGCGCTGATGACCTTCCCCTCGACGCGCTTCTACGGTGGCGCCTTGCGCGCGCACCCGAGCGTGGCGCGGCACACCCTGGCCGACCTCGGCGTGGGCAGCGAGCCGGTGGGCGCCGCCGAGCGCGTGCTCGACGTCGTCGACACGGCGGGCACCGGCTTCGAGGAGCGCGTCGCTGCCGGCAGCGAGACCAAGGAGAACGAGGGCGAGGCGCGCGTGGTCGAGCGCGTGGTGCGCGCGCTCGTCGAGAGCGGCGTGTCGGCGCCACAGCTCGGCGTCATCACGCCCTACGCGGGGCAGGTGGCGCTGTTGTCCTCGGCGCTGGCGCCGCTCGTCGACGCCGGGCTCGACATCGACAGTGTCGACGGCTTCCAGGGGCGCGAGCGCGAGGTGATCGTGATCTCGGCGGTGCGCAGCAACGCCGCGGGCGAGGTGGGCTTCTTGGCCGACGCGCGCCGCCTCAACGTCGCCATCACGCGCGCGCGCAGGAAGCTCGTGGTGGTGGGGGATTCCGCCACCTTGTCGGCAGACGAGTGCTGGCGGGCCTTGTTCGACCACGCCATCGCCGTCGGAGCCTATCGGTCGGCCTTCGAGCTGCCGGAGTAGGCGCGGCTCGTCGCCGGATTCGCTATCGTTGCCTCATGGCCGGCAACAACGGCGTGGTGGTGCGGCGCTTCGCCGGGCACATCTCGCACAGCGAGGTGTTCGAGCAGCCCTTGCGCGTGGCGCACCTGACCGACCAGCACGTCGGCCGCGTCACGCCGCTCGAGGCACAGCTCACCGCCGTGCGCCTGGCCATGGCCGAGCGGCCCGACCTGGTGGTCCTCACCGGCGACTTCGTGGCGCACAGCCAGGCCTACTTCGACGATCTGGCCGAGGTGATCCGCGGCTTCACAGCGCCGGTGTTCGCCGTGCTCGGTAACCACGACCACTGGTGCGACGCCGCCGAGGTGACGCGCACGCTCAAGAAGGCCGGCGCGGAGGTGCTGAGCAACCAGCTCACAACGGTGACCGTGCGCGGTCAGCGCTTGCAGTTGGTCGGCCTCGACGACGCGTACACGAGCCACGCCGACGCAGAGCGCGCCACGCGCGGCCTCGATCCGGCGCTGCCCTCGATTGGGCTGTCGCACATCGCGGAGGAGGCCGACCACCTGTGGCAGCTCGGCGTGCCGCTGGTGTTCTCTGGGCACACGCACGCGGGCCAGGTGACCGTCGCCGGGCTGCACGAGCTGGCAATCGGGCGCTTTGGCGGACACAAGTACGTGCACGGGCTGTACGGCGAGCGGCGCGGCGGCGGCGCGGTCTACGTGGGGGCGGGCATCGGCGCGGCCATGTTCCCGTTCCGGGTGGGCGAGCGGGCCAAGCGGGAGGTGGCCATCTTCGAGCTCGGCGCCGAGCCCGGCAGCATCGACGAGCACCACCAGGAACAGCAGGCGCTGCCCGGGCGGGCGCCGTCGGCGGAGGTGAAGGAGAAGCGCAGGAACGCGGTGGCCAAGAAGGTGGCGGCGCGGGCGAAGCGGCGGTGAGCGCACGGGTGACTGCGCCGGTGGCTGTGCCGATGAATACTGCGATCGCGCTTGACGTCGAGGGCGCTAGCCGATAGCTGTCGGGCGGCCGAGGAGCGGTAGTTAAGCTGGTTATAACGCCGGCCTGTCACGCCGGAGGCCGCGGGTTCGAGTCCCGTCCGCTCCGCCAAGAACGAAGAAGCCACCTGAAAGGGTGGCTTCTTCGTTCTTGGCGGAGGCGTTGTGCGCGCGCGGCTTTCGCCGCGCGCGCGCTCGGGCCCGACCTGGCCTTCGTTCATCTGCCGATGCGGGGCGGCTGCCGGGGCCAGGATCGGGCCCTCGCCCTTCTGCTGGGGTTCGCGCCCTCTGTTCAGGTCGGACGCCGCCCTGTCGGCGGTGTGCTCGCGTCGAGGCGCCGGCGAAGCCGGACGCTCGCCGCGGCGGGCGGCGCTGGGTTCTGCACCTACGGCATGTCGTAGAGATCGATCCGGAGGTCGCCGTTCAGCTCTTCGAGCACGTCGACGACCAGGTTCACCAGGTCGCCGACGCGTTGCACTTCGTCGAGCGCCGCAGCGAACAGCTCGCGCTGCTTCGCCACGTCGAAGCCCTCGTCACGCTCGCTGTCGAGACAGATCAAGCCCGGGTGAACGGCGACCCTCCTGAGCAGCCCACCCTCCCCGGATTCTGGATCGCCGCGAAAGTCCCTCGCGTTGCGCGTGACGAGGACGAGGTCGTGATCGAGTGCCTTTCGGACGACTTCGTGATCCAGAAGGCCGGCCCATCCGCGGTCGCGCATCGACGTGGACGCGAACCCAGCCTCGTGGGCCTGCTGCGAGAGCTCCGGGCTCAGGCATTCGTCGATGAGGAAGGCGATCGTCATGCGCCGCTGCGCGGGATACGTCGCGTGCTCTTCAGCTTCCAGGGCCGCGGGCCATGCTCGAGCTTCAGCGGTCGGCCGCGGCGCGGCCGAATCACGCTGTAGACGTTCGCCGCGTCGATGTGGGCAGGCGTCAGAAACGGATACGACGCGCGCATCCGCTCGAAGGCCGGGCCAGAGCTTGCCGTCCCGACCGCGACGTCGATGGGGACCCGGGTTCCCTTGAAGGTCGGTCGGCCACCGAGGATGTCCGGGTGCTCCACGATGAGGCCGAGCGCGTTTGCCGCGCGTTGCGCGCGCGCCGCTGCATGAACGATCGCGTTGCGCACGTCCACGGTGACGTAGCCGGCATGAATTGCCCAGTCGATCGTCGAGAGCGGGCCGGCAAGCTGGAGGATGTCGTCGGCATCGTCGTGCGACCGGAGCATCTCCAAAACGCGCCGGATGACCTCGAGCCGCTTTGCCTTCGACAGATCCTCGGCGGTGTCGAAATAGAAGCGCGCCATGGCCGCCGCGAAGCGAACGAACTGGCGCGACTCGCCGCCGCTGCCGAGCAGCTCGGCGGGGAGGACCGACTCGTCCACCACGCGGTGCAATGCCTTCTGATCCAGGTCAGCGATGAACGCCGCCTCCGCAGCGCCTACAAAAGGTGTTGAGGCGGGGCGAATTGGCGAGGAGTGGAGTGTCGACATAACTATTCCGAAGCATCGGAAGCTTATCGTCGGCGCGTCGGTTCGGCAACTGGGGTGGGAAGCTCACGTCGGCAGCACCGGCGAGCCGGTGCGGTCCGCAGGAATTGACCGGCCTGAACGGGTGTTTAGCATGAGCAGCGAGCCCGCGGTCGCGCCGATACGATCAACCGGTGGAGGTTCCCGATGCCGAAGAAGCGACTTGCGACGTTCGTCGTCGGACGGGCCGGCAAGGTCATGCGCGAGACGAGAGAGGTGACCGACACCCTGCAAACGATCGTCGACAGCTGGCTCTTCGAGCGGGACCCCGCCCGGGCTGACCAATGGCTGGACGAGCTCGTCGTCGAGGTCGAGGCCCACGGCATCGACCCATTCGAGTTCGCCGGTGAGCTTCCGGCGCGGCGACGAGCCGCCTTCCTGGCACGGTACGGCCTCGGTCCTGATCCGCCTCCCCCGGAGGTTCTGCACTTCGTCTCCCGCCTCAAGGCCGAAGAGGATCCGGCCATGGCCCAAGCGTGCGTCCGCGAGCTCGCCACCTACACGCTTGCATGCGGCGTCGACAGGGACGCGCTCGCGCGCGGGATCCCCGTCGCGCACCGCAGCGCCTACCTCGAGGAGTGCCGTGCCCTGACCTGAGGGCCACGAGCTTTCCTCGCCGGCCGGTGGACGAGAGCGAGTGGAAGACCCTGTAGCGCCTCAGCCGGAACGTAACTCCCGCCGTTGGCGATCGGGCAGTGCGGGCGGCGGTGACACGGGCGATCGGGTTGCCCGTTCCCCGACGATGAGAGCACGGCGGTTCCGTCGACCTGGTCGACGGGACCGCCACGGCCGCCGACGCGGCGCGCTTCCTCCAGCTCCCCCTGTCGACGGTGCGGGCATGGGCGTTCGGTCAGCGGGGCTTCAAGGCAGTGCTTCGGGTTCCCGACCGGCGTTCGGCCATGCTGTCGTTCAAGAACCTCGTCGAGCTGCACGTCCTGGCGGTGCTGCGGCGCGAGAAGCGCGTCTCTCTCGGCGACGTGCGCAAGGCCATCGCCGCGCTCGAGAAGCAGCTCGGCGACGCGCATCCGTTGCTCTCGACGAAGCTCTTGGCCGACCAGAACCGGCGCCTGTTCATCGAGATCCTCGGCCGCTTCGTCAACGTCAGCGACGACGGGCAGGTCGAGATGCGCGCGGTCATCGAGCAGTACCTCTCACGCATCGAGCGCGACCATCACGGCATCCCGATGCGGCTGTTCCCGTTCACCACCGCGAGGCGGAGCGAGACGGCGCGCGCCGTGTCCATCGACCCCCGCGTGCAGTTCGGCAAGCCCTGCCTCGCTGGCACGCGCATCGTGACCACCATTCTCGCCGAGCGCATCAAGGCCGGCGACTCCGTCGAGGAGCTGGCAGCGGACTGTGGCCGCCCGCAGCAAGAGATCGAAGCGGCGCTCCGCTACCACATCGCCGCCTGACGCTGACCGCGTCGCGGGCGAGGGCGAGCCGCCGCTCGTCTGGTTCGTCGATCGAAGCCTCGGCACGCGGGTGCGCGATGCCGTGCGGAAGGCCAGCCCCGCTGTCGTCTACCTGGAAGACGAGCACGGCGACGATGCCAGCGACGAGGCGTGGCTCGAGGACGTCGGCGCCGATGGGCGATCCGATGGCATGAGGTGTGGGCTGGCTTCCGAGGACGAAGAGGCCCGCCAACATGGCGGGCCTGCTCCTCCTCGGTGTTATCCCCGGGGATCGTGTCGTTCTTCAGGCGTCGAGGTGGTGGACGGCTGCTGCTGCAAACGCGGCGGAGGCCTGCTGGGTGCGTGCAAGCGCGACCTGAAGCGCATCGCATTCTCTAGAGAGCCCCGTCGCAGCCGTAACGATCTCGTCCTGCTCCTCTCTAGGGGGTACTGCGACGCGCAGCTTCCGCAGCACGCCCAGAGGCACGGTCGGCTGCGCTGTCCCGGTCGTGCCCGCTGCAGCTTGGGTGTATACGATATTGCTGCTCAGAAGCATCGCCAAGAACTCGGTGTTTACCTTAGTACTTGGTCGCAAGATAGCAATGTGGCGCTGCACGCAAAACGGGGGAGTACCGTCGGGAACGAGAATCGCACGGCCGAATGTTGCACCGACCACTGTATAGAGGATGTCGCCAGGTGCAGGCCTTCGAGAGCTGTCGATTGCATCGAAGTACGCTTGTGGCACGAAACGACACCCATCGAACTGGATCACGCCGGTGGTGACGTTGCCGATCGTCAGGAATGGGACGCCAGATGCTGCCTTCGGAGGCGGCAGGTGGTCTCCGTCGGTGATCGTGAGGCAGAGCGCCTGTAGCTCAACAGACAGCCAGTGCCGGGGTAGGCCCTCTTGCTGAGCGACAACTGCGCCCGCGCTCATTCGCGGTCCACGTGGCTTCCCGGCGGGCCGGAGGTTCTCTCTCTCTGCGGCGATGCGATCGAGGAGCTCGGCGGCGCTCGGCGAACTCTGCCGACTCGTCATGCGGCCAAGTAGGGCTAGTTGAATCGCCGTTTTCTTGACGGCCGAAGCGTCGCTCGCGTTACGGAGAAGAGCATCGAACCGCTCGCGCACCCGCGTCCACGCCAGCTCGACCTCCTCCGTTGTCGTCGCCGTCTGCAGCGCCGACAGCGCGGAGTCGCGGAAGGCCACGCGCGCCTGTTCGCGCCGGGTGCGGGCGGCGTCGAGCTGGTCGATCAGCGTCATGAGCTCGTCGACGCGGGCGACGATGCGCTTCTGCTCAGCGAGGGGCGGGACCGCTACGAAGTGCTTGTCCAACGCTTGGCCGGTCAGATGCTTGATCGTTGCGCCGGTGAAGAGTCGCTCAAGCCGTCCGTCGCTCGCGTCAGAGCGGAGGTGGATCGCGTAGAAGTGGGGGTCGATTCCGGCGCCTGGTCTCGCCCGATGCAGCGCCTTCTGCACGACGAACGGGGCGTCTCCTTCCCAGACGGCGCACCTCCCGGGCTCACCGCCCTCGCAGATCACGAGGTCACCGCGAGAAACTGAGACATCGTCAAGCTCGTCGTCTTCGATTCGCATCTCGAGCACATCGCTGAGATCGAATGACCACCATCTGACGTTGGCATTGCGGAGGTACGGGCGCGCGACGCCTGAATTCTTCGCCTTGTCCAACATCTTGCCGAGGCGGCAACTGAATACGCTCGTGAGAGGCGCCCACCCCCATCGCGCGGGGAGCTCGTACTCGGGCACAGTCAGTCGCGCGACCACTGGAGCCGCATCACGAGCGTCTGTCGTCGACAGGGCACCACGGGCGGCCACCCGCATGACGAGAAGCCTGAGACGCTCCACGCCGGCGGGAGCCTCGGCGAGATCGTCGAACCGTGCGATGAGCTCATGCGGCGTCATCCGCGCCCCTCCAGCGCCGCCGATAAAGCGGCCTTGAGCTCGTCTCGGAAGCGCGCTGCCTCGGCCTTCGCCTGCTCGTAGCGGGCGAACAGCACGTCGGGGTCCTCGTGCGTGTCCTGCGGCGCGTTCGGGTTCTTGATGTCGAGGTTGAAGCCGCGGGCGCGGATGTCCTCGACCTTCACGCGCCAGGCGCGCTCGCTCTCGGCGCGCTTGTTCCACCACGCCTTCTCGACGTCGAACTCCTCGATCCGCATCGGCTTGGTCTTCGAGTAGCTCTTGTAGCCGGGCGGGTACGGGTGCTCGTAGTACCAGACCTCCTTGGTCGGCCGACCCTTCTCGAAGAACAGCACGTTGGTGTTGATGCTCGTGTAGGGCGCGAACACGCCCTTCGGCAGCCGCACGATGGTGTGCAGGTCGCAGTCTTCGAGCAGCTTCTCCTTGAGCCGCGTCTTCACGCCTTCGCCAAACAGGCTGCCGTCGGGGAGCACGACCGCGGCACGACCGCCGAGCTTCAGCAGGTTCAAGATCAGGGCGAGGAACAGGTCGGCGGTCTCGCGGGTGCGGAAGGCCTCGGGGAAGTTCTGCTCGATGCCCGGCTCCTCCTGCCCTCCGAAGGGCGGGTTCGTCATGATGACGTCGACGCGGTCCTTGGCGCCGTAGTCGCGCAGCGGCCGCGACAGCGTGTTGTCGTGGCGCACGTTGGTCGGCACGTCGATGCCGTGGACGATCATGTTGGTCACGCACAGGAGGTGCGGCAGCGGCTTCTTCTCGACGCCACGGATGCAGCCCTGCAGTTGCGCCTCCTGCTCGGGCGTCTGCACCTGGGTCTTTCGCAGGTGCTCGATGGTGCAGGCGAGGAAGCCGCCGGTGCCGCAGGCCGGGTCGAGCACGATCTCGCCGAGCTTGGGGTTCACCATGTCGACGGCGAACTGCGTGACCGGGCGCGGCGTGTAGTACTCACCGGCGTTGCCCGCGTTCTGCAGGTCACGCAGCAAGGTCTCGTAGATGTCGCCGAACATGTGGCGGTTCTTGCTGTCGTTGAAGTCGACGTCGGCCTGCACCTTGTTGATGACCTGGCGCAACAGCGTGCCCGACTTCATGTACTGGTAGGCGTCTTCGAAGACGCTCTTGATGACGAGCCGACGCTGTCGCAGCGCCTCGGCCTTCTTCGAGGCCTTGTCGTTTCCCTCCAGCCGGGGGCCGATCTCCATGTTCTTGAGCGCAGGGAACAGCGTGTCGTTGACGAAGACGAGCAGCGCGTCGCCGGTCATGCCCTCGGGGTTGCTGGCCCATGCGCGCCAGCGGAGATCGGCGGCCGTGCGCTCCTCGTCGCCGGCTCGCCACTTCACCTTGACGAGCGGCGAGACGTAGTCGGCGTTCAAGAGCTCCTGCTCCTGTTCGCGGTCGTCCCAGATCTTCAAGAACAAGAGCCAGGTGAGCTGGCCGATGCGCTGGGCGTCGCCGTCGACGCCGACGTCGGTGCGCATGATGTCCTGGATCGACTTCACCGTGGTCGTCAGATTCATGGGGCTCCAATACACCGCGCCCGGTCAGGCCGGCGACCCTAGCCGCTCTGGCGGTACAGCTCGGTCTCCAGCTCGCGGATCGCCTTGTCGTAGGCGTCCTTGCTGCCGAAGCGCTTCACGAGCTCGATGGGCGTGCCCATGGCCGACAGCGGCGGCACGCGCAGCACCTGGGGGTCTTCGAGCGGACCGAGCCCCTCGTCGGCGTACTTGTCGAGCAGGGCTTCCAGGACGGCCCGCGCTTGCTCGCCGTACTTGCTGAACACGTCGCGCTTCTTCACCTGCTGGGCGCGCTCGCGGCGGGTCAGCGGCGGGCGGTCGTAGACGACGTGGCAGACGAGGTCGAAGGGGTCGAGGTCCTTTTTGCCGGCCTCCTCGCGCAGCTCATCGATCAGCACGCCCTGCTCACGCAGCTCGTCCACGACGGCCTGCTTACGGTCGGCTGCCGTCCACCGGCGCAACCAGTCGTCGAGGCCCGCGTACCTCTCCTTCACGGTCTTCTTCGTGTAGTCGGTGAGGCTCTCGGTGATCAGCTTGCCGTCCTTGCCGTAGTACTGGACGCGCTCGGCGACCACCTTGGCCCCCACGCCGCTGACGACGTACTTCGTGCGCACGTCCTGGTCGACGATCTCCTTCGCCTCGTCGCCGGGCAGGTCGGGTGGGACCGGCGAGCTCTGCGACCCGGGCTCATAGACCACGACCGGCTCGCCGTCGAAGTCCGGGTCGGCGAACAGCTCGGTCGCCTTCTTGAAGTCCATGATGGTGAACCACAGCTTGCCCGTGTCCTCGTGGATGCGGGTGCCGCGCCCAACGGTCTGCTTGAACTCGATCATCGACTCGATGCGCTGGTCGAGCACGATGAGCTTGCAGGTCTTCGCGTCCACGCCCGTGGTCAGCAGCTTGGATGTCGTGGCGATGACGGGGTAGCGCTCTTCGGGGTGGATGAAGGGGTCGAGCGCCTGCTTGCCTTCGGCGCTGTCGCCAGTAATGCGCACGACGTACTTGTCCGCGTTGGCCGCCTCCTTCGGCAGCCGCTGCGTGACCTCGTTGACCAGGGCGGAGCGCATGCGCTCGGCGTGGTCGATGTCCTCGCAGAAGACGATGGTCTTGCCGTAGGGGTCGGTGCCGAGGAGGTAGTCCATCACCTTCTTCGCCACGAGGCGCGTGCGCTGGTTCAACACCAGCACCTTGTCGATGTCGCGCTGGTTGTAGATGCGGTCCTCGATCTCCTGGCCGAGGTCGTCCTTCATGCCCTTGGGCGGACGCCAGCCTTCGAGGTCGCGATCGATGTCGATGCGCACGACCTTGTAGGGCGCGAGGAAGCCGTCCTCGATGCCCTGCTTGAGCGAGTACGTGTACACGGGGTCGCCGAAGTAGCTCAGCGTCGAGACGTCCTTGGTCTCCTTCGGCGTCGCCGTCAGGCCGAGTTGGATGGCGGGCGCGAAGTAGTCGAGCACCTCGCGCCAAGCGCTCTGCTCGCGCGCGCTGCCGCGGTGGCACTCGTCGACGACGATGAGGTCGAAGAAGTCCGGCGAGAACTGCTTGTAGACGTTCTTCTCTTCCTCGGTGCCGCTCACGGCCTGGTAGAGCGCGAGGTAGACCTCGTAGCTCTTGTCGACGACGCGGTTCTCGACCTTCGTCATCACCGCGCCGAACGGCTTGAAGTCGTTGGTCTTGGTCTGGTCGACGAGGATGTTGCGGTCGGCGAGGAAGAGCACGCGCTTGACGACGCCCGCCTTCCACAGGCGCCAGATGATCTGGAAGGCCGTGTACGTCTTGCCGGTGCCCGTCGCCATGGTCAGCAGCACGCGGCGGTCGCCGTGCGCCACCGCCTCGACGACGCGCTGCGCGGCGATGCGCTGGTAGTAGCGGAGCTCCTTGCCGCTGCCGTCGTCGTGGAAGGGCTCGCGGGCGACCTTCTCGCTCTGCGGCGTCAGGCCCCTCCAGGCGCGGTACTTGGCCCAGAGCTCGGCGGGCGACGGGAACTTGTCGAGGGCCAGCGTCGTCTCGGTCTGCCCTGGCGGCGCGGTCTTGTCGTGGAAGAGGAAGCCGTCGCCGTTGCTGCTGAACACGAACGGCACATCGAGAGCGGCGGCGTAGCCCAGGCCCTGTTGCATGCCGCTGCCCATGCCGTGGCTGTTGTCCTTGGCCTCGACGACGGCGAGCGGCAGGTTCGGCTCGAAGTAGAGGACGTAGTCGGCGCGCCTCTTCTCGCCGCGCACGGCGACCTTGCCGCGCACGATGACTCGACCGGCCGTGAAGTGGACCTCACGGCGGATCTGCACGCCCTTCTCCCAGCCCGCCCCGGCGATGGCCGGGGTGATGAACTGGTCGCAGATCTCGGTCTCGTTCAGATCCTTCTTGATCATGGCCCCGATCTGAAACTCGCACGGATCCCCTCGCTCGCGAACGCGCCGGCCCTGGCGCACGCAGCACAGGCGGGCGCAGCCGCGGCAGAAAGCGATGGGATGATGGTGGGATCGGCGCTCTGGCGCTCTGGAGTAACTTCACGTATGCTCTCAACAGCATCTTATCTCGATATAAGTGATCTCAAGGGCACGCCATGAGCAACCGAAACCCCCTCCTGACGACCCAGCCCTTCGAGGTCGAGCAGGCCCTCAAGCGCCTGGGCGCGAACCTGCGCGTCGCTCGACTCCGCCGCCGGCTCACGCTCCAGGAGGCCGCCGCCAAGATCGGCACCGGGGTGCGCGCCGTCGCCGACGCGGAGAAGGGCAAGCCCTCGACGGGCATCGCCGTGTACGCCGCCCTCTTGTGGGCCTACGGCCTGCTGAACGGGTTCGAGCTCCTGGCCGACCCCCAGACCGACAGCGAAGGCGCGGCGCTGGCCTTGGCGCGCGAACCGACGAGGGCCCGTGTGGGCCGAGGCGGCCTCAGCAATGACTTCTGATCGATCAGACGGCTGCTTCGTCTACATCACGCTGCCCGGCTCGACGCACCCCGTTACCGCCGGGCGCTTCGAGCTCAGCGTCGATCGCCGCGGCACGCCCATCGGCCGCTTCGTCTATGGGCGGCGCTACCTCGCACGCGCGGACGCCGTCCCCATCGATCCCGTCGAGCTGCGGCTCGCCGATCGCACCTACGAGACCGCGGCACAGAAGGGCGTCTTCGGCGCGCTCCGCGACGCGGGCCCCGACTACTGGGGCCGTCGCGTCATCGAGCGGCATGCCGGCAAGGCCGAGCTCAGCGAGCTCGACTACCTGCTGCTCTCCCCCGACGACCGTGCTGGCGCGCTCGGCTTTGGCAGGAACACCGATCCGCCGGCGCCGCTCTTGGCCTTCAACCGGACGCTCGACCTCAAGAAGCTCCAGGAGATCGCCGACCAGGTCGCCGACGCCGACCGCGACGGTCCCCGCCACGAGACCGCGATCCAGGTCCAAGAGCTATTGCTGGTCGGCACCTCCATGGGTGGCGCTCGGCCCAAGGCCGTGGTGGAGGACGAGGACGGCCTGTGGCTGGCGAAGTTCAACCGGCCCGACGACAAGTGGAACCACGCGCGCGTGGAGCACGCCATGCTCGGCCTCGCCAGGAGCTGCGGCATGACCACGGCCGAGAGCCGCGTCGTGTCCGTGGCCGATCGCGACGTCCTCCTGGTGAAGCGCTTCGACCGTCACAAGGTCCACGACGGCTACACGCGTGCGCGCATGGTGAGCGCGCTGACGCTGTTGCGCGCCGACGACACGCAGCAGTCGCGCGAGCGATGGTCGTACCTGCTCCTCGTCGAAGAGCTGCGCCGCGCGAGCGCCTCGGCGGCCCAGGACGCCACGGAGCTGTTCCGCAGGATGTGCTTCAACGCGCTCATCTCGAACACCGACGACCACCCGCGCAACCACGCGCTCCTCGCGACCGGCCTCCACTGGCGGCTGTCGCCAGCCTATGACCTCACGCCGTCGATGCCGGTGAGCATCGAAAGACGCGACCTCGCCCTAACCGTTGGAGATGCGGGCCGCTTCGCCAGCGCCGAGAACCTCCTGTCGCAATGCGCCCGGTTCCTGCTCGAGCGCGACCAGGCGAGAGCCATCGTGGACGAGATGGAGGGTGAGGTCGCCTCGCTCTGGTACGAGGTCGCGCGCAGAGTCGGGGTCACGGAGCGGGACTGCGCGACCATCGCGCCCGCGTTCGCGTATTCGGGGTTCCGGCTGCCAATGCGATCGACGTAGTGGGCCTCGCTGCGCTCAGAGAAGCTCGTCCGTGCCGACACGCAGGCGCGCCAGGTACTTCGCGTACGCAAACGTCCTGTCGCGCTTCTTGCCGGTCGTCTCCTCGAGCACACGGAGGCCAACCAGGGTCTTCACCGCCTTGTTCGCCGTCGGTATCGTGGTCTCGAGCAGCCGCGCCACGCCCGGGATGGTGACCATCGGGTGCTTCGGCAAGAGCGCGAACAGACGCAGCGCCGAGACCGACGTCCCCTCGGCGCCAAGCACGCGCGCCTGGTCCTTGTTCGTCAAGGCGAACAGCTCCCGCGCCGTCGTTGCCGCCTCCTCGGCGATGGTGGCGACGCCGTCGACGAAGAACTCTGTCCACGCCTCCCAGTCGCCGCGCTCGCGCACCGACGTGAGCAGCCGGTAGTACTCGGCGCGGTGTCGCTTGAAGTGCAGGCTCAGGTAGAGCAGCGGGTGCTCGAGCAGCCCCCAGTGCTCGAGCAGCAGGGCGACCAGCAGACGGCCGAGGCGCCCGTTGCCGTCGAGGTAGGGGTGGATGGTCTCGAACTGCACATGCACGAGGCCGGCGCGCACCAGCAGCGGCAGCGTGTCGTCGGCGTGCAGGTACTTCTCGAGGTCCGAGATGAGCCTGCCGACCAGATGGGGAGGCGGGGGCACGAACGCCGCGTTGCCGGGGCGCGTCCCGCCGACCCAGTTCTGCGTGCGGCGCAGCTCGCCGGGCGCCTTGTCGGCGCCGCGCACGCCTCGCATCAAGCGCTTGTGCGCCTCGTTCAACATGCGCAGCGAGATGGGCACGCCGTTCTTCGCCGAGAGCTGCTTGCGGGCCCAGCTCATCGCGTCGAGGTAGTTGCAGATCTCATCGACGTCGGGCCCGACGGCGTCGGGTTGCTCCGCTTCGTAGGTGAGCAGGTCGACCAGCGTCGCCTGCGTCCCTTCGATCTGAGACGAGACGACGGCCTCCTTGCGCACGAAGGCGTGAACGAACCAGGCGACGTCGGGGACCATGGCGCCCGCGAGGTCGAGCAGCCGCAACGCCTGCTCGGCGCGCCGCACGCGCTCCCTGAGCTCGTCGCTGAGCGCGAGCGGTGGGCCTGTCGGCGGTAACGCGAAGGGGACAAACGCCCGAACGTTCTCGCCGAGGACGGCGGTGGTCTCGAAGCGGCCGCTGGTGCGCACGGAGCCTCCGAAAGGAGTCTTTCCTAGCGGTTCTTAAAAAGAAAGTCGGCTTTCTTAGTTTCCGGGGCAGCAAGGGTGCCGAGGGACTGCCCGGAGACGCGTCACCCCAACACCGTCCGCGCCAGCACCTCCACCGCGCGCTCCAGCTCCGCCGCGTCGAGGTGCGCGAAGCCGAGCCGCAAGGCGCGCAGCGGGCGGCCGCTCGGCTGGTAGTGGCGCCCGGTGAAGAAGCGCACGCCGCCGGCGAGCGCGCGCGCCGCCCACGCGTCGACGTCGACGCCGGGCGCGCGCACCCACAGCGCCAGGCCGCCGCGCGGCACGTCGAGCTCCACGACGTCGTGCAGGCGCCGCCGCAGCGCCGCCACCAGTACGTCGCGTCGCCGCTGGAACTCGCGGCGCGCGCGCCAGGCGTGACGCAACAGCTCGCCGTCCTCCAGCAGCTCCGCCACGGCCAGCTCGAGCGCCGCGTCGCCCTGGCGATCGACCACCGCGCGCGCCTCGAGCATCCGATCGCGCAGGCGCGACGGCGCCACCACGAAGCCCAAGCGCAAGCCGGCGCCGAGCGCCTTGGTCAGCGTGCCGACGTAGACGACCACGCCAGCGTGGTCGCTGGCCGCGAGCGGCTGTACGGCGGCGCCGTCGAACTGGAACTCGTAGTCGTAGTCGGCCTCGAGAACCGCCATGCGGTGACGACGAGCGAGGTCGAGCAACTGGAGCCGTCGCGCGGCCGACAGCGTGGCCGTGGTCGGATCTTGCACGAGCGGCGTCACGCTGACGGCGCGCACGCGGCGGCGATCGAGCAGGCGCGCCAGCGCTTCGACGTCGAGGCCATGGCGGTCCACCGGCACCGGCGCCAGGCGCGCGCCCACGAGGGCGAAGCCCTCGCGCGTCGACGGGTAGCCGGGCGATTCGACGGCCACCACGTCGCCGCGCTCGAAGAGCGCCAAGCCGATCAGGTGGTGCGCCAATTGGCTCCCGCGCGTGATCAGCACGTCGCGCTCGGCGACGTCGAGGCCGCGACGCGTACGCAGCATGGCGGCGATAGCGGCGCGCAGCCGCGGGTGGCCCGCGGGGTCCGAGAAGCCGAGCACGGCGCTGCCGCCCTTCTTCAGCGCGCGTCGGTACGCGCGCGCCAGCACCGACGCGGGCAACAGGCGCGGGTCGGGCAGGCCGCCGGTGAAGTCGAGCACGCCGCGCGGCGCGGCCTCGAAGCCGCGCGAGGCGAGGCGCCGCGCCGGCAGCGAGAAGCCGATGGCGTCGGCGTGACGCCCGCCCGCGGGCGCCGACGACGCCGGCAGCTCAGCCGCCACGGCGAGGTGGGAGGCGCGCGCGCTCTCGACCCAGCCCTGCGCCTTCAGCTCGTCCATCGCCGCCACCACGGTGTTGCGATGCACGCCCAAGACGCGCGCGAGCTGGCGCGAGCTCGGCAGCACCTGCCCCGGTCGCAGCCTGCCCGCGCGGATGTCGCGCGCCAGCGCGTGCGCCAGTTGCAGCGGCAGCGGCACGTGCGAGCTGCGGTCGAGGTCGATCGACGGGTCCCAGGTCTTCATCAGGTCGCGACTGGTCTATCTGTTTTCCGTGAACTGGACATTCCACGTGTACCATGCGGCGACCATGCTCCGCGCATGACCTCCACACCCTCACTCGTGATCGCCGCCGCCTGCTCGCTCTTGCTGTGCGCCTGCGGTCCGCCCGCGGCGGCCGGCGCCGACGACCCCGCGCAGGCGTCGCAGGGCGAGCGCGCCGGCTCGTACGATCGGCCGGACACCGTCGACGTCGGCAGTTGGAACGTCGAGTGGTTCGGCGAGCCCGAGCGCGGCCCGCAGGACGAGCGCGCCCAGCTCGCCAACGTCGCGGAGGTGCTCGGCACCGTCGATCTCGACCTGGTGGGGCTGGTCGAGGTGGTGTCGGGGGACGCGTTCGCCGAGCTGCTAGCAGCGCTGCCCGGCTACCAGGGCGTGCTGGTGACCGACGACGGCGTGGCGGGCGGCGCCGACGAGTACGGCGAGGGCGAGCAGAAGGTCGCGCTGCTCGTGCGCGATCGCTTCACCGTCACGGCCGCGCGCGTGGTGCTGGCCGATCAGGCGTGGGTGTTCGCCGGCAGGCCGCCGCTCGAGGTCTCGCTCGCCTTCAGCGAGCGCGGGCGGCCGCGCACGCTCGACGTGGTGGTGGTGCACCTGAAGGCCATGGCCGACGCCGATGGCTACCAGCGCCGCACGCAGGCGGCCGCCGCGCTGCGCGCGTGGCTCGAGGCCGTGCACGCGCACGACTGGGCGCTCGTCATCGGCGACTTCAACGACGACCTGGACGCCTCCACCTGGCAGGGCCGCACCAGCCCCTTCGACGCCTTGGCACACGACCCGCGCTACCGCTTCACCACGGCAGCGCTCACCGACGCCGGCATCTCCACCACCGTCTGGCACGGCGCCACCATCGATCACCACCTGGCGACGACGTCGCTGGCGCGGCGCTTCGTCGAGGGCTCGGCCGAGGTGCTGCGGCCGGATGCCTGGATCGCCGACTACGACGAGAGCACCAGCGACCACTTTCCGGTGCTGACGCGCTACCACCTGCGCTGAGCGCGGCGCTTGCGCGGCGCGCCGTGCGACCTACCATGCGCCGCATGGCGACCACGCTGCTCTATCACCGCGATCCGCTGCTCTTGACCTTCGAGTCGCGGGTGGTCGCGCACGGTACCCACGGGAGCCGCCCGTCGCTGATCCTCGAGGCCACCGCGTTCTACCCGGAGAGCGGCGGGCAGATGGGCGACCACGGCACGGTGCGCGTCGACGGCGCCGAGCGCAAGATCACCGACGTGCAGATCGACGAGCAGGCGCAAGTGCACCACCTGCTCGACGACGGCCCCCTGCCCGCGATCGGCGCCACGGTCAGTGGCAGCATCGAGCCCGCGCGCCGCCGCCTGTTCATGGCGCTGCACACCGGCCAGCACCTGCTGTCGCACTCGCTGCTCGAGGTAGCGCGCGCCGACACGGTCTCCTGTCGCCTCGGCGAGACCGCGTGCACCGTCGACGTCGACGTGCCGGCGCTGACCGAGCGCGCGCTGCGCGACGCCGAGGCGCATGCCAACGCCATCATCGACGACGACCTCGGGGTGTACGCGTGGTTCCCCGACGACGCGGAGCTCGCTGCCCTGCCGCTGCGCCGGCGCCCCAAGGTGAACGAGCACATTCGCGTCGTCGCCATCGGCGGCAAGGACGGCGAGCCGCTCATCGACGCCTCGCCCTGCGGCGGCACCCACTGCACGCGCACCTCGCAGATCGGTGTGCTGCGCGTGGCCGGCAGCGAGAAGTACAAAGGCAAGACGCGCGTCACCTTCGCGGCCGGCGCGCGCGCGCGGCGCGAGCTGACTGACGAGGCGGCGGCGCTGCGCGCGCTGGCCGCCGAGCTCTCCTGCGGCCCGCTCGACGTCGCTGCGGCGCTCACCAAGGTTCGCAGCGACGTCGCCGCCGTGAGCGAGCGCATGGAGCGCCTGCAAGGACAGGTGGCCGAGAGCGCAGCGGCGCAGCTCGCGACGGCACACCCCGCGCCCGCGCCCATCGTGGCGGTGCTCGGCGACAAGGCGCTGGTGCGCGCCATCGGCGCGCGCCTGATGTCGTACGACGGGCGCCACGCGCTGTTGGCGGCGCAGGACGGCGACGGGCTGCACGTCTTGTGCGTGCGCGGCCCGGGCTCCACCTTCGATTGCAGCGCCTTCCTCAAGCGCGTGGCGAGCGAGCACGGCGGCAAGGGCGGCGGCAAGCCGGAGCGCGCCGAGGGCCGGCTGCCGGCGGGCGTCGACTGGGCCGCGCTGACCCGCGGCTGACGCTCGCAACGTATCCTCGCGGACCGGGGCTACCGAGCGCGCCGGCGCCGCGCTATCGCGCGCGCATGCACGCGCTCCTCTTGTTGTCGCTCGCCGCCGCACCGCCCGCCGCCGCGATCCCCGCCGCAGATGGCCCGCTCGTCCCCTTCGAGGTCGCCACCACCGACGACGTGGTGCGCGCGCTGCGCGAGCACTACACCAAGCACGAGTTCGAGATCCCCATGCGCGACGGCGTCACGCTGCACACGCACGTGTGGACGCCCAAACCCGTGAGCGTCGACGACCAGCGCCGCTGGCCCATGCTCTACACGCGCACGCCCTACAGCGTGCAGCCCTACGGCATCGAGAACCTGCCCGACCCGAAGAACCCGCGCGCGGTCGCCCGCTTCGCGCCCGCCAAGCAGCTCGTCCGCTCGGGCTACATCATGGTGCACCAGGACGTGCGCGGCCGCCTCATGTCCGGCGGCACCTTCGTCGACGTCCGGCCCATGGCAGACGCCGCCAAGAAGCGCGCGCGCGATCCGCGCGCCGTCGACGAGAGCACGGATGCCTGGGACACCATCGACTGGCTCGTCAAGCACGTGCCGCACAACAACGGCCGCGTGGGCGTGTGGGGCAACTCGTATGCGGGCTTCTACGCGGCGCAGGCCGCCGTCGACGCGCACCCGGCGCTCAAAGCGGCGGCACCGATGGCCCCCGTCACCGAGTGGTTCCTGGGCGACGACTTCCACCACAACGGCGCCTTCTTCCTGGCCGACGCGTTCTCCTTCTACGCGAACTTCGGCCGCGCGCGGGAGCAGCCGACCACCAAGATGCCGTGGGACTTCGAGCCCGACGTCGCCGACGTCTATGACTTCTTCCAGCGTATGGGCCCGCTCAAGAACGCCAACGACAAGTACCTGCACGGCAAGATCGCGTTTTGGAACGAGCTGCTCGCGCACCCCAACCGCGACGCCTGGTGGGCGGCGCGCGATCCGCGGCCGCACTACCGGGACATCAAGCCCGCCGTGCTCGTCATCGGCGGCTGGTACGACGCCGAAGACCTGTGGGGCGCCCTGCAGACCTACGGCGCGATGAACAACCAGACGCGCAACAACCGCGTGGCGCTCGCGATGGGCCCGTGGATCCACGGCGGCTGGCTCAGGACCGAGGGCGAGTCGCACGGCGACATCGCGTTCGGTCAAAAGACGGTGGCGCGCTTCCTCGAGGAGGTGGAGGTGCCCTTCTTCGAGTCGCACCTGAAAGGCGACGGCACCGTCAAGACGCCCGAGGCCTTCGTCTATGTGACGGGGGCCAACGAGTGGCGCGCCTTCGACGCCTGGCCGGCCAAGAAGGCGGCGTCGACGGCGCTCTACCTCGGCGCTGAGGGCGCGCTCGGCACCGCTGCGCCCAGCGCAGCCGGCGCCGACTCGTTCGTCGGCGACCCGAAGACCCCCGTGCCCTACATGGCGGCCACCTCGGAGGAGCTGGACCATGACTACATGAGCGCCGACCAGCGCTTCGCCGCGCGCCGCCCCGACGTGCTCGCCTACCAGACGCCGCCGCTGTCTGCCGACGTCACCGTGGCCGGCCCCATCGAGGCCGACGTGTGGCTGTCGACCACCGGCACCGACCTCGACGTCGTGGTCAAGCTGATCGACGTCTGGCCCGAAGACACGCACGACCCCGAGCCGAACCCGCGCGGTATCCGCATGGGCGGCTACCAGCAGCTGGTGCGCGCCGAGGTGCTGCGCGGCCGCTTCCGCGACAGCTTCGAGAAGCCGGCGGCGTTCGTGCCGGGCCAGCCCACGCGCGTGCGCTTCACGCTGCCCGATGTGGCGCATGCCTTTCGCGCCGGCCATCGGGTCGCGGTGCAGATCCAGTCGAGCTGGTTCCCGCTGGTGGACAACAACCCGCAGACCTTCGTCGACATCGCCACCGCCGAGGCGCGCGACTTCCAGCGTCAGACCCACACCGTCCATCGCGCGCCGGGCAAGGCGACGCGGGTCGTGCTGCCTGTGCTAGACGGCGCCTTGGCCTGGCCGTCCGTCAAACGCTGACGGGCGCGCCATCGGCCCATGGGCGGTTTGCATCCGGCACCGCAGTCGCGTTAGCAAGCGGCCCATGAAACAGCGATCTCTCCTCCTTGCGGCAACCGCTGCGGCGATCCTCGCCGGCAGCGCGTGCCACCACCTCACCACCAAGGTCCCGGGCGTGCTCGACATGCGCACCGACGGCTCGGGCGCCGGACCCGCAACGCGCAAGGCCGGCGCAGGTGAGCGCACCGGCTTCGACGGCCTGATGCTGGGCGAGGGAGTCACCGGGTCGAGCGAGTTGAAGGTCGTCGACCGCAAATACTGGGTCTGCTCGTTCTTCCCCATCATCAACGACAGCGCCACCGAGGAGATCCAGCTCGCCGTCGGCAGCGAGGCGCTGAAGAACTGCCGCATCGGTCAGCAGTTCACCATCATGAATTGGCTCACCAGCGTCGTCGTGCAGGCGGTACCGGTGGTCAACGTGCTCGGCATCATCATGCCGCCGCAGGACTTCCATTTCTGGGGCACCCCGGTGAAGGCAGGCGGCGACGTCGCGCTGCCGCCGCCGGACGCGCCGCCGGACGCCCCACCGCCGCCCGACGGCGCCGTCGTCCCCACCCCCGCGCCCGCCCCCGGCAACTGAGAGGACCACCACCATGACGACCAACAGCAAGCGCCTCGGCGCCATCGCGGTCCTCACGCTCGCCATCTCGGCGATGACCGGCTGCTACACCGTGGAGGCCAACCTCCCCGGCACGCTGCGAAACGACGTCAAGCCCGACCAGACGGAGACCGTCGGCAAGGTCAAGATCGAGAAGGGCAACTGGTTCTTTTTGTGGGGCCTGATGGGCAACCCGCCACCGGACTTCTTCTCGACCGAGCTGAAGCAGCAGGTGAAGGCCAAGGGCGGCGACGGCGTGACCGGGCTCACGTACGAGTCCCAGCAAGGCTGCGTCGACCTGATCATCGGCGGGCTCACGGGCGGCTGCATCAGCCCGATGAGCTTCACGGTCTCGGGCAACATCGTGCGCGTGAAGGCCGCCCCGCTGCCGGGCAAGAGCCTGGCGCAAAGCGATGGCGGCGACGCCACCGCCAAGGTCGCGCAGGCCTACTGAGCGACGTAGCACCGTGATCGCAGCGCGCCGCCGTTCACGGCGGCGCGCCTGCGACAGGGGGTCGCATCACGTTCGAGGCGCTCGCCGATCGCGAATCCTGCGGGTAGGCGTAGGGATGAATGGTAGGACAGCATATGCGCCTCACCCCATCCCCTCGCCTTCGCGCTCTCCCGATCGTGCTCGGCGTCCTCGCCACGACGTTCGCCGGCGTCGCGCTCGCGGGCTACACGCTGACCAAGACGCCCGCCGCCGTGCAGTTCACCGGCATCGGGCCGGGCGGCTTCAAGATGGTCGGCAAGACGGCCGCGCTCTCGCTGGTGCAGGACGACAAGGCGCTCACCTTCGTGGTGGCGCTCGCCGACCTCACCACCGGCATCGCGCTGCGCGACCGCCATATGCGCGAGAAGTACCTCGAGGTGGCCAAGTTCCCCGACGTGCGCTTGGCAGTGCCGCTGGCGTCGCTGCCGAACCCCGCGGCGGGCGCGAGCACGGCGGGCGAGCTGAAGGGCACGCTGTCGCTGCACGGCAAGCAGCGTGAGATCCCTTTCAAGTACGAGGCGAGCTGCACGGTCGCCAACGTGTGCACGGCCAAGGGCAGCTTCACCATCAACATCAAAGAGTTCGACATCGTTGTGCCGAGCTATCTGGGCATCACGCTCAAGCCCGACGTCGTCGTCGAAGCGCAGTTCGAGGGGACACGGTGAAGCCACGCGGTGAGACGACGAGGTAGCACCGTGCGGTACTGGTCCCTGCCGGCGCTTGCACTGTTGACGGCACCGGGCGCGCTCGCCTACCCCTCGATGATCGCGCACGGCTACACGAGCTGCGCCGCCTGCCACGTCGACCCGTCGGGCGCAGGTCAGCTCACGCAGTACGGTCGCGGCATGAGCGACCTGTTGGTGCGCTGGCACGTGGACCCCAAGGAGGTGGAGAGCGGCGAGCCCTCGCCCGCGGCCGGCTTCTTGTTCGGCCTCTTGCCCACGCCCGAGTGGCTCAACCCGAGCGGCAACCTGCGCGGCGGGCCCATGGTCGTCGTCGGCAGCAACGTCGCGGTGGTGCCGCTCGTCATGGCCACCGATCTCACCGCCACGCTCGAGCTGAGCCCGGTGGTCGCCCACGTCGCGCTCGGCTTCGGCCTGAAGAACATGGGCCCGGCAGTGGTGATCTCGCCCGATCCGTCGACGGGTGAGCTGGCGCTGGTGTCGCGCGAGCACTGGCTCGGCCTCAAGCTGTTCGACGACGCGCTGGTGCTGCGCGCCGGCCGCGTTCCGGTGCCGTTTGGCCTGCGCAACGTCGAGCACACGAGCGCGGTACGCGCGCTCACGCGCACCGACGTCAACACCGACCAGCAGCACGGCGTGGCGGTGGCCTTCGCCGGCGACCTGCTGCGCGCCGAGGTGATGGGCCTGCTCGGCAACTACCAGATCCGCCCGGACGCGGTGCGCGAGCGCGGCTACGCGGGCTTCGTCGAGCTGTTTCCGGTCGAGCACGTCGGCATCGGCGCCTCGAGCCTGCTCACCTGGGCGGGCCGCGACCTCGACACGGAGGTGCCGCTTTTGCGCCAGGCGCACGGCGTGTTCGCGCGCTTTGCCCCCGTCGAGCCGCTGGCGCTGCTGTTCGAGGGCGACGCGCTCGTCGACACCGCGTTCGACGCCGCCGGCGCGCCCACCACCACGGTCGGCGGCGCCGCCTGGCTGCAGGCCGATTGGACCATCATCCCGGGCGTGCACCTGCTGCCGGCCATCGAAAGCTCGGCGCACGGCGACGGCATGCTTGCCGGCTGGCTCGGTGCGGCCTGGTACCCGCTGCCGCACACCGAGCTGCGCGCCGACGCGATCGTGCGCGAGACCTTCGCCGCCGCGGGCCCCACCTCAGCGTTCGTCGGACTGCTGCAGCTCCACCTCTACCTGTGAGCATGAACTGACCATGCGACGCACGCTCCCGCTCTTGCTCCTGTGCTGTGCGATGCCCGCGGCGGCGACCTCGTCCTTCCCGGCGACGCTGCGCGACAAGCTCACGCTCGACCGGGCGCCGCAGTGCACCGTCTGCCACGTGACGGGGTCCGGCGGCGACGGCACCGCCACCAAGCCGTTCGCCGTCTCGATGGTCGCCGCGGGCTTGGAGCCGTTCGACGAGGCCTCGCTCGAGGCCGCCGTGGCGCAGCTCGACGCCGACGGCACCGACAGCGACGGTGACGGCGCCGGCGACGTCGAGGAGCTGCGTGCGGGCACCGACCCGAACGCCCCGCCAGGCACCGGGCTCGAAGGGGAGGGGGAGGGCGAGGGCGAGCCGGTGGAGTACGGCTTCGGGTGTGCGGGCGCGCCCGACGCGTCCGTCGCGGTGCTGGCGCTCCTCTGGCTTCGCCGACGCTCGCGTCGATGCGGATGATCAGACGCTCGCGGCCAGCTCCATGTCCTCGTCGCTCGCGTAGGCGTACACCAGCGAGAACGAGCGCTCCGGCACGTCGTCCTCTTCCACGAAGATGAGCGAGTAGCCGCTGCCGACGAAGCCCTGCAGCTCCACGTAGGCCGACGGGTCGGGCGCTTCGCCGCTGCGCTTGCCCACGTGGGCGCGGTTGGCCGCCAGGTTGAACCGGCGCAGCATCGCCGGGCTCGCCGCCAACAGGTTGGGAGCACGGCCGTACTCGGTCTGGAAGTCGCGCGCGCATGCGTCGACCTGCTTGTCCCAGTCGCGCCAATTCGCGATCCGATAGGTCTTGCGCATGGTCCACCAACCTCTCGAGCCTGGCGCGCGACACGGCGCCGCGCTCCCTATCAGGCTAACCACCGCAAACGGCCCTTTCCCGAGTACGTTTTGTGCGCCGGTGTAGGTGTCGTGGAACTCTCAGAAACGGCGGTAGCTTGGCGATGTGACGCCGGCAGATCCGCCGGCCGTGGCGCAGCGGGTCGTGCCTCGAAGCGAGGCACCGGGCCAAAGAGCGCAGGGAGATCGCGTGGGCGCTCTTGTCCTACTCGCTGCCGTTGCCCTGGCCGGTGACCCGGCCGCGGCCGATGCGCCGACAGGGCAGCCGGCCGGCCTGCTGACGAGGACCCCCGAGCTACTCCTTGGCCACGCGCCGCCCTATCCGGAGGCGGCGCTCGCGGGCGCGCGTGAGGCCACCGTCGCCCTGCGCATCACCATCGACGAGACCGGCCTGGTGACGCGCGTCGACATCGCCGAGAGCGCCGGCGCTGACCCGGCCGGCCGCGCGCTCGATTGGGCCGCGCTCGGCGCCGCCGCCGCTTTCACCTTCTCGCCGGCCGAGGTCGACGGGCGCGCCGCCGCCGCCGTCATCAGCTATCGCCTCGATTTTCGGCTGCCGAGCAGGTCCGCGCCGATCGCCGAAGCGCCGCGCGCGACCGCGCCCGGCGCAGCAGAGGCGGGCGCGCGCTTCACGCTGACGGGCCGCGTGCGCCGCGAGGGCACGGTGCGGCCGCTGCCGTTCGCCGAGGTGTCGCTCACCTTGCTCTTGCCCGAGGGCAAGACCGGCGAGACGGTGGCGGTGCTGGCCGACGACCAGGGGCGCTTCACGTTTCTCCCCTTGCCCGAAGGGCCCTACCGCCTGGAGGTGGGCCTCGCGGGCTACACCCCCTTCGTCGACGAGGAGTACCTCGAGGGTCGCGCGGCGCCCGCGCTCGAGCACGCGCTCGACGTGGCGCTGTTGCCGCTCCTGTCGGACGAGCTGATGACCGTGGTGCGCGCCAAGAAGAGCGAGCCGCCGGTGTCGCGCGTCTCCTTGTCGCGCGCCGAGGTGCGCGGCATCCCCGGCACCTACGGCGACGCGCTGCGCGTGCTCGAGAGCCTGCCGGGCGTGGCGCGCGCGCCGCTGCTCGGCGGTGCCTTGATGGTGCGCGGCGGCTACCCCGCCGACACCGCGGTGCACGTCGAGGGCGTGCCCATCCCGGTGCTCTATCACTTCGGCGGCTTCACCTCGGTGGTGAACGGCGCCTTCATCGAGGAGATCAGCTTCTACGCGGGCGGCTACCCGGCGCGCTACGGCAACGCCACCGCCGGCATCGTCGACGTGCGCGCGCACGAGCTGTCGGCCGACACCTTCGAGACGCGCTTTGACGCGGACGGCTTCGACCTCGGCTTCTTCTTCGGCGGCCAAGTGAAGCCGGCCGAGGCCTTGCCCGCGCTTCGGATCGGCTTCGCGGCGCGCCGCTCGCATGCCGAGATCCCGGGCAGCCTGCTGCTCGACGCCGCCGAGGCGCTGCAGCAGCCGATCCCGTTTCTGCCGGTGCCGCTCTATTACGACTACCAGCTCAAGCTCGAGAGCGACGTCACCTCGACGTCGTCGCTGTCGCTGTTCGTCTTTGGCGCAGAGGACGCGTGGGCCGTGCTCGGCGACGCGCCCGCCATCGGCACCGACGCCGACGGCGACCCGCTCGACCTCGACCTGCTGCTCAATACCTTCCTCGGCAGCCGCTGGCACCGCCTGCTCGGGCGCTGGCAGCTCAGGCCGCTGCCCGGCGTCACGCACACGCTGTCGCCCTACGCCGGCGTCACGCGGCGCGGGCTGTTGTCGGAGGGCGTGGCCGTGCCGATCCTGGCCGGCACCACGCTCGACGTACCCACCGACGAGCTGAACTGGGGCGGGCGCGACGAGCTGAGCGTGCGCGTGGCGCCGTGGCTGCGCGCGCTCATCGGCGCCGAGCACCACGGCACGCTGTCGACCGTGCAGCTCATCCCCGGCGCCGAGCTGCTCGACATCCCGGTGCCCGAGGGCATGCCGTCCGCGGCGCGCGCCGCGGTGTCGACGTCGGCGGGCTACGCGGAGCTGCAGCTCGGCCCGGCGGCGGGCGTGACGGTGACGCCGGCAGTGCGCGTCGAGCTGTCGACGCTGCGCTTCGACGTGGAGGACGGACTACCGTTCTACGACGGTGATGCGCAGAGCACGGTCGACAACCTGACCTTCGACCCGCGCCTGTCGGGCCGCCTCCAGGTGGCGCCCGGCTTCACGCTCAAGGGCGCCGTCGGCCTGTACCACCAGCGTCCACGCACCCAGAGCGCGGCCTTCGACACCGACGGCGACGGGCTCGCGAGCCCGGAGGCGCTGCACCTGATCGGCGGCCTCGAGTCGCAGCTCGACGATGCGCTCTCGCTCGACGTGCAGCTCTACGGCGTGCGCCGCACGCAGCTCACGCGCGAGCGGGCGCGCCTGTACGACCCGACCTTGCAGTCACCGCCGGTGTCGGGCGCGGGCAGCTTCGACAGCGAGGGCCGCGGCGACACGCTCGGCTTCGAGCTGTTGCTGCGCCAGGCGCCGAGCCGGTGGTTCTTCGGTTGGGTCAGCTACACCTTCTCGCGCACCCAGGTGGCGCTCGGCGACCACCGCGAGCCGACGGTGCCGTTCCCCTTCGACCAGACCCACAACCTGGTAGCCGTGGGCAAGCTGTTGCTGCCGTGGGACGTGACGCTCGGCGCGCGCTTCGCTTTCGTCACCGGCAACCCGCGGCCCATCCCCGACGCGATCTCGGTGGCGCACGACCTCCAATACAACGGCTACGCGCCCATCCTGTCGACGCTGCGCTCGTCGCGCCTGGCGCCCTTTCACCGGCTCGACCTGCGCGTGGACAAGCGCTTCACCTTCTCGTGGGCGAGCGTGACCACGTTCCTCGAGGTCATCAACAGCTACAACTGGCCGAACCCCGAGGTGGTGTTCCCGGGCGGCGACTTCCGCGCACGTGAGGTTCGCACGCTGCTCCCCGGCCCTCCCTTGCTGCCGCTCGTCGGCGCGGAGGTGGAGCTGTGAGACGCATACTCGCGACCTTGTCGCTGTGCCTGCTCGCGAGCTGCTGGCCAGGCTGGGACTTCATCTGCGATCCGACGCCGTCGCGCGAGCACCGCGTCGAGGATCTGCGTGTGCTCGGCGTCGAGGTCGATCAGCCGAACGTGCTGGTGCCGCCGGGACTGCTGTTCGACGACGCGCCTGCGGCCGAGCCGGTGCTGGTCCGCGTGGTGCCGCGCGTCTTTGACCCGCGCGGCGGCGGCCCCATCGACGTCACCTTCAGCGTCTGCGTCGCCACTCCGTTCTTCGTCGCCGCGGGCGCGCCCTGCCCGGCCGGGGCGCACTCCTTCGGCTCGCAGCGCGTCGAGGCTGACGCGAGCGCGCCGCTCGGCCCGGTGCCGGACCTCGGGGCGACGCTGGTGCTCGACGCCGAGCTGGCGCGCGCGCTGTACCGCGACGCGGCCTTCCCCGCGGGCGCGCTCGGCGTGGTGCAGTTGCAGCTCGTGGTCGGCGTCAGTCGCTCCATCGACGGGCGGGTGGAGCGCGAGAGCGCCTACCTGCCGTGGTTCGTGCAGCTCGACGCGCTTTCGATCGACATGCCCGCCCCGGCACTCGTGACGTTGCTGCAAGCCGAGGGCGCTCTGCTCTGCGACCCCGGCGCGCCCGACGCATGCAACCTCGACGTCCGGTCGTTCTGCGATGGTGGCGTGTGTCTGCGGGCGCCGGTGGTGCCGCCCCTGCCCCGCATCGACGGGCTCGTGTTTGCTGGCGCCGGCGACGGCTTCGCCCCAAACGTCGAGCCCGACGTGGCGCGCGGCGGCGTCATCGAGGTGGAGGTCGGCAGCGCGCGCTACCTGGCGCCGGCCGTACAGATCGAGGACGTAACGCCGACCCTGCAGCGCAGCTGGCCGGCCGGCGTCGGGTGCGAGGACGGCACGGTGACCGAGGACGCGCGCCTCCAATGCGACGAGGGCTTCTCCTCGACAATCACCTTCCGCTTCTACGTCGGCGACGGCGCCGCCGAGCTGGTGGCCCCCGGCGATGCCACCACCGGCTTCTGGGGCAATCAGAGCGGCTACGAGGCTGCGGCCGTCGCCTTCGCAGACGGCACGGCCGCCGGAACCGAGGAGCCGCTCATCGTCGTCATCGCGAGCGACCGCGGCGCCATGGACACCGCGGTCTTCACGCTGGTCGCGCGCTGAGCGCGCCCGACGCGGTCAACGTACCGGTTCAGAACTGGTAGCGCACCGCCAGCGAGATGCTGGTCGGGTCACCGCGGCCGACGGGATCGCCGAACTGCGTGGGCGCGTTCGGGTCGGTGATGTTGCGGCTCTCGATGCCGAGCGGCGGGCGCGTGTTCAGCAGGTTGGACACGTCGGCGATCAGCCAGATGTCCTGCGTGGTCAGCTCCTTGAGCCGCCAGGCGAAGCGGACGTTGGTGTAGAAGAAGTCGGGCAGGCGCAGCTCGACGTCGTCGGTTGGGTCCTCGACGTCCTTCGGATCGTAGCCGCGCGGCGCGCGGCGATCCATGTAGCCGCCGTAGAAGTTGTTGAGGAAGTACTTCGACTCCGGTCGGCCCGACTGGTAGATGGCCGTGCCGCCCACCTGGAAGCCGTAGGGGAAGTCGTAGCTGAGCGTGACGCGCGCCTTGTGGCGCACATCGTCGGCCAGGTAGCCGTACTCGTACGGCGCCTGGGTCGGGTTGTCGAAGCTGTAGGTGACCAAGTTCTCCAGGGTGCCCTCGAGCTGCGACAGCGTGTAGGTGACCAGGGCCTGCCAGTTGTCCGACAGGCGCTTCTCGAAATAGACGTCGAGGCCGACGTACTGACCCATGGCGTTGTCGGGCGTGCCCACCGAGAAGTAGTACTGCGGGTTGCCGTTCCGGTAGCCGACGACGTCCGTGCCTTCGCTGTTCCAGATGATGTTGCTCTCGTCGTCCTCGAACATGTTCTGGCGGCGGCGGTAGGTGAAGTCGACGGTCATGGCCGCGTCCTCGAAGACCTCGCGCTGCACGCCGAAGGTGACCTCGTGTTCGATGGGCGCGACCATGTTCTCCTTGAACAGCACGGCCGCGTCGCCGCCGGTGCGGTGATCGAGGATGTCGTACTTCTCGGTGGCCGGGTTGTAGTTCCACGTCGTCGACTCCTGCGAGCGACCGACGAAGCCCGGCACCAAGAGCAAGCCGGTCTCGTGGTAGACGTGGTAGCCGCCGCGGATCGACGTCTTGCCGTCGCCGAACGGATCCCAGGCGGCGCCCAGGCGCGGCGACAGCGTGTTGAAGTTGAAGATCTCGGCGCCACCATCGGCCTGGTCCTGGTAGCCGCGGCTCGAGTCGAAGCGCAGGCCGGGGCGCAGCGTCAGCGAGCGGAACGGCCGCCAGGTGTCCTGCACGTAGAGCGAGATCTGGTTCGAGGTGACGGTCTTCTCGAGCGCGCTGTCGTAGACGGTGACCTGGTAGGGGTCGCCGACGCCCTCGATGGTCGAGCCGGTCTGCAGGATGCCGTTGTCGGTGAAGACGCAGCCCTCGGCCGCGTAGGGGCAGTCGACAGGGTTGCCCGGCACCGTGTCGTAGGTGTCGTTCCAGGTGAGCGCGCCCTCCATGCCCGCCTTCAGCTCGTGGTCACCGATGAGGCCGTCGATGAAGTGGGTCAGCGAGGTGTTGAGGTGGAGGCGGAAGCGGCGGTCGTCGGCAATGTACGTGTCGTTGACGGTCGAGGTGCCGGTGCCGACGTTGCTGTGGCCGGGCGTCGAGAAGTCGTTGCTCATGGGGAACAGGTGCAGCCGGTCGCTGCCGTAGCCGACGCTGGTCTTCCAGAACAGGCTCTCGGACAGCGTGGTCTCCGAAGTGCCGATGATCTTGACGCCGCCCTGGAAGCGCTGGCGCTCCGCGTCGGGGTGCGTCGACGGATCCTGCTGCTCGTTGGTGATCCAGGTCGGATCGCCCTGCATCAGGATGGTCAGCTTCTGCCAGGGCAACACCTGCCACTTGAGCTTGCCGAGGCCGAACAGGGCGTTGAAGCGCCGCGAGGGGATCTCGTCGACACCGGGGAAGATGGGCGGCGTACCCGCCGGCATCTGGGTGGCCGAGATGATGTCGAGGTACTGACCCGACACGAAGAACCACAGCTTCTTCTTGATGATGGGGCCGCCGATCGACAGGTTCACGTCCAGCTCGTTTTGGTCGATGACCTCGCCGGGATCGGTGAGCTGCAGCTCCTTCGGCATCCAGTAGACGGAGCCGTCGAGCTCGAACTCGTCGCCGCCCGACTTGGTGACGATGTTCATCAGGCCGCCGGTCATGCCGCCGTACTCGGCGTCGAGCGCGCCGGTGAGCACCTGCAGCTCGCCGATGGCGTCGAAGTTGAAGTTGGTCGAGAAGGTCTGCGTCACCGGGTCGGTGATGTTCAGGCCGTCGAGCAGGTAGACGTTGGAGAAGGGCGTGCCGCCGTGGATCGACGGGTTGCCTGGGGCGGTGGCGCCGCCGACCACGCCGGGCGTGAACAGCGCCACGCCCTGGTAGCTGCGCGAGGTCACGGTGCGGTCGGTGAACTCCGGCCGGATCGAGATGCCCTGACTGGTGCGGGTGGTGTCGACCATGGGTGCTGTGGCGACGACGCGGATGACCTCCTCGCCCTCCTCCACCGCGCCGGCGGGCTCGAGCAGGTAGTCGCGGATCACCTTGGCGTCGATGCCGACCTCGATGCCCTCCTCAGTGAAGCCACGGAAGCTCGGGTGCGAGATCACCACCGAGTACGAGCCGGGATCAAGCTCCGAGAAGCGGAAACGGCCGTCGGCGTCGGTGACCTGCACCTTCTCGCCGCCGATCATCTGCGGCGAGGTCAGGACCACGCGCGCGCCCGTGATGGGCAGGCCCGAGTCGTCGACGACGTAGCCTTGCAGCTCGCCGGTCTGTGCGGCGCTTGCGGGGACCGCCCAGAGCCCGACGAGCAGGGCGAAGGCGAGGGCGAGGGACTGGAAGATCGTGGTGGTCTTCATGGTGTTCACCTTCTCCTTCACTCGAGGACGGCGGTCAGGGTGTAGGCGCCGGTCGGGTCGCCGCTCAGGTCGTAGGCGTGCACCGAGACGTAGACGGTGTCGCCGGCTCCGAGCGCCGCCGCGTCCACCTCGGGGTTGGCCGCCGACGCGCCCGCGAAGCCGAGCAGCCCCGCGAAGCCGGCGTTCGGCGGCTGGCTCCAGATCAGGAAGTCCAGATCGTTGCCGGCGTCGAACGCCACCGACAGGTTGAGCGTGCCCGCGCTCTGCGCCGTGATGGAGAAGACGTCGAGCTCGTCGTTGCCGTCGTCGCCGTCAGCGTTCCAATCGAAGCCGCCGTCGCCACGTGCGTCGCCCACCGTGCCGCTGACGACGTGGTCGATGGCGACGAACTCGCCGATGCGGATCTCGCCGACGTTGACGGCCGCCATCGGGTCGACCGCCTCCTCATCCGCCACCAGGGTCACCTCGAGCGCGTAGGCGCTCTCGGCGCCGCCGTACAGGTTGACGTCGAAGGTCACGACCTCACCCTGCGCGACCACCTTGCTGCCGACCTCCGGGTTGCCCGCCTGGGCGCCCTCGTAGTCGGGGTTGGTGGCGCCGGGCAGGAACCACACGTCGAGGTCGCTGGCGGCGTTCTCGTAGGCGAGGCGCACCACCAACAGGCCGGCGCGCGGCGCGACCACGGTGTAGTAGTCGTCGCCCTCGGCGCTGCCGTTGACCACGATGGTCTGGTTGACCAGCGCGAAGCCGAGCGACTGTGCCGTGGCCTCGTCATCGTTGCCCTCCACCTCGTCGAGCGAGGGGATGAACACCGACACGTCACAGGCGTCGCCCGTACCGTCACCGTCGGTGTCGGTCTGCGCCACGTTGCTGTCCATGTGGCAGTTGTCGACGCCGATGCACTGCTGCACATCGCCCTCGTCGACGCCGTCGCGCGCGGCCGCGTCGTTGCAGTAGCCATCGCCATCGTGGTCGATGTCGCAGGCATCGCCGAAGCCGTCGAGGTCGAGGTCGTCCTGGTTGTTGGCCAGCCCGGGGCAGTTGTCGTAGCCGTCGTCCGCGTACTCGTCGCCGTCGGGGTCGCTGGCGTTGTTGCAGGCGTTGCCGACGCCGTCGCCGTCGCTGTCGGCCTGGCTCGGGTTGGCCACGGTCGGGCAGTTGTCCGGCTCGGCCGGGCAGCCGGCGCCGGCCGCCGGGTCTTGGCAGAAGCCGTCGAGGTCGTCGTCGACGCCGACGCAGGCCGCGGCGCCGCCCACCGCCACCACGCAGTCGTCGCAGGCGTCGCCGTCGCCGTCGCCGTCCGCGTCCTCCTGGTCATCGTTCGGGTCGTCCTTGCAGTTGTCGCAGGCGTCGCCGAGCGCGTCGCCGAAACCGGCGCACACCGCCGGATCGGAGTCGAAGCCCTCGTCGCTGTTCTCCTGGCTCGGGTTGGCGGTGGCCACGCAGTTGTCGTCGGCATCGGACACGCCGTCGCCGTCGCCGTCGTCGCAGGCGTCACCGGCGCCGTTGCCGTCGCCGTCCGCCTGATCCGGGTTCGGATCTTCCGGGCAGTTGTCGTCGACGCCGTCGCAGGTCTGCGGCAGCGTCGCCGGGTCGCCGGTGCAGATGCCGTCGTTGTCCGGGTCGATGGCGGCGCACGCGGTCTCGTCGCCGGTGGCGACCATGCAGGGATCGCAGGTGTCGTCGACGCCGTCCTCGTCGCGGTCGATGTCGGATCCCGAGACGGGGCAGCTATCGCACTTGTCGCCCACGCCGTCGCCGTCACCGTCGACGTTGGCGCCGATGGTGAAGCTCGCCGCCCAGTCGGTGGCGGTGCCGCCGTCGGCGGCCTCCACCAGGTAGAGGCGCTGCGTGGCGTTGGCCGACGCCATCGCCTCGGCGCCCACCGTGAAGTCCTGACCGGCCACACAGTCGCCGTCGACGTCGCGCACCACGCCGCCGATGACCAGCGACACCAGCACGTCGCCGGTGAAGAACACGCGCATGCGGCGGTTGCCGAGCGCGGCCGGCGTAATGGTGAAGGCGTCGACCGCGTCGCCGGCGCCGACCGTGCCGTTCAGCGTGGCACGGTCGCCGTCGAGCAACTGGCCGCCGGTGGAGCCGACCAGGGCGAACGGCGCGCTTTGGTCACCGAACTCACCCGCGGTCGCCTCGTCGACGTTGGCCACCGTCACCGTCGGCCGGCTGTCGATCAGGTCGCAGGTGTCGCTGCCGTTCGCGATGGTGTCGCCGTCGATGTCGTCGTCGCAGGCGTTGCCGTCGCCGTCGTCGTCGGTGTCGAGCTGATCGTCGTTGGCGTCGTTCGGGCAGTTGTCGGCCGTGTCGGTGATGTCGTCGCCGTCGGCGCTGTCGTCGCACACGTCGCCGCCGTGGTGGGTGCCCGGCACCAAGCCGTCGCCGTCGACGTCCGCCTGGTCGCGGTTGGCCGTGAACTCGCAGTTGTCGCAGACGTCGCCCACGATGTCGCCGTCGTCGTCGTTCTGATCGACGTTGGCGTGCACGGGGCAATTGTCGCAGACGTCGCCCAGGCCGTCACCGTCGGCGTCGCCCTGCGTCGGGTTGCGGTAGCTGCCACAGTTGTCGCAGGCGTCGCCGTCGCCGTCGCCGTCGCTGTCGAGCTGGTTGGTGTTCTCGACGTCGGGGCAGTTGTCGAGCGCGTTGGTGAAGTTGTCGTTGTCGATGTCGAGGTCGCAGGCGTCACCGCGCAGGTCGCCGTCGGTGTCGACCTGATCCTCGTTGGCCGCGCCCGCGCAGTTGTCGCAGGCGTCGCCGCGGCCATCCTCGTCGGCGTCCGCCTGGTCGTCGTTGCCGTCGGAGTTGCAGTTGTCGCACAGGTCGCCCACGCCGTCCTCGTCGATGTCCTGCTGGTTGGCGTTGGCGGTGAGCGGGCAGTTGTCGACGCTGTCGAGCACGTCGTCGCCGTCGTTGTCCTCGGCGTCCTGATCCTCCTCGCACTCGATCTCCTCGCCGTCTTCGTCGAGGCAGGCCTGGCACGCCTTACCGACGCCGTCGCCGTCCTCGTCTTCCTGGTCGGCGTTCTCCACGGCCGGGCAGTTGTCGGCGCCGCTGCAGCTCGCCGACGACACCGCGCCGGTGCAAACCGGCAAGGGCGCAGCCTCGCCGCAGGGATCGCAGATGCCGTCGTCATCGTCGTCGGCGTCGCAGGCGTCGCCGGCGCCGTCACCGTCGGTGTCGAGCGCGGTGGCGCAGCGGCCCGCAGTGGCCGAGGTCATGGCGCACAGGCCACCCGCGTTCGCGCAGTCGTCGTCCGAGGTGCAGTCGACGGGCGCCGTCGCCACGTGGGTGCAGCCGAGGCCGAGCTCACAGGCGTCGCCGATACCGTCGCCGTCGAAGTCGGGCTGCGCGGCCTCGCCCTCGGGGTCCGCCGGCTCCACCTTCGGGTTCTCGACGCTCGGGCAGTTGTCGCACGCGTCGCCGATGCCGTCGTCGTCGCTGTCGAGCTGGTCGGGGTTGGCGAGCTCGAGGCAGTTGTCGGGCTCGGCGCCCGGCTCGGAGGGCGCGTCGTCGACGCCGTCGTCGTCCTGGTCAGGATCGCAGGAGTCCGCGGTGCCATCGCCGTCGGTGTCGCCCTCCGCGATGCACTTGCCGCTCTCGAGGCAGATACCGCCCGCCGTGGTGCAGTCAGCGTCGGTGGCACAGTCGACCAGCTTGGCGGTCTCGCCAAGGCAGGTGTCGCACACGTTGCCGAGGCCGTCCTGGTCCGCGTCGCCCTGCGGGCCGCTCGAGCCCGCACAGGTGTCGCAGGCGTCGCCGACGCCGTCGCCGTCGCTGTCATCCTGCAGCGGGTTCAGCGCCAGCTCGCAGTTGTCCTGGCCGGTGCAGGTGTCGGTCTCGGTCAGCACCGCGCCCGGGTCGCAGACGTCGTCGCCGTCATCATCGGCGTCGCAAGCGTCGCCGAAGGTGTCACCGTCGGTGTCGGTCTGGTCGTCACTGGCGACGTCGACACACGTGTCGCACGCGTCGCCCACGCCGTCACCGTCAGCGTCGGCCTGGTCCGCGTTGCCGGCCACCGGGCAGTTGTCGTCGCCGTCCGCCACGCCGTCGGCGTCGTCGTCCTCGTCGCAGGCGTCGCCGCCACCGCCGTCCCGCAGGGTGCTGCGGCCATCCGCATCCACGTCGAAGGCGTCGTTGTCGGTGTCGAGCTGATCGGCATTCTCGACGCTCGGGCAGTTGTCGAGCGCGGACACCAGCGCGACCTTGCCGTCATCGGCGTCGCTGCCGACGGCGCCCGAGGACGGCACACAGAACCACTTGCCCTCGGCGCACACCAGCTGGTTGTCGTCGATGTCGTCGCCGTCGGCGTCGATAAAGCACTCGTTCGACCCTGGGTCGACCGGGTAGGTGCGGAAGTTGGGGCAGGCGCTCGAGGCGTCCTCGTTGCACGCGTCGCCGCGACCGGCGCCGTCCGCGTTCGCCTGATCGGCGTTCGCCAGGTCCGGGCAGTTGTCGCAGGCATCGCCGGCGCCATCGGCGTCCTGATCGGTCTGATCGAGGTTGGGCACGGTCGGGCAGTTGTCGTCCGGCAGGCCGTCGCCGTTTCGGTCCTCGTCGGTGACGCCGTCGAAGTCTTGGTCGATGACGCGCGCGTCGATGACCAGCTCGAGCCCGGCGACGACGTCACCGTCGGCCGGAGCCTCGAGCGACGCCATGGTGCCAGCGACGAAGTCGGCCGGGCTTGGACCGTTGAGCGCCAGGTTGGCAAGCGCCGTCGCCGAGGTGCCGTCGTTGTCCGCGTAGGCGAACAGCACGATCGGCGTGCCCTCCTCGAGCGGCGCGCCGTTCTCATCGATGAGCGACAGACCCTCGAAGGCGCCGGTCCAGTTGCCGTCGGCGTCGAGCGCGACGTCGATCGCGGCGACCTGGGCGCCGACCGGGTTCTTCTGCTGGTGCACCGGATCGGGCAGGAACGCCGGGTGGCCGCCGTCGGCCAGATAGGCGCCGACCACCACCTTACCGACGATGGTGCCGGACACGGCGGTGATGGTGAGCTTGTACTGCACCTCGCCGGCGGACACGCGACGCAGGTTGGCGAGGTAGGTGGTGCCGGGCTTGAGCACCGCCGAGATCACCACCGGTTCGATACCGTCGGATGGCACGACGGCAATGGCGTTCGAGTTGTCGCTGTTGATGTTCGGGCCGTCGACCAGCCAGACGTACGTCGCTCCTCCACCACCGGTCACCTCGTACGTGAGCGTGACGGACGCCTCCTCCGAAACGGTGAAGTGGATGCGGTCGCGGCAATCCGTGTCCGGGCCGCAGGCATCGCTGTTCAGGCTCCCCGAGATGATCAGGGGCTCCGTGTCCGGCACGACCTCACCGGCGACGAAGAATTCGTTCGGCCCCACCGTATTCGGCTCGGTCTCGGTGACGTTCTTGCCGGTCGCGCCCGCCGGCGGCGGCAACAGTGGCCGCAGCGCTGCGTCGATGCGCACGGTGCCGGAGAGCTGGGCTCCCGGGCTCTTCAGCTCGGGCGGCTCGCACGCTGCGACGACGGCGGTGGCGACGAGGAGGACGAGGGCGGAGCGAGGCGTCATCTTCATGGAGTTGCTCGCGATGCTGTTCCGGAGTGGGCGTCGGAATTGGCTCGGTGGAACAAATGGATGCGCCCGTCCGTACGGGTCACCCCAAGAGGTCGCGCGCCGGTTAGGAGGAACGCCGCACAGTGTCAACGCGTGTCCGGGCGCACCGCGCGGCCCGCCGCCGGCCGAGCGTGTCGCGCGGGCCTTGAGGAGCGCGCGGCGGTCCGCTACAGGGGTGGCGTTCACCAAGATCGGGAACGTCGGGAGACGCCATGGCCAAGAGCAACCGTGAGCTCGTGAAGCTCGAGTCGACCGCGGGGACGGGCTACTTCTACGTGAAGAGCAAGAACCGCAAGACCGCCAAAGAGAAGCTCGTGCTCAAGAAGTACGACCCGGTGGCGCGCAAGCACGTCGACTTCAAAGAGACCAAGATCAAGTAGGCGCCCGCTCGGCGCGCCTGCTCAAGACACCGTCAGCCCGCGTCGTCGAAGTCGGGCGCGTCGCGATCCGCCGCCTCATGGCGCGTGCGGCGCTCGCGTGGCGCGGGGTAGCGCCGTTCGTGATCGGCCACGCTGCGCGTCGGTGGCGGCAGGGCGACCGAGGTCGAGCCGCCCACGCTCGCCAACGCCGCCGAGGCCTCGAGCGCGCGCACCGCGTCCTTCACCGCGAGCAAGGTGATCCAGGTGCCGATGCGCCGGGTGACGAGCACGCCGAGCGACAGCACTACCAGCGAGACCGGCAGCGCGACCACCGCCGGACCGGTGTTGGCGAGCACGGCGAAGGCGCTCGCTGCCGACCCGCCCACTCCGACGACGCGGATGACGCCGCCGACCACGCGCAGCGTGCGCCAGCGTGCGCGCGCCTCCATCGGCAGGCGGTCGAGGTGGGAGCGCACCTCGGTCTCGAGCGCCACCAGCGTCTTGGCCATGGTCTCCTCCCTTGGCGGCGGCCGCGATCGTACCGCTCAGCCGTGCACCGCGCGCCCGGCCGCGCTCGAGGCCGCTTCCCAGATCGCCTCGTACAGCGTCGGGTGCGCGTGCACCGTGGTGGCGATGTCGTGCACCGTCGTCTCGAGCTGCATGGCGAAGGCGGGCTCCGCGATAAGATCGGTCGCCTGCGGCCCGATGATGTGCGCGCCCAGGATCTCGCCGTGCTTGGCGTCGACGACCAGCTTGATGAAGCCGCGGCGCTTGGCGAGGATGGCGGCCTTGGCGTTCTTGGCGAAGTCGTAGCGCGTCACCTTGACGTCGTGCCCCCGCTTGCTCGCCTCCTCCTCTGACAGCCCGCACCACGCGATGGGCGGCTCCGAGTAGACGCAGCCGGGCACGTGGTCGTAGTCGAGCGCCGTCGGCGGTGACTCCAGCTTGCCCAGGCGGTGCGCGACCGTCTCGACCGCGATCAACCCCTCGGCCGAGGCGACGTGCGCCAGCCAGGGCGTGTTGACGCAGTCGCCGATGGCGAAGACGCCGGGCTCGGCGCTCTCCATACTGCCGTTCACCTCGACGAAGCCGCCCTTGTCGAGCTTGGCGGCAGTGCTCTCGAGGCCGATGCCCGAGGTGAGCGGCGGGCGGCCGACCGCCACGATCAGTTGCTCGGCGTTCAATTCCACCTTGGCGCCGCCGGCCTCTTGGTAGGTGACGGCGACGGCCGCACCCTTGACGCCGACCTCGGTCACCTTGACGCCGCAGGCAATGACGCAACCCTGCTTTTCGAGCTCACCGTGCAGCAACTTGGCCACCTCGACGTCGCAAGGCAGCAGGATGCGCGGCAAGAGCTCGAGCACGGTCACCTTGGTGCCGAGGCGCGCGAACAGCGAGGCGAACTCGATGCCGATGACGCCGCCACCGATGATGCACAGCGATCCCGGCAGCTTCTCGAGCGCGCCGGTGGCGTGATCCGAGGAGAGCACGCGCGCGCCGTCGAACTTGGCGAAGGGCAGCTCGCGCGGCTTGGAGCCGACCGCCACCACGACGTTCTTCGTCGCCAGCTTGCGCTCGCCGCCGTCGGTCAGCGCCACCGCCACGGTATGGGCTCCCTCGAGCCTGCCGAAGCCCTTGAGCACCTCGACGTTCCGGGCCTTCATCAGGTGGTCGATGCCGCCGGCGTTCGAGCTGATCACCTGGGTCTTGTGTTTTTGCAGCTGCGCCCAGTCGACACGCACGCCCTCGGCGACCACGCCGGCGCGCGACGCCTCCTTCAGCTCGGTGACGACGTCGGCGGCGTGCAACAGCGCCTTGGTGGGGATGCAGCCGCGGTGCAGGCAGGTGCCGCCGAGCTTGGCGTCCTTTTCCACCAGCGCCACCTTGAGGCCGAGCGCGCCGGCGCGCGCCGCCGCGACGTAGCCGCCGGGGCCACCGCCGATAATGACGACGTCAAACGCGTCGTGCGGCAACGTCGCGGCGCTTTGCGCGCTCGCCCTCGCGGCCGCTCGCGCACCAGCGGGCGGTGCGCTCGTCGGCGGCGCCGCAGTGACGCCGGCGGCCACCTTGTCGCCGGCAGCGCCGACGTAGCCGAGCACGGTGCCGACCGGCACGGTCTTGCCCTCTGCAACGTCGATGGTGAGCAGCACGCCCGCCGCGGGCGAGGGGATCTCGGCCTCTACCTTGTCGGTCGAGATGACCAGCACGTTCTCGTCCTTGCGCACGGCGTCGCCCGGGCGCTTGAGCCACTTGACGATGGTGCCCTCGGCGATCGACTCGCCGAGCTGCGGCATCTGGATCTTGTCGGCCATGCGTCCTCCGGGCGGTTCGCGGGTGCGCATCGAGCGCCGCACGGTTTGCGTCAACGCCTTGCGGCGGGCGCGTGTGGATGCGACGACGACGGCGTGCGTGTCGTCGATCTCGGCGCCGATGTCTCCTACCCCGACGGCATGCGGGCCATGCAGGCGGCCATGGCCCGCGTGGACGACGACGGCCCAGTGCTGCTCTTGCTCGAGCACGCCCCGGTCATCACCGTCACGCGCCGCGGTGGTACCGCCAACGTCTTCGCCACGCGCGAACGCCTGCTCACCGACGGCATCGAGCTGTTCGAGACCGACCGCGGCGGCGACGTCACCTTCCACGGCCCCGGACAGCTCGTCGGCTATCCGGTGCTGCGCCTCGGCCCAAGCAGCCTCGGCAGCGACGTGGTCGGCTATGTGCACGACCTCGAGGCCGCCCTGGTCGATGCCTGCCGCGTGCTTGGGTTGAAGGACGCGCACGCCAAGCCCGAGAAGGACGCCGAGGGCAACCACCTGACCGGCGTCTGGTGCCGGCCGCCGGGCGCCCACATCGACGCCAAGGTGTGCGCCATCGGCGTCGGCCTGAGCGGCGGCGTCACGCGCCACGGCTTCGCGCTCAACGTCGACATCGACCTCGAGCGCTTCACGCGCCACGTGCTGCCCTGTGGCCTGGCCGGCCGCGGCGTCACGTGCCTGGCGCGCGCGCACGGCGCAGCACCCTCGATGGCGATCGTGCGTGATGCAGTTGCACGAGCGGTGATCGCGCGCGTTGGCCCGCGCTCACGGCCCGAGCCCGTCAGCGCGGCGCCTCGTCGATGACGAAGCCGTGCTCGCCGGCGAGCGCCAGCAGGCGCCGCGCACGCGCCGCCGAGGGAGAGCCGGCGAGCGCGGTGTCGTAGAGCGCGCCGAGGCCACACAACAGCGTCTCCGCCAAACACGCGTGCACGTGGCCGCCGCCGAGGTCCAGGCCGGCGATGCCGAGCGTCTGGGATCCCGGCAGGCGCACGGCGCCGCCGCGCAGCACGGTCACGCCCTGCAGGTGACCGAGCTCCGGATGGGCGTCGCCCGGCACCGCCACGTCCACCACCAGGGCCGGGCGGCCGACGTGCTCGGCCAGCAGCAGCGGCTCGGGCGCGTTGCTCGCGCACACCACCACGGTGCAGGAGGCGAGCTCGCGCGGCTCGCTGGCGACGCGCCAGCGACAGCCGCCGAGCGCGCGCTGTGCCACCGCCTCCAGGCGCGCAGCGGAGCGCGGCCGACCCACCAGCACGATCTCCTCGGCGTCGGCGGCGAGCAGCTCGGCGACCAGCGCGCCGATCGAGCCGGCGCCGCCGACGACGCCGAGCTTCAGCGGCCACCCCCGTCGACGTGCGCCGGCGCGCGCCACCTCGGCCGCCGCGGCCGCCGTCAGCGCGTTCCCGCTGATCCATGACGTTTCGCCACTCCAGGAAGTATCGAGCTGCCCGACGATCGAGGTGTGGCCGCCGAAGCCCACCACGCGCGCGCCGGACTCGACGCCGAGCGCCGCGGCCGCGCGGACGCGCGCGGTGACGGCGTCGGGCCGGCCGTCGCGCAGCGCCGCCATCGCCTGCGCCGCGGTCATGGGCACGCCCACGACCTCGAGGTGCACGACCGCGCCCGTCGTCGAGGTGACCCGCGCGGTGCCGGCGTGCAGCGGCGGCAACAGTGGCCCCGCCCGGTCGAGCAGACGCTCGCAGGCGGCGTCCGACAGCTCGGCCAGGGCCGGCTCGAGGTGGCGCAGGTCGCCGGCGACGGCGAGCGGCGCCAGGAAGGCGACGCGCGCGTCGTTGGGCGAGGGCTGCACGCGGGGGCGGGCGCGCGCGCGCGCGTTCGACGCTGCGCGCGGCTGCTCGCCGCTGACGTGCTGGAGCAGGAGCGCGACGTCGCCGCGCTCGAGCACGGCGAGCGCGTCGTCGAGCGCCGCCACCGTGCGCTCAATGTCAGCGTCGGTGAAGAACGCGGAGGGCTGCATGCGGAGCACCGACAGCGCCGACATGGCGGGCGCGGTTCGGATGCCGTGCTGCTGCACCAGGTAGCCGGCGACCGCGGCGGCGAGGAACCCCGCGTCGGCGAGCAGCGACAGCAGGGGGTTCGCGCCCCCGTCGAGGTCGGCGACGCCAAGCTCGAGGCCGAGCATGAGCCCGCGCCCGCGTACGCCGCGCACCACCGACGGGTGACGCCCGGCGAGCTCCCGCAGGCCCGCACCGAAGGCGGCGCCCACCGTGGCGCAGCGCCCGGGTACATCCTCGTCATCGAGGAGCTGGAGCGCCGCCATGCCGACTCTCGCCGACAGATCATCGTCGACGAAGGTGCCGGTGGCGACGAGCGGCAGCGACTCGACGAAGCGCTGCTCGCGCACGGCGAGCGCGGCCAGCTTGACCAACGAACCGCCGAGCGCCTTGCCGAGCAGCACCGCGTCGGGCGCGAGGCCGGTACCGGAGGAGGCGAGGAAGCTGCCGGTGCGCCCGAGGCCGCACTGGATCTCGTCGGCGATGAGCACGAAGCCGTGCGCGTCCGCCAGGCGCCGCATGGCTGCGAGGAAGCCGTGCGCCAGCGGCACGACGCCGCCCTCGCCCTGGATGGGCTCGACGATGATCGCCGCCACGCGGCAACGCCCGTCGACGGTGAGCTCGTCGCACCATCGAGCCAGCGTGGCCTCGTCGTCCCGTGGGCAGAAGCGCACCTCGGCCTGCAGCGCGCGCGCGCCGAGGTCGCCGGCGAGGCGCGCGCTCACCGAGGCAGCACCTGCGCTGCGCCCGTGGTAGCCACCCTCGACGCCGAGCAACACCGGCGCACCCGGCGCGACCTCGCGCCAGCGCGCGCGATACTCGAGCAGGGCCCACGTGACGGCGGCCTCCACCGCCTCCGCGCCCGTGGAGTAGAGCAGCACGCGCGGCGCGTGGCCAAGGTCGCGGGCGATGCGCGCCGACAAGGCGCACGACAGCCGCGCCGCTTCCGTGCGCCAGGACATCTGCGACGAGAACGGTCGCTGCTCGTCGAGCGCGGCCTTGAGCGCCGCCACCAGGCGCGGGTGGTTGTGGCCGAGCAGCGTGGTGCCGAAGCCGCCGGCAAGATCGAGCACGTCGCGCCCGTCGTCGCGCGTGAGCACGTCGCCGCGCGCACGCACATAGGCGACATCGAGCCCGACCGCGCGCAGGCGCGCGGCCACCGCCGGTCGCGCGCGCGCATACTCGTCGTCGTCCTGCCCGCTCACAGGTTCTTCCGCACGCCGCCCTTGTGGAGCAGCGCGTTCAACAGCAGGTGCAGCGCGGTCATCGAGGTGATCGAGAGCAGCACCAGCGGCGCGCCCAGCGGGAACGCGATCCAGCCGACCAGCAGGCAGGCGGCCACGCTGTCAGCCTGGTCGAGCAGCAGGAAGAAGGCGCCGAGCACCCCGGCGCCGGTTGTGCCGGGCGCGATGTCGATGCGGCGCTTCAAGAAGGAGTTCGGCAGCTCACCGAGCGCGTAGCCGAGGCCGAACAGCGCGTGCGCGGCGCCGTACTGCAGCGAGTAGCCGAGCGGTGTGGCGTCGACGAGCCAGACCTCGCCGAGCGCGCTGACGCGCGCGAGCGAGGAACCGCCGAGCGCCCCCTGCGCGGCGCCGATGGCGGCGCCGGCGCCGATCATGACGACGACGCCGCGCCAGGTCTTGTTGTCGCCGAAGACGCGTCGGCCGCGCAGGCTGCGGCCGCCGTCGAGGGGACGTGCCAGCGCCGGCAGCCAGCGCTGCTTGACCACCACCATGTGAAAGACGCCCGAGCAGATCACGGGCACGGCGAGCCAGACCATCTGCAGCGCCAACGCGCCGAGACCGCTCATGACGTCCCCGCTGGTGCGCGGCGCGCGGCGATGCACCGCGCCACGTCCCCGACGGTGCGGAAACGCCGGAGGTCCGTCTCGTCGAGCGCCACGCCAAAGCGCTCGCTGGCGTCGTCGAGCAACTCCACGGCGCGCACCGAATCGATGCCGTAGCCGACCAGCAGCCCCTCCGGGCGCACCTCGTCGACGCCACAGCCGGCCGCGGCCGCCACCAGCGCACGCACCTCGGCGAGCAGCGGGGTTTCCGCGGGATCAGCCATCAAGCTGTCCCATGCGACGTTTTTGCTTTTCTCGAACCGATAGCGCCAACACCGCGGCCGGGAACAAGACCAGCTCAGCCACCAGGCCGATGGCGAGGGAGCCGGCGAGCAGTTGGCCCATCAGGTAGGTGGCCTTGAACTGCGAGACCACCAGCGACGCGAAGGCGAGCGTGAGCACCAGCGCCGTCTGCACGATGGCCGGACCGCGCTCGCGCGACGCGGCCAGCATGGCATCGGCGAAGCTGGTGCCCGCGCGGCGGCGGCGTTGGATGTCGAGGTGCAGGTGGATGGTGTCGTCGACTACCAGGCCGGTGGCGACCGAGAACACCAGCACCAAGGTCGGCGTGATCGGCTGCCCAGCGGCGGCGAGCGCACCGAGCAGCGCCAGCAACGGCAGCACGTTCGGCAGCATGCCGAGCAACGCCCAGCCGACCGAGCGGAAGTGGATCAAGAGCACCAGGAAGATCAGGAGCGTCGACAGGCCGAGGCTCTGCAAGAAGCCCGTTACCAGCCGGTCGAAGGTGCGTTGCGCCAACACCACCGTCCCCGTGACGACGGCGTGGGCGCCCGGCGGCGGGCGCGCGCGCAGCTCGGTGTCGAGCCACTCGAGCAGCTCGCCGGTGGGCGCCGAGCCGGCGTCGCGCACGAACAACAGCACCTGCGCGCGCGCGCGCGTCGGGTCGAGCACGGCGCGCAGCGGCCCCGGACGGTCGCCCGTCACCGAGGCGAGCAGGCCGTCGACGAGCTGGGCGTCCACCAGGTCGGCGAAGGCGCCCTCGCTCGACTCGCCGGGGAACGCCGCGTCAAAGGCATGCGCGGCGAAGTCGCGCGGCGACAGGCTGCCGGTGACGCGCACATCGCGAACCGCGCGCTCCTGCAGGCCCGCCATCCACGCGCGCAGCTCGCGGGTCAAGAGCGTGCGCGCGCGGCCGTCGTCGGCCTCGAGCAGCACGTTGAGCTGGAACATGGCGAAGCCCTGATCCTCGGCGCGCTTGATGTCGCGCATCAAGGCGTGCTCGTCGCGCTCGTCGATCATCTTGCTGTCGACGCGCAGGGTGAACAGCGGCGGGATCGACGCCGCCAGCGCGAGCGCGGCGCACAGCGTGAGCGCGCGCGGGTATTTCTGGGCGAGCGCCAACATGCCGTGCACCAGGCCGGCCAGGCGCTTGGACTCGGCGAAACCGTCCTTGAGACGCGCGTGTGGCGTCAAGGCCAGGAAGGCCGGCACGAACAGCATGGTGGTGAGCCAGGTGAGCAGCACCGACGCGCCCGCGATGACGCCGAAGTCGACGACGATGCCGATGCGCGTCACCACCACGGCGAAGAAGCCGATGGCGGTGGACACGGCCGTGCCCAGGCAGGGGAGCGCGAGGTGCGAGAACGCGCCGGCGACGGCGTCGGGCCACTGCTCACCGGCGAGACGTCGGCGCCGCGCCTCGGTCAGCAGGTGGGCCGAGTCGGAGATGCCGACGACGAGCAAGAGCACGGGCACGATGGAGGTGAGCGCCGTCAGCGGACGGCCGGCCAGGTGCAGGCCGACGAGGGAGGCCAGGTACGCCGGCACGATGGCGAGAATGACGGCCAAGGTCTGCCAGGCGCTGCGGTAGAACGCGTACAAGAGCGCGAAGCACACCACGATGGCGACGGTGACGAACACGCCTTGGTCCTGCTGCAGCATCACCAGGTAGCGCGCGCGCAGGATGGGCAGGCCCGAGAGCGACAGCCGGGCGCCGTCGGGGTCGAGCCGCGCCAGGCCCTCGGTGATGAGACCGTTCGCGGCGGCGCGGCCCGCCTCGGTGTTTTTCGTCGCCGGCACCGTGCCGAGCACGGTGAAGGTGCGCAGGCTCTCGTCGAGCACCAGGCCGCGGTAGAGCGCGTCGCCCTTCACGGGCGCGAGCGCGGCCGCCAGTGCCTCCTTGCTGCTCTTGTCGACGAGCAGCGGGCCCTCTTTTGCGACGCCCGCCGTGTCGACCACCAGGCGCGTGCTGGTGCCGACGTGCACGACGTCAGTGAGGCCGGCGGCGCCAAAAAGCCCCGCGACCTGCTCGAGCACCGCCAGCTCCGCGGGGTCGAGGCCGTCCTCGCCCGCGTCGAGGAAAGCGGCCACGCGCGCGTCCTCCTCGGGGAACGATTGCTTGAAGCGCTCGTAGGGCGCCCGCACCTCGGGATCGCGCGGGAAGAACTGCTCGACCGCGAAGTCGGGCTTGACCTGGAGCGCGAACGGCAACGACGCGAGTGACACGGCGAGCCAGGCGCCGATCACGACGGCACGATGCGTCACCACCCAGGAGAAGAAGCGCGCGATCACCCGAGGGCCTCGAGGCGCACGCCATGGGCGATGCCGAGCGCCACCGGCAGCCCCGCCGTGGCGACGAGCGCGAACACCTCGGCGAGCGGGCGCAGGCGCGCGCTCTTGGTGCTCGGGCGCCACGCGTAGCGAAGCGCACCCAAGACCAAGAGCCCGGCCGAGGCGCTCGCCACCGCGAGGTACGCCTGGTGCACGCCGGTGGCGAGGCCGAGCAAGACGAGCGCAGCCAGCGAGACGGTGATGCAGCCGATCAGGAGCGCGGCGCCGCCGCGCACGCCGAGGCGTTTGCTGTAGGTCTCGTAGGCGGTCTCGTCGGCGGGCGCGCGCAGCTTGCGCGAGACCTCCCAGGCGCCGATGGGGAACCACGACGACACGATCAGGGCCGCGAGCACGGGCGGCTCGACGACGCTGCGCGCCAAGGCCGCCACCAGCGCCGCGCCGACCACGCCCCCGATCGGGTTGTGCGTCAGGAAGGCGAGCAGTAGGTCGCGCTGGATGCGCGGCCAGAAGAACCAGCGCGAGCTGAGCCAGACGGCGGCGAACAGCGCCGCGCAGGCGAGCCCGGTCCACACCGAGAACGACGAGGTGGCAGCTGCGCCGGCCGCGCCGACGACGAACGTCACCAGCGCCAGGTTTTTCACCAGCACCAGATCGCCGCGCTCGATGGCGCCGGTGGCGATGGGTCGCGTGCGAAAGGTCTCGTCGCCGCTCGCTGCCAGCCGCAGGTCGGTCTCGACATCCTTCAGCTCGTCGTAGCCACGCATCAACAGCGAGGTGCCGGCTGCGAGCAGGAATGCGAACAGCTCGCGAACGCCGACGACGAGGGCGCCGGCGCCGGACGCCGCCTGGGCCGCGAACGACAGCGAGACCACCAGCGCGGCCGCACCCGCCAGGTTGGGCGCGAGCGGCCAGCGGTCGCCGAAGAACGCGCGCAGCCGCGCCGCGCGGGAGCCTGGGGACGTCGTCACGACGCCTCCCGGGCCGGCCTTTTGCTAGCGTGCGCGGCGTGAGCACCGAGGAGCCAGTGCAGGTGGTGGATCGCGCGAGCGGCGCGCTCGTTGCCGAGCGGGTCTTTGGCGAGGCCGCGCTGCGCCGCATCTACGGCGCGGGCCTCGCGGGGGTCGTGCTGCGGCGCGTGCTGCCCCACCCGCTGGTGAGCGCGCTCTACGGACGGCTGCAGCGCTTGGCCCTGTCGCGTCACCGCATCGATCGCTTCGTGGCCGACCTCGGCATCGACGCCAACGAGGCCGAGCTGCCGCTTTCTCGCTACCGGAGCCTGGACGCGTTCTTCGCGCGCCGCCTGCGGCCCGACGCGCGCCCCGTCGACCAAGCGCCCGAGCATCTGTGCGCGCCGGCCGACGGCCGTGCGCTCGCGTTTCACGACGTCGCCGGCCCGCTGCCCATCAAGGGTCGCCGCGTGGAGCTGGCGGATCTGCTCGGCGAGCCGTCGCCGTTCGCGCGCGCCGCCGTGCTGGTGGTGCGCCTCGCGCCCGCCGACTACCACCGCTTCCACGCGCCGTGTGCGGGCACGCTGTCGACGACGCGAACGCTCGGCGGCCCGCTGCACTCGGTGCACCCCATCGCGCTCGCGGCCGGCGCGCCCGCCTTCGCCAACCGCCGCCAGGTCACCTGCCTGTCGGCCAGCGCGTTTGGCGCCGTCATGCTCGTCGAGGTGGGCGCGCTCTTGGTCGGCGCCATCGAGCGCACGCGCGCGCCCGGGCCGGTCGACAAGGGCGAGGAGCTCGGCACCTTCCACTTCGGCGGCTCCACCGTGGTGGTGGTGGCGGACGCCGCGAGGCTCACGCTCGACCAGGATCTGCTCGACAACAGCGAACGCGGCCTCGAGACCCTGGTGCGCATGGGGACGCGGGTGGGCCGTCACGTCGACCGCCCGACCGGCGAGGTGTCGCGCCGATAGAGCGCGTAGCGGCGCGAGGGCTTGCCACCGACCTCGTCATATTTGGTGGAGCCCTCCTTGGCGAGCGCGCCCACCACGCTCTTGAAGGGGCGCTTGCGCAGCTCGGCGAACGCGTGCTCCATGACGAGGTGCGCCAGTCCGAGGCCGCGGTACCCGCGCAGGATGCCGAAGCTGTGCATGACGCCGCGCGCGGGCTCCTCGATGCCCATGCCGAAGCCGATCGGGTCGGCCTCGCCCTCCTTGTACAAGAGCGCGCCGCGCACGCCGCCCGCGCCCTTGAGCGGCAGGTTCAGGCGCAGGTACTCGTCGAGGTCGAGGGGCCAGAAGGCGGGCGCGCCCGCATAGCACTCCATGATGATGGGGTAGATGCGCGTCATCTCTTCCTCGAAGTGCGCGCCGTTCATCTCCACCGTCGTGAAGCCACGTCGTCGCAGCCGCGCATTCTTCCAGCCCTGCACGCGATGGAACGCGCGGAAGGCGAGCAGCTTCAGACCCTCGAAGTCCCAGGTGCGCCAGGTGGCGCACGACGAGAAGCCGAGCCGCTCGACCAGCGCCGGATACCAGATCGGGTTGCGCGGCTCGCCGATGAAGGGCGTGCGCTCGTGTCCGGCGATCTGCAGGCGATAGCCGCCGAGCGCGTGCACCTGGATCGGCCCCTCGACGTGCGTGACGCCCTTGCCGCGCAGCCAGCCGAGCCCGGCGTCGAACAGGGCGATTACGGTCGCTTCGTCGTTGATGCAATCGAAGAAGCCAAAGGTACCGCACGGCGCGCGGCGATCGATAGCAGCCACCAGCGCGCCCACCGGCTGCTCGCCGCGCAACGCCACGAACGGCTGCGCCTCGCCGTGGCGCCGCCACGGCGCGTCGGGCGCGAGTTGAAAGCCGGTCAGCTCCGGCGGCGGCGCGGGCGCGAGCGGGTCGTTGCCCCTCACGGCCGACGCGGCGCCAAGGAACGCCAGGAAGGTCTGCTCGCCGGGCGAGGCCGGCACCACCGTGACGCTCACGCGACCTCCCGGGTCTGCTGCTGCTCGCCGATGATGCGCACGGTGCCGCTGCTGCCGTCCACCTCGACGAGCGCGCCGTCGGGGATGCGCTCGGTGGCGTTCGGCACGTTGACCACCGTGGGCACGCCCAGCTCGCGGCCGATGATGGCGGTGTGCGACAAGAGCGACCCCTTCTCGGCGACCAGCGCAGCGGCGGGCGCCAAAAGGAACACCCAGCCGGGGTCGGTGGTCTCGGCGATCAAGACGAGGCCGGCGGTGTCCGGCGCGGCGCGCGGGTCGCGCACCACCAGCGCGCGCCCGCGGGCCACGCCGCTGGCGCAGCCGATGCCGCGCAGCTCGCCGTCGTCGGTGGGCGGCGCCGGGGTGCGCTGGGGGATCGGGTGGGCCGCGACGATGCCGCGCGTGGCGAAGCGCTCGCGCGGCCGCTCGCTCGCCCACGCCGCCAGGCGCGCGCGACGCGACGCCGCCAGCTCGGCGAGGTCGTCCGGCGCGCCGCAGCCCTTGATGGCCTGCAACACCTCGTCGGTCTCGAGGAAGAAGACGTCGTCGGCAGCCGGGAGAACGCGATCGGCAGCCAGGCGCCGGCCGAGCTCGACGAACAGGTGCCGGATGCCGCCGAAGCCGCGTGTGCGCCGCAGGCGCGACGCCTCGCGCCAGCGCACCGAGCGACGCGCCAGCACCAGCGACAGCGCGGTCAACGCGCGGCGCAGCGGGTGGCCCGACAGCGCCGCGCGCGCCGCACGTTCAGCCTCGGCGCGGCGACCGCCCGGGCGCGCGGCGAGCGCGCTGACGTCGTGGGCGCGCGCGGCGAGCAAGAGCCGCACGAACGGCCGCGGCTCCTCACGAAAGGTCGGGCTCTCGAGCTTCAGCTCCTCGGCGCGACGGTCCCCGTACTGTCGCAGCCAGTCCTCGAGGTGCGCCAGGAAGGTGCGCTCGCCCTCGTCGTCCGCGCGCGGGGGGAACGGCCCGCCCTCGACGGCCGCCGCCAGCTTCTCGACCATGCCCGAAGGCACCTCGGCGGCGAGCGCGCGCAGCGCGGTCAAGGGGCGCGTGCTCTCGAGCTCGCCGTCGGCGGCGAGCAGGCCCGGCAGCACGTCGGGGCCGGCGCCGACCTTGGCGAGCTGCCCCTTGGCGAGCGCGGTGAACAGGAAGGCGACGCCGTCGTTCAGGAAGGTCACCTCCCAGCCGTCGAGCAGCGAGGCGTTCATGCCGCGGTACAGCTCGATGAGCGCGTGCGCGTCGAGCTTCGCCAGGTCGGCCGCCATCACAGCCGCGTGCGCGCGGTCGAAGCGGCGGACGAAACGGCGGTGCTCGACGTCGAGCCAGAGGATGTGGCCGAGGAAGTACAGCGCGGTGCGGGCAGTGCCGAGCAGGCCCGAGGTGCGCTCGCGGCTGTGCTCGCGCGCCTTCGACGAGACGCCGATCATCTGCTCCCACGCCTTCAGGTAGGGCTCGACACCGGGGATCAAGCGCAGCACGCGTACCCAGCTCGCGGTGTTGTAGTAGACGCGGCCCTGCACGTAGCCGATCAGCGAGCGGAAGGCGGCGTCCTCGTCGAGCAGCGTCTGGTGCGGCACGCCGAGCCGCCGCAGCGTGTTGCGGAACACATGCTGGTAGCTCTCGCGCGCCTGCGAGAAGGTGAGCGGGCCGGTGATGCCGGGGAAGCTCTCGACCACGTTGGCGCGATCGAAGAAGGCGGCGCCGCCGGCCGGCAGCGTGGTGATGGGCCGTGCTTGCAGTGCGTGCAGCGCGCCCTGCTGGTCGAACGCCCACTCGACGTCGACGGCGCGACCGCGGTCGGCGGCCACCGCGTCGACCAGCGCCAACACACGGGCACGCGCGTCATCGTCGAGCACGGGGAGCCCGCGCTCGGCCACCGGCACGTCCTCGGTGCGGTCGGCCCCACGCTCGTCGAGCACGACGCGCCGCCGCTTGTCGCCGATGGTGGCCTGCCAGCTCGCGGCGCCGCGCTGGAAGACCCACGTGTCGACGTCGGCTCGGCCCTGCACCACCGTCTCGCCGAGGCCGAGGCAGGCCACGATGACCGCCTCGTCGAGCGCGCCATCGGGGCGCGCCGAGAACGCGACACCGGCCGCGCGCGCGCGCACCAGGCGCTGCACCACCACGGCGACCGCGATGGCCTCGACGGCGAGGCTGGCCTCCGCCACGTACGTCAGGCAGCCGGGCGAGAACAGCGACGACCAGCAGCGCCGCACCGCCTGCGCCACCTCGTCGGGCGCCACGCCGATCTCGGTCGAGAGCTGGCCGGCGAACGAGCGCGAGGCCGAGTCCTCGACGTTGGCGGACGAGCGCACCGCCACGGCGCCGGCACGGTTGTCGCCGACGCCGCCAGCGAACGTGGCGGCGCGCGCCGTCAGCTCCTCACTCAAGCCGTTGGGCAGCGGCACCTGGCGTGCCTGCGCGATCAGCGACGCCGACGCGCGCTCGAGCCCGAGCCGGTCACGCACGCGCGCGAGTTGGACCGCGCGGCGCGCCTCGTCGAGCAGCGGCGCGGCGCACGCGGTAAAGACGTCGGCCGGCACCACGAAGAAGTCCGGCACCGCGGCACCCGTCGACGACGCCAGGCGCGTCAGCGCGCGCAGGCCCGCCCCTTTGCCGCCCAAGCGCGGCACGTCGGCGTCGGCGCAGGTGGCGTCGAGCAGCATCACGCCGCCGCCTCCACCTCGAGCACGCCCGCGAGCCACTGACGTCGCGCCTCAGTGCGGCGCAGCTTGCCGCTGGTGGTACGCGGCAATGCCGACGCTGCGACCGGAACCACGAGGACGTCAGCGGCGCCCGCGGCCTCGCGTGCGGCGGCGAGCGCGCGCGCACGGCGCTGGTCATCGAGCGTGGCGCGGCCGTGCATGCCGACCAGCACCACCACGCGCTCACCGAGGACGGCGTCGGCGGCGAGCGCGAACGCGAGCGCCGTCGGCGGCCGGTGCGCCGCGTCGACCCGCAGCGCCGCCTCCACGGCCGCCTCGATGTCCTCGGCGCACACCTTGGCCCCGCGGATCACGATGACGTCCTTGGTGCGCCCGGTGACGTACAGCTCGCCGTCGACGAGCGCGCCCAGATCGCCGGTGGCGAGCTCGCCCGAGGGGTAAGCGGCGGCGGTCGCGGTTGGGTCGTCGAGGTAACCCGAGCCGAGCGCGGGCGAGCGCACGCGCAGGTGACCGACACGTCCGTCGGGCAGCGGCGCGCCCGCGTCGTCGACGACCCGGACGGTAGCGCCGTGCACCGGCGGACCGGAGCTGGCGATGCACACGGCACCGGCGGCGCCGGCGGCCACTTGGCGCAGCTCGCCGGTCGCGAGCGCCGCTTTGTCGACGTCGAGCACGCGCGCGCCGCGACCTCGCGGCGTCATGGTGACCGACAGCGTCGACTCGGCGAGACCGTAGGCCGGCATGAAGGCCTCGCGCGCGAAGCCGTAGGGCGCCAGGCGCGCGGCGAAGGCGTCGATCGCCTCCGGCCGCACCGCCTCGGCGCCGTCGAGGGCGACCTGCCAGCACGACAGGTCGACGCCCTCGAGGTCGGTGTCGCGCACCTTGGCGGCACACAGCGCGTAGGCCGACGAGGGTGCTGCCGACATCGTCGCGCGTGAACGGGAGATGGCCTGCAGCCAGCGAGCAGGGCGCAACAGGAACGACAGCGACGACAGCAGCGTCACCGGCAGGCCGTAGGCGAACGGCAGCAGCAGCCCACCGACCAACCCCATGTCGTGGAACAGCGGCAGCCAGCTCACCGCGGCGTCGGTCGGCCCGACGCCCATGCCGTGGTGGAGTTGTGCGAGCTGCGCGTTCAGCGCCGCGCGCGTCACCACGACCCCACGCGGATCGCCCGTCGATCCCGAGGTGAACTGCACGAAGGCGACCTCGGGCAGCGCGATTTGGTGTGGCACCGCGGTGGGCGATGGTGTGGCCTCGCCGTCGTCGATCGTGATCGCCGGCACGTTGTCACCCTCGAGGTCCAGCTCGTCACCGGCCGCGAGCAGCACGACACGCGGACGCGCGACGCGCGCGACGTGCGTGATGCGCGCCGCGATGGCACCGGCGCGGGCGCCGGTTGCCTGCGGCAACGGCACCGGTACCGCGCCGGACAACCAACAGGCGAACAGCCCCTCGACGAAGCCGAGCGAGGTCGGCAGCGAGACCAGCACGTGGTCGCCGGGCGCGACCCCCGCCGCCTGCAGCCGAGCGGCGCGCATGCGCGCGCGCAGCACCAGCGTGCTCCAGGGCGCCGACGCGCCGCCGTCGATGGTGACGCCGGAGAACGACGAGGGCGCGGCCAGCGCTTGCGCGACGAGGTCGGCGCCGTCGGGAGCGAGCGACATCGATCGCACTCTGGCACTGCTCGTGCTTCCGACGCCAATGCCGGGCAGAGCGCGCCGCTCGTGCAAAACGGAGTACCGCATGGTCACCTCTCGCCTCCCACGCCCGCTGCCCTTCACGGCCGATGCCAACGACACCAGGCCGCGACCGCACGAGTTGCCGAACGGGCGGCGTTTGGCGAGTGTGTGGCACCCGACCGAGCACACCGTGTCCGTGGCGTCGCCCCCTCCCTGCTACGTGCTGCCGCTCGCCGAGGCGACAGCGGCGCGCCGCGACGACGTCGGGGGGAAGGCGGCCGGCGTGCAGGCCATCGTCGCCGCAGGGTTGCCGGTGCCGCCCGGCTTCGTCATCTGTGCCGAGCCGCTCGCGCGCGCGCTCGCTGCCGGTGCGCGCGCCGCGGAGCTGGCCGCCCTGATGGCGCGCGGCGACGACGAAGCGCTCCATGCCGCGCAGCAGATCGTGGTCGCCACGCCGCTGCCCGACGAGCTGCGCCAGGCGGTGCTGACGGCGTGCGCCGAGCTCGGCGGCACCGTCGGTCCGTTCGCGGTGCGCTCGAGCGCGGTCGCCGAGGACGCTGCCGACCAGAGCTTCGCCGGCCTGTTCGTTACCGAGCTGGGCGTGCGCGGCGAGGGCGAGCTGTTCGCCGCCGTCTCCCGCTGCCTCGCCTCCGCACTGGCGCCGCGCGTGCTCGCCTACCAACGGCGGGGCGGTACTGCCGCCGAGCTACCGCGCATGGCGGTCATCGTGCAGCGCTTGGTCGAGGCGGATGCCGCCGGCGTGCTGTTCACTGTCGATCCGGTGCGCGGCCACGACGACGTCACGGTGATCGAGGCGGTGCACGGGCTTGGCGAGCCGCTGGTGAGCGGGCGCGCCGCCGCCGATCTGCTGCGCGTCGACGTCGCCACCGGCACGGTGCGTGAGCGTACGCTCGCCGACAAGAAGAGCGCGCTCGTGTTCGACGGCGCGCGCGTGGTGGAGCGGACGCTCGACACTGCCGCGGCGCGGCGCGCCGTGCTGTCCGACGACGAGGCGCGCATGCTCACCGAGCTGTGCCAGCAGTTGCAGGAGCGCCTCGGCTACCCGCTCGACGTCGAGTGGGCGCGCGCTGGCGGGCGCTTGTATCTGCTACAGGCGCGCCCCATCACGGCCATCCGCTTCGCCCCCGACCTCGGCGAGTGGACCACCGCGGACTTCCGCGACGGCGGCGTCTCCGCCGATGTGTGCACGCCGTTCCTCTGGTCGCTGTACGAGCGCGCCTTCGACGTCTCCATGCTGGCCTCCTGTGTGCGCCTCAAGCTGCGCGACCCCGACGAACAGGTGAAGTGGAGCCGCATGTTCTTCGGGCGGCCCTACTGGAACCTCGGCGAGGTCAAACGGACGCTCAAGAAGGTGCCCGGCTACATCGAGCGCGAGCTCGACACCGACCTCGGCGTGGCTCCCGGCTACGACGGTCCGGGCGAGCGCACGCCGATGACGCTGCTGACCGGGCTGCGGGCGGTGCCCACGCTGTTCGCGCTCTGGCGCGACTTCGACGAGCGCCTGCGCCTGTGCAGCGCGTTCCGTGACGCGTTCCCGTCGCGGCGGTCGCCCTTCGATCGCACGCACGAACAGTTGCGCGCGCTCGACGACGCCGCGCTCGCCCGGCTGTTCGATGGTGCGCTCGCGCTGCAGCACGAGACCGAGAGCAGCTACTTCGAGACCATCTACGCGCTGACCAACGCCAAGCTCGAGTTCAAGCCGGAGTTCGAGGCGGCCAAGCGGCGCTGCGGCGGAGACCTCGAGTACACCGCGCTCGTCGGTGGCCTGACGGATCTGTCGCACCTGCGCCCGCTGGTCGACCTGTTCGACACCGCGCGCCGGCTGCACGCGCGGGGCGACACCGTCGGTGACGCCGAGGTGCGCGACTACGCGCAGCGGTGGCCACACCACGCGCGCCGCGAGCTCGACATCACGCAGCCGCGCTGGGACGAGGACCACGAGCTGGTGCGCGAGCTGCTCGAGGACGCGCTGCGCTCCTTCGACCCTACGCGCGACCCGCGCGTCTTGCAGGAGCAGCGCCGGCGCGACGCCGACGCCCACAAACAGCGCGCGGTCGACGTCATCGGGCGACGGCCGCTGGCGCGCAAGGCGTTCGTGGAGAAGCTCGAGCGCGTGCGGGCCTTCGCCTGGTGGCGCGAGGAGATGCGCGACTGCTCCACCTGGATGTACGCGCTGGTGCGGCGCATCGCGCTCGAGGTGGGGCGGCGCTTGGTCGCGCAGGGCGCGCTCGGCGAGGCCGGCGACGTCTTCCTGCTGCGCGCCGAGGAGGCGGGCGCCGCCTTCACGGGCGCGCTCGCCGTCGGCGAGGTCAAGCGCCGCGTCGCGCGCGGCCGCCGCGTCATGTTCGGCTTCCGAAACTTCAAGAACCCGAACGAGGTCGGCGCGCGCCACGCGGTGGCGCCGCGCACGCGGGTGGAAGGACCGGGCGCGCTCACCGGCATCGCCTGCTCCTCGGGCCGCGCCGAGGGCAAGGCGCGCATCGCCACCAACCTCGACGAGGCGCGCGCGCTCACGGCCGGCGAGGTGCTGGTGGCCTGCTACACCGATCCGGGGTGGACGCCGCTGTTCGCCCGCATCGCCGCCGTCGTCACCGAGACGGGCGGTCTGTTGTCGCACGCCGCCGTGATCGCGCGCGAGTACGGCATCCCGGCGGTGCTGGCGGTGCCCGACGCGACCACGCGGCTGGCCACCGGCCAGAGCGTCGTCGTCGACGGCAGCGCCGGGCACGTCACGGGGCGTTGAGCTGGTTGCGGGGGCGGGGCGGTTTTGCCAAGCCAAGCGACGGAGAACGCCCATGGCCGACAAGATCATCATGCCGCAGCTCGGAGAGAGCATCGCCGAAGGCACCATCGTGCGCTGGCTCAAGGCGCCCGGTCAGGCGGTGCGCAAGGACGAGAACCTGCTGGTCATCTCTACCGACAAGGTGGAGGCCGAGATCCCGGCGCCTGCCGGCGGCGTGCTGCTCTCCATCGACGTGGGCGAGGGCAAGACCGTCGGCGTCGGCACCGTGCTCGGCTGGGTGGGCGCGAGCGGCGAGGCGTCGCCGCTGGCCGGCCATGCCACGCCGCCGACGTCGGTGCCGGCGACCCGCTCGCCGTCGCGCGCGCTGCCGGGCGAGGAGGGGGCCCGCCGCCTCGAGGAGAAGCCGGGCTATTTCCAGTTGCCCGCGCACGAGCAGGCGGCCGGCGGTCGCTTCGTCTCACCGCTGGTGCGCCGCATCGCGGCCGAGAGCGGCGTCACCGACGCCGAGCTCGACGGCCTGCCGGGCACCGGCAACAACGGCCGCGTCACCAAGAAGGACCTGCTCGCCTACGTCGAAGACAAGCGCGCCGGACGTGCGGTTGCGCCGCCGCCGCAGGCGCGCGCCGCCGTGGTGGCCGAGACCTCGCTGCCGCAACCGGTGGTGCCGAGCGTCTCCATCCCAACGGGCGCGCGCGAGGTGGTCAAGCCGGCGTCGACCATGCGCAAGGCGATCATGCAGAACATGGTCGCGAGCAAGCACACGTCCGCGCACGTGCACACCTTCTTCGACCTCGACTGGACCGCCGTCGAGAAGATCCGCCGCGCGCACAAGGATCGTTTCAAGGCCGAGGAAGGCGTCAGCCTCACCTACACGGTGTTCATGGCGGCAGCGGTGGCGCAGTGCCTGCGCCGCCACTCGTACCTGAACGCCGAGATCCGCGGCACCGATCTGGTGTTCAAGGGCGACGTCAACCTCGGTATGGCGGTGGCCATCGACGGCCCGGAGCCCGGGCTGATGGTGCCGGTGCTCAAGCACGCCGATCAGATGAACCTGCGCGGGCTGGCGCACGGCATCGCCGACCTCGCTGCGCGCGTGCGCACCAAGAAGATCAAGCCCGACGAGCTGTCCGGCTCGAGCTTCACCATCACCAACCCCGGCAACTTCGGCTCCATCATCGGCACGCCCGTCATCAACCAGCCCAACGTGGCCATCCTGGCCATGGGCAAGATCGAGAAGAAGCCGGTGGTGCTCGAGGTCGACGGCACCGACGTCATCGCCGTGCGTCTGAAGAGCGTGATCTCGCTCGGCTTCGATCACCGGTTGGTGGACGGCGTCACCGCCGATCAGTTCATGGCCGACGTGGTCAAGACCATCGAGTGCTGGAGCACCGTGCCCTGACCCCTGAGCAGGCCGCGTCAGCGGCCGACGCGCAGGCGTCGACGCGAGACGATGCGGCCGACGTCCTCGACGCGCACCTCGACCGGTGTGCCCGGCGCCCAGCTGCCGCGCACGCGGCGCTCCAGCTCCGCCTTGGTGCCGATGACGCCGAGCAGTGAGAACTGCGCGAGCTGCACACCGCTGGGCTCGAGGCGCTCGCGCAGGGCGCCGTGATCGAGGAAGACCGCGCGCGGCGGCGCCGGCTCGCCGTCCGCGTCCACAGCCGGCTCGAGCTCCACGAGGTCGGTGACTACCACCGCGCCGTCGACGTGCGCGGCCAACAACACGGTGCGCTCCCCGAGCGCCCGCCACAGCGCCGGCAAGCGTCGCGACGACCACAAGAGCAGATCGCGCGCGGCCGGCGAGTCGTCGTTCGTGACGCGCCGGCCGCCGTGCGTCAGCACCAGCTCGAAGGGCGACGGGAAGCGGAGCGTGGTGCGCGTGCCGGTGGGCAGCGGCAGCGCCACCGCCTCACCCTCGGGCAGCGGCGCGTTCTCGTCGTCGAGCACGGGCTCGAGGTCGGGCAGCTCGCCCGCCAGGGTCGCGCTCATACCGGCGCCCTGCCGGTCAGATCGTCCGGCGGACGACGCCCCGGCGGCAAGAGCTGCCACAACACCTCGAGCGTCGCGGCTGCGGCCGTCCGCGCACCCACTTCGATGCGCACGGCGTCGACGGGCGGCGGCGCCTGGGCGTCGTCGAGGCGCTTGAGGTGCTCCGCCGCCGCCGCGTCGTTCACCGCGTCGCCGCGGTGCGACAAGAAGCGCGCACAGCGCACGCCGGTATCGGCGGCGACGAAGAACGTGTGACCTCGTCCTGGCAAGAGCTGCGCGGCGTAGTCGCCCTCGATGACCAGACCCTCGCTGGCCGAGCGCTCGAGCAGCGCGTCCTTGACGGCGGCGCGCACCGCGTCGTCGTCGAGCAACTGGCCGCCGCGGATGTGCAGCGGGCCGTCGTCGCGCAGCTCGGCGGTGACATCGCGACCGTCGAGGCGCGCCGTGTAGAAGGGTGGCTCGGCCTTGGGCTCGAGATCGAAGCCGCGTTCGAACAGGCGCGCCACCAGCGCGCGCGGCCGTGGCGTGACGCTCTCGGCGACCAGATCCTGCTCGACGCGCGCCAGCGCGCGCGCCATCGCCACCGTGCCGATCAGCCGGTGCTTGGGCAGGCGCCGCACCAGCAACGAGGCGATCTCGGTCTTGCCCGAGTAGGGCTGCCCGAGCAGCGCGATGCGGAAGGCGCGGTCCCGCAGGATCACCTCCTCGACGGCGAGCAAGCGCCCCATCGCCATCACCTCGCGCGCGCCAACGGGGCGCGCGCGCCCGCCAAGCTCGCGCAGCCCATTGATGGCGCGCGCGATCTCCTGGTAGGCGCGCTGCGCCTCCTCGTCGAGCGCCACCACCGGGTCGCCCAGCACCAGCGTGTCGCCCCGTTTGATGCGCGCCAGTCGCGCCAGCCGCGCGCATGGCTGCGCGAACAGGCCGAGGGTCTTGCGCGCGAAGTAGCGCACGATCAAGCGGCGGTCGCCGCGCCCCTGGTGCTCCAGCGCGTCGAGGTAGCTCCGGAGCAACACATCCTCGGCCGCATCGTCGAGGTTGGCGGCGAGCGCATAGTGGGCGAGGTCGTGCGCGGCGTCGCCGCAGTGCGCGCGCTCGAAGTTGACGAAGGCGAGCGGCCCGGGCGCGCCCTCGCGCAGCACGAACAGCGACGGCTGCGGCGCGCCGTGGCACAGCACGCGCCGCCGCGCGACCAGGAATGCATGGTCGAGCGCGATGCAGTAGGGACGGAGTGCCCGCTGCAGGTCGGAGAGTGCCAGCGTCAACAGATCCTGGCCCAGGCCGTCTGCCTCGCGCGCGCTCATCCACGCGCGCAGATCGTCGACGGCGCGACGGAAGCCCTCGAGCAGCGTCATCGGCGGCGCGCCGCCGGGCAGGCGCGCCACCAGGTCCATCACGCGCAGCGCGTGCAGGCGCGCGAACGACTCGCCCGCCTCACGCGCGCGTGACGCCGCCTCGGTGGCCTCGAGCGTGCGCCCGTGCAGCCAGCGGTAAGCGAGGAAGCGGCGCTCACCGGCAGCGCCCGCCAGCGTACCCTGCGCGAGCAAGGTGGGCCCGAGCGCGGGCGCGCCCGCGGCGGCGGCGGCGCCGAGCGCGAGCGCCGCGGCCTCGAGCGCGTGCCCCTGCGGGTCCTCGTCGACACGCAAGCCGACGCCGTTGGCGCGAAACGCGCGCACCGTGCCGTGCGGGAACAGCTCGACGACGGAGGCGGGCGTGGCGCCGGCCAAACCGGCCGCGAGCCGCGCCACCTCGTCGAGGGCAACCGTGCGCGACGTCATGGCAGCGCTCGCTCCGCGTGGTAGCTCGAGCGCACGAGCGGCCCGCTCTCGACGTGCAAGAAGCCGAGCGCGCGCGCCGCCGCGCCCAGCTCATCGAAGCGCGCCGGCGTCACGTAGCGCTCGACCGGCGCGTTCCACGCCGACGGACGCAGGTACTGCCCCAGCGTGACGACGTCGACCGCGGCAGCGCGCGCGTCGGCGAGCGCGGCCAGCACCTCGTCGTCATGCTCGCCCAGGCCGAGCATCAGCCCGGTCTTTGTGCGCACGGCCGGCGCACGCCGCTTGGCCGCGGCGAGCAGCGCCAGCGAGCGGCGGTACTGCGCGCCCGAGCGAATCTGCGGCGTCAGCCGCTCGCAGGTCTCGAGGTTGTGGGCGAACACGTCGGGCGCGGCGTCGAGCACCTGTTGCAGCGCCTGCTCGTCGCCACCGAGGTCCGACACCAGCACCTCGAGGGTGGCGTGGGGCAGGCGCGCGCGTACCGCGTGCAGGCAGCGCGCGAACTGGCGAGCGCCGCCGTCCGGCAGGTCGTCGCGCGTCACCCCGGTGATGACGACGTGCGAGAGCGCCAACAGCGCCGCCGCTTCCGCCAAGCGCACGGGCTCGTCGAGGTCGACCGCCTCGGGCGTCGCCGAGGTCTGCACGTCGCAGAAGCGGCAGGCGCGCGTGCAGCGGTTGCCGAGGATCAGGAAGGTGGCGGTGCCGGCCGACCAGCATTCCGCCCGGTTCGGGCAGGCCGCCGAGCTGCAGACGGTGTGGAGGCGCCGCTCGGCGAGCAGCGCCGCCAGCTCGTCGACGCGGCCACCACCAGGAGCCCGCACCCGCAGCCAGTCAGGTCGCGCCGCCGGCGATGGGCTCGGCTGTGCGCCCTCGGGAAGGTGGACGATCGGCAGGCCCGCCATCGCGCGCCTATAGCAGATGGCGTCCGCTCGAGGACTTGCGTTCCCGGCCGCCGATCTGCGATGACCTTGTGGTCGAAATGCCACAAAGGGCGCGGGGCGAGGCAGATGAGGAAGCGCTACAACGCCATGGTCGAGATGCTGCCGCGCTTGCGCGTGAAGCCGGCGACCGCGCTGCGCGCGACGCTCGCAGCCGGCTACTCGAAGAGCGACCTACGCGCCGACGTCATGGCCGGCTTGGTGGTGGGCGTAGTGGCGCTGCCGTTGTCGATGGCGCTCGCCATCGCCTCGGGCGTGCCGCCGCAGCACGGCCTTTACACCGCGATCATCGCCGGCGCGCTCATCGCGGCGCTCGGCGGCTCGCGCGTGCAGGTGAGCGGGCCCACCGCCGCCTTCGTGGTGCTGCTGGCGCCGGTGGCCGCGCGCTACGGCGTGGGCGGCCTGTGCGTCGCCTCGGTGATCGCAGGCGTCATGCTCGTCGCCATGGGGGCGGCCGGCTTCGGCTCGCTCCTGCAGTTCGTGCCCCACCCGGTGACCACCGGCTTCACCGCCGGCATCGCCGTGGTCATCGGCACCTTGCAAGTGAAGGACTTCCTCGGCCTCACCGTCGAGCACATGCCCGAGCACTTCATCGAGCGCGTGGTCGCGCTCGGGCATGCCGCGCACACCGCGCGGCTCGCTGACCTGCTGATCGGCGCATTCACGCTGGCGGTGCTGATCGTCTGGCCGCGCATCGACAAGCGCCTGCCCGCGCCGCTGGTCGCGCTCACGCTCGGCGCGCTCGCGGCCTTCGCCGCCACCCACCTGATCGACGGCATCACCATCGACACCATCGCCAGCCGCTTCACCTACGTGGTCGACGGCGTCACCAAGCACGGCGTGCCGCAGGCGCCGCCACTGCCGGTGTTGCCGTGGCTCTTGCCCGGCGCCGACGGCGCGCCGCTCGGCCTGTCGCTCCAGCTGCTGCGCGACATTCTGCCGTCGGCCTTCGCCATCGCCATGCTCGGCGCCATCGAGTCGTTGCTGTCGGCCACCGTGGCCGACGGCATGATCGGCGCGAAGCACGACTCAAACGCCGAGCTGCTCGGCCAAGGCATCGGCAACATCGTGGCGCCCTTCTTCGGTGGCTTCGCGGCCACCGGCGCCATCGCGCGCACCGCCACCAGTGTGCGCTCGGGCGCGCGCTCGCCCATCGCCGCCATGACGCACGCGCTGTTCGTGCTCGCCGCCGTGCTCGTCATCGCGCCGCTGGTCGGCTACCTGCCGATGGCGTCACTGGCCGCGCTGTTGCTGATCGTCGCGTGGAACATGAGCGAGGTGCGCCACTTCGGACACATCCTGCGCGTGGCGCCGCGCGCCGACGTGGTGGTGCTGCTCGCGTGCTTCGTGCTCACCGTGGTGTTCGACATGGTGATCTCGGTGACCGCCGGCGTCATGCTGGCCGCGCTGCTGTTCATGCGCCGCATGGCGGACATCTCGGGCGGACGCCTCGAGGAGAGCCACTCGCCGACGCACGGCCCGCTGCCCAAGGGCGTGCTGCACTACTCCATCGACGGGCCGCTGTTCTTCGGCGCCGCGCAGAAGGCCATGGGCGCCTTGCACGACGTCGCGCGCACGGCGCGCGTGGTCATCATCGAGGTGGCCGACGTGCCTGCCATGGACGCAACCGGCCTGGTGGCGCTCGAGAGCGCGCTCGCCAAGCTGTGGAAGGACAAGGCCAAGGTGATCATCGCGGGCGCGCAGGCGCAGCCGCGCGCGGTGCTCGAGCGCGCCGGCCTGGTGCCGGAGGCCGGCAAGCTCAAGTACACGGCCACGCTCGGTGAGGCCATCGAGGCGGCGCGCGCGGCGGTTGCGGCGGTGCCACAGAGCCAGCCGCCGCACGTCGAGCCGAACCAGCCGGTGTGACGGCCGTCGTCGTGGAGCACGACAGGCTTCGGTCGTACACTGCCGCCATGCATCGTCTTGCTCCGCTCGCCGCGCTCGTCGTCCTGCTGCCGACCTGCCGGTGTGACACCGCTCGCCCGTGCGCCAGCGTGGGCGATTGCCTGGCGGGCGAGAGCTGCGTCGCCGACGTCGACGGTTCCTTCTGCGCGCCCGCTGGCGGCGAGGGCGAGGGCGAGGGCGAAGGCGAAGGCGAAGGTGAAGGTGAAGGCGAGGGCGAAGGCGAAGGCGAGCGCTGCGGCGACGGCGTGGTCGGAGGCACCGAGCCCTGCGACGACGGCAACGCCAACGAGAAGGACACGTGCACCTCGGCGTGCGCCGCCACCACGGTAACGGTCTCCTTGGTGACGGGCGGTCAACCGCTCGACGGCCTCGGCAGCAACCTGATCATGGGGGTCTACGGCAGCGCGCGGGGCGATCTCGTCACCGACGCGCTCGGGGCCGTGTTCTTCCGTCCGCCGGGCGGCTCGACCTTCTTCCGCCTCGACGACCGCTATCACTCCCTCGACAGCCCTGACGTCTTGGAGGGCCGGACCCTGTCCCCGATCGCGCTCGGCATCGACGACGATTTCTTCTACTACGACGGCACCACGAACACGCTGCGCCGCATCGACCGCGACGGCAACGAGACGGTGGTGGGCGGACCGGGGCCGACCACCACGCCCACCGTCGATCCGCCGGGTTGGCAGTTCGCCTCGCCTGCCGACGTCGACCTCAACACCGTTACGGGCCTGGACGTCTCCAACACCGGTGACGTCTTCGTCACCTCCGACGCCCGCGTGGTGCGCTTCCACGACGACGGCGGCAGCTGGAGCGCGTCGGTGCTGGCCGGCACGGTAGCCGCCTCACCCGCCGCGGGCACGGCGGCGCAACGCCTCGAATTCGGCTTCGTCACCGACGTGGCCGTGGAACACGAGCCGTCGACCGGCGTGCCCATCGCCGTCTGGATCGCGGGCACACCGAGCGGTGCCAAAGAGCCGATCCGGGTGCTCTTGGCCGACGGCACCTACCAGACCATCTCGGGGATCGGCGACACCTGCGACGGCGGCGCACCGCTCGATCAGTGCGACATCGACGCCCGCTCCCTCGCACCCGACGGCGACGGCGGCATGTTCCTCGTCGACCCCACCAGCACCACGCCCGGCCGTGGCCTGCTGCACGTGGACGCCGCCCGCACGGTGGACCTGCTGGCCCCGCCCGACGCGGTCGGCTTCCCGACGGACTTTGCTCTGCTGGGCAACACCTTCCTGCTGACGAACCCGTTTCTGCTGCACACCCTGCGCGTGCCGCGCAGCGGCGGCCTTGGGCTCGACGTGCTGCCGAGCGCGCCCCTGCCCGAGCGCGCCACCGATCGGCCGTTTTTCTTGATCCGCGCCATCGACGCGACGCCGACCTCGATCTTCTTCTCGACCCTCGAGGCGCTCTACCGCGTCGACGTCGCCTCGGGCGCCGCCAGCCGCGTGCTCGACCTCCTCGATCTCGGCCCTTGCAGCGGCGGCGGGAGCGAGCTGGCCCAGGATCTGGCCGCCAGGAGCGACGACAGTGAGGTCTTCTTTACGCGCGAGGGTGTCGATGTGGTGTGCGCGGCCACGGTGGCTACGGGCGCAGTCCGCGTGGCAATCGAGGGCGCCATGGCGCTGAACGGGCCGCGTTCGCTCGCGCTCAGCGGGTCGGACTCGCTGTTGGTCGCGGTCGCCGGCGGCGCCAGCCTGACTTCCTTCTCTGCCAGCACCGGCGCGTTGGTGACCGCCTTCTCGCCCGCGCCCAGCGCCACCATCGTCGATATCGACGCTGACGCTGCGCGCGTACAACTGCTGCTCGCCACCGGCGTGCGGCTGAGCGCGAGCGGCACCAGCCTCACCACCATCGGCGGCGCCGCCGTCTCGAGCGCGACCGGCTTGGTGGTCGCCGCGGGCGCCAACGCGTCCATCGTCTTCGACGACGACGAGCACGCGGTGCGCACCATCGACGCCACCGGCAACACCACCAGCCAGAGCGGCAGCGGCGCGGCCGGCTTCCTCGACGGGCTCGCCGCCAACGCCCGCTTCACCGCCAACAGCCACCGCATCGCGCGGCTCGGCACCGGCGTGATCGTGAGCGACGGCCTCACCATCCGCCGGGTCGACGACGGCCGCGTCACGACCGTGGTCGGCTCGGACCAGCTCACCGACGACGGGCGGGTGCCGGACGCGCGCTTCGCGTCGCCGTACACGCTCTCGTGCGTCGGCACCACCTGCCTGGTCTACGACGTCGACCCCGACACGCTGCGCCGCCTGGACCTCGCCACCGGGCGCGTCGATCGCGTGCTCGCCGCCGACGGCAGGAAGCTCGGTGGCCCGCTGGCGGGCGCGGCGCTGCTCGACCAGGACACGGTGGTGCTCTCGAACGGCGTCGCGCTCTTGACCGCCGACCTGCCCGACGGCGCCGTCGCCACCTATGACGACGGCGTGTTCGTGGGCGCGCCGCTGCAGCTCGCGGTCGCCGGCCAGGCGCCGGTGTTCGTCGACGGCCAGGACGTCAAGATTCTGGGCGGCAACCCGCGCGTGCTGTTCACGGCGACCGACGAGATCCACGCCGTGGGCGCGAGCCCGAACGGCGAGCAGGTCGCGGTGGCGCATGGCGCCGGCGTTGTGGACGTGGTCTCGCTGGTCGGCGGCGCGCCCGCCACGCGCACGCTGCCGGCGCCGCTGCTCGCCGAGGTCGGCGAGGGCTCCTCGGTGGCGCTGGACGACGACGGCAACGTCTACCTGGGCGACGACGGCGGCGGCGAGCAGCTCTTCAGCGACGGCAGCACACGGGCGCTGCTGCGGGTGGGGCCGCTGTTCCCGCGCGGCTGCGCGCGGGCGCTGGCGTTCGACGACGCGGGCGACCTGCTGGTGGCGGACTGCAGGACCGGAGCCGTCCTGCGGGTAGCGATTCGCTGAACTCGCGAGCAGGAGAGCGGCCAAGGAGCCGGGGGCTTGTCGTCGCGCCTTCGTGGGAGGATCGCTGCTCTCGCGAGAGCGAGCGGCGGTGCCGTACGGAGGCCACGAGGTGCCGGCGAGACGCGGCTGCCGTCGGGGCGGACAGCCCCCCTCTCTAGATCTCTCCCCCACTGGGGAGAGCCGTGCAGGGCTCGGCGCACGCTCGTGCTGCGCGCGCGGCGCCGCCGCGGCGAGCGACGCTCGCTGGCTCGGCGCCGCTCAGGGGCAGAAGCACGACGCGCTCTGGTTGTCCTGCACCTGCGCTCCCGCACCAGCCGGCACGTTGCAGAACAGCTCGATCTCCGTGCACGGAAGCAGCACGTTGTTCTGCACGAGCAACGTGCCACCGATAGTGGAGAGCGCACCAAGCTCGACGTTGTAGAGGTCTGGGTTGGCATTGCCGCCGAGCGTGCCACCGATGACGAGGTCGCCTCCCACGATGTCGAGGGTCGTCGCGATCAGCTCATCCAGCTCGGCGTTGCCGCTGACCGTCAGCGAACCCGTCACGCTCGAAAGCGAAGGCACGCTCAGGCTCGACAGCGACGCGTTGTTGGTGACCGTCAGCGAACCCGTCACGCTCGAAAGCAAAGGCACGCTCAGGCTCGACAGCGAGGCGTTGTTGGTCACCGTGAGCGAACCCGTCACGCTCGAAAGCTCGGGGAGGTTCAGCGTCGTAAAGTTCGCCGCATTGGCATCGAAGGTAAGGCCATTGCCGACCCGCTGAAGCATGGACAAACCGGTCCCGACGACGAGAAGATCCTCGTTGCTTCGGAACTGCATCGCCGCACCGACACGCGTGAGCACAGGAAGATCGATCTGAACGCGAGGGTTGTTCGTCGCGTCATTGTTGTCCGTCACCGATAAGTTGGCGCCCACTCCGGTCAACGTCAGCGACTCGAGCAGGAACGTTCCCGGCGACGTCCGATTTGCGACGCTCAGGCTCCCCGAGATAAGCCACACATCCGTCGTCACCGCGTCCCGTTTCGTCGCGAAGTCCGCGTCCGTCACGGGGCCCCACTCCACCGTCACCGCCAGCGACCCGGCATTCGGCCCGTACGCGTCATCCGCCTCCGTGCAGTCAATCGTGAGCTGCTCCGTCCCCGCCCCAAAACCCACCTTCATCACGCTCGGTACTGCGGTCGTGCTCACGGCGCGCGCCGGCGTCGTCGTGCACTGTGGCGACAGGTCCCCGCTCACCCGAAACTCCAGCCCGCTCGCGTCCGCGAACGGCTCCACGATCGCCACCTGCACGCGCACCCACACGCTCATGGTCGCCGCGTTCCCCGCCGCGTCCGAGCAGGTCACGCTCACCAGCTCGCTCTCGAGGAAGCCGTTTTCGAAAACGATGCCCGTCAGGCCAGTGCCGTCGATCGGACCGCCGTCGGGACTGATGCAGCCCGTCGCCTCCGGCCACGGCTCCACGGTCACCGTCACCGACGTCTGCGCCCCCACGCGGTCGGCCACCGTCACGCTGCGGATCAACACCGTGAAGTCGAGCGCGTCCGTCAACGCCGCGCTCGACACCGTGCCGTCCGCCAGCACCACCGGCCGATCCGGCGTGCACGACGCGTCGACCCGCCACGTCGGCGCATCCGGCACGGTGGCCGAGAACCCGTCCGCCCTCGTGCACGTCGTCGTGTGCGCATGCGTCAGCGTGAACGCGACGCTCTGGTCCGTCGCCACCGCCAGGTCGGTCTCGAGGTCGGGCGTCAGTCGCACGAACGCGGCGCGCACCACCATGCTCGCGGGCGGCGCGCCCGTACAGTCGACCGTGAACGTGGTGTCGACGTCCACCACCCGATCCTCGCTGCCCTCGACGGCCACCTCCGTCGGCGTGGTGACGCCGTCGTCGAAGGTGCAGTCGCTCACCGCGCCCGTGGTGGTCCACTCGAGCGTCACCGTCAGCCCCGCCAACACCGCCTGGCTGCCGTCGAGCGGGGTCGCATTCATCCGCGCCGTCAGCGTGATGGTGCCTTCACCCTCGCCCTCGCCCTCGCCTTCGCCCTCGCCCTCGCCTTCACCTTCGCCCTCGCCTTCGCCCAGATCGGGATCGCCGGGCGAGCCATCCGGCACGCACGCCCCGCTTTGGCCGTCGCCGTCGGTGAAGGGCGCGCAGAACTCCTCCGGCCTGCAGTCGGCGTGGTCGTCGCACACGGCCAACGAAGGGCACCCTGTCCCCCATGCCACCGACACCGTGAAAGCCAGCGCACCGACCAGCGTCGCTACCATGCTGCGCATGCCACCCTCCCCGACTCTTCCGCTGACCATGACCCCCTCGCATCTTCCGGGGGGCCGCTCAGTCGCCCCGGAGCTACCTTCGTCGGCGGGTGGCACCCGGTGGCGTTTCTGGAGCGCGCGGGCTTTGACGCGCGCGCAAGAAACGGCGCCGGGTGACAGGACCCGTCGATGGCAACCCTGAAGCTGACCGCTCGCTCGCTCCACCGCCGTCACTCCATCAAGCCGACGGTGACGAGCGCGATGCCGCCGCCCACGCCCACCAGGCCGAGCGGGGCCAGCACGCCGAACGCCAAGGTCGCGGTCTGGTTCTCCTGGATGACGTCGCTGCCGCGCTCACCGCCGACGAAGCGATCGCGCGCGCCCACCGCCGCGCCGTACGCCACCGCGCCGCCGATGCCGCTGGCCACGCCCGCGGCCAGCGCGCCCGCGCCCGCCCACACGAGCGGCGACACCGCCACCTTGCCGCCCGTCGGCGCCTTGCCGGCCGCCGTGGCCGCGCGCTCGACCAGCAGATCGCCCTCCTGCACCAGGCGGATGCGCGCGACGCCGTCGACCGGCGCCTCGACGAACTTGCGCCAGGGCTGCACGCCGGGCGCGCGCACCTCGACGGCGCGCCGGCCCGGCGGTAGCCCGCCGATGGGGCCGATCAGCGGCGTGGTGCCGCGCGGCGCGCCGTCGACGAGCACGGTGGCGCCCGGCATACCGACGTCGACCGAGATGGCGCCGCTCGCGTTGTAGCCCGCCGGGTCGAGCAGCTTGAAGGCGAGCGCGCGCACGGCCGCCTCGGCCTGATCGAGCGGCGCCTGCCCCTGCTCGACGCGCTTCTCCACTCCCGTGGCGACGTCGATCACCTTGAGCGCGATGTTGAGCGTGTCGCCCGCAACGCCCACGCTGCCCGCCACCACGCTCGCGGCGCCCACGCGTTTGCCGAGCGCGCTCAGGCACGCGGCGTCGCCGGCGCAGGGCCGCTCGCCTGCGGCGCGGCTCACGGAGGCGGGGTCGGCTTCCTTGGCGCCGGAGGCGGTGACGCGCTCACGCACCGCGGCGTCGAGGCGCATGAGCAGGCCCGGCTCGACGCCGAGCGCGTCGAGCGGCACCACGGCCAGCACGTCGGGCTCGGCGAGCGCTGGCGTGGACGACAAGGCGAGCAGGGCGGTGAGGGTGACGATGGGCGCGCGCACGCGCGAAGTGTCACCGAAACGGATCGGCGCCGCAACGAATCGGACACCCCGCACGGGCGGTCACTTGTGGTCGATCGCCACCAGCTCGATGTCGAACACCAGGTCGCCCGCAGGCGCGCCCGGCCGCATCGGCTCCTCGCCATACGCCAGCGCCGCCGGGATCCAGAAGCGCCCGGTCTCGCCCACGGTCAAGAGCGGCACGCCTTCGGTCCAGCCCTTGATGACGCCCGAGAGCGGGAACTTCGCGGTGCGGCCGCGCTTGTACGAGTTGTCGAACATCTTGCCGTCCTTGGTCCAGCCCGCGTAGTGGACCTCGACCACCGAGGTGGGCGCCGGGTGCTCGGTGCCCGTGCCCTTCTTGACCGAGCGCCACACCAGGCCCGAGGCGGTGGTGACGGCGTCCTTGGGCGGCTTGGTGAGGTCGGCCGGCACCGGCGGCACGCGCAGGATGCGCACCAGCTCGATGTCGAACACCAACATGCCCGACGGCGCCCCCGGCCGCGTGGGCTTGTCGCCGTAGGCGAGCTCCGACGGGATCCAGAAGCGGCGCGTCTCGCCCACCTTCATGAACGGCACGCCCTCGGTCCAGCCCTTGATGACGCCGTTGAGCGGGAAGGTGGTGGTGCGGCCGCGCTTTACCGAGGAGTCGAACATGCGCCCGTCGGTGGTCCAGCCGGTGTAGTGGACCTCGACGGTGTCCTGGGCGCTCGGCTTGTCGTCGCCGCTGCCGGGCTTGATCACCTTGGAGGCGAGCCCGCTCGCGGTCTTCTCGGCGTCGGCCGGCGGCGCGGCGACGTCGGGCGGCGCGGGGATGTCGGCGGGCGGCGGCTTGTCGGTCGGGCTCTTGGTGGGTGTCAAACGGTACTCCGGCCCGGCGTCGCCGATCTTGGGCGTGTCCGCCGGCGCCGGACAGGCGGCCAAGACCAGGCCGAACAGTGCGACGGCGACCACGATGACGGCGACGGAGCGATGGTTGGCGGTCATGTCTCTCGCATGGCACCCGGCGCACGGCGCCGTCAAGCCCCGCGGCGCTGCTGGGTGAGGGCCCCTACAGCCAGAGGCTGGTCAGGAGCGGCGCGTCCACCTCGGGCGCGCGCTCGCGCGCCGGGCCGTTCACCACCAACGGTTGCCCCTCGGCGTGCAGATCCCAGTAGCGACCGCGCAGCGTGACCGTCAGCGCCTTGAACAGCTCGGCCCTGGGCGCGCGCCCCGGCGCCGAATACTTCATCCACGCCTGGTCCTCGGTGAGCGCGTCGATGTCGGCGAGGTCGACGTCGCTCGGCTCGTCGGCGCCGTTGTAGCCCTTCCACGGCCCGCGCCACTCGCCGGTGGCGAACACCGGCACCGCCAACACCTCGGCGCCCTTGGCCTCCATCTCGCGGTAGCTCGCCGGGTACCAGGAGTCGGCGCAGATGAGCACGCCGAGGCGACCGGCCGGCGTGTCGAACACCGGCAGCGCCGCGGGGTCGGCGGGCTCGACGAAGGGCAGCTCGCTCTCGATGGGGAAGGCCTTGCGCACCACGTCGGGGTAGGGCGCGCCGTCGGGGCCGAACACGAAGACCACGTTCTGCAGCGGCGCGCCCGGCGTCACCGCGATGGCGCCGTCCACCACCTCGGGCGTCGGCAAGAGCGCGCTGCCGCTCACCACCGTGACGCCGTGGTCGCGGGCCAGGCTGCCGAACACCTCGGTGATCGCCGCCGCCATGCGCTCGGCCTTGATGGCGAAAGCCGCGTACGCGTCGGCGTCGTCGGCCGGGGCGCTGAGACGCGCGCCGGCGAACTCGGGCAGGTGCGCGAGCGCCATGGCGGTCATGGCGTCGCCGATGGTGGGCGCGTCGACGACGTCCGGGCCTTCGCCCTCGGCCACCAACCAGGCGCCGGCGTACTCGGGGAACACCACCACGGTGCGCTGGTTGACGAGCCCCTGGCGGTGCGCCTCGTCGAGCCAGCCGTCGATCCGTGCGCGCAGCCGGGCGCGGTCCGCGTAGTCGCGCGGCGTCAGCCAGACCTGGACGCCGAGCAGGTTGCCGCGGCCCTCATCGCGGCCGAAGGCGGCGGTGAGCGCGGTTGGTGCCTCGAGCCCGGCCTCGACCGGTGCGGGCGCGCAGCCGGCCGCGAGCGCGACGGCGACGACGAGCTGCAGCACGGCGGTGGTGGCGTTCTTCATGCGTTGCTCCTGGCGGTGGCGCCGGCGTGCCCGAGATAGCCGAGCATGGCGCGCACGATTGCCTCGACGAGCTGCGGCTGCGTCAGCGCCACCGGGCCAGGCGGCCGGTCGACGAACTGCACGCTCTGGTCGAGCACGGAGAACAGGATGCGGTGCACCATGTCGGCGGCGCGCAGCGTGTCGTCGACGACGATCTCGCTCTTGCGCTCCTCGAGCAAGAGCGCGATCAGCCGCACCACGTGGCCGGCGACGTGCGCCGAGCGCTCGCGGAAGCGCGCGTCGGTGCTGTTGCGCCGCACGATCTCGCGGTGCAGGCCGGCGTGGTCGACGTAGTCCTGCGCCACGAAGCCGACCACCGCGCGGATGAGCGGCGCGAGCTGCACGCCCTGCCAACGCTCGCGTTCGAGCGCCGCGTCTGCCGTGTGGATGCCCTCGGCCGAGCGGCGCTGGTGCAGGTGCTGCAACAGCGAGTCCTTGTCCGGGAAGCGCGCGTAGAAGGCGCCGATCGACGACTTGCCCCGCGCCACCAGCGCGGCCACCGTGCACTGATCCCAGGGCGACTCCTCGAGCATGGCCTCGGCGGCGTCGAGCAGGCGCGCGAGCGTGTCCTGGCTGCGCGCTTGCTGGGGCGTGCGCACCCACTGCAGCTCGGCCGGGCTTGGCGGCGGCATGATTAGAACATGTATTCTAGTTTATCGTGACCGGCGGGTCAAGGGCGCCGGATCTTGAGCCGGTCGTCGACCATCACGTAGATCACCTGCGAGCCGTGGTCCCGCTGCAGCTCGCGCAGCGTGACGTCGGCGCGCGTCTTGATCGCGTCTTCCGACTCGGCGGCGAACTGTTGGCGGGTGATCCAACAGATGGCGATGTTGGGGTTGGCCTTCAGCTCCGTGCACTTGAGCCCGGCGGAGTCGGCGACCGTCACGATGCGCAGCGGCGGGTTCGCGGTGGACAAAGCCCATCCCCAATAGCCCGCGCCCGCGAGCACGCAGCACACGAGCAGGACGGGGAAGGCGCGGTGGGTCTTGTCGCGCTTGCCCTTCTTTGGCGCCCAGGCCTCCTGCTTTTGCCCGGGCGGCGGCGGCAGGGGCTCGGCCGCCTTCTTGTCCCAGCCCTGCGCGCGGTCGGCCTTGGTCTGGAAGCGCCCCGCCAGGTCGTCGAGCACGAGCTGGTCCATGAACTGGGCCTTGGCCGGCGCCGTGAATTGCGCGCCCAGCTTGTCCTCGCGCAGCTTGAGCACCACACACAGCTCGAGCGCGTCCTTCTCATTGGCGTGCTGGCTGATGAGCCACTGGTAGAGGTGCTGCAGGTCGATCGGCTGGCCGGGCTCGACGTTGTCGAGCACCATCGAGAAGGCCATGGCCAGGCGCTGCGTGTCGAGCGTCGCGTGCAACGGGCTCTGGCGGAGGATCGCGGTGATGCCCGCGACCAGCTCACGCTTCTTGGCCTCCTCGATCGGCACGCGCTGGTCTCCCGCCTCGGCGTGGTGGGGCTTCCCCGCCTCCGCGCGGTCACGGTAGGACCGTGGGAGAGCGCGGGTCAAGCGCACGGCCAAAGGTGATCGATCCGAGGCGATCGATCCGAGGCAACGGACCGGCGTCCCCGACGAGGAGCAGATGGCCAAGCCCGAGGTGCTCGTCGTCTACAAGAAGTCGCAATTGCGCTTGGCGCTCGAGAAGCGCAACAGCCGCATCAAGCGCCTGCTCAAGCGCGGCGACCCGAGCACCGAGCCGATGCGCGCCGCGCACGAGGCGCACGAGGACACGCTGCTCGAGGTGGAGCGCGCGTTGCGCGCTGCGGGGGCCAGCTTCGCGCGCGTCTACCGCGCGCGCCTGCGCCCCGGCATGACCGAGCACCGGCGCCTGGTCATCTCGGTGGGCGGCGACGGAACGCTGCTCGACACCAGCCACAAGGTGAGTGCCGCGCCGGTGCTCGGCGTCAACTCGGATACGGCCCATTCGGTCGGCTTCTTGTGCGCCGCCCACCGTGGCACCTTCGCGGCGCTGCTGTCACAGGTGCTGGCGGGCCGCCTCAAGCCCACCGTGGTGCGACGCCTGGCGGGCGCCATCGACGGCACACCGCTGCCCTTCCCGGTGTTGAACGACGTGCTGGTGGCGCACAAGAACCCAGCCGCCACCTCGCGCGTCTTGGTCGAGCACCAGGGCGTGGTCGAGGATCAAAAGTCGAGCGGCATCTGGGTGTCGACCGCGGCCGGCTCCACCGCCGCCATGTCGTCGGCGGGCGGCGAGATCGTCGGCTTGGCTGACGCGCGCGCACAGCTTCGCGTGCGCGAGCCGTTCTTGGCCGATGGACCGCGCTTCAAGCTCGCGGCCTTGTGGCTCAGCGACGGCGACGAGGTGGCGGTCACCTCCAAGATGCGCGAGGGCCGCGTCTACCTCGACGGCCCGCACGAGCTGCTCGAGCTGCCCATGGGCGCGCGCCTGACCCTGAGCCTGCGCGCGCCGCCGTTGCACCTGTTCGCCACCCAGGAGATGGCGCTGCGGCGCGAGACCGCGCGGCAGAACGCACGCCAAGACAGGCTGCGCAGCCACGCTTGACCGTTCGCTGCATCCAACCAGCACCGAGACGTCCGCGACCCGAAGGAGCCCCATGCCCGCCAAGAAGAACGCGCCCGCCAAGAAGAAGAAGAAGGCTGCGACCAAGAAGAAGGCCGCCAAGAAGCCAGCCGGCAAGAAGAAGGCGCCCGCAAAGAAGGCCCCCGCCAAGAAGACGGCCGCCAAGAAGGCCCCCGCCAAGAAGGCGCCCACCAAGAAGGTGGCGCCCGCCAAGGCGCCGGTGGTCCCCGCCGACCGCGGCGCGCCCAGCGAGGGCGTGGTCGCCCCGGCCTTCTCGCTGGCCGGCGACGACGGCGCCGTGCACACGCTCGCCGACCACCTGGGCACGCCGGTGGTGGTCTACTTCTACCCGCGCGACGACACGCCCGGCTGCACCATCGAGGCCTGCGACTTCCGCGACAACATCGCGCGCGCCGCCGCCAAGGGCGCGGTGGTGTACGGCGTCTCCAAGGACTCCACCGACAGCCACGCGCGCTTCCGCCAGAAGTACAGCCTGAACTTCCCGCTGCTCTCCGACCCCGAGCTGCACGTGCACAAGGCGTACGGCGCCTGGGGCGAGAAGCTGATGTACGGCAAGCCGACGGTCGGCGTGATCCGCTCCACGTTCCTCGTCGGCAAGGACGGCCGCATCGCGCGCGCCTGGCCTCGCGTCAAGGTCGACGGCCACGTCGACGAGGTGCTGCGCGCGCTCGACGCGTTGGAGTGAGCGCTCGACAACGCAACGGGCTGGCCAGGATCGCGGGCGGCGCGATCCTGCAACCGGAATCTGGGGCTTCTCGAGCTGCAAGAAGCAACGATCGCTGCTCTCGCGAGAGCATGCCGCGGTGCCTTCATGGCGCGCCGGCGTGCGAGGATCGGCCCGTCGCCGCCACAACGACGTTCCTGCCTCGCTCGAACGCCCCCACCCCTGCCCCTCCCCTGCGGGGAGGGCCCTTCCGAGTTCGTTCGGGGCGATCGGTCTGGAGGCGATGCGAGAGGGAATCCCAGGGCGACCTGCGCGACAAGCGTGAGCGCGTCTAGCGTCGCTCTGCGTGGCTGTCGTCCCGCTCGATCCGCACCATGCGCCGCCTGAACGTGGAGGTCGGACACATGCTCGTTGGAAGCGTCGCTACGGTTCGGGTCACGCGGGTAGCTGCACGGCCCTCCCCGCAGGGGAGGGGCAGGGGTGGGGGCGTTCCAGGGCGGCAGCGACGTCGCTCGTCGGCACGCACACCTGCTGCCGCACGGCAGCGCCACAGCACGGCACCCCGCATGCTCTCGCGAGAGCAGCGAACGTCGATGGGGGAGCGACGACAAGCCCCATCGTCCTCTTCGCCTTCTTCCGACGTTACCGTCACCAGTCCGCAGACGACCTGCGGTGAGCCGCAGCGATCCCTTGCTTCCACGCTTCGCGCGAAGGGCGCTACCGCTTCTTGCCTGCCTTCTTGGCCGGCTTCTTCGGCACCGGTGCGCGCGTGGCGGCCGGCTTCTTGGCCGCGACCGCGACAGGCGCCTTGGTCTTCGGCGTCGCCGCGCGCACCGTGATCTGCTTCGGCTTGCCCTCGGGCGCCACCACCACCACCGGCTTCTCTGCGTCGGCCTTCAACACCGGCTTGGCGCCGCCCAGGCGCAGCGCAGAGCGCTCGCGCGCGCTCTCCTTGGCCTCCTCGGCGGGGCGCACCAGGCGCTCGTCGTCGAGGAACTTGCTGCGCAGCACGTTGGGTTGGCGCTCGCGACGGTCCATCGGGTTGTCGTAGTCGTTGTCCGAGATGCGGAACACCGGCTCTTTGCCGAGCGGCCACAGGAAGCTCGCGGCCGGGCGATCGGCGAGCGGCGTGGGCAGCGCGCGCTCGATGACGCGCACCTCGCGCGCACCCGCAACCACCGCGAGCTGGTTGGCGTGCTGCTCCGCGGCGATGCGCACGGCGTTCAGCCGGTTCGCGTACGGCTCGAAGATGTGGAACTCGATGGCGATGGAGTCGCTGTCCCTGAACTGCCACAGGCCGATGCAGCGCCCCTCCTCGACGATGATGGAGGTGGTGTTGCCCGCCGGATCGTAGACCCAGGGCGCGAAGCGCGGCTCGACCACGCGCGTTCGATCGCGCCAGCCGAGCGCGTAGGCGTCCCACAAGGGCAGGAACAGGATGCGCTCGACGGCGCCGGCGCCCTTCCTGGTCTGGTCCGCCACCTCGCGCAGCGTCACCAGCCCCTCGCCCAGGCCGTCGACGGGGAACTTGACCACCTCGCGGCCGAGCACCTCGAAGACGCGGCGCACCTCGGCGACCTGCAGGCCGGTCCACCAGGCGGCGTCCTCCAGGCGCGCCGGGCCGTAGCAGCGCAGGTAGCGGCGCACCACGTCGACGCGCGCGTTGTCCACCTGCTCCACCGCCAGGTTGGCCTCGGGCAACCACTGGTCGGCGAGCGCGTAGTTGAACTGGTTGCCCTTCCAGCCCTTGGTGGTGGTGCGGATCAGCACGCCGAGGTCGCACAGCTTGCGCAGGATGGTGCGCTCGACGTCGGTGCCGGGGCGACGCTCCTTGCCGGGGAACAGCGTGGCGATGATGTCGGCGTCGCTCTTCGGCATGGTGAAGGCGACGCTCTTGAGCCGCTCACCGAAGCGCCGGAGCGCGTCCTCGTCGAAGCCCTCGCTGCGCAAGCGCGACATGCCGGTCGACGACAGCGTGTCGAAGAGCGCGCGGAAGTAGAGCGGGTAGTCCTCGGAGGCAAGCAGGAACAAGGAGCCGCGAAAGGCGGTGGCGCGCACCAAGCTGCGGTCGTTGATCAGCGCCTCCTCGATGTCGCCGAGCGTCAAGGTCGGCCGGCGCGCGAGCAACGACAGGTAGGCGATGGGGTTTGGCCCATAGATGCCCGGTCGGCGGTGGATGGCCTCGACGAGGGTCTCGCCGTCGCTGAAGGTGTTCAGCGTGCTGTGGTGGTAGCGCTGCAACTGCCGCAGCGACGTGACCTCGTAGGCACCTTTGACCGGCATGTCGTGTCTCTCCTCCGTCGAGGGGTAGCCCGGGGCCCGTCGGGCGCAAAGGGGAGATTCCGGGGGAGATTCGGTGCTACCCTGCGGCGGTGGCGACACCGATTCCGCCCGAATTCCAAGACGAGCTGCACGAGTCCGGGGACCGGCTCGTCACTGCCGAGCGTTCGATGTTCGGCACGCGCCTGCCGCGCCCTACGGGCGTCGGCCGCCACCTCGTGGTCGTGCTGGTGATCTTCGTGGTCGCGCTCGGGCTCGCCATCGCCTTCGCCGAGAGCCGTGGCGGTGACGGCACGCCCGGCCCCTCGCCGACACCGACGTCTCCCTGAGCGCAGCCGCTCCGACGGGAATCGTCCGCTCAGGTGTTTCGAACTGTCGCGCTGCTCGACATCCTTTGACAGCGCGCGCCGTTGCTGGTGACGCTCGCGCCATGGACGAGCGCCGCATCGGCGACCTCCTCGTGGAAGCCGGTGTCATCTCGCGCGACGAGCTCGAGCGCGTGCTGGCAAGGAAGCCGGATCTCGGCGGCAGCCGTGTGCTCTCCGAGCTGTACGCGCTCGGCCTGGCCAACGAGCGGCAGCTCGCGTGCGCGCTCGCGCAGCGCGCCGGGGCGCCGGTGGTGGTGCTCACCGAGAGCACCATCGACCTGAACGCGCTCGTGCTCGTGCCCGAGCATCAGGTACGCGCCAACCTGGCGGTGCCGGTCGCCGTCGACGCGCGCACCATCACGGTGGCGACGCCGAACCCCGACGCGCCGGGGCTGAGCGAGCCCATCGCCTACGTCACCGGCCGCCGCGTGGTGCCGGTGCTCGGCATCCACGACGTTCTCGTGCAGGTGATCGAGCGCGCCTACGCGGCGCTCGAGCAGGGCGCCGAGGTGCTGCGCGGCGACAAGAGCTCGCATTGGATCCCGCGCCTCGAGATGGCCGCCCACCTGCCCCGGCCGAAGCTCGACGAGGCCGGCGAGCTGGCGCGCGCACTGCTCGGCGAGCTGTCGCAAGCGACGCCGACGCGCGGTGTGCCGCTCGGCGCCCTGCGCCTCAAGCGCATCATGGTGGAGCAGGCGACGCGCGCGCCTGCGGCAGAAGCGCCGCCGCTGCCCCTCACCGAGCTGGCCGCGGAGCCGCCCTCGGGGCCGCCGCTCGCGCTCGTGGTCGACGACGACGCCGATATCAGGAAGCTGTTGACCACCGCGTTGCGCCACGACGGCCTGGTGGTCGAGGAGGCCGCCGCCGGCGACGAGGCGATCGCGCTGTTGCGGCGGATACGCCCGAGCGTCGTGCTGCTCGACGCCAACCTGCCGGGTGTGCACGGCTTCGAGGTGTGCGCCGCGCTCAAGCAGGGCGAGGTGCACCGCCACCTGCCCATCATCATGATCTCGGCCATCTATCGGGGCTGGATGCAGGCGCGCGAGATCCAGGAGGTGCACGGCGCCGACTTCTTCGTCGAGAAGCCCTTCGAGCTGCAGTACGTGCGCCGCCTGGTGGCCGACATCCTCAAGCGCGAGCCGCCGGCGTCACCCACGCCCGCGGCCGTCGCCGAGCGCCTCGAGGTGATCCGCGCCAGCTACGAGAAGAACGCCGGCGAGGGGCTCTCGTTGCCTGCGGCCGCCGACGTCGATCTCTGGCTGCAGCTCGACCCCTTCGACGGCCGCGGCTGGCTCGAGCGCGGCAACCTCGCCATGCAGGAGCAGGACTGGGCGACCGCCATGACCTCCTACGAGGCGGCCACCATCTACGACCCGAGCTTGATCGTCGCCTTCGTCGGCCTGGCCATGGCGCTCGAGCAGCTCGGCTTCGTGCGGCGCGCGCGCACCACGTGGCTGCGCGCGCGCAGTCTGGCCGTCGACGTCGACGATCAGCTGCGCGCGCGCATCGAGCTGCACCTCAAGTAGCGGTGCGGGTCCGCTACCGGCGACGGCGGCCGAGCAGCAGCGCGGCACCGAGCAGCACCGCCAGCGCAGCCGGCGCGCCCGTGGTCACGCGGGTGCTGGCGCAGCCGGTCGTGGGCTCGGGATCGCCGCCGAGGTCGCGGCCGTTGTCGTCGCCCTCGCCCTCGCCCTCGCCGGGCTCGCCCTCACCCTCGCCCTCGCCGGGCTCGCCTTCGCCCTCGCCCTCGCCCTCGCCGGTGCAGCTGAACAGCGCCCCGGTGGCGTCGACGCAGTACTCACAGCTCGCTTCGGTGCAGCCGGGCTCGGCGCAGCCGCCGGTGGTGCAGTCGATGTCGATCGCGCCGCAGCCGCAGTCGCAGCCGGCGTCGCCGTACCAGGTGGCGCTGCAGGTCCAGCCCGCCGGCACCGGGGTGCAGGCCTCGCCGGGCGCGCCGCAACGGAAGCCGTCCTCCAAGGTGCAGGTGGCGCTGCAGCCGTCGCCGCCGGCCGGTGAGGCGCCGTCGTCGTCCTCGCAGGTCTCGTCGCCGTCGATGATGCCGTCGCCGCACACCACCTGGTGGCAGCCCGCGAAGGCGTCGAAGGTGCCGCCGCAGTCGAAGCCGGCGTCGACGGCGCTGCAGTCGGCCGCACAGCCGGCGGCGCCGCCGTCGTCACACACCTCGGTGCCGTCGACCACGCCGTCGCCGCACGCGTTGGCGACACAGGTCGCAGGATTGCCGGAGCTCGGCACCTGGCCGTCGGTGGCGCATTGGTTGTAGCGGCACGAGGCGAGCGTGGCGGTCGCGCAGTCGGGGTCGGCAGCGCCGCAGCCGCAGTCGCAGCCGTCATCCGAGCCGTAGTAGCCCGCGTTGCACGTCCACTCGGCGGGCGGGGTGGTCTGAGCGAAGGCGGGCACGGCGAAGGCGGCGATGACGACGATGGAGAAGCTGAGAGCGCGCATGAGGTCCTCCCTGGACACGCCCGGTATCGGACCGATGTCGCAGGAGGTGCGTCGATCTCCCACATGGGCCTCGGTCGGATGTCCGATTTCTGGACCGGCCTGCCACCACGGCCCATGATGGCGCCACGCGGAGGCAAACGATGCCGAGCTACGAAAAGACCTTGCCGATCACAGCCTTCCAAGGGTTGCTCGAGGAGATGTGCGCGGCCGCGGCGGCCGAGCTGTTGGCCACCCGAGCCCGGCTCGAGGCGCTCGACGCCGAGCGCGACCCGCCCGGCTGACACTGACGCGTCGCGTCAGAAGTCGCGAGCTCGGTCGCCGAGCTGCATGTGGGCGCGGGCGAGCCCGGCGTCATCGAGCTTGGCGGCGGCCTCGTCCGGCTTCGAGACCACGATGATGCCGGGCGGCAACGCGAGCCCGGCGGCGAGCAGCGCGCGTGCGCCGAGCACCGCGCGCGCGCCGATGGCGCCGCCGAGCAGCGCCCGCCCCGTGTCCCTGCCCTCCACCATGACGTCGTGCCCGGGCGCCGGCCCGTAGAACGACACCGCGGTGGTCAAGAACACGTCGCGGCCGACGATGACGTCCGACAGACCGAGGTTCGACAGCGTGGAGCCCGGCTGCGCCACCACGCGGCGCAGGCTGGTGTCGACCAGTGTGCGGCAACCCTCGCCGATGACCGAGCCCACGATCACCGAGTGATCGGCCACGAGCACGCCCTTGCCGACGAAGCTGTCGATCACGCTGGCATGCGGCTCGAGGCGCACGCCGTCCTCGAGGATCGAGCCGGACACGTAGGCGGTCGGGTGCACGTCGACCTTGGCGCCGAGACGGTCCTTGCCCTCGCCGAGACCGAGCTCGAGGCGGCGGGTTGCGAGCGCGGCCAGCGACAGCTCGAGCGCCTCGAGCCAGTGCGTCACCTCGCCGCACAGGCGCTGCACCGCCGGCACCTCGACGACGTGCGGCGCAGGTCCGTACGGCGGCACCCGCTCCGCGCGCGCGCCCTGCTCGTCGGCGATGACCTGCGGTGTCGCCGTGTCGAGCGCGGCGGCCGGGCGCGCGTCCACGGCGGCGAGTCGTCCCTGGAGCGCACCGGCCCACAGGGGGACCCTCAGCGCGTCGGGGCCGCGCATGCGGGCGACGGCGCGCGAAAGCGGCGTGCCCGGCGCGATGGCCGCCTGTACGAACGGATCGCGCGCGGCGAGCAGGCGCGCCGCGGCCGACGCCGAGAACACCGCGTCGGCGGTGAAGGCGAGCCGCGCGCCCGTCGGCAGGGGCAGGCCCGCTTCGACGTCGACGACGGCGAGCCCTGCGGCGGCGGCTGCGCGCTCCTGCCAGCGGCAGAGCGGCAGGTCGCCGACCAGCAGCGCCCCCGGCGGTTCGTCGAGCGGCGCCACGGGTTGCTCCCAGGCGGCGTGGCGCAAGCGGACGGCGATGGCGGCGGGCACGGCGGGAGGGGACTGTCGCAGACTTGCCGGCCCCCGTGGGAGTGGGGTACCTCGGTGGGTCGAGGGAGCAGCAAGGGCAACGGCGAGGGTAAGCGTGAAGCTGATGGCGGCCGGCGTCTCGAATGTCGGCATGAAGCGGGCGCATAACGAGGACTCCTACCGGCTGGTGCCGGAGGAGAACCTGTTCGTCGTCGCCGACGGCATGGGCGGCCACGCCTCGGGCGAGGTGGCGAGCGCCATCGCGGTCGACTCGGTCGAGGAGTTCTTCAAGCTCACCAGCGCCGACGAGGAGCAGACCTGGCCCTTCAAGGAGGAGCGCGGCCTCAAGTACGAGGAGAACCGCCTGGCCACCAGCATCAAGCTGGCGAACCGCCGCATCTACGAGACCGCGCAGGCCGACGTGCGCAAGCGCGGCATGGGCACCACCGTGGTCACCGCGCTGTTCACGCACAACGGCGCCTACATCGGCCACTGCGGCGACTCGCGCTGCTACCGCTTCCGCCAGGGCAAGCTCGAGCTGCTCACGGAAGACCACTCGCTGCTCAACGACTACCTGAAGAACCACAAGCTCACGCAAGAAGAGATCGACAACTTCCCGCACAAGAACGTCATCGTGCGCGCGCTCGGCATGAAGGACACGGTGCAGGTCGACATCTCGCGGCTCGAGCCGCAGCCGCACGACATCTACCTGCTGTGCTCCGACGGGCTCTCCGGCATGGTGCACGAGCCCGAGATGACCGAGCGCATCGGCACCTTCGCGGTCGACGCCTCCAAGGCCAACGACATCGAGGGGCTGTGCCACGTGTTGATCGACGCCGCCAACAAGAACGGCGGCACCGACAACGTCACGGTGGTAGCGATCAGGGTCTTGCCGTAAGCGGCAACAGCACGAGCACGGTCGGCGTCCAGATCAGGTGCGCGACGAGCGGCGCGAACAGGCCGCGCGTGAACAGCGCGAGCGCGCCCCAGGCGACGCCGAGGCCGAAGGCGGCGATCACGAGCGCCACCGAGCCGGCGCCTGCCTGCGCCGCGGCGTAGATGGCGGCCGAGAGCAGCACTGCCGCCACGCTGCCGTGATCGGCCCGCAGCGCGCCGAGCAGCGCGCCCCGCCAGATCGACTCCTCGGCGACGGCGACGAAGGCGACCGTGGCCAGCACCACGTTCGGCGCGCCGAGCGCGCCCTGGTAGAGGCCGCGCACTTCGTCCGCGAGCGCGGGCACGAGCGCGCACGCCGCGGGGAACAGAGCATAGGTCGCGCCGACGAGCGCGCCGCCGGCCGCGAGCCCCCACAGGGCGGACGGCAGGGTTGGGCGCCAGAGCGAACGCAGCTCGGGCACGCGCAGGTGCAGCAGCACCACCACCACGGTGCCGACGACGGCGAGCGCGGGCGCGGCAGCACCATGGCGCCAGGCGACGGTGAAGGTCGTCACCCAGGCGAGGCTGGCGAGCACGCAGGCCGTCACCACCGCGATCGGGCGATCGCTCATTCGCTCCTCCGCGCGGGCAGGAGCACGCGCAGCGCCGCCTCGTAGAGCGAGGGCGCCAGCGCCACGCGATCGTGGTGGAGCGCGAGCGACGCGGCCTCGTCGAACGAGGTGCGCCGCACCTTTGGCAGGTGCGCGAACACGCCCGGCTGCGGCGCCACGAGGTCGAGGCCGAGGCCGCCGGCGAGCGCGCGCGCCACCTCGGCGTCGGCGCGCGTGAACAGCGGCGCCAGCCGACCCGCCAGGCTTTTGGGGAACGCCGGCACCGGCACGAAGCGCAGGCGCCGCCCGAGCAGCACCGCCGTGCGCTCGAGGATCTCGCGCGCGCTCAACAGCTCGGGGCCGATGAGCGCGTGCACGCCCGGCGACAACGACGGCCCCGCCGCCAGCGCGGCGACGACGTCGGCGAGCGCCACCGGCTGTTGCCGGGCGGCGAGCCACGGTGGCGCCGGCAAGAGCGCCGAGCGCGCCGCCAGGTCGCGCGCCAGGCGCCAGCTCTCGCCGCCGACGCCGATGATCACCGGCGCCTGCAGCTCGACCACGTCGATGCCGGCGGACGCGAGCGCGCGCCCGGTGGCGAGCCGGCTGTGCAGGTGCGCCGAGCTGCCGCCGGCGGGCACGAGGCCGCCGAGGTAGACGATGCGGCCCACGCCCGCGACGCGCGCCGCCGCGGCGAAGCGCGCGGCCGCCGCAGACTCCCAGGTGGCGTAGTCGGGCCGGCGCAGGCCGTGCACCAGGAACCAGGCGACCTCGACGCCCGTGAGCGCGGCGCGCACGCTCGCGTCGTCGTCGAGGTCGCAGCGCACCAGCGCGCCGTCCACGCCCGGCGCGCTCGGGCGACGCCCACCGACCACGACGTCATGGCCGGCGCGCGCGAGGGCCGGCGCGAGCGCGCGCCCGACGAACCCGGTACCCCCGATGATGAGCGCGCGCATGACGGTCTGCTAGGAGCCCGTCCCCATGATGGGAATGGCCTTGTCGGCGCTCGGCCAGCGCGCCTTCGGTCGGCGGATCTTTCGGGCCGCGGGCCGCGGCAGTATCCGCGGTCATGGGCCGCCGCTTGTTCCTCCGTGGGCTGCTCGCGCTCCTCGCCGGTGCCGGGCTGGTCGCGCTCGGCCCCTACGCCTGGAGCCGCGCGCGCGTCGGCAGGGCGCAACTGGTGGTGCACCGGCTGGGGCAGCCCCGCGCGCCGCGCGCGCCCGGGCAACTGCGCGTCGCCACCTGGAACATCGCGCATCTGCGCGGCCTGCCGGAGGACAACTGGGCGCCGACGGCGGCGGAGCGCGATCGGCGCGCCACCGACATCGCGGCCGTGCTGCGCGAGCTCGACGCCGACGTGGTGGTGCTCACCGAGGTCGACTTCGACGCGAGCTGGAGCGGCCGCGTCGATCAGGCGCGCGTCATCGCCGAGCGAGCGGGCTACCCCATCGTCGTCGAGCAGCGCGATCTCGATTTCTGTCTTGGCTGGGTGTGCTGGCGCTTCGGCAACGCGGTGCTCTCCCGCGTCGAGCTCAAGGACGCCTCGGTCATCGATCTGCCGGGGTTCAGCGAGCTCGAGGAGGCGGTCGCCGGCAAGAAGCGCGGCGCGCTGGTCACGCTCGAGCTGCCCGACGGCGCCGTGCGCCTCGCGGGCGTCCACCTGTGCCACCGGAGCGAGGAGGTGCGCACCGCCAGCGCGAGCCAGCTCGACCTGCTCGCGGCGCAGGGACCACCGCTCATCGTCGTCGGCGATCTCAACGCGGCGCCGACCGGCTTCCCCCACGCCGAGCGCACGCGCGACGGCTTCTCGGCGTTCCGCATCTTCGACGGCAACGGGCGCTTCTCGCGCGCGCCTGCCGGCGGCTCACCGGCTGCAGCCGATCTCACCTGGCCCGCGGCCGCGCCGGATCGCGTGCTCGACTGGATCTTGGTCCCGACCGGCTGGCACCACGTCGGCTACCGCGCGGTGCCGAGCCTGCTGTCGGATCACCTGCCGCTGGTGAGCGACGTGGTGCGGACGAGCGACGCTCCCGCCCCGTGAAGCGTGGTTTGCGCGGTCGGGCGAGCGCGACTATTGCGCCTCCATGGCGCTGCAAGCCACGCCCTACCGCTTCCACGTGCAGCTCGCGCACGTCGACCGCGGCGTCTACCAAGAGCTCGACGTCAAGCTGGCTCGCCACCCGTCGGAGACCGAGCGCTTCTTGCTGTTGCGCCTGCTCGCCTACTGCTTGCTGTTCGAGGAGGGGATCGCGTTCTCGAAGGGCGGGCTGTCCTCACCCGACGAGCCGCCGCTGTCGGTGCGCACGCTCGACGGCATGCTGACGACGTGGGTGGAGATCGGCCAGCCGAGCGCCGAGCGGCTGCACAAGGCCGCCAAGGCAGCGCCGCGCGTGGTGCTGTTCACCCATGCCGACGCGCGCCTGCTGCTCGAGAGCTTTGCCAAGGAGAAGATCCACAAGCGCGAGCTGATCGAGGCCTGGCGCCTCGAGCCCGCCTTCCTCGACGAGGTCGCCAAACACGTCGGCGATCGCGGCGCGCGCCTGGAGCTGACCGTCACCGAGGGCCAGCTCTTCGTCGGCATCGAGGGCGAGACCGTCACGGGCGCGCTCGAGCGCCTGTCGCTGGCCTGACGGTCAGAAACGGCCCGGCAGCACCGGCACGCCGTCGGGGCGCGCGCCGCCTTCGAACGAGCAGCCGAGCAGGAAGCACGCCGTCTCGGGCAGCGCCGCGCGCACCTCGGTGGTGTCGCGGATCCCCTCGGTGAAGAAGAAGCCGATCTCGCCCTCGTGGTCGAAGCGCCGCAGCACCTCGGCCTTGAAGTGCGCGGTCTTCACCGACACGTCGGCCTTGAGCACGAGCTGCGCGTCCTCGACATCGACGCCCGCGGCCCGCAACTGCTCGAGCGACGCATCGCGGAAGCCGATCACCTCGCCGCTCGCCGTCACGTGCCGCTCGACCCTGCCCGACAGGAACACCACCTCGGCGCCGCGTGCCAGCGCCTCGGCCACCAGGTTGAGCGGCGGGTCCATGGGGCGATCGAACACCAGGTTCTCGGGCCGCCAGAAGGCCTCGTCCCAGTAGGCGCCAAAGGCCGTGACGACGTCGGCGGGCAGGCCGAGGCCGGTCGCCGTGTCGCGCCCGTTCTTGGCGATGGCGCCGACGAGCTGCTCGTCCGACAGCGAGGAGAACCAGCCGCTGCCCTGCTCGCGATCCCACGCGCGCGCGCACGCGAGCGTGCGCCAGCGCGTGTCGAACAGCGTGTTGTCGAGATCGAAGACGCAGCGGACCTTGACGCCCTGCGCGCTCAGCCGCTCGATCTGATCGAAGCGCTGCTGCAGCGCGTGCATGCCCGGATCGGACGTGGTCTTCGACGCCACGTAGGCGGACCACGCCGGCACACCGCCCTTGGCTGGCCCCTTCTTGCCGAACTCGGCGTGCGACGGCAGCGGCGGCTCCTTCGGGAGCTCCCGAACCTGCCCGGCCGTGGCGGAGCCGACGCTGCGCTTGGCGCGCTCGACGTGCCCCTTCGGCCGCACGCCCGTCGGGTCGCTCCGGATCTTCACCTCGTGGAGGTTGCCACACCGAGGCGCGGCGGGAATACCAGCAGTCGTGGATCTGCACGCCACTGCCGCCGAGGTGCTCGCCTGGCTCAAGGAGCAGCCGCCGTGGCTGTCGGCCGGCGCGCTCGGCGTGGCAGCGGTGCTCGAATACGTCATCCCGCCGGTGCCGGGGGACGCCGTCTCGATCGCGGGCGGCGTGCTGGTGGCGCAGGGCGTGATCGGCGTGCCGGCCGCGTTGCTCGCCACCACCGTCGGCTCCGTCATCGGCTCGGTGGTGATGTACTACGTCGGCCTCGCCGCCGGTCGGCACCCGCGTCTGCGACGCTTGCTGGCGCGCTTCTTCACCGAGGAGCGCATCGAGCGCGTCGCCGCCGGCTATCGCAAGTGGGGGCGCCTGATCATCGTCGCCAACCGCTTTCTGCCGGGCATCCGCACCTCGTTCATCCTGGCGGCCGGGCTGTTTCGCGTGCCGCTCACCGACGTCGTGGTGTTCGGCGCCATCTCGGCGCTGGCGTGGAACACGCTCTTGATCGGGCTCGGCTGGCTGGTCGGCGCCAACCTCGAGCGGCTCGAGCACCTGCTCGCCGAGTACGCGCTGGTCGCTTGGGTCGCGCTCGCCGTCGTCGTGACCGCCTTGGTGGTGCGCGCGCTCTGGCGTAGAAAGCGCTCATGTTGACCCTCGCGCTCCTGCTCGCGACCGCGCCCCTGCCGGCCGGCACCGTGGTGTTCGGCCTCTCGAGCGTCGACGGCACCACCACCGAGCTGACCGCGCTCGCGCCCTCGGGCGAGCGCGAGCTGCTCGCCGTCGTCGAGCACGCGCGCGGGCGCTTGCCCAAGGGCCTGCTGCTTGCCGATCGGCTGGTGCTCGTCACCGCGGTGGCCGACGACGCGCGCGGCGTGCTCGAGGAGGTGCGGCTTCACGACGGCGCGCGGCACCTTTTGGGCGGGGGCGTGCTCGCCGACCACGCGCTCGCCGCCGTACCGCCGTCGGTCGACCGCGCCGGCGCGGTCCTGTTCGTGCGCCAGCCCGCCCCCGAGCGCTTCGAGGTGGTGCGCGCGGCCGACGGTGCCGTGCTCGCCCGCGCCGACGCCGCGTGGCTGCAGCCCGCGCGGGGGAGGCCCGGCGCGTTCTTGCTCGTCGAGCGCGGGGGCGGCGCGCGGCTGGTGGAGCTGTCGACGGCCGGGCTGCACACCGTGGAGGCGCTCGGCAAGGGGACGCTGCGCTCACCCGCCGTCATGGGCAAGCTGCTGGTCGTCGAGCTCGCCATGGCCAAGGGTCGCGCGCGCGTGCTCGAGCTGCCGAGCCGCCGCGTGCTGCGCGAGGGGCTGGCCGGCATGGATCCGCTGCTGCTCGACGACGCCACCGTAGCCTTCGGCGCCGGCACCAAGGCGGCCGCCGTGATCGTCGACGACGGGCGCGCGCCGCGCACGCTGAGCGCGCCGCAGGCCGGCGTCGCGCACCCGCTGGCGGGCGCGATGGTCGGGGGCCGCGCCCACGTTGTCGCCTGGCTCGATCGGGGCTCCGCGCTGCCGGGTGAGCTGTGGCGCTTCTCGGATGACGGCGCCGTGCGCCTGCTCGAGCCCGCCGTGGGCGTGGCGGTCGAGGTCTACGGCGTGGTGGCGCCATGAGCATGCTCGTCGTTACCTTGGCCGTGCAGATCGCCGCGCAGTGCTCGGGCGCCGCCTGTCCCGACCCGTGCACCGCGTGCGCCTTCCCACCCGTCAGCGGCGCCAACCAAGCGCTGCCCGAGTTGCGCGCCATGTTCACGGCCATCGCCGAGCGCGATCTGGCGGCCGACCTGCCCACCGTCAGCGACGTCGAGGTGGGCGCGGCGCGCGCGCGCGAGCCCGCGCCCTTCCCGTGCCGGCTCATGCCGGCCATCGGCGCCACCGAGTCGTCGATCCTGCAGTTCTGCGAGGCGAGCGGCCTGACCGTCATCTCGTTTGACTGCGGCTTCGGCATCATGCAGGTGACGAGCGGCGCCGCCAGCTATCCGGGCCTCGAGGCGCGCGCCGACATCAACGTCGCCGCCGGTGCCAACATCCTGGCGGCGAAGTGGAACGGCAACGAGAGCTACGGCGGGCAGTTCGGTGACAGCGACCCCGCCGTCGTCGAGGGCTGGTACTTCGCGGTCTGGGCCTACAACGGCTTCGTCTACGGCAACAACCCGAACAACCCGAGCTTCCCGGCGTCGCGCCCGCCCTATCACGGCGCCGGCGGTCTCTCGCGCGGCAGCTATCCGTACCAAGAGCTGGTTTGGGGTTACTTGCGAAACCCGCTCGACAAGGACGGCGAGCTGGTGGTCGAGCCGCTCGAGGTCAGCTACCCGGACCCGAGCACCATCCCCGATCAGAGCGGCCTGTTCTCCGTCGACGTGCCGCTGCCCGAGCCCACCCACACCGACCCCTGCCAGGAGGCGTGCCCACCGTCGGGGTGTCCGCCCGACGAGCTACGCACCTTGATCCTCGACGACCTCGACGCGACCTTCACGCTCGAGGGCACGACCGAGGAGCACGCCACCGGCGGCTACGCCGACCACTTCCGCTCGGCCGCGATCGCGCCCGCGGGTGCGCCGACGGTGCGCGCGCAGTTCAGTGGCACGGCGCCCTGGAGCGGCGCCTTCGATGTCGCGGCCTTCGTGCCGCTCGATCCGGCCACCTGCACCGACGTGCGCATCAGCGTCGACGCGTGCGGCGCACCAGCGACGTTCTCCGCCGACCAAAACGTGCCGGGCGGCATGTTCGCGCCGCTCGGCCAGGTGGTGCTGCGCCAGGGCGATGCGGTCACCGTCGAGGTCACCAACGACACCAGCGACAGCGACACCAGCCACCGCGTCGGCATCGACGCGTTCCGATTCAGCTGGCGCGGCGAGGCCGACCTGACGAGCTGCGATGAGCCCGGCGAGGGCGAAGGCGAGGGCGAGGGCGAAGGTGAGGGCGAGGAGCCCGCGGAGGGCGAAGGCGAAGAGCCCGCCGAGGGCGAGGGCGAGGGCGAAGAACCGCTGCGCGTGCCGCTCGGCGGCGGCTGCGGCTGCGGCGCAGGCGCTGCGGGCGACGCCGTGGTGCTCGGCTCGCTGGCGCTGTTGCTCGCGCTGCCGACGCGGCGGCGCGCTCGCTAGCACCGTTGCCTCAGGCCGCGAGGCGCGGTCGCTCGGGTGCGGGCGCGACGTCGACGGCGCCGGGCTTGGGGAGGACCAGCGCGCGCTCGATGCTCCACAGGTGCAGCGCGTCGCCGAGCAGGCACACGGCCCAGCCGAGGTCGATCTCGGATGCCTTGAAGGAGAACTTCGCGGACGCCGGGTAGCGGTGGTGGTTGTTCTGGAAGCCCTCGCCGAGGATGAGCAGCGCCGCCCAGAAGTTGTTGCGCGAGTTGTCGTCGGTGTCGAAGTTGCGCGGGCCCGCGGCGTGGCCGAGCGCGTTGACGATGCCCCCCTGCAGCGGGTGGCTCAGCATGCCGACGACGTACGCGAAGCCGAGCAGCCAGGCGCCGGTCGTGACGCCGATGGCCACGCCGACGAGGCCGTGCAGCAGGTAGGGCAGGAACCACAGCCCCGCGGTGTTGAGCGGGTTGACCGGGAAGTCGAGGCCATGCGCGTGCTGCGTGTAGCGCGCCTTGCCGCGCGACAGCCCGACGATGGCGCGCTTGTAGCTCCTCAGTTGCTCGCGGAAGATGCCGAGCAGCCCGCAGTTGGTAGGCGAGTGCGGATCGTGCGGCGTGTCCGAGTGCTCATGGTGCAGCCGGTGCATCACCACCCACGCCTTGGGGTCGAGGCCGGTGATCCAGTTGCCGCCCACGATGACGAGGCGGCGCACCAACGGGTGCAGGCGCACGGCGCCGTGCGCGAGCCCGCGGTGGTAGCCGATGGAGATGGTGACGAGGCTGAGCAGGTAGCCGGCGGCGAACACGAGGAAGCACAGCGCGAAATACACAAGACCTCCGAAGCAGTCGGGAGAGCATCCGTTCGCTTCATAACGATTGCGTCACGGCTCCAACCACTCGCTGCAGGGCCTCGCGCGCGGCCGGCAGTTCAGAAGTAGAAGGTGCCGTACAGCTCGTAGGTGCCGCGCACGTCCTCGATGGTCGTGGTCAGGTTCTCGAGCCGCCAGCGGTTGTCGAGCGTCGGCTCGAGCAGGTAGGCGTCCGCGAAGCGCTGCGCGCGCTCGAGCAGCGCGGCGCCCGGTGCGTAGACGTTCGGGTCGACGTGCTTGCTCGCGTGGTAGATGCGGTTGTTGAGCGGGTTGGTGAAGGTCACCACCAGCGTCGGGTCGGCGGGCGTCACCTGCTCACCCGAGCCCTCGAGCCAGATCTTCATGCGGTCGTTGAAGTCGAGGTCGAAGCCGTAGGGCAGGAACGCCATGCCGTACCAGATCGCGTACAGCTCGATGGTGAAGCTGGTGGCCGGATCGACGGCCTGGAAGGTGCCGCCGTCGCAGCGCACGGCGTCGAGGTCGGACAGGCGAGGCGGCACGTAGGCTTGACCGTCGGTGCACATGACGCCGGCGTACTGTGCGTAGTCCTCGGCCGAGGTGCCACCGACCAGCTTGTGGATCTCCTCGGGGAAGTAGAGCGACAAGCCGATGGCGTAGCGCCCGACGTTCGAGCCGGTGTCGACGCCGAGGAAGTAGGTGTCGCTGGTCACCGCGGTCTCGAGCGCTACCAGCTTGTCGTAGAAGCTGCCGACCATCAGCAGGCGGTCGTAGAAGGTGTAGCCGCTGTCGACGTCCCACTGGCTGTCGGTGAAGCGCCCTTCACCGAGCGCGACGTTCAGCTCGCTGCAGTCCGGCGCCGGCGCGCCCGGCGGGCACAGCTCGTCCTGGTAGTAGGAATAGAGCACCTGGATCTTCTCCGCGTCGTCGAAGAAGTAGGAGCCGGGCTCGGGCTGCGCGATCACCTCACCGAGCGTGTCGAGCAACAGGCGCGTGGCCGCAGCACCCGGCAGGCCGCCGTCGTCGGACTCGGCCCACGGCACCGGCGCCAGGTCGTAGTAGTCGGCGTCGACCCCGTCGGCGTAGTCGCACGCGCCCTCGTCGGAGACGATGCAGTCGTAGTCGTACTCGTCGTAGAACGAGTCGAAGACGAAGTTCTGGTACTGCGTCAGCATCGGCAGGAAGAACCTGCTCTGCACGTTCCACATGTAGTCCCACTCGTTGAAGTAGCGGCGATCGCGCTGGTACGAGAGGAACGGGAAGTACTCGACGTACTGACGACGCGCCGCCTCGGCGATCTCGTAGGGGTCCGCGCCCTCGTCGAAGGTGGCGCAGCTCGAGGTGGCGCCGTCGTACTCGTCGGAGCAGAAGCGGTACGGCACCTCCCACAGATCCCAGGTGGCGCGCCCTGCCATCTGGTCGACGAGCGCGGCGTATGGCACCAACCGGCGGTCGTGCATGCCGTCGACGCCGTTGAAGGTCTCTGGTAGGTGCGTGTAGTGGCGGTGGCGCAGCGCCTCGGTCAACGTGTACAGCTCGAGCAGGTTCTCGTTTGGTGCTTGGGCGAACACCTCGACCAGGTCGCCGTAGCCAAAGGCGATGGCCGCCTCGTCGTACAGGCCGAGGCCCTCGATGTCGCTCATGAAGCGCGAGCCGTAGTCCATGATCGAGGCGTACTGGTGCTGCCGGATGCCGCCCTCGAGCTGCGCTTGCGTCGGCGGCTCGAGTGCTTGCGCGCCGGTGCCCTTCAACTCCCAGTAGGCGCGCCCATAGTTGAGCGCGTCGGTCGAGGCCTCGAAGTTGTGGCGCAGGCCGAGGTTGTGCCCCATCTCGTGCTCCGCGGTGGAGCGGAAGATGCGACGGCGCAGCTCCTGGTAGCGCTCCTCGGCGGGCAGATCGCGTAGCTCGAGCGCCACCGCCGTCACCGACGAGTCGAGGTAGCGGGTGTGCGTGATGTTGTGCTGCTCGAGGTGGTGACGGCGCGTGCGCTCCAAGCGCGCCGCACGCCCCATCGCCCAGCCGCGCGGGCCCGCCTGCGCGGGGTCGACGGCGTCGGCCTGATCAGGGACGCCGCCATGCGCGGCCAGCCAGGCGCGGCGCAGCTCGTCCGAGATCAAGCGCTGCTCGAGCGGCGTGTCGCGCAGCGCCTCCAGGCGCGCGCGCTCGGCGCCGCCGTCGCGTCGCAGCGCTTCCTTGCCGAGGCTGCGCAGGCTCTTGTTGCGCGGGCTGTCGATCTTCTGCTCGACGAAGCGACGCGTGCGCTCGCGCGCGTCGGCATCCTGTGCCTTGCGCAGGTAGACGTCGAGCTGCACGTCCTCACCGGCGAGGTACTGGTCGAACAGCGAAGGATCGTTGGTCAGGTCGACCACCTCCTTGCCGAACTGCGCGAAGTCGTCGACGCCGGCGCCGTAGACGAACGCGTTCGCCTGCACGATCTTGCCGGTGAGCGGGTCGGCGGACGCCGGGCCGTAGCCGAGCAGGCCGACCAGGTTCGGGTTGTCGACCCAAGCGAGCAGGTTGAAGCGCAGGTCGCCCAGGCGCTGGCCGCGATCGCTCACCGTGGCGCCGTCGGACGCGTAGCTGTTGTCGACGAGCACCACCACGTCCTCGACCTGATCGAGCGTGCGCGCGTCGTCGTACTTGAGCTTGTTGACGGTGCGCTTGAAGGCGCGGTTCCAGCCGTCGACGGTGATCTGCGCCTGCTCGCGCAGCTCGGGCGGGAAGCCGGGCGACGTGTAGTAGACGATCGGCGCCACCGTGCAGTTCGCGTAGGGCGCTGCCTCACCCTCGACCACACAGGCCGGCGCGTCGGCCCAGATGTCGAAGCGGTTGATGAAGAACTCCTTGCCCGAGTGGGTCTCGCCGTGGCGGCGGTCGTAGGCCTCGCGCTCCGTGCGGAAGTAGCCGAACTTGTCGAAGTAGGACGCGCGCGCCACGAAGCCGTTGGCGTTCGGCCGCAGCGAGTCGCGGTCGACGTAGTCGACGCGGATCGGCTCACCCGCCTCGTCGCGCAGGATCTCGTTGTCCGGGTAGCTCTTGGGCAGGTACGCGTCCTCGGGGTCGACCTTGAGGAACGACGAGCGGATGGTGATCTCGGCCGAGGCGCAGTCGGACGCGCCGCCGTACCAGCCGAGGTACCAGCAGGCGGGCTCCTCGTAGACCATGCCGTCCCAGTCCTCGACCAGCACGGTCTCGGGCGTGGCGAAGATGTGGTGGACCACGTCGAAGTAGTCGGCGGTCGCGAGCGTGGCGACGGCGTCGCCCTGGAAGTCGGCCCACGAGCCGTCATCGCCGCGAGCGCCGAACACGAGCGCGTCGGGGTCACCCGGCTGTTGCACGTAGTGCGCGCCGGGCGCTTGCGTGACGTTGCCCACCAGGAAGTCGAAGGTGGGCGCCAAGTTCTGCGACCAGTCGACGCGCAACCACTCGCGCTCGTACCAAGGACGATCGGACGAGTTCTCGACGATGACGTTGCTCTGTTCGCCGGTTTGCGCGTTGTACTCGCGCGTTACGTCGAAGTGGCTCTCGATGGGGAAGACCGCGAGCGCCACCCTGTCGGCCTCGCCGCCCGGCACCGTCGACGGCCCGTCCGTCCCCTCGACCAGGTCGTAGGAGCGATAGGCGATCAGGTAGTGCTCCTGCACGTCCCAGGTGAGCCGCTCGGTCTTCTCGGACTGCTCGCCGATGAAGGTGAACGAGGTGCTGTAGGGCACGTCGACCACGGTCTGCTGGTAGTACCACTCGCCGTCGAGCACGCTCCTTCGCAACTTGTTCGGCTGCGTGCGATCGATGTCGCCGATGCCGCACGACGAGGCGAGCACGGCGGCGACGAGCGGGAGGCTGATGGCGAGGGCCGACGAGCGGATCATGGTCATCCCCGGGAAAGCCGGGGAGGCTCTCACGCCGGTCGCGCTCGTCAACGCGAGTCGGCGGCGCTTTGGTCGCGGTGCCGATCAGCTCAGATCGAGCATGGCGATCTCGTCGCGCAGCCGCAGCAGCACGCCCTGCAGTTGTTGCAGCAGCTTGACGTGCTGCTCGCCGCCGTCGACGTGATGCTTGGTGAAGAACTGCGCCGCTTGCGTGAGCCCCCACATGAAGGGCTCGAGCGCCCCCACCAAGGCGGCCAACTGCCGGGCGCGCGCCATCAGCACCTCGGCGTCGGCCGAGCCGCCGCCGCCCTGCGCCTTGAGGCGGTCGCGCTCGAGGGTCAACGCCTCGAGCTGCGCTTGCAGCTCGTCGATGGTCCGGACGTGCTCCTCGTTCGTCGACGAGGCGCCGCGCAAGCGCTCCAGCTCCTCTTGCTGGCGCGCATGCTCGAGCACGAGCTGGTTGGCCCAGTCGCGCAGCGGCGCCGCCTCCGAGCGCAACGCGTCGCGCTCGGCGCCGATGACGCCGAGCTGTTGCATCGCCTCGTCGAGGCGCATGGTGGTCTCCTGCAGGTCGAGGCGCAGCGTGGTCGCGTCGGTGCGCGCGGCCGCCAGGTCGCCCTTGAGCTTCTCCGACTCGATGCGCAGTGCGGCGCCCTCGTCGGAGGCGCCGCGCGCCTGCTGCGACGCTTTGGCCAACGCCTCGCCGTGGTGCAGCTCGAGCTCGGTGCGCTGCTGCTCGAGCGCGGAGCTGTGCGCGCTCTTCTCGGCGGCGAGCTGCTGGTCGAGTGCGGCGCGCGCGCTGCGCTCGGTGGCGAGCTCGCCGTTCAGGCGCTCGAGGTCGGCCCGGGTCCGCTCGAGGTCGGCCTGGGCGCGTTCGTGATCGGCGAGCTGCGCGCGCGCGTCCTCCAGCTCACCATGAAGCCTGGTCGCCTCGCCGGCGACGCGCTCGCCGTCGCTGCGCAGAGACGCGGCGTCCGCCGCCAGGCGCGCGACGTCACCGCGCATGACGGTCGCGTCCGCCGTCAGGCGTTCCACCTCGGCGCGGAGCTCCGCCGCCTTGGCGACCTCCGCCGTCTGGGCCGCGTGCAGCTCCTTGAGCATGGCGTCGGCCGCATCGGCGCGCTCCCGCGTCTCGGCGAGCACACCGGCGTTGGCGGCCGCCTCCGCGACCAGGCGCTCGCGCTCCGCGCGCAGCATGTCGGCCTCGGCGCGTGCAGCGCCGAGGTCGTTCTCGAGGTTGGCGCTGCGCGCACGAAGTTGCTCCAGCTCCTCCGAGATGGGATCGCCCTCGTCGGACAGCGCCATCACCTCGGCCACCTGCGCCATGCTGCTGCGCCGCGCCGCCTCCACCTCGACCAGCAGCGCCGCGCGCTCCTGGTCCACCTGGGCAGCACGCCCCTTCAGGGCCTGTAGCTCGGCTTGCGTGCGCACCAGCTCGTCGACCACCGCCTCGAGCCGCTGCTGTGACGCCGGGGCGGGAGCGGCGGGGATCGAGAGGCCCGGCGTCGGTCCCATGGTCGGCGGCCGCGGCACCGCGGAACTGCCACCGAAGAAGGCGGGCGACAGCGTCGGGTCGGTGGTGGGTGCGGGCGGGAAGCCTGGGTTCGACGCAGGCGGTCCCGGCGTCAGGTTGAAGACCGGCGACGCCGGCGACGCGGCCGCCGGTGGCTTGGAGGCGCTGCGGGTGCGTCGCGCCAGGAAGTCGGCGATCACGCGCCCTTCGGCGTCGGCGGGGAAGTGGGCCACGCGGCCGGTGCGCAGCAGCGCCGACAGGTCGTGCTGCTCGAGCCCGTTGCCGTACACGATCACCTGAGTGTCGAAGTACTGCAGCAACCCCTGCGTGAAGCTGACGCCCGAGTAGCCGTCGCCGAACACGCTCGGCACCACCACGAAGGGGAAGCTCGTCGAGCGCATGCGCGCGACGGCCTCGTTCTGATCAAAGGCGACCGCGCACGGCAGGCCCTGCAGCGCCAGCTCGGCCTGCAGGCGCGGCGCGACTTCCCCGACGAGGAGGACCGGCGAAAGCTGGACGCCCACCATGGCGGAGGCAGGCTAGCAGGGGTCCGGGGCAAAGCGCGATCGAGCGGTCGGCTCGGTTATTTCTGGGAACGCTCGGGCACGGGGTCGACGCCACCGGGGTGCCACGGGTGGCAGCGGCACACCCGTCTGACGGCGAGCCACGAGCCGCGCGCCGCGCCGTGTACCTGCAGCGCCTGCAACGCGTAGTCGCTGCACGACGGGAAGTAGCGGCACATGGGCGGTAGCAGCGGCCGTGCCACGAGCTGATAGAGCCTGACCAGCAGGGTCAAGAGCGTGCGCACGAGGTCGGTGTAGCAGCTCGCGCGCGCCGGCGAAGGGGGGCCCGGATCCGCCGACGCCGATCAGCGCCCTTGCAGCGCCGCGCGCAGCTTGCCCGCGTCCTCGCCGTCGGGCGCGAGCACGGTGACGCAACGGTAGTGCTCGAGCGCACGGCCGGTGTCGCCGACGCGCATGGCGAGCTGGCCGAGCAGGTAGTGGCCCTTGGGACTCGCGCTCCGGCTGTTCGAGCGCAGCGCCAGCGACTCGGCGCGCGCGAAGTCGCCGGCATTGATGGCGTCCTGCGCCGATTGCAGCTCGTCGTTGGCGATGACCATGGCCTCGAGGTTGATGGCGCCGCAGCCCGCCTGCGCAGCGACGTCAGGCTTGCCGATCAGCTTGGCCGCTGCGAAGCCCGCCACCAGGCCGAGCACCAGCGTGGCGGCGAGCGCGCCCACCGGCAGGCCGCGCGGCGCGGCCGGCGCCATCACCTGGGAGGCGGGGTTGCTCCTCGGCCGCAAGGGCTCGACGCCCGCGGCGCCGTTCGAACCGGTGCCGGGCGTGCCCCAGGAGGCGCCGGGATCCGGCGCCGAGACCGTCATGCCCGACGACGAGCGCGTGGCCGCGGAGGGCACCGGCAACGGCGTCATGCTGCTGGTGGGCAGGCGCGCCGGGCCGGTGGCGGGCCGCGGGCTCGGCGTCGCCGCCAGGTTGACGGTGGAGCGCGACGTGGTGGCCTCGGGTGGCGGCGCCACGGCGGCGGGCGCCGGCCCCTGGCCCATGACGTAGCTGACCATCGCGGCGAGGTCGACGCGCCGTCCGCCGGCACCGCCGAAGGCCTGGCTGCTGGTCTGTGCCAGCGCAGCCGACAGCGCGGCGCCGAAGGCGCGCATGTCCGGGTAGCGCTCGTCGGGGCTCTTGGCGAGCGCGCGCGCGATCACCTGATCGACGACCGCGGGCACCTCGGGGCGCACGCTCGAGGCCTTGGGCGTGGACTGCCGGATGATCTTCTCGAACACCAACAGCTCGCTCTTGTCGGCGAACAGGCGCTGACCCGTCACCATCTCCCAGACCACGATGCCGGCGGCGAACTGATCGATGCGTTGATCGATGTGCTGCCCGAGCGCCTGCTCGGGCGCCATGTACTGCACCTTGCCCTTGATCATGCCGGTGGCGGTGTGCGTCTCGCGCCCGACGGCCTTGGCGATGCCGAAGTCGGTGAGCTTCACCTCGCCCTTCGCGGAGATCATGATGTTCTGCGGGCTGACGTCGCGATGAATCAGCTTGAGCGGCCGACGTTGCTCGTCGACCAGCGTGTGCGCGTGCGCCAGGCCCGCGCAGATGTCGACGCCGATCTGCAGCGCGTGTTGCACCGACAGGGCCTCGCTCTTGACGCGCAGCTTGCGCTGCAGCGTGCCGATGTCCATGCCGTCGACGTACTCCATGGCCATGTACAGGCGACCGCCGACATCGCCGAAGTCGAAGACGCGCACGATGTTCGGGTGGATCAGGCGCATCGACAGCGCCGCCTCGTCCTTGAACATCGTCACGTACTCGGGCTGCTTCTGCACCTCGGTGAGGATGCGCTTGACGCACAGGCGCAGCTCCGGCGGCAGCGCACCGTCGGTGCGGCGCGCCAGGAACACCTCGGCCATGCCACCGGACGCGACGAAGCGCTCGAGCACGTAGGGGCCGAAGGGCTGCGGGAAGGGCTGGTCGCCGCTCATCTCGCTCAACGCTAACGCAAGGTGCGCGAGCCTGTCGCCGCCACCAGCACGTTCGACGCCAGCGGCTGCACCATCTCGGTAGTCAGCACCACGTCGAGCTTGCCGCCTCCACCGATCGTCAGGTCGTCACCGACCGTGAGCGGGCCGTACAGCTCGACGTTGGAGCCACCGGCGAACGTCGCGTCGTCGTCCACCCAGACGGCCCCGCCGAACGCCCAGTTGGCACCCGCGCTGACCGAGAGGTCGCCGCCAACGACGAGCGACGGGAACCCCATCGCCGGTACCACGGGTGTGGCGGGCGCGGCGGGCGTAGCGGCTGGGCCCTTGGCGGTGCCAATGCCGACGCGCCCGCTGCCGGAGAAGGTTGCGTCGCCGTTGACGATGATGGTCGCTTGCGGCCATTCGCCCTCGTTGGCGTCCGTGCCGGGCAGTCCCATGCCCATGGTGGCGAAGGCATGATCGTCGTCGATGAAATACACGCCGGCCGGCACGGCCTCGGGGTCGGCCGGATTGAAGGAGAAAGCGGCGCCGTTGAAGCTCGCGGCGCGGTCGGTGCCAAGCGTGCACTGCTGGCACCCGACCGGAGTACCGCCGCCCGGCGGCCGCCACGTGTACGCCGTCGCGCCCTGGCAGGTGCTCCACTGCGGGTGGCTCGGAGGGCCGCCACCGAACACGCGACCGGTCTGGGGACCATTCGGTGGCAGCGACGCCAGCGTGGCGGCCGTGGTGGCGTGCGGACGCCAGTCGGCGGTGCCGACCCCTTCGACGATATCGGCCCAGCCGAGGGCGTTCCGTGGTGCCCCGCCGCCATCGACGTAGATCAGCGGGATCCAGCAAGAGTCGGTCGACGGCGGAGGACCCCCGCCGCGCGCCGCACACGCCGGGGTCGCCGCGTCCCAGAAGTACAGCCCGCTTGCGTCCACGTAGAAATTGCACCCCGAGCTCCAGGTGAACCACGCCGGGTCCGTAGCCGACGGCACGGAGAGTGAACCCGGGAAGGCGATGCCACCGGTGTCGGTGCCGTGTGAGCACGCCAGACCGTAGCCGGAGCAGTCGGCCGCCTGCGACGAATTCGCGATGGTGCCCTGCACTTGCACGGTGCCGCAGGTGTCGGTCTGGTTCGACAACGTGGCGTCGCCGTAGACGGCGATGTCGCCGCTCTCCGAGCAGAACATGAGGTGACCGGTGGTGAGGTCGCCGCCGACGCGGATCAAGTGCGGCGGTGTGGCCGCGTTGGCGACGTAGAAGCGCCGCAGCGAGGTGTGGTGCTTGGCCGTGGCCGGGTCGGTGCCGGGGTAGATGCCGATGACCGAGACCCAGACCGCGCGGTTTCGGTCACGGAACGGGTTGTTGATCACGCCCGGGCCCTCGGCGCAGCCGTTCACGGGGTTGTTGCCCGAGAACGCGCCGAGCTGGGCGTTCGGCAGCATGTCGTCGAAGTCGTCGTCGAAGCGCGTCAGGTAGGCGCCGTCGTTGAACGCCACCACTTGGTAGGTGATGCCGCTGCCGCTCGGCCACTGCACGGTGCTGGCGGCGTCGGCGTAGCGGGGCGTGCCAGGCGCGATCGGGCTGGCGGGTGCTCCGCAGTTGACCGACAACGACGGATCGAGCGCCTTGTCGAAGTCCTTCTCGGCGGCGGTAATGGCGGTGGCGTAGGCGGTGGCGCGCTGCAGGCCCGACTCCGCGATCGTGATCGAGCGATCGGTGCTGACATCCTTGATGGCGTTCATCTGCCCGGCGCCACCGGTGACGACGATCGCCATCGCGATCACCACCATGGCGATGCCACAGACGGCGACGATGATGAGCACGAAGCCCTTGGGGTCGTGTCGCGCACTCGCCATCAGGGCCTCCCGCACCACGGGTCGCTGCCCGGCGCACAGCTTCCGGCGCCGGCGCCGTCAAAGCCGCCCGAATTCTCCAGGTAGAACCGCCGAGTCATGCGCTGGGTCTGCAGCACCGGCGAGCCGGCGAGCAGGCGAGAGATCACCAGCTCGACCTCGACGTACTGCACCTGGCTCGCGTCGGTGGCGTCGAGCGGCGCGAACAGCTCCTCGCCGGGGCGACGAAAGTAGCGGAACGTCATCAGGTCGACGCCGTTGATCACGGTCTCCCAGGGCGTGCCGTCGTCCGGTGCGGCGCAGTTGGCCGGGTTCGCGTCGCTGCGAATCACGCCCGCCGCCACGGCCGGAAAGCTCGCGTTGCCGGGGTCGCCGAGCGGGCCCCAGCATTGCCGGCGCGTCAGCACACAGTTGGTGCCGGCGGTGCCCGTGTTCGGGCACGCGCCGCCGCCGACGGCCTCGAGCGAGTAGAACACGCGGTCGAGCTGCGCCACCGTGCCGACGCCCGAGGGGTTCGAGGTGAAGGGCGCGCGGTCGAGCTGCGCGTGCGAGTCGAAGTGCGGGCCGGCCGCCTCGCCGATGGAGCTCCAGCCACCAGCGCCACCGCCGGCGCCCATCGCCCAACGCAGGTGCGACCAGTCGCCCTGCGGTCCGGTGAACACCAGCGACACGGAGTTGTTGCCGTCCCTCTGCCACTTGCCGAGCCCCCAAGGGCACAGGCGCCTGCCGGGAGTGCCTTCGACGCACTTGTCGGCGACGGTGGCGCCGATCGGCAGCCCGCTGACGAGGTGCTGGTCGCAGGCGTAGCCCGAGGCGCCGCTCGCCTCCGGCGCGCACGGCGAAAGCTCGGAGGTGACGATCACCTCGTCGTCGTCGCCACCGTCGGGCGGCGTGGTCTCGCCCTTGATGTCGTTCAGCACCGCGACACCGTTCAGCTCCGAGTTCGGGTAGGGCAAGTCGCCGACGAACGCGAAGTAGGTGCTGGTGGCGATACGCACCGCCGGCCGCAGCTCGCCCGTGACCGCGTCGAGGCTGGTGCCGCGCGGCACGCCGACGCCGAGGTACTGCAGGTCGTAGCCGAGGTGCTCGACCGCGAACTGGGAGTCACGCGCGATGGCGTTCCTGCTCTGCGCGTCGCGCTGCACCTGCTGCACGCCGAGCAGCACGCCCATGGCCGCGCCCGCGATCATGAGCGCGAGCGACGCGCCGATCAGCATCTCGACGAGCGTGAAGGCAGGGAGGGAGCGCTTGCTCACGGCAACGGGAACTTCCTCTTCAAGCGCTGGATGGTCATGGTCTTCAGACCCTGTCCGGTCGGGTACTCGACGGTGACGGTGATGCGGTGCACGGCGTTGGCCCCGGGCAGCGGCGGCGTCGACGGCAGCGCCATGTTGGCGATGGTCCAACCCGATCGGAAGCCGGGGTGCCCGGTGACCGCGGCCAGCGCCTGGCTGCCCGTGGTGTGCGGCCGCGCCATCAGCTCGTCGGCGGTGGCCATGGCGAGCGACGAGGCCTCGGCGCGACGAGCAGCCATGGTGACCTCGACGCGATACGCGGCGATCAGCGACAGCGTGGTGCCGAGGACGACGGCCAAGAGCGCGCCCGAGATCAGCGCCTCGAGCATGACGTAGCCGCGCGTCATCCGCAGCCTCCGCCGCCACCGAGGCCGCCGCCGCCAGCGACGCCGGCAACGCCTCCGCCACCGCCGCCGCCGGCGCCATCCGCGCCGAAGCCGGTGCCGCACACCACCGGCACCGAAATCGCGACCGGCGCGCCCGCGTTGATGAGCGGGCACAGACGGCCTTGCGAGGTGATCAGCACCTCGACGTGGCGCTGCGGGATGCGAGCGTACTGGATGACCACGCGCGCGCCGTCGTCGGTGACGTCGAGGTCTCCGTCGCCACGCACGCGCCCGCTCGGCCGAAACACCAGCTCGTTGGGCACCGACTGCAGCGTGTAGGTGAAGCCGGCCGGCGGCGTCAGCGTGGCGGCCACCGCGCTCCAGCCGCCGCCGCTCAAGGTGCCGTTCACCGGCGTGTAGCAGTCGGCGTTGCCCCGGCGCTGCATCTGCAGCGAGGCGCCCGTCTGCACCACGCGGTAACAGCGCCCCTCGCCGCGCGCGCTTCGGCGCGCGTTCTCGATGAACGACGCCACCTCGTCGATCTGGGCGCGCAGCTTGGCGTTGTGCACGGCGGGCGTCAGGTCGGGCACCGCGATGGCCGCGAGCACCGCCAGGATCGACACCACCACCATCATCTCCATCAGCGTGAAAGCGCGGGGCGGCGACGAGGTGCGTCCGGCCCCGCGCCGCTGCTGCTCGAGCCACGCCTTGCGCTGCTCTGGGGAGATCTTGGGGGCGAGGCGGAAGCCGGGCTCGGCGTTCGCCGCGGGCTCGGGCTCGGGCTCGGGCGCCGCCCGCTCGACGACGCGCGCCGCAGCCGCCAGCTCCGGGGCGACCGCCAGCAGCTCTGCGTCGGGCGCGAACCTGCGCGCGAGCACGAGCGCGATGAGCGCGAGCGCGCCCCACATCGCCGCGCTGGTGACGGCGAGGTAGAGCCAATAGGAGCGCACGATCTGCGTGCCGAAGATGTCGTAGACCTGATGCGCCAGGTTGACGTTGCCCTGCGGCGTGCCGAGGGCGCGCGCCAAGGCCCAGCACAAGGCGTGGAAGCCGATGGCGCCGAGCACGACGCGACCGCGCCAGCGCACCTGGGTGAGCGCGGCGACGCCGAGCAGCGGCACCAGGATGTGCGAGAGCACGGAGACGCGCGTGGTCTCGCCGCGCAGCACCACGTCGAGCACCCACAGCGGGAAGCCGCCGACCGACCAGAGCGCGCCCACGCGAACGGCGCTCGCCGAGGAGGCGAGCAGGCCGAGCGCGAGCAGCAGCGTCGACGTGTGGCACATCCAGAGCATCTGCTCCGGCTGACGCAGCACCCAGACGTAGCGGACGAAGTGGAAGAACCAGAGCAGCAACACGATGGAGCCGGCGAGGCGCACTCGTCCGTCGAGCAAAAGCTCGCGCTCGCGCATGCGCCCCATGAGCGATCCCAGGTCCATCGCCTTGGAGGGTAGCGCCTCGGCCCGATCGGTTGGGCGGGTGCGAGCGCGCACGACATAGCGCGTCGTGACGGAGAACATGGAACGCGCCCATTGGGACTCGAACCCAAGACCCCCGGCTTAGAAGGCCGGTGCTCTATCCAGCTGAGCTATGGGCGCACCTCATCCATCTTACGCACAGTCCGCCGGTGTTGGCGCCGGGCTTCCCGGTCACGGTGGCTCGGCGCACAAGTACGGGTGCAGGTGGCCGCCGCAGTCTTCGTCGTCCCAGGTGCGGCCGTTCGAGGTGATGGTGACACACAGCTCGCCGCCATTGCCGCCCACGGCGTCGCCGCTGGGATTGCCGCCCTCGACGTAGTGAGCGAAGTCGAGCGCGCTGCCGTCGTACCACTGCACCGGGCTCTCGAAGCGCCCGATCCAGGTGAGGCCGAAGTTGCTGCCCGGTAGCGCGGGGAAGCCGAGCACCTCGATGGTCTCCTCGATGAACGCGACCTCCTCCATCATATGGACGGACGCGAGGTCGAGTCCTTTGTTTTCGCAGGACGTCTTGGCCGGGTAGTGGTCCTTCAAGTCCGAGCAGGCGAGCAGCTTGCGACCGAACATGTCGCGCGTGACGCAGCTACCGCAGTCGGTCTGCACCTGATCGTCGGTGTCGTCGCAGTCCATCGGCGTCGAGGCCGGGGCGTACCCTTGCGGCATGGTGCCGTCGGTGCACAACGGGCGCGGGTTGCCGAAGGTGGCGCCGTCCTCGTCCGCGTCGATGGCGAGCGACATCGCGCGGTGCAGCGCCGCGTTCGTCTCGTCGCAATCGGACCCAGCCGCGCACCCAGCACCGTACCCGTCGCCATCGGAGTCCCCGGTACAGCCGGGATCGCCCTCACCTTCACCCTCGCCCTCACCTTCACCCTCGCCCTCACCCTCGCCCTCACCTTCACCCTCGCCCTCACCTTCACCCTCGCCCTCACCTTCACCCTCACCTTCACCCTCACCTTCACCCTCACCTTCACCCTCGCCTTCACCCTCGCCTTCACCCTCGCCTTCACCCTCGCCCTCACCCTCGCCTTCACCCTCGCCCTCACCCTCGCCTTCGCCCTCACCCTCACCCTCGCCGCCACCTTCATCGATGGCACACACGCCCGTCTGGCAGGTCATGGCGCCGGGGCATTCGTCGTCGACGGCGCAGCCGAGCAGCGGTGCCGGGCACGCCCACAGCACGGCAGCGGCGACCGACAACAGCAGCACCAGCGACGCACGGAGCACGCCCCAAGCGTAGCTCCCTGTGCCGCGCTTCGCTCGCGTGGGACTTCGGTGTACAGTGCCTCCCTCGATGGAAGGGTGCGGCGCACGCCGCAGGACAGCGGGTGGTCGGGCCGCCACCCACGCGGCGCAGCGCGCCGGTGGGACACCGTGACCGAACCGACCCCGAAGCGCGAGCCCAACCCCACGGTCGGCCCGGCCGACCTCAGCTCTTTTCCGCCGGAAGCGTGGGAGCCGCTCTTTCGCGTGGCGCGCTTCGCGACGCGGCCGCTCGAGCGTTTCTTGCGCATCGAGGCGGCGAGCGGTGTCGTCTTGATTGCCGCCGCCGTGGTCGCGCTGTTGTGTGCCAACTCGCCGTGGGCCGACGCCTGGGTCCATCTCTGGCACACGCCCATCGGCGTGCGCGTCGGCGAGTTCGCGGCGGAGAAGACGCTCGAGTGGCTGGTCAACGACGGCCTGATGGTCATCTTCTTCTTCGTCGTCGGGCTCGAGATCCGGCGCGAGATCTACAACGGCGAGCTGTCCGAGTGGCGACGTGCTGCGCTGCCGGTAATCGCCGCCTTCGGTGGCGTCATCGCCCCCGCCATCATCTTCGTGGTGCTGGCCGGCGCTCCCGAGGCGCGCCGGGGCTGGGCGGTGCCCACCGCCACCGACATCGCGTTCGCCGTCGGCGTCTTGACGCTGCTTGGATCACGCGTACCGCCGGCGTTGCGCGTGCTGCTGCTCGCGCTCGCCGTCATCGACGATCTGATCGCCATCGTCATCATCGCGGTCTTCTACTCCGCCGGCGTCGAGCCGCGCGGCTTGCTGACGGCGGCGCTCGGCCTCGCCCTGGTGTTCGCGCTGCGCGCGCTCGGCGTCCGGCGCCACGCCCTGTACCTCGTGCCGGGCGTGGTGGTCTGGGCCGGCATCTCGGCGGCCGGCATCCACCCCACTATCGCCGGCGTCATCATCGGCATGGTGACGCCGGTGGTGCCGTGGCGCGGCGTCTCGCCTGCCGAGAGCCTGATCGAGGCACTGCACCCTTGGGTCGCCTTCGGCATCATGCCGCTGTTCGCCCTCGCCAACGCCGGCGTGTCGCTGGCGGGCGTCGGCGTCGACGGTGCGGGCGCGCGCATCACCGTCGGCGTCGTGGTTGGCCTGGTGCTCGGCAAGCCGATCGGCATCGCGCTCGCCACCGCACTCGCGACCCGGCTGAAGGTCGCGTTGCTGCCCGTCGGACTGACCAAGCGCCACATCGTCGTGCTCGGCGTTACCGCCGGCATCGGCTTCACCATGGCGCTGTTCGTCGCGCAGCTCGCCTTCACCGAGAAGGCGCTGCTCGGCGCGGCCAAGCTCGGCGTCCTCTCCGCCAGCACCATCGCCATGGTCGCCGGACTCGTCGTCGGCTACGCACTGCTGCCGCCGCGCGCGGCCGCCGGTGCTGCCGCCACGGCCGACGAGGCAGAGCGCTCGACCACGCAATAGGGGTCGTTGGTCGAGCCGTCGTCTATTGCGCCCGTCGGCGATGCTGTCAGAACACGGCAGAGCCCATGGTCTCACCAGCGACGGACACCAGCCTGGCGCGCGTGCTGACGCACGACCCGCCACCCGAACGTGTGAACGCGGCCGACGCGTCGTGCGCGCAGCCGCCGCAGCCGCCGCGCGAACGTCACCTCGGCCCTGCGCGCGTCGTGGAGGAACGGCAACTGAGCGCGCTGTCGGCAGCGCTGCGCATCACCTTCGCCGTCTGCGTCTATGCGGTGTGCGCGCCCATCGTGTTGGCGGCCTTGCTCGTGTGCCTGCCCTCTCGCAAGGCGCGCATCAAGATCGGCAACGTCACGGGCCAGTTCACCGGCGGGCTCGCCGTCTGGCTCACGGGCAGTGCGTACCACGTGCGCGGCGTCGAGCACCTCGACCGTGACCGACCCGCGATCTACGTCGCAAACCACGCCTCCCTCCTCGACATCGCGCTCGGCATTTGGCTCGCGCCGGTCGGCACCGTCGGCGTCGCCAAGAAGGAGATCATCTTCTACCCGTTCTTCGGCCAGTACTACTGGCTGTCGGGCCACCTGCGCATCGACCGCAAGAACGCCCGCCAGGCGCTCAAGTCGCTGCAGGTGCTGTGCGCGCTCGTGAAGCGGCACGCGCTTTCCGTCTTCATTTGGCCTGAGGGTCACCGCGCGCCCGACGGTCGACTGCGCTCCTTCAAGCGTGGCGCCTTTCGCCTCGCGCTCGAGACCAAGCTGCCCATCGTGCCGGTCGTGATCGCGGGCTCGCACCGCGCCTGGCCGGCCAAGGCCGTGCGGCTGACACGCACCAACGTTGCTATCACCTGCCTGCCCGCCATCGACACCACCGACTGGACCTCCGCAACGCTCGGGCAGCACGTGAAGGAAATCGAAGCCCTGTTCGCGGCGGCGTTGCCCCCCGAGCAGCGGCCCTTGCCCCCAGCCTGAGCATCGCCGTCGCCGGCGCCGACGGGCGCACCCCTCTCAAGAAGGTCGTTCATGACTCCCACTGCACCAGGCCCCGTCTCCTCGCCGTCGTCGACGCGGCCCAACCCGATCGTGATTCAGGGGGGCATGGGCGTCGCCGTGTCGTCGTGGCGCCTGGCCCGCGCGGTCGCCTCGCTCGGTCACCTCGGCGTGGTGTCGGGGGTCGGTATCGGCAACGTGCTGTCGATACGCCTGTGGCACGGCGAGCAGAACGTACTGCGCGTGCTGCGCACCTTCCCAGACCGCACCGCCGCGCGGGAGATCGAGGAGCGCTACTACCGTGCGCCCGGCGGGAACGAGGGCAAGCGGCCGCCACTTCCCGAGATGTGGAGCCTCGACCCGACACCGAAGAACCAGCGCCTCACCGTGGTCGGCGCATTCGTCGAGGTGACGCTGGCGCGCGAGGGGCACGGCAACGCTGTCGGCATCAACCTCCTCGAGAAGATCGCGCTGCCGAGCCTGGCCACGCTCTATGGGGCCATGCTTGCCGGCGTCGACACCGTGATCATGGGGGCGGGCATCCCGCTGCGCATCCCGGGCGCGCTCGACCTGCTGGCGCGCCACCAGCGCGCCACCTACCCCATCTACGTCGACGGCGCGGACAAGAACGACGACTACAAGATCGCGTTCGACCCGGCGGCGGTGTTCCCCGAGTGGCAGCATCGACCGGCGCTGGTGCGCCCGCGCTTCTTCCCCATCGTGTCGTCGAACGCGCTCGCGCTCGCCATGGTCAAGCGCGCCGACGGCAGCATCGAGGGCTTCGTGGTCGAGGCGCCCACCGCCGGGGGTCACAACGCGCCGCCGCGCGGCAACGTCGAGCTGAACGCCGACGGCGAGCCCATCTACGGCCCGCGCGACGAAGTCGACCTCGACAAGCTGAAGGCGCTCGGCCTGCCGTTCTGGCTCGCCGGCAAGCGCGGCACGCCCGAGGGGCTGCGACAAGCGCAGGCGCTCGGCGCCGCCGGCATCCAGGTCGGCACCGCGTTCGCCTTCTGCCGTGAGTCGGGCATCGATCCCGACCTGCGCCGCCGCATCGTCGCCGATGCGCGCGCCGGGCACCTGCGCGTGCGCACCGATGCGCGCGCCTCGCCGACCGGCTTCCCCTTCAAGGTGGTGCAGGTGGCGGGCACCATCAGCGACGGCGCCGTGCGCGACGCGCGTGAGCGCGTGTGCAATATCGGCGTGCTGCGCGAGGCGTACAAGCGTCCCGACGGTACGGTCGGCTACCGCTGCGCATCCGAGCCGGTCGATCAGTTCGTCGCCAAGGGCGGCAAGCTCGAGGACACGGTGGGGCGCGCCTGTCTGTGCAACGGCCTGACCGCCACTGTCGGCCTGGCGCTGCCGACCAGGAGCGGCGCTCTCGAGCCGCCCATCGTCACCGCCGGCGACGACCTCGTCGAGGTGGCTCGGTATCTGGGGCCCGGGCAGGACGACTACGGCGCAGCCGACGTGGTGGCCTATCTGCTCGGTCAGGAAGCGCACGAGCGCATCGCGCCCGCGGCGAGGGCCGTCGAAGCCGCGGAGTAGGCGAGCTCAGTGCGGCGCACGTCCGTCGCCGGCGCCGTCGGCGCCCTGCGCGTCGTCGCTGTCCGGGGCGTGCTGCCACTCTTCGGCGGGCGACGGCAGCGTCAGATCGCGCGCGAGCACGAGCGTGGGGTCGGCGGGCGGCAGCGCGGCATAAGGCTGCTCGGCCTCGTCGCCCGGCGCCGTCGGCTCGGCGACGTCCGGCAGCGCGCGCGCGAGCTCGGCCTGCTCGGCGGCGACCCAATCGGCGTCGCCTTCCAGGGGGCCGCAGGCGGCGGCGAGCACGACGGGGAGGGCGAGCGCGAAGGTGCGGAGGAGGGAGCGCATTCCCCCTCATCGGAATGTAGTGGCGGATCCTTGAGGTGGGACAGGGTGCGCAAGCCGAAACACCGCGAAGCGAGGGCTTGACGCCGTCAGGCCGACACCGAGCCGGGGTCACGGCGTCTCGATCACCGGCGGCTCCGCGCGCTTCCTGCCAAAGCGCAGGAAGAGCGCGGGCAGCACGACCATGTTGAGCAGCGTGGAGGACAACAGCCCACCAAGGATGACCACACCCATGGGCGCCTGGATCTCGTTGCCGGCCTCCGCGCCCGCGAGCACGAGCGGGATCAGGGCGAGGCCGGCGCACAGCGCGGTCATCAGGACCGGCGCGAGCCGCTCCATCGATCCGCGCCGCACCGCTTGCTGCACGCTGAGGCCCTCGGCCAACAGGTGATCGTAGTGCGTGACCAGCAGGATGCCGTTTCTGGTCGCGATGCCGAACAGCGTGATGAAGCCGACGAGCGCCGGCGTGCTGAGGCTGCCCGACGTCAGCGCGAGCGCGATGACCCCACCGATGAGCGCGAGCGGCAGGTTCACGAGCGTCAGCAGCGCATTTCGCACGGAACCGTACGCGAGCACCAGGAGCGCAAAGACGGCGACGAGCGCGAGCAGCGAGAGCGCACCGATCGTGCGCGCTGCGTCAACGGCGCTCTCGAACTGCCCGCCGTAGACCAGGTACATGCCTTGCGCCGGCTTCACGCCCGCCGCCACCCTCGCGCGAATCTCGTCGACGACCGCGGTCAGGTCGCGGCCAGAGACGTTCGCCTGCACGACCATCTTCCGTTGCACGCCCTCACGGACGATGGTGTTTGGTCCCGCGTCGCGACGAATGTGGGCGAGCGCGCGCAACGGCACACTCGGACCTACGGGGGTCTCGATGCGCGTGTCGCCAACCTCGTCGACGCGCGTGGTGCGGTCGACCGCGAGCTTCACGACGACATCCACGGTGCGCTGGCCTTCGATGAGCACGCCGACCGTCTCGCCCGCGAAGCGACGCTCGACCGCCTCGGCCAGCACGCCGGTGGTCATGCCATAGCGGGCGAGCGCGTCACGGTCGCCGACGACCTCGACCTCGGGGATGTTCGGCTGTTGCTCGAGGGACACGTCGACCGCGCCCGGGACCTGCTCGGCGATCTGCTTCACCTGCTCAGCCATGGTCCGGAGGTCGTCGAGATCGTCGCCGAAGATCTTGATGGCGATGGCAGCGCGCGTCCCCGACAACAGATGATCGATGCGGTGCGACAAGGGCTGCCCGATCGTGACGACGACGCCGCCGACCGAGCCCAACGCCGTGCGCATGTCGGCGAGCAGCTCGTCCTTGGTTCGCGTGCCCCGTGGCAAGTCGAGGCTGACGTCGATCTCGGCGGCGTTCACGTCCTGGGCATGCTCGTCGAGCTCCGCTCGTCCCGTCCGCCGCGACGTCGCCGTGACCTCCGGGAACGTCAGCAGCGTCTGCTCGACGCGCCGCCCGAGCCGGTCGCTCTCGGCGAGCGAGGTGCCGGGCAGCGTGATGGCGTTGATGGTGAGCGCGCCCTCGTTGAACTCGGGCAGGAACGAGCGGCCGAGGAACGGCACCACACCGAGCGTCGCGAGAGAGACGGCAAACGCCGCCATGAGCACGACGACGGGGCGGGCCAGCGCGCGGTCGAGGCTGGGGGCGTAGACGCGCTTGAGCGCGCCGATGACGCGACCCTCGTCGTGCGCGAGCGCCCGCGCCTTCGGCAGCAACCAGGCACACAGCGCGGGCGTCAGCGTGACGGCGACGATCAGCGACGCGGCGATGGCGACGATGAACGCTAGCCCGAGCGGCGCGAGCATCCGCCCTTCGAGCCCGGAGAGGAAGAACAGCGGCACGAAGACGATGATGATGATGGCGGTCGCGTAGACGATGGAGGTGCGGACCTCGACGGACGCGCGGTAGATGACGTCCGGCACCGGCTGTCTTGCTTCGGCAGGCAGGCGCGCGTTCTCGCGCAGGCGCCGGAACACGTTCTCGACGTCGATGACGGCGTCGTCCACGAGCGAGCCGATGGCGATGGTGAGGCCGCCGATGGTCATCGTGTTGAGGGTGATGCCGAGCGCCTTGAGCGCCAGCACGCCGACGACGAGCGCAACCGGGATCGACGCCAGCGAGATGAAGGTTGCGCGTGCGTTGGCCAGGAAGACGAGGATGATGATGGCAACGAGGACCGCGCCGTCGCGCAGCGCCGCGGCCACGTTGTCGACGGCCGACGAGATGAAGCTCGCCTGCCGAAACACGTCCCGATTGACGACGAGGCCCGGCGGCAGGCCTGCCTTCAGGTCGTCGAGCGCCGCGTCGATGTCGCGCGTGAGCGCCAGCGTGTTCGCGGACGGTTGCTTCAGGATCGCCAGCACGACGGAGGGCGTCGCGTTGGTCGACCCTTCCCCGCGCTTGGTCTTCGGCCCGTACCTCACGTCGGCGAGCTGCCGCACGGTGATCGGCTGCCCGTCACGCACGGTGACGACGGTGCCGGCGATGCCGGCGAGGTCACGCGAGCGCCCGACCGCACGCAGCAAGTACTCCTGGCTGCCGTCGGAGACGAAGCCGCCCGACGCGTTTTGGTTCGTGGTCGCGAGCGCCGTTGCGACGTCCTCGAAGTCGAGCTGGTAGGCGGCCAGCGACTCCGGTCGCAGCAACACCTGCGCCTGGCGAACCGCGCCGCCGATGGGGATGACCTGGGAGACGCCCGGCACCGACAGTAGTCGTTTGCGGAGCACGTGGTCGGCGATGGTGCGCGCGTCCATCATCTGCTGCTCGACGAGCGCAGGCTCCGTCGCGCGATGCGCGTCGTCCCACGTCAGTCCGAGGAACATGATCTCGCCCATGATGGACGACGTCGGTGCGATCTGCGGCGGGGCGACGTCCTTGGGCAACTGGGGCTGCGCGAGCTGCAGCTTCTCGGTCACGGTCTGGCGCGCCGCAGCTACCGGGACGCTCCAGTCGAATTCGGCCCAGACGATCGAGATGCCGATGCCCGACGCGGAGCGTACGCGTCGCACGCCGCTCGAGCCGTTCATCGCGGTCTCGATGGGGAACGTCACGAGCGTCTCGACCTCTTCGGGGGCCAGGCCGTGGGCCTCGGTGACGATGACCACGGTCGGAGCCGTCAGGTCGGGGAAGACGTCGATGGGCATCGAGCGCACGGCGACGATGCCGTAGACGACGAGCGCCGCCGACGCGAGCACGACGAGCAGCGGGTTGTCGATGGACCAGCGAATGAGGCGATTGAACAACGTCGTCATGGTGACGCGCCTCCCTCAGTGTTGATGGCCGTGGGCGGGGATGCCGCCCGAGTTGGCGAGCTTGATCTCGTAGGGGCCGCGCGTGACCACGCGCTCGCCCTCGGTGACCCCGTCGAGCACCTGCGCGTAGCCGTCGGACCGGATGCCGAGCGTGACGCGTCGCTTGAAGAAGTGCTCGCCGTCCGCCATCGCGTAGACCACGAGCTTGCCGTCGTCGTCGACGATGGCCTGCTCGGGTACCGCCGCACCTTGCACGCTCTCGCCGGTGAGGATGGAGACCTTCGCGAACATGCCCGGCTTCAACAGGCCGTCAGGGTTCTTCAACTCGAAGACGACGGGGACGGTGCGCGTGTCGGCATCGACGACCGCGCCGATGGCGACGAGCTTGCCGTCCGGCGGCCCGACGAAGAACTCGCGCGAGAAGCCCCGCACGGAGAAGGCTGCGCCCGGGATCTCGTTGCCGGCGCGGGCGACGTCGACATCGGGCAGGTGAGCGCGCAGCCACAGGCGCTCCGCGTTGACGATGGTCACGAGGCGCGTGCCGCCTTCCACGACCTGGCCGGGCGTCAGCTGCGCGAACGCGACCACGCCGTCGAGCGGTGCCCGCAAGTCGAAGGAGCTGCCGCCGCGCCCGCTGCCGCCCTGGCTCGCGTCGAAGCTGGCAAGCCGCTGCTCGGCGGCCTTCACGCGCGCCGCGGCGACGTCCGCCTCGACGGCCGCGGCGTCGGCCTGCTTCTGGGACACGGCTTGCGCGGCGAGCAGCTCCTTCGTACGCGCCGCGTCGCGCGCAGCCAACCCGAGCTCGGCCTGCGCGCGCACGAGCTCGAGCTCGACGGACGCGCGATCCGACGCCGCCGCGGCCCCGGTCGGCACGAGCGACAGCAACAGCTCACCGCGCTTCACGCGCTGGCCGACATGCGGCACGACCTGGCCGGTGACGACGCGGCCCGCGACCGGCGCCGCGAGCTCCGCCGCCTGCCCCGCGACGGGCTCGATCTCGCCCGTGGTCGCGATGCCGCCTTGCAGCACGCGCTTCTCGACGAGCGCGGTCGCGTAGACGGTCTTCCACTGCGCCTCTTTGAAGTACGCGGCCGGCTGTTCGCCGCCCTCTGCCTCCTCGGGCCCCGCCTTGGTCGCGTCGGCGAGCGTCGCATGGACCACGACGTCGCCGACGTGAATGACGCCGGAGGCCTGCTCGCCCTCGAGCTGCAGCGTCAACGTCGCCGCGCCCGCCCGCGTCGGCCGCACGACCGGCTTGAACACGCCGAGGCGCTGCGGCGCCTCGGCGACGAAGCGCTCCTGCTCGGCGCTCCCCGCCATCGCGAGCGTCGCGATCAGCCGGCCCTTGCCGACGCCGTGGAACGCTTCGGGGTCGCGCGTGTCGGTGAGGTGGGCGACGAGCGGCGAGTCCTGCCCGACGATGAAGGACGGGTACTCCATGAAGAGCTCGAGGCCACCCTGGTAGAGGGTGATGTCGAGCGTCGGGGGACCCTCCTCGCCGTCGCTCGCGGCGTGGCCGTGGCTGTGGTCGCCGTCGTGCTCGTCGTCGTGTTGGTGGTCGCCGTGGCAGCCGACGGTCGCCAGGCTGATGAAGACGGCGACCGTCACTGCGGAGGGGAGATGGCGCATCATCGGCTAGGGTCCTTCGGCGCGTCCCACGCGCCGCTCGTGAACAGGAGCTCGGCGTCCGCGACGGCGGAGGCGGCTTCGAGATCGATGAGCGCCAGGCGTGCCTCGCGCTGCGTGCGCGCCGCGTCGACGAGCGCCAGCACGGTCCCGGCGTCGCCGCCAACCTCGACGGACTTCGAGGCGGACGAAAACAGCGCGTCGGCGCGCGGCACGACGTCTCGCGCAAACGAGACGGAGCGCTCGCGGCGGTCCGTGGCGGTGCGGCGCGCGACGTCGAACGCTGCCTGGTAGCTCGTGACGAGCTGCGCTCGCTCGGCGTCCACGCGCGCCTTCTCGGTGCGCGCGCCCGCCGCGGCGCCTTGCCCCCGGTCGAACAGCGGCAGCTCGACACGCAGCGAGACCGCGTAGCCGACGGCGAAGTCCGGTGCCCCCGCGTTCAGCAGGGATGGCCCGCCGACGACAACGACGTCGGGGATGAGGCGCAGCGATGCGGCGCTCTGCTCGTGCTCGGCCGCGCGCGCTCGCGCCGTGAGCGCGTCGAGCTCGGCGCGCCCCGTGTCCGTGCGCGCAGGCGCCGGGGCGATCGACGGTTCCCCCGTGATGAACGCGGGGAGCGGCGCGCCCGCGAGCGCCTCCGCGCGCCGATGCGCGGCGAACGCGTCGCTGGCTGCGGCTCGGAGGTCGTCGTCGAGCCGCGCCAGCTCGACCTCCAGGCGGAGCCGGTCGCCGCCCGCGCTCTCCCCAGCTTCCGCGCGCTTGCGCGCGCCTTCGACGATCGGCGCGAGCCGATCACGAGCATCGGCCAGCGTGCGAGTGCGTCGCTGCTGCCGAACGACGTCGAGGTACGTCACGGTCGCGTCCAGGCGAAGTCGCGCGAGCCCGCCGCGTCGCTCGTGCGCCGCCGCGTCGCCACGCGCCGCCGCGGCGTCGTGCACCGCAGCGAGGCGTCCGGGAAAGACCAGCGGTAGCTCGAACAGCGCCGCATCTTGCGAGCCTGTCGTCTGCTCGGCGACGGGGCCGCTCTGGCGTTCGACGCTCAGCGCAGGGTTCGGCCACGCGCCCGCGCCTTCGACGAGCGACGCGCCCTCGGCCGCCCGCGCATCGAGCACACGCGCGCTCGGTCCGGCGAGGACGCGCTCGACGTAGGCGTCCAGCGTCACCCCTGCCTCGTTCGCCCGCGCGGGGGTCGCGGCGACCGTGGCACTACTAGTGGCAATAGTAGCCACGAGGACGAGCGGACCGGAGACGGAGCACGTCGACGTCACGACCACCTCAAGTGAAGAAGAACAACGCCGTCTCGACGGCGTGATGGACGCTCTCGGACCACGACAGCATCGCGAGCGCCGCGCACACCCCCGCGACAGCGACGACGTGGAGCTGGGGCGTGTGCCTTCGCGGCCTGAGATGCAGCAAGCGGTTGACGCGCGCTTCGATCGAGCCGCCGTCGGCCGCGAGCGCAATGCCGTCGAGCGGCGAGCGCGAGCGACGCTGTGCCACCTCGACGAGCGCCGCAGCGACCGCGAGCGGCCCAACGGCGACGGCGGCCTCCTCGTCAGCGGCCTCGTCGGCCGCGCTGAGAAACGCGCGGCGCGCCCACGCCGAGAAGACCGGCGGCGACACGAACGACAGCATCGAGAGGAGCCACAGCGCGAGACCGTCGCGCCGACGCACGTGAGCGGCTTCGTGCGCCAGCACTGCGACGCGCGCCGACGGGCTCAGCGCCTCGAGGAGCGCGGCGCTGACCACGACGATGGGGTGGAGCGCGCCGACCGCATGCAGCAGGCGCGGCGCGCCACCCAGGGCGACCACCGTGATGCCGTCGACCGTTGACCGCTCCCCGACAGCGCGCGCGCCCCGCACGAAGCGGGCGCCGCGCGCCGCTCGCGCGATCCAGACCACGAGCACGGTGGCGCTGAACGCGAGCGCGAGCGCACCGACGACGAGGATGCGTGAGTGCAGCGCGCCCGAGTGCACCGGGCAGAGGTGAGCGTGATGGAGGTGATGCAGGCAATGATCGTCTGCGCCGAGCGCAGCGAGCACCGAAGGCAGCGCCGCAGCGACCGTCCCGACGAGCGCCGTAACTCCCGGCAGGACGGCGCACGTGAACGCGAGATCCGCGCGCCGCGCAGCCGACGCGCGTTTCGACGCGAGCGCGAGCGCGCCCGCGCTGATCACCGCGACGCACACGCTCAGGCCGGCGGCGACGGCGGCGGCACCGAGGATGAACGCGAGCGCCGAGGTCACTTTCGTGTCCTCTCCGCGATGAGCTTCGATAGACGATCGAGCAGCGCTTGATCGGCGACGGCATCGACAAACGCCGCGAGACCAAGCTCGCCGTGCTCGTCGACGATGTGCTCGGCGAGCGCGTGCGCCACCGCCTGCTCGTAGCCTTCGCGCGTGAGCCGCGCCTGGTAGAGCCACGCGAGACCTGACTTCTTGCGCGTGAGCAGGTGCTTCTTGTGCAGTCGGTCCATCGTCGTCATGACGGTGGTGTAGGCACGCGCTTGTTCGCCCTTGAGGCGATGGTGGATGTCTCGCGCCGTGACGGGTGCGCCCGCGGACCAGACCTGCTCCATCACGGTCATCTCGAGAGTTCCGAGATCGGGGGCGCGCGCGTCGGCCATGATCACCGGTAGCAGACTGCTACCATGGCCGGTAGTAGCTCGAGGATGAGCGCCTCGCGTCGAGAGAGCACGCACCGGAGCGCGGGCGACGACCGCGCGCGCTCGCACCAGGGGGAACAGCACATGGCCTTCCGCTTCCTGCACGCCGCTGACCTCCACCTCGACAGCCCGTTGCGGGGGCTGGCCCGGCACGATGAAGCTCCCGTCGACGCTCTGCGAGGCGCCACCCGCGCGGCCTTCAACAACCTGGTGGAGCTCGCCATCGAGGAGAAGGTGGCCTTCGTGCTGCTCGCCGGCGACCTCTACGACGGCACCTGGCAGGACGTCAGCACGGCGATCTTCTTGGCCAAGAAGCTCGGCGAGCTCGACCGGGCCGGCGTCCGGGTGCTGGGCGTGCTCGGCAACCACGACGCCGAGAGCAAGCTGACCAAGGCGCTGGAGAAGCCGAAGAACCTGACCCTGTTCCCGGCGAACAAGCCCCACACCGAGATCCTGAAGGATCTCGACGTCGCCATCCACGGCCAGAGCTTTGGCCAGCAGCGCGTCGACGAGAACCTGGCCGCCGGCTTCCCCGTGGCGAAGGCAGGGATGTTCAATATCGGCCTGCTGCACACGAGCCTCGACGGCCGCGAGGGCCACGCGGCCTATGCGCCGTGCAAGCTCGACGACCTGCGAGCAAGGGATTACCAGTACTGGGCGCTCGGCCACGTGCATGCGCGCGAGGAGGTTTCGCAGGATCCCTGGGTGGTCTTCCCCGGCTGCCTGCAGGGTCGACATGCCCGCGAGACTGGCCCCAAGGGTTGCTGCCTGGTCACCGTCGAGGACCGGCAGGTGGAGAGCGTCGAGCACCGGGTGCTGGATGTGGTCCGCTGGGCAGGCTGCGAGGTCGACCTCGGCAAGGCCAACGGCATGCGCGACGTGCTGGATAGCGCGCGCAGCGCCCTGCGCGGGATCCTCGACGACGTCGGCGACCGCATCGTCGCCACCCGCGTGCACTTGGTGGGTGCCAGCCCCGTCCACGCGGAGCTGCAGGGCAAGACGCAGTGGTTGCGGCAGAAGCTCCTCGAGCTGGCCGCCGAGCTGCACGGAGAGGACCTGTGGATCGAGAAGGTCGTGATCGGCACCACCAGCAAGCTCGACCGGGGCGCCGCGCTCGCGGGAGACGGCGCCCTGGCGGGGCTGGCCAAGAGCGTCCTCAAGGTGAGGGAGGAGCCGAGCGCCGTGCGAGGTCTCGACGACGCCCTGGCCGCCTTCAAGGAGAAGCTCCCAGCGGAGGTGTTGCTCGCGGAGGACGGGCTGCGACTCGATGACCCGGAGGTCGTGGCCAGACTCATCCAAGAAGCCAAGGAGCTGCTCCTCGGCAAGCTCGTGGAGGCGGGGGGCGAGTCATGAAGATCAAGCGACTCGACCTGCTGGCCTTTGGTCCGTTCACCAACAAGACCCTCGACCTGAGCGAGGGGCAGCCCGGTCTGCACGTGGTCGTGGGCCCGAACGAGGCGGGTAAGAGCTCGACCCTGCGGGCGCTCAAGGCCTGGCTGTTTGGCATCGATGCCCGTTCCGCGGACAACTTCCTCCACGACCACAAGCAGCTTCGCGTGGGCGGCGTCCTCGAGATCACGGGCGGCAAGGTGGTCGCCTGCGTGCGGCGCAAGGGCAACAAGGACACCCTGCGCGACATCGAGACCGACGCACCGATCGGCGACGACACCCTGAGGGGGCTGCTGCCAGGGCTCAACGAGGAGCTGTTCTCCCAGCTTCACGGCATCGACCACGCCGGGCTCGTCGAAGGTGGCAAAGCGATCCTCGAGCAGAGCGGTGACCTCGGGAAGTCCCTGTTCGGTGCGGCGCTCGGCGCCGCGGGCAAGAGCCAGCTACTCGACGAGCTGCAAACGGAAGCGGACAACCTGTTCAAGCCCAGGGGGCAGACCCAGATCATCAACGCTGCTGCCGCCAAACTGAAGGAGGCCCGGCGCGACGAGAAGCAAGCGCTGGTTTCGGTCAGGGACTGGAAGGAGCTCCAGAAGTCGTTGAAGGAGGCAGAGGAGCACGTCGCCAGGATCGATGAGCAGATCGCCGAGGCGAGCCGCAGCAAGAGCAAGCTCGAGCGCTTCAGGAGGATCGCTGGGCCTCTGGCAGAGCGCCGCGCGCTGCTCGAGCGCCAAGCCGCCCTGGGAGACGTGGTGCTCCTCCCCGATGACTTCGCTGCTCGTCGGCAAGCGGCGCTCGCCAAGCAGTCCTTGGCCGGGGAGCGGCTGCAGAAGGCGAGCGCCAAGCTCGAGAGGGTGCAGCAGGAAGCGGGCGGGCTCCATGTGCCGCCAGGTCTGCTCGAGAACCGGCACGCCATCGAGGACTTGCAGCGGCAGCTCGGCGCGGTGCAGAAGTCGGTCGCGGACAAGCCTGCGCAGGATGCCAAGCGCCGCGATCACCGAAACGCGGCCCGGGCCCTACTCAGGAGCATCCGCCCGGACCTCGACCTCGAGTCCGTCGAGACCCTGCAGCCGTTGCCCAACAAGAAGAAGCTGATGGCGACGTTGGCGCAGCAGTCGAGCCTGCGGAGGCAGAGGACCGACCAGCTCGAGGCCAAGCAGCGCGAGCTTCTCGACGAGAAGACCATGCTGCACCAGCAGCTAGCGGCCATGGGCGGGCCAGGCAAAGACGTTTCCTCGCTCCAGACCGCAATCCTGGCTGCCCGCAAGGCGGGCGATCTGGCGGCGATGCTCCACAAGGCTCGTGATGCAGCGAGCCAGCAGGAGGAGGCCTGCTCGCGCGACTTGTCTCGCCTGGGCAGGTTCGAAGGCAGCCTCGAGGAGCTGAGCGCGCGGGCCCTGCCCGAGAGGGCTGTCCTCGACAACTTCGAGAAGAAACTCGACGAGCTGGACGAGCATGCTCGCCAGGCCGCCCGTCGACAGAGCGAGGCCAGGCAGGAGCTGGGCCGGCATGAGGAGAACCTGAAGACCTTGCTCCGCTCGAGCCAGGTCCCGTCACTCGACGACCTCAAGGGAGCTCGGGACCACCGCGAACAAGGATGGAAGCTCATCCGCGGCAAGTACGTGGACGGTGCGGACCCCGGCGCTGCTGCCGCGACCTTCGCGGGGAGCAAGGATCTCCCCAGTGCCTACGAGCAAGCGGTGCAGAGCGCGGACGACGTCGCCGACCGGCTTCTCCTGGATGCGCAACGAGCGCAGCAGCGAGCGTCGCTGGAGATTCAAATCCAGGCCAGACACGAGGCGCTCTCCAACGTCGAAGGGGAGCTGAGCGCGCTGGCAGCCTCCCGAGGCCAGCTCGAGCTTGCCTGGCAAGCTGCGTGGACGGACGTCACGAGCAAGGTCGGTGCCCCCAAGGAGATGAAGGAGTGGCTGCAGCGCGTGGAGCAACTGCTGCAGAAGGCCGCGCAGCTCGACCGCGCGAGGGCAGAGGTGCGTGTGCTTCAGGCCGCGCAGACGTCACACCTCGAGGCCCTCACCGCCGAGCTGAGAGCGCTCGGGCAGCAGCACGTGCCGGAAGAGAAGGGGCTCGAGCCGCTGCTCGCCCGCTGCGAGCAGCTTGCCAGCCAGCAGGAGACGTCGACCAGGCGCCAGGGGGAGCTCACGGCGTCGCTGCAGAAGCTCGAGCTCCAGCTCAAGGGTGCGACGGATGATCGTCGCCGGGTCGAGGACGAGCTGCATCGATGGGGAGGCGAATGGGCCGCGGCGGTCGACGGGCTCGGCCTCGGGACAGACCCTCATCCCGATCTGGCCCTGGCGACGATGGAGAAGCTCGAGGCGCTGTTCGAGGAGCTCAAGAGCGCCGATATCGCCCAGAAGCGGATCTACGGCATGGAGAAGGACGAGGAGCGCTTCACTGCGGCGGTCACCCAGCTCGCGCAGCGGATTGCGCTCGAGATGGGAGCGCAAACCCCTGCAGAGGTCACCCAGAGTTTGGCGCGGCGACTCGCCGACGCCCTCGCCGACGCTGCCGGCCTGCAGAAGCTCCGAGCCCAGATCGGCGAGCTGGAGGGAGAGGTCGCCGATGCTCGCCAGGACATCCAACTCGCCGAGCAGAGCCTCGCGGCGCTGCGGGCCGAGGCAGCGGTTGCGACCGACGAGGAGCTGAGCCCGGTCATCGAGCGCTCACAGCAGCGACGCCACCTGGCCTCAAGTGTCGAACGGCTGGAGCGGCAGCTCCATCAGTCCGGCGAGGGGCACAGCATCGACGTGCTGGAGCAGGAAGCCCGGGATCTCGACGCGGACCTGGTGGGCGACCAGCTCTCGCAGCTCGACACGAGACTGTCCGAGCTCGGCAGCGCGCGAGATGCACAGCGGGACCAAAGGCAGGCCTTGCTCGTCCGGATCCAGGCCCTCGATGGCTCGTCGAAGGCCGCCGACGCCGCGGAGCGCGCGGAGCAATTGCTGGCCGGCATCATCCCCGACGCGGAGCAGTACCTGCGGCTCACCATCGCTCGTCTCATCCTCGAGGAGCAGATGGAGCGGTACCGCCAGGAGAATCAAACGCCGGTGCTCAAGCGCGCCGGCGAGCTGTTCGCGAGGCTCACGCTGGGCTCGTTTTCAGGTCTTCGCGACGAGGTCGAGGACGACGGCACGCCGGTGCTGCTCGGCGTCCGCCCGGACAAGAGCGAGGTGGGTGTCGACGGCATGAGCGACGGCACCCGCGATCAACTGTTCTTGGCGTTGCGCCTCGCGACCATCGAGCTGCAACGGGACCAGCAGGATCCTCTGCCGTTCGTGGTCGACGACATCCTGGTCGGGTTCGACGACGCGCGCAGCAAGGCCTGCCTCGAGGTCCTCGCCGAGCTTGCGCAGCAGACCCAGGTGCTGCTCTTCACGCATCACTCGATGGTTGCGCTCGCTGCTAAGGGGCTTGGGACGGAGAAGGGGGTCTTCGTGCACGAATTGGCCGGGTAGCCAGCGCCATGGGCGCCGGCCAACCGGGTGGCTTCGTTTCAGCGCGCCCCAGTGGGTCCATTTCGGCGCGGCGGCGACATCATTTCGCGCGCGGCGGCGACAGATGAAAAGATGGTCGGGGCGACACGATTCGAACGTGCGACTTCCAGTTCCCAAATTCGTTCGGGGCCTCGACGGCGGCAAACGTGGTGAGAAAAATGGCGTTCGGACGCAACGGTGAGGGACAGGTCGCAGCCAAGTTTCACCGCACAACACCGGGTCTGCTGGGGTGCACCCCAGCAAATCCGGCACCACCCCAGCAGAAATTTCGGAAATAGTCCTATGGAGCTAGTGTGACACTAGCTCCCATGGCATAAGTCCCATTTTCGCGTGTTTGTCGTTGTCACGCTTCGGCGTCGAAGGGATCTGGTCGGCCCATGAGCCCGTATGATCGAGTCTGCGCAGCCTGTGGCGGCACAGTCCGCCGGTTCGCCAGCGCCGGCCGCACCGGGCGCTACAAGGGCTTCGAGCTGCCGCTGCCCTCGAGCCTCGAGCTCGTGGAGTGCGAGCGCTGCGGCGAGCGGTTCGTGTCCCGCACCGACCGGGGAAAGATCGAGGAGGCCCTGGCGGCAGAGTACCGCCGGCATCTCCGGGCAAAGCTGGAGGTGGCCCTCCGGAAGCTCGACGACGCAGGGTTCAAGCTGAACGACGTAGAGCGGGAGCTCGGCCTGTCCGCCGGCTACCTCTCGAAGGTACGGAAGCGCGTGGAGCCGAGCTTCCAGCTGGTCGCCCTGCTCAGCCTGGTCGCCGACGAGCCACTGCGGGCGACGGCTAAGCTTCACGGCCTCCGGCGAACCTGAAGGCGAGCTGGGGGGGGGACGCCGGCGTCCCGAGCGGCCATCATTTGCGGTGGATGCCGGCGGCCACCCGAGCCTGAGATGGAGCCCTCGAGAGGAGAGACGCGGATGAACGATCGAGCCGACATGACCTACGGTCAGCCCGCGAAGAAGGCGGCTCGCGAGGCACTGCTTGCCACTGCGGTGGGCAACCTGACCACGGATCGCAAGAACGCCGTCGTCGTTCGCGAAGCGGAATTCGACGAGGTCCTCGCGTTCGCCAGACCGACACTGAAGCGCTTCTTCCGAGAGGTCAGCGCGTTCGAGTCGTTCAACCGCGAGCTCGACGTGTTTGCCGACGAGTGGCGACGGGACCACCGCAAGGTCACGAATCCGAAGCGCGCCGAAGACCTCCGTGTTCTCTATCTCTGCGGACCTGAACCGCTGAATGACTTGCAGCTCCTCGTCGACATGGGCATCGATCCGCGAAACTGCTGGGGGATTGAGAGCGATCGAGCGGCATACCAGCGCGCGCGAGAGTCGCTCGCGAACTCGGGTTGGCCGATGCACCTCTACAACGGCGATCTCAAGTCCTTCCTTGAGCTCGTGCCGGAGAGATTCGACATCATCTACTATGACGCGTGCGGGCCGCTGGCAGGCGGAAGCCCAAACACGCTTCCCCCGCTGCTGCGTGCGATCTTGTTCTCGCGGCTTGAGCCGCTCTCTGCTCTCGTCACAAATTTCGCTTTTCCGAGTGACGACGAGCGCTATGAAGGACTTTACGGACACTTCTTCCATGCGCGGTACAACGACGTGCCGGCGTTCCTGCACGAAGGAATTGGTCCCGAGGCGTTCGAGAACGACCCCGAGGGCCTGGGCGCCTTCCTCGCGCGCGATGCGGAGGAAACCTACTCGGAATTTGTGACGCGGTTTGTGGTCGACCTCGCTCGCACGATCCTGCCGAACGCCAAAGCGCTGTCGGTCACGGAAATTGCGCGCGACTTCTTCGAACAGCGAAGCGTGCTCAACGAGACGATGGCGAGCGCGCTGCGCGGAGGTCCAACGTTCGAGGATATCGGTGCTGCGCGCCGGACGCCGTTCAGCTTTCCGCTGCTTCATTTCTTTCAGAACCTCGAAACCACATCGCCGAACGACCCGGTGATCAATGCGCTGCGCGAGGTGAGGCACGCCGGAAAACCGCTGCTCGACACCGTGAAGCAGAGCTCGCTGCTCGAACACTTCGTCGAGATCGGGCCAGGTGTAGCGGGTGGGGCCTTGGTCGACGCGCTCAAGAATTCGTGGTTCGACCGTGGCGCAGGCTGGTCCTGCGACGAGCCATTCCCGCATCTCTTGATCAATTCGGTGCTCGGTTCGTACGGATACCCGTTTCATCCGAACACCCGCGCGAGTCTCCGCTTAAAGTATCGCGCGAAGTCGACAACGATGTTCTCCGATTGTCTAATTCTGGATCAATGCCGATATTTCTACGAGATGGTGCCCGGGCTCGATCTTGTCAAACATCGTTTCAAGTATATCCCGCTGCAGATCTTGCTGCGGGTTCAAATTGACCGGATGTCATGGAACGACCATGGAGCTTCCGCGCACCCCTTCTCTGGTGGTGCGCTCGCTGGTCACGGGGAAACGCCGAACACTCGGGCGTACTTCTTTTCTAGGAGGACTGCTCTTCCTGTCGTGCAAGAGTGACCTTGCCACCATCGACGACGATCGCATCGACTGGTCCGCGAGGCGTTGTCGTTGCATTGGGTAGGGCACCGAAGGCACCGCGCATAGAGGCGTCGCCGACGGTGAACGTGATGTCCTCGTCTATGACGTAGGCGAACGCGTCAAGGTTCAGGGAGCCGAGGCCGTGCACGCCCTTCGGATAGTGCGCATACTTAATTGTGTTGTACTTCGTTTTCAAGACGCTAACGAAAGCCTTCTCTACGTCGGCAATCAGTTGTTCTCGGCTTGGCCCGCTCGGATTCAGCATGCGCTGCACCATCGCCTCAACGTTGTCGTCGTCCGCGAAGACGTCGCTCGAAATTTCAGACACTTCGAAGAACATGAAGTGAACTTCGTCCGAGACCCTGGCGCCTTCGCGAAGCGGGAAGAGGTCCGTCAAGATCTTGATGCGCGTCTCGTGAGCGTTGGCGACAAGCCTCGTAAAGGCGTCCTCCTTCTTCGAAATGCCGACGTAGAGGAGGTCGAACGTTAGGAACGGTGATGGCAACGTGAAGCCAGCCACTGCGAGCTCTCCCCGATAGGCTTGCCAGAGGAGAACGTCCGGAGTGCAGGAGTGGACGACGTCCGTTCCTTCCTTGTCACGCGAAAGCCGAAAGACCTTCGGGCCGGCGAAGAAGTGCAATCCATTCTCGTTCTCGACGAGCTTCGATAGCTCAAATGATAACCGCGCGGTGTGGGCCTCGAGCGTCACGTCGACAGAAACGACTGCAGTGGCCTTGTCGTAGTGCCAGTTGGAGAAGAACAGCTCGCGACGTCGCGTGATGAAGTAGAGCCCACTCGCCTTCATGTACGCGCGGAAGTCCTGATCGTCGATCGACCACTGTGCTTCCTGATTTGAGATAGGAGGACAGAGGAGCTTGAGACCAGCGATCATCGTCTTGCGCATTCAAACCCTCATCGCTCAAAGGAGGACGTTCGACAGGACCTCGAACGCGAACGCCGCCGCGTTCGCCGCCGCCCGTGGCTGCCATCCTTCGTCGTCGACGGCTTGCTTGTTGCCGAGCAGGTCGGAGATCGATCGGATGATCAACACCGCCTGATCGTTCTGGTGCGCCGCCTCGAGAACACCCAACCCTTCCATCTCCACAGCGACCGTCTGAGAGAAGCTCTTGCGCAGGAGTTCGTAGACCGCGGCTCTTGTCGAAGCGACGACCTTCTCGCCAGCGGCGATGGGCTCGACGATTACCTTCGTCGCGGCAGTGGTCGTCGATGGGGACCGCAGCTTCCAGAGCCCCCGCCGCGCGTCCGCCTCAGCGCGCTTCACGAGGTGATGCGACGAGCGGGCGACTTCGGGGCGCGAGAGGTGGTCGGTATCCGTGATCTTGGCCGTCTCGAAGCCGAAGACGGCCGACGCCGCGACAACGTCGCCGAGTGCGACGTCTTTGATGCCGCCAGCGATGCCAACGAAGAGGACGACGTCGGGCTTCGCGAAGTCGATCGCGCGCTGCGCTTGCACGGCAGCGCGAACATTTCCGCGGCCGACCTGGCCGACGAAGACGTCCCAGCTGTGATGGCTCCCTTCGAAGTTGCCTCGATCGTAGATGTCCCCCTGTTCGTGTCGAGCCTCTACGACCGACCGGAGATGAGCGGTGACCGCCTGAAACTCAAGCGGAAGCGCCGTGAGGATGGCGACGACCTTGCGCGAGCGCACGGTGCGCGGGTTCTGCGATGAAGATGCGGCGGAGGAACGGGCTGGCGCTTGCGCCGCTTCGAGAGCGATCGTCGTTAGTTGCGCATCGAGGTGGACGCCACGTCCTTCCGGTCCAGCGGCCTGAAGCGCGAGGCGCGCTCGTTCACGAGTGCACGCGGGAAAGACGAGCGCGACGTCGCTTTGTGAGAGTGACGCGAAGAGCTCAACGATCGCGAAGTCGACGACTGTTGTGGGCGCCTCGGCGATGCCGCGAACCTCTGCACCGGTGGCTTCTGCAGCGAGTGCGCGAAGGAGCGCGTCTCGGTACGTCGAGGGGCGCACGACTTGCTCTCCGAGCGCGGAGGCGATGGCCGCTTGGGCGCGCGCGTGCGTCACGTAGCGCGAGAGAACGGACAGACCGAGGGCGGTCACAGGGTCGTCGATGAGGCCCGTGCCCTCCGGCGTGGCCGGTGCTCGTCGCGCCGCGGCATCGAGGCTCTGCGCGACGCGTTCGTGTGCCTGCGAGGTGACGAGGCCGGCGTCGAAGGCGTAGCCGAGCGCAGCCAAGTAGGGCAGCTCGGAGAGGCGCGCGAGGTCAAGAGTGCGGTCGGTGACGGTTAAAGCGAGTGCTTCTGCGGCACGCGATGTTCCGGCGCGACTCGCGAGCCAGTGCGCGAGGTTTCGGCGCACGTCACCGATGTCGCTGCGCAGCTCGTCGAGCGATTCCAGGTGGGCGTCCAGAGTTGTTGATTTCGCGGTCATGGATGCTCCGCTCAGAGGAACCAACGGCTCCGTCGCAGCCGCGTGCTCAGGAGGCCATCGTGCCAGTCCGGCACGCCTTCCAAGCGCGCGAGCAACGATGCGATGCGATGCGAGTAGTAGAGCGTCACCGGCTCAGCTCGCGGCTGCATCGACGACCAAGCGAGTCCGGTGAAGTGATACACCTGCCGAGCGAGCGAGTGGAGGTCGCGATAGCTCGACTCGTCATGCAGACGGAGCAGGAGCGGCTGCGGGACGGGTTCACCCTCGCGTTTCGGCAACACGGTGCCGCTGACGCACAGAAGACACTCATCTGGTCCAAGGTCGATCAGCGTCCCTCGCGCGGGCACGCACTCGGCGATGATGCGTTTGGCGAATCCACCACCAATCGCTTCGACGGTGCGCTCGACGCCCTTCTCGCCCTCGTCAAACGTGTTGAACGGGTGGTCGCGCGAGACAGTCAGAGCAGCCATCTCAAAGTGGATGCCGGCGCCGAGTGTTGCGACCGCTGCTTTGGCAACGCGGCCGACGTGGACGTTTCTCAACGGCGTGCTCGAGTGGAAGACGATGCGCACGGTTTCGCCGGGCTGCCAGCTCTGCTCCACTTTCAATCGAGCAAGGAGCTCTGCGACCGAGCGTTGAAGCATCTCAGGGAACTCCTCGAAGGTGCAGCGAGGCGCAGCCGCAGAGAGAAGGTAGTTGCCGTCGCTCGTGAAGACCGTCGTCAGTCCAACGTATCGCTTGCGCTCGTGGCGCTTGCCGACCTCTGCGTGCGCAAGCCCAATCACGATCTCGCGAGCGATCGGCATCGTCGGCTGGACCGTCCATGGCGTTCCACCGAGCTTCGCGTACATCGCGACGCCCATGTTCTCGAGCGTGAAGGCGAGGCTGTATGGCTTCTTGCGCATCGTCGAGACACGGATCTCTTGGCTCGGGATCCCTTGACTCAACAGAAACGCCTTGGAGTGGATGTACGGATTCTCGAAAGGACGGTCACCGTCTTCGTCGTGGAGAACGACAACAACGATGTCCGGTTCGGTCTGCGGGGTCAGATACTCGTGAAGCGCATCGCGATACGCCGTGCCCAGTTGGTTTCGTCGCTTCGAGACATCGACGCCGAGGAAGCGAACGTCCACCTTTGCCAGCTGGTAGATGCCCGTGAGTCCGCGAACGAAGCGATCGACGTTGTCGGAGGCCATGCCGCCGCGTAGCCGCAGCGCGAGCGTCTCGACGTTGCTCTTGAGCTCGCTCGGATAGATGAAGAGTACGCGGGGCGACTTGCGATCGAAGGACGTCGCGTCGAACGGTCCGAACTTGTCGAGGCCGGCGGACGGGTATGGATGCGTCGCGCTTCTGTCTGGCGAGAAGCAGTACTTCACGTCGCCAAGCCGGAAAACTTCGCGGCGCTGAGTGGCCGCCGTCACCAACCCGGTCGCCTTCACGGTGAGCCCGCTCGCCACTTCGAGCGCAGGTCGCTTGGCGAACCATTGCCCGATCGCCTTCATGCGGTCCGCGTACCTTTGCCCGGAGAGAACCTCCGCTTGGGCCGCCCACTCACCGACTCGGAAATTCACGATCTGCGCCGGAGAGAGTGCTTGCTCAAGGAGCCGGGAGTACGCCCCGAGGTTTGGTTCGAGATGGACAGCGGGTAGCGCGAGCGCGCGCACGCCGTTCTCGGTCTCGAGCTTGATCTCGTCGCGGCTTTGCTCGGCGATGACACCGTCAGGCCAATCTGGGCGCGGCTGGTCCGTGCGCTCGCGTGCGGAAAGCCCGCGCAAGTCGAAGCCGCGTTGGAGCAGTTCACCGACGCTCGGGAGCACAAGGCGCCGATGGAGCTCCACCGTGAGACACAGCACGTCGCCTTCGCCTGCGAGGTAAATGCGTCGCACGGTGAGCGTTGTCTTCAAGAGTCGACGGACCCCTTCGAGACGCTCGGGCCTTGTGAACTTCGCGCGCTGAAAGGCTTCCGTGACGAGATCGTCGTCGTCCCTGATGCGCTCGAGACCGAAGCGGCGGCGGTGCAGACCGAGATCTGGCAGCAAGGCGGGCAAGCGCCACGTCAGGAGCGCCGCCATTGCCTGCATGTGATTAGCGATGAGGAGTGGGGAAGCGCCCTGAACGCTCGCGGAGGAGCCGATGGGGACGACGAGCATGTCGTCGGTTTCCCTCGGGCGATATGCGAAGGTTCTGTCGTCGGCACGCAGAACGTCGAAGGCGTCGTGCGTGAACGGCCGAACGGCCGCGTTGAAGGTCTTCGAGAGGAACTCGAGCCGGACAGCAGAGAATGAAACGGCCATCAGAGTGTCCCTTCGCGACGAGCCTGCGCAAATTCCGAAGGGGTCATCCAGACGACGCGACGCGCGTTGCGTGCGACGCCGCTCGAAATCTCCGCCGAGCCAGGAAGCGGAAAGGAGCGACCATCAGCATCATGCCACATCGCGTGGCTGCCCTCGCCGCGCTTGGTGTCTTCACTCGCGCGGTCTGGCTCTTCCGGATCGGCGTCGTCGACATCAGTCACCTCGTGAGGGATCCGGAGGATACCGCGAGACCGGCCGGGAGAAACGCCGCGCAAATTCGTATCCGTCCGGGGAACCGCGTCAGGACGAGGGGTGCTCGGTCGCGTACCCTGACTACGCCGAGGCGTTCTCGTCGCGGAGCAGCCTCAGCTCATCGAGGAGCGCCTGGGTTGCCGGCTTGGCGAGGGTCTCGCGCCAGT
>JACOUT010000013.1 GCA_016177705.1 Deltaproteobacteria bacterium
CGCCGGCGCCGACGCCGTCGTGGCGGCGGGGCCGCCGACGAGGCAGCCCGCGCGGCCGACGGCGCGGCGGGCGAGGCCGGCGCCGCCGCCGGAGGAGACGACGACGACGACGCCGAGGATGCCGACGACGACGCCGACGACGCGGTGCCCGCGGAGAGCGGCGGCGACGTGGCGCCGCCCGGCGACGAGGCCGAGGAGAGCGACGACGACGACGACGCGGACGATGCAGCCGAGGCCGCGCCCGGCGGCCAGACCCCGGCGCTCGCCACCGACGCGCCGGCAGGCGAGCCTCGTCGGCGGCGGCGACGCTCCCGTCGCGGCGGGCGCGGACGGCGCCGCTCGGGCGACGCCCCGCCGGGTATCGCGCCTGCGCAGAGCGCGGCCCCTTCCGACGTGCCCGAGGCGTAGCGACCGCTACCAGTTGTCGCCGCCGCCGCCGCCGTTGCGCTTGCCGCCGTCCACCAGCGTGCTGCCCGTGGTCATGCTGTTGGCGGCCGCCAGTCCAGCGGAGATCTGCGCGCGATACTCGGGCGCAACGGTCGACAGGTCACGGCGAGGCTCGGCGTCTTTGGGCACCAGGGTCGGCTCGTCGTCGCCGATGAGCTCGCGCGCGCGCTTGCGCCGCTTCTGCTCGTCCTCTGCGGCGGTGTCGAAGTCGTCGACGCCGGAAAAGCCGAGCCCCCGCTTGACCTTGTCGAGGCCGGCCTTGGCCTTGCCGATCGCCTTTTTGGCGGTCTTGCCGACCGTGGCCGCCGCTCCCTTGCCCTCGCCGGTGCGGACCTCGCGGACCGTGTTGCGCATGCCGGACAGGCCGCGCTGCAAAAAGCCCTGCTCCGCCATCTCGGCTCCCTTCGACGGCCGGCGCCGCCCTGGTGGCACCAGTCTAGCATCGGCCCGACGCCGCCGGGGGCGGCTGGGGCCACTTGGGGAGGGTTTACGCCCCGAATTTCGTGTTCTAGGCCTCTTGCGTCACCGGGCCGACTGGCCCGGCCAACCGCGAGAAGCTGCGTTTTCGCCGCCCCACCGGCAGGGCGGCACGGTGAATCGATGCCCATGCTCCCATGGATCCTGTTCGTGATCGCGGCGGTCGCCGCGGTCGTCTTCTATTTCAAGCGCGCCGCGAGCGGCCCGGCGCAGGTCGCTGCCGCCAAGATCGACGACGACACCAAGAAGCTCGACGCGGCACGTGCCGAGCTGCAGCAGGCGAAGGACGAGATTCAACGAAAGCAGAAGCAGCTCGACGAGGCGCGCGAGGAAGCCAAGAAGAAGCTGCGCCGCGAGGGCAAGAAGGCCGAGCGCGACAACGAGGAGGCGAAGATGACCACCGATCCACGCGACGTCGAGATCCAGGGCCTCAAGAAGGGCATGGCGGCGCTCGAGAGCCAGCTCAACGCCGCCAAGCGCGACGCAGAGCAGAAGACCGACGAGATGGAGCGCGTGCGCGGCGAGGCGCGCGGTCAGGTCGAGGGCGCCGAGCGCCAGCGCACCGACGCGCGCTCGCGCGAGGACAGGCTCGCCGACGAGAACAGCGCGCTCAAGCGCACGCTCGACGAACTGCGCGCCGCCAAGCGCAAGGAGAACGAGCGCCCCGACGTGCCGGGCACCTCGCTCGACCTGAAGGCGCTGCCCCCGGATGCGGTGCAGGAGCTGGCCCGCTTCTTCAGGAAGGGCGAGGAGTTCGAGCGCCTCTATCACGTGGCGCAAGGCCAGACGCAGCTCGCGCAAGACCGCTACCTGGAGCTGCAGCGCCGCTACTTCGCCGTGTGCCGTGAGCTGGCGCTCGCCGCCGGTGTGCCGGCCGGCAGCGACACCGACGCCAAGAAGGCCGCCGAGGGGCTGGTCAAGGGCACCGACCAGGTCGCGCGCAGCCAGCCTCCGGCGGCGAGCGCGGCCGGTGAGGCCGCAGCGCCCGGCGAGGGTCAGAAGAAGCGCCGCCGCCGTCGCCGCCGCCGCAAGCCGGGCGCTCCCGGAGAGGCTGCCGCCGCGGAGGCGGGCGCGGCCGCGGAGGGCGCCGAGGGCGCCGAGGGCGACGAGGGCGACGAGGGCGACGAGGGCGACGAGGGCGAGCACGGTGAGACTGGCGCGACGGCGGAGCCGGCGCCGGCGGCCGCGGGTACGGGTGGCGCAGAGCCATCGAGCAGCGCGCCCGCCTCCGCCTGATCGCGCGCGCCATGGTCCCCGCGCTGGCCGCGCTCTTGGTGTCGTTGGGCGTGGTGGCGCTAGTGCACACCAAGAGCCGCATCGCGGGGGCGATCGCGGCTGCGGCGTGGTGTGTCGGCGCATGCGCCTACGGCGTCGTCGCGTTCCGCACGCACGGGCCCCTGTTGTTCATCGGCATCGCCTCGCCGCCGTGGGTCTACTTCGCGTTTCTTGGCGGCGTGTTCGCGTTCAACGCCGGAGTGGTCGCTGGTGCGCTGCGTCGGCGCCGGCGCGAGCGCGAGCGGGGCACAGGTCGAGCACCAACCGGTGCATGACCAGCCACGGCGGCTGACGGCTGCCCTTGAGCACGCCGTCGGCCTCGGCAAGGCGCACGAGGCGCGCGGCGTGCGCGGCTGCGTCGCCGTTCTTGGCGGCGCCGACCGCCGCCTGCAAGCGATCGCCGTAGAGCGACAGCTCGCGCCCGACCTCCTGCGGCCCGCTCCCGGCGTCGAGCAGCGCGCGCGTGCGCGCCACTTGGCGCAGTTGCCAGGCGAGCAGCCCGAGCAAGCGCAGCGGCTCCTCGCGGTTCGCCTGTAACGCGCCGAGCGAGCGCAGCGCCGCCGCGCGATCGCCGCTCGCCACCGCGCGCGCGAGCGCGAACGCGTCCTCGAGGTGGGTGTCGGCCACGTGGGTCTCGACCAGCGCCGCGCCGACCACGCCGCCCTCCGCCATCAGCGCGAGCTTCTCGAGCGCGCGCTCGAGCAGCGTCAGATCGGCGCCGACGGTGGCCGCGAGCGCGTCGACGGCGGCGCGATCGAGCGTGAGACCGTGGCGCCGGGCTCGCCGAGCGACGTGCTGCGGCAGGTCGCGCTCCTTGGGGTGCTCGAAGCGACACAAGAGCGCGTGCTTGTCGAGCAGCTTGATCGCCTTGTCGCGCAGGTCGATGGCGCCGAACAACAGCAGCAACACGGTCTCCTTGGCGGGCGCCAGCAGGTAGGCCTCGAGCGCCGGCAGGTCGTGCTCGCGGATCGCCTCGGCGTCACGCACCTCGACGAGGCGCCGCGGCGACATCATCGGCAGCGTGTTGGCGAGCGCGACAACATCGGCGAACGGGCGATCGCGCGCGCTCACTCGATCGTGGTTGAAGTCGGGCAAGCCACCCGCGAGCGCGCGGCGCCGCACCGTGGCAACGACGTCGTCGGTGTAGACGCGCTCGACACCGCCGCACGCGATCACGGGCGGCAGCGGCTGCTCCTCGACGACGTGTAAGAACGCATCCGGATCGCGCGGCATGCGCCCGGCATTGCACGTCGGCGACGCCGCTGCCAACAGGTCCGTCGATGTCCGCCGCGCCGCTCGTCGACAGCCACTGTCACCTCGACTCGGCCCGCTTCGACGCCGACCGCGCCGCCGTGCTCGAGCGCGCTCGCGCGGCCGGCGTCAGCGCGATCGTCAACATCGGCTGTGACCTTGCTGGATCGGTGCGCTCGCTCGGCCTGGCGGCGACGCACGCCGACGTCTGGGCCACGGTCGGCGTCCACCCGCACGAGGCCAAAGACGCCCCACCCGACTTCGACGACGAGCTGCTGCGCTTGTCGGCGCACCCGCGCTGCGTCGCCATCGGCGAGTGCGGCCTGGACTACCACTACGACCACTCGCCGCGCGACGTGCAGCGCGCCGTCTTCGTGCGCCAGATCGCCGTCGCGCGCCGAGCACACAAGCCGCTGGTGTTGCACATCCGTCCGGCCGACGGCGCCGACGCCTTCGGCGACGCCCTGCAGCTCTTGCTCGCCGAAGGCGGCCGCGACTGCGGCGGCGTCTTTCACTGCTTCACCGGCTCCGCCGCGCAGGCGCGGCGCGCGCTCGACCTCGGCTTCCTGGTGTCGTTCCCGGGCGTCGTCACCTTCAAAGACGCCGGCGAGCTCCCCGAGGTCGCGCGGTTGGTGCCGCTCGACGCCATGCTGGTCGAGACCGACGCGCCCTACCTCGCGCCGGTGCCGCAACGCGGCAAGCGCAACGAGCCCGCGTTCGTCGTGCACACCGCCGACGCCGTGGCCGCGCTTGGCGGCCACGACCGGCTCGCGCTGCACCAGGCGACCGGCGACAACGCCCGGCGCCTGTTTCACCTGCGGTGACCGGGCCAGCCCCGGTCAGTTGCAGGTGAGCGTGGTGCCGATGCGCTCCTTCTCGGCGAACGCGCGACCCTGGCCGCCGTCGAGGGTGAAGTTGACCTGGACTTGCGACACCGCCAGGTTGGCGGACAGGCAGTCCTCGGTGATGGTGACGTACTGCAGCGGGGCGCCGGAGAACGGCACGCTCGTGCAGTACGGCAACATCGGGTTCGCCTGCTCGGAGAACGAGCAGTAGTCGTAGTCGAGATCGGCGTTGGACATGCCGGTGACTGTGGTGAAGCCGATGACGGCGACCGCCGAGGAGTCCGTGAAGTTGACGGACGGGCAGTTGCCGACGCCGTCGGTCCAACGGAACGCGACGGTGTGCGAGGTGACGGCCCCGCCGCCGGCGGTATTGCTGAACCGCGGGATGCCGCAGTCGGGCGCGAACCTCTCGCCGAGCCCGGTCTCGATGCACCTGCTGACGGTGCCGTCGGCGCACGAGTGGGACGCGCCCGCCGTGGTGCACGCCTCACCGAATTCGAGGTGTGCATCTTCGATCTCGAGCAGCTTCTCGGTGAAGAAGATCTGCGTGTCGAAGTCCCAGGCGCCGCTGGTCTCGGCGTCGACGCCGAAGCCGAACGCCTCGTCGCCATTGACGTCGTAGAACTGGTCCGTGTTGCGCACCTTCTCGATCGGGCGATAAAGGAACCGGTCGGCGTTCGACAGGTCGTCGCGGAAGCAGTTGTCGTTGCGATCGAGGTAGGGCTCCGGCAGGTCGACGAAGGCGTCGCCGAGCACCGCTTCGCCAGCGTCGTGCAGACCGTTGCCGTTGGTGTCGTCGAAGTCGAACACGCCGTTGCCGTTGTTGTCGGAGAACGCCTCGGCGCCGCGGACGGCCGCGATCAGCGTGCGCACCGAGTCTTGCGGGCATTCGGTGGTCGTCGTGAAGTCCATGCAACCGGGGTTGATCGGGCAGTAGTCGCCCGCCACGACGTCGAGCCCGAGCCCGAAGCGCTCGCCGCGCAAGCAGGAGACGGGGAAGCCACAGGACCGGTAGTCGTCGACGTAGGCCGCGATCTCACCGGCCCGCGTGGTCGCCGCGGTCAGCGGCGTCAGCGTGGTGTCGTCGAGCAGCGCCGAGGCGGCTCGCACGCCCGGAGCGACCTCGTTCGACGGTTGGGCGTGATCGAGGCAGGAGCCGCCGTTCTCGGGCAGCGGGCAATAGGCCTGCGCGCTCGCTGACGGGTCGTCGCACAGCTTCACCAGGTTGCACTGCGTGCTGATCATGTCGTCGAAGCAGGCTTGCGCGTCGGCCGCAGTGAAGGTGGTCCCAGTGAGCTGGTTCCACGTGTTGGGAATGGCGAGGCCGTAGCTCCAGCCGAGCACGTCGGCGCGCGGCCGTAGCTCGCCCGTCGAGGCGATGTCCACCGTCGCGACGCCGTCCGCCGCCGCCACGCTCGCCGCCTCGCCTGCGGCCTCCGCGGTGAACTGCACGAGCAGGTCGGGCACCACGTTCGAGAACTTGTCGACGAGCGTGGCGTTGCAGGAGACGGTGTACGGTGCGTAGACCGACGAGACGCCAAAGGGGCCGCACTCGAAGGAGCTGGTCTCGAAGCTCGGCAGCCCGCCCACGATGGGGATCGGGTTCGATTGCGACGTTCGGAGAATGGGGGAGCCGTCCGAGCCTATCAGCCCCGACTCGGCGCTCACGCGCACCGTCACCGGCCCGGGGATGGTGCCGGCCGAGAGCACCGTGACCACCCGACCTGCCGAGTCCGACACCGCGTTGGCGGTCACCGTGATGCCGCGGTCCGCGGTGGCGTTCGACGAGAACTCGACGCTGACGTTGGGCATCACCCGACCGGCGTCATCGGTGAGGTGGAACGCGACCGTGGTCGAGGAAGCCAACGAGCCGCCCTGAACCCCGATGGTCGCGGGCTGTGCGTCCTCGAACACGATGGCCTGGAGGATGGGCCCGCGCTCGACGTTGACCTCGATTTCACGCTGGACGAGCGCGGTCCCCGAGTTGCCGACGACGATGACGCGCGCGGTGCCGGTGGGCACGTTGGGCGTGACCCGGAGCTGCACCGTGCCCGAGCCCGTGCCGCTGGTGTTGAGGGTGAACGCGCGGTCATCGTCCTCGGGCACCTCGGCGACGCCGTCGCTGCCGACGAACGCGACGCGCGCCGTCGACTCGGAGGGGATGGTCAGGGTCACCGTGCCGCTCGGCGCCGGGTTGCCGTCGACCGTCAATGCCACCGAGATGGTGGAGATCAGCTCGGAGGGGTTGAGCGTGTCCGAGTGCAGCGTGGTCGGTGAGGCCGAGACGTCGAGCAGCAGCGTGCCGGGCGGGTTGACCGTCACCGACACCTGCGCCTCGATCGGGTCCAGGCGCTGCAACGGCTGATAGCTGACGGTCACGGTGTAGACCTGCACCGTCGTGACCGAGAAGGTGTTCACGGACATCGTGACCTGCCCGTCGGTGATGGTGACGCCGACCAGGTCGGCGGCAGGTCCTTGCCCGCCGCCGGTCAGCGTCGGCCGGGTGCCGGCGTCGCCGCCGGCGATGGAGACGTCGAGCACGTCCTCCGGGTGCAGCGCGCTGTCGGCGGGGTCGCCTCTCGGGTTGGTGACGTCGATGACCAGGCTGCCGACCTGGCCGCCTGCCACGGTGATGCCGCCGCTCGGGAAGGCCACCGCCGCTTGGTTGACGAACGGCTCGATCTCCTGCTCGCGCACGATGGTCACGCCCGACGACACCAGCTCGATCTCGGCGGTCTCGGCGACGTCGGGCGCATGCACGAAGTAGGTGCCGTGCCCTTCGTCGTCGATGGCGATGGTCACGGACTCGCTCGGGCTCGAGTCTCCGTCGGTCGAGAGCAGGCGCAGGCTCGCGGTGTCGCCCGAGTCGAACGGCGTGGCGCTGAGCACGGTGGCCTCGAGCGTTCCCGGCAGATTGACGGTGATGGCGCCGCGTCGCTGGACGGTCACGGTGACCGGGCAGGTGCTCTCACCGTCGGCGGGGAAGCTGGCGCACAAGGAGTCATCCACGTCGATGACGACGTCGCCGCGCGGCTCGATACAGCGCACCGTCACCGTGGTCTCGAGGAGGCCGTTGGCGACGGCGAGCGCCACCGACCCGATCTCCTGCGGCTCGCAGCGGAAGTCGAGGTCGAGCGTCCCCTGGGCGGTCGGCGCGGACGAGAGGCTGGTGGCGTAGTCGCCGGCGTCGCGCAGCGCGACCCCGCCGGACGCCGCCGTCACCGAGATGGGCGACAGCTCGGGCGTGTTCTCCGCCGTGGTCGCGGTCAGCGAGATCTGCAGCACGCTCGAGCCGTCTGCCTCCACCGAGGCGCTGCCGCTGCCGAAGCGCGCCGCGATGCGCGCTACACCGGCGGGGGGCGGCCCGCCGCAGTCGCAGGCGCCAAGTGCCGCGAGCGCACCGGCGAAGGTCACGAAGATGAGGCGATTGAGAGACGAGGCCATGCGGGTCCTCCCCGAGCGCCCGGCAGCGGGCGCGGAGCAAAAGTGCGAGCGACCGATGTGACCGCGGTCGCACCGTCGGTGTCAAATTTGCCTGGTGGCGGCCGTCGGCGCCCGTGCGATCCGGTCAGCGCCAGGCAGCGCCCGCCAGCGCCGGGGTGCGAGCGGCTCTCACCGCGCGGCGGCCAGCCGGGCAACGGTGGCGCGCGCAGCCTGGACCGCCCGCCGGCTCGGCGAGCCTGCCAGCACCACGTGGGCGCGCGCGAAGCACGAGCGGGCCACACTGCGCACGTCGTCCGGGCGCACGGCCGCGAGCGCGGCCACGGCGTGCTCCGGGCTCCACGGCTGCGAGAACAGGGTGCCCTTGCCCGCCGCCTCGGCGAGCGCGGCGGGGTCGTCCCAGGCGTCGCGCGCGTCGCGCCGGTAGCGCTGCACCACACGCGCGAGCTCCGCCGCCGTGGGGCCTCTACGAGCCAACGACAGGAGCTGGCGCAACAGCTCGCGCGCCAGCTCCTCGACCCGGTCGTGCCGCACCGTGCCGCCCACCTCGAGCACGCCACGCTCCTCGTATTGGTCGGCGAAGGCCCAGACGGCGTAGGCGAGCCCCTGAGCGTCGACCACGCGAGCTTGCAGGCGCGACGCCGGGCCGTCGTCGAGCACGCGCGCGAGCGCCACCGCAGCCCACGCGTCCTTGCTCCGCACGCCCGGCGCCGGCGCGCACAGGCGAAGCTGCGTCTGCGAGGCGTCGGTGGGGATGACGGTGACGTCGCGCCGGCGTGGCGGCCGCGGCGGCACCCCTGGGGCCGGCGGGCCGCCGGGCTGCACCCGCGCGAACGCGCGCCCGGCCGCCTCCAGCACCGCCCGGCGCGCCACCGGCCCGGCGACGCTGACCACCAAGTTGCCGCCGCGATAGCAGCGCGCGTGGAATTGGCGAAGACGCGCGCGCGTCGCTTTGCGCAGGCTCGCCGGTGTGCCCTCGATGGAGCGCGCGAGCGGATGGCCGGCCAGGATGCGTACCGCCACCGCGTTCTCGACGTCGACCTCGTTGCCGTCATCGTCGAACAGGTCGGCGATCTCCTCCTCGACGATGTCGCGCTCGATGGCCAGGCCGGTGAACCGCGGCGCCGTCATCATGCCGGCGAGCAGCGAGAACGCGTCGCCGAGCCGATCGGGGTCGACGCGCGTGTCGTAGGCGACGCGGTCGCGATAGGTCATGGCGCCGACGTCGCCGCCAAAGTCATCGGCAAACAGCGTGAGCGCGCGCACGTCGGCGAAGCGACCCGCGCCGCGGAACAGCATGTGCTCGGTAAGGTGGCTCAGGCCCCAGGTGTCGTCGTCCTCGTGCGCCGGCCCGCCGCGCAACTGCACGAACACGTGGGCGCGCGACAGCGTCGGCCGCGGCACCGCCACCACGCGCACGCCATTGCCGAGCCGGGCAAGGAAGGGGCGGGTCACGCGCGCTCCGGCGCCGCGCGCACGCGGGCGAGCGCCGTCGCTGCCGCCTCCACCGCCTCGGGCAGCACGCCGAGCGCGCCCGCCAAGGCCACGAACGACGGCGGCGGCGGCGCCACGAACGCCGCGCGCTCGTCGCGCGCGCCTCGCTCCCACGCGCCCGGGGGCACCAAGCGCACGGCGAGGGCATGCAGCCCGAGGTGTGCGCCGGCAGCCCCGCCGTAGCGGCGATCGCCCGCCAGGGGGTGACCAACGGCCGCCAGGTGCGCCCGAAGCTGGTGCAAGCGCCCGGTGATCGGGATGCACGCGACGAGCGCGCCCTGGTCGCCGCGCGCCAGCACCACCACCAGCGTCGTGCAAGGCGCGCCGGCCGGATCGACTTGCACACGCCCGCCCTGGTCGCGGTGGCGGGTGAGCGGCAGGTCGATGCGCCGGCGATGCCACTCGGGAAGCCCGGCCACCAGCGCCAGGTAGCGCCGCGCCACCCGCTGCGCCGCGAACTGTTGGTGGAGCGCGCGCGCCGCGGCCTCCCCGCGGGCGAACACGAGCACGCCCGTGGTGTCGACGTCGATGCGGTGCGCCGCGCGCAGCCCTTCGTGCGCCAGCCCGCGCGCGCGCAGCAGCTCGGCGAGCGCGTGGTGGGCGCTGCCCTCGCTTGCCTCCCGCGTCGGTTCGGCCGGCATGCGGGCGGGCTTGTCGATCACCGCCAGGTCGTCGTCGAGCGCGATGATCGCGAGCGGGGGGCCGGGGGGCCTGTGCGGCGCCAGGCTGACCTCGATGGCCGCGCCCGCCTTGACCGGGCGCGAGCACACCTGGCTGCGGCGGCCGTCCAGGAAGACGCTGCCGGCGTCGACGAGGCGGCGCGCCTGCCGCCGCGACAGGTCGGGGGCGAGCCGCGCCACCACCACGTCGAGGCGCTCGCCCGCCAGCTCGTCCGGCACGATGAAGCTCCTGCTCTTCACGGCGCCGAACCTACACGGTGGGACGCCGCGGGCCAGCCCGAAGCGCCGCGACCCGATCCGACCTGCCCGCCGAGGGGCGCAACTTGCAGCCGGTGGAGCCGCTTCCCTAGGATGGCCACCGCTTCCCGGCGGCGGGCTCGCGAGCCCGCCTCTCTTCTTTTTCCCCCGCACGCAAGGACAAGAACAACCGATGGCGAAAAACAAGGCCCCCTCGACGGCAGCGAGCGCGAAACGACCGGCGCCGGCGCGGGTGGAGCCCGAAGAGCCGAGCGTGCCGGCGACCGCGCCGCCCGAGGAAGGCAAGATCGCGCACCCGCAGAACAAGGGGACCCGCCACCTGCGCGCGCCCATCGAAATCCGGGTGGAGATCACAGCGAGGAACCAGTCCTTCACCACCACCTCGCGCAACATCGCCATCGGCGGCATCAGCTTCGAGTCGAGCCAGGAGTTCCGCGTCGGCGACCTGGTCAACGTGCTGCTGTACATCCCGGTGAAGAAAGAGCTCGACCTGCTGAAGGTCGCGTCCGAGGTGGTCTGGGTGGAAGACTTGCAGGGCTCTTGGATGGCGGGCGCGGCATTCCGCAAGTTCGCCCCGGGCGACGAGCGGCGCCTGCGCGCCTGGCTGCTCGAGAGCGTGCGCGCCCAAAAGGCCGGGCTCTCCATTTGAAGGTTGGCCACCTGAAGGGCACCGGCTGATCCCGATCAGGGGGCCGCCGCAATCACCACGCCGGCGACCGGCTGATCGAGGCGCGGGCCCACGCGCACGCCGCTGACGCGTGCGACCGCCATGGTACCCACGCATACCGGGGTGCCGGCCGCCAGCAGGCGCAGCGCCGGCCGTTCGGCCGACCAGGAGGCAGCCAGCACGGCGCCGCATGCCGAGCTGCCGTCGATAGCCGTAGGCTCGGCGACCAGCAGCTCGGCGCCGACGCGTACCAGCGCGCGCGAGGCGAACGCGCGGCCGGTAGCGACGCCCATGCCGGCGACACGGGCCGTTGCCCCGACCAGCGTCGCCGGGCCGGGCGCAGCGCCGAGCGCCGGCACGACCAGGCGTAGCGCACGCGCACCCGCGACGCTGACACCGGCGATGCGCGCACGCCCCGCGCCGCTTGCCGCCAGGTAGCGCCGCGCCCAGTCACCGGCGTCGTCGATGGTGAGGGCCAGCACGGCGCCGTCGTCGTGCAGCGCCGCGCCGGTGGGCGGCTCGGGCAGCGCCAGCAGCGATCGGCCGCTGCCCTTGCGGTCGGCGAGCATGCCGCTCGCCGGCTGTTCGGCTGCCACTACCCACGCGACCGAGCGCGCGCTGCCTTGCTGCTCGACGCGCACCACCAGCGGCGGCAGCTCGGGCTGGTTCGGCAGGAACGCCACCTCGACCACCTGGCCGCCGGCAGCGAGCGCGCCGGCCAGCAGCACCATCGCGGCGCTCATCGGAGGTCCTTGACCCGAAGCTGCAGGGTCTGCGCACCGCGGAACTCGTTGATCTCGGGCGTGGCGACGACGTCAACGGTGCGCCCGAGGGCGCCGGCGCGCTCAGCGGCGCCGAACGCGATCAGCTCGACGCCGCGCGCGCCGTCAACGGTGGCCTTGAGGTGGCCGCCGGCGAGCGTCCTCATGCCGACGGGCGCGAGGCCCTGAAACAGGAAGCTCGGCTCGGCGTTCTTTCTGCCAAATGGTGCTGCGCGCTCGAGCGAGCGGCACAGCGCGACGTCGACCGCCGCCAGCTCGAGCGGCCCGTCGTGCAGCACCGTGCGGTGAAGATCGTCGGGCGAGAGCCGCGCGGACGCGACCGCGAGGAGCGCGTCGCGGAAGCGCGAGAGCTGCCCCGTGGCCACACGCACGCCCGCAGCGTGGGCATGGCCGCCGAAGCTCTCGAGGCCGCCCCGATCGGCCGCGGCGGCGACCGCGCACAGCCCCTCGTGCAGGTGGAACCGCTCGATGGAGCGTCCCGAGCCGCGCCCGCCCTCGCCCACCACCACGGCGGGGCGCCCGAAGCGCTCCACCAGGCGCGAGGCGACGATGCCGACCACCCCCGGGTGCCAGGCGTCGTCGCCCACCACCACCACCGGGGCGTCCCGCAGCAGCTCGCTCTCGTCGACCTGGCGGATCGCCTCGGCGACGATGCGGCGCTCGAGCTCGCGCCGCGACGCGTTCTCGCGATCGAGCCGCGCGGCCAGCGCGCGCGCCTGCCCCTCGTCGACGGCGCGCAACAGCGCCACCGCCTGCATCGCGTCCCCCAGGCGCCCCGCGGCGTTCAAGCGCGGGCCGAGGTGGTAGCCGAGCGTGCCGGCGTCGATGGTGCCGCGGTTGCCCGTGACCTCGAGCAGCGCGCGCAGGCCGAGCCGCTTGCCCTGGCGCAGCACGCCGAGCCCCGCGGCCACCAGCACGCGGTTCTCGGCGACGAGCGGCACCACGTCGGCGACGGTGCCGAGCGCCACCAGGTCGAGCGCCTCCTTCAGATCGGGCTCGGGGCACGACGCCGAGAAGAAGCCGCGCTCGCGCAGGTGGCGGCGCAGCGCCAGACACAGGTTGAAGGTCACGCCGACCGCGCACAGCGCCTCGGAGCCGCGCGTGCAGTCGGCGCGGTGCGGGTTGATGACGGCGACCGCGCGCGGCAGCGTCACCGGCACCGTGTGGTGGTCGATGACCACCACGTCGAGGCCGCGGTCCTTGGCGAAGTCGACCTCTTCGTGCGCGGTGACGCCGCAATCGACGGTGACGATGAGCTTCGCGCCCGCGGACGCCAGGCGCTCGACGCCCGACGTCGACAGCCCGTAGCCGTCGACCAGGCGATCGGGGATGGCGGCGACGACGCGCGCGCCGAGGTGCTCCAAGAAGTCCCACAAGAGCGTGGTGGAGGTGACGCCGTCGACGTCGTAGTCGCCGAAGATGCCGATGGTCTCGCCGCGCTCGAGCGCGAAGGCGAGCCGCTCGACCGCCTCGGCCATGCCCGCCAGCGCCAGCGGATCGGGCAGCGACTGCAGGCGGGGCGTGAGGTACGCCTCGGCCCGCGCCGCGTCGTCGATGCCGCGCCCGACCAGCACGCGCGCGAGCGGGCGCGGCAGCGCCGCCGCCGCCGCCACCTGGTCGACCGCCTGCACGTCGACCGCCCGCTCGGCCCAATGAGCGGCGCTCGGGGTGGTGGCGCGCGGCGCTACCGATGGTGGGGCGGTGGGGGGCGGGGCGTCGGCGGGCACGTGGGGCTCTTAGCAGTATCTCCGCGCTCGATCGCCGGTTTTGCGCCGGCGGATCACGCCGGGAGTAGACTGCCGCCCATGCGCGTCCCTGCCCTCCTGCTCGCGGCGCTGGCCGGCGCCGTCCTGTTTCCGTCCGGCGCGCGCGCGGCGGACGCGCCGGACGACCGGCTGCGCACCGTCATCCTCGGCATCAACGCGCGCCGCGGCGTCGACGACAAGCAGCTCGCGCAGGCGCTGACCGACGTGGTGCAGGGCATCTACGCCGCCGACCCGCGGCGCGTGGTCATCGGCCGAGACGACATCGCGCGCGTGCTCGACCTCGAGGCGCAAAAGCAGCAAGCCGGCTGCGAGAGCGACAAGTGCCTGGCCGAGATCGGCGCCGCGCTCGACGCCAAGCGCATCGTCACCGGCTCCATCGATGTCATCGGCAGCAACTACATGGTGACCATGAGCGAGATCGACGCCAAGTCGCTCGAGCCGATGGCGCGCGTGCAGGAGCGCACCGCCAAGGACGAGAACGCGCTGGTGGACGCGGTGACGCGCCTGGCCGCGGACATGCTGGCGAAGAGCAAGGTGGGTGGTGCGGCGCGCGTCATCGGCAACGCCGGCAGCGTCGAGATCACGAGCGATCCCCGCGGCGCCGAGGTGCTGCTCGGCGGCGAGAAGATGGGCAGTACACCCACGCGCATCGACAACCTGACGGCAGGCGAGCAGAAGCTGCGCCTGCTGCGCGAAGACTACGAGCCGGTCGAGGTCGCCGTGCCGATCCACCCGGGCGGCACCACCAAGGTCGACGCCGAGCTGCGCATCCTGCGGCCGCTCGCCGAGAAGAACTTCGAGGTCAGGAAGGTCGCCTACGAGGAGGATCTGACGCTGCACAACGTCGGCGCCTGGAGCAAGGTGGGCGGCGGCATGGTGCTCGCCGGCCTCGGCTCGCTGTTCGGCGTCACGCAGCTGCTGCCGCGCCAGGGAATACAACTCGTGCCCGCCATCGGCGGCTTCGGCGTCGGCGGCCTCGGTGGCGCGCTCGCCATCTGGGGGGTGGTCGATCTGGTGAACCCGCCGCCGCCGCCCGTCCCCGAGTGGGAGGTGCAGCGCAAGGTCACCGTGACCCCGCCGGCGGGCGCGGGCGAGCAGCGCGTGCAGCTCTTGCAGGATGGCGGTAGCACCGAGCGGTGAGCGCCGCGGCGCTCGGTCGTCCTGTCAGTCGCGGTCCCATCGCTGCACGGCCTGCACGAAGAACGATGGCGTACCGGGCGGCTGGTTGGCAGGGAGCGCGAGGTTCTGGTCGTACTCCCAGGTGCGGGTCGGCGCGTTGTAGATGGTCTCGCCGCCGTTGGTGCACCCCCACGGTTGCCATTGGTAGACGCTGCGGAAGGCGCTCACCAGGGAGCCCGTGATGAAGGTGGTATCGGAGACCGCGCCTCCGCCGCACGCGGTGGACCAGCGCTCGATGAAGCGCGGGAAGTTGTTGACGCCGCCGCCCCAGCTGCTGCTCGAGGTCTCGACGTTGCCGGCGATGGTGGCGACCAGGTAGCGGGTATCGGTAGGGTTGAAGCGCGTTGGCCGGTTGACGCCGTCGAAGGCCGTCGAGTCCGACCAATCGAGGTCGTCGTCGCGCCAGGCGTTCGACACGAAGGTGGTGGCGTCGCCCGCCACCATCAGCGGCCGCCAGTTGCCGCCCTGGTTGGCCGGCAGCAGGCCGTTCGAGGCGCTGTTGGTGTCCCCCATCAGGTACACGGGCCCGTTGCTCACGATGGAGAGGCCGCGCGGGAACACCACCGGGTCGATGGTGGCCGCGTGGATGAGGCGCACCGCGTTCGGGCGCGCGGGGTGGTCGTCGTTGGTGAGGTCGGCGCTGCCTTCGCTTTGCTGCGGGATGCCCGGCGTCGCCTCGCAGCGCGGGATGGTGAAGGTCGCGAAGGTCGTGCGCCCGGAGAACCGCGTGCCGCCGGGACCGGCCGTGACCCCGTCGCCGCAGAGGTTCATCGGCAGGCGGTTGTTCTCGGACCACGCGAGGCCGGAGGTGCGTGGCAAGGCCATGTTGGCGAGGGTGGCGTTCCATGCCCCCGGGTAGGTGTTGACGGTGCTGTGCACGTCGGGCCACAGCGGTGGCGGTGCCGCAGCGCCAGCGGCGGTGTTCATGCCGGAGGTCGATCCCGGCCAGAAGTTGGCGATGTAGATGATGCCGTTGAAGCCGCCGGGGAAGAGGGAGCCGAGCTCACCCGCCGAGGTGTCCTGCAGCGCGAGCGCGAATGCCTCGACGTCGAAGTTGAGCGGCAGCATCCGGTACTTGTTGGCGTTGCCGCCGCTCAAGCCGCCGCGCATGCGCGGGTCTTGGAAACCCCCGCGCGTGCCCTGCAGCAAGCCGCTGCTGAAGTCCTCGAGGGGGCATGCGGTGTCGTAGCGGACGATGGTGTCGGTGGCGGTGCCGCCGCTGCAGAAGGTGTCGGCGGTAGTGGTGCGGTGAAAGCCGGGCACGTAGCGGGACGACACGGCGCCCGGGTTGGCGGTGGTGCGAAACAGCGTGCCGTACGAGATGACGCTCGGCGGGCCACCGGCCGTGCCGTCGAACAGCCGGCCGTTGGCGCGGTCGAACTCGTAATAGGAGTAGCGGCGCGGCACGGTGCCCGAGGGAAAGAGCTGCGCCTGGCCCACCGGCAGGCCCACCACCTCGGCACCTGAGCCGTCGTCACCTTTGGTTGCGAAGTTGAGCGGATGATCGGACCAGATGGGCCTGCCGGGCCAGGACCCGTCGTTCAGGTACCAGACGCCGTTGATGATGCGCAGGTCCGCCTGCCACGCGAGCTTCTGGCTGCGCACGCCGGCGGCGTCACCCGGCATGACCGGGTCGATGATGGCGCGCATGCGGGGGCTGTTGTCGACGCCACCGCCGCTCTGATCCCGACCGTCCTGCACCGCGGCGGAGCCGACGAACGGCATGGTCAAGCGCGGCACGCTGTGCGCGGAGTCCTGCACGTTGCCGTTCCAGCGCGCGAGCGCGTACTGCATCCACGTCCCGACGCCCGGCGCGGGCGAGCACGCGACACAGCCCGACTGGCCAAATTCCCCAAGCTCACGACGCGTGCCGGCGGCGAGCGTGCCGGTGCCGGCGACGAGGATCTCCGTGCGGCTTGAGCCACCGAGCGAGCCCCGGCCAGAACACGCATGGCGGATCGCGCCCGAGGCCGTGATCTGTCTGATGCGTAGGAAGTTCGAGCCGGCGGGGTGCGAGCACCAGTCACCGTTGACGTGGATGCGCCCGTCGACGCTCATCTCCGGGCCGTTGAACAGGTCCATGTAGCCGTCGGCGAAGACGAAAAATTGAAAGAGCCCGATCTGGCCGAGCACCACCGTCTCGTCCACGTGGCAGCGTGCGCCCGAGGCGTTCTTGGTGGCGTCGACGTCGATGGTCAGCTTGGTCTGGCGCGCGATCATGCCGCGGAAGGGCCCGTTTGGCAGCGGCGCGATGCTGGAGGAGCCGTCGGTCGACAGCTCGAGCTTGTCGATGGTGTAGCCGGTGGGCGCGTAGAGCGGGGCGTTGGGGCAGGTCGTGGTCGAGCCGCAGACCGCGTTCATCACACCGTTGGTGGTCGGCGTCACCACCGTCTGCATGTACTCGCGCGCCTTGATCATGGCGACGCGACCGACGCCGTCGCATGCGTAGAAGCTCTGGCGTCGGTTGATGGCGGTCGCCGTGGTCGCCGCCGAGTCGCGCAGCGCCAGGATGGCGGCGCTCGCGGCCGCGGCCAGCAGCGCGAGCAGCAAGAGCGCCACCGGCAACGAGTAGCCGCGGTGGCTGTCTGTGGTCGATGAGGCCTCGCGATCCATCGGCTACCTCGTGACTGCGCCCGGGCCGCGCTGACGCGCGGCGCGGGCGCGCGCTACTGGGTGAAGACGTTGAGGTTGCGCATCATGACCGACACGGAGGTCGGCTCGAGATAGAAGCCCGTCGCCGACCGGGTCGGCCCGTCGAGCAACAGCACGCTGTTGCCGGTGTCGAACTGCGCCGACGTGCCGACCGCGAACGACATGCGCAGGGTGCGCAGATCGACGTCGCGCACGTTGACGAATGGGCCGGCCTCCCCCGGGAAGCTGGGGTCGGTAGTGTCGTTGAACAGCACCTCGTCGGCGCCGTCGTCGAGGTCCACGACGTGGCCGTCCTGCGGCAGCGCGTCGTAGCCGGGCGCGAGCTGCAGGTCCCAGACGTTGTCGGCGAGCACGGTCAGCTCGTCGGCGTCGGCGGCGCCCGGGTTGGTGGCGTCGATCCACATCATGAGCGCGTGGGTGGTGCGATCGACGTAGATCATGCGCCCGCTGACGACCACGAGCGAGGCCGGGTAGCCGACGGACGCGAGCGTGCCGGGCAAGACGCCGCTGCCGAGGCCGGGCGGTGCGTTGATGTTGCAGGAGCCGGTGCGGGTGTTGAGGAAGACACTGACGGCGATGCCCGAGGCCCCAACCACCAGCGCCTGTTGACCGGTGAAGCCGGGGCCGTTGTCGAGGCAGCAGCCGGCGCTGTCGTCGACCTGCAGGTTCACGCCTGCGTTGCCGAGCACGGTGCAGACCGGACGAACCTGGTCCTGCACCATGAAGGTGAGGCGATCCGAGCCGTCGCATGCCGGCAAGCCGGCGATGGCCCGGCAGCCGCGCTCCGTCGGCGGCGGCAGCGAGCTTCCGTTCTCCACCAGCGCGGCCATGTAGGGGCGAACGACGTCGCCGCCGACGCCCTGCACGGTCGCGGCCAGGTACTCGCCGATGAGCTTGGCGTCGCTGCGCAGCGCCGTACGCTTCTTGGTCTCGATGATGGTGCGGTTGATGTTCATCACCGCCGCGGTCAGCGGCGCGATGATCACCGCCGCCAGCACGGAGGCCATCATGGCCTCGATGAGCGTGAAGCCGCGCGCGTGGCGCGGTCGCTTCGCGGTCCCCCTCATGTGCGCACCGTGACGAGTGAGAGCGTCTTGACACCCGTTCGTTCCGTCCAGGTCACGGTCACACGGATCTGACGCGCGCTCGCGATGGGCGTACCGGTCGCCACCTCCCAGGCGGTCGTGAAGTAGCTGCCACCGGGAGCGCCGTCCTGGGTATAGGCGACCGCACCGGCGTGACCGCCCTGGGCGAGCTCCGGGTCGCCAGCGTAGCGCAGCAGCAGGTCCTCGACGGTCAGCTCGGCGACGTGAAGCGCATGCGTAACCCGCCGCTCGTGCACGGCCGCGTCGGACAACATGCTGTACGTGGTGGAGATGGCCGCCATGCCGACCGCCAACAGCGACATGGAGATAAGCACCTCGAGCATGCTGAAGCCGCCTGCGCGGCGCGCGCGTGCGGTGCGAGGACGGGCGCACGAGGCAGCGGGGTCGGCGGTCGGCAGGCTTGGTTGCAGGTGCATGGAAACCTCGTCGTCAGCGCAGCTCGCGCACCAGGCCGAGCTCGCGGAACACGCGCACGGTGCGGGTCTTCGTGCCCGAGTCGGAGAGGAGCTGCACCGGCACGTCTTCCCAGGAAGCGGTCACGCCGACCAACGCGCCGGTGCGGCCGAACGTGAGATCGACGGCCGAGAGCTGCATGACCCTGCCGTTCAGCGCGACCGTCTCGGTCGTGAGCGGCGTGGTGTCGCAGGTGCCGTCCGACAGCACCGGCAGCACCTCGCGCTGCAAGGTGCTCGACGTCGGGTTGGTGACGTGGACGCAGCGGGCCTGCGCGCGCGCCACGTCGCGCGCCCGACGCAGCTCAGCGGCGAACGAGCTGTAGGCGAGCGAGGCCGAGCGCTCCCGCACGATCGAGCTGATGCGCGGCGCCGCGAGGGCCGCAAGCACGCCGAAGATCGCGACCACGACCATGGTCTCGATGAGCGTGAAGGCGGCCGACCGGCGACGTTTCCCCCCCATGCGATCCCCCGTTCTGCCCGAGGCTAGCGCCGTGCGGGCGGTCGGGGGAAACACCCGGATCCGGGGGGATCGCAGTGAGACAGGTGCCGCGTAGATCCGCGCGCCTTTCCGGGGGGCGGTCCGCCACCGCAGCGCGCCAGTACCCCATGGGCCGCGCGATCGCGACCAATGCACTGCGTCATTCCCGACGTGCGTCCTCGACCAACGCCGCGAGCAGGTTGATGGCCTCGAGCGGCGTCAGGCGCAGCGGCTCCACCGCCCGCAGGCGGGTCAGGGTGGGCGATGGCGGCGGCGGCGGCGGCGCGCCGGGCGCGCGACGCTCGAACAGGCCGAGCTGCGGCGTCGGCGCGTGGTCGCTTTGCGGACGCGCGCGCTCGAGCCCGGCGAGCACCTCGCGGGCGCGCAGCAAGACCGGCGCGGGCAGGCCCGCCAAGCGCGCCACTTGGATGCCGTAGCTGTGCTCGGCGGCGCCCTCGGCGAGCGCGCGCACGAACACGATCTCCTCGTTCCACTCCTTGACCACCACGTGCACGTTCTTGATGCGCGGCCGCTCGTCGGCGAGCGCGGCCAGCTCGTGGTAGTGGGTGGCGAACAGCGTGCGCGCGCCGATGACGTCGTGCAGGTGCTCGGCCACGGCCCAGGCGATGGAGAGGCCGTCGAAGGTGCTGGTGCCGCGGCCGATCTCGTCGAGCAGCACCAGCGAGCACGGCGTGGCGCCGCGCAGGATGTGCGCCGCCTCGGTCATCTCCACCATGAAGGTGGAGCGGCCCTGCGCCAGGTCGTCGGACGCGCCGACACGGGTGAACACCCGATCGCAGATCGACAGCTCGGCCTTGCGCGCGGGCACGAACGAGCCCGCTTGCGCGAGGATCTGCAGCAGCGCCACCTGGCGCATCATGGTCGACTTGCCGGCCATGTTCGGCCCGGTGACGATCAGGATCTGCCGCTCGTCGCCGTCGAGCGCCACCGACGTCGGCACGTACGTGTCGCCGCGCCGCCGCACCGCAGCCTCGACCACGGGGTGACGCCCCTCCTCGACGACGAGAGCGCGGCGCTCCCGCGGGTGGAGCACCGGGCGGCACCACCGCTCGGCCACGGCCACCTCGGCCAGCGCGGCGGACGCGTCCAGCTCGCCGATGACGTCGGCGGCGGCGAGGAGCGCGGCGCTCTCGGCGGCGACCGCATCGACCAGCGCCGCGAACAGCTCGGCTTCGCGCGCGTTCCTGCGCGCCTCGGCACCCTCGACCTGCGCCTCGAGCGCCGCCAGCTCGTCGGTGAGGTAGCGCTCGCCGTTGGCCACCGTCTGCTTGCGCTGGTAGCGCTCGGGCACCTTGGCCAGGTGGGCGCGCGTCACCTCGATGTAGAAGCCGAACACGCTCGTGTAGCGCACCTTGAGGTTGGCGATGCCGGTGGCCTTGCGCTCGGCCTCCTCCAGCGCCGCGATGCGATCGCGCACCGTGGTGGAGAGCGCGGCGGACTCGTCGAGCGCGGCGTCGTAGCCGGGCGCGATCACGCCGCCCTGGCCGAGCGCGAGCGCGGGCTCGTCGACGAGCGCGCGCGACAGCCGATCGGCCAACGCAGGAACCAGCGGCAGCTCGACGTCGACGAGGGCGCGCACGCGCGGCAGCGCGGCGAGCGCGTCGCGCAGCCGCGCCAGATCGCGCGGCACCGCGCGCCCGGCGGCGGCGCGCGCCACCAGGCGCGCCAGGTCGGGGAAGCCCGTCAACTGCTCACGCACGGCGCCGCGCAGCGCAGCGTCGTCGACGAAGCGCTGCACCGCGTCGAGCCGGCGCTCGATGCGAGTCACGTCAGCCGAGGGCGAGAGCAGGCGGCGCAGCACGGTGCGGCCGCCGACCGCCGTCTTGGTGCGATCGACCACTGCCAGCAAGGTGCCGTCCTTGCGCAGCTCGCCGGGAGGCCCGGTGAGCGCCAGGTGGGCGCGCGTCACCGGGTCGAGCAGCAGCGTGTCACCGACGTCGAGCGCGCGCGGCGCGCGCAGGTGGCGCGGCACCTTGCCCTGCCCGGTCTCCTCCACGTAGGTGAGGGCCAGCTCGCACGCCGCCAGCGCGGGCGCGCGCCCGTCGTCGAGCAGCCAGGCGTCGGGCGCACCCAGCCTCGGTAGCAAGCGGGCCTTGGCAGGCGGGGTCCGCACCTCGACGCGCGCGCCCACTCCCGCGGGCCGAGGTTGCAGCAGGCGCTCGACCAGCTCGGGCGGCAGCGCGGGGTCGACCACGATCTCGCGGGCTCCCAAGCGCAGCAGCTCGTCGACCAGCGCGGCGCCACCGGTGAGCACGGTGGCGAGCACCTCGCCGGTGGAGACGTCGAGCGCGCACACGCCGAGCGCACCCCCGCCCGCGCCGACGACGGCGGCCAGGAAGTTATTGGCGCGCGCGTCCAGGCTCTCGTCCTCGAGCACCATGCCGGGCGTGACCACGCGCGTGACGTCGCGCTTGACGATGCCGCGCGCGAGCGCGGGATCCTCGAGCTGATCGCACACGGCGACCTTGAGGCCGGCGGCGATCAGGCGCGCGATGTAGACCGGCGCCTGCGGGTGCGGGAAGCCCGCCATCGGCATGGCGTCGTCGCCCTTGTCGCGGTCGCGCGTGGTGACGGCGAGGTCGAGCACCTCGCCGGCCAGGCGCGCGTCGTCGCCGAACAGCTCGTAGAAGTCGCCCATGCGAAAGAGCAGCACGGCGTCTTTGGCCTTGGCCTTGGCCTCGAGCCATTGGCGCAGCATGGGCGTGACCTTGGTGGTTTGGGGCAGCGTCACGCCCGCGCTCCGGATCAAGACCTCGTCGGCGCTCACGCCGGCCGTCTCCCGCGTCGACGCCGCGCGCGCAATCCGGTAGTGCGCGGCCATGCTCACCTCAAAGCAACGGGCGCACGTGCGCGCGCTGGCGCACGACAAGAAGCCGGTGGTGCTGATCGGTCACAAAGGCATCACCGAGGCGGTGCTCAAGGAGACGGCCGCTGCGTTGCTCGCACACGAGCTGATCAAGGTGCGTCTGGGCGAGGGCGACGACCTCGCTGCCGATGCGCAAGCGCTGGTCGACGGCACCGGCGCCGAGCTGATCGCGCTCACCGGTCGCGTCGCCATCGTGTTCAAGCAGCACCCCCAGCCCGACCGCCGCAAGGTGCAGGTGCCCAAGCCAAAGAAGAAGGGGCTGTTCGACGTCGAGGGCGCGTAGCGGTCAGTGGGCGGTGCGCGTCTCGAGCATCCGCTTGGCCTGCATGGCCACGTTCGACGGGATCGACTTCGACTTGGCGAGCCCCTTCAGGTCGTTCTGCCGCATCAACGGCAGCCAGCGCATCACCAGCGTGATCGGCGTCTTCGGGTGCTGGATGAGGTTGAGCTTGACCTCGTAGCTCTTGGTCCAGTCGCCGGCGTTGCAGATGGCGCGGATGACGTCGTCACACAGCGACTTGTTCCGGATGATCTTCGGGATCTCGGCTTCGGTGATCTTCGGGTTGTTGATGCCGGCGGTGGCGATGGCCTTGTTGGGGCTCCTGATGGCCTCGAGCGCGAACTCGAGCCCGCCCATCATCGCGGCCTTCATCTTCTCCATCTTGTTCATCTCCGTCCAGCGCTTTCGGGTAGCGCCCTCCTCCGCCAGATCCTCTTCGAGCAGCTCGTCGATCTCCTCTTGCGAGAGGTTGTTCCCCTGCAGCGCGATGTCCTCGGGGGCGACGCCGGCGGCGGCGGCGGCGTGCTCCTCCTTGGTGAACAGCTCCTCGCGGATCTTCACCTTCTTGAGCGCCGCCAGCATCTCGTTCTTGCCGAGGCGGACGAAGCTGTCCTCGAACTCGGGCAGGTCCTCGAGAAACACGCCCTCGCGCACCAGGAAGTCGATGGCGCGATCCAGATCGGAGCGCATCGCCCGCGGGTTCTTCTTCAGCCCGCGCACGATGTCGTGGTCGCGGAGCAGGCGCTCCTGGTTCTCGACCACGACGTTGATGATCTTCTCGTCGGTGGCGTGCTCGGCCACCCACTCGAAGCCCGGATCGGGCGTGGCCCGGTTGAGCAGCACCTTCTCGATGACCGCGAACTTGTCGACCAGCGTGTGGCACAGCGCGTCGAGGATCTGGGGCGGCAGGTTGATGTCGGCGACGATGGGAGCGAGCAGCTTGTCGTCGAGCCCTCGGAAGGACTTCTGCGCGGCCGCAGCGATCTTCGGGTCGGGGTCCATCATCAACTGGTAGATGATGGGCACGAGGTGCTTGGGCGGGATGGGCGCCATGGCGCGCGCCGCCATCATGCGCATCGGCGGCGGGCTCGCCGGGTCCGCGCTCTTGGCGAACTGCTCGGGGATGGCGCCGGGCGGCAACGGCTCGAGGGGGAGGTCGTTGCCACCGTCGACGGGAGCTGGGGCCTGTGGCTGGTCGCTCATGCGCGCAGCATGCACCTGCCCGGCGCCCGTCGGCAACGGCCGTCAGCCCGACGCCGGCAGGCCCGTACGCGTGAGTTCGCTTGCCGTCACGACCACTTGAGCTGACTCTTGAGCATCTCGCGCGCGACCTGGTCGACGGTGGTCTTGTGCGCCTCGGCGATGCGGCGCAGCGCCTCCAACTCCGCCGACGACAAACGCACGCGCAGCTCGCCGTCGCCCTTGCTGGCCGGTCGCCCGGGGATGGTGCCGCGCACCCGGCCGCCGTTGTCGTTGGCGCCCAGCGAGGCCGCCAAGGACGCGTCGGTGAGCGCGCGCCCGCCGACGTCCTCGAGCTCGAGGATCTCCTCGTCGTGCTCGTGCGCCGACGCTCCGGCGGCGGCTGCTGCCGCTTTCTCGGAGTCCTCCTGCTCACGGTTCTTGAGCAGGATCTCCTTCTCGCGCTCGATCTCGTCGCCGAAGATCTGCTTCAAGAAGTTCGACAGGTGGATGTTCGACGGCGTGAACTCCGAGGACGCCAGGTACGTGTCGATGTCGAACTGCATCTCCCACGCCGTCTGGTAGCGCTTCTCCTTGTCCTTCTCGAGCGCCTTCATCAGGATGCGCTCGACGGCCTCGGGCACGTCTTCCTTGAAGTAGCTCGGCGGGTAGATCTTGCCGTCGATGATCGACTTCAAGATCGCCATCTCGTTTTCGCCCGTGAACAGCTTGTAGCCGGTGACCCACTCGTAGATGACGCTGCCGAGCGCGAAGATGTCGCTGCGTGCGTCAAGCTGGTGGCCCATCGCCTGCTCGGGCGACATGTAGCTGAGCTTGCCCTTGATCTCGCCGGCGCGCGTCTGCTCGATCTGCGTGTTCGCCTTGGCGATGCCGAAGTCGACGATCTTCACCGTGCCGTTGAAGCCGACCAGGATGTTCTCGGGCGTGACGTCTCTGTGCACCACGTGCAGCGGGTTGCCGTAGGCGTCGGTCTTGGTGTGCGCGTAATACAGGCCCTCGCAGACGTTGGAGGCGATGCGCAGCGCGTAGATCATCGGGAACGGGATGCCCTGCTTGTCCGCCTTGGGCATGATGCGGCTCATGTCGCGGCCGCTGATGTACTCCATGGCGATGAAGTAGCTGTCGGCGATGCGCCCGAGGTCGTAGATCTGGACGATGTTCGGGTGGTTGAGCTGCGCGGCCAGCTTGGCCTCGTTCAAGAACATGCGCACGAAGTTCGGCTGGCTCGACAGGTGCGGCCGGATGCGCTTGATGCAGATGGTCTTCTCGAAGCCCTCGAGGCCCTCTTGCCGCGCCAGGAAGATCTCGGCCATGCCGCCCACGGCGATGCGGTTGAGCAACGTGTACTTGCCGAAACGGGTGCCGCGGGCCATGCCGGCGGAGGCTACCCGGATCGGCGCCGGCTTTTCACGGAGGATCCGCGCGTCGACGGCGATTTCCACCGGCGCAGGCCGAAGCGATGCGTGAAGCGAGGCGTGAAGCGCGGGACCGCGATCTCCTCCGAGCATGGCTACCCCTTGAGCTTGCGTCGGTCGGCGCCGGCACCGGCGAGCACTACGTCGATGGCGCGCTCGGCGCCAGCGAGCACCTCGGCGAGGTCCCAGCGCACCAGCTCGCGGTCACGCACCAACCACTCGCCGTCGACGAACACGTCGCGCACATCGCTCGCCTCGGCGCCGTAGACCAGCATGGCGAACGGGTCGGAGAAGGGCGCCAGGTGCGGCCGACGCGCGTCGATGACGGTGAGATCGGCGCGCTTGCCCGGCTCGATGCTGCCGATCTCCCGCTCGAGCCCGAGCGCGCGCGCCCCCTCGATGGTGGCGAGGCGCACCACCCCCTTGGCGGGCATGGCGGAAGCGCCGCAGCGCGGCTTCTGCAAGAGCGCGGCCAGGCGCATCTCGGAGAGCTGCGACATGCGGTTGTTGCAGGGCGCGCCGTCGGCGCCGAGCGCCACCGTGATGCCCTGCTCGAGCAATTCCGGCACGTGCGCCACGCCGCTCGCGAGCTTGAGATTGGTCGACGGACAGTGCGCCACCTTGGTGTTGGTGGTGCGCAAGAGCTTCTGCTCCTCGGAGGTGAGCCACACGCAGTGCGCGAGCACGACGTCGGGGCCGGTCAGCCCGCGCTCGTGCAGCGCGACCACGTTGTCCTTGCCGGTGGCGGCGCGCACGGCGTCGAGCTCGCCCGGGTTCTCGCTCGCGTGCGTGTGCAGCAGGCACTTGCGCGAGCGCGCCAGCCGCGCGGTCTCTTGCAGGAGCGCGTCGCTGCACGAGAGCACGAAGCGCGGTGCGAAGGCGTAGCGCAGACGTCCGTCGGCGGCGCCATGCCAGCGCGAGGCCAGATCGTCGGCGCGCTGCAACGCCTGGTCGGTGGTCTCCTTGAGGCCGGGCGGGCGCCCCTGGCCCTTGTCCATCATGGCCTTGCCCGACGTCAGGCGCAGGCCGGCGTCCTCAGCCACCTCGAAGATGGCGTCTTGGTGATGCACCGTGCCCATGTCGAGCGCGCAGGTGGTGCCGCCGAGCAACAGCTCGGCGATGCCGAGGCGCGCAGAGGCCGCGAGCGTCTCGGGCGTGTGCGCGCCTTCAAAGGGCCAGATGCGCTCCGTGAGCCAGTCGAGCAGCGCGAGATCCTCGGCGAAGCCGCGAAAGAGCGCCTGGCACAGGTGCACGTGCGCCTGCACGAAGCCGGGCACCACCAGACAGCCGCGCGCGTCGACGGCGCGCGCGCCCGGGATGGTGGTGAACGACGCGCCCTGGCCGATAGCGGCGATGCGCCCGTCGCGCACCAACACGTCGGCGCGGATCACGCGGTCTGCCGGGTCGCAGGTGACGACGGTGCCGCCGGTGATCAGCAGGTCCATCAGCCGCGCCCCTTCGACGACGTGGATCGCTGGCCCGACCGCAGCTGGGCGGGCGTGAAGGTACCAGGGAAGATCTTGCGCAGCGTGGTGCGAACGCGCGCGCCCTTGGTGTTGACCAGCACGATGGCGAGGTCGTCGGCGTGCTCGGCCAGCACCTGCCGACACATGCCGCACGGCGGGCTCGGCGGCTCGCTCGAGGTGGCGATGGCGATGGCGTCGAAGGCGCGGCGGCCGGCGACCACCGCCGAGCCGACGGCGTTGCGCTCGGCGCACACGCACAGGCCATAGGAGGCGTTCTCGACGTTGCAGCCCTCGATGACGCTGCCGTCGTCGCAGCGCAGCGCGGCGCCTACCAGGAAGTGGGAGTAGGGGGCGTAGGCGCGGTCGCGCGCGCGCAGCGCGATGGCGACCAGGGCGTCTTCGTCCTTGCGGGAGAGGCGGGCCGGCACGGTCGGGGAGCCTATGCGCGGAGGGAGGCTCGGCGCCAGCGTATCGGGCTACCTGCCGGCTTCGCTTGTGGGTCACGCGGACGGACCGGCGTCAGCGCCGACGGGCGCCATCGCGTCACGCTCCGCTCAGGGGTACGTCGGCTCGCAGCACGGCCTGTCCATGGGGAGGCACTCGATGTCGCTCATGCCGGAGCCGGGGACGTCGAAGTCCCAGAGGTAGAGGCTGCCCAAGCCACAGACACCCACGTAGAAGACGCGGACGTTGCTGCTGCTGTCGCAGAAATACGGCACGGCGTCGGCGTCGCAGGTCCGAGCCGCCGCCCACACGTCCGCGGCCGGAGGCAGCGAGGCGGGGACCCAAAGCGGCATCTCGTCGGCGATCGCCTGCTCGCCCCGGGCGGCAACGTCAGGGGTCCACGCAGAAGCCTGCCAGCGAAACCTCAGCCAATCGATCGTGATAATGAATGCCGCGCTGTTGACATCGCCGGTCACATGAACGTCCGCGAACTCCAGGTTCGGCAGGTAGCCGCGGGCCGCCGCGACGGAGCGCACCATATCGACCAGATCCTGCTCGGCGGCGCTGTCCACGCAGTCGCCTGTGCCGCACACCTGGTACGACTGGGCGAAGTGGCAATTCTCGTAGATCGGTTCGCCGGCTTCGTTCCACAGATCGTCGAGCGGCTCGGGGACGCAGATGCAGTAGCCTACCCCGTCACATCCTGTCTCACCTTCCCCCTCGCCTTCTCCCTCGCCTTCTCCCTCGCCTTCTCCCTCACCTTCCCCCTCGCCTTCTCCTTCCCCCTCTGCCGCTCCGGCGTCCGACGGGCCCGCGTCAGCCGGCTCGGGATCGCGGCCGGCGTCGGGGGGCGTGCCCGGCGGCAGCGGACACGAGCACAGCATCGCGATGAGGGCCATGAGGCTGGCCCGGACAGGAGCAGGAGCTGCGATCATTGGTCGATGTTGTGGCCGGTGGCCGGTACGTTGGCATTCCAGTTGGCGTCCAGCGTGCCTCCGACGTTGACGGCGCACAGGTCGAGGTCGTAGTAGGCGGTGTCCACGCCGACGACACCGCAGTCCCGCAGCCACTGGGCGATCGTCGTGAAGGACGGTGGCGAGGCGCCGTCGGTGTGCATACCCCAGAACACGCGCGTCCAGTCGACCTCGGTGCTGACGTAGTTCATCCAATTCTCCTGGCACTTGTCGAACCAGTTGGCCTGCATGGGGTGCTGCGGGTCCACGTTCTGGCCGTTGCTGAAGTCGTCCCGGGCCGTGCCGGGGTCGGGTCCGTCGTCGGCGGCGCAGTCGAGCATCGGCCCATCGCGATCGATCCAGACCTGCTGCGTGTCGATGTTGTAGGTGAAGTACTTGAACGCGCAGTCCAGCTGGCTGTGAGTGTTCCACACGTCCGCTGCGTAGAAGTCGGCGAAGCCCTCGTTGTAGGCGCAGTTGGCGTTCTCGACGCTCCACATGGCGTGCCCGGCGGTGTCACAGGGGTGCAGCCCAGTGTAGTTGCAGTTGCCGCCGTTGGCGGCGCCGTTGGTGATGTTGCGCGCGATCTGATGACCCATCTCGTGGATGAGGATGAACTTGCGGTTGCACCCCTCCGGCGTGATCGTGGAGACATTCCAGGTGCCGTAGGGATTGGTGATCGCGTCGTTCGTCTTGTTGGCGTGCGCGCTGCACGTGGGCGGGTTCGCGTTGCATTGGCAATCGGTGCCGTACGGAGTGCCGAGGATCGTACAGGTGCCGCCGTTGTCGTAGCACTCGCACCGATAGAAGTAGTACCAGTTGCCGGTCTCGCCGCCCGCGTGCCGATACAGCGCAAAAGCGCCCGCGCCATAGGCACCGAAGACGTCGAGGACGCGCTCAGTGTCGAGCGGGTCCGAGCCGGAGGGCGTGATGTTGAGGATCGTCTCGAATGTCGTCGGAGTGAAAAGCGAGGAGATTGAGCGCACGCGGCGGTAGGCGTCCTGCGACACCATGTTGTTCGACTGCACCAGCCCCTCGCTCCAAACCCACAGGGTATGGGATTGGGAGAGCGCGTTGAAGGTTGGCGTGCACCCCGCGGTCCCGTTGAACCCATCGCCCAGGTAGCCCTCCGACACGGTCGTCGTCCCCCGCTTCACGCGGTAGCGCGCGCCATAGGGAGGCCGAAAGGCTTGCGGTTTCGGCCAGTAGTCTTCCACCACCCCGTTGGTGAGCGCCCACCCGGCATCGGCGTAGGTGCCCTCGAGGTTGACGCAGACACGCGTCGTGAAGGCATGCGCCGCGTCGGCAAGAGCAAGCGCCGCGGTGAGGACGGGCACAAGGTGGCGCGTCATGGTGCCTCCCTTGCCAGCTCATGGTCGGGGTCGGGCTCCGCGTCATCCTCGCCCGGCACGGGCGGACCCCGCTCCACCACGCGAGCGGGGCTGAGGACGATGCCGTCCCAAGGGACTCCATCGAGTCGCCCGCCAGAGAACATGACGGTGCGGGTCGCCATGTCGTAGACGAGGAGGCTCGATCCGTCGAAGTGGTAGCCGATGACGAGCGGCCCATCGTGCCCAGGCGTCAGCAGACCGTCGACATCTCGCAGCCGCGGCATGAGCGTGATCAGGCCTCCCACCTGCAAGGAGGCGCTTGTTAGGCCCAACGCTTCCAGGGGTAGGCGGAACGAAAGCGTCTCGTTGGCGGCAAGCGCGCCGAGCGAGACCGTGACCTGCGCCTGCTGGGTTTCGTCCAGGGCGCGCAGGTCGAGCACCAGCTCGGTGGGGCGATCCAGGTGGCTCGTGACCACGAGCGTGGCTTGCTGAGTCGCGGCGTCGCTCGGCGCGCTCGGGATCATCACCCGTGCGGAGAACGGCATCGCCTCCGGTGCGGCTTCGTCTTCAGCAGCGCTCGCCATCGAGAGCGCCGCGGCGCTCGTCGAGCTGGCCGCGGCGGGATCTACTTCGTCCGAGCTACAGCCTGCGCCCATGAGAAGAAACAAGACGACGGGGAGGAGGTTGTCTCCCCCCCCCTCGACCAATGTGCTCGGCTCGTCGGCAGACGCCGCCGGCCTGCGTTGTTCGCTGGCCCATCATCACCCCCGCTTGATCAAAGCGTACCCGCCTGCCGACCGTCAGGTCAAACGCAGGCAGCCTGCCATCGGATGCTCAGCCAGCGGTGCATCGCCCAACGGGCGGCGGACAGCGGACCATCAGGGGGCTGGCCTCGCATCGGTTGCAGGCACCGAGAACATGAACCGGCTGCCGCCGCCCTCCCGGCGCTCGACCCAGATGCGCCCGCTGTGGGCCTCGACGATGTTCTTGCAGATGAACAGCCCGAGCCCGAGCCCGACGTGCGCGTCCGGGTCGAGTTGCGTGAAGCGCTCGAAGACCTCGTGCTCCTTGCCGGCGGGGATGCCGGGACCCGTGTCGGACACCTCGAGCACCACTTCCTGCGCGTACTCGGTGACCGTGAGGTCGACGTGGCCACCGGCGGGCGTGAACTTCACGGCGTTGCCAATCAGGTTCGCCAACACCTGCTGGATGCGATGGACGTCGACCAACGCCCAGCACGCTCCGTCGGACGGGTGCAGCACCAACGCAACGTCGCGCGCCTTCGCGCTTGGCATGAGCTCGTGCGCCGCCTCCTCGAGCACCGCCGCCAATGGCCGCGCCTGCGTGTCGACGGCGAACCTGCCCGACTCCATGGCGACCACGTCGAGCAGATCGCCGATCAACAGGTTCATGCGCGCGACCACACGCTGGATGGCGTCACCGCCGTGGTGCTTCGCAGCGCCGCCGCCATCGCGCTGTTGCTCGCGGGACATGAGCGATGCGCGCATGGCGACCGCAGCGAGCAGCGACCTGAGGTCGTGGCACACCATCGCCAGGAACTCGTCGCGCATAGCGAGCCTGGCGTCCGACGTCGCGCGCTCGTCGCGCATCCTGAGGTCGTTGGCGTCGCGCTCGGCCATCAACAGGCGCCGAAGGGCGAGCGCCAGCTCGTCGTGGCGACGATCGAGCTCCTCATCCGCGACCACCCGCTCGCGGTCGAGCGCGCTGTCCTCCCGGCTGCGCTCGTCGGTCAGTGCCCGTTCCCTCTCCGTGGATCGCTCGCCCACCGGCATCGCGGCGTCCGTGCTCACGCGATCCGAGCGGCGCTGGGAGTCCGCGCGCGCACGGAGCGCCTGCCTGGCCGCGTCCCCGTTGGCCGATTCCTCCAGTATCTTTCGGAGATCCTCGTCGGTGAGCGTGCGCTCGTGCGCCATGACGTCATCGATCGCCAGGCGTTCGCCTGGCGCCTTCGGCGGCCTTGGCATGCGCTCTCCCTTCCCCCCGAAACAACGCCGCTGCGGCGCTTCAGGAAGCGTACCAACCCCGCGGGGGAGCGACCACCCGGCGATGGCAAGGACGCCGAGGTGCACGCAGCCATGAATTGCGAAGTCGCGTTTTCTATGCTTTGGGGTTCCTTTTCCCTGGACCCCCCGCTTTGAAGTACGCCCCCCTGCCTTGGGTGCACATCGCCGACGCGCTGCGCCCCTCCGTTCGCAAGCTCCGCATCGTGCTCGAGGAGCCCGCCTTTTTCGGCGAGCGCACCTTCGTGCGCCTGCACGATGGCCCGCGCTCGGAGTCGATCACCGACACGCACCTGTTGTTGAAGGGCCAGCAGCCGCTGTCCGCGCGCGAGCGCGCCGCCATCGAGATCCTGCACGAGGCCGGCCCCTCGCACGCCAAGAAGGGCCGCTTCTCGTTGACGCGCCATCAGATCGGGCGCCTGCTCGCGTTCGCGCACGACGTGCCGCTCGAGGTGGAGGGCAAGGGCGGCATCGCGGTCATCCCTCGCCCCGCGCGCATCACCGGGCGGGTCAAGGAGCTCGAAGGCGGCACCGTGCTCGTCTTCGAGGCGGTCGACGCCGACGGTACCACCATCACCGGCAAGGAGGGCGAGCAGCCGCTGGTGCTCGGCGAGCGCGAGGCCTTCTTGCTCGACGAGCAGCTCAAGCTCTATCGCCTGTCGCCGCCGCTGTTGCCCGGCGAGACCAACGCCTTCTTGTTCTGCGAGCCGCTGATGCTGCAAGGGCTCTGCACCGACGAGGGCAAGGCCGGCTTCGAGGCGGTGGTCAGCCTCGGCGTCGACCTCGCCGATCTGGTCGAAGTGGCGCGGCGCCCCGACGCCCACAAGGTGGTGCTGCGCGCCATGCTGACGCGTGCCGACGACGGGCCCGGCTTCGCGCTACGCGTGCACTTGGTGACCGAGCTGTCGGTGGCCGGCTTGCACGACGAGGTCGAGGTGAGCGCGCGCGCCGGCCTGCCGCCGGTGCACGCCATCGCCACCGCGCCCGCGAGCAAGAAGCCGCCCAAGCCTCCTGCCAAGGAGGAGGGCTCGATGGTGCTGGTGGCGCGCCCCTCCACCGACGAGGAGGTGGCGCGCCAGGCGCTGTTCGACCTCGGCCTGCACGCGGCGGCGAGCCACCGCGGCTTCGTCGCCGTCGGTGAGCCCTCGCTCGACATCCTGGTCAAAATCGCGGCGCGCGAGGGCGTGCCGCCCTTCGTCCACGTCGACCCCGACACGCTGCCGCGCATCGTCAAGCTGCCGCCGGTGCCGGTGTTGAACGTGCGCAAGATCGCGGGCGACAAGCGCGGGCTGTTGTCGGTGCGGCTCGACGTCGGCGAGGAGGCGATGAAGCTCGCGCTCCAGTTCGACGACATCGTGCGCGCCGTGATGGCCGGTCGCCAATCGCTCATGCTCGACGAGGACACCGTGCTCGGCTTCACACCGGATGCCGGCAAGGCGCTCGAGCTGATCGCCGACTCGCTCGAGCTGAAGGACGCGTCATCCATGCGCGAGCTCGGACCGGCGGAGCTGGCCATGTTGGTGGCCGGCCTCGACGGCAAGGTCGAGATCGACGCCGACGACCCGAGCATCAAGAAGCGGGTCGAGGAATTCCTCAAGGCGCCCGCCGAGGAGGACCGCGCGCTGCCCAAGGCGTTGCTCGCCACCCTGCGCCCCTACCAGCAGGAGGGCACGGCCTGGCTGTCGCAGCTTCACCGCTTGGGCGTCGGCCGCATCCTCGCGGACGACATGGGCCTCGGCAAGACGCTGATGGCGCTGACGCTGCTCGCCAAGGCGCGCGAGAAGGACGGCCAGAAGCCGTCCTTGGTGGTGGCACCGACCTCCGTGCTCGACGTCTGGGTGGACGAAGCCAAGCGGCACGTGCCCACGCTCGACGTGCTCAAGTGGCATGGCCGGGACAGAAAGGGACTCAACCAAAAAGCGCTCGACGCCGACGTGGTGGTGACGAGCTACGCGCTCTTGCGTCGCGACGTCGACGGCGCGCTCGGCAACGTCGACTTCCGCTACTTGATGCTCGACGAAGCGCAGAACGTGAAGAACGCCACCACCGAAGCGTGGAAGGCCGCGCGCCTGGTGAAGAGCGATCAGCGCATGGCGCTCACCGGTACGCCCATCGAGAACCGCGTCGAGGAGCTGTGGAGCATCCTCGATCTGGTGGCGCCCGGGCTGCTCGGCACCGAGCGCGCCTTCGAGCGCCGCTACGGCCGGCCCATCGCCAAGGGCGACGCTGGGCGGCTCGACGAGCTGCGGCGGCGCACCCGCCCGGTGATCCTGCGGCGAAAGAAGGAAGACGTCGCCAAGGACCTGCCGCCCAAGATCGAGACGGTGCTTCGCTGCGAGATGGATCCGGAGCAACGCGCGCTCTACCTGCGCGTGCTCGCGGAGGTTCGCAGCGATGTGCAGAAGGCGCTCAAGGTGCACACGCGCGCACGCGCGCGCGCCTCCATCCTGGCGGCGCTGATGCGCCTGCGCCAGGTGTGCTGCGACCCGCGCCTGATCGCGGCCATCGACGACAAGGATGCGTTCAACGCGACTGGCGTCGGCTCGGCCAAGCTCGGGCTGTTCGAGGAGGTGATGAGCGAGGCCTTGGCCGAGCCCCAGCGCAAGGTCATCGTGTTCTCGCAGTTCGTCGAGATGCAGAAGCTCTTGTTCGACGTGCTCGACCGAGTGGGCGCCAAGGGCGCGCTGTGGCTGCACGGCGGCTCCAAGAACCGCGGCGAGATCGTGGCGCAGTTCCAGGAGCCGACCGGCCCGCGCGTCATCGTGGTCAGCCTCAAGGCCGGCGGCACCGGCGTCACGCTGACCGCTGCCGACACCGTGGTCCACTACGACCCGTGGTGGAACCCAGCCGTCGAGGATCAGGCGACCGATCGCGCGCACCGCATCGGCCAGGAAAAGACCGTGCACGTCATCAAGCTCGCCTGTGAGGACACCATCGAGGAGCGCATGCTGGCGCTCGGCGAGGACAAGCGCGCCGCGGCCGAGAGCGTGCTCGGCAAGGACGGCGCGGGACCAAAGGCGCTCTCGCTCGAGGAGATCGAGGGGATGCTCGACGCCGAGGCCGCCCGCGGCTTCTGAAGGTCCATCCCTTGGGCGGCAGTGGTTTTGCGTCGTCGGGCTTGGCCGCGAGCGCGGGATTCACTATCTAGGGCGGATGCGCACCACCCAGCTGCTCATCGCCCTCCCTGCCCTCCTCGCTCTGCTCGGCTGTCCGCCCAAGGCGGAGGAAAAGCCGTTGCCCCCCTCGGGGCTCGCCGGCAGCCCCGACCAGGCGTCGCCGCACGGCGCGGCGGGCGCCACGGGCACGGCGCTGCCAGGCGCCGGCGCCGCCATGCCGACGCCCTCGGGCAACGATCCCGCGTTGGCCTTGCCGGCCGGACACCCGCCGATCGACGACGCGGCCGTGGCTGCTGCGGCCAAGACGGGGCCAACCGCTCCGCCCATCGACGACGGCTCGCTACAGATCAAGGGCAAGGTGCTCGAGGTGCTCGAGGTGCCCCAGTACACGTACCTGCGCCTCGACACACCCGGCGGCGAGGTCTGGGCCGCGGTCACCAAGGCGCCGGTCAAGGTCGGCGACAGCGTCGCCATCGCCAGCCCGATGATGATGGAGAACTTCCCGTCGAAGGCGCTCAACCGCACCTTCGCCAAGCTGATCATGGGCAGCCTGGTCATGACCGGCGGCGCGGGCAAGGCGCCGCCCGGCCCCGCGGCGCCGGTCAAGGGAGAACACCCCGCCAACGGGGATCATCCAAACAGCCCTGATCACCCGGCGAAGGGCGCCCCGGGCAAGGGTTGAGCACCGCGCCGTGGGCGCAGGTCAGCCCGACAGCTCGGGCGCGCCGACGACGCGCGCGCGCCCGCGGAACAGCCGCGCGGGAGTGACGCCGAGCGTGGACAGCGCCCAGCCGAGCATCGCCAGCGCCATGCCCTCGTCGAGCCAGCCGATGATGGGGAGAACGTCGGTCGGCTCGGGCACGAACAGGTAGACGCCCGACAGCACGGCAACGGCGACGGCGAGCTTCTTCTTCATTCTGGCCTCCACCCGCGCACCCATGCGCATGCGCGCATACGCGTACCTAAGGAGAACGCGCCGAGCGCGGCGCGTCTTCCAAGAGCATGGGCACGTCGGCCCGCACGACAAGTGCGGGTCTAGGCCTGCGCGGCCGCCTGCGTCGCCACGCTCTTGCCGGGGTAGCCACCCTCGAGCACCCAGTCGAGCACCTGGTCGACGCTCTTGGCGAACAGGAAGCTCATCTCGTCCCGCACGTTCTTCGGGATGTCGATGAGGTCCTTCTCGTTCCTCGCCGGCATGATGATGCGCTTGATGCCGCCGCGGTGCGCCGCCAGCACCTTCTCCTTGATGCCGCCCACCGGCAGCACCAGGCCGCGCAGCGTCACTTCGCCAGTCATCGCCGTGTCGTGCCGCACGCAGCGGCCGGTCAAGAGCGACACCAGCGCCGTCGTGATGGTCACGCCCGCCGACGGACCATCCTTGGGGATGGCGCCGGCCGGGAAGTGCAGGTGCAGGTCGGTCTTCTCGAGGAAGTGCTCGTCGAGGCTCTTGGCGACGCCGAGGTCGGTCGCCTTTGACCGGATCCAGCTCATGGCGGCCTGCGCCGACTCCTTCATGACGTCGCCGAGCTGGCCGGTCAGGATCATCGAGCCCTTGCCGCCCATGCGCGTGGCCTCGATGAACAACAGGTCGCCGCCCGCCGCGGTCCAGGCGAGGCCGGTGGCCACGCCGGGCACCGAGGTGCGCTCGGCCACCTCATTGTAGAACTTCTCGGGCCCGAGCATCTTGGCCAGGCGCTCCTCGTCGACCACCACCTTGGGGAAGGGCGGCTTCTCCTCGCCGGCCTTGACCGGCGGCGTGTTGGCAACGTCGACGGCGACGGCGCGACACACCGCGGCGATCTCGCGCTCGAGCTGGCGCACGCCGGCCTCGCGCGTGTACGAGGTCGCGATCTTGAGCACCGTCGCCTCGGGGATCTCGATGTGCTCGCCGGTGATGCCGTGCTCCTTCACCTGCTTCGGGATCAGGTGCTCCTCGGCGATGTGCATCTTCTCTTCGAACGTGTAGCCGGGCAGCTCGATGATCTCCATGCGATCGCGCAGCGGCGCCGGGATGGTGTCGAGCTGGTTCGCCGTGGCGATGAACAAGACCCGGCTCAAGTCGAACGGCACGTCGAGGTAGTGATCGGAGAACGAGTTGTTCTGCTCGGGGTCGAGCACCTCGAGCAGCGCGCTCGACGGGTCGCCACGGAAGTCGTGCCCGAGCTTGTCGATCTCGTCGAGCAGGAACACCGGGTTGTTGGTGCCGGCCTTCTTGAGCCCCTGCACGATGCGCCCGGGCAGCGCGCCGATGTAGGTGCGGCGGTGGCCACGGATCTCAGCCTCGTCGCGCACGCCTCCGAGCGAGATGCGGTGGAACTTGCGCCCGAGGCTGTCGCCGATGGAGCGACCGAGCGAGGTCTTGCCCACGCCAGGCGGGCCGACGAAGCACAGGATCGGCCCCTTCATGTCGTTCTTGAGCTTGCGCACGGCGAGGTACTCGACGATGCGCTTCTTGATCTTGTCGAGCCCGTAGTGGTCGTCGTCGAGCTGGCGCTTGGCGTTGCTGAGGTCGAGGTTGTCGGTCGAGGACTTCGACCACGGCAGGTCGGCCAGCCACTCGAGGTAGGTGCGCGCGACCGTGTACTCCGCCTGGCTCGGCTGCATGTTGCGCATGCGCTTGAACTCGCGGTTGGCGGCCTTCTCCGCCTCGTCGGGCAGGTGCGCGTTCTTGAGCCGGCGCTCGAGCTCCTCGACGCCGCTCTCGTCGTCGTCCTTGTCGCCGAGCTCCTCCTTGATCGCCTTGAGCTGCTGGCGCAGGTAGTACTCGCGCTGCGTCTTGCTCATCTCGCCTTTGACCTGCGAGTTGATCTTGTTACTCAGCTTCATCACCTCGAACTGCCGCGACAGCAGCTCGAGCACGCGCTTCAAGCGGATCTTGAGGTGCACGGCCTCGAGGACGTCTTGCTTCTCCTCGATGGTGGCGTCGATGTTGGCGGTAATGAGATCGGCGAGGTGACCGGGCGCCTGGATGCTCTCCAAGAGCTGCTTGGCCATCACCGGGATCTCCGGCAGCATGTCGATGACCTCGCGCGCCGTGTTCTTCAGGTTGAGCGCCAGCGCCTCCACCTCGACGTCGCCGCTGCCCTCGTCGAGCAGCGGCGTGATGCGCGCGGTGAAGAACGGCTCCTCCTGGGTGATCTCGTCGACGCGGAAGCGCGAGATGCCCTCGACCACGATGTTGAAGCCGTCCTTGCCGGTGCGGGCGAGCTTGATGATGCGCGCGGCGGTGCCGATCTCGTAGAGGTCGTCCTGCGCGGGGTCGTCGATCTCGGGGGCGCGCTGGGTGACGATGCCGAGCAGCGAGTTCTCGCGCGTCGCCTCCTCGATGAGGCGGATGGTCTTGGCGCGACCGATGGTCAGCGGCATGACGGCGCCCGGGAAGAACACGCTGTTGCGCAGCGGCAGGATGGGCAGCTCGCCCGGCAGGTCCTGCGGCTTGAACTCGGGGCGCTCACGCTTTCGAGAGGTCACACGATCTCCATTTCCCGGGGCTCGCCGGGCGGACACAAGGACGGATTCGGTGAATATACGCGGGCCCGGCCCGAGGACAAGCGTCGACGTGGACGCCCCCGCCCCTACGGCGGGTTCGGGTTGGTGACGTCCGCGACCAGGTCGGGGACGCCGATCTCGAAGGCCCCGTCGGCCCCCGCCATGCCCTCGCCCACCAGGATGGCGGCGCCCCGCTCGTCGAGCAGCGCCGAGAACACCCGCACCCAGGCGCCCTCCTGCGGGGCGTCATCGAACAGCACGGTGCCAGCCACGATGGCCCGCGGCGGCAGCTCGACGTCGTGGCCCGAGCGATCGGCGGCGAAGGTGACGATCTCGGAGAACGCCGGCGCCGAGGACGACGGGGGTGGCCTGGTGGAGAGGCGATAGCGGCCAGGGTCGACCGCGGCCTGCCAGCGGCCGTCCTGGTCGCTCTCGGCCTCGAAGGCGACCAGCGACTCGCCGAGCAGCTCCTCCGGCACGCCCGCGACGTCGCCGATGCGCACCAGCGCAATGCGGGCGTTGCCCACCGCGTCGCCCGCCGTGTCGAGCACCGTGCCGGCGACCTGGATCCGCTCGGGCAGGCGGAACACCACCGGCGAGTCGGGCGGCGTCGGCACCTGCAGGGCGGACGCGGCGAGCATGCCGGCACCAGGCGCGTCCGGGCCGCCGAGCACGAGGGCGTCGTAGGTCGCCGGCACCAGCGCGAGGTCGAACACCCCGTCCGCGTCGGCGGTCGCCGACAGCGTGAACAACCCATTGCCGACGACGCCGCGCACCACCAGGAGCGCCCCCGCCACCGGCGCGCCGTTGCCGTCGATCACCGCGGCCTGAAACGGCACCGGGGTGAGTACGTCACCGAGCTCGACGTCGCCGAGCGGGTTGTCGCCGTCGGTCAAGGTCAGCCCCGGCATCGTGACCAAGGGGTACGGCCGGTTCTCCGCCGTCGGCGTCACCACCAAGGTGACGTCGGTGACCGGCTCGGCCAACGCCACCTCGAAGGCGCCGCTCGGGTCGGTGATGGCCATGGACGACAGGCGCCGCCCGTCGGCGCGCTCGACGTGCACGGCCAGCGCCGGGATGCCGGACACCGAGACGCCGGTGCCTGCGACCACGCGGCCGTGCACCACCGGCCCAACGTCGGGCAGCTCGAGCGGCGGCAGGTCGAAGGAGCCGTTGTCGGCGTCCACCAATACCGGCGTGTCGTCGTGCAAGTAGAAGGGCGCGCGCGACGGGTCGGTCGGGTTGACGGTGACGGCGTAGCGTGCGCCGTCGAGCGCGATGACGCTGAACTGCCCCGCCCCGTCGCTGGTCGACTGCGGCGCCAGCGCGCGGCCCGGGATCGCCAGCGCGGGGCGCAACAGCACGTTGGCGACCAGCGGCGCCTCGCCGCTTTGCACGGAGCCCTGCACCGCCACGCCCCGTCGCAGCGCCACGTCGACGCGCGGCGTGGTCGACAGATCGACCTGCAAGACGTTCTGCACCGGCAACCCGGACGCCGCCCCCGGATCGACCTCGACGTCGACGGTGGTGAGGCGCTGATCGAGCGGATCGAGGCAGGCGCCGAAGGCGCAGACGTAGCCGCCATCGCAGGCGCGATCGCTGCCACACGGTGCGTCGGCGGCGTAGTCGGTGCACGCCGCGCCCTGTACGAGCAGCGTGAGCGGCAGCCACAGGAGCGGGCCGCTGCCCAAGAGCGCGCGCGTCATTGGCCGCCCCCCTCGACGGGGCACGCCTGGTCATCGAGGTCGATGAGCCAGGAGAAGTAGAGCTGGCCCGAGCCGTCGCGCGGCTTGTCCTCACCGGGCACGAAGCCGCCGTCCGAGATACGCACCTCGAGCAACTGGGTGAGCGTGTTGCCCGGCGCCACCTGGTCGTCGAGGTCGCCGACCTCGGAGCGCAACAGCGCCGCGGTGAGCTCGAGCGGCACGAAGTCGTAGACCAGCACGCCCTCCTGGTTCTCGACGGGCACCAGCTCATCTTCGAACAGGCGCTCGCGCACGCCGTCGATGGCGCCGCCGTCGCGCTTGAGCAGCAGCGTGATGCGCACCGTCAGCGCGTCCAGGTCGTCGTCGAACAGGTTGGCGACGTTGACGACCAAGGGGCGGCAGCCGTCGCCGAACTGCGCCAGGTTGGCCTCGAATTGGAACTTGGGGCTGACCGCGTCGCCGGTGGGCGCGTGGTTGGTCGGGGCCCGAACGCCGTCGATGTAGAAGGGGTCGATGCAGCCCATGGTCGGCGCGAGCAGCGCCGCAGCCATCACTAGCAACGGGGGTGCCACTCGGCGGCCACCCGCCCAAGACCCTGCCGCGACGTCGCTTTCCGTGACGCGCGGCCGCTCGGTCGGCGACGCCGGGCGGGGCGAACGCGACAGGGACGTCGCGGCGCTGCTCACCCGCTACCGCCCCCTGCACCGCCAGCGCCCCCCGGCTCCTCGCCGTCCCGGGCAGCCTCGAGGTGGCGGAAGATGGTGCGCGGGTCCACGCCCAGCTCGCGCGCGGTCTTGGTGCGATTGCCGCCATTCCGCTCGAGCGCCTCGTCGATGTAGCGCTTGCGGAAGCGGTTGAGCGCCTCGTCGAGCGGCAGGATGTCCTCGAGGTCTTCGCTCTGGATGTCGAGGTCCTCGGGGCGCAGCTCCTTGCTCTCGCACAGCACGATGGCGCGCTTGAGGCGGTTCTCGAGCTGGCGCACGTTGCCGGGCCAGGCGTACTTGCGGATGGCCGTCAGCGCCTTGGGCGAGAAGCCCTTGATCTTCTTGCTGTACTCGTCGGCGTACTTCTGCAGCAGGAAGTTGGCGAGCACCACGACGTCCTCGCCGCGCTCTCTGAGCGGCGGCAGGTGCACCTGCACCACGTTCAGGCGGTAGTAGAGGTCCTCGCGGAAGGTGCCCTCCTTGACCATCTGCTCGAGGTTCCTGTGCGTCGCCGCCACCACGCGGATGTCGACGTGCTCGGCGCGACCGTCGCCGATCTTGGTCACCTGCCGGTCTTGCAGCGCGCGCAACAGCTTCACTTGCAGGTGCAGCGGCAGCTCGCCGATCTCGTCGAGGAACAGCGTGCCCTTGTCGGCCTGCTGGAAACGGCCGGGCCGGGTGGCGACGGCGCCCGTGAAGGCGCCCTTGACGTGGCCGAACAGCTCGCTCTCGAGGAGGTTCTCGGGGATGGCGCCGCAGTTGATGACCACGAAGGGGCCGCGCGCGCGCGGCGAGCGCTTGTGCAGCTCGCGCGCGATCAGCTCCTTGCCGGTGCCGGTCTCGCCGGTGACGAGCACCGAGATGTCGGCGCGCGCCACCTTGTCGATCTTCTTGAACACCTCGCGCATGCCGTCGCACGCGCCGATCAGCTCGCCGTAGCGGCTCTTCTCGAGCTCGGTCTTGAGGCCCTGGTTCTCGCCGGTGAGCGCGTCGATATGCAGCGCGTTTTGCACGAGCAGCGAGGCCTGTGCGGCGAACAGGCGCAACAGCTCGAGGCTCTTGTCGTCGAACAGGCTGGTCACCGAATTGTTGCCGACGTAGATGGCACCAAAGACCGGGCTGCCCTCGCCGGGGCCGACCCGCACCAGCGGCACGCACATCACGCTGGTGAGCTTCAGGCTGACCACGCTCTCCGACGACGAGAACTGTGTCGAGGTGAGCGCGTCCGACACGACGATGGCCTCGCCGGTCTCGATGGCGCGCTTCAAGATCGAGTCCGAGAGCTGTGCCACCGCCTGGTCGAGCTTCTCGCCTTTCAGGTTGCGCGCCATCTTGATGCGCGGCACGCGCGCAACGCCGCCATCCTCGCGCTCCTCGTCCTCGATGAGCACCAGGAAGCCCTTGTCGGCGTTGGTCAGCGAGATCACCGAATCCATCAGCGCTTCCAGCAGCGTCGGGATCTCGCGCGCCTCGCCGAGTTTCTTGGAGAAGGCGACCACGCGGCGGTAGGCCTCCATCTCGCGCGCCTGGCCGCCGTCGCCCTGTTCCACCTTGGGGCGCTCCTCGAGCAGGAAGCGCAGCCGCACCGGGCCGATGACGATGTCGTCGCCGTCGACCAGGTGCTGCTTTCGGATCAGGCGCCCCGACACCAGGATGTCCTTCTGCTTGTCGCCGGTGGCGATGGTGAAGGTCTTGCCGTCGTAGGCGATGTGCGCGACCAGCGACGGCAGCCCCGCGTCCGCCAGACGCACGTCGCTGTCAGGATCGGCGCCGATGGTGGTCAGGCTCTTGAACACCGGCGTGCGCGTCTCGGTGCCGTCGGGGTGCAGGGTGACGAGGGTGGCCATCGCGCCCTCTCGTGTAGCGCGTTCTCTTTCAGGGCTCCACAGGCGCCGGCGGGCCGTCGGCCGAGGGGGTCGTCGGCTCCGGGGGCGCCGGCGCGATCTTGCGCACCGCCTTGATCTCGGCGGGCGTCAACGGCCGTCGCGTCTGCTTGCGCTCCACCACCGCGCGGTCTTCGTAGTTCCACAGTGCGTCCGCGACGCCGACGCCGTAGGCGAGCACGAAGGCCATGCTGCCGACCCATTGCACGCCCCAGAATGCCTGCTGGCGAAGCTCCGCCTCGTCGACCGCAGCTTGGCGTGCTGCGTTGCCTCCAGAGGAGGATCCACCACGGGATGCCGCCCACACCAGGTCGGTCTTGGCGATCTGGTCGCCGTAGAAGCCCGTCGCCGCCACGGCCAGCGACACCCCCTGCAGGCTGCCCATGACCACCGCCATCACCATGTCGTCGTTGGCCGCCTGCGCCAGGCCAAAGGGCAAGAAGGCGGCGGCGAGCGGCGTCTCACGCACCGTGGTGACGCGCTCCACCAGCACGCCGCCGTCGACGCTGTCCTTCTTGTCGGCCTCGCGCGCGCGCCTGATCTCCTCGAGCTGTACGCGCATCGACGCCTTCTGCTTCTCGAAGATCTCGACGGCCACCGGCGGGGTCAGGAAGGGATCGAGCGAGTAGTCGGGATCGATGGCGAGCAGGCTCGACAACTCGCGCGCGGCCTCGATGGGCCGTCCCGCCAGCGCCAGGCAGATGCCGAGCATGCGGTGCACGTCGAGTTGCTGGCGCTCGTCGCCGAGCGTACCGGGCACCACCAGCGGACCAAGCTGGTCGAGCGTGCCTGCGCAGTCGCCGTACTCGAACAGGTTCTTGCCCTTGGCGTAGCGCTGCTCTGGCGTGGCTTGCGGAGCATCGGGCGGCGCCAGCTCGGCTGCCGGCGATGCGGCCGCCGGGTCTGCCGCCGGCGCACCTTGTGCGAGCGCGGGCAAGGCCCACGCGATCGCGATCAATCCCTCAAGGAGCTGCCTCGTCACTGCCGTCGGGTTCTAGCACGACGTCGAGGACCGCGGTCTCGCCCGCCAGGAACTCGACCTTCTGCCGCTTGGGCCGATACCCCTTCTTGACCACGAACACCTCGCGCACCGCGCGCGACAGCTCGCCGAGCGTCACCACCAGGGGGCGCTCGAGCGTCTGACCGGCGCTGACCACGCCGCCCGTACCCGCGACGCTGACCGACGCGTCCGCGACGTTGCAGGTGACCTTCAACAACGCGGGCCGCGGCTCGAGCTTGACGGTGATGACCGGCGGCTCGCCCTCGGCCTTGACCTCGAAGGGCAGCTCCTTGTCCTTGGCCGACGGGTTCTGCAACAGCGCAACGTGCGGACCGACGGCGAGCAGCCCGGTGGCGACCGGCTTGCCGGCGGAGAAGGGCTTGCCGTCGACCGTGATGTTGGCCCAGGGCGCGACCCGGAAGGTGACCATGCGCTCCACCACCGCGGGAGCGGGCGCGGGCGGTGTGTCGAGCTTGGCGATCGCCGCCGCGTCGTCCTTCTTCGGCGGCTTCGGTCGCGCCGGATCCACCTTGGCGACCTTGCCGGTATCGTCGGTGACCAGCGCGCCGCCGGCAAACGCCGCCGGCGCGCCGGTCGAAGTGCCCTCGTCGACGGGTGCAGGCAAGGGCGCGGGAGGGTCGACCGCCGGGGCGGGCTTGGCATCCATGGGGCGCACGTCGTCGAAGCGCGTCGCCACCACCACCGCCGCGACGATCAGGCCCGCGGCCGCGGCGATGACGCCCACCTGCTGCGCCAGGCGACGCGAGTCGGGCGCGCGACGCGTCGGCTCGGTCACCTCGTGAGGCGCCAGGCCGGCCAGCGCCACGCCGGTGGTGGCGGTGCTCGGCGCCTCGTCGGCGGCCGGCTCGGCCTCGTCGATGCCGCCCTGCGCGCGCGCCAACAGCGCCTGCGCATCGGCGTCCTCGGCGTCGTCGGCGAGCACGCGATTCAGGCAGCCGAGCGCGCGCACCGGCGCGCCCTCGTCGAGCAGCGCCGAGGCTCGCGCCAGAAACGCGCGCCGCACGTCGAGCTGCACGCGCGGCAGCGCGTGCTCGGGATCGGCCAGGATGTTGCGCAGCGGCTCGGGCGACGCCGCAAGACCGGACCGTTCGAGCACCTCGGCCAGCGCGGCACAGAAGACGCCTGCGCTCTCGAAGCGATCGGCCGGCCGCGTGGCCATGGCGCGCGCCAGGAAGCGCGCCAGGTCGTCGGAGATGCGCGCGCTCTTCTGTTGCGCCGGCACCGAGCGTCCCTCGACGATCTGCTTGAGCAGCGCGTGCGGCGTCGGCGCCTCGAACGGCAACGTGCCCGTGGTCAGCCAATAGAGGACGGTGCCGAGCGAGAACAGGTCGCTCCGCTCGTCGGCGTGGCTGCCGTCGATGACCTCGGGTGCCATGTGCGCGGGCGAGCCGAGCAGCGTGCCGGTGACGGTCAAGCCCTTCTGGTCGGCGATGTGCGCGATGCCGAAGTCCATCAGCTTGAGCCAGCCGTCGTCCCGCACCATGACGTTCTCGGGCTTGATGTCGCGGTGGACCACCCCCGATTGGTGCGCGTGCTCGAGCGCCATGCCGAGCTGCCAGACGACGAGCGCGCCCACCTCGGGGCAATTCCACAACTGGTGGCGCTCGGCGAAGTGTTTGAGCGTGAGCCCGCGCACCAGCTCGGCGACGATGAAGCCCTCGGCGAAGCCGCGCACGCGATCGCGCGCGCCCTCGGGGGTCTCGTCGATGGTCTTGGGCTCCCCCGAGTAGTCGAAGACCTTGAGGATGTGCGGGTGCTCGAGCCGCGCCACCGCGCGGGCCTCGCGCGCCAGCCGCGCGCGGCACTCTGCCTTCTCGGCCAGGAACGGGTGCAGCACCTTGATGGCGACGTCACGGTGCAGGTGCTCGTCGTGGCCGAGGTAGACCACGCTCATGCCGCCCTGCCCGATCACCTCGCGCACGCGGTAGTGGAGCAAGTGCTGGCCGATGAGCGGATCGGGGCCCGCGCCAGCTTGCCTGACGCTCCCTCCGTCGCGGTGCAGCTCCACGGTCTGGGCCATGACCATCAGCGTCGCCTCGCGGTGCGCGGGCGAAGGGTGAGTGATTCCGTCGCGGTAGACAATGACACGAGCCCAGGAGCCCGTCGGTGATCCCCCCGGGCCGGACCCAGGCTAGCAGAGCGGCACCTGACCCGCTCGACCCGCCGCAAGACGACGGAGGTCACTTGCCCAGGGGCGGCGAAGCGCTGCAGCGGGCCACGCACCGGTCGAGCGACCGCTCGGCCGCGACGCGCTGGGCGCGGGTCGGCCGCTTGCGCGCCACGAGCTTTGCGGCCTCGTCGACGCACACCAGCGTCGGGCAGCGATCCTGCAGCCACTGGAGCCGCTCCGCGGCGCTCGCGCCCTTCGCCGGTGACGCCGGCAGGGCGGCGGCAACCGCCCCCGCGTCGACGACGATCGCGGCATCGGCAGCCAGGCCTGCGTCGAGCGCGACGACCGCGCCGACGCCGGCGTCAGGCGCCTGCGCCGCAACCCCGGTGACACCGGCGTCGAGGGCCGCACCACCCGCGATGGCACCGGCATCGACGACGGCGCCGGCATCGACGACGGCAGCCGGGCCCGCGTCGACCTGAACCGCGCCGCCGAGGCCGAGCGGCGCGAGCACGCCGGACGCGGATCGCTCCAGCTCGACGAGGAACGCCGGCCACAGCCCGCGGGGCTCGAGCGCGCTGCGCAAGGGGCCACGCAACGCGATCAGCGCGGTCACGACGACGGTGACCGCCACCAGCGCGACGGCGGCGCGGCGACGTCGACGGGGCGCCGCCTGCCGCTCCGGGCGATGCACGATGTCGGTGGTCGGCATGCCCATGAGCACCGGCGGCTCCGGCAGGGGATCGGGTGTGGGGGCGAGCGGTGGCGCCGCGGGCGGCGGCGGCGCGGGCGCCGTCGGTGCGGGCGCCGATTCGCTGGTGGCCGGCGGCGGGGGCGGCGACGCGACGACCGCTGCCGGCTTGGGCGGGGCGTCGACTACCGCCGCGGCGACGGGTCGTGGGCCGACGGGCTGTAGCGGCGGCCTGGTCGACGGCATGTCGCGAAACGACGCGCCCGAGCCCACGCCCGGCGGCGGCGGCGGCGGGGGAGGTGGAGGTGGAGGAGGAGGAGGAGGTGGTGGTGGTGGTGGTGGCGGGGCGGTCGCCACCGGCGGCGTCGGCGGCTTCGCGCCCGGCACCGTGACCTCGGCGGGGCGCGCGCCGCCTTGCTGGTCCCTGCCAAGCGGTACCGCCGCCGGCACCGTGGCCGGGACCGCGACCGGCACGGCGGCGGGCGCTGCGGCGGGCGCTGCGGCGGTCGGCGGTGGCGCCGCGCCGGCGGCCGGCGCGGTGATGCGATCCGAGGCCTGCGCGACGATGACCGGCACGGGCGCGTGCGAGCCCGCGGCCGGCGGGTGCGAGGCGTGATCCGCTTCGACGCCGACGACGTCGAGCGTCGGCGCCACATGCACGTCGCTGAAGCTGAACAACAGGCGCTTCTGCGTGGTCATCTCGAGCGAGAAGCGCTCGGCCATCAGCTTGCGCAGCTCGGCCTTGGACGCGCGCCAGCCGCCGCCCCACGCGTAGGCGTCGAGCGCGCTCCTGAACTCCGCGCACGAGGGGAAGCGCGCGGTGCGGTCGCGCGAGAGCGCGCGATCGAGCACGGCGCGTAGCCCAGCATCGACCTGCTGGTACGAGGGCGGCCGATGATCGCCGAGCGCCGCGCGCGTCCAGATCTGCTGCTTGTTCTCGAGGCCGGCGTAGAACTCCTCGCCGGTGAGCAACTCGTAGAGCACCACCGCAGCCGCGAATTGGTCCGCGCGCGCGTCGACCGGGTCACCGGTGGCCTGCTCGGGCGCCATATACGCCACCTTGCCGACCAGCAGGGTCGGCTCGGTGCGTTGGTTCTTGATGGCCGAGAGCGCCATGCCGAAGTCGATCAGCTTGACCTCGCCCTCGAAGCTGATCATGACGTTGGTCGGCGAGATGTCGCGGTGCACGATGCCGAGCGGCGTGCCCGTCGTCGGGCTCTGCAGGCGGTGCGCGTAGTCGAGGGCGTCGAGCACCTCGCCCAGGATGTAGAACAGCATGCCGGGCGGCAGCTGCGTTCCCACTTGCTGGCAACGGCGCTGCAGCGCGTGCGCGTCGAAGCCCGGGATGTAGTCCATCGCCAGGTAGTACCGGCCCTCGACCTGACCGACGTCGAAGACCGTGCAGATGTTGGCGTGCTGCAACTGTGCCACCACGCGCGCCTCGTCGAGGAAGCGCGCGGTTGCGTCCGCGTCCTCGGTGAACTGGCGGCGCAGCGTCTTGATCACGCAGTAGCGCTCGAAGCCGGCGCCGCCCGCGTACTTGGCGATGAAGATGGCCCCCATGCCGCCCTGCGCCAGCGCGTGCAGCAGCACGTAGCGGCCCCACGGCCGGGGCAGCGTCGCCTGCTGGAAGGCGCCGCTCACATCCCCGTACCTTGGATCCTCGTTGGCCATCCCAGCGCATCCTACGGCGGACGGCGCCCGACACGCTCAATTGTGGCCGGTCTTCTCAGGTGGCTGCCGCGCCGAGCAGCCGCGCCAGGCGATCGGCGGCGCTCGGGTCGGTGAAGCCGGCGAGGAACGTGGTCGGCTCCCTGCCCTCGCGCGCGACCGCGCTGACCTGCACCACTTCACGGCCGTGGCGGAAGGTCAGCTCGAGCTTGGCGCCCGGCAGCGGCCGCTCCTCGGGTGAGGCCACGATGCTGGCGAAGCGCTGGCCGATGCGCAGCGTGCGCAACGCCACCGGCGTGCCCGAGGGCAGCACGCGCACCAAGACCGACAGCGCAGCCAGCGTGCCCTCGTCGAGCAGCGGCACCGGCTCCGCCTGACCCGGCAGCGCGACGCCCGCCGGGCCGCCGTCGTCGAGCGCCAGCTCCACGCGCGCGCCGTCGGCCGCAGCGACGTCGAGCGCCAGCTTGAACGACGCCGACAAGGCCGCGTGCAGCGTGTAGGGCCCGCCGTGCTCCTGGCGCCACGCCGGCGGCGGCGCCAGGCGCGCCAGGATGTCGCGATCGACGGCGGCGGCGTCCACGGCCTCGTAGACCACGCCGGCAGGGTTATCGCCGAGCGCGGCCGTCCCCTCCGCCGGCACGGCGGCGCCGCGCGCCAGCACCTCGATGGGTGGCCGGCCGGGGACGGCGGCGTAGAGCGGCACGCTGACGGCGTCGAACAGCATGTGCTCGCCCGCGCCGAGCACGGCGGCGCCGACCGCCACACAGGTGGTCGGGTCGACGACGTCGTTGGGCTTCTTGCCGAGCGCGTCCTCGATGCGGCGCCGCAGGTACGGCATGCGCGTCTGGCCGCCGACCAGCACCAGCTCGTCGACGCTCGACATGCTGACGGCGGCGGCGGCCATGGTCTCCTGCACGATGCCGATGGTGCGCTCGAACAGCGGCCCCGCCCAGGTCTCGAGGTCGTGGCGCGTCATGGGGCGGTCGAGGTGCATGAAGCCCCGCTTGTCGTCGACGAAGGGGAACTGCACGCGCGCGACGTCCTTTTCGGAGAGCTCGATCTTGGCGCGCTCGACGGCGGCGCCGAGCGCCTGCAGCGCCTGCGCGTTGGTGTTCAGGTCGACGCCGGTGTCTTCGCGGTAGGCGGCGATGATCTCCTCGGCGATACGCGCGTCGATGTCGAAACCGCCCAAGAACGCGTCGCCACCGGTGGCGAGCACGTGCACCACGCCCTCCTCGACGCGCAGCACCGTGGTGTCGAAGGTGCCACCGCCGAGGTCGTAGACCACCAAGGTGCGCGCCTGCGCGGGCTCGGGCAGCGTCATCGCCGCCGCCGTCGGCTCGAGGATGAGCGCGCGCACCTCGAGGCCGCAGCGCTCGACCACGCGGCGCAGCGCCTGGCGCTGGCGCAAGGTGAAATGCGCGGGGCAGGCCACCACGCACGCCTCGAAGAGCCGGCCGAGGCCGGCGTTGGCGTGGTCGATCATCTCGGAGAGCAGCCGCCCGGCGACGCGCTCGAGCGACACCACCTCACCGCGCAGCTCCACGGCGGTCGAGCCGTCCGGGGCCTCCACCATGGGGAACAAGAAGCGCTGGCGGTTGCGCTGCACGAAGTCGGAGCGGAAACGCCGCCCGAGGAAGCGCTTGAGCCCGACCACCGTCCGCTTGGGATCGACGCTGGACAGGCGTTGGGCCGCGTCGCCGAGCACGGTGGAGCCGCGCTTGCCCTGGTAGGAGACCACCGATGGCAACGCGTGCGCGCCCTCGCCCACCGCCACCAGATGCACCTGCCGCTCGCCGTCAATCCAGGCCGCGACCGTCTTGCTGGTGCCGAAGTCCAGGCCGAGGGTGGGCGTGTCCATGCGTGAACTATGGCATGTTCCCGGCATGGCTCGCGCCAATCGGCCGACCACCGGGGGGTTGTCCAAGAAGGGGGGAGCGCCGGCGCCGGCGCCCGGCGACGTCGTCGGCGACTACCGCGTGCTCGAGCGCGTGGCGTCGGGCGCCATGGGGCGCATCTACAAGGTGGAGCACGTCACCACGCGCGCCGTCTTCGCGATGAAGACGCTGCGCGGCAGCTACGCCTTCGACCCGGACGCCGTCAGCCGCTTCTTCCTCGAGGCCGACGCCATCGCGCGCCTGACGCACCCGCACGTCGTCGCCATCGTCGACCTGGTCGACGCTCCGCCTTGGCCGCCGAGCTTCGTCATGGAGCTGCTCGAGGGCGAGACGCTGGCGGACGCGCTCGATCGCGAGCAGGTGTTCTCGGTCGAGCGTGCCGTTGCGGTCGCAGGGGATGTCGCGAGCGCGCTGTGCGCCGCGCACGAGCGCGCGCTCGTGCACCGTGACCTCAAGCCCGAGAACGTCTTCCTGGCGATTGACCGGCAAGGGCGCGTCACCGTCAAGGTGCTCGACTTTGGCGTCGCCAAGCTGCTCGACGGCACGCTCGAGCGCAAGCACCGCACGGCGGTCGGCCGCCAGATCGGCACTCCCGGCTACATGGCGCCGGAGCAGCTCATGGGCAGCGCGGCCGTCGACCACCGCGCTGACGTCTACGGGCTCGGCATCCTCTTGTTCGAGATGCTGACCGGCCGCCTGCCGTACCAGGGCTCGGTGGCCGAGACGCTGATGGCGATCGCGCGCAAGGAGCCACCCTCGCCGAGCAGCGCACGACCGGCGGCCGCGGGCCCGCTGCCGCCATGGCTCGACGCGCTCGTGCTCGCCTGCCTCAAGAAGCAGGCCGCCGAGCGACCGCAGACGATGGCCGAGGTGCTGACCGCGCTCCGCGGTTGACACCCCGCGCCAGCGCCCCGTAAACCCTCGTCGTCACGGAGGGTCCATGGCGAAGTCGATGTACCAGCTCTTCACGGGCACCGTGCATGCGCGCAAAGACAAGGTCGCGGCGCAGATCAAGGTGAACGGCGCCTGGCGCGACATCACCTGGGGCGAGATGGACAAGGTCGGCACCGCGGTGGCCGCGGGCCTGGTGCAGCTCGGCGTGGCGCCCAAGGAGATGGTCTCGATCATGTCCAACACCCGCATCGAGTGGGTGCAAGCGGACGTCGGCGTCCTTGGTGCGGGCGCCACCACGGTGCCCATCTACCAATCGAGCATCGCGGACGACGTGCAGTACATCCTGAACGACTCGGGCGCGGTTGCGGTCTTCGTCGAAGACGACGCCCAGCTCAAGAAGATGCGCGACATTCGGTCGCTGGTGCCGAAGGTGCGGAAGGTGATCGCCTTCACCGGCACGCCGAAGGGCGACTGGGAGACGAGCTGGGAGCAGTTCTTGAAGGATGGCGAGGCGTTCCTCAAGGACAACGCCGCCACCGTCGCCTCTCGCGCGGCGGGCCTCGGCCCGGACGACGTGCTGACGCTCATCTACACGTCGGGGACCACGGGCCGCCCCAAGGGCGCCATCATCACGCACGACAACATGCTCTACGAGAGCGAAGCCGCCATGAAGGTCGGCATCGCGGCCGCCGAGCACGTGCAGTACCTGTTCCTGCCGATGGCCCATGTGTTCGCCAAGGTGCTCGAGGCGTGCTGGTTTCGCACCGGCCACGTCATGTCGTTCTGGGAGGGCGACATGAAGAAGATCGTCGACAACCTGGGCGAGGTGCGGCCCACCAACATGTGCGCCGTGCCGCGCATCTTCGAGAAGGTCTACGCCAAGGTGATGTCCGACGTCGCCGCCACCCCCGGCCTGGCCGGCAGGATCGCCTCGTGGGGCGTGGCGCAAGGCGCGGCCGCGGCCAAGGCGGAGCAGCAGGGCCAACAGCCTCGCGGCATGGGCTGGACGCTGGCGCAGAAGCTGGTGTGGAAGAAGCTGCACACCAAGCTGACCGCGCGCTTTGGTGGCCGCATGCAGTTCTTCGTCTCGGGCGGCGCGCCGCTCTCCCGGGACATCGCCTTCTTCTTCAAGCATGCCGGCTTCAAGATCTGCGAGGGCTATGGCCTGACCGAGACCAGCGCCGCCACCTGCGTCAACCTGCCCGACAAGATCAAGATCGGCACGGTCGGGCGGCCGCTGCCGGGCACCGAGCTGAAGATCGCCGCCGACGGCGAGGTGTTGATCCGCGGCCGCGGCGTGATGAAGGGCTATTGGAACAAGCCCGAGGCCACCAAGGAAGCGCTCGAGCCCGACGGCTGGTTCCACACGGGTGACATCGGCGAGATCGACAGCGAGGGCTTCCTCAAGATCACCGATCGCAAGAAGGACATCATCGTCACCGCCGGCGGCAAGAACGTGGCGCCACAGAACCTCGAGAACATCATCAAGGCGAAGAGCCCGCTCATCTCGCAGGCGGTGGTGCACGGCGACAAGCGCAAGTTCCTCTCGGTGCTCATCACCGTCGACGAGGAGACCGTCACCAAGTGGGCAAAGGACAAGGGCCTTCCCGGCGCCTACTCGGCGATCACGCAGTCGAAGGAGCTCGAGAGCGAGATCGGCAACGTGCTCAAGAACGTCAACGCCGGGCTCGCGAGCTACGAGAGCCTCAAGAAGTACAAGGTGCTCGACCACGACTTCGTGGTCGGCGACCAGTTGACGCCGAGCCTCAAGGTCAAGCGCAAGGTCTGCAACGAACGCTACAAGGACATCTTCGACGGCTTCTATGTCGGCGACGCCAGCGCCGACTGACAGCGCCGACTGACAGCGCCGGCGGACCGCGCCGGCGCAGCCCCGGTGAATCTGCCCGCGCCCACCGACGTTCGATCTCCGAGGTCCCGATGAAAGCCGCACTCGCCTCCACCCTCGCCCTGCTGCTCGCCGCCGGCGTCGCGCTCGCCGATGACAAGTCGCGGCGCACCACCGACGAGGCGCTCAAGCAGAAGAAGCTCACCCGCCAGAAGCTGATGGAGCCCGACCTCGACGGCGACGGCAAGAAGGAGGTCGTGGCGGTGTGCAGCGGCGACCAGGGCATCGTGCTGGCGCTCATCGGCGAGGACGCGGGTGGCGCGGTAGTCAGCCAGGTGAGCGCGCCGGCGGGCGGCAAGGAGATCGCCAAGGTCGAGGTGAAGGAGCTGATCCCACCCAAGGGCTCGAGCCAGCTCGTGCTCGAGGTCTACGACGACACGCCCGACGAGAAGGTCAAGCGCGTGCGCGTCTACGGGCCGGACGGCGCCGGCGCTGCCGTCAGGCTCAAGGAGATCTTCTCCTCGAAGATCGAGCGCAGCAAGGCGAAGGACGACCGCGCCGAGTGGGAGCGCGATGATTCGATCATCCGCTACCAGGAGCCGCGACCCGGCTGGTACTTCGAGGACGTGGAGGAGGATGGCATCGTCGAGGTGTTGGTGCGACGTCAGCCCCAGATCATCACCATCGCGCGCCGCGGCGGCGATCCGGTCAGGATCGTGACCGGGGTGCGGGAGCGACGTTGGAGCTGGGACGTCGACAAAGCCAAATACACCGAGGGCGCCGACGCGCTGCACGACTTCTTGCCCGCCATCGAGGTCGCCAAGGTCGAGGCCTCGAGCGTGTGGATTGACCCTGCTGAGGAGAAGGAGCGCAAGGCGCGCGCGCTCTCCGACGCACTCATGCAGGCGACCAACGCCGGCAAGAACGCGGACGACCTGAAGGACGACGTCGCCATCGACACCTCCGACCTGGTCAAGCTCGGCGCCGACGGCAACCTGGCGACCGCCTGGATCGAGGGCGACGCCAAAGGCGACGGCAAGGGCGAGTGGATCGAGCTGACGCTGGCCGAGGAGTCGAGCGTGCACATGGTGCGCGTCGTGTCGGGCTGCGTGGAGAGCAAGCAAGTGATGAAGGCCCACAACGTGCCCGAGAGCTTCACCATCAAGCTCGACGCCGGCGGGGACGCCCACGTCGATCGTCGCTCCGCCGGCAAATTCGAAGCGCCGGTGGTGGCGTTCACCGACGATCTGGTCAAGCTGACCGACCGACCGTGGGCCCGCACCACGCTGGTGTTCTTCGACGGCAAGAGCGACGCCACCAAGGTCCGTGTCACGCTCGACAAGGCCATCAAGCAGGGCAAGGGCAACAAGACCTGCATCTCGGAGATCTCGGTACACTGACCGGCCCGCCGGCCACCGACGACGAGAAGGCTGCCTTGAGATCAGAACGGACCGCCCGCGCTCAGCTCGACGAGATCCTCGTCTCGCGCCAGATCGTCATGGTCACGGGCAAGGGTGGCGTGGGCAAGAGCATCGTCTCGGCGGCGCTCGCCCTGCGCGCGCGCGAGCTCGGCCTGCGTCCCTTGTTGTTCGAGCTGGACGCGCCGCCGCGCACCAGCCTGCTGCCCGACGGCAAGCCCGCCGGCGATGACGTCGAGGAGCTGGCCCCGGGCATCCTCGGCATCAACCAGCGCTCCGAAGACGCCATCCGCGACTACGCCATCTCCACCCTGCCCTCGCGCACGGTGGCGGAGCTGTTGTTCGAGAACCGCGTCTCCAAGCTGTTCCTGCGCGCCTCGCCGTCGGTGAGCGAGATGGCGTTGGTCGGTCGCGTCGCCATCCTGGCCGAGAAGCACGGCGCCGACGGACCGGTCATCGTCGATCTGCATGCCACGGGCCACGCGCTCTCGCTGGTGCAAGCGCCCGCCGGCATCATGAAGGTGCTGCGCGGCGGCGTGCTGCACGAGCGCGCCCGCCGCATCGAGGAGATCCTGAGCGACCCGCAGCGCACCGCCTTCATCACGGTAGCGCTGCCCGAGGAGCTGCCGGTCACCGAGCTGCTCGAGCTGCGCGCGCGCCTGCGCGAGCTGCGAGCGCCGCTCGGGCCGGTGGTGCTGAACGGGGTCATCGACGACCCGGCGCCGTTGGTGGCCGACGAGGTGGTGGCGCACCTCGAGACGGGCGCGCTCAAGCACGCTGCCCACGACCTGCGCGCGCTGCGCACCTGGGCGCGCCGCGCGGCGCGCGAGTCTGAGCGCCTCAAGGCCGCGCTTGCGCAGGAGGGCACCGAGCTGTTGACGCTGCCTTTCATTCACGACGAGCTGAAGCCGGGCGCGCTCGCCGGCCTGTTGGCGGCGCGCCTGGGAGGTGCCTCGTGAGCGAGCGCCCCGCCGTGCTGCACCTCGAGCAGGTGTTGCAGGACTGCAAGCTGGTGGTCGCCGTCGGCTCGGGCGGCGTCGGCAAGACCACCACGGCGGCGGCGCTCGCCATCGCCGCGGCGCGACGTGGGCGCCGCTGCGCCGTGCTCACCATCGACCCGGCGCGGCGGCTGGCGCAGGCGCTCGGCGTGTCGCGCCTCGGCAACGAGCCGCAGGCGCTCGACACTGCGCTGGTCGCGCCCGGCGCGGTCGACGCCATGATGCTCGAGGCGCCCGAAGCGCTCGACCTGCTGATTGGCCGCCTGGTGCCCGACCCAGCGCGGCGCGAGCGCCTGTACCAAAACCGCCTCTACCAGGTGATCGCGCGCCACTTGGGCGGCACCCACGAGTACATGGCGGTGGAGCGGCTGTACTCGCTGGTCAAGGAGCACGACTACGACCTGGTGGTGCTCGACACCCCGCCCACCGTCAACGCGCTCGATTTCCTCGACGCGCCCACGCGCATCGCCGCGTTCTTCTCGGACAAGATCACGCGCTTCTTCCAGCGCAAGCACGACGAGAACCGTGGGCTCATCCAGCGCATCCGCGACCGCGCCGGCGAGGTGGCCATTCAGGTGCTCGGCAAGGCGCTCGGCGAGGACTTCATCGAGGAGCTCATCGACTTCGTCACCGCGTTCGGCGGGCTGTTCGCCGCCTTTCAGGAGCGCGGGCTGGTGGCCGAGAAGCTGTTGCGCGACGCCAGCACCGCCTTCGTCGTCGTCACCGGCGCCGACCCGGTGCGCGTGGCCGAGGCGGAACAGCTCGCCAAGACGCTCGGACGCCTCGATCTGGACGCGCGCTGTTTCGTCGCCAACCGTGTGCACCAGTCGCCGTCGGCCGACGCCCGCGTGCACATCACGGCGGACGACGTGGCGCCCGCCTTGGCCGGCTTCGCGAGCCAGGTCGACCTCGAGGCGCTGACCGCCGGCCTGGCGCACGCGCAGGCCGTGCGCGCCTCGCTGGCCCGCCGCGACCGCGCCGGCCTCGCGCGGTTGGCCGAGCTGTCGGGCAAGAAGCGCCTGCTGGTGGTGCCCGAGCTCGACGACGAAGTGGGCGATCGCGGGGCCATCGATCACTTGATCGACGCGCTGTTTTCCTAGGGAGGATCTGCTGCAGACCCTCCCCCGCAGCCGCCGGGGCCGCGAGCTTCGCTCGCTCGCCGAAGGGCGGCCGTGCAGCGCACGCCGGCGAAGCCGGACGCGGGGCCCCCTCCCAACTCCGCTTCGCTTCGCTCGCGCCCGACACGACCCCGATGGACCCCAAGCGCCTCCTCACGCGCTTCGCGCTCATGGCCCTTCATCACGCCGAGACCGCAAGGGACAGCAAGGCCCGCCTTGCGGCGGGCCTGCCTCGTGTGGTGGAGCCGACGGGGATCGAACCCGTGACCTCTAGAGTGCGATTCTAGCGCTCTCCCAGCTGAGCTACGACCCCGCCGAGGCACGCTGGTGGTAGGTGGCCGGTGGGGGTGTGTCAAGGCGGGGAGCCGCTGCTACACCGACGCCGTGAGCGCGCTCGTCGACGCCCAGCTCGTCCCGTCCCTCGGTCCGGCTCCAGAGCGGACCGGCCAACCCTCGGCGTGGGCGCTCTTGCCCGACGAGCTTCGTGCCCTCGGGCCGCTGCGCGGCGACGCCGAGCGGCTGTTTTCGCGCCTGCAGCGGGTCGCCACCTGGGGGCCGGACGGACCCGAGGTCGGCAAGAGCGCGCGCGCCTTGCTCGCGCGCACCGATCTGTCGCTGCCCGCGATCGTCGAGCGCCACCCATCGGAGGACGGCGCCACGCGCTGCGTGCTGCGCCTGGCCGACGGACATCGCGTCGAGGCCGTGCACATGCCGCGGGCGGTCAAGAACCCGCGCGTGACGCTGTGCCTGTCGTCGCAGGTGGGCTGCGCCATGGCTTGCGCCTTCTGCGCCACCGGCAGCATGGGCATCGTGCGCAACCTGACGGCGGGCGAGCTGGTCGGCAGCGTGCTCGCGCTGATGCGCGCGCTCGGCCCCGCCTCGGGACATCAGCTCACCCTCGTGTTCATGGGCATGGGCGAGCCGTTGCACAACCTCGAGCACGTCGGGCGCGCCCTCGAGGTGCTGCACCACGCTAGCGGGCTCGGCCTGTCGCCCAACCGCATCACCGTCTCGACCTCCGGCCTGGTGAGCGGCATCGACAAGCTCGCGACCTGGCGCGTGCGTCCGCTGCTCGCGCTCTCGCTCAACGCCACCACCGACGAGGCGCGGGCGCGCCTGATGCCGGTGAACCGCGTCTGGGGCCTGGCGGCGCTGAAGGCGGCGCTGCTGCGCTTTCCGCTGCGCACCGGGGAGAAGGTGCTCATCGAGTACGTGCTGTTGCGCGACGTGAACGACAGTGACGACGACGCCGAGCGGCTCGCGGTCTTCGCGCGCGGCCTGCGCCACAACGTCAACGTCATCCCCTACAACGCGCATGACGCTGCCCCAGCCTCCGCATTGCCCTTCGCAGCCCCCGACGACGAGGCGGTGCAACGCTTTGCGCGGCGGCTCAGCGAGCTCGGCTGTCTGTGCACGGTGCGCAAGAGCCGCGGGCGCGACGTGCGCGGCGCCTGCGGCCAACTGGTGCAGGCCACCGCGCAGCCGCGATCGGCGCCTAGCGCCGGCGGAACACCAGCGTCGAGCCCTCCTCGAACGCGACCGTGAAGCGCGGATCCGCGCGCAGGCTCGCCACCAACTGCGCGACGTGACGCGCGCTGTGCGGCCAGGGTGACGCCGCAGGGTCGAGCACGATCCAGTCGGCGCGCTCGACGAAGCGCTCCTCGGGCTGCCAGACGTGCTCGCGCAGCGCCAGGTGCGGCAGGAAGTGGTTCTGCGCCACCACCGCAGCGTCGTCGGGGATGAGCGCGAGCGCGCGCCGATAGCGCGCCACCTGCTCGGCTGACGCGAAGTAGCGCTTCTCCAGGCTCGCCAGCTCGAAGCCGGTCGGGCTCGCGAGCGGCGGCACCGCGAGCGTGAGCGCCAGCAGCAAGGCGCCGCCGGCGACGTCGAGGCGCCCCTCGATGGCGCTGGCGCCTCGAGCCGTCAGGCGCCGCGCGGCGGCCGCCCACAGGCGCGCCAGCGTGAACAGCGCGCCCACGGAGAAGAAGCCGACCGTGGGCCACCCGTAGTGAAAACCCAGGCCCCACATCTCACGCTTGTCCGACAAGAAGCGCTCGGCGAGGTTCGGCAGCGCGAGCACCAGCCCCTCGGGCGAGGCGAGCGGCAAGAAGCCGAAGGTGCCCGCGGTAACGGCGAGCGTCTGCGTCTTCTCGAGCGGCGACAGCAGCGCCAGCAGCGCGCGACCCGGGTGCAACAGCATGCCAAGCGTCGCCTCGATGGTGCTCTCGCCGAAGGCGCGGAAGCGCAGCACGTGGATCATGCGCGCGCCGGGCTCGAGCTGCGCCGGCTGGATCACCGCGGTGACGACGTAGAACCAGGCGGCGCACGCGACCGCGATGGCGATACCCTCGCGTCGATACTGCGCACGGAACAGCACCAGGAACGCGCCGAAGGCCCCGCCATAGAGGATGGCCGACTCCTTGGTCCCGATCAGCACCACCAGCGCCGGGTAGAGCAGCCAGCGGCGACCGGTCTCGACCGCCCACAAGGCCAAGAGCAGGCACAGCGGCACGGGGATGATCTCGTGGACGTCGAAGTTGGCGGCGCTCTGCGTGCCGACCGAGAACAGCACCGCCGCGCATAGGCCGAGCGTGGTGAGCGGGCCGAGCCCGTAGCGCCGCGCCAGGGCGGCGAGCGGGAAGGCGGTCGCCGCGATGCACGCGGCCTGCGCGTACAACAGCGCCGACGACGTGCCGGTCGCCTCCATCCACCACGCGAGCGGCGCGGTCAGCGCCAGCGACGGCATGAAGTGGTTGGTGCCGCCCCAGAAGCTCGCATCGCCGAGCACGCTCGAGACCCAGGGCTTGCCGTGCGCGAACAGCCAGGCGTTGTGGTTGTAGCAGCCGAGGTCCCAGGAGCCCGAGCCGAAGCGCAGGTGGCGGGTCACGCTCCAGACGGCGTAGAGCACGAACGCGAGCAGCGCGGTCGCGCACGCGGCGGCCAGGTGGCCGCGCTGCGAGGTGCGCGCGCGCGCGCCGTGCCAACGGGTGCCGAGCAGGCGCGCGGCGAGGACGGCGAGCGCGGCGGCCGCCAACGTCAGCCCGAGCGCCGTCGGCGCGCCGAAGAGCGCGCGCAGCACCACCAAGACGAGGCCGGCCGCCGCGGCCAGACGCAGGCGCTCGACGCGCACGCCGAGCGCGCCCGCGAGCGCGCCGGCGACGGCGCCCGCGAGCCCGAGCACGTCGAGCACCGCCGCGCGCGCCGGCAAGTCGGGCGCGGCGCCGATGCGCGCCAGGTCGAGCGTCAGGCCGTAGCTGCACAGGCCGACGCCGAGCGCGAGCAACAGGCCGGCCGAGGCACCCCACGCGAGCCCGGCGACCCGCGCTGCTCGGTCGGCCGCGCGCGGTGGTGACGACGACGCTTGCGACACGCCCGCGCTCTACAGCGGCAGCGCGGCGCCAGAAAGGGTGTGCTATCGGACGAGCATGTGCGGCGTCGCGGGGCTGCTCGAATCACCCGGCACCACCGTGGACGAAGCGGCGTTGCGCGCCATGGCCGATGCGCTCGTGCACCGCGGGCCCGACGCCGGCGGCGTCTGGCGCGGCCAAGGCGCGCATGGCCACGTCGGCCTGGCACACCGACGCCTGTCGATCCTCGACCACAAAGGCGGCGCGCAGCCGATGCGTGCGGCCGACGCCAAGGTCACGGTCGTGTTCAACGGCCAGCTCTACGACCACCTGGCGCTGCGACGCGATCTCGAGAAGCGCGGCCGCCGCTTCGTGAGCGACCACAGTGACACCGAGACGCTGGTCAACGCCGTCGCCGAGTGGGGCGCTGCGGCGTGCGTCGGGCTGACCGGCATGTTCGCGTTTGGTGCCGTGGACGAGGAGCGCGGGCAGCTCGTGCTGGCGCGCGACCCCCTGGGCAAGAAGCCGCTCTACCTCGCCACGCCGGCGTTCTTCGACGGCGCGCCGCGCCTCGCCTTCGCGAGCGAGCTGGCCGCGCTCGAGCGCCTGCCGCGCGCGCGCCGCGCCGTCGACGTGCGCGCGCTCGCGCGCTACTTCGCGTTCGACTTCGTCCCCGACCCGGACTGCATCTACCAAGGTGTCTTCAAGGTGCCGCCGGGCACCGTGATCACGCTACCGCTGCACGACCCGGCGGCGTGGCGCGCGCCGCTGGCGCGCGCGGAGTGCTACCGGCCGCTGTCGTTCTCACGGGTCAAGCCGGCCGCGCAGCGCGCCGACCGCGTCGTCGAGCTGCGGCGCGCGCTCAGCGCCGCGGTCGACAAGAGGCTGGTGGCGGACGTGCCGGTGGGCGTGTTCCTGTCGGGCGGCATCGACTCCTCGCTGGTGGCGGCGCTGGCGGTCCAGAGCAAGCGCAGCGTCGACACCTTCTGCATCGCCTTTCACGATCGCAGCTTCGACGAGTCCGGCTGGGCGCGCCGCGTGGCCGCACACCTCGGCACGCACCACCACGAGCAGTTGCTCGACGAGCACGCGCTGCTCGAGGTGCTGCCGCGCCTTGGCGCGCACCTCTCCGAGCCGTTCGCAGACCATTCGGTGCTGCCGACCTTCCTGCTGTCGCGCTTCGCTCGTGAGCGCGTGACGGTCGCGCTCGGCGGCGACGGCGGCGACGAGCTGTTCCTCGGCTACCCGACGTTCCAGGCGGAGGCGCTGCGACCGCGCTTGTTCGACGCGCTCGCCGGCCCGCTCGGCCCGCTCGCCGACGGCGCGCGCGCGCTGGCCGGCCTCCTGCCGGTGAGCCACGGCGACTTCTCGCTCGACTTCAAGGTGCAGCGCACGCTCGACGGCGTCGCCGAGGCGCGGCCGCTGCGCCGCCATCAACGCTTCCTGACCGGCGCCACCAACGCGCGCCTGCGTGCGCTCCTGTCGCCGGCGGCGCGCGAGGCGCTCGGCCCCGAGGACGTGTTGACGCCGCTCGACGAGCTCGAGGCCGACGCCGCGCGCGCGGGCGCGCGCGACCGCTTCGACGTGCTGCAGCTCGGCTACCTGCGCACCTACCTCGCGGCCGGCGTGCTGCAGAAGGTCGACCGGGCCTCGATGGCGGTGTCGCTCGAGGTGCGCGCCCCGCTGCTCGACGCCGCCGTGGTCGACCTGGCGCTCGCCCTGCCGTCGAGCGACAAGCTGTCGCGCCCGGCCACGACCAAGGCGATCCTGAAGGAAGTGGCGACCGGGCTCTTGCCCGACGACGTCATTCACCGAAAGAAGAAGGGCTTTGGCATGCCGGTGGCGGCATGGCTGTGCGGCCCGCTGCAGCCGCTCGTGCGCGAGCTGCTTTCGCCTGCCGCGCTGGCTGCGGACGGCCTGCTCGAGCCCGCCGTCGTCACCCGCCTGGTCGACGATCACCTGGCGCGACGCGCCAATCATCGCAAGGTGCTCTGGCAACTCCTGCTGTGGCGTCTGTGGCGGCAGCGCTCGGTGCAGGCCCCATGAGCCGCGGGCGCGCCGCGCTGGTGCTGGCGGCGTTCGTCGCTTCGCTCGCCTGGGTGGCGTTGACGCCCTGGTGCACGCGCGATCGCGCGAGCGCGGACGACTTCGTGGCCGCCGCGCGCGCCGCCGCCATCGCCGAGATCCCCCCCGGCAGCCTCGTGCTGGTGCACCCGCCATGGCGCGACGACGCGGTCGCGGCCGTGCGCGCCGCCGGCGTCGTCGCAGATCCGGCCGCGGTCACGAGCGCGTTCGCCCCGCGCCACGGTGAGCCGTGGCCGCCGCTCGTGGTGCTCGCCGACGCCGACGCCTCGCCCCTGCCGCGCGCGCTGCGCGCCCGCCTCGAGGACGAGCGCCGGGTGGGGTCGGTGGCCGTCGCGCGCACCGCTCCCGGCGTCCCCCTTGGCGCTGGCGACGCCGGCACTCGCGACCTGTCCGACGGCCTCGCTGCGGCCGAGGTGGAGGTCGTGCGTGGCGCCGCGGTCACGCGCTGCTCGTGGTCGCCGGTCGAGCGACGCCACCGCTGCCCCGGCATGCCGGAGTGGGTGCACGTGGGCGTCGAGGAGCTGCCGGTGAACGGCCGCGCGCAACGCTGCACCTGGGCGCACCCGATCACGGACGCCACGCTGGTGGTGCGCTTCCCCGCCGTGCCCCTACAGGGCGCGCTCACGCTGGAGCTGGCGCTGACCGACGGCGCCGCCGACAACGCCGCGCTCGCGCCCGTGCGCGCTGCGCTGCTGGTCGACGGCGCGCCCGCGCTCGAGCTTCTGCAGCGGCCGGGGCGTCGCGGCTTCACGCGCGGGACGGCCGCCGCGGGCGCACGTGACGCGCAGGTCGAGCTGCGCCTGACCACGCCAAACGACGGCCAGCGCCACACCTGCTTTCGCCTCACCACGGGCGCCGGCCCATGAGCGCCGCGTGGCTCGAGCGCGCGCGCGCGGCGGTAGCGGCGCTCTCGTCGCGACGCGGCGCCGCCGCGCTCGTGTTCGTGGCCACGCTCGCGCTCCACCTGGCGCTCTTGCCCGCGCAGGGCCTGACCGACGACGACGACTTCTACGCGCCGGCGGCCACGTCGTACGTGCGCTGGCTCGGCGAGGCGCTCACGTCTCCCGCCACCGCGCTCAGCACCGCGCGCATCGACGCGGCCTTCACCCCCAACCACGAGCACCCGCCCGCCGCCAAGGTGGTGATGGGGCTGTCGCAAGCGCTGCTGCACGACGGCCTCGGCCTCTTGGGCGCGCTCGACGGCGCGCGCGCCGGCGTCTCACTGTTGGCCGCGCTGCTCGCCGCGGTGCTGGTGCTGCTGTTGTGGGAGCCGCTCGGCCCGCTGACGGCGTTGGCCGCGCCCGCGCTGTTGCTCTCACTGCCGCGCTTCCTGTTTCACTCCGAGGTGGCGACGCTCGACGTGCCGGTGGCGTGCGCCGTCGTCGTCGTCACCGCGGCGTTCTTCTGGGCCGAGGGGAGCCGGCGCTGGGCGCTCGCCTGCGGCCTGCTGTTCGGCCTGGCGCTGCTGGTCAAGGTGAACGCGCCGTTCGCCGCGCTGCCGTGCGCGCTGTGGGCGTTGGCGGGACGATGGCGCGGCGTGCGCATCGGCAAGGACGGCGTGTCGTTGCCGCCGGTGCCGCGCGCGCTCGTCGCCATGGCGCTGTTCGGACCGCTGCTGTTCGTCGCGCTCTGGCCGTGGCTGTGGCACGACACCTTCGCGCGCCTGGGCGCCTACCTGGCGTTCCACCTGCGCCACTACCCGATCCTGCTGTTCTACGACGGTGAGATCTGGGAGCAGCCGTTCGCGCCCTGGCACGCGCCGCTGGTGCTCGGCCTCGGCGTTTTGCCGGCGCCGGTGCTGGTGCTCGGGCTCTTGGGCGCCGGGCGCGCCGGCCGCGCGCTGTGGCGCCTCGTGCGGGCCGCGGACGAGCGGGGCGTCGTGCCGTCCGTGAGCGCAGCAGACCGGCTGCGCGCGCTCGTGGTGCTGCAAGCGGTGTTTGCGATCGGCATCGTCGCCTTCCTCGACGTGCCCAAGTACGGCGGCGAGAAGCTGTTCCTGCCCTTCTTCCCGCTGTGGTGCGCGCTCGCCGCCGACGGCCTCGCGCTGGTCGCTGACGCCGCCAAGGCGCTCCTGCCGCGAGCGCTTGCGCCGGTGCTCGCCGCCACGCTGCTGCTGGCGGCGGTGGTGCCAGGCGCGCTCGGCAGCGCGAAGCATCTCGGCGGCTATGCGCTCTCCTACTACGGCGAGCTGGTCGGCGGCCTGCGCGGCGCCGTGGCACGCGGCTACGAGCGCAGCTACTACGACGTCGCCGACAAGGAGCTGGCGCGGCTGCTCGACCAGCTCGGGAGCGGCACCGTGGCGCGCGGCCGACGCGTGCACGTCGAGCCGAACCACAAGGAGTACGTTCGCACCTTCCGCTGGCTCGAGAAGGACGGCGTCGTCGGGCACATCGAGCTGGTTTCTGACCGCGCGCGCGCCGACGTGCTGGTGCTGACGCACGAGCGCCGCTGGCAGCGCTACCCCGCGCTCAAGGCCGAGCTCGAGCGCCTCACGCCGATAGGCGAGCGGCGCATCGACGGCGTGCCGCTGTGGACCGTCTACCGCCGCTGACGGCGTGTCGAACCGCGACGCAGCGCGATGCCGACGGCGCCGAACAGCCCGAGCACGCCGGAGAGCGGCGCGCCGCCCTGTTCACCGCTGCTGGTCGAGCAGCCGCACAGCGGCTTGCCCTCCTTGGCGCACACGTAGTTCTCGCTCGGCGAGAAGGTGCAGTAGAAGCCGGCGTCCTTGTCGCACAGCTCGCGGTTGCTCTGGCAGCTCTCGGGCTCGCAGATGCCGGGGTCGCCGCCGGGCTCGCCCGCCGGCGCCGCGTCCTCGTTGCAGTCCCAGCCGTTCGGGCAGCCGTCCTCGTCGGCGTCGCAGGGGCGCGAGCAGACGCCGCGCACGCACAGGCCGCTGTCGCAGTCGCGGTCGTCCTCGCACAGGCCGAAGGTGCGCACGTCGCCTTGCTCGCCCGACTCGCAGGTGCCGATGGCGGCGTCGCCCTCGACCACGCAGCCTTCGCCGCTCGGGCAGTCGAAGTTGCCGCGCGAGATGCGGCACTGTCCGTCGGGCGGCGGCTCGCCTTCGCCCTCGCCTTCGCCTTCGCCTTCGCCCTCGCCCTCGCCGCCGGCACGGCAGATGCCGCCGACGCCTTGCAGCGGCACGCACTCGTCGGTCGGCTCGTCGCAGGTGTATTCGGTGTCACAGCGCTCGGCGCAGCGGCCGGAGGAAAGACAGAGGTAGCCCTCGGCGCAGTCGAAGAACGAGTCGCAGGTAGAGTCGGTCACGCCAGTGCCAAAGGGGAAGCAGGCGCCGCTGCCGTCGGTGAAGGCCTCGATGCACTGCTCGCTGGCCGTGCAGCCCGAGCCGGTGGCGACCGCGCAGGTGCCGACGCAGCGCCCGGAGTTGCCGTCGGGAAAGCAGTACAGGTCCATCTGGCACTGCACGTCGGCGGTGGTGCCGTTGGGGTCGCAGGTGCCGTTTCTGCCGACGTCGCCGGCGGGGACACACACGCCCACGCCGAGGCCGTTGCCCTGCTGGTCTTGCAGCTCGAAGCAGCCCTCGTTGGCGCCGCAGCCGGCGCCCGAGGCGACGGTGCAGCCGGCGTAGCACGTGTCCATGCAGACGTTGCAGCCGGGGCCGATGTCCATCCCCTGGCAAGCGTCGACGCAGGCCGGCGGCCCGCACTGGTCGCCGACGTTGGCGACGCCGCTGCCGGGGAAGACGCACACCGTGCCGGCCTCGCCCGCGACCGTGGTGCACAGCATGCCGTTCGGGCAGGTGCCGCACGTCTGCGAGCAGTAGTTGCCGCTCGACATCTGCAGACAGACGCTGTTGTCGCACTCGCCGTCGGTCGTGCACGGCGAGCCGATGGCGCCCGGCGGGATGTCGTAGAGCGCCTGGATGCCCTGGATATCGGAGGGCTGCGGCGTCTCGAGGCCGTTGTCCTGCGCGCTCATGATGGCGCCGTCGCAATAGGCGCAGGGGTGATCGAGGCCGAGCGCGTGGCCCATCTCGTGCGCCAGCACGCCGAGCGACGAGGTGTAGCTCCAGTCGACCGCGGTGCTGACGCCGTTCATCGCCAGGTCGGCGTCGTAGATGGCGCCGCGGTTCGGACTGCCGTCGCAGGCGTGCATCGCCACCGTGACGCCGAGGATGCCCGAGAACGCGCTCGCGCCCACCTGGTTCTGCCAGTCCGAGGAGGAGGAGATCCAGAAGATCTCGTTCATGCCGTTGTCGTTGGCAAAGCTGCGAGCGGTGGCGCTGCCGCCGTCCGCGATCTGCAGGCCACCGGCGCCTGCGCTCTCCCAGTTGGCGATCGAGGTGCTGATGTCGGTGCCCCACTTGGTGGTGCCGACGCCGTCGGTCGCGGAGGGAACACCGCCGGTGCGGTCGAAGCGGAAGCTGACGCTGGCCGGCTCCCAGCGCGGCGCGCTGTTGGCGTTGCAGGTGCCGACGCCATAGCCGCACCAGTCGTCATCGACGTTGCCGTCGGCGTCGTAGCCGTTGCACAGGTAGCGCGCGGCCTGCGCGTGGGCGGTGGGCGCGGCGAGCGACACGCACGCGGCCGCGAGCGCGGCGAAGTGGAGGCGGCTCATGTCAGCCCCCCTGCGGCGCGGTGGACGGGGCGACGTCGGGCGCCGCCGGCCTGGCCGCGGCCGGCGGCTTGCGCTCGATCTGCAGCAAGCGCGGCGCCTCCTCTGCCGTCGCGGCATGGCGCAGCAGCGTCAGGAAGCCCGGCAACGAGTCGTAGCGGCGCGTCTGGGGCGCCACCTGCCGGGTCTTGCCGTCGGGCGAGCGCTCGAGCGCCACCACGTCGCCGACGACCTCGACCACCGAGACGCCGAAGTCGTCGCGCCTGACCTGGAACAGGCCGAAGCCGATGCCATAGGGGATGACGCTGCCCGGGCCTCTCTTGTGCCGCACGCCGACGAACACCAGCTCCTCGCCCTCGACGAAGCGGTGGGCGCCGACGATCCAGCCACCCTTGCCCTCGAGGCCGCCGCCGAGCTGGAAGACCTCGAGCTGGTCGCCCGCCTTGGCGCCCTTGACGCCCTCGAGCACCGACAGCGGCGTCAGCGTGACCACGCGGCCCTTGTCGTCTCGCTCCACGCGGGGGGCGCCCGCCCGGACGTGGGCGATGACCTCGGCGGCCACCGCCATCTCCTCGAGCGAGGGCACGATGACGACAGTGGCGGCGGCAGGGGCCGCGGGCAGAAGCGCGGCCGCCAGCAGGGCGGCGGGTGCGACGTGAGCCAGGGCGGAAGCACGCATGCTCTTCCTCGGTAGTTGGAGGGTGCGGGACGCCGGTGCTGTAGCAGCCGGCATGCGATCCGTCGACGGACAGCGGGCCCTGACGCCGCGAAAACGCCGGGTACGAGTGTGACCTACCTCTCACCGGCCGCGGGCTCCAGCGCCGCGAAGGACCGCTGCCCCAAGACCGGGCAAAATTTGGGGTTTGCCACCCGATCGGTGCCATGCTGCGCGGCGTAATGGCGGTCGATCCGACCCAGCACAGCATCCTGCTGGTGGGCCCGCGCGTGGTCCACCTGCGCCCGTTCTTCGAGCGCCGCCACTATCGTGTGGCCGCGGTCAACAAGGGCGTCGAGGGCATGGCCGCGCTCGACAGCGGTCAGCACCACATCGTGCTGCTCGAGCTGAACTTGGGCGACCTGACCGCCACCGAGTTCCTGATGGCCGCGCGCCAGGCGCACGCCGACGTCACCTTCCTGCTCATCGACGACCAGTCGAAGGCCGGCCAGATAGTCAAGGCGCTGCAGGCCGGGCTCGACGGCTACCTGGCGACCCCACCCGACGAGGACCGGCTGTTCTTCGAGGTGGAGCGGCACCTGGCCTTCCGCGGCGGCGGCATGGCCGGCGGCATGACCACCGGGCCGACCACGCAGATAGGCATCCGCCCCGACGTCACCGAGCTGCAAAGCCAGCTCGCCTCGCGCGAGAGCGCGCTGGTCGAGATGGGCGCTCAGGCCGAGCTGCTGCAAACCGAAGTGACACGCATGCGCGACGCGCACCGGCGCTGGCTCGGCGTCGAGGCGGCGCTGCAGGGGGTCACCGAGGGCCCGCTCGACGACAACGCCGCGCGCCGCCTCAAGGAACGCCTGGCGCTGGCGTCGGTAGCCGAGACCGAGGTGACGGCGCTGCGCGAGGAGCTGCACGCCACCAAGACGGCGAGGCGCCAGGCGCAGGAGGAGAGCGAGCGCCTGCGTGAGCGAGTCGCGCAGCTCGAGCCGAACCCGGGCTCCCTCGACGGCCCGGCGCTCAAGGACAAGGCCACCGAGCTCGAGGCCGACAACATGGTGCTGGCCGGCCGCGTCGCCGAGCTCGAGGAGGAGCTGACGCTCGCCAAGGCCGAGAGCATGGCGCTGCACGAGAAGCACAAGGCGGACGTCGGCGACCTGAACCGCGAGCTGAACCGCATGCTGACGGAGCATGAGGACGCGAGCGGCAAGCTGCAGCGCGTGGAGAAGGACCAGGCGGCCGCCTTCACCAAGGCGCGCGCGGAGCATGAGGCCGCGCTGGCGCGGTTGCGCGAGGAACACCAGGCGGCCACGCAGAAGAGCGACAAAGAGCACGCCACCGCCGTGCAACGCCTGCAAGAGGAGCTGCGCCGCGCCACCTCGGCGCAGCAGGCCAAAGCCAGCGAGCAGGAGGAGGGGCGCGCGCGCGCGCTCAAGCAGCAGCTCGACGCCGCCGTGGCGGAGCGCGACCAAGCGGTCGAGGGTGCGCTCGACGCCGAGCTGTTGCTGGAGGAGCTGAACACGCGCATCACCGAGCTGACCGCCCAGGTGCGGACGGCGGAGGAGCGCGCCAGCAAGGCCGAGACCGACTTCAAGCGCGACAAGCTGCGCCTGGTCGAGGAAAAGGAAGCGGCGGCGTCCGGATCGCACGAGGCCTTCGAGAAGATCCAGCGCTTCGCGGAAGAGAACACGCAGCTCAAGCGCCAGTGCGCCGAGCTCGAGGCCATGCGCGCCGGCCTCGAGGAGCGCGCGCTGCGCGGCGATCGCATCGTCAAGGACGGGGAGGCCGATCGCACGGAGGCGGCGCGGCTGCGCACCGAGGCCGAGGCGACCAAGCGCAACGCCGAGAGCGATCGCGAACGACTCGAGGAGAAGGCGCGCTCGCTCGGCCGCGAGCTGTCGGACGCGCGTGCTCGCATGCGGGAGATGCAGACGGCGCTCGAGGAGGCCGGCACCTCGGTAGCGCGCCTGGCCGACACGGTGGCGGCCAGAGACATCGCCGAGCGCGAGGTGCAGCGCCTGAGCGCGCGCCTGGCCGATGCCGAGCAACAGCAGTCGCGCTCCGCCGAGGAGGCAACGCGCGTGCGGCGCCTCGCCTCCGGCAGCGAGGCCATCGTCGGCGAGTTGCAAGAACGCATCCGCATGCTCGAGGGCGCGGCCGCGAACGCGGAGGCCAGGGCCAAGGCCGCCGAGAGCCACGGCCAGTCGTCGGGTGCGGACCAGAGCGCGCGCTACCAGGCCGAGCGCCAGCAGCTCATCGACTCCTACGAGGCGCGCCTGCGCGACGCGCTGCTCGGCACCGGCGCGCCGGCCGGCGGTGGCGCCGAGCTGGAGGCCTACAAGAACCGCCTGGCGGAGACCGAGCTGTGGGTGCAGCAGGCGCAGCTTCACCTGCAAGCGCTCAGCACCGAGCGAGAGCAGCTCACCGCGCAGCTCGCCGCCGCCGCCACGGAGTTGGCACAACGCACCGGCGAGCTCGCGGAGATGCAGGGCCGCTTCGCCGACCGCACGCTCGAGACCGATCAGCGCGTGCAGGATGACCTGCTTGCGGCCCGCCAAGCGGAGGCCGCGTTCAAGGCGAGCGCGCTGCGGGCCGAGGAGCGCGCCGCTCGCGGCGAGGAGCGCGCCGGCCGCGCCGAGGAGCAGGTGGTCGCGCTGCAGCGCCAGCTGGAGGCGCTGCGCAAGGAGGCCTCAGGCAAGGCCATCGACCCGCGCGCCTTCGCCGAGCTGCAGGCGGAGCTGAAGGCGACGCAGCAAGAGCTCGGTGCGCTCCGCCAGGGCGGTGGCGTGCGCCTGCCCGAGGAGCTGGAGCCGCTGCGCTGGACGCTCAAGGCCGCCATCGACGCGCTCACCGCGCTCGAACATCGCGAGCCGGGGCTGGCGACGCACCTGCGAAACCTGCGGCTGCTCGCGGGGACGCTGCAGCAGATCGCCGACGGTTGAAGGAGCGCGCAGCGCGGGTCGAGGGCGCGCGGCGCCGGCCGGCGCCGCGTGGTACAACGGCGCCATGCTCGAGCTGACGATTGCGCTCGGCCTCATGGCCATCGGCCCACGCCCGACGCCCGTCGCGCCCCCCGTGCAAACGCCTGCGGCGCCGGCCGCCGCCAACGCGCGCTGCACCGAGCCGACAGGGACGCTGGTGCGCGTGATGGTGATGGATCTCGCGGTCGACCCGCGCTTCGCCTCGCAACGCGGCGCCTTCGGCCACGTCGTTGCCGAGGAAGCTGCGCGCGTGCGCGGCTACCAGATCTTGTCGGCCGACGAAGTGCGCGCCGTGCTCACGCAGGAGGCGAACAAGCAGATGATGGGCTGCGACGACAGCTCCTGCCTCGCCGAGCTGGCCGCCGCGCTCGATGCCGCGCTGGTGGTGAGCGGCCGCATCGACGCTTCCTCCGACGGCACCGCGGTGGTCGCGCTCTCGGTGCTGAACGCGCATGCGCTGGTAGTGCTCAACCGCGTCACCTTCCAGTGGGGCGGCGCCGACGATCAGCTCCCCACCGTGGTTCGCACGGCCGCGCAGACGCTGGTGCTCGAGCCGCGCGAGCGTCCGCCGGGCGCGGTGCGCGTGCTCGGCGTGCCCGCTTCGGCGCAGGTGTACGTCGATGGCGTGGCGAGCTTGGCAAGCGAGCCCTTCGGCGGGTTGTCGGTCGGGCCGCACCAGGTGACGGTCGGTGATCAGGGCAAGGTGCCGGTCACCGTCTGGGCCGTGGTCACCGCTGGCGCCACCACCGACGTCGAGGTGGTGCTCGAGGACCAACCGACGTCCTCGGTGTGGCTGTGGCTCGGCGGCGCCGCCGCGGTCATCGGCGGCGGCGCGCTCGCGCTCGGCGGCGCGCTGCTGCTCGGCAAGGGCACGGTGGACACCGAGGCGGCCGTGGAGCCGTGGGGCAGGAACGACATCGAGAAGCTCGCGACGGGGGCCCGGTGACCGTGCGCGCCCCCCGAGCGTGCGCCGCGCTGGGCTGCGCCGCGATGGCGATCGCTGCGGCGCTCAGCGGTTGCACCGCGCCGGGTGACGCCACCGTGCTCGCCTCCCTGCCCGAGCTCGAGAACCGCCTGCCGCTGCGCGAGCCCCGCGCCACGCTCGACGTGCTCGACGCCGAGGGTCGCGCCGCCGCGGTCGAGCTGGCCGAGCCCGTCGAGGGCGCGCCGACGCTGTTGCAGAGTCCGCTGCCGGTGCCGTGCACCGAGGCGGGCCAGTGCTCCATCGGCCTGCGCCTCGCGCCCGGCCGCTACCGCTTCGTGCTGCACGTGGCGGCGCAGGACCGGTGCGGCACCGAGGGCGAGCTGCTGCGCTTCGCCAGCGGCGAGGTCGAGGTGGCGGCCTTCGGGTCGAGCACCGCCGCGCTGCAGCTCGAGCGCGCTGACTTCGACGGCGATGGCGACGGCGTGCCGGCCTTCTTCGAGCTGCTCACCTGCGGCCGCTTCGACGTCGTCGACGGCGCAGCACCCGCCGCGTGCCTCGACCCGGCCGACCCCTGCTGCAAGGAGGGCTCGCCGCTCGAGGGCCGCCGCACCGCGTTCGCCGGCGGCAGCCACACGCGCGCCGACGGCAGCGTTGCCGAGATCGCGCCCTTCGCCCTCGACGCCACCGAGGCCACCTGGCGCCAGCTCGCGCGCTGCGTGGCGGCGCGCGCGTGCCTGGTCAACCAGCCGGAGCACCCGGTGCGGCAGGTGATGGCGAGCGCGCCCGCCGACGAGCCCGTCTACGGGCTGACGCCCGCCGAGGCGGAGCAGCTCTGCGCCTTCGCCGACGCGCGCCTGCCGCAGGACGACGAGTGGGACTTCGCGGCCGCGCACCGAGACGCGGGCACCCGCGGCCGCTACCCGTGGGACGGCGACGACCTCGGCGCGCTGGTGGTGCGAGTCGGTCAAGGGCCGAGCCGGGCACCCGCCGGCGACGACGACGTCGTCGGCTGCGATGCCGCCGACCCCGGCGTCAGCGCCAACCACCAGCGGCGCCAGGCGGCCTGCCCAGGCGCGCCCTTGCCGGTCGGCTCCTTCCCTTCCTCCAACGTGCGCCGCGGCGCCGGCGTGCCGCTCGCCGACCTCGGTGGCAACGTGGCGGAGTGGACGGTGGTGCCGGGCGGTTCGCTGACCATCCCCGAGGTGCCCGACGGCGCTGCGGCGGTGGTGCTGCGCGGCGGCGATGCGACCAGCCCGATCGAGCTGCTCGAGAACGACATCCCGGTGGTGTCGAGGCAGCCGGCAAACGGCGACGCGACGGCGTGGAGCACCACCGTGCGCCGCCTGTCGGCGATGGCGGGCGTGCGCTGCGCCGTCAGCGTCGACGACGGCACGACGGCGCCGCCGTTCGTCGCCGAGCCGAGCTGCGGCCCGTAGCAGGTACCTCACCGCAGGCGGCGGCCCGTCACACCGGCTTGAACTTCCACTTGCCGTCGGACTCGGCCACCTTGAACTCCTGGCCGCAGTAGAAGCAGAGCACCTCGGAGCCGAGCGCAAAGCCGTCGTGGTACGGGTTGTGCGCGTTGCACTCCGGGCACTCGAACTCGTAGCGCAGCTTGCCCTTGCTCTCCGCCTTCATCTCGTCTTCGTCGTCGTAGCTTCGATCCACCTCATCCCCCCGTGCGCGTCAGTCGAGCGACTTGACCGCGATCTTGCCTTGCACTTTGGGCAACATGTCGGGCTTGCCGAGGATGATGACGGCCTTGTTCTCCGGGTCGTCGGCCTGGATGGTGATGCGGTAGTGGTATTTCTTGCCGGTCGCCTTGTCGACGAAGTCGACCTTGTGCGGCCCGATGGTGAGCTTGAGCGCTCTGGCTCCGTAGAACGGCGTCGCCCCCTGCGACTTGCCGTCGACGATGGTCTCGGCGAAGGGCTGGGTGCCGATCTGGAGCTGCGCCAGCTTCTTGGCGCCCGTGCCCTTGTCGTCCGGCGGCGGCTTGTCGGCAGGTGGCTTGTCGGCCGGCTTGTCGGCCGGCTTGGTCGCCGGCTTGGTGGTATCGCTCGGCGGCTTGGCGACGGCCGGCTTGTCTGCCGGCGGCTTATCGGCCGGTGGCTTGTCCGCTGGCGATGTCGCCACCGCAGGCTTGTCGGCCGGCGGCTTGTCGACCGGCGGCTTGTCGACCGGCGGCTTGTCGACCGGCGGCTTGTCCGCGGGAGTGGCGACCGCGACGGCCACGGGCTTGTCGGCCGGCTTGTCCGCGGGCGGCGATGCGGCGCCCGGCTCGGAGGGCGGCGCGGCTGCGCTGGCGTCGCCGCCGGGCGGCAGGCGCACCGTGGCCGGGCCGACCGCCGCGCGCTCGCCCCGATCGACCTTGAGCGAGCGCGTGACGTAGCCCGCCTTCTTGATCTGCAGCTCGATCTGGCTCATCGCCTGATCGAGCTCGCCCTCGAACGGTGTGTGCCCGACCGCGACGCCGTTCACGAACACCTCGGCGCCCGTGATGGCGCTGCCGGAGTCGTCGGCGATGGCCGCCACGCTCAGGCGCCAGGCGCCGGCGCCCGCCACCATCGGCTGGGCGGTGGCCGGGGTCGGCGGCTCGACGGCCGCCGCGACGGGCTCCGTCGGCGTCCCGGCGGGCTCGGAGGGCGCCGCGGCAGCCACCTTGGTGGTCGGCACGATCAGCACCGGCTGCTTGGCGGTGCCGCCGGCGCCCTTGAAGGTGCGGGTGACGGTCACCATGCCCGTGCCTTCGACCACGATGGTGTGCTCGCCGTCCCGCAGTTGCGCGGATGACGGCAAGCCGCCGATCAACGTGCCGTCGACCGTGACCTTGGTGTCCGCCGGTGGCGGCGCGCCCACAGCGTACAGCGTCAGCGTGGTGCTCTGCGTGCGCAGGTAGCGGATCAACCCCGCCGTCGTCACTGCGACGAACAGCACGAGCGAGAGCGCGACCGCGCCCATCACGATGACGTTGAGGTTCTTGGGCACCGCCGCCATGGTGGGCGGCGGCACGGGCAGCCGATCGACGTCGGACGTGGACTCCGTGGGCGGCGCGAGCGCCGTTGTCGCCGGCGCGGGTGGGACGCTCGCCGTGCGCTCGACCGCCGGCATCTGCCTGCCGGCGACGTCGTGCCCGCGCAGCGGCGGCGGCGCGGCGGCGGCACCTCGGCTCGCGCCGCGAACGATCTCGGCCGCAAGACGGTCCTCCTCGGCCATGGCGGCCGCGACCGGGTCGACCGCGCTGGCGCGCACCGCCGGCTGCACTTGGTCGCCGCGGAAGGCGGTGCGCGTGGCCGACTGCTCGGAGGGAGAGGGCGCCGTCCCTGGGCCGGTGCGGTCGACGGCCATCATGGTGGGCGCATCCGACAGCTCACCGCCGAGCCTGGTGTGCGGCGAGCGCGCCGCCTCCTCCTCGGCGGCCTCGGACGCGTCAATCTCGTCGTCGTCCTCCTCGCCGGTCGGGTCGGCCTGGTTGGTGGCGCCCTTCTCGAAGAAGGGGTTGGCTGCGGAGACGAGCGTACGCGAGTCGTCTTCGTTCGAGCCGTCGTCGCCATACAGCGACACCTGATCGAGGTAGTCGTCGTTGGTGGCCTCGGGCCGCGTGGGTGGGCGCTTGCCGGTGCTCGAGCCCTCGGCGCCCGACGGGGCCGCGCCGATGGGCGGCTGGGCGGCGCCCTTCTTGGCGGCGCGCGCGGCGTCAGCGGGTGGGCGCTCCGGGTCTTCGGTGACCTGGTTTTGCATCTGCATGCCGGCCGCCGAGGCCTCGATGACGAAGGTTTTGTCCTCGCCGAACTCCTCGGCGAGCGCCTCGCCCTCGTCGGTGGCAGCCGGCGGCTTGGGCGGAGGCTTGGCGACGGGCGGCGGCGCGGCGACACGCGGTGCGCCCTGCCCTTCACCGCTCGGCACGTGCAGCGGCAGGATGCTCGACTGCGCGCTGCCGCGCTCGGGCTTGGCGTCCTCGGCCGTGATGCGGCGGAACTCCTCCGCCTTCTGGCGCTCGAGCGAGATCTCGGCGCTGTAGGCCTCCTTCATGAGGTTGGCCAGGCGCTTCATGTTGAAGACCTGCTTGTCCTCGAGGAGGAACGGCTGCAGCTCCTCCGCGAGGTCAGCGGCCCATTGGAAGCGATCCTCCACCTCGCGCGCGAGCGCCTTGAGCACGATCTGCTCGAGCTGCGGTGTGATCTTCTTGTTGAAGCTGGTCGGCGGCGTGACCTCGGCGTTGCGCACGCGCTCGAGCGTCGAGAAGTCGCTCTCGCCGATGAACAGGCGCTCGCCCGTCAGCATCTCGTAGAGCAGCACGCCGACCGCGAACACGTCGCTGCGCCGGTCGATGGGCAGGCCGCGCACCTGTTCGGGGGACATGTAGCCGAACTTGCCCTTGAGCACGCCCGCCTGGGTCTTCGACGCGCGGTTCGCCGCCTTGGCGATGCCGAAGTCGATGACCTTCACCTCGCCCTCGAACCCGATCAGGATGTTCTGGGGCGAGACGTCGCGATGGATGATGTTCATGGGCGCGCCGTCGGCGTCGCGGCGCTTGTGGGCGTAGTCGAGACCCTCGCAGACCTTGGCGGTGATGTAGCAGGCCTGCGGGATGGGCATGAGCTGCCCGTTGGCCCGCATGCGGTCGAGGATGCCGCGCATATCGCGCGAGGCCAGGTACTCCATCGCGATGTAGTAGTGGTCGCCGTGCCGGCCGAGCTCGAAGATCTGCACGATGTTGGCGTGCGTGAGCTGCACCGCGATGCGCGCCTCGTCGATGAACATCTTCACGAACTCGTCGTCTTCGACGAGGTTCGGCAGGATGCGCTTGATGGCGAGCACGCGCTCGAAGCCGGCGGCGCCGAACGCCTTGGCCTTGAACACCTCGGCCATACCGCCGACGTTGACCCGCTCCAGCAGCAGGTACTTGCCGAATTTGGCCGGGTAGTTGCTCACCGCGGCCAGTCTAGGTTCCCTCGACGCTGCGGGTCAAAGCGCAGTGGGATGCGGGGGTTGCCGCGCGGCGTCGTGCCCGGGCGGGTGCGCGCCCTCGACGGTGGCGCGATACTGCAGGGCCTCAGCCACGTGGACGGCCGCCACGCGCTCGACGCCGGCAAGGTCGGCGATGGTGCGCGCGACGCGCCGCACCCGATCGTAGCCGCGGGCTGACAGGCCGAGCTTGTCCACCGCTCGCAGCAACAGCTTGCGCCCCTCAGCGTCGGGCCGCGCCGTCTCCTCCAGCGCAGCGGCGGCCAACCGGGAAGCCGGCGCCCCGCGACTGCGCTGTCGCTCACGCGCGCGCGCCACACGCAGCGCCACCGCGTCGCTCGGTTCGCCGGCTGCTTCGTCGTCGAGGGCGGCCAGGTCGACCGGCGGCACTGCGACGTGCAGGTCGATGCGGTCGAGCAGCGGTCCGCTGACGCGCCCCTGGTAGCGGCGCACGTCACCGGCGAGGCAGCGGCAGCGAGCGCTGCCGTGCCGCCCACACGGGCACGGGTTCATCGACGCCACCAGCAGGCAGCGCGCCGGGTAGCGCAAGGTGCCGGTCGCGCGCGACAGCACCACCTCGCCGCCCTCGAGCGGCTCACGCAGCACCTCCAGCGTGGCGCGCGCGAACTCGGGCAGCTCGTCGAGGAAGAGCACGCCGTGGTGCGCCAGGCTGACCTCGCCCGGGCGCAGCGGGTTGCCGCCGCCCACCAGCCCGGGCGGCGTGGTCGAGTGGTGGGGCGCGCGAAACGGGCGATGCGCGACCAGCCCTCCGCCGATGTTCAAGCCGGCCACCGAGTGCACGCGGGTGACCTCGAGCGCCTCGCCGTGCGAAAGCCCCGGCAGGATGCCGGGCAGCCGGCGCGCCAGCATGGTCTTGCCGGCGCCCGGGCCGCCGTAGAACAGCAGGTTGTGGCCTCCGGCCGCCGCCACCTCGAGCGCGCGGCGCGCGAACGCCTGCCCCTTGACGTCGCGCAGGTCGGGTTCGTTGGCGCGCGGCTGCGCCACTGCACCCTCGCTCACCACGGGCGCGCGCTCGTGCTGTCCGGCGCCGAGGTACGCGACCGCGTCGCCGAGCGTGCGCACGGCGCGCACCTCGACGTCCTGCACCAACGCGGCCTCGGGGGCGTTCTCGGGCGCAACCAGCACGGTGCGGCGGCGCGCCGCCCGCGCGGCCTCGGCGGCGGCGATGGCGCCGCGCACCGGTCGCACGTCGCCGGCCAGCGACAGCTCGCCCAAGACCAGCACCTCGGCGAGGGCCGCGGCCGGCAGGGCACCATGCGCCGCCAGGATGGCGAGCGCGATGGGCAGGTCGAAGCCGGTGCCGTCCTTCTTCACGTGCGCCGGCGCCAGGTTGACGGTGATGCGCGCGACCGGGAACACGAGCCCCGTGGCGGCGATGGCGGCCTGCACCCGCAGCCGCGACTCGCGCACCGCCGCCTCGGCCAGGCCGACGATGGTGACCGACGGCAGCCCCGTGCCGAGGTCGACCTCGACCTCGACGGCCAGGGCGTCGACGCCGCGCAGGGTGGCGGAGAGCACGGTCTGTTGCACGTCGCGGCGCCAAGCAGGTGCCGTGCCCGGCCGCGCGGATTGCCGGCGCCGGGCGCAACAGCCGAGGCTTGCGCCGTTCCAGTGGCGCCGGCATGGTGCCGCCATGTTCACCGGGATCGTCGAGGGCTGCGGCACCATCGAGAGCGTCGAGCGCACGCCGGGCGGCGCGCGCGCCGTGGTGCGGCACTCGCTCGATTGGGCCGACTGCGCGATCGGCGACTCCGTGGCCATCGACGGCGTCTGCTTGACCGCAGTGGCGCTCGCGCCCGGCCGCGCCACCTTCGAGCTTGGGCCCGAGACGCTCGCCGTCACCACGCTCGGCGCGCTGGCAGCCGGCGCGCGCGTCCACCTCGAGCGCGCGCTCGCCATGGGCGGCCGGCTCGACGGCCACCTGGTGCTCGGCCACGTCGACGCCGTGGGCAGCGTGAGCGCGCGGCGCGACGCGCCCGACGCGCTGTTCCTGCGCTTCACGGCGCCTGACAGCGTGCTGCGCTACTGCATCGCCAAGGGCAGCGTCACCATCGACGGCACCAGCCTGACCATCAACACGGTGGACGCCCAGGGCTTCGAGGTCTGCTTGATCCCGCACACGCTGGTCGTCACCAAGCTCGGCGACAAGCGCGTCGGCGACCGCGTCAACCTGGAGGCCGACGTGATCGGTAAGTACGTCGAGCGCCTGCTCGGCCCGCGCCTCGCCGCCAAATAGCTTGCTACATAACCAACGGGTTTACTGCGCGAATCGCGCCACCTACGAGCACCGTATGCCGCACACCAACAAGCCCGTGACGCTCCCCAAGGCCGCGAAGCTCGGCCTCGCCAAGGCCGAACCGTCGCTGCTCGAGCGCTTCGGCGACACGCCCGAGGAGCGCGTGCGCGCCGCCATGGACGCGCTGGCGCGTGGCAAGGCCATCATCCTGGTCGACGACGAGGACCGCGAGAACGAGGGCGACCTGGTGGTCGCCGCCGAGAAGACCACGCCAGAGCTGATCAACTTCATGGCGCGCGAGGGGCGAGGCCTCATCTGCCTCACGCTCACCGATGAGCGCCTGCAGAAGCTCGATTTGCCGCCCATGGTCGAGAAGAACACGGCGTCGCTTGGCACCGCCTTCACCGTCAGCATCGAGGCGAAGGAGGGCGTCACCACCGGCATCTCGGCCGCCGATCGCGCGCGCACCGTGCAGGTCGCCATCGACGACGCCAGCGGCCCCGCCGACCTGGTGCGTCCCGGCCACGTGTTCCCGCTGCGCGCGCAGCCGGGCGGCGTGCTCGTGCGTACCGGGCAGACCGAGGGCTCGGTCGACCTCTGTCGCCTGGCTGGCCTCAAGCCCGCCGGGGTCATCTGCGAGATCCTGAACGACGACGGCACCATGGCGCGCCTGCCCGATCTGGTGACCTTCGCCGAGCGCCACGACACCCTCATCTGCTCCATCGCCGACATCATCGCCTTCCGCCTGCAGCACGAGAGCCTGGTGGAGCGGGCGGCGGTCGCCACCGTCGACACGCCCTACGGCCAGCTTCGCGCCATGGCGTTTCGCGGCCTCACCAAGGGGCCAAGCGGCGTGGCGCCCGAGGCGCTCGCGCTCGTCCGCGGCACCGACGAGGAGATCCACGCCGCCAGCTCGGCAGGCATGGCGCCGCTGGTGCGCGTGCACTCGGGCGATCCGCTCACCGACGTATTCGGCGGCATCCTCGACAAGGGCGGGCTGCACCTGCACGCGTCCATCCGTCAGGTCGCCGCCGAGCCGGTCGGCGTCATCCTCTACCTGCCGAAGGAGCCCGAGCCCATCCGCGTCGTCGACGCGCTGAACGCCGTCGAGGCCGCCCGGCACGAGGGCAAGGGCCTGCCCGAGCGCGACCGCGCGCCCAAGGGGCAAAGCCCGGTGGTGCGCCACTACGGCACTGGCGCGCAGATCCTGCGCAGCCTGGGCATCACGCGCATGCGGCTGTTGACCAACAACCCGGTGCGCTTGAACGCGCTGCACGGCTTCGGCATCGAGATCACCGACAGCGTGCCCATCGACGTCGGCGGGGCGCGCTGATGCGCGCGGTGCCGACCCGTCCGCCCGCGCGCGAGGCGCGCGCCGACGACCGCACGTTTGCGGTGGTGGCGAGCCGGTTCAACGGCGCCATCGTCGAGAAGTTGGTCGAAGGCGCGGTCGACACCTTGACCACGCGCGGCGCCGCGAGCGGCGACGTCCACGTGCTGTGGGTGCCGGGCGCGCTCGAGCTGCCGCTGGCTGCGCAGCGCGCGCTCGACGTGCTCGGCGTGCATGCGGTCGTCTGCGTTGGCTGCGTCATCCAGGGCGGCACCGACCACTACCAACACGTGTGTCGCGCCACCGTCGACGGCATCCAGCAGGTGTCGCTGGCGCAGGACGCGGTGGTGACCAACGGCGTGCTCACGGTGGCGACCCTGGCGCAGGCCGAGGAGCGCGCCGGCGGCGCGCACGGCAACAAGGGCGCCGAGGCGGCGGCAGCAGCGGTCGAGCTGCTCGACCTGCTGGCCCGCCTCGAAGACGGCGAGGACGGAGCGGACTGATGGGCACCAAGCGGCAGGCGCGCGAGATCGCGCTGCAGATCCTGTACCCGGTCGACATGACCGGCCTGGCGGTCGACGACGCGCTCGCGCGCTTCTTCGACAGCTTCGACGCCGAGCCGAAGGCGCGCGCGCGCGCGGAGCAGATCGTGCGGCGCGTACACGCCGAACGCGCGCGCATCGACGAGGTGCTGGCGCAAGCGAGCCCGCGTTGGCGCCTCGAGCGCATGGCGCTGGTCGACCGCAACTTGCTGCGGCTGTGCGTGCACGAGCTGCTGTTCGACCTCGAGACGCCGGCGCGCGTGGTCATCGACGAAGGCGTCGAGATCGCCAAGCGCTTCGGCGCCGAGGAGAGCGCGCGCTTCGTCAACGGCGTGCTCGACGCCGCCGCGCGCGCGCTCGGTCGCCTCGAGGGCGCTGCGCCCGAAGGGGGCACGCCATGAGCAACGGCGACAAGAAGGCAGACGAGAAGAAGCCCGACACCACCAAGAAGCTCGACGAGAAGCGAACCGACACCAAGAAGCTCGACGACAAGCGGGCCGACGAAAAGAAGCCCGACGACAAGAAACAGGAGCGCAAGCCCGAGACGCAAACGCCGCGAAAGAACGAGACCGGCGTGCCGGGCAAGCGGCTGTGGGTCGACCCGACGCTGCAGGCCGTCGATGCGCTCGACGTCGAGACCGTCGCGATCGGGCTCTGCTCCGACGTGCGTCCGCTCGCCGGCGGCGCCGGCTTCATCGACTGGCGCATGTGCGGCGGCCTGTCCGAGCTGCTGCGACGGGGCACCATCACCGGCAAGGCCGGCGAGCAGGTGCTGCTGCCGACCAACGGCATGATCCCCGCCGGGCGCATCCTGGTGTTCGGCTGGGGGCCGAAGTCGGCGTTGCTCGACAACGCGGTGGCGCGGTTGGCGTGGATGGCGCAGGTGCTGACGCGCGCGGGCTCGCACCGCATCGCGGTCGCCCTGCCCGAGCCAGCGGGCATCCTGGTCGGTCTCGTCGAGGAGCACCTGCGCAAGCCGCTTGGCGAACGGCTGTCGATCGTGTTCGGACCGGACGCGCTGATGTCGGACGCCAAGGACACGCGTCCGATCCCGGCGGCGCCTCCGCCATCGCCGCCGGCGCCGACGACCACGACGACGTAACGAGCTAGTTCGCCCGGTCCTTGCCGAACACCTTCATCACCTCTTGCAGGTCGCTCCACGCCTCGCGCTTGCGCGTCTTCGAGGGGTCGGTCTCCTCGCGCAGCAGGTAGCTCGGGTGATACGTAGGCATCAGCGGGATGCCGCGGTACTCTTGCCAGCCGCCGCGCAGCCTCGTGATCGGCGTCTTGCTGCGCAACAGCGTCTGCGCCGCGTGCCGTCCGAGCGCGACGATGACGAGCGGGTGCAGAATGGCGAGCTGCGCCTGCAGGAACGGCTCGCAGGCGAGCACCTCGTCGGGCTCGGGGTCGCGGTTGCTCGGCGGGCGACACTTGACGACGTTGCAGATGTAGACGTCGTCGCGCCGGAAGCCCATGGCCTCGATCATCTTGGTCAAGAGCTGGCCCGCCTTGCCGACGAACGGGATGCCCTGGCGATCTTCGTCGGCGCCCGGGCCTTCGCCGACGAACACCAGCGCCGCGTTCGGGTTGCCGACGCCGAACACCAGACGCGAGCGGCCGCGGTGCAGCTTGCAGCGCGTGCACTCCCCGATCACCTCGGTGCGCAGCTTCTCGAGCTTGTCGGCGTTCGTCGCCTCGGAGGCGAGGATGGCCGCGATCGCCTCCGCCGCGGCGCCGCCGATGGGGGGGGGTACCACCGGCAGCGGGGCGCTCGCCACGCGCGGTGTGGCGGGCGGCGTGGCCGGCGGTGCGGCGACCGGCGGTGGACGCACAGGCGCGGACGGCGCTCGTGGCGTTGCCGCCGGAGCCACCGGCATCGAGGCGCGCGGCGCGGCGAAGGCGGGGCGCGGCAGGTGATCGATGCCGCCGGCGGCGGCGTGCTCGAGCGCCCCCTGCAAGCCGCGCGCGAGGATCGCGATGGCGCTGTTCCGGTCGTCGTCGAGGTCGCTCATGGCTTGCCCTTTCGGCAGATGGCGCCTCGCGCGGTTGACGTCAAATCCGGGTCGGCGGTACGTTGTGCCGCGACATGACGATCAAGGCGAACCAGGCCGCTGCCGCCGTGCCCGCGTCGAACGCGGGGTCCGGCGCGGCGTCGGGTGCCTCCGACACACAGATCCTGCCGGCCGACGACGCCGACGGTGAAGGCAGCGAGCCCAAGCGCCGCCGCGCGCGCACCATGTCGCGTAAGCAGATGGCGCGCGAGCACAGGAAGGCGCGCGCCCGCGGCGACGTGCTCGAGATCGTCGACTACTGGCGCCCGAAGAACCGCTCGGAGTGCTTGGAGATGGAGCGGCCCTGCCTCTACGTCTCCTGCCGCCACCACCTCTACCTCGACGTCAACCCCGAGACCGGCTCGGTCAAGCTCAACTTCCCGGACAAAGAGCCGTGGGAGCTCGACGAGACCTGCGCGCTCGATGTCGCCGATCGGGGCGGCATCACCCTCGAGGATGTCGGCGCCATCATGAACCTGACGCGCGAGCGCATCCGTCAGGTCGAGGTGCGCGGGCTCGAGAAGCTCAAGGAAGTGCCCGAGGGCGCCGGTGGCCTGGACGTCTACATCGACTGGGATCCGTACGACCCGTCGGAAGACTACTGATCGATCCGGCAGGCGCGCACGACGTGACGCACAACGTCAACGCAGGCGCCGCACCACGAACCCCACGACCACGCCGAGCGCCATGCCCGACAGGTGCGCGGCCCACCCGATCCCCTGCGCGCCCGCCAGCCACATCCACGCTTGCAGCGCAAACCATGCGGCGGCGAAGACCACGATAGGAAGCTGAACGCCCGCCCACAGCACCGGTCGGATGGCGACGCGCGCGCGCGGTTGCACCACGGCGCAGGCACCGATGACGAGCGCGACGCCGCCGCTGGCGCCGCCGATCAACACGCCGGCGGGGCTGACCAAGGCCTGCACCGCCGTCGTGATCAGGGCGCCGAGCACGAAGGCCGCGATCATGACGGTGCGTGGCGCTCGCTGCTCGAGGCCGTCGCCGAAGGAGAGGAGGAAGGCGACGTTGCCGACCAGGTGCCAGACGCCGAAGTGCACGAAGCCGGCGGTGAGCAGCGCCAGTGGCCCGGAGCTGCCCACCAGGTAGCCGCCCTGCTCGGGCGACACGAACGAGGTGGCGACGAGCAGCGCGGCGAGGGCCCAGGTGGCGACCGGCAGGCGGTCGCCGGCCGCCCCGACCACCACCGGGATGCCGACGAAGGTGAGCGCCTTGTGGAAGGGCGACAGCGTGCGCTCGCCCTCGGGCGGCGCGGCCAGCTCGGCGACGAGCGCTTGCCGCTCCTCGCGCGGCAGCGCCTGGAAGGTGGCGGCCGCGGCGGCGCGCTCGAGCAGGCGCGCGAGCGCTGCTTGGTCGGTCCGCTCGAGCCACGCCTCGTCGCACGACGGGCAGCGGTCGACCCACAGCGCGTCCTTGCCGATGCGCCAGGGGGCCATGGTCGCCGAGCAGGCCGGACAGGCGCGCGGGCTCTTGTAGGGGGCGGCGTCGGCGCGGGGCTCGACGTGCAGGTGCGCCGTCGCGCCCGCCCAGGTGTCGTCGAGGCCCGCGAACGGCGCCAGCAGACCGCCACAGCGCGCGCAGCGCGCGCCGTTGGCGGCGTGCCGAAGCGCGCCGTGTCCGTCCGGGCAGTCCACAGGTCGACTGTAGCCGACGTTGTCGGCCGACGTGGTCGGCCCCAGCGGTTGCGTGTGGTCGTCAGCCGAGGTGGTTGACGGCGGCGCAGCCGCTTGCGACCCCGCTGGCATGACCGCCCTCGACGTCGTCCCGATCCGCCGCGCCCTCGTCTCCGTCTCCGACAAGACCGGCCTCGCCGATCTCGGCCGAGCGCTCGCCGCCAGGAAGGTCGAGGTGCTCTCGACGGGCGGCACCGCCAGGGCGCTGCGGGAAGCGGGCTGTACGGTCAAAGAGGTGGCCGACTTCACCGGCTTCCCCGAGATGCTCGACGGCCGCGTCAAGACGCTGCACCCGAAGATCCACGGCGGCCTGCTCGGTCGCCGCGACGACCCGAAGCACCTGGCGCAGATGGAGCAGCACGGCATCGTGCCCATCGACCTCGTGGTGGTGAACCTCTACCCGTTCGAGAAGATCGCGGGCCAGGCCGACGCCCACTGGGACGAGCTGATCGAGAACATCGACATCGGCGGCCCCTCGATGCTGCGCTCGGCCGCCAAGAACCATGACGCCGTCGCGGTGGTGTGCGATCCGGGCGACTACCCCGAGCTGTTGGCGACGCTCGACGTCGCCGGCGGCACCACGCTGGCCGAGCGGCGCAAGTGGGCGCTCAAGGTGTTCGCGCGCACGGCGGCGTACGACGGCGCCATTGCGCAGCGCCTGGCGCTCAAGGTGGAGACCGAGGCGGGCGCCGACGCCGAGCCGTGCGTCAAGGCGGGCCTCGGGCCCCTGCTCGCGCTCGTCGGCACACGCACGTCGTCGTTGCGTTACGGCGAAAACCCGCACCAGCTCGCCGCCGTCTACACCACGCCCGGCGAGGCGCTCGACGTCGCCGGCGCGGTGCCGCTGCAAGGCAAGGAGCTGTCGTACAACAACCTGCTCGACGCGGACGCGGCCGTGTTCGCGCTCAAGTGCCTGACCACCGGCGACGCGCGCCCGGCCGCGGCCATCATCAAGCACAACACGCCCTGCGGCGCCGCCCGCGGCGGCGACGTGCTCGGCGCGTGGAAGAAGGCGCTCGCGGGCGACCCTGTGAGCGCGTTTGGCGGCATCGTCGCCTTCTCCCACGAGGTGGACGGCGCCACCGCGGCGGCCATGGCCGAAGTCTTCCTCGAGGTCATCGTGGCGCCGTCGTTCTCCGCCGAGGCGCGCGCCACCTTCGCCAAGAAGAACGCCTTGCGCTTGCTCGAGGTGCCAAACCTGGCGAGCGCGCCCCTGCCCCGGCTCGCCTTTCGCTCGGTGGCGGGCGGGCTGCTGGTGCAGGAGCACGATCGGCCGACGCTCGACGTGCGTGGCGCCAAGGTGGTGACCAAGCGCGCGCCCAGCGACGTCGAGTGGGAGTCGCTCGACCTCGCGTTCCGACTGTGCGCGCCCGTGAAGTCGAACGCCATCACACTGGTCAAGGACGGCATGCTGCTGGCGGCGGGCGGCGGTCAGACGAGCCGCGTGGACAGCGCCAAGATCGCAGTGGCCAAGGCGGCCGAGCACAAGCACGACGTGCGCGGCGCGGCCCTCGGCTCGGATGCGTTCTTCCCGTTCGCGGATGGCTTGCAGGTGGGCATCGACGCGGGCGTGACCGCGGTGGCGCAGCCGGGCGGGTCCAAGCGCGATGACGAGGTCATCAAGGCGGCGGACGCGGCGGGGATCGCCATGGTGTTCACCGGGCGTCGGCACTTCCGGCACTAGCACGCTGCAGAAGAACCGGCGCGAGCAGCTCGAAACGCTGCTTCAATCTGTCACAGGCTCGTGCACTCGCCGAGCGCGTTGTCCTCGCACGCTTGCTCAACGGCGGGCGCGAAGGCGTCGGCGGCGCCGTTGCCGCAGGCAGTGCGCACGTCGTCCATGGCGGGACCCATGGTCGCGAGGCTGCACGCCTGGCCCTCGATGCCATCGCAGACGTGCTGCTTGGCCTCGCGGCACTCCTCACTGTCCGGATCGCTGCGGTCCAAGCACTCGTCCTCGCCGAGCAGCAGCGGCGCTGTGGCGACCATGGTCAAGGCAAGAGCGAAGCGCCGCGGCATGGAACACCTCCTGGGGTCGCGATTGTCAGCAGGCTAGCCCAGGTCCGCCTGTGCCGCTCCTTACGACGGCGCCTCAACGCGCGGTCGGGTAGGCTTTCGCCACGGGGGAAAAGGTGCCGAGGCGCACGATCGACAGCCAATGCTCCAACCGGGCCGCGGCCGCGCTCGTGCTCGTCGTGGCCGCCGCGTGCGCCGGGCGCGACCCACCCGTAGCTCCCGAGCCCCCGCCACCCGACGACGCGGGCCCGCCGCCCGAGGCGCCGCGCTACGTCTCTGCCGACCCGAGCGGCGGCATCGCCGCGCCCTACAACTACGACGACGCCCTCACCCCGGACCTGGGCGGCACCGATCCCTACTTTCAGCCGCGCGGCGCGCTCAGCGTGCAGCTCGACAACGGCCTGCTCGCCACGCTGACGCGCTTTCGCGGCCTGCAGCTCCTCGACCTGTCCGATCCCGATGCCCCGCGCGTCGTCGCCACGCTGCCGGTGACGGGCTGGCAGGCCGCGCTCTACGCGCGCGGCACGCGGCTCTTCGTGCTCAGCAACTTCTCGGTGCCCATCACCGACGCCGAGCGCAGCCCCGCCGTGAACATGGGCTTTCACGCCTCGGTGACGGTGATCGACGTTGCGGACCCGAGCGCCCCCACCGTGGTCGAGCGGCTCGACCTGCCTGGCAACCTCCTCGCGAGTCGCGTGCTCACCTCCGTTGACCGGGCCACGCTCTACCTCGCCTACAACGGCGCGCGCGGCGAGGCCGTGGGCCAGCCCGGCGCCTGGACCTCGTTGTCTACCTTCGACCTCTCCGCGGGTGCACTCACTCCCGTCGACGTGCTCGACCTGCCCGGCGCTGCCTCGGGCGTGCGCTTCGAGCCCGGCACCTCGCTGGTCGCGGTCCCCGGCAGGGTCACGCTGGTGGACAGCTCGGACCCCGCGGGCACGATGGCGCAGCGAGGCAACGCGAACGTGGCCGGCAGGCCCTGGGGCGCGTCGTCCATGGACCTCTTCCACGGCGTGCTGCGCGTGCTGTCGCACGCCACCGAACCCGCGGGCGCGATGGATCCCATCTTCGCGCTCCAGACCATCGACGCCACCGACCCCGACGCGCTCGCGCCCATCGAGCGCTTCGACTTCGGCCGAAACGAGGAGCTCAAGACCATCCTCTTTCTCGGCAACAAGGCCTTCGCCGTCACCTACTGGGTGCAGGAGTACGTCGATCCGCTCCACATCTTCGCGCTGTACGACGACGGCACCATCGTGGCGCGCCCGGAGGTGATGGAGCAGGGGTGGAATCGCCGCCTGGTGCCCGTGCTCGGCGACACGCGGCTCGTCGGCGTGGGCGTGAGCAGCGAGTTCAGCGGCACGCCGACCGTCAGCCTCTACGACGCCTACGACCTGTCGAACCCGAGCCCGATGCTGGCGCGCGTCGAGGTGGAGGTGGGCAACGCGACCTCGGACGCCACCTGGGACGCCGACGCATCGACGGTGCTCGAGGGCGCGGTCTCGGTGCCGTCGCCGTCGGGCGAGGCCACCGAGACCGGGCTCGTGCTGCTGCCCTTCCAGGCCTACGACGGCGCCAACCAGCGCTACGTCACCGGCACGCAGCTCTTCACCTTCTCAGCGACCACGCTGACGCGCCGGGGCCTGTTGCAGCACGGCACGCCGGTGCGTCGCGCCTTCCCGGTGGCGGGCGGCCTCACCGCCACGCTTTCCGACGCCGGGCTCTCGCTGTTCGACGCCGCCGTCCTCGACCAGCCGGTGGCGCGCGGGCACGTCGACCTGGCGGAGAACTACGTCGACTGGCTGCCGCTGCGAAACGGCGCGAGCGCGCGCGTCGTCGATGGCAGCGACTACTGGCATTGGTGGTGGGGCGAGCATGCCCCCATGGCGCCGGGCCGCATCGACGTGCTGGCGCCGAGCGCCGACCCAAACGACGCCACGCCGCTTGCGAGCATCGAGTACCCAGCCGAGGCGGTGGTGTTCGCCACCGGCTCCACGCTGGTCGCCGTCGACGGCAGGGTCATGCCCGGCGCCTACGAGTCCGACCCCATGGAGTCGCACCTCGCGGTCTTCGACCTGAGCGATCCCGCCGCGCCGGAGCTCGCGCGCACCCTGACGAGCACCCGCCTGCCCGTGCTGCGCGCGCCGCCGCCGGAGGACTGGGGCTGCGCCGCCTGCGTCCGTGTGCCCTACGCACCCTCCCCCGACGTGCACGCGCTGCCGGGCGCCCTGGTCTTCGTGTCGCGCCCGGAGGCCTCGGCCTCGATCGGGCAGGTCAGGAACTGTCGCTATTGGGCGGACAACGAGGAGCACTGTGAGGGGCAAGGCTTGCAGCGGGTTTGCCAGCGCTATGCAGGCCAGCTCGAATGCGTGCGTCCGCTCGACGTCGAGGAGGAGACCTGCCGCGGCGCCATCAGCTTCTGCGAGGGGGCCGGCTACGATCCCGTGACCTGGCAGTGCGACGAGGTCGACCCGACCGAGGTCGAGCTGCACCGCGACTGCTACGAGAACGAGGGCTCCCGACGGTGGCATCGACTGACCCTCGAGATCCTCGACGTGCGCGACCCGCGAGGCGCGGCGTTGATCGGCCCCGTCGATCTCCCGGAGGACGCGGTCGCCGGCTCCGTCACGGTCGAGGGCTCGACGCTGTGGGCCTCCATCGCCACCGTCGAGGACGTGCCCAACGACATGTGGGCGTGGCTGCGTTGGTTCGCGGTGCCCATCGACCTCACCGATCCGTCCGCTCCGGTCATGGGCGAGCCCATCAACACGCCTGGCGACCTGCTCTTGATCGACGGCGACACCGCGCTCACGCGTGATTGGCACCGTGGCGACGGGCGCATCGACGGCTCGGTCAACCAGAGCACCCTCGACCGCGCCGGCGCGGCCGCGGCCCTGCGGCGCACCCATCTCTTCGCCGGTCGGGACGTCGGCAGCGCGCTGCCCGACGAGGCAGGCCACCTGCTCGTCGACCACGACGCCACCTTCACGGACGAGCCGAGCGCGGCGCGCATCAGCGTGCTCGACGAGGATCTGGAGCTGCAGGCGACCTTCGGGCTGCAGCGGCGCGCGCCGTTGCGCGTCGCCGGCGCCGGACGGGTGCTCGCGAAGGTCGACTACGAGGTTCTTGTGCTCAACCTCGACGACCCGGCCGCACCCTTCGCGCAGGCCGCCTTCCCCATCCGCGACTGGCCGGCGAGCGCGCGCGTGCAGGACCACGACCTCGTCATCCCGGGCGGGCGCTACGGCATCTACCGCTTCGACCTCGACTTCGAGAACCTGCCATGGACCGCGCCCTCGCCCTGATCACACCCGGTCGGTGTCGATCTTGAACTCGCCGCTCGGCGGATCGAACGCGTGCGCCATGTCCTCGCGATCGACCTCGCGCGCGAGCACGGCGCCGCGCGGCAACGACCCCGTCAGGTCGGCGAGCTGATCGTTCACCTTGCGCATGAGCGCGCTCTTGTCGCGATAGGGCAAAAACGCGCTCTTGAAGCCCTGCACGATCAGCACCTTCAGCTCCTCGAGGGTGAAGCCGAGGTGCGTGTGCGCCAGCCACAGCTCCTTGCTGACCGTGGTGTCGGTGATGAGGCGATTGTCGGTGTTGACGCTGACGCGCACGCCGACGTCGAAGTAGAGACGCAGCGGGTGGCGCGAGATCTCGTCGATGACGCTGGTCTGGTAGTTCGACGACAGGCACACCTCGAGCGGGATACGCCGGTCGGTGACGTAGGCGAGCAGGTCGCCGTCCTCGGCCAGCCGCGTGCCGTGGCCGATGCGGTGCGCGCCGCAGTAGTGCAGCGCCTGCTTGATGCTGGCTGGGCCGTAGGCCTCGCCGGCGTGCACCGTGGTGTTCATGTTGTTGTCGAGGATGAGCGCGAAGCTGTCCTGGTGATCCTTGGCCGGGTTGCCCGCCTCGCCGCCCGCGAGGTCGAAGGCGACGACACCCCTGCCCTTGTAGGCCACCGCCAGCTCGGCCAGGCGATAGGAGTCGCGCGGGTCCATATTGCGGATGCCACACAGGATGACGCCGGTGGTGAGGTCGTACTGGCGGCTCGCGCGCTTGAGCCCCGCGATGACGGCGTCGTTGACGCGCGCGAGCGACAGGCCGCGGCGCGTGTGCAGGATGGGCGCGTAGCGCACCTCGAGGTGCCAGACGTTCTCCTTGGCAGCGTCTTCCGCCAGCTCGAACGCGGCGCGCTCGAGCGCCTCCTCGGTCTGCAAGACGCTGCACGTGATGTCGAAGGCCTTCAGGTACTCGACCAGATCCTTGCAGCGCTCGCCCTGGTGGATGGCGCGCGCCAGGCCAGGCGCGTCGTCGGCGGGCAGCTTGACGCGCACCTTGTCGGCCAGCGCGAGGATGGTGGTGAGCCGCATGCTGCCGTCGAGGTGACAGTGCAGGTCGGTCTTCGGCAGCTGCTGCAGCAGCTCGGGCGTGACCGTGGGGCTCTTGCCGTTCTTGGTGCTCATGGCGAGAGCCTACAGGCCCTCGAGAAAGTCGTCCTCGGCCTTCTGCAGGTCTTCGGCGCTGACCGCGTCGTCCTTGCCGCGCGCGAAGGCGTGAAAGCGTGGGTCGGGCGCGCGAAACGCCGAGGGCCGCAGGTCCCAGGGCAGGAGCTTGAGCACGATGGGCAAGAGCACGAAGCCGCCCGGCAGCGTGAACACCGCCAGGGACGGCACCGCCTTGACGACGTCGATCAACTGGTCGCGCATGCGCGCGTTCTCCTCCTTGGTCAGCCGATTGCCCGCCGCGCGCTTGGCCAACAGGTAGCCGAGGTCGCCGGTCTCGCGGATCTCCTTCCACAGCGCATCCATGTTCTCGAAGACGATGCGCGCCACGCGCACGGCGATAGGCGGCGAGGCGGCGGCGAAGCCCGCCGCGTGGCGCAGCGGATCGAGCTCCTCCTTGTTGGCGCGCACGAAGGCGACCACGCGCCGCTCGATGCGCCGCTGGTGCGCGCCCTCGAGCGCGAGAGCGGCGCCGAGCGAGCGCACGAACTGTCGCTCCTCGGCCGAGACGCGCCCGTCGACGACGGCGGCCAGCACCGTGTGCGCGAACACGCGCCCGCGCGCCACCGCCGGCACCAACGTCACCAGGCGCGACAGGTCGGCCGGCGACTTCACCTGCTCGAGCAGGCGCGCAGTCTCTGGGCGCGGCAGGCCGAGCGCCTTCACCTGCCACAGCGACGCCGAGCGCACCACGTCGGGATCGATGACCTCGCGCCACTCGGACAGGCCCGCGATGGCGGCCATCATGGCGAGCCGCTCGGCGGCGGCCGCGCGCTGCACCACCGCCGCCGCGCCCTTCCTCGGCAGCTCGCCGTAGGCCTCGAGCGCCGCCAACGAGAAGACGCGAGCGTCGACGGACTGAAAGGCGTGGTTCAACAGCAAGCCGACGATGGGGTTGCCGCGCAGGTAGCGGCGCTTCTCAATCTCGCGCTGCAAGTGCGCGAGCGCCTTGTCGGCGCGCTGTGGCACCAGACCGGCGCCGAGCAACTGCGCGTCCTCGTCCGTGCCGTAGAGCAGCGCCAGCCCCGCAGAGAAGGCGCGCGCACAGCGCACGCTGCGCTCCGCGGGCACGGCGTCGGGCGCGTCGAGCAGGTGGCCGACCAGGTCGACGTGGTCGGCGATGACGGCGAGCCAACGCACCAGCGGCAACAGCTCGCCGACGTCCTTCGACAGCAGCTGATCGCGGCGCAGCAGCGGCGCGCCGAGCGACATGCCGCGGTGCGCGAGCGAGGCCAGCACCACGCGACGCGCGTGCAGGCGGCTCCTGATGCGCTCGGGCGGGCGCTCGACCGAGGGGCGCGCGAACGCCTCGTCGATGAAGCGCGGCAGCCAGCGCCTCATGCGCCCTCCCGGATGGCGCGGTCGATGACGGCGAGGTCAGGAGGCAGCGGCGCCTCGACGACCACGCGCGCGCCGCTCCTCGGGTGCGGGAACTCGATCCGGCGCGCGTGCAGCGCCTGGCGGTGCAGGCGCGCGGTGGCGTCCCGTACCGGGCCGGGCGGCAGGCGTCTCTCGATGTGCCCGCCGCCGTAGAGCTGGTCTTGCAGCAGCGGGTGGCCGGCATCAGCCAGGTGCGCGCGAATCTGATGGGTGCGGCCGGTCAACAGCGCGACGTCGAGCGCCGAGGCGCCGCCCGCGCACGCGAGCACGTGCGCGACGGTGTGCGCGCGCCGCACCGCGCCGCCCTCGCGCACGGGCGGCGGCAAGCGCGTGGTGAAACGACGCCGATCGCCGTCGGCGCGGCGGTGGCCGGTGATCCACTCGACGCTCGTCGACGACAGCCGGCCGAGGCAGAAGGCCGCGTAGCGCTTGTCGACCGCGCGCTCGGCGAAGGCGCGCGACAGCGCCTGCTGCGCCCCGTCGTGCTTGGCGACGACGAGCACGCCCGTGGTGTCCTTGTCGAGGCGGTGCACGATGCCGGGCCGGCGCTCGCCCGAGATGGACACGCCGGGGCAGCGAAAAAGCACCGCGTTCGCCACCGTGCCGTCGGCGATGCCGGCGCCCGGGTGCACCGCCATGCCGGCCGGCTTGTCGATGACCAGCACGTCGTCGTCCTCGAAGAGCACGGCGAGCGGCAGGTCTTGCGGCACGAGCGCTGCGGGGGCTGGCGCCGGCACGCGCACCACCACGGTCTCACCGCCCGACAGGCGCACGCTGGCGCGCGCCGCCTTGCCGTCGAGCGTGACGCTGCCGTCGTCAATGAGCTGGCGCCCGCGCGAGCGCGACAACGTCGTGGCGTGCGCCACGAAGGCGTCGAGCCGCTCACCGCTCGCGCTCGCCGGGACCTGCACCGTCGTCACCGCGACCTCGCCGGCATCGTCCTCCGCGTCGTCACCGTCGTCGACTGCCGCCGGGTCGGGCACTGCGCGCTACCAGATGCGCGACTTCACGTGCGCCTTCGACTTCAGGATGATGTCGACGACCGCCCGATCGAAGAAGTTGGTGCGCTCGTACAGCTCGGGCGCGACGCGCGCGCGGTACAGCTCCCGGCCCTCCTCGAGCTCGTCGGACAGCGCCTGGAACAGCCTATCCTCGGTGATGCCGCGGACGATCTTCTCCTCGTTGTACAGCGAGATGTCCGACGCGATGGTGCGCGCCAGGCGGATGGCGCGCTCGGGGGTATCGATGGGCTGGGCCATGTGCTCGCTCCTTGGGCGCGCCTAACCGCGCTGCGCCTTCTCGATCGTCTTCAGGTATCCCTCGGCCAGGCGGGTGCGGTCCACCTTCAAGACTCGGCCGACCTGGGTGAGGAAGCCGCGCAGGTAGACGCGCGCCGGCAGGTTCGGCAGGTCCTGCTCCTCGATGGCCTGGAGCACGGCGCGGCGCACCTTGGTCTGCAGCGACACGTCGTCGACCGTCAGGCCCCGCTCCTCGCGCAACGCCTTGATGAGCCCGCCGGTCACCTCGTCGGGCAGCTCGCTCGACCGGTGCACCTCGGAGGGCGGCGCGCCGGGCGACACGCTGGGTGCTACCGCGGGCAAAGGCGCCGGCATGGTCGCCGTGGGCGACACCGTGGAGGTGGCCGAGAGCGCCGCGACCTCGCTCACGCCCCTGCCTGGAGTGGTGAGCGGCGGCGTGCCGATGCCCGACGGCGGGGTTCTCCCCCCCTGCGGTTCGGCCGGCATGGCTGCGGCGGGACCGGAGTCGGTCGACGGCGCAGCGAAGCGGATGTCGATCGAACCGGGGCGCGGTGTCTCGGTGCGCGGCGGCGCATCGGCGTTGCCCTCGGGCGCGAGGAACTTGAGCTGCGAGCTGCGCCGCTCGTCGGCCTGGGGGTCACCTTCGGGCAGGCCGAGGATGGCGCGCGCCTCGGCCGCGGCCTCTTCGGCCACCGCCTCGCCCTCGGCGGACCACCCCGCGATGGGCGCGGCCGGCTGGTCCGGCGTCCGCTCCACCGGCGCCGTGGCCTCGTGCACCGTTGGCGGTGCCGGTGGCTGCGCGAGCGTCGGTGGCACGGCCGACGTCGGCGCCGACGCCGGCGCTGCGTCGGCCCCGCCCGTCAGCAGTTCCAGATAGGCGCGGCGGCGCTCGGGGTCGCCGAGCACGGCGTACGCAGCCTCGACGTCGGCGCGGGCGCTCTCGGCGGCCATCGGGTCGAGCATCAGGTAGCCGCCGATGGAGCGGCCCTCGACGAGGGCGAGCGCCCGTTCGTAGGCTTTCTGCAGGTCGACCGGCGACACGTCGAGGGACACCTCGAGCACGTCATACCAGGTCTTGGCGCCGCCGCGCGGGCCGTCCGCGATGCGCCGCTCGAGCGAGTCGGGCGACGCCGCGTCGGGACCACGGGACTCCGTGGCGGTCACGCGGCGACCTCCTCGACGGCCTCGAGCCGCAACACACGTTCGGCGACCTCGTCGATGGCGCGCTTGACCATGCTGTCGGGGGCGCTGACGCGCAGCGGCTGGCGCATGCGCACCGCGCGGCGCACGGCGTCGTCCTCCGGCAGGGCGCCGAACACCTCGAGGTTGATGCCGAGGAAGCGTCGGCAGGCGCTCGCCATGTCGCGCGCGATCTGCAGGTCGTCGGCGCCGGCCTCGTCACTCGCCTGGTTCAGCACCAGCCGCGGATGGAAGCGGTTCATCTGCTGCTGCACCTGCGCGCCCACCTCGGGGTCGCGCTCGGCGACGGCGCGCAACAGGTCCGCGGGCGTCTTGATGTTCAGCCGGTTCTTCTGCGCGCGCGCCTCGTCGACGAGGTCCTTGATGCCGAACGCCTTCTCCACGACGGCCAGGCGTCGGAAGAATGCGGCCTTCAAGAAGCGGTAGGCGTTCTCCACGCTGGTCGGCTCCGGCAGGACCACCAGGATGCCGCAGGACGCGATCAAGAAGAAGTCGAGCGTGTTGAAGCCGGTGCCGGCGCCGAGGTCGAGCACCAGGAAGTCGGCGTCGAAGCCCGACAGCTTGCGCAGCAGACGCATCTTCGACTGGTGCTGCGGGTTGGCGGCGCCGACGTCGTCGAGCGCGCCTGAGACGAAGCGCAGGTTGGCGTAGGGCGTGGACACGGCGAGCGCGCCCAGGTCGGCCTTGCGCTCGAGGAAGTCCGACAGCGTGGCCAGGGGCGCCGGCAAGCCGAGCACGGTGTGCGCGTTGGCGGAGCCGAGGTCGGCGTCGACGAGCAGCACGCGCTGGCCGCGATCGGCGAGCGCGAGCGCGAGGTTGGCCGCGAGCAGGGTTTTGCCCACTCCACCCTTGCCGCCGCCAACGGCGACGATTTGCGGTGACGCACCGGTCTTGGCCATCGGCTCCGAGTCTACGCCGGGCCGCTCTGCCTTTCACCAACGCTGCCTTTTGCAGGGCGCGCGGACCGGGGTCGCGCCGACGAGCGGCCGTCAGCCCTCGTCGTCGTCGTCGTCGACCAGCTCGGTGTTCCAGTACGACGCCGTCACCGGGTCGAGAAACGGCAGCCACTCCTTGTAGGGGACGCGCGCGAAGCTCGGCGTCAGCGACGACCAGGAGGGCTTGGCGGGGTGCTTGAGCAGCCGCATGCCCGCCTGCTCGGGCGAACGCCCACCCTTGACCAGGTTGCAGCGCACGCAGGAGCACACGACGTTCTCCCAGCTGGTACGGCCGCCGCGCGAGCGCGGCACCACGTGGTCGAGGTTGAGCTGGCTCCTCGGCAGCGCCTTGCCGCAGTACTGGCAGGTGAAGCCGTCCCGCAGGTAGATGTTCTGGCGCGAGAAACGCACATGGGTACGCGGCAAGCGGTCGTAGGCCTGCAAGACGATGACGCGCGGCACCACCAGCACCATGCGCGGGGTGTGGATGACGTCGAGATCGCCGCCAGTGCCGAGCTCGGCCGACAGCTCGGCCCAGGACTCGAAGTCGAAGGAGCGAAACTGCTCGTCGAGCGCGCGCGCCGCCCCCGAGAACAGCAGGCCGAAGGCGCGCTGCGCGCGCGTCACCGCCACCGGCTGGAACACGCGGTTCAGCACCAGCACGCGCGCGTCGAGGCCCCGGGGCGCGGGGCGGTTCGAAAGCTGCGTCATCAGGGCCATCATCGCGGTCATGGGGGCGCTACCGGCCGGTTCCTCTCGAGGTTCTCTAGCGTACCACGTGTAGCCAAACCGGCGCGACTCTCCCACCGCGTGCTCGGTGTGCTCCGGGGCCATCCTACCCTCCCGCGCCGGGCCGTGCCATTCCTCCGACGTGCTCGACACCCTCGCCTCCCAATCGGCGTTGGTCGCGGTCATCGTGGCGGTGGCGACCACCATCGCGCTCTTGCTGCGCACGCGGCGACCGCTGACGGTGCGTTTCGCGGCGATGGCGGCGAGCGTGGCCGCCTACTACACGGGCGTGCTCGGCTCGGCCATCGCCGGCGACCGCGTCGTGCTGTTGTCGGCGCGCGTGATGGCGGGCGGCTTCATCGTCGTCTTCGCCAGCATCTTCTTCGACACCATCCTCGGCGAGATCTCGGGTCTGGCGCGCCGCCGGCGCCGCGTACCGTTCGCCGTCGGCGGCCTCGTCATCGTCGCCGGCATGACGCCGTGGGTGCGCGAGCCGTGGGTGTCGGGACCGTTGGTGGCGTTGGTGGTGCTGACGCTCGCGCTGCGCGTGCGTGCAGTCCTGGCACGCGCCGCGCGCGTCGACAGCCACGCTGAACGCACCCGCCTGCGCTACCTCGGCATCGGTGGCCTGGTGGCGCTGCTGGCGAGCCAGCTCGACGTGCTGGCCGCCGTCGGGGTGGGCGCGCCCGCAATCGGCGGCATCGTGGTTGCCGTCTATCTCTACTTCATCTCGCAAGCGCTGCTGAAGAGCCGCCTGCTCGACCTGCACGAGCTGCTCGGCAAGGCTTTGGTGTTCGGCACGCTCGCGCTCTTGCTCGCGCTCGTCTACGGCGCGCTCAACGTCGCCATCGGCGATCGACGCGGGCTGTTCTTGTCGACCACCATGGTGGCCAGCTCGCTCATCCTCATCTTGTTCGAGCCGGCCAAGGCCGCGCTGGAAGAGGCGGCGGCGCGCATCTTCTTTCGCGAGCAGCTCACGTTCGCGCGCGGGCTGCGCCGGCTGGTGCGCGACCTGCAGACCGTCATCGAGCTGCCCGCCGCCATCGCCACAGTGCTGGACGAGATCTACGACTCGAAGCGCGCCACGCACGCGGGCGTGTGGCTGCTCGAGCGTGACGGCATGAGCTTCGTCTTGCAGGGCCACCGCGGCCCGCCGCCCTCCAAGCTGCTCGACGCCAAGACGCACCCGGCGCTGTTCGCCTACCTGTTGAAGAGCCAGACGCCGGTGCTGCGCGAGGCCATCGCGCGCCGGCTGGTCGAGCCCGACAAGAGCAAGGAGGCGCTCACCGGCGATCAGCCGCGCGCCGCGCCCACCACGCAAGACGAGGCGCTGGTGCGCGGCCTCGACGCGCTCAACGCCGATCTAGTAGTGCCGCTGCGCGCTCAGGGCGGCGTGGCAGGCCTGTTGTGCATGCGCGACGAGCGCCTGGCCGACGCCTACGCCTCCGACGAGATCGCGGCGCTCATCGAGGTGGCGGACCAGCTCGCCATCACCATCGAGAACTCGCGTCTGTTCGGCGTGCTGCGCGAGCGCGATCGGCTGGCGGCGCTCGGCGAGATGTCGGCGGGCCTGGCGCACGAGATCAGAAACCCGCTCGCCGCCATCAAGGGCGCGGCGCAGGAGCTCGACCCGAAGCGCATCGGCGGCGACGACGGCGAGCTGATGCAGATCATCATCGACGAGGTCAACCGGCTCAACGTCGTGGTCACCGAATTCCTCGACTACGCCCGGCCCTTCCGCGGCACCTTCGTGCCGATGAACCTGAACGACGCCGTGCGCCGCACCGCGCAACTCATGCAGCACGACCTCGCCGCCGTCGAGATGGTGGTGGAGCTGCAGGCCGACCTGCCGGACGTGAGCGGCGACGCCGAGCGTTTGCAGCAGGTGCTGATCAACCTGATCTTGAACGCCGCCGACGCGATGGGGCGCAAGGGCAAGCTCACGCTCACCACCAAGACCAGCGCCGACCTGACCGACCTGGCGCTGTGGTCGCTCAAGGGGCCGAAGGTTTTCGTCGAGGTGCGCATCAAGGACGAGGGGCCGGGCATCTCGAGCCGCGTGCTCGACCAGATCTTCATCCCCTTCTTCACCACCAAGGCGCGCGGCACCGGCCTCGGCCTCGCCCTCTGCCAGCGCATCGTGCAGCACCACGGCGGCATCATCGAGGTGCGCTCCGTCGAGGGTCAGGGGGCCACCTTCGTGGTGCGCCTGCCGGCTTTGCCGCAGAAGAAGCGCGACGCCGCCGCCTGAACGGCCCGCCCGTCGCCGAACGATTGCGCTATAGAGGCCGCCATGAGCCACCGGGTCCTGATCGCCGACGACGAAGCCTCCTTGCGCAAGGTGCTCGCGTCCTCGCTGCGCAAGGAGGGCTACGAGGTCGTCAGCGTCAAGAACGGCGACGAGGCGATGGAGGTGCTCGAGGCGAGCGAGTCACCCGACACCGGTGAGCCTTTCCACCTGGTCATCACCGACCTGCGCATGCCGGGCATGGATGGCATGGCGCTGTTGCAGCGCATCAACCGCCGCTTCCGAGACGTGCCGGTGGTGGTGTTGACCGCCCACGGCACCGTCGACCTGGCGGTGCAGGCGCTCAAGCAGGGCGCCTTCGACTTCATCACCAAGCCCTACGAGCGAGACGAACTGCTGAACGTCGTCAAGAAGGCGCTCGAGCACCGCGCGCGCGACGTCGAGGAGCCCCAGGGCGACGACGAACGCACGCTGGTGGGCACCTCCGAGCGCATGCGCAAGGTCGACGAGATCATCGCCAAGGTGGCGGACTCACCCTCCACCGTGCTCATCACCGGCGAGAGCGGCACCGGCAAGGAGCTGGTGGCGCTGGCGCTGCACCGCAAGAGCTCGCGACACGACAAGCCGTTCATCCGCATCAACGCCGCCGCCATCCCGCAGACGCTCATCGAGGCGGAGCTGTTCGGCCATGAGAAGGGCGCGTTCACGGGCGCCGTCTCCGCCAAGCCCGGGCGCTTCGAGCTGGCGCACGGTGGCACGCTGTTTCTCGACGAGATCGGCGAGCTGCCGGTCGACATGCAGGTGAAGCTCTTGCGCGTGCTGCAAGAGAGCACCTTCGAGCGCGTCGGCGGCATCAAGACGCTGCAGGTCGACGTGCGGCTGATCGCGGCCACCAACCGCGACCTGCGCAAGGCCATCGAGCAGGGGCAGTTTCGCGAGGACCTGTTCTGGCGCCTCAACGTCGTGCCCATCGAGCTGCCGCCGCTGCGCGAGCGCACCGAGGACGTGCCGGTGCTGGTCGAGGCCTTCATCAAGAAGCTCAACCGCCGCCTCAACCGATCGGTGGAGCGGTTCACGCCCGAGGCGATGGCGGTGCTGCAGAGCTATTCGTGGCCGGGCAACATCCGTGAGCTCGAGAACATCGTCGAGCGCACGCTGTTGTTCGCCGACAAGTCCGTCATCGACGCGGCCGACCTGCCGCCCGACCTGCCGGCGAGGATCGGCGGCCTGGCGCCGCGCGCCGCGGTTGTCGCCGCGGCAGAGCCGGCGGGCGAGGGCTCGATGAAGGACATCGTCAAGCAGCGCATGGCCGAGCTGGAGAAGGATCTGATTCAGCGGGCGCTCGACGACACGCAGGGCAACGTCACCCACGCGGCGCGCAAGCTCAAGATCTCGAGGAAGAGCCTCCAGATCAAGATGAAGGAGCTCGGGCTGCGCGAGGACAGCAAGCAGCCCGAGGAGCCGCCCGCCAAAGAGGGGTGAGGCCGGCAAACTTGACCGTCGGGGGCGCCCGTCCGTAACGTCGCTCGACGAGGTTCTCATGCTTCGGCTGCCGCTACCTGCCTGGCCTGCGCTCGCTGCCCTGCCCCTGCTGCTCGCGCCGGCGGCGCGGGCCGCGCAGATCACCGACGTCGCCGACGCCGTCGACGAGACCGACCCGTTCGACGCCTACTTGGAGGTCAAGTTCGACGTCACGCGGCACGCGGGCATGCTGACGCGCGAGAACACGCAGCCGCCCGAGGGTGACCCCACCGGCACGCCGCGCAGCGCCGACGTGCGCGAGATGAGCTTCGAGCACGTCAAGTTCCGCATCAAGCCGCGCCTCGAGGTCGGCGTGTTCCGCGACCTGTCGGTGTTCGCCGAGTGGCCCATCATCATCTGGCAGCAGCAGACCTGGCGCTACGCCGAGGGCGTCGACGACAGCAAGTCGACCCTCAAGCGAGACCAGGCCTGCGGCGACGGCAGCAAGGTCGGCGAGGACGGCCTGTGCCCGGACGGGGCGACGCCCACCACGCCCCCGACCGTCGACGGCTGGCCGGAGACGCGCGGCTCGGGCAACACCCGCCCCGAGATCAACAACGGCGCGTACGGCTTCCCGGCCAACACCTACAACGCCTGGGCCTTCGACCACGGCGCGAGCGGCGGCTTCACCGGCTATCGGCAGGGCTTCGACAACCCGACCTTCGGCGCGCGCTTCTCACCGGTCAACAACGAGCGCGACGACACCTTCCCCACCATCACGCTGCAGGCGGACTACACGGCGCCGTTCCTGCAGTTCATGAACCCGACCACCGACGAGATCGAGGACCCGCAGAACCCCGGCTCGGTGTCCGACGGCGCGCACCGCTTCCACTTCCAGATCGCGATGTCCAAGCGCTTCCTGGTGCTCGACCCCTACTTTTCGCTCGACTACGGCTTTGGCCTGCCCGCTTCGGGCAACGGCTCGCTCGAGGGCTACTTCCCGCGCCAGGCCGGCACCTTCATGGTCGGCACCGAGATCATCCCCTACGAGGACAAGAAGCTGCAGCAGCGCTTCGCCATCGACGTCGCCGCCTTCGCCACCTACTACTCGGAGGGCCGCGACTACACCGAGATCTCGGACGTGGTGCGGGAGCAGACCTACACCGACCAGCACGTGCGAAGCGGCTTGAAGGGCGGCATCTTCTTCAAGGCCATCGAGTACCTGTTCTTCGACATCAACGGCACCATCGCGCAAGACAGCGAGCACCTGTTGACCATCGAAGACTTCGGCACCGACAGCACCAGCGACACCAACGTGCAGATCAACCTCGACAACCCGAGCGAACGCAACCCCTACTACAACCCCGCGATCGACACGGTGGGGCGTCGCTTGAAGGTGGAGCAGGTGCTGTACCTTGGCGTCATGGTGCACGCCGGCATCACCTTCTAACGCGCGCCCTCGTCGCGGTTGGTGACGAGCGCGTAGGCCTCGCGCACCGTCATGCCGCTCGCCGCCGCGATGCGGCGCGCGCGCTCCTTGGGCGACAAGGTGGCGTCGCGCGCCACGGCCGCGACGTCCACCTCCTCGACCGCCGCCTGCGCCTCCGCCGCCTCGACCACGATCACCACCTCGCCCTTCTCGACGAAGGGCGGCGACAACGGGCCGCCGAGCACGCCGCGGTGGAAGGTCTCGTGCAGCTTGGTCAGCTCGCGCGCCACCACCACGCGGCGCGCGCCGAAGGCCTGGTGCAGATCGGCGAGCGTGTCGGCGACGCGCGCGGGGGACTCGTAGAGCACCGCGGCGAAGCCGGCGCGAACCACGTCGGCGAAGAGCGCGCGTCGCGCGCGCCCTCGCCGCGGCAGGAAGCCCAAGAAGGAGAAGCGCGCGGTGTCGAGGCCGGCGCCCATCAGCGCCGCCACCAGCGCCGAGGGGCCGGGCACCACCTCGACCGTGAGGGCGCGCGCCGCCACCGCCTCGACGATGCGGCCGCCCGGGTCGGAGACCGCGGGCGCGCCGGCATCGGTAACGAGCGCGACCCGCTCGCCGCGCTCGAGCGCCGCCAGCACCTCGTCGACGCGCTCGGTCTCGTTGTGCGCGTGGCAAGAGATGGCGCGCCCGTTGGCGCCGGCGCGATCGAGCAAGGGACGGCTGTGGCGCGTGTCCTCGCACAGGATCAACGCGGCGGCGCGCAGCGCCTCGACGGCGCGCGGTGACAGGTCGCCGAGGTTGCCGATCGGCGTGGCCACCACCACCAGCGCGCCGGCGCGGCGTCCGGTCATGGCGCGGCCTCGAAGGCGCCGCGCACCAGCTCGATGCCGGCCGGGGTCACCACGGCGACGTCGAAGCGGCAGCGTGGCAGCTCGCGCTGCCGCGCCAGCCATGCGGTGGCGGCGCGCACCAGACGGCGCTGCTTCTTGGCGTCGACCGAGACCAGCGCGTCGAGCACACGGGCACGTCGCCGCACCTCGACGAAGCAGACGAGCGTGCCCTCGCGCGCGATGATGTCGATCTCGCCGCCGCCCGCACGCACGTTGCGCGCCACCACGACGTAGCCCTGCCGCTCCAGGTGGGCGACCGCCAGGTCCTCGCCCGCGCGGCCCTTGGCGGTCGTCGACGTTCGGGCGGCGGCGCGTGGCGCGCGCCCGTCAGCCACGGCGCTGCTCGAGCGCGTGCAGCGCCGCGCGCACCGGGGCGAAGCTGCGCCGGTGCAGCGCGCACGGGCCGACGCGCGACAGCGCCTCCAAGTGCTGCGGCGTCGGGTAACCCTTGTGCGCATCGAACCCGTACGCCGGGTGACGGCCGTGCTCACGCAACATTCGGCGGTCGCGCGTCACCTTGGCGAGGATCGACGCCGCCATGATGGCCTTGCTCTTGCCGTCGCCCTCCACGATCGGCTCCTGCATCACACGCCTCGGCAGCGGCGCGCGCTGGTTGCCGTCGACGACGGCGCCGGCGATGGTCGCGCCCAGGCGCTCCTCGCAGATCGCGAACGCGCGCGCCATCGCCTCGAGCGAGGCGCGCAGGATGTTGACCTCGTCGATGCGCGGCGCCTCGGCCCAGGCGACCCCGAAGGCGCGCGCGTGCGTCAGGATCAGCGGATAGAGCGCCTCGCGCTCGCCTGGCGCGAGCTTCTTTGAGTCGTCGAGACCGGCCAGCTCCGGCGGCATGCGCTCGGGCAAGATGCAGGCGGCCGCCACCACCGGGCCGGCGAGCGGCCCGCGCCCGGCCTCGTCGAGGCCCGCCACCAGGCTCCCGCCGAGCGCGCGCGAGAGCACCTCCGCCGGATCACCGTCGTCGAGGAACAGGGAGAGCGTGGGTGCCTTGCGCCGGGCCATCGCGCGTCAACGAATGGTGGTCTTGGCGGTGATGCACACCACCTGCGTGCTGCCGGCCAAGAACGCGAGCATGCGAGCGAGCAACGGGCCCTTGGCGTCGGGCAAGCCGTCGAGGCTGCGATCGAACACCAGCGGCACGCGCCCACGCTTCAGCGCGCCCTCGATGAGAGCGAGCTTGATCGACAGCCAGGCCAGGTCGCGATCGGCAGCCGGCAGGAATCCGAACGGCAGCTCCTCGCCGCTCGCGGCATCGACCAGGTGGGTCTGCAATCCGTTCACGAAGCGCACTTCGCGGAAGCGCCCGTCGGTGAGCGTGGCGAGCATCTGCGAGGCGCGCGGCGTGTAGGCGGTGGCGATGTCCTCGATGGGCTGGAGGAGCACGTCGCGCGCCAGCTCGAGCAGCCGGCGGCCGAGGTCGGGCGCCGGCTGAGCGCCGCGGGACGAGGCGGTCTCGGCGGCAGGTGGCACGCGTTCGGGGGTGGGCACGGGTGCCGGCGCCGCGGGTGCTGCCAGCGCGGCCTCGATCTCCGCCTTCTCGCGCTCGAGGTCGCCATGGCCGCCGAAGCCCCCCTGTCCCTGCAGTTGCTCCTCGAGCGAGCGCAGGCGCGCTTGCGCCTCGTGCTGCTGGCCCTCGAGGGACTGCACGTCGCCCGCCTTCTCGGCCTCGGCGAGCGCGCCGCGCGTCTGCTCGACCAGGCGCTGCGCCTCGACGCGCGCGGTCAGGCGCGCCGCGAGATCGGGCAACTGTTCGAGCGTGAAGCCGTGCTGCTTGAGGATGGCGGTCAGGTGTTGCTCGTCGATGCGGAAGCGCTCCTCGGCCCGCTTTCGCTCGGTGTCGATGCGCTCGAGGCGCCGCGCCACCGCCGCGCCCCCCTCGAGGTCGCCAAGAACCCGCAGGCCCCCGTAGAGCGCCAGGCCGAAGCCCGGGATGTCGAGGAAGGCAAGCCAGCGCAGCGGCGGGAAGGAGAGCGCGCCGATGAGGCCGAGCAGGATGGCGCCCACGCCCACGCCCACGCCCGCTTGGACGAAGCGGTCCTTCTGCGCCACCGCCATCGGGTTCTGGCGCCCGCGCCGGTCGAGCGTGGTCGAAGACTCGAGCAGGTGGTCGCGCTCGGCGCTCATGCGCTCGAGGTCGCGATCGTGCTCGGTGCGAATGCGGCGCAGTCGCTCTCCCTGCTCGACCAGGTCGGCGGGCACGCTCTCGAGGTCAGTGAAGCGCTTCACCTGCTCCTCGGCCTGCTGGGCGCTCCGCCGGAGCGTCAGCAACGGCTTGAGCTTGCCGTCGAGCTCGAACAGGCGCTTCTGCAGGCCGTCGATCTCGAACTCGAGGTCCTTCACGCCTTGCGCGGCGCCGAGCGCGGCGTCGATCTCGGCCAGGCGGCTGCGCAGCGCCACCTCGTCCCGTGGGCCGCCGACTGGCGCACCCTCCTCAGAGAAGCCGGGCGGCAGCGGCTTGGCGGCGGCCTCTGGCGCGCCGCCGCCCGGCTTCTCCGAGGAAGGGGCGCCGAAGCCTGGTGGCAGCGGCTTGTCGGCCTTGGCGCTCGCCGGCGCCGCACCACTCGACGCGGCGGTGGTCCCCGCTGCGGTCGCGCGCGCGCGCCGCGACGGCAGGTCGTCCTGCACGGCAAAGAACAGCTCGCGCAGGATGTCCTCTTGCGGGAAGCCGATCTGCGCCGTCACCGACTGCGCGATCTCGGCGGCGGCGTTCGAGATGGCCTCGGCCTTGCCGTCGACCACGCGCTGCAGCGCGCGTCGCCCCGTGTGCACGTCTTGCAGCAGCCTGAAGACGGTGCCGTCGCGCCCGCGTACGGTGAGCCCCACGCGGCTCTGCTGGCCGGCCTGGTCGAGGTCGAACAGGGTCGGCTCCGTCCCTTTCGGGTAGAGCAGGTCGAGCATGATACGCACGTAGAGCTGCTCGCGCTCGCCGGCCGCGACCATGGTCACGGGCTGGTTGAAGGCGAGCCGCGTGGGCTCGACGGCGCCCTTCAGGCCCTGCACGTATAGCTCGAGCAGATCCACGGGCCGCAGTCTAACCGAACCCGCCGGAAACGAACGCGCGGCCCGAAGGCCGCGCGGCGTTTTCTTGCGGCTGGGGCGAGACACGTGGCCCCACGTGCCAGTCAATCAGGCCCATCAATCAGGCCCCGTCGATCAGGTCGCCGCGGCGGGCGCCTCGTCGCGCGCGGCGACCATGGTGCCGAACTCGGCGAGCGCCTTGATGCGCGCCTTCTTGCCGCGCAGGTTGCGCAGGTAGAACAGGCGGGCGCGGCGCACGCGGCCGCGCTGCACCACGTCGACCTTGTCGATCTGGGGCGAGGCGAGCGGGAAGATGCGCTCGACGCCCTGGCCGAAGCTCATCTTGCGCACCGTGACGGTGCCGCGATTGCCGCCGCGACGGAGCGCGATGCACACGCCCTCGAACGCCTGCACGCGGGTCTTGTCGCCCTCGAGGATCTTGAAGTGGACGCGCACGGTGTCACCCGGGCGGAACGCCGGCAGCTTCTTGACCTGGGCCTGCTCGATCTCGGAGATGATGGGGGATGCGCTGGACATGCGGCACTCGGCTCGGCGGGTCGCCCCGCGGGTATGGGTCGGAGGACGGACTGGAGCAGCCAAAGGGTCGGCCGTCAACGGGCTTCTCCTTGACTTGACACTCGTCGGGGAACCGCTACAACGCATCGTTTCCGCCTCGACGGCGTCACCCTCTCGACGGACAGTGCGCATGGTCTTCAACAGCAAGCAGCTGGAAGAGCTCGAGAGCATTCACGACTCCACCGGTGCGTTCGAGGAGGAAGCCGACGACGAGGGCTTCTCCGACGACGTCGGTGAAGCGGCCATGGACTGGCGCCGCGGCCTCATCGAGGAAGCAGCGGAGAACATCAAGCGCGCCCGCGGCCGGCCGGTGGAGGCCAACATCCACTACCCCATCGGCTCGATGCTGTTCGACCGCGACACGCGCCGCTTCGGCCGCGTGCAGCGCTCGGTGCCGGGCTATCTCAAGATCGGCTACCTGGCGGGCGGCGACCGCGAGTACGGCACCCTCGACGTCGACGGCTACCTGCGCGAGTACGGCGCCCAAAAGCGCCTGTCGGAGCTGGCCGAGCAGCTCGGTCTGCCCGACGGCGAAGTCGGCCACGAGCTCGAGCGCCTGGGCATCGTGCCGCTCGAGGAGCTCGAGGTGCCCGAGGCGGCGCCGGCGCAGGCCGAGGCGGCGATCCCGCCGGCGCCGCCGTTCGCGCGCGCACACCCGGCACCCGCCGAGGACGACGAGGCTGCTGAGGGGGCGCAAGCCGCCGCGCCGGCCGCACCAGCCCCAGCGAAGGGCCAGGCCAAGGGCGCCAAGGGCGCGGCCCCGAGCACCCCGCCCAAGGCCGCGCCACCAGCCAAGGCGGCAGCCCCTGCCAAGGCGGCCGCGGCGACCAAGCCGCCGACCAAGGCGTCGGCGGGCAACGGCAAGGCCGCCAACCCCATCGATGACCCGAACGGCTACATCAAGGCGAACTACCAGCAGATGTCCAACCGCGAGCTGGCGCGCCTGACGGGGCTGTCGGAGCACACCATTCGCCGCAAGCTCGGCGAGTGGAGCATGCGGCGCAAGAAGGACTGACGGTCCTCAGGTAGGTACCAGCTCCCGCGTCTCGTCCTCGTGGAAGAACTCGACCTCCTCCCAGATGCGGGAGAGGTCGCCGTGCCACCGATCGCGGTAGAGCCCGAGCAGCCGCTCGGCGAAGGTCTCGCCGCGCGCCACGCTCTCGACGAGCGGCCGCAGGAAGCGCGACTCGTCCCTGCCCTGCGCGTCCTTGCAGGAGAGCCGCGCGAGCCCGCCGGCGGCGATGTCGAGCAGCCGCTCGCACAACGGCAAGATCGGCCCGTTCGCGCTCTCGGCGCGGTAGCCGCGCACCACCACGTCGGCGCGCAAGCGCGTGAGCGCCTCGGCGTCCAGGAACGCGAGCAGCTCGGCCGCCTGATCGCGCGCGGTGTCGTCGTAGAGCAGCCCCTTGTGCAAAGCCGGCAGCGCACAGATGCGGCTCCAGGGGCCGCAGTCAGCGGCGCGCACCTCGAGCACGCGCTTGAGCCGCACCTCGAAGAACACCGTGGTCAGGTGATCGGCGAAGTCGCGCAGCGTGGCGCGCACGTGCGCGCCGTCGACGTCGAGGCCCTCGCGCAGGAAGGTACGGAAGGAGGCGCCGGCGACGTCGTGGTGCCGGCCGTCTCTGCGCACGAAGTACATCGGTACGTCGAGCACGACGTCGACCCAGCGCCGATAGCCGAAACCGGCCTCGAGCACCGCCGAGGGGAATCCCGCGCGCCGCCGATCGGTGTCGGCCCAGACGCGCTGCCGCTCGGAGAGCACGCCGCAGGGTTGGCCCTCGACGAAGGGGCTGTTGGCGAACAGCGCGGCGACGAACGGTGCTGCGCGCAGCGCGACCGAAAACGAGCGCACCATGTCGTCCTCGCTCGCCCAGTCGTAGTTGGCCTGCACCGTGGCGGTGCGCTTCATCATGTCGAGGCCGCGCGCGCCCACCTGCGGCATGTAGCGCTCCATCACCGCGTAGCGCGCCTTCGGCACCGTGGGCATGTCGGCGAAGCGCGCCGTGGGGTGAAAGCCCATGCCGATGAAGCCGACGCCGCGCGGCAGGCAGAGGCGTCGCAGCAGCGCCAGGTGGCGGCCGACCTCGGCGCAGGTCTGGTGCATGGTCGCAAGCGGCGCGCCCGACAGCTCGAGCTGCCCGCCTGGCTCGAGCGTGATCGAGCCGTCATCGCGAAAGAGCGCGATCAGGTGGCCGCCGTCGTGCACGGGCATCCAGCCACCCGCGCGACGCTCCTCCGGATCGTCGGCGATGGCGCGCAGCAGAGACTCGATGCCGGGCTCGCCAAGGTAGGGCAGCGGCCGACGATCGCTCCTCACGAAGCCGAACTTTTCGTGCTCCGTGCCCACGCGAAACTGCGCGCGCGGCTTCTCGGCGCTCCGGAAGTACTCGACGAGCTCGTCCTGCGAGCCGAGCGGGGGCCCGGGATCGTCCTGGTCGGAGGGGGCGACGGTGCTCACGGCTGCTCACGCGGCGCGCGCGCGCGTGCCGGAGCGCCCTTGTAGCAATCGGCGCGGCCGCCGCCATCGCCCCCGTTGTGCGAGCCACCGGAGGGGCGCGACGCCGTTGCGCCCGGGCCGGTTCCCCGGAAGGCTCCCGCCATGTCCGCTTCGCTCCCCGACGTCGCCGGCGGCTCCTTCCTCGACCGGGTGCTGGCCGGTGCACGCTTCGCCGCGGGCGGGGTGATGTTCACGCTGCGGCACTTCCGCGTGCTGCGCTGGGCGCTCGTGCCCATGGTGATCCAAGTGGCGATCTTCGTCGGCCTGGTCGCCCTCGGCCTCGCCTACGTCGACGACGCGGCGGCCGCGCTCGGGCCCGCGCCCGGCCACTGGTACAGCTTCCTCGGCGCCGTGCTCGAGGTGGCGCTGGTGGTGCTGTTGTTGATCGTCGGCGCCGTGGCCACGCTGCTCGTCGGCGGCGTGGTGTGCGACCCGTTCTACGACGGCATCTCGGAGGCGACCGAGTCGATCCTGCTGGCGCGCGACGTCGGTGAGCCCTTCACCGTCGCCGGGGTGCTGCGTGGCGTGCTGCGCGAGCTCGGCGCCACCGTGCTGCGCTTGACGCTCTATCTCGGCGTCGCCATTCCGCTGTGGATCCTCGGGCTCACCGGCATCGGCTCCATCGTCGCCCTGCCGGCGAGCCTGGCCTGGACCTGGTTCTTCGTCGCCATCGAGGGGCTGGCGCGCTCGCAGGCGCGGCACAAGGTGCCGGGCGGGCAGCGCTTCTCGGCGGTCTTTCAGCACAAGGCGCTGGCGCTCGGCTTTGGCGCCGCCGGCTGGTTGTTCGCCTACATCCCGCTGACGGCGCCGTTCCTCATCGTCGGCGGCACCCGGCTGTTCCTTTCGCTGGCGGCGCACGATCGCGTGCCCTCCACGCTGTCCCTGCCCGACAAGGCGCGCCTCAAGGGGCCCTGATGCGCTTCCTGACGGTGATGGACCCGCTGCCGTCGGTGAACCCGGCCACCGACACCACCTTCGCCATCCTCGAGGAGGCGCAGGCGCGCGGGCACGAGAACCTGGTGTGCGGCCTGACCGACCTGCGCTGCGAGGGGCGCCGTGGCTTCGCGCGCGCGCGGCCGGCCACCGTGCGCCGCCCCTCCGCCGACGATCCGAGCCACGCCGCGGTGGGCGCGGTCGTCGACGTCGCTTTCGACGACGTCGACGTCGTCTGGATGCGTAAGGACCCGCCGGTCGACGACGCCTACCTGTCGGCCTGCCTGCTGCTCGACCGGCACGATCGCTCGCGCACCGTGGTGCTGAACGACCCCATTGGGCTGCGCGTGGCCCATGAGAAGCTGTGGGCGCTGTTCGCCGACGACCTCGGACCGGCCACCATGGTGTCGTCGTCACCTCGCGATCTGGTCGCCTTCGTGCGCGCGCGCGGCCGCGGCGTGCTCAAGCCGCTGCACCTGATGGGCGGCATCGGCGTGCTCGCCTTCTCGGCCGACGACCAGAACCTGCGCTCGGCCGCCGACCTGCTCACCGAGGACGGGCGGCGCCCGGCGCTGGCCCAGGAGTACCTGCCGGAGGCCCGCCACGGCGACAAGCGCGTCATCGTGCTCGACGGCGAGCCGGTGGGCGCGGTGTTGCGGGTGCCTCGTAACGACGAGGTGCGCGCCAACCTGCATGCGGGCGCCGCCGCGGTCCGGGCCGAGGTCGACGAGCACGATCGGCGCATCTGCGCCCGCCTCGCTCCGCACCTGCGCGAGCTCGGCCTGTACTTGGCGGGCATCGACGTCATCGGGGGCAAGCTCACCGAGGTCAATGTGACCAGCCCCACGGGCGTCCAGCAGATCGACCGGCTCGACGCCAGGGCGGGGCCGGATCGCGTGATCGCCCGCATCGTCGACGGGGCCGAGCGCAAGGCCCGGCGTGCGCGCGGCGAGTGACGACGCAGCTTCCGTGCGCTACACAAACCGGCATGCCCTGCCGCCGCCCCCTCCTGCTCCTGGCCGCCCTGGTCGCGCTCGCCGCCACCGCACTCCTGCCGAGCTGCCCGAGCTCGGTCGGCGAGGGGGAGGGTGAGGGCGAAGGCGAGGGTGAAGGCGAGGGCGAGGGCGAGGGCGAGGGCGAAGGCGAAGGTGAGGGTGAGGGCGAGGGTGAAGGCGAGGGCGAGGGTGAGGGTGAGGGCGAGTGCGCGGTCGACCCGTGCGCAGGCACGCCCCCGACCAGCGCCGTGGTGTTCGCTGCCTCCCTCGGCATGGCGCCGTCGGCCACCGTCGACGACGGTGCGGTGCTCACCGTCGGCACGACCACCCGCGCGCAGGTGGAGGCCGAGCTCGGCGGGGCCGGCGCCGACGACGGCACGCCATTCCGCAAGCGCTACTGCGCGGCGGGCCTGACCTTCAGCTACGTCGACGCCGATCGCTCCTTCGACTCGAACACCGGCGCCGCCACCGACCTGGTGGCGCGCGTGCTGACGTTGCCGGGCGCCTCGGCGACGTCACCGCAGGGCGACATCGGCGCCGTGTTCACCGCCACCGGCGGCGCCAGCCACGATCTGCAGACCGGCCGCGTGGTCTTCTTCGCCGACCGGGGCATCGAGGTGGTGGTGGACGGCGCCGACGACGTCGTCGGGCTGGTCGCCTTCAAGCCCCAGAGCGCCGACCGCTGGGGCCTGGCCATCGACCTGGCGCCCAACACCGGCTCGGTGGGCGGCCTGGTGGTCGAGAACGCGAGCTTCGGCGATGCCACCGCCACGCTCGGCGACGCCTGGGACGCCGACGGCATCGTCTCGAACGTCATCGGCCCCATCGACGTCAAGGTGCGCATCTACGCCTCGCTCGGGCTGCGCTTGGTGGGCGCCTGCCCACTGGCGGGCTGCCCCTCCAACGAGGAGACCGTCAGCATCACCTCGATCACGGTGTCGCCGCCCTTCCTCGGCAAGGACGGCACGCTCGGCCTCGGCTCCTCTCGCGCCGAGCTCGACGCCGCGCTCGGCGCCGGCGACCCGCCCGACGCCAACGGCGTGGTGGTCTACGGCGATGTCGGCGCGACGGAGCCGCCCGCGCTCGGCGTGCTGTACGCGGAGGACGCCGACTGCGTCGAGCGCGCGGTCGCCTTCGCCATGAACTACTCGAACGAGCTGTAACGAACCCGCTGCCACCCAAGGCCCGTTGCTGAACCTCTCGTGATCGTCTTGCTCGCCCGCCTCGCCCTCGCGCTCGCGACGCTGCTCTGCGTCGGCTGGGTGCTGGTGCTGGCGCGCGTCTGGCGCACCATCAACGCCATGCGTCGCCTGCCGTCCACCGGCTCGGCCGACGGGCCGCGCCCCAAGGTGACGGCGGTGGTGGCGGCACGGAACGAGGCGCACACCATCGAGACGGGCGTGTGCTCGCTGCTCGCGCAGGACGGCGTCGAGATGGAAGTCATCGCCGTCGACGACAACTCGGAAGACGACACGCACGCCATCCTCGAGCGCCTGGCCGCCGCCGACCGCCGGCTCTTGGTGCTGAAGGCCGGCCGCGTGCCGCCCGGCTGGGTGGCCAAGTGCTACGCGCTCGAGCTTGGCCAGGGGCGCGCGCACGGAGACTGGCTGTTGTTCACCGACGCCGACGTGGTGCACGGGCCCCACGCCGCCAAGAACGCGGTCGCCGCCATGGAGCGCGAGCGGCTCGACCACCTGGCGGTGCAGCCCCGCCTCGAGGCCGGCGGTCTCGCCGAGGCGTTGGTGCTGCCGCTGTTCATGCTGCTCGGGCAGTTGCGCTTCCTCGACCCGGCCGGCGCCAACCCCGAGAGCAAGGTCGGCATCGGCATCGGCGCCTTCAACCTGGTGCGGGCGGACGCCTATCGCTTGCGCGGCACCCACGCGCGCATCCGCGGCTCCATGCTCGACGACCGCGCGCTCGGCCGCATGATGCGCGAGGACGGCGGGCGCGGCAGCGTGCTGCGCGCGGTCGCGCAGGTGCGCCACCGGCCCTATCGCTCCGCGCGCGAGCTGTACGCCGGCGTCAAGAAGTCGGTGATCGGCACCTTCGGCAACAGCGCCATGCTCACGGCGCTGATGGGCCTGGTGCTGCTGGTCGCCGCGGTGGCGCCGGCCTTGCTGTTGGCGCTCGGCTTGCCGTTGTGGCTGGCGGACCAAGCGCCGTGGGTGGTGGCGCCGGCGGCGCTCGCGGTGGCGCTGCCGATGGTGGGCCTGCTCAAGGCGCGCTCGGTGGTGCGCTTCGAGCCGCTCGCCGCCTTGCTCTTCCCCATCGGCGCGCTGGTCATCGGCACGTGCGCGCTGCACGCCGCGCTGGTGTTCGCGGTGCGCGGCACCGTGGAGTGGCGCGGGCGCTTCTACACGCGCCGTGACCTGCAAGACCACGGCTGACGGTCAGCGGCCGATGCCGACGTAGCTGAAGCCCTTGTCGCGCAGCGCCTGCGGCGGGTAGATGTTGCGCCCGTCGAACACGGCGGGGTTCTCCCCCATGCGGCGCTTGATCTCGTCCCAGTCGGGCATGCGCAGCTCGGCCCACTCGGTGAGCAAGCAGACCGCAGAAGCGCCGTCGACCGCGGCGTACTCGTCGTCGGTGAAGTGCACCTTGTCGCCGAAGCGCGCGCGCGCGTTCGCGATGGCGGCGCGATCGTACGCGCGCACCTTGGCGCCGGCGGCCAGCAGCCCCTCGATGAGCGGCAGCGCAGGCGCGTCGCGGATGTCGTCGGTGCGCGGCTTGAACGCGAGCCCCCAGACCGCGACCGTGCGGCCCTGCAGCTCTCCCTTGAAGTGCGCGAGCAGCTTGGCGAGCAGCAGGCCGCGCTGGCGCAGGTTGGCCGCCTGCGCCGCCTCCGCGATGCCGAGCGTGACGCCCTGCTGGCGCGCGGTGACGAGTAGCGCGGCCACGTCCTTGGGGAAGCACGAGCCGCCGTAGCCGACGCCGGCGTAGAGGAAGGCCTTGCCGATGCGCGAGTCGGACGCGATGCCGCGGCGCACGTCGTCGATGCAGGCGCCCACCTTCTCGCACAGCGCCGCCATCTCGTTCATGAAGGAGATGCGCGTCGCCAGCATGGTGTTGGCGGCGTACTTGGTCAGCTCGGCGCTCCTGGTGTCCATGTGCAGGATGCGCAGCTCGCGCAGCATCATGGGCTGATAGAGCCGCTCGAGCACGCCGCGCGCGAACGCGTCGTCGGTGCCGATGATGATGCGCTCAGGCTTCAAGAAGTCGTTGACCGCGTCACCCTCCTTGAGGAACTCGGGGTTCGAGGCCACGTGGATGGCATGCGCGGCGCCCTTCGCCACCTCGCGCAGGCGGTCGGCGGTGCCGACCGGCACGGTGCTCTTGGTGACGACGACGCAGGGACCGGTGACCGCCGCGGCCACCTCGCGCGCCGCACCGAGCAGCGCGGTCAGATCGGCGCTGCCGTCGGCGGCGGGCGGCGTGCCCACCGCCAGCACCACGACCTCGCGGCCTGGCACCGCCTGCGCGAGCTTGGTCGAGAAGGTGAGCCGCCCCGCCTTGACGTTGCGCGCCACCAGCTCGTCGAGCCCGGGCTCGTAGAAGGGGATCTCGCCCTTCTCGAGGCGCTTGACCTTGGCCTCGTCGACGTCGACGCAGATCACTTCGACCCCGAGGTCGGCGAGGCCGGCGCCCGTGACGAGGCCGACGTAGCCGGTGCCGACGACTGCGATCTTCATGCGGGCGTGTTGCCGCGTTCCGGGCAGCGCCGCAACCCGCGGTCCGGACGGCGCCTAGCCGCCCGAGGGCTGGAAGACGAACGAGTTCGAGATGGTGACCTCGCCGTCCGACGGCGCCGGGAAGCGGATGCGCTTCATGGTCGCGAGCACGCAGCTCGCCACCTCGCTCGAGCCGAGCCCGTCGCGCACCACGCGCGCGTCGGTGACCTTGCCGCCGTCGCCGATGGTGAACTCGATGACCAGCTTGCCTTGCAGCTTGGAGTTGGCGCGCAGCGCGGTCTCGTAGCAGGCCTGGAAGGCGTCCTGCCGACGCCGGATGGTGGCCGCCACGCCCTTCTTGTCGACCTTGCCGTCCACCGCCTCGACGTCGTCGGCGCGCACGCGCGCCACGATGCGCGCGGTCTGCTTGCTGCCGGTGTCGACCTTGCCCCCGCCGCCGGTGCCGAGGTCACCGATGCCGGCAGCGCCGCCACCGAGCCCACCGCCAGTGCCGTCGCCGGCCACGCCGCCGCCGCCGGTGCCGCGTCGCGTGACGCCGCCGGCGCCGCCTGCGCCCGCGATGCCGACGCCGGCCGTTCCCTGCAACGCGTTGCCGATATCGTCGCTGATGGAGGAGCCGGCGCCGAACACGGAGCCGACCGCGCCACCGCCGCCGCCGGCGCCGCCGCGGCCACCGATGAGCTGCAGGATGCCGCGGCCGGCGATCTGATCGCGCAGCGCGCTGCGATCGCCCACGCCCTTGCCGCCACCGCCGCCTTTGCCCTTGCCGCCACCCCCGCCGCCGCCGCCGCCGTCGCCCTTCTCCACCACCTTCTCGCCGGGGCCCGGGCCGGTGGTGACCGGCAGATCGATGTTGACCGCGATCTTCGGCACCTCGACCTTGGGCGGCTGGATGGTCTCGACGAACTTGCGCAGGTCCTCGAGGTCGTCGCGCACCTTGGGCGGCTCGGCGAGGCGCACGAACAACGCGAGCACGGCGTGCATCAGGAACGACGCCAACAGCACCGCGGTGAAGACCGGCTCGAGGTTGCCTACGAAACCGCCGCGCAACTCGGCCGGCAGCGCGCCCGGAGCCACCTTGGGCGCCTGGGGCACGAAGTGGAACAACACTTGGATCTCGTTCGAGAGTCGGATGCGGCCGCGCGCGGCCTCGGGCAACGACAACCGATACCGGTCGCCTTGCTTGGAGGCCTTGGCCTTCAGCTCCGAGAGCTTGACCGGCTTGCCCGGCTCCGGCTCGATCTGGCCCTGCGCGTCCTCGCCGAAGACGAGCTGGTAGCCCTCGCCGCCGGTCTCGAACACCGTGATGGACTTCGGCAGGTCCGAGCTCTGCAGCACGAAGGTATTTCCAGGCGCTGTGCCGAAGGAGACCGGCGCGCGGTCTGCCACCATGCGCTCCTCGATGACGCTCACCCCCTGGATGACGCCGATGCGCAAGATGTTCGGGGGGTTCGCCATGAGTCCTTCCGCCTCTCGCCGCGGCCACCCGGCCACGCACCATCAGGACACCGCCAAAAGGGGCACTGCCCTTTCACGACACCGCTGGCCCATGCGCGGTTCCGAGCAGTCTAGGGCCGGATCCGCCACCTGCCGCAACTACCAGCCAGACAACGTCTCGCGGCCTCCCAGGGTCTCTCTATCGCTACTCGGGTCGGATCACGGCGAAGCGGAAGTCGGCGAAGCCGGACTCACCGCAGGTCACCAGCACGTCGGTGAGCACGCGGTAGGGCGTGCGCCGGTCGGCCAGGATGATGACCTTGCCGTCGAAGCTCTTGCCCGAGAGCTGCGCCGTCACTTCCTTGACCGCCTTCTCACGCTTGAGCGCCTCGCGCAGCGGCATGATGACGTAGCCGCCGGAGGCCGGATCCTTCACCGCTTCCGGCACTCGGTAGCTGGCGGCGTCCAGCTCCGCGATGGGCTGGCCGTTCACCAGGATGCGCGGCGTCACTTGCTGGATCTTGGTGCCGGTCTCGGTGGCGCGCTTCACCTCGGGGCCCGTGACCATCACGATGGTCGTCTCCTCGATCTTGCCGCAGCCGTCGGGCGGTAGCTCGTCGGAGGGGAGCGTCTCGTCGGGGATGCACGTCGAGCGCGGCACCTCGACCGAAGGATCGTTGACCTCGACAGGGTTGGTCGCGAACGTCGACAGCAGGTAGACCAGCAGCATGGTCACCATGTCGGTCAGCGAGGTGATCGAGATGGGCGGCGTGCGCGCGAAGTGCCGCCGCTTGCGACGATGCGACGTCCCCTCCTCGGACTTGCGCAGCTCCGCCGACCAGCCCTTGTAGGGCCCGGTGCCGTCGGAGGTGTCGGTCTCGCCCGCCATGTCCCTGCCGCGCCCCTAGCCGACGATGCCCGCGGCGAAGGCCACGGAGGGAAAGAGCAGCTTGCCGTCCGCAGACTTCCGCGCGGCGTCCATGACGTGCACGATGTCGTCGTATTCGACGTCGGCGTCGGCGCTGACGATCATGCTCTGCTCGGTAGGGAAGGTCTTCTTGATCTCGATCAGGCGCTTCTGCAGCGTCTGGAAGTCGTAGCCGATGGTGCTCTTGCTCCCCTGGGTGGTCTGGATCTTGGGGATGAGCGGTTGACCAGGCCGGCCTTCGCTGTTGCCGTCGAGCGTGGCTCCGGTGGCGCCAATGTTGATGCCGTCCTTGAGGATGAACACCGTCAGGTTGAGCGTGGAGGGCGGCGCGTCGGCGCCGGCGGTGCCGTCGGCCACGTTGCCGCCGCCGATCTGCGGCGCCTGCACGTTGAGCATCGCGAGCTGGGTCCATGCCGTCAGCGTCATGGTCGACAGGATCAACATGAACATGATGTTCAGGAACGGCGTGACGTCGAGGTCGAGCGCTTCCTCGTCGCCGGGCTCGCGGTGTCGTCGGTCGGACGGCTTCTGCGACATCGTGTTCCTTCAGCTCACTCTTCCCAAGGCGTGCTGCGCGAGTCGGCGCCCGTTCCTGCGCCTGCTACTGGGCTTCGGTGCCGTCGAGGCCGCCCTTGCCGCGGGTGGTCAAGAGGTTCTCGAGCTTGACCGAATAGAAGTCCAGCTCGTCGATGATCTTCTTGGTCATGCCCGCGAGCACGAGGTGCGAGAAGAGCGCGGGGATGCCGATGAGCAGACCGAAGGCGGTGCAGTTCATGGCTTCCGAGATCGCGCCGGTGAGCACGGTCGCCTTCTCGGCGGCGGACACCTTGGCGACGGCACGGAAGGCGCCGATCAGGCCGAACACAGTGCCGAGCAGGCCGGCGAGCGTGGCCAGCGACGCCAGCGTTCCGAGCGCGTTGCTGCGCTTGGTCAGCTCCGGCACCACTTCGAGCGAGGCCTCCTCGATGGCGTTTTGGATCTCGGTCTCACCCTTGTTGGCGCGCGTCAGGCCAGCCTTGATGACCCGCGCCAGCGCGGCGTTCGGCGCTGCGTTGCACAACTTGATGGCGCGGTCGATGTTGTTGGCCATGACCAGCTTCTGGATTTGGGCCATGAACGCCGGCGCGTTGATGTTGTAGCGGAAGAAGATGAAGATGACGCGCTCGACGGTAATGCCGATCACCAGGAACGACACGAAGGCGATGGGCAGCATCCACAGGCCGCCCTCCTTGAAGAATGTGATGATCGCGCTCATCTGATTGCCTCGCTCCTCGTCTCGTTCCGACGCTGCCCGAACCTGACACCGAACGCCCCCGGAAGGGAAGCGTGAGGCACCAGGCTAGAAGGGCTGTTGTTCCACCGTCTTGATGATGCGGGCCTTGAGATCCTCTCGGCGCTCGAGGTCCGAGAAGTTGAGGTTGGTCCGAGGCAGGATGAAGAACGCCTCGGGCTTCTGGATGTTTCCCTCGATGATCAGGTCGTCGAGGGTGATCTTCTTGCGCTGGGCCGCGGCGGGCGCGGCGATGACCAACGCCCCGAGCGCGACCACGAGCGCCAGCGCGGCACCGGCTCGAGCCCATGTCCATGTCATGCGCGACTCCAGGCGACGCCGCAGTGCGGCATCGGGAGCATACTAGGAGGGGAGCCCACCGACGAGCAAGCGCACGCGCAGGCGTTTCTGGTGCCGCTCACTTCTTGCCTCCGGCCGCGGGGGGTGGTGCCGCAGGAGGACTGACAGCGGGGGGCGGCTTGGCGGTTCCCGGATCCGGCGCCTTTGGCTTGGACGCAGCCTCGGCGTCCTCCTTCTTGCGCCGCTCCTCGCGCTCGCGCCGCTTGATCTCCTTCTGGATGCGCTTGTCGGTGGCGTCGATGTACTCGGCGAGCCGAGCGGCGACCGCGGGCTCCGGCTTGGCCTTCGCATGGTAGTCCCGCAACGCCGCCAGGCCCTTCTGCAAGCGCACCAGCTCGTCCTGCCCGGGCAGCGGGTTGTCGATGTAGAGGAGGCCGAGGTTGAAGCGCGCGTCGAGCAAGGAGGGATCGAGCTCGAGCGCCATCTTGTAGGCCTGCTCGGCATCGACCCAGCGCTTCTCGGCGCGCAAGCCGTTTCCGAGATGGAGCTGGGCACGGCCGCTCCTCGGATCGTTCTTGCCGGCCGCCTCGAAGGCGCGCGTGGCCTCGGCGCCGAAGCCCTGCTTGAGCAAGAGCACGCCGTAGTTCTCCTGCGCCTCGGCCAGCGTGGGCCGCAAGCGCGCGGCCTTCTCGTAGGAGACCAGCGCCTTCTTCTCGTCGCCGAGATCGACGAAGACGTGACCAAGCTCCAGGTGGACGAGCGCGTTGCCGGGCTCGACGCCGAGGGCGTTTTCCAGAGCGAAGCGGGCGGTGTCGAGGCGCTTCTGCGTGCGAAAGACCTTGCCCATCAGCAGCATGGCTGCGGTGGACCGCTCGTCGTAGCGCACGGCGAGCACGGCCTCGCGCTCGACGGTGGCGAGGTCTTTCTCGTGCCATGCGAGCGTGGCGGCCGCCAGGTGCGGCCCCGAGCGATCCGGACTTCGCTTGAGCGCGTCGTCGACGAGCTTCTTGGCGTCGCCGGACCGGTTGGCACGCACCAACAAGAGCGCCAGGTTGGCCATGGCCGGGCCATAGTCCTGCCTGGTGGCGAGCGCGGTGCGGTAGTGGCGCTCGGCCGTGGCGACGTCGCCGGCCGCCTCCGCCGCCGCGCCCGCGCTGAACCACGCGGCGTAGAAGTACTTGGTGCGGTTGGCCGCATCGACGAAGCGGCCCACCGCCGCCGCCGGATCGGTGCGCGCCGTCTCCGCCGCTGCCAGGAACGCGTCCCGCGCACCACCCGTCGACGGCAGCCAGTTCTCGTCGTCGATGACCTCGGTCTTGGCGACCGCGGGAGCCGGCGCCGGTGTGCGCACCGGCTCGGTCGGCGCCGGCGCCGGCGCGCCGGCCGGCGTCGGCGCGGGCGCCGCAGACGTCCCGTCCACAGGCGCGGCGTCGACGGGCGCGCTCGCCGCGAACTCGTCGGGCTTCTGCGAGGTGGTCTCGCATGCCGAGCACACGACGAACGCGGCAACGGTCAGCAGCACGGGCAGGAGCCGGGTCGCACTCATCCGGCGCTCCCCTTCTGCGACAGCTCGCCCGGCCCGGCGCCGACGGCCTTGAGGGCCGGCGCACCGCCATCCGGCAGCGCCGGCCCGAGCGGCGCCGTGCCGCCCTTGACCGGGCGCGAGATCGGCTCTTTGTCGATGGGGAACTCTTGGGGCCGCAGCAGGTTGAGCGCCTCCAAGGTCCGCCGCGTCCAGAGGTTCTGCAAGCGCAGCTCCTTGGCCTTGTTGTAGGCGGTCCGGTACGCGTCCACCGCCTTCTCTTCTACGGCGAAGGCGCGATCCTCGATCAGGTTGCGGTACTCGTCGCAGGCGATCTCGCCGGCCAGGCGCCGCACGTCGTCGGGGCACGGGCTCTTCAGCACGGTCTGCTGCAGGTTGTCGTACAGCGCGCCCACCCGATAGAGCGACGCCAGGCTCCACTCGGCGGCCTTGTAGGTGGTGATGATGTCCTTGAAGCTCGCCTCGACGCTCACCAGGCGCGTCGACTTGGCCTCGAGCTCCTTCATCTGCACCTTGCTGTTCTTGCTGGTGATGGCGAGGCGTGCGTAGCGCGCGTAGTCCTGCTCGGCGAGCGCGAAGGCGGACTTGGCGGCGAAGTAGGCGGCGGCGGGCGAGCCGCGCGCGCGCTCGAACTGCTTGACCGCCGCCTGGTAGCTCTCGGTGGCGCGCTTCTTCGCCTTGGTGGGATCGGACGCGGTCCTGGCCTGCTCGTCGAAGATCTCGCCCATGCGCGCGTAGGCCTCGACGACCTTGGGGGCCTGTGCGTTCCTGCTCTCGTAGCGCCTGATGAAGCGGTTGAGCACGTCCAGCTCGGCGCCGGGCGCGCCGCGTTTCTTGTGCACGGTGGCCGCCTGGTAGAAGACGTCGGGCGCCTCGGGGCGGTCGGGGAACAACGTGGCGAAGCGCTCGAATTCCTGCGCTGCGCGCTCGTATTTCTGCTGCCCTTCGAGCGCGAGCGCGGCGTTCACCTGGGCGTCGGGTCGGCGCTCGCTCTTCGCGTAGGTCCTGACCAGCGTCAGGTAGGTGGCGACGGCCTTGTCGAACTCGAAGACCTGCTCGCTCTTGGAGGCGACGCGGAACATCGCCTCGGGCGCGTTGTCGCTGTCGGGGTACTCCTTGTAGAGCCGCTCGTAGAGCGCGGCCGCTTTGATGGGCCGGCGCGCCTTCTCGAGCGAGAGCGCGGCGTTGTACATCATCTTGTCGGCGAACTCGCGCTTCGGGTCCGCGGCGATCAGCTTGAGGTAGCTGTCGGCGCCCCTCTCGAGCAGCGCGTTGCCCTCTTGAATACGGCCCTCGTCGAGCAGCTTGGCGCCGTTCTCGAGCGTGGCCTTGGCGATCTCGAATTCTGCGCCACCCTTGATCTTGGCGAACACCGCGGTGTCGCCGCCGCCGACCTTCTCCTTCTCGAAGCGCTCGGCGTACGCCGCCGCGGCGGTCCAGTCCTTGCGCGCCACCAGGTCGTCGAGGATCAGGTTGGCCGCGCTCTTGGACGCCTCGCTCGCCGGGAACTTGTCGACGACGATCTGGAAGCGCTTCACCGCCTCGTCGTAGTGGCCATAGGAGTACAGCACCTCGCCCGCGTGGTAGCCGAAGTTGGGCGCCATCTCGTGGTCGCCGCCGCGCTCGAGGAAACGGTCGATGGCGGCGATGTACTTCTGACGCAGCTCGGGGATGGGCTCGGGCTTGACGTTTGGGTCGCGCTTGCCGGCGAAGATCTCGCGCTTCTCGAGCTTGCCGGTCTGCACCGCCTGCTCGATGATCTTCTCGTACGCATAGACCGCGTTCAGGCCCGCCTCGCCGCGGTAGCGCGTGCCTGCGGGCGAGTCGCGCACCGTCTCGTAGGCGGCGACCGCGTCCTCGAAGCGCAGCGAGTAGTAGTAGGTCTCGGCCAGGTAGTACGACAGCTCGTACGCGTTCTTGTCGTGCGGGTAGCGCTCCAGGTACTTCTTGTACGCGCCCGAAGCCGCCTTGAAGTACTGCAGCGCCACCTCTTGCTTTTCCTGGCTGTAATACTCGGACGCCTGCTGGTGGTAGTAGAGCGCTGCCGAGTAGAGGTTGGTGCGCGCCAGCGTCTCCGCCTGGTTGAGCGCCTCGCTGTCGTTGCCGAAGCGCTTGTACCAGGGCGTGCCCTTGCCGTAGCTCGCCACCAGTACGTCGCGCGCGGCGTTGGCCTTGTCGAACTGCCGCTCGCGCACCCACGCCTGCACCACCAGGTCCTGCAACTTGGGCGCGTCGCGGTGCATGGGGTCGAGCTCGAGCGCGTAGGAGAGCGCCGCCACCGCCTGCGCATGCTTCGACTGCTTGAACAGGTTGCTGCCGAGGCGTGCCATGACATCCCGCTCGAAGGGCTTCTGCTCGCCGGTGCGTTTGAAGGTCTCCTTGGCGTGGCCCACGTAGTCGACAGCGAATTCCGCGTCAGGCGCGTCGGCCGACTTGCCCTTGACGAGCGTCGTCCACTCCGGGCGCTTCCAACCGTCGTCGCCGAAGCTGATGGCGACGTACTGCACGCTCTCCTCTTCGAGCACCGAGCCCGACTCGCCTGAGGCCTTGTCGCGGTTGGCGTGTGAGTACTCGAGCAGCTCGAAGAAGCGCTGCACGCTCTCGTCGTAGCGGCTGACCAGGTAGTAGGTCCACGCCAGCTTGTAGAGCGCCTTGTCGTAGTACTCGCTCTCACGCAGCGGGGCCACGTGGAGGAAGGCCGCGATCGACTGGTCCCACTTCTCCTCGTCGAAGTACTGGTCGCCGATGCGGAACCACACCTCCGGGTAGAAGCGGCTCTTGGGGAAGCGGTCGACCAACGTCAGCCAAGTGGCGACGCCCTCCTCGGTGCTGCCTTGTGCACGCAGCGTGTAGCCGAGCAGGTAGTAGGCGCCGTCGACGAGGCGGTAGTCGGGGTACTCGGCGATCAGGCGGCGATAGAGCGCGACCGTCTGTTCGAAGTGCTTGGCCGGCTCGGCAGGAGGCTCACCCTTCTTGCCCCCCTCCTCCCACTGCTTGTAGCCGTCCTTCCAGTCCTTCATCGCCACCTGGTGCTCGTCGTCGTACTTCTCGAAGTACAGCTCCGCGAGGCGGAAGATGGCGTCGGGCGTGAACTCCTTGTTGTTGGGGTGGCGCTCGAGGAACCGCTCGAAGGCGGCGATGGCGTCGAGGCGGCGCGCGCGCTCCTCCTTCACCACCGGCTCGATGGCCTTCTTGTAGTTCTGCTCGATGGCGGCGCGGCGCTCTTTGTATTTGCGCTCCGAGAGCTTGCGCACCTCGTCGCGCGTCTCGGACGCCTCGCGCTCGTACGCCTTGACCGCGTCCTTGAGCGCGTCGTAGCGGGCCTTGAGCGAACCATCGTCCCAGGGCGTCCCCGGCGGGGTCTCGGGCTCGGTGGGAGTCGACGCCGTGCCCGGCACGTCGCCGACGTCCCCACCGTCCTCCGCCTGCGGTGCGGTGGGCGAGACGCCGACCGGCGCCGCGCCGTCGTCGGGCGGCGGTGGCGGCGGCTCGTCCTCGGCGCGCACCGTTGCTGCCGCCACGAGAACGGCCGCCACGAAAGCGGCCCGGGCGATCGGCAACAGGGAGGAGCGCACCAGGATCACGGCGCCTCGTCCTTGGTCAGGTCGGCGAATGCCTGCGTCAGATCGGTCAGCTCGGCGGCCTTGCTGCGCTGGAGCTGGCCGATCTTCTCTGTCTCGGCCTGCTTGCGCGCGAACGAGGTGTCGACCACGCCGACGTCGGCGCGCAGCACGATGCGGTTCAGGTCGAGGCTGACGCGATCGAGCGCGATGGCGGTGGCGGTGTCGCGCACGGCCGCGGCGCGCGTATCGATGTCGCCGAGCGCGCTCACGTAGGTGACCAGCGCCTCCTTCTCGGCGGCGAGCAGCGCGCGCGCGCCGGCCAGCCGCTCGTCGACGATGCGGTCGAGGCGCGCGCGGAACTCCGAATTCTTGCGCAGCAGCTCGTCGATCTGGCTGACCGAGCCGTCGATGCGCGAGTAGATGCTCGCCTGTGCCGGGTCACGCGCCTGCCCCAGCAGTTGCCGCTCCTCGTCGAATGAGGCCGCCCAGGCCTGTCGCAGCGCGTCCTCGCCGGTGCCACGGCCGCCGGCGGTAGCGATCTCCTTGCGGACCACGGTGATGTGCTCCGCGATCTCGGTGGCGCGCGCTTCGAGCGCCTCCACCTGCGCGCGCGCCTCGCGGAGCTGGTTCTTGCGCAGCTCGGAGCGCAGCACCGACGTGGAGTCGGTGTCGCGCGACAGCATGAAGTCGACCGCCGCCAGCTCGGCGCGGCGTTGTCGGATCTCGAGCTCGACCAGGTGGGCGGCGCGATCGATGGCGGCGAGGCGGTCGTTGAGCTTCTGGCGCCGCGCCGCGATGGCGTCCTGCGTGCGCGGCAGGTTGGCGACCCGTTGCTCCAGCTCGACGCGGCGGGCGCGCAACTCCGCCAGGTGCGCAGCCAGCTCGCCCGACGGACGCGCTAGCGCGCGCTCCATCGCGAGCGCATCGGTCTTGAGCTGCAGCAGCGTGTTTTGCAGCGACAGCGAGCGCTCGACACCCGCCTGCAGCGGCTTGAACAGCTCGGTGCGCGACGGGTTGTCGGGGCTGAGCTGCCGCTCGAGCTCCTCGAGCAGCCTGGTGGTGGCGTGGATGTCGTCGCGCGAGGCCTGGATGTCCTTGAAGACCTTGAGCGCCTTGGCCACGTCCTCGTTCTGCGACGCGCGCCGAGAAGCGATCGGCGGCAGGCGCGAGTCGACGGTCAGGCCGCCCGACGACATGGCGAGGATGTCGGCCAGCAGCCGCTCGCGCGAGCTGTGATCGGCCATGAGCGCGCGCAACTGATCGTCGGCGGCGCGGTGGCGCTCGAGCACGTCGCCGAAGATGGCCTCCGCCTCGAGGAATTCGTTTCGCTGCAGGCGCAGGTTGCCGGTCAGGATGTCGATCTCGGCGGCCTTGTCGCCGTCGGGGTCAAGCGCGCGCAGGTCGTCGAGCTGCTCGAGCGCCTTCTCGTACTCGACCTTGGCGCGCTCGCGGCGCATCAGCTCGGTGAGGTTGTCGCCCTTGGTGCCACGCAGCTCGAGCTGTCCACGCCGCACGTAGGTCCACGTGACCTCGTAGAGCATGGTGGTGAGCAGCGACGAGTCGTAGTCGATGTTCTGGTAGGCGTCGATGCTCTCGGTCAGCCGATCCATCTCGTAGAGCAAGCGGCCGCGCGCCAGGTGGCCCATCTCCTTCACGTGCTTGTCGATCTTGGCGATGGCTTTGGCGAACGCCACCTGCTCGAACATGGTCAACGCGTCGGCCATGCGGTCGAGGCGCAGGTACGCCGCGCCGATGAGGTAGCGGGAGCGCAAAGCCCACGCGTCGGTCGCCGGCACCTGCCGCAGCGAGTCGATGGCCGCCTCGTCCTTGCCGGCGAGGAACAGGCTCTTGCCTCGCAGGTAGCGCACCTGCCCCGGCACGTTGTCGCCCGCCACCTCGAGGTATTGCTTGTAGTAGCGGTCGACGTCGTCCCAGCGCTTCAGCTCGTCGCCGGTCTCCATCAGACGCAAGATGGCCTGCTCGTGATGACCGTGGCCGCGCAGCGACAGCAGCTTCTCGAAGTAGCCCTGCGCCGCCGCCCGGTTGCCGAGCAGGTGCAGACTGTCGGCCAGGTAGTAGAGGGCGTCCGCGTAATCGGGGCGTTGCTCGACGGGCGTTGGGTCGCTCTCGCGCGGCTCGACGGCGCCGAACAGCAGCATGCTCGCGCGCTGGTACTCCTTGGTCAGGTAGTAGATCTCGCCCCACGTGACCCGCTCGCCCCGATCGTTGCTGGAGAACAAGTCGGGCACCGAGCGGTACTGGTCCTCGTTGCGCGCCAGCTCGCCGGCGGCCACCACCACGTCGCGTTCCAGGCGGTTGACGTCGTTGCCGGCCACCGCGCGCTGCGCGTCGGCCCCGGCGGCGGCAACTAGGACCGCACCCAGCGTTGCCGCGGCCGCCGCGCCTCGCCTCACTTCGCCCCTACCCCCGCCGTCGGCGCCGGTGCGGCGGTGCTCGCCTCCGCCGGCTTCGCGGCCGCGCCCTTGGCACCCTCCGCCGTGCTCTCCTGGCTGATGTTGGTCTCGAACCTGATCGCCGGGCGCTCCTCGACGGGCGTGGTGAAGTTGCCCTTCTCGAATCCGATGGCGTCGATGGTGACCACCTTGCCCGGCTCAGCAGTGAACGTGACCGAGTCCTTGAGGGTCCACTTGTACGCTTCCAGGTAGCGGAACACGCCGGTGCCGTTGCCCTTGTAGACGAGCTGCACCGAGAGCGTGTGGCTGCCCTCGACGATGTTGCCGTCGAACACCGGCAGCTCGACCTTGGGGGTCAGCTTGGTGCCGGTGTCGTCGGTCTCCTGCAGCAGCGGCTGGCCGTCGAGGAAGTAGTTGGCGGAGATGAGCAGGTAGTTGCCGCCCATCTGGTTCTTGTGGACCACGATGATCTTGGCGCCAGTGCCGACCCCGCCCGCCACCTGCTCGGCGAGCAACTGCAACTTGGCCTTGGAGCGAAACACCTGCTCCTTCAGCTCGGAGACCATGTCCTCGAGCTCGCGCATCTTGACCGCGTACTCCTCGTCGGCCGACACCGGCAGCGGCGCGGCGGCGGCGGCCGGGGCCGGGGGAGTTGCCACCGGCGCAGCCGGGGCCGCGGCAGCCGGCGCGGGAGCGGGGGCCGGCGGTGCCGCGGGCGCTTGCGCCGCTGCCGTGGCAGCGACGAGGCCACCGACGACGGCCGTGACCACCGCGAGCGGAGCGAGGGACGAGGTCAGGCGGCACAGTTTCATGGGGCTCTCCCGCTGCGCGTCAGGTGACGGGGCCGCGCCGTGGCGGCGACGAGATCGGGCTCGCGCCGGCGTCGGCCCCCTTGCGCAGCTCCTGCAACACCAGCTTGGCCACGGCTTTGAGCGTGTCGAAGACACCGACGCCGGTGGTGGCGGTGGCCTCGAACTCGGGCACCGCCTTCGGGTTGAGCAGCTTGCGCAGCTCGTCGACGGTGGCGGCGTTCGGCAGGTCGCGCTTGTTGTACTGCACGACATAGGGGATGCGGTCGAGGTCGTAGCCCTGCTCGGACAGGTTGGTGCGCAGGTTCTCCACGCTCTCGAGGTTGGCCTCGACGCGCTCGATCTGTGAGTCGGCGACGAACACCACCCCGTCGACGCCCTTGAGGATCAGCTTGCGCGACGCGTCGTAGAACACCTGGCCGGGCACTGTGTAGAGGTGGAAGCGGGTCTTGAAGCCGCGGATTTCACCGAGCGACAGCGGCAGAAAGTCGAAGAACAGTGTACGCTCTGTCTCGGTCGCCAGCGAGATCATCTTGCCCTTCGCGTCAGGGCTGGTCTTGTTATAGATATACTGAAGATTCGTCGTCTTCCCGCACAATCCGGGCCCGTAATAGACGATCTTGCAGTTGATCTCGCGGGATGAGTAGTTGATGAACGACATGTAACCTGCACCCAAATCTGCTTTTCAACGACCGCTGCTCACCCTCGAACAGTACCCTTGACAAACAGTACTCTTGCACCGGCGCGACGGCGCCGCGCGCGCTGCCCCGTGATCAACCGCTGAAGAGCGAGTCGATGTCGTCGTCGGTGATCTCGGCGAACGGCGACGCCCCCGGCTGCTCGGCCTTGGCGGCGATCGACGAGAAGATGGTGTTCAGCTCCTCGGAGGCCTTGCGCACGCGCAGGCGCACTAGGCCGAGGCTGGAGCGCTGATCGAAGATGACGACGAGGATGACGCGCTGCCCGATGATGGAGATGTGCAGGTTGTCGCGCTCACCCTCGTGGAAGATCTGGGAGAATTCCTTCTCGTTGATCAGCTTGGCGATGCCGCCGGTGGCGGCGATGTTGCCGGCCGTCAACGACGCTAGGCTGGTGGTGTCCAGGTGGCCGACGTCGCCGGCCGAAGCGATGAGCTGGCCGTTCTTGTCGACCAGGAACACCACCTTGGAGTTCGCCTCGCGCACCAGCCGATCGCAGACCTTCTTGATCTGCTCGTACTCGGCTTCGTACATCACCATCTGCGTAGCCACGGCACACCCCGATGGCACGGACCGGTTGGCCCGCAGCCAGATGCGGATAGCACAAGGCCGCCGGAAACCCCAAGGGTCGAGAAAGGCTTACAGAACGCGGCGGAGCGACAGCGCCCGGCTGAGCGTCAGCCGGTCCGCCAACTGCAGGTCGCCACCCACCGGCACCCCCGAGGCGATGCGGCTGACCTTGAGGCCGAGCGGCGCGAGCTGGCGCGACAGGTAGAGGGCGGTCGCCTCGCCGTCCACCGAGGGGGGCGTCGCCAGGATCACCTCGGTGACCGCGCGATCGGCGCTCGACAGCCGCGCCAGCAGCGGCTGGATGCGCAGCTCCTCCGGCCCGATGCCGTCGAGCGGCGACAGCGTGCCGTGCAGCACGTGGTAGCGCCCGCGCATCTCACCGGTGGCCTCGATGGCGGCCTGGTCCTGGATGGTGGCGACCACGCACAACAACGTGTCGTCGCGCCGTGGATCCGAGCAGACCGCGCAGCTGTCCTCAGTGGCGCACAACAGGCAGCAGCGCGGACACTCGTGGACCCGCTCGGCGACGTCGACCAGCGAGTGGGCGAGCGCGCGCATCAGCTCGCGGTCCTGGCGCAGCAGGTGGTGCACCAGCCGCGTGGCGGTGCGCTCGCCGATGCCTGGCAGGCGCGAGAGCTGCTGGACCAGGGTGCGGATGGGGTCGGTCATGCGGGCCTAGAACATGCCCCCAGGCAGTCCGAGGTTGCCCGCGAGCGAACGGGTGTGCTCCATCCGCGCCTCCTCGGCGCGCTGGATGGCCTGGGCCACGGCGGCGCGCACCAGATCCTCGAGCAGCGTCAGATCGGAGGGGTCGACCGCGCCCTTGTCGATCTTCACCGACTGCACCTCGAGCAGGCCGTTGAGCGTCACCTTGACCATGCCGCCGCCCGCCTGGCCTTCGACCACCTTGCCCTTCAGCTCCTGCTGCATCCGCTCCTGCAGCCGCTGGGCCTCGCGCATCATGTCTTGCAGCTTGCTCGGGTCGATCATGGGTTCCTCGTCGACACCGCGTAGCAAGGCGTGGCCGGCGTGCCAAGGCGCGCCCGGATGACGGTATGGTCCGTGCGTGGCCGCGCCGCCGGTCCTGTTGCGTCCCGTCGGGTTCTGGACGACCCGGCAGGGCGACGGCCTGCCCGATCCGGCGACGCTCACCTCCAAGAGCTGGGAGACCAAGCGGCGCGAGCTGATCGCGTCGTACCTGAAGAACGGCGCCGTGCTCGATGAGGCGGACGAGCTGTCCGAGTGCCGACTCTGCCAGGAGAGCTGCGGCTATCGCGAGCGCACCGACGGCGTCTGGCGCTGGCCGGAGGGCCTCGCGCACTACGTCAGCCGTCACGGCGTCAAGCTGCCGCCCGAGCTGGTGGAGCACATGGCGCGCCAGGGCTTCAAGGCCCCCGCCGTCGACGTGCGCCAGCTCAAGGAACAGGTCGCGCCCACCGACCCGCGCGCCACCGGCCTGCTATCGCAGGGTGCGGTCGCCGCCGTGCTCGACGAGCTGATGACCGATCAGCGCAACCGCACCGCCACCGGTGACCAGCGCCGGCCGGGCTCCCTCCTCGACGACGCCACCGAGGCCATCCCGGTGCAGCGGCCGTGGCTCGCCACCGTGCAAGGGGTCCCCACCAAGCCCGCGCGCATCCAATTCGATCGCGCCATCGTGCTCGGCCGCGACCGCACGTGCGACGTGGTGTTGCAGCACCAGAGCGTGTCGCGCCGCCACGTTCGCCTGGTGCCGTGGCGCGATCGCGTGATCGTGCAAGACCTCGGCTCCTCGAACGGCGTGCGCCACCGGGGCAAGCTCGTCACCGGTCAGGTCGAGATCAAGGAAGGCGACACCATCGCGCTCGGCCAGGCGACCGTCACCGTGGGACGGGAATGACCGCCGCGCGCAACGACGTCGAGCGGCCGGCCGAGACCGCCGAGCAGCGCGCCGCGCGGTTGGCGGAGCGGGTGCGCACGCTGCCCACCGAGCCCGGCTGCTACCTGATGCGCGGCGCGGACGGCGACATCTTCTACGTCGGCAAGGCGGCCAGCCTGCGCGCGCGCGTCCGCAGCTATTTCTCGGGCAGCGACACGCGCCAGTTCGTCGAGTGGCTCGGCGACATCCTGTGGGACATCGACTACGTCGTCGTCAGGAACGAAAAAGAAGCGCTGCTGCTCGAGCGCACGCTGATTCGGCAACACCAGCCGCGCTTCAACGTGCTGTTGCGCGACGACAAGAACTTCATCCACCTGCGCCTCGACGTTCGCGCAGCGCCACCCGGCGCCAAGCTGCGCGCGCGCTTCCCGCGCGTGGAGGTGGTGCGCGGCGCCAAGGACGACGGCGCGCGCTACTTCGGCCCCTACCACTCGGCCACCGGAGCGCGCCAGGCGCTGCGCGTGCTCAACCGCTACTTCCAGTTGCGCACCTGCAAAGACACGGTGCTCGAGAGTCGCACCCGCCCGTGCCTGCAGCATCAGATCGGCCGTTGCCCGGCGCCGTGCGTCTACGCGGTGCCCGACTACGGCGACCACGTGGCCGAGGCCGCGCTGTTCCTGGCAGGCCGCCGCCGTGAGCTCGAGCAACGATTGCGCGCACGCATGCTCGAGCTGGCCGATGCCGAGGCCTTCGAGGGGGCGGCACGGGTGCGCGATCAGCTCGGGGCCGTCGGCAGCACGCTCGACGATCAGGCCGTGAGCGAGATCGAGCGCCGCCGCGACGTCGACGTGCTGGCGGTGCAGCGCCAGGGCTCGCTCTTGGTCATCGTGCGCCTGGTGGTGCGCGACGGCCACCTGCTGGCCAGCGAGGTCGAGAGCTTCGACAAGGCCGAGTTCCCAACGCCCGAGCTGGTGGCGAGCTTCCTCGCGCAGCTCTACCTGTCGGCGGACGCCGAGACGCCGCCGGGTGACCTGCCGGACGAGATCCTGACCTCGATTGACCTTGCCGACGACGCGGCGGCGCTCGAGGCCGCGCTGGCCGAGCGCGCCGGTCACGCTGTCGCCGTGCGCGTGCCGCAACGCGGCCACGGGCGCCGCCTGCTCGAGATCGCCGAGAAGAACGCCGCGGCCGCCGCCGCCGACCTGGTGCGCAAGGCGGACGTGCGCGAGCGCGGCGTGGCGTCGCTGCAGCGCTTCCTATCGTTGCCGCGGCCGCCGCGCGTCATCGAGTGCTTCGACGTCTCGCTTTTCCAGGGCACCGACGCGGTAGCCTCGCAGGTCTGCTTCGTCGACGGCGCGCCCGACAAGTCGCGCTACCGCCGCTACAACATCAGGACCGTCGAGGGGACGGATGACTACGCGATGATGCACGAGGCGCTGGTGCGTCGGCTGAAGAAGGGCGAGCTGCCGGATCTCTTGCTCGTCGACGGCGGCAAGGGCCAGCTCCAGGTCGCGCTCGCGGCCTGCAAGGACACCGGCACGCCGGTGGGCGGTGACGGACTGATGGTGGCGTCGATCGCCAAGGCGCGCAGCTTCTCCAACGGCGAGCGGCCCGAGACGCCACGCGAGGAGCGCGAGCACGCCGACGCCGAGCTGCAAATGAGCCCCGAGCGCGTCTTTCTCCCCGGCATCAAAGACCCGTTCGCGCTACGCGCACACACGGCTGAGCGCTTTCTGGTCGAGCAGGTGCGCGACGAGGCGCACCGCTTCGCCATCACCGGGCACCGCGGCAAGCGCAAGCGACGTACGCTTCGCTCGAGGCTCGACGACATCCGCGGCGTCGGCCCCAAGAAGCGCAAGGCGCTGCTGAGCGCGCTCGGCAGCGTCGAGGGCATCAAGGCGGCGCCGCTCGACGAGATCGCCAAGGTGGTCGGCCCCGCGTTGGCCGAGCGCATCCTGCTGGAGCTCAGGCGTCCTTCTTCCACTTGATGGAGCACCCCATCGAAGGATTCTGGGCATCGCCGGGGTGGCGGCCGGCGAGCAATAGGTCCACCGCCTCCTTCAGCTCGCGACGCGTCACCTTGTCGGGCTCCTTCCAGTTGTCGTCGAGCCGGCCGCGATAGCGCAGCGCGCGGTCCTGGTCGTAGAGGAAGAAGTCGGGCGTGCACACGGCGCCGAAGGCGCGCGCGGTCTCTTGCGCCTCGTCGTGCAGGTAGGGAAACGGCATCTGCTTCTCGCGCCACCGCTCGGCGAGCTTGGGCCGCGCGTCGTCGGGGTAGGTGACCGCGTCGTTCGAGCAGACGGCGACCACCTGCAGGGCGCCCTGTGGGTACTCGCGCTGCAGCGTGATGATGCGATCCTCGACGGCGCGCGCGTAGGGGCAGTGGTTGCAGGTGAACACCATCAGCAGGCACTTCGAGGCGGCGAAGTCGCGCAGTGCGTAGGTGCGCCCGTCGACGCCGGGCAGCAGGAAGTCGGGGCACTTTTTGCCGAGGTCGGGTGCGGGGGTGGAGACGGCCATGGTGCCGTGGTGCCACGACCGCGCAGCACCAACAACTGCCGCGCCGGCCGGGATCGCTCACTCGGTCGGGCACGGCACCGGGTCGGGGCACGCGCCGCTGACGTCGCGCGGGTACGTCTCCGTGCACTTGGCGACGCCGCTGAAGCTGTTGCTCGGCAAGAAGCTCGGCTTGGTGTCGGAGCGGAAGCCGCGGTCGATGCCGTTGGACGCGCTGTTCGCGATGGTGGTGTTGGTGACGAACGATGCCGCGACCGGACCGCGCACACGGATGGCGGCGTCGTTGACCACCTCGGGCGGATCGACGCACGAGTCGCTGCCGCTGACACTGGCGCCGCCCGCGTACTCGACGCGCGCGTAGTCGATGACGTTGGTGGCGCTCGGCGCCAGGCCGTACCAGATGCCGAGCCAATCGCCCGGCGCGGGCGAGGCCTCAGCGGAGGTGAACACGATGGGGGCATCCTCGGTGCCGCGCGCGATGAGCGCGCCGCGCGCCGGGTCATCGGTGGAGGTGGCCTGCTCGACGTGCAGCACGGCGCCGCGCTTGAAGCGCAGCGTCACGCCGGCCTCGATGGTGAGCGTGGCGACGCCGTCGACCGCCTGCACACGCAGGTCACCCAGGCTGGTCTCGTGGCCCACCAGGTACGGTACGCCGCGCGCGTGCATGGTGGTGCTCTCGACGATGGCCTCGTTGCCGGCGAGCGCGGGCAGCAGGATCTCGTCGGTGGCGTTGCCGGTGTACGTGCCCGTCGGCAGCGTGCCCACGGCGCGCGCCCAGATGCTGACGGGGAACTGCGCCGCGCCGGTGACGACGAGGTCGCGCGAGTCGTCGGTGAAGCCGCCGCCATCGCGCACCACGATGCCGTTCGACGCCGAGTCGCGCACCTCGACATCGACCAGGCGCGCGACTGCCTGCGTCGCCGGGCCCGCGGCGCCGGTGAGGTCGAGGGTCCCGGCCAGGTAGGGGAGGGTGTTGAGCGGATCGCCGCCGCCCTCGATGACCACACCCTCGAGGTCCATGGTGCCACCGACCAGCCCGATGGCGGCGAACGGCTCGGCGTCGCGGGCGACGATGCGAGCGCCCGGCTTCCCCACCAGCGCGCCGCCGCGCACGGTGAGGAAGTGGCCGGCGGCGATCTTCACGACGGCACAGGTGTCGAGCGTGAGCGTGGCGTAGATGGCGGTGTCGTATGGCAGGAGGTGTGGGCTCCCGTCGGCCCCCCAGGTCTCGTCGGCGTCGACGGAGCCGCCGTGCTCGGTCCCGTCGCCGGTCGGCTCGGGTCCGCAGTCGACGTCGTCGGGCGGCGGCTCGACCGGCGGTGGGCAGGCGGCGAGCGCCAGCGCCGCAACCGAAATGCTCAGGGCGCGCCCTGCGACCACAATGTGCGAGTGCATGGCAGCACCTCCCCCCCGCAAGCCTGCGCCCAGGGCGGCATCGGTGCAAGGGAACGAAGCGCGGGTCGCTCGAGCGCGCGCTGCCGACAGGCGGTTGCGGCTGCCGCGGCGGGCTCCTAGCACGCCGCATGGCCCGACTGCGCCTCACCGCCGACGATCTGCGCGACCTTCTGGCCGCGCGCGTCGTCGTCTTCGACGGCGCCATGGGCACACAACTGCAAGCGAGGCAGCTCGCCGCCGCCGACTTCGGCGGCGACGCCTTCCTCGGCTGCAACGAGCAACTCTGTCTGACGCGCCCCGACGTGGTGAGAGACATCCACCGCGCCTATCTCGAGGCCGGCGCCGATGTGGTCGAGACCAACACCTTCGGCGCCACGCCCTTGGTGCTCGCCGAGTACGGCCTGGCGGAGCGCGCGTTCGACATCAACCGCGCGGCCGCGCACCTTGGCCGCGAGGCCGCCGACGCCTTCACCGATCGCCGGCGTTTGGTTGCCGGCTCGATGGGGCCCACCACGCGCTCGATCTCGGTCACCGGCGGCATCACCTTCGAGGAGCTGGCCGGGCACTACGCCGTGCAGGCCGAGGGGCTGCTCGAGGGCGGAGTCGACCTGCTCATCGTCGAGACCGCCATCGACACGCTCAACGTCAAGGCCGCGCTGGTCGGCATCGAGCGCGCGGGTGACAAGCTCGGCGTCGGCGTCCCGCTCGTGCTGTCGTGCACGGTGGAGCAGACCGGCACCATGCTGGCCGGACAGACCGCCGAGGCCTTCCACGTCTCGGTCGAGCACGCCGCGCACCTCGGGCGCGCGCGCGGCGGCGGCCTGGTCGCCGTCGGCCTCAACTGCGCCACCGGGCCCGAGGCGATGGCCGACCACGTGCGCGCGCTGGCAGCGCTCTCGCCCTACGGCGTCTTGTGTATGCCGAACGCCGGTCTGCCCGACGAGCACGGCGCCTATCGCGAGACGCCCGACAGCCTGGCGAAGAAGCTGGCGCGCTTCCTCGAGCATGGCTTCCTGAACGCGGTGGGCGGCTGCTGCGGCACCACGCCGGCGCACGTGCGCGCGCTCGCCGAGGCGGCGCGGGCGCATGCGCCGCGCGTGCCGGTGCGGGCGCGCCGCGCGCTGGTCGCGGGCATCGAGCTGGTCGACCTCGAGGACGCGCGGCCGGTCATCGTCGGCGAGCGCACCAACGTCATCGGCAGCCGCGCCTTCAAGCGCCTGATCGCCGAGGGCAAGCTCGACGAGGCGGCCGAGATCGGCAGGAAGCAGGTGCGCGGTGGCGCGCACGTGGTCGACGTGTGCCTGGCCGATCCCGATCGCGACGAGCGCACCGATGCCGTCGCCTTCCTCGAGCGGCTGACCCGCAAGGTGCGCGCACCGCTGATGATCGACTCGACCGACGCCGACGTGGTCGAGGCCGCGCTGCAGCGCTGCCAGGGCAAGGCCATCGTCAACTCCATCAACCTCGAGGACGGCGCGGCGCGCTTCGAGCGGGTGGTGCCGCTGCTCAAGCGCTACGGCGCCGCCGTGGTGGTCGGCTGCATCGACGACGACCCGGTGCAGGGCATGGCGATTACGCGCGAGCGCAAGCTGGCGGTCGCCGAGCGCAGCCACGCGCTGTTGAGCGCCATGGGCGTCGCTGACGAGGATCTGATCTTCGATGCGCTGGTCTTCCCTGTGGGCACCGGCGATCGCCAATACGTCGGCGCCGCGCGCGCCACGGTCGACGGCGTGGCCGCCATCAAGGAGCGCTTGCCGCACTGCAAGACGTTGCTCGGCGTCTCGAACGTCAGCTTCGGCCTTCCCGAGGCGGGCCGCGAGGCGCTCAACACGGTGTTCCTGCACCGCTGCTTCGACGCCGGCCTCGACCTCGCCATCGTGAACGCCGAGAAGCTCGAGCGCGTCACCCACCTGCCGCCCGCGGACGTGGCGCTGTGCGAGCGCCTGCTCGACGCGGACGCCACCGACTACACGCCGGCGCTGCACGCCTTCGTCGAGCACTTCCAAGGCAAGCGCGCCGCCGGCGTCGCGGCGACCGCAGCGGCGCGCGCCACCCTGCCCCTCGAGCAGCGCCTGGCGCAGAACGTCGTCGAGGGCAGCCGCGAGGGCCTGGTCGCCGACCTCGACCTCGCCGTGCAGACGCGCACGCCACTCGAGGTCATCAACGGCCCGCTGATGGAGGGCATGGCCGAGGTGGGCCGGCTGTTCGCGGCCAACCAGCTCATCGTCGCGGAGGTGCTGCAGAGCGCCGAGGTGATGAAGGCCGCGGTCGCCCACCTGGCGCCGCGTCTCGCCGGCGACGCACAGGCGACGCGCGCGACCATGCTGCTCGCCACCGTGCGCGGCGACGTCCACGACATCGGCAAGAACCTGGTCGAGATCATCTTCTCGACCAACGGCATCAAAGTGGTCGACCTCGGCATCAAGGTGCCGCCCGCCGAGGTGGTGCGCGCCGCGCGTGAGCACCGCCCCGACCTGATCGGCTTGTCCGGCCTGCTGGTCAAGAGCACGGCGGAGATGGTGGCCACCGCCGAGGAGCTGAGCGCGGCCGGCGTGGCGGCGCCGCTGTTCGTCGGCGGCGCCGCGCTGTCCGAGCGCTTCGCCGACGTCCGCATCGCGCCCGCCTATCGCGGGCCGGTGGTCTATTCGAGGGACGCAATGACCGGCCTCGCGCTGGCCAACCGCGCGCTCGACGCAGCCAAGCGAGCCGCGCTCGTCGAGGAGCTGATGGCGCGCCAGCGACGAGCGGGCGACACCGAAGCCGCTGCCGTCGCCGCCGCTGCGCCTTCAACAGCGGCGCCGCTCACGATCGTGCACGACGCCGAGCCGCCGCGGCCGCCCGACACCCGCCTGCACGTGCTCGATCCGCTGCCGCTCGAGGAGGTCTGGACCTTCGTCAACCCGAAGATGCTCTACGCCCGCCACCTCGGGCTCGCGGGCGACCTGGCGGCGCTGCTGGAAAAGGGCGACGCGCGCGCGCGCGAGCTGGTCGAGGTGGTGAAGAGCGTCGAGGGCGAGGTGCTGGCGCGCGACCTGCTCCGTGCGCGCGCGGCCTGGCGCTTCCTGCGCGCGGCCGCCGACGGCGAGGCGCTGGTGCTGTTCGGCGACGACGGCGTCGAGGCCGCGCGCTTCCAGTTCGGCCGACAGGCGCGCGGCGAGCGCCGCTGCCTCGCCGATCTGGCGCCGCCGCGCGGCAGCGGCATCGTCGACCATGTCGCTTTGCTGGTGACCACGTGCCAGGGGCGCGAGCGCCCGGTCCGTGAGCTGGTCGCCGCGCTGAAGGATCGCGGCGAGCTGTTGCGCTCCCATGTGCTCGGCGCGCTCGCCATCGAGACCGCCGAGGCCGCCGCCGAGTGGTTGCACGCCCGCCTGCGCGCGGCGTGGGGCATCCCTGATGCGCCGACGTCGACGCGCAAGGACCTGTTCTCGGCGCGCTACCGAGGCCGGCGCTACAGCTTCGGCTACGCCGCCTGTCCGAGGCTGGAAGACCAGGCGACGCTGCTTCGCCTGCTCGATGCCGAGCACACGGTCGGCGTCACGCTGACGGACGGCTTCATGATGGACCCCGAGGCGAGCGTCAGCGCGCTGGTGTTCCACCACCCGCAAGCGAGCTACTTCGCCGTGTGACGGGCGCGAGCCGATTCTGCGATGGCCCCTCAGATGCCGAGGCCCGCCAGCACGGCGTTCGTGGTGCGCTCGCTCAAGGTGAGGAAGGTGTCGCCGACCAAGCGCGGGCCGCCGGGGACCACCGCCAGCCGTGCGCCGCTCGCCTTGGCGAGCTCCCGGGCTGTCGGGCGCGGGCCGTTTTCCAGGACGATGAGCGCGGTGGCGCCGCACTGCTTGAGCTTGGCGGCCGCCTCGGCGGCCCGCGTGGCGTCGAGCGGCACGCCGGGACGGGGCTCGAGCACCGCGACCACCTCGATGCCGAGCGTCGGCGCCAGGTAGGCGAGCACGCGGTGCACCTCGGCGACGCGGCGACGCTCCGCCGGCACCTTGCGGGCGACCTCCGCGTGGGCGAGGCGCGCCTTCTCCTCGAGCTTGGCGGCGATGAAGGTGGCTCGCTCGCGGACCTTCGGGCCTGCGGCCGGCGCGATGACGGCGAGGCGCTCGGCGATGCCGTGCGCCACGCGCGCCGCGCTCAGCGGATCGAGCAGGTAGTGCGGGTTGCCGGCAGGGTGATTGCCGGCGTCTGCAGCGCCCTCGGGCGCGGGGGCGTCGAGCTTGACGATGAGCGTCGACGCGTCGAGCACGCCTGCGCCGCCCGCGGCGAGCTTCGGGTTCTTCACCTGCGCGAGCACCTGCGGCAGCCAGCCCGACTCGAGGCCAAGGCCGTTCACCACCAGCAACTCCGCCGGCTCGAGGGCCGCCACCATGGCGGGTGTGCCGCTGGCGACGTGCGGGTCGACGTGGCCGTCGAGCAGCGGCACCACCTCGACGTCGAGGCCGCCGACGTCCTTCGCCAGCGCCGCCAGCGTCGCCGTGGTCGCGACCACCTTGACCTTGGCCTCGGCCGGAAGCGCCGCAACCACCAGGAGGGAGAGCACGAACGACGACGACCGAAGCGACATCGCGACCTCGACGAACGGAGCAACCGCCGACGTAAATCTTGGCATTGGGGGTGCGGCGGTCGCAAGCGGCGGCGCGCACGTGCACCGGCTGCTACACGTGGCGACTCGTCTGGCGGCTGCGCCGGCGGCATACTGCCGGTGATGGAGCCGACGGCGACGCCCACGTCGTTCGAGACCAGCGGGCCGCGCCTGAGCCCACCCGCGCCCTTGCCCGTCACGGTTGGGGCGCTGCTGCTGCTCCACGATCGCGGCCTGCTCGACGCGCGCACGACGCGAGCGGCGCTCCCGCTCGTGCGACGCGGCGCCCACCTCGCCGAGGTGCTCGAACGCGCCGGGGTGCCGCGCTCGTTGCAGGAGAAGGCCGACGAGCTGCTGCGTCCGTCATCGACCAGGCTCGACGGCGCGGCCGCCGCTGCGCTGTCGCTCGTGCCGCCCGCGCTGGCCGTCCTCTCCGGCGAGTTGGCCCGAATGTCGTCGACCGCCGCCGGCGTGCTGCTCGCCGCTGGCCTGGTGGCGTCGGTGCTCTTAGGGCAACGCCGAGCGAAGGCTGCCGCTGCCGCCATCGCGACCGCTGCCGCGGTGGTGCTGTCGGGCTGCTGGCTGTCGCCGTCCGCCATCGCCGGCGCCATCGTCGTGGCAGTGCTGATCGCGGCGGTGGCGTTCGCGCTGCGGCCGGTCCGCGCGACACCGCGCTCGGCCGCGACGGGACTGCTCGCCGGCGCCGCCGTGGAGGCGCTGCGCGCCGTGCTCGCGTGACGGTCAGACGAGCGCGCCGAAGCCGCCGCCGTTGGTGACCGCGGTGAAGCCGGCGGCCTCGAGCAGCTCCTTGGCGCGACCCGATCGGATGCCCGACGCGCAGTAGACGACGATGGCGCGGCCTTTGTCGCCGCCCGCCCATGCCTCGACCTCGGCGAGGCGCGTCGGCAGCTCGCCCACCGGAAGCAGGCGCGCGCTCGGCAGGTGGCCGGCGTCCCACTCGCGCTGCTCCCGTACGTCGATGACCAGCGCGCCTTGCTCGATCAGGCGGCGCGGCAACGGCGGCTCGACCTCGGCGCCCTCGGCGCCATCGGGGAGCGCGCGCGGCGTGGGACGCGCAGCGAAGGTGCGCGCCGCCTGCATGAGCGCCCCCACCGTCGTCGCCAGCGCGATGAGCTGCGGCACCGGCCGCTGCCAGACCGCCAGACCGAGCGCGAGCGCGAAACCGCCGAGCGAGGCGGCGCCGAGCGTGGCGCCGGCGAGCAGGCGGGTGGACAGCTTGGGCAGGCGCGGCACCACGCGCTCGATGGCCGTGGTCAAGCCGCCGCACCAAAGCGCCACCACGGCGACGGCGATGGCCAACTCGGCAGCCGCCACCTCGCGACCTCCGCGCATGGCCGCGAACGCGAACAGGCCGCCACCGAAGACGGCGTACATCGCCACGTTGATGAGGAAGCGACGCATCAGCGCGTCCCGGCGAGCGCGGGACACAGCGAGTCGAGGCAGCCGGCGACCGTCTGCCCCTCCTGGTCGGTCGGCAGCTCCTGCACGCAGTCGAGCCCGCGCGGACAATCGGCGTTGCTGGTGCAGCCGACCGAGCAGAACTTGCCGAGGCTGTTGCCGTCGCCGTCCTGCAGCTCGTAGCAGTAGGAGGCCTGGCCGTGCTCTTGGATGTCGGCGCAGTCGTCGTTGTCCGCGCACGCTCGGCACCACGGATCGGGGGCGACGAAGCACTGGCCGTCGGCCACCCCGCTCGGGCACGTCGCCGCGTCGTCGTAGCGCTCGGCGCCGCAGCACCATTGGCCGAGGTCGCACGACAGCTCCTTGCCCCGGCAGCCCTGCGGGTGGCACTGGCCGGCCTCGCACGCCTCGAAGGCGCCGCAGTCGTCGACGCTGTTGCAGCCGTCGACGCAGGTGGCGCTGCCGAGGTCGCAGTAGGTGCGCAGCAGCGGGCACTCGGCGTCGGATTGGCAGCCGGCGCGCTGGCACACGCCGTCGGCGTCGCACTCGGCGCCTGCCGGGCAGCCGTCGGCAGAGCCCTCGGTGGGGCACGGCAGGCCATAGCGGCCGTCGGCGTGGCACACCTTGTCGACGCCGTCTTGCAGCACGCGATCGCCGAGCGGGCAGCCGGCGACGCACTGGCGCTCGCGTGGTCCTGGCGTGGTCTCGCAGATGGTGCCGGCCGGACAGTCCGCGTCGGCGCTGCACAGCTCGAGGCAGACCGCGAGATCGGTGCAGGTCTGCCCGTCGGGGCAGCCGGCGCCGTCGGGGCACAGCAAGGCACCGTCGCAGCGCGCCATGCCGCCGAGCGGCACGCAGCCGCCCGCCTGACAGGAGAAGCCGGGCGCGCACGAGCCGCAGCCGGCGGCGCAGAAGCCATCGACACAGCTCGAGGGCAGGCCGCTTGGCCCCTCGGCGCACTCCTCGGGCGCCGCGCATGCGCCGCACTGGCCGTGCTGACGCCGGCACACGCCGGCCTCGCTCGAGCAGTAGCCGCCGGCGCCGTCGAAGCCGCAGTCGGTCGATGGATCGCCGCAGAAACGGCACAGGTCGGGGTTACCGGTGCAGTCGAGGCCGGGCCCGCACGCGCGCGTCGCCAGGTCGCAGATCTCGCCCGCACCGCACTGCTCGTCGGCGTCGCAGCCGAGGTCGGCCACTTGGTTGCCGCCGGCGCCGCCGTCCGTGTCCGTGCCCGCGTCGGGGCCGCCGGAGGACGGCGGACAGGCGGCGAGCGCGGCGACGGCGAGGACGCAGAGGGGGGCGCGCATGGGGCGACGGTAGTCGGCCATGCGGCGGATTCAACCAGGATTCCTGCGGTCGGCGCGCGTGAGTTCCCCGCTCCCGCCCCCTGCCTTTTCGGCTAGAAGCCAAGCCGATGAGCCGCCTGAGCTGCGACGTGCTGATCGTCGGGACCGAGCTGTGCGGCCTGGTCGCGGGCGCGCTCATCGCGCAGCAGCAGAGCGGGCGGCGCGTCGTGGTGGTGGAGGATGGCGACCCGACGCTCGGGCTGCCGCTCGGCGATCGCTTCGCGCCCGCCATGCCATCCCTGCTGCGGCTGCCGACGCACGGCACTGCCGCGCAAGTGCTCGACACGCTCGGGCTGCGGCAAGACGCGCGGCGCGCGCTCGGCGCCGACCCGGGCGGCCTCGGCCTGGTCGACGACCCCGAGATCCGCATGATCGTGCCGGTCGACGCGGAGGCGCGCGCCAAGGAGCTGTCGCGCGTGTTCGCGGCCGACGAGGGCGCCCGCGCCGCCACCCGCCTGCACGACGTCGCACCCGACGGCATTGCCCCCGTGCTCGACGAGGCCGCGTTGGTCAACGAGGACGGCTTCTTCGAGAAGCGCCGGGCGAAGAAGCGCCTGGAGGCGCTCGGGGGCGCCGGGCGCCTGTCGCAGGACGACGACGCCGCGGCGTTCTCGTCGCTGTCCATCGGCGTAGCGCTCGAGCAGCTCGTGCCTTTCGTGCAGGGTCGCCCCGACGCCGACGCGCGCGGCCTCGCCGGCCGCCTGGCAGCGCTGCAACTGCAGACCGGCGCGCACGCTGGCGCCAAGGGCGGCCTCGGACCGCGCGTCGCGCTGTGCGAGATGCTGCTCGACATCATCCGGCGCCACCGCGGCGAGGTGCTGAAAGAGCGGGTCGAGGAGGTCAGCGCCGACGGCAAGCACCTGACCAACGTCAAGATCACGGGCGCCAACGACTACGCGGCGCGCGTGGTCATCGACGCCACCAGCCGTCGCGACCTGACCGGCCGCCTGCCCGAGGGCCGGCGGCGCGACAAGCTCCTCGAGGCCGAGGCGCGCGTCCTTCCCGCAGGCGACGCGGCGGCCGCGCGCTGGCTGCTGCCCATCGCCGCGCTGCCCCGCGGCATGCCGCCGGTGCTGTTGACGCTGCGCGCGCCACCCGCCCGCGGCGTGCTCGTCGGCGTGTTCGCCGGCGCGCCGCTCAAGCAGGGCCACAAGACCACGGGGCTCGATGACACCTCGGTGGCGGTGGTCGCCGGCACGGTGTGCGAAGCCGGCGGCGCCGAGCGCGCGGCGCAGGACGTGAGCTTCCTGCTCGATCGCTTGATGCCGTTCGCGCGCGACCTGGCGCGCACGCGCGACCTGGTGTTCGGGCCGGCGGCGCGCGCCGCGCTGCCGCACTGGAACGTCGTCGACAGCGAGCACCTGCTCGGCGGTCGCCGGCCGATGACGCCGTTTGCCAACCTGCTGCGGGCCGGTCGCGACCTGGCGCCCGGCTTCGGCATCGACGGCGAGATCGCCGCGGCGCGCGCCGTGGCCGCAGCCGCCGAGCACCCGCTCGGGCGCCGCGCGAGCGAAGCCGCCTGAGCGAGCGGGTTCAGAAGACGCCCGCGCCGCGCTGGGTGCGCACCTTCTCGACGAGGCGCGCGATGAACATGCGCAACGCCTGATCCGGCTCCTGCCGGCGGTTGCGCTCGAGCGCCGACAGCATGCGCTCCTGCGCGCCGGTCTCGAGCAGCAGGCGCGCGCGTGCGCCGAGCGGGCCGGCGTTCGAGCGCACCACGTCGAGCAGGAACTCGCAGGCCTCGTCGGTGCCGATGGTGGCGATGCTGCGCAGGCAGGCGTCGCGCACGTCGCCCGCGTCCTGCGAGTTGAAGATGCGCACCAGGCTGTCGAGCGCCTGCGCGAAGGTCATCTTGCGCAGCGCCGTCACGCCCGCCTCGCGCAGCTTGCCCGTGCCGGCCAGCGCCCTCTCGATGAGCGAGAAGGCCTCGCGCTGCTTGAGGCCGGCGCCGCGGTCGACCACGATGACCTTGGTGGCCTCGTCGCCGGCCTCGTAGAGCGCCAGCATCGGCCGCACCGCGGCGGCGTGGCCGAGCTCGCCGAGCTTCTCGACGATGCCGGGCGGGATGTGATCCGCAGAGCCGCCCGCAGCCTGGTGGTCGTCCCACGCGAGCGCGATCAGGAGCGCCTTTCGCCGCTGCACCTCCCAGACGTTCTTGTGGTCGCCCACCAGGCGCCCGATGGCGTCCGGGATGTCGGTGCCGCTCTCGCTCTCGAGCAAGTCGCGGATCCATATCTCCGGGAGCTGCAGGCGGCGACGGAAGTACTCGGGGAAGGCGGGCGGTGGTTCGCGCGTGGCCTCGGCGCCCACCAGCTTGGCGAGGTCGGCGGCCAGCTCGGCGTAGCGCTGCTTCTTCTTGTCGCTGAGCGCGAGCTGCGACAGCTCGTGGTAGCAGGCCGCCACTTCGGCGTCGTCCTGCACGCGGTTGAAGCAGCCGACCGCGGCCAACAGCGCGTTCTCGACGAGCTCGGGGGGCTGGTTCTTGTCGGTGGCGTTCTTCGCCACGCGCAGCCACGCCTGCCCTGCCTCGGACAGGAAGAAGTCGGCGTAGATGAAGCCGACCCGCTTGGCGTACTCGCCGGCCTCGCGGTGCAGCTCGGCCACCGAGTGCAGCTCGGCGAGCGCCTCGGCGTGCGCGATGAAGTCGTAGTAGTACTGCATGGTGAAGAAGCGGTCGTTCTTCGCCTTCAGGATGCGGATGCAGTTGAGGTAGCCCTCCGCGAAGGGCTCGTAGCTGTTCTCGATCTTGCCGACCTGCACCAGCGACAGGTAGCAGCGAAACGCGCCCTCGCGATCGCCGGCCTGCTCGCGCCGGTCGCCCTCCTCCTCGAGCACGCGGATGGCGAGCGACAACAGCGCGCGCGCCTTGTCGGGCTGGTTGACCTTGACGCCGACGCGCGCCGCATTGAGCGCCGCCAGCCCCGCCAGGTAGGGCTCGCCGGTCGCCTCCTTGGTGCGCACCAACTGCTCGAAGAGCTGCACGGCCGAGGCGGCGTCGCCCGCTTCCTCGGCGGCGCGCGCGGCGTGGGCGAACAGCGCCGCCTCGCGGTAGCGCGCGCTCGCCTCCTTGAGCCGCCGGCCGAAGCGCAGCACGCGCCCGACGTCGCGCGCGCTGCCGTGCTCGCCGTAGAGCTGCAACGCCGGGTCGATGTTGAGCAGGTACTCGTGCACGCGCGCGGCCGAGAGCTGTCGACCGAGGCGCGCATACAGGTACGCCAGCTCGCGGGCCCAGTCGGAGTAGTCGGCCTCGTCGACGTGGGTCTGCGCCAACAGCTCGCGCCACGCCGCCGCCGCCTCCGCCGTCTGGCCGAGGTGCCGCGCGCGCTGGACCGCCTCGGCGATGTAGCTCACAACCGCGTTCTACCACCGGCCTCGCGGCACGCGCTGGCGGCGTGATCCCCATGGCCGAGGCGCTTTCGGCCAGCTACACAGGAGGGGTGAGGGCCCCCATGACTCGCCTGTGCTCGCTCGCCCTGCTGTTCGCCGTCTCCGGCTGCCAGTGCATCGACGACATCAACCTCGGCAACATCCCGGACGCCGGCGAGGAGATCCACGACGCGGGCCCGGAGCCGCCCAAGTTCCCGCTCAAGGCGGGCGACCAGCTCGAGTACCCGGCGCTCGGAGGCCGCACCGCCACCTGCCCCGGCGGCGGCACCACCGGCGACTGCGATAGGGCGCTCACGGCGACCTTCATCGTAAGGGGCACCGAGCTCGACGAGAGCGCGCATTGGCGCATCACCGCCGACGTCGTCTACCAAGGCTCGGCCGAGATGATCGAGGTGGCGGCCATCGCGCCGCTGGTGCTCGACAACGGCGCCCCCTTCGACGCCGTCACCGTGGCCACGCCCTCCTCCGCCTCCGGCGCGGTGTTCCTCACCGACGCCGCACCCACGGACGAGCTCGACCCGCTCGGCTTCCCCTTCTTCCAGTTCGAGAGCGGCGACGCCCACGTGTTCGAGACCTCGGGCGCGGCCTTCTGCGCCCGCTTCGGCGAGCTCGATCCGTCCGTCAACTGTGAGTTCCAGGCCGGCGACCAGAAGATGGAGGCCTACTACAAGGACGACGCGGCCGGCGGCGGCGGCTCGATGCTGCACCACCTGCGCGCCGAGTATCACAACATGGGCTTCGTCTGCGGCTGGGACGAGGGGCTGATCCCGTTCGTCGACGACGCCACCACGCCGCGCGACCAGACCTCCTTCGGCCCGGCCGACACGCCCGCGCTCGCCGCCATCTTCGCCTCGCCGGTGCGCCTGCTGCGCGACGGCGTCACCTACGCCTGTTCGTGCTTCTCGCAGCAGTGCCGCGCCGGCAACGGCGCCGAGGCCACCTGCCTGACGACCGACCCCGACGCCGAACCGGGCCCCTGCGAGTAGCGCCCGACGCCCTTGCCTTTTGCGCCACCGTCGACGGAGAGTGGGCGCCGGAGGTGAGCCATGCCGGCCGAGGGTGGAGCACAGAACGAGGCGTGGATCGCGCGCGGCACCAAGGCGCTGCTCGGCAACTACAAGCCCCTGCCGGTGGTGCTGGTCGGCGGCGAGGGCGCGCGCGTGCGCGACGCCGACGGCAACAACTACATCGACTTCGTCGGCGGCATCGCGGTCTCCGCGCTCGGCCACAACCACCCGGCGCTGGTGCGCGCCATCATGGAGCAGGCCGGCAAGATCCTGCACACCGCCAACGTGGTGTGGAACGAACCGGCCATCGCGCTCGCCGAGAAGCTGGTGGCGCGCTCGTTCGCCGACCGCGTGTTCTTCTGCAACTCGGGCGCCGAGGCCGTCGAGGCCATGATCAAGCTGGCGCGCAAGGTCTTCCACGATCGCGGCGAGGGGCGCTACGAGATCATCAGCTTCGAGAAGAGCTTCCACGGCCGCACGCTCGGCGCGCTCACCTGCACCGGCCAGGAGAAGTACCGCGTCGGCTTCGAGCCGCTCTTGCCCGGCGTGCGCAACGTGCCCTACGGCGACATCGGCGCGCTCGAGCAGGCGATGACCGAGCGCACCGCCGCCGTGCTGCTCGAGCCCATCCAGGGCGAGGGCGGCGTGGTGGTGCCGCCCGCCGGGTTCTTGAAGGCGGTGCGTGACATCACCCAGAAGCACGGCTGTTTGCTGTTGCTCGACGAGGTGCAGTCGGGCGTCGGCCGCACCGGCACGCTGTGGGGCTACGAGCACGAGGGCGTAGCGCCCGACGCCATGAGCCTGGCCAAGGGCCTCGGCGGCGGCCTGCCGCTCGGCGCCATGCTGACCACCGAGGCGCTCGGCCAGCACCTTGGCTTCGGCACGCACGGCTCGACCTTCGGCGGCAACCCGGTGGCGTGCGCGGCCGGCGGCGTGGTCGTCGACGTGGTGGCGGACCCGACCTTCCTGACGCGCGTGCGCCAGCTCGGCGAGCACCTGATGACGCGCCTGGCGCAGCTCATGAAGCAACACCGCAAGGTGGTGGTCGACGTGCGCGGACGCGGCCTGTGGGCAGGCATCGAGCTGAACGTCGACTGCACACCGCTGCCGCGCCGCGCGCTGCAAAGCGGCCTGTTGCTGAACGCCATCGGCGGGCGCGTCTTGCGCATCTCGCCGCCGCTCGTCATCGACAAGGCTACGCTCGACGCCGGTCTCGCCGTCGTCGACCAGTTGCTCTCCGAGCTGGTGTCGGAGCCGACGCGGGCATGAGCGACGCCGACCGCCCGGTGGCGCAAGCCGAGCCGCAGCTCGAGGACGCGGTGGAGGCCGCGCTCGGCGCGCTCGTGCGCGACCGCGACGTCACCGAGGTGCACTGCCTTGAAGGCGGCATGTTGCACGTGGTGCGCCGCGGGCGCCGCGAGCGGCTCGACGCCGTGCTCGAGGGTCCGCTGTTCGGCCTCGTGCGCGACGCCGGCGCCGAGCGCGCGCTCATCACCAGGCGGCTGCGCGGCGGCCACCGACTGGTCGCCGGCGCTTGTGCCGACGGGCGCTTGGCCGTGCGCGTGGCGAAGGCGCCGACGCTCGACGCGGAGCTGGTAGCGCTCGTCGACGAACAACTGCTGCCACCCGGCCTGCCGGACGAGCTGGTGGCCGCCGCCGCCATGGGCGGCCTGCTGGTGCTCGGGCCGGCGCGCGCGGGACGCCAGCGCGTCGCCTGCGCCGTGGCGCGCGCCGCGCAGCGCACGCTCGCGTTCGCGTCCGTCGTCGACGCCACCGAACAGCTCTTCCCGGCGCCCACCGCCGCCGATGTCGTGGCGCGCGTCCGCGCGGCCGACGCGCTCGGCTTCGACGCGCTGTTCGCGCTCGAGCTCGACGCCGACGAGTGCGCGCGGCTGGTGCGCGCCCCGCTGACGCTGCCGCTGGTCGCGTCGGTGCGGGCGGCGTCGGTGGAGGCGCTCACGCAGGCGCTCGGGGGCGCCCCGATTGGTGCGCTGGCGACGCTGGCGTGCGTCATCGGCCTCGGCCCCGACGGGCGGCCGCGCTTGCTCGAGGTGCACGGCTCCGTCGAGGGCGGGACGCACGGCGAGGCGACGGCCGACGCCCCCGCCGAGGCGCCACGCGCGCGCGCGGCGCGCTCCCACGCCGACGCGACGGCGGACGACGAGCTGCCGCCGCTCGCCGCGCTGCCGAGCGCTTGGGCCTCGACCGCCCCTGACGTCGACCCCGGCTGGGAGCTGGCGGGCCTGCCGGACGATGCGACCGCCGCCGGGCCGAGCGGCCCGCCGCTGCCGACGGCGCCGACCGCCGGCTCCTTCGACGCCGCGCTGGCGCGCCAGGCGGCGCGCCCGTCCTTCCAGCCGCGCGCGCCCAAGCCGCACCCGCAGGCGTCGACGCTCAAGGGCAACCCGTTCGGCGGCCTGACCTTCGAGCCGCCACAAGCACCGCCCGGCAGTGACGCGCCCGGCAGTGACGCGCCCGACGGCGGCACTGGCGGAGGCGATCCCGACGAGGAGCCGCGGTGAGCGACACCACGGCCATCACCGAGCGCGGCGACACCACGCAGCCCACGGCGGAGCACGCGTACATCACGTTCCGCGGCGTCGACAAAGCGTTCGGCCGCCAGCGCGTCTACCAGGGCCTCGACCTCGAGGTGCAGCGCGGCGAGACCCTGTGCGTCATCGGCCCCTCCGGCGTCGGCAAGAGCGTCATGCTCAAGATGCTGATCGGGCTGTTGCCCACCGACGCCGGCGAGATCTGGTTCGACGGCCAGTTGGTCAGCGACATCGAGGAGGACCAGGACTACCTGCCGGTGCGCCGACGCATCGCCATGGTGTTTCAGGGCGCCGCGCTGTTCGACTCGCTCACGGTCTACGAGAACATCGCCTACCCGCTGCGCGAGCAGTTCTCGCTGCCCGAGGACGAGATCGCGCGCCGCGTCGCCGAGAAGCTCGAGTGGGTGGGCTTGCCCGGCATCGAGCAGATGAAGCCGGCCGAGCTGTCGGGTGGCATGAAGAAGCGCGTGGGCCTCGCGCGCGGCATCGCCACCGACCCCGAGGTCATCCTGTACGACGAGCCGACCACCGGCCTCGACCCGGTCAACACCAAGCGCATCGGTGACCTGATCCTTTCGCTCAGCGACCGCATGCACTGCACCAGCCTCGTCGTCACCCACGACATGTCCACGGTGTTCCAGGTGGCCGACCGCATCGCCTTCATCTACGACCGTCGCATCCGCGCCGTCGGCCCCACCGAGGCCATGCGCAGCTCGCCGGACGCGCTGGTGCGCGGCTTCATCGAGGGCGACCCGGCGCCCTTCGAAGACTGATAAGGTCGGGTCGCATGAGCGAGCGCAAGCAGCGCAAGAGCGACGTGAAGGTGGGCGTGTTCGTCGCGCTCGGCGTCGCCGCGACCTTCCTGAGCTTGTTCCTGGTGGGCAGGGAGCGCAGCCTGTGGGAGCGCACCGTCGACCTGCGCGCGCAGTTCTCCAACGTGGGCGGCCTCAAGGTGGGCGGCAACGTGCGCTTGGCCGGGCGCAACGTCGGCATCGTCAGCAAGATCGAGCTGCCCGAGACCGACGACCAGAGCGACGAACGCATCGCCGCGACCATGTCGGTGGCCAACCTGTCGCTCGAGAGCAAGCCGGTGGAGGTGCCGCTCAAGGCCAAGGTACTCAAGCAGCCGATGAACCTGGCGCTGATCGCGCGCGACCCCGACGAGAAGCTCGAGGTGACCATCGAGGCCGTCGGCGAGGACCTGCACGGCCAACCCGCCAAGGAGCGCATCCTGTTGCGGCTGCGCACCTGGGACGCGGTGGTGGTCGGCAAGGTCTACTTCAGCAAGCTCGACCGCGTCGTCATCCGGGTACTGAAGGACCACGAGACCGACGAGCCCGACCGCGCGCCCACCATCCAGATCGGCGACGGCACCGCGCGCAAGCTCGGGGTGGTGATGCGCATCTCCGAGAAGTTCCTCGAGCGCATTCGCACCGACAGCCAGGCCAGCATCGTCGGCGAGGGCCTGCTCGGTGACAAGTACATCGACATCAGCCTGGGCTCGAACAGCCGCCCGGTGGTGAAGGACGGCGATCTGCTGCTGTCGAACGACGCCGTCGACTTCACGGCGGCGCTCGCCTCCACCGGCGACATCATCGACAACGTCAATGCCTCCACCGAGAGCATCCGCGCGCTGCTCGACGGCTTCCGCAAGGCCGGCGGTGAGACCACCGTGGTGGCGGCGATGGAGTCGATCCAGGACATCGCCACCGAGGTGCAGAAGGGCAACGGCCTGCAGATGCTGCTCGACAAGCAGTCGGCCGGCCACGTCAAGGACATCGTCGCCAACGTCAAGACGTCGACGGAGAAGCTCGACAAGGATCTGGCCGCCGTGGACGCGCTGTTGGCCGATCTCAAGACCAACGACTCGCTGGTCCATGCGCTGCTCTATGGGCAGGGCGGTGACGAAGCGGTGCAGGAAGCGAAGAAGCTGTTCGCCGAGGCGAGCAAGATCGCGGCCGACGTGCGCACCGAGCCCGGCTTCGTCCACAACTTGATCTACGAGAAGGACCGCGGCGAGATCCTGGCGAACGCCAACGCGGCGAGCGCCGACCTCAAGGCCATCACCAGCGACGTCAAGGTGCTGATCGCCGACGCCAAGACCGGCAAGGGCACGCTCGGCCGGCTGCTGGTCGATCCGTCGGTGTACGAGGACCTGAAGGTGCTGCTCGGCAACGTGCGTCGTAACGACGCCGTCAAGGCGCTGGTGCGCTACGCCATCGAGCAGGAAGACAAGAAGACGGCCGAGGCGCCCAAAGCCAAGCCGTGACCACGACGTGACGGCACACCTGCGCCATGGTTGGCGCGCGCTCGTCGCCGGCACGCGCGCGCGTCGCACGCTGCTGCGTCGCCGCCTGACGGCGGAGTTGCAGCACGGGCTCGGGCGCATCGCGGGCTTCCTCGCCATCGGCCTCGGCGCCGCGCTGCTCGTCTTCGGGGCCGCCTTCGCCGGCGGCCGTTTCGTGGTCTGGCAGGACGTGCCGGAGGTGCTGCGCAGCGGCACCAGCGCCGCGCTGCTCGGGCTGTCGGGCGCCTTGGTGATGTCTTCGCTCGGCCACGCCGCCCAGGCGTTCTTCGGCGCGCGCGATCTGTGGTTCTGGGACTGCACGCCGGTGCCACCCTGGGCGCGTTTCCTCGACCGCACCGTCGAGACCGCGGTGGCTGCGCTGCCGAACGCGCTCGCGCTCGGCGGCATCGCGCTGGTCGGGCTGATGCTCGGCGGACAGCTCGGCGCGCTCGCGGCGCTGCGCGCGCTCGTGGCCGTGGCGCTGGTGGCGCTGGTGCCGCTCGCGCTCGGCATCGCACTCGCGCACGTCGGCGGCGCGTTCTTACCGGCCGGCAAGCTGCGCCGGGTCTCGCTGGTCGTGCTCGGCGTCGGCGTGGCCGCGCTCTTGGTGTGGTTTCGCCGAGCGCGCGTCGAGAAGATGCTGTCGCCGCAGGGCGCCGCCGAGCTGCTGGCGGGCGCGCGCAACGTCGGCGACATCGGGCCGCGCGCCCTGCCCTCGTCGGTCGGCAGCGACTTCGTGCTCGACGGCTCGTTGGTCTCGCTGGCCGCTCTGCTCGCCTGGGGGCTCGGCGCGCTCACCGTCGCCTACCTGGTGCACCGGCTGCTCTCGCGCCGCGCACGCGACCTCGCCGTCGACGAGTCGCCGGTCGGCCTGCTGCGCGGCAGCCTGCGCGACCGTGCGCTCAAGGCGGCGCTGCGCCCGCTGCCGCCGGTGCTGCGGCCCATGGTCGAGAAGGATCTGCTGGCGTTCGTGCGCGACCCCGGCCAGTGGGGTCAGCTCGTGCTGCTGCTCGGCGTCGGCGTGCTCTACCTGGTCAACGCCGACGCGCTCCGCCAGGGGTTCGACGCCTGGCCCGCCGTCGGCGCCTGGGTGCTGCCGTCGATGCACACCGGCCTGGTCTGTTTCATCGCCGCCGGCCTGGGCGCGCGCTTCGCGTTCCCGCAGGTGGGCCTCGAGGGCCCGGCGGTCTGGATCGTCGACGGCGCGCCGCTCAGCCCGCGCACGCTCATGACCGCCAAGTGGATCGCCGCCGTGCCGGTGGTCGCCATCTACCCCGCGCTGGTGGCGGCCGTCGGCGGCGTGGTGCTCCGGCTCGACCCGTTCCTGTGGACGCTCACCACCCTGGCCTGCGCGATCATCGCCGGCGGCATCGCCGCCTTCGGCGTCGGCCGCGGCGCCAGGAACCCGCTGTTCGACGCCACCAGCCTGTCGGACCTGGCGGTGGCGCCCGGTGCGCTCTCGACCATGCTGGCGGCGGTGGCGCTCGCCTTCCTCGGCTCGGTCGGCGCCATGGTGGCCGGCGGCGCGCTGGTGGCGGCGCGCTTCTTCGACCTCCCCGTCGCGCTCGCCGGCCTGATCGGGGTCGCGGCGGTCGGCGTGCCGGCGGCACTCACCGCCGCCACCGGCCGACGCGCGTTGTTCGACGGCGCGCTCGCCTTCGAGCGCCGCCGCGACGACCTCGCCACGCGCCAAACGCTGCTCGAGCGCGGCCCGTTGCTCGTCGACCAGTGACGGGGCCGCGGCGTGCGGCACGCCGAAACGCCGGCTATACTGGCGAACGGCCGATCGCCGCCACGGCGAAAGCCTGAAACGAGGGCCCATGGGCACCGAGCGCGTCGTCAAGCTGTTGCGCGGTCATCGGGTCCGCATCGCGCGCGCGCTGGTGCGGCAGACGCGCGCGCTCGCGCCCCGCTACGAGCAGCTCGACAGCACGGCGCAAGAGCGGAGCTTCATCACGCTGTTGCTCGCCACCGAGCGGCTGCTCGAGCGCGGCGAGGAGGCGCCGCTGCTCGACGCCGCCAACCACATCGCCGAGATGCGCGCCGCCATGGGCTTCGGCGTCGACGACTTCGCGCTCGCCGCCCTCGGTTTCCTGCCGGTGCTGCGGCGCTTCATCGTCGAGCATGCGCGCTCGGTCGATGAGGGGCTCGACGACTACGAGGCCTTCGAGTCGATCGCCCTGCCGTTCATCGGGCGCGCCGCCACCATCTTCCTCGAGGCCACCGAGGACCCGACCATGCCGAACCAGTTGCGGCCCAAGCCGCCGGCGGCCAAGCGATCCGCGTCGGGCCCGGGGCTGACGCCGCTGCGCATCGAGCGCGTGACCGGCACCGAAGAGGAAGAGGCCGACTTCAGGAACCACCCGCTGTTCTCGAAGGCGAGCTGAGCGGCACTAGTCTCGCGGCTCCTTGTCATTGGTCGCGTCGCTCTTGACCAGACGCAGGCCGCCGCGCCGCGCCGGCTCCTCCAGTCCAGGCGCGGGCTGCTCGGCCGGTGTGGGCGCGGCACGCTCTGCGCGCTGCTCCTCCTCGCGCTGCGCGCGCACGTTGCGCAACAGCCGCTCCACCTGCAGCTCGCGCACGCGCTCGAGGTGCTCGACGCTCGCCTCGGGGAGCTGATCCAGGATCTCGGAGGGCAGCGAACGCGCCCAGGTGAGCCGCTCGTTGTCGACGTGCGAATAGAGCGCGTACACCGCGCTCCAGGGCACCTCGCAAAAGAAGGGCTGGCGCTGGAACGACAGCGAGGCGCGCACGCCGCGCGCGTCATAGGCGAAGTCGGGCAGGCCGAAGCGCAGCGAGAAGTCGAGGTTGAGCTGCGGCTCCTCGCCGAAGCGCTGCGGCACCGACACGCCGGGGCGCCGCGCGTCGAGCGTGACCATCACCTTGCCCTTCTCGGCGAAGCGCGAGAACACCGCGTATTTCTCGGAGGCCGCGGGGTCGACCGGCACGGCGCGCGCGCGAAAGTCGACGCGCACCACGTTGGCGTCGCCGGCGTCGTTCGACGCGGTGTCCGTGGCTGCGGCGTCAGCGCCGTCGTCGGTCGGCTCGGGCACGGACGCAGGATGACACCGCCGCGCGGGCCCGTCGAGCACCGCCCTTGCGGCGCGCCCGCTCGCGTCCTACCCGCGCCGCATGACCAGCGAGCCGCTTCGCACCCACGCGCGCATCGATCACGGCCTGTGCGGCGCGCCGCGCACCATCGGCATCGGCAGCGCCGAGGTGGAGCTGACGCTGACCGAGGCCATGCGCGTCGACGACACCGGGCTCACGCATGGCGGCTTCACCTTCGGGCTCGCGGATCACGCGGCCATGCTGGCGGTCAACGAGCCCACCGTGGTGCTGGCGGACGCCTCGATGCGCTTCCTGGCGCCGACCGTGGTCGGCGAGCGTTTGCTGGCACGCGCGCACGTCAGCGATGGCGTCGGTAAGCGCCGCACGGTGCAGGTCGAGGTGCTGTGCGGCGACAACAAGGTCGCCGAGGGCACCTTCTCGTGCGCGGTGCCGTCGCGCCACGTGCTGCAGCGCTGACGACGCCGGCGAGCTACGCCGCCACCAGTTGGTGCTCGACCAGCGTGCGGTAGATGCCAGGGCGCGCCACCAGCGCGTCGTGCGAGCCGACGTCGACCACACGGCCGCGATCGAGCACCACGATGCGATCGGCGTCCTTCACCGTCGAGAGGCGATGCGCGATCACGATGGTGGTGCGCCCCTTCATCAGGGTCTGCAAGGCCTCGTGCACCAGCGCCTCGCTCTCGCCGTCGAGCGAGGAGGTCGCCTCGTCGAGGATCAGGATGCGCGGGTCGGCCAGGAGCGCGCGCGCGATGGCGATGCGCTGGCGCTGCCCACCCGAGAGCTTGACGCCGCGCTCGCCGATGCGTGTCTGGTAGCCCTCCGGGAACGCCGCCACGAACTCGTGCGCGTGCGCCAGGCCGGCGGCGCGCTCGATCTGCTCCGTGGACGCCTCGGGCCGCGCGTAGGCGATGTTCTCGGCCACGGTGCCGGAGAACAGCACGGGCTCCTGCGCCACGATGGCCAGGCGGCCGCGCAGCTCGGCCAAGCGCGCGTGGCGCACGTCGACGCCGTCGACCAGCACGCGCCCCTCGTCGACGTCGAAGAAGCGGTAGAGCAGCGCGGCCAAGGTCGACTTGCCGGCACCCGAGCGGCCGACGACAGCGAGCGTCTCGCCCGCGGCGACCTCGATGGAGACGTCGTCGAGCACGCGCGCGTCCTTGCGCGTCGGGTACGTGAAGGTGACGCGCTCGAACGACACGGTGCCGATCGGCGGCGGCAGCGCGGTCGGCTCGGACGGATCGCGGATCTCCGGCTCGCGGTCGACGATCTCGAACAGGCGCGTGGTGGCGCCCGCGGCCGACTGCAGCGAGCCCCACAGGCTTGCGAGCCCGCCGAGCGAGAACGCCACCATGCTGCTGTAGAGCATGAAGGCGGTCAGATCGCCGGCGCTCATGGTGCCGGCGATGATGGCGCGCCCGCCGAGCCAGAGCATGGTGGCGATGGCGAGCCAGCCCGACAGGCTCATGGTGGCGATGAACAACCCTCGCCACGACGATAGGCGTACGGCGGCGCCGAAGAAATCGTCGACGCGCGCGCCGTAGCTCTTCACCTCGTGCGGCTCGCGCCGGAAGGCCTGCACGGTGGCGATGGCGCCGACCGCCTCCTGCGCCTGCGCGGACGACTCCGCGAGCTTGTCCTGCACCGTGACGCTCATCTTGCGGATGCGCTTGCCGAAGCCGAAGGTCAGCACCAGCAGGGGCGGCACCACCGCCAACATGGCGAGCGTGAGCTGCCAGCTCTGCACGAACAGCAGCACGAGCCCGCCCACCAGCGTCACGATCTCGCGCAGCGCCATCGACAGCTCGCCGCTGACGATGCCCTGCACGGTGGCGACGTCCGCCGCCAGGCGCCCGGTCAGCTCGCCCGAGGGTTTGTCGTGGAAGAAGGCGAGCGGCTGCTCGAGCAGACGACGATAGACGCGCGCGCGCAGGTCGGCGACCACGCGCTCGCCGAGCCAGGACATCAGGTAGTGGCGCAGCCAGGTGGCGCCCGCGTTGACGATGAAGACGCCCGCCACCGCCAGCGCCAGCAGGTCGAGCGACGCGGTGCCGAGCCCCGCCACGCTGGCGTCGACCGCCCGGCGCGCCGCCTGCGGGTAGACCAGCGTCAGGGCGCTGCCGAGCAGCAGCACCGCGGTGGCGGCGGCGAAGCGCGCCCGGTAGGGCCAGACCAGCGGCAACAGGCGGCGCAGCACGGTGACGCGCTTGAGCTGCTCGCGCGGCGTGCCGCCCTGATCCTGCTCGCGGCGGTAGCGGCGGGTGGACATCGGGTGGTTGTAGCAGCGTCGCGGGAAACGGCAGACGCGCGCTGCTACCATGGCCCCATGCCCCGCACGCGCGTGCCCGCCGCACCCGGCATCTTTCAGGTCGGCACCGCCGTCGCCAACGTGTGGCTGATGGTCGACGGCGACGGCAGCCGCGTGCTGGTCGACACCGGCCACCGCACCGAGCGCGCGCTGTTGGCCGCAGGCCTGGCGCGGCACGGTGTGCGCAAGCCGGGCGACCTCGACCTCGTGCTCTTGACCCACCGACACTGCGACCACGCCGGCAACGCCACCTGGCTGCGCGAGCGCTTCGATTGCGCGGTCGCCTGCCACGCCGCCGATCGCGCGGCGCTCGAAGGCGCGGTGCGCCCTGCCCGGCTGGGCGGCCGCGGCGCACCGGCGGTGTACGACGCGCTCGCTCGCATCGAGGACTCCTTCCCCGCGCGCACCACCGTCGATCACACCTTCGCCGACGGCGCCGTCGAGCGCGGCTTCGAGGTCATCCACGTCGGCGGCCACACCGACGGTTCGGTGCTGCTGTTCCACCGCGCCAGCGCCACCTTGTTCACCGGCGACGCGCTCATCACCGGACCGCCGGTGCAGCGCGTGGTGGTGCGCCCGCGCCTGGCCTACCGGGCCTTCTCCGACGACGCGAGCGAGTGTCGGGCCAACACCGTGCGCTACCTGCGCGCGCGCCCGCGCGTCGCCCGCGTGTGCGCTGGGCATGGCCCGATGCTGACGACCGACGTCGACCGGCACCTGTCGCGCCTGGCACCCGCCGCACCCTGATGCCGCTCAGCGGGTCGCAGGCGCCATTGGTTGCGCGGTCTTGATGCCCGGCATGGCCCGCAACTGCTCGAGCGCGTAGCCCTCGGACGACGGCAGCCGCAGCTTGAGCACCACCGCGCCGCTCGCCGGCTGGTGCTTGACCAGGTCGGCGTCGACCTCGCGCGCGATGGCGTCGAGCCAGCGTGAGCCGACCGACGGCTCGATGAGCAGCCGCAGGCAGCCGGGCGGCGCTGTGCCGCTCGCCGCCGTGCAGGCGCCGGTGTCGAGGTCGGCGCGCGGCGGCTCCACCCCAATCAGCTCGACGTCCACCACCTCGGGCGGTCGCGCTTCGTAGTGCAGCTCGATGGGGCCGCGTTGCGCGAACGCCGGCACGCTGACGTAGACCTCGCCCCCCTGGATGGTGTGCTCGGCCACCAGGCCGCCCACCAGCACGCGGTCGAGGCCGCGCGGATCCGCCGCCGACACCCCCACGATGTCCCGTGGGCGCGCCGGACGGCGCTGACCCCGCAGCGCCCGTGGTCGGTCGATGTCGAAGGCGACCGAGAGCTGGAAGACCGAGCGCGCGTCCCGCGCGACGGACGACAGCTCGAGCAACAGCTCGCTGGCGGCGGGCGGGCGGGCCCAGAGGCGGCCTCGGCGGTCGGCGCGGCGGATGCGCTGGCCCTCGGCGTTGCGCAGCACCGCCAGCGGCACGGGCCCGTGGATCGGCTCGATGGCGATGAGCACCGTGCCCTTGTGCGGCACCAGAATGCGGTACCGCGAGCGCCCCGCGCCAGCCACACTCCCGACCAGGACGGCCCCCTCGGCCGTCGCCTCGATGGGCGCGGAGGCGTTGGGCGGCGCGACGGGGGACGCCGCCGCGGCCGCCAGCAGGAGCAGGTGGTTCGGCCCCACGGCGGCACCATAGCCCGGCGCCAAGGGGGCACCCGGCCCCCTCACCGGACCTTTACTTACATAGCTCACTACAGCCCGCGTCGTTGCCCCAAGAGTCGAGGCGCCCTAAGGAGCGCCGCATGACCAAGAACAAGTTCTCGCTCGTGGGCAAGGTCGCGATCGTCACCGGCGCCAGCCGCGGCATCGGCCGCGCCATCGCCACCGACCTGGCCGCCGCCGGCGCACGCGTAGTGGTGTCGAGCCGCAAGCAGGAGGGCGTCGACGAGGCCGCTGCCGCCATCCGCGCCGACGGCGGCGAGGCGCTGGCGGTCGCGTGCCACGTCGGCAAGGCGGAGCAACGCAAGGCGCTGGTCGAGCGCACGCTCGCCACCTGGGGCCGCATCGACGTGCTGGTCAACAACGCCGCCACCAACCTGGCCTTCTCGCCCGCGCTCCAGATCGAGGAGAGCGTGTTCGACAAGATCATGGAGGTGAACGCCAAGGGCCCCTTCGAGCTGGCCAAGGCCTGCTACGAGGCGCTGCAGCAGGCGAAGGGCTCGGTCATCAACATCGCCAGCGTCGAGGGGGTGCGGCCGGCGCGCATGATGAGCGCGTACGCCGCCTCCAAGGCCGCGCTCATCTCCCTCACCAAGTCGCTGGCGCAGGAGTGGAGCCCAGACGTCCGCGTCAACGTCATCTGCCCCGGGCTGACGCGCACCAAGTTCGCCGAGCCGCTCTGGTCCAACGACGACATCGTGCGCGAGGTGGTGAGCCGGGTGCCGCTGCAGCGCATCGCCGAGCCCGAGGAGATCTCGGGGCTCGCCGTGTTCTTGGCGAGCGACGCCGCGAGCTACTGCACGGGCACCGCCTTCAACGTCGACGGCGGCTACCTGATCTGACGGGCATCCGTCGATCGTCGGATGCCCCACCGGGCGCGCGCACCAACAATCCAGCACGGGGACGGGTGCACCATGAGCGACGACGAGGCCGGCGAGGAAGGGATCCGACGGGTCGTGCGCACGCAGAGCCCGATCACGCTGCGCTCCCACGAGTTCTTCCTGCTCGCCACCGGGCCGATTCGGCGCGCCTTCTTGAAGCGCCAGGTGCTGGCCGACGCCGGCGTCGACAGCGGGCCGGTAGCGCTCAACCCGACCGGGCCCATCTGGTTCCTGCTGGGCGTCATCACGCTGATCGCCGCCATCACCATCACCGCGCTCATCGTCGACCGCCGCGCCAAAGGCGAGGAGGCCGCACACCTGCAGGTGGAGGTCGACCGCATGGCGTCGACCAACATGGATCAGGCGTCGCGCATCGGCGCGCTCGAGCAGGAGAAGGCCTCGCTCGCCGCCGCGGAGATCAAAAAGACCGCGGACGCCGCCGCGCGCGTGCAGCAGTGGCGCGCCGCGGTGGCACCGGCGCTGCAAGCCGAGCTGGCGCGCGTCAACGCCAAGCTGGTCGACGACGGCGACAAGCTCGACATCCAACTCGACGACGACCTGCTGTTCGACGGCACCCGCACCGAGCTGCGCGCCGGCGGCGAGGAGGTGCTGACGCGCCTGGGCGCCGTGCTGGCCACGCTCGACGTCGCGGTGGACGTGGTCGGCCACACCGACGACCACACGGCGCGCCGCCGCCGCGAGGAGGGCGAGCCGCCGCGCTGGGCGCCGAGCGAGAGCCTGTGGGGCCTGGCGGCGGCGCGCGCCACGCTGGCGGCGCGCGTGCTCATCGAGCAGGGCGAGGTGCCGGCGGGGCGGGTCACGGTGGTGGCGCGCGGCAAGGAAGACCCACTGACGTCGAACTGCGGCCCGCAGCGCCGCGCCAAGAACCGCCGTCTCGAGCTGACGCTGCGGCCGTTGCAGTAGCCTCGATCAGCTTCGTCGGCGGATCAGGCCTTCCTGAGCGGTCGACGCCACCAGCGTGCCGTCGCGCGAGAACACGCTACCGAGCACCAGGCCGCGCGCGCCCGACGCCGAGGGGCTGTGCATGCAGTGCAGCACGCCCTCGTCGAGGCGGAAGGGCCGGTGGAACCACATGATGTGGTCGATGCTCGCCACCTGCATCGCGGGGTCGACCCAGGTGGCGCCGTGCGGGCGCATCGCCGTCGTCATGAACGAGAAGTCCGAGCAGTAGGCGAGCAGGTAGCGGTGCAGCGCCGGGTTGTCCGGCAGCACGCCCGAGGCCCGCAGCCAGACCGCGTGATCGGGACTCTTCTTCTCGGGACGGAAGGAGTCGACCGGGTCGACCGGGATGACGTCGATGGGCCGTTCGGCGAGCGCACGGCTGCGAAAGTCGGCCGGGATCTTGTCGGCGTGGCGCCGCCACAGCTCGAGCTCGGTCACCAGGCCGTCGTCGGGGCCGCGCACGCCCTGCGGCATCGGGTCGGCGTGCTCGAAGCCGGGCTCGTCCTGCTGAAACGACGCCGACATGTTGAAGATCGGCCGCCCGCCCTGCACGCCCACCACGCGGCGCGTGGCGAAGCTCTTGCCGTCCCTGATGCGGTCGACCTCGTAGACGATGGGGCGCGAAGCGTCGCCCGGGCGCAGAAAGTACGAGTGCAGTGAGTGCACGTGCCGATCGGGCGGCACGGTCTGCGTCGCCGCCGAAAGCGCCTGGCCGATCACCTGACCGCCGAACACCTGCCCCCAGCCGAGGTCCTGGCTGCGGCCGCGGAACAGGTCGGCTTCGATGCGCTCGAGCGCCAGCAGGTCGATCAGCTCGTCGAGCACGCCCTTGGTCGTCATGCGCTCTCCTACCGTCGCGGGCCGAGCGCGTCACGTGCCGCGCGCGCGATGGCGAGCGCGTTCGGGGTGTCGCCGTGGACGCACAGCGTGTCGAGGTCGCCGCGCGCGGCCAGGCGCGTCGCCTGGGCCGCCGCCAGACCGGCGTCGGCAACGAGCGCGCCGGGCTGGTCGCGCGGCACCAAGCGGCCGTGCCGATCGTAGCTGCGGTCGGCGAACCCCTCGGCCAGCACGCGCGCGCCCCGAGCGCGCAGCGCGGCGGCGGTGGTGGCGCCGGCGATGAGCACCAGCGGCACGTCGAGGCCGGCGGCGCGCACCGCGCGCAGCAGCACGAGCGCCCATGCCTCGTCATCGGCGGCCACGTGGTAGAGCGCGCCGTGCGGCTTGACGTGCGCGATGGCCACGCGCGCGTCGTCGCACACCGCGCGCAGCGCGAGCAGTTGCGCGCGCACCGCCGCCTCGACGTCCCCGGGCGCCGCCGTGATGGGCGCGCGGCCGAAGCCCAAGCGATCGGCGGTGCTCGGGTGCGCCCCCACGGCGACGCCGAGCGCGCGGCACTGCGCCACCGTGCGCGCCATGGTGTCGAGGTCGCCGGCGTGCCCGCCGCACGCGACGTTGGCGTCGTCGACCAGCGCGAGCAGCGCCTGCTGGCGGCCGTCAGCGAGCGCGGCTGCGTCCTCACCGACATCAGCGTTCAACCGCATCGATCGCCCTCGCGCCACAGGCGCCGTGCCTCCTCGAAGGAGACGTGCTCGAAGCGCACCGAGGCGCCCGGCCGAAGTTGTCCGAGCAGCCAGAGGTCGGCGCGGATCACGTGCGCGAGCACGGGGTAGCCGCCGGTGGTGGCGCGGTCGACGCCGAGCACCACGGCCTGGCCGCTCGGCGTCACCTGCAGCGCGCCCGCGGTCACGCCGATGGTGGTGACGTCGCCCGAGGGCACGCCCAGCAGCGAGCCACCGAGGCGCACGCCACGCCGATCCGAGGCGACGTCGACGACGAAGGTCGCGGCGGCGAGCTCGGCGCGGCTGGTCGACGGGAAGCGCCGCGTGTGGACGCTGTCGGTGACGCGGAGGCGCGTCCTCTCGCCAGTGAACGTCGGCGGCGACGCGGTGAACACGCGCAGCGCCGCTGGTGCAGGGCCGAGCGCGAGCGACGCTCCGGGCGCGAGCGCCGCGCCGCGCGCTGCCACCACACCGCCCGCGAACGCGAGCGCCATGCGCACGCCGGCCGTGCAGCGCCCAACGCGCAGCAGCTGACCCGGCGCGAGCGCGCGCGCCACCAAGGGCGCTAGCGGCGCGCCGTCGACGTCGACGTCGAAGGGCGCGCCACACCACGCGACCGTGCACGGCGCGCGCGCCTCGAGGTGCGGGCCTTGCAGCACCACCTCGAGGCCCATGGCGTCAACCGCGTTGCCCACCGCCAGGTTCGCCAACGCGTGGCAGCGCGCGTCGAAGGCGCCGCCGCGCGAGACGCCGAGGTGCGCGCGCCCGCGCACGCCGAGGTCCTGCGCGGTAGTGGCGAGGCCTGCCTGGAGGACCACGAGCGCGCTCACGCTGGCCCTCTGCCCGCCTGAGTGTCGACGACGAAGCGCACGCGATCGCCCGGCTCGAAAAAGCCCTGCTCGAGCACGCGCTCGGTGCGGCCGATGACGCGCCATCCGCCGGGGCTGTCCGCCGGGTAGACGCCCGCTTGCCGATCGGCGACCGCGACGCTGCCGGCCGGCACGCGCGCGCGCGGCGACGCGAGGCGAGGCATTCGTAGCGCGGCGGGCAGCCCGAGCAGGTAGGGGAAGCCGGGCAGGAAGCCGAGGAACGCCACGGTGTACTCGGCCGACGAGTGCAGGCGCACCACCTCGTCCTCACTGATGCCGGCGTGCGCCGCCAGCGCAGGCAGGTCGGGACCGTCCTCGCCGCCGTAGCGCACCGGCAGCTCGACCAGGCGAGCCTCACGCGCCGGAGCTGCGTCAACGCGCGCGGCGCGCTCGCCGAGCCAGCGCGCGACCTCGTCGTGGCCGACCATGGCGAGGTCGAACTCGACGAGCAGCGACGTGTAGGCGGGGTGCAGATCGACCAGCCAGGCAGGCGCCTCGCGCTGCACCAGCCACAGCCACGCGTGCACCTGCGCCGTCGCGGCTGGGCCGAGGTCACCGTCGACCTCGAGCACGATCGACGAGTCGCTCGCCGGCGTCAGGCGCGGCGCGCCGGCCATCAGCCGGCGAACGTGGCGCGGAAGCGCACTACCACGACGTCCTCGAGCTGCATGACGCCGAGCGGCACGCGCGGCTGCTCGCCACCGAGCGCGCTCAGCGACAAGGTGGCGGTGCCCGTCACCTCCACCAGCTGGTCACCGTGCTTGACGGAGACCGGCACGCGCCCACGCCACGTGTCCTTGGCCGTCACCTCGAGATCGGCGTGCGCGCCGTCGAGCGTCGCGCGCACCGTCATCGCCCGCACGCGCGGGAACACCTGCTCGCGCAGCCGCTCCTCGATCTCCGCGGTGTCGCGCGCCGGTGGCGGGCCCCACGACGCGGTGCCGTGGCGACGCGACTCCTGCACATGCATGGCGTCGACGGCGAAGCTCGCCTCCGCACGCATGTCGTCGACGATGCGGCCGGTGCCGTGCCGCGCCTCGACGCGCAGGTCGTGGCCGAGCCGCGCCATCAGCCCGGTAGGGATAGTCTCGGCGACGAAGCTCGAGCGAGCGGGATCGAGCGTCAGCATCTCAAGGCTGCTTCTCGATGTCCTTGAGCATTTGTTCGAGCGCGGCGGTGTTCTCACCGCCGGCCTTCTTGGTGTCGATGAGGGCGCGCATCGCCGCCAGGCCCGCGGCCTTGCGCTCGGCGTTCGAGAAGAAGGCGAGCGCCTTCATCACGTGCTTCATGCCCGACGGCGCCGCCACCTGATCGGGGCCGCACCACTGCTGGTCCTTGACGAAGCGCGCCAGGCCCTGCGCCATGTTGGTCTTGATCTTCTCGTCTTGCACCAGCGTGGTCAGGTCGCTCGCCTTGCCCACCGTCGACGTGCGGCTGGCCGCCGCCTCGGTCAGGTACTCGCCCAGGTACTTGACCACCTGCTCGCGCGCGTCGCGCATGGCGTCCTCACGGGCGAGCTTCTCGGTGTCCATCGGGTTCGACACGCCGACGAAGTACTGGCCGTCGGCGCTCGGCGGCACCTGGTTGACCCAGGCGCACGGGTTGGCGGCAGCGCCCTTGCCGCCGAGGCCGACGCCGCCGTTCCTGGCGAAGGTGAAGGCGAAGTACTGGCGCTTGAACACCGCCTGGCGCTGCCACTTGAGGTCGTCTTGGTACATGACGTCACCGGTGACCGGCACGCCCTCGACCGGCACGGTGGCGTCGAGGCCCATGTTGCTCGCCTTCTCGGTGGCGGCGAAGTACTCGCCGTCGGCCATGATGGCGCCCGAGATGTAGCGTTTGGTGCACTGATCGGGCGCGGCGGCGCAGCACTGGGCCAGGCCGTCGGCGTCGACGTTGGCGCTCATCTTCTCGAGCAGCTCGTACTTGACGAGCAGCGCCTGCGCCTCTGAGCCGCCGAGGTCGACGTTGGCGATCGACTTGACGCCGATCTTGCCGGCCGCCCCCGACGACGCCGCCGTCACCTCCTTGAATGACCCCGAGGCCGGCACGCGCGTGGCCTTGATGAAGCTCGAGCAGCGGGTGCGCGCCAGGCTGGTCTCGTCGATCTCGGAGTCCGCCACCTCGTCCGGGATGAAGGCGCCGACGATGGGCGAGGCGTCGCCGTCGGGCGTGGCGCGCAGGAACAGCGCGGGCTTCATCGGCAGCTTGACGGTGCCGGAGCCGAGCGCCTTCTTGTCGGCCGGGCAAGCGGCAAGCGCGAGCACGACCACGAGGCCGAGAGCGAGCCAGAGTCCGAGGCGAGCATGTCCGAGGCGAGCGTGTGCGAGGCGACGCATGCAGTCTCCGTTGCGAGCCCCAGGAGCCGGTAGCGATTGCCTAGGGCGAAAAGGCCGTGGAAGCATGGGCAAGGTCTGCCTGGGATTGCAACCCGTTGCCGAGGGGCTCGCTGTGCATCGTCTGCTCGTCAGGTTCGCGTCTGTCGTCGTCGCGCCCGTCGTCGTCGCGCCCGTGGTCGTCGTGCTGTGCACGCTGCTCGCGGCGTGTCCCAGAAAGCCCGAGCCGCCGCCGCCGCGGCCCAAGGCCAACATCAAGGGGCTCACGGTGCTGCTCGAGGCGGTGCCGGCCGCCAAGGTGGCGGCCTCGGGCTGTCCCGACGCCGTCATCGCCTCGCTGCCCGATCGGCTCTCGCAGGCGGCCTCGAGCGCGCTCGCCGCCGCCGGCTTCCAGGTGGTGAGCGCAGCCGACTCGGCGCACCTGTTGTCGGCGCGCGTCGACAGCGACGTCAGCTACTGCAACGGCGAGGTGGGCGTGGCGTCGGGTTCGGCCGGCTTGTCGCTGCTCAAGGGAGACGCGGTCATCCACCGAGCCGCCGGCAACGGCGAGCTGTCGACGCCTGCTGCCGCCGGTTCGCTCATGAGCGACCTGATCGACGACCTGGTGCATGACGCCGAGGTGATCCGCACCGTCGATCAGGTGCGGGGGGGCAGCTAGGCTTGCCCGCTGTCGTCGTCGTCGCTGCCGTGCTGTCGGTCGCGGGCGCGCCCTCGCAGGCCCTGACCTTGGACTGCGACGCCGCCTTCCACGTGCCGCCCACCGACTTCGTCGGCGGCGCGCCGATGCACTACGAGAACGAGGTGGCCATCGAGCCGGCCGACACGCCCATGGCCGAGGTGGAGGCGCGCGCGCGCAACGCGCTCGTCGCCAAGCTGTGTAGCGGCGACGCGCGCGACGCCTGCGGCGCGCTGTTGGCGCGCAGCAAGATCCTGCTGCGCGGCACCGGCTTGGGGACTGCTCGCGGCGGTGCTCGCGGCGATGGGCGTGCGACCGTGTGCGCTATGGCCGGAATCCTGGCGGGTGACGTCGCCGCCTGGCGCGCGAGCCAGGTGCCGCATCTGCGCGATCACCTGTTGGCCGCGCTCAAGGAGATCCTGCCGAAAAAGAAGCGCGTCGCGATCGACAAGATCGGCGACAACGGCGCCGCCGGCGGCATGCGCGCCGAGTGGCTCAAGGGCCAGCTCGAGGCCGCGCTGTCGGTCTACGGCGCTACCGTGGTCGACGTCGACCCGCGCTGGAGCGGCCGCGGCACGCCCAAGGGCGCCGACCGCGTGCTGCGCGGGCTCATCCTGCAGCGCACCGACCCGGTGAAGCAGATCCCAATCATCGAGGTGCAGCTCGCCGCCTACGACGGCGCGCCCTTCTTCACCAAGAAGACGGCGGAGCCATTCGAGGTCTCTGCCGGCGCGCTGCCGCGCGGCCCCACGCCGGTGGGGGAGATCCAGGCGCGGGGCGACGTCACCGTGCACGTCAAGACGCGCGCCGACGGCAACCTGTGCTTCGGCGATCGCTCGTCCGTGTTCGTCACTAACGGCGGCACGGTCGAGCTGCGCGCGCGCGTGTTCAACATCGACGCCGACGGCAACGCCATCCAGCTCTTTCCGAACGCAGACGTCAAGACCGACGCGCTGCCGCCCGGCAAGACAGTGTCGGTCGCCGACGTCGAGGTGCGGGGCGACCCCGACAGCACCGAGCGCTACGTGGTGGTGGCGGCGCCCACGGTCGGTGAGCTCGGCCGCTACGCCACCGCCGGCGGCGACTACTGCAAGCTCAAGAAAGCAGACGCCAAGGCAGCGGCGCAGGGCCAGGGCTTCACCCAGCCGCACGTCGGACACGACAGCTTCCGCGTGCTCGAGGCGAGCCGCTGCGACGGTAAGGCCGCCAGGAAGATCGAGGGCACTGCCGAGAGCCTGGAGGCGCTGCCCTTCTGCGAGTAATCGTCGCAGACGACGTCAGCGCACGCGTGTCGAGTGCGACGACCACACGAGCGTGATGCCGACCACCAGCTCGCCGTCGTGCTCGACGAACGGCAGCAAGGTGCGTGAGCCGATCACCTGCTCGACGCGCTCGCTGCCGAGCTGCAGCACCACCACGCCGTCGGGCGCCGCCAGGCGCGGCGCCTTGCGCACCGTCGGACGTGCCGGCGGCGTCTCGCGCACCAGGCGCACGTGCCAGCGCTCGGCGCCGTGATGGTCGCCGACGCGCAGATCCGACCACCACTCGCCCGCATGCGCCACGCCGAGCGACAGGCGCCGCTCACCACTGCCCTGACAGACACTGGCGAGCACCACCTCGGCGCCGTGCGGCACCACGGCGAGCACGGGCGCGTCGCGGCGCGCCACCTGATGGCGCTCGCCGTGCGCCAGGTGATCCTCCGGGTCGTCGTCGAGGTCGTCTTCCTCGAGCTCGAGCGCGCTCAACAACACGCGGCGCTGCTCGCGCTCGTGCACCGCTTGCTGTTCGCGGCGTCGCCGCTCGAGCACCTCCTCGGGCGGGCGATAGGGCGCCGGTGCGGCGCGCCCCGGACGGCTCAGGAAGGCCGGGAGCTGCTCCTCGGGGCCAAAGAGGGCGGCGAGGGCGTCCAGGCCGACCACGCGCCCGAGCCCAGGCTCGACGCGCCCAGCAGCGCCGTCGTGCGGCAACTGCGAGAGCGGGCGGGCCGCCGCGCAGAGCGCGCCCTGCGGATCGCGTCCCACCGCGAGATCCGGCGCGAGGGACAGGAGCGCGAGGTGGGCGTGCGAGGCCAGGTCAGGCGCCGCCGACAAGACCGGCACCAGCAGCCGCGCCACAGCGACGGCATGCGCGCCCGCGCCGCGCTCGAGCCGCGTGACGGCGCGGCGACGATCGTCGAACCGCGCGCCCTCGTCGGTGGCGGTGGCCAGCGGGTCCGCGAGCGCCAGGGGCAGCCCGGTCGCCGCCGCGCACGCTCGCGCAGCTTCGCTCGGCGGCGGCCGCGCGAGCGCCGGCGCCTGCGCGCGACGAAACGGCGATCGAAACAGGCCCATCCCCGCGGCTCCCGCCCCAAGCATAGCGGCCGCGCCACACCCTGGCCGCGCCGGTCGTCTACAGTCTCGGAATGGACGCCGTGCTAGCCCTCGCCGTCGCGCTCGCTGCCGGCGACCGCATGTACCTGTCGATCGGCAAGGACGGCGTGCCGGTTGTCACCGACTTCCCGCGCGCCGAGGCGGTCGACTACCAGCCGGGCGACTTCGAGCGCATCGCGCTGCGGCAAAAGGGCGTCGCGCACCGCGGCCTCGGCGCCGCCCGGACCGCGCTCGACCGCCCGGCGCCCGCCGCGCCAGGTATCCCACCCGAGATCGACGAGCTGGTCGACTGGGCGAGCCGGAGACACCAGTTGCCGCCGAGCCTGCTCTTGGCGGTCATGGCCGTCGAGAGCGGCTTTCGCGTCGACGCGGTCTCGCCCGCGGGGGCGCTCGGCCTGATGCAGTTGATGCCGGCCACCGCGGCGGACCTGGGCGTGAAGAACCCGCTCGATGCCCGGGAGAACGTCGACGGCGGCGCCCGCTACCTGGCGTTCCTGCGCAAGCACTTCAAGAGCGACGAGCTGGCGTTGGCCGCCTACAACGCCGGGCCTGGGCGCGTGGCCCGCGTCGGGGGCGTGCCGGACATCCCCGAGACCAAGGCGTACATCGAGAGTGTGCTCGGGCTGGCGGCGAGCTATGAGGCCGGTCCCGCTTCGCGGTAGAACGGCAACGGCGCAAAGCCCGGGGACACCATGGCGGACACCGAAAAGCCGGCGCGCGACGAGGAGTTCTACTACCTCCTCACCGAGGGCTCGGAGCTGTTGCAGGCCGGCAAGGTCGACGACGCGCGCCGGCAGTTCGAGCGCGCGCTCGAGATGAACCCGTCGCACGAGCAGGCGCTCAACCTACTCGGCCTGGCGCTCTTTCGCCTGAACCACCTCGACCGCGCGCGCCAGATCTTCGCCGACCTGGTGCACAACAGCCCCATCGAGCCGTCGCTGCGCCTGAACCTGGCGATGGTGCACCTGAAGACTGGCAAGCTCGACGACGCCGCCGCCGAGCTCGAGCACGTGCTCGAGCTGAACCCCGACCACCCGCGCGCCACCAGCTACATGGGGCTGGTGCTCGAGCGCAAGGGCGACCTCGACCGTGCGGCCGCGTTCTATGAGCGCGCCGGCAACAAGAAGCGCGCCGACGAGATCCGCGCCTACCGCCCGACCGCGACCGGCACGTTCCCGCTGCCGAACCTGGCTGCGCTGGTCGCGTCGGCGTCGAAGGACGAGGCCCCTGCGCCTTCACCGCCCTCGACGCCACCGCAGGCCGCCTCGACCCCGCCCCAGCCCGCCTCGACGCCGCCGCAGGCCGCATCTACCCCGCCCCAGCCAGCCTCGACGCCGCCTCCGCCGCCGCCGACGCAGCCTGCAACGACACCGCCCCAGCCTGCGCCGCCGCAAGCCACTCCGTCCGCGCCACCGACCGCGCCCAAGCCGATCACGGGCGTCGTCTCGATCGCCGCCATCCAGACGGCCGACGTACGCGCCGTGCTCGGCGGAGGCGCGCGCGCGAGCCAGCCGATCGAGGCCGCCGCGCTGACCGCCGCCGCCGCCTCGACGCTGAAAAAGGCCGCGGAGCCGCCGCCCGCCGCCGCGGCGCAGGGCGCCCGCGACAGCTCGCTTGGCTACACCTTCGAGGTCGAGGAGCGGGCGACCGCGACGACTGCGGCACCGAGCCCCGCCGTCGAGGCGCCGCCGGCGGCCGACGAGCAGAAGCGGCCAGCCGTCGACGAAGGCCGCCCCGAGCGCCCGGCACCTGCTGCGGCGTCGCGGCTGCGGGAAGAGCGCTTGTCGACGCTAGCTGCCGCCGCGATCGTCGCCGACGAGCCGTCGCTGCGCGACGACGGCATCCTCACCTTCCCCATCCCCGACGTCGGCTACGTGCGCACGGACCTGCTGGCCGCGCTCTCCGGCCAGTTCGAGATCGAGCCGGTCAACCGCCGCTATCGAGGAAAGCGCACCGACAGCCTGTTCGGCGGAGTCGACGGCGCCATCGCCGCGCTGCTCGGCCGCGGCCTGGCGCTGTTGCACCCCGACAAGCTGCACCCGCGCCTGCTCGCGCTCAAGAACGAGGAGCTCTACCTCGTCGAGAGCGCGCTGCTCGCCTTCACGCAGGGCCTGGTCTGGGAGAACGGTCGACTGCCGTCCGAGGCCGACCGCGACCTCGACATCGTGCACCTGCGCGGCACCGGTAAGCTGGTGCTTGGCAGCAAGGACCCGGTGGTGACGCTCGCCGTGCGCCCCGACGCGCCGGTGGTGGTGCACGCGGCCCGCTTGGTCGGCTGGTCCGGGCAGCTCGTGCCCTATCGAGCGCCGCTGCCGGGTCTGCCCGACGCCGCCAAGCGCGTGCCGGTGGTGCGCTTCGAGGGAACCGGCACCGTGCTCGCCGTCTGACAATGGCGTGATCGCTCGGCGCCTTCGCGCGTGCGTGGTCACCTGCTACAAGGCCCCGATGCGAATGTGCGTGTCTACCCTCATCGCCGCGCTGGTGTTGGCGACCGCGCCGGTCGCTGCGCAGGAGTCGCCGCCGCCCGAGCCGCCGCCGCCGGCCGAGCCGCCGCCGCCCGAGCCGCCGCCAGCCACAGCGCCGCCGACCGAGCCGCCACCGCCCGAGGCGCCGCCGGCAGAAACCCCGCCGCCAGCCGCAGCGCCGGCGGCTGCTGCGCCGCCACCCGCCGACCAGCCGCCGCCCGCCGCCGCGCCTGCTGAGCCACCGCCGCCAGCCGCGGAGAGCGACGAGCCGACCGTCGAGGAGAAGCGCTTGGTCGCCTACGTCGCCACCGGCGTCACGGTGATCGCGCTGGCCTCCGGCATCACGCTTGGTGTGCTGGCCAACGACCAGTACCAGTGCGCCGCGGACGTCATCGCCTGCAACCAGGGCCGCGCCAACAAGATCGTCGGCGGCGAGCTGTTCGACGTCAGGAACGAGATCGAGCAGAAGGCCATTGCCGCCGACATCTCGTACCTGTTCGCCGCCACGGCCGCGCTGGTCGCCACCGTCAACTACCTGCAGGGCTTCGTCTTCGTCGACGAGGCCGGGAGCGCCGAATGAAGCGACCCGTCAAGGTGGTGGCGGCCGTGATCGCGCTCTCGCTCGGCGTCGGCTGCACGCTCTTGCTCGACACCGAGGCGCTGATCGTGCCCTGCACGGTCGATCAGGAGTGTGACGACGCGCTCGGCGAGGGCTTCGCCTGCGAGGAGAACGCCTGCCTGCCCATCGACGAGGTCGACGAGGGCGGCGAGGGCGAGGGCGAATAGGCGGCGCCCTTCACAGGATGGTGCGCAGCGCGTCGGCCGAAGAGGCGCGCGGCCGCCAGCCGGTCGTCTGCTCGAGCTTTCGCGCCGAGAGCACGAACGGGTACTTCAGGTACGGCACCATCGCGGCCGGCGCGCGCAGGTGCGGCGGCAGCAGGCGCGCGCCGGCGTCGAGCAGGGGTGCCAGCAGCCGGCTCGGCACCGACAGCACGCGCTTGTCCACCAGGCGCGCGACCTCGTCCAAGGAGAGCCAATCGGCGGGCGCGACATTGAAGGCGCCGACGGCGTCGCAACGCGCCAGTTCGACCAGCGCGGCCGCCACGTCGGCGACGTGCGCGAACTGCAGCGGCGGCCGGCAGCCGTCGAGCGCCGGCAGCACGGGCGCGCGCGTGAGGATCTCGGTCAGGTAGCTCCGGGCGCCGGCGCCGTAGACGATGGCCGGGCGCGCGATCGCCACCGACAGGCCGGCGCCCTCGCGGGCGACCACGTCCTCCTGCGCCAGCTTGTCCTCGGCGTAGGCGTAGGGGTTCGGGCGCAGCGGCGCGCTCTCGTCGAGCGGCACTGGGTTGTCGGGGTGGGCGCCGTAGACCGTGGCGCTCGAGGCGAGCACGAAGCGCGCGGCGCCGGACTGCCGAGCCGCGCCGAGGGCCACACGCGTGCCCTCGACGTGCAGCCGGCGCGCCGCCGCCCGTTCGGTGGCGCCCGCGTGCGGGTCGACGCGCGCCGCCAGGTGCACCACCGCGCGCACTCGGGCCGTGCGCAGGAGCTCCGTCAGTCGGGGCGCAGCGTCGGGCGCCAACAGGTCGAGCGGCACTGCGCCGACGCGATCGACGACGAGGGGCACTGCCCCTCGTCGCTCGAGCTCGGCCACGACGGCGCGGCCGATGAAGCCGGCGCCGCCGATCACCGCGACCGCGTCGGCCAACTCGTGCTCCCCGGCGCCCTTACGCTTCGCCGCTCTTGGAGGCCGGCGCGCGCGCCACCACCTTCTTGTCGGCCTCGACCGGCACCGGTTTGACGGGCGCCGTCGCCGGAGCCGGAGCCTCGGGTCGCGGCGTCGACGACGCCACCAGCGCCTGGATGGCCGCGGTGTGCTTGGCGCGGATCTCCGCCTCGACCTTGGCCGCCATCTCGGGGTGATCGCGCAAGAACAGGCGGGTGTTGTCCCGGCCCTGGCCGATGCGCTGACCCTGGTAGCTGTACCAGGCACCGCTCTTGTCGAGCACGCCCAGATCGCCGCCGAGATCGACCAGCTCGCCGAGCTTGTTGACGCCCTCGCCATAGAGGATGTCGAACTCGGTCTCCTTGAAGGGCGAGGCCAGCTTGTTCTTGACGACCTTGACGCGCGTGCGGTTGCCGATGACCTCTTCGCCCTGCTTGATGGCGCCGATGCGACGGATGTCCAGGCGCACCGACGAGTAGAACTTGAGCGCGTTGCCGCCCGTGGTGGTCTCGGGGCTGCCGAACATGACGCCGATCTTCATGCGGATCTGGTTGATGAACACGACGCAGGTACCGGAGCGCGCGATCGACGCCGTCAGCTTGCGCAAGGCCTGGCTCATCAGGCGCGCGTGCAGGCCGGGCAGCGAGTCGCCCATCTCGCCCTCGATCTCGGCCTTGGGCACGAGCGCGGCCACCGAGTCGATGACCAGGATGTCGATGGCGCCGGAGCGCACCAGCATCTCGGCGATCTCGAGCGCTTGCTCGCCGGTGTCGGGCTGCGAGATCAAAAGGTCGTCGGTGCGCACGCCCAGACGTCGCGCGTAATTGACGTCGAGCGCGTGCTCGGCGTCGATGAAGGCCGCGATGCCGCCGCGCTTCTGCGCCTCGGCGATCACGTGCAGCGTCATGGTGGTCTTGCCGCTCGACTCCGGCCCGTAGATCTCGACCACGCGGCCGCGCGGGAAGCCGCCGACGCCGAGCGCCAGATCGACGCCGAGCGATCCCGTGGGGATGGCCTCGATGTCGGCGCCGAGCGCATCGGTGTTGCCGAGCCGCATGATGCTGCCCTTGCCGAACTGCTTCTCGATGTTGGCCACCGCCAGCTCGAGGGTCTTCTCCTTCTCCTTGCGCGTGGCCGCGTCGGTGCCTGGGTGGCTGCTGCCGTTGGTGCCGTTCGTCCCGTTCGCCATTCCGTTCGCCATACTGGTGCTCCTGTTCATCTGTTCAGGCACTGAACGCCTGTCACGGTAAACCAAAAGACCCGCGCCTGCCAAGTAGAGACTGCCAAGCGGGAACCGCAAGGCGAGCTGCCGCCGGCCGGACGCATCGTCCCTTCTGTCGTATCTCCGTACCGAGCGGGCGCTTCTTGCGCAGCGCGATCCAGCCCCCGCAACCTCCGGGCTGTCGAGCCCGGACACCCGTGGTAAATGCGCGCCCGGAGGAACCGTCATGACGAAGACCCTGACCCTGTCCGCGCTGGCGTTTGCGTTCTCCGGAGCCCTGGTCGCGTGCGTCGGGGCCGAAGGTGAAGGCGAGGGCGAGGGCGAAGGTGAGGGCGAGGGCGAGGGCGAGGGCGAGGGCGAGGGTGAAGGTGAGGGCGAGGGTGAGGGCGAGGGTGAGGGCGAGGGTGAGGGTGAAGGCGAGGGCGCCAGCGGCCTCTTGGTGCTGACGAGCTACCACCCGCGCCTGGTCGCGCTCGACGGCGGCGCCACCACCGAGGTGCTGGGCTCCGTGATGGGCTTCTCGGGCGTCCAGACCTACCGCTACGGCATCTTCGACGTCTCGGCGGACGGCGCGCAGGTCGTCGTCTTTCACGAGAACGGCGCGAGCGCGCCGGCGTCGGACGATCGGATCGTGCTGCATGACCTGCAGGGCACGGCGGCGCCGCGCTCGCTGCTCAAGAGCACATCAAGCCTCGGTACGTTCCCCCGTTCGCCGTGCATGACGCCAGACGGCCAGCGCGTGCTGGTGCTCCCTGCCAACGTCACCGGTATCTGGGCGCTCGACGTCGACACCGACGCGGCAACGCAAACGCCCGTGCTGGTGGCCGACATCGCCGGCGAGAGCGACCTGCGCACGCCGTTCTACTGGAACGGCGACTGCACCGCGTTCATCGCCAACGGCTACCGCAGCGCCGACACGAACAACGGCAGCACCAATGTGGTCTACGTCGACGCCGCCACCGGGACCATCACGCGCGTCTCGCAGGAGGGCACCGGCGGCAAGACGCTGGCTCAGGAGGCGAACTTCGCGGGCTGCTCAGGGACCGCATGCCGCACCTCCAAGAACGGCGGCCTCGCAGGTCAGATGGGGTTCTTGGCCGATGGCTCCGTCTGGTTCGAGTCAAACCGCGACGAGTGGATCGACAGCGGCGGCAACCCCCAAGGTGCGTCGCTGGTGCTGCGCTGGGATCCCGCCAGCCCCACCGCGTTCGCGGCACTCACCGCCTATACCGGCCCCAAGCCCTGGGCGGTCAGCAGGGACGGCACGCGCTACGCTGTGGCCACCGGCAACACGGTGCAGATCTTCGACGACAGCGACGCGGTCGTGGCCACGTCGGACTTCGACTTCAACGCGGCGAACGTCGCGGGCTACATGCGCTTCGTGCCTTGACATGAGCCGCACCCGCACCCCTCGACGACCAGCCGCGACCCGACCTCGGGCACCAGCCGCGGCAGCGCCGGCTGCGCCGCGCGTCACTCCCGAAGCGCAGCGGTTCATCGCCGAACTGGCGCGCCGGCAGGACCGCGCGTGGTTCTCGACAAGGAAGGACCAGCTCGCCGCGTTGCTGCACGGGCCGGTGGAGCAGATCCTGCGGGAGACCGGCGCGCGCCTCATCGGCGCCTTCCCGGGGGTCGAGGACGCCGTCCCCAAGGTCTTTCGCATCTACCGCGACGTCCGCTTCTCCAAGGACAAGTCGCCGTTCAAGGACCACGTGGGCGGGACGCTCGGCACGGGAGCGTTCGGCGTCTACTTCCACGTCGAGGGCAAGGACGTCTTCGGCGCCGTTGGCGCGTACGACATGGACCCCGCGCAGCTCAAGCGCTACCGCGCCGCCGTGGCGTCGAGCAGCCTCGGCCCGTCGCTGCTTGCCGAGACCGGCAAGCTGCTGCGGCAGGGCTTCGAGCTGATGAGCATCGACACGTTGGCGCGCGCGCCGGCCGGCGTCGATGCGGCGCACCCCTGCATCGAGCTGCTCAAGCACAAGGGCTATGCGCTGGTGCTGCCTCGGCCCTCCAAGAAGGCGCTCGTCGACGGCTCGCTGCCCGACCTGCTTGCGGCGCAGCTGAAGAAGGCGAGGCCCGCGCTCACGCTCGTCGACCGGGCGATGGCGGCACGCGGCTAACAGACGCTCGAGCAGCGGCTCCCCGTCGGGCGCGTCTCCTGCGCAAGCACCGTCAACCGACGGGCATGTTCCTCCCGGCGTGATCGGCGTGCTACCGAGCGCCCTTGGCGAGCGGATCGCCCTTCTTCGAGTACACGGTCATCACCTCGCGCTGCGCGAACTCGTCATCTTCGCGCGCCACCACGGTGATGACGTTGACGCCGGGCTTGAGCTTGACCTCGCGCTTCAGCACGGTGTTGGTCGGCCCACGCGATGCCTTGAAGGCCTCGAAGTAGACCTTCTGGTCGTCGACAAACAGGTAGCCGTCCTTGACCGGCCCGTCGTCCTCGATGCGCGCCTCCACCGTGAAGGTGTCGCCCTCGACCACGGCGAGCGCGCCGCCCGGGAAGGTGATGTGCGGCGGATCGCGGCCATAGACCCAGGAGAGGCCTTGCGGCTGCCCGTCGGCGCCCACGGCCGCCTTGCCCTTGCTCGGCCCGACGCCGTTTTGCGCCACGTAGCCGTACATGCTGCCGAGCTTGACGCGCACGAAGCCGTTCACCTCGGCGACGGCGTCGAAGCGGGTGCCGCCCTCGGCATGCGCCAGCACGGGTGCTGTGCCGTCGGCGGCGGCGAGCACGGTGGTGGCGCCGGTCGCCTCCACCACGCCCTTCTTCTTCTTCACCTCGGTCTGCGCGGCCTTGATGGGGAACTGCAGGCGCTCGACAAGCACGTCACCGGTGACGGCGTCGAACACCTGCAGGCGCAGATCGGCCTTGGGCGGCGCCTTGCCCGCCTCGGGCTGCACCTTGAAGCCGAAGCGCGCCACGCCCGCCGACGCGGGCTTGAGTGCCTCGAGCTTCTGACGCCCGGTCTCGATGAAGGTCTCGGAGCCGCCCAGGTTCTTCAACAGCGCGGTCGGCTCCTCGGAGGGGCCGGTGCCGGCGTTCTTGATCGACACCACCAGCTCGACGCTCTCGCCCGCCTGCAGCAGGCCGTCGCCGTTGCCGCCGCGCGTGTCGTCGATGAACAGCGCGTACGAGAAGCGCGGCCGCGCCACCGCATTGATGGTGACCGGCACGTCGAGCGTCGCCAGCTTGGCGCGCTCGTCGCCGAAGGTGAGGCGCACCAGGTCGCGCCGCGATTGCAGCTCCTTCGGCACCTTCATGGTGACGGTCCACTCGCGCGCCTGACCGGCGTCGAGCTTGCCGAACAACAGCTCGTGGTCGGAGAACAGCCCCATGGTCGCCTGGGTGTTGGCGCGCACGCGGTAGAGCGGTGTCGCGCCGGTGTTCTTCGCCTGCACCGTCACCTTGAGCGTGCCGCCGGCGTCGGCGGGCTCGGCCGCCACCACGGTCGTCGTGAGCGCGCCCGTGGCGGGCGCGGCGGCGAGCTTGCCGGTCGTGGCCGGTTCGCGCGACCAGTCGATGCCGAGCTTCGAGAGCGCCGCGTCGATGCGCGCGTCCTCCTCGGCGCTGACCTCGTCGATCACCGCCTTGATGGCCTCGAGCTGACGGTCGCGGCTGGTGAAGGGCGCCTTCGTGACCAGGCGGCGCGCGAAGCGGATCTCGAAGTCCTCGGCGAACTTGGTGGAGACGTCGCGGCGCTCGCGCTCGTCCTCGGAGAGCTGCTCTGCCAGGTAGGCGAGCTGGTAGCGCGACTCGTGCTTGCGCGTGCGCGCGTCGTCGAGGTGGCGGTCGAGGTCTTCTTCGCGCGTGTGCTCGTCGGGGAACAGGTTGAGGTCGTCCTTGTCATCGGCCTGTACCGCCAACACGTCGACATCGGGCGTGATGCCGACGGACTGGATGCTCTCGTCGCCGGGCGTCAGGTACTGGCCGATGGTGAGCTTGAGCGAGCTCTGGTCGGGGAAGTCATAGAGCTGCTGCACCGAGCCCTTGCCGAAGGTCTGGTCGCCGACGATGAGCCCGCGGCCGCGGTTCTTGATGGCGCCGGCGACGATCTCGGAGGCTGAGGCGCTACCGCCGTTCACCAGCACGATCAGCGGGTGGTCGAGGTGCGGACGGTTGCCCTGCGCGCGGATCTCGCGGCGCTCACCGGCCGAGCCGCCGTCTTGCGTGATGACGAGGACGCCGTCGGTCATGAACAGGTTCGAGACCTCGACGGCCTGTTCGAGCAGCCCGCCCGGGTTGTTGCGCAGGTCGAGCACCAGGCCGGCGAGGCGCTTGCCTGCCTGCTTCTCCATCGCGACCACCGCCTCCGCGACGTCCTCGGCGGTGTGGCCCTGGAACTGCTTGATCTTGACGTAGCCGATGCGCCCAGCCTGCTTGTCGGTCTCGTCGAGCAACTGGTGGGTCACCGAGTCCACTTTGATGACCGCCCGCACGATGTCGAAGCGCTGCGGCTCGTCCCACCCTTTGCGCAGGATCCACACGACCACCGTCGTGCCGGGCTTGCCGCGCAGCCGCTCGACCGCCTCGTCGAGGCCCATGTTGACCGTCGACTCCTCGCCGATCTTGACGATCTTGTCCTGCGCCTTGACACCCGCGCGATCGGCCGGCGTGCCGTCGATGGGCGAGATGACGGTGAGCGCGCCGTCCCTGATGGAGATGACGATGCCGAGGCCGCCGAACTCGCCCTTGGTGTTGAGCTTCATCTCCTGGGAGAACTTGGGCTCGAGCAGCACCGAGTGCGGGTCGAGCTTGGAGAGCATGCCGTTGACGGCCGCGTACTCGACGTCGCGGCGATCGACATCGGTAGAGATGCGCGTCTCGAGGAAGCGGAACACGTCGCGCAGTTTGAAGGACAGCTCCCACAGCGAGGTGACGTCGTCGAGCGGGAAGGGCCGGCGCTCGGCGCCCACCACCACCACCACTTCGTCACGCCCCTCCTCGACCAGCACCTCGGGCACGTACTTCTCGACGGAGTCGAGCGCGGCCACCAGCATCTCCTTCGGACGGATGCGCTGGGGCTCGACGTACTGCTCCTTGACCAGCAACACCACGCGGTTGAACACGCGCAGCGAGCTGAGGCGGTAGTCCTCGTCGTCGTCGGCGTCTCGGGCGCGCGATCCGGCCGCGACCAGCGCGACGCCGAGCACGAGCGGCAGCAGGAAGGGCCAGGTGGGGAAGCGGTGCCGGCGGACGAGCGAGCCCACGAAACCTCCGGGGAGTGCCGCGCACGCGCGTCGCCCAACGGCAACGCACGTCGACCGTGGCGCAGTCCCGCTCCTCGAAGGTACGGTTTCCCACCGCCCGGCGGCAACCTCGCGCCTACGGTCAGCTCACGCGCCTTACTCGCCGGGCACGGGCTCTCCGGGCGGGGCATCCGGCGTCGCCGGCGGTGGCGAGGTGCCCTCGGGGGGCTTCGACGCCGCTGGGGCGGGCTTGGGCTCCCCGTTGTCGTGCGGTGTGGGCTCAGCGGCGGGCGCCGACGGCTCGACGGCGGGCGGCGCCGCTTCGACGGGCGGCGGTACCGCCTCTACGGCGGGCGGCGCCGCCTCGGCCGCGCGCGCCGTCTCCTGCTCGCGCAAGATGTCGGCGACGGCGACCGGTTGCGTCACGGTGGGAGGAAGCGCCGACGCCTCGATCTGTGCCGCCGTCACCTCTTGGGTGTGCGCCGGAGCGGCGAACTCGTGTGCCTCCGCCTCGATCTGGGCCGTCGACACCTCCTGGGTGTGCGGCGGCGAGGCGAACTCGCGGGACTCGGCCTCGATTTGCGCGACCGACACCTCTTGCGTGGTCGTGGGCGGGAGCGACGGCTGCGCGTTTGGCCCCGACAGCTCCGGCAGCGGCGGCGCGCCGACGTCGGCCGCCTCAGGCGGCAGGTCGGCAAGGCTCATGACGCCGGTGGCACCGCGCTGACGGTGCTCGGGTGGCACCTCGCCGTCCAGGAAGGCCGGCTTGGTGTTGCGCCCCCTCGACAACGCCGCCTCGCGCGCGTCCTTGAACCAAGCGCGCCAGCGCGTGCGCAGCTCGTCGACCGCCGCCTGACTCCACTCGGGTGCCTTGGCGCCGGCGAGCGCCGCCGAGATCGCCGCGGCGTCGGGCTCGCCCGTGGCGAAGGTCTCACCGACGCGGTCGGCGAGCAGCACGAAGGAGTTGACCGCCGCCTGTGCCTTCTCGACGAAGGCGACGCCCTCGAACTGGGACGCGCGCACCGCTTGATCGTCGGCGCCGAGCGACGGCGGCAGCGCGCCGCTCTCGACCAACGCGGCCACCTCCGCCACCAGGCTCTTCACCCAGCGCTGCAGCAGGGCGTCGCCGGGGCCACCGCCGTGGACCGAGGCGAGCGCGCGGTTGGCGTGCGCGAGCACGCGGCGCGTGGCGTCGCCGTCGGTGAGCGCCAGCACCGGCTGCAGCTCGTGCGCGAGATCCTTCTCGCGCGGCAGCGTCGCCTGCAGCCACAGGCGCGCCTGCGCGCGCTCCACGCCGGCGCGCTCGACCGGCTGCATGCTCGCGGTCAGGCCGCCGACGGCCTGCTCCAACAGCTCGTACGAAAGGAGGCCGAGGGCGAGCGCCACGCGCGCCAGGCCACCGAGCCCACCGGGCTCCCCGGCGGCGACAGCGGCGATCAGCTCGGTGCGCGCGCTGCCCGGCGTGGCGGTCAAGAGCTTCTGCCACCGCGCCACCTCGCCGGCGCGCGAGAACAGGCGCCGCAAGAACGACATGCCGCGCCGCTCGTTGGCCGGCAGCGAGGCAAGCGTGGCGCCGAGCGCTACCAGCGCCGGGCGGCGCGCCAAGGCCTCGGAAGCCAAGGGATGCAGACCCTCGGCGAAGCGCAGTCGCCGCGCGAACACCAGATGCAGGTAGAGGTCGGCCATCGGAGCGACGCCCGCGGGCATCGCCGGCAAATCTAGTCCCGATTGGCGCCGGGAACCAAGCGTCGTCCGCCCCGCGCGCGCGGACGCGCACCTTTCGTGCGGAACCCCCATCGGTCTTCGGCCGGAGCGCCGCTGGTCGGCGTGCGCGTGCGCTGGTTGCTTGCCGGCCGGCCGAAGCCTGGTAGGTTGCGCGCGCCATGATGCATATCTCGGTCGTCTCCGGCACCCCCGACGCGCGCACCGCCGATCTCCTCGTCTATCCGGGCTTCGCCCTCCCCTCCGCCGGCGCCGACGAGGCGGACGACGCCAAGGGCAAGGGCGCGCGCAAGAAGGGCAAGAAGGCTGCACGCACGCACAAGGCCGCCGGAACCGAACCCGGGTTCGGCAAGCACCTGGCGGACGTCGACGACGCGCTCGGCGGCCTGTTGTCGGCCACGGCCAAGGACGAGGGATTCACTGGCGCCGCCGGGCAGACCTTCCTGTTGCACACGCACGGGCGCATCGCGGCGCGGCGCGTGGCGCTGATCGGCGTGGGCGCGGCCGACGCGCTCGACGTCGACGGCGTGCGCAAGCTCGCGGCCGCCGCCATCAAGGCCGGCGACAAGGTGAAGGCCAAGGTGGTGGTGTTGGTGCTGCCCGAGGAGGGGGCGCTGCGCGCGGACGCCCGCGTCGAGGCCGCCGCCGAAGGCGCGCTCCTGGCCGCCTATCGCTTCAACCGCTACCTGACCAAGGACAAGGAGAAATCGGCCTCTACCGTCGAGGAGCTCGAGATCGCCGCCGCGGTGCGCGCCAAGACCGCCGCCGCCGCGGTCGAGCGTGCGCGCGCCGTCGCCGACGGCGTCTGCCTGGCGCGGGATCTGGTGAACGAGCCGGCCGGCACGCTGACGCCGGTGGAGCTCGCCAAGCGCGCCTCCGCCGCCGGCAAGGAGCACGGCTTCGAGGTCGAGATCCTCGACGAGAAGGAGCTGGCGCGCGAGCGCATGGGCATGCTGCTGGCGGTGGCGCAGGCGGCGAGCCCGTATCGCCCACCGCGCGTGGTCAAGCTCAGCTACCGCGGCGGCAAGAAGGGCAAGAAGAAGGTCGCGCTCGTCGGCAAGGGCCTGACCTTCGACTCCGGCGGCCTCGACATCAAGCCGGCCGACGGCATGCTCGACATGAAGGTCGACATGTCAGGTGCGGCCGCCGTGCTCGGCGCCTTCGTGGCGCTCGCGCGGCTCAAGCCGCGCGTCACGCTCACCGGCTGGCTCGGCTGCGTCGAGAACGGCGTCGGCGGCAACGCCTACCACCCGGGCGACGTGCTCACGAGCAGGAAGGGCCTCACCGTCGAGGTCAACAACACCGACGCCGAGGGGCGGCTGGTGCTGGCCGACTGCATCGACCTGGCCATCACCGAGGCGAAGCCCGACCTGCTGGTCGACCTGGCGACGCTGACCGGCGCGTGCATGGTGGCGCTCGGCCCGACCACCGCCGCCATCTTCACCGACGACGACGAGTTGGCCGAGGACATCAGGACCGCCGGCAAGCGAGCGGGTGAGGACTTCTGGCGCCTGCCGCTCAACCCTGCGCTGCAGGAACAGCTCAAGAGCAACGTCGCCGACTGCAAGAACACCGGGCTGCGCTTTGGCGGCGCCATCACCGCTGCGCTGTTCTTGAAGCAGTTCGTCGACGGCCGCACCAGCTGGGCCCACCTGGACATCGCCGGGCCGGCCGATACCGACCGCGACTCGGATTACACCGCCAAGGGCGGCGTCGGCTTTGGCGTCCGTACGCTGGTCGGCCTCATCGACCCCCAGTAGCGACCGCGGCCGCCGCTATGACACCGATGTCCGACAATGAGACGGGCGTCACGCGGCCCGATGTGGACGGAGCGACCACGCGCGGCGCTTCCGGCCGCCGGCCATGACAGCGCTGTCGCGGTTTTTTCGACGCCGGCCAGTCAACCGCCTGAAAAGTCACGGTTCTAACCGCTGGCAAGGCGGGTGCTTTGGTACCCGCGATTTCATGGAATGTCGCCCGATTGGGCCCTTCGTTCCTGAGCACATGGACTGACGAACAGGCCGCCGCGAGGCGGCCTGTTTGTTTCCCGCGCCCGGCGCCTGCACTGCGCCGACGCGCCGGCGCGACCGCGTTTTCCGTTGACTGGTCGCGCGGTTCGACTACAACGCCCGAGTCGGTCGCGGCGGCCCGTTGAAGAACCACGGCCCGCCGAGCCCGGCCCCACGCCCATCCGGCACTCCCGCGGTCCCACGGACCGCGCCGCGAGCAACCAGAGCACCCATGACCGAAGAGAACGTCGAGCACCGCGCACCGAACCACCAACAGCAGCGCCGCGGTGGCCCGCCGCCGCAGCAGCCGCCCAGGAACGGCGCGGCCGTGCCGACCGTCAACCCCGACGTGGAGAGCGTCGACCTCTCCCGCCTCAAGCAGGCGAAGATCCCGGAGCTGCACGCGCTCGCCACCAAGGCCGGCGTGGAGATGCACGGCAACCTGCGCAAGCAGGATCTGATCTTCGAGATCCTCAAGTGGCAGGCGGACAACCAGGGCGCCATCCAGGGCGGCGGCGTGCTCGAGGGCCACCCGGACGGCTACGGATTCTTGCGCGAGCCCGCCTACAACTACGAGCCCTCGCCCGACGACATCTACGCGGCGCCCTCGATCATGCGCGGCCACGGCCTGCGCACCGGCGACACCGTCACCGGCCTGGTGCGGCCGCCCACCGAGAAGGAGCGCTACTACTCGCTCTACAAGGTGGAGACGGTGAACGGCCTGCCGGCCACCGAGAGCAAGCCCAAGATCCCCTTCGAGAACCTGACGCCGCTCTTCCCCGAGGAGCGCTACAAGCTCGAGACCAAGAGCGGCAACTACAGCACGCGCATCATCGACCTGCTCTGCCCCATCGGCAAAGGGCAGCGCGCGCTCATCGTGTCGCCGCCGCGCGCCGGCAAGACCGTCTTGATGCAGGACGTGGCCAACGCCATCACCGAGAACCATCCGGAGGCGGTGCTGATCGTGCTGCTCGTCGACGAGCGGCCCGAGGAAGTCACCGACATGCAGCGCAACATCAAGGGCGAGGTCATCTCCTCGACCTTCGACGAGCCGCCCACGCGTCACGTACAGGTGGCCGAGATGGTCATCGAGAAGGCCAAGCGGCTGGTCGAGCAGAAGAAGGACGTCGTCATTCTGCTCGACTCCATCACGCGCCTCGGCCGCGCCTACAACGCGGTGCAGCCGCCCTCGGGCAAGATCCTGTCGGGCGGCGTCGACTCGAACGCGCTGCACAAGCCCAAGCGCTTCTTCGGCGCGGCGCGCAACATCGAAGAGGGCGGCTCGCTCACCATCATCGCCACTGCGCTGGTCGACACCGGCAGCCGCATGGACGAGGTGATCTTCGAGGAGTTCAAGGGCACCGGCAACAGCGAGGTGGTGCTCGACCGCAAGCTGATGGAGAAGCGCATCTTCCCCTGCCTCGACATCAACAAGTCGGGCACGCGCAAGGAGGAGCTGCTGCTCGGCCAGGAGATCATCAACCGCGTGTGGATCCTGCGGCAGCTGTTGCACCCGCTCAACGTCATCGACTCGATGGAGTTCATGCTCTCGCGCATGAAGGGCACCAAGAGCAACGCCGAGTTCCTGGCGTCGATGAGCGCCTGAGACGACGCTGCACGTCGTCATGTAGGTCGCGGTAGGCCTGCCCCGGTGCGATCCGTGTCATGTCGCGTCGTGGCGGGCGCGATGCCAGCCGTTACGCTGGTATGGTGCGCGCTCGTCGTCGCGGTCGGCGCTTCTTGTTGCTCGTGTTGCTGGCCGGCCTGTGTGTCGGCATGAGCCCGGCGGAGCCGCCGCCCACCATCCCCATCGTCGCGGTCGGCGCCAACCAGTCCTCCATCGTGGTGGTCGAGCGCCTGCTCGCCGAGATGCGCGTCAGCGCACGCCTCGAGCCGCGCCTGCGCCGCGCCAACCTGACCTTGGTGGTGGTGCCGCGGCGCGCGCTCTTGACCGAGCTGCCGCAGTTCGCGTCGCTGCGCGGGCGCCGCACCTTCGACGGCAGACCCTGGGAGCAGGTGCGCGGCACCGGCGGCGTGCTGCTCGCGGACGGTAGCTTCGCGGTGGCGGTGCCCGAGGAGAACGTGCTGTTCGGTTGGGCCGACGACGCCTATCCGGCGCTGTCGATTGCGGTGCACGAGATCGCGCACGCGCTGCACGACCGCGTGCTCGACGAGGCGGACCACCGCAGAATCGAGGACGCCTTCGCGGCGCGGCGCCAGCTCGGCGGGCCGTTCGTCGACGCCTATGCGGCGAGCAACGCGCGCGAGTACTTCGCCCAGGGCGTCAACGCGTTCTTTGGGCGCTATCCAGGCTTCGAGGAGCGCGACGCCCGCTGGCTGTTCCACAACGACCGCCAGCTCTACGCGGCGCTCGCCAAGGTGTTCGGCCCGCCGCCCGACCGGCGGTACCTGACGGGGCGGGCACCCATCAATGTGTAGATGCGGCTTCATGGCATCCTCATCGGTCGTCGACCGATCACGTCGACGCACGCGCCGTTCCTTGTAGGGGCGGGGCTCGTCCCCGCCCCCCCTTCGCGCTGGGCCGCCCGCTAGCGCGGACCGACAGGGAGGTCTCTGCCTGCACACTCCGGTGCTCCGGACGTTGCTCCCCTGGCCGTGGCGCACCGCAACTACGCGGCGGGCGGGGACAAGCCCCGCCCCTACAAGATCGTGCCCATTTGACCCGCAGGAACGTCTACCGCGCCCGAAACCTAAGGCCGCCAGCGCACGGAAACGATGATGCAGCCCGGAGTGTCAGCGCGCGAGCGCGATGCGTCCAACGAGGGCAGCAACCGCGCCGTTGACCGTGAGCCACGCGAGGTCGAGCCAGCCGTGCCCGGGCACGAGCGCGACGTCGACCGAGCCGAGCGCGGCGCGGCACAAGAGGAAGCCAGCGACGCCGAAGGCGAGGCCGGCGAGCGGCAGGCGCAGCGCCTTGATGCCGAAGCCGAGCGCGAGCATGCCGACGACGGCGCCGCCCGCGAGCAGCGTGACGACGCCCGCCTGAATGCCGAGGCCGGGCACGAAGCCCATCCAGGCGCCGCTGCCGAGCACCAGCGCACCGGCGAGCCCCGGGCTCATGCGCGCCGCGGTGAACAGACCGTCCTTCTTGCGCGCGCGCACCACCGCGAGACCGGCAAGCACCGCCGCCAGGCCGAGGCCACCGACGGCGTGGTCGCGCGTGCCCTTCTTGGTGGCGGCACCAGCGTCGAGCGCGCCGGCGCCATAGCGGATCGGGTCCTTCAGGTCGCGCGCGGTGCTCTCGAGGATCTTCTCGACGCGGTCGGGGTCGGTGACGCCGGTGGCGATGACGAGCGCGGCCGCGGCCGCCGCGTGTGGCGTGGCCATCGAGGTGCCCTGGAAGGGGAAGAAGCCGTGGCTCGTCGGGTCGCCGACGGCGATGGTGTCCTGCAAGACGCCGTCAGGGATGCCGTCCTTGTTGAGGTCGACGCGCGTGTCACCGCCGGGCGCCGCCAGGTCGAGCTCCTTGCCGTAGCTCGAGTAGAAGGCGAGCTTGCCGTCGGGGCCGAGCGCCGAGATGGCGACGGCGCCGTCGTACGCCGCCGGGTACTCGACCTTCTGGCGCCCGCCGTTGCCGGCGGCGCACACCACAGTGACGCCCTTGTCGTGCGCGTACTTGACGGCCTTGGCGAGCGTGGACGAGTACATGCCGCCGCCGAGCGACATGTTGATGACCTTGGCCTTGTGGTCGGCGGCCCAGCGGATGCCGTTGGCGATCGACGCCACCGAGCCAGAGCCGCCGTCGGACAGCACCTTGACCGGCATGATCTTCGCCTTGTGGGCCAGGCCGACCACGCCGTAGGCGTTGTTGGTGGTCTGCGCGATGGTGCCGGCGACGTGGGTGCCGTGCGCGTGGCCGTCGGACGGGTCGGCGTTGTCGTTGACGAAGTTCCAGCCGTCGACGAACTCGGTGTCTTTGAGGTCGGGGACGCGCTTGAAGCGCGAGTCCTTGCCGCCGTGCAGCTTGCCGGGCGAGACGCCGGTGTCGAGCACCGCGACGATGACGCCCTCGCCGCGCGTCCTCGACCACGCGTCCTCGGCGTTGACCATCTTCATGTGCCACTGCGACTTGTACATCGGGTCGTTTGGCGCCGTGGGCGCCGGCTTGGTCGGTTCGCCGTCGACCGGCGCCTCGAGGTCCTGGTCGAACAGCGAGTAGACCGCGTTCGGCTCGACGCCCTCGATGTCGCGGCGAGCCTTGAGGGCGTGCACCGCCCGCTCGATGTCGGCCGGCGTGCCGCGCAGCACCCACAGGTTGCCGTCCGCGAACTTGGTGGTGTCCTCGAGGTCGAGGCCGGTCTCCCGCTCGATGGCCTCGATGGCCTCATCCGACAGGTCGTCGTCGAAGTCGATCAAGAGCCCGTCGGTGGCGACCGCCGCCAGCGCCTCGACGTCGACGCCGCTGTGCTGCCACGGCAGCTCGCGCAGCTCGGCGCCCCCCTCGGCGACGCCCCCCTCGGCGACCCCGTCGCCGGCCGGGTGCTCGTGTGGCGGGCCCGCGTGCGCCGAGGCGGGGATGGCGAGCATGGCGACGAGGGGGACCAGGACGGCGGCGTGGCGAGGGCGCTGCATACGGACTCCGATCGGGTGCACTGACCTGCACCGACTGTAGCGAGTTCCTTGTAGGCACGCCGGTTCGTGGGTCGAGTGAGCCAAGGGGTGAGACAGCGTAGGCGTGGGTGTGCTCCGACGGAGCAAACCGGCGACCCCCTGCCCCCGATTCCGCCCCTGGTCGTCATTGAGGGGCCCGCTCGACGCTGGTAGGGCCCTGCCATGACCCTCGGCACTCCCGTGAGCGGCGCGACGCTGCGCAAGAGCTTCCTGTCTTACTTCGAGAAGAACGGCCACTTCGTGGCCCCGTCGAGCCCTTTGGTCCCCCAGGGCGACGCCACGCTCTTGTTCACCAACGCCGGCATGGTGCAGTTCAAGGACGTGTTCACCGGGCGGGAGAAGCGGCCCTACCAGCGCGCGGCCTCCTCGCAGAAGTGCGTGCGCGCCGGCGGCAAGCACAACGACCTCGAGAACGTGGGCCGCACCGCGCGCCACCACACCTTCTTCGAGATGCTCGGCAACTTCTCCTTCGGCGACTACTTCAAGGAGGCCGCCATCCACCACGCGTGGACCTTCCTCACGCGTGACCTCCCCATCCCAGCCGAGCGCCTCTCGGTGACGGTGTTCGAGGGCGACGCGCAGACCCCCGCCGACGTCGAGGCGGAGGAGCTCTGGAAGAAGATCGGCGTGCCCGCGAGCCGCATCTCGCGCCACTCCGCCAAGGACAACTTCTGGCAGATGGGCGACACCGGCCCCTGCGGCCCCTGCACCGAGATCCACTTCGAGCGCGGCGCGGTCAAGGGCGCCTTCGGCGGCGACGATCCTGAGGGCGACCGCGTGCTCGAGATCTGGAACCTGGTGTTCATGCAGTTCGATCGCCAGGCCGACCGCTCGCTCATCCCCCTGCCCGCCCCCTCCGTCGACACCGGCATGGGCCTCGAGCGCCTCGCCATGGTGATGAACGGCTGCGCGTCCAACTACGACAGCGACCTGCTGCGCCCGCTCATCTCGTTCTCGGAAGAGAAGCTCGGCAAGAAGTACGGCTCCTCCGACGGCGCCGAGGACGTCGCCATGCGGGTCATCGCCGACCACGCGCGCACCACCGCGTTCCTGGTCGCCGACGGCGTGCTGCCCGGCAACAGCACGCGCGAGTACGTGCTGCGCTCCATCATGCGCCGAGCCATCCGCTTCGGTGAGCAGCTCGGCTTCAAGGATCTGTTCTTCCATGAGCCGGTGCTGCGCGTGGTGGAGCTGTTCGGCGGCCACTACGGCGAGCTGCGCGCGGCCAAGAGCCTGCTCGAGAAGGTGGTCACGACCGAGGAGGAGGCCTTCCGGCGCACGCTCAAGAAGGGCCTCGATCTCTACCGCTCCACCGTCAAGGCGAGCGGCAAGAAGCTCATTGGCGGCGCCGTGGTCTTTGATCTCAAGGCGACGCACGGCTTCCCGCCCGACCTGACGGCGCAGATGGCGCGCGAAGACGGCCTCGACATCGACTGGGATGGCTTCAAGAAAGCGGAGGCCGCGCATGCCGAGGTCTCAGCCGGGGAGCTGGGCACCGCGGGCACCGCCGACCTCTACAAGCAGCTCAAGGGTGAGGTGGGCGCCACCGTGTTCCTCGGCTACGGCGCGCAGGAGGGAGCGGGCCGCGTGGTCGCGCTCCTCAAGGACGGCAAGAAGGTGGGCGCGCTCGGCCAGGGCGAGCGCGGCCTGGTCTTGCTCGATCGCACCCCCTTCTACGGGGAGAGCGGCGGGCAGGTGGGCGACAGCGGCGAGCTGCGCTCGGCGGGCGCCGTGCTCAAGGTCGCCGACACCAAGAAGGAAGCAGAGCTGCACTTGCACCAGGTCGAGATCGTGCAGGGTGGCGTCGAGGTGGGCCAGACGGTCGAGGCGCGCGTCGACGGCGAGCGGCTCGAGCGCACCCGCAAGAACCACTCGGCGACGCACCTGCTCCATTGGGCGCTGCGCAAGGTGCTCGGCGAGCACGTGACGCAGAAGGGCTCGATGGTGTCGCCCGAGCGGCTGCGCTTCGACTTCTCGCACTTCGAGGCCATGACGTCCGACGAGTTGCGGAAGGTCGAAGACATCGTCAACGACATGGTGCTCGAGAACGTCAGCGCGGACATCGCGGAGATGGCGATCGACGACGCCAAGAAGAAGGGCGCGATGGCGCTGTTCGGCGAGAAGTATGGTGAGCGCGTGCGCGTGGTCGCGTTCCCAACCACGAAGGGCCCGTCCGTCGAGCTGTGTGGCGGCATCCACGTGCGGCGCACCGGCGACATCGGACTGTTTCGCGTCACCAGCGAAGGGCCGCTCGCCGCCGGCGTGCGCCGCTTGGAGGCGGTCACCGGCAAGGGCGCGCTCGAGCTGGTGCGCAAGCAGAGCGCGCTGCTCGGTGACGCGGCGCGCGCGCTCAAGATCGGCGTCGACGAGGTGCCGGCGCGCATCGAGAAGCTGCAGGAGAGCTTGCGCGCGGCCGAGCGCGAGCTCGAGAAGGGGCGGCAGAAGGCGCAGACGCAGGCCGCGGGCGACGCCGTCGGCGCGGCGGTTGACGTCGGCGGCATCAAGGTGCTCGCGCAGCGCCTCACCGACGTCGACCCAAAGAGCCTGCGCGACTACGCCGACAAGCTGCGCGACCAGCTCAAGAGCGGCGTGGTGGTGCTCGGGCTGCCGTCCGGCGACGACAAGGTGACGCTCTTGGTCGCGCTCACCGCCGACCTGGTCGGCAAGCTGCACGCGGGCAAGATGATCGGCGAGCTGTCGGCCGTGGTCGGCGGCAAAGGCGGCGGCAAGCCCGACTTCGCGCAGGCGGGCGGCAGCGCGCCCGGCAAGCTCGACGAGGCGTTCAAGCTGGCGGTCGAGCTGGTGCGGCGCGCGGGCTGACGAGCCGCCGCGGCGGCCTACTCCGCCTCGACCACCTTGAACTCGACGCGGCGGTTCGACGCGCGGCCGCGCGCCGTGTCGTTGCTCGCGATCGGCTTGTCTTGGCCGAAGCCCTGCGCCACCAGGCGGGAGCCGTCGACGCCCTTCTTGATCAGGTAATCGCGCACCGAGTTGGCGCGTGCGTCGGACAACTTCTGGTTCTTGTCCGGCACGCCCTGGCTGTCGGTGTGGCCCTCGACGCGCACCTGCTTGATCCACGTCTTCTCGACGATGATCCCCGCCACCTGATCGAGCAGCGGGAAGCTGCGCGGCTGGATGGTTGCCTTGCCGGTGTCGAAGTACACCATGTCGAGGATCTTGAGCGCCTCGCGCGTGACCACGACGAGCTGCTTCTTGGCCGCCGGACAACCCTGGTTGTCCACCGGGCCTGCTTCGGCGGGGCAGTTGTCGGCGCGATCGACCACGCCGTCCTTGTCGGTGTCGACGAGTGGGCAGCCCTGCTCGTCGGCGATGCCGGGCTCGAAGGGGCAACGATCGTCGACGTCGAGCACGCCGTCCTTGTCATTGTCCGGGTCGGGGATACCGTTACCGTCCTCGAAGCCGTCCTTGTCCTCCGGCTGATCGGGCGCGCCATCGACGTCGTCGTTGATGCCGTCGCCGTCCTTGTCGAGCACGGGCGGCGGCGGGCAACCGTGGAAGCTGCTCATGCCGGCCTCGTTCGGGCAGCGGTCGGAGCCGTCGAGCACGCCGTCGCGATCGTTGTCGGGCTCGGGGGCGCCGTCCTGATCCTCGAAGCCGTCCTTGTCCTCGGGATCGTCGGGCGCACGATCGACGTCGTCATTGACGCCGTCGCCGTCGCGATCGAGCATGGGCGGCGGCGGCACCTCGAACGGGATGGCGTCGAACGACGCAGCGAGGCCGACGGTACCGAGCAGCGTGTGGCGCGCCGCGGTGCCCGAGTCGAACAGCAGCATGGCGCGCACGAAGGGTCCGATCGAGAGCGCGCCCATGCCGAGCTGGTAGCCGAGCGCGGCGTCGAGCCCGAACTGCGCGCCGTCGAAGACGCCGACGCCGACGTGCGCAGCGGTCCAGAGGTTGCCGCCCGGCTGGTCGTCGAAGAAGCGCAGCCGCGGCCCCGCACCGACGTAGAGCTGCGGCGCCACCGTGAACTCCTCGGCCTGGCCGTTGTACGCGTTGGTGATCGGCGGGATCACCTGGAAGCCGGCGCCGCCGATGACCTCGAGCGCGAGCGGGCGAAACACCTGGTAGTCGAGGCCCGCCACCAGATGGCCGCCGTAGGCCTGGGCGGCGCCGAGCCCCTCGACCACGGTCGAGCCGTAGCGTCCGGTGAAGGGTGCGCCGAGCGCGAGGTCGACGTCGAGGTTGAGGCGTCCGCTCTCGGCAGCCACCGGCACGGCAGTTACCAGGACGCCGAGCATCGCGAACCGCTGGACCAATGACACCATCGCTTCTCCCCACGGGTGGATCCGGCGAGTGGCGGATCCGGCCGCTGTGCAAATACCACCGATGCCGGCGGTGCGCGCAAGCCCGGGCCTTGGGCTGCCGCCACGTGCGCAGGCGCCAGCACCCTGGTAGGGATTGGTCGCATCGGGCGACGAGGGGAACAGCCGCAGGACGCGCGCCCTCGCCCCCTCGGTTTGTGCGAGGGTTACATCGAGGAGGCTGCTTGGCGGTAGGACCGATTCGCATCGCGGCGCGACTCGACTACGCGACGCTCGAGGAGCTCGAGGCGGGCTTCGCCGAGCGGCTCGGCGAGCGCGAGCTGTTCCTGGCGCACGGCTCCTTCGGCAGCCTGCCCGACGAGCCGCGTGTCGGCGCCAGCGTGGTGGTCGAGGTGGCCACCGCCGCCGGCGAGACCGCGCTGGCGCTCGACGGCGTGATCGCGTGGGCCTACCCGCCCACGTTGGTGCCGCCCGGGCGCGAGCCGGGCACCGGCATCGCCATCGACCGCTTCCGCGACGGCTGCGAGGCCCGCGCCCAGCGCATGCGGCGGCGCGGCGGGGCCGGCGTGCGCGTGCGTCCACCAGGCTCGCGGCTCAAGGCGCCCGCCATCGACCGCGGCAAGAAGGAGGTGCCGACGCCGCGCAAGCTCCCCGCCTCGCTGTTCGAAACCGGGGCGCAGCCACAGCCAACGGCGCCCGAGCCGTCCTGGCACGCGCCAGCCCCGCGCCTGATGGGGCTCTCGCTCGAGCGGAGCCTCGACAAGGCGCCGGTCGCCGCGCTGTCGCCCCTACCGCGCGAGGTCCCCGACCACCACCTGCCCGCTCCGCCGGTGCGCGTCGGCGCCGACGTGCCGTCCGCGGTCTCCTTGGACGGCCTACCGGACCTCCCTGGCGCGGGTGGCAGCTCCGCCTTCGAACAAGTGCCGACCGACGTCGATCTGCTCCGCTCCGTATCCGACGCCCAGCTCGTCGAGGAAGAGCGGCGCGGCGCGCTGTTCGACCGCCGTCCGCTGATCGACGTCACGGGGCCGCGTGTGGCGCCGCTGGCGGTGCCCGCCTCGGTGACGGTCCCGGTTGTTCCCGCCGGCGAGCTCGCGGCTGCCCCGCCGCCGCCGGCGGAGCCGGAGGTCGTCTCCGACGAGGACGTCTCACCGGTCGACGAGGACTCCACGGGCAGCCACGAGGTGCCGATCTCGAAGCTGCCGAGCCTCGAAGCTGCCGACTTCGAGACCGCCGATCACCAGACCGTCGCCCCGCCGACCTCCTCCTCGGGCGCGGCGGACTGGGAGGGGCGCACCGAGCACGGCCTCGACGCGAGCGAGCCGACCGCCGAAGCGTCCGAGCCCGATCGCACGGCGCTGCCGGCGCGCCCGCTGCCGGAGCCGCCGGCGTGGCCCATCGTCGAGCCGCGACCGCAGCGACCGCTCGGCATCGCCTTCATGGTCGCGCGGCGCACCCACGAACCGGTGGCGCTCGAGGTGCTCACCTGGCCCGCCGCCGGCACCAAGCGCGTCGGCGCGCTCGAGGAGGCGCGCGCGCAGGGTGGCGAGGCGCTCGACCAGGCCATCGCGTCGAGCCAATGGCTCGCGCGCGACGCCTCGTCCGACACGGTCGGTGATGGTGACGAGCTGCCCCGTGAGTTCGATGCCGGCCTGACCGATCCCGGGCGGCGCGTGGTCGACGTGGTGGGCGCGGCGGTGCAGGCCGCGGCCGACGAGCCCGACGAGGACGACGTGTTCTCCGAACGGCTCGCGCGCCCGGCGTCGACGCTGGCAAACCCGGCGCTCGACGAGGCCACCGTGGCCGAGGACGTCGAGGTGCCGCCGGCCCCCGCCGTCGACGAGGCCGCCACCGTCGCGGGCGAGGACACTGCCGACGGCGTACGCGGCGCGGCGCCGCTGCTCCCCGACGATGAGATCGAGACCGACCGCGAGCTGCGCCGCCCACCGACCGAGGCCTCACCAGCGACCAGAAGCCGCCTCGGCGTGCTGCAGCGCTTCCTCGGCAAGCGCTGAGCGTTACGCTTCGAGCTGCACTTTTGTGAAGTCGGCGACCTCGACGAGCTGCTCCTCGAGCCGCGCCAGCAGGCCGAGCCGCGCGTCGCGCAGCGCCGGGTCGTCGGCCATCACCAGCACCTTGTCGAAAAAGCGGTCGACCGAGGGCCGCAGCCGCGCCAGGTCGGCGGCGCCGCGGGCGCGCAGCTCGGTGAGGTCGACGCCCTCCGGCATGCCGCGCGCCTCCACGCCGGCGAGCGCGTCGTAGAGGGCGCGCTCGGCGTCGTCGACCAGCCGCGACGGGTCGAGCTCGGTCGGCGCCAGGCCCTTCTGGCGCGCCTGCGCCAGGATGTTGCCCACGCGCTTGAAGGTCGCCGCGAGCGACACGAAGGACGCGCCCTGCTCGGCGCGCAGCTTGGCGAGCGCGGTGACCCGCGCGTCGACGTCGGGCAGGTCGTTGACGCCGCCGCGCGCGGCCATGGCGGCGTCGACGATGTCCTCCGCGCCGGCGAGCCCTTGCGCTGCGGCGCGCTCCACCAGCACGCCGCGCACTCGCCCACGAAGGAACTCGACCGTCTGCTTGATGAGCGCGACCGGATCGACCTTCTCGAGCTTCTTCTGGGTGCGGTACGCCGACACGGCAAAGGTGACCGCGTCCTCGAGCGAGACGCGGAAGCCGTGTCCGATCATGATCTGCGCGCAGCCGATGGCCGCGCGCCGGAGCGCGAACGGATCGGCCGAGCCGGTGGGCGCCTTGCCGATGCCGATGATGCCGACGATGGTGTCGAGCCGATCGGCGATGCCGACGATGGCGCCCTCGACGCCGGTGGGCAGCGCGGCGCCCGCGTGGCGCGGCGCGTAGTGCTCCTCGATACCCGCGGCCACGGCCGCGGGCTCGCCGTCGTGCCGCGCGTAGGTGCGGCCCATCACCCCCTGCAGCTCGGGGAACTCGTTGACGACGCCGGTGACCAGGTCGCACTTGCACAGCGCCGCGGTGCGGAACACGCCGACCAGCGTCGCCTGCGCCAGGCCCATGCGCATGCCGAGATGGGTGGATAGCGCCTGCAGGCGCTCGGTCTTGTCGGCGAGTGTGCCGAGCTCGCGCTGGAACACCATCTGCTTCAAGCGCGGCCCGCGCGAGGCGAGCGTGCTCTCGCGGTCGGTGCGGAAGTAGAAGGCGCCGTCCTCGAAGCGAGCGCGCAGCACGCGCGCGTTGCCTGCGGCGAGCGCGGCCTTCTGCGGGGATTCGCTGCCCGCGACGACGACGAAGGCGGGGCGCAGCGTGCCCGTGCCGTCCACCACCGCGAAGTACTTCTGGTGCTCGCGCATCTCGGAGACGAGCAGCTCCTTGGGCATCTCCAAGAAACGCTCCTCGAAGTGGCCGAGCACCGGGAAGGGCTTCTCGACCAGGTTCTTGACGATGTCGAGCAGCGGCTCGTCGGGGAGGAGTTCGCCGCCCGCCTCCTTGGCGAGCTTGCCCGCCAGCTCGCGGATCAGCTGCTTGCGCTCGGCGCGATCGAGCACCACCTGGCCTTGCTCGAGCGCGGCGCGGTACTGGCTCACGCTCGTAACTCTCACCTCGGCGGGCGCGTGGTAGCGGTGGCCGCGTGTGGTGTCGCCGCTGACGACGTCGGCGAAGCGCACCGAGAGCGCACGGCCGCCGAACAGCGCCAACAGCCATTGCACGGGCCGCGCGAAAACCTGTTTGTGCGTTGCGCGCCCGTCGCCCCACGACATGGTCTTCTTGCAGGGGATCTTGGGCAGTACCCCCTCGAGCAGCGCGCCCAGCACCTCGGCCGCGGGCCGGCCCGTCTCGCGCCGCTTGGCCGCGATCACCGTGCCCTTCTTGCCCGGCGTTTCGTAGAGGTCGCTCGCGCGCAGGTCGTTCTTCTTCAAGAACGCCTCGCCTGCCGGCGTGAGGGTGCGCGAACCGTCGGCGCCCACGCTCCACGCGACGCTCGTGGGCGGGCCTTGCAGCTCCTCCTCGAGGTCGGACTGGCGCGCCGCCACGTCGTCCACCATGACCACCAGGCGCCGCGGTGTGCCGTCGGCGAGCACGCGGCCGTGCGGCAGGCGCGCCGCCGTCAGCGCATCGTCGACGGCCCGCTCGAGAAACGCGAGCGCGGGATCGATGAAGCCGGCCGGCAGCTCCTCGCAGCCGATCTCGAACAACAGCTCAGGCATGGGGACCCTCGACGAAGAGTGCGCGCTCGGTGCCGCTCAGCATTGGGAAGCCGCGCGATGCGCGCGAGGCCAGGTAGGTCTCGGCGCAGCCGCGCGCCAGGTCGCGGATGCGCGCGATGTAGGCCGCGCGCTCGGTCTGGCTGACCACGCCGCGCGCCTGCAGCACGTTGAACCAATGCGAGCACTTGAGCGTGTGCTCGTAGGCGGGCAGCACCAGCGGTCCCGGCTCCTCGACGGCGAGCAGGCGCTTGGCCTCGGCCTCGAACTGCCCGAACTGCGCGAGCAACGCCGCCGTGTCGGCTTGCTTGAAGTTGTAGTGCGACCACTCGAGCTCGTCTTGCTTGTGCACGTCGCCGTAGCTGATCTTCTGCCCGCTCGGCAGCTCGGCCCACACCAGGTCGTAGACGTTCTCGACGTTCTGCAAATACATCGCGAGCCGCTCGAGCCCGTAGGTCAGCTCGACGGAGACGCGCGGCAGATCGAGGCCGCCGCACTGCTGGAAGTAGGTGAACTGGGTCACCTCCATGCCCTGCGCCCACACCTCCCAGCCGAGGCCGGCGGCGCCGAGCGCGGGGTGCTCCCAGTCGTCCTCGACGAAGCGCACGTCGAAGGCGACCGGGTCGATGCCGAGCTCGCGTAGGCTGTCGAGGTACTGCTCCTGGATGTCCTTGGGGCTCGGCTTCAGGATCACCTGGAACTGGTAGTAGTGCTGCAGCCGGTTCGGGTTCTCGCCGTAGCGACCGTCGGTAGGCCTCGACGAGGGCTCGACGTAGGCGACGTTCCACGGCTCGGGGCCGAGCACGCGCAGGAAGGTGTGCTTGTTGAGCGTGCCCGCGCCCACCTCGGTGCGCGTGGGCTGCACGATCAGGCAGCCCTTGTTGGCCCAGAAGCGCTGCAAGCGCAGGATGACCTCCTGGAAGGTCGTCGCCGGCGGCGCCGCCGTCGACGAGGAGAAGCGCGTCACCGGCGGCAGCGGGGCTGCGCGGCCTTTGGGCGCGGGCTTCGGCTTGCGGCTAGCGGGCTTCGGCTTGCGGCCGACGGGCTTCGCCGCCTTCTTCGGAGCGGGCTTCTTCTTCTTGGCGGGCATGCGTGCTCCTGCGCTCACCGCTTGGCGGCGATGACCTCAATCTCGACCATGACGTCGCGCGGCAGGCGCGCCGCCTGCACCGTGGAGCGCGCGGGCGGCTCCTTGGAGAAGCGCTTGGCGTACAGCTCGTTCATGGTGGCGAAGTCGCCCATGTCCGACAGCCAGCAGGTGGTCTTGACGACGTCGTCGAAGGAGCAGCCGGCGGCGCTCAACAGGCCGGCGATGTTGTCGAGCACGCGCTCGGTCTGCACCGAGATGTTGCCTTCGACGAGCTGGCCGGTCTTGGGGTCGAGGGGGATCTGCCCCGAGCAGAACACCAGCTCCTTGGGCACGACCGCGATGGCCTGGGAGTAGGGGCCGATGGCCTTGGGAGCCTTGTCCGTCGAGATCGCGCGCCGCATGTGAACCGCCTCCTGAGCGATGACCGGGTTGGTGGGTCGATGGCGGGGGCGGTGTTGGCCCATGCGGCCCGCCCTGTCCAGGGTTCGCCGGAAACGGCGACAGGGCGACGGGCGGAGCCGAAGGCCGATCAGGAGAGGAGCGAGCGCACCAGGATGGCCTCGGCCAGGTCGTCCACCAGCGGCGACGCCGCGAAGGGGCCGCACACCTGTGCCAGCGTGGCGGGCTTCATCAAGCGGTCGTCGAAGCGCCCGTTCGAGCAGGCGCGCACGTGCTGGGCGAGCGCGAGCACGCCGGCCCGCCCTCCCGCTACCGGCAGGCCGCAGCCATCGAATTGGGTCTCGCGCTCGCGGGCGGTGAAGGCGCCGCCGAGCTCGTCGATGATGTCGACGAAGGCGAGGCGGTTGCGCACGCCGACCACGACCGCCGCCACGTCGCCCCAGACGAGCTGCGCCTGCGCGCCGTCTTTGCGAGCGCCCGCCACGCCGTCGTCGCGGACCAGCAGCGTGCGCGTCAGGAAGCGCTTGCCGTCCGTCAACAGGCCGTCTTTGTGGAACACCGCCGACGGCATGCCCTCGCCGCCGAGGCGCTCGGCCAGGGCAGCGGCGTCGGCGGCGGTGGGCCGCGACACCAACGCCCGCGGCGGCGGCACGGTCGCGTGCTGGCGCGCCTCATAGGGCGTGATCGACAAGACGCGGCTCAGACGCTCGACGCGCTCGTCGGGCGAGAGGTCGCTGTGCAAGACCGCGACGATGTGCCCCTGCATGCGCCCGACTTTACCGCAGTGCTAGCCGTCCTGGCTGCGTGCTCGCTCGACGCCGTGCACGCCCTTGACCGCTTCGAGCGCCTTGACGATGCGGCGCAGCTGCTCAATGTCGCTGATGCCGCACTTGAAGGTGTTCACCGCCTGGCCATCGGCGAGCACCTTGCAGTTGGCCTCGCTGATGTTGATCGAGTTCTTGGAGAACACGCCCGACAGGTCGGCCAGCATGCCCTCGCGGTCGTCGGTGACCACGCGCAGCGAGATGGACCGGGAAAACGAGCTGCTCGAGTCCCAGGAGACGTGGATGCGCCGCTCCGGGTCGAGCTCGAGCACCTTGGTGCAGTCTTTGCGATGCACGGTCAGCCCGCGGCCGCGCGTGACGAAGCCGACGATGTTGTCGCCCTTCACCGGCGAGCAGCAGCGCGCGTAGTGCACCAGCATGTCCTCGATGCCCTCGATCTTGACGCCGGAGGCGTTCCTGCGCGCGACGCGATCGATCAGCTCGGACAGGCGGCTCTTCTTGGGCGCCGCCTCGGGCGGACGAGTGCGCACCTCGTCGGGCAGCGCGCGCTCGACCACCAGGGGAGCGCCGAGCTTGCCGTAGCCGACCGCGATCAACAGCTCGTCGAGCGTGCGGTACTTCTCGGTGGCGAACTGATCGAGCAGCTCGGGCTTGAGGTACTTGGCGGCGCTCTCCTGGTAGCGCTTGAACTCGCGCTCCATCAGCTCGCGGCCGATGGAGAGCGCGCGATCGCGCTCCGCCGTGCGCAGGTGCGTGCGGATCTTGGTTTTGGCGCGCGAGGTGCGCGTGAACTCGAGCCAGTCCTTGTTGGGGCGCTGCGACTTGTTGGTGATGATCTCGCAGGTGTCGCCGTTTCGCAGCGTGTAGCGCAGCGGCACGATGCGGCCGTTCACCTTGGCGCCGGCGCAGCGCATGCCGACGTCGGAGTGGATGGCGAAGGCGAAGTCGACCGGCGAGGAGCCGCGCGGCAGCTCGATGACGTGGCCCTGCGGCGTGAAGATGAAGACCTCGTCGGAGAACAGGTCGAACTTGACGCTGTCCAAGAACTCCGAGGGGTCCTTCAGGTCGCGCTGCCAGTCCATCAACTGGCGCAGCCAGCCGAAGCCGCTGCGGTCGCTCTCCTTGGCCTCGACCGAGCCCTTCTCCTTGTAGACCCAGTGGGCGGCGATGCCCTCCTCGGCCACCTCGTGCATGTCGCGCGTGCGGATCTGGATCTCGATGCGCTCGGCCTTGGGCCCGATCACCGTCGTGTGCAACGACTTGTAGCCGTTGGGCTTGGGCATCGCGATGTAGTCCTTGAAGCGGCCGGGGATGGGCCGCCAAAGACCGTGGATGTGCCCGAGCGTCTCGTAGCACTGGCCCACGCTGTCGACGATGACGCGGAAGGCGATCAGGTCGTACACCTCCTCGAACGGCATGTTCTTGGTCGCCATCTTCTTGTGGATCGACCACAGGTGCTTGGGGCGCCCGGTGACCTCGTACCCCTGGATGCCCGCCTTCTTGAGCACCTCGGCGATCTCGCGCGTGACCTCGTCGATGAACTTCTCGCGATCCTTGCGCGTCTTGCCGAGCTTGTCGGCCAGCTCCTCGTACTCGCGCGTGTTGGTGTAGCGAAACGCCAGATCCTCGAGCTCGATCTTGAGCCAACTGATGCCCAAGCGGTTGGCGAGCGGCGCGTAGATGTCCATGGTCTCGCGCGCGATGGCCTCCTGCTTCTCGGGCTTCATGTGCTCGAGCGTGCGCATGTTGTGCAGGCGATCGGCGAGCTTGACCAGGAGCACGCGGATGTCGCGGCTCATGGCCACGAGCATCTTGCGGAAGTTCTCCGCCAGCTTCTCCTCGGCGGTGTTGAACTTCACCTGGCCGAGCTTGGTGACGCCGTCGACGATGGAGGCGACGTCCTTGCCGAACAGCTCCTCCACCTCCTCGATGGTGGCCAGCGTGTCTTCGACGGTGTCGTGCAGCAGGCCCGCCACCACGCTCGCCTCGTCGAGCTTGAGGTGCGCGAGGATGTTGGCGACCGCCAGCGGGTGCATCAGGTAGGGCTCGCCGGTCTTCCTCACCTGACCGGCGTGCACCTTGGCGCTGTAGACGTACGCCTTCTTGATGACGTCGAGGTCCGCCTTCGGGTGGTAGGCGAGCACCGCGTCGAGGATGTCGTTCAGTCGGATGGCCTGGGGCGCGTTCATCGTTGCCTGGAAAAGTGTAACGCTCGACCTGGCGAGGTGCGTAGTGGATTACGCACTTTCCGTGGATCCGCGCAACCCGCCGTTGTTTCTACTCTCCCTCGCCCTCGCCCTCGCCCTCGCCCTCGCCCTCGCCTTCGCCTTCGCCTTCGCCTTCACCTTCGCCTTCGCCCTCCCCTTCGGACGGGCACTCGTCGGCGGGCACGTAGCCCGAGAAGCCGGCGCAGCTCCAATCGAGCGTGCCGGACTCGTTGACGCACTGGGCGGCGTTGAGCGACTGCGCCGGGTCGCAGCCGAGCAGGCAGAGCGGGCGCGGGTCGGTGCACTCCTCGCCGCCGCACTCGTCGACGGGGAAGCCATCGGTCGCGTCGCAGGCCTGCTGGTGCTCGATGCAGCTCGAGGCGAACTCGGTGCCGCCGCACGAGGTGACGCAGAGGAAGGGCGTCTGTCCACCGCAGTCGCCGGTCTGGCAGCCGGTGGTGCCGGGGACGCTGCACACCAGGTCGCCGTCGTCGCAGTAGTAGCCGGCGGGCACCACGCCGCACATGCAGGTGGTCTCGAGCACGCCGCCGATAGCCGTGCAGCTCTCGGCGCCGTCGACGCACAAGGCGCTGCCGAGGAAGAGCTGGGTCTGGCAGTTGTCGACGCATGCGCTCGGAAAGGCCGGGCAGCCGTCGTCTGGCGTGGGGCAGACGGCAAGCGCGTCGCCGGCGCCTTCGGCGGGCACGCACTCGCCGCACGCGCACACCAGGCCGTTGTCGCAGTCGAGATCGTCGCCGCATGCGCTGCCCTCCGGCGCGCCCGGCACCGGGTCCGGCCCGCGCGGACAGCGCGCGAGCGCCACGCATGCGAGCGTGGCGAGGACAATGGCGAGCGGCTTGTTCACCGCATCGGCATAACACACGGATCGGGCACGGGCACGGGCCGCAACCGCGAGGGCGCCTACGGGTAATCCTCCCAGTAGCAGCAAGGAAGCTCGCTCGGGAGGCACTCCACTGCACTGATCCCCGCGTCGGGCTCATAGTCGCTCCAGAGCGTGATCGCGGCGGTGCCGCAGACCCCTACCGGAACCCCGAACAGCCTCGCAGTATCGGCCTCAAGGTGGCAGACGTTTGGCCGTACCGCTGGGTCGCAGGTCCGCAGCAGATCGGTCAGGCTGGCCAGCGACGGGAGCGAGGGCGGCACGCTCCTCGGCATGCGGCTACGCAGTTCGTCGAGATCGACGACGCCGGCGTCGCTGACTGTCGCGCCTGTGACGGTGAGTGACGCCTTCGCCCAGTCGACCACCACGGCGCCGCGGAACCTGATGGAGTAAGGTGCCCCGGTGACGTCGGCAATCTCGACTCGGTAGCCGCGCTCCGCCGCCACGAGGTGCGCACCCTCGATGACGGCGCGCTGGGCATCGCTGGTCGCGCACTCGCCGTTGGTGCAGTCGTTCTCGAACGGGAGTGCGAATGCGCAATTCCCGTAGTGCGGCACACCAGCGTCGTCGACCAGATCGTCGAGTCGTTCCGGTTGCGGGATGCAAGTGCCGAGAAACCCGCAGTCCGAGCATGTAGGCTGCGGGGGCTCGCCTTCTCCCTCCCCTTCCCGTCCGATGCCGGAGTCTTCGGGGGGCCCGCCATCGATGAGCCCTCCGTCCGCCGCACCGCCGTCCGCGCAAACAGCCCCGGCACAGCCCGCGTCAGGCCGAGCGGGCCACGTACAGCAGGGCAGCAGCAACGCCAACACCAGCGACGCCAACACCGGCGACGCAGTAGGCCCGCTAGTGCGACGAGTAGTCGATGGTGTGGACATTCTTGGCGACGTCCCAGATGAGGTTGAGCGGGTCATTCGCACCACGGCCGTTGGCGCAGGCATCTAGCCGCGTGAACGCCTCTCCGTTGCCGAAGGGACCGTTCCCGATGGGAGGTGGCGCTCCGCAGTCCCTGATCCACCGTGCGATGGTGGTGAACGATGGTGGTGTTGAGCCATCGGTGTGGAGGTTCCAGAATACGCGTGTCCAGTCGATCTCTGCCCCGCGGTTCAAGTAGTCATCTGGCGGCTGATTCGTTGCGGTGCATTTCTCGATATGCGCAACTTGCGTCTCGCTCTGGCCATTGGTGAAGTCATCTGGTTCGGTGCCCGGATCGGCACCATCGTCGCCTGCGCAGTCGAACGCAGCTCCGGTTTGCCAACCTGATTGCGTATGGATATTGGTGGCGTAGTACTTGAATGCACAGTTATCTTCGTTGTGGTCGTTCCAAACATCCGCTGCATAGAAGTCGGCGAACGCCTCAGCGAACGCAGCCTTGTCGAGTTCGCGTGACCAGAACGCATGAGTATTGTTGTTGGTATTCTCACACGGGCCGTCAACGAGCGGATCTTCATCGGCATAAGAGACGCCCATGGCGACCCGGTCGGTGACGAACTCCGCGATCAAATGGCCCATCTCATGAATGAGGATGAACTTGGAGCTCATACTTGGTTGATTGAAAACGCTGGTCTGTATTGTTCCGGCGTCTACAGTTACCTGCATGGTTCCGGCGGTATTGTTACTTGCGATGCATGGGTTTCCTGAACAGCTGCAATGTGTCGGAGGGTTGCCGACCGGCGGCACGCATGGACCGCCGTCAGTGTTCGGGCACTCACAAATATAGAACTGGTAGTGGTTGTTGGTCTCGCCGCCCGCGTGACGGAAGAGCGCATAGGCGCCCGCGATGTAGCCCCGCCAAGCGCGCGTGTGGTTGCCATCGGGAGGCGTAATGAGCACATAATGCGGACCGGATTGGGGGACGGTCCCGAGGGATGCGATCAACGTCGACACCGTGCGTGCGGGTAGGTACACGCCGAGGTCGTTCGACTGGATCACACCGTTGGTCTTGACGGTGATCGTGGCTGGTGTCTGCCACCCCGTGTAGTAGCCGGTGCAGCCGGCGCCGAAGGCGCCGAAGCCGTCATCGAGGAAGCCGCTCATCAGCACCTGCTTGCTGGCGTTCTTGATCTGGTAGAGCGCTCCACGCGGCGCAACCGCGCCGGACTGGCTCGTGAAGTTGTCCTCCGTTCGCTCCGGGCTGGCGCCGCTCAGGAGTTCCCAAGAGGTACCGCCGCCCGACGAATCGTTGTAGGTCACGGGCATCGTCACGCAGAACTTGGTGTTGTAGGCGAGGCTGGGCGCGGCGAGACCAAGGGTGATGGCAGCTACTACGCCGACGACGATGGCACCGGCCTTCATGGCTGCACCCCAAGGAGCACGTGGTCGGGGTCGGGTTCGGACTCCCCGGAAAAGGTCGGCTGCAAATCGAGCGGCATGGTAGGCCCGACGTAGCTCGGCGCGAGCACGCCGTCGGTCGGGATGGTCGCCGCCAGTGCGTCGTCGAGCGCGCCGCCACGGAACTGCGTGCGCCGCGTTTCCTCGTCGTACAGCCGCAGCCCGCCCGGTTCAGGGTGATACGAGATCAGGTCCACACCGTCGAAGTCTGGGATGAGCCCGCCGCCGTCTGGCAGACGCAGGCTCGTGAAGAGCGATACCACCCCCGCGACCTTCAACGCGCGCCGCGGATGAGGGAGGCTCCTGACCGGGAGATCGAGCACAACGGTGGACGCTGCCGGCACCGCGCCGAGCGGCACCACGACCTTGGTCACCTGGGTCTCGTCGATAGCCAGAACCTCGACCACGGCCTCGGTCGCCACCGGGAGCGCGCTCGTGATCTCCAGTTGCACGGCTTGCTGCGCGCTTCTGAGACCGTAGCTGGTCGGCAGCACCAGCGCCTGACAGGCCGGCTCTTGCGCGCCCTGCACGTCGCCCGCCGCTTCGGAGAGCGCGCTCGCTTGGGCAGGGCCCGCGACCGCATCGATCTCGGTACTGGGCGCGTCACACGACGCCACAGCAAGCAGCGCGCAGCTAGAGAGAGAGCGAGAGAGAGAGAGAGAGAGAGAGAGAGAGAGAGAGAGAGAGAGAGAGAGAGAGAGACCTCTCGATGTCGTTCCCATTTTTTTGACCCCCGTCCCCAACGATGAGAATGCGCCGATCGGACGGACGCGTCAAGGCGTGCAGCCAACTGGAGTGCGCGTCGCCTTGCGACTGCTGAAGCACGCGCAGCTACGCGACCCTGCGCGAAGGGCCGGGGGGCGAGGGCAGGTCCGCCGCAGCGCCCATCCGGGCAGGACACCACGACGGCCCTACCACCGCGACCCGCCGATCGTGTCGGCGCGAATCGGCACCGCGACAAGGGTCCGGACCGGCAAGGCGCGGAGGCGGGCCTACCCTCGCCCCTCGGCCCGTCCCTCGAGCCGCCACGAGCGACAGCGGCACGCGCATCCGAAACGTCACGCCGCCACAGCGCCGCGACTCCACACGCACCTCGTCGCGGTGGTCGCTGACGATCTTCTTGACCATCGACAGTTTCGTCGAGGTTCACGAGCGGACGCATCCCTTCGTGAAGAGGCCGTCGACGGCAGCGGTCCCAGACGATAAAGTAGACCCATGACGTCGGTGACCCTCAACCTCAAAGACGACCTCCTTGAGCGCGCCATGAAGGCGGCGAAAGAGGAAGGCATCTCACTCGACAAGATGCTCGCCCGCCTCGTCGAGGAGGCCCTCGGAGAGGACTACGAGCTCGATGCCGAAGAAGAAACCGCGATCGCCGAAGGCATCGCCGACATGAAGGCCGGCCGCCTCATCGCTCACGATGAGATGATGCGGCAGCTCAGGGAACAGCGCGGGCGCTGACTACGCCCTCCATGACGCATCCGGTTACGCCGGCATTGTCGGACACGGCCGACGTCACGGGACGTGCAACGACGTCGTCACCGAAGTTGTCGTCGTGAAGGCGCACGCGCCGCGCCCGCCTGCCGCCTACGCGCAGGCCGGCGACCCTGCGCGAAGGGCCGAGGGGCGAGGGTAGGCCCGCCGCAGCGCCCATCCGGGCAGGACACCACGACGGCCCTACCACCGCGACCCGCCGATCGTGTCGGCGCGAATCGGCGCCACGACAAGGGTCCGAACCGGCAAGGCGCGTAGGCGGGCCTACCCTCGCCCCTCGGCCCGGTCCTCAAGCCCCACGAGCTACAGCGGCACGCGCAAGCGGAAGGTGACGCCCTCGCCGCGCTTGGACTCCACCCGCACCTCGCCGCGGTGGTCGTCGACGATCTTCTTGACCAACGCCAGGCCGAGGCCGGTGCCCTCCTTCTTGCCGTGCGTGGCGAACTGCTCGAACAGCCTGCCCTCCATCTCGGGCGGCAGACCCGGGCCGGTGTCGGCCACCGCGAACTCGACCTGATCGCCGACCTGCTCGACGGCGAAGCTGAGCTTGCCCCGCTCGCCCATCGCCTCGATGGCGTTCTTGGCCAGGTTGGCGAGCGCGCGCTTCATCTTGAGGTCATCCATACGCAGCGCGCCGCGGTAGCCGAGCTTGACCTCGAGCGTGATGCCCGGCTTGCCCGCGACCAGGCGGCGCAGCATGTCCTCCACCTCGAGGGCGAACTGCTGCAGGAACACCTTGCGGATCAGGATGGAGCTCTCGCCGCGCACGAACTGCAACAGCTCCTTGATCATCGAGGTCATCTGGTCGCAATTCTTCAGCACGGTGTCGGCGTTGGTCTGGCGCTCCTTGGCGTCGTCCTCGACGGCCATGAGCTGCACGTAGCCGGAGATGACGGTCATGGGCGTCTTCAGATCGTGCACGATGCCGGCGAGCATGGTGCCGAGCCGCTCGAGCTGCGCCTCGTTCTTCGACTTCTCACGCCGGCGCGCCTCCTCGAGCGCGGCGGCGAGGCGGCCGCCGAGCAGCGCCAGGATGCGCTCGTCGTCGGCGGAGAAGGGCTCGCGCCCCTGGCTGCGCAGCACGGCGACGGCACCGTAGGCGCGCGCGCTGCCGCCCTGCAGGAACAACAGCGGCACCACCAGGAACGGCCCCGGCTTGAGGCCGAGCTCGCCCGCGATGGCGGCGGCGTGCCGGGGATCGCTGGCGGCGTCGGCCACGCGCGCGCTCTCCTCGGCGGCGATGGCGTGGCCGATCAGGCCGGTGCCGAGCGGCACCAAGCGCAGCCGGTCGCGGTCGGCGCCGTCGCCGAAGGAGGCGCGCACGGCGATGCTGGAGGCGCCCTCGACCAGCCCCACCAGCGAGGCGTCTGCCGCGAGCAGCGAGCGCGCGCGCTCCATCACCACCGCGACCAGCGCGTCCACGCTCTCGGCGCCGGCGAGCGCGCGCTCGACGTCGACCAGCAGGTCGAGCTCCTGCACGCGCCGCTCGAGCGCGGCGCGGCTCTTCTTCACCTCGTCGAACAAGAGCGCGTTCTTGAGCGCCACCGAGATCTCGCCCGCCACGGCCTCGAGCAGGCGCTCGTCCTCGACGCCGAAGGGGCCGACGCGCTTGTTGAGCGCTTCGACGATGCCGGTGGTCTTGCCCTCGGGCGACAGGATGGGCACGGCGAGCAGGCTGTTGGTGCGATAGCCGGTGCGCTCGTCGACAGACGCATCGAAGCGCGGGTCCTGGTAGGCGTCGCTCAGGTTGAGCGCGATGCCCGATTTGGCTACCGAGCCCGCGACGCCGCGTCCGATGGGCAGGCGAATGGTCTGCTCGGTGCCCTCGGAGACGCGGCTCCAGATCTCGCCGCGCACGTCGTCGACCAGGAACAGCGAGGCTCGCTCGCAGTCGCACAGCTCGCCCACCTTGCCGATGATGGTGCGCAGCAGCTCGTCGAGATCGAGGCGGCCCGCCATGGCGCGCGCCACGTCGCGCATGGCCTCGAGGCGCCGCTTGGAGACGCGGTAGGCCTCCTCGAGCGCGCGGTTCTCCTCCTCGAGCATGAGCTGCACGTCGCCCGCGGGCAGGCGGTCGGTGCTGCTCGTCGACGCGGTGAGGTTCGGGTTGATACTGGGGTCGGTGCGCGGCTCGTTGCGCGGCCCGTTGCCATTGCCAGCGGGTTGTTCAGTGCGCGTCATTCCACGTCCTCCCGGTCCTGCCGTCGACCTTGAGCGGTACCGCCAGCGGGAAGGCACCCCTCATGGCGTCGCCGGCCACCGCCATGGCGCGCGCGGCGTCACCCTCGGGCGCCTCCAGCACCAGCTCGTCATGAACCTGCAAGAGGATGCGCGCGCGTGGCACGGCCTTCTTGAGCGCGCGGTCGGCGTCGAGCATGGCGCGCTTCATGATGTCGGCGGCCGAGCCCTGGATGGGCGTGTTGATGGCGAGCCGCTCGGCGCGCGCGCGCTCGGCGCCGTTCTTCGAGTCGATGCCGCGCAGCGTGCGGCGGCGGCCAAGCAGCGTGCGCGTCTCTTTGTCGACGAGCGCGCGCTCGCGCTGCTTGCTCTGCCAGTCGCGCACGCCCACCAGCCGATCGTTGTAGGCGTCGTGGTACTCCTTGGCGACGGCGCGCGGCACGCCCAGCTCGCGCGCCAGGCGCTGCACGCCCATGCCGTAGAGCAGGCCGAAGTTGATCGCCTTGGCGGCGTTGCGCTGGTCCTTGGTGACGTCGTGCAACGGCACCTGGAACACCTCGCTCGCCGTGCGCTGGTGGATGTCCTCGTCCCGCTGGAAGGCGCCGACCAGCACGGGGTCTTCGGTGACGTGCGCCAGGATGCGCAGCTCGATCTGCGAGTAGTCGAGCGAGACCAACAGCTTGCCGTCGTCGGCGATGAAGGCGTCCCTGATCTTGCGGCCGAGCGCCGTGCGCACCGGGATGTTCTGCAGGTTGGGGTTCGACGACGACAGACGGCCGGTGGCCGCCACCGCCTGATTGAAGGTGGTGTGCACGCGGCCGCGCTCGTCGAGCAGGGTGGGCAGCGTGTCGACGTAGGTGCCCTTGAGCTTGGCGATGGTGCGGTGCTCGAGGATGACGCCGGGCAAGGGGTGCTTGTCCTTCAGCTCCTCGAGCACGCTGGCGTCGGTCGACGGACGATCCTGGACGCGCTTGATGACGGGTAGCGCCAGCTCCTGGAACAACAGCTCGGCCACCTGCTTGGGGCTGTCGAGGTTGAAGGGCCTGCCGGCGAGCTCGTGCGCCTGCTGCTCGAGCGCGCGCAGCGTGGTCGCGAAGTCGTCGGACAGGCTCTGCAGGCGCGCCGGATCGACGCGGATGCCGAGCCGCTCCATTTCACCGAGCATGGCCTCGAGCGGCAGCTCGAGGTCTTTGTAGAGCGAGGCGAGGCCGGCCGCCTCGACGCGCTCGTCGAGCAGCGCGGCCAGCCGCAGCGTGCAGTCGGCCGCCTCGGCCTCGTAGGGCGCCAGCTCGGCGTAGGGCACCTGGTCGGCGCGCTTGGCGTTCTTGCCGGTGCCGAACAGCACGTCTGCGTCGATGACGGCGTGGCCGAGCGCGCGGCGCGCCAGGTTGGCCAGCGAGTGGTTGTCGGCGTCGGCGTCGAGCAGGTAGCTCGCGATCATCGGGTCGCTGCCGAGCGCGAACGGCGGATAGCCCGCGGCGACCAGCGCGTTCTGGTCGGTCTTGCCCTCGTGCGCGATCACCTGCTTGCCGCGATCGGCGAGCACCGGCGCGAGCGCGGCGCGCAGCGCGTCGGCGCCGAGCTCGGCGGTCGGCAGCCAGGCGGCGGCCCCTGGCGCCCAGGCCACCGCCACACCGACCAAGGCGGCCTTGGGGCTGCCCGGCACATCGACCTCGGTACGCACGGCGAAGCGGGGCGCGCGCCCGAGCTCGAGCGCCACCTCGCGCAGCGCGGCAGCGTCCAGCACGGTGCGATAGCCGCTGCGGTCGAGCACCGGCGCGGTCGTCGGCGCGCTGGTCGACGCGGTCGGCGCCTCGCCGTGCTCCGCGCCGGGCGCCTCGCTCGACGGCGCCGTCGTCGACGGTGCCTCGCTGCCGCGCACGAACGGATCGTTGATGATGCGGCGGAACTCGAGCAGGTTGAACAGCTTGAGCAGCGCCGCGCGGTCGGGGCCGCGATAGCGCAGCTCGTCGACGGTGAGGTCGAGCGGCACGTCCTCACGAATGGTGACCAGGCGCTTCGACAGGCGCGCGGCCTCGGCGTCGGCCTTGAGCTTCTCGCGGCGCGAGGGCTGCTTCACGTCGTCGGCGTGGGCCAGCACGCTCTCGAGGTCGCCCCACTGGTTGACCAGCTCGGTGGCGGTCTTCTCGCCGATGCCGCGCACGCCCGGCACGTTGTCGGAGCTGTCGCCGGCGAGCGCCAGCACGTCGACGACGCGCTCGGGCGGCACGCCGAACTTGGCGATCACCTGCTCACGCCTTATCTCGCTGGTCTCGCTCGAGCCCTTCTGCATGCGCAGCTCGTCGATCAGCGAGGTGTGCTCGTCGACCAACTGCATCAAGTCCTTGTCGCCGGTGATGATGACGACGTCGTAGCCCTGCCCTTCCGCCCGCCGCGCCAAGGTGCCGAGCACGTCGTCGGCCTCGAAGCCCTTGACCACCACCTTGGTGATGCCGAGGTGCTCGACCAGTTGGTGGATGAGCGGGATCTGCGGCGGCAAGTCCTCGGGCGGCGCCGAACGGTTCGCCTTGTAGTCGGGGTACAGCTCGTGGCGGAAGTTCTTGCCGCCCGGGTCGAAGGCGATGGCGATGTGGCTCGGCGCGTGCTCCTTCAGCACCTTGAGCAGCATGGTGGTGAAGCCGAACACGGCGTTGGTCGCCTGGCCGTTCGACGCCGTCATGCGGCGGATCGCGTAGAAGGCGCGGAAGATGTAGCCCGAGCCGTCGACCAGGTAGAGCACCGGGCGTGCGCCCTTGGCCGAGGTGGCCGGCGCCGGCGCCGGCGCCAGTGGGGCCGCCGACGTAGCCGGCGCGCCCAGCTCGAGCTGGCCTTGGGGCGCGGGCTTGGGCTTCTTCTTGGCCGCCATCGCGCTGCTGTAGCGCAGGCGCCGGTTGACGTCGACGGCGGCGGAAACTACCCCGAGAGCATGAAAGCCCACGGCACCACCGACCTCGTCGTCCTGTCCGCCAAGCGCACGCCCTTCGGCACCTTCGGCGGCGCGCTCAAGAACCACAGCGCCACCGACCTCGGCGTGCTGGCCGCGCGCGCCGCGCTGATGGCGTCCGGCGTGGCGCCCACCGACGTCGACCAGGTGGTGTTCGGCAACGTCATGCAGACCTCGCCCGACGCCATCTACCTGGCGCGCCACGTCGGCCTGCGCTGCGAGCTGCCCCACAAGGTGCCGGCGCTCACCGTCAACCGACTGTGCGGCTCGGGGTTCCAGGCCATCGTCAACGGCGCCGAGCAGATCCTGCTCGGCGACGCGCAGTGCGTACTGGTGGGCGGCACCGAGTCGATGAGTCAGGCGCCCTTCGCGCTGCGCGACGCGCGCTGGGGCGTGCCCTTCGGCAAGACGCCGCCGCTCGAGGACACGCTGTGGTCCGCCCTCACCGACACCTTCACCGGCATGCCGATGGCCATGACCGCCGAGAAGCTCGCCGAGACGCACAAGATCTCGCAGGAGACGGTCGACGCCTTCAGCGTGCGCTCCCAGAAGCTGCACGCAGCGGCGCAGCGCGACGGCCGCTTCGCCGACGAGCTGGTGCCGGTCGAGGTCAAGAAGGGCAAGGAGACCATCCAGTTCGTCGCGGACGAGCACGGCCGCCCCGACACCACGGTCGAGAGCCTGGGTAAGCTGCCCAAGGTCTTCAAGAAGGACGGCGTCATCCACGCGGGCGCCGCCAGCGGCATCTGCGACGGCGCCGCCGCGTTGGTCATCGCCTCGCGCGCCTTCGCCGAGCAGCGCGGGCTCAAGCCGATCGCGCGCCTGGTCAACTGGGGCATCGCCGGCGTCGACCCGACCGTGATGGGTATCGGGCCGGTGCCCGCCATCCGCGCCTGCCTGCAGCGGGCCGGCGGCAACCTCGACCAGGTGGACCTGGTCGAGATCAACGAGGCCTTCGCGCCGCAGGCGCTGGCCTGCGCGCAGGATCTCGGGCTCGACGCGCACAGCGACAAGAGCAAGCTCAACGTCGACGGCGGCGCCATCGCGCTGGGCCACCCGCTCGGCGCCTCGGGCGCGCGCATCACCACCCACCTGGTGCATGCGCTGCGGGGGCGCAAGCTCAAGTACGGTCTCGGCTCGGCCTGCATAGGCGGCGGCCAAGGGATCGCGCTCTTGGTGGAGGCGCTGTGACGCCGGCGGAGCACCGTCGCCACCTGGCCGTGCGCATGGTGCTCGGCGCCGCCGCCGTCACCGCCGCGTTCTTCTTCTTCGAACGTGAGCGAGCGTTCGTCGAGGTATGGAAGCCGCTGCTGGTGTTCGCGGCGCTCGCCATCCCCGCCTTCATCGCGCTCGACGTCGTGCGCAGGAGGACGGCCAAGTGAGCAGCAAGAGCAGCCCGCCGGGCGACGGCACGCCCTCGCCCGACGCCATCATCTACGACTGGAACGAGCGCAAGCGCCGCGGCGTGGTGTTCCCCAAGAAGATCGAGCTGTGCGACGAGACCCTGCGCGACGGCATCCAGAGCCCGTCCGTCGTCGATCCGCCCATCGAGACCAAGCTCGAGATGCTCGAGCTGATGGACAAGCTCGGTATCACCACCGCGGACATCGGCCTGCCGGGCGCCGGCCAGCGCGCGGTCGACGACGTGCGCCGGCTGGCCACGCACGTGCGCGACCACAAGCTCAAGGTGCTGCCGAACTGCGCCGCGCGCACGGTGGTGAAGGACATCGAGCCGATCGTGCGCGTGCGCGACGAGGTCGGCATCCCCATCGTCGCCTACTGCTTTCTTGGCACCAGCCCCGTGCGCCTGTTGGCCGAGGACTGGGACATGGACCGCCTTTTGCGCTCGGCCGACGAGGCCATCGGCTTCGCGGTCAAGAACGGGCTCGAGTGCGCCTTCGTCACCGAGGACACGACGCGCACGCCGCCTCCCACGCTCGACCGTTTGTTCCGCCATGTCGTCTCGCTCGGCTGCAAGCGGCTGGTGCTGTGCGACACCGTCGGCCACGCCACGCCCGACGGCGTGCACAACCTGATCGACTGGACACGCGACCTGATCGACTCCACCGGCGTCGACGTCAAGGTCGACTGGCACGGCCACAACGACCGCGGGCTCGGCGTGGTCAACGCGCTGTTCGCGCTCGAGCACGGCGCCGATCGCGTGCACGGCACCTGCCTCGGCGTGGGCGAGCGCGTCGGCAACGCCTCGCTCGATCAGATCATCATCAACCTGAAGCTGATGGGCGCCTACGAGCACGACGTCAGCCACCTGGTGCAGTACTGCCGCCTGACCGCCGACGCCACCAAGGTGGAGATCCCGGTCAACTACCCGCTGTCCGGCCGCGACGCCTTCCGCACCGCCACCGGCGTGCACGCGGCAGCGGTCATCAAGGCCGAGAAGAAGGGCGACCGCTACCTGGCAGACGTCATCTACTCCGGCGTGCCGGCCGGTTGGTTCGGCCGCGAGCAGGAGATCGAGATCGGCCACATGAGCGGGCTGTCGAACGTGCGCTACTGGCTCGAGAAGCGCCGCGTCCACGCCTCGGAAGACCTGGTGCAGCAGATCTTCCAGCGCGCCAAGGCGACCAACCGCGTGCTGCGCGAGGACGAGATCTGGGACATCGTCAAGCGCAGCGCCAACTGACGCGCGGCGCCGTCGCGCGCCCGGGCCCGGCCTCTGCTAAGGTGGGGGCTCGATGGCAAACCTGATGGACCTTGTGCGCGAGCTGAAGACGCTCAACGCGCGCAAGAAGGGCGGCGAGGCGCTGTCGGCGACCGACGAGGCGCGCCGCAAAGAGCTGAAGGCGTACCTGCGCGACGCGCTCGAGCAGCAGTCGGGCGCGCAGTCGCTCGAGGACTCGGCCATTCGCGACGCCGGCGCGCACCGCACCGGACCGCAGCAGCCCGTCGGCAGCGCGCCCAAGGTCGCGCCCAGCGCATCGAGCGCGCCCAAGGTCGCGCCGAGCGGCTCGAGCGCGCCCAAGGCAGTGCCGAGCGGGTCGAGCGCTCCCAAGTCGGTGCCCAGCGCATCGAGCGCGCCCAAACCGGTCCCGAGCGCCTCGAGCGCACCGAAGCCCGTCCCCACCGCAGGCGCCAAGCCCCTCTCGATGGCGGACATCATGTCGTCCTCCAAGGCGCCGGCCGCCGGCGCGCGCCCGGGCGCGGTGGCCGCCCCCTTCGTCGACGACGAGGTCATCCCCGACCCGCCCAAGCGCGGCGCGCCGCCGGTGGCGGCGCCGTTCGACGACGTCATCCCCGACCCGCCGAAGAAGCAGGCGCCGGCGCCGTACGTGCCGAAGAAGGACGCCTTCGCCATCGACTTCGGCAAGGCGAACGAGCTGATCGGCAACGCCATGAAGTCCGACGCGGTCGCCAAGGTCGACCCGCTCTCGGCACGACAAGCGCACGCCTCGCAGGCCGAGATCGAGGACACGGAGGCGCTGGCCGATGCGGCCGTGCGCGCCAACAAGAAGCGCCCGCGCGCGACCGACGCCGACGATGCGGTCGCACAACTGCAAGCGACCGAGGTCGCCTACACGCCGCCCGAGTCGAACCTCGCGCTCGAGCAGTACTACGGCAGCTATGCCGACGAGGGCTTCGCCGTCATCGAGGCCTCGGCGGCGGGCGAGCTCAAGCCGATCGATCCGCGCGAGATGGAGCTGCAGAAGCTCGATTTCGGCGCCTCGGGCAGCGGCACCGTGACGGTGACGGTGCCGCCCGGGCTCGCCTTCCTCGACGACTTCGCGGCGCTGTACGCCAAGCGCATCCTGCCGCCGCCCGAGGACGAGGTGGTCGTCGACAGCACCGACCCGAACCTGCTCATCCCCGGCAAGCGCAAGGTGACCGTGCACCTGCTGAACGGCGAGAAGCGCCAGGGCGCCATCCGCTCGCTGCGCCGTGGCGAGCTCGGCTTCAAGCTCGAGCCGCTCGGCAGCGGCCAGACCGAGGAGCTGTCGATCGCGCAGGTCAAGGCGGTGTTCATCCACCTGCAGGCGAACCAGCAGGTCAAGGACGTGCAGGGGCGCAACCTGACCGTCACGTTCCGCGACTCGCGCTCGGTGCAGGGCGTCTCCGACGACTACCAGCCGGGGGCGCCGGTGTTCACGTTGGTGCCGCCCGCGGGGCGCGGGCAATTCGAGCGCATAATCGTCAACAGCGCCGCGGTCAAGTCGGTCGGCTGAGCAACAGCGACAGCACCGCCTCGCTGACGGGCGCGCCCGTCTTCTCCTCGATGTCGAGCCAGCGCGGCGCTGCGTTGGCCTCGAGCAGCACGAAGCGACCGTCGTCGGTGCGCTTGAGGTCCACCCCCGAGACGACGTGCGCGCACAGCGCCGCGGCGCGCAGCGCCAGGGCGATTGTCGCGTCCGGCAGCTCGATGGTCCGATAGCTGGCGTGGCCCGCGAGGTAGGCGGGGTCGTCTCGGTAGTCGAGCGTCGCGCTTGGAATCACCACGGCCGAGAGCACGGCGCCGCCCACCAGCGTGACGCGCACATCGTCGCCAGGCACGCGCTCCTGCAGGATGATCGGCGCCGGGCCAAGCGACGAGAGCCGAGCGCGCGCAGCGCCGTCGATGACCTTGGCGGTGGCGCCGCCGATCAGCGGCTTGGCGATGGCCTGCACGCCCTCGGCCGCCAGCGCGTCGACGAAGCGGAGCGCGGCCAGCGGCAGACTGGTGATGAGCGTGCGCGGCACCGGCAGGCCCGCGCGCGAAAACACCCCGAGCTGGCTCGGCTTGCCCTCGAAGGGCAAGGACGCGCACGGGTTCACCACGCGCGCGCCCTTCGCCTCCGCCGCCGCGAGCGCTGCGTGCGCGAGCTGGACGCGCTCCTGGGCCTCGAAGGCGCGGCGCGCCACGCCGGCCGCGTCCTCCCCCTCCGCGGGCACCACGAACGGCGAGGGCAGCGCGCGCACCAGGTGCGCGTCGCAGGCGTCGAGGTCGGCGGCGGACAGCACCCAGGAGGCGAGGTCGGTCGCGTCGGCGCCGAGCGCGCCGGGCGTGACCGCGATCACAGCGTGGCCACGCTCCTCGGCCAACGCGCGCACACGCGCTGCCGCCAGGTCGTCCTCGGAAGCCCAGAGGGCGAGCCTCATGACGCCCGATCCCAAAGGTCGCGATGGGGCGCAACACGGAGCGTCGAACGCCGAAAAGGTAGGACAGGAACCCACTGCCGCCTACCCATGCGGCCTCGATCCAGGGGAGGACACCATGTCGATCACCAGCGTCATGAAGGAAGTCAAGGCCGCCATCGCCGGGGGCACCGCGTTCAACCCGGAGCCGCTCACGCAGCTCGAGGCGTCGCGCATCATCACCGAGGCGAAGAAGAACCGCGTCACCGCGGGCGAGGCCAAGCTCTTGGTCGACACCTTCGAGTTGCCGCGCCGTGCCTTCACCATGGCGGTCGGCGAGGGCCCGAGCTACCACCTGACCGCCGCCGCCTCGCAGGCCTTCAACCGCTTCTTCGCCGAGCTGAGCCTGCCGGCGGGCGACAGCGAAGCGACCGTGCGTTCGCGCATCCAGTCAGTGATGCAGCGCGTGGGCGCCAACCTCGACAGCTACGCCATGAGCAAGGCGCCGAAGACCAAGAACCTGGTCGCCACGCGCTTCTACAGCCCGGGCGTGGGCGGCAGCCTCGAGACCGCCTACGTCGACGCGGCCAAGAAGCAGTTCTACTGGTCGACGCAGAACGCCAGCGCGCGCCTGCCCGAGAAGTTCTACGGGCCCTTCGACCTGTAGCTTGGGCGGCAGCTACTCGCAGCTCGGCGGCGCGGGCACGTTGGTGAACGACGAGCACGTGCCGCCGCTGCAGCGCGTCCCGAGGCGACAGCCGTAGCCGTTGGTGCAGGTGTCGCCCGCTTGGCCCTCGTCCAGGCACTGGCCGTCGACGCAGGCGCCGGTGGTGGCGTCGCACGCGCCGCCCGCCGTGCAGGCGCTGCCCACGTCCGGCCGACGCGAGCACACGCCCGCTTCGCACACGTGGGTCGAGGACGAGTCGATGCAGTAGCGAACGGCGCCGATGCCGATATCGCAGGCCTCGGTCTCGACGACCAGCACCATGGGCGCGCACAGCGTGTCGACGCAGGCGAGGCCGGTGAGCATGCCGCCGCAGCCCGAGGCCGCGGCGCAGGTATCGCCCGCCGCGTACTGCGTGGGCGAGGGCTCGGCCGTGCACGTGCCCTCGTCGCAGAAGGCGCCGCTCTCGCAGTTGCGATCGGCGCAGGTGTCGCCGATGACGGCGTTCGGTCGGCAGACGCCGCACTGATCGCGCTCCTGGAAGCACGACAGCCCGGGCGCGCATTCGACCGCCTCGGCGCAGACCTCGTCGGCGTCGAGCTTGCCGCGAAAGACGCTGCTGCACGGGCCGGTCTCGCTGCTCAGCGTGGCGCACTCCTCGGCGCGCGCGGCCGCCAGGCACGCGTTGTAGGCCGGTCGACTGAACTCCACCTTGGCGTTCGCCAGGTTGCGCTCGAAGGTGAGGATCGACACCTCTACCTGCGCCGCCAGCTGCGCGCCGACGAAGACCGGCTCGGCCCGCGCCAGGAACGAGTCTTCGCACGCCGACGATGCGCCGAGCAGCGCTTCGATGAAGGCGCGCGCGTCGACCGGCTCCTCCGCGGGGCACGAGAGCGAGAGCGCGAGCGCCGCGCACAGCAGGAGTCGTCGAGGTGACACGCGCCGAATACTACCGGTCGAAGCGCACGAGCGCGAACTCCCCGGGGTTCGTCAAGTCCTGCGAGGGCGCCCTCGTGGTGGTGGTTGCGGAGGAGGCGGGCCAGTCATGCGCGATCGCGGTCAGTCGTCGAGCTCCGGTGATCGGTCTCTGCGACCGTGAACGACGCCGAGGATACTCACCTGGTCGGGCAGCACCTCGTAGATCACGATGTAGGGTGTCGTGGCGACGACGAGCTCACGCGTGCCGGGCAAGAAGCCGGCGCGTCCCATCTGTGGGTTCCTTTCCAAGTGCTCGACCGCGTCGACGATCCGCGCGGCCAGCCTCGATGCCGCGCGCGGGTTGTTCTCGGCTACGAAGCGGCGTGCCTCGATGAGGTCAGCGCGCGCCTCCTTCGACCACCTCAGTCGCACGATGGCGGCTCGGTCTCGTCCTTCGTGCCCCAAGTCTTCAGCCAGGCAAGCATCTTGTCGTTGTCGACGACTCGCCCGGCGGCGACGTCTGCCCGCGCGCGGGCGAGCTTCGCCTCGAGCTTCTTGTCACTGAGCGTGCCCGTGAGCAGCTCGCCCGCGAGCGTGTCCACGCTCTTGCCGAGATCCTTCGCGAGCGCCTCGAGCTCTTTGGCAAGCTTGTCGTCGATGGAGATCGTCACCATGATGAGCGAAGCTTAGCGTCCCAGGGGCGCGCTGTCGTCGACGGGAGTGCCGTCGCTCCCTCACCGCAGCAACTCCACCGCCTGGGCTTGGTCGCCTTGTGCGCGAATGCCCGCGCAGCCGCAAGGCCCGCCCCCCCCCCTGCTGCGGGAGGCCGCAGACGGTGTAGGCCGTGGGCGGAAGGTCCCGCTTCTCTCGATCGGGGTGGATCGAATTTCTCAAGCCAGGTCACCGACCGTTGCCATCGCTGCCCCGCGTCGGATTCCTCAGGGCTGGCACGGCTGTTCCTGAGGCCGCGAGGACGTCGTGATCGTTGAAGGAGAGGACGCCGGTGCAGTCCTCGTCGGACGCGTAGACGACAAACGCAGGGAGTTCCTCGAGTAGACGCACAGCATCAACAGGCGTTCCGAGCACCCATCCGATGGCTTCGCGGGAACGGTCGGCAAAAAGCAGGACGGGGCGGTAAGGGAGATCGGCAATCCGCCGCCATCCCTGGGGGCTCTGCAGCCAGGCTTCATGGATTCCTTCCCACAGGAAGCGTGTCTTCGCCGCCCTGAACTTCCCAACGACACGATCGTATTCGCGCGACGACATCTCCTTCAGTGGGATACCGAGTCGCTGCGCTGCAGAAGGTGCAAGTTGGCGTAGGCTCATCGGTTCGCACGGACGTCATCGAGGAGAATGTGCCCGCGAGCTGCGCCGCCTGCACGGCTGTGCCGCGCGCGCCGCGGAGGCCCGAGATCCCCGCGCTCGCCTGCGCGGGCAGATCCGAGCCCGCGCCCGCGACCCCGCACGAAGGGCCGGGGGGTGAGAGTGGGTCCGCCGCAGCGCCCATCCGGGAAGGACACCACAGCGCCCCCTCCATCACCAACCCGCCGATCGTGTCGGCGCGACCCGCCACCACGACGAAGGTCCGGACCGGCAAGGCGCGGAGGCGGACCCACTCTCACGCCCCGGCCCGTCCCTCGCCGCCCTCGCCTACGCGATCCTCGATCAACGGATGCTGGAACCGCTGCAGCCGTCAAAGCGCGCGAGCGCGAACCGCTCGAAGCGCGCGGCACCTTCGGCGCCACCGAAGGCCGCCGTCTCGCCGAGCAGCACCGCCTCCAGGCACAGGCCGGTGGTGACCGCGATCTTGCGCGCGTTCACCTCCACGGTGCCGGTCTTCATCGCCTCGACGACGGTCTTCTGCAGGCCGGCGACCGCGGCCCGCGTGACCTCGAGGCCGCGCTTGGGCAAGGACGCCGGCAACACCTCGGCGCGCTTGCACACGTCGGTCAGCACCGCCGTGTAGGCCTGCGCCTTCTGCTCGGCGCGCAGCACGTCGAGCGAGAGCACGTTGGTGGTGCCCTCCCAGATGGGCAGCACCTGCGCGTCGCGCAGCAGCACCGGCAGCCCGGTGTCCTCGCAGTAGCCGGCGCCGCCGAAGACCTCGATGGCCTCGGAGGCGACCGCCACCGCCTGCTTGCCGGTGGTCGCCTTGGTGAGCGGGATGAGCGCGCGCAGCCGGCGCTGCTCGTCCTCGGTGGCCACGCCCGCCTCCTTGCGCCCCATCAGGCTCGCCACCTCCATGCAGAGCGCGAGCACGCCGGCGGTCTCGGCCTCCATGTCGTCGAGCGTACGCGCGTGCAGCGCCGAAGCGGCGATGGGCTTGCCGAGCGCGATGCGCGCGTCCGAGTAGGCGCGCGCCCAGGCCGTCGACTTCTGCATGGCCGACGCGGAGGCCACCGAGTTGTAGAAGCGCGTCACATTCAACATGCCGGCGATGTTGGCGACGCCGCGGCCGATGTCACCCACGCGCCAGCCGACCACGCCTTGCAGCTCGAGCTCGGCCGTGGGCAGCGCCTTGGTGCCGAGCTTGTCCTTCAGGCGGTTGATGACCACGCCGTTGAGCCCGCCGTCGGGCTTGCGTTCGACGTCGATGACGAACAGCGTCAGTCCCTTGCTGCCCTCCACCACCTTGCCGTCGTCGATGCGCGCCAGCGCCAAGGCCAGCTCGGCCGTGACCGCGGAGGTGAACCACTTGACCCCGTGCAGCGCGTAGCGGTCGCCGCCGAGGGGCTTGGCCACCGTCGAGAACTCCGACACGTCGGAGCCACCGGTGCGCTCGGTCATCCACTGGCCGGAGGTGATGAAGGTCGCGGGATCGGTCGACGTGAGCTTCGGCACCAGGCGGTCGCGCAGCGCGGGCGGCGCCAGGTCGAGCAAGACGCGCGCGGCGGCGTCGGTCATGGCGAGCGGGCACGAGAAGATGGCCGACGACGCCGAGAACAGGTGCAGCAGCGCCGCCTGCACCACCCGGCGGTGCTCGCCGAGGCTCGCATCGTAGCCGGTGGCGACGAGGCCGTTCCTGGCCGAGAAGACGCGCATCGCCTCCCAGGCGCGGCTGGTCCGGATCTCGTCGATGCGGCGGCCGAAGGGACCAAAGGGCACGTGCACCGGCGGCTGCGCGTCGGCCTCGTTGACCCACTGGGCCAGCTCGCCGGCGGTGGCCTTGCCGAGCGCCTCGAAGCGGGGCGCGACCTTGGCGAAGACGTCCTTGGGCAGCCGGCGCGCCAGCTCGGCGCGCAGCGCGCGATCGACGGCGTAGAGGTCGGGCGGCGGGGGGAACTGCTGGATGAAGTCGGGCTTCATGGGGTGCTCCTGGGGCAGGCTCGGACCCAAGTGGTAGCGCGTCGACGCGCGCGTTCAATCGGCGATCTGGCTTGGCACGAAGCGCTCGTGGGTGGCGACGGCCGCGAAGCCCTGGCGGTCGGCGCCGCCGGGCACGTAGAGCGCGCCGTCCACGACGGCCGCGCCCATGCCGTGACGCGGTGTACGCATGGGCAGCACGGCGCGCCAGGAGTCCGTCGCCGGGTGATAGACCTCCACCTCGTCGAACACGCCGCTCGCGGTGGTCGCGTCGCCCTCGCCGCCCGCCACCACGATCTCGTCGCCGAGCGCGGCGGCCGCGAAGCCCGCGCGCGAGGTCGGCAGCGGGGCGCGCGCGGTGAACGCGCCGGAGGCCGGCTCGAATTCGAGCACCTGGCCGGTGTGGCGGCCGATGCCGTCGGTGCGGCCGCCGATGACGAACAGACGGTCGGCCGCCGCCTGCGCGCTCAGGTGATCGAGCGCCTGCGGCATTGGCGCCAGCTCCTCCCAGGCATCACCGGCGACGTCATAACGGGACACCAGCGCCACCGAGCCGGCCTGCATCCCGCCGAGCACGTAGAGGGAGCCTTGGTGCGCGACCGCGCCCGCCGCGCCGCGCTGGCTGCCGTCGGGCATGGGCGAGCCCTCGCGCCACGCGTCGTCATCGGGCGCGTAGCGGAAGGTGCGCCCGTCGGGGGTGAAGGCGGCGCCGATCAGGAAGCCACCGATCACGAGGCTGCCGTCCACCACTGCGCAGTTGGCGTGGTGCAGTGGTACCGGCAGGTCGGACAGGCGCCGCCAGCGCTGGGTGGCCGGCGCGAACGCCTCCACCAGCGCTACCGTGGCGCCGACGTCGTCGACACCGCCGACGACCACCACCTCGCCGCCGAGCGCGACCACGCAGCTCTCCTGGCGCGGTCCGGCTTCGATCTCCGGCAGCGTTTCCCAGCGCCCACCCTCTCCCTCGACGACGGGCGGCGGCGCGGGACCTGCACACGCTGCAAGCGCGAGCACCATCGCCGGCGCGCGCAGGCGTGGCCGCACCTCAGGCCCCCGTCACCTGGACGTCGTCGAGGCGGACGGCGCGCGGCCCGCGCAGCCGCCCGCGCACCGTCGTCTCCGCCGACAGGCGCGCGCGCGCGAAGGCGTCGAACACCACGCCCGAGACGCTGCCGCCCCGCACCGGCGTGCGGCCCGCGCCCTCCATGCGATAGCCCGAGCGGATCTCCCCCGAGAACGCACCGGTGGTGGCGTGCGGCGAGAGCTGCGAGAAGCGCTGCAACAGGTAGAGCGGCCGCGCGCCCGGCGTGAGCAACTCGTCCATCGACGAGCGTCCGGGAGCCACGACGGTGTTGCCCCAGGCGCCGGTCGACGGCAGGCCGAGCCAGCAGGCGGTGCGCCGGTCGCAGGCGCGCTCGCGAAAGACGCCGTCGACGACGCACGCGACGCGCCGTCCGGTGACGCCGACGTCGTCGAAGGCGTAGCTGCCGAGCGCGCCCGGCACGGTGGCGTCGCTCGCGATGCTCAGCAGGTCGCCACCTGCTTGATCGACGATCGGCTTGCCCGGCTCGAAGCGCGACCACCCCTCGAAGCGCGAGCTGCCGGCGGCGTGCGCCACGAAGGCGTCGAACAGCTCCTCGACGCCGGCGTCGGCGATGACCACGTCCGCGCGCGCCGTGCTCGGCAGCACCGCTCGTGCGCCGTCACGCACCGCCACCACGTCGGCGTCGAGCTGCGCCGCCACTGCCAGCTCGTCGAGCGTGCGCGCGCGTCGGCTCTGATAGACCTCGAGCTCGTCATCACCCGCGCCCTTGGCCAAGAGCACGTACTCGGTGTAGGCGTGCGTCTCCTCGCGCGTGCGATCGAGGCCGCGGCTGTTGCGCAGGCGCACGCGCCGGAAGTCGCAGAAGACCTCGGAGGCCGACAGCTCGACGCCGCCGGCCTCACGCGCCGCGCGCTCGATAGCACCCCCGACCTCGTCGCACGCCTCGCTCGCGGCCTCGACGATGCGCGCGTCGGTGGCCGACACCTGCAAAGGCGGTGCGTCGTCCGGCCCCGGCAGCGTCCACGGCGGGTTTTTCACCAGGCGCGCGCGCGCGAACGCGGCGTCGAGCTCGGGCGCGAGCGGCGTGCCGGGGTCGACCAGCGTGAACGACGACTCGCCGAGCTTGTCGCCCTCGAGCGGCACGTGCACGCGCACGTCCCACTGGCGGGTCTCGACCAGGCGCCGCGACTCGATGCGGGTGAACACCTGGTAGCGCTGCGCGCTGCGCCCCCGGCTCTCCGTTACCTGCCAGGCACAGAAGCGGCCGTCCTTTTCGAGCGCGCGGGCGACGTCGTCGAGCATGGTGTGCGGCTAGCACGTCGCCACGCCCTCGTCAGCGGCGCGCCCTGCCCCGGGCGGACCGTCAGGCGATGCGCGCGGTCAGGCGCAAGGACGGGCCGCCGTCGGTGACCTTGACCCACTCCTTGTAGCCCTTGCCGCACATGCCGAGGCCGCCGATCTCGACCGCGTCCGATACACCGTCGACGCTCTCCAGCAGCTCGGGCACGTAGCCGGTCAGGATCACCGGCGAGAACACGCGGCCGGTGCGCTTGCCGCCCTTCAGCTCCTCGGCGAGGTACGCCTCGCACTGGATGCCCCAGCCCTTCGGATCCTCCATGCCGTTTCGCGCGTGGCGCACCAACAGCCCGTCGTCGATGGACGCGACCAGAGCGTCGTGCTTCGACGTGCCCTTACCAAAGAAGGTGTTCGACATGCGCGTGTAGGCCTTGCGCTGCACGCTCTCGCGCCGACCGTTGGCGGTGCGCGGCACGCCGAGGCAGGTGGCGCTCACCAGGTCGGTCATCGGTGCCACCAGCACGCCCTTGTCGATGATGGTGGTGGGCGCCGCCAACTGCCCCTCGTGGTCAAAGAAGTAGGAGGCGGCGGCGCCGGGCAAGGACGGGTCGTCGGCCAGGTCGACCAGCTCGCTGCCGACGCGCTTGCCGAGGTAGGCCGCGCCACGCGCGCGGCGCTTGACGAACATGTCGCCCTCGGCGCCGTGGCCGAACGCCTCGTGTGCCAACAGGCCGGCCACGTCGGCGTCGAGCACGCAGCGCCAGCTGCCGCCCGGTACGCGCTCGGCTCCGAGCATGCGCCCGCAGTCCTCCACCAGGCGCGCGACGTCGTCGTCGGCGAGCGTCAGGTGCTCTGCCCCACCCTGACGTCCGCGACCGCCATGGAGGTCTGCGGCCTCGCCGTTCGCCTCCATCACGATGAGGCAGACCAGCTCTGCGCGACGGAGATCCTGGTACAGGCGGCGCGCAGGCGAAACGAACAGCTCCTGCGTGCGCACGTGCGTCGCGCGCGCCACCGCGTTCTTCACGCGCGCGTCGAGCGCGTGCGCCCGGTCCTTGACGGCGACCGCGCGGCCGAGGCGCTCGTCGAGCGTGAGCGACGCGGCCGGCACCAGCTCGGCCACCACGAAGTCGCGCTCGAGCGCCGGACCGGGGTCAATGGCGGGCCCCGGGCGGCTGCCCTCGCGCGCGATCAGGTCGGTGAGCCGCGCAGCGGCGGCCCGCAGCGTCTCGTCGTCGAGCGCGGGCACGGCCACCTCGAGCATGGCCTCGCCGTTCCAGGCGGACAGCACGGCACCACACACGGGGTCGAGCGGCTCGATGGAGGTGGCGCGCGTGGTTGCGCGAAAGGCCGCGCCCTCGCGCTGCTGCGCGAACGCATGGGCGTAGGGGACGTGGCGCAGCAACTCGTCGACGGTCGCACTCAGCGCGCGCTTGCGATCTCGGAGATCCATCAGTGCACGATAGCGTCAGGCAGCGCCGGCGAGCAGGCGCTTGAGCTGCGCCTTCAGGTTGGCGCGTTCGAGCGCGGCCGCGGCCTGCTGCAGGAAGATCTCGAAGAGCTGGATGTCGGGGAACTGGCGCGCGTCAGTGGCGTTGTCGGCGTAGAGCACGCCCTCGAGCCCGCGCGGCGAGATCAGGGGCGCCGTGTAGACCTCGCGCGGCCGCGGGCCACCGAGCGCGCCCGCCAGCCGCACGTTCCACTCGCTCTCGAACAGGGGCTGGCGCACGCCGGCGCGCTCCTGCAGGGCCCGCGAGAACACGGTGTCGGCGCTCATGGGCACGCGGATGGACCGCACCAGCCGGCCGGGGTCGGGCACGCCCAGGCCAAAGGCGCCGAGGCCGACCAGCTCGCCCTTCTGCTGGTCGACGGAGAAGAGCGCGCCGCGCACGAAGAAGGCGGACGCGAAGCGCAACAGCAAGAGCGGGATCTCCTCGTGGAAGCTCGGGTCGTTCAGCTCGCCGAGCAGCGCCTTGAGCGTCTCCAGGCTGCGCACGTTGTCGTCGGTCATGCGGCCGCCGTCGGCGCGCCACTCGCCGCTGGCCTCGCCCATCTCCTCGCGCAAGACGCTCGACAGGTCGTAGGTGGCGGATGCGAGCGGCGATCGGCGCAGCCGCTCGAGCGCCGGGTTGAGGTAGGCCGACAGTGGCGGGTCCGCGCCGTTACCGTCGGCGGCCGGCGCGGCCGCCTTACGCACCACGCCGGCGACGCCGAGCGACCAGGCCAGGCGCTCGGCATCGGCATGTTCGTCCTCGAGCGCCAGGAACACGCGAGGCGCCAGGTCCAGCTCGGCGGCGCGGCGCAGCACCTCGAGGCCGCCCAGGATGCCCTTGCCGCTGCTCCTCGGCATCACCAGGTCGACAATCATGTAGGCGGGCGCCTCGCCGGCGCCGAGCGCAAAGAAGCGGTCGATGGCTTGGCGCGCACCGCCGAGCGCCGCCACGCCGACGCCTTGCTCCGACGCCACGCGCTCGGCGTCGTGCAGGAAGGTCGGATCGTCGTCGACCAGGAACAGCTCGACCGCCTCGCCTGCCGCCAGCGGCCGACGCCACGACGCCGGCGTGCCGAGGCGGGCCAGCGGGTCCGAGCGTTGCTCGCTGCGACGGCGTCGCGCCTCCCGCGCCAGCTCTTCGGCGTCGACGCCGGCGGGCAGCGTCAGCGCCGTGTCGCGCGGGTAGCGCCGCGGGTCGGGCTCGTCGTCGGTGATGCGAAACAGGAACGAGCCGGTGCGAAACAGCATGACGCGCAGCGCCAGCGCCTGCAGGTGCTCGCCGATGACATCGTCGGCGTGCACCAGGAGGCCGCGCTCGCCCCGCTCCTGCGCGATGCGCTCGATGAGCTGGTCGAGCGTCTGCGCGCCCTCTGGCGTCGCCTGCTCGGCGGCGAGCTCCTCGGCGTCGAGCACGCCGACGCGCACCAGCAGTTGCCCGAGCGTCTCGACGGCGTCGAAGGCGCGCGCGCGCACCAGGCGTCCGCCCGCGAAGGTCAGCTCGGCCTTGCCCTCGGCGCCGTCGACGGACAAGAGGCCCGAGCGCCGCGACAGCGCTACCACGCGCACGATCTCGTCGAGATCGAGATCCTCGAGGTTGCCGTTGAGCACTCGCGGCACGCTGGACACGACCCATGTTGGCAGGGGGGCGACGCCGCGCGCAACTTCCCGATCACGCTCCTCGGCCACGCACCGCCTCGACGTGAAGGGCGACGTCCGCGTGGCTGCCGAGCATTCGGGCGTCCCGCGCGGCAGCCTCGAGCACGTCGGCGAACGTGCCGCAGCTCCTGTGGCGCCAGAATCGCCAGGACCGCAGCGCCTTGTCGATGACGCGGACGATGCCTCTCGGCAGGTCGCGCTCCAGCCGACCGATGGAGCGCACGCGACCGGCGCGCACGCGCATCAGCGCGTCCACCTCGCTCTCGCCTTCGCGCAGCGCGAACGGCCGCGAGCTCGACAACATCTCGTAGAGCACGAGCGCGAGCGAGAAGGCGTCGGCGCGCCCGTCGAGCGCGTCGCCGCGCACCTGCTCGGGCGACATGTACGCGATCTTTCCCTTGATGAGCCCCGCCTGCGTCACACCCTCGAGCTCGGCCAGCTTGGCGATGCCGAAGTCGCCGAGCTTGGTGACGCCGCCGCGCGTGACGAACAGGTTGTCGGGGCTGACGTCCCGATGCACCAGACCGAAGCGCGTGCCCTGCGGGCTCACCAGCTCGTGCGCGAAGTGCAGGCCGCGCAGCGCGTCCACCGCGATGCGCAGCGCCACCGGCCGCGGCATGGGCGACTCACGCTTCCAGGCATCCGCGATCAGACGCTCCGCGTCCACGCCGTCGACGTACTCCATGGCGAGGAAATAGCGGCCGTCGACCTCGCCGGCGTCGAGCACGGCGACGACGTTGTCGTGGCGCAACATCTGCCCGACGTCCGCCTCGGTGAGGAACAGGTCGACGATGTCCGGCCGCTTCTCCATCTCGGGCAGCAGGCGCTTGACCACGACGATGCGGCCGTCGGCGTGGCGGGCGCGAAACAGCTCGGCCATGCCGCCCTTGGCGAGCGGCGCTTCCAGGACGTACTCGCCGAAGCGCTCCACGGTGGGCACGCTACCGCAAGGCGACGACGACCGGTGCCGGTTGGGCCGTGGACGAGAGCATCGATGCCGGAGGGGGGACTCGAACCCCCACGCCCTTGCGGGCACCGGATTTTGAGTCCGGCACGTCTACCAATTCCATCACTCCGGCAGCCGGCACAGCAGACCAGCGTCGCGCCCGCGCGTCAAGGCGCTCTGCGCATCAGGGCGCGGCCGCGTAGGTCGCCAGGTACTGGTACGGCAGCGTCGCCTCGTCGAGCGCCACCAGTGTCAGGCCCGCGGCCGCAAGCTCCGCCGTCACCGTCGCGGGTGGCAGCCGCATCGCCTCGGGTGGACCGACGGGGAGGTCACCCATCTTGAAGTCGACGATGACCACGCGCCCGTTGGGCTCGAGCGACGCCTTGAGCTTGCCGAAGTAGGTCGTGCGCTGCTCGATGTGGTGCACGGTATTGACGACCAGCGCCAGGTCGACCTTTTCGGGCAGGCGGGGGTCGTCGACCGGCGAGAGCAGCGACACGACGTTGTGCAGGCGCTCGCGCTGCGCGCGCTCACGCAGGTAGCGCACCATGTCCGGCTCGACGTCGACGGCGAGCACCTTGCCCCTGGGCAGCTCGCGCGCGAGGCGCACCGCGAAATAGCCGGTGCCCGCGCCGATGTCGGCCACCACGGCGTCGTCGGTGAGCGCCAGGGCCTTGATGACCTCGTCGGGCTTCTGCCAGGCGTCGCGCGTCGGGTCGTCGAACGCCTTGGCCCACTCCTCGGCGCCCTGGAACCGGTGCGGTCCGTGGTGACCGTGCAGCGCGTGTGGCGGTTCGCTGGCGGGCGTGGGCGCCGGCGCGGGTGCTGCGGCAGCGCAGCCGAGCACGCCGGGCAGCGAGAGGATGACGAGGCGCTTCACGTGATCAACTCCTCGGGCGGCAGGCGCGGCGACAGCGGCACCACCCGTGGCGCGCGCCCGACGCGCCACAGGTGCAGCAATTTCCAACCAGCGGGAAGGCCGAGCGCGCGGCTGAACTGCGCGCCGAGCGCCTCGTCCGCCGTGAGCACGCTCATCGGGCACACGTGCAGGCCCGCGCTCGTGACCGTCAGCCAGCAGCGATAGAAGCGCGCACCGACGACGATGTCGATCTCGTCGGTCTGCGCCAGCACCGCGATCAAGGCGCTCGCGCTCCTGGTCTGCTCGGCCTCACCGACCACCAGGTGCGCGAGGCGCGCGCGGTGCAACTGCGAGAGCGGGCCGCGCCGCAGCGCCAACGACTGCAGGCGCGCCGAGAACGGGGACAGGTCGAGCATGTCGGCGTTGAGCCCGTCGCGGTCCCAGCCGGGGTGGTCGCGGGCCAGCCGCAGCCAGCCCACCAGCTCCTCGATGGCGCTCGGGCGCAGCAGGTTCGCCGCCGAGGCGTCGTCGATGACGCGCGCGGCGTCCTCGATGATCGCGGGGTTCTGCACCAGCACCGCGCCGAGCGGCTCGAGGTCGGCGGCGACGTCGCCGAGCACGTGCGCCTGCACTGCCAGGAAGTTGCCCCGCCAGGTGGCGCGACGCATTACCACGTCGACCAGCAGATCCTTCATGCCCCCGTCGACGACGCGGCCGCACGCGACCACGCCCTGCTCGTCAGGCACCGCCGCCAGCACCTCGTCGTCGAAGCGCAAGCCGCGCGAGGACAGCGCGAGGCGGGTGCCCTCCCAGGCGGCGCCGAGCGCCAAGCGGTGATCGCGGCCGCTCGGGTCGCACGCGGGCAGGCGGCGCGCCGGGTCCTCCAGCAGCTCGATGACGTCGTCGCGCAGGCGCCAGCGCGCCGGCTGTTGGTTGCGCGCGCTCGGCGCACGGCGCGCCTCCGCCACCACGGCGAGCAGCAGGTCGCGGTCGACGAGCGCCATGCCCGTTCACCGGGCGCGGCGCGCGACCAATCGCGTGCCGGCGTCGAGCAACTGGTAGTCGGCGAGCGCCCCGATCTTGCCCATGCCGTTGTCGACGAAGATCACGACCGCGGCGTCTGACGTCGAGCTCGGGGGCACGCCGTGCGCATAGCGACCGCGGCCACCCTCCACCACCAGGTGGCGCACCGGCCCGTCGCGCGCCACCTGGTGGTGGAGGGTGGGCGCGCACCAGCCGCGCAGCTCCGCGCGACACTTGTCGTCGCGCACATGACCAACGACCTGCGTAAGCCCGCGCGGCAACTGGTCCGGGTGGAAGCGGCGCCAGGGACGCTCGCCACCGAGGCGACCGGCATCGTCGCCCTCGCCGAGTGTGGGGCGGTGGTAGAACATGCCGCGGCCCTCGTGCGCACCGTCGCCGGGCTGGTGCAGCGCACCGAGCGCGAGCGGCCCGCTCCCGAGCGCGCTCGCGCCGGCGGCAAGCGCGGCGTCGAGCGCAGCGGCGATCTGCTCCGCCGAGGCCCGCTCCTCGAGCCCGAGTTGCAGAAGCTCGTGCCGCGTCACCCCCGCGTGCACGAACAGCGCGCCGCCATGTGCGTGCGCGGCCCTGAAGCGGCCCGCGCGCAGCAGCTCCTCGACCAACGTGCGCTGCGAGGTGCGAAAGGTCGACAAGTCGCGAGCGACCAGCTCGGCGCTGAAGAAGCGCGGCCAGGCGCGCTTGAACGCAGCCTCGAGGTCGTCGCCTTGTCGGTAGGCCTGGTCCGCCAGCCGTTGCGCCGCGGCGAACCCGTCATCGCTCACGTCCCACAGCTCGCCCACGCGAGCGAGATCGTGGTTGCCGATCAGGATGGTCACCTGCTCGGGGTCATGGGCCGCCAGCCAGCGCAGCAGCAGCTCGCCGTCCTCGGCCGCCGCAGCGCGGTCCTGCGGCGCGCCCCAGTCGAAGTGGTCGCCCATCGAGATGAGCGAGACCTCGGGCACGAGCCAGCCGTCGTCGCCGAGCGCGCCGTGCAGGTCGAGGATCTCGAGGAAGGAGCCGAAGGGCGCTTGCGGATCGCCGATAGCGAGGGTGCGCGCGGACTCAGCGGGTCGTGCTCGCGCGCCGCCGCCCTTCCCGCGCGCCACCTCACGGGCAGCCGCGATCCGGGCGTTGGTCACGCCGTCACTTCTTCGGGCCGGCGTCGGGCGCCGCCGCCCCGCCGTCTGCGCCCGCGTCCGCCGGATTCACCGTCACCGCGACGTCAGCCGACAGGCCCTCGACCTTGGCCGTGATGCTGGTTGAGCCGGGGTTGACGCCGTTGATGACGCCGTCCGGGCCGACGGTGGCGACGTTGGGGTCGGCCGTCTTCCACTCGACCTTCGAGTCCTTGATGTCGATCATCTCGCCCTTCTCGTTGGAGAAGGCGACCTTGAGGGCGGGCCGCGGCGTGCCCACCTTGATGACGATGGCCGGCGCCTCCAGGCGCACGCCCTTGAGCAGTTGCACCGTGACGGTCGCCGTGCCGGTGGCCTCGTCGGCCTTGGCCGTGATGGTCGCGGTGCCCGAGCCCGCCGGCTTGACCTTGCCGGTCGAGTCGACGACGGCGATGCCTGAGTCGCTCGAGGTCCAGGTCACCTGCTTGCCCTCGACCTCCTCGCCGTCCTCGTCCTTGGGCGTGGCCACCAAGCTCTTCTGCTCGTTCTCGCCGCGCAACGTGAACTTCGGCGGCGTCACATCGACGGTCGCCACCTTGGCCGGGCAGCCGCCGAGCAGGGCGACCGCTCCGAAAAGCACGGGAGCAAGAAACACTGGCGAAAACAGGGAGCACCGAAGTGTGCGCATCACCGCCATCCCACCTGCGCCCATGGCGCGCTCCCCGGAGTCTCACGGCCGGGCGCCGGGTGTCAACGCCGCCCGGCCGCGCGGCTGGCGTCACGCCTGCCCCTTGATGTTGGCTGGGCCGTTCCTACGGTAGCGTGCGTCGCCCCACGGGTGGGTCCGGAGCAGCGCATGAGCAAGGTCGATGCGGTCGAGTTCACGTGTGGCGAGTGCGGCGCGACCAACCGCCTGCCGCGCGCCAAGATCCTCGGGCTCAAGGCGTCGCCCCTGTGCGGCAAGTGCGACAAACCGCTGTTGCGCGCCTTCGACCGCAACTTCGACGACCTTGATCCCGAGAGCTACATCCACCCGCTCGATCGCGAGACGCTGGACGCGCTCAAGCGCATCCCGGGCGTGTCCACGCTGTTGCGCAGCCTGATCCGGCACAGCTTCGAGCTGTTCACGCGGCTGCACCACCACGCGAACTTCATCCGTGTCGGCCCGACCCAGCTACCTACCGTGTGGTCACGCTTCGAACGCGCGGCACGCTGCCTCGGCATCAAGCAGCTTCCCGAGCTGTACGTCTATCAAGACCCGGTGCCGAACGCGTACACCTTCGGCGTCGACCACTACTTCATCGCCATCTCGACCGGCTGTCTCGAGCTGCTCGACGACGACGAGATCGAGGTAGTGCTGGCGCACGAGCTCGGCCACGTGCACGCCGATCACGTGCTGTACAAGAGCGCGGCGCGGGTGTTCGGCAGCGTCGCCTCGGCCATCATCCAGGCGACGCTCGGCATCGGCAGCCTGATCGTCTACCCGATCCAGCTCGCGCTGTTGCGCTGGGATCGCGCGAGCGAGCTGTCCTCCGATCGCGCGGCGTTGCTCGTCGTCAAGAACCCCAACCTGGTGATGCGCAGCTTGATGAAGATCTCGGGCGGCACGCGACGCTTCGGCAGCGAGCTGTCGATCGACGCGTTCGTCGAGCAGGCGGACAGCTTCGGCAAGATGCAGGACGAGGGGCCGTTTGGCCGCTACATGGCGATCTTCCAAACGCTGTTCCGCAGCCACCCCTTCCCCATCTGGCGCACCAAGGAGATCCTCGACTGGGTCACTTCGGGCAGCTACCTCGAGATCCTCGACGGCGACTACAAGACGCGCGCGTTGGTCGCCACGCGGGCCTGCCCGCAGTGCGGCCAGCAGAGCAAGATCGACGCGATGGTGTGCACGCACTGCGGCCAGCAGTTGCAGGAGGAGCCGCCGCCGCCGTCGCCGGAGGAGGCCGCGCGCCAGGCGCAGGACGCCGATCCGATCGCCAAGGCGTGGTCCGACGTGCGCGGCTGGTACAAGCGCAACTTCTCCACCGACGGCGCGTGGCAGGAGGCGGACAAGGACGCGGTCGACGGCGAGGTCAAGCCGCCCGAGGACAAGCCCAAGGGCGACGGCAGCGGCTGAGCTGCGCTACGCCGCTTCTTTGGCCACGCCGTCGAGGTGCGGCGTCTTGACGAAGCGCAGGTAGGTCAGGATGTGCTCGCTGGGGAAGCCCTGCGTGCGCAGGTGCTCCACCATCGCCTTGACCTTGTCCGCGGTCAGCTCCTGGAAGAACGTCGGCTCTTCGTCGACCAGGCCGTTGTCGTTCTTGATGCCGAGGTGATCGAGCGTCGCCTTCAAGAGCGGTCGCTTGGTGTAGAGGAAGTTGCGCACCAGCTCCTCGCACAACCGGTTCTCCTGCTCGGAGCTGGCGGTCTTGAGCTTCTCTTGGAGCTTCTTGGTGCGCTCCTCCGCCTTGGCGTGCACCTTGAGGCCAATGGTCTTCTTGGCCTTGATGCCGAGCCGCTGAAACAGCGTCTCGCGGATCTTGCGCGGCGAGGCCTGCACCATCTCCGCAAAGGTATCGTCCGACATCTTGGCGACGAGGTCGATGAACTCCATGGGGCGCGGTATCGGGCGCGCCGGCCACGTCGTCAATCCCGGTGCGCGCGGAACTAGGGCTGGCCGCCCGGCGGGCGGCCGAGCAGCGCGCCCACCACGTCGCGCAGCGCCTGCTGGCCGATGCGCTCCACCGCGCCCACGCCGCGATCGACCGCGAAGCTCATCTCGTCGAGCGCGGCCTGCAGCGGGCTCGCGTTGGCGCGCAGCACCGGCTGGATCTGACCGGACGGCCAGCACACGCGCGCGGCGACGCCCACCTTGAGCAGGCGCTCGCGCAGCATGCGGCCCTTCTCGAGCGCCATGATGCCCTTGAGCCCGGCGGAGACCAGGAAGGCGCGCAGGCCGAACGGCAACGCCAGCGTGGAGATGACCTCGGGGGACAGGCCGCCGAAGCCGATGACCAGCAATGGCTTGTTGGCGCGCCGCGCTACGTCGAGATCCTCGATGGAGAAGGCGGCGAGCGAGCCGCGCAACCCCGGGTGCGTGTGCCAGAGGATCTCGCCCCACTCGGGGTCGATGGCCACGCGCCCGGGGGCGCCGGTGGTGCAGCGGCGCAGTCCGACCAGCACGGTGCGCCCGGCGCGGATGCGCGCATAGGCGGCGCCGGCCAGCTCGAGCGCGTGCTGTGTCGACGACAGCAGCTCCTCGCCCGCCCGCTCGAAGAAGGCGGACGAGCCGTAGAGCGGCGCCTCCCGCCGCGGTACCAACGCGGTGGTCGCGTCCGAGTGCAGCGCCGCCGCGCGCGCCTCGGCCTGCGCGGCATCGGCGGGGATAGGGCGCGACGAGCCGCCGCGTACGTCCTCCACGATCGCGTCCAGGATCTCGTCGTCACGCACGGTCAGGTCACCTTCCGCGGTAGCTGCGCGTTCACCGCGAAGCCGATGGCGATGATCTTGGTGATCATCGACGAGCCGCCGTAGCTCATCAAGGGCAAGGTGACGCCGACGACCGGGAGCACGCCGATCACCATGCCGATGTTGATGAACGCGTGCCAGAAGATCATCGAGGCTGCGCCCACCGCCATCAGCGCCGAGAAGCGGTCGGTCGCCCGGCGAGCGCCGCGCAGCATCAGCGCCACCAGCGCGAACAACAGCAGGATCAGGAGCGCGCCCCCGACGAAGCCCCACTCCTCGCCGAGCACCGAGAACACGAAGTCGGTGTGGTTCTCGGGCAAGAACGAGAGCTGCGTCTGTGTGCCGTGGCCGTAGCCCTTGCCGGTCAGCTCGCCGGAGCCGACCGCGATGATCGACTGCGCCGCGTGATAGCCCGCGCCCTGGATATCGGCCTCGGGGTTCAGGAACGTCGTGACGCGTTTGCGCTGGTAGTCATGCAGCACGAAGTTCCAGGCGAGCACCGCCACGGCGACCACGCCGACCGACGAGATCGCCAGATCGCGCGGACGCATGCCGGCGAACAGGATGATGGACGCAGCCACGGCGAGGACGATCGAGGCGGTGCCGAGGTCGGGCTCGATCAGCACCAGGATGAACGGCACCATCACGATGTCGATCGGGGCGAGGACGCGTTTGGCGTCGAAGCCCCCGCGCGCGAGATCGAGCGCGCCGAGCGCAAACCATACGACGGCTACGCCGACGAACACGGCGGTGAGCCACACCGGATCGACGTTCGGTACCTCGGTGGCGCCGGCGGCGATGGCGGCGTCGTGCTTCGCGCGCGTGTGCAGGTAGCGATAGGCCGCAAACGCGATCAGGCCGAGCGGGCGACTCAGGTTGAGCGGTCGCAACAGCGCGACCAGCGTGTAGCCGCCGGGCATCTCGAAGCGGCTGAAGTAGCGCGCACAGACCAGGATCATGGCGAGCTTGGCCAGCTCCGAGGGCTGCATGTTGAAGGCGCCGAGGTCGAGCCACCGCTGCGCTCCCTTGATGGGGGTGCCGATCACCAAGACGGCGACCAGCAGGGCACAGGTGACGGCGTAGAGCGGATAGGCGAGCAATTCGAACGTCGACGCTCGCAGCCGCGCGGCTGCGGCCCCGGCCACGAAGCCGGCGCACAGCCACAGGAGCTGTTTGAACCACAGGTCCGGCATGGTGGCGCGCGCGGCCGACGACAGGTTGAGCACGCCGATCAGGGGGATGAGCGCGGCCACACCGATGAGCCCGAGCGGCCACCGTTGCGTGCTCTCGGGGGCGGTCGACAGCGTCATGGCGGCGACTCCGGCGCGCCCGGCGCGGGGTCGGCCGGGCTCGGATCGGGCCGCGGCGGCGTCGTCGGCATCACCGGGGTCGCGTCGGGTGGAGCGGAGTCGTCGGTCTCGGGCACCTGGGCGGTGCTCGGGGCCTGCTCCTCGTTCGCGGCGGGCTCCGGCTTCTTCGGCGCCGCCATGATGATGCGCTTGGAAGGCGGCAACGCCGGCAGGTCCTCGTAGCGCCCTTGCTCGCGCACCTCGGTAAACCACCGATGCAGCACGGCGGCCGTCACCGGGCCCGAGGTCGAGCCACCAAAGCCGCCGTGCTCCGTCATGGTGACGACGACGATCTCGGGGTTGTCGTAGGGGGCGAAGCCCACGAACCACGCATGATCGCGCTGCTCGTACGGCACGTCCTTGGCCTCGACGTGCTGCACGCTCTTCGACAGTCGCACCACCTGCGCGGTGCCGGTCTTGCCGACGATGGTGACGCCGCTCTCGCGCAACCACTGCGACACGTCGGCGAAGCGGTCGCGGCGCCACAACAGACCCGAGGCAGTGCCGCCGGGGTCGGTGACGTGGGCCAGCGCCTCCTTCATCAAGGCGAGCTGCGCCTTGTCGATGCCGAGCTCGGCGACCACCACCGGATCGTGGATCGCGACAGTGTTGCCGTCGGCGTCGCGCGTCTCGCGCACGAGCTGCGGCTTGTAGACCGTGCCGCCGTTGGCGATGGCGGCGTAGGCCACCGCGAGCTGCAGCGGCGTCACCGTCACGTCGCCTTGCCCGATTGCGTTGTTGACGACGAGACCAGGCGTGTACGCACCGAAGCGACGCACGTAGTAGTCGCGGTCGGGCATGATGCCCGGCGTCTCCTTGTCGAGGTCGAGGCCGGTGCGCGCGCCGAAGCCGAACAGGCGCGCGGTCTCGGCCAGGCGATCGGGCCCGAGGTCGTAGCCGAGCGAGTAGAAGTAGCTGTCGCAGCTCACCTGCAGCGCGCGCACCAACGCGAGCGAGCCGTGGCCGCCGCGGTTGAAACAACGCCAGACGCTGCGACCCAAGCGGAAGAAACCCGGGCAGACGCGGTTCGACCGCTCGTCGATCAGCTTGTTGCGCAGGCCGGCCGCCGCCGTGATGGCCTTGAAGGTGGAACCCGGCGCGTAGTGCTCTTGGATGGCCTTGTTGCCCCAGGGGCGCAGCGGGTCCTTGGTGACGCTCTGGAGGTACGGCTTGCTCCACGGCCCGGTCACCTGGTTCGGGTCGTAGGTGGGGAAGCTCGCCATCGCCAGGATGAAGCCGGTGTTCACCTCCATGGCGACGACGCTGCCGGCCAAGCCGTTGAACATCTCCTCGGCGGTGCGCTGCATGTTCTCGTCGATCGACAGCACCAGCGACAGGCCGGGCTCGGGCAGCGTGCGGCGATCCGTGCCGAGTAGCTCGTCGGCGCGATCCTCGGGCATGTCGCGGCCCTTGGCGTCGACCACCACGGGATCGACGCCGTCCTTGCCGCGCAGCTCGGCCTCGTGGGTCGCCTCGATGCCGCGGCGGCCGATCATGTCGCCGAGCAGGTAGCCCTGCCCCTTCCTCGACTCGAGCTCCTTGGCGCCGATCTCGTTCATGTAGCCGAGCACGTGCGCGGCGAAGGTGCCGTGGCGATAGCGCCGTTTCTGGCCGTCGACGACGTCGATGCCCGACAGATCGCCGAGCGAGGCGGCCGCCTCGATGCGCGCGTAGGCATCGAAGCCGATGTCCTCGAGCAAGAGCGTCGGTTTGAACTTCCCGAGGCCGCGCGACTTTTGCAGCGCGCGCTCCACTCGCTCCTTCATCAGGTCGGGGGGCAGGCCGACCAGTTCCCGCAGCTTGCGGAACACGCTGGCGCGCGACGGCAGCTCACGCGCCGCCAGCACCACTCGGCAGCTCTCACCCTCGCCCTCGATGGTGACGCCGCGCAGATCCTCGCGGTGCGCGATGGCGCGGATCTCGTCGCACGCCGCGGCCGGCACGTCGTCCCGCGCCACCATCAGGTCGACCGGCTCCTCGACCGCGGCAAGCACGCGCGCGTCGATCTCCGCGATCTCGCTCTTCTGCAACGCGAGCGGCGCCAGCAGCTTGGCGAGGCTCTTGGTGCTGTCGGGCAGGATTGCCACCGTCATGTAGACGTCGTGTGAGGGCCGGTTGTCGACCAGCACCCTACCCCGCTGGTCATAGATGAGGCCGCGCGCGTGCGGGATACGGCGGTCTTGGATGAAGTTGGACTCGCCCTTTTGGACGTATTCCTCGCCGCGAACGACCTGCACCACGTACAGGCGCGCGACGTGGACACACAGCAGCGCTCCGACGATGGCGGTCGCGATGGTCGTGTGTCGCCCGGGAAAAGCGGGCTGAAACGCCTTCTTCACGCGCGCCCCTTGCCCGCGAGGCGCTCCTGCAGCGTCTCGTCGCGCTCCTCGAGGCGCAGCGCCACCATCAGCCACTGCAGCGGCGGGATCAGCGCGACGGAGACGAGCGCGTTGGCGATGGCCACGGTGAACACCGACACGAGCCCGAAGCCGCCGCGGCGCTGAAACAGGTACAGCAGCAGCAACGACAGGAACGCATGCACCGCTGAGAAGCCGCCGACGAACAGCGCCGCTTGCAGGCCGCGGGGCGAGGTGACCCACCCGACCACGAAGCGACTGCCGACCAGCACCGCGACCAGCGCGAGCACGTTGAGCCCGAGCGAGGTGCCGCTCATGGCATCGACGACCAGGCCGATGGCGGCCGCCGTGACCACACCCTCGATGGGCGGATCGACCAGCGCCGCATAGGCGCACAAGATGACGCCCGGCACGATGGGCAGGCTCGACCAGCCGAGCGCGACCGAGAGCGCGCCGCACAGCGCCGTCAGCGCCACCGTCACGAGCGCGAGCACGACGACGCGCCTCATGGGGTACCGCCGTCGCGCGGGGTCGGTGGCGCCGCGCTTGGGCCGGCGTCGACGCGGTTGGCGGGCAACGCCGGCGCTGAGGGTGCGGGCGCGTGTCCTCCGTCGACGACGGGTGCCGTGATCGCGCCCGGGCCGGCGTCGACGTGCGCGGCCGGCGCGGCGGCCGCGGCGGGCGCACCTGCCGGCGCCGGCTTCGGCCTCGGCGCCGCCGACGCGGGCCCGCCGTCCGTGGGACCGGCGTCGACCTGGTCGTCGTCCGAAACCTCGCCGAGGCGCGGCGCGCGCGGCGGCGGCCGATCGATCAAGACCGTGACGTGCTCGACCCGATCGAACGCGGCGGCCGGGCGGATCTCGGCTTCGAGGTAGAGGTTGTCGTCGGGCGCGCTGGTCTCGAGCACGGTGCCGACGAGCAGGCCGGGCGGGAAGCGCGCGCCCAGGCCGCTCGTCACCACCGAGTCGCCCGGCTTGACGTCGCGCAGCTTGTCGAAGTCATCGACGCGCACGCCGTAGCGGTCTTGCGAGCCTGTGCCGCGCAGGATGCCGCGCGCGCGCGTGCGCTGCACCACGACGTCAACGGCGGAGCGCGCGTCGCTCAACAACAACACGTCGCTGGCGCGCCGCCCGACGGCCAGCACCACGCCGACCACGCCGCCCTTGTCGATGACGCCGTCGCCGCGTCGCACCCCGTCGACGCTGCCGACGTCGATGGTGATCAGGTCGGAGATGGGCGCCCCGGTGCGGGCGACCACGCGCGCGCCAAGCGGTCGCGGGCCGTCGATGGGCGCGACCGCGCGGGCGAGCGCGCGCAGCTGTTCGTTCTCCCGCTCGAGCTCTTCAGCGCGCGCCCACCAGGCGAGCGCCAGCCCGCGCTCGCGCCGCAGGGCCATCAGCTCGTCCCACGCGGCCACGCTGGTCAGGTAGTGCTCCATGCCGTCGAGCAGGCCGCCGGTGACCCACAGGACGGCACGCTCGAGGCCGGCGGCGACGTCGACCACCACGCCGACCACCGGGCCGCGCGCGCCCGGGCGCTTGGTCTGCGCGTACAACAGCACCAGCGGCATCAGCAACAACACGCCGACGACGACGATTCCCTTGTAGCGGGAGAGCAGCTGGAGCACGGTCTGGTGCCCTGGTTCTGGGGAGCGCGGTCGGGTGCCCTAGTTGGACATTGCCACCTGCTGGAGCAGGTCGATCTTTTCGAGCGCCATGCCGGCGCCGATGACGGTGCCGGAGATGGGCTCTTCGGAGTGGAACACCGGCAGGCCGGTCTCCTTGCGCAGCAACACGTCGAAGTTGCGCAGCATGGAGGCGCCGCCCGACAGCACGATGCCGCGGTCGACGATGTCGGATGCCAGCTCGGGCGGCGTGCGCTCGAGGCCGATGCGCACCGCCTCGGTGAAGGCGTTGATGGGCTCGGACATCGCTTCGCGGATCTCGTCGGAATTGCACTCGATGGTCTTGGGCACGCCGGCCACCAGGTCGCGGCCCTTCACCTCCATGGTGAGCAGGTCGTCGTCGGGGTAGGCGCTGCCGATGCGGATCTTGATCTGCTCGGCGGTGCGGTCGCCGATCAAGAGCGAGTAGCGCTTCTTGATGTGGGCGACGATGGCGGTGTCCATCTTGTCGCCGCCGACGCGCACGGAGCGGTTGTAGACGATGCCGCCGAGCGAGATGACCGCCACCTCGCAGGTGCCGCCGCCGACGTCGACGATCATGTTGCCCGACGGCTCGGTGATGGGCATGCCGGCGCCGATGGCGGCGGCCATGGGCTCCTCGATGAGATAGACCTCGCGCGCCGACGCGCTCTCGGCGCTCTCCTTGACCGCGCGCTTCTCCACCTCGGTGACGCCGACCGGCACCGCGATGATGATGCGCGGCTTGACCAGCATGCTCTTGCCGATGGCCTTCTGGATGAAGTGGCGCAGCATCTCGGCGGTGCCGTCGAAGTCGGCGATGACGCCGTCCTTGACCGGACGGATGGCCGTGATCTGGTCGGGCGTGCGCCCGAGCATGTCCTTGGCTTCGCGCCCCACCGCCACGATCTCGCGTTTGCCGCCCGGCGCGGTGCGCACCGCCACCACGCTCGGCTCGTTGACGACGATGCCCTTGCCGCGCACGAAGATGCGCGTGTTGCTCGTCCCCAGGTCGATCGCCAGGTCCGAGGAGAAGAAGCCGTAGAGCCCGTTGAACAACGCCATGCGCCTTGCGGACCCTACGCTATATCGACGGCCGCCGTCGATCGCTGGCATCGCCGGGCCCCGGCCCGCCGGCCGGAAGCTGTTGAAACGCCGGGCCGTCCTCGGTAAGCGACGCCATGCTGAGCGTCTTCCGGAACAACAAGCGCGGACTTCTCAACTGGGTGATCTTCGGCGCGATCACGTTCGTGTTCGTGTTCACCTTCGGCTCCTGGGGCGGCGGCAACGTCAGCGGCGCCGTACCCACGGCGGCCACGGTCAACGGCCGCGTCATCCCGCGCTCGCAGTTCACGACCAACTACTCGAACTACTACCAGCAGATGGCCGGACGCCGCCCGGGCTACACGCCCGAGATGGCGCGCGAGGAGCACCTGGCCGACACGGTGCTCGACCGGCTGATCAGCAACGAGCTGTTGGCCCAGTCGGCCGAGGCGCACGGCATCGCCATTCCCGACGAGGAGATCGCCGACGTCATCGAAGAGCAGTTCTTCGGCGGCAAGGGCAAGAGCTTCGACGCGGAGGAGTACAAGCGCATCGTCAACGGCCTGTACGGCACCAGCGAGGCGCGCTTCGAGGAGCAGTTGCGCCGCGACCTGATGGCCGAGCGCATGCGCCAGATCCTGGCCGACAGCCAGCACGTCTCCGAGGCGGAGATTCGAGAGCGCTTCGAGTCGCAGAACAACCGCGCCGATCTCGAGTTCGTCAAGATCGACCCGGCGTTCTTCAAAGGTGGCGTCAAGGAGCTCGGCGACGCCGAGGCCAAGACCTGGGCCGCCGACAACAAGGCCGACGTCGAGAAGTTCTACAACGAGCACATGAACCGCTACCGGCAGCCCAAGCGCGTCAAGGCGCGCCACATCCTGGTCAAGGCGGCGGAGGACGCTCCGCAGGCCGACAAGGACAAGGCCAAGGCCAAGCTCGACGAGGCCATCAAGCGGCTCGACGGCGGTGAGGACTTCGCCAAGGTGGCGGCCGCCGTCAGCGAGGACACCTCCGCCAAGGACGGCGGCGACCTCGGCTGGTTCGGCCCGGGCGCCATGGTCAAGACCTTCGAGGACGCCGCGTTCGCGCTCGCCAAGGGCAAGCGCTCGGGCGTGGTCGAGTCGCGCTACGGCTACCACGTCATCCAGGTCGACGACGTGCAGGAGCCGGTCACCAAAGAGCTGGCCGACGTCGAGGTCGAGATCGCCAAGCAGCTCGGCAAGGAGCGCCAGCAGAGGGCGGCGGCCAAGAAGGTGGCCGACGCCGTGCTCGCCGAGCTGAAGGCCGGCGTCGCGCTCGATGCGCTCAAGACCCCCGACGTCATCAAGCCGCCGCTGGCGGGCGCGCCGCCGCCCAAGCCCGGCGAGTACGACCCGCTGGCGCCCCGCGCCGACGCCACCGGCTTCTTCAGCCAGGACGCGCGCGTCATCCCCAAGGTTGGCGTCTCGCCCGACCTGGTCAAGGTCGCGTTCGCACTCACCAAGGAGGCGGCGGTGCACCCGGAGCTGGTCGAGGTCAACGGACGCTTGTTCGCGGTGCGCCTCAAGGCGCGCGAGCAGGCCGACCCGGCCAAGCTGGCGGAGGAGCGCGCTTCCCTCGAGGGCATGCTGCTCGCCGGCCGCCGCATCGAGGTGGTCGAGGCCATGGTGCAGGCGCTCCGGTCGAAGGCGCGGATCGAGAAAGATCCGAACGTCATGTCGCCGAACTGATCGGCCCGGCGGCGCGGCAGCAGTGACGTCGTGACCGAGACGCTCGAGCCCGCTGAGCGCCGTATCGTCGACGACGAGATCGAGATGGCCGCGCGCGTCGGCCGCCGCATCGCCAAGAGCCTGGCCGAGCGCAGCGCCGCGCGTGGCGAGGAGCAGCGCGTCCGCCATGACCTCGACCTGATCGCGCTGCGCGACGAGATCGGCGAGGCGCGCGCCGAGGACGTGCCCGCGTTGCTCGCCGCCATGATGCGCGCCGCCGGCGTGGCGAAGGTCGAGGGGCCGCGCGCCGTGGGCCTGGTCGATGCCGGCGTGCCGTATTTCGGCCACCTCAGGCTCGAGGAAGGCGCGCGCACGCGCGACGTGCTGATCGGCAAGCGCGGCATGATCGACCGCGAGGCCGGCGTGGTCATCGTCGACTGGCGCGACGCGCCGGTCAGCCGCCTCTACTACCGCTACGACGAGGGCGACGAGTACGAGGAGGAGCTCGGTGACCGCGTCATCGAGGGTCGGGTGCTGGCGCGGCGCACCGTCACCTTCGAGGACGGCAGGTTGGTGCGCGTGCGCTGCCCCGCCGGCACCTTCGTGCGCACCCAAAGCGACGAGCAGCCGTGGCGCCGTCTCACCTCGACCAGGGCGACGCCCGAGCTGAAGGGTGGCGTCGGCAAGGCGGAGCGCGCGCCCAAGGACGGCACGCGCCCATCGCGCGCCCGGCGGACGGCCTTGGGCCTCGGCGACGCGCACCTGCGCGCCGACAAGCACCTGCCCGAGATCACCGCGCTCATCGACGCCAAGCAGTTCGACGCCATGACGGCCAAGGACAGCGGCGTGGTGGTGCTGCAAGGAGGCGCGGGCTCGGGCAAGACCACCATCGCGCTGCACCGCGTGGCGTGGCTGTGCTTCGAGCACCCGCAGCGCTTCCGTCCGGAGCACGTCGCCGTCGTGGTCGCGCAGCCGCAACTGGCGCGCTACGTCGAGCGGCTCTTGCCCGCGCTCGACGTCGAGGGCGTGCGCGTACAGTCCTGGCACGGCTGGGCGCATGCCGCCGTCGAGCGAACGCTCGGCCGCGGCGCCCGACGATCGACACGTCGCTCAGGCGCGCGCATGCTCGATCGCCGACTGCTCGCGGAGGCGGCGCCGGAGGTCGCCCGCCTCAAGAAGCACCCGGTCATGCTCGACGCCGCGCGCGCACAGTGGCGCAGGAGCCTCGACCGCCTGGCCGAGGGAGTGCGCACCGACGTCGCTGGTCGAGCCGGAGCGGAGAGCGCGCTGGCGGCGCTCGCGGCCGACGCCCTGCGCACGCTCAGCGACGTCGCCGATGCCGGCGCCCGCCTCAAGCGCACCGCCGGTGACGCGAGCGTCGCCGCCGCTCGTGTGCTCGAGCGCTTCCTCGAGGCCGAGCGCGACGTGGTGGCGGCGTGGGAGGAGCTGATCACCGATCGCGACCTGCTCGCCGGCGCGCTGCTCGGGCCGCACGCGCTCGAGCCCGAGGCGTTCGCGTCGGCGCTGCGCGCTACTGCACGACAGATCGAGGAGCCCAATGACCTCGACGTCGACGACGAGCGCCGCACGCCGATCGACGCTGGCGAGGACGACGACGATCCGATCGACGCGTTCGACCCGTGCGACGCCGCGCTGTTGCTCGCCATCGCCATCGAGCGGCACGGCGGCCTGCCGGTCTCCTACCACCACGTCGTCGTCGACGAGGCGCAAGACCTGGCGGCGGTGGAGCTGTGGCCGCTCTTGGTCGCCTCGCGCGACGCGCGCGGCCAGGCGTCGATGACGCTCGCCGGCGACGTGGTGCAGCGCGTGGTGTTCGACAACGGCTGGGACGACTGGGCGAGCGTCGAGGAGCAGCTCGGCATCCAGGCGCATGCCGTCGAGCCCTTCAAGCTCGCCTACCGCTCGACCGAGGAGGTGGTGCGCTTCTCGCGCGACGTGCTCGGCCCGCTCGCGCCCGCGCAAGCGCCGCGCGCGGTGCGCGCGGGCGCGCCCGTCGAGCTGTTCGTCTTTTCCGACGTGGGTGAGGAGATCGCCTTCCTGGCCGCCGAGCTGCGCAGCCTGATGGCGCGCGAGCCGGTCGCGTCCGTGGCGCTCTTGTGCCGGTACCCCGAGCGCGCGCGCTTCTATGCCTCGATGCTGATGCGCGCAGAGGTGCCGAGGCTGCGGCTGGTGCTCGGCGCCGGCGAAGGCGGCGCAGCACCGGACGCGAGTGGCGACGATTTCTCGTTTTCGCCCGGCATCGACGTCAGCCACGTCGCGCGCGCCAAGGGCCTCGAGTACGACTACGTCATCCTCGCCGAGGTGACCGACGCGATGTACCCGGACCAACTGGCGGCGCGGCACCTGCTGCACATCGGCGCCACCCGCGCCGCGCATCAGCTCTGGCTGACCTCTTCGCGGGATGGGCCGTCGCCGCTCTTGCCCCGGGCGCTGGTCGACGAGGCGATGGCGGCGAGCTGACGCGAGCGAGCGCGTGCATCGGCCGATAGGCCGAGCCTCGCGTCGCGGGTGGTCTCAGTCGCTCGGCGGACCCTCAATCCGCGACCGCTCCGACGTCTGGTTGATGATGCCGTCGCACCGACGACGCTCTGATGCGGTGCATGACCACGACGCACCTGCTCGCACACCGCGCCCTGATCGCCGCCGCGCTCGCCGCCCTGCCCGTGGCCGGCTGCGCCAACGAGGTCGAGGACGAGATCGACTTCTTCGAGCCCGAGGACGACCGCAGCAACGAGGCGTTGCAGGGCTTGTACGACTGCACCGAGCACTCGGATGACGGCTACCGCCAGGGCAGCCGCTTCGACATCTCCGTCGTCACCGTCGACGGACGCCCCACCGAGGTCGACACCGCCAACGCCTACATCGCCATGCAGGACGCGGCGCGCCGCGACGGCGTGTCGCTGCGCATCGTCAGCGGTTTCCGCACCAACAGTCAGCAGCAGTACCTCTATGGCTGCTACGTCAACTGCAACTGCAACTCCTGCAACATCGCTGCGCGCCCCGGCCACTCGAACCACCAAAGCGGCCACGCGCTCGACCTCAACACCGGCGACAGTGGCGTCTCGCCCTGGCTGTCGCGCAACGCCTCGCGCTTCGGCTTCTCGCGCACCGTGCCCTCCGAGCCATGGCACTGGGAGTGGTGGGGTGACGACGAGGACTATGACGGCCCCTGCGGGGACGAGCTGTCCGGCGGCGGTGGCGGCGGCGGCGGGGGCGGCGGCGGCGGCGGTGGCTCGACGCCGGCCGAGTGCGCTGCGCTGCCGGCCGCGGGCGGCATCATCGACGACGGCGACGGCTGCTTCGTCACCGGCGGGCCGACACAGTACCTGCGCGCCGTCGAGGGCAGCGGCCACGACGGCGATCTGGTCTGGACCGGCACCACCAATCACGCCGCGGCGGTCAACTTCGCCGAGTGGCACGTGCTCGTGCCGGCCGGGCGCTACGTGGTGGAGGCCTGGATCGACGCCGACGTCGCCACCTCGCGCCAGGCGACCTACGCGGTGCACCACGCCGGCAAGGTCGATCGCGTGGTGGTGGCGCAGACCTCGTCGGGCTGGAAGAACCTCGGGCCCTTCACCTTCGCCGACGGAGGCGGCCAGCGCGTGCGCGTCGACGACAACACCGGGGAGGCCGGCAGCCTCGGCCGCCAGCTCGCGTTCGACGCCCTACGACTGACACCGCAGGAGTGCCCGCGGCTCGAGGTGGTGACCGAGGGCGCGCCGCTCAACGTGCGCCCGGCCGCCAACACCTCGCGCGCGGCCATCGGCACGCTCGCCGACGGGGCCGTCGTCGATCGACGCAGCACCGCCGCCGGACAGTCGGTGGGCGGCGTCACCGACTGGCACCAGATCCAGACGGCCACCTTGGTCGGCTGGGTCTCGGGCGCCTACGTGACGTGCACGCCGTAGCCGCTCAGGCGAAGCGTCGGGCGTAGGCGGCGAGCGCGGCGATCTGCTCGCCGCCGCCGGCGTGCGCGCGCGCGAAGCGGTAGTCGGAGCGACCGCCCTCGAAGCCCTCGACCTCGCTGAGGTCGAGGCGCTCGTCGAAGGTAGTGGCGATCAGCCAGTGACCGCCCTGTGGGTCGGGCTCGAGCAGCGCGCCGATCAGCGCCCGCTCCTCGGCGTAGACCAGCAAGTTGCGGCGCGTGCGGTTGTCGGGCCGCTCGTCGACCTTCACCAGGAAGACGCCGGGCGCGGCCAGCTCGCCCTCGCGGGCGGCGCGCGCGCGCGCCGCCTGCTCCGAGGCGCGCGCCGCCTTGGCCAGGCCGTCCAGCTCCTCATCGAGGCCGAGGTCGCTCTCGCCCGACGCCATCGCGAGCGTCACCTTCGTCAGCAAGGCGTGCTCGCGCGCCTGCTTGTACGCGACGCTCGCCTCGTCGAAGGCGTAGGCGAAACGTGCGCCCCGCTCGGTGAGCGCATGGCCGCGCCCGGGACTGTCGACGGCGCGCGCGTCCTCGTCGGCGCCCGGCCAGGGCTCGACGCCGCCCTTGAGCCACTTGGCGGCTGCAACCACGCCATCGAAGTCGGCGTGCGCCATGATGACATCGACGGGCCCGGCGGCGAGCACGCGCTCGCGCGTCACCAACTCGGGCGAGCCGTGCGCGACCTTGTTCGGCACCAGCACGAAACGCGCATCGTCGCGGTACTGGGCCCAGCCTTCCTTGTGCTCGTGGTGATCGATCCACAGCACCAGGCGCTCACCGAGCGCGTCGATCACCTTCTTGGTCTTGCTCTTCCACTGAGCGCCGGCGGCGAACGCAACGTCGACGACCACCACCCGCCCCGCCGGCGCTGCCGGCAGGTGGCGCGGGTGCGTGACCCAGGCGAGGCCGGGCGCCGCGGCCACTAGAGGGCGCCATCGAGCGGCAACAGCGCCGCGCCGCGCGGCACGCTCGGCCAGGCGTCGTCGGCGGGGTGGAGAAAGCACAGCGCGAACGAGGCCGCCGGCAGGCGATCCTCGTCGTGCGCGCGCGGCAGGCGGGACGAGAACGCCGCGTGCGTCGCCAACAGCTCGGCGCCGGCCTTCAGCTCGAGCGCGGCGCCGCCGAGCATGGTCGCGAGTCGCGCGGCCGTGGTCTCGTCGTCGATCACCCACAGCTCGAAGGTCGCGTCACCGTCGGTCCAGCCGGCGTCCGCCTCACGATCGGCGGCGTTGTCGAGCACGCGCCGCACGCGCGCGTCGCCCCCGAAGGAGGCGACCACCGGCTCCACAGCCACGCGCGTCTCGTCGAGCCACTGCTCGCGCGCGACGTCGTGCGGCGGGTCGGTGCCGGCAAAGGCGGTCACGGGCAGCGCGCAGAACAGCCCGAGCGCCTCGCCACCACCTCCGGTGCGCTTGACCAGGGTCAAGGACGGCTCGCGATCGCGCGCGACGATGCCCGCGCGTCGCCAGTCGGCCATGCGGAAGCGCGCCCGGCGTGCAGCGCCGTTGGCGCCGTCGCCGTCCTGCGCGCGGTCGTCGAGCAGGTGGGTCGCGTGGCGCGGGTCGTCGGCGCTCGCGCCGATCACGCGACCGAGATCGAGGCGCGCAGCCTGGTAGCGAAGTGCGCGGAAGGGGCGCGGGGCGACCATGAGACTCTGTACTACGGCTCCCTCCTCCCAAGCGCGGAGGGGGCGATGTGGGTGCGGCTCGCCTCCGTCCGCATGCACGCTCGATGCGCCAAGCCCCCGAAATACCGACGAACCGATGGTGCGCCTGCCTGGGGAGCGCTCCCACCGGCACGCACGGCGGCACCGTCTCTCCCATCGACGCGAGCGCCGACGCGTGCGTGACGCCGGACGCGCTGTGATGCCGGCACACGACAGACGCGAGGTCGCCATGCTTGTTCCCACCACCCTCACCTGCCGCCTCCTTCCTGCAGCCACGCTGCTCGCGGGCCTCGCTGTGCTGGTCGGCTGCGCGCAGGACGTCGGCGAGCAGGGGCCCGACGTCGACGCCGCACTCGACGCCGCACACGACGACAAAGCGGTCATCGTCGGCGGCGTCGACTGGCAGGAGGCGGCGGCGCTGCCCGAAGGATCGGCCGAGCGCGCCGTCAGCCGCGCGGTGGCCTACCTGTCCATCCCCGCAGAGGGCGCGCGCTGCACCGGCTTCCTGGTGGCGCCCGACGTGATCATGACCAACCAACACTGCATCCCAACGGCAGCCTCGGCCGCGGGCGTGCGCGCGCTCTTTCGCTACGAGGAGGGCGGGCCGGCCGACGACGCCGGCGTCGACTGCTCGGAGTTCCTCGGCAACGACGCCGGCCTCGACTTCGCGCTCTTGCGCTGCTCGTCGCGCCCGGGCGATCAGTACGGCGTGGTCGCGCTCGAGGCGACGACGCCGTCGCGCAACGCCGGCGTCTACGTCATCCACCAGAACTGCGACTACTACACGTCACCGGAGTGCGCGCCGACCAAGAAGTACTCGCCGGGCCGCGTCACCTCGACCATGAGCGAGATCGGCCACGACGCCGACACGCTCGGCGGCAGCTCGGGCAGCCCGCTGTTCTCGCGCGTCACCCACGGCGTGGTCGGCCTGCACCACGTTGGCCTCGGCAACGACGGCGCGGGGCGCGGCAGCGAGAACCGCGCGGTGCCGATGAGCGCCATCCTGCCGGTGCTGACACAGCGCTATCCGGGCGTGCTGCTCGGCGCGCGCGCGCCGACCGACCAGAGCGCACCGGCGCCGACCGCCGCCGACGGCTACGAGCCGAACAACCTGCGCGCCGACGCCACCGCGGTGCAGCTCCCCTTCACCTCGGTGGACGCGCGCATCGACACGGCCGATCAGGACCACTTCCGCTTCACCGCGGCCGGCGCGCGCACCATTCGGCTCGCGTTCTCGCACCACGCCGGCGACCTCGACCTTTACCTGCTCGACGAGGCCGGCGCGGTGCTCGCGCGCAGCATCGGCACCACCGACGTCGAGGAGATCGCGCTCGAGGCCAGCGCCACCGTCGTGATCCGCGTCATCGGCTACCGCGGCGCCACCGGCAGCTACGCGCTCGACGTGCGCTGACGCCGGCCAGCCGAACACGTGCGTGTTCGCGCAGTTAGCGAAGCGGCCGGGTGGGCCGCCCGGGCGCGCCCGCGTCGTCGAGGTGCCCGACTCCGCCGGTCGCCCGAGCGGCTTCGCCGCGCTGCGCATTTTCGCGCTCGCCGTCGCGCCCTACCATGAGGGAGCGTGCTCGCGTCGTCGCTGGTCCCCGCCTTGCTCCTGCTGGTAGCTGCTGCCGGTCCGCCGCGCGCGCACATCCCCGCCGAGGTCCGCCTCGCCGAGCTGTTGCCGCTGACCGCCGCCGGCGAGGTTGGGCTCCTGCCCGAGCACGACCGCCAGCCGTTCAACGCCGTCATCGTCACGCGCGCCACCGAGCCGTGCGACACGGTGGCGCACTCCATGCTCGACGTCGAGAGCTACCCGTCGCGCTTCAACGTCAAGCGTGCGCACATCCTCGAGAAGAGCGAGGCCGGCATCAGCTACGAGCTCGAGCTGAACATCGCGTTCGCGCCGCGCGTGCCGGGCCACGTGCGCCGCGCCGCCTACGACCGCGTGGTGTACGACGACCTGCAGACCGGCGCGCAGTTCATCTATACCTTGCACGACGTCGCCGCCGGCTGCGCGGTCACCTACAGCCTGCTCGAGACTCCCGGCAAGGCGAGCGGCTGGGTCGGCGTCGTGCGCGCGCTCGAGGCGAGCGCGGTCGACGCCGCCAACTTCGCCGCCGGCCTGTCGTCGGTGCGCGGCTTCGCCAAGCCCGAGCGCGCGCGCGCGCCGATGCTCTCGCCCGCGGACGACCGCGCCTTCGCCGCGCTGGCGCGCCACGGCACCGCGCTGCGCGTGGTGCGCGAGCAGGGCCGATTTCCGGTGATGGTCGCGCGCCGCGTCGTCGACGTTCCCTTCGAGGCGGCGCGAGCCGCGGTGGAGGATCGAGCGCAGTACCCGAAGAAGATCGAGGTGCTGCGCCGCGCCGAGGCGCAGGACGGGTCTGCGGCGTACCACCTGGCCGCCTTCGGCGGGCAGGTGGCGTGGCGCACCGCCGTGGCGACGACGCGCGAGGCGCAGTCCGGCCTGCTCACCATCGTCGAGCGCGTCGTCGGCGGCGACCTGCCCGCCGGCGCCGGTCGATGGGTCTGGCGCTTGCGGCCCATCACCGGCGGCACCGACGTCGAGCTGAGCTGGGATCTCGACCTCACCGCAGGTAGCGCCATCCTGAACGCGATCGCCAGCACCGATCCGGCAGCCCGCGAGTCGCTCGCGCTGCAGATGGCCCTGTCTTTGATGGGCCACGTCGTCGGTGGGCGGCCGCTTGGGCCGACCACGCTGGCGTCCATGCCCTGACGAGCAACGGCTCAGGGCTCCACGGTCACCCGCGCGGCGTCGCGCACGTCCTGCACCAACTTCTTTGGCTTGGCCGCGAGGCTGACCTGGGCCGTGCGCTCCGCGCGCACCGTCACGATCTCGCCGCGCGCGCGCACGCGTGCCGCCTCGCTCGCCGTCACCACCAGCGTCTTCACGGTGAGCGACGCCACGTCAGCGCGCGAGGTGTGGCGCGCTTCCAACGTCAAGGCGTCGAGCCGGCCAGCGGCCGCGCGCAACTGCGCGCCGCGCTGCACCGTCACCTCGAGCGCTGCCCCGTCGACGCGCACGCGCACGGTCGGGCGGCCGCCGCCCGCGCGCACCGGGGCCGTCACGCGCAGGCGTCCGTCGACGGGCCCCGTCACCTCGACGCCGCCGCCGAGCACCTCGACGCCGCGCTTGGCGCCGACCACCAGCTCGACCTTCACGTCGCCTTCGACGGCGAGCGCCGTGATCGGCGGCGTCGCCGGCAGCTCCGGAGCCGACGTCAGGCACAGGGCCAGCACGAGCGCGCTCACGCGAAGCTCGCCAGGCCCGGGATGCGCGAGGCGCGCAGCTCGGCCGCGAACAGGCGACGCACCAGCGCCGACAGCTCCGCCGCGCTCTCCGGTCGGGGCGGGTGCTCGGAGCGCAGCAGCCCCTTCTTCATCTCCCGTGCGCTCTGGTAGCGGTCGGCCGGGTCGAGCGCCGTGGCGATCTCGATCACCAGGCGCAGGTCGTCGGGCACCGTCGGCGGCAGCGGGCGCCGTTGGTTCTTCTGGTGCGCCTTGAGCAGCGCAGCGTCGTTCTTCTTGCCGGTCCACTTGTTCGACAGGTCGAACGCGGGCTCGCCGGTGAGCAACTCCTGTAACAGCAGGCCGATGGCGTAGACGTCGCTCCGATGGTCGATCGGCTGCAACTGCGCCTGCTCGGGGCTCAGGTAGCCGGGCGTCCCGACGACCGCTTCCGCGGGCTCTTGCTTGCTCGCCAACGACGACCCGAAGTCGCCCACGCGCACTTGGCCGTCATAGCGCACGAAGATGTTGCGCGGCGTCAGGTCGCGATGCACCAGGCCGAGCTCGCGGCCCGCGCCGTCGGTGAGGCGGTACGCGAAGTCGATGCCGTCGAGCACCTCGGAGACGAGCCAGCTCGCGACCTCGGGTGTGAGCGCGAGGCCGGCGCGCTTGGCGCGCTCGAGCACCGCCGCCAGGTCGGGGCCGTCGACGTACTCGAGCACGCCGAAGTCGGCGCCGTTCTGCGTGCCCTTGGCGATGCCGCGGATCAGGTTCTTGTGGGTGCACAAGAGCGCGAGCTGCAGCTCGCGATAGAAGCCCGCGTGCTTCTCCGGGTCGAACTCGAGGTCGGGCCGGATGCGCTTGATGATGACGACCTCGCCCGAGCGTGTGTCGCGTGCACGGTAGATTTCAGCGACGCCGCCGGTCGCGTAATGATCGATGAGCTCCCAGTTGCCGATCCGGTTGGACATCCGCTGCGCCCGCCCCCGGGGTCAGAATGGCACACCCGCCGGCAGCGAGGCGCGGAGCTCGAGCGCCAGCCCCGCGCCGTCCGGTGCTGCCCGAACCACCATCGGCGCAGAGGGCACGACCTTGAGCTGCGCGGGGAGGAGGCCGGGAGCTGCGCGCGCGACCGCCGCGAGGTCGCCGGCCGCGAGCGGCCGCTCCGCAGGGGGGCAGCTCACCTGTGGGGAAATGCGCGACATCGGCGCTGCTGCGCCGAAGCCGATCGCGAGCAGGCCGTCGTCGGCCACGACGCTCACTCCTCCCGTCGCTGCCGTGCGCCGCGCGCCCGCTCGCTCCTCGTGTGCGCCTGCCTGCACGAGCGCGGCGAGCTGCGCCTCCGCCGTCCCTGCGCGCGGCACGCCCGCCACCACCAGCGCGGCGCCGGGCAACAGCTCGCCCTCGCCGGTCGACGCGGTGCCGCGCCGGTAGAGCGCCAGCAGCATGGGGCCGTCGAAGGCGTCGTCGAGCGTGGCCGCGCCGAGCGGCGGCACCGCCATGACCGCGAGCGCGCCCTCGTCGAGCGCGCAGGCCCACGGCGGCTGCGCGCGCGTCAGCGCAAGGACCACGTCGGCGCGCGCGCCGGGGGCACGCGCCGCGATGCGCAGCTCGCCCGCCGACGGGCGCTCGAAGCGCAGCTCGACCTCGCCGAGCGGCACCAGCTCGTCGGCGACGCGCACGCGCACCACGCCGTCGGGCGGCGGCGGCAGCACGGTGGGGCGTTCGCCTGTCGCCATCACCTCGAGGATGGCCGCCAGCTCCGTGCGTCGCGCTGCCGCGACGTCGGGCGCGAGCAGCACGCGCCCGGGCTCCGCGCGCAGCAAGCCGCCGCCGTCTGTGGTCTGGTACGCGCGCACGCGGCCGAGCACGGGCGCGCCGAGCGCGTCACCGTCGAGGTCAAGAGGCAAGGCGGTGCGCGGCAACACCACGATCACCAGCTCGCCGCCCGGCAAGACGCTGGCGGCCCACGGCGCGCCCTCGGTGAAGCGCTCGGCGCCCGCCGGCAGCGTCACGCCGAGCGAACGCGCCCAGCGCACCGCGTCTGCCGCCGAGGCGCCAGCGAGCACGGCGCGCGCGCCCGGCGCCTCGACGAGCGGCGGCGGCGAGCGCGCGCAACCGAGCAGGGGCAGGAAGACGAGCAGCGGGAGCGCACGCATCGCGAGGGCGAGCATACGGGAAGCTGCACGCCCAGGGGCGCTACCGCCAGATCGCGACCTCGAAGCGCCCGGCCGCGTCCGCCGCGCCGCGGTACATGCCGTCAGTGTTGAAGACGAAGGCGATGCGCCCGTGCCGATCGACGGTGATGAGCCCGCCGTCGCCCGCCTTGAGCGGCGTCAGGGCGCCGCGGCCGGCGCGCTCGACGTCCTCGTGGAGCAGCTCCATGCGCGAAGACACCGTACGCGCTACGCCGTGCCGGATGAACTCCTCGCCGGTGCCGGTGCAGGACACTGCCGCGGTGGCGTCGTTGGCGTAGGTGCCGGCACCGACCACGGGCGAGTCACCCACGCGGCCCCAGCGCTTGTTGGTCATACCGCCGGTCGACGTGGCGGCGGCGAGGTGGCCCGCCTGGTCGAGCGCCACCACGCCGACCGTGCCCTTGCCGCCGCCGTCCGGTGACACGGACGGCGCGACGGTGGTGCCGCCGTCGACGGGCGCCGCCTCCTTGGCGAGCGCCTCCTGCCATTGCTGGCGGCGACGGTCGGTGTCGAACCAGGTGTTGTCGACGAGCTCGACGCCCTGCTCGCGCCCGAAGCGGTCGGCGCCCTCGCCGGCAAGCAGCACGTGCTTGGTCTTGTCCATCACCAAGCGCGCGAGCGAGATCGGGTGGCGCACCGTCTTGACCCCGGCGACCGCGCCGCACGCGAGCGTGCGCCCGTCCATGATGGAGGCGTCGAGCTCGTGCGTGCCGTCGTGCGTGAACACGGCGCCCTTGCCGGCGTTGAACAGCGGGTCGTCCTCGAGGTCGCGCACCACCTGCTCCACCACGTCGAGCGAGGAGGCGCCGGCGGCGAGGCGGTCACGACCGATCGCAAGCGCGCGCGTCAGCGCCGCTTGGTAGGCCTCGGCCTGCGCCGGCTCCATGGTGCGCGGGATGGTGCCGGCACCACCGTGGATGGCGATGGCCCACGCGAGCCGTTCGCGCGCGACGCCGTCGGCTGGGCGCTCGTTGCAGCCGGCGGTGAGCAGCGACGTCAGCAGCAGCAACGACCCGAGCGCGCGCGCGATGCTCATGCGTCCCCCTCGCCCGAGCTCTCGCCGAGCTTCTCCAGACGGTAGCGCAGGGTCGCCCTGGTCAGACCGAGCAAACGCGCGGCGCGGCTCTTGTTGCCGCCCGTGCGCTCGAGCGCCTGGCGCACCAGCGAGGCCTCCAGCTCGTCGAGGGAGACGCCGTGCTCGGGCAGCCGAAACAGCTCGGGCGTGGTCGCGGCAGCCTCGGCGGTCTGGCCGGCGCTCTGGGCGGCGCTCTGGCCAGCGCTCCGCGAGGGCGCGGCCGCCGGCAGCTCGAGATCGTGCGGGGTCAGCACGTCGCTGTCGCACAGGATGACGGCGCGCTCGATGACGTTGGCCAGCTCGCGCACGTTGCCGGGGAAGGGGTAGCGCAAGAGCGACTGGCGCGCAGCGTCGCCGAGCGCGGGCGCGCGCCGCCCCATCTGCTCGGCGGTCTGCCGGGCGAAGCGCTCGGCGAGCGCGAGCACGTCGTCGCCGCGCTCGCGCAGCGGCGGCAGCGTCACGCTCAAGACGTTGACCCGATAGAACAGGTCCTCACGGAAGCGCCCGGCCTTGACCTCGGCCGCAAGATCCTTGTGGGTGGCGAAGACGAAGCGCACATCGGCCTTCTGCTCGGCCTCGGCGCCGAGCGGCGTGAAGGTGCGCTCCTGCAGCAGGCGCAACAGCTTCACCTGCAGGGCCGCGGGCATGTCGCCGATCTCGTCGAGGAACAGCGTGCCGCCCCGCGCCAGCTCGACGCGACCTTTGCGCCGCTTGGCCGCGCCCGTGAAGGCGCCCGCCTCGGCGCCGAACAGCTCGGCCTCGAGCAGCGTGTCGGGCAAGGCGGCGCTGTTGACGGCGATGAAGGGACCGCCGGCGCGCCGCGAGTTGAAGTGGATGGCGCGCGCCACCAGCTCCTTGCCGGTGCCGCTCTCACCGCGGATCAAGACCGAGCCCTCGCTCGCCGCCACCTTGCCCACCGTGCGCAGCGCCGCCACCAGGCCTTCGCTCTCGCCCACGATCTCCTCGAAGCGGTAGCGCGACTCGACCGCGTCGCGCAGCCGCCGGTTCTCGGCGAGCAGCTCGGTCATGCGCAGCGCGCGGCCCATGGTCAGGCGCAGCCGCTCCTCGTCGAACGGCTTCTGCAGGTAGTCGATGGCGCCGGCGCGCATCGCCTCCACCGCGCCCTCGATGCTCGTGTAGGCAGTGACGACCACCACCGGCGTGTGATCGCCCTTGGCGCGCAGCTCGCGCAGCAGCTCCATGCCGCCCTTGTTCGGCATGTTGAGGTCGGTGACGATCAGGTCGACGTCGGCGCGCTCGAGCAGCGAGAGCGCCTCGGCGCCGTCGCCGGCCTCGAGCAGCTCGACGTCGAGGCCGGTGAGCATCATGCGCAGCACCGCGCGGTAGTTGGGCTCGTCCTCGACGATCAGCAGGCGATGCCTCATGGGCCCTCTTTAGCGCGCGGCAGCGTGAGCACAAAGCGCGCCCCTGAAGGCGAGGGCTCGACGCGCAGCTCGCCGCCGTTGTCGCGTGCCAAGCGCCGCGACGCCGACAGGCCGAGGCCCGCGCCCCGCTGCCGCGTGGTGACGAAGGGCTGGAACAGCCGGTCGCGCACCTCGGCGGCGACGCCCGGCCCGTCGTCGGCGGCCACGACCTCGACGACGTCACCGACGGTGCGCGCGCGCAGCTCCACCCGGCTCGCGCCCGCCTGGGCGGCGTTCTGTACCAGGTTGAGCAGCACCTGCGCTGCGTGCTCCTCGTCCACCAGCGCGCGCTCCGCGCCTGCGACCACGACGACGTCGATGGCCGCGGCCGGCCCGCCCGGCAACTGCGCGCGCGTCTTGGCGCCCTCGAGCAGCGCGCGCACGTCGTGCGGCCGCCGCTCGGGGGCGCGCGGGCGGGCGTAGGCGAGCAATTGGTCGAGGCGCGACGACAGCCGACGGACCTCGTCGGCGATGATGCCTGCCGCCTGCGCGCGCTGCGCGGCGGGCCGCTCCTCCTTGCCGACCACCTCGGCGGCGCCGAGCAGAATGCCGAGCGGGTTTCGCAGCTCGTGCGCGATGACCGCCGTGGCGCGGCCGATGGCCGCCAGGCTCTCGCGCTCGGCCAGCGCATGGGCCGCGTCGTCGAGCTGCCGGCGCTGCCCGGCGAGCGCCGTGGTCATGGCGTTGAAGTCGCGCGCGAGCGCGGCCAGCTCGTCGCGCCCGTGCACCTCGACGCGCGTCTGCAGCTCACCCTTGGCGACGCGCGCGGAGGCGTCGGCGAGCGCGCGCACGCGGCGCGCCACCGAGGCGGCGATCAGCGCCACCAACAAGAGCGCGACGCCGCCGAGCGCGCCGCTCGCCACCACGATGTCGCGGCGCAGGCGCTCTTGCACGGCCGCCGAGCCGGCCGTCGAGAACACGGCTTCGAGGCGCCCAACCACGCGCTGCTCGGCGTCGGCGAGCCCGAAGGGGTCGAGCTCATCCGGCTGCTCCCCCGGCGCATGCCCGCGCGTCTTGACCTCGGCCGCGGCGGTGAGCCGGTCGCCCGCGGTAGCGCGACCGCGCTGGGTCGCGAGCACGCGCCCGTCAGCGGCGCGCACCTGCACCTCGACCAGGTCGGGTGAGAGCGCGAACGCCTCGAGCGGCGGCCGCAACAGCGCGTCGCTCTCGGAGAGCACCGGATAAGCGAGCTGCTCGGCGAGCTGCCGGGTGGCGGCGGCGAAGCGCGCGCGGTCGACGTCGATGAGCGCCTGCTGCGCGCGCAGCACCACCGCCAGCGACAACACCGCGACCAGCGCGACCAGCACGGCGAGCAGCCCGGCCAGGAGCTTGGCGCGCAGGCTCAACGCCGCACCTCCACGCCCGGCCCTTCACGCACCGGCACGCCGAGGCGCTCGGCCAGCCGGCCGTCGACCAGCAGGTGGGCGGCGCGCGGCGCCTCCTCGACCACGACACCGGCCTTGGCGGCGGCGACCGCCTGTCGCGCGCTCGGCCCCACCTCGGCGATGGAGGCCGCGAGCGCGCCGATGCGCAGGAAGTAGCTGGAGAAGCCGATCAAGGGCGCGCGCGCCTCGAGCGCGCTCTGCGCGAGCGGCGCCAGCGTGTCGGGGGTGAGCGCGGTGGCGTCGGGCACGAGCAAGATCAGGGCGGGCGCGCCCGGGCGACGCAACGCCGCCTGCAACGCGGGCACCGTCTCGCCCGGCTGGTGCACGTCGACCAGCTCGACCGTGAGGCCACTCGTGGCCGCAGCGGCGCGCAGCGCGGCGTCGGCGGCGTTGCCGGGGCGGCGAGGCACCAGCACCCGCGTGCGACCCGGGAAGGCGGCCGCGAGCCAGGCGAGCTGGCGCTCGAACGGCACGTCGACGACCACCGCGGGCAGACCGCCGGCCTCGCCTGCGCGCACCAAGAGCGCGGCGCGCGATCGCGGTGGCGCGTTGGCCAGCGCCTTGGCCGCGACCTTGCCGAGCGCGAGCCAGACGGCGTCGTCGGCGTCGGCCCAGGTGCGCGCCGCCTCGGCGACGGTGCGCACCACCACCGCCGCGCCCGAGGCGACCAGCGCGGCCCGCGCCTCGCCCACCGCGGGGGCGCCACGCCCGCTCTCCTTGTCGACGAGCAGCACCACGTTGACGCCGGCGAGCGACGGCTCCGGCGACCCGGCAGGTGCGGGCGGTACCGCGAGCACCATGGCGAGCAGCGCGAGCGCCGCGCTCACAAGCGGCCCTCGATGGAGACGAACAGGCTGCGGTCCGGCGCCGGCAGCGCGACGTCGCTGGCCGAGGGCAGCGCCGCCAGGTCGCGCGACGGCAGCTCGCTGCCGAGCATGTTGCGCACGGTCAAGACCAGCGTCAGGTCGCCGGTGGTGAGCGAGCCGAACGAATCGAGCACGGCGTCGCTTCCGGCGGCGCGATCGACGCCGAACAACATGCGCGCGCGCGCGCGCCCGCCGAGCTCCACGCCCGGCCCGGGCGCCACCACGGTCTGAAAAAAGAGCTGCGCCGCGTCGAAGGCGAGGTCGGGGCCGTCGACGGTGCGCGCCAGCGCCGCGCCGCCCTCGAGCGTCAAGCCGGGCTGCGGTTCCACGCGGCCTTGCAGCTCGCCGCCGAGCACGTGGCGCGGCGCCAGGTTGATGGGCGTGAGCAGCGCGTTGTCGACGACGGCGGCGAGCGCGTCCTCGTGGCGCAGCGCGAACAGGTCAGCGGAGAGCCGGAGCGCGGCAGACGGCGCGAAGCCGGCGCCCGCCTCGAGCATGCGCACGCGCTCGGGCCGCAGCGTGTCGTTCGGCGCGGCGCCGCCGGCTTGGCCGCCCACCACCGCCTGCGCGAGCGCGGCCATGTCGTAGCGATCGGGCGCGCGCGTGCCCTCGGCGTAGGACAGGCGCGTCGACACCTCAGGCGCGGGCAGGAACACGAGCGCGAGCCGCGGCGCGAGCGCGACCGGGAACGCGCTCCTCACCTCGCCGACGCCGCCGGCGCTCACGTGCACGCCGCCGCCGAGGTCGCCCTGGTAGTCGAGCGCGAGCGTGCCGGTACCGGTCAGGTCGTCGAAGCGCACCAGGTCTTTGTGCGCCTCGCCGTCGACCGGGTTGATGGAGTCGGTGTTGGCGCTCTGCTCGGTCAAGTCGCCGAACAGACCGACGATGACGCGGTGATCGGCGGTGAGCGGCAGCTCCGCGCGCACCAGCGCCGACAGCGTCAGCGCGCGCGAGAAGATGTCGATGCGACCGCCGTCCTCGAAGATGCCGGGCGACGCGGGGTAGAGCGGGATGCCGTCTTCTCGCTCGTGCCAGGCGCCGAGCACGGCGCCGACGATGCGGGCTGGGCCGACGCGCTGATCGATCAACGCCCGCGCCCGCGCCGAGGCGCGCGCGCGCGACTGCGGATCCTCGAGCAGGAGCCCGTGCGAAAACGACGAAAGCGGCTGGTGCACCACGGTGCGCGTGAACCAGGCGTCGACCAGCACCGGGCCTGCCTCGAGGGCGCCGCGTGCGATCAGCGCGGTGTCGTCGGCGGCGAGCACCGCCGTGGTGTCCTGTTTGGTGACGGGCAGGATGGCGGCGCCCACCTGCTCGAAGCGCGTCGGCACCGCGTGCAGGCGAAAGCGCTGCTGCGGCCCCGCGGCCAAGCGCACGCTGGCGCGCGCCGCCAGGGCGCCGGCGCGAGCGTTGACGTCGGCCATGCCCTCGCCGCGAAACGACGCCTCGCCGAGCCACTCGGAGGCGAGGCGCACGCCCGCGCCGGTGAGCCCGGGCCGCCGCGTGGTGATGCGCACCACGCCGGCGAGCGCACCCACGCCGTTTTGCGAGGTGACCGGCCCGCGCACCACCTCGACGCGCTCGACGTCGGACAGGGAGATGGCCTCGTCGACGTCGAGCAGGTCGCGCTCGCCGTCGACCACCAGCGGCACGCCGTCGATGACGAGCGCGAGCGCATCAGGCACGCCGCGCAGGCCGTACCGGGTCTGCAAGGTGGTGGGGAAGCGCACCACGCCGATCACGTCGGCGAGCGCCTCGCCCACGGTGCGATAGCCGCGGCGCACCAGCTCGTCGCCGGTCAACAGCGTCGTGCCCTGCGGTTGCAGGTCGAGCAGTACGGGGCGCGGGGCGCTATCGTCGGGCCCATGCGCCAGCGCGTCGCCGAGGGGATCGCCGAGCGGATCGCCGATCCCTTCGCCCTCGGCCGGCGCGTGAGGCGGATCACCGGGCACAGCGCGCGCCGCTATCGCGCCGACGACGAGCGTCGCGGCGATCGCCGCGGTGACGACCTGGCTGGCCACGAGGAGGCGCCGCTGCACCGCGCGTGCCGTGCGATCGAAGACAGCGCCCTCGCGCCGACCGCTGTCAGGCGCCGCTGTCAGCACGTCCAGAACCATGGCGTCAGGGAAACGGTGGATCAAAGGAGCCAGGTGGCGCATCTCGGCCACCGAGAATGCCCGGATTTCCTGAAAGAAACCCGCGCGCGGTGCGAGTGGAGCGCCGCCGCGGCTGTGGCACGTCGGTTGCGTAGGGCAGGCGCACCACCCGCCGAGACCCGGCAACCAGGAGAGAGACGATGACCCGCCCCATCTATTCCCTCACGCTCGTGCTCGTCGCCCTCGGGCTCGCCGCGTGTGACAGCGCCGTGCCGCAGGCGAGCGACCGCGGCGCCGTGCTTCCCTCGATCGCGCCGCGAAGTCAGATCGGCGCGCTCGCTGCCCCCGCCGCCGACGAGGCCGCCGCAGAAGTCCCGGCATGCGAGGACTGGGTGGAGACCGAGAACACCTGGGACGGCGTCACCGGCGCCTTCCACAGCGTGTGGCAGTGCGAAAGTGAAGGCGTGCTCCAGCGCTCCATCACCGACGGCATCGACAACGGCGATGGCAGCGGCACCTTCACGCGCATCTTCGAGGTCGACGGCGTGGCCGTGGAGACTTGGAGCTTCGAGTACCACCTGTCGGAGGACGGCCTGACGCAGTTTTACACGGCGACCAGCGACACCGGCGGCACCTACGAGGGCGCCTACACCGCCACCGACGACGGCGGCAGCACCGTGCACGAGGTGTGGACGCTGGCCGAAGGCACCTACCTGATCGACGGCGCGTACGACGCCGCCGGCAACTTCACCGGCACCACGCGCTTCGACGACCCGGCCACCGAGGCCTCGCCCGACTACGTGGTGGAGAACAGCATGCTCGACGACGGCGGCTTCCGGCAGGAGGTGGACAGCCAGGGTGACGGCTTCACCTCGCACTACATCGCCGACTTCACCGCCGACGGCACCACCCACTACACCTTCGAGACCGATGACACCTCGAGCGCGGTCGACCCGGACTTCGTCGGCACCTATGACTGGGACGCGAGCGGCGTGGGCAGCGGCAGCTACACGCAGAGCTTCGACGACGGCTCGCTCTTGACGGTGACGGACACGTTCGCGGCCGACGGCTCGACCGACGAGAGCTGGACCTTCGACGACGCCAGCACCGAGCAGCCGCTCGACCAGGAGGGCAACGTGCACTACGCGGCCGACGGCACCGGCGAGGGCACCATCACCACGCACGTGGTGGGCGGTGATGCGGAGACCTGCCAGATCCACATCGACGCCGACGGCAACACCAGCGTCGACAACTGCTCGAGCGGCACGCTCTAGCAGCTCACGCTTGGTAGCGACGCCGACGCGAGGAGGAAGCTCCACGCGTCGGCGTCGAACGTTTCGCGGTCAGCGCTTGGCCTTGCGCGCGCCGTGCTCGATCGCCTCCTCGAGCGTGCGCGTCAGCTCCGCCAGATCCCACGGCTTGCTGACGCACTTGAACACGTTCTCGAGGTGGAGCGCCTGCACCAGGTCGAGCGGGCTCGTGTAGCCGGTGAGGATGATGCACGGCATGGCCGGCCGCTCGATGAGCGAGCGCCGGCACAGCTCGACGCCGGTCATGCCCGGCATGCGCTGGTCGGTGATCATGGCGGCGATGGGCCGGTCCTTGATCTCCGCCAGGGCCGCCCAGGCGGACGTGGCGACGACGACGTCGAAGTGCTCGGCGAAGCTCTCACGCAACACATCAGTGACGTCGAGCTCGTCGTCGACAACCAACAGGATCGGCAGCTTGGCCACGCCCCCGCTCACGCGTCGAGGATGGCGCACGGCGACGTGCTGCGCCAGCGACCGGCGGGCAAGAGAAGGGTCTCCTGACGTTTCCGTGGGTCAGCATCCCTTGATCTTGTAGGGGCGGGGCTTGTCCCCGCCCGCCGCGTGGCCACGACTCGCTGACGATGCACACCAGTCTGGCCGCGCGGCACTCGACGTCGCCGTCCGCCATGTGCTCACGGTCCACCTGCGAGCACGCCTGACTCGCGTGTTGCGCGAACCTGCCCACTCGGGCGCGCCGACCTTCGATCCGGGTTGGCTGATGGCGGGCGGGGACAAGCCCCGCCCCTACAGGGAACCCATCGACGGCGCGCCTGTTCAGCGCCCCCTCGCCGACCCACGGAAACGTCAACTGAGCCACAAAAAAGCCCCGTGCCCACCCTCGCGGGTGTGCACGGGGCCTCGCTCGTCGCAGACAGGCCGTAAGCCGGGTTCTGTACGCGCGACGGTTACCCGTCGCGCGCGGCGGTCATTCCTCTAGGCGCGCCGTTGCCGACGCGCTCGAGCAGCATGGGGGGCGCGCGGGCCGCGCTCGCCGGGTCTCCCCGGCCGCCCCCGCCTTGCTCCGGGTGGGGTTTGCCGTGCCGCCCCTGTCTCCAGGGGCGCGGTGCGCTCTTACCGCACCGTTTCACCCTTGCTCGCGCGCGGCCCGAAGGCAGCGCGCGGGCGGTCTGTTCTCTGTGGCACTTTCCTTCGAGTCACCCCGACAGGCCGTTGGCCTGCACCCTTGCCCTGTGGAGCCCGGACTTTCCTCCCGTCGACGACCGTGCCTTGCGGCATGAGACGCCGACCAGCGAACACCACTCCTGCTGTGGCGAGCGAGGCAGGCTAGCACGCGCGCTGCCGGGCGTCGACGACGCGCTAGCCGCCGATGCCCGTCGTCATGGTGAACACGGTCAGCAGGATCTCGAACACGATCAAGCCGACGATGTACCACTCGAGCCGGTTCGACCTCTTGGCGGCGACGATGTCGAGCATCATGGCCGCGGTGCCCGAGATGAGCGCCAGCTTGCGCTCGAGGATCTTGTCCCGCTCCTTCACCTCGTACTCGTCCTCGAGGCGCGCATAGAGGCGCTCGAGGTCGGGGCGGTCCCACAGGAGGTCGGGCTTCTCGCCCACCTCGACGCGCGCGGCCATGGCGTGCTGGATGAGCAGCGTGGCGCCGAGGTGCTTCTTGAGCTGCCGCTCGAGAGCGCCGCCGGTGCCGGTCTTCACCAGCTCGCCCGCCCAGCTCTCGATGGCGGCGACGCTGTCCTTCACCTGCGCCTCCGAGCGGGCGAGCGCGACCGAGCGGCCGAGCGCCTCGGCCACCACCTGCAGGCGCTCGACGGTGAAGGCGGCCACCTGGATCACGGAGGCCTCGACGCCCTCCGGCTGGTCCGGCGCGAGGCGCACCTCCGCCTCCTCCTGGTCCGGCGCTCCGAAGGCGTCGCCGATGAGCGGGCGCAGCTCGTCGAGCAAGCGCGCCTCCTCGGCCTTGGCGACGTGAAACAGCACGGCCGCGCCCCAGCGGAACACTACGGCCACGCCGGCGCCCGCCTTCAGCACCAGGGGCGCCGAGGCGAGGCGAGCGCCGTGCTGCTCGAGGGCGCGCACGTCGACGCGCTCGCCGAGCAGGAGCGCGCGGGCGCGGATGGCGGCGGCATCGTCGAACAGGCTCACGGCGGCGTCCCTGGCACGGGTGCCGCCCCGCGTCGAGGCAGGTGTCCCCGACGGTGGAAAACATGGCATTCCACCCCCGTGCCCTGTCAGCATGGGCTGAAACCATGACCGGACCGGCAGCACCCTGCGCGCGCTGCGGCGTCGTTCTTACGCCCGGCGCCGTCGTGTGTGCGTCGTGCGGGCTCGATCTCTCCGCGCCCGCGGTGGTGTCGATGGTGCCAGCAGACGTGCTGCCGCCGCCGCTGGCGAGCCCATCCAGCCCGTTCGCGCGCGTCACGGCCGAGGCAGATACGCGGCGACGCGTCACCGGCGATGACGCACACGACGAGGCGCGCGCTTCGGCGGCCGAGACGGGCGGTGAGAAGAGCGAGGAGGCGCGCTTCCGCGCAGGCCAGGCGATCCTCGGGCACTACACCGTGGTGCGGCAGCTCGGCCGTGGCGGCATGGGCACGGTGTACCTGGCACGTGACGACGTCAGCGGCCAGGAGGTGGCGGTCAAGGTGCTGCCGGCGGCGCTGGCGCGCGAGCGCGACATCCGCGAGCGCTTCGTGCAGGAGGCGCGCGCGCTCGCCGCCATGGATCACCCGAACATCGTCCCGCTCATCACGTTTGCGCAGGAGGACGACGACCGCTTCCTGGTGATGAAGTACATCGCGGGCGAGTCGCTCGACGCGCGCATCCGACGCACCGGTGTGCTGCCGGCCGAGCACGCGCGCAAGGTGCTACGCGCGGTCTTGTCGGCGCTCGGCTTCGCGCACGCGCGCGGCGTCATCCACCGCGACGTCAAGCCGTCGAACGTCATCATCGAGGGCGATCTCGAGGGCGACGCGCGCGTCTTCCTGGTCGACTGGGGCATCGCCAAGAAGGAGAGCGGCGACCAGCGCCTGACCCAGACCGGCATGCTGATGGGCACGCCACAGTACATGAGCCCCGAGCAGATCTCGGGCCACCCCATCGACGGGCGCTCCGACCTGTACGCCGCCGGTTTGATCCTGTTCGAGATGCTCACCGGGCGCCCGCCGTTCGACGCGCAGAAGACCTTCACCGTCTTGCGCATGCACGTCGAGGATCCGGTGCCCGACGTGCGCGCGGCGCGCGGCAGCGAGCTACCCGAGGACCTGGTGGCGATGACGCAGCTCTTGCTGCGCAAAGACCCCGCCGAGCGCCCCGACGACGCCACCGCGGCCATCGGCATGCTGGACGGCACCGGCTCGTTCCCGGTGCTGCGCGCAACGCCGCGAGAGACGCCGCGCACCACGGCGGTGCCGGCACCGTCGACCGGCGCGCCCGCCGAGGCCACGGCCGCGCCACCTGCCCAGCCGACCGACCCGCCGATCGTGCCGGCGCTCGCGAGCCCGCCCGTCACCGCCAGCGCCCCGCTCGACGACCCGAGCATGGACGAGATCCGCGCCGTGCGGCCGCGCCGGACCGCCTTCTGGCTGACGACGTTGGCGCTGACCAGCGTGGTCGGCGCTACCGTGTGGGGCGTGCAGACCAACCGCATCGCGATCGACTTCGACGAGCTGCTCGCCCCGGTCGACGCCGGCGAGCAGGCGCCCGACAAGGACTCCGCCACCATCAACATGCTGCTCGCCACCGCGCGCCTCAACCTCGAGAAGGGGCAGATCGACTCGGCGCACGTCGCGGTGGACGCCGCGCTCATCGAGGAGCCCGATCACCAGGGCGCGCAGAGCCTGCGCCTCGACGTGTTGCTCGCGGCCGGCGGGCTCGAGCAGGCGTCCGAGGCGCTGGCGGCGCTCAAGGAGCGGCTGAGCCGTGCCGACGCCGAACCGTCGCTGGTGGAGCGCCTCGCGGCCCAAGAGGCGACGTTGTCGGCCAAGAAGCAGGCCGTCGTCGACGCCGCCGAGCGCGAGCGCCAACGACGCCTCGAGCGCGAGAAGGCGCGCGACAAGGGCACGCCGCCCTCCCGTCTGTCGGCCGCGCAGCGGCGCGAGATCGCGAGGAGCACGCGCGACGAGATCACGCGCTGCTACGTCGAGAAAGTGCAGGCGCGAAACCAGGGCGCGCGCGGCGAGGTGACGCTGCGCCTGCGCGTGCTGCCCTCCGGCGACGTCGGGACCGTGGAGGCCCTCAAGACGCCCAAGGCGCTCGCCGGCCGCGAGTTCAAGGCGTGCATCACCAATCAGGTCAAGCGCTGGCGCTTCCCCACCTGGACCGGCGACCCCGAGCGCTTCGACTACGTGCTCGAGTTCGCGCCGAGCCGCTGACCCGCCGCGTAGCGCCCGATCAGCCGATCGGCTGCCTCGGCAGCGAGCCGCGAGGAGGCGGCGCGACCGACCAGAAGCTGCGCGTAGTAGTTGCCGCACAGTCCGAGCGCGAGCACGTCGAAGGCGACGCCGGCGGGGTCGGTGCCAGGCAAGAGCTCGCCGCGCTGCATGGCGTCGCGCGCGCAGGCACGCAGCTCGGTCGACCAGCCATCGGCGAAGGCGACCAGGCGCTCGCGCACCGGCCCCGGCCGACCGTCGAACTCGTGGGCGGCGGCGGCGAAGAAGCAGCCGCCGTCGAACGGTCCGTTGGCGCAGTAGTCGGCGTAGCGCCGCACCAGCGTCGACAGGCGATCGAGGCCGCTTTGATCGCGCGCCGGCTCCACCACCAGGCGACGGAAGATGCGCTCGGCCTCGTCGATGATGGCGATCTGCAGCGCCTCCTTGCTGCGGAAGTGCGCGAACAGTCCGCTCTTCGACATGGCGGTGGCCTTCGCCAGCGTCGCCAGGCTCATGGAGGCGAGCCCCTCGATGCTGGCGATATGAACCGCCCGCTCCAGTATTCGGTCTTGCGTGGCCGCGCCTCGATTGCGCGTGCCTGCAGGTGCGTGTGCCGCTGTGTGTTCCCCGTGCATGTGATCCCCCCGGATCGCGATCGGCGCCCAACAAGGCGACCGCTCGCCTTCGGTCTATAGGGCGTACGGGACCGCTCGCCTACCCCCTTTCTGCCAGGGAGCTGCGAGGGAAGCGGACCGCCCCTCGAGTTCTCGGGCGACGAGCGCCGTCAGAATGGGTTGGGTTTGCGGGCGACCGCTGCCGGGCCCGACAGCTCGGAGGCGCCGATCTGCAGCTTGACGGCGTGGTAGGCGCTCGTCACCTTGCGCGCCAGCTCCTCGACGCGCGCGGACAACAACTGCTGCGCCGACCCCTCGGGGATGCGCTGTGGATCGAGCTCGCGCATGCGCGCGCGGTAGGCCTCCTCGATCTCGGCGAGGCCGGCCGCGAGCGGCACGCCGAGCACGTCGCGCGGCAACGTCAGCGGCTTGAGCCGCAGGTAGAGCGCGAAGATCTGCTCGCGCACCACCGCCTCCTCGGAGGTGCCGTCCGGCACCGACGGCACCTCGGCGTCCACCAGCGTGATCTCGCGCGGCTCGTCGGTGAGCGCGGCTTCGGTGAGCGTGACGCCGCCCTCGGTTGCGGCGTGGGGCACGGTGTCGAACGACACCAGCTTTGCGTCGCGCAGCGTGATCATCACCAGCGTACCCATGAAGGCGTCGAGGCTGGTGGCCTCGAGCACATGGCGTGTGGTGCGCGTGCCGTCGACGATGCGGCCGAGGCGCGCGCCACGCACGAACGGCGCGATCTTGTCGGCGGCGCTGATGAGCCCCGGCTGCGGCAAGACGAACTTGTCGCTGATGTCGTTGCTGAGCGAGAGCAGCTCGGCCGGCGGCATGGAGCGGCGGCGCGACTCGAGGATGAGACCGAAGGGGTTGACCTTCAAGAGCGGCGCCACCTCGAGGAACTTCTTGTCCTCGTCGAAGCGATAGGCGCCCGAGGCCGCGTTGGCGAGCGCGAGCACGAAGTCTCGCACCAGCTCACGCATGAACTCGTGCATCTGTTGACCGGTGAGCACGCCCTTTTGCACCAGCGAGCCGAGCAACTGGCCCTGCGGCACGCGGTCGAGCTTCTGGTCGGGCTTGAGGCGACCGCGCTGCACCAGCCTTCGGTGCAGGCCTGCGTCGCCGAGCGGATCGTCGGCCCACACGGGCTCGCCGCGATAGAAGTAGAGCGTGCCGGCGGCCGGGCCGTCCTTCACGGTCAGTCGCCCGGTGAGCTCCTGCGCGAACACTCCCATCAGCAGGGCCGGCCCGGCGGCGCCGTCGAGCGCGCCCTCGAGCAGCGCCTCGGCCGAGCCGTCCGGCACCACCGGCTCGCTCGGCGCAGCCGCCATACGCTCCGTCGGCTCGTCGACCGCGAGCGGCCGGATCGCGTTCGGCAGCGTCGGCAGGTCGGACGCCATGACGCGCGGCGCGGCCGGCGTCGGCTCTTGCAGCGGGGCGACCAACGCCGCGGCGCTCGGCGGCGCGGCGCGCGGCATCGGCGCCGTCACCGGGGTCGGCAGCACATCGACCATGGCAGGCGGGGCGGCCACCACGGCCGGCACAGGGACCGGCGGCAGCGGCGGCAACGGCTGCGGCACCTCCACCGGGCCGGGCGCCACCGGCAGCTTGACCGTCGGGTCGTCGGCGCGCGCGTCATCGGTCGACGAGGCGTCGACCGCCGCGGCTGCGACGGGCGCGGGCGCCACCGGCAGCTTGGTCTTGACGGTCGGCTCGTCGTCGATGGGCACGACGTCGACGTCGAGCGCCAGCTCGTTCGACGTACTGGCGGTGCTGCCGCGCGCGAGCGGCAGGCGGGCAGTGTCCATCGCGTCGGCAATGGCGCCCTGGACGATGGCGGCGAGCTCGTCGGGTCCGACGGTCGGGGGCAAGACCTCGACGGGCAGGCCGAGGATGCCGGGGATGGCCGTCGGATCGGAGCCGGGGCGGTGCACCACCAAGATGACGATGTCGGGGTGGCGGCGCCGCGCGAGCTGGCAGAGGCCGCGCAACGACAAGGTCCGCCTGCCCTCGTTGGCCACCACGACGCCGAAGTCGGCGCGCCCGAGCGCCGCCATGGCGCCGAACGCGTCGGCGACGTCGAGGTAGCGGAGGCCGTGGATCGACAGCGCTTGCACGACCTGGCGGCGGCGTGCGTCATCGTCGTCGACCACCAGCGTGCTGCGATGCATGCCGGCGCTAGGCTCGGCCGATCGGGGGGTCCTCGGCAAGTGCGTGCGCCCTCGGCGGTGAGCCCGATCGCGTAGTTATGTAGGCACTTCCGCAAGTATCGCTTGCGGGGCACGGGTGAGCGAGCCATTGGGCTCTGCAATGACCGCTCGGACGCCCTTGCCGCTGCTCCACGAGTGCGCGCTCGACGTCATCGCACGGCACCGAGCCACCGGCGACCCGCTCGACCGCGTGGCAGGCACGGTCGGGCGCGCGCGCCGGCTCGGGCCGCGCGAGCGCGCAGCGCTCGGCGATCTGGTGTTCGGTTGGGCACGCCATCGCCAAGCGGGCGAGCGCGCCATCGCCGCCGCGCTCGCACGCGCACGCGGGCGCGCGCCGCCGATGCGCGAGCGCGACCTGTGTCTGCTGCTGCTCGCGCAGCGGGCAGCAGGCGCCGAGCCGGATGCGCGCGCGCGAGCACGATTGCCCGACGCGCTCACCGCGCTCCTCGACCTGCACGCCGATGGTGGATCGTTCGACGGCGTCATCGGGCTTCCCGACTGGCTCGCCGCGCGGCTCGCGGCACAGCGCCAGGATCTACCGGAGCTGTTGGCGGCGCTCGCGCAGCCGGCGCCGCTCGGGCTCGCGCTCGAACGCTCGCAGCTCGCCGTTGACGACGCGGTAGCCGCGCTGCGCGCGCTCGGCGCCGACGCCGCGCCCTCGCCGCTCGTCGCCGGCGCCGTTCGTGTCGTCGGGCGCGCGCGCCTCGCCAAGCTGCCGCGCGCGATCGGCGCCGCGCTGTGGCCGATGGACGAGGGCAGCCAGGTGATCGCCCGCACCGTCGACGCGCGGCGCGGCGAGCGCGTGCTCGACCTGTGCGCGGGGGCCGGCACCAAGACGCGCCTCTTGCTGCAGACCGGCGCGCACGTCGTCGCGGCCGACCTCGGCGCCGAGCGGCTGGCGCGCGCACCCGCGGCGGCCGCGCGCGTGGTGATGGACGGTACCAGCGGCGGTCTACGCGCCCGCAGCTTCGACAAGGTGCTGCTCGACGCTCCGTGCTCGGGCACCGGCACGCTCCGGCGCGCGCCCGATCTGGCGCACCGGCTGCGCGAGCAGGAGCTGCCCGCGCTCGTCGACGCGCAGCGGCGCCTGCTCACGGCAGCGATCGCGCTCGCCCGGCCGGGCGGCCTGGTGGTGTACGCGACCTGCTCGCTGTTGCACGAGGAGAACGAGGCGGTGGTGCAGCGCGCGCTCACCGACACCGCCGGGCTCGCGCGCGTTCCGCTGCGCTCGCTTTGGGGTGAGGACGTGCGGCTCGACGACGAGGGCAAAGGCGAGCTGCGCTTGCTGCCGCACCTGCACGGCTGCGACGGCTTCTACCTGGCGGCGCTGCGCGCGGCGTGATCAGAAGAACGTGCGCACGGCGCCGGTGACCCGGTAGCCCGCGTCGACGGTGAACAGCACGCGCCACTTGTCGAAGGTGGTGCACGGGTGCGAGATGCCGAGCACCACGACGTCGCCGAGCGCGAGCGGGCTGTCCTCGGGCAGGCGCAGGTGAGCGTGTTGGTCGTTCAGCTCGACGAGTTCGTGGCCCGCGAGCGGCGCCGGCGGCTCGCCGCCGCGGCTGTAGGCGAGCGCGAGCGGCAGGCCCATGTCCGCGCCCACGTCGCGCTTGCCGAGGCCGAGGATGGCGCGTCCGGGCTCGGGCAAGGACTGCACCACGGCGAGCAGCTCGAGCGCGGGCAAGAGCTCGCCCGGGACATCGTGGCTGGCCGCGAGGCGGCGGCGGATCTGAGCGTGGGCGCCCGCGTACACGGCGGCGTCGTGCGTGAGGTAGCAGCCGCTGCGCAACAGCACCTGGGCGCCATCGATGCCGCTGTTACCGAGTCGCGCGGCGACCAGGTCGTAGTAGGCCGAGCCACCCGCAGAGAGCAGCACCGGGCCGGGCGCGAACAGGCGCTCGGCGGCGCATGCGCGCGCGACGGCGACCACCTCGTCGAGGAACGCGCACACCTTGCGCACGTCGGCGTCGACGTCGTCGCTGTGGATGAGGCCCTCGAAGCCCTCCACGCCGACGAGCGCGAGCGCAGTGTCGGCCGCCACGGCGCGCGCCACCTCGAGCGCCACGGCGCGCGTGCGGCAGCCGGTGCGCCCGCCCGCGAAGCCCACCTCGACGAGCAGGCGCAGCGGGCGGGTGAGGCCGCGGGCGCGCGCGGCCTGCGCGGCGAGGCGCGCGCCCTCGACCGAGTCGACCAGCGCGACGACCTCGAAGCCGGGGTCGCGCGCGAGCAGGTCGCACACCACCTCGAGAGCGCCTCGGTCGACGAGCTGGTTGGCCAGGAACACGCGCGGCATGCCGAAGCGCCGGCACACCTGGAGCTGATGGACGGTGGCGACGGTGATGCCCCAGGCGCCGTCCTCGAGCTGGCGCAGGAGGAGCTGCGGGCTCATGGAGGTCTTGCCGTGCGGCGCGATGCGGGCGCCGGTGGCGTCGAGGAACGCCCGCATGAAGCGCGCGTTGTTGTCGAGGGCGGGCTGCTTGAGCACCGCCACCGGCAGCAGCAGATCGTGGCGCAGCGGGTGGAGGCCGAGCGCGCCGACGTCCCCGAGGCGCGTGACGGGCCGAGTGGAGGGCCAGCCCTTGCAGGTGTCATCGAGAGCGGTGTCGGCGAGCGCTGCCACCAGGGCGCGCGTGGTCACGAGGTCCGGGTGGTGCGCCACGTCAATTCCCTCGCTGCGCCGCCCGGGCGGTCACGTCGAGGGTGCCTTTCCATCGGCGCCCAATCGGTGCAACCAGGCTTCATGAGCACCACGGCCCCGCGCGAGAACCCCTTGCTCGCCCCACCTGCCCTGCCGCGTCCGAAGACCATCGCCGTCATCGGCGCCGGCACCATCGGCCCCGACATCGCCTACTACCTGGCGTCCACGCTGCCCGACGCGAAGCTGGTGCTGGTCGACGTCGTCGAGGAGGCGCTGGCGCGCGCCAAGGAGCGCATCGCCAAGACCGCCGACAAGGGCGTGAAGAAGGGCAAGCTCAAGCCCGAGGACGCAGCGCGCATCACCGCGGCCGTCAGCTACACGCTCAGGTACGACGACCTGGCGGGCGCCGACTGGGTGCTCGAGGCCGCCACCGAGCGCCTCGAGCTGAAGCGCAAGATCTTCACGCAAGTCGAGTCGCTGATCCGCGACGACGCGTGGATCACCTCGAACACCTCGTCCTTGCCGGCGGCGCGCCTGTTCTCGCACCTCAAGCACCCCGAGCGCGCCACCGTCACGCACTTTTTCGCGCCCGCCTTCCAGAACCCGGCCGTCGAGGTGATCCGCTGGGACAAGGCCCGCGCGGACGTGGTGGAGGCGCTGCGCGCGCTGTTCGCCGCCACCGGCAAGGTGCCGTTCGTCACCAGCGACGCGCTCTGCTTCATGCTCGACCGCGTGTTCGACAACTGGTGCAACGACGCGGCGCTGTTGCTCGGCGACGCGACCGCCGCCGAGATTGACACCGTCGCGCACGCCTACGTGCACGCCGGGCCCTTCGAGGTGCTCAATCTGGCGCACGGCAACCCCATCATCGTCGAGACCAACACGCTGCAGATGGAGGAGGGGCCGGCGTACCGACCGGCGCGCGTCTTCGAGTCGGTGCGCGAGTGGCACACCGTGGCACCCGGCAAGAGCGTGCCGGTGGCCGACGACGTGGCCGCCAAGGTGCGCGACCGCATGCTCGGCGTGCTGTTCTCGCAGTCCGTCGACATCCTCGACCGCGGCATCGGCGCGCCCGCCGACCTCGACCTCGGGTGCGTGCTCGGGCTCGGCTTCAAGAAGGGGCCGCTCGAGCTGATGCGCGAGCTCGGCGAGGCCGAGTGTCAGCGAATCTTCGAGCGCTTCGCGCGCGAGCGGCCGGGCATGCCGCAGCCCAAGCGCCCCCTGCCCGAGTACCAGCGCTTCTCGCGCAAGGTGCTGGCCGACGAGGTGGACGGCGTCTGCGTCATCACGCTGCGACGTCCGCAGGCGCTCAACGCGCTCGACGACGAGATGACCGACGAGGTGCTCGCGCTCATCAAGGCGCGCGAGGGCGACCCCAAGGTCAAAGGCTTCGTGCTCACCGGCTACGGCGAGCGCGCCTTCTGCGCGGGCGCGGACATCGGCCGCCTCGGCGAGACGCTCGGTGACGCCGAGGCCGCCGCCGGCTTCGCGCGCGAGTGCTCGCGGCTGTTGCTGCACCTCGACAGGATGGACAAGCCCGTGGTCGCCGCGCTGAACGGCATGGCGCTCGGCGGCGGCCTCGAGCTGGCGCTGCGCTGCACGGCGCTGGTGGCGCACCAGGGGGCGAGCTTGCAGTTGCCCGAGGTGACGCTCGGCATCGCGCCCGGCATCGGCGGGCTCGTGGTCCCCTACCGGCGCTGGCCGAACGCCGCGCCCGTGCTGCATGACATGCTCGCGAGCGGCAAGCGCCTGAGCGCGCGCGAGGCCAAGGAGCTCGGGGTAGTGAGCGCGCTCGGCGGCTCTTACCAGGAGGTGCTGCGGCTCGCGCAGGACGAGGTGAGCGCGCGCGCCGGCAAGCCACGGCCCTCGCTCGACAAACCGGTGCAGCTGGCACCCCCCGCCAGCGGCCCCACCAAGGGCCCGGGCGGCGCCGCGCTGTCGGCGGAGGTGGTCGGCATCATCCGCAAGGCTATCGTCGACGCCGCGGCCAAGGACTCGCTCGGCGCCGCGCTCGACGTGGGCTACCGCGCCTTCGGCGCCAGCGCCTGCACCGCGGGCGCGCGCGAGGGCATCACCGCCTTCCTCGAGAAGAGGAAGCCCGACTTCGAGAGGACGGGTTGACCCCATGAAGCTCGACAACGCGTACATCCCCTACGGCGCCTACTGGTCGACGCCGTTTTCCAAGTGGCAGGGTATGCTCGCCGAGGAGCACTCGCTCGCCCTCGCGGCGTCGTGCGGGCGCCGCTTCCTCGACTACAAGAAGCTCGCGCCGAGCAGCTTCGACGGCTTCGCGCTCGGCGTCACCGTGCCGCAGCGGCAGGGCTTCTATGGCGCTCCCTGGGTCGCGGCCATGATGGGGGCCGCGCACCTCGACGGCCCCACGGTGTCGCAGGCCTGCGCCACCTCGGTGGCGACGCTGGCGCATGCCGCGCGCTCGGTCGAGCTCGGCGAGCGCCGCACCTTCCTCGCCGTCACCTGCGATCGGACCAGCAACGGCCCGCACGTGTATTACCCGAGCCGCTCGGGGCCGGGCGGGAAGGGCGCGGCCGAGGATCCCGTGCTCGACAACATGGGACACGATCCGCACGCGCGCGTCTCGATGACGCAGACGGCAGAGAATGTCGCGCGCGCCGCGGGCAGCACGCTCGCCGAGCAGCACGAGGTGACGCTGCTGCGCCACGCGCAGTACCAGCGCGCGCTCGAGGGCGATCGCGCGTTTCAGCGACGCTACCTGCTGCCCGTCGAGGGCAAGGCGGGCAAGAAGCCGTGGAGGCTCGAGATCGACGAGGGTGTCCACCCGGCGACCCGTGAGGGCCTGGCCGCGCTCAAGCCGGTGATCGAGGGCGGCACCGTCACCTACGGCTCGCAGACCCACCCGGCCGACGGCAACGCCGGCATCGTGGTGACGACGGGTGAGCGGGCGCGCGAGCTGTCGCGCGATGCCAAGATCGCGGTGCGGCTCGTATCCTTCGGCGCCGCGCGCGTCGCGGCGGGGTTCATGCCGCAGGCGCCGGTGCCGGCGGCGCGCCAGGCGCTCGAGCGCGCCGGCTTGTCGTTCGCGGAGCTGAAGGCCGTGAAGACCCACAACCCGTTCGCGGTCAACGACCTGTACTTCGCGAAGGAGACCGGCTTCGCGCTCGAGCGCATGAACCAGTTCGGCTGCTCGCTCGTGTACGGCCACCCGCAGGGGCCGACGGGCATGCGCGGCGTCATCGAGGTCGTCGAGGAGCTGGTGCTCGGCGGCGGCGGCTATGGGCTGTTCACGGGCTGTGCTGCGGGTGACACGGCGATGGCGGTGGTGCTGAAGGTCGGGTGACCTCGCGCGCCGACGCTGCAGCGCGGTGATCTCACGGGAGCTGGCACGTCGTCATCGGACTGACGATCGCGGCCGGATCGACCAAGCAGGTCACACCGCGCAGCATGACGACGCCCACGCCGCCGCCGCCGCCGCCACCACCACCGCTCTCGAGGATGCCGCTGCCCCCGGCACCACCTGCTGGCAGGGACGCGCCGCCGGCACCGCCGGCGCCCGCGTCGGCAACGCCACCCGCCGCCGGCTGCGAGCTGCCGAGCGCGCCGTTTTGCCCGGGCGCGCCAGGATCGTCGAGGTCGACGCCGGCACCGCCGCCGCCGCCGTTCGCGGTCACGGCGGCGCCGGCGGCGAGCTGCAAGCGAGCGGCCTCGAGCAGCACCATGCCCCCGCTGCCGCCGCCGCCGCCGCCCGTGTCGCCGAGCCTCCCTCCTTCGCCGCCGCCACCGGCGCTGCCGATGGTGCCGGCGACGACGGCCGTGCCTGCGACCGAGAGCTGCACCGCGCCACCACCGCCACCACCAGCACCGCCGCTCGATGGCCCGTTGCCGGCGCCACCGCGACCACCGGGGCAGCCTCCGCTTCGGGCCGCCGGCTGCTCCGCGCCGCCGACGCCGCCGAAGACCGTCGGGTCATCCCCGACGCCGCCATCGCCGCCTCTCCCGCCGAAGCCCCCGCCCCCGCCCCCGCCCGCGCCAGTGCTGTCGTCTTGGCCACCGCTCCCCGCCGACGCGCCGCAGGCGACCACGGCGCGCGCGCCAGGCCCGGGCGCGACGCGGACCGCCGACGCGTCGATGACACCGTCGATCTGCGCGTCACCGAAGACCACCACGACCAGCGACCGCGTGCCGGTGACGCGAAGTGTCGCGCCGGCCTGGACGACCGCGGCGGTCACCGCCAGCGCCAGGCCCCCGTCGGGCAGCTCTTGAAACGCGTCCGGCTGCACGCCGATGCACGACGCCGATTGGAAGGTCGGCGGCGTGGTGCTCGTGTCCAGCGTGGTCGAGCAGGACACCGAGAGCGTGCCGACGGGCGCGAGCGCCACGGGGTCGACGTCGAACGGTGCATAGGGGAACTGGATGACCTCGCCCTCGCCCTCGCCCTCGCCCTCGCCCTCGCCCTCGCCCTCACCTTCGCCCTCACCTTCGCCCTCACCTTCGCCCTCACCTTCGCCCTCACCTTCGCCCTCGCCTTCGCCCTCGCCCTCGCCCTCGCCTTCACCCTCGCCTTCACCCTCGCCTTCACCCTCGCCTTCACCCTCGCCCTCACCCTCGCCGGGCTCGGCGACGCAGGCGCCGTCGATGCAACGCGGCTCCCGCACCGTGCAGTCCTGATCGGAGTTGCAGATGGTTACCGCCGGGCCTGGAGGGCAGCCGACCGCTGCCATGAGCGCGGCCAGCGCAGCTGCGACCAGCAGTCCGCCACGTCGAGGTTGAGGCGCCGCAGCGTTCGTCTCAGGCACCATCACCGGATGGTAGCGCAACGCGGCTCGGCGAGGCGCGAACCGGGGCCGAGACGCCCGCGACCGCGGGCTCCTCGAGGCGTTTCGGCAAGCCCAGGCGCGCGCGCAGCGCGCGGTCGTAGGTGAGGAACGCCGTCTCACGCTCGCGCTGCGCATCGATGGCCGCGCGCAGGCCGACACCGAGCGCGACGCCCCCGCCCGCGAGCACGAGCAGCCCCGCCGTCGAGGCGGCGAGCGCGCCGATGATGGTGGTGTCGCTCGGCTGGCCGGGCAGATCGGCGATGGCGAGCAGCGGCAGCGCGAGCGGCGAGAACGCACCCACCGCCATCGCCGTGGTGCCTGCCGTGGTCCACCAGAAGGCGACGTCCTGCTGTTCCTGCGTTCGCTGCGCGGCGAGCGCGGTCGGCGAGGTCGGCTCGACGGCGGGCAAGAGGTCGATCGGGTGCTCGATGCGCGTGCCGTCCTCGATGATGAGGAAGGACACCGGCTCGGACCAGGTGCTCGGGTAGCTCACCGATCGCATGGCCGTGGGCGCGTGGTCGACGTAGTAGTCGCGCCGCTCGGCCTCGGGCGCGGACTTGGGCGGCGCGGCTTCGAGCACCACGTGGGAAGGCGATACACACGAAGGGAGCACGCCGATCGCGAGCGCGACGGCGAGGAGGGCGTTGGATCGCATCGGGACTCCGCAGAGGGTGCTGCGGGACGACGAGCCGGCGCCCGGTATTCACCGGTCCCACGCCGACGACGCTGATCCGCGTCCGCTCAGCCGCCGATGGGCAGGCAGACGCCGTCGTCGAGGCACAACGAGCCGGGGCAGCAGTCCGCGTCGGTGCGGCACGCACCGCACGTGCCCGTGCTCTGGCCTGGATCGATCAGGCAGGCCTGGTTGCCGCAGGTGTTGACGCAGCGATCGCTGCACCCGCCCGGCGGGCCAGCGTCGACCGGCGGCGGTCCGGCGTCGTCGAGCGGCACGCCCGCGTCCGGCTCGGGCGGTTGCTCGATGGGACAGCCGAAGACGATGGTCAGGTCGGTGACCACGCCGCTTTGCAGCGCGATGCAGGCGTTGCCGGCGAAGCGCAAGCGCTCTCCTTGCGGGAAGTAGTCCCAGCCGGTCTGGCCGCTCGGGTCGCGCGGCACCGGTTGACCGTTGAAGTAGATGGTGAGCGCGTCGGGGTCGTCACCCGCGCCGGCGACGACGTAGTCGCACGACAACACGCTGCCGAGGATGTCAGCGAGCGCCGCCTGCAGCGAGGCCGCGTCGTCCGCCTGGTAGTAGGCCTGCCCGCCCGCGCGGGGCCGACCGCCGGCGTTGGCCATCGCCGTCAGCTCGTCGGGGTCAACGCCGTCGCCAAAGCCGATCACGAAGGTGGCCACGCTCGGCGTCTGCGCGAACAATTGCGCGACCACGGGGATCGGGTCGCCGCAGGTGGACTGACCGTCGGTGATGAGCAGCACGTAGTTGCCGCGCGCGGCGTCTTGCAGCGACGCGTGGCCGACCAGGATCTGCAGGTTCTCCGCGGTGGGTGTGCCGAAGCGGCAGGTGTCGGCGCCGTCGAGGAAGGTGGAGATGGCGCCTTCGTTGCCGGGACCGACGTCGATGGCGACGTAACCCGTGCCGCAGTCCTGGCCCTCGCTGCACGATTGGTTGGTGCCGGGATAGGGGTTCAAGCCGAAGCGGATCTGGCCCTGGTACGTCGTCACCACGGTGTCGACCGCGTCGCGCGCGACGTCCCACTTGCTGCCGTCGGGGCCGAGGTCGTCGTTCATCGAGCCCGAGCGGTCGATGGTGATCATCAGGTTGGCGGGCACGTTCTCGGCCGCGAATGCCTCGCCCTGGCACTCCTCGGGGATGCACACCACGCCGACGCAGCGCTCGCCGGCGATGCACTGGCTGTCGTCCTCGCAGATGGTGGCGGTGGTGCTCGGCAGACACAGGCCGTCGGGGCCGCAGTACGACGCCGCGCCGCAGTCGGCGTTGCTGGTGCAGCCGACGTCGGTGGTGCAGGTGTCGGTGGAGGGGTCGCAGGTGAGCGGCAGCGTGCACTCCTGCGTGGTCGTGCAGCCGTCGCCCTCGCTGCCCTGCGCGAAGCAGGTGCCGTCGCGGCACTCCTCGGGGCTCAAGCAGTTCGCGTCGACGTCGCACGGGCCACCGCTTTCGTTGTCGGCGCACGCGCCGTCGGCGTCGCAGTAGGCGCCGGTGCCACAGTCCGCGTGCACGGTGCACTCGGTGCCGTCCTCGCACGTGCCGCTCGCCAGGTCGCAGACCAGGGTGCCGTCGCACTCTTGCGCGGTGGCGCACTCGGCGCCTTCGGGCTTGGCTGCGACGGACGCGCAGTCGCAGCGCGCGAGCAGTGCGATGAGCGCGATCGGCAGCGCGGCGAGGAGGGAGAGGTGGCGCTTCATCCCTCGATTGTGGCGCGCGCAAGCGCCGAGCGCGAACAAGCGAGCCGCGGGACACCGCCAGTGTCCGGGTGGTACAGGGTGGGACAACCGTCCCATGCCCGAGCTGCCCGACCTCACCGTCTACCTCGAGCACCTCGACGCGCTCCTGACCGGGGGCCGCCTGCTCGGGGTGCGGCTCGCCTCGCCCTTCGTGCTGCGCAGCGTCGATCCGCCGCTCGCGGCATGCGCCGGCAAGCGCGTGCTCGGCTTCTCGCGGCTCGGCAAGCGGCTCGTGTTCTCGCTCGAGGACGAGCTGTTTCTGGTGCTGCACCTGATGATCGCGGGGCGCCTGCGGTGGGCCGGTGCCCCGGGCGCGAAGATCCCGGGCAAGGTCGGCGTCTGTGCCTTCGATGTCGAGCGAGCCGATGGCACGGCCGGCACGCTCGTGCTCACCGAAGCGAGTCCGAAGAAGCGCGCCTCGCTGCACGTGGTGAAGGGGCGCGCGGCGCTCGCCGACCACGACCCCGGTGGTCTCGAGCCGCACGCGACCGACGCGATCGCGTTTCGCGCGGCGCTCACGGCCGAGCGACACACGCTCAAGCGCGCGCTCACTGACCCGCGCACCGTCGCCGGCATCGGCAATACCTACTCCGACGAGATCCTGCACCGCGCGCGCCTCTCGCCGGTGGCGATGACCACCAGCCTCGACGACGACGAGCACGGGCGCCTGTACCAGGCCACGCGCGCTGTGCTCGCCGAGTGGACCGCGCGGCTGCGCGACAAGGCCAGCGGCCAGGAGCTGCCCGAGAAGGTCACGGCCTTTCACGACGAGATGGCGGTGCATGGCCGCGCGGGCAAGCCCTGCCCGGTGTGCGGCAGCCCCGTGCAGAAGATCGCGCATGCGAGCAACGAGACCAATTACTGCGCGACCTGCCAGACCGGCGGGCGCCTGCTCGCCGATCGGGCGCTGTCGCGGCTGCTCAAGGAAGACTGGCCGCGCACCGTCGAGGAGCTCGAGGCGCTCAAGCGCTCCCATCGCGGCCGTTGAGCCCCTGGCCGCGGCGTTCGCGTCCCGCGGTCCGGCTATCGGTCGATGCGCCCTTTGGCGTCGATGGCGACGCTCACCCGCTCCGGCGTCATCGGCAGCTCCTTGAGCCTCACACCGACCGCGTCGAAGATCGCGTTGCCGATCGCAGGCGCCGTGGGCACGAGCCCCGGCTCGCCCACGCCCTTCGACCCGAACGGCCCGTTCGGATCCTCGGTCTCGACGAAGACGAGGTCGATGGGGAAGCGCATCTCGCTCGCGGTGGGGATCTTGTAGTCGGTGAAGCCCGCGTTGAGCACGCGGCCCTGATCGCTCTTGATCTCCTCGTAGAGCGCGTAGCCCAAGCCCTGCGCGATGCCGCCGTACACCTGGCCCTTGAGCGCCTGCGGGCTCAACACGTGCCCTACGTCGAGCGCGTTGATCATGCGCAGCACCTCGACCTCGCCGGTGGCCTCGTCGACCGCCACCTCGACGCCCTGCGCGCCCCAGGTGTAGGCGGCCGACATGTTGCCGATGCCCTTCTCCCAGTCGGGCAGCTCGCTCGGCGGCTCGTAGAAGTACTCGGCAGAGAGCATGGTGCCCGCCTGGCGAAAGTGCACCGCGCGCAGCACCTTGGCGAGGTCCACCTTGGCCCACGCCTCGTCGGGCAGGCCGCGCTTGGTCACGAGCGCGTGCTTCAGCTCGTAGTCCTCGGGCTTGCCGGGCGCGCCCACGATCTTCGCAGCCTCGTCCTTGCTCTTCCCCTTCGCCGAGGCCTTGCCGGCGATCTCCTCGAAGACGCCGGGGCAGAGCGCGAACAGCTTGTCGCGCAAGAGCTTGGTGGCGCGGATAGCCGCGTTGCACGCCATGAAGGCGCCGCGGCTGGCGTGCGTACCAACGTCCCACGGGCACGCCGCGGTGTCGGTTTGGTTGAGGTGCACCTGCTCCGGCATGATGCCGAGCGACTCGGCCACCGCCACGGTCAACGACGACACCAACCCCTGCCCCATCTCAACGCCGCCGTACGCGACGTGCGCATGGCCGAAGTCGTCGAGGCGAATGGCGATGCCGCTGCCGTCGGAGCGGTAGATGCGCCCCGAGCCCCCGACGTGCACCAGCGACGCCACGCCCACGCCGAGCGCGCGCCCGCGCGCGTCCTTGCGACCCTGGCCCTGCTTCTCCGTCCAGTGCAGCCCCTGACCCACGGCCTTGAGGCAGTCGTCGAGGCCACACGTGGCGATGCGGAATTTCATGGGCGACTCGTCGCCCGGCTGGTTCGCGTTCTTGCGACGCAGCTCGAGCGGGTCGATGCCGGCCTCGCGCGCCAGCTCGTCGAGGTTCGACTCGATGGGGAAGGTCACCTCGGGGTTGCCGTAGCCGCGCATGGCCTGGCAGTAGGTGTTGTTGGTGTAGACGATCTTGGCGTCGAAGCTGACCGCCGGCACCCGGTAGAGCGAGGTCACCGGCAGCATCATCACCGAGGGGTAGGTGGCGCCCCACGACGTGTAGGCGCCGTTATCCTGCAATACTTCCACGATACGGAAAGTGAGCAAGCCGTTGGCGTCGCAGCCCTGCACCACGCGCGTCTCGGCCGACTGCCGCGGCGACAAGTAGGCGAACTCCTCTTCGCGGTCATAGAGGATCTTCACCGGCAGACCGGTCTTGTGCGCGAGCAGGATGGCGATGTGCTCGTAGCAGTGGGTGTCGAGGCCGGTGCCAAAGCCGCCGCCGAGCGCGGGCACCACCACGCGCGCGCCGCAGCCCTCGAGCCCCATGGCCTCGAGCGCCTTGGTGAAGTCGCGCTGCGCCAGGAACGGAATCTGCGTCTTGGCGTAGATGGTCAGGTTGCCGTGGCCGTCGAACTCCGCGATGCAGCCCGCCGTCCCCATGCAGCTCTGCTGGATGCGCGGCGTGGTGTAGTAGCCCTCGACGACGTGGCGCGAGGCGCGCTTCATGGCCTCGAGGTCGCCGGTGTGGTGGCCGTATTTGAGGTCGACCAGGTTGCTGGTGCGCGGCCGTCCGCGCGCGTCCACCTCGTGCACAAGGGGCGCGCCGGGGCGGAGCGCATCATGCGGGGAGAACACGCCAGGCAGGGGCTCGTACTCGACGTCGATCAGCTCGACCGCCTCGCGCGCAATGTCGGGGTCGATGGCGGCGACCGCCGCCACCTCGTCTCTGAACTGGCGCACCTTGTCGCGCTTGAGCGCGAAATTGTCGGCGAGGAAACCGACGCGCACCTCGGGGGTGTCGTAGGCGGTGATGACCGCGCGCACGCCCGGCAGGCGCTTGGCCCTCGATGTGTCGATGTGCTTGATGCGCGCATGCGCATGCTCGCTGAACTTGATCTTGCCGTGCAGCATGCCCGGCCGCACCAGATCGTGGATGTAGGGGGTGCGCCCGGCGACCTTGTCGCCCGCGTCGGGGCGGACGCGCTCCTTGCCCACGAAGGAGTAGTCGCTCATGACCGCTCCTTGGTCGCCAGCTCGCCCGCCGCCTGCTTGACCGCGTCGATGATCTGGACGTAGCCGGTGCAGCGGCACAGATTGCCGACCAGGCCCGCGCGGATCTCGTCGTCGGTGGGCGCGGGGTTCTCGGCCAACAGCGCGGTGGTCGCCATCACCATGCCCGGCGTGCAGAAGCCGCACTGCACACCGCCCTTGTCGATGAAGGCGCGCTGCACCGCAGACGGGTCACCGTTGTCCTGTCGCAGGCCTTCGACGGTGACGACGCGCTTGCCCTCGGCCTCGAGCGCGGGGAACAAGCAGGAGGCGACCGCGCGACCGTCGATGAGCACGGTGCAGGCGCCGCACTCGCCCTCGCTGCAGCCCTCCTTGGTGCCGGTGGCGCCGAGGGTGTCGCGCAAGACGTCGAGCAGGCGTGCCTGCGGCTGCACGAAGGCCTCGACCGCGGCGCCGTTGAGCGTGAAGCGAAGCTCAGCCCTCATGGTGGATCTCCTTGTCGCCGAGCGCCTGACGCAGCGCGCGCTCGCAGAGCACGCGTACCAGCCGGCGACGGTAGTTGGCGCTCGAGCGCAGGTCGTTGATGGGAGAGACTTCGGCCGCGGCGGCCTCGGCAGCGGCGACCAACGCAGCGGCGTCGAGCGGACGGCCCACCAGCGTGGCCTCGGCGTTCCTCAGGCGCATCGGCACGGGTCCGACGGCGCCCGCAGCCAGCCGCACCACCGGGGCCTTTCGGTCGTCCTCGATGCAGATGAAGGCCGCGACGCTCGCCAACGAGAGGTCCATGGCCACGCGACCCTGGCGCAAGAATGCGCTTTGGGTTCCCCGCGGCGGACGCGGCACCACGACGCAGCTCAACAGCTCGCCCGCCGCAAGCTGTGTCTTGCCGGGGCCGGCAAGGAAGGACGCGAGCGGCAGCGTGCGGCGACTCTTCGGTCCCGCCAGCTCGACCGCCGCGTCGAACGCCAGCAGCGGCGGCGCGGTGTCGGCGGCGGGCGAGGCGTTGCACAGGTTGCCACCGAGGGTGCCTACGTTCCTTATCTGCTGGCTCGCGAGCGTCCACAGCGCGTGGCCGAGCGCGCGCAGCTCGCGGCGAATCACCTCATGGCGCAACAGCTCGGCAAGCGACGTGGTGGCGCCGATGCGGATGGCCTCGTCCTCGACCGACACCCCACACAGCTCGGGGATGTTCCGAAGCGAGATCAAGGGAGCGGGCGCGACCTTGCGCTTGCGCAGCTGCACCAACAGGTCGGTGCCGCCGGCGATGAAGCGCGCGCTCGGCTCGTCCCTCTTGAGCGCGAGCGCCGCGTCGAGCGTGGTGGGGCGATGGTAGGCGGCGTCGGTCACGCGATCACCTCGTCCTTGCGTAGCGCTGTCAGCTCCTGGTCCGAAACGCCGACCTCGCGCAGCACGCTCTCGGTGTGCTCACCGTAGCGAGGCGCGAACGGCAGCGCACGGCCCTGCTCGTTCAAGAACGCCGTGTCGACGGCCGCCGGCGGCATGCGCACCACGCGGCCGTCGGGCGCCGTCGTCGTCAGCACGCGCTCCTTGACGAAGGGCAGCTCGAAGACCCCCTCGATGGGGGTGATGGGCGCGTGCGGGATCTCGGCGGCCGCCAGCGCCTCGGAGGCGGCCGCCATGGTCATCTTCGAGGTGAGCGCGCCGATGCGCCGGTGCAGGTTGTCGCGGTCGGCGCGCCGCCCCTCGTTGGTGCGGTAGCGCTCGTCGTCGAGCGCGCGGAAGGCCGGCGCCTGAACCAAGCGCGACCACTGCACGTCGCTGCCGATGGCCATGAACAGGTACCCGTCCGACGTCGGGTAGGAATTGGTGGGGATGAACTGACGGTGCTCGTTGCCGTTGCGCTTGATCTCACCTGGCGCCGAGCCCATGTCGAGCATGGGCAGGAAGGTGAGCAGCCACGAGACCGCGCCGTTGCCCATGGCGACGTCGACGCACTTGCCCTTGCCCGTTTGCGTGCGTTCGTAGAGCGCCAGCAGCACCTGCGCGAACACCTCGTCGCCGGCCTTCAGGTCGGTGATGGGCGGGCCGCACTGCAGCGGCGGGCCGTCCTTGTCGCCCGTGAGATCCATGTAGCCGCACAGGGCCTGCATCATCGGGTCGTAGCCGGGCACCTCGGGGTACTTGAGGCCGAGCGCTGAGATGCCGGCCCAGATCAGATCGGGCTTGCCCTTGGACAGCGTGGCGTAGTCGATGCCGAGCGACTCGTGGCGCGCCGGCATGGTGTTGGTGCAGAACACGTCGACGTCCAGCTCGCGCAGGATGCGGCTGAGCTGGGCCCGCCCCGACGGCGATTTGAGATCGAGTGCGATCGCCTCCTTGCCCACGTTCGGCGCCACGAAGTAGCTGTGCCGGTCGGCCCCAGCGAACGGGCGGCCAACGGAGCGGTTGGGATCGCCCTTGGTCTTGGCGCCCGGCCGCGCCGTCGGCTCCACGCGGATCACACGCCAGCCGAGCTGCACGAAGCGCAGCGTGGCGTAGGGCATGGAGAGCGCCTGCTCGACGGAGAGAACGACGGGGCGCCTCTTGTCGCTCACCGCCAGCTCCCCACCGGCTCCTTGAACTCGCCGTAGACCTCGCGCAGCACGCCGCAGACCTCGCCGACGCTGGCGTAGGCCTCCACCGCCTCGATGGTGGCGGGCATGACGTTCTCCTTGGCGGCCGCGGCCGCGCGGAGCCGGGCCAAGGTGCGCTCCACCGCCTTGGCGTCGCGCGTCTCCTTGGTGCGGCGCAGGCGCTGCACCTGCTTGGCTGCCTCGCCCTCGCGGTAGGGGTGCAGCTCGACGGCGTGCTCCTCTTCCTCTTCGACGAAGCAGTTGACGCCGACCTTCTTGACCTCACCGCTCTCGAGCTTGCGCTCCCGCTCCCAGGCGCTGCGGTTGACCTCGGCCTGCACACGGCCCTCGCGCACCGCGGCGACGATGCCCGAGCCGCCCTCGAGCGTGGCCAGGATCTTCTGGATCTCTCGCTCCATTTCGTTGGTCATGGATTCGACGAACCAGGAGCCGCCCAGCGGATCTACCGTGTCGCACAGCCCCATCTCGGTCATGAGGATCTGCATGGTGCGCAAGGACAGCTTGGCCGCGCGCTCGCTCGGGATGGTGTAGGCCTCGTCGAAGCAGCACAGCGCCATGGTCTGCGTGCCCGACAGCGCGGAGATGAGCGCGTAGTAGGCGCCCCGCATGATGTTGTTCTCGGGCTGCTGCACGGTGAGCCCGCCGCCGCCGCCGCCCGCGATCATGCGCAACTGCATGGAGCGCGGATCCTTGGCGCCGTAGCGGTCCTTCATGATGCTGGCGAACAGGCGACGCCCCGCGCGGAACTTCGCCACCTGCTCCCAGATGTTGCCGTGGATGTCGAAGTTGAACGACAGCCCGGGCGCGACTTCGTCGACCGTCAGGCCGCGCGCCATCACGTGCTCGAGGTAGGCGCAGGCGATGGCGAGCCCGTAGGCCATCTCCTGCGCCGCGTTCGCGCCGCTCTCGCGCACGTGGTAGCCGCACACGCTCACCGGCGAGTACTTGGGTGCGTTCTTGGCGCAGAACTCCATGGTGTCACCCACCAGCCGCACCGAGTCGTCGACGGGGAAGATCCAGGTGCCGCGGCCGATGAACTCCTTGAGGATGTCGTTCTGCGCGGTGCCCTTGAGCTCCTTGAGCGGGTAGCCGCGCTTCCTCGCCATGGCGAAGTACATCGCCATGATGGGCACGGCCGAGCCGTTGATGGTCATCGAGGTGCTGATCTTGGCGAGGTCGATGCCCTCGAAGGCGATCTCCATGTCGGCGAGCGTGTCGACCGCCATGCCGACGCGGCCCACCTCGCCCTGCGCCATCGGGTGGTCGGAGTCGTAGCCGTTCTGCGTGGGCAGATCGAAGGCGACGTTGAGCCCCGTCTGGCCGTTCTTGATGAGGAACAAGAAGCGCTCGCGCGTCTCCTCGGCGGTGCCGAAGCCGGAGTACTGGCGCATGGTCCAGGGGCGGGCGCGGTACATGCTCGGGTGGATGCCGCGCGTGTACGGGTGTTCGCCGGGGGCGCCAACGCGCGCGTAGCCGCCGCTCGCCTCGACGTCGGCGGGGCCGTACACGGGCTTGACCTCGAGCCCCGACTCCCAGACCACGCGCGAGAGGTCGCTCTTCTCCTTGCTCATGGTGCTGCCCTCGTGCTCTTTCTCGACGACACCAACTTCTCGATGCCAGAAACCAGCTCCTCGAAGGGCGTGCCCACCGGGAACACGGCGGCGACCCCGAGCGCCAACAGCGGCTCGCGATCGTGCTCGGGGATGACGCCGCCGACGACGACCGGTAGGTGCGCCAGGCCGCGCGCCCTGAGCGCCTCAAGCGCGCTCTTGGCGAGCGGCAGGTGCGCGCCCGACATGATTGAGAGCCCGACCACGTCGACGCCCTCGATCTGGGCGCGCTCGGCGATCTGCTCCGGCGAGCGCTTGAGGCCCGAGTAGCTCACGTCCATGCCCGCCTCGGCGAGCGCTCGTCCAACCAGCTTGGCGCCGACGTCGTGGCCGTCGAGGCCGGGCTTGGCGATCAGGACCTTGATGGGAGACGGTCGATTGGTGTTGGGTGCGGTCATCGCAACATCCCTCGCGCAATGTTGGTCATCAGGATCTCGGAGGTGCCGCCGCCGATCAGCGTGAAGCGCGCGTCGCGCAGGTAGCGCTCGACGTCGTAGTCGGTGGCGTAGCCGTAGGAGGCGAGGATGCGCGTCGCGTGATCGCACACGCGCACCGCAGCCTCCGAGGCGAACAGCTTGGCCATGGCGGCCTCGTCGGCGTTCTCGAGCTTGTCGTCGCTGCGGCGCGCCGCCCAGTGCACGAGCTGCCGCGCGGCCTCGAGCTCGGTGCGCATCTGGGCGAGGTGGAGCTGGATGGCTTGGAACTCGCCGATGGGCTTGCCGAACTGCACGCGCTCCTTGGCGTACTTGACGGCGTCATCCAGCGCGGCGCGCGCCACGCCCAGCGCAAGCGCGCCCGTCATCACGCGGATCTCGGCGAGGATCTCGCGTAGCGCGGCCATGCCCGTGCCCGGCGGGCCGAGCATGAGCGCGGGGGTGGCGTCGAGCGCCAGCTCCGAGGTGAGCGAGCCCCGCACCCCCATCTTGTCGATGGCGCGGCCGATGGAGAGGCCGGCTGCGCCGCGCTCGACCAGGAAGACCGACAGCTCCTTGTCACCGGTGCGCGCGAGCACGGTGAACACCTCGGCCACCGGCGCCGACGTCACCCAGGTCTTCTGCCCGGTCAGGATCCAGCCATCGCCCTTCTTCTCAGCGCGCGTCTTCAACGAGAACAGGTCGCTGCCGGCTCCTGGCTCGGTCATGCAGATGCCGGCGACAGCCTCGCCCGAGAACACGCGCGGCAACAGGCGCCGACGCTGCTCACCCTCGAGGTGGCGGTGGAGGAAGAAGCTCCCCATCAGCGACTGCATGGTGCAGGTGGCCGCGAGCGACAGGCTGCCCCAGGCCAGCTCTTCCACGGCGAGCACGTACGAGAGCACGTCGGCGCCGGCACCCTCGGGCTCCGGGTAGCGCATGGAGAAGAAGCCGGTCTTGCCCACCTCGAGGAACAGCTCGCGATCGAAGCTGTGCTCCTCGTCGATCGCGCGCGCGCGCGGCCGAATGGCGCGCGCCGCCAGGTCGTGGAAGGCGCGCCGCACCTCGATCTGCTCGGGGGAAAGGCCGCCGCTCACGAGCGCTTGCCCCTGAGGCGCGCGGTCTCGTCCTCGTTCACCTCGAGCTGGTCGTCGAGCGCCACGCCGTAGACCTCGAGCGCCGCACCGCGGGAGATGACGCCGTTTCGCACCTCGTCACGCACCTTGGCCGCGTGCCGCTCGCGCGCATCGCCCCAGCCGCCGCCACCGCCCGCGATCTGGAGGTACTCGGTGCCGGTGGGCACGCCCTTGATGATGTCCTTGGTGCGCGGCACCACCGTGCGCCCGTCGGGCATGCGCAGCTCGATGGTGTTGAGCGTGCCGCCCTTGCCTCCCTGCAGACCAAATGCGGGCTCGATGTCGCCGTCGCCGAAGGTGACGATCTGGGTGCCCTCGCCGCCCACGCGGTAGCGCGTGCGCACGCCGAGGCCGCCGCGGAACTTGCCGGCGCCCGCCGAGTCGCAAAGCAGCTCGTGCTCGAGCAAGAGGTGCGGCGTCTGTTGCTCGAACATCTCGTAGTCCTGGTCGAGCACGCCGCCCGACGCGTCGATCATGCCGATGTGGTCGTAGCCGTCGCAGGTGGGCATGGCGCCCGAGCCGCCTTTGAGCCCCATGAACATGATGTCGACGTAGGGCTCGCCCTTCCGGGTGTCGGTGCCGGTCGACAACGAGCACAAGAGCTGGTTCCAGCCCGCGCCCACGCGGTCGGGGATGACCGGCGCGAGCGCGCGGATGATGGCGTCGGCGTTGTTCGGGCACAGGTGGTTGCCGTAGGTCGTTGCCGCCGGGAAGGCCGCGTTCAGGATGGTGCCTTCGGGGATGATGATCTCGATCGGCTCGATCATCCCCTCGTTGTGCGGGATGTCGGGGTTCACCATCTGCAGGAAGGTGAGCACCGTGGCCGAGGCGCTCGAGGTGTAGGTGCCGTTGACGAAGGCGTTGGTCTGCTTGTCGGTGCCGGCGTAGTCGAACGTGATGTGCTCGCCGTCGACGGTGATGGTGACCTTGATCTTGTACTTCGAGCCGACGTTCTTGCCGTCGTAGTAGGCCCAGGCCTCGCCCGTGTAGCTGCCGTTCGGGATGGCGCGGATCTCGGCTTGCATGAGCTTCTTGGCCGCGTCGAACAGCGCCAGCTTGTGCGCCTCGAAGACCTCGAGGCCGTACTTCTCGATCAGCGCCTGCAAGCGGCGCTCGCCCACGGTGCAGGCGCCGATCTCGGCCTGCATGTCGGCCTCGACGATGTCGAGCCGGATGTTGGCGAAGATGAGATCCCACACGTCCTTGCGCACCTGGCCGCGCTCGACGACCTTGACGGCGGGGATGCGCAGCGCCTCCTGCCAGATCTCGGTGGCGTCGGGGTTGTAGCCGCCGCGCACGTTGCCGCCGATGTCGGCCATGTGGCCCTTGGTGGCCGACCAGGCGACCAGCTTGTCGCCGAAGAAGATGGGCTTGAAGGCGGCGACGTCGTTGTTCTGGTTGCCGAGCGAGAACACGTCGTTGTGGAAGAACACGTCGCCCGGGAAGATGTTGCCCTTGAACTTCTGCGCGATGTGCTTGCACACCGGCGCCAAGGAGAACGACAGGATGGGCAGGTTCTCGGTTTGCTCGAGCATCCGCCCTTCAGCGTCGTACAGGCCGGTGACGTAGTCGCGCGCCTCGCACAGGATGGGTGAGCGCGTGGTGCGCTCCATCGAGACGCTCATCTCCTCGGTGATGGCCTTGAGCGCGCGACCGAGGATGGCGACCAGGACTTTGTCGACGTTGTCGCCGCTCTTGGTGGTTGCGGTCATGGCTCAGCCCTCCCTGACGGCGTTGCGCGTCAGGCGCGCGCTGCCGAGCGAGTCGATGGTGGCGGTGAAGGAACGCGTGACCACGATGGTGGTATCGACGCGCTCGATGAGCGCGGGCCCGGCGATGACGTCGCCGGCCAACAGCTTCGACGCCTGATAGATGGGCGTCAGCTCGTAGTCGTTGTCCTCGGGCACGAACGCGCGCCGCGCACCGACGAGCGCGCGCTTGACCTCGCCGCTGGCGGGCGGCACGCGCGGCAGCGTCGGCTTGTCGGTGGCGCCGACGGCCTTGAGGCGCACCGTGATCAGCTCGATGTCGGTGCCCTCCTTCTCGAGGTCGTAGCCGAACAGCCGGTTGTGCTCGGCGTGGAAGGCGCGCTTGGCCGCGGCGAGGTCACCCTTGGCGACGTCCTCGCGCGACAGCGACACCGTGACCTCGTGGTACTGCTTGAGGTAGCGCAGGTCGAAGGCGGGCTCGAGGCGACGCTTGCCCGGCTCCACGCCCTCGGCCTGCAGTTGCGCCTCCGCTTCGACCGTCAGCTCGGCGAGCAGGGCGTTCAGCTCCTTGAAGTCGAGCGCCGAGAAGCGGCGCAGGCAGGAGCGGGCGAAGTCGTGGCGCAGGTCCGACAGCACCATGCCGGTCGCACACAGCACCGACGCCGTGGGCGGCACGACCACGCTGGCGATCTCGAGCTCGTCGGCGATCATGCACGCGTGCAACGGCCCGGCGCCGCCGGCGACGACGAGCGGCAACCCACGGGGATCGATGCCGCGACGCACCGTCACCTCGCGCACGCCGTGCGCCATGTTGGCGTTGACCACGCGATACATGCCGGCCGCCGCCTGCTCGAGCGTGAGCCCGAGCGGCTTGGCCACGCGTTCGGTGATGGCGCGGCGCGCCGCCTCGACGTCGAGCGTGAGGCGGCCGCCGGCGAACGAGCTGGGATCGAGGTAGCCGAGCACGACGTTGGCGTCGGTGACGCACGGGCGCTCGCCGCCCCGTCCATAGCAGGCGGGCCCCGGCATGGCGCCCGCGGACTCGGGGCCCATGCGCAACAGGCCGCCCTCGTCGATCCACGCGACGCTGCCGCCGCCGGCGCCGATGGTGGTGATCTCGAGCATGGGCAGCGCGATGCGCAGGCGATCGATGTCGCCCTCGTTGCGCATGGCCGCCTCACCGCCGCGCACCAGCGAGGCGTCGAAGCTGGTGCCACCCATGTCGACGACCACGCAGTCGCCGTTGCCCATGTCCTGCGTGTAGGCGGCCGCCGCCGCCGGCGCGCCGGCCGGGCCGCTCAGAAGCGTCGCCGCCGGCCGCCCCATCGTCACCGACGGCAGCGCCACGCCGCCCGAGGACTGCATGATGAGCAGCACGCCACCGAAGCCGAACTCCGCGAGCCGCGTGGTCAGGCGATCGAGGTAGCTCTTGAGGATGGGCCCGACGTAGGCGTTCATCACCGTGGTCGAGATGCGGTTGTAGAAGCGCACCGTCGGCAGCACCTCGGAGGAGATGCTGAGGAACGCCTCGGGCATGGCCGCGCGCACAACCTCGGCCGCCGCGCGCTCGTGCGCCGGGTTGGCGAAGGAATTCATGAAGCACACGGCGACGGCCCCGACGCCCTGCTGCCTCATCGTCGCCACGCCGCGCTTGACGTCGTCGAGATCGAGCGTCGTCAGCTCCTTGCCGTCGCGATCGAGCCGGCCTTTGACGGGCAGGCGCAATGCGCGCGGCACCAGCGGCGTCACGTTCTGGTAGCGGTTGTCGTACTGCGCCTCGCGGATGCCGCGGCGCATCTCGAGCGCGTCGCGCACGCCCTCGGTGGTGAAGAGGCCGGTCTTGGCGCCGCCGCGCACCAGCGTGGCGTTGGTGGTTACCGTGGTGCCGTGCACGATGGTGCCGATCGCCTTCGCGAAGGCGCCATGCTCCATGCCGACCCGGTCGGCGAGCGCGCGCAGGCCGTCGACGAGGCCGATGGACGGATCGGCCGGCGTCGAGAGCGTCTTGTGCGTCTCGATGCGGCCGTCGGACGACCAGAGGAACAGGTCGGTGAAGGTGTCACCGACGTCAATGCCGAGCTTGAAGGCCATCGCGGGTTCCCTGTGCGGTGGTGCAGTCGAGAAAGGTGGCCTCGGCGCCGAGCGCGAAGGCGCGCTTCGCGTCGCTCGAGGAGCCGAGCGCGTCGAGGAGAACGCCGCTCGGCATTCCAAGTGCAAGGTAGGCGGGCTGGCGAGACAGAGCCCCCAGCATGGCGACGCCGACCGCGCGCGCCATGCCGAGCGGCTCGAGCGCGCCCGAGAGGTTGGCGGTCAGCACGCGGCCGGCGCGGGCGGCGATTCGCCCAAGCAGCTCGGCCTGCTCGGGGTAGCCGTGTCCCTGCCGGGTGCGCTCGTAGGGCACGACGGCATGCGCGTTGACCAGCACCGTGGTGTTGGCGCCGAAGCAGTCGGCCGCGCGCGCGGCCTCGAGCGGCTCGAGCGCGACCACGAGGTCAGGCGCGCCGTCGAGCAGCGCCGCCTCGGCTGCGCCCACGATGACGAAGCTCGAGACGCTGCCGCCGCGCTGCGACATGCCGTGGAGCTGGCCGATGTTGACGCGCTTGCCGGCGGCGAACAGCGCGCGCCCGAACAGCTCGGCGGCCCGCAACACGCCTTGGCCACCGACGCCGCAGAACAGCACTTGCAGCTCGGCGACCCCGCTCATTGGATAGCCCCGTTGGTGCACGTCGACACGCACAGCCGACAGTCGATGCACAGCGCCCGGTCGATGTGAATGCCGCCCTCGACGTAGAAGGCCGGGCAGCCGACCACCTCGATGCACACCGAGCAGTTGCCGCATTTGCCGCACACCAGGCAACGCTCGGCCTCGCGGCGCGCCGCGACCTCGTCGATGGGCGCGACGACCTCGACGAAGCTGCTGGTGCGCGCACCCGCGGCCATCTCGGCAGGCCGCACGCGTGGCTTGCGGTCGACGCGCTTGGCGGCGAACGGCGTCGCGGGCGCGGGCAGCCGCGGCGGGGGCGGCCGGCGATTGGCCTCCACCTCGCCGCGAAGCGCGCGATCGATGCCCCAGGCCGCGCGCCGACCGGAGGCGACGGCGGTGGTGACCGTGCGCGCGGCCTCGACCAGGTCACCGGCGGCGAACACGCGCGGGTGCGAGGTGGCGCCACCGTCGTCGACCGCGAGCGTCCCACCGGCGCCGCGCGCCAGTTCGACGCCGTCGAGCACGGTCAGGTCCGGCGCCTGCCCGATGGCGACAATGATCTGATCGATGTCGAGCGCGGTCTCGCCGCCCGGCACGGTTCGGTACGCGCCGGCATCGGTGCGCGTGGGGTCGGCGCGCTCGACCGTCGCCGTCACGACGCGCGGCCCCTCGCAGCGCAGCACGCGCCGTCCGGCCGCGAGCACCACGCCCTCTTCCTCGGCCTCGTGGATCTCGCTCGCGATCGCCGGCATCGCCGCGCGCGACTCGAGGCAGGCGATGGTCACCTGCGTGGCGCCTCGCCGCACCGCGGTGCGCGCGGCGTCGATGGCGGAGTTGCCGCCGCCGACGACGAGCACACGCCGCCCCGCGCCGGTGCCGTCCACCGCGGCGGCGCTCGCGAGGTAGGCGAGCGCGTCGACCACCTTGACGACGTAGGCGCCGGGGATCTCCAGGGCGATCGGGCGCGCGGCGCCGAGCGCCAGCACCACACCCTGGTGCTCGGCGAGCAACGCGGTGAGCGACAGGTCGCGCCCGAGCGCGCGCCCGAGGTGCAGCTCGACGCCGCTGTCGGTGACGCGCGCGACGTCGCGTGCCAGCGCCGCCTTGGGCAGCCGGTACTCGGGGATGCCGAAGCGCAACAAGCCGCCCGCCTCGGCGCGCGCGTCGAACAGCGACACGCGGTAGCCGCGCGCGCGCAGGTCGCTCGCCGCCGCCAGGCCCGCGGGTCCAGCGCCGACGACGGCGACACGCCGGCCGTGATCGGCGTCGGTCGCCCTCGCGGGGACGTCGGCCGGGTGGCGGTTCGCCCAGTCGACCACGAAGCGCTTGAGGTCGTTGATGGCCACCGGCTCGTCGGTGGCGGCGCGCACGCATGCCGTCTCGCACGGACGATCGCACACGCGGCACACCGACTCCGGCAAGGGCAGCCCGTCGAGGATCAGCTCGAGCGCATCGGCGTACTGACCGGCGGCGATGTGCGTCACGTAGCCTTGGACGCACAGGAACAAGGGGCACTTGCCCGCGCACGGCGCCACGTCGGGGCGCACGAGCGGTGGGTCGTTGTTCGCCTCGAGCGCGCGCGCCCGCGCCATCGAGCGCTCGAAGGGCTGCATCACGGGCTGATGGCAGCGGTGGCCGAGCGCTTGTCGGCCGCAGGTGCGGCACGTCTGGTTGTCGACCTGGGTGCGCGCCGCATGCGGCTCGGGCGGCGCCTCGACGACCGGCGGGTTCTCGATGCCCTCGCGCTGCAGGAACACGGGGCACGGTCGCTCGAGGATGAGCACGCACGGGCCCTTGCCGTCGCGCGCGCGCTCGAAGGCCGCGTGGGTTGGCGCCGACTGCCAGGGGTCGACGCGCTCGACGTGGTTGACGCCGAGGGCGCGCACGATGGTGGCGATGTCGACGCGCCGGCGCACGCGCGCGTCGCCGTGGCCACCGCTCTTGCCGGCGCCGATCTGCACGAGCGGGCTCTCCTGAAAGCCCGTCATCGCCGTGACGTCGTTGTCGAGCACCACGGTGACGACGTCCGCGTCCTCCTTCACCACGTCGAGCAGCGCCGGCATCCCCGAGTGGAAGAAGGTCGAGTCGCCGAGGAAGGCGACGGTGCGCTGCTTGGTCATGCGCGCCACGCCGGCGGCCATGGCGATGCCCGAGCCCATCGACAAGAGCGCGTCGCCCGCGTTGAAGGGCGGCGAGGCGCCGAGCGTGTAGCAGCCGATGTCGTTGAACATCAGCGCGTCGTCGCCGAACACCGCCTTGACGGCAACGAACGCGTTTCGGTGCGGGCAGCCCGAGCACAGGATGGGCGGGCGCGAGGGCAACGGGGGCGCTGCGCTCGCGGCGGGCGCGTCCGTGACCGTGCGCGGCAGGTCGAAGGCGCCCTCGACGGCGCGCAGCACCGCTTCGCGCGACAGCTCGCCGTGGCGCTGCACGTGGCCGGTGCGCTGCCCGCGGATGCGTACCGGCAGCGCGTGCACCGACGCCAGGCTGCGCAGCGCGTCCTCGAGGAAGGGCGACAGCTCCTCGACGACGAGCAGCTCGTCGAGCCCGCGCAACTCCTCCACCAGCCACGGCGCGGGCAGCGGGTACACCGCCGCGACGCGCAGCAGCGCGACGCCGGCAGGGCCATCCCGCAGCACGTCGGCGACGAGCGCGGCGGCGGCGCCCGACGAGAGCACCGCGCGCCTGCCCTGCCCGACGCGCGTGAAGGTGCTGCCGTCCTCGAGGATCTTGCGGCGCGCCTGCTCGAGGCGCAGCTCGATGTCGCCGCGCAGGCGCCGGGCGTTGACCGGCACCGGCAACAAGCGCGCCGGGTCGCGCACGAAGCCGCGCACCTCGGGGGGACGCCTCGTGCCCAGCCGCACCGGCGCGCGCGCATGGCAGACGCGCGTGGTCGGGCGCAGCAGCACCGGCAGCTTGCACGCTTCCGAAAGCTCGAAAGCGAAGCGCGTCAGGCGCAGCGCCTCGTCGGGCGTCGAGGGATCGAGCGCCGGCAGGTGCAGCATGTCGGCCAGGTGGCGCTGGTCCTGTTCGTTCGGGCTGGTGTGGCAGCCGGGGTCGCCGGCGCTGACGATGACCATGCCCGCGCCCACGCCCATGTACGGGATGGTGCTGAGCGGATCGCCGGCAGAGGAGAGGCCGAGGTGCTTCATCGCGACGATGGAGCGCGCGCCCGCCAGCGAGGCCGCGTAGGCCAGCTCCACCGCGATCTTCTCGTTGACCGCGTACTGAAAACCGAGCCCCACGGCGTCGGCGAGCGCGGCGAAGCCGTCCGTCACCTCGGAGGAGGGCGTGCCCGGGTAGCCGGTGGCGAAGGCGACGCCCGCCTCGAGCGCACCGCGCACGATGGCCTCGTTGCCGAGCAGGAGCGCCTCGCCGCCGTCGGCGAGCAGGGCGCTCTCGGCGCGAAGAGGGCGCGACACGGCGCGCTAGCCCTCGACCGTGAAGCGGCGCAAGCAGCAGTCGTCGCCGTCGGGCAGCGCCTTGAGCGTCTCCACCTTGAGCGAGCTGTTGAGCGCACGGTTGACCGTCGCCACCGTGCCTTCGAACCAGGCGTCACAGCCGGGGCGGTCCTCCGCGAGCAAGCCCTTCTTCTCGTGCCAGGAGTGCCAGGGGCAGCCGCGGTGACGCACGTAGGCCTCGCGGCCCTCCTTGCCGATCTCGACCACCGCGTCCTCGCCCATGCACACCGAGGAGAAGGCGATGCTCTCCGCGACCTGCTGCGGGAGGGGGCGCGACGTGTCGATGTGCTTGGCGTAGGCCGCACCGGTGCCCTCACCGGTGACGCGCCACATCTCCATGACGACCTCGGTCGCGTCGAGGTTCGGCGCCAACCGTTGCACCGCCTCGCGCCAGGCGAAGTGCTGGGCGCGCGTGATCTCGCAGAGGATGCGAAAGCGCTTCTCGACGGGGGGATCGCCCATGGTTGGCCTCGCTGCCCGAAAGCCTAGCGGCACGGTCGTCCGAAGCTAGCCATTATTTTCACGAACGTTCGTTGAAAGAAACGCCCGTTCAATTCGCCCGAGTGCTCGCGGTCGAGGGGCGACCTCACGTCGTCTGCCGCTGAGGCATCGAGGTGCCGGCCGCAGGGCGTTCACCTTCGCCGTTCGCGTCCCTCGGCTTGGCGACACCGCCGGCATGGCGGGGCAGCCTCATGGTGAACGTCGTGCCGGTCTCGGTGTGCGACGTGAACTCGAGCGTCCCGCCGTGCGCGCGCACCAGTTGGTCGGTGATGAACAGGCCGAGCCCGAGGCCGCCGCCGCGCCGGCCGTGGTCGTGCCCGCGGAACGCTGCGAACAGCACGGGGCGCAGCTCCTCAGGGATGGCCGGGCCCAGATTGTGGACCGTGAGGACCACCCGCTCCGGTGCGGTGCCGTCGATGCTGACGACGACCGGCGACCCGCAGTCCCCATGCCGGGCGGCGTTGCCGACCAGGTTGGAGGCGACCTGCTGCAGCCGGTCCGGATCCCACGTGCCCGTCGCGTCCCCGGTCACCTCGAACCGAAAGCGCACCGGGTCCGGCCCGTGTTCGGCCAGCACGTCGTCGACCAGCCGGCGCAGGTCGCTCGGACGCGGTGCCAGCTTGATGCCGTCGCCCAGGCGCAGCCGCGTGAGATCGAGCAACTGCTCGACCATGCGCGCCATGCGCTTGCCGTTCGCCACTACGCGCCGCAGCGGGTCGCTCAGCGCCTCGTCGTCGGTGCGCCCCAACACCACCTGCGCGCTCATCAGAATGCCGGCGAGCGGGTTGCGCAGGTCGTGCCCCAGGATGCCGACGAACATCTCGCGCATCCGTTCCTCTTCGATCAGCCGGCGCCGCTGGCGGTCGAGCGTCGCGAACACCTCGACCTTGCCGCGCAGCACGTGGGGCTCGACCGGCTTGAAGAGGAAGTCGACCGCACCCGCGTCGTACCCCTGGAACACGCGCGACTGGTCGCGGGCGCCCGCCGTGACGAAGATGATGGGCACGTAGCGCGTCTTCTCGACGCCGCGCATCAGCTCCGCCAGCGCGAAGCCGTCCATCTCCGGCATCTGCACGTCGATGAGCGCGAGCGCGACGTCGCGCTCGAGCAGCACCTCGAGCGCCGCCGCGCCGGAGGAGACGGTGACGATGTCGAGGTCATCGCGAAGCAGGATCGCCTCGAGCGCGATCAGGTTGCCGGCGATGTCGTCGACGATGAGGATGGTTGACCGTCCGCCGGCTCCCGCTCCCCCGCTCGCCATCAGGCCCTCCGATAGATGCGCTCGGCGGCGGCAAACGGCGCGAAACGGTCGGCGTGCTCCGACTGGCCAAGCGTCTCCTGGGTACCGAGCCCAAGAAAGCCGCGGGGGCAGAGGGCGTCGAGGAAGAGGCTGAGGGTGCGATCGCGCAGCGTGGGCGCGAAGTAGATGAGCACGTTGCGGCACGACACCAACTGCACCTCGGCGAACGCGCTGTCGGTGGCCAGGCTGTGCTCGGAAAAGAGCATGTGCTCGCGCAAGGCGGGGTCGAAGGTCACGGTCGGCCCGTCGATCCGGTAGTAGTCCGACAGCGCGGCGCGGCCGCCCGCCTTGCGGTAGTTCTCGGTGAAGCCGGCCAGTCGATCGGCAGCGAAGCTGCCGGCGGCGGCCTTGCGCAGGCTCTCCTCGTCGATGTCGGTGGCGTAGATGAGCGAGCGCTCGAGCAGGCCGGCCTCGTGCAGGATGATGGCGAGCGTTTGCGCCTCCTCGCCGGTGCCGCAGCCGGCGATCCAGACGCGGATCGACGGATAGGTGGCGAGGTGCGGCACCACCCGCTCGCGTAGCGCCAGAAAGTGCTCGGGATCGCGAAACAGGTCGCTCACCTGGGTGGTGAGGGAGTGCAGCAGCGTCCGGCGCGCCTTGGCGTCGCGCGCGATCAACTCGCGCAGCGCCGCTACGCTCGACACCTCGAGGGCGTGGCGGGCGCGATGGATGCTGCGCAGCAGCGAGGGCCGCGAGTAGCCGCGGAAGTCGCAGTGGTGCCGCTGGTACAGCTCCTCCAGCAGGAGGTCGATCTCGGTCGGGTCGTCGGTGATCGTCGACATCATTGCGGCAGCCAGGTGCGCATCACCGCCAACAGCTTGTCGCCGTCGATCGGCTTGGTCAGGTGGTCATTGGCACCTGCCGCCAGGCTGCGATCGCGGTCGTCAGGCATGGCCTTGGCCGTCAGCGTGATGACGGGGATGTCGGGCCTGTGCGCGCCGACGCGGATGCGGCGCGTGGCCTCGAGCCCGTCGATCTCGGGCAGCATCACGTCCATCAGCACCAGGTCGATGTTAGGCGGCCGCTCGAGCCGGGCCAACGCCTCGGTGCCACTGCGCGCGACGTCGACCGCCAGCCCGCGCGGCTCGAGCAGGCTGGTGAGCGCGAACACGTTGCGGATGTCGTCTTCGACGAGCAGCACGCGCCGTCCCTGGAAGACTGCCTCTTGCACGCGCGTCCTGAGCTGCGCACGGGCGGCGGGCTCGAGCGGTGCCTGCGCCAGCAGCCGTGTCACCTCGTCGAGCAAGCGTTCCGGCGCGCTCGGCGCCTTGACGATGACCGATCGCGCCAGGTGGCGCAGCCGCTGCTCCTCATCCGGCGTCAGCGAGCGCGCCGTGTGGACGATGACCGGCGGCAGCGCACGGCCGTTGCTCTTGGAGCTTCGCTCGAGCAGCTCGAGGCCCGTCATGTCCGGCAGCAGCAGATCCAGGATGACGCAGTCGAAGGACGCGCGGCGCAGCTCTGCCTCCGCGTGCTCACCCGACGCGACCGCCACCACGCTCGCGCCGCTCTTTTTCAACAGCGCAGCGTTTGCGTCGCGCTGCACCGGGTCGTCCTCGACGACCAGCACGGAGCGCCCGCGGTGGGCGTTGGGCCGGCGGGCGGCCCTGGCGTCCTGTGTTGACGCCTCCACAGGCTGCGTGGGCGCTGCCTTGGTGCCGGTGTGCGGCAGGCGCCGCGGGATGGACAGCGTGAAGGTGCTGCCCGCGCCAAGCGCGCTGGCCAGGTGCAGCTCGCCGCCCAACAGCGTCGCGAGCTCGCGCGAGATCGACAGGCCGAGGCCGGTGCCGCCGAACTTGCGGTTGGTGGTGCCGTCCGCCTGCCGGAACGCCTCGAAGACCGCTTCCTGGTGCTCGAGCGCGATGCCGATGCCCGTGTCAGTTACCGCAAAGGCCACGCGGCGGCCTTCGGCAGGCGTCACCTTGACGTCGACGGTGCCGCGCTCGGTGAACTTGAGCGCGTTCGACAGCAGGTTGGTGAGGACCTGTTGCAGCCGCTGGCGGTCCGTCTCGATGGTGGCCGGGCAGCCCGGCTCGGCACGCAAGTTGAGCTCGAGCCGCTTCTCGGCGGCGAGCGGCGCGAAGCGGCGCCGCAGATCCTCGAGCAGGCCGGCGATCAGGATCGGCTCGACCTGGAGCTCGATCTTGCCGGCCTCGATCTTCGACAGGTCGAGGATATCGTTGATGAGCGCCAACAGGTCGTTGCCCGCGCCATAGATGGTGCTGGCAAACTTGGTCTGCTCCGGCGTGAGGTTTCCCTTGCCATTGTCGGCGAGCAGCTTGGCGAGGATGAGCAGGCTGTTGAGCGGCGTGCGCAGCTCGTGGGACATGTTGGCGAGGAACTCCGACTTGTAGCGGCTCGCCCGCTCGGCCTCGGCGGCCGTGCGGGCGAGCGCGCCGCCCTGCTCGTCGAGCGCGTCGTTGGCCGAGCGCAGCTCCTCGTTGGTCGCGTGCATCTCGTCATTGCTGGCCTTGAGCGCCTCCTGCTGTGCTTTGAGCTCCTCCGCCTGCTGCTGCGTCTCCGCCAACAGCTCGATCTGCCGCTGCCGGTAGCGCGCCGAACGGAAGGCCGTGCCCAGGGAGAGCGCCGCCTCGTCGAGCAGACGGCGCACGCGCTCGCCGGGCTCGGCGAGGAAGCCGACCTCGAGCACGCCGTTGACGACGCCGTCGACGGTGGTCGGCACCAGCACCAATGTGCGCGGCTTGGCCGCGCCGACACCGGAGCGGACGTCGACGTAGCCGTCGGGCAGGTCGCGCACCACCATCGCCTTGCCGTCGAGCGCGGTCTGGCCCACCAGGCCCTCGCCGGGCCGGACGACCTCGCTGCCCTGCTGGACGACGCCGCGCGCGTAGCTGCCGCAGCGCTCGAGGTCGCCCGTCTCCTGGCGGACGTACATGGCGCCCACCTGCGCGTCGAGGTAGCGCGCCAGCGACGACAGCCCGTTTCTGCCGAGCTCGTCGATGGCCTGCTCGCCCTGCAGCCGCGCCACCAACTGGTTCAGGCCTGTCTCCACCCAGCTCTGCTCGGCGCTCTTGATCTTGGCGACGACGAACTGCCGGATGGTCACCCCCATGACGATCAGGGTGACGAAGCCGAAGGTGCGGTTGATCTGCGCCGTCAGCAGCACCTCGGGGTCGAGCGGCAGCGGCTTGAGGAAGTAGCCCGCGGCGTTCAGGCCCGCGGTCAGCGCAGCGACGACGAGCGGTGCGGCCGGCCGCCAGCTCAGCAGACAGACGTTGAGCGGCACCAGGTAGAGCGCCCACGCCGGGATGCCGAGTGGCAGGAAGAAGAGGTCGACGACCAGGATGATCGCGACCAACGCGCCTAGCGCCGCGTAGAGGAGTCGATTGCCCGCGCGAGAGATCACGGTGGTATCCCCCCACCTGCCCTGACGTCCATAGCCCCTTTCTGCCGCCTTGGGCCGCGTCGCGCAACGGAGAGGCGGGGGTGGGCCAGATCGCTCAGCGACGTCGGCCGCACCGCGCCGCACCGACCAGCCAGACGATCGCCGCCACCCCCACGGCCGCCAGCGCGAGCCCGATGCCCTGCGCAACGCTGCCGGTGGCGCTCGACACCGCGCCGATCAGCGGCGGGCTCGGCACGTCGCCGAGCAGGTGGGTGAGCACGAGCGCGACGCCGAAGCCGCGCGCGCGCACGCCGACGTCGAGGGCGTTGACCGTCAGCGCGTTCACGGGCGCGTTGTACATCCACAGGAACACCTGCGCGGCCGTGAGCGTGATCGCGATGGCGAGGTGGCCCTGCGCGAACAACACCGCCCAGGCGGCGAGCAAGAGACCGGGAATGCACGAGAGCCCGCACACCAGGAAGTAGGGCTCGCGCCAATGCTTGGCGAGCACGTCGGCGAGCGCACCGCCGGCGACGGTGCCGATCAGCCCGCCGACGACGATCGACAGCCCCGCCACCGAGCCCGCCTCCGCCACCGTGAAGCCGCGCTCGCGCGACAGGAAGGTGGGGAACCAGTCGCCGATGCCGCCGAGCGCGAAGGTGATCGCGATGTAGCCGACGGTCGCGTACAGCCAGCGCGCGTTGGTGAACATGCCGAGCAGCGCGCCCCGCCACGGCGGCGGCCGCGAGTCGGCGCTCGCCTCGTCGAAGGCGCCGCGCGGAGGATCGCGCAGCAAGAGCGCGGCGACGGCGAGCACCAGGCCGGGCAGGCCGACGATGACGAAGGCCGCGCGCCAGCCCCACCACTGGCCGAAGGTGCCGGCGAGCGTGAAGCCGACGGCGACGCCGAGCGGCACCGCCGCGTTCAGCACGGTGAGCGCGCGATTTCGGCGCGCGGGCGGGTACAGGTCGGCGATCATCGCCGGGCTGATGGTGATGAAGGCCGCCTCGCCGACGCCGACCAGGGCGCGCGCCAGGAGGAGTGTGGCGAAGTCGTCGGCGAAGGCGGCGGCCGCGGTGGCGAGCGACCAGAGCGCGACGCCGATCGCGATCAGCTTCGGGCGGTTGCCGCGCTCGGCGAGCGAGCCGAAGATCGGGCAGGCGAGCGTGTAGACGAGGATGAAGGCGGAGAACACGAGCCCGGTCTGCTCGTCGGAGAGCCCCAGGTCGGCCTTGATCAGGTCCTTGACCGCCGAGGGGGCGTAGCGGTCGATGAAGTTGAGCAGGCACATCGCCGTCAGCACGGCGAGCGTGAGGGTCGCCGTGCTGCTTCGCGTGGCACCAGGCGGCGCGCTGTCCCCCACGCGCGCACGCTACTCCAGGGCTGCGCCGGTGCGGTACGCTGGCAGGCATGGGGGTGCCGCGCGTTTTGTTCGCTGCGGTCGCAGGCGTGAGCCTGCTCGTTGGCGCGTGCCCATCGCCGTCGCCGCACCCAGAGGGTGAAGGTGAAGGTGAAGGTGAAGGTGAAAGTGAAGGTGAGGGTGAGGGTGAGGGTGAAGGCGACCTCTCGTGGTCGGTGGATCTGCCTGACGTCAGCATGTTCGCGGTCGACCTACGTGCCGGCTCGGTCACGATCGCTGGAACCCCCAGCACGCCGGCTAGTGGCTGTCTGGTCCACCGGATCGCGCTCGACGGCACGCTGGGCGCGAGCGCGTCGCTCGCCACGCACTGCATCGATGCGGCCACCTACGACGAGGGCGCTGTCTTCCTCGTCGCAGGCCCAACAACTCTCGAGGTGCCCGAAGGCGTGGTGGCGCTGGACGCTGCCGAGCGCGCCCTGCTCCATTTGCCGCTGCAAGGACCGCCGTCAGCGTTCGCGTTCCCCTCGGGCTACATGCCCCTGGACATCGCAAGTACAGCGGCAGGCATCGTGGCGCTGTCCAACTGGGGCAGCGAGGCCACGGTAGCGCTGCTTGACGCGGACGGCGTCCTCCTAGGCACCGTGGGTACTGTTTGGGAAGTCATTGAGCTCGGCTCGGGAGTGGACTTGATCACCGCGGTCGAGCGCGTCGACTCGGCGGAATTCCATCTCGCCGGCATCGATCCGGGCACTTTGGCGGTTCGTTGGGCTGCGCCGTTGGCGGCGGACGTCGCGGGCTACTCCGTATCCCTGCGCTCAAACGGCGATGGCGTCACCGTTTGCGGTAGTCGCACCGCGGGAAACGCGTCGGCGGGATTCGCGCAACTGCGCGATCTCTACACAGGCGGCGTACTGCGCGAACACGACGCGCCAATGGAGGTCGTCACGTGCTTCTTCGGTGCAGACGGCGCCGCGTGGGCAGCCGGTGGTGGAGAGCATCGCCGCCTGTCGCCCAACGCCGCGTCCTTCGAGCCGTTGACCGCGAACTGGAGGACCTACACGAGCCACCTCGTCGTCGTAGACAACGACCTTCTGGTCACAACGAGCGTCGATGCCACCGCAGACCGGGTGCCGCCACTCGAGCCCGGCCGAGTCGGCGGCAAGCCCGGCTCGCGTTCTACCCTGGTGGCGCGGGTGCCGGTGAGCGCGCTCCTGCCTGACGACGGGATCGGTCCCGCCAATGAGGCCAACGCCTTCGCGGCAGACGGCACTTCGTGGATCGCGACCGACGACTCGCGGCCGTGGTCCATCCGGGTTGAGCCGGCATCGGGCGACGTCGTGACGGCCAGGGTCTCGAGCACTGGTTGCGACTTCGAACGGCATACGGCCAACGGGGCGAATGTTCTGCGCCGCAGCATTGACGCCACAACCGGCTCGTGGCTCGACTGCAGGGCAGCCGCCGTCGGAACTGAGACCTACTTGGCTGTCAGCCCACGCATCACCACCGCGGAGCTCGTGGTAGACGACGAGATCGTCGCGCTCGAAGGCCAGGTCCTCCTGGTCGCAGTTGACGAGGAAGCACGGACGGTCAGGAGGCAGGTGCTGGCAGGCCGAGGGGTCGACCTCGCCGCTGACGCTGACTCCCTGGTCGTCCTCACAGGCGGCTACACCTCGGAACGGCAGCACCTGCGGCGCTTCGGCACCGGGCTCGTGGAGCTCAGTTCCGTCGAGCTCGCCATCGACCTCGTCGTCACGAACGGGGCGCTACCAGGGCAGCCGCGCGTGTTTCCGCTGCCGGCGGGCGACACGCTCGTGTTGACGAGCGCCATGACGCGACTCAACGCGACCTTCGACGACGGGAGCCCGGCAGCCGTCTGGGGTTCGCCCTTGGGCGAGGCAGGCCTTGCATTCCGCACTGCGCCCGACGGCCGTCTGCGCTGGGCGATGGCGATGCCCATTGGAGGGGGGGAGAATGACGCGCCGAGGCTCAAAGATGGCGCGCTGATCGAGGAGGCCGGCAGCGTCGTGCACTGCGGCAGCACCATGGGTGGGCAGGTCATCGATGTCCGCACCGGCAACGAGAAGGCGAGGTTCGAGGCGCTCGGCCAGACCGGCTACTGCCTTGAGCTCGACGTCACCGATGGCGACATCCGCGCGCAGCATCAGCTCTCGAGCACGGCGGAAGTGACCGCCGTCGCCCACGTCGCCGGTGAGACCATCCTCATGCTCGACCACGGCGACTCGACCCTGAGCATGCGCACGCTCCGTGATAGCGCGGAGCTCGGGCCGCTCATCATCGGTCGAACCTGGCCCGCAGCGACGACGCTCGCCGCCGGTAGCGTGGGCGGCGGCCTGCTCATCGGCACGTCCGCCTATGCCCACTCGGACGCCTCGGCGATCGTGCCCGGCTTCGAGCTGCCCGGCGTGGCGGGCTACCTCGAGGGTGCGGTCATCTACCTCGACCCCTCTCGTCTTGCTTTTTGACAGCGTCCCGGCACTGCGCCCGCTCGACGCTACGCCACCACCACGAAGCTCTCCCCCTCGACAAACCCCGCCCGCTCGAGCGCCGCGCGCACCACCCCGCGCGCGCCGCTGGTGCCGACGGCGCCGAGCGCGAACGCGCCCGCCAGCTCCTGATGGAGCGCGCCTAGCTCGTCCGCGTGACGCACCACCAGGCCGCGCCGCAGGCGCCCCACCTTGTCGGGCGCGACGTCGACGAACGCCGCCGGCTCCACCCCGTGCGCCGCCAGCGCGCGCGCGATGCGCCTGCCTTCCTTGCCGGCGCCGCACACGATCACCGGCCGCGCACCAAGCCCAAAGCGCGCCGCCAAGTAGCCGGCCTTGAGCACCGCCAGGTGGTCGCGCGACAGCTTGCTGGTGGTGCGCCCGTGCACCCGCCACGCGTGCTGCAGCGCCGCGCGCTTCTCGAGCGACCAGCCGGCGCAGGCCAGCCGCAGGTAGAGGTCATAGTCCTCGGCGAACGGCGCCGGCACCGCGCGCCAGCCGCCGACGGCGGCGAGCGCATTGCCGCGAAACGTCGTCGCCGGCTGGCACAGCGGCTGCTCGATCCACAGCTCGCGCTCATGCTCCAGGGCAGTTTGCGCCGCGTTCTGCCATGCCAGATAGGCGACCAGCCCGACGTGGCGACCGTCCGCCTGCACGCGCCGTGGCGCCAGCCGCACGCGACAGCCGACCGCCCCGGTGCGCGGCCGCTCGGCCAGCCAAAGGACGTCGGCGGCCAGGCGGTCGGGGTGCATGACGTCGTCGGCGTCCATGCGCGCGATCCATGGCGCGCGGCAGCGCGCGCGCCCCAGCTCGAGCGCGCCGCCGAGCGGTTGCGCGGCGTCGGCCTCGACCACCACCACGCGGCGGTCGCGCCCAGCCAGGCGCGCCAGCACCTCGCCCGAGCGGTCGCGGCAACCGTGCAGCACCGCCACCACCTCGAGGTCGACGCCGCGGCTCCTGAGCGTGCTCCTGAGCGCCACCGCCAGCGTGCGCTCGGCGTCGCGGATGGGCAGCAGGACGGAGACCGACGGGGCCATGCCTTGTCGAGGGCGACAAATGTCGCTACCGAGAGAGTGACGAGACGGTCGACCGCGCCGACGCGGCGGCCCTCGCGGAGGATGTCATGCCGTTCGGCATCGGGATGGGCGAGCTGGTCGTCGTCCTGCTCATCGTGCTGCTCCTGTTCGGTGCGCGCAGGCTGCCCGATCTCGCCGCCGGCCTGGGTGGCGCTATCAACAACTTCCGCAAGGCCGTGAAGGGCGAGGAAGACACCAAGACCATCGAAGGCAAGGCCGCGGAGGGCGATCGCGTGCCCTCGCCGCCGTCCAAGACCGAGACCAAGAGCTGACGCGCGTCAGGCGATGTTCCATTCGACGCCGTCGGGCGTGTCACGCACCTCCACGCCGAGCTTGCCGAGCGCGGCGCGCGCCTGGTCCGCGCTCGCATAGTCCTTTGCCGCCTTGGCCGCCGCGCGCTCGTCGAGCAAGCGCCGCACGTCCGCCTCGGGCACGCCACGCGTCTTGAGGCCGAGCGCGCGCTGCTCCTCGAGGAAATGGTCGGCGTCGCGCTCACCCACGCCGAGCACGGCGCCGATCCGCTCCATGGCGCTGGTCCACTCGCGCAACAGCGCGGCGCGCTGCCCGGGCTTGAGCTTCTGCCCGGTCAGCTCCTTCTCGCGCCCGTCGACCAGCAGGTTCGCCACCTTGAGCAGCTCGTTTTGCGCCGCGAAGGCCTTGGGGGTGTTGAAGTCGTCCTCCATGGCGGCCTGGAAGTCGGCGAGCGGCGCGAACGGCTCGCCGGGGCGCGAGAACACCCGCTCGAGGGTGGGCCCCTCCTCGGCGGCGTTCTTCTCGAGATAGCGGCGCACGCGCCGCCGCGTCTCGTGCAGCCGCTGCGCGCGACGCTCAGCCTCCTCGACCAGGCGCTCGGAGAACGCGATGGGGCTGCGGTAGTGCGTCGACAGCAAGAGCGTGCGCAGCGCCTCGGGCGTGTAGCGCGCCAGCACCTCGCGGATGGTGAAGAAGTTACCGAGCGACTTCGACATCTTGACGACCTTGATGCGCTGGCCGCGCTCGTCGACGATCTCTTCGACCAGCTCGGCGTCGACGCCGTCGGTGTCGGCCGCCTCGACGTTGACGAAGCCGTTGTGCATCCAGATGCGCGACATCACCGCGCCGTCGTGGCGGCACTCGCTCTGCGCGATCTCGTTGGTGTGATGCGGGAACAGCAGGTCCTTGCCGCCGCCGTGGATGTCGAAGGTGACGCCGAGGTGCTTCGCGCTCATGGCCGAGCACTCGATGTGCCAGCCGGGCCGGCCCTTGCCCCAGGGCGAGTCCCAGAAGATCTCACCGGCCTTGGCGCTCTTCCACAGCGCGAAGTCGAGCGGGTCGTCCTTGCGCTCGTCGACGGCCACGCGCGCACCCGAGCGCATGTCCTCGAGCGAGCGCCCCGAGAGCTGCAGGTAGCGCGCGGCGTCCATCTTCCTCACCCGGAAGTAGACGTCGAAGCCGGCGCCCTCGACGCCGGTGGCCGAGGGCACGCGGTAGGCGAAGCCCTTGTCCTCGAGCGCACGGATGAACTCGATGATCTCGGCCATGTGCGTCGACACGCGCGGCTCGACGTCGGCCCGGCCCACCGACAGCGCCGCCATGTCCTCGAGATAGGCCTGCGCGAAGCGCTCGGCGAGCGCGAGCGGCTCCTCGCCGCTCTCCTTGGCGCGCTTGATGATCTTGTCTTCGACGTCGGTGAAGTTGCGCACGTAGGTGACGTGATGGTCGCGGCGCAGCCAACGCACCACCGTGTCGAACACGACATAGACGCGCGCGTGCCCAACGTGGCTGTAGTCGTAGGGCGTGACGCCGCAGACGTAGATGCCGAGCTTGCCCGGGCGCAGCGGCGCCAGCTCCTCTTTCTGCCGCGTCATCGAGCTGAAGATCCGCTGCACCATTGCTCGCCTCTACCCTGGTGGCCTCTACCCTGGCGGCGCCGGGCGCGTCGGCGATCGCCGCCGCAACGAGCGCAGCGCCAGGATGACTGCCGCGAGCCCGCCGGTCCAGGCCATCGGGTAGCGGTTCATCTGTCCGGGCCGCTCGTCGACCACCAGCACGCGCGCCTCGCGCGCCACCGGCAGGCCCTGCTCCCTGAGCACCGCGCGGGCCTGGTCGAGCGCCGCCTCGTCGAAGGAGAGCACGCGCGCGTCCACCTCCACCTCGACGAACGGCCCCCAGGTGGGGTGGAGCGCCGGGTCGTACTCGACGAACAGCGGCGCGCCCATCACCTGGCGCACCACGATGGGGCCGAAGCGCAGGGTGCCGCGGCGCCACAGCGGGATCTCGGCGGCGTGGTTGCCGAGCACGGCGTGCGCCTGCACGCGCGCGCCCACGGGGATCGACGCCGACGGCGGCAGCCCCGCGACGGCGCCGAGGTCGACCGGTGGCGGCGCGTGCAGGTGGTAGAGCAGCTCGTCGCGCGTCGGCACCAGGATCACGGCGGCCACGACCACGACGGCGCCGGCGAGCACCAGCCGCACCGGATGGATCGGACCTCGCGCCGGGGACGCAGCCTTGCGCGCGAAGAAACCCTGTGCCGCGTCGTCGCTCACACGGCCGGCGAGTCGGACTTGGTGTCGACGGGCGCGCCGCCGACCAGCGTGCCATCGCGCGTGGCGGAGCCGTCGCGCGCCTCGCCCGGATCGAGCGCCTTGGCGAGCGGATCCTCGGGCAGCAGGTCCTTCGGGTAGAGGAACGCGAAGTCGACCGCGCGCCGCGAGAACACCTCGAGCGCACGGCCCACGTCCGCCGCGTCGCGCAACAGCAGGTTGTCGTCGTCGCCGGCCACCAACTGCACGCTGGCACCAGCGGCCGCCACCAACTCGGCCTCGCTGCGCTCGCCGTCGTCGGCGCCCGACAGTGCCTGGCGCAGCACCGCCACCTTGAAGGCCTGCGGACCCTGCACGGCGCGGATGCGCGGGCGCACGTCGAGCGACACCAGGCTGCCGCCCTCGTCCGCGACGATCGTGTCCTTGAGAACCACCGCGGGCACGGCCGCGTCGGCGCCGCGCGCCGCGGCCGCCACGCGGTCGGCGAGGCCGGTGGGGGCGAGCACGCGCGCGCCCTCTTGCACCAGCACGTAGTCGACGTCGGACGGCAGCGCGTCGAGCCCGGCCTTGAGCGCCGCGCGCCGGCTCGGTCCGCCCGCCACCACCCGATCGATCTCGTCGAGGCCGAAGCGCTCGACCACCTCGGTCTTGACCCGCTCGACCAGATCGCCCGGCACCACCAGCACGCCGGCGACCGCCTCGTCGCCCGGCAGGGCCGCGGCGATGCCACGCGCCAACAGCGGCGCGCCGAGCAGCGCGTCGAGCAGCGCGAGCGGCGCCAGGCCGGTGCCGTTCTCGGCGGCGAGCACGATGAGCCCGAGCATGTCCCCTCCCACGCGACCCGCGTGCGGGCCGCACAACGTTCGTCGTCAGACCTTGAAGATGGTCCTGAACTCGGTCTCGACCTCGTCCTCGGACATGGTCTTGGCGATGGCGATCTCCTTGACCAAGAGCGAGCGCGCGGTGTCGAGCATCTTGCGCTCGCCGAAGCTGAGGTCCTTGTCGCCCTTGAGCAGGTAGAGGTCGCGCAGCACCTTGGCCACCTCGAAGACGCTGCCGGTGCGGATCTTCTCCATGTACTCGCGGTAGCGCCGGTTCCACGTCGTCGACTCGACGACCTTCTCCTTCTTGCGCAGGATGCGAAACACCTCGTCGGCCTCGTCGGAGGAGATGATCTCGCGCATGCCCACCGTCTTCACGTTGGAGGTGGGGATCATGATCTTCATGCCGTTGTCGAGGATGCGCAGGATGTAGAAGGTCTGCTCCTGCTGCCCGGAGATGGTCTTCCGGTCGATGGCGACCACCTCGGCGACCCCGTGGCCCGGATAGACGGCCTTGTCGCCAACCTTGAACGTATCCATGCCTGCTCCCGCCGGCGTAGCCGGCGTCCGACAACGTCATGCGCGGCCCGCGCTGCGGACCTTGCGAAAACCCGTGTGGGATACCATCTGTCGGGGCGCGATGCGAGCATCCAATCGGGGCGTCAGCCACGCCGCTCTCGTCCTCGTCGGCGTGCTCGCCGGCGCGACGGCGGGCCGCGCCCAGATGGTGCCGGGCGTGACGCTGCCCGGCGACGACTTCGGCGACCAGGGCCAGAGCTTCGGCAGCGAAGGCGCGACGGCGCCGGGCGCCGCGCCCGCCAGCGCCACGCCACGCGCCACCGGCGAGGCGAGCGGCCTCATGGGCCTCGCCGAGCCGGCCACGCGCGAGGTGCTGACGCTCGAGGCGGTGCTGGCGGCGGCGAACCAGGGCGCCGCCGACGCCAAGGTCGCCGTGGAGCGCGTGGTGCAGCAGGAGGCGACGCTGCGCCGCGCGTGGGCCGCCGTGCTGCCCACCCTGGGCGTCGGCGCCAGCTACTCGCTCACCTGCCTCGGCAGCGGCGCCGCCGGCCTCTCCTGCGAGGACCGCACCGCCAGCTTCACCGACCCCGACGCGGCCGAGCGGCAGGCGCAGCTCTTCGAGGGCCTCGCCAGCACCCTCGAGCTCGGCGCCCAGGTGGAGCCGGACCCGCAAAAGCAGCAGGACCTGCTCGACCAGGCGGCAGAGCTGCGCGCCTCCGCCGCCCAGATCCGCGAGCAGGCAGCCAACGCCAAGCCGTTGGTGGTGCAGCCGGCCAACGTGCTGTCCGCAACCGTCGCGCTCAACGTGCCGCTGTTCAACGGCCGCGCCTTCCCGCTCTTGTTCAACGCCATCGACGCCGTCGACGTCGCCAAGCAGGCGCAGGGCCAGGTGCGAGTGGCGCTGCGCTACGCGGCGACGCGCGGCTACTTCGGCGCGCTCACCGCGCGCAAGCTGGTCGGCATCGCCGAGCGGCAGGTGGAGAGCGCCGGCAAGCACGTCGAGGCGACGCGCGCGCGCGTGGAGGCCGCGACCCAGCCGCCGCTGGCGCTGCGCCGCGCCGAGCTCGACGTGCTGCGCGCCAAGCAGCAAGCGACCAGCGCGCGCGCCGCCTACGACGGCGCGGTGGCGGCGCTCGGCCTCGTCATGGGGCGCGAGCAGGCCTTCGACGTCACCGACGCGCCCGCCCTGCCCGCCCCGCCCGGCAACGACGAGGCGACGCTGATCGAGGCGGCACTGGCCGCGCGCACCGACGTAGCCGCGCAGCGGCTCTCCCTGCAGATCGCGGGTCGCGGCGAGCTCGACGCGTGGATGATGTTCCTGCCCTCCATCAACCTGTCGGCGAGCGCGCGCGGCACCTCCTTCACCAGCGGCTTCGTCGACGAGCCGGTGACCGGCGCGCTCGCGGTCAGCGCGCAACTGCCGCTCTACGACGGCGGCGTGCGCTACGCCGCGCTCAAGGACGGCGCCTCACGCACGCGCGAGGCGCGCATCCGGCTCGTCGAGCTTGAGGATCGCGTGAAGGCGCAGGTGCGCGGCAACCTGCGCGAGCTGCGCGACCGCGAGGCCTCGCTCGGGCTCTCCCGCGAGGCGGCCGCGGTGGCCGCGTTGGCGCACGAGCAGGCGCAGGCGATGTTCGACGCGGGCGTGGGCACCGCGCTCGACGTCAGCGACACCGCGCTCGCGCAGTTCGTCGCCGACAACGAGCTGGCGCGCGCGGAGCTCGAGCTGCAGTTGGCGCGCGCCGGGCTCAGCTACGTGCTTGGGCAGTAGCGCGATTCCGAAGCTCTCGAAGAAGAAGAAGAAGAACCTGGGGCTTGGCGTTTTGCCCGTCAGCGACGATCGATGCTCTCGCGAGAGCAGAGGGCGGTGCCTCGATGACCGCCCCCACCCTGCATCCCTCCCCTGCGGGGAGGGCCGTGCCACCTTCGGAGGACCTGACGTCGTCACCGAAGCCGGAACGGCCTCCCCCGCAGGGGGAGGAGGCAGGAGGGGGGCTGTGGTCGGGGCACGACGGCATGCTCTCGCGAGAGCAGCGATCGTCGACGAAGGCAGGACGACAGGCCTCAGCATCCTGTTCTTGTCCGCGCTGAGCCTCGCCGCCTACGCGCCCTCTTCCGCCAACTGCCGCAGCGTCCGCGCCAGCGCGCGCGCCGCCGGCCTGAGCCCGGTCGCACGAAACCGCGCGCCGCTGCGCACCACTGCCTCGTCGACGTGGCGGCCGTCGATCGACACGAAGCCCACCTCGAGCGGCACGCCGCGCACGCGCACGCTGGCGCGGAACTCGGTGGCGCGATCGGTGCTCGCGCGCTCGGGCTCGCCCACGCTCTCGATGCCGTCCTCGGCGCGCAGATCCCAGGCGAGCGCGCGCGCCTGCTGCGCCGCCGGCTCGATCTTGTCCTCGCTGAAGGGCCCGAGCTCCTCGCCGTGCGCGAGCGCGCGGTGCGCGGCCACCGCGTCCCGCAGCGCGCGGTCATCGAGCACGCCGCGCGGCGAGCGCGCGAACGCCTCGCGCGCGCCGCGATCGTGCTTCCTGGCGGCGAAGCCGGGCGCGTCGACGATGACGTCGGGCCGCAGCACCCACGCAGGCGCCTGGTGCTCGAGCCCGGCGACGCCGGCGAGCGACACCCAAGTCTTGCCGAGCGACGCGATCACCGGCGTGCCCGCCTCGTCGGCCACGCGCGCGTCGACCAGCCGCGGCGCTTGCGGCAGCCAGCCGGCACGGCGCACCGGCGGCGGCGGGTTCTTGTCGACGGCCAGCGTGTACAGCCCGTCGACCAGCTCGAGCAGCAGCGGCGCCAGCTCCGCCACACCCTCGTCGTCGAGCTGGGGCGGCCGCGCCGACACCGCCGGCAGCTTGCGGGCGGTCGCGGCCAGCACCAAGGCGCCGTCCTGCGCGCCCGAGAGCACCAGCGCGATGGGGACGTCGTCGAGCAGCAGCGCGGCCAGGTTGGTGTCGGCGACGGGGCCGGGCGCGTGCGCGAAGCGCAGCCGGCCGCTGCCGCCTTGCACCTCGACCTCGATCAGGCGGCGCGCGCCGCGCTCGTCGAGCGTGCCGGTGATGTCGACGCTGCCCACTGGCCCAGGGTACGGCCAGTCCGGCGCCTTCTCTAGTGCTGTTTTTCCACCTTGGCCGTCAGCGCTGCCGCTCGACGCCCAAGCGAACCATGAGCGCGCGCACGGCCGGGTCGTCGGCCGCCGCCGGCTCCTGGTGCAGGTACAGGCGCAGGTCGGCGCGCGCCTCGTCGAGCACACCGCGCGCCGCGCGCACCCGCGCGCGCGCGAGCAGCGCGTCGGTCGACGGCAGGCCCGCGAGCGGCGCCAACAGCATGGCGCGGCCGTACTCCGCCTCGGCGGCGGCGAGATCGCCAAGCTCGTCCTCGGCGACGCGGCCGGCGGCGAACGACAACACGCGCGCGCCCGGGTGCTCGGGCCACTGCTGCGCAAACGCCCGGCATGCCTCGAGCGCCGAGCGATCGCGCCGATACAGCAGACCGAGCTCGCAGCGCACCCGCATCGCCTCCGCGCGCCGCGAGCCGGCGAGCGCGCGCTCGACGTCGTCGGCCACGGCAGGCGCGCGCCGCAGCGCCGCCATCAAGGGCGCTGCAGCCGCGTCGTCGGTCATGAGCGCCGTGGCCAGCGTCCGCGCAGCACCTCGTGCGTCGCCCGCAGCTTCCAAGGACGCCACCGCCGCGCGCCAGCCAGCGTCGGCGCGACGCACGGGCGTCGGCGCCTCGCGCGGCGCAGGGGCAACCGGGCTCGCCGCGACCAGCTCCGGCGCTACGGCCAGCACCTGCGCCGCGACCGGCGCGACAGGAGCAACCGCGGGCGCCGCCATCGCGGCTGGTGCCGCGGCTGCGTCGGCGCGCACCAGCGCAGCGCCGTCGCCGGCCGGCGCAGGTGCACCGGTGTTCGTCGCGGTCAGCGTCACGCCCGCCACCACGCCGAGGCCGCCGGCGAGCGCCACGGCCGCCGCCACCACGCTGGGGCGCCAGGTGCGCCGTTGGCGCTGCGCGAGCCTGTCGAGCGCCACCTCGAGGTCGCGCCCCGCGCGCGCCGTCTCGAAGCGCGTCGGCACGCGCGGCCGCGCCGCCTCGGCGAAGGCCCCGGCCACCGCCTCGTCGTCGTTCGGGGGCTCGTGCGGCGTCATGCCGTCACCTCGCCGCGCGCCTGACCGCGCGCCTCCAGCAGGTCCGACAGCCCGGGGTGGGCGCGCACCGCCGCCGCCACCTCGCGCCGAGCGTGGAACAGGCGCGTGCGCACGGTGGCGTCGGGCACGCCGAGCACCTCGGCGACCTCGGGCGAGGTCATGCCCTCGAGGTCCGCCAACACGAACACCGTGCGCTTCTTCGGGCTGAGCGACGCGAGCACCTCGCGGATGGCGTGCTCGCGGGCGCGCGTCAGCGCCACCTGCTCGGGCGTGCGCCCCGCCTCCTCGACCTCGCAGAGCGGCTCGAGCGGCCCGTCGCCGACGAACACCAGGCGCGCCAGGCGCCGCCGCAGGCCGAAGCAGGTGTGGATGGCGATGCGCGTGAGCCAGGTGGTGAAGCGGGCGCGCCCCTCGAAGCGGGCGAGGCAGCGCCAGGCCTCGAGGAAGGTCTGCTGCACGGCGTCGTCGACGCGGCTCCGGTCGGCCAACAGGCGGGTGCACATGGCGGTGACGCGGCCGTGATGGCGCGTGAACAGCTGGCCGAAGGCCGCCCGGTCGCCGGCACGGGCGCGCGCCACCAGCGCCTCGTCGTCCGGGGCGGCGCGTGCGGCAGTCGAGAGGGCGAGCGGGCGTTGCGACATGGCGAGGTGCGTCGATTGGTGTCCGAACGGGCGGTGTCCGTTCACGGCCGGCGGCGGTGTGCTTCCGCACCCCATTCTACCGGGGTAGACAGGGCGCCGGGGTCCGCCTACACGCCCAGATCCGCCAAAGGGGTCTGGGCCCTGCGTCGCCGGGCGATGGCCCGGTGTCGGAGTCTCTGCGCGCCGTATGGAGCTAGCCCCCACCGCACCCCAGACCAGGCCCGAGGCGCCCGCCTCGCGTGCCGACGAGCGCGACGAGCCGCACCTGGCCCGCCTGTGCGCGCTGCGCCCGGAAGTGGAGACCGTGCTCGGCGGCACCAAGCACGCCGGCGAGCTCGGCGAGGCAACGCCCGAGGCGCGCGCCCAATTGCTCGAGGCGTTGGTCGCCTGGCGCAAGGATCTCGAAGGCCAGATGGCCGAGTCGCGCGAGCGCACGCTCGACGCGCGCGTGCTCGCCGCCTCGCTCGAGCTGTTCCGCTTCGGCGAAGAGGAGGTCGGGCTCCGTCGTCACGACCCCGACGTCGCCACGCCGCTGTGCGAGGCGCTGCTCTACCACCTGCGCGGCCACTGCGAGAGCGAGCCGGCGCGCTTCGAGTCGCTGGCTGCGCGCCTGCGCGCCGTGCCGCGCTGGTTCGAGAGCCAACGCGCAGGCGTCACGACGCCGTCGCCCGAGCTGCTGGCGCGCGCGCGTGACGTCGTCGATGGCTTGCCCGACTTGCTGCGCGCCGTGGTCGATGCCGCGCGCGTCGCCTCGGCGAACGACGTGCTGGCGCCGGCGCTGCACCAGGAGGTGGCGGCGGCAGCCGAGATCGCCGGCGCGGGCGCCGAGGCGCAGCGCCGCTGGCTGATCGCCCTCGAGCCCACGCCCCACGTGCCGCTCGGCCTGAAGGCGCTCGATCAGATCATGCACCTGCGCGGCCTCGATTTGACTGCGGCCGAGGTGCTCGACATCGCGCGCAGCATCTCGGAGGAGCTGCGCGTCGAGCAGTCGCGCGTCATCCGACGCGGCTATCGCGGCCGCAAGCCCGACGAGGCGGTGGCGGCGGCGCGCGGCGCCAACAAGCCGCACAGCCTCGGCGAGGCGATGGCCTGGCTCGCCGATCTCACGCTCTCGTCGCGCCAGTTCCTGGCGGGCGCCGGGCTGCCGCAGCCGGTGTTGCTCGACGACCGCGTGGTGGTCGACGTCATGCCCGCGGTGTTGGCGCCCTCGGGCTGGCCCGCGCTCTTGTTGCCGCCGCAGCCGCGCGCGCCGCGCCAGGAGAGCCTGCTGTTGCTGCGTGAGCCGCTCGGCCCGCAGGCCGAGGCCATGCTCGAGATCTCGGTGCCCGACCTCGAGGGTGCATGCGCCTCGCTCGCCTACCCGGGCCGCCACCTGCAAGCGGTGTGGGCCCACGTGGCCACCAGCTTCGCGCGCCGCGGCGTGCCGCTCGGCACCATCAGCACCCTCGCCGGCACCTGGGGCCTCGACATGGTGAACGGCTGGGCGCTCACCAGCGAGGAGCTGATGCGCGAGGCGCAGTTCCGCTCGTCGGCGTCGAGCCGCCTGATCATGATCCGCCGCACGCTCTTGCAGACGCTGCTCGCCGCCGTCGACGTGTGCCTGGCCATCGGCCGCTTCCAGCCTGAGCAGGCCGCGGCCTTCCTGGTGCGCCGCGGTGGCGTGCGCTTGCCACAGGCGCGCGCCTTGGTGCGCGGCCTGTTGCGCGCACCCACGTCGGGGCTGTCTGCGCTGGTGGGCAAGGTGCGCATCGAGCAGCTGCGCCGCGAGGCGCGGCGCCGTTGGCGCGACGGTTACTCGGAGAAACGCTTCAACACGCTGATGCTGGCCAACGGACCGATCCCGCTCGCCTACCTGTTCGAGCGACTCAACGATCCGCCCGCCTTCGTCACCGACGTGCCCACCGCCAGCTTCGTGGGCGCGCCGGTCGCCTGACCGTCCGACCGACCGCGCGTGACGGCGCCCACGTCAGGCCTTCGCGAGGCGCAGCCTTGCCGTGTCCAGGTACGCGCACGGTGCGCGACGTGCTGCTCCGGGTATTCTCCCGGGCGCGTCCCCACCGACGCCATGAGGTACCCATGACTCGCCTGTACGCCCCGCTCGCGCTCGCCTGCCTGCTGGCCCTCACGCTCGGCTGCCGCTCGCGCATCACCGGCAACGAGGGCAACTTCCAGTTCTCCTACCCCGCCGACGACGACGTCGTCGATTTCAACAAGCCGATCGCCATCGGCGCCATGCTCGACATCGAGGTCACGGACGTCGGGCAGAACCGGCCCGTGACGCTGTCGGTCGCCGAGAGCGACGACGTCGCCGTGCTCGAGGTGGCGAGCTTCGAGGGCTCGAGCGTCACCGTGCGCGGCGTCGCCGACGGCAATCCGCTCTTGTCGGTCACCGGCACCACCGCCGCCGGCGAGGAGCTGTCCGACTCGGTCAACCTGCTGGTGCGAGAGCCCGAGGTGCTGCGCCTGGCGCACACCTGCTCGACCACGGGCACGGGCGCCTACATCACCAGCCAGCGGGTCTACGTGCCGTTCGAGATGGAGCGCGCAAACGGCCAAGCGGTGATCGGCTACGGCCGCTACCCGGCCACGCCGTCGGACGCGGCCGCGCTCACGCTCGACGCTGCGGCCTCCAACCAGCAGTTCATGGCCTTCGACACCGGCGCCGCCGCCGCCACGCTGACGCTCGACTCCGACATCGACGACACCACCCTGGACGTGCAGCTCGTCGACCAGGGCGCCATCGACGGCGTCGAACAGCCCATCGCCTTCGTGCTCGAGGACATCGACGTGGGCGACGTCAACGCCTTCTACGTGCGCCCGACCACCGGCGGCACCACCATCTGCCAGGCCGATATCGAGAAGACCGTGCAGTCAGACACGCCCGCCATCTGCGACGTGCGCGAGCGCAATGAGGCCGAGGACGGCGGCGACGCGGTCCACGAGTTCGGCTGGTTCGAGATCGAGGGCATCGCGGCCGGCACCTGCAACTACACGGTGACCTTCCCGGGCGGCGCGGCCGGCGCGGGCACCTCGGCGCAGTTCAGCTACGAGATCCAGCCCTGAACGGCCGGTGACGCGCGGGCCGCCGGCGTCACTCGACCACCTCGCTGTCGATGATGGTGGCGGTAGTGCGCAGGCCGTCGAGCACCACGGTCAGCTCCGCCGCCGCGCGCGTCGGCGCGCCCTCGAGGCGCGCGCGCTCGGCACCGAGGCAGCGGGCGAACACGGGCGAGGCGCCCGCGGGCGGCTGCACCAGCAGCGTGCGGCCGTTCACCTCGACGCGCAGCCGCACCCTGCCGCCGAAGGACGGGTCGAAGCGCAGCGCCTCCGCCAGGCACCGCTGCACCAGCGGCTGCGCCGTCGCCGCCAGCTCGGCGAGGTCGACCGGCGGCCCGACCGGCCCGAACGCGCCTGCGTCGGGCTCAGGCTCGGCGGTCGCGACCTCGACGGCGTCGGCGCGCACGCCGGCATCCGGCGGCATCGCGCCGGCGTCGAGCGCGGCGGCCTCCGCGTCACCGCCGGCGTCGAGCGCTGGCGGTCGCACCGGTCCGGCGCTGTCTCGGGTGGCGTAGGCAGTGACGGCCAGGCCCACGATGAAGACGATGGCCGCAAGCAGCCCGACGACCAGCCCGCGCCAAGGCGGGCGCTCGCGCTTTTGCGGCGGATCGGGCGCGATCAGCGGCATCGGCGACGCTCGGTACCCTGCTCGGCGCCGGGCTCGAGCACCAGCACCTCGGCCGTGTGCTCGCCGACCACGACGGGCTCGAAGCGCGCGTGCGCGCCGAGCGCCGCCGCGAACGCCGCGCGCCCGACGCGCCCGGGATCGCCGATGACGACGCAGGCGCCGGCCGCGAGCCCCTCGCGCGCGCGCCGCGCCAGCGCGGCGGCGAGCGCCGGCTCGTAGAGCAGATCGGCCGCCACCACCACGTCGGCCTTCGGCAGCGGCGCGGCGGCGGTGACGTCGAACATGCCGGTCGCGATCGACAGGCCGGCATGCGCCGCCGCGCGGCGCGTGGCTTGCAGCGCCGTCTCGTCGACATCGGTGGCGAGCACCTGTGCGCCCGCGCGCGCGCACGCGAGCGCGACCAGACCGAGGCCGCAGCCAAGCTCGACCACGCGCCGGCCGGCGAGGTCGCGCCGCAGCAGCACGGCGGCCAGGCAGGGCGCGGCGTCCCACAACACGCCGCCATAGGGCGCGCGCCCGCCGGTGCGGATGGCGTCGTCGAGCGCGGCGTCGACGTCGGCCAACTCGAACAGCGTGAGCGCGCCGCCAGGCACGCCCTCGACCACGCGCGCGCGCAGCTCCATCACGGCCACCGGCCGGGCGCGTCCTTGGCCTGCCCGGACCACCAGTCGTTCCACGCCTGCAGGCCGGTCTCGCGATCGGCGCGCGAGGCGTCGAACCGGTAGCCGAAGAACTGCCCGGTCAGCTTGTTCAGCTCCGCCTGCGAGCCCCTCCTGATGTGCTCGTCCGGCGAGCGCAGCCCGTCGATCAGCCAGCGCGTGCGTGGCACCGCCTCGTTGTCGGCGATCCACGCCCGCCAGCGGCGGTCGGCGGTGCCGAAGTCTTGCTTGGTGATCTCGACGAGCGCGCGCTGGGCGTCGTCCGACAGCTCGACCGGCCGCGTGCCGAGCAGCTCGACCAGCGCCAACAGGGCGGCGCGATCGCGCAGCTCGGCCGCCGCCAGCACGGCGCGCGCGCGCTGGAAGTCGTCGCCGCGGCGCAACAGGTCGCGCACCCCGGCCACCACCTTCTCGAAGTCGGGCGCGTCGCGGTAGCCGTCGAGCACCTCGAGCGCCAAGGTGGCGACGGCGATCTCGGGGTCGAAGATGCGCAGCGCCAGGCGCGGCAGCGCCGCCGGCACGCGCAGCGCCGACAGCGCCCAGACCGCGGCGTAGCGGTGCAGCCGATCCTCGTGGTCGAGCTCGGCGATCAGGATGGGCGCCGCCAGGTCGGCGCCGAAACGCACCAGGCAGTGCAGGCAGTCGGAGAACTCCACCACCTCGGGGCGCGCGCTCATGCCGCCGAAGGGGTGCTCGGCGAGCGAGCCGGGGAAGTAGCGCGCGAGCGACGGCAGCACCGCCAGCCGCTGCGCCAACACCGACAGGAGCGCCTGCCGACGCTCGCCCTCGCCCTGCGTGGCCAGGCGGCCCACCAACGCGTCGTTCTCGTCGTCGTCGTGCGCCAACCACGCGCGGTGCGTGGCGAGCAACAGCGACTCGCGCGCGCGCGCCCCCGGCGAGGGCGCGACCGCCCCCTGCATGGCGGTCTCGTCGAGCAGCGCCGCCAGGTCCTCGCTCCGGGCCGGCTCGGCGTCGTCCTCGTGCCAGGGCGGCTGGGCGGGTGCTGGACCTTGCTCGGGTGCGGCTGCGGGCTCCTCGGGCGGCGGCATCGGTTCACCGTCGGGGATCGAGCTCAAGATGGGCGCGGCTGCGCGCCGCGCGCGCGGCGCCAGCTCGGCCAGCATCGCCTCGTCGACCTTCACCTGTTCGTCGTCGTCGCGCTCCTCGTCGATGGGCGCGCGCGCCGCGGGCGCGCTCTCGACCGGCGCGCTCTCGACCGGCGCGCTCTCGACCGGCGCGCTCTCGACCGGCGCGCTGTCGGTGGGCACCTCCAGGCGCGCCCCGGCGACCGCCGGTGCGGCGGTGAGCGCGGCGCCGAGCGCCGCCACCGCGGCCTCGTCGAGCCGCACGTCCTCGTCGTCGGGTAGGCCGTCGGCCCACGGCATCGCCACCGCGCTCTCCGGCTCCGACGAGAGCGCCGCCGGCGCCTCGAGGGCGCTGGCGGCGTCGATCACCGAGATGTCGATGTCGATGGTGGGCATGGCGCGCGCCGGCGCGCGCGCGGCCACCGCGATGGGCTGCTCGAGCTGCGGCTCCTCGGCGACGGCGCTGGGCAGCCTCCCTACCTCGAGCGCGGTGGGCGCTCCGAGCTGCGCGCGCAGCGCCCGCTTCTTCCTCAGGATCAAGTTGCCGAGGCCCTTGCCCAGGCGCGGCACCACCATGTGCAGCTCGGCCAGCGCCGAGGGTGGGATCGAGCGGCCCGAGGCGTCGCCGTACAGGACGCCGATCAAGCGATCGCCGACGAGGATCGGCAAGAGCAGCACCGCGCGCGGCTTGCGCCCGAACAGGCGCACCAGTGGGTCTTCGCGCTTGAGCGGCCCGAGGAACGGGCTCCGCATCGCGAACACCTGCCCGAGCCCGTGCGGCCCCTCGGCGGGCAGCGCGAAGGACGAGATGTCCTTCTTCGCCAACAGCGGGTCGATCACATCCCAGCCGACGAAGCCAGGCCCGTCGGGGGTGCGCTGCTGGATGAAGATGGCCACGGTCGACAGGCGGCGGTAGGCGAAGCGCAGCACTACGTCGAGCATGGCGTCGCGCTCCTCGGCGAGCGCCAGCTCGGCGATGGCGTCGTCGACGGTCCACAGCACGCGCTCGTTGCGCCGCCGCACCTCGGGGTCGCGCGCCGCGCGCTGCTGGGCGGCCTTGGCGGCCGCCTGGGCCTCCATGGAGCCGCCGTCGATGGCCTCGAGCACGGGCGCCGACGGCGTGCCCGCGTCGAGGCCGGCGTGCGCCGCCACGCTCCATCCGCTCGCGTCCTGCGCGGCCGGCGTCGGCGCGGACGGCTCCTCCACCTCGGCCGGCGGTGCGGCGCGCGCCACCGACGCCAGCGCCGGCCGCGCGTGCCAGGCCTCGGCGGCGGCGCGCAGATCCTCGGCGTGCTCACCCCCCTTGCCGAGCACGGCCTCCAGGCGCGGCGGCACCGCCACGCCGTACAGGCGCGACAGCGCCCAGGCGATGCGGGCCTGCGTCGCCGTGGCGGGCCGCACGTAGACGCTCAGCATGAAGCCGATCTCGTCGAGCAGCGCCAGGTCGGGCGGCCCCGAGACGGCGAGCAGCAGGCGTCGGCCGGACAGCTCCACGGGCACCACGGCGTGCTTCTCGGCGATGCGCCGGGGGAACAACGACGTCACCGCCGGGGCAACCGCGCCGAGCTCGCTCTTGCCGACCGCCTTGGCGTGGTAGGCGCGCTCGAGCAGCGGCAACAGCGCGGCCTCGTCGACAGCGCCGAGCTCGAGCAGCGCGGTGTCGAGCGTGCCCCCGAGCAAGACCTGTCGCTCCTGCGCCTCCTCGACGCGCGCCTGCGGCAGCACGCCTTCCTTGCCGAGCAGCGCGGCGAGCGGATCGGCGATCACGCGACGCCTCCTCCCGGGGCACGCACCATGACGCTCCTGGCGACGATGTCGCCGAGGCCACGGCGCCGCCGGTCGATCAAGAGGCCCCACAGCGGGCCGCTGCCGAACAGCATGGTGCCGAACGCTGAAGCCAGGCCGCGCACCAGCGCGCGCAGCGCACCCGGGCGCGCGCCGTCCTGCTGGCGCACCACGCGAAGGCCCGCGACCCGGCAGCCGACCGTGCCGCCGAGCACCAGCACGCTGAGCGCCTGGTACAGCGCCACCGCAACGAAGGGCGCGCCGAGCAGCACCACCGCCATCGGGATCGGATCGGCGTGCGCCTGGTCGACCACCGGCTGCACCGCGGGGCGCACGCCGACGACGACGAGCGCGCCCCACAGCGCCGCCACGACCAGGGCGCCGCCGAGCACGGCGTCGACGGTGCGCGCGAGCGCGAGCGGCCAGCCGCTGCCGAGCACCAACACCGGCGGTGGCAGGGCCAGCTCGGCCTGCGGAACGGCGGCGGTGGTGCCGGTGTCCACGTCGGCGGGCGCGGCCACGGGCGCCACCGTCTGTTGCAGGGGCGGCGGCGGCCGAGGCGCCGGCGGCGGAGGCGGCGGCGGCGGCGGCGGCATCGCCGGAGCTGGGGCGCGCGGCGGTGCTGGCGTCGGAGCGGCGGCGCGCGGCGCGGCCGGCGGCAGTTGCGTCGCCATGGTGGCCGGGCGCGGCACGGTCTTCGCGGCCAGCCCCTCGACCGCGGCCGGCGTCTGCTGGCGCGGCAGCGGCCTGAGCACGTCGCCCGCCATGCGCTCCTCGAAGCCGGGCGGGCGGCGGATCAAGGTTGGCCCGTCGGGGTCGACGTCGGCCTCGGCCTTCGCGATCGGCGGGTTCGGGTTCCTCGGCACGATGTCGACGGGCGCGGGTGACAAGGGCGCCGGCCGCCGCAGGATGCGTGGTGGGTCTGCCGGCGCCGCGGAGGGGCGATCCACAACGGTGGCCGGCGGCGCCGCCAGCGGGCGGTCTGCCACCGTCGGAGGCGGCGCTACCGGGGGGCGGTCGGGCACGGTCTTGGCGGGCTCGACGAGCGCGGCGCCACCGCTGGTCGCACCGGCAACGGGCGCACGAGCGGACGGCAACGCTCGACCGCACTCGCCGCACGTTCGCGCCGCCGCTTGATTGCGGGCCCCGCAGCTCGGGCAGAACATGGGCCTCGGATAGCACAGGCGCCCGGGCGAATCCGAGGTGGCCGGCACGGCGATCAACGACGCGCGTGCCCGAGCATCACAGGTACCCGAGCGCGGCCTGGGCGGCGGCGAGGGCGGCCAAGGCGGCCGTCTCGGTGCGCAGCACGAAGGCGCCGAGGCGCACCTCGGTGGCGCCGGCGGCCCGCAGGCGCTCGCGCTCTGCGTCCGTCAGCCCGCCCTCCGGACCGACCACGACCATCAGACCGCGCGCCACCCGCGCGTCGGCCGCGAGCACCTCGGAGAGCGCCCGCTCGGCGCCGATCACGCCGATCACCGACAGGCCGGGGAAGGCCGAGACGCGCTCGGCCACGGCGGCCAGGCGCTCGGGCGGCGCGACGGCGGGCACGCGCGCGCGTCCCGCCTGTCGCGCGGCGTCCGCCGCGACCCGCACCAGGCGCTCGACGCGCTTGTCGGCCCGATCCTTGAGCTGCACCTGCCCGCGCTCCGCGTCGAACAAGACGAAGCTCGAGGCGCCGAGCTCGGTGCCCTTCTGCACCACCAGCTCGAGCTTGTCGGCGCGCGTCACCGCTTGCACCACCACGAGCGGCGGCAGCGCGTCGTCGGCGGCGTGCACGGTGACGTCGACGAGCTGGCCGGGCGCCTGCAGCGTGCCGCGCGCGACGCGGCCGGTGCCGTCGAACAGCTCGACCAGCTCGCCGTCGGGCAGGCGCAGCACGCGCAGCAAGCGGTGCGCGGCGGCGGCGGGCAACACGAGCGTGCCCGCGGCGCCCTCCAGCACGGCGGGCTCGACCCAGGCGCGGCGCAGCGTTGTCATCAGCGGATCATCTGCGTGCCATCAGCGCGCCGCTAGCGGGCGGCGAGCAGGTCGTCGGCGCGGCGCAGCCGCCGCGACAGCTCGCGCGCGATGTTCATGACCAGCAGCGTGTAGCACTTGCCGTCGGCGATGTAGCGCTCGCGGAACACGGCGTAGCTCCAGCACCAGACGCTCGAGTCGGCGGTGGCGATCACGGCCGCCGAGCGTGGCTGCATGTCGATCAGGCTCATCTCGCCGAACGACTCGCCGGTGCGGATCTTCCACAGCGTGATGTCGCCCTCGCGCGCGTGCTTGATGACCTCGAGCGCACCGCTCTCGAGCACGTACAGGTCGCGCGCCACGTCCGACTCGTGAAACACGGCGCCGCCCTTGGCGACGGTCTTTTCGACCGCGGCCTCGGCGAAGATTCGGAGCGCGTCCTCGGCCAGCCCGCCGAACAGTGGCAGCTTGCCGAGGTCGCCGGCGCTCGGGCGGGCCATGAAAAAAACGTAGCATGAATCCGGCACACGGCCAGGGGCCGGCGCTTGCCGGGTCCCGTCGACGGTGCTCCGCTCGCCCCATGGATCTGCCGATCACGCCGGAGCTGAAGGAGGAGGTGGCGCGCTTCCGCCTGGCCTTCTGCTGCGAGCACTGCCTGCACTTCGCCGACGAGCCGGGGGCCTGCGACCTGCTTTACCCGGTGGCGCCGCACCGCCGCGCGGCCTTCGAGCGCCCGCCGCCGGGGGCCCGGCTGGTGTTCTGCAAGATGTTCGAAGCCCGCTGACCGCCGGCCCGGGACGTCTGTCGAGTTGACACGGTTTCGTCGAGTGTGGGAGGAAGCGCCGCGGATGGGATTACCGTCGGGGCAGACATGACCAAGCTCGGCAAGAAGTTCACGTGCTGGAAGTGCAGCACCAAATTCTACGACCTCAACAAGCCCTCGGCGAAGTGCCCGAAGTGCGGCACCGACCCGGCGGAGGATCCGAACAGGGGCGCGCCGGTGGCGGCAGCTCCCGCGTTCGGCGCCGAGCTGGTCGAGGAGCCGGACGACGACCTGCCCGAGGAGCCGGGTGAGGAGGAGGAGCTCGAGGACGAGCCCCTCGAGGACGACGGTGGCGCCACCGCCGACGACGAGTACTGAGCTTCGGGCACGCCATCGCTCTTGCCGGGCTCCATCGGCCCTGCTACGCGACAGCGTCGATTCATCACTCGAGGTCCGCCATGGCGTCCGCGTGCAAGCAATCCGAGACCGTCCGCCGACGAAAGCTGCGTACCCGCGGCAAGGCGCGCAAGAACGCGCTCGCGAACCACGGCACCACCAAGTCGCGCGCAGAGCTGTTCGCCGTCAAGGGCTGAAGGTCCCTCGAGGGCTAGCGGGCGCGCCGCTGGCGCAGCGCCTCGTAGAGCAGCACGGTGGCGGCGTCGGCGGCGTTCAGGCTGGTGTCCGCAGCCGCCATCGGGATTGAGACCACGAAGTCGCAGGCCTCGCGCGTCAGGCGTCGCAGCCCGCGATCTTCGCCTCCCACCACCACCGCCACCGGCCCCTGTAGATCGACCTGCCAGGGCGCCTTGTCGGCGTCGGCCTCGGCGCCGACGATCCAGGCGCCCCGCTCCTTGAGCTGCTCGAGCGCGCGCCGCAGGTTGCCGACGCGCGCCACCGACAGGCGCGAGAGCGCGCCGGCGGCCGCCTTGTGCGCGCTGGCGGTGCAGCCTGCAGCGCGGTCCTGCGGCACCACCAGCAGCGACGCGCCGAGCGCGTAGGCGGCACGCGCAGCAGCGCCCAGGTTGCGCGGATCTTCGACGCCGTCGAGCACCAAGGTCAGATCCGGCGCCTTGGCGAAGCCCTCGATGGCCGCGTAGGGGTACGGCCCGCAGCGCAGCACCGCGCCCTGGTGCACCAGGCCACGCCCAGCGAGCAGATCGAGCGCGTCGGCGTCGACCTCGTTGATCGGCACGCCTGCGCGGCGGGCGACCTCCGCGAGCGGCTCGAGCGCCGCCCCTGACTGCAGGTAGAGCCGCTCGGCGCGCGCGCGCTGGTGGGTGAGCACGGCCTCGACCGGGTGCCGGCCGACCACGCACAGCTCCGGCGCTAGAGCGCTCGTCGACGCTACGCCCTGCGCGCGATGCCGCGGGCGCGACGGTGGCGGGCCTCGTCGCGGCCCCGGCGCCGGGCCTCGCGCCGATTTGCGCGCGTCGTCGCGCGGCGGCTTCCTCACGCGCGCGCCTGCAGGCCCTGGGCGATCTCGTCGAGCAGGCGCGCCGCAGCCTCCGCCGGGTCGGGGGCCGAGCGGATCGGCCGGCCCACCACCACGATGTCGGCGCCGTCCCGCACCGCCTCGAACGCCGTGGCCGTGCGCGCCTGGTCGTCGCGCGCCGGGCTCGCGTCCCTGCTGCGGATGCCGGGAGTTACGATCGCGAGCTCGGGGCCACACTCGCGACGCACCAGCGCCGCCTCCTCGGGCGAGCACACCACGCCGAACAGCCCCGCGTCCTTGGCGAGGCGAGCGAGGCGCGCGACCACGTCGTCGGGACCACCAGTAAACCCGATCGCCGAGAGCTCGTTGCCGGTCAGGTGGGTGAGCGCGGTGACCGCGAGCAGCCGGGTGATGCCGGCGCCGGGGACGGTGGTCTTGCCGGCGAGCGCCGCCTGCGCCGCCGTCAGCATGGCGCGCCCACCCGAGGCGTGCACGGTCAGCAGCGCCACCTCGTGGCGCGCGGCGGCATGCACCGCGCCGGTCACCGTGTTGGGGATGTCGTGCAGCTTGAGGTCGAGGAAGACGTCGACGTCCTCCTTGCGCAGCGCCTTGAGGATCTGCGGCCCCACCGAAGTGAACAGCTCGAGGCCGACCTTGTAGGTGCCGACGGCGCCGCGCGTACGGCGCACCAGATCGAGCGCGCTGTCGAGGTCGGGAGTGTCGAGCGCCAAGGCCAAGCGCTTCGAGAGCGGGAGATCGACCACGCGTTCAGCCACCCTTCCGCTTCTTGTCGAGGTCGGCGAGCAGCGCCTTCAGCTCGGCGTTGCCGGACTCGAGCACGGTCGCGGTCTGGATGTTCTTGTAGGCCTTGTCCCACTGGCCCTTCTTCATCTCGAGCAGCGCCGCCTGGTAGAGCTGCTCGCCCTTGGGCGTCTTGGCGACCTTGGTCGCCATCTTCTGCTGCTCCTTCTGCTCGGCCTCGCTCTCCTCGGTGAAGCGCAGCTTCTTGGCGCGGTCTGGGCCGCTGATGTCGGCGACGTATTTGATGCGCTTCTTCTCGTCCTTGAGGATGGTGTAGGCCTCGGTGACGCGCTTGTAGATCTTGTGCACCGCCGCCTTGGTGACGTCGTCGGCGATGTGGAAGAACTTGTCGGGGTGCAGCGCGCGCGACAGCGCGTAGTAGCTGTCGCGCACCTGATTGCCGGCCGCGGACGACGGCAGGTTGAGCACCTGGAAATAGTCGAGCCCGTCGATGGTGGCGGCGAGCTGTTGCAGTTGCGGCCAGAACTGCGGCTGCGTGTAGTCCATCGGCTACTCCTCGCGCAGCGCGCCGCGGGCAATCTCGGTCTCGGCGTTGCGCTCCTGCGCTGCCGCGATGTCGCCTTCCGTCATGCCGCCCGACAGCGTGATGGTGGTCGACGCCTTCTGGCCGGTCTCGATGTCGCGCGCCGACACGTTGACCAGGCCGTCGGTATCGATCTCGAAGGTGACCTCGACCTTGACCATGCCGCGCGGCGCCGGGCGCAGGCCGCCGAACTCGAACTCGCCGAGCAACTGGCACTCCGAGGCCTTGCGACTCTCACCCTGGAAGATGCGGATCTTCACCTTCTCCTGGTTGTCGGCCGCGGTCACGAAGGTGCGGGTGCGGTCGATGGGGATGGAGGTGTTTCGATCGATGATCGGCTCGGTGTAGTCGCCGACGGTGCCAAGGCGCAGCGTTTGCGGCGTCACGTCGAGCAGGAAGGTGTTGGTGTCCTGATCGAGCAGCGCGTCGGCCTGGATGGCGGCGCCGAGCGCCACCACCAAGTCGGGATCGACGTCGGTGTTGGGCTCGCGCTGGAAGTAGTGGCGCACCGAGTTGGTGATGATGGGCAGGCGCGTGGGCCCGCCGACCAAGATGACACCGTCGACCTCGGCCGCCGTCAGGCGCGCCGACTGCAGCGCCTCGTCGCACACCTTGAAGGTGCGCTGCACCAGGTCCATCACCATTTGGTTGAACTGCGAGCGCGTGAGCTGCAGGTCGAGCTCATAGGCGTTGCCCTGCTTGTCGGTGACGACGTGCGGGATGTGGATGGCCGCGCGATCGCGCTCGGACAGCTCGATCTTGGCGCGCTCGGCGGCCTCCTTGATCTTGGAGAGCGCGAGCCGGTCGCGCGAGGCGTCGATGCCGGTCTGCTGCTGGAACTGCTGCACCATCCACTGCATGATGCGCTCGTCGAAGTCGTCGCCGCCGAGGTAGGTGTCGCCCTGCGTCGACAGCACCTCGAAGACGTCCTCGCCGATCTGCAGGATGGAGATATCGAAGGTGCCGCCGCCGAGGTCGTAGACCGCGACCTTTTGGTTGAGGTTCTGGCCGAAGCCATAGGCGAGCGCGGCCGCCGTGGGCTCGTTCAGGATGCGCAGCACCTCGAGGCCGGCGATGCGGCCGGCGTTCTTGGTCTCTTGGCGCTGGTTGTCGTTGAAGTTGGCGGGGACGGTGATGACCGCCTGCGTGACCGCGTGGCCGACGTGCGCCTCGACGATGGCGCGCATCTCCTTCAAGATCATCGCCGCGATCTCGGGCAGCGAGTAGACCTTGTCGTTGACCTTGACGCGCACCGAGTTGTTCGGTCCCTCGACGATCTCGTAGCTGCACACCGTCAGCGCCTTCTTCACCTCCTCGGAGAAGAAGTAGCGCCCAATCAGCCGCTTCGACGAGTAGATGGCCGTCTTCGGGCTGGTGATGATGTGCTTCTTGGCGTCGTTGCCGACGACGATGGCGCCGTCGTCGAGGAAGGTGACCACCGACGCGTGGGTGCGCTCGCCCCACTCGTTGGCGATGACCTTGGGCACGCCATCCTCCACGATGGCGACGCAGCTATTGCTGGTGCCCAAGTCGATGCCCATCGCGATCTGCTTGCCGGCCATGCAATGCCCTCCGGGCCGGCGCAGCATCGAAAGGGTGACGCGCCCGTGTCAACCATAGGGAGAACGAAACGGCCCCTTGCCACGTTCAAGCTGGTAGGCGGACCGGCAGAAGCGGCGGAGGGGCTTGCTTCTTGCTAGTCTGAAGGTGGCGGTCGTGACGGTCGAGGCGGAGGTGGGGCGATGGTCGGTGTGCGCGCGCTCGGGCTGATGTGCAACGACCCCCAGCGGGGCGTCGTGGCGCTGCACGAGCTGGCCGCGCTCGCCAGCCTGCCCGTTGACGCCGACGCCATCGGCACGGCCTGCATCGTCGACGGTGCGGCGCTGCTGTCGCGGTTGCCGGCCGTGGTGGCTGAACGCAGCCTGGCCCAGACCGTGGGGCCGATTCAGGGGCGATGTGCGGTGGTGCAGGTGCGTGTGCGCGGCGAGCTGCGGCCGACCGGCCCCGCGGGCGCCGCGAGCCAGGGGCCGTTTCGCGCCCGCAGCTACGCCGCCGCGGTGATCGGTGGACCGCAAGACGCCGACGGCGCCTCGGCCAGCCGCGAGCGCCTGCTGGCGGGGGTGCCGGATTTCCTGCGTCGCTTCGTCGGCGGCCACGCGGAGGGCGAGGCGCTGTTCATCGCCATCCTGGCCCGTCTGCATGCCCTCGGCGGCCTCGAGTCGCCGCACGACAACGCCGCCAAGCTCGCGCAGGCCGCGCGCGACGTCGTGGGCAAGGCCGGCAGCGAGCCGCGCCAGGTGACGCTGACCAACGGCGTCGAGGTGGTGCACATCGCCGTCGGCATGCCCTCGGCGGTGGTGACGCTGGCGGCGCTGTCGGAGGCCACGGCCAACCGCGTCGATCCCACGCTCGCCGACTCGTCGATGGGGCGCGAGCGCCTGCGTCGTTTCCGCGGCGTGGTCACGCTCGGCGGCCTCGACACGCCGCTCAAGGCGAGCACAGCGGTGCCCGACAAGGCGACCCTGCAGGTGCTGCCCGACAGCGCCGCCATCCTGGTGGCGCGCGACCTGACGGTGCGCGTCCTGTAGCTGCCCGTGCTGAAGGTTCGCGCCTGGAACCCGGTTGTTCGACGAGACCGGCGAGGCTAGAGCGCGCGACGTGGCATCACTGCGCCGCGTCCTCGTCGTCGACGACTCGCCGACCATCCGCCGGGTGGTGTCGCAGGTGCTGCGGCAGGCCGGCTACGACGTCGCCACTGCGGACGACGCCGAGGCGGGCATCGCCGAAGCGCGCGCCGTCAAGCCCGACCTGATCCTGCTCGACTTCGTCATGCCCGGCATGAACGGCTACCAGTTCGTCAAGCGCCTCGACGCCGAGGACGCGAGCGACGCGCCCATCGTGCTCATGACCACGCGCAGCGATCAGGTGCCCGAGGGCGCGCTGCGCGCGCTCGGCGTGGTCGACGCCATCACCAAGCCGTTCTCGCCCGACGCCATCCTGGCGGTGGTGGCGCACTGTCTCGAGAAGCACGGCGGCCAGCAGCGCGCCGAGACCACGCGCGTGACCTCGCTGGCGCATGCCGACCACGTGCCCGAGCCCGGTGCCGAAGAGCCTGCCGGCTCGACCGGCCGCGCCGACGACGTGCTCAAGAGCATCTCGCGCCTGTTGGTCGACGCGCTCGCCGCACGCGACGTGAAGGACGCCGACGGCGTCGCCAACTCCATCTGCGCCGATCTGCGCGCCGGCCTGCCCGCGTTGCCGCTGCAGGAGGCCCTGCACCTGCCGCGCCCGAGCCTGGCGGGCGACCTGGCCGCCGTGCCGCTGCCCGAGGTGCTGCAGTTGCTCAAGTTCCAAGGGCAGACCGGCGTGCTCTTGGTGGCGCTGACCGACGAGCCGAACCCGCCGCGCTTCGAGATCGCGGTGCGCCACGGCATGATCATCGGCGTGCGCGCCCGTGACGTGCGCAGCGACCTGTTGCTCGGCAACTACTTTCTTGCGGGCGGTATGGTGTCGCGCGCGCAGCTCGACGCGATGTTGGCCAAGCCGGCCGGGACGCCCATCGGCCAGCGCCTGGTCGAGGCCGGCCTGATCACCACCGAGCAGCTTCGCCGTTGCGTGGGCGCGCAGGCGCAAGACCTGATGACCGAGCTGCTGCGCGCGCGCCGCGGCTTCTTCGGGCTGCGCCGTGGCGACGACATGATCGAGGCGCCGGTGGTGTCGCCCGGCTTCTCCGTCGACGGCCTGCTCTTCGAGGCGCTGCGCCGCATCGACGAGTGGGCGGTGATCGAGACGGCGGTGCCGAGCCTGGACGCGCGCTTCTCGCTCGTGTCGAGCGACGTCGCCGATCTGGCACCGGACGAGCTCGAGGTGCTGTCGGTGTTTGCTGGAGGTGCTGGCGCGGGAGACGCGGTCAAGGACGGCGCGCCGCTGTCGGTGCGCGACGTGCTGCGCCTGCTGCACCTGCGCGCGTTCGACGCCTGCCGCGTGCTCTACCGGCTGTGCATGGTGCGCCGCCTGGTGCGCGTCGACGACGGTGCGGCCGGCAACATCGTCGGCGACCTCGGCGATCTCGACGGACCGGGCAACGACCGGGTGGTGCCATGATCGGACCGAACGGCGGAGCGAACGGCGGAGCCGACGAGGTGCGCGACACCATCGTGCCGCAGGACGCCTTGCCCGACGTGCGCGACACGGTGGTGCCGCAGGACGCGCCCGCACCGTCGCCGTTTCAGCGCGACGCCGACGTGCGCGTGCGCCGCGGGCTGGCGCTCGGCGGCGGGCTCGCGCTGCTGGTCGCAGCCGCCGCCTTGGCGCCGCTCGTCGTGGTGGGCGCGCTGCTGCCGCGCGACGACCAGGCCGCGCGCCCCGCCGCGCGGGTCGCGCCGCCGGTGGTCGACTTCGGCGCGTTGCGCACCGCCATCCCCGCCGCGCCCACCCCGCAGGTCCCGACCGTCGCCGCGGGCGCGGCGCGCGAGCAGCCCGATCCCTCGCTGCGCGCGTTCGCGCGCCTGGCGAACCGCGTCTACGAGGCGCGCGAGGCGTGGCGCAAAGCCGGTCAGGCGGGCAAAGAGCTGTTTCGCACCGCCTCCGTCGACGACCTCGGCGGCGCGGCGTTCGTCGAGGAGATGGAGCTCGGCCCGCGCCGCTTCGTCTGGCTGCGCCGCGAGGCGAAGGTGCTGGCGCCGGCCGGTACGCTCGTGCCTGACGGCGTCACCATGAAGGACGCGGGCAACGACACGGGGCCCGCTTCCTTCGACGGCACGCTCGAAGGCAAGCCGGTGCGCGCGATCCGGACCTGCTTGTTCGGCGAGAGCTACTGCCTGGTTGACGTCGTCGAGCAAGCGACGCCCGCCGCGGCACCTGCCGCAGCTCCGCCGCCGGACGACGCCGCGCGGCTCGCGACCTTCGACGCCGTCGCCAAGCGCGAGGCGGACAAGCTGGCGGCGTGGGCGCCGCCGGCGCCCGCGACCACCACGCGCTCGGGCGCGACCCCCTTGGTGGCGCTGGCCGCGGCCGCCGCGCTCGCGCTCGTGCTGGCCGGCGTCGCGGTGTCGCGCCTGCGAAACGTCGCGGCGACCGTGGTCGGCGCCAGCGCCCGCCTGCGCGCCGCTGCCGCCGGCCGGATCGAGGAACACCGAGCCGACGCGCAGACCGCCGCCGAGCTGGCCGACCTGCAGGCCGCCGTCGACGAGGCCGCGCGGGCGCTCGGCGACGGTGCCGCG
>JACOUT010000001.1 GCA_016177705.1 Deltaproteobacteria bacterium
AGAGAACGCCTCATCGACCCCCCGAAGCCGCCGGCAGTCTACCGAAGGGGATAATCGATTGACCAGCCGCAAAAGAATTTGCGCACGAGCGTGCGTGCACTCGCGACCACGCACGAAGGGCCGGGGCCGAGAGTAGGTCCGACGCAGCGCCCATCCGGGCAGGACACCACGACGCCCCGACCACCACCAACCCGCCGATCGTGTCGGCGCGAATCGGCAGCACGACAAGGGTCCGGACCGGCAAGGCGCGGAGGCGGACCTACTCTCGGCCCCGGCCCGTCCCTCGAACTCGAGGCCCGCCGCCCGCTACTTCTTGAACGTGACGACGATCTCCCGCCCCTGCAGCACCGCCTCGTACGGCGCCGCCTGCTTCATCTCGATGGTGATGCGGATGCTCGGCGTCGCGTCCTCGATCTCCGAGGGCGTGATCATCTTCACCGGGCTGTCGAAGAAGGTCGCGTCGAGGTGGTTCTTGTTGTTGCGCAGCGGGATGGTGGCGTTCTGGATCTCGAGCACCACCAGGCTGTCGCCCTCTTTGCGCACCGTGAACTTCGCCTCGGCGTTCAGGCGCGCGAACACCACCGAGCTGTTCGCCGTGTTGCGAAAGCCGATGTAGCTCATCTTGAGCGGCCCGCTCGCCGCCTGCGCCACGTCGATGTCGGCGGTGGCGCGGCCGAGCGAGCCCTCCACCACCATGCCGGGCGCGTCGCTGCGCGTGCCTCGGTCGGTCGACATGGCGAGCTGCACCGGCTTCTTGTCGGCGAAGGCGACCTCTTTCTTGCCGGTGGGGAACAACGAGATGGTCACCTCGCTGCCGCGCGCGCTCACGTCGTAGTCGACGTTCCTCGACAGCGACAGGGAGAGGCGCGACAGCGGCGCGCCACGCGCATCGTGCCGCGACACGGTGATGCCGGTGAGCGTGGCGGCGCCCTTGAGCGCGCTCTGGGACAGCGTGGCCGGCTCGGCCGCCGCCTCGAGCAGGTCGACCACCAGCACCGGCGGGGCCGGGCGCGCCCAGCTCTGGAACGTCAGCGGCTCGCTCGCCTTGACGACGACGTCGATGCGGTCGGCGCTCGGCCGCACCTCGATGCCCTTGAGCTGCGCGGCGGCGAGCGCGGGCGTGGCGGCGACGGCGAGGGCGAAAAGGGCGGACACGCGCAGCATCGGCTGCCTCCAGGGTCTGGCTGGACGCTAGCAAGGTCCGGCCCCGCCTCGAAATTTCCTGCGCTTGCCAGGGCCGGGATCGCGCGGCGGGACCGGGTGGCCGCGGCGGAGGTCAAAACAGCGGGAGCTGCGGATCCGCGGGCCCGCCAAGCAGGCGGTGGCGCACCTCGCCCACGAGGTAGAGCGAGCCGGTGACCAGCACTGCTCCGCCCGCGCGGCGCGCCGCCGCCATCGCGCAGGCCAGCGCCTCGACGAGTGGGGCGGTGTCGCACACGCCAAAGGTGCGTGCGAGCGCCCGGGCCAGGGCCTCGGGCGCGTAGGTGCGCGGGCTCCGGCTGGCGACCGCCGTCACCCGTCGGGGTACCAGCGGCGCCAACGCCTCTGCGAAGGCGCGTGGGTCGTGGCCGGACGTCATGCCGACCACCAGGAACAGCGGGCGGCCGGTGAGCGCGGCGTCTGCGCGCGCTACCTCGACCAGCGCGCGCGCCGAGGTCTCGTTGTGGGCGCCATCGAGGAGAACGGTCGGCGCCCTGCGCGCCGTCTCATAGCGCCCCGGCCAGCGCACGGCGCGCAGGCCGCGGCGCGTGGCCGCCTCGTCGCGCGCAAAGCCCGCATGCACGAGCAGCGCGAGGGCGAGCGTGGCGTTCTCCCGCTGGTGGCGCCCGGCCAGGCCGACCTCGAGGCTGGGGTCGGGCGGCACGAACGTGAGCGGCGCATCGGCGGCGCGCGCCGCCTCGACCAGCACCGCCGCCGCCGCGGGGTCTTGCGGCACCGACAGCGCCGGCACGCCCCGCTTGAAGATGCCGGCCTTCTCGCGCGCGATGTGCTCGAGCGTGGGGCCGAGGTGCTCGGTGTGGTCGAGGCCGAGGCGGGTGATGCCGGTGACCGCGGGCTGCACCACGTTGGTGGCGTCGAGGCGACCACCGAGCCCGACTTCGACGACCGCGACGTCCACCCGCCGGCGCGCGAACGCCAGCAGCGCCATCGCGATCACCTGTTCGAAGAAGGAGGGCGCATCGTCGAGGACCGCCGCGGCCTCGTGCACCTCGTGCTCGAGCTCGGCGAAGGCGCGCTCGCCGATCATGACGCCGTCGAGCAGGATGCGCTCACGCGTGCACGACAGGTGCGGGCTGGTGGTCAGGCCGGTCGACCACCCATGCGCGCGCGCCACGCGCTCGACGATGGCAGCGGTGCTGCCCTTGCCCTTGGTGCCGGCGATGTGGATGACGCGCAGCGAGCGCTGCGGATCGCCGAGGCGCGCGAGCAACGCGCGCATGCGGTCGAGGCCGAGCTTGGGGCGCGTGGGCGATGCCAACAGCCGCGCCAGCGCATGATGGTACGAGCGCGCGATCACGACGACGTCAGAAGGCGAACTCGTCGGTCAGCTCGACCAGGTGCATGTTCTTCAAGCGCAGCGCGGCCAGCTCGTTCTTGGTCACCTCGTAGAACGTGGGCTTGAGGTGGTAGATGAACAGCGGGATGTCGTCGCGGTCGCGCACCTTCTTCAGCTCGGCCTCGAGCGTCTGCGGCGTGTAGTGGCCGGCGACGTCGGCGAGCGCCTGCATGTGGTTGGGGAACGACAGCTCGACGAACATGCCGCGCAGGTCGGTGACCTTGTTGGCGAGCTGCCACAGGCGCGTGGTCGGCCCGGTGTCCGACGAGTAGAGGATCGAGCCGGTGGTGCCGCGGATGATCATCGCCATCGACTCGACGGGATGCGTGACCGGGATGAACTGCACCTGGTACTCGCCCTCGGCGAGCGGGCCGTGCGCCATCGGAGCGCTCGCCGTCGCCGCGCCCGCCTTCGACGACCCCTTCTTCGAAGACGTGCCGCGCTTGCCCGCGGTCGCCTTCTTGGTCGCGGCGGCGCTGCCCCGCGTGGCCCGCTTGCCCTTGGCGGCGGGCGCCGCCAGCGCGGTAACGCCCGACGGCGGGATGCGGAAGGAGACCTCGGGCTCGTGCACGTCGATCAGCATCACCGGCGATTGCGGCGTTGGGATCTTGGTGAAGTCGGGCCACAGGTAGTTGTTGAAGTACGACGACGACAGCGTCTCCGCGGTCTCCGGCCCGCAATGCAGCACCACCGGGTGCCCGCGCCGACCGATCACCTGATCGGCCAGCAGCGCCAGGTCCTTCACATGGTCCATGTGGCTGTGGCTGATCAGCATGTGGTCGAGCTTGACCTGCTCGTCGAGCGCCAGGCTGCGGCACACCGCGCCGGCGTCGATGGTGATGCGCTCGTCGATCAGCAGACACGTCGTGCGGTGACGTGGCGTCTCCCCTCCGTGACAGCCGAGCACCCGCACGCGCATCGTTCAGCAAACCTCGCAGGGCGGCCAAGAGTGCGTCAAGGAAACCGCCGCCGCGTCGTCGGCGAGCTTGTTGGTGAGGGCGACCGACGGCGGTCCGGTGTGCGCCCGATCACAGGTCGCCGTAGCGGTGGCGCATCTCGAGGAACTCTAGGAATTCGACGAGCTTGGCGGGGTCGGGGACCACCACGCCGCCACCCTCAGCGGCCAGCACCAGGCGTGAGCGCTCGAGCCGCTCGAGCACCTCGACCACCTTGGCGTCCTCGACGTTGGTGCGCTGTGCCAGCTCTGCGGCGCCGAACGGGATGCGCACCGCGCCCTTGTCGTCGGGCTCGATGGTGCGCGCCTGCAACAGCAGCGCGTGCACGATGCGGCTGTTGGCGTCGCCGAGCAGCAGGTTCTCGATCTGCGCGTTGGCGTCGTCGAGGCGCTTCGCGAGCTTCTTGATCATGCGCACCGCGATCTCGGTGTTCGCCTTGATCATGGCCTCGAAGGTCTTCGGGTCGAGCACCAAGAGCTGCGCGTCCTCGTCGATGATGGCGGTGGCCGTGCGCGGCTTGTCGTTGATGATGCTCATCTCGCCGAAGAACTCACCGGGGCCGAGCTCGGCGAGCAGCTTGTCGTGCCCACGTATGGTGCGCATCAGCCGCACCTTGCCCGACTGGATGACGAACATCTCCTTGCCGGAGTCGCCCTCGCGAAACAGCACCTGTCCGGCCGGCACGGTGCGCCCGAAGCGCTCGATGAGGCTGCTCACTGGCTCACTCCTACTTGGTCTTGAACTCGTAGACGCCGTCCCAGTCGGCGGGCGGCGGCTCCTCCCGGAAGTGCGCGATGCGCTCCAGGTAGATGGTCGACGGCGGATCGACGCCGCGCAAGGCGATGGTGTGTTTGAAGGCGCTCTCGGCCTGGTCCCACTGCTTGGCGCGGTAGTGCCGCATTCCTGCTTCGAAGACCTCGACGATCTTGGCCATGTGCGAGGGCGGCGTGCCTCCCGGCTCGAGCCGCCCGAGCAGCTCGTAGATGTTGACCGGCTCGCGCTTGCCCTTGACGCGCACGGCGTCGAGCCAGCGGCCGTAGGCGACGCTGCGCGCTTGCTGATAGGTGGTCTCGCTGACGATGAGGTGCGTGCCGTAGTTCTTGTTGGTGCCCTCGAGGCGCGAGCCCAGGTTGACGTTGTCGCCGAGCACCGTGTAGCTGCGCATGCGCTCCGAGCCCATGAAGCCGACGCGCATCAACCCCGAATTGAGGCCGATGCCGATGTCGAGCACCGGCTTGCCCTGCTCGGCCCAGCGCTTCTTCATCTGATCGAGCTTCTCGAGCATGTCGATGGCGGCGAGCGCGGCGCGCGCCGCGTGGTCTTTCTGGATGATGGGCGCGCCCCAAAACGCCATGATGGCGTCGCCCATGTACTTGTCGAGCGTGCCCTCGCGCGCCAGCAGGATCTCGGTCATCGGCGTCAGGTACTCGTTGAGGAACGCCGTCAGCCCCTCGGGCGTCAGCTTCTCCGACATGGTGGTGAAGCCGCGGATGTCCGAGAACATCACGGTCATCTCGCGCTCGGTGCCGCCGAGGCCGGCGAGCGCCGGATCCTTCAGCAACTGCTCGACGACGGTGGGTGCCAGCACCGAGGTGAACTCCTTCTTGAGGCGCGCCTTCTCGCGGCCGGTGGTCAGGTAGCCCCAGACGGTGATGCCGGCCCAGGTGAGTGCCATCTGCAAGACGACGGGCACGTCGTGAAACAGCCAGAGCTTCTTGGGAAACAGCACCAGGAAATCGAGGCCGAGCCAGGCGAGCACGAAGCCGGCGAAGAACAGCAGCCCCCAGTTGACCGCCAGGCGCGGCAGCAGAAGCCCGAAGGCGAGCGCGACCAGCAGCGCCAACAAGAGCTCGATCTGCACCACGCCGATGGGGCGATCGAGCGCGGCGCCGTCGATGATGTTCTGCAAGGCCGCCGCGTGAATCTCGACGCCCGGCACCATCGGTGAAAACGGCGTCACCCGCTGATCGAAGGTGCCGATGGCGGTGACCGCGATCAGCACGACCTTGCCCTTGACCAGCGCGGCGTCGAAGGTGCCGTCGTGCAGGTCGGCCAGCGAGACGCGCGGAAAGGCGCCGCGCTTGTCGTCGGGCAGCGAGGGGTCGGCCGGCCCCGAGGGGCCGTAGTAGTTGACCAGCAGGCGGCCGTTCAGGTCCACCGGCACGTCGACCACGGCGCCGTCCTCGCGCGGCAGGCCGATCTGCATCAGGCCATGGCCGAAGAACGGGTGGGCGATGAGGCCGGGGTTGCCACCGAAGTAGAGCGCCGCCGCTGACAACGACAGCGACGGGATGAACAGGTCGCCCAGGCGATAGACCATCGGCTGGCGGCGCAGCGTGCCGTCGGCGTCCGGGTCGGCGGAGAAGAAGCCGACGTTGGACGCGGCCTCCAAGAAGGCAGCCTCGGGCAAGACCAGCTCGCCGTGCACCGCCGTCACCCAGCGCAGGTCAGAGGCCTTGGCGCCCTCGGCGACGGCGAGCTGGGTCACCTTCTGCTCGGCGCCCGCAGCACCCGGGTCGTCGAGCTCGGTGTACTTCCAGCCGTAGCCGTAGCCCTCGATGACGAACGACGACAGCGCGTCCAGCTCGGTCGCATAGTCACCGCGCGGCGCGCCCTGCTCGGCGTTCGGCTCGGCGATGAAGCCCTGCACGACGCGCGTGGCGTGGCGGTCGAGCGCGGCGGCGAACACGCTGTCGCTGTTGGTGCGCGCGGCGAAGGCGTCCTCGACGTCCTTTGCCGCGACCGCGACGCGCGCGATGTCGGCCGCCGACGGCGCGTGGCCCTCGGAGGCGGCCAGCGCCAGCGTGCCCGCGCTCTCGCTCAGGCGCGCGCCCTCGAGCTTCTCCTTCAGCTCGCGCGTGGCGACGTGATCGAGCCCCGGCGGGTCGGCGAACACCATGTCGAAGGCGACTACCTCCGCGCCGGCGCCGATCAGGTTGTCGAGGACCTTGGCGAAGCGCGCGCGGTCCCAGGTGCCCCAACGCCCGAAGGCGGCGATGGTCTTCTCGTCGCCGGCTGCGATCACCACCTTGGGTTGGACGTCGACGCGGCCGCGGCGCAGGAACTTGAGGTCGAGCACCTTGTTCTCGAACGGCAGCAGCGGCGAGGCGTCCCAGCCGAGCTCCGGCTGCAGGTAGGTGTACGCCGCCGAGGCGAGCCCGAGGCCGAGCGCGATCATCAGCGGGATCGCGGTCTCGCGGGAGATGCGCTTCACGGCTCACCTCCCTCGTGCGCCAGGCCCAGCTCGTCGAGCGCGCGCCACGTCGACGGCAGCGCGCCGGCGTGCCGGGCGCGCAGCGAACGCAAGTGCCAGGTCAGGCGCGCCAGGTCATCGGCGTCCTCGACGTCGTACCAGAAGGGCAGCAGGTGCGGCTCGACACCGGCTGCGCGCAGCCGCTCGACGGTGCGCGCCAGCGCGTCCGGCTCCGACCACGGCATGTCGGTGAACACGTCGGGCGCCGGTCGCTGCGCGCCGACCAGCCAACAGCCGCCCTCGAAGGTGGGGCCGAGCACGGCGCGCTCCCAGACGAGCGCGCGGAACGCCTCGTCGAGCAGGTGCGCCGGCACCGAGGGCGCGTGCGTCCCGATGGCGCACACCGCGCGCGCGCCGCGCTCGTGTTCGGCCTCGAAGGCCCGCCGAAGCCGCGCCGCCGGGTCGGGGCCCTCTTGCTCCTCGATGCGCCCGCCCGCCCGCCGCGCCGCCTCGAGGATCGCCGGATGCTCGACGCCGTGGTGCACGTACAGCACCACCTTGCGGTTCAGGTCGGCGCCGAGCTGCTGCGCGCGCCAGCGCCCGCACGTGTCGGCCACGTCGGCCAAAAAGCCGGCGGCGAGCGTCCGCGCCGCGATCTCGCCGCGCTCGAGCGCCAGCCGGGGCTTCGGTGCGCCGGCCGTCGGGGCGTCGGCGAACAACAGCAGCGTCTCCACCCGCCGGACACTACCTGAAACGCCCGGGTCGGGCGGAGCGCCGGGCGGCCGTTGTTGCTGGGGGTTGAAGGATCCCCTAACGCGCGGGCGAGGGCCCGCCATGACGGACAAGCCGATCAGCTACGCGGACAGCGGCGTCAACATCGACGCGGGCGACGCGGCCGTCGACCTCATCGTCGGCGAGGCCAAGCGCACCCACGTGCCGGGCGTGCTCTCCGGCATCGGCGGCTTCGGCGGGCTGTTCTCCCTCAAGGACGCGCTCGGCGACCTCGGCGACCCGGTGCTGGTGTCGGGCACCGACGGTGTCGGCACCAAGCTCCTGGTCGCGGTGGCGGCCAACCGACACGAAAACATCGGACAAGACCTGGTGGCTATGTGCGTCAACGACGTGCTCACCAGCGGCGCGCGCCCGCTCTTCTTCCTCGACTACTACGCCACCGGCAAGCTCGCACCCGCGCACATGGCGGCGGTGGTCTCTGGCATCGCGCGCGCTTGCGCGGCGTGCGACTGCGCCCTCATCGGCGGTGAGACCGCCGAGCTGCCCGGCCTGTACGCGCACGGCCACTACGATCTGGCGGGCTTCGCGGTCGGCGTGGTGGATCGCAAGAAGATCATCGACGGCACGCGCGTGTCGCCGGGCGACGCGGTCGTCGGGCTCGCGTCGTCGGGCCTGCACTCGAACGGCTACTCGCTGGCGCGCAAGGTGTTCCTCGACGTCATGGGGCTGAAGCTCGACGACAAGGTTGCCGGCCGCCCGCTCGCCGACTGGCTGCTCGAGCCGACCAGGCTGTACGTGCGCTCCATCCGCGCGCTCCTGCAGAGCGGCGCCGACGTGCGCGCCATGGCCCACATCACCGGCGGCGGCCTGCCGGAGAACCTGGCGCGCGGCTTCCCCTCGTTCACCGGCGCGCGCCTCGACAAGAAGGCGTGGCACGAGCCGGCCATCTTCGACGTCATCAGGAAGGGCGGCCCGGTGGCCGAGCGCGAGCTGCGTCGCACCTTCAACCTGGGTATCGGCTTCTGCGTGGTGCTGCCGGCGAGCCAGGCGGCGGACGCGTGCGCGCTCTTGAAACAGCACGGCGAGGACGCGCGCGTCATCGGCGAGGTCACCGCCGGCGCCGGCGAGGTGGTGTTCGCGTGATGCCGGGGACGCCGCTCATCGAGCGCGCGCCCTGCTCCGCCGGCGACCCGCTGCGGCTCGGCGTCCTCGTGTCGGGCAGCGGCAGCAACCTGGCGGCCGTGCTCGACGCCGCGCGCGACCCCGCGCGCGCCCTGCGCGTCGCCGCCGTGCTGAGCAACGTCGCCGGCGTGCGGGCGCTCGAGCGCGCGGTCGCCGCCGGCGTGCCTGCGCTCGTCGAGGATCACAAGGGGCGCTCGCGCGAGGCCTTCGAGGACGCGGTCGACGCCGCGCTGCGCGCCCACCGGGTCGAGGTGGTGGTGCTGGCCGGCTTCATGCGCGTGCTCACCGCCCACTTCCTCGAGCGCTGGAAGCACCGCGTGCTCAACGTCCACCCCGCGCTCTGCCCGGCCTTCCCCGGCATGCATGCGCCGCGGCAAGCGCTCGCCCACGGTGTGCGCGTCACCGGCTGCACCGTGCACCTGGTCGACGCCGGCGTCGACACCGGGCCCATCCTGGCCCAGGCCGCCGTCCCCGTGCTCGACGACGACGACGAGGCCGCGCTGACCTCGCGCATCCAGGCGGAGGAACACCGGCTGTTCCCCGCGGTGCTGAGCGCGCTGGCGCAGGGCCGGGTGCGGCTCGTCGACGGCCGCCCGCGCGCGTGCGGGCTGGCCGCCCGCTGACGGCGGCACGCCTCGAGGACGCGCTAGCGCGCGCCGTCGACGTCGCGGCCGGTCCCCAATGTCAGCTGCAGCTCGGCCTCCGAGGTGCCGACGATAGCGCCCTTGTCGTCGAGCAGCACCAGGTGGTCGTCGGGCCCTTGGCGGCCCTTGGCGATCCAGGTGCGCCCGTCGAGCGCGCCGCGCGCGGACGTCACGCACCACTCGATGATCAGCTCGAACACGTCGTCGGTGTCGGTGACGTAGGCGCGGTAGGCGTTGACCAGCTCGGCGAGCGTGCGCACGGGCTCGAGGCTCTGGGGCGGCGTGGGCCCGCCGCCGGCCCACAAGGACGCGCTCGGCTCGCCGAGCCGCAGCAGCCGCAGCGCGCGCCCCCAGCGCCGGAGGATGCGTTCGCCGTTGCTCGAGGCCACGTTCTTGCCGTTGCCGGGCGCGCGGCTCTGCAACACGGTGCCGTCGGCGGCGACCTCGATGGTCGCGGCCTGCTGGCCCTCTTGGTAGTGGAACAGGTAGCTCTCGCCGGCCACCGCGCGCTGCGCGTACAGCGCCGCGCAGTGGCTCATGGCCCGGCCCTCCTCCATCAGCGCACCGACGCTCGACAGGAAAGCCAACCCGGGCACGCGCGGCAGCGCGATGGGCGGCCGCATGGTCTCGGTGCGCAGCGGTGTCTTGAGGTGCTGCAGCGCCACCGCGAACACGTCGGGGAAGCGCGGCCGGCGGCGGAACACCTGCTCCACCTCGTCGAGGTCGGTGGTAAGCACCAGCCCCGCGAGCACCTCTTCGGGCGTCTCGACGTTGGTGCGGATGGCGTCGAGCTCGCCCTCGTCGAGGATGACCAGCGCCTCGCCGACCTCGACCGTGCTCGCCTTCAGCACCAACTCCGTCAGGTGCTGGTCGAGCGCAGCGCCGCGGGTGTACGCGTTGGCGCCGAGCGCGCACAAGAGCTTCATGTGCGCGCGCGAAGGCATTGGCGCGGCCAAGCGCACCTTGCGCAGGCCCCACAGCACACGCGGGTGCGCGTCCTCGCCGAACTCCGCGAGCGCGCGGTTGACCGACCGAGCCGTGCTGCCCGGCGCGAGGTACAGGTCGCGCCAACGGCGGAGCTGGTGCGCCCAGATCTCGGCCCGCTCCGGCGTGTCGGCGTCGGTGACGGCGTCATCCTCGATGTGCGCGATGGCGGTCGCGCAGGCGGTGAAGCGGGCGGCGTCGGCGAGCAGGAAGTGGTCATCGACCACCAGGCGCGCCAGCACCAGCGGCGTGGGCTCGATGTCCGCGACGCACACCTCGGCCGCCTGCGCCGCCGCGGCATGCGCGCCGGCGTTCTTGCGCAGCGCCGCCATCAGCGCCGTGCGCAGCCGGTCGACGACACCATCCGACAGCGGCCGCGGGCGCAACAGCGCGGTGACCTTGCGCAGCGCCGCGTCCATGCCGGCGCGCGACGCGCCGAAGCGGTCGACGTCACCACGCTCACCCAGCAGGCACAGATCGTGCGCGCTCACGTCGACGCCGAGCGAGCCTGCGTCGGTCCACAGGAACAGGCCCTGTGGCACCTCCTCGATGACCAGGCGGCGCTCGGCAGGCGGTGGGCGCGGTGTCGCCCCCGGGCGCTGTGGCGGGGCGGCAAGCGCGAGCTCCTCGGTGTCATCCTCGGGCACGACCGCGCCGGCGAGCGGCGCTCCGGCCCGTGCTGGCGGCGCCGCGGGCAGCTCTTGCCGCCGTTCGTCGAGGTCGATCAGCTCGACCTGCGCGACGTCGTCGATCTCGAGCACGGCGCCGTGGCGTAGGGCCAGCCGCGTGTGCACCTCGATGCGCTGGCCGTCCTGCAGCACGGCCACCGGCGTGTCTGCTGCGGCGGCCACCGTCCACGCTCCGTCGGCGAACGCGACCAGGCAGCTCCCGCCGCCGCGCCCGAGCCGCACGCGCACGTCGAAGTCGGGGCCGTCGCCGATGCTCGTGGTGTCGCCGCGGTTCAGCCGGTGTGCGTAGCCGTTCTGCAACACCAGGAAGGCCGCGGGCGACGCCGCGTCCGCGGCCAGCTCACCCTCGTCCTCGATCTCGAGCACGAGCTGGACCCCATTCACCTCGATGACGTCGCCGTCGACCAGCGCGGCGTCGAGATCGAGGGGTCGCCCGCGGCGCGACAACCGCACGTAGCCGCCGCACGGTTCGGCCGTCCACTCGCCGCCGCGGTAGCGCACCTGGGCGGCGACGCGCTGCCGTACGCCCGGCGGGCTGATGCGCGACCAGGGCGGCAGGCCAATGCGGTTGTCATCGTCGGACTGCAGCGGCCACGACAGCCCGGCATCGGGGAGGAGGAGGTGCGCGCGCAACGCTCAATCCTCCGCCACGCAACGAAAGCCGATGTCGTCCGCCGGCCGATCGTCCCACGAGCGGTGGTGCACCGTCGGCGCCACGCCGAGCTGGTCGCGGAAGCGTCCACCCCGCACCACGTGACCGGTGCCGTGGCGCGACGCGGTCCACTCCCACACCTGACCGCCGCCGAGCGTCGAGAAGCCGAGCTCGTTCATCGCCAGGCGCCAGTCGTCGTTGAGCGGCAGGCGCTTGCTTGCCCAGCGCGCGTAGGCGCGCGCGTCTTCGAGGGACACCCGCACCACGGGGCGATCGCGCTGCTCGGCTGGGCAGGCGCCGTCTGGCCAATCGCTCGGCGCGCTGCGGCCGGTGGCTTCGATGAAGCGCGCGTACTCCGCGCCGCTGACCGGCGCGACGTCCACCCAGAGGTGGCGCGTGACACGGCGCATGGCGCGCTCGTCGCCAGGCCAGACTTTTTTCACGGCGTCGTCGGGGAGCGTTGCCGGCGTGTCGCCACTGGCCGCCGGCGCGGCTCGCGCGCTCGTCGCACGCCGCGCCAGCGGCAGCTCGACCTCGGTGATCTGCCCAGGCGCCGCCGGGCACGAGAGCAGCGAACCGAACCACGTGTGCGCGAGCTGCCGCGCCTCGCGGTCGGCCGCCGCGCGCTCAACGGCGAACAAGGACCGAAGCTGTGCGGCGAGCGCTGCCGGCCCCTCCGCACCGGCGAAGCCCGACGTGCGCTCGAGCAGCGTGGCGAAGCTGTCCGGACGATCGGCCGGGGAGCGCGCCAACATGTCGTCGATCAGCGCGGCGAGCGTGGCCGGCACGTCGGGCCGTCGCTGACGAAGCGGGATGCGCGGGCCGTCGACGATGGCGCGGAGGCGATCAGCGACCGGCGCGTCGGCAGGCAGGCCGTACGGGTCCTGCTGCGCCAGCAGCAGGTAGACGATGTAGGCGAGCCCGACCATGGTGGTGCGCGGCGTGAACGGCTCGCCGCGCACCTGTTCGCGAGCGAACAGGTGAAAGACGTCGGGCAGCGAGCCGGGCGTCTCCCGTATCGCGTCGACGGGCCAGCGAGGCCGCAGCTCGAGGGCGCCGTCGAACGTCACGCTGGCGCTCGACAGCGTGAGGATCACGCGCGCGTCGGGATCGCGGTGGACGTCCGCGCCGAGCTTGACGAGCCCGGCGAGCGCGGCAGCGCCCGCCAGGGGGGAGACCAGCACGCGCTCGTCTCGCATGCGCGCGACCACGTCGGAGAGCGACAGATCGCCGGGCGACCGCTCGGCGGACGCGCACCACCGGCGGCCGCGCGCGAACACGTACCAGACGAACGGGGCGTCGCCCGGGACGCGCGCGCGCAGCGCCACCTCCCGTGAGAACGCCTCGGTGGCGTCGAGGCTGTCGCGGAAGGGCGGGTCGTCGCTGGTGACGACGACGCATGCGCGGCAGGCACCATCGTGCGCGCGCACCACCGCGGCGTGCATGCCCTGCCTCGGAGGCGCGTCGAGCACGACGACGCGGCCGCAATAGTGGTGCCGCGGCGTGAGCATGGTGCCGATCATAGCCTCGTGGAACCGCCGCACGCGCGGCCCGGTAGCCTGCTAGGGGCACTCGAGCTGGTCGTCGAGCACCGGCGCTTCGTCGTCCTCGAGCGCGCTGACGAACAGCAGGCACAGCTCGGCCGCGCACACCGCGTCGTCGAGACACGGCAGCGCGCAACTGCACGGCTCGAGGTCGTCGCCGACGACGACGATCTGCCCTTGCACGCGCGCGTCGAGCCCCTGCTCGTCGGTGACGGTGAGCTCGACGCCGTAGCTCGCCGGCGCCTGGTAGACGTGCTCGAGCGTGCCCGCGCCCTCGGCGTCGGGCGTGCCGTCGCCGTAGGTCATGCGATAGCGGAGCGGGCCGCCCTCGGCGTCCTCGCTGAAGGTCGGGTCGAACAGCGCCGGCTCGCCGGCGGGCCAGAGTTGCGGCCACACCAGACGCGCGGTCGGCGGCAGGTTCACCGGCAGCTCGTCGATCGGCCGCGGGCAAGCGCCGACGAGCGGGAGCAACGCAGCGGCCAAGAGCAGGCGGGTCGCGCCGATCACGCGGCGTTCTCCACGTCGAGGAAACGCGCCTCGAGGCCGTGGGTGGCGAGCCTGGCGGCGAGCGCCGTCACCCCGAAGCGCTCGGTGGCGTGATGTCCGGCCGCCACGAAGCCGACGCCAGTCTCGAACGAGACCGCGTGCGACCACTCGGCGGGCTCGCCGGTGACGAAGACATCGAGGCGCTCGGCGATTGCGTCGTGCAGCATGGACGCGGCGCCGCCGCTCACGATGCCGACGGTGCGCACCGCGTCGGTCAGGCGACTCGCCGGGTGCACCGGGCCGACGCGCTCGGCCACGCGCTCGAGGAAGGCCCCAGGCGCCATCGGCTCGGCCAAGCTGCCGGCAACGCCGATGAGCTGTCCCTGGTAGCGCCCGAACGGCCGCGTCTCGACGACGCCGAGCGTGCAGGCGAGCTCGGCGTTGTTGCCGAGCTCGGGGTGCGCGTCGAGCGGCAGGTGGTAGGCGAACAGGTTGACATCGGCCTTGATCAAGCGGCGCACGCGCGCGCCGAGCCAGCCGTCGAGGCGCCGGATGCCACCGCTCCACACCAGGCCGTGGTGGACCACGATGGCGTCGGCCTTGGCCTCGAGCGCCAGCTCGATCAGCTCGAGCGAGGCGGTGACGCCGCACACGACGCGCTCGATGTCGGCGCGCCCCTCCACCTGCAGGCCGTTTTCCGCCGCGTCGGTGAACGCAGATGGCGCAAGCCACGCGTCGAGCAGACGTGTAAGGTCGTCGCGGTGCATGCGCGCCATGGAGATGTTCTACCTCGTCTGCGGGGCCCTTGGCGCAATCCCGCACGCGCTCGAGCGCTCGCGCCCGACCACCGTGGACCCGTGCACGCCACGTCGATCGTCTGTCTCGGATCCACTCGGTCGAGCACGCCACCCGCGACGCAGTCGCTGCGAAGGAGATCACCATGCGAGCGCTGCTCGTCCATGCCCAAACGCCCGTCACCTATTGGGGCTATCAGCACAGCCTGCGCCTCACCGGCAGGGCCTGCACCTTGCCGCCGCTGGGCCTGATCAGCCTGGCAGCGCTCCTGCCGGCGAGCTGGGAGCTGCGCCTCATCGATCTCAACGTCGAGCCCTTGACCGACGCCGACCTGGCCTGGTCCGAGGTGGTGCTCGTCGGCGGCATGCTGGTGCAGGAGCTGTCGATGCACGAGGTCATCGCGCAGGCCCGACGCGCCGGCAAGCGCGTGGTGGCGGGTGGCCCAGCCCCGACCACGAGCCCCGACGCGTTCCTGGATGCCGACCACGTGTTCTGCGGGGAGGCGGAGGGCAAGATCCACCGGCTCGTCCGCGCGCTCGAACAGCCCACGTCGACGGCACCCCACGTGCTGTCGGCATGGGAGCAAGGTGACATCGCCACCATCGCGCCGGAGCCACGCCCGGTCATGGCGCTGGCGCCGACACCGCGCTTCGATCTGCTGCGCGCCGGCAAGTACGTGTCGCTGAGCCTGCAGTTCTCGCGCGGCTGCCCGTTCAACTGCGAGTTCTGCGACATCATCGAGGTGTTCGGTCGTGTGCCGCGCACGAAGTCACCCGAGCAGGTGCTCGCCGAGCTCGACGCCGTCTACGCCACCGGCTTCCGCGGTCCCCTGTTCTTCGTAGACGACAACTTCATCGGCAACCGCCACGCTGTTGCCAGTCTGCTGCCCGTGATCGAGCGATGGCAGGCCGCGCACGGCGCTCCCTTCGAGCTCTACACCGAGGCGTCGATGAACCTCGCCAGCATGCCGGAGCTGCTCAAGGCGATGGTCGATGCCGGCTTCAGGTCCGTCTTCGTGGGCATCGAGACCCCGTCCCCCGCCGCGCTGCTGCAGACGCAGAAGACGCAGAACCTTCGCATGCCGCCGACCGAGGTGGTGGAGACGCTGACCCGCGCGGGCCTCGAGGTCTACGCGGGCTTCATCGTGGGATTCGATGCCGATGGCCCCGAGGTCTTCGCGCTGCAGCGCGAATTCATCTCGTCGGTGCCCATCGCGATGGCGATGGTCGGCATCCTCTCGGCGCTCCCCTCCACCCAGCTGGGAAGGCGCCTCGAGAAGGAGGGGCGCCTGCGAGGACGCCCGAGCGGCGATCAGTTCCAGCGGCCGAACTTCACGCCGACGATGGACGAGGCGGTCTTGGTGGCGGGCTACCGCGATCTGCTCGCCGATCTGTTCTCGCCCGCCAACTACTACGCGCGCTGTGCGAGGCTGATCCGCACGCTGGGCCCGACGCGCGCCCGGCCACCCGACGCCAACGGCATCGCGACGTTCTTTCGAGCGTCGTGGGCGCTGGGCGTCAAGGGGCGAGACCGCGGCTACTACTGGCGCCTGATCTGGACGGCGTTGCGACACGCGCGCGGCAACATCGCTCGCGCGGTGGTGGCCGCGGTCCTCGGTGAGCACCTGATTCGCTACACGCGCGAAGACGTGATCCCGCGACTCAACGACGCCCTGCGGGCCATCGAGGGGGAGCGCGCCGCGCGTGGCGCTGCCAGCTCCAACGTCGACGGAGCCGTGCCCCTCGACGCGATGCCACTGCCCAAGCCCGACGTCCCCGGCCACGAGCCGGCGCTCGAGGTCGTTGCGACCTAGAACGCACGGCGGTCCGTCGATCGCCCGGCCAAGCTGCTCGCTGTTTCAAGCGCGCGGTGCTAGCCGCACGGTGCGCCGGGGACGATCTCCTGGGCGCGCCCGTCGACCGACACCACCGCGAAGTTGCCGTTGGCTCGTCGCACCGTGACGACGTCGACGGCCTCGCCGTCCGTGAGCGTGACGCACCACTCGCGCGGCGCGGTACCGTCGTCGAGCCGCACGCGCACCGGCGTGGGACCGCGCGCCATGCAGTCGGCGTTGGTCGCGAACGTGGCCTCGGCCTCGCAGAAGGTGGCGCACGACAGGCCGCCCTGCGAGTAGTCGAAGCAGGCGTTGCCGAGCGTGCCGTCGCAGTCGAGCAGACAGCACGCGTAGTTGGTCGAGAGCGCCAGGCTGCCGGGCGAGAGCAGGCAGTCGTCGGCCAGCGCGGCGTGCACGACGAAGGTGCCGTCGGCGCCGCTCTCGTGGACGATCTGTTCGTCGATGATCCAGGTCTCGCCCGGCTGGCGCGGCTCCTCGGCGCGGCCTGCACCCCACAGCGCGTCGCCGAGACCGGGGCCAACCGAGCAGCGGCAGCCCGGCCCGTCGACGCCGCACTCGAGGCTGCCCGCGGGTTTGCCGCACAGGTCGCCGGCGACGCCATAGCTCAGGTCGACGTTGGCCGCGGGCGCGGGCGCGGTGCAGCCGCAGCCGGGCAGCGCGTCGACCAGCTCCGGACCGGCGGTGACGACCAGGCGCCCGCTGCCAGGCGTGGGAGGCGCCGGTGGATCGGTCGGCGGTGGGTCGGCAGGCGGATCGTCTGCCGGCGGATCGTCGCCCGGCGGGTCGGCGGGCGGCGGATCATCGGCCGGCGGGTCGTCGCCTGGCGGGTCGTCGCCGTTTGGGTCGTCGCTCGGGTCGCCGACCGGCAGGCTGCACGCGCCATCAGCGCCACAGACCTGCCCCGCGCCGCAGTCGTGGTCGGTGACGCAGGCTGCGCCCGTGGGAGCGTCGCCGGGGGCACCTGCCTCGTTTGTGCAGGCGCTGCCCGCCACCAAGGCGGCAAGCACCAGCACCGGCGCGACCCGCGCCCAGACCCCGGAGGCCCGCGTCATGGGGTGGTTATCGGCCCCCGATGTAGGGCGTTGTGCCCGTCAGCGGGTGGACGGGGGGCGTCGCCGACGCACCGCGCCAAAGACGGCGAGCGCGAGCGCGCCGAGCCACGCGGCGTCGCCCGCCTGTGCGCAGCCGAAGCTCGGCCCGCCGCCCGCTTCGGCGTCGAGCCGCCGGCGTTCGGTGGTGAGGTCGAGCGCGGCCGGGTGCGAGACGTTGCCGGCGAGGTCGACGGCGCGCACCGCGACGCGGCGCGCGTCGAGGTCGTCGACGGGTCGGCGCGTCAGCGACGAGGGCGCGCTCCACTCGCCGTCGTCGAGCTGCCACTGCCACGAGAGGTCGGCGGCCCTGACGACGGCATCCGTGCCGTCGGCGACCACGTCCGTGCCCTTCACCGCCAGCGACACGCGCGGCGCCTCGGGGTCGATCCAGACCGCGGTCACGGTGCCGACCGGGTCGAGCGAGTTGATGTCGCGCGGGTCGCGCGCGCGCAGCGTCACCTTGTGGTGGCCGACCAGCCGCAGCTTGGGGTCGCGGACGATCAGCTCGTCGCCGTCGGGCTTGAAGGGCCCGCGCCAGGCGCCGAAGTCGATCTGCGCCAGGTACTCGAGGTCCGGGTCGACGCCCTGCAAGCGCAGCTCGTCGGTGAGCGCGCGCGCGCGCGCCTCCGGTGTTGGCAGGTCGAGCGGCTCACGCTCGAGCACGCGTACCGGCGGCGTGTGCGCGAACATCGGGTTCGGCTCGGTGTTGGTGAGCTGCAGGTAGACGTTCAGGAACTCGGGGTCACCGACCGGGATGGTCTCGATGCCGAGCATCTGCACGTAGATGGGCGCGCCGAGCGCGTCGGACAACATGGGGCCGACGTCGAAGTCGAAGGCGAGGCCGTCGCCGAGCGCGGCATCGAACAAGGTGCCGATCAGCCCCTCGAGCACTTCGGTGAAGGCGACGCCGGGCAGAAGCTCGTTGTAGGTCTCGACGAAGCCGCCGATGTTCGGTCCGTCGATGATGCCGATGTGCAGCGTGCTGGTGCCCGGCTCGTTGAACACGGTCATCTGCAGATCGATGTCGGCCTCGACGGCGAAGACGCGCGCGAAGCGCTCGTTCATCAACACGTAGAACGAGACCTCCACCTTCGGCCAATCGATGATCAGGTGGCCCTCGGTGTCGGTGCCGGCGCCGTAGGTGATGATGGGCGGCTGGCTCGGGTTGAGCGCGATGATGACCGGCGCGTCGGGAGCGGCGTACTGGCGCAGCTTGCCGCCGGTGAGCACGTCGACCAGGCCGGCCGAGACCGGGAAGGCGCCGCCGGTGAGCTGGTGCACCGAGTCGGTCGACAGCTCGAGACAGAGCGCGCCCGAGTTGTAGACGCCGAACAGCAACTGGTTGACCGCGTCTTCGGCGAGCGAGGCGCCGAGGTGGTAGACGGCGCCGTCGTAGACGCCGGTGAGCGGCTCGGCGTTGGGCGCCTCGAAGCGGAAGCCGCCGTAGAGCGCGCTGAAGTCGGCGCCCGCGATGATCTTGGCGCAGGGGTGCGGCACCGGGAACGCCGGGTCGTCGAGCGAAGGCGCCGCCTCGAACAGAGACTTGAAGATGATGTCCATGCCCTGCGCGCCCGCGGTGTTGGCCGGGTCGTTGACGTCGAAGGCGCCGGCGGTGGGGCCGACGCCGTAGCCGACGTCGAGCGCCGAGTCGGGCAAGACGCCGGGCGCGAAGGCGGCGAGGTCGAGGCGGCCGGAGGCGGCGAGCGGCGAGCCGTCGAACTCGTCGAGCGCATTTCGGATGGCGCCCTCGAGGATGGGCGGCAGGAAGCCGCCTATCAGGTCGTTGACGAGCCCAGCCAAGATCGCGACGCCGTCGACCAGCACGTCCAGGATGAAGCACACGCCGACGCACTCGGTGTCGCCGCTCTCATCGATGAGGAAGACCGTGTCACTGCATTCCTCGGAGCAGTCGCCGAGCCCGTCGTCGGCGCACGGCGAATACGGCTTGTCCACTTCGAGGTCGTCGTAGCTGAAGCTGCCGATCGACGCGTCGGTGACGTCGACGTCGATCTTGAGGCACTCGCCCTGCCCTGAGTCGCACTCGGCGCCGTTGCCGACGCGCGGCTTGACCAGCATGTCGAGCGTCAGCGTCGTGAACCAGGGCCTGCCACCGAGCCCGCCGTTGGTGCCGAACAGGTCGCAGGCCGCCGTCGCCGTGGTGACGAGCACGTCCGTCTCGAAGAACACGCGCGCGTCGAGTCCGACCGGCACATTCGCCGCACGGACGCGGATCGCGTCGGTCTCGCCCGCGTCGTCGCCGACGAACTCGAGGATCATGTTGTCGGACAGCGCCTGGCCGTCGATGTAGATCTCGTACGGGTGGGTCTCGGTCGGGCCGACGCCGAGCGAGACACCGCCGCCGATGTCCACGACGTTGGTCTGCGAGATCATGATGATCGGGTTGCTCGGATCGCTGCCGAGCGCGCCCGCGATGATCTGACGGATGTTGTCCGCGAGGAAGTCGAGTGCGGCCTGCGTCATGCGCATGCGCACGCCGTCGTCGACGGGCTCGCGCCCGTTCGGCACGCGCGGGTCGTCGGCGGGGATCGGCACATACGCGTTCGTGCAGCCCGAGCCCGAGCCACACGAGAGCCCCCCGGTGCAGCCGTAGGCGGCGACGAGCGCGAGCGCGAGAGCGAAGGCGCGAGATGCTCGATGCAGCGTCATGTAGCCGGGATTCAAGCAGAAGCAGACGCGCTCGGCCATTGGGGATCCAAGGGCCGAGCGCAATGCGACGCAGTGCGTCGATTCCTCAAGCCTGCGGTGGCCCGCGGTCGCGATCGCGGCGCGGCCCGCGGTCGCCACGGCCACCGCGATCGCGATCACCGCGAGCGCCGCGGTCGTCGCCACCCTCGCGGGGCGGCGGCGGCGTCAGGTCGATCTCACCCGGCGTTTTGCCGACGGCGGCGCGGCGCGACAGGCGGATCTTGCCGTCGCGGTCGATGCTCAGCACCTTGACCACGACCTCGTCGCCCTCTTGCAGGACGTCGGTGACGTTGGCGACGCGCTTGTCCGACAGCTCGCTGATGTGCACCAGGCCGTCGGTGCCGGGGAAGAGCTCGACGAAGGCGCCGAACTCCACCACCTTGCGCACCAGGCCCTTGTAGATGCGGTTGACCTCGGCCTCGCGGGTCAGATCCTCGATGATCTGCTTGGCGCGATCCCCGCTGTCGCCGCCCACGGCAGCGATGCGCACGGTGCCGTCGTCGGTGATGTCGATCTTGGCGCCGGTCTTGGCGACGATGTCGCGGATGACCTTGCCGCCCGGGCCGATGACGTCCCGGATCTTGTCGGGGTTGATGCGGATGGTGGTGATGCGCGGCGCCCACACCGACAGCTCGGCGCGCGGCGCGGCGATGGCGTCGGCCATCTGCTTCAGGATGATCTTGCGGCCTTCCTTCGCCTGGTCGAGCGCCTTGGCCATGATCTCGCGGGTCAGCCCGTCGATCTTGATGTCCATCTGGATGGCGGTGACGCCCTTGTCGGTGCCGCACACCTTGAAGTCCATGTCGCCGAGGTGATCCTCGTCGCCCAAGATGTCCGACAGGATGGCGAGGTCGTTGCCTTCCTTGATGAGCCCCATGGCGATGCCGGCGACCGGCGCCTTCATCGGCACACCGCAGTCGTAGAGCGCCATGGTGCCGCCGCACACCGTCGCCATCGACGAGCTGCCGTTCGACTCGGTGATCTCGGAGACGATGCGGACGGTGTAGGGGAAGGTCTCTTCGTCGGGGATCATGCGCGCGAGCGCGCGCTCGGCGAGCGCACCGTGGCCGATCTCACGACGTGAAGAGCCGCGCAGCGGCTTCGCCTCGCCCACCGAGAACGGCGGGAAGTTGTAGTGCAGCATGTAGCGCCGGTACGACTCACCGAGCAGGTTGTCGATCTTCTGCTCGTCGTCCTTGGTGCCGAGCGTGATCGACACGAGCGCCTGCGTCTCGCCGCGCGTGAACAAGGCCGAGCCGTGCGTGCGCGGCAGCGTCGCCACCTCGCAGTTGATGGGCCGGACCTCGTCGTACTTGCGGCCGTCGAGGCGCAGCTTGGTCTTGAGCGCGCCCTCGCGCATCACCTGGTACTTCACCTCGCCGTACAGCTCCGAGATGAGCTTCTTCTTGGCGGCGAAGGCCTCGTCGCCGAGCTCGGCCTTGAGCGTCTCCTGGATCTTCTTCTTGAGCGCGTCGAGCGTGCCGTAGCGCTCGATCTTGTTCTTGACGGCGAGCGCCTGCTTCAAGCCGTGCTTCTCGGCGGCGCCGAGCACCTTGGCGAACAGCGCCTCGTCCTTGGCCGGCGGGGTGAAGGTGAGCTTGGGCTTGCCCATCACCTCACGCATCTGGTGGATGGCCGCGATCAGCTTCTGGCCTTCCTTGTGCGCGGTGAAGAGCGCGTCGATCAGCTCGCTCTCGGCCATCTCGGCCGAGCCGCCCTCGACCATCACGATGGCGTCCTTGGAGACGCTCACCACCACGTCGAGGTCGCTCTTGCCGCGCATGTCGACGGTGGGGTTGATGACGAGCTTGCCGTCGATGCGACCCATGCGCAGGCCAGCGAGCGGGCCCGAGGTCTCGGCCCAGGGGATCTCACTCACATGGATGGCCATGGAGGCGCCGCACAGCGCCATCACGTCGGTGTTGTGCTGGCCGTCGAAGGAGACGACGGTGGCGATCACCTGCACGTCGTTCCGGTAGCCCTCGGGGAAGAGCGGACGGATCGAGCGATCGATGATGCGGCAGTTGAGGATCTCCTCGTCGCGCGGGCGCGCCTCGCGCTTGAAGAAGCCGCCGGGGATCTTGCCGGCCGAGTACATCTTCTCCTGGTACTCGACGGTGAGCGGGAAGAAGTCGATGTTCTCCTTCGGCTCCTTGGTCTGGCACACGGTGACGAGGACGACCGAGTCGCCCCAGCGTACCCACACCGCGCCCGACGCCTGCTTGGCGACGCGGCCGACCTCGAAGGTGAGCGGCGCATCGCCACCGAGCTCGAGGCTGACGGAGTGGAACTTCTCGGAGTTGTGGGCGAGCGTGATCTCGCCGGGCTTGGCGAACGACATGGATTCTCCTGCTGGCAGTTGTTGCTGTTGCTGGGAGGAGAACCGGATGACGGATGCGGTCGGCGGTCGAGCGCTGCGCTCGGCCGGGGACCGCATTCTCCATCCAGCTCCCTCGCGTTTCTCTTCGGTGCGAACGACGGACGCTGGAAGCGAGCGCGGCGACCTCGAGGTCGCCGCGCAGGGTACGCGCTACTTGCGCAGGCCGAGCTGGTCGATGATCTTCTTGTAGCGCTCGAGATCCTTGCCCCGCAGGTAGTTGAGCAGGCTGCGGCGCTGCGACACCTGGCTCATCAAGCCCCGACGACCGTGGTGGTCGTGCTTGTGGGTCTTGAAGTGCTCGGTGAGGGTGTTGATGCGCTCGGTGAGCAGCGCAACCTGGACCTCGGGTGAACCAGTGTCCCCCGGCTTCAACTGATACTTCTGGACGATTTCCTTCTTCTTCTCGGCGAACATGCGGACCTTTCTGGCCGCGGCGGCATGCCGGGCGCGTCACCGATGCCACAGGTGGCCTCCCGAGGAGGGGCCGCAGCATGGTCTGAGGCGTGGGTAGGCGGCCGGTGTGCGCGTGTCAACGCGGGCGCTCGCCGGAGACGACGGGCACGGGCACGGGCACGGGAGGGGAGTGATGCTACGATCGGCGCTGTGCTGCGCGACATGTCCGCCCTCCAAATCGCCCTCTCCATCCTCGGCGTGGGCTTCCTGATCGCCTGGCACGAGCTCGGCCACTACGCCGTCGCTCGCATGCTCGGCATGCGCGTGTTGCGCTACTCCATCGGCTTCGGCCCTCGCCTGTGGGGATTCCGCCGCGGCGAAATCGACTACCAGGTTGCGGCGCTGCCGCTCGGCGGCTTCGTGCAGATCAAGGGCATGACGTCGCTCGAGCCGGGCGCAGCCGAGGATCCGAAGAGCTTCATCAACGCCGCGCGCTGGCGACGCTGGCTCGTGCTCGCCGCCGGCCCCGCCGCCAACTACCTGCTCGCGGCGGGGCTGTTCTTCGTCTACCTCTGGGCCTGGCCGTCGCCCGTGGCCGGCCCCGCGGTCGAGCTGCAGCAAGTGATCGCGGGCGGACCGGCCGCCGCGGCGGGCTTGCAGGCCGGCGACATCGTGGTCGCCTTCGACGGCAAGGCGCTCGATGACGGCGACTTCCGCGGCCGTATCCTCGCGAGCCAAGGCGCACCAGTCGCGCTCACGGTGGTGCGCGGCGGCGCCGAACAGGTATTCACGGTGACAGCCGAGAAACAGATCGGCGGCGGCTGGCGCATCGGCGTCGCGCCCCAACTCTTGTATCCGCGCACCACGCTGCCGCGCACCGCGTGGGCCGCCCTCGAGCTGTGCCGCATCAAGACCATGGACACCTTGGCCGCGCTCGGCGCGCTGCTGCGCTGGGACGACGATGTGAAGATGTCGAGCATCGTCGCCATCGTCGACGACCTGAAGGACCAGGCCGAGCGCGGCGCGCGCTACTACCTGGCCATGCTCGCCTGGATCAGCGTGGTGCTCGGCCTGTTCAACCTGCTGCCCGTGCCCTCGCTCGACGGCATCAAGATGCTGTTTCTCACCGTCGAGGGTGCCATCCGGCGCGACATCCACGCCGGCTTCCAGGTCTGGGTCAACGGCATCGGCATGATCGCGCTGCTCGGCCTGATGGTGGTCTTGATCGTGCGCGACACGTTCGAGCGCCTGGCTTCGTGAGGGTGGTCGATCCCGAGGAGAGACCCGGCCGCCGCGTTCCACCGCGGTCGTGCGGGTGCCCGGCGAGCGGGCCACGCTCCCTCCTTGCGCGGCGCCGATCCCTCTGTTAGGTCTTTTTCAACGTTTCCGCCGGATTGGCTTGCGGGCACGCCCACCACGGGCACGCCAGCGCCACACCGGCCACCGAAGGGCCGAGCGCGTGTCAGACCTGGCGATTGCCCAATGCAACGTTCCGCATGCGGCACGTTTCTTCATTGGCGCGCTGCTCTTCGTCGAATGTCTCCCGGACCACGACGGATGAAGCACGCCGCACCATTGCCGTGCCTGCCGCCGCGGGACGGACCACTCGACGAGACGCCTTTCGGGCCACCCCGAGACCGTAAGGCACATCCATGTCGAAGCAGTTGGTCATCAACGCCAGCGCCGCGGAAGAGATCCGCGTCGCTATCATCGAGGACGGAAGGCTCGTCGATCTAGACATCGACAGCTCCTCGCGTACCAAGCAAAAAGGCAACATCTACAAGGGCATCGTCGCCAACGTCGAGGACAGCCTCGAGGCGGCGTTCATCGAGTTCGGCGACGAGAAGCAGGCCTTCCTCGCCCTCTCGGAGATTCGCCCGTCGCTCTACCCCGCCGAGCTGCGCGGCCAGCGTCGGCCCCGAATCAGCGACGTGATCAAGCGCGGCCAGGAGCTGGTCGTCCAGATCACCAAGGACGAGATCGGCTCCAAGGGCGCGGCGGTCACCACCTACCTGTCGCTGCCGGGCCGCTACGTCGTGCTGATGCACAGCGACGACTCGGGCGGCGGCGTCTCGCGCAAGATCGAGGATGAGGCGGCGCGGCGACGCGCGCGCGACATGCTCGGCCACCTCGACGTGCCCGACGGCCAGGCGGTGATCATTCGCACCGCCGGCATGAACCGCCCCATGATCGACCTGTACCGGGACCTGAAGGCGCTCGCCAAGGTCTGGGAGCAGATCGATCGCGGCGGCCAACTCGGCCGCGCCCCCACCCTGCTCTACCGCGAGCCCGATCTGGTCGTGCGCACCGTGCGCGACTACCTCGCGCCCGACATCGGCAAGATCGTCATCGACGCCGAGGACGAGTTCGAGGAGCTGAAGAGCTATTTCGAGGAGCGCAGCCCCGACTCCTTGTCGTTGCTCGAGCGCTACGAGGGCCGCCAGCCCCTGTTCGAGAAGCTCGGCATCGAGGGCGCCATCGAGGAGCTGTTCGAGCGCCAGGTGCGCCTGCCGTCTGGCGGCTACCTGATCATCGACCAGACCGAGGCCTTGGTCGCCATCGACGTCAACTCCGGCAAGTCGACCCGTGAGTCCGACCACGAGGCCACCGTCTACAAGACCAACCTCGAGGCGGCGCGCGAGGTGGCACGTCAGCTACGGCTGCGCGACTTGGGCGGCATCATCGTCGTCGACTTCATCGACATGATGAACCGCCGCCACGACCGCGACGTCGAGCGCGCGCTGCGCGATGCCATGCGTGAGGACAAGGCGCGCGTGAAGATCGGCCGCATCTCGGAGAACGGCACGCTCGAGATCACGCGGCAGCGGCTGCGCCAAGCGCACCGGCTGGTGAGCCACACGCCCTGCCCGCATTGCGCGGGCACCGGCGTGGTGCGCGACCCGAAGGGCCTGGCGGTGAGCGCGCTCCGGCAGCTCAGCAACCGCGTGTCGAAGTCGGCGCACCAGTTGGCGCGGCTGACGGTGCGCGTGCCGGTCGACGTCGCCAACATCATCAACACCATGAAGCGGCGCGACCTCCTCGACATGTCCGAGGAGCACCAGTGCCTGGTCGACGTGCAGGCCGACGTGCGCCTGCAAAACGACGAGATCCGCTACGACGAGGAGCGGCGCGGCCGCGCCGGCCTCGACGCAGCCCAACAGATCCGCGACCCGCGCCTGGTCGACGGCGAGCGCGGTCGGCGGCGACGACGCCGCGACGAGTCGTCCTCGGCCTTCGCGGGACAAACGCTCGGCCCGCCGCCCTCCATCGGCCCCGTGCCGAAGTTCCTTGCGGACGAGGAGACCATCAACGCGGCCGACCAACGCCTCGCCGAGGACGAGGCGCGCGCCGCCGAAGCGCGCGCGCGCGACGCCGAAGAGGGCGCGGAGAGGAAGGACGAGGCAGGGCCGTTCGCTCGCGCGCGCGAGCCGGCGCCGCGCACCCCTGCACCCGCGGTCGAAGAGCACTTCGACGATCCGCTCGCCGAGGCGCTGTTCGGCAGCGCGCCGGCGGTCGCCCTGGCGGACGCCGAAGGGCCGCCGGACTCGGCTGCCCCGGCGGCCGACGGTGACGCCGCGGCACCGCGCAAGCGCCGGCGCCGGCGCCGAC